>CAWHBD010000004.1:0-535279 GCA_963827505.1 uncultured Candidatus Rokubacteria bacterium | reverse complement strand
CCTGGTCCTGCTCGCCGTCGGGGCGCATCTTGGGCTGCACGGGCCGATGATCATGGGCTTGGTGCGTAGATGGTCCGGTGTCACGGGCAACAGCAAACTCCGCACCTTCGTTCTGCGTGCCGCGGCCGCAGTGATCGCGGCTTACGGAATTCACAGCCTGAATGTCCTGAATGTCGGGTCGAAGCTGTTCATGCGGGTGACGTTTGAATTCTGGGACTTCGAGACTTCGACGCCCGCCTTCTTCCTGCATCACGTCGCGATCGTGGGACTGTGCGCGCTGCTTTCGTACTGCCTCGTCAAGTTGCTTCCTAAGGCATAGCCGAACCTCGGTGCGAGACTGTGAACGTCTCTTAATGGCACGCCTGAGACCTAAGCTCGAAGGCAGCAATCCTCATCGAACCGGACGTTCCCAAAGCGCAGGAAATCTCGGTTCTTGACCCAGGTGCGGACCTTCGCCAATGTCGGGTTCTTGCATCATGCTGATGCAGGGGCTTGATCGAAAGGCTTCCCTGGTGGGCTCAGATCAGAACCTATCAAGGAAGCCTTGTTCGTGCGAGAGCCACAGGAACAGGCCGCTGATCAGCCGCTGCCGACCATTGGCCAGACTTCCAAAGCGCCGCGGTAGATCATCTCGACGGCCACGTAGAGAATGACGGCCAGGCCCACATAGGCGATCCAGTGGTGCCTCTGGAGCAGGCGGGCGATGAAGCTGGCGGCGATCCCCATCAGGGCGATCGACAGTCCGAGGCCGAAGACAAGGATGACCGGGTGATCCTGCGCGGCGCCCGCCACGGCGAGCACGTTGTCGAGCGACATCGACACGTCGGCGACCACGATCTGCCAGGCCGCCTGGGCAAAGGTCTTGCGCGGAGCATGTTCGGCGATCAGCCCGTCCTCGTCGAGATCGCGATCCTCCAGCGCCTCCTCGGCTTCCAGGTCCTTCTCGGCGTGGCCCGCCCGCAGCTCGCGCCACATCTTCCAGCACACCCACAGCAGCAGGATGCCGCCGGCGAGAAGCAGGCCGACGATCTGGAGAAGCTGGGTGGTGAGAAGCGCGAAGACGATGCGCAGGACCGTCGCGGCGATGATGCCGATCAGGATCGCCTTGTTGCGCTGCTCCTTCGGCAGGCCCGCCGCCGCGAGGCCGATCACGACGGCGTTGTCGCCGGCCAGCACCAGGTCGATCATGATCACCTGGAGAAAGGCCGACAGGGCCTCGGTCGTCAGAAGCTCACTCATGCGGCACCTTTCCGTAACGGCCGGCCTTCGGATGATCCTGCGTCAATGCAGGGATCCTTACGCTGGCTCCAGTCCTGTGGCGGGTGATGTCGTCCGTGTCAGCGACGTCGATCATCGCGGTCCTCCCCGGCGACAGGGCGAGCTCCGTCGGAACTCGACGGCGTCGTCATCGCCCTTGCATCGACCAGCCGGTCATACTCCTCGCCCGTCAGGAACCCGAGTGCGAGGGCTGCCTCCCGGGGCGGGATCCCGTCCGTCAGGGCCTTGGTGGTGATCTGGGCGACCCGGTCATAACCCAGCACCGGATTGAGCACCGTCGGAAGCAGGAGGGCGTTCGCCACGTTCGCAGCCAGGCGTTCGCGGTTGACGTCCAGGTCCTGGACGAGGCGCAGCGCGAACACCCGAGCACTGTCGGCCAGGATTCGGATCGATTGCAGGATCCGGTCGATGATGACGGGCTTGGCGACGTTGAGCTCGAAGGTGCCGGCCGCGCCGGCCATCGAGATCGTGGCATGGTTGCCCATGACCGCGAACGCCGCCTGCACCACGACTTCGCGCAATCGTCGGATTGCGCTTGCCCGGCATGATCGACGAGGTCAGGCCATCGTGCGGGATGATCAACTCCCCCAGGCCGCAGCGCGGGCCGGAGGCCAGCAGGCGGATGTCGTTGGCCATCTTGGTCAGGGAGACGGCCACCACGTTGAGCGCTCCGGACACCTCGACGAAGGCGTCATGCGCTCCCATGCCCTCGAACTTGCTCGGGTTCGGCTTGAAGGCGACGCCGCTGAGCGCACTCACCTCCTCGCAGAAGACGGCATCGAACCCTGCGGGCGCATTGAGCCCGGTTCCGACCGCCGTCCCGCCCTGGGGCAGCAGGCACAGCCGCGGGAGCGTGGCCTCGATGCGCTCGATCCCGAAGGCGATCTGCTGCCGGAAGGCATCGAACGCCTGGCCCATGGTCATCGGCACGGCATCCATGAGATGCGTGCGCCCGATCTTCACGACGTCCTTGAAGGCATGCGCCTTGGTGGCCAGCGTCTCCTCGAGCAGACCGAGAGCCGGAAGCAGTCGGTTGCGGAGTTCGAACACCGTCGCGAGATGCATCACCGTCGGAAAGCTGTCGTTCGACGACTGCGAGCGATTGACGTGATCGTTCGGGTGGATCGGCTCACGCGATCCGAGGGGATGCCCCAGCAGCTCGTTGGCCCGGTTGGCGATCACCTCGTTGGCATTCATGTTCGTCTGGGTGCCGGATCCCGTCTGCCAGACCGTCAGGGGGAAGTGATCGTCGAACCGCCCCTCCCAGACCTCCCGGGCCGCTGCCTCGATGGGATCCGCCAGCGCGGGGGGCAGGGTGCCCAGGTGTCTGTTCGCGCGGGCGGCCGCGAGCTTCTGAAGGCCGAAGGCGCGGATCAGGGCCGAGGGGAAGCGCTCCTCGCCGACCTCGAAGAGCACCAGCGCCCGCTGGGTCTGCGCGCCCCAATAGCGGTCGGCTGGAACCTCGACCTCGCCGAAGGCATCCCGCTCGATGCGCATCTCCTGTCCGGTCATGGCATGCTCCTCGGAACCCTCGGGTCGATCGGCGTGACGCAGCGATGGTCATTCGACGAACACCTCGTCGCGACCCTTGCGCATGGCCGGCAGGAGAGCAAGGACCAGGAGGATGACCGAGACCAGCAGCAGGCCGGCGCTGACGGCGTGCTCGACGAAGATCATCATGTCGCCGCGCGACAGGACCAGGGCCCGTCGGAGGTTCTCCTCCATCAGCTTGCCGAGCACGAAGCCGAGCAACAGGGGGGCCGGCTCGTAGCCGAACTTGATCAGCAGCGTATCCCACGAAGCCCGAAGAAGCCGATGAACATGATGTCGGTCGGCAGCGAGTTGATCGAGTAGATGCCGATGCAGCAGAACATCAGGATCGCCGGGAACATCAGGCGGTACGGCACTTTCAGCAGCCGCACCCAGAGCCCCACCAGCGGCAGGTTGATGACGAGCAGCAGCAGGTTGCCGATCCACATGGAGGCGATCATGCCCCAGAACAGGTTCGGGTTCTTGGTCATCACCTGCGGCCCCGGGATGATGCCGTGGATGGTCATCGCGCCGACCATCAGCGCCATCACCGCATTCGGCGGGATGCCGAGCGTCAGGAGCGGGATGAACGAGGTCTGCGCGCCGGCATTGTTGGCGCTCTCCGGGCCCGGCCACGCCCTCGATGGCGCCGCGGCCGAAGCGGCTCGGATCCTTGGCGAGCTTCTTCTCGACCGTGTAGGCGGCGAACGGCCCGAGCACCGCGCCGTTGCCGGGCAGGATGCCGAGGATGGCGCCGATCGACCGTCCCGCGCAGCATCGGGCTTGTAGGCCTGCTTGAAGTCCTCCTTGTTCGGCAGCAGCCGGCCGATGGCCTGGTGCACCACGTCGCGGTGCTCGGTGTGGTCGAGGTTGCGCAGGATCTCGGCGATGCCGAAGATGCCCATGGCGAGCACCGCGAAGTCGATGCCGTCGGCCAGGAACGGCAGGCCGAAGGTCATGCGCTCCTCGCCCGTCTCGAGATCGAGGCCGACGGTCGAGAGCAGGATGCCGGCAAGGATCATGGCGATGGCTTTGAGGATCGAGCCGCGGGCGAGCACCACGGCGAAGACCAGACCCATGACCATGAGCGAGAAGTATTCCGCCGGACCGAAGATCAGCGCGAGCTTGGTCAGCGGGGCGCCGAGCGCCGCGATGACGAGGGTCGCCACGGTGCCGGCGAAGAACGAGCCGATGGCCGCGATGCCGAGCGCCACGCCGGCGCGGCCCTGGCGGGCCATCTGGTGGCCGTCGAGCGCGGTGACCACGGAGGTCGCCTCGCCGGGGATGTTGACCAGGATCGCCGTGGTCGAGCCGCCGTACTGGGCGCCGTAATAGATGCCGGCCAGCATGATCAGCGCGCCGGTGGGATCGAGCCCGAAGGTGATCGGCAGCAGCATGGCGATGGTGGCGATCGGCCCGACGCCGGGCAGCACGCCGATCAGGGTGCCGACGAGGCAGCCCAGGAAGGCGAGGCCGAGATTTTGCAGGCTCAGCGCAACGCCGAAGCCGAGGCTGAGATTGGAGACGAGATCACCCATCAGATCCTCCCGGAGTGGTCGGCGACGTCGATGGAACGGGCGCGGCGATGGCGGCCGAGCAGAAAGACAGCGGCGGCGACAGTGACAAGGACAGCGGCCGTGGCGCGCAGGATCGCCTTCTGCGACCAGTCCGCGGGAAAGAGGCTGGCCAGGGCTTGCGGGAACACCGGGATCGGCAGGTTGAGCAGGTCGCCGAACAGCACCATGCAGAACGGTGTCAGCGTGAGCGCGAGGATGACGAGATCGCGCAAGCGCGCTTCGTGGGTGGCATAGCCGCCGATGATGATCGCCAGGGGACCGGCGACGACAAGTCCAAGGCCTGGGGTCGTCAGTTCACCGAGACTGAAGGGACGGATCGTCAGCGCAAACGCCAGGATCGCGCCGAGAACGAAGACCGGGCCCCGCAGGCTCCAGCGCTCCAGGCGCTCACCCGGCTTGAGGAAAGCCGATGCCGTCAGGGCAACGCCGCACAGGCCGACCGCAATCGCGACGGAGCGGGGCAGCATGCCCGGCCCCATCTCGCTCAACGTCCCTTGTGCCAGGTCACTCATCGCCCACAGGGCGAAAGTCGCCAGGGCCAGAAGCGTCAATCCGGCCGCCAAGGCCTGCGAACCGCGGATGATGCCGGAGCCATTCGTCGGAGCCTGCTCGATACGCGTAGAGGACATGCTGTCTCTCCTTCGTGACAACAGGAGCGACTACCGAACCCGAGGAGCGGCAGGCGCCTTGGATGGTCGATTGTGGTAAGGGGACGCCGATCCGATGCGTCATGCGGCCGATGCGTCCCGGCGAGGCCCGTGGGTGATCCTGGACCAGGTCGCACCCACGGACGGTATTCGCTGTTAGGCAGACAGGGCTTAGTCGAGCGACACGCCGGCCGACTTCAGAGCCGGAACCCACTTCTCGATCTCGGCCTTGACGTGCGCCTTGGCGCCTTCCGGCGAGAGCCGGGCCTCATCCGGCAGTTCGATGGCGAGTTCGGTCAGACGGGCGCGGACCTTCTCGTCCTTGAGACCGTTGCGCAGGGCCAGGTTGAGGCGGTCCACGATCGGACGCGGCGTGCCCTTGGGCGCCATGATGACGTTCCACACGCTGAAGTCCAGACCGGCGACCCCACCTTCCGGCGACGCGGCAAGATCGGGAAGCGCCGAGATGCGCTTGGTCCGCATGACCGCAATCGGCTTCACCGTCCCGCCCTGGATCTGCGGCAGGGCCGTGGTGCTGACGTCGATCATATAATCCAGGGTGCCGGCCAGCAGGTCGTTCATGGCCGGCCCGGCGCCGCGATAGTTCACGGCCTTGACGTTGGTGCCGAGCGCCACGTTGAGCATGACGCCGCCCAGATGCGAGGCGGAGCCAACGCCGGCGGTGCCGAAGTTCATCTTGTCCTGGTTCGCTTTAACGTAATCCACGAACTCTTTCAGGTTGCTGACCGGCAAGTCCTTCTTGACGATCAGGATCTGCGGCGCGTCGCCGGCCTCACCGATGTGCTCGTAATCGTTCACCGGGTCGTAGGGCAGCTTCTTGTACAGGCCGACGCTTGCCGCGTGCAGTGCCGGCATGACCGAACAGGAGCGTGTAGCCATCGGGCGTGGCCTTCGTGGCCCGGGCCGAGCCGACCGTGCCGCCGGCGCCGCCAACGTTCTCGACGACGATCTGCTGCCCGAGATCGGTCGACATCGCTTGCGCCACGAGGCGGGCCAGGCCGTCGGTCGGCCCGCCGGCCGCGAACGGCACGATCATTGTGATGGGGCGGGTGGGATAGGCCGGCTGAGCCTGCGCGGCCGTGGCGCCGAGCAGGACGGTGCCGGCGAGGGCTGCCACAAGGCTGGCGGTCTTGAGCGGTCGTTTGAACATGGCGTTTCCTCCGAGGGGTTGGTGGGGCTTAGGCAGAGTGCTGGTTCCGGTGCTCGAGGACGCGGTCGACCATGGCCGGCGCGGCTCCGAGGTAGTTGGCGGGATCGGTGAGTGCGCGGAGCTGGTCGGGCCTGAGAGCGCCATTGACGGACGCATTGTCGTTGAGGACCTCGAACAGCGAGCGCTCGTCCGCGAGGGCTTGGCGGCAGGCGGCATAGACGGTATCGTGCGCCTGCTGGCGGCCGAGATGCGGCGCCAGGCCCATCATCACGGCCTCGGCCACGATCAGGCCTCGCGTCGAGTCGAGGTTGATGCGCATGCGTTTGGCATCAACGACGAGCCCCTCGAGCATGAACCGGGCCTGGGCGAGAGCGCCTGCCGTCAGGATGAAGCTTTCCGGGAGCGCCATCCATTCGACGTGCCAGGGACCGGTGGCGCGCTCGAAGTCCTGGACCATCGCGTCGAGCATGAGGCCGGCATGCTGGCGCACCGCCTTGGAGTCGGCCAGCATGACCTCGGACGAGATCGGGTTGCGCTTCTGCGGCATGGTGCTGGAGCGCGCCGCGTGCGACGAAGGGCTCGAACACCTCGCCGATCTCGGTCGCCGATCATCAGCATGACGTCGTAGCCGATCTTGCCCAGCGTGCCGGTCGAGAGGCCGAGGAACTGCACCGTCTCGACGAGACCGTCGCGGGCCACGTGCCAGGTGATGGCCGGAGCTTCCAGGCCGAGCTCGCGGGCGAATTCCTTCTGGACATCGAGGCGCCGCATCGCCGAGCGACGCCAGCGTGCCGGCGGCGCCGCCGAACTGGGCGACCAGCACGCGCGGCTTGAGCTGGCGCAGCCGCTCGGCATGACGGTCGATCATCGACGAGCCAGACCGCCGCCTTGTAGCCGAAGGTGATCGGGCAGCGCCTGCTGGAGATGGGTGCGGCCCGGCATCGGCGTGTCGCGGTAGCGCTCGCGCCAGGCAGGCGAGCGCCGGCGAGACGGCGGCGATGTCGCGCTCGACCAGCTCAAGCGCCTCACGGACCTGGAGCACGACGGCGGTGTCCATGATGTCCTGCGTGGTCGCGCCCCAGTGCAGGTAGCGGCCCGGCTCACCGAGCCGCTCGGCGAGCTGGCGGACCAGGCCGCAGGATCGGGTAGCCGACGATTCTCGGCATCACGCTTGAGGAGGCCGAGATCGAGGCCGTCCGTGCTGGCGTTCGCCGCGATAGCCTCGGCCGCGTCCTGGGGGATGACGCCGACCCGGCCCTGAGCCTGGGCGAGGGCCACCTCGGCGGCGACGTAGGAGCGCAGGAGGTTCTCGTCGGAGAACACGGCGCGCATGTCGGGGGTGCCGAACACGTCCTTGAAGATGGCGGAGTCGAAAACGGTGGATGCCACGGCGGCCTCGCTGCTGATAGGGACTATGTATGGTTAACCATATATGACCGGACATAGTCTGTCAACTTATGTCCGGACATATTGCTCGATGCCTACAAAAGCGGGTATAATCGCCCACGTCTCTGGATCCTGGATGTACGCCGATGAGTGACGGTCTCCGCTACGAAGCCATTGCCCATGCCCTGCTGGACGGGATCACGCAGGGCGGTATCCGGCTCGGCTCCCTCCTGCCGACGGAGGCACAACTGTGCGCCGAGTACGGCGTCAGCCGCGACACCGTCCGGTCCGCCATGCGCCAGCTCACCGACCTCGGCCTTGTTTCCCGGCGGAAGGGGATCGGAACCCGAGTCGAGGAGCGGGCCTCCCGGCCCTCCGGGTTCCAGCAGTCCCTGGCGTCGGTGGATGACGTCGTCCAGTTTGCGGAAGCCACGGTGCGTGACATCCGCTCGATCGAGACGGTGATCATGGACCGGCGCATGGCGCAGGAGTTCAACTGCAAGCCGGGCAGCCGCTGGATCAAGGTGTCCTACGTCCGCACGAAGGCGAACGGGGATAGCCGGCCCATCGGGTGGGTCGACGTCTACATTGACGAGCGTTTTGAGGGTGATCCGATCTGCCCTGAGGGACTACCGCGGCATGTACGGCACCCTGATCGAGGAGCAGTACGGGGTTCGCATCGTCGAGATCCAGCAGGAGGTTCGCGGCTCGCTGGTGCCGGAGGAGCTGGCCGATGCGCTGGAGGCCAAGCCGGGCGGTCCCGCCTTGCAGGTCGTCCGCCGGTATCTGGATCGCAAGGCCGAGCTGGTGGAGTTTTCCGTCAGCGTTCATCCGGCTGATCGGTACGTCGTTTCCTCGTCACTTCACCGCGTCGCCGAGGCACCGCAGAATCGGTAACCGCGCCTCCCCGTCTCCGCTGGCGCCGAAAGCAATTCTGGCGCTGCTCCTATCATCATGCCGAGCACGAAGGTCGGTTATTGGCACATCTGAGACGTAAGTTCTTGGTCCGCTTCGGCGCGCAAGAGCCGACGTTCGTTGCACGGGCGGAAGGTGAGTGTCCGACCCGCTGCTGACCTTCAGGGATCCAAGCGGCACGAACCATTCATGTGTCGACTTGATCGACAGTGCCGGATGCGCGGGCTCGTTCCGGGTTGCTACTCCGCTGCTGCCAGGGCTGGCCATCTCCGCTCGATCCGGCCCAGGCGCGAGTTGGGTTGACGACCAAGCTCTCCTGAGATCAGCCGTCCTGCGGCAATGAGTTTCTCGAGGTCCACTCCGGTCCGAACTCCCATTCCGTCCAGCATGAATACGACATCCTCCGTCGCGACATTCCCCGAGGCTCCGCTTGCGTAAGGGCAGCCTCCCAAGCCTGCTGCGGCACCGTCGATCGTCCGTGCACCCAGATCCAGGCACGCCAGGATGTTGGCCAATGCCTGGCCGTACGTGTCGTGGAAATGGAGTGCCAGCCGCTCGGTCGGCACTTCCTTGGCGACGGTGGAGAACATCGAGCGAGCTTTTCCCGGGTGCCCACGCCAATCGTGTCGCTGAGGGCAACCTCATAACAGCCAAGCTCGATGAGCTTCGTCGTTACATCGGCCACGGCCTTGGGCGAAATCTCGCCTTCGTAAGGACAGCCCAGTCCGCAGGAGACGTATCCACGGACCCGCATTCCGTGGGCGAGAGCCTCCTCGCACACGGGCCGGAACCGCTCCAGGCTTTCCGCGATGCTGCAATTGATGTTGCGGCGGCTGAACGACTTGGAGGCCGAGCCGAACACGGCGATCTCCTCCACACTGGATGCAATTGCCGCCTCCAGGCCCTTCAGGTTGGGCACGAGGGCGGAATACGTGACGCCGGGCACCCGGCGGATGCGCTTGAAGACCTCTGCGGAATCCGCCATCTGCGGCACCCAGCGCGGCGAGACGAAGCTGCCGCTTTCGATGTCCTTCAGGCCCGCATCGGCCAGGGCCTCGATGAAAGCCACCTTTGCTTCCAACGAGACCGGAGTCGGCTCGTTCTGAAGCCCATCCCGGGGGCCGACCTCGACGAGACGCACGCTGTCGGAGTTGTCCATCGCTTGTTTCCTCCCTTGGTTTCCGGTTCATCCCGGACCGGCAGGGTCACCATTGCCGGTTGGCGCCCTTCTTTCCGTGGAAGCGGCGACCTTACCTTCAAGTGGCCTAGGCTCGTCCCACGGGGTGGGCCTGACAAGGAACACTTTTCCCAAACAGCCGATGGCAGTGTATCATTGCTTGAGGGGTACGGTTCTGGGGCGGTCAAGTGGGTGGCCGCGTCGCAGGTCTTGACCTCCGTCGCTGCCAGGCCAGTTCCGATCCCATCGACGAATACGATCGCACCCCCCACGCGGACCCAACGATCCGTTCATGGACACGCATTCACAGTCCCTTGACAGCCTTCCCGAGCAACTCGCCCGAAAGATTGGCGCGCTGATCGAACAAGGTCTGATGAAGCCGGGGGAGCGTCTCCCATCCATCCGAGCGGGGGCGAAGGAATATGGCGTCGCCCGGAACACGCTGGTGGAAGCCTACGAGCGTCTCGTCGCGATGGGCCATGTCCGGGCCCAGCGAGGATCCGGCTTCTATGTCTGCGACCTGAACCGCAAGCCGCGGGACACCGCGGCCTCCCCATCTAGTGGAAGCGATCGACCATATCTGGCTTCTGCGGGAGCAGCTCGAGCAGAATTATGCGGTTCGGATCGGCGACGGGCGTCCACCGCAGGCGTGGATGGAGGGCTCCGAGCTGGGCCGCCATCTGCGTCCGCTCGAGCTTCGGAAGCGGCCGGTCGGAGAGGGATATTCAACCCCGTACGGCTATCCGCCGTTGCGGGAGCGCATCGCCGTCATGCTGGGCGAGCGCTCGATCAAGGTGTCCGCCATCGCAGATCCTGCTCACGGACGGGGCCAATCATGCGCTCGACCTGCTCGTGCGGTACCTGACGAAGCCGGGCGATACCGTGCTGGTCGACAGCCCGGGCTACTATCCCCTGTTCGGCAAGCTGAGCATGGCCATGGTCACGGCCGTCGGGGTGCGGCGCACGCCGGACGGCCCGGATCCCGAGGACCTTGCGGCCAAGGCCGAGGAGACCCGGGCCAAGGTGTTCTTCACGCAGTCCCTGGCCCAGAACCCGACCGGCAACTCGATGACGCTCTCGTCGGCGTACCGCATCCTCCAGGTCGCCTCCCGGTTCGGGATGCTGGTGATCGACGACAATCCCTTCTCGGATCTTCTTCCGGCCGCCGGCCCGCGGCTCGCCGCCCTCGATCAGCTCGAGCGCGTGATCCAGGTCGGGACCTTCGCCAAGACCCTTTCGGCGAGTCTTCGCGTCGGGTACATCGCCGCGACCGAGGAGCACATCAATCTGCTGACCGATTTGAAGATGCTCACGGTGGTCAACAGCTCCGGCTATGTCGAACGCATGGTCAACGACCTGATCGTGAGCGGCCAATACCGCCGCCATCTCCAGCGGTTGCGGGACCGAATCAGCAAGGCGAGGGATGGGACGATCGCGACCCTTGGAGCGTCTCGGCATCACGGTCTTCGGGACTCCGGACGGCGGGTATTATCTCTGGGGCGAACTGCCGGCTTCGTTCGACGAGATCGATTTTCGAGGACGTGGCGCGGCGGGCCGCCACCGAGGGGTTCCTGGCCCTGGCGCCCGACGGGTTGTCGCCGGTCGGCGGGTATCCGGGCAACGACGACGACGGCCGCACCTTGCAGGCCGGTCTCGACCAGGCCAAGCTGCGCACGGACATGGTCAACAGTGCGCGCTTCGTGAAGGCCAACGCGCTGTCCACCGGCAAGCTCGGCGTCACCGGCTTCTGCTGGGGCGGCAGCACGACCAACTTCCTGGCGGTCACGCTCGGCGCGGACATGAAGGCGGGCGTCCCGTTCTACGGCGCGGCGGCCGAGACGGCGGCCGTGCCGGCCATCAAGGCGCCGCTGCTGATCCAGTACGCCGAGACCGACGAGCGTATCAACGCGATGTGGCCGGCCTACGAGGCCGCCCTGAAAGCCAGCGGCGCCCAGTACGAGATGCACATGTACCCTGGCACCCAGCATGGCTTTCACAACAACTCGACGCCGCGCTACCACGAGGCGTCGGCCAAGCTCGCCTGGGAGCGGACGATCGCCTTCTTCAAGAAGCACCTCGCCTGAGATCAGGAGCCCCATGACCGACATCACCCCCGCTGTCCGCGCCGATCTCGCCTCGACCGGCAAGCTCCGCGCGGCGATCAACTACGGCAACTTCATCCTCGCCACCAAGGACCGGGCCACCGGAGAATCGCGCGGTGTGGCGGTCGACCTGACCCACGAGCTGGGCCGGCGGCTCGGCGTCCCCGTCGAGATCGTCGCCTACGACAGCGTCGCCGTCATGGGGGACGCGGCTCCGACCGGTGCGTGGGACATCGCGTTCCTCGGCTCCGATCCGCAGCGCGAGAAGCTGATGAGCTTCACCGCCGCCTACCTCGAGATCGAGGCCACCTACCTCGTGCGGAGCGACTCGCCGCTGCGCACGGCGGCCGAGGTCGACCGCGAGGGCGTGCGAGTGGCGGCGCCGGCCCGGGCCAACTACGAGCTGTTCCTGACCCGCAATCTGCACCGCGCCAAGCTTGTGTCGGCGGCGGGCGGCGATGCGGCGTTCGACCTGCTCGTGAAGGGCGAGGCGGACGCGCTCGCCGGATTGACCCAGGCGCTGCACGACAAGATTCCGCAACTGCCTGGCTCGCGCATCGTCGAGGGTCGCTTCATGGGCGTCCAGCAGTCGATCGCGGTGCCCAAGGGCCGCGACGCCGGCCTCGCGTACCTGCGCCGCGTCGTCGAGGACGCCAAGGCTTCCGGCCTCGTCGCCCGCGCCATCGAGCGCACGGGCGCCCGCGGCGTTTCCGTCGCGCCTCCCGCGAAATAGCGTCCCCGCCTCGTGCCCAGGCCCGTCAACGACGCCGGGAGGTCGGAGGAGCGCGCCTTGCGTGACGGGCCGGAGTCCGCCTACGCGTGGGCGCGGCTCGGGGCGGCGCTGGTGCTGGCGGGCATCGGCGGCGTCGGCATGTGGTCGGTGATCGTGGCCCTGCCGGCAGTCCAGGCGGAGTTCGGTGTCGCGCGCTCCGCCGCCGCGCTGCCCTACACCATGACGATGATCTGCTTCGGCTTCGGCGGCATCCTGATGGGGCGCCTCTCCGATCGCTTCGGTATCGTTCCCCCCGTCGTCGGCGGCGCCGTCACGCTGGGGATCGGCTATGCCGTCGCCAGCCAGGCCACGAGCCTGTGGCAGTTCGCCCTGGCCCAGGGCCTGCTGGTGGGGGTCGCCAGCTCGGCCACCTTCGCGCCGCTGCTCGCCGACACCTCGTTGTGGTTCAACCGGCATCGCGGCATCGCGGTGGCGGTCATCGCGAGCGGCAGCTACCTGGCCGGCACGGTCTGGCCGCCCGTCGTGCAGCACTTCATCCAGACCCACGGGTGGCGCCGGGCCTACCTGGGCATCGCCGTCTTCTGCGTGGCGACCATGCTGCCGCTCACGCTGGCCCTGCGGCGGCGCTCGCCCCTGACCGAGGCGACCTCCGCAACGACGCGGCTTCGTCCTTCGATCACCGCGGCCCCTCGGCATGTCGCCGGCGGCGCTGCAGACCGTGCTGGTGATCGCCGGGGCTGAGCTGCTGCGTGGCGATGTCGATGCCGCAGGTCCACATCGTCGCCTACTCGGGCGACCTCGGTCATGGGGTGGCGCACGGCGCGAAGATGCTGTCGCTGATGCTGGGCCTCGGCATCGTGAGCCGCCTGGCCTCCGGCTGGATCTGCGACCACATCGGCGGGCGGCTCACGCTGCTGCTCGGCTCGACCCTGCAAGCCCTGGCGCTCGTCCTCTTCCTGCCCTTCAGCGGGCTCGTCTCGCTGTACGTCCTGTCGGCGCTGTTCGGCCTCTTCCAGGGGGGAATCGTGCCGTCCTACGCGGTCATCGTCCGCGAATTCTTCCCGCCCGAGGAGGCCGGCGTGCGCGTGGGCACCGTGCTGATGGCCACCGTGTTCGGCATGGCGCTCGGCGGCTGGATGTCCGGCGTGATCTTCGACCTGACCGGCTCCTACCACGCCGCCTTCCTCAACGGCATCCTGTGGAACCTGCTGAACGTCGGCATCGCGGTGGGCCTCCTGCGGCGGCCGGTCAGGCCGCTCGAGCAAGCGATCTAGAACACCCCCAGGTGCTGGCGGAGGTCGACGCCGGCGGCGGTGAGATCGCCGGCGGGGCCCGCGAAGGCCACGCGGCCGCTGTTGAGGATGACGACGTCGTCGGCAACCTCGAAGACGAGCCGGGCGTTCTGCTCGACCAGCACGATCGACAGCCCCTCGGCCTTGAGCCGGCGGATCGTGGTCATGACCTCGGCGACGATCTGCGGGGCCAGCCCCTCCGACGGCTCGTCCATCAGCAGCACCCGGGGATTGGACATGAGGGCCCGGCCGATCGCCAGCATCTGCTGCTCGCCGCCCGAAAGCGAGCCGGCGATCTGCCGGTGGCGCTCGCGCAGGCGCGGGAACACCGCGTAGACGGTCTCGAGCACCCACGGGGCCGAGCGGCCGTCCCGGGGCCGGCGCCCGGCCACGGCCAGGTTCTCGCGCACGGTCAGGCTGCGAAACACGCGGCGTCCCTGCGGCACCAGCGCCACCCCGTGGGCGGCGATCGCCTCCGGCGCCCGGCCGGTGACGGGACGACCATACACACTGATCTCGCCCCGCCGGGGCGGCAGCAGCCCGACCGTCACGCTCATGGTCGTGCTCTTGCCGGCGCCGTTGCGCCCGAGCAGGCCGAGCAGCCGTCCCTCGCCCAGTCGCAACGACACGCCGTGCAGCACGTGGCTGTCGCCGTAGAACGCGTCGACGTCGCTCAGCGCCAGCGCGTCACTCGCCAAGATAGATCTCGCGCGTGCGCGGGTGGGCCACCACCTCCGGGCGCGTGCCCTCCACCACGACCTCGCCGAAGTGCAGCACGGTGATGCGCTCGGCGAAGTCGAGCGCCACGTCCATATCGTGCTCGATCATCACGATCGTCACGTCGCGGGGGATGCCGGTGACCAGGGCCAGCACGTCGCGCCGCTCCTCGATCGACAGACCGGCGAAGGGCTCGTCGAGCAGGAGCAGCCGCGGGCTCTGAGCCAGCGCCATGGCGATCTCCACCCGCCGCCGCTCGCCGTACGAGGTCTCGCGCAGGGGCCGCTCGGCCAGTGCCGCCAGCCCGACCCGGGCCAGCGTCTCGCGGGCCCGGTCCAGCAGCGTGTGCTGGCGCGCGAGCCGGGTGACCGGGTTCCAGCGCAGGGGTGAGCGGCCGAGCAGGGCGAGCGTGACGTTGCGCAGCAGCGTCTCGCCCGGGAACAGCGTGATGATCTGGTAGGTCCGGGCCATGCCCAGGTGGAAGCGGCGCCGGCTCGGCACCCGCGTGATGTCCCGGCCGAAGAGGGCGATCGAGCCGCGGTCGGGGGCCAGCTCGCCGGTGATGAGGTTGAACAGCGTCGTCTTGCCGGCCCCGTTGGGGCCGATGATGAGCCGTCGCTCACCCGGCTCCACGACGAGGTCGACCCCGGAGGTGACGCGCAAGCCGCCGAAGGACTTGTCGAGGTTGCGCACGGCCAGCGCGCTCATGGCGGCGGATTATCCCACGGGCTTGACACGCTCGGGGGCCGCGTGAGAAGGATGCAGGACGCACGCGCAACGCGGCGCGAAGATCGTTCGGAGGATCCGCATGACTCGACTGGCCCGCATCGCGCCCATCCTCGTCGCCGCGCTGCTCGCCGTCGCGGCCCTGCCCGCGCTCGGGCCCGCCCAGCCCAAGCCGCCGCGGCCGTGGACGCTCATCCTCGACTTCGTGCCGACCGGCGAGTACATCCCCCACTACACCGCCCTCGAAAAGGGCTGGTACCGCGACGAGGGGCTCGACGTGAAGATCGTCCGCGGCCAGGGCTCGGGCGACACCGTCAAGCGCATCGCGGCCGGCCAGGGCGAGGTCGGTATCGCCGACATGTCGGCGCTGATCGCGGCCCGGGCCAACACCGACGTCAAGGTGAAGGGCATCGCCCTCTGGTACCGCCGCCCGCCCCACGGCGTCTTCGTGCGCGCCGACTCGCCCATCAAGACGCCCAAGGACCTCGAGGGCAAGAAGCTGGCGATCTCGGCCGGCAACAGCCACCAGATCCTGTGGCCGGTCTTCGAGAAGCTCTCCGGGCTCAAGCCCGGCTCGGTCACCTGGGTCACGATGGACGCGGCCTCGATGCCGCCCTCGCTCATCCGCGGCGTCACCGACGCGGTGCCGTTCTTCGTGGTCCACGAGGCCCGCATCCGCAAGATCGCCAAGCAGC
Source organism: uncultured Candidatus Rokubacteria bacterium (assembly GCA_963827505.1). Classification (GTDB taxonomy): domain Bacteria; phylum Methylomirabilota; class Methylomirabilia; order Rokubacteriales; family CSP1-6; genus AR5. The sequence continues at coordinate 519,333 of CAWHBD010000004.1, read as the reverse complement.
AGAACGTCGACCTCCGCCTGCTCTCGGCCTGGGCCGACCTCGGCCTGGACCTGTCGTCGACCTCGCTCGTCGCCCGCGAGGAGTCGATCGCCAAGGACGCCGACGGCCTCAAGGCCTTCCTGCGCGCCACCCTCAAGGGCGCCGACTATGCCTTCCGGGGCAAGCACTACGACGAGGGCGTGGGCTACCTGCTCAAGCACCACCCCGAGGTCGATCCCGACGGCGCTCTCGGCGCCGCCCAGGTGGCCACGCGGTTCGTCTACGCCGAGGAGGTCACCACCGGCAAGGCCGCGGTGGGCCAGTTCGACGCGGCCCGGCTGGAGAAGACCCGCGACACCTACACGCAGTACCTCGAGCTCAAGCGCAAGGTCCCGCTCGAGGAGCTCTACACGAACGACCTGCTCCCCGAGAAGAAGTAGCCGGCCGGGGCGGACGTGATCCGCCTCGACCACGTCGAGAAGACGTACCGGACGCGGCGGGGCGACCTCGTGCACGCCCTCCAGGACATCACATTGGCGGTGGGCGAGAACGAGCTGATGACTCTCGTCGGCGCCAGTGGCTGCGGCAAGAGCACCCTGCTCAAGCTGGTCGCCGGGCTCACGCCGCCCACGCGCGGCGCCATCCACATCGGCGACACGCCGGTGCGGGGCCCCTTCCCCGACGTGGGATTCGTCTTCCAGCAGCCCGTCCTGCTGCCGTGGCGCTCGGTCCTCGACAACGTCCTCTTCTCGGTCGAGATGCTGGGGCTGGAGCCGCGCCAGTATCGCAAGCAGGCGGGCGACCTGCTGGAGCTGACCGGCCTCAGCGGCTTCGAGACCAAGTACCCGCGCGAGCTGTCGGGCGGCATGCAGCAGCGGGTCGCCATCTGCCGGGCGCTCCTGCCCGACCCCAGCCTGCTCCTCATGGACGAGCCGTTCGGCGCGCTCGATGCCATGACCCGCGAGGAGATGAGCCTGGAGCTGCTGCGCATCTGGGACGAGCGGCGCAAGACCATCCTGTTCGTCACCCACAGCATCCCGGAGGCAATCCTGCTCGCCGATCGGGTCGTGGTCATGACGCCGCGGCCGGGCCGCGTGGCCCGGATCATCTCGATCGACCTGCCGCGGCCGCGCACGATGGACATGGAGTTCGACCCGCGCTTCAAGGCCGCCAGCGACGAGGTGCGCGGCCTCATCTTCGCCGGCCGGGGGCCGGGGCGATGACGGGGCGTCGGCTGGCCGCCGACTCGCTGGTGCCGGCCGTGACCGTCGTGGGCGTGGTCGCGGTGTGGGAGATCGTTACCCGCGCGTTCCACATCCCTCGCTTCATCATGCCACCGCCGTCGGCGATCCTCGCGGAGGGCTGGGCGTGGCGGTATCACTTCATCGCCCACACGTGGGTCACCCTCTACGAGACGCTCGGCGGCTTCGCGCTGTCGATCGCCGTCGGCGTCCCGCTGGCCGTGCTCATCGTCTACTCGCCGGCGCTCAAGCGCGCGCTCTACCCGCTGATCGTCCTCACCCAGTCCGTCCCCAAGATCGCCATCGCGCCGGTGCTGCTGCTGGTACTCGGCCACGGCGAGATCCCCAAGGTGATCGTGGCCTTCCTGGTCGCCTTCTTCCCGGTCGTCGTCGACACCGCGACCGGGCTGGCCGCCACCCCGCCCGAGCTGCTCGACCTCAGCCGCTCCTACCGGGCCAGCGCCTTCAAGACCTTCATGAAGGTCCGGCTGCCGATGGCGATGCCGTTCTTCTTCGCGGGGGCCAAGGTGGCCATCACGCTCTCGGTGATCGGGGCCGTGGTCGGCGAGTTCGTCGGCTCCGACCAGGGGCTCGGTTACGTGATCCTGTCGACGACGTCGTACTGGAAGACCGAGCTGGCCTTCAGCTCGATGATCCTGCTGTCGGTGATGGCCATCGTGCTGTTCGGCGCGGTCTCGCTGATCGAGCGGCTGACGTGCCCGTGGCTGGCCCCGGCCGGCGAGGAGTGAGGAGACGCCCATGAAGACCCTGATTCACGGCGGCGACGTCGTCGCCTACGCGGCCGGCAGCCACCGGCTCCTGCGCGGCGGTGATCTCGTGCTCGAGAACGACCGGGTGGCGTTCGTCGGCCGTGCCTTCGCGGGGCCGGTCGACCGCCGCCTCGACGCCACCGGAAAGCTGGTGATCCCCGGCCTCGTGAATGTCCACTGCCACGCCGACACCGAGGCGGGCGGCCGGCTCATCGCGGACGTCGGCCGGCGCGACTACTTCCACACCGGGTTCCTCAACTACTACGGCGCCCGCCAGGGGACGAAGTCGCTGGGCCCGCGCCAGGATCCGGAGATCGGCGGCCGCTTTGCGATGGCCGAGATGCTCCGCAACGGGTGCACGACCGTGGTCGACATCGGCGTGGCCGCCGAGTCGCATGCGCGCATCGCCGGCGAGCTGGGGCTGCGCGCCTACCTGAGCCCCGCCTACAAGTCCTCGGAGTACGCCGTCGACGGTGACGGCCGGCTGTCGTACGAGGACGACGAGGCGGCGGGGATGGCCGGCCTCGAGCGGGCCAAGGACTTCATCCGCAAGCGGGCCGGCGAGTACGACGGGCGCCTGCAGGGGATGCTCTTCCCCTACCAGGTCGACACCTGCAGCCCCGCCCTGCTGCGCGCCACCCGCCAGGCGGCCGACGAGCTGGGTGTCGGCATCGAGATCCACGCCGGCCAGAACCTCCTGGAGTTCCACGAGATCCTGCGTCGGCACACGATGACCCCGGTGGAGTACCTGGCCGACACGGGCCTGCTCGGGCCCGACGCCATCGTGGGCCACTGCATCATCAGCACCGCCCACCACCTGGCCGCGTTGCCGGCCGGGCGCGACCTCGAGATCCTCGCGCGCACCGGCGCCTCCGTCGCCCACTGCCCGCTCGTCTTCGCCCGGCGCGGCAATGCGCTGGAGTCGTTTGCGAAGTACCGGAGGGCCGGCGTCAACGTGGCGCTCGGCACCGACACCTACCCGCGCGATCTCATCAGCGAGATGCGCTGGGCGTCCAATCTCTGCAAGATCGTCGAGCGCGACTTCACCGTGGCCACCGCCGCCGACGTCTTCACGGCCGCCACGATCGGCGCCGCCCGGGCCCTGCGCCGCGACGACCTCGGCCGCCTGGCCCCCGGCGCCAAGGCCGACGTCGTGCTGATCGACATGCGGAGCTTCCGGATGGGTCCCTATCGGGATCCGATCAAGGCGCTCGTGCAGTGCGGGACTGGCGACGACGTCGACCGGGTCATCGTCGACGGCAAGACCGTCGTCGAGGCCGGCCACGTGGTCGGGCTCGACGAGGCGGCGTTGCTGGCCCAGGCCCAGGCCGAGGCCGAGCGCCTGTGGGGCACCGTCCCCGAGTGGCACTGGCAGGGGCTGACCGCCGATCAGCTCTCGCCCCAGTCGTTTCCCCCGCTCGAGAACGACCTCGGGCGCTGACCCCCAAGGAGGCCGCGATGCGTGACCTCTCCCGCCGCCAAGTCCTGGCCGGCGCCGCGGCCCTCGCCGCCGCCGGGCTCGCCGCGCCGGCCCGCGCCCAGACGCCCAAGCGCGGCGGCACGCTGCGCTTCATCCCGATCGGCGACCTCAAGATCCTTGATCCGATCTGGACCACGGCCTACATCACGCGCGACCACGGCTACATGGTGTGGGACACGCTGTTCGCCACCGACGCCAATCTCCAGATCAAGCCGCAGATGGTCGACACATACACGGTGAGCCGCGACGGCATGAAGTACGCCTTCACCTTGCGCGACGGCCTGCGCTTCCACGATGGAGCCCCGGTGACGGCCGAGGATTGTGTGGCCTCGCTGATCCGCTGGGGCAAGCGCGACACGCTCGGCAAGCTGATGTTCACCGCCGTCGGCAAGCTGCAGGCGACGGACAGGAAGTCGTTCGGGCTCGAGCTGAAGGAGCCGTTCGGACTGGTGCTGGAGGCGCTCGGCAAGCCGTCCAGCAACGTGCCGTTCATCATGCCGGCCCGGCTGGCCGCCACGCCGGCCGACGATCAAGTGAAGGAGCCGATCGGCTCCGGGCCCTTCAAGTTCCTCAAGGAGGAGTGGCAGCCGGGCAACCAGGTCGTCTACGCCCGCAACGCCGACTACGTGCCACGCAGCGAGCCGCCCAGCGGCGCCGCCGGCGGCAAGCACGTCTACCTCGATCGCGTCGTGTGGCGTTACATGCCCGACTCGGCCACCGCGGCCAGCGCGCTGGAGGCGGGCGAGCTCGACTACTGGCAGTTTCCGCCGGCCGACTTCGCGGCCCGCCTGTCCAAGAACCCGGCCGTCACCACGTTCGTGGGCGACCCGGTCGGACTGGTCGGCTGGCTGCGGCCCAACCACCTGCACCCGCCCTTCAACAACAAGAAGGCACGCCAGGCCCTGCTGTACATGGTCGACCAGGAGATGTACCTGCAGGCCGCCATCGGCCATCCGCAGTATTACCGGACGTGTCCGGGGATCTTCTTCTGCGGCAAGGTCCCGTACGAGACGGCGGCCGGCGCGCCGGCGCGCCAGGACCTGGACCGTGCCCGTCAGCTCATGAAGGAGGCCGGCTACGACGGCAAGCCGGTCGTGGTGCTCGACCCCACCGACCGCCCCGAGCTACACGGGGCCGCTCTGGTGACGCGTGAGCTGCTCACGAAGATCGGCGTCAACGTGGATCTGCAAGCCGTCGACTGGAGTACCCTGCTGGCCCGGCGCGCGAGCAAGGCCTCGCCCAGCGCGGGCGGCTGGAACCTCTTCTCCACCAACTGGATCTCCTCCGACGCCCTCGACCCCGCCGTCAACGCCGGGGTCGCCGGCGGCGGCGCCGGCGGCTGGTTCGGCTGGTCGTCGAGCGCCAAGCTGGAGTCGATGCGCCTGGAGTGGATCCGGGCCACCGACCCCGGCCGGCGCAAGCAGCTGGCCGAGCAGATTCAGGTCGTCGCTTTCGACGAGGTCCCGTTCGTGCCGTGGGGGCAGTACGTGCAGCCCTCGCTCTATCGCAAGAACGTGCGCGGGGTGCTGCACTTCCCGGCCGCGCTGCTGTGGAACGTCTGGCTGGACGGATAGCGGTCACCGGGTACTCTAGGCTCATGCCGGCGCGAACCGGACGCGAGTACCTGCAGGGCTTGCGCGACCAGCCGCGGGAGGTCTGGCTCGGCGGCGAGCGCGTGAAGGACGTGACGACCCACCCTGGCCTGCGCCGCGGGGCCGAGGCTATCGCCGCCCTCTACGACCTGCAGCACGAGCCGGCCCTGCGCGACGTCATGACCTTCGCGTCGCCGACCACCGGCGAGCAGGTCGGCCGCTCGTTCGTCGTCCCCCGCACGCGCGAGGACCTGGAAGCCCGCCGCGACATGATGCTGCAGTGGGCCCGCGCCACCTGCGGCATGATGGGCCGCTCGCCCGACTTCATGAACGTCTCCGTCTCGGCGTGGGCGGGCGCGGCCGACTATTTCGCCCAGTGCCGGCCCGAGTTCGGCGCCAACGTGCGGCGCTACCACGAGCACATCCGCGAGCACGACCTCACGCTGACCCACGCGCTCATCAACCTGCAGCGCAGCCGCACGGTGTCCGGGGTCCTGAATCTCGAGGAAGGCACCGCGCTGCACGTGGTCCGCGAGACCGACGCCGGCGTGGTTGTGCGGGGGGCACGGGTGCTGGCGACGCTGGCGCCCATCTCCGACGAGATCGCCGTCTACTCCCCGCGGCTGGCCCAGATGGGCGAGCCCCACAGCCCCTTCGCGCTCAACTTCGCCATCCCCTGCGGTACCCCGGGGCTGAAGTTCCTGTGCCGCGAGAGCTTCGACCTCGGACGCTCACGTTTCGATCACCCGCTCGGCTCGCGCTTCGAGGAGATGGACTGCGTGGCCTTCTTCGAGGACGTGCTGGTGCCGTGGGAGCGCGTGTTCCTGCTTGGCGACATCAACCTCATCAACGGCACCGGGCAAACCACCGGCTCGTCGATGCACTCGGCCCACCAGGGAGCGGCCAAGAACCTGGCCAAGTGCGAGTTCGTCCTCGGCGTGGCGCTGCACATGACCCAGACGCTGGGCAACGCCCACCTGCCCCACACCGAGGAGCGGCTGGGCGAGCTGATGATGTACACGGAGCTGATGCGGGCCTGCCTGCGGGCCTCCGAGGCCGACGCGGCCCTCGATCAGTGGGGCACCATGCGCCCGGCGGCGTTGCCGGTGGAGATCACCCGCAACCTGTTCACCACCGCTTACCCGCGGATGATCGAGATCCTCCAGCTGCTGGGCTCCAGCAGCTTCATGATCACGCCGGCCGAGGCCGACTTCGGCTCGCCGCTGGCGCCGGCCATCGAGCAGTACCTGGCCACGGAGGGCGCCACCGCCCGCGACCGCGTCAAGCTCTTCCGGCTGGCCTGGGACATAGCCGGCAGCGCCTTCGGCAGCCGCCAGGTCCTCTACGAGCGCTTCTTCGCCAGCGACCCGCTCACGCGCGCCCGCTTCCTCGGCGCCATCTATCCGAAGCGGGAGGTCATGCAGCGGGTGACGGACTTCCTGGCCCGCGACGACGATCCCTCGTAGCGGACCTCACCCGCCCAGCGCGACGTAGAGGTCGCCCCGCTCTTCCTTGAGCGGATAGCCCGTGAGCCCCTCGGTGGCGTCGCCCATCGGGGCGCCGGTGCGCAGGTCGAACTGCCACATGTGCTCCAGGCAGGTCAGCGTGCAACCGTCGTGGATCCCCGCCTCGAGCGGAATGGCCTCGTGGGGGCACAGCGACTGGAAGGCGACGAACGCCTCGCCGGTGTGGACGACGAGGACGCCCACGCCGTCCACGGCGAACTCCTTCATGCCGCTGGCCGGCACGTCGGCGGCGGCGCATACGCGCTTCCATTGCGGCTCGGCCTTGGGGGCGGCGGCCTTCTTCTCGCCGACGTCGATCTTGTTCGCGCCCGGCACGCCGGGGGCGTACCGCAGCCGCTCGACCGGGCGGCCTCCGATGATGTGGGACTCGAGGATCTCCGCGAGATCGGACTCCTGCACGCCGGCGTACCAGACGTTCTCGGGATAGACGACCAGCATCGGCCCGTGGCCGCACTGCGAGAAGCAGCCGGCCTTGTTGACGCGCACCTCGACCTGGCGGTTGGCCTGGCGGGCACCGTCCCGCAGCACCTTCACGAACCGCTCGGTGTCGCCCTGGCTCGGGCAGGTCTCACCACTCGTACACACGAAGACGTGACGATCGTACTGGCCCATCGTGGCTCCTTGTCAGCTGAACTTGTCGTAGCGGATGTCGGCCGGCGGCAGTCGCGCCTCGCGCAGGAGCAGGCGCAGGCTGGCGTCGACCATGGGCGGCGGGCCGGCGACCCAGGCCCGCACGTCGGCGAAGCGCCCCTTCATGGACTCGCCGGCCACGGCGTGCACGAATCCCCGGCCGAACGCGAATCCGGGATAGGCGGCGGCGAGCGAGGCGGGGACGTCCTCGTCGGAGAGCGCGACGGTGATCCGGAGTCGAGCCGGGAAGCGCGCCCGGAAGGCCTCGAGCTCGTCGAGGAAGAAAGCGTCGGCGGCGGTGCGGACGCCGAAGAAGACGTGGCCGTCCCAGGCGGTGAAGTGGCTCTCCTGGCCGGCCCGCGCCAGGATCGACATCATGCCGGCGATACCGCTGCCCCCCGCGATGCACAGGACGTGCTTGCCGTGGCCGGGCTGGAAGATCGCGTGACCGAGCGGTGCCACCACGCCGAGGTGGGCGCCCTCGACGTCGTCGCCGAAGAGCCACTCGCTGACGCCCCCGCCCGGCTTCTTCTTCACCACGAACGACAGCCGCTCGGCCTGCCGGTCGAAATTGACCATGGAGTAGGCGCGGGCGCCCTCGATTCCCGGGACCGTCAGGAGGGCGAACTGGCCGGCCGCGAAGTCGACGGGCCGGTCGACGTCCAGATCGAAGCCGAGCACGTCGTGGGTGAGCCGGCGGCACCCGCGCACGACACCGCCCAGCCCCTGCGGCGCCGGCGCGATGGCCTCTTTGAACGGCACGCCGATCTCGAGCGTGCAGTCCTCGTGGGCGAGGCTCTGGCACATCAGCAGCTCGGCCTCGCTCTTGAGATAGCGACGGCCCGGCGCCTCCGGCCACCCGCCGGCGATGCGCCCGCTCACGAGCCGCGCCTTGCAGGTGCCGCAGGTACCGGTGCCGCACTCGTAGGGCAGCTCCACGCCGCCGCGCAGGCCGGCGAGGAGGATCTTCTCGCCGGCCTCGCACGCGAAGTCGCGGGCCCCGTTCCGGGCGTTGACGACGATCTTCATGGGCCGGCGCCCAGCTACCCCTTGGCGTGCCGCACGTAGATCTCGCTGATCTTCTTGTGACACTCGTCGAGGGCCTTGGCCGCGTCCCAGTTCTCGACGAGCACGCGCTGGATCATCTTGGGGATCACGTGGGTGTTCAGCACCTCGCCGGCCGCCGGCGTCGGCGACCCCGCGTAGCTGACCGGCACCCCGGTCGCCATCGTCAGCCCCAGCACGAACTTGAGGGCGACGGCGACGACGGTGTAGACCACGCTGTTCCAGGCAGTTCTCAGGAAGACGTCGTCATAGAACAGCTCGACGTAGTTGGCGAAGCCCACCCAGCGGCCGGGCGAGCCGACCATCTTATTCTGCAGGCTCAGGTATACCGCCGAGCAGAATGGGTAGGCGACGACGAACAGGATGACGAGCAGCGTCGGCGTGAGCAGCGCGTAGGCCAGCCGGCCTTCCTGCCGGAGCACGCGCGAGCGGCGCGGGCGCACCCCGACGCCGCCGACGGACACAGTCCCGGCACGATCCGCCACCGGCTCCTGTGCTCGGATGGCCATCGCTGAATTGTCGCGAATATGCGCGCCGCGTCTGCGACTGTCAAGCCAACCCCGGCCGCCGCGCTCGCATCGCGCGCCACGCCGAGGCCGTCCACCGGGCCAATCGCACGGTCCCCGGCACCAATCCCTCCGGCATGAAGACCACGATGGCGACGAAGATGGCGCCGAGGACGAAGTTCCAGCGCTCGATGTAGGCGCTGGCCACGTTCTTCATGATCACCACCAGGGCCGCACCGGTGATGGGACCCAGCAGGGTGGCGGTCCCGCCGGCGATGACCATCAACAGCGCCTCGGCCGAGGCGGCCAGGGCCACCGCCTGGGGGCTCACGAACTGGTGATAGTAGAGGTAGAGCACCCCCGCCACGCCTGTCCAGAACCCCGACAGCAGGAAGGCCAGGAACCGGATCAGCCACACGTGGTAGCCAAGCGCGTTCATGCGTCGCGGCTGATCGCGCGTGCCCCGGACGCTGGCCCCGAACGGCGAGGCGACGAAGACGGCCATCGAGGCGACGGCGACGAGGAAGACGACGAGCGTCGCCCAGTAGAAGCCGCGCGGGGAGGCCAGCGACAGCCCGAACGGGGTCGGCCGGGTGGAGATCGAGATGCCGTTGTCCCCGTTGGTCAGGCTGATCCACCGGTAGGCGACGCCCCACACGATCTGACCCAGCGCCACCGTGATCATGACGAACCCGAGGCCGGTGCCGCGCAGCGCCAGCACCGCGAAGACGGCGGCGGCGGCCAGCGTGGTCGCCAGCGCGGCGGCGACGACGGCCGCGTGGCCATGGCCGCCGGTCAGCAGCTTGGCCGCCGCGTAGGCGGCGATGCCGAAGAGGCCGGCGTGGCCCAGCGAGACGAGCCCGGCGTAGCCGGCCAGCACGTTCACCGCGAGCGCGAAGATTGCGTAGAAGAGGATCTGGCTGGCGATGTTGACGTAGTAGGTGGAGCCGAGCCACACCGGCAGCGTCGCCGCCACCGCGAGGGCGGCGACCAGCGCGAGTCGCCTCACGCGGCCGCTCGCCCGAAGAGCCCCTGGGGCCGGACGACCAGCACCAGGAGCATCGGCAGGAACAGCACCACGTAGGCCAGCTCGGGGAACATGGCCTGGCCGAAGTTGTAGAGGAAGCCGACGACGAAGCTGCCCACGAGGGAGCCGACCAGGCTGCCGCTGCCGCCCAGGATGACGACGACCAGGGCCAGCGGGAGCATCTCCTGGTCGAGGCCGGGGTAGACGGAGAGGATCGGCCCCCCGATGACGCCAGCGAAGCCGGCCAGCCACGCGCCCAGCCCGAACACGACCGTGAAGAGCCGCGACACGCGGATGCCGACCACGCGGGCCATGGGCGCGTCGTCCACGCCGGCCCGGATCATCGCGCCCAGCCGCGTGCGGTCGAGCAGCCCCCACAGCGCCGCCGCGAACACCACCGCCACCAGGCTCACCGCCAGCCGGTAGATCGGAAAGCCGAGTCCCATCACCGTGGTGGCGCCGCGGAGAGCGGGCGGGGTGTCGATGCGGATGGGATCGCCGGTCCACACCATGAGACAGACATCCGCGATCATGAACGACAGCCCGAGGGTGACCAGCACCTGGGCCAGCTCGGCCCCGGCCAGGCGTCGCAGGATGAGCCGCTCGACCAGGGCGCCGAAGACGGCGACCAGCAACCCGGCCACCAGCGCCGCCGTCCAGAAGCCGAAGCCGTGGGCGATGAGGCTGGTCGACAGGTAGGCCCCCAGCATGAAGAAGGAGCCGTGGGTGAGGTTCGGGATCTTCATGAGCCCGAAGATCAGCGAGAACCCCGCCGACAGCAGGAACAGGAGGCCGCCGAGCGTGATGCTGTTGATCGCCAGCAACAGCGTGACGCTCATGCCCGGCGGCCTCCGGGCCCGGTCAGCTCTTCAGCGGGGGATAGTCGCGCGAGTAGACGGGCTGGGAAAGGAACCACTTCTCCTCGTAGGTCCAGAACTGGCTCACCTTGGGATACGTCTTGATCGTCGTATTGACCAGCTTGTCGCCCTTCTTCTCGGTCCGGCGGACGTAGAAGCTGCCGACCACGTTGCCCAGGTGGTCGAAGCTGAACGGCCCCCGCGGCGTGTCGGTGAGCGAGACGGCCCGCAACGCCTTGATGAAGGCTTCCCGGTCGTCGGTCTTGCCGCCCGTCTTCTCCAGCGCCGCCTCCGCGACCATCCCGTTGATGTAGAGGCCGGCCGCGTAGAGGCCGGGGATGTTGCCGTAGTCCTTCACCATCCCCTCGATGAGGCGCTTGTTGCTGGGGGTGTCGAGGTCGCCCGTATAGGCCGAGCACGAGATCATGCCGATCGCCTCGTCGCCGTAGGACTTCAGCAGCGCGTCGTCGGCGGCGGTGCCGCTGGCCAGCACCGGCAGCTTGAGCCCAGCGTCGCGGTACTGCTTCATGAACTTGAGCGGGTTGGAGCCGGCGAAGCCGTGCACGACGGCGTCGACCCCCGTGATCTGGGCGATGTAAGGCGTGTAGTCGGGGGTGACCAGCGGCGGCCACAGCTTCTTGGCGATCCGCCCCCCGGCGTCCTCGAAGACGCGACCGAAGCCGGCCATCTGCTCGTGGCCGAACGCGAAGTCGTCGGCGGCCGTCATCACCCGCTTGAACTTCAGCTCCTTGGCCGCGTAGTCGGCCAGCGGGTGCATGTTCTGGGACGAGGTGGCGGAGGCCCGAATGAAGTACGGGTTGGGGCGCCGCTGCGTCATGTCCTCGGCGGCGGCCAGGCTCAGGACGGGCACCTTGGCCTGGGCCGTGTAGTCGGTGATGGCGAGCAGCTCGAAGGCGGCCAGCGGCCCGAAGATCATGTCGACGCTGTCGCGCTCGACCAGCTCCTGCGTCTTGGTCTTGGTCCCGGCCGGGTTGCCGCCGGTGTCGGCAACGACGAGGTCGACCTTGCGGCCGGCCAGCGTGTAGTTGCGGTCCTTCATGAAGCGGATCGTTCCCTGCTCCATCTGGATGCCGCCGGCGGCCAGGGGCCCCGTCTTCACGGTCAGCAGGCCGATCTTCACGGGCTTGCCCTGCGCGAAGGCCGGAAGCGGTAGCGTCGTGGCGGCGGCGGCCGCCGCCGTGCCCACCAGGAATGACCGCCGATCGATGCGCGTCGTCATGGACACCCTCCTCGACTCGGAACGTTCGCTAGTCGCGGCGCGCCAGCTGAAGCGTCGCGGTCTCTTCGGTCATGCGGCCGCCGACGGGGACGTCGCGCAGCTCGTTCCAGACGCGGTCCACCTCCGCCAGCACCACGGCGTCGGGCTGCTCGACGTCGATGGGGTTGGCGGTCGGCACCCAGCAGGGCCGGCCGGTGACCCAGAACACCTCGGTGCGGTTGCCCTCGGGATCGAAGAAGTAGCAGCCGATGGCGCTGGCGTGGTTCACGACGCCCTCGATCCGGTAGCCCTCGGCCAGCAGCCGCCGGCGAAAGGCCCGCAGGTCGTCCAGGCTCTCCACGCGCATGGAGATCTGCTGGATCAGCCGGGCATCGTCGGCCGCCGGGCGGCCCCGCATCAGGGCGATCTCGTGGTCGACGGCGCCGGGGTCGGCGCTCAGGAACACGACCCCCGCCCGCCAGTTCTGCTTGGTGACCTGCATGCCGAGCAGGTCGCGATAGAAGGCGACCATCCGCTCGAGGTCGCGCACGTAGATGCCGACGTGTCCCAGTCCCGTCACCCGTGGCATGGCTGCCCTCCCAGCGCCGCCGAGGATACCCCGGTCAGCGCTTTCGCGTGCGAGCGCCCAGCTTCAACAGCTTCGCGGCATTGAGCCCCTTGATCTTGGCCCGATCGGCCGCGCTCAGGAACGTCGCCCCGTCCACGAACCCGCGCGGGTCGTACATCCCCATGTCGTAGGGATAGTCGGTGCCGACCAGCACGTGGTCGGCGCCCCACAGGTTGACGAGATGGCGGAGCTGCTCGCGGTCGAACACGATCGTGTCGAAGTAGAGCTTGGCCAGCGACTGCCGCGGCTTCTTCTTCAGCACCGTGCGGGCGTCCACCCGGGCGCCCCACACGTGGTCCATCCGGGCCGGGTAGTGGGCGATGTAGCCGCCGCCGTGGGCGGCGACGATCTTCAGCTTCGGGAACCGCTCCAGCACGCCGTCGAAGACCAGGTGGCCCACCGCCACCGTGGTGTCGAGGGGGTTGCCGATCACATTGGTGAAGTAGTGATCGCCCAGCCGGTCGCCCTGGGTGAAGCCGTTGGGGTGCATGAACACCACCACGTCGAGGTCCTGGGCGGTCTTCCAGAACTGATCGCGCCCCCGCGAGACCTCGGCCCCCGCGATGTTGGTGCCGATCTCGCAGCCCCGGAAGCCGAGCCGCTTGACGCAGTACTCGAGCTCGGTAGCGGCCGCGTCGGCCGCCTGCAGCGGCACGTGCCCGAGGGCCACGAACCGGTCGGGGTGGGCCTGGACGATCCCGGCCAGGTGCTCGTTCACCGCGCGGCTCATCCGGGCGGCCAGCTCGGCCGGGAGCCAGTACATGAAGTGGAACGGCGACGGCGAGATGGCCTGGATGTCCATGCCCATCTTGTCCATGTCGCGCAGCCGCTGCTCGACCGAGGTGAGGCAGACGCGCACGTTGGCCATCTGCTTGGCGTTGGTCTCCCGGGACAGCGCGTTGGAGAACCGTGCCGACGGCTCCCGGTCGGGGGTCACGAGGTGCTTGACCATCTCGTCGGCGGCGGGGACGTGGACGTGGCAGTGGATGTCGACGCACAGGTCACGCCGGCCACCCCGACCCCGGGGAACGCCGCCGCCCCGGGCGGCGGCGTTGGGACACGTGAAGAGCATGCTCGCCTCCTGCCGACGCTCGCGTCGGCGCGCCGATCTTACGGCATGTCGGCCGTCGGCGTCGCCCTTGACATGCCCGGATCTCGGCCCGATAGTCGCGGGCGCCGGGTCTCGCGCAACGCTGCGAACTCGAGACAGGAGGAGTACCCGATGCCAAGCGGACGACTCAGCCGTCGCACCTTCCTCGCGGGCGCGGTCGGCGCCTCGGCGGCGCTGACGCTGCCGGGCGTGGCCTTCCCGGCCGTCAAGAAGGGCACGAGCCTGCGGCTGTGGATCCTGAAGACCTACGTCGAGCCCACCAACAAGGCCATCGAGGCGAGCGCCGCAGCGCTGGGCGCGAGAAGCACGGCGCCAGCGTGACCGTGGAGTACTTCACCTTCGAGGACATGCAGACGAAGTACGTGGCGGCCATCGAGAACAAGAACACGCCCGGACGTCGGCCAGCTCGAGACCGGCGCCCCCGCCCGCTTCGCCGGCATGGGCCAGCTCCTCGACCTCACGACCTTCTCCCGCCAGATCGAGGGCGAGGTGGGCAAGCCGCCCGCCAACGTGGCGCCGGTCACCGTGATCGGCGGCAAGACCTACGCGATCCCGTGGTACATCATGGCCGGCCTTCTGGTACGTGTGGCGCGACGTGCTCGAGAAGGACAAGGTCAAGCTGCCCGACCACCTTCGAGGAGGCCAAGGCAGGCCGCGGCGGCGGTGACCCGGCCCAAGGACAACTTCTACGGCATGGGCCAGAGCTGGAACCGCACCGCCGACGGCTACGGCGTCATGCAGAGCCTGATGTACTCCTACGGCGTGGGCTGGGCCAACAAGGACGGGCAAGTACCAGTCGATCAAGACGCCGAAGATGCAGCAGGTCATGAAGTGGGCCACGGACATCTACAAGGACAGCCTCCAGCCGGCCGACACGCTCACCTGGACCGGCTCCGGCAACAACGAGAACTTCATCGCCAAGAACATCGCCCAGACCTCCAACGGCCCCAGCATCACCTTCGCGCTGGAGAACGCGCTGGCCAAGGCCACCGACGCCAAGGAGAAGAAGACCCGCGAGGAGGCGCTGGCCAACCACGTGGCCCTGCCCCACCCGGGCGGGCCCGACGGCCGGCGGATGCAGGCCATCTGCATGAGCTTCGGCATCTTCAAGAACAGCAAGGACCCCGAGGCGGCCATGAGCCTGATCGCCCACCTGCTCTCGCCCGAGGAGACGGTGCGCGTGATGAAGGACTCCTACGGCCAGTTCGCGCCCGTGCTGGACAAGGCCCGGGCCGCCTCCAAGGACTACTTCAACAAGAACGAGAACTACCGCACCTTCGGCCGCGCCGCCGAGTGGTTCGCGGCGACCGGCTGGCCCGGGCCCGGTGACGGCGGCCGCCGCCGAGGTGCAGGCGAGCAACGTGCTGACCGACGCGCCGGCCAAGGTCATCGTCGACAAGTGGTCGGTGGACCAGGCCATCGACTGGGCCGACAAGAAGATCAAGGAAATCTACGACACCTCGGTGATCGGGTGTGACGCCGCGCCCAGCATCCCGGCACGCGCCGCGGCACGCGGCAGGACGCGGCGCCGCCGTTCTCCTCCTGCTGCCGCTGTTCGTCCTCGTCGTCGGCCTGATCGCCTATCCGTTCTACCGGGCGGTCTGGCTGTCCTTCACCGACAAGCTCGTGGGCTATCCCGAGCGCTTCGTCGGCCTGCGCGAACTACATCTACCTGGCCAACGACGACACCTTCCACACGGTGATCCGCAACAGCCTCGTCTTCACGGTGGTCTCGGTGGCGCTCAAGTTCGTGACCGGCATCGCCGATGGCGCTCGTGCTGCACGCCACCTGGTCGCTGGCGCAACTTCTTCCGCGGCCTGTTGCTGCTGCCGTGGATCACCTCCACCGTCATCATCGCGCTCACCTGGCGCTGGATGTTCGACGCCTTCCCCGGCCGCGGCTTCTTCAACAGCGTGCTGCTCGACGCCGGGCTGCTCAGCGCGACCGATCGCCTTCATGGCCACGCCGGAGGGCGCCATGGCCGCCGTCATCGTCGCCAACTGGTGGCGCGGCTTCCCGTTCTTCGGCGTGTCCTACCTGGCCGGCATGCAGTCGATCCCGATCGAGCTGTACGAGGCGGCCTCGGTGGACGGGGCCAGCGCCGGCGCGGCGCTTCTGGCACATCACGCTGCCCGGGCTGAAGCACGTGATCATCGTGACCACGCTGCTGACGTTCATCTTCACCATCAACGACTTCAACATCGTCTACGTGATGACCCGCGGCGGCCCCGGCACCGCCACCCAGGTCTTCGCGACCTACTCCTACGAGGTCGCCTTCAACCGCTGCGGTGGGGGCGCGGGGTGACGATCTCGATCTTCGTGGTGCCGCTGCTGATCGCGCTGCATCCCCCTGGTCAGCCGCTACCTGCTCCGGGAGCGGTCCGCGTGAAGGCGTGCGCAAGGCGGCGACGATCGTGGGGCTGGTGGCGTTCGTGCCTCGTCATCCTGGTGCCGTTCTGGTGGATCGCCAGCATGTCGTTCAAGACCTACGAGCAGATCCAGTTCGCCACCAGCATCTACGTGCCGCGCCCGTTCACCTGGGAGAACTACACCGGCCTCTGGCTCGAGACGCGCTTCCCGCTGTGGCTGCGCAACAGCGCTCGTCACCGCGGTCGTCGTGACCGCGATCACCACGGTGATCGCGTGCCTGGCCGGCTACGCGGTGGCGCGCCTGCGCTTCCCCGGCCGCGAGGCGGTGGCGAGCCTCATCCTCATCCTCTACCTCGTCCCGCCCGCGCTGCTCTTCATCCCGCTCTACCGCGTGCTGGCCGAGCTGGGCGCGACCAACAGCCTGATCGTCGCTCTTCCTGTCGTACCCGACCTTCACGGTCCCCTTCTGCACGTGGCTGCTCATCGGCTTCTTCAAGGCGCTGCCGGACGAGCTGGAGGAGGCGGCCATGGTCGACGGCGCCACCCGCGTGCACGGCGCTGTGGCGCGTGCTGCTGCCGCTGGCCGCGCCCGGGCATCGTGGCCTCGGCCATCTTCGCCTTCACCCTGTCGTGGAACGAGTTCCTCTACGCGCTGATCTTCATCCAGGACGAGACGACCACTCACGGTGCCGGTGGGCCTGAACCTGCTGATCTACGGCGACGTCTTCCACTGGGGCCAGCTCATGGCCGCCTCCGTCATCACCACCGTCCCCGTCGTCGCCCTCTACATGTTCATCCACCGCTGGATGGTGGAAGGTCTGGCGGCCGGCTCCGTGAAGGGCTGAAGCGCGAGCGTCGGTGTGGGGCGAGTGGGGGACGGTGTGTCTCCCGGTCGCGCATCGTGGCGAGCCGTGCCGCCAACGAATCTCTCGGGGCGGAGCGAGCGAGCCGCCGACGTCCGACTGCCGAAACCCCAGCCCCCCTGGGGGATGGGGGGCCGAGCCGAGCCCCGCTTGCGTGATTCAGGCGAGCCACGCAGCGCGACCGGGGGACACACCGTCCCCCGCTCGCCCCGCGCCGACGCGCGAGCTACATCTTTCCGGCGGCGGTGGCAGCGGCGGCAGCAGCCTCGGCCTGGACTTCGTAGATGGAGTTGTAGCCCTGGCTGAAGTCGGGGGGCATGGGCATGTCGCCGGCGGTGCGGCGGGCGACGGCGGGCCAGGTACCGCGCAGGAGACGGCCGTACATCGGGGAGCCGGCGGAGTCGGCGGCGAGGTTGACGGCGTCGGCGGCCGTATAGGAGTTGATGAGCAGACGCCGCTCGCCGGGGGAGGTGTTGGGCGCCGACCAGTGCACGAGGCGGTAGTGGTGGATGTGGATGCTGCCGGCGGGCAGGTCCAGCAGCACCGCCCGGCTCCGGTCCAGCCGCGCGATGTCCTCGGATCGCATGCCGCCGACGAAGCGGCCGCGCGTGTCGAAGTGCGTGTAGATCGGGCCGCGATGACTGCCCGGCAGCACCGCCATCGCGCCGTTCTCGGCGGTGGCGTCGTCCAGCAGCAACCCCACCGCCAGCACGTCGTCGTTGGAGTGCGGATAGAACGCGGCGTCCTGGTGCACCTCGACCGGCGCCCCGATGTGGCGGCCCTTCAGATTCAGCTTGCTGTGATGGAAGCGGATGGAAGGGCCGATCAGCTCGCTGACGATGTCGAGGACCGGCGACTCCAGTGTCACCCACCGATAGAGCGGATCGTTGTCGGCCGGGTTCTTGATCCGCCGCAGCACCGGCGCCGCCGCCGTGTGGCGCGGGTCGAGATCGAAGATGGCGTCGGTGCGGGTGACCGCGCGCGAGCGCTCGACGAACGCCTCGGTCACGCGCCGCAACGCCTCCACCCGATCGGGCTCGATGAGGCGCGGGATGGCCAGGTAGCCCTCCCGCTGGTAGCTCGCGATCTGCTCGTCCGTCAGGTATCGCCGCGTCGTCGTGGTGGTCGTCATGGGCCGATGCTACGAAGCGTCGCCGCCGCTGTCAATTTGGGTCCCCCCGAGCCCGCCGGGGTCTCAGCGTGCGATCAGCCGCGGCGACTCCGGTCCGATGTGGACGTGCGCACCCGTCGAGGCGCCCGGCACCACGCCGCGCACGCCGATAAACGGGATGCCGGCCTGACGCAGGTACTGCATCAGCCACCGTCCCTCCGGGCTGTCGGGGTGCACGGCGACGTCGACGGCCGTGCGGTGATCGAGGCCGAGCCGGTCGTGCACGGGCGTCTGGCCGAGCGCGCTCACCGGCAGACTTCGTCCGAAGACGGCCGCGAACCGCCGCTCGAGGGCCGGGACCTCCCGGAGTGTCCACCGCGCCGGTCCGTTGAACCGCACCAGCGTGGCGGCGTCCTCGTAGCCGCCGCGCGGCAGCGGGGTCGCGCGGGCCAGACGCTGCTGGAGAGCGGCCTCGGACAGGAGCCGATCGCCCTCCTCGAGTGCGGCTTGCGCCTCCGCGAGCTCGTGCTCGGCCGCCGCCAGCGCGCGCTCGGCCTGCTCGACGTACGTGGCCGAGAGGGTGCCGGCGGCGTGGAGCTTGCGCCGCTCCTCCACCGCGGCCACCGCCTTCCGCACGGCGGCCTCGTGCAGCGGCACCGAGCGGGCGACGGCGTCGCGATAGACCTGGATGGTCCGGGCCATCTCGGCCGCCGGGTCCGGCGGCGACGAGCGAGCGCTCGGTGGACTCCGTTGCGCCACGACGGGCGTCGCCCACAGCAGCAGGCCCAGCGCCAGCACCAGCAGGCCGCGGCGCACGGGACGCCTATTCCCCGCCGAAGAAGACGAACGGCGCCCAGTAGAATGGGTGCGCGTGGGTGCCGTCGCCGCGAAGATCCTGCTTGGCCCGGGCCAGGGCCCGGGCCGGCGGCAGGCCGCCCTTCACGTGCTCGTAGAAGCGGCCCATGAAGACCGCGGTCGACGCGTCGTCGACCGGCCACAGGCTGACGACCGCCGCCCGGCTGCCCGCGTAGAGGAACGCGCGGCTCAGCCCCACCACGCCCTCGCCGGTCACCTCCCGACCGAGCGCGGTCTGGCAGGCCGACAGCACCACCATGTCGGCCCGCAGCGGCAGCTTCAGCACCTCGCTCATCGTGAGGAAGCCGTCCTCGCCGCCGAGGTCGGCCGTCTGCGACAGCACCAGCGCCGGCTGGTTCAGGTACGGCACGTCGCCGGCGAGGACACCGTGGGTGGCGAAGTGCAGGTAGCGGTAGACGCTCAGGTCGAGCGCCTTGAGGTCACGCTCGTTGGCGGCACGCCCCAGGCGCACGTCGGGCGAGTCGGGCGGCACCCCCAGCGTGGCCGCGATGCGGGTGACCTCGGCCCGGGTGGCCGGCAGCGGATCGAACACGACGAGACCGCGCTTCTTGATCTGCTCGCGCGCCGATCGGGTCGCGAGCGTGCGCCGCTCGAGCGACGCCGTCGCCGGCAGCCGCTCGAGATCCTCGTACACGGGATCGCCCAGCGCCAGCAGTGGGCGGCTGCCGGTCGCGCCGCGGGCGCGCCGGGCCGTGCGCTCGAATGTCAGGACGGTGGCCGAGGGAATGTAGGTGAACGTGTAGCGGGCCCCGGCGAAGGCCAGCGGTCCGGTCGGCAGGCGCGGGCCGAGCGCCTCGAACGGCAGCGTGCTCAGCACCCCGTCGGGCACCACGATCACGGTGGTGCCGGGGGTCAGCAGCGCCAGCGGATCGGCCAGCAGCCAGCGGTAGAGCTTGTCAGCGGCGCCGGCATCGAAGGCGGGCACACTGCCGCCGGTGACGTTGACCGAGCGACGGAACGCCTCGGCGGTCGCCAGCACCTCCTCGCGCCGTACCGGGCTTGTGAACACGCGCAGCGGCTCGCCCTTGCGCAGGAGCCACACGGCGATCCGCTGATCGAGGACCGCGTAGGCTACCAGCGCCTCGTTGTCGCGCAGCGGCACCTGGCGGGCGGTGACCGGAACGGGGTACTTCAGCGTGGCGTAGTCGGGATGGCTCCGGCGCAGCGACTCCACGAAGCGATGGAACTCGCTGTAGGCGGCCGACTCATCGTAGGGCACGCCGCGGCGCAGCTCGGCGGCCGCGCCCGTCTGCAGCGCCCGCTCGCGCTCACGGACGTCGGCCGGCAGGTCGCGCTCGGCGGCGCCGACGAAGGCCCGGGCGATCTGCTCGCTCAGCAGCCGCGCGCGGGCCGCCTCCGCGTAGTGGAAGGCGATCTCGGCCGGTGTGTGGCCGCGGTGCTGGGCGGGCAGCGTGGCGATGTCGTCCGCGCGCGGCAACCCGAGCAGGCTGTCGACCAGCGCGGCGTAGGGGCTGGTGTGGCGGCCGAAGAACGCGACGCGGTCCTCGGGCCGGATCAGGCCGCGCAGGTTCTCGACCACCGCGACCGCCTCCAGCAGGATCGTGGCCGCCTCGCGCGGCCGGCCGGCCAGCAGGTGCGCCTGGCCGTAGCGCCACGCACGCTGCGCGCGCTCCTTGTAGGTCTTGGCGCGGAGCTGGGCACTCACCGGCTCCAGCGCCGCCGCGAAGCCGCCCAGGGTGCTCGCATAGCGCTGCATCACGGCCGCCATCGCGCGCTGAGCGTCGAGCCGCCGCGTCTGCGCCCGGTCGTAGTCCGCCAGGTGACGCAGCGCCGTCTCGCCGTCTCCGCGAGCCAGCGCCACCTCGATCAGCGCCGAGTGCGCGGTCTCGATCGCCGCCCCCGCCGCCAGCTGGTTGGCGACGCGTTCGAGATCGGCCTCCGTGCGCTCGGCCGCGTCGCCGCGGGCGCCGGGACGCGGCTCCATCGACCAGCCGGCGGCCTCGGCGAGCGTGGCCTCGGCCAGGCGCCGGGCCTCGGCGTGCTGCCCGAGCTCGGCCAGCACCAGCGCCAGCGAGGCGCCGAAGGGATCGGGGCGGGCGCGATCGCGACGACGGCGCTCGCCCTCCGCGTACGCGCGCTGGGAGGCGGCCATGTCGCCGACGCGCGCCGCCGCCTCGGCCAGCATGTAGTGCAGGTGGCCGGTGTCCTCCCTGCCCTCGCCGCTGGCCGGCCTCGCCGTCATCAGGGCCTGGGCCTCGGCGATGGCCTGCCGGGCGCGGTCGAGATCACCGAGCCGCGCGTAGGAGGTCGCGACCGGCATCAGCATCTGCACGCGCATGTCGCGCGCCTGCCGCTGCATGATGCGCGTCACCTCGGCGGTCTGGGCGCCGCCCATGAGGGCGCCCAGCCGTCCCTGGCCGGCTCCCATGCGCGCCTGCTGCTGCTGCGCGAAGGCCTCCTGCGACTTCAGTCCGGTCTCGTCGGCGCGGATCCAAGCCTGCACGAACCACACGGCGCTCTCGGGGTCGCCGGCCTCCTCGCGGTTGCCGACGAGCTCCATGAGCACCGTGCTCTTGCTGCTGGCGTCCGTGTACTCGCAGAGGACGTCGACGAGCAGGATGTAGGCGGCGTCCAGCAGCCCCTGCTGCTTGAGGACCCTGGCGCGGCCGAGGCGGGGATCGAGGTTGGCCGAGCGCATGGCGCCCAGCGGGTTGACGCCGGCGCCGCCGCCGGGCGTGCGCCGCGCGTCCTGCAGCCCCTCGAGCATCTGCTCGATCTGCGAGCGCTGGGGGACGAGGCAACGCTCGACCATGCGCCAGGTCTCGTCCTCGCTGCGGGCGAGTCCCGCCTGCACCGCCCGCTCCATCGCCTCGTCGGAGATGACCGGTGGCGTGAACGCCCGCTGGAGGTCCGCCTCGCTGGTGTCCTCGATCGGGATGGCGCGACCCGCCCCCATGCCCATGCCGGGGATGCCGCCGGCGAGGCCGCAGCCGGCGACGCCGACCGCCACGACCACGGCCACGACAACCGCTCGCACGCCGGCGATGGGTGGGCCGCCCCTCAGCGCCGGCGGGCTTGGTCGAGCTTCTCGCCGAGCGTCATGCCGAAGCCGCCGCCCTTGCGAGTGTCCTTCAGATAGGCCTGCGTCTCGGCCTGCTCCTCGTGGGTGATCGCCTTCTCGCGCGAGAGCCGGATGCGGCGGCCCCCCTCCTCGATCCCGAGCACCAGCACCTTCATCTCGCTGCCGGCCGGAAACGCCTTGCGCGGGTCGGCGCCGCGCGCGGAGCCCAGCTCGGCGTTGGGCACGAGCCCCGTCTGCCCGGGGCCGAGCCGCACGAATACGCCGAACGGTTCCACGCGATCGACGGTGCCGGTGAGGACCGCGCCCACGGCCACGGTGGAGGCCATCTCCTCGCCGACGGTGGCGTCGTCCGGCGCCAGCGCCAGCGCCACGCGTCGCTTGCTGGGGTCGATGGCGACGATCATCACGGCGATCTCGGCCCCGGCCGCCACCGACTCGCGCATGGCCGCCTGGCGGTGGCGCGGGATCTCGCTCACGTGCAGGAGCCCGTCGATGCCGGGCAGCAGCTCGACGAAGACGCCGAAGTCGGTGGCGCGCGCCGCCCGGCCCCGCACCACCTGTCGCTCGCGCAGCTGGCCGGCCACGCCGGTCCACGGATCGCCCTCGAGGGCCTTGAGGCTCAGCGTGACCTTGCCCTTCTCGGCGTCGACGCGGAGCACCTTCACGATCACCGGCTCGCCGACGCGCAGGCGGTCGGCCGCGCGCACCACCCGCGCGTGCGACAGCTCGGACATCGGCACCAATCCCTGCACCCCGCCCAGATCCACGAAGGCGCCGAAGTCGGCCAGCGCGGAGACCACGCCGGGCAGGACCGCGTCGGGCACGAGCTTCTTGCGCGTCTCCTCGGCGGCCCGCGCGCCTTCCTCCTCCAGGATCTGGCGGCGGGAGATGACGATGTTGCGCCCGTTCTCGGCGTACTTGGTGACGCGGAACTCGAGGACGCGCCCTACGTAGTCCTCGGGCGCGGCCGATCGCCGCAGGTCCATCTGCGATCCCGGGCAGAAGGCGCGCACGCCGGCCACCGTCACCTCGAAGCCCCCTTTGATGACGGCGGCCACCTTGCCCTCGACCGGCATGCCGCTCTGGGCGGCCACCCCGAGCGCCTCTCGGGCCTGGGCGCCCTGCCGCAGCTTGTGGGAGAGGCGCACCTCGTCGCCGGTCGACACCACGGTGGCCTCGACCTCGTCACCCACGGTCACGCGCAGCCGCCCCTCGTCATCGCTCAGCTCCGCGCGCTCGATCCACGCCTCGCCCTTGCCCCCCACGTCGACGAAGACGTGCTCGGCGGTGATCTGGATGACCCGCCCCTTGACGACCTGGCCCCGCTGCAGCGCGGGGGAGGCCTCGTGGCGGGCGAACATGGTCGCGAAATCCTCGGGTTCAGTCATGGTGCGTTCGATTATACGCGTCGCCCGCCGAAGCGCCGCCGGGCCCGGCCCGGCGCCCGCGGCCGGGCCGGGCCGCCACGCGAAGCTTCCGATCGGCGGCGCGGGTGACATAGAGTGTCGGGGATGTCCGGTGACCGTACCCTCGCGCTCTTGCGGCGGTGCCGCGGGGGCGTGGCGGCGGCCGCGGTGGCCGTCGCGCTGGCGGCGCCGGGGCTGCTCGACTCCTACAAGAACGGGCTGCTCGAGTCCTATGAGCTGGCCCTGCTCGACCGCTTCTTCGAGTATCGCGGCACGCGCGCCCCTACCGCCCCCATCGTCATCATCAGCATCGACGAGGCCTCGTTGGTCGAGGTGAACCAGCCGTGGCCGTTTCCCCGCGCCACCCACGCTCGGCTGATCGACGCGGTGGCGGCCGGCAACCCGCTGGCCATCGGCGTGGACTTGATCTTCGACCAGCCGTCGGCGTTCGGCGCCGACGATGACGCCGCGCTGGGCGCGGCGGTGGCCCGGGCCGGCAACGTCGTGCTCGTCGCGGCACCCGTCACCGACCATCAGGGATTCATCACGCGGCAGATCCCCAACCTGCCCGTGGCGGCGGTCCGACGCGGCGCCGCCGTCTTGGCGGCTCTGAACTTGACGCACGACCAGGACAGCAAGGTGCGGCGGGCTCCCCAACGCGTCTCGACGGGGGTCGAGGAGTTGCCGGGCTTCGCTCTCGCCTTGCACCGGCTGGTCGCGAAAACGGACCTCGCCGCCGCCGCGACTCCCGTCCGTGGACGAGGTGATCATCAACTTCAACGGGCCGCCCCGCACCTTCCCGTGGGTCTCGTACTACCGCGTCGTCACCGGCGAGGTGGCGCCGGACTTCTTCCGTGGCAGGATCGTGCTGATCGGCCCCACCAGCGAGCCGATGCACGACGTGTTCGCCACGCCGTTCACCCGGGGCGGCAACCTGATGCCCGGCGTCGAGATCCACGCCAACGCCCTCGAGAGCGCAGCCAGGAATCGCCCGCCATGCCTCGAGCGAGTCGGCTATGATCCGACCATCCTGCGGCGCTGGAGGAATCTCGATGGCCGTCTCAGTGGGCTTCATCGGAGTCGGAAACATGGGCAATCCCATGGCGGGCAACGTGCTGAAAGCCGGCTTCTCCATGACGGTTTTCGATCGAAGCGCCAAGGCCATGGAGAACCTGGTCCAGGCCGGCGCCCGCGCCGCCGCGTCCGTGGACGACGTCGCCAAGAGCTCCGAGGTGATCCTGACGTGCCTGCCGATGTCGCCCGACGTCGAAGGTCTGTACCTGGGGGCTGGTGGTCTCATCGAGAAGGCCAAGCCGGGCACGATCCTGATCGATCTCAGCAGCGTGCTGCCGTCGACGCCGCGCAAGCTGGAGCCGGCCGCCAAGGCGCGCGGTCTGCACTTCCTGGAGGCGCCGGTCAGCGGCGGCACCGCCGGCGCCCGTGCCGCCACGCTGGCCATCATGGTCGGCGGCGACGCTCAGATCCTGGAGCGCGCGCGGCCCGTGCTGCGGGCCATCGGACCCAACATCTTCAGCGTGGGCCCGGTGGGCGCCGGCAACACCGTGAAGGCGATCAACAACATGATGGCCTGTGTGAACTCGCTGGCCATGATGGAGGGCGTGGTGCTCGGCGTGAAGGCCGGGCTCGACCCGATGATCGTCTACGAGGTCGTGAAGGCCAGCAGCGGCGGCAGCAAGGCGATCGAGCGCATCCCCACCGCGCTGGTGCCCCGCAAGTTCGAGCCTGGCTTCAAGGTCCAGCTCATGAACAAGGACCTCGACACCTTCAACACGATTGCCAAGGAACTGCACGTGCCGGTCAGCTTCTCCAACGTCGCCCAGCGCTATCAACAGGCGGCGCTGGCGGCGGGGCTGGCCGACATGGACACCAGCGCCGTCGTGCAGATCATCGAACGACTCGCGGCCGTCCAGGTGTCCAAGGGCTGACCGCTCACGACCCCCTGAGCATCGCCGCCGCGCTCGTGCCCCGAACCGGCGAGATCAGGCTATCTGATCACGCACGTTCGACGGCGCGAGGCGCGGGCGGCGGGGCGACAGGGTCCCCTTCGGTTCCGCGAGAGACGACCCGGTGCGCAAGGGTGGTCGGAGCCTAGTCCTACGTGAGGCGCTACACGATCGAAGCCAACGGAACCTCAGGAGACCCTGTCGCCCCGCCGCCCGCGCCTCGCGCCGGGAACGTATGCAGTCAGACGACGATTCTCTAGAACGAGAGCGCTAGCGCGATGGCGGCGGGAGGTGGGCGAGGAAGTGGGCGAGGTCCTGCAAATCGGTGTCGGTGAGGCCGACGAGCTCTTCGGCCATGGCGCCGCCGTAGCCGATGCGGGTGCCGCGACGGTAGCCGCGCATGGCCGTGAGCAGGTACTCCTCGCGCTGATGGGCCAGGCGCGGCATCTGGTCGCGTCCCGAGAAGTCGGGGTTGTGGCAGGAGGCGCAGGGGCGCTGGGTGGCGAGCGCGCGGCCGCGGGC
Source organism: uncultured Candidatus Rokubacteria bacterium (assembly GCA_963827505.1). GTDB lineage: Bacteria > Methylomirabilota > Methylomirabilia > Rokubacteriales > CSP1-6 > AR5. The sequence continues at coordinate 493,546 of CAWHBD010000004.1, read as the reverse complement.
GAGGCGGTCGGGATCCGGCGGCCCGGGCGGCGGCGGGGGCGGCGGCAGCTTCGAGACCCACTCGCCGAAGGCGCGCAGGTCGTCGTCGGTGAGCGTACGGGCCACCTCGGTCATGGCGGCGTTGCTCCGGGCGCCGCGACGGAACAGAAAGAGCTGGGCAACGACGAAGAAGGACGGCTGACCGCCGATCGACGGGGTCTCGGGGATCTGCGAGTGCCCGGCCTGCCCGTGACAGGCCAGGCACGCCGCCGTCCGCTCCTCGAACGAGGCGGCCGCCGCCGACGCGGCGGACGCCAGCAGCAGGAGTGCCGCCAGCGTCGCGCCGCGCGTTCGCGCCCTACTTACCGTAGCTGACGCGGTAGACTGCGCCGTTGTGATCGTCAGAGACGAGCAACGACCCATCTTTGAGGACCAGCACATCGACCGGGCGACCGAGGTAGGCGTTGTTCTCGACCAGGCCCGTGAGGAAGGGCTCGACCTTGGTCACCTTGCCGTCCTTGTCCAGGTGAGCGACCACGACGTCGGCCGCGTACTTCTTCGTGCGGTTCCACGGCCCATGCCGCGCGATGAAGATGGCGCCCTGGTAGCGGGCGGGGAACATCTTGCCCGTGTAGAACCGCATGCCGAGCGGCGCCGAGTGCGGGCCCAGCAGCGTCGCCGGCTTGACGAAGTCCTCGCACGCCTTGCCCCACCCGAGGTCGGGGTCGGCGAAGTCGCCCTGGTGGCAGTAGGGATAGCCGAAGTGCTGCTGGCCGGGCTTGGTCAGGCGGTTCAGCTCGTCCTGGGGCAGGTCCTCGGAGAGCCAGTCGCGCTGGTTGTCGGTGAACCACAGCTCGCCCGTCTTCGGATGGAAGTCGAAGCCCACCGTGTTGCGGACGCCGTGGGCGACGATTTCCATTCCGCTGCCGTCAAGGTTGATCCGCCGGATGTGCGCGTACTTGTCGGACGGCGGATCACAGATGTTGCAGGAGGCGCCGACCGGCACGTACAGCTTGCCGTCAGGGCCGATCTTGATGAACTTCCAGCCGTGGGGAACGTCGCCCGGAAGTCCGTCGTATACCTTGGCGGGATCCCCAGGGGCGTCCAGCTTGTTCTCGATATCGTCATAGCGAGTGATGGCCTTGGGTGTGGCCAGGTACAGGGAGCCCTTGTGGAACTCGATACCGTTCGCCAGTTCGAGCTTCTCGAGCACCGTCTTGACCTCGCGCTTGCCGCCCTTGTCGACCAGCGCGTACAGCTTGCCGGCGACGAAGTTGGTGCTCACGAAGACAGTGCCCTTGTCACCCTGGCGCAGCCCGCGCGCGTCGAGCACGTTGGCGGCGTAGACCTCCACCTTGAACCCGGGCGGCACCTTCATCTTCGCAATCGGCAGCTTGACGGCGGGTGTGGCGATCGGGAACGCGGGCACCGGCGCCATTGCCGCGCCGGGGCCGCTCTTCGGCTTGCCGACGGCCCAGAAGGGTACCTCCTCCTCCTTGGCCGCAGGAGCCGGCGCCGGCGTGCTCTGCTGCTGGGCCGTGGCGGGCAGCGCCACCGCCACCAGGGCGGCGAGGGCAAGGACCAGGCTGAGTCGCCGCGTCGTCGAGGCCGTCATGACTGTTCCTCCTGGTCGAGCGGGTTGACGTGGGCGACCGGCACCCCGCCGGTCGGCCGCAATGTAGCGCGTGGAAGCCTTCGTGCAAAGCGGATGAAAACTTTTACTCACATCGCGTGTGAAAGTGCCCCCAAGCACGGGATAACCAACGGCAAGGACGCGTCCCGGAGAGCCTCGACACTCGGCACGCCTGTTGCGTGTAAAATCTGGTCCAGCGACCGCAGTAAGCGGCACGCGACGGCATGAGTCTTTTGAACGATCTCTGGTCCGCCGCGCGCCCCTCAGCCCCCGGCAAATTCTTGTACGCCGGTGATCAAAAGCTCTGGGTCCGAGGGGTGACGTACGGCACATTCCGGCCGAGCGCCGACGGCGCGTTATTTCCGTCGCCTGCGACCGTCCGCCGGGACTTCGCCCAGATCGCCACCGCCGGCTTCAACGCCGTTCGCACCTACACGGCCCCGGCCCCCTGGCTGCTGGACCTCGCCGCCGACCACGGACTGCGCGTGATGGTAGGACTGTGGTGGCCGCAGCACGTGACCTTCCTCGACGAGCGCCGCCGCGCCCGTGCCATCGAGCACACGGTGCGCGGGACCGCGCGTCAGTACGCCTCGCATCCAGCGCTGCTGGGTGTCGCCATCGGCAACGAGATCCCGGCCCCGATCGTGCGCTGGCACGGCGCCCGCGCGGTCGAGCGCCACCTGCGCGCGCTGTACGAATCCGTCAAGGAAGCCGACCCGGGGGCGCTCGTCACCTACGTGAACTATCCGACGACCGAGTACCTCGAGCTGCCGTTCCTCGACTTCACCTGCTTCAACGTGTACCTGGAATCGCGTGACCGGCTCGCCGCCTATCTCGCTCGCCTGCACAACATTGCCGGCGACCGCCCGCTGTTGCTGGGCGAGGTCGGTCTCGACAGCCGGCGCCACGGCGAGGCGGGGCAGGCACTCGGCCTCGAAGGTCAGCTCGCCACCGCGTTCACCGGCGGCGTGGCCGGCGCCTTCGTGTTCGCGTGGACCGACGAGTGGCACTGCGGTGGCCTGGACATCGAGGACTGGGACTTCGGCCTCACCCACCGCGACCGCTCCCCCAAGCCCGCGCTCGCCGCGGTCCGGGACACGGTGGCCGAGCTGCCGTGCCCCAAGGACCGCGAGTGGCCGATGATCTCGGCCGTCGTCTGCAGCTACAACGGATCGCGTACGATCCGCGACACGCTGACGTGGCTCGACCGGCTCGAGTACCCGTCGTACGAGGTCATCGTGGTGGACGACGGCTCGACCGACGCCACCGCCCGCATCGCCCGCGGCTTCGGCGTGCGCGTGATCAGCACCCCCAACCGCGGGCTGAGCCACGCGCGCAACGTGGGGCTGGCCGCCGCCACCGGGGAGATCGTCGCCTACCTCGACGACGACGCGTATCCCGATCCGCACTGGTTCTCCTATCTGGCCAACGCCTTCATGACCACCGACCACGCCGGGATCGGCGGGCCTAACATCCCGCCCCCGGGCGACGGTCCGCTGGCCGCCTGCGTGGCCAACGCGCCGGGCGGCCCCGTCCACGTCCTGCTCTCCGACGACGTCGCCGAGCACATCCCCGGCTGCAACATGGCCTTCCGCAAGGACCGCCTCAAGGCGATCGGCGGCTTCGACCCGCAGTTCCGACGGGCCGGCGACGATGTCGACGTGTGCTGGCGGCTGCAGGCCCGGGGCTGGACGCTCGGCTTCAGCGCGCCGGCCATGGTCTGGCACCACCGCCGCAACTCCATCCGCGCCTACCTGCGCCAGCAGATCGGCTATGGAGACGCCGAGGCGATGCTGGAGCGCAAGTGGCCGGAGAAGTACAACGCCGCCGGTCACGTCTCGTGGTCGGGCCGGCTCTACGGCAAGGGACTCACGCGGGCGCTGGCCCACCGGGCGCGGATCTATCACGGCATCTGGGGTAGCGCGCCCTACCAGTCGGTGTACCGCGTCTCTCAGCCCGGTATGGCGAGCGTGACACTCATGCCCGAGTGGTACCTGCTCGTGGTCGCGCTGGGCGGACTGGCCTTGCTCGGCATGCTCTGGCATCCGCTCTTCATCGCCGCGCCGCTGTGCGCGCTCACCGCCGGCGCCTCCATTGCGCAGGCGGTGATCAGCGGCGCCCGCGCCTCGTTCACCGAGCCACGCACGCGCATGCAGACGCTTGGCCTGCACGCGCTGACCGCGCTGCTGCATCTGCTCCAGCCGCTCGCGCGCCTGCGGGGACGGCTGCGCAGCGCGCTCACGCCGTGGCGGCGGCACGGCCCCGGCGGCTTCGCGTGGCCGCGCTCACACACCTGGCGGACGTGGACCGAGTCCTGGGAGGCGCCCGACGCTCGGCTGGAGCGGCTGGAGGCACGGCTCGCCGCCGAGGGTTGCCTCGTCAGCCGCGGCGGCGACTACGACGACTGGGACCTCGAAGTCCGGGCCGGCGGCCTGAGTGCGGTGCGCATCGTGCTGGCGGTCGAGGAGCATGGCCAGGGCCGGCAGATGGTGCGGTTCCGAGCCCGGCCACACTATCGTCCCGCCGTCGGCGTCGCGCTGGCCCTGCTGGCCGGTGGGGCGGTGCTGGGCAGCCTCGACGGCGCCCTGACGGCGGCCATCGTGCTCGGCACGGCCGGCCTCGCCCACGCCGCGGCGGCCGTGAGCGAGTGCGGCGCGGCGATGGCCACAGCGCGCGAGGCTCTGGACGTCGAGGCGCGCTGATGTCCACCGTGCGGGCGGGGCGGCGCCTGCTCGGCATCGCCTTGCGCGGCGACGGCGCCCGCGTGGCCGCCGGGCTGGCCCTCCTCGTCGGCTCCACGGCAGCCGCGCTGGCCCAGCCGTGGCCACTCAAGCTGGTCGTCGACAGCGTGCTCGGCCCCGAGACCCCCCCGGCCATCCTGGCCACCGCGTCGCGGCCGACGCTGCTGGTCGCGCTGGTGGCGGCGATGATCGGGCTGCAGGTCGTGGTCGGCGCCCTCGCCATGCTCGGCACCAACATGGTGATCCGCGCGGCCCTCCGCACTGTGTTCCGGCTCCGCTGCGCGGTCTTCGAGCACCTGCAGAAGCTCTCCCTGGCCTTCCACGACGCCACTCGCGTCGGGGACTCGCTCTACCGCGTGACGTGGGACACCTACGCGGCGCAGACGCTGCTCAACAACGCGATCGTCCCGGCCACCACGGCCACGCTCACGCTCGTCGGCGTCGCCGTCGTCATGGGACTGCGCGACTGGCGCGTCACCGTGACGGCGTTGGCCATCGCCGTCCCCGTGGTCGCGCTCATCCGCCGTCTCGACCGGCCGATGACCCGTTCCTCCCTGCGCGTGCACGAGCGGGAGAGCGACGTGAGCAGCCGCGTGCAGGAGACCCTCACCGCCATCCGCGTCGTGCAGGCCTTCGCCCGCGAGCCGCTGGAGCGGGAGCGCTTCGAGCACCAGGCGGCGGCCAGCCTGCACGCCAACCTGCACCTGACCCGGCTGCAGACCGGCTCGCAGATGGCCGTCTCGCTGCTCATGGCCGTCGGCACCGCGGCCGTCATCTGGCTGGCTGGCCGGCGCGCGCTGGCCGGCGCGCTCACCCCGGGCGACGTGGTCCTGCTCGCCGCCTATCTCGTCATGCTCTACAAGCCGCTGGAGACGCTGGCCTACACGGCCGTTGCCGTCCAGGGCGCGGCCGCCGGCGCCCGTCGCGTGCTGGCCCTGCTCGACATTCGCCCCGACGTGGCCGACGCCGCCGACGCCGCTCCCCTGCCCGGCCGCGCCCGCGGCCACCTCGCATTCGAGCACGTCGGCTTCGCCTACCGGGACGGCGAGCCCGCGCTGCGCGGGGTGTCGCTGGCCATACAGCCCGGCGAGGTCGTGGCCATCGTCGGTGCCTCCGGGGCCGGCAAGACCACCCTGGCCAGCCTCGTCGTGCGCTTCTACGACCCGCAGGCCGGGCGCGTGACGCTCGACGGTCGCGACCTGCGCGCGCTCACCCTGCGGTCGATCCGCGAGAACGTCGCGCTGGTGCTGCAGGACCCGATCATCTTCGGGGCCAGTGTCCGCGAGAACATCGCCTACGGGCGCCCGGCGGCGAGCGCCGCCGAGATCGAGCAGGCCGCCCGCGACGCCGGCGCCCACGACTTCATCGTGGCGCTGCCCCAGGGCTACGACACGGTCGTGGGTGAGCGCGGCGTGACGCTGTCGGGCGGGCAGCGCCAGCGGCTGGCCATCGCGCGCGCCTTCGTCAAGGACGCTCCCGTGCTGATCCTCGACGAGCCCACGAGCGCGCTCGACGCCGACAACGAGCGCGCCGTCCTCGATGCGCTCGGCCGGCTCATGCGGGGCCGCACGACGCTGATCATCGCCCACCGGCTGTCGACGGTGCGCCACGCCGACCGCATCGTCGTGCTCCAGGACGGTGCCGTCGTCGAGCAGGGCAGCCACGCCGAGCTGCTCGCCCGCCGGCAGCTGTACGCCCACCTGCACGCGCTGCAGGCCGCCCCGGTGACCTCGTGAGGCCGGCGCGCCGCCCCGTCGTCGTCTTCGGAATCGCCTTCCTCTATCCGCTGGCCGGCGTCACCTGGCAGATCCTGCACTACATGGTCGGCCTGCGACGCCTCGGCTGGGATCCGTACTACGTCGAGGACTCAAGCCGCTGGGTCTACGACGCCGCCCTCGGCGACTTCACGCCGGATCCCGCCGGCAATATCGCCGCCGTGCTGCCCACACTCGAGGCGCACGGGTTCGGTGATCGCTGGGCCTGCCGCGTCCACGCCCTCGACGGCCGCTGTTACGGGCTGGACGAGGAGCGGCTGCGAGGCCTCTACCGCGAGGCGGCGGCGATGCTCAACGTGACCGGCGCCCAGGAAGTGCGCGAGGATCACCTGACCGGCGCCCGCCGGATCTATGTGGAGAGCGATCCGGTCGCTGCCCAGCTCGGCGTGGTGGAGGGCGACGCCAAGACGGTGGAGCAGCTCGCCGCCCACGACGTGCTGTTCACCTTCGGCGAGAACCTCGGCCGCCCGGACTGCGGCGTGCCGGTCGAGCGCTTCACCTGGCTGCCGACGCGCCAGCCGGTCGTGCTCGACTTCTGGCCGCCGGCGCCGCCGGCCGCGACGGCGCCGTACACCACCATCGGCACCTGGCGGCACCAGAAGGACCGGGTCTTCCGCGGCGAGACGTACTACTGGAGCAAGGAGCGCGAGTTCCTGAAGATCCTCGACCTGCCCCGGCGGAGCCCGGTGCCGATCGAGCTGGCGCTCGACATCACGCCGGCGGCGCCGGAGGCGGGCCCGCTGCTGCGCGCGCACGGTTGGCAGGTCGTTCCCGCCGCCGGCCTCCGCGACGTCGCCACGTACCGCGACTACGTCCGCGCCTCTCGCGGCGAGTTCACGGTGGCCAAGGACCAGAACGTGCGGCTGCGCAGCGGATGGTTCAGCGACCGTAGCGCCACCTACCTGGCGGCGGCGCGGCCGGTCGTCACCCAGGACACCGCCTTCGGCTGCGCGCTGCCGACCGGGCGCGGGCTCTTCGGCTGGCACGACGTGGACGACATCGTGCGGGCGATCGAGACGATCGAGGCGGACTACACGGCCCACAGCCGCGCGGCCCGCGAGATCGCCGCCGAGTATTTCGCGGCGGAGACGGTGCTGACCTCGCTGATGGAGCGGGCGGGCCTCAGCGGCCCTTGAGGATCATCCGCTCGCCCTGGTAGGCGAGGACGACGCTGTCCTCGTTGATCTGCTCGACGACGATCTTGTCCTCGACCGTCTGCCCCTCGCCGTACCGGTGCCCATTCAGGAACACGAAGCGGTCCTTGCGCTCCGGCGCCCAGCTCAGCACCTGGATCGACAGCTTCGCCGCGAGCGCCTTGAGCTCGCCGGACGGCGCCGCCCCGGCGGCCGCCGGTGGCTCCGGAGCCGGGGCTCGGGACGGTGCCACGCGTGCGACCTGCGGCGATGGCGGGGTCGGGCGCTCGGCCGTGATCGCCGCCGCGCCTCGGCCCGTGGTGCCGCCACTCGTCGCGGCCGGCGGTGTCGGACGGCTGACGGCGCTCGGAGCGGGGGCGCGCGGCGCCGCCGCCCTCGGCTCGACGACGCCCGGCGCCGCGCCGCGCGACTCGGCGGCACGAGACTCGATGGGTCGCGACTCGGCGGGACGCGACTGCGCGGCACGTGGCACCGGAGGCGCAGCCGGCGGCGCGGCGGCGCGGGCCGCCTCGGACAGGGAGGGCGGGACGGCCGAGCGCGCCGTCTCGGGCGGGGCGGGCGCGGGTCGGGCGGCGGGCGCGGGCTCAGCACGTGGAGCCGGGGGGATCGGCGCGGGCGGCGCCGGCTCGACGCGAGGAGCCGTCACAACGGCCGCCGGCGCCGGCGGCGAGCCAGCCACGATGGCCGCCGGCGTGGCATCGGTCGCCGCGGGCTGACGCGCCGGCCAGAACGCGAGGGTGGCGATGACGAGCACCGCGAGGCCACCGAGCCCGCCGACGATCCATGGCCACCGGGCGCGCGGCGCGAAGTCGCTGGCCATGGCGCGGGGCAGCGACGAGGCGCCCCGGGCGGGGCCACCGCGCTGCTGCTCGGCTCGTTTGAGCGCGTCAAGGATGTAGGACATCGATCACCTCGCCACCGGCGCGGCGGCCAGACGCGGCGCGCGCGGATCCAGGCGTGCACCCAACCGTACCAGCGTCTCGATCCCCGCGATCCCATCGGCCTCGAGCCCTTCGCGCCGCTGGAAGGCCATGACGCTGGTGGTCAGGGCCTCGTCGTAGACCACCGGCCCCCGCTCACGGGAGACGACGTCCCCCTCGTTCACCGCGCGCCGTAGCCACGCCACGCCCGGGCCCTGCATGCCGGGGCTGAGCGCGCGCGCGACGCCGGGCAGCGGACGCCACGCCAGCGAGAACACGCCGTCCCAGAGGCGGTCGACCGCGGCCGTCGGCACCGACTCCGTGCGGTCACCCAGCGCCAGCGTGACCGTGTCGCCCTCCAGGCCCGTCACCGCGACGTGATGTCGGCCGCCATCGGCGGTGACGAGCTTGAGCGCGACGGGCACGCCGAGCCGGCGCACGACCGTCCAGGTACCGCGGCCGTCGTAGCACTCGAGCCCGCTGCGGACGGCCACCCGACAGGGATCCTCGCCCGGTGCCACGGTCACGCCCCAGCGCGCGAGCACGCGCGCGAGCGCGGAGGCCTGGTCGCCCGGCGGCCGGGCTGCCGCCAGCAGCACGTCGAGGTCAGGCCCCGGGCGCGGTGCGGCGACGACCGAAGCCGGGATCGGCGCGGTCGCCGCGGCGGCCGGCGTGGCAACACCGATGGTCGCGCTCGGTGCGGGCTCGCCCGACGTCGGCGGGGCGGATATCACCACCGGAACCGGCAGGTGCCGGGCGACGAACGGCACGCTGCGCACCCAGGCGATCGACGGCACGCCCCACCATCCGGCCATCGCGCCCGCGACCGCTACAGCCGGCAGCAGCGCCACCGCCGCCACCCCCGCGGCCATGCGCAGCCAGGGACGGCTCAGCCCGCCCTCGCCCGCCACCTCGCGCGCCGCCCGTCGCACCGTCCGCGCGCTCACCACCCGCTTGCCCTCCGCGAAGGCGCCCAGCAGCGCCCGGTCGCAGATGACGTTGACCAGACGGGGGATGCCGCGCGAGGCCCGGTGCACCACTCGCAGCGCGCCGGGCTCGAAGTGGCGCAGGCTGCCCCCGGCCACCAGCAGGCGGCGGGCCACGTAGGCGCGGGTGTCGCGTTCGGCGAACGGGCGCAGGTGGTAACGGGCGGTCACGCGCTGGGCAACCTGGCGCAGCTGGGTCTGGGCCAGCAGCGTGGTCAGCTCCGGCTGACCGATCAGGATGATCTGCAACAGCTTCTCGGTCGCCGTCTCCAGATTGGTGAGGAGGCGGAGCTGCTCGAGCGACTCGGGGCTGAGGTTCTGCGCCTCGTCGACGATCAGCACCGTCCGCCGGCTCCGGGCGTGGGCGGCCAGCAGGTGGCGGTAGAGCACGTCGACGTAGGCCTTGCGGGTGCGCGCCTCGGCCGGGTACGCCGCCCCCAGCTCATCGCACACCGTGGCCAGCAGCTCCTCCGGCGTGAGGACGGGGTTGACGACCAGCGCGACATCCACGCCCTCGGGCAGCTGCGAGAGCAGGTACCGACAGGTGGTGGTCTTGCCGGTCCCCACCTCGCCGGTAAGCTGCACGAAGCCGCCCCGCTCGCGCACCCCGTACAGCAGGTGGGCCAGGGCCTCCTCGTGGCGGGGGCTGAGGTAGACGAAACGTGGGTCAGGGGTGTTGGAGAACGGCCACTCCGCGAACCCGAAGTGCGTCAGGTACATTGCCGCAACCACATTAGAGGCCGGCGCCGCAGAGGTCAACATCGGCACGCGTCGCCCGGCTGTGGGTACACTAGCGGCCATGGCGGACCCGCGACAGGTCGACCGGATGTTCCACCGCATCATGCGCGGGCTCGTCGAGACCGGCCGCGCGCCCCACTATGCCGAGCTGGCCCGCAGCCTGGGGTTGTCTGTCGAGGACGCCCGGCGGTTGCTCCACGAGGTGATGCAAGCCTACCCGATCGGCTGGCTGCATCCCGAGACGGACTACATCGCCTCGTTCCCGCCGCTCAACAACCTGCCGACGCAGTACCGGATCAGCGTGCGCGGCGAGCAGCGGTGGTTCGCGCAGTGCGGGTTCGAGGCCACCTCGGTCACCTGGCTGTTCCCGGGGCGCACCGTGCGCATCGAGGCGCCGTGCCTGGACTGCGGCGACACGATGCTGATCGAGATGCGCGACGGCCGCCTGCTCTCGGTGAACCCGAGCGGGGTCGTGGGCCACCTGAACTTCGGCTTCGGCCCCTCGCGGGGCCGGCCGCCCTATCTCTGAACGGGCATGAACCTCTTCCGGTCGGAAGAGCACGCGCGCCGCTGGACGCAGTTCAACCCGGCCTCCGAGGAAGGCTTCATCGCCCTGCCCGACCTCGCCGCCTTCTTCGGCACCGAGACCCGCCGCCACATGCTCGACGCCGACTACCTGTCGGCCTGGTACCCCAAGCGCGGGGCGGAGCGGATGGCGGTGCTGGAGCGCCTCGGCAAGACCTCGCCGTTCTGGCTGGGCACCCCCGCCCCCGAGTGACCACCACCGCCGTGAGCGACCGCCTGCTGGCGTGGCTGCGCGAAGCGGGCGTGGCCTTTCAGGTGCTCGAGCACCCGCCGGTGCGGACCAGCGAGGAGGCAGCGCACGTGCGCGGGACCCGGCTCGAGCAGGGCGCCAAGGCGCTGGTCGTGCGGGCCGAGGATCGGTTCGTGCACTGCGTGCTGCCGGCCCACCTGCGAGCCGACAACGCCGCCCTGAGGGCGATTGTCGGCACCCGCAAGCTGCGCTTCGCCACGCCCGAGGAGCTGGCCGCGCTGACCGGCTGTGTGCCGGGCGCGGTGCCCCCCTTCGGGAACCTGTTCGGGCTACCCGTGCTGGTCGACGAGGCGCTGTGCGCCAACGAGCGCGTCGTCTTCAACGCCGGCAGCCGCGGGGTATCGGTCACCATGCGATCCGACGACCTCGTGCGCGTGGCCGGGGCCACCCTGTGTCGCTTCGCGGTCCGCGAGGCCTCGGCGTGATCGCAAGCGGCCGGCCGCCGCATCTCACGATGATCCGCGGCTTTCACCTGGCCGACTTTCTCACACTCGGCAACGCCGCCTGCGGTATCCTTGCCGTCTTCGCGGTCATGGAGTACGTGGGGACGCGCGACGTCCGGCGCCTGGTGATTGCGGCCGCGCTCATTCCCCTGGCCCTGGTCCTCGACGTGCTCGACGGGCGGGTCGCACGCTCCCGCCGGCGGCACTCGGCCATGGGGCGGGAGCTCGATTCGCTGGCTGATGTCATCTCCTTCGGGGTGGCCCCGGCCGCCATCGCGTATGGCGCCGGCATGACGGGGGGCTGGGACGTCGTCATCCTGGTCTATTTCGTCGCCTGCGGCGTGAGCCGGTTGGCCCGCTTCAATGTGACAGCCGAGGAGCTGTCTACCGATGCTGGCAAGGTCGCGTACTTCGAGGGAACGCCGATCCCGTCCAGCCTGGTCCTGGTCGGTGTGGTGACGGTGTGTGCGTGGATGGGCCGCCTCGGCGAGACGCTGCCGCTCGGCGGCCTCACCATCGGCCCGGGCCGACTGCACCCGCTCACGCTACTGTGGGCACTGTCCGGCTCGCTGATGATCAGCAAGACGTTGCGAATTCCGAAACTGTGATGCGCGGCCGACTCCCTTCCTTCCCAGGCACGTCGATTGCCTGAGATCATCGCTGAATGAGAGCCGGTAAGGGCGGCCCGCGCCTCGTACAGATCGCTATCGCCGCGACAGGCTTGACGTTCGCCCTCACAGTCCCTGCCACCTCGTCGGAGATCAGGCAGCGGCTCGCCGACCCCACCCTTGCAGCCGATGCCCCGGTTGTTACCACCAGCTACATCATGATCGCCAAGGGCGGTGGTGGCGGCGGCGGTGGAGGTGGCGGCGGCGGCGGCGGTGGCGGCGGTGGAGGTGGTGGAGGGGGCGGCGGCGGTGGTGCCGGCGGCGGCGGTGGTGGAGGTGCGGGCGGTGGCGGTGGTGGAGCCGGCGGCGGTGGTGGAGGTGCGGGCGGCGGCGGCGGTGGAGCCGGCGGCGGTGGTGGAGGTGCGGGCGGCGGCGGTGGTGGAGCCGGCGGCGGTGGAGGTGCGGGCGGCGGCGGTGGTGCCGGCGGCGGCGCTGGCGCGGGTGGTGGCGCTGGTGCGGGCGGTGGCGCCGGTGCGGGCGCGGGCTCTGGGGCCGGCGGTGGCGCTGGTGCCGGTGCAGGCGCTGGTGGGGGCGCGGGCGCTGGTGCGGGTGCCGGTGGGGGCTCGGGCGCCGGTGCAGGCGCGGGCACCGGTGCGGGTCCCGGCGCTGGTGCAGGTCCCGGCACCGGTGCGGGTCCCGGTGCTGGTGCAGGTCCCGGCACCGGTGCGGGTCCCGGTGCTGGTGCAGGTCCCGGCACCGGTGCGGGTCCCGGTGCTGGTGCAGGCCCGGGCACTGGGGCCGGTGCGGGCAGCGGAGGCGTTGGAGTCGGCGCAGGCGCAGGAGGCGGCGTTTCAGATCCAGCCAGCGGCGGCGCGCCGACGGGCGGGGCCAGCGCAACCGGTGTCGGCGGCGGCGGCGACGGCCCAGCGTCTAGCGGAGCCACCGGTCCAGCGGCCGGCGCCCCATCAGCGGCGGAGTCCGCGCTGGCGAGAGCCCGCACAGAACTGGCGCGGCGCAATTTCCTGACCGCGCAGCGCGAGGCCGAGGCACTGCTGAGGCGCGGCGCGCCGGCAGCCGAGCGGGCGAGCGCCCTGCTGATCGCGGCCGACGCCGCGTACGCGCTGCAATCCTACAAAGTCGCGAGCGCACACTACCTCGAGTTCCTGGCGAAGCATCGCGACCATCCGGAGGCTGCCCGGGCCAGGATGGCGGTCGGCTGGGCGCAGCTCCGGCAAGACGATCGCGGGCAGGCGCAACGCTCGTGGACGACGCTGGCCGACACGATGCCGACCGATGCGCGGGCGCCCCTGGCCCTCGTGCTGGCCGCCGAGCTTGCCCAACGTGCCGGCGACGCGGCGGCCACGCAACGCCTGCTCGATCGCGTCATCGCCCAGCACGGGGCCTCGGCATACGCGGGGATCGCCCGGTTGACGCGCTCGGGTCTGGCGATGCGCCGCGGGCAGGAGGACGCGGCGCTCCGCGACCTGGGCGAGGTCATTCACACGAGCGGCACCACTGCCCTCGAGGAGCGCCGGCGGATCGCCGAGGCACTGGCGTTCACCGCCGATCCCGTGCTCACGCCCGCACCCTCGCGCGCCCAGTCGAACGACGGTTCCGCCCTCGAGAGGTTTGCGGCGCCATTCCTGGACCAGCGCCAGCGCGAGTCGACCCCGTACGCCCTGCACGGTCTCGTCGTGCTGGCTGCCGCTGATCGGGGCTGGTCCGACGTGCTCGTCGAAAGGCTCGCGCGCCGCCTTCTCGAGGACTTCCCCGCGTACCCGGCCGCACCGCCGCTGCTCACACGCGTGGCGACCACCGCGGCTGGGACCGGGCACTGGCCCATCGCCCGCCAGGCCTGGCAGACGCTGCTCGCGCGGGCGCCGGCGGCGGCGACCCCAGCCGTGCGCATGACGTTCGCCGAGGCGCTGTATCGCAGCGGCTTTGCCGGCGAGGCTCGGGTGGTCGCCGAACCCGTGGCCGTTGGCGGTGACGAGGCGCCGCGCGCCCTCAAGCTGCTGGCCGACATCCACGAGGCGGCGGGCGACGGCGAGACCGCGCGCCCACTGCTGCGCCGGCTCGTCGAGGTGGCCACCGGCGAGCTGGCAGCAGAGGCCGCATACCGGCTCGGACAGAGCCTGCGAGCCGCCGGCCAAGCGGCGGCCGCGGTCGAGTGGTACCTGACGGCCGCCTACGTTTCCGGCGCCGGGCGGTGGGCGCCGTCGGCGCTGCTGGGTGCGGGCGCCGCGCTCGCCGCCAGCAACGAGCCGAAAGAGGCGCTGAACGCCTACACCAAGTTGCTGCGCGCCCGGACGCCGGCCAACCGCGAGATCAGCGGAGAGGCGGCGTATCGCGCGGGCGAGATCCTGGCCGGCGCCGGCGTGCACGGGCAGGCCCTCGCGATGTTCAAGACCTCCGCGAATCTCACCGCCGGCCTGCCGGCCGAGCGGCGCGCCCTCGTCGGCGTCCTGCGCTGCCTGGTCGCCACCGGCGACCGGGCGGGCGCGGAAACAATCTACCGGCGGCTGCGGAGCGCAGGTGCGGCCGAGCCGGAGCTGCTGGCGCAGGCGCAGGCGGCGCTGTACGGCCGGGGCGCCGCCGGTGACAACGCGGGGGCTTCCATGCTGCCGCGCGCCGTCCGCTGACCCACCGCTGGCTTGCCTGCCCGCCGCAATCGCTGTAGCGTGACGGCGTCGGTGGGCGATGACGGGACACTTTCGTAGCTTCCGCAGCCGCCTCGTGGTTGTGTTCCTCGGGCTCTTCGTCGTGATCCAGGCCACCGGCTATGTCGCCGTCGCGGCGTTCGTGCGTACCAGCGCCCGTCAGCACGTCGAGGAAGAGCTCCGCCTGGCCACCACGCTCTTCGCGCGCCAGCTCGACGAGCGCGGTCGCCAGCTCGTGGCGGCGACGCGCCTGCTGTCCGGTGACTTCGCGCTGAAGACGGCGGCGGCCACGGCCGATCGTGCCACCACCGCTTCGATGCTGGAGAATCACCGCCGTCGCGCCGATGCCGACATCCTGGTGCTGGCCGCGCTCGACGGTGCCGTCGTCGGCGACACCCAGAAACCCAGCCGGCTCGGCTCGCCCTTCCCGGCCCCGCGGCTCATCGCCGAGGCCGAGGCGGGGCACGACGTCTCCGACGTCGTCGCCATCGACGGGCGGCTCTACCGCCTGGCCGTCGTCCCGCTGCTGGCTCCGGAGCCCATCGGCTGGCTCGGCGCCGGCTTCGCCATCGACGACCGCACCGCCGCCGACCTGCGCCACTCGAGCGGGCTGCACGTGTCGTTCGTGGCCCGCTCGGGCGCCGGCGCGACCGTCCATGCCTCGACGCTGGGGCCGGCCGACCGCGAGGCCCTGGTGCGTCAGCTGCCGGTCAGCCGACAGGCCGGCGCGATCGACCTCGCCGACGGCGAGCACATGGTGCGCATCGAGCCGGTCGGCCACGACGTCGTGGTCGCGCTGCAGCGACCGCTCGCCGAGGCGCTCGCCCCCTACAATCGCCTGCTCAACCTCCTGCTCGTCGTGGCCGTGACCGGCATGGTGCTGGCCCTGCTGGGGGCCGTGCTGGTCGCGCGCCGGGTCAGCCGCCCCGTCCTCGCGCTCGCCGAGGGCGCCCGGCGCGTCGCGGCCGGCGACTTCACCGCGGCCGTCGCCATCCGCCAGCGCGACGAGCTGGGCGAGCTGGCCGGCACCTTCAACGAGATGGTCGGCGGCCTGCGCGAGCACGAGCGCGTCCGTGACGAGCTGGAGCGCACGACGCGGCTCAAGCGGTTCTTCTCGCCCCAGCTCGCCGACGCGCTGTCAGCCGGCGACGAGTCGCTGCTGGCCTCGCACCGGCGCGAGATCACCGTGGTGTTCTGCGACCTGCGCGGCTTCACCGCGTTCGCGGAGGCGGCCGAGGCCGAGGCGGTGATGCGGCTGCTGCGCGACTATCACGCCGCGGTGGGGCCGCTGGTCTTCGCCTACGAGGGCACGCTGGAGCGCTTCACCGGCGACGGGCTGATGGTCTTCTTCAATGATCCGGTGCTCTGCCCCGATCCGGCGGCGCGCGCCGCCCGCATGACAATCGCCATGCGGACGGCCGTGGGCGAGCTGCTGGAGACGTGGCGGCGGCGGGGCCACGCGCTCGGCTTCGGCGCCGGCGTCGCGATGGGCTTCGCCACCATCGGTCGTATCGGCTTCGAGGGCCGCTTCGACTACGCGGCCATCGGCACCGTGACCAACCTCGCCGCCCGGCTCTGCCAGGAGGCACGCGACGGGCAGATCCTCGTCAGCCAGCAGGTCCACGCGGAGATCGAGGGGCTGGTCGACACCGCGCCGATGGGCGAGCTGCCGCTCCGGGGCTTCGCCAAGCCGGTGGTCGTTTACGACATCCTCGGCCTGCGGGTGGAACCACCGCTGCCGGCAACCGGGCCCGCCGCGTCGTGAGAGGGCGGCTCGCCCGCGGCACCGGCGCGCTACTGCTCGCCCTGCTCACGCTCCGCCCGGCCCCCATGGTGACCGCCGCCGGCAGTCTGGAGGCGTTCGTGCGGGAGGACGGCGGCCGGCCGGTCGTCGATGCCGTCGTCTCGCTCATGGCGGCGGGGGCGCCGACGGCACCCCCGCGGCCGGGATCGGCGGTGATGGACCAGCAGAACAAGACCTTCGTGCCGCACGTCCTCACCGTGGCGATCGGCACGCCGGTGACGTTTCCCAATCGCGACAACATCCGCCACCACGTGTACTCGTTCTCGCCGTCCAAGCGCTTCGAGCTGCCGCTCTACATCGGCACGCCCGCCGCCCCCGTCGTCTTCGACACGCCTGGCGTCGTGGTGCTCGGCTGCAACATCCACGACTGGATGGTCGGCTACGTCTACGTGTCGGCGACGCCGTACTTCGCCAAGACCGGTGCGGACGGGCTCGTACGGCTGGGCGACGTGCCCCCCGGCGCCTACGAGGCGCGCGTGTGGCACCCTCGCCTGCGCGGCGAGGCCGAGAAGACGGGCAAGGCCGTGACGCTCGCCGCCGGCGATCCCGGCCGCCTCGAGTTCGTCGTCTCGCTCAAGCCCGATCGCCGCCCTGTACCACCGCCACCACCCGGATACGAGCGCCCGCAGAGCTAGCCGCTGCCAGCCAGGAACACGGTCGTCAGGCGGCGCCTGCGCCGGCGCGCGGCGTGGGCGGTGGGGCGACAGGGTCTCCTGAGGTTCCGTTGGCTTCGATCGTGTCGGGCCAACACGTAGGACCAGGCTTCGGCCGCGCTACGCGTACCGGGTAGTCTCTCGCGGAACCGAAGGGGACCCTGTCGCCCCGCCGTCCACGCCGCGCGCCGGCGCAGGCGCACGGCTGAGCGGGCGAATCGCTGCCTCCTATTTCTCAGGCGGACGCCGCGAGTGCCAGTCGGTGGCTTGCTCGTAGGCCCAGCCGATGCGGAGCGCGGTCGCTTCGTCGCCCGGGTGACAGAGGATCTGCAGGGAGGTCGGCAGGCCTGATGGCGTGAAGCCGTTGGGGACGGCGAGGCCGCACAGGCCGAGATAGTTGCCGGCGCGCGTGAAGTGGGCGGCGGTGCCCGACTGGTCGACCTTGTCGATGGGCAGCGCGGCGGTCTGGGCGGTCGGCGTCAGCAGGGCATCGGCCTCCGTCAGGGCGGCGGCGAACTCTTTGCGGTGCGCGTCCATCTGGGCCAGCGTGAGCAGGTAGTCGCGCGCGGAGACGTTGCGGCCGAGCTGGATGCGCGGGCGGATGTGCGGGTCGACGGGCAGGCTCATGTCGTCCACCAGATCGCCGACGAACCGATAGCCCTCGGCACCGATGATGCGACCGGTGGCCGCCGCGTAGTCGGTGAAGCGGTGCGGCAAGGGCGGGCGAACGATGCGGGCGCCCAGCCCGGCGAGCACCTCGACCGAGGCGTCGTAGGCGGCCAGCACCTCGTCGGCCACGCCGGCTCGCTCGGCCTCGGGCATGACGGCCACGCGCAGGCCGGCAGCGCCACGCCGCAGCGCGGGCAGCGGGTCGGACGGCGTCCACGCCAGCGTCTGCGGATCGCGCGGGTCGGGACCGTTGAGCACGCGGAAGATGAGGGCAGCGTCCTCGACGGAGCGGGCCAGCGGCCCCGGCGTGTCGAGCGTGGTGCTGAGCGGTAGCACGCCGTACGTGCTGATCCGACCCACGGTGACCTTGAGGCCGACGATGCCGCACCAGCCGGCCGGCAGCCGCACCGAGCCGCCGGTGTCGGTGCCGATGGCCACCGGCGCCAGGCCGGCGGCGACGGCGACGCCGGAGCCGCTGGAGGAGCCTCCCGGCGTGCGGTGCACCCCGAGGTCCCAGGGGTTGCGCGGCGTGCCCATGTGGGTGTTGGTGCCGAAGCTGCCCATGGCGAACTCGACGGTGTGGGTCTTGCCGAGCACGATCATGCCGGCGCCGATCAGCCGCTCGGCCAGCGTGGCGGTGACCGGCGACACGCGGTTCTGCCACACCTTGGAGCCGCCGGTGGTCACCCGGCCCTGCATGTCGACGAGATCCTTGAGCGCGATGGGCACGCCGTGCAGCGGCCCCATGCGATGGCCGGAGCGGATCGCCTTGTCGGCGGCCTCGGCGGCCAGCCGGGCGTCGGCCTCGTGGACGGCGATGTAGGCGTGCAGCGCCCCATCGCGCGCGCGGATGCGGGCCAGCAGCGCCTCCACCACGTCGACCGGCGACAGCATGCGCTCGTCGAAAGCGCGGGACAGCTCGGCCACGGTGGCCCACACGGGATCGATCCGGGTCATGCCAGCGTCCTCCCCGCGCTGGAGCCTACATCACTCCCGGCGAAAAGAGATCCTCGTTGACACGCGGCGAGGCGACTGAGATAAGACTGGCCCCATGCGAACCCGAACCGTCCTCCTGACCTGGCTCGTCGCGCTCACCCTGCTGAACGGCTGTGCCGCCTCCCCCACCTCGACGGCCACCGAGAAATCGGCGCCCAAGCTCGACGTCATCTGGGTGCCGACCCCGCCCGAGGTCATCAAGGTCATGCTCGACCTGGCCAACGTCGGCCCCAAGGACCTCGTATACGATCTCGGCTGCGGCGAGGGTGAGATCCTCATCGCCGCCGCCAAGCGTGGCGCCCGCGGCGTCGGGGTCGACCTGGACCCCGTGCGGATCAAGAACGCCAAGGCCAACGCGGCTCGCGAGGGCGTGACCGACAAGATCACGTTCCACGAGCAGGACCTGTTCAAGACGGACATCAGTAAGGCCACCGTGGTGACGCTCTACCTGCTGCCCGAGTTGAACGAGCGCCTGCGGCCGACGCTGCTGAAGGTGTTGCAGCCGGGCACCCCGGTCGTGTCGCACGACTTCGCGATGGGCGACTGGCAGCCGGAGAAGACCGTCGAGGTGCCGCTGACCCGGACGCACCGCGCCTACCTCTGGCGGATTCCCCCGAGGCCGTGACCGAGCCGGCAGCACCGTTCTCGGAGGAGCGGCTCGCCGACCGGCTCTTCCAGGCGATGATCCACACGCTGGAGCTGTACGGCGTGTACCTCGGCACTCGGCTCGGACTGTACGCCGCCCTCCACGCGCGGGGTGCGCTCACACCGGCGGGCCTCGCCGCCGAGGCCGGCATCGCCGAGCGGTACGCGCGCGAGTGGCTCGAGCAGCAGGCGGTGGCCGGGCTGATCGCGGTGGACGACATCGCCCGGCCGCCGGCGGAGCGCCGCTACCGCCTGCCGGCCGAGCACGCTGGCGTCCTCGTCGATCCCGAGCACACCACTCACCTGGCGCCGTTCGCCGAGATGGCGGCGGGCATCGGCGGCGCCCTCGAGCGCGTGGTCGACGCCTACCGGACCGGCCACGGCGTGCCGTTCGAGGCGTACGGCGCGGCCATGATGCGCGGCCAGGGCGGCATCAACCGGCCGGCCTTCACGCGAGACCTGACCGGCACCTGGCTGCCGGCCATCCCCGACCTGCACGCGCGGCTCGCCGCCGACCCGCCCGCCCGCATCGCCGACGTGGGCTGCGGCGTGGGCTGGTCGACCCTGGCGCTGGCCCGCGCCTACCCGCGCGCGTCGGTGATCGGCTACGACCTCGACGCCGCCTCTGTCGACGCCGCGCGCCGGCGCGGCGCCGCCGAGCGTGTCGCCGTGCGCTTCGAGCAGAGGGCCGCCGAGGCGGTGGCCGGCGACGGCCCCTTCGACCTGATCCTCGTGCTCGAAGCGCTGCACGACATGGCGCGGCCGACCCGGGCGCTGGCCGCCCTCCGCACGGCCCTGGCGCCGGGCGGCTCCGTGCTGGTCGCCGACGAGCGCGTCGCCGAGCACTTCGTCGCGCCGGGTGACGACGTCGAGCGGATGATGTACGGCTGGAGCGTCGTGCACTGCCTGCCGGCGGCGATGGCCGAGCAGCCGTCGGAGGCGATCGGCACCGCGATCCGTCCCGAGACCGTGCGGCGCTGCGCCCGCGAGGCCGGCTTCGCGCGCTGCGAGGAGCTGGCGATCGACAACCCGCTGTTCCGTTTCTACCGGATGCGCTAGACTCGCGCCCACCTGGTCGTCCATCGTCCCGTCGTGAGCAAAGGAGCACACCATGGGTCAGCTCTCGCGCCGCCGCTTCCTCGCCGGCACCGCCGCCGCCACCGCGCTGCTGGGCCGGGCCCCCGCCGCCCTCGGGCAGCAGGTGAAGGAGCTGCAGGTCTGGCACACGGAGGTCGAGCCGCAGACCGTCAAGACGATCGCCGACACCAGCATCGCTGAATTCGAGCGCAAGTTCCCCGGCTTCAAGATCAAGCAGCAGGCGCTCGGCTGGGGTGACCTCAACACCAAGCTGCTCTCGGCCCTGGCGGCCGGCAGCCCGCCCGACCTGACCCAGCTCAACCCGTTCATGACGGCCTCGCTCTACACGAAGAAGCTGCTGCGTCCCATGGACGAGCTGGTGCGGGCGATCGGCGAGAAGGACATCCACGAGGCGACGCTGAAGCTGCAGTACTTCGACGGCAAGTACTACGGCGTCACTCACGCGATGGGCGCCACCTACTTCGCCGAGCGCCGCGACCTGCGCGAGGCCAAGGGGCTGAAGCCGCCGGAGACTTACGCCGACATGCTGACGCTGGCGGCGGCGCTGACCGAAGAGGGCAAGCGGTGGGCGACCCAGATGCCCGGCGAGAAGCTCTACATGGGCTTCGTGCACCCGGCCGAGTGGCTGGCCGGCAACAACGGCGCCTGGGTCGACGCCAAGACGTGGCGGCCCCAGCTCAACGCTCGGCCCATGCTGGAGGCGCTCGACTACGCCCAGAAGCTCGCCAAGTTCATGCCGGCCGGCTGGGCGGGCCAGAAGTACCTCGACACGCTGGCCGCGCTGTCGACGGGCAAGATCGCCATGGCGTATCTGAGCGGCGCCCGGACGATCGGCTACATCGAGCGCTACGCGCCCGAGAACATGCGCGACGCCGACCACTTCCAGCCGATGGCGCGCCCCCACGGCCCCCAGGGCAAGGTCGGTATCTCCGCGCTGGACGGCGAGAACTGGGCCGTGTTCACGCAGTCGAAGTACCCCAACGAGTCCTTCGAGTTCCTCAAGCTGTTCTTCAAGAAGGAGCACTACCTCAAGTACTGCCACTCGGTGCCGATCCACCTCACGCCGATCTTCAAGTCGATGCTCAACGACGCCGAGTACCTGTCGAACCCGCGCATCAAGAAGTGGCGCTCCTGGCACGACTTCATGGTCCGCGGCCTCAACGAGCAGCGCTTCCTGCCCATCGGCTTCAGCCGGCCCGAGGACAACGTGCTGCCCTTCCTGGCCGAGCTGGACGGCTCCGGTATCGTGGCCGACATGGTCGTGGAAGTGATGGGCGGCAAGGATCCCAAGGCCGAGGCCGATCGCGCGCAGAAGCGGGCGGAGGAGCTGCTAGCCCAGCTCGGCGCCAAGCGCTGGTCGTAGCCGCCCCCGACGGGACGGCGCCGGCATGAACCGCCATCCGCTCATCGGGTGGCTCCTGCTGGCGCCGTCCCTGCTGCTGCTCGGCGGGCTCGTCGTCTTCCCGATCCTCTACAACGTCTGGCTCAGCCTGCACGACAAGCACGCCTTCATGCCGGTGCAGACGTTCGTGGGGCTCAAGCACTACGTCTACTTCGCCTACGACACCGAGTTCTGGTCGAGCGTGCGCTACGGGGTGATCTACGCCGGGGTGACGCTGGTGCTCCAGCTGCTGCTCGGGGTGAGCGCGGCCCTGCTGCTCAACGAGACCTTCCGCGGCCGCAACCTGCTGCGCGGCGTGGTGCTGTTCCCTTACATGATCCCGACCATCGTGGCCGTCATTCTGTGGAAATGGCTGCTCAACGACTCCTACGGCCTCGTGAACCACCTGCTGGTCGCCGCCGGCCTGGTGCGGGCGCCGGTGGCCTGGCTCGGCAAGGACCACATCATGACCTCGCTGGTGCTGACCAGCGTCTGGCAGTTCTTCCCGTTCGTGGTAGTGACGTACCTGGCCCGCTTGCAGACCATCCCGCCCGAGCTGTACGAGGCGGCCAAGGTGGACGGGGCGGGCGGCTGGCGCCGGTTCCTGCACGTCACCCTGCCCCAGACCGCCGGCGTGCTGTTCGTCATCGTCCTGCTGCGCTCGATCTTCATGTTCACCAAGTTCGACACGGTATGGCTGATGGCCGGCGAGGGCGGGGTGAGCCGCTACGTGCGCACGCTGCCCGTGTACGCCTACGCGCGCAGCTTCACTTATCTGCAGGCCGGGATGGGGGCAGCCCTGGCGGTACTGATGTTCCTGCTCCTGCTGGGCGCCACCGCCGTGTACTTCCGGGCGCTCCGCCACGAGGCGGCGGCGCCGTGAGGCGGATGCTGGCGCTCTACGCCGGCGGGCTGGTCCTGCTGGTGATCGGGGCCTTCCCACTGGCGTGGATGCTGTCCACGGCGCTCAAGCCCTCCGGCGAGATCTTCGCGACGCCGCCCACGCTGGTGCCAAAGGCGGTCACGCTGGAGAACTTCCAGCGGCTCTTCGCGGAGACGAGTTTCCTGACCTACTTCACCAACAGCGTCGGGGTGTCGCTGGCTACGGTGCTGCTGACGCTGACCGTGTCGGCCATGGGGGCCTACGCGCTGACCCGCTTCACCTTCGCCGGCCGCGAGCGCGTGGCCGGGGGCATCCTCATGACGTACATGTTCGCGCCCATCATGATCATCATCCCCTTCTACATCCTCGTGAAGCAGCTCGGCATCGTGAACACGCGGCTAGCCCTCGTGCTGTCCTACACGACCTTCTGTCTCCCCTTCTGCCTGTGGCTGTTGCGCTCGTTCTTCGCGAGCATCCCGCTGGAGCTGGAGGAGGCGGCGCTGGTGGACGGGGCCGGCCTGGGCCGGGCCGTCTGGTACGTGGTATTGCCGTTGGCCCTGCCCGGCATCATCGCCGCCGGCATCTTCACCTTCATCCTGGCCTGGAACGACTTCCTGTTCGCGCTGGTGCTGATCACCTCCGAGGAGCTCAAGACGCTGCCGGTCGGCGTCAACGACCTCTTCAACGCGACGATCGTGGACTGGGGGATGATCATGGCCGCTGGCGTCGTCATCACCGTGCCGACCATCGCGTTCTTCGTGGCGGTGCAGCGATATCTCATCCAGGGTTGGGGCGCGGGCGGGGTCAAAGGCTAGCGGCTCCCGACGCTCGTGGGACTCGGTGACGGCAGGGCCGGGGGCGGCCCATCGCTCGCGCCCGCGCGCATGGCTCGCCGGTCGCCGCTGCTCGTTCGGAGCGGGGCTCGCTGCGACCCCCCATCCCCCGACGGGGTGGCGCCAGGGCATCCGATCGGCGGCGGCTTGCTCGCCCCACTCCGAACAAGCGCGGCGACTACGGCTCGCCATGAAGCGCGGGCGCGAGCGACGGGCCGCCCCCAGCCCTGCCGTCACCGAATCCCGCGAGTCTCAGTAGATCGTCCGGCGACGACGGTGCGGTGGCCTCAGCAGGCCGGGCGGCGTAGCATCACGGGATCGATCTTCCGCGTGAGCTCGCGGCCGTCGCTCGTGGTCCCGACCAGCTTGCCCGCGTCGACGATCACCTTGCCGCGTAGCAGCGTGGTGACCGGCCAGCCGGCTACCGTCCAGCCCTCCCACGGGCTGTAGTCGGTGACGTGGAAGTCCTCCCGGGTGAGCGTCTTGCGGATGGCGGGATCGATCAGCACGAGGTCGGCATCGCTGCCCGCCGCGATGGCACCTTTCCTCGGATAGAGACCGAAGATCCTCGCCGCGTTGGTGGCCGTGATGTCGGCGAAACGCTCGAGCGTCATCCCCCGCTTCACCACGCCCTCGCTGTAGCCGATGCCCATGCGCGCCTCGGCCCCGACGTTGCCGCCGGTGACGTCCTCGATGGTGCGCCCGCGCAGCTTCAGCTCGAGCGTAGTCGGGTACTCGTCGGTGGCCAGGGTGGCCAGCCCGTCGCGCACGAGGCCGCGCCACAGCGCCTCCTGATCCTCCGGGAACTTCAGCGAGGGATAGGTGTGCGAGCAGAACCCGCGCGGGGTCTTGTAGTACTCGGCGTTGAAGCACGCGTACTGGTGCAGGGTCTCGCCGTACACCGGCAGCCCGTCGGCCCGGGCCTCGCCGATGGTGTCGACCCCCTCCTTGGCCGAGGTGTGGACGAAGTAGACGGCGGCGCCCATCGCGCGGGCCAGCGCCATCGTGCGCCGGAACGCCAGCAGCTCGGAGAGCTTGGTGTGGACGAGATGCAGGTTGGTGCCGTCCATCCGGCCCTCGTGGCGGAACCGCTCGTAGTTGAACTGCACGAGGTCCTCGTCCTCGCCGTGCACCACCATGAGCCCGCCGGCCGGCGCGACCTTCTCCATGGCGAAGCCGATCCGCCCGAAGTCGAGACGGTTGCCCTGGCGCTTGGGGTGCGGCGGCAGCACGTTGGTGGTGAAGACCTTGAAGCTCGGGTAGCCGCCGCGGATCGCCTCGGGGATCTGGTCGAAGACCTTGAGGTCGAGGCCGCCGCACAGGGTGACGTGGAAGGCGTAGTCGACGTGGGAGTTGCCCTTCCAGCGCGCCGCCCGCTGCTCGATGGCGCTCTGGATGCTCTCCACGCCCGGCCGCATGTAGACGAAGTCGAGATGGGTGGTGGTGCCGCCGTAGGCCATGCCGCGGGTGTCGTCCTCGGGCCCCAGCGTCGCTGCCGGCTGATCGGGATGGCTCATGATCGCGTGGGCCAGGTGGGTGTGGGGGTCGATGCCGCCCGGCACCACGATCTTGCCGGCGGCGTCGATGACCCGCGCGCCCTCCCGCGGCAGCGAGCCCGGCAGCCCGACGGCCGCGATGCGCTCGCCCGTGATCCCGATCTCCCACGCTCCGGCGCCCTGCGGAGTGACCACCTGTCCGTTCGCGATGACGATGTCGAGCATGACCGGCAGCGTAACGGAGCCCGGCCGGCGGGTCAACGAGTGCTAGGATGCACAATCGTGAGCCTCCGACCCAACGCCGTCATCGTCGCCTGGGGCCTCGGCCTCGCCCTGCTCGCCGGCTGCGCCGCTGCCCATTCGGAGCCGCGCCTGGATGCAGTATGGGTCCCGAGCGCGCCCGAGGTCATCGCCGTGATGATGGAGGCCGCGAAGATCGGCCCCGGCGATCTGGTCTACGATCTCGGCTGCGGCGACGGCGAGATCGTCATCGCGGCTGCCCGCCGCGGCGCCCGCGCCGTGGGCGTCGATATCGACCCTGAGCGCATCGCCAACGCCCGCCGCAACGCCGTCCGGGCCGGTCTCACCGACCAGGTGACGTTCGTCGAGCGCGACCTCTTCGCCACCGACATCAGCGCGGCGACGGTAGTGACGCTGTACCTCGGCCCCGAGGTCAACCTGCGCCTGCGCCCCAAGCTCCTGCGCGAGCTGAAGCCAGGCGCCCGGATCGTCTCCCACGACTTCAGCATGGGCGACTGGGAGCCGGAGCGCACGCTGATCGTGCCGCAGGCCCCAGGGCACCGGGTGTTCCTGTGGCGGGTGCCGGCGCGATGAGCACGGCGCCGCACCGCCAGCTGTCCCGCGATCCCGTCATGCGGCGGCTGATCCGGCGCCACGGGCCGTGCGGGATCGAGGCCCGGCGCTGGTCACCCTACGAGGCACTCACCCGGGCCATCGCCCACCAGCAGCTCAACGGTCGCGCCGCCCAGACCATCCTCGCCCGATTTGTCGCACTGTTCGGCGCCAGGCGGTTCCCGGCTCCGGCGGAGGTGCTGGCCGCCCATCCCGCGCGTCTGCGGAGCGCGGGCTTCTCCCGGGCCAAGGTGCTCGCGATCAAGGACATCGCCCGCCACGCGTTGGCCGGCACCGTACCGACGCGGCGGGCTGCCGCCCGGCTCAGCGACGAGGAGATCATCGAGCGCCTGCTGCCCATCCGCGGCGTGGGCCGATGGACGATCGAGATGCTGCTGATCTTCACCCTCGGGCGCCCGGACATCCTCCCGGTGGACGACTTCGGCGTGCGCGAGGGCTATCGCCGCGCGTGCGGGACGCGGACCCAGCCGACGCCGAAGGCGCTGCGAGTGCTGGGCGAGCGGTGGAAGCCGTATCGGTCGGCAGCGGCGTGGTACCTGTGGCGGGCGGCAGGCGAGCCGAAGCCGGCGAGGAAGGCTCGCTAGACGGCCTGCGCGTCCGCAATCTCCACGAAGCGGCAGAGCGCGTTGATCAACCGCATCTGCTCGATCGTGCGCGCGCGTGATTCCAGCAGGCGCGGGCTGGCGACGATGCAGGCCAGGCACATGGCGCGGGAGACGGCGACGTTGAGGCGGTTGCGCGAGAAGAGGAAGTCGAGGCTGCGCGGCACGTCGTCGGCGCTCGAGGTCGCCATCGAGTAGAAGACCACCGGGGCCTCGCGGCCCTGGAACTTGTCCACGGTGCCCACCGGCACCCCGCCCAGCCCGGCGGCCTCGAGGGCCACGCGGAGCTGGCGAACCTGGGCGTTGTACGGTGCGACCACCATGAAGTGCGCCTGGTCGAGCTTCGATGTCCGGCCGTGGTGATCGGTCCACGCGCCACCCAGCATGGCGCCGATCTCGTGCGCGATGCGCTGGGCCTCCTCGGGCGCGGCGGCCACGTTGCCGGCATGGTCGACCGGCAGGTAGCGCAGCCCGGTGCCGAAGTCGGTGGCCTGGCGCGCCAGGTCGGGAATCCCCACCAGCCGGCTGTCGTAGACGATCTCGGAGACGAAGCCACACACGTCCGGGTGCATACGGCGCGTGCGATCCAGGAAGATGCCCATCTCTGGAGCCACCGTGGAGCGCGTCCCCAGAAGATGCTCCAGCACCGAGAGCCCGGTGCCCTCGGGGTGCGTGCCCTGCGAGACCTGGGCGAGCTGCAGCGGATCGCCGAGCAGGATGACGTTGCGCGCCGCGGTGCCCATGGCGAGCGCATCGGCCAGCGACACCTGGCCGGCCTCGTCGATCACCAGGGTGTCGATCAGCGCGCCGCCATCGAGGTCGCGGTGAGCGAAGAGCCACGCGGTTCCGGCCACGAGCTGGACATGCGGTGCTGCCGCTGTCAGCCTGTCGGTCGTG
Organism: uncultured Candidatus Rokubacteria bacterium; assembly: GCA_963827505.1. GTDB lineage: Bacteria > Methylomirabilota > Methylomirabilia > Rokubacteriales > CSP1-6 > AR5. The sequence continues at coordinate 466,244 of CAWHBD010000004.1, read as the reverse complement.
GCCACATTGGTGATCCAGTCGCCGGAGTACTCGCTCTCGGCGCTGCCGCCGCTACACTTCTTGAGGCCGCGGATCGACACGCCTTCCTCGTGCGCCGCCCGCTCGATCTCGTCGAGCAGGTTATGAATGGCCTTGTGGCTGGTGGCGGCCACGCCGACGCGCCGGCCCCGGCCGACGAGCTCCACGACGATGCGGGCGCCCGTCCACGTCTTGCCGGTGCCGGGCGGTCCCTGGATGAAGAGATAGCTTTCGTCCAGCGCCGCGGCGCGCTCCCGCTGCTCGCGCGGATCCATCGTCTGGATCGAGCCGTCGAACCCGCCGCTCAGCCGGGGCCGAGCGCGCGCCAGGATGTCGTCCAGCGCCCGGTAGCGCCGGCTCCCGCCGTGCACCGCCGCCGCGAGGCGCGCCAGCGCCTCGCGCTGGGCCTTCGTGTCGTAGGGCCGCGGCGGGATGAGCGCCGCTGGCACCGCCTGCGGGGACGTCCGCCGCAGAACCAGCTCGCCCGTTGCCTCGTCGAGCTTCGCGAGCGTGCCCGCGGCCTTGCCCGTTGCCGGATCGAGCGGCGTGTCGCCGGGTGCCAGCTTGTGCTGCTGGGGTGGGAAGCGGAGGCGCTGGTCTAGCCACCGCCCGGCCCGGACGGGGGCGCCGGCCGGCTCCAGCCGCCCGATGGCCTCGCCGTCGTCGACCAGCTCGTCGGCCGACATCTGGCAGCGGGCGAAGAACCACCACCACGCCGGGCGCGCTTCGCGCCGGTGATACTCCAGGAGCTCGGCCGCCAGCCAGCGCGGCGTGCCGGTCTCGGCCCCCTGCAACAGCGCCTGCCGCAGCGCCTCGCGCCGGGCGTCGGTCTGCTGCTTGTCGTCGTCGACGGGCCGCGCGGCCGGCCGCTCCGCCCAGGCGACGTCGTCCGGCCGGTGCTCGATCAGCCAGTCGCGCAGCGCCAAGGTGGCCAGGCAGTCCTCCTCGTTGTAGGTCGCGATCTCGTCCAGCCGGGCGGGCGCGTGCGACTCCATCCATCCCTCGTAGGCCAGGATGGCCCGGGTGCCAGTGGTGACCTGCGCCTGGCGGTGGAACACGGGCAGTGCCTCCACGTGCTTCAGCGAATAGCTCGGCACGCCCGCGCGAAGGCCCTGTCGCACGACCGAGTGGAGATCGACGAAGATCTCCGCCCGCAGCAGCGCGTCGACGGCGTCCTCGCGGGTGGCGTACACACCCATGAGCTGCTTGAGCGCGGTCGGCTCGTAGGCGCCGTAGTGATAGACGTGCATGTCGGGAAACTGCGCGAGCCGCTCGCGGAAGAAGTCCACGAGCGTCTCGAACGCCTGGCGCTCCTCCGCCCGGTCGTGCGCCCAGATCGCACGGTAGCGCCAGCGGCCGGCCTCGCTCGTCAGCAGGCCGAGGAGGAAGTGCAGGCCGCGGGCGGGCTCCCAGAACGGATCGCCCTCGATGTCGAACACGACGTCGCCGGGCGAGGGGCGCGGCAGTCGGGCGAAGCCGCGCTCGACCTCGGCGGGCAGCGTGTGCCAGTCCAGCCGTCCCGTGGCGCGCCGGCTGAGCTGCAGCGCCGCCTGATCATTTAGGGTCTCGAAGGTGTGCGCGGCAACGTGCTCGACGCGCGTGGTCGGCGGCGCCTGGGCGAGCTGCGCGAGCGTGCCCAGCCCGGCGCCCCGCAGCCGTGTGACCTGCTCGCGCCGGATGCCGGCCACCAGGCCCAGGTGGTCCTCGCGTTCCCAGCGTTCGTCGCACACCACACGGAACTCGCACAGCGAGCAGTGATCGACGCGATAGGGTTCGGTTGCCTCGCCTCGCGCCAGAGCGGCGAGGAACCCGGCGCGAACGCGCCGGTAGTAGGCGGTGAAGTCGGCCGGGCGCAGCGTGCGCCGCTCGCCGATACCGAGCAGCACGTGCATCGCGGCTGCCGGCGCTTGCTGGATGGCCTCGATCGCCTCGGTGTAGAAGCAGAGCTGCAGCACGTAGGTGGGCTTCTCGGCGCGGGCCAGCTTGGCGTCCAGCGCCTCGTAGCCCCATTCCCCCAGCGCGGTACGCTGGGGAACCCGCTCCAGGAAATCGGCGCGCCCTCGCCAGTCGCCCTGCACGAACGTGGCCTGGTAGATGACCTCGGCGCCGGAACGCATGGCCTCGATCGTCGCCCGCTTCGAGCCCTCGAAATCCCACCGGTCGGCGCCGATGACGTCGACCACCTGGCGCCCGGCCGCCCGTAGCGTGCGCAGGTAGGCGGCCTCATGCTCCTCGCCCTTGCGGCGGAGGAGCTCGCCGTGGTCGTCGGGGACATGCGGGCGCTGGCCGGTGCCCCGCGCGACCTCCAGGGCCAGCGTGGTCAGGTGGGGGCACTCGACGTAGTCGTTGAGGTCGGAGGGCGAGAGGACGAGGCGACCGTTCGGAGCCTGCATCATTGCGCGTTGATTCTACCCACGGTCAGCGCGATGACGTTGCATCGCGGGCAGCCGACCCAGACCGCGCCGGGCCGCTCCCGCAGGCGCGAGGCGACAGCGGCCTCCGCCTCGGTATGGCCACACGGAAAGCGCAGGCATCGCTGGCCGGCCGAGGACTGCGGCCGAGCCGTGGCCGTGGCGGCACGAGCCGGGGGGCGTGGGCCTCGGATGGGCTCCTGTCTCATGCGCGGGATCATGACCCCACCCTGTGACAGGCAAGGTCACAGCTGCGGGGATGCCTCGGCCGGCCCGAATGTTGACAGCGAGCAGCCGGATACGGAGACTGAACCCGATGCCGCGTGGTGACCAGCTCTCCCGGCAGTGGCGCCTGATCCAGCTCATCGACCGTCCCCAGGGGATCACGGTCGACGACGCCGCCGACGAGCTGACGTGCACCGTGCGCACCATCTGGCGCGACCTCGGCGTCCTGCAGCAGGCCGGCTTTCCCCTCTACACCGAGCGCGCCGCCGACGGCAACCGGGGCGTCTGGCGGGTGACCGAGGCCTTCAAGCGCGCGCTGCCGCTCAAGCTCACCCTGGGCGAGCTGGTCGCGCTGCTGATGAGCCGCGAGCTGCTGACGCCGCTCGGCGCCAGCGTGCTGGGGCCCGAGGTCGCCTCGGCGTTCGACAAGATCCAGGGTGCGCTCAGCCGCGACGCGCTCCAGCTCGTCGAGCAGATGCGCGACCGCCTGGGCGTGCGCGGCGCCGGCGCCAAGCTCCAGGCGCCCGCCGCCGAGCACCTGCCGCGGATCCACACCGCGCTGGCCGAGCGCCGTACACTGCGCACCCGTTACTACTCCGCGGGCCGCGACCGCGAGGACGTGCGGGAGATCGATCCCTACCATCTCACCCTCCACAACGGCGGCCTCTACCTGGTCGCCCACTGTCACCTGCGCGACGCCGTCCGCACCTTCGCCGTCGAGCGGATGCGCACGGTGGAGCCCACCCGCCGTCGCTTCGTGGTGCCCTCCTCGTTCGACGCGGCGAAGTACCTGGAAGGCGTGTGGGGCATCCTGCGCGGCGACCTCGTCGTCGTGCGGGTGGTCTTCGCGCGCGGGCTGGCGCCCTACATCCGCGAGCGGCTGTGGCACCCCTCGCAGCGACTGCGCGACCTGCCGGACGGGCGGGTGGAGTTGATGCTACGCGTGGCCGACACGCTGGAAGTGCGGCGATGGATCCTGGGGTACGGGGTACAGGCGGAGGTGATCGAGCCGCCCGCGCTGCGGGAGGCACTGAGAGCGGAAGCCGAGGCGGTCGCCCGCCAGCTGGCGCCGGCGCGCCTGCCGCTGGCCCCGGCCCCCGCGGCAGCCAGGCCTCGCCCCACCGCGCTCTCGCGGAAGGCGTCGTCGTGACCATCCCCTCCCTTCCGTACGCACGGTGGGGATTTCGGGTAGGCTGGTTCCCCCAGCGCGACTGCCTCGCCGGGACGTGGAGGCTCGCATGAGTGACAAGACGGCCTGGACGATGCAGCCCGAGCTCCCCGCCCCGACCCCGACGGCGGTGTGGGCGTGCCGCTCCCGCTTCTGTCTTCACCGCGGTCCCTTCTGGGTGAAGAGCATCGAGGATGCGCGGCTCGACGCCGGCCGGCACCGCGCCCGGAGGTTTCTCGGGGTCTTCAGTCACGACGCCGTCGTACGCCCGAGCCGCGGGCAGAGCTTCATCGCGTTTCTCCGCGAGATGCGCCTCGCGCCCAAGACCGTCGTTCAGTAGCGCCGCGGCCCGGCCGCCGCCTCCTACATTCCCAGGTAGGCCTTGCGCACGAGATCGCTGCGGCGCAGCTCCTCGCTCTGCCCCTCCAGCACGACGCGCCCGGTCTGCAACACGTAGCCGCGGTCGGCCAGGTCGAGGGCGGCCGCCACGTTCTGCTCGACCAGGAACATCGTGAGCCCCTCCGTCTCGTGGAGCCGCCGCAGCGAGTCCATGACCTGGTCGACGAGGCGCGGCATGATCCCCAGGCTGGGCTCGTCCAGCATCAGGAAGCGCGGCCGCGACATGAGCGCCCGGGCGATGGCCAGCATCTGAGCCTCGCCGCCGCTCAGCGTCCCCGCCCGTTGCCCGGCCCGCTCCCGCAACACGGGGAAGAGCGTGTGGATGCGCTCGAGCATCTCCCGCCGGTGGCCGGGATCCCCGTTGCTGTAGCTGCCCAGGGTCAGGTTCTCGGCGACGCTCAGCCGGCTGAACAGGCGGCGGCCCTCGGGCACGAGGGCAACACCGAGCTTCACCCGGTCGGACGCGTCCACCGCGCTGATCACCTGGCCGTCGAAGCTCACCTCGCCGGCCTGCGGCTCTACCAGGCCGGCGATGGCCTTGAGCAGCGTCGTCTTGCCCGCACCGTTGGCGCCGATGAGGGCCACGACCTCACCCGGCTGCACGTGCAGCGACACGCCCTGCAGGGCGCGCACGCCGGCCCCATAGGCCACGTGGACATCGCGCACCTCCAGCAGGCTAGCGGGCGGCACGGCGCTCGCCGAGGTAGGCGCGGATGACCTGCTCGTCGCGCACGACGGTCGCGGGCGGGCCGTCAGCGATCTTGACGCCGTAGTCGAGCACGATCACGCGATGGGACAGCGGCATGACGACCTCCATCACGTGCTCGACCACGCAGATCGTCACCTTCAGCTCCTCGTGGATGCGCCGCACGAGCTGCACGGCCGCGGTCGTCTCCAGCGGCGTGAGACCGGACATGGCCTCGTCGAGCAGCAGCAGCTTGGGCCGCGTGGCCAGGGCCCGGGCGATCTCCAGCCGCTTCTTGTCGGCCAGCGTCAGGGTGGCGGCGGCCATGTTGCCCCGGCCCCGCAGCTCGGTGAACTCCAGCAGCTCCGTCGCCCGTGCCCGCGCCTCCGCCACCCGGTTCGTGCGCTGGAGCGCGCCACACACCACGTTGTCCAGCGCCGTCATGCGGCCGAACGCGCGCACCACCTGCCAGGTGCGCGCCACGCCGAGACGGCAGATGCGCTCGGGACGGGCGTGCGTGATGTCGACCCCGTCGAAGAGGAGGCGGCCAGCGTCGGGATGCATGTAGCCGGTGAGGCAGTTGAACAGCGTCGTCTTGCCGGCGCCGTTGGGCCCGATGAGCCCGACGATCTCGCCGGCGTCGATGGCCAGCGACACGTCGCGGTTGGCGAGCAGACCGCCGAAGCGCTTCGTGGACGACTCGACACTGATCAGGGGCGGCATCAGGACTCCGCCGAGGCCGCCCGGCCCCGCCGCAGCCAGCGGGCCCACGGCAGCGAGAGCAGGCCGGTCGGGCGGAACGCCGCGATCACGACGATGATGAGGCCGTAGACGATCAGGTCGATGCCGCGGCCGGCCAGCGGCCCCGTGCCGAGCGTGGTGCTCATGATCTGCGAGATCGGGATCAGGATGACGGCGCCCAGCACCGGCCCCCACAGGCGGCCGATGCCGCCCACCACCGTGGCCATGATCGGCAGCGTGCTCCAGTTCAGCTCCAGCACCTGCTCGGGGAAGACCGACAGCGCCCAGAACGCGTAGAGCACGCCGGCAGCGGCGAAGACGGCGGCGGTGATGCTCCGGGCGATCACCTTGTAGAGCCGGCTGTCGATGCCGATGCCCTCGGCGCCCTCCTGATCGTCGCGAATCGCGCGGAAGTAGTAACCGAGCTTGGAGCGCTCGACCACCGCCATGAGCGCCAGCGTGATGGCGAAGAGCACCAGGGCCACGTAGTAGTAGCCCATGGCCTTGGTCGGCCCCGAGAACTGCAGCGACAGCGCCGAGTCCACCACGCCCGCCCGCGGCTTCATCGGGATGAACAGCCCCTGGCTCCCGCCGATGTACTCCCAGGAGGCCCCGATGGGCTGGGCGATCATCCAGATCGCCACGGTGGCGATGGCAAAGTAGTGCCCCCGCAGGCGCGTGAGCGGATAGGTCAGCACCGCGCACATCCCGGCCGCGACCACGACACCGGCCAGCAGCCCGAGCCACGCATCCCAGCCCAGCTTCACGTAGAGCAAGGCCGCGGTGTAGGCACCGACGCCGAAGAACACCTGCGGCCCGAAGTCGAACTGCCCCGCCCACCCCCCGATGACGTTCCAGCCGACGCCGAGCATCGCGTTGACGAGCACCAGGAACCCGACCGTCTGATAGTAGGTCGTGCCCTGGAGCTGAAGCGGAATCGGGTAGATGATCGCCGCCAGAGCTCCGATGACCAGGGCGATCCGCCCCATTCAGAAGCGCCCGAACAGGCCCTGCGGGCGGAAGAGCCCGATCAGGAGATACGACGCGAAGACGAAGGCGTCCTTGAAGGCCGGCGGCAGGTAGACGACCGTCACGCTCTGGATCACGCCGACGAGCAGCGCGGCGAACAGCGTGCCGAGCACGCTGCCGAACCCACCCAGCGCCACGATCGCGTAGGCCAGCACGGTGAACTGCAGCCCCACCTGCGGATACACGGCGAAGAAGTTGACCAGGATGGCGCCCGCGATCGCCACCAGCGCGGCGCCCAGCCCCCAGGCCACCGCGAACATGCGCTGGGGACGGATGCCCACCAGCCGGGCGGCGTCACGGTCCTCGCTGGTGGCCTGCAGCGCCAGCCCGAACTCCGTGCGCTCGATCAACAGATAAAGCGCCAGGAAGAGGAGGAGGGCGAGCCCGGCGGCGAGCAGCAGCGGCACCCCGAAGGTGACGCCGAGGAGGCTCAGCTTGGTGCCGCTCAGCCGCGCCAGCAGGCTGTCGTTCACGAAACGGAAGTCGCTGGTGAAGCCGGCCACCACCGCGTTCTGCAGCAGGAAGAGCAGGCCGATGGTGGCGAAGATCTGCGTGAAGGGGTCGCCCCCCTGCACTCGCCGCATGAGGTGGCGGTATACCAGCACGCCGAACCCGTACATCACCAGCGCGATCGGCACGATGGCCAGCAGCGGATCGAGGCGGAGGCTATCGCTGAGCCACCAGGCGCCGAACATGCCCAGCATCAGAAACTCGCCGTGGGCGAAGTTGATCATCTCCATGAGGCCCCAGATGATCGTCAGCCCCACGGCGACGAGCGCGTAGAGGAATCCCATCTGGAGGCCGTTGACGACGGCCTGGGCGAGCTCGGTCATGGCCTCGGGATCGCGCTCAGTTCGCGGGCTTCGGCGTGCTGTCGCGCTCCTGCCAGCTCGGGTTCGGGTACAGCGCCTTGAAGTTGGCCTTGCTGGCGATGTCCCACGGCCACAGCGTGTGCTTCTCGCCGTCCCAGCCGATCTGGGTCACCACGCCGGTGGCCAGCACGTTCTGCCCGTTCTCGAACTGCACGCCCTTGTAGTCGATGATGAGCTGCTCGGGGCCCATCTTCGTCTCGTTGGCGGCCTTCTGCAGCGCGGCCGGCTCCACCGACTTGGCGCGGTTGATGACGTCGGCCATCCACAGCAGGCCGGTGATCTCGCGCATCGCCAGCTCGCCCATGTTCTGGCCGCGGCTGTACTTCTTGTAGATCTCGTTGACCTTCTTCCAGCTCGGACGGTCCTGCACGAGGTCGATCGCCGTGGGGTCGCGCCCCAGCCAGCCGGCGCCGCCGTTGGACTTCTTCTGCGCCTGCAGCCACGTCTCGTCGGAGTAGGCGCCGTTGCTGGTGGCCACCACCTTCGGACTCCACCCGGCTCGCTTGGCATCGTTCTGGAACACGGTGGCGTCGGCGGTGTACTGCACGAGGAAGAGCACGTCCGGCTTGGCCGCCTGCAGCCGCTGCACCTCGGAGGCCAGCGTGGTGGCGCCGGTCTTCGACGTGAGGTCGAGCACCACCTGGTAGCCCGCCTTGGGCGCCAGCTCGCTGGCCACCTTGCGGTTGTCCTGGCAGAACAGGTTGTCGCAGGTGAAGAACGCGATGGTCTTCAGATCGGTGGGGCCGCCCTTCTCGCGCCACTCCTTGAGGAAGGAGAAGACGCTGGCCACCATCGTCTTGTCGTTGGGCCCGGTGCGGAAGAACCACTTGAGGCCCTTCTCGGTCAGCGTCGGCGAGGCGCAGGCGTGACACGTCATCGGCAGCCCCGCGCTCTCCACCACCGGCTGGATGAGCGAGGTGATGCCGCTGGTCCCCTCGCCGTTGATCCAGTGGACCTTGTTCACCGAGATGAGCTGCTCGACGATCGTGCGCGCCTGCTCGCCGCGGCTCTGATCGTCCCGCACGATGAACTTGATGGGCACGCCGCCCAGCCCCGGGAATCCCTTGCCGGGCCCCAGCGGCACCTGGAGATCCGCGTAGTCGTTGTTGACGATGTCCTCAGCCGTCTGCGCCGACCACAGGTACTGCTGCCCGTAGTTGGCGAAGGTGCCGGTCAGCGGCAGCACCGAGCCGATCAGGACCTCGGTGACCTTCGACTGGGCCGGCGCCAGGCCGGACGCGCCGAGCACCGCGACGGTGAGCACTGCCAGAACGATGACACCGACGAAGACGCGTCGCATGGGAGGCCTCCAGACTGGTGGTAGATGAGATCCGGCTTCAGTGGGTCGCTATCCTACCAGATCGATCGGCGCCGGGATCTCGCGGGTGACCCGGCAGGGCGGGAAGCCCCATGACGGGAAGTAGGCGAGCTGCGGGATCGCCAGGTCGCCGCCGGCCACCACCACGGTGATATCGGCGGGCTCCTTCACGACCGGCAGGGCGTCGGCGACCTCGGTGACCCACGCCGGCCACTGGCGCGCCGTGGCCCGCAGCCACCACTCCTGCCAGGCCGCCACCGGCACCCGGGCCTGGGCGTGGAGCCAGCGCCGCACGTCGTCCTTGCTCCAGCCCTCGGCGGCCAGGCGCCGGGCCACGAATGGCGCCACCACGACGACCACGCGCCCCTCGTAGAGCATCGTGAACGCCGAGGCGGCGGTGGCCATGACGCTGGCCACCTCGGCCAGCCCCCCGGTGACGTTGATCGCCGTCTCCGCGCGCAGCACCGTCACCGTGCTCTGCTCGGGCCGGTAGCCGAGCTCGACGTGCAGGGGCGGCCACGGGCTGTCCACCCGCTCGGCCAGGCAGAGCGTGTAGCGGCCGGGCTGGCCGAGGCCGGCCAGGGAGACGGCGCCGGGCCAGCCGCCGCCGAGGTTCAGCATGACCAGGCGCACCGCGCGGCCGATGCTGGCGTTGGCGCGCCAGCCCGGGCCCAGCGCGCCGAAGCCGGCGTTGACGCCCAGCCGGGCGGCGAGCGGGCCGCTGACGATCAGCAGCGGCGCGACGTTCTCGTCCGTCGTCTGCACCCCGCGCATGTTGAAGGCCGGGTCCAGCACCGCCTCCACGGCGGCGAGCACGACCGGGAAGTGCTCGGGGCGGCAGCCCGCCATGACGGCGTTGGCGGCGATCTTCTCGACGGTGGCCTCGCCCCGCAGCGGCTCGACCTCACCGAGCACCTCGGCCGGCACCCGCGCGACGGTGGCGCACATCGCCTCCACGCGGGGCAAGGTGGGCGGCACCACCGGCAGGCCGTCGGTCCATCCGCGCGCCTCGAAGAGCCGGTTGACCTCGTCGACGGCGTCGGCCGCCCGCACCACCTCGACCCGGTGGCGCGGGAACTGGCCCGCCAGCGGTGTGCGGGCGAGCAGGCCGCTCTCCTCGGCTCGGCGCCGCAGCGTGTCGTCGATCCACTCACCGGAGGCGCGCTGGCCCGTCGGCAGGACGATCCAGAGCGCCTCCACGTCAGCGAGCGGGCAACCGGACCGGCTTCGTGGTCGTGTAGCCGAGGATCCCGTTGTGCGCGAACACGTAGGCATTCGTGCGTAGCGGGTCACCGCTGACGGCGATCATGATGTCCTCCGCCTTCTCGACGACCGGGACCAATCGCTCCGGATCGTCCGACTCGGCGAAGACCGGCGCCGCCCGCCCGCGTTTCACGAGATCGCGCAGCGTCGGGCGCCCGGGCAGCAGGTTCGTCCACCCGCTCATGTAGCGCTCGAATCGGCTGGCGGGAATGCGCGCGTGCTCGAAGAGCTGCCGCTGGACGTCCTGCTTGCTGAGGCCGGCGCGGGCCAGGGTCTGGGCCAGGATCGGGCTCAGCACCAGCAAGGGCCGCTGGGCGCCGACCGACATGCCGACGGTGAAGATCACTTCCCAGGCGACCAGGCGCGCGATGCCGTCGGCCAGGTACGGGATCATCTGCTCGGGCCGGGTGCCGAAGACCGAGGCCAGCACGGTGCCGCCGGTGAACCGCGAGATGGTGACGGCGTTGTGGCCGGCCGCCAGCCCCTGGTCCTGGGCGATCGTGGTCCAGCCCATGCGGGTCAGCGCGTCCTCGTTCTCGGCCAGCACGACGCGCCAGGTGTTGCCGAAGGTCCCCTTGTCGGTCTTGTGGGGCAGGAAGCCGGCCACGTTGCGCAGGTAGAGCCGCCAGAAGCGGCCGATGCTGGTGTTGGCCTGGAAGCCGTCGCGCAGCGCGCCCTGCTGGTAGTTGAAGCCGAGCCGCCGGATGATCGGCCCGTTCACGATGATGAGCGTCTCCGCCCCCGGCGTGTTGCCGCTGTGCTCGACGCCGTAGCGCGGATCGGCCATGGCCTCGATCAGCGCGACCAGCACCGGCATGTACTCCGGCCGGCAGCCCGCCATCACGCCGTTGATGGCCACCGTCCGCACGGTGGCGCTGCGCCGATCGGGCAGCAGCACGCCCAGCTCCTCGTCGGCGGCGCGGTCGGTGTGGCGCAGGAACTCGTCGACGCGCGCCGCCGTCGGCGGCACGATCGGCAGCCCGTCGCTCCAGCCGTTCTCGTAGTAGAACCGGTTGATCTCGTCCGCCGTGCCCTCGAAGACGACCTCGCCCGGCTCCGGCTCCACCAGCTCGGAGGCCTTCTCCGGCGCCGCGGTCAGCCCCTGGATGACGCCCTCGACGGTGACGCCGAGCACGTTGGCCCGCAGCTCGTCCACCGTCTGCACGTCGACGTGGCCGGGCACGATCGCCACGGGCAGGCTCGGCAAGCCGAGGCCGGTCGCCGTGGTGGCCGCCTGACCGATGAACCCCTCACACGTGAGTGAGACCGATGGGACTCCGGCTTCCTCGGCAGCTGCGCTGGCCCGCAACACGGCGGGCGTGCAGCTCCCTCAACACGCCATCCCCGAGATGACGGCGTCCACCCCCAGCTCGCGCATGCGGGCGGGGAGGTTCGCCAGGACCTCGTGCTCCTCGGCGCCGTGCGTCGAGCCGAAGGTGCGGTAGCTGACGAACTTCACGCCGGGAAAGCGCTCGGCCAGCGCCCCTTCGAGTATCGGGAAGATCTCGTCGCCCCGGAAGAGATCGTCCCACAGCTGCCCGACCGTCTTGCCGGCCAGCGTTTCCAGACGCGCTGCGACCGGTCGCGCCGTCACCGTCCGCCGTCCTCGGGGCCACAGCACCCGCTCGAGCATTGGTCCATCCTCCCCCGCGTTCTCTTATACACTGCCGCCCATGACTCCACCGGCCGCTCCGCCCCAGCGCACGCTCGCCGCCGAGATCGATCCGGTCCGCTTCGAGGTCATCCGCAACGGGCTGCTCGCCATCACCGAGGAGATGGGCGCCACGCTGCGGCGGGCCGCCTACTCCACCAACATCAAGACGCGCGGCGACTTCTCCTGCGCGTTCTTCGACCGCGAGCTACGCACGATCGCCCAGGCCTTCGCCCAGCCGGCCCACCTGGGCTCGCTGGCCCACCTGGTGCCGCGCGCCATCCGGGCCTATGGCCCCGAGCGGTTGGTGCCCGGCGACGGCATCCTGATCAACGACCCCTACCAGGGCGGCGTGCATCTGAACGACATCACGCTCATCACGCCCGTCTTCCACGAGGGTGCCCTGCTCGGCTACGTGGCCAACATCGCCCATCACGTGGATGTCGGCGGCGGCGCCCCGGGCAGCATCGGCGTGTCGAGCGAGATCTACCAGGAAGGCCTCATCATCCCGGGCGTGCGCTTCGTCAAGGACGGCCAGATCGACCCCGACATCTTCGCGATGATCCGCGCCAACTTTCGCGGCACCCGCGAGATCTCCGGCGACTTCCGGGCCCAGACCGCCGCCAACCGCCTGGGCGTCCAGGGGATCGCGGCGCTGGTCGCCCAGCACGGCGCCGCCACGCTGACGCAGTACCTGGAGGAGCTGCTCCGCTACACCGAGCGCCGCACGCGCGCCGCCTTCGCCGAGTTCCCCGACGGCACGTTCAGCGCCGACATGCTCATGGACGGCGACGGGGTCACCGACGAGCCAGTGAAGCTGGCCGCCACGGTCACGATCGAGTCCGGCCGCCTGTCCGTCGACCTCACCGGCTGCGACGAGCAGCGCAAGTCGCCCACCAACGCGACGTCGTCGCAGTCGTACTCGGGCGTCGTCTACGTGCTCAAGTGTCTGATCGATCCCGATATTCCAGTGAACGACGGCTTCTACCGGCTGGTCGACATCAAGAGCCGCCCCGGCTCCGTCGTCCACGCCAAGCACCCGGCGGCGGTCGCCGCCGGCTGGGAGATCGCCATGCAGCTCTGCGACCTGCTCTTCCGCGCGCTGGCGCCGGCGCTGCCGGACCGCGTGGTGGCCGGCACCAAGGGCTGCGTCTGCAACATCGCCTTCGGCGGCGTGAACCCGGCCAGCGGCGAGTACTTCACCTACTACGAGACCATCGCCGGCGGCTACGGCGCCACCCTCACCACCGACGGCATGGACGCCGTGCAGTCGCACTTCCAGAATACCGAGAACGCGCCCATCGAGGAGACGGAGACCAGCTACCCGGTGCGCATCGTGCGCTACGAGCTGATCGAGAACTCCGAGGGCGGTGGCCGCCACCGCGGCGGCCTCGGTGTGCGCCGCGACTACCTCTTTCCCGGCCACACGCCGAGCTTCTCGATCCTCTCCGACAAGGCGCGCTACGCCCCGTGGGGCCTCTTCGGCGGCGAGGCCGCGCGGCCCGCGAAGTACATCCTGAACCCGGAGACGCCCCAGGCCCGCGAGCTGCCCTCGAAGATCACCTTCCAGCTCAAGCCGGACGACATCGTCAGCGTGCAGACGCCGGGCGGCGGCGGCACCCAGTCGCCGCTCGAGCGCCCCGCCGAGGGCGTGGCGATGGACGTGGCCCTGGGGAAGATCTCGGTCGAGCGCGCCCGCTCCGTCTACGGCGTGGTCGTGGATCCGACGACGCAGACACTCGACGCAGCTGCCACCACCGCCGAGCGCGGGCGGAGGGCCTGATGCGCGCCCTGCGTATCGGCATCGACATCGGCGGCACTTTCACCGACGCCGCGCTGGTCGACGGCGAGACCGGCGCCATCCGCGTGGTCAAGGTGCTCACCACGCCGGAGGACCCGGCGTTGGGTTTCATGACCGCGCTCGAGCGCGGCCTGGCCGAGTGCCAGGCGGGCGGCGGCGACGTGGCCGCGGTGGTCCACGCCACCACGGTCGCGACCAACGCGATCATCGAGGGCAAGACCGCGCGCGTCGGCATGCTGGTGACGCGCGGCTTCCGCGATATCTTGGAGATCGGCCGCCAGATCCGCTCGCGCCTCTACGACGTGCATCTGCAGAAGCCGGCGCCCCTGGTGCCACGTCGCTGGAGTCTCGAGGTGACCGAGCGGCTCGACCACGAGGGCCGTGTGCTACAGGCGCTCGAGCTCGATACTGCACGCCAGGCGGCGCGACGGCTGCGGCAGGAGGGCGTCGAGGCCGTCGTCGTCTGCCTCCTGTACTCATATCTGAATCCCGCCCACGAGCGCGCGGTTGCCGCCGTCGTGCGCGAGGAGCTGCCGGACGCGTTCCTGTCCGTATCGTCGGACGTGTGCCCGGAGTACCGCGAGTACCTGCGGGCCAGCACCACCGCGGTGAACGCCGCTGTCATGCCGATCGTCTCCCGCTACGTGGACGCGCTGGAGTCCCGCCTGAAGGCGCTCGGAGCGACCGCGCCGTTCTACGTGATGCAGTCCAACGGGGGCGTGATGACCTCGGCCTCGGCCAAGGCCCGGCCCGTCTACATGGTGGAGTCCGGCCCCGCCGCCGGCGTCATCGCGGCCGGCGCTATCGCCGCCCCCTACGGCTACAAGAACGTCATGTCGTTCGACATGGGCGGCACCACCGCCAAGGTCGGGCTCATCCAGGACGGCCAGCTGCGGCTGTCGACGGAAATCGAGGTGGGCGCCCAGGCCATCACCCCGCTCGGCGAGGGGAAAGGCGGTGGCTACCCCGTGCGCACGCCCGTGATCGATCTGGTGGAGGTCGGCGCCGGCGGCGGCAGCGAGGCGTGGATCGACGCCGGGGGCGCTCTCCGCGTGGGCCCGCGCAGCGCCGGCGCCCGCCCCGGCGCCGCCTGCTACGGCCGCGGCGGCACCACCCCGACCATCACGGACGCCAACCTGGTGCTGGGCCGCCTGAACCCCGCGTATTTCCTCGGCGGCGAGATGGCGCTGGACGCCAATGCCGCCCGCCGCGCCATCGCCGACGGCGTCGCTACCCCGCTCACGCTGGATCCCATCGCCGCCGCCGCCGGCATCGTGGACATCGCCAACGCCCACATGATCGGCGCCCTGCGCCTGGTGTCCGTCCAGCGCGGCTACGACCCGCGCGATTTCGTGCTCGTGGCCTTCGGCGGCGCCGGCCCCCTGCACGCCAACGCCCTGGCCCGGGAGCTGGGCGTCCCCGCCGTACTGGTACCGCCGAACCCCGGCATCGCCTCCGCGGTCGGCATGCTGATGACGGATCTTCGCCACGAGTTCGTCACCACCCGGCGGCTGCGCCTGGACACGCTGACGCCAGCCAGCCTGGAGTCGCTGTTCGCCGAGTTCCTCGCCGAGGGCGCCGCACGCCTGGACCGTGACGGCGTTCCGGCCGCCGACCGGCGGATGCTGCGCAGCGTGGATCTCCGCTACCACGGCCAGTCGTTCGAGCTGCCGATCGCGGTGCCACCGGGCGCGCTCACCCCCGCCGACATCACGCGGCTCCGCACGGAGTTCGACGCGGCGCACGAGCGGGCGTATGGCTACGCGGCGGCGGAGGACGCGGTCGAGCTGGTGAACGTGCGACTGGCGGCGATCGGGGTGACGCCGCGGCCACGCCGGGCGCCGCTTCAAGCGGGCGGGCGCGATCCGGGTGCGGCGCTGAAGGGGACGCGCGAGGTGTGGTTTGCCGAGGGGTGGCAGAAGACTGCGGTATTCGATCGGGCGAAGCTGCTCAGCGGGAACGTCATCCCGGGCCCGGCGATCGTCGAGGAGCCCGACGCGAGCACCCTCGTGCATCCGGGGTGGGGGGCGGCCGTCGACCAGCACGGCAACTTGCTGATGCGGGCGGCGACGTAGCCGTCCCGCTTCGTAGAAGTAGTCCCCCGCCCTTCCTCGGCGTGAGGTCCTTGGCGGTCCGGCGCCGCGCCTTGCCTTGGGTCTTGCCGCGTTTCTTCTCCATGGCTGCGGGTCTACGGAATCACGGGGCCAGATACCCGACACCGAGGCCTCTCATGCCCGGCGACTCCGAGGCGGCATTGGACCAAGGTCCTATGGACGCCACCGGCGAACGTTTCCAAGATCGACACACTGCAGACGAGCCGGAGGTTTCACGATGCATATGCAGTTCACTGACTATCTGGTGCACTTCTCGAACATCCTTCTGCTTGTATGACCTCGGTTTTCAATCGCTTCGCCAACGAGAATTCGTGTCACTGGCGCTCCTGGGCGAGTGGAAAAGCGCGGAACCCGGCGAGAGAGTGGTGACAGAAGGGGAGTCGGTCCCGAACCTGCGCAGCTTCATGGACAAGCGGCCGGATCTGCGCGTGACGCTGCAGCATCTCGTCAACCGCGACCTTGCCGGAAAGCTGGAGAAGCTGTTATCCCCGTGATGACCGGATCCCGGTTGAGCAGGGGCATAGCCGGGGCGATCCTCGCATCGGTGGCAATGTTCTCGGCCGGCTGCAGCACGCCGTTCCACCTGTCGGCCGACCACGTGACGTCCGGGCCGCGGTCACCGTCCCTCGACATCGCGGTACTGGCGTGTGAGCCGGTTGCAACCCTTGGCGTCGTCGCCCCAGGCGGGATCCAGGGCTTGGGCCCCACCGTCTCGCACGCGCTCACCACCGCGCTCTCGCAGGCGTCCCCGCCCATCCGGGCCGTCCCAACGTCGCAAGCGCTCAACCGGCTCACCGACCAGGGGTTGGCCGAGGAGTACGCCGAACTCCTCGCGAGCAACAACCGCAGCGGGATCCCTGGCCGAGCGCGGCTCCAGCGAATCGGCGCGGCCCTTGGCTCCCAATACGTGCTGCAACCAGGGCTCGCCGAGTTCACTCAGGCTCTGGTCGACAAGTTCGAGCTCGGCGGCCTGAAAATCGTTCGGACCCGCATCTCAACCTTGCGTCTGTGGCTGCAGCTGTGGGATACGCAGACGGGTCACATTCTCTCGGAGTCCACCGGGGAAGTGACGGTGGCGGCTCCGATCCTCGCGTCGGACTCGACCGTGTCACTCGATGTCATCGCGCAGAGACTCTGGTCGCACATGATAAAGAACGACCTCCTCGCGAAGACGAGCGGATCATGGCGCTGCCCTTGACGGGACTGCGGCGAGAAAGTCCGCGGCGAACTTCCGGTCAAAGATCCGCACGCGCCACTGTCCCGCACGCCGGATCGCCACCCTTCACCCCCCGCCCTTCCTGGCCGTGAGGTGCCCGGCCGCCGGCCGCCCGCCCCTTCCCTCGCCGCGCTCACCCACAAGCCGGAGCTACCTCTTGTAGAACGCCGTCTCCGGCTTCGACTGCTTCGGATGCAGCGTCGACGACCCGTTGAACATCCTCGCCGGCACGTTCCCGATGCTGTTCTTGACCACCCGGAGTCCCATGATCCCCGGCGCCAGCCCGACGGTGCCAATGACGTATTGCTCCTCGATGGCGATGCGCCAGATCTTCTTGCCGAGCTCGTAGTGCTGTTTCTCCGGAGCGCTGAACCCCGCCCGGTAGAGCTCCAGCAATTCCAGCAAGCGGCCGGGCGGCGTCTTGCCGGAGGCGCCGCCCGTGGCGAACCACTTGCCATACAGGGGCCCCACGGCGCTCGTGGGATCGTAGGGGAACAGGTTGACGGGCGAGTGGGCGTACATGTTCTCGGTGCCCCACATGATCTCCATGCTGATCTGGGTCTCGTTGTTCGCCCGGCGGCGGCCCAGAAGGCTCCTCTCCAGCTCCGCCACGTCGGCCTGGATACCGATCTTGGCCCACTGCAGCTTGATCATCTCCGCGATCTGGGTGAAGGGCATGAACCCGAGGTAGGTCGTGAGCTCGAGGCGCAGCCGGCCCTTCCCGTCGGTGCGCAGGCGATACCCCTCCCCGTCTTTCTTGCTCAGCCCGATCTTGTCGAGCATGGCATTGGCGTTCTTCGGGTCGTGAGTGGACCAGAGCTTGCGGAACTCGCGGCCGGGGTTGTAGGGCGACTCTTCCGTGCACGCGACTGAGCCCGGAGTGCCGAGACCGAGCCAGAACGTCTCGTTGAGCTGGTCCCGGTCGATTCCCAGGGACAGCGCGCGTCGAAAGTCCGCGGTGGTGAGCCACCTGGCGATCTCGGGGTCGGCGTCGTAGCTCTGGTTACAGAGCAGCGCCGCATCGCTGCCGATGCCGCCGGGGTCCAGGTGCACCTTGTAGTTGCCCTTCTGCTGGTTCTCGATGAAGACCGGCAGCTTCTGCAGATCCAGATGCCGTTCGCCCCAGTCGTACTCCCCGGCGATGGCTCTCAGATTTATGACCTCCAGGTTCTCTCCCAGGGTCAGCACCACCTTGTCGATGTACGGGAGCTGATTGCCCTCGGTGTCCACGCCGAAGTAGTAGGGGTTGCGTTCCAGCACCCAGGTGGCGGTGTTTCGGCCCTGCGTCGTCATCCACGGGGAGATCACCGGGAGCTCCGGGTTCATGCCCCAGTCGGCCTTGAACTTGAGCAGGTTGACCCAGTTGTCGAACTTGCCCTCCTTGGCCTTCCGGTCCAGCTCTTCCTTGGCGGCGTACTTGGGGTGGAACTGCTTCAGGTAGTGGGCCGGCGCATACCCTCCGAGGGCGCTCACATGGCTATCGTGCGCCTGGCCGCCGAAGCCCGTGGGACCGGTCAGGAGCACCACGAACACCCAGTAGGGGTCCTTGAACCGCCACCTCACGGCGTAGGTGTCGACCTTCTCCAGCTCGGCCGTCCCGTTCTTGGTGGTCAGGTAGGGCGACGGCGCGGGAACCAGGTCCTTGTTCTTGTACAGGTCCTCGAACCAGAACACGAAGTCGTCGGCAGTGAAGGGCTTGCCGTCACTCCACTTCATGCCCCGGCGCAGGTGGATGGTGAGCGTCTTGTCGCCGTCGCTGAACTGCCAGCTCTTGATGGCCAGGGGCGTCGGCTTGGTGCCGGTCATGTCCCAGTGCACGAGGCTGTCGTTACCCGCAAAGCGGACACCGGCCGACCAGTCGCCCGGCCCGGTGAATCCCCGGCGTATGGTGCCGCCGTACCGACCGATCTCATGGACCGGCTTGATGACGAGCGGGTCCTCGCCGATCCGCTCCTTGACGGGCGGCAGCTTGCCGGTCTTCACCAGCTCGGCCAGCTGCGGCGCTTCCTTGAAGCTCTTGGGGAACTTGGACGGATCCGTGATGGTGGTCGGGCCCTCGAGCTTCCCGATCAGCTGCGCACCGATCTTCGGTGTGGCCGCCGAGGCCCCTCGCTCCGAGACCAGATCCAATAGAGCCGGAAGGCCGATACCGGCGGCGGCGGCGTTGCGGAACAGGTCTCGCCGGGACAGCCCTTGCTGCTTCCTATCCATGACAACCTCCTCTGGACATGACCGTCAGAACGCCCACCGCTTGCGGCGCTTGTAGAACTTCAGATCCTTGAAGCTCTTGCGGCGGCCGGCCTCGCTGAGGCCGAGGTAGAACTCGCGGACGTCCTCGTTGCCGCGCAGCTTGGCGGCGGGGCCCTCGAAGACGATGCGGCCGTTCTCCATGATGTAGCCGTAGTCCGCGATGCGGAGCGCGATCTGGGCGTTCTGCTCGACGAGCAGGAAGGTGGTCTTCTGCTCGTCGTTGATCTTGCGGATGATGTCGAAGATCTCGCGCACGAGCAGCGGGGCCAGGCCGAGCGACGGCTCGTCCAGCATGAGCAGCTTCGGCCGCGCCATGAGGGCGCGGCCGATCACCAGCATCTGCTGCTCGCCGCCGCTCAGGTAGCCGGCGACCTGGTGGCGGCGGGCCACCAGGACCGGGAAGTAGTCGTAGATCATCTTCAGATCGCGCTGGACGCCGGCGGGATCCCGGCGCGTGTAGGCGCCGATCTTCAGATTTTCCTCGACGGTGAGCGTCTCCAGCACCTTGCGTCCTTCCATGACCTGCACGATGCCCCGGCGACAGATGACCTCCGGGTCGAGGCCGTCGACGCGCTGGCCGGTGAACTCGATGCTGCCGTCGGTCACGCGACCGCTCTCGGTCTTGAGCAGGCCGGAGATCGCCTTCAGCGTCGTGGTCTTCCCGGCCCCGTTGGCGCCGAGCAGCGCGACGATCTGGCCCTCGGCCACCTCCAGCGACAGCCCCTTCAGGACGAGGATGACGTCGCTGTAGATGACCTGGACGTTGTTGAGCCGGAGCATCGTGCCCAACGACTCGCTACTTGCCGATCCACTTCATGTCGCGCTCCACCGACACTTCCTTCACCGGTACGACCTTGCCGTCCTTGATGACCACCAGGCGCGCCCGGTTGGTCGGCCGATGGTCCTCGTTGGTGTACGTGAAGGGCGGGGTGATGCCCCACGTGTCCCACTCCTTGAAAGTCTCCAGGGCATTCTTCACGCTCTCGCCGGTCAGGTTCGATCCCGCGCGCTTGATGGCCTCGGCGGCCATGAGCGTCCACAGCCAGCCCCGCATGTATGGCGAGGCGTGGGTGTCGTTGGGATGGTGCTTCGCATGCCAGTCCATAAGGATCTTCATGCCGGGGACGTTCTCGCCCCAGTAGGCGACGTCCTGGATGCCGTACACGCCCTCGGCCGCCTCCCGCGCCAGCGCGGGCGTGCGCTCGTCGATGCCGTAGTTGTTGACCACGTACTTGGTGCGCAAGCCCGAGCTTCGCAGAATCCTTGAGCACCACCGGCACCCACTGGGTGTTGGTGTTGATGTAGGCGAAGTCGGGGTCCTTCTGCTTCATGGTCAAGAGCTGCGACGTCGCGTCGGTGAGCGTGGTCGGGATGACCTCCTCGTCGACGAGGTCGACGCCGATCTCCTTGGCGTAGGCGCGGCCGGCTTCGATGGGCGCCCGGCCGTACGCGTTGTCGGCGAAGATGAAGGCCACCCGCGGCTTGCGGCTGGTGTCCTTCCAGCCTTCCTTCACCCAGTTGAGGAAGATGCGGATCTGGCTGGTGTAGTCGATGCCGCCGGGGAAGTTGTAGGGCGTCTGCTTGGGATCGGTCAGGTGCCCCGAGTACGAGCCGGAGATGTACGGCACCTTGTCCTTGGAGATGAACGGCCGGAGCGCCTCGGTGTCCGGGGTGCCGTAGCCGAGCACCAGGAGCACCTTGTCGTCCTGGACGAACTTCTTGTAGGCGGCGACGGCGCGCGGCGGCTGGAAGCCGTACTCCACGCTGATGAGCTCGAGCTTCCGGCCGTTGACGCCGCCCTTCTCGTTGATGTACTGCACCGCGTCGTTGCGGCCCTGGGCGATGTCCTTGCCCTGGTCCGAGGTGGGCCCGGTGAGGTCCACCAGGTTCCCGATCTTGATGACCTGCGCGTCGGCCGGGAGCGTGCCCAGGCCGAGGGCCAGCAGAGCGAGCGTGACGGACAGGACGAGCGTGGACGTGATTCGTCGCATGACAGCCTCCTTGTCAGTACGCACAGCGGTCAGTACGCATAGGGCCACAGCTTCCAGTAGCTCCGGAACCGCTCCCAGATCCGCGCGAGCCCCGCAGGCTCGTACATCAGGAAGAAGATGATCGCCAGGCCGAAGACGATGTCGCGTGCGGAGGCGATCAACCCGAACGCGTTGGGATAGACCCCGGTCAGCGAGGTGGCGCTCAGCTTGAGCACCTCGGGCAGCAAGGTCATGAAGGCCGCGCCGAAGATCGAGCCGAGGATGCTGCCCATGCCGCCGATGATGATCATGGCCAGGTAGTCGAGGGCCACCAGCAGGGTGAAGGCGTCGGGGAACACGATGCGCGAGTGGTAGGCCATCAGCCCGCCGGCCACACCCGCGTAGAACGAGCTGATGACGAACGCCAGCAGCTTGTAGCGATAGAGGCTGACGCCGATGACCGAGGCCGCCACGTCCCGGTCGCGCACCGCGATGAACGCACGGCCCACCCGGGTGCGAAAGAGGTTCTTGGCGAAGAACACCGCGGGGACGACGAGGGCGTAGATGAGGTAGAAGACCCGCTCGTCGGAGTCGAGCGGGCGACCCCACACCGTGGCCGGCGCCACGTTGAACCCCAGGACGCCGTTGGTCATCTTCTCCCAGTGGATGATGCCGTACGTGGTGATGAAGTGCGCGGCCAGCGTGGCAATGGCCAGGTAGAGTCCCTTCAAGCGCAGCGACGGCACGCCGAACACCAGCCCGAAGACGGAGGTCAGCGCACCGGCCAGCGGGATGGTCAACCAGAACGGCAGCCCGGCCTTGCTGCCGAGAATGGCGGTGCTATAGGCGCCCACGGCCAGGAAGGCGGCGTGGCCGATGGATATCTGCCCGGTGAAGCCGACCAGGATGTTCAGACCGACGGCGCCGATGATGGCGATGCCGATCCGGTTCAGGACGTCGAGCCAGTACGTCCCCGCGAACAGCGGCACGAAGGCCAGCGCCGCCAGGAGCGCCACCAGGCCCACGATGGGCAGGCGGGTCTGGAAAATGCGCTCGTCGGAGGCGTAGCTGACGCGGAAGTCGCCACACTGCATCAGACGCGCTCCACGTCGACCCGGCCGAACAGGCCGTAGGGCCGGATCATGAGGATCACCACCAGCACCACGAACGGCGCGACCTCCTTCACGCCCCCGCCGAAGACCGGGTCGAGGTAGCCGCCCGACAGGTTCTCCAGCACGCCGATCACCACCCCGCCGATGAGCACGCCCGCCACGCTGTCGAGGCCGCCCAGGATCACCACCGGGAAGATCTTGAGGCCGTAGTCGGCGAGCGAGAAGTCCACCCCGCCCCGCACGCTGCCCAGGATGATGCCGCCCAGGGCCGAGACCACCGTGGCGATGCACCACGACAGCGCGAAGATCCCCTTGACGCTCACCCCCAGCGACTGCGCCACCTGCTGGTTGTCGGCCGTGGCCCGCATGGCGGTGCCGAGCAGGGAGAACTTGAAGAAGAGCGAGAACGCGGCCAGCAGGAGCACGACCGTGACGAAGCTCCAGAGGTGGACGGGCGAGATCGGGATGGGCCCGATGCGGAATGGCTCGGAGGCGAACAGCACCGGGAACGGGCGCGTGTCGCTGCCCCACGTCATGTTGAGCACGCCCCGCACGACGCTGGCGAAGCCGAAGGTGACCATGATGACCGAGATGATCGGCTCGCCGATGAGCGGACGCAGCACGCCGCGCTCGATGACGAGCCCGAGCAGGATCGCCACCACCAGCGTCAGCGGCAGCGCGACCACCAGGGGCAGCTGCATGTTGAGGGTGGTGGCCCACGCCACGTAGGCGCCGAACAGCACCAGCTCGCCGGGGCCGAAGTTGACCACCGTCGAGGCCTTGTAGATCAGGACGAAGCCCAGCGCCATCAGTGAATAGACGGCGCCGACGGCGATGCCGGCGATGACCAGCTGGAGCAGGAACACGATCTGTTCGGTCATGGGACACTCTCCTGCGCCACGCTGGCGTAGAGCCCGTCGATCATGTCGCGGTACTTGCCGAGGATGGTCGAGCGCCGCACCTTGTTGGTCCGCGTCAGCTCGTCGTCGTCGGCATCCAGCTCCTTGTCGAACAGGGCGAAGGCGTGGATCCGGGCCGATCGCGGCAGGTCGTCGTTGACCCGGGCCACTTCCCGTCCGATCAGCGCGAAGACCTCCGGCTTGCCGGACAGGTCCTTGAAGGTCGTGAACGGCACCCGGCTGCTCTCCGCCCAGTTGCCGACCACGCCCATGTCGATCTGGATGAGCGCCACCACGAACGGCCGCCCCTCCCCCACCACCACTGCCTCCCGCACGTGCGGGCTGAACTTGAGCTTGTTCTCGATCAGCGCGGGGGAAAAGCGCGAGCCGTCGGCCAGCCGCAGGACGTCCCGCATGCGGTCGATCACGACCAGGTGCCCGTCGTCTTCCATCACCCCGGCGTCACCGGTGTGCAGCCAGCCGCCGTCGAGCGCGTGCGCGGTCGCCTCCGGATTCTTGTAGTAGCCGAGGAACACTGTCGGGCTCGAGATGAGGATCTCGCCGGCCTCGGAGATCTTGATCGCCGTGTCCGCGGTGGGCTTGCCGACCGTCTCCGGCCTCACGTCGTCGTCCGGATGCAGGACGGAGATGCCGCCCGACTCGGTCTGGCCGTACACCTGCTTGAGATTGAGGCCGATGGCGCGGAAGAACCGGAACAGCTCCGGCCCCAGCGCGGCGCCGCCCGTGTAGGCACAGCGGGCCCGCGACAGCCCCAACCGATCGAGCAGCGCGCGGAAGGTCACCAGGTGGGCCAGGCTCCCCGCCAGTCGCAGGCCCGGACCGACGCGCTGCCGCTTCAGCCGGCGCTCCGCCACGCGCATGCCCACGCCGATCGCCAGGCGCGCCGTCGCCGCCTTGAGCCGGCCGGCGTCGCCGATCTTCACCTGGTACTCCGAGCACATGGCCTCCCAGAAGCGGGGCGGCGCGATGATCACGTGCGGGCCGATCTCGCGCAGATCCTCGCGCAGGGTGGCCTGCGCCTCCGGGAAGCTCACCGTGGCGCCCGCGTGCAGCGCGATGGCCACGCTCATCAGCTGCTCGCCCACCCACGAGAACGGCAGAAACGACACGATGTCGTCGGTGTCGCGAACCCGATCGACCTGCGTCACGCCGGTGGCCATCGCCACCAGGTTGCGGTGGCTGAGCATCGCCGCCTTCGGGTCCCCGGTGGTGCCGGACGTGTACGCGAGCAGGGCCACGTCGTCCAACGCGCCACGCTCGAGCAGGGCATCGTAGTGCCCGGGCTCGCGAGCGTCGGCCTCGCGGCCCAGGCGCTCCGACCTCCGCGAGGCTGACCAGCAGCGGCTCCCGATAGTCCTCCAGGCCGCGCGTGTCGTCGACCACGATCCGCTCCAGCCTCGGCAGCTGGGCGCGGACGCCGAGGACCTTGTCGGCCTGCTCCTGGTCCTCGACCATGACGATCCGCGCCTCGCAGTGCTCGACGATGTAGCGCATCTGCTCGGGCAGGCTGTCGACGTAGACGCCGACCGGGATCGCGCCCAGCGCCTGGGCGCCCAGCTCCGTGTAGAGCCAGGCCGGGCGGTTGCCGCAGACGATGGCCAGCGTCTCGCCGCGCTGCAGGCCGAGCGCCTCCAGGCCGAGGCCGACGGCGCGCACGTGCCCCGCGTAGTCCGCCCAGCTCACCTCCTGCCAGATGCCGAACTCCTTCTCGCGCAGCGCGACCCGGCCGTGCCCGTACCGCCGGGCGTGGGCGGCGAGCATCTGGGGCAGCGTCATGCGACCTCCACGTCCTCGCCGAGGTAGGCCTTGATGACGTTGGCGTCCTGCTGCATCTGGGCTGGCGTGCCCTCGGCAATCTTCTTGCCGAAGTCCAGCACGGCCACCCGGTCGGAGATATCCATCACCACGCCCATGTCGTGCTCGATCATCACCACGGTCAGCCGCTTGACCCGCGCGACATGGAGGATGAAGCGCACCATGTCCTCGGTCTCCTCGGCGTTCATCCCCGCGGTGGGCTCGTCGAGGAGCAGCAGCACGGGATCGAGCGCCAGCGCCCGGGCCAGCTCCACGCGCTTCTGCAGGCCGTAGGGCAGCGTGCCCACGATCTTGTGCCGGATGTCCTGCAGCTGGAGCAGATCGACGATCTCGCGCTCCACGGTGGCGCGGTGGGCCTGTTCCTCGCGCGCGGCCCGCCCGTAGTAGAACCCACACGCCAGCACGCCCGAGTGCAGGTGCACGTGACGACCGATCTTCACGTTGTCGAGCACGGTCATGCCGCGAAACAGCGCGATGTTCTGGAAGGTGCGCGCGATCCCCAGCTTGGCCCGCTGGTGCGGCTTGAGCCCGGTGATGTCGCGTCCGTCGAACGTGATCCGGCCCCGCGTGGGCGCGTAGATCCCGCTGATGCAGTTGAAGATGCTGGTCTTGCCGGCGCCGTTGGGACCGATGACGGCGAAGAACTCGCCGCGCGCGACGTCGAGGCTCACCCCGGCCAGGGCGGCCACGCCGCCAAAGCTCAGGTGCAGGTTCTCCAGAGCGAGAAGTCCCATGCGCTCGTGCACCCCCTCGTCATCGAAATCTCAGCGGGGAGCGGACTTGAGCGAACCTGCTATCCGGGCGGGTGCTACCTACCTTCTCGGTGCCGGGAGGATGGGGGAAAAGCCAGGCGCCGTCAAGGGGCAACCGGCGGTAGGATCGCGGCCATGAATCGAGCGATCGGCGTCGACGTGGGGGGGACGTTCACCGACCTCGCGCTCTGGGACGGCGAGCGCGGCGTCCTCGCGGTGTTCAAGCTCCCCTCGGTGCCCCACGATCCCGCCCTCGGCATCCTCGACGGGATCCGCGCCCTCATCGCGCGCGAGGGCGTGCCCCCGGACCAGCTGACCTTCGTCGCCCACGGCACCACGGTGGCCACGAACGCGCTCCTCGAAGGCAAGGGTGCTCGCACCGGGCTGGTGACCACTCGGGGCTTTCGCGACCTCCTCGAGATCGCCCGCCAGAAGCGGCCGCATCTCTACGACCTGCAGGCCGACAAGCCCGCGCCGCTGGTGCCGCGCTACTTGCGGCGTGAAGTCGGTGAGCGGCTCGCCTGGGACGGCAGCACGGTCGCGAAGCTCTCGCTGGACGAGGTGCGCAAGACCCTCGATGCCTTGAAAGCGGAGGACATCGAGGCCCTCGCCGTGTGCTTCCTCTACAGCTTCGTGGATCCAGCACACGAGCGCCTCGTCGAGGCCGAGATCCGCGCGCGCTTCCCCGGTCTGTTCGTCTCGCTGTCGGCCGATGTGTCGCCGGAATTCCGCGAGTACGAGCGCCTCTCCACCACGGTGATCAACGCCTATCTCGGTCCCCTGGTCAGCCGCTATCTCCAGCGCTTCGGTGACCAGGTGGGGCGCCTCGGGATCCGCCCGGCGCCGTACGTCAACCAGTCGAATGGCGGCATCATCTCCGTCACCGCCGCCGCCGAGCAGCCGGTCCGGACGCTCCTCTCCGGACCCAGCGCGGGGGTGATGGGCGCGGCGTGGGTCAGCGCGGCGGCGGGCATCGACTCCATCATCACCTTCGACATGGGCGGGACGTCGACGGACGTCGCCCGCGTGGAGAACGGGCGGCCGGTGATCGGCGCTCAGCGCACGATCGCCGGCTATCCCGTGCGGATCCCGAGCCTCGAGATCGAGACGGTCGGCGCCGGCGGCGGCAGCATCGCCTGGGTCGACTCCGGCGGTGCGCTCCGCGTGGGCCCGCAGAGCGCGGGCGCGCATCCGGGCCCGGCCTGCTACGGGCGCGGCGGCACGGCTCCGACCGTGACCGACGCCAACGTCGTGCTGGGCCGGCTGAGCGCGACGCAGCTCCTCGACGGTCGCATGGCCGTCCGCCGCGAGCTGGCCGAGCAGGCCATCGCCCGGCTCGCCGCCCAGCTCGGCGCGTCGGTCGTCGAGACGGCGCGCGGCATCGTCTCGGTCGTCCAGACCAACATGCTCGGGGCCATCCGGATCGTCTCGGTGCGCAAGGGCTACGACCCGCGCGGCTACACCCTCGTCGCCTTCGGCGGCGCCGGTCCGCTCCACGCGGCGGCCCTGGCCGGCGATCTCGGCATCGAGCGGGTCCTGGTCCCGCCGGCGCCCGGCATCCTCTGCGCGCTGGGGCTGCTGGTCGCGCCGCTACGCCTGGATCTGGTCCGCACCCGCGTCGCCCTGCTGGACCCCATGACGGAGGCGGAGCTGGCGCAGGGCTTCGACGATCTCGAGCAGCAGGCATCCGCCTGGCTCGATCGCGAGAACGTCCCGCCGGCCCGGCGGCGGCTCGCCCGGGCCTTCGACATGCGCTATGTCGGACAGAACTTCGAGCTGACGGTGATACCGCCCGCCGGCGACTCGCTGGACGCGAAGGCGTTGCGCGGCGAGTTCCTGCGCGAGCACGAGCGCGTCTACGGCTACGCGGCGGCGGACGAGCCAGTGCAGATCGTGGCGCTTCGTCTCACCGCCTTCGGCGACCGGGAGCTGCCGCCGATGCCGGCGCTCCCCGCCGCGACGACCGCCGATCCCAAGGAAGCCCGCATCGGCGAGCGCGCGGTGTACGACGAGGAGACTCGCGATTTCCAGACGACGCCGGTCTATCGCCGCGAGCGCCTTCTCGCCGGTCATCGCCTGCCCGGCCCCGCCATCGTCGAGCAGATGGACTCGACGACCGTGATCCTCGGCGGCCAGGCGGCCCTCGTGGACGACCGCGCGAACCTGGTCATCCAGGTGGGGAGCGCGTGATGGATCGGATCACCCTCGACGTGATCGGCGCCGCCCTGCTGGCCATCGCCGAGGAGATGGGCGAGGCGCTCATCAAGTCGTCGTACTCGACCAACATCAAGGAGCGCCAGGACTGCTCGACCGCGCTGTTCAACGTGCAGGGCGAGGTCATCGCCCAGGCCGAGCACATCCCCATGCACCTCGGCTCGCTGATCATGATCATCCACGAGGTCCTCCGCCGCTATCCCCTCGATCAGCTGCGCGACGGCGACGTCTTCGTCGGGAATGATCCCTACACCGGGGGGAGCACCCACCTGCCCGACATCACCGTCGCCTCGCCCGTCTTCGCGGAGGGTGCGCTCATCGGGTTCGTGGCCAACATCGCCCACCACGCCGACGGCTCCGGCCGCGAGACGCGCAGCATCTGGGACGAAGGCCTGCGAATCCCCCCGATCCGCATCGTCGAGGGCGGTCAGCTCCGCGAGGACGTCATGGAGCTGATCCTCCTGAACTTCCGCCTCCCCCGCGAGCGCCGGGGCGACTTCCGCGCGCAGTTCGCCGCCAACCGCCTGGGCGCCGCCCGGCTGGAGGAGCTCGTCCGCCGCCATGGCCGCGAGACCTGCGCCGCGGCCATGGACGAGCTCCTGGCATACGGCGAGCGCAAGATCCGCGCGGCGATCCGCAGCATCCCCGCCGGCGTCTATCGCTTCGAGGACTGGATGGACGACGACGGCGTCGGCGGCCCGCCCGTGCCCCTGCGCGTCAGCATCAGCGTGGCCGGCGATCGCATCGCGCTCGACTTCAGCGGCACCGGGCCGCAGGTGCCCGGCGACGTCAATGTGGTCTATCTCGCCCTGGTCGCCACGGTCTACTACGTGCTGAAGGCCGTGCTCGACCCCGATATTCCAGCCAATGGCGGCTTCTACCGCGCCATCGAGGTCACGGCGCCCGAGGGTTCACTCGTCAACGCGCAGCCGCCCGCCCCGGTGGCGTGGCGGACGCAGACGTGCCAGCGGATCGCGGATCTCATCCTGGGCGCGCTGGCGCCGGCGCTGCCCGGGCGGGTGATCGCTGGCACCAACGGCGCCAACTCGGCGTGGGTGTTCAGTGGGACGAACCCCACGACCGGGCAGTACTACGTCTATCTCGAGACGATCGGCGGCGGCTCCGGCGCGCGGGCCACCAAGGACGGGCTGGACGGGGTGCAGGTGCACATCACCAACACGTCGAACCTGCCGGTGGAGTGCCTGGAGATGGAGTATCCGCTCTTCGTCGAGGAATACGCGCTCGTTCCGGATTCCGGCGGGGCCGGGCGGTTTCGAGGCGGGCTGGGGATCCGTCGCACGGTGCGTGTGGTCGGCCACGAGGCGACGTTCCTGGGGACGCTCGAGCGTCAGCGCGTCGCGCCCTTCGGGCTGCAGGGCGGCGGCGAGGGCGGCTGCGGCGCGCTGCTGCTGAACGCCGCCGCCGAGGCCCGCCGCGATCTCGGGTCCAAGATCGCCGGCCTCCGCCTCCAGCCTGGGGATACCGTGACGATCGTGACGCCGGGCGCGGGAGGCTACGGCGCTCCCGCCGAGCGCGATCCAGGGCGGCACGCGCGCGACGTGCAGGACGGCAACGTCAGCGCTCAGTGACCCAGGCGGCGCGGGATCATGGGCTCGGCCCCGATGCCGAACCAGCGGAACGCGTAGCGACGGATGGCGCCGCTGAGACCGAAGGGCATGAACAGGATGGTGACGACCATGATGAGTCCGTAGACCAGCGCCTGCCAGACGTCGAGGCCGGCCAGTAGCTCGGGCAGGAAGATCAGGAAGCAGGCGCCCAGCACCGAGCCGAGCAGCGAGGCGAGCCCGCCCAGAATGATGATGGTGATGAACTGGATCGAGAGAAAGAAGCTGAACTCCTGCGGATCGAGAAAGCCCACGATGAACGCGCTGAGGGCCCCGGCCAGCCCGGTGTAGAGCGCGCTGACGGCGAAGGCGATCGTCTTGTAGCGGGCCAGGTTGACGCCCATCGCCGCCGCCGCCCGCTCGTTGTCACGGATGGCCAGGAACGCCCGGCCCAGTCGCCCCTTCACCAGATTTCGGGCGAAGACCAGCATGGCGACGGTGACCACGAGCAGCAGGTAGTACTTCCGCGCATCGCTGTCGAAGGTGAGCCCCAGGAGCGAGGCGGGCGCCACCTTCATCCCCTCCGAGCCGTGGGTGAGCACTGCCAGTTGGAGCAGCATCTCCTGGACGATCAGCGTGAAGCCCAGCGTGGCCATGGCCAGGTAGAGGCCGCTCAGGCGCAGGCACGGCAGCCCCAGCAGGTATCCGACGAGCGCCGTGAAGAAGGCCGCCGCGACCAGGCAGAGCAGCGACGGCCACTGCCGCTCGGCCAGGACGGCTGCCGTGTAGGCACCGATCGCGAAGAAGGCCGCGTGGCCCAGCGAGACCTGGCCCGCATAGCCGGTCAGCAAGTTCAGGCCGAGCGCCACCAGCACGTAGACGAACAGCCGCGTCATGACGTAGACGACGTAGTTGTCGGCGACGCCCGGCAGCGCGAGCAGGCTCAGCCCCACCACGACCAGCACTGCCCCCGGAAGCCACCGGCGCCAGTCCACCGGCGTCACACCTTCCGGATCGGCGCGGCGCCGAAGAAGCCGGCGGGGCGGATGACCAGCACGAGGATGAGCAGGATGTAGGTCGACACCTGCTTGATGCCGGCGTTGAAGAAGTACCCCGAGAGGTTCTCGAGGACCCCCAGCAGCATGCCGCCCACGATGGCGCCGGGGATGCTGCCGAACCCACCCAGGATGGCGCCGGCGAACGCCTTGACGCCGATGAAGCCGAGGTTGGGATCGAGGTAGATGATGGGAGCGATCAGCACGCCGGCGACGCCGCCGATGGCCGCGCTGATCGCCCACGTCAGCGAGAAGATCCGCTTGACGCTCACCCCCATGAGCCGCGCCGCCGTCTGGCTCTGGGCGGTGGCCCGCATGGCCATCCCGGTCATGGTGAGCTTGAAGAACAGGTAGAGGGCCAGCATGATCGCCAGCGAGGAGCCGATGACCCCCACGTCCATCGCCGTGAACTGCAAGAAGCCGATCCGGACGGGGTCCTTCGAGAAGATGGTGGGCAGCGGCAGCACGTCGTAGCCGTAGAGGATGCCGGCCGAGGAGCGCAGGACGATCGAGGCGCCGATGGTGGCGATGACGATGCTGAAGATCGGCGCGTCCATGATGGGCCGCACCACCACCCGCTCCAGCACCACCCCCATCAGCCCTGACAGCACGATGGTCGCCAGCAGCACCAGGCCGTACGGGAACCCGAGCCCGATCAGCAGCGTGTAGCTCATGAAGCCGCTCGCCATCACGAACTCCCCCTGGGCGAAGTTCACGACGTCGGTCGCCTTGAAGATGAGGACGAACCCCAGCGCGATGAGCGCGTACACGCAGCCGGTGGCGAGTCCGCTCACGACCTGGCTGGCCAGGATCTCGGCCATGGCTATTTCCGGCCGATTTCCTTGAGCTCCGTCCACTCGCCCACCTTCACCCACTTGCCATCCTTCACGACGACGAGCCGGCCGGCGTTGCTCATGCCGCGGCGGTTGTCACCGCCGTAGCCGTACTTGAGGCCCCAGCCCGGATCCCAGTCCTTGATCGTCTCGATGGCCTTCAGTACGGAGTCACGGGTGAGGTTCTTCCCGGCCCGCTGCATCGCCTCGACGAAGAGCGCCGCCTTCTGGTACCCGTAGAGATTGGTGGTGTCGATCGGTAGGCCCGGGAAGTACTTGGCCATGTCGGCCCGGTACTGGTCGAGGAACACCCCCGGCTCGGTCGGCAGCGGGTACACCTCCACGCCCATCATCCCTTCCACGTGCTTGCCGCCCAGCTCGATCGTCTTGGCCAGCACGATGGGCGATGGGCCGATGAACAGCGGGTGGTACCCGATGGCGTGACACTGCTCGGCCAGGCGGGGCGGCTCGCGGTACACCGCCTGTAGGATCACCGCCTCGGCGCCCGATTCCTTCAGCTTCGCGGCCTGCGAGCTGAAGTCGATGTCGGCCCGCTTGTAGTCCACCTCGGCCACGTAGGGGAGATCGTGCGTGTGCTTGAGGCGCGCCTTGCCCCCCAGGTGGCCATCCAGACCGTACTCGTCGTCCTGGTAGAAGCTGGCGATCTTCCGGATCTTCTTCTCCTTCACCAGGTAGTCGACGATGAGCCCGGTCTGGTCGGTGTAGGTGGCCAGGTCGCCGATGTGCCACTTGCCCGAGGTGGTCCACATGCTGGCCAGCGTGGCCGGGAAGATGTTGGGCACGCGCTTCTCGTCCAGGTAGTCCTTGATCGCCTTGGTCGTCGGCGTCCCCAGGTGCCCCATCATGACGAAGACCTTGTCACGCTCGACGAGACGCTTGGCATTCGTCACCGCCTTGGGCGGCTGATAGACGTGGTCGTAGGAGATCAACCGGATCTTGCGCCCGTGCACACCGCCGGCCGCGTTGGCCCGATTGAACATGGCCTCCATGCCGGCCTTGATGTTCACGCCCCAGTTCGCGACGGCGCCGGTGAGGTCGAGGCCGGCGCCGATGACGACCTCCTTGTCGGTGACGCCGTCCTCCGCCCCGACCGGGCTGCTCCCGAGCAGGACGAGGAGCCCGATTGCTGCAATGATCTTCTTCATGACGGTCTCTCCTTTCCCGTGGGTCATCGTTGTCCGAGGTACGACTTGCGCACGCGGTCGTCACGCAGGAGCTGCTGGCTGTCGCCGGAGAGCGCGATGCTCCCCGTCTCCAGCACGTAGCCGTAGTCCGCGATCGACAGCGCCTTGTTGGCGTTCTGCTCCACCAGCAGCACGGTGGTGCCGCCCGCGTGGATCGCACGGATGATGGCGAAGATCTCCTCGACGAGCATCGGGGCCAGTCCCAGGGAGGGCTCGTCGAGGAGCATGAGGGCCGGCTCGGCCATGAGACCGCGGCCGATGGCCAGCATCTGCTGCTCGCCGCCGCTGAGCGTCCCCGCCAGCTGGGTGCTCCGCTCGGCCAGGATCGGGAAGCACGCGTGCACGCGCTCGAGCGCCGTCTGGATGGCGCGCTTGTCCCGCCGCGCGTAGGCACCCATCCGGAGGTTCTCCTGCACGGTCAGCTCCGGAAAGAGCTCGCGGCCCTCGGGGACGTGCGAGATCCCGCGGCGCGCGATGGTCTCGCACGGTAGCCCGTCGATGCGCTCCCCCCGGAAGCTGACCGTTCCGTGGGTGGCCGGCACCAGCCCCGAGATGCACTTGAGCGTGGTGGACTTCCCCGCCCCGTTGGCGCCGAGCAGGGTGACGATGGCGCCCTCGGGCACCTCGAGGGAGACGCGGCGGAGGGCCTGGATGCTGCCGTAGAAGGTCTCGATGCCGTCGAGGATGAGGAGGGGCTCAGACACCGACGGTCTCCCCGAGATAGGCCTTGATCACCTCCGGGTCGTTCTGCACCTCGCGCGGCGTCCCCTCGGCGATCTTGCGCCCGAAGTTCAGCACGGTGATGGTGTCGGTGACGTTCATCACCAGCCCCATGTCGTGCTCGACCAGGAGCACGGTCAGCGCGAATCGCTCGCGGATGCGCAGGAGCATCTGGGCGAGGGCCTGGGTCTCGGAGGTGTTCAGCCCCGAGGCTGGCTCGTCGAGCAGCAGCAGCTTCGGCTCCAGGGCCAGGGCGCGCGCCACCTCCAGGCGCTTCTGGGAGCCGAGCGGCAGGCTCGCCGCCGGCCGGCGCTGCTGGTCGGCGAGGCCGAGGAACTCGAGGATGGCCAGGGCCCGGTCGCGGACCGTGCGTTCCTGCGAACGCACGAAGGGCAGGCCGAGGCCCTCGGCCAGCACGCCGGTGCGCATGTGGCTGTGCTTGGCCACCAGGACGTTGTCGAGGACGCTCAGACTCGGGAAGAGCTGCACGTTCTGGAAGGTGCGCGCGATCCCCAGCCGGGCGACCTGGTCGGGGCGGAGATGCGTGATGTCGCGCTCGAGGAAATTGATGCGGCCGCCGGTGGCCCGGTAGAACCCGGTGATGCAGTTGAAGATCGTGGTCTTGCCGGCGCCGTTGGGTCCGATCAGCCCGTGGATGCGCCCCGTCTCGATCGCGAAGCTCACGTGGTCGACGGCGCGCAAGCCCCCGAAGCTGAGGGCGAGGTCGTGGACGGACAAGACCATGGGGCCCTGCTTCTTCTCGGCGACCGAGCGCCGAGCGCCGATCGGGCCGGAAAGGGCAACACCCTCCGGCCAGGCCAATGCCTGACGCGGAGGGGCCGATGCTACGGCGGGACCATGACTCCGGTCAAGGGCTGGTGTGTGTCCCAGGAGGAGCCGTCGGCGGGGGCGGACAGGCGGATGATCTCGTCCTCAGCCTCGCCTCGTCTTCCCGCCGGTGGGATGATGAGGCGTCGCGTGCCGGTGGGTGCGACCGCGACGAGAGGAGGACGATCATGAGCACGGGAGCTAAGAAAGACGCCTCCGTCGAGGAGCTGCGCAAGGGCCTGCGCGGGCCGCTGCTGCAGCCAGGTGACGCCGGGTACGACGCCGCCCGCACGATCGACAACGCGATGATCGACCGCCGGCCGGCGCTGATCGCGCGCTGCGCGGGGGTGGCGGACGTGCTGGCGGCCGTTCGCTTCGCCCGCCAGCACAAGGTCCTCGTCTCGGTGCGCGCCGGCGGCCACAACGTGGCGGGCAACGCCGTCTGCGACGGCGGGCTCATGATCGACGTCTCCGGGATGAAGGGCATCCAGGTCGACCCCGGCGCCCGGACGGTGCGGGCCCAGGCCGGCGTCACCTGGGGCGATCTCGACGCCGAGACGCAGGCCTTCGGCCTGGCCACGACCGGCGGCGTCATCTCCACCACCGGGATCGCCGGCCTGACCCTGGGCGGCGGTGTGGGCTGGCTGAACGGCCGCTTCGGGCTGGCCTGCGACAACCTGATCTCGGCCGACGTCGTCACGGCCGAGGGGCAGCTGGTCCGGGCCAGCGAGCAGGAGAACGCCGATCTGTTCTGGGGGCTGCGCGGCGGCGGCGGCAACTTCGGCATCGTCACGTCGTTCGAGTTCCGGCTGCACCAGGTCGGGCCGACGCTGCTGAGCGGCCCGGTGTTCCACCCGGCCGCGCGTGCGCGCGACGTGCTGCGCTTCTACCGGGAGTTCAGCGCCAGCGAGCCGGACGAGCTCACGACCTACGCGGGATTGCTCACCGGCCCCGACGGCGCGCCGCTGGTCGGCCTGGTGCCGTGCTACTCGGGACCGATCGAGCAGGGCGAGAAGGTCCTCGAGCGCCTGCGCAAGTTCGGACCACCGGCCGTCGACATGGTGGGCGCCATGCCCTACGTGGCCGTCCAGCGCATGTTCAACGACGCCTTTCCGCCCGGCCGCTACAACTACTGGAAGTCGAGCCTGACACCCGAGATCAGCGACCAGCTCATCGATGCGCTCGTCGAGCACATGGCGCGAGTGCCGTCGCCGCACTCGGCGGTGATGCTGGAGCACTATCACGGCGGCTACAGCCGGCCGGCGCCGACGGCGACGGCCTACAGCCACCGCCGCCCGACCTACGACGTCGTCATCATCGCGAACTGGGCGAGCCCGGCCGACAACGAGCGCAACACGCAGTGGGCGCGCTCGCTGTTCGCCGCCGTGCAGCCGCAGGTCTCGAAGGCGGCCTACGTCAACTTCCTCGACCAGGACGAGGGCGCCGACCGCATCCGCGCGGCCTACGGCGACAACTACGAGAAACTGGTGGCGCTCAAGCGCAAGTACGATCCGACCAACTTCTTCAAGATGAACCAGAACATCCGGCCGGACTGACGCGG
Organism: uncultured Candidatus Rokubacteria bacterium; assembly: GCA_963827505.1. Classification (GTDB taxonomy): domain Bacteria; phylum Methylomirabilota; class Methylomirabilia; order Rokubacteriales; family CSP1-6; genus AR5. The sequence goes on along the minus strand of CAWHBD010000004.1, from coordinate 430,533 downwards.
CGCGACCGGCGACATCAGCCATCGTACGTGCTGCCGCGGCCCCCGTCAGCGGCCATTATTACAGGCGATGTGATAACATGGCTCGCATGAAGGATCTCAGGTCAGCTCGGACGGCGCGGGGGTTGACGCAGGCAGAGGCGGCCGTCCGGCTCGGGGTGTCGCAATCCTACCTGGCGATGCTCGAGTCGGGGGCGCGGCGACTCACGCCCGAGCTGGCCCGCCGTGCGGTGAGGACACTTGGCCTTGCCCCGACGGCCCTCTCACCGCACCGCGCAGATACATCCGGCCGTCGGGCCAAAGCCCCTGCCCTGGCTGCCGATCTGGCCGCGCTGGGATATCCACCGTTCTCGCATCTGAAGCCTCGCCGGTGGACGCCCAGAAATCCTGCCGGAGTCCTGCTCGATGCCATGGAGCGAGACGACGTCGAAGCGCGGGTCGTCGAGGCACTGCCATGGCTCATCCTGGAATATTGGCCACTCGACGAAGCCTGGCTGGTGCGCGAGGCGAAGCTCCGAGATCTCCAGAACCGCCTGGGCTTTGTCGTGACCCTCGCCCGGGGCCTCGCTGAGCGGAGGGGCGACGGCGACAAGACGGCGGCCCTGGCCGAGATCGAGACACTGCTGGAGCGAAGCCGCCTGGCTCGCGAGGAGCCGCTCGGTCGGGCGTCGCTGCCGGACGCCGAGCGCCGCTGGCTCGTCGACCACCGGTCGGCCGACGCGCGACGGTGGAATCTGCTGACGGACTGGACGGTGGATGCCCTCCGCTACGCGGGCTGAGCTTCCCGATCCGTGGCGTCGGTTCCTGGCTGACGTCGACGGAATGCTCCCGCTACGGGTTCAACTTCACTGTCTCGGCGGGTTCGTCCTGGCCGTCAGGCATCGGCTCCCTCGGACGACTAGCGACGTCGACTACATCGAGGTGGTTCCGCGCGATGCGATGGAGACTCTCCAGCGCATCGCCGGACGGACATCGCCAATAGCCAGGAAGCATCGGCTGTACTTTCAGCACGTCGGAGTCGCGAGCCTGCCCGAGTCGTATGTCGAACGACTCACCGAGCTGCTGCCGGGAGCATTCGACAACCTGCGCATGCTGGAACTCGAAGCCCACGACCTGGTTCTCTCGAAGCTCGCTCGCAACCATCCGGTCGACCGCGAGGACATCGCGTACCTGGCCAGAACAGTCCCGCTGCGCGCCGACGTGCTCCGGCAACGCTACCGCGAAGAGCTACGGTCCATCATCATCGGCGATCCCGAGGTCCACGATCGCACGCTGGACATGTGGATTGGGGCGTACATGCACGCGCGTTGACGGGCCATGGCGCGAGCGCTATTGTCGGCACGTGCGCGGCGCCACGACGCGCTGCAACCTCGATTGCGGGAGGGCGACCATGGCCATGACGTTGACGATCGAACGAGTGATGGCGTTCATGGGTCTCGACGTGCTGGTCGCGAGGGACGAGGGGCTCTTCGCGGCCGAAGGCCTCGACCTCCGGATCGCGGCGCTGCCCCCGGACGAGATACGGTCGGCCGCCGAGGGCTCGCCCGCCAGGCCCACCACGAATCAGGGCAAGCTGCAGGCCCGCGGCGAATCGCAGATGTTCCAGGCCTGAGAGTGCGGGAATAACCGCCGGGTGGCGGAAAGTCCCGTCGGTGCGCGGCAGGTCGGTCGCCGCGCCACGATCGTCTGCGGCGCTCTCGTCGTCTCGCCGACCTCGACGGTCTTCGCTCCACAGGAGCTTGCCCACCAGCCCGTCGCCCTCGACTACGGCAACGGCACCGCGTACGCCGGCCTGCAGATGCTGGAGGGCGCGATGCCGCGCGAGGCCGTCACCACGTGTGCCGCGGCGACCAGCCCCGCCGACCGGTTCGCCGGGCTGATGCGCGGCGATTTCGCGGCGACCGTGCTGCAGGAGCCCTGGATCACCGTGGCCGAGAAGGCGGGCTGTCGCCTGGTCTCGACCACGTTCTTTCACGGAACCTGGGTCGCCACCCCCGGCGTCGACCCCGACGCCTACGCCGCCCTCCTGCGGGGCATCACCAGGGCGGTGCACCGCATCAACGCCGACAAGCGACGGTACGTCTCCTACTTCAAGCGCGACTGGGCCGGCCACCCCGAGGTGGACGCGCTGAGTCCCGACGACTTCAACCTGGGCCGCATCCAGGTGAAGGAGCCCGGGCCCATTCCCGAGAGCGAAGCGCGGTGGGCCTGGAAGTGGATGGCCGGCTGGGGCCTGATCGATGGCACCTTCGATGCCACCGCTCAGATCGACCGCGGCCTCGAACGCGACGCGCACGAGCGCGCCGCGACCGTGCGCGTCGGGTAGACGATCCATGCCGACGACGGACGTCTTCGACGCTATTCGTACGCTCCTCGCGGTACGTAGCTACAAGAGCACGCCGGTGCCCGACGCGCTCGTTCGCCGGATCGTCGAGGCGGGACGCCTCACGGGCAGTGGGATGAACGGGCAGCCGTGGCACTTCATCGTGGTGCGCGACGCCGAGACCCTGCGACGGCTCGGCGCGCTCGCCTCGAGCGGATCGTACGTCGCCCAGGCCCCCCTGGCCATCGTCGTGGCGACGGACAAGTCCCGATTCGCCGTCTCGGATGCGAGCCGGGCGATCCAGTCCATGCTGCTGACGGCGTGGGCCGATGGCGTCGGCTCGAACTGGGTGGGCTTCGGCGGGCTCGACAAGGTCAAGACCGTGCTCGACATCCCGGCCGGTCTCGACGTGCTGGCGATCCTGCCGTTCGGCTACCCCGCGCGCGCCGTCGGCAAGGGCACGAAGCAGCGCAAGGCGCTGCGCGACGTCGCGCACCTCGAGCGATACGGCCGCCCGTTCGAGTGAGAGCTAGCCGCCGCTAGGCACAGGCCATGGAGTAGACCTGCGTGGCCCCGGCCGGCAGGGGCCGCTCGGCCCAGCTCATGCCGGCGTCCTCGCTGGCAAACACCTCACCGCCGCTGGCCGCGCAGTACATCCGCTTCGGCTGCCGCTCGTCGAAGGCGAGGGCGAACAGGGTGCTCTGCGGCTTGACGCCCATGTCGACGCGCTTCCAGCTCAAGCCCCCGTCCTTGCTGCGGAACAGCACGCCGACGTCGCTCTGGAAACCGGCGCCCGCCGCCACCCAGATGGTCTTCGAATCGCCCGGGACCTCGCGGATGTCGCGGCAGTAGGTCTGTCCCTTGTCGTTCAGCGGCTCTAGCCTGGCGCTGGCCCAGTGCCGACCCTGGTTGGTGCTGCTGAACAGGCCGGCCCGGCCGATGGCCAGGACTGTCCCCGGGCGCCAGCGTCCGACCAGCACGCCGTGCATGTCCACGGTGTCGTCGTTCACGTACTGGCCATGGCTCATGTTCTCCCAGTGCTCGCCGCCGTCGAGGCTACGGATGACACCGCCGACCTCGACCGCACCATAGATCTCGTTGGGATTGGAGGGACTGGCCGCCAGCTGCAGGACACGCTTGGCCGGGTTCGCCCCGGGAGCCACGCTGACTTCGGGAAAGCGCACCGTCACCGGAAGCTGCTGCCAGTGCTCGCCGCCGTCCTCGCTGCGGAAGATCTCGCAGTTCTCGTAGCCGGCGTACATCACGCTCGCGTCCTGCGGATCGAACAGCAGCGACCACACCGGCAGGCCGTGATCGGGAACGTCGAGCTTCTCCCAGTGGTCACCGCGGTCCGTGCTCCGGTAGGGACCGTGCTGCGTCCCGACGTACACGGTGTCGGCCTGCTCGGGATGCGTGGCGATGGCCCGGATGGCGGGTGCCTCGGGCAGGCCGTGCGTCACGAGCTCCCAGCGATCGTCGCCCACGGCCATGCGATAGAGGCCGGACCCCATGGGGCGTCCAGGAGCAGTCTCGCCCGCCAGGCCGACGTAGACGTAAGGTGTACGACTGGTGTTCATCATGTTCTCCCGTCAGGCTCGGAGTCCGTAGTACGCCGCGCAATTGTCCCACAGGATCTTGCGCTTGCTCTCGTCGGAGATCGGCAGCTGCAGGAACGACTCCACCGCCCGCGGGAACTTCGAGTCGCCGTGCGGGAAATCTGTCGAGAAGACAATCCGGTCGTCACCGATGGCGTCGATGACGTGCTTCACCGGCTCCTCGTCGCACTCGACCGACACGAAGCACTGCCGCTTGAAGTACGCGCTGGGCGCCATCGTCAGCTCGCGGGCGTAGATGTCGCCCAGCCACTCCCAGTGCTCGTCCATGCGCCAGAGCAGGAAGGGCACCCAGCCGCAGTTGCCTTCGAGGAAGGCCACCCGCAGCCGCGGATGCCGCTCGAGGATGCCACCCGCGCAGAACGAGCCGGCGGTCAGCATCTGCTCGACCGGGTGGGAGAAGATGTGCTTCAGCATCGTGTTGGCGCCGAACTGCTCACCCACCTGCCGCAGCTGCGAGCCCGATCCCTCGTGGAACCCCAAGGGGACCTCGAGCTCTTCCAGCGTGGCCCACAGGGGCTCGTAGTACGGATCGTGCCAGTTCCGCCCGTTCACCTCGTTGGGCCGCAGGAACATCGCCCGGAAGCCGAACTCCCGCACACAGCGCCGGGTCTCGGCGACGGCATCGTTGACGTCGAAGGGCGAGATCATACCGGCGCCGAGCAGGCGCTCCGGGTTCTCCTGGCAGAACTCGTGGAGCCAGTCGTTGTACGCGCGCGCCATGGCCGCCGCCAGGCGCGGCTCCAGGTCGGGGACCGTCAGGGCGAAGAGGCCGCGCGAGGGATAGACCACCGCGACGTCGATGCCCTCGATGTCCATGGCCTCGAGCTGGACCTTGGACGTCCAGCCCCGCTCGGCGTACGGCTTCCAGCGCTCCTGGTTCAGGGAATAGTTACGCCCCTGCCGTCGCTTGCCGCGAGCCGCGTCGATCTCGTTCCGTCCCCACGGCTTACCGGCCAGCGCGAGCCGCAGGTCGCCCTCGTCCTCCGTGAGGCCGATCGGCGCGCGGTCCTTGAACGCCGGATCGATGTACCGCGGCCAGAGATCGGGGGGCTCGATGATGTGAATGTCGCTGTCGAGGACCCGGAATGCGCCGTGCGCCATGGCTCACCTCCGTGAGCGGCGAACGTACTCCCAGGCGGTGCCGCTGTCAAAGGGCGCCCGCGGTCGGCTGTAAGGGATATGTGATGCAGCTACGAGCGGTCGGCGGTGGCGACTCGTCATGGTCGGCCTCCTGGTCGGTGGCCAGTGTAACGCTCGCGCGGGAGGCGGGTTATCGTAGAGTCGTTGAGCACGCTGTCGCCCTCACCGCAAGCCCGTCCGGGACCTGCCTCCATCGGCTGGAGACTCCAGCGGGAGATCGTCCTCCTGCTCGCCTGGGGCCCGGCCATCCTGATGCAGCTCGCTCACCCGCTGGTGGCCCAGGGCATTGCCGACCACAGTGCCTTCCGCACCCAGCGCCACGGCCGGCTGCGCCGCCTCTTCCACACGATCGACGCGATGCTCCAGATCTCCTTCGGCACCGACGAGCAGGCCCAGGCCGTCGTCGCGCGGATCAACGCCATTCATGATCGCGTGAACGGACAGCTGTCCGAGGGCGCCGGCATCTTCCCCGGCGGGACACCGTACTCGGCCCATGACCCGGCCTTGCTCGCCTGGGTCCACGCCACGCTGCTCGATATGAACTTGCGCGTCTACGAGCTCTACGTGGGCGGGCTCTCGGTGGAGGAGAAGAACCGCTACTGCGCCGAGGCCAGCGCAATCGAGGAGCCATTCGGCATTCCCGTCGGGCGACTGCCGCGCAGCTTCGGCGATCTCGGCCGGTACATGGACGCCATGCTCTCGAACGGGGACATCGCCGTCGGCGACAATGCGCGCCTGCTCGCGAGGGACATCCTCTATCCGCCAGCTCCCCGCCTGGCCGCGCCTGCGCTCTCGCTGGTGCGCCTGTCGACCGTGGGGCTGCTGCCGTCGAGGATCCGCGAGGGCTACGGGCTGGCCTGGAGCCCGAGAAGAGAGACGAGGCTGAGCCTGTCGGCCGGGCTCGTTCGCACCGCGGTTCGGGTCACCCCGTCGGTTGTCCGCCACTGGCCGGCTGCGCGCCGTGCGCGTCGGCGGGCGGGCGCATCGGCTTGAGATCGCGCTACTGCCGGCAGGGGGCGCACGATCCGCATGCAGCCTGAGTACACGGCGGACGGCTTGCCCGGCCCGAGTGGACGAGAGCCCCCGATGGCAGCGGTGTACAGTCTAGAGCAGGGGCAGCGGACAGAGGGCGTGCGAAGGGCCGCTGGCAGCTCCGCCAGTTGGTAAAGGAGAAGAGCCATGGAGACCTACGTCATGCTGACCAAACTCACGGACGAGGGCCGGAAAACCCTGAAGCAGAACCCGAACCGCACCAAGGAGGTCAACAAGGAGATCGAGGGGATGGGCGGCAGGATCGTCGGCCAGTACGCGGTTCTTGGACCGTACGACTACGTCAACGTGGTCGAGGCGGCCGACAATAAGACCATCGCGAAGATCTCGATGGAGCTCGGATCGCGCGGGACGATGGAGATCATGACGCTTCCTGCCGTGAACTTCTGAGCCGGGTGTGGCTGCGCTGAGAACACCCGACGCAGTGGTTGAGGTCGGAGGATAGAGAGCGAGGCGGCCGCGGGTTACCGCGGCCGCCGCCGACAGCTCATCTGCGCCGAGGCCAATGTGACGCGCACCGCGCGACCTCGATCACCAGCGCCACGCGCCCCTCACGCCCACGCATCGGGAAAGGCTTACCGGTGTACTTGTGCGAGATCGGATCCATGATCGCAAGGTCCGGATCGGGGCGGCGCTCCACCACCCGCCCGCGGAGCTGCACCTCCTCGTAGGGATTGTGGAAGTCGACGATCGACAGGGCGACCCGCGGGTCGCGGCTCGTGTTGCGCCCCTTGAGCGACCCCTCACCCGTGCAGACGAGCAGCCGATCTCCCTCGCGCCCCACGAACCAGTCCTCGGCGCGGCAACGGCGTCGAGTGAACGCCACCGTCCTCCATTCATGCGTGTCGCCGCCCATCCGCGGCCGTGGTTGCATCCTAGCCTGAGGAGAAGGATGAGGCGAGGGTGTGACAGGCAAGGTCACAGCCCGACGGAGGAAGTAAACCGACGCAGCAGCGACGCTCGCGCGCAGTCGAGAGTCTAGCCGTTCACTTCACAACCACCTCGGCGAGGGGCGACGTGTCCGCCGTCGGCATCGGCGCGCCTGCGACACGCCAGGCGGGATGCGATGCCGGCGACGTCGATACCTGCCGGTGCAGCTCGGACAGGACGACAGGATCCGCGAGCACCAGGCGCTTCTCCTGGTCACTCAGCGCGTCCGGGCCCCCCTCCATGGCCGTGGCGATCGCACGGGCCCGACGGGCGCGCACACGCTCGAAGGGGCGGCCCTGCCGCGGCACGGCAGCACAGGCGATCGCGTTGAGATGCGGATCTACCACCGCATCCACGAACCCCGACGCCTTGCCGGTGCCCTCGGCGTGGGCACGCACGGTCCGCAGCTCCTGCGGCGGATCCGACTCCTCGGGAATCACGAACATCCCCGCCCGGCGGAGCGCCCGTCCGAGCGAGGCCCGGCTCGAGTAGACGGAGATCGGCATGGCCAGCGCGAGCGCCCCGATCACGGGCGTCAGCCACCAGATGTACGAGGGCGCCAGCCAGTACACGACCACGCCCCAGCCGAGCCCGAGCAGCGTGTGCGGCCCATGGCGGCGGGCGGCCTCGCGCCACGTCGTCGCAGCGTCCTCTCGCGGCGGGCTCTTCCAGTGAAGCTCGACATTCATCAGTGCGGCCAGCACGAACTTGGTGTGGAACAGCATGCGCACGGGCGCCAGGGCCGAGGAGAGGATCAGCTCCATCAGCACGCTGAGCGCGACGCCCGTCGCGCCGCCAAATCGATCGGCGCCGCGCGCCAGGACGAGGATGGCGCCGAGGATCTTCGGTACGAAGAGGACACCGAGCGTCGCGATCGCGAACATGAGGGTGGCGCGCGCGTCCCACTCGGGCCAGATCGGAAAGAGCTGGCGCGGTTCCACGAAGTACTGCGGGCCGACCACGGTCTGGAGAATGGCGAACGTGCTCGACAGCGCCAGCGAGAGCAGCCACAGCGGGGCCGAGACGTAGGCCATGACTCCCGTCATGAAGACGGCGCGATGGGCCGGGTGCAGGCCGGCCCACAGGAACATCCGCGAGTTGATGAGGTTGCCCCGGCACCACCGGCGATCCCGCTTCAGCTCGTCGAGCAGGTTCGGCGGCATCTCCTCGTAGCTGCCGGGCAGGTCGTAGGCCATCCACACCTTCCAGCCGGCCCGGCGCATCAGGGCCGCCTCCACGAAGTCGTGGGACAGGATCTCGCCCGCAAAGGGGCCCCGCCCGGACAGCCGACCCAGCGCGCAGTGACGGATGAACGGCGCGATGCGGATGATCGCGTTGTGGCCCCAGTAGTACGACTCGCCGAGCTGCCAGAAGTGCAGGCCGGCGGTGAACAGCGGGCCATAGACCTGGGTCGCGAACTGCTGCACCCGCGCGTAGGGCGTGTCGCGCCCGGCGCCGCGGGGTGCGGTCTGGATGATGCCGGTGGTCGGGTTGGCCTCCATCAGCCGCATCAGCGTCGTCAGGCACTCGCCGGTCATGACGCTGTCAGCGTCCAGGACGACCATGTAGCGGTACTGGCTGCCCCAGCGCCGGCAGAAGTCGGCCACGTTGCCGCTCTTGCGCTTGATGCGGTGCTGCCGCCATCGATAGAAGATGCGGCCGAAGCCCTCGACGCTCTCACACAGGTCGCGCCAGGCGTGCCGCTCGGCCGCCAGCGTGTCGGGCTCGCTGCTGTCACTGAGGATGAAGAAGTCGAAGTGCCGGAGGGTGCCGGCCCGGGCGACCGACTCGTAGGTGGCGCGCAGCCCCGCGAAGACCCGCGCCACGTTCTCGTTGCAGATCGGCATGATGACCGCGGTGCGGGCGTCGGCCGCCAGGGCGGTTGCCGACGAGACGGACCGCGTGATGGCGTGACGATCGCGACCGCAACACAGCAGCACGAAGCCGGTGACCGCCGTCCAGAATCCGAGCGAGACCCAGGCGAACAGGATGGCGGAGAGGCTGAGGATCGCCAGCTCCAGCGGCTGCTGCCCGTGGTACGGCAAGACGCTCGTCACCATGCCGTAGGCGAACCCGCCGGTCTGGGCCAGCACCAGCACCGTGAGGAGCGTCCGGCGGAGCACCGCCGTCAGCCGGAGCCTCCAACCATCCGCCGGCCGCGCCTGGCCGTGGCTCGTGACCGGACCCTGCCATCCCTCGGATGCCATGGGCGTCCGTCGAACGGGGGGCGTTGCTAGTCCGGAGGAAGTATGTAGCTCCACGTCTCTGACAGGACCTCATTGCCGCGGTGCAGATGCGCCCGCAGCTCCACTGGTTTGGCACGGTCGAGACGGCGGAATCGCACCATGAACCGCCATCCCCCGGTGATCCCGTTACGTTGCGTGCGCCGTTCCAGCACCTCGGCATTGGCGTCGGTCCACGACGTCGTATCGATGATGGTGCTCCACGCCATCTGGCTGAGGGTGGGCCCCTCGAAATCGACGTGGAGCTCGATGCTGCCGTCGTCGTTCTTCGTGTAGCCGCGACCACGGCGTGTCTCGCCGACCCACCCGAACGGCGGCCGCGTCTCCCGCTCCTTCTGCCACAGTACGCGATAACCGTAGGCGAAGGCCTCGCCGGGTTTGGGCTGCCCGTCCGGGACCCAGTACGCGACGACGTTGTCGTTGGTCTCGTCGGGCACCGGAATCTGCACCAGCTCCACGCGGCCCGGTCCCCACGACCCCTTCGGCTCGACCCACGCCGAGGGCCTCAGGTCGTACCGCGCCTCCAGGTCCTGGTACTGGCCGAACGCCCGCTCCCGCTGCATCAGGCCAAACCCGGCCGGGTCGGTCAGCGCGAACGACGTCACCAGCAGCCGCTTCGGATTGACCAGCGGGCGCCAGGTCCACCGGTCCCCCGCCTCCCGGACGGACAGGCCCTCGGAGTCGTGGACCCGCGGCCGGTAGTCGTCGCGACCGGGCCGCTGGTTGGGGCCGAAGTAGAACATGCTGGTCAGCGGTGCCAGCCCCAGCTTCGCCACGTTCTTGCGCAGGAACAGCCGCGAGTCGACGTCGAGCGCCGTCGTCACGCCCGGCTTGAGCACAAAGCGGTAGGCGCCGGTCGCCCGCGGCGAGTCCAGCAGCGCGTAGATGATGAGCTCCTTTGCCGCCGGCTGCGGCCGCTCGATCCAGAACTCCACGAACCGCGGGAACTCCTCGCCGGCGGCCTCGGCGGTGTCGATGGCCAGCCCGCGCGCGGACAGCCCAAACCGCTGGCCCCGGCCGAGCCCCCGGAAGTAGCTTGCTCCCAGGAAAACCAGCGCCTCGTCCTTGTAGCTCGGGGTGTTGACCGGGAAGTGCACCCGGAAGCCGGCGAACCCCAGCCCCCGCAGCTCCTTGCGGTTGATCTTGTTGCGGCCGTAGTCGAAGGCCCCGGCATCGAAGGCGATGTTCCGCACACCCTCTTCAGTGATCTCGTGGACGGTGACCGGGTGCTCGTAGAACCAGCCGCGATGGAAGAACATGATCTCGAACGGCAGCTTAGCGCCCTGCCACGGCGCCCGCTCGGGACGGAAGCGGATGTCACGGAACTGGTCGTAGTCGAGCGCCTTGATGGCTTTGGGCAAGGTCGCACCGGGCTTCTGGTACGGGGACGCGGCGAGCTTCGCCGCCCGGGCGGCCACGTCGTCGAGGTCGAACGCGTGAGCATTGGTGGCGACCAGCGTGAGCAGGAGGAGAGAGCCGAGCAGCACGACACGCCTTGCCCCGATCATGACTCTCCGTCCAGGTCGTGTACGCCGCCGTTGAAGAAAGTACGCGGCTCCCGGACGTGCCGGGGTCCGTCGTGGTCTGGCTCTCACGTCGTCAGACGACGCGGACGGGAGAGTATTCAGCTGGAAGTTCCCGTCACCTCGAGTCCAGGGCAAAGGCGTTGCCATCGAGTAAGGGACGCGCAGTTGACGTGGGCCGCGGGTGGGACGACCATCCCGTTGGAGGACAGCGCCATGAGAGAGCTCGTGTTCGCCCTCGAGTTCAAGGGCACCGCGGCCCCGGTCCCCGGGTCGCAGAATCGACTGCGAGCCCAGACCTCGGCCAATGGGCAAACGATTCGGAGCACGCTCAAGCCGGACGGGATCCAGGCCGGGATCGAGCCGGCCGGCGGTGAGCAGGCGACCTTCGAGTCGGAGGTCGAGATCGTCGGCGACGGGGCGTTTCTCGAGTCCGGCACCATCTCGTACGGCCGGGCCGGTAAGATCTCCTTCAAGACCGTCGGCCGCGGGTTGCTCGGCCCGAGCCCCCTGCCCGGCCAGCAGCGCGGTGCCGTGATCTGGGAGATCACGGACGGCCAGGGGCAGTTCAAGGGCGCCCAGGGATTGATCACCTCCAACTTCACGGTTGGAGCCCAAGGCGAGGTCACCGACGACCACTTCGTCCGGATCTTCCTCCCGTAAGCCCGCCGCCGTCCGCCGACCGCACGACCCCCTGTTGTGGGACAATCGCGCGGTCGCGGGCGACGAGCCGGACTGAGCGGCCCCGGACGGGGTCGTGATGAGGAGGAACATCATGCGTTGGGACAGCAATGCGGATCTCCGACGGCTGGTCGCGGAGCGGAAGGAAGGGGCTCTGGACCGGCGCCAGTTCCTGGCGCGGCTGGGCGCGACGGCGGCGGGGGCGACGGCGGCCTCGCTGGTCGGCGGCGTGAAGCCGGCCGGGGCGCAGAAGAAGGTCGTCGTCACGATGTGGGATACCGAGCCCAACGCGGCGACCCGGGCGGCGATGAAGTCGATCGTCGACGATTTCCACAAGCTGCACAAGGACATCGAGATCCGCGCCGAGGGCATGGGCTGGGGCGACATGGACCGCAAGCTCCAGGCCGCGATGGCGGCCAAGAGCCCGCCGGCCGCCTCCCACACGCAGACGTACGTGGTGACCTCGTTCAGGGCCAAGGGGCTCATCGAGCCGGTCGATGACATCATCAAGGCGATCGGCGAGGACAAGATCTTCCCGTCCGTGCTCCGCTGGCTCAAGTACCCGGACGGCAAGTACTGGGGCATCACGCACGCGTGGGGTGCGGAGATCCTCGGCGGCCGCGGCGACTACGCGAAGGCGGCCGGCGTCGAACCGCAGAGCTGGAAGACGTGGGACGACTGGCTCCGCGACCTGCCCAAGCTGAACAAGGCGCCGCAGCACTACGGGCTGGCGATGGCCGGCATCCCGTTCTTCGTGAACGAGGACGTCTACATGCTGACCGGTGCCAACGGCGGCAGCCTCTTCGACGCCAAGGGCCAGCCCGCCCTCGAGAGCCCCCAGGTGCTCGGGATGCTGGAGTTCTGGAAGAAGCTCAAGCCGTACCTGCCGCCGGGCTGGGCCTCGCACGATTATCTAGAGACGCTGTCGGCCTGGGCCACCGGCAAGACCGCCTCGGTGTACATGTGGGGCCGGACCGCGGGCTACATCGACCAGTACGCGCCGCCCGACAAGCGCAACCCGGACGTCTTCCAGGTCTGGCCAAAGACCACCGGACCGCTGGGCAAGGCGCCCCTCACGCAGTTCGACAACGAGCCGTGGGTGATCTACGCCGACGCGCCCGCCGACGAGAAGGCGGCGGCCCGCGAGTTCCTCAAGTTCTTCTTCAAGCCCGAGAACTACCGGAAGCACTGCGACTCGGTCCCCGTGCACATCCTGTCCATCTACAAGTCCGACTTCCAGGACTCGAGCTACCTGAACCACCCCGAGCGCAAGCGCTGGAAGCCCTGGCTCGACGCCCAGCTCAAGTGGGTGGAGATGGGTCGCGCGCATCCGCTCCTCGTCTGCAATCCTGATGACATGCTGGTTCCCTGGATCGGCGACGTCGCGGCGGCGCCCATCCTGGCCGACATGGTCATGGCCGTGGTCGAGAAGGGCAAGGACCCGAAGGCCGCCGCCAAGGAAGCCAGCGACAAGATCGTCCGGGACATCATCGGCAAGGCGAAGTGAGTGTTCGCGCGGAGACGCTCGCGGTCCCCTCCGAGCGCACCCCGGGGCGCGGCTCGCGGCACCGGCGCGAGGCCTGGATCGGCATGGGGCTGCTGCTGCCGTCGGCGGCGCTGATCCTCGCGTTCACGATCTTCCCGGTGGGCTACAACCTGTGGCTGGGCTTCTTCGCGAAGCACTCGCTCCGGCTCACCGCCACGTGGGTGGGCCTGGGCAACTACACGCAGATCCTGGCCGACCCCGACTTCTGGCGCAGCGCCTGGCTGGCCACCGTCTACGCCGTGGGCAGCACGGCGTTACAGATCGTGGCCGGCGTCGCCGGGGCGCTGATCCTGCACCAGCGCTTCGCGGGCTGCGACTTCCTGCGGGGCGTGGCGCTGTTCCCGTACATGATCCCGACGGTCATCGCCGTGTTCGTCTGGCGGTGGCTGATGAACGACCTCTACGGCGTGATCCCCTACGTGCTGAGCACGCTGAGCATCCCGGGCATGCCCGAAGCCTGGCTCACCCACACCACGATCATGTGGGTGCTCATCATCCTGTCGGTGTGGACGTTCTTTCCGTTCGTGCTCGTCAACGTGCTGGCGCGCCTGCAGACGATCTCGCCGGAGCTGTACGACGCCGCGCGGGTGGACGGCGCCTCGGCCATCCGGCAGTTCTTCCACGTCACCCTGCCCCAGCTCCGCAACGTGCTCCTGATCGTCCTTCTGTTGCGCGGCATCTGGATGTTCACCAAGTTCGACGTGCCGTGGCTGCTGGGCTTCGGCGGCGGCGCCGGCGAGGCGATCCGGACGCTACCGGTCTTCACCTACCAGCGCTCGTTCACGTACTACCAGGCGGGCATGGGGGCGGCGCTGTCCAACGTGATGCTCGCGCTGCTCCTCATGGCGGTGACGATCTACTTCGTCGCGTTCCCTCCGTCAGAGGACGCCACCGATGCGTAGCCGACGGCGGCCGGTCTCCAAGGCGGCCGCATGGGCCCTGCGCATCGGGCTCTTCGTCTTCTGCGCGTTCCCGCTCTACTGGATGCTGGTGTCGTCCTTCAAGGTCAGCCACGAGCTGCTGGCCTCGCCTCCCACCTTCTGGCCGCACGAGTGGGAGCTGCGGGCCTACCGCAAGCTCTTCTACGAGACCAACTTCTGGGTCTACTTCCAGAACACCATCATCGTGTCAGCCATCACGACGCTCATCGTCCTCGTGGCCGGCGTGATCGGCGCCTACAGCCTCACCCGCTACGCCTTCCGCGGCCGCACGATGGTGGCGCGCCTGACCCTGCTGGCCTACATGTTCCCGCCCATCATCATGCTGGTGCCGCTGTTCCTGGTGGCCCGCCAGTTCGGCCTCACCAACTCGCTGATGGGCCTGGCCCTCACCTACATCTCGTTCGCGCTGCCCTACGCGCTGTGGATCCTGCGGGCGTTCTTCCAGTCCATCCCCGTCGAGCTCGAGCACGCCGCCCTGATCGACGGCGCCAACCGCGCCCAGGCCCTGGCCTACGTGGTCATGCCGCTGGCCCTGCCCGGCATCATCGCCACCGCGATCTTCACCTTCATCGTCGCCTGGAACGACTTCCTCTTCGCCCTCGTGCTGATCGGCAAGGATGACCTCAAGACGCTGGCCATCGGGATCAACGAGTTCTTCCACATGGCCGTCGTCGACTGGGGGCTGATCATGGCGGCCGGCGTCATGGTGACGATTCCGGCGCTGGTGTTCTTCGTCGCGGTCCAGCGGTATCTGATCGCCGGGTGGGGGGCTGGCGGGCTCAAGGGCTGACGGAACGCTTCGAGACGAGGAGCGCGGCAAGCTCCGGGGGGCTTACCGGCTTCGTCAGGTGCACGTCGAATCCGGCTTCCTGCGCCCGCTGCCGGTCGCTGGGGCGCCCATACCCGGTGATGGCAATGAGCAGGAGCCCCTCGCCTCCCGGTGCCGAGCGCAGGGCCCGCGCCACCGCGTAGCCGTCGATGCCGGGAAGGCCCAGGTCGATGAGGACGATCTCCGGGCCCCGGCGCCGAGCGACGTCGAGCCCCTCCGCTCCGGTCGATGCTTCTTCGACCCGGTGGCCCCACGACTGAAGCAGTGAACGCAGCCCCTCGCGGAAGTCGGGGTTGTCCTCGATGACCAGGATGTCGCGTGCACGGGACGCGGCCTCCTGGGCCGGGATCGGTTGCGTCTCCTGAGGCTCGCCCGCGAGCCGGGGCAGCCGCACGACGAACTCGCTGCCGCGGTTCGGGCCCGGGCTCGATGCCGACACCGTACCGCCGTGGAGGGTCACGAGCCGCTTGACGATCGTGAGGCCGAGACCGAGGCCCCCGTCCGAGCGGGCCATGGTGTCACTGCCCTGGACAAAGAGATCGAAGATCAGTGGGAGGACCTCGGGCCGGATGCCGACCCCGGTGTCCCGCACGGTGAGCACGGCGTCGGGCCCGTCGGGTGCCACCGTGATGTCCACGCGACCCTGGGATGGGGTGTACTTCAGGGCGTTATCGAGAAGGTTCGCGACCACCTGCTGCAGGCGAGTCGCATCGGCCTGCACCTGGACCCCGGCGCCGGTCACGGAGATGACGTGCTGGCTCGCCTTGCCGGCCTCGTGGAACGACGCGAGCGCCCGCATGACCACGTCCCGGAGATGTTCCGGCTGCGTGGTGAGGACGATCTTGCCGGATACGAGCTTCGAGACGTCCAGCAGATCCTCGACCAGGCGCGTCAGGTGTCGTGTCTGGCGGACGATGATCCCCCGCAGGGGGGCAGTGCTGTCGTGGGGGTCGGCCCGAGTGTCCAGTACGTGAATCGCCGTGGTGATCGCGCCGAGGGGATTGCGCAGCTCGTGGCCGAGCATCGCGACGAACTCGTCCTTGGCTCGATTCGCCGCCTCCACGCTTTTGAGATGGAGGGTCAGGATCTGTTCGTTCTTGCTGCGCAGTCGCTCGGCGACCTGCAGGAGGAGCCGGTAGCCGATCTCAGGATGGGCGTCGGCGAGCCTGCGGAGCGCCTCACCCCTGACCTCCAGGACCACGCACGCATCGCGCGCCCGGACGGTGGCGGAGCGCGGCCGGCGCTCGAAGAAGCCCATCTCCCCGAACGTCTCGCCGCGCCGCATGATCGCCAGCGGAATCGCTGGATCGCCGTTGATGGACAGCAGCGCTTCGGCCGACCCGGACCCGATCACGAAGATCGAATCGCCGACCTCGCCCTCTCTGAGGATCACCGCCCCGGGCTCGTACGTGTGCTCGCGCGAAGCCTCGTCGGTGACGAGCCACCGGCGAGTCTTCTCGTCCTGCGCGGAGATGAAGGAGTCGTGCCGGAGGAATTCGACCCAGTCGAACGTCTTCACGGTCCCCCCCTGTTGTCAGGGGTTGTGCGCACCCGTAGACCGGAGACCCGCGCCAGGTGCATGACGACACCCTTCCCGAAGGTCTCGACGTTCTGTCGAGAAGTGACAGGAAGCTACGCCAGTACCCGCTGGGCGTCAAGATCGCTAGCGCGCCTGGCCCATGTCAGCAAAAGTCCACACTTGACAGCTTTCCGGGCACACGCCGTCGTCCGGCCCGGGCGCCATCGAATCGCCGTCCCTGCGGGTCTCTCGGCCTCATCGTGGCCCGTTCGGGATCGTTGCCGAGAAAATCAGGCGTTCGGCTCCTGGCTCGCCTCCACGGGTCTCACGGACGCTCCGGAAACCCGGGGTTAGAGTCGCCCCATCACAGGGGGACTCGATCATGGACGACAGCGCCGTTCAGCGCATCGGCGACGAGATTGCGGAACTGTCAGCGCATCTGAGCGCCGCCACCGCCCGCCTGCTCGACCTCATCGGACGGTTCGATGCCGAGGGCGGGTGGGACAGCGGCTTCCGCTCCTGCGCCGAGTGGCTCTCGTGGCGGACCGGCCTCGACCTCGGCGCCGCCCGCGAGAAGGTCCGCGTCGCCCGTGCGCTGCCGGGCCTGCCACGCCTCGCGCGGGCGCTGGCCCGCGGCGAGCTCTCCTACGCCAAGGTTCGCGCCCTCACCCGCGTCGCCACGCCGGAGACGGAGGAGCGCCTGCTGAAGTTCGCCCGCGCCGGCACCGCGCAGCACGTCGAGCGCCTCGTCCGCGGCTGGCGCTGGATGGACCGCAAGGCCGAGCGCGAGGACGCGGCGTCGCAACACAAGCGCCGCGCCCTGCACGTGCATTGCACCGACGACGGGTCCGTGGTCGTCCGGGGCCGCCTGGCCCCCGAGGTCGGCGCTCTACTCATCAAGGCGCTGGACGCCGCCCGCGACGCCCTGTACCAGCGCACCCGCGACTCGGGCGCGGCCGACGTTTCCGCGGAGCAGCAACAAGCCGACGCGCTGGCCCTCCTGGCCGAGACGGCCCTCCACCACGGCATGGATCCTGGCGCCCCGGGCGAGCGCTACCAGGTCGTCGTCCACGTGGACGCCCCGGTGCTGGCCGACGCGGACAGCTCCGGCCAGTCTGTCCTGGAGGACGGCGCCCGCGTTTCCGCGGAAACGTCGCAGCGCCTGGCCTGCGACGCCAGCCGGGTGATCATGCGCCACGACACCGAGGGGAACCTGCTGGAGGTCGGCGCCCGCACCCGGACGATCCCGCCGGCCCTCCGCCGGGCGCTGCTGCACCGCGACCGGCACTGTCGCTTCCCGGGCTGCCACGGCCGGTTCGTTCAGGGTCACCACATCCGTCACTGGGCACACGGCGGGCCCACCACACTGGCCAACCTCGCCCTGCTGTGCCGCCGGCACCATCGCGCGGTGCACGAGGAAGGCTACCAGGTCGACCGGCAGCCGGACGGCGGGCTGACGTTCCGGCATCCGCAGGGGTATGAGATCCTGCCCATCGCGCCGCAGCGGCCGGTCCCAGACAACCCCGTCGACCGCATCCGAGGCTGGAGCGAGGCCGAGGGGCTGGAGCTCAACGCGCACACGATCACGCCGGGCTGGCAGGGCGAGCCGCTCGACGTCCGCTACGCGATCGACGTGCTCCACCCCCGGGCGAGGAATGGGTGAAGGGCGAAGGCGGCGTCTACAATCGGCAGCGACTGCACTCGGCCCTGAGCTATCTAGCGCCAGCGGACTTTGAAGCGACGCTACTGCCAGTCCGCGTAACCCGGCGGAGAGAGCATGCCGTGAGCTGCACTTAACGAGGACTTTCCTTAGTTTCTGTGTCTCACTTTAGGGGTGCACCCCAGGAATACCAGGCGGCGTGTTCCGCAGATTCTGGGGATTGGGCGCGTGTGCGGAGGAGATTGAGAGCCTGGTTGCGGATCGTCGCGCGGACGTAGGCATGGATCTCTGCGTTGCTGCTGCCGCTGATCCCATCGTGTCGAACGACGCGAAAGAGCTGGTTGAGGGTCGAGGCGACGACGTCTTCACGATCGGCCTTGCTGAGCTTCCCGATGGCCCGGAGGATGGCACCCGCCCGGCTGTGTATCCAGTCGGTGAACAGCTCCCACGCCCGGGGTTCCTCCGACCGACAGCGCTCGAGCAGGCCACGCAGCTCCCCGGGCATCACCGGGCGCAATCTCAAGCGCATGCCTCCACTCACCAAGACGCCTGGCAGCGCCAGTCCTTCCCGACCGAAGCAAATGGGCTGACGCCTCAGAGACGGAGCGTCGAGACTACCCGAATTGACGGCCGTTTGCCCCGGCTGCCTGCGCCACGCCGCGGCGCAGGGCGGCGGTCGTGGAGCAGGCGTTGGAGCGTAGCCGCTACCACAACATGTAGATGAATGGCGCGACTGCCGATCCTTGGGTGAAGACGATCAGCCCACTGAACAACCCCAAGACCCCTACGATCGGCAGCAGCCAGAACTTCTTGCGCTCGAGCATGAAGGCACCAAGTTCCCTGACGAAGTCCACGGTGTCACCCTCCAATCGTTGTTGAGCGCTCACAGCGCTCGAGCAGGCGGTGGATCATCCCGAACGCCCCTCGGCAGGCTCCAGATCCCACTCACCTACCTAGACGCTGGGCAGCAGTGTGCCTTCCCGCGCCGTCGGTCTTCTCCACACGACGACGAACTTCACGACGGCCGTACCGGCGGCGAGCGCCAGCGTGGCCTCGCCGACCTCGTAGCCGGTGTCGCCGGCCTGCTCTAAGTCGACCGTCTGGAGCCGGACGTCCTTGAGCCCCATCTGCTGCGCCGCCGTCCCCCACATCTGCTTGATCGCCTCCCGGCCCTTCACCACCGGCCCGTCAGGCGGAAGCGCGATGGCGTCGGTGGTGTAGAGCGAGGCGAGTCGGTCCAGATCTCCCTTGCGGGCGGCGTCCGCGAACTGGCGATTGACCGCGGCGATCTCCGACAGGCTTTACCGCGTGGCAGCCGGCGTGGCGACCCGCTCGACGCGAGCAAAGCTGCTCAGCCGGAGCCAGGTCGGGAAGGCGCGGACGAGGGACGGCGGCCCTTCGAGCCGGATCGAGCCGGCATGGAGCGCCGCGGTCATGGGGACGTCGCCCATCCAGACCCGGGTGAGCGTCTTCAGGTCCGCAGTCACGACGACGTCGACCGGAAAGCCGGGGTCCTTCAGACAGAGATCGACCTCCGACCGGGCGAGCAGGAGCCACCACGTCCGCGGGCACCGCATCGTGGGCGGCGCGCCGCGAAAGTCGATGCGGACGACGACCCGTTCCCGCGGCAGCGCGTCCACGTCGACACGGCGGTGGATGTCCCACATGAGCAGCCCCGCGTCCAGGTCGTCACGGTCGATCTGCGCACGGGCCCACCGCTGACCCCACTCGCCGAACCGGTCGATCAATGACCGCAGCTCCTCCCCAGCCGCGGTGAGCTCATACTCGCGCCCCCGGCCGTGTGGCCGCGGCACGCTCCGGACGATCCCGGCGTCTTCGAGCTGTTCCAGGCGCTGGGCGAGAAGCGTGGGCGACATGAGCGGGACCCCGCGGTGGAGGTCGCTGAATCGGCGGCTGCCGCAGAGCAGTTCCCGGAGCACGAGCGGGGTCCACCGCTCCGCGACAATCTCGGCCGCCTTGGCGACCGGGCAGAACTGCCCATAACCCTTCATGGGAGCCGAGCGTAGTGAGCCGCGCCGTCCGCCGCAACTCCATTTTCTGGTATTCCGGGGATGGGCGGCCAGGGCCATCCTGCGCCGGTAAGGAGGTGCTTCATGGCTACCCCGCTCATGCTCGACGCCGACCACCGCAACGCCCCGGTGCTGGACGACACCGCCCTCGCCGACCTCGCGCGACAGTTCCGCGGCGAGCTGATCCGCGCAGGCGATCCGCCGTACGAGGCCGCCCGCCGAGTCTGGAATGGTGCCATCGACCGCCGCCCCCTGCTCGTCGCGCGCTGCACCGGCGTCGCCGACGTCCGGGCCGCCGTGCGGTTCGCCCGCGAGCGGCAGCTCGTAGTCGCCGTGCGCGGTGGAGGCCACAACGTGGCCGGCACGGCGACATGCGATGGCGGAGTCGTCATCGATCTGTCCCCGATGAAGGGCCTCTGGGTCGATCCCGTCACGCGGACCGCCCGCGCGCAGCCGGGACTGCTCTGGGGAGAGGTCGACCGTGAGACCCAGGCCTTCGGCCTCGCCACTCCGGGCGGCATCGTGACGCACACCGGGATCGGAGGTCTCACCCTCGGCGGGGGCTTGGGCTGGCTGATGCGCCGGTACGGGCTCACCATCGACAACCTGCTCTCGGCCGACGTGGTGACCGCTGACGGCGAGTTTCTGCGTGCCAGCGCCGACGAGCACGCCGACCTCTTCTGGGGTCTCCGCGGCGGCGGCGGCAACTTCGGCGTGGTGACGTCGTTCGAGTATCGCCTGCATTCGGTCGGCCCGACCGTCCTGGCCGGCGTGATCCTCCACCCTGCCGCCAGGGCGCGCGAGGTTCTCGCCTCCTACCGGGAGTTCGTGGCGACGGCGCCCGACGAGCTGATGACCATTGTCGTGCTGACGACGGCCCCAGCCGCCCCCTTCCTGCCGGCGTCGGTCCACGGGCAGCCCGTCGTGATCATCGGAGTGTGCTACGCCGGCTCTGTCGACGAGGGCGAACACGCGATCGCTGGACTGCGGCGGATCGGCTCACCGCTGGCCGACACGATCCGCCCGACGCCGTACGTCGGGCACCAGGCGCTGCTCGACCCCGGGGTGCCGCATGGGCTCGGGTACTACTGGAAGTCGGAGTACGTGGCGGCGCTCACCGACCCCCTGATCGCGACGCTGGCCGAGCACGCCTGGCGCGCCGCCACGCCGGAGTCCTACACGATCATCTTCCACCTCGGCGGCGCCGTCGCGAGAGAGGATCCCGAGGGTTCGGCGTTCGAGGACCGGCGGGCCGGACATGCGGTGAACGTCGACGCCGTCTGGTCCGACCCCGGCCGGGTGCCGGCGTGCATGGCGTGGACCCGGAACTTCTGGGAGGCGGTCCGCCCGTATTCGACGGGCCGTGTCTACGTGAACTTCCTGGGCGAGGAGGGAGAGGATCGGGTGCGGGCCGCCTACGGGGATGCGAAGTACGAACGGCTGCGCACGCTCAAGCGGACATACGACCCGACGAACCTGTTCCGTCTCAACCAGAACATCCGGCCGTAGCGCCGACTGCGGGCGCGGCCGCGGCGGGCCGCCGCAGCAGGGTAAACACGCGAGCCTCGTGGGGTACGGTCGTGAAACTCCCCCTCGCAGGACCCGGTTGCGGCGGCGTGGCCGCTGCACGACTATAGGGCATGGACCGGCCCGATACGCACTTCGCATGGAACGGCGACGTCTCGCTCGCCTACCAGGTCTGCGGAGGCGGTCCGACCGACCTCGTCTATCTCCAGGGCTACTGCTCCAACGTTGACGTGAACTGGGAGAGTCCCTCACTCTCCCGCTTCTTACGTGGTCTGGCCGGCCACGCCCGTCTCATCGTGACCGACCGCCGCGGCTGGGGCTGCTCCGAGCGGTTCACGCCCGGGTACGTGCCGGACGTCGACACCCTCACGGACGATGTCCTCGCCGTGCTCAAGGCGGCGCGATCGGAGCGCGCCTCGATCGTGGCGACGTACGAGTCGGCGATCGTGGCTTCGCTCTTCGCGGCCACGTATCCCGAGCGCACGAGATCACTCATCCTCATCGACCCTCAGGTCACCTACCTCCCGACCGAGGAGACGCCCTGGATGCCTTCGCGGGCGCGCTGGCAGGAGCAGATCCAGGCCATTCGCGACACCTGGGGCACGCTGGACTGGTGGGACGCTCCCGCCGGGCCGGAGCGCGAGTGGTTCGCCCGCTACGCCCGGGGCTCGGTCACGCCCGGTGGGCTCGCGGCCGAGCTAACCAGGTACCTGCACACGGACATCAGCGCCGTACTTCCCACGATCCAGGTCCCGACGCTCGTGCTCGTCGACAGCGATCGTTTCTACGAGGTGCTCCCCGACACCGGGCACTTCGTGGCCCGCAAGATCCCGGGCGCCCGCGTCGTCGAGCATTCGAGCCGCGGCGGGTCGCACTTCCACTGGTACGCGCGGGGCGAGGCGATCGTTGCCGAGGTGCGACGATTCCTCACCGAGATCGGCGAGGAGGAGGCGTCGTTCGACCGCATTCTGGCGACCATCCTCTTCACCGACATCGTCGAGTCGACGCGGCGCGCCGCCGAGCTCGGCGACCGCCGCTGGCGCGACATGGTGCTGCAGCACCACGCGACGGTGCGAGGGCTGCTCGCCCGCTATCGGGGGATCGAGATTGATACGGCGGGCGACGGCTTTTTCGCCTCGTTCGACGGACCGGCCCGCGCCGTCCGCTGTGCCATGGCGATCACCGATGCCATCCGGCCGCTCGGGATCGAGGTGCGCGCCGGGCTGCATACCGGCGAGGTGGAGCGAGTGGGGGACAAGATCGGAGGGCTCGCCGTCAACATCGGCGCTCGCGTGGCGGCCCTGGCCCTTCCCTCGGAGGTGCTCGTCTCCCAGACCGTCCGGGACCTCATGGTCGGATCGGGCCTGACCTTCGCCGACCGCGGCTCGCACGAGCTCAAGGGCGTGCCGGGTGTGTGGGGTCTATATGCGGCTCGGAAGGAAGCCGGCGGCCCCGACTCGCTCACCCCGCCGGCGTGATGTTCGGGTTCAAGCGGAAGAGGTTGTCGGGGTCGTACGCCTTCTTCAGGGCCGCGAGGCGCTCGTAGTTCGCCCCGTACGCCGTGCGCACGCGGTCGGCGTCGTCGTGGCTCAGGTCGTTCACGTAGACGCCACCCCCGGCGAGCGGGTCCAGTGCCTTCCAGAAGTCGCGGGCCCAGCCGATGTTCTTCTCGGAAGTCGCGGCGTCGAGCCATTGTGAAACGATGACGGGCGCGTACGGCAATCGGCGATGGGGGAAGGCCGTCGCGTCGGAAGCCACACGGCTGGCCGCACCACACACCGTCTGAACAAGCACCCCCGACAGCGGGGAGGGCTTGGTTGCCACGTACTCGGCGAAGACCTCGATGGCTTCGTCGGTGAGATCGGCTAACGAGCCGGCCTTGGCGTAATAGTAGGAGCCGGCGGGAAATGCGCCATCAAACAGACGTTGCTGGGCCACGTACGGCATCGGGCCCAGCAGGTCTTGCACTGGCGATCCCAGGGACCTGAGAGGGCGGATGACCTCCTCGCCTTTGTCCAGGGGCCCACAGTAGCAGCAGAACAGGGCAGCCACGGTCTCGCCACCGGGAGGAGTGACGAACCCTGCGTAGGTGGTCACGTCGTCGGGGGCGGCCTTGGCGAACTGTCGATAGAAGCGGAGCACCTCCTTGGCCCGGCCGAGGGGATAGGCCACCATCCCTCCCAGAATCGTCGGGCCGACGGCGTGGAGCTGATACTCGAAAGAGGTAACGACGCCGAAGTTGCCGCTGCCGCCGCGCAGGCCCCAGAAGAGGTCCTGGTTCTCCGTGGCGCTGGCCGTCAAGAGCCGGCCGTCGGCAGTGACCACATCCGCCGAGACGAGATTATCGACGGTCAACCCGTACTTGCCGGACAGCCAGCCGAGGCCGCCGCCGAGGGTGAGGCCGGCGATGCCGGTGTCGCCGTCGGTGCCGCCGGTGGTGGCGAGCCCGAAAGCCTGGGTCTCGTGGTCGAACTCGATCCACTTGACCCCGGCCTGTGCCCGGGCGATGCGCGTTCGGGGGTCGACACGGATGGCCTTCATGGCCGAGAGATCGATGACGAGGCCCCCGTCGCAGACCGAGTGGCCCGGGAAGCTGTGGCCTCCCCCGCGCACGGCGACCGCCAATCGATTATCCCGGGCGAAGCTCACGGCGCGGATGACGTCGGCTGCCCCTGCACAGCGGGCGATGAGGGCCGGCCGTCGGTCGAACATCCCATTCCAGAGCTTGCGGGCCCCGTCGTAGCCCTCGTCGCCCGGAGATAGCAGTTGACCCCGTAGCCCGGCTTTGAACTCATCGGCGGTTGTCATCTCTCAACCTCCGTCTGGTCTTGCTGCTTGCTCGTTCGGGCCGGCCGCAAGCAGCCGTCAGCGTTGGGGTTCAGGCTCCGTGTGGAGCGGCGCTCGTGGAGCGACGCCCGGAGACATAGCGAGCACCTGTCTCTCCGGTGTGCTCTTCGTGCATGGTGCCGGCCGGTACGGCGCAGGAGTCGCCCGGCCCATACGTGACGCGGTCCGTACCGAAGACGAGGGTGACGGATCCGTCCAGCACGAGCACGCGCGCGTCGAAATCGTGCGCGTGCGCGGCACGGTGGTGATCGGGCTTGAACTCGCCCTCGCGGATCTCGTAGCCCTCCCGACCCAGCTCGGCCTCGAACTCGGCTCTGGTCATCGCGGACTCCTTTATCTGGCGCGCGGTCCATCCGCCAGAGCCACGATCATGCTCGAGCGGCACCGCGAGTGCAACCGCGGGGACCTACGCCCCCAGGCATCTGGCTGAGGCGAGCACCGCTTCGGGGTTCTCCGTCGCCGGAAAACCAGGCGCGTGTTCTGCAGATTCCGGGGATTGGGCACGAGTGCGGAGGAGATTGAGAGCCTGGTTGTTGAGGGTCGCGGCGACGACGTCCTCGCGATCGGCTTTGCTGAGCTTCCCGATAGCCCGGAGGATGGCTCCAGGCCGCTCACCTATCTAGACTCCGGGCAACAGCGCGCCTTCCCGCACCGTCACCGGGAAGCGAGGCACCGGCCTTGACAGCGGACGGTACCGGAGGAAGAGCGCGTCACGGTCCCGCTGGGACACGGGGTAACCCACGTACCCGGTCGCGGCGATCGCCCGGGCGAGCGTCGACGCCTCGTCATCGAAGAAGCGCTCCACCGCCCTGAGGTCGGCCTGGATGACGGCGCTGCGGGCGCACGCTCCGTCGTGGTCCAGCAGCCGAAGGGACAGCTGCTCCAGCGCCGCCGGGGAGACGCCGCGCAGCATGGCCTTCCACAGCTCCGGCCAGTCGCGCGGGAGCCGCCGGAACACCCGGACGTGCGAATGACGCGGCACGCTGAGCCGGTCGCGCGAGCGCCGGGCAGTCTCATGCCCGACGAACCGGAGCAGGCGCATGAGCGCGAAGAAGGCCTCGCGCGTGACATCGCGCGAGCGAAACGCGCCGTGCAGCTCGAAGGCGGCGAACGCCTCCGGCGAGGTGGTCAGGCAGAAACGCGTGTCACCGCCGTCGAGCTGGATCCCGATGAAGGGATACAGGAACGGAAAGGCGCCGGCAACGTTCCGCCTCGGGCGCAGCGCCTGGATCAGCCCGATCTCGGTGAGCGATGCGTCGAGCTCCGATGTGCAGGTCTGCCACTCCAGCCGATCGGCCGCTCTCACCAGCGCGCGACGCTTGCGATCCTTCTTCGTCCGGCGCGTCGTCCGGTACTGGGCCAGCCGCCGTCTGAGATCACGCGCCTTGCCGACGTAGAGCAGCCCGCCGGCCGCGTCGTACATGCGATAGACGCCGGGCTGGCGCGGAACTCCGGCGAGGAAGTCCGTGCCGAACTTCCGATCGAAGATCCGCACGCGTCATTGTCCCAGCGAGGGGCGCCGCGCGACGAAGGATTTACAGACCATCGTAGAGGTAGCAGGCGACGTGGTGATCGGCGGCGAGCGGGATCAGCGGCGGGACGGCGTTGGCGCAGCGCGGCATCACGTGCGCACAGCGCGTGCGGAAGCGACAGCCGGACGGCGGGTTGACGGGTCTCGGCGGGTCGCCGCTGATCGGCGGCTCGAGGAGGCGCTGGGACGGGTCCATGCTCGGCGCGGCGGCGAACAGCGCGCGCGTGTACGGGTGCTTCGGCGCCTCCGCCAGCGCCGCCGCGCTCCCGGTCTCGACGACATGGCCGAGGTACATCACCAGGACGCGGTCGGCGATGTACTCGATCACGTTGAGGTCGTGAGAGATGAAGACGTAGGTGAGGGCCAGATCGGCCTTGAGATCCTGGAGCAGGTTGAGGACCTGGGCCTGCACCGACTTGTCGAGCGCCGACACGGGCTCGTCCAGCACGAGGAGCTTGGGCTCGAGCACGAGCGCACGCGCGATGTTCACGCGCTGGCGCTGCCCTCCCGAGAGCTCGTGAGGGTAGCGGCGTCCATAGAGTCGGGGATCGAGGCCGACGCGCTCGAGGAGGCGCCCCGCACGCGCCCGCGCCTCCCGGCGCGACGTGCCGTGCACGAGCAGGCTGAACGCCACCGCGTCGTCGATCGTCATGCGGGGTTGAGCGAGGCGTGCGGGTCCTGGAAGACGAGCTGCATGTCCCGGCGCAGCCGCTTCAGGCGCGTCGGCGGCTCGCCGAGCCAAGATCCTCGCCCAGAACGTGCACCGACCCCGCATCGGGCTCGATCAGGCGCAGCATCAGCCGGGCGAGCGTCGACTTGCCGCACCCGGACTCGCCCACCATGCCCAGCGTCTCCCCGGCTCCACGTCGAACGAGACGTCGTCCACCGCCCGCACCCACGCCTGGGCTCGGAGGAGAAAGCCCCCCGCCGCGCACGGGGAAGTGCTTGCTGCAGCCCGCGGCCGGTGAGGACGCTCTTTCAGCCCCGCACCTCCATCGCGTCCCGGAGGCCGTCTGACAGAAGGTTGAAGGTCATCGAGGTGAGGAAGATGGCGACGCCGGGCAGCGCCGGCACCCAGGCGTTGACGTAGATGGAGCCGCGCAGCGTGTTGAGCATGAGGCCCCACTCGGCGTCGGGTGGCGTCACCCCGAGCCCCAGAAAGCTGAGCCCGGCAGCGAGGATGATCGACAGCGACACCTGGGTGCTCGAGAAGACCAGCACCGGCCCGAGCACGTTGGGCAGCAAGTGGTGGCGCATGATCGGCCACATTCCCGCCCCGCTCGCCCGGGCGGCCGCCATGAACTCGAGCGACTTCACCTGCACCGTCGCGGACTCCGCCACCCGCACGACCCGCGGGACGAACACGACCGACAGCGAGATCAGCGTGTTCGCACAGGCCGGGCCCCAGGGAGCCCGAGATGGCGATGGCAAGCAGCACCGACGGGAACGCGTAGAAGATGTCCATCGTGCGCATGATCAGCGTGTTGGCGCGGCCCCCGGCGTAGCCGGCGCCAACACCCCATCACCGTTCCGACCCGAAGGCGACGACGCACCGGCGTCAGCCCGGCCACCAGCGTCATGCGCCCGCCGTAGAGCAGCCGGCTCAGCATGTCGCGCCCCTGCTCGTCGGTGCCGAGCAGGTGCTCCGGCGCGCCGATGGGCGCCAGCCGCAGGCGGATGGAGCCGGCCGTCGGGTCGTACGGCGCCAGCACGGGAGCCAGCACCGCCGACAGGACGATGGCCAGCAGCAGGATGCCCGCCCCGAGGGTCGCTCGGATCGCGCGCGCAGTCGCCAGGCGACCGTTCGCCAGTAGGACATGGGAGCGCCGACCGCGATCCGGACGTCGCCGCGGGCTGCGACGCGATGGCCATCAGTGACGGACGATCCGCGGATCGATCGACGGACTGCAGCACGTCGACCGCGAGATTCAGAAGCACGAAGAAGGTCGGCGAGCACCAGGATCACGCCCTGGAGCACCGGGATGTCCCGCTGGAAGATGGCGAGGTTCAGCAGATACCCCGTGCCGGGCCACGAGAAGACGGCCTCGACCAGCACCGAGCCGCCGAGCTGGAAGCCGAACTGCAGCCCGACGACGGTCAGGATCTGCGGGAGCGGCGTTCTTCACGACGTGGGCGAAGACCGTCCGGCTGCCCGAGGCCCTTCGCCCGCAGCGCCAGCACGAAGTCCTGGGCAGGATATCGAGCGCCGCCGAGCGAACCACGCGCGTGATGACGCCGAGCGGAATGAGCGCCAGCGCCACGGTGGGCAGGACCATGTGGCGGAGGTACTCCAGGACGCCGCCGTCGATGGCGGCGCCCATGGCCGGCAGCCAGTTGAGCTGCACCGAGAAGACGATGATGAGGATGATCGCCGCCCAGTAGTGAGGCACGGAGACGCCCACGATGGCGATCGCGCTCGCGACCTTGTCGACCACCCGCCCCTGGCGGAAGGCCGCGACCAGCCCGAGCGCCATGCCCAGGCCGAACGCCACGACCGAGGAGGCGACGGCGAGGATGAGGCTGTTCGTGAGGGCATCGCGCACGTCGTCGATGACGGGCCGGCGCGTGGCGACAGACCGGCCGAGGTCGCCCAGGACGACCCGGCCGAGCCAGCGGATGTACTGGACCGGCAGCGGCGCGTCGAAGCCGTAGGCGCGCTTGACCGCCTCGATCTCGGCCTGGCTCGCGTCCCCCGGCATGACGGCCGCGATCGGGTCGCCGGGGGCGAGGTGGACCATCGCGAACACGATGACGCTCGCCCCCAGCAAGGTCGGGACGGCCAGCAGGAAGCGCCGGGCGACGAAGGCCCACACTTACCGTACCTCACGCTCACGGCGGTGAGGTCGACGAACCAGCTACTGCGGCTGCACGAACCCCTTCACCTTCGGCGACAGCGCGCGCGGATTGAGGTCGTGGACCACGAAGATCCACGGCGCGTCGTCGACGAGGATCTCGTGCGCCCTCGCGAGGACGGCGTCCTGGTTCTTCAGCGTCGAAGGTCCGCTCCGCCTCCTCGATCAGCTTGTCCATCTCGGGGTTGATGTACGGCATCGTGTTGACCGAGACGGGCACGACGGACTTCGAGTGGAAGAACCGGCCGAAGCCGCTCCACGGCTCGAGGAAGTTCCAGGAGATGTTCCAGGCGTTGAGCCCCTCGTTCTCCGGCGTCTTGAAGCCGGCGCGCCAGCGGGTGAGGAGCGTGTTCCACTCCACGGGCTGGAGGTCGACGTCGATGCCGACGTCGCGGAGATTCTTCTGGATGAGCTCGTTCATCGCGAGCGGCAGCATCTGGCCCGAGCCCGAGGTGGAGATGAGGTGCACGGCCTTGGCGGGGTGCTTGCCGTCACCGTAGCCCGCTTGCTTGAGCAGCGCCTTGGCCTTGGCCGGATCGTACTGTAGGTCTCCTTGGGATCGCCGAACCACGGATGGCCCTTGTAGGCGACGCCCGTGGCCGGAATGCACGTATCGTTCAGCAGGCTCTTGCAGATGCCGACCCGATCGATGGCGTAGTTGGCCGCCTTGCGAACGAGCTTGTTGTCCCACGGCGCCTTGTCGAGCCGAAGGGTGTGCGTCCAGTTGTGCGGGTAGGAGTTCAGCGCGATCTGGAATCCCGCCGCCTTGAGCTGCGGGATCGCGTCGGGCGGCGGCACCTCGATCCAGTCCACCTGGCCGCTCCGCAGCGCCGCCAGGCGCGTGGTCAGCTCGGGCATCGGCAAGAGGGTCAGCTTCTCGATCTTGGGCCGGCGCTTGGCGTCCCAGTAGCTCTTGTTCGCCTCGAGCTCGAGACGCTCGCGGGGCACCAGCCGGGTCACCTTGAAGGGCCCGGTGCCCGACGGCTGCTCGGCGAACTTCCGCCAGTCCTTGAACTTCTGCCACTGCGTGGGCGACACGATCACCATGTACACGACCTGGTAGGGCACGAAGCTCGTGGGCTTGTCGGTCTCGAACTCGACGGTGTGGTCGTCGATCTTCTTGATGGCCTTGAGGGAGGCGAGCCGGAAGCTGACCTGGCCGGACCCGTAGGCGTCGAAGTGAGGGGCGTCCTTCTTCTTGATGGATTCGAAGCTGAAGACCACGGCGTCGGCGTTGAACGGGCTGCCGTCGTGAAACTTCACGTCCTCGCCGGAGCTTGAACACCCACTTCGTGGGCTGGTCCTTCCGCACCTCCCAGGACTCGGCGAGGCCCGGCACCAGCGGCGGCAGCCGGTCGCCGCGGGTCAGATCCCACGCGATCAGCGGCTCGTAGACCTGGTAGCCGACGAACCGGAAGCCCTCGAAGCCATTGTCGGTCTGGCCGCCGGTGTACGGAACGTCGCTTGCGGTCATGCCGATTCGGAGCGTGCCCTGGGCGGCGGCGCCGCCGGCCATAACCAGGAGCGAGAGGAGCACCGCGGTCATCGTGACGAACCGTCTCATGAGGCCCTCCTTAGGTCGTCGAATCGCTCGGGTACGAGGATGCAGCGCGCGTGGTGGCCGGGGCGCACGCGATGGAGCTCGGGGAGAACACGCCGGCACTCGTCGCGCACCAGCGGGCAGCGCGGCGCGAACGCGCACCCCGGCGCGAGCGCGGCGAGATTGGGCGGCGCCCCCGGGATCGGCACCAGCGGGATGCCCTTCTGGCCCCGCCGCACGGTGGCGTGCATGAGGCCCTCGGTGTAGGGGTGGGCCGGCCGGCGCGAAGAGATCGGCGATGGGCGCCTGCTCCACGATGCGCCCCGCGTACATCACCGCGGCGTCGTCGGCGATCTCGGCCGCGACGCCGAGGTCGTGGGTGACGAAGATCACCGCCAGGCCGAGCCGCCGCTGCAGATCGCGCAGGAGCCAGAGAATCTGCGCCTGCACGGTGACGTCGAGCGCGGTGGTCGGCTCGTCGGCCAGGAGCAGCTCGGGCTCGCAGGCGAGCGCGATGGCCAGCATGGCGCGCTGGCGCATCCCACCGGAGATCTCGTGCGGGTAGCTGCCGAGCACGCGCTCGGGCGCCGGCACCTGGACCATATCGAGGAGCGCGCGCGCCCGGCGCCGCGCCTCGCCGCGGCCGAGCTTGCGGTGCCGCACCAGGGTTTCCACGATCTGGTCGCCGAGCGTGTAGACGGGGTCCAGCGCCGTCATGGGCTCCTGGAACACCATCGAGACCACGCGGCCCCGGAGCGCCTGTCGCTCGGCCTCGCCGAGACGGTTCACGTCCTGGTCCTTCAGCATGATCTCGCCAGCCACCCGGGCACCCGATGACGGGAGCAGTCCCAGGACAGAGCGGAGCGTCACGCTCTTGCCGGAGCCCGACTCGCCGAGCAGTGCCAGCACCTGCCCCTTGTCGAGCTCGAACGAGACTCCGTTGAGCGCGCACACGATCCCCTCGCGTGTGTCGAACTCCACGCGGAGATCACGAACGGTCAGGAGCGCCATCGTCGCGATTTCCGGCTGAAATGCCGGGATCATAGCACCGTTTCTGGTGTGGTAGATTCCGGACGTTGCGCACGATCACCGGAGGTGGAAGATGCCCGATCTCACGCAAGCCGAGGTGGCGGCGATGGCGAGCGCCGCCGGCCTGACCGTGACGCCCGACGACCTGGTGGAGGTCACGCACCGGCTGAACGCGCTCCTCGAGGCGCTCGCGCCGCTCGGCGCGCTGCCGCTGGACGCCGCCGAGCCCGTTCCGTTCAACGTCGCTGCGATCCCGTTCGAGCCGGCGCCCGAGCGCACGCCATGACGACGCGCGACGACGATCTGGCCTTCATGGGAGCCGCCAGGCTTGCCGCGCTCGTGCGCGACAAGCAGGTGTCCCCCGTGGAGCTCGTCCGGCTGTACCTCGACCGCATCGATCGCCTCGATGGCCGCCTGCGCGCGTGGATCACGGTGTGCCGGGAGCCGGCGCTGGAGGCCGCCCACCGGGCCGAGGCCGCGGTCATGCGCGGCGAGGCGCTCGGCCCGCTGCACGGCGTCCCCGTGGGCGTGAAGGATCAGTTCGACACCGCCGGCGTGCGCACGACGGTCGGCTCGACGATCCTGGCGGACCGCGTCCCGACCGAGGACGCCACGATCGTCACCCGGCTCACCCGCGCGGGCGCCATCCTCCTCGGCAAGCAGAACCTCACCGAGTTCGCCTTCGGCGGCACCATCCGCCCGCCCTTCGGCCAGCCGCGCAATCCGTGGAACCTCGACCACGATCCCGGCATGTCGTCGTCCGGCTCGGGGGCAGCGACCGCCGCGGGGATGTGCGCCGGCTCGATCGGCGAGGACACGGGCGGCTCGGTGCGCATCCCCGCTGCCTGGTGCGGCCTGGTCGGCCACCGCCCGACGTGGGGCCTCGTGTCGCGCAAGGGCAGCTTCCCGCTCTGCTGGTCGATGGACGCCGCCGGCCCGCTCGGCCGCACCGTCGAGGACGTCGCCGTCCTGCTCGGCGCCATCGCCGGCCACGATCCGGCCGATCCGCTGACGAGCAGGCGCCCCGTCCCCGACTACCGCGCGGCGCTGGCGGGCGGCGTGCGCGGCCTGCGCGTCGGGCTGCTGCGCGAGCTCGCCTCGGGCGCGGACACCGCGCCCGAGATGCGCAGCGCGATGGTCGAGGCCACCAGGGTTCTCGAGCGGCTCGGCGCAGTCGTCGAAGAGGTCTCCATTCCCCTGCTCCCGCTCGCCGGCGCCATCTTCATGGCGTGCGCTGACGGCGAAGGCGCAGGCCTCCACCTCCGCTGGCTCCGCAGCCGCCCCGCCGACTACGACCAGGGCACGCGCCGTCGTCTCCTTACCGCGAGCCTGCTACCCGCGTCGCACCAGCAGGTGGCGACGCGAGCGCGCGCGGCGCTGCGGGGCGACGTGCTGGCCGCTCTCGGCCGCCACGACCTGCTGCTGGCGCCGACCGGCCACCGGGCGGCGCCCACGATCGCCGAAAACACGTCGGCAGTGAAGAGCCGTGAGGACGCTGCGGGGAAGTTCTTCACGCGACGCGCATACAGCGCTCCGGCGGCGCTGGCCGGCGTGCCCGCCGTCGCCGTGCCCTGCGGGTTCGACCCGGCGGGGCTGCCGCTCAGCCTTCAGCTCATGGGGCGGCCATTCGAGGACGCCACCGTGCTGAGAGCGGCTCATGCGTACGAGCAGGCCACGGAGTGGCACCTGCGGCGCCCCTCGCTCTAGCTCGTCAGCCAACTCCAGGCCGAGCGCACGGCCGCAGAGAGCGGCACGATCATCGCTTGCGGCAGCAGGGCCGCCTGGTAGGCCTCCCACTGCTCGGCGGATTCGTAGCGTGAGACCAGCATGTACTGGACCCATCGGTAGCTCGCGAGCGCATACAGTGCCCACGCGGCAGCGCTCGCCCATCGCGGCCCGGTCAGGCGAGGCAGCAGCCATCGGGCCGCCCACCCGAGTGCGATCGTCACGACGAAGAGCCACAGCAGGTACGGCGAGAACCAGCCGATGTGGCTCAAGGCGCCGAACCGCTCCGAGAGTGGCCACAGCACGGGCATCGGCCTCCGAGGGGTAACGAGGTCACCCAGGATGTGCAGCAGGCCTCCCGCCCAGGCACACCCGGCGAGCCAAGCAAAGCCGAGCCGCCCACCCTGACGGGCCGCTCGCCAGGCCGAGAGGACGGCGGCGACGGCGAGGCCGAGCAACAGCGTGCCGAGAACCGAGTGCGACGCTCCGCGGTGACCGTACCAGGCGTCGGCGAAGTACGCCGCTCGTCCGGCCAGCCCCCGCGTGACGATGTCCAGGTCCGGTGCCATGGCACCCAGAAAGAACGCGGCGCTGAGAGCTGCGGGCGGTGCTGGCGCGCGCCGTCGCACGAGGGGCAGCACCACCTGGCCGACGATGTAACCGGAGAAGCCGTGATTGAGCGTCATCATGAGCGCGCGCGACCGACGAGCGCGGCGGCCGTCACGGGTCCGCGGCGGCGGGACCCTGGCGTCCGCAGTGAGGGTAGGGCCGCCGGCGCTCCGTGACAAGGGAGCCGCCGGGGATCCAGCTGCTCAGGGGCTCGTCACCCGCTGGCTCAGCTCGGCGATGATGCCGGACCGGGCGGCATCCCCCGTCCCCTCCACGTGCACGCCGGGGGCCGCTCCGATCCGGGCGTGCAGCGTGTCCCCCGCGCCGTATCGGCGTGATCGGGCCTGTCCTTCGGGCCTGAGCAGGCCCGCCGCGACGGCGGCGGCGAGGTCGTTCGTCGCCGTCGCAGGACTCACGTCGGCGAGCGGTCGGTAGTAGCGGGGCGTCACGCGGCGGCCGAAGAAGACGTCCCAGACGGCGTTGGCGACGCGCGGCTGCAGTCCGGCGGCGGTCACCGCCTCCTCCACCACGGTCCAGATACGCTGCTCGACGCGCTCCCTCAGGTCGAGCGCGCGGACCTGGTGGAGCTGCGCTTCCATGTGCGCCCGGATGAACGGCGTGACGTCGGCACCCCGATCGAACGTCTCGCCGAGGCAGCGGAAAGCCGCGTAATACTCCGAGCGGTGGCGTCCCCACCACTCTTCCAGCGAGGTGAACTCCGGCAGCTTGAACCCTCCGCGGTACATCGCGAGCGACGCGACGACGCGGGCCACTCGTCCGTTCCCGTCCCTGAACGGATGGATCGCGACACCGATCCGCGTGGCGTTCGAGGACCTCGCCGCGGACTACGAGGGCACGGCACGCCGGGTGACGCGAGAGCTCGGTCTCGCGCGCCGCCGCGTGCAATCGATTTCGGCGGGCGGGCGATGGTAGCCATGGCCGATCGGGTCGCCGCCTACGCGCGGCGTTCACCGGCGTGAGGAAGATGCTGCCCGGCCTACTCGGCGACCCAGCGGATCACGCCGTCGGCGGTAAATAGCAGGCCGCAGCGCAGGCGTCTGTTACCAACGATACCGGCAGTGGTGAGCAGGCGGCCGTACGTTGTCGCCTGGCGCGCATATTCTGGGTACGTCACCTCTACTGCCGTGGCCGGTGGGGCGTCAGTCTTGAAATCGATCACACTCAGCCAATCGGGATCAGCGACGACGAGATCGACGTAGCCGGAGATTAGGAGGCCGTCGTCCCAAGCGCCTGCGATCGGGTATTCGATCGCGTGCTCGCTTGCCAGCAGGCCGGCCGTCTCAAGCCCGGCAAGCGCGCGGCTCACATCCGCTGTGGCCTCCGCCAGACGGCCGTCGAGTTTGGTGAGGCGCGCGGCGCGGCGTATGGCCTCCTCGACGGGCACGGTGCGATCGCGCACCACAATGCCGAGCGCGAGGTGCACCGCAGCGCCGAACACGCTGCCGAAGCGGCCTTCTCGTGGCTTCTGAGTAGAGGGATCCACCGCCTCCTCGTCGTCATTGCGCCGCGCTTCACCTGTTACGCTCGCCGGGCGGAAGCGCGGCCGCGCCACTTCGGTTGCCGCGGCCTGCCAGCGCGCCTGCACCTCGCGCTCGACGCTCTCGCCGTCGGCCGGCGTGGTCACGGCGACTGCTGGCTGGCGCGCCCACGCAGGCGGTGCATCAGCGCGATATAGGGGGAGCTCGTGCACTTGCGTCGCCGGGGCGCCGGCCAGCAGCTCACCGCAGATCATCTTGTCGGTTGGTGTCCCCGAACGCGGGACCACCAACAGGTCGCGCGCCCGCGTGGCGGCGACGTACATGACCCGCCGGCGCTCGGCATCGAGATAGCGCTTCTCCGTCTCGCGCAATCCCAGCAGTGGCGGCTCCTCCCACGCCAGCGTCGCCAAATCCATGGTCCAGCCACGGCCATCGCGTTCCATGCGCCAGGGCGCTGGCTGAAGCCGCGTGTCCCACTGACCCTTACCGTCCCAGAGCACCACGACGGGGAACTCCAGTCCCTTCGCCTGGTGCACGGTGAGGACCTGCACGGCATCGGCACCGACGGGATGCGGCGGATCGAGCTGAATGGGATCATCGACCCACTGACGCAGGCGCGCCGTCGCCGCGTCGAAGTCGAGGCCCTCGGCGTCAGCGAGCTGCTCGAGCACCAGGCACAGCTCTCGCAGCCTGGCCAGCCGCTGGACGCCGTTGGGGCCAAGCGAGACGGTGCGGCCAAGCGCGGTGTGCTCGAGCAAATCGCGCGCGGTGGCGCCGGGTGGACGATCGAAGCGCCGCCGTCGCAGCCCGCGCACGAGCTCGCGCGCTTCATGAGCGCGCCGCTCGCCCTCGCCGGCCGGCCCTCGACCCGCGCCGCGCGATGCCTGTTCCTGCACAAGGTCGAGCAGATCCACCGAGAAAAACGGCGGGCGCAGCAGCGCGGCCTCGGCCACACCGTCGTCCCGGTCGGCCAGGGCGCGCAGCCCGAGCAGAAAGCGCCGGTGCAGCGCGTCTTGCAGGAAGAGCGTGCCGCCGCGCGAGGCGTACGGGATGCCGGCGGCGTCGAGCGACGGGAACAGCACCGGCAGCCGGTACGTCGAGACTGCCAGGACCGCGACGTCGCCGTAGCGGATCGGGCGGCGCCGCTTGTCGAGCGCGTCGGTGATCTGTAAGCGGCTGCCGGCGACGAGCCAGCGCATGTAGCAGGCCAGCGCCTGCGCCTCGAGCGCTCGGTAGTCGTCCACGTTGTGCTTGCCACCGTCGGCGAACTCGAGCGGCAGAACATGGACGCAGGGGCCGCTACCCTCGCGGCCGGGCTGCAGGTCCTGTTGGAACACGCGACCGCTCTCGCGGTCAAACGGCCGTCCGTCGGGCGACACCCCGAGCACCTTGCCGAAGCGGTCGTTGAGCCAGCTGATGAGCGGCGGCAGGCTGCGGAAGTTCGTCGAGAGCGGCACGTGCAGCGCCCCGCCGCGGTCCACGACCTCGCGCACACGGTCGTACATCGCTACGTCGGCGCGCCGGAAACGGTAAATCGACTGCTTGGGGTCGCCGACAAGCGTGAGCTTCCCGTCGGCCAGCGCGACGTCCTCCCAGCGGTGCGCGATGGGCTCGCGCTCGGTCAGGTAGAGGACAATTTCGGCCTGAAGCGGGTCAGTGTCCTGGAACTCGTCCACGAAGATATGGTCGAACATGCGCTGATACTCGCCGCGGACGTCGAGGCGATCGCGCAGCAGGTCGCGCAGCTTCACGAGCAGGTCTAGTTGGTCGAGCGTCTGGCGGCGCGCCTTGACCTTCTCATAGAGCGCCACGACCACAGGGAAGATGCGCGCGAGCCGCCGCGCGAGCCAGGCGTCGAGCGGCGCGCGTACGTCATCCTTCAGCGGCCGCGGATGGTCCCTGCCCTTGTCGAACGCCTGCCAGGCCCGCCACGCGGCGGCGACGTTGTCGAAGTCCTGCTTCTTGCCCAGCTCCCGCATCGGACGGTCGAGCAGTGCGCGGACGCTCTGACAGATCTCGATGGCGTCGTCGATCCGCACGAGCCGCGCCAGCTCGTCTCGCACCCGGACCAGCCACCGGGCGCCGTAGGTGTCCGGCCGGATCCCGGCCGTAAGCGTCACGACCCCACCGGCCGCGGCCCGGAACGCGGCCAGATCCAGCGCCGGGGCCTCCACATCCGGCGGCGGGATGTCGCGCGCGCCGACAAAGCCGGCCACCAGCCGGTCCAGACCGTAGCGCTCAACGTAGCCGAGGTCGCGCGTGCCGGGGTCCACGCCACAGGCGAGGGCGTCCAGGACCGCGAGCGTCGCCTCGCCGGCGCGGGGGGCGGTGCTGGTACCCGCCAACTCGGCACCAAGCGTGCCGTTCTCCACCGCCTGCATTAGGACCTCGAAGGTCTCGTGCACCAGCGCCATCTCGTCGTCCACGACCTCGTAGGACGGACTAAGCGCCGCCTCGACCGGGTGCAGGCGCAGCAACCGGTCGGCGAAGGAGTGGATGGTCCCGACATAGGCCGTGTCGAGTCCCGCGACGGCCTCGCGCAACCGCCCCTCGCGAGGCGAATCGGGCTCGGCGACGGCAAGCGCCTCAAGCACGCGCTGGCGGATGCGCAGCCGCAGCTCGCCCGCCGCCTTGCGCGTGAAGGTGATGGCGGCGATCCGCTCGATCTGCACCCCGGCGCCGCCGTCGGACGGCGAGAGCATCTCGACCAGCCGATCGATGAGGATCGCCGTCTTCCCGGTGCCGGCGCCGGCGTCAACGAGGACGTTACGCGCCCGCTCGGCCACGGCGGCGTCGCGGTGTGGCTGGTCGGGCGCCGGAGTGCGCGCGATGGTCATCAGGGCGCCACCGGCGGCACGCGTTTGAGCACGGCCAGCGCGCCGAGACCGCCGGTGGCGCCGCGCAGTAAACGCGCAGCGCGCGCGTAGACGTCGTCGCCGCAAACGGGCTGGAAGGGACACCACTCGCAGTCATCGGGATCGGGCGTGCGCGGGAACGTGCGTTCGCTCAGCAGCGATGCGGCGGTGCCGAGCCAGCCCCGCGCTGCCGGCCCCAGCGACGTATCGAAGTCGGCGCGCCAGTCGCGCTCCGCCGCGAGGCCGCGCCCGAAGTATGCGTACGCCACGCCAACGCTCGCCGGCACGCCCCACTCCGCCGCCAGCGCGCTGGCGACGAGGCCGTAGATCGCAAGTTGGACGTCGAGGCCGTGGTCGGCCTCGCGCTCCTTGCCCACCCGGCGGTGCGCCTTACCCGTCTTGAGGTCGCGCACGAGCGTGCGGTTGCCCTCCACGTCAATGCGGTCGATGCGCCCGGTGACGAAGAGCGGCCCCGCGGCCGTTTCGAGCCGCACCCCCTCGGGCCGCCCGAAGCCGCGCTCCGCCGCGACGAAGCGCCGGCTCCCGCCCTGCCGCCAGTCGTAGCGCACCAACTCCTGGAGGTCACGTCGCAGCCGTCGGCGCTGACTAGCGCGCACGGCGTCGCCCACCAACGGGTACTCGTCGAGGAACGTCGCGAATACCTGGTCGGCCACCGCAGCCGCCTGCGCCAGCCATGCCTCGCGCGTGCCCTCGCCCGCGACGACGGCCGCCCCGTACTCGCGATAGAGCCGCTCGGCCGCGAGGTGGAACAGGCCGCCGTAGGCCGGCTGCCCTACCTCGCGCAGCGCCGGCGCCGCGGCTGGCTCCTCGAAGCGCAGGAGCGTCTCGAACAGGAACCGATGCGGGCAGCCCAGAAGCACCTCGAGCCTTGAGGGCGAGATCGGTCGCTCGGCCGTGAGCCCCGGGACGGAGATCTCCACCGCGCCGAGCAGGCCGTCCATAGGGCCCGCCGCGTCAAGGCGTAGTAACGCCTGGACGCGCGCCAGGTCGAGCGCGATGCCGCCTCGCCAACGCGGGGGAACGCCGACCGCGCCCAACGCGACCGCGTCCTGCCAGGCCGCCTCGGACACTGGCTCTCGCCGTCGATGGTCGAGCGCGGCGTGGCGCGCCGGCACGAAAGCATCACGCTCCAGCGCCGCGGAGTCTGGCACCGCGCGCGCCGCCTCGCCGCTGATCGCGTTCGGCCGCCCCAGCGCCGTGGCCGCCTCCAGCAGCACGAACGAGGGCTCGCGCACCGAGCGCTCCACGTCCACGCGCGGGGCGGAGACCGCGACGCGCCCACGCGCGTTGCGCAGGGCGATATCGAGCGCATGCAAGTCGGTCAGGACCCGGTCGGCCGCGATGACCAGCGCCGGGCTAAGCGCCACGCGCACCGCGTCCGGGAGCACTGGGTCCTCCCGCGGCACCGAAGGCAAGTGGCCCTCGGCGAGCCCGACGATGCGCACGGCGGCGAACGACAGGCCGACGGCGCCGGCCACGGTGCCGACGTAGACAGCCGGCTCACCGAAGCGGCCGGTCGAGACGCGCGTCGTCGAGATGACGTCCTCGATCACGCCCAGCGCCTTGTCGCCCGTCAGCACCGCACCTACGCCGGCAGTGAGCGGCGCCAGGCGCTCATCCAGCAACGCCTGCACGCGCGGCCCCGCTCCAGGCTGCAGCAGCCACTCACCGACGAAGCCACGGAGCGCGGCCCAGAGATCGGGAAGCGAGGCGCCCCCCACGACTGCGCGGGCCACGTCCACGAGCCCATTGATCGCCGGCCGCACAGCCCGGATGTCGGCGAGCAGGCGCTCGAGGTCGCGCTGACGCCGAGCGAGGGCCGGCTTGTCGGGATCCTCGTCGCCGGCCGCCACTGCGCGCGCGAGCTGCGCCTGCAGCGTGGTCTCGCGCTCGGCCGCTCGCCGCGCCCAGTCGAGCGCGCCCTCCGGCCTGGCCGGGTTGCCACCGGCCGTGCCGAGCGCCCAGACAAGATCCGTCGCTGCGCCGTGGGCGAGATGGCCGCGCTCGTCGCCCGTGCGGAGCGCGGGCAGCAGCGCCGCGAGCGCCTCGCCGGCTAGGTGTGCACGCAGCCCGCGCACCACCGCCAGCGCCCGAGCGCCGGCTGCGGAGGCCGTCAACGGCGTGCCGCCGACAACGTGCACCGGCAGCACGCCTCCGGCCCACGGCAGCCGCGCCAGCCGCTCGACCACGAGATTCGCTAGCGGATCGAGCGCAGGGACGAGCACCGCGATGTCCTCCAGCGCCGTCCCCTCGCCCACGCAGCGCGCCACCCACTGTGACGTCGCCTCGACCTCCTCCTCGACCCCTGCGTGATGCTCGAGGTCCACCGAGCCGTCCGGTCCTGCGCTGGGCGCCCGCGACACCTGTGACGACTCGAAGAAGTAGGAAGCAAGGAGGTCCCGCTCGCTACCCGCGCTTCGCGGCGCGCTCGCCTCGCGGAGCGCGCGCGCCACCGTGGGGCCGAGGAGCAGCGCGGCGCGATCGAGTTGGCGCTGACGGACGGGCCGCGCGACGAGCAGACCGAGCGCGAGCGATGGCACCGCGCGCAGAAAGCGCGCCTGTGCAGCGCTG
Organism: uncultured Candidatus Rokubacteria bacterium; assembly: GCA_963827505.1. Lineage (GTDB taxonomy): Bacteria > Methylomirabilota > Methylomirabilia > Rokubacteriales > CSP1-6 > AR5. The sequence goes on along the minus strand of CAWHBD010000004.1, from coordinate 389,899 downwards.
ACATCAGCAACCACCCCGAGCGTCGCGCCCTCGAAGATCCAGACATCTGGCTGGGACTCGAGCACGAGCGCAGTGGCATGGTAGACCTGCGCCGCCGTCCAGGAGCGGCCCGCCGCTTCGTCGAGCGCTCGCCAGATCGTCGCCACATCGGCGATGCGCGCATCTGCCGCGTGCCGATCGAGATCCTCGGGGCGCAGGTCCGCCCACTCCAGATCACCGATCGTGCGAGCGAAGGCCTCGTCCCAGCCCGGCCGCTCGCGCAGGAGCCCTAGAGGGAAGTGCCGGAGCGCCAGCCCCTGTTCGAACAGCGCCAGGAGCCGAGCTCGCCGCAGCGCCTCCTCGCCCGGCTCGAAGTCGATCTCCGCCCCGTGAAGCACCGCCACGGCGGCGGCCAGCACCGGCACGAATCGAGTCCCCGCCAGCGCCGACCCCAGGCCCCTACGCAGAATCTCGCGCCTGAGCGCGTGGGCCACCCGCTCGGTGGGAACGAGGACCGTCCGCCGGACGAGCAGCCCTTCCGCTTGGAGGGCCGCGATGGCCCGGGCGCAGTCAGTCAGCGACCAGCAGACGGTCAAGCGGTCGGGTGGAATCTCCCGCATGGCGCGATTGGACATGGCAGGGGCGGTCACAGCGCGTTGGGAGATGTTGCCGGCATTAGGCAGCATCGTACGCCGCGAGTCGGACCCGTTCACCGGGAAAGACCTAAAGGGTAAAGGCCCTGCTCGCTACCGGCCGCCATGTACCCGTCGATCACGGCCCGGGCGACGATCCAGGCGATAGCCCCTTAACCCCGAATGGAGGCGCGAGACCATGCCAACCTCTCCGACGTCAAGCCCCTGGCCCAGGCCCTGCACGATCTCACCCCTGGCGCCCACGGCGCCCTCACCGTCGTCCCGCTGCTGGCCGGCGAGCGGCCCGAGCGGCTGGCTCACGCTGGCCGAGGCGGCGAGGCCGTCACCATCGAGGAGATGAGCGAGGGCGGCGATGTGCCCACCCTGCGCCTGACCAGCGCCCCGGACCGACCCGTCGGGCTCCTGGACGGCGAGGAGCTGATCGGCGCCAAGCAAAACCGCGTGCTCAACACCACCGTGCTCGTTGCCGCGTACTCGAAGCGGGACCATCCGCATATCGTGCGTCAAGCAGGGCCGCTGGGCATACAAGAACGCGCGGTTCGCCGCCGGCGACGCGTCGCTCTACGCCTCGGTCCGTGCGCTCAAGGCCGCGAAGGTGACCGCCTCCCTGCGCGCGAGTAGCAGCACACGAGCAATCAGGGCGAGATCTGGGAATGCGTCTACTACATCCGCGTATGACGTTGAGAGCCCGACCGACGCCATGCGCGATTCTACGCGCGCCACGTGGACCAGGTGGCCGCCGCCCGCACCGCGCTGGCGCCCCGGCCGGGTCAGGTGGTCGCGATCGTGTTCCTTGGCAGTCGGTGGCTCGGCCTGGGGCTCCTCCCTCGCCCGGCCTGTTCGAGCGGGCGTGGCCCCGCCTGTGCGCGGGCTACGCCGCCGAGGTGATCGGCGACACCGCAAGCGCGCCCCGCCTGACCAGCGCGCTCCGCTGGAGGGCCTCGCGCATCCGCCGGTGGAGCAGTCGCCGGCGGTCGGGTTGGGCCGCGAGCACCGCTTGGCCGGCAAGGGCGTGGCGGGCGCGGCGCTGGTGGTCGAGGAGACGGTGGCGCATCTCATGGCTTTCCGCGGCTGGCTGAGGAGTCGCCAACCGCCGCGTGCCGTGACCGCCGCTGTCACGCTAGGGAGACAGAGTGCGACCCATGAAGGAGGTCGCCATGACCAGCCATCGGATCCGACGCACCGGCGCGTCGGGAGCACGGCCCAGTCATGCGGTTCCCGTGCGGCTGCGCCGAGCCGGAGGCCTCGGCGGCCCCCGCGGGTCCGCGACGCCGGCGGGCGCGCGATGTGGGTGGCCTGCCACGCGTGCAACGTCATCGCCCTGGTCTGTGCGCGCCGGTAGCTCAGGTCGCCCGGGAATGTGAGGCCCGAGCGACACGCATGGTGGGAAGAGCCTCGACTGGACGCAGACATTGACAAGGAGAGGGCGGACAACCAGAATCGATCGATGCCCCGTGGCGACCAGCTCAGCAGACAGTGGCAGTTGCTCCAGCTGATCGACCGTCCCCAGGGCATCACGGTCGACGACGCTGCCCGGGACCTGACGGTCACCATCTGCACGATCTGGCGCGACCCCGACGCCCTGCAGAAGGCCGGCTTCCCGCTCTACACCGAGCGCGCCCCCGGCGGCAATCGCGGCGTCGCGCGCGCTCACCGAAGACTTCAGGCGCGCGCTGCCGCTGAAGCTCACCCTGGGCGAGCTGGCCGCGCTGCTGATGAGCCGCCATCTGCTCTCACCGCTTGGCCTGGAGCGTGCTGGGCCCCAAGGTCGGCTCGGCGTTCGACAAGGATCCAGAACGTGCTCAGCCGCGACGCCCTGAAGGTGCTCGACCAAATCCGCGACCGCCTGGGCGTACGCCTCACCGGCGCCAAGCTCCAGGCACCCGCCGCGGAGCACCGGCCGAAGATCCACGAGGCCCTGGCCGAACACCGCACGCTGCGCACGCGCTACTACTCCGCCAGCCGCGACCGCGAGGACACGCGGTCGATCGATCCCTACCACACCTCCTCTACACCGACGGCCCCTAGTCGGCCACTGCCACCTGCACGACGCCACCCGCATTTGGCCGTCGGGCGGGTGCGAATCATCGAGCGATTGACTTCACCTCGGCAAATTGAGCAGAATCACGCTCTCATGCCTGCCAAGCGTCTCTTGGGCAGCCATACGGCTGCACCTTCTTCAAGTTCTGAACCTGTCAGGGCCGACCCCAGCCGTTCCGTCGCTAATCGCCCACGTCACCATGCGGCGAGCGCGGCGTAGACAGCAAAACATATTCAAGGAGGACAGGTGGCAGCGGCCAATACTCGCGGACGCAACAGGAAGCGCGCCTCCGGCAAAGCCACCGGACCTAGGAATCAGATAGGTGGCCAAGCGCGGACGTCCGCCAGCCGCGGAACGCCAATGACACTTACCGTTAAGTCGGCATCGGCAGCGGCCAATGGCCTCCAGCGTCACCTTACGCTGGTGAGTCTCGCAGGAAAAGAAACAGCGCTGAAAGTACATCGGATGGCTCTTGTCGGCCCCGACGATAAGGTCCACGTCGACCCCGCCAATTCGTTCCGAGTTTCGGTGACGTCAACAGAGGACCCCAATGACTTGATTCCCGTGACTCCCCATTTCGAGCGCCGAAAGCTCGTCCGATTGGGGGCGATCGATTACGACGTCCGAGTCAAGGAGATCACAACGCAGTCCGATCTCGAGGAGTACGACTACCTCGAAGGATTTCACTACAAGACTTCGTCGGCGATCGTGGCGGAGGAAGCGGACCCCTCGAAAGACCGAACGGGGGTAGGTGGGCGGAAAGCCGTCCTTCTGGCGTATCTACAAGTTGGTAGGCGCCTGCTACCAGCCGGATATATTGAACTTCAGATGCCGCTTCTGATGGTGAAGCCGCGACATGTTCTCTTCGCTAACGGCTTCCGGATCCTCGCCGTCCTGTGGTGTGGGAGAAGTGGGACGTTCCAAGCATGCGCCACTACGTAAACCTCATCGTACGAATCGCACGGGTCGGTGATCAGCCCCGATCTGCGCGGCCTTGGTCTCGCACGCCTGTTGATTTTGACGGCGAAGGAGTTTGCAAAAGAAAGGTGGCACGTAAACGGTCGTCGGCCTCTCTTCATGGAGATCTCTGCTGAGATGCTCAAACATATGGACTTCGCCAGCTCCGCTGGCTTGCATTTCATTGGCCACACAGAAGGCAATTTGGCCCGGATCCATGCCGACTGTAGTGCACATGCAGCGTGGACAAAAAGTCTCGTTTGGCATTATGAGCCTTCAAAAGAAATATCTCACACAGCTTCAGACGCTCGCCTCTGAGCTGGTCGGCCCTTCCATGAGGTGCTCGAATTTCGGCTCAGAGAAATATCGAGAAAAACGTGGAGATCGACGCCGGCGAAGCAGTGCGGGCGAACTTTGATGCGCTCCCCCCCACGAATGGTATCTGTTCAAAAAAGTACTGCGCTTCCCAATCCCATACTTCATGTCCGGCCTAGACGACGCTTCCGAAGACTTCCTTGTCAAACACTCTCGTACACCCGCGATGAAATCCAGCGATCACGGCCCTGAGACTGCTGCCCGCATTGCCCTTAAGGACATCCGGGTCACGTCAACATACGAGATTCCAGATAGTTCGCACGCGCGAGCGATTCAGGATTGCTTTGGGCTCGACGGTCAGCGTTTCAGATGACTCTCGTAGCGTCGGTGGCCGTCGAGGCCTCAGGCGGAAACATTCTCCTCATTACAGGGCCTAGCGGGAGCGGAAAGAGCGTCCTTTTACGCGTACTGGACCCTACCTACAAAGACGATTTGCTCAACGTCAGCTTCCGAGACACTTGCGGCCGACCATATGAAGCCGCTTGGCTAAGAGAAATCGAAAGCGAAAAGCCACTCATCGAATACTTCAGCGACTCCTGGGGTATAGAGTCGTCAATCTCCGCCTTGATGGTCATCTTCCTGCCGGGCGGGCTGGTGGGCACGGCCCGACGGCTCGGCGCACGCGGGTGACGACGCCGATGCTGGAGACGCGCGGGCTCGGCCGGGCCTTCGGCGCCTTGCAGGCGGTCGCCGACGTCGGCCTGGCCGTTCAGCCGGGCGAGCTGCGCGCGGTGATCGGACCGAACGGCGCCGGCAAGACCACGCTGTTCCATCTGATCTCGGGGCTGCTGGCGCCGACCGCGGGCCGCGTGCTCTTCCGGGGCGCCGACGTCACCGCGCTGGCCGCGCCCGCGCGCTGCCGCCGCGGCATCTCGCGCACGTTCCAGATCACCAGCATCTTCCCCGAGCTATCCGTGCTGGAGAACACGCGCATGGCCGTTCAGCTCAAGGCCGGGGGCAACTTCCGGCTGGTCGGCGGGCGCTCGGTGCTCGACGCCAGCGAGCGGCGCGCGCGCGATAGCCTGGCGTTCCTGGGCCTCGCCGGCCGGGCCGAGGAGCCAGCGTCGACCTTGCCGCACGGCGATCAGCGGCTGCTCGAGATCGCGATGGCCGTCGCCCAGGAGCCGGAGCTGCTGCTGCTGGACGAGCCCACTCAGGGGCTCGCCCCGGATGACACGGCGGCCACCGTGGCGGTCATCCGGCAGGTGGCGCGCGAGCGTGGGTTGACGATCATCCTGGTCGAGCACGACATGGACGTGGTCTTCGACCTCGCCGACCGGATCAGCGTCCTCCACTTCGGCCGACTCATCGCCGAGGGCACGCCGGCCGAGATCCGCGCCAACGCCGATGTCCAGAAGGCCTACCTGGGAGGCCTCGACTAGCCGTGCTCCTGGCCGTCGAGGCGCTGCAAACGTTCTACGGCAAGAGCCACGTGCTGCGCGATGTGTCCTTCACGGTGCCGGCGGGCGAGATCACCGTGCTCCTTGGGCGCAACGGTGCCGGTAAGACCACGACACTGCGGTCGATCATGGGGCTCACGCCGCCCCGCGCCGGCGCCGTGCGCTTCAAGGGCGAGGACATCGCCGGCCAGCCTCCGCATCGCGTCTTCCGTCTCGGCGTCGGCTACGTGCCCGAGGGGCGTCAGATCTTCCCCCACCTCGACGTTGGCGAGAACCTCCGCCTGGCCGCGCGTTCCGCCGGCGACGGCGGCGGCTGGACGATGGAGCGGATCTTCGAGTACTTCCCGATCCTGCGCGAGCGCTGGCGCCAGCGCGGACGGAGCCTGTCCGGGGGCGAGCAGCAGATGCTGGCCATCGCCCGCGCGCTCGCCGGCAATCCGGAGCTGCTCATGCTGGACGAGCCCTCCCAGGGCCTGGCCCCCCGTCTCGTCCGTGAGCTCGAGACGCTGATGGTCCGCCTCAAGGGCGAGGGCGTGACAATCCTGCTCGTGGAGCAAAACGCGCGCATGGCGCTGGGCGTCAGCGATCGGGTGCTGGTTCTCGGCAAGGGCGCCGTGGTCTTCGCCGGTGCCATTGCCGAGTTCCGTCAGCAGGAGGCCGAGCTCAAAGGCCGCTTCCTGTCGGTGTAGCGAGCCGCGGTGGCTGGTGCCATACTCGGGTCGTGCCGATCGCCAGTGAGTGGATCCTCGACGACGCGTGGTACCCGCCGAGTCACGGCGAGGCGCCGACGACCGTCCTCGACCACACCGGCTATCCGTACGTCGATACCTGGACGACCGACGATCCCGCCGACCTGATCGCGATCGCCGCCCAGTACCTGTTCAAGGCCCAGAGGGCCTTCGCCGTGGGGCCGCTGGTCGACGCCAGCGGGATCTTCACCGTACCGCTGACGTGGCTGCCCCTGCCGCCGCTGCCGATCGAGCCACGGGCGCGGGCCCAGCTGACCGCGTCGTGCTGGAGCACGCGGTTCGACGTCTCCGACTACGCCTCGACCGTCACAGATCACACGGCCGCCATCCTGGCCGTGCAATCGTCGGTGCCAAACGAGCCGGCGACGGCGCTCGGCAGCCGGCTCGGCCTCCGGATCGTCGCGCACGTCGAGGCCGCCGCCGGGCCACCCCGCACCGTGAGCATCGTCGGCGTCGCCGCTTCGCCCGAGCTGGCCCAGGTGACCGTCCCCTACTCGCCCGCCGTGAAGAAGCTGTTCGAGCTGTTCTTCGGGGTGGGCCACACGCGGCTGCGGACCGACCTGCTCGCGGCCGTGCGCACGATCGGTCGTCTCGGCGACGCGAGGCTCACGCTCGACGGGTTCCGTGTGCGGGAGACGCCCCGGGCCCAGGCCGTGGTCGACGTGTTCCTGAACGCGGCGCGGCCGCCGGCCGAGCGGTGGGGGGCGGCGTACGCGGTAACTGCCAGCGTGTCGGTCAGCGCCGACGGCATCCCCAACGTCGAGCTGGTGGAACGGGTCCGCCTCGTCGCCCACGCCGTGCAGGCCAACGTGTTCCCGCGCGATCCCGCCTCCCACGCCGGTCCCACCGCCATGGTCGATGCGCGTCCGAATCGCGCGCCCGATCGCCTGGCGAACTACTGGCAGGGCGCCACCCTGCCGGGGCTGCCCGGGAGCTCCACCATGTGGACCGGGCTGAGCGACGATCTCGTGCAGGTCGACGTGCTGCAATCGAGGCTGGTGGACCCGGGCGCCAACGAAACGGCGACGACCTTCGTCGTGCCGATCTGCATCCCGGATCCCCGGACGAGCTGGTTCGCCGCGCTCAGCGGCTACCAGCACGCCCGCGGTCTCTTCGACGCGATGCGCGACTACGGACTGCCGCCGGTGGCGTTCTTCCGCTTCGCCGCCTTGCCGTTGCGCATCCGCTACCGGGCGCCGATCGACCCGGGTCCGGGCCGCGACGGCAAGACCGTCAACGCGCAGGTGGACTACGACCCGCCGGATCAGGACATGGTCGGCAGCGGCTCAACCACCACGGCACCGCTCAAGCCGATACAGGTCCGCTTCGCCCTCGGCGACCTGAAGCGTACGTGGTCGCGCCGGGAGCCGCTCGGCCTGTCGACGGACGAGCGCTGGAGCTGGCACGAGTACTGTCACGTCCTCCTCGCGGCCGCGACCGGCGCCCTCGAGCTGCCGTTCTCCCACAGCGCGGGTGACGCGCTGGCGGCCATCCTGGGCGATCCCGACTCCAAGCTGGCGAAGGTCGAGGAGCGGCGCGGCCTGACCTTCCCGTGGGTCTACCTGCACCGGCGTCACGATCGTTCGGTCTCCGCCGGCTGGAGCTGGAGCGGCGGCCGGCACCGGCAGGACCGCTTCACGGGCAACAGCAACCACCGCCACAAGGGCTACGAGTCGGAACAGATCATGTCGACGTCGCTGTTCCGCCTCTATCGCGCCCTGGGTGGGGACACGGTCAGCGACCGGGCGGTGCGCAAGCGGGCCGCCGACTACGCCGCCTACCTCGTCATGCGAGCGATCGACCTCCTGGGCCCCGCGTACCTGATGCCGGCCAAGACGCCTGAGCAGTTCGTGCAAGCCCTGATCGTCGCCGACAACAACACGCAGCCGGTCTCGTCGGGTCCGCTGGCGGATCGCGTCGGCGGCTGGGCGGGCAAGGTCGTGCGGTGGGCGTTCGAGGCGCAGGGCCTCGACGACCGCCGCCCCGCGCTCGACGTCTTCGACGCACCGGGCGAGCCGCCGAACGTCGACGTCTACATCGACGACGCCCGTCCCCCCAGCGCGGGCAGCCATCCGCGTGGCGGCTACATGCCGGTCCCGCTCGACTGGGTCGCCACGGGGCCGGCGCCCGCGTGGCACGCCAGCCCGGCCGGCATCAAGGTGAGCGGCTCCACGGTCACCGTGCAGGTCGAGAATCGTGGCTCGCAGCCGGCCACGGCGGTGACGGTGAACATGTGGACCATCGCGTGGTCGACGGCCCCGACGAATCCGCCGAAGTGGGACCGGAAAACGTGGAGCCCGCTCCCCACGCCGCCGTCACAGACCATTCCCGCCGGAGCCGCCCGGACCTTCAGCTTCAGCGGCGTGCCGACCGGGCCAGGCCGCCTCGTGCTGGCCGAGGCCACCTGCGTCGCCGACCGGTCCAACATCGATCCGGCCACCACGCGACCGACGGCCACCAAGCCCACGCCGATCGTCGACCTCGTGGCCGGCGACAACAACCTCGGTCTGCGGCTTCGCTGATCCCGGCTTCGCTCGCCTAGGCGACCGGCCATTCGGTTTTCGCCATGCGGATCACGCGGTCGAGGCTCGGGCAGTTGATGAAGTTGGCCAGCGTGACGGCGCTGCCGGCGGGCGGCGTCGCGTCCGCAATCGATCCGCTCTTGGTCAACAGCGCCCAGATCGCGCCGGCCAGCCATCGGCTGCCCAGGGAGTCCGAGGCGTAGTGCACGCCGAGCCGCTCGCGGTTCTTCGCGAGCCGGGCACCGAGCCACAGCAGCGGCCCCTTGAACTCGTACGAGGTGTCCAGCACATCGGAGAGCTGTGGCTGCCGGAGCGCGCCCGCCGTGTCGGGCTCGCCGAAGACCTTGGCCACGTGGGGGATCTCGAGCAACAGCAGCGCGATGAAGTGGCCGAGGAACGAGTGGCCGCTCGGGAACGCGGGATGGCGGGGTGGTCCGAACGGCACCACCAGGCCGGGGGCGATGCTGGAGGGGCGCACGCGACGGAACTGCTCCTTGTAGTTCATGTAGACCAGGTTGCCTATGGCCAGGCCGCACCGGATCAGGTGCACCGTCCACGGCTGGCGCTCGGCGTCGGCGCCCAGGAAGGCGATGAAGTAGCCGGGGAGGCCGTCCGCCTGCGCGTTGATCTCGGCCAGGTATCGATCGCGGTCGTCCTCCATCAGCTCGAACATGGCCGCGATCTCGTTCTCGATGAACGTCTGGGCCGTCGCCGTCGGGGCGTTCCAGCCCAGGTGGTCGGACAGCAGCCAGCCGCGGCTCCGGAGCACGGACGTCTCGAAGCGCCACTTGACGTGCTCCTTCGCGAACTCGCGGGCCACCATGATCGAGACCTGCGAGGTGTCCTGGTCCTGCAGCCAGGCGCCGAGGTTCGGGTCCCACAACAGCGTCCAGAATCGCAGCGCGGGATCCCAGTCGGTCGTCTGCCACGTGCGCTTGCTGGCGTCGGGATCGACGAACCGGGGAAAGGCCTGACCGCCGTAGTTGTCGGGGGCGAAGTCGAGCGCCCACGGCTTGAAGCCGAGCTCGAGCGGCGTCGCGTAGTAGCTCCAGTCGATCGGCGCCGTCCCGCCGACACCGGTCCCGGTGCCCGTCCCCGTCCCGGTCCCGGTGCCGGTTCCAGTCCCCGTACCAGTCCCCGTCCCGGTACCCGTACCCGTTCCGGTGCCGATGCCCGTCCCCGTGCCGGTGCCCGTCCCTGTGCCTGTCCCCGTCCCCGTGCCTGTCCCCGTCCCGGTGCCGGTGCCGTACCCTGAGCCGGTGCCCGTGCCTGAAGTTCCGGTGCCCATGTCGCGTTCCTCCAGCAGCGCCGCCCTGACGACCGCCGCCGAGACGGGGCGTCGATACGGCCCGCGCGGTTATTCGGCCAGGTCCGCCAGCCTCAGTCCTGTCGCCAGCCGTTCGAGATCGTCCTTCCGCCGCAAGGGGTAGCGTGCGATGAACTGCGAGACGCGGAAGGTCGGCTCCACCTTCAAGAGACTCGCGGCCGCCACCCGCGCGCCCTCGAGGTCCCCGGAGAGCGCGAGCGAGACCGTCGAGTGTACGGTTGCAGGCGCTGAAGCGCGGATTCAGCCGATGCGCCTTGCGCAGCCAGCCGATCGACTGGTCGTAGCGCCCGGCAACGAACTCCGCGATCCCGGCAACCGTGTAGAAGAAGAAGTTCATCGGATCGAAGGGGCTCAGGCGCCAGGCGTTACGCAGGCGCTCCAGCGCGTCGTCCGGGCGCCCGAGGTAGCAGTAGGTCGACCCGCTCACGCCCCACGCGAACGCGCGAGTTCTCGTTCAGTCGCAGGGCGCGCTCGAACAGGTCGACGGCGATCTCCAGGTGCTTGTGGAGAAATGCCTGGATATGGCCGGCCACGGCCAGGCAGAACGCGTCGTTGGGATCGAGCTCCACCGCGGTCGTCGACGCCCGGCTGGCCCGTTCGATGTCGCCGGCCGGATCCGTCGAGCGGCCCTCGCCGGCCGCGAGGTTCAGCCACCACGCCAGGTACGCGTGGGCCTGCGCGTAGCGCGGATCGAGGGCGACCGCGCGCTGCAGGTAGACGCCGGCCTGGGGGAAGTCGGTCTCGCTCAGGGTATAGAGCAGGGACAGACCCCGCAGCACGCACTCGTAGGCGTCGAGGCTCTCGGTCGGCTTGCTGAGCGCGCGTGCCGCCTCGGCCTCATAGAGCTTGGGTTCGAGGGTGCCGGCGATGCGCGCGGTGATACGGTCCTGGAACTCGAAGATCTCGTTGTCAGCACCCTCGAAGCGCTCCGACCACACGGTCTGGCCGCTGACGGCGTCGACCAGCTCGGAGACGATCCGCAGGCGCGAGGCCTGCCGCCGCATGCTGCCGTCGAGCACGTAGCGCACCCCCAGCTCGCTGGCGATGTCGCGGGGGTCCTGCTGGCGGTCGCGATAGCGCAGGGTCGACGGCCAGGCGATCACGTACAGCGAGTGGCTCCGGCACAGGCCGGCGATGATGTCTTCGGTGATGCCCTCGCAGAAGTATCCCTCCTCCGGCTTGCCGCCGAGGTTGCGGAAGGGCAGGACGGCCAGCCCCGGCGTCGGGCCCACGAAAGGTGTGGCTGGGAGTGCACCGGCACCGCCGGCCCCGGGTCGCCCGCCTCGATCCGGTAGATCCGGACCGGGCGGCTGATGTTCTTCAGCTCGCGCTCGCCGAGATCGGTGAAGACGACCGGCATCTTGTTCCAGACGTAGCCGTGCACCGCGCTGGTGACGACGATCTCGCCCGGCTTGGCGAGCTGGTGGATGCGCGAGGCGATATTGACGCCGTCGCCGATCAGCCGGCCCTCGTCCACGATGACATCCTCGACGTTGATCCCGATACGGACGGCGAGGCGGGGCTCGAGCCCGTCGGCGGGCTGGGACAGGGCCCGCTGGATGTCGAGGGCCCAGCTGACGGCGGCCACCGCGCTCGGGAACTCCAGCAGGGCGGCGTCGCCAGCCACCTCGAGCAGGTATCCGTCGTGCTCGAGCGCCTTGGGCTCGAGCAGCTCCATCCGCAGGACGCGCCAGGCGCGCATCGTCCCGACGTCGTCCTGTTCGATTAGCCGCGACCAGCCAGCCACGTCTGCAAACACGACTGCCGCCAGTCGTCGCTTGATCAGGGTGATCTGTTCCATGACTCCCTCGGACCCGCCAGCCAGCGCCGTGTCGTCGCGACATGATAAGCGATGCGACACGGGATCGCTACCTGAGCGGGGGGCGGAGGCGACCGCGCCGGACACCTGAAATTGGCCGCGTGCCCCGCCGGCGACGGGACCGGCTGGACGCTCGAGCGGATCTTCGAGTAATTCGCCATCTTGAACGAGCGCTGGCGGCAGCGGGGCCGCAGCCTGTCCGGCGGCGAGCAGCAGACGCTGGACACCGCCCGCGCGCTGGGCGCCAATCCGACGTTCTCCTCTCCGTTCGGTCACGACCGGTCAGTTCGCGTCCGCGCGCTTCACGATCTTGAGATCGTGCAACAGCCTGCCATCCCCACCCTTCACCTCCCGGGACTTCACGGCCGCGAGGTCCTTGACCGCGGGGCGCCGCCGGCTCCCGTGCGTCTTGCCGACCCTCTTCTTCATCGCAGTCCTCCCCTGAGCTCCGTCACACCGCAGAGCCGTTGAGCAAATTCGGAGCCACGTCACAGTAACGACGCAAACCCTCGAAAGCAGGGGCTGGTGCCCCATGGATCGCGGAACCCCGGACGCTTGCCACGGGCATCATGCCCGACGATGGGCTACGCTTCCCGATCCGGCGGCGCGCTTGCCGGGCCGACTACCATGAGCACCACCTCCTCGAGTGCGACACGCGCTCGCCTGAAAGGACGACAGTCATGGATCGACAGTACGACCTGGTGATCGTGGGGACCGGGGTCACCTCCGCCGTGGCCTCTCGCTGTCGCGAGGCGGGCTGGAGCGTCGCGGTTGTCGACTCCCGGCCTTTCGGCGGCACCTGCGCGCTCCGCGGCTGCGTACCCAAGAAGATCCTGGTGAGCGCCGCGGCGGCGGTCCAGGCCGCCCGCGACCTGGCGGACAAGGGGGTGCCGGCCGCGGCGCTGACCATCGACTGGCCGTCGCTCATGCGCTTCAAGCGTTCGCTCGTCGATCCCACCACGCAGCGAACCGAGCACGCGTGGGCCGAGATGGGCATCGAGCAGTTCCACGGCCGGGCGCGCTTCGTCGGCCCCACGACGCTCGCCGTCGACAACGACCGGCTGACGAGCCGGCGCGTCCTCATCGCCGCCGGCGCGGTGCCGGCCCCGCTTGCCTTCCCCGGCGCCGAGCACCTCACGACCAGCGAGGCGTTCCTGAACCTCGACCGGCTGCCGCCACGCGTCGTGTTCGTCGGCGGGGGGTACATCGCGTTCGAGTTCGCCCACGTGGCCGCCCGGGCCGGCGCCGAGGTGACGATCCTGCATCGGGGCGCCCGGCCGCTGGAAGCCTTCGATCCGGACCTAGTGGACCTGCTCGTGCGGCGCACGCGCGAGGTCGGCATCCGCGTGGAGCTCGGCACCGAGGTCCGGGGCCTCGAGACCCGCCCCGATCGTGTCGTGGTACTCGGCGTCCGGGACGGACAGGAGCGTCGCTTCGAGACCGACCTGGCGGTGCACGCCGCCGGTCGCGTCCCCGACATCGACGACCTCGGTCTCGATGTGGCCGGCGTGAAGCGGGAGAAGCGCGGCGTCGAGGTGAACGAGTACCTCCAGTCGGTCTCGAACCCTGCCGTCTATGCGGGGGGCGACGCGGCCGCGAACGGTCCGGCCCTCACCCCCAAGGCCGATCACGACGCGGCGGTGCTGACCACGAACCTGCTCGAGGGCAACAAGCGCGCGGTGCGCTACGACGGCTTCGCGCTCGGCGGTCTTCAGCGTGCCGCCGCTGGCCTCGGCCGGGCTGACGGAAGCGGCGGCGCGGGCAAGCGGCCGCCGCTTCCGGACGCGCTGGCAGGACACCTCGTCGTGGTTCAACACCCAGCGCGTCGGCGAGACGACCGCGGCCTTCAAGGTCCTCGTCGAGGAAGGCACCGACCGTGTCCTCGGCGCCCACCTGCTCGGCCCCCACGCCGACGAGACGATCAACCTGTTCGCGGCCGCCATTCGCCTGGGCATCCCCGCCAGCGAGCTCAAGCAGGTGCTCTTCGCGTATCCGACGTTCGGATCGGACGTCCGGTACATGGTCTGAGACGTCCGGATGGCTCACACGGACGCCGGCGCCGTCACGAGGTAGAATCCCTGCCCATGGGCAACGTTGACAAGGTCGATCGCACGCTGGCGCTCAACGAGATGATATTCGCCGTGCGCCGGGACCCCGCGCTGCGGCGGCGGTTCGTCGAGGACCTGGATGGCCTCGCCCGCGAGTTCGGGCTGTCGGCTGCCGAGCTGCAGGCCCTGCGCGACCGCGACGTCCGGCGATTGAGCGACCTGGGCGTGCACCAGTACTACATTCCGCAGATCTTGCGACTTGTCTTCGGCGCCGCGGCCGCCTCCAACGCGCATCCGGCCCTGGAGGCCTACAAGCGCGCGTACCCCGAGGAGTACGCGCGGGCGATGGCCGCCCAGCCGGAGGCCTGAGTCATGGCGACGATCGTGGCGGCCATGGCCATGACGCATGCGCCCGGCCTGACGGGGTGGTTCGATCGCGCGCCCGAGCGCGACCGCGAGGTCGTGCGGCGCGGCACGGCCGAGCTGCGGCGCCGGCTGGAGGCCGCGCGGCCCGACGTCATCGTCATGCTCTCCAACGATCACCTGCTGAACTGGCCCATCAACAACGTGCCGCGCTGGACCGTGGGAATCGGCGACGAGCACGTGGGGCCGGCGGACTGGTTCGACGAATGGCTGGCCCTGACCAAGTTCCGCGTCAAGGGACATCCCGGCCTGGCCCGGACGATCGTGCGCGAGGCCGACCGGCTAGGCGTCAGCTTCGCGTTCCTGCGCCGCCTGGAGTTCGACGACGGCTTCTCCGTGCCACTGCACTACCTGACGCCGCGCATGGACGTGGCCCTCGTGCCGGTCGCCATGAACTGCACGGTGCCGCCCGTGCCCTCCACCGCCGACACCTACCGCATGGGCGAGGTGCTGCGCGAGATCATCACGCGGCGGTGGCCGGGAGACGAGCGGGTAGCCGTGGTCGGGACCGGCGGGCTGTCCCACGAGCCCGGCGGCCCGCGCTACTTCGAGGTGGATGAGAAGTTCGACCGCTGGTTCCTCGACCTCCTCGCCTTCGGCGACCACGCGCGCATGGTCGACGAGTGCACGGTGGCGCGCATGGAGGAGGCCGGCTCGGCCGGCACGGCCGAGCTGCTGGCGTGGATCGCCGTCCTGCCCTTCACCGCCGGCCCGGCCGAGATCATCGCCTATGCGCCGTCCGTGGCCTGGCGGACGGGCACGGGCTTCGTCGTGTGGCCGGTGGAGGCCTGAGATGCCCGCGGACGCCCATCCCGACCTGATCCTGCACGGCGGGCGCGTCTACACCGTGGACGCCGCGCGACCGGATCGTCGAGGCGCTGGCCATTCGCGGCCGGCGCATCGTCGCCGTGGGCGGCACGGACGAGATCCGTCGCCTCTCGGGGCCCGGCACGCGCGAGGTCGAGCTGGGCGGGCGCGCCAGTCGTGCCCGGGTTCATCGACGGCCACCCCCACATGGACATGGTGGGGCTCGGCCTCACTCGCCCGTCGTTCGACACCGTGCGTTCCATCGACGAGATCCTGGGCATCCTGACGGCCGAGGTCGTGCGGCGGCGGCCGGGCGAGTGGATCGTGTGCAACCCCATCGGCGTCGAGCCCGATCTCTTCAAGATGC
This sequence comes from uncultured Candidatus Rokubacteria bacterium, assembly GCA_963827505.1. Taxonomy (GTDB): domain Bacteria; phylum Methylomirabilota; class Methylomirabilia; order Rokubacteriales; family CSP1-6; genus AR5. The sequence goes on along the minus strand of CAWHBD010000004.1, from coordinate 374,432 downwards.
CCGGGCTCCTGAAGGAAGGTCGCTGGCCCACGCGCCACGACCTCGACCGCGTGGCCCCCGACAATCCCGTGTACATCGAGCCGGCCATCCTGGCCGCGCCCGGCCACGCTTTCGCCAACACGGTGGCCCTCCGCCTGGCCGGGATCACGCGCGACACCAGGCCGCCGGACGGCGTGACGATCGAGCTCGACGCCCGCGGCGAGCCCACTGGGCACGTGCAGGACTACAACTTCCCCAAGCTCATTCCCGACGCCTACAACGGCTTCAGACCCGACCGCGCGCTCTTCCCCATGGTGCCGCGGTTCACGCAGGAGCAGATCGTCGCGGCCGTGCGGGCGGGCATGAAGGCGTTCAACGCCGCCGGCATCACGGCCATCTACGAGGGCCACGGCATCCCGGCCGAGCAGCAGCGCGCGTACCTGGAGCTGTGGTCCGAGGACGAGCTGACAGTCCGGACCTACTTCGTGATCTCGTACCCGGTGCCGCTCTACTTCGACACCGCGGCGGGCGAGGCGCTGATCCGCGAGACGTCGCGCTATGCGGCCGGGCCCGGGTTCGGCGACGATCTGCTGAAGTTCGGTGGGTTGGGGTTCTCGTTCGACAGCGCCTCGGCCATCGGCGCCTCGCTGATGCGCGAGCCATACGTCGGCGCGCGCGGCACGCTCTGGAACGGCGTGCAGCTCACCTCCGACGAGACGTTCAAGGCCATTCTCTGGAAGGCCGCGCGCGCCAACCTGCGAGTGCAGGTGCAGTGCGCGGGCGGCGCCGCCATCGACAAGATCCTGGCCATGTACGAGGAGATCGACCGCGAGATCCCCATCCGGGACAAGCGCTGGGTGATCGAGCACTGCCAGTTCCCCAGCCGGGAGAACATGGCAACGTGCCGCCGGCTCGGCGTCATCCCCACCAGCACCACCAACTTCCTGTGGCTGTACGGTTCGGTCTACGTGCGCTCGTGGGGCCGCGCGCTGGCCCAGGACGCCATCCCGTTCAAGCCGTGGCTGGAGGCCGGCGTGCCGGTCGTGCAGTCCACCGACGGTAAGCCGTACCAGCCGATGTTCGCCTTCTGGCAGATGCTAGCGCGCCGCGACGGCCTGACCGGCGAGACGCTGAGCACACCGAAGCAGACGCTGTCGCGCGCCGAGGCGCTGCGGCTCTACACGGCGAACGGCGCCCACGTGATGTTCGCCGAGCGGGACCTCGGCTCGCTGGAGCCGGGCAAGCTGGCCGATCTCGCCGTGCTCTCGCAGGACATCATGACGATTCCCGAGGACCGGATCCCCGAAACCCAGGTGCTGACAACTCTAGTCGGCGGCCGCGCCGTCCACGACGTGGGCGTGCTCGGGACATGACCACCGGCGCCACCACAGGAGGCTTCGCGATGGCCCGACGTCCGCTGTGCCTCATCCTCGTCTTTGCCGCCGCGCTCGCGCTGGCCGCACCGGCCGCCGCCGAGATCAAGATCGGCGTGCTCCTGCCCAACAGCGGCAAGGCTTCGCAGTACGGCATCACGCAGGAGGTCGGGCTGCGCATGGCCGAGGCTGAGCTGGAGAAGCTGAAGATCAAGGGCGAGCCGGTCAAGCTGATCGTCTACGACACGCGCGGGGACAACGCCGAGGCCATCAATCTCACGCGCAAGCTCATCCACACCGACAAGGTCCTGCTGATCCTCGGGCCCTTCTTCTCGGCCGAGTGCGAGGTGGCCTTCCCGATCGCCAACCAGGGCAAGACACCGATCATCACGGCGGCCGCCGCCAAGCCCGGCATCGCGGCCAAGAACCGGCCCTGGGCCTTCCGGATGGCCCTCACCTCCGACAAGCTCAACGGCCCGCTCATCGACCGCTGGCAGGCCGCCAACAAGGGGCAGATCAAGAAGGTGGTGATCCTCACGGACACCAAGGACGCCTTCACCAAGGCCGACGGCACCATGGTCTTCCCCGCCGTGCTCAAGGCCAAGGGCATCGAGGTGATCGACAACATCTCGTTCCAGACGGGCGACATCGACTTCTCGGCGCAGGTCACCAAGGTGAAGGGCCTGAACCCCGACGGCATCGTCGTCGCCGGCCTCTACAACGAAGGCGGCAACGTGGTGCGCGAGCTGCGCAAGCAGGGCCTGCAGCAGCCCACCATCGGCGCACTCGGCATGAGCGAGGCGAAGTTCATCGAGATCGCTGGTCCCGCCGGCGAGGGCGTGATGGTGGTGAACCCGTTCTGGGCCGACAACCCGGACCCGAAGGTCGCCGCCTGGGTGGCGGAGTACAAGAAGAGCGGCAAGACTCCCAACAACGCGGCGACCCTCATCTACGACAGCCTCCACATCACCAAGCAGTGCATCGAGAAGGCGGGCGTGACCAACCAGCCCGACGACCTCGCCCGCGACCGCGAGCGGCTGAAGGACTGCTGGACGAGCGTCAAGGGCTACCCGGGCATCACGGGCACCATCGCCATCAACGCGGATGGCGACGCCGAGCTGGAGCCGTTCGTGCTCGTCGTCAAGAACGGCAGGTTCGAGCTGGTGCGCTGAGCCGTGCTCCTGCAGCAGCTCGTCAATGGCGTGATGCTGGGGAGCACCTACGCGCTGATCGCCATCGGCTACACGCTCGTCTTCGGCGTGCTGCACCTCGTGCACCTTGCCCACGGCGAGGTCTTCATGATCGGCGCCTTCATCGGGCTCTACGTGGTCCTGTGGACAGGCGCCGGCGTGATCCCGGCGCTGGTCGGCGCGCTGCTCGGCACCGCCCTGCTCGGGATGCTCATCGAGCTGGTGGCCTTCCGTCCCCTCCGCGCGCGCGGCGGGCACTTCCTGGCGCCGATGATCAGCACGATCGGCGTCGGCATCGTGCTGCAGGAAGTCGCCACGCGCCTGTTCGGCGGCGAGCTGGTCGGCTTTCCGCACCGGCTGGAGCCGGTGACGTTCCGCCTGGGTCCGGTGGCGGTGACATCCGTCCAGCTCCTCATCCTCGGCGTCGCCCTCGCTCTGATGGTCACGCTTCACGTGTTCGTGGCCCGCAGCCGGCTGGGCATGGCGATGCGGGCGACGGCCGAGAGTGTGCTGACGGCGCGCCTGCTGGGCATCAACACCACGCGCATCATCTTGCTGACCTTCGCCATCGCGTCCGGCCTGGGCGGGGCCGCCGGCGTCCTGGTCGGGTTGTCCTTCAACGCCATCTCGCCGTTCATGGGCATCGACATGGGGGTGAAGGGCCTGGCCATCATGCTCATCGGCGGCCTCGGCAACATTCACGGCGCCATGGTGGGCGGCATGATGCTGGGCGTGGTCGAGGTGCTCAGCGTCGCGTACCTGGCCTCGTCCTACCGTGACGCCTTCGCGTTCGCGATGATGATCGCCATCCTGCTCTTCCGCCCGCAGGGCCTGTTCGGCTCGGCGGCGGCGGTCGAGGCCCGGGTGTGATCGACCAGTACACGGAGTCGGTGCTGATCTTCCTCGGCATCAACACCGTGCTCGCGCTGAGCCTGTCCCTGCCCGTCTCGGCCGGCCTGCTCTCGCTGGGCCAGGGCGGCTTCATGGCCATCGGCGCCTATGCCTCGGCCGCGCTCACCACCTGGTACGGCGTGCCGTTCCCGCTGGCGCTGGCGGCGGGCGGGCTGCTGGCCGCGCTGGCCGGGCTGGCGGTGGGCTTCCCCGCGCTGCGTATCAAGGGCGTCTACCTGCTGATCCTGACCATGGGCTTCGGCGAGATCGTTCGCATCTTCTTCCTGAACTTCGAGCCGACGGGGGCGGCGTCCGGACTGGGCGGGATCGCGCAGGCTACCACGCCGGCCGGCGTGGCGGCCACCGTGGCGGTGCTGCTCGTGTTCTTCCTGCAGCTGCGTCGCTCGCGGATCGGCCGCGCCATCGAGGCGCTGCGCGAGGACGAGCTGGCCGCCGAGGTGATGGGCGTCGGGCTGACGCGGCTCAAGCTGGCCGTGTTCGGCGTGGGCGCCCTCATCGCCGGCGTGGGTGGCGCGCTCTACGCCCACTACGCGCTCTTCATCGACTCCGCCCAGTTCGGCTTCCACCGCTCGGCCGAGATCTTCATCATCGTGCTCCTCGGCGGCATGGGCAGCTTCTCGGGCGCGGTGGCGGGGGCCGTCGCCGTCACGCTGCTGCCAGAGGTCCTGCGCCCGATCCAGGAGTGGCGCATGACGTTCTTCGGCACGCTGCTGGTCGCCATGATGATCTGGCGCCCGTGGGGGCTGATCGGCCGCCCGCGCCCCTGCCTGATTCCACGGGCGCCCGGCGCCTGACGGCGGGCCGCTCGTGCTGGAGGTCGAGGGGCTCGCCAAGTCGTTCGACGGATTCACGGCCGTCGCCGACGTCGACCTCGTCGTGGAGCCCGGCGCCATCCACGCCGTGATCGGGCCCAACGGCGCCGGCAAGACAACGCTGTTCAACCTCGTCACTGGTGTGCTCGCACCCACCGCGGGACGCCTGCGCTTCGAGGGCCAGGACATCACGGGCTGGCGGCCAGACCGCATCACCACGCGCGGCGTGGCCCGCACCTTCCAGAACATCCGGCTCTTCCGCGGGATGACCGCCGTCGAGAACGTGATGGTCGGCGCGCACTGCCGGACCTCCGGCGGCTTCCTGACCGCCGTCGCCCGGGTGCCGGGACGGATGGGCCGCGGAGAGCGCGAGACCATCCGTCGCGCCGACGAGCTGCTCGAGCTGGTGGGGGTGACGGACAAGCGCGACGCCCCCGCCGCCGATCTGACGCTGGTCGAGCAGCGCCGGCTGGAGATCGCCCGCGCGCTCGCGACCGGCCCGCGCCTGCTGCTGCTGGACGAGCCCGCGGCCGGCATGACGCTGGCGGAGATCAAGGAGGTCAATCGGCTCATCCTGCGCATCCGCGAGCGCGGCGTCACCGTCCTGCTCACCGAGCACCACATGAGCCTGGTCATGCAGGTCTCCGACCGGATCACGGTGCTCAACTACGGGCGCAAGATCGCCGAGGGTCGTCCCGAAGCCGTGCGGCGGGACCCCGAGGTGCTTGCCGCCTACCTGGGCGCCGACCCGTGAGCGCCGCGGCCCTGCTCCTGGAGGTGCGCGATCTGCACCTCGCCTACGGGCGCATCCGGGCGCTGCAGGGCGTCACCCTCGTGGTCCGGGCCGGGGAGATCGTCACGCTCGTGGGCCCCAACGGCGCCGGCAAGTCGAGCCTGCTCCGGACCATCGCCGGCGTGCACAGACCCGACGCCGGCAGCGTGCACGCCCTCGGCCGGCGCATCGACGGCGAGCCCGTCGAGGCGCTCGTGCGCCAGGGTATCGTGCTCGTGCCTGAGGGTCGCGCCACCTTGCGCCACCTCACCGTGCGCGAGAATCTCGTGCTCGGGGCCTACGTGCGGCGCGACGGCGAGATCGAGACAGACCTGGCGCGGGTGCTCGGACGGTTCCCGCGCCTGGCCGAGCGGCTGGGCCAGAAGGCGGGCACCCTGTCCGGGGGCGAGCAGCAGATGCTCGCCATCGGCCGCGCGCTGATGGCGCGCCCACGTCTGCTGCTGCTGGACGAGCCGTCGCTGGGCCTGGCCCCGCTGGTGGTGGCGTCGATCTTCGGCACGCTCCGCGAGCTGCGCGCAGAGGGCGTGACGATCCTGCTCGTCGAGCAGAACGCCCGCCAGGCCTTGCAGCTGGCCGATCACGCGTACGTATTGGAGACCGGATCGATCGTGCTGGAGGGCGCCGACCTGCTCGCCGACGAGCGTGTGCGCGCGGCCTATCTCGGAGCCTGAGGAGGGTCTCATGCAGGAGTACTCGATCTTCAAGGACACCATGGCCGACATGACGTACCCCGAGGTCGAGCAGGCGATCCGCGACGGCGCCATCGCGCTGTGGCCGCTCGGCGTCATCGAGCAGCACGGCCCCCACCTGCCGCTGGGCACCGATGTCTACGTCCCCATGGCGCGTCTGCGCCGGGTGCGGCAGATCCTGGCCGGGCGTGGAATCCTGGCGCTCATCGTGCCCGCGTTCTACTGGGGCGTGAACCACGTCACCGGGATCTTTCCCGGGAGCTTTCACCTCCGCCCGGAGATCATGGTCGAGGTCATGGTCGACACCTTCCGCAGCCTGAAGAAGGACGGCTTCCAGAAGGCGTTCTGCCTCTCCGGGCATGGTGATGCCCTCCACAACCGCACGATCGATGCCGGCGTCGTCCGCGGACGCGCGGACACGGGGCTCGACGCCTACGTGGTCCTGAGCGAGGGGCTGCTCACGCGGCTCGGCCTCGATCCCGCGCAGCCTCACCTGGTGGTGACGCCGAACGAGCGACTGGCCGGTCCGTTCATGGACGTCCACGCCGGCGACTGGGAGACGTCGGTTGTCATGGCGGAGCACCCGGACCTCGTGCGCGAGAAGATCGCGCGCACGCTCCCTTCCACCGACTTCGGGCCCGCCGACCTGGCGGAGTGGCGCAAGGGTGGTGAGCACACCCTGCGCAAGACGCCGCACGGCTATCTGGGTAATCCCGCGGCCGCCGATGCGCAGCGCGGAGGACAGGACCTCGACGCCGAGTCGGCGGCGATCGCCGCGGCCATCGAGCGGACGCTGCAGCGTTCGTCGCGCTGATGGCCCGGACAATCATCACGGGCGGGATTGTGGTCATGCAGGATTCCGGCCGGCGGGTGATCCCCGACGGCTGCGTGATCGTCGAGGACGCGGCCATCGTCGCCGTCGGGCCGGCCGCGCTGGCGGTGGGCGTCGAGGCGCAGCACCTCGACGCCCGAGGCTGCGCGATCATGCCCGGGCTGGTCAACGCGCACACGCACCTCTACAACACCTTCGGGCGCACGCTCGGGGCCGACCGATCGTTCGCCGAGTGGCTACGCGAACAGAAGGGCCTCATCGCCGCGCTCGACGAGGACGAGTTCCGGGCGTGCGTCGAGCTCGGGCTGGCGGACAACCTGCGCTCCGGTTCGACCTGCATCGTGGACAACCCGGCGGTGCCGGCGGCCTCCGGCAACCGGCTGCACGAGGTCGCACTGGATGCCGCCCGCGACCTCGGCGCGCGCTACGTCCTCGCCCGCGGCTACACCGACCAGATGAATGCACCGGAGTATCTCGAGTCGGTGCCGGAGATCGAGGCCCGTGCGCGAAGCCTCGTGCGCGATCACCACGATACGGCCGGCGGCCGCCTGCGCATCATGCTCTCGCCCATGCTGCCGTGGGCGCTCTCGGCGGCTGGCTTCCAGGCCACACGCCGCCTCGCCTGTGAGCTCGGCGTCCGCATCCACATGCACACGGCGGAGACCGCCGCCTTCGCCGACCTCATCGAGAAGGCGCACGGGCACCGCTCGAACGTACGCGTGTACCGCGACGGCGGCTGCCTGGGGCCCGACGTGCAACTCCTGGGTTGCGCGTGGCTAGCCCCCGAGGAGATTGACGTGATCGCCGCGACGGGGACCGCGGTGTTGCTCGACCCGACGGCCGCGATGTTCATTGGCGCCGGGATGCCGCCGCTCCTCCGCCTGCTCGCCGCGCGTGTGCCGACCGGGCTGGCCACCAACGGGCCCGCCGCCAACGGCTCACAGGACATGTTCGAGAGCATGAAGAACGCGGCGGGGCTCACCAAGCTCTCGGCTCAGGACGGCCGCGCCTTCACGCAGCAGCGGGCCCTCGACCTGGCCACGATCGAGGGTGCCCGGGCGCTGGGCCTCGACAGCGCCATCGGCTCGCTCGAGCCCGGCAAGCGCGCCGACATCGTCGTGGTCGATCTGCAATCACCGTTCGTCGCCCCGGTGCTCGATGTGATCTCGGCGCTGGTGTCCGCCTGCAAGGGACGCGACGTGCGCGACGTCATGATCGACGGCCGCATGGTGGTGCGCGACGGCCGGCTGCAGACGGCCGACGAGGCCGCCATCGCGGGCCGCGCCGGTCCGATGGCGCGGCGTGCCGCCGAACGCTGCGGGCTGACGTGGCACGGGAAGGACGCTGCGAGGGACTAGCGGTGATCGGCCATGTTGCAGTCGCGTAGATAATGGAACCGGAAGCCAAGGTCGTCGAAGGAGGCCATCATGATGATCCGGATCACCTGGGGAAAACTTCGGGCCGGCGCGTGGAGCGAGTTCGAGCGTACCTACCGGGACAACGTCCTCACCAAGGGCAAGACTCTCAAGGGGCTGCGCGGCCGCTGGCTTGCCCAGGATGCCGGAGACAAGGACACGGGGTTCGCGGTGAGCCTCTGGGACAATCCCGCCGACATGCAGGCCTACGAGCAGAGCCAGCTCTACCGGGACATCATGGCGCCGCTTCAGCCGTTCTTCGTGGGTGAGTACAAGACCTACCGGTGCGACGTGAAGTACTCGGATCTCGGCGGCTGATCAGCCCCCGAGCTGCTTCACGATCGCCTGCCACAGCGCGACGCTCTCCGCGCGAGAGGCGGAGGTATCCTTGTTCACGGCGGTCTCGACCATGACGAGTCGGCTCGACGGGTCGACGTAGATGGCCTGGCCGTGCAGGCCGAGCAGCGCGAACATGCGGCGGTCGCCGGGGAAGATCCAGGTCTGGTAGCCGTAGCCGAAGTAGCGGGTCGCCGCGTACGGCTTGAGGTGCCAGTCGTCGGGGGCCACGGTCGTGGCCGTGCGCAGCCACGCCTCCGGGATGACGGCCCGGTCGCCGATGCGGCCGTCGTGCGCGAGCAGCAGGCCCAGTCGCGCGTAGTCGCGCAGGACCGCGTTGAGGCAACAGTACGTCGCCTCCTGCCCCGAGCCGTCGATGATCCAGGTCGCGTCCGCCTCGGCGCCCATCGGCTCCCAGATCTTCTCCTGGAGGTAGTCGGCCACCGGCCGGCCGACCGCGCCGCGCAGGACCAACCCCAGCACCTGCGTCTCCACCGAGGCGTAGGCGAACCGGGTGCCGCTCCGGCGGAGGCGCTCGTTGTACGGCTTCACGGCCGCGGCTCCACCCTCACCGACCTGCGTGACCGTCTCGGCGAAGAGCCGCGCGACGTCGTCCTGGCCCGAGTAGCTCTCGGTGAACCGGACGCCCGAGGACATCTGCAGCAGGTGACGCAGAGACGTGCCGCCGTACTCGGTGTCGGCCAGCGCGGGGACGTAGGCGGCGGCGGGGTCGTCGACGGAGCGGATGCGGCCCTCGGCGATCGCGATGCCGACGAGCATCGCCGTGACGGTCTTGGCCATCGAGAACGAGGCGAAGCGATGCCGGTCGTGCCGCGCGTACTGATAGCGCTCGACCAGGATCGTATCGCCGCGCGCGATGAGCAGGCCCGTGGTCGGGTTGCGGGCCAGGTAGTCGTCGAGCGTGCGCGTCACTCCCTGGTGCTCGTAGCGCAAGGGCGGCTCCACCGGCGCCCGGGCCAGCCGCGACGGCCGGGCGGCTCGACCGACCAGCCGCCCCTCGTAGACCTGGTCGAAGTGGCTGAGCCCGCCGACCAAGAACTTCGTGCGATAGATGGCCCGGACCGCATAGCCCTCGCGCGCCCCGTACTCCTCGGCGTCCGGGCCGCTGGCGGCGAAGCGCGGCCCGGAGCTCGCGCGGTCCTCGCCCGGGCGCGGCGGCGACGCGCACCCGGCGAGGACGGCGACCAAGATCCCGAGGGCGAGCCCGATGGCGCGCATCACCTCACGGCTTGTAGTTGACCTTGCCGGGCGAGACCTTGCGCAGGAGCTCCGGGTTGACGAGCGCGCCGTAGTCGATCGGCTTGGTGAGCTTGCCCTGCTGCTTGAGCTGCGATTCGGCCAGCCGAAGCATGCTGATGGAATCCTGGCTCAGCTCCATGTCGTAGCGGAGCTTGGTCATCAGCTGCTCCACCATGGGGGGATCCAGGCTCTTGAGGAACGCGGACACGTCCTTGGCGGCGCGCGGGCGGTCCTTGTTGATGATCTCGGTCGCCTCCACCAGCGCGCGCATGAAGGCCTCGGCCGCGGCCGGGTTCTTCTTGATCCAGCCCTGGTTCATGTAGATGAACACACCCTGCTCGAGGATGCCCTCCTGGTCCTTCAGCACCTTGGTGTTCTTCACGGCGTTCAGACCGCGGGTCACCCAGGGCTCCCACACGGCGTAGGCGTCGATGTTGCCGCGCTCGAGCGCCGCCACCATCTCCGGCGCCTCGACGTTGACCACGGTGTAGTCCGCCGCGTTGAGCTTGAGCTTGTCCAGCATCGCCAGCCAGAAGATCTCGCCGCCGGAGCCGCGGGCCACGCCGACCTTCTTGCCCTTCAGCTGCTCCAGGCTGTCGACGTTGCGGCCGACCAGGGCGATCCAGCGCACCAGGCGGGCGGCCTGCGCCACCACCACCACGTTGGGGTCGAGGTTGTGGTTGGCGATGCCGGCGATCTCCGAGCCGAACGCGGATTCGATCTGGCCGTTGACGAGGAAGGACACCATGGCCGAGCCCGACGGCCCCGTGTTGATGCGCACGTCGAGCCCGTGCTTCTTGAACAGGCCCTCTTCCTGGGCCACGTAGTAGACGGAGAAGACGGGGTCGACGCCGGTGGCGATGGTCATCTTGTTCTGGGCCCAGGCCAGACCGCTCCACCCGAGCAGGCCCGCCAGGAGCAGGCCGAGTGCGCCACGAATCCACATGAGGTTGCCTCCTCTGCCGGGACGCTCAGGTCGCCGGCGAATACTTGCCCGCGAAGACGTAGATGCTCCAGCGGAACAGGCGGTCCGCCGCGAAGCCGAGCAGCCCCAGGGTGACCAGCGACACGAAGATCTCGTCCACCAGCATGAACAGTCGCCCGTCCCACAGCATCTTGCCGAGCCCGTCGTTGGCGGCGATCAGCTCGGCCGCCACGATCGTCGTGAAGGAGTTCGCCATCGCCAGGCGCATGCCGGTGAGGATGTACGGCACCGTCGCCGGCAACGCCACGTGCAGGAAGATCTGGGCCCGGGTGGCGCCGAGGGACTGCGCCGCGCGGATCTTGTTGGGCGCGATGGCCGACACCCCGGCCGCGGTGTTGATGATGACGATGAAGACCGTCGTGTAGATGATCAGGAAGATCTTGGAGGCCTCGCCGATCCCGAACCAGATCACCGCCACCGTGATCATGGCCACCGACGGGATGAATCGCAAGAATTCCGTGTACGGCTCCAGCAGCCGGCGGACGGGGCGGAACGAGCCCATCGCCAGCCCGATCGGCATGCCCAGCGCGGAGCCGGCGATGAACCCGGCCAGGATGCGCTGCAGGCTGGCCGACAGGTGCTCCCACAGCACGCCGTTGCGGGCGAGCACCCAGCCCTTGCGGAACACGACCGCCGGTGGCGGGAACAGCACCGAGCTGACCAGGTAGACGGCGGCCAGGTGCCAGATCACGAACAGGCTGACGAACCCCAGCGCGTAGCCGCCGTACATGCTCACGAGCCGTCGCGCGGTGGGGCTCATGCCGATCGCGTCCGGCCCACCGCGGCCGCGACCTCGTCGCGGATCAGGTCGTGCACCTGCCGGTAGTATTTCAGGAACACGTCGTCCGTGCGGCTGCGAGCTCCGTTCAGCGCGACCTCGATCACGCCCTTCACGCGTGAGCCCGGGCCCGCGCGCATGACGCCGATGCGCTGGCCCAGCCGGACCGCCTCGTCGATGTCGTGGGTGATGAACAGGACCGTGGTGCGCGCGGCCTGCCAGATGCCGGCCAGCTCGTCCTGCATCAGCGACCGGGTCTGGGCGTCCAGCGCGGCGAAGGGCTCGTCCATGAGCAGCATCTTCGGCTCGTTGGCCAGCACCCGGGCGATCTGGATGCGCTGCTTCATGCCGCCGGAGAGCTCGGCCGGATACTTCCGGGCCTGGCCGGTGAGGCCGACCAGGTCGAGATAGCGGAGGGCGCGCTCACGCCGCTCGGCCCGGGGCATGTGGCGCATGCGCAGACCGAACTCGACGTTCTCGATGGCGGTGAGCCAGCCGTACAGCGAGTCGTCGCCCTGGAACACGACCGCGCGGTCGCGGCCGGCCCCCGTCACCGGGCGACCGTCCATCAGGATCTGGCCGGCGGTGGGCGCCTCGAAGCCCGCCAGCATCTTCAGCACGGTCGTCTTGCCGCAGCCGCTGGGGCCGAGCAGGCAGAAGAACTCGCCCGCCTCGATGTCGAGGTCGAAATGCTCCACCGCCGTGTCGTCGACGCCTTGCAGCGATCGGTAGGTCTTGGCGACGTCGCGGAACGACACCAGCGGCGCGCTCACCTCGCCTTGAGCCTCAGGTCCTCGTAGGGCGCCGACCACGGATAGTCGGCGATGAGCCCCAGCCCCGATTCGGCCACTCGCGGACCGTACCCCTGCAGGAGGGCCAGCTGCCAGATCGGCAGCACCATGACCTTGTCGTGGATCAGCTGCTGGATGCGATGCAGGAGCGCCTCGCGCTTCTTGGCGTCGAGCTCGCCCGCCTGCTCCTGGAACAGCCCGTCGATGTCGGGGTAGCCGCCGTAGGCAAAGGCGCCGGTCGAGACCACGAACGGCTCCATCCGCGTGGCCGCGTTACCGAAGATGCCGCTCAGGCCGTAGACGATGTTCTTCAGCTTCTTGTCCTGGTACGCCTTGAGGAACCCGGCCCGCTCGAGCGGGCGCAGCCGCGTCCGGATGCCGACGGTCTGGAGATAGTTGAGGAGCGGCTCGGCATAGGTGGCGGCGGAGGCGTCGCACCAGAAGTCGCCGGCGTCGAAGCCGTTCGGGTACCCGGCCTCCGCCAGGAGCTTGCGGGCCCGGGCGAGATCGTGGGGAACGAGCGGCGGCTGCCAGTAGAAGTCGAAGCTCGTGGGGATGATGCTCCCGCTGATCTTGGAGAAGCCGAGCGTCACGGCCTGGTTGACGGCCTGGCGGTCGACCGCGTGGGTGGCGGCCAGGCGCACGCGCCGGTCGTGCCACGGCGAGCTCGCCTCCCACTGGTCGGCGAAGAGCAGCCAGTGGGTGGCGACGAACGGCGTGGGCCGCAGGGTCAGCCCGGGGGTGCGCTGCACCTCCTCGCCGAGCTCGCCGGACACGGCGTAGGCGATGTCGACCTCGCCGCGCTTGAGCATGGCCAGCCGGGTGGAGGCGTCGGGGACGCCCTTGAAGACGAGGCGCTTCACGCTCGGCGGCTTGCGCCAGTACCCGTCGAAGGCCTCGAGCACCAGCTCCACGCCCGGGGTGACGGAGACGAAGCGGTAGGGCCCGGCGCCGACCGGCGCCTTCTTGAAGCCGTCCTCGCCCACCTTCTCGACGTGCTTGCGGGGAACGATCCACGCCGCCCCGGTCGCCGGGGTCGCGTAGAAGGCCATGAAGTCCGGCCACGGCTGCTTGAGCCGGAAGCGGACCCGCCCGGGATCGACCGCCTCGACCGCGGCCACCCGCTCCTTCAGCGCCTTGGCGGAGATGCCCCGGTAGCGCTCGAACGAGAACTTCACGTCGTCGGCGGTGACGGGCTCCCCGTTGTGGAACTTCGTCCCCTTCCGCAGCACGAACTCGTAGACGAGCCCGTCCGCCGACGCGGTCCAGGACTCGGCCAGGGCGGGGGCCATGTGCTTGCCCGGCAGCGGCTTCACGAGGGCGTCGTGCAGGGCGTACAGGAACATGAAGGGCGTGATCAGGCCCGCCGTCTCGGCCGGCTCGTAGAGCGTGGGCGCCGGGTTGAAGTGCAGCGCCCACGTCATCTGCCCCGTGGGCAGCTCCGCCGCACGCGCGTTCGTGCTGGTCACCGCCACGAGGGCAAGGATGCCGACCAGGGCCTGGCGTGTGCGTCTACTCGTCATCGAGGGCCTCCGTCCGCGGCTGGGGCTCGGGGTGCGCCATTCTAGCTGAAGTCACGTTCAGCGCTCCCCGTACCCCACGAGCTCGACGTACCCGTGCCCGGTGCTCGAACCGGCCACCGTCACCGCCCCCTCCCAGTACCGCGTCCCCACCCTCAGCTCCTGATCCGCCAGCCTGGGCGCGATCTCCAGCTGCAGCTCCGCCGACGGCACGCTCAGTCGCCACCGTGCGGGATACCGCACCCCGCTGTGCGGGCTGGTCCAGTGCGCGAGCGTCTCGATCCGCACGTCCCCCGCGCCGAGCGGCCGGGCGGTGCCGTCCGCCGCGACGAGCGTGCCGGCGCTGAACGGATCGATCGCGCCGTCGCGGCGGCGCAGCGCGTAGAACATCAGCTCGCGGCCGTCGTCGAGCTGCACCGCGAACCAGTCCCAGCCCTCGACGCCGGTGCCCAGCGCGCTCGTGCTCCATTCGCGGTCCATCCAGGCCTCGCCCGAGACCTCGAGGCTCTCGGCGCCCAGCCGGACGGTGCCGCGCGCGGGCATGCGGGTGAACGAGTAGTAGAGCGAGGCGTTGCCGGGCTCGGGACCCTTGCGGCTGAGACCACGGTCGCCCTGCAGGACCACCGGCTTCGCCGGCGAGACCGTGAGGTCGATGGCCACGTCGCCGTCCTGCGCGCGCAAACGCGTGGCCCCGCCCTCGCCTTCCGCGGACCAGCTCTCGGCCCAGACGCGGAACGGCGAGCCCTGGGCGCCGGCCAGGCCCAGCGCGGCGCGGCTGGTGCGGCTCGCCGCGTGGAAGCGGCCGCCGGCGGTGTCGGTCACGGCGAAGTGGGCGACGTAGAGCTGGCGCGTCGCCCATGCGGAGGCGCGCGGCTCCTCGGCCGGCGACAGCGCGACACGAAAGAACGTCAGCTGGAAGCCGACGTGACGTCCGGCCGGCGTCTTCAGGTTGCCCGTGTAGTACCACCACTCCGTGCGGAAGTCCGGGTGCGGGCCGTGGTCCTCGGGGAACGACAATGGCCGCGGGGCGACGGCGCGCGCGAAGCCGGCGCGGTCCTCGGCGAGCGCCTCGCGCACCGCGACCGTCGCCTGGATCGGGTGGCGAGGCGAGGACGGCCACAGCGCGAACGCCACCGCGGCCGCCACGACGGCGACGGCCACGGCCGGCACGACCTTACTCATCGCGCAGCGAGTCCGCCGGCAGCGCGCTCGCCATCCGCCAGGCGGGGTAGAGACCGGCCAGCAGCGCCGCCAGCACCGCCAGCGCCACCCCCTGGAGCAGGATCGCCGGCGAGGGATCCAGCCCCATCGTCCAGCCGAACGAGCGCCGGTTGATGACGAACACCAGGACGGCCGCCAGCAGCAGGCCGCTCGGCACCGCGAGGACGCCGGAGAGCAGCCCGATGATGCCGGTCTGCGCGGTGACGAGGCCCCACACCTGACGCGGCGTCAGGCCCAGCGCTCGCAGCACGCCGATCTCACGCGTGCGCTCCAGCTGCAGCGCCATGAGCGCGGCCAGCATGCCGACGAAGGCCACCGCCACGCTCAGCGTCCGCAGCACGCCGGTGATCGCGAACGTGCGGTCGAAGATCTCGAGCGACGTCTCGCGCAGCGCCCGGTTGGAGCGGACGACCAGCCGGCGGCCGTCCCCCGCGCGCTCGCGCACGGCCGCCACCAGCCCGTCGACGTCGACGCCCGGCGCCGCCTCCAGCGCCAGGCCCGAGAGCCGGCGGTCGTTCCACGCCCGATCGTAGATGCGCCGGCTCATCACGATCACGCCGGCGCTCGAGCCGTAGTCGTAGAAGACTCCGGCCACGCGCAGATCCCGCTCGCCGTGGTCGGTGCGCAACCGCACGACGGCGCCCGCGCGAGTGCCGTGGCGATTGGCGTACGGCTCGGAGACGATGACCGTCTCGCCCTCCCAGACACCGGCGGCGCTGCCTTCCCGGAACCGCCAGCGCGGCGGACGGGCCGGGTCGACGTCGAGCGCGACCACCTGCACCGGACCCCGGGTGCTCTGCACCACGACGCCACGCGACGTGCTGAAGCGCGCGACGCCGGGCGTCGCGGCCAGGTGGGCCACCAGCGCGGGATCGAGCGTGGCATCCGGACGGCTGCCCACCAGGCTGGGGGCGGACACGTACACGTCCGCCCGCAGCGTGCCCTCGAGCCAGCTCGTCACGGCCTCGCGGAAGCTCGCGATCATCACGCCCACACCGATGGCGGCGGCCACGGCGATGGTCAGCGCCGCCATCGCCACCGAGGTGCGCGAGAGCGCGGCCACGATGCCGCGGGTGGCCAGGCGTCCGAGCAATCCGAACGCAGCGCCGGCCAGGCCGTGGACCGGGCGCAGGAGCACGACCGCGGCGGCCGGGGTCAGCAGCGCGCAGCCCACCATCACGACGAAGAGCCCGGCAAAGCCCAGGACGATGCCGCCCGGTACGGCGAGGACCGCCCCACCCGCGGCCAGGACCGCGAGGCCGAGCCACCCGGCCCGCCACGTCCCGCGCCGGGCGCCGGTCTCGAGCGAGGCGCGGCTCATCACGATGCGCGGCGGGGCGGCGGTGGCCTCGAGCGCGGGCGCCAGCGCCGCCAGCGCGGTGGCGCCGATGCCGAGCAGCGCGCTCTTGGCCAGCGCCGGCCAGTCGAGCACCACGTCGCGCACGCTGAGGACGAAGTAGAGATCGTTGATCGTGCGCGTCACCAGCCGCAGCAGTCCCTGGGCCAGGCCGAACCCGAGCGCCACGCCGGCCACGGTGCCCACGACCCCGATGACCAGCGCCTCGCTCATCACGAGCGCGAACACCTCGCCGCGGGTAACGCCGAGGGCTCGCAGCGAGCCGATCAGCGGCCGCCGCTGCACCACCGAGAACGTCATCGTCTGGTAGATGAGGAACATGCCGACGACCAGCGCCAGCAGCGAGAGCGCGGTGAGGTTCCACTGGAATGCCAGGATCATGCGCGCGGTGGCGCCGGCCTGGGCGCCCGCGCCCACGAGGTCGGCGCCGGCGGGCAGCGCCGCGCCGATGCGCGCCAGCAGCGCCTCGTCCTCGACCATCAGGTCGATGCGAGTCAGGCGGCCATCAGCGCCGAACAGCTCCTGGGCCGTGGCGATGTCGACCACGAGCAGGTCCTCCAGCGCGCGGGCGCTGCCGGCATCGGCCGGCTGGAGCAGCCCGACGATCGCCAGCCCGCGACGGGCGCCGGCCACGTCGACCGGCAGCTCGTCCCCGACGGCCAGCCCCAGGGCGTTCGCGGTCGAGGCGGCGATCAGTGCCGTGCCGCCACGGCCGACGAGATCGGCCGCGCGAGCGAGCTGGTCGCGACCGCGCGCCGGCCGGCCGTCCTGGCCGCCGAGGTAGGGCCGGAAGTCGGCGTCGGCGAACGGGTCGATCCCGAGGACGTGCAGCGTCCGCCCGGCGCGGCCATCCACCGCCACGTCGCCTTCCACGATCGGCGCGGCGCGGCGCACGCCCAGCTCGAGGCGCAGACGGCGATAGAGATCCTCGGGCAGGCCGGACGGCCCACCCACGATCTGGTGCGTCGCCCGACCGGCGACCGCCTCGGTGGACAACCGGAAGGCCCGCAGCGCGCTGGCGTTGGCGAGGTCGATCGACACGGCCACCGCCACGCCGAGCGCGATGCCCAGGATGGCCAGGCCGAGCTGCCATGGGTGCGAGCGCAGCTGTCGCCCGGCCAGCCGGGCGAGCTGGCCGGTCAGCACCGGGGACGCTCGACCAGCGCGCCGCGCTCCATCGTGAAGATGCGGTCGGCCACGCCGATCACCTCGCGGCTGTGCGTCGCCATCAGCACGGTCCGGCCCATCTCGCGCGCGAGGGTGTCGAGCAGATCGAGCACGGTGGCGGCGGTGTCGGCGTCCAGGTTGCCGGTGGGCTCGTCGGCCAGGATGAGGGCGGGGTCGTGGATCAGCGCCCGCGCGATGGCGACGCGCTGCTGCTCGCCGCCCGACAGCCGATCGGGAAAGCTGTCACCGCGGCCGCCGAGCCCGACCCGCTCCAGCAGCGCGCGCGCCCGGGCCACGCCGCTGGCGTCGGCGCGGCCGTTGAGGTCGAGCGGCAGCAGGAGGTTCTCCTCCACGGTCAGCAGCGGGATCAGGTTGAAGAACTGGAAGACGAAGCCGATGTGCCGGCGGCGAAAGCGGGTGCGCGCCTGCTCGTCGAGGGCGGTGAGGTCGGTGCCGTCCACGGCCACGCTGCCGGCCGTGGGCCGGTCGATGCCGGCGATCAGGTTCAGCAGCGTGGACTTGCCGGAGCCGCTGCGGCCGACCAGCACGACGATCTCGCCGCTGGCGATCGTCACCGACACCTCGCGCAGCACGGCACGCTCGGCCTCGCCCTCGCGATAGGTCTTGCTGAGCTGCCGGAGCTCCACGGCGGGCGGGGCCATGCCCGCTCATTCTACGTTGTCGACTTCGTCGCCGGCCTCGCGTTGACAGGGCGCGCCGATGGCGCGATGGTGAGGCCCAGCCCGAGGAGGACCGCGATGAAGCCTCCGCGCTTCGAGTACGCCGCGCCCGAGAAACTCGACGAGGCCGTCACCCTGCTCTCCCAGCACGGGGATCGCGCCAAGATCCTCGCCGGTGGCCAGAGCCTCGTGCCCCTCCTGAACTTCCGCCTCGCCCGGCCCGAGATGCTGGTCGACGTGAACCGCGTGACCGAGCTGGCCTATGTCCGACCGGTGCAGTCGAGCGTCGCCATCGGCGCCCTCACGCGACAGCACACGCTGGAGCGCGCGGAGGTCATCCGGACGAAGCTGCCGATCGTCGCCGAAGCCTGTCGCCTGATCGGCCACCTGCCGATCCGCCATCGCGGCACGGTCGGCGGCAGCCTGGCGCACGCCGATCCGGCCTCCGAGCTGCCGGCGGTCATGGTGGCGCTCGAGGCCGAGATGACCGTCACCCGGCGTGGCGGCCGGCGAACCATCCCGGCCGAGCAGTTCTTCACCGGGATGCTCACGACCGCCCTGGCCCCCGACGAGCTCCTCACCGAGATCCGCGTGCCCGGCCTGCCACCGCGGACGGGTGGCGCCTTCATCGAGATCGCACGGCGCGCCGGCGATTTCGCTCTGGTAGGCGTCGCCGCGCTCGTCACCCTCGACGATGCCGGCCGGGTCAGCCGCGCCCGGCTCGCGCTCTGCGGCGCCGGCCCCACGCCCATCCGCGCGCGCGAGGCCGAGCGCGTCCTCGTGGGCGAGAGACCGGACGGGCGCGCGCTCGACGAGGCCGTCGACAGGCTCACGGCGGCGACCGATCCCCCCAGCGACATCCATGCGTCGGCGGCCTTCAGGAAGAAGCTCGCGCGTCACGTCGGACGGCAGGCCCTCGAGCTGGCCGCCCGCCGCGCCGGAGGTGCGTCATGAAGCGAACGGTCAGCGCGATCAGCCTCACCGTGAACGGCGTCGGTCACGAGCTCGCCGTCGAGCCGCGGCGGCTGCTCGTCGACTGCCTGCGGGAGGACCTGGGGCTCACCGGCACCCACATCGGGTGCGAGCACGGCGTGTGCGGAACCTGCACCGTCCTGGTCAACGGCGAGAGCGTGCGGTCGTGCCTGATGCTGGCCGTGCAGGCCGACGGCACCGCCGTCACCACCGTCGAGGGGCTCGCGCCGGACGGGGCGCTGCACCCGCTGCAGCAGGCGTTCCGCGAGGCGCAGGGGCTGCAATGCGGGTTCTGCACGCCGGGCATGCTGCTGCTGGCCTGGGAGCTGCTGCGCGATCGTCCGGCGCCGACCGAGGCCGAGATCCGTGAGGCGATCTCGGCCAACCTGTGTCGCTGCACCGGCTACCAGGGCATCGTCGAGGCGATCCAGATCGCGGCCGAGCGCCACGCGGTGCCCGCGGCCACGGCGCGCTGAGGGAGGACATCATGGCCACGACCGCGCGCACCTGGATCGGCAAGGACGTGCAGCGCCTCGAGGATCCGCGCCTGCTCACCGGCCGGGCGAACTACAGCGACGACGTGAGGCTGCCGGGCATGGCGCACGCCGCGGTGCTGCGCAGCCCGCAGGCCCACGCCCGGATCGTCCGCATCGACACCAGCCGGGCCCGGGCCCTGCCCGGCGTCTACGCGGTGATCACCGGCGACGATGCCAAGGAGCTGTCCAACCCGCTCCCGGCGTTCTGCGCCGAGCCGGTGGCGCAGTACGCCCTGGCGGTGGACAGGTGCGCTACGCGGGCGAGGCGGTCGCGGCCGTCGCCGCCGTCGACCGCTACACGGCCGAGGACGCCGTCGAGCTGATCGACGTCGAGTACGCGCCCCTGCCCGTGGTCACCGACCCGCTCGAGGCGATGAAGCCAGGGGCGCCGAAGGTGCACGAGAACCTGCCGTCCAACGTCGTCTTCGAGAAGACGCTGACCTTCGGCGACGTCGCCGGCGCCTTCGCCTCCGCCCACCGCGTGATCCGCCGCCGGCTGCGCTGGCATCGCGCCAGCGCCCAGCCGCTGGAGACGGCCGGCGCCGTATGTCGCTTCAACCCGGCCTCCGGACGCATGGACGTGTGGTCGAACACCAACATGATCAACTACGTCGGCTGGCTGGTCGCCGGTACCCTGAAGGTGCCGGCTAGCAAGCTCAACATCAATCCCATGGACGTGGGCGGGAGCTTCGGCTCCAAGCACGTGCTGGGCAAGGTCATCGCCATCGCCGCCATGCTCGCCCGGCGCGCGGGGCGCGCGGTGAAGTTCATGGAGGACCGGATCGACAACCTCACCGCCTGCGAGAACCTGGCCTGCGACCGTTTCTACGACGTGGAGCTGGCGGTCGGCGCTGACGGGGTCTTCACGGGGCTGCGCATCAAGGTGATCGACGACTACGGCGCGTATTTCCAGTTCGGCCACGGCACCCACGGCAACGCGCTCGCGCAGGCCACCGGGCCCTATCGGATCCCGGGCTTCGAGTACACCGTGCAGTGCGTGCTGACCAACAAGTGCCAGCAGGGTGTCTTCCGCGGCGCCGGCTCGGATGCCAACAACTTCGCCATCGAGCGGCTGGTGGACGCCGCCGCCCAGGAGCTGGGAATCGATCGAGTCGAGTTGCGCCGGCGCAACTTCATCGGCACCGACGCGTTCCCCTTCAAGATGCCGGCCGGCAACATCTACGACAGCGGCGATTATCCAGCCGTCCTCGACAAGGCGCTCGACATGGCCGGGTGGGACCAGCTCCGGACGATGCAAGCCGAGGCGCGGGCCCAGGGCCGCCTGGTCGGGATCGGCCTGGCCACCGCGCAGCAGCGCAGTGTCTACGGGCCGACGGAGTTCTGGTTCTGGTACGACGCCGCCGGCCTCACCAGCGTCCCCGAGAGCGTCGGCCTGTCACTCGGCCCGACCGGCGAGTTCATCGTGACGATGTTCTCGCCCTTCTGGGGCAACAGCCCCGAGACCGTCGTCGCCCAGAGCGTCGCCGAGGAGTTCGGCGTCGATCCCCACAGCGTCACCGTCACCTACGAGGACTCGCTGCACGGGTTGCCGAGCGCCGGGCCCGGCGGCAGCCGTATGACCGTCATGCTCACCGGCGCCGTCGTCGGCGCCGCCCGCAAGCTCAAGGAGAAGATGGGGCGCATCGCCGCGCACCTGCTGGAGGCCGCGCCCGAGGACATCGTCTTCGGCGCCGGCGGCGCCAGCGTCCGCGGCGTCCCCGACAAGGCCGTTGGCTACGGCGATCTCGGACTGAAGGCGTACTGGTTCAAGCTCGACCTGCCGGCCGGCATGGAAAGCGGCCTGGAGGCGCGCCACACCTACGATCACCCGTACCTGACGCCGCCCTCCGCCGACCGCAAGGACCTCGGGTCCTTCTATCCGATGATGGGGCACGGCACGCACATCCCCGTGGTCGAGGTGCACCCGGAGACCGGCCAGGTCCGGATCCTCCGCTACATCGCCGTCCACGACGTCGGGACCATCGTCAATCCGAAGAGCCTGCGCGGGCCAGATCGCGGGCGGCATCACCCAGGGCATCGGCATGGCGCTCTACGAGCAGATCCTGTACGACACCGACGGCCAGCCGCTCACGGCCAGCTTCATGGACTACCTGCTGCCGACCGCGCAGGAGGTGCCGCGCATCGAGATCGGCCACGTGGAGACGCCGTCGCCGTTCACCGAGTACGGCGTCAAGGGCGGCGGTGAGGGCGGTCGCATGATCGCCCCCGCCGCCCTGGCCAGCGCCGTCGAGGACGCGCTGGCGCCGCTCGGCATCACTATCGACGAGCTGCCGATGACGCCGGAGCGGCTCTCGACGCTGGTGGAGGCGGCCCGGGCGCGGCGGGGGTAGAAGCCGCCGGGGGATCAGCTCTTCGCGCCGTCTTGGCCGGGGGCGCCACCTCCCCTACCGGGCGGTCGACGTGGGCCGGCTGGCCCTTGCCGACCTGGCGACCGCGCTCGCCCTTGCCCCCGTCGCGCAGCTCCACGTCGAAGCCGGGGAGGATCGCCCGGAGGAACGCGTTGCGGACCAGGTTGACCAGCGCCTGGCCGGTGCTCAGCTTGGTCCCGCCCGTCCCGCCCACCTGGCCCTGGATGGACGCCTTCGTGGCCACCTCCTCGCGGGGCGTCCGGTTCTCGAGGATCTTCGAGACGCCACCGACGAGCTTCTCGTAGAGTTTACGGAAGAGCGATTTCTCCGCGTCCTGGCGCTGGTCGTACGCCTTGACCTCGCGGAAGAGCGGCTTGACGTAGCCGTCCACGGTCTGACCCCGTACCTTCAGCTGGGTGTAGAACGAGAAGAACCCGCTCACCACGTCGAACTTCCCGTAGGCCCGCAGCAGCTGGTTCATCGTCCTCATGTCGGTGTCCTCGATCTTCACGTCGAGATCGAAGTCTGGCCCCTTGTCTTCAGGACGGAAGGTGGCGGCGACCTGCGTCTTGCCGCTGCCCATGAACTTGCCGGTCATGCGGGCGGTGGCCGGCCCCTGCGAGAAGTGGTTGCTGAAGTTCTTGACCGACAGGTCGATGCCCGACAGGAACACCCGGTAGGGCGGCGCCGCACCGTGGTTGATCATCCCCAGCCGGCCGGTCACGTGCATGGTGTCGGCCCGGAGCATCGTATCGGGGGCGTTGGAGACCTGCTCGGCCGCCTCCTTGGTCTTCTCCGCCACGACCTTTTCCGGCTTCGGCGCCGCCGGGCGAAACCCGTAGTCGGCATCGAGGTCGATCACGTCCAGGCTCTTGAGATGCACGGTCTGGAAGTCACGACCGTACTCCACGTGCCCCTGGGCGGCCAGCGATCCGCCGCGGACCGTCACATGGTAGCGCTCCAGCACGGGCGCGAAGTAGTCGAGGACGATCTTGTCGAGGGTCACGTCGCCCTTGAACGTGACGTGCGGCGCCGCCATGAAGTCGGCGTTGCCGTCGAGGACGGCGCGTCCCTCGTCGAACACGCTCGTCTCGACGTGCACCGTCGACGGGTACTCCCGATCCCGGGAGTGGACGTTGCGTACGTTGCGCGCCTCGATCGTCAGGCCCTTGAGCTCGAGCGGCCGGGTCCCGCCCCGGTCGACGTAGGTCACGGTCGCGTTGCGAACCCGGAAGAAGTTCATCTTGAACGGGTAGACTGCCTCGAGCGCCTCCTGCCAGCCGTGGTCCTTCACCGGGGTGGGGTCCTTGGCCTCCCGCTCGAAGTGCGTGCGGTCCACGTAGAGCACGGGTTCGTTGAAGTCGAACTTGGCCACCACGCGGCCGCGCAGTAGCGCCATCCACTCGAGGTCGGCCCACACGTGGGGGAGGCGGGCGATCGGCGGATCGGGATGCGCGTTCTGCACGAGCCCCACCTCGTAGAGCGTGATCGAGAGGTCGAAGGGGTTGAAATGGGCCCGCTGCAGCGACGCCGTGTAGCCCTTCAGTCGCTGGTTGACGGCGCGCTCCATGGAGCGCGTGAGCGGCCCGTCGGCGGCGTAGGACAGCGCCCACAGCAGCACCAGCAGCGCGACGATGGCCGCGGCCGTCCACAGGGTCCATCGCGAGGCGCGGCGGAGCACCGGCCCGACTCGCCGCCGAGCCCGTCGAGGCTCACCGGCGTGTTTGGGCTCGGGCTCCGCTTGGGGGACCCGCCACACCCGCGCCATGTCGAGGCCCCCGGGGCTCCCCTACCGCGCGCTGGCGGTCGGGGCCCACACGACGTCCACCTCGGACGCATCGATCGCCGAGACGCCGACTGAGGGGGACGCCTTCACCACCACCTCCGACCCCGGCTCGAGCGCGTCGAGCGACACGCGCTCGGCGCCGCGGCGGATGATCGTCGTGGACGGCGTCACCCGTACCACCGTGCCGTCGGTGAGCACGAACTGGCCCGCGCTTCGATCGACGCTGCGCACGGTGCCCATGACCGGTGGCGTGGTCGCACCCGACTCGAAACCCGTCGGCGTGGCGCCGCGCACCAGTACCTGGGTGCCGGGCTGCAACGACTGCACGGTGGTCGACTGCCACACCACCGTGCGATCGATGGCCTTCAGGACGCGCCCGTCCTGCAGCGCAATGGTGCCGGTGGCCGGATCGACTCGGGCCACGGTGCCGGTGGCGTCGATCCCGGCGATGCTCGGCCCGGTCGTGCCCACCGGCACCGGCGCGGTGGCCGGCGGCGACGGCGAGGCGGCGGCTTCGGCGACCTGGAGATTGTCCACGACCTGCTTGACGCCCTCGACTCCGCTCGCGATCTGGACCGCGCGAGCCCGTCGCTCCAGCGAGTCCACGGTTCCGCTCAGCGTGACCACGCCGTTCTCTGACTTGACGTCGATCTTCATGAGGTTGGAGAGCTTCTCGGCCGTGAGCTTGGTCTTGATCGAGGCCACCAGGGCCGTATCGTCGATGATCTGCCCGATGGTACGGGCCTGGCCGGACACGGACCCGGACACGGACATCGTGGCCAGCAGAACCCCCAGACCCAGGATGAACGCGAGACCGAGGACTCGGATTCTCATATGTCTGTCTCCGTCCCCTCTTGCAGTGCAAGGGTCCTGCCGGCGATCATGTCGCATGACCATCACCGTTTACGGTGCCGGTGCCATCGGCGGCATCACCGGCGCCCGCCTCGCCCAGGCCGGCCACGACGTCCTGCTCGTGGACAAGGCCCAGGATCACGTCGACGCCATGAACGCCCGCGGCCTCACGATCGACGCGCGCGAGGGCGCCGTCACCATCCCCGTTCGCGCCCTCACGCCTGGGGCACTCGGCTCCGGTCTCGAGCTGGTGCTCCTCGCCGTCAAGTCGCAGGACACGCCCGCTGCCCTCGAGATCCTGACCTCCCGCCTGGCGCCGGACGGGGCCATCGTCTCCCTGCAGAACGGCCTCAACGAGGAGCTGATCGCCTCGGCGGTGGGCGCGAGCCGTACCGTCGGCTGCCTGGTCAACTGGGCCGCCGACTGGCAGGCGCCGGGGCGCATCCTGCACGGCGGTGAGGGCGCGCTGGTGCTGGGTGAGCTGGACGGCCGCCGTAGCGAGCGCGTACAGGGCCTGGCCAAGCTGCTCGACGTCGTCTCCCCCACCCGCGTCAGCGACAACATCCTGGGCTACACGTGGGCCAAGCACGTCTACGGCTCTCTGCTCGTTGCCACCGCCCTCGTCGACGCCCACGTCTACGAGGTGGTCGAGCGCTCGCCCGCCGTCCAGCAGATGCTCGTCGCCCTCACGCTGGAGAACATGGCCGTGGCCGAGCGCGCCGGCATCCGCCTGGAGCCCTTCGACGAGTACGCGCCGGCCGACTACCACGCCGCCGGTCGGGGTGACGTCGCCGCCCGATCGCGCGCCATGGCCAGCATCGCCACCCACTACCGGGCGGCCGTCAAGACCAAGACCGGCATCTGGCGCGACCTGGCCGTGCGCAAGCGCAAGACGGAAGTCGGTGCGCTGCTGGGGGCGACGGTGACGAAGGCGAAGGGCTACGGGATCGCGATGCCGCTGACCGAGCGGCTCATTGCGATGATCGAGGAGCTGGAGACCGGGCGGCGGCAGATGGCCTGGGCCAACCTCGACGAGCTGGTGGCCCTGTCCTGGCGGGAGCAGTGAGCGTCCGTCCCGAGACCCTCGTGGCGGTCGAGGCGGTGAAGACGGCCCTCGCGATCGCCCGGGGGCGCGACGGCGCCGAAGACGTGACCGAGAAGGGTGAGCGCGATCCCGTCACAGGCTCGGACATCGCCGTCGAGGACGCGGTTCGGCGCACCCTGGCCGAGGCATCGAGCTTTCCGGTGATCGGCGAGGAGCGTGGAGGCGAGGCGCCCGCCGATGGCTCGCCGTACTGGCTCGTCGATCCGATCTGCGGGACCCGCAACTTTGCCTCCGGCCTCCCGTTGTTCTGCGTCAACGTGGCCCTGGTCGAGCGGGACGAAGTCGCCATCGCCATCGTCGGTGATCCCACGATGGGTCTGATCGACATCGCCGAGCGTGGCCGGGGCGCGTGGAGCCTGCACGACGGCGCCCGACGTCGGCTCACGACCAGTGCGCAGAGCCGGACCATCGTCGTGGACGACGGCAAGTCGAAGGGTCCCCGCCGAGCACAGGCCGCGCGGTTCGTCGCGGCGGCCATCGGGGCCGATCGCTGGGATTTCCGTTCATTCGGCACCACGCTGGCGTTGGGGCACCTGGCCGCCGGTCGCATCGCGGCGTACGTGGTGTTCTGGGTCTCGGCGCTCCACTCCGGGGCGGGCAGCCTTCTGACCGCCGAAGCCGGCGGGACGGTGTCGGACGTCGACGGCCGGCCGTGGACCCTCCGATCGGACTCGCTCGTCGCCAGTGCCGACAATCGCATCCACGAGGATCTGCTCGACCTGCTCCGCGCCTGAGCCATGACCGGCTGAACCCGGGTGTGGACGTCGGCTGTATCCTCGAAAGGGTGAAGAGGGCGCGCTTCAGCGTCTGGGCGTTCGGCCTGGCCCTCGCCCTGGCCGCGTGCGCCACCACCGCCAACACCCCGCAGCAAGATCTCGGTTACGACCGCTGGCAGAAATGCCGCACGCCCTACACCCAGCTCCAGCAGATCGGTCTCGACGGGCAGATCGGCTTCATGTACACCAGCGGCGCCGACCGTGACAACGTTCTTCAGTGCCTCGCCGAGGCCAGCCGGACGGGGCCGCCGCTCCCGACCCCCTGGACCAGCCGGCCGCCCGGCGGTCCCTGACCCGGGACCCATCAAATCGTCGTAGGCTAGGGCGCATCCAACCCAAGCGGCGGAGGCGCCCGATGGCTCGACTGGCTCGGCTGATGGTTGCCGGTGTGCTCCTCATCGTGGCGCTGGCGCCGCCGGCTCTCGCGCAGGCGCCCCGGCGAGGCGGTGTCTTCCGGGTGCCGGTGCCGGAAGCACCGACGCTCGACCCCCATCAGACCGCCGGCTTCGTCACGCAGGTCTATGCCAGCCTGATCTACGGACATCTCGTGCGCTTTCCGTCAGGCCCCGAGGCACAGGGGGCGACCGATCACCGGATCTTCCCCGACCTCGCCGAGAAGTGGGAGTTCCCGACCCCGACGACCGTGGTCTTCCGGCTGCGGAAAGGCGTGCGGTTCCATCGCAAGCCGCCGGTGGACGGGCGCGAGGTCACCGCGGACGACGTGAAGTTCTCGCTGGAGCGGTTCCGGGCGAAGTCGCCCCTGCGCGAGCGGCTGGAGGCGGTGCAATCGATCGACGTGCTGGACCGCTACACCGTGCGGCTGGTCCTGCGCGAGCCGTTCGCGCCGCTGCTCAACCACCTCGCCAACCCGGCCCACTGTGCGATCGTCCCGCGCGAGATCGAGGGCAAGGATCTGAGCCAGCCCGACTCGGTCATCGGCACCGGGCCGTTCGTGCTGAAGTCCTACCAGCGCGGGGTTCGCGCCGTCTACGAGCGCAACCCGGACTACCAGATGCCGGGCCTGCCGTACCTCGACGCCGTGCACCTCGAGATCGTGCCCGAGCAGAACACGCGGCTGTCGATGCTGCGGGCCGGAAAGCTCGACCTGGCGCACTGGTGGGGCTGGCTCACGCCCGACGAGGGAGCCGGCCTGAAGAAGACGAGCCCGGAGCTGACGATCACCACGCACATGGTCGTCGACATGCCGCACATGTGGATGCGCACCGACCAGCCGCCCTTCAACGACGTGCGCGTGCGCCGGGCGATGACGCTGGCCATCGACCGCAAGGCGTGGCGCGAGGCGCTGCTGAACGGCGAGGGCTGTCTCGACGCCGGCCCGGTGCCGTGCGGGATGCCGGAGTGGAAGCTACCCGCCGACAAGCTACCGGCCGACAAGCGCAAGTACGTCGACGGCTACGATCCGGCCGAGGCCAGGCGCCTGCTCGCCGAGGCGGGCCTGGGCCGCGGCCTCACCACGCCGCTCTTCCACTGGCCGGGCTACGCGCCGCCCTGGCGCAGCTTCTACGAGCTGGCGGCGGAGAATCTCGGCCGCGTCGGCATCACCGCCGAGCTGAAGCCCGAGGAGTACGGCAAGTTCTCGACGACGACCACACTGGGCAAGTTCGACAAGCTGGCGATGGGCCCGTTCGGAGCCGGCGAGACCGAGGTCGATACGTTCCTCTACGAGAACTTCTTCAGCACCTCGCCCCGCAACCGCAGCCGGGTGGCGGACGCGGAGCTGGACCGGATGCTGCTGGCCCAGCGCCGCGAGATGGACCCGGCGCGCCGGCGGGAGCTGGTCTACGAAATCCAGCGCTACCTCGCCGACAAGGCGTACTACGTCTGGCTGCCGATGTGGCCCCGGTACATCGCCCACCCGGCCTCCGTGAAGGGCTTCAAGCAGGTCGACGGCTACTCGCTGGGCAGCCGGCTGATGCACGTCTGGCTCGAGCGGTAGGGGGCCGGGCCGGGGCGCCGGCGGCCGACCCGCCAAATGATTATTGTTTGACCCCGACCGCCCTCCATGCCACTATGGGTTTCGGATCTGGTTCAAGTGGTTCGTTACCCGGTTCACCAAGCACCGAGAGTAGACGCCGCGCGAGCCTTAGCTCGCGCGGCGTTTTCGTTTGCCCTCCCATCGCGGAGGTCAACCCGCTCATAGGGCGGGAATATCGAGGGGTTATCCCCAGAAGGATCGGCTACATGGCTACGGGACGAGTGAAGTGGTTCAATGACGCGAAGGGCTTTGGTTTCATCACGCAAGAGGGCGGCGAGGACGTGTTCGTCCACTTCAGCGCCGTGGTCGCGACGGGGTTCAAGAGCCTCGCGGAGGGCGATCAGGTCGAGTTCGAGATCACCCGCGGGCCCAAGGGCCTGCAGGCGACGAACGTCCGCAAGAGCTGAGCTGAACGATCGTCACGACCGGCGGCAGGCCCTCTGCCGCCGGACTTACCTGGACGCGGGCAGGCGCTGAGTGCAGATCTGGGTCGACGCTGACGCCTGCCCCCAGGTCATCAAGGAGATCCTCTTCCGGGCGGCCGACCGCGTGCAGGTCGTGACGACGCTGGTCGCCAACACCACGCTGCGGACCCCGCCCTCGGCCTTCATCAAGACCGTCCGGGTCCGGCCCGGCTTCGACGTGGCCGATCACTGGATCGTGCAGCAGCTGCAGTCGGGCGACCTGGTCATCACGGCCGACATCCCGCTCGCCGCCGAGGTCATCACCCGCGGCGGCCACGCACTCGACCCGCGCGGCGAGATGTACTCCGAGGACAACGTCCGCGAGCGGCTGGCGGTCCGCAATCTCATGCAGGAGCTGCGCTCGACCGGGGACATCCTCGGGGGGCCGGCGCCGTTCGACCATGCCGACCGCCAGCGCTTCGCGAATCACCTCGACCGCTTCCTGACCCAGCGCCCCCGCGCGACCTGACAGGGCACAACGGGGGCACCCCGGCTTTGCCGGGGGGTCCTGAGCTGCCCGGGGGGTTTGGGGGCCATCTCGGGGCCCCCATCTCAACAAGCCTCCAGCTCGCGCAGCACCTCCGCGCTCCCCGCTACCCGCCCCAGCAGGCGCGCGAAGTTCGCGCACGTCGCCTCGTGCAGCGCCGGCGACGCCGCGCCGCATCCGTCCTCGACGATGACACAGCGGAAGCCACGGTCGGCCGCGTCTCGCGCCGTGCCCTCCACGCACGAGTTCGTCGAGATCCCGGTGAACAGCAGCTGCTCCACGCCCCACGCGCGGACCAACCGCTCGAACCCGGTCGAGTGGAACGCGCTCATGGTGGTCTTGTTCAGCACAGGCTCGCCGGGCCGGGGGGCGAGCGCGGCGAGGATCTCGTGCTCGTGGTTGCCCCGGGTGTTGCCGGCGCTCTCGGCGAAGGCGCGCATGTGCGGCAGCAGGTCGGAGTAGTCGGCCAGCTCGGAGCCCACCGTGAGGTACACGAGTCGTCGCTGGTGCGTACGGAAGAACTCGAGCAGCCGCTGGATGGTCGGGACCACGGTGCGCTCGATGCGATCGAAGCGATAGGCGCCGAGCGCCTCTTGTCCGCGCGCCTTCAGGGTCCGGCCCAGGCCGTGGTCGCGCGAGCCGCTGGCGTACTGCATGTCGACGACGACCAGGGCGACCGTGCGGGGATCGAGCCGGAACGGCGGGTTGAACTGGTGCGCGTAGTCATTCGGTGTCATCGTCGGGCTCCTCAGTTCACAGGCCGAGGTAGGCGCGGCGGACGTGCTCGTTGCCGAGCAACTCCTCGCCGCTGCCGGCCAGTGCCACCCGCCCGTTCTCCAGCACGTACCCGCGCCGGGAGAGCGCCAGGGCCTGGCGCGTGTTCTGCTCGACCAGCAGCACCGTCACCCCCGCCCGGTTGATCTCGCCGATGATCCGGAAGATCTCCTTCACGATCAGCGGAGCCAGCCCCAGCGACGGCTCGTCCAGCATGAGCAGCTTGGGCAGCGTCATGAGCGCGCGGCCGATCGCCAGCATCTGCTGCTCGCCGCCCGACAGCGTGCCGGCGGCCTGGCCCGGCCGCTCCCGCAGGCGCGGGAACAGCGTGAACACGCGCTCCAGGCTGTCGCCGCGCCGGGCCTTCGCCGCGCGCGTGTAGGAGCCGAGCTCGAGGTTCTCGCGCACCGTCAGGCTCGGGAACACCTTGCGTCCCTCCGGCACGTGCACGACGCCGCGGGCGACGACCACGTGGCAGGGCAGCCGGTCGATGCGCTCGCCCTCGAACCGCACCTCGCCCCGCCGCGGGCGCAGCAGGCCGGAGATGGTCCGCAGCATCGTCGTCTTGCCGGCGCCGTTGGCGCCCACCACCGACAGCGTCTCGCCGGCCTCGACGGCCAGGTCCACGCCCCGTAGCGCCGGCAGGTCACCGTAGGCGACGTCGACCCCGGCCAGCTCCAGGAGGCTCACGCGTCCTCTCCGAGGTAGGCCTCGACCACACGGCGGTCCCGGGAGACGTCGGCGGGCGCGCCCTCGGCGATCTTCTCGCCGTGGTGGAGCACCACGATGCGCTGGGACAGGGCCATGATGGCCCGCATCACGTGCTCGATGATGAGCAAGCTCACCCCCTGGGCGTGGATGCGCCGGATGAGGCCGATGATCGCCTCGATCTCGGTCGGGTTGAGGCCGGACATCACCTCGTCGAGCAGCAGCAGCTCGGGCCGCGTCGCCAGCCCGCGCGCCACCTCCAGCCGCTTGCGGTCGGGCAGCGTGAGCTCGCGGGCCGGTACGTCGCGGCGGGCTCCCAGCCCCACGAAGTCCAGGACCTCGCCGGCCTGGGCCCGGGCCGCCGCCACGTCGTCGGTGCGGTTGAAGGCGCCGATCATCACGTTCTCCAGCGCGGTCAGCCCCACGAACGGCTGCACGATCTGGAAGGTGCGAGCCAGGCCCAGCCGGCACACGACGTGGGGCTTGGCCCCCACGATCGACGCGCCCTTGAAGCGGACGGCGCCCTCGGTGGGTGCGTGGAAGCCCGACAGCAGGTGGAAGAGCGTCGTCTTGCCGGCGCCGTTGGGCCCGATGAGGCCCACGATCTCGCCCGGCGCCGACGCTCAGGCTGACCCGGCTCACGGCCGTGAGCCCGCCGAACCGCTTGGTCACGCCGTCCACCTCCAGCAGCGTCACGCTCGCCGCCGCCGGATCCAGCCCATGAGACCGTTGGGCAGGAACGAGATGACGAGGATCAGCACGAGGCCGTAGAGCATCACGTCCACGCCGGCCCGCCCCCGGATGGCCGCGCGCGACAGCTCCGAGACCGGCGTGAGGACGAACGAGCCGAGCAGCGGGCCGAGCACGGTCCCGGCCCCGCCGACGATGGCCTGCAGCAGCCCCTGGATCGACACCGACGGGCCGAAGGTGATGCTGGGATCGATGTAGGCGAAGTACTGCGCGTAGAACGTCCCGCCGAGCGCGGTGAGGAAGGACGACAGCGCCATCGCCCGCAGCTTCATGCCGAGCGCGTCGACGCCGGCCGCCTCGGCGGCGTCCTCGTTCTCGCGGATGGCCAGCAGCGCGTAGCCGAGCTTGCTGCGCTCGAGCCGCCGGGTGATCCACACGGCCCCCAGTGCCATGGCCAGGATCACGTAGTAGTAGGGCAGCTTGCCGCCGAATACGAAGTTGAGGGCGGAGACTTCCCGGTTCGGGATGACGAGGCCCAGTGACGAGCCCACCGCCTTCGTGTTGACGGCGATGACGCGCAGCATCTCGGCGAAGGCCAGCGTCACCAGCGAGAAGTAGGGTCCGCGCAGTCCGTAGCGGAACGACAGGTACCCGGCGGCGAGTCCGAACAGGGCGGCCAGGCAGCCGCCCGCGAGCATGCCGAGCCACGGCGTGAGGCCCACGCCCAGGAAGAGCAGCGTGGAGGTGTAGGCGCCGATGCCAAAGAAGGCGGCGTGGCCGAACGAGAACTGGCCCGCGTAGCCGCCCAGGACGTTCCAGGCCGAGCCCAGGTAGGCGAACAGCAGCATGCTGATCAGGACCTCGAGGAAGTACGGCGGCAGGAACGGCGGCGCCACGATCAGCAGGCCGAGCGCGAGGCCGCCCAGCACCTCAGCGGCCACGCCCACCCCCGAACAGCCCGGCCGGTCGGAACAGCAGCACGAGGACGAACAGCGCGAAGACGACCAGCTGCTTGAGCGAGCCGGGCAGCAGCGTGGCCCCGAGCGACTCGGCCAGCCCCACGATGAAGCCGCCCAGCAGGGCGCCGACGAAGTTGCCCATGCCGCCCAGCACCACCACCACGAACGCCATGATGTTGAAGGACTCCCCGACGTCGGGGGCCACGTAGAAGAACGGCGTCACCAGGGCTCCCGCCACCGCCACGCAGCCGGCGCCGATCCCGAACGCCACCGCGCGGATGCGCCCGACGTCGATCCCCATCAGCATGGCGCCCTCGGGCTCCTCGGCCAGCGCGCGGATGGCCTTGCCGACGTCGGTGAGGCGCAGGAAGGCGAACAGCGCCAGCGCCATGACGACGGCGCCGCCGCAGGCGACCAGGCGGGGCACCTCCACCAGCGCCTCGCCGATCACGAAGGAAGCGTTGGCATAGGCGGGGCGCACGCGTCCGGAAGTCGCCCTGCCACAGCACGAGCGCCAGGTTCTCGAGGAACAGCGCCAGGCCGAGGGTGAGCAGGAGCTGGTTGTGCTCGGCCGCGAAGCGGTTGGGCTCGATGACGACGCGCTGGATGACCATGCCGACGACGAAGAAGAGCGGTCCGGTGATCAGGATCGACACGTACGGATCGATCCGCCCGAGCGTGAAGAGCCAGTAGGTCGTGTACATGGCCAGCATCATCACGGCGCCGTGGGCGAAGTTGATGATGCGCAGCACGCCGAAGATGAGCGACAGCCCGGAGGCGACCAGGCCGTACACCCCTCCGAGCAGGAGGCCGCTGACGACGGCCTGCAGGAGGAGATCGAAGGTCAGCGGGCTAGCCGTGCCACTTGGGGACGGGGAACACCGGCTTGGCCTCGGCGAAGCGGGCGGGGCCCACGACGACCGCCTTGCCGTTCTGGACCTGGAGCAGGGCCGGGGTGGCGTTGACGTTCTCGCCGGTGTCGTCGAACTTGATCGCGTCCTGCGGCAGGATGTGGTCGGCGAGGTTGGTCTTGGCCAGTGCGTCGCGCAGCTTGTCGCGGTCGGCCGAGCCGGCCCGCTCCAGCGCGTCCTTGATCACGTGAATCACGGTGTAGGCCTGCACTCCGTGCGAGGTCAGCGTGGCGCTGAAGCGCTTCTGGTAGGCGTCGAAGACGGCCTTGGCCCGGGGCGATTGCGGGTTGTGCCAGTAGTTGCCGTCGAACAGCTGGTCGGTCAGCTCGCGGTTGTCGGCGATGAATTTCGGGTTGGAGTACGCCGCATTCGCCAGCCCCACGAGCGCGTGCACGCCGATGCGCAGCTTGGCCGCCGTCTCCGCGATGATCTTGGAGTCGCCGTAGTAGCCGCTGATCACCAGGAGGTCGGGCTTGGCGGCCTTCACCTTCGACAGCTCGGCGGTGAAGTCCGGCGACCGGATGCTGTAGGGCATGCGCTGGACCAGCTCGTAGCCGAGCTTGCCGGCGAAGCCCTCCACGTGGTTGCCCATCGTGGTGCCGAAGTTGCCGTCCTCGTGCATGATCGCCACGCGCTTGACGGCCACGTTCGACGTCTTGGCCATCTCGAGCATGTTGTTCATGGTGAGCGTCGCCATCGCCTTGCCGTTGGGCTGCACGCGGAAGACGTAGCGCAGCCCCCCCTCGGTGAGGTTGTCGGCCACCGCGGCCAGCAGCATGAACGGCGTCTTGTTCTTCTCGGTCACCTGCCGCACCGAGAAGGCCACCAGGCTGGAGAACGGCCCGATCAGCGTCGACACCCCCTGGTCGATCAGCCGCGTCGCCTCGGAGTTGCCCAGCTCGACCTTCTGCTGGGTGTCGCCGGGCAGCAGCGTGAGCTTGGCCCCGCCGAGGGCCTTCACGCCGCCGGCGGTGTTGATCTCGTCCACCGCGAGCTGCAGGCCGTTGAGCGACAGCTGCGCCTCGAAGGCCAGGGGGCCGGTCACGGGCAGGATGTAGCCGAGCTTGACGTCCTTGGCCTGCGCGCGACCGACCACGGGCATCGCACCGAGCACAGCGGCGGCGCCGGCCGCCTTCAGGAACACGCGACGGGTCACACGATCTCGCGCCATCGAACCCTCCCTGCCCCGCGGGGCGGGGTCAGGCTACAACGCGCATCCGGCGGGAGTCAAAGTGTCCTCAGCGCGCGAGCGGATCGGGCCGGAGCTGGAACTTCACCACCTTGCTCGTCGTCCCCTTGCCGCCCTCCAGGTGGAACGGCGTGCGGGTGCTGTAGGTGGCCCACAGGCCCTTGCCCTTCCAGCCGGCGGCCGGGTCGTCGATGCGGCCGTCCATCCACTTCGTGTAGAAGCCCTGCGGGTACGGCACCCGCAGCTGCACGAAGGTGCCGTCCACCAGCGCCAGCAGCGCCTCGTTGGCGTTGCCGGTGGCGATGGGTACGTTGCGGCCGAGGCCAGCGGTGTCGAACTGGTCGACCCACGCGTAGTAGCTGGACTCGGCGCTGCCCGGCTCCGTCACGTTCTGCAGCTGGGGGCCGGGGAACGGGTAGAGCGTCCAGCCCTCCGGGCAGTGCGGGCCGGTCGCCTGGGGACCCTTGAGGGGGCCGTTGCACTTGCGGCGGTCGAAGCTGGCCAGGTGACCACTCGACAGCGGCGTCCACGCCACCCCGTTGCGGTCGATGTCCATGCCGCGAGGTCCGTAGCCCGGCAGCGGCGGCTCGAAGACCTCGGTCAGCGCGGTGGCGGGCGGATTCGAGCCCGGGCTCAGCCGGGTGATATAGCCAGGAAAGCCGAGCACGGAGCCCCAGACGGTGCCGTCGGCCGGGTTCACGGCGATGCCGTAGAAGGCGGCCCTGATCGCGGTGTCGCCCTCGTCGCGGCGGCCGTTGCCGTTGGTGTCCAGCACGGTCGCCGTCCAGCCTTGCGACTTGACCTCGTCGCCGGTCTCCTCGAACATCCGGCGGTTCAGCCAGCCCACCACGCCGCTCTGCGGCCCGCCCGCGCTGGTCCACAGCGTGTTGTTGGCGTCCTCGGCGAAGACCAGGTGGTGGGTCGGGAAGCACGTGCTGATCAGGGTGATCTTGCCGGTCTTCGGATCGTACATCGACAGGTGACGGTTGGCGGAGTCGATCGGTGTCAGCTTCGCCGAGGGATGCTCGGAGCCGGCCTTGCAGAACTCCGGGTTCGCCGGCGGGCGCACGCGTGAGGTGAACCACACGCGCCCCCTCTCGTCGAACATCGGGTTGTGTATGCTGGCCTGGCTGTCCCAGATCGGCTCGGAGCCCCAGAATGGCGAGGGCAGCATGGAGTTCTGCTTCGAGGACGGCGTGGCCGGGTCGCGCACGAGCATCTTCACCTGCGTGGCCCGGTGGTTCACCGGGTCCAGTACCGGGAAGAGGTCGGTGCTTTCCTCGGGCGCGCCGTAGATGAGGCCGTTGGCGTTGACGCGCGGATGGCGTTTGTCGGTCGAGACCTCGTCGTGCAGGTAGTCCTTCGGCCTGGCCCAGTCCCACAGCGTGAGCACCAGGTTGCGCTCGACGCCCTGCGGCCGGGCCGGATGCGCCGGTGGCAGCGAGCCGCCGGCGATGCGGTCCGTCCACTCGGCGAAGACCGTCAACCCGCGGGGACCGAGCCGGCCGAGGTTCGTCGTCATCTGGATCATGGCCTGGCCCGACTGGATGCGCCGCCGCCAGGCGTCCTCGGAGGTCGCGAAGTCGCCGAGCTCGGGCGGGATCGTGCGGGTGGCCTTGTTGCCGAGCTGGTGGCAGGTGAAGCAGCCGTTGGTCTTCACCACGTCCAGCCACTGGGCCTGGCTCTTCATGGCCGGGGGAATCCCGTTGCCGTCGGGGCCGGTGCCGGGGAACTCGCCCGTGCCCGGCACGCGCAGCATCGCGTACCAGTAGATCGCCGGGTAGTACTCGGCCGCCGACGCGGTGCTGGGCGCCACGACCGCTCTCAGGTTCAGCAGCTTGCCGGGGGCGGTCTGGATCTTCGGCGAGTCGATGAGCCCGTAACCGCGCACCCACACCTCGTAGCTGGCGCGGGGCAGGTCCGGCATGAGGTAGCGACCGCGCTCGTCGGTCACCACGATCTTGACGTACCGCGTCGGCAGGTCGGTCGTCTCCGCGATCACCCACACGCCCGCCTCGGGGCCGCCGGCGCTGGCAACGATGCCGCCGAGGTCAGTCGAGCCGATGCGCAGGGCCGGGTCGGCCGGCTGAGCGCCGGGCCGGGTCTGGGTGGCCAGCAGGAGGATGGCGACGCTGAGCCCCACGACCACCCCGAGCACCCTGCCTGTCTTCATGCGTGCGTCTCCTCCCCTCGCCGAACGAGCGCCAAGTATCGCCCTAACCCAGGGCGCCCGCGACCTCCTCCGTCCAGCGGCGCATGAACACGCGCGGGTCGGGCACGAAGCTGGTGGTGATGAACTGGCGGGCCCCGGCGACCATCGCGCGGCGAATCTGGGCCACGCACTCGGCGGGCGTCCCGGCAATGGCGAAGCGATCCACCAGGAAGTCGGTGAGACCCCAGCGGTCGGTCAGCGCGGCGTTGCCGGCCCCGGCGATCTCGTGATGGTGCGAGTCGTACTCGCGCTGCAGCCCGCGGATCGGCTCGTGGAGTGCGGCCGGCACGCCCTTGCCCTCCAGCGTGAAGCGGAAGGCGTGGTTGGCGCTCGCCGCCAGCGCCATCGTGATGGGCCGCACGGCCGCCTCGCGGGTGTCGGCCACGTTGGTCTTGGCGAACCACCACACGTCGAGATCGGCCAGCCGTCGCCCCGCCGCCCGGGCCCCCCGCTCGATCGCCGCCAGCGACAGCGCGATGACCTCGGGCGTGAGCCCCAGGCCGACGATCACGCCGTCCGCCACGCGTCCGGCCAGCTCGAGGGTCCGGGGGCCCTCGGCGGCCAGGTAGATGGGGATGCGGCGCGCCGAGCGGTGCACGCGCCACGTGCGCTGCTCCCGCTTGACGACCTCGCCCGCGGTGAGCCGGCCGAGCGTGTCAATCGAGGCCTCGAGCCCCGCCACCGTGGCCGGCGGCGCGCCCAGCGTGTAGATCGCACTGTCCCCCGAGCCAAGCCCCAGCACCATGCGACCCTTCGACAGCTCGTCCAGGCTCGCCATCGCGCTGGCGGTGACGACCAGGTGACGCGTCAGTGGGTTGGTGACGAGCGGCCCCAGTCGCACCCGCGTGGTATTGAGCGCGGCGACCGTGAGGGCGACGTACAGCTCGTGAAACACCGACTGCGAATCCGCCACCCCCACCCACTCGAAGCCCCTGGCCTCGGCCTCGCGACAGAGATCTCCGAATCCATCGAGAGACTCAGGCAGGAACACGATGCCGAAGCGCGCGGCGGTCATGCCGCCAACGGTAGCACGACGCTCAGAGCGGCGGCTTTGCCGCCGCAATCCGATCCTCGGGGGGAGGCAGGAAGGAGCGCGGCGTCAGCCGCGCGACGACCGTCGGAAGGGGGGCGAAGCCCCCCTCCGAGCGCGTCTACAGATACTGTCCGGTGGCGATCGTCTGGACGGGCTTGGCCTTCTCGTCCTTGCGGGCCTCGGTCGTCAGCACCTTCACGTACACGATTCGCTCGCCCTTGCGACCGGCGATCTTGGCCCAGTCGTCCGGATTGCTCGTGTTCGGCAGGTCCTCGTTCTCCTTGAACTCCTCGCGCACGCCGGCCACGAGATCCTCGGCGCTCACGCCCTTGGCGCCGCCGCCGATCAGCCGCTTGAGCGCCAGCTTCTTGGCCCGCCGCACGACCGACTCGATCATGGCTCCGGACGAGAAGTCCTTGAAGTACAGGACCTCCTTCTCGCCGTTGGCGTAGGTGACCTCGAGGAAGCGGTTGTCATCGCCGAGCGAGTACATCGCCTCCACGGTGGCCTCGATCATGTCGGGGATCGTCTCGCCGGCCGCCAGGGGTATGGCCGGCGTCAGGTACTTCTGGAAGATGTCGGCGGCGGCCGCCCGGTCGGGGCGCTCCACCTTGATCTTCACGTCGAGCCGACCCGGCCGCAGGATGGCCGGATCGATCAGGTCCTGCCGGTTGGAGGCGCCGATGACGATGACGTTCTTCAGCCCCTCGACGCCGTCGATCTCGGCCAGCAGCTGGGGCACGATGGTCGACTCCACGTCGGAGGAGATGCCGGTGCCGCGGGTGCGGAACAGCGCGTCCATCTCGTCGAAGAACACCACGACCGGCACGTCCTCGTTGGCCTTTTCCTTGGCCTTGATGAAGATCTCGCGGATCTTGCGCTCGGTCTCACCGACGTACTTGTTCAGGAGCTCGGGGCCCTTCACGTTGAGGAAGAAGCCCTTGATCTTCTCGCCGCGCTTCTCGGAGATCTTCTCGGCCAGGTTGTTGGCCACGGCCTTGGCGATCATGGTCTTGCCGCAGCCGGGAGGACCGTAGAGCAGCACGCCCTTGGGAGGCGTGAGCTGATGCTCCTTGTAGTAGTCGGCGTACAGGTACGGCAGCTCGACGGCGTCCTTGATGGTCTCCAGCTGGTTGCCGAGGCCGCCGATGTCGTCGTACCCGATGTCGGGGACCTCTTCGAGCGACAGGTCCTCGACCTCGCTCTTGGGCAGCTTCTCGAGCAGGTAGCCGCTCTTGGCGTCCATCAAGAGGTGATCGCCGATCTTCAGGCGCGTCGCCCGGAGCGGGTCGGCCACGATGGCCACCTTGTCCTCGTCGGCCCGCAGCGTGACCACCGCCCGCTCGTTGTCGAGCTGCTCCTTGAGGATGACCACCTCGCCCTGCACCTCGTAGCCGGCCGCCTCCACGACGTTCAGCCCCTCGTTGAGGACCAGCTCCTGCCCCGGCTTGAGCGTATCGAGCTTGACCGCCGGGTGGATGTTGACCTTCACCTTGCGGCCCTGGGACAGGACGTTGACCGTACTGTCCTCGTTGACCGACAGGAAAACGCCGTAGCTCGAGGGCGGCGCGCAGAGCTTGTCGACCTCTTCCCGCAGCGCCACGATCTCGTCGCGCGCCTCCCGCAGGGCTGCCGCCAGCACTTCCTCGCGGGACGCTGCCGTGCCCTCGCGATGCTGGGCGTCAGTGATGGGGGTGACCGTCGCGGGCTTCATGGTGGTGTCCTCCCGGCGTCCGTCCGGGAAGCTTGCGTAGCGTCCTCGGGGTCGGCGCTCCATGGTTAGGGAAACAGCAAGACTGACGCCAGATCAGCGAGCCCTGTAACTGCGCGGAGCGAAATCGCTTCGCGTGAGACGGGAGGGTGACACGGGAAGTGCAAGTGGTGCGTGAGGGAAGAAAGTCCCAGGCGGCCGGTGTGGGGCCGGCCGGGCCGCAGTCGTCCACCGGATCAGTTGCGCCGGTGGAACAGCGCGCACCACGCGCGGTTGTCGTCCCCGCCGGCCTCGGCCGAGCCCGACAGGTACGCGGCCGCAGTGACGACGGTGTCGTCGGCTCCGTCGCGCTGAGGCGAATGCGGCTCGCACCAGCGCAGGTCGAGGATCTCAGCGGTCGGATCCGCCTCGGGCTCGCACCCGGGGCAGTACACACGCGCAACCGATGGAGTGTCTTGCATGCTGTGGCTCATGATGTCAGCTAGGGCAATCCCCGTGCCGTTGCGCCATACGTCTTTAAATACAGATGTTTGCATGATATCTGGCGTGAATTGACCGGTCAGTTTGCCGGGCGAATAGGCACCGATGCGTCGAGAATGGGCAGTCCCCGGCGGGCGTTGACACCCTCCAGGGTTCGCCGCATCATGCGGCATCTTCGCAACGAGGTGATCCCGTGACGGCGCCCTGGGAGTATCGCGATCCAATCGAGTCCACGCTGGCCGCCGGCGTCTCCGCCACCCACCTGATGGAGCACGTCCGCACCATCGGCGCGCTCGAGCGCGAGTCCGGCAGCCCGGGCGAGGCCCAGGCGTTCGACTACATCGAGCGCACCCTGAAGTCGCTACGGCGTCGAGGTCGAGCGACGGGAGATCGAGGCCTTCATCAGCCTGCCCCAGGAGGCACGGCTGACCCTGCCCGACGGCTCGGGCATTCCGGGGCTGACGCACTCCTTCTCGACCTCGGTCGACGGGCTGGAGGCCGAGGTCGTCGACGTCGGCGACGGCCGCCCGGAGGACCTCGAGCGCGCCCGCGGCAAGATCGCACTGGTCCGCGGGCTGGCCTCGCCCGGGCGGGCGTGGGCGGCTCAGCAGGCCGGGGTGCTGGGCCACGTCCACGTCCTCATGGACCATCTGCACAACATGATCGTGACGACGGTCTGGGGCACGCCGGGACCGGAGACGGCGTGGCGGATCCCCGCCACCCCGTGCCTGTCGATCCTCGGCACCGACGGCGAGAGGCTGCGCGCCCGCCTCGCCGCCGGCCCCCTGCGGCTGCGCATGACGACGCGGGTGCGCACGGGCTGGATGCCCATCCCCCATCTGGTCGGTGATCTGACCGGACGCCACGAGGACCGCTTCCTCCTTCTCTCCGGCCACGTCGACTCCTGGCACTTCGGCGCCATGGACAACGGCTCGGCCAACGCGACCATGCTGGAGGTCGCGCGGCTGCTGGCGGGGCGGCGTGAGGCGCTGCGACGCGGCATCCGCTTCGCGTTCTGGTCGGGGCACTCGCACGGTCGCTACGCAGGCTCGGCCTGGTACGCCGACCACGCCTGGCGCGAGCTGCACCAGCGTTGCGTCGTCCACCTCAACGTCGACTCGACGGGCGCCCGGGGCGCCAGCGACTACTCGGTGCTCCACGCCACCGAGGACGCGGCGGCGTTCGCCGAGACCGTCGTGGCCGACGTCACCGGCCAGCGGGCCCGGGGCCGGCGTTTCTCGCGGGCCGGCGACCAGTCGTTCTGGGGGGCCGGCGTGCCCTCGGCGTTCATGTCGCTCTCGGGGCTGCCGAAGCAGGACACCGAGCTGTCGCGGGCGATGGAGCGGCTGGTCGGCAGCGCGGGCTTTCCGTGGTGGTGGCACACCAAGGACGACACGGTCGACAAGATCGACGCCGACGTGCTCGTGCTGGACACGAAGGTCTATCTCGCCTCGGCCCTGCGCTGGCTCAACGCCCCGGTGCTGCCGCTCGATCACGCCCGCGCCGCCCACAGCGTGGTGGCCGAGCTGGAGGCGCTGCAGGCAGCGGCGGGCGCGCGGTTCGACCTGACGCCGGCGCTGGAGGCGGCGCGAGGGCTGGCCGAGACGCTGGGGCGCCTGGCCGGAGCGCTCGCCAAGGTGCCCGAGCCGCGCCTGGACGCCGTCAACCGCGGCCTCATGCGACTCTCGCGCGTGCTGGTGCCGCTCGCCTACACCAGCGGGGATCGGTTCACCCACGACCTCGCGCTGCCCATCGCTCCGCTGGCCGGCCTGCAGCGGGCGCGGCAGTTGACCACCCTCGATCCCGACTCCGATGCCTTCAAGTTCGCCCGGGCCGCGCTCGTGCGCGAGCGCAACCGCGCGGTGCACGCGCTCGATTCGGCCGCATCGGCGGCCGCCGAGCTGCTCTCCCTCAACGGCTGAGGCGAGCGAATGCGCCGTTCACACGAGCTCTTGGAAAGGAACCACGGTATGCGCGCTCTCGCCTCCCGCCTGCTGCTCGGCCTGGTCGTCCTGGGCCTCGTCGTCGCGCTCGTCCCCACGGTGGACGCCCAGAAGCGCGGCGGCACCCTGACGATCGTCCGCCCGACCGATCCCGTCTCGCTCGATCCGAACCTCGAGACGACGGCCCCCGGCGCCTGGGTCTACTTCAACATGCTCGAGGGACTCCTGACTCTCGACGAGAAGATGCAGGTCAAGCCCTCGCTGGCGACGTCCTTCGAGGTCATGTCGCCCACCAAGGTGCGCTTCAAGCTGCGCCCGAACGTGAAGTTCCACGACGGCACGCCGTTCAACGCCGAGGCGGTGAAGTTCACCTACGATCGCGCGCTCAAGGGCACGCCGCCGGCGCGCTGGGCCAGCCTGGCCGGCAGCCTCAGCCACGCCGAGGTGGTCGATCCACCTCACCGTCGACATCGTCACCAAGGAGCCGTACGGTCCCGATCCTCCGCACGCTCGCGATGTACTGCATGGGTATCGTGTCGCCGGCGGCGGTGCAGAAGCTGGGCGCGGACTTCAGCCGGGCCCCGGTCGGCACCGGACCGTTCAAGTTCGTGGAGTGGAAGACCAACACCCACGTGATCATCGAGCGCAACAACGACTACTGGGGCGACAAGGCCCTGGTCGACCGGGTCGTCTTCAAGGTCGTGCCCGAGGAGGGCGCCCGGATGATCGCGCTGCAGACCGGCGACGCCGACATGGTGCTGTTCCCGTCGCCGGCCCAGCTCCCGGCCCTGCGCAAGGACCCGAAGTTCACCGTGCACGAGACGACCGGGCATCCGCGTCGTCTTCGCCTGCCTCCACGCCGGCCTGCCGCCGCTGGACGACGTGCGTGTGCGGCAGGCGCTGCTCCACGCCGTCGATCGCAAGGCCATCCTGGACAACATCATGGAGGGCTCGGCCGGCCCCGCCCTCGGTGTGCTGGCGCCCGGCGTGTTCGGCTACAAGGACATGCAGCTCGACAAGCTCTATCCGTTCGACCGTGCGAAGGCCAAGGCGCTGCTGGCCCAGGCCGGCTGGACGCCGGGCCCGGACGGCATCATGGCCAAAGGGCGGCCAGCGGCTGTCGCTGTCGTGGCTGGCCGCGCGCGGCCGCTATCCCAAGGACGGCGAGATCACCGAGGCCATCCAGGCCATGTTCAAGGAGGTCGGGGTCGAGGCCAAGGTGCAGGTGCTGGAGTGGGCCGCCGTCTTCCAGCAGGTGCGCGGCAACCCGCTCAACCACCACATGTTCACCCTGGGCTGGGTGACCTCGAACGCCGACGCCGACTACTCGCTCTATCCGCTCTTCCACAGCAAGCAGGCGCCGCCCACGGGCTGGAACACCTCGCGCTACGCCAACGCGCGCGTCGACACGCTGGTCGAGCAGGCGCGCCGCAGCCTCAACCAGACCGAGCGCGAGAAGCTCTACGGCGAGGTGCAGGACATCCTCGCCAAGGAGATGGTGTGGATCCCCGTCTACACGACCAAGGAGATCATCGCCACCCGCGCCGGCGTGAAGGGCTTCCCGATCCACCCGGTCGAGTACAACCTGGCCCTCTGGAAAACCTGGGTCGACGATAGAAGTGGGGGGCCCCGAGATGGCCCCCGACACCCCCCCGCGTTCACTCCTCTGATGCTGACGTTCGTCGTCCGCCGGCTCCTGCTCGCCGTGCCCGGTCCTGCTCGGCGTGGTGTTCGTCGTCATGCTCACCGTCGATCTGCTGCCGGGCGACGCCGTCACCCTGATGCTCGGCGAGCACGCCACCAAGGAGGCGGTGGCCAAGCTGCGCGACCACCTCGGCCTCGACAAGCCGTTCGCCGTCCGCTACCTCGACTACGTCGGCCGCGTGGCGCGCGGGCGACCTCGGGCGCTCGATCCAGCAGAACCGCCCGGTGGTGGCCGAGCTGGCCGACGCCTGGCCGGCCACGCTGCAGCTCACGGTGGCCGCGCTGCTCATCGCCACCGTGGCCGGCATCGCAGCCGGGGTGGCCTCGGCCGTGTGGCCCAACTCGTTCTTCGACGCGCTGGCCCGGCTCGGCTCGCTGTTCGGCCTCTCGATGCCGATCTTCTGGACCGGCCTGGTGCTGATCGTCGTCTTCTCGCTGCTGGCTCAACTGGCTGCCGGTCG
This sequence comes from uncultured Candidatus Rokubacteria bacterium, assembly GCA_963827505.1. Taxonomy (GTDB): domain Bacteria; phylum Methylomirabilota; class Methylomirabilia; order Rokubacteriales; family CSP1-6; genus AR5. Next base: position 330,224 of record CAWHBD010000004.1, on the reverse strand, counting down.
GCGGGGCGGGCTCGCTCGCCCATCTCGTCCTGCCGGCGGTCACGCTGGCGCTGCCGTCGGTGGCGATGGTCGCGCGCATGACCCGCTCGGCCGTGCTCGACGTGCTGCGCGAGGACTACGTGCGCACCGCCCGGGCCAAGGGGCTGGGCGAGCTGCTGGTGCTGGGGCGCCACACGCTGCGCAACGCCTTCATCCCCATCCTGACCCTGCTCGGCCTGCAGTCGGGCCAGCTCATGGGCGGCGCCGTGCTGACCGAGACGGTCTTCGCGTGGCCCGGCCTCGGCCGGCTGATGGTGAAGGCGATCTTCGCTCGCGACTACGTGCTGCTGCAGGGCGCCGTGCTCGTCTTCGCGCTGGCCTTCGTCATCGTCAACCTGCTGGTCGATCTCTCCTACGGCCTCCTCGACCCGCGCGTCGGGCGCCAGGGCTGAGCCGTGGACGCCTGGGCGCGCTTCCGCCGCAACCGCCTGGCCCTGGTCGGCCTGACCCTCGTGGTCGTGCTGGGGCTGAGCGCGGTGCTGGCGCCGTGGGTCGCCCCCTACGACCCCGCCCGCCAGAGCCTCATCGAGAAGCGCGCCCGGCCGGGCGGCAAGTTCTTGCTCGGTGCCGACGAGTTCGGGCGCGACATCCTCTCGCGGGTCATCTACGGCTCACGGGTGGCGCTGCTGGTCGGACTGCTGTCGGCGGCGATCGCGGTGCTCGGCGGTCTGGTGCTGGGCACGGTGGCCGGATTCGCCGGCGGCTGGCTCGATGCCGTGATGATGCGAGGCCTCGAGATCCTCCTGGCCTTTCCCTACCTGCTGCTGGCCCTGGCCATCGTGGCCGCCCTCGGCCCCGGCGCGCTCAACACGACGATCGCCGTCGGGATCTGGGGGGTGCCGGCGGTGACGCGCATCGTGCGGGGCTCGGTGCTGGCGCTCCGCGAGACGGAGTACGTCGGGGCCGCCCGCGCGCTCGGTGCCCCGGTGCCGGCGCTGCTGCGCCGCCACATCCTGCCCAACATCGTCCCCGGCCTGATCGTCTACGCCACGCTGTTCATGGCCAACGCGATCCTGCTCGAGGCCGCGCTGTCGTTCCTGGGTCTGGGCGTGCAGCCGCCGGTGGCGTCGTGGGGGCTCATGGTGTCGACCGGGCGCGACGTGCTGCTGGTGGCGCCCCACGTGGCCACCGTTCCCGGCCTGGCGATCATGGTCGCCGTGCTGGCCTTCAACCTCGTCGGCGACGGCCTGCGCGACGCCCTCGACCCCCGCCTGCGCGGCAGCACGTAACGCGCGAGCGCGAACCGGAGCGCCCTTTCGTGATACTTCTGGGTGTGCCCAAGACAATGTCCTCGCGACCTCGCCCGTCCGTCCTGTTGACCCTCACCGTCCTGATCGTCCTGGCGCTGGCCGGTACCGCGACCGCGCAGCGTGCCGAGGACGAGGTCCTGAAGCAGCTGCGTGTGGAATGGGAGACGCCGGAGGAGGCGTGGACGCGGCCGCGCATCGTGGGCCACGTCTACAACGACTCCGCGTACCGGCTCGGCAGCCTGCGGCTACGGGTCGAGGTCCTCGACGCCTCCAAGCAGGTGATCCACAAGGAGCTCGCCTGGATCTACGTCAACGTGCCCGCCCGGGGCCGGGCGCCCTTCTCGGTCCGGCGCCCGACCGGTGACGCCTACCGCCTCACCGTCGAGTCCTTCGTCCTCATTGCCCGGGAGGCGCCGACCGAGAACCCCTAGGCCGTCAGGGAGCCCACCAGGAGATCGACCAGGGCGCCGACGGAGCGTTGATCGTCGTCGCGTAGCGACGCGTACTCGGCCACCTCGATGATCCGGATCCGGGGATCGCGCAGGAGTGCACCCAGCAGCTCGCCGCCTTCCGCCAGGCTCAGCCCCTCGGCGTGGGGGAAGTAGGCGGCGGGGACGGCGCGCCGCTGGAACACGTCGATGTCCAGGTGCACCAGCACGGACGCCGAGGCGGCGACGCCGTCCAGCGCCTGGCGCGCCGCCGCCGCCGCTCCGACCCGGCGCACCTCGGCCAGGGACACCGAGCGCACGCCCGCCTCCGGCGACTGGGGCCCGTTGCTCCATCCTACGACCGTGACCTGCGCGGACGCCAGCGGGGGGCCCACCCAGAACGGCGAGGCGCGGGTGAGGAGCCACACCGCCACCGCCGCCGCGCTTTGACAGCGCGCGGGATCGGGGGCGGCGTCGTCGAAGTCGCCGTCGATGTAGAGGACGTGCAGGTCGTCCCCGACCGCACGCCGGAGCGCCTGGGCGCTGCCCACCACGATGCTGCAGTCGCAGCCGACCAGCAGCGGCACGTGCCCGGGCTGACCCAGGATCGGCGCCAGGCGCTCGCCGACGTGGTCCCAGGCGATGCGGGGCCCCGGCCAGCTGCGGATCGGCGGGATGGCATGATGAGGCAGGTAGCTCGGAATGGCCACGTCCCCGTCGTCGACGGCGGCCCTGCCGGCCGCGCGCAAGCGCGCGAGGAGCTGGGCATCGCGGTAAGGTTGCGCGTCGTTCTCGCTGCCGGGGTACAGGGAGCCGGTCCGGAGCGGAACGCCCAGGATGTGATAGGTCCGCGCGGCCGCCGACATGGCGGCAGCGGGTGCTACGCCGGCGAGAACATCGGCACCGGCGGCCCGCCGTCCTCGGTCGCCTTGAAGTTCACGCGCACGGCCTGCCCGATGCGGATCGCATCGAGGTCGCAGTCGACGATGTTGGTCATCATCGTCGGCCCCTCGGCAAGCGTCACGTACGCGATCGCGTAAGGCAGGGTCGCCCGCCGGAAGACGCTGTAGGAGTAGACCGTCCCCCGCCCCGACGCCTCCTGCCACTCGGTGCGGTCGCTGCCGCAGAACGGGCACAGGGCGCGCGGGTACCAGTGGCTCTCGCCGCAGGCGGCGCAGCGCTTGATCAGGAGCTTGCCTTGACTCGCCGCGTCCCAGCACGCCTGGGTCTCGGGGTTGGTCGGCGGCGACGGGATCGCGCGCGCCTTGGCAACGGCCATCTCACTCCCTCCCCATGATGAGCGTGGCGCTGCCGTGGCGGGTGGCCAGCGAGCCTCCGGTGCCGTGGGCCAGCGCGAGGTCGCAGTTCTTCACCTGGACCTTGGGATGCGCCTCGCCGCGAAGCTGGCGCACCGCCTCGACCACCTTGGTGAGGCCGCCCCGGTTGGCCGGGTGGTTGTTGCAGAGGCCGCCGCCGTCGGTGTTGAACGGCAGCTTGCCAACCCCGCTGATGAGGTTGCCGTCGGCCACCAGCTTGCCGCCCTGCCCCTTGGGGGCAGAAGCCGAGGTCCTCGAGCGTGATGAGCACGGTGATGGTGAAGCTGTCGTAGATCGACACGTACTTGACGTCGGCGGGCTTCACGCCGGCCTCGGCGAAGGCGGCCGGCCCCGACCAGGCGGCTCCGGTGTAGGTCAGGTCGATCTTGCCGCCGGCCTGGTGCTTCACCGCCTCGCCGGCACCGAGCAGCGGCACCCGCGGGCGCTTGAGGCTGCGTGGCGATCTCCGGCTTCGTCACCACGATCGCGCCGCCGCCGTCGGTGATGACGCAACAGTCCAGGCGGTGCAGCGGATCGGCGATGATCGGCGAGTCGACCACCTCCTGCACCGTGACCACGTCGCGCAGCAGCGCGTGGGGATTGTGCTGGGCGTGCTGGGAGGCCGCCACCTTGATCCAGGCCAGCTGGGCGCTGGTGGTGCCGTACTGGTGCATGTGGCGCATGGCCGCCATCGCGTACTGGTTCACGACGGTGGGCCCGAACGGGTACTCGAACGCCACGTCGGGCGCGGCGGAACCGTAGTTGCGGGGCGCGGTGCCGGTGGCCATGCCCTCGGCGCGCGGCCGGCCGGCCAGCGTGATCAGCGCCACGTTGCACTTGCCGAGCGCGATCGCCTCGGCCGCGTGGGCGACGTGGATGACGTACGACGAGCCGCCGGTCTCGGTGGTGTCGATGTGTCGGAGCTTCAATCCCATGTAGTCGGCCATCGACAGGCCGCCCAGCCCCGGGCGCGTCGCCGGCACAGAAGTAGCCGTCGACGTCGGCGCGGCTGAGGCCGGCGTCCTCCAGCGCGCCCTTGGCCGACTCCGCGTGGAGCTGGGCCAGCGACTGGGTGTCGGCCTTGCGGGTGGGATGCTCGAAGACGCCCGCCAGATAGGCCTTGCCCTTGATCGTCATTTCGACAGCGGCGCCGTCTTGACTTGCGCCCCCTTGCTGTCCTCCCGGTCGTCCTTCCGCTTGCCGGCGCCGCCGATGATGATGAACCCCTTCGGCGGGGGCAGGTCCTTGATGCTGACAGACTTCCTCGGTGCCTTGGGCATGTGGATCCTCTTCATGTTCACGTTCGTGGTGAGCTCAGGGGCAAAAAGGCGCGTCCGGCCGAGGTGCCGCCATTGACGGCCAGCACCTCACCGGTCATGTAGTCGGCGTACGGTGACGCCAGGAACAGGGCGGCGTGGGCGATGTCGATCGGCTCGCCCGCCCGCCCCCACGGGATCTGCTTGGTCAGCGCGGCCACGTACTCGGGGCTCACCGGCGAGGCCTCGCTGTTCACGGTGATGAGCCCGGGCGCGATGCAGTTGACGTTGACGTGCTGGCCGGCCAGCTCCAGCGCCAGCACCTTGGTGAACATGACCACCGCGGCCTTGGAGGCGCAGTAGTGCGAAGCGCCCACCCGGCCGCTGTTGTAGGCGCCGGACGAGATCGTGATGATCTTGCCGGGTGTCTTGGCCGCGGTCATCCGGCGGGCGGCCGCCTGGCAGGTCAGGAACACGCCGCGGACGTTGGTCTCCATGACGCGGTCCCATTCCTCGACGGTCATGTCGAGGACGGGTGTGTTCGGATAGATGCCGGCGTTGGCCACGGCCACGGTGATCGGACCCAGCGCCTTCTCGGCGGCGGCCGCGAAGGCGGCGACCGAGGCGGCGTCGCGGACGTCCACGGTCTGCGCGAACACCCCGGTCCCCAGCCCCGCCGCGGTGCGCGTCAGCGGCGCCTCCCGCAGGTCGCCGAGGGCCACCCGGGCGCCGGCCGCGTGGAAGGCCCGGGCGATGGCCTGCCCGATCCCGGCCCCGGCGCCGGTCACCAGGACGACGTGGCCCGAGAAATCGAAGCTCACGGCTGCTTGTCGTGCCACTGCGCGACCTCCTCGCAGGTCGTGAACCACACGCCCGGCTGCCGCCGCATGAAGCGGACGAGATCCTCGAGGAGCTGCACCCGCGAGGCCCGTCCGCTGATGAAGGGATGGCAGGTCAGGACGAAGCAGCCGTTCTCGCGGTGCATGGCCGCGAACTCCTTGCTCCACATCTGCAGGACCCGGCCGGGATCGGCGATGGCGTTGCTGGCGCCGTACACGTGCCGGAACAGCGGCGCGTCGTCCATGATCCACTGCACGGGGATCTCGGTCAGCGGCCCCACCGGCGTGTCGAGCCGGTACGGCACGTCGTTGCCCATCAGCGAGCTGTCGTAGCGGAAGCCGTGCGTCTTGAGCAGGGCCGGCGTCCACGTGTTGACGTCCCACGAGGGCGAGCGGTAGCCGGCCGGCCGCACGCCCAGCTGATCTTTCAGGATCGCGAGCTGCTCGAGCAGGATCTTCTTCTCCTGGGCCTCGTCGAGGAACGACACCGCCTCGTGCATGTTGCCGTGGGCGCCGATCTCGTGGCCGGCGTCACGGATTCGCTGGCTCGGGGCCAGGTGGTTGACGACCGTCCAGCCGGGGATGAAGAACGTCGCCCGGAGCTTGAGCCGGTCCAGCAGGCGCAGGATGCGGTCGACCCCCACCCGCGGTCCGAACCGGCGCTCCTCGAGGTCGGCCAGACTCCGCTTGGCCTTCTCGGGCTCGCGAAAGAGGAAGCCGGACTCGGCATCGAAGTCGAACGAGAGGACGACTGCGGATCGCTTGCTCTTCGGCCACCGGTAGCGCATCAGCCGCGCAGGTCGCTCATCGGCTCACTCGGCCACGGCCGGCCGCAGCTGCTCGGCGATGATCTCGATGGTCCGGGCAATGGTCGGGTAGGTCGCGTACGAGACCTCCAGCGCGACGTGCTCGCAGCCATGGGCCTGGAAACCGCGCAGCTCCTCGATGATCTTCGTCACCGGGCCGCCCAGAATGTGGCGGCCGCGGCCGTGGATCAGCGCCATGTCGACGGCGGGGCGATGCACTCCCTCGATCACGATCGGGATCCGCAGCGAAAGCGCCGGCGTTCCCGGCCGACCCGCCTCGTTCCAGAAGCGGCGCACGGTCTCCACGCCCTGCCGGTACCCGTCGACACTGGTGCTGGTCGAGTGCCAGCCGTCGCCGAAGCGGGCCACGCGTCGCAGCGCCCCCTCGCTGTTGCCGCCCACGTAGAGCGGCGGGTGCGGCTTCTGCAGCGGCAGCGGCGAGAACGTCACGTCGTGCAGACGGTGGTGCCTGGTCTCGATCTCCGGGTGGGGCTGGGTCCACAAGGTCCGGAAGAGGGCCAGCGCCTCCTCGCTCCGGCTCACGCGCTCCTTGAACGGCACACCCAGGGCCTCGAACTCGCCCTCCATCCAGCCAATGGCGGCACCGACCATCAGCCGTCCGCCCGAGAGCACGTCCACGCTGGCCAGCAGCTTGGCCACCGGGATCGGCGAGCGGTAGGGCAGGATCACCACGCTGGTGCCGAGGCCGATGCGGCTGGTCACGCCGGCCAGCCACGGCAGCACCGCGAGGGGATCGAGCATCTCCTCACGATAGATGATCTGGGTCTGGCGCGGAACGATGACGTGGTCGGTGACCCACAGGGAGTCGAGCCCCCGGGCCTCGGCGTACCGCGCCACCTCGAGGAGCCGGGGTACTTCGATCGGACGGCCGTAGTGGGGCAGGCAAATCCCGAGCTTCATCGCCCGGGAGAGTACCCTCGTCCGCGGCTCGGGGCAACCCTCGGGAGGGGTGAGCAGCCGGAAAGCGTGCGTCGACCCACGGCTCTTCAGGCCGACGACCTGCTGCCCGGTCGACTGAACACGCTGGTGTAGGATGGCAGAATGCTCGTCGCCATCGTGCGCGCACTGCTCGGCTTCGGGGCCGTCCTGCTCGTGGTGACCGGATGCGCCGCCGGATCATCCCCGCCCACCCCGGCCGATGGGGCGCCTCTGCGCCCGACTTCGGCCGCTCCGCTCGCGGCCCCCGCCTGGCAGGTCGGCGACGGGTGGGTCTACGAGTGGACGGGCGGCAATGAGAGCGGCACGAAGACGATCCAGGTCATCGACATGCGCGCCCTGAACGACGTGCGGTATTACGTCGTGCGCCTTGGCGACGCCGAGCACTACTACACGGATGCGCTGCACTGGGCAGCTGCTATCCGCGAGCGAACGGTCGAGGCACGCATGGTGCCTCCCCTGCCGTGGTTCGTGTGGCCGCTGGCCCCGGGTGCGCGCTGGGTCCATCAGGGCCGGTTCGAGCAACGGGAAGGCGTGGTGTCGCACGACGACCGTTTCGTGGTGATCGGCCCCGAGCGAGTCGAAGTGCCAGCTGGGCGTTACGAGGCCGTGAAGCTCGTCCGCGAGACGAATCGCGGCGACAGCGACGAGTACTGGTACGCGCCCGACGTCCGCTGGTACGTCCGCTGGCTCGGACGGCGCGGCGACAGCCAGTTCGAAGAGCGACTGCGCGAGTATCGACCGGCCTCGCGCCCGCGCTGACGATCGCGCCCGGCCCGGCTCAGCGAGGCTGGAGCGTCAGCCGCGCCTGACCGGGATCGAGGGTGGCCGTGTAGCGGGACAGGAAGGTGTTGCCCAGGATCCCCTGCATGCCCGGCAGCGGGATCACGAACGCGATCACGTCCCGCGCCTCCGTCTCCCCCACCCGGATGGACGGGATCTTCACGCGCCGCCCCCACGTGCTGCCCGTCACACCGCGCACCAGCACCGGTGGCTCGTCGGGATCGGGCACGATTCCGATGGCCGCGGCCAGCTCGGGGGTGATGGCGCACGCGGACGCTCCAGTGTCGACGAGGAATGCTTCCTGGTGCATGTCGTTCAACGTGACGTCGACGAACCAGTTGCCGCCGCGTCGCCGCACCCGGACGGTGTCCGGCGGCAGCTCGACGCGCGCCGGTCGCGGCCGCGGCGGCGTGGCGACCCCGGTCTCCGGCAGCGTCGTCGACGCGCGGGGCCGCGTCATGGGCTCCACCGAACGCAACCCCTGGCGCGCGGCCGCGGCCAGCGATGCCGGCGGTCGCAGCGCCAGCGCCTTCTCGTAGGCGGCCGCCGCCTCGGCCCAGCGGTGCAGATGGGTGAGCGCCACGCCGTGATGGTAGTGGACCTCCGGCTCGTCGGGTGCTGCGACGAGGGCCTCCCGGAACAGGCGCTCGGCCCGAGCGTACTCGCCACGCGTATAGGCGGCCTTCCCGGTCTCGTTGAGGTCGGCCCAATTTCCGCCGACGCATGCCAGCAGCACCACGGCGAGTGCGAGCAGAGGCCGGGTTTTCACGCGAAGCTCTTGAGCGCGTGGAACATGGGCAGTACGCGGAAGTCCTGGCGCAGGCGGTCGATGGGTTCGCCCGCCTGATCGATGCGGTCCTCGGCAACATTTCCCAGGAAGCGACCCGCCTCAGCCAGGTACCGGATCTGGCGGGGGTCGATCGTCATCAGCCGCGACGCGGTGGCGTCGACCGCGACAGGATCGTCCCCGAAGACGAGCGCACCACAGCGTTTGGCCTCGCCCTGGATCGGCCCATTGCCCTCCATGCCGACGATGCCGTCGACGATGGCGAAGCGCGGCACTGGCAGCGTGCTGTTGATGTCGATGATGCTCTCGTGGATGCCGGCCCAGTGAAGGACGTTCTTTGGCCAGCCGTAGATGGCGCCCGGGATGCAGCCGAACATGTTCTTGAGCGACAGCGTCACGCCCGCCCAGTGGTGCGTCTTGAGTTTCGGCATCGAGACGAGCAGGTCGGCTTCGAGGAGGGTCTCGGGAAGGTAGAGGTGCCCGAGCCCGGTGTAATGGCTGCCGACGCGCAGCGGTCGTGCGTCGTCGTTGTTGAGGTCGACGTAGCGCGTGCGGTGCTCGCGCAGCACGGCGTGCAGGCCGGTGGCGGTCAGCAGATGCTCGGTGTCGCGGTAGTGGCCCGGCCCCTCGGCGACGACGACGTGCCGGGCACCGGCACGCCGGAAAGCCTCGATGGCGGCGGCGACGAGCGTCGGGTGGGTGTTCACCACGCCATGGGGATCGTGCTCGACGAAGTTGGGCTTGAGCACGACCCGCTTGCCCGCAAGGGGCAGGTCGAAGAGCCGCAGCCCGCGCAGCACGATCTCGACGAGGCCGCCGTCGTAGGCGCCGGCGGCCAGGATGGCCACGCGAGAGCGCGACGACTGCCGCACGGCGCCCCGCTCCCATCGCGGAGCACCCGTGCAGCCGTGCACGGCGGAGGCCGCGCCGGCCGCCAGCGCGCCGCCGAGGAAGGCGCGGCGACGTAGCCTCATGCCCGGAGCACCTCAGCGCCGCCGGACACCGCCAGCAGCGCGAGCGCCACGGCCTTCGTCTCCCCGAGGAATGCCGTGCGCGCGTAGCGCTGGACCAGGCGTCCGCGCCAGGACGCCACATCCTCGCCGTAGGCCGCGAAGCAGAGCGTCGCCCAGGCGAGGCTGAGCCCCGAATCCACCCGCTGCAGCATCCCGCGCAGAGCGCGAAGGCTTCGCTGGTTCCGCTCATGCTGAGGGTGGTCGGCCAGCGCCAGCAGCGCGAGAGCAGTGACATCGGCGTAAGGCCACAGCTCCGCCTCGAGAACGGTCGAGTTGCCGTAGTTCCAGCCACCGTCGCGGCACATGCGGTCGTAGACCATGCGCTCGGCTTCGTCGATCCGCTCGGCCACGGCGGCGCCCGGTAAGTGTCGCCGTAGTCGCTTGAGCGCCAGCAGCGCGTAGCACGTTGGCTCGACGAAGCTGGAGGCGTCCGCGGTCCACGCCCAGCCCTTCAGGTTAGGGTTCAAGCGGACAGCCAGGGTGCTCGGGGCGAATCGGTGCAACAGTGAGATCGCGACTCCCAGGCTGCGCGGCGCGCGGCGCAGCAGCCAGCGAGCCCCGCGAACGGCGCGAGCCGGCTCGCCCCCCAGCGCGTCGAGCACCAGAACCGCCAGCGCCGTGGCCCAGGAGCCTTCGTCCACCCGCGCGCTCACCGGCCACCCGCCGTCGTCGTGCTGACGGGCGACCAGCCACCCCAAGCCGCGCGTGGCACCTTCACGCGAGGCCGGCGTGTCGAGGCGTCCGAGCGCGAGAGTGGCCAGCGCGGTGATCTCGGTGCTGCTGGCACGCCCTTGGTGCGCCCCCCAGCCACCGTCGGGATTCTGGGTGGCAACAAGCTGCTCCTGGCCTGATCGCGTCATCGGCCGAGGTCCCCGAGCCGCTCGGTCCAGCTCACGCCGTCCGGGAACCGGAACTTCGTGACGGTGTCGCCGCTCGCGCTACGCCCGGTGAACCAGTCGTCCTGCTCCCAGAGCACACCCTGCGGCAGCAACAGCCGGGCAACCACCGCACGGCCCGAGCGGTTCAGCGTCACCGGCTGGAGCAACCGCGAGGCGCCGCCGATGTAAAGCACGGGGCGGACCCCCGGCGTGGCCCCGGCGGGGTAGGTCATCGAGAACGTGTAAACGCCGGGCCGGGCGTTGCGGAGATAGAAGATTTCACCTCCGGCATCGCCCGTGTCCGCCGCCAACCCGCGCAGCGGCATGGGCGGAGCGCCGCCGTCGAGCTTGGCGGGGTTGGGACGCCACGTCACCGTCATCTGCGCCGGACCGGCCGTGTCGCGTGGCCAGTCGACCAGGAACAGACTGATCGCGGGCATCGCGGCGCCGGCATGCACCGTCACCGTGGCGCTCTCGCGCCCCTCGCTCCCCGTCTCTGCTCGAACGCGCACCATCGGTTCGAGCAGGGGGAGGACATGCCGGAACCGCCCGGCGGTCACCGGAACCATCACGCGCCGGTCGTTGGCGACGATCCACACCGTCGACTGGCCCGGGTCGCTCACCTGTCCCTCCACGGCCACGAGCGGCGGGTCGTCGGGCGCCAGCGTGTGCCCGTCGCGCGGGCTCGTAATCGCCACGTCGGCTGCGACCGGCGTTTTGTATTGGACGGTGATGACCTCCTCCACCTCGGCGCCATGCGCGTCGGTGGCCAGCACGCGCACCCGGTTAACACCCGGCGACAGTCTCACCGCCGTCGCGAAAGCCCTCCCGGCCAGCGTGGGCACGCTCGTCCGCTCGTCGACCTGCACCACCACACGCTCGGGCTGGCCCCCGACGAGCGTGCCGGAGATGACATCGGTCTCGCGATCCGTTGTCCTCACCCTGTCGCCGTCGAGACGGATGCGCAGGCGGCCCAGGCCGAGTCCCAGCGGCGACGAGACATGGGCCGCTACGGGTGGATCGGAATGGGGTGGTCGCGTCGGCGTGTCGCTCACGATTGACGGCTCGACGCCGGCGGGTGCGGCCGACGTGGACGGCGCCACCCGCTCGGCAGCGACAACGACGGGTGGCGGTAGCGGTGGTGGTGGCGCCGGCGGCGGGGCTGGTGCTACGGTCGGCGTCGCCGGCGTGGACGGCTCGGGGAGACGGCTCGGGGCAGGCGGCGGCGTGGCCTTTGGCATCGCAACCGAGGCCGATCGGGGCTGCGGTTCGGGGGCCGGCGCTGGAGACGCTGGCTCGGATCGCGGCGGTGCAGCGGCCATCTTCCGTGGCGACTGGGCTGCTTGTCGCTTGAGTGCGGCCGCCTCGAGCACGGTCACCGTCGGCACGGCCGCCGCGACCGCGAGCGGCATTCCCGGCACCGGCCGCAGCACGTCGGCCCGCGGGGCGGTCGGATGCAGTGCCATGCTCGCGACCGATGGTGCCGTGGCTGGCTCGAGCGCCGCGAAGGCCTCGGGCGCCACCGGGGGCAGAAGCGGTCCTTCGTCCTCGATCTCGCTGGCCCGGGGCGGGGACACCTGCATCTCCGCGTGAGTCGGTGCGACAGCAGACATGGATACCGGCCCACCCGCGATGGGGTCAATGCGACTTGGATGTGGAAGAGCATCGGGTATCGCCGTGACGGCCGCGAGCTCCGTCGGGGCGCCGCCACCGTCACGATCGGTGCGGTCGGCGGATCCGGCGGAAGCGCGCTCGTGGCACTGACGACGACGCGTGATGGAGCGCTGGCGGGCGCCCGCGCGGACAACACGGGCGACCGGTCGGGCCGCGGCAGGCGAGCCTTCGACGGATCGACGATCGGCGTCGGCCGTAGGGGCTCGGGTGGGGGTGGCACGACGGCGTGCTCGGGTGCAGCGTCCACGGGATCCGCCGCGAACACATCGAACCTTCCGGGCCCGGGGGTGAAACCCGCGACCTGGACGAGGCCTCCCAGCACGATCAGATGGAGTACGACGGAGAGGGCCAGACCGGATCGGAAACGCGGGCGGCGCGGCACCTGAGGTGGACGCCGGTTCGCTGATCGACGCGGATACGGCGTCGGTTTACGGAACGATCCTTCGGGCGTCGGACTCATGCCAGGGCCGGACGCGCCTACTTACCACTCCCCACGCCCACCGCGGGCTGGATCGGGGTTAATGTGTCGGCCGGAAGGAGTGGAGCGGCCGTGCGAGCGTCGACCGTCGGCAGGGCCGACTCACGCCGTAACGAGGCCGACTGGGCCACCGGCAGCGCAGGGCCGACCGTCGCCGGCACTGCCACCGACACCGGTGGCGCCGGACCGCCCACCGTGGGCAGCGCCGCCGACATCGGGGCGGTCACGACGGCACCCGGTTCCACGCGCATGCTCTTGCCGTTTTCGCTTCCCGCGGCCGGGCGCTCCGCAGCTCGGCGCTGCTCGATGTCCGAGCGCAGCCTTCGAATCTCACCGTGCAGCGAGGTCAGCGCCTCCGCCGCCGCCGGATCACCCGCCGGCGGCTGCGCCGTGACCGGCGCAAGCAGGGCGGCGATCTGGTCGTGCATCTGCGTCCCGGTGTCGCGATCGGCGACTAACCTGCCCGCCTCCACCCGCAGGCCCACCCGGGTCAGCCTCGCCGTCACGCGCTCGAGCCTGGCGTGCACCGTCACGTGGTCGGCCACCGCGCGCAGGCTCCGAATGCCATCGTCCCGCTCGCGACTCTCGATCCGGAACGCCATGCGCGCCTAGCACCGCCTCCGTCGCCCCTTGCGCCTCCGCCAGCTCGGCGGCCACGGTTCGCTCGACCGTGCGATCGCCGACGAGCTGGACGGCGGACATCAGCGGGCCGGCGGCGAGGCCGGCGGCGACGCAGCCCGACGTCGCGAGCGCGCCGGCAAGACCGAGCGCCAGCCCGCTGATGCGGACGAGTCCGCGCCCCACCGCACTCATTGCGTCTTCACCAGGCGCAGCCGGGTCCCGAGTGCTGTCCGGGGCATAGGCTGGTTGACGGGAGGCGCCTGGATGTAGGTGCAGTCGTAGTAGCCGTACACGCCGCGAGAGCCGGTGTCGCCGGGACTGAGGTTCGTCGCCGTGCCGTTCTTGTTCGTATAGCACTTCGAGTCCCACGGGTTGCCCGTCCAGTGGTTCGCCACGGCGCACTCGCCGTTGTTGTTCCGGACCTGGGTGACGACGAACCGCGTGAACCCGACGATCTGCTTGGATCCGTTGACGGCACCCGGCGGGCAGGTCGGTCCGGTGTCGATGACCGGCACGAACACGTCCCAGCCCTTGCCTTCGTAGGCGGTGCTGCCGTCCGCCTTCAGCACCGTGAGCGTTTCCGACGCGTTGTACTTGTTGATGAAGTGCGGGATGAGATGGTTGTTGAACACCGACGCCTGCATGCCGTTGTTGGCCGGAACCGTGTCGCCGTTCTGCAGGATGGAGTTGCAGGCACCGCCGGGTGGGTTGGCGGCATTGTCGATCGCGTTCGACGTGTCGTTGGCGCTGGCATTGCTGTCGCACGGACGCCCATCGGAGGTCGGGCACGTGGGGAACATCCCGATCCAGGCCCCGGTGTTCGCGCCGACCGCCGACTCATCGCTACTCGACGTGAAGCTGACCGTCGATCCGCATCCCAGCGACGTGTTGCCGCCGAAGAAGCAGCTGCTGAGGCCGATGGGGAACATGCAGGTCTGGGGAGGAAGATTGGCCGGCGGGTTGGATGTCGCGATCGCCGACGCCGAGATCGGAAGTGTCTGGATGCCGAGGACGCGCAGGAACGAGGTCTGGACCTGCGACGTGAACTGGCAGCGCACGGCGTTGACGATCGTGCCGTCGAGCGAGGGCGTGAACCCGTTGTTCTCCCAGATACCTAGCACGATATTGCCGTTGGCCGCGTTGCCGGTATTCAGGTTCAGGTTGATCAGGCTCCCGAACGGCGAGTTGTGGTGCGGATTCAGCTGGGCGTACTGCTGCGCGAACTGCCGTGCCGTGGGAAAAACGGTGTCGTTGAATCCCAGCTTGCCGGCGCCGGCCAGCGCCGCCGCCTCCATGCTGCGCTCCAGCTCGCCGATGGCCGCCATCTGATAGGCGATGTCGACCGCGAAGCCGACCATCGCGAGCAGGAAGACCATGAATCCGATGACGAGAATGGTCGTCGCGCCCCGCTGATCTCGCAGTATTTGTCGAACCATGGCCAGGCCCCTTGGGTCTGCCATCACCGCGTGAACCTCACGACCTCGATGTGCTGCCATGGGATGTCAACCCGCCCGCCTGCCACGCGCCCCCTGAAGACCGTGGTGCCGAGGCTCACGTAATCCGCCTCGACTCTCGAGCCGTCGTTGAGCACGGCGGTGGCAGAATAGCGGTAGTGTTCGGGCGCGACGTACGGGGGCAACGTGCTGCGCGCGGGCTGGCGCGCGAAGAACAGCGCGCCGATGCTGGCCACGGCCAGCCGGATCTCGGCGCCGTTCTTGCGCAGCCTGATCGTCTCGCTCTGCCGGTTGCCCTGGAGCGGGTCCGGCTGCTTGTCGAGGAACTGGTTGATGGCGCCGGCCGAGCCGAACAGCATCGGTGTCTTGGCACCGGTCGTCGCCGGACTCTCGGACGGCTCCGGCCCGTTCGCCTGCTTCACCATGATCGTGTAGAGCACCTCGAGTGACAGGTCAGTCAGCTCGTAGACCTGACCGGTCCAGGTACGGACCTCGGCGTTCATCGTCTGCCCGCCAGCTGGCGCCGCTCCGGCGGCGAATACCGCCAGGGAAACAGCCATGACCAGTGCCTTGGAGTTCATCGAGCGATCCTCACTTTCCGATAGTGCCCATGATCTGGAAGATCCGCAGGAGCGACGGCGCCATCGCCACGAGCATGAATGACGGCAACAGGAACAGGATGGTCGGGCCGAGCATCAGCAGCGGCACCATCTGCGCTTTCGTCTCGGCCCGATGACGTCGCTGCACGCGCGACGCCTCGGCCTGCACACGCAAGGTTTTTCCGAGCGGGGTGCCGAGCCGGTCGGTCTGAATGAACGAGCCCACGATCGACCGGAGCTCCTCGGTACCGAGCCGGTCGGCGAGGGCCCGCAGCGCTTCCTCCCGCGGTCGCCCCGCCCGGATCTCCAAATGCATCCGGAGCAGCTCCTCGTGGAGCGGCCCCGCCTTGGACCCGGGCTGCTCCGCCACGCGGGCGACCGCAGCGTCGAACCCCATCCCCGCCTCCACGCACACCATCAGCAGGTCGAGGACGTCCGGCAGCGCGTTGGTCACTGCGCTCTGCCGCTGCTTCGTACGGAGTCTGAGCCAGACATCGGGCAAGAAAAACCCAAGCCCGCCGAGCATGATGGACAAAGGCAGCAGGTTCGGCAGGGCTCGCTGGACCATGGCGCCATAGAAGAGGTACGAGAGCCCGGTCGCGGCGGCGACCGTCCCCTTGGCTCCGAGGAAGACGGCGACGGCAGTCGGGTTGTGGAACCCGGCCCGGATCAGCCGCTTGCGGTAGCGCGTGAAGAGGCTGGCGTCGCGCGGGGTGAGCCAGCGGCCGAGCCGTTCCACCAGCGCGTGCCAGTCGCGAGCCGCGCGCTCCTCCCAGCGAAGGATCGAGGTATTGCCCGCCGTCACGGCAAGCGGCGCCGCGAGGCGCTCGGCCCGGATGGAGGGCAGGAGCCGCAGAAGCAGGGCGGCGACCGCGAACGTCAGCCCCGCCACCAGCACGAAGGACACCGCGGCGATCATCAGCATACTCATGGCCTCATACCTTGATCTTGGCCAGCCGCCAGATGACGAGCGCGCCAACCACCTCCAGCGAGAGCCCGGCTCCGACCAGCATCGGCGCCAGCGGAGACTCGATCAGCGGATCGAAGTACCCCGGCGACAGGAAGTAGAAGATGACGGAGAAGAGCGCCGGGCTCACCCCGACGAAGATCGCGGCGTACCGTTGCTGCGCGGACAGCACGCGCGCGTGACTCAAGAGCTCGAATCGCTTGCGGATCACGTCGCTCAGCCGATCCAGGATCTCGGCCAGGTTGCCGCCCGAGCCGCGCTGGATCCTGATCGCCGTGCAGAAGAACTCCACGTCCTCGGTCGCAACCCGTTGCTGCAGGCGCAACAGCGCCTCGCCCGGATCGAGCCCGAGGCGGATCTCCTCGGTGACGTGGCGGAATTCGTGACCGATCGGGTCGGCCATCTCCTCGCCCACCAGCTGGATCGCCGAGCTCAGGGCGTTGCCGGCCCGGATCGCACGGGAGATCATGTCGACCGCGTCGGCGAAGTGCTCCTGGAAGCGCTGCAGGCGCCGGGTGCGCTTGTGCATGAGATGAAAAACCGGCAGCGCTCCGGCCACGATGGCCGAGATGAGCGCCACGCCCGCGTGGTTGGCGCGCCACCCCCCGACGATGCCGCCGACCACCGCGACGACGCCGATCAGCATCAGCACCTGGCTCGCGCTTCGCTTGGAGCCAGCCTGTTCGCTGAGCCGGGCCAGCTGACCGACGAGGTCGCTCTTTCGAGCCAGCCGCTCCCATACCGGCTGGCTCGCCGCGACGTCGGTTCTGAGAAGCAGGCGCTCCGGTGCCGCGTCCTCCACGTGACGCGCGAGCCGGCGCCGCACCCTTTCCCCCGACGTCCACACCCACCACAGCCCGGCGATGACCGTGACGATCACGACGAACACGAGCGCCGCAACGCCGAGGAGCATCATTTGGTGAACTGCTTCCGCGACGGGTCGAACAGCTCCTGGGGCAGGTGGACGCCCGCCCGCTCCAGCCGCTCGCTGAAACGCGGCCGCACTCCCGTCGCCCGGTGGAAGCCGCTGACCCGGCCGTCCTTGTCCACGCCCTGCTGCTCGAAGACGAAGATGTCCTGGGTGGTGACGACGTCCTCTTCCATGCCGACGATCTCGGTCACCCGGACGAGCTTCCGCGTGCCGTCACTCAGACGCGCGAGCTGGATCACCACGTCGAGTGCGGAGGCGATGTAGTCGCGCATCGCGCGCATCGGCAAGGCCAGTCCCGACATCAGCACCATGGTTTCGATGCGGGACAGCGCATCGCGAGTGGAGTTGGCGTGCACCGTCGACATCGAGCCGTCGTGGCCGGTGTTCATGGCCTGCAGCATGTCGAGCACCTCGCCGCCCCGCACCTCGCCGACCACGATCCGGTCGGGCCGCATGCGGAGGGCGTTGCGGACGAGGTCGCGGGCGGTCACGGCGCCGGCGCCCTCGATGTTCGGTGGCCGGGTTTCGAGCCGCACGACGTGATCCTGCTGCAGCTGCAGCTCGGCGGAGTCCTCAATGGTGACGATGCGCTCCGTGGACGGGATGTAGTTCGAGAGGATGTTGAGCATCGTGGTCTTGCCGGCGCCGGTGCCGCCCGACACCAGGATGTTGAGCCGGGCCTGCACCGCCCCTCGCAGCACCTCGGCGAGCTGCTCGGTGACGGCGCCGAACTGCAGGAGGTCGGCCATCCTGAACGGATCGACGGCGAAGCGCCGGATCGACATGACCGGGCCGTCGAGCGCCAGCGGCGGAATGATGGCGTTGACGCGCGAGCCGTCCTTGAGCCGGGCGTCGACCATCGGCGACGACTCGTCAACCCGCCGGCCCACCGCCGAGACGATGCGCTCGATGACCTGCATCAGGTGCGCGTCGTCCCGGAAGATCGCGCTGGTCTTCTGCAGCTTGCCGCGCCGTTCGACGTAGACCTCGTGCGGCCCGTTGACCAGGATGTCGGAGATGGTCGGGTCTTGCATCAAGGGCTCGATGGGGCCGAGCCCGAACGTCTCGTGCTGGACCTCCACCACGAGCTGATCGCGCTCCTGACGGCTCAGGGGCGTCTCGTCGTCGACGAGCATGTCCTCGACGATGCGTCGGATCTGCTGCTGGACGACGTCGCCGGGCAGCATGGCCAGCTTGGTGAGATCGAGCCGCTCGATGAGCTGGCGGTGAACGCGCGTCTTGAGCTCGTAGCGGCCGACGTCGGGACGCCGCGGGACGTCGTTCACGGGTGGCGCGGGCGCCGGGGTGGCGACGGCGGCGGCCGCCTTGGCGTGAGCATCACCGTTCCGGTTGCCGAAAAGTGCCATCGTTAGGCCCCCGAGAAGTGCTTGATCGGCCAGGAGGCCAGGAGCGAGGCGGAACGCCGTGCCGGCGACGTGGCGGGCGACCGCCCGTCGCCGGACAGCATGTCGGCGAGCTGGCGGACGTTCCTGGAGAACTTCGACCGCGGCGCGTCGCTCACGACGGGCCGGCCATTGTTGATGGAGGCCACCACCGGCGCGTACTCGCTGGGGGTCTTCCAGTACACCGGTAACCCCAGCGTCTCCCGCGCGTGCTTCACCGTGACATCCTCCCCGGTGCCGTCGCGCATGACGACCACCTTGACCTTCTTGAGGTCGAGGCCGAGATGACGGAACGCGGCCAGCGCGGCCGCCCCCGACCGCAGCGCCGAGACGTTAAGGCTCGTGAGGAAAAGCACGGTGTCGGCGGCCTCGAGGGCGGCGATCGTGCCCGGATCGACGTCGTGACGCAGGTCGAGCACGACCTGGTCGAAGTGCCCCCGGAGAAGGTCGATGCCCGCCTGCACCTGCTCGGCGGCGAGGTAGCCGCGCTCGATCTGCGATGGTCCCGGCAGCACCCACAGCCCGCTGGGGTGCTTGATCATGAGCCCCTGCAGCAGCGACTCGTCCATCCGATCCATGCTCTCGAACACGTCGAGGATCGAGTACCGCGGGCTCAGGTCGAGGAACGTCACGATATCGGAGTGACGGGTATCGAGCTCAACCAGGAGCGTGCTCTTTGCGCCAGCCTGCTCGGCGAGGCACACACCGAGGTTCACGGCCAGTGTGGTCGCGCCCAGCCCGCCCTTGGTCGAGAACACGGCGGTGACGCGGCCTGGCTGGCGCTGGGCGGGCCGCCCGCGCAACCGTGCCAGCTTCTCGAGCGCGACCACCAGCTCGCGCGGCTCGACGGGCCGGCGGACGAACTCCATGGCGCCGGCGCGGATGATCTGTACGACGAACTCGGCGGAGGCGTTGGCCGTCGTGGCGAGAATAGCCGTCTCGGGTAGCCGCCGCGCCAGCCGCTCGACCGCGGCTGCGGACCAGGCGTCCCCCCGGGCGGGGTCGATCGGGACCTCGACGATCATGACGTCGGGTCGGCTGGTAGGGGCCTTGAGCGCCGCCTCCGTCGCGTCGTCGTACTCCCCGACGATCGCTAGCGAAGGTACGGTGGCCAACGTCTGTCGGATGGCGGCGCGCAGCTCGGGATCAGAATCCACGATGACGGCGCGGAGGACCGAAGGGGACATTACTTGCGCAGCTCCGTGGGATCGAGATTGCTCTTGCCGAACGGCCGGTCCACGACCTCGCCCACGCCCGGGATCCCGGGAATGAGGGTGAACTCCCGCCGCTCTTTGTCGCGCAGCTCCATCAGCTTCAGGGGGTCCGGAGCGCCGGCGACCCCGACCGCCTCCGGCTGCACCAGCTTCACGGTCACCAAGAACAGCAGCTCGGTCTCGTTGTTCTTGAAGCGCGTGCTGCGGAACAGCGCGCCCAGGATCGGGAGGTCACCGAGCAACGGGATCTTGCCTACGGACTGCCGCACCTCGTTGTTGATGAGCCCGGCGATGGCGAACGACTCGCCGTCCCGCACGTTCACCGAGGTGTACGCCTGGTTCTTGCGGATGACCGGGATATTGAAGCCCTGGATCACCAGACCCTGGCTGAAGTCCAGCGACGAGACCTCGGGGCGGATCTTGAGGTTGATGACCTCGCCGTCGACGACCACCGGGGTGAACAGCAGGCTGATCCCGAATTCCTTGAACTCGATCGTGACGGTATTGTTTTGCTGGGCGACCGGGAACGGAAACTCGCCGCCCGAGATGAACTTCGCCTCCTTGCCGCTCTGGGTCACGAGGTTCGGCTTGGCAAGCGTCCGCAGCGCATTGCGCTCGGCCAGCGCCTGCACGACGCCGGCATAGTCACGGGACCCGTTCGAGAGGAAGAACCCGCTACCCCCGCCCGGCGAGGTGAACTGGAAGTTGGGCGACTGCGTCCCGACCACTGATCTGGCGAACCCGGGCTGCGTCACCACGCCGATCGCCCCGAGGGGCGGGAAAAAGGGCGTGCCGGGGAAGCTGGCGCCCTGCATTGTCGTGCCGAGCGCCCGGATACTGAACCCCAGCTCCCGGAGCGCCTCGCGGGCCACCTCGGCGACGTGCATCTGCAGCATGACCTGCGGCGGCTTGTACTCGGCCAGGGCGAGCAGGTTCACCACCCGGCCCTTGGGCGCGAACACTGAGGCGACATCGTTGGCGGCCGCGATGAGATTCTCGCTGGAAACGGTGCCGCGGAGGATGATGGCGTCCTGGGCCGGCTGGACGACGATGTCGTCCTTCGGCGCCACCTGCTTCAAGCGCTCGCCGAGCAGCCCGAGATCGGCCTGCACCACGAGGTCGAAGAAGAGCGTCTTGCTCGGGTAGAAGGCGACCAGCGACGTCATCCCCGCCGCCTTGCCGTTGACCAGGATCTGGTTCGGCGTGATGGCGAAGACGTCGGCGATGTTCGGGTTGGTGACCGACACCCGGGTGAACGGCTCTTTGAGGTCGATGACCTGCGACTTGCCGATCGTGACGTCGAGCCGGATCAATCCTTGCTCGGCCGCGGCCACCTCCGCCGGTACCACGGCGACAATGGCCCCGAGCAGCAGCGCAAAAGCTGTGATCGCTGTTTTCACTTTGCGGGCGCCTCCGGCTCGGCCTTGCCGTTGCCGAGCTTCACCCACGCGCGCTCTTCGTCACGCACGAAAAGCTGCTGCGACACCGTGCCGGCGCGCTGCACCTCCACGGCGTGGGACTCCGACGGCACGAGGCGTGCCCGCGAGTTACCGACTGCCACCGGGTGCACCACGACGTCGAAGCTCTCGGTGCGTCCCTGATAGAACACCGTCAGCGAGGTGGTCCCGGACTGCTTGCCGCTGAGCAGGATCTGGGTCGGGTTGATCACGTAGACGTCGGCGATGCTCGGGTTCGCCACCGCGATCTTGCTGATCGCCATCGGCGGCAGGTTGACGAGCTCGGCCTTGTCGATGGTGACGTACAACCGCACGGGCTCTGCCGCCCCGGCCGCCGTCGACACCGCGACCACCGCCGCCAGCCCGGTCACAGCTCCCCGCACGAGTTTCATGATCCTCATCAGCGTGCTCCTCCTCACTTCTTCGGGGCGGGCGCCTCGGCCCATCCCCGGTCGTCGCGAGTGAACAGGACCTCAACCGGCTTGTTGCCTCGAAGTACCGTCACCGCGTGCGTCTCGACCTGCGGCGGGGGCAGTGGCGCGCTGACCTTGAGCGGCCGGGGCGACGTCTTCACCGGTGTCGCGGCGACCGTGGGAGCGGCGTCGCTCAGCAACGTGGCGGCCGTCACGCCCTTCGTCTGTACGATCTGGGTGTCGCGCAGGTTTCGCATGGCCAGCGTGAGCCTGCCCTCGCTCTGGGCCAGGGCGAGCCGCTCGACCTGGGCCGGCTGCAGGGCCAGCGTCACCGTCGTGACCGTCACCGGCTTGTTGTCGCGCAGCTCCACGGTCTGGCCGGCGGCCAGCACGGTCACGTCCTGGATGATGACCTTCGACATGCGATCCTGGGAGCCCCGCTCCTTCGCCATGCTGACGAGGACGTCGACGCGGCTGTTGGGGAGCACGAACCCGCTTTCCTTGATGGCGTCGTCCACCTTGATGGTGACCGCCCGCTGGCCCTCGGGCACGAGCATGGGCATGAGGCCGCCCTTGCCGGCGAGGTGCGGGGCGAGCTTGCCCTCGAGCAGGGGTTCCCCGGCGACGATGGAGCCTCGCACGACACGGCCCTCCGCCTCGGCGAGCGTCCGCACGGCGCCCGACGGCACCGACTTCGACGGCCACGGCAGCAGCTTGACGTGCTGCGACGTGATCGTCTCCGCCATGCTCATGTTCACGCCCGCCACCACGATCATCTCCACGTCCTGCTGCTGGGGCCCGGCGGCCGCCTGCTTGAGGACACGGTAGACGAGCGTGCTCGCGAGAAGCCCCACGACCGAGGCAACGACAAGGACCAGGACGAGCCGTCGACGCATGAGTGGTCTCCGTTTACTCGTAGCGCATGCTAGCCGTCTGCTGGAGGGTGATCGAGCCCAGCATCGGCAACAAGTTGGGAAGCACCGTCGTGAACTGCATCGACACGTTGACTTGCACCTGCGAGTCCGTCCCAGTCGCACAGGGCGCCGGATTGCATGTAATCGTCCCCGACCAGTTCCCGGCCCCGAGCAGTGCGTTCAGCCTTGCCGTCCCCGCTGATTGCACGGCGCCCGGCGCCGCCACCACTCCCGCGCGGGCCGCCTCGCGAGCGGCCGTGGTCAGCAGGTTCATGGTGAACCACGCGCGGCTCAGCTCGACGCTGGCGAACAGCACGAAGAGCAGGATGGGGAGGATCAGGACGAACTCGAGGCTCGCCACTCCCCGCTGGTCCCGGAGACGATTGTGCGTGTTCATGTCGTGTTGGTTGGCCGGGGGGCGGTGCCCCCCGGCCGCCTCGTCTGAGCTCTTACGAGCCCGCCGCGTTGACTTGCGACTGGAGCTGCGTACCGATGGCGGTAACCGCCGTCGTCAGCGCGCCCTGGAACGTCGGCGCAAACGCCAACACGATGGCCGCCATCACGACGGCACCCAGGATGATCCACTCAACCGAAACCACCCCGCGCTCGTCACGCACCCTCTGAAGCATGAGGTTCAGCAGCATCAGCATCGTTCTCCTCCTCCGTCTAGTTGATCGGCCAAGTGACCTCGCCGCCCGCCTCGACCACCGCCCTGCCCTGTCACGGCGCCAATTCGCCGGACTGATAGGCCATCACGTCCGGGAACCCGTTCATCCCGAGCGCCAGCATGGCTTCAGCCATCCGTTGCTCGGGGATCCGGAGCACCACGGCGCTACTCCAGCGCAGCCGACGACCACTCTCGACGAGCTCGACCGGGATGTCGAACGACGCGAGGACCGACTGGACCTGAGCCACGCCCGGCTTGACGCCGTCGAGGCTCACCACGAGCAAGGCACCCGCTGGTTTCTGATCCGCGGTCATCGAGTCGTCGCTCGGCCGTTCGCTTCGTCTCGTCGGCTCGTACGCATCGCGCGTGGAAGAAGGCACGAAGCGTGCCGCACGCCGGGTTCGCGCTCGACGGACCCGCCGACATCAACGGACGCGCATACTTTCGCGCCAAGCGTCACTGTCCCCAGGAATCCGCCGCGGCTCGAACTCCTATCCGGAAATGGATGGCGTGGCGAGTCCGCAGTTGATCGATGGGTTGGCGCCGTGGCCCGAAAGTCGTAACGGATAAAGGCGCGAGACATCGCGATGGGATCAAAAGGAGGGCGGACGGTGGTCACGAGCGATTATTCAGAAACGGATAGTCCACGTCGCCGGGTGCGTCCAGCAAGCGTGCCTTGCGGGCAATCGTCGCCTGCCCGACTCCGAGATGCTTGGCGGCCTTTGTCTGACTGCCGTAGCGCTGCAGCGCCTCACGGACGATGCCAGCCTCCACCTTCCGGACCACCTGGCGCAGGTTCATCACGCCCTGGGGAGCCCCCTCCGACAGCGCGGCTCGAGTGATCTCGGTCGGCAGGTCGGGCACGTCCACGAGGCCGCCCCGGCACGAGACACCCAGCCTCTCGACGATGTTCCAGAGCTCCCGGATATTGCCGGGAAACGGATAGCGCGCGAGGAGATCGAGTGCGTCGTGGGCGATCTTCAAACGTCGACCGACGCGGCTCTCCAGCGCCGCGGCCATCATCTCGACCAGGGGCGGGATGTCCTCCGGGTGCTCGCGCAGCGGCGGCACCTGCAAGGCCAGAACGTTCAAACGGTAGAAGAGGTCGCGCCGAAACGATCCCTGCGCGACCATGTCGGTCAGCTCGGCGTTGGTCGCGGCGATCACCCGGACGTTGACGCGCTTCGGCTTGGTGGCGCCGACGGGCCACACCTCGCCCGCCTCCAGGAACTGCAGCAGCTTCACCTGCAAGAGTTGCGGCATGTCGCCGATCTCATCCAGGAGCAGCGTGCCGTCGTTGGCGAGTTCCACCAGCCCGGCCCGGCCCTTGGCATCGGCCCCCGTGAAGGCGCCCCGCGCATAGCCGAAGAGCTCACTTTCCATGAGCCCGGCCGGGATGGCACCGCAGTTCACCTCGCGCAACGTCGCGCTCGCCCGGGCGGAGGCCTGGTGGATGATCCGCGAGAAGAGCGTCTTCCCGGTTCCGGTCTCGCCGACGATCAGCACCGGCGAGTCGACATGCGCGAACTGGAGAGCCTTCTCGGCGACCGCGCGCATCGCGCGACTCTCCGTGACGATGCGGTCGATGCCGACCTCGCTGCGCCGCATCTGCCACCAGTGAGCCTCCCGGGTGGGGGGCGCGGCCTGGACGCGGCTGACAAGGTGACTGATGTCGGTCACGTCGCGCACGACGAGAATCAGGTATTGCGGCTCCCCGTCGATTCCGCACCGGGCGCGCATGGTGACTACCGCCTTGCGCCCATCGCGCAGGTCGCGCGCACGGCTCACCGCCGCGTGGCTGGACAGCGCGTCCAGAACCCAGGACGCCTCGATGTTCAGGCCCAGCGCATCGTCAGCCACAGACAAGCCCTCCAGCTCGTCCCGCGGTAGTCCCAGGAGCTGAATCGCCGCGTCGTTGACCCGCAATATGCGGCCGTTCGTGGACAGTAGCGCGAGACCGTCGAGCGAACTCTCGATCAGGGCCTCGAGGGCTCGCGGGTCCAGAGCAGGGTCACACGACCGTACGGGCGGCTCGCCGTCGTACGAATGGAGTTCGTCCATCAGAGTTTTCTGCCACCCCCCACCCAGGCTTCGCGGCGCGGGCGGGGAACGTCGGCGGCCGCACGGTGGGGCCGCGCGCTCGCCGGGATGACGTCGGTTTCGCGGGTCGAATAGTTAAGCACAGCACCGGCTTGAGCAAGGCCATGGCCAAGGCAGGTACACCGCGGCTGCCGTGCGGTAACTCGCTGGAAATATGCTCTATTCAGCCTGACGATGCGCTGGTCAGACAACCCGCGCAGGCCTTCCGACTGGTGACGCCCCATCCGGTCGATCAGGAATTGGCCAGGCGTGCGACCGACGATAGGAACGTTCAGAAGGCCCTTGAGGAAGCCCCATCCCCCTAGAAGCCGTCGCCAACTGTCGTGTCGTGCTTGTGACCCCCCGCTGGTACATGTCGAAGTCGGGTGCGAACCCCACACAACGCCGCGCTGGGCGGGAGTGGTCGAGGTCGGTCGATTGCTGCTGATCGTGCCCGTGTGGGACGTGAACCCGTTGGGCCTGCTGAAGCTGCCGATGTAGTTGAGGTTCAACAGCGTGACCCGCCAGACGGCACGACGCGCATCCTGAGTTGTAGCAGTCAAGGACGAGAGCGTCCTTTCGCGGTAGAGACCGAGCACCACACCCATTGGTGGCGTTGCACCGCACGAAGCGCCGGCAAGTCGGCGCCACGCCCCGGCGTCGTCGAGCCTCAGCGACCCATACGCGAGCCCTCGAGCGGCGGCACTTCCTCGGGCGTTCAGCGCGACTGCGGGCGGACCGCGATCACATCACCATGCTGCGGAGCTCGCGGGCCGCCGAGAGCGGTAGCACGCGCCGCAGCTCGTCCAGCGTCGTGCGGCCCTCACGTAGCTTGGCCAGGGCGTCGGTGGCCATCGAATAGGTGTTCTTGCGGGCGGTCTCCAGGATGGCTTCGAAGGGGGCGCCCTGGTTAATGAGCAGGACGTCATCAAAGCCTGGTGTCCAGAGCTCCGCGAGTGCCAGCCGCCGCTTGTAGCCCGTCTGATGGCACTGTGCACAGCCGGCCCCGCGGTACCACCGCAGATCGCTCGGCGCGCTGTCGAACATCATCGCCAGCACGCCGTCCGCCGGCGTGTACTCTTCCTTGCAGTTCCAGCAGATCTCGCGCACGAGCCGCTGGGCGAGCACGCCCAGCAGCGACGAGGTGCAGTTGGTGCTGTCGACACCCAGATCGTTCAAGCGGGCGACGGCGCCCAGTGCATCGTTGGTGTGCAGCGTGCTGAGAACGAGATGTCCCGTCTGGGCGGCGCGAAACGCCAGCTTGGCGGTGTCGGCGTCACGTATTTCGCCGAGCATGATGACCTCGGGATCGTGGCGCAGGAACGACCGCGTGTAGGTGGCGAAAGTGTTGCCGACCCGCTCGTCGACCTCGTGCTGGCAGAACTGGGGGCACACGTACTCGATGGGGTCCTCGGCGGTGACGATCTTGATCTCGGGCCGGTACACCGACTTCATGATCGCAAACAGGCTGGTGCTCTTCCCCGAACCGGTGGGCCCGGTGACCAGGATAGTCCCGGCCGAGGAACGGACCAGCTCCTGCAGTCGCTCCGTCACCGGCGCCGCCATCTTCAGGGCCGCCACCGAGTCCGGGGCACTCCGCGGGTCGAGGATCCGGATGACGGCGTTCTCTCCGTAGTAGCTGGGGATGACCGACACCCGGAAGTCCATCGGCACCATCCGGCCGTCGACCTCCACGCGGGCGCGGAAGCTTCCGTCCTGGGGGCGTCGCCTCTCGGCGATGTCCAGCGTGGCGAGGATCTTGATGCGGGACAGCACCTCGATCCGCTGGTGGGCGAGATCGTCGCCCAGCGTGCCCAGGTTGAAGTGCTGGAGCATACCGTCGATGCGGAACCGCATCTGCAGCCGAGAATTGATCGTCTCCAGGTGGATGTCGGACGCACCCCGGTCGATGGCGATCCGCAGCAGCTTCCGCACGATCTCGTCCGCGCTATCCATGCGGCGCGTCGTCGACATGGCATAGATGTCGTCGCCGGCATCCTCGCCGATGACGTCCACGGTGGCGCCAGCGGCCAGGCTGGGGGGCGCCTCCGGCCGATAGAGCCGATCGAGGGCCCGGGTGATCTGGGCCGACGTCGACGTGATTACCTCGATCTTGAGGCCCGTGCTGCCTTGCAGATCGTCGACCAGCCGCGTCTGCGTCGGATCGTCCATGGCCAGTACGAGGAGATTGCCGATCCGCGACACCGGAACCGTCCGGTGCTTCGTCGCGAACTTCTCGCTGACGAGGGTGCGCAGCGTTGGATCGAGGATGATCGTGTCGAGACTGAAGAACCGAATGTGCAGCTGGCGGCACAGCGCGACGCGCAGCCGCTCTTCCGAGATGTACCCGAGGCGCAACAAGACCTCGCCGAGGGCCTGTCTCGTGCGAAGCTGCTCCGCCAGGGCAGTCTCGAGCTGACCTCGGTTGATCTCGCGACTCTTGAGCAGGATGTCGCCCAGCTTGCTGCTCCGTCGGTGGCGCTCGAGCACGGACAGCAGCTGATCACGCGTGATGATCTTCTGCGCGATGAGGATATGGCCGAGAGGGGCATAACCATCGGGTGTGCCCTGTAGGCGGAGCGCCTCTTCCAGCTGTGTCGCCGTCAGCAGACCCTCGGCTAGCAATAACTCACCGAGGCGTACGGGACTCTCCGGCTCTTGCGACCTACTGTTCTCGACGGCTGCCATCGCAGTCTTCATGCTCAGGCCGGGTGGCAAACACGATGCCAGATGGCCGTCACGATGGCACCATCAGACGTTAGAAGTACTTACTGATTTTGCGAAGCCCGCGAACCCTGATCAGCCGTGTGATATCTAGTCGCCTGGGCAGAGAATGATCGCGTCCTGTGACCGCCCAGCACTCCGACAATGCACCATCTGCGTGCAGTAACTGCGCTTCGGGTCTCCCGGGCGCCCAGAAGTGACGCACGCGTCGGGCACGGCGGCACGCCTGAGCACCGCTTCGCACACCTACCGTTCCGCCCGGCCCCGGCCGGGCGGCTTGACGGCTCCGCCGTGACCAGCGCAGTATCTGCGCTCAACCAGGAGGGGGACGACCCATGACAGTATCCCGCCGTGAGTTCCTGAAGACGTCCGCGATGACGGTCGGCGTGCTCGGCGCGGGCTCCGGATGGGCCGCCGCCGCCGATCCACCGAAGAAGGGCGGGACCCTGCGGGTGGGCTTCTACATCGAGGCCCAGACCATGGACCCGCACCTGTCGGGCAGCAAGATCGACCGGCAGGTCTACCACAACATCTACGAGCCGCTGGTGACGCTCGACACGAAGCTCGGGATCAAGCCGGGCCTGGCCGAGTCGTGGACCCAGCCGGATCCGAAGACCCTCGTCTTCAAGCTACGCCGGGGGGTGAAGTTCCACGACGGCACCGACTTCAACGCCGAGGCCGCGAAGTTCAACCTCGAGCGGATGAAGACCGAGCCGAAGTCGGTCCGCAAGGGCGAGGTCGCCAACATCGACACCGTGGAGGCCGTCGACGCCCACACTCTCAAGATCAACCTCAAGAAGCCGGACGCCGCCCTGCTGGCCACGCTGACGGATCGGGCCGGCATGATGGTCTCGCCCAAGGTCATCCAGGAGCGCGGCGCCGAGCTCGGCCGCAATGCCAAGGGGGCGGGCACCGGTCCCTTCGAGTTCGTGGAGTGGGTGAAGGACTCGCACCTGGTCATCAAGCGCCACGACGGCTACTGGAACAAGCAGGGCGGCCCCTACCTGGACCGCGTGCGCTACCGGCCGATCCCCGACGACGTGGTGAAGCTGCAGAGTCTGCAGTCGGGCGAGATCGACGTGATGGACTACGTGCAGCCGCGCGACGTCGCCGCCGTCAAGGCGGACAAGAACGTGGTGGTGGTCGACGTGCCCTCGCTGGCCGACTTCGCCTACCAGCTCAACACCACCAAGCCGCCGTTCAACGTCAAGGCGCTCCGCCAGGCCGTCGCCTACGCCATCGACCTCGAGCAGATCGTCAAGGGCGTGTGGCTCAACGTGGGCGTGGCCGCCAACGGACCGATCCCGCCCACGAGCTGGGCCTACGACAAGTCGATCGCCCCCATCAAACGCGACCTCGCCAAGGCCAAGGCCAAGCTGGCCGAGGGCGGGCAGCCCAGCGGCTTCACCTTCACGCTGACGACCAACAACATCCCGATCAACGTGCAGGAGGCCGAGGTCATGCAGGCCCAGCTCCGCGAGGCCGGCATCACCGTCAAGGTCAAGCTGGTCGACTCGGCAACGCTGATCGCCGACGGCAACAACAAGAACTTCGAGATGATCAGCTTCCAGTGGAGCGGACGCCCCGACCCCGACGGCAACACCTACCAGTTCCTGCGCACGACGCCCGGCACCTCGTTCAACTGGTCGGGCATCTCCAACCCGCAGATCGACACCCTGCTGGACCGCACGCGCGAGATCTCCAACCAGGCGGAGCGCCGCAAGCTCTACGGTGAGCTGACGCGGATCCTGCAGGACGAGCTGCCGATGGTCTTCATCATCCATCCGGTCGAGCCCAAGGCCTTCTCGCCGAAAGTGCAGAACTACGAGGCGATCCCCGACGGGATGATGCGGTTCAAGGACGTGTGGATGCGCTGAGGCTTGCTGCCCCTCGTCCTGCGACGCCTGGCCGCGACCGTCCCCGTCCTGCTCCTGGTCACGGCCGGCGTCTTCGCGCTGTTGCACCTGACCCCGGGCGATCCGGTCGACGCGATGATGGCCGAGTCGGCCGACGCCACCGCCAAGGCCAGCCTCCGGACCGAGCTCGGACTGGACCGTCCGCTGGCCGTGCAGTACCTGGCCTGGATGGGCCGGCTGCTGCGGGGCGACCTCGGCCACTCGATCCGCAACGGCGAGCCGGTCGTGGAAAACGTGGGCCGGCGCATCCGACCGAGCCTGCAGCTGGCCAGCCTCGCCATGGCGGTCTCGCTGCTCATCGCCGTCCCCGTCGGCATCGCCTCCGCGGTCCGCCGCAACACCTCCGTCGACCGGCTCGGCACGACGTTCGCGCTGTTCGGCATCTGCATGCCCAACTTCCTGCTGGCCCTGCTGCTCATCTTCCTGTTCGGCGTCACCCTGCGCTGGCTGCCGATCTCCGGCTACGTCGATCCTGCCGAGGAGCTGGTGGACGGCCTTCGCTCGCTGGCGCTGCCGGCGGCCACGCTCGGGCTGGCCCTGGCCGCCGTCGTCACCCGCACGCTGCGCTCGAGCATGCTGGAGGCGCTCACCGAGGACTACGTGCGCACCGCCCGGGCCAAGGGCCTCTCGGAGTGGCGCGTGATGCGGGGCCACGTGCTGCGCAACGCGCTCATCCCGGTGGTGACCGTGCTGGGATTGCAGCTCGGCACGCTGATCGGCGGCGCCGTCATCACCGAGTACGTCTTCGCGCTGCCCGGCGTCGGCCGCCTCGTGGTCGACGCCGTCTTCGCCCGCGACTACCCGCTCGTGCAGGGCGTGGTGCTGCTGATCGCGGTCGGCTTCATCGTGAGCAACCTGATCGTCGACCTGCTCTATGGGCTCATCGACCCCCGCCTCCGCCACCGCTGACCGGCGGTGGGCGGTGCTGCGCCGGGCCGCCGGCGCCCGGCTGGCACCGTTCGGAGCCCTGGTGCTGGTGGCGGCGATCGTGGCGGCGCTGGCCGCTCCGGTTCTCGCCCCGCACGATCCGCTGCAGCAGGACCTCGGCAACACCCTGGCGCGTCCGGGCCGCACCCACCTGCTCGGCACCGACAACGTCGGCCGCGACGTGCTGTCGCGCGTGATCTGGGGCACGCGGGTGTCGCTGGTGGCGGGCCTGGCCTCCGTCGCCATCGCGGCGCTGGCCGGCAGCCTGCTCGGCGGGGTGGCCGGGTACAGCGGCGGCCGCCTCGACGGGCTGCTGATGCGCGCGATGGACGCCGTGCTGTCGTTCCCACCGCTCGTGCTGGCGCTGGCCCTGGGCGCGGTGCTCGGGGCCGGGCTCGGCGGCGTCCTGGTCGCCCTCGGCGTCGTCTACACGCCGACGTTCGCGCGGCTGATGCGGGGCCAGGTGCTCGCGGTGAAGGCGCGCGAGTACGTCGATGCCGCCCGCGCGCTGGGGGCACCGAGCTGGCGCATCGCCTGGCACCACGTGCTCCCCAACGCGATCACGCCGATCGTCGTGCAGGCCTCGCTCAGCGTGGCTTTCGCGATCCTGGCCGAGGCCTCGCTGTCGTTCCTGGGCCTCGGCGTCCAGCCCCCCGAGGCCTCGTGGGGCAGCATGATCAACGCGGGCCGGGGCTACCTGCAGCAGGCGCCGTGGATCGTCTTCGGCCCCGGCGCCGCTCTCTTCGTCACCGTGGTCGGTCTGAACTTCGTGGGCGACGCCGTCCGCGACGCCCTGGATCCTCGCGCCCGCAGCTGACCGATCCCCTGCGCAAAGCGGGGGCATCCCGACACGCCGTGCCGGCGCGCATGGCAACGCCTCCGGCGCGATGCGAGCTCAGGGAGGCAACTTCGGTACGTAACCTACCGAAACAATTCAGGATGACGCAACGCGCTGAACCTGGCACGGTCGCTGCTTGGGGAACTCGCCGGGACCCAGCGCCGGCCCAGGTGAGCGGAGCGCCGTTGCTCGGCAACGGCGCTCTTGCTTTTCCGCCGATCGGCGGAGCACAGGCGCACGACAGGGGAGGAAGCAGTGATGGTCAGTGATCTGGCAGGGCTCGTCATCAGCATGGCGCCGGTCCTCGGGCTGCTCGTCTGGCGCGGCCACAGGGATCGTCGGCAGCACATTGCCGACGTGATCCACGCCGACGTCCACGCCGGGGCGACGCGCGTGTTCCGGGGCGAGTCGCTGCTCGCGGTCAAGGTCGAGCCGCCGACGATGTGGCGGCCTGGGCACGTGCGGCTCACCACGCCGAGCGGGTACGAGCCCCTGATCGGGCGAGCGTTCCAGACCGTGATGGAGCGGGTCCCGGCCGGGTACGAGGTCGTGATTCACTGCGGGGGCAACTCGTGAGCACCCGGATGCTCGCGGTCATCACCCCCGGCGACGAGGCGACCGCGCTGGCCGGCTTCGCCGGTCTCATGTCCATCGCCCGCGCCGCCGGGGCCGAGGTGCGTGTGGCCTACGTCCACGCCCTGCCGAAGCCGCGCGTCGATCGTCACGACCGCATCGTCGCCGACACCGACGCCGAGATGGCGCGCATCGAGGCGACGGCCACCCGCACGGTCGGCACTGCCGCCCGCGTGTTCGACGACGTGCCGGTGGAGACGGTGGTGCGCTTCGGCGCGCCCCGGCGCGAGGCTGTGCTGGAAGCCGAGGTCTACACGCCGCAGATCGTGGTGGTCTTCTCGGCGGTGGCAGGAATGCTGAACCGGTTCCGCGCGTGGGCGCTGCGTCGCCGCCTGGCGCGCCAGCCCGACGCCCGCCTGCTGCTCATGGAGGCGCCGCGGACGGCGGCAACGAGACCGATCGCCACGCCGCGAACCGCGACGCCGGGCGCGGAGCGTCCCAGCGTCGGCCGGGTCGTGTAGCCACCGGACGGGACAGCGGGCGGGCGATGCTGTCCCGTCCGGTGAGCCGCGGCGGGCTCAGACCGCGGGGACGCCGCCCAGGACGTCGCGGCTGAGGTCCGCGTGCTTGGCCCAGCCCCGCCGCAGCTCGGCGGTGCTCTCGATCCAGTTCGCTCCTTCCGGCAGGACGACGCCACCCGAGCGGATGGCGTAGACCCCCGGTTGGTCCACGCCGGGCGGAACCTGCCCGCCATCGCGGAGCGCCCGGGCGGCGTCGATGAGCCGCTTGCGCGTGCGGATCACCATGACGTCGCTGGTCCCCAGCCGCTCCTGCGTGCGGTCGTAGATCGGTCCCATGCTCTCCGTCGCCGCCTGGTCCTGCAGGAAGATGCTGCCGATGCCCGTGTAGCTGGCGGTCTTCTGCAGATCGCGGTCGATCAGGTAGTCGTTGTTCGCGTTGGCCACCGCCCGGAACCGCCCGTACCAGTCCGACGTGTTGGGCAGCGTCTCCACCGGCCCCACCGTCTGGCGGCCCACCTGGGCGGTGCCGCGCGCCAGCCGGCCGATCGTCAGCGCCAGCGTGTGGTCGTCGTCCATGGGGATCCACGCCCGCGCGCGGACCTCCAGACCCAGCACGCCGGTCGGCACCATCGCCCAGAACGGGAAGAGGAAGTTGGCGACGCGCCAGTAGTTCGTGCCGGACTCGGCCGGGCGGCAAGCGCCGTACATGACGCCGGAGTCGGTGTCGACCACCTCGTACTTCGGAGCCCGCCGGCTCAGCGCGTAGCGGGCCCACGTCCCCGGCGGGGCGTCGTCGGCCTGCATGCCGCCCAGGTGCAGGAACACCGTGTGGCCGGTGTCGATGTCGCCCTCCAGCGCCTGCACCCAGTTGCACTCGCGCTGGTAGATCTGGATGCCGCCCTCCGGGACCATGTTGGCCTCGAGGTCCGGCAACGGCGGCGGCGTGGAGCGCGGGCCCAGGTACGCCCACACCAGCCCCCCGCGCTCCACGCACGGGTAGGCGGTCGCGCGGACCTTATGCTTGAAGTCGCTCTCGGACGGCTCGCTCGGCATGTCCACGCAGCGGCCGGTCACGTCAAACTTCCAGCCGTGGTAGATGCACCGTAGCCCCTCGTCCTCGTTGCGGCCGTAGAACAGGCTGGTGCCGCGGTGCGGGCAGTGGTTCTGGATCAGCCCGACGGCGTTGGACGCCGTGCGGAACGCGATGAGGTTCTCGCCGAGCAGACGGATGCGTAGCGGCGCGCCCTCGCGGGCGGGCAGCTCGCTCGACAGCGCGGCGGGCACCCAGTACTGGCGCATGAGGGTGCCCATCGGCGTGCCCGGCCCCACCCGGCACAGCAGCTCGTTGTCCTCGCGGCTCAGCATGGATGGCTCCCTCCTCGGCCCGACCGTATCATAGCGCCGCGGTATCATACCGCCGGGGACCACGATGCTCAGCGCCGAGGACAACGCCCGCCTCACCCGCGTCGGCCGCGGCACGCCCATGGGCGAGCTGATGCGCCGCTACTGGCAGCCGGTCGCCGCCGTTGCCCAGCTCGACGAGCATCCCACCCTGCCCGTGCGCCTCATGGGCGAGGACCTCGTGCTCTACCGGGACACGCGGGGGCGCTACGGCCTGCTCGACCGCCACTGCGCGCACCGCCGAGCCGACCTCGCCTACGGCACCGTGGAGGACTGTGGCCTGCGCTGTCACTACCACGGCTGGCTGTTCGACGGCGCCGGCGCCTGCCTGGAGCAGCCGTTCGAGGAGGCGGCGCGACCCGAGGCACGCTTCAAGGACAAGATCCGGCTGACCGCCTATCCGGTCGAGGCCAAGGGGGGGCTGCTGTGGGCCTACCTCGGTCCCGCCCCGGCGCCGCTCGTGCCCGACTGGGATCTCTTCCACCAGCGCGGCTACAAGCAGATCGTGTTCTCCGAGATTCCGTGCAACTGGGTCCAGGGCCAGGAGAACTCCATCGACCCCATCCACTTCGAGTGGCTGCACTCCAACTGGTCCGCGGCCCAGCGGGGCGACGCGGCCCGGGCGCCGCGCCACCTGAAGATCGCCTTCGAGGAGTTCGAGTGGGGCTTCACCTACCGCCGCGTGCGTGAGGACACCACGGAGGACGACGAGCTGTGGACCGTCGGGCGCGTCTGCCTCTGGCCCAACTGCCTGTACACGGGCAAGTTCGAGTGGCGGGTGCCGATCGACGACGAGCGCACGCTGCACGTGGCGTGGTTCAACGATCCCGTTCCCGGCGCCGCGCCGTTCGAGCAGGCGCGGATTCCCTACTGGCACGGACCGATCCGCGACCTGCGGACGGGTCGCTGGATCACCAGCCACGTCATGAACCAGGACTTCGTGGCCTGGATCGGCCAGGGCCCGGTGGCCGATCGCACGCTGGAGCACCTGGGCGAGAGCGACCGCGGCGTCATCCTGCTGCGCCGTCGCCTGTTGGAAGAAGCCGACATCGCCGCCCGCGGCGGCGATCCCAAGGCCGTCGTCCGCGATCCCGCCAAGAACCAGCGGCTGCCGCTGCCGACGATTCGCGGGGGGCGCGGTGCGCCGGTGCGACCGGCCGACGGCCCCCGTCCCATGGTCTTCCACGCCGGGCAGCCACCCGAGATCGTGGAGGAGATGAAGCGCATCTGGGCCGAGCGCAGCGGAGCCTAGTCCGCGGCGCCAGCGCCGCTCCCACTGACCTGGCGTACTATACGAGCCACGAGCCATGGCGACCTTGGCCGGTGTCTTCAACATGTCGCACAGCCCCTTCTGCTACATGCCCCCCGAGCGGTGGAACGAGGTGCGCGCCTCCCGGGCCCTGCGGGCCGACGTCCCCCTCGACGACGTCGAGACCAACCGGGCCAAGGCCGCCCGCATCGCCGGCGCCTTCGCCACCCTCAAGGGCCGGCTGGCCGCCGCCCGGGCCGACGTCATCGTGATCTTCGGTGACGATCAGCTGGAGTGCTTCGACTTCCGCAACTACCCGACGTTCGCGATCTACGCGGGCGAGAAGTTCGAGGGTGCGCTCGCCGGCGGTGGCACCGCCGCCGTGCCCGGGCATCCGGTCCTGGCCGGCGCGCTGCTCACCGGCCTGATGCGTCGTGGGTTCGATCCAGCCTTCTCGCTCGACATGCCCAAGCCCGAGCGGGGCATCGGCCACGCGTTCCTGCGGCCGGCCGAGTCGCTCACCGACTTCACCACGCCGATCGTGCCCGTGTTCCTCAACTGCTATTACGCGCCCCAGCCGACGGCGACGCGCTGCTACGAGCTTGGCGCCGCGGTGCGCGAGATTGTCGAGGAGCACCCGGGCGACCTGCGGGTGGCCGTCGTCGGCTCGGGTGGGCTCTGGCACACGCCGCGTGCGAAGGACGCCTACCTGGACGAGGCCTTCGATCAAGCGATCCTGGCGGCCATGGCGGCGGGTGACGCGGCGGGCATGGCGCGGTGCTTCGACGACTACGTGGTCCCTCCCGACGACGCCAGCCAGCTGATCGGTGCCCCCGGGCCGGGGACGACCGGCCTGCCCGACTCGAGTGGGCCGCGCGGCGGTACCCGCGAGACCTGCAACTGGATCGCCGCCGCCGCCGTGGTCGAGGGGCGGCCGGCAACGGTGGTCGACTACGTCCCGCTCTATGCCTCGCCGATCGGCGCCGCCTTCGCATACTGGTCTGGTTAGATTGGGGGGCCTCGAAGGCCCCCAAACCCCGGGGAGGCTCGGGACGCCCCGGCGGAGCCGTGGCGCCCCTCGAAATCGGGACAGGAGCGCCACATGAATCTGCAGGAGTCGAGTCAGTTCGAGCTGCGGAAGATTGGCCACGTGGTCCTGAACGTCAGCGACCTCGACGCGTCCGTGCGCTTCTACACCGAGGTGCTGGGGCTGCGGGTCAGCGATCGCTACCCGGACAGCATGGTGCCGGGCGGCATGGTGTTCATGCGCTGCAACACCGACCACCACGGCGTGGCGCTGGTCGGCGGCCACGGCACGCCGGAGCGCACGAGCCTCAACCACTTCGCCTTCGAGGTCGGCTCTCTCGACGAGGTGTTCCGCGCGCGGGCGTGGCTACAGCAGCACGGCGTGCCGATCGTGTTCGAGGGGCGGCGGCGCGCCGGCTGCCAGGTGGCTGTAGAGTTCCGCGATCCCGACGGCAACAATCTCGAGATCTACTGGGGCCTCGACCAGATCGGGACCGGCGGCCAGGCCCGGCCGGCCAGCGAGTGGCGACAGGCGAAGACGCTCGAGGACGCGATCGCCAATCCCGTCCCCGGCCAGCGCCTGCCCAAGACCTAGAGAATCGACTTGCCGGCGTCGACCATCAGGGTGGTGCCGGTGATGTAGGAGGACTCGCCGCAGGACAGGAACAGGATAGGCTGGGCGATCTCGCGTGGCTCGGCCCAGCGGCCGAGCAGGTTCTCGTTGGCGGTACGGCGCCGCAGCTCGGCCTCGCTCTGGCCCTGGCTGGCCGCGCGACGCAGATGGTAGGGCGTGATCGTCGAACCCGGGCAGACCGCGTTCGCCCGGATGCCGTAGGGTGCCTCCTCCACGGCCAGCGCGCGCGTCAACCCCAGCACGGCCGCCTTCGTCGTATCGTACTGCCCCATCCCCTTGCGTCCCATGACGCCGTAGACCGACGACACGTTGACGATGGTCCCGCCGCCGGCAGCGCGCAGCGCGGGCACGGCAGCCTTGCAGCAGAAGGCGGTGCCGAGGACGTTGACGGACAGGATGTGCTGCCAGTCCTGGGCAGAGGCCGTGACCAGCGACTGGTAGACGCGCACGCCCGCCACGTTGACCAGCGCCGAGAGCGCGCCGTAACGGCTGATCGCTTCGTCGACCGCGCGGCGGGCGTCGTCCTCGCGGGTGACGTCGCCGCCGAGCGCCGTCACCCGGGCCCCGGGGATCGAGTCCATCAGGGACTTGGCCGCCGCCTCGGCCGCCTCGCCGGCGGCGTCCACCAGGACGACCGCTGCCCCTTCCTCGGCAAAGACGCGCCCGGTCGCCTCGCCGATGCCGCCGCCACCACCGGTCACGAGCGCGACGCGGCCCTCCATGCGGCCAGCCATCGGGGCCCTACACCAGCTGCAGCGACTGGCCCGGCCGCACGACGATGCGCGCGGTGGCGGCCGGCACCCAGTCGGCGCCGGCCGGCACCACCACCGACGCGGAACGGACGAGGAAGGACGCCGGGTCCTGGCCGGGCGGCGCCGTGCCGTGCTCGTGCAGTGCGCGGGCGGCATTGAGCAGGCGCCGGCGCACCCTGATGATGGCCGAGTCGCTGGTGCCCAGGTGCTCGCCGGTCCGATCGACGAGGGCTCCCTGGCTCTCCTGGATGGCCTGATCCTGGACGCCGAAGCCGGGGATGCCGCAGAACATCTTCGTGCGGTGCAGCTCCCAGTCCATCTCGTAATCGTTGCCGCGGTTGGCCCGGGTCCGGATGTCGCCGTAGGGCTCCGAGGTCGCGGACGCGTACTCGATCACGTGCGAGCCCTTGCCCTCCACGTGGGGAATGAGCTCCTCGCGCGTGAGCGGGCGGTCGGGGTGCCAGGTGACCATCCAGTTGACGACGGTGGTGTCGTCCATCGGCACCCAGATGTGCGACTGCACGATCCTGGCCTCGAGGTCGGTCGGCGGCATCGTGTAGAACGGCAGCAGGTACTGCGACACCCGCCAGTAGTGCTGGCCGTCGCCGCGGGTGCGGCGGGCACCGATCAGCACGCCGTAGTCGGTGTCGATGACGTCGAAGTGGGGTGCCCGGTCGCCGGCCTGCACGGCCGCGCCCACGCCGAAGCTGGCCCGGTCCAGCTCGGCCACCGTCTCGGCGTCCTCGGGACGCAGCGGGGCGTGCAGGAAGCCGATGTGGCTGGAGTCGATGCCGCCCTCCAGCGCCTGGAACCAGTTGCACTCCTGCACGCGCTTGGAGGCGAAGACGTGCGTGGTCGGCAGCAGCGTCCATTCCAGGTCGGGCAGCGGGGGCGGTGGGCTAAGCGGACCCATGTAGGTCCAGATGACCCCACCCCGCTCCGTACACGGATAGGCCGGCGTGCGGATCTTGGCGGCGAAGGCCGACTCGGACGGCTCGCTCGGCATGTCCACGCACTGGCCGTCGAGGCCGAACGCCCAGCCGTGGTACACGCAGCGCATGCCGGCCTCTTCCACGCGACCGAAGTACAGCGAGGCCCGCCGGTGGGGGCAGAGCTCGGCGATGAGGCCGGGCGTGCCATTCTTGGCGCGGTAGGCGATCAGCCGCTCGCCCAGCAGCATCACGCGCTTGACGCGGCCGCCGGCCTCCAGCTCGGCCGACTGCAGCACGGGTAGCCAGTAACGGCGCATCAGCCCGCCCATGGCCGTGCCCGGTCCCACGCGGGTCAGCAGCTCGTTGTCCTCACGGCTCAGCATGCGAGGCTCCTCTCTCCCCTTACGCCCGAACTTTCAGACGCGCGCGTACGTGCGGCAGGATCTCGCGCGCCACCCGGGCGGTGTAATCGCCCTCGGGATCGACCGGGAACCTCGGATCGGGAATCGGGTGCAGGACGACGTAGTCGAAGGCGACGGGCGCGGCGGTCAGCACGTCGACGAGCTGGTCGACGATCTGGGCGGAGCCGCCACGCAGACAGAAGGCGTCGGCGACCTCGCGCGGCAGAAAGTCGACAGCCCGGCCGCTGGCCTCGAGGTCGGCGGCGTGGTGGAAGTCCGGCCACACTTTCCACTCGTGCTTGAGCGTCTCCGGATCCGGCCCCGACCACGCGAAGCCCGGCGCCTCGAAGAGGGCCGGCGAGTACTCGTAGTAGCCGGCCGCCATCGACTTGCCCATCAGTAACGCGCGCGCCGGATCGTCCATCAACACCGTGTGGAAGATCGCGCCCACCCGCACCGACGCCGGGTCGC
The DNA here is from genome assembly GCA_963827505.1 of uncultured Candidatus Rokubacteria bacterium. Taxonomy (GTDB): domain Bacteria; phylum Methylomirabilota; class Methylomirabilia; order Rokubacteriales; family CSP1-6; genus AR5. The sequence goes on along the minus strand of CAWHBD010000004.1, from coordinate 290,636 downwards.
GGCCGGCCTCGGCGGCGCCGGCACGGATCGCCTCGACCGTGCGGGTGATGTTCGCGCGGTGGGTGCCGACCCGGATGAAGACGCCGTCGGCGACGGAGCCGGCCATGTGCAGCGTGCGCGGCCCGCCGGCAGCGATCCAGATCGGCACCGGCCGGTGGTGCGGCAGCGTCGCCGGCCGGGCCGCGCCCACCTCGACCTCCTTGCCGTCGAGCAGGGCGCGCATCAGTCGCGTGCTGTCCTCCAGCTCCTTGACGCGGGCCGGCCGCAGCCCGGCCAGCCGCACCGCGGTGTCGCCCACGCCCCAGCCGAGCAGCACCCGCCCCGGCGCCAGCTCGTCGATGGTCGCGATCGACGACGCGGTGACGGTCGGGTGCCGGTTGATCGGGTTGGCGAGCAGTGGCCCCAGCGCGATGCGCGCGGTGGCCTGGGCGGCCGCCGCCAGCAGCACGTAGGTGTCGCGGCGGCGGAGCTGGGAGTCCGGCTGGAGCACCGCGTCCCAGCCGAGCGCCTCGGCGCGCCGCACGTCGGCCACGAAGGCCGCCACCGAGCGCGAGTCGAATCGGTTGAGGCCGAAGCGCGGCATCGTCACGCCGCGGCCGCCACCCGGCGGCCCAGCGGCGTGTCCTGCAGGTGGAAGAACGCCAGCATGTTGCCGGCCGCGATCTTGAAGGCCTCGTCGGCGGGCACGTCGGCAAACAGCCGCTCGGCGAACGGGCGCGTGTTGGGCCAGTCGCACTCGATGTGCGGGAAGTCGGTGGCGAACATGATGCGCTCCACGCCCATGTGGTGGCGCAGCTCCACGGCCACCCGCTCCACGTGCTGCACGCTGAAGGAGACGTGCTGCCGCACGTACTCGCTCGGCCGGCGCTTGAGCGGCTTGAAGCCGAGCAGGCGCTCGGCCCAGTGGCGATGCCGCTCGTACCAGTAGTCGGCCTCCTCCATCCAGAACGGCACCCACCCCAGCCGCGTCTCCGCGAAGAAGATCCGCAGATCGGGCAGGCGGTCGAAGACACCGGACATCGCCAGCTGGGCCAGGCTGATCGAGGGCGGGATGTTCAGGAACGGCAGCGCCACCCAGTCCACGATCTTGCGCGGTCCCAGCTTCCTGAGCACCTCGGGATCGGCGCCCGGGTACTCGAAGGTCGGCTGCGTCGCGCGCGGCCCCAGCCGATCGAAGCCCACGTGCACCGTGAGCGGCATCTTCATGTCGATCGCCGCCGCCCAGAACCGGTCGTCCTCCGGCTTCGGATACGACTTGCCGTTGGGGAACACGCCGAGGTTCACGCCCTTGAGGCCGAGCCGGGCGCAGTGCTCGAGCTCGGCGACGGCGTCGTCGAGATTGGTCCACGGGATGACGCCGAGGCCGATGAGCCGGTCGGGCGCAACCGGACAGTACTCCTCGCCGAGCCAGTCGTTGTAGGCGCGGACGGCGGCGCGGTAGGCGTCGTCGTCGGTCATCGTCCGCCACAGGCGCGGGCCGACCTGCATGTTGGGAAACAGCACCTCGGCCAGCAACCCGTCCGCGTCCTGCTCGCGCAGACGCTGCTCGGGCGGCCCCACGCCGGCGGTGTCGTCGACGGTCACGCCGAAGGGCTGCCACGTCTCGTTCGTGCGGCCGGCCCGGAGGTCGAGGAACGGCACCGGATAGGGCGGCTGCCCCTCGACCAGAAGTGCATCACCGCCGTCGGGGAGCTTGATGGTGCGCGGCGCCTTGTCGCGCAGGCTCGCCGGCATGCGCGGCGTCCAGCGCTCGGGCCGGACCTCGAGGTGGCCGTCGCTGGAGAGGAGCGGCGGAAGCGCGGAGGCGGTCATCGGCGATCTCCTTGCCCTCTGCGGTGGGCAGCGCGATGGTACCACCCGCCCCGCACCGGCGGCGAGGCGGGGCCGCCGCCCGGTCGACGCACCGAGGGCCGGGGAGCGGTCCCCGGCCCTCGGGAATGCGACGAACGCGAAGCCCGGCTCAGGCCGTCGGCTGCTTGCGCGGCGTGAGCTGGAACGTCGCCAGCATCTCGCGGGTGTCGGTCACTTCCTTCATCGTGCGGAACGGCAGGTGGAAGATCAGTCGGGAGGCCACCAGCATCGTGCCGAAGTTCAGCGCGGCGGCCACGAGCTGGAGGACGGGCAGCGTCACGTACTCCACGAGCTGCTCGCCCTTGGCGTGCAGCCAGTCCAGCTCACGCCGGAAGTCGTCCTGGGCTCCGCGCCACCACGCCATCGGTCGCACGGCGTACGGCGCCGGCTCCGGTAACCCGGTCGGCACGAGCGGCCGGCGGGCAATGACCGCCAGCAGCGGCTCGGTGCCGTAGCGCGCGAACAGGAACCACGTCATGGCGCGGGTGGCCAGCCAGCCCAGCGCCGCCACCGTCAGCGTGGCCGCCGGCTTCAGCGGCACGCCCGTCCACGGCGTCAGGGCGCCGACGAGCTGGCGGTAGAGGAAAGCCACCTCGAAGAACATCACGAGCGCTTCCACCACCACCATCTGGAAGACGAAGGTCAGCTCCCGCTTCCGCACGGCGTCGGCCAGCGTCTGCAGGCAGGCGAAGCTGCCCAGGACCAGGAGCAGCAGGAACGCATAGAGCACGCCGATCGTGAACCGCGAGGCCTCGGCGCCACCGGACAGGTCGCTCAGCGTGGCCCCGACGGCCGGGAGCATCGTGTAGGTGAAGACCGCCGCCTCCAGCACACACCAGCCGATCAGCGTCAGCAGCGCCACCCACGGCATGCCGGGGGCGACGTAGCGATGGGCGGCCTGGGCCGTCAGGACAATGGGCGTGGTGGCCAGCCGGTGGATCGACTCCACGGTCAGCCGGACCACGAGCGCGGCCAGGCTGACGACCCAGCCCACCGCCAGCCCGGCCACGCGGAGGACGCCGACCCAGAAGACGGTGACGGCGCGAGCCGCGTCCCACCAGGCCAGCAACATCATGCCGACGAACCGCACGCGGCGCGCGCGGAACGGCAGCGTGTAGAGCGAGAGAAGGGTGACCCACACCGCGGCCACGCCCAGCAGCGCCGGGAACAGCAAGAAGACGTACTTGGCCGCCGCCACCCAGGGCTCCGCCGGGTTCGTGAAGAAGGCGATCAGCGCCTCCTGCAGCCGGGGCACCCAGGCGATCGGGGCGAGCAGGAGCTCGATCACGTCCTGCCAACGCTCAGGCACAGCCATACGCGTCTCCTTTCACCTTCACGGGCTTTCCTTGCCGAACACCGGGGTCGCTTTCGGCTGCTCGACCGACGTCGGAGGCGGCTCGCTCGCCGGCACGCCCTGGTACGACGCGCCCGGGTACGAGCCGCCCGGGTACGAGCCGCTCGGGGACGAGCCGCTCGGATACGAGGCGCCCGGGTAGGACATCAACTGGGTCCGCAGCACGGGCCGGTCGGACCGGGTCGGTGTCGAGCCGGCTCCGTAGATCCGGATGGCGGCGGCGCGCGCGGCCTCGCGGTCGTAGCGGCGCAGCACCCGGATCACGTACTGCCGCGTCTCCCGGTAGGGCGGCACGCCCCGGTAGGCGAGCACGGCGGTATCGCCGGCGTTGTAGGCCGCCAGGACCAGCGGCAGGTCGTTGCGATACCGGTCCATCAACACGCGCAGGTGGCGGACGCCGCCCTCGATGTTCTCGCGCGTGTCGAAGGAGTCCTGCACGTCCAGGTGCGCGGCGGTGGCCGGCATCAACTGCATCAGCCCCTGCGCGCCGCGGCGCGACACCGCGCGCGGGTTGAACTCCGACTCGACGGCGATCACCGCGGCCACCAGTCGCGGCGGCACCCGGTGACGCGTCGCCACCTCGTCGATCTGCGCCATGATCTCCGCCAGCGTCGGCGTCGACGCCGACGCGCTCTCCTCGGTATCCGCCTCCTCCGCAGCCTGCACGGGTAGCCCGCCGCGGCCCGCCACGGCGTAACCACCGCCGAGCGTGAGCAGCATCACGACGAGCCCGCGCAGCCACCGGCGAGAACCGTCGCCGGTGCCACGGAAGGGATGGGTGGTGCGCTTGGAATGGGTGTGCATGGATTCACCAGGAGCATCCGGAGCAAGCGGGGGCTGGGAGGAGCAACGGGGATGCCACGGGCGCCCTTTTCGGGGTCAAGTGTCCGATTCCCCTGATCTTTAGGGGTGAGCGGTGGTCAGGGATCAGCCAGACACATTGGCCCACAGGGCTCGACCGTTGACACTCGTGCTCCCCGCGTGACACTCCGGCGCAAACCCGTCCACGCCCGGGCCGTGATTCAGCGCTACGCGCGCGCTCGCCTCACCCCCGCACGGCCCACGTCTGGGCCGCGTCGACGCTGAGCGTCACGGCGCTGCCCGGAGCCAGCGTCTGATCGGGGGCGGCGTCCACGCTGAAGCGATGGGGGCCGACCTCGATCATGTAGACGTTGCGGGCGCCGCGGAAGAAGCGCTGGCGCACGAGGCCCGTCCATGCGATGCCCGGCCCCGGCGCGCTCGCCGAGCTGGATCACCTCGGGCCGCACGATCACCGTCACCGGCTCGCCCGCCGCCAGGTCCTCAGGCCCCGCGCACCAGCCCTCCCAGCCGTCGCCCTCGACGCGCACCTGCGTGAGGCCGCTGCCTCGCCTCACCTCGCGCGCCTTCGCCTGGAGCAGGTTCGGCGCGCCGACGAAGGCGGCGACGGTGCGGTTGGCCGGGCGCGTGTAGATCGTCTGCGGATCGGCGATCTGCAGCACGCGCCCCTCGTGCATGACGGCGATCTCGTCGGAGAGGACCATGGCCTCTTCCTGGTCGTGCGTGACGTACACGGTCGTGATGCCGAGCCGCTGCTGCAGCGCGCGGATCTCGACACGCATCTGCTCGCGGAGCTTGGCGTCCAGGTTGGACAGCGGCTCGTCCATGAGCAGCACGCGGGGCTGGAAGACCAGGGCGCGGGCGATGGCCACCCGCTGCTGCTGGCCGCCCGACAGGGCGGTGGCCGGGCGGTCGGCCAGGTGGCGCCATCTCCATGAGCCGCAGCGCGCCCTCCACGCGCTCGCGCACCTCGCCGGCCGGTCGCCGCCGCACTTGCAGGGGATAGGCGACGTTGGCGAAGACGGTCATGTGGGGCCAGATCGCGTACGACTGGAAGACCATGCCGATCTCGCGGCGCTCGGGCGCCACGAACACGCCGGCCGCGGGGTCGCTCACCACGCGGTCACCGATGGCGATGCGGCCGGCGTCGTTCTGCTCGAGGCCGGCGATCATCCGCAGCGTGGTGGTCTTGCCGCAGCCCGAGGGGCCCAGCAGTGTCAGCAGCCGGCCGTCGGGCACCGCCAGCGAGACGTCGTCGACGGCCCGCACGGACCCGAACCGCTTGTCGACGTGCTCGATGCCGACCGCCGGCATGCCGCTACTTGTAGATGGTCTTGGCGAGCTTGAGCATCTCGTCCTGCAGCTTGGGATCGGTGGTCCCCAGCAGCTTGGTCTGGGCCAGCGCCCGCGCCTCGGCGGCGATGCGGGACTCGAGGCCGCCCACCGTGTTGACGAACCCGAGGTTGCCGTAGACGAGCTGCGACTCGTCGCTGAGGAAGAAGTCGAGCAGCAGCCGGGCCGCGTTGGGGTGCGGCGCCCCCTTGAACATCGCGCCATCGAAGCGCACGTAGGGCAGACCCTCCTCGGGCTGGATCGCTTTCACGGGCAGGCCCTTGAGCTCGAGCGCTGTCGGGCAGCGTGAACGGCGCGTACAGCGGATACTCGCCGCGGGCGATGCGCGGGTAGTTGCCGCGCAGCTCGCGGTTCATGTGCGGCCCCTGCTCGGCCAGCTTGTCGTGGAACTCCTTGCCGAACTTCTGGGTCATGACCATGAAGAAGACGGCACCGCCGCCCAGCGCCCGCAAGTCGTCGGAGAGGATCTTGCCCTTCCAGCGCGGGTGCAGCAGGTCCTTCCAGCTCTTCGGCTCCTCGCCTGGCTTCACCAGGTCGGTGTTGACGAGGATCCCGTAGGTGATCACGTAGATCGGCACCCGGGTGCCGTCGGCCTGGAACGGGGCCACCGGCCGCTTGGCGTTGGGCAGCGTGCCATAGGGCACGAACGTCCCCTCGGCCAGCTGCAGCGCCGTCGTCGTGGAACCGTTGTGAGAGACGTCACCCAGCACCTTGCCGGCCGCCTGCTCGGTGCGGATGCGCTCGCGCAGCTCGCTGGCCCGCGCCTCCAGCAGCTCGGCGCGGATGCCGTACCTGGCCTCGAACGCGGCGAGCGCCTTCGGCAGCGCCGGGGTGCCGACGGCGCCGTTGTAGACGACGACCTTGCCTTCCTTCTTGGCGGCGTCGATCACCTTCTTCCACTCGGCGTCGGGGGCCTGGGCGGCCACCGGGCGCGGGCGGACAGCGGCGGCGAGTGGAGTGAGCAGGGCCAGGCGAACGAACGATCGGCGCGTCACCATGTGATGCCTCCCGGAGGATGGGCGCCGCGGGTGAATGCTCTGGCGCCGTCCAGGCCGACATGATACTCGACGGCCGCGCGGCGCCGGCCTCGATCAGGTCGTGGGACGGATCTCGAGCAGCGACACGCTCGGCAGCGGCAGCGCCAGGCGCAGCGTCAGCGACGCCGTCCTGGACCGGCTCGATCCGGTCGGGTCCGAAGCGCTCGAGCCCCTGCCGCTCCTTGATGGCCCGCAGCTGAGCCTCCGACGGATCCTGGGGCGCGCCGAACGCCTGCCACGCCGCGTGGCTGTTGCTATAGCGCGCGTCGATGCGCGTGTGGTGCACGCGGACGTCCCCGGCGAACGGCACCCGTTCGACGCGCAGCGTGACGTCGGTCTCGCGGGCGTCGGTGGCGTACTGGTCGTCGGCGTGGCGCCACACCAGGATCTGCACGCTGGCGCCGTCTCGGGCCGTCGCCAGCGCGTCGACCTCCTCCGGCATCCCCGTCTCGCCGTCGTCGAGCCGGTCGAGCGGCCACGCCCGGCTCGACTCGGTCGCCAGCCGCGTGTCGCCCAGCCGGCCCAGCATCCGGTAGGCGTTGAGCACGGGCTTCTCGATGCCCTGGGCGGTGAAGAGGCTCCGGGTGCCCTCGAAGAAGCGCTCGCCCTCGAAGTAGAAGCTCCAGGTCGTCGCCTGGTGCACGCGCGCCGCGGTGCGGGCGTCGAGGTCGAGCAGCTTCTTCATCAGCTTGCACTGGAAGACCGCGAAGTACTCGGTGTTGCGATAGCCGAAGTTGGCGTTGTCGAAGACGCCCCAGTGGGCGGGGACGGAGGCGTCGCACTCGTCCACGATGCACGGCAGGTCGCGAAATCGGGGATGCGCGGCCACCGCGCTCGAGCGCGGCGTGGACCTCGCGCAGCATCTTGAGGCTGGACGGCGACTGCCGCGTGGGCGCCGGGCCGCCGAGCGGGCCGTAGACCCGCCAGGGCGTGTAGCGCGCGCCCTTGGTGTGGAACGAGACGAAGTCGAGCGGCGTCCCCCGCTGCGCGCAGTGGGCGAGGAAGCCGCGCAGGAACTCGTGGCCCCGGCGGCCCGGGCCCAGGTCACCGGTCGTGGCGGGCCCGCCCACCGAGGCCTCGGGCAGCGCCGCCTTCACGGCCGCCGCCGTCACGTCGTAGAGCGCGTGGAACTGCTCGGCGGTGCCGCGCCAGTAGTAGATGTCGGGCTCGTTCCACAGCTCCCACAGCCAGCCCGCGCACGGACTCCGCCCCGTAGCGCTCCACGCAGTGCTCGACCAGCGCGCGCACGAGACCGCCCCACTTGTCGTAGTCCTTCGGCGGCATCGCCCACAGCCCGGCCTCGTAGGGGCTCCACTGGGTCGGGCTCGGCTCGAAGGCGAACCGCGCCTCGGCGTCGTCCGGAACCAGGGCGCGCGGCGTGAAGGCCAGCTCCACCAGCGGCCGGTGGCCGGCGTGGACGACCGCGTCGTAGACCTGGTCGGCGATGCTGAAGTCGTAGAACGGCCGGCCGGCGGCGTCCTCGTGATAGACGTTGCCGGCGCCCCAGTGCGGCAGCGACCAGCCGATGCCGCTGTTGAAGATGTAGTGCGAGCGGACGTAGTACGGCTGCTCGGCGAAGGCGCCGATCGTCCGCAGATGCCGCTTACCGGTCGGCATCGACGTCCAGTTGATCTCGTCGAAGCCGAAGCTGGTCCAGATGCGGCGGATCGGGCCGTGGGGCGCGCCGCAGTCCACGCGCACGGTGGCCTCGGCAATGTGCGGAGAGTCAGCCATCGTTGACACCCGGCAGATCCTACTGCTAGCTTGTGGCCGGCCACAACGCTGTTTCGTCCGTTTCACCCCTCGAGCCGCCGGCCGGCACGCCGTGAAAGGGGAACCGCATGAGCGACCACGACGCAGTGGAGCCGAGCCCCGAGACCCCGCACCTCACCCTCGCGCCGGAAGGTGCTGCGAGGCCGGCCTGTTCGCGCTCGTCGGCGGCCCAGCTCCCCGACCTCGTCGTGTCGCGGGCCTTCGCGCAGGGCGCCAAGCCGCCGCCGAACCTCGTCGGCAAGCTGGAGGGCGCCGAGGTCGTCACCGACCCCGCCCGCTATCCCAAGACGCTTCAAGGAAGCGCCGCAGCTCGCCGAGCTGGTCAAGGCCGGCAAGCTGCCGCCCGTGCAGGAGCGGATCGGCCAGGACCCGCTGGTCGTCAAGCCGCTCCGCGAGATCGGCAAGTACGGCGGGCACCTGGCGGCGCGGGCTTCACCGGCCCCTTCGACACCTCCAACGGCCACCGGGCCGCCCAGAACGACAAGCTCCTCTACTTCGACTACACGGGCACCAAGCTCGTCCCGAACATCGCCCGCGCCTGGGAGGTCAGCCCCGACGGCAAGGTCACCACGCTGCACCTGCGCCGGGGCATGAAGTGGAGCGACGGCGCAGCCGTTCACCGCCGACGACTTCGTCTTCTGGTTCGAGGACGTCTACCGAACAAGGAGCTGGTCCCGATCGCCGCTGTCGGTGATGACCATCAACGGCAAGCCGATCGCCGATCAAGAAGGTCGACGCCAGCCACCGTCCAGTTCGTCGCGCCCGACCCGTACTACGCGCTGCCCACCGTGCTGGCCTCGGTGTGGGGCATCGGGCACCACGCCCGCTTCGGCCGCGACGCGCTGGGCGGCTTCGCGCCCGCGCACTACCTCAAGCAGTTCCATCCGAAGTACGCCTCGAAGGATGACCTCGCCAAGAAGGCTGGCCGAGCTGAAGTTCGAGAGCTGGGTCCTGCTGCTTCAAGAACCGCAACGACGCCTGCCGCAACCCCGACCTGCCGGTGGTCACGCCGTGGAAGACGACGTCGCCGATCAACACGCCGACGCTGGGTCCTGGAGCGCAACCCGTACAGCGTGTGGGTCGACACCGACGGCAACCAGCTGCCCTACATCGACCGCATCCGCATGACCCTGGGCGAGAACCTGGAGCTCATCAACCTGCGCGCCATCGCCGGCGAGTACGACTCGCAGGCCCGCCACATCGACATCAGCAAGCTGCCGGTGCTGCTGGAGAACCAGCAGAAGGGCAACTACCGCGTGCACCTGGACCCGTCCGACCAGGGCGCCGACGTCGGCCTGTTCTGCAACCAGAGCTACGACAAGGACGCCGAGATCGCCAAGTGGCTCAGCACCCGCAACTTCCGCATCGCGCTCTCCCACGGCATCGACCGCCCGCAGATCAACGAGACGTTCGTGCTCGGGCTCGGCCAGACCGGCTCGGCGGCGCCGGGCGAGCGCACGCTGTACTTCCCGGGGCCGGAGTTCAAGACCCTGCACACCGCGCTACGACGTGAAGAAGGCCAACGAGATGCTCGACGCGCTCGGGCTCACCAAGAAGGACGGCGAGGGCTACCGCCTGCGCGCCGACGGCGGCGGCCGGCTGCGCCTGGCGCTGACGACCTACCTCGGCTTCCTGCCGTTCACGCGCATCGCCGAGATGATCGTCGAGCAGTGGAAGAAGATCGGCATCCGCGGCGAGGTCCAGGAGATGGAGCGCGGGCTGGCCACCGCGCGCCTGCGCGGCCAACGAGCACCAGATCTACTTCGAGACCCAGTGGGGCGCCGACAACATCTACGGCCACGCCCCGCTGATCTTCCCCGCCCAGGACCAGAGCCCGCTGGGGCCGCTCTACGGCGTCTGGTACTCGAGCGCGGGCGCCAAGGGCAAGCAGCCGCCGGCCCGGATGCGCGAGCTGATGGCCACCTACCGCCGGTCGTTCAGCGTGCCCGACGCGGAGCGGACGCGCCTGGCCAAGGAGGTGTGGAAGATCGCGCTCGACGAGCTGTGGCTGATCCCGGTCGTCTCCAACTCGCCCGCCTCGCAGGGCGTGCGGGTCATCAAGAACAACATCGGCAACGTCCCCGAGCGGCTCTGGAACAGCGCGGTGAGCGACAACCCGCACATCGCCCACACGGAGACCTGGTACTTCAAGTCGTAGCGTCTCGCGCGTCTTCTGTTGCGCGCGAGGGCCAGTGGACTATGGGGGTCACCGCGACGCGGCGCGGCCTGGAGGCGTTCCAGAACGCGGCGATGCTCCTCGGCGTCGGCCGGACGGCCGAGCGCGGTGTAAGCCTGGACCAGTCCCAGGCGGGGGCCGGGCACCCGGCCGCGCGGCAGCGGCGCGCTCGAGGTAGGGCAGCGCGTCAGCCGCGCGGTCGACGGCGACCAGGGCCAGCCCGAGATTGGTCACCGCGTCGAGGTGAGTCGGGCTTCAGCGTAACCGCCACTGGAGGTATGGCACCGCCGCCGCCGCCCGGCCGACACGCAGGAACGCCAGGCCGACGTTCGCCTGGTTGTTGAACGACTCCGGCGCAGCTCGGCGGCGCGGATCAGGTGCGGGAGCGCGGCGTCGAGGCGGCCGCGGTTGCCGAGCGTGCTGCCGTACTGGGCGTGGCACCACGAGCAGTCCGGCTCCAGCTCGAGCATGTAGGTGAACAGGGTGTTCGTGTCGCGCCAGATCTGAAGCTGCGACCACGTCAGCGCGGCCAGGCAGACGAGCCAGACCGCCGCCGCCACAGGCACCACCCGGGCCAGCGAGGGGCGCCGCGCGGCCGCCGCCACACCGGCGCCGAAAGAGCAGGCAGAAGCCCAGTGATGGCAGATAGCCGAACCGGTCGGCGACGAGCTGGGGGCCGGCGTGGACGAGGCCGCTCACGGGCGCCAGCATGACGGCATAGGCCACCCAGACGGCGAGCCCAGCCGGCCACCGCCGCCGCACCGCCACCAGCACCAGCGTGACACCGGCGACGGCGAGCGCGGCCGGCAGGAACGGCGCGTCCAGCAGGGAGACCCGCGCGGGCAGCGGATACATCGGCCGCAGATCGAGCGGCACCGCCGTCTTCCACGGAAAGAAGGCCAGGCTGTACGCCACCATCGCGACGCGGGCGGCGGGCGGGTGCGTCTCCGGGTGCGTGGTCCGAGTCAGGCTCCGTCACCCGTCGCCCCGGCGAGCGCCACGAGCGGCGTTCGCGGCGAGGGGGCGCGCTGCGCCCGAGGCTCCGGACCCCGCGCCCGACGCCACCCGCCCCGTTTCGGCGTGCCGCCGCACTGCTTGGCCCGGCGATGCGTCGCGGTCAGGCAGGCCCGGGTTGCGTCCGCTGGTCAGTACGTCAGGATGCAGGTGAACGGCGAGCTGGCGGGGGGCGGATGCAGACGAAACCGGCGGCGTCCATCCACCAGCCGGGCCGGCCGGTATCGCCGCCAGTCTGGGACAGCGCGCCGGCGCCCTCGATGGCCACTGCGGCCGGGCGGGCGACTCGCAGCCGGAGCAGGTACCGCCGACCCGCCGGCACCACCGACCGGTCGCCGGTCGGCGCTCCGATGCGCACGGTGACGCGACCGGGCTCGGCCACGCACTCGATCGGCGTCAGCGCGTGCCGGCCCTGGCGATAGCCGTTCGAGCGCCCGTCGTCCTCGTACAGCTCGAAGCGCGAGACGCCCTCCGGATAGATCTGCAGCGTCAGCTCGTCCAGCGGGCGCTCGCCGGTGTGCTGCACGACCGGCCCCAGCGGCAGGATCGCGCCACCGCGCACGAGCAGCGGCAGTCGGTCGAGCGGCGCCCCGACGGTCACCCCGCCCGGCCCCTCGTGGCGCTCGCTCGTCCAGAAGTCGAACCACGAGCCGGGCGGCAGATAGACCGGCCACGCGGTCGCGCCCTCGCGCGTCACCGGCGCCACCAGCAGGTCGTCGCCCCACAGGTACTCGTGGTCGAGCGTCCACGCCCGCGGATCGTCCGGGTAGTTCAGCACGAGCGGCCGCATGAGCGGCAGCCCCTGCGTGTAGGCCTGCCAGGCCAGCGTGTACGTGTACGGCAGCAGCCGGTAGCGCAGCTCGGCGTAGCGGCGGCAGATTGCCTCCACCTCGGGGCCGTGGGCCCATGGCACGTGCTCGCGCCACACCCAGCCGTGGGAGCGGAAGATCGGGCGTGAAGGCGCCGAACTGGAACCAGCGCGCATAGAGCTCGCCCGTCTCCGGCACCGTGTGGAAGAAGCCGCCGACGTCGGTGCCCCAGTAGGGGACGCCCGACAGACCGGTGTTCAGCCCCAGGGGGACCTGGGCCTCGAGGGTCGGGAAGTCGTTGTTGATGTCACCCGACCACGTCGAGGCGCCGAACCGCTGCATGCCCGGCGTCGCCCGAGCGGCAGAGCAGGAACACGCGCTGATCGGGGCGGGCGGCCGCCTCGCCCTCGGCGAAGGCCTGGTGGCGGAAGCGGTCGTAGAGGTTGTGCAGCAGCGCGCCGTCCCCGGCGGCCAGCGTGGCCGCGGCCGGCGGCCCCTCCCCGCCGTCGAGCCACCAGCCGCCCACGCCCGAGCCCCACCAGCTCGCGGTGCGCGGCCCACCACCAGGCGCCCACCGCCGGGTTCGAGAAGTCGAGGTAGTCGCTGGCCCTGGCGATAGTTGGCGGCGCCGCCGGTGCGATCGCTCGTAGGCCGTGGCCAGCAGATAGCCGCGCGCCTCGGCCTCGTCGAACAGCGGTGAGTCCTCGTGGAGCACCGGATACTCGTGCGTGATGACCTCGAAGTGCTGCGCCCGCACCTCGTCGAGCAGGGCGCGCCGGGCTCCGGCCACAGCTCCGGCTGGAACTCCAGGTGGCCGACGCCCCGGTTCCAGCCGAGCGCCTCGCCATAGCGCCGAGAGGTAGATCAGCGCGTCGCACGGGATGCGCTTGTCCCGGATGGTGCGCGGCAGCCGGCGCAGCTCCTCGGTGTTCGTCGAAGTGGCGCGTGGACTGGAGAAAGCCCAGCGCCCAGCGCGGCGGCAGCGGCGCCCGCCCGAGCAGCTCCGCCACCTCGCCCATGAGCGCCGCGCAGGTCCGGCGCCGATCAGGAAGTACCACGTCAGCGGCGCCCGGGCTCGGCCGTGTAGGCGATGCGGACCCCGCCGTCCGAGCGTCCGACCGAGAGCGAGGCGTCGGCGGGCGTGTCGAAGAACAGCGCGTAGCCCGCGGTTGGAGATCAGCAGCGGCACGCCCATGTCCGAGCCGGGGCCGTGGCCGAGGTGCGTGTTCCAGAGCTGGCGCATCGTCCCCGAGGCGGTCGAGCCGGCCGCCGCCCTGCCCGAGACCGTAGAAGTGCTGCTCGCCCGAGAACGCGAAGCTCACGCGGGTGCGGCCGCGCCGCGGGCTCGCCCGCTCCCCCACCAGCCGCAGGGCTGGTGCAGGAGCGCCGCCGCCGGTCGCGTCGGCGAACGACAACCGCACCGGCGCCGTCGCGATCTCGACGCTCAAGCGCGCTCGTGGCCAGCCGCACCGGCTCGCCGTCGACGACCTCGAACGGCACCGCCGGCCAGTCGCGCGGGTCGACGAGCGACGGCGTCGCCGCCGGCCCGTCGCCGGCTCGAGCGCCACGCGGACGATGCCCGGGCGGCAGACGCTGATCCGGGTGGCGCCGAAGTCCAGCGTCGCGCCCTGGCGCGTGAAGCGCGTCATGCGGTCGTCTCGCAGCGAACGCCGGGGCCGCGACGGCTCACGACGCGCTCAGGTGCGTGCGCACCAGTCTCCGCTCACCGAAGCGGAACAGGAACACCAGCGCCAGCATGACGAGCGCGATCACGCTGACCTGGCCCGCCTTGCCCTCCGTCCACATCCGCATGACGACCACCGGCAGCACCTCGTTGCCGACACTGTAGAGCAGGATCGACGCCGACAGCTCGCGCAAGATGATGAAGAAGATCAGGATCCAGCCGACCGCGAAGGCCGGCCACGCCAGCGCCAGCAGTATCCGCCGGAAGGTCGTCCACCAGGCCGCGCCGTGCACGCGCGAGCACTCCTCGAGGTCGAGGGCCAGCTGGGAGAACGCGCCCGACATCGTGCGCACCGCCAGCGGCGTACCCAGCGAGACGTAGGCGACCAGCAGCGCCCACAGCGTGCCGTAGAGCTGGATCGGCCCCGGCATCAGCGCGTAGGCCCACAGGAAGCCCACACCCAGCACCATGCCCGGCATCATCCACGGCAGCCACGCCAGCACCTCGATCGCGGACCGGATCCTGAACCGCGTGCGCACGAGGACGTAGGCGATGACCGCCCCGAGCACCATGGTGGCGGTGGCCCCGAGCAGCCCGAGCAGCAGCGTGTTGCCCAGCGCGCGCCACACCAGGCGGTTGTTCCAGACCGCGGTGTAGTGATCGACCGTGAGCATGCTCGCCCGGTAGAAGCCGAAGAACTTGAAGAACGAGCCGATCGCGAGCTGGCTCACCGGCAGCACCACCGTGATCGCGAAGAACAGCAGGCAGAAGCCGAACGTCACCCAGCGCCAGCGGCCCAACCGGGTCACCCGCGGCGTGTAGCCCTTGCCGGTCACGGTGAAGAAGCTGCGGCCGCCCAGCAGCCGCCACTGCCAGGCGACCAGCCCGAACATGAGCACCATGATCCCCAGGGCCAGCGCCGTGGCCTGGGGGTAGTCGGGCGTGCTCACGTGATGGATCAGGTGGTAGATCTCGGTCGTGATGACCTCGATGCCGGCCGGGGCCCCGAAGATCAGCGCGGACTCGAAGCTCTCCACCCCGCGGATGAACGACAGCAGGAAGGCGCTGGTCGTCACCGGCAGCATGAGCCCCAGCGTCACCCGGCGAAAGGTCGTCCACGCCGAGGCCCCCGACATGCGGCTCGACTCCTCGAGGGCGGGATCCATCGATTTGAACGCGCCGACCATCAGCAGGAAGAGGAACGGTGTCGAGTACTGCATCATGTGCCACACCACACCGCCGTAGGAGTAGATGTTGACGAGCGGCTCCCGGCTGCCCGTCAGGCCCGTCCACGCCAGGTTGATCAACCCGCCCTTCGGCGTGGCCAGCATGCCCCACGCCATCGCCGTCAGGATGGGCGGAATGTAGAAGGGCAGCGTGATCAGCACCTCGAGGGTGTCCCGGTGCGGCGTGTCGGTGCGGGCGACGATCCAGGCCAGGAACAGCGCCACCGCCATGGCCAGCCCGGTCTTCACCAGCGAGAGCCCGACCGTGTTCAGCAGCACCACCGCGTTGCTCCGCGAGAGCATGGCCCGATAGCCGTCCAGGTTGAAGACACCAGGGGCGCCGGGCGGCGTCGTGTGCAGGCTGCCGTACACGAGCATGGCCAGCGGGTAGGCGGTCAGGAACAGCAGCAGCGCCAGCAGGGCGGCCAGCGCCAGGCGGGTCGTCATGGGGCCGTATGGTACTCTCCCGGCAAGCCCCTGCGGGAGGGAGCGATCCGATGACGACCGCCGAGTACGCCCGCCTCGAAGACCGCATCATTGCCCGTGACCAGATCGGCGCCCAGTCCGTCCTCTACGGCCTGCTCAAGCAGGGCCGGCCTCTGACCGAGATCACGAGCGAGACTGTGCGCATCCACGCGCCCTACACCCACGTGCCTTACCACCAGCGGCTCGACGACGGCGTGGTGAAGTTCGTGAACAACGACCACTGCCTGCTGAGCGAGCGCGTGGGGTTGCCGCTGTCGTCCATGGTACGGCCGGAGCTGGCGATGCTGCCGATGGC
Organism: uncultured Candidatus Rokubacteria bacterium; assembly: GCA_963827505.1. Taxonomy (GTDB): domain Bacteria; phylum Methylomirabilota; class Methylomirabilia; order Rokubacteriales; family CSP1-6; genus AR5. Next base: position 274,759 of record CAWHBD010000004.1, on the reverse strand, counting down.
CCAGACCGTCTGGTACATGCCGACCGGCCTCGACCCGTGGAACCAGCTCATCGGCAAGGCGCCCGGCCACTACACGCGCCTGTACGACATCAAGGTGCACCAGACGCCCCCGATGCCCCAGGCGCACTGGCCCGATCAGACGCCCGAGCGCGTCGAGGGCTCGCTGCCGGAGAAGCTCAACCACTGGCTGACCCTGGTGCAGCGCGGCGACGTGCTGGCCTCGTACCGGGTGTTCCTGGGCCTGATGGAGGATGCGCCCAACCGCCGGGCCGCCCTCGCCCAGCTGGCCTTCGCCGGCCTCATCGACGTGCAGGACCGCATGCTGCACAACCGCTCCTACACGACGGGGCACAAGGCCTACCGGGCTCGGGCCACTGTGGAGCTGGGCGAGGCGATCGGCTGGGACAACGCCCACCACGTGCTCTACGCCGGGGTGCCCGACATCGCCGTCGGACCGCGCTGGTACTCGACCTACGAGATGGGCTGCAACATCGTCCAGAACCTGCTCGACGGCCGCGACCGTGACCTGCTCGCCCAGAAGGAGCCGCTGACCGCGGCCGAGGAAGCGATGCTGGTCGAGACGATCCTGCACGACCGGGAGCCGTCGGTCATCAACGCGCTGGTCGCGCTGCTCAAGGCGGGGCGGAACCCGCGTCGGCTGCTCGACGCCATCCAGGTGGCCTCGGCCCAGGTCATCCTGGACACCGGCGAGCCCAACAACTTCTCGATGGCCCAGCACGGCTACGAGTACTGCAACACGCTCGGCTGGTTCTACGACACCTTCGATCACCCGCACCGGCTCAAGCTGCTGTTCGTGGCCGCCTCGTTCATCAACCACGGCTCCGCCCACCAGGCCGACACGCCGGGCAACGGACGGCGGGCCCTCACGACTCCGGCCGGGGCCGACGCGCTACCGGCGGCCGCGCTGCTGAAGCGGCTGCTCGACGCGCTGGTGACGCTGCGGGCCGACGAGGCGGTGGACCTGACGGCCGTCTACCTCAAGGCCGGCTTCGACCGCACACCGTTGCTGCGGACGCTGGCCGACGGCGCCGTCATCGTCGGCAACGACCCCCACAACCAGGAGCTGGGGCTCTGCCTGCTGGAGGACTACCGCCGCAGCCAGGCCGCCGATCGCGACCGCCTACTGCTGGCCTGCGCCAAGCACACGGCCGGCCACCGCAAGTACGGCGACCATCTCGAGTGCTACCGTCGCTTCGCCGAGGCCTTCGCCCTCACCGAAAGCTGAGCGTCACCGAAAGCTGAGCGCATGCCCTACGACCTGCTGATCAAGAACGGTGTGCTGATCGACGGCACCGGCCTGCCCCGTCACCGCGCCGACATCGCCGTGCAGCACGGCCGCATCGTATCGATCGGTCGCATCCGCGAGCGCGCGCGGGAGGTCATCGACGCCGGCGCCGCCTGATCGAGGGCACCCGCGAGCAGCCCGACCGCAAGGCGCTGGGCACCGAGGCCCGGCCCTTCCCCTACGAGTGGATCTTCGTCTACGACACCGTCGAGGGCCCGCATCGCACGGTGGCCGAGATCGCCCGCGAGCGCGGCGTCGACCCGGTCGAGGCGATGCTCGACCTGGCGATCGAGAAGGACCTCGAGCGGTTCTTCGTCCACCCGGTCGCCAACGAGAAGCAGGACACGGTGCTGGAGATGATGCGCCACCCGCGCGCCGTGGTGACCTTCTCCGATTCCGGTGCGCACGTCTCGCAGATCATCGACTCCTCGCTGCAGACCCACCTGCTGAGCCACTGGGTACGGGAGCGGCAGGCGTTCACGCTGGAGCAGGCCGTGCGCATGCTGACCCTGGTCCCGGCCACCCACTGGGGGTTCAGCGACCGCGGCCTCGTGCGCGAGGGCTTCGTGGCCGACCTGCTCGTGTTCGACCCCGACACGATCGCCCCGAAATGCCGGAAGTGACCAACGATTTGCCCGCCGGCGCCCGGCGGTTGGTGCAGCGGGCGCGGGGGATCGCCGCCACCGTGGTGGGCGGCGAGGTGCTCTTGCGCGATGGCAAGCACACGGGGCGCCGCCCGGGCGGCTCCTCCGGGGGGCCGGACACCCGGTATGGACCTGGAATCACCACCTCTCGGTGGCACAGGGCTTGCGCTGGCAGGGATGAGACGTAAATCCGACGCAAGGAGTGCCCTGTGAGCACGATCCTTCTCGTCATACTCATCCTGCTTCTCCTGGGCGCGCTGCCGATGTGGCCGTACAGCTCGAGCTGGGGATATTTCCCGAGCGGAGGCCTCGGCCTGATCCTGGTCATCGTCATCATCCTCGCCGTCACCGGTCGGTTCTGACGCGACGGGGGGCCGCGAGTCCGTCGCGGTCCCCCGTCGCGTCCCGATCCCGCGGTTGACACGCGCGGAGGCGCCCCGCATGATGCGCGCGCCATGAAGCTCACGATCGAGTTCCCCAGCGTGTCGTATCGCGAAGGCCCGGAGGCGGTGCGACGGTTTGCCCGCACCGTCGAGCAGATCGGCTTCGATCACATCGACATCTTCGACCACGTCGTGATGGGCCACCCCATGCCGGGCCGGCCGCCCGGGCCCTACAACGCGGCCATGCCCATCCTCGAGGCGCTCACGCTGCTCGCTCATCTGGCCGCCGTCACCACGCGCGTGACGCTCGGCACCGAGGTCCTGGTGCTGCCGCAGCGCCAGCCGGCGCTGGTGGCCAAGCAGATCAGCACGCTCGACACGCTGTCGGGGGGGCGCGTCCGGCTCGGCGTGGGCGTGGGGTGGCAGGAGTCGGAGTACGAGGCGCTCCACGCAGACTTCCGCACGCGCGGCGCGCGCATGGACGAAGCGATCGCGCTGCTGCGCACGTACTGGACCGAGCCCCAGATCAGCGCGAAGGGCGCCCACTACCCCACCACGCTGATGGCCATGGAGCCGAAGCCGCCGCAGGGTGGGCGCCTGCCCATCTGGATCGGCGGCAACTCCGAGGCCGCGCTCCGCCGCACGGGCCGACTGGGCGACGGCTGGCTAGCCAGCCGCGTGACGGACGCCGAGGACGCGCGGCGCGCCATCGCGACGATCCATCGCCACGCCGCCGAGGCTGGCCGCGACCCCGCCGCCCTCGGGCTGCAGAGCATGGTGGCGCCGCCACCGCGCGACGCCGAGGGCAAGCGCTTCTACGCCGAGCCGGACCGGGTGGTGGCGCGAGTGGCAGCGCTGAAGGCGATGGGCTTCGGCTGGGCCGCCCTCAACGCCACCGCCATCTTCCAGGCCGGCGCCCGCTCCGTCGACGCCATGCTCGACGCCCTCGGTGCCCTCCACACTCGCATTCGCGCCGAGGTCGGCTGAAGCCGGCCTTACAGGATGCTCACCCGGGTAGCTCCGGGCCCCTCGCCTGACATCCCGGAGTAGGTGGACGCCGCGGTCCGATCAGCGGTACGATCGGCCCGTCCCGAGGTGGCGACATGAGAGCTCAGCGCGGTATCGCGTTCGCCTTCCTGCTCGGCATCATTGCCCTCACGACCCTCAGCCCGGCCCGGCCGGCCGCCGCCCCCACCGGCCAGATGACCTGGGCGGTGCACTTCACGCTGGCTCCGCGCTGGCTCGACCCCGGGCCGCGCGTAGAAGAGGCGGCGCTCACCCTGGTCCCATCCTTTCCCTACTCGGCACCGTACGAAGACGTGCGCCTGAAACCCTGAGCGAGGAGACCCATGAACTACACGCGGATCTCAGCCGACTGCCACATCGACATGCCGTGGATCCCGCCCGACCTCTTCACCGCCAACGCGTCGACGGCCATGCGGGACCGCATGCCCTACGTGGTCGACAGCCCCGACGGTCCGCAGTGGACGTGCAAGAACGGGACGTCGTTCGGGCTGGTGGGCGGCGTGGGCCCGGGCGGCGCCAAGCTGGTGCCGGGGCAGAACTACCGGGTCGACAAGATGGCCGAGACCGGCCTCTACGAGGACGGCAAGAAGGGCATCCGGCGGCCGACCGATCCCCACCTGCGCATCAAGGACATGGAGCGCGACGGCGTGCAGGCCGAGGTCATCTTCGGCATCCTCGGCGCCGCCACTCGCCTCAGTGACCACGAGGCCGCCCGGGAGATGTTCCGCATCTACAACGACTGGCTGAAGGACTTCTGCCGTCACTACCCCGACCGGCAGATCGGCCTGGCCTGCCTGCCCTACGGCGACATCGACGCGGCGGTGAAGGAAGTGCACCGCGTGGCCAAGATGGGCATCCGCGGCCTCGAGCTGTCGTGCTCGTGGGACATGGACCCGATGTGGCACCCCGTGTGGGAGCCGCTGTGGAAGGCCGTGAGCGAGGTCGGCCTGCCGCTGCACTTCCACACGTTCCCGAGCACGTCGTCGGCCGCGCGCGACCGGGCGACGGGGCTCGCCAAGCGGGCCGCCCTCTTCGTGGGCGTCTCCGGCTTCCAGATGAACCTCGTCAACATCCTGGCCGCCCTCATCGGCGCCGCCGTGCTGGAGCGCTACCCCAATCTCAAGATCGGCTTCGGCGAGAGCGGCATCGGCTGGATTCCCTACGCACTCGACCGCATGGACTTCGAGTGGGAGGACCGCTTCCGCGACCTCGGCCTCACGATGAAGCCGAGCGACTACTGGCGCCGCCAGTGCAAGGCCACCTTCCAGTTCGACCGCATCGGTACCAAGCTCATCGACGAGATGGGCGACGAGACGATCATGTGGGCCTCCGACTACCCGCACACCGACGGCGTGTGGCCCGAGTCCGACAAGTACATCGAGGAGCAGTTCGGCCACCTGCCGGCCAACGTCGTCAAGAAGATCACCTGCGACAACGCCGCGAAGTTCTACGGCCTGGTGAAGTGAAGAGGCAGGCGATGGTCGAACGGCCGGTCACGACGGAGCGGGAGCTGCGCGAGCTGTACGGCCACCCCGGCGAGCGGGCGGTGGCCAAGGAGCGCCCGGGGCTCAACGAGGATTGCCGCGCGTTCATCGCGCACGCCCCCTTCCTGGTCATGGGTACGGCCGGTGCCGACGGCCGCTGCGACGTCTCCCCCAAGGGTGACGGCCCCGGCTTCGTGCACGTCATCGACGATCACCATCTGGCGATCCCGGACCGGCTCGGCAACAACCGGCTCGACGGCATGCGCAACATCGTGGAGAACAGCCACATCGGTCTGATCTTCTTCATTCCCGGGCGCGAGGACACGCTCCGGGTGAACGGCCGTGCGACCATCGCCCGGGACGAGGTGCTACTGGAGCAGATGGCGGTGGCCGGCAAGCGGCCGGTCACCGCCATCGTGGTCGAGGTGGAGCAGGCCTTCATGCACTGCGCGCGCGCCTTCAAGCGAGCCGGGCTGTGGGACCCGGCGCGGTGGCCCGACACCACCGAGGTCCGCTCCATGCAGCGCATGATCTGGGACCTCCTGCCCGCGAAGCCGGCCGGCCAGACCGTGGAGCAGTACGAGCGCGACTCCCAGGAGAAGCTGAAGACGCTCTATTGATTGAGATGGGGGGCGTCTATGAGATGGGGGGCCTCGAACGGGCCCCCCAAGCCCCCCGGGCGGCTCGGGACGCCCCGGCGGAGCCGGGGCGCCCCTCGATACGCCAATCCCGCTCCGCCAGCGCTACAGACGGGCCATCACGCGGTCGGCGAAGTCCTCGATTACCCGGTACTGACGGTTGAGTGGCGGGTAGAGCATGATCTGTCGGAGGCCCTGACGCTCGAGCTCGCGCACCCGCTCGACCAGCTCCTCGGGGCTGCCGGCCAGCGTGCTGCCGCGGATGAGGTCGGCGGTCAGGAACCGCGCCTCCTCGGCGTCGAGGAAGCTGTAGTGGCTGCCGTGCAGGCGCTGGTGGCGCACCTCTGGCGGCGCCTCGTTCAACCAGCCCAGGTAGGCCTTCCAGATCCCGCGTGCGTAGTCGGGCGGCTCCTCGCCGGTCTCGAGGTGGTGGGCCACCAGGTAGTGCAGCCCCGACAGCACGGCGGCGCCGCAGTCGGCGACGATGCGCGGCGAGTCCAGCGCCTCGCCCGGCTCCCGCATCACCAGCGTCACCATCGCCGAGGTGTAGAAGTCGTCGGGCAACGTCCGGCCTCCCCGCTCGGCCCCCCGCCGCGCGTTGGCCAGCATGGCCGGCAGCGCCCCGCCACGCGGCAAGCCGGAGATGAGCCCGTCGGCGATCTCTCCGGCCAACGCCTGCGCCTTCGGACCGAATCCCGCCACGTACACGGGGATCTCGGCCTCGAGGTCGATGAACCGGTGCTCGCGCATCTGGAACCGGATCGGGTGCGTCTCGCCCTCCAGCGTGTAGGCGACCTCCTCGCCGCGCAGCATCCGCCGCACGACGTCCACGTATTCGCGGAACGGCGCCAGCCGCATCGGCTTGCGGCCGAGCAGGCGCAGCCCGGTGTGCCCGGTTCCGAAGCCGATGAAGCAGCGCCCCGGCGCCAGCCGATTGATGGTCGCGATGCCGTTGGCCGCCGCCGGCGCCAGTCGCAACGCCGGCACGTTGACCCCGGTCCCGATCCGCATCGTGCGCGTGGCCTGAGCCGCCAGCGCCAGCACCGCCCAGCAGTTCGACCGGATGATCGGACTGTCCGTCACCCAGCAATGACTGAACCCCAGATTCTCCGCATGCGTGATGTACCCGATCTCATCAACCTTCGCCGTCATGATCCCGAAGTCCATCGGCGCCCCTCCGTCGTGCAACTCCGCCCATGCTACGCCGAACACCACCGCCACGTCCTGCCGCCGCCCCCGCCCCGGCGGCTGCCGGGACGTGTGTGGGGCGTCTGTTAGAATCACGCTCGACATGGCCTCGCTCCGCGTCGGTGTCGTCGGCTCCCGGTTCGCCGCCCACCTGCACGTCGCCGCCTACCGCCGCGCGTACGGCGTCGAGGCGCGACTGGCCGGCGTCACCTCACCCACCGCCGAGCGGCGCGAGGCCTTCGCGCGCGAGACGGGCGCCACGCCGTACCCCAGCCTGGCCGCCATGCTGCCGCACGTCGACGTCGTCGACGTCTGCGCGCCGCCCGCCCACCACGAGCCGGTGGCGCTGGAGGCGATCGAGGCCGGCCGCCACGTCGTGATCGAGAAGCCGTTCACCGGCGCCTTTGGCTCGGGCGACCCGGCCTTCGCCGGCCATCGGGCGAGCAAGGACGCGCTCTTGAAGGAGGCGCTGGCCAGCGCCGGCCGCATCGTCAGCGCCGCCCGCCGCCGCGGGGTCGTCCTCGGCTACGCCGAGAACTGGATCTACGCGCCGGCCATCCAGAAGGAGCGCGAGATCATCGAGAAGACGGGCGCCCAGATCCTCTGGATGCTGGGTGGCGAGTCGCACAGCGGCTCCCACTCGCCGGTCTACGGCATCTGGCGCCACGCCGGCGGCGGCTCGCTGGTCGGCAAGGGCTGCCACCCGCTGTCGGCCTGCCTCTATCTGAAGCAGGTCGAGGGGCGGGCACGCGCCGGCCGCCCGATCCGGCCCGCCTCGGTCTCCTGCCGGGTGCACGAGATCACCCGCGTGCCCGGCTACCAGGATCGCGGCTTCCTGCGCGTTGACTATAGCGATGTCGAGGACTACAGCCAGCTGCATGTCCTCTTCGAGGACGGTACCGTCGCCGATGTGTTCGCCACCGAGCTCGTGCTGGGCGGCGTGCTCAACTACCTCGACGTCTTTGCGAACAATCACCGCACCACGTGCCGGCTGAATCCGGTGAACCTGCTCGACACCTACAATCCCGCCGCCGCCCAGTTCAAGGACGTCTACGTCGTCGAGAAGACCGGGACGAAGGAGGGCTGGAGTCATCCGGCCGCCGATGAGGAGTGGCAGCAGGGCTTCTACGGCGAGATCCAGGACTTCCTCGAGTGCTGCGTGAGCGGCCGGACGCCGCAGTCCGGTGCCGCCATCGCCCACGACACGATCGCCACCCTCTACGCGGGCTACCTCTCGGCGGAGCGGGGCGGCCAGGAGGTCGCGGTGCCCATCGCTCCGCTGGCCGAGCTGGAGTCCGGATGAGCGGCGACGAGGGCATCTTCGAGCTGCGGACCTATCACGTCCATCCGTCGGCGCTGGAGGCGTTCACCGACCTCGCCAGCCGCGCCGTCAAGGCTGCCCGCAGGCACGCCGAGCTGGTCGGCCAGTGGACGACCGAGCCGCGCGAGGTGGGCCGGCTGGTCGAGCTGTGGAAGTTCATCGACTTCCACCATCGCGCCGCCGCCCGGGCGCGCATCGCCCAGCAGATCGTGTGGAAGAAGTTCCTGCTGCAGGGCCAGCCCATGATGGCGAGCACGGAGTCGCTCATCCTGCTGCCCCTGCCCGACTGGCCGTTCACGCCGCCGGCCCACTCGGCCTTCTACGAGCTCCGCGACCACCGCCTGCACCCGGGGACGACGGCGCAGTGGCTCGAGGCCTGGCGGCGTGGGATGGCCATCCGGGAGAAGTTCTCGCGGCCGCTCGGAGTCTGGCAGTCGGACATCGGCGAGCTCAACCGGATGGTCTCCCTGTGGCCGTACAGCAGCCTGCAGCAGCGTCACGAGGTCCGCCGCGCCGCCAACCAGGATCCGCTCTGGCAGGAGACGGTGGCGACGCTCGCGCCGTACATGCAGCGGATGGAGGCGACCATCCTCGTCCCGACCGAGGCCTCCGGCCTGCAGTAGGTCTCCGTCCGCCCCGCGTTGTTGACAGTCCCCGCGGATCGCCGCATCATCACCGCGCGCATCGTTTCTGCCGACCGGAGGGAGCCCGGCATGGACATCGTCGACTCGCAAGTGCACCTCTGGGCCGCCGACTCGCCGGCCCGCCCATGGCCGCCCGGCCGCGCCCAGGAGGCGCAGAAGCCGTATCCGATCAGCAAGGAAGCCATGCTCTTCCAGATGGACCTGGCTGGTGTGCGCCGCATCGTGATCGTGCCGCCCTCGTGGGAAGGCGATCGCAACGACGTGGCCCTGGAGGCTGCTCGCGCGTACCCCGACCGGTTCGCCGTCATGGGCCGGCTGGCCATGGGGGATCCGGCCAGCCGCGCGCTGGTGGCCGACTGGCGCAAGCAGCCCGGCATGCTCGGCATGCGCTTCACGTTCCACAACGAGCACTACAAGCATTTCCTGACCGAGGGCACCGGCGACTGGCTGTGGCCGGCCGCCGAGCGCGCCGGCGTCCCGCTCATGGTGCTCATGCCGGGCATGCTCGACCACCTCGACCGCATCGCCGGCAAGCATCCCGGTCTCAAGCTGACGATCGACCACGTCGGGCTCAACGTCCGCGGCAAGGGCCCCAAGGTGTTCGAGGACTTGCCGGCCGTGTGCGCGCTGGCCAAGCACCCCAACGTGGCCGTGAAGGCCTCGGGAATGCCGTCGCTCTCCCGGGAGAAGTACCCGTTCCGCGACCTGCACCCGCACATCAAGGCGCTCGTCGACGCCTTCGGGCCCAGGCGCGTGTTCTGGGGCACCGACCTCACCCGCATGCCGTGCACCTACTACGAGTGCATCACGCTCTTCACCGAGCACCAGCCGTGGCTGAAGGGCGAGGATCTCGACTGGGTGATGGGGCGTGGCGTCTGCGAGTGGCTGGGCTGGCCGCTCACGAAGGCGAGCTGACACCATGAAGTTCACCTGGTTCAACCTGATGCCGTGGCCATACCTGCCCGACGACTTCCGCGAGCAGCACCGGTCGGTCTGGGTGGACATCCCCAACACGCTCTACGACCCGCGCAAGGGCCACCACGTCTACCACACGTACCTCGACCAGCTCGAGTACGCGGAGACGCTCGGCTTCGACGGCATCGGATGCAACGAGCACCACCAGAACGGCTACGGCCTGATGCCGTCGCCGAACCTCATCGCGGCCGACGCTGGCTCGCCGGACGTCTCGAGCGGCGCTGTGCGTGATCGGCAACTCGATCGCCGGCTACAACCCGCCGATTCGCGTCGCCGAGGAGTTCGCGATGCTCGACGTGATCTCCGGGCGGCCGGCTCATCGCCGGCTTCCCGGTCGGCACGCCGATGGACACGAACTTCTGCTACGGGCAGATCCCGGCGCTCACGCGCGACAAGTACCGCGAGGCCCACGACATGATCATGCAGGCGTGGGCCGCCGACCGAGCCCTTCGCCTTCGACGGCAAGTACAACCAGCTGCGCTGGGTGAACTGCTGGCCCAAGCCGATCCAGAAGCCGCACCCGCCCATCTACATCCCGGGCGGCGGCTCGATCGAGACGTGGGACTTCTGCCTCGACCACGACTACAACTACTCCTACCTGTCCTTCTACGGCTACCTGCGCGGCAAGTCGCTGCTCGACGGCTACTGGGAGCGCGTGGCCAAGCGGGGCAAGGACGACTCGCCCTACCGCGCCGCCTTCGCCCAGATCATCTGCGTGGCCGACACCGACGCCGAGGCGGAGCGACTCTACGCCGAGCACGTGCCTCTACTTCTTCAACCGCTGCCTGCACGTCTTCCCGCCGTTCGCCGACCCGCCCGGCTACCGCACGGTGGCCACGATCAAGTACGGCGCGCTCGTCGCAGCTGCGGCTGGAGGCCGCAGAAGCTCCTGCAGAACCTCACCTGGAAGCAGCTCGTCGACGAGCGGTTCATCATCGCGGGCAGCCCCGAGACCGTGCGCCAGCAGCTCGAGGAGTGCATCAAGGGGCTGCGCATCGGCCACCTGTTCTGCCTGATGCACAACGGCAACATGCCGGACTGGAAGACCCGTCACTCGACCAAGCTCTTCGCCGAGAAGGTCATGCCGCACCTGCGCGACCTGTGGCCGGAGTGGAAGCACGACGAGCGGTGGTGGATGCACCCCATGGACGATCGCCTGCGCCCGGAGGAGCGCCGCCCGGGCGCCGACAAGAGCGGCGCCGAGTGGGCGTCGTGAAGGCGCAGACCGTCGACACCCGGAAGGGCACGCGCTGCCGCGTGCTCGAGGGCGGCAGCGGCGCCCCGCTCGTGTTCCTGCACGGCGCCGGCGGCCTGCTGCGCGACAACCCGTTCCTCGACCAGCTCGCCCAGCGCTACCACGTCTTCGCCCCCGAGTGGCCGGGCTACGGCGAGTCCACCGGCGACGAGCTGCTGGAGGACATGCTGGACTTCGCGCTGCACGGCTGGGACCTGGTCGACGCCCTCGGCCTCCGCCAGCCGCACCTGGTCGGCCACTCGATGGGCGGCATGATCGCCGCCGAGATGGCCTGCCTGACCCCCCGCGAGGTCGGCAAGCTCGCCCTCGTGAGCGCCGGCCGGCCTCTGGCTGGACGCCCACCCGATCCCCGACATCTTCGCGATGCTGCCCTACCAGATCGCCGAGGTGCTGTTCCGCGATCCCGCGGCCGGCCAGGCGCTGCTCACCGGCGGCGCCGACCTCTCCAACATGGACGCGCTCAAGGAGTTCTACCTCGGCACCCAGCGGCGGCTCAGCATGGCCGGCAAGATCCTCTTCCCGATCCCCAACCGTCGGCTGTCCAAGCGTCTGTACCGCCTGACCGCCGAGACCCTCATCGTCTGGGGCAGCGCCGACCGGCTGATCGTGCCCGCCTACGCCGCCCACTGGAAGTCGCTGATCCCGTCCGCGCGTGTGGAGATGGTGGACGGCGCCGCCCACATGATGCCCTACGAGCAGCCGGAGGCGTTCGCCCGGACGCTGACCGGCTTCCTGGGCTGAGGTGAGCGATGTGACGCTCGTCAGCTTCGACATCGACGGCACGCTGGAGATCGGCGATCCTCCCGGCATCATCACCCTCGACGCCGTGCGCGCGGCCCACCGGCTCGGCTACCTTGTCGGCACCTGCTCGGACCGGCCCGTCGCTCACCAGCGGCAGATCTGGCAGCTGCGGCTCGACCTCAACCCCGACTTCACGGTGCTCAAGCACCGCCTGGCCGAGGTGAAATCGGCGTTCACGGCCGCCGCCTACTATCACATCGGTGACACCGACGTCGACGAGCACTTCGCCGGCCTCGCCGGCTTTCGCTTCCTCCGCGCCGACGCCGCCTCGTACCTCACCTGGGGGCCCGAGCTGTTCCGTTCGTGAGTGAAAGGAGTCTCGTATGAGCGCCGATGGCATTCGTCTCTACGATCCAACCGCCGAGCCGCGCGTGGTCGCGGCGACGCTGGCGCCCCGGCTGGAGAGCCTGGCCGGCAAGCGCATCGGGATCCTCTTCAACAGCAAGGCCAACGCCGACGTGCTGATGCTCGCGGTGGCGAGGACCCTGCAGGAGCGTTACGGCGCCGGCGAGATCGTCAAGCGCGACAAGCCGGTGGCGGGCCCGCCGTCGGCGGAGGCGCTGAAGGCGCTCTCGGCGTGCGATCTAGCCCTGGTCGGCAGCGCCGATTGAGGGTCCTGCACGTCGTGGAGTATCCACGGCTCAATCATGCTGGAGCAGCGCGGTGTTCCCACGGCCACGATGGGCACCTTCGAGTTCGAGGCGCTGGCGCGCCTGGAGGCCGAGAACCGCGGCATCGCGGACCTGCCGCTGGCCCTCATCCCCCATCCGCTCGGCGGCATCCATGAGGACGAGGTGGTCCGCAAGGCCGCCCTCGCCCTCGAGTCGGTCCTGAAGGCGGTGGTGAAGTCATGAGCGAGCGCGGGCCGGCCGCCACCATCTTCACCTTCCCCGGCGCCTTCGAGGAGATCGACGGCCACTATCAGGAGCGCGGCTGGACGGACGGGCTGCCGATCGTCCCCCCGACCGAGCGGCGCGTGCACGAATTCCTGAAGCAGACCCCGCGCGACCCGCGGGAGGTCGTGGGCGTCCTGCCGCCGCGGCAGGGCGAGGCCACCATCGAGAAGATCGCCGTCAACGCGGTCATGGCCGGGTGCCGGCCCGAGTACTTCCCGGTCGTCCTCGCCGCCATCGAGGCGCTGGCCGACCCGCTGTTCAACCTCGACTCCGTGCAGGCCACCACCCATCCGGTGGCGACCCTCCTCGTCGTCAACGGCCCGATCGGTCGCGCGCTCGGCCTGCAGGCCGGCTACAACTCGTACGGCCAGGGGTTCCGGGCCAACGTCACGATCGGCCGGGGCGTGCGGCTGGTGCTCATGAACGTTGGCGGCGGCCTGCCCGGCCGTGGCGATCGTGCCACCCAGGGCACGCCGGCCAAGATCGCCTACTGCGTGGCCGAGAACGAGGCCGAGAGCCCGTGGGAGCCGCTGCACGTGGAGGCCGGGCTGCCGGCCGACACCAGCACGGTCACCGTGTTCGGTTGCGAGGGGCCGCACAACATCCAGGACCATTACAGCAACACCGCGCTCGGCGTGCTGCTCACCGTGGCCGGCGCCATGGGCCAGGCCGGCAGCAACAACCTGCTCGGCCGCGGCTGGCCGCTGCTGTCGCTCGGTCCCGAGCACGCAGCGACCATCGCCAAGGAGGGCTACAGCAAGCAGAAGGTCAAGGAGTTCCTCTTCGAGCACGCGCGCTACCCGATGGCCAGGCTGGGTCAGGAGTACCAGCGCCAGCAGATCGAGCGCTGGGGCGTGGTCGATGCGCCCGGCACCATGGTCCCGATCGTGGAGAAGGCCGACGACATCAGCGTCATCGTCACCGGCGCGGCTGGTAAGCACTCGTCCTGGCAGCCCACCTTCGGCAACGGAACGCACTGGACGCGGAGGACGATCCCCCGGTGATGGCGACGGTCACCAAGCGCGACCGCGTCATGGCCGCCCTGCGGGGCGACACCGTCGATCGGGTGCCGCTGTCGTTCTGGCTGCACAACTTCGCGGCGGAGAACTCCGTCAAGGAGTTCGTCGCCGAATCCGTCCGGCTCGCTCGCGAGTTCGACTGGGACTATCTCAAACCCCAGTCCCGCGCCCAGTGCTTCGCCGAGGCGTGGGGACTCCGGTACCAGGCCTCGAACGAGCGCGCGGTTCAGTACACGCGCACCTACGCGCCGTGCGCGGACGCCGCCGCGCTGCAGCGCCTGCAACCGGCCGGGCCGGCCGCGGGAGCGCTCGGCGAGCAGCTCGAGGCGCTTCGCCAGATCCGCGCCGCGGTGGGGCCCGACACGCCGATCATCTGGACGGTGTTCTCGCCGCTGATGGTCGTGCCGTACCTCCTGCCCGGCGGCCTCGAGCAGATGCTGACGATCGCGCGCGCGGCGCCCGCCGCGCTGGAAGCCGCGCTCGCGGCCATCGCCGAGACGCTGGCCGGCTACACGAGCCTGGCCCTGGCCGCCGGCGCCGACGGCCTCTTCTACGCGACCAACGTCGCTCGAGCCGAGCTCATCTCCTCGGCCGAGTGCCGCCGCTTCCAGCGGCCCTATGACCTGCCCGTGCTGGCCGCCGCCGCCCCGGGTTCGTTCAACATGCTCCACGTCTGCGGCGCCGGCGTGCTCTTCGACGAGTTCCTCGACTACCCCGTGCAGGCCATCTCGTGGGCGCAAGCCCCGGGCAACCCGTCGCTGCCGGAGGGGCGCCGGCGCACCGGCCGCGCAGTGGTGGGCGGGCTGCCGGCCAAGCCGGTCATCGCCACGCTCACCACCGAGGTCGTGGCGGGACACGTGCACGCCGCCGTGCGGGCGACCAGCGGCCGCGGTCTCTTGCTCGGACCCGACTGCTCGATCAATCCCGACACGCCCGAGCCGCTGCTGCACGCCGCGCGCGCCGCGCGCGACGCCAGCGCGGCCGGTGGCTCCGCCCGGGTCTGACCGGCCGTTGGCCAGCGCACGCCTGGCGCTGTGGCTGGTCCTGCTGGTCGGCGCCGCCTCCGGCGGCGTCTACGTGGCGGACCGCCTGGTGTTCGCCCCGAGTCGGGAGATCCAGCGCCAGCTGGCCGAGCGCGACGCCCAGATCCAGGTCCTCAAGGAGCGCGCCCAGGTGCTGGAGGCGGCCGTCCGTCTCCTGCGCCACACCGAGCGCCGCGCTCGGATCGTGGTGCTGGACCAGGGCCCCGGGGCCGAGGGCCACCTGGTCACGCGCATCCGCTTCAGCGAGCTCGACCCGCGTGGCGAGCCCCTCGGTGAGTCGCGGGAGTTCGCGGTCACCGGTGACGAGGTCTACGTTGACACGCTGGTGATCAAGTTCGAGGACGAGTTCGTCACCGCCGGCGACGCTCTCAAGGGCCGCTCGCTCCTGCTCTTCCGTCGCATCTTCGGCGATCGCCTCCGGCCCGTCGACGCCCACGTGCTCGACCGGGAGGGCCAGATGCCCCAGGCCTACGCGGCCGAGAAGGCGCCGAGCGCGTTCGAGCGCGACCTGTGGGCGCAGTTCTGGACGCTGGCCAACGACCCCGCCGAGGCCAAGCGACGCGGTGTCCGCGCCCTCCACGGCGAGGCGGTGTCGACGAAGCTCCGCAAGGGCGGCGTCTACGCCGTCACCTTCCGCTCGACCGGCGAGCTGACGATCCAGCCGAGTCCGTAAGCGCGCGCCCTCGCGCGGCCACCCGCCGTCATCACAGCAGCTCCGCGATGGCGGCGGCGGCGCGCTGGGCCCCGCCGGCCTCCACGTCCCGGTAGCACACCGGGCGGGCGAGGCCGGCGGCGACGGCGTGGGCGAGCGCCTCGGGCTCGAGCCCCTCGTAGTCCATGCGGGTCCCCGCCCCGTAGCGGGCGAGGCGATACGGCACGTGGAGGTTCTGCTCGAAGTGGTTGCGGAGCGGCACGTAGATGAACGGCCGCTTCGTGGCGGTGAGCTCCATGCAGGTGGAGAGGCCACCCTGGACGACGGCGAGGTCGCAGGCGGCCAGGTGCGCGTAGAGGTCGGGGACGAAGCGGCGATACTCGACACCCGGGATCGCCGGCAGCGCCGCCGGATCGACGCGCGGCCCCGCCACCACGATGAGCCGCAGGCCCGGCTCCAGCCGGCCGAGCATGGGCGCGGCGGCGATGACCTTGCGCAGCAGATGCACGCCGACCGCGGTACCGCCGACGGCCGCGAAGACCACCCGCTCGTCGGGACGGAAGCCCAGCCGGTCCCGCAGCGCCGCCCGGTCGGCGAACTCCTTGGGATCGAAGGGCAGGATGTAGCCCGGGAAGCGGAAGTGCTCGCGGGCCCAGTCGCGGATTCGCGGCAGACCGGGGCCGAAGTCGTCGGGCACGATGTCGTCGGGGTCGCCGACGAAGAGCGCGCGGTCGCGCACCCGGGGGAAGCGCGCGATCTGCTCGACCATCTCCGCGTTGTAGTCGGCGGTCAGCATCGCCTCGCCCCCGCCGGAGCCGGCCGGCAGCCAGCCGACGAAGTCCGTGAGCCACACGAACGGGGCCCGCTTCAGCTCGGGATTCTCGTGCAGGTAGTAGTCCACCTCCCACGCCTCGTCGCCCACCACGAGGTCGTAGGGCTCGGCCTCCAGCAGGTCGTGGAGCACCATGAAGTTGGCGACGAGGATCTCGTCCATGTTGCGCCAAACGTGAAAGGCGTGCAGGTCGTGCTCGCGCGCCTCCGACTCGAAGTGCGCCGACTCGCCGGCCAGCAGGCGGCTGGCCGGGTGCACGGTCTCCCCGCGCGCTTCCAGCACCCGCGTCACCGGGTCCTGGGCCAGCCAGTGCACCTCGAGGTCGGGTCGCGCCTCGCGCAGCGCGGCGGCGATGGCCACGTCCCGCAGCGCGTGGCCGAGGCCAATCGGGCTGGAGACGAACAGCGCCCGGCGGCGGCGGGCGGGCGACCGGACCCAGCGAGCCGGCGGCGGCATCCCCGCGCGCAGGAAGTCGCGCACGAGGATGTTGAAGCGCACGGGATCGCGCGCGTGGAGCGCGTGGCCCGAGCCCTCGAAGGCCACCAGGGTCGAGCCGGCGATGGCCGCGTGCGCGTGCTCGGAGAGCGCGAAGGGGCGGATCCGGTCCTCGGTGCCGTGGATCAAGAGGGTCGGCACCCGCACGGCCGCGAGCAGCTCGGCCAGCGGGGTGGCGCACACGCCCTCGTCCACGGTCGCGGTCAGGATGGCCGGCGTCGTCTCCAGCGCCCAGCCCACGGCATCCTCCCACTGCTTGGTCGAGTGCGGCTCCGAGCACATCTGGGCGAAGAAGAACTCGACGAAGTCACGGTAGTGCGCCGCCCAGTAGTGGGCGTTGAACTTCTCCCAGCCTTCGTACCGTTCGCGCGCCTCGTGGAAGCCGGGGCGGGACGACTCCGTCAGCGCCGAGGAGACCAGCACGAGACGGTCCACGCGGTCGGGGTGCCGGGCGGCGAGGACAATCGCCTGCCAGGCGCTGCGCGAGAAGCCCACCAGCGAGGCGCGCGTCGTGGCCGTGGCGTCGAGGACCGCCAGTGCGTCGGCGGCGGCGCGATCGTGGTCGTAACCGGTGGCGGGCCGCCCGGATCGGCCGTTGCCGGGTGCGTCGTAGGTGACCACGCGGAAGTGCCGCGCGAAGTACGCCAGCTGCGCCTTCCAGATGCGGCTGTGAACGAGCTGCCAGGGTGGGATGAACAGCACGGTCGACTCGCCCGTGCCGTACTCCTCCCAGGCGATTGGCACGCCCGCGCTCGACGTCACCCCCTCGCGGTCGGGATACCTCGCTCGCATCCGCTATCCCCTACAGGAGCGTCGCCGGTCGGCCGGCCGCGCGCTCGGCCTCGAGCCAGCGCAGGAAGCGCTCGAAGGCCTCGAGGGTTCGCCAGTGGTGTCCCTCGTCCTCGGGAACGCCCAGCATGATGTCGAGCTCCATGCCACGCCAGAAGCACACCAGGAAGGCCGTGACCTCCGGGGCGCTGACCGCCGTGAGGCCGAAGTGGGCCAGCGCCTCGCCCACGACCCGTTGCACCAGCGCCCGCCAGGGCGCGGTGATCCGGCGGACCTCGGCGCCAACGGCAGGGTTGGCCACGCCGAGGGCCGACATCTCCATGAGCAGCCGCACCCAGCCCGAGCGCAGATCCTCGGAGAAGAAGCGGCAGGCCTCGATCCACTTCTCGGCGAAGTCCCCGTGCGTCCCGTACATCGCCACCTGCCGCGCGAGGAGCTCACGGCTCATCTCGGCCAGCACGGCGAGGATGAGCCGGTCCTTGGTGCCGAAGTAGTAGTGGATGAGGCTCTGGTTGACCCCGGCCTCGGTCGCCACGACGCGGGTCGAGAACCGCGCGTGCCCCAGGCGGATCAGGCAGCGCCGCGCCGCCCCCAGGATGGTCTCCCGGCCGGGCAGGCCGTTGGCTCCGCCGAGGCGGCGGGCGCGGGGGCTGGGGTCGCGGCGCTTGCGGCTCTTCATTCTTGTTCGATCGATTAAATCGGCCGAACAAGAAATACGCCCGGCCCGGCCCGGCGTCAAGCGGTTCTTGCCGGCCGCCCGGGCCACCGGGGGACGGCCAAACCGGGCGAGATTGACTGGCAAAGGAACCGCGCTCCGTGCATGCTTACCGGCCGGAGGGTCCCGATGAAGATCGCGCGCGTCGAGGCGCTACACGCAGATGGCGGCTGGCGGCCGTGGACGTTCGTCCGGATCGAGACGGACACCGGGCTGGTCGGCTGGGGCGAGTGCAGCGACAACCGGAGCCCGTACGGCATCGCCGGCAGCGTCCGCGACCTGGCCCCCCTGCTGATCGGACAGGACCCGCGGCCGGTGGAGCGCCTGTACTGGGACATGCTGCGAGCCAGCCGCCAGAACTACGGCGGCGTGTCGTTCAAGGCCATGGCCGGCATCGAGCTGGCGCTGTGGGACATCAAGGCCAAGGCGCTCGGGGTGCCGGTCTACGAGCTGTTCGGCGGGCCCATGCGCGACCGCATGCGGCTCTACTGGTCGCACTGCGGGACCACGCGGGCGCGGATGGGCAGCATGCTCGGCACGCCGCCGCTGAAGACCTACGACGACGTCGCCGCGCTGGGGCGCGAGGTCGTGGCCCGCGGCTTCACCGCGCTCAAGACCAACATGGTCATCCCCGGCGACCCGGCGACCGTTTACTTCCCCGGTTTCGCCAGCGGGATCAATACGACCGACGGCGCCCCCACGGTGGAGATCCTCGACGCCATCGACCGGCTGATCGGGACCTTCCGCCAGGCCGTCGGTCCCAAGGTGGGGATCTGCCTCGACCTGAACTACAACTTCCGCACCGAGGGCGTGCTGCGCATCGCCAAGCTGCTCGAGAAGTACGACATGCAGTGGCTGGAGTACGACAACTGGGACCCCGACGCGCTGCTGCAGATCAAGCAGTCGACCTCCACCCGGCTGGCCTCGTGCGAGAGCCTGGTGTCGGTGCGCCAGTACCGGCCATTTCTGGAAAAGCACGCGGTGGACGTGGCGATCATCGACGTGCCGTGGAACGGCTTCTCGCAGTCGGTGCAGATCGGCCGGCTGGCCGAGGCGTGCGAGATCAACATCGCCCCCCACAACTACTACAGCCACCTGGCCGACCTGCACTCGCTCCACCTCTGCGCCGTGCTGCCCAACGTGCGCATCATGGAGATCGACATCGACGACGTCCCCTGGAAGGGCGCGCTGGTGACGAAGCCGCCGGAGATCCGCGACGGCCACATCTGGCTCACCGACGCCCCCGGCTGGGGCGCCGATGTCAACGAGAAGGTGCTGGCCGAGCACCCGTGGCCGCGCCCCGGTGAGACCGGCGCCCGGCTCTTCTATGGCATGGACCCCTCGCAGATGACGAAGCGTCCGTAAGGAGAGATTCGACATGCTGATGCGCAAGCTGGGTCGTACCGGGATGAAGGTCGCCGCGCTCTGCCTCGGCGGCAACACGTTCGGCTGGACGACGGACCAGCAGGCCTCCGAGGCCGTGCTGGACGCCTACATGGAGGCGGGCGGCAACTTCATCGACACCGCCGACGTCTACTCGCGCTGGGCGCCGGGCAACAAGGGCGGCGAGTCGGAGATCGCGCTCGGCCTCTGGATGGCCGCCCGGAAGAACCGCCAGTCCGTGATCATGGCGACCAAGGCGTGCGGCCCGATGGGCTCCGGGCCCAACGACGGGGGCCTCTCGCGATTGCACATCATGCAGGCGGTCGAGGCCTCCCTCACCCGGCTGAAGACCGACTACATCGACCTCTACCAGGCCCACTGGGACGATCGCGAAACGCCGCTGCCGGAAACGCTACGCGCCTTCGACGATCTCGTGCGCCAGGGCAAGGTGCGCTACATCGGCGCCTCCAACCACGCGGCCTGGCGGCTCACCCGCGCCCTGTGGGAGAGCGAGCGTCACGGCTACGCGCGCTACGAGTGCCTGCAGCCCAAGTACAACCTGGTCATCCGCGACGAGTACGAGCGCGAGCTGGAGCCGCTCTGCCTGGAGCAGAGCATCGGGGTCATCCCCTACTCCTCGCTGGCCAGCGGCTTCCTGTCCGGCAAGTACCACCGGGGCGGCGATCTGCCCACCACGGCCCGCGCGGCCGGCGTGCAGAAGATCTACATGAACGACCGCGGCTTCGCCGTGCTGGCCGCCGTGGAGAAGGTGGCGGCGGGAGTCGGGGCCACGCCGGCCCAGGTCGCGCTGTCCTGGCTCGCCCATCGTCCCGGCATCACGGCGCCGATCGCCAGCGCGACGTCGGTGACCCAGCTCAAGGAGATCGTCGGCGCCATCGAGCTGAAGCTGGACGCCGAGGCCACCACCACGCTGGACCAGGCCAGCGCCTGGAAGGAGTAGCCCCGGTGATCTTCACCGCGGGGCCAGCCCCAGGAGTTCGCCGATCGTCGCCGAGGCCTTGAGGCCGGAGCCGGTCAGCACCAGCACCGTGGTCTCGTGCGGGCGAATGGCACCGCTGGCCAGCAGGCGGGTGAGGCCGGCGGCGGCCACCGCCGAGGTCGGCTCGACGTAGAGTCCGCGGCGGGCGAGGCCGCTCAGGGCCTCGACGATCTCCGCCTCCTCCACCGCGACGATCGCGCCGCCCGTTTCTCGCACGGCGCGCAGGACCTCGACCACCCGCGTCGGCTTCGCCGTGGCGATCCCCTCGGCGATCGTGGGAGCGATGCGCGTCGGCACGAGGAACTCGGCGCCGGCGCGGAACGCCGCCTCGTAGGGCGCGCACTCGGCCGCCTGCACGCCGAACAGCCGGGGCCGGGCGCCGATCTCGCCGTTGCGCCGCAGCTCGGCGAAGCCGCGGTCGGCGCCCAGCACGTTGCTGCCGTAGCCGACCGGCACCACGACGTTGTCGGGCGCGGTGAACCCCAGCTGCTCCCACAGCTCGTAGGCCAGTGTCTTGGTCCCCTCCACGAAGAACGGCTGCCAGTTGTGGCTGGCGTAGAAGATGTCGGCGCTCTGGGCCAGCGCCGCCTCCGCCACGTCCTGGCGTGAGCCCTTGATCGTCACCACCTCGGCGCCACCGGCGGCGATCTGGGCGATCTTCGGATACGACGCCGTCTCCGGCACCAGGATGCGGCAGGCCATCCCGGCCGCCGCCGCGTACGCCGAGAGCGAGGCGCCGGCGTTGCCGGAAGAGTCCTCGAGGACGCGCTCGAGGCCGCGGCTGCGCAGGTAGCTGACCATGACGGTCATGCCGCGGTCCTTGAACGAGCCGGTCGGCATCATGAACTCGAGCTTGTAGGCGACGGGCGCGCCGCTCCACTCGCCCGGCACGAGCGGCGTCCATCCCTCGCCCAGGCTGACCGCGTGCCCGGCGTCGACGAGCAGGGCCGCCGCGTAGCGCCACACCGAGCGCCGCGCCGTGTCGATGTCGTCCCGCCGCAGCCCCGGCCCCGGCATCAGGTTCAGGTAGTGGCCGTCGTCGGCGCACCAGCGCGCCTCGGTCAGCGGATAGGTCCGGCCGGTGATCGGATGGACGTAGCTCACGCGGCCATTGTCTCGCGGCCGGCGCGCGGCCGCCGAGCTCTCAGTAGCCCCGACCCTCAGCGTCCTCGGCCTTGGCGTGCAGCCGCCGTTCCCGAGTTGGGGCATGATGCTGAGCGATGCTCGCAACTACCTGTTCACCTGACCGTCCTCGGCGCCAACCGGCTCGGCGACGGTCTGCGCGACGCCTTCGACCCCCGGCTTGGCTGACGATCCGTTCCTGGAGGAGACTGACATGGCTACGCGCGAGACATCGGTCGGCGTCGACGCTCGCCGCTTCTGGTCCACCGTGATGCGGTCGGGCGAGATCGGACCGGGAAAGGCCGGGGGGCTGCGCCGCCTGGCCCTCACCGACGCCGACAAGGAGATGCGTGACCTGTTCATCACGTGGTGCACGGAGGTGGGCTGCACGGTGACGGTGGACCGGGTCGGGAACATCTTCGCCCGGCGGCCCGGCACCGACGATCACCTGCCGCCCGTGCTGATGGGCAGCCATCTCGACACCCAGGTCGCGGGCGGCAAGTACGACGGCATCGTCGGCGTGCTGGCCGGGCTCGAGGTGCTTCGCACGCTGGACGATCAGCGCGTGCAGACCAAGCGGGCGCTGGAGCTGGTCTGCTGGACGAACGAGGAGGGCGCCCGGTTCACCCCACCCATGGTGGCCTCCGGCGCCTTCGCGGGCGTCTTCGAGGTCGACTGGGTGCTGGGATTGCGCGACGACGACGGCAAGGTGTTCGGCGGCGAGCTGGAGCGCATCGGCTACAACGGCAAGACCGCGGTCGGCGGCCGCTCCATCGACGCCTACTTCGAGCTACACATCGAGCAGGGGCCGATCCTCGACCGGGAGGCGGTGCCGGTCGGCATCGTGGTCGGCGGCTACGCCACCCGCGGCATGCACGTCGACGTCCTCGGCGAGACCGCCCACGCCGGCCCGACGCCGATGGATCGGCGGCGCAACGCGCTGGTCGGCGCCGCCATGCTGGCCGTCGCCGTGAACGACGTGGGCTGGAAGTACCACGCCACCGAGGGCAAGGCCACGGTGGCCCGCCTGGTCGCCTGGCCCAACAAGGCCGGCATCCTCTCCGAGTACGCCCAGCTCACCTGCGACGTGCGCCACGCCGACCGGGCCGTGGCCGATCAGATGATCGCCGAGGTGAAGGCCGCCCTTCCCGAGTGCGCCCGGCGCGCCAACGTCGAGATGCGCATCGCCGGCGAGTGGCAGTTCGGGAACGAGCGCTTCGATCCCGGCTGCGTGCGGCTCATCCGCGAGGCGGCCCAGCGGCTCAACGTCGGCCACCGCGACATCCTCAGCCAGGCCGGCCACGACGCCTACTACATCTCGCGCATCGCCCCCACCGCGATGATCTTCACGCCGTGTCGCGACGGCGTCTCCCACAACGAGGCCGAGCACGCCGAGCTCGACTACACGGTGCCCGGCGTCAACGTCCTCCTGCAGGCGGTGCTCGCGCGGGCCAATCGCTGACCCGGTTGATCAGGCGGGCGCGGCTGGTCCGGCCTGGGCGCCGACCAGCCCCATCACCGCCCACGCCCGCGCGGTGAGCGCGATCGTCCCGTCGGGCCGCGTCGGGAGCCGCGTTCTGATCCGCTCGCGGAGCGCCATGCGACGGTCTTCCGGAAGCGAGGTGCAGTAGCCGGGCGCCGGACCCTGGCCGCCGAGGAACGGCGACCAGTAGTCGTCGAAGCTCGCGAACACGGTGGGCACGTCGAGAGCCCGCACCTGGACGGCGTCGAGACCGGCGCCTCCCGCAAGATCGCGCAGGGGCTCCGGCCTCGTGATCGGGAAGCGGCGCCCCTCGTCCAGCTCGGCGGCCGCAGCGTCGAGCTCGACGGCGGCATCCCAGAAGCGCCGCATCAGCTCCATCCCGTCGGCGTAGTCCCACACGTAGACGGCGACCCGTCCCCCCGGACGCGTCACCCGCGCCATCTCGCTGATCATGGCGCTCTTGTC
The DNA here is from genome assembly GCA_963827505.1 of uncultured Candidatus Rokubacteria bacterium. GTDB lineage: Bacteria > Methylomirabilota > Methylomirabilia > Rokubacteriales > CSP1-6 > AR5. The sequence goes on along the minus strand of CAWHBD010000004.1, from coordinate 251,200 downwards.
GGGCACGAAGTTGAGGACGAGGCCCGACACCGCCACGTCGAACTCGTCGGCGGCGAAGGGCAGCCGCTGGGCGTCGCCGACCCGGAAGGTGACCGGACCGTCGCCAATGCGGGCCCTGGCGTACGCCACGTAGCCCTCGGAGGCATCGATCCCGACGACCTCCCGGGGAGTGGCCCGATGCAGGATCGTCCGGGTCAGGGCTCCGGTGCCGCTGCCCACATCGAGCCAGCGGAGCCCGGGCGGCGCGGCGAGGCAGTCGAGAAGCTCGGCGGCGACCCGCTCGCTCCACCGCCCCACGTACGGCTCGTAGGCGTCGCCGATCGCCCACACGTCCGCCCTGACCGCGCCGGGCACGCCGGTGGTGCTCTCAGCCACCGGAACGACCAACGAGTGCGCGGCCGGCCTCCGCGGCAAAGCGCTCGAGAGCGGCGGCATCCATGTCTGGCTTCGGGCGGATGATCAGCCGATCGACCCCGGCCGCGGCGTAGGCGTCGACCGTCTTGGCGTCGGGTACCTCCGGACTCGGCGGCGTGACGCTGATCTCCAGGCGGCCCAGCTCGACGGGGCGCGGGTGCTGCTTGGCGGCGTCCCGGAGGGCGCCGACGAACCGCTCGGTGGTCGGCACGTCCAGGCCGAAGCCGTACCAGCCGTGGCCCTGGGTCACGGCGCGGCGGAAGGCGGGCGCCGTGCGGCCGCCCACGACGATCTTCGGGGTGGGCGTCTGCACGGGTCGCGGCATGGCTTGCACGCCCTCGAACGACACGAAACGGCCCTTGAACGTCGGCTTCGGCTGCGTCCACACCGCGCGCATCGCCGCCAGGTACTCGTCGGCGATGCGGCCGCGGTCGGGGAAGGAGGCGCCGACCGAACGCATCTCCGGCTCGCACCAGCCGACGCCGAGGCCGAACACGACGCGCCCGTTCGAGAGCACGTCGAGCGAGGCGAGCTGCTTGGCGAGGACGAGGGCCTGGCGCTGCGGCAGGATGATGACGCCGGTCCCCAGCAGGATGCGCTCGGTGTGGGCGGCCAGGAACGTGAGCGCGACGATCGGATCGAGCAGGCGCTGGTCGGGCGGCATCGGCCGCTCGGGCAGCGGCGGATCCGGCAGCACCACGTGATCGGCCACCCAGAGCGAGTCGAAGCCGGCCGCCTCGGCCGCCCGGCCCAGGCGGGCGGCGGCGTCGGGATACGCGCAGCTGTGCAGGTTGACCCCGTGCAGTCCGAATTTCATGGCGTTCTCCTCGTGAGGTTGGCTCAGCGGCTCCAGAGGCGCCGGCTGGCGAGCCCGGCGCCGGCGGTCAGCGCGGCGAGCTTGGCCCAGACGACGCTGGGATGGATCTCGGTCGAGCCGGCGAACGACGCGAACCCACAGTCGGCGCCGGCCACGACGTTCTCGCGGCCGACGACCCGAGCGAACCGCTCGATTCGCTCGGCCACCAGCTCCGGGTGCTCGACCAGCACGGTCGACTGGGTGATGACCCCGGGGATGAGCACCGCACCCTCGGGCAGCGTGACGCCCTCCCACAGCCGCCACTCGTGCTCGTGGCGTGGGTTGGCCGCCTCGAACGAGTAGGCACCCGCCTGGACGCGCAGGATGAGGTCGACGACGTCCTTCAGCTCCATGTCGTGGACGCGCGGCCCCATGTTGATGCTGTAGCAGGTGTGAAACCGCACGCGCTCGCGGGGGATGCCCCGCAGCGCGTGGTTGAGCGCCTCCACCCGCACCTCGGCCCAGGCGCGGCACTCGGCGACGGTCGAGGTCGGATTCAGGATGTAGTAGGTCACCAGCCGCGGGTCATCGATCTGCAGCAGGAACCCGGCGTCGACGATGGCCCGGTACTCCTCGCGCATGGCCTCGGCGATCGCGAACAGGTACTCCTCGTCGGTCTTGTAGTAGGCGTTCCGCTGGCGACCCTCGACGTTGGACGGCGCGATGGCCGGGATGAATGCCTCCTCGACGCGGGCCCCGACCAGCGCGGTCTTCAGATTCTCGATGTCCGCCTGCACGCGCGCGTGTCCGACGTAGGTGATGGGGCCGGTGCACACGAAGCGCGGCGCCGCCGCATTCGGGCTCTGGCGCAGGGTCGGCGCGTAGAACTCGGGGAACGCCGCGGCCTCCTTCGAGTCCGCCCACGCCACCGCACCCGGCTCCGGGCTCCGCTCGAAGCCGCTCAGCCGCTCGGTCACGTAGGTGATGAAGCTCGGCTTGCTCATCTCGCCGTCGGTCACCACGTCCAGCCCCACCTCGACCTGACGGCGGACGACGTCGGTCACCGCGCCCCGGACCCGGGCGCCGTGGCCGGAATCGGCAGGGTCCATGGCCAGCAGGTCGGCCGGGCGCGGCAGGCTGCCGGCGTGGGTCGTGAGGATGCGATCGACGCTGCGCTTCATGGCGTTGGCGGCGACGAGCATAGACCACGTCGGGCCCGGGGTCGATCGCATCCTGTAGAATGGCCGGCATGCCCTCCGACCCCGACCGGAAGCTCGAGATCGTCACCGACGTCCCCGATCGCGCCATGGTGATCTTCGCCCATCCCGACGACGCCGAGATCGGCTCCGGCGGGGTGGTGGCCAAGTGGATCGCCGCCGGCTGCGAGGTCACCTACGTGCTGTGCACCAACGGCGATTCGGGGACGGCCGACCGGTCGTTCACACCCGAGCAGCTCGCGCAGAAGCGAGCCGGCGAGCAGCGCGCGGCCGCCGATGCCATGGGCGTCAAGCACGTCGTGATGCTCGGCTACCCCGACGGCGAGCTGGAGGACACCCGCCAGTTTCTCGGCGACGTCGTGCGCGCCATCCGCCAGCACCGACCCCACACGGTGTTCGTCCACGATCCCTACCGGATGAGCGGCTTCCAGCACCGTGACCACCGCAAGGCCGGCATCGCCACCACCGACGCCGTCTATCCCTACGCCCGCGACCATCTGCACTTCCCCGAGCACATCACCCGCGACGGGCTGGAGCCGCACAAGGTGCGCGAGCTCTGGTACTGGGGCATGGATCACCCCAACGTCATCGTCGATGTCACCGATGCGATCGACCGGCAGATCGCCGCGCTGGTCCGCCACGAGAGCCAGATGCCCGGCTTCAACGTGGGGACCGGCGAGACGATCGGCACCCGCGTGAAGAAGGGCGCCGCCGAGAACGCCGACGGCTACGGCTTCCAGTACGGCGCCGTGTTTCGCCGACTCATCGCCCGCCGCTGATCCGGAAGGAGCCCTCATGTCTCTCCGCGCCCGACTGCACGACGCGCTACCCGTCACCGCGCCGCTCGTCCTCAACCCGCTGATGGCTCGCATGGTGGAGGCAGCTGGCTTCCCGGCCGGCTACCTTGGCGGCGGCGCCACTGGCTACGCCAAGGTGGCGCTCGAGGCCAACCTGAACCTGACCGAGATGTGTCAGGCCGCGCTCGACATCCGGGCGGTGTCCGCGCTCCCGCTCATCCTCGACGGCGCCTGCGGCTACGGCGACCCCATGCACATGCACCGCACGGTCGGTATGGCGGAGGCCGCCGGCTTCGAGGCGATCGAGATCGAGGACCAGCTCGTCCCCAAGCGCGCCCACCACCACGTCGGCATCGAGCACATGATCCCGATCGAGCTGATGGCGGCCAAGGTCAAGGAGGCGGTGGCGGCGCGCCGCAGCCCCGACTTCCTGATCGTGGGCCGCACCAACGCGATGCGAGCCAGCACCATGGACGACGCGCTCCGCCGCGGCGAGGCGTACCGCCAGGCCGGCGCCGACCTCGTCCTGCTCTCGATGGCCAACCGGCCCGAGCAGCTGCGCACGATCGCCGAGCGGCTGGGCGGCCCGCTCATGTACCTGGCCGGCCGCGGTGGGCTGGCCGGGCTCGGGATGAGCCTGAAGGACCTGGGCAGCCTGGGCTACAAGATCGTCGCCGACCCCTCGACGCCGCTGCTGGCGGCGTTCGTGGCGTGGAAGAAGGTGTACGCCGATCTCGCGCAGGACTTCGGCGGCGGCCACGCCAAGGTCGACTGGTCGCCGGTGGAGCACGAGATGCTCGGCGTGATCGGCATCGAGAAGCTGCTCGCCGTCGAGCGGGCCACCGTCGAGAAAGGCAAGGACTGAGATGGCCGTGGAGTTCGGCGTCCTCGTTCCTACCCGGGAGGCGGTCATGTCCGCCCGCCCCGAGACCGCGCCCCTGCTGGCCATGGCCGAGCGGGCCGAGGCCGCCGGCTTCGACTCGGTGTGGATCGGCGACTCGCTCACCGCCCGGCCGCGCCACGAGCCGCTCACACTGCTGGCCGCGGTGGCCGCCCGCACCCGCCGCGTACGCCTGGGCACCGCCGTGCTGCTGCCGGCCCTGCGCAATCCCGTGGTGCTCGCCCACGTCGTCGGCACGCTCGATCGCGTGGCCGAGGGCCGGGTGATCCTCGGCGTCGGCATCGCCGCCGATGCCCCGCCCATCCGTCGCGAGTTCGCCGCCGCCGGAGTGCCGTGGGATCGCCGGGTGGGCCGCTTCCTGGAGACGCTGGCGATCTGCCGCGCGCTGTGGAGCCGCGATCACGTGAGCTTCAGCGGCAAGCACTTCACGCTGGACGACGTCACCATGGAGCCCAAGCCCCACCGCGCCGGCGGCCCCCCGATCTGGATCGGCGGCGGCGGTCCCACCGCGCTGCGCGAGGCCGCCAACTTCGACGCGTGGTTCCCGACGGGGCCCCACGTGGAGTTCTTCACCGAGCACTTCCCGGCGATCCAGGCGGCCGCCCGCGCGGCCGGCCGCCCGCCCGGCGCCGTGATCGGCGCCGTCTACACCACCGTGGCGCTCGACCCCGACCCCGCCGCGGCCGAGCAACGCTTGAACACCTTCCTGGAGACATACTACTCAGCACCGGCCAGCGTGCTGCGGGCGCGGCAGGCCTGCTACGCGGGACCGATCGAGGGGTGTGTCGCCTGGATGCAGCGCTGGATCGACGCCGGCGTGAGCCACCTCATGATCCGCTTCGCGGGCGGCGACCAGCTGGCCCAGGTCGACGATACGGCGGCGCGGCTGCTGCCGCGGCTGCGGCGGGGCTGACCGGGCCGCACCGGCGCCCGGCTCGTCTCAGAAGAAGAACTTCAGGGCGTCGACACCGGCCGCGCGCAGCCCGAGCTGGTCGACGTAGCCGTCCAGATGCTGGTAGACGAACTCCTCGGCGAACGGGCGCGAGGGCACCAGCACGCCCTCGATGAGCCGCGTACCCGTCTGGACGTGGCGGTAGGCCAGCGCCTCGGTACCGCTGACGATCGACTCGATCACCGGCCGGAAGATCGCGGTCCGGGCGCCGTACATCCCAGGAATCCGCCGGAGGTCGTCGACCTGCCAGGCGTGGGTGACCAGGTCGTGGGTGTTGCGCACGTGGTGGTGGTCGGCGCCGAGCCGCTCCTCGAACCGCCGCGCGAACGCCGCGTTGCCCGGCGTGGGACCGGCGAACACGTGGCATCGCACCCGGGCGCCACGGCCGGCGTCCCATCGCTCGTCGGGCACGTCGAGCGCCTCGTGCAACCAGAGCGCGACGGTCTGGGCCAGCGCGGCGCCCTTGCTGAATCCCGTGACGGTGACGTCCAGGGGTGCGCTGGCCCGCGCCGCCTCGGCGCCGAGAAACATCACCAGATCCAGCTCGGCGTCGGGACGCGGCACCGGCAACGGGCGCGGCCGGAAGACGGTCGGAAGCGGCCGGGTCTCCCGCGCGCCGCCACCGTCCGCCCTCAGCCGGCCCGCGCGCACGGCGGTGTCCTGCCACGACGCGACCATCCGGGTGACCTGATTGTTGAGCTGCCCCCGCAGGACAGCCAGTGGCGCACGGGGCAGGCCGCTCGCCGCCTCGCCGACACGGCGAAGCAGGCCGCCCGCGCGCGCCATGGCCGACGCGACGAGACCCGTCGCGGTCTGGCCGGTCGGTCGCGAGCGCATGGTCTGCAGGGCGGCGAGGCCGAGCGCGGTGCTGGCCGAGATGGCCACGCGGGCACCGGCCTCCGCGTACGGCCACGGCACGACGGCGTTGACCCAGAAGTCACCGAAGACCCAGTCCGACAGCGAGGCGGGGTTGGTCCCGCGCAGCGCGACCACGTAGCGGGTCGGCTCCCGCGCGTGCCGGACCACGTACATCGCGTTGGTATCGACGAGCTCGCGAGCGCCGTGGCTCGTCACCGGCCCCCACACGAGCGTCCACTCGCCCCGCACCGGCGCCAGCTCGTCCAGCCCCGCCTGCACCGCCCCCCGCACCCGCAGATCATGCTGCTCGTCATGCAGCACGTCATGAAACCCCCGGTGCGCCACCCCCGCCAGCGTCAACATGACCTGCTCATCACTGAACGCCATCGAGCCGTCCGTGGCGGCCCCCGTCTAGAGATCTCCGTGGACACCGCTGACGTCGCCGGGCAGCGGTGCTGTCCGCGGTCGCGCCATCATGGCGAGGCGTTGTCGCCGTTGTCGCTCCGGGCCCGGCGAGCGAGCCGACCACGACTCGACTCGATCGCACCCCAACCCCTTGGGGGGATGGGGGGGCCGAGCGAGCCGGGCCCGGAGCAACTTACGGCGACAGCCGAGCCATGCAGGCGCGACCGCGGACAGCACCGCTGCCCGGCGACGTCAGCGAAGCCCACGCGGGTCGCTAGTCCGTGAGCGAGCGGTAGATCTCCACCTCGGCGGCCCCCTCGGTCAACCCTTCCTTTTCCCGCCGCTCGCGATAAGCCGCCAGGTGCGGCGCCTTGCGGTGCAGGTCGAATGCCGCGTCGTCCTTGTACTGCTCGTAGAAGATGAACAGGTCAGGATCCTTCGACGAGCGGTGTGGCCGGTACACGAGGCACCCTGGCTCCGCCTTGCGCACGACGCCCGCCTGCTCGCGCAGCAGCGCCGCCAGCGCATCACCCTTGCCCTTCGCCGCCCGGATCTTCGCCACCACCGTCAGCACGTCCGCCATCGCGTTGCTCTCGCTCTCTCGCCCGGATTCGCCGGGCGTCAGGGAATCTCGTCAGCTCAGGCCGGCCGGACCCAGCCGCCGTGCACCGGATGATGCGAGCAGAGGAACTCCAGGAACGCCGGCCGCCCCTTGGCGTTCTCCTCGAAGGCGCGCTTGAGGGCCGGGATGACCTCGGCGGGCTGGCTCACGTCCTCGCCGTGGAAGCCGACGGCCTTCGCCATCGACGACATGCACGCGTGGCCGTGGTCGGAGACCTGCCAGGTGTAGGGATCGTGGCCGCCACCCCAGAAGCCGGGCCCGTAGCCGGAGTAGCCGCCATTGTTGATGTGAATCGTCGTGATGCCGATCTTGTAGCGCGCCACCGCCTCGAAGTTGCCCATCATGTAGCAGACGCCGGCGTCGCCGGTCACGTGGACGCACTGCCGGTTCGGAAACGCGAGCTTGGCGGCGATGGCGCCGGCCAGGCTGAAGCCCAGCGTGGAGACGTTGCCCCAGCCGAGGTAGCCGCGCGGGATCTGGGCCTCGTAGACCGTGCTCGTCTGATCGCGCGTGTTGCCGGAGTCGGCCGTGACGAACGAGTGCTTGGGGTCGAGCACCTTCATGAGATCGCCGAAGACGCGGTACGGGTTGATCGGCGTCTCGTTGGACTCCATCAGGGGCCGGAACTTGGCCAGGAACGCGGCCTTGACCGTGCGGATCTCCTCCAGCACCTCGGGCTTCTTGCGCGCCCCGCGCGCCGACAGCTCGGTCGGCGAGCGCCTGCAGCGTGAGCTTGGCGTCGCCGATGACCGCGCAGCGCGTCTCGTAGCTGCGGTTGATGTCGAGGGTGTCGATCGTGCACTGCACGATCGTCTTCTTCGCCGCGTCGGGGATGGAATGGCTGAACCGGTTGGGGAACAGGCTCGAGCCGATCGAGAACAGCACGTCGCACTTCTTCAGGAAGTGCTCGGCGTGGGAGCCGCGCACGCCGACCGACAGCGGGTGGTTCTCCGGGAAGATCGCCCTTGGCCTTGAGCGTGGTGAGCACCGGCACCTGGGCCAGCTCGGCGAACTGCAGCAGCTCGGCGGCGGCATCGGCGTAGACGACGCCCTCGCCCACGTAGAGCAGCGGGTCCCTGGCGGCCAGCAGCGTCTTGATCGCGGCCTTGACGTCGTCGGGGTCGGGACCGGTCCGCCAGCCCTTCACCGGCGTGTAGGGATGCTCGTCGGCGTCGTACTCGCCGAGATCGCGCGGGATGATGAGCAGCACGGGACCGGGCCGGCCGGAGCGCAGGTGCGTGAACGCGCGGCGCGTGTAGTCGGGGATCAGGTCGGCGCGGTCGACCTTGCCGACCCACTTCGTCACCGACTTGAACGCCTCGGCCATGTCGTAGTGGGTGTGACGGCTGCCGCCCTGCCCCACGCCCTCGGCGATCACGAGCAGCGGCGAGGAGTCCTCCCAGGCCTGGGCGATGGCGCCGTAGGCCATCTGGATGCCGGCCGCGTTGAGGTTGGCCATGACGGTGCACACGCCGATCTGCTTGCCGCGCGGTCACCCGCGAGAAGCCGTCGGCCACCGCCACCGCGAAGCGCTCCTCGCCCATCATCAGGATGGGCACGCCTTCCTCGCCGAGCGCGTTGTTGACGTGGTTGGTCGGATAGCAGCTGACCCAGGGAATGCCCTCGGCCTTGAGGATTCGCGCGAAGCCGTTCGCCGCCTTGATCTTCATGGACGACCTCCGCGCCTCTCGTACCGCGGCAACGGGAGCGCTGTCAAGGACTCCGCCGGCCCCGCCCCACGCCGACTCGCGCACGGGCACCGCGTGGGCTATCCTTCCCCCATGAGCACACCGAACGCCGAGCTGAAGATGGATGCGGCCTCCCTCTACCGGGAAGAGGTGTACACCGACCGGAAGATCGGGACGATCCGCGTGCTGACGCCGGTGACGCCCGCCGGCGCCACCGATGCCACCCGCGCGGTCCTGTACGCGGGCGAGACCCAGCTGCTGACCCCGGGCGGCCTGCTGCCGCTCGTGTTCGAGATCGACGCCACCTCCCTCGCCGACGCCGTCGACAAGTTCTCGGAGGGCGCCAGCGAGGCCCTGGAGCGTACCCGCCGCGAGATCGAGCAGCTCCGTCGCGAGGCGGCCTCGTCCATCATCGTCCCCGACCGTATGCCGGGCGGCCTCAATCCCCCGGGTGGTCCCGGTGGGCTGCCGGGGGGTGGCCAGATCCGGCTGCGCTGATCCTCGCGCGGGCGGCGCGCCTCAGCGTCCCCGGTCGACGGCCTGACGGCGACGTGGTTGCTTCTTGCGCCGCTCTCGGCCCGCTGCTGTAATTGGCTCTCCGTTCCCGGCCGGCCGGGAACGATAGGAGGCGGTCATGGCGACGGCGAAGGTCAAGGCGAAGAAGAAGGCGAAGGTGCGGGACCTCTCGGCCAAGAAACAGGTCAAGGGCGGTCTGCGGCGGACGGGCGATCCGTGCGACGGCGGCGAGGTCACGTCCCGCCGGCTCGGCTAAGCGCGCGGCTAGGGGCCTGACCGAGAGCGGGGCCATCTCGGCCCCCCTCAGTCAGTCACTCGCGATCGAGGGCCTGGGCGAGGTCGGCGATGAGATCGTCGGCGTCCTCGATGCCGACGGAGTAGCGGATCAGGTTGTCCTTGATCCCGATCTCGAGGCGCTCCTCGGTGGTGAGCTCGTAGAAGCTCATGATCGCGGGCTGCTCGATCAGGCTCTCGACGCCGCCCAGCGACACCGCGAGGTGCGGGATGCGTGCAGGCGTCGACCACCCGGGCGGCCGCGTCGAGATCGCCGCGGACCTCGAAGGACACCACGCCGCCGAAGCCCGCGCATCTGTCGCTTGGCGACGTCGTGCTCGCGGTGGCGTCGGCAGCCCCGGGTAGTGCACGGCCGCGATGCGCGGGTGGGCGGCGAGGAACTCCGCGATGGCCTGCGCGTTGGCGTTCTGCCGCTCCATGCGCAGCGCGAAGGTCTTGATCCCCCGGATCAGCAGGTAGGCCGCGAAGGGATCGACGATGGCGCCGGTGATGCCCTGCATGCCCGCGCAGCGCGCCCACCAGCTCCTTGCGAGCCCAGCACCGCGCCGGCCAGCAGATCGTTGTGGCCGCCCAGATACTTGGTGGCCGAGTGCATGACGAGATCCACGCCCCACTCCAGCGGCCGCACGTTGTAGGGCGTGGCGAAGGTGGCGTCGATGACCGTCTTCACGCGGTGCTTGCGCCCGATGCGCCGCGAACCGCTCGAGGTCGAGCACCCGGTTGTACGGGTTCGTCGGCGACTCGCTGAGCAGCACCCGCGTGGTGGGCCGGATCGCGTCTTCCAGCGCCTCGTAGTCGCCGGCCGGCACCGTGGACACCTCGATGCCGTAGCGGCTGAGCGTCTGGTTGAGGAACTGCCGCGTGCGACGGTAGCTGTCGTCGGTGACGACCACGTGGGTGCCGCGCGAGAGCATCGCGAAGAGCGCCGTCGTCATCGCCGCCATGCCGCTGGCGAAGAGCAGGCAGTCGCCGGCGCCCTCCAGCGCCGCCAGCTTGGCCTCGGCGATCTTCTGGGTCGGGTTGCCGTAGCGCCCGTACTCGACGCGCTCGATCTTGCCGTCGAAGTGGTCCTTCAGCTCCTGGGTGTTGGCGAAGGTGTAGGTCGCGGTCTGCACGATCGGCGTGGCCAGCGAGTAGGCCGGCTTGGGCCGCGGCTCGCCGCCGTGCACCGACAGCGTGCTGGGCCGACGGCTTCGGGCTCCACGCGCTCGGCCATCAGTCGATGTGGGGGGCCCGCATGGCCCCCCACGCCCCCCCGCGCTCGCAGCGCCCCGGGGAACCCGGCGCTTCTCGATCACGCGCGTGCCATCATGACACCAGCAGCCGCGCCCGCTCGACGTGGCGCGCGATGGCCCGGGCCACCCGCTTGGGGTCGGCGGGCAGCTCGACGGGCTTGTTGCGGTGGGTGGGCTTGATGCCCTCGAGCGCGCCCATGTGGTACGCCGCCTTCTGGTCGGCGAACTTGAGGCCGTTGGCGGTCGAGATCACCACCACCCGCTCGTGCGAGCGGATCGACCTTGCGCTCGACCAGCTTGCGCAGGGCGGCCAGCGCCACGCCGGTGTGCGGGACAGTTGAACATGCCGGTGCGGTCGGCACGCGCGGCCTCGTCGGCCAGCTCCTGCTCGGAGGCCTGCTCGACCACCCCGTTGAACTTCTGCAGCGTGCGGATGGCGCGCTTGACGCTGACCGGGTTGCCGATCTGGATGGCCATGGCCAGGGTGGGCTGGGCCGTGATGGGCTCGAAGTGTCTTGAAGTCGTCCAGGTAACGAGCGGTAGAGCGGGTTGGCGCGCTCCGCCTGGGCCAGGCAGATGCGCGGCAGCCTGTTCGACCAGCCCCAGCTCCTGCATCATCAGGAACCCCTGCCCCAGCGCGTGCACGTTGCCGAGGTTGCCGCCGGGGATGATGATCCAGTCCGGCACCTCCCAGTCGAACTGCTGGACGATCTCGATGGCCACCGTCTTCTGCCCCTCGATGCGGAGGCTGTTCATCGAGTTCGCCAGGTAGATCCGCTTCTCCTTGGTGATCTCCTGCACCACCGCCATGCAGCCGTCGAAGTCGGTGTCGAGCGACAGCACCAGCGCGCCGTTGGCCAGCGGCTGGACGAGCTGGGCGATGGAGACCTTGTCCTTGGGCAGCAGCACCACCGAGGGGATGCCGGCCGCCGCGCAGTAGGCGCCCAGCGCGGCCGAGGTGTCGCCGGTGGAGGCGCAGGCGACCGCGTCGATCGGCACGCCGCCGGCGATCATCTGCTTGACCACGGAGACCAGCACCGTCATGCCGAGGTCCTTGAAGGACCCCGTGTGCGAGTTGCCGCACTGCTTGACCCACAGGTCTTCGACGTGGAGCTGCTTGCCGTAGCGGTCGGCCCACAGGAGGTTGGAGCTGCCCTCGTACATCGACACGATGTTCTCGTTGTCGATGAACGGGACGACCCACTCCTTCTTGCCCCACACCCCGGAGCCGTACGGGTAGACGTTGCGCCGGTACCGGTCGTCGAAGAGCTGGATCCACGCCGCGGCCGAGCGCGACTTGAGCGCCTCGACGTCGTGCTGGACCTCGAGGAGATCCCCGCAGGTGGGGCAGCGGTAGATGACCTCGCGGAGGTCGAACTCGCCCGGGCAGCCGTTGATGCACTGGAACCACGCGTTGTAGGCCATGGCCCCGTCAGTATAGCGCTGTCGGACCGGGGGGAGCCCGAGATGCCGGCCGTGTCGGCGGTCCGGCCCGCGGCTCGCCGGCGGCCGTGCAATCCGGCGGCGGAACGCCTATGCTCGGCCCACACGGAGGCTCGGATGGACATCGGATTGTTCTTCCTGATGCAGCGCGACGAGGCGTGGAGCGAGCAGGCGGTCTACGACTCTACCCTGGCGCAGATGCTGGCCGCGGAGCCGCTCGGCTACCACTCGGCGTGGATCGCCGAGCACCACTTCAACGACTACGGCCTGTGCCCGGCGCCGCCGGTGATGGCCGCCTACGTCGCCGCCCGCACGACGGCGCTGCGGCTGGGCATGGGCGTGAGCCTGCTGCCCCTGCACCACCCGGTCGACCTCGCCGAGGGCCTGGCGGTGCTCGACGTGGTGAGCGGTGGCCGCCTCGACGTCGGCATCGGCCGCGGCGGCACCCTGCAGGACTACCAGACCTTCCAGTCCGACCGGGCCGACGCGCGGGCCCGGGTGGAGGAGGGCATTGCGCTCATCCAGCAGTCGTGGCGCGGCGAGCCGTTCGACTTCCGCGGGCGCTTCCACTCCGCCGAGCGCCTGCACGTGCGGCCGCGGCCCGTCCAGCGGCCCCACCCGCCGCTGTTCGTGGCGTGCAACAGCGAGGACAGCGTGCGCTCGGCCGCGCGCCTGGGCCTGCCCACGCTCTCGTCGTTCTTCGTCCCGGTGGACGAGCTGCAGCGGCGTCACCGGATATACCGGGAGGTCTCGCTCGAGGCCGGCCGCTCCCTGCGCGACATCGAGGCGCTCGAGGCCCAGTCGTGGGGCATGCGGGTCGTGCACGTCGCGCCGAGCCGCGCCGAGGCGCTGCACGCCGTCGAGGGGCCCTTCATGGGCTACCAGCACAAGATGGCGGTGCTGCGCTCCGACGGCACCGGGGGCTCGGTGCCGAACTCGTTCGACCGCTCGCTGCTGCGCCTGCGCTCGTTCGAGGAGTACATGGCCACCGGGTGGACGCTGCTCGGCACCGCCGACGAGGTCCGCGAGGGACTGCGACAGTACCTGGAGGCCACCGGCTACCAGCGCGTGCTGCTGCTGATGGCGCTGCCGGGGCTCGCGACGGACCTGACGCTGCGGTCGATGCGGCTCTTCGCCGAGAAGGTGGCACCGGCGGTGGCCGCCGTCTGATCGCCTGGCTGCTGCTCAACGGCGGTGCTGCGGCCGCCGCCGCCGCGCTGGCCGTGGCCGCCGGCGCCGGCCCGCGGGCGATGCCGCCGGCCCTGGCCGGCCTGGCCGGCTACCTCGTCGTCGCCCACTCCGCCGTCCTCGCCGCCGGGCTCGCCGGCCACCTCACCGTCGTCGGCCTCGCCGTCCCGGTCGTCGTCGGCTTTGCCGCGGCGCTGGCCCTCGCCCGACGGTCACCGGCCGCGGCGCCGGACGCGCCGGCGGCGCCGCGCTCGGCGGTCGGCGTCTTCGCCACGCTCGGAGCCCTTGCGGCCGGCGTCGCATGGGCGTGGCCCCACGTGGCGCACGGCACCCGGCTGTGGATCTGGGACGACTACACCTACCACATGGTCTATCCCGCCCTGTGGCTGGGCCAGCACGCGCTCGCGGCGCCGACGCCGGTCCAGGCGTTCACGATGCAGGCGTGGTACCCGATGTCGGCGGGCGTCGTGGCGACGTGGCTCATGGCACCGTGGCCGAACTCGCGCGGCGACGCGCTGGCCTGGGTGAGCCTCACCGGTCCGCTCTACGCGGGGCTCGTGGTGGCCGGCGCGGCGGCGCTGCTGGCGCGGGCCGGCTGCCGGCCGGGCGCGTGGACGGTGCCGGCCGCGCTCCTGCTCACCTCGCCCCGCGTCGGCGTCATGGCGTCGAGCTTCTCCGATGCCGACCTCGCTCAGGCGGCGGCGCTGCTCGGCGCCCTCGCCTTCGCGGTGCCGCGCGAGGCGGAGGGGCCGCGCGCCGTGGGCGCCGATGCCTGGTACGCCGGCGCGCTGAGCGGCCTCGCGGTCGGCGTGAAGGTGAGCGCGGCACCGGCCGCGCTCGTCGTCGCCGTCTTGCTGGCGCTGCGGGCGCGCGCCCAGCCGGCCGCCCGAGTGCGCACGGCCGCGGTGGTCGCGCTGGCGCTCGGGACCACGTGGCTGGCCACCGCCGGCTACTGGTACGCGCGCAACCTCGTCCACACCGGCAACCCCGTGTACCCGGCGGCGTTCCTGGTCTGGCCCGGCGTGTCGTTTTCGGAGACGACGCTTCTCGAGTACGCGCGGCACTACGGCCTCCGGCGGGCGCTGGCCGACGCCGCGGTCGTGTACGCGGACTGGCCGCGCGCCCACGCGACCCTCGCCGCGGTGGGCCTGACCGGCCTCGCGGTCTGGCTAGGGTGGCGGGGCCGGGCGCTGTCGCGGGGCGGTCGCTACCTCGCCGGCGGCGCGCTCGCGCTGACCGGCGTCGTCCTCGGCCTGCTGCCGGTGGCGCCGTACTCGGCCGGCAACGCGATGACGTTCCGCTCCGGCTTCGTGCACTGGGACAGCATGCGGTACGTGGCGCTGGTGCCCATCCTCGGCTGGATCGCTCTCGGCTTCCTGCTCGATCGACTGGGGCCCGGCCGGCGTGGCCCGATCCCGGTCGCCGTCGTGGTCGGCGTCGTGCTGCTGACCTCCGGCGTCGGGCCGATCGTCGTGCTCGCGCTGGCGGTGGCCGCGCGGCCGCTCGCCCGGGTTTGGCCCGGGCCGCTCGGGCCGGCGACGCCGCGCGGTCGCGCGCTGGCCGCCGCGGCCGTCGCCGCGCTCGCGGCCGGGCTGCTCGCCGCCGGCCACGCCAGCAAGGCCGCCGCGACCTCCGGCGCGTTCGCCCGCGAGCCGCTCTACGGCGCCGTCGTGGCCACGCTGGACCGGCAGCCGCCCGGCACGCGGGTAGCGGTGTTCGGCGACCAGTGGGTCTACCCGACGCTCGGCGCCGGCCACCACCTGGTGCCCGTCCGCCTCGACGCCGACGGCCGTCTCGCCACGCGTCCCGTCGGCGGCGCGATGGAGCCCGGCGACCTCACCGTCGACCCCGTCACCTTCCGCGCGAACATCGCGGGGGCCGGCGTCGGCGTGGTCGTCGTCCTCCACCTGCCCCATCCCGGCCGCTCGCCCCGGTGGCCAACCCAGCACGCGGCGCTCGAGGCCGCCGGCGGCGCCCGACTGCTCCACCGCGACGCGGCCACCGCCGTCTGGCGCCTGCCGCCCTGACCGCGGCCGCGACGACTTCTTCCTGCGCGGCGGGCGCGCCGACGCTGCTAGATTGGCGCCGCGGCGCCCGGACGCTTGCGCGGTCGCCGGCGGGTCGATCAATCACCACCATGCTCAGCGAGGAGGACGACATGCAATCGGGATGGCTCCAGCAGTTCATGCGCACGAAGTCCGTAGACACCACGAGTGACACGCCGGAGCCGTCGGCCTCGCCGGCGACGACCGGCGTCTCGCGCCGCACATTCATGCAGAGCGGCCTGGCCGCGGGTGTGGCGGTCGGCGGGGCCGCGGCCGGCGTGCAGGTCGCGCAGGCGCAGGCGCCGGCTGCGGCCGGTGCGACGCCGATCGGCCCCCGCTGGTGGCCGTCGAAGTGGGGCGCCCAGGACCAGGCCGGCGCCTCGAACCACATGACGCCGGCCAAGGTGCTGGCGGCCACGCGCCTGATCAAGACCGGGAAGGTCTATAACCTCGACCGGCCCTACGAGGCGGGCATCCCCGCCTTCGGCGCCCGGGTGTGGGCGCTGCGGATCCCCGGCACGCCGTCGGGCGGGCCGTTCGGCAAGAACAAGCTCTGCTACCACGACGAGTTCGTGGCGGCCGAGATCGGCCAGATCGGGACCCAGTTCGACGGCCTCGGCCACATCGGCTGCATCACGGGCAAGGACGGCGACATGACCGAGATGCGCTACTACAACGGGGTCACCGAGGCGGAGATGGCCGACGCCTACGGCCTGAAGAAGCTGGGCATCGAGCACGTGAAGCCGTTCTTCACGCGGGCGGTCGTGGTCGACGTGGCCGGGCTCAAGGGCCGCACGCTGAACGCCGGCGAGGAGATCTCGGTGGCCGACGTGCAGGCCGCCCTGAACAAGCAGGGCATCGCCGAGTCCAGTTTCACCCCGGGTGACGCGATCTTCTTCAACACCGGCTGGGGCAGCCTGTGGATGAAGGACAACGCCAAGTTCAACTCGGGCGAGCCGGGCATCGGCCTCGACGTCGCGCGCTGGCTCGTGGGCAAGGACATCGCCGTCACCGGCGCCGACACCTGGGCCACCGAGGTCGTCCCCAACCCCAACGCCGACCTGGCCTTCGTCGTCCACAACGAGCTGATCACCAAGCACGGGATCTTCAACCACGAGAACCTCGACTTCACCGAGGTGCTCCGCGACAAGCTCTACGAGTTCGTGTACGTGTTCTCGCCGCTGCGCATGAAGGGCGCCACCGGGTCGCCGGGGCACCCGATCGCGATCGGCTGAGCGGTCGCCGGGGCGGACGCCGCGGCCGGGCCGCGGCGTCCGCCCGCTCAGGGCTGGACGAGGATCTTCCCGGTGCGGGCGCCACGCTGGGCGTGGGCCAGCGCGGCCTTGATGTCCTCGATCGGGTAGATCTTTTCGACCGGCGCCGTCAGGGTCCCGTCGAGGACTTGGCGACCGAGGTCGGCGTACATCGCCCGCACCTGCGCGAGCGACCGGGTGGCCAGCCCGCGGCCCAGGGTGAAGCCGACCAGCGTCTGACCGCCGTTGGCCAGCGTGCTGCGCAACATCACGGGGTCCTCGCCGCTCATCGAGCCGTAGGTGCAGACGACGCCGCCGTCGCCGAGGCACGTCGAGAGCCGCGCCGTGGCCCTGCCCGACACCGCGTCGAGTCCGAGGCGCACCGGCGCCCCACCCGTCTGCCCCTTCACCGCCTCGGCCATGTCCGGCCCGTCGACGACGCAGGCGTCGGCGCCCAGGGCCTTGAGCTCGGCGAACAGCGTGTCGCGTCGCACCACGTTCATCGTCCGCACCCCGCGCGCGGCGGCGAGACGAATCACCAGCCGGCCGACGGCAGAGTTGGCGACGTTCTGGATCACCCAGTCGCCGGGCTTCAGGGCCACGATGTCGGTCAGCATCAGCAGGGCCGTCGGCGGGTTGATGCGCAGCATCGCGGCCTGCCGCAGGTCCATCCCGGACGGGATCGGGATGACGTCGTCGCCCTTGACTCGCCGACGCTGGGCCCAGTTCTCACGCTGCAGGTTGATGACGAGGTCACCCGGCTTGACGTGGCCGACGCCGGCGCCGACGGCGGCGACGCGGCCCACGCACTCGGCCCCCGGCGTGGCCGGCAGCGGCGGCTTCAGCCGGTAGGTGCCGCGGCACAACGAGATGTCGGCCGGATTGATGGGAAACATGAGGACGTCGAACACGACCTCGCCCGCCCCCGGCGCGCCGACGTCAGGGACATCGGCGCAGCGGGCAACCTCCTCGGGCGCGCCGTAGCCGTCGATCAGGACCTGCTTCATGCCTTGCGCGCTCCACCCGATCCAGGTGCACACGGCCTCGCCCATCACGAGGTCGCGGTCGCGGCCGGACAGCCACGGCAGCTCCTCGGTGAACATGGTCACGCACTGCCGCCACGAGCACGGCATGCGCGTGATGTCGGTGCCCCAGAACATCCGTGCCGGCCCGTAGGCGTCGAAGATCCGCTTCAGGTGGTCGTGGATGTTGCGGTAGGGGTAGGGCGCGCTCGAGTAGCTCGGCGCCCCGGTGGCCTTGATCGCCACGTTCGGGTACTTGGCCAGGGCCAGCATCTCGGGCAGGCTCGCCCACGCGGCATCGTCCTTGGTGCCCGACGGCCGCCCGAGGTGATCGATGATCAGCTTCAGCCCCGGGTGGCGCTCGGCGACCTCGGCGAGCTTCGGCAGGAAGCCGGCGGCGAGCAGGGCCACCGGCAGGCCGGCGCGCTCGGCGGCCGGCCACAGCCAGTCGATGGTGCCGTCGGTCGGCCATGTCTTCTGGTGCGGCTGCAGGAACGTGAACCGCAGCCCGAGCATGCCCGGCCGCTTCTTCCAGCCGTCGACCAGCCCGCGGCTCTCCGGCCTGTCGAGCGGGAAGTTGCCGAGGATGGCCAGCCGATTCGGATGCTGGCGCGCCGCCTCCACCGCCAGCTCGTTGGAGTTCGGATCCCACGACGCGGGCGGATGGATGACTGCGCCGTCGACGCCGGCCTCGTCCATCTCCTTCAGCAGGTCGTCCTTGGTGAAGCGCTCGACCTGGCGGTGGGTGGCATTCGTGGGCTTGCCGCTCGACCAGATGTGGACCTGGGCATCGACGATCTGCATCAGCGAGCTCCAATCGTCAGGACCGCGGGATCGGTGGGGTCACCGCCGACGGTCGTCCGTTGCATGAGGCGTTTGTAGCGCGTGGTGTCGAACGGCGTGGCCCGGTGCAGGACACAGCGGTTGTCCCAGATCACCAGGTCGCCCTCCGTCCACTCGTGCCGGTAGCAGAACTCCCGCCGGGTGACGTGATCCAGCAGCGTCCGCAGCAGCGCCCGCCCCTCGTCGATCGGCATCCCCTCGATGTGCGAGGCGTGAGCGCCGAGGAAGAGCGACGGCCGCCCATTGACCGGATTTCTGCGCACGAGCGGGTGGCGCACCGGTGGATACTCGGCGCGCTCCTTGTCCGTGAAGAATCCCGGGCGGACCTGGTCGCGCGACCACGCGAAGTCGTGGACGACGACGAGCCCGTCCACCCGGGCCTTCATCGACGGCCGGCAGCGAGGGGTACGCGCAGCGCGCGCTGGCAAACTCGGTGGCGCCCCCCTCGGGCGGAACGATGCGGCCCGTGAGCAGCGAGCACAGCGACGGGACCTCCTTGAACGAGCTGTCGCTGTGCCAGAGCATGTTGGCGAGCTGGACATTTCCAGGCTCCTCGGTCTTGGTGGTGCCGGCCGGGAACCCCAGGCGACGCGGGTAGAACGAGTCCGGTCGCCAGAAGCAGGAGCCCGGGGGGCGATCCCCCGGGCCTTCGTCGTTCAGCCCCCTCTTCATGACGCCCGTCAGCTCTCCCGGCGCTGCGGCCCGAACGGGCCAGTAGGCGCCCATTCCGGGTCGGCCTCCCACTCCAGCTCGCGCTGCTCCCAACGCCGGTAGCGTGCGAAGGCGGCGCAGCCCGGCTCGGTAGTTTCCGGGCTCACCTGGGCGCCGCAGTACACGCACTCCCCGTGACCGGGCACCTCGTCGCCAAACCTGACGGGGTCGAGGTCGTGTACAAGTACCGCCTCTGTCGGCAGATCACCGTAGTTCACGTTGGCCTCCTTGCCGGCCAGTGTAGCGCACGAACGTGACCGGCTTCGGCCGAGCCCCTCGCGCACGCCTGCCGCCATGAGGTAGGCTCGTCTGCATGACCCTGCTCACCGACCTGGGGCATCTGGGCGGGCGTGGTGCAGGCGGCGTGGCCGTCGTCCTGCTGCTCCTCGCGTCGGTCGGCACGGCATCCGCCGATCCCGCCTGGGCGCTGTGGGCGATGCAGACCCAAGACGGAAAGGCTGAGGTGCTCGCCCGCTACGCGGACGAGGCGGCGTGCGAACAGGCCCGCCAAGACGAGATGCGGGTTGCCGAGCTGGTTTTGTCTCGGCCGATTGGCGGAATGATCGGCAAGACCTTCAGCCTGCGCTGCCTGCCCGACACCCTCACGTCGGTCGGCACGGCGACGGCCGCGTGCGCGTGGGTGCTGTGGGCTGCCATTCAGTCGGAGTTTGTCCCACTCGCTGGTTTCGACGACCGCGCCTCGTGCGAGGCGAAACAGCGCGAGGTCAAGTCGCGTGGCACGGCCATCTGCCTCCCCGACACCGTCGACCCACGCGGTCGCAAGAAGTAGATCGAGACCGCGCGGGCCTGATCTACCTCGGCAACTGCCCGCCTCCGACCGTGAAGCTCGGCCCGCTCGGCTTGGCCCCCGCCTCAGGTCCCTGCGGCGTCGCCCTCGGCGCCGGCTCGTCGTCTGGTCCTCGCGCTCGGCCTCACGGCGGGCGTCGCGGTGCTGGTGACGGCTCTCGCGGTACCGCTGGATGACGCGGGGTTGGCGCTGGCGGCGGCACTGGTGCTGAGAGGGGGATGGCGGCTCATCCTCGACCAGGAGCCTCTACCCTCCCTGGCCGAACTGGTGTAGGCTCGCGGCCTCCGATAACCCGCGCGGGGGAGGAAGTCCATGAACACCGTGTTGGTAGTGGATGATCGCCCTGATGCGCGGTACACCATGACGCGGCCGCTTTCCGCCGCAGGCTTCGACGTGCGCGAGACCGCCACAGGCCGCGATGCGCTGCAGTTGGCGCGGTCACACACCGACGCCATCGTGATGGACATCGCGCTGCCAGACATGGATGGCTTCGAAGTGCTGCAGCGGCTCAAGGACGACCCGCTGACCAAGAACATCCCGGTGATCCTGAAGACGGCCGTTCACCGAGACGACGAGCATCGGGAGCGAGGGCTGGCGGCCGGCGCCGCCGCCTACTTCACGGACTCCTTCGATCCGCATGCGCTGGTCGCGGTCGTGCGCCGTGCGCTTGGCGACGCCGCCTCACCTACATCCAAGTCCTGAAGGCCGGTGGCGTCCGCCCCACCATCGCGGGACGGACCCGTCAACGATGCAACTTACGGCATCTTACTCCAGTGGCTTGAGCGTGACCGCGTCGTCGCTACGCCCACACTGACGGCAAGTCCGTTGTTCGATGCGGAGGCCATCCCGGACAATGGCGAACTGTGCGGCATCGCGGACCAGTTTCTCCGACGCCCTGAGGACGACAGCCAAACATGGAATGCAGTAGGCGTAGGGCTGTCGTATTCTGACGAGCGCGCTCATGCGTTCCGCGAGCGTGGCGCCGTCACTTCCTCCCCGTATTTCGGTGCTGGCGATCACTTGCCGAGTCATAGTCTCTGCCCTCCGACGCAGGGGTGCGCGCGTAAGGAGGATGGGGCAAAGCCAGATACCGGAGGGTCCGACGCCTGATGCGTCTGTCGGAGGCCCCGAGGAAGGCAATGTGAGCATACCAGAGGGACGGGCACGGGCCGGAGTTGCTGAAGCCGTTGCCTGCGCTGTGGTCTGCGCAGTGGACCAGCCGCCCCCCTGATCCTCGACGTTGACTCCTGACCGGCGTCGGCCCCACCATCCCGGCATGGACCGCCGCCGCTTCCTGCTGACCTCGCTGGCTGGGGCCCTCGCCGCGCCGCTCGCCGCTGGGGCCCAGCAGGTTGTGAAGGTCGCCCGGATCGGGTTTCTCTCCCTGGCGCCCGACGAGAACACCACTTTGATGAGGGCATTACAAGAACGACTACAGGAGTTGGGGTACATCGAAGGTAAGAATCTGTCGCTCCAGTATCGATCCGCCGAAGGGCGTCAAGACCGATTGGCAGGGTTAGCGGCGGAGCTGGCTCTCGCGCGGCCCGATGTATTGATTGCCGGTGCAGGAACGCTGACAGCACTTGCCTTGAAGGCGGCGACATTCACAGCTTGTGAGTAGCCGGGCCGCATCTCGTGGGTATGGGCGGCCGTCGCGAGGAGGAGGACGATAACCGCTCCGGTCAGGCCGGCGGCGAGCGAGCACACGAACCCGTGACGGTTCAGGAGGGGACCTTTCACCGGAAGAATTCGACCAGGCCTGTTTCGAGGTTGTACATCGCTCCGGCGATCTTCACGGCCCCGGAGCGCTCCATGTCGGCGAGCACCGAGCTGCGCCGGCTGATCTCCGCCATCGTCAGCACGACATTCTTCCGGGCGACCGCATCGACGAACCCATAGTTTTTGGCGGTTCGCTCGCCCTGATACTCGGTCGCGTCCACGGCGGGGCGGATCTTGGCCAACAGCCCGGTGAGTTGCCCGAGCTGGACGTTGTCGATCGCGCCCTTGATCGCACCACAGGCCGTGTGCCCCATCACGAGCGCCACCTTCGCCCCGGCGACCTTGCAGGCAAACTCGAGGCTCCCGATGATGTCGTCGTTGGCGACGTTGCCGGCCACGCGCGCATTGAAGCAGTTGCCGATCCCCAGATCCATGATGGTCTCGGCGGGCGCCCGGGAATCGATACAGCTCAGGATTGCTGCCGCTGGGTATTGGCCGCTGGCGGTGGCCTTCTGCTGGGCCAGGTAGTCGTGCGGTGACTCCTGGCCGAGCCGAAAACGCTCATTGCCTTTCTTCATCAGCGCGATGACCTCGTCCGGCGACAGCTTGTCACGCTGGGCTTTCGTGAGTACGACCGCGTACGCGACGCGGCCCGCGGGGACAACGCCGAGGACCATCGTGGCCAGAGCCGTACCCGTGAGCCTCAGGAAGCGGCGGCGGTCGACGTGATCCTGCTGGAGTCTCGACGGCGCGTTCCTATGCATGATCGGGGGTCCTCGTCGCGAAGAAGGGGTGCGCTACATCCGCCGCCGCATGGCCGACATCAGGGCGGCGGGATCTCATGCGGGTGTCGCAAGCTTGAGACCGATGATGCCGGCCACGATGAGTGCGACACTGATGAGCCGGGACGCATTGGCCGGCTCTTCGAGGAGCACGATACCCAGGATCACAGTGCCTACGGCTCCCACCCCCACCCAGATGCTGTAGGCGGTGCCGACCGGAAGCGACTTCATGGCGACACCCAGCAGCCAGAGACTGATGATCATGGCCAGCGCCGTCCAGATGGTTGGCCACAACCGGGAGAAGCCGTCCGTATACTTCAAGCCGATGGCCCAGCCCACCTCGAACAACCCGGCCACAACAAGAATGGTCCACGCCATGGCTCGTCTCCCGTGCGGTGGACGTCACCGACCCACGCGTGTGATCTTCGAGCCCTGCAGGCCGACGCCCGCCATCAACCCCTTCTTGCCGAAGACAAACGCGGAGACATCATCGCGGCCGGTCGTCGTAGTGAGGTTCCGGGCCGTGCCGGCGTCCACGACCACGATCTTCGGGCCCACGCCAAGCTCGAAACGGGCGCGGCTCTCATGAAAGGTCAACGCCGAGTCCGTCATGAAGAACATCGCATAGGCGAAGCTTTGGTGCTCACCTTCGCCGTAATGAGCACCGAAGATGACGAGCCTCGGGGTTGAGTTGCACGCCGCCGACGTTGCTCGCTTTCCGAACCTCGGGGCAATTGGACGTTGGACGCGGATCCGTAGGACCAAGGACGTATGCCCCCGCTTCGGCGGCGGGGCCGGGGGCACCTGGCTCCCCCGCGCTTGAACTCCTCGATGCCGCGATGGTTTAATCTCAACCAACACAAGGCACGGTGTTGAATGAAGACAATAACGGTCAGGCGAACGTTACTGGCCCTTGGCTTGGTCACAGTCAAGCCGGTGACGGCGGCCCGCGCTCCGGCGCTACTTGTTGGCCATCCAGACGCCGTTCCAGTCGCCGGCCGGCGGGTGGCTGCGCAGCGTCGCCACACGCTCGATGAACGCACGGGACGGGCCGTCGTCGGGGCAGAGCGTCAGGCACTCCCGGAACTTCTGCTCGGCGATGTCCCACTTCGTGCCGCGGTACGCCTCCAGGCCCTCCGCGAACACGTGGCGCAGCTCGGCCACCTCGGGCTTCAGCTGGCCGGCCGGGGCCAGCAGCTCGAAGACGCGGATCGGCTCGGTCTTGCCGGCGACGATCACCAGGTCCAGCTCCCGCGCCTCGACGGCGTGTTGGGCCAGCCGCAGCGTGTCCTCGGCGGCGATGATCCGGGTGCCGTAGGCCTTGTTGACGCCCTCCAGGCGGGAGGCGACGTTCACCGTGTCGCCGATCACGGTGTAGGTCTTGGTCGTGTCGGAACCCATGCTGCCCATGACCACCTCGCCGGTCGCCAGCCCCATGCGCACCTGGAAGTCGGGCACGTTGCGGCGTAGGCCCGTGAGGTCGGACAGCTGGCGGCGGAACTCGGGCAGCGCCGCCTGCTGGGCGAGGGCGGCCAGGCAGGCCTGGGGCGCGTGCTGGTCGCCCGGGGAAAACGGGGGCGCCCAAAAGGCCATCACCGCGTCCCCGATGAACTTGTCCACCACGCCGTTCTGCTCGCGGATGATCCGGGTGACGGCGCTGAAGTAGCCGTTCAGCAGCCGGACCATGACGTCGGCGGTCAGCTGCTCGCTCAGGCCGCTGAAGCCCTTGATGTCCGAGAAGAAGATCGTGACGACGCGGCGCTCCGCGGCCTCGGGGTTGCCGGAGTTGGCGCCAAGCAGGTTGGCGACGATGCGCGGGTCGAGGTACTTGCCGAACGTGTCCTGGATCCGCGCCTTGTTGCGCAGCTCCCCGATCATCCGGTTGAACCCCGTGGTCAGCTGGCCGATCTCGTCGCGCGAGGTGACCGGAAGCTCGACGAGGAGCTGTCCGGCCTCGACCGAGCGCGTGCCCTCCAGCAGGCGCATGAGGGCCTGCTGGAGGCGCTGGGCCAGCAGCGCGAACAGGGCGAGCCCGAAGATCGCCGCCACCACGAACAGCACGCCGTTGAGCCAGAGGACGTGACTCTCCTCGCCTTGCGTCTCGATCGTGGAGTCCTTGGTGAGCAGGGCGATGGCCCGGCGCGCCTCGGCGAGGTCGGGCCCGAAGAGCTGCTCGAAGACGTGAAACCCCTTGGCCCGATCCGGGCGTCGTCGCGCCGGCCGGCCTCTAGGGCCGCCAGCACCTCGCCCCCGAGCGCCACGAACGGCGGGATCTGCCGGCTGATGAGCTTCAGCGTGCCATCGAGGCGGGCCAGCCGCACGCGGTCGGACAGGTCGTTGCGCTCGTCGTCGATGGCCTGGGCCACCAGCTTGTGGGCGGAGTCGACGATCTGGGGCAGCCGCCCGGCGACCTCGCGATGGCGAGCCTTGCTGGCCTCGATCTCCTCGGGCCGGTAGGAGTTCTCGATGAGCCGGCGAAGGTTCAGCTCAAACTCGGAGGTCAGGACGTCGATCTCGGAGATCAGCGAGCTGAGCTCGATGTGGTAGTCGACGATGGCCGACAGCTCGCCGATGACGTGCCGGATGAGGTGGGCCGACAGCGCCGCGGTGATGGCGAAGGCGAGCAGGATGACGCAGGCGAGGCGAGGATCTTCAGGCGCAGGGGCATGGCCGCTCCTCCATCGGTGCGCGCGGGACGCATCCGCTCCGCCAAGGACGATAGCACGGCATCTCGAACTCCGGCGCGTGGTGCGGGGCGGGCCGCCCGGGTTGGATGAGGCGGGGCTTCGGCGGCATGACGCACCAGGGTTGGGACATGCAGCTCACGGCGTACGCGGCGCGCGACCGGCGCGCGAACTACTACCCGGTCGGCATCGCGCACTCCATCGTCGGCGGCTCGGCCTGGGAGCCGACGCCGTGGCGGGCGGTGCAGCGGGCGGCGTGGGGGGCGATCTTGTGACGAAAAAGTTGAGGCGGAAGCGTGAACCTGGAGTCACGGCTCGGAGAGTATGGGCATTCGTCGGAGAGTTAGCGATCGGATTCCTTCTGGGGGTGCTCGCGGGGCCGTGGGTCAGTCAGTGGTACTTGGCGGCTCTACCCGGCCCGAACGTATCCGCGGATATTAAAACCTGGCCATCAACCAACCCATACAACTGTTTCAGTCACACCGTTACAGTGAGGTCTCACGAACCGATCGAATACGTCCATATTAGGATCCAGTTTGCGACCAACATCGAAGACTACAGGGCTGGTATTCCCGCCGAATCCTTAGACCCAGAGACAAGGGGCATGGGTATTGATATGTTTTCGGTGAAGAACGACGGGTTCGGCAAATGCGTGATCGACTCTGCTTCTCTGAAAAACGACGGCGACGTGCAGAGCGCCGCCGCTTCAAACCTCTTGCGAATTCATGGTCCAAAGATGCCGGGCGGGGCCTTCATCATGGGTGTAGTGGTAACAGGGAACGAGCAAGGCGACGAGCGACCGCCGACCAACATCCGTGCGGAAGGCGTCTACGAGTACATCAAGCTTGGGCAGACGATTCGAAAAACTCTGGTAATTACTGACTGGGGCACCTTCGAGATGATACGACCGCCTGACGAGCGTGAATCGACCCGCAACGAACGTGAACCCGTCCCGGACCATCGCGACGCTCGACCCACGCCCTCCAGGCTCCTGATGACGAACCTTGGCCTGCCTTCGCTGTCGCTATCCCCGAAGGCTATCTGCGGAGTGAGATGCGCCCTCACGTCCATAATCGCGGGGTCGCCGCGGGAAAGGTAACCTCACGCTTGGGGCTACCGGCTGGCGTTGAGTCACATCGCCGACGGTGAGTGGCGGGCACAGTTCTCAGCGCACATCCGAGCACTAATCGCGACGCCGCTGATCTACATGGCCCTCGACGTGCTCTATCGCGGGGGCCAAGAACTCAGCCTAGCGCCCCTGCGGCGAAGAAGGCCACCTGGAACGTGTAGGTGTCCTCGGTAGTCGTCCTGCTCATCGCGCCCAGCACTCCCAGTTCGTTCGGGTGGCCGCCCAGTTCGATCGTGCGGTCGTAGAGCGCCTGCATGGCTGTTGCGGCCGGCGCGTCAAGGGATGCGTGCGTCCGTCTGACGTTGCCCACCGTGAACTCCGCCTTGCAGCGCGCCATCGCGGCATCGTCCTCACGACGTCGAAGCCACGTCTCGGCGCGCTTCGCCGGGTCCTTGGCGATGTGGAGCGCGTACCACGCGTTCTCGATGACGGCGCGGACGAGCGGGTAGATCTCCACGACCTCCGCGCTCATCCCCAGCCGTACGGCGGCCAGCCACGCTCCCCGAGCGCGTACCATGAGGAACCGAGTCGGGAGCAAGGCGGGATCGTTGTCCTTCTCGATCATGGCCATCACGCTGTCAAGGACACCGAAGCTGCGCCTGAGGACCGCCCAGATGTCAGGGAGGTTGACTGCCGACGCGCGCTCGTTCCACTGCGCCTTCGAGAGGAACTGCGAGAGCGGATCGTTGTCCCAGGGCGGGAAGTCGGCGTCGGTCATAGAGGACGAGCATAGCTCGATCCTCAACGTCAACAAGCACCATCGAGACCAACGACTCCAAGAACTGCGTACGCCCCCGGAACTCGATCCAACGCAGGCCCCGCGCCCGCCTTTTTTTGGGGACCGACCCCCGGCTCACGCGCTCGGCATCCGCCCCAGAGCCGCGAGCTGCGCGTCGCCGGCCGCGAGCTGCACGGCGTGTTGTCGTTGGCGGTAGGCACGGGCATGCTCGCGTGCCTTGCGCTGCTGCTCGACGCGCGGCACGCGTGGACGACCACTGCGTCCGGCGCGGCCAGATGAGATCTGCAGCACTGACGCGTCAGGGAGAACCGTAGTGGAAGTGCCTGATCGTGCAGGGTCAGATGAGGGCGCGACAGGGGCACCCGCTACTACCCTACCGCCCCCCTCCTCCTTCACGCCCAAGAGGCTGTGGGACACGGCGCGCTCGACGTGCCAGCGCTCGACCCGCTGCGCGTATGCGGCCGCCGACTCCCAGCTCCTGCGCGGCAGCGGCGATGCCGGCGTGACGACGGTCGGTTGCTGGGGCGTGACGGCGGCCAGCCGCAGGCCGAAGTAGCAAGCGACAGCCGTGTAGACGTTGGTGTGGATGTGCGAGCAGGACGGGCAGGACATGCGGATAGATCTCCTTCGAGGTCGTGAGGGTCGTGGTTGACTGCGGGTAGATGATGATGTACTACTTGCTTGCACTACTTGTACCAGACCTGGAGGCCACGATGAAGCGCGCCGCGCTCTACGCCCTAGTCAGCACCCACGAGCAGACCGCCGAGAACCAGCTCCAGGCCCTGCGTGCCTTCGCCTCAGCTCGTGGGTGGCAGGCCGCTGAGTACGTGGACGCGGGCATCTCGGGTTCGAAGGAGCAGCGCCCCGCTCTGGATGCCCTGCTACGGGCCGCCAGAGCCCGCAGGATCGACGTTGTCGTCTGCGTGAAGCTGGACCGCGTCGCCCGCTCTACCCGCCACCTCGTGACGCTCGCAGCCGAGCTGGAGGCGCTCCGCGTTGACCTCGTGGCGCTCGATCAGGCCATCGACACCACGACGCCCGCCGGGCAGCTCCTGTTCAACGTGCTGGCCGCGATCAGCGAGTTTGAGCGCGACCTCATCCGCGACCGAGTGATGGCCGGGCTGCGACGCGCCAAGGCGCAGAGCCGTCGCCTCGGTCGCCCCCGCCAGCACCAGTTCGACGCCGAGGAGGCGCGCGAGCTGGTGGCCAGCGGCCTGTCGCTGCGAGCGGTAGCCCGGAGGCTCGGACTCACCCCTTCCTGTCAGCCGGGCCGTCAACAACCCCTCCCCGCGTCGACCTCTGGGACCCGCCCAGAACGCGGGTGCCGCGAGGCCGGCCGAGCCCGTCACGAACGAACTGGTTGTTGACACCGTCGAGGTCGGCGCCTGATGGCCAAGCGCGCGCCCGAGGAGCCCGAGATCCGCCTCTACGCCCAGCTCGGGCTGCGTCTCCCAGCCGAGCTGGCGATGCGGCTGAAGAAGTTCTGTGGGGCGAGCGGCAAGTCGCTGAACGCGGTGACCCAGGAGGCACTGACCCGGTACCTGGATGCGGAGGAGCGTCGCACGAAGGCGCGCTGAGGTGGTGCCCGCACGTCGTTGCGGCTGCGTCCCGAGCCGGATGGCCAGAGGCGGCGTTGGGGTTCTGGTGACTGTCTCAGGCGCGACAGTCATGAGTCACCAGCCTCCTCGCGTCCCTCACGCCTGCTCCTCCTCAGTCAAGCAGCAGAGCCAGGGGATGAACACGGGAGGGAGGAGCCATCCGACCGACTACTCGACCAGACTTCGTTCCAGACAGACTCCTGATTCCCTCAGTAGTTGGTCTATCTAGGGGATCACCCCGTTGCCTCCGAGTGGCATGTCATGAGCCAGAATCGCCAGCATTCACGCGTAGATGGCCCTGATCCACGATCCCTCACTCTATCCCTCACCCGTGAGGGATGTTCGAGGGATGTTTTGAGGGATGGCTCGAATCGCGTACGCCCCCTTGCCGACCCGCACGATTTCGCCGCTCGCGACGGCGTCCTGCAGCCGGCGCTCGCCCGTCTTCCGGCGCTTGTGCAGCCGCAGCTCGCGCAGGATCTCGGCGGTCGTGGCGGCCCCGCCCAGCTTGGCGACTGCCTGCTGCACGGGGGTCAACTTCGGGGCCTGCGGCTCGGACGACAGTCGAGCCCGGCTGCTCAGCGCCAGCCTCTGCCCCTCGATGAGCTTCCAGTTCTGCCGCATCATCTCCAGCTCGTAGGGCGGCAACGCAGAGTGGCGCAGCCCGACAACCGTCACTCGCGACGGCACCCGCTCGGAGGGTCTCCAGACGAACATCGCCGCTGCCGCTGCCGCTTCAATGCCGCCGCTCTCCTTGAAGTCCGACATCATCGGCCGGCGCCCATAGCTCGCGCGGCTCACCTGAGACAGCGCCAGGACCGTGAACCCCTGCCCGACCCAGTCAACGAACCGGTGGATCACGGCGTCGGTCGCGGTCTTGGCGTTCTCGCCGCGCGCCAGGAGCTGCAGATGGTCGATGACGATCAGCGCGCCCGGACGCTGCGCGGCCTCTGCCTCCAGGTCCGCGAGGCGACGGAAGCCGTAGAGGTGGTCCAGCGCGGGGGCGTCGCTGCCGTAGGCGCTCTCGATACGCTCACCTATCACACGCGTCTCAGAGCCGGTGTCGTTCTCCAGATCGAGGTAGAGGACCGGCAGCTCCTCGCAGGCGACGTTCGCCACAATGTTCGTGGCCAACGTACTCTTGCCTGACTTCGGCGCACCGCCGATCACCCAGAGTCCGCGCAAGCCCCCGCTCATCACAGTCAGCGTCGGAAAGTTCTGCACCTCGCGCGCCGATGGCGCACTCGTCTGTGTCATCAACACCTCCCGCATGGTGTGGGTCCTGGTCGGTGTCTTGGTCAGCTCGTAGATCCGCGTGCAGCCAGAGATGGCCCGCCTGACCGTCAGCTCGCCGTATGTGCTGCCATCGGCTGCGTGCTTCTCGTCCCACTTCGCCCGCATCAGCCCCGAGCGCCGGAACAGCCGGTCCATCTGGCCGGCGTCGCGCGTGGACCAGTACGCGAGCATCCCGCACAGCGCGAGATCCGCAGCGGAGGCGTCGTCGCCGTACATGCTGGTGTCGCCGTGATCTAACAGCGCCGTGAACTTCGCGTTCGCGGCGCGCGCCTTCCGTAGCAGCTCCTCGTCGCCCAGTTCGACGCGTCTCTGCGCTGGCAACATCGGCAGCGGCGGTGTCTCGCTCGGGCCGAAGACCTCCGCGTACAGCGAGTTGATCTCTGCGTCGCGGGCCTCGATACTCGCGGGCGTGCCCGGGAGGTGGTGCCCGGTGACGGTGAGGTACCGGCCCGCCCCGTACAACTCGATCCCGCCCCGCCCGTCTTCCCCCTGGCCCTTCTTGTTGCATCCGGTGACCGGCAGCGTGCCGCGCAGGAAGACCCGCAGGCCCGCACCCGAGGGGGAGACCTCGGTGTAGGACCGGAGCAGCCGCTCCACGATGCGCTTGGCCCACGGCTCGATGGCTCCAGTCTCGGGGTCCCGGCAGTGATCGAGATCGACGCCGATGTACGGGTCCTCGGCCGTCATGACGTACCCGATGCCGTCGTACTCGCTCCGCTCGTACGCCGCGAGGGCCTCGGTGTAGCTCACCCACGTCGCCGGCTCGTCCACCTCAGCGTGCCGGCCTGTGCGTGGGTCACGCGGGGGCTTGGTCAGCTTCGGTACACCGTCGTTGCCCAGGGACGGCGTGCCGTCATCGTTCAGCCGGGGCTCCTCACGCCAGCAGACCCACTGGTCACGGGCCTTCAGCTCGTCGGGGATGCTCTCGGGCAGGACGCGCAGCAAGGTGGGCGGCGGAGCGTCGGGGCTCGGCGTTCATCTACCTGATCCAGCGCCGTGCCCTCGTCAGGGGGATGCCGGCAACCTGGGCCAGCTCTTCGACTGTGAGCCTCGCGGGGCGCCTGAAGTCCATCTGGCCGATCACCTCTCTGGGCATGGGTAGAAGACATGCCGAGCCGGGCTCGGCGGCAGACGACGGGTGCAAGTGCAAGGTCGGACTCGGCGCACTGGGCTACGGCAGGTGAGAGAACGCTACAGCAAGCCTTGCACCAGATGCTGGACCGGCGTGCA
This sequence comes from uncultured Candidatus Rokubacteria bacterium, assembly GCA_963827505.1. Taxonomy (GTDB): domain Bacteria; phylum Methylomirabilota; class Methylomirabilia; order Rokubacteriales; family CSP1-6; genus AR5. Next base: position 220,015 of record CAWHBD010000004.1, on the reverse strand, counting down.
ACCCCGTCATTCGCCGGTCGTGCGCACTAGACCCCATCGGGGTGCCCACGCAGGCGGCACGCTGCTGACGCTCTGTCGAAGATCGAGGCAGTACCGCGCGGCAGCTCGCGGAACTGCACGCCAATACGCGTAACGCGCGGCGAGGTTCCTGCATTCCACGTTTTCCGCTCGGCCCTCGCGGCCCGGCCGGTGGCACCCTTGAGCGGCAAGCAGGCCGCGACCGGGGAGGGGGCGTTGGCAACGCTCACGACTGGTGGTGCCGATGCATGGCGCCGGGAGGGCGCGGGCGAGCAGCTCGCGCACGGCGCAAGGAAGGAGCCCTTGGTGATGACCAACTTCGTCCGTACGTAGGTCCGCGCCTCACGATGTCCATACCCTGCGCGCTCGCGCCGACGAGCTGCAGCAGGGCCTCGCCGCCGGAGTTCCGGTTCCTCCTGCCGTCTTGACGGCAAGCCGCCATCTGAGTGATGATCCTGCTCCAGGAGGGGCCGACCATGGCAACCGAGGAACGCGTCAAGTTGACCGTGCGCCTGAAGCCCGAGCTACACAAGCGGGTCCACCACCGAGCCATCGACGACGAGGTCACCGTCCAGGTACTCGTAGAGCGCGCGCTGGATGCGTTCCTCAAGGGCCGAGGCCGTTGACCGTGGTACTCATCTGGACCGAGCCCGACATCGCGCGCCGGCAGGCCGCACTCGCGCTGCTGCTCGAAGCAGCGGCGGCATGAAGCGCGCCGCCCTCTACGTCCGAGTCAGCACGGACGAACAGGCCGACAAGTTCTCCATCCCGTCCCAGATCCGCGAGCTACGGGCACTCGCAGCGAAGAAGGGCTACCAGATCCCGCCCCGGTGCGAGTTCGTAGACGACGGGTACTCCGGTGAAAACTCCAACCGCCCGGCGCTGACCCAGCTCCGCGCGGCTGTCCGTTCTCAGGCTGTCGATGTCGTCCTCGCCTTCGATCCCGACCGACTGGCGCGGCGCCTGAGTGTCCAGTGCGTGATCGCGGACGAGATCGAGGCGGGTGGCGTCGCTCTTGAGTTCGTCTCCATGGAGAAGGCGAACACGCCTGACGGCAAGCTCTTCTTCAACATCCGGGGGGCGTTCGCGGAGTACGAGCGGGAGAAGATCCGCGAGCGCACGACGCGAGGACGGATCGAGATGGCGCGACTTGGCCACCGCCCCTCGCCAAGCTCCCTACGGCTACTCCCTGGACAAGGCCGCGCACAAGATCGTCGTCCACGAGGGCGAGGCGGCCGTCGTGCGGCAGATCTTCGACTGGGTCGAACAAGGCCGGAGCGTGCGGTCGATCATGCTGGAGCTGCGGCGCCAAGGAGTGACTACGCGGCGGGGTTCCCCATGGGCGATCTCGTCAGTTGGCTACATCCTCAAGTGCCGGGCGTACATCGGGGAGGGGCACTTCAACAAGCGCGGCTGGACGAAGCAGACAGACGGGCGGCGTGTCGATCACGCCAAGCCCGAGGCCGAGTGGATCTCGTTCACGCTGCCGGCCATCGTTGCCCCCGAGGTCTTCGCCCGGGTGCAGCGCCAGCTCACCAGGAACCGCGAGGTCGTCGTCGGCCGTCGCTCGACCAATCGCGTGTACCTGCTGCGTGGCCTGCTGCGCTGCGGCGTCTGCAGCTCCAGGTACTCAGGGGCGGTGTCGAAGGGCAAGCTGACCTACCGGTGCAACAACCATCGCTCCGGCGTCCACCACTGCACCGCCCCCCAGCTCCAGGCCGACTCGGTCGAGGGCCAAGTCTGGGGCGCCATCGTGAACGTCATCCGCCACCCTGATGCCCTGCGTCAGGACGTTGAACACCGAGCGGCCCGACAGGGCGCCCAGGACGCCGTGGTCCGCAGCGCGGTCGATCACGTCAAGCGGCAGCTCGCGGACGTGCAGCGCCGGGAGCGCCGGCTGCTGGACTTGTACATGGCCGAGGACAAGGCGGCCCCAGACGCGGTACGCGGGAAGATGGACGAGATGATGGCCGAGCGGCGGGGACTGGAGACTCGCCTGCGGGAGGCCGAGAAGCTCGCCGCGCAAGAGGGAGCCCAGGAGCTGCAGCTCGCGGCCGTCGCCGCGTGGTGCGCCAAGGCCCGCCGTGGCATCGACAAGCTGGACCGGGCGGGACGGCAGCAGCTTCTGCGGGACACGGTCGACCGGGTCGTGGTGCGCGGCGACACGCTGGAGGTCGAGACGAGTTTCGCTCAGGTGCGGCCGGTACTTGCGTCGCCGGCCGAGAGCGCGGCAGTAGAAGCAAACGTCCAGTGCAGCTTGGCGAGCTGGTAGATCATCCGCCGGTCCTCGGCCGGGATGACCTCGCCCGTCTTGATGTCGAGGTTCGACTGGCGCGCGAAGGGCGTGCCGGCCGCCGGGTTCATGCTGCGCGTGACCTCCAGCGGGCCGAACCGGCGGCTGAAAGCGATCTGAGCCTCGTCGTCCAGCGCCGCGCCGTGGAAGACGAGCACCGAATGCTCGTCGAAGGCGGCACGAATCTCCGCCCACGTCGCGCCGTCCAGCGGCCGCGTGATGTCCACGCCGCCGATGCTGGCGGCGAAGCCCGCGGCGAGCGGCTTCACGGCGATCGTCATGTCCCGCTCCTCCACATGCCCTTCAGGTCCCGGCTCGGCACCGTGTCGCGCACCCAGGTGAACGCGCCCTGGTCCTTCATCTCCCGCGCCCCCTTGATGAAGGCGGCCAGGGCCAGCCGGGACAGGGCGCCGCCGACGCTGATGCGCTTGACGCCGGCCTCGGCCAGCTGGGCCAGGGTGAGGGCCGGATCCGCCGCGCTCATCACCACGTTGAGCGGCTTGCCGACCGACGAGGCGACCGTCCGGATGGTGGTCAGGTCCCGCACGCCGGGGGCGTAGAGGACGTCGGCGCCCGCCTTCTCGAAGGCCTGCAGCCGTCGGATGGCGTCGTCGAGGTCGGGGCGGCCGTGCAGGAGACCATCGGCGCGGGCCGTGAGCACGAACGGCACCGGCAGCGCCCGCGCGACCTCGACCGCGGCCTGCACCCGCTCGACCGCGAGGTTGAAGTCGTAGATGGGCTTGTCCGGCTCGCCGGTGGTGTCCTCGATCGAACCGCCGACGATGCCGGTCTCGGCGCCCAGCCGGATCATCTCGGCCGCCGCCTTCGGCTCGTCCGCGTAGCCGTTCTCGAGATCGGCGTTGACCGGCAGGTCCGTCGCCGCCGCGATCACGCGACAGTTCTCGAGCACCTCGTCACGGCTGACGACGCCGGCTCCGTCGGGACGTCCGAGGCTGTTGGCCAACCCCAGGCTCGTGGTCGCCAGCGCCTCGAAGCCGAGCGAGGCGAGGATGCGCGCCGTACCGGCGTCCCACGGGTTGGGAATGATGAAGGCGCCCGGGCGCTCGTGCAGCCGCCGGAACGCCGCGCCCTTCTCGGCCTGCGTCCGCATGTGCGACCTCCCGGCCGCAGGGTACCACCAAGCTCAGGAGGCATGGGGGGCCCGGTCGAGGCCCCCCATGCTCCTACTTCCTAATACCGGTAGTGGTCGGGCTTGTAGGGGCCGGTCTTGGCGACGCCGATGTACTTCGCCTGCTCGTCGGTCAGCTCCGTGAGCGTGGCGGCCAGCTTGCTGAGCTGCAGGCGGGCGACCTTCTCGTCGAGCTGCTTGGGCAGGATGTAGACGCCGATCGGGTACTGCGCCGTCCGCGTGAACAGCTCGATCTGGGCCAGCACCTGGTTGGCGAAGGAGGAGCTCATCACGTAGCTCGGGTGGCCGGTGGCGCAGCCCAGGTTCACGAGCCGCCCCTCGGCGAGCAGGATGATGCGCTTGCCGTCGGGGAAGATGATGTGGTCGACCTGCGGCTTGATGTTCTCCCACTTGTACTGGCGCAGCGCGGCCACGTCGATCTCGTTGTCGAAGTGGCCGATGTTGCACACGATCGCGTTGTTCTTCATCCGCTTCATGTGCTCGTGGGTGATCACCTTGAAGTTGCCGGTCGCGGTCACGAAGATGTCCGCCTTGTCGGCGGCGTCGTCCATCGTGACCACCCGGTAGCCCTCCATCGCCGCCTGCAGGGCGCAGATCGGATCGATCTCCGTCACCCACACCTGGGCCTGGAGGCCGCGCAGGGCCTGGGCACACCCCTTGCCCACCTCGCCGTACCCGGCGACGACGGCGACCTTGCCGGCGATCATCACGTCGGTGGCGCGCTTGATGCCGTCGACCAGCGACTCGCGGCAGCCGTAGACGTTGTCGAACTTCGACTTCGTGACCGAGTCGTTGACGTTGATGGCCGGGAACAGCAGACGCTTGTCCTTGGCCATCTGGTACAGGCGATGGACGCCGGTGGTCGTCTCCTCGGTGACGCCGCGGATCTCCTTGCCGATCTTCGAGTACCAGCCGGGCTGCGCGGCCAGCTTCTGCTTGATGGCGGCGAACAGTGAGGTCTCCTCCTCGCTCGCCGGGTTGGCGAGCACGGAGGCGTCGCTCTCCGCCTTGCGGCCCAGGTGCACGAGCAGGGTGGCGTCGCCGCCGTCGTCGAGGATCATGTTGGGGCCGCGGTCGCCGAACTCGAAGATGCGGTGGGTGAACTCCCAGTACTCCTCGAGCGTCTCGCCCTTGCGGGCGAACACCGGCGTGCCGCCGGCGGCGATGGCGGCGGCGGCGTGGTCCTGGGTCGAGAAGATGTTGCAGGAGGCCCAGCGAACCTCGGCCCCCAGCGCCTTCAGCGTCTCGATCAGCACCGCGGTCTGGATCGTCATGTGCAGCGAGCCGGCGATGCGGGCGCCCTTGAGTGGCTGGGTAGCGGCGTACTCCTCGCGGATCGCCATCAGGGCGGGCATCTCCCCCTCGGCGATGGCGATCTCCTTGCGTCCCCACTCGGCGAGCAGGAGGTCGGCGACGTGGAAATCGTCCTTGGTCTTGGCGCTGGCGCTCATCACGCGCTCCTTTCTGTACCAGAAAAAAGTTCGTGAGCGCCGTTGCCGTGTCGAGCCCCTCGAGCCTGGCGGTCGCCGGGCGGCGACCGTTGCAACGCTCCTCGAGGAGTGGCCTATTCTACCAGCCCACCGCTAGGCGCGCCAGAATCGGGCGGCGGCCATGGCCACGACCGTGGCCACGAGCAGCACCGGGATGAGCCAGGCGAAGTCGGCGGCGGATTGGATCAGCCCACCGGCGGCCATCGCGCCTCCCACGTAGACGATCCATACGCCGGCCAGGTACCGCTTGCCGTGGCCGGCCGCCGACGGCAGGACACCGTGGCGGGCGATGAGACTGACCAGGCTGGTGAGGGTACCGGTGACGAACGTCGTCGCCACTCCGAAGACGTCGAGCCGTCGAGCCGCCGCGCTCTGGATGCCCATGGCGATGGACGCGAACACCACCCGCAGGCCGAGCAGCTCCGATCGGTCGTTGGCGAGCGCGGCCAGGAACACGCACTCGATGATGAGGGCGATCGTGACCCCGCGCGGCCAACCCTCCTCGCGCGGCCCCAGGTAGGCGATCCAGGCGCCGATCGCGCCGCCGACCAGGAAACCGCCCAGGGCCAGCGCCGAGCGGCCGGCGCCGTCGAGGTCGCGCTGCACGAGGGACAGGCCGAGGAGCACGGTGTTCCCGGTCATGTTGGCGGTGAAGACGCGACCGAGCGCCAGATAGCTGACCGCGTCCACGTAGCCGGCCGCAGCCGTGAGCAGAAGGACGAGCGCGTTCTTGAGTACGGTCCGAGGCCCTCAGGCTTTCTCGAAGTCGATTCGTTCGACCACAGGCAATCCTTGCAAATGCCGGCGCAGGCAGTCCAGCCCCATTTCGACGGCGCCCAGCCGCACCCACTCCCGTCCCCCCACGATGCGGCTACGCCGCGAGGCCACGCCGTCCGCGGTGGCGATGGCCAGGCAGATGGCGCCGCCGAACTCGATGCGGTCGGCGCCCTCGTCGAGATCGATGAGCACGGCCAGCGCGTGGGTGGCGCCCGTCGTCTTGCGGGCCGCCGCCGCCACGGCCTCCGCGGTCTCACGGGTCAGCTCGCCGGCCGCGGGGGCACCGGTGAGACCGACGGCGGCGTAGACCTCGGCGAGGTCGCGGGCCAGGATGCCGCGGCGGAACACCGTCTCGGCCCCGGGCAGATGGCCGATGCGCGCCGAGATCTGCCCGCTCGTGAACGACTCCACCACGGCCAGGGTGCCGCGGCGGCCGGCCAGCTCCTGCAGGACGACGCCCTCCAGCGTCTGGTCGTCCTCGGCCAGGATGAAGTTGCCCAGCCGCTTGCGCACCTCGCGCTCGACCGGGGCCACCTTGGCGCGGACGTCGTTCATGTCGGTGCCACGCACGGTCAGCTTCGTCTCCAGCTGCGGGTAGTGCGCGCGGAAGCCGAGCTTCACGCTGCCGTCGGGCACCAGCGCGTCGACCCCGGTCAGCAGCGAGTCCACGTGCGACTCGCCGAGGCCATAGGAGTGGAAGCGCTTGAGGAAGATCGCGGTCTGCAGACCGCTGCGCGCGAGCAGCCGGGGAACGATCTGCTCCTCCAGCATGCGGCGCAGCTCGCGCGGCACTCCCGGCGTGAAGAAGAAGCGGGCGCGGCCGATGTCGAGCGCGAAGCCGCAGGCGGTGCCGACGGGGTTGTCGATCATCTCGGCCGTGCTCGGCAGCATCGCCTGCTTGCGATTGTTGGGCGGCATGATCCGGCTGCGGCGGCGGAAGAAGTCCTCCATCCGGGTGAGCCACTCCTCGCACAGCACCAGCTCGCAGCCGGCGGCCTGGGCGGCGATCTCCTGGGACAGGTCGTCCACCGTGGGTCCCAACCCGCCGTTGACGATCACCGCGTCGGCCCGCTCGCCGGCCAGCTTGAAGGCGCGGAGCAGGTTCTCGCGATCGTCGCCCACGGTGGTCTCCCACTGGACCGAGAGGCCGACGTCCTCGAGCTTCTGGCTCATGTAGGAGAAGTTCGTGTTGACGATCTTGCCGGTCAGGACCTCGTCGCCGGTGCAGATGATCTCGATCCGCATGCTCGCCTCTCAGTGGCTCTCGTGAGCTTCGGTGGCGTCGTGGGGCGGGCGGCCCGCGTGGGTCGGGTTGCTCGGCCGCGAGGACCCGTCGGGGGCCCTGCCGCGCCGCGATGGCTCGCCTGTCGCCGGGGGCTCGCTCCGGAGGTGGCTCGCGCGAGCCCCCCATCCCCCTGAGGGGGTCGGGGTGTGGCCAGTCGCAACGTCGGCGGCGCGTCGAGCCACCCCCGGAGCGAGCGCGGCTCCGACGGCGTGCCATCGGAAGTGCGCGGCAGGGCCCCCGACGGGTCCTCGCGGCCGAGCAACCCGACCCACGCGGGCCGCCCGCCCCCCGACGCGACCGGAGCTCACGCGAATCATTGGCGCAGGAGGGTGAGGAGGGCGCTCACCACGGCGGGGGCGCCGGGCTTCTCGCGCGGCAGGAAATGGCCGGCGCCGGGGACGACGTGGATGGCGGTGCCGGGCGGGAAGAGCTGTCGCTCGCGGTCGGAGCGGCGCGCGAGGCTGACGCCGTCGTCTCCGCCGTGCAGGATGATCGTGGGGACGGTGATGGGCGGTTGCGTCGACAGGCGGCGCTCGATGGCGTCGAAGCGGGGGTCGCTGGGGGCGTTGCCGTGGCGGTGGCGGTAGGAGTGGATGACGATGTCCACGAAGTCGGGGTTGTCGAACGACGCGGCGGTGCGCTCGAACGTCGCGTCGTCGAAGCGGTAGCTGGGCGACCAGTCCCGCCAGAGAAGCCGGCAGATCTCACGGCGATTGGCCTCGAGCCCGAGCCGTCCGCGCTCGGTGTTGAAGTACCACTGGTACCAGTACGCGCGCTCCTGCGCGGCCGGGCCCGGGCGCGGCGGCGCCAGCGTGTCCTGCACGTTGTAGCCGCCGATGGTGACCAGGGCGCGCACTCGCTGGGGCGCCAGGATGGCGGTGATGCAGGCGGCCCGGCCGCCCCAGTCGTAGCCGGCGAGCGCCGCCCGCTCGAGGCGGAGGGCGTCCATGAAGTCGAGGAGGTCCTGGCCGATCGCGGCCTGCTGGGCCATTCGCGGCGCGTTGGAATCGAGGAAGCGCGTGGGCCCATACCCGCGCAGGTAGGGGACGAGGACCCGGTAGCCGGCGCTGGCCAGCGGCGGCACCACCTCGTCGTAGGCGTGCACGTCGTCGGGGAAGCCGTGGAGCAGGATGACGGGGACGCCGCCGGCGGCGCCGGAGGCCTCGTAGGCGATGTCGAGGGTTGGTGTCCGTACGACCAGCGTCTCGGCGTGGGGGCCGGCCATCGGGCAGAATCATACACGCGGTGGCCCATCCGCCGGCCAACGAGCCGCGCGGGGACACCCGCCTTGCCAGGCACCAACGGCCGGGCTAGGTTGGACGTGGGAGGAGGAGATCGCGTATGTGTCGCGCCATCAAGACCTTGCACAACTTTGCACCGCCCGCCACCGAGGCCGAGATCAAGGCTTCGTCGTTGCAGTTCGTCCGCAAGCTGAGCGGCTTCACGCGTCCGTCCCGGGCCAACGAGGTCGCGTTCAACCGCGCCGTCGACCAGGTGGCGCAGGCGGCCCGCGAGCTGCTCGACGGCCTGGTGACGAACGCCCCCGCGCGTGACCGCGACATCGAGGCCGCCAAGGCCCGGGCCCGGGCCGCCGCCCGCTGACGGACAGCCCGTCCCCCGCCCCGCCGTGCGTTGGGTGTACTCTTGCGGGGCCGGGCGGCCAGATGGGCCCGAGCCAGGAGGTCAGGATGTTCTTCGAGCTGCGGCAATACCACATCCGTCCGGGCATGCAGGCGCAATGGGTCAAGTGCATGGAGGAGGAGATCATCCCCTTCCAGGTCAAGATGGGCATGGTCATCCTCGGCAGCTTCGTGGGCGAGGAAGACGCGAGCGTGTACGTGTGGATCCGGCGGTTCGAGAACGAGGGCGAGCGCAAGCGTCTCTACGACGCCGTCTATCAGAGCGACTACTGGAAGAACGAGATCTCGCCCCGGGTGGGAACCATGATCGACCGCGAGCAGATCAAGGTCCAGCGGATCGTCGCCACCCCCCACTCGGTCATCCAGTAGCGAGCGGGATGGGATTCTCCGCCGACACGCTGCGCGACCGCGTGGCGATCGTGACGGGCGCCAGCCAGGGCATCGGTCGCGCCATCGCGGTCGAGCTGGCCAAGGTCGGCGCCCACGTGGTCGCGTGCAGCCGGCGCCTCGACGCCCTGGAGGCGGTGGCGGCGGAGGTGCGTGGCCATGGCCGCAAGGCGCTGGCCGTGGCGTGCGACGTGGGAGATGCCGAGCAGGTCGACGCCGCCGTCGCCCGCACCCTGGGCGAGTTCGGCCGCATCGACCTGCTCGTCAACAACGCCGGCTATCGTATCCGCTCGCCGCTCGAGGACCTGCCGCGGCACGAGTGGGACGCCATGGTGCAGGTCAACCTCACGGGGGTGTTTCTCTTCTCCCAGGCCGTGGGCCGCGTGATGATCAGGCAGGGCGGCGGCAAGATCGTCAACGTCAGCTCGGTGGCCGGCCGCAACGGCGTGCGCGGCATGGCCGCCTACGCCGCCGCCAAGGCCGGGGTGACGGTGCTCACCCAGAGCCTCGGGGCCGAGTGGGCCAAGCACGGCATCACCGTCAACGCGGTGGCTCCGGGGCCGGTGGAAACCGAGGGCGTGCTCGAGGTGTGGAAGACGCCTGCGATGATCGCCAACGCGGCGCGCGAGGTGCCGCTGGGGCGGCTGGGCCGTCCCGAGGAGATCGCGTGGGCGGTGGTCTTCGTCGCGTCGGATCAAGCCAACTTCATGACCGGGGAAACGATGTACGTGAGCGGAGGCCCCCGCACGGGCAACCGCGAGGACCCGCGAGGAGTCAGCACAGCCCCATGAGCCTATCGCCGCTCGAGACCGCCCGGAAGCTCGCGCCCATGATCCGCACCTACGCCGACGACGTCGAGGAGGAGCGCGCGCTGCCGCGGCCGCTCTTCGAGGCGCTCGCCGACGCCGGCCTGTTCCACCTGGCCTTCCCCCGCTCCATGGGCGGCGGCGAGATCGACCTGCCGACCTACATCCAGGTGATCGAGGAGGTCGGCAAGGCCGACGCCAGCACCGCCTGGGTGCTCAACCAGTGCTCGATCTTCGCCACCTACGCGGCGCGGATGCCGCGCGAGCTGGCCCGCAAGATCTGGATCGACACGCCGCGCAGCGTGGTGGCCAACACCCCGCTGGCCAACGCCCAGGCCGTCGTGGTGCCGGGCGGCTACCGCGTCACCGGCCGCCAGGGTTTCAGCACCGGCTGCCGCAACGCGTCCTGGATCGCCTCCCACGCGGAGGTCATCGAGAACGGCCGGGTGCGGCTGGACCACGGACAGCCGGAGACGCGCTACATGTTCGTGCCGGTGGCCGAGGTCGAGCTGCTCGACACCTGGAAGGTGCGCGGCATGCGCGGCACCGGCACCCACCACTTCGCGGTGAACGACGTCTTCGTCCCGGCCGAGCGCACGGTGCTCTCGGTCACCGCGCCGCTGCTCGAGCCGGGCCCGCTCTATCGCATCCCCCGCACGCTGGCGTTCGCCTCCGGCGACGCCTCGGTGGCGCTGGGGCTGGCCCGCACCTGCCTGACGACGTTCGCCGACCTGGCCGGCGCCAAGACGCCGCGGGCCATGCAGGCGCTGCTGCGCGATCAGTCGATGATCCAGGTCACGGTCGGCCACGCCGAGGCCAGCCTGCGCTCGGCCCACGCCTTCCTGACCGAGGCCGTTCGCGACATATGGTCGCAGGTCGTCGCCACCGGCAGCCCGACGCTGGACCAGCGGGCGGCGCTGCGCATCGCCACCACGCACGCGATCCGCGTCGCCTCGCAGATCGTCGACGCCGTCTACCACGCCGCCGGCGCCACCGCCGTCTACGAGGATCACCTGCTCCAGCGCCATTTCCAGGACATTCACGTCATCACCCAGCACCTGCAGAGCCGTCTCTCGCACTACGAGCTGGTCGGCCGTCACTGGCTGGGCCTGCCGGTGGACGAGACGCGGCTCTGAGCGAACGCGACTTCAAGGGAGGATCGACCTGTGCCGAGAGGATTGACCGCCGTTCTGATGCAGCCGGGGAAGCCGCTGGAGCTGGAGACGTTGCCGACGCCGGAGGTGGAGCCGGGCGGGATCCTGATCAAGAACACCGCCGCCGCCATCTGCGGGTCGGACCTGCATTACTGGCGCAACGACAACAACTACAGTGGGCCGGACATCCGGCGGGTGCCGGGGCACGAGTTCACCGGCGTCGTCCACACGCTCGGCAAGGGTGTCACCACCGACTCGCTGCGGCGGCCGCTCAAGGAGGGTGATCGGGTCGCCTTCCCGTTCTTCAACCCGTGCAACCGCTGCTACTGGTGCATGCGGGGCGAGCACCACGCCTGCCCGCACCGGCATCGCAAAAGTCAGCAGTATACGCTGAACGAGTACGCGTACTGCGACGGCGGCTACGCCGAGTACTACTACCTGCCACCCGGCCACTACGTGTTCACGGTACCCGACGTGCTGCCCGACGACGCCATCCCGCCGGTGAACTGCGCGCTGTGCCAGGTGCTGCACGGCCTCGAGTACTCGGAGATGAAGTTCGGCGACACCGTGGTCATCCAGGGCGCTGGCGGTCTCGGCATCTACGCCTGTGCCATCGCCGCCGAGAAGGGCGCCTCCCGCGTCATCGCCATCGACAAGCAGACGCCCCGGCTGGCCATGGCTCGCAACTGCGGGGCGACCGACGTCATCGACATGAACGAGCTGCCGACACCGGAGTCGCGCGTGCAGCGCGTGAAGGATCTCACCGACGGGCGCGGCGCCGACGTGGTGATGGAGGTCGTCGGCATCGCCGCGGCCACGCTGGAGGGGCTGGACATGGTGCGCTTCAACGGCACCTTCGTGGATATCGGCAACATCGTCCCCGCCCCGATCACGCTGCCGGCCACCAAGGTGATCACCCAGCAGATCAAGTGGAAGGGGTTGATGCACTACAACCCGTGGATCATGCCCGCCGCCCTCGACTTCCTGGTCCGCACCAAGGACAAGTACCCGCTGTCCAAGGTGGTCTCCCACAGCTTCCCACTGGAGGAGGTCAACAAGGCCTTCACCTTCGCCGAGTGGCAGGGCAAGAACACCGGCACCGCGGCCACCCGCGTCATCCTCAAGCCGTGAAGACGGCCACCTGGCGAGGCGGCGCCCGCTTCACGGTCGACGACGTCCCCGACCCGGCGCCTGGCCCCGGCCAGGCGCTGGTGGCCGTGCACGCGGCCGGCATCTGCGGCACCGATGTGCACGCCACCCAGGGGCTGTTTCCGTGGACGCCGCCGCTCGTGCTGGGCCACGAGTACACGGGCATCGTGCAGGACGTGGGGCGTGGTGTCAGCCGCCGGCTGATCGGCCGCGCGGTGGCGTGTGAGCCGTCTTACGGTTGTGGGAAGTGCGCCGAGTGCAAAGAGGAGCGCATCTCCCAGTGCGCGAAGGCCACGCGCGTCGGAGGCTTCGCCGAGCGGGTCGCGCTGCCGGTGGCCAACCTGCATGCCCTACCCCGCGGTCTCGATCCCGTCACGGCCGCCATGACCGAGCCCGCCTCCTGCTGCCTGGCCGGGCTGGAGCAATTCAAGATGCCGCCCGGCGCCACGGTGCTCGTGATCGGCGGCGGCATCATGGGGTTGCTGACCATGGTGCTGGCCAAGCGGCGCGGTGCCCGGCGGCTGATCCTGTCCGATCCCCTCGAGGAGCGGCGCGCGATGGCCAAGCGTGTCGGCGCCTCGGTGGTCGTCGATCCCACCAGCGAGAACCTGCGCGAGCGCGTGCTGGCCCTCACCGGCGGCCGCGGGGCCGATGTGGTGTGCGAGGCGGTGGGCAAGCCGGCGCTGGTGGCGGAGGCGCTGACGATGGTGCGGCCGATGGGCGTCCTGCAGCTCGTCGGCGTCAATCCCAAGGGCAGTCAGCTCCCGCTGGACCTGTTCGACGTCCACTATCGCGAGATCTCGATCCACGGCGCCTTCGGCCGCGGCCGCTCCTTCCGCCGCGTGCTGGCCCTGATGCCGAAGCTCGGCGTGAAGTCGCTGATCACTGCGCGGTTCCCGCTGGCCAAGGTCGAGGACGCCTTCGCGCACGCCACGGCCGGCCGCGGGGTGAAGACGATCATCACGCCCGCGATCGAGTAGCCCCGGCCGCGCGACGGCGAGCGCCGCAGGGCGAGCGGATGATCGACCTCGCCAACAGCCTCGAGCTGCCCGACTACGTCGTCCTCGACGCCTCGCTCTTCTACCGCCGGGCCGGGCATGCGCCGACTACGAGCCTGGCTCCTGCCACGCCTTGAAGCATTGCCGGTGGAAGCGGAACGTCCGAGAAGTCGGAACTTCGATTTCGAATTCCGTCTCACCAGCCCCAATCGGCTGATCGCACGCGCTGCAACATTGACCGTTGCCCTTACCGGCCCATAGGCCTGCTTGGGCCTCACTTGGGTGCGGGAGGGCGCCCGCCTCGATCTTCGCGCGAATAGAAGCGGCCATATGTTCCATCCTCTGGCCCGCTTTCTATCGGTCCTATCAATGGCTGTCAATTGTCGCTTTTCTTATCTATCAGCAGCTTAGGGACAACGTGGCATGGACAGACGCGTCGGATGCCGCATGGGATCGGTGAACGCGATGTCGGAAGCGGATCGCTATATTCTTATGGCGAAATCCTCGACTTCGAAAATCTGCCGGATCTCGATCACGTCTCCCTCATCGGCCGGGCAACGCTGCGCCCATTTCACAATCTCTTCTTTCGATTTCGCCTCAACCAGCCAATAGCCACCCAACACTTCCTTGGTCTCGATGAAGGGGCCGTCGGTCACAGTTGGTGTTCCTTTGGCGAAGGATACCCGGGCGCCCGTGGTGACCGGGTGGAGACCGTTCAATGACAAAATCTTGACGGCCTTGGCCATTTCATCGTTAAACCGGCTCATCTTCGCAACCTTCTCTGGATCGGGCACAAACCCCGGATCCACCTTTTTGCCACCTTGATAGACGGCTGGAATCATCAGCATCATGAATTTCATCGTATTTCTCCTTAGCTGTATTTGATCCTGCACTCCTAGTCGCCTGGCTCACCCAAATCTCGACATCCTTCAAGCTAAGGAGTTCTATTGAGCCGTTCGAGCAGCTCGTCGAAAACGGTATCGATGCTGGTGAGGCCGAGAAGCTCTTCGGCAGAGGCGACTACGTTCAACTCCGCGAACGCGGCCTGAAACTCGGCGTCGCTAATTGTGCCTTTTCGGGCCAGAAGCGTCCGCACAGCTCCGAGTTGAAGATGAAGCGTTATCACGTGTGCCCCAAGGGCCCGGACGGAGCCAATCAGATCAGAGACGATCTCACGCTCGGTAGCGCTGAGCGCCATACGGTTTCACCAAGCAACCGGGATGCCGTTGAGAGCGGTGTCGCCTGCGCGTCGGCGAGTCGTCAGGGCTGGCGGAACCGCGGGAGCCCGAGGTAGAAGCCGACAAGGAGCAGCGCGGCCAGCCCGAGTGCGATCGACTGCATCAGCCACATGCCCGCGATGCCCCACGGAGGGCCCCAGAGCCCACCGAAGGCGATGAGGTAGCCGCCGGCCACCCCCACCCCCCACAGCGCGACGGCGTGGATCACGGTGGGCGCGATCGCCAACTTGTAGGCCCGGAGTACGAAGCTCGCGACCGTCTGCAGCGCGTCGAAGAAGTGGAAGGCCGCGAGATAGGGGATCAGGGTCAGCGCCATCGCCGCGACCGTGGGGTCCCGCGTGTACAGGCGGACGATGCCGCCCCGCAGCGTCCATACCGCGAGCACGGTGGTGGCGGCCACCAGCGCGCCGATCCGCAGGCCGATCATCGCCGTCTCGCGCGCGCGCCGCGGATCACCGGCACCGATGGCCTGGGCGGTCAGCGTCGCGGTGGCGACCGAGAGCGAGAGCGGGAGCATGAAGCAGAGCGCGGCCAGGTTGGCCACCACCTGATGGCCGCCCATCACCGTCGTGCCCAGCTGCGCCCCCAGCAGCGTGATGGCGGTGAACGACGTCGCCTCGAGCGCGTAGGACAGGCTCATGGGAACGCCGAGCCGCAGGATCTCGCGCAGCACCGGCCACCTCGGCCACGTCCAGTGGATGCCGAAGCGCTGGTAGAACGGGCTGCGCCGCATGTACGCGAACCCCATCAGGAACAGCGCCCAGAACACGACTACGGAGGCCACCGCGCCGCCCACCGCTCCCATCCCGGACAGCCCGACGCCGCCGAGGATGAGGAGGTAGCTGAGACACACCTTGAGCGCCAGACCCGCGAGCTGCAGCGTCATCACGACGTGCGGTCGCGACACCGCGGTGTTGACTGCGTAGATCGCCCGGAACATGAGCGCGCCGGGCAGCGCCAGGGCGAGAACCCGCAGGTAGCGCGCCACCTGTGCCTCCACCTCGGATGGCGCGCGCAGCAACGGAAGCCACAGGCTCGCGAACAGCAGCGGCAACATGCCGAGAGCGGACAGGAACAGGGCCATCCACAACCCCTGCACGTAGGTCACGCCGATCGCCGCGAGGCGCCCGCCGCCGAAGTGCTGGGCGACGATCGGATTCAGCGCGCTGGTGGCGCCCATGAGACCCACGAACACGGTCGAGTAGACACTGAGCCCGAGGCCCATGGTGGCCAGATCGACGGCGGAGGCGTGGCCGCTGAGCACGGTATCCACCACCGCGAACGCCATCCCGGCAAACTGACCGATGAGGATCGGCCGCGCCTGCCCCACGATGCCGCGGACGATGGACGCGCCTTCCATAGTCAGCGACTATAGCGGTCGATCGAGAACGCCGCGCCACTTGGCTTGACAGCGGAGGCTGGCGGCCCTTAACACTGACCGGGGGGGACACCATGTCGAAGCCATCGCCGAAGAACGGCCGAGCGAGAAAGCGGCAACCTGGAGTCAAGAACCTGACGCCCCGGAAGGCGGCCGGCGTGAAGGGCGGGTCACTGAACACCTACATCACCCAGGTGCAAGGGGAGAAGCAGGGCCACTTTGGTCCAAAGAAGTAAGGTCTCCTCCATCGCTGCGCCGTCTAGCTCGGAAAGAATCGCGCGGCGGTAACGCTCAGGATCCGGTCCAGGCCTGCCTCCGGGAACTTTCGCTTCATGGCGGCCACGAGCTCGGCCGCGCTGCGGGACGCCGCCAGCGCGGTCTCGAACTCGGCGAGGTACGCCTCGTTGAAGGCGAGCACGTCCGGCGTGTCCGGCAAGTCGGGGTGGTGCTTGTGCCCGGCCACGACGATGCGGGGACGTCGCTCCTGGATGAGGCGTAGCGTCTGCCGCCAGGCCGTCCGGGATTGCGCATCGGTCGCCCGGAGCGAGAGGTGCACCTGGCCGAACGCGATATCCCCGACGATCGCGGCGGCCAGCGACGGGACCCAGACGACGTTGTTCCGCGGCCCCGGCCCCACGTCACCTTGCAGACCGGCGATGACGTCCACGGACTGACCGTCCACCGTGAAGTGGGTGTCCGGCCACGCCTGCGGGATCTGGATGTCGGCGGGAATGGTCTCCGCCCCGTGGCCGTGCGCTTCCGGACGCTCGTCGGCGCCTCCCCGATGGCTTACCTCACGCGCTGGCGCATGCTCCAGGCGGCCAGGCTGCTGCGCGAGTCGCGAGCGGGGATGGCGGACATCGCGGGGAAGGTCGGCTACACGTCCGAGGCGGCATTCGCGAAGGCCTTCAAGCGGACACTCGAACGGACGCCCGGAGAAGAGCGGCGGTCGACCCCGCCCGCCTAGGCCCCGCATCGGGCCCGCTCACGCCAGCCGGTAGGCCCGCGCGACGTTCTCCCCCAGGATTCCCCGGCGCCCCGACTCGGTCATCGGCGCCACCATCCCCCGCAGCTCCTCCAGGTAGGCGCCGGGATGGTCGGGATGCGGATAGTCGCTCGCCCAGAAGAACTTGTCCTCGCCCACGTGCGGCATCAGGGCGGCGATCGTGCGCTCGTCCGGATCCGCGGAGATGAAGCACTGTCGCTTGAAGTAGTACGACGGCTTCTCCTTCAGGCGCACGGTGGCACCGAGCGGGGTGCCGGTGAAGGTCGCGTCGGCACGATCGAGGAAGTAGCCGATCCAGCCCGCCTGCGACTCGAGCACGACCACGCGCAGGCGCGGGAAGCGCTCGAAGACACCGAACTGGAAGAAGGTGGCGAACGCCTGCTGCACGCCCTGGCCGGCGAAGAGATTGAAGTACCAGACCGCCCACCCGAACTTGTCGAAGCGATGGTGGACGTTGAAGGCCAGCGGCTCGAACGTGGGATGCACGGCCAGGGGCACGTCGAGGTCCTGGGCCGCCGCGAAGACGGCGTCGTGGCGCGGATCGCCGTGGGGTACGCGCGTGATGGTGAACGGACACACGAAGGCGCCGCGGCAGCCGTCCTTCACCGCCCGCTCCAGCTCGCGCGCGGCCTCGGCGGGATCGCCGAGCGAGAGGTGCGCGATGGGGACCAGCCGCCCGCCGGAGTCACGGCAGAAGTCGGCGATCCATCGGTTGTAGGCGCGGCAATAGGCGCTCGACAGCTCGGGGTCGAACAGCTCGGCCTCCCACAGCAGCCCCAGCGTGGGATAGAGCACGGCCTTGGCCATCCCCTCCCGGTCGAGGAGCTGTACGCGCTCCTTCATGTCCATGGTGCCGAAGGCGGCTCCCCGGAGGTACGTCTGCTCCGGCGAGGGACGGATGCCCCGAACGTCCTGGGGCGCGACCTCCCCGCGCATCGCGCGCTCGCGGAGCTCCTTCGCCTCGTCGACCCGCTTGCCCATCCCGCCCAGGGTGCCGAGCTGGCCCGCGCGGGCGATCGTGGAGCGCCGGCCGTCGATCTCCAGATGCTCGAAGCCGTCGTCGCCCACGCGGATGCGGAGCGCCCGGGCGCGATGGGTCGGCTCCAGGTACGTCTCCCAGAGATCCGGGGGTTCGAGGATGTGTCCGTCACAGTCGATCACGAGCGCTTCGGTTGTCATCGCTCTCGCGCCTCCCGTCGGGACGCCTGACATCGTGCGGAGTCTATCAAGTCCACCCTGATCCCGGCCGTCGAAGCTCGCCCCGACCAGCCGCTATGAGCGGGCGGGCGCCGCCGGGCGGGCACCGAACTCGGCGGTCAGGAGGGCGAGGAACGCCCCGGCGGCCGCCGACCGCTCGCGCGTCCGTCGATACAGCGCCCCGATCGGCCGGTGGAATGGGCCCTCGATGGCGGACCGCCCCACCAGCGCCCGCGCGCGAATCTCGGCCACCAGCGTGGGCGCCGGCAGCAGCGACAGCCCCATCCCGGCTTCGACCGACCGCTTGATCGTCTCGATGTTGTCCAGCTCCATCACGTAGCTGACCCGCACGCGGTGCCGGCGCAACAGCGCGATCGACCAGGCGTCGCGTGGGGATGTCGCGGTCAAAGCCGATGAACGGCTGCCCATCGAGCGCAGCCAGCGAGCAACGAGCGCGGCGCGCGATGGCATGGCTGGGCGGTGCGACGACCACCAGCTCGTCATGGCCCAGCGGCACGATCTCCAGCTGGGCCCGGCGGGTCGGCAGCGCGACGATGCCGAAGTCCACCTCCCCATCGAGACACGCCCCGTACACCTCGTTCGTCCGCCGATACTGCAGCTGCACCTTCACGTCCGGGTGCACCGCCAGGCACCGCTTGATGGTGGGCGGCAGCGTGTGGAGGCCGACGCTGTAGACCGCCGCCACCCGCACCGTCCCCGCCACCGGGCCCCCGCGTGTCCGCAGGCGCTGCTCGATCGCGGCCAGGCGCTCGAGCATCGGCTTGAGCTCGCCGTACAGGAGGCGGCCGGCGTCGGTGGCCCGGGCACCGATCCGCGGTGCGCGCTCGATGAGCCGGCGGCCGTAGCGGCGCTCGAGCGCGCGGAGCTGCTGGCTGACGGCCGACTGGGAGACGAGGTTGAGACGGGCGGCGCGCGAGAGGCTGCCCGTCTCCACGAGGTCGCAGAAGGTCTTGAGGGTCTCGACGTGCATCCATTCATAAGTTTACCTAAACAGTAGACGGAGGTGAATGAATGTGACTGATGAAAGGGGCCGGGCTATGACTGACGTGTGAACAGTGCGTGGCGCTCGACGGTGGTCCGCAAGGCTCTGGTGGCCGTCTCGGGACTGGCCCTGTGGGTCTGGGTGGTCCTGCACGTGGCCGGAAACCTGACGCTCTTCTCGGGGCCCGCGGTGGCCGACGGCTACGCGGCGATGCTGCGCCGGGCGCCCGGCTGGCTGTGGGCGGCGCGGGCAGGCCTGGCCACGGCGATGGTGGTGCACGTCGCCGGCGTCGTCTCGCTGGCCCGCGCGAGCCGGTCAGCGCGACCACGGCACCAGTCCCACCTGCCGGCCGAGACCTCCGCGCTGGCGGCGCGCGGGATGCGGATCGGCGGTGCGCTGCTCCTGGCCTTCGTCGTCTACCACCTCCTCCACCTCACGGTAGGAGTCCTGCATCCACACTTCGAGCCCGGGCGCGTCCACGACAACGTCGTGGTCGGCCTGCGGTCGCCATGGATCGCGACCATCTACGTCGGCGCGGCCGCACTGCTCGGGCTGCACCTCCTCCACGGCCTCTGGGCCGCCGTGCGCAGCCTCGGCGTCCGGCCGAACGCGGCGGCACGGCGCCGGCGCCCCGCGGTGGCGGTGCTGTCGGCGGCGGTCGCGGCCGGCTTCGCGGCAGTGCCGCTGGCGGTCCTCGCCGGATGGCTGCGATGACGCTGTCCGACACCGCGCCGGCCGGCCCGCTGGCCGGCCGCTGGCAGCGCCGCCGCAACGAGCTGGAGCTGGTGGGCCCCACGCGGCGGCGGCAGCACCAGGTCATCGTCGTCGGCGCGGGGCTGGCCGGCGCGTCGGCGGCGGCCACGCTGGGCGAGCTGGGCTATCGCGTGCGCTGCCTCACCTTTCACGACTCGCCCCGCCGGGCCCACAGCGTGGCCGCCCAGGGCGGGATCAACGCGGCCCGGGATGCGGCCAACGACGGCGACAGCGTCGAGCGGCTCTTCCACGACACGCTGGAGGGCGGCGACTTCCGCTCGCGCGAGTCGAACGTGTACCGGCTGGCCGAGCTGTCGGCGCGCATCATCGACCAGGCCGTCGCCCAGGGCGTGCCGTTCGCGCGCGAGTACGGCGGGCAGCTCGCCACCCGCTCGTTCGGCGGCGCCCTCGTCTCGCGCACGTTCTATGCGCGCGGGCAGACCGGCCAGCAGCTGCTGCTCGGCGCCTATCAAGCACTGGCCAAGGAGGTCGCGGCCGGCGGCGTCACCGTGCTGGCGCGCCGCGAGATGCTCGACCTGATCGTGGTGGACGGCCGGGCGCGCGGCGTGGTCGCCCGTGATCTCGTGTCGGGTGCGCTCGAGACGCACGTGGCCGACGCCGTGGTGCTGGCCACCGGCGGCTACGCCAACGTCTACTTCCTGTCGACCAACGCGAAAGCCTCGAACGCCACGGCCATCTGGCGGGCGCACCGCCGCGGTGCGGCCTTCGCCAACCCCGGCTTCGTGCAGTTCCATCCCACCTGTCTGCCGGCGGCCGGCGAGCATCAGGCCAAGCTCACGCTCATGTCGGAGTCGCTGCGCAACGACGCCCGGCTCTGGGTGCCACGCCGGGCCGGCGATGACCGCCGGCCCGAGGCGATCCCCGAGAGCGAGCGCGACTACTTCCTCGAGCGCCGCTATCCGCGCTACGGCAACCTGGTGCCGCGCGACCTCGGCTCCCGCGCAGCCAAGACGGCCTGCGACGAGGGGCACGGCGTGGGGCCGGGCCGGCGCGCGGTCTACCTCGACCTGCGTGACGCGGCGGCGCGCATCGGTACCGGCGTGCTGCGGGAGCGCTACGGCAACCTCTTCGAGCTGTACCACCACATCGTCGGCGACGATCCGCTCGAGGTCCCCATGCGGGTGGCGCCGGCCGCGCACTACACCATGGGCGGGCTGTGGGTGGACTACGACCTCATGAGCACGATCCCCGGCCTGTTCGTGATCGGCGAGGCCAACTTCTCCGATCAGGGGGCCAACCGTCTCGGCGCCAGCGCGCTCATGCAGGGCCTCGCCGACGGCTACTTCATCTTGCCCTGCACCCTGGCCGGCTACCTGGCCGGCGCGCGGCTCGGGCCGGTGACGGAGGATGGCGCCGAGGCGAGAGCCGCGCGGGCCGAGGTCGGAGCGCAGATCGAGAAGCTGCTCGCGGTCTCGGGGCGGCGCACCGCGAGCGACTTCCATCGCGCGCTCGGCCGGGTGCTGTGGGAGGCCTGCGGCCTCGAGCGCAGCCGCGACGGCCTGGCCAAGGCCATCGACGAGGTCGCGGCGCTGCGGGCGGCGTTCTGGGACGACGTGACGGTGCCCGGGGGCCCTGGCGAGCTGAACCAGGAGCTGGAGCGGGCCGGCCGCGTGGCGGACTTCCTCGAGCTGGGCGAGCTGATGTGCCGCGACGCCCTCGCCCGTGAGGAATCGTGCGGCTGCCACTTCCGGGTCGAGCATCAGACCGCGGACGGCGAGGCGCAACGGAACGACGACGCCTTCGCCCACGTGACGGTGTGGACACCATCCGCACCCGGGCGCGGCCCCCAATGCCTCGTCGAGCCGCTGTCGTTCGAGACGCTGCCGCTGCACGAGCGGTCGTATCGATGAAGATCGCGCTCCGCATCTGGCGCCAGCACGATTCCACCGACGCCGGCGGCTTCCGTCACTATGATCTTGGTGATCTGTCCGCCGACACGACGCTGCTCGAGGCGCTCGACGGCCTCAACGAGTGGCTGGTGGAGCGTGGCGAGCCGCCGGTGGCCTTCGACAGCGACTGCCGCGAGGGGATCTGCGGAGCCTGCGGCATCGTCGTGGACGGCCACCCCCACGGCCCGGTGCCGGGAACGACGACGTGCCTGCTGCCGCTGCGCGCGTTCCGCGACGGCGCCACGATCACGCTCGAGCCCTTCCGCACCGGTGTCTTCCCGGTCGTCCGCGACCTGGTCGTCGATCGCTCGGCCCTCGACCGCGTCGTGCAGGCGGGCGGTTACGTCTCGGTTCGGACCGGCAGCGCGCCCGACGCCGGCGCGCTGCCGGTGGCCCGCGACGCCGCCGAGCGCGCGCTGGACGCCGCCGTCTGCATCGGCTGCGGTGCCTGTGTGGCCGCCTGCCCGAACGGCGCCGCCTCGCTCTTCGTCGGCGCCAAGCTCACGCACCTGGCGGCGCTGCCCCAGGGCCAGCCCGAGCGCGCGCGCCGCACGCGAGCCCTGGTCGCCGCCGCCGATCGCGAGGGCTTCGGCGGCTGCACGCTCCACGGCGAGTGCCAGGCCGCCTGCCCCCAGCACATCGATCTCGGCGTCATCGCGCGCCTGAACCGCGACTACCTCACCGACGCCCTCGCGCGCTGGTGGGGCCGCTAGTCCGCGCCACTCACGGATCAGACGAGATGGTGCTGGAGGAAGGACGGGTCGAAGATCCGGTCGGCCATCACCTGGCAGCGCTTCATCAGGCGAGGCTCGTCGGGCCCGTAGTCGGGGATGGCGTTGTGCAGGGTGCCGATATGATCCCAGACCAGCACGTCGCCTTCCGTCCAGCGGTGCTGGTACTGATACTTCGGCTGCAGCTGGTGCGCGAACAGCGTCGCCAGCATCCGATCGCTCTCCGCCTCGTCGAGCTCGTTGATGCGAATCGCGTAGCCGGGGTTGCAGTAGAGGACCGGCCGCCCGGTGATCGGATGGGTCAGGAACAGCGGGTGCACCGAGGGCGGCCGCCGGCGGCGCTGCTCCTCCGTCATCGGCCCCCGCGTGCTGCCCGGGCGGCGCCGCATGTTCTCCCAGAACTTGTTGAAGTCGTGGGTGGCGGTGGCATCGGCGAGTCGTTCCTTGATCTCGTCGGCGAGATCCTCATAGGCCGCCTGCGTGTTGACGAAGGCGGTGTTGCCGAGCACCCGGCCGTCGCGGCGCGGGACCTTCACGGCGAACAGCACGTTGAGGAAGCCGATCGTCGGGTTGTAGGACATGTCGGTGTGCCAGTCCTGGCCGGCGTCGGCCAGGCCGATCGGCCGCCCGTTCTCGACGACATTCGACAGGATCCCGACCTCCGGCATCCCGGGCTCGTGAAAGCCGGTGAGCATGTGCTGGATCGACCCGAACCGCTGCGAGAAGTCCCGGAGCGCCGTCGCCTCGAGGTGCTGATCGGGGAAGCGCAGCACGCCGTGGCGGCCCAGCGCCAGCAGGATCAACGCGAAGTCGGCCTCCGACAGGGGCCGGGCAAGGTCGATTCCGTGCACGGTCGCGCCCAGGATCTCGCCCGTCGGCTGGATGGTCGTCATGGCCGGCATTATACGTGGCGAGGACGGCGGCTCGGGCCTCGAACGTTCACGCCGTGAGCAGCCAGTCGAGGATCCGCGCGTTCTCGTCGCGCGGGTAGGTGTGCGACAGATCGGGCAGCTCGCGGTAGACCAGCCGCGCGCCCACCGACGTCAGCGCCTCCTGGGCCATCCGCGCGGTGTAGACGGGGAACATCCAGTCGAGCGCGCCGTGGATCAGGTAGATCGGCCGGTCGCGGGCCCGCTCGAGGCCGCCGGCCAGTAGCCCGAGGTGCAGCACGCCGCACGCCGGCGCCAGGTGCGTGAACGGCATGCCGTCCTGGAGGCCGCAGATCATCGTGTAGGTGCCACCGTCGGACATGCCGGTCAACAGCACGCGGGCGCGGTCGATCGGATAGCGCTCCCCCACGCCGTCGACCATCTGGCGCAGCGCCTCGGCGTCGCGCTCCTCGCCCATGATCGACCACGTGCGGTCCTGGGAGGTCGGCGACAGCAGCAGCACCTCGCGCGAGCGGGCCTCGCGCAGCCAGCTCCACAGGAAGTCGCGGCCGTGGCCGGTGCCGCCGTGCAGCGCCACCACCAGCGGCCGCGGCGTCTGGCCGTCCCACGCCTCCGGCACGTAGAGCGAGAACCCGCCGCGCGCATTCCGCTCGTTGTGGGCATGCAGCACGCCCGCCCGCGGCCCGTCCTCGCGCATGGCACCGGCGCGCAGGCGCTCGATGAATGCCGCGTCGTCCCGCCGGCCGGGCTCGAGGAACCAGCGGCTCACCGCATCCAGCACCGGCGCCAGCGGGTAGAGCGCCTCCTGCACACGCGAGAAGCGGCGGAGCGCGCGATACAGCTCGAACGGGTCGCCGCCGCTACCGGCCGCCTCGACGAACGCGCCGGTCAGGTCAAGCGTCTGCCGCGTCACGTCGACGAGCCGCTCGCGCAGGAAGACGAGGTCGTCCGGCCACGTGGCGGACTCCAGCGCCTGCAACGGTCCGGTGAGCGCCTCGGTGGCCGGGGCCAGCGTCTCGCCGAGTTGGGCGGCCAGCGGCGGATGCAGGTGCCGCTGCACCCAGATCACCCGGTCCAGCGTGCCCAGCAGCGGCGAGAGGAGCGCGCCGATGGCGTCGATGGCCACGGCCGCTAGACCCGCTTCAGCCGCGGGAACAGCACGACCGTCGTCCCCGCCAGCATCGCCAGGGCCAGGCCGCTGGTGCCGAGCGCAATGCTCACGCCGAACAGCGAGGCCAGCGCGCCGATCTGCAGCTGGCCGAGCGGGGCCAGGCCGATGGCCACCACCCAGGCGCCGCCCGCCCGGCCGCGCAGGTGGTGCGGCACGCTGAGCTGCAGAAGGCTCTGGGCGAGGAGATCGGCCAGGGCGCCGGCCGCGTTCACGACGGTCAGCACGACCAGCACGCCGACCAGGCCGACCAGGTACGGTGCCGCTCCCAGCACGATCAGGCTGGCGCCGAAGGTCACGAGCACCGAGACGAACAGGGCGCCGCCACCGGGAGCGCCGCGGAGCGAGGCGGCGGCCAGTCCCAGGATGCCGCCGACCGAGCGGGCGGCGTTGAGGGCGCCGAGCCCCTCGGGGCCGATGTGGAGAACATCGCGGGCCAGGCTCGGCAGCAGCGCCTGGTGCGCGAAGCCCAGGACCTCGGCGCCGGCCGTGAGCATCATGAGCACCAGGAGCGTGCGGTCACGCCTCACCGCCACGAGGAAGTCCATCGAGCTGCGCCAGAGCGAGCCCGCCGCTGCCGACGACACCGGCACCGGCCCCGAGGCCGGCAGCAGCGCGAGGGCCCCGCCCGCGAAGCCGGCGGCCACCGCGAAGTAGGCGAAGCCGGTACCGAGGTGGGCGATGACGGCGCCGACGCCGAGCGAGCCGAGCAGCCAGCCGCTGCGCATGGCCACTCCGAGGATCGCCAGGCCGTTCATCAGGGCGCCGGCGCCGACGACGTCGTGGGTGTAGCTCTGCCGCGCCGCGTGCTCGACCCCGCGCAGGACGCCGGCGCCGAAGGTCAGCAGCAGCACCGAGGCCAGGTCGACGACGCCCAGCACCGTGAGGGCGCCGAGCGTCCCCGCCGTGAGCGCCTGGCCGCCGCTGGTCAGCATCAGGAGCCGGCGGCGGGGGAAGCGGTCGGCCAGCGCGCCGGCCAGCACGCCGACGAAGAAGAGCGGCAGCATGCGGGTGCCCATGGCCACGCCGACCATGAAGGGCGAGTTCGTCAGCGTCAGCGTGAGCCAGCCGAGCACGACGACCTCGCCCATCATGCCGACGGAGTTGAGCAGCACCGAGGCCCCCAGCCAGCGGAAGTCCCGGAGGCGCAGGAGCGCGAGCTGAAAGATAGCGGCCGGCCGTCAGGCCCGGGCCGCGAGCGGGCGCCGTGAGCGCGCGCGATACGCGTTGTCGTTCATGCCTAGCGCTCGGCCAGCACGAAGGGGACGTTGGCACTCTTGGCGACGGTGCGAAGCTGCTCCAGCAAATCCTCGGGCACCGGCACGCCGTCGCGCAGCCGCTCGACCTTCGTGGCCGCCTCGGGGTCGCCGGCGACCATCACCGGCCGGCCCGGATCGGCCGGGCGGGCCCCGTGCAGGGTGTCGATGACCTGGTCGAGGTCGTCCTCGAACTCGCCGGGCGCCCGGAAGGCGCGAGGGTCGATGGCCAGGAAGAAGTGGCCGATGTTGTGCGGGTCCGAGGGCTTCTGCGTCTTGTTGCGAATCGGCGAGAACGAGGCGCCGGCCAGCGCGCCTCCCAGGATGTGCACCATCACGGCCAGCCCGTAGCCCTTGTGCCCGCCCACCTCGCGGGCGCCGCCCAGCGGCGTGATGCCGCCCTCGGGGCGGTCGAACACGTAGCCGAAGGCCTGCTCGGGATCGGTCACCGTCTGGTTCTTCTCGTCCACGACCCAGCCGGCCGGCAGCGGCTTGTGGTTGAGCTTGTAGACCTTCACCTTGCCGGCCGCCACCGTGGTCGTGGCCATGTCGAGCTCGAAGGGCGCGTTGCGCCGGGCCGGCGCCGCGAAGGCCAGCGGGTTGGTGCCCATCACCGGCTCCGCCCCGAACGTCGGCACCATGGTGACGCCGCGGGTGGAGGCCGTGACCATGCCGATGGCGCCGCGATCGGCGGCGATGCGCGAGTAGCAGCCGGCCGCCCCGAAGTGGTGCGAGTTGAACACGGACACGACGGCCACCCCGCTGTCGCGGCACTTGTCGACGGCCAGGTTCATCGCGTGCACCGACACCGGGTGACCGAGCGAGGCGTCGGCGTCGATCAGCGCGAACGACGGCCCCTCCCGCACGGTCTTGAACGACGGCCGCATGTTCAGCCGGCCGGCGCGAAACTCGCGGTCGTAGGTCGGCAGCATGGAGATGCCGTGGGAGTCGACGCCGCGCAGGTCGGTCTCCAGCATCATCTCGGCAGTGGTGTCGGCGTGGGCGGCGGACATCCCCCACGCGCGCAGGACGATGACGAGCTGCTCTCGGATGCGGGCTGCCGGAACTCTCATTGTTCCGCTCCTCCTCGTGGAACCTAGCGGGCGACGCCGAAGGCGGCGGCCTTGCTGCGAGGGTCGTCGGAGGCGTCCAGACGGTCGCGGACGCGGCGCAGGAGCTGGCCCGCCGCCGTCTCCGACCAGAACCACCGTGCGATCTCGTCGCCGCTCGCGCCCGGCTTCGTGGCCAGGCGGCCCTCGAAGTAGAGCGCCTTCAGATCGTCCGCGCAATATCGGATGAAGCCGGGCCGGGCCAGCTCGCGCGGGCGCTCGGGCAGATCGGCGTCGCCGCCCTCGACGAAGACCTGCAGAAAGCGTACGACCTCGCCGACGCGTTCCGCCGGCACCCCCGCCAGCCCGAACGCCGTGCGACCGCGGTTTGCCGTCAGCCACTGGTCCCGGTACGGCTGCATGGCCATGGCTTCCGCCACCGCGTCACCGTGGATCGTCGCCGCCGGCGCGATGGCCGAGGCTTGAGTCGGCGCCGGCGGCTCCTCGCCCGGGCCGTCGTCGGGAAAGTCGCGAAGGACGGGCCCGGCCGGCTCGCCCAGCAGCGCCAGCGCGGCAGCCAGGACGCGGTGCTGCAGGGCCGGGTCGTCGGGCCGGCCGAGGGCGTGGCCGAACGGAAACGGCACGAACAGCGCCCGTGGCGGCTTCACCTTCTCGGTGTGCTCGCGCACCATGCTGATGGACGTGGTCGCGACGCCCTGCGCCTCCAGCGCGCGGGCGAGCACACCGCCGGTGTGCGTGCAGAAGGGTCAGGTGGGCGTGATGAGCGCAACGTCGACGCCCTCCTCCCACAGCCGGCGACCGACCTCCGGCCCCGTCTCCGTCTCGATGCGCGTCACCTCGCGCTGGGCACCCATGAACGAGTAGCTGTGCGGCGCCAGGCCACCGAGGACGCCGCGACCGACGAGCTCACGGAGGCGATCGATCGGGAACGAGATGTTGACGTCGCGCATGATCGCCACCCGGTCGAACCCGAGGCTGGTGTGACTCTGCACGATGTCGACGGTGGGCGTGTCGGCGGCGATCACGCGATACCCCTGCTCGCCGGGGCCGAACGGCCGATCGCCGCGCCGGTGCAGGCCGGCCGTGGTGACGATGGCCACGCGGCAGGCGGCGAGCGGACGCCGCAGTGACGCGAACGGTGTGTCCTCGTTGACCTGCATGGGCAGGGCGAGCAGGTTCTTGCGACTGCCCTCCGGCAATCGATCGAGGCGCGGCATCGGACGCCGGCTAGGCCACCGCCCCCGCCGGCCGCGCCGGCTCGGCGAAGTTGATGCTGACCGGCGCGTTGGCCTCGAACGGGCTCCACAGTCCCAGCTCCTTGCCGATGTCGCGCAGGGCCGGCAACACCTCCTGCCCCAGCAGCCGGATGCACGTCTTCGTGTCCTCGTTGGAGACGAAGCCGTCGGCCGCCCAGAAGCCCATGATCGACGGCCGCGTCTCCTCCAGCAGCCGGCGCAGCTTGGGGATGACGGTCTTCGGCGTGCCGGCCATGATCTGCTGGTTGCGGATCTGGTCCTCGAAGCTCGGCGCCGCGCGGGTTCGAGCGGCGCCCGACCGCGTACTCCACGAAGGCCTTGCGATACGACGGCGAGAAGTAGCCGGATGGGCTCGACCACACCGGGTGGGCGAGGCCGGTGAACTCGCCCTGCATCCACATGAACTGGCGCGCGTTCTCCAGCGCCTTCTCCTCGGTCTCGGCGACGTGGCAGCGCTGCAGGTAGCCGCGGTACTCGGGGCCGCCGGCGTAGCCGGCCTCCTGCGCGACCGCGTCGTACTGCTCCCAGATCTTCTTGGTCGCCTCGATCTCGGTGCTGAGCGCGATGTACGGGTAGCGCTTCTTGCGCCGCCCAGACGATCGTCTCCTTGCTGAGCACGCCGGGGATCCACACGCGCGGGTGCGGCTTCTGCAGCGGCACCGCCCACGGGTTCACGACCCGGTGCTGGTAGTGCGTGCCCTCCCACCGGAACGGGCCGGGCTGGGTCCACGCCTTCACGACCAGGTCGTGCGCCTCCTCGAAGCGCTCGCGGTTGTAGGCGGGGTTCACGCCGGTCGCCAGCTGCTCCTGGCCGCCGCCCCGCACGAAGCCGGAGACGAGGCGGCCGCGCGAGACCATGTCGATCATGGCCAGCTCCTCGGCCAGCCGCACCGGGTTGTCGGCGAGCGGCAGCGGGTTGCCGAGCAGCACGATCTTCACCCGCTTGGTCGTCGCGGCCAGGATCGAGGCGAACACGTTGCACTTGGCCTGCATGCAGAACGGCGCGTTGTGGTGCTCGTTCAGCATGATCCCGTCGAAGCCCACTTCCTCGGCCAGCCGGTAGTGATCCAGGTACTCGTTGTAGAGGCGGCTGCCGGCGACGGGATCGAAGTGCCTGTTGGAGAACATCAGCGCGGTGGCGCCGTACTTGCGCCCCTCGTCCGCAGGGTACGCCGACATCGGCTGCTCGGTGAAGTACATGAGGTGCATGGTCTTGTCCTCTCAGGCCTGGGTCACGAAGCGGGTCACGAGCGAGGCCAGCGCCTCCGGGCTGCTCCATCTCGACGAAGTGGCCGGCGCCCTCGACGACCTCCAGGCGCGCCTGGGCCGAGCGACTTCGCGTAGCGCTCGCCGCACTCCAGCGGCACGATCCGGTCGTCGCGCCCCCACACGACCAGGGCCGGCGTGGCGACGCCGCCGAGCAGGTGCGGCAGCGTCGGCGCTGTACATGTAGGGCTTCCAGGCGATGCGGAAGGTCATCTCGCGGTTGAGGTCCCACTGCTCGAGCGGTGGCGGTCGGGGGCTCGGCGCCGAAGATCCGATCGAACGCGGCCTGGTCGACGAAGCCCTGTCGCACGTAGTCGATGTAGGTGACCAGCGCCTGGTCGAGCGATCTCGCCCGCGCTCCGGCTTGATCCCCATCGCGCCCACGAGCACCAGCCGGCGGAACGCCCGCGGCGCCATCGTGGCCATCTCGGCCGCGATCCAGCCCCCGAAGCCCAGCCCCAGCAGCGAGGGCCGCCGGCCGCGAGATCGCGGGCGCCGAGCAGCCACTGGTAGACGACCGCCACGTCCCGCACGCTGCGCATCCAGTCCGGCCGCTCGGAGCGGTCGTAGCCCGGATGCGACGGCACGCAGCACGGTGAAGTGCTGCGCGAGCGCGTCGTAGAACGGCAGCTGCTCGGGGCTGCCGATGTCGTGGTGCAGCACCAGCAGGGGCGCACCGGAGCCGCCCCGGGTCAGGTGCAGGGCGGTGCCGGCGACGTGGACGGTCTCGGACTGCCAGGCAATCGGTGTTGGGGTCATGGTGCGGTGATTCTAGCAGCGCCTGCGCTATGCTGCGCGGGCGTGTTCTACCTGCTCACGGTGGTCCTCGCCTGGGGTCTCGTGTGGCCCGTGAACAAGGTCCTGCTGGAGAGCCTGTCGCCACTGTGGCTGATGGCCGTGCGCTCGGCCATCGCCACCGTCGCGCTGTTTGCCATCGCGGCGGCGCGCGGCCGCCTGGCCCCACCGCCCCGGGCCGATCTGCCGGTCGTGCTCAGCATCACGCTGCTGCACATGATCGGCTTCGGCGTCTTCGCCGCCTGGGGTCTGCAGACGGTGCCCACCGGACGCTCGGTCGTGCTGGCCTACACGACGCCGCTGTGGGTCGTGCCGGGCGCCGCGCTGTTCCTGGGTGAGCGACTGACCCCGCGACGGCTCGCGGGAGTGGTGATCGGAATGCTGGGCCTGCTCGTGCTCTTCAATCCGCTGGCGTTCGACTGGACGAGCCGGGCGGCCGTCCTCGGCAACGGCGCCATCCTGCTCGCGGCGCTGCTCTGGGCCGCCAGCATCCTGCACATCCGCGCCCACCACTGGCGATCGACACCGTTCGATCTCGTCCCCTGGGAGATGCTGCTGGCCACGGTCATCCTCACGCCGGTGGCGTTCGCGGCCTCGCCACCGCCGGCCGCCGAGTGGAGCGGCCGCGTGTTCTGGCTCCTCCTCTACGCCGGCATCCCCGGCACCGCCATCGCGTACTGGGCCACCGCCGCCGCCAGCCGCGCGCTGCCCGCGGTCACGACCTCACTCGGTCTGCTGGCGACGCCCATGCTGAGCACAGTCATCGCGACGTTCTGGCTCGGGGAACCGGTGACCTCGTCGTTGATCGCCGCGATCGTGCTGATCCTCGGCGGCGTGGCGCTCGGCACGACGGGCGAGCACGCCGAGGCGGCCCGAGAACCTCGCCATCCACCCCCGTCGAGTCGGCGCTAGCAGCAGCCCCCGGCGACGGCCCGGTCCGGCCACCACCCCCACGCGCGGGGCCCGAAGTCCGGCGTGAAGACGCGGCCCTTCTTGACGGTCAGGTGCGGCGCGAACGCCTTGTCGACGCGCAGGCCGGAGCCGAGGATGTCGTAGACCACCCAGTCGCCCTGCTGGAGGTCGAGCACGGAGATGTCGGCCTGGCGTCCGACCGCGAGGCTGCCGATCCGCCCCTCGGCCCCGATCGCCTTGGCCGGATTGGCGGTCGACATCGTGACGACCTGCGGCAGCGTGAAGCCGAGGCCGAGGAAGCGCGTCATGATCTCGGTCATGCTGTGCACGGTGTTCAGGCGGCCCGGTACCGTGAGATCCGTGCTGATGCAGTGGGGCATCAGCCCCTGGTCGATGATCTTGCGGCCGACGTCGAAGCTGAAGTTCATCCGCCCGTGGGCGGTGTCGAACCACACGCCGCGGTCGTTCGCCTCGCGCGCCTCCGCCACCAGCTTGCCGTTGCCGTCGAGCACGCCGCCTGGGTTGGGCGTGAAGTAGTGGGTCAGGATGTCGCCGGGCTCCAGCAGCGAGAGCAGTGGGTGGATGACCTTGGGGTCGTAGCGCTTCTCGGTGTCGCCGATGTGGACCATCAGCTTGATTCCGGCCTCGCGGGCCGCCCGCTTGGCCAGCCGCGGCATCTCCATGCCCATGATCTCGAGCGCCGGCGACACCATGCGCGCCTTGATGCCGTGGATGAGCCCCTTGTGCTCGGTCGCCACCCGCACGGTGTCGGTGAGGTTCACGCTGCTCTCGGCGATGATGTCGGGCATCGTGGCCAGTCCCGTCTGGCAGATGTGCAAGAAGGGCACGATCTCGGTATGGCAGTGGGGCAGGATGTGGCGCCAGCCGCCGAAGGTCGCCGAGCCCGCGCTGCCGGCGTCGACGATCGTCGTGACCCCGGCCAGCACCCCAGCCAGGTCAGGGTTCACACCCGTCCGGTTGAAGCCCTCGAAGACGTGAGCGTGCAGGTCGATGAGACCGGGGGTGACGATCTTGCCCCCGACCTCGATGACACGCGTCGCCTCGGCCGGCGCGATGCCGGCCGCGATCCGCGCGATCTTCCCGTTCTCGACCGCCACATCGAGGACGCCGTCGAGGCTACTCGACGGGTCCACCACCCTGCCACCCTTCAGGACGAAGTCGTACATGCCGCGAGGCCCCCCGGCTGATGAAGTCGTGCGCCGCCAACGTGCCGGACGCTAGCGTCGCGCCCCGGGGCCTGTCAAGGCGAACGTCGGCGCAGATCGCCGTTGACGTGCCGCAACGCGCATGGTTGATTCGCTCCCAAGGAGCGCGCGCCCATGAGCCGACCGACCGGACGCATC
The DNA here is from genome assembly GCA_963827505.1 of uncultured Candidatus Rokubacteria bacterium. Classification (GTDB taxonomy): domain Bacteria; phylum Methylomirabilota; class Methylomirabilia; order Rokubacteriales; family CSP1-6; genus AR5. The sequence goes on along the minus strand of CAWHBD010000004.1, from coordinate 187,675 downwards.
CACGAGATCGAGCACCACGCCGCCGACTGGGCGACCACGCGTCCCGTCGTGTCTGGCACCCAGGGCGTCGTCGCCACCGGCCACCCGCTGGTCTCGATGGCCGGCATGCGCATGCTGCTGGCGGGCGGCAATGCCTTCGACGCCGCCGTTGCCGCCGGCTTCGCCGCCGCGGTCGTCGAGCCGACCGCCTCCTACACGCTGTGCGGTGAGTGCGTGGCGATCGTCCACGACGCCCGCAGCCGGCGAGACGCACGCGCTGAGTGGCCAGGGTACTGCGCCCGCCCTGGCCACGATCGCGCGTTTCCGCGAGCGCGGTCTCGATCGCATCCCCACCGGCCCCGGGGCCGACGCGCACCTGTCGTTCACGGTGCCAGGCGCGGTCGATGCCTACCTGACGCTGCTCGAGACCCACGGCACCCGGACGCTGAGCGAGGTGCTCGCCCCGGCGCTGCACTACGCCGAGCACGGCTTCCCGATGTACGAGTACATGCATCGCCTGCTCGCCATCCCGGAGACGCGCAGCCAGTTCGACGTCTATCCGCCCGGCGGCACCGCGGTCTTCTATCCGGGTGGCCGGCGCGCCCGAGGTCGGCGAGCTGTTCGTGCAGCCCGCGCTCGGCGCCACCCTGCGGCGCCTCGCCGAGGCCGACGCCGGCAGCCGTGGCCATCGCGCGGCCGGCATCGCGGCCGCTCGGGCGCGCTTCTATCGCGGCGACATCGCCGCCGCCATTGGCGGCTTCTCCGCGCGGCTGGGCGGGCTGCTGCGCGCCGAGGATCTGGCCCCCTACCGCGCGCGGCTGGAGCCGCCGGTCCGCATGACCTTCGCCGGTCGGGAGATCGTCGGGCAGCCGGCGTGGACGCAGGGGCCGGTGCTGATGCAGGCGCTCGGCATGCTGGCCACGCTCGACCTGCGCGCGCTCGGCCACAACTCCGCGCGCTACATCCACGTGGTGACCGAGGCCCTCAAGCTCGCCTTCGCCGACCGCGAGCGCCACTACGGCGACGTGCCGGGCGTGCCGATGGCCGAGCTGCTGTCCGCCGAGCTATGCGCGCGAGCGCGCGGCGCTCATCCGGCCCGACCGGGCGATGGCCGAGGCGCCGGCTCCCGGCGATCCGCACCGGCCGCGGCGCGACGACGCCGGGCACGCGGGCGACCGTGCGCGGGTCCGCGGCGGGGGCGGCGGCCGGCGGCGCCGACGGCACCACCCACATCGCGGCCATCGACCGCGACGGCAACATGATCTGTCTCACGCCGAGCGGCGGCGTCTTCCGCAAGTCGGCCTTCGCGCCCGAGCTGGGCTGCACGCTCAGCACGCGCAGCGAGATGTTCGTGCTCGAGGACGGCCATCCCAACGGCCTTCTGCCCGGCAAGCGGCCGCGGACCACGCTGATCAGCTATCTCATCTGCGAGGACGGCGTGCCGACCACGACCGTCGGCTGCCCCGGCGGCGACGACCAGGCCCAGGCCGACCTGCAGATCGTCCTCAACCTGCTCGTCTTCGGCATGAATCCCCAGCAGGCCGTCGAGGCACCGCGCTTCTCGACCCAGACGCTCGTGAATTCGTTCTGGCCGCGCGCCTACCGGCCCGGCCAGCTCAACGTCGAGCCCGGCATTCCCGAGGCCACGCGCGCCGAGCTGCGCGCGCTCGGGCACGCGGTGACCGAGATCGGCGCCTGCGGCATCGGAGCGGTGGTGACCCGGCGCGATCCGGCGACGGGGGCGCTGTCGGCCGGCGCCGATCCGCGGCGGCCAACCTACGCGCTGGCCTGGTAGGCTTCACTCGAACGGACTCGACCAGGAGGAACGTCATGGCTGCGACCCAGAACGACAAAGCCACCCGCTTCCGCGCGCTCCACGAGGGCCCGGGCGCGTTCATCATTCCCAATCCGTGGGACGCCGGCTCCGCCCGCATCCTCACCGCGCTCGGCTACGCAGCGCTCGCCACGTCCAGCGGTGCCTCGGCCGGCATGCTCGGCCGGCGGGACGGCGCGGTAACGCGGGAGGAGGCGCTGGCTCACGCCCGCGCCATCGTCGAGGCCACCGACCTGCCCGTGTCCGCCGATCTCGAGAAAGGCTTCGGCGACGCGCCGGCGGTGGCGGCGGAGACCATCCGGCTCGCCGCGGGCGTCGGCCTCGTCGGCGGCTCGATCGAGGACGCGACCGGCGACAAGACCCGGCCGCTCTACGACATCGGACAGGCCACCGAGCGCGTCGCCGCCGCCGTCCAGGCGGCGCGGGGGCTGTCCTTCCCCTTCACGCTGACGGCCCGTACCGAGAGCTTCCTGCGCGGCAACCCCGACCTCGACGACGTCATCAAGCGGCTGCAGGCCTTCGAGAAGGCCGGCGCCGACGTGCTGATGGCCCCGGGCCTGCCGGACCTGGCCGCGGTGCGCGCGGTGTGCGCGGCGGTGAAGAAGCCGGTGAACTTCATGGCCGGCATCAAGGGCAAGTCGTTCACGGTGGCCGAGCTGCAGGCGGCCGGCGTGCGACGGATCAGCCTGGCGACCTCGCTCTACCGGCTGGCGATGACGGCGGTGGTCGACGCCGCCCGTGAGGTGAAGGAGAAGGGGACGTTCGGGTACCTCGATCGCTCGCTCGGCACCCCGGACGTCAACGCCTTCATGCAGGGCTGATCAGCCGGCAACGGCCGCCCGGCGCCGGGAAGCGCCTGGGGGGCCCGCCGACCCTCGTGTAGAATCCGCCCATGTCCAGAGCCACCGCCCTGCTCCTCAATGCCGGTCACGCCATCGACCATCTGTTCCTCCTGATCTTCGCCACCGCGGTGGGGGCCATCGCCGCCGAGTGGGGAATGGTGTGGCAGGACCTGATGCCCTACACGGTGGGCGCGTTCGTGATGTTCGGGCTCGGCTCGCTACCGGCCGGGCGCCTGGGCGACCTGTGGGGCCGTCGCGCGATGATGGTCGTGTTCTTCCTCGGCATGGGCGGCGCCGGCCTGCTGGTCGCGCTGACGTCGGGGGTGTGGTCGCTGGCGGCGGCGCTGACGCTGCTGGGCGTGTTCGCCTCGATCTATCACCCGGTGGGCATCCCGATGCTCGTACAGCAGAGCCGCAATCCCGGGTTCACGATCGGCGTCAACGGCCTGTTCGGCAACCTCGGCATCGCGATCGCGGCCATCCTCACCGGCTTCCTGGTCAAGCACGCCGGCTGGCGCGCCGCCTTCGCGGTGCCGGCCGCGTTGGCCCTGCTGTGCGCGCTGCTGTTTCTGGCCCTGGCGCCGAAGGAAGAGATGGCGCCGGCCAAGCGGCCCAAGAAGTCGGTCGACCTGCCGCGCGCGGTCATGGCGCGCGTGCTGCTGGTGATGACGCTGGCCGCAATCTCCAGCAGCCTCATCTTCAACTTCACGACCAACGGCAACGGCCACCTGCTGACCGAGCGGCTGCGCGGGCTGATCGACGACCCCGCCCGCATCGGCATGCTGCTGGCCGTGGTCTACACGATCGCCTCGTTCGCCCAGCTCGTGGTCGGCAAGCTCATCGACCGCTACCCGCTCAAGTGGGTGTACCTGCCGATCGTGGCCATGCAGGTGCCGCTGTTCCTGCTCGCCTCCGAGGCCGGCGGCTGGGGCCTCTACCTCGTGGTCGTCGCCTTCATGATCTTCGTGTTCGGCGCCATTCCGTTCGTGGACGCCATGATCGTGCAGTACGTCGACGATCGCATGCGCTCGCGGGTGGCCGGCATCCGGCTGGCCGTGTCGTTCGGCGTGAGCTCCCTCGCCGTCTACCTGCTCGGCCCCACCGTCAAGGCGGCGGGCTTCGGCACGCTCCTCACGGTCATGGCACTCATCTCCGCCTGCACCACGTTCTTCGTCGCGATGCTGCCGGGGCGCATTCCCGTCGCCGCCCCGGCCCGGATGGCCGTCGCCACCGCTCCGCCCCGCTGAGGGGCGGCTCGACCCCACCGCCACGCCGCGCGGCGTGGCGGGCGAGGTGCATCATGCGCACGCTGCCGATCCTCGTGGCTCTGCTTCCGTTCCTCGTCGTGGGCCGGGCCGAGGCCGCGCTCGTCGTCCGGGTCCCCCCGGCCCTGGCCGTCGAGCATCCGAAGAACGTGGCAACCGGCGTCATCCACCTGCACAACCCGTCGACCACTGCGACCGCCGTCTACCTGACGGCCGACGACTTCGTGGCCATGAGCACGGGCGCGCAGCTCGGCGCCACCGTGACCTTCTCCGGTCCCGGCGGCGGCACGCGGGGTCCGGTCTACGAGGGCAGCGTGCCGGCGGGCGGGTCGGTGGCGATCACGGTCGACGTCGGCAACGTCTGGGAAGCCGGCGAGTCGGTCGCGCGACTGTGGAACCGCGACCAGGAGGTGGCGACGCTACGCGCCATCAAGTATCGCGTGCCGCTCACCGTCCGCATCCTGGACGCCGGCGAGAATCCTGTGCTGGCCTTCCAGCGCGGCGTGCCCCGGACGGTGACGCTCAAGAACGACGACGGGATGACCTACGAGGTCGACTGGCGGCTGGCGATCGGCGGCGCCGTCGCCGCCGGCGAGCGGACGCTGTTGCCCGCCAACCGAGTCGCCACGATCCAGGTCACCCCCGAAACGCGGTGGTTCACGACGCCGATCAGCGGCATCTTCAAGGAGGAGACGAGGGACGGCCTGCTGACCATCCGGCTCACACCTCGGGGACAGGTGGCCGGCCCCGGGTTGCCGGAGCAATCCATCCCGGTGCGGGCTCAGCTCGCCTACTGGCCGGCCTGGCGACACCCGATCGGCATGCTGGTCGTCTTCCTCGCCCTGCTCGCGGGCGGTCTGTGCTCGCTCCTGCTGAACCAGTGGTTCCCCAACCGCCTCCGGCGCCTCGACCTCGAGGAGCGGCTGGCCGATGCCGCCGCCCGCACGCGCAACCTGTCCTCGCGCGTCGACTCGAGTCTGCGCATCTTGCTGCGGGTGGAGCGCTATCGCCTCCTCCGCCTGCTGAATTCGCGCTACGCGTTCAGCCCGGAGATGGCGCGCGTCCTGGCGGCCTGTGCGACGGCGGCGGACCGGCTCGAGGTCAAGATCACGCTGCTCGAACGCATCGACACCATCGACGGAGATCTTAGGACCCTCGGTGTCGTGGCGGCGCCGACGCTCGCCGACGGGGTGGCGGCCCGGCTACGGAAGGCGGCCGACCGGCTGCGCAGCCCGCAGCCGACCGATCCGGAGATGCAGGAGGCGGGGGCGCTCGTGACGGAGGCGGCCGCGAAGCTCGCGGCAATCGGGCAATCGGATCCGGAGCTCGTGGCGGTGCTCCAGGACCGGCTCCAGATGATCCAGGCGGCGCTCGGCTCCACCGGTCCGCTGCGCAAGAGTGAGCCCGGCCAGACCTTGACCGGGCACCTGCGCGCGCTCTTCGATTACGTCGACGGCCCGCCCCAGCTGGCCGCCCTCCGGCCGGCCGAGTACGCCGACCACGACCTGAAGCTCCTGCGTCTCGCCTTGCTGCTCGAGTTCCTGCAGCGCTACGCCGACGTCAACCCGGCGGCCCGCGCCCGTCTCGACGCCGGCGGGGCCCGGCGCTTCGCCGAGCACATCGCCTCCCCGGCCTGGGACGACTACGTCCAGGCTCGGCTCGTGGTCCGCGAGATCCGTGACAGCGTCGACAGCGCCGAGGTCGAGGAGCAGATCCGCCAGAAGAACGCGCGCATCACGGCCCAGCCCGCCGACCCGCGCCCCCACCAAGCCGTGGAGCTGAGCGCAGTGTTCACCGTCGACGGCTACAACCGCTCCAGCGCCCGCGACGAGTACGTGTGCCAGTGGACGTTCGACCACGTGGACTCCGACGGCCGCCCGGCGAAGTGGCTCGAGACGGGCTGGACAGTGCAGCACTTCTTTCCCAAACCCGGCAGCTACAAGGCCAAGGCGACCTTTCAGCGCAAGGACGGCAGCCTGGTTGCCGACCAGGCCAACACGGTCACGGTGATCGACGCCGAGGTGACGGTCGGCAGCGACGGGCGGGCGTGGTTCGGAAACCGGACGTGGATCGAGGTGGTACGGTTCGGCATCGTGCTGGTGGCCACGGTCCTCGGCCTGCTGGGCGGCGCCCGCGAGCAACTCATGCGCCTGGACATCGCCGCCGGCCTCGTGGCCGTGTTCCTCATCGGCTTCGGCGCCGACGCCGTGAAGAACATCCTCGTCGACCGCAGCACCGCCCCCGACCCGCCCCGCAAATAGTTAGAACGCGGGCAGGACCTCGCGGGCGAACAGCTCCATCGAGCGCAGCACGCGAGCCTGGGAGAGGTCGCCGAACCAGAAGCTGCAGTTGAAGTGCGTGATGCCGACGAGGTCGCGGATCCGCTTGATCTGGCGGATGCAGGTGTCCGGGGTGCCGATGACCAGGAACCGGTCGAGCAGGTCGTCGACGGTCGGCTCATTGGGTAGCGGCATCGCGACCGCGCGCCCCCGCTCGACGCGCTCGGTATGGTTGCGCAGGCTTAGCGTCACCCGCATGTTCCAGCGCGCCTCCTCGGCGGCGGCCCGGGCGTCGGCCTCGTCGTGCGTCACGTACACGGCGCGCTGCACGCCAACGTCGAGCGGCTGGGGTGGCTTGACCTCCGCCACCATGCGGTCGAAGAGCTTGCGGAACTCCGCGGTGCGCTCGATCGGGATGCCGAAGCCGCCGGTGAGCACGTTGAAGCCCCGGCGCACCGCCGCCTCGATCGAGTCCGGGCTCTGGGCGGTGATCCAGATCGGCGGCCGCGGCTGCTGCAGCGGCTGCGGGAAGACGGTCGTCTCCGGGATCTTGAAGAACTTGCCGTCGTAGGTGAAGGGCCCGCCCTCGAAGGCCTTGAGGATGACGTCGACCGCCTCCTCCCACCGGGCGCGGCTGCTCGACAGCTCGAGGCCGAAGCGCTCGAACTCGTAGTGCTGGTAGCCACGGCCGAGGCCGATGTCGACCCGGCCGCCGGCCAGCAGGTCCAGCGTGGCGATCTCTTCCGCGACGACCAGCGGGTGGTGGAGCGGCACCACGATGACGGCCGTGCCCACCCGCAGTCGCGTCGTCTTGGCCGCGATAAAGGTCGCCAGCTGGACGGGGCGCGAGAGATAGCCGTACGTCGAGAAGTGGTGCTCGGCCAGCCAGATGTTGCGGAAGCCAAGCGTCTCGGCGGCCTGGGCGATCTCGACCCCGCGCGCGAAGATCTCCTGCGAGGGGCGATGCGACGGCGACTGCATCAGCAGGAACGTACCGAAGTTCATGGTCACCTCGAGCGAAGCCGATACCAGGGCTGCGGTTGTCCGGGCACCTTCACGCGGAGCGAATACACCGAGGTGCGGGCGGTGAAGAACAGCGTGCGGAGGTCGGGGCCGCCGAAGGCCACGTTGGCCGGGACCTCCGGGGTGCGGATGATCCCGAGCGATGTGCCGTCGGGGGCGAACACCCAGGTACCCGCGGGGCCGGTGCAGAAGACGCGGCCCTCGACGTCCACCTTCATGCCGTCGGGCACACCGTCGGTCTCGCCCGACGACATGTCGGCGAAGATGCGGCGGCGCACCACGGTGCCGGCGGTGTCGAGCTCGAAGGCGTGGATGTACTGCGTCCACCGCGTGTTGGCCACGTAGAGCGTGCGCTCGTCGGGCGAGAAGGCCAGCCCGTTGGGGTATTCGCAGTCGGCCATCAGCGTGGTGGTGCCGTCGGGGGCGATGCGGTAGACACCGGCGTACGGCACCTCGCGCTGGGCCAGCGGCACCCGTAGCCCGGGATCGGTGAACCAGAGGCTGCCGTCGGACTTGCAGACGACGTCGTTGGGTCGGTTCAGCCGCTTACCCTCGTAGCGGTCGACGAGCACCTCGCTGGTGCCGTCGCTCGCCCACCGCGTGACCCGCCGGTTGCCGCCCTCGCAGATCACGAGCCGGCCCCGCAGGTCGAAGGTGGTGCCGTTGCCCTCGCCGGTGTTGTCGCGCACCAGCTCGGCCGGCTTGCCCGGCGTGAGCCGGTGCAGCGCGCTCTTGCGGATATCGACGAAGTAGTAGAACCCGTCAGGATGCCAGAGCGGTCCCTCGGTGAAGCCGAAGCCGGTGGCCAGGCGCTCGGCGGGCGCGGACTCGAGGATCGTGGACAGCGCGTCAGTCATGGTGTCTCATCCTGGTCGGGGCGACGAGCATACGCCCCAAGGGGGAGGTTCGGCGCAATGAAGGTCACGGCCGTGACGCCGTTCATCGTCGATCCGGGATACGGGAAGAACTGGCTGTTCGTCAAGATCGAAACCTCCGATGGCCTGCACGGCTGGGGCGAATGCTACACCCAGGCCGACCGCGATCAGTCGATCGCCGCCCACGTGACCCAGCTCGGCCGCTACCTGGTCGGCCGCGACGCCAGCCACATCCGCCACTTCACCCACTGGGCCTATCACGACTTCGCGGCCAAGCGCGGGGCCATGGACTTCTGGAGCGCGGTCAGCGGCCTCGAGCAGGCGCTGTGGGATCTGGCCGGCAAGCGCCTGGGCGTGCCGGTCGTCACCCTCCTCGGCGGGCCCTGCCGCGAGCGCATCCGCGTCTACGCCAACGGCTGGTACTCCGGTGCCAAGACACCCGACGCCTACGCGGCCAAGGCGAAGGCTACGGTGGCGCGCGGCTTCACCGCGCTGAAGTTCGATCCCTTCCCGGGGCCGTGGCGCACCCACATCTCGCGGGAGGCCGAGCAGCAGGTGGTCGACAACGTGCGGGCGGTGCGGGAGGCGGTCGGCCCCAAGATCGACCTGCTGATCGAGGTGCACCGGCGGCTGGCGCCCATGCACGCCGTTCGCATCGCCCGCCTGCTCGAGCCGTTCGACCCGTTCTGGTTCGAGGAGCCGGTGTCGGCCCGCGACGTCGGCGCCTTGGCCGAGTGCCGGCGCGAGATCCGCATGCCGATCGTCACCGGCGAGGAGCTCTACACACGCTTCGAGTTCCGCGAGGTGTTCGAGCGGCGGGCCGCCGACATCATCAACCCCGACGTGTGCAACGTGGGCGGCATCGAGGAGCTGCGCGCGATCGCCGCGATGGCCGAGGCCTATCACGTGGTCGTCTCGCCCCACAACTACAACAGCACCACCGTCGGCCTGGCCGCCACCCTGCACATCTCGGCGGCGATCCCCAATTTCCTGATCACCGAATACTTCGTCAACTTCGAGGCGCGCGGCGCCGAGATCGCCGTCACCCCGTTCCGGGTGGAGGGCGGCTATCTCACGGTGCCGACGGCGCCCGGCCTCGGCATCGAGCTACGCGAGGACATGCTCGCCCGCCACGCCTATCGCGAATTCCCCGCGCGCACGGTCCCCTCGCCGGCCGACGAGGGGCCTTAGACCCCCTTCCGCCAGTCGCGGATCTGGGCGGCGTGCTCGCGATAGTGGCCGGCGCCGGCGCCATCCAGGAGGCCGCGCCCGACGCCATCGGGCGCGAACTGCGCCTCCGGCATGGCGGCGGCGGCCTCCACGAAGTCGCGGTGCGAGGCGTCGAGCTCGGCGAGCACGTCGGCCGCCTTCACGCCAGTCTTCTGGGCGACGAACCTGGCGTTCCACGCGTCGAAGTCGTCGTAGGTGCCCGGCGCGTACGGGGCCGGCTCTCCTCCCGCGAGGCGGGCGAAGCCGGGGATCGACTCCCGGTGCCAGCCCGAGATGTGGATCAGGATCTCGCGGACACCCCAGGTGCCGAGCCACACCCGGCCCATTGCCTCGTCGCCCAGACCGTCGATCGCCTCGTGCAGCTCGCCGAACGCCGCATCCGTCTCTCGCAGCAGCGTGGACTTGTCGCTCATCGGGGGCCTCCTGGCCGTGAGGATCGCTTCCGTACCCGTTGAGACCCCGGTCGGGTCCCGGCGTGAAACGGCCCTTCGTGCCCAAGGAATTTCGACAACGGGCGGGGGCTGGGCCAGAATACGGCCGCGGTCCAGGAGATGAGGAGACAGCCCATGCCCTTTCGTGCCGCCGCCGCCCTGACTCTCGCCGTCACTCTCGCCGGATGTGCCACCACCGCGCCGCGCCCCGAGGACCTCACCCGGCTCAGCGTCGTGGAGGCCGCGCAGCTCATCCGCGCGAAGAAGATCACCAGCCTCGAGCTGACGCGAGCCTACCTGGCGCGGGCGGAAGCCGCCGCCGCGCTCAACGCGTACATCACGCTGGACAAGGAGGGCGCCCAGGCCGCCGCCCAACGGGCCGACGCCGAGCTGGCCGCCGGCCGCGTGCGGGGCCCACTGCACGGCGTCCCGCTGGTGGTGAAGGACAACACCCACGTGGCGGGGCTGCCCAACACCGCCGGCACCCCGGCCCTGCGCGAGTTCGTCCCCCGCGAGCACGCCCCGACCGTGCAGAAGCTGGTGGACGCCGGGGCCGTCATCCTCGGTAAGACGAACATGCACGAGCTGGCCTTCGGTATCTCCGGCTACAACGAGGGCTTCTTCACGGCCCGGCCGATCGGCACCCGCAACCCGTACGATCACACCCGCATCGCCGGCGGCAGCTCCAGTGGCACCGGCGCTGCCGTCGGGGGCCGGCTGGCGCCCGGCGGACTGGGCAGCGACACCGGCGGCTCCGTGCGGATCCCGGCCGCCCTGTGCGGGGTGGCGGGGCTGCGTCCGACCTGGCTTCGCTACAGCCAGGAGGGCGTCACCCCGATCGCGCACTCGCGCGACACCGTGGGTCCGATGGCGCAGACGGTGGAGGACGTGGCGGTCATCGACTCGGTGATCACGGGCCGGCGGGTGCCGGCTCCCGCCTCGCTCATGGGCGTGAAGCTCGGCGTCTACCGCGCGTATTTCTTCAAGGACCTCGACGAGGACACCGCCGCCGTCACCGAGGCCGCCCTCGCGAAGCTTCGGCAGGCCGGCGCCACTATCGTGGAGGTGGACATGCCGGAGCTGCAGAAGCTGAACGACGCGGCGAGCTTCCCGGTGGCGCTCTACGAGGCGTACGACGACTTGAAGGCCTACCTGGCCCGTTACCAGACTGGCAAGAGCGTCGAGCAGATCGCCCAGGCCATCGCCAGCAAGGACGTCAAGGGCACCTACGACGGCCTCGTCGTTCCCCGCAAGCTGCCGGCGCCCGCCGGCCTCGTCGAGGGCGCCCCCCTCTACAAGACGGCGATGGAGCAGGCCCGGCCCGCCCTGTCGCGGCACTTCGCCGAGACGCTCCAGAAGAACGGGATCGACGCGCTGGTGGCGCCGACCACGCCGCACGTCGCCGCCCTCCAGGGTCCGGAGGCGAGCAGCCTGCCGACCTTCTTGCTCTTCATCCGGAACACCGATCCCGGCAGCAACGCCGGCATCCCCGGGCTCACGATCCCGGCCGGGATCGGACCCCGCACGGGGCTGCCGGTCGGTCTCTCGCTCGACGGCCCGCGCGGCGGCGACGAGCGGCTGATCGCCATCGGCCTGGCGATCGAGAAGGTTCTCGGGCGCACGCCGCCGCCGCGGTAGCTTGAGGAGCGGGGAGTCGTCCGCTATGGTACCGGGGTGCGCCGCTGCTCGACTGCCACCGTGGATACCGGAGGACAATCGATGCTGAGACCGCGTGGGGTGTGGCCCCTCCTCGTCGCCTGTCTTCTCGCGCTCGCCCAGGTTCCCGTCGGCTCGGCCCAGGAGCTCGTGGCCAAGGGCCGCGAGCTCTTCAACGACACTAAGCTCTCCGCCGACGGCAAGTGGTCGTGCGCGACGTGCCATCCGAGCAACGGCCACACCGACAACAAGACCTACGTCGGCGTGGAGGTCGTGAAGGACGGCGACCCCAAGGGCCGCAGCACGCCAACGCTGTGGGGCGCCGGCACCCGGCAGGTGTACTCGTGGGCGGGCACCGCGCCGAGCCTCTCGGCCAACATCCGCGGCATCATCGTCAACCGGATGAAGGGCGCCGAGCCCTCGCCGGAGACGCTGGCTGCGCTGGTCGCCTACGTCCTCTCGCTCGACTATCCAGCCAACGCCAATCTGAAGGCGGACGGCACCCCCTCCGACGCCGCTCCGGCCGCGGCCAGGCGCGGCTACGAGATCTTCACGGTGAAAGCGGGCTGCAAGGCCTGTCACCTGCCGCCGGCGTACGACAAGAAGGACCTGGAGGACGTCGAGTCGGGCGGCAAGTTCAAGGTCCCCTCGCTCCGCGCCGTCTCCCGCACCGCGCCGTACTTCCACGACGGGCGGTTCGCCACCCTGGAGGAGACCGTGCGCTTCATGTGGGGCTACGTGCAGAAGGCGGGGACGACGGAGAAGCTGACCGACGCCGATCTCAGCGATCTGGTCGAGTTTCTGAAGATCCTCTAGCGGGCGGGCACGGCGTTGGCCAAGAAGTCCGCACACCCGGCTCGCCATCAGGAGACGGCGCCGCCGCCCGCCTGGGAGATCGTCGCGCTGGCGGCGACCGGCGCCGCCCTCGCGCTCTACCTGACGATCACCAAGCTCACCCGGACGGCGCCGCTGATGTGCGGCGCCGGAAGTTCCTGCGACCTCGTGCAGGGCAGCGCCTACGGCGTGCTGCTCGGCGTGCCCACGGCGCTGTGGGGCGCGGTCCTCTACGTCGCCCTGGGCCTGCTGGCGATGCGGCCGCTCACCCGGCGGCGCTGGCTGTGGAGCTTCGGTCTCGCCGTCGGCGGCGTGGCCTTCTCCGCCTACCTCACCGCCGTGTCCCTGTTCGTCCTTCGCGCGGCGTGCATCTGGTGCGTGGCGTCCGCCCTCATCGTGGTCGCGATCGCGGCGGCGCTGCTCCGGCGCCGGCCGGCGCCGGGCACGCGGTGGCCGTGGCTGCAGCCGGCGCGGCTGGCGGTGCTGGCCGGCCTCGTCGCCGTCGCCACCGTGGGGCTGTCCTACGCCGTCTTCAGCGCGACCGGCCCCGCCTCGCCATACCAGGAGGCGCTGGCTCGCCACCTGCGCGACAGCGGCGCCCGCTTCTACGGCGCCTCGTGGTGCCCGGCCTGCCGCGAGCAGAAGCGGCTGTTCGGCACCGCGGCCAGCGAGCTGCCCTACGTGGAGTGCGACGCCGCCTCGGCCGGGGCCCGCACCGATCTGTGCGTGCAGGCCAACGTGCGCAACTTCCCCACGTGGACGATCCGAGGTAGCCGCCACGAGGGCGTGTTGCCGCTAGCGACGCTGGCCAACCTCTCGGCCTTCACGCCGAAGACCGCGCCCTGAGGGCGCCGCTCACAGGGTTCGCAGATAGCGCAGGAGCGCCGCCACATCGTCGGCGCTCAACTGCGGGTGCGCCGGCATCGCCCCCGACCCTTGCCGGATCTGCCAAGAGATGCGCGTGTCCGTGACCGGATCGCCGCTCACCGGCAGCCGCTCGCGGCGATAGATCCCACCCAGCCCGGGACCGACCTTGCGCTCGGTCGAGTCGGAGAAGTGGCAGACCGCGCAGGTCTGGCCGAACACCTCGCCGCCATCCCGCGCGGCGACCGTCGATCCCGGCGCGAGGGACAGGAGGGCGGCGGCGGCCGCCGCCCTCACCGCCCGCGTCAACTGATGAACGCGCTCGGCGCCGGCGCCTCGCCCAGCGCGTGGCGGAGTACCGCCAGGTGCTGCGCCTCGTTGCCCATGATGGCCGCGGCCGCCGTGAGGTAGTCCTTGTTCTGGATCGCCTTGAGGGCGCCGAGGTAGGCCGAGGCCGCGCCGGCCTCGAGTTTGGCGGCGAACGTCAGCACGTCGCTCTGGCTGGCCAGCTTGGGCCACATGTACTCGCTCGTCTTGCGCGGTTCGACCGCGGTGCCGCCGGCCTTGCGGATGGTGGCGGCCAGCGCGTCGCGGTGCTGCTTGTGCTGCCCCTGGAAGGCCACGGCCACGTCGAGCACGGGCTTGGCCAGCAGTCCCGACTCCGCCCCGGCCTGATAGGCCGCGATCGCCTCGTGTTCGAGCCCCAGCGCGACGTTGAGGATCTTGAGATCCGCCGCCGCCGCGTCCCCGTACCCCTGGGCCCGGGCCGCACCGATCTGCGCGCCCAGTGTGGCCAGCAACGTCGCCACGCCGGCCACGCCCGCCACCTTCACGATCTCTCGCCGCGTCGCCGACATCTCCGAATCGACCGCAGCCAAAATCGTCCGCCGATCCTGCATCAGAGCGCCCCCCTCGTCATCGGGTTCATCCATCCCGGCGCGCCCCATGCGCACCCTGCCGACCCTACGGGTGGGTCGCTGGTTCGGATCCGGATGAACGGATGAAAGAGGAGCCGCGTGAAGCGCAGCGTCGTCCGGGGGCGGGCGTCGGTCCCGGGGCGGCGGGCACGGGAGCCGTGGGAGCGCCATCATGGCGAGCCGTCGTCGCCGTTGCCGCTCCGGGCTCGGCGAGCGAGCCGCCGACGTTCCGACTGGTCCTCGCCCCAACCCCCTCTGGGGGATGGGGGGTTCGAGCGAGCCGTGCTCGGAGCGGCTTACGGCGACAGGCGAGCCATGCCGGCGCGCCCACGGCCCTGTGCCCGCCGCCCCGGGACCGACGCCCGCCCCCGGACGACGCTGCGCTTCACGCGAGTCGAAGACTAGCGGAAGGCCGGAGCGATCTCGGCGATGAAGCGGTCGAGGTCGCGGCGTAGCTCGGGCAGCGGCCGGAACATGCTCGGGATGAAGAGCACGCCGCAGCCCGCATCCTTGAGCTGCTGCAGCCGCTCGCGGATCTGCTCGGGCGTCCCCGCCAGGCAGGTGTCGCGCGCGTCGGCCGCGTGGCGGCCCATGCGCGTCTCGATCGTCTTGCCGAGCTGCTCGATCTCGTCCTTCTTGTCGGTGATCAGCAGCGCCATGTTCACCGAGCGCGTGATCGTCTTCGGATCACGGCCGACCGCCGCGCAGTGCTCGTCGAGGATCTTGCCCTTACGGCCCAGCACCTGAGGACCGCCCCACACGTTCCAGTGGTCGGCGTGCTTGGCCACGATGCGCAGGGTGACGCGCTCGCCGCCGCCGCCGATCATCAGCTCCGGGTGCGGCGACTGGACGGGCTTGGGGTCGAGGGGGGCGTCGGAGAGCTGGTAGTACCGCCCGGCGAAGTCGCTGCGCTTCTTCGTCCACAGCGAGCGCATCACCTCGCACGCCTCGTCCAGCCTCTCCAGCCGCTCCTTCATCGTGTAGAACGGGATGCCGTAGGCCTCGTGCTCGTTCTGCTGCCAGCCGGCACCCATGCCCAGCAGGAGGCGGCCGCCGGAGATGATGTCGACCTGGGCGGCCATCTTGGCGACGATGGCCGGGTGCCGGTAGGTGTTGCCGAGCACGATGGTGCCCACGCGCATGCGCGGCACCAGCGCGGCCAGCGCGCTCAGCGTGCTCCACGACTCGAGCATGGCCCCCTCGCGCTCCTTGGTGTTGGGCAGGAAGTGGTCGGTCACGCAGGCGACGTCCCACTTGGTGGCCTCGAGGTGGCGCCACAGGTCGAGCACCACCGACCACGTCTGCATTCCCATGCTCGTGAACACGCCGAAGCGCATCGTCTCAGTCTCCTTTTCGGGTCAACGGGGCTCGGCGCAGGTGAAGCTGGCGGCGGCGTCGATGCTGCCGGCGCCGCCGTGGCGCGCCACCTGCGGATATGGACAGAGGGGCCGGGTGCGCACGACGGCACCGTTCTCCACCCGGCTGGCCGTGAGGCTCGCCGGCGCGACGCCGCGCTCGACCCAGTCGATCAGCGCGGTCATGGCGTCGAACCGGTCGGGGCCGACGCCGCCCCGGCAGTGGAACATGCCGGGCACCATGAACAGGCGAAAGAAGTCCTTCGTCTCCGGCCCGTTGGCCGCCAGCGCCTTCTCGTAGTAGTCGACGGCCATGTACGGCGTGAGCGCGGTGTCGGCCCAGCCGAAGTACATCAGCAGCTTGCCACCGCGCCCGCGGAAGGCGCCGAGGTCGGGCTCGGTGGCGTTGAGCAGCTTGCGGGCGTCGGCCAGCCGGGCGGGATCCTTGTCGAAGTCGAACGTCGTCCAGTCGTAGGCTGGATCCGGCTTGCCGAAGGCGACGTACTTCATGAAGGACTCCGCGAAGGCGAGCTGCAGCGGCTTGGTGCCGGACGGGGCGACCAGCCATCGGTCCCAGCCGCTCGCCGGCTGGGGCGGTCCGAACGGCGGCAGCCCAACCTTCTCGGCGCCTATCGGCTGGCCGGGAAAGAACGGAGTGCCGTTGCTGACCACGCCGCCGTAGATCTTCCTGAGCGCCGCCGCCTGGGCTGCGGTGACACAGGCGGCGCCGTCGTACCCGACGGCGCACACGGGCAGGTCGCGCCCGGGATCGAAGTCACACCGGCGGGGGTCGTCGATGATGCCGTCGACGAGCCCGTCGGCGCCGTCACACCTGGCGTAGACGGCGTCGGCAACGATCTTGAGCTTGTCGGGGGTGATCGACGCCTCGGCCAGCGCCCGGCTTTGCCACAGGCCCAGCACGGTCGTGTCGACGAAGTTCAGCACCGGGGCCCCGGCAATGATGCCGTCGAAGTCGGCCGGGAACCGCTGGGCCTCCATGAGAGCCTGGCGCCCGCCCGTCGAACAGCCGTCCCAGTAGGAGAACGCCACCGGGCGGTCGTAGTAGCGTGCCGCCGCGGTCTTGGCGGTGATCGCGGTCAAGTGCACGGCCCGGAACGCGTAGTCGACGACTTTCTGGTAGCTTCGCTCGGCGAAGGTGGCCAACGGCTCCTGTGTCGCGTCGTGGCCGGTGTTGGTGGTCGCGGTCACGAATCCGTGCCGGAGCGCGGTGGCGCGCAGGGCGGCCCGCGGCGCCGTCTCCGGCGACTCGCCGGCGAAGCCACCATTGCCGTTCATGTAGAAGCGGCGGTTCCACACGGCCGGCAGGTTGACCTGGAAGCGGATCTCCGGGGCCAGCAGCCCGTTGACCCGACAGTGCTCGGGCACCCCGTCGGCGGCGGCCACGACCTCGGCCGAGACGATCGACACGTCGGCGTCGGTCATCCCGAGCAGCTCGCGGCAGGCCATCTGCGGCCGCACGGTCGCCCGCGAGTAGCCGGAGGCCGAGCGGGCCGCGTCGGTGAAGCTGAAGCCGTTCTGGGCCCAGGCCGGCGGCACGGCGCCGATCACGAGCAGCACGGTGGCGAGGACGGACAGACGGCGAGCCGTCACCCGGCGAACGTCCAGCGCGGGTCGGCGGCGGCGATCTCGACCTCCGGCAGCTTCAACTCGCGGCGCACGATGTTGGCGCCGAGATTGATGGCCACCGCCTTGTAGAAGGCGATGCGCCGGGCCAGCCCCTCGCGCCCGAAGCCGCAGTCGCTGGCGAGGATCAGGCGCTCGACCGGCACGTACTCCAGCGCCTTGCGGATGAGGCCGGCCACGAACTCCGGCGGCTCCACCGCGGCCGTGGAGTGGTTGACCACGCCGATGGCGATCTTCTTGTCGGTGCGGACCTGCTTGAGCAGCGGCAGATCACGGCCGTTGGTCGAGGCGCACTCCAGGGTGAGCACGTCCGCGTTCGTCGCCAACAGATAGGGCAGCGAGCGCTCGTAGGACGGCCGCTCCCAGTGCAGCGGCTGCTGGTTGGGATTGCCCCAGCAGGTGTGCAGCCAGATCTCGGTGTCGACGCCGGCGATCTCGCGGTTGACCGCCTCGGTATAGAACTCGAGGTCGGCGTCGCTGGCGGTGCCGTTAGCGCCGGCGATGTGGTGCTGCGGCTCCTCGATCTGGATGACCCGGCAGCCGGCCGCGGCGACCTCCTTCAGCTCGGCGTTGAGCACATCGCCGGCGGCGTTGATGAGGTCGCGATCCGAGGCGTAGTGACGGTTGACCAGCATCTTGACGAGCGACTGGGCGCTGATGCTGCCGAACTTGACCGGTCGCGGGCTGAGCCGCTGGGCCGCCTTGAACAGCGCCGCGTACTGCAGCTGGTGGTCGGCGATGGCCCCGCCGACGATCGCCGGCTGGTAGGCCTCCATGACCTCGCGGAGGATGTGGCCGGGCGGCAGGCCGCGCCAGCCGCCTCCGGTCGAGCGGTCGACGTGGCCGGTGATCCCGTGCAGCCGCTCGATCACGTAGAAGAACCACGACTTGCCGCCGACCGTCAGGTCGAATCGCGAGTCGCCGTCGGTCACGATGTCGAGCCCGGCCATCTCCTGCTCGCGCACCAGGCACGCCACCGCGTCCAGGTACTGCTCGCGGAAGCGCGAGTCGCCGAGCGCGTCCTTGAAGGCCCGCCCCCGCAGCTCTTCGGTGAACCACTGCGGCCGCGGGTAGGAGCCGGTGATGGTGGTGGGCAGAACCAGACCACGGGTCGCGTTGAGCACGGCCCAGACTTTGCGGTCCCTGCCACGGTCTGTCAAGCGGGGCTCGTGAAGGGGGCCGCGGGGCGCTCTGGCGTGATTGACAAAGCGAGCGCCAGTCCCTACCCTGCGCCCACCATTGCGAAGACTTACCCGCACCGTGGAGGCCCCACGAATGCTCGCTCTGTGCAGGGTCGGCGGTCGTAGCGCGCTCGCCTGGCTTCTCGTCGTCGCCTTCGCCGCCACCGCGATCGCGGCGCCCTCCGGTCCGCCCATCCGGATCGGCGGCACGCTGGCCCTCACCGGCCCGCTGGCGCCGACCGCGCTGCTGCACAAGATCGCCGGCGAAATCTACATCGAGGAGCTGAACAAGGGCAACGGCCTGCTCGGCCGCCCCGTCGAGTGGGTGCTGCTCGACGACCAGTCCAAGCCCGACGTCACC
Source organism: uncultured Candidatus Rokubacteria bacterium (assembly GCA_963827505.1). GTDB lineage: Bacteria > Methylomirabilota > Methylomirabilia > Rokubacteriales > CSP1-6 > AR5. Next base: position 169,105 of record CAWHBD010000004.1, on the reverse strand, counting down.
CGCAGCCTCTACGAGAAGCTGATCACCGTCGACAAGGTCGACCTGTTGATGGGCCCCTACGCGACGAGCGGGATCCTGGCCGCGATGGGCGTGGCCCAGCGCTACCAGAAGGTCTTCCCGCATCACTCGTTCGGCATGCCGCACCTGGCGAAGTACGAGATGCACTTCCCCACCGCCGCCTTCGGGCCCGAGCCCAACGTGACGTTGCCGACCACGGTGTTCAACGCGCTGGCCGCCACGAGCAATCCGCCCAAGACCATCGCCATCGTCACCAGCAAGTTCCCGTCGGCCCAGTTCCAGTCCAACGGGGCCCGCGAGGTGGCGGAGAAGCGCGGCCTCAAGGTCGCCCTCTATCTCGAGTACGAGTTCGGCACGCGCGACTGGGGCGCGCTGGCGGCGCGGGTGAAGGACGCCAAGCCCGACTTTCTGTGGGTCGGGGCGCTCGGCCTCGACGGTAACCAGCTGCTGGAGGCGATGAAGAAGCTCGACTACGCGCCGCCCCGGCACTTCCACCTGTTCCCGGCGCCGGGTCCCCTGGCGCTCGCGCCCGACGGCAAGCTGGCGCTCTCCTCGACTGTCTTCGAGGAGCACCCGCCGTTCATGAACAACACCGGCGCCGCCCGGCTGGTGCCGCTCTTCGTGGAGCGGGCCACCAAGGCCAACGTGCCCTACCCTCACGTCGACACGCAGGTGGCGGGCTCGCTGGCGGCCTGGCAGATCCTCGAAGCGGCGGTGACCGCGACCAAGAGCCTGGACGACAAGGTCCTGGCCCAGTGGCTCCGCAAGAACCGCGTGCCCACGATCATCGGCACGCTGCACTTCGACGGGCCCAACAACTACGGTGATGATCTGTTCAAGGTGAAGCAGGTGCAGGACGGCAAGTGGGTGGTGGTGTGGCCCAAGGAATTCGCCGCTCCGGGCGCCCGGCTGCTGCCACCCTGATCGCGCCCGACGCGGAGCCCGCGTGCCGAGCCTGACGCTCCTCGGCCAGGCGATCGTCTCCGGCCTGCTGGCGGGCGGTATCTACGGCCTCCTGGCCCTGGGCCTCAGCCTTTCGTGGGGCCTGCTGCGCCTGGTGAACCTGGCCCACTTCGCCCTGGCTCTGCTCGGCGCCTACCTCACCTACCAGCTCGGCACCGCCCTGCACGTGCCGCCGTGGCTGGCCGCGCTGGCCATCGTGCCGGCCTTCTTCCTCCTCGGCGTCGCCTTCCATGCCGTGTTCGCCTACTTCCGCGTCACCGAGTTCACCTCGCTGCTGGTCACGTTCGGCCTCGCCGTCATCCTCGAGTCGCTGATCCAGTGGTTCTGGACTGCTGACTACCGGCGCTACGAGACCGCCTGGGCGACGACCTCCACGCGGGTGGGACCGCTGTTCGTGCCGACTCTGGAGCTGTCCGCCTGCCTGACCGCCGCCGTCCTCGCGCTGGCCACATGGGCGTGGCTGCGCTTCACCTACGTCGGCAAGGCGCTGCGGGCGAGCGCGGAGGACCCGGCCATCGCGGCGGCCTTCGGCGTGAACCACCGGGCCCAGGCCTTCCTGCTCTCCGGCGTGAGCGCGGGCTACGCGGGCATCGCCGGCGCGTTCATCGCGCTGATCTCCACGCTGGCGCCCTCGCAGATCTGGGCGTGGGTCGGCGTGGTGTTCGCGGTGGTCATCATCGGCGGGTTGGCCAACCCGGTCGGCGCGCTCCTGGCCGGGCTCCTCATCGGCGTGAGCGAGTCGCTCACGATGGCGGTGATCACTCCGGCGTGGGCGCCGCTGGTCTCCTTCTCGGTCCTCATCGTCATCCTGATCGCGCGGCCGGACCGGGTGTGAGCGCCCCCGGCCGCCGCGTCGGCGGAGGCTTGCTGGCGGCGGCGCTCGGCTTCGCCGCCCTGGCGACGGCGGGGCTGCCGGCCTTCTACGAGTCGTTCCTCTACATCGTCTTCTCGTGGATCGCGCTGGCCACGAGCTGGAGCCTGCTGAGCGGCTACGCCGGCTATTTCAGCTTCGGCCACGGCGCCTTCTTCGGCGCCGGCATGTATGCGACCGCCACGCTCACCACGGCCCTTGGCGTGCCGTTCCTGGCGACGCTCCCGGTGGCGGGCGTGCTGGCGGCCGCGCTCGGGGCCGGCGTCGGCGCGGTGGTCTTTCGTGTGAAGCGGCTGCGGGGCGAGCTGTTCGGCCTGCTCACGCTGGCGGTCGGGTTCGTGCTGGCGACGATCGTGCTGAACACGCGTATCGACGGCGGCCCTGGAGTCTACCTGAGCGGCGTCCCCCTGCCGCGCCTCCTGGCCTCGCCGACCGGCACGCTGTACCTGCTGGGGCTGGCGCTGGCGGTGGGCACGGTCGGCGCGGCCTACGCGATCACGCAGTCGCGGCTGGGGCTGGGGCTCTACGCGATCCACGACGACGAGGACGTGGCCGAGCTGAAGGGCGTGCCGACGTTCCGCTACAAGCTCGTGGCCTTCGCGGTGTCGGCCGGCATCGCCGGCGTGGCCGGTGGCGTGCACGCCATGTACGTCGGCTACGTCACGGTGGGCGAGACGTTCTCGATCACGGTGCCGCTCTACGTCGTGCTCATGAGCGTGCTCGGCGGCGCCCGCCACTGGCTGGGCCCGGCCGTCGGCGCCACGATCATCGCCGGCTCGCTCTACACGTTCACGGGCGGCCAGCAGGCGGTGCTGGGCCGCGCCTTCGTCGCCCTCGTGCTGATCCTGGTCATCCTGCTGCTGCCCGAGGGCGTGGTGCCAGCGGCGCTGGCGCGCTGGCGCCGCTGGCGGCCGCGCCCGCCCGAGGTCGTCGCGGTGGCGGCGGCCACGCCGGTGCCGGCGGTGCCGGCCGCGCCGCTGGCCTGCGAGGACGTATGGCGCGCGTTCGGCGGCATCCAGGCGCTGCGCGGGGTGAGCCTGAGCGTGGCGCCCGGCGAGATCCTCGGCCTCGTCGGGCCCAACGGCTCCGGCAAGACCACGCTGATCAACGTGATCAGCGGCTACTACCCGGCCGATCGCGGGCGCGTCACCCTCGGCGCTGAGACGCTGACGGCGCGCCCGGCCCACGCGATCGCCGCCCTCGGCGTGGGCCGCACGCACCAGATCCCGCGGCCGTTCGCCCACCTCACCGCGCTCGACAACGTGGCGGTGGCCGGGACGTTCGGGGCGGGTCGCCTCACGCCGCGCCAGGCCCGGGCCGAGGCGCGCGGGTGGCTGGAGCTGGCCGGCCTCGGCCGGCGGGCGGCGGCGCTGCCCCATGAGCTGAACCTGCACGAGCGCAAGTTCCTGGAGCTGGCCCGGGCGCTGGCCGGCCGGCCGCGCGTGCTGCTGCTCGACGAGGTGCTATCGGGGCTGAACTCCGGCGAGATCGTCAGCGCCATCCAGCTGGTCCGAGCGATCCGCGATGCCGGCGTCGCCGTCCTGTTCGTGGAGCACCTCATGCGGGCGGTGCTGGAGCTGTCCGACCGGGTGGTGGTCCTGAACGAGGGCGCCGTCATCGCGGCCGGCAGCCCCCAGGAGGCGATGCGGGCCGACCGCGTCGTCGAGGTCTACCTCGGGCGGGCCCATGTTGCTTGAGGTCGAGCGGCTCGCCGTGGCCTACGGCGACGCCCCCGCCGTGTGGGACGCCACGCTTCGCGTGGCGGCCGGCGAGATCGTCTCGGTCATCGGCCCCAACGGCGCCGGCAAGAGCACGCTGGTGAACACGATCGCCGGGCTGCAGCGCTCGCGCGGCGGCTCGTTGCGCTTCGATGGCGCCGACCTCGGCGCGGTGGCGCCCCACCTGGTGTGCCGGCAGGGCATCGCCCTGGTGCCGGAGGGGCGGCGGCTCTTCACGCGAATGTCGGTCGAGGAGAACCTCGACATGGGCTGCTATCGCCGCGAGGCTCGGCGCGTCCGCGGCGCCACGCTGGAGCGCGTCTACGGGCTCTTCCCCATCCTGCGCGAGCGCCGGCACCAGGTGGCTGCCTCGCTATCGGGCGGCCAGCAGCAGATGGTGGCGATCGGGCGCGCGCTCATGGCCCGGCCCCGACTGCTGTTGCTCGACGAGCCGTCGCTGGGCCTGGCCCCGGCGGTGGTCGATCAGATGTTCGCGATCATCAAGACGATCAACGCCGAGGGCGTGGCCATCCTGCTGGTGGAGCAGAACGTGGTCCGCGCGCTGGAGGTCGCCGCCCGCGCCTACGTCTTGGAGGAGGGCCGGACGGTGGCTGAGGGGCCCCCCGCGGTCTTGCAGCAGCAGACCCGCATCCGGGAGGCGTATCTTGGTGTCCGCGACGGTGGAGCCGTCAACCCGTGAAGGAGGAGGCACGACGATGCCGGTAATCAAGGTCCGCGATCTCGCGTACGGGCGGCTGCGCGCGCCCGACCTCGACGTGATGGAGGAGTTCCTCACCCACTTCGGCCTGGTCCGCTCGGCCCGGACGCCGACCGCGCTCTACATGCGCGGCACCGACCCCCGGCATCACCTGCACGTGACCGAGAAGGGCGACCCCGCGGTGGTGGGCTTCGCCTACCTGGCCGCGAGCGAGGACGACCTGGCCCGGGTGGCCAAAGCGCCGGGCGCCTCGGCCGTGGAATCGATCGACGAGCCGGGCGGCGGCAAGCGGGTGCGCCTGCGGGAGCCCAACGGCTTCCAGATCGAGGTCGTGCACGGCATCGAGACGCCGGCGCCGATTCCGGTGGCGTTGCAGCCGATGAACACCGGCACCGAGCCGCTGCGCCGGGCCGGCGAGCTCATGCGCCTGCGGAAGTCGCCGACGCCGATCAAGCGGATCGGCCACGGCGTGTTCGGCACCCCCAAGGTCCGCGAGACCGTGCAGTGGTTCCGGGACACCCTCGGGTTCGTCGGCTCCGACGACGTGTACGTGGGTGACAAGGACAACGTCATCGGCTCCTTCAACCGCTGCGACTGTGGCGACGAGTACGTCGATCACCACACCCTGTTCGCCGTTCACAACGAGCGGGCCGGCATGAACCACATGTCGTTCGAGGTCCCCGACGTCGATGCGGTGTTCAAGGACCACGAGTACCTGACCAAGCTCGGCAAGTACGAGCACATGTGGGGCGTGGGGCGCCACCTGCTCGGCAGCCAGGTCTACGACTACTGGTGCGATCCGTGGGGCCGCGTGCACGAGCGCTGGGCCGACACCGATCGGCTGAACGCGAAGAGTGGCAGCAACCTGCTCCCCGCCCACGAGGCGCTGATCAGCCAGTGGGGGGAGGATCCGCCCGAGCGGTTCATCAAGCACGTGAGCGTGTAGCCATGGCCATCATCCGGATCTACGCAGGCCAGGACGGGCAGTCGCACTTCGAGGAGATCACGCCGCGCTTCGAGCCCCGCGGCGATCAGTCGGAGAGCGGCGAGCTGATCCCCGGCAGCGGCATCGTCGTCCGTCGCTTCGATGCCAAGCGGTCGAACCCGTGGCACCACGCCCCCGGGCGTTACGCGGTCTTCACGCTCTCGGGCGCCGTCGACATCGAGATCGGCGACGGGACCGTGCGGCGGCTGGGGCCCGGCGACATCCTGATCGCGGAGGACCAGACCGGCCAGGGACACGGCACCCGCGAGGTGGGGCCGGAGCCCCGGGTGTCGGTCTTCGTACCGCTGACGTAGACGTCGGCGGAAGTTCGCGCCGGAACGCTACAAGTACTTCGTCGGGCACATGATCGTACGCCACATGTGCGCCGACGGGCTGGCGTCCCAGCCGAGGCCTTCCTTCGGCTGCTTGAACTGGCGGCCGACGATGTCGGTGAAGTCCTCCAGCTGAACCGTCACGTTGGGGTCGAACGCGTAGAGGTCGTTCACGCAGATCAGGCGCGAGGTCATGTACCACTTGTGCTCGCGCGCCATCTTGTAGTCGCGGTCGATGTACTCGTCCGGCTGGTAGTCGGCGCCGAAAAGCTTGGCGTACAGCTCGGGGTACTTGTAGCCGACCGACTCGTCGGCATAGAAGCGGAGCGCCTGGTGATAGCGGATTGCCCAGCTCACCTCCTCGTCCACGTACGGCTCCAGCAGCTGGGCCGCCCAGTAGCCGTGGTCGCCGCGAATGAAACCGGCGATGGCGATGTCGTGCACGAGGCAGGCGAGGATGACCTTCTCGCTGGCGCCGCTCTTCTGGGCCAGGCGGGCGCTCTGCAGCAGGTGGTTGGCGGGGCCGAAGCGGTACTTGAAGTAGTCGATCAGGGTCGGCTTGGCCGGCATCTGGGGCAGGCGCGGATCCTGGCCCATCATGTAGCGCTTACCGTTGTCCGGCGGCCGGGGGGCCGGCACCCTCGGGTCGCGCTCGCCCGAGGTGTAGATGACGGACTTGACCACCACCCGATCGAGCTCCTGGCTCATCGCGTGCTCGGCTGCTTCGGCCCGCTCTAGTGTCGTCATGGCCCGATCATCGGCCTCCCGCCCGCCGACTGTCAAGTTGCCCGGGCCACCTGTCAAGTTTTCCGACAATTGACGCTCCCCTCGGTTCAGCATAGCCTCCGGGCCACGCGACCGGTCCGAGGGCAAGCAGAGGGAACCCATGACGACAGCCCCGGTCCTGGATCCGGGCGACTTCCGCCCGACTGAGCGAGATCCAGCGACACTCCAGTTCCACCGGCTCGAACGTATGCGATCGCTCCTGCGGGCGCGCCGACGCCGGCGATGGATCGTCCTCGCCACGCTCGTCATGATCGTCGTCGGGGCCGGTATCGCTGGCTTCTCGACTGTGCGGCGCACGGCGATCGAGCGGGCGGTGGCGGCGCCCTCCACAGCTCCGGCCCGAGCCCTCGAGCCCGGTCCCGCACCCGTGGTGGGCGCCGTGATCCGCGTCCCATCCACGATCGTGCCGGCGCCGTCTCCCGTGAACGGCGCCAGTCGCGAGATGGCTCGACCTTCGCCACCCCGATCGGACAGCCCCCGTGCCCCGGCACCGGCGCGGGACGAGGCGCGGGACGAGGCGAGGGACGCCGATCCGACCGCAGCCATCGACTGGCTGCTGAACACCTCTCGAGCCAAAAGCCCGTAACGCGTCGATCGACCGCCTGGCCCCGGTCAAGAGGAGAGATCCAACGATGACTCCGGACGATATTCGCTCGCAGCGGTTCAGCACCCGGCTGCTGCAGGGGCTCAGCCCCGAAGAGGTCTCGGCGTTCCTCGAGGACGTCGCCGAGGCGTTTGCCGGCATGCAGGAGGCCAACGCCACGCTGGGCACACGGATGAAGGCGCTGGAGGACGAGATCCTCGCCCTCTCGGCAGCGACGCCGCAGCTGCCGCCGCTCGAAAGCCCGCCGCCGGCCTCGAGCCACCTCGAGGAGCTCCGCAGCGCGATGTTGAAAGAAGTGGAGACGCTGCTGCACGACGCCCACGGCCAGGTGACCGCCCTCGTCGACGGCGCCAAGGAGCGCGAGGCGGCCATAGTCCGGGACGCCGAGGCGATGAGGGCGAGCCGGCAGCTCGAGGCCGAGGCGCTGGTGGCGGAGGCGACCACCCGAGCGGACTCCCTCCTATCGGCCGCCCGTGAGCAGGAAGCAGCTATACGCGTCGAGATCGAGCGGCTGAGCCAGAGCCATGTACAGCTCGTCGACAGCGTGCGGGCAGCCCTCGACACCTATCACCAGTGGCTGGCAACCATCGATCCGCGCGGCCGGGCGCGGGGCCGGCGAGAAATGCCGGAGACGGCCGACGTCGACACGTCCCGGGTGGGGTGATTCGCTCCGGATGAGCGCCGAATTCCAGCGGCTCGCCCGCGTCCGCGCCCGCCGATCCTCGAGACGACAGCGCTGGATCTGGGGCTTGGGGGGACTCGGCGTGGCGGCGATCATCGTCTCGACCAGCCACATCGTCGCCCCCGTGCTCCCCGGGCGGCTGGTCGCCTCCTTGCTGACGCCCAGCCTCTCGTTCTTGAGTCGGGACGGCGGGCCGGTCACCGGAGAGGCCCGCGGTCGCGTCGAGATCGTCGCGCCCGAGGCCGGGCTCATCCGGGTCTCGTCGGGCTTTCTCGGGCTGGCCTCGGTGGAAATCGTCGTGACCCCGGACACCCTCATCGTGGTGGGAGACAAGGAAGGCGGCTTCGGCGACATCCGCGACGGCGGACGCGTCCGTGCCGCCTACGACACGAGGCGAGGGACCGCCCAGCGCGTCGAGATCCTCGTTCAGGTGCCGTGACGGCTCACGGCTTCTTGAGCCGGACCTCCTCCAGAGGCGCGGACCACGGATACGGGTTGATCAGCATCAGCCCCGGCTCGGCCACCCGGGGACCGATGCCGCTCGGCCAGATGTACTCGTAGATCGGTCCGTACCGGACCCGCTCGTAGATCAGACGCTGGACCTGGTGCAGCAGGGCCTCGCGCTTCTTCTTGTCGGTTTCCCCCGCCTGCTGCTTGTAGAGGGCATCGATGTCAGGGTAGCCGCCGTACGCCCAGGCCCCGTCGCTCGGGATCACCTCCGAGAGGCGCGAGGCCGCATTGCCGTAGAGCGAGCTGCTGCACACGCACACGCCCTTGGCCTTCTTCGACGAGATCAGCGCGAAGTACGAGGCGCGCTCCATCGGCCGCATGCGGATGCGGATGCCCACGGCCTGGAAGTAGTTCACGATCGCCTCGCCGAGCGAGAAGTACGGCGGCAGCTGGTGCAGCTCGCCGGCGTCGAAGCCGTTGGGATAGCCGGCCTCGGCCAGCAGCTGCTTGGCCTTGGCGGGATCGTACGGGTACGGCTCCAGCGGCAGCGCGAACTCGAAGGTGCGCGGCACGTGGTTGCCGGCCGGCTTGGAGGCGCCGAGCGTCTCGGCCTCGCTCAGGGCCTGGCGGTCGATGGCGTAGTTGGCGGCCAGCCGCACCCGCCGGTCGGCCCACGGCGACTTGGGGTCCCACTGCTCGAGGAAGTCGAAGAAGAAGGTCGCGATACCGCCCGAGAAGGCCAGGCGAAGGTTGGGATCCTTCTTGACCTCCTGGGCCTGGGGCACCTCCAGCAGGTAGGCCACGTCGACCTCGCCGCGCTTGAGCATGGCCAGGCGCGTCGTCGACTCCGGCACGCTCTTGAAGACGAGGCGCTTCACCGAGGGCATCTTGCGCCAGTAGCTCTCGTTGGCCTCCATGACCAGCTCGATGCCGGGCGTGTGGCTCACGAACTTGTAGGGCCCGAGGCCGATGGGGTGCTTCTTGAAGCCGTCGTTGCCCACCTGTTCCACGTACTTCTTGGGTACGACCCAGCCGGCCCCGGAGACCATCGTGCCGTAGAAGGCCATGAAGTCCGGCCAGGGATCGGTCAGCGTGAAGCGCACGCGGGACGGGCTGACGACGGTCACTTCGCGCACGCGATCGTGCAGGATCTTGGAGCCCTTGGAGCGGTGGAAGCTGAACTTCACGTCCTCGGCCGTGAACGGATCGCCGTTGTGGAACTTGAGCCCCTCGCGCAGCTTGAACTCGTAGGTGCGCTGGTCGGCGCTCAGCGTCCACGACTCGGCCAGGCTGGGGGCCATGAGGTTGCCGGGCATCGGCTTCACGAGGGCATCGTGCAGGGCGTAGAGCACCCAGAACGGCGTGAGCTGCCCGCTCACCTCGGCCGGGTCGAACCACACAGGCGACAGCGTCACGTACAGCGCCCAGCGCATCTCCCCTTCCGGCTTGGCCTGGGCGGCGCCGACCCCTGGAAGCACGGCGGCGACCACGACGCACGCGAGCACGATCGACAGCACGAGGCTCCGTCCACGGTCCATGCGGTCCCTCCGGCGGCGACACTGGCGCCGGTCCTTACCTACCCGGTCTCGGAGATGATGGCAAGGCGCGCAGCGGCAAGGGCTGGCCTTTTTCGCGGGTTTGGCGTACGTTGTGGACGGGAACGAGCGACCGCTCAGGCACCCACACGGGAGAGAGCCCATGCCGAAGATCAAGCACATCGCGATTTCGACCCAGGACGTGGACGCCACCGCCAAGTTCTACATCGACGTGTTCGGCATGAAGGAGATCGCCAAGCTCGACGGTCCCGGCGCCAAGGGCTACTACCTGAGCGACGGCGACCTCAACCTGGCCATCCTCAACTTCAAGAGCGACGCGGTGGCCGGCGTGGAGCGCGGCAAGAACTGGAACGGCATCCACCACATCGGCTTCGAGGTCGAGAGCCTCGAGGAGATCACCGAGAAGCTGGCGGCGGCCGGCTCGGCTCCACGCGACGATGTGAACCGGGCGCTGGGTGTCGGCCATGGCCCGCGGCATGGCGGCAACGTCGAGGTCAAGTACACCGGCCCCGACGGCGTCATGATCGACGTGTCCGAGACCGGCTGGGTCGGCACCACCGGAAACATGTGACGCGCTTCGGGATCTCCCTGCCCGGCGGGGGCGGCGGTGTGCTCGCCCCCGCCGGGCTGGCCGACGCCGCCCGGCACATCGAGGCGGCTGGCTTCTCGAGCGCGTGGACATTCGACGCCATCGGCCGCGGCTGGCTCCTGCCCGACCCGCTCACCGCGCTGGCCATCGCCGGGACCGTCACCCGCCACATCGAGCTGGGCACCGGCATCTTGCAAGTGCCGCTGCGCAATCCCGTCGAGCTGGCCCAGCGGGTGCTCACTACCCACCTGGCCTCCGGCGGCCGGCTACGTCTGGGTGTGGGCGCCGGCTCGACCGCGGCCGACTTCGCGGCGCTCGGCATCGACTTCGCCTCGCGCTTCCGCGTCCTCGACCAATCGCTCACGACCATGCGACGGCTGTGGGCCGGCGAGAAGGTCGGCGAGGCGTCGCTCGGGCCGGTGTGGCCCGTGGCCGCCGGTGGCCCGCCGATCCTCATCGGCTCCTGGGCGGGCTCGAAGTGGATCGTGCGCGCGGCTAAGGAGTTCGACGGCTGGGTAGGCTCGGGCGCGCGCAGCACCTGGGCGCTGCTCAAGCAGGGCATCACGCGCTTCCGCGAGCTGGACGGCAAGCGCGCCATCGTCACCAACGTGGTGGTCGATCTCGAGAGCCAGAAGGCGAGCCCGGACGGTCCCGACGATTCGTTCGACCTCAAGTGCTCGCGCGACGTCGCCCGCAAGCGCCTGCACTACCTCTGTGAGCTGGGCTTCGACGATGTCGTCCTCGTCGTCCGGCGTCACGACTCTGCGTATCTGCACGATCTCCGCGAGCTCACCGACAGCTCTCGCTAGCTCGACCGCTCCCAGCTCCTAGACCACACCCTCGGCGCGCCAGCGGGCGAGATCGTCCTTCGAGTGGCCGAGCAGGCCACAGAAGATCTCCTCGTTGTTTTCTCCTGGCATCGGGGCGAGGGAGCGGACCCGGCCGGGGGTCTCGGACATCTTGAGGGGGGAGCCCGTCAGCTTCAGGCGGCCGTACACCGGATGGTCGTGCTCGACGAACATCTCGCGGGCCTGGACCTGGGGGTCGGCGACCATCTCGGCCACGTTGTTGACGGGGGCGGCCGGGACGCCGGCCTCGGCCAGTACGCCCACCACCTCCGCCTTGGGCCGCGTGGCCGTCCACGCCTGCACGATCGCGGCGACGTCGTCGCGGCGGTCACGACGGGCCGACGCGGTGGCGAAGGCCGGATCGCGCGTGAGGTCCCCGCGGCCCACGATCTGGCAGAAGCGCCGCCACACGGCGTCGCTGGCGCCGGCCGAGATGGCCACGTGACCGTCCGTGGTCGCGTACACGCCGGTGCTCGAGCCGGTGAAGGCCACGTTGCCGGAGCGCGTGAGGATCTCCCCGCCCACGGTGTAGCGCTCACCCAGGTTGTCGAGGGCGACGACGAGGCTGTCGAGCAGGGCCATGTCGATGCGCTGGCCGATGCCCGTGCGGTTGCGGTAGTGCAGCGCGGAGACGATGCTGAACGCGCACAGCATGCCCGCGTAGTAGTCGGAGATCGACTGCCCCGACTTGGTCGGCGGGTTCTCGGGGAAGCCGGTGATCGAGAGGTAGCCGCTGATGGCCTGGGCCAGGATGTCGTAACCGCGCTGCATGGCGTAGGGCCCGTGCTGGCCGAACGCGGTGACCGAGGCGTAGACGATCCGCGGATTGACGGCGCGCAACGTCTCGTAGCCGAGACCGAGCCGGTCCATGGTCCCCACGCTGAAGTTCTCGGTCACCACGTCGGCGTGCTGCACCAGCTCCTTGAACAGGGCCACGCCCTGCGGCGTCTTCAGCTCCAGGCTCACCGCCAGCTTGTTGCGCTCGCGGTACTGCGCGGCCGCCACCCGCTCTTCCTTGCCGTCGCGGACTCGCTTGATGCCCAGCGAGAGGCGCTCGCGCCCCCGCTCCCGCGACTCCACCTTGATGACGCGGGCGCCGAGGTCGGCGAGCAGCATCGTGCAGAACGGCATGGCGATGACCTGGCCGAGATCGAGGACGGTGACGTCGCTGAGGGCCTGTTCCATGGGTCGCGATAGTGCAGCCGCCCGCCCCGGCGGTCAAGGCGGCGGTGCTTGCATTCGCGGAGCGGCCTGACCCAGAATCGAGCGGTGGCGAGCGCGAGCGTCCAGCCCGGGGCCTTTGACGCCAGCGAGCGGGACGTCCTGGAGCGGATTGCCGACGGCGCTCCCCTCGCCGACGTGCTCGAGCGCATTGTCCGGCTGGTCGAGCGGCAGGCGCCCGGGATGTGCTGCTCGATCCTGCTCCTCGATCGCGAGCAGCGCTGCGTCCGCTATGGTGCCGCCCCCAGCCTGCCCGCCGAATTCAGCCGCGCCATCGACGGGGCACCCATCGGGCCCGCCGAGGGGTCCTGCGGCACCGCCGCCTACCTGGGCGAGCGCGTCGTCGTCGAGGACATCGCGACTCATCCGTACTGGGCGGCGTACAAGGACCTGGCCCTGCCGCACGGGCTGCGCGCCTGCTGGTCGAGCCCCATCTTCTCCACGACGCACGAGGTGCTGGGCACCTTCGCCATGTACTACCGCGAGCCGCGCGGTCCCCTGCCCCCCGAGATCGCCTGGGTGGACGCGGCCACGCACCTGGCCGCCGTCGCCATCGGTCACGAGGCGGCCGCCCAGGCCCTCCGGCGGAGCGAGGCGCACTACCGCCGGATCGCCGACACCGCCCACGAGGGCATCTGGCTGCTCGACACCGCCGGCCGCACCCTCTTCGCCAATCGCCGCCTGGCCGAGCTGCTGCGGTGTCGGCTGGACGAGCTCGCCGGGGCCGCCATCGTCGACTTCCTCGATGCGGCGGCCCGGCCGGAGGCGGAGCGTGTGCTGGCGTCGCCGGTCGGCGGTACCGCCCAGCAGCACGACGTCCGCTTCCATCGCCGCGACGGCACCGAGCTGTGGGCGATCGTCTCCTCCAGCGCGGTGAGCGACGACGACGGCCGCGTGGTCGGCACCCTCGCCATGCTGACCGACATTACCGGACGCAAGGAGACCGAGACCAGGATCCGGCAGATCGCCCGGCTCTACGCCGTCTCCAGCAGTGTGAACGAGGCGATCGTGCGCATCCGCGACACCCAGGAGCTGTACGCGCAGGCCTGCCGGATCGCGGTGGAGCAAGGCCTCCTGCGGCTGGCCTGGGTCGGCCTCTATGACGACGCGAGCCACACGCTGCGGCCGGTGGCCCGCTTCGGCGCCGACGACGGCTACGTCGATCACATCACGCTCAGCATGGACGACGCCCGGATGAGCCAGGGTCCGGCCGGGCGTGCGCTGACCACCGGCGTCGGCGCCGTCGACAACGACATCGCCTCCGCCCCGGACTTCTACTGGAAGGCCGAGGCGCTCGCGCGCGGGCTTCGCTCCTGCGCGGCGTTGCCGCTCACGATCACCGACAAGCCGGCCGGTGTGCTCTTGCTCTACGCCGATCGCCCCGACTACTTCCGCGACGAGGAGCTGCGCGTGCTCGGCGCGCTCGCCGACGACATCTCCTTCGCGGTGGCCTCGGCGGCGAACGAGGTGGAGCGCCGGCGGCTCGTCCACGATCTGGGTGAGCGCGTCAAGGAGCTCACGGTGCTGCATCGCACGGCCAGCCTGCTCCAGGCCGATCGCCCACTGGATCAGTCCTTCCTGACCGACCTGGTCGCGCCGGTCCCGCTCGGCTGGCAGTACCCGGAGGTGTGCGAGGCCCGCATCGCCTGTGGCGACGTCGAGGCCTGGACGCCGGGCTGGCGCCGGACCCCGTGGATGCAATCGGCGTCCTTCACCGCCGGCGAGCTGAAGGGCGTGATCGAGGTGGCGTACCTCGTCGAGAAGCCGGCCGCCACCGAGGGCCCGTTCCTGGCCGAGGAGCGGGCCCTGCTGCAATCGCTGGCCGACATGCTCAGTGCCCACGTCGATCGGCAGCGGACGCAAGCCCAGCTGCGACAGGCCCAGCGGATCCAGTCCCTCGGCACGCTGGCCGGCGGCATCGCGCACGACTTCAACAACGTGCTGGCCGCGGTCGGCGGCAACGCCGAGCTCGCCGCGCGCGGCTTGCCCCACGATCATCACGCGCGAAAGCATCTGGAGCGCATCAAGCAGGCCACCACGCGGGCCGCCGATCTGGTGCAGCGCATCCTCGCCTTCAGCCGCCAGCACGAGCCTCGCTGGGCCACCATCTCGCTCCGACCGGTCGTCGAGGAAGTGCTGAAGCTGCTCCGCGCGACCCTGCCGGCGTCGATCGAGATCCGGACCCGGTTCGTTGCCGGCGCCCCCACGGTGCGGGCCGACTCGAGCCAGATCCACCAGGTGCTCATGAACCTCGGCACCAACGCCGCCCACGCGATGGGCGAGCACGGCGGCCGGCTGGAGGTCGTCCTCGAGGGCGTGACGCTGGACAGCAGCGCGACGGCCATCGCGCCCGAGCTGCGCGAGGGTCGCTATGCGAAGCTCTCGGTCGGCGACACCGGCTCGGGCATGGACCGGGCCACGCTCGAGCGGATCTTCGAGCCTTTCTTCACCACGAAGGGCCCCGGTCACGGCACCGGGCTCGGGCTATCGGTGGTCCACGGGATCGTGAGGAGCCACGACGCGGCGATCGTCGTCGAGAGCCAGGTGGGCATGGGCACCACCTTCCACCTCTACTTCCCCGCCGCCGCCGCGGCGGTCGCCGATGCCACCCCGCCATCGGTCCGGGAGGTACGCGGCCAGGGCGAGCACGTCCTCTGCGTGGACGACGAGGAAGCGATCGTCTACGTGGCGACGCTCATTCTGAGCCGGCTCGGCTATCGCGTGACGGGCTCCATCGATGCCGTCGAGGCTCTGCAGGACTTCCGAGCCCGGCCGGACCAGTTCGCCGCCGTCGTCACCGACCTGGCGATGCCCGGCCTGTCCGGGCTCGACCTGGCGCGAGAAGTCCGCGAGCTCCGTCCCGAGCTTCCGATCGTGCTGATCACGGGGTATGTGCGGGCCGAGGATGCGCACGCGGTGCAACGCCTCGGCCTCGACGTCATCCTCAAGCCGAACATCGTCGCCGACCTCGGCCCCACGCTGCACCGCCTGCTCTCGCGCGCCAACCGCTAGCGGATCTCGCGGGCTCCGGCGGCGGCGTGGGCGGGCGTGGGGCCCCCTGGCCCCGGGGCGCCTGCACGGCTCGCCTGTCGCCGTAACTCGCTCCAGGCCCGGCTCGCTCGAGCCCCCCATCCCCCTGAAGGGGGTTCGGGTGAGGAACAGTCGAATCGTTGGCGGCTCGCTCGCCGGGCCCTCCGCTCGAACGGCGACAACGGCTCGCCGTGATGGCGCCCCGGGGCCAGGGGGCCCCACGCCCGCCCACGCCGCCGCCGGGGCCCATGAGGTCCTCTGGGATTTGCGTCTACGTCAGGGGTGGGCGGCGGGTGGTCCAGGGGGTGGCGAGTTCGAGTTGGGAGCCGAGGCGGAAGAGGGTGGCTTCGTCGCCGAAGCGGCCGACCGCCTGGACGCCGAGCGGCAGACCCGAGGCAGACATCGCCAGCGGGACGGTCATGGCGGGATTGCCGGAGGAGTTGAAGAGGGAGGTGAAGCCGATGCTGGCGTAGACGGCGGCCAGGTAGGCGTCGGGATCGGTGGTGGACATGTCGAGGACGCCGAGCGGGTGCGGGGGCTTGCACATCGTCGGCGTGAGCAGGATGTCGTAGCGCTGGAAGAAGCGGGCCACGACGCGGCCGACGCGGTGCACGATCGAGATCGAGCGGGCGTAGTCCGCGGCCGACATCCGACGGCCGTCCACCACGCGGTCCCAGGTCATGCGCTCCACGTCGTCCTCGGCGAGCGGGCGGCCCAGCGCGGCGGCGCGCGCTTCCAGGTTGAACGTCACGTTGGCGGCGACGATGACGCGCGTGGCGTGGCGCCAGGGCCCGGTCTCGATCTCCGGTCGCGCCTCCTCCACGTGGTGACCCAGGCGCTCGCACAGCCGCGCGGCCGCGCGGGCGGCCGCGGCGCACTCGGGATCGACGGGCGAGTCGTGCCACGGCGCGGTGGTGAGCGCGACGCGCAGCGGGCGCGGATCGCGCCCGACCTCGGCCAGGAACGGCCCGGCCGGCGGCGGCGCCCAGTAGGGGTCGCCCACGTCGGGGCCCGAGGTCGCGTCGAGCAGCGCGGCGCTGTCGCGCACACTCCACGTCACCGCGTGCCCGATGGAGGCCCCGCCCCATCCCTCACCGGCGTCGGGGCCCATCGGGTTGCGCGCGCGCGTCGGCTTGAGGCCGAAGAGACCGCAGCACGACGCGGGGATGCGGATGGACCCGCCGCCGTCGGTGGCGTGGGCCATTGGCAGCATGCCGGCCGCCACTGCCGCGGCGGCGCCGCCGCTGGAGCCGCCGGCGCTGTGATCGAGCTTCCACGGGTTGCGCGTGGGTCCGAAGAGCCGGGGCTCGGTGGACGGCGCCAGCCCCATCTCCGGCGTGTTCGACTTGCCGACGACGACGAGCCCGGCCCGCTTGAGCCGCGCCGTGATCTCGCTGTCGTGGTCGGCGACGTTGGCGGTAAAGAGCCGGCTGCCGTACGAGGTGACCGCGCCGGTGTAGAGCGCGCCGAGATCCTTCAGCAGATAGGGCACGCCGGTGAACGGTCCGGCCGGCAGCCCGGCCCTGACGGCGGCCCGGGCGTCGTCGTACAGCCGCGCGACCACCGCGTTGACGGCGGGGTTGCGCGCCTCGATCCGCGAGATCGCCGCCTCGAGAACCTCCTCCGGCGTGACCTCCTTGCGCCGCACCAGCTCGGCCAGTCCCAGACCGTCGTAGCGCTCGTAGTCAGTCAGGATGCTCATGGACGGGATGATATGGCACGATAGGCCGCCATGAAACCAGCCCCATTCGACTACCACCGTCCGGCCTCGCTCCGGGAAGCCTTCGATCTGCTCGACCGCTACGGCGACGACGGCCGCATCCTGGCCGGTGGTCAGAGCCTGGTGCCCGCGCTGAACATGCGGCTGGCC
This sequence comes from uncultured Candidatus Rokubacteria bacterium, assembly GCA_963827505.1. Classification (GTDB taxonomy): domain Bacteria; phylum Methylomirabilota; class Methylomirabilia; order Rokubacteriales; family CSP1-6; genus AR5. The sequence goes on along the minus strand of CAWHBD010000004.1, from coordinate 151,864 downwards.
ACGCCGCGCGCGGTCATCGACATCAACCGCCTGCCCGGCCTCGACGCCATCCGAGTGGCGCCGGAGGGGCTCGTGCTGGGCGCGCTCGCCCGTCACGAGACCGTGGAGCGCTCGCCGCTCGTGCGCGAGCACGCGCCGCTGCTGGCCCTGGCGATGCCGCACGTCGGCCACGAGGCCATCCGGACGCGAGGCACCGTGGGCGGCAGCCTCGCGCTTGCCGATCCCGCCGCCGAGCTGCCGGCCTGCGTGGTGGCTCTCGACGCGATTGTCCGTGTCGAGGGCCGACGCGGCCGGCGCGAGATCGCCGCCGGCGATTTCTTTCGTGGCGTCTACACGACGGCGCTCGAGCCGGGCGAGCTGGTGACCGAGGTCGTGATCCCCCGCGCGCCGGGCGCGTGGCGCTGTGGCTTTCAGGAGCTGGCGCGTCGCCACGGCGACTTCGCGCTGGCCGGCCTGGCCGCGCGCGTGCGCGTGGACGGCGACACGATCGCGCGAGGCGCGTCTCGTCTTCTTCGGCGTCGGCGCCGCCCCGGTTCGCGCCGGCGGTGCCGAGGCCGCACTGGCCGGACGCCGCCCCGACATCGGTGTGATCGACACCGTCCGGCGCGCCCTGGCGGCCGAGCTCGATCCGCCCGGTGACGTCCACGGCTCGCCCGCCCTGCGGCGGCACCTGGCCGGCGTCCTGCTGACCCGCGTGGTGGCCGGCCTCATGGAGAACCCGGCGTGAAGCTCGACCTGACCGTCAACGGCGCTCCGGTGTCGCGCGAGGTGGAGCCGCGGCAGAACCTGGTCGATTTCCTCCGGGAGGGGCTACAGCTCACCGGCAGCCACGTGGGCTGCGAGCACGGTGTGTGCGGGGCCTGCACCGTCCGCGTGGACGGCGCGCTCGTCCGCGGCTGCCTGATGCTGGCCGCCCAGGCCGACGGTTGCCGCGTGGAGACGATCGAGGGGCTGGCCGAGCAGGGCGCGCTCACCGACCTGCAGCGGGCGTTCCGCGCAGGAGAACGCGCTGCAGTGCGGCTTCTGCACCTCCGGCATGCTGCTCACCGCCCACGCGCTGCTGGAGCGCCAGCCGCACCCCGACCCGGCGGCCATCCGCGAGGCGCTCGGCGCCAACTACTGCCGGTGCACCGGCTATCACGCGATCGTCCAGGCGGTCGCGCACGCGGCCGCGCTTCGCGCGGGCGCCCGCCCGGCCCCGGAGGCGGGCGACGCCGGCGGCAGCTACATCGGGCGCACGGTCGTGCGGCCGCAGACGGCCCGGCTGGTCGCCGGGCGCGGCACCTACACCGACGACGTCGCGCTGGCGCGGCTGACCCACGTGGCCTTCGTGCGCTCGCCGCACGCCCACGCACGGATCCTGGCCATCGACACCGCCGAGGCGGCGGCCCTGGCCGGCGTCATCGCCGTCGTCACCGGCCGCGAGATGGTCGCGCACTGCGAGCCGTGGGTGGGCGTGCTGAAGAACTACGCGAGCATGAAGTCGGCGCCGCAGTATCCCCTCGCCGTCGACAAGGCGGTGTGGCAGGGCGAGCCGGTGGTGGCAGTGGTGGCCCAGTCGCGCGCGCTGGCCGAGGACGGCTGCGCGCGCGTCCGGGTGACGTGGGAGCCGATGCCGCCGGTGGTCGACGCCGAGGCGGCGCTGGCCCCCGGCGCCACGCTGGTTCATCCCGAGCTCGGCGACAACATGGTGCTGGAGTCGAAGATCACGGCGGGCGACGTCGAGGCCGCCTTCCGCGAGGCCGACGCTGTCTACCGTGACACCTTCGACACCGGCCGCCACACCGTCGTCAGCCTGGAAGCTCGCGTCGTCCTGGCCGACTACGACCGCGCCGACGAGACGCTGACCGTCTATCACTCCGGCCAGGCGCCGTACATGCTGCACGACATCCTGTCGCGCCATCTGCGCATCCCCGAGCACCGGGTGCGGGTCATCAACAAGGACGTCGGCGGGCTCGTTCGGCCTGAAGATCCACACGTATCCCGGACGAGATCGCCACCTGCGCGCTGGCCGTCATGCTGGGCCGCCCGGTGAAGTTCCTGGCCGACCGCATCGAGTCGTTCCAGACCGACATCCACTCGCGGGATCATCGCGTCACCGCCGAGGTGGCGGTGAAGCGCGACGGCACCATCCTCGGCATGCGGCTCGACGACCTGGCCCCGGTCGGCCCCTTCTCGATGTACCCGCGGTCGAGCGTGGTGGAGAGCGGCCAGATTCTGCGGACGACGCCGGGCCCCTACCGGTTCCGCAACTACGAGGCGCGCGGCCGCGTCGTCTTCCAGAACAAGACGCCGATGTCGCAGTACCGCGCCGTCGGCCATCCGGTCGCCGCGCTGGTGATGGAGGCGATGGTCGACCGCGTGGCCCGCGAGCTGAAGCTCGACCCGGTCGAGGTGCGCCGCCGCAACCTCCTCACCGCCGACATGTACCCGTACACCGCGCCGACCGGGCTCTTCTTCGAGAAGCTCTCGCACGAGGAATCGCTGGACGCGGTGCTGGAGCTGGCGAGCTATCGGGCGCTGGGCGCCGAGCGCGACCGTCTCCGCGCGCGGGGTGTCTACCGCGGCCTCGGCCTCTGCGTGTTCATCGACCTCACGGTGCCCGGCGCCCAGACCTACGGCACCGGCGGCGCCCGCATCTCGTCGCAGGACGGCACCACGATCCGCCTCGAGCCGAGCGGCAAGCTGACGGTGCTCGTCGAGCGTCACCGAGCAGGGGCAGGGCACCGACACCATCCTGGCCCAGGTGGCCGCGGACGACGGTGGGGGTGGCCATGGCCGGACGTGCGCGTGGTGACCGGCGACACGATGGTGACGCCGTACGGCGGCGGCACCTGGGGCAGTCGCGGGCGCCGGCATCGGCGGCGAGGCCACGCTGCAGACGGGCAAGGCGCTGAAGGAGAACATCCTCAAGGTGGCCGCGGTCGTGCTGGAGATCGACGCCCTCGCCCTCGACATCCGCGACGGTCAGATCGTCGACGCCCGCACCGGCGAGCGGCGGATGCCGCTCTCGGAGCTGGGTCGCATCGCCTACTTCCGTCCCGACACGCTGCCCAAGGATTTCCAGTCGGAGCTGACGGTGACGCGCCACTACGTGCCGCGCCACCAGCCGCTCGCCTACACCAACGGCGTGCAGCTCTCCTACGTCGAGGTCGACGTGGACACCGGCGTGCGTGAAGCTGCTCGGCCACTGGGTGGCGGAGGACTGCGGGCGCATCATCAACCCGCATGCTGGTCGACGAGCAGGTGCGCGGTGGGGTCGCCCATGGCCTCGGCGACGCCCTCTGGGAGCACTGCGTCTACGACGAGCAGGGCCAGCTCCTCACGACCACGATGATGGACTACCTGGTCCCGATGGCCGCCGAGATGCCGGACATCTGGGTGGCCCACGTGGAGACGCCGACGGCGTACTCCGAGGGCGGCTTCAAGGGCGCCGGCGAGGGCGGCGTGGCGGGCGCGCCCGGCGCCGTGCTGAACGCCGTGAACGACGCCCTGAGCCCGTTCGGCGCGCGGATCACGCGGGTGCCGATGACGCCGGAGGTGGTGCTGCGCGCGCTGGGGAAGTTGTGACCCCCGTGGCGATCCGATCCGGCTCCGGCTATGATGCGGCCACCATGAGCCAAGCGTTGACCGGCATCAAGATCCTGGACCTGACCCAGTTCGAGGCGGGCACCTCGTGCACCCAGCTGCTGGCCTGGCTGGGGGCCGACGTCATCAAGGTGGAGGAGCCGGGCAAGGGCGAGCCGGGCCGCTACGGGCGAGCCGAGAAGCCCGGCGTGGACTCCAGCTACTTCCTCACGCTGAACTCCAACAAGCGCAGCGTGACGCTGAACCTCAAACACCCGCAGGGCAAGGCCATGTTCCTCGACATGGTCAAGCAGGCCGACATCGTGGCCGAGAACCAGGCGCCGGGGGCGATGGAGAAGTTCGGCCTCGACTACGACACGCTGTCGAAGATCAACCCGCGCATCATCTACCTGTCGGTGAAGGGCTTCGGCAGCTACGGACCCTACAGCGAGTACAAGAGCTTCGACATGATCGCCCAGGCCACCGGCGGCGCCATGACGCTGACCGGCTTCCCCGGCTCGCCGCCCCTCAAGCCGGGCCCGACCATCGGCGATTCCGGCACCGGCGTACACGCCGCCTTCGGCGTGATGGCCGCGCTGTGGCAGCGCCAGGCCTCCGGCCAGGGCCAGCGCGTCGAGCTGTCGATGCAGGACGCCATCGTCAACTTCTGCCGCGTCGCCATGCGGCTGGTCTACTCCGGCGGCGCCGCCGACTCGCGCCGCGGCAACGACATCCCCAACTCCTCGCCGTCGGGCATCTACCGCTGCAAGCCCGGCGGCCCCGACGACTACGCCTACATCTACCCGCAGCCGGTGCGCCGCCACATGTGGGACGCGCTGCTGAAGACGGTCGGCCGCGAGGACCTCATCGGCAGTCCGGAGTGGTCGGATCCGAAGTGGCGCGCCGCCCACAAGGCCGAGGTCGACGCGCTGGTCGAGGGCTGGACACTGACCAAGACCAAGCACGAGGTGATGGCCGCGCTCGGCAGTGCCGGCGTCCCCACCGGCGCCTGCCTCACCCCGGCCGAGCTCCTGACCGACCCGCACCTCAAGGCGCGCGGGATGATCCAGACGATCCAGCACCCGGGCTGGGGCGAGTTCACGATGCCCGGCAACCCCGTGCAGCTCTCCAAGTCCCCGACCGAGATCCGGCCGGCCCCGCTGCTCGGCCAGCACAACGCCGAGATCTACAAGGAGTGGCTGTCGCTCGGCGTGGAGGACCTGACCACGCTGAAGGCCGACGGCGTCATCTGAGGCGTCAGCGCTCGACGGCGGCCTTGAGCCGCCCGAGCGCCTCGTCCCACTGGGCGGAGATGTGATCGAGGTAGTATCTCGCCTCCTGCAGCCGTGACGATTCGATCTCCCAGATCTGCTCGCGCCCCAGGCGTGAGCCTCGTACGAGGCCGGCGCCCTCCAGCACGTGCAGGTGTTTCGTGATGGCCTGGCGGGTGACCGCCGCGCCGGTCGTCAGCCGCGCGATCGATAGCGGCCCGGCGGTGCGCAGCCGGGCCACCAGCTGCAGACGCGTCTCGTCCCCCAGCGCCGCGAACACCGGCGCCGAGGCGGCGAGCCCGGCCGTCGTGCCCGGGCCCGCCGACCTGCTCGCGGGGCGCGGCCGCCGGCCTCGCGCGCCGGCGTGACGTTTGGCGGGCGTCATCCCCGCCGCGTCCAGAGCCCTTCGCCACCCGTGGCGTAGGCCTCGATCGACTGCATCTGCCACGCCCATCCCTCGGTGTTCATGCGATACGCCTGGGCCCGCCGGGCCAGCGGAACGTCGTCGAAGCCGGATTCGGTCACGGTGAGCCGGGTGCCGTCCGGTACCTCCTCGAGCTCGAACACGACCAGCGTCCTGGGCTCCGGCGAGTAGTCGACCCCGGGCTCCACGGCGTGCGGGTGCCAGCGCCACGAGAAGCGCCGCTCCCGGCTCCATCGTCTCGATCGTGATATCCCAGATCACGTGCTCGTAGCCCTTGTGGGTGATGGCGCCGCGCATGCGGGCCCCGGGCTTGAAGACGCCCTCCACGTTCACCCCGAACCAGGTGCCGAACTCCCGGGCATCCGTCAGGGCGCGCCACACGCGGGCGCGCGGCGCCCGCACGACGACGGAGCGCTCGATCTTGTCGGTCGCTGAAGCCATATGCAACCTCCTGGCTGCATATTAGATCGGGGCAATCAGACATGCAACCATTAAGTTGCTTATCGAGGTCCCCGACCGAGCGCTCAGACGCCGAGGTAGCGCAGCCGCACGGCGGCGTCGTTCCGGAGCTCGCTCGACCGCCCCTCGTGCTTGATGGCGCCCTTCTCGATCAGGTAGACCCGCTGGGTGGCCTCCAGCGCCAGCTTCGTGTTCTGCTCCACCAGCAGCACCGCCAGCCCCTGGCGCTGGATCTCGCCGATCGTGCGACTGATCGTCTCCACGAACGCCGGCATGAGTCCCTCGGTCGGCTCGTCGATCAGCAACAGCTTGGGCTCGGTGCCCAGGCTGCGCGCCATCGTGAGCATCTGCTGCTCGCCGCCGCTCAGGGTGCGCCCCTTGCTGGATAGCCGGTGCTCCAGCGGCGGGAACAGCGCAAACACGCGGGCCAGGTAGTCGTCCATGCGCCGACCGCCGTCGACGGTCAGCCGAGCCATCTTGAGGTTCTCGTACACGCTCAGGTTCGGAAAGATCCGCCGCTCCTCCGGCACGTACCCGATCCCCAGCTGCACGATGCGATAGGGCGCCAGCCCCGTGATGGCCATCCCATTCCACGTGATCCGCCCTCGCCGCGCCCGCACCACCCCCATGATCGACTTCAACGTCGTCGTCTTCCCCGCCCCATTCCGCCCCAGCAAAGCGACCGCCTCCCCCGCCTGCACCGTCAGCGAAACCGCCTGCAGCACATGGCTCAGCCCGTAGTACGCATCGACGCCCTCGACCGTCAGCATGTCGTCGTCCTGATCCGGTGACCGTTGTGAAAGCCGCCGACGCCGGGGGACGTGCGTGGGGGGTGCCCGCGCCCTGGGCCCAGGGTATGCCGCGGTCGGGCCTTGCGGCGAAGCCGTGGCGAGCGCGCTCTATCGCGGCGGGATGAGCGAGCCGCCGACGCCGGACAGCCGGTACCCGAGCCCCCCCTGGGGGATGGGGGGCCGAAGCGAATCCCGCGTGCGCCATACAGGCGGAGCCGCCGGCTCGACCGCGGCATACCCTGGGCCCAGGGCGCGGGCACCCCCCACGCACGTCCCCCGGAGGCCTCACGTACCATCAGTCGCGCAGGTAGACACGCCGCACGTCGGCGTTCTCACGGATCTCGGCCGGCGTCCCCTCGGCCAGCACCTGCCCATAGTTCAGCACGGTGATGCGGTCGGAGATCCCCATCACGACCTCCATGTCGTGCTCGACCAGCACGATCGTCACCTGCCCGGCCAGCTTGCGTACGAACGCCGCCGTGCGCTGCGTCTCCTCGGGGCTCATGCCGGCCGTCGGCTCGTCCAGCAGCAGGAAGTCGGGATCGGTGGCCAGCGCGATGCCGATCTCCAGATAGCGCTGCTCGCCGTGCGACAGCTCGGCGCCACGCACGTGGCGCTTGGCGCCGAGGCCGAGCAAGCGCAGGACCTCCTCGGCCCGCTGGTTCACAGCGGTCAGGCGGTCGGCGTGGCCCCAGCACCGGTAGTGCGTCACCCGCGACTGGGCGGCGATGCGCAGGTTCTCGAAGACCGGCAGGTCGCCGAAGATGTTGGTCACCTGGTACGAGCGCGCCACTCCCAGCCGCGACACGGCATGGGCGGGCAGGCGGGTGACGTCCCGGCCCTTGAAGAGGATCTGCCCGGCCGACGCCGGCAGTACCCCGGTGAGCAGGTTGAAGAAGGTCGTCTTGCCGGCGCCGTTGGGTCCGATGACCGAGCGCAGCTCACCTCGACGCACCTGGAAGTCGACGCCGTTGACGGCGGCGAGGCCGCCGAACACCTTCTTCAGCCCCCGGCTCTCCAGAAGGACGCTGTCGTCGTCCGCCCTGGCCACTCGCGCCGGCGCCGCCGGTTCCGGCAGCGGCTCGTCGGGTGCGGAGCTCGGCACCGCCCGGCGACGGGCCAGCAGACGCGTCAGCGTGCCCACGATGCCGTCGGGCAGAAACAGCACGATCAGCACGAAGGCCCCGCCGACGAACACCTCCCAGTACTCCAGGTGCTTGCTGAGGAAATCGCGCATCCAGATGAACACGCCCGCGCCCACGAAGGGCCCGAGCAACGTCCCTGTCCCTCCGAACAGGGCCATGATCAGCACCGTGCCCGACATCGGCCAGTGAATGTTCTCGATCGGCACGAACTCCAGCACGACGGTGAGGAGGGCACCGGCCAGCCCCGAGAAGAGCCCGGAGATCGCGAATGCGCACAGCTTCACCCGGCGGGTGTCGTAGCCGCAGGCCGCCGCCCGCGTCTCGTTGGCCTTCACCGCCCGCATCGCCCGCCCCAGCGGCGAGGCCAGCACGTGCCGGATGACGAGCATGGCGACGACGATGACGCCGGCCACCACGTAGTAGCGCGTCATCGGCCGCTTGGATAGCCGCCAGCCGAGCGGCTCGCTCAGGTACAGTACCGGCAGGTTGCCGAGCCCGTCGGTGCCACCCGTCACCGGCGTCCACATGAGCGCCGCATAGTAGAACACCTGCGACATCGCCAGCGTGAGCATGGCCAGGTAGACGCCACGCTTGCGCAGCACGAGCGCGCCCACCACCACCGCGGTCACCAGCCCGGCGCCGGCGCCGGCCAGCAGGCTCAGCTCGACGGGCGCTCGCCAGCGGGCCAGCAGCAGGCCGGTCGTGTAGGCGGCGACGCCCAGGAAGGCCGAGTGGCCCAGCGACATCACGCCGGCGTGGCCGAGCATCACGTCGAAGGCCAGGGCGAAGAGGCCGAAGACCAGGACCTCGGTCAGCAGTCCAAGGTAGAAGGGCGTGTAGTCGGCGTAGAGCGGCGCCGAGGCCAGCACCAGCACCGCGAGCAGGATCCCCTTCACTCCTCGGACATCCCCTCCTGCCCGAACAGCCCGCGCGGGCGAAGCAGCAGCACCGCCCCCATCGCGAGGTAGATGATGACGTCGGCCAGCACGTCGTACAGCATGCCGGTCAGCGCCAGTGCCTCGCCGATGAGCAGGCCCCCCACGACCGCGCCCATGAAGCTGCCCATGCCGCCCACGACGGTGACGATGAAGCACTCGATCAGGATGAGCCCGCCCATCTCGGGGGCCACCGCCACCAGCGGGGCCGTGATGACGCCGGCGAAGGCGGCCAGGGCGGCGCCGAGCGCGTAGGTGGTGGTCCACGTGCGCGCCACGTTGATGCCGAGAAGCTGGACCATGCCGTTGTCGCTGGTGCCGGCCCGGATCACCAGCCCCAGGTTCGTCTTGTTCAGCAGCAGCCACAGCAGCGGCAGCAGCGCGGCGGTGACGCCCACGATGAAGACCCGGTAGGCGTTCACGTCGGTGGGCCCGAGCTTGAAGAGTGAGAACGACAGCTCGGCCGGCACCGCGAACGGCTTGCCCGGCCGGCCGAAGGTCATCCGCACGAGGTCGGGGATCATGATGGCGAGGCCGTAGGTGACCAGCACGCCGGCGAACCCCGCGTTGCGGGTCCCGTAGATGCGCTTGAGCACCCCGCGCTCGACGAGGATGCCGACGGCGCCGACCGCGACCGGCGCCACCACCAGCGCCAGCCAGAAGCTGCCCGTCAGGTGCACGGTCAGCCAGCCGGCGTAGGCGCCGAGCATGTAGAAGATCCCGTGGGCGAAGTTGATGATGCCCATGAGACCGAACACGATCGATAGCCCCAGCGCGACCAGGATCAGGATGCAGCCGTTCACCAGGCCGATGAACAGCTGGGCCGTCCAGATCTCGAGCGGGTACCCGAAGAGCGTCAGATCTGCGCGCTCAACGGCTTCTTGGGATCGAAGCCCTCACCCTCGCAGGTCTCCGCCACCATGTCGCCGCCGACCGCCTGGACGATGTCGTAGAAGTCCCACGCGTCCTTCATGGCCGCCGCCGACTTGCCCTTGCAGAGGTAGACCTCTTGTAGATTGACGTGGTCGCAGGCCCGGATCTCCTCCGGCCCCTTGAGGTACTGGAACTTCCGCCCCTCCAGGGCCCGCGTGACCTTGTCGGTGTCGAGCGACTTCACCTCGCGGGCGGTGTCGAGCAGCACGCGCACCGTGGAGTAGGTCGAGGCGGTGTAGCCGCTCGGGGCCCGCTTGCGCAGGGCGTAGTGGCGGTCGTAGTACTTCTTGGCCGCCGGATACTTGTCCTTGAGGTGCCAGTACCACGGCATCCCCGAGTAGAAGTTCTCGTAGACGCCCTTGCCGGCAGCCTCCGCGAACGTCAGCTCCGTGATGGAGTGGATGACCTGCGACTGCTTGGCCAGGCCGAACTCCTGCACCTGCTTGGCGCACGCCACCTGGTCGGCCGCCCACGTCGTGATGAAGACCACGTCGGCCTTGGCGGCCGCGACCTTGGGCAGGAACGGCAGGAAGTCGCGGGTACCGAGGGGCGCCCAGGTGACGCCCGTCCACTCGGCGCCGACCTGCTTGGCCACCAGCGAGTACGCGCGCTCGAACATCTGCGGCCACGAGTAGTTGTTGGCGAGCATGTGCCACTTCTTGCCCATCTTCTGGGCGTCGACGAAGCGGGCGGCAGCGGCGGCCGTCTGGTAGGGCGTGAGGTTGTTGCCGAACTGGTACTTGCACATCTTGCCCTTGACGGTCAGAAAGTTCTGGCCGAAGAAGCTGACGATCACGTCGTTCTTGCAGCCGACCTCGGCCATCGCGATGCCCTCGAAGCCGACGATGGCCCCCACGAGGAACGCGGCCTTCTCGACCTCCACCAGCTCGGTCGCCTTGCGCTTGGCGACCTCCGGCTTGAACTCCGAGTCGCGCACGACCATCTCGACCTTGCGCCCCATGACCCCGCCGTCGGCGTTGACGTCCTCGACCGCGATCTGGGTCGCGGCCAGCATCTCCTGTGACTCGAGCGCCATCGGCCCTGTCTGGGGCACGACCACCCCGAGCTTGATGGGCTGCTGGCCGAGGGCCAGCCGGTTGACGAACGGGAAGCCGGAGACGGCGGCAGCGGCACCGACACCGGCCAGACCCTTGAGGACGGTACGTCGCGTCGCGTGGCTCATCGCTCTCCCTCCGCACTGAGGCGCCGGATGAACGTCCGAGGCTGGCTACGTATAACATGCCGGGGAACGCCCTGACACCGTAACCCTCGGCGCCCCCGCGGCCGGACCCGTGCCACAATCGGCCGCGGGCCACCACGCCCCCGAGGAGCCAGCCATGACCAGTCCGCTCGTGACCTACGCCGCCGACGGCAAGGTCGGCATCGTGACGCTCAACCGTCCGGACAAGCTCAACGCCATCACGCCCGAGCTGAAGGCGCTGCTGATCGAGCGCTTCCACGAGGCCGACCGCGATCCGGCCACCGGTGTCGTCGTGGTGCGCGCCGAAGGGCGCAGCTTCTCGGCCGGCTACGACATCGGCCCCAACCCGGCCCGGGCCGCCCGCCGGGGCAACGCGCTGGCCTGGCACGAGTCCCTCACCGATGACGTGCGGCTGGAGATGACGCCGTGGGATATGCGCAAGCCGGTGATCGCCTCCGTGCAGGGTCACTGCCTGGGTGGCGGCTGCGAGATGGTGATGATGTGCGACGTCACCATCGCCGCCGACGACGCGCTCTTCGGCGAACCGGAGATCCGCTTCTCCAACGTCGGGCCCGCGCTGATCATGCCGTTCATCGTCGGGCTCAAGCGCGCCCGCGAGCTGCTCTACCTGGGCGATCCGATCGACGCCGCCACCGCGCTGGCCTGGGGCATGGTGAACCGCGTGGTGCCGCGGGCCGAGCTGGCCGCCGCCACGCTGAAGTTCGCGCGGCGCATGGCGCTCATCTCGCCGGAGGCGCTGATGGCCACCAAGCTCGCGGTCAACCGCGGGGCCGACGCCGCCGGGTTCCGCAACGCCATCCGGGCCGGCCTCGACGTGCTGGCGCCCCTGTACGCCGGACGCACGGAGGTCGGGATGAAGTTCGACGAGATCCGGGAGAAGGAGGGGCTGGGCGCCGCGCTGAAGTGGCGCGCGGCCCAGTTCGCCGAGTAGCGCGTGTCGTTCGTCCAGTCGCGCCCCGGCACCGCCCCCGAGGGGATCGGCCGCCCGGTCCGCCGCACGGAGGACGAGCGTCTCGTCACCGGCCGCGGTTGCTACACGGGCGACGTCTCGCTGCCGGGCCAGGCCCACGCCTGCCTGGTCCGCTCGCCCCACGCCCACGCGGTCATCGCGCGCATCGACGCCGCCGACGCGATGAAGACGCCGGGGGTGCTGGCGGTCCTCACCGGTGCCGACGCCGTCGCCGATGGCCTGGGCACGATCCCCCACCGGCCGGTGCCGACCAATCCGCACGAGGTTCCGCTCAAGAGCCGCGACGGCTCGCCGTTCTTCGTCTCCCCCCACGCGCCCCTGCCCACGGACCGGGCGCGCTTCGTGGGCGAGCCGGTGGCGCTGGTGGTGGCCGAGACCCCCGGCGCCGCGCGCGACGGCGCCGAGCGCGTCGTGATCGACTGGCAGCCGCGGCCGGCCGCGGTCACCGCGGCCGCGGCCACCACGGCCGGCGCTCCCGCCCTGTGGGACGCCTGCCCGTCGAACCTCTGCGTCGACTCCGAAGCCGGGGACGCCGCCGCCACTGACGCCGCCTTCGCGCGAGCCGCGCACGTCGTCCAGCTGCAGACGCGGGTGAACCGCGTCACCGGAGTGCCGCTGGAGCCCCGCACGGCCGTCGGCGACTACGATGCTGATAGCCGGCGCTACACCGTCTACGCCGGCTCGGGCGGCTCCTGGCGCATCCAGGCCGACGTGGCCGCCACCCTCGGCGTGCCGGCGGCCGCGGTGCGCGTGATCGCCCGCGACGTCGGTGGCAACTACGGCACCCGCAACAGCTGCTACCCGGAGTACGCGCTGGTGGCGTGGGCCGCCCGGCGGCTCGGTCGGCCCGTGAAGTGGACGGGCGACCGGCGTGAGTCGATGCTGACCGACTACCAGAGCCGCGATCTCGTCTCCCACGCCGAGCTGGCGCTCGACGCCGACGGCCGCTTCCTGGCCCTGCGCGCCGTCAACACGAGCAACCTCGGCGCCCACGCCGTGTCGTTCATCCCGCTGGCCAAGGGCGTGGCGGTGCTGCCGAGCGTCTACGACGTCCCCGTGGCGTCCGTCCACGGGCGCGCGGTGCTCACGAACACCGCGCCGACCACGGCGTATCGCGCGGCCGGCCGGCCCGAGGTGATGTACGTCATCGAGCGGCTGATCGACCTGGCCGCCCGCCGCCACGGCTTCGATCGCGTCCAGCTTCGTCGCCGTAACCTGGTGCCGGCCGCGGCCATGCCCTATCGCAATGCGCTCGGCCTGGTCTACGACAGCGGCGACTACGCCGACGCGCAGGACCGGGTCGTCGCCCTGGCCGACTGGGCGGGGTTCGAGGCGCGCCGAGCGGAGGCGCGGCGGCGCGGACGCTACCGCGGCATCGGCATCGCCAACTACATCGAGCTGAACACCGGGGTGCCGCGGGAGCGCAGCGAGATCACCGTCCGGCCCGAGGGGCGCGTCGACGTCGTGCTCGGCACGCTGTCGGCCGGCCAGGGGCACGAGACGAGCTTCCCCCAGCTCGTGGCCGAGTGGCTCGGGGTGCCGCTCGCCCAGATCCGGCTCGTCGCCGGCGACACTGATCTCATGCCGTTCGGCGGCGGCTCGCACTCCGGCCGCTCGATGCGGCTGGGCGCCGTGGTGATGGCGAAGGCGTCGGACCAGATCGTCGCGCGCGGCACCCAGCTCGCCGCCTGGCTCCTGGAGGCGGCGGCGGCCGACATCGTCTTCGCCGAGCGGCGCTTCACCGTGCGGGGCACCGACCGCGCCGTCGATCTCTTCGAGGTGGCGGCGGCGGCCGCCCGTCCCGACGCGCCGGAGACGCTCCGCGGGGCGCTGACCGGCGTCGGCGACGAGACGATGCCAGTGCCGTCGTACCCCTACGGCTGCGCGGTGTGCGAGGTCGAGGTCGATCCGGAGACCGGCCTGGTCGAGCTGGTGCGCCACACCACGGTGGACGACGTCGGGCGTGCGGTGAACCCGCTCATCCTCCACGGCCAGACCCACGGCGGCATCGCGGCCGGCGTCGGCCAGGCGCTGTGGGAGCTCTGCCACTACGACGCCGACGGTCAGCTCACGTCGGCGTCGTTCATGGACTACGCGCTCCCCCGCGCCGACGCCCTGCCCTCGTTCACGACGGAGATCAGCGAGGTGCCGTCCACGTCCAACCCGCTCGGCCTGCGCGGCGGCGGTGAGGGCGGCACCACGCCGGCGCTGGCCGCCGTCATCAACGCGATCGTCGACGCCCTGGCCGAGCTCGGCGTCGAGCACCTCGACATGCCGGCCACCCCCGACCGCGTGTGGCAGGCGATGCAGAACGCCCGGGCGTAGAATCGCCCCCGAGGAGGACTGCCATGGCCACGCTCAAGAACGTCGACACGCTCTTCCGTCAGGCGGTCGAGTCGAAGACGATGCCCGGCATCGTGGCGGCCGCCGTCACCGACAAGGGCCCGCTGTACGAGGGGGCCTTCGGCACCCGCGAGATCGGCACCAACGCGCCGATGACGCTCGACACCGTGGTGTGGATCGCCTCCATGACCAAGGCGATCACGGCCACGGCCGCCATGCAGCTGGTCGAGCGCGGCAAGCTCGCCCTCGATCGCCCGGCCACCGACGTGGTGCCGGAGCTGGTCAAGGCGCAGGTGCTCGACGGCTTCGACGGCGCCGGCCAGCCCCGCCTGCGGGCGCCCAAGCGAGCGATCACGCTCAAGCATCTCCTCACCCACACCGCGGGATTCGCCTACGAGATCTGGCGGCCAGAGATCGCCGAGTACCAGCAGGTCACCGGCACGCCGGGCATCACGACCTGCACCAACGCCGCGCTCACCACTCCGCTGCTCTTCGATCCGGGCGATCGCTGGGAGTACGGCATCAGCATCGACTGGGCCGGCAAGATGGTCGAGGCGGCCGCGGGCCAGAAGCTCGACCGTTACTTCCAGGAGAACATCCTCGGTCCGCTCGGGATGAAGGACACCGCGTTCAAGCTCGGCCCCTCGCAGCGGGCCCGGCTGTCCGCGGTACATCAGCGCGACGACAAGGGCGGGCTGGCGCCGATCGAGTTCGCGCTGCCCGAAGACCCCGAGTTCCTCATGGGCGGTGGTGGGCTCTACGGCACCGCCGCCGACTACCTGGCCTTCGCGCAGATGATCATGCGGGGCGGCACCCACAACGGAGCCCACGTGCTGCGCCGCGAGACCGTGGACCTCATGGCCCAGAACCACATCGGCCCGCTCGAGATCGGCGCCATGAAGACCGCTGCCCCGGGGCTGTCCCGCGACGTTGAGCTGTTCCCGGGCATGTCCAAGAAGTGGGGACTGAGCTTCCTGATCAACACACAGGCGGCGCCCACCGGCCGTTCGGCCGGCAGCCTGGCCTGGGCCGGCCTAGCCAACACGTACTTCTGGATCGACCGCACGAAGCAGGTGTGCGGCGTGTTTCTGTCGCAGGTCTTGCCGTTCTACGACCACACGGCGGTCGACCTGCTCACGAAGTTCGAGACCGAGGTGTATCGGGCGCTCTGAGCGCGACATCGCGGAGCGCCCGGCATCGGCCGGGCGCTCCGTGTCGGATCGGATGTCAGGGCTTGACCAGGATCTTGGCGTGACGCTCCGGTGAGCCGAGCGCCTCGAACGCGCCGGCGACGCCGTCGATCCCCACGGTACCGGTGATCAGTGGCGCCGCCGGGATCGCCCCCTCCGCGATGTGCCCCAGCGTCGCCGCGAACTCCTCGGGCGTATAGCCGAGCACGAACTGCAAATTCAGCTCCTTGCCGATGCCGATCAGCGGGTGGATCGTGTCCGGCTCCATGCAGACGCCGACCACGACGATGCGGGTGCCGCGAGGCGCGGCGACCATCACCTGGTCGAGCACGCCGGGCACCCCGACGCACTCGAAGACCACGGCCGGCCGCACCGCCGGCCCCGGCAGCCACGGTGGCAGCACCGGCGCCCGGCTGGCGTCGCGATAGACGGCGGCCTCACGCCAGCTCTGCCACGGAGTGGTCGCGGCCGGATCGACCACCACGTCGGCGCCCAGCGCTACCGCCAGGTCGCGGCGGCGCTGCGAGAAATCGGCGGCCACGATCGGGCGCACGCCGGCCAGACGAAGCGCGGCGATCACGGCCAGCCCGACCGGACCGCAGCCGATGACCAGCGGCGCGTCGTCGGGCTCCAACCGGGCCTTGGCCACCGCGTGCACGCCGACGGCCATCGGCTCGGTCAGCGCCGCGTGCTCGGTCGAGAGCCCGTTCGGCACCGGGAGCAGGAGCGCCTCGCTCAGACGCATGTACTCGCCGTATCCACCGGGGTTGTCGTTGGAATAGCCGATACTCTGCGGGCCGGTCGCCCGCAGCAGCGTGGGCCGCGAGCACACGCGGGTGCCGGCCTTCAGCGCCCGCGTGGTCGCGGGACCGTGGTCCACGATCTCCGCACAGAACTCGTGGCCCATGACCACGTCGCGGGCCAGGTCCATGACGAGCGGGTTGCCGACCCGGCGTGCGGTCGCGACGAACTGATCGGCGAATCTCAGCGCGTGCAGGTCCGAGCCGCAGATCCCGCACGCCAGCGTGCGGACCAGGACCTCGCCGGCGCCCGGCTCCGGGGCCGGGACGTCGGCGACGACCAGCTTCCGATCTCGCATGACGGCGGCGCGCACCGTCTCAGCCCTGCACGGTCTTGACGTACACGCCCGGCGAGCCGGGCGCATGGCGCATGAACGCGCGCATGCGCTTGGAGGCCGGCACCGCGTCGCGCTGGGCCAGCCAGGCCTCGCTCTCGGACACCGCGGGATGCTCGAACTCGTAGAACGTCAGGTAAGCCGGGGTGCCGGTGACAGCGCGATAGCGACGGCCGCTGATCACCCCGGGCACCTTCTCGTAGTTAGGGACGTAGATCGTGTTGTACCAATCGTTGAACTCGCCGTCGACCTCGCGGGGCACGTCCATGCGGCCCAGCTGCAGGGCGGGGGCCATGCCCCGGCCGGCCGCCGCCGCCGACAGCGTGCGGGGGTGGATCATGGTGTAGACGTTGCGGATGAACGTGGTCGCGATGGCCTGGGGGCCGGAGCGCTGCGTCCACGGCGTCGGGTTGGCCGAGACCTTCTTGTACTCGGGGCTCTCCAGCACCGCCGTGCCGTCCAGCTCGTACACGGCCAGGTGCTTGGGGCCGCCCTTGACCGCCTCGTAGCGAGCGGCGTCGATGAAGCCCGGCACCGCCAGTCGCTCGGCCAGGTGCTCGTCGTTGTACCAGCGATTGAACTCCGCTTCCTTGTCGGCGGGGACGTCGGCCCAGACCATCAGCAGCGCGGTGCCCTTCTTCGGTGCCATGGACACTCTCCTTTCGGCACCGAGAGCGTAGATCAGTCGGCGGGCGGATGCTATAGTCCCGCTCGTCTCGATCCGCCGTCGGCCGGACTCGCGCGTCGTCGAGCTGATCTTCGAGACGATCGACCGCATCCGCCGCGCGGGCCCCCTGAACGCGCCGAGGCCCTCGACAAGGAGACTGAGATGCCGAACACGGTTCGGGTGGGCGACGTCGAGATCATGCAGCTCTCCGATGGAATTCTCGAATTCGATCTCTGCAACTTCTTCCCGACCATTCCGGGCGAGGAGTGGACGCAGTACGAGTCCTACCTGACGCGCGAGCACAAGGTCCGGTTCAACCTGGGCTCGTATCTGATCCGCTCGTCGGGTCGGACGATCCTGGTGGACACCGGCCTGGGGCCGCGGCCGGCCGACACGCCTGATGTCCCCTGGGGCGAGCTGATGCGCAGCTTCGCGGCCAGCGGCGTGCGCCCGGACGAGGTCAACATGGTCGTGATGACCCATCTGCATCGCGACCACGTGGGCTGGAACGTGCTGCGGGAGGGGCAGCGCTACGTGCCGACCTTCCCCAACGCGCGCTACTGGATGAGCCGCAAGGACTGGGAGACCTCGCACCTGCCCGACGTGCAACCCCAGCGCTATCCCAACGCGCCCACCTGCGTGTGGCCGCTGGAGGAGCTGGGTCTGATCGAGTTCATGGACGGTGAGCACAGCATCACCCGCGAGCTGACCGCGGTGCCCACGCCCGGCCACACGCCCGGCCACGTCAGCATCCTGATCACCTCCCAGGGCCAGCGCGCGCTGGTGCTGGGTGACGCCGCCCACAGCCCGGCCCAGGTGGAAGAGCCGGACTGGGTCTCGCGCGCCGACATGGACCCCGAGCTGACGCGGCAGACACGGAAGGCGCTGCTGGATCGGCTGGAGCGCGAGCAGATCCTGGTCGCGGCCGGCCACTTTGAGTCGCCGGGATTCGGGAGGATCGTGCGGCTGGACGGGCGCCGCTACTGGCGCGGGCTCTGATCCAGGAGGCCTGGCGCCGCAACGTCTGGGCACTGGCGCTCAGCGTCTTCGTCGCCTTCGTCGGCTTCCAGTTCTCGTCGCCGTTCATGCCGCTGTACGTGCGCGAGCTGGGCGTCACCGACCCCGGCGGCATCGCGCTCTGGTCGGGGCTGATCGCCGCCGCCACCCCGGCCGTCTCGGGAATCCTGGGTCCGTTCTTCGGCCGGCTGGCCGATCGCTTCGGCCGCAAGCTGATGCTCATCCGCTCGCTGGCCGGCTTCGTCGTGATCATCGCGATCATGGGGCTGGTGAAGTCGGTCGAGCAGCTCTTCGTGGCCCGGGTCGTCCAGGGATTGTTCGCCGGCTTCACGCCCATGGCAATGGCCCTGGCCAGCGTGGCGGCGCCGCGCGACAAGGTCCCGTACGCGATCAGCGTGGTGCAGTCCGCGCAGCTGATGAGCGTGGCGGTCGGTCCGGCGGCCGGCGGCTACGTCGCCTCACACTTCGGCATTCGCTACGCGTTCTTCGTGACGGCGGGAATGTGCGCGATCGCGCTGGTCGCCCTCATCGTGCTCTTCCAAGAGGTGGCGCCGGCGGGCGGGGGCGTGGCCCGCGCGGCGGCCCCCCGGCTGCCCATGCGTCAGGCCCTCGCCTATCCCAACTTCCTGCTGGTGATGACGATGCTGCTGGTCGGACAGTTCCTCGACCGCGGCCTCGCGCTGCTCATCCCGCTTCACGTGGCCCACATGCCGGGCGTCGAGGCCATCGCCGCCATCTCGGGCACCATCATCTCGGTGGCCGCCGTGGCCGCCACCGCCTCGTCCAACGTCGTGGCGCGCCTGGCTCAGGGGGTGCCGTCGACGCGGCTACTGATGCTCGGGCTGCTGGCCGGTGGCCCCCTGTGCGCCGCCATGGCGCTGGCCCACAGCTGGCCGAGCCTGCTCGTGCTGCGCACGCTGGTCGCCCTCTGTCTGGGCGGCGCCATCACGCTGGCCTATGCCCTGGGGGCCGAGCTCGTTCCCGCTGAGCACCGCGGCGCCGCGTTCGGCTGGCTCGCCCTCGGTGTGCAGGTGGGCACCGCCGCCAGCCCGCTGGCGATGGGCGCCCTGGCGTCCGTGAGTCTCGGCGGCGCCTACGTGTTCGACGGTGCGCTCGCCTGTCTGGCGGCCGGCCTGCTCGCGTTCGGCTGGCGGACCCAGCGACCCCGCCCCGCCGACGCGGGCCCGTCCGCCTAGCCCTTACCGGGGTCCGCGTCGAGCTCCAGGAGCGCACTGAGACCGCGATGGAAGGTCGGCGCGCCCCCGGGGATCATGCACGTCTCGAGCACCTCGAAGATCTCCTCGCGCGTCGCCCCCAGCCGGATCGCGCGGCGCATGTGGGCGACGAGCCCGCCCGTGTCGCCGCCGCGGAAGGCCAGCAGGGCGATGGCCACGAACTCCCGCACCTTGGCGGAGACGTGCCGGCCCTCGCCCAGCCCCTGCTCGTAGATGCGGTTGTAGGTCTCCACGAAGTCCGGGTCCTGCCGCGCCGCGAACTCCCACTCCGGATAGATGTAGCCGCGCGCCTGCTTCATGCGCGCGATCAGCGCCTCCGCCCGCTCCGTCTGCTCGCTCATCGCATCCTCCTGGGGACGGCCGGTGGTCATTGATACTCCGGGCGGCGCTTCTCGCGGAACGCGGCCACGCCCTCGCGGAAGTGCGGGCTCGACCGGACGCGATCGCCCAGCTCCTGCTCCAGCGCCTCGCGCGAGCGCGCGTGCTCGGCGATCGTCGCGCTGATCTGCTGCTTCACCGCCTGCACGGCGCTCGGGCTGTTGGCGGCGATCTGCTCGGCGGTCGCCAGCGCCCACGGCATGAGCTCGGCGACGGGGACCACCCGGTTGACGAGCCCGATGCGCGCCGCCTCGGCGGCGTCGATCAGCGTGGCCGTCAGCAGCAGCTCCATGGCGTGGACGTGACCGATCTGCTGCACGAGCTTGATGGTGGCACCGCCGAACGGGTAGATCGACCACTTCACCTCGGGCAGTCCGAAGCGGGCGTGCGGCGCCGCCGCCCGGACGTCGGTGCAGAGCAGCAGCTCGAGGCCGCCCCCGGCGCAGTCGCCGTTGACGGCGGCCACGATGGGCTTGGTGTACGTGTCCTGCTTGAGCAGCGCGTGGCTGACGACCTTCGCGGTCTCCGCCGAGGCCGAGAGGTCGCCGCTGATGTCGGCGCCGGCGGTGAACGCCCGCTCGCCGGCGCCGGTGAGAACGATGCACCGGCAGGGACCGCGCTCGAGCTCGTCCCACACGCGCGCGAGGTCGGCGAGCATGGCGCGCGTCATGGCATTGCGGCGGGGCTGGTTGTCGATCGTGACGACGACCACGTGGGTACCGTGGGGCTCGACCCGGATCTCCATGGCTCTCTCAACCCTCGGGGACGACGACGATCTTGCCGTGGGCCTTGCGGTCGGTCAGCAGCCGGATCGCCTCGACCGTGCGGGAGAGCGGCAGCCGGTGCGACACCAGCGGCCGCAGCTTGCCCTCGCCGTACCAGCGCATCAGCTCCTCGACCGACTGCCGCAGCTTGTCGGGCGCGTGCCACCGGAAGTAGCGGAGCGACGACCCCAGCGCGGAGCGGTGCTTGACCAGCAACCGGTTGGCCGGGATCTGCGGCACGCCCCCGACGAATCCCACTAACAGAATTCGCCCGCCCCAGCCGAGCGACGACAGCGCGGCGTCGAAGAGATCGCCTCCGACCGGATCGAAGCACACGTCCGCCCCCTTGCCGTCGGTCAGCGCCATCACCCGCTCGGTCAGCTTCTCGGTCGCGTAGTCGATCAGGTCGTCGGCCCCGCGCTCCCGGGCCACCGCGAGCTTCTCGGCCGTGCTGGCGCCGGCGATGACGCGCGCGCCCATCGCCTTGCCGATCTCGACCGCGGTGAGACCCACGCCGCCGGCCGCGCCCAGCACCAGCAGCGTCTCCCCCGCCTCCAGCCGCCCCTGCCAGCGGATCGCCACGTGGCTGGAGATGTAGGCGATCGGAAAGGCGCCCGCCTCGTCGAAGCCCATGCCGGCCGGGATTGCGAAGGTCTCGGCCTCGGGGGCGATCGCGAACTCGGCCAGCCCGCCGTAGGGCAACACGGCCATCACGCGATCGCCCAGCGCGAAGCGCGTCACGCCGGCGCCGCACCCGGCCACCACCCCGGCCGTCTCCAGCCCCGGGCTGAACGGCAGCGGCGGCTTCGTCTGGTATCGTCCGGCCACCAGCAGCGCGTCGGCGTAGTTGACCGACGTCGCTCGCACCGCGATGAGCACCTCGCCCGGCCCCGGAATGGGCGCCGGAACGTCCTCGACCTTCAGGTCGCCGACCTCGCCCCACGCGCGACACATCACCGCGCGCATCAGGCCAGCTCCTCGCGCAGCCGCGGCTTCTGGACCTTGCCGGTTGCCGTGCGGGGGAACTGCTCGGCGGTGCGGAACACGATGCGGGCCGGCACCTTGTAGCTGGCCAGCCGCTCGCGGCAGAACGCGGTGAGCGCCTCCGCCGTGGCGGTGGCGCCCGCGTTCAGCTCGACGGCGGCCACCCCCACCTCGCCCCGGTCACGATCGGGAACGCCGACCACGTAAGCCTGCTTCACGGCGGGATGCGTCAGCAAGATGGCCTCCACCTCCAGCGGCGCCACGTTGGCGCCCGACGTCTTGATGAGCTCCTTGAGCCGGCCGCGGAAGCGCAGGCGGCCATCGTCACCGATCAGCCCGAGGTCGCCGGTCACGAAGAAGCCGTCCGCATCGAACGCCAGCCGCGTCTGCTCAGGGTCGCGATAGTAGCCGGTGGTCAGGTGACCCCGCACGCGGAACTCGCCCACCTCGCCCGGCGGCAGCAGCCGGCCGGTGGCCGGCTCCACCACGCGGATCTCCATGCCCGGCAGCGGCCGGCCCTGCGTGGTGAGGCGCAGCTCGAGCGGATCGTGCGCGTCGGTCACCGCGCAGTTGCCGTAGGTCTCGGTCGCGCCGTACACGTTGCAGAGCTCGCGGGCGTTGACCGCGTCGATCGTCATCTGGACGTCCTCCGGAAGGCCGATCGTGAGGCCGGTGCGCATGGCCCGCAGCGCGCGACGGGGCCGGTCGGGGTGCTCGAGCAGCGCGCGGGCCATGTTCGCCATGCCGTAGTAGACGCTGCAGCGTTCGCCGTCGAGCAGGGCCAGCGCCTCGCCCGGCTCGAAGGCGTCCTGCAGCACCAGCGTGCCGCCGTGGGTGAGGATGGCCGGCAGCGCGTTGGCAGAGCCGAACGACCAGAACAGCGGGACGGAGAGCCACAGGCGATCGGCCGGCCCCAGGTGCTGGCGCTCGCCGATGTCGAAGCCGTTGGCGATGACGCCGCCGTGGGCGAGGACGACGCCCTTGGGCGTGGCCGTCGAGCCCGAGGTGTAGAGGATGAAGCACGGATCGCCCGGCTCCACGCGCGCCGCCGCGGCCGCCACCGCCGGCGCTCGCACGCCGGCTCCGCGCGCGAGGAGCCCGGCCCAGCCCTCGACGCCGTCGGTCGGGTGCGGGTCGATCGAGACGACCGCGCGCAGCTCGGGCAGTCGCTCGCTGCGCAGCGCGCTGGGCGCGGCCGAAGCCAGCTCGGGGACCAGACCCCGCACGGCGTCCAGGTACGTCCGGCCGCGAAAGGCCTCCATGGTGACGATCACACGGGGCCGCGCGTGCTCGAGCGTCCACGCGATCTCGGGCGGCGCCGAGAACGTGCTGATGGCCACGGTGACGGCGCCGATCCTGGCGGCCGCAAACGAGGTCACCAGCCACTCGGGGCGGTTGGGCAGCAGCAGCGCGACGCGATCGCCCCGCTCGACGCCGAGGGCCAGGAAGGCCCGGGCCACCGCGTCGACCTGCGCGCGCCAGCCGGCGTAGGTGAGCCGCTCGCCGCGGTAGACGATCGCCTCGGCGCCGGGCCGGGCGGTGGCGAGCTCGTCGAGCAGGGCGCCGAGCGTGCGGGCGCGGGGCGCCATCGAGCTCAGCGGCCGGTGAACCGCGGCGTCCGTCCCTCGCGGTGCGCGGCCGCGCCCTCGTCGACGTCGTGGCTCCACTCGAAGGCGTGTCGCAGCGTGTCGGACAGCGCGCGGGCCTCGCCGAAGCCGGCGAGCAAGCGCGTGGTCACGACGCGCTTGGCGCCCCGCGTGGCCAGCGGGCCGCTGGCGGCGATGCGCGCGGCCAGCGCCTGCGCCTCGGGCAGCAGTCGCTCGGCCGGGTATACGGCCAGCACCAGCCCCAGGCGCTCCAGCTCGGCGGCGTCCAGCTCGCGCCCCGTGCAGATCAGCTCCAGCGCGCGCGCCCGCCCGACCAGCGCGGGCAGGCGCACCGGCCCGCCGGCACCGGGGAACCCGCCCCACAGCGCCTCGGGAAGCGCCCACGTCGCGTGAGCGGCGGCCAGGCGGATGTCGCAGGCGAGCGACAGCTCGGCGGCGCCAGCGCGGGTGGCGCCGTTGAGCGCGGCGATGACGATCTGGGGCAGCGCCTCGAAGGCGTCGTAGAGCCGGTTGGCGGTCCGGACCAACTGCACGACCTGGTCCTTGGTGTAGGTGGCCCGGACGGTCGGGTTGAGGATACCCATCGAGAAGAACTCGGATCCGCGGCCGGTGATGACCACGGCCTGCACACGGCCGTCGCCTGCCAGCTCGTCGACGATGCGCTGCAGGGCCAGCAACACCCCGAGCGTGAGGCGATTCTGGTCGCCGGGGCGGTCGAGGGTGATGGTGGCCACGCGGTCGTCGCGCTGCAGGTGCACCTCGATCGGGTCGGTAGGCACGTCCCTGTTCATAGGCGCGGCGGCGGCGATTGTCAACGCCGCGCCCCGCCGAGCGGCTGTCGTATGATGGCGTGGTGACCGCCGGCGAGCTGCTGACGCTACCCGAGCTGCGCTCCCTGCGCACGGTCTCCGCGGGGCGGGGCGCCGGCCTCATCTTGCACGCCTGGGCCGTCATCGGCGGTGCGATGCTGCTCTTCGCTGCGTGGCCGTCGTTCCTCACGCTCGGCGTGGCGGTCGTCGTGATCGGTGGCCGTCAGCTCGGCCTGGCCGTGCTCATGCACGAGACCTCGCACTGGCTGCTCTTCCCAGGTCAGCGCGCCAACAACCTGGTCGGGACGTGGCTCTGCGCGGCGCCGATATGGAGCGACCTGCCCACCTATCGCCGGGCCCATCACCTGCACCACCGCTACGCGCGGCAGCCCGATGATCCGGACCTACCCCTCGCACCGTCGGCGCCGGTGGCGCGCCGGGCGCTGTGGGCCTCGTTCGCGCGCGACCTCGGCGGCTGGACGGCGGCGGCACACGTCGCGGGGCGGCCGCTGGCCCTCGGGCGCGCTCGCCGACAGGCCCTGCTCGCCAACGCGATCCTGCTCGGCGCGCTGGCGGCGATCGGACAGTGGCATCTCTACGTGCTGCTGTGGCTGCTGCCGCTCGCCACCTGGTACCAGCTCGCCACGCGGTTGCGCAACCTGAGCGAGCACGGGCTCGTGCCCGACGACGACGACCCGCTCCGCAACGCGCGAAGCACGGCGGCCGGCCGGCTCGCGCGGGCGCTGCTGGCGCCATACTGGGTGAACCACCACCTCGAGCACCATCTGCTCGTCTTCGTGCCGTGCTGGCGGCTGCCGGCGGCTCACGCGCTGCTGCTCGCCAAGGGGCACGGCAAACGCATGGAGACGGCGGCCGGCTACCTCGACGTCCTCCGCCGGACGGCGCCGGCGGGCGCGCGATGAGCGCCGGGCATACGCCGTCCAAGAGCGAGCTGCTGGAGGCGTTGCGGGCCAGCCGGGACGAGGTGCTGCAAATCGTCCGCGCGGTCCCGCCCGAGCGGCTGGAGGACGGTCGCTACGAGAGCGGCTGGAACGGCCGCCAGATCCTCGCCCACGTTGCCTCGATCGAGTGGACCTATCCGCGCCTGCTCGACATCGCGCGCGACGCCGCCGATACCAGGCCCGTCACCCCGTCGACCGGCGATCTCCCCACCCGCTCGATGCGCGGCGGCAACGACGCCTATAACGAGCGCCAGGTGGCCAAGCGCGCGCACATGTCGGTCGTCGAGCTGCTGGCGGAGTTCGAGCAGAACCGGGCCGCGACCATCCGCGCCGTCGAGGCCGCCGACGAGGCGCTGTTCGCCCACCACATCCGCTCCGCCGGCGGCGTCGTCGGTCCGCTGGCGTCGGTCTTCTACCAGGTGGCCGTCGCTCACGTCCTCGGCCACGCGCGCGACATCGCCGAGGCCCGCTCTCGCTAGTGCTCCGAGCCGGGCGGTTCGTCCACCGTCTCGGCGGGGTGGGCGGGGCGCGCACTGGGTGGGGTCCGGGGTACCACGCGGCTGACGACCGCCTCGGAACGGCCGCGGCTGGGCTCCATCCGGCTGGGGGGCGCACGGTCCAGCGGGACGGGAACGGGTCCCCGGACCCCACCCAGTGCGCGCCCCGCCCACCCCGCCGAGCCAGCGGACACCGTCGCGGTTCGGGGCGCTAGGCGAATGGCGCGGGTCGCGTTCGTGACGTGCGTGACGTGGCCGGAGATCGCGGTCAGCGACGCGCTGGTGGCCGATGCCCTGGGACGGCGCGGCGTCGCTGTCGAGGCACGTCCGTGGAACGGCCCTCTCCAGGACTTCGACCAGTTCGACGCGGTGGTCCTGCGGTCGAACTGGGACTATCACCATGCCTGCGATGCGTTCGTCGGTTGGCTCGATGGGGTGGAGGCGACGGGAGTGCGGGTGTGGAATGAGCCGGCGCTGGTGCGCTGGAACCTGAGCAAGCGTTACCTGCTCGAGCTGGCCGCGGCCGGCGTCCCCACCGTGCCCAGTGCTGTCCTCGACGGCGATCCGGAGGGGCTCGGCGAGATCCTGGCCGAGCGCGGGTGGCACGAGGCCGTCGTCAAGCCTCTCGTCTCCGCCTCGGCTCACCACACCGTCCGCGTGCGCGTGGCGGATGGCGACGTCGCCCGCGTCGTGGCGGCGCTGGCCGCGGGCGAGATCCGCACCCCCGTGCTCGTCCAGCCGTTCGTCGAGGAGATCCGCACCCACGGCGAGTGGTCGGTCGTCTTCATCGACGGGGTGGCGACGCACGCCCTGCTCAAGCGCCCCGGCGCCGGCGATTTCCGCGTCCAGCACTACCTGGGTGGCTCCGTCGAAGCCCGGCCCGCGCCATCCGCCGTGGTCGCCGCCGCCCGCCGAACGATCGCGGCCCTGCCCATCACCCCGCTCTACGCCCGCATCGACGGCGTCGAGACCCACGCCGGTTTCCAGGTCATCGAGGTCGAGGTCAACGAGCCCGGACTATTCTTCGACCTCGCCCCAGCCGCCGCCAAGGCGCTAGCATCGGCGATCCTCCGCCGGCTCGAATCCCCGTGACCCGCTCGGGCGGAGATTGGTGGCGGTTCGGTCCTACGCGACGTCGGCGCGGGGCGCAGGTGGCGGGGCGAACAGGGTCTCCTGCGGTTCCGTTGGCTTCGATCGTGTAGGGCCCCGCGTAGGACCAGGCTCCGACCACCCCTTCGCGACTCCGGGTGGTCTCACGCGGAACCGCAGGAGACCCTGTTCGCCCCGCCACCTGCGCCCCGCGCCGGGCGCCGCGCGCGACCGGACGGGCTAGCGAGCGCCGCGCGTGGCGCCGGAGGCGAGGAGCGCGTCGATCTCCGGCGCGCCCAGGCCAGCCTCGCGCAGGATCTCGACGCTGTGCTCGCCGAGCCGCGGCGGCAGCCGCCGGATCGACGCCGGCGTCTTGCTGTAGGCCGCCGGGATGCCGGGCAGGCGCAGCGTTCCCTCGGTCGGGTGCTCCATGATCTGCCAGAAGCCGGTGGCCTCCAGGTGCGGATCGCGGAGCAGCGACTCCAGCGAGTTGACGATCATGCCGGGGATGTTGCGCCGGTCCAGCTCGTCGAGCCACTCGGCGTTGGTGCGGGTGGTGGCGATCTTGCCCAGCTCCTCGTAGAGGAACTCGATGTGCTTGAGCCGCGTCCCCAGGGTCTTGAAACGCGGGTCCTCGAGCAGGTCGGGGCGGCCGGCGATCGTGAAGAAGTCGCGCCAGTTCTGGTCGGTGTACGGCAGGATCGCCAGGTAGCCGTCCTTCGTCTTGAACGGGCGGCGGTAGCGGTTGAGCACGCGCTTGTAGCCAACGGACTCGATCGGCGGCACGAACGTCTCGCCGTAGAGGTGCTCCACCATGACCCAGGCGGCCATGCTCTCCAGCATGGGCACCTCCACCTCCTGCCCCTCGCCGGTGCGCGCCTTGTGGTAGAGCGCCGCCAGCACGGCCACCAGCACGGTCATCGAGCTGGTCTTGTCGGCCACGATGGTCGGCACGTACTTGGGCTCGCCGACGATCGAAGCCTGGAGCGAGGTGAGACCGGAGGCGGCCTGGATGATGTCGTCGTAGGCCGGCTTGTTGCCGTAGGGGCCGGCGGCGCGGAAGCCGTAGGTTGCCACGTACACGATGCCAGGGTTGATCGCCCGGAAGATCTCGTACGACATGCCCAGCCGCCGGGCCGCCTGCGGCCGGTAGTTGTGCAGCAACACGTCGGCCCCCTCGGCCAGCCGCCGCAACACCCCGCGCGCCGACTCCTGCTTGAGGTCGAGCACGATCGAGCGCTTGTTACGGTTGACGGCGAGGTAGAAGGCACCCATGTCGGGGTTGCGCATGGGCCCGAGCTGCCGCGTGGTGTCGCCCTCGGGCGGCTCGATCTTCACGACGTCGGCACCGAGGTCACCGAGCTGCTGGGCGGCCCACGGCCCCAGCACCACCGTCGTGCAGTCGACGACCCGAACACCCGTGAGCGGTCCGGACACGCGCACGATCCTAGACTGTCCCGGGCGCAGAAGAAAGGGGCCTCGCCGCTCGCGCGGACAATTCCCTTGCCTGGGGCGCGGGCTCCTGATACGCACACGGTGACCTCATGAACGCGGCCGACCTGACCCGCACCAACGCCCTCCAGCTCCTCGTCAGCCACGCGCGGGCCAAGCCCACCGCCGTCGCCTTCCGCTCCAAGCACCTCGGCATCTACCGCGAGCGCACCTGGCGCGACTACGCCACGCTGGTCGGCCGCGCCGCGCTCGGCCTGCACGCGCTCGGGGTGGCGAAGGGCGAGCGGGTCGCCATCATGGGCGATCCCTGTGAGGAGTGGATGGTGGCCGACCTCGGCGCCCAGGCGCTCGGGGCCATCACCTACGGCGTCTACCCGACGGCCTCGATGAGCGAAGTCGAGTACCAGCTGCGCGACGGCGGTGCCGCCGTCTTCGTCGCCCAGGACCAGGAGTACGTGGACAAGATCCTGCCGTTCGCGGACCGGCTCCCGGCGCTGCGGTGGATCGTGGTGATCGACACCTCGGCCATGTTCACCTACGACCATCCCAAGCTCCGCGGCTGGGAGGCGATGATCGCCGCCGCCGACGGTGGTGATTCGATCGCGGCGCTCGATCGGCTCGCCGGCGCGCTCGATCCCCGCGACCCCGCCTTCATCGTCTACACCTCGGGCACGACCGGGCCGCCCAAGGGCGCCGTCGTGGCCCACGGCCGGCATCTGGCCGGCGCCTACAACATGGTCCAGCACTACCCGGCGCTGGCCGAGCCGCAGCGCACCGTGGTCTATCTCCCCCTCTGTCACGTGCTCGGGCGCGACGTCGCGGTGACACTCCCGCTGCTGTCCGGGCTGGTCCCGCACTTCGGCGAGGATGGCGAGGACCTGACGCAGACGATCTTCGAGGTCGGCCCCACGGTGCTGTTCACGGTGCCGCGCTATCTGCAGAAGTTCGCCTCGCAGGCGCTGGTCGCCGTGCAGAACGCCGGCGGGCTCAAGCGTCGGGTCTACGACCTCGCGATGCTGGTCGGTCGCCGCCACGCGCGCGCACACTGGGAGGGGCGCGCCGGCGGGCTCGGCCGGGCGACCTACGCGCTCGCCCGCGCCGCCGCCTTACGTCCCCTGCTCAACAAGATGGGGTTCGACGCGCTCACGCTCGTCATCAGCGGAGGGGCTCCACTGCCGCCGGAGACGATGGCGTTGTGGCAGATCTGGGGCGTGAACGTGTGCGAGATCTACGGCCAGACGGAGGAGGCCGGCGCCATCATCACCGGCCAGCGCGAGCGGTTTCCCCGCCCCGGTGACGTCGGCACCGTGGCGCCCGGCTGGGAGCTGAGGCTCGCCGAGTCGGGCGAGATCCTGATCCGCGGCGAACACGTGTTCGAGGAGTACTGGGGCAACCCGGCGGCGACGCGCGAGGTCCGGGCCGACGACGGGTGGCTGCACACCGGCGACGTTGGCACCTGGGCGCACGGGCGGCTGCGCCTCGTCGATCGCGCGCGCGACTTCATCGTCACCGCCGGCGGCAAGACGCTGGCGCCGGCGACGATCGAGAACGCCCTGCGGGCCAGCCCCTACGTCGCCGAGGTGGCGGTGTTCGGCCACGCCCGCAAGTACCTGACGGCGCTCATCGAGATCGACTACGATACCGTCGCCGACTGGGCGCGCGCCCACGACATCGCCTACACGGGCTTCACCAGCCTTGCCGAGCACCCGCGGGTACGGGCGCTGATCGGCACCGAGGTGGATCGCGCCAACACGCTCCTGGCCCGGGTGGAACAGGTCA
Organism: uncultured Candidatus Rokubacteria bacterium; assembly: GCA_963827505.1. Classification (GTDB taxonomy): domain Bacteria; phylum Methylomirabilota; class Methylomirabilia; order Rokubacteriales; family CSP1-6; genus AR5. The sequence goes on along the minus strand of CAWHBD010000004.1, from coordinate 122,239 downwards.
AGGCGTTCCGCATCCTGCCCAAGGCCCTCGACCCCGAGGTAGAGGGGGAGCCGGTGACCCCCACCCGCAAGGTGAAGCGCGCCCAGATGTACGCGCGCTTCCGCGATCTCGTGGAGTCGATGTATAGCGACGCCGAGGAGCGGCTGCTGGCCCGCGGCGTCGGCGACGTGCTCAATTCATGACGAGAGAGGGACGACGATGAAGCGGACACTGGTGTTCGCGCTGATGCTCGTGCTCGGTCTGGCCGGAGTCGGAGGCGCCCAGGAGGCCTACGTGATCGGCGCCACCGGCGCCATGACCGGCCCCGCCGCGGCCAACTTCGCCCCGGTCCTCGAGGCCATGAAGGCCTACGTCGACAATCTCAACGCCAGGGGCGGCGTCAACGGCAAGCCGGTGCAGATGATCGTCCAGGACGACTCGGGCGAGCCCTCCAAGGCCGCCGCCAACGCCAAGAAGCTCATCGCGCAGGACCGGGTGCTGATGCTCGTCAGCAGCAGCCCGTCCTCCACGTACGCGCCGCTGGTCGTCGAGTCCAAGCGCGCCGGCGTGCCGCTCTACTACGCGGGCGCCGTATGTCCCAAGGAGACGTATCCTCCGGCCGATCCGCTGCAGTTCTGCTCGACGGCCTACGGTGCCACCCTCGACTCTCAGGCCGCGCTGGCCTTCGTGAAGTCCCAGGCCAAGGAGCCGGTACGCATCGGCTTCGCCACGATGGGCATTCCCATCGCCCGCGCCGAGATCGAGTACGCCGAGGGGCTGGCCAAGACGCTCGGCATGACCGCGGTCGACACGCAGATCACGCCGCCCCCGGTGCCGGACTACACGCCGTTCGCGACCCGGCTGAAGGATGCCAATCCCAACTGGGTGTACTCGTGGTCGCCGTGGGTCTCGCAGGTGCGCACCTTCGAGGCGCTGCGCCGGCTGGGGTGGACCGGGCGCTATATCACCTGGGCCCATCTCAACGCCGAGGAAGAGCTGGCCCGGCTCAAGGACGAGCACCTCTACGTGTTCGGCACCAACGCGTTCTTCCAGGACAACCTGCCGATCCACGCCGACATCCGCGCCACCACGCAGAAGGCCGGCCTCAAGTACCCGACCACCTACCTGGCCGAGGGCTTCATCGCCGGGCTCGTCGCCGAGTCCGTGCTCAAGAACACCCCGTGGCCGCCCACGCCGGCCAAGGTGGTGACCGCCATGAACGGCGTCAAGGTCGACCTCAAGGGGCTGCGCGGCGGGCCGCTCGAGTGGACGGCCGACAACCACTTCCGTACGACGCAGTACTACCGCGTCTGGCACTGGGACCCGGCCAAGCAGGCCATCGTCCAGATCCAGGACTGGCAGGCGATTCCCGTGAAGCGCTGACGCGGGATGCAGCTCGTTGTCAACATCGTGGTGCTGGCGTCGATCTATGCGCTGATCTGCTGCGGCTACGTGCTGATCTACCGGGTGTCGCGCGTCGTCTCGCTCGCCCACGGCGAGCTGATGCTACTCGGCGCCTATGCCCTCTACGCCACCGCCTCGCTCTTCTCCGGCCATCCGCTCACGGCCATCGCCGTCGCCGCGCTGCTGGCCGTCGTGCTCGGCGGCCTCGTGTACTTCCTGCTGATGCGACACATGACGGGTGAGATGGTGCTGGCCGCCGTGCTCACCACCATCGCCCTCGGCATCCTCCTGCGCGGGGTCATGGTCCTGGTGTGGGGCGCGCAGGAGCAGCATCCCCTGCACCGGCTCGGCTGGCACAACGTCGCGATCCCTCTCGGGTCCACGGCTCGGGTCTCGGCCGTCGGCCTCACCCTGGTCCTGGTCACCGCCGCCGTCTATCTGGGGCTGTGGGCCTTCCTGCGCCGCACGCGCTGGGGCATCCGCATGCGGGCCGTCGGGCAGAATCCGCTGCTGGCCGCCCAGCGCGGCATCGGCCTGCACGGCATCTACGCCTTGGCGTGGAGCCTGGCCACCTTCACCGGCGGCCTCGTCGGCATGCTCATCGCGTCCGACTCGGCCCTCGACCAGGGCATGGTCGTTATCGGCCTCAAGGCGTTCCCGGCCGCGCTGGTCGGCGGGCTGGATAGTCTGCTCGGGACCCTCATCGGCGCCCTCATCGTGGCCACCGCCGAGGTGCTGCTCATCCACTACGTGAACCCGCTGCTCTCCGACGTGGTGCCGTTCCTGGTGCTGCTGACCACGCTGATCGTGCGCCCGTGGGGGCTCCGCGGCACCCGGGAAGAGCTCGACCGCGTATGAGCGTCCCCCACGCCAGCGGCTACTTCCGGACGAGCTACGCGCGCGACCTGGTCCTGCTCGACACCCGCGCGCAGCGGGTAGCGTGCACGCTGTTCCTGCTCCTGGCGCTGGCGGTACCGCTGCTCGATGCGCCGTTCCTGCTCGACCTCGCCAACCAGGTGCTGCTGGCGGTCATTGGCTCGGTGGCGCTGATGCTCGTCAACGGCGTGGCCGGCCAGATCTCGCTCGGCCACGCCGGATTGCTGGCCGCCGGCGCCTTCACCACCGGCATCCTCGTCCGCGAGGCCCACGCGCCGTTCTGGGTGACGTTGCCGGCCGCCGCCGTCGTGGGGGCGCTGATCGGCCTGATCTTCGGCCTGCCCAGCCTGCGGCTGCGCGGCCTCTACCTGGCCGTGTCCACGCTGGCCCTGCACTTCGTGGTCATCTACCTCGGCAACGAGTACGAGGCGCGGCGCGGCTATTCCACCGGCGTGGTGATCGAGCCGCCCAGCCTGGGCGGGGTGGAGCTGACCTCGCCGCGCGCCTGGTACTACGTCCTGTTCGTCTTCGCGCTGGCCGCGCTGCTGCTCGGCCTCAACCTCCTCCGCGCGAAGACGGGCCGGGCCTGGCGGGCCATCCAGGGGCGGGAGGCAGTGGCGGAGGCGCTCGGCATCAACGTGCCGGCCTACAAGGTGCTCGCCTTCACCATCAGCTCCACGATGACGGCGGTGGCGGGGGCGCTGTTCTCGTACTACCGGGGCTTCGTCTCGGCCGAGGCCTTCTCGCTCTTCCTCACCATCCAGTACGTCGCCATGGTCATCATCGGCGGCATGGGCTCGATGCTGGGGGCCGTGCTCGGCGCCGTGTTCGTCACCCTGTTCCCCTACCTGATCGAGTGGCTGATGGCGGTGCTGCCGACGCCGGCGGCGTGGGCCACATCCGTCTTCGCCGTGAACTACGCCGCCTTCGGTCTGGTGATGATCCTGTTCCTGCTCTACGAGCCGCAAGGGCTGGTCGGGATCTGGCGGCGCGTCCAGGACTACTTCCTGCTGTGGCCGTTCCAGCAGCGGACGCGGGCGCGGTGAGCGCGTGACGGCGGGCGACGACGGCGAGCCGCTGCTCGTCGTCGAGCAGCTCGAGGTCGCCTATCACCGGGTCGTGACGGCCGTGCAGGGGGTGTCGCTCACCGTGCCCCGGGGTGGCGTGGTGGCGTTGCTCGGGACCAACGGCGCCGGCAAGACCACGACGCTGCGGGCCATCTCCGGCTTCCTCGGCATCGACGACGCCCGCGTCACCGAGGGGCGCATCCTCTACAAGGGCCGGCGCATCGAGAACCGGCCGCCCCATCACGTCACCGGTCTCGGCATCGTGCTGGTCCCCGAGCGGAGCAAGGTGTTCGAGAACCTCTCGGTGGACGAGAACCTCGAGGCCACGGTGCCCGGGCACGTCCCCGGCTTCGACCGGCGGCGGATGGGCGAGGCGGTCTTCGAGTACTTCCCGGCCCTGGCCCGTGTCCGGTCGCGCGAGGCTGGCCTGCTCTCCGGCGGCGAGCGCCAGATGCTGGCCATCGGCTCCGCCCTCATGTGCGGACCGGAGCTGCTGCTCGTCGACGAGCTGTCCCTGGGGTTGGCCCCGGTGGTCGTCGAGGAGCTGATGGCGCGGCTCGCCACCATCCGCCGCACGCTCGGCATGACGATCCTGCTCGTGGAGCAGAACGCCCAGGTCGCGCTCGACGCCGCCGACCACGCCTACGTCATGGAGAACGGCCGCATCGTGCTCGACGGGCCGCCCGCCCGTCTGCTCGCCCACCAGGACATCCGCGAGTTCTATCTCGGCGCCGCCGGCACCGCCCGGCGCAGCTACCGCGAGGTCAAGCAGTACCGGCGGAGCCGGCGCTGGTATGGCTGAGGCGGCCCTCCGCGTCGAGGAGCTATCGCTGGCCTTTGGCGGCCTGCGCGTGCTGGCCCGGGTGTCGTTCGAGGTGCGGACGGGCGAGCTGCTGGCGCTGATCGGTCCCAACGGCGCCGGCAAGACCAGTATCCTGAACTGCATCGGTGGGATCTACAGGCCGAGCGGCGGCCGCGTCGTGTTCGGAGGTCGCGACGTCACCGGCACCCGGCCCCACGCGATGGCCCGGCTGGGCCTGGCCCGCACCTTCCAGCACGGCGAGCTGTTCGGGCACATGACCGTCCTGGAGAACCTGCTGGTGGCGCGGCACGCGCGGGTGGCGACAAGCGTGCTCGGCGAGAGCCTGTGGTCGCGCCGCACTCGCCGGGCCGAGGTGGAGCACCGCCGTGTCGTCGAAGAGATCCTGGCCTTTGTCGAGCTCACGCGCTATCGCCACCAGCCCGTCTCCGCCCTGCCCTTCGGCATCCAGAAGGTGATCGGCTTCGCGCGGGCGCTGGCGCTGGAGCCGCGGGTCCTGTTGCTCGACGAGCCCTCGGCCGGTCTCAACCGCGAGGAGCGCGAGGACCTCGCCCGCCACATCTTGCGGATCAAGCACGAGCGCGGACTGGCCATGATCTGGGTCGAGCACGACATGCAGATGGTGGCCGATCTCGCCGATCGCCTGTACGTGCTGAACTTCGGCGAGCACCTGGCCGACGGGGCGCCCGGCGACGTGCTCAGCGATCCCCGCGTCGTCGAGGCCTACCTGGGGCGACGGGGCAGCCCCACGCCCGGCGTATAATCCGGTTCACCGCGGAGGACAGCCATGACGATGCTGATCGGGACGAGCGATGGACTCCTGGTGGCCGATCACGCGAGCCGCCCGACCCCGGTCGCCGAGCTGAGCGGCCGCACCATTCGCGCGCTGCTCGCGGCCAACGGCACCCTGTTCGCCGGCGCCGATGACGGCGTCTACCGCTCGACGGACGGCGGCCGCTCGTGGCGGCTCAGCGGCGCCGCCGGAAAGGTCGTGTGGGAGCTGATCGCGGATCCGCGCGACGCCCACATCATTCACGCCGGTACCCAGCCCGCCGCCCTCCTTCGCAGCCGCGACGGCGGCGAGTCGTGGGTCGAGATCGACGCGCTGTCGCGCACGGCCGGCGCCGAGCGGTGGTGCCTGCCCAACAGCCCGGCCGGTGCCCGCGCTCGCACGCTCGCCATCGATCCGGTCGATCCGCATCGCTGGTGGGTGGGCATCGAGGTCGGCGGTGTGGCCACCAGTACCGATGCCGGCGCCAGCTGGACCTGCGTGGCGCCTGGCAACGATCCGGACGTCCACGTGCTCGTCTGCCATCCGGGCCGCCCGGGCGTCCTCTACGCCACCACCGGCCTCGGCCGCTTCAAGGACGACCCGCAGCCCATGACCGAGCGCACGGCGGGGCTCTTCGGCTCCGAGGACGGTGGCGCCACCTGGCGCTATCTGTGGACGGGCCTGGAGCCGCGCTACACGCGTCCGATGTGCATCGACCCGCGCGCGCCGCACGCCCTGACGGTCGGCTGCGCCCCCAGCGCGTTCTCGAGCCATCGCGACCCCGGCGGCGCCCACTCGATGATCTACCAGAGCGTCGACGCCGGGGCCTCCTGGCGCTCGCTCGGCGACGCCGATCACTCGCCGTCGACCGCGAACATCCTGTCCGTCTCGGTCTCGCCCGACGGCCCCGGCTGCGTGCTCGTCGGCACCGACACCGGTGAGCTCTGGCAGGTCACGCCCGAGGCGAAGTGGACGCTGTTGCACCGCGATCTGCCGATGGTGTGGTCGGTTCTCGCCCGCGAAAGTTGACGCGTTCGCCGGGCCGCCGCCCCCCGGCTGGTACCGCGGCATCGAGTAGCGGCGTTCAGGCCTCCACGATCACCGGCGGTCGCTCGACGTCGGCCGGCGTCTCCGCCATCCGCGGCCGCCGCCCCAGGAACAGCACGAACGGAATCACGGCCAGGAAGATCCACGCGAGTCGCCAGAAGTTATCGATGAACGACAGCGTCAGCGCCTGCTTCTGCACGATCGCGTACAGGTGGGCCCACGCCTGGCTCTCGGCGGTGGCCGGGTCGGCCCCGCGGGCGGCGTACGTCGCCACCAGCATCTGGTAGCGGTCCCACACGTCGGGGTCGTAGGGGCTCATGTGAGCGGCCAACCGGGCCTGGTGGGTCTGGGCGCCGCGCTGGAGCAGCGTGGCCACCGTGGCGATGCCGATGCTGCCGCCGATCGTGCGGATGAAGTTGAAGAGGCCCGAGGCGTGGCCCAGCTCCCGCGCGGGGACGGCCACCAGCGCCACCGTCGACAGCGGCACGAAGGTGAAGCCGATGCCGAGCCCCTGGATGAAGCGGGGCAGCATGATGTGCCAGTAGCTGGCCTCCAGCGTCAGCGTGGCCATCAGGTACATGGCGTAGGCGTTCAGGGCGCAGCCCGTGACGATGATCCACCGCGGATCGATGCGGTTCAGCAGGGCGCCGGCGATCGGCATCGTGACCAGCGTGGCCGCCCCGCCCGGCGCCAGCACGAGGCCGGCCAGCATCGCCGTGTAGCCCATGAGGATCTGGGTGAACAGCGGCGAGAGCACCATGATCCCGTAGAACGCGATGCTGATGGTGAACATCGCCGCCGTCGCCACCGCGAAGGTCGGGTGGCGCAGCACCCGCAGGTCCACCACCGGCTCCTCGGCCCGCAGCTCCCACACGACCAGCACGACCAGCGCGATCACCGCCGTCACGCTGAGCCAGGTGATGAGCGAGGAGGCGAACCAGTCCTCGCGCTGGCCGCGGTCGAGCACGAACTGCAGCGCGGCGACGCCGATCACCAGCAGGGCGAGGCCCGGCACGTCCACCCGCCGCACCGCCGGCCGCTCGGTGGCGGAGTCGGGCAGGAACAGCCAGGCCATCACCACCGCCGCCACGCCGACCGGCACGTTGATGTAGAAGACCCAGCGCCAGCTCCAGTTGTCGGTGATCCAGCCGCCCAGCGTGGGCCCGATGATCGGCGCGAACATGGTGCCGATCCCCCAGATGGCCATGGCCATTCCCCGCTGGCGCCCCGGGAAAGTCTCGAGCATCGTCGACTGCGAGAGCGGCACCAGCGGACCGCCGGCCAGCCCCTGCAGGAAGCGCGCGATCACCATGGCAAGCAGGCTCGGCGCCGCCCCCGCCGCTGCCGAGGTGAGCGTGAACGCCACCGTGGCGCCGATGAAGAGGCGCTTGCGCCCGAACAGGTCGGTCAGCCAGCCGGTGATGGGCAGGCTGATCGCGTTGGCGACGAGAAAGGACGTCAGCACCCAGGTGATCTCGTCCACGCCGGCCGACAGCGTGCCGCGCATGTGATCGAGGGCGACGTTGGCGATGGTGACGTCGAGGATGACCAGGAACGTCGCCATCATCGTCGAGACGGCGACGATGGCCCGGTGGACGCGGGGGGTCACGCGCGGTCACCGCAGCTCGATGACGGGGACGACCGACATGCCGGGCACCAGCAGGGCGTGGCCGTTCTGGCCGGGCTCCAGCACCAGCTTCACCGGGATGCGCTGGACGACCTTCACGAAGTTCCCGGAGGCGTTCTCGGGCGGCAGCAGCGTGAAGCGCGAGCCGGTGCCGCTCTGGATCGAGTCGACGCGGGCGTTGAGGAGCAGGCCCGGGTGGGTGTCGACCGAGACCCACGCCCGCTGGCCGGGCCGCACGTGGGTGAGCTGCGTCTCCTTGTAGTTGGCGATCACCCACACATTGAGGACGTCGACCACGGCCAGCAGCGGCTGGCCCGGCTGCACCGTCTGTCCCACCTCGACCGTGCGCCGGGTGACGCGGCCGCTCACGGGCGCGGTGAGCGTCGTGTACTCGAGGTTCAGCTCGGCCTCGCGCAGCGCCGCCTGGGCCTCGGCCACCTGCGCCTCGGCGCTGGCCGCCTCCGCGCTGCGCACGGTCACCTCGCCGCGCCGGCTGCGGGCATCGCGCAGCGTGGCCTCGGCCTCCTCGCGCTGCCGGCCGGCCTGGGCGATGGCCACCTCCTGGCTGGCCAGCTCCGCCTCGGCCTGGGCCGCCTCGGCCCGGGCGGCGTCCAGTCGCTGGCGCGCGGCCTCCAGCGCCGCCCCCGCCGTCTTGAACGAGATCTCGGCGTAGTCGAACTCCTGGCGGGCGATCAGCGTGCGCTCCAGCAGCTCCTGGGAGCGCCGGCGGTCGAGGCCGGCCCGCTCGAAGTCGGCCTGGCGAGCGGTGACGTCGGCCTGGGCGGCCTGCACGGAGGCGCGCCGCGCCTGCAGGCGGCTGCGCCGCTCGTCGAGGGCCCGGTGGGCGCCATCGATGCCCAGCAGCGCCTTGGCCGTCGTCGCCTCGTTGAGCGCGACCTGGCTGCGCGTCGACTCGTCGGTCATTGGCACGCCGGCGGCCGCCATCCGGAGCCGGCTCTGCGCAGTCGCCAGCGCGGCCCGGCCCTGGTGCACCTTCACCTCGAGGTCGCGCGGGTCCAGTCGCACCAGGGGCGCCCCGGCCGCCACCTCCTGGTTGTCACGCACGAGGACTTCCAGCACGGTGCCGCGCACGCGTGCGCTCACCGGGGAGACGTGGGCCTCGACGAAGGCGTCGTCGGTCGACACGTGGCGGTCCCAGTGGCGCCAGGTCCGCACGCCCCAGACGCCGGCGGCCAGGACGACGACGCCCAGCAGCACGAGAACGACGACGCGCCGGCGGCCGCTCACGTCGCGGGAGCCGGGTTCGGCCGGCGCGGGGCCACGACCCACAGCAGCGCCGGCGCGAACAGCGCCATGAAGGCGGCCATCGGCAAGGCCAGGGCGTAGCTCTCCGTCGCGTCGAAGATGCGGCCGGCGACCCAGGCTCCGAGCGCGCCGCCGGCCGAGTTGGCGAAGTGCAGCGTGCCGAAGATCCGCGCGAAGCGGGGGCCACCGAAGAGGTCGCTGGCGATGGCCGGTGTCAGCGGCGCCGTCACCGAGTAGCCGACGCCGATGAGGACGGCGTAGGCGTAGGGCAGCGCCGTGCGCGGGAAGGCCCCGGCGAGGGCCAGGACCGCGACGCTGAGCGCCACGCACAGGAAGGCCAGGCTGTACGTCGGCTCCCGCCCGACGCGGTCGGACAGGGCGCCCCAGACGACCTTGCCGGCCACGCTGCACACGCCGACGACACCGACGACGATGGCGCCGACCAGTGCCGAGATGCCGTGGTCGACGAGGAAGGCGACCTGGTGAACGAGCAGCATCTGGGTGGCGCCGCTGCCCGCGAAGAACACGGCCGCGGTGCCCCAGAACCGCCACGAGCGAAGGACCGTGCGCAGCGTCCAGTAGGGCCGGGTCGAGGCGATGGCGCGCCTGGGCGCCGCCGGGGCCGGGACGGCGGCGCCGGCCGAGCGGACGCACAGCAGCGTGGCCGGCACAACCCACACCGCAACCAGCACGGCCAGGCAGCGGAGGGCCGACCGCCAGCCGAGCCACTCGATGAGGAGCTGGGCGAAGGGCACGACCGCGAAGATCCCCACCCCAGTGCCGGCCGAGGCGATGCCGATGGCCGTTCCCACCGAGGTCGGGTACCAGCCTCGGATCAGCACCACCGAGGGCACCCAGCCCGCCGCGCTGATGCCCAGCGCGGCCAGCACGCCGATGGTGAGGTAGAGGTGCCAGACGGCGTCGATGTGGGCGGCCATCAGCAGGGCGACAGCGAGGACGGCGCCGCCGGCGGCGATGACGGCTCGCGGCCCGACACGCTCGACGAGCCACCCGAGCCCCGGCCCCGACAGGCCGTGGACCATGACCAGCGTCGAGAAGGCCCCGGCGACGACCGAGCGGCTCCAGCCGAACTCACGCAGGAACGCGACGAGGAAGACGGCGTAGGAGTACCAGAACCCGTAGGTGAGCCCGAGGGTGACGAACGTGGCGACCAGGACACGGCCGGCGCCGCTCCGCGCAGTAGTGACCGCCGGCGGTGGAACCACCGGGCGCGCGATCTCCGGCGCCGCCCCTCGAACGTCTACCGCCATCCCGCTCAGCCCCGCCCGAGCCCCGGCCTCAGGCCACGCACGTCACCAGGCCGGGCTCCATCAGGTCGCGCCTCCTTGAGATTCCGAATCTGGAACCACGTTCCGCATTCGGCACGCGACAGTGTAGGGCATTCCCCGGGGGCTGTCTACCCTGGGTTTCGGCGGGCGCGGGCGCCCGCGCGGCTCGTCAGCCGCGGAACTGGCGGCGGTCGCCGGCCCGGAGCCAGAGGCGCACCAGGTGGCGCCGGCGCTCGGGCTCCGCGTGGTCCTCGTAGGCGCTGCGGCCGTGCACGATCACCCGGTTGTTGAGCAGCTGGATCTGGCCGGGCTCCAGCCACAGGTCGAGCCGGTTGGCGGGATCACCCAGGAACTCGTCCATCAGCCGCACCGCCTACCTCCCCGCCTCGTCCAGCACCCGTCCGGTTTTCTCGTAGCCGCGAGCGATGTGGCGCGCGTTGAAGCGGGTGCGCAGCCCGCGGGCGTCGCGGGCGAACACCGGCCGGAAGTTGGTCGCGGCGGCGTCGGCCGCCTGGTACTCCTGGTGATCGCGATAGAAGACCTCGTACAGCCGGCGCAGCAGCCCGGGATGGTCCTGCAGGAAATGATTGTGGGCGGCCCGCGCGCTCGACACGATGCTCATGCCGCCCGTGCGCGCGGTGGCCAGCGTGAGCAGGCCCAGGTAATTCGGCGGCGCCTCGCCCATGCTGCTGTCGGTGTGCATCTCGAGCCCGAACGGCGCCAGCGCCCCCCGCGTGTCCTCGCCGTAGGCCCGGCCGTCGTGGCGCACGTCGTAGATGACGGTCCCCTTCCACTCCTGGGCGACCGGCGGCTCCAGCATGCTGGCGAGGATCCAGTAGAGGTCAATCGCCTCGGATCACGAAGCCGGGGCCGGCGTCGAGGCGCTCCCGGCCGTGCCCATGAGCGCCGTGCAGCCCCTCGTTGCCGGCCCCCACGAGCTCGGTGAGCGTCGGCGTCGTGGTCGGGGGCGTCATGCGATGCAATGTAGCAGACGCCCCGCGAGGTCGGGACCGCCCTGTAGAATGAGCGCCGGTCATCCCACGACAGGAGCCCCCGCATGCGAGGCAAGCAGATCCTCATGGAGAGTCTCCTCGGCCACGGGGTCGAGTACATCTTCGGCAACCCCGGCACGACCGAGAGCCCCATCCTCGACGCCCTGCTGGACTATCCGCAGCTGCGCTACGTCGTGGCCCTGCACGAGGGCGTTGCGCTCGGCGCCGCCAGCTACTACGCACAGACGAGCGGGCGGGTCGGCGTGGTCAACATCCACGTGGCCCCCGGCCTGGGCAATGCGCTCGGGATGCTCTACAACGCGTTCAAGGCGCGCTCCCCCCTCGTGGTGACGGCGGGGCAGCAGGACACCCGGCTGCGGCTGCGGGGGCCGGTGCTCGGCCACGACCTGGTGGCCATGGCCGCGCCGCTCACCAAGTGGAGCGTGCAGGTCGAGCGCGCCGACGAGTTCGCGCTGATCATGCACCGCGCGCTGAAGATCGCCACCGACCCGCCGGCCGGGCCGGTGTTCGTCGGCTTGCCGATCGACGTGCTCGAGCAGGAGACCGACGTCGAGACGTTTCCGCCATCGGCCTTGTACCGGACGCCGGAGCCAGATCCCGCGGGCGTGCGCGCGGCTGCCGAGCTGCTGATGGCCAGCCGGCGCCCGGCGATCGTCGTCGGGGACGACGCGGCGAGCGCGTCGGCCGAGGTGACCGCGCTGGCCGAGCGGCTCGGCGCGCCCGTGTGGGGCGAGGGCATCCGGATGCACCAGGTGGTCCCGAGCAGCCATCCGAGCTTCCGGCTGGGGCTGCCCTTCGATGCCGTCGCCATTCGCCGCGCGCTCGACGGCGTCGACGTGGTGCTGCTGGTCGGCGGCCCGTTCTTCGAGGAAGTCTGGTACGCGACGGGCTCGCCACTACCAGCGGGCACCCGGGCGATCCACGTGGAGTCGTCACCCGAACGCCTCGCGCACAACCTGGCCGTGAGCGTCGGACTGGTGGGGCACCCGCGAACGGCGCTGGCCGCGCTGGGGGCGGCGGTGGAGCGCGGCGCCAGCCCGGCGTTCCGCGAGGCCGCGACGCGGCGCAACGACGAGCTGCAAGCGCTCAAGGCGCAGGACGCCGACACTCAGCGGGCGCGGGCCGCCAAGCGCTGGGAGCAATCGCCGATCGCGGTGCCGCGGTTGATGGCCGAGCTGGAGGCGGCGCTGCCCCCCGACGCCATCGTGGTCGACGAGTCGATCACCGCCGGGCCCGACCTGGCCCGGACCGTCCAGTTCGAGCGCGCCGGCGATTACGTCGGCGCGCGTGGCGGCGGCATCGGCCAGGCGCTGCCGGGCGCGCTGGGGGTGAAGCTGGCCCATCCCGATCGTCCTGTCGTGGCGCTGTCGGGCGACGGCTCGGCGATGTACAGCATCCAGGCGCTGTGGACGGCCGCGCATCACGACCTGGCGATCGTCTTCGTGATCCTCAACAACCGCGAGTACCGGATCCTCAAGCACAACATGGACACCTACCGGCAGCGCTTCGGGGCCAAGCCGGACCGCGGCTATCCGAACATGGACCTAGTCTCGCCCGACCTCGGCTTCGTCGACCTGGCGAGGGGAATGGGCGTGGAGGGTGCACGGGTGACCGCGCCCGCCGAGCTGCGCCCGGCCCTCGAGAAGGCGCTCGGCGCCCGCCGGCCGTTCCTGCTGGACGTGGCGATCGAGGGGCGGCCCTGAGCGCGGACCGCTATTGCCTGGACAGGGCTGGGCTGAACTGCCCGTACCGGACGTTGGTGTAGACGATCGTGCCGTTGGGCTGCACGATGCGGTAGACGTCGCCGCCCACGGCCGGGCGGCCCGGCGTCGGCTCGTTGTAGAAGCGAAGCACCTGAGTCACGTACTCCCGCGTCTCCGGGTACGGCGGGACACCGCGATGGACGATCACCGGCCGCTCGCCCGCGTTGTAGGCCGCCACCGCCAGCCGCACGTCGTACCGGAACTTCACCATCATCGAGCGCAGGTGGCGGGTGCCGCCGTCGATGTTCTCCCGTGGGTTGAACGAGTCGCGGACGCCGAGCAGCGAGGCCGTCTCCGGCATCAGCTGCATGAGCCCCCGGGCGCCCTTGCGCGACACCGCGCGATGGTCGAAGTCGGACTCGACGCGGATCACGGCCCAGATGAGGCGTTCGGGTACCGCGTACCGCGAGGCCGCGTCGGCGATCTCACGCGCATAGGCGGCGTGGTGCCCCGAGGACGCGTGACGCGCCCCCCTCGGCGGTGTCGGCGCCAGCGCCACGCGCTGGTACGAAGTCCGGCTCCGGGCGCAATCGCGGCATCCGGCGTTCGATGACGCGCGCGTCTGCGCCACCGCGGAGGTCGCGCCCACGAACGTACCCACGGCGACAACAAGGCCGAGCCAGCGTTTCGTTGAGCTCGTCATGGGAGGGCTTCACGGCAAGTCCGGTACCGAACCGAGAACGTGTGGAATATCGGGATCTTGGATGCTTCGTGCCAGAAATCACCATGGTGTAGGGCTGACCGATTGGATGATTCTCGAACCGCGGTCCTGAGTGCTTCCCGATCGTCGGTCGCCAGTGGCACTGGCCTTGCCCTGAAGCCCAACACCGCCCGCAACCTCGCGCGCGAGGGCGGCCCGGCCGCGGACCGGCGGCATGCATAGCCCGCCGGCGCGCGGTCGAGGCGGCGACCGCTACGGCTGCTTGGCCAGGAAGTGCGCCCGCCGGTTCTGGGCCCAGCACGCCTCGGCGCTGGTCGTGCAGGCCGGCCGTTCCTCTCCGTAGCTGATGATGGTGATCCGGTCGGTGGCCACTCCGCGCGCCACCAGATATTCCTGACTGGCCTTCGCGCGGCGCTCGCCGAGCACGAGGTTGTAGGCGTTGGTGCCCCGTTCGTCGCAGTGGCCCTCGATCAGGAGCAGCGCCGACGGATTGGCCTTCAGCCAGCCGACGGAGGCGTCGAGCACGCGGGCCGCCTCCGGCTTGATCGCGTGCTTGTCGAAGTCGAAGAAGACGTCGCGCAGCTCCGCGACTTCCTTGTACTCCGCCGGGGCCGGCCGCGGGGGCGGCGCCGGGGCGGGCGGAGCCGCAGCCACCGGAGGCGGTGGGGCCGGCGCCGGAGGCGCGACGGGGGCTGGAGCCGGTGGAGCCACGGGAGCCGGTGGGGGCGCCGTCACGGCGGCCGTCGGGGGCGGTGCCGCCGTCTGCGTCATCGCGGGGCGCTTGGCGCACGCCGCCGCGAGCACGATCATCAGCAGGACCGCCACGACTCGAAGTCTCCGGAGCTCCATGAGCGCACCTCCCTTGTCCACACGTCTCGATCACGGCCGTGGGCCCAGACCACTCCGTTCGGCCACGGGTGATTGTACGCCTCGCGGCGCCGTCTGTTACCGTTGGCACGCGTGGAGTTCCTTGATCGCGACCCTTCACCCCATCGCGGCACCGCCGCCCGGGAGGATTTCATACGATGACCCGCCGAGTGCTCCACCCCACCGACTTCTCGAAAGCGTCCAGCGCCGCGTTCGCCCGCAGCCTCGTCGAGGCACGACAGGCACGCCGCGAGCTGGTGCTGCTCCACGTCCTGTCCTCGGCCATTCCGCTGGCCGGCGCCGGCGAGGGGTACATGGCGCCGTCCGTGTATGAGCAGATGAGCCAGTCCGCCCGCGGCTGGGCGCAGAAGCAGATGGATCGCCTGCTGGCCAAGGCCAAGGCCGCGCGCGTGCGGGCCCGCGGCCTGGTGGTGGAGGGCGTCGCCCACGAGCAGATCACGCGCGCGGCCAAGCGGCTGCGAGCTGACCTGATCGTGATGGGGACGCACGGTCGCACCGGCGTCGCCCGATTCTTCGTCGGTAGCGTGGCGGCGCGGGTGACGGCCACGGCGCCCTGTCCGGTCCTGACAGTCCGGGGCCGCTAACCCGTCGGAGCCCGCCAGCCGCACGGGCGCGAATCGCTGGCACGGCGGAACTGTCGCGATCGCCCCGAAGCCGAGCGCTCCGGTCAGATCGACCTCGCCCCGCTGCGTCCGCGGTAGCGGCCGCTACACGCGGTTGCGCAGGCGGGGGTCGAGCGCGTCGCGCATGGAGTCCCCGAGGGCGTTGATGGCGAGCACGGTGACGAAGATCGCCAGGCCGGGGAAGGCCGTGATCCACCACGCCGACTTCAGATAGGTCCGGCCGCCGTTGAGCATGCTGCCCCACGTCACCACCCGCAGCGGCACGCCGATGCCGAGGAAGCTCAGCGTCGCCTCCAGCACCACCATGCTACCGACGGCAAAGGTCGCCACCACGATGGCCGGGGAGACGACGTTGGGCAGCACGTGGCGGAACATGATGCGCGTCTCGCCCGCCCCGGCCGCCCGGGTCGCCTCGACGAACTCGCGCCCGCGCAGGGCCAGCGTCTCGCCGCGGACAAGGCGGGCGTAGATGGTCCAGCCGGTGACGCTGAGGACGATGACGAGGTTCAGCACGCCGGGGCCGAGCACGGTCACCAGCGCCATGGCCAGCAGGATGGTCGGGATGGCGAGCTGGATGTCGGTGACGCGCATCAGCGTGCGATCGATCCAGCCGCCGAAGAAGCCGGAGGCCAGACCGACGACCACGCCGAGCGGGCACGAGACCGCCACCGCCAGCAGGCCGACGGCCAGCGACACACGCCCGCCGTACAGCAGCCGGCTGAGCACGTCGCGGCCCAGCTCGTCGGTGCCGAGCGGCCGGCTCCAGGTGCCGCCGGCCAGTGCCGGCGGCCGGAGCCGGGCGGTGATGTCCTGCTCGTTGGGGCGGGCCGGCGCCACCCAGTCCGCGCACACGGCGAGCAGGACGACAACGGCCAGGACGACGCCGGCGGCGAGGACGCTCGGTCGAACGCGCGGGCGCCTCATCCGAGACGGATCCTCGGATTGAGGGCCACGTAGGCGAGGTCCACGGCCAGGTTGGCGGCGACGAAGATCAGCGAGATGACCAGCGTCACGCCCTGGACGACCGGGAAGTCACGGTTGAACACGGCCTCGGCCGCCAGCACGCCGACGCCGGGCCAGGCGAAGATCGTCTCGGTGACGACGGCGCCGCCCAGGAGCTGGGCGAGCTGCAGGCCCACCACGGTGACGATCGGGATGGCGGCGTTCTTGAGCGCGTGCCCCCAGACGACCGACGTCTCGCCGAGCCCCTTGGCGCGAGCCGTCCGCACGTAATCCTGCTCCAGCACCTCGAGCATGCTGGAGCGGACGAGCCTGGCGAGCCGGCCCAGCACGATCGTCGAGAGGCTTACCGCCGGCAGCACCAGGTGCAGGAGGGTGCCGGAGCCGAAGACGGGCAGCCACTCCAGGCGCACCGCGAAGGCCCAGATCAGCATCAGCGCCAGCCAGAAGATGGGCACCGCCTGGCCAGCGACCGCCAGTACCATCGCGAGGCGATCCACCAGCGTCCCCCGCCTGAGCGCGGAGACGATACCAGCCGGGATGGCGATCACGAGAGCCAGGGCCAGCGCCGCCGCCGCCAGCAGAATGGTGCGCGGCAATCGCTCGCGGATGAGCTGGGCAACCGGCAGGTTGTGCCGCAGCGAGGTGCCGAGATCGCCGGCGACCGCCCGCGACAGATAGATGAAGAACTGCTGCGGCAGCGGCCGGTCGAGACCGAGGGCCCGCCGCGTGTCCCGCATCACCTCGGGCGGCGCGTCGGCCGGCACGAGCAGGGCGACCGGATCGCCCGAGAGGTGGAGGAGGACGAAGATGACGGCGGCCACGCCCACGGCGACGGTGAGGGTGCTCCACAACCGCCGCAGGACGTGCACCAGCATCCCGGGCTCAGCGCTGCTCGAGCAGGAAGCGGTGCAGCTCCTCGGCGCAGCGGTCGGGGACCGCGTCGGTGATGTTGTGGGGCAGGCCGTGGTAGACCACGAACTTCACCTTTGGCACCCGCTCGCGGATGACCTCGTACTGGGCCATGGAGCTGATGGGGTCGTGATCGGGAACGACGGCCAGCATCGGACAGCGGATCCGGGGCAGGTCGTTGGTGAGGTCGACCGAGCGCATGAGTGGCACGAAGCGCGCCAGCCACGCCGCGCTGGTCCGGGCTGACTCGTCGAGGAACCACTCGACGAAGCGCGGATCGACCTTGTCCAGATCGAAGCGATCGGCGATGGTCTCGGACAGGAACGTCCGCACGCCCGTCCGCTTGATGTGGGCCACCCATCGCTCGGCATCCACGTTGGAGGGGCCGAGCCCGGGCGTGGAGGCGAAGTCGGCGAGCGTGAGAAGCCGATCCGGATAGTCGATCGCGACCTTCATCGAGATGATGGCGCCGGCCGAGGAGCCGGCCAGGTGGACGCGGTCGAGACCGAGGTGATCGAGGAGATCGATCACGTCGCGGGCCAGGCGATCGAGCGTGAACGGCAGGGCGTCGTCCGGGACCTGGGAGCTGCCGTGGCCGCGGAGGTCGAGACGTACCACCCGGAAGTCGCGGGCGAGCCGCGGCACCCAGGCGTACAGACGCTTCGAGCTGCCCATGGCCGCATGCAGGAGCACGAGCGTCTCCGGCGGCTTCCAGGGGTCGGTGAAGTCGTCGACCACGTAGCCGAGGCGGACCCCATCGCTGGCCGTGAGGTACTGCATCACGAGCGCCGCCGGCGCCGGGCGCGCGGCCGGGCCCGGCCGGTCTTCTTCTCGGCCTCCAGCTCCTTGAGCACGTCGATCAGCCCGATCATGCCGTGCACGAGGGTCAGCGCACCGGTGTGGAAATAGGCGCTCTGCAGCACCTCGATGATCTCCTCCTTGGTGGCGCCCAGGCGGAGCGCGCGGCGGATGTGATCCTTGATCCCGGGGAGGTAGCCGCCGATCGAGACGGCGGCGACCACGATCATCTCCCGGAACTTCGGCGGCAGCTTGCCCCGCCGGATCGCCGTCAGCTCGTAGATGCGCTCGTAGGCCTCCAGAAAATCCACGTCGACGTCGGCCATCGTGCGCAGCCAGTAGGGCACGAACCCGCGCCGCCGCTCCCCTCGCCTGACAACGGCCTGCCGCCGGTCCACCTCAGGCCTCCACGAACGCGTCGCGCGTCCACAGGATGTGATCGGGACGCATGCGGAAGCCCTTCACCTTACGGCTCATGCCGAAGATCTCGTCCAGCTGCCAGAGGTAGAGCCAGCCCACCTCCTCCTGCAGACCCTTCTGCACCCGGGTGGCGAGCTCGCGGCGCTTCTTGGCCTCGAACGTCTGCTCGTGCTCCTCGATCACGTGCAGGAGGTCGCCGGTCGCGTCGTAGTAGCGGAAGGAGCCGTAGCTCGGCAGGAAGCGCTGGGTGAGGTACGACGGGTCCCAGGTGCCGTTGATGAAGGCGTAGTAGCCGGCGTCCTTGAGGAGGCCGCGGCCGGCCCGCCGGTTGTACTCGCCCCACTCCAGCGTCTGCAGCGACACGCGCACGCCGATCTTCTCCCAGTAGCCGGCGATGAGCTGAGCGGCTTCCTCGGCCTGCGACCACCGGCCCGTCGCCTGCCACAGGGTCAGGTCGAAGCCCCCGCCCTGCCCGGCCTCGGCGAGCAGCTTCTTGGCGCGCTCCGGATCGTAGGCGTGGGGGCCGGGATCGGTCGCGTTCGTCACCTGGCGGGCGACCACGGAGTTGGTGAGCTGGCCACGGCCGGCGTAGAGGCTCTTGACGATCGTGGCCCGGTCGATGGCATGGGCCAGCGCCTGCCGCACGCGGCGGTCCTTGAGCGGCGGCGACTGCAGCGCGTTGAGCAGGAGCAGGTGCACGGAGGAGCCGAGCTCGGCGTAGACGGCGAGCTTGCTGTCGCCCTCCACCGTGGAGATCAGCGGCACCGGCAGGTTGACGATGACGTCGACCATGCCGCGGGACAGCGCGGCCACGCGGGTGGCGGCGTCGGGGATGATCTGCCACACGATCCGCTGGCTGGCCGGCTTGGCGCCCCAGTAGTCGGGATTCGCCTCCACGACCAGGCGGTCGCCGACGACGTACTCGACGAAGCGATAGGGCCCGGTGCCGATCGTCCGGTCGGCCACGAACTTCTCGCGGTAGTCGGCCATGGCCTTGGGCGGCACCATGTTGACCGACTCCGCCGCCACCCGGTTGGGCAGGATGGGGTCCGGCACCTTGGTGGAGATCCGCACCGTGCCCGGATCGACGATCTGCACCTCCTGGCCGATGGACGGCGGCCACAGGACCTTGCCGAGGGTGTTGAGCTTGGACCCGATGGTGCGGTCGATGCTGAACTTCACCGACTCGGCGTCGAAGGGCTCACCGTTGTGGAACTTGACCCCCTTGCGGAGCTTGAACTCCCACGTGGTGGGATTGACGTTGCGCCACGAGGTGGCCAGCAGCGGCTTGAGCTCCATCGTCTTGGCATCGCGGGTCAGCAGGGTCTCGCAGAGGTTGGTCAGGATCGACCCCGTGAGCACGGAGCGGAACTGGTGAGGGTCGATGGTCTCGGGGTTGGACGGCAGCGCGATCGTCAGCGCGGGCTTGCGGCCACCCTGGGCGCGGGCGGCCCCCGGACGGAGGCCGACGGCGGCCCCGGCTCCGATGAGACCGGCCCGCGTGAGGGCTTCACGACGTGTCAGCATGCGGCGCTCCTCTCGAGGCGCGCCGGATGCGGAGCGGTCGTTGACGCGGCCCGGAGCCGCAGGGTAGCACTAGTCCAGCCAGTCCTTCTCTTTGAGCTTGCGGGGGAGGTAGCGCTTGGTCAGGTACTGGAAATCCTTGTTGGCGAGCGCGTCGAGCTCGTACTTGAGCCCGCTGGCGATCATGCGCTTGATCTCTTCCTGCCACGGCTTCTTCTGGAACCAGGTGTAGCCGAGCAGCTCGCGGGCGCGGGCACTGTCCTTGTCGTTCAGCTTGATGCCGACGTTGCGGGGCAAGCCGTAGGCCTCGGGGTCCGCGCTCGACAGCCCGATGAACTTGGCCTTGGGAATGGCCATGCGCTGGCTCTCGAAGGCGAGGTTGATCGAGCCCTGCTTGATGACGGAGTAGATGTAGTACCCCCAGGGATCGTTGTCGACGAGGACGTAGACGGGAAGCCCCCGCTCCTCGTGCAGCCGCCGGGCCAGGCGGCGGACGCCGCGGGGCGGCTGCCCGTTGCCCGTCAGCAGGATGCAGTTGTACCGCCGCCAGAACTTGTCCTCGGAGAGCCGGTTCCACTGGGTACCCTTCTCGACGAGGAGGACGAAGTCGGCCGTGCACCGCCGGATCTGGAGATATTCCGGCTCCACGATGGACGGCACCGAATAGCCGCCCTTGCCGAGCCGGGCGCAGTCGACTTGGTCACCGTCGTCGACGAGCACGAGGGGGCCGACGATCGAGCCGGCGTTCTCGGCCCGCACGTGCAGCTCCTCGCGGAGGGCCTCCAGCGTGACCTCCAGGTCCTCGATGAGCGGATCGGACTCGTCCTGGGTGTCCAGCGTGTTCTCGTGCGAGTTCCGGATCGTGTGCTTGGTCCGGTAGTAGATCTCCCGGAGCGAGGTCGTCAGGTTGGCTCGCTGCAGCTCGCAGAGGGCGTCCGCCACCAGCACGGTCTGCATGAACTTCTTGGCCATGCCGACGTTGAAGAACGAGCGGGCCTGCTTGCGCTTGCCCATCTCGAGCAGTCCCTTGCGCTCGTTGAAGCTGACGTTGGACAGGGCCCGGACGGGGATGGCGATGGTGGGATCCTTGCGGCGCTGGGCGGCGGTGATCACGAGGTCGGCCACCCCGACGAGCTTTTTCTCGACCGCGGTCGTCTTGCGGGGCTTGCGGGCCATCGGGGCGTCCTAGGCCTTCCTGCGCGCGGCGCGCGTGGTCCGGCGGGCGGGCTTGCTGGTGGCGCGCGACGGGCGCCGGGCTTTGCGTGCGGCGGGCGGTGTCCGCTTCACGGCCCGGGGCTTGCCCTTCAGTTTCCGCGTGGGCCGTGACGGCGTGGAGGCCTTCGCGCCCTCGTCCGGGGCGCTGCGAGAGGCCTCGACCTCGGCCGGCACCTCGCCGACCGGCTCCGGCACCTCACCCTCGACGCCGTCCGGTGTGACGATGATCGAGTACGGCAGCCCCTCCGGCCCACCACCGTTCTTGCCCAGGAGCGCGTCGGTCTTCTCGCCGCCGGTCCGCCGCATGGCCATCCTCTGGAGCTGCTCCTTGAGCTTGGCCGTCTGGAGCTGGCCGCCCTTGAGACGGTTGCAGGAGTCGACGACCTCCTCGATGTAGAGGTCGAAGATGTTGCGCCGGCGGTTCTCGCTGTGGGCCCGCTCGCGCCGGCGCAGGAAGGCGCCCAGCCGCCGGCCGCACTCGCGCAGCGCCAGGTTGATCTCCTTGCGCACCTCGTCGTACTCGGCGATCGCCTCCTTGGACTCGCTGGTGAACGGCACCCAGACCGAGGCCATGTGGACGAAGATGACCATGGGCCCGGACGGCAGCGCGCCCCGGGACTGCGTGAGCCCGTAGTTGCGCCAGGTGGTGTCGAGCACCGCCTTGTAGCTCGCGCACGCCGACTGCTGGTACAGCAGCGGCACCCGGTTGGCGTAGCGCATGACGCGGGCGAGCTCGTGATCGTGGTCGTTCGTCTCCCCTTCGGCGAGGGGGACCGTCTTCTTCGCTGGAGCGTCGGCCTGCTCCGGCCCCCGCCCGTAGGCCAGCCCCGCCTCGATGACGAACGGGTTGCCGCGATATACGGCCGGCGGCCGGCTCACCGCGGTGTAGAAGTCGCCCTTGATCTGCTGGTAGAGGCCGGCCAGGATCGCCTTCTCCCCGATGGGCGACAGGCAGTTGGTCGGCGGCGCCATGATCTTGGTCGCCTGGATGGCCTTGTAGAGCGCCTCGGTGCCCTGTCCGTGCACGTCGCGCGGGCGGGCGCCCGGCGACAGCCCCGCGGCCTTGGCGATGTCCTCGGCCAGGCGCGGCGATACTCGGCTGAAGTCGCTGGCCAGGAACCCGGCCAGCGAATGACTCCTGGTGTCCTGGAGCATCTTCAGCAGCATCCCCAGCTCGATGCCGTAGGGGTGCGGCTTGATCTCCCGCGGCGACGGCGGCAGCTGCTGGTACGTCCTCGGGTACTCCTTCGTCTCGCCGTCCGGGGCGAGGTAGGTCAGCTTGACGTGGGGATTGGCGATGATCGTCTGCTCCACGTACTCGTCGACCGAGGCCCGTCCCTTCTGGTACCGCCCCTCGACCTCGAGCGCCACCTGGGTCCCCCGAGGCGAGTCCCACTCGATCTGCTTCTTCTCGATGATGAGCGGCTCGTTCTTCTTGGTGTCGATCTGGACCTCGAAGTAGTGGGCGGGCGTCCGCGGGCTGGTGCGCGAGATGATCTGCACGGGCTTGCCGGTCGTGAGCTGCCCGTACATGCCGGCGGCCGAGATGCCGATGCCCTGCTGGCCGCGGCTCATGCGCAGGCGATGGAACTTGGAGCCGTACAGCAGCTTGGCGAAGATCGGCGGGACCTGTTGGCGCACGATGCCGGGGCCGTTGTCGGTGATCGTGATGCGGAAGCGAGTGGCCTGGCTGGCCGCCGGGGGCGGCGCCTCCCCTTCGCCGACGGGCTCCACCTTGACGACGACGTCGGGGAGGATGCCGGCCTCCTCGCAGGCGTCGAGGGCGTTGTCGACGGCCTCCTTCACGCAGGTGAGCAGGGCCTTGCGCGGGTTGTCGAAGCCGAGCAGATGCCGGTTCTTGGTGAAGAACTCGGAGACGGAGATCTCCCGCTGGCGGGCTCCCATCTCGACGGCGGAGACCACCGGCGGGGGCTGGGGGGCGCGCGGTCCGGGCTTGGGAGGGCTCAGCGTGGCCATATGCCCTCATAGAAACAGGGTCCGGAGCAAAGACTCAAGTTTTCCCTTCCCCGAGTCGGGCGATCATGATCCCGTCGAGGGCAATGGCACGCGCGCAGACCGGACGGGTACGGGCCGAAGCGCTTCGTCGAGTCTCGTACTTCGCCTCACTGCCGGCGAGCGAGCTGAGGCGCCTGGCCGGGCGGTGCACGACGCGGGCCCTCGAGGCCGGCCAGGCGCTCTTCGAGGAGGGTCAGCCCTGCCGGGGCCTCCTGATCGTCGCCGAGGGGCGCGTCGAGATACGGCAGATCTCTCCCCGAGGCCGGGAGCAGATCTTCCACACGGAAGGCCCGGGCGCCACGCTGGGCGAGGGACCGCTCTTCGACGGCGGCGGCTACATCGCCGCGGCCGTCGCCGTCGCGCCCACCCTGGTGCTGTTCCTCTCTCGCGCCGAGGTCGTCCGGCTCTGCCACCGGCACCCGGCGGTGGCGCTTGCCATGCTGCGGACGATGGCGCGCCGGGTCCGTCACTTCGCGGGCATCGTCAGCGACCTCGCGTTCCGCCCGGTGACCGAGCGCCTGGCTCGCTTTCTCGACGCGGTGGCCATCGAGCGAGGCGCCCCGGTGGAGCTCGCGCTGACCCAGGCCCAGCTGGCGGCCCGGCTCGGAACCGTTCGCGAGCTGGTCGCCCGCGCGTTCTCGCAGCTCGAGGCCACCGGGGTGATTTCACGCGCACGCTCGCGCGTCACCATCCGTGACCCCGTGCGTCTGGCCGCGCTCGCCCGCGGTGACGAGGCCGCCGCACCCGGCGATGGCCGTGTGACGTAAGTCATAGATCCGGCCGGCGCCAGCCCGTCATACTGTTGCCCGGTTCCATTCGACGGGAGGCAACCATGTGGAGAACAGCTCTCGCCATCGCGCTCGGCGTCGCCCTGATGGCCGACGCGCACACCGTCCTCGCCCAGCATCACGGCTCGATGATGCAGGCCGGCGGGGCCCCCACCCTGGCGGGTCAGGATGCCTTCGGCGCCATCGCCGAGATCGTCCGGATCCTCGACGCCGATCCGACCACCGACTGGGCCAAGGTCGACGTCGAGCGCCTGCGCCAGCACCTCGTGGACATGAACGAGGTGGTGCTGCGCTCGATCGTCCACGCGACCCCGGTGCCCGGCGGCCTCGCAATGGAGATCACGGGAAGCGTCCGCACCGAGCAGGCGATTCGCGCCATGGTGGTGCCGCACGCGGCCGAGCTCGATCGCACGCCGTCATACACGGCGAAGACCGAGACGGTGCCAGGCGGCGTGCGGCTGACCGTCATCGCGAGAAAGGCCGATGACTCGAAGCTCGTCGCGCGCATCCGCGGCCTCGGCTTCGCGGGGTTGATGACCGAGGGGGCGCACCACCAGGCCCACCACCTGGCGATGGCGAGAGGACAGGCGCTCGGCGGCCACGCGCATTGACGGCGGAGACGGCCCCGCCTCCGCCAGGGATCCGGTGGGCGCGCGTCGTCGTGGCCGCCGCCCTCGCCGCCGGTCTGCTACTCGCGCCCCGGCTCTTCCTGGCCACGCGCATCTATCCGCGCGTGCCCGTGCTCGACGGCTGGCCGCCGTTGCCGGGCCCGCTCGACCTCGTCGTTCTCGGTGCGCTGCTGGCCGCCCTCGGCGGCGTCGCGCTGGCGCCGCGCCCCCGATGGTGGGCGGTGGCGGCGACCGTCCTCGCCGTGATCCTGGCCGCCGACGACCAGTCGCGCTGGCAGCCGTGGTTCTATCAGTACGTCGTCATGCTGGCCGCCCTCGCCGTCACCCGCGACGCCGGCGAGACGCTCGCCGCCTGGCGCGTCATCCTCGTCGGCCTCTATCTCTGGAGCGGCCTCCAGAAGCTCAACACCACCTTCCTGACGCAGCTCTTCCCGTGGCTCGTGGAGCCCGTCACCAGCCGGCTACCCCCCGGACTACAGGGCTGGGTGCTGGGCGGGGCGATCGTGGTGCCCGTGGTCGAGATCGCGGTGGCCGTCGGCCTGCTCGTGCCGCGTCTGCGCAAGGCCGCGGTGGTGGGCGCGATCGCGACTCACCTCCTCGTCCTCGGCCTGCTGGGGCCCCTCGGTCACTGGACCAACGCCGTCGTCTGGCCGTGGAACGCGGCGATGGCGGCGCTGGCCGCGCTCCTGTTCTGGAATAGCCGCCACGCTACCCGCGACGTCCTCGTCCCCCGCCGCCTCGGGGCCCACGCCGCCGCGCTCGCCCTCTTCGGGATCCTGCCGGCGCTGAGCTTCTCCGGCCACTGGGACGCCTACCTCTCCGGCGCCCTGTACTCCGGCAACGTGAAGGCGGCGGCGGTCTCCGTCACCGATGCCGTCGCCGCGCGCCTGCCCGAGCCCGTCCGCCGCCACGTCACCCGCAACCGCGTGGGGGCCAACGTGCTCGACGTCTGGGAGTGGTCGATGGAGGAGCTGGCGGTGCCGTCCTACCCGGAGGATCGCGTCTTTCGCGCCGTGGCCCGCGACATCTGTCGCCACGCCGCCAACCCCGCCGACGTGGTGCTCGTGATCTTCGGGCGGCCGGGTGCGCTGACCGGCGACCGCACGATCACCCGCGGCGACTGCCGTCATTGGACCAAGGTGCAGTAGCCGGGCGAGCGGGCGGCGGCTACAGTCAGGACGACGCAATCTGGAGGCGTCTCCCACATGGCTCACAAGCTGCCGGCCCTCCGGTTTGCGTACGACGCTCTCGCCCCCTACATCGACGCAGAGACGATGGAGCTGCATCATGACAAGCATCATCAGGCCTACGTCGACAACCTGAACAAGGCGATCGGGCCGTATCCGCACCTGGCCGATCTCACGGTCGGGACCCTGCTGGGCCACCTCGACGAGGTGCCGGCGGAGATCCGAACAGCCGTGCGCAACCACGGCGGCGGCCACGCCAATCACCAGCTGTTCTGGGAGATCCTCGGGCCGAGAGCCGACCCCGCGCCGAGAGGCGCCATCGCCGAGGCCATCACGGAGCACTTCGGCTCGTTCGAGCGGTTCCAGTCCCTCTTCACCGACGTGGCCACGACGCACTTCGGCTCGGGCTGGGCGTTCCTCGTCGTGAACCCGTCGACCGAGGCGCTCGAGATCGTGGCGCTGCCCAACCAGGACAGCCCGCTGGTGCAGGGCATGCCGGCGCTCCTCTGCTGCGATGTCTGGGAGCACGCGTACTACTTGAAGTACCGGAACCGGCGACCGGACTACCTCGCCGCCTGGTGGAACGTGATCGCCTGGGACGTGGTCGATCAGCGCCTCGACGACGTTCGGCGCCGAACCACGCGGAGGCCAGCCAACATGCGAGCCACTGAGGCCTTCGTCGTCGGGGCGATCATGGGCGCGGTCGTGGCGTGGGTGTGGGGGCGCCGGATCGAAGCCTATGTGGGCGAACAGACGCGTGGCGTGCGCAGGCGCGCGGCGGACGGGATCCGCGCGGTCGACGAGAAGGCCGGAGAGCTGCTGGATCGCGGCGGCGATTCCCTGCGGCGCGCCGAAGGCTTCCTGCAGGACACCAAGGAGCACGTCAGCGACGCGCTCCGCGTGGGCCAGGACGTGATTCGTCCGGCTGCCGCGAGCGCCAATCGGGGCGAGCCTACGGCTTGAGAGCCAGGAGCCCCACGACACCGACCAGGCTTGACATGTGGACCGGCTTGGCGAGGTGGTACTGGAACCCGGCCTTCAGGATGCTCACCCGGTCGTCGGGGTCGGCGCTCCCCGTCAGGCACGCCGCCGGCGTCAGACCGCCGCGCTCCGGCGCGAGGGCGCGCACCCGGCCGATGAGCCAGTAGCCGCCCTTCTGCGGCATCTCGAGGTCGCTCAGAAGGACGTCCGGTCGCAATTGTTCCACGAGCTCGAGGGCGCGCTCGGCAGTGGCGACCGCCGTCACCCGCGCCCCCTGCCACTCCAGCACCTCGGTGACCACGGCCCGGACCTGGGGCACGTCGTCGACGACGAGCACGTGGACCCCGAGCAGCTGTTGCACGGCCATGTCGGGTACTGCCTCCCTCCACGGAACCTTCGCAACAAACGAAGGTCCCAGGTTCTGTCAGGCCGGCCCCGCGGGCTCGCGTCAAGACTTCGTGGGCGAGACGGTACCGGATCCGATTACGGGAGTCTGGTCACAATTGCTCACCGGGCCCGGGGGCGGCGTCGTGATACCAAGGTCCAATGTTCCGCGCCCCTGGCGTCCCCTACCCTCGGGTGAGGAGGGCACTCGACTCATGCCGGGTCATCACGCGCGGCTCGTGGGCATCCTGATCATCGTCCTCTCGACGGGGGCCGCTCCCGGCGCCTGGGCGGGCGCGCCCACCGATCAGCTGCGCGAGGGAATCGACCGTGTGTTCAAGATCCTCCGGGATCCGGCGATGGCCGGAGACAGCAAGGCCCCCCAGCGGAGGCGCGCGATCCTCACCGCCGCCGACGGCATCTTCGACTTCGGCGAGATGGCCAAACGGTCGCTCGGTCAGCACTGGACCGCGCGAACGCCCGCCGAGCGCCGGGAGTTCGTCACCCTCTTCACCGACCTGATCCAGCACTCGTACATCGCCAAGGTGGACCAGCACGGCGGCGCCAAGATGATCTACGGAGGCGAGACGATCGAGGGCGACCACGCGGCTGTGCGGACGATCATCCCCCTCAGTAACGGCAGTCAGATGCCGCTCGAGTACCGGATGCACAACGCCGGCGCCCGCTGGCAGGTCTACGATCTCAGCCTCGACGGCATCAGCCTCGTCTCGAACTATCGCGCGCAGTTCAACAAGGTCATCCGGATCGACTCCTACGAGACCCTGGTGACGAAGCTCAAGTCGCACCAGGCCGAGTTCTCGGCCCCCGCCGCCTCGCCCAAGGCCCCGCGGTGACCCGCCAAACAGAACGGTGATCCGTGCTGGCTCCGCTATCGGTGACCAGCCGGGTCCTGCAAGCCGTCGTGCGGTTCTGCTGTGCCCGCCCGGCCGTGACGGTCCTGGTGGGTCTGGCGACCGCCGCGGTCAGCGTCGGCTACGCCGCGCACTCCCTCACCTTCGAGACGTCCAAGTTTCACCTGCTCCCGCTCCACCAGCCGTACGCCACGCTCTACAAGGGTTACGCCGAGGATTTCGGCCAGCTCGAGGACATCGTGGTGGTCGTCGAGAGCCCGGCCGTCGAGACCTCGACGGCCTACGCGGCCCGCCTGGCCACCATCCTCCGCGCGGGCGCTCTCGGGTCGGCGCGCATCAGCTACCGGATCGATGCCAGCCGTCTCGAGGCCCACGCACTGCTGTACCTGCCGCTCGACACGCTGCGGACGACCCTCGACACCATCGCCGGCCAGGAGGACCTGCTGGCCGACTTCGCGGCCACGCCCACGCTCGATCGGCTGGTCGACGGCATCAACCAGTACGTCGGGGCGACGTTCCTGCCCGGCGCCTTCGGCCCCGGCGGCGCCGACGCGACGAGCCCGGCGCCGATCCGTCTCCTGCACGATGTCCTGACCCAGATGTCGGACCGCATCGACGGCGGACCGTACCGCTCGCCGTGGGCGGCCGTGATCGCTGCCCCCACCCTCGCCCTCGACGGTGGCTACTTCCTGTCCCACGACCGGCGTCTGCTCTTCGTCGTGATCGACCTCGCCGACGCGCCACGCACCTTCGACGCCGAGCACGCGGCGGTGCTCGCCGTCCGGAGCGCGATCGCGGGCCTCCGTCAGGAGTTCCCCTCGGTCGAGGCCGGCGTCACCGGGGCCCCTGCGCTCTTCAGCGACGAGATGAGCACCGCGACCCGAGACGGCGAGATCGCCAGCCTCCTGGCTCTGGTCTTCACCCTCGGGCTGCTGTTACTCGCGTTCCGGCGCCTCCTGACCTCGTGCGCGATGCTCGTGGTTCTCACGCTGAGCGTCGGCTGGTCGCTGGGCGTCATCACGCTGCTGGTCGGTCACCTGAACATCCTCTCCATGATGTTCATCTCGGTCGTCGTTGGCCTCGGGACCGACTACGGGACCTTCTTCCTGTTCCGGTACCGGGAGGAGCGCGTGCTCGGTCGGACCCTGCTCGGCGCCCTCGAGCGCACCGCCGCCCGCAGCGGCCCCGGCATCCTGCTCGGAGCCCTCACCGCCGCCGTGACCTTCTACATCCTCATGACGGCGGAGTTCCAGGGCGTCCGCGACTTCGGATTCATCTCCGGCACCGCGATCCTGCTCTCGTTCCTGTCGATGGTGACCGTCTTCCCGGCCGCCGTATTGCTGATCGACCGCTGGCAGAAGGCCCCGGTCGATGGCCATCCGTCCCCGCCAGAAGCGCGGGCGGACGACCGGAGCGAGGTCCCGGCGCTGGCCTGGCTGGCCCGCTATCCGAAGACCGTCATCGTCGTGGCGGTCGTGGCCACCGGCGCGTCGCTGTGGACCGCACCCGGCATCGGGTTCGACTACAACTTGTTGAACCTCCAGGCCGACGGTACCGAGTCGGTCGCCTGGGAGCGGAAGGCGGCGGCCGCCGCCAGCCGCTCGGTGTTCGCCGCGCTGTCGACGGCGGGCTCGCTGGCCGAGCTCGAGGCCAGGCAGGCAGCGTTCGCTCGCCTGCCCTCCGTCTCCGACGTGCAGAGCGTGCTCTCGGTGCTGCCCGATCAGCAGGCCGAGAAGCTGCTGCTCCTCGAGCGCCTCGCCGCCGTGGCGGACGGCATCCGCATGGGGGCGGCCCGCCCCCTCGATCTCGCGGCCCTCACCGCGGCCCTCGAGACCTTGAAGCGCCGGATGGATCTTGCAACCGCCCGCGCCGGTCGCGGCGGGCCGCCCGAAGCGGTCGTCGCCATCGACCGGGCGACCTCGGCGCTCATCGAACGGCTCAAGGCGCGGGAGCGGGGCGCCGTCGAGGTCGCCCTCGCCGACTACCAGGCGCGACTGGCGGCCGACTTCGCCCAGCAGTGGCGGCGGCTGCAGCTCGCCGCCCGCCCCGACCCGCTCACGCTCGGTGACCTGCCCGAAGAGCTACGGCGGCGGTTCATCGGTAAGAGCGGCCGGCTGCTCCTGCAGATCTACTCGCGGCACGACCCCTGGGACCATCCGAGCCAGGCGCGCTTCGTGGAGGAGCTGCGGACCGTCGACCGCGACGTCACCGGCCAGCCCGTCGTCGGGTACGAGTCGACACGACTGATCGCGAGCTCATTCCGGATGGGACTGGCCTATGCCTTCGTCCTCGTGGCCGGCATCGCGGCGCTCATCATCCGGCGGCTGCGGGCAACCGTCCTCGCGATGCTCCCGCTGATCCTCGGCACGCTGTGGACGGTGGGGATCATGGAGCTGGCCGGGCTCAAGCTGAATCTCGTGAACGTCTGGGCGTTTCCGCTCATCATCGGCTCCGCCGCCGAGTACGGCCTGTACATCGTGCTGCGGTCGCTCGAGGCCCCGGAGCACGGTGGCGGCTCTCGGCTGGCCCGCAGCACCGTCATGGCGGTGATGTTCAACGGCCTCACGACCATCACGGGGTTTGGCAGCCTGCTCGTCGCGCACCATCGCGGGGTCTGGAGCCTGGGCCTGCTGCTGGTGATCGGCTCCACGATGACGCTGGCGGCATCGCTGGTGGTGCTGCCCACGCTCGTGCGCTTCGGCGGCGAGCGCGGGCGATCTCCGGCGGCGGGCCGCGACCCCGGATCGGCCAGCATCGGTCGCCATGCCGAGCGCAACGGGTCTGCGGATCCGGCACCCGCCAGAGTGCCGGCTGCCTGGTGACCGTCGCCGCCGTTCAGGGGGTGTCGCCAGCAGTCCTGAGCTCGGCCCGCCGCACCAGGTACTGATCGATCCGGTTCTCGATCTCAAGGGGGAACGCTGGCACCGGTCCCACGAGCTCTCGCTGGTAGGCCTGGAGCATGATCTCGCGGAAGATCGGCAGCGCCGCGCGGCCCCCGGTCTCACCCTCTCCCAGCGTGCGGTTGTCGTCGAAGCCGATCCGGACCGCGACCGTGATCCCCCGCGGCCCGTAGGTGGACCCGACGAACAGCGCGTCGCGAAAATCGCTGGTCGTTCCGGTCTTGCCCATCACCGGGATCGGGAAGTCGTGCCCGTACAGGGAATGGGCGGTGCCTTCCGGAAGACGGACCACACCGCGCAATCCTTCCTGGATCATGCTGAGGTCGCGAGAGTCGATCTCGAGCGCAGCTCGGGTCGCCTGGTAGAGCACCTCGCCGGGGGCTGCCGTCACGCGCTCGATGATGTACGGCTCGGCCAGGCGGCCCGAGGCCATCGCCCGGTAGGCGCCGGCCAGCTCGAGCAGCCGGACCTCCGAGGCACCCAGCGCCGAGGTGATGTACGGCTGCAGCGGGGTGCGAACCCCCAGCTCGCGAGAGGTGCCCATGACCCGGCGCAGGCCGATTTCGCGGGTGATCCACACGGCCACGGCGTTGCGGGACTCGGCCAGCGCCTGGCGCACCGGCATGGGCCCCTTGAACCGGTTGTCGTAGTTGGCGATCCACTTCACGGGTCGGTCGGATCCCATCGGTACCGCGATCGGCTCGTCGGGCACCACGGCGTCAAGACTCAACCCCTGCCGGAAGGCAGCGAGGTACACCAGCGGCTTCCAGGCTGAGCCCGACTGCCGCAGCGATCCCGTGACCCGGTTGAAGTCGGAGTAACGGGCCGGGCGACTCTTGTAGACGTGCCGCCCACCCGTCTCGGCCAGGATTGCCGCGTCGGCGTTGCGCAGCACGACCGCCGATCCCTGGATCAGCCCTGTCGCCTCGGGGTGCCGCCGCTCGTAGGAGGCGAGGCCGGTCTCCAGCGCTTCGTTCACGACGACCTGAATTCGCTCGTCCACCGTGGCGTGGACCGAGATCCGCCCGCGGATGAGATCCTCGACACCCACTCCGTTGGCGGCGAGCCGCCTCAGCTCCTGGAAGACGGTGTCGACCGCGGCCGGGGCTGGCGTCTGGCCTGGATCGTTCGGCGGCGGCGTCACCACGACCGGCTCGGCCTGGCAGCGCTTCGCGAGATCGGCGGCGATATACCCGTTGCGGGCCATCAGGCCCAGGATCTCGTTACGGCGCCGCAGTGGGCGCGGATCGCCGGGCACCGGAACGTAGTCCCGGGGCGCCTTGGTGATTCCGGCCAGCAGCGCCGCCCGCCCGGCGTCCTCCGGCGTGTAGCTCGACAGCGGTTTGCCGAAGTAGTACTCGGAGCCGGCGGCGAAGCCATACCGCCCATTGCCCAGGTAGTTGAAGCTGGCCGCGCGGGCGAAGATCTCGCGCTTGGCCCGCGCGCGCGATCCGAACCGCCGGCTCATCTCCTCCTCGAGCCACAGCGCCAGCCGCACCTCCTCCACCTTCCGGAGGAGCTTGTTCGTGGTCGGGACACCGATGACCAGCGCCAGGAACCGCGAGGTCAGGGTGTCGTGGAAGAGCGCGCGGCCATTCTCGCGACTCGATCGCTCCCGCAGGAAGTAGCCGCGCACCATCTGCTGCGTGAGCGTCGAGCCGCCCTGGGCGAAGCGCAACCGGAATCCCTCGCCCCGCCACCAGCCCGCCAGAGAATTCGCCGCCATCTTGTAGAGCACCCGCGGCAGCGCCCGGTACTCGACGCCGGAGTGGGCGAAGAAGTTCTTGTCCTCGGCCGCCAGGATCGCGTGGCGCAGGACCGCCGGCACCTCGTCGTAGGAGACGACCCGGCGGTACTCCCGGGCCAGCTCCACCAGCACCGTCCCCCTCGCGTCGTAGATGGTGCCGACCGTGGGGAGATCGAAGCGGATGAAGGGCTCGAGGTCAGGGAGGCCGCGCCGGTCGAAGTAGACGTGGTGGGCGAGACTCGCCGCCCCCACCCCGAGCAGCGCCAGCGCCAGGAGCGGCACCCCGCGCCACGCGATCCGGCGCCAGGAGACCGACCGCATACGACGGCCGCCCCACCCCTAGAAGCGAGACCGACCCGACGCCACCATGCGATAGAGCCCCAGGATGACGATGGCCCCCACGACCGCCATGACGAAACCGGCCACCTCGCCCGGCCGATACAACCCCATCACGCGCCCCAGCCAGCCGCCGACGATGGCGCCCACGATGCCGAGGGCGATCGTCAGGACGAGCCCGCCCGGATCCCGGCCGGGCAAGAGGAATTTCGCGACCAAGCCGACGACCAGACCGAACACGATCCAGAGCAGGATCTCCATCACGCGCTCCTTGTCACTTCGAGAACAGACTGGTGAAGAACGTCTTGACGCTGCGCCCGGCGCCGATGACGCCATCACGCGTGTTGTCCCACGCGCTCCGGGCCGGGGGCTCGGTCGCCTGCGCCGCCTCCTTGACCTTGTCCCCGCTGTACTTCGCACCCTCGACCGCGGTGTCGCCCACGCCCTTGGCCGTCTCGGTGACGCCCTCCCCGATCTTGCCGTCGGGGATCTTTTTGGCGCCGCTCTCGACCTGCTGCGTCGCGGCCTTCACCTTGCGTCGTCGGCGGCGGCCGCCGAGCCGGAGGCCAGCAGGAAGAGCGACACCATCACCATCATGAGCACTGCGAGCCGTTTCATAGACCTTCTCCTCGTCGGCTTGACTCTACCCGCCTCCGGACGGCCGTCCTATTGGACCTTGGTCCACACCAGCGCCTTGAGACCTTGGTGCAATAGACAGCGGTCCCGGGTGGCCGCTCGAGATCCTCTCTCCCCGTTCGCCCGTAGCTCTGAGGCTGCAACGCCGACCGCCGACGCCGCATCGGAACGGTGGAGGTCAGTGGAAGATCACGCACGCGATCCGCCCGTTGCGAGAGCTGGCGCTCGGTCTCGGTCTGCTCCTACTCACCCCCGGTGTCGCGCCGGCGCGTGAGCTGCAGCCCCTCATGCGTGGCTGGGAGCAGCACTTCTCGGTGACCTGGGACACGGTCCAGCGTCGCGGCCGGCTGGAGGTCGAGGGCTATGTCAACAGTCGCTCGCCGTACCGTGTGGGCAACCTGCGGGTCCTGGTCGACGGCCTGGACGACTCCGGTCGCATCGTCGACCAGCGGGTGAGCTGCGTCCTCGGCAAGCTCGGCGGCGACAGCCGGCTCTACTTCGAGGTCCCGGTCGCGCCGGCCGCCCGCTACCGCGTCAGCGTCTTCTCCTACGACCGCGTCTCCGAGGCGAGCCTCTCGTTTCCGTAAGCCCAGCCAGACCCTACCCTCCGATCTTGCAATAGCCGGACGCCGACGCCCAGTAGCCACCGCTCCGCTCGCACTCCAGCCGTTGAGCCTCGGACGGGATCGTGCCTTGAGCCTGTCCGAGCGTCGTCAATCCGCTCATCGCCACGAACACGACCACCGCCGCCAACGTCCTCGCCAGCCGAGTCCTCATCGTTGCTCCTCCCGTCGCGTCCAACGTACAGCTGCGACATCACCCCCCACAAGGCGATCCCGAGGTGCTCGACATCCTTACAACGACGGCGACGCCGCGTGCATCTGAAACGCCGGAGGTCGCCGGAGACTTCGACGTCGCCCAGGCGCGGCTGGAGCGCGTAAATCGCTTCCGCCCGGGCACCCCGGCGTGCATCGATGGGATGTGGCTTGGCTCCTGGTCGCCCTTCTCACCGTGCTCGCCACCTGCGCCGACGGTTTCGCACAGTCCGGGCCCGAGCCCGGATCGGCGCCGCCAAGCACCCCCGTCCCGACCGAGGAGATCAAGGAGATCGTCCAGCTGCTGGTCGATGGACAGCACGAGAGCGTGATCCGCCGCGTCGACGCCTTCACCGCCCGACACGCCCTCATCGGCGAGACCTTCAGCGTTCTGCTGCTGAAGGCGGAGAGCCAGCGTCAGCTCGGGAGGATCGACGACGCCATTCACTCCTCGCCCGGGAGCCGCAGAACGTCTACTACCAGATCCTCCTGGGCGAGCTGTTGCGCGAGCGCGGGGACAGCGCCCAGGCCTTGCAGCACCTCACCACGGTGCTGGCCTCACCCACCCCCAACCCCGAGGAACGAATCGTCCTGCAGATCAAGATCGATCGTCTTCGTGGCGTGACGCCGCCCGGCCCGCTCCCGGGGCTGGCCGCCGGGCGGCTTCACTCGGGGCTCAGCTTCGGCCTCGTCCCCTTCAACGGCCCCGACGCGCGGGTGTCGGCCTCCGATCTCTGCCTGCTCCTGGAGAGCAAGTGGCTGCTCCCGTGTGCGCTGCTACCGCCCGTCCACGTCGACGACACCCAGATCCTGGATACGCGTCGGCGCCAGTACGGCGGCGATCGAGTCCTCGAGGAGCTGGGGCGCCGCTATCCCGCCGCTCGACGTCCGCATCCCTTCATCATCGCCGTGACCGGGCGAGACATCTTCGCGCCCGAGACCAACTTCGTCTTCTCCTGGCAGTCGCCGTCGACCGGCCTTGGCGTCATGTCGACCCACCGGTTCATAGCGGGCCTCGACGATTTCTACGAGCCCAGCGTCGTTGCCACCCGTCGCGTCGCGATCCAGCTGCTCTCCACCTCGGGCTCCCTGCTCGGGTTCAGCCGCCCGACGCAGCCGGAATGCCCGCTCGCCTATCCCCACGACGTCCGCGAGTTCATGCTCAAGGGCTCGCGGCTCTGTGACTCCACGGTGGCCGAGCGCGAGGCACTGCTGAGGCGGCGGGGCGGCCCGAGCGCGCCCTGGGGCGCCGCCAAGGCCGAGGAGATCGGCCGGCTGTACCGGACGTACCACTTCGACTGATCCACGGCCCTGTCCGGGCCTGGGGTCAGGCGATGAGCTGAGCGAGCAGGCTCTGCGACACCGGCTTCACGAGGTGGGCATCGAACCCGGCATCCTTCGAGCGCCGGCGATCCTCGGCCTGCCCGTACCCGGTGACGGCGATGAGCGTGGTCGTGCCGCCGTCCGGGCTCGCGCGGAGCGCCTGGGCGACTTCGTAGCCGTCCAGCCCCGGTAGCCCCAGATCGATCAGCACGACCTCGGGCCGGTGGTGCCGAGCCAGCGCCAGGCCACTGTCGCCCTCCCCGGCCTCGAACACGCGATGGCCAAGCGACTCCAGCAGCAAGCGCAGCGACTCGCGGGCGTCCTCGTTGTCCTCGATGAGCAGGATGCTCCGACTCCGATCCGAGGTGACCACGGCCGGGGTCGGGGCCGGCGTGCCCGCGGCTTCCACCGGGAGCCGCACCGTGAACTGGGCGCCCTGCCCGCGGCCCTCGCTGGCGACGGCGAGCGTGCCGCCGTGCATCTCCACCAGGCGGCGGCTGAGGGTGAGACCGAGGCCCAGCCCGCCGAGCGTGCGGTCCATCGGCTGTTCGGCCTGGGCGAACAGCTCGAAGACCTTGGGCAGCATCGCGGGATCGATGCCGATCCCGGTATCGCTCACCCGGAGCACGGCCTCCTGGCCTTCCCGCGCCACGTCCAGGTCCACCGAACCGCCCGCCGGCGTGAACTTGACCGCGTTGTCCAGCAGGTTGGTGATGATCTGGGCCAGCCGGGTGGGGTCGGCGTTCACGATCACGGACTCCGCGCGGAACGTGACCCGGTGCCGCCGGGCCCGGCCGCTCTCGCGGAGCGAGCGGAGGCAGGAGCCGGCCGCCTCGCTCAGGTCGACCGGCTGGCGCTGGACCGCGATCTTGCCCGCGGTCGCCCGCGCCACGTCGAGCAGATCGTCGACCAGGCGTGTGAGGTGATGGGTCTGGCGCCGGATGATCTGCCGCAGCCGCGCCGCCGCCTCCTCCCCGACCGCGCGTCGGTCGAGCGCGGCCACGGCGTTGGTGATGGCGCCGAGCGGGTTGCGCAGCTCGTGGGACAGCGTGGCGAGAAACTCGTCTTTCGAGCGGTTGGCCTCCGACGCCTGTCGATAGAGCTGGGCGTTCTCCAGGAAGATGCCCGCGAGGTCGCTGATGCCCTGCAGGAGGCGGATCTCCCAGTCCGTGACCGTTCGACGCGCCGTCCACCAGATCACGAAGAACCCGCCGACCGGCCGGTCCTTGACACGGATCGGCACGAAGAGGTCGGACTGGTGCGGGAAATACCGGAGGGTCTCCTGATCGACCCGCGGGTCCCCCGGCATGTCGTCGGTCCAGATGGGCCGCCGGTTGGCCCACGCCTCCTCGATGGCGGGATGATTCTTGATCGGGATCGGAAATCCACGGAAGGCGTCCAGCAAGGCGGGGGGGACGTGATACCCGGCCGCCGGCCACAACCTCTCGCGGGCGGCATCGGCGAGATAGGCGCCGACCATGTCGGCGCCTAGCGCCAGGGTGATCTCCCGCGCCACCCGGCGCAGCGTCTCGGTCGGGTCGAGCGTCGCGCTCAGGGCCCGGCTCACCGCCAGCAGCGTCTCCGTCTCGCGCAGACGCAGCTCCCCGCGCTGCTGCATGTCGACCCGCTCCGCCCGCGGGCGATCGACCATCTCGCGGAGAATGGCCAGGTGGTGGCCGGTCACGAACCGCGCCGTCGCACTGTACTCGATCGGGCTGACCTCACCGTCGGGACGGATCACGCGGAGCTCACCGGTGTGCTCTCCCGAGGCGAGCAATGTCGGCCACGCCGCCGCCAGATCCGCCCCGTGCTCCAGGAACGCGTCGAGGCGGTGGCCGCGCAACTCCTCGATCGACAAGCCGAGCAGCCGGCAGGCAGCGGGGTTGGCGTCAACGACCGTGCGCGCGTCGTCGACGACGAGAAGGGCCGCGGGCTCGGGCTGGCTGGACACTCCACCTAGAGGTATCGCCGACGGGCGGGTCCCCGTCAAGGCCGAGTCAGCGAACGTCCTGGTCTAGAGCTCGGCCAGGCGCGGCAGGACATCCTTCGCGAACAGCTTCAGGCCCTTCGTGGCCTCCTGGTGGGTCATGAAGCCGGAGCGGCTGGCGAGCACGAGGTGCTCGAATGGCCCCACCTTCTCCCGGAACTCCTTGATCTGGCGGTACACGCTGTCCGGGTTGCCCGCGAACATCAGCCCCTTGGCCATCGCCTGCTCGGGAGTGATGCCGATGAGGCCGGCGGCGGGCCGCGGCGCAGCGACGGTGCCGGGCCGTGGCTTCGTGCGGTAGAGCGCCGGAGCGTATTCAGGTGGCACCGCCCCGGGGAGGAGCTTGGAGTATTGCGGCGCCGACTTCAGCCCCGTGTTCAGGAACCACAGCAGCTTGCTGCCGACCCGCACGCCTTCCTCGTCGGTGTCACCGGTGTAGACGAATGCCGTGTAGCCGAAGCGGTCGGGCCCCGGCGCCGGCAGCCCCGCCTCCGCGCGGGCCTTGCGATAGGACGCCCACGCCCGCATCGTCTCCTCGGCGCTGCGGAAGACCATCACGTTCACGATGCCGCGCCGGCCGAGCTCCGCTGACGTCGTCGGATCGCCAGTGGCCGCCCACAGGGGTGGATGCGGCTGCTGCCACGGCCCCGGCCAGATGTTCACGTGGCGGTGCGTGAAGTGCTTGCCTTCCCAGCTGAACGGCCCCTCGCGGTAGCTCAGCGTCTTGAGGATCAGGTCGATCGCCTCCCAGAACCGGTCCACGATGCCGATGGGGTTGGCGTTGCCGGAGGCCATCTCGCTGCCGCCCGACTTGACGAAGCCGATCTCGAGCCGGCCCCGGCACATGACGTCGGCCATCGCGTACTCCTCGGCCACCCGCACCGGATCCTTGCGAACGGTGATGAGGCTGCCGAGGCTCAGGATCCGGACGTTCTTGGTCTGGCGCGCGAGGACCCCGAGGATGAGCGGACTGGCACCGAACAGGCAGTTGATGCCGGAGTGATGCTCGTTGGAGACCACGTTGATGCCGACGTCGTCGCAGAGCAGGTATTCGTCCAGGGCTTCCTCGAAGAGGTCGGCGGCCACCTTCGGATCGCAGAACTTGTTCGGCAGGCTGGCCCGGACGGAGTCGGCGGTGTCGAGCACGTGCGGGGGCACGAACGGGTACGGGTTCTCGTTGAGGTACCAGGCCTGCATCGTCACTCCTTCAAGAAGTCGACGACCCGTTCGACGAAAGCTTCGGCTTGCTCGACCTCGGGATGATGCCCCGCCGCCGGGATCGCATCGAACCGCGCCCCCGGAATGAGGGCAGTATACGCGCGCCCATAGGCGGGTGTCACCACGCCGTCACCGGCCCCCCACAGCACCAGGGTCGGCACGGCGATCCTGGCCAGCCAGCGCTTGAGCTGCGGGTTGTACATGTACGGATGCCACGCGTAGAGGCAGAGCGCATCGCGGTTCCGCGCGAGCCCGACGAGCGCCTCGTCCGACATGGCGTCGTAGTCGGGCGCCCATCGATCCGGATCGTGCCAGCTGCGCCGCCGGACCTCGGCCGGGGCGGTGTTGAAGACGTCGAGGACATCGGGCGTCTCGCGATCGCTCACCTTGATGCCGACGGCGTCGACCAGGATCAGCCGGCCGATGCGATGACTGCACGTCGCGGCGATCTCGGCCGCCAGCCAGCCGCCGAACGACAGCCCCATCAGCGTCACCCGGTCGTGCCCGACGTGCTCGAGGACCTCGAGGTAGAAGTGCACGAGGTCGTAGACCGTGTCGAAGTCGGCGGGGCGCGTCGAGTGCCCGAAGCCCGGATGCGACGGAGCCAGCACCTCCGCGTGGCGACCGAGCAGCGGCAGAAAGGGTGCCCCGGGGCTCACGGGCTCCGCACCATGCAGCAGCACGAGCGGCGAGCCGGCGCCACACCGCACGACCTCGAGGTCGACGCCGCGAAGGTGCAGCCGCTCGATGGTCGGGGTCATCGAAGGGTCGGACGCTCCACCGTGATCGGCGAGAACCCTACCCCAAGGCAGCCTCGACGACAAGCCAGGCCGCCCCGCGGACCCGTGGGCCTCGCCGCCCGGATCCTCGGTCGCGCCCGCCTCATGGCAGGTGCTCGTCGGACCCGGACGGCGAGGACGCCACCCGCGCCAAGCTCAGACGCTGACGGCGTGGCCCGGGAGCCTCTCCAGCGTCCGCCGCCTCGACCGGGTCTGCGGCACCTCACGTCTGCCCGGCCCCGGACCCGACGGAGCCGGCGAGGGTCCCGCCACCCGCGCGGCGATGCGCCACCGGTTGAGTCGGCCCACGTCGAGCCGGAAGGTATCCCTCACCTGCAGCCGCCAGGTGCCCTGGATGGGCTTGTCGAGGAATCCCCGCAGCGCGGGCGTGTCCTGGACGGAGTAGGTCCGGACCAGGTCATGGGCGGAGCCGCCCGTGTTGTTGTGCACGACCACCGCGGTGCCGTCGGGGGCGATCAGGTCCACCCGCAGATCCCCGATGAAGGTGTGACTGATGTCGACGCCGACCCGAAGCTCGGTGATGGTGCCGGGCTCTTCGACGTCGATCGTGCCCACCACGAAGTCGCCGACGTCCGGAATGTCCAGGTTCGTCTCTTGCTCGATGTCCACGATCCGCTCGGCTCCGATCGGCGTCGCCGCGGCCTGGACGGCGCGAGCGGCGTTGACCTTTCCGTGGCCGAACCAGAGGCTGAATCCGGCATCGTCGAACGCACCCGCCTCGTTCACGGGCGTGTCAGTGACCAGCGACAGGTCCTTGTCGGCCGTCTCCTGGAGCAGCTGCCTGACTTCGAGGCCGGTCAACGAGGCGTTCGCCGACAGCACCAGCGCACAGGCGCCGGCGACCGTCGGGGTCGCGCTCGAGGTGCCGCCGAATCGGTCGGTGAAGCGAGACCCGGCGGTGAAGTCGGAGTGGAGGCCGAAGCCCTCGTTGTCCGTCGTGGTGATCCCGAGTCCAGCCGGTGAGGAGAACCCGAGGTCGTCCCAGTTGTCCGACGGCGCGCACACGCTGATCTGTCGCCCCCACGAGGAGTACGCCGAGCGCGTCTTGCGGGAGGTGGTGGCGCTGACGGTGATGACGTCCGGATGGGCGGCCACCCAGCGGTCGATCGGGCCGCTGTGGCTGCGGATCACGCCGTTCTGGTCGCGGAACCGGTAGGTGCGGGTGTTCGTCAGATCCTGCACCGGGCAGTTGTTGTTGCCGGCCGCGATGCAGAAGATCAGGCCCTTGCCCCGCCGGCCGCCGGTCCGGGCCAGGGTGGCCATGGTCTCCCGCAGCGTCGTGCTCATGGGCGCGTCGGCCGGCCCCACCCCCCAGGAGCAGGAGACGACGTCGGCCACGGCCGAGATCTTCTGGAACATGACGATGAAGTGCGCATCGCTCATGCTGAGCGGAAAGCGGACCGCGGCGAGCGCGCAGCCCGGAGCCACGCCGACGACGCCGCTGCCGTTGCCCTCCGCCACCGCCACCCCCAGGCACGGGGTCCCGTGGTAGTCGCCGGGACGCGGGCTGACGTCGGTGTCCCAATCGATACCCGCGTTGATTCCGCCGCCTCGGATGGCGGCGTTGAGCCTGGCCACCACCTTGCCTTCTCCCTGGAAATCGGGATGCGTGAGATCGAACGCGTCGTCCGCGACGGCTACCACGATCTCGCGCCGCCCTCGGGTCACGTCCCAGGCGTCGGCCGCGGAGATCCCCGCGCCCGCCACCAGGTCCGGGGCTACCGCCACCGGCGTGTGCAGGTGCCACTGCTCCGAGAAGAGCGTATCCGGGGGGATGAAGGCGAAGCGAGTCAGGCGGCGGACGAGGTTCGGCTCGGCGTACTCGACGTCGTCACGGGTGGCGGCGGCGTTGGCCGTACGAATCGGGTTGCGCCCGGTTGCGTCGGTCACCCGCACCAGGTACGTCTTGTCGCCC
The DNA here is from genome assembly GCA_963827505.1 of uncultured Candidatus Rokubacteria bacterium. Lineage (GTDB taxonomy): Bacteria > Methylomirabilota > Methylomirabilia > Rokubacteriales > CSP1-6 > AR5. The sequence goes on along the minus strand of CAWHBD010000004.1, from coordinate 80,781 downwards.
ACCGCCTGCTCGACGACGAGATGCTCGGCGGCGAAGTAGGCCAGGATCCGGTCCTCCGGAGTCCCCGGCTTGAACTTCACGAAGAACGTCTCGGTGATCAGGTACTCGTTGTCCGACGCCTGCCGATCCCGATAGACGTGATGGACGACGTTGTGGTCCGCCCGCAGCCGGTCGACGGACGCGTCACGCTCGCCGGCCACTTCGGCCTGGACGAGCCCCGGCGCCGCGCTCGCCGCCGCGCGTAGCTCCACGCCGGCTCGGGCGGCCGCGTGGCGCGCCGCCGCCTCGTTCTCGGCGTGGATGGTGACGGTGGCCTCGTCCTTTTGGACCTCGATCCTTCGCCCGCCCTGCCAGAAGTACGTGGTCTCCGACATGATGCTCTCCTCTCAACGCGAGTCGGTCTCGGCCTCGACCGGTTGCCACAGCGCGCGGGAGTGCCCCTCACCTCCCGGGATCACGGCAAGGCAAGCGGAGTGCCGGGCGTAACCAGCGGAAATGTCTGATGGTCACCCAAAGGTGCGTCGGGCACGTTGTCGGACGGCTGGAAGATGGTCGGGCACGACGCCCGACGAGCCTGGCCCGGACGGCGTCAGGTCGTTGTCCGCTCAGGACCTCGAACGGCTCGTCGCCCGCCGGTCGCTACCGAGCGGCCGCTACTCCGCCAGCCACACGGTGTCGAGCTGATTGTTGAGATAGTGGCTCGGTGTGATCGTCCAGCCACGCACGCGGGAGCTGTGCGGCACGATCCGGTGCCACTGGAGCGTGTAGATGTAGTGCGCCTCCTCATCGAGGAGACGCTTCTCGAAGGCCCGGATGTATCGCCGGCGCTGGTCGGGATCCACCGTGCGACTCTGGCGGACGTAGAGGTCGTCCAGCACGGGATCGGTGTACCGGCCGTAGTTGGCATCGCTCCGACCCCGGGACTGGAACTTGTAGAGGTCCAGGTCGGGGTCGACCACGTAGCCGCACTGAAAGTCGGTGCTGAGCTCGAAGTTCCCGGCCCGGAGATCCTTGAAATATTGCCCGGAGTCCTGGACCTCGTGACGCACCTTCAGCCCGATCTGACGCCACTCGTCCACGAGCCAGGCGCCGACGTGCTGGTAGGGCATCGAGATGTCACGGTTCTTGAGCACGAATGAGAATCCATCGGAGATGCCCACCTCGGCCAGCAAGCGCCGCGCCTCGGACCGTGATTCACGGATGTCACGCCAGTAGCCGGCCAGCTTCGTCAGCTCCGCCGGCGAGGTGGCGAACGGAGATCCCGGCACCTGGGCACCCGCGACCTCGCGGACGATCGCGCTCTTCGAGAGCACGCCGGTGGCCCGGTAGCGGTCGAGCGCGAGCGAGAGGGCGCGGCGCACGCGCCGATCGTTGAACGGCTCCTTCTCGTGGTTGATGGCGACGACGAGCCCGCAGTTCCACGGACTCTCCTGCACGGTGACCTTCTCACCGAGCGCATGGACGATGTCGTCTCGCTGGGCCGGGGAGAAGCCCCGGAACTGGATGTGGGCGCGCCCGGAGCGGATGGCCGACGCCTGAGCGGCGTCGTCGCGGATGAAGAGCGCCTGGTAGCCGTCGAGGTAGGGCTTGCCGCGGTCCCAGTACTTCGGGTTCCGCCGGCCGACCCAGCGCGAGCCCTTGACATGCTCGACGAAGACGAACGGCCCCGTACCCATGACGTTCTTTTCGTACCAGCGGACATCGCGCTCCAGGATGTCCGCCTTGTAGATCCAGTTCCACGGCGACGCCAGCGAGTGGATGAACGAGGGCGACGGCCACTTGAGCTTGAAGGCGACGATGTACGGCTCCGGCGCCTGCACGGTCTCGATCTGGAGGTACTCGCCCTTGCGAGCCGACGTGATCCCCGGCGGGGGATTGATGATCTTCTGGTAGGTGGCCCGCACGTCCCGCGAGGTCATCTCGCTGCCGTCGTGGAATTTCACCCCCCGCCGAAGCTTCAGCACATACGTGCGCCGGTCCGGGGACACGGTCCACGACGTGGCCAGGTCCCCGACCACCCGCGTGCCCGTCGGGTCGAGCGGGTCGATACGGAGCAGCGTGTTGTAGTGCGGCGCCACCGGGTGTATCAGCGCGAACGTCTCCTCCCGGTGGGCGTCCAACGAAGGCGGCTCGCCCGGGCACCACGAACGTCAACTCGCCGCCGGCGCGAGGCGCCGCCGGCGGGACGGCCGGCGACTTCTCGGGCGCGACCGGAGCCGGCGGGCTTTCGCGGTGATCGGTCGGGACGGTCGTGTCGGGGGGGCGAGTGCTCGCCGGCGGGCCCTGGGCGATCGCTGCCGACCGCGGCTGTTCAGCCCGGCTGACGATGGACGCCTGGGGGTGCGTGTCCATGGAGGGCATCGGCCCGGCGCTCGGCGGCGCGAAGTGAGCACGGACGAGAGCGGCGCCGAGGAAGGCGATCGCGACGCCCACGCTGACCGTCCCCGCCACCCACGTACGTCGCGTGCGTCGACGTCGCTGGAAGGATCGCACCATCTGCTTCGCGATCAGCCCCTTGCCACTCTCCGCCGGCCACGAAAGCGGGTCGATCGCCTTGCCTTCGTTCGCGGTGGCCGACCCGAGTGGTTCGGGGGGGCCCAGAACCGACGCCGACTCGATCACCAGCGAGTCGAATGGCGATGGGCCGAGTGGAACAAGGGCGGGGGCGGCCGAGATTCGTCGTCCGTCGCCCAGACTGATCCCGCAGTTGCTACAGAAGTTGGCCTGTCGGCGGTTGATCTCGTGGCAACGAGGACACTGCAGGGGCAACTTGACGCCGCACACATCGCAGAAGTGAGCGCCCGGTGGATTGCGGTGCCGGCATGGCGCCACCAGACCGTCCGCCTCGCCGCTGTCTTCGTCGTGCATGGCCATGCTCCTCGGCTAGCGCGGCTTCACGAGAAAGCGCGATCGTCGGTTCTGGCCCCGGCAGCGTTCGCTGTCCTCGGCACACTGCGGCCGCTCTTCCCCGTAGCTCAGGATGGTGATGCGGCTCGGATCAACGCCCCGGGCGACCAGATGATTCATGGCGGCCTGCGCGCGCTGCTCGCCGAGATCCATGTTGAACTCGTTCTTCTTGTTCGTGACCCCCTGATTGTCGCAGTGCCCCTCGATCAGTAGGAGTTGGCCCGGATTGACGCGCAACCACGCCGCGTTCGCGTCCAGGATCTTCACATCGCCCGGCCTGATCGTCGTCTTGCCGAAGTCGAAGTAGATGTCCCGCAGCTCCGGGATCGGCTCGTAGTCCCGCACCCGCGGCAAGCCGACGGGCGGCTCGGGAGCGATCGGGACGGCCGGCGGCGGCGCCTGGGCCAGGACGAGCGGTGGTGTCGCGAGGATCGGGCTCGAGACGAGCGCCGCGATCGCGATGACGCGTAACGCAAAGCTGTTCACTGGCACCTCCGATCCACGCCGTCGGTCGAGATCTGCACCTGAGCCGTGATCGCCGGACGCGGCGGGACGGGAGCCGTTCGAGCCGGTGGCGGGAATCGCGTGTCGTCGAAGCGCCGCGCGCGCCCACCGTCAAGAACCGGGCGCCTCGCGATCGTGATGACATCGCTGTCGTCTTCGCGGAGCTGCCGGATCCACTCGTTGCCGACGGGACGCGGGCGAAAATTCATGTGCCCACCCGATCCTGTGGCCGGCCGAAGCCAGCCACGCCGGAGTCTAGGACGCTCGCGACGTCCCGGACAAGCCCGGAAACTTTTTTCCCATGTCAACACTACCGACAGTCGAGAGGCTCTACGTGGGCGTCGATGGCCGGCGCGGTCGGGCGGGGCGCAGTGGCGGCGCACCGATCACGCTGGATTTCATCGAGGTCACGGGCCGCGCCAAGTGGTTGATCTGTCGGGTTTAAGTGGAAGCGACCCGCGACGGGCGAGGACCCCGGCCTGGCGGGCGAGGCGCTGGAGAAACGGCGCCTCACGAGCGACGGGAGGGGCGCCGTGCCGGAGCAGCAGCGGCACCCCGAACGACAAGATCGCTACATGTTGTCGACGATTGCCGCCAGCAGCGCGAGGACAAGCATCAGAGAGCCGAGCTTGAGCACGATGCGGAATCTGAGTGCCAGCTGACGCCCGTCGCCGAAGAGCCACCGCACCGCCGCCCCGATCGAGGGTTGCTCGCGCAGACGGGCCCAGTAGCCGCGCTCGAGCTCGCGATGCTCGCGGAAGCTCGTCGATCAAGACCGCGCGGTCAGAGAACCGCGCCGAGGACCTTGAGCCGGGGGCCGTTCAACATGATGGGCGGGATGTGCCGAACCCAACTCGTCGGTACGTGCCGAACTCCGGTCCGGCGCCGCCACCGGGCAGTAGAATGACGGAGTGTTGACCTGCACCGGCTGCGGCTTCGAGGCTTCAACGGGCTTTGCCTTCTGCCCGCGCTGCGGACGCCCGCTGCCGGGCCCCTGCCAGGCGTGTGGCTTCACCTGCGAGGCCGACTTCGCGTTCTGTCCCAGATGCGGACACGCCCAGGCCCCGCGTGCCGGCGGCGCGATGCCGGCGGCGACACCATCGGCGACCGTGGCGCCGACACGAATCCCCGATCGCGGCGGGGACCGCCGACAGGTGACCGTCCTCTTCGCCGATCTCTCCGGGTTCACCGCGCTCTCCGAGCGACTCGATCCCGAGGAGATCCGCGCGTTTCAGAACGCCCTGTTCGAGATGCTGGCCCGGACGATTACCCGCTATGACGGCTTCGTGGAGAAGTTCGTGGGGGACGCCGCCCTGGCGGTCTTCGGCGCACCCGTCGCTCACGAGGACGATCCGGCCCGGGCCTGCAACGCCGCGCTGGACATGCTCGATGGCGGCGCCGCGCTGAACCAGGCATGGGCGGGGCGTCTGGGGCAGCCCGTCGCGCTGCACGTGGGGATTCACACGGGCCCCGTCGTGGCCGGCAATCTCGGCGGCGCCGCCGGCGATGCCTACGCGGTCACCGGCGACGCGGTGAACACGACGGCACGCCTCCTGGCGGCGGCGGCCCCCGGGACGATCCTGGTATCCGAAGCCACCCACGCCTTGGTGCGTCATCGCTTCGCGTTCGACCCGGCGGGCGAGCTCGCGCTCCGGGGTAAGGTCGAGCCGATCGTCGTCCACCGTCTGCTGGCCCCGCTGGCCCAGCCCGGATCGGCCCGGGGCCTCGCGGCCCTGGGGCTCGTGGCGCCGCTGGTCGGGCGAACGGACGAGCTCGCGCAGCTGCTGGGCACGTTCGTTCAGATGCAGCGAGGTCAGGCCCAGATCGTGCGCCTCGTCGGCGAAGCCGGCATCGGCAAGTCGCGGCTCATCGCCGAGTTCCTGGCGCGACTCGACGCCGACGGTGCGCTGGCCGGGACGGCCGTGCGCCGGACGGCGTGCTCGTCGCTGGGCGAGCCGACCTATGGCGTCTTCGGCGCCCTCTTCCGGGAAGCCTACCAGGTGGATGCGGCGGATTCCCTGGACGTCGCCCGACAGAAGCTGGCCGCCGGCCTCCAGGCCCTCGGGGCGCAGGACCAGGAGGCCAGAGCCATCGCGCCGGTGCTGAGCTACGTGCTCGGGCTGGAGGGAGAGATCCACAGCAACATCGAGCCCGAGCAGCTTCGGCGCCAGATCGCGCTGGCCGCGCGCGCCCTGATCGAGCGGCGCCTCGACAAGGAGCCCCTTCTCATCGTCGTCGAGGACCTCCACTGGGCGGATATCGCCTCGGTGGATCTGCTGCACCAGGTGATCGATCAGCTGACCGACCGGCCGCTGATGCTGCTCCTCGCGCACCGGCCCGACACGAGGCCACCGCTCGTGGTCCGAACGGCCCAGTCGATCATCCGGGTCGCTCCGCTCTCCCCGGACGAGACCCGCGCGCTGGTGGCCGGCCTGTTCGGCGCCTCGGTCGACGTCGTCGAGCGCCTGCAAGACTTCATCGCCACGCGCGCGGGAGGCAACCCATTCTTCGCGGAGGAGATCGTCCGCAGCTTGGTGGGAAAGGGTGTGCTCGTGCGCCAGGGTGATCGCTGGAGCTGCACCGCCGCCTGCGAGACCGTGGACATCCCGCCGACCCTCCACGGGTTGTTGCTCTCGCGCGTCGATGGGCTGCCCGCCGCTGGACGGCGGCTGCTCCAGGAGGCGGCGGTGCTGGGGGCGGAGTTCGACGAGGCGCTCCTGCGTGCCGTGGCGAGCGTGGCCGGGATCTTCGAGGCGACGCTCGACCGGCTCGTCGAGGCAGATTTCGTCCAGGCCGTCGGCCACGCGCCCGAGGGAGGCCGGCATCGGTTCACGCACGCGCTCGTGCATGAGGCGGTCTACCAGAATCTCCTGCTGTCGAGTCGGACCGCGATCCATGAACGGGTGGGACGGGCGCTCGAACACGCGGTCGGCCCGCACCCCGAGCGGCTGAGCGACCTGGAGGCCCTCGGCCACCATTGGAGTCTCAGCCCGGACAAGCCACGCGGGGCGCGCTACCTGGTGGCCGCCGGCGACTGGGCGCGCGCGGTCTACGCCAACGACGACGCGATCCTGCACTACGAGCGCGCTCTCCGAACCCTCGCCGAGTGCCGCGGCTGCGACGAGGAGGCCCGGGCCGCGCGCGAGCGGTTGGCCGATCTGCTCGGGCTCACCGGGCGGCGGGTCGAGGCTCTGGCGCACTACGAGGCGGTGTTCGACGCGATCGAGCGCACCGGAGACCGTGCGGCAGCGGCACGCGTGCAACGGAAGATCGGCGCGCTGCACTGGGAAGCCGGCGACCGCGAGAGGGCCGAGACCTGCTTCGCGGCCGGCCTGGAGCGGCTCGGCGATGACGGCGATGCGATCGAGCGCGCGCATCTCTTCCAGGAGATAGGGCGGCTGGCGTTTCGCGCCGGTGACAACGCCGGCGCGATCGCCTGGGCCGAGCGGGCACTGGCCGCAGCGGCGCCCGCGGAGCACGACGGCGCCACCGGGCCCGAGCGGGCGCGCGAGGCCGCCGCCATGCGCGTGCACGCGTACAACACGCTCGGCGTGGCATTGGCGCGCACCGGCCGCCTGACCGAAGCCGTCGAGCAGATCGAGCGGAGCATCGGGCTCGCCGAGGCTCGCGACCTGCTGCAGGCCGCCTGCCGCGGGTACACGAACCTGGGCGTGCTGTACAGCTCGCTCGACCCGCGCCGCAGCATCGAGACCTGCCTGCGGGGGCTGGAGACCGCCAAGAAGGTGGGTGATCTGGGATTCCAGTCGCGCCTGTACGCGAACCTGGCGGTGGCCTATTGCGCGCTCACCGATCGCTGCGAGGCCGAAGGCGTCGAGGCAGCGCAGACCGCCATCGACCTCGACCGGCGGCTAGGCCTGCTCGATCACCTGGCCGTACCCCTGATCGTCCTCGGCCAGATTCACCAGTGCCACGGCGAGCACAGCCACGCCTTCGCCATGTACGAGGAGGCCCTGGCTCTGGCCGAGCAGGTCGGGGAGCCGCAGCTCCTCTTCCCCTGCTACGACGGCCTGGCGACCCTCCACCTCGACGCCGGCAACCGGACCCTGGCCGCGACCTACCTGGCCAAGGCCCAGGAGGTCTGCGAGCGGGCCGGCGTCGAACCCGACGCGCTGATGGTGCTTCCGTTCCTGTGCTGAAACACACACGAAGGAGCCTGACATGCTGTCTGCTGAATCGCGTCCTCCGGTAGCGCCGGGCGAGCCGGCGCCGGATTTCACCCTTCCCGCCGTGGATCGAGAGGAGATGGTCTCGCTGGCCGACTACCGGGGCCGGAGCCCCGTCTTTCTCGCTCTGTTCATCGGGTTGTGGTGCCCGTTCTGCCGGCGATCGATCGCCCAGATGGGCACCACCGAGAGCAAGCTGAAGGCCGTCGGAGTGGAGACGCTCGGTATCGTGGCCACCACGCCGGAGAACGCCCGGCTGTACTTCAAGTACCGTCCGACCCGCCTACGCCTGGCTGCCGATCCTGGGATGGCCACGCATCGCGTCTACGGACTACCGAAGCCCGCCTCGACGCCCGAGCTCATGCAGGCACTGCAGTCGACACGGATCAACCCCACCGGCGAGTTCCCGGAGCCCCTGCCCATTCCGGAGGCAGGCGCGGCCATCTCGAAGCTCGACGGCTATACCGAAAACCAGACGGACAAGGGCGACATGGAACGCCAGTGGCCGCAGCTCAAGGGGCAGTTCCTGATCGATCGCGACGGCGTCGTTCGCTGGGCCAACGTGGAGTGCGCCACCGAGGGACTCGCCGGCCTCGGGAAGTTTCCCTCGCCGGAGGAGATCCTCGCCGCCGTGCGGGCTCTGCCGCGCCCCTGAGCGGCCGGCGACTTACCGGAGCGCGCCGCGATTGGAGAAGCGCGTCTCCTGGCTGGTGATGAACTCGAGCAGCGCCGCCTGCCCGCCCTCGGTGGCCTTTCGCGCGCGGCCGAAGGCGCCCGCGATGTCCTCGGGCCGCTCGACCCGTTCGCTCCAGCCGCCCATGGCGCGGCCCATGTCGGCGTAGCGGCCGCCGATGTCGCGCGTGCCGTACTTGTCGTGGGACACGACGAGGTGCGGGATCTCGATCGCCATGGCGGAGTTGTTGAGCACGACCGTGAGGATGGGGATGCCGCAGCGCACGGCCGTCTCGAAGTCGAGGCCGGTCATGCCGAAGGCGGCGTCGCCCATGAAGTTGACGCAGAACTTGTCGGGCGCGGCCAGCTTGGCGCCCGATGATGAGGCCGAGCCCGGTGCCGAGCGCATGCGACTTGCCCCAGCCGAGATAGCTGCGGGGCGAGACGGCCCGGTAGAAGGGCAGCAGCTGGTCGCGCGGGCTGCCGGAGTCGTGGGTGACGATGGCCTCGCGCGGGTCGACCGTGCGCATGAACTCCGCGATGACCCGGTAGGGCGTCATCGGAACCTCGGCCGAGCCGAGCTTCGGCGCCCACTCGGCGAGCCACGCCGCCCGTACGCGCTCGAGCTCGGCGCCGCACACTCTCCCGGCCGGCCGGGCGGCCGCCCTGGCTCTTGACGGCCTCGATGAACTGGCGCAGCACGAGCCTGCGCGTCACCCAGGAGCGGGTAGTCGGCGACGTAGTTCTTGTTGAGATCGCGCTCGTCGTTGGTGGCGTGGATGATCGTCTTGCCGGCCGGGATGGTGGCCGCCATGCCGTGGCGCGTGAAGCTGCAGCCGATGCCGAACACCACGTCGGCCTCGCGGAGATAGTGCAAGGTGTGGCCGGTCACGGCGGGGCCGCCGGTGCCGAGCGCGAGCGGGTGATCCTCCGGAAAGGCGCTCTTGCCCTCGAGCGTGGCCATGACCGGCGCCTGGAGCAGCTCGGCCAGCTCGAGCAGCTCGTCCGACGCCTCCGCGTACAGCACGCCCTGGCCCGCGTGGATCACCGGCCGCCGCGCCTGCCGGAGCACGCGAGCGGCGGCCTCGACGTCGCGCGCATTGGCGCCGGCCGTGGTCACCTTCACCGGTCGATACGCCTCGATCAGCGTGTCCGGCACCTCCTCGTTCACGACGTCGGCGGGGATCTCGACCATCACCGGCCCCGGGCGGCCCATGCGCATCAGGCTGATGGCCCGGCGCATGACGTCCGCCACCTGGCTGCCCATCGTGATGGTCTCGACCGACTTCGTCACCGAGGCGAAGGTGCGCGCCGAGCTGAACAGCGGGAAGACCTGGGCCCGGTCGCGCTGGTGGCCGAGCGGCAGGAGCAGCATGGGCGTGGAGTCGGAGTACGCGGTGGCCACGCCGGGGAAGGCGTTCTCGGCGCCGGGGCCGTACTGCATGCAGAAGGCGGCGAGCGGTCTTGCCGTTCTTCACCCGCGCATAGCCGTCGGCGATGCCGACGCCCACGCGTTCCTGACGGCAGAGCACGGGCCGGATCTCGGCCTTGGCCGCGGCCTCGATCAGCGGCGTGGTCGGATAGGCACTCAGGAACTCGGCGCCCTCGGTCTTGAGAATGCGGGCGATGGCGTCGATGACTTTCACGATTGGCGCTCCTTGGGCCCTCGGGACTACCGGCCGCTTGCGAGAACGAGCGGCCGGACGGCGGCCGCGGTCACTATACCTCAGGAGCGCTCAGCATCGGGATCCGGCACGGAGCGAGCGACGATCGATGCGCACAAGTACAAGGTCTCGACGCTGGCCTCAGCCCCGATGGCCGTTTCCTGGTCACCAGCGGCGAGCGCGGGCAGAGACGGCACGCTGCGTTTCTTCAACGCCCCGCGCTTCGCGCCGCTGGAGGAGCTGACGCGGACGGCGACAGCCCGGGTGAAGCGCGAGTGGACGCCCGGCGAGCGGCAGCGGTACCTCCACGAACCGCCGGCGCGCTAGGCCGCCATCTACGACGCCTTGGGGATCCTCCCTCGGCGGCGATCGTCGGCCCGGCGAGGAATGCCCGCCAATGGCTCCGCTGTTCTGCTTGTCTGGCTGCCCAGCGTGGATGCTAGAGCGAAGTGCTCACAGCCACACGGGACCCAATCTCCGATCAAGCTCTCGCATTTGCTCCCGGCCAGCCGGTGGGCCGACCGACTGTGCCCGCACGCGGAGCACATTCGGGATCTGGCCCGCCGTAGGAGGAAAACGCTGCCCAACCCACACGCCAGTACGGCAACCACCAGGGGCCAGGAAAGCTCAACACTCATGAGGCCTTAGGGGTCCGACGACTTGCGGCCCGCCTTTGCTGCCGCCTCAGCTTTGCGCAATTCGTCGGCCTCGCTGCCCTCCAGCGCGTGCTGCGCTTCCTCGGCCGCGAGCTCGGAGGCGCCCGACTCCACGTGGCGCCGGACGCCCTCACGATACTTCCGATCGGCCGTACGGTTGCCCTCGCCTTCGTTCTTCGGCTGGTCGTTCACTGGTGACTCACTCATGACTTAACCCCTGGTCGAACCGGCTGGGGTCTCCAACGTGCAAGGCGCGTACCCGTAGCCGTTCAAGCTCTACTACCTCACGAGCGTCCCCAGAGCTGGCGGGTGGCAAGCCGGGCGCCCTCGGCCAGCGCGGCGAACTTCAGCCATACCGCCGTCGGGTGGACGTCGTTGAACCGTATGCCCGAGGCGGCGAAGCCGCAGTCGGCGCCGGCGATGACGTTCTCACGCCCGACGATCCGAGCGAACCGGACGATGCGCTCGGCGATCAGCTCTGGGTGTTCGACCAGGTTGGTGGTGTGGCTGATGACCCCCGGGATCAGGATCATGCCGGCCGGCGGCCTGACCTGCTCGAAGACGTGGTACTCGTGCTCGTGTCGAGGATTGGCCGCCTCGAACGAGAACGCTCCGGCCTTGATCCGGAAGAGGACGTCGACGATATCCTTGAGCTCCATGTCATGCACGCGCGGGCCGACGTCGATGCTGTAGCAGGTGTGGAAGCGGACCCGCTCGGGCGGGATGCCCCGCAGCGCGTGGTTGATCGCCTCCACGCGCCGGGCCGCCCAGGCGCGGCAGTCCGCCACGCTCACGCCCGGATTCATCATGTAGTAGGTCACCAGCCGCGGGTCGTCGACCTGGAGCACGAAGCCCGCGTCGACGATCGCCTGGTATTCCTCGTGGAGGGCGTCGGCCAGCGCCTTCTCGTACTCCTCGTCCGTCCGGTAGTAGCGGTTCTGCAGCGTCGCGAAGATGTAGGACGGGGCGATGGCCGGCATGAACACGTCCTCGTGAGGCCGGCCCTTGCAACGCGGTCTTCAACGTCGCGATGTCCGCCTGCACCGCCGCCTTCCCCCGATAGGTGACGGGCCCCGTGCAGACGTCGACACCGTACTGGCGGGTGTTGCCGCGCCCCCCGAGCCCCGCCGCGATGCGGTCGGACCACGCATAGTAGTCGGGGAAGTCGCGGTACTCGCGACTCGCCGCGCGCGTGCTGCCGTCCTGCCCGGGCGACGCCGTCTGACGCTCGAAGCCCGTGAAGCGCTCGACGACATAGCCGAAGAAGCTGGCCTTGCCCTGCTCCCCGTCGGTGACGACGTCGACGCCGGCATCCGTCTGCCGGCGGACGACGTCGGCGACCGCCTCCCCCACCAACCGGGTGTAGGCCTCGCGGTCGAACGGTTGCCCGCGGTCCTTGGCCGTCAAGATCGAGACAAGCGCATCGGGGCGGGACAGGCTGCCGACATGGGTCGTGAGGATCCGGTCCGTACTCGTCTTCATTGCGCGCAATCCTCGCCCTGGGAGGAGCCACAGTCAACACGTGGCCGGGCAACCGCGCCGCGCCGGGCCGGCGGCGGCGCCCGGCCCGGCGCGGCGGAGCGTCCGTATCGCTACACGTACCGATAGGCCAGGTCGTCGATCTCGAGCACCTCGGCGACCGTCGTGCTCCAGGGCGGGAGCTCGAAGCTCAGGTACTCCTCGGGGAACGACTGGGTGGCATGGGCGGCGGCCCAGTCCCTCCAGGTCTTGTCGATGAACGCATGATGGAGGAAGAACAGCGGATCGTTCGGCGACTTGTTCGGATTCCCCATCTCGCCCCCGACCCATCCGTGCACCAGCGCGTGAAGATTCGAGAGCTGGGTGTCGAATGTCGCGTACGAGCTGGCGTCGGTCACCTTGGCGTAGTCAGACGCCGTGGGCAGCTTGTCGCCGTTGTGAAACACGGCACGCGACACGTGCATCCAGCCGAACACTTTCTTCCCGAGCTCGTCCGGGATGTCGCGTGAGGCCACCCAGTTCCAGTACGGAATCGTCACGCTGGGCTCGAAGGCGCGCAGCCGCTTCTCGAACTCCAGGACGAACTTCCGGTGCCACGGTAGCCAGTAGAACGGACTGTGCACCGTCAGGTGGCCGCCATCGAGGTGCGGCAGGTTTCCGTGGTCGTCGGTGTCGTCGTGCTGGGCGTACTTCTTGTGGAGATCGGTGAAGTAGTCCCAGTCCCGACTCCCCTTGTCCTTCTTGAGCTGCTCCATGGCGCACAGCAGCGTGTCCCACGCCTTCGCCGAGAGCGACGTCTGATTCGCCCGCGTCAGCAGTGTGCCGCTGCCGCCGGAGGACGAGCCCGTGCCCGTGGTCGATCCCCCGCCTCCCGATCCTCCCGCGCGGGGTTGCCCTGTCGATGTCGTCGGCTTCTGCTGAACCAGCATACGATCCTCCCTCTGCCCGGTCATCGCGCGCCGGTGGAGAGCCCGTTGTCAGCTCTCGTGGGCTGTCGTGGACTCGGGCGCCTGCGGACTGGTGACTGCTAGCATTCGGGAGGCCAGACATCGTTGCGGCCCAAGTGAGGCTGGAGCCACGGATCACTGAACGAACTCTTCGGTGGCAACGCCCCCAAGATCGGGTACCTTGCCCTATAGGTGGGCATCGTGCCGTGTTGAATCCCGCGTCCCGGGCTGGGGCGGGGAGCGCGACGACCAGGCCGGCGCCGCAGGATCGCCGGTAAGACATTTGCTATAGGCCGGGGTGAAGGAGTCACGGGCCATGAAGCCGCGCGTCCTCATCGCCGATGACGTGCCTGAGATCCTTCAACTGCTACAGGACTACTTCACGGCCCAAGGCTATGCGGTCACGACCGCTGAGACGGGCATCGAAGCCTTGGACGCCGTGTCGACGTTCCAGCCAGACGTCATTCTGCTCGACATACGGATGCCCGGGCTGTCAGGCATGCGGGTGTTCGACACCATCAGGAGGGCGGGACTCACCGTCCCCGTGATCGCCGTGTCGGGCCAATTGCCGGACGCGCGTGAAGGATTCTTCGCCGCCTTCAGGAAGCCCTTCTCGCTGGAAGACCTCGGTCGCGCCGTGGCGGCGGCCGTCGGAGGCCATCGGCTCAGATGATGTCCTTGGCCTTGAGATCCTCCAGGTCGCCCGCGGTCAGGCCCAGCCACTCGGTATAGATCGCGGCATTGTGCTCGCCGAGCAGCGGTGAGCGGTCCACGGCGACGTGCGATTCGGACATTTTTACCGGCCACCCGGGCAAGGTGAACTTACCGCGCTTGGGGTGCTCGACGGTGACGATCATCTCGCGCTTCTGCAGGGCGGGATCCTGTGCGATCTCCATCGTGTCGTAGACGGCCCCGGCGGGGACACCCGCGTCGCCGAGGACCTGCATGACCTCCGCCTTGGTGCGGCTCTGGGTGAACTCGTTCAGTATGCGGTCCACCTCGTCGTGGTTGGCCCAGCGCTTCTCCGGCGAGTTGAAACGCTCGTCGCCAATCAGGTCGGCCCGGCCGATGGCCTTCAGGAGCCGGTCCCAGTGCCGGTTGCCCGCGCGCGTGGTGTAGATGAAGCAGTAGTCGTTGAGACCGCCCCCCTTGCACTTGTAGAGGCCGCTGGGGGCCGTCGTCCCGAGCGCGCTGCGATTGCCCGAGCGCACGGCCGCCTTCCCGCTGGCGGCCTGGCGCGCGAAGGCAATGCGGCTGAAGTTGATCACGGCATCCTGCATGGCCACCTTGATGTGCTGGCCCCGGCCAGTGCGCTCGCGCTGGTGCAGGGCGGCCAGGATGCCGATGGCGCAGTGCAGCCCGGTGCCCGTGTCGCCGATGGTCGGTCCGGGCTTGAGGGGCTCGGTCTCCGTGGTGCCCGTCAAGCTCAGGGCTCCGCCCACGGACTGGGCGATCATGTCAAAGCTCACGTAGTTCTCGTAGGGACCGTCGCCAAACCCCTTGACCTGGGCGTAGATCAGCCGGGGATTGATCTGTCGGACAACGTCGTAGCCGAAGCCCAGCCGCTCGATGGCGCCCGGGGCGAAGTTCTCGATCATGACGTCGGCCTGCTTCAACATCTCCGTGAAGATCTCGCGACCGCGCGTGCTACTGAGGTTCAGCGTGACGCTGCGCTTGTTGGCGTTGAGCAGCATGAAGTAGTGCGAATCCACCCCTGGCTGGTCGGTCGAAGCACCACGCCCCTGGTCGCCGCCCCGGGGGTTCTCGACCTTGATGACATCGGCCCCCAGCCAGGCGAGCGCCTCGGTGCATGAGGTTCCGGCCTCGAACTGGGTCAGATCAAGGACCTTCACGTCCTCCAGCGCGGTCTTCTGTGCCATGGTGTGAGCTCTCTCCTACCAGCGCGCCCGGTTGGTAACGTGTTTCGGTGATCCCTCGCTACGTGCGCACTATCCTAGTCCAAGACGCCGGCGAACATCACGCGGTCTGCCCTCGTCAACAGCCTTCCACAGCACTCGCGCTGGCCACGATGATCTTCGTTCCGTCAGCCTTCTCACAGAAGACCGTGACCTCGGCGCGCGTCTGGCCGCCCTCGACCCGACGGCCCGTGATGATCCCCCGGGTGGTGAAAGGCTCGTTCGGCCACAGCACGTTGGTGAACTTCACATCCAGGCGGCCGCCCAGGTAGAAGCCGCGGCCGAAATGCCGGGTCAGGAGCTCGGTGACGCACGAGAGCGTCATCCGGCCTCCGATCACCGTGTCTCCGAAGCCGAGCTCTTTCGAGGCGGCCTTGTCGTTGTGATAGTTCCGGGTCCGGTAGAAGAACTCGTCGCACATCGCGTCGGTGAATGTCTTGCGGAGCTCGATCGACAGCGGCTCCCCGGAGGGCTCGCCGGCTTGCCGGCCGCCCTCCTTGGTCGTCGGGTCCCGCAAGGCGACCTCGCCACTGGTCTGCTCGGCCAGGAAGCTCTGGTGATGGACGCTGTGCGCGATCAGCTGCCCGGCCTCGTCCCGCACCCACATCTCCTGCGCCACGACGTCGCGATCACGCCTGCGGTAGCGATCGGCCACCCGCGCGCTGCAGCGCAGGACCTGTCCAACGCGCGTGGGGGCGTAGATCTCCCATTCCTGGCGTCGCCACAGGTTGCCGAAGAGGTTATCGAGATACCAGCCCTTGAACTGGCTGTCCGCGTCCTGGTAGACGATCACCGGAGCCACCGGTCCGCCAAAAGGCGACGCCGTCGTGTACCACGGGTTCGGCTCATCGAGCCCCCCGATGTAGTGCTGCACCATTGCGTCGGTGATCGTGAGCTCGAGCGTGCCGAGATCCTTGCCCGGATACACATCCGTCGTCATCATGAGTACGCTCCTCCCGTCATGCGGCGGCTGCGTCACAACGCAGCCCGGCTTCGCTACCCGCCCGCCTCCTGATACCGCAAACGCACGACATCGGCAAGCCTTTCGCGAGCAAGACGGTGACCGAGCCGTCGCGCTCCCAGTCCGCGCTCTCGATCAAATGGGTTGCTGTGAAGCCCGCTCGTCCCTCTACCGTGGCGTGGCGCGCCAGGAGGTCCTCTGGCACCTAGCCCCCGAGGCGGCGGATGGCCACATTGGTCTGCTCGACTATCTTGACGGCCCTACCGCTGTTGTATTTCTTCGAAGTGAACTCCCCCAGTAACCGGCGATAGGAAGCCAGCGCGCCGGCACGATCGCCGCCGTACTCCTCCACCTGGGCGAGAAAGAACAGGTACTCGAAGAGCCAGTACTCTCCCCGGTCTGTCGCGAGGTCGTCTTCCGGGAACAGCCAGCGAAAGGTGGCGAGGTGATCCGCCGGGGGCAGCGCGGCCAGAAGCGACGCCCGCTCGTCTTCGGCGACGAAGCCGAAGTGGTAGATAGCCCACACCTTGCCCTTGAACGAGCCCGGCCCCCACCCTTTCGGCCTCGTTTCCTTGCCGGTCCGCATCGCATTCACCACCCGGATCACCTCCCGTTGCCGTTCCGGGTTCTCGATCCACACGTTGGTGTACGTCTGCAGCAGCGCGGAGACCTCCAGGTACCGCAGGTACTCGCGCTCCCGCCCGGTTTCGAGCGCGGCGGAGAAGTGCCGCCTTGCCTCGGCGAGCGCCTCGGAGGAGCCGCGCTCTCGCAGTAGCTCGAAGCCCCACATCGCGTGCGCATAGACGTTGGCCGGGTGGGCTTCGAGCGCGCTGCGATACTGCTTCACGGGGTCGAGGCCGCCGGATCCAGCGCGCCCTCCCCGCAAGTAGTCCGCCCATCCCATGTGGGCGAGCAAGTTCGCCAGCCGCTCGCTTGTCGCGTCCGACGAGCCGCGCGCGAGCACCGGCCGCGTCCTCTTGACGAGGTCCTCGTAGCTGTCCCGGCTCCCACTCGAGTAGCTGAGGCCGGCGCCCCGCAGCAGCTTCATGGCCAGCTGCTCCTGCGCCTCGAACACCGCGCGCGAGGCGGGCGCGACGGCGTTGGCCTGCTCCAGCAGCTTCCACGCGTCCGCGTAGTTCCCAGCCTCGATCTGCGACCGGCTCCGGTCCACGAGCGCGGCCACCTCGGCGTTCTGCTGACGGCGCTCGAGATAGGAGGGCAGCGCCAGCCATGCGCTACCGGCGAGGAGGAGCGCGGCGACGACAGCCGGCACCAGCCGCCGCGGCTCGAGCATCCGCCGCCACCACGGCGCGCTCAGGCGCGCGACCTCGGCGGCGACCTCGGCCACGAGGTTGCCGTGCGGCTTCAAGATGGTCACCGCCCGCAGGTACGCGGGAACGGATTCCATCGGCGTCGCCTCGGCGAGCACCGGGAGCACACGCCCGGCCGGGTGCCCCCACCGCTGCTCGACGAGCTTCAGCTCGGTGAGCGTGTAGCGGCCCTGCGAAACCGATTCCGGCGTGATGAGGAAGACGAAGAGATCGCTCTCCTCGATCGCGGCGCGGATTCTCGCGTCGAAGGACTCGCCCGGCGGTAGCGCCGAGCGGTCGCGGAACACCGCATAGCCTTCCCCCTTGAGCGACAGCTCGAGGCGCGCCGCCGTCTCCTCAAGCGAGGACGGGTACGAAAGAAAGATTGTGCTCTTCATGCGCCGTCCCCACAGCTTAACCTGCCGCGCGCCCAGGTGGCCCCGCACCGCGGGGCCATGGGTTACGATGGGGCCACCCCATGGCTGCGTTCGAAACGGATGCTCCCGACCTGAAACCCCTGCTCGGCGAGCGCATCAGCCAGCTCGGGCTCAAGCTCGAGGGCTCGCCCATGGAACGATACGTCGCCGACCTCTACCGGGAGCTCGAGGCCAAGGGGCTCAAGCGCTTCCGCCCGCCCACGTACTTCACCGACGAGTGGGGGTGCCCGTCCGAAGAGCCGATCATCGGAATCCCGTTTTACCTGGCCGACGCCAAGCTGGCACGCCTCGAGAAGCAGTTCGACGACCTCGAGGACGTCCGCGAGATCCGCATGTACCTGCGCCATGAAGCGGGCCACGCCTTCAACTATGCGTACAAGCTCTTCGAGACACCCGAGTGGCGCGAGCAGTTCGGCCCGTTCACTCGGCCCTACCGTGATCGATACCGGCCTGTCCCCTTCCATCGCGGATTCGTGCGGCACATGGAGGGCTGGTACGCGCAAAAGCATCCGGACGAGGACTTCGCCGAGACGTTCGCCGTGTGGCTCACGCCGCGCTCGCGGTGGCGGCAGCGCTACAAGGGCTGGCCCGCGATGGACAAGCTGCGCTACGTCGATCGCGTGGCTCACAAGGTCGGCGACACCGAGCCCGTCGTGCGGCTGGCCTCCACCGACATCACGGTGGAAGAGATGAACATGACCGTGGAGGAGTTCTTCCGCTCTCAGGAGCCCGAGGCTCCGCCTGTCGACGTCGCCCTCGAGCACGATCTCGCCGATCTCTTCGTCCGCCGCCGCAAGGGCCTGCGGCTGGCGGCCGACTTCGTGCGTGAGCATCGGGCCGGTCTCATCAACAAGATCGAGTACTGGACGGGGGTACGCCGCAGCGTGGTGCGCGCGCTCGTCGATCGCATGGTGGAGACCACGGATCGCCTCCACCTCGCCGTGCCCGCCGGGACGGAGGCGGCCACGCTCGTCGAGCTGACTGTGTACGCGACCACGCTCACCATGAACTTCCTCACCCACGGCAGCTTCGTGCCCCGCGCGCGCCGGACCTCGCGCACACGGACCCGCCCTGCCGTCGGACACCGATGAAGATCGTCGTCGCGCACGCCGCCGACGAATCCGTCGATCTGCCCAAGGGCCGGCGGCCGGCGCGCAAGACGGACGTGCAGGAGGTCGCACACGTCCTGCGCGGCGCCGGCCACGAGGTGTCGGGCATCGCGGTCGACGGTAACCTCGAGAGCCTGCGCGCACTCACACAGCTGAAACCCGATCTGATCTTCAATCTCGTGGAGTCGTTCGGCGACGACAACTCCAAGGAGCCTCACGTCGCGGCGTACTACGATCTGCTCGGTCTCCGGTACACGGGCTCGGGCCCGCGCGGGCTCACCCTCGCCATGGACAAGGCGGTGGCCAAGAAGATCCTCGGCTTTCACAACGTCGCCAGCCCGAAGTTCGCCGTCGTCTGGCGAGGGCGCCTCGACTGGGACGCGGACGACGTGGCCTTCCCCGTCATCGTGAAGCCCCTGCGCGAAGACGGGTCCATCGGCATCGGCTTCAACGCTCTCGTCGCCAATATCAAGGAGCTCATGGAGCGGATCGACGAGCTCACCCGCGAGTTCAACGGCCCCATCCTCATCGAGCAGTACATCGAGGGGCGGGAGATCTACATGGGCGTCGTCGGCAACTCGCCGCCGGAGGCGCTGCCGGCCGTCGAGTTGGACCTCTCCCACCTGCCAACGGCACCCCGAAGATCGCCGGCACGGAAGTGAAATGGAGCGAGGGCACACGCGCCTACCGCGGCAGCAAGGTGCGCATCCCGAAGCTGCCCCAGGCCGTCCGCGAGACCATGGAGCGCTATGCGCTCACCGCCTTCCAGGCGCTTGGGCCTGCGCGACTACGCGCGCATCGACTTCCGCCTGGCCAAGGACACGGTCTACCTGATCGAGGCCAATCCCAACCCGTACCTGCACTCCGGCGCCGAGTTCATCCGCGGCGCGCGCGCCTCCGGACGAACGCACCCGGACACCATCACCGAGATCGTCGAACTCGCCCGCGTGCGGTACGCCGCCCGCCAACAGATGTGAACGCCGACCGCCAGACACGCACAGCGTGGTGGCACGGAGGACCTCCCCATGGCGATCATCGATTCTCAAGTCCACTCCTATGAGGCGAACACCCCGAAACGGCCCTGGCACAGCGTCCCGAATTGGCCTGATCACGTCACCGGCGACGAGATGGTGGCGGCCATGGACAGGGTCGGCGTCGACGGCGCGATCTTCATCTCCGCCTTCTCCATGTATCGCTACGACGCGAGCTATGCCGTGGAAGTGCAACGGGCTCATCCCGGCCGGCTCGCTCTCGTGAAGCCCGTCGATCCGGATGATCCGGCGGTGGCCGATGTCATCGCCGACTGGAAGAAGACGCCGGGCACGGTCGGCATCCGGATCATGATGACGAAGGAAGCGGGGCGCGATCCGAACGACCCGGGCCTCGACCGGATCCTACGCGCCGCCGTTCGGTACGACTTCCCAGTCAACATGCTGTGCTGGGGCAACGTCGACGCGGGCGCAGCGCTGATCGACCGCCATCCCGACACGCGATTCATCATCGACCATCTGGCCATCATGCAGCCCCGGACGCCGCCCGCCCCGCCCCAGCCCTGGGCCGACCTGCCGAAGGTGCTCGCCCTCGCCCGGCGCCCGAACGCGGTGATCAAGGTCAGCGGTGCCTGCACCCTGTCCCGGGAACCGTATCCTTTCCCGGATATCTGGGACCCGCTCGCCCGCGTGTTCGATGCCTGGGGTTTCGAACGCTGCCTGTGGGGCACCGACTGGACTCGTGCCTTTGCAGTCGTCAACTACGAACAGGCCGTCGCGCCCTTTCGCCAGACCGACCGCCTGAGCGACAGTGAACGGGCGATGCTGATGGGCGGTGCGTGCGCCAAGGCGTATGGCTGGTCTCCGAAGAAGGGCTAGTCGTCGCGCCCCCGGCCCGGCTTTGCGATAGTATGGGGCGGGCGTGACTCCTTCGGAGGGAGATTGCCAATGGCGCGCGCGTACAACGTGATCGACGCGGACGGCCACATCCTCGAGCCGCTCGACCTGTGGGACAGGTATATCGACCCCAAGTTCCGCGAGCGCCGGCCGCGGTTTGTCATCGACGAGAACGGTAAGGAACGCCTCAGCGTCGAAGGCAAGCTGCTGGGCAATCCGCGGGGCATCGGCAGCCTGGGTTCCGTCGGCGTCCGGCAGGGGATCGTCAAGGCCGGCACCCTGAAGTATGCCGAGGGGCGCAAAGGCGGGTTCGACCCGCACGCGCGCATCGTCGACATGGATGCCGACGGCATCGATGCCGCCTTCCTCTATCCCAGTCTCGGCCTGTTCGCAGGCGCCGTCGAGGACCCGGACCTTGCCGCCGCCATGTGCCGCGCCTACAACCGCTGGCTCGCCGATTACTGCACGCCGTATCCCGAGCGCCTGTTCGGGGTCGCGATGCTGCCGATGCAGTCGGTCGATCTGGCGGTCGACGAGATGCGCTACGCTCGCGAAAAGCTCGGGATGCGCGGCGGGTTTCTGCGGCCCAACCCCTATCACGGCAAGAAGATGATCAGCGACCCGATGTACGAGCCGTTCTGGGCGATGGCCGAGGAGCTCGACTTCTCCATCGGCTTTCACGAGGGCTCGACCAACGCGATGCCGACCGTCGGCGTCGACCGCTTCGAGGACGACCGCGCGGCGCGCCACATGGTCTCGCACACCATGGAGATGATGCTGGTTGCGCTCAGCGTGATCTGGGGCGGTGTCGTCGACCGTCACCCGCGATTGCGCGTCGCGTTTCTGGAGTCAGGCGGCGGCTGGATCGCGCCGTGGCTCGACCGTATGGACCGGCACTTCGATGACCAGGGCTTCAACGAGTCGGCGCCGAAGACGAGGCCGAGCGAGCTGTTCCAGCGCAATTGCTGGATCTCGTTCGAGCCGGTCGAAAGCAGCATCGCGGTGCTGGCCAACTATATCGGGCCGCACAAGATCATGTGGGCCACCGACTATCCGCACTCGGACGGCTTCTTCCCGGGCGCGCCGCAGATGCTCAGCGAGCGGCTCGGCCCCCTGTCCCCCGAGGCGAAGCACCAGGTGCTCGCCGGCGGCGCCCTCGGCTTCTACGGCATGAGCTGATCCGGGGTCCAGTCGCTCGAGTTCCCGGATCTTGAAGCGCGATGATAGAGTCACATCCGTGGCGAGCCGCTATGCGCCCATAGAAGACTACGGCATTATCGGCGACCTTCACACGGTGGCGCTGGTGGGGAAGGACGGCTCGATCGACTTCCTCTGCCTCCCCTCCTTCGACTCGCCGTCGGTGTTCGCGGCGCTCCTCGACGCCGAGCGCGGCGGCCGCTTCCAGATCGCGCCTCAGCTCGGCGAAGCGTCACGCAGGCAACTCTATCTCCCCGACACTAACGTTCTCCTCACCCGCTTCCTCTCCAGCGACGGCGTGGCCGAGCTCTCCGATTTCATGCCGGTGGAGGACGCCGGCCAGGCTCACAACCTCGTGCGCAGAGTGAAGACCGTGCGCGGGGAGATACGCTTCCGCATGCACTGCGCCCCGCGCTTCGACTATGCCCGCGCCACGCATTCGGTAGAGCGGCGTAGCGACCGAGAGCTGATCTTCGTCGGCCGCAGCGGCCCTGGCCAGCTGGCCCTGCGGTTGTGCTCGTCGGTCGCGATGCAGCTGGTCGACGGTGACGCCATGGCCGAGTTCACGCTGGGCGCCGACGAGTCGGCCTCGTTCATCCTCGAGGTGATCGTGCCCGACGAACCCTCCGCCGGCCGTGAGCAAGACTATGAGAGCGAGGCGTTCAAGCAGACGGTGAACTTCTGGCGCGGCTGGGTCGACCGCTGCACCTACCGGGGCCGCTGGCGCGAGACCGTCAATCGCTCCGCACTGACGCTCAAGCTCCTCACCTCGCGCCCGCACGGCTCGATTATTGCCTCGGCCACGTTCGGACTTCCCGAGCACATCGGCGGCGTGCGGAACTGGGACTACCGCTACACCTGGATCCGCGACTCGTCCTTCGCCCTCTATGCCCTCATGCGGCTCGGCTACACCGGCGAGGCAGAAGCGTTCATGCGCTGGGTCATGGCGCGGGCCGATGAGCTGGAGCCGGATGGCTCGCTCCAGATCATGTACGGCATCGACGGTCGCCACGCCCTGCCCGAGGAGACGCTGTCGCACCTCGAGGGATACATGGGCTCGCGTCCGGTTCGCATCGGCAACGCCGCATTTACCCATCTTCAGCTCGACATCTACGGCGAGCTGATGGACGCGGTATACCTGTATGACAAGTACGGATCCCCCATCCCCCACGACGGGTGGACGAACATCGTCCGGTTGATCGACTGGGTCTGCCTACACTGGCGCGAGAAAGACGAGGGCATCTGGGAGGTGCGGGGCGGGCGCCAGGAATTCCTCTACTCACGGGTGATGTGCTGGGTGGCGCTCGACCGGGCCATCCGTCTCGCGGGAAAGCGCTCATTCCCGGCACCGCTGGCCCGATGGCAGGACGTGCGGGATACGATCTATCGGGACATCTACGAGCGCTTCTGGGATCCGGCCCGACGTGTGTTCGTCCAGACGCCCGGCTCCAGGGCGCTCGACGCGTCAGCCCTCCTGATGCCGCTCATCCGCTTCGTTTCCCCCACGGACCCCCGCTGGCTGTCCACACTGCGCGCCATCGAGCAGGACCTGGTGAGTGACTCGCTCGTCTATCGCTATCGCCTCGGCGACGCCACCGACGGGCTCACAGGCCAGGAGGGCACGTTTTCCATGTGCTCGTTCTGGTACGTGGAGTGTCTGTCGCGCATGGGCGATCTGCACAAGGCGCGCTTCTTCTTCGAGAAGATGCTCGGCTACGCCAACCACCTGGGGCTGTACGGCGAGGAGTTGGGCCCGCAGGCGCAGCACCTCGGCAACTACCCGCAAGCCTTCACGCACCTCGCGCTGATCAGCGCCGCGTTCGATCTCGACCGGCGGCTCTCGGTGGCCGGCCACGCCGGCTGAGCGACAGATCCCAGTCGCACTGTCGATATCAGTTCACCGTCCGGGTCAGCGAGAACCACATTGAAACGTCACGGTCCTGGTTCCGTCGGAGTTGGTCACTATGCGAGATGTCATTGGCTGCGATCCATACTTCAGACAGTAGGCGTTAGCGGTATGCGACGCCTGGACGAGCTCTTGATCGGTCCGATAGGTGTAGGTCAGATTCGGATTGACCGACGCCGCCGGGTAGCCGGCACTCGACACACATTCGAAGACGACGGTTCTGCTTCCGTCCGGGTTGTTCGTGAGGGTCGTCGTCCGCGGGGCGGTCTGATACTTTCCGCAATATGTCGCCGCGTTCTGGTTGGCTTGAAGCAGTTCCTGATCGGTCCGATAGTTGTAGGTAACGCTAGGATTACTGGATTGCACCGGCTGTGGTGACGAAGGTAAGTGGCTACAAGAAGCAACAGCCCCGACTGACATCAAAGCGATGGTGAATCCGCGGAAGCTACGAAGAACCCTCATCGATATCCTCACTTCCCGTTCGAGCCGGGCTACTCGGGGGCGAATCCAGCGAATCGGATTGGCATTCCCTGCAGGGTGCATGCGGCAAATCCGGTGCCATCTAGTGCTCTGCCAAACGCGGGCCGATTGCCCGTTCTCCCACGATGGCGATGCCCACCGAAGGCCTTCGAGGCCGCGACTGGTTAGGGGCGGCGAACGGAACGCAGACCCAACGTCAAAGGCGGGACCGCGGCACAGAGGAGCGCCATCACCAGGAATCCCTGCGCACCAAGGCTCGCATAGAGCCTGCCCGATACTAAGGTAAGCAGCGCCGTGGTCGCGCCAGCACCGAGCGCATAGACCGCCTGGGCCGTCGCCGCGAGGTGTGGCGGGACGATCGCCGCGATGACCCGCATGCTGGCAAGATGCAGCGCTGCGAACGTGAGTCCGTGCAGCGGTTGCACCAGGGCGAGGACGGCCACACTGGCGGTCGACGCCATGGCCACCCAGCGCACAACGCCCGCCATGGCGGCCAACGCCATGACGCCGGCCGGACCTAGGTGCTTCACGAGCGGAGGGCCGACGAGGAAGAAGACGATCACCTCGGCCGCGACCGACTCCGACCAGAGCGCGCTCGCCATGGCCGGACTGACGCCGGCCGTGCTCCAGCGGATGACCGCGAAGGTGTCGTGCATGGCATGGCTGCCGAGCACGAGGCCGGAGACGAGCATCACGCGCCGAAACAGCGGCATCTTCAGGAGGGCAACAACGCCCTCCGGACGAGCGTGCTCGGCGACCATCGCCGCGACTGCGGGCTGTCCAGGCGTCGGTACCTGGAGTGTCGCGCCGGCCGTGGCAATGAGCAGCGCCGCCTGCAGCACGATGATCGAGGTGAGCCCCCAGGAGCCGACGACCTGCCCACTGACGAGCGTACCGATCACGAAGACCGCCGATCCGGTTCCGCGTACCCAGCCATACTCGAATCTCGGACGGGCGTCGCGTGGCAGGGCGGCGTCCAGTACGAGCGCGTCGGCGATGGTTGTGATGGGCGCCAACGCGGCGGCGTGGAGCACACTGGTCATCAAGAGGAGCGTGAAGCCAGGCGCCGACGGCAGGCCGAGAGCCACGAGGGCGCCCAGCATCGCGCAGACCGCAAGAACAGCGCGAAGCGCGTGGGTGACGTCGGCGAGGCGTGCGCACAACGGCCCGGACACGAGCCGGATCGCGGTGCCGGCGGCAAACAGAATTCCCAGCTGTTCGGACGCAAGACCCCGCCATTCGAAGAACGCCGGCATGAATGGCGAGGCCACGCCGAATGCCCCGTACATCAATGCGTAGAGAACGACGAATCGGTGGAGCGTGCTCATCCGACGCTACGTTCTCCGCAGTCTACGCTGTTCCGCGAACGGGAAGCCGAGCTTCGGAACCGCGCTCCGCCCTCTTCTCGCTCCGTCCAATCCTTGACCCTCCCCGGCCCTCGCGCTATCGTCGGCAAACCTGAGCCGCGCCCGGCGCGTGGGAGTGCTCATGAAATGCCCCCGGTGCCAGCAGAACAATGCCACCGCGCAGAAGTTCTGCGGCGAGTTCGGTACGCCCCTCACCGGAGCCTCTCACGCAACGCCTTACGCAGATCTGAGGGACGAAAACGAAGGGCTCAGCCGTTCGCTGCGTGAGGCGCCTGCACAGGCGAGCGAGGCCTTAGCGCGGGAGACCGCGCTGGTGCGGGCCGATACCACGCGCTCCCTCCTGCCCACGATCTGGCCAGCACCGGCGCGGGTTGAGATCCGACGAGGATCGAGTTGAGACCGCGTTGAACGCGCCCCGCGCCCGTGTGCTCATCGCCGATGACGACGCCAATATCCGAGAAGTGCTCCGATTGTTCCTTGTCGGCAAGGGCTTCCTAGTGTCCACGGTAGAGAGTGGTCAAGAGGCACTCGATGCCGTGCCGATGTTCCGACCGGACGTGATCGTGGTCGATATGGTTATGCCCGGGCTCACCGGTAGCGATGTACTCAAGGCCCTTCGTCGAGGCGGTGTCACCGTGCCGGTCATCCTCATCTCGGCCTATGACTGGGTGGGAGACGCCGGGTTCTTCAGGACAATGACGAAACCCTTTAACCTGCGCATCTTGGCTGAGGCGGTGGCATCCGCGGTGGATCATGGACCGGTCAGTGCCTGACGACCGCCGCCTCTCCACCCTCCGCGCCAGAACACGGTACTCTTGAAGAGGAGCCCCAGGACCTCCGGACCTGTACAACGCCGACATCCGGGGCTGCGAGTAGCTCAGTTGATACGACGCACGGCAGACGATACGAAACGGCGGATACCGACGTGGCTCGCTTCGCAAGCCGTTACGCGAGCGTCACGACTGACCCCGACGGCGTCCCCAGTCGGTCACCGCCACTAGTCTCTGACCCAGACGATTTCGCCGGACCATGCCAGTTCCCAGTCGCCTGCTGTCGCTGCTCCACACCCGACAGCGACTCACCGGGCCCGACCTCGAGCGGGCGCGTCACCTCATCACGGTAGACGGCATCTGCTCGATGACCATGGCCAGCCTGCAGGGGGGCCCATTTCTCACCGCCTTCGCGCTAGGGCTGGGCGCCTCGAACTACGAGATCGGCCTCCTGGCCGCCATCGGATTCCTCAGCCAGATCGTGCAGCTTCCGGCGCTCCTTCTCCTGAGAATCTTCCCCTACCGGCGAGCGATCACCGTCGCCTCGGCGCTCACCTCGCGGCTGGCCTGGATCTTCATCATCCTCACGCCGGCGCTGTTCGTGGACCGCGGGATCAGCTGGGTTGTGCACTGGCTGTTCCTGTCCGCCGTGCTCACCTCCGCGGCGGCGCCGGCCTGGAACTCGCTGCTGCACGACCTCGTTCCTGGTACCCAGCTCGGCCGCGTCTTTTCGCTCCGGACCGTGTTTGGCAATCTCGTGGCGCTACCGCTCACGATCGGCGGTGGGTTCTTCGTCGACTGGTGGCGCGCGCGTCTGCCGGAGGCCGGACTCTACGCGTATGCCCTGCTGTTCCTTGTCGGGCTCGGGTTCGGCCTCATCGGGATTGTGGCCCTCGCGCGTCTGCCGGAGCCTGCCATGGCCGCGCCCCAGGGAGTCCGCCTCATCGACCTGCTGCGCCAGCCGCTCCGGGATACTAACTACCGCAGATTTATCGTCTTCGTCGGCGCCTGGACCTTCGCGGTAAACCTGGCGACGCCCTTCTTCGCGGCCTACATGCTGCAACGACTCGGGCTCAGCCTGTCGATGGTGACCGCGCTCGCGGTTGTGGCGCAGATTGCGAGCATGGCGTTCCTGCGGATGTGGGGCCGCCTGGCTGACCACTTCTCGAACAAGGCGGTCATCACCGCCTGTGCACCGTTCTATCTGCTGGCCTTCGCGGCCTGGGCATTCACCGGGCCGCACTGGCTCACGCTTCCCCTGCTCGTACTGATCCACGTGGTGAGTGGCATGGCGACGGCGGGTATCGGGTTGCCGATCGGGAACATCGGCCTGAAACTGGCGCCGGCCGGTTCCGCCCACGCGTACATCACGTTGGCCGGCCTGACGGGCGCCGTGAGCGGCACGCTCGCACCGATGATCGCCGGCGTACTCGCCGACTTCTTCGCCGCACGTCGGTTCGGTCTGCTCTTCACCTGGGCCGAGCCCACCCGGGAGTTTCAGTTCTATGCGCTACGCCTGGAGGCCCTCGACTTCGTCTTCCTTCTCGCCATCGTCACCGGTGTGTACGCGCTGAGCCGCCTCGCTCGCGTCCAGGAGGATGGACAGATCACGGAGCGCAGCGTGATGGACGAAGCGTTTGACCAGGTGGTCCTGCCCTTCCGCACGATGTCCACCGTCGAGGGCATCCGGCGGGTGACCTACTTCCCCCTGTGGGCCCTGCAGCGACTCCGCCCGGAGCGTGGGCGGCCTCCCGTGCCAGGAACCACTCCCGGAGACACCGATCGCTGACGCCTGATCCTCGACGTTGACTCCTGACCCGCATCAGCCCCACCATCCCAGTGTGGACCATCGGCGCGCACCCGCAACCTCAGACGACTGCCTTACGCAGCATGCAGGAGAGAATGGCAACATGAACACTCCAAAGTGGTTGCTGAGCATCATGACGGTCTTCGCCATCTTCAGCGCTGCCGCCGTCGCGTTCTCACAGAACGCGGCCGTCGTAATGGCCTGCGCTTCAGTCCCGCACCCCACCACGCCAAATGCCCGGAGCTTCGTGGTCAACCAGTATGATCCGAGCCCCGGCGCCCCAGACATCGTACTTCTTACTACGTCTTGTGCGACGGCGCTCGGGCAGCTTTTCGATGCCGGGCTTGTGCTCGTGAGCGTCCGCGACACGGCAAGTGGTCCCGCATTTACCCTCGTCCGGCCGCGAGACAATTTTGCGGGCACTCAGCCTTGATGCTCTTGGCGCAGACGGATCGGGGGATCGAGGAGTTGACCGCCGCCGGGAGCACCGACGGACGGCGCTGAAGCGATCGGATCCATGCCGAAGCTGGCTGCCATCGACAGATTCCCGACGTTGGCTCGCCGCCCACAACGAGGCCAGGGGCTTTGCCACCAACCCCAATGCGTTGCGACACCACGCTGCTGTCGCCCTTGCGAGGTTTTGTTCGTCGCAGGACGTTAGATGCACCATGAAAGGAGATGACCCGACCCAGCAAAACATCGAAGGGACAACCGACTGGACATCGTGGAGAGGTGTCATGGCTGAACAAGACAATCTTCGACTGGCTCGCGAGAGCATCGAGGCCTGGAGCGCTCACGATCCCAACCGTCTCGCCAAGATCGCGGACGAGAAGTTCATCGCTGAGAGCGACGCGTTGCCCGCACCAGTCCACGGCGCCAGGGGCCTCGCTGAGTTCATGAGCGTCTACATCACCGCCTTTCCCGACCTTCGCTTCGAGATAGAGCAGCAGTTCGCCGATGGCGAATTCGTCGTCACTCGCTGGGTCGCCACCGGCACCCATCGCGGAGTCCTGATGGGGATCCAGCCGACTAATCGCCAGGCCGTCACCCACGGCTGTACCGTTGCGCAGTTCAAGAACGGTAGGGGCGTGCACGACTGGATCTATTGGGATTCTGGCAATCTCCTCCGGCAGCTCGGCGTCCTGCCGGCGTTCCAATAAGACGCGCCGGATGGCGATGGGCATAGCTCCCCGAATTCATCGAGGAGCTATGTCGCGTCGCGGCGTGGGGCTCGAGAGGGAACGCGAGGGCAGCCAGTTCTGCTTCGCGGTCTGGTCCTGGCTGGTATGCCTCGCCGCTCCGGGCGCAGTGAGCGCCGCGAATCGTCGAACGCGTCGGGGACGAGATCCACTCCCTCAGGGGTCAGCATCACCGGAACGTTTGGTCAACCAGTGCTCTGGCGGCGCGCTCGACGCTCGGCTACCATCGCCACAACGGCGTTGGGGCCGCGCCTAGGCGCCCGACCGCTGAGGGAGGCGGCGAACTCATCGTCCGGCATCGGATCGCGATGAAATGAGGTTGACGCTGCTCGACGAAGAGAACAAGACTCAACCGCCGTCGGATTGCAGGCCAGTCGCGACCCGCAACCTGAAATTCTTCGGCGACCCGGACGTGCCGGTGACAGAGCTGATGGAATAGGAGGCGTCATGAAGAAGAGCAAGAAGGCATCACGCCGCGTCACCGCGCCGGACCAGGAAGCAGGCGCGTCGGCCGCCGCGGCCAAGACTGCCCGCCGACGCAAGGCAGTGAGATCGAATGCGGCTGAGAAGACCGCCGAGCGGCAGGTGGAGAAGACTCAGGCGACGGCGATTCAGGGACATGTCCGCGCGAGCGGACAACGCCGACAGGCGAAGCGGGACGCCCGCTAAAACGCAGAAGCGCCGCGCGCCGTTGCAGCAGGGCCGAGGCCGCGGCCCCCACCCCAACCCAGGGAAGAAGGCGATGAGCAAAAGCACGATAGCACCCGGCAGCCTGCAGGTCACACACCACTAGTCGCAACGCTGCGCCGAGCTCGCTCAGGTGCTTCTCGAACTCACCCGCGAACTGACTGCCGAGCGCCGCCGTCGATGGGCCGAGGAACCCTTGCCCGAGATTGCGCCTCCACCGCGAGCGGCGCGAGCAGGAGGCCGAGGAGAACGACGGTGACGAGTAGCGGCGTCAGTCTCCCCGTTCCCACGCGTACGCGGCCTTCAGCGTCTCCTCGAACGCGGCCCCGAACTTCAGGAGCGTCGCCTTCGTCGGCGGGCTCAGCTCCTTCTCGATGCCGATCTCGTCGAGCGGCATGCGATTGTTCCGCACGGCGGTCATGATCCGCCCAATCTCGCCGGCGGCGTGCACCGGCGTCTGCAGCAGCACCAGGCGCTTCATCTTTTCCGGATTGTTCGGCACGTGGCAGCTGTCGCAGGTGCCGTCGCGCATCGCGAGGGCCAGGTCCTTGTAGCTCGTCTCAAGCTTGTCGAGATACGGATTCTCCGCGCGGAACAGACCGATGAAGAGCGCGGGCTTCGGCTGTGGCTCGCCCTCGTCGTCTGTCCACGTCCACTTGCCGTCGAACGCGGGCGGGACGCGCGGCGTGCTGACGAGGCGCGGATCGGCGCCCTCCTGCCGCGAGAACTGGCCGGCCACGATCTTCGACGTGATGGGATCGATCCACAGCGTGATGCCGTTGGCGCGCTGGTAGTCGTCCCACTTCTTGGCGTCGTGCCAGAACGGATACGGGTACTGGCCGGGCAGCAGGTGGTTGCGGAAGAGCGCTTCGACCCGCCCGCGATAGCGCGCTTCCGTCGGGTTGTACTCCACCTTGTAGCGGCCGTTGAACATGAACATCGGCAGGTAGAGTCCAGCGAGCACCTCGGGGTTGAACTGCGTGAGCGTGGTGTCCTTGAGTCGGTCGCCGGGCACCGGGCTCGGGCGGCCCCACAGGATGATGCGGCCGAGGCTGCGCTTAAGATACGAGCTCTTGAACAGCGTGGCGCGGCAGCGATCGAGCGCCGCTTGATCGCCCGGGTCCGCCAGCGGACACAGCGCGGCGGCTTCCTGGGCGATCGTGGCCACCAGCCGCTCCACGCGCTGCACGTCCTCTGCGCGGGGCGTGGATTGCGCTGCGCTGCCACCGGCGAAGCCCAGCACCAGGAGCGCGAGAGCGACGAACGCGCGCGGGACCTTCATACTCATTCCTCCCGTCAGCGCGTCGGCGTGTAGACGTTGCTCAGCAGGTGCGCGGAGACCTTGCGGCCCATCTGGTCGCTCACTTCCAGCGTGTTGCGGAAGTGCACGCCGCCCCAGATGCGGACCAGCCGCTGCTCTTCGGCCATCTGGCCGATGCTGGTGAACGAGCGTTGCACGCGCGGGTCCGCGGTATC
Organism: uncultured Candidatus Rokubacteria bacterium; assembly: GCA_963827505.1. Taxonomy (GTDB): domain Bacteria; phylum Methylomirabilota; class Methylomirabilia; order Rokubacteriales; family CSP1-6; genus AR5. The sequence goes on along the minus strand of CAWHBD010000004.1, from coordinate 49,260 downwards.
CGTGGCAGTGAAGGCAGGCAGCGTGCCGGTGCCGAAGTAGCTTTCCAGCACGGCCGCCGCGGCGCCGGCCTGGATGGACGCCTGCGACGGATACTCCGGATGCATCGGCGTGGCGTTCGAAGACGTCCAGCCGGCGCCGCGCTCGGTAGCGTCGTTGCCGTCACGGTCGCCGTTGCGGATCGCCGTCACCGGCCGCCAGAAGTTGTAGTGGAACTTCGCGTCCCAGTCCGTGATGAACGTGTTGGCGATCGTCATCGTGAGCAGCGCGAAAAGCCGCGCGTTGTCGGCCAGGTCCAGCTTCTTGCCCTCGCACAGCTGGCGCGCGGCCTCGCTCCACGCGGGCCCGAAGTTGAGCTGCGTCCAAAACTTCACCGCCTCGGTCTGCTGCGGCGTGCGCTTGGTGCTCTTCGTGCCGCCGAGCTCCTTGATCTCGTTGTAGTCGCGCGCGTAGACCGCGCTGGTCAGCTGCGGCGGCGGGCCGGGGCGGAACTGATCAGCCTTGGTGACTCCCCAGCCCTTCGCGTTCGCGTAGTGCGGGAACAAGGGCGGCTGCGTGGGCACCCACACGCCGGGCGTCGTGATGGGCCGGTAGGTGTCCGGCTCATTCGCGAGGTCGCCCGCACGATCAGCCTGGATGACGGAGGCCACCTGCTCGCCGAGAGTGACGCCGTCGTTCTTGCCCGGGCCGTCGGGAATGCGGCTCAGGGAATCGGTGTAGAGCTCGTCGATCTTCGACTTCTGGGCCGGCGCAAGCTGGATCAGGATCTGTCGCGCCGCCGCCACTGCCGCCGCTTCCGCCGACGCGCTGGGCGCGGGGGGCGCTGTCGCCGCGAAGCGCTTGTAGCGCGGTTGCACGGAGAAGACGGCATCGGCCATCGCGACGTGCACCATCGCCATGGCGCGCGACCAGGGGTTGCCGAGGACGTTCGCCGCTTTCAGCACGTCGAGGGCGTTGGTGTTCCAGTCGGTGATGACGTCGGCACGCGCCGAGGTTACGGACAGCAGCAGGACAACCGTGGTGAGCGTCGCAATGATACGACCCATCTTGCGGACCCCCGTGTTTGAGGTGGCGGCAGCGTCGAGAGGGTATTGTGCTCTCCTGGCCTCCCACCACCCACCCTCGCTGCTGGCGCGGGCGGATCAGGTGAGCGAGTGACTGCTAGACGCGGACCAACTATGATCCGCCAGAGCAATCAGCAGTCAGGGCCTGGGCCACACATGACGGGTCCGTGCTGCTCTAGCCCGGCGCCTCCTGGTATGCCAATCACGACTGAAGCGACGGCCGGCGGGAAGACCAGGAGTCCAACAAGAAGCATCAGCCGAAGGGTTTGAGTGATCATCGCGCCCCTCCTTACGCGTGGTAGCGTTTGCTAGGGTCATGCCGGCCCTGGACTCTTGTCATTCTGCGCACTTCCAATGACCACCGTGTGGAGCGGTCGGGCAAGGTGCCCGATGCGCGAAAGCGCATGCCCGAGCTGCCCGAAACCATTCCCGGCCTGCAAGCGGCAGGGTGCAACGCCCCGGACTGCCCGAGAGGGAACGCGACATGACGTGATCAGGGCACGCGAGAGTCGCTGGTGAAGCCTCTGCTGCGCCGGGCGCTCGCGATGAGCCGGCACATCGCGCGCGATGGCTGGTGGAACTGACCCGCGCCGCTGCACGGCCTCGGTGCCGCCCTCGGCCATCAGCTCGACGCCGCCCAGGACGTCGCGAGCTGTCTCGTCACGGGACCAACGTCACACCGAGAACTGTCAATCGGACTTGTTGTCCCTCTTTCCCTGGACGTGCCGATCGCATCCCCAGGGACGCATACCCAGTGCGCTGCTAAGCTCGCGAGTGGTCTGACTGGGACAACCCCCGGACGACGATGCACAGTAGCTGTTCACACCTGCACATTGACTGGGCAATTCAACTAGCGAGGTCGACCCGTAAGCTACGGTTTTGGCGATCGGTGGTGTTCGTAGTCGACGGCAAAACGCTTGCGTACCCGGTCGCGGGTATGCATTGGCTCTTGCCTGTAGACGCCGATCCCGCGACGTACCGGATGCTCTCGGCCTTGCGGAGCAGTCGCGACCGTCTTCAGGCTGAAGGGCGCGCAATGTCGACCGTTCCTATGTCAGCCGACTTAACCACAATCGTAGTTCATCGTCTCGTTGCAGCTTGCCCGCCTACTAGCAACGGGGTAAACAGCGGGTCCCCTCGCTCGATAGCTCAGTAGGAAAGGAGGGACACCCCAAGTGTAGACCGCCGAGCAGCGCACCACTTCCGGTGAGGCCTGCCTCCCTCTATGGCAACGCCTCGTTTCATGAAGGAGATCAGGAGATGGTGTTCATATGCTCGACCTCGAGTCGACGACTCGGTCGTGTCAGCCGCGTCCGGATCGCGGTCGTTGGCGCCGCCGCCTGTTGGGCGGTGCACTCGTGATCGGGGCAGGTTTCATTGATGCGAAGCCTTCCGACTCGCCCAAGCTCGCCACCCCGAGCCGCTCCACGACCATTGCCCTTACCTCGGACGAGCAGCGGCTCGTTGTGGTGAATCGGGAGGCCAATTCCGTTTCGGTGATCCAGGTGCGAGATGAGTCCGCCGACGTCGCCGCCAAGAAGCTTGCTGAAATCCCCGTCGGACTGGAACCCCGCTGCGTGGCGGTGCACCCTCACGACGGCGAGGCCTACGTCACGAATGGCATCAGCGGCACCGTTTCAGTCGTCAGCCTGAAGAAGTTCGGCGTGGTGGCCACGATCCAGGTGGGCACCGAGCCGCGAGGCTGCGCGCTGACGCCGGACGGGCTGCTTCTCTATGTGGCCAACCATACGGAAGGCACCGTGTCCATCGTCAACACTGCTTCGCGGAAGGTCGTTGGGACCGTGCTCGTCGGACGCAATCCCACTGCCGTTGCGATCACGAACAAGGGCACCGGCAACGTCTCCGTCGAAACAGTCTTCGTCACCCAGATCTTCGCCGAACTCGACCCCACCTTCAACGACCCCACGTTCGACGGCAATGGTGAAGCGCGCGATCTCGGGAAGCGGGGGGTCGTCCACGCCTTCCCGGCGGGCAATGCCAATCCGCCGATTACCAAGATCACCCTCGCCCCGCTCGCCGATTCCGGTTTCACAGCGAGCCGCGCGAACTTTTGCCCGAAAGCCACGGCCCCCCAACCCCACTCGCTCATCTTCTGCCCGGACCCGACCTTGCCTGGAACTGACCCCGTCAACGCCAACAACCCGCAGGGGGTATTCCCCAACCAACTCCTCTCGGCGCTGATCCGCGGCGGCCGTCTGTATCTCCCCAACATCGGCGCCCAGCCTGAGCCTCCGCAGATATTCAACGCGAACGTGCAGGCGCTCGTCTACGCCGTGGACACCGCGGCCCTGGCCGAGGTGCCGGACGAACACATCAACCTGAACCAGCAGATCGCCGTGGAGACTGCCGCGCCGCCTCCCAGTCTCGACAAGACGTTCGGCAACGACATCGTGGCCATCGATGCCAACCTCGCCGGCGATACGTTCCTGATCGTGAGCCGGGGTGGCAACCAGGTCTTCCGCGCCAAACTCGATGCCGGGAAGCTCAACATCCTGGACGCGACCGGAACCAGAGTGGACTGCCGCGTCCAGACGGGCAACCTGCCGAGCGGTATCGCGATGCGCCAGGACGGGACCCGCGCCTACGCCAACAACGAGGCGAACTTCTCAGTCACGTCCATGAACGTCGAGGATGGTTTTTGCCTCACGCTCGAACTCGACATCTCCTCCAGCGAACCCCCGGCCCCCGGCAGCTTCGAGCATGCCGTCCTGGTCGGCAAGCTCGCCTTCTTCACCGCCCTCGGTATCCCAGACAATGACATCTTCGGCACTGACATCCGCAAAATCATCCCGCGCAACTTCAAAGGCAAGCAATCGAAGGACGCCTGGAGCAGCTGCGGCTCCTGCCATCCGGACGGGCTGGCTGATGGCGTCACCTGGATCTTCGGCACCGGGCCGCGCCAGACGAAGCCGCTGGACGGGATGTTCAACAAGTTCACCAATATGGAAGACCAGGGCCTGCTCAACTGGAGCGCAATACGCGGTAGCAACACCGACTTCAACGCCAACTCCCGGGCCACCCAGGGGGGCTGCGGCTTCGCCAGCGATAAGTTTGACCCAGGGCAATGCTTCGCCAAAGGGGCCACGACGCTCGCGAACCCGGCCATCTACGACCACGGGATCACCCAGGGGGCCAGCGAGGCCCTTGACGCGCAAACCCTATGGATCTTTGCTGCCGTGCGGGCGCTCAATCAGCCCCAGCCCGGCAATCCGACGGCCGGTGCGGCGGTCTTTGGGGCCAATTGCGCCTCCTGCCATGGGGGGCCCAAGTGGACCAAGAGCCAGATCTTCCACCGCGACAACCCCGCCGCCGTTGCCCAGAACGGGGCGGCCTTGGACCCCGGCGTCACCAGGCTCCCCCCAACGCTTAACATCCCATCAGTACAGGCAAACGAGTTCTTTTCGTTCACCTGCGCAGGGGCCACCAGCTCGCTCACGATCAAATATCTCGAGGATGTGGGGACGTTCGATACCCTCAATCCGCTGGAGCTCCGCGACAATGCCACCGCCACCACGGCGTTCGGGGTGAATGGCTTCAACGTGCCGTCGTTGCTCAGCATCAACTATCACGCGCCGTACCTGCACCGAGGCCAAGCCCAGACCCTCGAGGAGGTCTTCACGCTGCACGGTCTGGGACCAAATCGCTCGGGGTTCCCACCGAAGACCACGATTCAGACGCAGTTGACCGCGGCACAGCGGGCGGATCTCGTTGTCTTCCTGAAGTCCATCGACGGCACCACCCCGCACTTCCGTTCGGAGGGAGATGACTTCAGAGATGCGCTGAGGTTGCAGGGTACATGTCCGGCTCTGGCACCGTGACATCTGGTAACGGCCTCTCGCCTTCCCGCGCCTAGCGGGGAGACGGCGGCCAGTCAACAGAGCAGGCCAGTGTCGGCAGCCTGGCCTGCTCTGTCCAATCCCTTTCCCTCATTCCTGAGCGGCCGGCAGATCTTTTGCTTTGGAAAGTATAGGGGTAGGGCTGTCTCGAGCCGGCGTAGGCAGGAGCAGGCGCTCGGACCGGGGGCGAGGTCGCGGATAGTCGAGATGGCTCTCCTGCGATTGGAGGCACCTTGAGTGCCGAGCCCGAACTAGTCCTTGTGGTGGACGACGAGCCTCTCGTCTGTACGATGCTGGGCGACGCCATAAGGATGTTCGGTTACAACGTCACGGCTGCCTCAGGCGGGCCGGAGGCGTTGCGTCTAGTGTCGGCCGTAGCGCCTGCCCTCGCTCTACTCGATCTCAGGATGCCCGGTATGCCTGGGATGGAGGTGCTGAAGCGCTTGCGGGCGGAGTATCCGAGGCTTCCCGTCGTCATTGTTTCGGGCGAACCGGACGATGAGGTCAAGCGCCAAGCACTTGAGGCTGGCGCCTTCGACTACGTTGCGAAGCCGTTCAGCATCGCCCACCTGAAGATGGTCGTCAAAGCAGCCCTCTTGAGCGCGGGTAGACACCGCGATTGACATCCGTGACCTCGACTCGGCCTGACGTGCGGGCCATGGAGAGCAAGATGAACGACCATAGCGCGATCGTAGGTCAGTACCTCAAGGCGGAGTTCCCGGGCGCGTCTATCGTGGACGATCACGACAGGGAACGGCACGGCCATTGGTGGGCCATCACGCAGGGCGATGCCGTGATGATGATTCATGTCTCTCAGGAGTTCCTCACCCTGGGGTCTGAGCATGCGGCACGCGGGACTCTCACCGACTTCGATGTCGCGCGGGCGTTGCGCGAGAGCGCAGGGCGTGCAGTCATCCTGACGGACCGACTCGAGTATCAGCCCGAGGAGCCGGCATGACGATCTTCGTCCGATACCCATTTCCTCCTCTCGTTTCCTGTATGCTCCGTTGTTGAGACCACAGCTGATCGCACGATTCCCGCAGCCCGCCACGAAAGGGGGAGCACCATGGCGTTTTACGAGAAGGGCCAGGTCCGCATTCATTACCAGGAGGCCGGCTCCGGCTTCCCGCTGTTCGTCATCCCCGGCGGGGGCCAGAACTCGACCATCGGCTTCATGTCTGACCGGGCGCCGTTCAACGCGACCGAGGAATTCAAGGACGAGTACCGCTGTATCACGGCTGACCTGCGCAACGCGCCGAGCGGTCAGTCTTCCGGGCCGCTCGAGACCGATCGGCCGTGGGACTCCTATGCCGACGACCACCTCGCCCTCATGGACCACCTGGGCATCCGGCGCTTCATGGTGATCGGCTACTGCATCGGCGGCCCCTTCATCTGGAAGCTGGTCCAGCGCGCGCCGGAGCGCATCGTCGCCGCGGTCGTGTCGCAGCCCGTCGGCTTCCGCAAGGAATCGAACCCCATGTACGACAACAGCATGCAGACCTGGGGGCCGGCGCTGGTCAAGCAGCGGCCTGACCTCACGATGGACATGATCGACAAGTTCCTGACCCGGATGTACGTCACGAACGCCGACTTCGTGTTCAGCGTGCCGCGCGACGTCGTCCAGGGCTGCCCGGCGCCCGTGCTGGTCATGCCGGACGAGACCCCATCGCACCCCTACGAGCCCGCCATCGAGTCGGCGATGCTGGCCCCGAAGTCCGAGCTAACCTTCTTCCCGTGGAAGGACACGAAGGAGAAGATCCCGCTCGCGGTGCGGCATGTGCGCACGTTCCTCAAGGCGAACCGGCCGGCCTGATCCGGTGACCGGCCAACCAGGCCTCGCCATGCGCGTCGGACTTCGCCTATGGCTCGAGTACTCACGCGACTGAGGAGAATCTATGCCGTTCGGATGGGGCATCGTCAGCACGGGCAAGCATCCTGACATCAAGATCGCGCCGGCGATGGCCGCGGCCGACGGGGGCGAGCTCGTCGGCGTCTACAGCCGCGATCAGCACCGCGCGGAGGCGTTCGCGCAGAAGCACGACGCACGCGCCGCGTACAGTCAGCTCGGCGACCTCCTCAAGGACTCGCGTGTCGACGGCGTCTTCGTGTCCTCGCCGAACGCCTTGCATGCCGAGCACGTCGTCCAGGCTGCGGAAGCCGGTAAGCACGTGCTGTGCGAGAAGCCGATGGCTACGACGATCGCCGACGCCGTGCGAATGATGCAGGCGTGCCGCCGCGCGGGCGTTACGCTCGGCATTGCCTTCAACTTGCGCCAGCATCCGGCCTATGTCCGCGCGCGCGACCTCGTCGCCGCCGGGGCGCTGGGGCGCATCGTGCTCGCCCAGGCGCAGTGGGCGTTCGGCGTGCGCGGCCGCGACGGCTCGCCGCCGCGCACGCCGCTCACGCAGTGGTGGGACACGCCGGAGCTGATCGGGGGCGCGTCCACGATGATGGGCACCGGCGTGCACTCGGTCGACCTGCTGCGCTTCGTGCTCGGCGCCGAGGTGGACGAGATCACGGCCGTCACCGACGGCCAGACGGCCGCCCGCCCGCTCGAGCAACTCGCCTGCCTCACCCTCCGATTCGGGAACGGCACGCTCGGCCAGGTGGTCGCGAGCCGCCTCCTTCCAGACTCGCGCAACGATTTCCGCGTGTACGGGATCACCGGGCTCATCGCCGGACACCACTCCATGTGGGAAGCGCGGACGGGCCGCTTCGAGATCACGAGCGACACCGTCAACGAGACCGCCGACTACCCGGAAGCGCTGCTGCCGAACTACGTGGCAGAGATCGAGGATTTCCAGCGCGCGGTCGCCACCGGCGGCCAGCCAGCAGCGACCGGTCTGGACGGGCTGCGCGTCGTGGAAGTCACGCTGGCGATGATCGAGTCCGCGCGCACGCGCCGGAGCGTGAAGATCGAGCGCGTCGAGCCGTAGCGTGAGCCCGGCGGGCGCATCTGCAACGGGTCACCGAGAGTAGCGCCACGAGGAACAATCACCCCAGGCGGCTCCCCGTCGCCTCCAGTCGCCTATGCTCCCCCCTCAAGCTGACGTAGAATCTGACTCGATATGCTCCCTGGGAGGACGCCATGCTGAGAGCCCTGTCCCTGTTCGTGGTGGGCGTGTGCGCCAACGTTCTCGTCGGCCTGCCGGTGTTTGCGCAATCGCCAGCCGAAGTTACGCTTACACGCATCGACTGCGGCACCGGCGCCACGCCGACCGACGTCGGCCAGCGCTTCACGGACACGTTCGCGCACAAGGATCTCAAGCTGACGTTCACGTTCAGCTGCTACCTGCTCAAGCATGGCGACGAATACATGGTGTGGGACACCGGCTTCGCACCTGGCACAAGTCCCAACGCGCCGAAAGTCGGCATCGTCGATCGCCTGAAAGAGCTCAAGGTCGCGCCCGAGCAGGTCAAGTACGTCGGCATCAGCCACTTTCACGGCGACCATACCGGTCAGCTCGCGCCGTTCACGAACGCGACGCTGCTCATCGGCAAGGGCGACTGGGACGGGATCACCGCGCCGACGCCGATGCAGGGCGCGAATGTCGCGGGATTCAAGAGCTGGATCGGCGAAAGCAGGAAGGTCGAGCCGCTGACCGGGGACAAGGATGTGTTCGGTGACGGCAGCGTGATCGTTCTCAGGATGCCGGGTCACACGCCGGGCCACAGCAGCCTGCTGGTCAGGCTGAAGGAAATGGGCCCGGTGCTGCTCACCGGCGACCTGGTCCACTTCCGCGAGAACTATGAAAGCGGCGGTGTGCCGAGCTTCAACTTCGACCGCGCCGCGACGGTCGCCTCGATCGAGCGCATGAAGCAGATCGTCGCCAACCTGAAGGCAACCGTCGTCATTCAGCACGACATGCGCGACATCGGCAAGCTGCCGGCGTTCCCAGCTGCCGCGAAGTAGCACTGTGGCAGTCTTGGGGGCAGGGTCCGAGCCCCCTCGGCTCCACCAAATCCTGACGCTTCAGCCACCTCGGCGTCTCGCCGCGGGCCGTCATGGCCATGCTCGGGCGCTGGGCGTGCGCGTGCCCCTAGGTAATCCTGAGCCGCGCCGACCAGATCATCGACTAGACCTCGGCGGCGCGGCGGCCGCTCGGGGTGAGCAGCACGCGCCCGCCGACGACGAGTGCCAGCCCGCCCACCGCGGTCACGAAAATCCCCGCGTTCTCCTCGCCCAGAAGGCCGCTCGCGACCGGGCCGAAGAACATCGCGGCGTCGACACCGACGCGGTACAGGCCCATCCGCCACGCCAGGTGCTCGGCGCGCGTGTGCTCGCGGATCACGCCGACCGGCAGCATCCAGCCCGCGAGGCCAAACCCGAAGCACGCGCAGCCCGCCACGAACCACGGGAACGACCCCAGGCCGACCGCGGCCGTGCCCAGCCCGAGCACCACGATGACGAAGCCGAGGACAGGCGTGCGCCCCAGGCCGTCGGCGAGCCGCCCCACGGGCAGCAGCGCGACGACATCCACGAGCTGCGCGAGCATGAGCAGCCGAGAGACGCCACCCCGGTCCAGGCCGAACTCGCGCGTCCCCCGGAGCGGCAGGAGGAACTGGCTGACCGCGGACCACGCCAGGGCGAGGACGATGCCCACCGCGAACATCGTCCACAGCGTGACCGACATCCGATCGCTGCGGCCCGCGTCCGATGTCCGCGACGCGCGCGTCTCCGGCGCCCTCGAAGCGTCGGGGAAGCGCCGACGGATACTCGGCACCGCAGCGAGGAGCAGGAGCAGCGGCGACGAGGCAATCAGCAGCGAGAGGCTCCAGCCCCAGTGGCCGGGGAGCAGCCCGACGAGGCCGAGCCCGCCGAGGACGCCGATCATCGCGGAGAGCTCGAAGATGTTCAGGCGCACGGAGGCCCCGGGCCCTCGGTCGTCGCGCAGTAGCGCGATGAGCCCACTCACGGTGCCCAGGGTGTACGCGAAGCCCAGGATCAGCCGCGCGAGTACCAGCACGGAGAACGACGAGGATGCAGCCAGCACCACGGTGCCGGCGAGCATGAGCGCGGGCGACGCGCAGAGTGTGGTGCCAAGGTAGCGGCCAGCCAGCCAGCCGGCGGGGATGGCGGCCGCCATGCGGGCGAAGCCCAGCGCCCCGGCCACGACGCCGAGCTGCCAGTCGGCCAGCGCGCCGGCGCGGCCGATCTCGGGCAGCAGTGGGCTGAAGACCCCCATCGAGAAGCAGCTGCACAAGCTGATGAAGCAGAGCAGCGCGGTGTTGCTCAAGACGAGAACGGCCCGCTCATCCCCCGCGAGTAAAGCGGCGGCACGTCCGCGTTAGGGCGCATCGCAAAGCGCGGCGGGCGCTTCTCGAGGAACGCGGTGACACCCTCGCGGGCATCGGCCGAACGCCCCATGTACTCCAAGGCACTCACGCGGCCCGCATCACCGATCCCCCGTCAGACCAGTCATCAGCTACGATCGTGCACCGGCGGCCGCGAGGCAGTCAACACGCGCTCTGCAACCGAAAAGGCGCTCACGTAATTATCGAGTCGCTGCGGAGCGCATCGATCTGGTCCTTCTCCATCTTCAGCCATTCGGCGAGCACTTCCGTACCATGCTGGCCGAGCAATGGCGCCGGTGCGACCGCAGGCGTCTCGCCACCGAAGCGGACCGGCCATCCACTCATGACGTAATCTCCAGCCGTGGGATGTGTCATGGTCTGGCGGATGCCTCGATCCTGGAACGTCTGATCGGCGGCCAGCTCCGCCGTGTCGAGCACGGCGCCCGCTGGGATGGTCGCCAGGCTGACCAGGCGCATCGCTTCGTGCTTGTCATGCCTGCGCGTCCACTCGGTGACGATCGCGTCGACTTCGTCCCGCCGTTCTGTCCGCGCCTCGGGAGTGGCGTAGCGCGGATCGCCAATCAGATCCTCGCGACCCATCACCTTGAGCAGGCGGGTCCAATGCTCGGGATTGGCGCGACTGGTGAAGATGTAGACGTAGTCGTTCGCACCGCCACCCTTGCACGGATACACGCCGATGGGCGGGTTGCCGCCACCGACCGTTTTCGACCCGGCGCGCGGCGCAGGCTGGCCGCCAGTCCGCTCCATGTACGTGAACGCGTTGCGAATGTAGTGCATGACCCCGTCCTGCATCGCCACTTGCAGATGCTCGCCCTCACCGGTCCGCAGGCGGCGGACATAGGCGCCGAGGATCGAGATCGCCATGAGCATGCCGGTGCCGGTGTCGCCGATCGTCGCGCCGGGCTTGCATGGTGGGCCCTCTTCCTCGCCGGTGATGCTCATGAGGCCGCCGGAGGCCTGCGCGATCATGTCGAACGCGAGACTCTTCTCGTACGGGCTGCCCGTTCCGAAGCCCTTGACCTGGCAATAGATGATCGACGGGTTCAACGCCCGGATCACCTCCGGCCCGAGGCCCAGACGTTCGACGGCTCCCGGCGCGAAGTTCTCGATGATGACGTCGGCCTGCCTGGCCATGGCCTTGACGAGCTGCACGCCGCGCGGGTCCTTCAGATTGACAGCCACCGAACGCTTGTTGGCGTTGTACTGAAGGAAGTAGTTGCTGTCCCGGCCGGGCGTGCCCAGCGTCGTCCGGCCCGGGTCGCCGGCATTGGGGTTCTCGATCTTGACGACGTCCGCGCCCATCCAGCCGAGGGCTTCGGTGCACGAAGGCCCCGCCTCGAACTGGGTGAGGTCGAGGACCTTCATGCCGGTCAGACAGTTTTCACCACTCATGGTCGCGCGCTCCTCCGATGATCTGGCAGAAGCTTACGCGCGAATATGGCCGTGCTCACGAACATTTGATCAACCGACAGCGCAACCCGCTGACAAGGACTGGGAAGAAGCATCCGTAGTTGACCGTGATGGAGGCCGCGCCGGCAATGATATCCTGACGCCGTCCACGGGAGGTGACCCGATGACCCAGTCGACGCCGCGCCGCGCGCACCTCATCGCCGGAGGCTTTCCGCCCGGGTCCGATGCCGGGCACGATCACGACTACGCGCGTCTGAGGCTGCTGGGCCTCCTGGCCGAAGGCGACGCCCCCGCCTCGACCGCCAACGACTTCGCCGACGTCGAGAGGTGGCTCCCCCTGAGCCGGCTGCTGATCACGTACGTGGCCGGCCCGTACCCCGACGCCGCGCAGTGCCGTGTTATCCACGGCTGGCTCGAGGCGGGCGGGCGCTGGCTCGGCCTGCACGGCACCAGCGGCGGCCGCGCCGAGCGCGTCGAGGGCTCGCGGCAGCGCCGCACCGTCAAGACCGAGCACCACGCGGAGCTCGGTGGCTACTTCCTGACTCACCCGCCGATCTGCAAGATCCGAGTCGACGTGGCCGGCGGGGACTCACCACTGACGCGGGGGCTGGGCGCGTCGTTCGTGGTCGAGGACGAGCCGTACTTCGTCGAGCTCCAGCACCCGGCGTCGACGCGCGTCCTGCTCACCGCGGACTACGGCGCCGGCGCCACGTCCCCGACCATCGGAACGCTCTATCCGTCGGACACGTCGCTGCAGGCCGACGGGCGGACCCGCGTGCTCGGCTATAGCCGCGAGATCGGCCGGGGCGGCGTCGCCTACGTCGCCCTCGGCCATTGTCACAACCCGGCCATCCGGACGGCCCGCGCCGCCGACCCGACGGACACGACGCCGCTGACCTTCCGGGGCTCCTGGGAGAGTGACGCGTTCCTCACGCTGCTGCGCAACGCCATCGCGTGGGGCGTGGGAGACTGAAGCGAACGAAGGGCACCGGCGAGCCGCACACTATCGGGAACGCGGGCGCGCGCCGCGCGCGGCTAGGAAGCGGCGCGCGCGTGTCTCGGCGACCTGCCGGGCGTCGGCGTTGCTGCGCATGGCCTTCGCCATTCGGCGGACCTTCTGGGTCGGCGGCGCCGGGGTCTGCGTGTCCAGGTACTGGCTGAACGCGACGATCGCCCGTTGATGGTCGGTCAAAGGCTCTTGAGCCGCGGCGGCCCGGGGCGCCTTGGCGCGACGCCGCGCCGCCGCGGCCTTCTTGCTGACGGCCGGACGCTCGAGCCGCATGGGAGTATCGTCGCGCGGAATGGACGCCAGCGAAAGCGCCGCGAGCACGTCGGGTGCGGCCGCCACTCGCGCGCCCATGGCGCCGAGACCCCAGCGCACCTGGAGCGAGCGCAGAAGCGCCGTGTGATCACAGATCGTGTGCACAACCTGGGGAGTGATCCACGGGGAGATCAGAACCGTCGGGACGCGGACGCCGAGGCGGTTGAACTCGTATTCCGCGTGGGGCGGGTCGTCGGGGGGACCGCCGGCGGGGGCACCCGGTGGTCGTAGAAGCCGCCGTGCTCGTCGTAGGTGACCACCAGCAGCGTCGAGGCCCACAATGCGGCGTTGGCCCGGATCGCCTCGTACACGCGCGCGACGAGCTCCTGGCCCGCGTCGACCGAATGCGGGGGGTGGTCGTCGTTTGGGTCGTTGAGGTAGCGCGGCTCGATGAGTGCGAAGTCGGGGAAGTCGTCCACGTCGCGGCCGGCGGCACCGAAGAACATTTCCAGGTCGCGGTACTTGAGCGCGGAGCTGACGCGCCTCCGGTCGGCGAGCAACAGTGACAGCGGAAAGTCTCCGAAGTAGATGCGCAGCGATCGCCGCGGGCGGGCCTGCTCCAGGCGGAGGAAGACGCTCGGCTGATCGTAGCGATGCAGGTTCGGCTGGAAGATGCCCTCGGGCATCTTCACGCGACCCTGCGAGGTGCCGCTCATCGCGAAGAGCCGATTGGTCCAGGTCGGCCCCGGCACCGAGCAGAACCAGCCGTCGCACACGGCGAACGTGCGGCCGAGCTGGTGGAGCGCCCACAGCGAGTCGACCCCGTGATACGCCATCACTTCCTGCTTCTGGGCCGCGCTCAGCCGACTGCGGTGCGCTCGCTCGTACTCGCTCACGAAGCCGCCGTTGTCGCCGGCGATCTGGACCAGGACGCTGTCGGGGTCGTGGGGGGGATCCGGGTCGACTACCTTGGCGGCGCCCAGCCGCTGCTCGAAGGGGACGCCCGCCATGTCGCGGTTGCTGCGCGGCGGGCCGCTCGGGGGCACGCCGTCGAGCCCTGGCATGACCCCCTGCAGCGCCCCCAGCATGTGGTCAAAGGAACGGTTCTCCAGCATCAGCAGCACCACGTGCCGGAAGGGATCGGGCGCCGCGGCGACCGCGCGAGCCGCCGGCCGGGCGGTCGGCTTCGCGTGCGCCTTGCGCCGCCGCCCGGCCTTCGCCGGTACGGCGCGCTTGCGCCGAGCCTCCGGGGCGCGGCTGCGACGCCGTCGCGCCGCGCGTTCCGAGCGCGCCGAGCCTTCCGGCCGTTCCGGCGCGCTGCCGAGGTCGGCGGTGACCTCGATGCGGTCGGCGATGAACGTGGTGCCGTGGACGCTGCCGTCCCCCTTCATGCGGCGTCCCACCAGGCGCTCCAGCGCCGGATCGCGGAAGGCGTGACCGCCGCGCCGTCGCAGCTTGAACAGGCCGGCGTCGGTGCGCAGGACGACGGCGACGTGCTCGCTCTTCGAGCTTCGGGAGACCCGGCGCCGCTCGACGATTCCCTCTAGCTCCGTGCCCATGCCGCCCTCCATGTTCTCATCGGCGGTCGACCCGGCGCATCGCCACGATCCGACCGCGCTCGACCGTGGCGATGAGGACCACCGTGCGCTTGGCGTCGGCGCCGGAGCCGTTCTCGCGGCCAGCCGGAGCGGAGCCCGTGGCCACGAAGACCGACGCGGGCACGCGTCGCTCGCCGAGTCGAGCCTTGATGCGCCGGCGCACCGGATCCTGGACGGCGTGAGCCGAGAACCGCACCTGCCGGACACCCGCTTCGCGCGCCGCGACCTCGAGGGCCTTGCGCACCCCGGCCGACGGCCGCACGCCCGGCCGGTGGCGGGTCACGCCGATCACCTCCTCGGCGGCCAGCGCGTAGCGCACGATCCACTCGCGGCGGTTCTTGCGCGTACGCGTGCCGCCCTCCGCGGACCCGAAGGCACGTCGCCAGGCCCGGCTCTGCCGGAGGGCGTGCGGCGCCCTGCCCACGGGGTGCACGGATGGGTCGCCCAGCAGGCTGAACTGCGCGAGCGTCTTGAGGTCCACCGGGTCGAGCACACTGGCCGCGCGCGTGAACTGCTGCCGAGCCTCGAGCGCTGCGCGTCCCAGCGAGGCGCCGCGGAGCACGCGCTCGAGAAAGTACTGGCAGATCAGATCGGCCGACCCGTTGCCGTCCGGCGGGCCGTAGGCGATCGTGGAGCTGCCGAAGAAGCCGTAGGCGCCGTGGTAGAGGTACGTGTTGCAGATACCGGCGCGCCCCTCCGCCTCGTCGGGGTCGTAGAGCTCGGCGCCGTAGCAGCACTCCGCGGCCACCACCGTGCCCTCCGAGACGCGCCGCCTCCGGCTCAGCATCAGGGCGGAGAGCGCGCGGGGCTGCCGCGTCTCGGCGGCGTTCTCGCCGTAGAAGAACGGGTCGATCGTGGCCCCGTGGCAGTTGATGAAGTGCGCGCGCGCCCGGAGCGCAGCCGCCGTCCACCGCTTGCCCCGCGCCGGCGAGGTGTTGAGGTCTTCGGCCGAGCCGAAGAGGTTCTTCAGGCTGAGCGCGGTCGACTCCTTCCAGGACTCGGTGCTGAGTCCGAAGTGCGCCTGATACTCCTCGCGGGGCCGTCGCTGGTAGCGCGCAGCCCGCGTCAGCAAGCGCACGATGTAGTCCGTATCGCCGTGGCTATTGATGTCGGGCAGCCGCCCGACCACGCGCGACGGGGCGCGGAAGTCAGCTGGGTTGCGGCTGTACGGCGCGTCACACGCGTAGGGGAGGTCGCCCCACGCGTTCTCGTCGTCGTCGTCATCCACCCCGAACGTCGGGTTGCGAAGGTTCTGGTGCGGCACCACGTCCACCGCGCCCAGGATCATCACGTAGTCCGGCCGATGCGCTGTCCAGAGCGCGTCGATCGCCTCCTTGTAGCCGCGGTAATCTTCCGCGTCCGTCACCGGCGACACGCCGTGGCGGCGCAGCACCGGGCCGTCGTCGAGCCCGACGAGGCGCGTGATGAGCCCACGGACGGCGTCCGCCTGGATGAGGCCGCGCAGCGCCGCCTGCACCCGCGGCCAGCGGGCGCCGTACTTGCCGCGAAGCATGGACAGATTGGTGACGATCAGCTTGTCGACTTGCGCCATGGGCGGTCGGTCCTCCTCTCGCGCGTGGACGACATTGGCGGCGCCGCGCTGCGCGCGCCGAACGGCACGGCCCGGGGTGCGGGGTCGCCGCGCCAGAATGCATTGGGCGGAGCATAGGCCGCGTAGAGGCCGAATTGCCCGTTCTCCGCACCCCCTGTTCAGCCGTTTCGGACCCCTCGGACTCTCGGCACAGCGCGGACGAGACCGTGTCAGCGGATTCTCCACCGGACCGGAGCGCCGATCCAGAGGGTGCGCTGACCCCAAGGCCCGCGAACAGACCCCGGCGACCGCGGCGTCCGGACGGTGCTCAAGCCCGGCCCGCTGCGCTCCTGGTATTCAGAATCTGCACGAACGGCGGTGTCCGGGGCCAGAGTCTGGACCGGCTGGAGGCTGATGGCAGCGCCGACCCTTCCGCGAGTACTGGACCCATCCCTCGCGGCGGCCGATCAGAGGCCGCCTCCCGTCGATGCCGCGGTCACCGCTCTTGTCAGAAGAATGGCGCGGCGAATCCCTTGTGGAGTGACGATCACGGTACCCGAGTGGAGCCGCTGTAGCCTCCGTGGCGGGCATGATCCGGCTGTAGTTTGACCCTTCCTCGCCGACAGGCTATCGTCGGCGGACCTGAGGCGCGCCCGGCGCGTGGGGAACGCTCATGAAATGCCCGCGGTGCGAGCAGGAGAACCCACCCCAGGCGAAGTTCTGCTTGGAGTGCGGTACGCCCCTCGCCGGAGCCCCGCAAGCAAAGCCGTACGCGGATCTGGAGGCCGAGAACGCGAGCCTTCGGCGCTCAGTGACGACGGCACTAGAGCAGCAGACGGCGACAGCCGAGATCCTGCGCGTCATCAGCGGATCGCAGGCGGACATCCAACCTGTATTCGACACCATTGTGAGGAGCGCGGCGCGGCTGTGTGACGGAATGTTCGCGACTCTGTTCCGCTTCGATGGCGAACTCCTCCACTGGGTGTCCCAACACAACTCCACGCCCGAGGGAATCGATGCGATGCAACGGCGCTGGCCGAGGCCGCCAGGCCCGGAGACAATTGTTGGGCGCGCCGTCATCGACCGGACCGTGATTCATGTGCGTGACTCCGAGAGTGACCCCGATGCCCCGGTTGAGACCCGCGAGATCGCACGGGCTTTCGGCTACCGCAGCGTAATTTCGGTCCCGATGCTTCGCGAGGGGCAGCCAGTTGGCGGCCTCAGTGTGGCTCGACGAGATCAGCCATTCACGCCCGCACAGATCTCACTGCTCCAGACCTTCGCCGATCAGGCTGTGATCGCGATTGAGAACGTGCGGCTGTTCACGACATTGGAAGCGACGAACCGCGAGCTTACGACTGCGCTAGATCAGCAGACCGCCACGTCCGAGATACTTCGCGTGATATCGAGATCGCTGACCGATGTTCGGCCCGTGTTCAACACCGTCGTCCAGAGCGGCCTGCGACTGCTCGGAGGTTACTCGGCCACGATGATGCTGTTGCGCGACGACGATCGCCTCGATCTTGTTGCTTACACATCGACCAGCGCCGAGGCCGACGCGTCGCTCGTCCACGCGTTTCCGTTGCCGCTTCGCCGCATTCCAGCCGGCGAGCGTGCCCTACGTGAACGGCATGCCCACGCGGTCGAAGACGTCGAGAGCGCCCACGACGCCACCGACGTAATGCGCGAGACCGGCCGGGCACGCGGATGGCGCAGTAACCTGTTCGTTCCGATGATCCGTGACGAAGTTTCGGTCGGCCTCATCTCGATCACGCGACGGGAGCCGGGGCCGTTCGCAGCCGACCAGATCGCTCTGCTCGAGATATTCGCGGCCCAGGCCGTCATCGCCATCGAAAACGTGCGCCTATTCAACGAGACGAAGGAGGCGCTAGAACAGCAGACTGCGACGAGCGAGATTCTCAAAGTCATAAGCAGCTCGCCGACGGATCTCCAGCCCGTGCTTGACACGGTAGTCAAAAGTGCTGCGCGCTTCTGCGGAGCCCACGACGCAGTACTGTTTCGGCGCGACGGCGAGACGCTGACGCTGGCCGCTCACCACGGCCCACTTCGTGCCCCCATTGGACTGCTGGTTCCGGTCGTGCGCGGGACCGTCGGAGGACGCTCAGTGCTGGAGCGACGAGCGATACACGCGCCTGACGTCCAGGCTGAGGCGGAAGTGTTTCCTGAAAGCAGCGCCTTCGCCGGCGATATTGGTCCTCGGACAATCCTGGCCGCTCCGCTGTTGCGCGAGGGGGAGGCCATCGGCACGATCCAGCTCCGGCGCCTCGCAGTTGAGCCATTTACGGACAAGCAGGTCGCGCTACTCCAGACCTTCGCGGACCAGGCCGTCATTGCCATAGAGAACGTCCGGCTCTTCACGGAGCTGGAGTCTCGTAATCGCGACCTAACCGAGGCGCTGACTCGGCAAACGGCAACGAGTGAGATCCTGCGCGTGATAAGCAGCTCGCCCACGGACGTCCAGCCGGTCTTCGACGCCATCGCGCGGAACGCGGTTACCCTGTGTGGTGGAATCCGCGCACTCGTCCTCCGGTTTGACGGCGAGAGGCTTCATGTTGCCGGCCATCACAATATGAGCGTGGACGTAGTTGACCGGGTTGGACAGGCGTTCCCGCGGCGCCCCGGGCGGGACTACCCGCCGGACCAAGCCTTGCTGGACCGGAGCGTCGTTCACGTTCCTGACCTTCAGGCGGCCACCGAGTTCGCTGCCTCGACAGCTTGGCAAAGGGGAGTCCGGAGCCTACTGGCCGTGCCACTGCTGCGCGAGCAGGAGGCGGTCGGGGTCATCAGCCTGGCGCGGGACGTCGTCGGCCCTTTCTCGCCTCCGCAGATCGAGGTGCTCCAGACCTTCGCTGATCAGGCGGTAATCGCGATCGAGAACGTGCGTATGTTTAACGAGCTGGAGTCGCGCAACCGTGATCTGACCGAGGCGCTTGAGCGTCAGACGGCCACCAGCGAAATCCTCCGAGTCATCAGCAGCTTCCAGACCGATATCCAGCCGGTTTTCGATGCCATCGCGGCCAAGGCACTGGAGCTGTGCCGGGCAACGACCGGTTGGGTCTACAGGTTCGACGGTGAGCTCATTCACATCGCGGCGGCCCACAGTCTGAGGCCGGAAGCCGTCCAGGTCGTTCGGGAGAGTTACCCGATGCCTCCGAGCCAGGGCGGCGGTACTGCCCGCGCAGTTCTGAGCCGGGCCCTCGTCTACATTCCCGACATCCGTGAGGATCAAGAATACAGGCTCCAGTCCCTCGCCCATGCTGCCGACTACTTGAGCGTCCTCGCAGTGCCGATGTTGCTAGAACAGAAGCCGATCGGCGCGGTCGTGGTCACGGGGGCCGAGGCTGGAGCATTCTCGAAGAGGCAGATCGAGCTGCTTCAGACCTTTGCCGACCAGGCCGTCATCGCGGTCCAAAATGCTCGGCTCTTCCAGGAGATCGAAGACAAGAGCCGACAGATCGAAGCCGCCAGTCAGCACAAGTCCGAGTTCCTCGCCAACATGTCCCACGAGCTGCGGACACCGTTGAACGCCGTCATCGGGTTCTCCGAGGTCTTGACCGATCGAATGTTTGGTGAGCTGAACGAGAAGCAGGACGAGTACTTGAAGGACATCCACGCCTCCGGGCAGCACCTGCTGTCGCTGATCAACGACATCCTCGATCTCTCGAAGATCGAGGCCGGCCGCATGGAGCTTGAGTTGGCTGACTTCCATTTGCCCCACGCCATCGACAATGCCCTGGTTCTCGTGCGAGAACGGGCATTGCGCCGAAGCATCATGCTAGAGCAATCAATTGACTCACGCCTTGGCGAGATCCGGGGTGATGAGCGCAAGGTCAAGCAAGTGCTCCTTAACCTGCTGTCGAATGCCATCAAGTTCACACCCGAGGGCGGTCGGATCGGGGTTCGGGCGCTGCCCGCTGACGGCGTTGTCGAGGTGACGGTTGCCGACACCGGGGTCGGCATCGCTCCTGAGGATCAGGAGGCAATCTTCGAGGAGTTCCGGCAAGTGGGGGCGGCGGAGAAGAAGGCGGAGGGGACAGGTCTTGGGCTTGCCTTGGCCCGCAAGTTCATCGAACTCCATGGGGGGAGAATCTGGGTCGTGAGCCGGGTGGGAGTGGGCTCGACGTTCACATTCACACTGCCGGTGCGCGTTGGCGAATGAGCTGATTCTGGTCGTCGAGGATGACGACAAGCCGCAAGCTGGTCGGGGACCTGCTGAACCAAACCCGCCATAACCCGTCGCCGCTTCCTGCTGACCTCCTGGCCGGTGCCCTCGCCGTGCCGCTCGCCGCCGTGGCACAGTGGGCCGAGAAGGGCTTGCCGTCGACTTCTTCGTTGTCCCCCCACCTTTCGCTTGCGCTCGGCCGACGCACGCGCCTCGTAGAACTGGAGCACGAGGGCCGTGTTCGGATGCATCGCTTCTCAGCGCTTGGGCGCCGCGGTGGGCCGCGGAGCCCAGAGCTCGATCAGGTTCGCGTCGGGATCCAGGAAGTAGGCACCCACGCTCTCAGGGGTGTCCATGTATCCCGGCTGCTGGGGACGGATGGTGACGTTGATGCCCTGCCGCCGCAGGTGGTCGACGGCGGCGCGTTCGAAGTCGGCGGTGTCGATCTCAAGACCGAGGTGGAGACGGCCGGTAAACCCCGGGTGCACCATCACCCCCGCCTGGGCCGTGCCCAGGTACTGCGATCCGACGCGCGCGAGGTTCAGCCGGTCCGGCGTGGCGGGCATGGCGAGCCCGAGCATCTCGCGGTAGAGCCGACGGCTCGCGTGGACGTCGTCGCTGACGAGGATGATTTCTTTGACCTGTCTGATCACGATGGGATCCATAAGCGCCTCCCAGTGGGATGTGCTAGCCACCCAACGTTAGCCGATCACACCGCCGAGCGGTTGTCCCAGTCAAACGGAGCGACTATGCCGGCGATGGAGACCGCTGATTCCGCCTGGGCATTCAAGGGCTGGCTCTTGGAGGGCGTCAGGCCGGCCGAGATTCCAGTTGAAACCAACCAAGTTCGAACTAGTCATCAACCTTAACGCCGCCAAGGCCCTCGGCCTCACGATCCCTCCGTCGCTGCTGGCGCGGGCAGATCAGGTGATCGAGTAGTGGCGCCTCTGTCGGCCAACTGTGCCCCGTGGTCCCGTCGTGATTAGACGTGGCAAACGAGCCGTCTTTGGTATGCTCTGCGTCCTGGGAGGGCGTGTATGAAGCGAGCGATCGTGCTACTTACGGTCTCTCTCATATTGTTTGTGGCGATACTCCCGAGCCCTGCATCGGCTGGCGGAAACTGGCGTGGCGGCCACCGCGGCGGCCATGGCGGCTGGTGGCCTGGTGCAGTCGTCGGCGGCCTGGCCCTCGGCGCCGTCGCCATTGTAACGGCGCCAATCTTGGCGTTGTCCGCCGCGGCCGCAGCAGTCGCAGAACAACCGCCGGTGGTGTACGCACCGCCAGCGTATTCCGCGCCGCCTACCTACTACTCCGCGCCGCCTTATTCCGCGCCGCCTATGTACTCAGCGCCCCCGACTTACTCCGCTCCGCTAGCGTATGTGACGCCCCCGACGAGCTACAGACAAGCGCCGAGCTACGCGCGAGCCCCAGTCGCTGTCCAGCGTGAGGTCGTCTACGCCAGTGGTCGATACGTGCTCTACGGTGACGGCGTGTATCAGCCATGGCAGTGGGTTTGGGTGCCGGCAGCATCGCCGCCCCCGGCGCCTCCCCTGCCGCGCTAGGCTTGGCGCGTCCGCGCTTTCGGCACGCGTTGCCTTTCAGCGCCGAACTCCGTTGAGCGCGACCGCTTGGGCCTGCGCTTGACCTGCCCCGTCCCTCGCCCCTAACGTCCGGGCATGGACCGTCGCCGCTTCCTGCTGACCTCGCTGGCCGGTGCGTTCGGCGCGTCGCTCGCCGCCGAGGCGCAGCAGGCGGGGAAGGTGTACCGGATCAGCTTCCTCGCGCTCACTCCCGGAGAGGACACCTCCTCGATGAACGTGCTGGTGGAACGGCTCCGAGAGTTGAGCTACAGCGAGGGCAGGAACATGACCTTCGAGTACGTTTCCGCGGACGGGCGTCCCGAGCGGCTGCCACGGTTAGCCATGGAACTCGTTCGAGCCAGACCCGACGTGCTGATTGCGGGATTCGGAACGCTCACGGCGCAGGCGGCGAAGGCGGCCACCACGACCATCCCTATCGTCTTTACGACCGTCGGCGACCCTGTGGGCGCAGGCGTGGTCGCGAGCCTCGCCCGGCCGGGCGGAAATGCTACAGGTCTGAGTGGCCTTACAGAGATCGGAGGCAAGCGCCTGGAACTCCTCCTGGAGCTCATCCCGGGCAAACAGGTGGTCGCGGTGCTGATGAACCCCGACACTCCCTTCACGCGGCTAGCCCTCAAGGAGGTCAAGACGGCCGCCGAGGCTGAGCGCATACGTCTCGAGGTCCTCGAAGCGAGAACACCCGACCAAGTGTCAGGCCAGTTCGGGGCCGCGGTCAAGGCTGGTGCCGGTGGCATGCTCGTGCTCGAGGACCCGATGATGTACAACCTCCGCCGACAGATCTCCGATCTTGCGGCGAAGCTCCGTCTGCCCGCGGTCTACACGTACAGAGATTACGCTCAGGCAGGCGGGTTGATGTCCTACGGCACGGATCGACGGCAGATATACCGGCGAGCTGCCGAGTACGTGGACAAGATCCTGAAAGGCGCCAAGCCGGCCGACCTTCCGGTCGAGCAGCCGACCAAGTTCGAACTGGTGATCAACCTCAAGACCGCCAACGCGCTCGGCTTGACGATCCCGCCGTCGCTACTGGCCCGGGCGGATCAGGTGATTGAATGATGGACCGCCGCCGCTTCTTGCTGACCGCGTCGGCCGGTGCTGTCGCCAGGCCTCTTGTCGCGGGCGTGCAACAGATGCGGAAGGTGCCGCGCGTTGGATTCCTGAGCTGGGGCGCTTGTCCCGGGCGGGAATCGGTCTTCGGCATGGCCTTGCGCGACCCCGGCTACATCTAGGGGCAGACGATCCAGGTGATTTGCCGCAGCGCCGAGGGAGGTCACGCCGCGGCGTCGGGGAAGCGGCCGGACTCGATCAGGGGATGCTATCGCGTGCGCCAGCACCTGCAGGCCGGCGACCAAAACGAAGCGGAGAAGATGCTCAACGCGCCCAGGGGCGGGCCCCCGGTGGTCAGCGTCGCAGGCGCCGGATGTAGCGCGCGAGCAGCCCAGCGAGGGCAATCGCGCCGACGCCACCGACCGCCGCCGCCGAGATCGGCAGACGGCCGCGTCCACTATGCTCATCGCTCGGATCGAGTCTGCCCGCCTCCTCGTCGGCCGCCGTTGTCTCTGGATCGAACGGCAGATCGTCGGGATCGACGACCTGCATGGCCGCCTCCTGCGTCGCGGTCGGCGCGCCGTGGCGCTGCAGCCGAGCCCCAGCGCGGCCCGCGAGGGCGTCGAGCCGGGCGACGAGTCCATCCATGGCCTTGAGGCCGGCCGCGTCCGCTGCCGAGAGCCCGGAGTGCTCGGCGAGGAGACTCACCCGCACGTTGCGGATGGCATCGACGAGCCAGCCGTCCTCTCCCTCGTGCTCCCACGCGACGTGCAGCTCGCTGTCGACGCCCATGCTGCGATTCGTGAGGTTGGCGGATCCGATGGTGAAGAACCTGTCGTCGACGATCATGACCTTGGAGTGGATGTAGGTCGCGCGAAAGGTCGCGTGCGTGCCGTCGCACAGCGAGATGTAACAACCCAGCGGACAGCCGGTCGTTGACGCGATGTCCCGCAGCACTTCGAGGTTCCTGGCTTGTCGCAGCCCGACGGCCAGCTCTTCCTTCAGTGCCTCGGCCTGCTCGTTCACGATGATGACGATCTCGGGCTGGGGCCTGCCTGGCGCACGCATGCGCCGTACAAGCGCCTCCCGAATCCGCCGGCTGCTGAGATACTGCGTCTCGATGTAGATGAGGCGATCAGCGGCGGTGATGGCGTCCTCGAAGAGGCGCTCCACCTCGCGAACGGTGTTGCCGTCAGGCCGTGGGTCGGTCCGGCTGAGCGCCACCGTCGTCCCCCCCATCGGCAGCGAGCCCCGCATCGGCACCTCGGGACGCTCGGTCGATCTCAGCTCGAGCGGAGGGCCACCGGCGCGCCGCCACCGCTCGCTGAAGAGATCCTCGAGCGCGCGCGCCGTCTCCCGGCCAGCCAGCCACGCCTGCACGTCGTGGTAGGGCTTCTGCGGACGCCCGCGACTAAGCCGCAGCCGGTTGTCGGCGAGATGGCGACGGTCGTCCCACCGCGCCTCGCAGACGTCCATACCGCCCAGAAAAGCGAGGCCCCCGTCGACCACCACGAACTTCTGGTGATGAGAGCCGCCCACGCCGGGATGATCGTCGAAGCGGAAGCGGAGGTTCGGACTCGTCATCCAGTGGAAGATCATGCGCTGCAGCCACTCGCGCTCACCGGCCAAGATCAGGTGGAAGTCCCAGGCGATCAAGTAGACGCGGAGCTCGGGTCGTCGACGGCAAAGGCCGTCAAGGAACTTCAGAAAGCGCACGTCGGCGTCGGGCGGCACGTCGGTGCCGCGCAGCAGCGGGACACCGCTGTCAAACTGCCAGCCCGACATCAGCACATGGCTTTTCGCACGGCTGGCCGCCCAGTACACGGCGTGGTAGTAGTCCGCAGCATCGACGAGCACCCCGCTGTCGTCGGCGTGGACCCGACGCCATGCGTTCTGTCCGACCTCGATTATCGGGTTCATCGCCCGAGCAAGGAGTCGAGGATCCTCGAAAGACGCGCGTTAGATTCGTAGTGCACGACGCGCACCACTGTACGCTGGAAATCAACGCCACCGCCAGAAGAGGGCGACGACCTGGGGATCGGGCTGAATCCGGTCCAGGGCCAGGAGCCGACAGTCAACCGCTGAGTTCCCCGGACGGGAGGCGGTTGCCCTTGGCCCTTGAGTCGGTGGTCGCCCAGATGAAGGTCGATGAGGAGCGGAAGCGGGAAGTGACGGCGGAGTACGAGGCCCTGGAGGAAGCTTGCGGTACGCACGCGTTCGACTACGCGACGGTCATGCTCGAGGTTCAGGGGCGGGCAGCGGATGTGAGGGCTGAACCGGCAGACGCCGCAGGCCCGGCAGATACTGTAGAAGCTGCTGGATGGCAAGATCGCCGTAGAGCCCGTCACCGTGGACGGGCGGTGCGGCTTCCGGCTGTCCGGGCGGCTAAACATCGGCCGTCTGCTACGAGCTGACGTGCTGAGGGCGATAGAGGCGGTGACGGCAGCGGATGAAGCGAACAGTCTGACGGTGGTGGCCCCAACGGGATTCGGTCGTCAAACGTGTTCCCTACTCTGCCGTTCGAAGGAGGCCCGAGTCACGGCCGAGAACCGGCCGGGCAAGTTGCAGGGCGCGGCGGCGTTCTCCGGGGAGGCCCGGTGGGTTGCCTTCATGCTGGTCGCCCACGCCCGGCGGTGTGACGGCTGCTTCGGCGCCTCGCGCATCCAGCTCACCTCCCTCGGCTTCGACGAGCCGGCGCTCGACGGCTTCTGCGCCAATCCGGCCGTACTCCCCCTGCCCGAGCGCGAGCGCGCCTTCGTGAAATACGTTCTGCGCATAGCCACCGATCCCAGCGAGCTACAGCCCAAGGATTTCCACGAGATGCAGGCTCAGGGCCTGTCCGCGGACGACGTCCGGGACATCGCCGGGTTCGCGGCCTGGGCTGTCATGAACACGATCTTCACCACGGTGGCCAACACCGGGCTGCAAGAGGATTGATGGCCTTCTTCGAGCTTCCGAAGGATGAGGATATCCCGCCCGCGGCGCGCCACTGGCTGGACGAGCTGAAGCGGCTGCGGGGAATCCCGACGATACCCGCGAGCCGGCTCGCCTACGTGTCCACCCCCTGGCTCCTCGAGGCTCAGGTGACCGCCGAAGCGAATCTGTTCAACCAGGTCTCCGGGCGCTCGAGGTTCTCCTGGGAGGCCCGGATGTTCGCGTTCATGCTGGTGGCCCACGCCCGGCGGTGCACCGGTTGCTTCGGCTCCTCGCGCAAGGGCCTGCTCGCCCTCGGCTTCGACGAGGTCGCGCTGGATGGCATCTGTGCCAACCCTATCTCCCTGCCGCTCCCGGAGCGGGAGCAGGCCTTCGTGCGGAACGTGCTGCGCTTCGCGCTCAACGCTATGGACGTCCAGCCGAAGGACTTCCGCGAGATGGGGGCCCAGGGCCTCACGCCCGACGACGTCCGCGAGATGATCGGCTTCGCGGCATTCTGCATGTTCAACACGATCTTCACGACCCTGGCCAACACGGCGCTGCGCGACGAGTGAGCGTCGCCTCTCCGACGTGAGCTGTCCCGCCTGCGGCCAGGACCTCCGCCCGGGGGCCCGCTTCTGTGACGGTTGCGGCGCCGCCGTCGAGGCGCGATGCCCGGCCTGCGGCAAGGGCCAGCGCCCGCAGGCGCGATTCTGCGACGCCTGCGGCACGCCGCTTGGCGCCACCGCGTCCGCGCCGCCCACCCCCGTCGCCCCGGCTGTCGCGCGTACGACCGCCGCCTACACGCCGCGCCACCTCGCCGAGCGCATCCTGACCGAGGGGCGGGCGCTCCGGGGCGAGCGCAAGGAAGTGACCGTTCTGTTCGTGGACGTGCAGGGCTCGACGGAGCTGGCCGGGGCGCTCGATCCCGAGGAGTTCCACGCGGTGATGGACGGCGCGTTCGAGATCATGCTCGACGCCGTCCACCGCTGGGAGGGCACCGTCAACCAGTTCACCGGCGACGGGATCATGGCGCTCTTCGGCGCGCCGATCGCGCACGAGGATCACGCCCGCCGCGCCTGCCACGCGGCGCTGGAGATCCAGCGAGGCTTCGCGGAGCAGGCGGCGCGCCTGCGACGCGACCGGGGCTTCGGCATCCAGGTCCGGCTCGGCCTGAACAGCGGGCCGGTCATCGTCGGCGCGATCGGCGACGACCTGCGCATGGACTACACCGCGCAGGGGCTGACGACGAACCTGGCCGCCCGCATGCAGCAGGCCGCCGACCCGGGCTCGATCCTGCTCGCGCCGGCGACACACCGGCTGGTGGAGGGCTACTTCCGGGTCAGGCCGCTCGGGGCCCTCCGCCTGCGCGGCGTCCCCGAGCCCGTCGAGGCGGTCGCCCTCGAGGGCGAGGGCACGGTGGTGTCACGCCTGCAGGCCTCGCTGCGCCGGGGCGTGTCGCCCTTCCGCGGGCGCGAGGCCGAGCTCGGGCGGCTCGGCGAGGCCTGGGAGCGCGCCAGCGGCGGAGGCGGCGAGGCCATCTGCCTGGTGGGCGAGCCCGGCATCGGCAAGTCCCGGCTGGCCTTCGAGCTCCGGCACCACCTCGGCCTGCCCGAACCGACAGAGGGCGCGGCCCAGGCGTATGCCCGGGGGGCCGCCTACTTCGCCTTCCGCCCGCTCCTGCGCCAGCTGGCCGCGCTCGCTCCGGACGACGACCTCGCGACCGCGCGCGAGGCGCTGCACCGTCGCCTGTGGGACCTCTCGCCCGAGCTCGCGTCGTTCGTACCGGACGTCCTGCCAATCCTCGGCACGTCCTGCGAGACCCTCGCCATGCTCAGGGACGCGCCGGCCGACGGGCGCCGTGACCGCGTACAGGACGCGGTGCTGGCGTGGGTCGCCGCCGAGTGCCAGCGCACGCCGCGCCTGCTGCTGATCGAGGACGTCCACTGGCTCGACCCGTCCTCCGAGGACCTGTGCCGACGGCTGGCCACTGCCGCGCGCGAGCTCCCGCTGCTCCTGCTCATGACGTCACGACTCCCCGTCGCCGGCACCCGG
The DNA here is from genome assembly GCA_963827505.1 of uncultured Candidatus Rokubacteria bacterium. Taxonomy (GTDB): domain Bacteria; phylum Methylomirabilota; class Methylomirabilia; order Rokubacteriales; family CSP1-6; genus AR5. Next base: position 21,426 of record CAWHBD010000004.1, on the reverse strand, counting down.
CTCGAGGTGGCCGGCGTGCGCGAGGTCCGGCTCCAGTCACTGGGGGCGGCGGACATCGGGGCACTTGTGGACGCCCAGCTGGATCCCTACCCGGCCCGCGAGTCCCTGCACCGGGCCGTGGCCGAGCGGGCGGAGGGCAATCCCTTCTACGTCGAGGAGCTGATCCGCGCACTCCGGGAGCGTGGCGATCTGCGGCTGACCGACGGCGCCTACGATTTGGACGCGGAGGCCACCGCTGTCGTTCCCCCCAGCCTGCACGCCCTGATCGCGGCGCGCATCGATCGACTGCCCCCGGCCGCGCGCGAGCTGATCGCCGACGCCGCCGTGCTCGGCAAGCGCTTCCCCCTGGCCCATCTCCGGGCGCTGACACCGGACGAGCGGTTCGACGAGGACTTGGCCCAGCTCGAGAGCCGCGGGCTTCTCGACCGGCAGGCCGGCGGCGGCATCGCCGGGGTTGGCTTCCACCACGTCCTCACCCAGGAGGTCGCCTACGGCGCGCTGCTCCAGGCCGACCGCAAGAGCCGCCACCGCCGCGCCGCCGAGACGTTCGAGTCGCTCTATCGGGGCCGAACCGAGGAGGTCTGCGATCAGCTCGCCCACCACTGGGTCCGCAGCGACCGGCCGGTAGCCGCTCTGCCTTATCTGAAAACCGCTGCCGACGGCGCCGTGGCGATGGGCGCCAACCTCGAGGCCATCACGCATCTGCAAGCCGCGCTGGAGCTGACGACGGCACACCCCGGGGCCGTCACCCCGCCCGAGCGCGACGCCCTGCGCCTCAAGCTGGCCGGCCTGCACTTTGTCGTGGGCGAGCGCTGACGCCGTCAGCACAGCTTCAGCAGCACGTGTCGTGGGCCGAGACGGCCAGCCACCGGCTACCGCGGCGGGCCCAGACGTAGGTGTAGCGGCCGGCGCCCGGCTGCCCGTCGGGCTTCGCGCAGGTCGTGCGCGCGTGGATGAGGGCGACGGCACCCAGGATCCGCACGTTCACGTCGTGCGCCTCAAGGTTCTTGATCGCCACCGCCAGAGCCGTGGCTTCTCGTTTGATCGAGGTCAATCGTGGACAGTAATCAGATCCAGCGGGGCGGCGCTTGCGACTACAGGTTCTTGAAGCGTTCGTTGAGTCCGTGAACTCGGTGGGCTTCGGTCTGCTCATCGCGTCGCCGCTCGTTGCCCTTCCGGCGGGACTCGTTCAGCCAATTGCGATACTGGTCATTGGCCCCAGCGATCCAGCGGTCGACGGATTCAAGACTGCCCGGCACGTTGTCAGGAGTGCTCGTGAACCGCAACTGATCCTCCTGAACGTTCACGGCCCACTGCACGCCCACCGAGGAGTCCTCGCCCGCCTCCTTCTTGAGAAACTTGAGCCACTCGTCAGCCGGCTGAGTAGAAATCGGAACGCTCCACTCTGACCCGTTGCTGGTGGTGGGGGGCCCGGATCTCCGGACATCTGTGAAGTTCGCCGGTTGAAATGACATAACTTAGAAGTGTACATGACGTTCACGGGCCATGCCTCCGTGGTTTTGGCGGACGGTGACCCGACGACAAAGGTCCGCGGCTGAGCGCGTATACAAAGACTCGGGAGATCCTCGTTATCCATCTCGGAGGTACGGACGTGACGCTGTTTCGCGTCGTCGTGTGGGCGCTCCACACCATGGCGCTGGGCGGCGCGCTCCTGGTCTCCGTCAACGGCGCGCTGGCCGCCGACCAGCCCGACCTCGCGCCGATCGTCTTCGTCACGCCCACCACCGTGCAGGCGGGCGCGGCGGTCACGATCGTCCTGAAGGTCGACAACCGCGGCGCCGGCGCCGCGCCGGCCTCCCAGGTCACGATCTACCTCTCGAAGGACGCGGCCAAGAAGTCGCCGGACGCGCTCGTGCTCCGGGACAAGCCATTGCCCCCACTGGGGGCGGGTGCCTCGGTGCAGCACGATCTGGTCCCGACCGTGATCCCGGCCAGCGTCGCGGCCGGGTCCTATCACCTGCTGTTCATCGTGGACGAGGTCAACGCCGTCGAAGAGTCCAACGAGGCCAACAACCACGTGGCGGTGCCCATCACCGTGAGGCCCCCGTGAACGGGGCCGCTGGCGCCCTGAATCGTCGAGCGCCTGCGCGATTCGCCGTTCGGCCAGCCGCTGTGGATCGCGTCCACCGAAGCAGACGGCCGGCTGGAAGGGGAGATCCGTGCGGTCGTCCGGACATCGGACGCGCTCGGCGTGCGGTACTGGACACGGGAGGAAGCAGAACCGGCGTCGATTTCGAAGGCACGCCCTGTGCACGTGAGCAAATAGAGGCTCGGGGCCTGGGCTCGTGCACCCCCCACCGGACCTACAGGAGGCACCGCATGCGGATGCGCAGGATGGCCGCGCTCGGACTAGTGCTTTTGGTTGCGGGTGGATGCGGTGGGCGGATGGGGGCCGGGACCGTTGATTCCGCTCGTGCCGCCTGCCTCGAGGCAGCGCGCAGGAAGGGCGACCAACCCATAGAGACCGAGAACGTGAGGGCGATCGGCGAGGGGCGCTACGAAATGTCCGTACGCAACAAGGGAACGCTCGGCTCTTCCGTCACGACGTGCACCTACGACGCGAAGATCGGGGCAGCTATCCGGTAGAGTCCGTCCGTCCGAGCCCTGAAGTGACCTCGGCGCGAAGATCCTGGTTGAGCGGCTGCTTCCTGGCCTCGATGAGCTTGTTGATCTCCACCTTCCGGGCGGCCAGACGTTCCGGGCGGACGAAGTAGAAGTCGAACAGAGCGACTCCAGCACGTCAAGCGTCCACTCGGCCTCGCCTGGTTCGACATCGACGTCGCGCCGGTGTTCAGCCGACGATGCGGACGTGGTGAAGCGCGGCGGCGAGGTCCGAGGGATCTCGTCGTACAGGTTCCCCTTCTTCGTGCCGTCACACTAATCCGGCTGGAAGCAGATTCTGCAATGCCTGCGGAGCTTACGGGCAACCACAGACCAGCGCACGTTTTCCGTTTGACAACCTATGCAGAGTCGCTGGCCTGCTGAAAGCAGGCAGGAGGTACCATGCGGACGGCAAAGTCGCGGGTCATGCGGGACCGAGCGCGCAGGGCGATGGCGATGAGGGCGGGATCGGTTGAGGAGCGGGAGCAGCTCGAGCAGTTCCTCGAATGGCGAAGGGCCACGGGCAGAGGGCAGCGAAAGCCCCGGGGACGGTCGCTGGCCTACCTCGTCGCTATCGTGGTGCTGGTCGCGCTCGACCTCGCGCTCGTCGCGGCGTTGTCAGGAGTCATGCGCGACGGGCGGCGAGCGCTCGCCCCAGAGCCGCCCGATGCGCCTGCAGTGAACAGCACGTCCCCGCCGAGCGACGCTCAGCCCGTAGTGCCTCCGAGCGCGCCGAGCGACACCGCGAGCGCTGCCAATACTGAGCCGAACGCTCCGAGCACTGAGCCGGATTCACCGAGCGGCGAGCCGAATGCCCCGAGCGGCGAGCCGAATGCCCCGAGCCGCGAGGCGAACATGCCAGGCCGCGAGCCGGACCCTGCGAGCCGTGAGGCGAGCGCTGCCAACCGCGAGCCGGATGCTCAGAGCCGAGAGACGAACGCTGCTAGCCGCGAGGCGACGGCTGCAAACCGCGAAGACACCGCTGGGAGGCGAGAGCCTGACGATGCACCACCGGCCTCGACCTCCCTGGTCCCGACGCCGGCAGCGCCACCCTCGCCGGCGTCCTCGGCACCCGCTGCGAGCCTCCCGAGCACACCGCCACCGCCTCCTCCGCGTAAGGTGCCGCCGGCGCCGCCGTCACCGCCATCGACCTCGGCTCCCGCCGCGAGCGTCCCGAACGCCGCACCGTCTCTGCCGCCTGCTACGGCTCCGAGCAAGCCAGCGTCGACGCCGACGGCTCCGGCACCGAGAACCGTGCTGTCTCCGCGGCCGACTCCAGATCCATCCGTTGCGGCGCCAGCCCCACCCGCCCCAATGCCGCCGCACGCCGTCGCGCCGACGCCGCCTCCTGCAGCGGCGACAGCACCCGCGACGCCTCCATCGCCACCCGCCGCGACTGCTCCCACCGCGAAGTCGGCGAAGCCTCCCGTCCCACTGCCCGAGGTCGCCGAGAAGCCGCTACCGCAGCCGCTCGAGGCGATGAAGCGACTGGTGGACTCCATCCCGCAGACGGACCTGGGCAAGATGACCAATCGCTGGATGAGGACGGAGCCGGCACGCCCCACGGCGCCCTCGTCCACGCAGACCGATTGAGAGCGGCGCGAGCGGAGGCTAGGGCGTCGGTCGAACGTTCAGTATGTTGACGACGCGCGCTGACTATCCGGACCGAGCCTCATTGCGACTCCTCAATATGCAATTCGCTTCACAGTAGCGACCTCGCCACTGGTTGCCAGCGAGCATAAAGGGGGTGCCGGAACGACCGTTCTCCGCCCCGCACCTCGCCCCCTGCCGCCGCTTCTGCCTCGGTGACCTCGAACGGCATCTGGGGCCTCGTAGTCGCCGGGATAGCGGCGTGGATAGGCCGGCCGACGCCGCCGGACGATCTGGCGCCGCCTGCTGGCGGCGCGTTTGCACCTCCCGACCGACGGGGGGGTGACATTGTGCGGCAAGCTGCCACGCACGCCCTGCTCATCCTGTTCTGCGTCTCCGCGGTTGGCGTCGCGTCGGCCACCGATCTGGGACTGATCACGGCCGGCGAAAGCGGCACGTACTACCAGTTCGGGCACGACCTCAGGCGGCTGGCGAAGCGCGGCGGCATCGAGTTGCGGGTCCATCCGTCGCGCGGGTCGGTCGACAATATTTCCGCCGTCTCCCAGGGGGGCGACGTCAAGCTCGGGATCGTGCAGGCGGACGTCCTGTATTTCATCGCTGCCCTGTCCTCGGATCCTGCGATCGCGCGTATCGTGAGCAACCTCCGGATGGTGTTCCCGCTCTTCAACGAAGAAGTCCACGTGATCGGTCGCCCGGGCATCCGGGACTTCGACGAGCTGGCCGGGAAGCGGATCGCCATCGGCTACGAGGGCAGCGGCACCAACCTCACCGCTCGCTTGCTGTTCCAGCTGGCCGGCATCGTCCCGGCCGAGGCGCTGCCGGTCGACCTCGGCGAGGGGTTGGCCCAGCTGAAGGCGGGCCGGATCGACGCGGTGGTCTACGTCGCGGGCTATCCGGTGCGGGTCCTGAGCGACCAGCTAACGTCGGCGGACGGGCTCGCGCTCATCCCGATCACGAACAAGAGCGTCTTCGAGGTGTACGGCGAGACCCAGATCCCGCCGAACATCTACAATTGGCAGAAGATGCCTGTCAGGACCGCGACCGTCAAGGCCGTCCTGGTCGCGTTCGCGTCTCGCGGCCCCGAGTGTGAAACGATCGGCCGCCTCGCCCGCCAGATCGTAACCGGGATGGACTGGCTGACACGCCGGGGCCATCCCAGGTGGAGGCTCGTAGAGCTCGACGCGCCACTGAAGGGCTGGGAGCAGTACGACTGCGTCCGCAAGCACCTGGCCGGGGTGCCCGGGGCCGTGTCCCTCCCGCCCCGAAGTGAGAGCCGTCGGCGATGACCGGACGGCGTCCCGGCCGCGCAGCCGCCGTCGGGCTCGGGTCGCTCGCCGTCGCCGTCCTATTGCCGCACGCCGCCGCGCCGGCCGGCGCGGGGCCATGCGGAACGACGCGGGAGGCTCATCTGGTCGTGACGTCCGTCGAACGCCGGGTCACGCTCTGCTACGAACGCCGCGAGGTGGAGTCGTTCAAGGTCCGGCTGGCAAGGAACGGCCCAGGCAAGATCCGGGCAGGGGATGCGCGGTTGCCACTCGGCACCTACAAGCTCGGAGTGCCCCGCGACTCCGAAAAGTACGGTCTCTTCATCCCGATCGGCTATCCGACGGCGAGACAGGCGGCGGCGGGCTACACCGGCGACGCCATCGGCGTTCACGGTCCGCCCCGGGCCACGCGCTGGCTCGGTCCCCTGGTAGACAGTTTCGTGAAGACGCAGGGGTGCGTCGGCCTCGCGACCGACGGTCAGATGAAGCAGGTCGCCGCGTTCGTCCGTGCCCGGCACGTGCGAACAGTCTCCATCCGCTAAACGTCCACGACAGGTGCGCGGCGATCGCTCCTAAGGCGTGGGCCTACCAGGTCCCCTCTTCCGCTTGCGAACCGAGGCGCTCGCGATGCGTGGGCCCGACCACCGTGACGAGGTGGGCAGGTACTTGCGCCAGAGCCTGGAACTGGCGACAGACCTCGGGATGCGCCCAGAGCTAGCTCATGCACATCTCGGCCTCGCGAGGCTACTCCGGAACGCTAGCGCTCACGAGCCGGCTCGCGAGCACCTCACCACCGCGGCGACGATGTGCCGCGAGTTGGACTACGCGACGTTGTCCGCGAGCTCCAGGAGCGGACCGCCGATGTCCAGGCGGTGCTGACACGGCAGACGCCACAGGCCCGCCAGATGCTCCGGAAGCTTCTGGACGGGAAGATTGCCGTGGAGCCCATCGCGATCGACAGCAGGCGTGGCTTCCGGCTCTCAGGGCGTCTCAACGTTGGCCGCCTGCTACGCGCCGATGTTGTGCGGGCGGTAGAGGCAGCGGCGACGGCAGTGACAATAACAGTCTGACGGTGATGGCCCCAACGGGATTTGGCAGTCGGACGTGTTTCCCCCTGTCCCGTTCGAAGGGTCAGTGATGGCGCCCTGAAGGGGGTTGGCCGTCACGGAGCACTTCGGCCATGGCGGTCTCAGCGTGCGGGAGCGAAGTTCCATCAACGTGCAAGAGCTGGGGCGCCCCGGAGAAACGCTCGTTCGCTGCCGGGTCCGGCTCTCGACCCCACAGCCCGTCGATTGTAGAAGCGGATGATACCAATCGGCGCTTCGCACACGCAGACTGCGGTTGGGAGTTGAGCGATCAACTCCGTCACGCTGTAGGTCGCCATAAATTCCTGGTTCATGGGTGGATCGCGCCCCAGGACACGGGCAAGCTTTTGAATCGTACCCTCACAAAGCAAGCCTACGGGACATTTCCCCCACTGCACAAGCTGCCTCGCGATCGCCGTGGCCCCGTACTCGCCACCCTCCACAGAAGCGGAAGAACCGGGCTGGCGACACGCGAGCGTCACCCGCCATCCAGGTCTGCCGGCAGCTGCTGGCCGAGCGTGCGAACGTCTGCGCGACCGATCCCCAGGCGCTCGATGGTGCGCGGCGGGAGATGGCGACCGCCGGTGCTGGCCTGTCCTTCGAGGCCGACCCCTACGTGGCCGCGCGCGGCGCCCACGCAATCGCGCTGCTGACCGACTGGGGCGAGTACCTTCACCTCGACTGGGAACGCATCTACGCCAGCATGGAACGGCCGGCCTTCCTGTTCGACGGGCGGAACCACCTGGACGCCGAGAAGCTCTACCGGATCGGGTTCAACGTGTATTCGTCGGCCGTGCCGATTTCAGCCGTCTCTGAGCTCCTCAAGCCCCCTCGCGACACTGCTACCGTTCTCGGCACCCCCACCCCCGCCCCCGCGCCGCCCCCCGGCACAGATCGCGCACCACAAGCGTGTCTTCCGCGTCACCGGCGCCTGCCGCGGCGCCGACTGGGACCGGTTCCGCGAGACGTTCGAGCGCGCGACCGCCAGCTTTCGCCCGGGGCAACGGTAGGTATTCGCGTTTCGGCGCGCCGGCGTTCCAGCTGGAACGCCGGCGCCGCCGCGGTCATCTGAAATCCGCCTGGTTGATTTCGAGCCTGAACCCCCGCACGCGCGGGTCGATCTCGATCTGTCGGCTCCAGGTGACGCGTGGCAGGTCGCCGGGAGCCGCACCGGTCGGACGCGCCACCAGGCGGTGCTGTCCTGGTCGGAAGGCAAGCCGGAGGTCGCCTCTCGGGAAGAGGATGGTCAGCGGTGGCGCCCCGGGCGCGTCAGGGTCCTGGTTCAGATAGACGGCGATCGCCCACGGCGCAACGTTGACGAGGGTACCGAGCGCGACGGAGTCGCCGCCGGTCGAGCTCGGTGCCGACGCCGACACGACGCGTACTCCCGCCGGCGGTGGGCAGCCCGGAGAGCCCTGGTACGCCTGACGGATCTCCTCGTGCTGGATGGTCACCTCCGAGAGGCCGATGGTGGCCACGCCCAGGAAGAAGCGGCCGAAGTACTTGCCGTCGCGGTCCGCGACCGTGTCGCACGGCGTGACGGCCAGGCTGGCGCAGCCGGTGAGCATCACGACCACGATGAGCGTACGCGCGAGCACCCGCATTCCCAATCCCCCTTGCCCGTTCCCTACCACAGGCCGGGATAAGACGGTATCGGACCATGGTGCGATAGCTCACCCATCCGACGTCGTGAGAGAGTACGCGCTCCTCGGCAATGATCCGGTAGACCATCGCGATCCACCCCGCCAGCACACGAGCAGGCTCACCGCGTCGTTCGCCACCGACACGCTCACTGCCACTTGGCAATTGTCCTGTTTGCCCAGCGCCCCGCAGTACTGCCGGGCCACGCCGACCGAGTGCGCCCCCCTTCTTGGGAAAGGCCGTGTCGTCACGATCCACGCCGCCACGAGGCCATGCCGGACCATGGACGCCGACACCCAGTCGCGTGCCAAGCGCAGCATGGCGGCGGCATCCCAGGGGGCGTCCGCCACAAAGTGGTGCATCGACTGGTGGCGAGAGCGGACATGGCGGGGATTGACGCGGTCCGCCATGGGCTCCACACTTTTGCGTTCGCCCGGCAGGCAGAGGCCGGTGACGTAGGCGCGGAGCGTTCATGGCGATCGAAATGGCCGAGGGGCCCGGGCCAACTGGTCCACACAGGCGTGTCGCCGTAAGCAAGCTACCGCGGGCTGGGCGTCGCACCGTCCGCTGGCCGATAGCGCTCGGTGACGGCGACCTTCACCGGCCAGTCGCGGTCGAGCTGCCGTTCGGTCGCGACGCCGTTGGCCACCGCGGCCTGCGCGGGATTCCACGCGGCGCCGCCTCGGGCGAGGACCTGGGCGATGCTCTCCCCGGCGCGCGCAGAGCGAATGCGGAGGCGGCTCTCGGTGATCCGGGCACGGTCCTCCGGACGGAGCGGGCGGCAGCTCCCGGCAGTGCGCTCGAACTCGCCGCGGTAGCGCTTCCAGTCGTCACCGCGGCACGCGCCCGTCACCCGGAATATCTGCTGGCGGTGCGCGATCCACGTGAGTGCGACGCGGATGCCATCGCGCGTGCTGGCGTCGAGCGCGGCGGCGGGCAGCTGGGAGATCTGGAGGCGGCGGATTCGCTGAATCAGAGCGTCGCTCACGCCATCGGCCCGGGCGCCGGCGACGGGGTCCTCACCGCTGCCCACGAGCTGGAAGAGCACGACGGCCGCTTCACCAGGCGCCACCGCGCCCGCCTCTTCGAGGCCGTTGGCGGTCTTCCAGCCGGCGGGCATCTCGAGAGCGAGGTCGAAGTCGCCGTGGAGGAAGAGCCGCTCCGCGAACACGCCGTTGGCGGCGTTGTTGCCGATCACGAGGCCGTTCGAGGCGGCCGAGGAGGGCCGCGCGGGTGCCGGCGATTGGCGCGGGGGTGTAGGACAGGGAGCGGGCTGCCGCCTCGATACTCGCCGTCCGGTCCGGAGTCGAGGGATGGGTGGCGAAGAAGCTCGACCGCTTGGACGCGCTTCCCGCCTGGGCATCGGCGCGTTCGAGCGTGCCGAGCGAATCGGCCAGAGCTCTCGGGTCCCATCCGGCGCGCGCGCAGAGCGCGATGCCAATGCGGTCCGCCTCGTGCTCCTGCTCACGGCTGTACGGCGCGAGCGCGAGCCCGGAGACGACGCGGCCGGCGCCGCCCACGATCCCGCCCAGGCTCGGGCTCACCATGCCGAGGATGCCGCTCGGCACCCCGAAGAGGATGGCGAGAGGGGTCGTCCGTCCGATCTGGCTCACGGCGTGGCGCTCGATGACGTGGGCCATCTCGTGGCCCAGCACCCCCGCCACCTCGTCCTCGCGGTTCGACAGCGCCAGCAACCCGCGGGTGACGTAGACCCAGCCGCCGGGTAGGGCGAAGGCGTTCACCTCGGCGTCGTCGGCCACGCCCCACTGCCAGGATATGTCCGGACGTCCCGCCGCCCCGGCGAGGCGCGTGCCGATCGCCTCGATGTACTCGACGAGCCGCGGCTCGCGCACGAGGCCGATCGTCCGCTCGACCTCCCGGGCCTCCTTGCCGCCGATCCTCCGCTCCTCTTGCGGCGACACCGTCGCACAGCTTCCGGCGGCGAGCCCACCGAGCAGGGTGACGAGTCGGGCGCAGCACTGGCGTCGGCTGAGGTCGCTCGTCGGAATTGGCGACATCGGGCCATCCTTTCGTTGGGATTTCGCCGCTCAGTGTAGGGCATCTCCGCGGGACGCAAAAGGTGGGCAGGGGCGATGGCGTCGCCCCATCGGACGAAAGTCCTATCGCGCTGACCGAGCAGTCCCTGCGTCCGTGCGGCGTCGCCGCACCGGCCTCGAAACGGGCAACCCTCGTTAAGGTGATGTCGCTCGACCCCCGGTAGCAGGGTCAGCCTGAGCGCGCTAGTAGGGTTCTGGCACTCTTGGAGTGCTCCCCGTTTCGACTGCTCACACGGAGTTCAAGCGAACGACGGTCCAGCGGATCCTCACCGGCGAGAAGACGCTGGCCGAGCTCAGCCGCGAGCTCGACATCTCGCCGAGCGTGATCCGCAATTGGAAGCGGTTTGCGGAGGCCGGGGCGACGACCGCCGTCCAGGCCAGTGAGGACGTGGTCCCGGCCAGCCACTTGCGGGAGGCGTACGCCAAGATCCGCGAGCTCGAGCGGGCGCTGGGCCGCAAGGCTATGGAGGTCGAGATCCTGCGGGCGTCCTCCGCGTAGTATGCGAGGAACCCCTCGGCAAGGACGATTCGCAGCCGTCCCACACGGCAGCCCTACGGGGCCGCAGCCCCACCGCACTGTTCTGGGGCGTGGCCGGCGAACGGGCGCTCGGCCCGGACGTCTTCACGCGCCACGCCGCCCGCTTCTGGGACATCCTCGCCACGCGGGGGTACCTGCGGGCCCGGGTCGGTCTCGCCCAGAGTCTCGAGGATCTCGGCCGGGGTCCGCTACTCCCTCCTCTCCGTGCTGCTGGATGAAGGCGCGCCGCCGAGGCGCTGATGCTGATCGGTCGGTTCGACGAGGAATCCGCGCTGTGGTGCTACGGTCAGCGCCCTCGCCCTCTTCCAGCGCGAGGGCGACACCGCCGCCGCCCGCGAGGCGCTGCGCACGGCGGTGCGGGCCAACCGCCACGTGCCGCAATTCCTCACCGAAGAAGCCGACCCTCCAGGTCTGGAGCCGACCGGCTATACGCCGGGCAGCCGCGAGGAAGCGATGGTCTGCGTCGTCGACCTGGGTGATGCGTGGAATGCGACACCGGGCGCCATCGACTGGCTGCGAAAGCAGGCGCCGGGACGTCGGACGGGAAGCGCCGCAAGCGATGAGGGTCGGCGCCAGGAAGCGCGGGCGCGCCCCTGGAACGGTCAGGAGGGCGACGACACGCTGGTCGACGTCAATGCCGCCGCCAACTTAGCGGCGTCGGGCGCGACGAACTCCAGGCGACGCAGCCAGAGACGGGCATCGAGAGGCAGCCGGAGATAGATCCTGCCGGCCACGCCGGCACTCCGGTCGGGTTGGCGTTCCCACGCCGTCTGCCGGGCCAGATCGGCGAATTGCCGGTACTCCAATGAGCCGTCCACGAAGCGGCGCGCCCAGTGCGCCGCGTGATTCGCGGCCGCCAGCGAACTACTCTTGAAGCCTTTGCATTAGTCCTTGTCGTGACCTGCCCGGCGCGATCACGCTCGAAAGTAAGTCCGCTCGTCGACGGCTCGGCAGTATGATGCCACCCATCAGCGAAGTGGATGTATGCCGACGCAGCTTTCGCTTACCGGGAGACCACGATGCCTCGGACATCGACGGCGGCCGGCGGACTGGCCGCATTCGGTGACGTCTTGCGTGCTCGCGCGCCGCGACCTCGGGCCTTGCGCCCACAGGAGCCATTGAGCATGGTGAAGATGACCGGACGACGGGAGTGGCTGTCCATGGTCGCGCGGGGAGTTGCCGCGTCCACGGTCGGGGTGCCCGCGTCGGCGCGCGCCGCGCGGGCGAACGATGTCGGTGGGGATCCGCGCATCAAGCACATCGTCGTGCTGATGATGGAGAACCGATCGTTCGACCACATGTTCGGGCTGATGATGAGCGAGATTCCCGGCCTACGCGGTGTCCATGAGGGCGAGTGGACCAACGCCGACGACGGGGGCAACGTGCACCCGCTGACCGCCGGTGCGGCGTACCAGGGCCAGCTCCGCATCGATCCGCCGCACGATTTCTGGAGCGTGAACGACCAGATCTTCGCCCATCCGGGACAGACGGTCCCGCAGCCGCCTCGGCCGGACATGCGGGGATTCGCCGCGAACTATGCGCGAGCGGGCGGCAACCCGGCCAACATCATGAAATGCTTCAGCCCGGACCGTGTGCCGTTCATCCGCGCACTGGCCAAGAACTATCTCGTGTGCGACAACTGGTTCTCCGCGGTGCCGGGCTCGACGAATCCCAACCGCGCCTTTGCGCACTTCGGGACGTCCTTCGGCCGGGTCGACAACGGCCCGGTGTGGTTAGTGTCCGTCAACCGGAAGCTGGAGCACGGCATCTACGGTCGCCTCCGCAATCACGGCCGGACGGCCAAGATCTACTACTACAACGTGCAGAGCGGGACGATCGGCATGACGTTTCTCTCGTCGTCCTACTTCGGGCTCTACCACGATTTCGTGAAGGACTGCCGGAACAACCGGCTGCCGGACTATTCGTTCATCGAGCCGCCGTACGTGGATCAGGACGACGGCACGCTGGCCGCCGACCATCATCCCGACAACTTCGTCCCCGCGGGCGATCTCTTCATCCGAAACATCTACGAGGCGATCCGCTCGTCCGACGAGCTGTGGCGTTCGACCTTGTTCCTGATCGTCTGGGACGAGCACGGCGGGATCTTCGACCACGTGCCGCCCCCGACGTTGCCGTACGGCGACAGCTTCCGCTCGGGGATAGCCGGCTTCAACTTCGATCGGCTCGGCGTCCGCGTCGGGGCGGTCGTCGTGTCCCCCTACGTGACGCCGGGTGTGTCGCATACGCTCTTCGAGCACGCGTCGATCCCCGCCACCGCCACGCAACAGTTCATCGGCCCTTCCGACCGCAACGCGCCGTACCTGCGCGAGCAGAAAGCGCCGACGATGCAGCAGCTCCTGATCGACATGGCGCCACGCATGGACCGCCCCGACTTCGACGGACCGCCGCGGCGGAGCGAGTCGGCCGACGACCGCGTGATTCCGGTCTCCCTGTCCCCGGCGCCTACGCCGCTCCGCCCGGCATTCGGACCGAATCGACCGGCCTCATCGCTGCAGCTCGAGCACGTTCGCGACGTGCATCAGCTCCTGGCGTTGCGCGACCCGAAGCTCGCGCGCGCCCTCGATCCCCGTGGCATTGCGACGCAGCGACAAGTCGCGGAATTCATGCGCGCCGCGCTGGCGGTTCTTCATGTCGGACTGGAGGACCGCCATTCTTAGGCGGCCGGCCTGCCGTCCGCCGGCGGTCGCGGTCCTCGTCTGGGCGCTCGTCGTCCTCGCCGTTCCCAGCGCGAGCCAGGCTCAGGCGCCCGGTGCGGCACCGCTCGACCCATCGGGTTTCTCCCTCTGCGCCAAGCCGTCGGTGCCGCGGAGCAACAATCCGCTGGTGAGCGACCTCTTGACGGAGTATCGCGATCTGACCTACGACTTCTGCCGCGTCAAGGAAGACTACAAGGAGGGCGGCTTCCAGGGCATGGCCGAGCGCCAGTTCGGGACCCTTCAGGACGTCGTCGTCGATGTCTTTACCGGTCACGGTCTGCACCCGACGATCGGCAAGATCGTGCCCGACAGCGGAGCCGCGTTCGGCCTCACGCTGAACAACGAGTGGCACCGCTCCGAGACGCCGAACAGCCGCCTCACGACGAGCGTCGAGGGGCGCGTCTCCGTGGAAGGATTCTGGGCGGCCGGCGCGGTGTCCCACATGCAGTTCGACTGGTACCGCATCCGCGACGTCGGCTCGTACCGGATGCCGCAGGTCACGGCCTCCGTCCGGCATCTCGACCTGCCCGAGATGCCGTTCTTCGGCCTGGGCAACGACAGCTCGCGCCACGACCGCTCGTTGTACGAGATGACCTCGACCGAGGTGCCGCTCGTGGCGGACTTCCCCGTGGGGCGGGGACTGACGTTGTCGGGGCAGTTCAACACGCTCTTCGCCGCGTCGGATCCGTCCTCGACCTTCACCAGCCGTTTCTCCCAGGCGACGGCGCCGGGCATCAAGGCGAGCACGACGCACATGGTGCCCGGAATCGCCGTGAGCTATCGCTCTCCCGACGTGCTCTACGGCTTTTCCGGCGATGGCCGCGTGAGCTACGAGGCCTACCAGACGCTGTCGGGTGGCTCGTTCACGTTCGATCGAGTCAAAGCGCGGATGGCGGTGCACTACGGCATCGAGGATCAGCCCTTCGCCCAGGCGAGCTTCCCTTACTTGCGAAGCTTACTCGGCTCGAGCACCTTCACCATCGAGGCGAACCTGGTCATCAGCGAGCCACGCTCCGGCAACAACGCGGTGCCGTTCTATCTCCAGCCAACACTGGGCGGCGGCGACATCAGCAACGAAAACTGGCTGGCGAGCTACAGGAACTACCGCTTCCGAGCGCCCAACACGGTCGCGTACGGCGTGCGCTACGACCGGCGCCTGATCGATCCGTTCGGCTTCTTCGTCTTCGGGCAATGGGGAAAGGTGGCGCAAGACGTCGGCGACCTCGACTTCGACCACATGAAGTACAGCGTCGGCGGGGGCCTGACGTTCCGACTCGGTGGCAAACCGCTCATAGAATTCTCGTTCGCCTGGGGCGGTAACGAAGGCAGCCAGACGTACACGACGGGCAATACGAACAATGCGATCGGATTCGGAACGCGCGCCGCCGGCACCGTCGGTCTTCGGGGCGCGTTCTAGCGCGAGGGCACATCGAGCTGCGGACCGTGCGGCCGTCGGGCGATTAGTGGCTCAGTGACAACGGCCCGCAGTACACCGCGACGGCCTCGGTGCTCTACGCGCATGAGCTCGGCCTGGTGCCGATCACGACGCCGGCGTACAGCCCGGAGAGCAACGGGCTCGCACAGGGCTTCGTGCACACGTTCAAACGCGACTACGTGAACGTCCACGAACTCCGGGACGCGGAGAGCGTGCTGGCCCACCTCGCGGGCTGGATCGGCGACTACAACCGCCTGGCGCCGCACTCGGCGCTCGGCATGCGGAGCCCGGCCGACTACCGGGCGATGGCGTCAACGAGCGGTGAACTCACGCCCCCATCTGTCTAGGACTTTGGGGAGCAGATCAAACGCCTCGCCAGCCTGCCGCGCGACTGATCCTTGGCAGAGAAGCTCCGCGTCCTCCGTGGCCTGCGACAGCGCCCAGCCGCTACAGCCCCTAGCCCGTCGCTCAACGGCGACGGCGAAGAAACCTGAGTCTTCCGATCGTCTATAGCAAGGCGTCTTAGACAGCGCCTGCCTGATCAGCAGCAGGCGCCCGACACTCGAGTTGACTCCTGACCAGCGCCTGCCCCACCATGCCGACATGAACCGCCGCCGCTTCCTGCTGACCTCGCTGGCCGGTGCCCTCGTCGCGCTGGCCGCGCGGGCGGGCCGCGAGAGCCCCGCGCTGACGCGGGGAGGGGAGCGACGAGTGCCGACAATGGCCGGTTCCGTCAACTAGGCCTTTTATGCGGCCTATGCTCAGGATCGCCGATGTCACATATACTCGGGGCCGGCGGGAGTCTCGGAAGGAGGAGCCATGATGTCTCGTGCGTTGGCGTGCGCCGCGTTGTGTCTTTTGATGCTGGTCGTCGCGGGGTGCACCACCTACTACATGGTGCGCGACCCAGGGACGGGGACTGCCTACTACACCACCAAGATAGGGTCTGCGGGGCAGGCGGGCGCGGTCAAATTCAAGGACGACCGGACCGGCAGCGTGGTGACGATGCAGTCGTCCGAAGTCCGGGAGATCAGCAGCGACGAA
This sequence comes from uncultured Candidatus Rokubacteria bacterium, assembly GCA_963827505.1. Classification (GTDB taxonomy): domain Bacteria; phylum Methylomirabilota; class Methylomirabilia; order Rokubacteriales; family CSP1-6; genus AR5. Next base: position 5,411 of record CAWHBD010000004.1, on the reverse strand, counting down.
TACGAGGCCGCGCTCAAGAAGAAGTGAGGAACGGGGACTCACACCGTAGTCCCCACCCGCCTCCGTGCTCAGGACCTCACGGTCTCCCTGACCAGGTCGAACACCTTCTCGGCCATGGTCGCGAACATCCGCGCGTCAGGTCGAGATCGTCGGTGTACCAGTCCAGGGTGACGTGTCGGACACCGAGTGCTTCGAGCTGGGTGAAGTCCTCGTGCAACTGATCCAGGCTGGCCGTGCCCGCCTGGCGGAGCGGATCGGTGACCGACGCATCGGTGATCCGGAATCGCAGGCGAGGACACAGCGCGGGCACGGCCCCTCGGCCGCGGGCCGCTTCAGGCGCTGGCGCGCGACGTTCTACGTAACCGGCGTCGCGCACTCCATCGTCGGCGGCTCGGCGTGGGAGGCGGCCCCCTGGCGTGCGGGCCAGGTGGCGGCCTCGGCCGCGCTGCGAAAGTCTGACCGCTGAGGGCCGTGCTTCCGAAGTACCCCGATGCACCCCAGGCAGATCCGAGAGCCGTTTCACCGGCCAGGCTGGGTGTACGAAGGAGAAGGTCGACGGCTGGCGCCCTTCATGGCCTTCCCCTTGTTCTGAACAGAGTGAACAGCCGTACCGCAAAGTAGATGGGAGCCACGATGATGGTTTGCAGGATGGCGGCAAGGCGTCGGCGAATACTGGGCCACACTTCTTTCATTGCTTGATCTCCGTGCACGGACATCCTGTAATCGGCATGCTAGACCGCGACACGGTCATGGGTAGGTACGGCAGGAAACCGTGCCATCTTTGGGATGCCCAGCAGGCGGCCGGTGAGGCGGCGGTGGTGAGGGGGGCCTCTTCGCTCTGCTACCGGGTCAGCGGCGCCGCACGACAAATGCTGTGGCGTTGCAATTCAGGCACTCGCTAACCTGCGTCTCCGCCCGCCCTTCGAGAATCAGCGCATCGACGGCCTGCTTGACGTCCGCGGGCTCGCGCGCCGTCACGTCGCAGAGGCAGGGGAGGCAGATGTATTTGGGTTTGTACGCCGCGAGGAAGGCATCGATCTCTTGGGCCATAGGGAGCCATGAGAGTGCTCTCATCGGTAAAGGGTCGTCAACCCACTTTCGTGATGCGCTATGCCTCTGACGGCCGCCCGACGTGGAGGGGACGCGCCTACTGCGACCTGGCGGCGCAGATGGCGGCCCGCAATGTCCGCGGGAGCGCCGTCGAGGAGGCCGGCGGTGGTTCGACGAGCGCACAGCAATCCGCTTCCGCGTGGCACCAGGCGCGCAAATTACTTGCGTCGTTCACAGTCAGGTAAACACGCGCATCGCCCGTCCACGTGTGGAGACATTGACGCAAGCCGTTGCTCCACCTACGGTGCCCGCCATGCGGACGATGCTCGAGTCGCCGCGCCTGTCCAAGACGCGCTCCACGTAATCAAGCGCCCCGGGGAGCGTGTCGCGCATGCGGTCGATGCGGTCGCGCAACGCTCCGTTCACCAGCTTGAGCAGAAGCGGCCATTCGCCTAGCCGGTCGGCCAGCGAGCCGAGAGCTGCATCCTGGCCGATGGGAAGCCCCCTGCGCAGCAGCGCGACTCGCTTCGTCGACGCCCATCGCATCGACAGCCACCTCCTGGGCGCTGCTCGGAAGTGTGTCGCTGTTGCGCGTCGTGATCAGCCGCGCACAGCGTGCGCCGCCGACGAGGAAGGGGTCGAGGTGGGCAACGGTTCCAGACGTCGTCGATCACGAGGAGCAGGCTCCGGTCGGCCAGCAGCTCAGCCAGCCGGTTCTTGCGCCCTTCGAGCGATCCGAGCTGCGAGGGCTCCCCCGAGAGTGCGACGATCAGATCCTCGACCTTCGTGCCAAGGTCGCCGGGCTGCTCGCCGAGCGTCACCCAGAGGATCCCGTCGTGAAATGCGTCCTGGATCTCGTCGTCGTGGCACACCGCCCGAGCCAGGGTCGTCTTGCCGTAGCCACCGGCGCCCCGATGGGCCGCGGTCACCGCGACCGGCTCCCTCCGGGTTGGATCGAGCAGCCGTGACCGGAGTGCCTCGAACTCCCGAGGCCGCTGCCGCGGCTCCCAGTCTTCCGGGGGGCGCTCGGCCATCAGCGGCACCCGTGGTGCCTGACACGGGCTCTCCAGGGTCCGGACGAGGCGTGTCCATTGCTCCGGGACGATTGGGTCGACAAAGTGAGCCCGCCGCATCCAGCCCGGGAGTGACCCGAAGTCCAGATCCGGCGCGCCCATCACTGGGATGACGCACGTACCTCGCAAGCGCGCATACCGCCATTCGTCACGCACTACAGGCGAGGCCAGCGAGCCTCTGGTCATGATCAGAACCAAGTATTCGACGGCGTTGATCGCCGACCAAGGGCCTAGCGAACGTGGCCGGAGGGCAGCGACGACCCGCTGGGACCAGAGTCCGGTGGCAGGCGGGCGGGCCCAAGCATACGAAAGCCTTGATCGGAGCGCGAACCCTACGAGGTCGGCCGCTGAGCTGGATTCCGTTCGCTGCCGGCGAAACGAAGGTACGCCGCGACGCTCAGAAAATTGATCAATACGGCCAGCATGTTCCACGCGACCACCGGTCGCGACGCAATCAACAAGCCGTAGTAGATCCAACCTATTTGAAAGACGCCCATGATGCCCGCCATCCTCGGGTTCATGCCCTTGCTCGACCGCCGCTTGAGCATCGCGATCAGATCGGGCAAGGCGGCGAAGGTCGTTCCCGCGCCCGCCAGAAGGCCAATCAACTCAGACCGTTGAAAACTGGGAGCCAGCAAGCTCGCCGTGTCGCGGACCACCAGGTCCTCGCAACCCGAGAGCATGATCGCGATCAGCACGAGAACCACGAGCGTCATCTTGTTGAGAGAATCCATGTTCATCACCGCCAGCGTCATCTGGGTTCTTGGTCAAACGATGCTCACGTCGAAGATATGATACCCCCAGGGTGGCAAATCGAGATAGAGCCCCTGCGACCCGAGGTCGCTTCCGTCGCGATCGTAGCTGGCGGCGCTCATGAGGTCGTTGGGCCGAACCGTGCGGCCGGCCGGCCAGATCGGCAAACAGCGGGCTCACGTAGCACTGGCTCCGGTGGCCTGCATAGTTGACGGCGATCAGCAGCTGCTGGCCGTCCCGGGCGTGGGACCAGGCCAGGAAGTCATCCCACGTTCCGTTGCCGTCCCAGGCCGGCACGCATTCCAGCAAGGCCCATTGGCCTTCCCGCACAGCCGGTTGTCGGAGCACCGCCAGGAGACCCGGCGGGTCCGCTCCGAGGTACTCCCCCTGACTTGGGCCCAGGTCGACTTTGCCGCTGGTACCGTCCGGCTCGAGGTCAGGACGACGAAGAACGACCGCGGTAGGACGTTCGTCATGACTCCCGATCTACGGGCTCTGCTGGGTGCCCAACGCAAGGTGACCCCTGGCGCCTGCCCGTATGTCTTTCACTGGGCCGGGCGGCCCCTCCGGTCGTTTTACAAGTCCTGGCGGTCAGCTTGCCTGGCCGCGGGGCTGGGCACGCTGGTGTCTCAGAAGCCCCGGCGGATTGCGACGCCACGCCTGCCTCACGACTTTCGACGGACGGCCTGATCTCGATCGCGCCCGATGGTAGCCGATGGTTCTGACACAGTTCTGACGCAGGGCAGTCAGTCCAGCACAGGAGCCGTGATATCAGTGAGCCTTGCCACTCAGCCACTCCGCCATCGGTCGACGATACTTGTTCCTCGCAGTGAGTGCGACGGTGAGATCGCTGAGCGGCCGAGCCTGACATGAGAGGAACGAGCCCTTCTCCTTCTCCTCCTCCGTGAGAACGGCGGCCGAGCAACGGCCATGCTCTACCCTGCCCGAGATCACACGCATCTTGCAGCTGCCACAACCGCCTCCCCGACAACCGAAGACGACCTTCGCCCCCGCTCGCAGGATCGCGCCCAAGCACAGTCTCCTCGGGACGACACATGATGGTCTCCCCGAGCGGGCTCAGCCTGACAGTGTACGATTCGTCGTGGGGCGCACGGCTACCTCCACTGCCCTGGTCCTCAGCCACGACTTACGTGTAGACGCTCAAGAACGTCTCGTTGAGTTCCTGCGAATAGTAGAAGACGGCAGGCCCCATTTGGTCCGTCGTCCATTTGATCGCCCGACATCTGGATCCATCTGATAAGCCGTGTAACCGCCGAAGGCTTCGAGCCGGTTGCCGGACGGATCGAAGAAGTAGATTGTGGTGCCTCGCGTGATCCCATGTCGGCCTGGCCCATAGTCGATCCGGGCTTTGTGCATCGTCAGGATGTCCGCCGCCCGGAACAAGGCCTCGGCAGAATCCACGACGAACGCGGCATGGTGAAATCCTCCAGCTCGGCCTGGAACGATGGCGATGTCATGCGGCGCCGGCCGTTGCCAGAGCCATGCGGCCACGGGAACTCCCTCGGGGTTCACGAGCATCTCGCTGACGCGGAACTCCAGGACCTCTTGAAAGAACTGGATGGCCTTCGGGGGGTCGGGCGCGGTCACGAGCGTGTGATCGAGGCGGGGTGGGGCGATCCCCTTGAGGCCCTCCGGCCACGGCGCGGGGTTGACGGTGGGCAGCAGATTGCCGGTGTAGTCCATCTCGTTGTAGAGCTCGACGACATGGCCGGATGGCACGGTGAAGCGAAGGGCGCGACCTCGGCAGTACTCCTCAGGAATCACGTCGTACTTGACGCTGAATTGCCGCAGGCGTCCTCATAGTAGTCGAGGTCCTCTGGATCGACCGTCCGGAAGGCGAGCCGAACCATCCCCGCCCGGTCGGCCTCGGTCAGCACGACCGAGTACGCGTGGCGTTCGTCCCAGCCCTTGAGGTAGGCGGTCTTCCCTTCCCGGGCCGTCAACTGCAGCCCCAAGACGTTGAGGTAGTAGTCGAGGTCACGGTCGAGGTCGAGGCTGCGAATCTCAACGGTGCCCAGCCGAGAGATTCTGTACGGCATCGTTCTCCCTCCTGCCGCCTGCGGAGTGCGGCGAGTGTGCGCCCGTCCTTGACACCGCGCAAGGTGATCCGTCCGCCGGCAGCGGCCGTGGTCCGTGTCCGCCTCGCACTTGCCCACCCTGGCATCTTTCGCTTAGCCTGTCGTGGATCTCCGCCCAGTCGTACCCCCGGTGGGAGGCAAGGAGGCCTTGATGCGTAGGGACGGCAAGCCCGCAAGGGCCAAGCCCGCGGAAGGGTGCGGGCTCCGAGGTGCGCGACTTCCAGAACCGGTTGGCGGAGAGCCAGCCACGCGCGGGCGTCGGCCGACCCGGCCGATCCGATCGGCGACCGGCGAGCTGGGCCGTCTACCGGCTGGATCTCGCCGGGTGGCCCGCCTGCTGGCCGCGCCGTTCCGCGCCGATTTGCGTCGTCCCGACGACGACGGTCGCCGCCAGGCCCGGGCATCAGGGCACGGGTTGGGGCTCGCCGTAGATGAA
>CAWHBD010000003.1:1542500-2417975 GCA_963827505.1 uncultured Candidatus Rokubacteria bacterium | reverse complement strand
CCATCAATGCGAGCTTCTTCGACACCGAAGGCCGGGCGATGGGCCTCGCTGTCGACGAGGGTCGAGTGATGGCCCTGAGCAAACAGCGGAACTGGGGCGCGCTCGTGATTGATGGGCAAAGGGGCACATCATGGTCGGTGCCGACATCCAGGACCACCGTGCCCATCGCCTCATCGTCCAGGGTATCCCCCGTCTCCTCGTCGGGGGACAGGTCCCGCGCTCAAGCCCCAGATCGCCGAGCGGACGGCGGTGTGTGCCGAGGGGAATGTCGTCGTTCTCGTCGTTTCGACGAAGGCCGAAGCTCCCGCCTTCGCCCGCTTCCTTGCCACCGCGCCAGACAAGGGCGGCTCGGGATGCTGGGATGCCCTCAACCTCGACGGAGGTCCGTCGACACAGCTCGTGGCGAAGCTCCCCGCACTGGCGCTGTCGCTACCCGGGTGGGGGGTGCCAAACGCCCTCGTCGTTACTCCCCGCCCGACGTGAACCGGCGAGAAGCCGCTACGGCATCTCCCAGCTCTTGCCGTCCCAGGCGATGACGTTCTTTCGTAGCACGCTTGTCTCACGCCGGCCGCGTAGGTCGACGAAGAGGTGCTCCCCCTTTTCCGCCGTCGCCTCCCGCGGGTGGCCGATATGGCCGGGCCGTGCGAGTCCTTGGTGATCCAGCCGCGGTGCGCGGGCTGAAGCGGTCCACGAAGCTCGACCGGCTCGGCCGCATGGTTCGCGACCAGCTCCGGCGCCAGCCGCAGGATCATCGACGTCTCCCACTCGCAGGCGTGGCCCATCTGCGTCTGCCGGATCGACGGACCGCCTCGCGCGGCTGGCTGCCCAGCAGCCAGTACGTCGCGAACAGCAGCAGCAGGTCGCTCCGCTCGCGGTATCGCTGGCGAGCTTCGAACACCGCCTGCTGGCCGGGCACGATGTTTCCGCCGTGGCCGTTCACGAACACGATCCGCCGGAAGCCGTGCGTGATGAAGTTCTCGACCAGTCCGTTGAGCAGGTCGAGGTAGACGCGCGGCGGGGCGGAGAGCGTTCCCGGCGAAATCGATGTGGTGGTCGGAGTTCCCCAGCCACATGAGCGGCGCGAGCAGCACCCGGTCCCCCACCCGCTCCTCCTGCGCGGCGGATGATCTCGCCGCACAGCAGGCTGTCGGTGAACACCGGCATGTGGTGCCCGTGCTGCTCCAGCGCCGCCACCGGAATCACCACCGGCAAGTTTCTCGACAGGTTGCTGATCTCCGGCCAGGTCATCTCCTGCAGCAGCATGGCGCGCCTCCCCTATCGGCCCTGTAGCCGAGGACCCTACTTGTGTCCAATTGTGCACAATTCGGGACCGCGCAGGAGGATCCATTCGATTCGCTGTGTTCGATGGCGGACGGCCGGGGCATCGGCCGAGTGGGAGTTTCCCAGTTCCGCTCAACGGATTCCGGGGCCAGGCCCTCCGGCCGGACGGCTCGTGACCGGGTCGTACGCTCTGACAACGATGGCCAAGCCCGACGGCACCCTAGATGCAGGCAATTCCGAGCATCGGCAACCATAGATACGAGGAGAGCGGGTCATGACACGACGCCTGGCTTCCTTTACCCTCTGCATTGGTATGGCGATCCTCGGCGGGGCCTGCGCGACCAAAGGCTTCGTCGATGAGCGTATCCGCGGCTCAAGAGCAAGCTCGCCGGTCAAATCACCACGACGCATACCAACCTGGCCGAGCGGGCCGATCTGCAGGAGAAGAAGCTTCGCGACACTGCGGAGCGCACCGGAGAGAACCGCCAGGCGGTGGACGTGGCCGACGAGCGGCTCCGAGGTCTCGACACGCGGGTGGGCGAGGTGGACTCCGTCGCGGAGGGTGCCAAGACGCGAGCAGACCGGGCCGCCGTGTTGGCCCAGGATGCCGAAGCCAGGCTCGCACAGCGGTTCGCTGGCCGCAACAGGTACAGGCTCATCGACACGAAGTCCGTCTATTTCGGCTCTGGTCAGATCGAGATGCGGAGTCAGGACGTCAGCGAGCTCGACGAGGTGGCGAAGGCGCTGGTCGCTGATCCCAACGCGATCCTCGAGCTGCAAGGGTTTGCCGATTCCCAGGGCAGCGACCGATACAACCGCGAGCTCGCCCGCGAGCGCGTGGAGGGCGTGGTGAGCTACCTCGTGCAACGGCATGGCGTCGAGCTGCGCCAGCTGCGGGGGACCGGCATGGGCAGAGTAACGCTGGCGCCCGGGGAGAAGCCGAGTGCGGAGGCCCTGGCCAGAGCCCGCCGGGTGGACATCCGACTCTTCTCGCCGTGGTCCTCCTGGGAGGACACGCAAGCGCAAAGCGAGGGGACGGCCGCGAACCCGAACCGGGTGACGGCGGCTCCCGCGACGACGTCGGAGCTGCCTGATCAGATCGAACCCTCAGGATTGCCGCGGGCGGTCCTGGAAGATCCGGCGGCCCAGCGACGGTTGCCAGCGCTCCTGAGAACCATCACGCCGCTGGATCTCGGCGCCAAGTCGAGAATACAGCGCCGAAGCGTATCTCGGCCCGTGGCGCTACGAAATCAACGGCGACGGGCTGGAGCGGTCACGACGTCGACGGCGGCCCCGCGGCGCTCGTACCAGCGCGACATCAGCTCCATCGCGAGCCACGCGGCGGAGCAGCCCACCAGGAGCGACGCGCGCGCCGTCCCCCAGCCCCAGCGGTCCACGATCCAGGCGAACGCGGTGGGCGAGGCGGCGTTGACGACGAGCACCGGCGTGGCGATCAGCCCGAGCACCGCGCCGTAGCCCTTCGCGCCGAACAGCGCCAGCGGCACCGCGCCGCGGACGATGGTGATCACGCCCTGCGACGCGCCCATGAGCAGCGTGAACGCGACGACCATCGGCAGGCTTCCGGTGCCGGCAGCAGCAGGAGCAGCGACGGGGGCAGCACGCCGATCGCGATGCGGCCGACCGTGATCGCCCGCAGGTTGCGGCGCGAAGACGATCTCGACCACGCGCCCGCCGAACTGGGCCACGCCCTTCAGCGAGGCGACCCAGACCGCGGCCGCCGTCGCCAGGCCCGCCGCCTCCAGCAGCGGGACGAGCTGCACCGAGATGACGCCGAACACGAACCCGTTGAGCGACATGATGAGGGCGAAGAGCGCGATGGCGACCGAGCGCGCGCGGCCCTCGAGCGGAGGGCCGTCCGGCGACGCCGACGGGGCGCCGTCGGCCCGGCCGCGCTCGGCCGCCCTTCGCGCCGCGCGAGGCCCAGCCAGTGCAGCGGCAGGCACACCACCAGATTGATGAGGGCGAACAGCGACGAGGGTCTGCCGCCAGCCGACCTGCTCTTCAGCGCATGGCCGACCACCCAGAACACCGACGAGGCGAACGCGCCGAACAGCGTGAGGTAGGAGATCGCCTTCCGCCCGCGCGAGGGCGCGACCTGCACCAGGGCGGCGAACGCGGCGTCGTACAGGCAAGGCGCATGCCGAGGCCGAGGAACGCCCACACCGCCAGGTACGCCGCCTCGCTCCGGACGTGCGCGAGCGCGAACAGGCCGGCGGACACGAGGACGGTGCCGAGCGTCATCACCGCGCGCCCGCCGTGCCGGTCGATCGCGCGGCCCACCGCGCTCGAGACGAGCCCCATGGCGAGCAGCGCCACGGTGAAGCCGAGGAAGACGAAGCCCCGGCTCCAGCCGGTGTCCCGGCTGATCGGGCCCGCCAGCACGCCGAGGCAGTAGTAGCTCGTCCCCCACGCGGTGATCTGGGTGATGCCGAGCGCGAGGACCGCGCCCGTCATCGGGTCGGCGAGCCGCGCCCGCCAGCCGGCGCGCGCGGGCGGGTCCGCGGCCTCTCACCGGGCGAGAGGTACTCGAGTCACGATTCCTGGTAGCATAGCGGAGGTTTTCGGGCGACACGCACCCGCATCGCGGGCCACGGGACAGACCTCATGATCTCAGGAACCACACGGGTCACCCTCGCCTTTACCGTCGCCGCCGCCTGCGTGGTGCTGTTCTCCGGGGTCAGCTCGGCTGAGGAGCGTGTCGCGGACCCGCCTGCGTTCACGCGAGACGAGATCAAGATCATCCTCTCCCACGGACCGTGGACGTCGCCCGTGCCGCAGGACCCGACCAACCGGGTCTCGGGAAAACCGCGAGGCGATCGAGCTCGGGACGCGGCTGTTCTTCGATCACGCCTCTCGGGCAGCGGGACGGAGGCGTGCGGGAGCTGCCACGTTCCGGAGCGCAACTGGACCGACAACCTCCGGCGTGGCGATGGGGATGGCGGAGGTCGATCGCAACACGCCGACGCTGCTAACCTGCGCGCGCAACGCTGGTACGGCTGGGACGGCGCCGCCGACAGCCTGTGGTCGCAGAGCCTGCGGCCATCGTGGATCCGCGGGAGCTGGCGGCGACGCCGCGCCACGTCGCCGAGCTGATGCGCAACGACGAACAGCTATCCTGCCGCTACCGCAGGGCGTTCGGCGCCCCGCCGTCGCCGCCGACGACGAGGCCGTCTTCGTCGACGTTGGCAAGACCTTGGCCGCGTTTCAGGAGACGCTGATGAGCCGGGCCACGCCGTTCGACCAGTTCCGCGACGCGCTCGCGCGCGGAAGACGCCGGCGGCACCGGGCTATTCCGAACCGGCGCAGCGAGGGCTCAAGATCTTCATCGGCAAGGGCGGCTGCACGTCCTGCCACTCGGGGCCCAACTTCACCAACGGTGAATTCTTCAAGACCGGCCTGTCGCGATTCAGCCGCTCGGCAAGCCCGATCCCGGACGCCCCGCCGGGATCCGGCAGGCTCGGGAAAGCCGCTTCAACCTGCTCGGCCGTACAACGACGACCCGACCGGCGCCAGCGCCGTGCACACTCGCCTGGTGGCCAGCGGGAGCGGGAATGTCGGCGAGTTCAAGGTGCCGTCGCTGCGTAACCTGATATTGACCGCGCCATACGGCCGCGACGGCGGCGTCGAGACGATCGCCGAGGTCGTGCGGCACTACTCCGGATCGATCCGGTCCGGCTGCACGCGAGGGACGGACGACCGGCCGGCCCTGGATCTGACCCCGCGCGAGCAGACCGACCTGGTCGTCTTCCTCGAATCTCTGCAGCACCTTCACCAATCCGTGGCGGCCGGACGACAGCGGGCGATGCGATTGACCGGACGTCCCCAGAAGGAGAAACACCATGACCAGAGTTGAGTTCGAGGCCGAGCTTCGTCGGGACGGTTATGAGGTCCGTGAGGGCGAGTTCAAGCCCAACGTGCACCGTGAGGCGCACGCCCACGAGTTCGACGCGCGCGTGTTCGTGCTGGACGGATCCATCACACTCGTCTTCGGTAACGATCGGGTCACGTATCGACCGGGCGATTCCTGCACCATCGCCGCCGGAACCATGCACGAAGAACACACCGAGGCCGACGGCATGCGCTACGTCTCCGGGCGGCGCTCCGTGCCTCGTCAGGCGGCCCAGGCCTCCTAACGCGACCGGCCTCCCTTTCGACGACGGCCGCCGGCGCCGCTCCTGCGCCGCGCGCGTGCCCGGCGAGCGGTGGTACCGGTCGCCGTGTCCGTGCCGGCCAGGCGCCGCGGGTTCGTTTCTCGCGGATCGAGTGTGCGCAGTGCCGCCTCCACCCGCGAGGTCCCGCCTCGCCCGCGCACCACGAGCGTGCAGCGGTGCTCGCCCGGCTCGGGCGCCACGACCCAGACGTCGATGCCGCGGGCGACTGGACGGCCATCGACCAGCCACTGACAGGCGGCGGGATCGGCCGGTACGCCGTCGTCCTCGGTGACGGCACCCCACAAGCGGAGCGGTGCGCCGGCGAAGAACGGGCGGCCGGCCTCGGGGCTCAGGATGCTCACGATCGGTGGCCGACGTGGAACCGCAGCCGGCCGCGACACACGGCTGGTGCTGTGGAAGCCATCGTGCGCGAGAAGCCGGAAGACGAGGCGACCGCTCGGAAGCGTCTCGGCGCGGAAGCCGTGTTCCATTTTCCGTGAGGCCGACGGCCAGGCCGTTCCACGAGCGGCCGCGGTCCTTCGAGAACTGCAGCGAGAACTCGAGCGTCCCATAGCTACCGGGCCTGCCACGTCGCTCGTCCCTCGCCGCGGTCGACGGTCACCGCGAAGCTCCGGACGACAGGCGGCCTGCTCCGGGGCATCGCGCGTCCAGACGGCCTCGCCCGGTCCGCCTTCCTCGGCACGCTTGACGATGCGGAGACCGGCGCCAGGGGCGCCACGTCCGGCACCATCGCCTCGAAGACGAACAGACGGCGGCCGGATCGCTCGTGCCGCATCCGCACCCGCCGGCGTGCGCGGGCAGACGCGCGCCCGGCGCGGTGGCGAGCACCTCTCCCTCGGCGCCGAGCAGTTGCGCCACATACGGCGTCGGTCCCGCACCCAGTGTGGTGGCGAGCGCCTGCAGTCGCGTGACGCTCTTCACCTCGAGCGTGCGGGCGTCGTCGACCGTCCCGAGGATGGCAATGAGCGGCTCGGCCTTCATTCGGAGATCTCCCGGACGGCCATCCCAGCGGGGCGGATCGGGGATGTACTCCCATGGCCACAGGTACGGATCGACGAGGTCCGGCGGCTCCCAGTGCTGCACACCGACGCGCCGTGGATTGAAGGCATCGTTGTAGGCGAGCTTCGTGTGGTGATAGAGAGAGATCCACATCAGGCTCGCAGTCGGACATGTAGTCCTTCTCGGTCAGCGGATGTGGATGGTGCCGTTCGTGATATCGAGACCGTACTCGCCGAGCGAGGCGGTCGGGCTGTTGGTTCGGATCGTACAGCTCGTCAGGCAGGATAGCCGGCGTCGATGGTCGGATTCGCCATGAACGTCGAGCGAGGAATCGCCGCTCGTCGCGAGGAGGAAGCGCGGCAACCCGCACGGCGCGTGCTTGAGATCGGCGCCGTGCCCGATCTCGTGGGCCATCGCCACCTGGTCCGTGTCCCGGCCGGCGCTGACGCCGTACAGCTTGTAGCCGGTGACGGGGCCCACCGGCATGTTCGCCGGCAAGAGCCCGTAGTAGATGACGTCGCTCCGGTTGCCGTCGTTGTTCTTGATGAGCGACAAGACGTACGTGAACGCGATCCATCCCTGTGAGCAGCCGCCCGAGGTGGTGGCGGGGCCCGTGAGGGGGGCGAACCAGTTCATCTGCCCCGCGCTCGAGAACACGCCGGTGGCTTCGATCGGATTCGTCTTGAGCGTCCACGCCGCCGTCGCCTGGAGATTGGCCAGCCCCTGGCGCGGGCAGGTCCACTGTGGGCGGATTGGTGGCGTTGATCGTGGGTATCGGGGCCGTTGTAGTGCACGAACACGCCGCGCAGCTGAGGGTCTGCAGTAGCGTGGCGTCGACCGTCTCCTGCCACGTGTCGATGGGCGTCCGCGTGGCATCGCCGGCGGACCAGATGCGGGTGGTGAAACGCACCATGCCTTCCATGAGCGCGGCGCCGACGGCGAAGTTGATCGATGATCCGATCGTGCCGCGCTCGGTGGTGTAGACGGGGTCGCGCTGCGATGTCACCGCGCCGGGTGCAGGGAGCAGTGTCGCCACGGGGGTCCATTCGCCGAGGAACGGTCCGGTCCTCGCCGTCGACCAGCAGGTCACCGGTCAGGACCTGGTCGGCCCCGAAGAGCCCGCTGCGGACGTACACGCGCACCCACGCCGGCTTGCGCGCGATCAGACGGAGGGAGTTGTCGGCGCCGCGATCGTCGCCATTGGTCAGATGACGCTCGGCTCCGAAGTACTGGATGCCCTGCGTGACTTCCACGCCGGAGACGTAGGGTCGGATCAGCCACCGATCTACCTCGATCTCGGCACCGATCCGACGTGCGGCCGCGGTGAACTCGAGCAGCGTTCGCAGGCTCACCGAGTCCGGCTTGAGATCGAAACGGTTCATCGCTCCTCCAGTCGAGAGTGGCGACCACCCAGGAAAGCCGAGGCACCGCGTAGTCACCGACCACATAGCGCCGCGTTCGATCGCGTGTCAAGGCGCGCGGTCGTCACGTCGACGCGCTCGTGATGATCAGTTCTGCTGAACGGCGCTTCACCGACTGACAAGTCCCGCTAGTACTCGGGCCAGGCTGTCACACGCCATTTTCGCACCGGCCAGACACGACGCACGCTCCATCAGTGGTTTACGCGACTGGCACTGGCTGTGCTCTCCAGGCGGGTCACAGGACGCTCAATAGAACGAGGAGGATTGGCATGCTGAAATCGACGATGCGTGTGCTCACGGTGATCGCGTTGCTCTGTCGGGTTCACGGCCTGCGCGAAATACCCGATGGTCACGAACAGTGCGTCCGTGCCGGCGCCCACCGCGGCGACGCACACTCCCGCTCGATAGCCCTTTCCACGACGGGTCTCCCGCTGGCGGCGACCACCGGATGACGAATCCGGTGGTCGCAGCTCCCGGGCGAATCCGGAACTCCCGGCCAGCAAGTGGCTGAACGCAGCGACGTGGTGACGATGTCCAAACCGCTCTATTTATCGTCGTGTCTCCGTCGCCGAGAATAGCGACCGCGCGCAATCTCGCCTGGGGTACGATCGCAGCCGTGAGCAGAGCCGTGTTTGTCCTCGGAACGCTGCTGTTCGTCGCCGCGGGAGCGGGAGGCATCTACCTGGTGGACCAGATGGTGCTGGCGCCGGGACGAGTGCTTCAGCGGCAGCTCGCGGAGCGCGAGGCCCAGGTCCGCGCTCTCACGGAACGGAACCAAGCTCTGGAGGCGGCCGTCCGGCTCCTGAGACACACCGAGCGGCGCGCTCGACTCGTGGTGCTGGATCAGGGGCCGGGGCCTGATGGACACCCTCGGACGCGCGTGCGGTTTACCGAGCTCGACGCCCAGGGGGGCTCCGTCGGCGAGTCCCGCGAGCTGCTGCTGGACGGCGACGAGGTTTACATCGACGCACTCGTCATCAAGTTCGAGGACACGTTCGTGACGGCCGGCGATGCGCTCAAGGGCAAGGCCCTGCTGCTCTTCCGGCGGATCTTCACCGACCGCGGGCGGCCCGCGGACGGCGTGGTGCTCGATCGGGAAGGGCAGATACCGCAGAGCTACGCGGCCGAGCGGGCGCCCACGGCGTTCGAACGCGAGCTCTGGGCTCGATTCTGGGAGCTCGCGAACAATCCCGAGGAGGCCCAGAAGCGCGGAGTCCGCGCCCTGCACGGCGAGGCCGTCTCGACCCGTCTCAGGAAAGACCGCGTCTACACCATCGCGCTTCGATCGACCGGCGAGCTGACGATCCAGCCCACGCAGTAGGTGATGGCGGCCGAGGTGCGCGTGTCGACGAGGAGATAGAGCACATCGCCAGAGGCGAGGCACGCGCACATTCACTGTGTGCCCGTCAGGACCTGCGTGGCCACGCCGGCCGGCCCCTCGTGGGTGTACTTCACGGCGACGCCGTCGGCGATCGACAGCCAGGTCTCCTCGACGACGTGCCCGTGCGCCCCGTCGGAGATCTTCTGGTAGTGCACCGTCTGGAATGTCCCCGCCGGTACCGTCACCGACTCGCGCACCGAGATCACCCGGCCGCTGCCGGCGTCCGTGGTCATCTCCGACGACCCCCCTTGGGATCCCACCGCGGACACCGCCACCGACGGGATCGACCACATGCGGCCGCTGCAGACGCGAGACGCTGGATCCCCGATCCTGGCCGGCTGAAACGTGACAGTGTTCTGGAACGCACCGCGTTCGTTCGTGCCGCTCGACACCATCTTTTCGACGACGACGAGATCGTCCTGCACGCTGACGGTACTGTCGTTGACCCTCTCAACCGTGCCGAACGCGCCGCTGTGCGTCAGCCGTAGCCGCACCGAGGTGTCCGAGACGGCCAGGTACTCGGTCGTGGACGTCGACGTCGTCCCGGCCGGGTCCGTGAAGATGAACGCGTATTTCACGCCCAGCTTCGGGCGGCCGACCGTGACGCAGTCGCCGGAGCCGGCCCGAGGACCGCCTTCCCCTCGGGCGGGGGCGGAGGCGGTCAGCACGCCGAGCGCCGCGAGGAGGACGGCGGCCGCGAGCCTTCGATCCCAGGGAGAAGCGGCGGATCCAGAGCTCATTGGGTGGGCGATTATACCCGCCCGCGCGTGACCTATTGAGCCAAGGTCTAATAGACCGAGCCGGTGACCGGGGAATACCTTCAGCAGACGATCCCCGCAGAAGGAGATCTCCTATGAGGCGTGGCGCTCGAGTCATCGGTACCGCTGTCGCGGCCGCAGTGGTCACCTGTCTCTGGGGTTTCGCTCTGCCTCCACCCGCCGTGGCCAACGAGGTCGTCCAGTGGAATGAGACGACCATGAAGTTCATCGAGGCGAACGGCCAGAACACCATCGTGTCAACGCGCACCCTCGCGATGGTGCACGGGGCGATCCACGACGCGCTGAATGCGATTGACCGCAGATACGACGCCTACTACTTCGAGGGGCCCGCAGACTCCGCCGCGTCGCCCGATGCCGCGATCGCCGCGGCCGCTCATACGGTGCTTGTCGGTGTCGTCAATAGCTTCGGCTCGCCCGCCCAGAAGGGCGCCGCGCTCGCCCTCGCCGAGCAGGCCTATGCCATGTCGATCGCCCGCGTCACCGCCGGCCCCGCCAGGAACCAGGGCGTGGCCGTCGGCCGCGCCGCCGGTGCCGCGATGCTCACGCTGCGCAAGGATGACGGTGTCACCCGCGACGCGCCCTATACGCCGGGCATGGGTCCCGGCAAGTGGCGGCCACATCCCAACCCTGTTCCTGCCAACCCGCCCATCGCCAATCCAGGACGCGGCTCGCGGATACCTCCCCTCGGTCGTTCCCGGGCTGGGGAAACGTCACGCCGTTCACCCTGCTGTCGGCATCGCAGTTCTGGCTTCCCGGGCCGCCCGCATTGACCAGCGCGACCTACGCGCGCGACTACAACGAGGTGAAGAACATCGGGCGGCAAGGTCAGCACGTCCGCACGGCGGACCAGACAGAATCGCGCGCTTCTGGTTCGAGGGCCAGGCCTGGAACACATCGCGCGCACGGTGGCCACCTCGCGTGGCCTCGACGCCCGGGACAGCGCCCGGGTCCTGGCCCTGATGAACATGGCGATGGCAGACGCGCTCATCGAAGGCTTCAAGATCCGCTATGTGTACGACTCGTGGCGCCCGGTGACCGCCATCCGCGAGGGCGACGACGACGGCAACGACGCCACCGTGGCTGACCCGACCTGGGACAGCCATCAGAACACCCCTGCGTCTCTGACTATCCGTCCACCCAAAGCACGTTCAGCGCCGCCGCCGCGTGGTCCTCGCCAGTGTCCTGGGCGGCGATCAAGCCAACTTCACCGTCACGAGCGGCAAGCCCTTCGACGGCATCACGCGATCCTTCACGAGCTTCTCCCAGGCGGCGCGGGAGAGCGCCGACTCGCGCGTCTATGCCGGCATCCATTTCCGCAGCGCCTGTGAGGACGGGCTCGTGCTGGGACGCAAGATCGGCCAGCGAGCGGTGACGCTCTACCTGCAGCCCGCGCGGAAGTAACCGAAGACTGGGACGGCCGGCCGAGCGTGGAGCCGACGCGCTCGGCCAACAGCATTGCAGGAGGCCCACGATGGACCAATCCAAGCGCAGTTTCATCAAACAGGGGCTTCGGCTTACTTGCCGCGACCGGTCTCGTGGCCGGCCGAGGACAAACACGCCGAAGCGGCCGAGCCGCCGGAAGTCCCACCGTCGATGAAGGTCCCCGGCGCCGGGATGGGCGAGTACGGCACCCCCGCCAAGTACGAACGCAAGGTGACCCGTACGCTGATTCGTTCGCAGCCCGGCACGACGGGTAGCGGCGCCTCACGCACGCCGCTGGAGTCGCTCGACGGGATGATCACGCCCAGCGGGCTGCATTTCGAACGGCACCACAGCGGCGTGCCCGACATCGATCCCGACACGCATCGGCTCCTCATCCATGGCATGGTGAAGCGTCCGCTGATCTTCACCGTGGACGCGCTCCTGCGCTATCCGCTGATCTCCCGGGTCCACTTCCTCGAATGCTCTGGCAACAGCCAGGTCCTCTACCAGCCGGCGCCGCCGAATCTCACTGCCGGTGAGACGCACGGGCTCGTCTCGTGCAGCGAGTGGACCGGGCGTGCCGCTGCGCGTGCTGCTCGAGGAAGCCGGTGTCGACCGCAACGCGCAGTGGATTCTCGCCGAAGGCGCGGACGCCGCCGCCATGAGTCGCAGTGTCCCGATCGCGAAGGCGATGGACGATGCGATCCTCGCACTGTTCCAGAACGGCGAGCGGCTGCGGCCGGAGAACGGCTATCCCGTGCGGCTGTTCCTGCCCGGGTGGGAAGGCAACATGAGCGTGAAGTGGCTCCGACGCCTCAAGATCGTGTCCGCGCCGATCATGACCAAGGACGAGACGTCGCGCTACACCGACCTCCAGAGTGACGGCAAGTCGCTGATGTTTACGTACCCGATGGAGGTGAAGTCCGTCATCACGCGTCCCTCGCACGGGATGACGCTTCGGGCCGCCGGGCTGCATCAGATCTCCGGGCTCGCGTGGTCGGGCAACGGGACGATCAGGAAGGTCGAGGTGTCGACCGACGGCGGCAGGACGTGGACCGAGGCGCCGCTCGTGGCGCCCGTGCTGCCACGTGCGCTCACGCGATTCCGGCTGCCGTGGAAGTGGGACGGCACCGCGACCCTGCTCAAGTCTCGCGCCACCGACGATACCGGGGCGGTGCAGCCAGAGCGCGACAAGTTCATCGCCGATCATGGCAACAACGCCATCTTCCACTTCCACGGCATCCAGGCCTGGGGCGTCGCGGCGAACGGCGAGGTGAAGCATGTCTATGCGTGACCTGTTCGGCGTGGCGCTCGCGCTCGCGGTCGGTGGCTGTGCGAGCACGGGCTTGACCCCAAGCGCGATGGAGAGCCCGAACCTCGGGCGCGAGGCGACGCCGGCGCAGATCGCGGGTTGGGACATCAGCGTGGGACCCGACGGCGTGGGGTTGCCGCCGGGCCAAGGCACGCCGGCGACGGGCGCGACCGTGTACGAGCAGAAGTGCCAGGCGTGCCACGGCGCGAAGGGCGCGGGGCAGCCGAACGACCGGCTCGTCGGCGGCCAGGGGACGCTCGCGAGCAAGGCGCCGGTGCGCACGATCGGCAGCTACTGGCCGTACGCGACGACTGTCTTCGACTACGTGCGCCGCTCGATGCCCTACATCCAGCCGCACTCGCTCAGCGACAACGAGGTGTATGCGGTCACCGCGTACCTGCTCAGTCTCAACGGAATCATCAGGGAGAACGACGAGATGAACGCGCAGACGTTACCGAAGGTGAAGATGCCCAACCAGTCGAACTTCATCATCGTGTACCCGTCGCGGGGGAAGTAGCCGACCGCGGCGGGCTTTTCGATGCCGGCGAGATCCGCTCGGCAACCGGCGTGGCGATCTCCGCATCCCCGGGGTCGATCGGAGCCCCGGTCGATTGAGGCCGGGCTACCGTCGACAACGCGTAGAGTGCCAGCCCGAACAGGAGCAACCACGTCGCTCCTGCGACCACTGCGTCGCACCAGCTCTCCCAGACGAACCGGGGACGTCGGCGCTTTGGGACGAGGATAGGTCGACGCCACTCGATGGGAGAGTCGATCGAGGGTCGTGGTAGCTGGCCGCTGGCTGTCGTCGTGGCGCCGTCGTCACGTCCGGTCGCTTTCATCGTTGCGACCTCCACCGACACATCGATGAGGCAAGCCAGAGACCAAACCGAAATGCGTCGAAATCCAAGAAATCGTCGGGTATTGCTTCGACTTGAGGGTGATCAATCACCGGTCGCTCACCACCGTGCGTAGATGGCTCCAGGCCCCGATCTTCGCGACGGACCGACCGACGCCGAAACAGTCGCCGCGCCCTCCAGCACGCCTGGTGACTCACCGGTTAACGACTGGCTTGCTCACCCGCCGCGTGTCGCTAACTAGGCGAAACAACGCACGCTCGCATACGGCACGCCAGTTGCCTTTGTGGGTGCCGTCGCACCGGGTGGGCAGCGGCAGACGGGCGGATCTCGTCTGGGCTCGCCCGGCCATCTCACATGTCGAATCGGAGGTGCGGCCATGACCCCCACGACCTTGACGGCAGCGCCAGGTCACTGCTCAGTTACTCTGCCCGGCGGTGCTATCGAGGAAGCCGACGCGACGGGACCTCCCACCGGATCCGGGTACTGGGTCGACCCCGGCACCGACCAGGTGTACCCGCTCGCGTATCGGGCGTACCGGCAGGCGCGAGAAGCCGAGGAGAAGACTCCGGCGCGACACCGCACCCTCGGCCCGGACGTCGACTACGACGTGTGGCGGCGAGGCCGGAGCCCGGGGGCACCGGAGGCCGAGGTTTCCCTCATCGTTCGGCCCGAACGCGCCTCTGCGCATCCGGCGGATGGTTGCCGAGGTCCTCCGTTCCATCCGCCGCGGCCAACCCCCCGCGGACGCCATCCGCCACGTCTCGCGGCGGCTCGGCCTGGCGCAGACCCGCGTGCGAGCCTTCATCACCGCCAGCATCGACTTCGAGGTGCAGCCGCCCCCGGATGCGATCGCGTCCGTTTCTGGGGCGCCGCGGCCGACCTTGTCGGTCACGTGAAACGGCGGGCGGAGGTTTCGAAGCTCACCGTGCCTTCGCCGACGAGGCTGATTGCCAGGTGAGGATACGCAGAGACAACCAGGTCGAGCGAGGCGACATAGTCGCCAGGTGTCACCGAGACCATCACTTGCATTAGGCGGCGTCCGAGGACGAGCTCGACCGTGTCGGTCCGCGATATCCTCGGCATCCGTGGTCACGCCGGAGCAGCGATACACTTCGTCGCCATCCACGATGATGACCACCGTATGCCCGCGAAATCCCTGCGCAGGGCGATGTGGAGCGCATGCCGGGTTTCCGGGGGATGAGGTTCTTCATTCGGCCGGCCCCGACCACCTCATGGCGCGAGCGAGTCTCAGTAAGGGCGAACGTCGTGCCGTTGGTCGCCGCATCGCGAACCTCCCTCCCTCGGAGCGCTGCCGGCGCAGGTTTCATACTCCACGTCCACAGAAGGGTGGCCACGCGTGGAACCGTGCGACGGACTTGACCGTCCGACCGACGGACGGAGGCCGACGTCAGGACCACCATGGGTAGCGACGTAACTTTTGCTCGAAAAGACGACTGCATGGCTCGGATTTCGACGGTCGTTGACGATCGGTGAGCGGGAGGAGCGTACCGCGTCGCGGCTCTCCGAGCTGAGAGCGTTGATGGTGTCTCGAACCTGAAGGAGGGGGCCATGGGTCGTCTGGGTACGAGCGATCTCAACGCCAATGCCAACGCGAATGCCAACGCGAACGCCAACGCCAACGCGGGCGCTGGCGTGCTCGAATTCGCCACCAACGTCCGGTACAACTCCCAGGCGTTTGCCAGGCTGCTGAAGACGAACGAGTTTCCTGCCGGAGCCGAGATCACCGACGCAGAGGCGCCTGTCAGCCGGCCGTGAACAAAATGAAGTTCCGCAAGTACTGGGACGCCGAGCTGCGGGCCTCGGTGTACCTGAACGAGTTCCTCACCGAAACACGACATGGATGGAGCACGGCTGACGCGGCCGCCCTCGACCCGGAGTCACGACCGAGCTTCAAGCAGGAACAAGGGCGAGCAGCTGCCGGCGGCGTGATCGAGGTGTCCGATGAGCGCGAAGAGCGCTTCCTGGAGATCGTCGACCAGAGACGGTGAGGGCGTCCTCAAGTACTGGCTCGCGATGCTGATGATCGATGCCGGGAGCGCTCCGGCAACCTACCAGCTCATTCGCGTGGCGCGCCGGGTGGGCGAGGTGGTGGTCATGTGTCTCAAGGATCACTACCGAGAAGCCCGGCCTTCGCAGGTGTGTCCCGCGATCGTGCCGCTGCTCGGTCCTCCGGTCACCCGTCGTTTCCGGCCGGGCACGCCCTGCAGAGCCACCTCATTTCCAGTGCCTGCGCGGCCGGTTGGGCGCGCCGGAATCAGCCCGAGATGCTGTTCGAGCTGTCTCGTCGCATCGCGCAGAATCCGAGTCATCGCCGGCCTGCACTACCCGCTGACAACGACGCCGGGGTCGCTGCGGCCAATCGAGTGCTTCAATCATCCTCAACGGAGGGCGAACTGTTCAAGGCAGCTGATGACCGATGCTCGGACGGAAAGCCGAGTCCGAGCAGGAGGGGTGACGATGAGCCCGACCGCCGTTCGCGCGATTCGATCTGCGCGCTCGGATCGGGACAGGCCCTCGATGTCGTGACGATGACCAGTTGGGCAGACTCGTCGAGCAGGATGCTCGGGGATGGAACAGCCCAGCCTGCAGATCAAACGGGTCGAGGCTTTGAGGCTCCTCAGGTCGGCTAAGGGACTCGCCGCGATCTCGCGCGTCGCGGCCCAAGTGGCGCGGATGGCCTAACCTGCGCATCCAGCACGATGCGATCAGGGTGGCGGACGGCCCGCATCGCGATCAGGGTGGCGCGAGCCCGATGCGATCGGGGTGGCGCGTGCCCGCGAGCCGAGCTCGTCGGTTCGGACCCCCGAGGAGCCCTGATGAGGATCGGCATCGAGCCGCGGCGGCTCGGATGGCGCGCGTCGATCCAGCCCCGCCATCGGCGAGCCGGTGACGGTCGCGATCGTCGACTCCGGCATCATGGTCGATCACCCCGAACTCGAAGGCCATCTGTGGTCGGGCACGGTCGACGGGGAGCCACGGCGCACGGCGCCCGATGCATCGGCAGGACGCGAAGCCCTGATGTCACCGACCGGGACGGTCATGGCACAATGCTCGCGGGGACCATCCTCTCCGTAGCGCAAAGAGCGCCGGGCGTTCGGCTCATGGCCGTGAAGTTCTTCGACGCCGACCACTTGCCCGGGCCCGGAGAATGGCGCGGCCGGGATCGATTCGCCGTCGAGCAACCACGCCGACATCATCAATCTGAGCTGGGATCTTGGCATGGGCTCACCCGCGCTGGAGGAGGCCATCCAGGCGGCGTGTGACGCCGGCACCTCGTGGTCATCGCTGCCGGTAACTCCGGGAGCGACAACGACGACATCCCGACGATCCCGGCCTGTACCGGAGGTTGGCCGGGGCGGATCATCACGGTCATGGCGACCGACCGATACGACGAGAAGGCGTCGTTCTCGAACTACGGCGCAACGACCGTGGATCTTGGCCGCGCCGGGTGTGGATATCCTGACCACGCGGGCCGCGCTGACGAAAGCGTCTCCGGGATGAGCGGAGAAGGATCCGTCTACAGGCGGTATCGCCCCTACAACGGCACCTCGGCCGCGGCGGCCCGTCGGTCACGGGCGCGGCGGCGCGTTCTAAGTCTCGCTACCCGGGCCTGACGGCGGATGACCTCAAGGAGCGCTTGTACCAGTCTGTGCGAGAGATGCCTCGGCGTGAGACTGAAATGCCTCACGGGCGCCTCGATGCCCTGAAGATGAACGAGATGCCGTGGCTAGCGGCGGCGGGCCTCAGCCCGGAAGGCCCGGCCCGGCGTAGGTGATTCCGGCGAAGCGGGCGCGCCAGCTCGGCATCTCGGAGCGGCGTAGCCCACCAGGAAGCGGTCGACCTGGAATCCGGGGCTCCAGCGCCAGGAGCGCGCGCCCCACTTCGCGGGCCTCGTCGAGCTGGCCAGCCGCGGCCAGGTTGACGGCGAGGAAGCGCAGGTTCGCCGTCCACCTCGAGGTTCTCCTCTTTGGCCTTGCCGTCCCCACCGCATGCCTTCCTCGTGATCGGCGGCGACGTAGAGGCGCGAGGCCCAGGATGGCGTGGGCGAAGAAGATGTGGACGTCGAGCGGCGACAGCCGCAGACCCTTGCTCCGCTCGGCGGATGCGCCTCCTGCGCGTCCCCGATGTAGCTGTACGTGGGGCTGCTCCGCGTCCAGGCGATGGCACTGCTGGGGCTGGCGGCGATGGCTCGGTCGAACAGCGCGATCGCATCGTCGAACTTGTGGAGCAGCAAGGACTTGACGTGACCGCAGAGGGCCAGGGCCATCGCGTCGAAGCTGTCGCGCTCGAACGCCGCCGTCGCCAGGCGGATCACCTCGGCGTAGTCCGCCTCGGATCCGTCGACCAGCCCTGGCCGACCCGGATGCTGTGCCAGTCCGCGAGCAGGGCGTAGGTGCGCGGCGTACCCCGGGTCGAGGGCGATGGCCCGTTCCAGCCACGTGCGGGCCTCGGTGAAGTCGTCGAGATTCGAGATGGTAGCGCTGAGCCATGCCGCGCAGCACGCAGTCATACGCCTCCAGGCTGTCCGGCCGCTTGCGGAGCGCTCGGCGTAGCTCGGCCTCGCGTACCTGCGGCGCAATGGTGCTCACCACTCGGCCGGCGATCTGGTCTTGCAGGGCGAACAGATCCTCCGAGATGCCGTCGAAGTGGCTGGCCCAGACGACCGTGCCGCGAGTGGTCTCGGCGAGCTCGGCGCGACACGCGGAGACGGTCGTCGGCTCGCCGCACGCTACCCGACAGGACGTAGCCCACCCCCACGTCGCGGCCGACCGTGCGCACGTCGGCGCCCGCCCCATAGCGAAGGGTCGAGCTGCGAGAAATGACAAAGACTTCGCGGAGCGAGGCGAGGGCGCCGATGATGTCTTCGACCACGCCGTCGCCAAAGTAGGTCTGAGCCTCACTCTCCCCGCGGACGTGAAACGGGAGGACGGCGATCGACGGGCGTCCGGCCGGAGGCTCGAGCGGCCCGGCGGCACGCGGGTCCGCGCTGGAGCGTGGCCATGGCCGTGTGGTCGGGGCCGACGAGACCTCTACCCTCTCGACCGGGTCCACTGCCTCCGGCGGGGTCACCTCGATGTGGGTCACCGCGGGCATGGTCAAAGACTCCACGGTCGGTGGGGCGGGCGGGATCTCATCACTTTCTGCGGCCGCCACGCCCGCATGCTCGTCCGACGGACTGTCGGCGATTCGTCCGATCGGCACCCGTCGGGTGCAGGCCGTGCTTCGCGATCCGGGCGCGCACCGTGTTGCGGGTGATCCCGAGGATGGCCGCCGTCCGCGAGATGTTCCATCCGGTGCGGCCGAGCACGTCGCTCAGGCGCTGGCGTTCCAAGTCGGCGAGTTCGCCGGGCGGCAACTCCGCCGAAAGTGTCTCCGTGGACGCCTCGAAGGTCAAGTGAGCGGCCGGGATCGCGGCGGTCGGACACATGATCACGGCTCGCTCGATGACGCTATTGAGCTCACGGACGTTGCCCGGCCAGTGATAGGCCCGCATCGCAGCCTGCGCCTCCGGGCTCAGGGTCTTGAGAGGCGACGAGTACTTCGCGCACGCGCGCATCAGCGCGTGCGCGGCGAGGGTGTCGATGTCGCTTCCGAGCTCGCGCAACGGTGGCAGCGCCAGCGTGATCACGGCCAGCCGGTGATACAAGTCCTCGCGAAATCGCTTGGCCCGCACCGCGACCGGGAGCTCCTCGTTGGTCGCGCTGATGACACAGGTGTCGACGGATTCGCTTCGAGTCGCGCCGAGTCGGCGCACGCTGCCGTCCTCGAGCACCGTGAGCAGCTTGGCCTGGAGCGACAGCGGCAACAGCCCGACCTCGTCGAGGAACAAGGTCCCGCGGTGGGCCACCTGAAAGAGTCCCGGCTTCGGGTGACGGGCATCGGTGAAGGCGCCCCGCTCGTAGCCGAACAGCTCGGATTCGAGCAAGTTCTCGGGGATGGCCGCGCCGTTCAGCTCGACGAAGCGCGCTCGCCGAGCGTGAGCTGGACTCGTGGATGATCCGGGCAAGCAAGCTCTTGCCGGTGCCCGTCTCCCCCGTGATCAGGACCGGGGGCAACCGGTGGGTGGTCGCCTCCCCGACCAGCAATGCCCTGACCTTCTCGCGAAGGCCAGCAATCCCCGGGCTGCGGCCGATGAGATCGTCCAGCCTGCTCATTGGAAACTGTATGTTAGTCCTGGCCGGCGGGAAATCCAGTCCAATCGGACCTGCAGGGATCGTGGCGTGGAGGGGTTCCACCTTCGACCACGTGCGCCGCTCGATGCGGGTCGTACACGGGACGTACACAGGGCAACATACAACGGGTGACGCTCGGGCACGGGCACGCCAACATGCCAGCGGCTTCGCGCCACCGGTTGAATCGTGTGGTTCCGCCTTCCGCCTCCGACCCGCCGGTCCGGCCCGTTTACCAAAGCGACCGGGGAATACGCGCTTCATCCCAAACATCGTTACGTCCGCCTGGACGGCTCGAACGGTCCCAGAGGCGAGGCCTCGGTCCATGTCGGTAAAAGCTCTCGCGCAATCTTCTGGGTCTGACTCTCCCTACGACGAACCGTGGGCCTCCTGAACTTCGCAGCGCACGTGATGTAGTAGTCAACGAAGTCGACCGGTAGCTCCATCCGGCCCCCAACTCTGCCGCTGCCGACTCCAACCCGCGTCCCCTTCCATGGCTGGATGAGCCCGACCATCGCGGCCGGTCCGAACTTCAGATGGCCCCCTACACTGCCGATGCTCATGTCCACCAACCGGAGGGCATAGCGCTTGATGTTCGGTGGCAGCGGTGTATCGCCTTCGTACCCGATGAGCGTGCGCATCGGGATCATGTGGAGCCCATGCGGGCAGAGTGTTGCCGCTTCGCAAAGAACGAATCGCCGGCAGTGCTCGAGCGCCGCCGTGTGCGGCTGCTTCGCCTAACCGTCTGCGTTCTGGCCATGCGCTTCTTCCTTAGGTGACCGCCTTCGTTAACGAGACAGCCAAGAGAGCCGATTCTTGCAGTAGTCAGGCTTCCCCCGACGTGACCCTCGATGTCGAGAGCGGGTCGGTGGAGTCGGCAGCCGTTCGCATAGACCAAGGTCCTTGCTCGCGAACCGACGACCGAGCGGAGGATGGCATCGCGGGACCGTGAGTGTTCCCTGGATGGCCGACGAATCGAAGGACCCCGGCAGCTTGCCGCCGTCGCTAGGGCTTCGGCTTCTCGGCAGGAGCCGGGGCGGACGCGGCGACGCCGCGGGCGGAGATCTTCACCGTGATCTCCCCCCGGTTGTTCGCGAAGCCGGTGAGCTCGTCGTTGATGGTCAGGTAGATCGGCCCTTTGGGCTTGTCGATCTCCACGACGCAGAACTTGCCGACGACAAACAGGGTACCGTCGGCGGTCCCGGCCGAGCTGCCTCCGACCTTGCCGATGAGCGCGCCCACGGGCGCGCTGGGGAGCAGGCAGCCCTTGGCGGCCAGCAGCGATGAGAGGTGCCCGTCGGCTCGGGCCTTGCTGCCATCCGGCTCGGCGTAGTACCACTCCTCGTCGTCGGCCTCGAACCTGAGCAGCATCGGCGAGGCCACCCACTCCAGGGCCAGCGTCCAGACCCCGTCCGGCTTGGCCTTCACCTTCAGACCATCCTTCACTACGGTCCATTCGTCCGCCATGGGCGTGACCTCGGATGAGGATTGTCGATACGCGAGCACTCCGCCGGTGGCCAGCATGACCGCGACATAGGCGGCGGCCAGCCGCTTCATGGGTCGTGCTCGTAACTGATCTCCAGCCCCTCCTTGCCGAAGGTCGCCAGGTCCTGCAGCGCGCTCCACAGCTCGCGCTCCTGGCGGATGCCGCCCGGCAGCGGGATGTGCAGGCTCTTGAGGAGCTTGAACCGGTAGAGGTCGACGGCGCTCTTCACCACGTCGGTGAAAATCAGGTAGTTCTCTACGGCCAGCTCGTAGAAGAAGCGGGCCCCCAGCGGGGCCGCGAACGCCACCACCACGAAGAACGGCCACGAGAAATGCAGCCACGGCAGCGCCACCAGCCAGCCCACCGCCGTGAAGATGCACAGCCAGCAGCTCGTCAGCCAGGAAGTCGAGCTGCGTCTTGGTGTCGAGCAGCGCGGGATAGAACTTGTCGTCCGCTTGCATCACCGGCTGCATGCGGTTCCAGGAAGGTGTCCAGGTTCATCCGGTACCGCGTCTGGCCGTAAGCCTCCAGGGCGGCGGCGACGTTGCCCATTCGGGTCGGCCGGGGCTCCTGCAGGCCGAACCGCATCTGCAACTCGTTCAGCAACGCCACCCGTCGTGCGTCCCAGGCATGCTCGGCGTGGTCGAGCAGGTCCAGCATCGCGTCATAGGCGGCCTCCAGCCGGGCGCTGGCTCCGCGGTCGACCTTCCGGAGGACGTCTGCGAGCGCGGTCACGGCCGCCTCCGCCTCGGCGTACGGGATGCGCTCGCCGCGGCGCCGCCACTCGGCCAGCGCCGCCAGCCTTCTTCGCTGCCGGGTCGTCGGGGGCGTAGGTGGCTCCAGCCTGGGGCCGCTCGTGCCCGGTGTCGCTGGCGGCGACCAGCGCGTCGATCCAGCGGGGCCGGGCGTGGGCGACGGCATTAGAACTCGTCACGGGCCCGCTCGTACTCGGCCACAAGACACTCCTGCCGCCGGCGCTCCGTCGCAGCGAGCCGGGCCAGCCAGCGCTCCGGCAGCAGGCGCCGTCCCTCCAGGATCTGTCGCAGGTAGACGCTCACAGCCTGCAGCAGATAGGCGACGACGGCCAGCCCGACCAGGACCGGGACCGCGTAGAGTCCCTTGAAGCCCTCGAACTGCGCGGGTGCCCACCGGCGAAAGCCCGGGCTCTGCCACCCCAGCAGCAGCGCGTTGAGGAAGGCGAACACTAGCACGGGCACCGCGTACCCCACCAGGAAGTACCGGGAGACGAGGGTCCCGAGCCGATCGAGGAAGGTCGTGATCATCGCGGGTTCCGACACTCAGGCTTACCGCTGTCGGATCCTGCCCTTGGGTTGCCCCGGCACTTCGGGCACTCCTGGTTCACGACGACGTCCGGCCGCGGGAACGTGTGAGTCTGGCGGCCGCCGCTGCAGTAGTACGTGCTCGAGCGCGACAGGACCCGCCGTCCGCCCTCGTGCCGTGTGATGAGCAAACCGATGTCGTAGGCGTGAGCCACCAGCGTGTACGTGTGCTGCACGCGGTCGAGCAGGCGCTCGTACTCGAGCCCGGTGTGCAGCGGCCGGACCAGATCGACCTGATCGAGGGCGGCATCCTGAGCAGAGGCGACGTGCACCCCCTCGCGCTCCTTGACGTCTTGCAGCGTGCGGCCGCCATGGCTCATCGCCTGGTTGACGGCGTTGAGCGTGACGACCGCGTAGCGGCCCTCCTCCTCGACCAGCGCGCCGAAGCAGTGCGCCTGCTCCATGACGCTCACCGCGTTCGCGAGACGCTCCTCGTGCCAAAGAACCGGTAGCCAGATGGCGTCCATCGCATGCCTCCATCAGGGTGCTCAACGTCCCCGCCGTTATAGAGGCGCCCGGCGCCCTTGGCAAGAGCGGCAAAACCCCGACGCCGGGGGGATCGCGGACTGGGAGCGTCGAGACGCGCACGGTCTCCATCCAGGCCACGCACGCGTGAGGGTGTGACGCCCCGGGTTTATCGGAGGCTCCATTCCTTAGAGGATAGGTCATGAGCCCAGAGACTGAGCAGGTTCTCTCCAGAGGTGCGGCATCTCCCACCACTCGTCTCAGCGTTTCGCAGGCCGGGCCACGTGTCCCAGCCACGGAACGAGAACGAAGCCGGGTGACGCCAAGGCGCGGGCCTAAGTGAATCCCTGCGTGGAACGGAGACCTTCAGCCGGCAGCCCTACGCTTCGCCCGGCAGGCCCTGTGGTGAGCACCGAAGCGTAGTTACGCCGCGGGAGGACACGACCAGAACTCCCGGTGTCGTGGGCGTGGCGCCCAATGTTCACCGAATCGAGCCCGCGGCTCAACTCGTGCACGTTCGAGCTCCACCGCTGGCTCGACACTTGGAGTGGCATCGGGCTGATCGCCGTCGGCGTGGAGCGGCAGGGCTACCGGCTCTCACTCAGCCACATCGCCGAGCGGTAGACGTTCGACCCGATCCTTGAGCCATTTCTAGGCAGCTTGACCGGCGTCAGTCCTCCCGCGCAGTATCGGTCCGGAGGTGAGCCATGCCTGACGTGCATGCCCCCGACGGCTTTGTCCCGGCGCTTCAAGGGACCGTCAGTGGGGCCGTCTCGGTGGTGTGCCATTCGCCATTCGACCTGGAGTGCCTCTACGCCATCGCCGACCTCGCTCCGCGTCCGCCGGCCTCGCCGCTTGGCAGTCTCGCCGCCACGCTCAATCAGTCGTCGCCCGTCGACTGGCGCGGCTGGTGGGCGCACTGGCGCTCGGAGGGACGTAAGATTCCCCTATCGGATGCGTCCCTTGACGCGACGACACCGACGACGCCGGCCGCCACGCCCGACAACGCCCTGGACATAGAGTCCGAGGCCGCCGAGCAGCCGGAATCCGACCTCGAGACGCTCAAGCGTGTTCTTGCCGCGTTGTTCCACATTTGGCAGGCGCAAGACGCCGAGGATATCCCGCAATTGTCCTGTTGCGTCTCCGTCGCCAGCGAGAGCGGAACGCCGAACGGCGTCGCGTGGACGGGCAGTCAGCCGGCCCTGGCGTTCGGACTCGGCTCGCTGTGGACGGCCGTCGGAACCGCCACATGGACGGCGCGCGGTTTCATCGCCGGGCTGGTGCTCGGTGGCGGCATCGACGCAGCGTCACGGAGCGCAGGGCTCGTCCGTCATGCGCGTGAGGTGGCAATATCCCGACAGCACGCAAAGACGCCGCCCCCCCCGGATCTCCCTGACATTCGAACCCTTCCTGCGCCCGCGGTACCAGCGAACCGGCCGCTCTGCGTTCTCATCCACGGCCTCTGCTCCACTGACGTTGGGACGTTCGACGAATTCGAAGCGCGCATCCGAAGCCGATCGGGCAAGGTGGCGGCTAACGCCGCTCTGAACATCGTCGGCTTTCCGCACGACAGTCTCACTACGACGATCGACGCCAACGCCAGGGAGCTGGCGCAACACATCGTCCGGCTCAATGCGCGCGAGTGCCGCCTCGTGTGTCATTCACGAGGAGGCCTGGTCGCTCGGCGGACCGCCACATGGCTTCAGAAGGAAGCCGCCGCCGGAGGCGCCAAGTGGATCCACTCCTGTGTCAGCTTCGGCACCCCGCATCTCGGCACGTCCGTTGCCAGCTCGCCCGGACAGCTCACGGCGCTCCTCATGTCGATAGCGCATCTGAGTCGCAGTCCCGGCGCGCAATCAGTCGTCGATATCCTCTGCGGCGTCCGAGCCGGCCAGACGTACATCGGCGTGTCGGAGCTGGTTCCCTCGGGCGCGGATGGCAGCTACCTGGCCGGGCTTGAGCAACTCGAGAACTGCCTGTTCCTGGACGATTCGCTTCCACTCCGCACCTTCGGCTCCACCGGTCCAGTCGGGCGACGCTCGCTGGCGTCGTGGTTGATCAAGCGCGTGCTCGGCTCCGGTGAGCACGATCTGCTCGTGCCGATCTCATCCTCTTTGCCGCCGCTGCGTGCCGGAAACGGTCCAGCCGCACGGCTGGCCGGGCGTACGCACTTCGAATACTTCTCCCGGCTGGGCACTTCGGAGCCGGACCCGATGTTCTGGCAGGACGCGTTGACGTTCATGGGGCTGCCGATGCCGTAGAGACGGCCGTGCCGGTGTCCGAATCATCCGGCTCCCATCGCCGGGCTCACAATATGGAACGCCCGCACACGATGGAACGCCCGCACACGCGGCCGCCGCTAAAGCCAGTCACGGTGGGAGGAGACCACCGGCCAAGTGGCCCAAATCACCAGCTTTGCGACTCAGCCGCCCGCACTAACCCGACACGGTCCAGGAACGCTTTGGCAACGGGCTACGCGGCGAGAGGGGTGAACCGACGTAACGACCTGTTTCACTCAGAAGCGGATCCTTGAAGAATCACCTTTCTGCGCGTCCAGGAACGGTCGGCCCAATCAACCCCGTCCAGGATTCTGGTGAATCACGAGACGGCACCAGCAAGCGAGCTGTTTTGGTCGGGCCTCTCTAGACCTCGCGATCCTCAGCTGGCCTCCTCCGTTCTGGAACGCATGGGGCACAGATCCCGTCACAAATCCCTAGTGAACAGGTCACGCGTGCTGGGGCACCACGTACTTACCAGTCATCAAGCCTAGGATTTGAAGTCCTGGTGTCGTTCAGCCCGCGACTTGTGTGCTGGAATGCGCCGGAGTGATCAGGAGTGATCCAGAGTGCGCTGGAATGCGCACGAGGATTTTCAGGTCTGGAACAGGATCCTCGCAAGTGTACGTAAAGTCTTGCTGCCGAACGTCGACCTCAGTTGGTCATCGTAGTCAGGAGTGGTCCAGAATGCTCCTAGGTGAGCCCGAGTTGGGCACACTTTGGGCACAAACACGGGTTCGATTCCCCATATCTGAAAGCGTGGCCCCGAGTCAATCGACAGTCTTCCGCTTTGCTTTCCCAGTGCTCCTTACTGCTACTTACGGCGCCCTACACCCGTCGACGTCTGGGCAATCTCGTGAGCTGCTTCACTTAGTCATCGTGTCCGGATCATCATCCCGTTTCGTCGGAGCCATATCTTCGCCGTCATGAGCGGCATGATGGTTGTCTCGGGGGATGTCGCAATCAACGGTCGAGCTTCCGGGAGCTCAGGGGAATCTCGCGCTTATCCCCCGTGGACGACACGGTCGAGATCTTGGGTTCCCGATAGGCTTCCTGTTTGCTCAGGATCCAAAACGTCGCTTCGGCCAGGTGCCGGGCCAACGCCCCGATGGCCTTCGGGTGGCCCTTGCGCCGGGCGATGCGCTCGTACAGGCGACTGACGTGGCGGGAGGACGAGCGTCGGCGGGTCACGCAGATCGCGTTCGCCGCTTCGACGAACGCCCACTTGAGGTAGCGGTTGACGTCGGGCCGCGACCGACCGAATCGTGTCTTCCCGCCGCTTGCGTGGACCCGCGGCGTGGTGCCCGCATAGCTGGCGAGCTTCTCGGCGGTGGCAAATCGTGCGACATCGCCCACCTCGAGGGCGATGACGACGGCGAGCGTCAGCCCCACCCCCGGCACCGTCATGAGTTGTTGAATCGCCGGTGTCGGCTTGAACGTGGCCTGGATGCGTTGCTCGAACTGGCGGATCTGCCCGCCCAGCTCCTCGACTTGCCTCAGTAGGTGCTGGCTCGCGTAGGCCGTGTGCGGCGGCAGGAGTTCCAGGCGTTGCCGCAGGAGTTCGCGGCCTCGGACGCCGAAGACATCACTCACCGCGAAGTCGTGGAGAGCGTACTTGGCCAAGGTGGCGTGCAGCCGATTCTTGAGCTGTGTACGCTGTCGGACGAGTACCATCCGCGTCCGCGGCAGGTCGCGCTGGTCCCGCAATTCGCCGGGCGGGATCCAGACCGTGGGCAGCGTCCCATTTCGCTGCAGCCGGTTGAGCCCACGGACGTCGAGCCGATCGGTCTTGTTGATCTCTCCCATCATCAGCTTCGCCTTGCGGGCGTGCACAAGCTTGGGCACACAGCCCGCCGCCTCGATCTCGTCGACGATCCAATACCAGTTGCCGATCGTCTCCACCGCGACCGGAGAGCCCGGCTCACACCGCGCCAGAAACTGCTGGAGCGCTCCCCGCTCATGCGGAATCCGTTGTTCTCGGACGAGCTGGCCGTCCGGCCGTGCCACCGACGCCAGCGTGTAGTGCTTGTGGGCATCGAACGCGATGTATTCCATGTGCTGTGCCTCCTCTCGCGGCTGATGCCGCCGAGTGTCTCCAACGCACACGGTAATCTCACCGTGGGCGGAGGCGCAGCGCTTTCATCCCATCAACGGGATTCGAACCCGTGTTTGAGTCACGATCACGTTTTCGCTAACGACACCATATAGTTGCAGCGCACGTCTAGACAGATTCGGCGACACGACTAAAACATGCAGATCTAAAATCACGGGTTGAACAATGGCCCCGTGGGTCATTGTCCACAACGGGAACCGGCACCACACGAGAATGAAGCCACGTAGCACGAGCCAGCACGGTTGTCTGTCGGGGAAGCCCCGACACTACATCGATTCCTTCACGACCGGCATTCGCGCGTACCGGTCGGATGCTGGCTGCGGCCGTGCCGCCGCGGTACATTCGTCGCACGGGAGTCGAGCATGATCACGCAAGACGACGTCATCTACTTTGTCCTGACCGACCGGTTCCGCAACGGCGACCTCGTGAACGACGCGAACGTCGACCGCGGCGACCCGAGCGCCTACCACGGCGGCGATTTCGCGGGCCTCATCGAGCGCATCCCGTACTTCCAGACACTCGGCGTTACGGCGGTGTGGATCACCCCCGTGTATTTGAGCATCGGTGCCCTGCCGAACGGCGGCGCCGGTTACCACGGCTACTGGGCTATGGACTTCGAGCGCATCGACCCGCACCTGTACAGTGCGCGCCCGGAGCGCGCCGAGGGAAGTCGGGCGTATCAAGACGCTCGTCGATGCGTTCCACGCCTCGGGAGTCAAGGTCATCCTCGATATGGTTGTGAACCATACCGGATATCACACAGCCGCATACCGCGTCTACCCGAACAAGAAGGTGCGCGATGACTGGTTCAACGTGAGCGGCTCGGGGGACGTGAAGGCGGAGCTCGCGAGCCTACCAGATCTGAACCACGACCGACCGGACGTTGTCGACTACTTCGTAAACAACGTCCTTGACTGGATTGAGGACACCGGCATCGACAGCATCCGAATGGACACAGTGAAGCACGTCGAGGATGCGTTCTGGTACTTCTTCAAGTCATACGTCAAGGCGCGCCACCCCGAGACCACGCTCATCGGCGAGGTGCTCACGTTCGACGCGGAGGCGAACGGTCGCTACCAGCGCGAGCATGATTTCGACACGATCTTCGACTTCCCCCTTTCCGGGCAGCTCCGCGGCTCGCTCATCTGGAACGACCCGATGACGCGACTCGCCCGCCCGCGCGTTTCGGAGGACGAAGCGCGGGGGGTGCTCGACAACGAGAGGCCGTACCGACGCGAACCGACTCGTTACGCTACTCGATAACCACGATCTCGAACGGCGGGTGACGAGATCCTCGACCGGTGGGGGCACTGGGACCGCGATCGGGCGCGGGCGATCCTCAAGCTGTGCCTTTCGGTGCTGCTGACAACACGTGGCATCCCGCAGCTCTACTACGGTACCGAGATCGGCATGGAGGGACGCAAGGACCCAGACAACAGGCGGGATATGCCGTGGCACATCTTTGGGCCGGACCACCGCCCGACGGCGGCACACGCGTTCGAGCGTGACATCCATGACCACACCATGCGGCTCCTCGCGTTGCGCCGCGCCCATCCCGCGCTGCGAACCGGGTCCCTGCTCACGGTCTATGTCGACCACTTCATCTACGGCTACCTGCGGGAATTCCGAGGCGACATAGCGTTGGTCGCGGTGAACAACGGCCTTGAGCCGATGCCGACACCGCTGCCGATCGACATCGGCGTGAACAGTAACGTCCCGTCGCGCGTGAAGGAGAGGCTGGAGGCGGGGCGGGCGCTCACGAGTCACGTGCCGAGAGTGCCGGACGTGGCCGTGGGCGGGACGTGTAGCCGTACAGCTGCCCGGTAAGACAGCGGGGATACTGGGTGCTGTGAGCCGTGACGCCCGGATCGCGGCCCGGGGGAAGTAGCTATCGCGCGGCGAGGAATACGGCGCCACGCCACCGCACCGTTTCGTTACGCAGAACGTGACGGCCGACCCCGATATCCGGCACTTGGCCTCAATCATCACCGCAATCACTGACCTTCCTGCAGAGAAGGCCCAGCGCCGGGCGCGCCCGTGAGGATCGTTCGTACATTCCTGTTGCCGTTCGAGACTCGCCGTGGGGGCCAAGGCGTAGCGCCGCTGACCAGCCGGTCAGCTTTCCCTCGCCTCTTTCCTTTCCTTCCCCTTCTTGTTGAGGATATTCGCGGCATTGAGGCGGGTATGGCAACAGAATCACGACCAGGGCACGTGGTAAACTGCGATTCTGCTGGAGTCGCCCCTTAGCGTTCGTCAACCTGATCGGCGTCGGGAGGAGGAGGCCATGCCTCTCTACGAGTTCTACTGCGACAGGTGCCAGAAGGAAGTCGCCATCACCCAGTCCATGAGCGAGCACGCGCGGGGCGCCGCCTGCCCGAAGTGCGGCAACCGTAACATGCGACCGCTAGTGGGCACGTTCTTCTCGAAGACTTCGCGAAAATCCTGAAGGAGGGATCATGAAGCTTCAAGGCAAGCGGATCGCGCTCCTCGCCGAGAATCTATACCAGGAGATGGAGTTGTGGGTGCCCTACTACCGCTTCAAGGAAGAGGGTGCAGAGGTGAAGGTCGTAGGCACCGCCGGCGTGAAGGGCTATACCTCCAAACATGGCTATCCGGTGGCCGTGGACGTGCAGGCTGAGCAGGTGAAGGCCGTCGAGTTCGACGCCGTCGTCATACCGGGCGGGTACGCGCCCGACATGATGCGTCGCCACGAGGCCATGGTGAACCTGGTGCGCGAGGCTGCACAGCAAGGCAAGGTCGTAGCCGCGATCTGCCATGCCGGCTGGATGCTGGTGTCGGCCGGTATCCTGAAAGGCCGCAAGGCCGACGTCGATCTTCTCTATCGAGGACGACCTCAAGGCCGCTGGTGCCGACTGGCAAGACGCCGAAGTGGTCGTCGATGGCAACCTCATCACATCCGCAAGCCAGACGATCTGCCGGCGTTCTGCCGCGCCATCGTCGTCGCGCTCGCCAAAGCCTAACTGAGGCGCAAGGCCCCGGAGGGGACGCCTTCCGGGGCCCTCTGCGTCCGCCAAACGTTACCTCCGCGACCTGACCGCGTCGCCGGGGCTGCAACGATCACTACACGATGCGCAACTCGGAACGGGCAATCCGGGCCGCGCCCGTCGTTGGCTCACCTCGTAGCGCCCTATCAAGTAGTGCACCACCTCCCGTTGCTTGACGGGCTTTAGAATTTTTTTGAGACGACGTCTTGCAGCATGGCTTTGTCGAGCGACAGGTCGGCGACGAGCCGTTTCAGCTTCACGTTCTCGTCGCGCAGCTGCCTGAGCTCGCGCGCCTCACTCGGCAGCATCCCGCCGTAGGTCTTCTTCCAGCGATAGAATGTCTGCTCCGAGATTCCGACCTGGCGGCAGACGTCGCCCACGGCCACGCCCCCCGTGACCTGCTGCAGGACCGACGTAATCTGCTCGACGGAAAAGCGCTTTCGCTTCACGGCACGTCCTCCTGGCCCCCGGGCCGGATTGTGCCGCGAACCTCGCCCTCAGCGTGGACCGAAAAACCCGGAGCCCCTCGCCATCGACAGCGCCATCGAGTTCTTGGTCTGAACGCCTCGGGGCTGGCAGGGTCGCCGGAATAGCGAGGAGTCAGGCGATCGTTTTCGCGATCGCGGTGGGAAGGTGTGTCTTCTTGCCCGAGACCGGAGGCCGTGTCGTAGCACTGAGGGCATTGCCCGGGCAACACCACCGGCGCGATAGGGGCCGTTTGGTTTGACCATCTTCTACCACACATGGGTTATGGCGGGGGTTGAAAGTCGACCCACGTCCGCGTGGCTTTCGGGCCCGCGACGAGGAGCGGTGAATGGCGAGTTACGTACGAGTTCGAGCGCACCAGCTCGCGAGCCATAGCCACGGCGCGCGCGTCTGCGAGGGGCCGTGGACACCCACGCTTTCATCGCAAGTCGTTGCCAGAGTTGGTTGCAGGACCACAATGGTCCCGATAGTGCGTGGCTCAGGCTTTCTGGGACACGGTCATGAAGTCTTGCGAGTGGGGCAGTCTGGCACGCTGGCGGTTGGGCTCGCTGTCCACACGACGTGCGCAGGCAATTGGCCTTGTCTGTCGGGGAAACCCCGACGGCATCGCGACGGTATTGACAAGCGTCATGCGCGAGATCATCGTAGGCGCCGCTGTGCGACGGACGGGCATGCTTCGAAGGGTTGTCCGGGGGAGGGCGTCATGACCGCGACGGTGGCCCGGCTCGCCTTGGTGCTGGCGGCGGCAACACTCGTCACCGCGTGTGGTGTTCACCTGCACAGCCCCGAGAACGCCAAGCGAGCCCGGGCAGCGCTCGACGGCTACGAGAAGCTGAAGGTCGACTCGGTCGTCGCCACCGGCCGCGCGAACATGGCCGAGCTTTCGAAGGCGCAGCTGGAGACGCGACAGCGCGTCACGGAGGTCACGCTCAAGGCGAATCTCGCGAACGTGATCGGGCCCGGGGCGCCGGCAACGGATATGGGCCGCCAGCCGGAGGTGCTCGGCTGGAGAAAGGTCGTGTCGGACACCCGGGAAGCCCTTCGCCCGTTCGCGTTCCTCGAAAAAGAGAACTACTCTGCGGCCGGCCTGGCGGACTCACGCGCCATCCGCTATCGAGGCATGACGGAGCGGGAGATCGGCCACGAGCTCCGCGTCTACCGCGATCTCGTCGAGGAGTATCGGGCCGGACGCACGCCGGGAACCCAGGACACGGCCTGCATGACGGTGCTCGCCATCCGGCGCGGGCCCCGGCCCGCCCCGGAACCTGAGCGCAAGTGGGGGCACTACACGACGTTCATCGGCGCCGCCTGTGATCGGATCGCCGTGCTGGAGGTCGACCTGAAGCGGGCGGACGACACGATGAAACGGCACCCGGTGTACGCGGACATCGTCGACGAGATCGACACGCTCGAGAGGGAGCTGAAGCTGACCGACGACCAGGCGAAGGAGCTCCTGCAGAAGCTCGACGCCGCCAAGAAGGCGCTGGCCGCGGCGGAAGAGGAGGCGGCGAAGCGGACGGTCCCGCAGCAGACGGAGGCAGCCAAGGCCGAGCTCGCGAAGGCCCAGGAGCCACTCGCCGCGGCGGTTAAGGCGATCGAGGGGGTGGTCGACGCCTCGCGCGGCGCCGCCGAGCTGGTGCAGGTGCAGATCAAGACCGATGTCCTCGAAACCATCCTCTCCAATGCCAAGGCCCTCAGCGGTGACGCCAAGGCCACCGCAGCGAAGCCCACGCAGCAGCTCCTCACGATCCTCAAGAAGTATCCGGACGTCGCCGGTCGTCTCAAGGCCGCCGAGCTGCCGCCGGTGAACGTGCTGGTGCTCGAGCTCGCCATCCAGCGACTCCACTACCGCCGCCTTCAGGCCGGCCGCGACTTGCGGCGCGACATCGTCGCGATCCGAAAGCTGCAGCGCGACGCCCTCACCCAGTCGACCGCCGCCTGGATCGTGGTGATGGACGGGCTGATCAGAGTCCGCGGCCAACAGCCAGCCCTCGAGGCGAACCTGATCGAGGCTTTCGGCTCGGCGCCACCCGCCACCCGCGAGGTCGTCGCCGAGATCCTGGCCGGCTACGGCACGGCCAGGCTGGCCACGGAGGACCGGATGAACCTCCTCAACGCCAGGCTCCGGGATCGCTATCGTGCGCAGTCGCTGGACATGACAGAGATCGCTGTCGGCGCCTGGAGCGACCTCATCCGGGCGCCGCTGACCGAGATCACCGCCTATCACGAAGGCGGCATCACGTCCCGAGGAGCTGGCGCGCCTGGTGAATGCGCTCGGGATCATGGCGATCGCCGTGGGGGTGTATCGATGAGAACGACCGCCCGCACCGTCACCCGCGCGGTGGTGATCACGCTCGTCCTGTCGACCACCGGCTGCACCACCCACGCGGTGGTGCGCGACGCGACGCGCACCGTCGCGGGCCACGTGGACCAGCTCAGTCGCGCCCTGTCCGAGTACGCACGGACGCTCGACGCCGACGCCGCGGCCAGGGTGGACCGCCTCGCCGCCCAGCGACGCGACCTGGCCGCCTTGGAGGCGCAGCTCCAGGCCCGTCTCACGGTCTGGTCGATCGCGGGTCGTGACGCCGAGCAGCGACTCTACGATGGGGTGCTACGGGCGACGGCCGAGACGGTCGCCGCCGAACGCAGTCTCATCAATCGTGAGGCCCAAGAGGCGGCGGCGCTCAAGGAGCGCCAGGCGAAGTTCGACACGCAGACCAAGGAACTGAAGAGCCTGACCCAGCAGCTGAGCGAGCTCGCCGAGCCGCCCGGCTTCAAGGAGCAAAGCGCGTTCCTCTTTGACTACTTCAAGAGTGTGGGTGACGAGATCCGGAAGCTCCGGAAAGAAGCGGACGAGGCTGCCGACAAAGCCGCGGCGCTGCCGGCCGGTCCGTAGCGGCATCCCAGGCGCAGGGAGGAGGAGGCCGTGCCCCCATTCAGCGAACTGGACGAAGAGGCGCAGGATCGGGTGCTGGAGAAGTACAACCAGCGGGTCCTCGCGATCATGGAAGGCAAGGCCAAGCTCCGCGAGCGCCGCAAGACGATGGTCCTGTCGAGCACCGAAGACCTGGAGATCGACACCGCGCTGTTGCGCCTGCAGGCCGCCGCTGACGATCTCCTCGACGAGAAGGCGGCCCTCAAGCTGAGCGCCAAGCGCATACGCCCGCCGAGCGACCGGGAGCTGTCGGAGATGCGCGACAGCGTCGAGGCGATCCATGCGTTGAACGCCAAGTCCCGGCGGGTCAGCGCGATCATCGCGGCGGTGGAGGAAGTGGCGGGATCCCTGCCGACTGCCCGAGGCTGACGCCAGGCCTGTCCAGGGCGCGCCGACCGAAAGTGACCGTGAGAGACCGTGTAGTGCGAAATAAGAACTAAGAGTTACACTACTTTCTTCCGCATGGACTGGAACCCGCGCGAGGCCGGTGGCGGTCGCTTTTTTACGGGGGAGGGTTGAGCGCTGAACGATCCGCCTGATGAGTATAGTGCGGCCGGAACCTGGGCGTTTGGGATCAGTCGTGTTTCTAGTGGATAGCGTGAAGCGGTACCGGACCGCCACTCTCGGCCGTCATTTTGGGGCTCGATGTCGGTGTCGTGGGAAGTCTGCAGAAGGGTAAGCATCGCGGGTGAATCTGAATGCGCTGGCCGCCGAGGGGCAAGAGTTGTGGAGTGCTCCCCAAGCGTCTGCTCACCGCGAGGAGCTTAGAGTTACGCCAGTCCGGTATTCAGCCGGGCTCCGCATCCCGAGCGCTGAGTGCGGCGCCTGGGTGTTGTAGTCCTCAAACCAGCCGCCGAGCTGGGCCAGGACGGTCTCGGCATCCCGAACTCGGCGCCGGCCACGTAGTCGCGCTTGAAGGTGCCGACAAACGCCTCAGCGAGGCCGTTGCTCTCCGGGCTGTACGCGGGCGTCGTGATCGGCACCAGGCCGAGCTCGTGGGCGTACAGTACAGTAGCGGTCGCCGTATATTTTTCCGTTATTGCTGAGCCATTGCACCGCGTGGGGCGCCTTCAGCGTCGCCTCGCCGAAGCGCGCCCAGAGCGTGCGGTCCATCAGCGTGCGGATATCGGCCCCGGTCCACGCCCGCGGCGAGGCCACGAAGGCGGGGACCTCGCGATCGTGGCAATCAATCGCAAAGGCGACAGAGACGGCCTCACCACTCCAGCACTCAAGAAGACGTCCGAGCACCAGCGCTGGTTGGACGTTCGGCAGCTGGATCTGGCCGAGGTGCGGCCGGCCATGGCGCCGGTGGGCGCGCGGGGCCAGCATCAGCCCGTGGATCTGCATGATCCGCCGAACCCGCTTGTGGTTGTAGTGGACGCGGCCGTGCGGTTCACCATCGCCCACACGCGCCGATAGCCGTAGGTCGCCCGGCTGTTGGTCACCGCCTGGATCTGCTGCAAGACCGTCGCGTCGTCGGCCCGATGATAGCGCCCGCCGGGGCGGTGCCGACGTAGTAGGCCGTGCGCCGGGCAATCCCGAGTACCTCGCGGCTGGCGCTCATGGATGAGTCGTCACCGGGACTCTCTGCGCAACGAGGGAGTATTCTTTACGACCCCCTGGGCTGCCCGCAGGATCTCGACCTCCATGGTCTTGCGCCCCAGCGCGCGCTCGAGCTCCCGGATCCTGGCGTACGCCTCCCGCACGTAGCTGGCCGGGACCACGTCCTCACTGGCCTGGACGGCGGTCGTCGCTCCAGCCTCCCCCTCTCTGCCAACATGAGTGAGACAGTGACCCCCTGGGAGTTTAGAGTCGAGGGCGAGGCAGGATCGGAGAGCGATGAGCGCATTGGAGCAGGCCCTCGGTGGGCCGGCGATCGAGGTGGTGGCGAAGGCGACGCGGCGGCGGTTCACGGTGGAGTACAAGCGGAAGGTCGTCCGCGAGGCCGACGGCTGTAAGACGCCGGGCGCGGTCGGCGCGTTGCTGCGGCGTGAGGGGCTGTACTCCTCGCACCTGACGACGTGGCGCGCGGCGCGCGAGCGGGGCGAGTGGGCCGGAGCGCCGAAGAAACGTGGGCCGGCACGGCGGGTCGTCGATCCGCGGGACAAGAAGCTGGCCGAGCAAGCGCGGGAGATCAATCGGTGGCAGAAGCGCGCCGAGCGGGCTGAGGCGCTGGTTGAACTGCAAAAACAAGTGGCGGCGTTGCTGGGAACGCCGCTGGCCGGCGAGACCTCGTGATGTCCACGGTCACCCAGATCGGGCCGCGGCTGGGCATCGCCCCCACGTGCGCGGCGCTCGGCCTGCCGCGCGCAACCTACTATCGTCGGCGCCGGCCCGCGCGAGCCGTGCCCCCGCGGCGGCGGTCGCCGCGGGCCCTCGGCGAGACGGAACGTGCCGCCGTGCTCGAGCAGTTGCACGCGCCGCGCTTCGTGGACCTGGCGCCGGGCGAGGTCTACGCCACCCTGCTCGACGAGGGCACGTATCTGTGCTCCGAGCGGACGATGTATCGCGTCCTGGCGGCCAACGCCGAGGTGCGGGAGCGGCGCGCGCAGCTGCGGCATCCCGTCTATGCGGCCCCGGAGCTGCTGGCCCGCCGGCCCAACGAGCTCTGGAGCTGGGACATCACCAAGCTCCTCGGGCCCGCGAAGTGGACCTACTTCTACCTGTACGTCATGCTCGACGTCTTCAGCCGCTATGTCGTCGGCTGGATGGTGGCCCATCGGGAGAGCGCGACCCTGGCCGAGCAGTTCATCCGCGAGACGTGTGCCCGCCAGGGCATCGGCCGTGAGCAGCTCACCGTTCACGCCGATCGCGGCTCGGCCATGACCTCCAAGCCCGTCGCTCTCTTGCTGGCGGACCTTGGCGTCACCAAGACGCATGGCCGCCCGCACGTGTCGAACGACAACCCGTTCTCCGAAGCGCAGTTCAAGACGCTGAAGTATCGCCCGGAGTTTCCCGGGCGGTTCGGCTCGATCCAGGACGCCCGGGCGCACGCCCACGTCTTCTTCCCCTGGTACAACACCGAGCATCATCACGTCGGCCTCGGCCTGTTGACGCCCGCCGACGTGCACCACGGCCTGGCCGAGCAGCGCGTCGCGGCCCGCGCGACCGTGCTCGCGACGGCCTACGCGGCCCACCCCGAGCGGTTTTCGGCGGGCCCGCCGGTTCCGGCGGCGATGCCGACCGAGGTCTGGATCAATCCCCCCAAGCGCAG
Source organism: uncultured Candidatus Rokubacteria bacterium (assembly GCA_963827505.1). Taxonomy (GTDB): domain Bacteria; phylum Methylomirabilota; class Methylomirabilia; order Rokubacteriales; family CSP1-6; genus AR5. The sequence goes on along the minus strand of CAWHBD010000003.1, from coordinate 2,380,819 downwards.
TGCGCTCGCGGAGGTGGCGCTTACTCACTAAACTTGCGACCCGGCTGTCTCATTCTTGTTGACAGGCTCCGCTGCCGCAAATCGCTTCCAGTTGCGGATCACGCTTGGCGAGATATCGAGCTCACGGCTGAGCTCGGCCAGCGTCTTTTCGCCGGTCAGGATCCCTTGGACCGTCGTCCGCTTGAACTCCGTGCTGAAGACACGTCTGCCATCTGCCTTTCGCCGGTGTTCGCCAATGGGGCCTCCCGTCGCATCTTGTCCCCATCGTGAGCATTCGAACCGGGAGCACTCCAAACCTGAGAGAGTGGCCGTTCGCCCCTGTTCGAAATCCCGGCGGCAGGACGCCGGCGGTTGTAAGGCTGCCAATGGATTCGGCCGAAGCCGCGGCATACCGTTCCGGACAATCTGGCGGGCGTATGAAATGTCGGCGTCGCAGCTCTCCGGCCCCACTCGCGCGTCGAGGCCGTCCCCGCGCCGGAACCAATTGTGATCGTTGTCGATGACGGCTGCGCCGTCTCCCTCGCCCGTTGAGTTGCCGCGTTAGTGTGTAGGCTCTGGGGTCATCGAGCCTTCGTGACCGCCCACCACGGTCACCAACTTCGCGTGCGCTTTCCTGGGGGCGAGCGCACCGTCCCCGCCGAGGGCCTCCACAGGATCCTTCGCACTGCGCACGCGCCGCAGGTCGCCGTCTATGCGCCGCTGCCTCTGGTCGAGTCAGGTGCCGTGATGAGTCCTCGCCAACTATGTTCTATCGGCTGCGTAGGCTTGCGCCCGACCACAATCGGGTGAGTTGGCGTAACCGTCGGGCATAACGCCTTGACGCCTAGCGCATGCGTTATCGATCGCTCAATAAATCCGCCCCCACCCGAGCATTGCTGCGCCAATGGTCATGTGGCACTGCATATGCCCAGGACCAGTGACAGGACGGAGAAGACGCGAGCTAAGCTCGTCGTCTCTTCTGGATCTACCAAAAGGAGTAGCCCATGTTTGAACTTCTCCCCTTGATAGGCTGGGTGCTCCTCTGTGCCGTTTCTCTCGCTTGCACCGTGGGCGTATATCGAGGCGTGGGAAAGGTCATTCAGGAGAACTTCGCGGAGCTTGAAGGCAAGATCATGGGCTTGGGCATCAAGCTCGGCGGTCCTGTGGCCTTTTGTGGTCTTCTTCTGGTGCTAGGGCGGGTCTACATCCCCGCGTACGCCGAGATCACGCTGACAGGAACAGTGAACGATGTCGACGGCCAATCTCTAAAGGACTATCGCATCGCCACCGTCGACCTCCGCCCAGTGTCGGACAGTGGACGCTTCGCGATAACGGCCCGCCGCACGAAGGACGACGCCTATATCTTCTTCGTCACGAAGGGCGTCGCCAACGCGCTGGTTGAACGGAAGGTGACCGACCCCCAGAGCGTACTGCTTGAGGGCTTCCCAGATGAAAAGTTGACGAAGATTGCCGGAGCGATTCCCCTTGATCAGTCAGGCGAGCCATTGCCTGCCGGCTATCGACTCGTGATCGAGCATGAAGTGCGGCCCGTGCCCGCTATCGTCGGACGGAAGACGGATCTCGAAGTTGAAATTGAGAATGGAACCTATCGGGCGATTGTTCAAGACCCACAGGGCCGCCAGCGCGCCATGCACATTCTTTCTAACGTACCGCAGGGAGGGCGGTACCCGCTCCCGAACCGAGTGAACCTAACGAATTAGGACACCACGATGCCGACAACGCAAACGACACAGGGTGTGTCACGAAACCGAGGGAAGGTCCATGCGTCCTAAGGCGTACATCGCAAGCGCAATCGCGTTAGGGCTGACCTTGAGTGCCACGTTCGCCGTCAGTCAGACAGCACCTTTATGCGGACGAGTAGTCACAGTCACGAAGTCCCCTGCCGCCTCGGCGGTCATCACGTTGCGGAATCGCATCGCGAATGCAGGAATGAATGGTGCATTTTGTTTTCAAGGCATCGACCGTGGAGAATATGACGTCATAGTGCAGTGGAAGGGTATACGCTTCATCTGCCATGTCGCGGCGACGCACGACAACATCTGCGTCGTGCCTGACTAGCGTTTCCCGCACCGAGTCGATGTTTGTCGGCCACCTCCCCGGTGTGGTCGCGCGGAAGTAACCAGTGGGCTCACAGGCGCTCCTCCCCGGTTCTGAGTTCACCAGGCCCTGTCCTTCGCCAAAACCTGACATTGGTCCCGTAACAAGACAGCTCGTAACTAGACCGGCGCCGCTTCGGCGGTGGTCATGACCTGACGTTGCGCAATGAACTCGGTCGGCGTCAGGTGGCCGAGCGAGCCGTGTGGCCGGCGCTGATTGTAGTCGATTCGCCACGCTTCGATCTTGGCCTGCGCGTCGGCGATCGACGCGAACTGGTGCACGTTCAAACACTCATCCCGCAGGCGGCCATTGAAGCTCTCGATGAACGGATTGTCCATCGGTTTCCCCGGTCGGCTGAAGATCAACCGGACGCCGCGCTGGTAGGCCCACGCGTCCGTCCGGCGCGAGTAGAACTCCGACCCGTTGTCGACCGTGATCACCGCCGGCGCGCTCCGCGCGGCCACGAGCTGCTCGAGCACGCCGACCACGCGCGCGCTCGTCAGGGCCACGTCGACCTCCACGGCGAGGCATTCTCGCGTGAACACGTCCTCCACCGTCAGCAGCCGGATCCGCCGGCCGTCCTCCAGGCGGTCTGCCATGAAGTCCATACACCACTGCTCATTCGGGCGACTCGGTCGCGCCGGGGCGACCCGGAGCTGACTGGCCCGCTTGTGGCGCCGCTTCACTCGCACGCCGAGCGCCTCGTCGCGGTACAGCCGGTACGTCCGCTTCGCGTTGATCCGCCAGCCCTCCCGGCGCAGCAAGATGTGCAGACGCCGATAGCCGAAGCGCGGCCGGGCCGCCGCCAACTCTCGCAACCGCATCCGCAGGGGCGTCACATCCCGCCGCCGGGCGCGATAGTAGAACGTCGCCCGAGGGCAGCCGACGACGGTGCAGGCCCGCCGCACGCTCACGCGATACGCGCCGATCAGCTCGTGCGCGACCGCGCGTCGGCGCGCGGGCCTCAGACCTTTTTTTGCAGCACCTCCTGGAGCATCTGCTTGTCCAGGGTGAGATCGGCCACGACCTGCTTGAGCCGGCGGTTTTCGTCTTCCAGCTGCCGCACCCGCCGCAGCTCGGCCAGCCCCATGCCCGCGTAGCGTTTCTTCCACGCGTAGAAGGTGGCCTCGCTGACGCCGAGCTTGCGGCAGACCTCCGCGGCCGATGTACCCTGCTCGGCCTGGCGCAGGGCCTGGGCGACCTGCTGCTCGGTGAACCGGGGCTTCTTCATCGCGATCCTCCGCTTCGGGTAGAGGACCGCAGGTCGGGTCATGTCCTCAAGTCCCGAACGGTCCAGTTTCGTGGGGGCAGGTCCACAGAAGCCCTGGGCCGTTGACCATCTCCTCTACGAACGCTTGCCCATGTTGGCCGTGCGCAATTACCTAAGCGATGAAGACGATGCAGAATGGCCTCTGTATTGGACCAAAGGCCGCCCGATTCGGCTTGGTCTGTCGACCTGTGTCGAAGCTCTGAAAAGTTGGCAAGCCTTCCGTTCTATCCAGCCAGGTATTCAGACTGCTACGAGGGCTGGGTTGGAGGCCTGCGTACCGCGGACGGTCGAAACTCGCGGTGGAGTGGTCCCGAACGGATCCGAAAGCCATTCACCTCAACGAAGGCGACCAGTTCCCGCCCCTGCAGACAACACGTTACGACGCCTTGGGAAACCTGCCCCGGCCGCGGCCCTCTTGATTTGTCTCCGTATGCTTGACCTCAGTTCTGGGTACCGGGTCGGTGCGGTAACGAATGTCCGCCATCGGCTCCCCCATGTTGCCTACTCGACCGCCTGTCGCAGACGCTGACGTGAAACGTTCGCAACCACACACGACTCCAATCTCCGATTCGGCTCTCGCATATCTGCCCGTCAAGGCCGTGGGCAGACCGACCGTGCCCGCCTCTGCGCACATCTGGGCTATCGCAAGTCGAAGCAGAAACACACTGCCCAATCCGCTCGCCAAGAGGGCTACCACAATGGGCCAGGAAAGCTCCAGATTCATTCCGCTTCACTCCAGATCAGAGTCTTTAACCTGTGGCCGGTCACACCGCTGATCGGCACCTGATCGGCCGCCCGAAGTCTTGCGAACTGCGTCCGGACAAAGCGCTCATGGTGCATGCCCTGGGAGCCAGGCCACGGACGCGGCTGCAAACGACCTTAGGGCCCTTCCTTGCGCTCCCACTGTTGGCAGTTCCTGCCGCCGGCCCGCCTCCGGCCGCGGCTCACCATGGGACGTCGAGCGGCAGGGCTTTCGGCGTGCTCAGCCACACATCGGAGGCCGAGTGGTGCTGAGCTTCTTTGCCCAGAACCCGTTGATTGCGTCCAAGAGGTTTCAGCGTCTGCCCTCGCGGCGCCGTACGGCAGGGCTACGCTCCCTTGGTGTTCCAAATGTCCCGGTGCAGCCGCCACTGGCCGTCCAGCTTCTTCCAGACGACTACGAACTTCACGACCGCCGTGCCACTGCTGACGGTGAGAGTGGCCTCACCGACCTCGTAGCCAGTGTCACCGGCCTGCTCGAAGTCCAACGTGTTGAGCCGGACATCCTTCAGCCCGATCTGTTGCGCAATTGTACCCCCACATCTGCTTGATGTTGTCTCGGCCTTTGACGATCGGGCCATCAGGCGGAAGCGCCACTGCATCAGGCGTGTAGAGGGAGGCGTTCGGTCAAGATCTCCCTTGCGGGGGTCCTCGAACTGACGGTTGACGGCGGCGATCTCTGCTTGGCTCATATGCGGCCTCCTACATTCAATTGGCGATCGATAGTACGCTTCAGTCGCCAACACCGGGGTACGCGACACCTGGCGTGGCGCCGCTCGACCATGGAGCGGTTTCGTGTTCTGGCGTGTGCCTGCCCGGATGTCGCGGCGTCCGATGGGAGGCAGCCGCCCTCAGTCAGACTGAGACACTCCCGGGTCATGTCCCCGTTCGCGTGTACCCATTCAGACAGGTGAAGGCGCAGTCTCCTTCCGAGCCAGAGTCGCCACCGCGTCGATCAACGCCTCAAGATCGAGCGGCTTCTCCAGATGAAGCTGGAAGCCTGCGCGCAGCACGCTCGCGCGGTGTTCGGGACCAGCATAGGCAGTGAGTGCGGCGGCCGGGGTTCCTCCACCACGTTCGGGTGGTAGCGCCCGAACCTGCCCGATCAGCCAGTAACCGCCCCTGCCTGGCATCACAAGATCGCTGAGAAGCACGTCGGGAGGCGCCCATTGCAGCTCGGCCAGCGCCTCGGCGGCGGAACCGACGGCGGTGACCCTCGCGCCGCCCATCGTGAGGATCTGAGTCACGACATCCCGGACGTAGGGCAGGTCATCCACGACCAAAACACGCACACCCTCGATGCGACGGCCTGTGGCCCGCACTGTGGGATCCGTCATGTCTCCCCCGCGCGTCCCTATCGAAGTGGGACTCTACCGGCGGCGATACTCGAAATCAGGTCGAATATTGCTCACCCATCAGAATGCCGGCAGGCTGCTGATCAGGCGTAGTAGGCTCCCGACAGGTTCAGGTCTTGGGATGCCCAGGGCCGAAAGCCGGAGCAACATCGAACACCCCCGTGGACGTATCGGGATGATGACTAGCGACGTTCCGGCACCCGATCAGCGGTTGCCCTGCCTCCGGGTGGTCCTCGCTCCATGTGCCGCCCACCGAGCCCGAGCTGCTGCTCCATCGCTGGCTCGACTGCTGGCGCGGCGTCGGGGACGTCTCCGTCGGGATGCACCGCCAAGGCTGGACTTCAATTGCCCGAGCACGGTAACGGGTACTGGCGGGCGACGTTCTACGTTACCGGGATGACGCACTCTATCCTCGACGGATCGGCGTGGAGCGGAGGCCGTGGCGGGTGATGCAAGTCGCGGAGTGGGCAGCGGTGAGAGCTAAGTGCGCGGCGGGTTGAAGGGACCTGGCGCCGTGCGAAGGGCCACGGGATATTGGTTCCATTGTACCGACGCTGTAGCACAAGATCCGGGGCCAGACGGTCGACCGACCTCGGTGGGGACGGACCGCCTAACCGCTACTTTGTGGTGTCTGCCGCCTTCTCCGCAATGCGCACCAAGTCGATGCCGATTTCCTCGGCCCACTTCGTGTAGACACGGCGTGTCTTGTCCCGGAACGCCTGGAGATCGAGCGGCATGAGGTCAACCGCTTCCATTCCGTAGACCCTCTTGAGGGTGTCGAGGATCGTCGTGCCCTCGTCGAGTCCCTCACGTGTCTCCTTCTTCTGCTGGGCCATGACCTCCTCGCCGGTCTTCCGCACGATGTTCCGATCCTCCGCGCTGAGACTGGCCCAGGTTTTAGCACTGACGGCAAGAACTAAGGGGTCAATCGCGTAGTGCCAAAGGGTGACGTGCTTGTGATTTGCCCAGATTCTATACGGGATAATCAGCCAGACGGGATTCTCCTGCCCATCAACGGTGCCCTCCCGGAAGGCGACTAGCGCCTCGTTCCAGTTCATGCTGACGGGGCTTGCGCCGAGCGCCTGGAAGATCTCGATGAAGATTGGAACTCCGACGATGCGCACCTTCAATCCCTGAAGATCCTCGGGCCGGCGGACGGCGCGCTTGGAATTGGTCAACTCGCGGAAGCCGTTCTCCCCCCAGGCAATGGGTACAACACCCTTGTCCTCGATCTTCCTGAACAGGCGGTTACCTGCCGCCCCGGCCAGCACGGCGTCTAATGCCTTATAGGTTGGGAACATGAAGGGCAGGGCGAAAAGATTCAGTTCCTTCACCTGGGCCGACCAGTTGATCGTCGAGCCCATGGCGAAGTCCGCAATCCCCTGTTGCAGAAGTGTGAATTCCGTCGTTTGCTTGCCGGCGAAGAGTCGGCCGTCGAAGTGGTTTTTGACCGTGATGCGGCCCTGAGTACGATATCGCATCGCGCTCGCAAACCGATTCGCTGCTCGACCCCACGGGGTATCCTCGGCGATGACGAGCGACATATTGAACTCAGCCTTGTAACTGCTCTGCGCTGCGCTGGTCACAGGCCCGGCGACCGCAGCAGCAACGGACGTTACGACAAAATGCCGACGATTCATGGCCAGCACCATAAGGCCGTTGATGGGGAAGGTCAATCTTGACCCCCGCATGGCGCAACGTCGCACACGACCTCGGCGCCGCCATGCTCGTCGGCAGCCCCTGAGCGCATTCATCGATCACTATACTTCCCTCGTGCTGCCTGATTACCTTCCCATGGTCCCCACGCTGGTCCGGTCACCCTTCCACGTCCTCGGCTGGGTCTACGAGGAGAAGGTGGACGGGTACCGGATGTCTCTCCCCGCGTCCGGCTCGTCAGCAGCACTGGAGTCGACCACAGTCGCCGGTTCAGGAGGTCTGCTATCGCAGTGGCGGCCCTCAAGCCCAGGATGCTCGTACTCGACGGCGAGGTCGCCATCTACGACAGCAGCTCCGCTCTCGCTCCACTGGCTCCGCGAGTCGCCCGAGGATGATGTGGCGACGTCTGCCCTGCTGATCGCCTTCGACGTGATCTACGTTCGAGGCCTCGACATCAGCCAGCGGCCTGCGGGAGCGCCGAGCCCGGCTGGAGGAGATCCTGACTGGCGCCGATCGCGTTCACGCCGTGCGCCGGCTTCGGCGAACGGCCTGAAGGCCTGGGCGCAGGTGCTGGAGCGGGGCTACGAGGGCATGGTGGGAACGGACGAGGCAAGCGCGTACGTCGGCGGCAGGACGCGGTCATGGCTCAAGGTGAAGGTGCCGGGGTGGACGGATGCGGAGGATCGGTGGTGCTGCGTGTGCACCTCCGGGGGTTTGCTAGCACTCCAAAGGTGTGCGATTGAGTGACTCAGCCCTGCTGCGCGGCCGCCGCCTGATCCTCGACATTGACTCCTGACCAGCGCCTGCCCCGCCATTCCGGGATGGACCGCCGCCGCTTCCTGCTGACCTCGCTGGCTGGTGCCTTGGGCGTGCCGCTCGCCACCGAGGCACAACAGGCGGGAAGGGTGTACCGCATCGGCGTTCTTGGCCCCGCGCGGGCCGAAGGAGAAGTAGCGTGACCTCCTGACCGAGCTCGACGCCTTCTACCTTCGAGCACCGTCCGTGCGGCGCGTTGTCGGGCGACGTCACCGGGCCGGTGGTCTGGCTGGCGTGCGACTGTGGGACTGTGATGGCGCGATGGGCTGCGTTCAGTCCAGAGGCTTCAAAGTGAGCGCATCGTCAACACGTCCGCACTGATAGCACGTTCGTCGTTCAACGCAGAGGTCACCCTGGACCATCACCTGCTGGGCGGCGTCGCGGACCAGTTTCTCTGGCTCCATGAGCACATCAGCCAAGCATGGGAGACAGTAGGTATCTTGGTGTCCCGCGCTGACGACCGTGCTGATCTGTTCCGCGAGTGTGGCGCCGTCACTTCCTCCCCGCATTTCGGGCCGTCCACGGCGACGGAGTGCCCGGGCGCTGCGCTGGAGGAGAAGTGCGGTGGCCCTCAACTCCCACGAACGCTGAAAGGTGTCAGTAGCAGTCATTTGCTGAGTCATGGCGTCTGCCTCCGGCGATTCGCTTACCTCCGGATCGGATCGACGTTAACACCGAGCGGGTTCGCGAGGTATAGGCGCACCTGGTGCGCCACGACCTAGTTACCTCCGGCCTTCACGCTCGTTCCGCCGTAGACGCTCGTTACCGTCCGCCACCGCTGCCGCGATTGTGGGGAACGCGATGTAGGACTCCTCCACCATCTGCCCGTCATAATCGACGATCCGCCAGCGCCAGTCTGGATGACCAGGTGTCGAGAAGGCCAAGACGTTCATCGCCGGGCACCCCGCCGCTCGGACTCCCACGCGGCGAAGCACGGGATGTGGACGTGGAACTTGTCCAAGCCGGGGTTGTCGCCATCGCGGCCGAACTGTATTTCCAACTCCCTCTCATCACTAGTCACGGCAGGCTACACACGAGCATGTTGCGCCAAAGCCCCGGCCTCCCCACGTGAGATCGGGAGCACGGTTGGGGAGCTTCCCGGCCTGGATGGCGGCCCGTGCTTTCTCGCATAGAGCCTGCTCGTCTGGCATCTGGTAAGCCTCACCGCGAAAACATCGGATGCGCGAATGGAGGACTTGGGCCAAAGCCAGATACCAGAAGGTCCGACGCCTGATGCGTCTGCCGAAGGCCCAGTGGGAGGCGCCCACAGACTACCAGAGGTAAGAGGGGCGTGTGCTCTATTGCACCGTTCCGAGGCAGTCTGCTCGTGTACCAATTGGAGGTGTAGGGTGGGAAAGTGGCCGAAAGCGGGCGGAACTGCAAGGAGTGCGGCCGACCTTTGAAGGTGTTCTCGGGCTTGACCCTAAACGGCGACAGATATCACGACTTCTGCTGGGGCAATGCTGAGGGCCGAGCCCAAAGCTCCTCCTGTGGCCTCATCGGGAGTCACGCCCTAGCCCGTCGTGGTCTTGCGCCCTTCGAGACATTGACGCCGCGGCCCCCCACCGCCTACCGTGGCCGCCATGCGCTACGTGCTCGGCGCGCTCCTAGCTCTGGCCGGCGCTCTCGCGGCGTTCTTGTGGTTGGTGCCATGAACGACCGCCGCCTCTCCACCCTCCGCGCTGCCCTCGGCTTCCTCCAGCTCGCGCCCCGTGAGCCAGAGTTGCAGCCAGGAGTGCCGATTCCGCGGAGGCCAGTACGCTTGAGGATCAGGGGAGAGATCGTGAACGCTCGAACTCCAGCGCCCGCACTACGGTGGTGTCGATGGAGCGGAACTCGAGGCCCAGGTGGGCAAACAGCTCTCCGGCCCTGCGGTTCAGCAGATCCAGGGCCTGCTCCGCCAATCACCCGACGCTGCGCCAGTCACCCGACGCCCAGCGCGCAAGCCGGAGCTGGTATTGCGACTCCTGCGGGGCGAGGTGCTCGACGCGGTCTCGCGTGAGAGCCAGGTGCCCGCCCACGAGTTGGAGAGCTGAAAGCGCGTCTTCCTCGAGCAGGGCACCCGCGGCCTGCGGAGCCCGGCGAGCCGGAGGAACGCGAGCTGACGCTTTCCCGCGCCAAGATCGGGGAACTGATGATGAGGTTGGAGCTGGCCGAGGACCTCATGGACACACCCGAACAAAGTTCTAAATGCACAACGGAAGGGCCCCGCCACCTCCAAACGTTACCAACGGAAGCTTAGACGGCCGGCGACGAACGTGCCGTCGTGCACCTTGAACCGGTTCTCGTTTCGCTCGGAGTAGCTCTCGCCCTCGAAGTAAAAGCGGTCAAACACATACCCGCCCGTAATCTCGATGCCGACGTGGCGTAGGTCGAACCGCATCCCACCGGTGATCCGCTTCTCGTAGTAGAAGAGCTGGTCGTTCTTGTCCCCGCGGTCCGCAAGATAATACGTGTCATGGTCCGCGTCGAACCCGAGGAAGACGCGGAGCGGCGCGAAGATCACGTAGGTGGCGCGGGCCCGGACCGTGCGGACGGGAAAGTAGGACGCTTCCAGCGTCAGCGGCTTGAAAGGCTTGTATTCGACCGATGTGAACGGGAAACCGATGACAGCCTTGAAGGTGTCGGAGGGCGAGTACAGGTACGCAACGCCCGGGATGGGGATGTGGCGCATGTGGAGGATCTCCACATCGCTAGCGTAGGTCAGGGAGATCAGCCACGCATTACGGTCCCCGCTTGGTACGCGGAGCAACCCAGTGGCGTGGACTATCAGCTCGTCCTCGCTATGGAAAGGCTTGTCGCTAGCGGATCCCACGGTGAGGCTCCCCCCAAGGGTCCACTGGTTTTCGAACTTGTGGCGATAGCTGAGTCCTGCCCGCGCATCATAGAGCTCTTCGGGCAGCCGTTGGCCACTGTCCGGAAGCTTCGCCCGAGTGTCGTAGTTCTGGTAGCGTAGCCGCGCCGACACAGCCCACTCGTCCGTGGAATCCTGATAGAGCGGTGTTACCAGCGTGAAGTTGTGCTGGGTCAGATCCAAACTGGTGTTCTGGCCTTCGACACGCTCGTCGGAATAGAACGTGACGCGGTAGTCACCCCGCCCCATCATCTTCCCGAGCGTCGGGTCTACCCACTGGAGCAACTCCGCCTGCGCCGCCACGGGCGGCACACTCCCCAAAACGAGGGCAGCCGAGGCAAGGGCCAAGAGGATGGGACCGACCATCCTAAACGCCGGTCGAGTAGTTGATCGGCGGTGAGAAAGCAGCATCCATTCAACCTCGTTCCTGGTCCGGCTACGCGGGCGTCGTGGTCCGAACAACTGTTCCCAACACTCTGCGGGGTAGGGGACGCCTTGGACGAACGCTCGGTCTTGGTCATCGAGGATCGGTCTACGACAGTACCCGCATTCCAACTTCGTCATGGTTCCGAGTATCCACCCGATGTCTCCCCGCCGCGGGACTCGAGGATCGTTCGGGCCATGTAAGAACTTGATGCCCGGGCAAGCCTTTGCAAACGGGGACGCTCGGAGCAAGAGGTTCGCGCCGCCCGCGACCGCCTCGGGAATAAAATAACGCATAAGAAACGCGTCCGGCGTACGACCCCGCTAGATTTCTCTGGCGGGCGTCTCGGCGCGTCGAAGCTGAACCGGTGCCGCAGCACCAGCGCCGCCGCCAAGTCCCCTCACCCGCCGCGTAGCCGTCGGTGCCGTATGGCTCTCGTGACATTGACGCCTGCTCCGACCCTCGCTACCCTGCCGCCCAATGCACACGATCCTCGAGGCGCTCCTGACCCTGGCCGCCGGCGTGGCAGCGTGGTGGCTGGACCCCGTGACCCGATTGCTCCTCCTGGCGATGCTCGCGGTGATCGTGGCGTCCGTCGCCTTCTGGTTCCTCGTCTTTGACTGATCGGCCAGCCCGGCGACTGAAGCGAACCGGCACCACGCCGCGCCCGACGCCGTCGGCGGCCGACGGCACGCGCACCGTCCTGCCCATGGAAGTCCAGGTTGGCGACCGGCTCACCGAGGCGGGCCGCGAATGGGAGGTCGTTACGCACCCGACGGTGTTCCAAGGTGGGAAAGGCCTCCGCGCCCGCATCCGTCGTCCCGGGATCCCCGAGACTGAACGCGACATGATCTGGCCGGCGCATGTGCGGGTTGAGATCCGACGAGGATCGAGCTGAGACCGCGTTGGAGACACCTCGCGCCCGTGTCCTCATCGCCGATGACGATGCCAATGTCCGAGAAGTGCTCCGGATCTTTCTTGTCGGTGAGGGCTACCTGGTGTCCACCGTTGGGAGTGGTCAAGAAGCACTCGATGCCGTGCCGATGTTCCGACCGGACGTGATCGTCGTCGACATGGTTATGCCCGGGCTCACTGGTAACGAGGTTCTCAATGCCCTGCGTCGGGGCGGAGTCGCCGTGCCGGTCATCCTCATCTCGGCCTATGGGCGGATGGCAGACGCCGGGTTCTTCAGAACATTGGGGAAGCCCTTTAACCTTCGCATGTTGGCGGAGGCTGTGGCATCGGCCGCGGACCATGGCCAGTCCAGCCCCTGACAACCACCGTCTCGCCTCTTTCCGCGCCGCCCTCGGCTTCTTACAGCTCAAGCCGACCGAGCCCGAGCTCGCGCTGCTGCACCGCTGGCTAGACTGCTGGCGGGATGTGGGAGACGTTTCCGTCGGGATGCATCGCCACGGCTGGGACCGTCAGTTGACCGAATACGGCAACGAACACTGGCGGGGTACGTTCTTCGTGACCGGGATGACGCATTCGATCATCGGCGGTTCGGCATGGGAGGCGACACCGTGGCGTGCGGTGCAGATCGCGGCGGGGGCAGCGGCGAAGCCGGGCTGACCTTTCTCTAACACCTGTGCTACGCTCGGCGGTCTCACGGAGGGCGTCCCATGAGCCCAGCGGTCTCAGAACGAGCTGAGAGAGCTGCCGCCCGCATCGCCGCCAGCGTGACATTTCACGCCCGCACCCTCGCTATTCGTGAGCGAAGCCACTCGTTCATGGCACTTGCCGACGTGATCCGCCTTGGCCTGCCGCTGATCCGAGGGGGCGGCGCCGACAAGGCCGACGAAGCCAGTGTTCGCGAACGGCTCCGTATCCTTGTTGAAGGTCGCGTTCTGCCACGAGTCCGGCCGACTCGCGTGTGGGCCGGGCGGTGTAGCGAGACGCACAAATGCGTGGCGTGCGTTACAGCCATCGAGGTCGGCGAGATTGAGTTCGACCTCATTCTGCCGGTCGGGGTGAAGGTCTTCCTCCATCCCAGGTGTTTGAACCTGTGGCCGAATGGGGCGCGAGCCAGGAACGGATCAGCCGGCGACGGTCAGCCAGACCTGCCCCAGTGCGCGGTCTGTCGAACACCGATTCAGTCAAACTCGATCAGTCGCATTACCGAAGGCGTGGGCTATCACGCGTGGTGCTGGGATCGGAAGGTCCGCTCAGGATCACGGTAACCGCGTTGGCCGATGCGTTCGCGGTTTGCCCTGCTGCGCGAATCCGATCCGAGCATCATCGCGACGCCGCCGATCTACATGGCCTTCGACGTGCTCTATCGCGCCGGCTAGGACCTCAGCCTAGCGCCCCTTCGCGAACGGCGCCCGCGTCTCGAGGAGATCGTGGCCGATCACGACCTCGTGCTTCCCGCCCGCCGTCTGGCCGTCAACGGCTTGGAGGCGTGGGCCCAGGTGCTGGAGCGCGGCTACGAGCGGTACGCCGCGAAGGATGAGGCCCGCCAGTATCTCGGCGGCAAGACAACTTCATAGCTCAAGGTGAAGGTGCCGAGGTGGACCGACCCCGAGGAGCGGTGGCAGCGCGTGCCCATCCTGAGGGGTCCCCGACATCCAGCCCCTCATCTGGCTCTCTCGCTTGGTCTCCACTACACTCCTCGGGTATGGCGCCTTCGGTCCCGACACGTTGCCCGGTCTGCACGACGACATTGTCAGATGGTCGACGTCACGACTACGGCAACCGGACATACTTCAATTGCCCCAAGTGTGGCCTCTTCGGCCTTCCACTCTTAGTCGAGTCTGCCCTTCCTGAACTCCTCACAAGCCCGCGAAAGGCATCCGTCCTCAGCTACGCGATCCGCAGAACACCGCCTAAAGGCCGTGATACGAATCTCTTTGATGACCTCACGGTCAAGAAGATTTTCGAAGCCGACTACCTTCCAACGCCGCAGGAACAGAGCGAGAAACTCATTCGGTGGCTTGGTGAGAATCTAGCGGCGCCGGGCGAAGTAGTCAGGCTCACGACTAGCGAACATGGCTCTATCATCGGAGCCGAGACAGATGCCGGGCTTGACTTCGTCGTGATTGGCCTGCTGACATCGCGGCTCGTACAAGGGAACCTTCCCACTACTGGTGTCGCTGAGGTCACTCTCTCGTTCGAGGGGTGGGAACGATTCGAGCAGCTACGACGCGGAACGCCGATGGGCGCAAGGCGTTCATGGCGATGCAGTACAGCAATCTAATTCTCAGCGGCCTCGTGAACAGCCACTTCCGCCCCGCGGTGAAGGAGACCGGCTTTGACCTGCGGCGCCTCGACGACGAAGCACCGGCCGGCTTGATCGATGACCGGCTTCGAGTCGAGATCCAGTCGTCGCGCTTTCTCATTGTTGATCTGACCGACAGGAATCCCGGCGCGTATTGGGAAGCTGGGTACGCCGAGGGCCTCGGCAAGCCTGTGATCTACACTTGCGAGGTCTCAAAGTTCCATGAGGCGAGTCATTTCGACACGAATCATCACCTCCATGTTCTCTGGACCGAAGCTGACCCGACTGCGGCGATCACCTCATTGAAGGCAACCATCCGGGCGACGATGCCTGAAGCAGCGCGAGAATGACTGACGCCCGCCACCAAGAGCCGCATCATGACTAACCCGCACCTTTCCACGCGCCTTGCTGGGATCCAGGGCCAACTCCTCTCGGCTCACCAAGCAGGGGCCTCTATGTCGGCCAGCTCCAAGGGCCAGGATCGCGAGACTTTCATCAAGGACTTCCTGGCTCAGGTCCTCCCGCCCCAGTTCCGCTTCGGCTCAGACGACGCCACTGACGCGAATAGCAACAGAAGCGGGTCAGCTAGACATCGTGGTTGAGTATCCTTTTGTCCCGAGCGTATCGCTGCCGCAGCCCAATTCAACCCGCCTCTACCTTGCCGGCCAGGCAAGCGGCTAAGACCCATGCCGTCGTGGTTTCCGCAGCACAGGTTCGAGGCACACATGATGACGCTCAATCTTGTGGAGCAGCCACCTGGGCCCGATCAGCAGTCGATCCTCGACCGTGCTCCGGCGCCGGTAAGGGCTCGGCTGCGAAGGACGGCGCTACGGCTGGCAGACCTCTCCCTCGACGCGTGGCAAGCCGCGGTCGTGCAAGACAGACCGCACCCTCGGCGACCGAAGCAAGATCGCACCCACGATCTGCTTCGTCGGATGAATCTCTTTCCCGACCGCGGTGATTGTCCGAAGTGCGCCAGCGGAGAGATCCGCGACGGGCGTTGCCACCCGAGGCCCCCGGCGATGACGAGCTGCGGCCGAGAGGCCCCCCTCACGAAGCGTCAGAAGTTGTCGCCTCGGGCCCAGGCGCTGGCGCTCCACATGACCTCCGCGATGGGTCAGCGCCCCGCGCGCCCCGGCCCGGGCCGCCCGTCCAATCCTAGAGTGCTTGATGCTCTATCGGAGGCGGCTGGCTACCTGGTGTGCGCGTGGCCGCGGCGTCGCAAGGGCTACAACCCAGGCTCGCCCTACACACTGTTGGCGGACCTGTGCGCCTCGATACGGCCCCCGCTTTTCGATCTGGTGGCGGCGAAGACGTTGCGAACACGCATCCTGAGACATCGGACCCCGAGCCGGCGCCGATCTCGCCGCCAGGCCGAACGGCGTCACGCCGCCCGTCGCTAGAACGCCCTCGCTCAAAGGCCGTTCGGCGGGATAAGTCGTATCTGACTCGGCGCCATATGCGCCCGTAGAGTCAGGGCTATGCTCAACAAGCGAGCCCTCACGGCGAAGGAAGCGGCGGCGGTGTTGGGTCTCGCGACCGCCACACTCTACACGCCCGGCTGGCGCCAGCGGCACGGGCTGCGGGCCGTCAAGATCGGCTCGGCGCTCCGATTCCGCGAGCGCGACCTCACTAACTTCCTGCGGCGGTGCCGTGAGGTGTCACTGGCCCGGAGCGCGGCACGATGAATCATAGAGCCGCCGATGCGGCGGGCGCTCGTGGTGACGCCGCGATGACCACAACCGGCGCCATGCTCGACGCGGCGCTGGAGCACGCGGCGCGTGGCGAACCGGTCTTTCCGGTCTGGTGGGCCGAAGGGCCACGGTGCGGATGCCCCGCGGGTGATTGCGAGCGTCCGGCCAAGCATCCGTTGGCGAGTTGCGCGCCGAGGGGGTTGCTCGACGCGACCACCGACGCGGCGACCATCCGCGCGTGGTGGACGCAATTTCCTCGGGCGAATATCGGCGGGCGGACCGGGACCGTCCGCGTCGTGCTGGACGTCGACCCCCGCGCCGGGGGGCGCGAAAGCCTGGCCCGCCTCGAAGCGCAGCATGGCCCGATGCCAGCGACACCCCGCACGCGTACCGGTGGCGGCGGTGACCACTACTCCTTCGCGCCGGTGCGGGGCCTGCGCAACTCGGCCGGAAATCTGGCCCCTGGCCTGGACATTCGCGCTGAGGGCGGCTATGTGCTGCTCCCGCCGTCGTCCCATGTGAGCGGCGGCGTCTACGCCGACGACCCTGACGCGGCGCTGACCGAGCATTCGCTGGCGCCCATGCCCCCGTGGCTGATCGCGCTGGCCCGCGCCACGTCGACCGGCCACGGCGCGAACGGTGGCGAGCATCGCGCCCCGGACGCATGGGCCGAGAAGCTGACCGGGGCGCCCGAGGGGCAGCGGCGGGCCGTCGCGCTGGAAATCGCCGGGCACTACCTTGGCCTGCTGGGGCCGGCGCGTGAATCGGAGGTGGCGGGAATTCTCTGTAGCTATGCGCGGGCATGCGCCCCGCCATTCCCCGAGGGTGAGGCGCGCGCGCTGGTGCGCGACCTGGCCCGTCGTGATCGCGTCAAACCGCCGGCGCCGGCCGGGCTCGCCGACGACGGAGCCTGGCCAATACCCGAGCCGGTGGCGCCCGCGCTCGTTGAGGTGCCCGCGTTTGACGTCGAGCGTCTGCTGCCCGCCGCGTTCGTCCCCTGGGCGCGGGATGTGGCAGAGCGCGCGCAGTGCCCCGCCGACTTCGTGGCGATCGCCGTGATGGTGGCGGCCGGGGCCGTCGTGGGGCGCCAGCTCACGATCCGCCCCAAACGTCACGATGATTGGGCGGTGGTGGCGAACGTGTGGGGACTGGCGGTCGGCCGGCCTGGCGTCATGAAAACTGCCGCGATGGAGGAGGGCCTGCGCGGGGTCAGGCGGCTCATGGCCGAGGCGGCGGAGGCGTATCAGCGTGCGCAGGCCGATCACGCCTTCGGCATCGCCAAAGCCAAGGCTGCGCGCGCGGCGGTCGACAAGCGCCTCAAGACCGCCGCGGACAAGAACGAGGACCTGGCCGCGCTGCGGGCCGACTTCGACGCCACGCAGGAGCCGGCGGTCCCGACCGAGCGGCGGTACCTCGTGAATGATTCCACCGTCGAGAAGCTGGGCGAGCTTCTCAATCAGAATACGAACGGCCTGCTCCTCTTCCGCGACGAGCTGGTCGGCTTCCTGAGAACGCTGGAGCGCGAGGGGCACCAGAACGATCAGAGTTTCTACTGCGAAGCCTGGGACGGCGACAAGAGCTATCGCTACGATCGGATTGGCCGCGGCACGCTGCACATTGGCGCGCGTGCGTGTCCATCCTCGGCGGGATTCAGCCGCGCCCGCTGAGCGCCTATCTGGGCGAGGCCTTCGAGGCCGGCCGAGACGATGGCTTCATGCAGCGATTTCAACTCCTGGTCTGGCCCGACGTGGCGTTGGCCTGGCGCAACGTCGATCGCGCCCCGGACGCTGAGGCTCGCCGGCGCGTGGTCGAGCTGTTCCTGGCCCTCGACCGCCTCGACCTAGCGGCCCTCGGCGCGCAGATGCCCGAGGGCGGACTGCCATTCCTGCGGTTCACGCCCGAGGCGCAATCGGCCTTTGATGCGTGGCGCACGGATCTCGAGCTGCTGCTGCGGGGGGAGACGCTGGCGCCCGTGCTGGTCAGTCACCTGTCCAAGTATCGGTCGCTGTGTCCTAGCCTGGCCCTGCTGTTTCATGTGATCGACTGTCTCGACGCGGGGCGCGGGGGCCTGGTGTCGCTGGACGCGATCACTCGAGCGATCGCGTGGTGTGCGTTCCTGCGGCCCCATGCCGAGCGCGTCTACAGTGGCGTGCTCGCCCCCGGGCGCGCCGCGGCCGCGGCCCTCGCGCCCAGGCTCGCCGCCGGGGCGCTGCCCGATCCTTTCACGGCGCGCGACGTGGCGCGCAGGGGCTGGGCGGGGGCTCTCGGAACCGGCCGAGATTGCCGGCGCGCTGGCCCAGCTCGCAGTCTTGTCGTGGATCCGGGCCGAGCCGGTCGGCCCCACGACGGCCGGCGGCCGCCCGACCGTGCGCTATCGCGTCAACCCGATGGTGCGCGTGGCCGCCCCACGGGCGATGGAGCCGGCCCGTGACGTGGTGGAGCTGGACGTATGACGGCCGCCGATCTTCTGGGGCGGCTGCAGGCGCGTGGCGTGGCCCTGCGCGTGGTCGACGGCGACCGCCTCCGGTTGCGGCCCGCCCATGCGGTCTCGGCCGAGGAGCTTGCCGAGCTGCGACGGCTCAAGCCGGAAGTCATGCGCCTGCTGACCCGCTCCGCGGCCGGACGGGCCGGTGGCGCCGAGGCGTTGCCGGCCCTGCTACCGTCCACGCTCGCCGAGGTGTGCGGCCCGTCCCTCGGCGCGCATGCCGTCGCCAGCATCGCCTGGGACGTGCGCGAGGCCGTGCGCGCGCTGCGCGCCGGGATCGCCGCCGGGCAGCTCCCCCCGCGGCCACTGGTCGCCGGCCGCCCTCTGGCCGACTGGCTCCCTCTGGAGGCCCTTGCTGGCCTGCTCCGCGACGGAGGCGCCCCATGAGGGCGGGTTCCGTCGGTTTTGTCAGTGCCGTGCTACCCCGCGCGCGCCACGCTACCGACTTTATTTCTCTCTCTCTCTCTGTTTTTCGACGGCTACGCGCCCAACGGGAACCGACAAAACCGACACAACCGCCGGCCGGCGACCGTGGCTGAGCAGGAGATCATCGGCCTGCGCGCGATTGCCCGAGCGCTGGGCGTTTCGGTCAACGGGCTCTGTACGCTCGTGCAGGACGCCGGCCTCCTCGTCTACAAGCGCCGCCTGGCTCGCGTCCGCCCCGGCGCGCGCGCCTGGGCCTGGGCCACCACCCCCGCGCTGATCCATACGTGGCGGACCGCTAAGGCCCTCGCCGACCGCCGCGACTTCCCCCAGCGACACCAGCCGACACGACGAGCCCGCCGGGATGCCTGAGCGCCCCCAGGGACGCTCGGCGCTCGCGCAAGGCCCGGCCGGCGAGCTAGGCGCGCGCCTGGCCGGCGTCGAGGGGCGGAACGGCGCCCCGGGACATGGGCACACCGCGGGCACAGGCACACCGCAAGTGCTTGCCGCGACGACACTGGCCGAACGCCCAGCGGATACAGAATCCAGCGCGCACCCCCGCTCCCAAGGGGGCCGCCGGACCTCCGACCGCCCGCCCCGGCGCTGGACGCCCCCGGCCAACGCGCCCCGACGACTGCTGACGCTGCCAGAGACGGCGGCGTACCTCGGCCTGTCGCCCTGGTCCGTGCGGGAGCTGCAATGGAAGGGGCGACTGCCTAAGGTGGCGCTGGGCCGAAAGCTGCTGTTTGACCGGGCGGACTGTGACCGGCTGATCGACGCGGCGAAGGAACGGCCTTGACGTCTCAGGCCCATACATATATATCTATGCCCATATCTGCACGGAGGGGTGCGATGGGCAAGGGCAAGGCAGCACGAGGGGGCGACGGGATGGTGCGCTACGCGGTGTTCCTCCGGCCGGATCAGATCGAGGCGCTACGGGCGGCCCACGAGCGGGCCGGCGTGACGCCCGCCGAGCAGATCCGCCGGGCGATCGACGCGGCGCTTGGGACCAAGCCCGCCCGGAGGCGCGCATGAGCCGGCGGGGCGGCGGCACGATCTATCAGCGGGGCGACGCGTTCTGGCTCAAGTACTACCGAGACGGCCAGCCGATCCGGGAGTCGGTGGCCAAGTCGTTGAACAAGGCCCCGGGCGACGTGACCGAGGCCGAAGCGCGCAAGCTGCTGAATCAGCGGCTGGGCAAGATCGCCAATGGGGAGCCGATCGCGTTGCAGGCCGAGCGGGTGCGCGTAGGCGAGCTACTGGACGACCTTTTGACAGAGTACCGCGTGAACGGCCGGCGCTCGCAGGAGCGCGCCAAGTATTCTGTGGCCCACCTACGGGGATTCTTCGGCCCCGCGCGGGCCCAAGCGCTCGATCCCTCGCGGGTGCGCGACTACATCGCGCAGCGGCAGGCGGCCGAGGCAAGCAATGGCACCATCAACCGGGAGCTGGCGGCCCTCAAGCGGGCGCTCACCCTGGCGGTTCAGGGGCGCAAGATCCTGACCCGGCCCTACGTGCCGATGCTGGCCGAGAACAACGCTCGGCAAGGCTTCTTCGAGCGGGAGCAACTCGACGCGGTTCAGCGGCATCTTCCCGACGCGATCCGGCCCGTGGCCGGACTCGCGTACATGACTGGCTGGCGCCTGTCGGAAGTGGTCGGCCTCACCTGGCGCCAAGTCGATTTTGCCGCCTCGACGATCCGCCTGGAGCCTGGCACGACGAAGAACCGTGCCGGCCGCATGTTCCCCCTGACCCCCGCTCTGCGGGCGCTCCTAGAGGCGCAGCGGGCCGCCACAGTGACCGTGCAGGGTAAGACGGGGCGGATCATCCCGAACGTCTTTCACCGCGATGGGAAGCCGATCAAGTCATTCCGCCGCGCGTGGCTGTCGGCGTGCCTGGCGGCCGGCGTCCCTGGCCGGCTCTTTCACGACTTCCGCCGTACCGCCGTCCGCAACCTGGAGCGGGCCGGCGTGTCGCGGTCCGTGGCTATGGCGATGGTGGGACACAAGACGGAGGCGATCTATCGGCGCTACGCGATCGTCAACGATGCCGACCTCCGCTTGGCGGCCGACAAGCTCGCGGCGATCGAGCCTGGAGCGGGAACGGGCACAGTGACGGGCACAATGAGCCAGATTGGAGGGCGGTAGGGGCGCCTGGACGCCCCTAACCGCGTGGATTGAATGGCGGGCTCGACGGGACTTGAACCCGCGGCCTCTGGATTGACAGTCCAGTGTGCTAACCAGGCTGCACCACGAGCCCGTGACGTGACAGCCTGCAAAGGCTATCACGCACGCCGGAGGCGGTCAAACGTCCCGGCGTCGCCGCGCGGGCAGAAAGCTACGGACAGGTCGCAGTGCCGGAGGCGCTGTGAGCAGTGGCGCCGTCGCCGCTGGCGCAGATGACGTAGCGCCCGGGCGCGCCGCCGCCGCCCGGAGCCGTGTCGGGACGATAGACGTAGGCCACCGGCCACGCCGGTCCGCCCCCGGCGGGCGGAGCCGGGACGACGTTGAGGAACGGGCCCGAGGCTTCGCCCTGGAGGTTGGTCGCGGCCAGGGCGAGGACGGCCAGTCCCTGGACGGTCGTGGGAATCGTGCCCATGTGCGCGGAGTAGGCTCCCACGGCGCTCGTCAAGGTGCGAACGTCGGCGTTGGCCCGGGCGATGCGGCCGCGCGCCTGGACATTGACGTAGAGCGCCATGCCGATGGCGGCGAGGATGCCGAGGATGGCGACGACCACCAGCAGCTCGATCAGTGTGAAGCCGCGACTGCCGCGCAGGTATCTCATGGGCCCTGGCTGGTGGAGCCGGCGCGGAAGGAGCTCACGACGACCCGGAAGCTGGTGGTGCCTGCCACGGTGGGAACGCTCATCGAGAACGCCCGTCCATCCCCGCGCGGGATGCGTGAATCGACATAGCTGATACCGCGGGCGAGTACCTTGCCGCGCGCGTCGAGCGCCTCGGCGGTGACGTTCACCTCGAAGACGTCGTCGGTGCGCTCGTTGACGATACGTCCGGTCAACCGCGCGCGATCGGGCCGAGTGCGATCGACGTCGTAGGTGATACGAAATCCTTCCTGCGCCGCCGTGGCGGAGACGCCGGCGAGCAGGAGCCCGAGCGTGAGCACGACGACGAGACTCCACGACCGCGGCGACGCCCACATTGATTTTGAAGGTACCACACCGGCCCCGCGCGCCCGAAGGACGGCGACACTCGACGGCATCCCCATTGCTGCCTCACGGGGCCTCGAGGCGGCTCGGAACAGTGCACAGAACCGCGGCCGCGAGCCCGTCGACGGCGCCGAGCACCAGTACGCCGCGACAGGACCGCGTCAAGCCGTAGGCGCACGACAAAGGGGGGACGGCGATGGACACGTGGCTCGAGCGACAGGAGTGGTTGGGCCCGATCGAAAACGCCGCGCAGCGTGGCGTCGCCGCCGCCTTCCGGGCCGGCGGGGCCGGCGGCCGGCTCCTGAAGAATGTCCTGAACGGCACCTGGCTCGGACATCCGCTGCATCCGGCGCTCGTCCACGTGCCCCTCGGCGCGTGGACCACCGCGCTGGCCCTCGACGCGCTCGACGAGCGCCGCGGCGGCCGCTGGCGCCGCCCGGCCGACACCGCCATCGCCGTCGGTATCGCCGGGGCCGCCGGCGCCGCGCTCACCGGCCTCGCCGACTGGCAGCACGTCGATGGCCCGCCCCGCCGGACCGGGATGGCCCACGCCGCCCTCAACACGCTCGCCCTCGGTCTCTACGTCGGCTCGTTGCTCCTGCGCCGCCGTGGCGCGCGCGGCGCCGGCCGCGCGCTATCCGGCGCCGGCTTCGCCGCCGTGGCCGCGGCCGGGTATCTGGGTGCGCGCCTCGTCTATCACGACCGTCTCGGTGTCGATCACGCCCAGCGCGAGGGGCCCGACGGCTTCACGCGCGCGGCCCGCGAGGTCGAGGTACTCGAGGGCCAGCCGCACCGGGCCGAGGTGGACGGCGTGCGCGTCGTGCTGATCCGCCGGCACGACCGCATTCACGCGCTCGGCGAGGCCTGCTCGCATCTGGGGGGTCCACTGGCCGAAGGCCGCGTGGACGGGGACGCGATCGTGTGTCCGTGGCACGGCTCGCGGTTCGCGTTGCAGGACGGTCGCGTGCTGGACGGCCCGGCCACCATGCCCCAGCCGTGCTTCGAGACGCGCGTGCGTGAGGGGTACGTCGAGGTCCGTCGCGCCGGGTGCGAGGCGGTGCGCGCGGCCGCCTGAGGGTTCAGGCGGTCTCGGGCGCCAGCCGCCAGTCCTGGTTCCAGACCTGGATGACGCGCGTCTCGCGCTCATAGCCGAGCACGCTGATCGAGGCGGTGCCCAGCGTGAGGTTGCGGCCACCCATTGGCGGCAGCCCCATCCAGCAGGCGGCCAGGATGCGTAGGATGTGCGCGTGGGCAAACAGCGCGACGTCGCCCTCCACGGCATCGGCGCGGGCGATCACCCGGTGGGCCCGGGCGCCGACCTGCTCGACGGTCTCGCCCTGGGGAATCGGCGTGGTCCAGATCGACCAGCCCGGCTGCTCCACCCGTACGTCGGCGGTCTTGCGGCCCTCGTAGATCCCGTAGTTCCATTCGAGCAGGTCGTCGGTCACCTGGGCGCCCTCGGAGTAGCCGGCCAGTCGGCACGTCTCCCGGGCTCGTGACAGCGGGCTCGTCAGCACCAGCGCGAAACGCCGACCCGACAGGTGACGGCCGAGAGCTTTGCCCTGCTGCTCACCGGTGGCCGTCAGGGGGATGTCGGTCCGGCCGGTGTGCTGTCCGCTCTTGCTCCACTCCGTCTCGCCGTGGCGAACCAGCCAGATCCGATGCTCGTGGGCCATGCGGCCACCATGCCGCACGACCGCCGCCCAGGCAACAGAATCTTGCCGGAATCAGCATCTCGACATCCGCGGAATGATGGTGGGCGGAGCAGGGCTCGAACCTGCGACATCAGCCTTGTAAGGGCTGCGCTCTTCCAACTGAGCTATCCGCCCGGGATGTAGAGATGCCGGTGCGCGGGGCCGCCTCATCGTAGCACCGCCCGAGGAGCGGGCCAACGCGGCCCGGTGATCAATCGCGCGGTCGGCTGCGCTTACCGATCAAACGCGCGGCGGCCCTTGCGCGCGGACGCGGCGGCGGTCTTCGACGCGCGGCGAGCCTCGCGGACACGCGCGCGCGCCGCCGCGAGCTTCTGCGCCAGCTCGGCGGCATCGCGCGCCAGCTCGTCCGCCTCCGTCCGGCGCGCCGCCGCCTGGCGCTGCAGTTCAGTCTGCTGCAGGCGGCGCTCACGCTCCGCGTCGGCGTCGGCCCGCGCCCGCACGGGTGGGTCCGAGCGAGTCGGACGCGGCACGAGCCGCAACGGGCGACCACGGGGGGCCCCGGCGAGCACCTCGAAGCCGGGGGCCGCCAGTTCCTCCGTCAAACGCCCGGCCCGGAGCTCGCGGGCATGCATAGGCTCGACGGCGGCACCCAGGAGCGTGTCGGAGATCCGCCGCTTCATGGCCGGCGTGGCGGGCAGGCCGTGCTCGCCGAGGAGGGCGCCGGCGCGATCCACGAGGGCGTCCAGCTCGGCGCGCTGCCGGCGCCCGGCGTCGGCGGCCGCGCGGGGATCTCCGAGCTGAGTGCGGCGGACGCGGCCGACGGTGGCGACAAAGTCGGCCAGGCCCCGCGGATCGACGTGCGCGAGGCGGTTCACGGCCCAGAGCGCCCCGGCGGGCCGGCGCAGCTGTCGTACCTCGCGCGCTTCGGCAGTGCGTCCCGCCTGCGCGAGGGCAGAGGCCTTGGCGTTGCGGGCCCGGGTGAACTCCGCCGGAGGCAGGGCGTACAGCTCGGAGACGACGCTACGAGGATTCGGCGTGAAGGCCCTCGCGATAGTAGCGGCGGGCCCGGGCCCGGACGTCGTTGGCGATGAGCGGAGGGAGGTCGTCGAGAGCGAGCAAGGCGGCATAGGCGGGCGGGAGGCCGTGAGGCCAAGGCTGGCGGGTGACCATCAGCTCCCGCAGCACCGCCACGTCGCCACCCACACCGAACACGTCGGCGTACGCTCGATCGACGGCGGCCTCGAAGCGCTCGGAGACGTTGACCGCCAGCAGGTGCGAGTGACAGCGGGCGATCCGGCCGAGCACGCCGTGGGCCTGCCGGTCGAGCGCGTCGAGCCGGTACCCGCACAGCAACGACAGCCGCGGCCCCTCGGCGAGCACCGCGTTCCAGAGCTGCTCGAGCTCCAGGGCGGCGTCGAACCGGGTCGGCCGGAGCAGATCCACCATCTCGCCGTAGAAGCACACCGGGCGGTCGCCGTTCGCGCACACGTGCTCCACTGCCTCGGTGATCGCGCTGCGAAAGACGCCGCCGTCGAGCCGACCGTCGACCATCAGTCGAGCCAGCGTGCGCTCGGCGTCGAGAACGAGCAGGTGCCGGGCGGCGATCGCGTGGTCGACGTCGATGCCGCCAGCGATGAGCCGCTGCGTGAACCCCCGCGTGTGCGCCGGCGTGGCGATGACCACGGCACCGTCACCGCGCGCGAGGCCGGCGCCAAGATAATCAGCAACGACACCGGCGACGAGGGTCTCGTCGGTGTCGGCCACCACGTGGTGCTCGCCCGGAACGTGGGCGATGGTCATGACAGGCTCCGAGGCTACCACCCCCCGGCACCGGCTGTCGCCGGCAAAGTCGGGGGTGTGAAAAGATTTCCCACGACGGCCGAAACCGACCGCTGCGCTACACTGGCATCCTGATGAAGGCGGTCGTCGCGTGCCTCGTCGCGACCGTTGCCCTGCTGGCACTGCGCTTCCCGAGCGTGGCCGCGCCACCCGACGACGTGGCGGCCTACTGCCGTGCCACCTATCCCCAGGTGCAATTCCAGGTGCGCTGCCTCAACATCGAGAACGCTGCGGCCGAACGGGTTTCGCGAGCCGGCGCGGGTGCTGATCGTGAGGCCTTCAATCGTTGCCTCGGGGCCAGTCCCTCGTGGGCCGCCATGGAGGGCTGCCTGGCGCAATCCGCGCGCGGCGTGCCGATGGCGGGTGTCCCCGGCGTGCTGAGCGGCCCGCCGGCGGACGCCTCGGGTCAGGCGGCCCGGCCCGAGGCGCCCACGGGGAGCGGTCCAGGCGCCACGGCGACCGCCCCGACGCCGGATGTCGCAGGCACGCCGCCAGGGTCCAGCGTCATTCTCGGTCCTCAGGCCGGCGCCCCTGCCGTGATCGAGGACCGGCCGACCCGTCCCATCTCGGAGGCCGACGCCGACCGCTACCTCCGCAGTGTCCTGGAGCACTCCGGCACCTCGGCCACGCGCTGCACCAAGAAACAATACGGCCCGGGCTGGGTCATCATCTGCGAGTAAGACGCGCCGACGATTCCTAGTTACGAGCCCGGCGTACGCCGCGGGTGGATGGCCTCGACGGGACGATGGGTGGATCAGAGCCCGAGCGAGGCCAGGCGGGCCGGCGTGGGCACGCCGTCGGCGTCCCAACCGCGCAGCGCGTAGTATGCGTCGAGCATCGTGGCGAGCTCGTCGGGCGGACAGTACATGCCGGCCGACGGTCCCTCGGGGATGGGCTCGTGCATGACCTTCCACGGCAGCACGTCCTCCCGGCGGCGCACGCCCTCGCGCACGTTGAACAGCCGCTCGAGGTTGACGATGCGCTCGCCCACCTGCTCCAGCTCCTCGACACTCACGTCCCAGCCGGTGATCGCCCGTACCATGCGCGCGTACGGCTCGCCCACGAACAGGCCGAAGCCACGCTCGGAGGTGAACCGGCACATCACCAGCGAGTCGCCGACCGCGGTAAAGTGCTGGCTACGCGCGGCGAAGGCGGGCTTGTCGTCGGTCGAGCGGCGATCGAAGGTCGGTGCGTACTGCGGGGTCGGGCGCGTGTCGTGGTGGCTGCCCCCGCGCGTCGCGGTCGCGTAGCCGATCGACAGGCCCTTGAGGGCGCGCGCGGAGTGGGCGGGCAGCTCCAGACGCTTGACCGCATAGACGAGGCGCGTCGCCTCGGGATGGATCGACTCGGCCAGTCGCCACGCGCCGTCGGCCAGCCGATCCCCGAAGCCCTCGCGCCGCGCGGTCATCTCGACCAGGCGCAGCATGCCCCGCCAGTTGCCCCAGCCGAACGGCACGCCCACCTCGGCGGCCGACAGCCAGCCGCGCTCCAGTGCCTCGCAGACGAGCGCCAGCGTGACGCCCATCGAGATCGTGTCGAGGCCCTGCAGGTCGCACAGGTCGTTGGCGAGGATCAGCGCCTCCGGCTCGGCGATGCCGAGCATGGGGCCCAGCGCGAAGATCGACTCGTACTCCGGCATCTTGGCGCGGGTGCCGGCGAACTCGCCCTCCGTGATCGCGTACTGCTTGCCGCACGCCACCGGGCACTTCAGACAGGTCGTGTCCCGGTCGTGGTAGTGCTCCTTCATCGACTCGCCGCCGATCGCGCGCGCCTCGGCGAACACCTCGCTCCGGAGGTTGTAGCTGCCGAGCGCGCCCAGCGCGTTGATGGGGCCGACCAGGAACGGTGTGCCGAACGTCGTGAGCGCGGCCGTGCCCTTCTTGAGCGGCTCGCGTGCCTCCTCGAGCAGCGCCTTGAGCGCGGCCGGATCGGCCACCTCGGTCTTGCGGGCGCCGCGCACGACGACGGCCTTGACGTTCTTGCTGCCAAGCACGGCACCGAGGCCGCCCCGTCCGGCCACCGCCTCGCGGTTCTTCCAGTAGTGCGCCATCGCCGCGAAGCGCACGCCCCGCTCGCCGGCCGGGCCGATGGCGATCGCGTCGGCGTCGGCGCCCTCGACCGCCACCAGCGCCGTCACCGCGTCGCGCGTCGACTGCCCCCACACGGAGGCCGCCGACTTCAGCATCCCACCCTGCTCGTCCACGACGACATAGCTGGGGACGGGGGCCCGACCGGTGAGCACGACCGCGTCGAAGCCGGTGCGCTTGAGCGTGGCCGGCCAGCGGCCGCCGAAGGTCGAGTCGAAGAAGAGGCCGGTGAGCGGCGACTTGGCCACCGCGCAGGCGCGGCTGTTGCCGGCCACCGTGGTGTCGGTGACCGGGCCGACCGCGAAGATCACGGCGTTGGCCGGATCGAGCGCGTCGACGCCGGCCGGCACGAGGTCGTAGAGGATCCGGGCGGCGAGGCCGTTACCACCGAGGAAGGCGCGGGCCATGGGCTCGGACAGCGTCTCGACGCGCGCCGCGCCGGTCGTGCAGTCGACGAACAGGATGCGGCCGCCATATCCCTTCATGGCGCCGTATCTTACTCGGTCAGCGGCCGAGCGAGGAGAGGCCCCGGCGCGCCTCGTCGGCCAGGTCGGCCGGCAGGTCGCCCTGGGCGAGCAGCTTGCGGTAGGCGAGCTCGGCGGCCTCCGCCTGCTTGAGCGAGGCGAAGGCGCGACCGGCGGCGAGCAGCGAACGACGGCCCTGCGCGGAGGCCGGGGCGACGTAGGCGGCGGTCAGGTAGTACTCGGCGGCGGCGAGCTGATCGCCCTCGCCGGCATAGGTATCGCCGATGCCCTGGGCCGCCTCCGAGGCAACGGTGGTCTCGTCGCTCTTCAGCAGCCGCTCGAGCACGCCGCGGGCCTGGTCCCAGCGCTTCTCCTGGGTCAGAAGGCGTGCGTGGCCGAAGAGCGCCGGCGTGCTCCACTCCGGCCCGGTGCCGTCGCGCGCCGCCCGCGAGTAGGCCTCGAGAGCGCCCGAGCGGTCGCCGGTCGCCTCCCGCACGCGGGCCAGCACCATCGTGGCCCGGGGATCGTTGGGCGCGTCGGTCACGGCTTGGTCGATCTCCCGCCGGGCCTCGGCCACGCGGCCGGTCTCGAACAGCGCCTCGGCCACGCGCACGCGGGCCGCGGCGATGAACGGGCTCTGGGGATAGCGCTGGCGCATCAGCGTGTCGGCCTCGAGCGCGATCGGCCACGCCTTGGCTCCGGCCGCGCCGGCCGCCACGCGCTCGAGCGCGTCGTCGCCGGCCTCGTGGGCCGTGTAGTCGGTCGCCAGCCGGCGCGCCGTGGCGAGGGCGCCCGACCAGTCGCGGCCCTCGAGCGCGACCCCGGTGAGCGCGTAGAGTAGCTCGCCGGCGCGGTCGGCGCTGGCGGGGCCGGGCGGCAGCGCGGCCAGCGCGGCCTGCCCGGGCTTGGCGAAGTCGCGCACGGCCCCGCTCTGGAAACCGGCGACGGCCAGTCCGTAGTCGGCGGCGGCGGCGACGTCGGGGGTGCCGGCATCCCGGGCGTCGGCGAACGCCTTGCGCGCGTCGTCCCAGCGTTGCTGGCGCAGCGCCACGACGCCGGTGCCGAGGCTCGCGAAGGCGGTGAGACCCTCGCGGCGGGCCAGTGCGAGCGAGCGCTGGGCGCCCGCCACGTCGCCGAGCGACAGCGAGGCGGCGGCCAGCGCGGCGTGGGCGCGGCCGAACAGCGCGGGGAAGGGCGCGCGAGCCAGCCAGTCGTTCAGGGCCGTGCGAGCTCCGGCGCCGTCGCCCGCGCGCACCATCGCGATGCCGCGGTTCAGCCGCGCGAAGTCGGTACGGGCGTGGGTCGGGTAGGCCTGCACGATCCGATCGAGCAGCTCCCGGCCGGCCGGCAGGTCGCCGGCGGCCAAGGCCAATTCGGCGGCGATCACGAGCGCGTCGATCGTTTGCGGATGATCGGGCGCCGCCTTCGCGAAGTCGAGGAACTCGCGCCGGGCGACGTCGTTCTTGCCCTGGCGCAGCGAGGTCCACGCGATGGCCAGGCGGATCGTCGGGCTCTCGGGGGCGTTGGGAAACTCGGTCAGCGCCCGGCGGAACGCCGCCCCGGCGGCGGCGTAGTCGCCTGTCTGGTAGGCGGCCTCGGCCTGCAGGACAGACACGGCCATGCGCAGCTCGGGTGATAGCGAGGCATTCGCCAGCGGCGTCAGCTCGACCAGGGCCTGCTGGAACTCGCGCAGCTCGAAGTTCGCGCGGGCCAGCCGGAAGGCGGCCTGCACGGCGGTGGGCGTGCCCGTCCCCACCTGGCGGGCCAGGTCGAACTGGGTACGCGCTTCGTCGCGGTTGCCCTGGCCTCGATCGATCTCCCCCTTGGCGAGCAGCACCCAGCCGCGCACCTCGGGCGTGAGGTTCATGGCCAGCAGGTCCTGCACGATCGGGTCGACCTGTGCGCTGTTCGGAGAATCGAGTGCCGCCCGCACCAGGCGCAGCAGGAGCGGCAGCGCCAGCGGCGAGCGCCGCGCCGTCAGTGCGGCGGCGGCGTCGCGGGCGCCGGCTTGGTCGCC
This sequence comes from uncultured Candidatus Rokubacteria bacterium, assembly GCA_963827505.1. Lineage (GTDB taxonomy): Bacteria > Methylomirabilota > Methylomirabilia > Rokubacteriales > CSP1-6 > AR5. The sequence goes on along the minus strand of CAWHBD010000003.1, from coordinate 2,350,542 downwards.
GCTGCCCAGCAGAGCCAGGGCCAGGCCAGCCTCGCCCCAGTCACGCTCCTTGCCCGCGACCGACGGCCCGTGGACCACGTACGCGCGGAATCCGGCCAGCGCCTCCGGCACGTGCCGGGCGGCCAACGCCCACCACGCCAGGCGCAGCTGCGCGGTCGGCATCAGCGGATGAACGCCGCCCTCGGTGAACCGCTTCAGGTCGGCCTCGGCACGACCGAACTCGCCGATGCGGCCCAGGGCCTCACCGTGCCAGAACAGGATGTCGCGGCCGAGCAGGGCTGGGGTCCCTCGCTGCAGCACCTGCGTCCACGCCTGCTCGGCCTCGGCGTGACGGCCGAGCGCATAGTTGGCGAGCCCGAGGCCATGACGCGCCCACGCCTCGATGGGAGCGGGCACCGGCCCCGCGAGGACGGCGGTGAACACCTGACGGGCGCGGGCGGCGTCGCCGACGCGCAGCGCCGTCCAGCCGCTGGAGTGCTGCGCCCACACGCCCCACTCCCCGCGCGGACTCTCCTGGGCGACCTGCCGGAACAGCCAGTCCGCCTCCGGGATCCGGTTGAGACGGTAGTAGGTCTCACCCAGCCAGTAGCGCGCCTCGCGGAGCAGTTCACGATCGGAACCGGGACGCGCCGCGTTCTCCAGGGCCTTGGCGGCGTCGTCCAGCTCGCCCCGCTGCAGGCGCGCGCGGCCGCACTCGAGCGACTCCGAGGCCGCGCCCGTCCATGCCCCGATGCACGGCAGCGTGCGCGGCGGCGGCACGAAGGCGAACGGCTTGTCGCCGGCCGGCACACTGAGCGCGGCCAGCGGCAGCGGTGGCAACTCCATCGGGGAGGGCGGCAGCGGCGCGTCGACGAGCACCAGCGGCTTGTCGAGCGGCGCCGCCACGAACGGCACCAGCGTCGACAGATCGGGTGCCGGCGGCAGGTACGGCCGCGGGGTAGCGGCCACCAGACCGAGCCACACGGCGGTGAGCGCGAGCGCGCGCCTCACGACTTCTTCCCCGGGGGCTTGTCGGCAGGCTTGGTCGGCTCCGAGCGCTTCGGCGCCGGGGCGGAGGGGCTCGCCTTGAGCTGGCTCTGCATCGCCGTCACGCGCTCGCGCGCCCAGTCGCGCAGGCTGGTGTCGGGGCTGCGCCCGGCCACGGCCTCGTAGGCGGCCAGCGCCGCCTTCCATTCCTTCTGCTCCTCGCGAGCCAGGCCGAGGCCGGCCAGCGCGCGATACCGCGTGCCCGCCTCGACGTCGCTCACCGCGCCCACCGCCTCGAAGGCCTTGGCCGCCTGGGGAAGGCGCTTGAGCTTCAGCTCGGACTCGCCGACCAGCAGCCAGGCCTCGGCCCGGGTCGCGGCGTCGGTGGCCTGGGCCGCGGTGGCGCCGTAGACGCTGGCGTCCTTCCAGTTCTTGCGCTCGAAGGCCGACTTGGCCAGGGCGAAGGCCAGCTGACGGGTGAGCGCGTGATCGGGGAACTCGCTCTTGAGCCGGCGCCAAGCGGTCTCGACGTCCTTGGGCCGGGACAGCCGCCGCGCGATCTCTGCCGCCTCGTGCAGCGCCTCGGCCGTCGCCGGGGTCTGTTCCATCAAAGCCTTGTAGCGGTCCGCCATCTCGGTGGTGTTGCCCGACCGACCGGCCGTCTGCCCGATGAGCTTCTGGGCGGCCGGGGCTTGCTCGTGCGAGGGGTAGGCCGCGACGAACGCGCGCAGGTCGGCGAGGCCGCCGCGGGCGTCGCCATTGTTGAGCTTCACCCAGCCGAGCAGGTACTGCGCGTCCGGGACCAGCTTGGAGCTCGGGTACTTCGTGGCGAACGAGGTGAGCAGCGGCAGCGCTTCGGGGACGCGCTTGAGCTCGACCTCCGCCCGCGCAAGCTGCAGGGTGGCCGCCGGGGTCAGCGCATGCTCGGGCCAGGTCGTCAGGAACTGGCGCAGCGCAGCGGCGGCGGCCTCGGGTCGCTGCAGCTCCAGCTCGGTCCACGCGAAGCCATACAGCGCCTCGGGGGCTCGCGGCGAGGTGGCGTCGGTGCGAACGACCTCGTCGTACGCGGTCTTGGCCTCGGCGAAGCGCTTGAGCCGGAACAGTGCCTCGGCCTGCCAGAACCTCGTCTCGATCTTGTCGGCCGGCGCCGTCAGCGCGGCGTCGGCCCGCCCGAGGGCCTCGAAGGCCGACTGGGCGTCGTTGAGTGCCAGCCGCGCCTGGCCGAGCAGCAGCAGGGCACGCGCGTGGCGCGTATCCTTGGGGAACTGGGCGACGAAGCGCTCGAGCGCGCGGCGGGCCACCGGGTAGAACCGATCGGCTAGCGCCCGTTCGCCGACCATGAACAGACGGTCGGCTTCGTCGAGCGCCGACACCGGGGCGACTGCGACCATCAGGAGGAGGAGCGCAGCGAGGGTCGGAGCCATCGCCAGGCAGCGCTTCATGCCTCCGAGCGTAGCACGGCCGACGACGAGGTCCCCGAACTCCTTGCGGGAGCGGGCGCGGAGGCGGCTCGCCGGTCGTGCGGCTCGTAGTACAGTCTGGGCGTGCGACTGTGCGTTTTCGACCTCGACCACACCCTGGTCCACACGCCGCTGGACCTAGCGGCGATGGCCCTCGACATGCGCGCGCTGCTCGAGCAGCGCTGCGGCCCGCTGCCCGCCCGGCCCACACGGTATCGCGTGGGCGAGCTGATCGCCTGGTGCCAGACCCACGCGCCGGGGACGGAGCCCCCGCTCTGGGAGATCGCCCTCGACCACGAGCGCCAGGCCATGGCCATCGCCACGCTGCAGGCCGGCGCCCGCGAGGCCATCGAGGGGGCGCGCGCGGCCGGCTTCACGACGGCGGTGTGGACCAACAACGCCCGCGAGGTCACCGGCGTCGCCCTCGAGCGCTTCGGGCTGAAGCCGGTGCTCGACCTCGTCGTCACCCGTGACGAGATGCGCGCGCTCAAGCCCGACCCCGACGGCTGGCGGGTGATCGCCGAGCACTTCGGCCCCCACCGCGACGCCGTGGTGGTGGGCGACTCGTGGGTGGACGGCGTGGCCGCCCAGGCCGCCGGGGTCCCGTTCGTCGCTTATCGCGCGAAGGACGCCGATCTCGAGCACTGGAAGATCAGCCCGGTCGCCCGCCTCGACGACCTCGCCGCCCTGCCCGACTGGCTCCGCCGGCGCGGGGGCTGACGGCCGTGGAGCTGTTCGAGGAGCCAGCGAGCGCGGCGGGTACCGGGTCGGCGCCGGCCGGACCGCTGGCCGATCGCATGCGGCCGCGCGGCCTCGACGAGATCGTCGGTCAGGATCACCTGCTCGGACCGGGCCGCGTGCTGCGGACGGCGATCGAGAGCGGCGAGCTCCACTCGATGATCCTGTGGGGGCCGCCGGGGTCGGGCAAGACCACGCTGGCCTCGCTGATGGCCCAGGTGGCCGGCGCGCGCTTCGTGGCCTTCTCCGCGGTGCTCTCCGGAGTCAAGGAGATCCGCCAGGTCGTGGCCGAGGCGGAGACCGAGCGCGCGCGGCGTCGCCGCCGGACGATCGTGTTCGTCGACGAGATCCACCGCTTCAACCGCGGCCAGCAGGACGCCTTCCTGCCCCACGTCGAGAAGGGCACCATCGTGCTGGTCGGGGCCACCACCGAGAACCCGTCGTTCGAGGTGAACTCCGCGCTGCTCTCGCGCTCCCGCGTCTACGTCCTGCACGCGCTCACCGAGGACGACCTGGTGACCATCATGCGACGCGCGGTGGCCGACGCCGAGCGCGGCCTGGCCCGGCTGGCCCCGGCGGTGGACGACGAGGCCCTGCGGCTCATCGCGCGGCTGGCCAACGGCGATGCCCGCTCGGCGCTGAACATCCTGGACCTCGCGGTGCAGCTGGCGCCGCCGGCCGACGGCCGCCGGCGCGTGACCGAGGCCGGCATCCGCGACGCCGCCCAGCGCAAGACGCTGCTGTACGACAAGAGCGGCGAGGAGCACTACAACCTCATCTCAGCCCTGCACAAGTCACTGCGCGACTCCGACGCCGACGCCGCCCTCTACTGGATGACCCGCATGCTCGATTCCGGCGAGGATCCGCTCTACGTCGCTCGCCGTCTCGTGCGCTTTGCCTCCGAGGACGTCGGCAACGCCGATCCGCGAGCGCTCACCCTCACGCTGGCCGCCAAGGACGCCTACGAGTTCCTGGGCTCGCCGGAGGGCGAGCTGGCGCTGGCCCAGGCCACGCTGTTCCTGGCGCTGGCGCCCAAGTCCAACGCCGCCTACGTCGCGTTCAACGAGGCCAAGGCCGACGTGCAGGAGCGACCGGCCGAGCCGGTGCCGCTGCACATCCGCAACGCGCCCACCGGCCTCATGCGCGATCTCGGCTACGGCGCCGGCTACCAGTACGCGCACGACGCGCCGGAGGCGCGGGTAGCGCAAGAGCACCTGCCGGAGGCGCTCCGGGGACGCCAGTACTACCGGCCGGTCGACCGCGGGCTCGAGGCCGAGTTGGGCCGGCGCCTGGCCGACTGGCGTCGCTGGCGCGCCGAGCGGCAGAAGTAGGGCATTCGCTGGCATCCGCCTTGCCTCGCCAGAGGGCGAGGAGATCTGTCATGAAGCGCTACCTGATGGTCCTTGCCGTGCTCACGTTCTGGGCCGGAGCTGCATACGCCGCGCCCGGTGATCCCCGACTCGTCCAGGGCTCTCTGGAATGGCCATCCACGCTGTCCACCGAGCCTTTCGTGGTCATCCGCGGAGAGGACGGCCGGCTCTACTACACCGACATCAGTGCCGCCCAGCGTCGGGCGGCGAGTTCGGTGACGGCGGGCTCGCGCGTTGCCACCCTCGCGGTCGAGGGCAACCGCCCGCACGAGCTGGCGGCTGTCGTCTTCGGCGCGGGTGACGCCGGCTCGCTCGGGCTGACGGTACCGCCGACCGCGCCGGCCCCGTCGGCCTCGATCGCCCCGACACCGATGGCGCTCAGTGCGCCCGCCGATCCCATGTGGCGGCTGGATGGGACCGTACAGTCCCTCGGGGGGATGCTCCTGACGGTGCAGAATGACGACGGGAAGACGCGCACCGTCGATGTCTCGCAGCTCAGCCCGTTGACCATCCAGGCGCTGCGGCGTGGCGATCGGGTGACGCTCTTCGGGGTGCCGCGGTCGGACGACAAGCTGGTCGCCAACGGCTACGTCCAGACCACCGAGCCGGCGTCGCCGTCCGCCTCGCCTCGCGTCCGGTAGTAGGGTAGTAGCGCGATGGCGGCCCCGGGATGGGGCCCCATCGCGGGGCGTTCGGCGGCATTGGGTCCAGACGTAGCCCTGCGCTCGTCGTCCGGGCGGAGCAGGGCCGCTTCCGGTTGCACGGCCCGCGCCGGGGGACTGCTACAATCGCGTCATGCCGCGCGTGGGCGTGATCTTCGGTGGCCGCTCCGGCGAGCACGAGGTGTCGCTGGCCTCCGCCGCCTCGATCATCGCCGCCCTCGAGCTTCGCGGTCATCACGTGGTCCCCATCGGCATCGCGCGTGACGGCGGCTGGGTCGTCGGCGGCGATCCCATGCGGGCCCTGGCCGAGCAGGCCCGGGTAGCCCTACCCAGCGGCGACGACACCGGCGCCGTGAAGAAGGCACTGGCCGATCGGGCCGAGGGCGTGCTCAGCCAGGCGCCCGCCTCGCTGGTCCGCTCCGAGCCCGCCGGCAGCGTGCCGAGCGAGCTGCGCCAGGGGCTGGACGTCGTCTTCATCGCCCTGCACGGACCCTACGGCGAGGACGGCACCATCCAGGGGCTCCTTGAGGTCGCCGACATCCCGTATGTGGGCGCCGGCGTGCTGGCCTCGGCCGTCGGCATGGACAAGGCCACGATGAAGACGGTCTTCCGCGCCCACGGCCTGCCGATCGTGCCGCACGTGGTCGTCCTGCGGCGCGAGTGGCGAGAGCAGCCCGCCGCCGTCGCCCGCGAGGTCGCCGGCGCGATCGGCTTTCCCTGCTTCGTCAAGCCGTCCAACCTGGGCTCGAGCGTCGGCATCAGCAAGGTGAAGGCCCCGGGCGAGCTCGCCGCGGCCCTGGACGAGGCGGCCCGGCACGACCGCAAGCTGGTGGTCGAGCGCGGGATCCGCGCGCGCGAGATCGAGGTGAGCGTGCTCGGCAACGACACGCCCGAGGCCTCGCTGCCCGGCGAGATCGTCTACGAGGGCGAGTGGTACGACTACGCCACCAAGTACGCCGAGGGCCAGGCCCGGCTCGTGTGCCCCGCCCCCGTGACGCCCGCGCTCATCGCGCGCTTCCGTGAGCTGGCGGTGGCCACGTTCCGCGCCATCGACTGCGCCGGCATGGCCCGCGTGGACTTCTTCCTCGAGGACGGCACGATCTACGTGAACGAGATCAACACGATCCCGGGTTTCACGTCGACGAGCGGCTACGCCCGCATGTGGGAGGCCACCGGCCTGACCTACCCCGACCTCGTCCAGCGACTGGTCGACCTCGCCCTGGAGCGGCACCGCGAGAAGTCGTAGCGTGACGGTCATCATCGCGGGGGGCGGCACCGGCGGCCACACCAGCCCCGGCCTCGCCGTCGCCGCCCGGCTGCGCGAGCGCGGCGTGGAGCACGCCTGGATCGGCAGCCGGGACGGCGTCGAGGCGCGCCGCGCCGTCGAGGAAGGCATCGCCTACCACCCGATCGCCACCGGCAAGCTGCGCCGCTACTGGGCCTGGCGCAACGTCACCGACCTCGCCGTCAACGTGCCGGCCGGCGTCGTGAGCGCCCACAGCCTGCTGCGCCGGCTCCGCCCGCGCGTCGTGCTCGCCACCGGCGGCTTCGTGGCGTTGCCGGTCGTGCTGGCTGCCGCCGTCGCCCGGGTGCCCGTGGTCATCCACGAGCAGACCGCGGTGCCGGGTCTGGCCAACCGCATCGCCGCCCGCACCGCCCGGCGCATCGCGGTGACCTTCGCGGAGAGCGGGCGGCACTTCCCGGCCGCCCGCGTGGTCGTCACCGGCAACCCGCTACGGCCGGAGCTGCGCACCGGGGCCCGCGCCGATGCGGTGGCCCGCTTCGGGCTCGACCCGACGCTGCCGCTGGTCTACGTCACCGGAGGGGCGCTGGGGGCCCACGCGGTCAACCGGGCCGTGGGCGAGATCTCCGGCGAGCTGCTCGCACACGCGCAGGTCGTCCACCAGTGCGGCGACAACGCGGTCACCGCCGACCGCGCGTGGCTGCAGGCCCGGCGTGACGCCCTGCCGCCGGCGCTGGCCCGGCGTTACACGGTGCAGCCCTGGGTCGGGACGGAGCTGGCCGGCATCTACGCGGCGGTGGCACTGGTGGTCGCGCGCTCCGGCGCCGGCACCGTCAACGAGTGCTGCCAGCTCGGGCTGCCGGCCCTCTACATCCCGATGCCCGGCGCCAGCGGCGATGAGCAGATGGCCAACGCGCGACTGGTGGAACGAGTTGGCGGCTGCGCGATCATGGCGCAGGCCTCCCTCACGCCGGCGCTGCTGCTCGAGCGTATCCTCGGCCTGCTGGCCGAGCCGGCCCGCCTCAAGGAGATGGGCGAGCGCGCCCGCGCGCTGGCCATTCCGGACGCCGCCGACCGCCTCGTCGATCTCCTGCTCGAGGTCGCCGCGTGAGCCGGCGGCTAGCGGTCCGGACGGAGGGCGCAGCCCTCGCAGCGGGGCTCCCCGCGGCAGTGCGTCTTGGCGACGGCGACCAGCAGGGCGTGGAACTCGTTGAACAGCGCGGGATCGGAGGGCAGATGCGATTCCAGGAATGCCCGCGCCGCCTCGTAGCCGGTGTCGCGACGCAGCAGTCCGTGGCGCACCAGCACGCGGCGCGTATAGGCGTCGGCGACGAAGACCGGGCGACCGGCCGCGTAGAGCAGGATCGCGTCGGCCGTCTCTGGCCCCAGGCCGCTGACGGCCAGCAGCTCCCGCCGCAGGGGGGCCAGTGGCGCCCGGCGCAGGCCGCGGAAGTCGCCGTCGAAGCGGCTGAGCAGCCACGAGGTGAAATCGAGCAGCCGCCGGGTCTTGAGCCGGTAGGTGCCGGCCGGGCGCACCAGCGCCTGCAGGGCGATCGGATCGACGCCGGCCAGGCGGCGCGGCGTGAGCAGCCGGCGGGCGCGCAGCGCGGCGACGGCGCGAGCCGCGCCCGCCCAGGCGGTGTGCTGCACGAGGATCGCGCCCACGGCGACCTCGAACGGCGTTCGGGCCGGCCACCAGCCCTGCGGGCCGTGACGGGCCAGCAGCGCCCGGTAGAGTCGGAGCAGGCGCGCCTTGACGGGATCGCGCGGCGGGCCGGGGATCCGGCGCCAGCCGGGCAGCACGGGACGGCCTGAGGCGATGCTGGGCGTCATTCTCCTGCTCCAGAGCCTGGTGCTGGCCATCGCCGGCCCGGCGACCTCACCCGAGTATCTCCCGCTCCGTGTGGCCGCGGCCGAGGGACTGTTCACGCGCGAGGGGCTCAACGTCACCCTCCGCACCACCCGCGCGGAGCCGGGCGCCGCCGAGGCGCTCGTGCAGGGCCAGGCCGACCTGGTCGCGACCACGCTCGACTCCATCCTGCGCTTCGGCCCGCGCACAGTCAGCCAGGGACCGCGACTGGTCTTCGGGCTCACGGCCGCGCCGCCGGTGGCGCTGCTGGTGCCGACCAGCCAGGCCGCGATCGTCAAGTCGCTGAACGACCTGCCGGGCACGCGCGTGGGACTCTCGAGCCCGGGAGCGCCCGAGCAGATGTGGTTCGGCTGGCTCCTGGCCCGTAGCGGGCTCAGCATCGCCCAGATGTGGGTGGTGAGCTACGGCAACCGCGGGCTCGTCGCCGCGATGGAGAGCGGCGACGTGCACTCGGGAATGGTCCACGATCCCGCCGCCACGCGGCTGGTCGCCGACGGCCAGGCGCGCGTGCTCGTCGACCTCCGCACGCCGGCCGCCGTCGCCCAGGCGCTCGGCACGCTCACCCTCAACGCCGGGGTTTTCGCGCGCGCCGACCGGCGGCCGCGCGACCGCGATCTCACCGCGTTCGCGCGTGCCGTGCTGGCCGCCGAGGCTCGCATCGCCACGGCCCCCGTCGACGAGCTGGCCGGACATCTGCCCCGCCGCGCGGCCGGAGACGACGCCGCGATCCGGGTGGAGGGCGCCCGGCAGATCTACCTGCCCGATGGCCTGGTCACCGCCGACCAGGTCCGGGAGACGCTGACCCTGATCCGCGCCCACCAGCCCCTGCCGATCACCAGCCGGGTGCCGTCGCCGGAGGAGCTGCTCCACGTCGAGCCCCTGCGCCGCGTTCTCAGCGCCCCGACGAAACGCTGAGCGGCACGCCGAAGGCGCCCAGCAGCCGGGCCGTCTCCTCCAGCGGTAGCCCCACGACGTTGCTGAAGGAGCCGTCGAGCTCGGCCACGAGGCCGGCGCCCCGCCCCTGGATCGCGTAGGCGCCGGCCTTGTCCAGTGGCTCGCCGGTCGCCACGTAGGCGTCGATCTCGGCCTCGCCGTACCCGGCCATCCGCACCCGGCTCACCACCGCCGTCGACGCCCAGCGCCCGAGGCGCGCGTCCACGACGGCCACACCTGTGATCACCTCGTGGACCCGGCCGCCCAGACTCCTGAGCATGCCGCGGGCGGCGGCGGCGTCGGCCGGCTTGCCGAGGGGCTGGCCGTCGATCACGACGACCGTATCGGCGCCCAGCACGACCCCGGTCGGCAGGCGGGCGGCCACGGTGCGCGCCTTGTCGAGCGCCAGCCGGGCGACAGCGTCAGGGAGTGGGCCGGGGGCCAGCGTCTCTTCGATGTCACTGGGAAGCACGCGGAAGTCGGCCCCGAGCGAGCTGAGCAACTCGCGGCGTCTCGGCGAGGCCGACGCGAGGACGAGGGACGGCGCCGCGGCGGGGCCTACGTGACGATCAGCGGGTGGGCGTCGGTGACCACGCGCGTCTGCGCGTCGATGGCCATCCGGATGTGCCGGGGCAGGTGGAAGGCGTGCTGGTGAGTCTGCCCGTCCCAGTACACCATCGGGCCCTTGATCCGCTCGGCGATCAGGCGATCGACCGTGGCGATGTCCTGCCGCATGGGGTCGACCTTCTTGGTGGCGGTGATGAACCCCCACGGCGTGCCGAAGCAGGAGATGAACGTCTGGTAGCCGGCCACCACCGGGAACACCTCGCGCAGCGTCCGGTGGATGGACGTGAAGAAGTCGAGCTCGCCGAGCTTCGTCATGCCCGCCTGCAGGGTGAGCGCGCCGCCCGGCGTGAGGCGCTCGCGCACCAGCGTGTAGAACTCCTTGGTGAAGAGCAGGCAGGCCGGCCCTTCCTCCAGCGGCTCGACCAGGTCGATCGTGATGAAGTCGAAGCGCTCGGACGTCTTTTCCAGGTAGGCCCGGGCGTCCTCGTGCCGGAGCTCGGACCGCGTGTCCTCGAACGCGCCCTGGTGCATCTCGGGCAGGTACTTCTTGCAGAGGTCGACCACCTCGCCGTCGATGTCGACCATGACGGCGCGGCGGATCGAGGGATACCTCAGGATCTCGCGCAGGGTGGCACCCTCACCGCCACCGATCACCAGCCCCGACTCCGGCGCCCGCTCGGAGGCGAGCATGCCGGGGTGGACGAGGGCCTCGTGGTAGACGAAGTCCTCGGCCTGGCTCGACTGGATGCGCCCGTCGAGGACCAGGACCTTGCCGTAGGCGTGGGTATCCATGATCTCGACGTGCTGGAACTTCGTCTGGGCCTCGACGATGGTCCGCCGGATGGCGTGCATGTGGCCCTCGACGGCCGTGGTCGGCTCGAAGAACCACTTATAGGACTGCGGGGTGATCAACTGATTGCGACCGGGCTCTTGTTGACGACCGGGGATGGGGCGTTGATGAACATCCCCCGCTGCATCTCTACGACCGAGGTCCGCTCGGAGCCGAACTGCTCGACCAGGTAGTTGGCGGCCACCTCGGGCTGCAGGACGTCACCGCAAGAGAAGATGTCGACGGCCGCGTACCGGTACTCCGGCCAGGTGTGGATGGACAGGTGGGACTCGGCGATCACGACCACTCCGCTGATGCCGAACGGGTTGAACTCGTGGAACACCACGTCGACGATCGTGGCCTGAGCCCGCTTTGCCGCCTCGACCAGGGCGCCTTTCACGGCTTCCAGGTTGTTGATGGCGTCCGTGTCGCAGTCGAACAACTCGAGAAGCAGGTGTCGCCCCAGCGCGTTCAATCCACTGACCCTCCTTTGATCGGTCCGCCCATCTACCGCACCTCACTTGCGACGTTGCGGTCGCGTCGCTGTTACGGCGAAAAACTTTTTCGCCGGTGACAAAATCTGTTTCACTGTAGGGTCCGTGCCAGTCCATTGCAAGAAAAAAACACGTCTCGCGACCATTTCCGTCTCGGCTCGCTCCCACTTCGTCGCCGCGCCGCTTCGCTGAGTCGCTCGGAGCCGAGCGCCGCGCGCTTCGGCTCGACCGAGCCGCTCCTCGCCAGGCGCGGGCGCCGCGCCGTGCGCCGCCGCGCGCCGCCAGTCGCTCCCCGCTGGCCCGGCGGCGGCGCCGACGGCCGACCGCACCGCTCCGCTACCCGGAAATTCTCGCCGACGGTGCCCGAGCACGCGCGACCGCGCCGCGGCGGCCGCTCGGCGGCGCCGATCACGCTCGCGGAGGTCGTCGAGAGTGGCGTGGGCGTCACTTTTCTCTTGCGTTGGCTCGACGGGCCAGTAAAGTGACGAAAGATTTCTCTCCGCCCTGGCGGCGGCACGGTGATTGGAGGCGAGATCCCCGAGTGAGGAGGAGCGAATGACGAAGACGGTGACGATGGCGGCGGCAACGGCGGGCCACGCTGAAGGCGGCACCACCCTCAATGCCTTCGACAACGCGCTCCTGGCCGCCGGGATCGGCAACATCAACCTCATCAAGGTGTCGAGCATCCTGCCCCCCGAGGTGCCGGTCATCGACCTGCCCAAGATCAAGCCCGGCGCCCTGATCCCGACCGCCTACGCGGCCATAACCAGCGAGACGCCCGGCGAGACGGTGGCGGCTGCCGTCGGCTATGCCGTCCCCGACGACCCGGCCAAGAACGGGGTCATCATGGAGTTCCACGGGGTGGCGACCCGAGCCGAGGCCGAACGCCAGATCCACCTGATGCTGGAGGAGGCGTTCCGGACCCGCGGCGAGGTCATCCGCGAGCGAGCGGTCTTCGCCGTCGAGCACACGGTCGAGCGGGTCGGCTGCGCGCTGGCCGCGATCACCCTGCTGGCGGACGAGGACCTCGTCTAGCCCGGACCGAGCGGCAGCTCCCGGCGGGATGCGACCGGCCTCTCCGCGCTTCATCGCCTGCGAGCGGTCGCTGGCCGACGGACGGATCATCGTCTACGGCATCCCGTTCGAAGGCACCGTCAACCTCCGCAAGGGCGCCGACACCGGGCCGCGGGACCTCCGGCTGGCCTCCGACTCGATCGAGACCTACTCACCGTGGGCCGAGCGCGACCTGGAAGACCTGGCGCTGGCCGACATCGGTGACTGCGAGCTGCCCCGGGACGGCTCCCCGCGCGAGCAGCTCGACGCGGCCCGCAAGCAGATCGCGGCCTGGTGGCGACCCGGGCTCATTCCGTTCATGCTCGGCGGCGACCATACCTCCACCGTACCGGTGATCGAGGCAATCGCCCCCTCCTTTCCGGAGCTGCGCATCCTGCAGCTCGACGCTCACCCCGACACCCGCGAGGAATTCCTCGGCGAGCGGTACAACTACGCCTCGGCGATGGCGCGGGTGATGGACGTGGTGGAGCCGGCCCGGGTGTTCCAGGTCGGCATGCGGACGGGCTCGCGCGAGGAGTACCTGAACCGCCGGCCGAACTTCTACCCGGTGCTGGCCGGGCATCCGGTCGACGTCGTCCGCCAGCTCATGCCCCAGCTCCGCCACCACCCCCTCTACGTGACGATCGACGTGGACGTGCTCGACCCCTCGGAGGCGCCGGGCACGGGCTCCCCCGAGCCGGGCGGCCTGCGCGTACCCGAGCTGCTGGAGATCGTCCGGATGCTGGGCGACTGCCAGGTGATCGGCGGCGACCTGGTCGAGGTCACCCACGCCTGGGATCCGACCGGGCGCACCGGCATCGCGGCGTCCTGGATCATCCGGGAGGCGATGCTGACCTGGTGGGGCGACGCCCGGTGACGCGGCGCCAGAAGGCGAACCGGGAGCGTGAGTACACCGCGCCCCGGCTCTACGAGATCGCCTTCGACATGAATCGCAAGGGCGAGGTCGACTTCCTCGTCCACTGCTTCAAGCGGTTCGCCCGCCGGCCCGTCCGGCGCGTGCTCGACATCGCGTGCGGCACCGGCCCTCACCTGGTCCGCCTGGCCGAGCGCGGCTACGGCATGGCCGGGCTCGATCTGTCCAGCCGCAACATCGAGTTCCTGGGCGAGCGGCTGGCCGCCAAGGGCCTCGGCGGCGAGCTGGTCGTGGGCGACATGACGGACTTCCGGCTGGCCCGGCCCGTCGACGCCGCCATCTGCATGCAGGACTCGCAGGGCCACCTGCTCACCAACGCCCAGCTCCTGGCCCACCTGCGCAGCGTGGCGCGCAACCTGCGCCGCGGGGGGCTCTACGTGTTCGACCGCTACATGGCCTCGTCCTGGACCAACCCGGCCCGGTCGTGGTCGTGGTCGCGGCGGCGGGGCGGCCTCATCGTGCGCGCCTCGTTCTCGGCGCTGAACGACGTCGATCCCGTCAGCCAGGTCTTCAAGGAGCACCTGACGCTGGAGGGCGTGGAGAACGGCACCCGGCGCGTGTACCGGCAGACGCACCTCTCCCGCATGGTGTTCCCGCAGGAGCTGCGCGGCCTGGTGGAGCTGGCCGGGGGCTTCGAGTTCGTGCAGTGGTTCTTCGGCTTCAAGCCGCACCAGGTCCTCGAGAAGTCGAAGCACCCCCTGCTGATGGTGGTCGTCCTTCGCCGCACGTAGCGCCCGGCCGCACGGCGCGGCCGGGCGGCCCCTGTCACGCGGTACGCTGAGCCCCATGCCTCGACGTTCGGCCGTGCTGCGGCTCAAGCGTGACCGTGAGGCCCGGGCGCACGTGCACCCGTGGATCTTCAAGGGCGACGTCGCCGACGCCAGCCCGGTGGAGCCGGGTAGCGTCGTCACCGTGCTCGACGCGGGGGGACGGTTCGTCGGCCGGGGCCTGTTCAATCCGCGGCCGGCACTGTGCTGCCGGATCGTGACCTGGCAGGACGAGCCCGTCGATGCCCGGCTCCTCGGGCGGCGGATCACCGCCGCCATCGCGGCGCGGGGCCAGACGGTGCCGGTGGCCGGACGGCTGGTGTGGAGCGAGGCGGACGGCCTGCCCGGCCTGGTGGTCGATCGCTACGGGCCGGTGCTGGTCGTGCAGTGCCAGACCCTCGGCATCCGGCGGATGCGCGACGACCTCGTGGCCGCGCTCCGCGCCCGGCTCGGGGATCTCGCGGTGCTCGGCAGCGACGACCCCGTCGTGGCCGGCCTGGAGGGCTTCGAGCCGGTGTCCGGCTGGATCGGGCGGCCGGGGCCGGACGAGGTCATCGTGGACGAGGACGGCGTGCAGATCGCCGTGCGACCGGGCAGCGGCCACAAGACCGGCGTGTACCTGGACCAGGCCGCCAACCGCGTGCGCGTCGGGGCCGCCGCCGGCGCCGGCGACGTCCTGGACGTCTTCGCCTACACCGCCGGCTTCGCCGTCCACGCCCTCCGCGCCGGCGCCCGCCGGGCGGTATGCGTGGAGTCCTCGGCGGAGGCGATCGCGGGCGCCCGGCGCAACCTCGAGCTGAACGGCCTGTCCGAGCGCGCCGAGATCCGCGCGGTCAACGCCTTCGACGAGCTGCGTCGCCTCGATCGCGAGCGCGCCCGCTTCGACCTGGTCGTCCTCGACCCGCCGCCGTTCGCGCGCAGCCGCTCGGCCCTCGACGCCGCCCTGCGCGGCTACAAGGAGATCAACCTGCGCGCCTTGCGGCTGCTCGCCCCCGGCGGCCGCCTGGCGACCTTCTCCTGCTCCCACCACGTGGACGAGGGCACCTTCGAGGCGACCGTGCGGGAGGCGGCCACCGATGCCGGCACCCGAGTCCGCCTCCTGGACCACCTGCCCCAGTCCGCCGACCACCCGGTCCTGCTCACCGTTCCCGAGACGCGGTATCTACAGGGCCTCCTCCTCGAGCTGGCGTGAGTGGCCCGGGTGCGGCACCGCTACCAGCGGCGGGTCTCGCCGTGCTGCAGGATCCACACGCGCTCGGCGTCTAGACCGAGACGACCGGCCTCAGCCCGCAGGCGCTCGGGCGGCTCGGTGAGCGGCTCGTCGGCCAGGTCGAACGTCCCCCAATGCATGGCCAGGAAGCGGTGGGCCCTCACATCAGCGAAGATCTGCAACGATTCCTCGGGCGTCGTGTGAGTGAAGCGCATGATCGCCGCCGGCGTGTAGGCGCCGATCGCGACCGCCGCCACGTCGAAGGGGCCGAGGCGGGCGCCGATCGCCTGGAAGTACGGCGGCCAGTAGCCGGTGTCCCCCGCGAAGAACAGGCGGCGCTCCCGCCCCGCCACCGCCCAGCCGCTCCATAGCCGAGTGTTCTGCTCGAAGAACGAGCGCGAGGTCCAGTGCTGCACCGGCACGGAGGTCAGCGTGAGCCCGCGCTCGGTGCGGCTCTCCCACCAGTCGAGCTCGACCACGTCGGTGATGCCGAGGCCGGCCAGCCACGCCCGGAGGCCGAGCGGCACGTAGAAGCGCGGCCGGTGGACGGCCGCCAGCCGACGCACCGTCGCCTCGTCCAGGTGGTCGAAGTGGTCGTGGGAGATCAGCACGACGTGGACCGGTGGTAGGTCCTCGAAGCGCAGTCCGGGCGGGGTCAGGCGCCGGGGACCCGCGAAGCTCAGCGGGCTGGCGCGCTCCGACCACTGGGGGTCGGTCAGCACGTTGACGCCGTCGAGCTGGATCAGCAGCGTGGCGTGGCCGACCCAGGTGACGGTGGGCTCGGCGGCGTTGGCCCGCAGCACGGCGCCGTCGTTGGGCATGCGGGGCAAGGTCACCGTGCGCGGGCGGAAGGTGCTCGCCCAGATGCGCCGGGCGAAGAACGCGGTGCGCGTCCAGAAGGGCGGCCGGGCGAAGTCGGGGTTGGCGTTGGCGAAGCCGTGCTGGCGGTGGTGGGCGGGGGCGCCGGGCACCGGCCCGCCCACGCCGGTGCAGGCGGTGGCCAGCAGCAGGACGGGTGCGACCAGGGCCTGGCGCCAGCGGCGTGCGGACGACGCGCTCAGCCCATCTCTCCGGCCGGCAGCTCCACAGTGAAGATCGCGCCCCGCCGGTCGGTGCGGTTCTCGCCGCGCAGGCGGCCCTTGTGCTCGGCGACGATGCCGTAAGAGACGGACAGGCCAAGACCGCTGCCCTCGCCTGGCGGCTTGGTGGTGAAGAACGGATCGAACAGCCGGGGCAGCGCCTCCGCCTCGATCCCGTCGCCGGTATCGAGGACCTCGAGCAGGAGCACGCCGGCGCCGGGCCGCACCCGCACCGTCAGCACCCGCGGGTCCCGCTGCTGGGTCATCGCCTGGTGCGCATTCTGCACCAGGTTGAGGATGACCTGTTGCAGCTGGTTCTCGTCGGCGAAGGCGGCCGGGACCGGCTCGAGCTCGGTGACCACCTCGATGCTGTCCTGGGCGAGCTGGTAGGCCTTGAGCTCGAGCACCCGCTGGACCTGATCGCTCAGCAGGCACGGCCGCCGCTCGGGCGGATAGTGGCGAGAGAACAGCAAGAGATTCTGCACGATGCGGGCGGCGCGGGCGGCCTCCTCCGCGATGATCGTCAGCCGGTTGCGCACGTGGGGCGTGACGTCCGGGTGATCGAGCAGCAAGTGGGCCTGGCCGAGGACGGTCGTGAGCGGGTTGTTGATCTCGTGGGCCACACCGGAGGCGAGCTCGCCCACCGCCGACAGCTTCTCGGCGTGAACGAGCTGGGCCTGCGTGCGCTGCAGCTCCTCGATCTGCCGGCGCGTCTCCGAGTACAGGCGGGCGTTGTCGAGGGCGGTCCCGATCTGGTCGGCGGTCGCCTCGACCAGCACCACGTCGGGCGCCTCGAAGGGCTCGCTGTTCTGGCGGCCGAGCGACAGGGTACCCAGTCGCCGCCCCCGGCTGTTGATGGGCACGCACAGGAACGCCCGCATGCCCTCCTCCTGCACGATGGCCCGGGCCGCCGGGAGCAGGTTGGGCGCCTCGGTGACGTTGCGCATGTTGAGCGTCTGCCCGGTGGCGGCGACGGTGCCGATGAGCCCCTGTCCCACGGTCAGCGCCTGGTTGATCTCGCGCAGCCGCGGCGACAGGCCGCGATCGCCGCGCAGGCGGAGCGTAGCGCCGTCCGCGGAGACCAGGTGCAGGCTGGAGATCTCGTGGCCGGTCACGTCGGTGAGGGCGTCGAGGGCGATGCGCAGGACCTCGTCGACGTCCAGCGAGCGGCTCACCGTGCCGGCGACGGTGTGCAGGATCTGCAGATGCTTCAGCGATCCGGAGCGGTCACTCATACGCCGTGCTCCCGAGGGCTCCGTCGCCCGCGTCCCGCAGCACCTCCAGGAACGCGTTGACGACGACCGGGTCCCAGGCCCCGGCGTCGCGCTCGGCCTTGAGCACGTCCAGCGTCCGGGCCAGCGGCAACGGCGACTTGTAGGGCCGCGCCGTCCGCAGCGCATCGTACACGTCCACGACCGCCATGATGCGAGCCCCGAGCGGGATCGCCTCCCCCTGCAGCCGGTCCGGGTAGCCGGAGCCGTCCCACCGCTCGTGGTGATGCCGGATCAGCGGCCGCACGTCGTCGAGGGTTCGCAGGCCGCGCACGAGGTCGGCCCCGACACCGGGATGCCGGTTGACCTCCTGGCGCTCGGTCGGCGTCAGCGGCCCCGGCTTGAGCAGCACGCCGTCGGGCACCGCGATCTTGCCGAGATCGTGCAGGTAGCCACCCAGCCGCAGGGCCCGGCCCAGCGGCTCCGGCACGCCGAGGGCGCGGCCCAACGCCACCGCGTAGGCGGCCAGTCGCTCGCAATGCCCGCCCGTATACACGTCGCGGGCCTCGATGGTGGCGCCCAGCGTCGTGATCACGCACTCGGCCCGCTCGAGCTGGTCGAGCAGGGTCTTGACCCGGATCAGCGCGCGCGCTCGTGTGTTCAGCTCCACGAAGTCGAACGGCTTGGCGAAGAAGTCGTCGGCGCCGGCGGCCAGCCCGGCCACCCGGGAGTCGAGGTCGCTGACCGCGGTCACGATGACGACAGGCAGCAGGGCCCAGCGCGCATCGGACTTGATGCGGGCGCACAGCTCCACCCCGCTCATCGCCCCCATGTGCACGTCGGTGACGACGAGGTCGAGCGGCGCCCGCTCCAGCACGGCCAGCGCCTGCTCGGCGGAGGCGGCGGTGCGTACGGCGTGGCCGGAGCCCAGCATGGCGTCGGCCAGGACCGCACGGATCTCGGGGTCGTCGTCGACGACGAGAATGGTGCCTGCGGCTGCATCACTGAAAGGCTGGAGCATCGCTCACCGGAAGGCCCCGCGGGCGGGCCGGCGAGTGTCCGGCTTACGCGCCGGTGCGAGCCACGGCGTCGTACACGCCGTCCAGGGCTGCGTCGAGCTTGGCGGGCTCTTTCCCGCCGGCCTGGGCGAGATCCGGACGGCCGCCGCCGCTGCCGCCGACGGCGCGCGCGACGTCCTGCACCAGCTTGCCGGCCTGGAACCGCTTCGTGAGGTCCTTGGTCACGGCGGCGACCAGGTTGACCTTGCCGTCCACCACGCTGCCGACCAGCACGATGCCGGAGCCGAGCCGCTCGCGCAGCCGATCGGCGACCGAGCGCAGGGCGTCGGGGTCGAGGCCGTCGATGCGGCCGGTCACCACCGCCACGCCGTTGACCTGACGGGCGCCGGCGACCAGGTCGTCGGCCTTCGAGCGGGCGGCCTTGCCCTGCAGCTCCTGGAGCTGGCGCTCGAGCGTGCGCTGCTCGTCGAGCAGCTTGCGCAGCCGCTGAGGCGCCTCGGCCGGGGCGATCTTCAAGATGTCGCCGATCTCGCGCAGCACCCGTTGCTGCCGGGTGACCGCCTCCACCGCCGCCGTCCCCGCCACCGCCTCGATGCGCCGGACGCCCGAGGCCACCGCACCCTCGGTGTCGACCTTGAAGAAGCCGATCTGGCCGGTGGCCTCCAGGTGGGTGCCGCCACACAGCTCCGTCGAGAAGTCGCCGATGCGCACGACCCGGACCCGGTCGCCGTACTTCTCGCCGAACAGCGCCATGGCCCCCGAGGCGAGCGCCTCCTTGATGTCCATGGTCTGGTGGGTCACCGGCGTGTTGGCCTGGACCTGCTCGTTGACCAGCTCCTCGATCTGCTCGACCTCGCGGTCCTTCACCGAGCCGCCGTGCGAGAAGTCGAAGCGCAGGTGATCGGGCGCAACCAGCGAGCCGGCCTGGGCCACGTGGGTACCGAGCACGCCACGGAGCGCGGCGTGCAGGAGGTGGGTGCCGGTGTGGTGCTGGCGCAGCCCCAGGCGGCGCGGCGTCTCCACCGTGACCGCCACGTCCTCGTTCTCGTGGAAGCCGCCCGAGCGCACCGCCACCCGGTGCACGATGAGCTTGGAGCCACGGTAGTAGGTGTCGAGGATCTCACCTCGGCCCTGCCGGCCGGCCAGCGTGCCGGTGTCACCGATCTGGCCGCCCGACTCCGCGTAGGCCGGCGTGCGGTCGAGGATCACCTCGATCTCATCGCCGGCGACCGCCTCGGGGACGCGCTGGGTGCCGCGCACCATCGCGAGGATGCGCGCCGGCGTCGTCAGCGTGTCGTAGCCGACGAACTCGACGGACGGCAGCTCGCTGCTCAGACGCTGGTAGACCGCGGTGCTCTCGCTCTCGTCGCCGGCGCTGAACGTACCGCCCGCCCGCGCCCGCTCGCGCTGGGCGGTCATCTCGGCCTCGTAGGAGGCTTGCGTCTCGTCGGTGACGCGCCAACCCCTATCCTGGAAAATTTCCTCGGCGAGATCTTTGGGGAATCCATGGGTGTCGTAGAGCTTGAAGAGGAACTTCCCGTCAGAACAAGCGGTGTCGTCAGGGCCGATGGCCCCTGACGGCCGTGGACCTCTGCGTACTCGTCGATGAGGCGCATGCCGCTGTCGAGGGTCTCGGCGAACCGCTCCTCCTCGCCGCGCACGGCGTCCTCGATGCGCACCCGCTCCTTGACGATCTCCGGGAACGCCGCGCCCATCACGTCGCCGACCCAGGCCACGGTCTTCCAGAGGAACGGCTCGGTGAGGCCCAGCATGCGGCCGTGGCGCATGGCCCGGCGCATGATCCGGCGCAGGACGTAGCCGCGCCACTCGTTGGAGGGCTGCACGCCGTCGGCGATGAGGAAGGTCGGCGGCGCGCCCGTGGTCGGCGATGACGCGCATGGAGACGTCGTCGTCCGCATTCGCGCCGTAGGTCGCTTGCCGGTCAGCTCGCTCACCCGCGCGATGAGCGGCGCGAACAGGTCGGTCTCGTAGTTGGAGAGCTTGCCCTGCATGACCGCGGCGATGCGCTCCAGACCCATGCCGGTGTCGATGGACGGCTCGCGGCAGCGGCGTCATGCGCCCGCCGGCGTCGCGGTTGAACTGCATGAACACGAGGTTCCAGATCTCCAGCCACCGGTCGCACTCGCAGGCCGGCCCCTGGCACGACCGCCCGGCCGCCTCCTCGGCGCACGGCAGGTGGTCGCCCTGGTGGAAATGGACCTCCGAGCAGGGGCCGCACGGGCCGGTGTCGCCCATCGCCCAGAAGTTGTCCTTCTCGCCCAGGCGCAGGATGCGGTCGTCCTGCAGCCCGGCAACCTTCTTCCAGAGGGCGAAGGCGTCGTCGTCGTCTGTGTAGACCGTGGCGATGAGCCGGCTGGCGTCGATGCCGAGCTCGACGGTGAGGAACTCCCAGGCGAAGGCGATCGCGTCGGCCTTGAAGTAGTCGCCGAAGGAGAAGTTGCCGAGCATCTCGAAGAAGGTGTGGTGGCGGGCCGTGCGGCCCACGTTCTCGAGGTCGTTGTGCTTGCCGCCCGCCCGCACGCACTTCTGAGAGGTGGTGGCCCGGACGTAGTCGCGCCGCTCCTCGCCCAGGAACACGCCCTTGAACTGCACCATGCCGGCGTTGGTGAAGAGCAGGGTGGGGTCGTTACCGGGCACGAGCGCGGAGGACCGCACCCGGGTGTGGCCCTTGCGCTCGAAGTACTGGAGAAAGGACTCGCGGATCTCACTCCCGGTCATAGAGCGCTAGTTTACCACCCGCGCCGGCTACCCCCCGGCGGGCCCCCCGGCCTCGCTGCATGCGGCGGGGCTGGGGTGGGCGGCCCGGGGCGACCGGGTCCCCGTCGGTTCCGCGTGAGACAACTGTGGGGCGCGAGGGAATGGTCGGAGCCTGGTCCTACTGGTGGCGCTACACGATCGAAGCCAACGGAACCTCAGGGGACCCGGTCGCCCCGGGCCGCCCACCCAGCCCCGGGGACGCGCGCGGCCGGGGAACCTGTCGCTCGTCCGGCGGCAGGCGCAGCGAGCGGTTTGCGACGGGCTAGTCGTCTGGGGGCGGCAGGCGCAGGGACTCGCGGACGACCTGGGCGACCAGGGCGCCGGGGAAGCCGCGGCGGAGGAGGTGGTCGCGGAGGCGGGAGGCGGCCTTCTGGGGGGCCGCGCGGGTCAGTGAGGGCAGGCGGCGGCGGGCGAGGCGGCGGGCCTCCTCGATCTGGGCGCCGCGATCGACTGCGGCCAGCGCGGCCTCGATGAGCGCGGGCGCGACGCCGCGGGTCCGCAGCTCGGCCCGCAGACGGGCGGTGCCGTAGCCGCGCGGCACCCGCGTCGCCACCCAGTGGCGGGCGAAGGCGGCATCGTCCAGGTAGCCGCGCGAGACGAGATCGTCTGCGACGGCGGTCGCGACGTCCGGGGGGGCGCCGCGGCGCTGGAGCCGGGCCGCGAGGTCGGCCCGGGTCCAGGCCCGGCGTGAGAGCAGATCACCCGCGGCCAGGCGGGCGGCCTTGAGGTCCAGCTCCCGCCGTGGCGCGCGGATGGGCGTTACTTGAGCGAGACGGCGGCTCGCAGGCCGAGCGCCTCGCGGACCTTGGCCTCGAGGTCGGCCAGGGCGACCGGGTTCTCCTGCAGCCATTTCTTGGCGTTCTCACGCCCCTGCCCGATGCGCTCGTTCTTGAAGCTGTACCAGGTGCCGGACTTCTCGACGAGGCTCTGCTCGACCGCGGCGTCGAGCACGGTGCCGCACTTGGACACGCCCTCGCCGTAGATGACGTCGAACTCCGCCTCGCGGAACGGCGGGGCCAGCTTGTTCTTCACCACCTTCACCTTGGTGCGCACGCCGACCGACTCCGTGCCCACCTTGATCGCATCCTGCCGGCGAATATCCAGCCGGACGGACGCGTAGAACTTGAGGGCGCGGCCGCCGGTCGTCGTTTCCGGCGATCCGAACATGACCCCGATTTTCTCGCGGATCTGGTTGATGAAGATGACGATGGCGCCGGAGCGGGAGATGGCGGCGGTGAGCTTGCGCAGGGCCTGCGACATGAGGCGTGCCTGCAGGCCGGGCAGCGAGTCGCCCATGTCGCCGTCGAGCTCGGCCCGCGGCACCAGGGCGGCGACCGAGTCGATCACGATGACGTCGACGGCGTTGGAGCGCACGAGCGTCTCGGTGATCTCCAGCGCCTGCTCGCCGGTGTCGGGTTGCGAGATGAGCAGCTCGTCGATGTTGACGCCGAGCTTGCGGGCGTAGATGGGATCGAGCGCGTGCTCGGCGTCGATGAAGGCGGCGATGCCGCTCAGGTTCTGGGCCTCGGCGATGCAATGCAGGGCCAGGGTGGTCTTGCCGGAGGACTCCGGACCGTAGATCTCCACGACCCGGCCCCGCGGCAGGCCGCCGATGCCCAGCGCGGCGTCGAGCGACAGCGCGCCGGTGGGGATGACGGCGATCTCCTCCAGGGGGCCGTTGGCGCCCAGCCGCATGACGGAGCCCTTGCCGAACTGTCGCTCGATCTGCGAGATCGCCAGCTCGAGGGCCTGGCGGCGGTCGTTCTTGCTTTCAGCCATGCATGGGCTCCTTGTCTCGGGTGAGGGTCGAACGGGGCTCACGCGGGTGATGCACGCGTGCATTCTAGGTGCGTGCGCACGACAGCGTCAATGTCCCGCATCGAAGACAGCGCACGCACGCGCGCGAGACTCACTGATCCCGCTGGCTCGTGTAGCCCCGGCGTTCCATGCACTGGTTGATCGTCTCCTGATCCAGCCGGGCATCGCGCGAGAGACCAAACCACTGCGGCCGGCGCGCCTGCCGGCGGCAGGCCACCAGGTCCTGATCGAGGTGCGCCGGCGTGAGCCCGGGCTTGTGGTAGCTCCACTCCTCCGCCGCGCACCCGGCCAGCAGGCCGAGGGCCAGCACCGCCCACGCGCGCGCCCTCACGGCCGGCCCGCCCGCCACCGCTCGAGACACCCGAGGGCGTCGGCACGCCCGCGGTCGAGCGCCGCCGCCATGCCGACCTGGTCGAACTCGAGCGGCCGCAGCCGCAGCGGCACGCCCGGCGTCAGCACCTGGACGTCGACGGCGGGGTACTTGAACCGCGCCAGCTCGGCGTCGCGGCGGATCTGATGGACCATCGCCGTCTCGAACGCCTCCTCGAGCGTGCGGCGCAGGCGGGTCGGCGGCTGCCCCTGCTCGTCGGCGGCGTAGCTCAGCAGCACCAGGGCGCGGCCGATCGGCACCTCGGTGGCCAGCGCCTCCAGCACCGGGGCTCGCCCGGTGAGCCCGCCGTCGACCAGCAGGGTACCGTCCACGTTGACCGGCGGGAAGGCGCCCGGCACGGCAGCCGCCGCCATCAGGACATCCACGCTCACGGTGGCGTTGTCGAACAGGCGCGGAGCCCGCCGCGCCAGGTCGGTGGTGACGACGACCAGTCGGCGTGGCGAGGCGCGCACCCGCTCGAAGTCCAGGGCGCCCGCGATGAGCTCGCGCAGCGGCGAGGGATCGAACAGGGAGCCGGCGGCGTCGAGGGCCAGCAGCGTGGCCCAGCCCGGCAGGAACCCGGCGAAGATCACGCTCGGGCGGAGCGCGTAGACCTGATCGCGCGTCACCGAGCGCCACATCGCCTGCAGCCGGTCCAGGCGACCGTCGGCCAGCATGGCGGCGTTCAGCGCGCCGGCCGAGGAGCCGGCGACCAGGCGCACCGGCACACCCTGCTCGATGAGGGCCCCGGCCACGCCGGCCTCCCAGGCGCCCTTGGCCCCGCCGCCCGAGAGTACGAGCGCCACGGGAGCGTCGAGTGCAGCGCGACCCGGCTCACAGGCCAGCGCCGGGGATACCACCGCGAGGAGAAAGATCAGAAGGCCGAGCTCCTGTGACACCAACGGCACGCTCGTCATTCTACCCGGGCGCTCCAGCCGCCAGCGGCACGCCGACCAGCTCGGTGTAGCGCGCACCGCGCGGCGAAAGCCGGCTACGCATGAGCGCGACCCGCTCGACCGCCTGCCGGCCGAACGCCGCCTCCCCGCCCAGCGCGTCGGCCAGCCCCGGGACGGCATGCGGGGTGCGTGCCCGTCCCAAGGTCACGTGCCCGGAGAACGCGCGGGTTTCACGCGCAAAACCGAGGGGCACCAGGGCGTCGTCGACGCGACGGGCCAGGGCGGCTGCCGGTCCAGCCCCCTCGTCGATCCCCGCCCACAGCACCCGCGGGCGGCCCGGGGACGGAAACGCGCCGAGACCGCGCACGGAGAGGTCGAAGGGCGCCGCGCCCTCCGCTGCCGCGGTCAGCGCGGCCGTGACCGCGTCGAGCCTGACCGCCTCGACGTCACCGAGGAACTTCAGCGTCAGGTGAAAGTTGTCCGGCGCCACCCAGGTGACGTCGCGCGCCACCAGCCGCAGACGCTCGACCTCCGCCGCCAGGCGCGCGCGGATCACGGGCGCCAGCAGCACCGCCACGAAGGCGCGGACGGTTTCTATCGGGCTTCCAGCCTCCGCAGGAGGTTCTCCAGCGAGGCGCGCCGGGCAGGATCCGTCTCGACCGCGATGGCGGCGTTGAGGTCCTGCAGGGCGCCGGCGTGGTCGCCGTCCACCTCGCGGCTGAGCGCGCGCGTGGCCAGGGTGCGCGCGTCGATCGACGGCGGCGAGGCCGCGGGCGTGGCGGCCAGCGCCGAGGGCGGCAGCAGCGGCACCGCCCCGTCCGCTGTGCCGGGCACCGGCGGTGGCGCGACGGTCGACTCGGTCGTCGGCACCCCGACCACGGTACGGCCGGGCTCGAGGCCCGCGCTGCGCCGCATGGCGGCCCGGGCCCGGGGGTCGGCCTCGATCCCGATGGCGTGCACCCAGTCCCTCCGGGCGGCCTCGGTCTGGCCGGCCAGTGCGAGCGCAGTGCCACGGTTGAACCAGGCCCGGGCGAACGTGGGAGCCAGCTCGGTGGCGCGCGTGAAGTCCTGGGCGGCCAGGTCGTACTGGCCGGCGGTGACCAGCGCGTTACCACGGTTGAAATAGATTTCCGGATCACGGCTGTCGAGCTGGATCGCGCGATCGTAGTCCTCGAGCGCCCGCCGGGGCTCGCCGAGCCGCACGCGCGTGACGCCGCGGTTGACGTAGGCGTCGACCGAGCGCGGGTCGCGCCGGATCGCCTCGCTGAACTCATCGGCGGCAAACAGATAATTCCCCTCGCGAAACTGCGTGATGCCGCGGTCGAGCGCGGGTGAGGTGGTCGTGCAACCTGTGGTAGCGACGAGGCAGCCGAGCGTGAGGGTGATCAAAGTCTTGCACATCATGGTCGCGGGCCTCCCAGCGACCTTCGGAGCATATCGAGTGCCATCTGCGAGGATTGCCACTTCACCGACGCTCGGCCACCAATGAACCGGAAGTGTCGCGCCTCCACCGCTCCGCTGACCGCCAGGCCGATGAAGACGGTACCGACCGGCTTGGTCGGCGTGCCTCCATCGGGGCCCGCGATGCCCGTGATCGACAGACCGCACGCCGCGCCGGAACGCTCGCAAATGCCCCGCACCATCGCCTCGGCGCACGGCCCGCTGACGGCGCCGTGCGTGCGCAGGATCTCGGCCGGCACGCCGAGCAGCTCCTCCTTCGCTCGATTCGAGTAGACGACGACGCCGCGCTCGAAGAACGCCGAGGAGCCCGCCATGCCGGTGAGCCGGTGGCCGACCAACCCTCCGGTGCAGGACTCCGCCGTGGCCAGCGTCAGCCCGCGCGCGGAGAGCCGCCTGCCCACCGCCTGCTCCAGCGTCTCGCCGTCGCGACCGTAGCAATCCTCGCCGAGCACCTCCGCGACGCGTCGCTCGAGGGTGGTCAGGGCTTCGCCCGCGGCCTCGGGCGTGGCTGCTCGAGCCCGCAGGCGCACCCACGCCTCGCCCTCGCCGGATGGGGTCAGGGCGACGTCGTCGCCGCCGTCACCCGGGCCGAGCCAGGCGGCGAGCCGGTCTTCCAGGTCGGCCAGCGACACGCCGGCCGTACGGAGCGTGCGGACGGCGACCGCGGGCCCGCGCCCGAGCCGGGCGCGCGCGCAGGTCGATGACGAGAGCGGCAACGTCGGGCGTGAGCGTGCCCCGCGGCAGCACGATCCAGGCGGCGGCGTCACCCTCGAGCGCCCAGGCGGGCTCCCCGTCGGGGCGCGGCCACACCGCCGCTCCCTGTGGCAGCAGGGCCAGACGCTCGTCGCGGCGCGGCATCGGTCGATCGCGGCGCCGATGAACTTCCTGCAGGGCCGCCAGCATGCGGTCGTTGAGCGCGAGCCGGGCGCCGGTCACGCGAGCCAGCACGCGGCGGACGACGTCGCCGGTCGAGCCACCCGGCCCCGCCACCAGGACCGTCAGCGGCGTCGGCGGCGTGAGCGTGCGCTCGAGCGCGGCCTCGTCCTCGTCGACCACGGTGCGGCTCTCGAGGCTCACGCCGCCCGTGGCCAGCGCCGCAGCCACCGCCGCCGCGTCGTCGTCGAGGGCGGCCAGCGGCGAGCCGATGGCGACCAGGCGCACGCCGGGGCTCACAGCCATCCCAGCGACCTCGCCCCCAGCACGAGCGCCAGCGCGTAGACGCCGGCGATGAGGTCGTCGATCATCACGCCGACGCCGCCGCCCAGACGCTGGGAGACGTGGGCCGGAAACGGCTTGACGACGTCGAAGACGCGGAAGAGCAGGA
Organism: uncultured Candidatus Rokubacteria bacterium; assembly: GCA_963827505.1. GTDB lineage: Bacteria > Methylomirabilota > Methylomirabilia > Rokubacteriales > CSP1-6 > AR5. The sequence continues at coordinate 2,323,490 of CAWHBD010000003.1, read as the reverse complement.
AACCGGTGGCGAGCACCGGCAAGGTCAGCGGGACGCCCAGGACGGAGACGATCATCCCGGCCACCTCGTCCATCGACGATCGCCCCGGGATCCTTGCGGCCGAGCGCCGCGCTCCGCCTCGTCGGCGGCCCAGGTGCCGACCACGGTGACGACACAGCGCGAGCCAGGCGAGGGCCAGCGGGGAGAGCGGCAGGAGCCAGAGGACGGCGGCGGTGAGCGGCGCTGGCCGACCGTGCCCGGCGCCACCGGGGCGTAGCCCGCGCCGCCCAGCGTGGCGATGGCGACCGCCAGGCGGTGCGAGCGGCCGAGGCTAGGCGCGCTCGCCGACGAGCTCGTAGCCGTCGACCTCGACGATGCGCACGCGCGCGAAGCGGCCCGGGCGTGAAGTCGGCGCGGTCGCGCAGGTAGACCACGCCGTCGATCTCCGGCGCCTGGCCGGCCGTGCGGCCCTCCCAGGGGAACGCGCGGTCCTCGCTGGGCCCGTCCACCAGCACGTCGGGCTCGGTGCCGACGAGCTTCGGCGGCGCGCTCCCACGCGAGGCGTCCTGCGCTTCCTGCACCCGCGCCGAGCGCTCGGCGGCCAGCTCGGGACCGGATCTGACCGCGGTACGCCGGCGGGGCGTGCCCTCCTCGGCCGAGTAGGTGAAGACGCCCAGCCGGTCGAAGCGCACCTCCTCCACGAACTCCAGCAGGTTGCTCGAAGGCGGCCTCGGTCTCGCCGGGGAACCCGACGAGCACGGTGGTGCGCACGGTGACGCCGGGGATGGCCGCCCGGAACTGGGCGACGACGTCCTGCATGCGCCGCGCGGTGACCGCCGCGGCGCATCGCCTTCAGCACGCCGTCGTCGGCGTGCTGGATCGGCATGTCGAGGTAGGGCACCACGCGCGCGCGCGGCCCACGCGTCGACCAGGCGGTCGTTGACGTGGGCCGGGTGCAGGTACATCGGGCGGATCCACGGCATCGCGCGTGTCGCCCAGCGCCAGCAGCAGGTCGCCGATGTCACCGTTGCCGGGCAGGTCGCGGCCGTAGGCGAGCGTGTCCTGGGAGACGAGGATCGCCTCCTGCACGCCGCGGCGCGGCGAGCCCCTCGACCTCGCGCGACGATGTCGGCGAGCGGACGGCTGCGGTGGCGCGCCGCGGAACTGCGGGATCGCGCAGAAGGTGCAGCCCATGTCGCAGCCCTCGGCGATCTTCACGTACGCGTAGGGCACGCTTGCGCGGTGAGCAGCCGCGGGCGTGGCGGCGTCGTAGAGATAGCCGGGCGGCGCCGCCGTCGCCCAGTCCTGCCGGCCGTCGGCCTGGTTGCACGAGGTCGACGATGCGGTGCAGCTTCGAGGTGCCGAGGATGCGCGTCGATCTCCGGCATCTCCTTGAGCATGATCTCGGCCCCATAGCGCTGGGTCAGGCAACCGGTGACGATGAGCGCGCGGCACCGGCCGCCGCTCCTTGAGCTTGGCCAGCTCCAGGATCGTGTTGACCGACTCCTCGCGGGCCCGGTCGATGAACGCGCAGGTGTTGACGATGAGGCACTCGGCGCTCTTCGGCGGGGTCGTCAGCGCGAAGCCGGCCTCGGTCAGCATGCCCGAGCATCAGCTCGGAGTCGACCTGGTTCTTGGGACAGCCCAGGGTGGTGAAGTGGACCTTCATGGAGCGAGGAGAGTATACCCCGCCCGGCGGGACGTCAGGCGTTGCGGCGGTTGGTGAACTGGAGGGCGATGCCGAAGTCCTTCTCGCGGAGCAGCCCCATGACCCGCTGCAGGTCGTCCAGACTCTTGCCGGACACGCGGATCTGGTCCTCCTGGATCGCGGCCTGGACCTTGATCTTGCTGTCCTTCACCAGCCGCACGATCTCGCGCGCCTTCTCGATGGGGATGCCCTGCTGCAGGCCGATCGTCTGGCGCAGGATGCCACCGGCTCCGGTCTCGACCTTGCCGTAGGTCAGCGCCTTGAGCGGCACTCCCCGCTTGTGCAGCTTGGACTGCACGATGTCGACCACGGCCTTGAGCTTCATGTCGTCGGCCGAGCTCAGCTTGATGTCGGTCTTCTCGAGCAGGATCTCGTTCTTGGTGCCCTTGAGGTCGTAGCGGTTGTCGATCTCCCGCCGGGCCTGGTCGAGCCCGTTGGTGACCTCCTGCATGTCGATCTTGCAGACGACGTCGAAGGAGTTCTCGGCGGCCATGGCACTCAGTTTACCGCAACGGGACCGTGGCCACCCCCTTGGGTGCCACGAAGGTGAACAGCGAGTCGGCCAGGCCGCTGTTCACGGCCGGCTTGCGGAAGAGCATGGTCACGGTGTTCTCGAACTGGTCGTAGGTCACCGCCCGCCGGACCTCCCACGAGCGCGGGTCGAACGAGAGGACCAGCCGGCTCATCGTGGGCAGCGTCTGCTTGGGCGTCAGGTCGAGCACGACGTTCCCGTCGCGGTCGCGCGGCTCGGCCGGGTTCAGGAAGCGGACGTTGAAGTGCTCGCGCACCCGACCGAGGCCGGTCAGGAAGGAGCCGGCGGGACCCGCCAGCGCCTCCGGGGCGGGGCCCACGTTCACCTGGCTCAGGGCCGGAGTGTAGATCCACACGGTCTTGCCGTCGGAGACGATCTGCTGGGGCGTGGGATCGGCGTACTCCCAGCGCAGCTTGCCGCCCTTCTTGAGGTAGACGGTGCCCTGGGCGGGGATGCTCTGGTTCAGGCTCTTGTTGAACGCGGTCTGGGTGAACTCGGCCTTGAGGTCGTTGATGCGGCCGTAGGCGGCCTCGACGCTGCGGACGGCCTCGTCCAGCGAGGGCCCGGGGCCGGCGGCCGGGGCCTGGGCCCGCGCCTCACCGGCGGTGCCGAGCGCGAGCAGACCGAGGACGAGGGCGGCGAGGGTGGAACGCATGGCCTTACTGTACATGAGGTCCTCCATCCGGATAGACGAACGCGGGCGCACGCCTCTTCACCACGCGAAGCTCACCGGCCGCTGAACGGCTGCGGCCAGGAGCCTCAGGTACTCCGAACGGGGGACGGCCCTGGCACCGAGGGTGGCGAGGTGGTCGGAAGGCACCTGCACGTCGAGTAGCGTCGTGCCCACGCGCCGCGCGTGCTGGACGAGCGCGACCACCGCCACCTTGGAGGCGTCGGTGACCCGGTGGAACATCGACTCGGCGGCGAAGAGGGCGCCCGACGGCCACGCCGTAGAGGCCGCCGGCCAGCCCGCCGTCCGTTCCCCACACCTCCATGCTGTGCGCCCAGCCGAGGTCGTGCAGCCGCACGTAGGCCGCGCGCATCGCGGGCGTGATCCACGTGTCCTCGCGATCGGCGCAGCCGTCGATCACCGCGGCGAAGTCGGCGTTGAGCGTCACCCGGAAGACGCCGCCGCGCAGGGTACGGGCGAGGCGGCGCGAGACGTGCAGCCCGTCCAGCGCCAGGATCGCCCGGGGGTCCGGCGACCACCACAGCATCTCGCCCTCGTCGTACGGCCACGGGAAGATCCCCTGGCGATAGGCGGCGATCACCGTGGCCGGCGCGAGGTCGCCGCCGCGGGCGAGCAGTCCCTCGGCATCGGCGACGGCCGGATCCGGAAAGCGGAACCGGCAGGCCGGCAGCCGGGCCGGAGGCGGCGTCGGGGCGACCATGATGTCAAGCACGGCCCGAGTCTCCCCGGGCGCCGGTGTCAGCGGGCCAGCGTGAGCTCGGAGGCGAGCAGCCGGTAGTCGGCCCGCGGCTTGAGCGTCACGCGCTTGCTGGCGCCGTAGAGGACGACCTCCTGGAACAGCTCCAGCCACGGCTTGTCCTCGTGGACGATCCGCGTCGCCTCGACGTAGAGCTCGCGGCGCTTCTTGGCGATCCAGGGTGTAGCGTGCGGCCTCCATCACATCGTGGAAGCGCTGGCCGGGCTGGCTGCCGATCCAGTACTTGCCGTTGAGCCCGGTCGGATGGAGCAGCCGCCACAGGCTGCCGTCGGCGTCGAGCAGCGTGGACTGCGGGTTGATCAGCAACAGGCTGTTGGCGGGCAGCGCGCGCTCGTTGACCATCTTCTGGCGTGAGGCCATCTCGACCATCTCGACCCGGGCCCGGATGCCGACCTTCGACCACATGTCAGCCAGCGCCTCCAGCAGCTGCTTGTCGTTCACCATGGTGCCGCTCCCCGCGTAGAGCGCCACGTCGATGCCGCCGGCGACGCCGGCCTCGGCCAGCAGCTTGCGCGCCCGCTCGGGCTCGTAGGAATAGGCCTTCAGCGCCGGGTTGTAGCCGAAGTCGGTGTCGGCGACGCCGCCGCTCATCGCCCGTCCCTGCCCCGCGTAGAGGTTCTTCACGATCGACTGGATGTCCATGGCGTAGTGCAGCGCCTGCCGCACGCGCTTGTCCGCCAGCGGCGGCTGCGTGGCGTTCATCGCGAAGGCCACCGTGCGCGTGGCCGGCACCGTGAGCGTGCGCACGATCTTCATCTGGTCGGGTGGCACGTTGGTGATGACGTCCACCTCGCCCCGCTGCAGGGCCGACAGCCGGGCGAAGTCGTCCGGGATTGGCTTCCAGATGACCCGGTCGACCGCCGGCGGCTTGCCGTCCCACCCCCACCACTCCCGGTTGGCGTCCATCACCAGCCGGTCGTCCTTGGCCCACTCGACGAACCGGTAGGCGCCGGTGCCGATCGGCTTGCGGGCCAGCTCCTTCACGCCCTCGTCGGTGGCCAGCCGGGCGGGGTAGACGTAGCCCCCCATCTGGGCCATCCGCACGGGGATGAGCGGATCCGGCTTCTTCGTCACCAGCCGCAGCGCCGTCGGCCCCTGCACCTGCACGGACTCGATGGTCGCGAAGCCGGCGGTGACGACCGTCTTGCCGGGAGTGAGGATGCGGTCGTAGCAGGCCTTGACGTCGTCGGCCGTCAGCGGCGAGCCGTCGTGGAACTTCACGCCGGCCCGCAGGGTGACGTCCCACGTCGTCTCGTTCACGGCCTTCCAGGCCGTGGCCAGCGCCGGCTGCAGCTTCAGGGTGTTGTCCCAGCGGGTGAGCGTGTCGTAGACGTTGGCGAAGTAGTTGACCGTCAGCACCTGCGTGGAGCGTCCGGGGTCCATCGTGGTGGCGTCGGCCGGCTGCGAGATCACGACCTGGCTACGGCCCTGGGCGCCCAGCGGCCGGGCGGCGACGGCCAGCGTACCGGCGCCGGCGGCGGCGAGGAAGCGGCGGCGGTTCCACGAGCTCGTCATCGCGTCATTCTCCTTGTGCGAGGGTCGAGCGCGTCCCGCAGGGCGTCGCCCACCAGGTTCAGTCCGAGCACCACGATCATGATCGCCAGCCCGGGGAACGTCGCGGTCCACCAGGCCTGGCGGACGTAGACGGCGGCATCTCGCAGGTCCGAGCCCCACGAGGGCGTGGGCGGCTGGACTCCGAGCCCCAGGAAGCTCAGCGTCGATTCTAGGATGATGATCCGGCCCACGTCGAAGGTGGCCAGCACCACGATGACCGAGAGGATCTCCGGCAGCAGGTGGCGGAACAGGACTCGGGGCGTGCGGGCGCCCAGGGCCACCGCCGCCTGCACGTAGTCGCGTTCGCGCAGGCTCAGCACGAGACCGCGCACGATCCGCGCGTGGGCCACCCAGGCTCCGATGGCGAGGACCACGACCAGCACCGGGACCGAGGGGCCGGCGACCGCGATCACCGCGATGGCCAGTAGCACGAACGGAAACGCGAGCTGGACGTCGATGACCTTGGTCACCACCCGGTCCAGCCGTCCCCGGTAGTAGCCGCTCACGAGGCCGATCACGGAACCCACCGTCGCGCCGAGCGCGGTGGCGGCCACCGCGATCACCAGCGAGATGCGGGCGCCCCAGATGAGCCGGCTCAGCACGTCACGCCCGAGCAGGTCGGTGCCGAGGGGCCGGCCGGCCAGCGCCGCCTCCTGCCACATCGGCGGCTTGAGCCGCGCCGCGAGGTCGCCGGCCGTCGGCGAGGCCGGCGCCACCCACGGCGCAGCCAGCGCGGCCACGAGGGCGAGGGCGACCGGCACCGCCGGGATCACCATGCCCCACGGGATCCGCCGGCCCCGGGCCGGGGCGGGCGCCACCGCCGCGATCGCCTCACTCACGGCGGATGCGCGGGTCGAGCGCGCCGTAGAGCAGATCGACGAGCAGGTTGAGGGCGACGAACACGAGGGCCAGCACGAGGACGCCGGCCTGCACGACCGGATAGTCGCGCACGAAGATCGACTGCACGGCCAGCCGGCCCACGCCCGGCCACGCGAAGATGGTCTCGGTGACGACGGCGCCGCCCAGCAGCGTGCCGAACTGCAGGCCGACCAGCGTCACCACCGGCACCGCCGCGTTCTTGAGCGCGTGGGCCAGGACTACCCGCCGCTCGCCGAGCCCCTTGGCTCGAGCGGTGGTCACGAACTTCTGGCCGAGCACCTCCAGCATCGCCGTCCGCGTGAGGCGGGCGATGGCGGCGGCGAAGTGGGTGCCGAGCGTGACGGCAGGGAGGATCAGGTGGCGCCAGTCCCCCCGGCCCGAGGTCGGCAGCCAGGCCAGCTCGACGGAGACGACGAGGATCAGCATGATCCCCATCCAGAAGTACGGGGTGGCCTGGCCGACCACGGCGAAGCCCATCGCGACCACGTCGACCACCCGCCCCCGGTAGAGCGCGGCCACGATGCCGAGCGGCAGCGCGACGACCACCGCCAGCAGCAGCGCGGCGAAGGCCAGCTCCAGCGTGGCGGGCAGCCGCTCCAGCACCAGCCCGAACGCCGGCTGCTGGTGGCGGATCGACTCGCCGAAGTCACCCCGGACGGCGTCGCGCAGGAAGGCCACGTACTGGACGGGCACCGAGCGGTCGAGGCCGAGCGCGTGGCGCAGGTCGCGCAGCTCGTCGACGGAGGCGTCGCCGGGCAGCATCGAGGCGGCCGGATCGCCGCTGAGCCGCAGCGCGACGAAGACCAGGGTGACGACACCCACGGTGACGAGGGCGGTGTGCAGGAGACGGCGAGCGACGAACTCGAGCACCGCCCGTCTAGCCGGGCCGGGACTCGGCGCTGTCGAGCGGAGCCCAGCCCAGCACGGTCCGCGCGTGCTCCAGGTCGCGGTAGTTCCAGCGGTTGTCGGAGACGACGAAGAACACGTCGAAGCGCACGGTCGGCGGCGCCTCGATGCACGCCGCGACCATGCGCACGACATCGCGCTGGCTGCACCACACCGACAGATCGCGCGGCCCCGTCGGTCGATCCTCCGCCTTGACGCGCCCGATCCGCAGGCAGATCACCGACATGCCGTGGGCGTCGGCGTAGTGACGCCCGAGCGCCTCGCCCCACACCTTGCTGGCGCCGTAGAGCCCGGACGGACGCACCGGTGATTCGTGCGTGAGAGGCTTCCAGTCACCCAGCTTGTCGTAGTCGCCGGCCACGAGGTGCTTGAGCGGCGGGTCGCGCTCCCAGCCGGCCACGGTCGCGCCGCTGCTGGCGAAGATCACGCGGCCGACGCCGGCCAGCCGGGCGGCCTCGAACACGTTGTAGGCGCCGGTCACGTTGGAACGCAGGATGTCGGCGGGCGCGTTGTTGTCGCCGGCCGCCGCGGCCAGGTGCACCACGGTGTCGACGCCGACGAACGCGGGCCGGATGGCGGCGAGGTCGCCGAGGTCGGCCAGGTGGGAGTCCACGCCCGGGACCGCCCGCCGGTTGAGCGCCCGCAGCGTGTACGTCCCCTCGAGGTGCGGGCGCAGCGCGCCGCCGATGAGCCCGCTGAGCCCGGTGACGAGGACGCGGCGGGCCGCCACGCGCGCTAGCCCTCGATCTCGCGGTTGAGCCCGAAGTCCTCGGGCACTGGCGGCCCCCAGCGGTAGAGCGCGTCCGCCTCGGGAAAGTCGCGCGGCTCCCACACGCACTGCTCGGGGATGTAGTCGAGGTCGTGGAAGTACTCGGCGAACGAGCCCCACGGATCTCGGATGTAGTAGAAGAAGTTCGAGCCGATCACGTGGCGCCCGAGCCCCCAGCCTGGTTGCCAGCCCGCCTCCTGCATCCGCACGGCACCCATGGCGATCTCGTCGACGCTGCCGACCTCGAACGAGGCGTGGTGGAACCCCGGGCCCCGGGAGGTCAGGAACGCGACGTTGTGGTGGTCGGTGCTGCAGCGCAGGAACGCGATGATGCTCTGCGACCGGTCGGAGAGCTTCAGGCCGAGCACGCGCGTGTAGAAGTCGAGCTGTCGCTCGACCTCGGGCGTGAAGAGCAGCACGTGGCCGAGCCGGCGCGGGGTGGCGGTGGTGCCCGCCTCGGGCGCGCCGCGGTCGATCGGGCGGCCGACGTGGCCGGGGCTGTTGAGCCGCAGCGGCGGATCGGGCGGCGGCGGCGGCGCCGCCTCGTCGCGGATCGTCAGGAGGTTGTCGTCGGGGTCGCGCACCCATACTCCACCGTCGGGCGCGTCGCGCGGCGGATCGACCTCCCGGACCCCGGCCCGGCGGATCGACGCCATCGTCGCCTGGTAGTCGTCGCCGGGGGCGCCGAAGGCCAGGTGGTGCAGACGCTTCTTGGGGCCGGGATACAGCCGCACGGTCTCCCGCGCCAGCGGGGCCGGCCGCAGGTGCACGGCGCCGTCGCGCCCGGCCTCGTCCACCAGGCCGAAGCTGCGATAGAACTTCTCGCCGACGGTCTGATCGGGGACCTCGAGCGCGTAGTGCAGCAGCGAGCGAACGGCCATGTCCGCACCTCCAGGGAACGCGTGGCGCGAGTGTACACCGCCGCTGATTGACAGGACAGGCCGCGGCCCCTATCATCGGCGCGATTTGCACCGGGAGGTTCGCCCCCACGCCACGCCGGACACCGCCATCGACCGACTGTCGCCCCGACTGAGGAGGCCGCCATGCATCGCCGCACATTCCTGACCACCGCCACCGCTGCCGCCACCAGCTCGGCTTCCCGATCATCCTGCGCGCGCAGAGCAAGGACCCGGTCCGGATCGGCGTGCCGCTGCCGCTCACCGGCCCCTTCGCCGCCATCGCCGCCGACATGCAAGCGGGGCGCCGAGCTGGCGGCCGACGAGCTCAACGCCAAGGGCGGCATCCTGGGCCGCAAGGTCGAGGTGCTCTTCCGCGACGACCAGCTCAAGCCCGCGGTCGGCGCCCAGCGCACCCAGGAGCTGATCGAGAAGGAGAACGTGCCAGTTCATCGTCGGCGGTCTCGCCGCCCACGTGCAGATGGCCATCAACGAGCAGACCAAGAAGTCCAAGGTGCTCTTCATCTCCACGAGCCAGTCCGACGAGATCAGCGCCAAGCCCGACACCAGCCCCATCACGTTCCACGAGGCGCTGAACCCGACCATCACCTCGCGCGTGGTGGGCAAGTGGGTGATGGAGAACCTCGGCAAGAAGTGGTGGATCGTCTACGCCGACTACGCGTGGGGTAAGCAGAACAACGCAGGTGCTGCACCGAGACGCAACAAGAAGCTGGGCGGCACCGCTGCTCGGCTCCACTCCCTACCCGCTCGGCAGCGCGGAGTTCTCCGCGCACCTGCCGAAGATCCAGGCGGCCAAGCCGGAGGTGCTGGTGCTCGGTCACGCCGGGCGCCGACAACATCGCGTTCCTCAAGCAGGTGTCGAGCTTCGGCATGCAGCAAGCCAGATGAAGATCGCCCAGCCGCTGCACTGGATCTCCGTAGCCAAGGAGGGCGGCCCCGAGCTCTACGACGGACATCTACGGCGGCATCAACTGGTACTGGGAGCTGCAGGACTCGATCCCCGAGGCCAAGAAGTTCGTCGACGGCTTCCAGAAGAAGTTCAACATGCCGCCCGGCGACTACGGCGCCTACTCGTACAGCGGCGTGCCTGGAAGTCGCGCGCGGCGGCGAGCTGGCCAAGTCGACCGACGCCGAGAAGGTCGCCGAACGCGCTGCGCAAGAACCCCGACCTACGACCACTTCAAGGGCAAGCAGTGGTGGCGGGCCTGCGACAACAAGTCCTTCCAGGACATGTGGATCGTCAGCGGCCGCGGACCCGGCAAGACCAAGGGCGACTGGGGCCTGCTCGAGGTGGTGGCGCGCGTCCCCGCGTCCGACGATATGGACCGCACCTGCGCCGAGAAGGGCCACCCCGCCTGATCGGCTGATCCCGATCCAATGACTATCGTGGACTGCGGCGACGCCGTGGCGCGGGGGTGGCGGGCGGGGCCCCGCGCCCGCGGCCGGGCGTCACCCGACCGGCCCCGGGCAATGTCGCGGTCGCGCCTTGCGGCGGAGCCGTGGCGAGCGCGTTCTATCGGGGCGGGGTGAGCGAGTCGCCGACGGAGGACAGCCGGCACCCGAGCCCCCCCTGGGGGATGGGGGGTCGAGCGAATCCCGCGCGCGTGATACAGGCGGAGCCGCCGGCGCGACCGCGGCATGCCCGGGGCCGGTCGGGTGACGCCCGGCCGCGGGCACGGGGCCCCGCCCGCCACCCCCGCGCACCAGCGTCGCCGCAGTCCACGAGACTGGTTGATGGCCGACGTCTCGCTCGCCGCGCTGGCGGCCCAGGTCTTCACCGGTCTCGTGCTGGGTGGATCTTCGTGCTGCTGGCCATCGGGCTGTCGCTGATCTTCGGGCTCATGACGGTGGTGAACTTCTCGCACGGCGCGCTCTACATGCTGGGCGCGTACTTCGGCTTCCTGCTGATCACCTACACGGGCAGCTTCTCGGTGGCCCTGATCGTGGCGCCCACTCATGGTCGGCGCGCTCGGGCTCCTCATCGAGCGCTTCCTCATCCGCCCGCTGTACGGGCGCAGCCCTGACGACCCGCTGCTGCTCACCTTCGGGCTCTCCCTGGTCATCGTCGAGGTGGCCCGGCTCATCTGGGGCAAGATCGGCCTCACGCTCGACCCGCCCCGCGCCCTCGGCGGGGCCGTGAACCTCGGCTTCACCTACTTTCCCGACCTACCGGCTCTTCGTCATCGCCGTCACCGCGGTGGTGCTGATCGGCCTCTGGCTCTTCCTCGAGAAGACCAACGTCGGCCTCGTCATCCGCGCCGGCTCGCGCGACCCGCTCATGGTGCGGGCGCTCGGCTTCGACCTCGGGACGCATCTGGTTCCTCGTCTTCGGCATCGGCACCGGGCTGGCCGGCCTGGCCGGCATCCTGGCCGGGCCGATGCGCGGGGCCTACGCCGAGATGGGCGTGACGATCATCATCGAATCCTTCGTGGTCGTCGTCGTGGGCGGCATGGGCAGCCTGGTCGGCGCGGTCGTCGCCGGGCTGCTCATCGGACAGGTCGTGAGCCTCACGACGTTCTTCGCCCCCAAGCTGGCCGAGATCGTGGTCTTCATCACCATGGCCATCGTGCTGCTGCGTGCGGCCGAGCGGGTTGTTCGGCGAGGCCGGGCTGCTCGAATGAGCGGCGCTGGCGGCGTGGAGCGGCCGGCACCCCGTGCTGTGCTTCTTCGTGGTCTTTGCGATCTTCCCGTGGGTGGTGCCGTACAAGGCGCTCGCCACCCAGGTGCTGATCTACGGCCTGTTCGCGCTCGGCTTCAACCTGCTCTACGGATACACCGGCCTGCTGTCGTTCGGCTCGCGCCGCCTACTGGGGGCTCGGCGCCTACGGCACCGGGATCGCGCTGGCCAAGCTCAAGGTCACCTCGCTGTGGCTGGCCCTCGGCGCCGGGCTCGGCCTGGCCCTGCTCGGCGGCGTGGTCATCGGTTTCTTCTGCCTGCGGCGGCGGGGCATCTACTTCGCGATGCTCACGCTGGCCTTCGCCCAGCTGCTCTACTTCGTCGGCTTCCATCTGGCCGACTGGACGGGCGGCGACGACGGCCTGCGTGGCATCGCGGTGCCGGCCCTCGGCCTGTTCGGGTTCCGGCTGCCGCTGGACCGCTCGCTCGTCTTCTACTACTTCACGCTGGTGGTGGTCGGCCTCGCGGTGGCCGCCCTCAAGCGCATCCTCGACTCGCCGTTCGGCGCCGTGCTGCAGGCGATCCGCGAGAACACCGATCGCGCCACGGCCTGCGGCTACGACATCGCCCGCATCAAGCACCTCTCGTTCGTCTTCTACGCGCTCTTCTGCGGGCTGGCCGGCGCGCTCGACGCGCTGCGACTCACGGTGGTGCCGATCGAGTCGCTCCACTGGTCGACGTCGGGTCAGGTCGTCATCATGACGCTGCTCGGCGGGGCCGGAACGTTCTTCGGCCCGTTCGTCGGGGCCGGGACCTTTCTGGTCCTGGAGGACGTCATCAGTGCCCGGACGGAGTCGTGGCCGCTGGTGATCGGCGCTCATCTTCATGGCGTTCGTGCTGTTCCTCCCCAAGGGTATCTGGGGCACGCTGACAGGAGGGTCCCATGGCCGTTAAAGTCCTCGAGCTGCATCACCACGGCATCCGCGTCGGTCCCTCGCCGGACGAGGTCGCCCAGGCGCGCAAGTTCTACGGCGACGTGCTCGGCCTCGAGCACGATCCCGGCCGTCCGACCATCCCGACCATCGACGGCTTCTGGATGGACGTGGGCGGCACCGCCCAGATCCATCTCATGGGCGTGAACGGCCAGTCGAAGTTCGCCAAGGGCCCGGGGCAGGATCCGTCGGCGCCGCACGTGGCGCTCGCCGTCGCCAGCATTCAGGAGACGCGCCAGGAGCTGGACCGGCTCGGCGTGGCGTACTGGGTGGCCGAGAGCGTGGTGGGGCCGCAGTCGCAGCAGATCTTCATGAAGGACCCGTTCGGCAACATGATCGAGCTGCACCAGGTCGACACCTGCCGGTGCGTGACGTCGCGGCGATCGGCCGCGGGCGGTCGGATGGCGTGAGCCCGGCCCCGGCCGCGATCGTCGAGACGGCCGCCCGCCTGGCCCGCGAGCGGCTGGCTCCCCGGGCCGCCCGCTACGACCGCGAGGCCGCCAACCCGGTCGAGAGCTGGCGGGACCTGCACGTCGAGCATCTCATCGCCGCCGCCGTGCCCACCGCTCACGGCGGCCTCGGCCTCGACATGCCGACCTACGTCGAGGTGATCCGGGCGCTGGCCCAGGGATGCGCCAGCACGGCGATGACCCTGCACATGCACTCCACCGTGATGCGCTTCATCGCGGCCCTCGGCACCCCCGAGCAGCAACGCCGCTACTTCGCCGAGGTCGTCGGCCCCGGCCGCATGTTCGGCTCCTGGGGCAGCGAGCCGGCCGTGAGCCTGTCGCGCACCTTTCTCATGGAGACGACGCTCCGCGCCGCCGGTGATGGCTTCGTGGTCGATGGCGTGAAGTACTTCTGCACGATGGCCCTCGGCGCGTCCTTCTACATGGTGTGGTGCGCGCTCGACGGCGAGGCCGACATGGGCAAGGCGCTGTGCCTGGCCCTGGTGCCTGCCGACGCCGCCGGGCTGGCCACCGACGGCAAGTGGGACACGCTCGGCATGCGGGGGACGTACAGCCCGTCGGTGACGTTCACCGGCGTGAAGATCCCGGGCGACGCGCTGCTCGGGCGGCCGGGCACGCCGACCCAGGTCGGCGTCGTCGAGAGCTTCGGCCTCGGCTACGCCGCCGTCTACGTCGGCCTCGCCGAGGCCGCCCTCGACTTCACGCTCGACTACGCCCGCAAGCGCGTCGTGAAGCCGGAGAACGTCGCCGTCGCCCAGGATCCCACCGTGCAGCGTCACCTCGGCGGGCTGCTCGTGCACCTGGACGCCGCCCGTCTGGTCCTGCGCGACGCCGCCGCCGGCTGGGAGGCCGCCGACGTGACCGCGCGCGGCACCCTGGCCAATCGCGCCAAGTTCCTCGGCACCGAGGTCGGCCTCGAGGTGACCTCCAAGTGCATCCAGGTGGTAGGCGGTCGCGGCGCCTACCGCGATCTTCCGGTGGAGCGCGCCTTCCGCGACGCCCGCACCGCCACGCTCATGCCACCCACCATGGACCGCATGGCCGAGCTGATCGGCAAGAGTGCGCTGGGGCTCACCGAGGGGATGTTCCGGATCAGCGCGGGGCCGAGGGACGGCGCCGGGGCCTGACGGCCGCTAGACTTCGAGGAATCGCTGCTGGATGGTCGGGTCGCGACGGAGAGCCTCGGGAGTTCCCTCGAACTGCATCCGCCCCTGGTCCATGACGTACAGCCGGTGAGAGAGGCTCATGGCGACCTCCAGCGTCTGTTCCACCAGGAGCAGCGTGGTGCCGCGCCGGTTGATGCGGGCCAGGATCTCGGTCAGGTTCTGCACGACGAGCGGCGCCAGCCCCTCGGTCGGCTCGTCGACGAGCATCACGGTCGGGCGCGCCACCAGCCCCCGCGCGATCGCCAGCATCTGCTGCTCACCGCCCGACAGGAAGCGGCCCCGCTGGGCCGCCCGCTCGCGCAGCCGCGGAAAGTAGTCGAACACCTCGTCGAGCACCCCGGGCGCCGCGCCCCCCGCCCGTCCCAGCATCCCCAGCCGCAGATTCTCCAGCACCGTGAGGTTCGGCAGGATCCGCCGCTCCTCGGGAATCCACGCGATCCCCCGCTGCGCGATCTCGTGCGTCTGCAGCCGCGCGACGTCCGCTCCCCTCAGCATCACGCGCCCCCGCGTCGGCCGCGCGATCCCCATGATCGACCGCAACGTGGTCGTCTTCCCTGCCCCATTCCTCCCGATCAGCGTCACCGCCTCCCCCTCCTCCAACCGCAGCGACACCCCCTGAAGAATGTGCGCCTCCCCGTAATACGTATGAATGTCCTCGACGCTGAGAAGAGCCATGGGCCGCCTAGTGACGCTCGTGGCCTGCGGCGTCGTCGGGTCGCGGGCGCGAGCGCGCCATCATGGCGAGCCGTTGTCGCCGTTCGAGCGGAGGGTGCGACGAGCGAGCCGCCGACAACCCGAAGAGGCCACAGTCCACGCGGGCTGTCAGCGGACGACCCCGAGGTACGTCTGCTGCACGCGGTCGTTGGCGCGAATCTCTTCGGGCGTCCCTTCGGCCAGCACCTGCCCCTGGTGCAGCACGGTGATCCGGTCGGAGATCTTCATCACGACCTTCATCTTGTGCTCGACGAGAATCACGGTGCGCCCCACCGCCAGCTCGCGGATGAGGCGCATCGTCTCGTCGGTCTCCTCGGGCGACATCCCGGCCGTCGGCTCGTCCAGCAGGAGGAGCGAAGGTTCGGTGGCCAGGGCGATGCCGATCTCCAGGTGCCGCTTCTCGCCGTGGGAGAGATGCGCGGCCAGCCGATCGCCCTTGGCGGCCAGCCCCACCGTCTCCAGCAGCGTGGTCGCCCGATCCCGCACGTCGCCCAGGCGATCGGCCCGCGACCAGAAGTCGAAGGCCCGCGCCGGCCCCTGGACGGCGACGCGCACGTTCTCGTGCACGCTGAGGTGGGGAAACACGTTGGTGATCTGATAGGACTTGGCGACGCCGAGTCGGGCCACCGCGTGCTGAGGCAGCCCGGTGATGTCGCGGCCGTCGAACCAGATGCGCCCCGAGCTCGGCCGCATCTCACCGGAGATGAGCCGGAAGAAGGTCGTCTTGCCGGCGCCGTTGGGGCCGATGATCGAGCGCAGCTCGCCGCGCCGGATGGCGACGTCGACGCGATCGACCGCGATGAGGCTGCCGAACGCCCGGGTCAGGCCCTCGGTGCGCAGCAGGACCGACTCGGGCATACGCGCAAATAGCACGCCCCCTTTCGGGGTGTCAAGGCGGGCGTCGGTGTAGTATCGATTCGCGATGACGACGCCGCCCGCCGACGGCATGCCGACCACGCGCGGGACGAACTTCTATCTCGCCGACCCCAACCTCGCCTTCGTGTGCGCCACCGTCATGCCGCTCGACGACCTCGAGCGCGCACGCCCGCACCTGACCGCGATGGGCGAGGAGGCCGGCGGCAAGCTCGACCCCGTCGGAGGCGGCTGAGATCCGCCCGCCGCCGGAACTTGCCGGCCCGCTCCCGGTCTAACCGTGCGTGAGGGTCTCGCGGACGACAGCCCCCTACTCGCGCGGCTGCGCGCCGGTGACGATCGCGCCTTCGAGGAGCTGGTGACGTCGTATCAGCATCGGGTGTTCGGCGTGGCGCTCCGCATGCTCGGCAACCGTGCCGAGGCCGAGGACGTGGCTCAGGAGACGTTCCTGCGGGCCCACCGCGCGCTCGCGGAGTTCCGCGGCGATGCCCGGCTGGGCACGTGGCTCTACGCGATCGCGTCCCGGCTGTGTCTGAACCGGCTGGCGGCCGGCCCGCGGCGCCACGAGCGCAGCGACGAGGCGGCGCTGGCCCAGGCCGCGGCCGACGGCGTCGACGCCGCCGGGGCGCTCGAGCGTGACGAGCTGGCCGCCGCCTTGCACCAGGCGGTGGCCGGGTTGCCGGAGGACCGACGGATCGTGGTCGTGCTGCGCGACCTCGAAGGACTGGCCTACGAGGAGATCGCCGAGGTCCTCGGGCTGCCGCTGAACACGGTCCGCTCGCGCCTGCACCGGGCGCGGCTGGACCTCAAGGCCAAGCTGGAGCGATGGCTACCATGACGTGCCAGGAGATCCGTGACCTGTTCTCGGCCCGCGTGGACGACGCGCTGTCGTCCGAGGAGCGTGCGACCGTCGACGCGCATCTGGCGACCTGTGCCGAGTGCGCGCGCGAGTGGGATCGCTTCGCGCACACCGTCGGCCTCTTGCGCGCGGTGGCGCCCGCCCGGGCGCCGGTCGGCTTCGTCGACCGGGTGGTGGCGGCCCGCCCGCAGCCGTGGCACCGGCGCCTGGCGCGCCGGGTGTTCCTGCCGTGGCCGGTGAAGGTACCGCTGGAGGCCGCCGCGGTCGTGATGGTGGCCGGGCTCGCCGTCCTGGTCTTCCAGCGCTCGCCCGAGCTGCAGCAGGCGGCCCGCGGCCCCGAGCCAACCGTTGCGGTACCGGCGCCGCCGGCCGCGACGAAGATGACGGACCCGAGCGCGCCGGCCACGCCTTCGGAGCCGGTGACGACCTCGGCCCCGCCCTCGGTCCCGGCGCCACCCGAGCGCACGCTCGAGCGCGGCATGTCGGACGAGACGAAGGGCTATGCCGCCAGGCAAGCGCCGGTGGAGGTTCGGAAGGAGGCCGCCGCCCCGGCGCGCGACGCAGCGGCCGAGTCGCGCGCCAAGAGTGACGAGCCCCCACCGGTCGGCAGCCTCCGCCAGAACGCCGAGCAGGACGCCGGCGGTCGCGCGGCGCCGCGCGCGGCCGCGCCTGCCCCGGCGAAGCCGCGCGAGGTCCAGCCTCTGGCCGCGGTCCGTTCCGACGCGCTGGCCCGGCTGGCGGTCACCGATCGCGAGTCGGCGGAGCGCGCGGTGCGCGACCTCGTGGCCCGCGCGGGCGGCCAGATCGTCACGCGCGCCCAGGAGAGCGAGGCCACGGTGTTCACGCTGATCGTACCCGGCGAACGCTGGGACGAGCTGCAGCGCGAGCTGCGCGGGCTCGGCCCGCTCTACCTCCTCGATGCCTCGCGCGACGCCGCCGCCGGGGCGCTTCGGATCACGCTCCGCCTGGAGCGCTGAGCGCTCCGGGAACTTCGCGCCCGCCGCCCTGTCTAACCGGGCAGGAGTCGACTCGACCGCCCGGAGGGGCCCATGAGGACCCGGCTATCCGCCCTGCTGCTGCTCATCGTGTTCGTGACGGCACCCGCCGTCTCCGCCGCCACGCTCGCCGTCACCCGCGAGGTCCAGAAGGACGTCATGGTGACGATCTACAACGGCAACCTCGGGCTCGTGAAGGACGTGCGCGAGGTGCGGCTGCCGGTCGGCCTCACCGAGGCGCAGTTCATGGACGTCGCCGCCCAGATCGATCCCACCACCGTCCATCTGCGGTCGCTCAGCGATCCGACCGGGCTCAGGATCCTGGAGCAGAACTACGAGTACGACCTGCTCTCCAGCGACAAGCTGCTCGAGAAGTACGTCGGCAAGAAGGTACGGCTGCTACCAGTCCGACGGCACCTTCCACGAGGCGAAGCTGCTGTCGACGGCGGGGCCGGTGTTCGAGATCAACGGGCAGATCCACCTCGGCTACTCGGGCCGGATGGTGCTGCCGGCGCTGCCGGAGAACCTCGTGGCCAAGCCGACGCTGGTCTGGCTGCTCCGCAACCAGACGGCCGCCGCGCAGCGGGTCGAGGCCTCGTACCTGACCGGCGGCATCACGTGGAAGGCCGACTACGTGATGGTCGTGAACGACTCCGACACCAGGAGCGACCTCACCGGCTGGGTGACGATCGACAACAAGAGCGGCGCCACCTACGGCAACGCCGCCCTCAAGCTGGTGGCCGGCGACGTCAACCGCGCCCGCGACGGGCGGCGCGACGGTCGCCTGCTGGAGCTGGCCGCCAAGGCGGCGTCCGCGCGCGAAGCCAGCCGTGATTTTGCCGAGGAGGGCTTCTTCGAGTACCACCTGTACACGCTCGACGGCCGCACCACCATCAAGAACCAGCAGACCAAGCAGCTGGCGCTCCTGAACGCTGCCGACGTGGCCATCACCAAGCACCTCGTGTACTACGGCGCCCCCGACTACTACCGCACCACGTACGGCACGCCACTGTCGAATCAGAAAGTGTCGGTGCTTCTCGAGCTCAAGAACAGCAAGGAACAGCGCCTGGGGCTGCCGCTGCCGAAGGGGAAGGTGCGCGTCTACAAGGCGGACGCCGGCGGCAGCCAGCAGTTCATCGGCGAGGACTGGATCGACCACACGCCGGCCGGCGAGCGCGTGAAGATCAAGCTGGGCGAGGCTTTCGACGTCGTGGGCGAGCGCACCCAGAAGGAGTGGCGCAAGCTCGGCCCCGGCCTGTGGGAGGTCGAGTGGGAGATCGCGCTGCGCAACCACAAGAAGCAGGACCAGAGCGTGACCGTCATCGAGCCGGTGCCCGGTGACTGGCAGGTGATGAGCTCGACGCACGCCTGGGAAAAGCCCGAGGCGCACACCCTGCGGTTCACGGTCGCCGTCCCCAAGGAGGGCGCGACCAAGGTCGTCTACCGGGTCCGCATCCGCGGCTGAGGCAACCGGCCGCGCGTCAGGCGGCGGGGCCGAGGACGGTGGCGGCGATGTGCTCGAGGTACTGGAAGCGAACGGGCTTGGGCAGGTACGAGTAAGCGCCGTGGCGGATGACGTCGCCGGCAACGCGGGTGTCCTCGTTGCCGGTGACCATGATGACCGGGATCCGGGGATCGATGGCGCGGACGCCGCGCAGCGCCTCGACGCCGCTCATGCCCGGCATGTCGATGTCGAGCAGCACGAGCGCCGGCCGCTGGCGCCGCACCGCGGCCAGCGCGCCGGCGCCGTCGGCAGCGGTCTCCACGGTGAAGCCGCGCGGGCCATAGGCGTGCTCGAAGTAGCCGGTCAGGACCTCGCGGATCGCCGGCTCGTCGTCGACGATCAGGATCGTCTTGCCGGCCGCGGTCGCCATGCCGGCACCATACACGCCGCGCACGTGGTTGGCGCGTCCATATCCATCCACAGTGGACAAAAGCTGACCGAACCGTGATGGATAGAAGCTGACCGACGACTGAGCGTCGGGCATCGGGCTCCAGTCCGACACGGGGTTACAATGCACCCAAGCTGGTGCCCCCCTTGCACTCCCGATCGACTCCATGAGTAGCCTGGCACCATCAGGGCTCGGCACGGCTTCGCTCGATAAGCGCCAGGCGAGCCTGCGCCAGGAGCTGATCGTGCGCGCGGCTGTCGCCATCTCCGTACTGGTGTTCAACGAGCTGTTCGCGTTCAGCCACGAGGCCGCCGCGGTCATCCGACTCACGGCCTTGCTCGGGCTCGGCCTGAACCTGCCGTACGCGCTGGCGGTCAGGGGAGGCCGCTCACTGCGGGCCCAGGCCTATCTGCGCATGCTCATCGACGTCGGCCTCATGACCGCCGGCCTCTACGGCGCCGGCGGCCTCGCCGCCGCGCCCTTCATCGGCATCTACGCGATCGTGCCCGTCTACACCGCTATCGCCTTCTCGAGCCTGGCCTGCGTGCTCACGGTGTCGTTCGCGACGGCGCTGTACCTCGTCGTGGCCGGCCTGCAGACCGCCGGCGTCCTGCCGATCCTGACGACGCCAGCGCCGGGGGCGTGGACGATCGCGGCCTTCAACCTCCTGGTCCTCAACATCGTCGGCGGCATGGCCGCGATGCTCGCCCACGCGTACCGCGCCAGCCGGGATCGCCTCGCCCTGTACGTGGAGCTGGAGCGCGCCCACGACCACTCGGTGCAGATGAACAGGCAGCTGCAGCTCGCGACCCGGCGCTACGTGCTCAGCGAGGTGGTGGCCGGCGTCACCCACGAGGTGCGCGATGCGATCCAGGGCGTGTTCGGCCACCTGTGGCTGGCCCGGCGCGGCGGGCCGCCGCTGCCGGAGGCGGCGCTGGAGCACCTGGCCCACGCCGAACACGCGTGCGAGAACGCCATGCGCATCCTGTCCACCACGCTCGACGTGGCGCAGCCCGCCGAGCCCGAGCGCGAGCCGGTCGCGGTGGCCGAGGCCGTGCAGCGCGTGGCCGAGATGAAGGCGGTCGAGTTCCGGCGCGAGCGCATTACCCTGCGCGTGGAGCTGGCCCATCCGCTGCCACCCGTGCTGGGCTCCTCGTTGCAGCTGCAGCAGGCGCTGCTGAACCTGGTCGTCAACGCGCAGGAGGAAGTGCGCCACTCGAGCGGACGGCGGGAGATCGCGATCGCAGGCCGGGCCGACGGCGACCAGGTGATCCTGGACGTGTGCGACACCGGCGGCGGGATCCCGGCCGAGGTGCTGCCTCGCCTGTTCGAGCCGTCCTCGTCCTCGAAGACGGCGGGCACCGGCATCGGTCTGGCGATGTCGGCCGGCATCGCCGAGCGGCTGGGCGGCACCCTGACCGGGGCCAACCGCAGCGAGGGCGGCGCGGCCTTCCGCCTCACGCTGCCGGCCGCTACTCGCCCGCCTGCACCTTCCTGAGCAGGCGCCGGACGATCGGCCGCTCGTCCTCACCCTGATCGGTCAGCAACACGTCGCCGGCCAGCACCGGCACCGTGCTGCGCACATCGCGCACGGGCCGCGTCACCACCCGACACTCGCTCCGGTCCACCCGGGCGGAGCCCGCCTGCTGCCGCATCAGATGGCCCCGGGCGTCCAGCGCCCAGGTGACCGGCGCCGGCGCCAGCAGCAGCGTCCGGTGCTCCTCGGGCGTGGGGGGATCCTCCGAGGCCGCGTAGGCCATGGTGGCGTTCGCATTGAAGACGTACCGCTGATGCATCTGGTAGGTGGGATCGGCGCGGTCGACGGGGGAGCCACTGGCGAAGCCGAAGCGGATCACGCGCCAGAAGCCGATGAGGTCGGCGCGCCGGCACGGGCGCATCACGTCCTCCTCCTGGGCCAGCGCCGGTGCCGCCAGCGCGATGACGAGCAGCAGCCCCGGCCACCGTCGCCATCGCACGACCTGTCCCCTACCGACCCGCCTTGGCCAGAAACTCGGGGCCGACGAGGATCTCGCGGGGCTTGGCGCCCTGGCCGGGGCCGATGATCCGGTCCTGCTCCATCATGTCGATGAACCGCGCGGCCTTCGGGATAGCCGAGGCCCATGCGGCGCTGCAGGAACGAGATCGACGCCCTGCCGCTGGCCGATGACGAGGCGCACGCGTCCCAGTAGAGGTCGTCGCGCTCGGCGCCGTCGCCGCCCGTCGCCCCCGCCACCGTCGGAGGGCAGCACGACCTCCTCGTAGACGGCCGTCGCCCTGCTTGCGCAGGAACTCGCAGATCGCCTTGACCTCGTCGTCGGCGACCCAGGCCCCGTGCACGCGCATCTGCCTGTTGGCGCCCGGCGGCACGTAGATCATGTCGCCCCGCCCCAGGAGCTGCTCGGCGCCGTTGCCGTCGAGCACGGTGCGCGAGTCGACCTTCGAGGCCACCTGGAAGGCGATGCGGGTCGGGAAGTTGGCCTTGATCAGGCCGGTGACGACGTCGACCGACGGCCGCTGGGTGGCGACGATCAGGTGGATGCCGACCGCCCGCGCGATCTGGGCCAGGCGCACGAGCGAGGTCTGCACCTCGCCGGCCGAGACCATCATGAGGTCGGCCAGCTCGTCGACCACCACCACCCAGTAGGGCAGTCGCTCCTCCGGCGGCGACCGCGCGGTTGTAGCCCTCGATGTTGCGCACCTGCCTTGTGCCTGCAGCGTGCTTGTAGCGCTCGTCCATCTTGCCGACGATCCACTCGCAGCCGCGCGGCCGCCTCCTTGGCGTCGGTGACGACCGGCGCCAGCAGGTGCGGGATCCCCTCGTAGCATGCCAGCTCCAGGCGCTTGGGATCGATCATCAGGAACCGGACGTCGGCCGGGGTGGCCTTGTAGAGGATCGAGCAGATCATTGCGTTGAGGCCGACCGACTTGCCGCTGCCGGTGGCGCCGGCGATGAGCAGGTGCGGCATGGCGGCCAGATCGGCCACCACCGGCTGGCCGTGCACGTCCTTGCCGAGGGCCAGCGGCAGCTTGCCCTTGGACTCGGCGAACTCCGGCGAGACCAAGATCTCGCGCAGGTACACCGTCGCGTGGCTCGGCGTTGGGCACCTCGACCGCCACCGTGCCGCGCCCCGGGATCGGGCCCGACGATGCGCACGGCGGCCGCCTTCATGGCCAGGGCCAGGTCGTCGGACAGGTTCACGACCTGGCTCACCTTGACGCCCGGCGCCGGCTCGAACTCGTAGGAGGTGATGATCGGGCCCGGGCTCACCTGCACGATGCGGCCGTCGACCTCGAAGTCCTGCAGCTTGCGCCGCAGCACCTCGGCGTTGTCCTGCAGCTCCTCGCGCGTGCGCTTGAGCTCGGAGGCCGGCGGCGGCTTGAGCAGGCCGACGGGCGGGAGCTGGAAGGCCTGCGCGCCGCCCTTGCCGAAGTCGAACGTCTCCTGCCAGGCGAGGCCCTTGCTCCATGAGCCGGCCGCTGGGGCTTGGGCGGCTCGCACCACGACGGGCGGCGGCCAGCAGCTCGTCGACCTCGGGCGGCGCCGGCGGCGCCAGGCGCGACGCGCCAGCGGGTCGAGCTCGACGCGGGGCCCGGCCGGCCGGACCGCCCGGCGCGTCCGGCGCAGCTTCGCCAGCCGGGCCACGGTCAGGCGGGCGACCGCCGCGTAGGAGGCCTGGGTGACGAGCAGCACGCCGACCGGCACCGACGTCAGCAGCAGCAGCCAGGCGCCGACCGTGCCCGAGCGTGGCGTGCATGGCCTCGGTGAGCATCCACCCGACCCAGCCCCCGGTGGCGACGATGCCGCCGCGGGTCACGCGCGTGGCCACGAAGGTGTCGGCGGTCTGCTGGAGCAGGCCGGCCATGGCCAGCAGCAGCGCGCCGAGGCCGACCAGCGGCACCCAGCCCTTGGCCACCCGCGGCCGCACGAAGGCCGCCGACGCCCCAGCGCGCCGAGCAGGAGCGGGCAGCACGAAGCCCGCGTAGCCGAGCGCACGGAACAGCGCCCAGCCCAGCCACAGCCCGACCGGCCCCACCGGCGAGCCCTGCTCGGCCGGCGGGAGCGCGGGATCGAAGACGGCCAGCGAGGTCACCGCCGAAGCCGGCCAGCGCGATGGCCACGATGCCCCTGCGCCTCGCGCAGCCAGCGGTGCGGATCGCGTCTTGCGCGCGGCTTGGCGCGGGCTCTGACGGCGGCCCCGGCCGGACCGGCCGGGACGGGCTTGTCGGTCGTCGGCGGGGACGACTCGCGGGCATCAGACCTCCAGGATCATCGGGCAGCACGACGGGCTTGCGCTGGAAGCGCTGGTTGATGAACTGCCGGACGGCGCTGCGCACCCGGGCGCCGATCGCCTCGCGGTCGGACGGCTCGTCGGGCGCGCGCTCGGCCAGGGCGTCGCGATCACCGCCGCCCGCAGCGCGTCCAGCAGCGGCTCGTTCTCCTTGACGTAGATCGACCCCGCGGGAGGCGATCTCGGGTCCCGCCACGACCAGCGCGCCCTTGCGGTCGACGGTCAGCGCGACACGACGATGCCCGTCCTCGGCCAGGATCTGGCGGTCGCGCAGCACCACGGCGCCCGACGTCGCCGACCCCCTTGCCGTCCACCAGCACCCGGCCCGCCGGATAGCCGCCGAGCACACGCGCGCCGGCTCGCCGTGGCCTCCAGGCCGGCGCCGTCCTCGATGAGGAAGATACGCTCGGACGGGATGCCCGTCGCGCGCGGCCAGGCGGGCGTGGCCGCAGCAGGTGCCGATACTCGCCGTGGACCGGCACGAAGTAGCGCGGCCGCGTGAGGGCGAGCATCTGCTTGAGGTCCTCCTGGCTGGCGTGCCCGGAGACGTGCACGAAGGCGTTGTCCTCCCAGAGCACCTCGGCGCCGCGCCGGCAGGAGCGCGTTGATCACGCGGCCGACCGTGCGCTCGTTGCCGGGGATGACGCGGGACGAGATGATCGACGAGGTCGCCCGCGCTCGACCTGCACGTACTTGTGCTCGCCGGCCGCCATCAGGGCCAGCGCGGAGTTGCGGCTCGCCCTGGCTGCCGGTGGAGAGGATCACCTGCCGCGCCGGGCGGCAGCTCGACCAGCTCCTCGAGCGGCAGCACCACGCCCGTCCGGCACCCGCGAGGTAGCCGAGCTCGGCGGCCACCGCCACGTTGCGCTCCATGCTGCGGCCCAGCAGCGCCACCTTGCGGTCGACGCAGGCGGCGTCAGGTCGAGCACCTGCTGGATGCGGTGGATGTGCGAGGCGAACGTGGCGAGGATGATGCGGCCCGGTGGCCGCCGGCGAAGCGCTCGGCCAGGGCGGCGCCGACCTCCAGCTCGGAGCGGCGTGTGGCCCGGGCCGGTCGACGTTGGTGGAGTCCGAGCAGAGCACGAGCACGCCGCGGTCCCCCAGCTCGGCGAAGCGTCGGTAGTCCGGCGGGCTCGCCGTCGACCGGGCTGGGATCGAGCTTGAAGTCGCCGGTGTGGACCACCGTACCGGCCGGAGTGTCGATGGCCAGGCCGATGCCGTCGACGATCGAGTGGGTCACGCGGATCGGCTCGATGCGGAACGGGCCCACCGTGAAGCGCCTCGCGGGGACGCATGACGCGCAGGTCGGCGCCTTCCAGCAGGCCGTGCTCGCGCGAGCCTCTCCGTGACCAGGGCCAGGGTCAGCGGCGTGCCGTACACGGGCACGCGAGGCTCGCGCGAGCAGGTACGGCAGCGCCCCGATGTGGTCCTCGTGGCCGTGGGTCAGCACGACCGCCGCGGAACGCGCTCGCCGCCGGGCCAGGGCGTAGGAGAAGTCGGGAATGACGTAGTCGATCCCCGGCAGCTCGTCGTCCGGGAACATCAGGCCGCAGTCGACCGCGATGACGTCGTCCCCGAATTCGACCAGCATCATGTTGAGTCCGATCTCACCGAGCCCGCCGAGGGGAATCAGGCGAACCGCGGGCTCCAACCAAAACTCCTTTCGGGACGCCAGTCATCCTAGCACCGGGCCTCGGCAGGCTCGAAGTTCTCCTACGGGCACGATTCTTGGATACTCCAGGGGTATGAGAGCCACTATCCTGACCGTTTTGGTAGGTTTGCTGGCTGGATGCACGAACGCGTACTGGGACCGGCCCGGTGCCACCCTGCCCGTTCTGGCGCGCGAGTCCGAGGGGTGCTACCGCGACGCGGTCGACATGGAGGCGCCGGCCGCCTGGCCCGGCCCCTCCGGGGGGCCGCAGCTGCTGCCGCGCTCGACCCCGCCGCCGAAGCTGTGGGCCCGCGCGCCCCGGGACGCGGCGCTCGAACACTTCGGCGAGCAGATGCGCTACGAGCGCTGCATGGTCGCGCGCGGCTGGGTCAAGGGTCCGACGGCCGTCCCGACGCGCTGACCGGCGGATCGGCTACAGTGTCGCGTGCCTGGGCCTCGCCCGCGCAACGCGACCCTGACCGCCCTGCTGCGCCGTGAGCTCGTCCGCGAGGAGCACCCCCCGACGGCGGCGCTCATCCGCGCGCTGGCCGGTGTCCACCTCCGGGGGGCGTTCACGCGCGCCGAGTTCAGGCGGATGTGCGAGTGGAAGAGCCCGCGGGCGCGCCACCTGTGGGCGACCAACTCGCCGGCCCGCATCCGCGCCGTGTCAAGCGCGGTGCTGGCCACGCGCAGCGAGCGGCGGCGGATGGAGCTGCTGACCGGCCTGCACGGCGTCGGCATCCCCATCGCCTCCGCGATCCTCACCCTCGTCGACCCCCGCCGCTATGGCGTGCTCGACATCCGGGCCTGGCAGCTCCTCTTCTCCCTCCGCTCCGTCACCACCAACGCCCGCGGCCAGGGCTTCACCATTGCGCAGTGGGAGCAATACCTGTCCGAGCTCCGCCGTCACGCCCGCCAGCTACGCGTGAGCGCCCGAACCGTCGAATACACCCTCTTCTTGTGTCACCGGAAATTCCAGCTCGGCCTGTTGTATGCCCGCTCCGATCGCTCTAAAAGCTCACCGCGTCCTCAAGACGCCGGACGAGCGCGCGCGCGTCCTTCAGGTAGCGGCGATGCTCGGCGCCGTCCAGCGGCTGGCCGGGGATGAACTTCTCGCTCAGCGGATTCACGAAACGGCCGTTCTTCGCCACGCGGTAGTCCAGGTGCGGCCCGGTGCTCAGCCCGGTGGAGCCCACGTAGCCGATCACCTGGCGCTGGGTCACCCGGGCGCCGGCGCGAACACCCGTGGCCAGGCGCGACAGGTGGTTGTACTGCGTCTCGTAGCCGGCGTGGTGCCGCAGCTGCACCTGGATTCCGTTGCCGCCGTTCCAGCCGGCCCCGACGACGGTGCCGTCGGCCACCGCCCGCACCGGCGTGCCCACCGGCGCCCCGTAGTCGACGGCCAGGTGGGGCCGCATGCCGCCCAGGATGGGATGCGGGCGCGCGTACGTGAAGCCCGAGGTGATGCGCGTGAACTCCAGCGGCGACTTCAGGAAGCTCTTCTTGAGCGAGCGGCCGTCGAGGTCGTAGTAGGCCAGGCGGCCGCCGGCCGGCTCGAAGCCCACCCCCGTGAGAACGCGCCCGTCGCTGAGATACTGGGCGACCAGGATCTGGCCGTAGTCCACGAATTGCTCACCGGCGTACCGCTTCTCCACCAGCAGGCGGAAGCGGTCGCCGCCCCGGCTGTCGGCGGTGAAGTCGAAGTCCGAGGAGAAGATCTCGACCAGCTCGAGTACGAGCTGGGGCGACTCGCCCAGTGCCTCCACCGCCTCGAACAGCGAGCGATGGACCTCGCCGCCCACCGCCTCGACACGCACATCGGGCCGGGTCTCCTCGCGCCGCACCTCCCAGCCGCCGTCGGTGGCCACCACCGCGAAGCCCAGCCACGGGCTCTGCTCCCAGCGGACCGAGACCGGCTCGCCGTCGAGCGTCCACGTGATGGCCAGCTCGTCGCTGGGTCGCATGCGGCGCAGGTCGGCGCCGTTGTCGTGCAGGGCGGCGGCGATGTGCGCCGAGGCGCGGCGGTCGACGCCGAGCCGACCGAGCGCGCTCACCAGGGTGTCGCCCCGGCGAAGCGTGATCGACTCCGTGCGCACCTCGGGAGCCGGAGACTCGGCGACGATCGGCTCCGGCTCGGACGAGGGGGGCGGGACGACGGCCACTGGCAGAGGTGGGGAGTGTCGGAAGACCACGCCGGCGGTGGCCACGATCGGCAGGGCCGCCAGGAGCACGAGCAGGGTTTTCCGCCACGACATCCCCGTCATGATAGCCGAGCGGTCAACGTGATGAACTCGTCAATCGTCAACGTCTCGGCCCGCCGGCCCGGGTCCACCCCCGAGGCCGTGGCCGCCTCTCGGGCCTCGCCCGGGGACAGGCCAAGCCCGCCGCCCGCGAGCGCGTTGGCCAGGGTCTTGCGCCGGCGCGCGAAGGCTGCCCGCACCACGTCGCGGAAGCGGGCCTCGAGGGCGGCCGGCACCCGCGGCTCGGCCCGCGGCGTGAGCCGGACCACGGCGGAGTCGACCTTGGGCGGCGGCTTGAACGCGGCCGGCGGCACTCTCAGAAGCAGCTCGACGTCACACACGACCTGGGTGAGGACGGACAGGGCCCCGTAGACCTTGCCGCCGGGCGGCGCCGCCAGGCGCTCGGCCACCTCCCGTTGCAGCATGAGCGCCATCGCATCGATCACGGCCCGCGCCTCCAGCAGGGCGGCCAGGATGGGCTTGCCGACGCTGTACGGCAGGTTGCCGACGACGAGGACGCGGCCGCCGGCGGGGCGGTCGAGCATGCCGTAGTCCCAGGTGCGGGCATCGGCCTCGAGCACCTCGACCGTCGGCCAGCGCCGGCGTAGCGGCTCCAGCATCGTGCGGTCGACCTCGAGCGCGACGACGCGGCCGGCCCGCCGCGCCAGCTCATGGGTCAGCGCGCCCTCCCCGGGCCCGATCTCGACGACGAGGTCGGCGGACGTGGGGGCGACGAGGTCGACGATGGCGCGCGCGATGGCGGCGTCACGAAGGAAGTGCTGGCCGAGTGCCCGGCGCCGACCCGACGACGACACGCGATCATGCACCTCGTCGGCAGTATGTCACACGCGCGCCCGGCCGGCCCGACCGGGTACGCGGACTAGCCGACGAGGTTGCGGTAGTACACCGTCGTGCCGCACAGCCCGCCCTGCGGCAGCAGGGCATAGTCGGGGATCACGCCCACGCGCACCCAGCCCAGGCGCTCGTACAGACGCTCGGCATCGGCGCTGGCGGTGTCGAGCACCAGCAGCGTCTTGCCGCATTCGCGCGCCGTGGCCTCGGCGGCTCGCATCAGCGCCGCCCCCAGGCCCTGGCGGCGCGCGCGTCGATGCACGAGCATCTTCGACAGCTCGGCGCGGTGCGGCTGGTTCTCGGGCTGGTCGAGCACCAGCTGCACGGTGCCGCACAGGCCGTGCGCGTCGTCGGCGACCAGCAGCGCGCGCTCGCCGGCGGCCACGCCCTGGGCCACGCGGCGCCAGAACGCCATGGCGCGGTCGCGCGACAGCGGGTGCATGAAGCTCACCGACGCCCCGCCCTCGACGCAGTCGATCAGCACGTCGGCGAGCGCGTCGACCTGCGCGTCATCGAGCGCCTGCAGCGCGACGGACGGACCAGGCGGGCGTGCTCATCGTCGCGAGGGCGTGTCGGCACGCGATCACCACGGCATAGCGCGCGGGCTTGCGCGTGGGGTTGTGGAACATGGTCGGGCGGTCGAGCTGCATGGCCAGGCAGTCGCCCTCGCGCAGGCGGTGGCGCTCCGCGCCCACGGTGACGTCGATCGCCCCCTCGAGCACCCACACCTGCTGGTGCACGCGGGTGTCGCGCGCGCCGGTCTCGAACGCCACCCGGCCGCCGGGCGGGAAGTGCATCTCGACGATCTGCATCGGCTGCGGAGACGCCCGGCGGCGAGACGTTGCGCCGGAGATAGCCCGAGGCCGGATCCTGCCACTGCGGCTGGTCGTCACGTCGGGCCAGCGGGCTGCTGGCCAGCGAGGCGGCGGCGGCCGGCGCGTCGAACAGCGAGGCCAGCATCACGCCCAGCCCGGCCGCGAGCTTCTCCAGCACCACCGCGGTCGGGCTGCTCTCCCCCGCTCGATGAGCGAGATCATCGAGCGGCTCACGCCGCTTCGCCCGGCCAGGGCGTCGAGCGAGAGGCCGCGCGCCGCCCGCAGCTCGCGCACGCGCTCGGCGATGCGCTGGTTGAGATCCGACACCGCTTCTTCCATGGTGGACACAGTGTCCACCATACTGGATGAGCCCGTCAAGCCCCCAGGACGGCGATGTGGCCGTGGCCCCGGCGGCCGAACTGGCTCATGGGTCTCCCGCCGCTAGCTTCGCCCTCCGCGCCCGCAGATCGGCCAGGAGAGCGGCGTGGACCTCGCGGGTGCGCGCCTCGGTGGCGGCGCGGTCGCCGGAGTTGTCGATGACGTGATCGGCGAGCTTGGCCTTGTCGGCCAGCGGCATCTGGCTGGCGATCTTGCGCTCGGCGTCGGCCGGATCGCCGTCGCGCGCCAGCGCCCGCCGGCGCTGGGTGGCCGCATCGGTGATCACGACCACCAGCCGGTCCATGTCCTGGTAGCCGCCGGCCTCGATCATCACCGGCGCGTCCCACACCACGATCCCCGCGAAGCCCTGCGCTTCCAGCTCGGCCAGGCGCGCCCGGAAGCGGTCGCGGATGGCCGGATGCGTGATCGCCTCCAGTCGCTTGCGCCGGGCGGGGTCGGCGAACACGAGGGCACCCAGGCGCTTGCGGTCGAGCGCGCCGTCGGGGCCGAGCACGTCGGCGCCGAACTCGGCGGCGATCGTCGCCAGGGCCGGCCGGCCTGGCTCGACGACCTCGCGGGCCAGCGCATCGGCGTCGAGGATGACGCACGCCGAGCGAGCGCAGGATGGCCGACACCGTGCTCTTGCCGGTCGCCATGCCGCCGGTGAGCCCGACCAGCAGGAAGGCGCCGGCTCACGCCTCGGACCAGTCGAGCCCGGTCTTGACGTCGACCACGATCGGCACGGCCAGCGGCAGCGCGTCCTCCATGATCTCGCGGGCCAGCGCGGCCATCGCCTCGACCTCGGTCGGCGGCGACTCGAACAGCAGCTCGTCGTGCACCTGCAGCAGCATGCGGCTGTGCAGCCCGCGCTCGGCCAGGGCCGCGCGCATGCGCACCATGGCGATCTTGATCATGTCGCTGGCCGTTCCCTGCACCGGCGCGTTCATGGCCATGCGCTCGGCGGCGTTGCGGGCTACCGGGTTGCCCGAGCGCAGGTCGGGCAAGTAGCGGCGGCGGCCCAGCAGCGTGGTGACGTAGCCGCGCTCGCGCCCGTCGGCCAGCGTCCGATCGATGAAGGCCCGCACGCGCGGGTGGGCGGCGAAGTAGGCGTCGATGTACCGGCCGGCTTCCTTCTGGTCGATCTTGGTGGCCTGCGACAGCCCGAACGCCGAGACGCCGTACAGGATGGCGTAGTTCGCGCTCTTGGCGATCGTGCGCTGCAGCGAGGTGACCTCCGCCGGAGCGATCTTGAACACCTCGCAGGCGGTGCGGGTGTGGATGTCCTCGCCGCGCCGGAACGACTCGATGATGGCCGCCTCGCCCGACAGGTGGGCGAGGATGCGCAGCTCGATCTGCGAGTAGTCGGCCGCCACGAACCGCCAGCCCTCCTCCGGCACGAACGCCTGCGCGGATGCGCCGGCCCAGCTCGGTGCGGATCGGGATGTTCATGAGGTTCGGATCCTGGCTCGACGAGCCGTCCCGTCGCCGCCACCAGCTGGTTGAACGTCGTGTGGATGCGCCCGGTCCGCGGGTTCACGAGCACGGGCAGCGCGTCGGCGTAGGTGCCCTTGAGCTTGGACAGCGTGCGGTGCTCGAGGATCTTGCGCCGGCAGCGCGTGCTGAGGGCCAGCTCGGTCAGCACGTCGGCGTCGGTCGAGTAGCCGGTCTTGGTGCGACGGATCGCCGGCAGCTTCAGCTTCTCGAACAGGACCTGGGCCAGCTGCTTGGGAGAGGCGATCGTGAACGTCTCGCCGGCCAGCTCGTAGATCTCGCGGGTGAGATTGTCCAGCCCGCGCTCCAGCTCCTTGGCGAAGGCCTCGAGGCGCGCCGGCTCCACCCGGATGCCGTGCCGCTCCATCTCGGCCAGCACCGGGACCAGCGGGCGCTCGATGTCGTCGTAGATCGCGCGCAGCGCGCGCTCGTCCAGCTCGGCCGCCGCCTGCGTCCAGTAGCGCACGAGCCAGCGGGCGCGCTCGCCGAGGACCGTGCCGAGTGCGTCGTCGACCACGCGGCCCTCGGGCCCGGGCACCGGCGGCGTGGGCGGGCACTCGCCGAACGCCTCCATGCACACCTCGTCGAGCTTGTACGTCGCCCGGGCCGGGTTCAGCAGATACGCGGCCAGCGCGGTGTCCTCGGCGCTCGGCGGCGGCGCGCCGGCTTCCCCGCACGCCTCCAGCGAGCGGCTTGGCGTCGTGCACGATCACGGGCGCGCGCCGTCGAGCCACGGCCCCGGCGGCAGCGTCGTCCACGCCGCCCCGGCATCCGGATGGAAGAGTCCGAGCGCGTCCAGGCGCGGCGCCGGCGGCCGGGCATCGCCGACCCAGTCGATCGCCAGCGGCGCGCCGGCCGGGACCCGTCGGAGGTAGCCGGCCAGCGCGGCCGCGTCGTCCAGCCGCGTCACCGGCTCGGCGCTCACCGAGACCACGGTGGCCGGCAGCTCCTTGACGAGGCGCGTGAACTCCATCTCCATCCAGAGCCCGCGCAGCTTGACCCAGTCGGGCTCGACGAGCCGGAACGCCTCCAGATCGAGCGTGGCCGGCGCCGAGTGCGCCAGCGTGGCCAGCTCGCGCGAGAGCAGCGCCTGCTTGCGGCTGGTGGCCAGCGTCTCCCGCAGCTTGCCGCCGACGAGCGTGAGGTTCTCGTAGAGGCCCTGCACCGAGCCGAACTGGGTGATCAGCTTGACCGCGGTCTTCTCGCCCACGCCCTTGACGCCGGGGATGTTGTCGATGGAATCGCCCATCAGCGCCAGCACGTCGGCGATCTGGCCCGGCTCCACGCCCCACCGCTCACGCACCTTGGCCTCGTCGTACATCACCCGCTCGCCGGTGCGGCCGAGCACCGAGAGCACGCGCACGCGCGGGCCCACGAGCTGCAGCAGGTCCTTGTCGCCGCTGACCACGACCACGTCGAGGTCCGGCTCGCGCAGGGCCTGCTCGACCAGGGTGGCCAGCACGTCGTCGGCCTCGTAGCCGGGCACCTCGATCACCGGCGTGCGCAGCGCCTCGAACAGCCGGCGCACGTAGGGCAGCTGGCGGGCGAGGTCGTCCGGCATGGTCGTACGGGTGGCCTTGTACTCCGCGAACATGGCGTCGCGGAAGGTCGGCCCCGGCGGGTCCAGCGTGATGCCGAGGAAGTCGGGCCGCTCCTCGCGGATCAGCTTCCACAGCATGGTGCTGAGGATGAGCACCGCGTGGCTCGGCACTCCCCGGGACGTCGAGAGGTAGCCGACCGCGTGGTAGGCGCGGAAGATGTGCGAGTGCCCGTCGACGATGTAGAGCGAGCGGCTCATACGCCCGCCCCCGGACGGAGCGTGGCGCGCGACCGGCCCCGCGCGTCGGACGAGAAGACCTCGTCGTACGCCGCCCGCACCGCCATCGTGCGCTCGCGGTAGGCGGCCAGGAACGCCTCGCGCGAGGGCAACCCCAGCGCGCTGGCCACGCGGGCCGGCATGGGGCCGGCCAGCTCCAGCGTGTCGGTCGGGCGGGCGCCGAGCAGGCGCAGGGCCGTGGAGACGCGACGCAGGAAGCGGTAGTCCTCCCGCAACGCAGCCGCGGTGGGCGCCGGCAGGGCGCCCATCCGGGCCAGGCCGGCCAGGGCCGCGTTCGTCGAGGGCCGCCGCACGTCCGGATGCTCGGCGCCATGCACGAGCTGCAGGGCCTGCGTGAGGAACTCGACGTCGACGAGTCCGCCGCGCCCGAGCTTGACGTGCCAGCGTCCCGGCGTCTCCTTGCCCAGCTCCAGCTCCATGCGCGTCCGCACCTCCCCGATCTCCTTGAGCGCGCTCCGCGGCAGCGGCGCGCCGTACACGAGCCGCCGCAGCATCGCCCTCACCCGGCGGCCGAGGCCTCGATCGCCGAGCACGAGCCGCGCCCGCGTCAGCGTCTGCCGCTCCCAGAGGTCGCCGTGGTCCTCATAGTACCGTTGCGCCGCATCGAGCGCGGCCGCGAAGCCGCTGCCCTTGCTGCCCGGCCGGATGCGCAGGTCGACCGCGAAGGCCACGCCGGCCGGCGTGATGTCGCCCAGTGCCCCGGCCAGCCGCTCGACGGCGCCGCTGTAGAACGTGTGGGCGTCCACCGGCGCCTCGCCGTCGGTCGTACCCTCGCCGGCACCGGGCGCGTCGAAAACCGCGAACAGATCGAGGTCGGAGCCGGTCGCCAGCTCCCGCCCACCCAGCTTGCCGACGCCGACCAGCACGGCGGGGACGAAGCGGCCGCCGGCGTCGCGCGGTACGCCGTGGCGCTCGACCTGGGCGCCCAGCGCCAGCAGCCAGCCAGCGTCCAGCGTGGCCTCGGCCAGCGCGGTCATCTCGTCCGCGTAGCGCTCGATCTTGGTCACGCCGAGCAGGTAGCGCCACACGATGGTGAGCTCCTCGGCCTGCTTGATGCGCCGCAGCCGATCGCGCCGCTCGGCCGGCGGCGTGGCCGGCGCGAACACCGGGGCCAGGGCCGCCCGCAGCCCCGCGCGCCGCCGGCGCGGGGCCAGCGCCGCCTCGTCGGCCAGCGAGGCCAGCAGCTCCGGCTGGGTGATCAGCAGCTGGGTGAGAAGGTCGCCACCGGCGCAGAGGCGCACCAGCCCGTCGAGCAGCGTCCGGTTGCCGGCCAGCAGCTCGATGTAGCCCGCGCGCGGTCCCGCCGCCGACAGGAAGCGCTCGAACTGGTTGAGTGCCTCGTCGGGATCCGGGCTCTTCCACAGCGCGTCCAGCAGGCTCGGGTAGAGTCGCTCCAGCGCCGCCCGCAGCGCCCCGGCGTAGGGCACGAGCGGCCGACCCTCCAGGATCAGGCGCAGGTTCTGACGGGCGCGCTCCGGATCGGCGAAGCCGGTGGCACGCAGGGCGGTGAGGCCGGGCAGCCGCAGCCGGGGCCGCGCCGCCTCCGGCCGCTCGCGGAAGAACTCCACGAACGCCCGGTGCACGGCCGTGGTCACCGCCCGGTGGCGGGCGCGGAAGGTCCGGGCCGCTGCCGCCGGCGAGCCGGTGATCCCGAGCCGGCGAGCCAGGCGGCCGAGCGCGCGCGGATCGTCGGGCAAGGTGTGGGTCTGGAACTCGTCCAGGAGCTGCAGCCGGTGCTCGACGGTGCGCAGGTGCACGAGGGCGTGGGAGAGCGCGCGGCCCTGGTCGGGGGCCAGGTACCCGCGCTCGGTGAGCCGGAACAGGGCCTTGAGCGAGTTGCGCTCGCGCAGCCACGGGTCGTCGCCGCCGTAGAGGAGCTGGAGCGCCTGCACGACGAACTCGATCTCGCGGATGCCGCCGCGACCCAGCTTGACGTTGGCGTCCCGCGACTGCCCCCGCCGGCCCAGCTCGCGGTCGATGCCCTCCTTCATGGTCCGGATGGCCGGCAGGATGCGCTCGTCCACGCCGGGCCGATAGACGACGTCGCGAGCGAAGTCCATGAAGCGCGCACCCACGCGCGCGTCCCCGGCCGACATCCGCGCTTTGAGCAGCGCCTGGCGCTCCCACGGCTCGGCGCGCTCACGATGGTAGGTCCGGTAGCCGTCGAGCGACAGCGCGACGGCGCCCGCGCGGCCCTCGGGACGCAGCCGAAGGTCGACACGGAAGACGTAGCCCTCGTCGGTGACCGATTCGATGATGGCCGCCACGGCGCGGCACACGCGGGCGAAGTACTCGCCGTTGGCGATCCGGCCCTCGGGGCCGCCGGCCGTCTCGCCCTCGGCGCCGTACACGAACATCAGGTCGATGTCCGACGAGTAGTTCAGCTCCTCGCCGCCCAGCTTGCCCATGCCGATCACCGCCCCGCCGGTCTCCTGTCCCGCCTCGTCGAGCGGCGCGCCGACGCGAGCCCGGGCCTCGGCCTCGGCCATCCGCCAGGCTTCGCCCAGACAGGTGTCGGCCAGCCGCGCCAGCTCCTCGGTGGTCACGCTGAGGTCGGCGTCGCCGAGCAGGTCGCGGGCGCCGATGCGAAGCACGTGACGATACTTGAAGCGCCGCAGCGCGTTCATGCGCGCCTCGCGGGCCGGGAACGGCGTCAGCGACTGGGCGAGGTCGGCCGCGAAGTCGTCCGCGAACCACACCCGCATCGTCTGCGGCTCCAGCAGCCAGGCCAGCGCGACCGGCCGGCGCCGGAGCGCGTCGGCCAGGAACTGACTGCCACCGCCGAGCCGGGCCAGCAGGTGGGCGGCGCCGGGATGCGTGGCCAGCGTGCGGAAGAAGACCGCCCGATCGACGACCTCGGCGTAGCGCTCGAGGTTGTTGAGCGCCATGTCGGGATCGGCCGCCCCCGCCAGCTCGGCGAGCAGCCGCGGCAGCGCCGGCGCCAGCAGCTCCGCATCCCGCGGCGTCGGCGTCAGCGCCTCCAGATTCGCGCTGGCCGCCCCCGGGTTCTCGAACCCCAGCCGCTTGAGCGCGCGCACCCGAGCCTTCGGCGAAGAGGACGTCAGGAGATCGTCGGTACGCACCATTCGATCCCGCCCTGGGGCCGAGGGCCGGAGCACTCCCTCATGTCGTTAGCGCCCTTCGCCGTCCTGGTGGACGCGCTGGCGTGGAGGGCTGGTCGATGACTCTGCCGCGCATTCTCGATGGCTCGCCGTCGGAGCCGCGCTCGCTCCGGAGGCGGCTCGGTCTCCGGCGACAGGCGAGCCATCGAGGCGCGGCAGGGTCATCGACCAGCCCTCCGCGCCAGCGCGTCCACCGGCACCACGCGCGCCGGTTCAGACGGCGGATTCGCCCGTTTCCCCGGTGCGGATCCGGATCGACTCGTCGATTGGCAGCACGAAGACCTTGCCGTCGCCGATGGAGCCGGTCTTGGCCGCCCCCACGATCACCGACACGACCTTGTCGACGACGTGGTCGGCCACCACCACCTCGATCTTCACCTTGGGCAGGAAGTCGACGGTGTACTCGGAGCCACGATACAGCTCGGTGTGGCCCTTCTGCCGGCCGAAGCCGCGCACCTCCGTCACCGTCATGCCGATCACGCCGATCTCGGTCAGCGCCTCCTTGACGTCGTCGAGCTTGAACGGCTTGATGATGGCCTCGATCTTCTTCATGGGCTCACACCTCGTCCAGGATGGGAAACATCAGCGCCGACACGTGGGAGCTGATGCGCTTGAGGTTGGTCAGGATGTCCAGATGGATCTCGGACGTCTCCAGCGACTCGGCCAGACCGGCCCGCAGCCGCCCCAGATGCGATTCGCGCAGCTCGCGCTCCCGCGAGCGCATGAGCGGCCGCTGGTCCAGCACCTCCTGGCCCAGCACCTTGTCGTTGGCCGCGAAGGCCGCGATGGCCGATTCGAGGTTCTTGGCCACGTGGCCGTGGAACTCCTGGATCTCGGCCCAGCCCGCCTCCGAGAACCGGCGCCCCTGATAGTACTTCTTGCGGGCCAGCTCCATCAGGTTCTTGTCGATGATGTCGCCGATGTTCTCGAGGTTCGCGATGAAGGAGATCATGCCGATCTCCTTGCGCGAGAGCTCGGGGCCCATCGCCTCCCGGCCCAGGCGGGCCAGGAACAGCTTGATCTCCCGCTCCAGGAAGTCGACCTGGTCGTCGCGCTTCTCGATGTTCTCGATCATGGCCAGGTTGTCGGAGCGGAAGCCGGCCAGCGCGTCGCGGAGCATCGCCTGCACCACGTCGGCCATGCGCAGCGCCTCCCGGTGGGCCTGGCCCATGGCCAGCGAGGGCTGGTCGAGGGCGCGCTCGTCGAGGTAGCGCACCCGGAACGGCGTGTCCTCGCGCTGGTCGTCGGGCACCAGCATCTCGATGACGCGCGCGGCCAGCGGCGTGAACGGCAGGAAGAGCAGGCTGATGCCCACGTTGAAGAAGGTGTGGGCGTTGGCGATCTGCCGGGCCGGGTCGGCCGCGGTCATCGCCACCAGCCCCGAGAAGGGGCCGATGAACGGGAACAGCAGGGCGGCGCCCGAGCAGCTTGAACGCGATGTGGGCGACGGCCACCCGCTTGGCCTCGGCGGTGGCGCCGATCGACGAGGCCAGCGCCGTGGCGCAGGTGCCGATGTTGGCCCCGACCACGATGGCCACGGCGCCGGGCAGCGTGATCAGCCCCTGAGCGGCCATGGCCAGGGCCAGGCCGATGGTGGCCGCCGACGAGGTCGACCAGCGCGCTGAAGAAGGCCGCGGCCAGCACCGCGATGATCGGCGTGTCGGTGGCGACCTGCAGCAGCTCGAGCGCCAGGGTATTGCTCTTCAGCGTGGCGGCGCCGTCCAGGATGAGCTTGAGGCCGAGGAACACGAGGCCGAGCCCGAGAATGGCCTGACCGACGTCCTTGGGCGTGTTCCGCCGCGCGATGAAGGTGATGGCGAAGCCGACCCCGACCAGCAGCAGCGAGTAGTCGGTGACCCGGAAGGCGATGAGCTGCACGGTCAGGGTGGTGCCGATGTCGGCGCCGAGGATGACGCCCAGCGTCTGGCGGAACGCCATGAGACCGGCCGAGACGAAGCCGATCAGCATGAGCGTGGTCGCGGCCGAGGACTGGATGCATGGCGGTCACCAGCGCGCCCGACAGCACCGCGTTCAGCCGCGAGCGCGACATGCACGGTGAGCATCTGGCGCAGGCGGCCCCCGAGCGCGCGCTGCATGCCCT
Organism: uncultured Candidatus Rokubacteria bacterium; assembly: GCA_963827505.1. Classification (GTDB taxonomy): domain Bacteria; phylum Methylomirabilota; class Methylomirabilia; order Rokubacteriales; family CSP1-6; genus AR5. The sequence goes on along the minus strand of CAWHBD010000003.1, from coordinate 2,285,443 downwards.
CGCCGCTGAGGCGGATGCCGTACAGCAGCAGCGCGGTCCCGCCGAAGAGCGCGCAGCAGGACCGTCACGGCGCGCTCGGCGAGCGGGCGGCCAGGCTCGTCCGCTGCAGGTGGCCGGGGGCGAGCGTCGGCGGGCAGATGGCCGGTCTCGTTCAGCGAGACCAGCCGCGGCGGCCGCACGACCGTCAGCGAGGCGTTGTCCACGCGCAGCCGCCAGAGCGGGTTGAACGAGCACCCGAGCAGGTGGCAGGCGTACACGCTGATGACGCCGCCGTGGGCCACGACCAGCACGTCGTCGCCGCGATCGTGGGCGCCGGCGATGCGGTCCAGGCCCGCCCGCACGCGCTCGCTGACGACCGGCAGCGGCTCGCCGCCCGGGGGCGGACAGTCGTGGGGCGCCCGCACCCACGCCACGTAGGGATCGCCGTCGCGGGCGCGAACCTCGTCGACCGTGCACCCCTCCCAGTCGCCGAGCGACAGCTCGCGCAGCTCCTCGACGACCGACCAGCGGGATACCGGTGCCGGCCAGCGCCAGTCTCGGCGGTCTCCCGCGCGCGCCGGAACGGGCTCACGTAGGCGGCGCGGATCCGGTAGCCGGCCAGCGCCGCGGCCGAGCGCGCTCGCCTGGGCCCGGCCCCGGGCCGACAGCGCGATGTCGGTCGTGCCCTGGAAGCGCCGCTCGGCGTTCCACAGCGACTCCCCGTGGCGGGCCAGCAGCAGCCTCATCGCGGCATCGCCTCGACGGCGGCACGCAGCCGCGCCAGCGACCTCCTCCCGGCCGAGCAGCGCGAGGACGTCGAACAGCGGCGGCGAGGCCGTGCGCCCCGTCACGGCCAGCCGCGTGAGCTGGGCGAGGTCGACGAGCTTGAGGCCGAGGGCGGCGACCAGTCTCGCGGTAGAGTCCCTCGAGCGTCGGTCGCCGTGAAGGGCTCGACCGCGGCCAATCGCTCGCTCACCAGGCGCAGGCGCCTGGCGCCGTCGGCGGTGAACAGCTTGGCCCGCGCCTTGTCGTCGTAGCCGGTCGGCCGCTCGAAGTAGAAGCGGCCGACCTCCACCATCTCGCGTAGTGTCTTGGCCCGCTCGCGCAGCGTCTCCAGCATGGCGGCCAGGCGCGCGTCGTCCGGCGCCGGCAGGCCCGCCTCGGCCAGGAGCGGCCGCACCAGCTCAGCCAGCCGGGTGCCGGGGCTGGCCTTGATGTACTCCTGCGACAGCCACTCGAGCTTGGTCTGGTCGAAGACGGCCCCCGACGAGGAGACGTCCTTGATGTCGAAGTGCTCGACCAGCTCGGCCCGCGTGAAGATCTCCTGGTCGCCGTGCGACCAGCCGAGCCGGGCCAGGTAATTCACCAGCGCCTCCGGCAGGATCCCCTGCTCGCGGTAGGCCTGCACGGAGGTCGCGCCGTGGCGCTTGGACAGGCGGGTCCGGTCGGCGCCGAGGATCATCGAGACGTGGGCGAACGCCGGCACCGGGTAGCCGAGCGCCTCGTAGCACAGCACCTGCTTGGGCGTGTTCGACAGGTGGTCGTTGCCGCGGATGACGTGGGTGATGCGCATCGTCGACGTCGTCCACGACCACGCAGAAGTTGTAGGTCGGCGTGCCGTCGGTGCGCGCGAGGATCCAGTCGTCGAGCTGCTGGTGCTCGAACACGACGGGGCCGTGGATGAGATCGTGCACGACGGTGGCGCCGGTCGTCAGGGATGCGCAGGCGGAGGGCACCGGCAGTCGAGCCCGCGGTCGCGGCAACGACCGGAATAGCGGAACGTCTCCTTGCGCGCCTCGGCGGCCTTGCGCTCGGCGTCGAGCTGCTCGGGGGGGCAATCGCAGTGGTACGCGCGGCCGGCCTGCACGAGCCGCGCGGCGTGCCGCCCGGTAGAGATCGAAGCGCTCGGTCTGGCGATAGCCCGGACGCCGGCGGCCCCTCGTCCCAGTCGAGGCCGAGCCACCGGAGGGCGTCGACGATGAACTCGATGTTCTCGTCGGTCGAGCGCGAGCGGTCGGTGTCCTCGATGCGCAGGATGAAGACGCCGCCGTGGTGACGCGCGAACAGCCAGTTGAACAGCGCCGTCCGGGCACCCCCGACGTGCAGGTGGCCGGTCGGGCTCGGCGCGAACCGCACCCGCACCTGGGGACTCATCGCCCTCCCTCGCTCGATGCACGCATGGCCTCAGCCCGCCGCCTCATGTCCGATCATTCTACGCCCCGCCCGACCGAACCCACCCTCGCCCCGCCCCGGCGCCGACGACGTCGGAGGACCGTTAGCCCCCGTAGAGGAGGACCAGGACCACCGCCAGCCACAGGAGCGAGTTCAGCAGCAGCGCGCGGTCGCGCAGGACGATGTCGGTCGGGTTGCCGCCGAGCTGCCGCCGGTACAGCAGGTAGAGGTACCGGAAGATGCCGTACAGCACGAACGGCAGCGTCACCGGCAGCAGCGGCGTCTGGAACTTGGCCACCGTCTCCGGCGACATCGTGTAGAGCGCGTAGGCGGTGACGGTGGAGGCGGTCACCACCGCGATCATCTGGTCGAGGAGGGCGGCGCTGTACTCGGCCAGGATCGGCCGGTGGCGGGCGGCCGCCTCCCCCAGCGCCAGCACCTCGTGCCGGCGCTTGCCGAGGGCCAGGAAGAGCGCGAACAGGATGGTGCAGATCAGCAGCCAGCCGGAGATGGCCACGCTGATGGCCACGGCGCCGGCCACCGCGCGCAGCACGAAGCCGATGGCCACCACCAGGACGTCGACGATCACGATGTGCTTGAGCCAGGCCGAGTACGCCGAGAGCAGGACGACGTAGGCGAGCGCGACCACCGCGAAGGGCAGCGACAGCCAGGTGGCCGCGGCCAGGCCGCCGCCGATCAGCACCAGCGCCGCCCCCAGCGCCGCCGGCACCGGCAGCCGGCCGGAGGCGATCGGGCGCAGGCGCTTCTCCGGGTGCAGGCGGTCCTTGTCGCGATCGGCGACGTCGTTGAGCAGGTAGATCGCCCCCGACAGCCCGCAGAAGATCACGAAGGCGCCCAGCGCGGTCCACACGGCCGGCGGGAAGAACAGCTGCTGGGCGAAGATCAACCCACCGAAGACGAACAGGTTCTTGATCCACTGCCGCGGCCGCAGCGAGGCGAGGACGGCGCTCAGCATACGGGCCGGGCTACGGCCGGGTCACGGGCCCGTCGCTCACACGCGGCCGACCGCCGTGCGCACGGCGGCCACCACACCCTCGATCTCGGCGTCGGTCATCTCCGGATAGCACGGCAGCGACAGCACCTCGCTCGCCGCCCGCCACGCCTGCGGCCACGGCGAGGCGTCGGCCGTGGCCGCCGCACTGCCGAAGAGTGGCTGGTCCGGCACCGCGCGCGGGTAGTGCACCATCGTGCCCACGCCGAGGTCGGCCAGCGCCTTGGCAAGGGCGTCACGCCGCGGGTGGCGGACGACGAACTGATGGTAGATGTGGCGGCCCCGCGGATCCTCGCCGGGCAGGCCGAGCGGGAGCCCGGCCAGTCCGGCGCGATAGCGCGCGGCCAGATGCCGGCGGGCCTCGGTCCACGCCTCCAGGCGGCGCCCCTTCACGCGCAGCATCGCGGCCTGGACCTCGTCGAGCCGGCTGCAGTAGCCCAGCTCCACGTGGTCGTAGCGGCCGCGGTCGCCGTGGTGCCGCAGCCGACGCACGTGCTCGGCCACGTCGTCGCGGTCGGTCAGCAGCAGCCCGGCGTCGCCGCAGGCGCCGAGGTTCTTGGTCGGATAGAAGGACAGGCAGGCGGCGTCGCCCCAGCCGCCGATCGGCCGGCCGTCCCAGGTGGCGCCGATGGCCTGGGCGGCGTCCTCGATCAGCGCGACGCCCGTGGCGCCGGGCGATCTCGGCGATGCGGTCGATTCGAGCCGGGTGTCCGTAGAGGTGCACGACCACGATCGCGCGGGTGCGGGCCGTGAGCGCGCGCTCCAGCCGCTCAGGGTCGAGGCCGTAGGTCGCCGGCTCGATGTCCACGAAGACCGGCGTGGCCCCCGCCATCACGATGGTCGTGGCCGAGGCCACGAACGAGAAGGCGGGGGTGACGACCTCGTCGCCCGGCTTCACTCCCACGGCGATGAGGGCCAGGCGTAGCGCGTCGGTGCCGGAGCCGAGCCCGACACCGTGGCGCACGCCGGCCTGCGCAGCCAGCTCTTCCTCCAGCGCGCGGCCCTCGCCCCCCAGCACGAAGTGGCTCGAGTCGAGCACGCGCTCGACCGCGGCCATCAGCTCGGCCTTGAGGGCGCGATGCTGCCGGGTGAGATCGAGGAACGGAATGCTGGTCATCGCTCGCCGGTCGCCTCCAGGGCGCCGAGGCCCACCGAAGTCCGGATGGGGCCGCCGACGCCGAGCAGGTTGACCGCGAAGTTCAACTCGTCGTCGCGCCCCTCGCGGTGCACGAACTGCACCGTCATGGCCCAGCACTGGAACTTGATGTCGGCCGCGGTGCGGCTCTCCACGAAGGTCAGGGTGCGGGCGTCGAAGAAGTTGCTGTTGCGCAGGGTGACGTAGCGGGAGACGTCGAGGACGATACCGGTGGTGATGAAATTAAAGCGGCCGGGGTCGCTGTACCGAGAGCCGATCGAGAACGACACCGGATCGGCGCGCACGATCAGGTCCGAGGTGGCACTCTGCACGCCCTCCCCGTGCACGCCGTGGGCGATGTCGCCGCGCAGCCGGAGGCGGTCGACCGGCTCCACGATGACGGTCCCGGTGACGTCCCCCGCCCGGCTGTCGCGCAGGTCGTAGCTGTGCCCGACCGCCAGTCGCAGCGCCTCCCACCGCCGCGGCTCGCCGTCGGCCAGCGTGGTCGTGCGAGCCCGGAGCCGGTTGGTCAGCGAGTACGCGATGCGGCTGGTGTCGGGGATGCGATCGATGCCCTCCGTCCACACCGGGTTCTTGTCCTGGCCCTTGCCGGTGATCCACGTGTAGTTCACCCGCGGCTCGATGCTGTGCAGCAACGCGTCGATGCCCCAGGTGCCGCCGACCGCGTAGACACGCGAGAGCTGGGTCTCGACGTCGGTGCCGGCCTCGAAGAGCCGCCGCAGCCGCGGATCGTCCTCGGTGATCTCGATCTGCCCGCTCACGCCCTGCGTCGAGCGGGTGCCGGTCACCGTCTTGTCGTAGCCGGTCAGGCGGCCGCCCACGAAGGGGGTCACGGTGAGGAGGCCGGCGACCGGGATCGGCCGGGAGATGCGCGGGTGCAGATCCAGGCGCTGGCCCTCGGAGCCGACGTCGCGCACGAAGTTGACGTAACTGGTCTCCATCTCCCACAGGAATCCCGGCAGTCCCGGGATCGGCTGCCGCACGCCGATGAGGTTCAGGTCGGGCAGCCGGCGCAGCTCGACCGGGCGCCGGACGGTGAGGTCCTGGTAGCTGAAGACGTTGGCGACGAAGTTCCAGGATTCCCACGTGCGGGTGAGGAACACGTTGGACTCCACGCGCTGCGAGCTGCGCTGCTGCAGCCGGTCGCCGTACTCGCTGAGCACGGTGTCGCCGGTGACCGCGTTGACGTCGACCTTCAGCGAGAGGCCGGGCGCGATCTGCCAGTCGTGCTTGAGGCTGCCGAGTCCCCGGGTGGCGTCGTTCTTCTCGGTCTCCTGCAGCAGGAACCCCGAGAAGCCACCCCGCTGCTCGTCGGACAGCATGTAGCGTGCCTCGGCGGTCAGGCCGAATCCCCGCTCGGAGTACATCAGGGGCGCGACGGTGAGGTCGGCGCTGTCCGACAGCGCCCAGTAGAACGGCACCTCGGCCTGGAAGCCCTTGCGGCTGGAGTGGCCCACCTTGGGGAACAGGAAGCCGGTCTGCCGCTCGCGCCGGATGGCGGCGGCGAAGAACGGAACGAACGGGATGAGCGGCAGATCCTTGACCCAGAACGAGGCGTCGGTCCCGTAGACGAAGTCCTCGAGGTCGGCGGTGGCCGAGCCGAACCTGAACGCCCACGTCGGGGGATCGTCCTCGCACGTCGTGAAGACGCCGCGCTGGATCTTGTAGACGCTCTCGCCGAGCCGGTCCATGCGCTCGCCGCCGATCCGGTAGTACGGGGCCACCCGCGCCTCGGAGTCGTAGATGACGCCGGTCCCGCTGCGGAGGTTGTAGTCGATGCGGCGGCCGGTCAGCTGGTCCTCGCCGTCGTAGAACACCACCCTGCCCTGGGCCACCGCGTCGCCGGTCTCGCGGTTGATCTCCACCCGGTCGGCGATCAGCCGCGACCTGCCGCGGGTGATCTCGACGTTGCCGGTGGCGACCAGGAGGCGATCGGGCCCCACCTGCTCGAGCCGGTCAGCCAGCACGGTGACGTCGCCGCCCGGGGTGGGGACGACGACGGGGGCCGGGGCGGTCTGGCCCCAGGCGATGCCCGTCAGCGCGACCGGCCCCAGCAGGACGACCACGAGCAGCGCCAGCCGGCGAAGTGCCGTTCTCAAATGGTCCGAACACCCTCGTCAGTGAAGCGAGTCGATGCTATCAGCCGACTTTTCCACCGGGCAAGGTTTCTCATCCCCGTCGAGATGTCGGAGCGCGTCGCCGACCAGCATCAGGGAACCGGCGACGCACACGACGGGCGAGCGCGATCCCTCCTCGGCGGCGGCCAGCGCCTGGCCCACCGTCGACGCCACCTCAACCGGCATCGAGGCCGGCACCAGCGCCCGCAGATCCTCGGGATGGGCGGCGCGCGCACTGCGGGGCGCCGTCAGGATCACTCGCCGGACTCGACCGAGCAGCGGGCGCAGGATACCAGCCGCGTCCTTGTCGCGCAGCACCCCGATGACGAGGGTGATCGGCGCCTCGCCGAAGTAAGTCTCGAGCGAGGCGGCCAGGGCCCGAGCACCGGCCGGGTTGTGGGCGCCGTCCAGCACGAGCCAGCCTCCCTCGCGCCGGCGCAGCTCGAAGCGGCCGGGCCAGCGCGCGCGCGGCCAGCCCGGCCCGGATCGCCCGCTCGCCGACCCCGAGCACGCGGGCGGCGGCCACGGCCAGCAGCGCGTTGGCGGGCTGGTAGGTGCCCAGCAGCCCGCAGCCGGAGGTCGTCGAGGCGCCAGCCCGGCCCTGCGCAGTCGATCCGCTGGCCGTGCAGATCGCGGGCGCGGAGCGTGACGGTCAGCTCGCGGCCTTCCATCAGCAGCGGCACGCCGGCCCGGGCGGCCTGGGCCACCACCACGGCCTCGGCCTCCGGGGGCTGGGCGGCGGAGAGCGCGGCGCCGGACCGGAAGATCGCGGCCTTCTCGCCGGCGATCGCCGTCAGCGTGTCGCCCAGGAATTCCTGGTGATCGAAGTCGATGGGACCGAGGACGGCCGCCGCGGGCCGCCCGACCGTGGTGGAGTCGAGGCGGCCGCCCAGGCCGACCTCCAGCACCGCGACCTCCACCCGCTCGCGGGCGAAGTGATCGAGGGCCAGGGCCGTGGAGGCCTCGAAGACGGTGGCGTCGAGCGCGCGCGATCAGCGTGCCGAGCGCCTCCACGCCGTCCACGACGGCGTCCTCGCCGATCGCCTGCGCCGTCCACGCGGATGCGCTCGCGGAAGGACACGAGGTGGGGCGAGGTGTAGAGGCCCACGCGGCGCCCCTCGGCGTGGAGCATGGCGGCCAGCATGGCCGAGATCGAGCCCTTGCCGTTGGTGCCGCCGACCTGGGCCAGGGTGTAGCCGCGCTCGGGGTTGCCGAGCGCGTCCAGCAGCGCCTCGATCCGCTCGAGCCCCGGCCGCATCCCGGCGTACTCGCCGCCGCGCAGGGCGAGGAGCCGGGCCACCGCCTCGGCATAGGTCATGCGGGCGGCGTGGGCTGGTCGGCGAAGAAGGCGAGGAGCTTGCGGAGGGTGTCCTTGAGCTCGCGGCGCTCGACGATGAGGTCGAGCTGGCCGTGCTCGAGGAGGAACTCGGAGCGCTGGAAGCCGTCGGGCAATGGCTGGCGGATCGTCTCGGCGATGACGCGGGGACCGGCGAAGCCGATGAGGGCGCGCGGCTCGGCCAGGATCACGTCGCCCAGCATGGCGAAGCTGGCCGTGACCCCGCCCGTGGTCGGATCGGTGAGCACCGACAGGTAGGGCAGCCGCGCCTCGGCCAGCCGGGCCAGCGCGGCCGAGGTCTTGGCCATCTGCATCAGCGACAGGATCCCCTCCTGCATGCGGGCGCCGCCAGAGGCGGAGACGATGACGACGGGCACATGCTTGTCGATGGCCAGCTCGATCGCCCGCGTGAGCTTCTCGCCCACCGCCGAGCCCATGCTGCCGCCGAGGAACGCGAACTCGAAGACGCTCAGCATCGCCGGGTAGCCGCCGATGCGCCCCAGCCCGGTGATCACCGCCTCCTGCATCGAGGTCTTCTGCTTGGCGGCCTTGATGCGATCGCGGTAACGCTTGGTGTCCTTGAAGCCGAGCGGGTCGATGCTGCCGAGCGAGGCCTGGTACCTCCTCGAAGGTGCCGGCGTCGCACGAGCAGCCCGATGCGCTCGCGGGCGGTGATGCGGAAGGGATAGTGGCACTTGGGGCACACGCGCCCGGCCTTCTCGACCTCGGCCCGGTACATGATCTCCTTGCACGACTCGCACTTGATCCACAGCCCCTCGGCGATGACGACCTTCTTCGGCGTCCCCTGGGTCTCCTGCTGCGTCCGCTGAACCAGGCGGCCATCAGCGTGTCCTCAGCGGGGCCTTCAGGGAGGCGATGAAGTCGCCGACCTTCTCGACGAGGGCGGCGGTGCCGGCGTGCTCGCTCGATGATGCGCACGATGGCGGAGCCCACGGCGACGCCGTCGGCGAGCCGGCCGACGACGGCCACCTGCTCGGGCGTGGAAACGCCGAAGCCAACGCACAGGGGCTTGGTCGTCACCAGCCGCAGCGTGCGCAGCTGGGCGTCGAGGTCGGGCGGCAGCTCGCGGCGGGCGCCCGTCACGCCGGTCAGCGAGACCACGTAGATGAAACCCCGGCTCAGCCGCGCGATGGCCTTCACCCGGGCCGGCGTGGAGGTCGGCGCCACCATGTGCATCATGTCGAGGCCGGCCGGCTCCGCCTCGGCCCGCAGCGGCTCGGCCTCCTCGTGGGGCAGGTCGGGCACGATCACGCCGTCGGCGCCCGCCTCGACGGCCGTCCGGGCGAAGCCCTTGAGGCCGAAGGCCAGGATCGGGTTGTAGTAGGTCATCAGCACCAGTGGTATCCGCACCTCGCGCGCGCAGCGAGGCGACCATCTCCAGCACGCGGGGCAGGTGGCGCCGGCCGCCAGCGCGCGCTACGTCCGCGCGCTGGATCACCGGGCCGTCGGCGAGCGGATCGGAGAACGGCACGCCCAGCTCGATCACGTCGGCGCCGCGGCGCTCGGCCTCGACCACCAGCCGCTCGGTCTCGGCCAGCGAGGGATCGCCGGCCATGAAGTAGGCGACCAGGGCGCGCTCGCCGCGTCGCCCGCAGCTGCTCGAAGGCGGCGTCGATACGGGCAGGTCGTCATTCCACGCGCTTCGCCGAGCGCCTTGGCCGACGACGTGGACGTCCTTGTCGCCGCGGCCGGAGAGACCGACCACGATCGCTCTTGCTTCGCCGGCAGCGTCTTGGCCAGCCGCATCGCGTGGGCGATCGCGTGGGCCGACTCCAGCGCCGGCATGATGCCCTCCAGCCGGGTGAGGGCCTGGAATCCCTCCAGCGCCTCCTCGTCGGTGATGGACACGAACTCGAAGCGGCCGGTGTCGCGGTAGTAGGCGTGCTCGGGACCCACGCCCGGATAGTCGAGGCCGGCCGAGATCGAGTGGGCGACGGCGACCTGGCCGTCGTCGTTCTGCAGCAGGTAGCTCATGGCTCCGTGCAGCACGCCGACCGCGCCCGGCCGTCATGGTGGCGCCGTGCTCGCCCGGTGGCAATGCCGTCGCCGCCCGGCTCGACGCCGACGATGCGCACGCGCCGGTCGCCGATGAACGGATGGAACAGCCCGATCGCGTTCGAGCCCCCGCCCACGCAGGCGACCAGCACGTCGGGCAGCCGCCGCAGCACGCGGCGGGCCTGCGCGCGTCGTCTCCTCGCCGATCACGCGCGTGGAAGTCGCGCACCATCATCGGGTACGGGTGCGGGCCCAGCGCCGAGCCGAGCAGGTAGTACGTGGTGCGAACGTTGGTGACCCAGTCGCGCAGCGCCTCGTTGACCGCGTCCTTCAGCGTGCGGCTGCCGGACTCGCACCGGGATCGACCCGTGGCCCCGAGCAGCCGCATGCGGAAGACGTTGAGCGCCTGGCGCTCGACGTCCTCGGCGCCCATGTAGACCTCGCACTCCAGGCCGAGCAGCGCCGCCGCGGTGGCGGTGGCCACGCCGTGCTGGCCGGCGCCGGTCTCGGCGATGATGCGCCGCTTACCCATGCGCTCGGCGAGCAGCGCCTGGCCAAGCACGTTGTTGATCTTGTGGGCGCCGGTGTGGCAGAGGTCCTCGCGCTTGAGCTAGATGCGGGCGCCGCCGCAGTGCTCGGTGAGCCGCGCGGCGAAGTAGAGCGGGCGTGGGGCGGCCGGCGTAGTCGGCGAGCAGGGCGTGCGAGGCGGCGCTGGAACTTCGCGGTCGCGCCGGGCGGCGGCGTACGCCTTCTCCAGCTCGATGCAGCGGCGCCATCAGCATCTCGGGCACGAAGCGGCCGCCGAAGCGCCCGAAGTGCCCGCGCGCGTCGGGGAGCGCGCGGTCCATCAGGCGCGCCTTGGCGGCGGCGACGAAGCGCCGCACCTTGTCGGGGTCCTTCCGGCCCGGCCGCGCCTCCACGCCGGAGTTCACGTCCACCGCGTAGGGCCGGACGATGCCGATCGCCTCGGCCACGTTGTCCGGGGTGAGGCCGCCGGACAGGATGATGTGCATCCGGTTGTCGTGCCGGCCGCCCATCGCGCGGATCACGCTGCCAGGCCAGGGTCTCCCGCGTCTCGCCCTCGCTCCACCGCGCCGCCGTGTCCAGCAGCAGGGCGGCGACGACGTTGCGGAAGTACAGCGCGTCGATGAAGCTGCCGATGCGGTACTCGGGCAGGCCGTCGATCGTCGACACCGGCGGCACCTTGATGGTCTTGATGACCGGCAGCGCATAGCCGGCCAGGTCCTCGGGCGTCTCGTCGCCGTGGAACTGCAGGGCCCGCAGCCCGCACGACTCGGCCACCGCCTTGACGTGGCCCGGCTGCGTGGTCCCAGAAGACCCCGACCGGCGTGACGAACGGCGGCAGCACGCGCACGATCGGCGCCACCTGCTCGGGCGTCACGAAGCGCGGGGTGTTCTCGACGAAGATGAAGCCGAGCGCATCGGCGCCGGCGTCGATCGCCACCCGGGCGTCGTCGACATTGGTGATGCCGCAGATCTTGACCCGGGTCATGGCGCGAGCCTCAGCTCCCGGACCTTGGCGGCGACGTCGTCCGCCCGGACCAGCCCCTCGCCGACCAGGACGGCGCGGGCGCCGGCCTCGACCACGCGGCGCACCTGGGCGCCGGTGAAGAAGCCGCTCTCGCTGACGACGAGGGGACCGGGCGGGATCAGCGGCAACAGCTCGAGCGTCGGTCTCGATGCGCGTCTCGAACGTCGCCAGGTCGCGGTTGTTGATGCCGAGCATCCGGCGCGCCGACCCCGAGCGCGCGATCGACCTCGGCCGCGGTGTGGCACTCGACCAGGGCGGCCAGGCCGAGCCCCTTGGCGGCGGCCAGCAGGTCGCGCGAGCGACGGGCCGTCGAGGATCGACACGATCAGCAGGACCGCGTCGGCGCCGGCGGCGCGCGACTCCCAGAGCTGGTACTCGTCGATGGTGAAGTCCTTGCGGAGCAGCGGGACCGTCACCCGGCGCCCGCATGGCGGCGAGCAGGTCGAGGCTGGCCCTTGAAGTACTTCTCGTCGGTGAGCACCGAGATCGCGTGCAGCGCCGTGGCGCCGCGTAGGCCTCGGCCAGGGCGACCGGATCGAGGTCCTCGGCCAGCACGCCGCGCGAGGGAGAGGCCTTCTTGACCTCGGCGATCAGGCGACGCGGTCGCCGGCTCGGCGCGCAGCGCCGCCTCGAAGTCGCGGGCGGGCGGCAGGGCCTCGCAGCGGCGCTTCCAGCTCGGTCCGGGGAGTGGCGCGCCGGCGCGTGGCCACCTCGTCGCGCTTGTCGGCGACGATGCGCTCGAGGATGGTGACCATCACCTGCCGCTCAGAAGTCGCGGCGCAGCCCCTGCCGCCGGATGGTCTCCAGGGGTACCCCCGCCAGCTGCTCGAGCACGAAGTCGCGGATCGTGCGCGGGGGCGGCAGGTCGCGCGCGATCCGGCCCCGCGTGACCAGGGGCTTGAGCAGCGCGTCCCAGGGCCCGCCGGCCGGGAGCCGGCGACCCGGCCGGCACCGCCACGGTCTCCAGCGTGCCCGCGCTTGCGCAGCACGTCCTTGGCGCCCGACCACTTGCCGCGCTTGGCCATCGGCCGGCCCTCGATCTCCATGATGTCGAGCGCGAAGTTGAGCACGGGCGCGTTCGCGATGGAGGTGCCGACGCCGTAGGAGTCGACCAGGGGGTTGAGGCGGAGGATCTCGTACTCGTCGATGCCGCCGGAGGCGACGATCTTGACGTGGTCGAAGCCGCGCAGGTTGAGCTCCCAGCGCACCTCCTCGAGGATCCGGTAGAGATCGCCGCGCCGGGACGACGGCGTGTCCAGGCGCACCGCGTAGAGGTCCTTGCCGAGCGCCTCGGCCACGCGGATGGCCTCGAACTTCTCGTCCTGCAGCGTGTCGATGAGCGCCACCCGGCGGACCTTGGGCTCGATGACCTCGTGGAAGGCCTTCAGCGCCTCCACGGTGTCGCCGACCATGAGGACGAGGGAGTGGGGGATCGTGCCCATGGGGTCGGCGTCGATCAGCTCGGCCGCCTTGGTGACCGCCACGCCGTCGCAGCCGCCGATGAAGGCGTTACGCTCGATCATCGGGGCCAGCGCGGGGTGCATGCGGCGCGCCCCGAACGAGATCACCTGCCGCTCGCCCGCCGCCTTCTTGCAGCGGGCGGCCTTGGTGGCGATGCCCGAGGCCTGGCAGAGCAGGCCGAGCAGGGCCGTCTCGTACTGGGCCCACTCGACGTACACGCCCTCCAGGGCCATGATCGGCTGGTAGGGCGCGAAGACGGTGCCCTCGTCCATCGACTTGACGTCGACGGGCACCCCCTCCAGGAGCGCTGCCGCCTCCTCGATGCCGGCGAGCACGCCCCAGTCCCAGTCCTCGGGGAGCGACTTGAGATAGATCTCGGCCTTGACGCGCTTGCGATCACCGCGCGCGGCCAGGATCTCGACCGTCCGCTGAAAGTAGACGTCGGCGACCTCGCCGGCCTTGATCTCGGCGTCGGACGCTGTATGGAACGACCGCTTGCGTGGCGCCATGGGTCCCGGTAGTCCTTCGGAAAGTGTCGTGAATTCTTGCAGAGTTGCCGCGGCAAGTCAATTTCACCTCGATCGGCTACTCGGCCAGGGCGGCGGCGACCGCCGTGACCAGCGTGTCCATGTGGGCGATGTAGCGATCGGTGCCCTTCGTGGGCCCCCGGGCGGTCCTCGATCATCCCGAGTTCCTCGAAGCCGAAGGCCCGGTAGAAGTACGGCCAGCTGTCGTGATGGCACGGCGTCGTGCTCGGTCAGGCCCCGACGCCGACGCCGCCAGTCTTCGTGGGCGCGTGCTACTGCTGCGCCCTCGGCATCCTGCAGTGCACCGCCGACCTGACCGAGCAGCAATGCCAGCGGCGATGCGAGGAGGCCCTCTTCGACGACTGGATCTGGAAGGAGCGCCTGCCCTGCTGGAACTGGGGCTACGGCGGCTAGCGAGTCTCGCGCGCCCGCACTGAGTGTCGATTTCCGCCCCCCATCGTCGTCGTACAGAATGAGACCCCGAAGGAGGCTCCCATGCGTTACATGCTGCTGATCTGCTCCGACGAGAAAATCGAGGCCACCGTGCCCCCGGCCGAGATGGCCGCCATCGTCCAGGGCCACATGCGCTTCGCCGAGGAGCTCCGCACGTCCGGCAAGATGGTCGTGGGCGAGCGCCTGCGTCCCGACGCCGACGCCAGCCGCATCCGGCTGAAGGCGGGCGAGCGTCAGGTCATCGACGGCCCCTTCGCCGAGACCAAGGAAGTCCTGGGCGGCTTCTACCTGATCGAGTGCGCCAGCAAGGACGAGGCGCTGGAGTGGGCCCGCAAGATCCCGCTGCGGGCCGACAGCTTCGTCGACGTCCGCCCCGTCTGGCCGATGTAGCTTCGAGTACCATCGGCCCGTGGGATCGACCTCCCGGGGGCCGACGGCGGACGGGAGCGTCCCGGCCCGCGTGGCCGAGGCGTTCCGCCAGGAATACGGGCGCGTGGTTGCTTCCGTGGTCCGGATCGTGCGCGATCTCGACAGGGCGGAGGAGATCGTCCAGGAGGCGTTCGCCCGCGCGCTCGACCACTGGCCGACCGACGGCACGCCCGATCGGCCGGGCGCCTGGCTGCTGACGACGGCCCGGCGGCGGGCGCTCGACCACCTGCGGCGCGCTCGCCGCGCGGGCACCCATGTCGACGCGCTCGCCTACGAGGCGGCGCTGGCCGTCCCCGACGAGGGGCCCGAGGTGACGGATCCCGACGTGATTCCCGACGACCGGCTGCGGTTGATCTTCACGTGCTGTCATCCGGGGCTGCCCGCCGACAGCCGGGTGGCGCTCACGCTGCGTCTTGTCGGTGGGCTGTCGACGGCGGAGATCGCACGGGCCTTTCTCGTCCCCGAGCCCACGATCGCCCAGCGCCTGGTCCGCGCGAAGCGGACGATCCGCGAGCGCGCCCTGCCCTACGAGGTGCCGGAGGGCGTCGAGCTGACCGAACGGCTGCCGGCCGTGCTCGCCGTCGTCTACCTGATCTTCAACGAGGGCTACGCCGCTCACGCCGGCGACGCGCTGGTGCGCCAGGACCTCTGCCACGAGGCCACCCGTCTCGGCCGCACGCTGGCCGAGCTGATGGGCGACGAGCCGGAGGTGCTGGGGCTGCTGGCCCTGATGGAGCTTCAGGCCTCACGGGCGGTAGCGCGCACCGATGCCGCCGGCGACCTCGTCCTGCTCGCCGATCAGGACCGCGCGCGCTGGGATCGCCCCGCCATCGCCCGGGGGCTGGCGTGGCTGGAGCGCGCCGGTCCGCTCGACGGCGCCGGCCCCTACCAGCTCCAGGCGGCCGTCGCCGCCTGTCACGCGCGCGCGACCTCCTGGGAGGCGACGGACTGGCCACGGATCGTCCAGCACTACGACGCGCTCGCCGTGGCCTCGCCGTCGCCGGTGATCGCGCTGAACCGCGCCGTGGCGATCGGCTTGGCCCACGGGCCGGCGGTCGGTCTCGCCGCGCTGGGCGACCTCGACGCCACCGCGCTACGCGGCTATCACCTGCTGCCCGCCGCCCGCGCCGACTTCCTGCGCCGGCTCGAGCGCTGGCCGGAGGCGGCCGCGGAATATCGCCGGGCGCTCGCCCTCACCGACAACGCCCGGGAGCGTTCGTTCCTGGCCGCCCGGCTCGTCGCCTGCGAAGCCCAGGGAGAAGCGACCTCGTCGTGACGCCCCGGCTGTCACCGAGCGGATCGAGGAGCCGTTGTTGGGCGGCGGGCGGGCTGGGCCTGCGGTGGGGTCCGTGAACCCGTTTCCCTGGCGTCGGACCGGGCGGCCTCCAGTCGGATAGGCCCAGCCGAGGCGGACCCGACGGACTCCAGACCACGTGGTGTCACGGACCCACCGCAGGCCCGGCCCGCCCGCCGCCCGCCGGAGCGTGTGACGGGGCCCGCTAGGCGATCAGGGGGACGACGGCGTAGAAGCGGGGCTGGTCGCCGACGACGCGGGTGATGTGCCCCTGGCCGGTGAGATCCTCGGCGAGGACGACGTCGCCGGGGCCGACGCGGGCGATCGTGCCATCGCCGACCTCGATCTCGGCGTGGCCGGAGAGCGAGATCGAGTACTGGCGGCGGGGCGCGCAGTGCCAGTCGAGCACGTAGCCGGGCGGCGAGACGCGGAAGGTGATGCCGCTGACCGGCTGGGTCGGCGCCGATTCGCCGTGAGCGCCCTCCACGTCGACGAAAGGCTTCATCGCCAGAGGTACCTGCTCGATGCGCGAGCGGCCGTCGGGAGCGCTGTAGACGCGCCAGATCGTGGGCACGGCGGCGCTCAGACCAGCTCGAGCTGGCCGCGGCCGAACGCCACATCCACCTCGCGGGCGGGGGCGACGACGACCCCGGGGACCTCCGGGAGCGGCGGCTCCTGCCCCGCCACCGTCGTGCGGTGCATCACCCGCCGGTGGGCGCTCTCGTCCCAGGGGCGGCCGCGGTGCAGCGTGCATCGGTTGTCCCACATGACGAGGTCGCCGGGGCGCCAGGCATGCGTGTAGACCAGCTCCGGCCGCGTCGCCCGCTCGAGGAGGTCGCGAAGCAGCGCGCGCGCCTCGTCGGTGTCCATGCCGACGATCTCGCAGGCGTGGGAGCCGACATAGAAGGCCTTGCGACCGTGGCGCGGGTTGGCCCGCACCAGCGCCTGGGGTACCGGCGGTACCTGGGCGGCGTGC
This sequence comes from uncultured Candidatus Rokubacteria bacterium, assembly GCA_963827505.1. Lineage (GTDB taxonomy): Bacteria > Methylomirabilota > Methylomirabilia > Rokubacteriales > CSP1-6 > AR5. The sequence goes on along the minus strand of CAWHBD010000003.1, from coordinate 2,268,963 downwards.
TCGGGCGGCAGCAGGCCGTCATCGATCAGGCCTCGGGAATACACGAAGCTGTGAATGGCGACCTTGCCGTCGAGGAATCGCTGCATGGCCTCGGGCAGCGCCGCGTAGCCGACGCGCATGCTGGCGAATTCCGTCTCGCCCCCGGCGGGCGGGACCTCGCGGGCCGAGAGCAGCGAGGCGTGGGCCGGGATCCGCTTGAACGAGCTGTCGGTGTGCCACATCTGATTGCCGGCGTTGAACAGGTTGCGCTTGTCGCCGGCCGGGATGAGCCGGTCCTCGGCGTCCACGTTGGCGAGGTTCGAGACCTCGGGCGCCACCCGGGCCAGCGAGGTGATCGTCCGCAGCGAGGTCTCCAGAGGGCCGAAGCGTCGGCTGAAGGCGATCTGCTCCTCGTCACCGAGGCTCTGGCCGCGGAAGAGCAGCACCGAGTGCTCGTCGAAGGCCTCGACGATCTCCGCGAACACCCGGTCGCTCACGTGACGGACGTCGACACCGAGGATCTCCACCCCGAGATGGGGATGCAACCGACGCGTGTCGAGTCCCATGGCCGTGACCTCCTGACTACTCGGCGAGCCAGACCGTGTCGAGCATCTGGTTGAGGAAGTGACTGGGCATGATCGTCCACCCCCGCACCTTCGAGTTGTGGGGGATGATGCGGTGCCACTGGAAGCCCATCATGAAGTGCACCTCGTCGTCGTAGAGACGCTTCTCGAACTGCCGCAGGAGTCGCCGCCGCTCCTCGTTGTCGAGCGTCCGCGACTGCCGGGAGTAGAGGTCGTCCATCACGGTGTCCTTGTGCTTGCCGTAGTTCACCGGTGACGTCGAGAGGAACCAGTGGATGTCCATGTCGGGCTCGACGATCGAGTTGCAGGGCGCGGTGACGGCCACCTCGAAGTCGCCGCTCCGCAACGCCCCGAACCAGCTCGACGTCTCCACCGGGTTGTGCTTGACCGTGATGCCGATCTGCCGCCACTGGTCGATGACCCAGATGCCGAACGGCTCGTAGGGCTGCGGCACCGCCCGGTTCAGGAGCGTGAACGACAGGTTCTCGGCGCCGGCCTCCTTGAGCAGCCGCCGCGCCTCGGCCCGGGCCGCGTTGATGTCGCGGCCGTAGCCGGCCAGCTTCTCCAGCTCGGCCGGCGGCGTCGCCCACGGCGTGCCGGGCACCTGGATCCCCGCCACCTCCTTGATGAGCGCGATCTTGGAGAGCGCCTTGGAGCCCTCGTGGCGGTCGAGCGCCAGCGTGAGGGCGCGCCGCACGCGCTTGTCGTCGTACGGCTTCTTCTGCTCGTTGGGCGTGATGCCGATGGAGCAGTTCCACGGGCTCTCCTGCACCGTGATCTTGTTGCCGAGCGCGGCGACCAGGGAATCGCGGTCGGCCGGCGTGAAGCCGCGGAACTGGATGTGGGCGCGCTCGCCCCGGACGGCCGCCACCTGGGCGGAGGCGCTGGGGATGAAGATGGCCCGGAAGCCGTCGAGGTAGGGCTTGCCCTTGTCCCAGTAGTCGGGGTTCTTCTTGCCGACCCAGTGCGAGCCGCGCACGTACTCGACGAACTTGAAGGGCCCGGTGCCCATCACGTTCTTCTCGTACCAGCGCGGGTCCTTGGCCAGGATGTCGGCCTTGTAGATGTAGTTCCACGGCGAGGCCACCTGGGCCATGAACGAGGCCTCCGGGTGCTTGAGCCGGAAGACGATCGTGTCCGCCGTCGGCGCCTCCACCGACTGCACGGAAGCGTAGGTGGATTGCCGGCTCGACACCACGCCGGCCGGCGGGAAGATGATGTGGTCGTAGGAGGCCTTGACGTCCTTGGAGGTCATCACGCTGCCGTCGTGGAACTTCACGCCCTGGCGCACCTTGAACGTGTAGGTCCGCTGGTCGGGCGAGATCGTCCACGACTCGGCGAGGTCGCCGACGAACTTGGTGCCGGTGCGGTCGTTGGGATCGACCCGCATCAGCGTGTTGTACTGCGGCGCCGTCGGATGGAGCATCGCGAACGTCTCCTCGCGGTGCGCGTCGAAGCTCGGCGGCTCGGCGGCGACGATGAAGATGAGCTCGCCGCCGCTGCGGGGCTTCTCCTGGGCGGCGGCCGGGCCGACCAGACTCAGGATGACGGAGAGGACGACGGACGCGAGCATCATCGACGCTGATCTCATGAGCACCTCCGGGGCGGGGAGCAAGGTTCCGGTACGATATCACGCCCCGCACGGAGCGCCGCGTCGTAGCGCTGGAGGAGGTTTGCCGGCGACCGCATCCGGGCTACCATCTATGGAGCCCCCCGGGGAAAGGAGCCGCCACATGCCGATCGCCACTCCTGAGGTGTACGCCGAGATGCTCGATCGGGCCAAGGCCGGCGCCTTCGCTTACCCGGCGATCAACGTGAGCTCCTCCCAGACGCTGAACGCCGCCCTCAAGGGTTTCGCCGACGCGGCCAGTGACGGCATCGTCCAGGTGTCCACCGGCGGGGCCTCCTACCTCTCCGGCGCCAAGGTCAACGACATGGTGGTGGGGGCCACGGCCCTGGCCGAGTACGCCCACGTGGTGGCCGCCCGGTACCCCGTCCACATCGCGCTGCACACCGACCACTGCCCGAAGAACAACCTGGACAAGTACGTGCGGCCCTTGATCAAGATCAGCCAGGACCGCGTCGCCCGCGGTCAGGGGCCGCTGTTCCAGTCGCACATGTGGGACGGCTCGGCTGTCTCCCTCACCGAGAACCTCCAGATCGCCCGCGAGCTGCTGGCCGCCTGCCAGAAGGCCAAGATCGTGCTGGAGGTGGAGATCGGCGTGGTCGGTGGCGAGGAGGACGGTGTGGTCGGCGCCATCAACGAGAAGCTCTACTCGACGCCCGAGGACGCGCTGCTCACCGCCGAGGCGCTCGGCACCGGGGAGCACGGCCGCTATCTGCTGGCCGCCACCTTCGGCAACGTGCACGGAGTCTACCAGTCGGGCGCCGTCAAGCTGCGGCCGCCCGTCCTCAAGCAGATCCAGGACGTCGTCGGCAAGAAGACCGGCCAGGCCAAGCCGTTCAACCTGGTCTTCCACGGCGGCAGCGGCTCGCTGCTGGAGGAGATCCGGGAGACGCTCGACTACGGCGTGGTGAAGATGAACATCGACACCGACACCCAGTACGACTTCACCCGCCCCATCGTCGACCACATGATGAAGAACTACAGCGGCGTGCTGAAGGTGGACGGCGACGTCGGCGAGAAGAAGGCCTACGACCCCCGGACCTGGGGCAAGGCCGCCGAGGCCGGCATGACCGTCCGCGTCGTCCGCGCCTGCCAGGACCTCCGCTCGGCCGGGACCAGCCTGATCAGCGCGAAGGCTTGAGCTTCAGGTCCTCGTAGGGCGCGGAGTACGAGAAGCCCTTGATGTGGTCGACGGCGGCCTCCTCCACCCGGGGGCCCACGCCCCACAGGAAGGCCAGCTCGTAGATCGGCACGTGCATCACCCGGTCGTGCATGATCCCCTGGATCTGGTGCAGCAGCGCCTCGCGCTTCTTGCGGTCCAGCTCGCGGGCCTGGCGAGCGAAGAGGTCCTCGATCTCCGGCACCACCCCCGACGAGTAGATGCCGCCCTTGGTGACGTAGACCTCGATGCGCGTGGCCGCGTTGCCGGCCGGCGCGCCCAGCCCCATGATCACGCCCTTGAGCTTCTTGTCGCGCCACGCCGAGAGGAACGCGGCCCGCTCCATCGTGCGCAGCCGGGTGCGGATGCCGACGGCCTGCAGGTAGTTCACGAGCCCCTCGGCGAGGCCGAAGAACGGCGGGAACGGCGTGAGGTCGCCGGCGTCGAAGCCGTTGGGATAGCCGGCCTCGGCCAGCAGCCGCTTGGCCGCCGCCGGATCGTGGGCCGGCGGATCGTACGCCCGCGAGAACTCCAGCACGCGCGGGATGAGGCCGCCGGTCGGCCGCGACATCCCCAGCGTCTCCGCCTGGTTGAGCGCGTCGCGATCGATGGCGAGGCTGGCGGCCATCCGCACGCGCCGGTCGTGCCACGGCGACTTGGGATCCCACTGCTCGGGCAGGTCGAGATAGGGCACGCCCGGTGGCTTGGCGGCAACGAGCTTGAACCCGGGCGTCCGCCGGATCTCTTCCGCGGTGGGCCCGCTCAGCAGGTAGACGATGTCCACGTCGCCGGCCTTGAGCGCCGCCGCCCGCGTCGTCTCGTCCGGCATGCTGCGGAAGACGAGCCGCTTGACCGAGGGCGTCTTGCGCCAGTAGCCGTCGAACGCCTCCATGACCAGATCGACGCCGGGGTTGAAGCTGACGACGCGATAGGGGCCGGCGCCGACCGGCGCCTTCTTGAAGCCGTCGTCGCCCACCTTCTCCATGTAGCGCTTGGGCACGATCCAGGCGGCGCCCGTCGCCGAGGTGCCGTAGAAGGTCATGAAGTCCGGCCACGGCTCCTTGAGGACGAAGCGGATGCGGCCGGGGTCGACGATCTGCACGGCCGCCACCCGGCTCTTGAGCAGCGGGGCGGCGGCGCCCTTGTAGCGGTCGAACGAGAACTTCACGTCCTCGGCCGTGACCGGATCGCCGTTGTGGAACTTGACGCCCTTGCGGAGGACGAACTCGTAGGTGAGCCCATCCTTGGAGACCGTCCACGACTCGGCCAGGCTCGGCGTGTTGTCGCCGGCCGGCATCGGCTTCACCAGCGCGTCGTGCACGGCGTACAGCACCATGAACGGGTTGATGAACGCCTCGGTATCGCCGGGGTCGAGCCAGCGAGCGGCGAGGGTGACGTGCAGGCCCCACGTCAGCGTGCCCTCGGGGGCGGCGGCGGCCGGGCCGACCACGGCCGCCAGCAACAGCAGGACGATCAGCGCCACCCTCATCGAAGACCTCCCCTTCTTCGGTTCCATCAGGGCCGACGGCTGGTCGGCGGCGTGACGGGTCGCCGCTGGGGCATCGGCGTGTTACGCAGGCTCTCCAGCTCGATCGCCGGCATGTCGAGGCTGAGCGCGCGCAGCACGCCGTTGGCGAGCTCGTCGTAGCGGCTGAAGGCGCGGCGCAGCCGCGCGCGCCAGGCCACCACGCCGCCGTTGGCGTGCAGCTCGAAGGCCGACTCGCGACCGTCCAGGGCGGAGGCGACGTGGTCGGCGGCGAGCTGCAGCAGCGCGGCGCGTTGCAGCGCCGTGTAGCCACCGCCCCCGAACGATTCCTCCAGCCCGGCGCCGATCTCCGGCGAGGCCAGGTCCTTGTCGGACGGCGCCACCACCAGCGACGATCCGGGGACGATTCGCAGGATCTCCGCCATGCGCTGCCGCGCCCGCTGCATGGCGAGGCTGCCGGCGGCCACGTGGGCCCGGCCGGGGATGCAGGTGCCGGCCTCGCCGGGCTCGGGGTCGAGCTCGGCCGCCGTCTGGCAGCTCCGCACCGTCTGCACGTCGGTGACGAGGTCCATCACGTACTCGAGCGTGGGCTCGTGCTCCTTGAGGCCCATCGCGTCGGTGCAGGCCAGCGCCAGCCCCAGCGTGAACTCGGCCTTGGCCAGCCAGCAGTAGAGCTGGTGCCAGAAGCACCAGGAGGCGATCGGCTCCGGCGACGGCTCGGTCAGGAAGACGCGGTCCCACGGCACCAGGACCTCGTCGAGCCACAGCTGCCCGTCCAGCTCGTCGAAGCGGCTGCTCAGCGGCGCCAGGAACGGGTTGGGGTGGCGGGCCGAGACCTTGCGGCAGAGGACGGTGACGCCGGGGGCGTTCACGGCCACCACGAAGGTGGCGCGATGACCGGCGTGATCGATGCCGGAATGCGAGCCGATGTACACGTCCTCGGCGTAGGCGGGGCTGGTGTGCATCCCGACCTTGCCGCTCAGCACCAGGCCGGCGTCGGTCTCGCGGACGACGCGCAGGGCGGTGCGCTCCCGCGGGTCCTCACGGAGCCGGTAGCCGATGGTGGCGGCGCCGGCCGAGAAGGTCAGGAACCGGCCGGTGCGGGCGATCAGCGCGCGATAGTGCGTCGCGTCGGCGATCTGCCGGGCGAGACCTTGCGCTGGCGGACGGCGTCGAGGATGCCGAGCGCGATGAGATTGCCGTAGCCCGGGGTGTGGGTCACGTTGCCGGCGGTCGGGAAGATCGTCGCCGAGTAGCAGCGACCCATCGCGCGCAGGTCGGCCGCGCTCGTCGGGACGGCGAACGCCCACGGGGCGCGCGCGCCCCCGGCGTCGGGCGGCGTGAGCACGACGTCGGCCCAGGCGGGGTCGAGATGACGGTCGTACCAGGTGACGTACTCGTCGACCATCGGGCGCGTGGCGGGGTGCACCGTCACGTCCTCGATCAGCCCCTCGCCCATCACGAAGACCCGCCGGCCGTCCCGCAGGGCCTCGCGGTACTCGGCCCCCGTGCGCATCAGGCGAGCTTGGGCATCACGTGCTCGGCGAAGCGGCGCATCGCCCGCTCCGGCCTCGTCGCGCGGCAGCATCGAGCCCTGGTCGAACCAGCCAATGATCTGCGAGAGCCCGAACTCGTCGCGGGCCGCCTGCAGGCGATCGACGACCTCGGCCGCATCGCCGAACACCGCCTGGTCGCGGAAGAACTTGTCGTAGGGAAGATTCGCCAGCGTCTCCTCGATGATCTTCAGTCGGGGCAGGTGGTCGGCGTAGGAGTCGGGCAGCTGCGCGAAGATCGTGCGGATGTTCTCGTAGTACTTGCGCACGCCGGGCCGCATGGCGTCGCGGGCCGCCGCCCCGGTGGCGCCCACGTGCATGGGGAACATCAGCGCCATCTGATCGTCGCGCCAGGGATGGCCGGCGGCGGTCAGGCCCGAGCGGTACAGCGCCATGCACTCGCGCAGGAGCGGCAACGGCGTGGTCGTCGTGCCCGAGTAGATCGGCAGCCCGGTGCGGGCGATGTGCGCGAAGCTCTCCGGCGTGTGGACCGCCACCCGGATCGGCGGATGGGGCTGCTGCACGGGTCGCGGCACCACCGCGACGTCCTCGACCTGGTAGTACGCCCCCTGGAAGCTGAAGCGCTCCTGCGTCCACGCCAGGCGGATGATCTGCAGCGCCTCGTCGAAGCGCCCGCGGTTCTCGGCCACGGAGACACCGAAGCCGTGGAACTGGCTGGGGATCGATCCCCGGCCGACGCCGAACTCCAGCCGTCCGCCCGACAGCAGATCGGCGGTGGCGGCCTGCTCGGCGCAGCTCAGCGGATGGTGGAGCGGCAGCAAGCTGACCGCGGTCCCGATGCGGATTCGCCGCGTCCGGGCGGCGATGGCCGGCACCACCATGAGCGGGTTGGACAGCAGCGAGAAGGCGCCCCCGAAGTGCAGCTCGGCCAGCCAGGCCACGTCGAAGCCGAGCGACTCCGCCAGCGCGATGCGCTCGAACATCTCCTCGTAGCGCTCGGCGTGCGTCTGGCCGGGGGCCTCGGGAGCCTGGAAGAACAGCGCCGAATCGCATGGAAGGCGAGCATACGGCATGCGCCGCCGCCCTTCTAGTAGCGTCTCGAACAGCGAATGCCCTAGGCGGCGCTGCGGGACTTTGCGCGAGGCTTGCTCGGCGCTCGGTTCGGCGCCGAGACCGTCTTCAGCGTCTCGTGGGCCTCGGCCCCCTTGATGTCGCCGCGGCCGACCAGATCGGCGATCGACACGATGCCCTGCAGCGTCCTCTGCTCGTCGACGACGAGCAGGCGTCGGATCTGGTTCTCCCTCATCAGCTCGGCCGCCCTCTCCACGGAATCGTTGGGCGAGCATGTCACGACGACTCCGGTCATGCACGCCTCCACCGCGACCAGGCGGGGATCGCGGCCCTCGGCGACGACGTTCATGCATAGATCGCGATCGGTGACGACGCCGGCCACCTTCTGCCCCTGCTCGTTGTCGATCACGGGGATGACGCCGGTGTCCTCGTCGCGCATGATGCTCGCCGCCTTCGACGCCATGTCGGACGGCACGCAGCAGGTCGGGTTCTTCGTCATGATGTGCTTGACTCTCATTGGAGTTCCCCTCCTACGTAGGTCAGGACTCCGGTAGGCAGCAACGGCCGTGCCGGCAATACCGCCGAGCGGGCGAACGGAGGAGTGTTTGTAACTTTGACCCGGTGCCGACAGGTCACCGGCAAGGCGGATGCAGGCTCGACGGTTCATGCGCGCGCGGCCTCGGTGGCTCGCTCTGCTTCTCGGCCTCATCCTGATCGGCGGCGCGGCGCTGCTGTATGCGCTGCCCGAGATCGTGCGCTGGGTCGCCGTCGCCAGGATTCACGCCGCCACGGACCGCCCGGTCAGCATCGAGGCTGTCGAGCTCAACTTGCTGACCGGCCGCGTCGCGGTGCGTGGCTTCCGTCTCGCGGAACGCGACCACCCGGCGCCGTTCGCCGACGTCGACCGGCTGGAGGCTCGTCTTCACCTCCCCTCGCTCCTGCTCGGCCGCCTGTGGATCCGCGAGCTGCGCGTGACCGACTCGACGGTGCGGGTCGTGCGGCGACCGGCCGGCGACTTCAACTTCTCCGACCTCATCCAGGCCTCCGCCACGACCACCGGGCCTCTCGACGTGACCGTGGATCACTTCGCCCTGACGGGCGGAACCGTCACCCTCGAGGACCGGGCCCTGGCCGAGCCGCGAACGTGGACCTCGGAGCAGATCACGATCGAGGCTCGCAACGTGTCCACGCGCCGGAACGATGGCAGCGCGATCGGCCGCTCGCTGACGGTGGGAGCGGCGGTCGCGCTCGAGATCACGCACCTGCGGCTCTACCCAATTCATCTGCGGGCCGCGATCACGATCGACGGCGCCGACCTCACACCGCTCCAGGTCTACGTTCCCCCCGCCGTGCCCATCGTCATCGCCCGGGGTCAGGCGAGCACGATCCTCACCGTAACCCTCGACTCGCGGGACGGTCTCCAGGTCGACGCCACGGGACGGCTCGACAACGTCGCGCTCCTGAGGCCCGAGGGCGGCGAGCCGTTCGCCATCGTGCCGAACCTGACGACCGAGATCGCCGGGTTCGGGTTCCGCGACGGCGAGGTGCAGGTGATGCGGGTCGCGGTGGACGGCACGGTGAGCGTGCGCGAGGCCTCGCTGAAGCGGGCGGGCCGTTATCCGGTGTCCACGTTGCGGGCGCGCGTGTCCGACTTCACGTGGCCGGTCCGGACGCCCGGCCGGCTCGACCTGCTCAACAGCGTGCCCGGCGGCGGCTCGCTCGCGGTCTCCGGCACCGTCCAGCCCCCGCCGGCCGCGAGCCAGCTGCGCGCCTGAGCAACCTCGAGCTGGGGCCCTGGGCCCAGCTCGTACCGCTGGCGGCCCGCGTGAGCGGCATCGCCGAAGCCGACCTGCGGCTGAACGAGCCGCTGACCGCCGATGTGCCGGCCCGCGTGCAGGGCTCGCTCGCCGTCAACCGGCTGGCAGTGGCCGACGGGGACCAGGAGCTGCTCGGCGTCCGGCGAGTCGAGGCGCAGGGCTTCGAGCTGCGCTGGCCCACTCGACTGGTCGTCAAGCGCGTGCTGCTCAGCAGTCCCCGCGGCACGCTCGCGCGTGATCGCAGCGGTAACCTTGCGCTGGCCGCTCTCTCCGCACCGCCGACGGCCGCGCCGGAAGCGACGGCCCCGCGCCGCGACCGGCCGATTCCCACGGCGACTCCGCGGCTCGGCCTCGAGGTCGACGAGATGGCCGTGCGGGACGGCCGGATGACGTGGCGCGACGAGACCGTCTCGCCGGTGGCGCTGCTCGCGGTCTCCGGCATCGACGCCAGCGTGACCGGCGGCGGCTGGCCCGTGCGCGGCCCCCTCGGTGTGCGCGTGGCCCTGCGCCCCCCGGGTGGCGGTCACGTCCAGGTCTCGGGTCGGGTGGGCCTCGATCCCCTCACGGCCGATCTCCGCGTGGTGACGCAGGGTGCCGAGCTGGCGCCGTATCGCCCCTACCTGCCGATCGCGGCGCGCCTCGAAGGCGCCGCGGACATGGACGTCGCCGTGAGCATGGCGCCGGCCGAGCAGCGCGCGGCGGTACGAGGCAGTGGCACGCTGTCGCGGGTGGACGTACGGGACGCCGAACGTACGGTGGCCCGCGTCGAGCGGGCGACCGTGACCGGTGTCGAGCTCGACTGGCCCCATCGCGTGGTCATCAAGCAGGTGGCGCTCCTGCGACCCTGGCTCCTGGTCGAGCGTGATGACAAGGGCGGTCTGCCGCTACGAGCCCTGCTCGCATCGGCGGCGGGTGCGGGAGGCGCGGCCCCGGCCGCGAACACCCCCACCGGTGGCGAGCCAGTCGCCCTTCAGCATCGGGCGGCTCACCGCCGACGAGGGAGGCATTCGCGTCGTCGATCGCGCGATTGCCCCGCCGTTCGCAGTGGATCTGCAGCCGGCAACCCTGCGCGTGGTCGGCTTCTCGACGGCGTCAGCCTCCCCCGCCCGGGTGGAGCTCGCCGGGCGGGTCGCCGCCTCCGCCGAGCTCGCCCTGCGCGATACCGTCGGAGCCTTCGGCGGCCCCCTGCGACTCGATCTGAACGGGGAGCTCAGGGAATTCGCGGTCCCCCGCACCAATCCCTACCTGCGCCCCCAGGTCGGGTGGCAGACGCGCGAGGGGCGGCTGACGACGACGCTGCAGTGCCGCATCGACGGCGACACGCTCTCGGCCCGCACGAATGTACGGCTCAGCCGCCTGCAGCTCGTACCGGCGTCGAGCCACGATGAGGCGCAGGCGCGGATCGGCCTGCCGCTCGGTCTGATCGCGACGTTGATGAAGGATCGCCGGGGCGACATCAACCTGTCGTTCCCGGTCGGGGGGCGCCTCAGCGATCCCCGCTTCGATTTCCGGGACGCGGTGTGGAGCGCCGTCCGCTCGGTGGCCATCAACACCATCACGCTGCCGGTCAGCTGGATCGGCCGCGTGCAGTTCACCCCCGACTCCCGGATCGAGCGGATCCAGGTCGACCCGGTCACGTTCGAGCCGGGCACCACCACGCTCACGTCGCAGGGTGAGGGCCGGGTCGGACGCCTCGTCGCGTTCCTCGATCAGCTCCCCGACGTCACGCTGGCCCTCACCCCCGTCGTCTCGTCGCGCGACGCTGTCGAGATGAGGCGTCGGACCCTGGAGGTCGCCATTGACCGGGTCGTGCGCCAGGATCGGATCTCCCGGGACGAGGCGACGGCGCGCCTCCTCGCCCGGCAGGCCCCGGGCCAACCGGTGCCCGACGATCCGTCGGCGAGGCTGGTCGCGCTCCTGGAGCGCCGGCCGTTGCCGACCGCCGATCTCCCGGATCTCGGCGCGAAGCGACTGGATACCGTACGCGCGATGGCCACCCGAGCCGGGATCGACTCCGCGCGACTGGCCGAGGCCAGGCTCGTGCAACGCGAGGAGGGCGGCAGCCAGGTCGAGATCGATGTGCGGGAGCCCGACGCGTCCCGGACATTGAAATTCCGCGAGACCCTCCGGCGGCTCGGGGTGCCGCTCAAGGGTGCGGACGAGTGACGTGGGGCTGGGCCCTGGTCCTGACGGCCCTCACCCTGTCGGTCAGCGGCTGCGCCACCGCCGACCCGCGCAAGGACGTGCGGATCGAGGCCGAGGTCAAGGCGAGGCTCGTCGCCGAGAAGACCGCGAACCTCACGCGCATCGGCGTGCTGAGCACCAACGGCGTCGTGTACCTGAGCGGGACCGTGGAGTCGGCCGACGCCCGCGCCCGGGCCGCCGCCCTGGCCGGAAGCGTGACGGGCGTCGCCCGCGTCGTCAACGCGCTCGAGGTTCGAGCCGCGCCCTAAGACAGCAACCCTTGGCCGTCTCCGTGGGGCGCTTCATCACCGCTTCTTGCTTGTCGACGCGACGGATCATGGGAGACAAACACGGGGGTCGAGCTAGGGGAAGCGGAGGGACAGCCCGCCCAGGACCGCGTGCGTCGTGATCGGGGCGCTGACCTCGAGTCGACCGAAATTGGACTGGAACTCCCACTCCGCCTCGAAGCGGGTGAACCGGTACTCCGCGAACACCGCCAGATGCCTGGTGACGTGCCAGGCCAGTCCGCCGGCCGCCTTCGGGCCCACCACGGTGTCGGTATCGGACTGGTTGGATGGCGAGAAGTTGCTGGTGTCACGGAAGTGCGCGATGAACACCGCCGGGCCCACCGCAACGTACGGCTGCAGGCGGCCCCGAGGAAACGCGCCGCTGGTCAGGAGCGGCCAGCGAAGGAGGAGATCGAGGCCCACGCTGGTCACGTTCAGACTGGCCCGTCGCACCGCCTGCGGACCGGTCAGGCAGCCGGCCGGGACGCACGCCTCGAAGGAGGCGGTCTGGGCGCCGATGTCCGGCCCGAAGACGTGCGAGGCATCGACACCGACCCCCAGGAAGCCCAGCGAGTCGAACCAGTACCCGGCCCGGCCGCCGATCACCGTGCTGTTCTTGTAGGCGATATGGGAGACGACCACGTCGAGGTCGAAGTCCCGCGCGCGGTTGGTGTGATCGTCGGCGTCGGGGAACGCCGCCCCGGCATAGAGGTCGGCGAACCACTCGGCCGCGATCGGATGCGGTAACGCGAAGACGGCGATGAGGAGCGTGACGAGCCGGAGCGTACGGCGCATCAGACATTCTTGCGTGTCGGCGGGCCCGGGGTCAAGAAACACGGGCGCCTCCTCGACCCTTGGACACCACTTGCCGGCATACGGCATACTGCGCTCGCCGTCATCCCTGCCCCAAGGAGTGGGCCGCCATGCCGAGAGTCGCCCCCATCACCGGAAAATCCGACGTGCCGGCCGAGCACCACCGCGTCGTCGACGCCGTCGTCGAGGTGTTCGGCAACGTCCGCGGCCCCTTCAGCATGCTGCTGCACAGCCCCAAGCTGGCCGAGCGGTTCCTGGGGCTGGTGAAGTTCTTCCGCGACGAGGGCGTGGTGGAGGGCAAGCTGCGCTCACTGGCCATCCTGACCGCGGTGCGGGAACGCGAGGCCGCCTACGTGTGGGCGGCTCAGGTGGGAGCGGCCCGCCGGGCCGGCGTGCGGGAGGCGGCCATCGACCTCATTCGCGCCAAGGGCGACCCGGCCACGTTGCCGGAGGACGAGCGCGAGATCGTGGCCTATACACGCCAGCTCATCCGCACCAACCGCGTCGATCAGGCGGCGTTCGATGCACTGGCCAAGCGGTACGGCACCCAGTGGCTGGTGGAGCTGACCGCGGCGGCGAACTACTTCGCGATGCTGTCGGGCGTCGTCAACGCCTTCGAGGTGCCGGCGCCCCCGGACGGCGACAAGTTGCCCGCGTGATGCGGCTGCAGGGACGGGTCGCGGCCATCACCGGCGGCGCGCTCGGCATCGGGCGCGCGACGGCCCGGCTGTTTGCGGCGGAGGGCGCGGCGGTGGCGCTGGGCGACGTGCAGGCGCAGGCGGCCGAGGAGGTCGCCAAGGAGATCGTCCAGGCCGGGGGCCGGGCCATCGCGGTCGGCATGGACGTGGGCGACGCCGGCCAGGTGCAGGCCTTCGTCGATCGCGCGGTGGCCGAGCTCGGGCGGCTCGACATCATGTTCGCGAACGCCGGCATCGCCCACTCGGCGCCGTTCCTCGAGCACGCCGAGGCGCAGTGGCACCGGGTGCTGCGCGTCAACCTCACCGGCGTATTCCTGTGCTGCCAGATCGCGGCCCGCCAGATGGTCAAGCAGGGCGGCGGCCGCATCATCACCACGGCGTCCATCAACGGCTTCCGCGGCGTCGAGAACCTGGTGGGCTACAACACCGCCAAGGCGGGCGTGATCGAGCTGACGAAGACCATGGCCGTCGAGCTGGCCCCGCACAACATCCAGGTGAACGCCATCGCGCCGGCCCAGATCGACACCCGGCTGACGCGCGGCTTCTCCGACGACGCCAAGGCGCGCCGCACGGCCCGTATCCCGATGGGGCGCTTCGGCGAGGTGGACGAGGTTGCCAAGGCCGCGCTCTTCCTCGCCTCCGACGACGCCAGCTACGTCACCGGCCACACGCTCGCCGTCGACGGTGGCTACCTGGCCGGCGGCCTGTGGTCGAGCAAGGGCTGAGGCGATGATCAAGCGCTTCTCGACCCTCTACGTGGGCCACATCGAGCTGGAGCAGTGCGGGCTGGCCGGCGTGCCGGCCGACAGCCGGCGGTATCCGAACCGGCGACTGACGGAGACGTTCGACACCGCGGTGGCGCTGGCCGAAGTCACCGACGCGCTGGGCTACGAGACCCTGTGGCTGGCCGAGCACCACTTCCAGCACGAGGGCTACGAGTGCATCCCGAACATTCCGCTGCTGGCCGTCGACCTCGCCCACCGCACCCGGCGGGTGAAGATCGGCTGCGCGTTCAACATCGTCCCCACCTGGCACCCGCTCCGGCTGGCCGAGGACTACGCGACAGCCGACATCCTGACCGGGGGCCGCGTGGTCTTCGGCGTGGGCCGCGGGTACCACTCGCGCGAGGTCGAGACGTTCGGCAACCCGATGCTCGACGGCGAAGCCAACCGCGCGCTGTTCGAGGAGCAGGTCGAGATCATCCTGAAGGCGTTCCGCGAGGAATCGTTCGCGCACCGGGGCGCCCACTACACGCTGCCGCCCGAGGTGCCCTACCGCGGCTACGATCTCAAGGAGATCACGCTGGTGCCGCGGCCCACGCACCAGCCGGTGGAGGTGTGGCAGCCGATCGTCAGCGGCAGCGCGCGCAGCCTGGACTTCATGGCCCGGCACGGCATCAAGGGCGTGATCTCGTCCACGGCCGAGAGCGTCGTCGAGCGCTGGCTGCAGGACTACCAGGCGGCGGCGGGCCGCCACGGGCGCACGCTCGCCCTCGGCGAGGACGTGATCCTCGGCTTCCGGATGAGCCTGGACGACACGCCGGCGCGGGCCATCGAGCGTGCCCGACCGTACTTCGAGGAGCACGCCAAGTTCATGGCGCCGCTCGGCATGCTGCGCTACAGCGAGGAGCACGTGTCGGCGGTGGCCGCCCGCCAGGCCCAGTCACCGACCGGGGCCTCGCTGGAGAACGGCGTGCGCAACCGCAGCTGGCTGTGCGGGCCGCCGGCCGACGTCGTGGCCTACCTCAAGTCGCTGGAGGCCAAGTACCCCGGCCTCGAGCACGTGATGATCGCGTGGGCGCTGGGCACGCCGCGCGAGCTCATGATCGAGCAGCTCACCCGGTTTGCGAAAGAGGTCATGCCGGCGTTTGGATGATGGACCGGCGCGCCTTCATCGGCTGTCTCGGGCTCGGGGTCCTCGCGCGGTCTCGTGACGTCCGCGCCCAGCCGGCTCGCAGGGTTCCCCGGATCGGAATCCTGAGCTTCGCCGGGACGACCGCCGAGATCGCCGGGCCCGAGCCCAGCCGCCCCTCCGCCAAATTCCTCGTGCGCGGACTCCGCGAACTCGGCTACGAGTACGGCCGCGATTTCGTGACCGAGCCTCGCGGGGCCGAGGGCAGGCCGGAGCTCTGGCCCAATCAGGCAACGGAGATGGTCCGACTCGCCGTCGACGTGATCGTGGCGCCTGGGCCGTATCTACCCGCGCTCAAGCGGGCCACCTCCACGATCCCCATCGTGATGGCAGCGGGGAGCGATCCCGTGGGTGACGGGTACGCCCGGAGCCTCAGCCGCCCGGGCGGGAACATCACGGGCCTGAGCCTTCAGGAGATCGAGACGACGGGGAAGCGACTCGAGCTGCTGAAGGAGCTCGTCCCGTCGGCGGCGCCGGTGGCCGTCCTTTGGAATAACGTGACGCCGCACAGCGCCCGGTACTGGCAGGCCGCCGAAGCCGCCGCCGAGAAGCGTGGGTGGAAGCTGCTGAAGCTCGAGATTCGTGACGCCGGCGAGATCGAGCGAGCCTTCAAGACGGCGGCGGCCGCGCGCGCCGGCGCTCTCCTGACGATCGCGTCCTCCCTGCTCTTCGGTCGTGCCCGGCAACTCGCGGAGCTGGCCGCCGCCAACCGCCTCCCGGCCATGTATGACCTGCCCGAGTACGTCGAGGCCGGCGGCTTGATCGGTTACGGCGCGGACCTCGACGAGATCTGGCGGCGGGCCGCCGCCTTCGTCGACAAGATCCTCAAGGGCGCCCAGCCCGCCGAGCTTCCGATCGAGCAGCCCTCGAAGTTCAATCTGGTGCTCAACCTCAAGGCGGCGAAGGCGCTCGGGCTGACGATCCCGCCGTCGCTGCTGGCTCGGGTGGATCAGGTGATCGAGTAGCCCGTCAGGTCGACTGGCGCAGCGTGATGCCGCCGTCGACGGCGATCCACTGACCGGTCACGTTGCGGGCCGCGTCGCTGGCCAGGAACGCGGCCAGCTGACCGATGTCCTCCGGTGTCTGCTCGCGCCCCAGCGGCACGCGGCGCTTGACGACCGCTTCGAAGATCTGGCGCGGCTCCAGCGCGGCGTACTCGGGCACGCCGAGCTTGATCCCCTGGGCCAGCCCCTCCCACGCCCGCGTCCACAGGAAGCCCGGGCAGATCACGTTCACCCGGATGTCGTGCGCCGCGTACTCCAGCGCCAGGCTCTTGGTCAGGGAGATCACGCCGGCCTTGGCGGCGGCGTAGGCGGGGAGCCGGGGGGAGCCGACCAGCCCCGCGATGGAGGCGATGTTCACGATCGCCCCGCCCCCTCGCGATCGCAGGTGGGGCGCCGCCGCCTTCGTCGTCACGAACGTCGTCCGGAGGTTCTGCGAGAGGTGTTCGTCCCACACCGCCGCCGACATGCTCTCCATGCCGAGGCTGCCGCCGGCCGGCCGCGCGATGGTGGGGTCGACCGACCCCCGCCCGACTCCGGCGTTGTTGACGAGGACGTCGAGTCCGCCGAAGCGCTCGGCCACCGTCCGCACCGCGGCCGCCACCTCGGCCTCGACCGCGACGTCGCAGGCGAGCGCGATCGCCGCGCCGGGGAGACCGCCCGCCGTCTTCTCGGCCTCGGCGCCGTCCAGATCCAGCACGGCCACCCGCGCCCCCTGCGCGGCCATCACGCGGGCGATGCCGGCGCCGATGCCGCGGGCGCCGCCCGTCACGATCGCCAGCTTGCCGGCCAGCATCAGCCGGCGCTGGCGCCCAGGAAGCCGATCGCGTTCACCTCGACGAGGAGCTGCGGCGTGGCGAGCGCGCGCACCTCGACCAGGGTGGAGGTCGGAAAATCTCCCGTGAAGAATTCCCGGCGCGCCTTCCAGACCTCCTCGCGCTGCTTGATGTCGGTCACGTAGATGTCGACGCGAATGATGTCGTTCATCACGCCGCCGGCGGCCTCGACCAGGTGCTTGATCTTGGTGAACGTGGCCTTGGCCTGGCCGTACATCGAGCCGTCGCCGAGCACCCCGCCGGCCCCGTCGTTGGCGGTCATGCCGGCCACGAAGATCTGGTTGCCGAGCACGCGGCAGTTCGACCAGGTGCCGGGCGGCGCTTCCTTCACGTGCGGACTCGTCACGCGCTGCATCTTCATGGCGTCCCCTCCGGGCCCTGAGAATACCGCGTCAGGGCGCCGCCACCGCCTCGATGCTCCACTTGTTCAGCTGGCCGACGTCCTGGCCGGCCAGATCGGTCACGCGCAGGACCCAGTTACCGCCGACCGGCTGGCCGACGAGGGTGGCCAGCACCGAGCCCGGCGACGCCGAGTCGTACGTCATCACGAGGTTCCTGGCGGCGCCGCCGAGCTGACCATGCAGGATGGCGCGGCGCCCCGTGGGCGAGACGAGCTCGACGCGGAGGTCGCCGATGAAGGTGTGCGTGATGTCGAGACCGACCTTCAGCTGCCGCACGGTCCCCCCTCCCACCAGCCCGATGACGCTGCTGATGCCGGTCGGGCTGTTGTCGGGGATCTTGAGGTTGGGCGTCGCCTCGGCGCGCGTGGCCTGGGCGCCGGCGGCGAGGCCGATCTCCAGCGTCCACCGGTTGATCACGCCGCTGTCCTGGCTGGCCACGTCGCGCACCCGCAGGGTCCAGGTACCCGTCACCGACTGGCCGCCCAGCGCGGCCAGCCCGGCGACGGCGCCCGAATCGAAGGTGGCGGTCAGGTTGTGCTTCGAGCCCCCGGCCTTGTCGTGCAGCGTCGCCGTCTGGCCGCTCGGGCTCGTGAGCTCCACGACGAGATCGCCGATGTAGGTGTGGGCGATGTCGACACCGACCTTGATGCCGCGGACGGTCCCGGCCGGCCCGATGGCAATCGTGCTGCTGACGCCCGCCGCGACGTTGTCGGGAATGGTCAGGGCCGGCGTGGCCTCGCCGCGGACGACGGTTGTCGGGGCCGGCTCCTCGGCGCCGACCGCGAACTTGATCGAGCTCCCCGGCGCGCTGACGCCGGAGATGATCAGGCTCGAATCGGCACCGTCCCACCGGCGCGAGGACGGTCGGGTCTCGGCCGACAACGCCACCCCCGCCACTGCACCGAACAGGTCGGAGCCGTCGCCCTGGTTGACGTTCTGTTCCAGGTCCAGGTGGCCGTCGGCCTGCAGAAGGGCGCACTGGTAGTGGCGCGTCGCCGATCCCTGCTGCAGCTCGTTGGAGCCGAGGATGTCGCAGTGGTACACGGCCAGGCCGCTGGAGGGCAGCGCCTGGTCCAGCCCGAGCTGCGAGCGGTTCTCGACGATGAAGTACTCGTTGGGCTTGTCGGTCGGCATCTTCATCAGCGTGGCGTAGTCGCCGTGCTTCGCCTCGTGCTCACCCGGCTCATTCAGCGTGATCACGGTGTCGCACCAGCCGGCCAGGTCGCGCAGGTACCCGCACACCGGCGACGGCGTCCGGCCGAAGTTCAGGTGGTTGCCCGAGCCCATCAGGCAGTAGCCGCCGATGCCGGCGCTCTCGGTGGTGTCGCCGTCCCGCTCGCCGTAGTCGTACATGTCCGGGAACCGGCACAGCAGATGGCCGTTCTCGTGGCAGAAGGTCCCGATGCTCAGCTCGTCGGCGCTGCGGCCCATGCTCGTCAGCAGATAGAGGTTGGTGCGGACGGTGCCGCGCTGCAGGCTGATCTCGGCGTTGTGCGGCCACAGGTTCTTGATGTACTGCGTCTGGCCCGCATACATGATGTTGAGCGCGTCGAGGATGCCCTGGCCGCGGGAGTCGTACCGCCTCAGGTCGACGCCGGCCGCGATGGCGAGGTCGAGCGCCTCCTCCACCAGCAGGTTGTTCACGTAGAAGTCGCGGTCGCGGCTGAGCCGCAGTGGTCCGACGACGTCGTTCGTGTAGTCGAGCTTCCCGGTGGAGACGAGCCGGAAGTACTCGCGGGCCGAGCAGAAGTTCCCATTCCGCGTGTAGTTGGCGTCGTTCAGGAGCGCCGACACGTCGGCCTGCCCGACCGTGCTGACGACGTCGCGGAAGTTGATCAGGATGGTGAGGCCGCGCACCGTCCCGATGCTCAGCCGGCGCCCTTCCAGCAGGCCCCCGCTTCGGCCGAACGTCAGGTTGGTGCCGCCCAGCAGCCCCGCGCTCGAGCGCGGCCGCACGGCCTGGCGCCGGGCGAGCCGCTTGGCCCGGCGCACCGGCGGCGCCTCGTGCAGGTGGCGTGGCACCCCGGGCGGGGGCCCGACCGAGATGGGCATGCCGCTGGAGACGAACGCCCCGCCGACGAGGGCCGCGTAGCAGAACAGCCCGCGGTCCTCGTCGTACACGGTCGTGTAGCCCGTCTCCGTCTCGTGCCGCGCGTAGAACTCGTCGCCGTGGACGACCAGCCGCACCGCGGGTCCGCTCCGCTGCCCGAACGTCAGGGTCTCGCCGAGAATCGCGCTCACGGGGCACCTCCTGGGGTCGAGTGCTGGGACGGGAACTTCTGCGCGTGCGCGGCGGCGCTCTTCGCCTGGCGCACCGCCTCCGACTCCTGACCGTGACGGACGGCGCCGGGCGGGGGCGGCCCCGTCACCGGCGCGCCGAGCGAGACGAACGCGCCGTCGGCAAGCCGTGCGTAGCAGAAGACGCCGCCAGCGTCGTCGTAGACGGCAGAGTATCCGTCGGCGGTCTCGTAGCGTGCGTACAGCTCGGTCCCGAAGACGAGCAGCTGCACTTCGGATCCGTCGCGCTGTCCGAAGGTGAGCCGCTCGCCGTGGATCGCGGTCATGCCATCTCCATCGCGATCGCGCCGATGCTCGACGCCGTCTTCCCCCCGCCGGCCGTCAGGCGGTGGGCACGTCGGTGGCGGGCAGTACCGCCGTGAGGAATCGATAGCTGTTGTTCGTCGCGTAGCGGGGGTCGCTCTTGCACAGGGTCATGAAGGCACGATGGCCGGCCTTGGTGCGGCCGACGAGGCAGCCGGCGCTGGCGCGTCCGATGTCGGTCTTGGGCAGGTCGAATCCCCAGTGCTGGTTCACGCCGAACAGCCCCTCGAACGGCTGATCACCGGTGCGCTCGAAGTCCGCGTTGAGGTCGCGAAACACGCGAATGGGCGCCGTCTGCACGAGCGCCTCGTGCGCGCTGGGCCGCCCCGTCATGTGGGTACCGACCGACCACGCCTTGTATTGCCCGAAGGCGATGCGGGCCGCTCCCCGCGGATCGAGCTTCTCGATGAGCGTGTAGTGCTTGCCCGGCTCGGTCGTGGACTCCCAGATCTCCTCGATGCTCGGGTTGCCGACCCGGCTCACACGCAGCACCAGGCGCAGGTCGTTGAACACGTTCGGAGCATCCGTGTTGGGGCTGCCGTCGGCGTCCATGCCCTCCACGTACACGATGTTGACGCAGTCGGGGTGGCGCGTGATCCAGTGGCCGGCCGCCTGCAGCGCCCGCACGATGCGCCCGGCCAGCGAATCCGGCGCGCGCAGCGGAAACGCCGGCTCCTCGGCCAGCAGCGCGCCGGCCGCCGCCCGGTCGAGCGTCGTCTGCCCCGCCAGCCCCACCTTGCGGAGGAACTGCGCGATCGCCCACAGCGACACCGGCCCGAAACTGCCGTCGGGTGGCGGGTCGAGGACGCCGTGGGCGGCGAGACGCTCCTGGGTCTGCATCGCCAGCGCCCGATCACCGCCGATCAGCGCCAGCGCCACCGCGGGGGCACCGGACGCGATCTCGCGCAGGGTCACGCCGGGAGCCCGAGCAGCGCTTCCAGGTTGCGCCAGAGGATGCGCTCCTTCTCCTCCGACGTCAGCGTCTTGAGCCCCTGCACCCAGGTGACGGGCGAGGGATGCCACGGCACGAACGGCCAGTCGCTGCCGAGCACGACCCGGTCGGCGCCGACCTGATCGAGCAGGAAGCGCAGGGCCTCCTCGCTGCCGGTGACGGAGTCGTAGTAGAGGCGGCGCTGGTACGCGCTGGGCGGCTTCGGGATGCGGCGCGCCTCCGGCCGGCTCGCCCACCCGCGGTCCAGCCGTCCCATTGCGTAGCAGGCCGGCCCGCCGCCGTGAGCAATGCACACGCGCAGGTCCGGGCACGCCTCCATCACGCCGCCCGCGATCAGGATGGCGACGACGATGGCGTCGTCCAGGATGACGCCGAGGCTGTTGAAGAGGCCATCGCGGGGCGTGCGCTCCATGAGGAAGTTGTGCTGGGGCTGGGGATGGAAGAACAGCACGGCCCCCATCTGCTCGGCGGCCTTGAAGAACGGCAGGAACTCCGGCTCGTCCCACTGCTTGCCGTTCACCTGGGTATCGAGCTCGGCGCCCTTGAGGCCGAGCACGGTGACCGCGCGCTCCAGCTCACCGATGGCCGCCTTGACGTCCTGCACCGGCAGCGTGGCGAGGCCGGCGAAGCGGCGTGGCTGCGCGCGCACCATGCCGGCGATCTCGTCGTTGACCTCGCGGGCCAGGGCCAGCCCCTGGCCGCCGTCGAGGTGGTGGCCGAAGAACGGCGTGTGAATCGAGACCACCTGCACGTCGACGCCCTGGGCGTCCATGTCCTGGAGCCGCTCCTCGACGGTGAAGCGCACCTTGGGCGAGCTGAACGCCGTGCGCCTGCCGCCCCCCTGCAGCGTCCCGAGGCCCTCGCCCGGCTGGTGGCGGTAGCCGTGCCACTCGCGGCCGGCCTCGATGGCCCGCCACAGCGACTGGGGAACGAGGTGTGCGTGGATGTCGATCGTGCGCATTGCGCGACTCTCCTATCGGAAGCGGTCGACGCCGGTGCCGCGATAGAGGATCTTCGCCGACCGCGCCACCGACTCCGCGTGGTGGGCGCGCGCCGCCGGCGACAGGTCGGCGGCGGGCGGGTGCTCGGGGACGAAGTGGTGGTGATCGTCCACGCCCCGCACGAGCATGGCGCCGTCGACGTCGCCGGCCACCTGTTTGACGTGGGTGGCCACATAGCGGATGGCGAAGCCGATCCGGCGGTCATCCGAGCGGTTGGGTGGCGAGCCGTGCACCATCCGCACGTGGTGCAGCGACATCTCACCGGCCCGCAGGACGATGTCCACCCCGCGCGTCTCGTCCACCTCGACCTCGATCTCCTGACCGCGCGAGAGCAGGTTGTCGGGGGCGAACGTGTCACGGTGGGCGAGCTGATCGGTGTGGGAGCCGGGCACCATCCGCATGGCGCCGTTCTCGATGGTGGCCTCGGTGAAGGCCACCCACGCGGTCAGCACGTCGGGCTCGCTCAGCCCCCAGTAGGTCGCGTCCTGGTGCCACGACACGAAGGCGGCGTCACGCCCGTTCTTGATGAAGAAGCTGCTGCTCCACGCGAGCAAGTCGGGGCCGAGGACGTCCTCGACGGCGTCCAGGATGGCCGGCCGGCGGACGAGGTCTGCCAGCCACGTGAAGAGCAGGTGCGGCTTGTGGCGGAGCTCGCCGGTGAGGGCGCCGCCGTGCTCGGCCTCCACCGCCTCCAGCCGGCCGCGATACTCGGCCGCCTCGGCCGTGGTCAGGACGGTGATGGGGAAGAAGAAGCCGTCGCGTTGATACCGAGCGACCGAGGCCGGCGACAGCAGCCGCGTCACGACCGGCGCCCCCACACCGCGTGCAGCGGATCGCCGTTGCCGAGCGGTGACCGGTCCTCGTCCTTCACCTCGGTCCAGCCGCCGGCCGCCTCGAAGTAGGAGCGCACCAGCATCCGGTGCTGGGAGTCGGTGGAGTCGAGCCACACGGCCACCGCCTTGGTGGGAAAGCACCGGTTGGAGAACGACACCACCAACACCGCCCCCGGCCGCAGCACCCGGTGCAGCTCCCGGAAGAGCATCACCGGGTGGGTCACGTACTGGATGGAGACCGCGCACATGGCGCCGTCGAACTCGCCGTCACCGAACGGCAGTCGCGGATCACGGTTGAGGTCGTGCACGATCGACTTCGTCAGCTGGGGGTTGTCGGCCATCTCCTCGGCGTTCAGCCCCAGGCCGATCACCTCGCGGTCGCCGGGCGGCAGGTGGCTGCGCCAGCTGCTCATGAGGTCGAGCAGCCGCCCGCCGGCCGGCAGCACTTCGGCGTAGAGACGAGCCAGGGCGGCGATGGCGCCGTCGTCGATGTGCACGACCTTGCGCACCATCGTGTAGAAGCGGCCGTCGGGCGACTCGTCCTCCCGCTCGTACGCCCCGAGCGGGAACAGCCCGTCGCCCCGTGGTGGTTCGACGCTCAACGCGCCGCCGTGACTGCCTCCGGCATCCTGTCGACCACCCGTGTCTCGTGCACGGCCGGCGAGTAGATCTCGAGGATCTCGACGTCGTCCGAGCACGTGAGCTCGTTGTGGACGATGCCGGCCGGCTGCAGCACGCAGTCGCCCTCGCGGAAGGTGTGCTCGCCCTGCCCCTCGTAGACGAACTTCATCCAGCCCTTGAGGACGTAGAACATCTGGAAGTCGCACTGGTGCTGGTGCAGCCCGGTGGTGTGCAGGTCGTGGGAGCCCGGCCCGTCCTTCTTGATGCGGACGATGTGGGCCCGGAACTGCCCGTGGGTGGCGTTGGCGATGCCGAGGTCGCGGTACTCCATGAAGCTGCGCAGCCCGGTCTGGTAGACGGCGTCTTCGGCCCGGCTCACGCTGAAGAGCTGCTTGGCGTCACTCATGAACGGATCCTCCCCGTGGGGTCAGCGGCTCACGACCTCGCCCGTCTCGATGTCCATCGGATCGCGCCGGGGGCCGAGCGTCTGCATGGCCTCGAAGCCGTGCTCGACCATGTCGCAGAACAGCTCGACGCGGTTGCCGTCGGGGTCAGCGAAGTAGATGCTGCGCGTCACGTTGTGCGCGATGGTGGCGTCCACCTTGATGCCGAGCTCGCCCAGCTCGCGATGGGCCGCCTGCAGCTCCTCGAAGCTGCCGAGCTGCCAGGCCATGTGATGCAGCCCCGGCTGCTTGTCGTCCGGCGTCTCCCCGGTCGCCAGCTGGAACAGCGCCAGATCGTGATGCTGGTCGCCGCAGCTCAGGAACACCGCGCCCCAGTCCGTCTGTTCGTAGGCCACCTTGAGGCCGAGCGCACGGGTGTAGAACTCCTTGGACTTCCTGGCGTCCCGGACCTTCAGGACCACGTGGCCGAGCTTGCGCGCCTGGATCATGACCGTGCCCTCCGTGCCGCCCCGCGGCGTTTTCGGCTGATGGCGTATACCCTATCGCCCGGCGCCAGTATAGACGCGCCAGGGGGCCAGGTCATGGGGATCGCGGAGAGCGGGGTGCTGCGGGGCAAGGTGGCCATCATCACGGGCGCGGCGACCGGCATCGGCCGGGCCAGTGCCCTGCTGTTCGTCCAGGCCGGCGCCCGGGTGGCGCTGGCCGACGCGCGCGAGCCGGAGCTGGCGCGGACGGTAACGGACGTGCGCGCGGCCGGCGGCGAGGCCACCGCCATCGTGGCCGATCTGGCCCGCCCGGAGGACTGCGCGGCCGTGGTGGCCGGCGCGGTCCGGGCCTTCGGGCGGGTGGACGTGCTGTTGAACAACGCGGGCGTGGGGACGATGGTCGTGGGCGGGACCGTGGAGACCATCACCCTCGAGCACTGGGACCTGGCCCAGGACGTCAACGTGCGGGCGATGTACCTGGTCAGCCGGGCGGCGGTGCCGGTGATGCGCCAGGCCGGCGGCGGGGCGATCGTGAACATCTCCTCGGTGTCGGCGTTCCGTGGCTCGACCGAGCGCCCGTCCCATGCCTACGCGGCCTCCAAGGGCGCCGTGCTCGGCCTCACCCACGCGATGGCGGCGAGCTACGGGCGCGACGGGATCCGCGTGAACGCGATCTGCCCGGGCACGATCCGCACGCGGCTGACGGCGGACATCGTGCCGCGGGTGGAGCAGGCGTCGAAGGAAGGACGCGGCATCCCGCTGGGGCGCGTGGGCGAGCCGGAGGACATCGCACGCTGCGCGCTGTTCCTGGCCTCCGACGACGCGAGCTTCATCTCGGGCGCCCACATCGTGGCCGACGGCGGGGCGATGGCGGCGTCGGCGTAACGTCCGCGCCCGCGACCACGCAACGACGCGTCAGGCCGCCGCGCCCGCTCGCGCCCGCGCCCGGTACGTCTGCAGATTCCCGCCCGACTTCAGCTTGCCCGGCAGCGGATGCCCGACCACGCGTTCGGCGAGCTGCCCGGCCTCGATCATCTTGTCCAGATCGATCCCCGTCTCCACGCCCAGCTCCTGGCACAGGAACACCACGTCCTCCGTGGTCACGTTCCCGGCCGCGCCCTTGTGGGCGGCGAACGGGCAGCCGCCCATGCCGGCCACGGCGGTGTCGAAGTAGTCGATGCCCACCTCCATGGCGGCGAGGACGTTGGCGACCGCGAGGGCGCGGGTGTCGTGCAGGTGCAGCTTGATCGGGGTGCTCGGCCAGCGGTCGCGGACGGTGCCGACCAGGCGCTTGATCTGCAGCGGGTTGGCCCAGCCCATCGTGTCGGCCAGGCTGATGCCGCCCAGGCGGGAGCCGCACGCGTTGGCCTTCTGCTCGACCTTCTGCAGCACGGTCACGACGTGCTTGGGCTCGACGTCGCCCTCGTAGTTGCAGCCGAAGGCCGCCATCACGCCCACGTCCAGCCAGTCCATGCCGAGCTTCTGGTAGCGCTCGGCCCAGCCCGGCAGCTCCTCCAGGCGCTCGTCGACGCTGCGGTTGGTGTTCTTGCGCATGAAGGTGTCGGTGCCGGCCACGCTGAACATCGGACGCAGGGCCAGCGAGTCACGGTGCTTGGCCGCCCGCTCCAGCCCCGCCTCGTTGAGCCAGATCGCCTCGTAGGCCACGCCGGGCGTGCGCTTGATGCCGGCCACCATCTGGTCGGCGTCGGCCATCGTCGGCACCCACTTGGGGCTGACGAACGAGGTGAACTCGATCGTCTTCACGCCAGTGTCGGACAGCGCGTCGACCAGCGAGATCTTGTCGGCCAGGCTGATCCCGCCCTTCTCGAACTGGAAGCCCTCGCGCGGCCCCACTTCCTTGAGCTTGACGGACTTCGGCAGGTCGCTCATCCGATCACCCTCCGTGACGCCAGCGCGTCGATCTCGTCCTTGGGCACTCCAAACTCCGCCAGCACTTCGCGCGTGTGCTCGCCGAGCTGCGGGGCCGGGCGGCGCAGGCTGAACTCGAAGGCCGTGCTGCGCACCGGCATCTTCGGCAACTTGGCGGGCGGGCGACCGGGCAGCGGCGTGGCCATCCACTGGTCGGAGGCATTCAGATGCGGGTCGTCCACGAGCTGGTCGGGGCGGCGCAGCGGCGCGTACGGGATGCGCACGCGCTCCAGCCGCTCGGCCAGCTCGGCGCTCGGATACTTCACCATCTCCTCGGCGATGCGCGCCGGCAGCCAGCCGCGGGCGGCTACGCGCTTGCGGTTGTCGTCCAGGCGCTCGTCGGTCAGCAGGTCGGCCAGCCCGAACTCGGTGCAGAAGCGCTCCCAGTGCGCATTGGACGTGATGCCGACGAAGACCTCCTCGCCGTCGGCGGCGGTGAAGAGCTGGTAGATGCCCCAGCCCATCCGCGTGCCCTGACGGAGCTCGGCCAGCGGCACCGACGGCTCGCCGGTGGCGCCGTAGTTGGCCAGCCACTGCGCCACCCAGAACACCGTCGTCTCGAAGAGTCCCGAGGTGATCTTCTGGCCCTTCCCCGTCTGGGCGCGCTGGTGGAGCGCGGCGAGCACGGCGACGACGCCGTACGCCGCGGCGCCCACGTCGATGATGGAGGCGCCGGCACGCATCGGCTGGCCGCGGGGCCCGGTCATGAACGCCAGCCCCGCCGACATCTGGGCCAGCTCGTCCAGGAACGGCCGCGCCTCGTGGGGCCCCGGCAGGAAGCCCTTGAGCGCCAGATAGATGATGCCGGGGTTCTGAGCCGCCAGGACGTCGTAGCCGAGGCCGAGCCCCTCCACCGCCCCGTAGGCGAAGTTGTCGATGACGACGTCGGAGCCCTTGGCCAGGCGCAGGAACAGCCCGCGGCCCTCGGGCGAGCCCTTGAGATCGATGGTGATGCTGCGCTTGTTGCGGTTCAGGAAGTGGAAGTTGGCGCCGTTACCGGCCGGCATGCCGCGGGTCTGGTCGCCCTCGCCCGGCCGCTCCACCTTGATGACGTCGGCGCCGAGGTCGGCGAGCAGCAGCCCCGCCGAGGGGCCGGCGATGATGTGGCCGAGCTCGAGGACCCGCACGCCGTCCAGGGGCAGCACGGGCGCATCATACCGCATCCAGCCTTGACAACTTGGAGCCGGCGGGGCAGGTTTGGGCGCCGAGTGCCCGCGCGCAAAGGCGCGCAGAGAGAGAGGTCGTATGAAGCGCACGCCGTCGATCCGCCTGGTGGCCCTCGTCGCCGCCCTGGTTCTGACCATCCTGTTGGCGGCCACCATGCCGTTCGTCGCCCGGGCGCAGGGCCCGCTGAAGATCGGCTTCGGCATGGCCATGACCGGCGGTCTCTCCGCCAACGGCAAGCCGGCGCTGCTGGCGCTGCAGATCTGGCAGGACGACATCAACAAGAAGGGCGGCCTGCTCGGCCGGCAAGTGCAGCTGGTCTTCTACGACGACCAGACCAACCCGGCCACCGTGCCCGGCATCTACACCAAGCTACTCGACGTCGACAAGGTCGACCTCGTCATCTCCGGCTACGGCACCAACCTGATCGCGCCGCTGCTGCCCATCGCCATCGAGCGCAAGCTGACGCTCATCGGCATGTTCGGCCTGGCCAACAACGAGAAGTACCAGTACCCGAACTACTTCCAGATCCAGCCGGCCGGGCCCGATCCGCAGACCAGCACCGCCATCGGCTTCTTCGAGCTGGCCGCCAAGCAGACCCCCAAGCCGCAGACGGTGGCCATCGTCGGGGCCGACGCCGAGTATCCGCAGAACGCCCTGGTGGGCGCCCGTGAGCTCATCAAGAAGTTCGGGTTCAAGACCGTCTACGACAAGACGTACCCGCCCAGCACCGTGGACTACACGCCCATCGTGCGCGCCATCAAGGCCACCAACCCCGACGTCGTCTTCATCGCGTCCTACCCGCCCGACTCGGTCGGCATGCTGCGGGCGGTGCAGGAGGTCGGCCTGCAGCCCAAGCTCATCGGCGGCGGCATGGTGGGGCTGCAGTTCACCAGCGTGATGACCAGCATGGGCCCGGCCCTCAACGGCATCGTGAACTACGACTTCTGGGCCCCCGAGCCCACGATGCTGTCCATCGCCGGCGTGAAGGAGTTCCTGAAGGAGTATCAGAGCCGCGCCGAGAAGGCCGGTGTCGACCCGCTCGGCTACTACCTGCCGCCCTACTCGTACGCCGTCGGCCAGGTCCTCGCCCAGGCCATCGAGGGCACCAAGGGCCTCGACCAGCAGAAGATCGCCGACTACATCCGGGCCACCGAGTTCAACACGATCGTCGGCAAGGTGAAGTTCGGCAAGAACGGCGAGTGGGCCAAGGGCCGCACGCTCATGGTCCAGTACCAGAAGGTGCAGGGCACCGGCATCGATCAGTTCCGCGGCCCCGGCAAGAAAGTCGTCCTGTATCCCGACGAGTTGAAATCCGGCAACATCATCTACCCTTACTCCGCCGCCAAGAACTAAGAACGACAAGCCGAGAAAGAGATCGATGAGCCTCGTGGACCGCCGACCTCGCCTCGCGGTCCACGAGCCTCGCTAGCGCGTGTTCTCCTGGGATCTGCTCGCCAACGCGGTCGTCGCCGGCCTGCTGCTCGGCGGCTTCTACGCCGCCGTCAGCCTCGGCGTGTCGCTGATCTTCGGCCTGCTCGACATCGCCAACATCGCGCAGCCGGCCTTCGTCATCCTCGGCGCCTATGCGACGTACGTGGTCAACAACGCCTACGGCACCGACCCGATCCTGGTCGGCCTCCTCTTCACGCCGGTCTTCTACGGGCTGGGCGCCGCCGTCTATCGCGTCTACTACTCGGCCTTCGAGCGGCGCGGAGACGAGGCGTTGCGGGGGCTCGTCTTCTTCTTCGGCATCCTGTTCATCATGGAGGTCAGCCTCAGCCTGAAGTTCGGCGTCGACTACCGGCTGGTGCAGGCCCCCTACATCGGCAAGTCGATCGAGTTCGGCGGCGTCGGCATCGCCTACCGCTACCTGGTGCCGTGCGTGGTCGGCATCGCCATGACGCTGGCGCTGTACCTGTTCCTGGGTCGCACGTTCTACGGGCGGGCCATCATGGCCGTCTCCCAGGACCAGGGGGCGCTGCGGCTGATGGGCGCCAATCCCGTGCAGATCAAGACCATCGCGTTCGGCATCGGCATCGCGGCGGCCAGCCTGGCCGGCGCGCTGCTGATCAGCATCGCGCCGGTGGTGCCGTCGACGGATCGTGACTACATCGGCCGCATGTTCGCCATCACGGTCCTGGGCGGCATGGGCAGCATCGGCGGCACCCTGCTGGCCGCCGTCATCCTGGGCGTCGTAGAGAGCCTGATGTCGACCTTCTTCGGCCCCTCGTGGTCGCTGGCCGTCTCCTTCGGCGTCCTGTTGCTGGCCCTGGCCGTGCGGCCGGCCGGACTGTTCGGCCGCTAGATGCAGCGCACCGCCCCCGCGCTGGTGATCGGCGTGGCCGTGATCGCGGCCGGCATCTCGCTGGCCCAGATGCGCGTGAATCCCTATGTCTACTTCGCCGGCTACGTCATTCTTCAATACGTGGTGCTCGCCACCGCCTGGAACATCCTCGGGGGGTACGCCGGCTACGTGAACTTCGGCACCCCGGCCTTCTTCGCCATGGGCGCCTACACCGCCGTCTTCCTCATCCGCTCGGTGCAGGCGCCGCTGCCGGTGCTGATCCTGGCCGGCGGGCTGGTGGCCGCGCTGCTCGGTCTCGGCATCGGCTATCTCACGCTCCGCCTGCGCGGCACCTTCTTCTCCATCGCCACGCTGGCGCTGTCGGTCGTCCTGCAGACGATCATCATCAACTGGGAGTACGTCGGCGGCTCCCGCGGGCTCAGCGTCCTCCGGCCGAGCGGGCCGCCGTTCGGCAGCTACGTCACCTTCCTGTTCACGGTGATGGTGGGCCTGGCCGTGGTGGCAGTGCTGGTGGCGCGGTTCATCGAGCGCTCGTGGATCGGCCGGGGCCTGGCCGCCCTCCGGGACAACGAGGAGGCGGCCGAGTGCATGGGGGTGCCCACCCTGCGCCTCAAGCTCTTCGCCACCACGGTCAGCGGCTTCTTCCTGGGCGTGGCCGGAGCGCCCTTCCCCTACTACGTGACGTTCGTCGAGCCCAACTCCGCCTTCGCTCTCGACTACGCGGTGAACGCGCTCGCCATGCCCATGATCGGCGGCACCACGAGCTGGGTGGGGCCGGTCCTGGGGGCCGTGCTGCTCGGCACCGCCCAGCAGCTGGCCACGGTGACGATCTCCTCCGAGCTGAACTTGCTGATCGTGGGCGTCGTGCTCGTCACCTTCGTCGTCGTCGCCCCCGAGGGCATCCTCGGCCTCGTGCGCCGGCTGCGGGGCCGCTGATGGCCGCCGCCCTGCTCGAGGTCCAGGCCGTCGTCAAGCGCTTCGGCGGCTTCACCGCGCTCAACCGGGTGACGCTCGACGTGAAGGCGGGCGAGCGGTTCGGGCTCATCGGGCCCAACGGCTCCGGCAAGACCACGCTCATCAACTGCATCTCGGGGTCGCTCCACGCCGACGAGGGACGCATCCTGTTCGACGGCCGCGAGATCACCCGGCTGCCCGCCCACCAGCGCACGCGCCTGGGCATCGCCCGCAGCTTCCAGATCCCCAAGCCGTTCACCAGCATGACCGTCCGCGACAACCTGGGCATTCCGCTGGAGTACGCCGGCCACGCCCGGGCCCATCACGAGGGGGCCGAGGTGGCGGAGATCCTCAAGGACATCGGCCTCGAGGCCAAGGCCGACCTGCGCCCGGCCGGCCTCACCCAGATCGAGATGCGCAAGCTGGAGCTGGCCCGGGCGATGGCGGCCCGGCCCAAGCTGCTGATCTCCGACGAGGCCATGGCGGGCCTGTCGAGCGCCGAGGTGGACGACATCCTGGCCATCCTGTTCCGGCTCAGCCAGAAGGGCATCACGATCATCATGATCGAGCACATCATGCGGGCGGTGATGCGCTTCTCCGAGCGCATCGTGGTGCTCGATGCCGGCGAGCGCATCGCCGAGGGGACGCCCGACGAGGTCGTGCGCAACCCGGCCGTGGAGAAGGCCTACCTTGGCGAGTAGGCTCGTCGTCAACGCCGTGGACGCCGGCTACGGCAACGTGCGCGTGCTGCACGGCGTGTCGCTGGAGGTGCGCGAGGGCGAGACGGTGGCCCTGCTCGGCACCAACGGCAACGGCAAGAGCACGCTCATCAAGTGCGTCATGGGTATCGTGCCGCTGCAGGCCGGCGAGATCTTCCTGGAGACCGACGGCGCTCGCGTCGACCTCACCCGCAAGTCCACCGAGGAGATCGTGGGCATGGGCATCGCGCTGGTGCCCGAGGGGCGCCGGCTCTTCCCCAAGCTCACCGTCGAGGAGAACCTGCTGCTGGGCGCCTACCGCGCCGAAGCCCGAGCCGGCATCGACCGCAACCTGGCCTTCTGCTTCGAGGCGTTCCCGGTCCTGCGCGGTCGCCGGCGGCAGCTGGCCGGCAGCATGAGCGGCGGCGAGCAGCAGATGCTGGCCATCGCCCGCGCGCTCATGTCGGCGCCGAAGATCTTGCTCGTCGACGAGCCGTCGGTGGGGTTGGCGCCCATCCTCGTGAGCCGGGTGATCGCCAAGATCAAGGAGCTGAAGGAGCAGTACCACCTCACCGTGCTGATGGCCGAGCAGAACTTCAACCAGGCCACGAAGATCGCCGATCGCGGCTACATCATCGTGCACGGCAAGATCGAGTTCGAGGGCCGCAGCACGCGCGAGCTGCGCGAGAACGAGCTGGTCAAGAAGTACTACCTCGGCGTGTAGCCGCTACCGAGCCTCCGCCGGCGCGTGGCCTATACTGGCTCGCGTGGCCCTGACCGTTCCCTGGCGCCTCCGCCTGGGCTCCACGACCGCCCCCGCCGACGACGAGCCGCTCAGCGCGACCCGGAAGTGGACGATCACCGGCGCCGTGATGCTCGTCACCGTCATGCAGGTGCTCGACGTCACCGTGACCAACGTGGCGCTGCCGCACATCCAGGGCTCGCTGTCGGCCGCCGTCGACGAGGTCTCGTGGGTGCTCACCTCCTACCTCGCCGCCAACGCCATCATCCTGCCCGCCACCGGATGGCTGGCCAGCGTGCTGGGGCGCAAGCGGCTCTTCCTCACGTGCACGGTCATGTTCACGCTGGCCTCCATCCTCTGCGGGCTCGCCCCCAACATCGAGACGCTCCTGCTCGCCCGCTTCCTGCAGGGCCTCGGCGGCGGTCCGCTCATGCCGCTGGCCCAGGCGATCATGTGGGAGATCTTCCCGCTCCGGCAGCGGGGCATGGCCATGGCGGCGTGGGGCGTGGGCATCATGATGGCGCCGATCTTCGGCCCCACCCTGGGCGGCTGGATCTCCGACAACTGGTCGTGGCGGTGGATCTTCTACATCAACCTGCCCATCGGCGTGGTCGGCTTCCTCGTCGCCGGCGCCGTGCTCTTCGACCCCTGGTACCTGAAGAAGCCGGGCCGCATCGACGCGATCGGTCTCGTGCTCATGGCCGTCGGCTTCCTGTCGTTCCAGCTCTTTCTGGACCAGGGCGAGCGCAACGAGTGGTTCCACTCCTCGTTCATCCTCGCCCTCGCCGTCCTGGCCGTGCTCGCCCTCGTCGCCTTCGTGGTCCGCGAGCTGACCGCCGACGAGCCGATCCTCGACCTGAGCGCCTACACCGACCGCAACTTCGCGGCGGGCAGCATCATCATGCTCACCGTCATGATCGGCTTCTTCTCGAGCATGGTGCTCCTGGCCCTCTTCACCCAGAAGGTGCTCGGCTACGACGCGTGGACCTCGGGGCTCGTGCTGGCGCCGGGAGGCGTCGGC
Organism: uncultured Candidatus Rokubacteria bacterium; assembly: GCA_963827505.1. Taxonomy (GTDB): domain Bacteria; phylum Methylomirabilota; class Methylomirabilia; order Rokubacteriales; family CSP1-6; genus AR5. The sequence continues at coordinate 2,235,882 of CAWHBD010000003.1, read as the reverse complement.
AACCTGCTCTCGCTCATCGCCGCCGGCCGGCTCATCACGCGGATGGACCAGCGCTGGCTGCTGGCGCTGGGCTGCCTGCTCAACGCCTACGCGACGTACGAGATGTCGACGATCACGCTGGGCGCCGACTACTGGGCGCTGGCGTGGCCGCGGCTCGTCCAGGGCGTGGGGATCGGCTTCATCTTCGTCCCCCTCAACACGGTGGCGCTGGCGACGATCTCCCGCGAGAAGATGGGCAACGCCACCGTCCTGCTGAACGTGGTCCGCAACCTCGGCGGCGCCATCGGGGTCGCGCTCCTCACCACCCTGCTGGCCCGGCGCAGCCAGACCCACCAGAGCACGCTCGTGGGCCACATCGACCGGTGGGATACGGAGACGACCGAGCGGCTCCACGGCTGGGCCACCCACTTCATGGCCCAGGGCGCCGACAGCTTCACGGCCGAGCGGCGCGCGGTGAGCATGCTCTACCAGGAGGTGACCCGGCAGGCCCAGCTCCTCGCCTTCGCGGATGACTTCTGGGTGCTCTTCCTGCTCTTCTGCGGTTCGCTCGTCCTGCTGCCGATGCTGAGCCGCGTGCGCATCGCGCCCGCGACCCGCTCGGAGGCGGAGGAGGCGGCGCCGCCGCCCGTGCACGCGGAGTAGCGAGCGTCCGGACGGCAGGTTGCGCAACCGGCAGCCGCGTTCTACTCTCGCCCCATGATCGTTCCCCTCACCCTGGGCGATTTCCTCGAGCGGGCCGAGACCGTGTACGGCGACCGGGTGGCGGTCGTCGATGAGCCCAGCCCGCCCGGCGGCGGCCTCGGCCGCTTCACCTACGCGCAGTTCGGGGCCATGGCCCGCAGCCTGGCCGGCGCCCTCGACGACCTCGGTGTCGGCGCCGACGAGCGCGTGGCCATCGTCTCCCCCAACGCCGCGCGCTTTCTGGTCAGCCTGTTCGGGGTCAGCGGCTACGGCCGCATCCTGGTCCCGGTCAACTTCCGGCTCAACGCCGTCGAGATCCGCTACATCCTCGAGCACTCCGGCGCCTCGGTGCTGCTGGTCGATCCCGAGCTCGACGCGCCGCTGCGCGACATCCCCGTCAAGCACCGGATCGTGCTCGGCACCGCCACCGACCCCCAGCTCTTCCTGCGGCCGGGCGCGACGCCGAAGCTGCGTGTGGCCGACGAGAACGCGACGGCGTCGATCAACTACACCTCCGGCACCACCGCCCGGCCCAAGGGCGTGCAGCTCACCCACCGCAACTGCTGGCTCAACGCGGTGACCTTCGGCTGGCACCTGGCCCTGAACGACCGCGACGTGTACCTGCACACGCTGCCCACCTTCCACTGCAACGGCTGGGGCATGCCGTACGCGGTGACCGGCATGGGCGTGCGCCAGGTCGTCATCCGCAAGATCGACGGCGAGGAGATCCTGCGCCGCATCGAGGCCGAGGGCGTGACCATCCTCAACTGCGCCCCCGCCGTCGTCGCCGCCGCGCTCGATGCCGCGGCCGCCCGGCGCGAGCAGCGCGTGGCCATACCCGGGCGAGGCCGCGTCCGCGTGGTCGTGGCCGGGGCGCCGCCACCCTCCAAGACCATCGAGCGGGTCGAGACCGAGCTGGGCTGGGAGTTCATCCAGATCTACGGGCTCACCGAGACGGCGCCATTGCTGACGATCAACCGGGCCCCGGCGGAGTGGGACGGGCTCGACGCCGGCGAGCGCTCGCGGCGGCTGTCGCGGGCGGGCGTGCCGGCCATCGGCGTCCGCATCCAGGTCGACGGCGAGGGCGAGGTGCTGGCGCGCTCCAACCACGTCTTCGAGGGGTACTGGGAGCAGCCGGAGGAGACGGCCAAGGCCATCGCCGACGGGTGGTTCCACACCGGCGACGGCGGCTATCGCGACGAGGCCTACGTGGTCATCAGCGACCGCAAGAAGGACGTCATCATCACCGGCGGCGAGAACGTCTCGTCGATCGAGGTCGAGGACTGCCTGTTCCAGCACGCGGCCGTGGCCGAGGTCGCGGTGATCGGGGTGCCCGACGAGAAGTGGGGCGAGACGATCAAGGCGCTGGTCGTGCTGCGGCCCGGGGCCACCGCCACCGAGCGCGACCTCATCGAGCACTGCCGCGGTCGCATGGCCCACTACAAGTGCCCGACCTCGATCGACCTGCGCAGCTCGCTGGACCGCACGGCGACCGGGAAGCTGCAGAAGTTCAAGCTGCGCGAGCCGTACTGGGCCGGCCGTACGCGCCGGGTTAATTAGAGGTGGGGTGCCCCGATATGGCCCCCCATACCCCCCAATCGCTCGGCACGCCCCGGCGAAGCCGTGGCGCGCCTCGATTCCGCGTCAGGTAGGGAGCCGCCACATGGCGCTCCAACCGCGCTTTCTTCCCACCACCCGGGCCGATCTCGACGCGCGGGGGTGGTCGCAGCTCGACATCGTCATCGTCTCCGGCGACGCCTACGTCGATCACCCGGCGTTCGGCCCGGTCGCTGATCGCGCGCTTCCTCGAAGGGCGCGGCTTCAAGGTCGGCATCATCGCCCAGCCCGACTGGCGCAGCGCCGAGCCGTTCCGTGCGCTCGGCCGGCCGCGCCTGTTCTTCGGTGTCTCGGCCGGCAACCTGGACTCGATGCTCAACCGGCTCACCGCGCAGAAGAAGAACCGCTCGGAGGACCAGTACAGCCCGGGCGGCCGCACCGGCTGCCGGCCCGATCGGGCCACCATCGTCTACGCCCAGCGCTGCCGCGAGGCCTTCCCCGAGGTGCCGATCGTGCTGGGCGGCATCGAGGCCTCGCTGCGCCGCATCGCCCACTACGACTACTGGAGCGACACCGTCCGCCGCTCGATCCTGCTCGACGCCAAGGCCGACCTGCTCGTGTTCGGCATGGGCGAGCGGCCCGTGTGGGAGGTGGCCGATCGGCTGCAGCGCGGCGAGCGCATCGAGCAGATCCGCGACGTGCGCGGCACCGCGTTCATCGTCAACGACGCGGAGATGAAGCGCCACGAGGCGGATCCGGCCCGCATGGTCGCCGACCGCAAGACGGTGGTGCTGCCGTCCTACGAGCAGGTCGTCGCCGACAAGCGCGCCTTCGCGCTCATGTCGCGCGCGTTCCAGCTCGAGACCAACCCCGGCAACGCGCGCCCGCTGGCCCAGCGCCACGGCCAGCGCGGCGTCTACTTCAACCCTCCGGCGTTCCCGCTGGAGGACGGCGCCGGCAGCGGCGGCGGCGCCATCGCCATGGACGAGCTGTACGACCTGCCGTTCGCCCGGGTGCCGCACCCGATGTACACGGAGGGGATCCCCGGCTACGAGACGGTCAAGCACTCGCTCGTGCTCATGCGCGGCTGCTTCGGCGGCTGCACCTTCTGCTCGATCACCGAGCACGAGGGCCGGGTCATCCAGAACCGCTCGGCCGAGAGCGTGCTGCGCGAGATCCGCGCGCTCCGCCGCCATGGGCGACTTCCGCGGCACCATCACCGACCTCGGCGGCCCCACCGCCAACATGTACAAGCTGGCGCTGCAAGAGCCCGGACATCGAGTCGAAGTGCCGCCGGCTGTCGTGCGTGCATCCCGGGCGTCTGCGAGAACCTCCGGACCGACCACGGGCCGCTGATCGACCTGATGCAGAAGGTGCGCAAGGAGGACGGGCGTCAAGCACGTCTTCATCGCCAGCGGCGTGCGCTACGACCTGGCCGAGCGCTCGCCCGAGTACGTCGAGGAGCTGGCCGCGCACCACGTCGGCGGCCAGCTCTCGGTGGCGCCCGAGCACGTGAGCCCCGCGCGTGCTGGAGAAGATGAAGAAGCCCGGGCATCGAGAGCTACGAGCGCTTCCAGCAGATGTTCGCGTGCGCCAGCAAGGACGCCGGCAAGGAGCAGTACGACATCCCCTACTTCATCAGCGGCCACCCGGGCTCGACGCTGGAGGACATGGTGGAGCTGGCGCTGTGGCTCAAGAAGAACGGGCAGGCGGCCGCGGCAGGTGCAGGACTTCATCCCCACGCCGATGTCGATGGCCACCTGCATGTACCACACGGGCATCGATCCGCTCACGATGCAGCCGGTGTACACGGCCAACGGCCTGCGCGAGAAGAAGCTGCAGAAGGCGCTGCTGCTCTACTGGAGCCCCGAGCAGTGGCCGCTGGCCCGCGAGGCGCTGCGCGAGGCCGGCCGCGTCGATCTGATCGGCCACGGGCCCGAGGCCCTGGTGCCGGCCGAGGACGGTGCTACGGCAGCAGGTCCGCGACGGCGATCTGAACGCCGGTGAGCCCCAGGGGGACGACGACCGCCGGTGGCGTCAGCGTGGCGACCGTCTGGTATGCCCAGCCGTGCGGGGCCCATGCCGCTCGAGCCGGGTTCCGGTAGACCTCTACGACGCGATCGACGAGGTTCACGATCCAGTAGTCCGCAAGGCGGGCCCGGGCGTACAGGCTGCCCTTGTCGCGACGGTCGAAGCCCAGGCTCGAGTCGGCCACCTCGATCACGAGCGCGGGGCGGGCCGGGTGCGCGTCAGGGTAGTCGCCCGGATGGCCGGGCACGACTGCGAGATCCGGCTCGGGCTCGGACTCGTCGTCGAGCGAGACCGGCGATTGCACACGCACGAGCCAGCCTGGGGGCAGCACCGAGCGAAGCGCGTAGTCGACCCGCTGGATCGCGGAGGCATGATAGGGGCTCTGCGGCTCGGCGACGATCAGCTCACCGCCGAGGAGCTCGATGGGATCGCTCACGAACGCGCCCAGCTCGACGAGCCGCGCGTACTCGGCGCGCTTCCACCGGCGTGCCGTCAACGGTTCCTGTCCCATGGGCTCAGAGTAACCGTGGGCGAGGTCGGCGACAATGTCCGGAGATCGAGACACACGCCCGTGGGCGACTGGCCGCGTCAGATCAGGAACGACAGGTTCGGCAGCGGCTCGGCGGCGTTCACCAGCACGACCTTCTTGGCGGCCATGCGCAGCTCCCCATCCACCCGGCGCAGGCGATGCGTGGTGCGCCCCACCCACCAGTGCATCTCGTGCTTCGACTGGATCGACAGCTCGCCGAGAATGAAGTTCGACTCGACCGCGATCTCGCCGCCGTCGGCTGCCGTCACCTCGACGTTGGAGATGAGCCGGCGCATCAGCGAGGCCGGCTCCTGGCTATAGCGGTAGCCGGTCTGCAGGAGCTTGATGCGCGTGTCGAGGCGGGCCCGGTTGTCGTAGATGTGCGAGAGGTGCGTCTCCGGCGAGGCGGCGGCATCGGTGGTGGCCGGCACCCAGTACACGCCGTCGTCCGTCCACAGCGCCAGCCACTCGGCGTAGCGCGCCTCGTCGGCCAGCCGCGCCTCCCGGTACAGGAAGTCCGTGGCGGCCGCGCGGTCGGCGTCGGAGACCATGCGGAGGGCGAACGCGACTACGCTTCGGTCATCACCGCGCGGTAGTGATGCCACAGCGCGCGATTGGTCGTCTCGTCGGTGACGTGGGAGACGACGCGCCCCTCGGCATCGACGTACTCGCGGTTCAGGCCCCGGGCCAGCAGCAGCCACTCGACGCTTCGGGCGTGCAGGCCGGCCTGGTTGCGGCTGGCGACGATCAGGTCCTCGGGCATCAGGAACGAGGCCGGGCCCATACCCGCCTCGGCCATGCGAAGCAGGCGGCCGTTGAGCTCCGGCACGCCCACCAGGAACATCGGCGTGTGCCAGTGCACGCACTCGCCCACGCTCACCGGCTCCACGATGGCGATGTTCGTCTCGCCCAGGAACAGGTTCGGGAAGATGAGCGCGTGGGCCGGCCCCTCCATGATGCGCCGGCGCGTGACCTCCGGCCCGTCGCGCCGCTCCAGCGCCGCCACGTAGGCATCCACGGCGGGGCCGGAGGCGTTGCCGAGCCACTCGAAGGGCGCCTGGTAGCCGGGTGACCAGTCGATCTCGATGTGCCCGTGCCCCCAGTCGCGGATCACGGCCTTGATCGACCGCTCCTCGCCGACCACGCGCTGGTACTGGGTGCGGATCGACCTGAACAGCGCGCTGTGCACGAACCCGAGGTGATAGCCGTCGCTGTCGTTCTCCGGCAGCATCTTCCAGTTGGCCGCGCAGCGGTGCTTGACCCAGCCGGCCGTCAGCGCGACCTCCCCCGCCGGCGAGAGATCGCACGAGCGATCGATCAGCCGGGTGGCGGCGCCCAGGTGCTCGCTCAGCGCGGGGCCGGTCGGACTGAGGCTCGCGAAGACGAAGCCGCGGTAGCTCGACACCCGGGGCGCGCGGGCCAGTCCGTGGGCGCTCTTGTCGAACGCCTCGTAGCCGCCGGGATAGGGCACGCCCAGCAGAGCGCCGGAGAGATCGTACGTCCAGCCGTGGTAGGGGCACGCGAAGGTGCGCACGCTGCCGCGCTCGGCCGGGCACAGCATCGTCCCCCGGTGCATGCAGCGGTTGACCAGCACGGCCACCGTGCCGTCCTTGCCGCGTACCATGATGACCGGCTCGCGTCCGATCGACCGCGTGACGTAGTCGCCCGGGCCCGGGATCTCGGTGTCGTGCCCGACGAACACCCAGCCCGCGTGGAAGATCCGGGCCATCTCCTCGTCGAAGATGCGCGGGTCGGTGTAGAGCGAGGCGTGGATGCGGTCGTCCCGTACGAGGCTCTTGTAGTCGATGGCGGGCGATTCGGCCGGCGGCATCGTCGGTACTCTACCGTGGCGCCGGCACCGAGGCCAAGCGATCGGCCAGGCGCACCTCCAGCTCGCGCGCCGCCGCCGCCGCGCCCAGTCCCTCCAGCTCGCCCAGCGCGGCGGTGACCCGCCGCACGATCCGTCGGCCCTCGGTCGGGGCCAGGCCCAGCGCCTCCAGCGTCGTCTCGCATTGCACGGTGTGCTCGACGATGTGGGAGGCGAAGCGATGGAGGCGGAAGCGGACGTCGACGTCGACCTTCACCCACTGCGTCGGCCGGCTCATCGCCGCCGGGGCCAGATCGCCGAGTGCGCGGTCGGTCTCCGCTCGCGCCTCGGCCAGCCGCGCCAGCAGCGTGTCGACGTCGCCGCCGGCGTCGATCGCCTCCGGCGACGGTAGCCGCTCCTCGGCGATGCGCATGGGATCGGCGTCGGTGCGCTCGACCGCGTAGCGCGTCTGCAGCGCGTAGCGGCGCTCGACCACGAGCACATGGTGCAGCGTCGCCCGGATCGACCACTCCCCGGCCCGCGGGGCGGCGTCGAGGGCGTCGGCGGGCAGCGCCGTCAGCAGGCCCCGCAGATCGCCGAGCGCGCGCTGGGCCAGGGCCAGGATGCGCCGGGGCTCGGGGTGCGGTACGGCCGCCATCCGCGCATACGCCTCCTGGGCTTCCTCGAGGGTCCGGTACAGCGCGTAGCGCACGTCCATCCGCCCGTCGCGCCACGGCCACGGCTGCGACAGCGCCTGATGATCGAGTGCCGCGAACCCACGCACCGCCGCTTCGAAGTCGGCCATCACGTCGTCTCCTCAGCGCGCCGGATCGAACGCGCGGAGATCCAGGAGCGAGGGCGCGCCGTCGGTGATCAGCTCGGCCAGCGCCAGGCCGGTGGCCGGCGCATTCAGCATCCCCCACGGGCCGTGGCCCGTCGCCACGTAGGCGCCGGCCAGACCCGGCACCCGGCCGATCAACGGCAGGTTGTCGTCGGTGACGGGGCGGTAGCAGGCCTGCCGCCGCGTGATGGTCGCCGCCGCCAGCGCGGTCGAGACGCGGCCGGCCGCGCCGGCCAGCACCGCGCAGGCGGCATCGTCGATCTGCACGCCCTCCGGCGAGTCCGGCAACGGCTGCAGGTCAGCCATCCCGCACACGTAGACGTCGCCGTCGGGGCGCGGGAAGATCTCCGGCTCCAGGGCGCGGCCGTCGGCCGTGCGGTAGTCGACGAAGAGCGCGTGGGCCGGCGCCTCGGCGCCGGCCAGCGTGACGCTGTAGCCCTTGAGCCCGCGGACCCGCGGCAGGCGCACGCCGGCCACGCAGTTGCTCCACGGGCCCATCGCCACCACCACGGCGTCGGCGTCGAGCGTCTCGCCGCCCACGCGGACGCCGCCCGCCACCCCCGCGCGCTCCACGATCGCCTCGACGACGCCGAGGTGCACGCGCGCGCCGGCTGCCTCGATCAGCGCCGTCGTGAAGCGCGCCGGGTGGACCTGGGCGGTGGTCTCGGTCGAGCCGAGGGTGGCGGTCACGACCCCGTCGCCGTCGAGCCAGCCCGGCGCCGCCACCCGATGCCCGCCGCGCGGGCGGCCCTGCTCGCGCGCCGCCAGCATGAAGGTGTCCATCCGCCGGTAGCCGTAGTCGATCGGGATCTTGGCAGCCAGCTCGGCGTGGAGCGCGAAGCTGGCGCGGGCCAGCGGACCGAGCGGCGAGCCGTCGCACCAGTCGAGCGCGAGGAAGCCGCCCGACTTGCCGGAGGCCGCGCACGCCACCCCCGAGCGCTCGATCACCGTGATGGCGACGCCCCGCCGGGCCAGGAAGTACGCGACCGCGGCGCCCATGACGCCAGCGCCGCAGACGATGACGTGCCGGGGCGAGGTCAAGCGACCGGCGCGCCGCTCACAGCTTCCAGTCCTGGAACCAGGTCGAGTCGGCCCCGATGCCCTCGCGGGCCACCGCGACCTCGACCACGTACGGCCGGTTGCCGCGGGTGGTGATGTCCAGACCGCGCCGCAGCGCCGGCTCCAGCTCCTTGACGGTATTCACGCGCTCACCCTCCACGCCCTGCGCCCGGGCGAGGCCGACGTAGTCGACGGCGGGATCGCTCGAGCCACAGGCCGGGATACTTGCCGGTGTGGATCATCTTGGCGTCCGGCATGTCCTTGGCCCAGTTGTGACGGACGATCTGGTAGCTGTCGTTGGCGGACACGACGGTGAGGATCGCGGTGTTGTAGCGGGCCATCGTCCAGAAGCCGATCGCGCTGTAGCCGAGGGCACCGTCGCCGAGGTTCAACACCACCGGCCGGTCGCGCCCCACGGCGATCTTGGCGCCGATGGCCGCGCCCACGCCGAAGCCGAGCGAGCCGCCGCCGCTGCGCGTCCACGCCATGCCCCCCTCGCCGAACGACATCAGGGCGGTGCGCGCGGTCGAGCTTTCCTGCACCATCACCGCGTTCTTGGGCAGGAGGCTGGCCAGGTGCGCCTCCAGCACGCTCGGGTGCGTCGAGCGGGTCGTTCTGGTGCTCGCGCACCAGGTTCTCCTCGCGCTCGATCAGGAGCGCCGCGAACGCCCGCACCTTGGCGCGCTGACGGGCCCCGCCGCCCGCCGCGCTCGAGCGCGAGCAGCGTCTCGGTCAGGCCTCGCAGCGTGTCGCGCACGTCGCATTGCACGGCGACGTCGAGCGGGTAGTGGCGGCCCATCAGCAGCGGGTTGGGGCCGATCTGCATGATCGCCGGCTCCTGCACGCTGCCGTGCACGCCCTGGCAGCCGACCAGGAACAACAGATCGGGCTTGAGGCCGGTCACCTTCTCGAAGTCCTTGGAGACGGGGTAGTTGCCGCAGAAGAGCGGGTGGCGCGTGGGGAAGTTCGCGAAGATCGTGCGGCTCGTGAAGACCGGCGCCTCCAGCAGCTCGGCCAGTCGCACCGCCTCGGCCTGGGCGCCGCCGCGCCAGACGTCGTCGCCGAACATCAGCACCGGGCACTTCGCCTCCGCCAGCCGGCGGGCGATGGCCTCGATCGTCGGCGGACGGGCCGGGCCCGGCCGCTCGATCTGGTAGTGGGCGTCCTCGCCGATCGTCGTCTCCAGCCCCTCGCGGTTGAGCAGCTCGGCGCTGATCGACAGGTAGACCGGCCCCGTCGGCGGCGTCGTGGCCTCACGCAGCGCACGGATGGTGGCCACGCTGATGGCCTCCGGCTTCGTGTGCACCTGGTAGGCGGCGCGCGCGTCCTTGGTGATCGGTCGCATCGACTCGGCCTGGGTGAGGCCGGGGAACGGCGCCAGCCCGCGGTAGTCCTGCATCTCCGAGGCCCAGTCGCCCGCCACGACCAGCAGCGAGGAGCCCGCGACCTGCGCGTTGAAGAGCTGGCCGGCCAGCTGGTAGGAGCCGCCCATGACGTGCGCGATCACGACACCGACCTTGCCGCTGATGCGGTGATAGCCATCGGCCATCGCCGCCACCAGCCCCTCGTGCTTGCCCATCACGAGCCTGGTGTCACCGTCCTCGGCCAGCGCCGCGAAGATGCCGGTCTCGGCCGAGCCCGGGTTGGTAAAGATGTACTCCACCCCCGCGTCCTTGAGGGTTTGCAGGAGCAGCATCCCACCGGTGCCAGTGATCGTCTTGCGCATGGGCCTCACCTCGCTGGCCGGTAAGATACCACCGTGGCGTAAGATAGCGACGCATGCCTGACCCGCCTGTCGTGCAAGCTCGACGCACGTTCCTCGCGGGCTCGCTCGCTGCGCTCCTCGCGCCGCTCTCTTACCCTCGCGCAGCCGCCGAGGGTCGCGCGCCTCGGCCTCCTGGCGTCGAGCGACCCCGGAGACCTTCGCGGCGAGCATGAAGATCTTCCGCAACAGCCTGCAGGCGCTCGGCTGGGTCGAGGGGCAGAACCTTGCGATCGAGGCGCGCTATACCGGGGTGCGCTACGATCAGCTGCCGGCCCTCGCCGCGGAGCTCGTCAAGCTCGAGGTCGACGTGATCCTCGCGCTGGCGAACTCCGGCGATCCAGGCGGCGAAGCGGGCCACGACGACCATCCCGATCGTGTTCGAGACGCTCGGCGACGCCGTCAGCAACGGGCTCGTGACGAACCTCGCCCGTCCCGAGTGGCAACGCCACCGGGTGGTCCGGCTTCGCGCCCGAGTTGAGCGGCAAGCGCCTGGAGCTGATCCGCGAGCTACTGCCCGGGGCGGCGCGGGTGGCCCTCCTGGCAAACCGCACCAACGCCTCCACCGACCGCCGTGCTGCAGCAGGACCGAGGCGGCGGCGCAGCAGCTGAGGATGCAGCTCCTCGTGGCGGACGTGCAGGCCTCTGCCGGACTGGATCCCGCGTTCGAGTCGATGGTGCGCGAGCGCAGCGAGGCCTTTGTCGTGGCCCCCGACCCCTTGCTGTTCAGCCTGCGGCGGCGCATCGTGGAGCTGGCCGCCCGCCATCGCCTGCCGGCGGTGTACGAGTATCGACTGTTCGCCGAGCTCGGCGGGCTGCTCTCGTACGGCCCGGAGTCGAACGAGCGGTTCCGCCGCGCCGCCGTCTACGTGGACCGGATCCTGCGGGGCGCCAAACCCGGAGACCTTCCCGTCGAGCAGCCGAGCACGTTCGAGCTCGTCATCAACCTCGTCACCGCCAACCGCCTGCGCCTCACGATCCCACCGTCCGTGCGGCTCCGCGCCGACCACGTGATCGACTAGCGCACGCCCGCTCGGCCGTCGTCGCGTCGTAAGATATCGGCGATGCCCCGGGCACCCCTGGTCCCGACCCGACGCACGTTCCTGGCCGGCTCGCTCGCCGCGCTCCTGGCGCCGGCGTCAACGCTGGCCCAGCCGCCCAAGCACGCCCGCGTCGGGCTGCTGGGCTCGAGCTCGGAGGACAACTTCGTCGACAACCTGCGCGTGTTCCGCAAGCGCATGCACGACCTCGGCTGGATCGAGGGGCAGAACCTGACGCTCGAGGCCCGCTACCCCGACGACCGCTACGAGCAGCTGCCCGAGCTCGCCGCCGGGCTCGTCAAGCTCGGGGTCGACGTGATCTTCGCGATGGCGGTCCCGGCGATCCGGGCAGCCAAGCGGGCCACGACCACCATCCCCATCGTCATCGAGACCCTGGGCGACGCGGTCTCCAACGAGCTCGTGCCGAACCTGGCCCGGCCCGGCGGCAACGTGACCGGCGTGTCGGGCTTCGCGCCCGAGCTGAGCGGCAAGCGGCTGGAGCTCCTGCGCGAGCTCTCGCCCGCGATCGCGCGCGTCGCCGTGCTGGCCAATCGTGCGAACCCGGCGACGGCGGCGGTGCTGCGGAGCCTGGAGACGGCCGCCCAGCAGATGCGCCTGCAGCTGCTGATCACGGAGGTCGCGACGACGGCCGCGCTGCCCGGCGCCTTCGAGCGCATCGTGCGCGAGCGCGGAGAGGCCTTCGTCGTGGCCGCCGATCCCATCATCTTCAGCCCGCGGAAGACGCTGGTGGAGCTGGCCGCGCGCCACCGCCTGCCCGCGGTGTACGAGTATCGCTCCTTCGTCGAGCTCGGCGGCCTGCTGTCGTACGGCCCCGACTCGCACGAGCGCTTCCAGCAGGCGGCGGGCTACATCGACCGCATCCTGCGCGGGACGAACCCGGGCGACCTGCCGGTCGAGCGGCCCCGCACCTTCGAGCTCGTGCTCAACCTCGCCGCCGCCAGGCGCATGGGTCTGACGATCCCCGCCGCGCTGCGGGCGCGCGCCGACCACGTGATCGAGTAGGGCCAGGTCAGCGGCGAGGATCGAGCGGCAGGCGAACCGAGAACGTGCTCCCCGCGCCCGGTCGGCTCGTCACCGCGATCGTGCCGCCGTGGGCCTCGACGATCCGATGGCAGATGGCCAGCCCCAGGCCGGTGCCGACGCCGACCCCTTTCGTCGTGAAGCCAGGATCGAAGATGCGCGCCAGGTGCTCGGCAGCGATGCCGCCGCCGGTGTCCTCCACGTCCACGCGGAGCCGCCCGTCGACGACGCCGATCCGCACGCGGATCGTGCCCGTCCCCTCGATGGCCTGGCTCGCATTCACGAGCAGGTTCATGAACACCTGGTTGAGCTGGCCGGGGTGGCAGAGGACCGCCGGCACCTCGCCGTACTCGCGGACGATCTCGACGCGGCCGCGATGCAGGTGGGCGACCAGCTCCAGTGTGCTGTCCATGCCCTCGCGCAGATCGGCGGTCTTCCACTCCGCCTCGTCGAGCCGGGCGAAGTTCTTCAGATTGCGGACGATGGACGAGATCCGCTGGCACGCCTCGGCGTTGGTGCGGAGCAGGTCGTCGAGTACCTTCACGACGTTCGCGCGGGCGGCCGGCACGTCGGGGGCCAGCCGGCCGAGGCCGCGCAGGACCACGTCGGTGTTGCTGGTGATGGCGCCCAGCGGCGTGTTGATCTCGTGGGCGATGCCGGCCACCAGGTTGCCGAGGGCGGCCATCTTCTCGGACTGCACGAGCTGGGCCTGGGTCTCGCGCAGCTCGGCGAGCGTCTCGGTGAGGCGGGTGTTGGCCGCCGTCAGCTCGGCGGTGCGAGCCCGCACTCGTTCTTCGAGCGTGGCGTAGACGCGGGCGTTCTCGATGGCCACGCCGGCCTCGGCGGCGATCAGCTCCAGCACCTCGCGGTCCTGGGCGGTGAACGTCCCCACCCGCTTGTTGAGGACCTGGATGACTCCGGTCACGGTGCCGCGGAAGCGGATCGGCACGCACACGATCGAGCGGGTGCGAAAGCCGGTGGCCGCGTCCACGCGCCGGGCCACCCGCGGGTCCGTCTCGGCGTCGCTCACCACGATCGGCTCGCCGGTGGCGGCCACCGTCCCGGCGATCCCCTCGCCGACGGCCACCGTCATCTGGCGCAGCACGCCGGTGGCGACGCCGCCGTCGGCGACCTCCCAGTGCAGGGCCTCCCGCCGCTCGTCCAGCAGCATGACCGAGCTGAGCTCGGCGTCGAGCGCCTGCTCGGCCAGCGCCACCAGCTTGGCCAGCAGCGTCGGCAGCTCGAGGTCGGAGCCGAGCACCAGGCTCGTCTCGACCACGAGGTCGAGGAGGGCCCGGTGGCGGGCCGCCGCGTCCGGTTCTTTCACCGTCGCCACCCCTCGGGTATGATCTCGGAACACCCATGCCGACCGCCCGGAAGCGGGTCCTGATCGTCGACGACGAGCCGCTGGTCGTGAAGAGCCTGCAGGCTCTGCTGACCCTCGAGGCCGACTACGAGATCCTGGCCTTCACCTCGTGCCGGGCCGCGCTGGAGGCCATCCGCACCCGGCCCTGCGACGTGGCCATCTCCGACTTCCTGATGCCGGAGATGGACGGCGTGACGTTCCTCCGGGAGGTCCGCCGGCTCTACGTCGAGGTACCGCTGATCATCCTCACCGGCTACGCCGACAAGGACAGCGCGGTCCGGGCCATCAACGAGGTCGGGCTCTACCAGTACCTCGAGAAGCCCTGGAAGAACGACGACCTGCTGCAGGTCATCGACGGCGCGCTGAATCAGCGGCTGCAGATCCACCGGCTGCAAGAGTACGCGCGCGAGCTGGAGGCCCGGATCCAGCAGCTCACGCGTGAGCTCGCCGCGCTCCGCGGCTGAACCGTTCGGGGTCGAGCGCCTCCGGCCGCTGCCACTTGCGGTTCCAGCGCATCAGCTGGGCCGAGCCTCCCTCGTCGCGGAGCACCTGCATGTAGATGAACTGCCCCTCCTGGAGGTTGGGCACCCACGTCCCCACGTTGAAGTACCAGCGGTCGCCGGCCTCCGACAGCCGGTGGGCGTCGGGCTCGTGCGAGTGTCCGAACACGACGTAGCGCACGCCGACGATCGAGGCGATGGTCCGGGCGATCTCGCGCAGGTTGCGGTGATCGTTGATGGTCGAGGCCCGCCGCACCCAGCCGGCAGTGAGCCCGGCCACCAGCGCGCCCGTCAGCGCGGTCGCGGCCAGGCGTCCGCGGCGGGTCGGCGGGGCCGCCAGCCAGATGCCCGCCGCCGTGGCCAGCCCGGCCGTGATCATGTCGAGCGAGAAGCTCCGGATGGTGCGCGGCAAACTGCCGAGGATCGGCGTCTCCCGCAACCCCTCCAGCGCGGCCACCGTGGCCGCCGGCACCGCGTACATCCGCTCCAGCTCGGCCCGCGCGCTCGCCTCCAGGGCCGCCACCTCGCGCTCGGCGTCCGGGGCCGGGCGCCGCACCTTGCGCAGCGTGCGCACGATCATCTCGACGTAGTAGTACGGGATGACGAAGGCGTGCAGCGGGTGGCGGGCCAGCAGCCGTCCGAGGTAGCGCGGGATCGAGTTGACGTTCTCGATGGCGGCGGGATCGACGACGGCCATGCGAGCGGCGAAGTACCGCATGGAGAAGGCCGAGAACGGCAGGTGGATCTGGGTCGGCTTGGCGGGCACGACCGGGCACAGGTTGTACTCGTTGGTGCAGAACGGGTCGTACTGGCAGCCGTGCTCGACGTAGAGCAAGTCGGGCTCGAGATAGAACCAGGGGCGGAAGTGCAGGCGCGCCTCCACCGCCGCCTTCATGGCCAGGTACGTGGTGTCGGCCGGGTGGTGCTGGGTCAGCACGAGCCGGAAGTGCTCCTGGACCTGGGGCCAGAACATCTCCACGTCGTGGTTGCCGCGCAGGATGTAGATCTCGTTGCCGGCCAGCAGGAAGCGGGCGAGGGCCAGCAGCAGCTGGGGGTGGCTGCGCAGCACGCGGTCGAGCTTCCACCGCGACTTCTGCCACTCGGTCCCCGGGAAGAAGCGGCGGTCCGACGGCGTCAGGGTGACGCCGCGCAGCAGGCGCTCGTCCGGGTCGGGTGGGTCCGTGACCTGGAAGAACTCGATGAAGTCGCCGTCGATGATCAGCCGCCACCGGCGCTGGCCGACGTAGGACAGCCGGTAGTGGCGCAGAAAGTCGGCGAAGTCTTCGTCGAAGTGGAAGAAGCGACCGGCGGGATTGCGGTCGGCCTCGCTCAGATGCAGATCGCTGACGACGAGGTAGTTGAACGCCTCGGCCGGCGCCGACATGCACGCTGGTGTAGCACCTTCGTCCGGCCGCCGCAACGTGCTACGGTGCCGCGGCAGGAGCGGATGATCGAGCCCGCGCGTCCCGAGGAGCTGCTCACCCGCGTCGGCCTCTTCGCGGCGCTCGGCCGCGTCGAGCTGGCCAAGCTCGCCGCCTACCTGGAGCCCGTCGAGCTGCCGGCCGGGCGGGAGGTATTCCACCAGGGCGAGGCCGGCGACAGCCTCTACATCGTCACCGGCGGCGCCCTCGGGGTGTTCGTCGTCGCCCCCGACGGTCGCACCCAGCTGCGCGTGGCCGGCCTGGCTCCCGGCGACCTGTTCGGCGAGATGGCGCTGTTCACCGGCGAGGCGCGCTCGGCGACGGTCGTGGCCGAGCAGGCCAGCACCGTGCTGCAGCTGCCGCGCGATCGCTTCCTCGTCCTGGTCCGCCGCGAGCCCGCCATCTCGCTGGCCATCGTGGCCACGCTCAGCGAGCGGCTCCGCACCGCCAACGACGCCCGGGCCGAGCACGCGACCTTCGTGGCGAAGGCCATCGACCACGGGCTCCGCGGGTTGTCGGCCGAGCGGCGCGACGCCGTGCTGGACGCGAGCCTGCTCGACGCCATCACCCCCCCGACACTGCGCACGCTGTTCGGCACCGAGGCCGAGACGGTCGCCGCCGACCTCGACGCGCTGGGCGCCGTCGGCAGCGCCGCCCGGCTCACCGTGCGCGCGCTGCGCGAGTGGTTCGAGCGCGCGCTCGGCGCGGACGCCGTCGCCGCGCAAGCGGCCGGGGTCGCGGCCCGCCTGGCCGGGGCCGGGCTGTGGTCGGAGGCGCTCGGCGTCCTCGCGCGGGGCTCGGCGCCCGGCCTCTTCGCGGAGACGCTATCCCAGGCGCTACGCGCCGACCCCGGCCTCGACGCCGACCGCGCCTTGCGCTGGATCGAGCGCGTCGACGACGAGCGCGCCAGCCTCGACGGCGACCTCGCGCTGACCCGCGCGCTGCTGCACGAGAGCCGCGGCGACGTCGCCCGCGCCCTCGAGGTCCTGCGCCGCGCGCTCGGCGTCGCGCTGGTGGACAGCGACCGGGCGGCCGGCCCTCGCGTGGCGGCGGAGATCGCGCGGCTCTCTCACAGCCGGGCCGCCGGCGCGGCGACCGGCGGGCACGCCGCCCCCCGGGCGCCGCGGACAGGACTGCAGCAGCTGCCCGCACGATTGAGCGTGAGCGCCGCCGGCCTGTGCGCGCTCATCGCCGCCTGGCCCGGCGCCGGCCCGCTGTGGGCCTTCGTGTGGCTGCTCGCCACCGCCGTCGCCCTGCTGATGAGCCGCGTCGTGCCGGACTTCGCGGTCGGCCTGGCCTTGATCACGGGCTGGGTC
The DNA here is from genome assembly GCA_963827505.1 of uncultured Candidatus Rokubacteria bacterium. GTDB lineage: Bacteria > Methylomirabilota > Methylomirabilia > Rokubacteriales > CSP1-6 > AR5. The sequence continues at coordinate 2,218,931 of CAWHBD010000003.1, read as the reverse complement.
ATCCTCGGCGTCGCCCGGATGCCCGAGGCGCTGGCCGGCTTCGCCTCCAAGGAGTGGCTGTTCGTCCTCGCCACCTACGGGCTGGCGGCGGCGACCGCGCGCTCCGGACTGCTCTATCGCATCGGCCTGCTGCTGGTTCGGCGCCTGCCCCACGGGGTGGGATGGCAGACGGCGACGCTGCTGGTCACGGGCCTCGTCCTGACGCCGCTGGTGCCGTCGAGCACGGGCCGGGCCTCGCTCACCGCGCCGCTGGCCCTGGCGGTGGCCGAGGCGCTGCGCCTGCCCGAGCGCGGGCGCTCGGCCGCCCTGCTCGGGCTCGGCACCTGGGTCGGCTCGGGTCCGCTGATGTACGCCTTCCTGAACGGCTCCGGCACCTGCCTGCTGGCGTGGGGGCTCCTGCCCGAGGCCAGTCGGGCGCGCTTCACCTGGGTCACCTGGTTCGTGGCCGCCGCCCCGCTGGCCCTCGGCGTGGCGCTGGGCTCACTCGTGCTGCTGCGCGTGATACTCCGCCCCGAGCCGGTCGCCCGGCTCCCGATGCAGCGCGTGAGTCTGCAGATGGCGATGCTGGGCCCGGTAGCGCCGCGCGAGCTGGGCGCGATCGCCATCCTCGTGCTCACCGTCGCGGGCTGGATCGCCGCGCCCTGGCTCGGCCTCGACCTCGCCACCGTCGCCCTCCTCGGCCTGCTGGCCACGGTCGCGCTGGGGATCTTCGACCGGATCGCGCTGCAGTCGCTCGACTGGAGCTTCCTGATCTTCTTCGGCACCGTGTTGACGGTCGGCCGCCTCGGTGCCGTGGTGGGACTCGACCGGGTGGCGGCGGCCACGATCGACCGGCTGCTCGGCGCCTTCCTGCCCTCGCCGCTCGTGTTCGTGCTGGCCGTGGCCGGCGTGAGCCTGCTGATCCGGCTCGTGCTCGACCAGGACCTCACGGTCGTGCTGGTCGGCGTCACGCTGCTGCCGGTGGCGCCGCGCATCGGGGTGGAGCCGTGGATCGTCGTGATCGCGCTGCTGTCGACGTCGGTCGCGTGGTTCCTGCCCGCCCAGACGCCGAGCTACCTGGTGGCGCAGTCGGCCTCGGAGGGCCGGCTGTTCTCGCACGCCCAGGCCCAGCGCTTCGCCTTCGCGTACACCGCGCTGACGCTGCTCGGTCTCGTGCTCTCGATCCCTTACTGGCGACTGCTCGGACTGCTGTGAGCGTTTCGGTCAGACGGGCGCCCGGCGTGCCGGGGGCGGCTCCTGTCGGAGCGATCGCGCAGGCCTGGGCATTCGACGAGGACGAGTCGATCTCGCAGGCGCGCTCGGTGGCCGCGAGCGCCTCGGGGAATCGCTCGAGCTGGTAGAGACAGGCCGCGCGGGTGTAGTATCCCCACCCGCCGGCCGCCGAGCGGGCGATGAACGCGTCGACATCGTCGAGCGCACCGGGCCGGTCGCCAAGCGAGAGCCTTGCTTGCGCTCGCTGCTTGAGCGTCATCCCGTACAGCTCGGCGTCGACCTCCTCGCCCCCGGCGAGGATCGTGTCGAAATCCTCGATCGCCGTCCCGGTGTTCACCGCAGGCCAGTGGATCCGCCCCGCTCATAGCGCAGCGGGAGCGGCGTCGGCGTGTGGGGAATCGCCTCACCCAGGCACGCGATCGCCTCCTCCTGGCGGCCGATCGCTTCGAGCGCCTGGCCGTGCAGCACCGGCACCGTCAGAAAGTCCGGAGCCAGCCCACTGACGGCGGCGGCGAGGCGAATCACCGGCTCGTACGCCTTCTCCGCCAGCAGCCTCGACAGCATGTCTTCGATCGCCTGCCGACCGGACGGCGACGCCACGCCACCCGTAGCCCGGCGACGCGAACATCCTCGTCCTCCGCGACCGCCATCAGCTCGACCAGCGGCGCGTGAAGGCCCGGACGGAAGGCTCCTTCGCCGGGCGCTGGGCCACCCGGGTCGGCCGCCGCCGCGGCGAGCCCGCGCACCGGCTCCGCGCCCGGCCGTGAGTTTGAGGCTCAGGAACTGGTAGCGGGGTGGCGCCTCGGCCGCCGCCGAGATAACCGGCCAGCGCCTCGACAGGCGCCGTGAGGTGCGAGTCCCGCTCGCCGTGGAGCGCGCGCAGCAGCGCGCGGTAGCCGTAGGGTCGCCGACCAGTCCGAGGGCGGCCCCGGCCTCGCGCGCGACGGCGTCGGCCGGGTCGTCCACCGCCATCTGCTCCAGGCGTCGCAGCAGGTCGGGCTCGGGCAGCGCGTTGAACATAGCTGAGTACACGCTGGCCTGGTAGGCGAGTGCCCCCAGGATGCGCGCCGCGGTCTGCCGGTGCACGGCATCGTCGGCGCCGGTGAGCTCGAGCAATCGGGTCCGGGCCGCGGCGTGATCGGGCAGCGTCGAGTCCACGCGCAACGGGAACAGGTCGGCATGATCGCGCGCGTTGTCGGCATCGGGTTCCGCAACGATCGACTCCAGGAGCGGCAGCGCATGCTCGACGAACCCGAAGCCCTTCATGAGCGCGGACACCCGGACCCCGTCGTCGGAGCTCCGCAGCACGGTCTCGACCAGCGCGGCCGCCTGCCCCGTGTGGGGCAGCTCGTCCAGCATCGAGACGACGGATTGCGCCGCCTCGGGGTCACCGGACTCGAGCGCCGCCGCCAGGGTCGCCGCCACCTCGTCGGCGTATCCCAGGGCGGCGGCGAACCGCGGCGGCGACGAGGCGAAGGGCCGCTCCTCCGGATCGCCCAGGCGTGTCCCCCGAGCGCCACCCCGGTCCGGCGGGCGCGCTCGAGCAGCGCACCCGCGCGGTCCGGCTCGGCCCGTGCCCACGCCGCCGCGGCCTCGAAGATGGTATACGCGTGGAACAGCGCACCCGCCGAGAGCCCGGCGGCATCCAGCGCCTGCAGCCATTCGAGCAAGGCGATCAGATCGCCCGGCGGATCGGGACTCACCCCCCGCAGGTAGCTCGCGATGAGACGGTGCATCTGCCACATGCGCCGCGGCGCGCCCGCTGTGGTGTCGTCGGAGGACTGGATCCAGCCGCGGTTGCCGAGCGCGCCCCACACCCGGGCCGGCGCCAGGGCGAGGAGCCACTCCTCGGCGATCGGCCCGGCGGGCAGGCGCGCCAGACGGTGGGCGGCCTGACGCGCGGCCGGGTGGCTCGCGAGGGCGGCGTGGGAGACGTGGAACGCCTCGGCGATACCCCGCAGCGAGTCGGCCGGGACCTCGGCCCGCAGCGCCTCGACCTCGGCGTCGATCGCGGCGGCCGGCTCCTCGCCCTTCGCCCTCGCCACCAGCTCGCCCGGCTGCACGAAGCGTCCGCCCAGCGTCGCGTGCAGACCGCGCAGGGCCAGGGGCAAGCAGCCCACCCACTGCGCGATCGTCTCCCACGCCGCGTCGGGGAGCCACGCGCGGGCCACCGGCGGCTGCGTCAGCAGATCGATGGCGGCGGCGGCCGGCAGCTCGCCCAGCGCGATCGTCGCGTCGACGGAGCCGACCGCCCCGCCGCGCGAGGTGGCGAGCACGGTGACGTGGGCGCGGGCCGGGCACCAGTGCTCGAGCGCGGGCGGTGTCGCCTGCCGGCCGGGTTCCGGCACGTTGTCGATCACCCACAGCACGGGCCGCGCGCGCGCCACCGACCCCACCGTCCCCGCCAGGCGCTCGCGCAATGCGAGCGCCCGCGCCTCCTCGGTGGTGCCGAGCTCGGATAGCGCGGGAGCACCGCCGTCGTAGGCACGGAGCACGCCGTGGAGCTGGCCGAGCAGGGTCGCGCCATCGACGTCCGCGTCGATCCACACGACGCCCCCCGGGTAGCGCCGGGCGCCGTAGCGCCACACGTACTCGGCCGCGAGCTGCGTCTTGCCCATCCCCCCGCCCGCCTGGATCAGGCACGCGCGCGGCGCCCCACCGGGGTCGGGCGTGACCAGCGCGTGGAAGATGCGCCACAGCGATTCGGCCCGCCCGACGAAGCGGTCCTTCAGCGATCCGGGCAGCGCGCGCAGGTACCCGCCCTCGCCGAGGGGCGTCGCCGAAGGGACGGCGCCGCCGTGGCGGAGGGCCCGGACCGCCTCGTCGTCGAGCCCCTCGAGTCGATCGGCGACGGTGAGGGTCACGGCCGACAGGCGCTCGCAGGTCTCCGCCGCCAGCTCGGCGGTCTGGTCGGCGCGCAGGAGCGCGCGGCGGGCCACGGGCGGGGGCAAGTAAGGCGTCACGACGTCCGCGCCGCCGGCGACGGGCAGCGCGACGACGACGTGCTCGAGCGCGTCGGCCGGCGTCGCCGCCTGGTCCGGCGCGGGCGCGGAAGGGGGCCAGCGTGACCTGGTACTCGTACACGCACCACGGCCGCGCGAAGTACGTCTCGTCGGCGAGAACGACGATCACCCGCGCACCCAGGAGGCCGTCGGCGAGCTCCTCGGGGAAGGTGCTGCCGGGCGGGATCTCGCGCTCGTCGAGGAACACGCGGTGGCCCTGGGCCACGAGCGCGTCGCGCAGGGCGCGAGCGGCGGGCCGCGCGGTCGGCGCGTGCGTAGGAGACGAAGACGTCGAAGCCGACCGGAGGGCTCGCCGCGGACATCACCAGACCGCCGCGCTCATCACAAAGTCAGAACCTGGTCGACGCGAAGGCCGAGACTCCGGGCGCCGTCGCCGAAGGCCGCCGTCATGTCGTCGTCTCCGCGCGAGACCCCCTCCCAGACCAGCACGGCCAGCACGCCCCTGCCCGCGGGACCGGCGATCGCCACCGCCTGTCGCAGGATCGCGGTGTTGGCGGCCGCGTAGGCCTCGTTGCCATCCTCGAGCCCGGACAGCGTCACGACGTCGCCGGTGGTCTCGAGCTCGGCGAGCAGGTCGTCGTAGAGCACGCCCCACGGCCCCGGACGATCGACGACCGACGTCTCACGGAATTTCCGCCGGTCGAAGGGGAGGACGACACGCCGTCGCATGCGGCGCTCGCCAGCCACGGCCAGACCGGCCAGATCGGCGCCGCACGCGCCCGAGCTGACCAGCGCCGTCGCCGCCTCGCGCGCGAAAAGCTCGGCGAGCCGCCGCCGGACGAGCGCCACGTTCGCCAGCGGAAAGCTCGGCGTCGCCGCGTCCTCGGCGTCGATGCGTCGACCGGCCAGTGCGATCACCACGGGCTCACGCGGTGGGCGCGTGGCCCGGCGGCGCGTACTTGTGTCCGAGCTTCTCCTCCCAGCGCAGGTAGTTGATCATGTCGGCGTAGCTGCGATCGGGGCCGGCCGGCACGACGTCGTCGGGCGGGCGCAGCACGCCGGTGAGACCCTGCTCCAGCGGTCGTCCTTCCGCCCGCCAGGCCGCGGTACCGCCGGCCAGCGTCGTCACGTTGGCATGGCCCAGCTCCAGCAGAGTGACGGCGGCCAGCGGGGCGTCGTGGCCATCGTCGTCGGTGATCACGATCGGCGTCTTGATGTCGGTCACGAGCTCGGCGATGCGAAGCTCCAGCCAGCTGCGCGACACCCAGCGGGCGCCGGGGACGTGACCGGCGGCGAACCGATCGCTCGGCTCCACGTGCAGGACGACGGGCGGCCGCGACGAGGCCAGCCGCGAGGCCAGCTCGGCCGGGGAGATCGCCCGCACCCGGCGGCGCGCCTCGGCCGCTGCCGGCTCCACCAGCTCGTCGTCGCCGGTGGCCAGCGGCTTGCCGGCCGCCACCCACGCCGTGGTCCCGCCGGGAACGGCGTAGACGTTCGTGTAGCCCATCTGCCGGTACCAGGAGGCCGTGATCAGCGCCCGGGCGGTGCCGTCGCAGCAGAAGACCACGGTGCCGGTGCGCACGGCCACCGTGTCGTCGGCGCGCTGCACGGCCTGGCCGCCCGGCATCCACCAGAAGCCGGGGATGTGGCCGGCCACGAACTCCTCGCGCGTGCGCACGTCGACGAGGTAGACGGACTCGCCGGCCGCCCGCGCCATCACCTTCTCCAGCTCCGGCACCGACATCATGCGCACGCCGTCCTCGGCAGCGATACGCGCGGCGAACGCCTCGGCGGCGGCGCGCCCTTCCTTCGAGGGCGCGGGCAGCTCGACGCGATCGGCGCCGCGCTCCAGCTCCAGCCCGGCCAGCAGCCAGCCCGACGTCCCGTTGCGCAGGCTCACGATGTTGGGCAGCTGCATGCGCTGCAGGACGCGGGCTCCGATGATGCTCCGCGTGCGGCCCGCGCAGTTGACCACCACGGTGGCATTCGGACGCTCGCGCACGATGTCGTGGATGCGCAGGGCCAGCTCGCCGCCGGGCGCGCTGCGGCCGCCCGGGATGCAGAAGCGCCGGTACTCCTCGGGGGTGCGAGTGTCGACGATGATCAGCTCGTCGCCGCGGCCCTGGCGGCGAGCCAGCTCGGCGGCGTCGATGGTCGGCACGTGGTGCTGCACCTCGATCTTCTCGCCGAAGTCCTTGCTGGGCACGTTCATGCCCCACTCGGTGGTCCGGTCCTCGCTGGCCCAGCGGTTGACGCCACCCTGCAGCACGGCGACGTTGGAGTAGCCCAGCCGCTCCAGGGTGCGGGCGGCCAGGGCGGCCCGGCGGCCGGTGTCGTCGCACACGACGACGTCGACCGCGCGGAACGGCACCAGCCGGCCGATCCGGGCCTCGAGCTGACGGCGCGGCACCGAGCTGGCGCCGGGGATGTGGGCGAGGTTGTACTCGCCGTGCTCCCGCACGTCGATCAGGGCGAGCGTCGCGTGCGAGTCGAGCAGCTGGGCGAGCGCGGCGGCGGTGATCTCTCGAGCCATATCGGGCCTCCCCTTCGATGCCGCTTGATTATAGAATCTCGCCACTCGATGCGACCGATCCGTTGGAGGAATGCATGATCCCGACGACCTCGCGTATCGCTCCCGCCCTGGGCCTCACCGTCCTGCTCCTCGGCCTCGCCGGCCCCGCCGCGGCCGCGCCTGAGGGCACCATGACCTGGGGCGTGCACATCACGCTGGCCTCCCGCTGGCTCGATCCCGCGGAGACCGAGGGCATCATCACACCGTTCATGGTGCTGTACGCGCTGCACGACGCGCTGGTGAAGCCCATGCCGGCCGGCATCAACACGCCGAGCCTGGCCGAGTCGTTCACGGCGTCGAAGGACGGGCTCAGCTACGAGTTCGTCATTCGCAAGGGGGTCAAGTTCCACAACGGCGAGCCGGTGACGGCCGCTGACGTCAAGTTCTCGTTCGAGCGCTACAAGGGCGCCGGGGCCAAGCTACTCAAGGAGCGCGTGCGTGAGGTCCAGGTGGTGGACCCGGGTCGCATCCGCTTCCTGCTCAAGGAGCCGTGGCCCGACTTCATGACCTTCTACGGGACCTCGGCCACCGGCGCCGGCTGGATCGTCCCCAAGGCCTACGTCGAGAAGGTCGGCGACGACGGCTTCAAGCGGGCGCCGATCGGGGCCGGCCCCTACAAGTTCGTGAGCTTCAACCCGGGCGTGGAGCTGGTGATGGAGGCGTGGGAGGGGTACTGGCGCAAGGTCCCCAACGTCAAGCGCCTTGTCCTGCGCAGCCTGCCCGAGGAGACCACGCGGGCGGCCGCGCTCAAGAAGGGCGAGGTCGACATCGCCTACCTGCTCACGGGCCCGGTGGCCGCCGACATCCAGCGCACGCCGGGGTTCAAGCTGGTGGCGCCGAAGGAGTCGCAGGGCACCTTCTGGCTCGACCTGCCCGACCAGTGGGATCCGAAGTCACCGTGGGCCGACATCCGGGTTCGCCGGGCCGCCAGCCTCTCCATCGACCGGGAGGCACTCAACCAGGCCGAGACGCTCGGGTTCTCGAAGCCGACCGGCTCGCTGATCCCCCGCCCGCTCGAGTTCTCGCGCTTCTACGAGCCGGACCCGTTCGAGCCGGCCCGCGCCAAGAAGCTGCTGGCCGAGGCCGGCTATCCCAACGGCTTCGACGCCGGCGACTTCTACCCGTGGCCGCCGTACTTCTCGATGGGCGAGGCGCTCGTGTCGTATCTGCAGAACGTCGGTATCCGGACGAGGGTGCGCACGATGGAGCGGGCGGCCATGACGACGGCGTGGCGGGAGAAGAAGCTCAAGAACGTGATCGTCGGCATCACGGGAGCCGGCGGCAACGCGGCCACCCGGCTCGACGCCTACGTCAGCCGCGGCGGCATCTACACGGCCGGCGTCTTCCCCGAGGTCGAGGACCTGTTCCAGCGGCAGGCGCGCGAGACCGACGTGAAGCGGCGCGAGGCGTTGATCCATCAGGTCCAGCAGATCCTGTACGACCGGGTGACGCACATCCCGATCTACGAGCTGGCGTTCATCTGGGGGGTGGGGCCGACCGTCGAGGAGCCCGGGATCAACCTGATCCGGAGCTTCGCCTACTCGGGCCCGCTGGAGGATCTGAAGCTGAAGCGGCCCTGAGGGGCCGCCTCAGCTCGCCTGCCAGTAGGGCGGCAGGATCCGGACCTTCAGAACCTTGCCGGCCAGGTCGGCGATCTCCTGATCGTGGACCTGGCCGATCATGATGTTCGGATGCAGGCACGGATCGGGGTTGATCAGCGGCGCATCACCGTAGAGCCGCGTCAGCGCCCGCGTGATTCGATCCGTCGTCGAGGTGACGATCTCGACGCGCAGCCGCACGAGCTGCTGGAGGTCCTCGACGATCGCCATCTCGGTCGGGTCGTCGACGGCGACGACGAGCAGGCGCTCGGCCCGGAACAGGGGCACCACCCGCCGCTTGAGCGCGTACTTGGCATTCACCAGCTGGCCGACGCTGCGGTCCAGCGCGATGCGGTCGAGGTCGAAGAAGTTGATGTGCAGCTGGGCGCACAGCCCCTCGCGCATCGCCTCCTCGGTGAGGTAGCCAAGCTCCATGAGCGTGCGGCCGAGCGGCTGGCGCTTGTCCTTCTGGCGAGCCAGCGCGGTCTGCAGCTGCTCCGGCGTGATGCGCTTGGAGCGCACGAGCAGGTCACCCAGACGCACGCGCTTGCGGTGGCGTCCGAGCATCGTGGTGAGCTGGGTCCGCGTGAGGCAGCCGCGCATCATCAGGACGCGCCCGATCGGGATGTAAGTGCCGAGCGTACTCTGCACACGCAGCGCCTCGGTCAGCTGATCGGGCGTGACGAGCCCTTCCTCGACCAGGAGCTCCCCAAACCTGCTGCCGGCCTGGAATCTCGTCGCTCGTGCCGCCATTGGCGGGCACCGTCTGCAGTTGCACCGTCGGCCTCCTCGCTCGGAATCGTTCACTCGTCGTGTTCATCTCTTGTGTCCGGCCCGACTGGAGCAAGAGGAGTGCCGTCTCGCCGACCGCCACAGTGCGCTCTAACTAGCCGTTAATTCGAGCTAACTCGGGGAGCCGCCGCGGCCTGTCGCCGGCGGGGCTCGGTGTCCGGCCAGTTTCGATCCAGGGCGCCCGGCGGCCCTGGGCGATCGATGACCGGGCCATGCTAGGCTCCCCGCCATGCCTTACATCATCGGGATCGACACCGGCGGGACCTTCACCGATTGCGTGGTGATGGACGCCGACGGCCGCATCGTCACCGCCAAGGCGTCGTCGACGCCGGACGATTTCTCCGAGGGCGTCATGGAATCGCTGCGCATCGCCGGCGAGCGGCTCGGCATCACTACCGAGGCGCTGCTGCGCGACACCACGCGGCTGGCGCTGGGCACCACCGTCGGCACCAACGCCATGCTGCAGCGCCGCGGCGCCAAGGTGGGGCTCATCACCACCCGCGGCCACCGCGACGTCATCCACATCATGCGTGGCGCCCGCGGCGTGCCCGGCCTCAACAACGTGCAGGTGCTGCACTTCCCCGAGAGCGGCAAGCCCGACCCCATCGTGCCCAAGCCCTTCATCGCCGAGGTCAGCGAGCGCGTGGACTGCAAGGGCCAGGTGGTCGTGGAGCTGAACGAGGAGGAGGCGGAGGCGGCCATCCGCAAGCTGGTCGCCAAGGGGGTCGAGTCGATCGCCATCTGCTTCCTGTGGTCGTTCAAGATGGCCGAGCACGAGCGGCGCGTGAAGGCGATGGTCGAGCGGCTGGCGCCAAGCGTCTTCGTCTGCTGCTCGGCCGACCTCATTCCCCGCTGGGGCGAGTACGAGCGCACGGTGGCGACCGTGCTGAACGCCTACCTCGGCCCGGTGATGTCGCGCTACCTGGGGCGCCTGGAGTCGCGCGCCCAGCAGGCCGGCCTGCGCTATCCGCTGCAGGTCATGCAGTGCGGCGGCGGCGTGATCCCGGCCGCGGAGTCCGCGCGGCGCGCGTTCCTCACGCTGGACTCGGGGCCGGTGGCCGGCGTGCTGGCCTCGCAGTACCTGGGCGGCATCATCGGCCACAAGCACGTGATCGGCACCGACATGGGCGGGACGTCGTTCGACGTGGGGCTGGTGTGGGACGGCGAGCCGGTGGCCAGCTACCAGAGCGTGGTCCATCAGTACGAGTACTTCGTGCCGCGCATCGACATCCGCTCGATCGGCAGCGGCGGCGGCTCGATCGTGTGGATCGACGAGATCAGCGGCACGATGCGCGTGGGCCCGATCTCGGCCGGCGCCCAGCCCGGCCCCGCCTGCTACGGGCGCGGCGGCACCCAGCCCACCGTGACCGACGCCGACGTGGTGCTGGGCTACCTCGACCCCACTACATTCCTGGGCGGCCGGTTGCACCTGGACGTCGACAAGGCGCGCGAGAGCTTCGCGCCGATCGCCACCCGCCTGGGGCTGGGCCTGGTGGAGACGGCGGCCGGCGCCGCCCGCGTGGTCGAGCACCAGATGGCCGACCTGATCCGCAAGGCGACGGTGCAGAAGGGCTACGACCCGCGCGACTGCGTGGTCTTCGCCTACGGCGGCGCCGGCCCCGTGCACGCCGGCGTGTACGCGCGGGAGCTGGGGGCGCAGAGCGTGGTCGTGCCGCTCGGCGGCATCTGCTCGCTGTGGTCGGCGCTGGGCGCGGCCTCGGCCGACCTCCTCCACATCTACGAGGCCGTCGACATCCAGCCGAGCCCGTTCGACCCGGCCCGGGTGATGGCGCGCTTCGCCGAGCTGGAGGCGCAGGGGCTCGAGCAGCTGCGCGCCGACGGCGTCGACCCCACGCAGGGACGGCTGGCACGGTCGGCCGACATCCGCTACAAGGGCCAGATCAACGAGGTCGAGGTGCCGGTGCCGGCCGGCCCGCTGGACGCGGCGGCGCTGGCCCAGCTGATCGCCGACTTCCACCGGCGCTACGAGACCGTGTACGGCCAGGGCGCCGGCTTTCACGAGGCGCGCGTCGAGATGGTGACCTACCGCGTGCGCGCCTCGGCGGTGAGCGCCAAGCCCCGCATCGTGGCCGCGCGCGAGGGCGACCGCACGCCGGCGCCCGAGGCCCAGGCCGGCGCGCGGCCGGTCTACTGGAGCGAGCTGGGCGACTTCGAGCAGACGCCGGTGCTCTGGGGCGACCGCCTGGTGGCGGGCAACGTGGTGCCGGGGCCGGCCATCATCCAGGTGCCGGACACGACGATCGTCGTGCACCCGTTCCAGACGGCCCGGATCGATCCGTACGGCAACGTGCTGATCGAGCTGGGTGGCAAGTAGGCGGCGGCCGAAGCGGACGGGGTCCGCCCCGGCGGCTTGCCAACTCCACCGGCCTGCGGTACCGTCACGGCCCACAGACGGAAATCGCTTCAGCCTCGTAGTGATGCAGTCGAGTAGCCGTTCGCTCTCGGCGGAGTCAACGATCGTGTAGGCAGTCGTCCGGCGATGCCCTCCAGCGCGGGAGGGGGTTGATGCAGCGTTACATCGCGAGACGGGTCCTCCACAGCATCATGGCCATCCTGGCCATGAGCGTCATTGTGTTTGCCCTGGCTCGCGTCAGCGGCAACCCGCTCGACGTGATGCTCCCGCTCGAAGCCAGTCGCGAGGACTACGAGCGGGTCTCGAAGCACTGGGGCCTGGATCAGCCGCTCATCACCCAGTACTTCATCTTCCTCGGCAAGGCCCTGGGGGGCGACTTCGGCTACTCGTGGAAGTGGCCCGGCCACTCGGCCATGGGCCTGGTCTGGCAACGCCTGCCCGCCACCCTGCAGCTGGCCGGCTTCGCCCTGCTCATCAGCGTCGTGATCGCGCTGCCCATCGGCGTGCTGGCCGCGGTCATGAAGGGCACCGTGTGGGACTCGGCGGCGAAGATCATCGCGCTGCTCGGCCAGTCCCTGCCCGCCTTCTGGCTGGGGATCGTGCTCATGTGGGTCTTCGCCGTGCATCTCGGTTGGTTCCCGACCTCCGGCCGGGGCGGGCTCTCGCACATGGTCCTGCCCGCCATCACGCTGGGCTGGTTCCAGGTCGCCGCCCTCATGCGGCTGACGCGCTCCTCGATGCTGGAGGTGCTGGACAGCGAGTTCGTGAAGCTGACGCGCATCAAGGGGCTGTCGGAGTGGAAGGTGGTCTGGAAACACTGCCTGCGCAACGCGGCCATCGCGCCCCTGACCTTCTTCGCCATCATCGCCGGCGTCCTCATGACCGGCGCCGTCGTGACCGAGAGCGTCTTCTCGTGGCCGGGCACCGGGCTGCTCGTGGTCGACGCCGTCCGCGCCCGCGACTTCCAGGTCGTCCAGGCCGTCGTCATCGTCTTCGCCGGCATCTTCATCCTCACCAACCTGCTGGTCGACATCCTCTACGCCTACCTCGACCCGAGAATCCGGTACCAATGATGCGTGGGTGGGCTCGGGTGTCGACAGGCATCAGGGAGGCTAGGTAAGCATGGCGACCGTCACTGCGAGATCGTTGCCCTGGTACGCGCCGCCACGGATGGCGGGGGCGTTGCGGCAGCTACGGCGTCTTCCGCTCGTGCCAGTCGGGATGCTGATGTTCCTGCTGGTGATTCCGGCGGTGCTGGCGCCGCAGGTGGCGCCGCACGATCCGCTGAGGGGCTCGCTGGCCCACCGGTTGAAGGCGCCGGCGTGGCAGGAGGGCGGGAGCCTCGAGTACCCGCTCGGCACCGACAAGATGGGCCGCGACATCCTGAGCCGCATGATCCACGGCGCTCGCGTGTCGCTCGCGGTCTCGCTGGTGGCGATCCTCGTCGGCGGCGCCCTCGGCACCGCCCTCGGCCTGATCTCGGGCTACTTCGGACGCTGGGTCGACTCGCTCATCATGCGGCTGGTCGACATCTCGCTGTCGTTACCGACGATCCTGTTAGCGCTGGTCCTGGTGGCCGCCGTCGGTCCCAGCTTCGGCACCGTGATCGGCGTGCTGGTGGTGCTGCTGTGGGCCCGCTACGCGCGGCTGGTGCGGGCCGAGACGCTGGCCATCAAGGAGCGGGACTTCATCGCGCGAGCCCGGGTGGCCGGGGCGTCCCACACCCGCATCATGGCGCGCTACATCTTCCCCAACGTCGTCAACTCGCTGATCGTCCTGGCCACGCTGCAGGTGGGCTACGTCATCCTGCTGGAGTCGGCGCTGAGCTTCCTGGGCGCCGGGCTGCCCCGCCCCACCCCGGCCTGGGGCCTGATGATCGCCGACGGACGCGAGCTGATCGTCACCGCCTGGTGGGTCTCGATGTTTCCGGGACTGGCCATCATGCTGACCGTGCTCGCCCTGAATCTGCTCGGTGACTGGCTCCGCGATCACTTCGATCCCAAGCTCCGGCACGTGTGAGAGGAGGCGCCCGATGAGACTGCGACCCGTTCCCCTCGCCCTCGTGGTGCTGCTCGCCCTCGGACTCGCGGTGAGCATGCTGCTGCCGGTGAGCTCGGCCCAGGACGCCAAGGCGGCCAAGCTCGTGTTCGCCTCGGCCGGGTTCGACGAGAGCAACCGCTTCTGGGTCGTCTCGCGCCCCGATCACCTGCAGTACGACCCGTTCCTCGAGACCCTGCTCGAGGTCGACCCGAAGACGGGCGAGTACACGCCCCGCCTGGCCGAGAAGTGGTCGCCCAGCGCCGACTACAAGGAGTGGACCTTCCACCTGCGCAAGGGCGTGCAGTTTCACTTCGGCTACGGGCCGCTGACGGCGCGCGACGTCGTGCATTCCCACTCGATGATGATGCGGCCGGAGGCGACGGCGACGCTGGCCGGCTTCTGGCGCCAGGTCGAGGAGGTCAAGGCCGTCAACGACCAGCAGGTGGTGTTCCGCTTCAAGCGGCCGACCACCGTCATGCCCTATGCGGCCTCCCGGGCCGGTGACCTGCGCATCATCAGCAAGGCGCAGTGGGACAAGGAAGGCCTGGAAGGCTACGAGAAGCGGCCGGCCGGCACCGGCTCCTATCGGTACGTCGGTCGCCAGCCGGGCCTGTCGGTGAGCTTCGAGCGGGCGGACAGCCACTGGGGCGGGGAGAAGCCGGCCTTCAAGGAGCTGGTGTTCCGGCTGGCCCGCGAGGAGTCCACGCGGCTGGCGCTGCTGCTGTCCGGCGAGGCCCACATCGCCGACCTGCCGCGCGAGCTGCAGAAGGACGCGCTCAAGCGCGGCATGAAGATCTACTCCTCGTCGTTCCCCGTGGACTGGATCTCCGTCTATCTCGGCGGCCAGTACTACCTGCCCAACGACCCCGCCTTCAAGAAGGACGTGGCGTGGACGAAGAAGCCGGTGCGGCAGGCCCTCAACATGGCCATCAACCGCAAGGAGCTGCTGCAGACGGTGTTCGCCGGCAAGGGCACGCCCACCTACGTGACCGGCTGGTCGGACAAGTCCGAGGGCTACAACCCGGAGTGGGCCAGCCGCTTCGACCAGATGTACGGCTACAACCCCGGCAAGGCCAAGGCCCTGCTGAAGGAGGCCGGCTACGGCCCCGGCCAGCTCAAGTTCAAGATCCTGGCCTTCACCGAGCCCGGTGAGTCGGAGGGGCCGCAGGTGGCCGAGGCGCTGAACATCTACTACAAGGACGTCGGCGTCGACACCGAGATCGAGGTGCTCGACTGGGCCAAGGTGCGCGAGATGTTCCGCAAGAAGGCCATCCAGTGCTGCATGTGGCCGAACATCATCTCGTGGCGGCCCTCGGAGGAGTGGATCCGGACCAGCTACTACAGCAAGAGTCCGAACCACCACTACGAGAACGAGTTCATCGACAAGCACTACGACGCCCTGACCAAGGCCGTGAACCCCGCCGAGCGGCAGAACATCGCGCGCACCATCGGCGACCACCTGTTCGAGGAGTTCGCCGACATCCCGCTCTTCTGGTTCGCCAACGAGGTGGTCGCCAACCCCAAGGTGGTGGGCGAGTGGGTGTACCCCGGCCTGGCCGCCGGCCGGTCGACGCACTTCCACCTCGTGAAGCCGTCGAAGTAGCGGCGTGCCCCGACGCATCGGCGACGTCGTCCTGGAGGTGGAGGACCTCCACACCTACTGCTTCAGCCGCTGGGGCGTGGTGAAGGCGGTGGACGGCGTGAGCTTCTCGCTGCGGCAGGGTGAGGCGCTCGGCATCGTGGGCGAGTCGGGCTGCGGCAAGACCATGACCGCCCTGTCGCTGCTGCGGCTGGTGCCGCGCCCGGTCGCCCGCATCGTGCAGGGCACCATCCGCCTGCAGGGCGAGAACCTGCTCGACAAGAGCGAGCGCGAGATGCGCCGCATCCGCGGGCGCCGCATCTCGATGATCCTGCAGGACCCCCAGACGTCGCTGAACCCGGTGTTCACCGTCGGCAACCAGCTCGTGGAGGCCATCAGGATCCACCACCGGGACGGGCGCCGGTCGCTGGCGCGGCGGGCGATCGACGCGCTCAAGCAGGTGCGGGTGGCGGCGCCCGACCGGCGCGTGCGCGACTATCCCCACCAGATCAGCGGGGGGATGAAGCAGCGGGTCGTCGGGGCCATCGCCATCTCGTCGGAGCCGCGCGTCATCATCGCCGACGAGCCGACGACCTCGCTGGACGTGACCATCCAGGCCCAATATCTGAGATTGCTTCGCGAGATCCAGGAGGAGACGAACCTGGCGCTCATCTTCATCACCCACGACTTCGGCATCGTGGCCAAGATGTGCGATCGCGTCATGGTGATGTACGCCGGCCGGGTCGTGGAGACCGGCCCCGTGCGCGACATCTTCAACCGCCCGTCGCATCCCTACACCCAGGCCCTGCTGCGCTCGGTCCCCAGCATGGACGAGGACATCGACCGGCTGGCGTCGATCGGCGGCCAGCCGCCGGCGCTGTGGGATCTGCCGCCCGGCTGTCGGTTCGCCTCCCGGTGCCCCCACGTCGAGGACCGGTGCCGTCAGGCCTATCCGCCCGCCTTCACCGTGGGTGAAGGCCATTCCGCCGACTGCTGGCTGCTGGAGTCGACATGCACGTCGAGCCCCTCCTCCGCGCTGACGGCCTGATCAAGCACTTCCCGGTCGCCCAGGGCATCATCTGGGCGAGCGTGGTGGGCTGGGTCAAGGCCGTCGACGGCATCAGCTTCTCCATCCGACCGGGCGAGACCCTGGCCATCGTGGGCGAGTCCGGCTGCGGCAAGACGACTACCGCCAGGCTCGTCCTGCGCCTGGAGCAGCCGACGGCCGGGCACGTCTTCGTCGACGGCCACGACGTGCACGCGCTGCGCGGCGAGGCCCTGCGCGAGTACCGGACGACGGTGCAGGCGGTGTTCCAGGACCCCTGGTCGTCCCTGAACCCGCGCATGCGCGTGCGCGACCTCGTGGCGGAGCCGCTGGTGATCAACCGCCAGGCCACCGGGCCCGAGATCAAGAGCCGCGTGGCCGAGATGCTGGAGCGCGTCGGCCTGCGCCCGCAGCAGGCCGATCTCTTCCCCCACGAGTTCAGCGGCGGCCAGCGCCAGCGCATCGCGGTGGCCAGCGCACTGGTGTCGAACCCCAAGCTCATCGTGCTCGATGAGCCGGTCTCCGCGCTCGACGTCTCGATCCGGGCGCAGATCATGAACCTGCTGGTCGACCTGCAGCGGCAATACGGGGTGAGCTACCTGCTCATCGCCCACCACCTGGCGACGACGCGGTACATGGCGCACGAGGTGGCGGTGATGTACCTCGGCAAGATCGTCGAGAGGGCCCGCACCAAGGAGCTGTTCAAGAACCCGGCCCACCCCTACACGCGCGCGCTGTTCTCGGCGGCGCTGCCCGCCCACCCCGACATCGTGCGCGAGGAGATCATCCTGAGCGGCGAGGTGCCGTCGCCGATCAACCCGCCCTCGGGGTGCCGGTTCCACCCCCGCTGCCCGCTGGCCATGGACCGGTGCAAGGAGATCGAGCCCGAGGAGAAGGTGATCGCCCCCGATCACCTGGTGGCCTGCCACCTGTACTGAGCGCGGCCGCCAGGGCCGGCGGTTAGCGCCAGAGGGTGAAGCCGGCGGCGGTGAAGTCCTGATCGAACCCCAGGCGTGCGTGCAGCCGGTCGTCTCCATGACGGCGAAGCTCATGGCATCCGCGTAGGTGACGGGCCGAAGGCCGAGGCGTCGCAGCCAGCGACGGGCCCGACCGTGGCGTGCGCGGGGCTCACGCAGCCCTAGGTGGAGTTCTCGGAGGGTGCCAGCACCTCGCCTCCAAGCGCCATGGTAGCGTGACGCCTGAATTGCCGAATCACGTGTATCCGATCGTGGAGGCCAGCCGTGGGGCGCACGAACATCGTTCTCGACGACGAGCTGATCAGGCGGGCCATGCAGGTGAGTGGCGCCAAGACCAAGCGCGAAGCGGTTGATCGCGCATTGCGCGAGCTGGTCGCCCGAGGTTCGGTGTACCCGGCGCTCAGAAAGCTCAAGGGCACCCGACTGGTTCAAAGGAGCTGATTCGCCCGAGGTGGGCCGCCTCGACCGGGGGCTCGAGGTCCAGGACGTGGGGCTGGTCGCGATCGTTCTCACCGAAATCTTGCAACGATTTCGCACTTCGCGCGGGCTCGAGACCTCCTGCTGGGTCTTCCGATCCTCACGCTCGACCCCGACGGACATGTTGCCGCGCGCGGCTCTATCGGCGACTTCGGAGCAGAGGCATCACCGTCCGGGACACCATCGACTTCATCATTGCGCGGACTTGCATCACGGCCGGCGTCGAACTGCTGAGCACCGACCAGGACTTCGCCGCTATCGCACGCCAGGCACCGCTGCGCCTCTGTGCAGTCTAGCGACAGCGCGGGTCTCTGACGTCCCCGAGGCATCGAGCTTGCAGTGGCTAGTAGGCGTGAGTCTATCGCGCCGGATGCTCCTGCGAGGTGCCGCCCTTCTCTCCGCCCCGTCTCTCGTAACGTGGCCGCTCGCCGCCTGGGGTGCGCCTGACCGGCGGAATGTTCGCGACCACGGCGCCCGGGGCGACGGGAAGACCAAGGACACCGCCGCCATCCAGGCCGCCATCGACGCCGGGCGTGGTGGCGTCGTGTACTTCCCGCCCGGCGACTACGTGTCGGGCACCCTGCGTCTGCGCGATCGCCTCGTCCTGCAACTCGCGGCCGGCGCCACGCTCATCGCGAGCGCCGACGACGCGGATTTCGATCCCTACGAGAAGCTCGAGTACGAGACGTTCGCCGACCGCGAGACCACCGACTTCAGCTTCGCCCTGCTCCAGGGGCGCCGCCTGCAACACCTCAGCATCGTCGGTCCGGGCCGCATCGACGGCAACCGGCGGTCGCGGGGCGGCCCCAAGCCGATCGCGCTCAAGCAATGCCGGGACATCACGATCCGGGACCTGACGCTCGAGAACGCGCCCAACTACAACATCAGCCTGCTCGGCTGCGATCACGTCGACATCCGCGGCGTCACCATCCGCAACGGCTACTCCGACGGGATCGACCCCGATTGCTGCCGGCACGTGCGCATCGCCGGGTGCCGGGTGGAGTCGCGGGACGACGCCATCGTGCTCAAGAGCAGCCTGGCGCTCGGAGTCCGGCGGTCGACGGAGTACGTCGTGGTGACCGACTGCGATCTCGTCAACATCCGCAACGGCCTCAAGATCGGCACCGAGTCCAGCGGTGACTTCCGCAACATCGTGTTCCGGAACTGCAGGCTGTCGGGGCGGTCCGAGTTCTGGAACCGGTACCCCGAGATCAAGCCGTTTCCCAGCGCCGGTGTATCGCTCCAGAGCGTGGACGGCGGGCGGCTCGAGCACGTCGTCGTGACCGGGATCACCATGACGAACGTGCGTGCGCCCATCTTCGTGCGGCTGGGCGAGCGGGGCTGGGGCCAGACCGTCCCCACGGCCGGTACGCTGACGAAGATCACCATCGCCGACCTGGTGGCCACCGGTGCGGAGTGGACGTCGTCTATCCTGGGCGTGCCCGGTGGCGACGTCTCGGACATCGCCCTGAGCGATATCAGGATCTCGGCCAAGGGCGGCGGCGACGCGGCGCTGGTGACGCGCCCGGTGCCGGAGAAGGAGCGTGAGTACCCCGACGCGGCTCGCTTCCGCAATCTCCCGGCTTACGGCCTGTACTGCCGGCACGTGCAGGGGCTGAGGGTCGAGCGCACCACGCTCGACGTGGCCACGGCCGATGCCCGCCCCGCCCTGGTCCTGGACGACGTGCGAGGCGCGACGGTGAAGGATCTGACGGCAACAGCGCCGGCCGACGGCGGACCGGTCGCCTGGCTACGCTCCTCCCGCGACTGCCTGCTCGCCGGTGTCCGGGCCGCGGACGCCGGCACGCTGGCCCGCATCAGCGGGGCCGAGACAGCGAGGGTCGTGGTCGACGCCGGCGCCGGCCTGGTCCAGCAAGCCGTGATTGTCGATCCCGACGTGAGCGCCTCCGCGCTCCGCACTCAGGGAAACGTGGTTGCCAGGAGCCCGAGGGAGGGTCCCCGCGCCGCCGGCGCCGCCCAGGACCCGCAACCGCACCAGGTCGACTGAGGGTCGACGTCCTGTTCGCGCGCCGGACCCGCATCCGACGCGGATCATCGCACGTTCCGGAGCGGCGTAGCGCCGCCGGAGCGGATCCACGCCAGCACATCCGCCAGTGGCGCCGATTCGATGATCTCGCCGTACTGGGGCAGGCTGATTCGCCCGACCGCCTGATCGCCACGGGCCTCGAGCCAGTACTCGCCGCAGCCCGAGATGGCGTAGTCTCCCTCGCCGGCGTTGCGTGACCGGTGAACGGCGAAGATCCAGCGCGTGCCGATGGGGAACGCCCAGACGTAGGGTCGGCAGAGGGCGCCGGTGTCGCCCCAGATCCTGATCACGGGCCGTGGGTCCGTGCCCCTGAGGACCTGCCGCACCGTGACGTCCATGCCGTGGCGGTGGTACGCGCCCACGTCGGCGAGCACGACGAGGTCGGCTCCGAGCGCCACCCTGGTGAACGGCCCGGCCCAGCTACAGGTGCAGGCGGACGCCACGCCCGGCACCAGCAGCGTGGCGAGCAGCACCAGCGTCACGAGTGTCCTCATCTCGGTCTATTAGACCGAGGAGGACGGAACTAGTTCCCGACCCGTCGAGACTCCTCATGGGTGGGCGCACGACACCGCGAGCCCGCTCCAGCTGCGGTCTCACGCGCGTCGTGCGCAGGTCGTCGGGGCTACTTCTTGTCGGCGGGCTTCTTCTCGGCCGGAGCCTTGGACGCCGACTTGGCCATCGACGTCGTCGGGACCATGATGTGGGCGTACGGCGTGCCCTTCCACATCACCCACGGTCCCCCCTTGGTCCAATCCGTCGGGTATGTCTCGAGCTGATTGACGTCGGTCGGGAGGATCATGATGTGCGGTCCGCTCACGACCCACTGGTTGTCCGCCGTCGCCTTCGCCGCGTACGGATCGGTGTTGCTGGCCCCCTTGTCGCCCTTGAGCATGTACGCCACGCCGACCGTCTTCGGCTTCGGCGGTTCCTTCTTGTTCATCCAGGCGTCGCCCCAGACCTGCCACTCCTTGTCCAGGCACATCGAATCGCCCGCCGGATCGAGCATGCACATCCACCCGTTGGTGCCCGCGCGCAGCTCCTTCATCTTGCCGTCGGCCCCCGCGCCCATGACCGTGGCGTTGCGACCGATGTCCGGCGGCGCGCCGCTCGTCGCCTTCGCGATGACGGCGGCGTCGGACTGAGCCGCGGCGGGCTTGGCCATGCCCTCGTGGCCGGGCTTGGGCGGATCCTTCGCCTTGTCCTGCGCCACCGCGGTGACGGCGGCGAGCAAGAGGACTACGCTGAGCGACGCGACGATCTTTCGCATGATGACCTCCCTTAGGTTCGTTGGAGTGAACTGTGCGCCACCTTCAGGAGCCGCGCAAGTAGGGGTCGCCGACAGTGCAACGGCCCGGGGGCGCGCGAACGCGGCGATAGTACTAAGGCAGGGTGAGCGCGATCAGCTCGGCGGGGAGGTTGGCGCCGCCCACCGGGATCACGATGTACTGCCGGCCGCGCGTCATATAGGTCATCAGCGCGCCGTGGGCGTTGGCGGGGAGCTCGAGGCGGGCGAGCAGGGCGCCGGTCGTCTTGTCGAATGCCTCCAGCGAGGGGTCCTCGTTGGCCCACGTCCAGATCCGCGTCCACGGCCGGTCGACGCCCGGCCGTAGCGAGGTCGGGCGGCCCTCCTGGGCCGCGAAGAGCAGCGTTCGCGTCAGGAGCGGGAAGCCGCGGCGCGCCGACCCCAGGCGCGGCAGGTCGAGCGCAGCCAGGGCCGGGTGCGAGCGCGGCCCCTCGCCGAGCGGCACCGTCCACGCGTGCTCGCCGGTGTTGAGGTCGATGGCGACGATCCGCCCGTACGGAGGCTTGAAGAGCGGCAGGCGCTGGGGGCCGTCGATCGGCTGGAAGCCGCCGACGTAGCGATCGACGATCGGGATCCGCGTCGCCGGGGGGGCGAGCCTCGTCACGAGCGGCAGCGTGCGCGAGGTCACGTAGAGCCAGCCGGTGGCAGGATCCACCGCGGCGCCGGACCAGCTCGGCCCACCCGCCTGGCCCGGCAGGAAGATGGTCCCCCGCTCGGTCGGCGGCGTGTAGAGCGGCCCCCAGTCGTAGCCTTCCAGGATGGCCAGTGCCCACCGGCGTAGCTCCGGCGTGAAGTCGATCACGTCCTCGGGCCGTACGCCCTGCCGGTCGACGGGCGCGGGCCGGGTGGGGAACGGCTGGGTCTCCGCGGTCTTCTCGCCCGGCACCTTCGACTGCGGTACCGGCCGGTCCTCGATTGGCCAGAGCGGGCGGCCGGTCACGCGGTCGAAGACGAAGACGAACCCCTGCTTGGTGACCTGGGCCACGGCCTTCACGCGCCGGCCGTCGACGGTAACGTCGGCGAGGTTTGGTGCGGCGGGGAGGTCGTAGTCCCAGACGCCGTGGCGGACGACCTGGTAGTGCCAGACGCGCCGGCCCGTCGCGGCGTCCACGCAGACGAGCGACTCGCCGAAGAGGTTGTCGCCGTGGCGACGACCGCCGTAGTAGTCGTTGGCCGGCGTGCTGAACGGCAGGTAGATGTAGCCGAGGTCCTCGTCGGCGCTCATGGGCGCCCACACGTTCACCCCGCCGGCCAGCCGCCAGCTCTCCCCTTCCCACGTCTCGTTGCCGGGCTCTCCCGCCTGGGGAATCGCGTGGAAGATCCAGCGCATCTCGCCGGTGCGAGCGTCGAAGCCGCGGACGTGGCCGGGTGGCATGTAGCCACCCACGGGAAAGTCGATGATCGAGGCGCCGACGACGACCACGTCGCGCACGACCACGGGCGGCGACGTCACCGAGTACCAGCGGCGGTCGACCGGACGGCCCAGCCCCTGGGTGAGGTCGACGCGCCCTTCGTTGCCGAAGCTCGCGACGGGCTTGCCGGTCCGGGCATCGAGGGCCACGAGGAAGGCGTTGCCGGTGCCGATGAAGATGCGCGTCTCGAGGCCGTCGGTCCAGTGGGCGACGCCCCGGTGCACCCAGCCATGGTTGGGCGGCGTGCCCAGCTTCCAGACTTCCGGATCGTGGGTCCACAGCGTCTGCCCGGTGGCCGCGTCGATCGCCGCCACCTGGCTGAGCGACGTGCTCACGTAGAGCACGCCGCCCACCATGAGCGGCGTGGCCTCGTTCACGAACGTCGCGACGGTCGGGTTCTGGGCCATGACGTCGTGGTCGGGCGAGCGCCAGCGCCAGGCCACGCGGAGCTGGCCGACGTTGGTCCGGTCGATCTGCGCCAGCGGCGAGTAGCGGGCGCTGGCGTAGGTGCCGCCATAGGTGCGCCACTCGACGTCGGGGGGATCAGGAGCGGCGGCCCGGGGCGCCGTGGCCTGGCAGGCCGAGACGGCGAGGCCGAGGGCCAGGATGAGCGTGAGCGAGTCGAGCCGAAGGGGCGCCGCCCGCATCAGGGAAGGATCATTGCACGTTCCCGCGGTCTGCGGACTGGCAGTAGAATGACCGGCCAGGAGGCCACCCTGATGGCGGACCATCCACACCCCACCTCGATCGCCGGCGGGCCCTACGACGGGACGACGTTCTCCTACATCCCGGGGCCGACGCTGAACATCGACCCGAGCCTGACCCTGCACCGGGAGTGGACGGACAAGATCGATCCCATCACCTACGAGGTCATCCGCCACAACCTCTGGAACATCAACGAAGAGCTGGGGATGACGATCCAGCGCATCTCCGGCTCACCGGTGGCCATGTACGCCTTCGACCTGAACTCGTCGATCTTCACCGAGGACGGCGAGTTCATCTACTACGGCCCCTACCAGCTCTACATGTCAGGCGTGTCCGACGTGCAGGTGAAGTGGACGCTGGAGCACCGGAGCAAGAACCCGGGGATCCACGAGGACGACATGTTCCTCAGCAACGATCCCTGGGTGGGCGCCGCCCACCAGATGGACGTGACCCTGCTCACGCCCGTCTTCCACGAGGGCAAGCTCTTCTGCTGGATCACCAACGTGCTGCACCAGTACGACGTCGGCGGCATCACCCCGGGCAGCTTCTGCCCGAGTGCGCGTGATTCGTTCGATGAAGGAATACTCATACCGCCGATCAAGATCGTTGAGCGTGGAGAGCTACGGAAGGATATCGAGGGGGTGTACCTGCGCGCCTCTCGAAAGCCATACCTGGTGGCGCTCGATCTACGGGCTCAGATCGCAGGAAACAACACCGCCAAGAAGCGCATCCTGGGATTGATCCAGCGCTACGGCGCTGATGTCGTCAAGGGCGTGATGCGCAAGATCATCGACAACGCCGAGGCCGCCTTCGTCGCCAAGCTGGCCAAGGTGCCGGACGGCACGTGGCGCGAGCGCAGCTACGTGGAGGTGGCCTACGTCGGCGACCGCAAGACCTACCAGGTCATGCTCACGATGCGCAAGCAGGGCGACAAGCTGATCTTCGACAACGCCGGCACGGCGGACCAGGTGGGCGCCATCAACACGACGTATTCAGGCTGGCGCGGCTCGCTCATGACCGCGATCAACGAGCTGCTGTGCTGGGACCAGCTCTACGCCATCGGCGGCGCGCTACGCCACATCGAGTTCCAGCCGGCGCTGGGCTGCTTCACCTCGGCCACGCACCCGGCCTCCGTCTCGACGGCGCCCGTGCAGGCGATGGAGATCTCGCTCTATCCGGCTTACAACACGATCAGCAAGATGCTGTCGTGCGACCCCGAGCTGAAGAAGGACGTGATGACCATCGGCGGGACGTCGCAGTTCCCGCTGACGGTGTTCCGTGGGATCGATCAGTGGGGGGAGAAGTTCGGCTACCTCCTGCTCGATCCGATGGTAGGGGCGATCGGGGCGTTCAGCTTCCGCGATGGGATCGCGACGGGTGGGCAGGTGCGCAGCCCGATCTGCCGGATCGGAAACGTCGAGCACAACGAGCAGTCGTTCCCGTTGCTGATCATTCACCGCAAGGAAAACACGGACTCCGGCGGCGCCGGCAAGTATCGCGGCGGGAACTCGGCGTCGGTGGCGTTCATTCCGCATGGGACGACCCACATCATTCAGGACACCGAGTCGTCGGGGGCGGCGATTCCGACGGCGCCGGGGCTGGCGGGTGGGTATCCGGCGAATACGAACTACTATTTGTTCAAGCGGAACACCGACATCTTGCAGCGGTTCGCGCGGCGGCGGATGCCCAACGACATCGCGGAGGTTGAGGGGCAGGAGGAGCTGCTGCAGTTGCGGCAGATCGATATCTATCAGGGGCCGAGTGATGTCTACGAAGTCGCGTTTGCGGCGGGCGCCGGGTATGGGGATCCGCTGGAGCGCGATCCGGAGGCGGTAAGGAAGGACGTGTACCTGGAGGATATTTCGTTGAGGGCGGCAAGGGAGATCTTTTGTGTGGTGCTGGTTGGGGATGGTGAGGAGTTGCGGGTAGATTTTGCCGCTACGGCCGCGCTGCGCCGAGCAAGCTTTGGTCGAGCGGCTGGGGCGGGAGCCGCGGCCGTACGCTGGGCCGAAACTGCCTGTGGTTAGGCAGATCACTGAATACCTCGATCTTGTCGAATGCGACAGCGGGCTCTGGTTGGCCTGCTCGCGGTGCGGACAGCCTCTGGGACCGGCACACGAGAACTACAAGGCTGCATTGCCAAGCGCCTAGACCGACCGATCCAAGCAGCCAATACACTTATCGGCGAACCCCGGAGATTCATTGACGACTTGGTGAGTTTCCGGCAGTTCTATTGCCCTACGTGCGGGGGACTGCTCGAGAACGAGGTGTGCCGAGCCCAGGACGCGCTGCTGTACGACCTCGAGTTGTCGAACACAGACGAGTGGTTCTGCAGACCTCCTGGAACTCGAGGACGAGCCATGCCCTCCGTCGGCGCCGCGGCCGACTTTTCTCGCCGAATCGCGCCAGAGAACAATAGCGTTCATAGTTTGGTCAGCTGTCCGCTGTCGTGGCAGGATAACAGTTCGTGCCTCTATCCTGCGCCATGTCGCGGGATGCTTCTCTGCCATCCGCTGACTGGCGGCCGCCCTTCGCTTCGCATCTGGTGCTGGAGGAGCGGATACGCGATGCGCCATTTCGCGCCTATTATGTGGGCTTCGATCAGCTTAAATTCCGCCTGGACGCCCTAGCGACAGTTATCGTCAACGTGATTCCGGAGTTTGCGCTCGGGCTCTATCAAGGAGATGCGGTGGAGCTGGTGTCAATAGTCCCGCGACTCAGAAGAAGCAGCACGGAGAATCTACTCGACAGACCAGTATCAAAAGCGCGGAGAGTTCGGCGAACTGGTTCTTCATCTTCTCTTTACGCCATCTTCTGTCGCTCTGTACCGTTGATTTCTAAGATCTATTTCAAGGATACGGACAATGCGACCGTTCACGGTTTTGACGCTGTCCACGCAGTCGAAGATGGAGACAGGAAGGCACTGTGGCTCGGTGAGTCAAAACTGTACGACGACGGCAAGGCCGGCGTCCGCGAATTGCTGAACGATCTGACAAGGCACCTTGGAGCCGACTACCTCCGCCGCGAGTTCGCGCTCATATCCACAAAGCTCCCGGAGCCCGCCGACGCTATCGACTCATGGCGGGCGCGCTTGCACGAGCATCAGAAGCTTGAACACTATTCTTGACGGTCTCTGCATCCCGCTGGTTTGCACCTACACAAGCGCAGTCTACACAGACCACTCCGACAATACCCCCGATTGCGCGGCGGCTTTTTCTAGCCGAGTCCCGAGAGCTCTATGAGCTGTTTGAGCCCGGCTATGCATCCATGCCGCCGCCCACGGTTGACGTTGTCTTGATGCTGGTGCCTGTCGCATCCAAAGCAGCATTAGTCACTGAGTTGCACAGACGCTTACTTGCTATGCAGACCATATGAACGCCGACTCGCTGCAAAGTCTTAGAGAGCTCGTCGCCAAGGAACAGCCCCTAACCGTTGAGGAGAGCTTTTCTCTTGCACGCGAGTGCAGACGGTCGCTTGGCAACTCCGAGGAGCACGCAGGCCGCGATCTTGTGATTCGGGCCCTTGAAAACTTTTAGCGTGTGCCAGATAGCAGCAAGCCCGTCTGGCTGGCTCTCGTCGAGGCAGCCGGCCTTTATCCGTACCTAAACGCGACAGCCGTCACGGGTGCGTCACTGCTGAGGTATGAGTACCATGCATCGCCGCATCTCGACGGCGTATATCTGCACAAGGAACAGGTACGGGTCTCGGAGTTGCTCCTGCATGGAGAGAGTGTTGTACTGAGTGCTCCGACTAGCTTCGGAAAAGAGTCTTCTCATTCAGGAGGTGGTTGCCAGCCTCCGCTATCGGAACCTTGTCATTGTCCAGCCCACGCTGGCCCTCTTGGACTAGACGCGAAAGAAGCTGCTGCGGTACGCCGGCGTCTACAACCTCGTTGTCTCCACTAGTCTGTCCGGACCCGGAATAGTGTTAACAGTTGCCGTGAGCGAACGAGAGGGTCATCTGCCCTATCTTTCCCAGAGTGGAACTCCGGCCAAGGAAACCACTGTGGGAGGACGGACCGATGACCCTCGACGAGAGCGTACACGGAATGCGCCTGCGCGTCATCGAGCGCGCGCAGGTGCTCGGCAACGTCAGCGCCATCTGCCGCGAGCTGGGGATCTCCCGGACGCTCTTCTATCGCTGGCGCAAACGGCTGGAACGTTACGGGGTCGACGGCGTGCACCCGCGCCGGCAGCGCGGCCGAGCGGGTCGCCCGGTGGCGACCCCGCCCGAGGTGGAACGGCTGGTGCTCGGGATCGCGATCAGCGCCGCCACGTGGGGCTGCCGCCGGATCGCGGCCTACCTGGCTCGGACTTGGCAACTGCGCGTGGCCCCCAGCACCGTGCAGCGCCTGCTGCGCCGGGTCGGCCTGGCCACGCGGCGGGCGCGGCTGACCGTGCTCGAGCAGCAGGCGGCCCGCACGGCCGGGCTGCTGACCGACCGCACTCGCCAGACGCTCTGGCGCGCCCGCCACGGCCGCACGCGGCACGTCGAGGCGACCGAGCCGGGGCAGCTCGTGTGCCTGGACACCTTCTACATCGGCAATCTCAAGGGAGTCGGCAAGGTGTGGCAGATTACGGCCTGCGACGCGGCGACCTCGTATGGGCTGGCCGGCCTGCTGCCGGCCCACGATGCCGCGGCGGCCGCCACCTTCTTGCGCGAGGTGGTCGTGCCCCATTTCCAGCGCGCCGGCTGGCCCGTGCGGCGGATCCTCACCGACGGGGGCCCCGAGTTCAAGGGGGCGTTTGATGTCGCCTGCCACGACCTCGGCCTCCGACACACGCGCACGAAACCCCGCCATGCCTGGACCAACGGCTTCGTCGAACGGCTGCAGGGCACGATCCTCCAAGAGCTCTGGCGCGTGGTGTTCCGGCGACGCTACTTCACGAGCCGTGCGGCCTTGCAGCGCGCCCTCGACGGCTTCATGCACTACTACAACGTCGAGCGGCCGCATCAAGGCTACCGTGTCCGCGGTCGCACCCCGGGCGCGCTCGTCTGGGGCGTGGCGGCAGCGAAGTGATCTCATTCACCACTCCGGGACGGCGACAGTGTCAACACCGTTTCGAGTCTGGACACACTAGCCAGATGCCGTTCTTCAGATCGCAACATATTCCTCTTCACTGCTGAGCGTGTTGTCGAGTACCGCGACCTCCCCCCCGATCGACTTCTTTGTCATCGACGAATTCTACAAGCTGAGCCTTGCCAGGGATGACGATCGAGCGGTTACGCTCAATCAGGCCCTCTATCTCCTGCTCAAACACACCAGTCGTCGCTTCTATTTGCTGGGCCCTAGCATCAGAAGCGTTAGTGACGCATTCACGCAGCGGACCGGGGCGCACTGTATTCCGATCCGACTACGCGACAGTCGCCGTCGATGTGTCCAATGTCAACGGCGCTGCCGGTCACCGCGGGAGGACCCGTAGCGGGCCGCAGTGCCGCGGAGCAGAAAAGGAAGGTCGACTATTCCGCTTGCTAGCAACGCTCACTGATCCAACGCTTGTCTACTGCTCCAGCCCCAGACAAGGCCTCAAGGCTTGCGCTCGGCTATTCCAGAGAGCGGGGGCTCCTCGCGAGGGCGCTCGCGACAGTCGACCGACATCAAAGAGTTGATGGATTGGATTGCGGTAAAACATTCATCCTCAATGGGCTCTTCGCGAGCTGCTGGCCAATGGGATCGCCTTTCACCACGGGGCTCTTCCGCGCCACCTCGCCAGTTCGATCGTAGACGCCTTCAACGCATACTCGATCAACGCGCTGTTCTGTACATCAACGTTGATAGAGGGCGTGAATACTACGGCCCGAAACGTTGTGCTTTTCGATGAGGCAAAAGGCAAGAAGCCAATCGACTACTTCGACTACAAGAACATAGTCGGCCGATCAGGTCGAATGAGTTTCACTTTGTCGGGCGAAGTCTACCAGATGGTTCGTCGCCCTGCTCAAATGGATCTTGATGTTGATGTCCCCTTGTTCGCCCAGAAATGGTGCCCATCGTACTCCTGTCAGCTGAAGGCGTAGGATCTTGAACCGGCCGCGGCGATTCGCCTCAACGATCTACATATCGAGGACGATGGCCTTCTTGAAGTCATTCGCGCGAATGCTGGAATCACCGTTGAGGGTCAGCTTGCATTGTTCCGCGAAACAGAGCGGACGAGCGCGCTGATGATGCGCCGCTCACCTGGGTCACAATCCCAAGCTATCGTCAACTATCAGCCGTGACGGAGCTTATCTCGCGTTTCCTGCTGAGGCGGGGCGAGTCTAGGGCCGAAGTCGCGATCGCCAGCTTGCCGTGCTCGCGCTTCGGTACGCCCAGACCCGTTCGCGCAAAGCGCCCATCGAGTTAACCCGTAAACAGCACTTACTCGCGTGACAAGCTCCCCGATGAGCACGCAAGGGTACAGCACGTTGTTCATCTAATACTCAATACGCCGCGGCAATGGTTTGAGTATCGGCTGCCGCGACTTCTTTGGACTGTCTCCTCGGTGCAGGATCTCGCGTTTCGTCTCCTTGGGATTAGGCCCGGCCACGATGCCTTCCTCGCGAGCCAACTGAGAACTCCTTCGTTACGACTAGTCTCGCAACGTTGTTGGATCACGATGTTCCGATGTCGGCTGTCCGCAAGATCGAGCCCATCCTGGCGCGGCGCGGAGTCTTGGAGCGAGATCATCACCCGCTTGCGGGGCCTAGACCTTACCGGAATGAGTCTATTGGCGTACGAGGAGCGAAAGCTACGCGCCTCTATCCCTCTTCTGCGCCATAGCGCTGATTCGGTGCGTCCGATCGCCGAGGGCACGCACACGTGGGTAGCGGTGTCTGACTTTGCCGCGGATTCACGAGCTCGCAGTGGCGGCGGCTCGAGCCAATGCTTAACGCGTACAATGAAACGGCCTGGGGAGAACCGCTCCAACGATGCGTTCGCAACGTCCAATCCGCGTGCGCTATTTGTCATGCATTGAGGCACTTGAGGGTGCGGATTCACATACTGCATGTCGTCGTTGCCGATGATGCGCCGCCGAACTCCTCGACGTCGCCTTAGTACAACCGAGACCGAGTCCTGCTTCCGAGCTTTGCCATCCTTGCAATTTGCTGCCTGTCGATGCAGCACGCTTCAGCGGTTCATTGCTTCGGCACGATTCGCCCAACTGCCGCGTCAACCCCTGCGTGCAGGGACTCATAGCCACCGTCGTAATCAAGGCATTCTTAAGAGCGAGACTCGTTCCGAAGCGCCAGTTGATGATGAAGACCGCCAATCGAGTAGCGTCACGGTTTGTAGACGAGGTCCGCAATGGCATCGCTTCATGAGGCTGAATACTCGGGGCCGGGATTGTCCGGCGTGATGATCCACTAGGGAGTTTCGACGTGCTCTATGGCACAGGCTCTGTCCTAAACAGACTGATGTGCTCCCGCGCCCTCAGGAGGGAGTTCGAGCACTACGTGGAAGACCTCCGCAACCCTGGGCGGTGCTGAGACGCGAACACTTCCTCCAACAGATGAACCAGATCGTGATGAAGATGTGAGTATCCAGAGTCGCTCTTGTCCGATTGGTGCCGCTAGTTGTGACTAGCGGACTTCAGTTCGATGCACTACCCGGATTGAGTGCACGCCCGGGCGATGATCGCCGCTACCTCAGCGATCGCATCCATCGCATGCCACGGCAGAGGCACGCGCTGCGTGAGCACCGTGATCACCAACGCACCGCCCGGCCACGTAACGATCCCGGCGTCGTGGATCACGTCGAAAAGTTCCCCGTCTTGTTGGCGACACGAACGCTCTCGGAGAGGCGCCGTGGCAGCCGATCCTGGATCTGCTGGGCCTCAAGCGCCCCTGCATCTGTCGTGACGCATCATTGGATCACGTCCATGAAGTTCCCCGTCTTATTGGCGGCGTGAACACCGTTCGGCAAGACGCCGCGGCAACCGGTCCTGAATCTGCTGCGCCTCCAACACCCGCCGCATCTCCCGCGACGCCCCCTCAGACACACACGTCCCCGCGGCAATAGCGATCAGCATCGCCTCCATATCCGCCGCGCTCGTCCAGTTCCCCCGCCCGGCGGCCATCGCCGCCGCGATCCATCATCCGCCGCTCGATCCGCGTCTCCGCCAGCCCCGCCTTGTCGATCCAGCCCTGAATTGTCTCCATCCCCAGCCGATCAATGATCAGGTTGGTGGCGACGTTGTCGCTCACCGTGATCATCAGCGTAGCCAGGTCGCTCCACGTCGGCTGCAGCCCCGGCGCCAGCGCCTTCAGCACCCCCGTCCCCTCGACGCGTAGCGCCTCCGCCGGCACACTCACCCGCTCGCCCGGATCGAGCCGCCCCGCCTCGACGGTCTCCCAGAACGCCGCCAGGATCGGCAGCTTGATCAGGCTCGCCGACGGCAGCCGCAGGTGTTCGTTGTGCCGCCACGTCCGGCCGCTCTCGACGTGCGTCGCCGCGAGGGCCACGACGCCCGTCGGTGGATTCAGCAGCTCGGCCAGCCGCCGATCCACTACCCGCCCGTCTTCGACGGCGCGCTCGGGCGGACGCGGACGGCGGTCCCGCTGACCAGCGAGTCGGCGGGATCGAGGATCACCGCGTCGGCCGGCGTGAGGCCGGTGACCACCTCGACGGTACGGCCGTAGTCGCGGCCGAGCTTCACGGCAACCAGCTCGGCCCGGCCGTCGCGCACCACCGCGACCCGAAGGCCCTCGGAGCGGAAGAGGAGCGCGTTGGCCGGGATGGTCATGCCGCGAGTCGCGAGGCCCACGCGCAGGCGCACCACCACGTAGGCACCGGGCAGGACTTCGCCGCCCGGATTCTCCATCTCGACTTCGCTCAGCATGGTGCGCGAGCCAGCATCCAGCGCGTTGGAGGTCCGGGCCAGCGTGCCCCGGTAGGCTTTGCCCGGATTCTCCTCGAGGGTGATGGTGGTCGGTGTGCCGGGCCGCGCGGCCTGGGCGTACGCCTGGGGCACCGAGACGAAGACCCGCAGCTTGCCGATGGCGGCCAGGCGGAAGAGCTCGCGGGCCTGCCCTCCCGCGTCGATGAGCGCACCAATGTCGGTGTTGCGCGCGACGATGATGCCGTCGAACGGCGCGGTGATCTTCTGGAACGCCTGCAGGTCCTCCAGGCGCTTCACGTTCGCGGTGTTGGACTCCACGACCGCCCTCTTGGCGTTGTAGTCGCTGACCTTCTCGTCGGTCTCCTGGTGCGAGACCACGTCGCGCTTGAGCAGGGCCTGCCAGCGTTCCGCGGTGGTCTTGGCCATCTCCATGGTGGCGGTCGCGTTGGCCAGCTCGGCCCGGGCCTGGCGCAGCTGCTGGTCCAGCTCGGGGGTCTCGAGCTCGGCGAGGACCTGACCCTGGCTGACGCGCGAGCCGATGTCGACGTTCAATTTCTTGAGGTAGCCGCTGGCCCGCGCGTAGATGGGCGCGTCGGTGAAGGCCCGCGCGTTGCCGGGCAGCACGAGCTCGTCGGTGGCGTCGGAGGCCGACGGGTGCACCACCTGCACCGTGGGGGTGGCCGCTTCCTCGGTGGCGCGCTTGAGCGCGGCGTCGGCGCCTCGCCGGTCGTGCAGGCCGGCGTAGATGGCGATGCCCAGGGCCAGCGCGCCGACCAGAACGATCATGAGCCCGCGCCCGCCCTTCATGCCGGCTCTCCCGAGGGCGCGCGGCGCCGCCGGCCGTGGAGCAGGCTGAACACCGCGGGCACGAAGACGAGGGTCGCGACGGTCGCACACAGGAGCCCGCCGATGACCGCGCGGCCCAGCGGGGCGTTCTGCTCGCCGCCCTCGCCCAGGCCCAGCGCCATCGGGATCATGCCGATGATCATGGCCAGCGCGGTCATCAGCACGGGACGGAAGCGGGTGACCCCCGCCTCGATGGCCGCCTCCCGGGCGTCGCCGTGCTCGGCGAGCCGCTCCTTCGCGAAGGACACCACCAGGATGCTGTTGGCGGTCCCGACCCCCATGCACATGATCGCGCCCATCAAGGCGGGCACGCTCAGCGTGGTGTTGGTCAGGAACAGGAACACGATGATGCCCGGCGAGGGCGGCGGGCAGCGCGGTGATGATGATGAACGGATCGAGCCAGGACTGGAAGTTCACGACGATCAGGAGATAGACGAGCACGATCGCGAAGGCGAGGCCGCCGAGGAGGCCGACATACGCGGTGCGCATGGTCTCGACCTGGCCGCGCAGGTTGATGAAGCTGCCGCGCGGGAGGTTGGGCCGATTGGCCTCGACGATGCGCGAGATGTCGCGGCCCACCGCGCCGAGGTCACGGTCCTGCACCGAGCCGTAGATGTCGACCACCCGGCGGGTGTTGTAGTGCGAGATCACCGCCATCCGCTGGCGCGCGAGATCGAGGCCACGTCGCCCAGGATCTGGGGCCGGCTGCTGGTCGAGCCGCTGATCGGGATGTTCTGGAGATCCTGGATCGACTGGATCGAGTACTGCGGCGCCTGGGTGACCAGGTTGTAGCTCACCCCGTTCTGCCAGTTCAGGAACTGGACCGGCGTTGGTCTGGCCGCTGCCGCTCAGGGTCAGCAACACGCTGTTGGCCACGTCGCGCGGCGTGAAGCCGGCACCCGCCGCCTTGGTGCGGTCCAGGCTCACCTGGAAGTTCGGGTAGTCGAAGTTCTGCTGGATGCGCAGATCGGTCGAGCCCGGGCACCTGCCGCAGCTCGGTCAGGATCTTGTTCGGCGACCTGCCGGTTGCCCTCCAGGTCGCTGCCCTCGATCTGCACGTCGATCGGCGCGGGCAAGCCGAAGTTCAGGATCTGGGTCACGATGTCGGCGGGCACGAAGTAGAACGTGACTCCCGGGAAACTCCTGGGGCAGCCGGGCCCGGAGCTTGCGCACGTGATCGGCGGTGGGCCGGTGCCCCTTCTTGAGGGTCACCAGGATGTCGGCGTCGGCGGCCCCGATGAAGCCGGAGCGGCTGTACATGTAGTTGATGGTCGAGTACGGCAGGCCGATGTTGTCGATGATGTTGTCGAGCTCGCCCGGCGGGATCTCGCGCCGGATCGCAGCCTCCACGAGGTCGGCCAGCCGGGCCGTCTCCTCGATCCGGGTGCCGGTCTTGGCGCGCAGGTGCAGGATGAACTGCCCGTTGTCGCTCGTCGGGAAGAAGTTCTCGCCGAGCCACGGGAGCAGCAGCCACGCGCACAGGCAGGCCGCGAAGAAGCTCGGCACGAAGGCGCCCTGGCGGGAGATGAGCCGCGTGAGCAGCCCGCGATAGCCGAGCGCGCAGCCGCTCGAACCCGCGCTCGAACGCCCGCTGCAGCGCGCACGAACGGGTTCCGCGACGGGCGCCGGATGGTGCGCGCGCGGCGCGCAGCAGGTACATGGCCAGCGTGGGCACCAGCGTGCGCGAGAGCACGTAGGAGGCGAGCATCGCGAAGACCACCGCCTCGGCGAGCGGGACGAAGAGGTAGCGCGCGACCCCGCCCAGGAAGAACATCGGCAGGAACACGATGCAGATGCAGAGCGTCGAGACCAGCGCGGGGACCGCGATCTGCGCCGCGCCGTCCAGGATCGCCTCGCGCAGCTGGCTGCCCCTCTTCGAGGTAGCGCTCGATGTTCTCGATGGTCACGGTGGCGTCGTCGACCAGGATGCCCACCGCGAGCGCGAGACCGCCCAGGGTCATGATGTTGATGGTCTCGCCCAGGAAGCTCAGCGTGATGACCGAGGTCAGGATCGACAGCGGGATCGAGACCGCGATGATCAGCGTGCTGCGCCAGCTCCCCAGGAAGAGCAGGATCATCAGGGCGGTGAGGCACGCCGCGATGATCGCCTCGTGGATGACGCCCGTCATCGCGCCGCGAACGAAGATCGACTGGTCGGCGAGCAGGTCGACCTTCAGCTCGGGCGGCAGCGTGCTGGCCACCCGCGGCATCGCGGCCCGGATGTTGTCGACGACGTCGAGCGTGGAGGCGTCGCCCGCTCTTGAGCACGGTCAGCGAGCGTGCCGCGCCGGCCGTCGCGCCGCACGATGTTGGTCTGCGACGCTGAAGCCGTCGCGCACGTTGGCGACGTCCCGGAGATAGATGGTCGAGTTGCCCACCACCTTGATCGGGAGGTCGGCCAGCTCCGCCACCGTGCGCGGGGCCGCGTTGAGGTTCACGTCGTACTCGAACCCACCGATCTTGGCGGTGCCCGGAGGGCAGCACCAGGTTCTGCAGGTTCGATGCGTGTCGAGCACGTCGGCCGGCGCCAGCCCCTTGGCCTGGAGCATGCGAGGGTTGAGGTCCACCATGACCTGGCGCTGCTTGCCGCCGAACGGGAACGGGATGGCCACTCCGCGGATCGTCACGAGCTGGGGGCGCAGGAAGTTGACGCCGAGGTCGAAGAGCTGCTGCTCGGCCAGCCCTTCCCCGGACAGCGCGAGCTGGAGAATCGGCACGCTGGACGCGCTGAAGTTGATGATCAGCGGCGGCCGGTCCCGGGCGGGTACTGGCGCAGCACGGTCTGCGAGACCGCGGTGATCTGGGCGTTGGCGGTGTCCAGGCGCGCGTTCGGCTGCAGATAGACCTTGATGATCGCCTGCCCGTTGACGGTGGTGGACTCGATGCGCTGGATGTTGTCCACCGTGGTCGTGAGCACGCGCTCGTACGAGGTCGTGATCCGCCCTTCCAGCTCCTCGGTGTTCAGCCCGGCGTACTGCCAGGCCACCGCGATCACCGGGATGTTGATCGCGGGGAAGATGTCGGTGGGCGTGCGCGCGATCACCACCGGACTCACGATCAGGATCAGGAGCGCGAGGACGATGAAGGTGTACGGCCGATCCAGAGCGACCCGGACGATCCACATGGGCGAGGGTGTCCAGCATGCGGCCGGTGAGGCCTCGCGTCAAGGGGCGCGTCCCGGCTATGATGCACGGGCTTTGCGTGCCGTGAAAGGAGCTTACCGATGATCCGCTTGGTGGTGGCCACCCTCGTCCTGGCTCTCCTCCTCCCCTTCGAAGCCGGCGCCCAGACGCCCAAGCGGGGCGGCACCCTCGTGGTGGGGATGAGCCAGGACCTGCCCGGGCTCGATCCACATCCGTCCACGTCGACCATCACCTACCAGGTCCTCAGCCTCGTCTACCAGGGCCTCGTGGACTTCGATCGAGACCTGAAGATCAAGCCAGTCCTGGCCGAGTCGTGGACCACCAGCACCGACGGCAAGACATGGACGTTCAAGCTCCGTAAGGGCGTGAAGTTCCACAACGGGCGGCCGCTCACCGCCGCCGACGTGAAGTTCTCGCTCGATCGCATCCTGGACCCGAAGACGGCGGCGCGGGGCCGCGGCTCGCTGAGCATCGTCGAGAGCGTGCAGGTGGTCGATCCGCAGACAGTCCGCGTGCACCTCACCCACCCCTCCGGCGCGTTCCTCGCGCGGGTCGCCGGGACGTACCAGGCCATCCTGCCGCCCGAGGCCGTGCAGGGGCCGGCGTTCAAGCCGATCGGGACCGGGCCCTTCCAGCTCACCGAGTGGAAGACGAACGAGCGTGCGGAGCTGAAGCGCTTCGACGGGTACTGGGAGGCGGGGCTGCCCTACCTCGACGCGGTCACGCTGAAGCCGGTGCCCGACGGCACCGTGCGGCTCACCGCGCTCAAGACCGGCGACGCGGGCTTCGTCCAGCTCATCCCGCTGGAGTCCCTGGCAGAGCTGCAGGCGGCGCCGTCCAAGGACTACGTCGTCCGCACGGTCAAGGGCGGCGGCGGGTTCAGCGCGATCATCCTCAACTCGCGCAAGCCGCCGTTCAACGACGTGCGCGTGCGCCGCGCGGTCGCCATGGCCATCGACAAGAAAGAAGTGGGCCTCGGCGTCTGGCGCGGGTTCGCGCAGCCGGTCAACGAGTGGATGCCGCCCGGCACGCCGTTCTTCTTCAGCCACCCCGACCGCAAGGTGGACGTCGAGGGGGCCAAGAAGCTCCTTGCCGAGGCGGGGCTCGCGAAGGGCACCAAGCTGACGCACACGGTGGGGCAGACGGCCAACCTGGTGCCGGCGGCGCAGGTGCTCCAGGCGCAGCTCACGCGCATCGGCCTCGACCTGCAGCTGGAAGTCCTGGACTGGCCCGCCTACATCAAGCGCCAGCGCGCCATGGACTTCACGAGCACCAACACCAACTTCTTCCCCAAGGTCGATCCTGACGACGCGTACTACCGCTACTTCCACTCCAAGGGCGGCGCCAACGAGCTGTCCGGCGGCTACGCCAACCCGGCCGCCGACAAGCTGCTCGAGGAGGGCGAGACGACGGTCGACGCCGGCAAGCGCGCGGAGATCTACAAGCGCCTCGTCCAGCTCCTCGACGACGAGGTACCGGTCGTGACCACCGGCCTGGGGGACGCCGCGGTCGGCTGGCGCACGCCGGTGAAGGGCTTCGAGCCGCACATCATCGGGCTGCTGGCGTATCCGGGCGGTGGGCTACCGAACGTCTGGCTCGACCGGTAGAGGGCCCCGCGGATAGAGGGCCCCGCGGAAGGAAGAGCGGCTCTCGCCGCGGCTTCGCCCTACGCCGCGTAGCGCAGGATCGCTCCCACCCCGCCCTGCGCCCCCAGCCCCGCGTGGCGATCGACCAGGCCGACGCTGCCTCCGCTGGCCAGGACCCGGCCGGTCATCGCCTCGCCCAGCTCCGCCGGCCGGGCCGCCTCGCCGCAGAACCGGCACCGGTCGGACGGCGCCGGCGGCTGAAGGGCGCCGCACCCCTGGCAGATCGCGCCCCGCCGCTCGAAGCTGGGCAGCAGGTAGAGCTGCTGCACGGCGTTGCGGTTCACGGCTTCCAGCGTCGGCTCGAGCCCGGCCACGGCCCGGCCACCCTTGGCGGCGGCGTCGAGCAGCCGGTCGACGGCCTCGGCGTCCTCCTGCTCCTCGACACGCGCGAGGTGCTCGACGGCGCGCTCGGCGATGGCCGCCATCGGCTCGTGCCCTGCGGCTGAGATGACGCCGGCCACCCGGCCGTCGAGCTCGGTCGCCAGGTGATCGCGGAACAGCCCCACCGCGCGCACCTCGCCGGCCAGGACGATCCGCCGCACGCCGTGGCGGCGGGCCAGCTCCTCGACCACCCCCGCGACGGCCTCGTAGTGCTCGCCGCGGTGCTCCTCGATGTGACGATGGTAGCGCGCCTGCGCCCGGTCGGCCCAGCCGGTCGCCGCGTGTCGCCCCTCCACCTCGGTCCGCAGCGTCACTTCCTCGTCGCGTCCCTCCGGCGTCAGCGCCAGCAGCCGCGCGTGCGCGCCGTCCACGAAGACGACGAGCGCGGGCACGACCTCGTCGAGCGCGCCGGCCAGCGGGCGCAGGTGGGGTCGGGCGTCGACCACGAACGCTTCCTCGAACGCGGCCCGGACGGGCAGCACCTCCCGCAGCCCGTCTCCACCGGCGAACAGCACCACGCCGTCCGCCTCCCGCAGCGTGCTCCCCGTGAGCAGCCGCTGCCCCTGGGCCTTGATCCAGGCGAGGTCCTCCGCTGAGGCGACGGCCCTGGCCTCGCGCAGGTGGTTCTTCAGGAAGATCCGCACGCGCTCGCGCTGGCTCTCGTCGGTCCACCGGGTGTTGAGATAGACGCTCACCACCGGCCGCTCGGCGGGCGGCAGCTTCGCCAGCTCGGTCAGGCGCGCCAGGGCATCCACGTCAGGCACTCCGGCGCCGCCGGCGCACCGCCGGCAGGGCCGCCTCGCCGCCCGGCCGCAGTCCCTGGTCGGCCACGTAGTACTTCTTGGGACGGCGCGCGAGGTCGCGGCGCTTGCCGCGGTCCCTGAGCAGCTCGCGCTGCAGCGCCTCGAGCGCGCCGTCCAGCGCCAGCCGCGCGTCGGCGGCCAGCGCACTGGCGTGCTGGGCGGGACGTCCCGGCGCCTCGACGGTCACCGCGCAGCGGATGTCCACCCCACCCTTGGGGCCGTTGATGTCGGTGAAGGTCACGACGGACGCCGTGGCGCGGACCCGGCCGCGCCCCAGCACGGCCTGCAGCTTCTGCTCGACGACGTCCCGGAGCGGATCGGTGGTGGCGATGCCCTGGATGACGGTGCTCATGGCCATCATCTGCAGCCAGTCCGATGCCAACGACTTGCGGTTGCAAGCCTTGCATCGGCGGCCGCGGGGGGCGAAGATCCCGCCCATGAAGATCACCGCGATCGAGACATTCGTCGTCAACACCGGGTTCAAGCCGCACCGCCCCTGGCACTTCTGCGCCATCCGCACCGACGAGGGGCTGACCGGCTACAGCGAGTTCGGAAGCGAGGGCCTCACGCGCGGGCTGGTCGGCCTCGTCCAGGACCTCGGCGCGCGGCTCATCGGCAAGGACCCCACCGCGGTCGAGAAGCACTACCTGGACATGTACCGCGCGGTCCGCCAGGCGCCGTACGGCGCCACCCAGCAGGCCATGGCCGGCATCGAGCTGGCGCTGTGGGATCTCGCGGGCAAGTCGCTCGGCGTCCCCGTGTGGCGGCTGATGGGCGGGCCGCACCGGGAGCGCCAGCGCGTGTACTGGTCGCACTGCGCGACGTATCGGGTCGAGAACTGGGAGCTGTTCAGGGTGAAGCCCCTGCGCGCGATGACCGATGTGGCCGACTGCGCGCGCGAGGCCGCCGCCAAGGGCTACACCGCGCTCAAGACCAACATCATCTGGCCGGGCAACCCGGCGCGACGCATCACCCAGGGCCGCACCGGCCCCCACGACCAGCTCGCCACCCGCGACATCATCGACCAGGCCGTGGCGCAGATCGGGGCCATGCGCGAGGCGGTCGGCTCGAAGGTCGACATCTGCCTCGACGTGAACGTCAACTTCAAGCCCAGCGAGGCGCTGCTGCTGGCCCGCGAGCTCGAGCCCTTCAAGCTCTTCTGGCTGGAGATCGACAACCAGGACGCCGAGGCCCTGGTCGAGCTACGGGCGGGGACGCGCACGCCGCTGTGCGGCGGCGAGCAGCTGCAGACCGTGCGGCAGTACCGCCCGTTCCTCGAGCGCCACGCGCTGGACACCATCATGGTGGACGTCTGCTGGCAGGGGTTCTCGGCGGCCAAGAAGGTGGCCGACCTCGCCGAGACGCACGAGATCAACGTGGCGCCCCACAACTACAACGGCCACCTCTCCTCGTTCCAGGCGCTCAACTTCGTCGCCTCGGTCTCGAACGTGAAGATCATGGAGAGCGACCCCGACGCGGTGCCGCTGCGCGACGAGCTCTTCACCGTGCTGCCCGAGATCAAGGACGGCCAGATGACGATCCCCACCGGGCCGGGATGGGGCACGGACCTGAACGAGAAGGCGGCGCGCGCGCACCCCTGGGAGGGCTGACATGCAGACCAATCGCGTCAAGAAGATCCTGAAAGAGGGCGGACTCGCGCTGGGTACCTATACGGGCGGCATCGCCGACCCCCAGATCGTCGAGATCATCGGCCACGCCGGCTTCGACGCCGCCTTCATCGACATGGAGCACACCAGCTTCGATCTGCGTGACGTGCAGCTGATGACCATGGCCGCCGAGCGGGTCGGCATCACGCCGATCGTCCGCACGCCGGGCTTCGACCCCGCGTTCATTCTCCGCCTGCTCGACATGGGCGTGCAGGGCATCCAGGTTCCGCACATCAGCGACGCCCGGGCGGCGCGCGAGGCCGTGAAGGCCGTGCGCTATCCCCCGCTGGGCGAGCGCGGGATGGCGGGAGCGTCGCGCGCCTCGGACTACGGCAAGGTCGCGCTCCGGGAGCACCTGGAACGCTCGAACCGCGAGATCACGCTGGC
This sequence comes from uncultured Candidatus Rokubacteria bacterium, assembly GCA_963827505.1. Taxonomy (GTDB): domain Bacteria; phylum Methylomirabilota; class Methylomirabilia; order Rokubacteriales; family CSP1-6; genus AR5. The sequence continues at coordinate 2,178,146 of CAWHBD010000003.1, read as the reverse complement.
CGTCATGATCGAGGACCTGCCCGCCGTCGCCGACATCGACGCCATCGCCTCGACCGAGGGGATCGACATCATCGCGGTGGGCCCCTCCGACATGTCCCGGGCACTGGGCGTGAGCGGCACCCCGGATCATCCCAAGCTCGTCGAGGTCGTCCACCGCGTGGCCGACGCCGTGCGCAAGGGTGGCGTCGCCCGGCTCGCGCTGCCCATGAACCACGCGGCGCTGCCGCGCAACGCCGCCCAGCTCAAGGAGCTGGGGGTGGGCTACTGCAACTGCGCGCCGTCGCCCGAGGTGCGGATACTGAAGTCGATGCAGGCCCAGGTCGCCGAGGCTCGCGCCGGCGCCTAGCGACCAGCTCAGAGCCTTTAGAACGCCCGGCCCCAGTGATCGGCGTGGACCACCTCGGCGACGGGCCGGCGCGGTGGCCGCCCGAACTTCCCGAGCGGATAGCCCAGCGGGATCAGGGCCGCTGTCTCGACGTCGGCGGGAATGCCGAGCAGCTCCTTCACCTGCGGATCGCGGTGCTTGTGGATCGTGGTGATGCAGCTTCCAAGACCGAGCGCGCGCGCCGCCAGCATGAGGTTCTGCACGGCCGGATAGATGGACGCACCGGTGGTGATCGTCGGCCGGGCGCCGTCGGTGCCGATGCAGGCCAGGATGAGCACCGGCGCCTCGCCGAGGTGCTCGGACAGGTGACTCGCTGAGGCGATCATCTTGCCCTCGCGACTGTCAGGCGGTGCGGTCGACGCTCCACGATAGTAGGGCGTCTTCATCAGCTCGCCCCACGCCTCGCGGTACAGCTCGCCGAGCCGCGTGCGCTTGGCGGCGTCGCGGATCACCAGAAAGCTCCAGCCCTGACGGTTGCCACCGCTGGGGGCGCAGATGGCGGCGTCCATGATCTGGCGGAGCACGGCGTCGGGAATCGGATCGGACTTGAGACGTCGGATGGCTCGCTGCGTCGTGACCGTGTCGAAGAAGTCCATGGCGCGAGAATACCGCGGCCGGGTCCGTCATATACTCCCGGAGTGATGACCGCCGGAGTCGGCACCTATCTCGGCGGTCGCCTCCTCGGCGCCATCCCGATGCTGTTCCTCATGTCGCTGGTCGCTCTCCCATCGAGGCTGGGCTAAGCTAGGTCGATCTGAGCCCTCCGAATGGGCAGGAGGAGCACAAGCGCATGAGCACACTCGGAAGGCCAATACGCAGATTGGCCCTGTTGGCAACGATCCTGGCAGTTGCTTCTCTCTTCGGTCAATCACGCCCGGCCGGGGCGGTCGAGGCGGGCGAGCAGGCTCCCGCGTTCAAGCTCGCGAGCACCACCGGGCTCGACATTTCGCTCAGCGACTTCGCGGGCAAGAAGTGGGTCTTCCTCGAGTTCTACGCTCTGGACTTCTCACCCGCCTGAGCGGCGAACCTGTCGGCCAGGAAGGCCGACTACAAGCGGTTCGAAACCCTGGGAGTCCAGATACTCGCCGTGAGCGCCAACTCGACCTTTTCCCAGCAGACGTTCGCCGAATCGCTGAAGCTGCCGTACCCGCTTCTCAGCGACTTCCCCGACCGGAAGGTGATCCGCGCTTACGGAGTCTTCAACGAAAAGATTATGGCGGCGACCCGGACCTTCTTCCTCATCGACCCGCAGGGCAAGATCCGCAAGAAGTGGACCGTCGAGAACCCGACGACGACGGTTGTGTACAGCGATACCATCCTGCCTGGCATCCAGGAAATCATGGGAAAGCAGTGACGATGACGCCGGCTCGGCCGCCGCAATCTGGACGCGGTGGTGGCTGTGGCTCGTGTGGGCGCTCCTCATCGTCGCGCCGTGCGCCCCGCGCGGCGGAATCGTCGGTACCGTCGCTGCTCAAGCCACTCCAGCTCGTCGGCTATCTGTCCCGCACTGCGCCTCCGGACTTCGGGGCGCCACCATCGAGGGTCGGAAGATTTCGTCGACCGAGCTCCGGGGGAAGGTCGTCCTGATGAATTTCTGGCCAGCTGGTGCCTCGAGTGTCGTCCGGAGATGCTCGTTCTAGAAAGCCTCCACCGCGAGCTCGCGGGGCCAGGGCTCGCCATCGTCGGCGTCAACGCCCGGGAGACGACGGACACGGTCCGGCGCTACGCCAAGGACGTGGGGCTGACCTTCCCACTCGTGCTCGATCCAGACGGGACCATCAACGCGCGCTACGGAGTCCTCGGCCTACCGACGACCTTTCTCTGGCCCGCGACGGACATGCGGTGGCGTTCGCCATCGGATCTCGCGAATGGGGCAGCGCATCAGCCCGAGCGCTGTTCGATGCCCTGCTGGCCGAGGCCGCGCCGCGCCCGACCGGACGATGACGTGCCATCGTCTCGGTGTGTTCTGGCTCGCCGTGTTGCTGGCCGTCCACGGGCTGGCGGACAACGTGGCCGCGCGGCGCAGAGAACAGGCCCCGTCCGGATCGGCGTGCTGACGGAGTCATGGGGACCGACGGCCCAGATCGTCGGGCTGCGGACGGCCTGAAGGAACTCGGGTACCGCGAGGAGATCGACTTCACGATCGGCGTTCGTTTCACAGAGGGCAAGCCGGCCGAGCTGCCTGCTGCCGCTCGGGACCTGTGCGGCGTGGCGTCGACCTCATCGTGGCGGGTGAAACGAGCAACGCGGCCGAGGCAGCGCGGATGCTACCGATCGGATTCCGATCGTGTTCATCGGCGGTGGCGATCCGCTTGCGATCGGTTTGGTGAAGAGCTTGGCGCGTCCCGGCGGCAACATCACCGGCGTCGCGGATCTCGACATCGAGCTGGTGCCGAAGCGGATGGAGATTTTTCGCGAGATGGTGCCGCGGCTGAAACGCGGCCCTCTTCTCTACGATGCGACCACTACTCACGCCGAATCCGTCCTGCGCGTTCACCGCGATGCCGCGCGTCGTCTCGGTCTCACACTGCTGGAGCGGCCGGTGCGATCGCAGGAGGAGGCGAGGGCCGCCATCGCGGAGGTTCGAAAAAGCCCCGTGGACGGATTGTTCTCGCCGCGGCTCCTATCGCTAAATATTCCCGGCTTCATCCTGGAGGCCCGCGGGACGGTCCCCACGATGTTCCACAACCCGTTCTTCCCCGAGCGGGGAGGCCTCGCCAGCTATGCCGCGGCCCAGCACGAGCTGGGGCGTGGCGCAGCAAGTCTGGTCGACAAGATCCTCAAGGGCGCGAAGCCGGCCGACCTGCCGGTGCAGCAGCCGACGAAGTTCGAGCTGGTCATCAACCTCAAGACCGCCAAGGCGCTCGGGCTGACGATCCCCCCAGCGCTGCTGCTGCAGGCCGATCGGATCATCGAATGACCGGAAGCCGCGCCGCGCGGCGGTGGGCTCCCGAACGTGTGGCTTGACCGGTAGCGTCTCGCCGGGCGGCCGGCGCTCGTGAGCGGCGGCGTGGGCACGTACCTGGGTGGCCGCCTGCTCGGCGCCATCCCGATGCTCTTCCTCATGTCGCTGGTCGTCTTCGCGATCGTCTACCTCATCCCCGGCGACCCGATCGACGCCATGCTGGGCCAGGACGCCGAGCGCTCCGCCCGCGAGGCCCTCCGCCACGAGCTCGGTCTCGACCAGCCGCTCTGGCGGCAGTACGTCAGCTGGCTCGGGCGGGTGGCGCAGGGCGACCTCGGTCGCTCGCTCCGCGCGCAGCAGCCGGTGCGCGACCTCATCGTCGAGAAGCTCCCGGCGACGCTGCTGCTCACCACCAGCGCCGCCGTCATCGCGCTGCTCATCGCCTTCCCCGCGGGGATCATCGCCGCGGTGAAGCGCAATACGGTCATCGATCTCCTGGCCATGGTCGGCGCTCTCCTCGGCGTGTCGATCCCCAGCTTCTGGTCCGGAATCATGCTGATCATGATCTTCGCCCTGACGCTCGGCTGGCTCCCGGCGATCGGCTACGCCAGCCTCACGACGGATCCGCTGGCTGCGCTGCGCTATCTGATCCTGCCCGCGATCACCCTCGGCTCGGTGATGGCCGGGTCGGTCACGCGCCAGGTGCGGGCGCAGCTCCTGCAGGAGCTCGGCCGCGACTACGTCCGCACCGCGCGGAGCAAGGGCCTGCGCGAGCCGGGCGTGGTCGTGCGCCACGCGCTCCGCAACTCACTGATCCCGGCCGTCACCGTGCTCGGCGTGCAGTTCAGCGTCCTGCTGGGAGGCGCGGTCATCACCGAGCAGATCTTCGCCTGGCCCGGCGTCGGCCAGCTCGCGGTGAACGCGATCGTCAACCGCGACTATCCGGTGCTCCAGGGCGTCATCCTCACCATCGCCCTGCTCGTCACCCTGGTGAACCTAGCCGTCGACGCGCTCTATGTCGTCCTCGACCCCCGCCTCCGCCTCTCCTGAGCGACGCCACCGCGCGCTCGGCCGGCTGGCACGCAGCCGGCTCGCGCTGGTGGGGCTGGCGATCGTCGGGCTGACGGCCATCGTCGGACTCGTCGGGCCGTTCCTCGTCACCGCCGATCCGGTGGCCATGGACTTCGGCGCGCTGCTCAAGGGGCCGAGCCGTGGGCATCTGCTGGGCACGGACCAGTTCGGGCGCGACGTGCTGGCGCGACTGGTCTGGGGAGCGCGGCTGTCGGTCAGCATCGGCGCGGTCGCCGTCGCCCTGGCCCTGGTCGTCGGCATCCCGATCGGCGCGCTGTCGGGCTACGCGGGCGGCGCCGTCGACAATGTGCTGATGCGCTGCATGGACGCGCTGCTGGCCTTCCCCGCCCTGCTGCTCGCCCTCGGCCTGGTGGCCATCATGGGACCCGGGAGCACCAGCACCACGCTGGCGATCGGCATCGTCTACACGCCGGGCGTCGCCCGCCTCACCCGCGGAGTAGTCCTGGCCGAGCGGCCGCAGGAGTACGTCCAGGCCGCCCGTGCGCTCGGGCAGCGCGACCGCTGGGTGCTCGCACGCCACATCATGCCGAACTGCGTCTCCGCGCTGCTGGTCCAGGCCAGCGTCAACTTCGCGAACGCGATGGTCATCGAGGCGGGGCTGTCGTTCCTCGGCATCGGCACGCCGCCGCCGACGGCGAGCTGGGGGCTGATGCTGAACGAGGCCCGCGCGTTCATGACCAGCGCGCGCCACGTGGCCATCGCCCCCGGCGTGGCCATCTCGCTGGCCGTGCTGGGCTGGAACCTGCTCGGCGACGGCCTGCGCGACGCGCTCGATCCGCGGCTGACGGACTGAGCGGCGAATCACGCCGGATAGACCGCGAGGCCGCTGGCGCGGGCGGCAGCGGTCAGCCGGGCGTCGAACGACGCCAGCGACGCCGCCCGAGAGGACGTCGCCAGGGCCAGGTGCAGCGCGTCGGCGGCCCGCAGTGGAGTGTCCCGTACGGTCATCAGGAAGTGCTCGGCCCGACGATGCACGTCCCGTGTCAGCTCGACTCGGTGGTACACGCCCTCGTCCAGCCGCTCGAGGATCGCATTCTGAAGTCGTCGCGCGACCTCCCGGGTGAGGGCCCCCTCGCGTTGTCGACGGGCGACGGCCGAGACGATCTCGGTCACGGCCAGATCCGATACGAGCACGTCGTCGCGACCTTCCAGAACCTCATTGAGATCGTCGCTACCAGGCTCTGGCAGGTAAAGCTTCAGGAGGGCGCTGGTGTCGCAGTAGAGAGGGCCGGGGAGCCTCGTTCGGTATCCGGCGCGCTGCTCCCGCAGCCGCGCCGCTGCGCGCCTTCTAGAGGCGATCGGCGCGGTCCTGAGCCACGGTCGTGGACAGCGGAGGATCGAGGGCGGGCATCTTCCTGCGGAACGCTGCCAGGTTCGGCACGCCGCCGCGGCGCGCGCCGCCGGGCGGTACGAGTTTCGCCACCGGACGTCCTCGCTCCGTGATCACGACCTCGCGGCCCTTGCGCACCTCGTCGATGAGAGCCGAGAGATTCTGACGAGCCTCGCGGACGCCGGCAGTGCGCATGCCTTCATTGTGCTACATGTAGCACATGACGTCAACCGTCACCGCGGGAGCGAGACGCGACCGGCCTCGGACCGGCCGGTCGCGTCTCGCTAGTACCGGCGAGCTACGCTCCGTCGCGCTTCGCGCGCTCGACCACCGCCTCGCCCACCCGGCGTCCGATCTCCCACCCGGATTCGATATCGCTGCGGAAGTGAATGCCGGCCCAGAGGCGCGATTCTCCGAACTCCTTGGCCCAGGCCTGGTAGCGCGGGGTCTCGCGCGGGAACAGGTAGCTCAGGACGACGGTAGGGGCCGAGGCGAGGGTCGCCGCATTGGAGGGGTACGTCGGGAAGGGCGGTGTGGGGACCACCGTCGTGAGGGTCGGGTCGAACTGGTTCGGGCGGGCCGTCCAGTAGTGGAACTTCGTGTCCTGGGAGGCGATCCAGCCCTCGTAATGGGCCACGTGCACGAGCGCGTACGCGCGCGCGGCCCGCGGCGCGCTCGCGTGCAGGCCGTCCTCGGCCAGGCGTCGGCCGACCTCGTCGCTGAGGCGGAAGAGGAGCCCGGGCTGACCCTGCTGACCGAACTGCCAGTAGCTCACCTTGCTGTTGGTGAACGGCGTCCGCTTGAAGTTCTTGACCTCGGCCAGCTCCGCGGCCCGCGCCGGCGAGTCGGCCGCCGGCGGTGGGCCGGGGCGGAACTGGCTCGGGGATGTGAGGACGAGTCTCGGCCACTGCACCTCGTCGACGCCCACAGGGTTGGTCCCCGTCCACAGGCCGGGGCCGGTCGGCACCGTGCCCGTCCATTTACCGCCGTCGACCTTCATGTGCGCGATGACACGCGCCGCGACCGCCCGCCCCAGCTCGAGGCCCGCCTTCGTATCGCTCGGGAACGCGACGCCGGCCTGGATGCGGCTGCGCGCCGCCTCCTCCGCCAGCGCCGCAACCCGCGCGCCCTCCTTCGGGTAGATGTGCGCGATGACCGCGGCGGCGGCGCCGGCGGCGACCGAGTGCTCGCACGGGTACGACGGGCTCCGTGGTGCGGTTACCGCCGTCGTGAGGCCGCTATCCAGCTCGCCCGGGCGCCGGCGGTTGTGCGCGTACTTCGACTCCCAGGCGCTCACCAGCGCATCGTGCATGGCCACGTTCATCATGGCGAAGCCACGAATGCCGCTACCGCCCGGAATGGGATTCACGGCGGAGATGTCTGTCATGACGTCGTTCCACTGATGCGCCGGCGACCAGAAGTCCCAGCGCCGGATGGGCACCAGTGCAGCGGCGTCGCGCTGCCCGGCGAGCGCCCGGACCTGCTGCAGCTCGGCCGCCGTCGCCTGGGCATCGGGCGGCGGTGGGAGTCGAAGGTCTTTAGTGGAGCCGGGCACCCACGTACGCCACGCTCCAGCACCCGGGTCGACGGCGCCGGCACCGGGCGGCGCTGCCCGTTGCGTCATGTTCGTGGCGCAGGCGGCGAACAATAGGAGGGAGAGGACCGAGAAGGGAACGACTCTGTTCCGCATGAGGACCTCCTGGGAAAATTGACCTTGGAGGGCTATCGCGGAGCGAGAATCTCATGCGTCGGAAGGCGAGTAAAGAGCGGCCACGGGAGGGCGCGACCGGCCTCGGGCCGGCCGGTCGCGTCTCGCTCGTACCGGCGGGTCACCGCGTCAGCTCGATCACTTGTGGCCCTTCGGCTGCCACATCGCCAGCGTGGCGCCGGTGGGGTCGACGATCACGCTCATCGTGCCGTACTCGGCGACCTCCATCACGTCCACCGCCACCTTGGCGCCCAGATCCTTCGCCTTCTTGGTGGCCGCACGGACGTCCTCGACGCCCACATAGGCCAGCCAGTGGGGTGGAGTACCGGGCGCCTGGTTGACCATCATGCCGCCGCCGGTGCCGTTGCCGACGTCGATCATCGTGTAGGTGCCGCCGCCCGGCATCGGCACGTCCTGCAGCTTCCAGTCGAAGAGCCTGGAGTAGAAATCCCGGGCTCGCGGAAGGTCGGTGGTGTGCAGCTCCACATGGACGAATGCGTTGTTCATGAGTGGCCTCCTTCACGCGCAGCGTAGCGCCGGGTCCCAACCGTGGCCATATGTGAAAACAAATCTTCACACCCTCGCAACGCATCGCCCGGCGAGCCGAAACGCGGCCTTGACACGCACATTCGCCCGCCTCACCTTTACGCATGCTCAGCCCCCTGCCCACCGGGCTGCAGTCGCAGTGGCCATATCGGCCGCGCTTCGCGCGCGTCAACGGCTGGCGCATGCACTACGTCGACGAGGGAGCCGGCGACCCGGTCGTCCTTCTCCACGGCAACCCCACCTGGGGCTTTCTGTACCGCGACTTCGTGGGGCCGCTCATCGCGGCCGGCCGGCGGGTCATCATCCCCGACATGATCGGCTTCGGGCTCTCGGAGAAGCCCACGCGCGAGCACGCCCACAGCCTCGACGGACACATCGCCAACCTGACGGGCCTGCTGCGCGGGCTGGATGTCTCGCGGGTGACGATCGTCGGCCACGACTGGGGCGGCCCCACCGGGCTCGGCTTCGCGCTGTCGAACCCCGGGCGCGTACGCGCCCTGGCGCTGATGAGCACGTGGGCGTGGCCGCTGCCGCCCAGCGAGTTCCACACGCGCATCTTTCCCTGGCGGCTCATGCACGCCCCGCTCGTGGGTCCCTACCTGCTCGGCCGCCACAACGCGCTGGCCGGACGCGGCGTCTACCTGTCCGTGGTCGATCGCGAGAAGTTCCGCCGGACGGCGCAGGCGGCCTACGAGGCAGTGCTTCCCGATCCGCAGACGCGCCTGCTGACCTGGACGTGGCCCCGCTGGATCCCGCTCGACGACAGCGGCCGGGCGGTCGAGCGGTTCCGCTGGCTCGAGCAGAAGCTCCGGTCGTGCAGGCTGGCGACGTTGCTGGTCTGGGGGCGCGAGGACGACGTGTTCGACCACCAGGTGTTCGGCGGCCGCTTCAAGGAGTTGCTGCCCCACGCCGAGGGCCCCCACCTGGTCACCGGTCGTCACTTCTTGCAGGAGGACTCGGGCCCGCAGATCGTCGCCCTGCTCCTCGACTTCCTCGCTCGCCTCGACCGGGTCGAGGCCCTGCGCTGATGCCGGTCGCGGTCATCCCCCGCCCCGTGCTCGACGACCGCCGCCTGGCCTTCGTGCTGGCCGAGGACCGGGTGGGCCACTACCCGGAGTTCCGGCGCTTCTTCTCGCGCGTCTTCGACCTCGATCGCGTCGGCCTCGCCGAGCCCGGCTACGTGCAGGCGCCCTCTGGCCTCGCCTACACGCTCGTGTTTATCGGGCGCAGCGGCGAGCCGTGGCCGGCCGGCGTCGAGCTCTTCGCAATCGTCCCCGCGCTGGAGCCGCTCGACGAGGCCGTGGTCGATCGCGATCTCTGGGCGATCCTGGAGTGGATGATCGAGGGCGTCGGCGGCGACTGGACCACGCGCGACCTGCAGGCTACCGGCCGCCTGTACCGCCTCCCCGCCGTCTCGTCGTAGATCCCGTCACCGCCACAACCGCGCGGAGGCCAGCCGGGCGCCCGCCACCAGCGCCTCGAACTTCGCCCACATGATGCTCGGGTGCTGGCGCTGGAAGAGCGCGCCCTGGGCGAAGCCGCAGTCGGCGCCGGCCATGACGCGCTCGCGCCCGACCAGGCAGGCATAGGTTATGAGACGCTCGGCCACCGTCTCGGGGTGCTCGACCACCGCGGTGGTGTGGGCGATGACGCCGGGGATGAGCACCTTGCCCGCGGGCAGCTTCACGTCCTCCCACACGCGCCATTCGTAGGAGTGGCGCGGCGTGGCCGCCTCGATCGAGTAGGCTCCGGCCTTGACGCGCAGCACCAGGTCGACGACGTCGCGCAGGCCCAGATCCTCGAGATGCGGGCCCTGCCAGCTTCCCCAGCAGAGGTGGTAGCGCACGCGATCCTCGGGGATGCCGGTCAGGGCAAGGTTGAGGGCGTCGATGTTGCGCGCCTGCACCTTCAGATAATCCTCGAGCGGCGGCGCTGGGATCAGCATGTCCCACGTCTCGCCGAGCCCGGGATCGTCGATCTGCAGGATGAAGCCGGCATCGACGATGGCCCGGTACTCCGTCCGCAGCGCCTCGGCGATGGCGAAGACGTAGGCTTCCTCGGTCGGGTAGTAGCGGTTCTGCCCGCGGCCGACCATGGCGGGGGCGATCGCCGGCACGAAGGCCTCGGCGACCGCGACGCCCCGCAGCGCGGCCTTGAACGTGGCGAGGTCCTTCTCGAGCAACGCCTGCCCCTTGTAGGCGATGGGGCCCTCGCAGACGGTCGGCGCGGAGGCCAGCGGCATCTCGCGGGGCAGGTACTCCGTGTAGTACTCGCGAAAGGCGCGCCACTCCCGACGACTGTCCACCCGCCGCGCCCAGGCACCGCCGGCGCCGGTCAGCGCGGCACTCGGGTCGGTCGCGGCCGTGGTGGTCACGAAGCCGGTCAGCCGGGTGTCGGTGTACGCGAGAAAGCTCGTCTTGCTCATCTCGCCGTCGGAGACCACGTCGAGACCGACCTCGGCCTGACGGCGCACCACCTCGGTCACGGCCTCGACGGTCCGCGCCGCCAGCTCGGCCTCGTCGATGGCCTGGCCGCCCAGGCGGGCCCGCAGCAGGGTCCGGATGCTCTCCGGACGGGGGATGCTGCCGACGTGGGTGGTGAGGATGCGCTCGGTGCTGGTCTTCATGGCCTACGTGGCCTTGATGTCGACCAGCTCCACCTCGAAGATCAGCGTGGCACCTCCCGGGATCACGCCGCCGGCGCCCCGGTCGCCATAGCCCAGGTGGGCCGGGATGATCAGCTTGCGCTTGCCGCCCACGCGCATGGTGCCGACACCTTCGTCCCACCCCTTGATCACCTGGCCACGCCCGACCGCAAACTCCAGCGGCTCGCCGCGATCGTGCGACGAGTCGAACTTCTTGCCGCTCTTGAGCCAGCCCGTGTAGTGCACGCTCACGGCATCGCCCGGCTTGGGCCGCGCCCCCGTGCCCTCGACGATCTCGACGTAGCCCAGCCCGGTCGCGGTCTCGATGATCTGCTCATCCATGGTGAAATCTCCCGGTCGATCTGTAGCCGCCAGCACCTTGTACCGCACCCGCGCGCCGGTTCGCCACCGGGAAAGGCCAGCGGGCGCCCTTGACGCCGGCCGGCGCCGGCCTCATCCTCTGCGCCAGCGCCGCCCAGTCATCCTGGAGGGACGTCATGACGCCATTCCGGATCTCGCTCTGGCTTCGACCGTTCGTCCTCTCGCTGCTCGTCGCCGCCGTCACCTCGCCGGTCGCCGCCCAGACCCCGGCCGGGCAGGCCTCCATGGCCTGGCACGTCACGATCGCGCCGAGCTGGTTCGATCCCTCCACGGCCCCGCCGCAGATCACCCCGTTCGGCATCCTCTATGCCCTCCACGACGGCCTGGTGCGCCCCTACCCGCCCCACAAGATGGGTCCGAGCCTCGCCGAGTCGTGGAAGGAGAGCCCCGACGGCAAGACCTATGAGTTCAAGCTACGACCGGGTTTGAAGTTCCACAACGGTGATCCGCTGACGACCGAGGACGTGAAGTTCAGCTTCGAGCGCTACCGGGGCGCCGGCGCCACGCTCCTGCAGGAGCGCGTCCGGCAGGTCGAGATCGTCTCGCCCCTGGTGCTGCGCTTCCACCTGAAGGAAGCGTGGCCGGACTTCATGACCTTCTACGGCACGACGGCCAGCGCCGCCGGCCTCGTCGTGCCCAAGAAGTACCTGACCCAGGTCGGCGACGACGGCTTCAAGAAGCACCCCATCGGCGCCGGCGCCTACAAGTTCGTCAGCCACAAGCCGGGCATCGAGGTCGTGCTGGAGGCCTTCCCCGGGCACTGGCGCCACGTGCCCATCGTGAAGACGTGGGTGATGAAGAGCGTCCCCGACGCCAACTCCCGGGCCGTGATGCTCAAGACCGGCGACACCGACTTCGCGGTGGCGCTGGACGGCGTCGACGCCGAGAGTGTCAAGCGCGACCCGCGCCTGCAGATCGTGGCCTCCAAGCACGCGTCGATCTTCTGGGTGGAGTTCACCGAGCAGTGGGACCCGAAGTCCCCCTGGCACGACAAGCGCCTGCGCCTGGCCGTGAACTACGCGCTGAACCGCAAGCAGATCAACGAAGCCGCCTGCCTGGGCTTCTGCCCGCCGGCCGGAGTGATCGTGCCCCGCGTCATGGACTTCGCGCTGCAGGTCGAGGCGCCTGCCTACGATCGTCAGAGGGCCAAGCAGCTGCTGGCCGAGGCCGGCTATCCCAACGGCATCGACGCCGGCGACTTCGTGCCGATCCCCGGCTTCCCGACCGTGGCCGAGTCGGTGGTCAACGATCTCGTCGCGGCCGGCATCCGGGTGAGGATGCGCGCCACCGAGCGGGCGGCGTTCTACGCCGACTGGAAGGACAAGAAGCTGCGTGGGCTGTTCATGGTCGCGGTCGGCAACTCCGGCAACGCGGCCAGCCGGGTGGAGTCGTTCATCCAGTCCAAGGGGGCCTACGCCTACGGCGGCTACCCCGACATCGACGACCTCTTCCAGCAGCAGGCCCGCGAGCGGGACGCCAAGCGGCGGGAGGCCCTGCTGTTCCAGATCCAGCAGCTCACCATCGACCGGGTGATGTTCGCCCCGGTGATGGACCTGCGCGTGCTGATGGGCGTCGGCCCCCGGATCGCCAAGCACACGATCACCGACGTGTGGATGAGCCCGTTCCCGTCCTTCGAGGACGTGGAGCTCAAGAACTAGCCGCGGGCGGCACCGGGGGTGGGGGTCCGGAGCCCCCGCCCCCGGGTAGGGAGTGCTCCCTTTCCGGCCATTTCTTCCGCTTTGATAGGCCCCTCGACTAGACTGGCTGAGGCACAGGGACGCCGCCCAACCGGGCGGTCGGCGCGCAACCAGCGGAAGGGTCGACATGCCGTCTCCACGCCCCTGGGGGCTCCGTCGGGCTGCCGACACGATCTTCGCCCTCATCTCCCTGCTTCCCCTGCTCCTGTTCGTCTTCTTCATGTGGCACTTCAACCGACTGAGCGAGACCATGGCCCAGGTCGGCGTCCTGCTGGCCCTCATCATCGCGCTCCTCGGCTTCGTCATCTTCCGCCAGATGGTCGACCGGATCTCCGACCGCATCTTCGACCTCAACCGGGTGGTGGAGGGGCGAGGCGCGGAGCACGTGCCCTCGACCACGGAACAGTCGTCGATGGTGCCCGGCCTCGGCCAGATCGCCGAGATCGGCGATATCGCCCAGGCCTTCAGCGGCATGCTGCGTGAGCTACGCGCCTCCACCGAGCGGCTGGAGGACCTGGTCTTCAAGCTCGGCACGCTGAACGACATGGTCGAGATGGCCGCGCGCATTCCCAAGATCGAGGACCTGCTGGCCCACGTGCTGGAGCGCACGATGCGGGCGGTCAGCGCTGGCATCGGCTCGATCATGCTCCTGGACCACGAGCGTCAGGTGCTGCGGGTGGCCGTCGGCCGCGGCGGCGGTGATCACCACCGGCCCCACGTCGAGGTGAAGGTGGGCGAGGGCATCGCCGGCCGGGTCGTGCAGATGGGCGAGGCCGTCCTCGTCGAGGACATCGAGAAGGACCCGCGCTTCACCAAGGCCAGCGATCCCAAGTACGGCGGCGGCTCGTTCATCTGCATGCCGCTGCGGGTGGGCGATCGCATCGTGGGCGTGGTGAACCTGGCCAAGAAGGAGAGCGCGCCGGGCACGCCGACCCAGTCGTTCGCCGCCACCGATCTGCAGTTCCTCAATGCGCTCATGACCTACACGGCCTACGCGGTCGACAACGCCCGCCTGTTCGAGGAGGCCCGCGCGGCCGCCCAGCGGCTCGAGGAGGTCGTGGAGGACCAGAAGCTGCGTCTCACCCTGGCTCAGCAGCAGATGCTGCAGGCGGCCAAGCTCTCGGCCCTCGGCGAGCTGGTGGCCGGCGTCGCCCACGAGCTGAACAATCCGCTCACCGTGCTCATCGGCACCGCCGACATGATGGAGGCGGAGGCACCGATGCACATGCAGCGCCACCTGCACCTCATGAAGGAGGCGCTCGACTCCGCGCAGTCGATCGTGCGCGGCCTGCTCACCTTCGGCCGCCAGATGCCGCTCGAGAGGACGCGCGTGGACCTGGCCGAGCTGACCGAGCGGGTGCTGGCTCTCACCTTCGGCGAGCTGCACGTCAGCGACGTGAAGATCCACAAGGAGGTGGCCGGCGAGCTGCCGCCGGTGTGGGCCGACGCCAACCAGCTGCAGCAGGTGATGGTCAACCTGATCACCAACGCCAAGCAGGCCATGGCCGAGGTGGAGGGCGATCGGCGCCTGCGCCTGTCGGTGCATCCGGCCGGCCCTGACCGCGTGCGCATCGAGGTCGGCGACACCGGGCCCGGCATCCCCGGCGACGTGATCGCCCGGATCTTCGACCCGTTCGTCACCACCAAGAGCGACGGCACCGGCCTCGGCCTCAGCATCTCCTACGGCATCGTCCGCGAGCACGGCGGCTCCCTGACCGTGGAGAGCACGCCCGGCCAGGGGGCCACCTTCACGGTCGAGCTGCCGGTCGAGGCCGGCCCCGCCCCCAAGGAACCCACCAGGATCCCCGTCACCGCCTGATCGCGGTAGGATGCCCCCGACCACAGGGGGGCCCATGATCGTGATCTCGAAAGCGCCCGTCGCCCGGGCGCGCTGAACGCGGTGCTCATCGAACGGAACGTCCCCATGAAGGCGCGCGACGGCGTCGTCCTGCGCGCCGACGTCTACCGGCCCGATGGGCCCGGACGCCATCCCGTCCTGCTCTCGCGCCTGCCCTACGACAAGGCGGGGCGGCGGCGGCCGGGCGACATCGACGTCTTCGTCGACCACGGCTACGTCGTGATCATCCAGGACACCCGGGGCCGTTTCGCCTCCGACGGCGATACCTACGTCCCGTTGGCTCCGGAGGCGAACGACGGCTACGACGCAGTCGAGTGGGCCGCGGGACTTCCCTACTCCAGCGGTCGGGTCGGCACCATGGGCCAGTCCTACCTGGGCGCCACCCAGTACCTGCTGGCGCCGACGCGCCCGCCCCACCTGCAGGCGGCGTTCCCCGCCTCGGCCGCGGCCGACTTCCACCAGGCGTGGGTCTATCACACGGGCGGCGCCTTCGAGCTGGGATGGCAGATTCCCTACGCCGTGCTGATGGCGCGCGACACGATCGCCCGCGCCGGGCTCACCAGGAGCCTGCTGCCGCGGCTCGAGCGCGAGCTGGCGCCGGCCGTCACGCCGTGGGCCCCGCCGCTGTCGCCGGAGGCGTACCGGCGGCTGCCGCTCACGGCGTGGGCCGAGCTGCTGGAGCCGGTCGCCGGTTACCTGGGGGAGTACCTGCGCCATCCCGAAGACGGCCCGACGTGGTGGGCGCTGAACCTCGAACGCCGGCACGCGGAGATCGCCGTGCCCATGTACCACGTCACCTCGTGGTACGACATCTTCCTCCACGGCGGGATCGCCAACTTCTGCGGCCTGCGCCGGCATGCGATGACCGATGCAGCCCGGGCCGCCCAGAAGCTGCTCGTCGGTCCGTGGGCCCATCTGTTTCCCTACACGAGCCCGACCTCGACCGGTACCGGCGAGATCGACTTCGGGCCGGCGGCGCTCGTCGACCTGCACCAGATCCAGCTCCGCTGGTTCGATCACTGGCTCAAGGGCGTCGACACCGGGATCCTCGAGGAGCCGCCCGTCAGGATCTTCGTGATGGGCGTCAACCGCTGGCGCGACGAGAACGAGTGGCCGCTGGCCCGGACGCGCTACACGCCCTACTACCTGCACGGCGGCGGGCGCGCCAACACCGCCGCCGGCGACGGGACGCTCGGCCCCGAGCCGCCCGGCGACGAGCCCGCCGATCGCTTCGTCTACGACCCCGACGATCCGGTCCCCACCCGCGGCGGCAACACGCTGATCCTGGCCATGGGTGTGATGGACCAGCGGCCGGTCGAGACGCGGCCGGACGTGCTCGTGTACACGAGCGCGGTGGTGACCGACGCGCTGGAGGTGACGGGCCCGGTCGTGGTGACGCTCTACGCGGCGAGCGATGCACCCGATACCGACTTCACGGCGAAGCTGGTCGACGTGCGCCCCGACGGCTACGCCCAGAACCTGGCCGACGGCATCGTGCGCGCCCGCTACCGCAGCTCGCGCCAGACGCCGACGTCGCTCATCCCCGGCGAGGTGTCACGCTTCACCATCGACCTGTGGGCCACCAGCCACGTCTTCCGGCCGGGCCATCGCCTTCGCCTCGAGATCTCGTCCAGCAACTTCCCGCGCTTCGATCGCAACCTGAACACGGGCGCCGACCAGGCCACCGGCACCCGCTGGCAGCCCGCGCACCAGACCGTCTTCCACGACGCCCGCTACCCCTCGCACATCCTGCTGCCGATCATCCCGACCTCGCCCTAGCGCGCATCCTGGTCAACACGGTCTCGAACTTCGAGCTGACCTTCCTGGTCTCGGGCGCCGGCTCCCAGACGCTGGTCGTCGCGCTCTTCTACAACGTTTTCGCCGGCGGCGTCTGCCCGGTGTACTCCGTCGATCCCATGGCGGTGATCTACATGACGACCGTCCTCGTCCTCCTGCTGGTCGCGCTGCGCTTCGTGCGGCCGACCCAGATGGTCTTCCGCCTCGAACAGTCCCGTCGCTGAGGCCGGCACGATCGCGGTAGGATGGCCGCCACGAATCGCTCACGGGAGGGCGGGGCCATGCGACTGGCGGGAAAGATCGGGATGGTGACGGCGGCGGGCTCGGGCATGGGACGGGCGGGCGCGCTCCGGTTCGCCCGAGAGGGGGCGCAGATGGCGGTGGTCGACGTCGCCGCCGAACGGGTGCAGGCCGTGGTCGGCGAGATTACCGCGGCCGGCGGGACCGCGCACGGCATCGTGGCCGACCTCACCCGCGACGACGACTCGCGCCGCATCGTGTGGGAGACGCGAGATCGTTTCAAGGGGCTCGACTTCGTGTGGAACCACGTGGGCCATCCCGGCCCCGCCGCCGTCGAGGGCGTCGACCTGGATGCCTTCCAGCTCGCCATCGACCTGAATCTCCGGACGGTGCTGGTCACCACCGAGGCGGCCATCCCCGAGCTGCGGGCGCGGGGCGGCGGCAGCCTGCTGTTCACCGCGTCCACCTCGGGGCTGCAGGGCTCGGCGTACAGCCCCGTCTACTCGATGTGCAAGTTCGGCGTCGTGGGATTCGTGCGGAGCCTGGCCGTGCGGCTGGCCCCCGAGAAGATCCGCGTGAACGCCGTCTGCCCGGGGCCGATCGACACGCCGATGCTGCGCGTGTTCGTGGCGCGCCCGGATCAGAAGTCGACGGTGGGGATGGACGCCGAGGACCTGGTGCGGCGCCGGGCTCACGGCTCGGTGCCGATGGGGCGGACCGGCCGGCCCGAGGAGGTGGCCAGCGCCGCGCTCTTCCTGCTCTCCGACGACGCCTCGTTCGTGACCGGCGCCGCGCTGCCGGTGGACGGCGGGGTGACCGCCGCCTAGCCCTCGAGGCTGCCGGTCGGGACCTCGTCGTCCTGCGGCCAGAAGCCCAGGTAGGGGAAGCCGTCGAGCTCACGCTGCTGGCGCATCTCGTCCTCGAGGATCGCGAAGACCAGGATGTCCCACGTCTGGCCGTCCCACGTGCGGGCCCGGCGCAACACGCCCTCCTGGGCGAAGCCGTTGCGGCGCAGCGAGTTGATACTGAGCACGTTGTACGCGTAGACCTTGGCCTCCACGCGGCGCAGGCCCAGGGCGTCCATGGCCCAGGCGACCGCCAGCCGCGAGGCCTCGATGCCGAGACCGGCGCGCAGCGCGCGCCGATCAACCAGCGCCGTCTCCAGGAAGCCGAAGCCCTCCGCCAGGTTCACGCCGTAGAGCCGGATGAAGCCCGCCGGCGCACTGCCGCGTGGGTGCACGAGGACCGTGAGCGCGGTCGGATCGTGAAGGGCACGGGCGAGGACGTCGGGGTGATAGCCGCCGACGTGCCGGCACAGGTAGAGGAGCGAGCTGCCGACCATCTGGTCCAGCAGCGGCTCCTTCGACCACTGCGCGATGAGGTCCAGCTCCTCCCACACGGGCGGCCGGATGTCCACCCGCGCGGTCGAGGCGACCGCGGTGGGCAAGCCCTCGGTGATGCCGAGCTCGACGACCGGTGTGCCGTCGGGCGGGTTGACGCCGGGTGACTCGAGCGGCAGCTCTTCGAGAATGGCCGCGGCGAGGAGTGCGCGGTACACCGCCGCACTCGGCATCACCGACACCCGCACGCCGGCCGCCTGCAGGAAGCGGGCGGATTGCAGCGTGGCGGCGAGCCCCACGACATCGGTGACCTTCACGTCTTCGAGATCGATCCAGATGTGCTCGCGGCCGGCGGCGGCCTCTCGCGCGGCCCCGCACAGGGCGGGAGCGCTGGTGCTCGTGAGTGCCTCGTGCAGCCGGATGGTGAGATGTCCCGACGCCATGTCGTCGGGCCTCGGTGCAACCTGGGCGCCACGGCCGCAGTGCCGCGCAAGTACCCGATACACTAGCAACGGGCCGCCTCTCACCAGCGAAGGCTGGATGATCCCTGCTCGCCCGGCGAGTGCGGATCAGCCAGAATCCCGGTGGCCGGCGCCGCCTCACGACCCGGCCGGGACCGAACTGACCGCGCACGGATGGCGCGACTGGGCATTTCGTGGCCGGTCCGGCACGCCACCGCGGCCAGCCCCTGACCAGGGCACCCCCTGCCACATGCGCAACTCCGCGCGGCTGCGGGATTCTTCCTCCGGCACGACCGTTGCGATAGCGCTCCCCCGCGTGACGGTCACGCAGCGTTTACCGGGAGACCACATCATGGGCGAGCGACTCTTCAAGGCGAGCATCTCGGGCTGGCGTCCGTGGGCGATCGGGGCCGCGTTATCGGTGGCCGGCGCCGCCTTCCTCTTCTTCCGCTGGCAGCGTGCCGCCCTCGACACCTACGAGGAGTGGTGGCAGCGCCGCGATCACGTCCGCGCCAACGGCCACGCCCCGTCCGCGGAGGGCGAGCGCACCTCGAATTCCCAGCTCTTCGTCTGATCGGCGGGGACGCGCCGTGAGCCGGATCAAGCGCTACCTGCTCGAGAACTTCGAGAACCTCTTCGTGCTCACGACGCTGCTGAGCACGGCGGTGGTGAACCACTTCGTTCCGGCCAAGCTCGCGTTCCTGAATTTCTACTTCCTGCCCATCATCCTGGCCGGCTACTACCTGGGCCGGCGCAGCGCCGTGCTCGGCGCCCTCTTGTGCTCGCTGATGATCGCGATCTACGTGGTCCTCTTCCCCGAGGCGTTCAAGACGGGCGGCGCCTCTCGCGACGTCTACACGCACATCGCGGCCTGGGCGGGCTTCCTCATCCTGGCCGGGGCCGTCGTCGGGCGCCTGCAGGAGAAGCTCGCCGACGAGGTCCGCACCACCGGCGTCCTGAACGCCGAGCTCCGGCAGCGCGAGCTGGACCTCACGGCCATGAACCAGACCCTCAAGGACTACGGCGAGGGGCTGGAGGCCCGCGTCCGCGAGCGCACGGACGAGCTGGAGCAATCCAAGCGCGCCGTCGAGGAGATGAAGACCAAGGTGGAGGACACCCTCTACGCGACGATGGACGCCTCGGTCGCCAACCTCCTCATCGAGGGGCGCCTGCGCACCGAGAAGCGCAACGTCGCCGTGATGTTCTCCGACCTCAGCGGCTTCACCACCTACTCCGAGGAGCGGCCGCCCGAGCTGGTCATCCGCGACCTCAACCGCTACCTGGCCGACATCGAGCCGATCATCCTGGCCTACCGCGGCCACATCGACAAGTACATGGGCGACGGCACCATGTGCGAGTTCGGGGCGCCGCTCGACAGCGACGCCTACCGGCTGCAGGCGGTGCTGGCCGCCATCAAGATCCAGGAGCGGGTCGGCGCCGGCGACTACCCGTGGACGATGCGCATCGGCATCGCCTCCGGCCTGGCCATCACCGGCATGATCGGCTCCCGGCGACAGACGTACACGGCCATCGGCGACGTGGTGAACCTGGCCTCGCGGCTGGAGAAGCTGGCCGCACCGGGCAAGATCCTCATCGACCGCTACACCTACGAGGACGTCGCCCGCTTCATCGAGGCCCACAAGAAGCGCGACCTGCCCCTGCGCGAGGTCCACGATGCCGAGCGCGAGCGCCAGCTGGAATCGCTCCACGAGCAGATGACCGGAGGCGCCACCGACGCCGAGCGGTTCTACAAGATCGGCCAGCTCCACCAGGAGCTGAACGAGCCGGTGGAGGCCCTGCAGTACTTCGAGCGCGCGCTCCGGCTCGATCCCAACCACGTGCACTTCAAGGTGGCCTACGCCGAGGCCCGGCTGCGGCTGGACTCCAACCCCAACGGCACCATCAGCATCAAGGGCAAGCGCAAGCGCGTGGAAGCCTTCGAGGTGGTCGGCCTCCGCGATCCGCTCGCCGACCGCGAGAAGATCCCCGAGGGCTTCTACAACGAGTACCGGCACGTCGCCGGGCGCATCCAGGTGCCGGCCGACCTGATCTTGCCGGTGGAGGCCCGCGACGCCCGCATCGGCCACGCCACCACGGTGGGCGTGCTCTCGTACGCCATCGCGGATGTGCTGGGCTTCGCCGATCACGATCGCATGAACATCCTGCGGGCCGGTTACCTGGCCGACATCGGCATGGAGATCGTGCCGCACCACCTGCTGAATCGGCGGGGCTCGCTGGGCGGCACCGAGTACGAGGCCGTCAAGAAGCACCCGCTGGCCGGCGAACGGCTGCTGCGGACGATGGGCTACCAGAGCGAGACGGTGCTGGGGATCATCCGGGCCAGCCACGAGCTGATGGACGGCTCCGGTTACCCGGAGCGGCTGCGGGGCGAGGCGGTCCCGTTCGGCGCCCGCATCGTCGCCGTCGCCGACGCCTACGACGCGCTGACCTCGTGGCGGCCTTACCGCGACCCGCTCGCCCGCGACGCCGCACTGGACGAGATCCAGCGCAGCTGCACCCGGGGGATCTACGACGCCCGCGTCGTCGAGGTCCTCATGAAGCTGCTGGCCTGATCACCGCCCCCGCAAACAGCTCGAGCGAGCGGCACACCTGCTCGTGGGCCAGGTTCCCGAAGCTGCAGACCAGCAGCAGCGTGGCCACGCCGATCGCCCGCAATCCGTCGACGCGGGCCGCCACCTGCTCGGGCGCGCCGATGAGACAGCCGCCAATCGCCTCCAGCTCGTCGAAGCTCTGCCCGCCCCACACGCGCGCCGTCAGCTCCTTGAGACGCGCATCCGAGAACTCGGCCGGCACCGGCGGCGGCGCCAGCGACGAGAGGTGCCAGAACCCCTGCAGCGCCAGCGCGCCGGTCGCGCGGGCGGCCTCGGCCGTCTCGGCCACGTAGGTCTCGCGGCACAGCAGGAGCCGCGGGCGGTAGGGCCCGGTGCCGGCGGGCCCGGGGCGACGGGCGACGGCGGCGTGGTAGTCCTGGACGCACCGGGCCACGACGTCGGTCGGCGTGAAGTGCATCGCCACCGGCCAGCCGCGGGCCCCGACGCGGGCGACTGACAGCGGCCGGCTGGCCACCTCGTGCAGCGGCGGATGCGGGCGCTGGAAGACGCGCGGGCGGAGGCTGAACTCCGGAAAGTTCCAGAAGCGCCCCGTGTGAGAGGCCCGCTCGTTCGTCCACGCCTTCAGCAGCACCTCGATCGACTCCTCGGTCATCGCCACCCCGTCCTCGAACTTCAGACCGAGCTGCGCGAACTCCCCCGGCCGCACCCCCTTGCCGACGCCGAAGTCGAATCGCCCGAGGGCCAGGTTGTCGAGCGTGGCCGCCTCCGCCGCCAGCCGCAACGGATGGTGAAACGACAGGGCGTTGACGTAGTTCCCGAACCGCATCCGCCGCGTCCGCTGCACCGCTGCCGCGATCATCAGATTCGGACTCGGCAACAACGAATAGTCGGTGAAGTGATGCTCCGCGAACCAGCACTCCTCGAACCCCAGTGTCTCGGCCAGCGCGATCTGATCCAGCATCTCCGCAAACGCCTGATGATGCGGAACGCCCCGCCCCTGACAGTAGTAGAACAACCCGAAATTCATCGCCGAGCCGTCCGTTCCTTCCCGATGAATGTGGTGGAGATGACTCTAGCGGAGCGCGTTGCCGCCAGGGGGTGGCGGGGGTGGTGGCGCGCCGGGGATGCGGGGCCGCGGGCGCGCCATCATGGCGAGCCGTCGTCGCCGTTGCCGCTCCGGGCCCGGCGAGCGAGCGAGTGTCCACGGGCCTGCCGGCATAACGAGGGGCGCCACGGCTTCGCCGGGGCGCCCGGAGCCGCCCGGGGGGCATGGGGGCCATGTCGGGGCCCCCATCTCGGCTTGGCGGATGGGGGGCTCGAGCGAGCAGGGTCCACAGCGGCTTACGGCGACAGGCGAGCCATGCAGGCGCGCCCGCCGCCCCGCGCGCCCGGCGCGGCGCCATTCGCGCCTGCCCCTCGGCGGCAGCGCACTCCACCGACTAGATGACGCCGCGCTTGGTGAGGTCGGCGATCTGGTCGGCGGTGTAGCCGAGCGAGCCGAGGATCGTGTCGTTGTCCTGGCCGAGCTCAGGCGCGGAGGTGCGGATCGGCTGCCGCGTTGCCCCGTGCGAGACCGGATGCCCGAGGATCGTGATGTCGCCGAGCGCCGGCGACTTCACCGGCTGCGCCATCGCCAGGTGCTTCACCTGCGGATCGCCGAAGGCCTCGTCGACCCGGTAGATCGGCCCGCACGGCACCCCGGCGTCGTTCAGGAGGCGGATCCACTCGGCGCTCGGCTTCTGCCGGGTGACGGGCATCAGCGTCTCCATCAGGAGGTCGCGGTTGCCCGAGCGCGCCCGGGCGGTGGCGAAGCGCGGATCGGTGCGCAGGTCCGGCCGCTCGATGGCCCCGCACAGCCGTCCGTAGATCTCGTCGCCGGCCGCGGCGATGTTGATGTGGCCGTCCTTCGTCTCGAAGACGCCGGTCGGGATCCCGGTGGGGTGGTTGTTGCCGGCCTGGGGCGGCACCTCGCCGCTCATCAGCCAGCGCGAGGCCTGGAAGTCGAGCATCGACAGCATCGCCTCCAGCAGCGAGGTGTGCACCCACTTGCCCTGTCCGGTCACCTCGCGCTCGAGCAGCGCCACCAGGATGCCCTGGGCCAGCAGGATGCCCGAGCAGAGGTCGGCGATGGGAATGCCGACCCGCACCGGTCCCTGCCCGGGCAGGCCGGTGATGGACATCAGTCCGCCCATGCCCTGGGCGATCTGGTCGACCCCGGGCCGATCGCGGTACGGCCCGCTCTGCCCGAAGCCGGAGATGCTGCCGTAGATCAGCCGCGGGTTGAGCGGGCGCAGGTCCTCGTAGTCGATGCCGAGGCGCCGCTTGACGTCGGGCCGGTAGTTCTCGACGACGACGTCGGCGTCCTTCGCCAGCTTCTTGAAGATGGCCACGCCCTCGGGGTCGCGCAGATTCAGCGTCATGCTCCGCTTGTTGCGGTGCAGGTTCTGGAAGTCGAACCCGTGGCGGTTGCCGCCCATGCCGTCGCCGCCGCGGCCGCCCGGCATCTCGATCTTGATCGCCCGGGCGCCCCAGTCGACGAGCTGGCGCACGCAAGTGGGACCGGCGCGGGCCCGGGTGAGGTCCAGCACGGAGAAGCGGGCTAGCGGGAGCGCGGTGTTGTCAGCCATGGCGTCGCGATCATAGTGTAGGCTCGGGCTTCACTCAACCCGGGAGGAGACGCCATGACCACGTGGCCCCGCACGCTCGCGCTCGCCCTGCTCGTCCTCACCGCCGCCGCGCCGGCGGGCCATGGCGCCGACCTCGACCGCACCGCCGTCGATTTCAAGACGCCGGCTGATATCAAGTGGGTACGCAACGCGGCGGGCACCAACGAGCAGGCCGTGCTGTTCGGCGACCCCAGCAAGCCCGGCCCCTATGTGGCGCGCATCAAGTGGTTCCCCGGCAACATGAGCCGGCCCCACTTCCATCCGAACGACCGGTTCTTCGTCGTCATCTCCGGCACCTGGTGGATGGGAACGGGCGAGACCTTCGATCCGACCAGCACGGTGCCGGCGCCGGCGGGCAGCTACGTCATCCACTACGCGGGGAAGGTGCACTACGACGGGGCCAAGGACGAGGAGACGGTCATCCAGGTGTGGGGCATGGGGCCGGGCACGTCGACGCCGGCCGAGAAGCGCTGACTACCTGATCGAGTCGGGCGCCACCGCACGGCCGGTCCGCGCCGCCTCGTAGATGGCCAGCGGGACCTGCAGCATGCGCCGGGCGGCGTGGACGTCCTGGGCGGGCTGGCGGCCCTCCAGCAGGCCGTCGATGAAGTCGGCGGCGGCGCCGTCGAAGCCGAGCCGCCAGTCGGCCGGCACCTGGTAGCTGACCGTCTCGGCGCCGCGCAGCACCATCACCGCCGGCATGTCGAGCATCTCGCCGGTGCAGCGGGTCACCCAGATGATCCCGCGGGTGCCGTGGATCTCGAAGAACTCGTCGGCTCGGTAGTAGCGCGAGCGGATCGTCATCTCCGGCGCGTAGGTGTAGTCGATGATCCCCAGGCAGTCGCGCCCCTTGAAGCGGAAGGTGGCCACGCTCGGCGTCTCCTGGATGAAGTCGGCGCCCCGGCTCACGATCGCCGATACCTCGCCGATCTCTCCGATCCACAGCGCCGCCGTCGCGTACTTGTGCACGCCGTCGTCGTAGAGGGCGCCGCCCGGGTTCCGGCCCGGGTCGCGCCGCCACACCAGCGCGTCGGGCTCGAGCTCGATGGCCTGGCCGGTGATGTGCTGGGCCCGCGTGGTGTGGATGCGCACCAGCGAGGGCTCTCCGATGGCGCCCTCGTCGAGCAGCGCCTTGGCCTTCAGGATGGGCGGGTAGTACAGGAAGTTCTCGGTGACCCGGAACGTCGCCCGGGCGCCGGCTACCGCGGCGGCGATGCGATCGGCCTCGGCCATCGACACCGCCAGCGGCTTCTGGGCGGAGACGTGCTTGCCGGCCGCCAGCGCGGCCACGATCTGGTCGGCGTGCATCCAGGTGGGCGTGAGCAGCTCGACGGCGTCGACGGCACCGTCGTCCAGCACCTGGGCGAAGTCCGAGTACACGCGGGGGGTGATGCCCCAGTCGCGCACGCGCCGCTTGGCCCGCTCGGGGTCGGTGTCGCACAGCGCCACGACGTCGCAGCGCGGGTGCTGCAGGTACCCGGGCGCGTTCAGCTGCGAGATGTTGCCGCAGCCGACGATGGCCAGCCGCACGCGGTCCACGGCGTATCTACCGGCCGCGGGCGTAGCGCCGCAGGACCAGCCGCAAGTGGTCGCGGAAGTGCGGCTGCAGGCGGCTGGTCCAGTCGCTCTGCCGCGCCTCCTTCCACTCGGCCGACTCCACCACGTCGGGCGTGGCCAGGTGATAGAGGGCGACGTACTTGCGGTTGCCGTCGGTGGCGCGGAAGCGGCGGGCGCACAGCACGCCGGGCACGGCCGCTAGCGCCGGGATGTGCTCCTTGTCGTACCACTCGTTGAACTCCGCCTCCCGCTCCGGCGCGATGTTCATCGCGTTTAGCAGGAGGCCGCCGGCGGTGGCGGGCGGAAGCTGGTCGCCGGGCAGGATCTGGTCGCCCTCGAAACGCATCAGCCGCTCGACCCTGGCGGTGACGCGCTTGGACCACGGCGAGAGGTTCTCGCCGCCGATGGCCAGGTAGCCCGGGGTCTTCAGCACGCCGACGGTCTCCAGATCGTAGGTCGCCACCGAGACCTTGCGGTCGGCGGCGCCGATCCAGCGCTCGCAGACGAGGAAGCCGGCCACGCGCTGGCGCTCGGGAAGGTGCTCGGTGTCGTACCAATCCTGGAACTCGTCCTCGGCCGCCCGTCCGATGTTCATCGCCGCGATCAGCGTGCCCTTGGCCATGGTGGGCTCCTCTCGTGCGGCGCCGGGCGCCACGCCCGGCATCGTAGCCGATTTCGGCGAGCCGTACAGCGGCTCACCCCCCGCGGGGCTGCTTCAGGCCGTGGACCCGGTAGAGGGCGACCGGATCGGTGCGCCCCCGGATCGGCATGAAGCCGAGCAGCTCGGCCTCGACGTCGTACTTCACGCGGTCGTAGGTGAACTGGGTGATCAGGATGCCGGCGTCGTGCTCGCGCGTCATATGCTCCACCCGAGAGGCGAGGTTCACGGGGTCGCCGACCGCCGTGTAGGTGATCCGCTGGGGCGAACCGATGTGGCCCACGACCGCGTCGCCGGTGTTGATGCCGATGCCGATCGCGAAGGACTCGCCGAGGCGCTGCTGGACGGACGCGGCCAACTTGCGGGCGGCGGCCTGCATCTCGATGGCGGCCTGCACGGCGAGCAGCGCGTCGTCGGGGTCCGAGTTGGGCGTGGGCGCCCCCCAGAAGGCCATGACGGCGTCGCCGATGAACTTGTCGAGCGTGCCGCGGTGCCGGAGCACGATGTCGCTCATGGCGGCGAAATGCTCCCCGAGGATGCCGACCATCGCCTCGGGGGCGATGCGCTCGGACATCCCCGTGAAGCCACGGATATCGCAGAAGAGGATCGTGAGCGTCCGCCGCTTGCCGCCCAGGGCCAGATCGATGCGGCGCTCGATGACCTCCTTGATCACGTCGGCCGCCACGTAGACGTCCAGCACCGAGCGGACGAAGCGCTTCTCCCGCCGCTCGGTGATCAGGCCGTAGAAGATGATGACACCCCAGATGGCGGAGGCGCTGATCAGGGGCCCGGCGGCGGCCAGCCAAACGTCGAGCAGGGCAAAGCAGGCGTAAGCGCCCCCGAGCAGCGTCCCGAGAACGACCACGAGCGCGGCGAGGGCCAGCCAGGGGCGGTGCCAGGCGATCAGCGCCGCCGCGAGGCCCCCCAGGCCGAGCCAGAGGGCGAGGATCCAGAGCCAGCCCGCCCGCGCCAGATACTGGCCCCGCAGCACCATGTCGATCACGTTGGCGTGGACCTCAACGCCCGGCATGAGCTTGCGGGTCTCGGGCAGCAGCCGGCTGTAGAAGGGCGTGAAGAACGCGTCCCCTGACTCCACCGCCGCCCCCACCAGCACGACCTTGTCCTTGAAGGCGTCCGGCGTCACGCGTCCGTCGAGCACGCGGGTGTAGGGAATCGTCGTGAACGTCTCGGGCGGCCCGGCGAAGTTGATGAGAAGCGTGCCGTCCGCCTCGGCCGGTACCCGCATGCCCCCGTGGGCCGGGGCGCGCAGGCCGTTGGCGGTCACCTGCACCAGCTCCCGCCGCCGGAACCGCTCGGCCGTCGCGATGGCAAAGCTCTTCAGCGTTGAGCCGCCGGCGTTCACGAACGGCGCGACCCGGCGCACCGAGCCGTCGGCGTCGAAGCGCAGGTTCACGTAGCCGAACGTCGGGGAGGCCGCCTGCAGGCTCGGCAGCGGTGGGCGGTGCTGGGTGAGCGCGAACCCCTGCGTCTGTACGTTGACGAAGCTGCTCGCCCACACGACGTGACTGCCCGCGGCGGCGGCCAGCTGGGCGTCCTGGGCGGGATCGGCGTCGAGGAAGAGGATGTCGAAGGCCACCACGGCCGCCCCGGCGGCGGTGAGCTTGCCGAGCAGCTCGGCGTGGACCGAGCGCGGCCACGGCCAGCGGTGCTCTGAGGCCAGCAGCGACTCGTAGTCGACGGCGACGATGACGATCGGAGAGACGTGGACTCGCTCGCCGCGGGCCAGGAAGAAGAGGTCGACCAGCTTGCGATCGAGGGCCTCGAAGCCGCCAGCGGCCTGCACGGCCCAGCCGATCAGGGCGACCGCCAGGCCCAGCGCCACTGCCCGCAGGCGGACGTCCGCCTGCGAAAATCTAGAAGGACGCCACCACGCCGACAGGCTTGATCCCGACCGGAACCCGCGCGATCACCCGGTGCGTGCCCGTGTCGATGACGTGCACCTCGTCACTGCCCTGGACGCTCACGTAGATTCGTCCGCCCTCCGGGCTGGCGCCGATGCCGCTGGGCTTGGAGGGCACCTTGAGCCGGTCGACGACACGGATCGCCCCCGGCTTGGTGTCGATCACGACCACCTCGTCGGCGTCTTCCACCGCCACGTAGGCGAAGGGACCGAACATCCCGCGGGTGCCGAAGCCGATGTGCTGCGGCTTGGCGCCGACCGGCACCGAGGCCACCCGCTGGTTGGTGGCGGTGTCGATCACGTACACCTCGGTGGCCCCGGTGTTGCCGCCCCACAGGTAGCGCCCGTCGGGACTGGTGATGATGAAGTGGGGTAGCTTGCCCACCTCGACACTGGCGATGATTTTGTGGTTGCTGGTGTCGATGACGGCCACCCGCCCGTCCTCCTGGCTCGTCACGTAGGCGAAGCGGCCGTCCTTGGTGAAGCGAATGTGACCGGGGAGGCGGCCGACCGGGATGGTACCGAGCACGCGCTGGCGGGCCACGTCGATGATCGAGATGTTGTTCTCGCCGATGTTGACCACCCACAGCTGGCTCTCGTCGTTCGTCAGCGCCAGCGAGTGGCAGCGGTTACCGGTGGGAATGGTGGCCACCACCTCCAGCGAGGCGGTGTCGACGACCGCGACCACACCCGAGAGGAGGTTGGAGACGAAGAGCTTGCGCCCGTCACGGGTGAGGGCCAGGTCGTGAGTGCCGGCCAGGCCCATGGGAATCGTCTTGATCGGCGTCAGCGTCGTGGCGTCGATCACGGTGACGGTGTTGGAGCTCTCGTTGGCCACGTAGATGCGCTTGTCGACCTTCACCACGGCCGGTGGCTCGGCCGTCGCGCACGCGGTCAGGACGAAGGCCAGCGCGGTCATCAGGGGCGCGAATCGACGCATGATCGTCACCTCAGCGCACGACGTCGGCGATCCAGGCGATCGCCGGGGCGGGATTGATCGGGACGGGCTTGGTGCAGCGCTTCCCCCGCTCGCCGACACTCTGGGAGGACCGCGGAATCGGGCAGGTGCCGAACGGCGTCCCGAACTCGACCACGCCGTCGATCACGGTCAGCAGGCTCTGGCCGTCGGCGGCGACCTTCATGTTGAACTCCGTGCCCTTGATGGCGGCGATGGCGACCGGGGTCTCGACTTCGAGCGGGCTCGGCTGGCTGGTCTTGAACCACATCTCGCCCAGGAGGAGCCGGAAGATCCGGATCACGCCGCGCCCGCGCTCACCCCGCGACCGCACGACGAACGTGGTCTCCTCGTTCATGGCGACCTGAGTGCCGTCGGTCAGGCGGATGTAGGCCTTACTCGCCCGCTCGGTCCGGCACTCGTCGCCCTCGAAGATGGGCAGCGGGCTCTTGCCCTTCATCTCGTCGACGCGCCCGTCGGCGCGCCGGACCACGAAGGTGCCGACGACGGCCTCGACGTTTCCCACGGGCGCGAGCTGGGCAAGCATTACCGGGGCGCGCTGATCGGGGCCGAGCTGGGTATGGCCGGGCCAGGCCGCGGTCGGACCCATCATTGTGAAAACGAGGAGGATTGCGGCTAGCCGGTAGGTGCGTTCCATGCCGCCGGGCTCCTCTCACGCAGGCTGAGGGCCATTGGTCCTCCCTCTGGTGCGGGGCCGAAGATGGGCCCTGGCGGCCATGAAGTCAAGCGCCTTGCGGGGGCGCTGGCGCCGGTCGCTCGACTTCGGTAGGCTCTGGTCCATGCAATTCGGCCTGTTCATGATGCCGCTGCACCCGCCCCATCGCCCCCTGGCCGACGGCTACCAGCGGGACGTCGATCAGCTCGTGCTGGCCGATCGGCTGGGGTTCCGGGAGGCCTGGGTCGGCGAGCACCTGACCGAGCGGTGGGAGAACGCCCCCGCCCCCGACCTGCTGCTCGCCCAGGCGCTGGCGCTCACCAAGAACATCAAGCTCGGGACCGGCGTGACGCTGCTGGCCCTGCACAACCCGGTCTACCTGGCTCACCGGCTGGCCATGCTCGACCACATGGCCCGCGGCCGCTTCCAGTGGGGCATCGGCGGCGGCGCCATCCCCACCGATCTCGCGCTGTTCGGTCTCGATCCCCGCAGCCCTGCCACCGTCCGGGCTCGCTCCGCCGAGGTGCTGGAGGTCGTCCTCGGGCTGTGGGCCGCCGAGGACCACTTCAGCTATCACGGGAAGTTCTTCAGCATCGACACGCCCGCGTTCGACCCGGTGAAGGACCGGGGCTACTACATGAAGCCCTACCAGCGGCCCCACCCGCCCATCGCGGTGGCGGCCAGCACGCCCGACTCCAGCTCCATGCAGATGGCCGGGCAGCGCGGCTGGATCCCGATGTCGAGCTCGCTGCTCTCGCGCACTTACCTGCGCGATCACTGGGGGCTGGTGGAGACCGGCGCCGCCAGCTCCGGGCTCAAGGCCGACCGGCGCCAGTGGCGGGTCGCCCGCGACGTGCTCGTGGGTCCGACCCCGGCGGTGGCGCGCGAGCGGGCGCGGGCCGTGCTGGGCCGCAACTACGATCGCCACCAGCTGCCCAACCGCGTGGGCACCGTCCAGCTGGCGTCGACCAAGCTCGATCCGGCCATGCCCGACGCCGCGGTGACGGCCGACTACCTGACGGACAACCTGTGGCTCGTCGGCGACGTCTCCGAGGTCGTGGAGCAGATCCACCAGCTCCACGAGGAGAGCGGGGGCTTCGGCACCCTGCTGACGATCACGACCGACTCCGACGACGCCGGCTGGGACCACGAGAGCCTGCGCCTGCTCATGGAAGAGGTCGCGCCCCGCGTGGCCCACCTGGAGTAGCGCGCCCGCCATGGAGCCGACGACGACGCGCGTCGAGGCCAACGGCCTGACGTTCCACTGCCTGGAGGCGGGCCGGGGCCCGCTCGTGCTCTGCCTGCACGGCTTCCCCGACAACGCGCACACCTTCGACGAGCTGCTGCCTGCCCTGGCCGCAGCCGGCTTCCGCGGCGTCGCGCCGTTCATGCGCGGCTACGCGCCCACCTCGCCCGCACCCGACGGCCGCTACCAGTCGGTCCTGCTGGCCCAGGACGCGCTCGCGCTGATGACCGCGCTGGGCAGCGAGCACGCGTTCGTGGTGGGTCACGACTGGGGGGCGACCGCCACCTACGGGGCGGCAGCGCTGGCCCCCGAGCGGCTGCGGCGCATGGTCACCATCGGCGCGGCGCATCCCGCCGCCTTCCGCGGCGACCTTGCTACCAGCTACGAGCGGCACAAGGGCATCTGGCACGCCTACTTCTTCCAGATGCCGTTCGCCGAGCAGGTCGTGGCCGCCGACGACTTCGCCTATCTGGAGGCGTGGTGGCGCGACGCCTCGCCCGAGTTCGATCCGGCTCCGGTGATCGAGCGCGTGAAGGCGACGTTCCGCCAGCCGGGCGTGGTGACGGCGGCGCTCAGCTACTATCGCCACACGTTTCACCCGGCCAACCGCGACCCCAAGCTCCAGCCGCTGCAGGAGCGCGTCAGCTCGGCGCCGACCGCCGTCCCCACGCTGGCCCTGCACGGCACCCGCGACCGTCCCGGACGCCTCGAGGCGTTCGAGCGCATGGACGACCTCTTCGTGAAGGGCCTCGAGAAGGTCGTGATCCCGGGCGCGGGGCACTTCGTCCACGTCGAGCGGCCCGGCGACGTCAACCGGCGTATCGTGGAGTTCTTGAAGGCAGCCTGAAGGAGGCCATTATGAGCTACGAGATCAAGATCGAGGACGTCGAGTACACCCGCCACGGCGGCACGCCGCAGCTCGCGCGGCTGTACCGGCCCCAGGGCCCCGGACCGTTTCCGATCATGGTCGAGCTGCACGGCGGCGCCTGGTGCCGGCAGGACCGCCTGGCCGACAAGCTGATCCACGAGTCGCTGGCCCGGACCGGCGTGGTCGTGGCCTCGCTGGACTTCCGGCAGCCACCGACGGCCCCCTACCCGGCCTCGTTCCAGGACATCCACTACGGCATCCGCTGGCTGAAGTCGCGCGCCGCCGAGCTGGGCAGCCGGCCCGACATGATCGGCTCCATGGGCAACTCGAGCGGCGGCCATCAGGCCATGCTGCTGGCCATGCGCGCCTCCGACGCCCGCTACGGCGAGCTGCCGCAGCCGGCCGGCTTCACCGGTGACGCCGCCGTGCGCGCCGTGATCATGTGCTCGCCCGTCATCGATCCGATCGGGCGCTACCGTTACGCCAAGGACATCGAGGCCAAGGGCAGGCCGTACCCGCTGGCGGTCGACGAGCTGATCCCCTGCCATGACGCCTACTGGGGCACCGAGGCCACGATGGACGAGGGCAGCCCCGCCACCGCGCTGGAGAAGGGTGAGGTCGTGCAGCTGCCGCCCGTGCTCTACCTGCAGGGCACCCAGGACCTCGCGCATCCCCGGCCGCACCTCGACCGGTTCGTCGCGGCCTACCGCAAGGCCGGCGGCGTCGTGCAGCTGGAGCTGTTCGACGGTGAGGGTCAGGGCTTCATCATGCGCAAGCCGGACTCGCCGGCCTCCAAGCGCGCCCTCGACCTGATCGCGGAGTTCACGCACAAGCAGATCCGGTAGAGGGCAGACCCATGAGCGCTCCGCGACTCAGCCGTCGCGCCTTCCTGACGGCCGTGGCCGCTGGCGCCGCCGCTGGCCCCTTCGTCTCCACGCCGGCGCGCGCGCAGGGCTTCAACTGGAAGCGCTTCCAGGGCAAGGAGCTGTTCCTGCTCCTGACCAAGCACCCGTTCATCGACGTGCTGGAGAAGAACATCCCCGAGTTCGAGTCGCTCTCGGGGATGAAGGTCCAGTGGGAGACGCTGCCGGAGATTCAGGCCCGGCAGAAGATGACCGTCGAGATGACAGCGAACTCCGGTGGGATCGACGCCTTCTTCACCTCGCTGCACGTCGAGAAGAAGCGCTTCTGGAAGGCCGGCTGGTACCACCCGCTGAACAAGTTCCTCGAGGACAAGACCCTCACCAGCCCCGACTTCGACTGGAACGACTTCACCCCGGGGGCCCGGGCCGGCGTGACCCAGCCCGACGGCAGCATCTCGGCCCTGGCGGCCTTCGTCGACGCCAACGTGTTCTTCTACCGGAAGGACCTCTTCGGTCCCAAGGGGCTGACGCCGGCCAAGACGCTCGCCGACCTCGAGCCGCTCGTGCAGAAGCTCCACGCGCCGCCCGCCACCTACGGCATCGTGCTGCGCGGTCTCAAGAACGCCAACGCCACCCAGTACCCGAGCATCTTGTTCCCGATGGGTGGCACCTACCTGAAGGACGGCAAGGCCGTGCTCGACAGCAAGGAGCAGGTGGCCGCGCTCGAGCTGTACACCCGGCTGCTCCGGCAGTACGGGCCACCCGGCGTGGTCAACTTCAACTGGTACGAGTGCTCCGCCTCCTTCATGCAGGGGCAGGTGGCCATCTACATGGACGGCGTCAACTTCGCCAGCCAGTTCGAGGACGCCGCCAAATCCAAGGTGGTCGGCAAGGTCGGCTACGCCGTCCTGCCCTCCGGGCCCGGTGGCCACTTCTCGCCGATCTACATCACGGGCATGGCGGTCAACGCGCAGAGCCGGAGCAAGGAAGCCGCCTACCTCTTCACCCAGTGGGCCACGAACAAGACGAACATGGTCCGCGAGCTCATGGCCGGCGTCGGGGTGGGCCGGACCTCGACCTGGGACAGTCCCGACGTGAAGGCCAAGCCCAAGATGCCCGCCGACTGGTACCAGGCCTACCAGGCCTCGCTCAAGATCGGTCGCCAGGGGCTGCCGGAGATCGTCGGCGTCACCGAGTACCGCGACATCATCGGCGTCGCCATCCAGAAGGGCATCGAGGGCGCGCCGGCGGCCCAGGTCCTCGGCCAGGCGCAGAAGGAGTTCCAGGACCTCCTCAACCGGACCGAGAGCTAGTCCGGTGGATTACGGCGAGGCCGGAGGGCGGGCGGCGGGCCCTGCCCCGCGCCCGCGCGCATGGCTCGCCGGTCGCCGCTGCTCGTTCGGAGCGGGGCTCGCTGCGACCCCCCATCCCCCGGAGGGGGTCGCGCAAGAGCATCCCACCGTCGGCGACTTGCTCGCCCCACTCCGAACGAGCGCGGCGACGACGGCTCGCCATGAAGCGCGGGCGCGGGGCAGGGCCCGCCGCCCGCCCTCCGGCCTCACCGTAGTCCACGAGGAGTAGCGCCCGAATGCGGTTGATGAGGCGCGCCACGGCTTTGCCGGGGCGTGCCGAACGCCCGGGGGGTCTGGGGGGCCCTTCGAGGCCCCCCAGCTTATGGGCCCACCGGCACGCGCGGTGGCTGTTCCCGGCGCCGGCCGTCATCGTCGTGGCCGTGATCGTCGTCTATCCGATCGCCTATACCGGATGGATGAGCCTGCATGAGTGGTTCGCCTCCAGCCTGACCGGGCCGCGCTTCATCGGCCTGGCCAACTACGCCAAGATCGTGCTGGGCGATCCGCGCTTCCGCGAGGCCGTGGTGCGCACCATCTATTTCACGGTGCTGGCCGTCGCCGCCGAGACGCTCCTGGGGGTGGCCATGGCCCTGCTCTTCAATCGAGAGTTCTGGGGGCGGGGTCTGCTCCGCACGCTGGCCATCCTGCCGATGGTGGCGACCCCGACCGCCATCGCGCTCGTGTTCGTGATGATGTATCACCCGACCCTGGGCGTGGCGAACTACCTGCTCTCGGTCGTCGGCCTCTCGTTCCGCTGGACGTACTCGAGCCAGACGGCCCTCTATGCCCTGGCGCTGGTCGACGTCTGGCAGTGGACGCCGCTGATCATGCTCATCGCGCTCGCCGGCCTCGCCAGCCTGCCGCGCGAGCCCTACGAGGCGGCTCACCTCGACGGCGCCTCGCCCCGACAGGCGTTCTGGCACATCACGCTACCGCTGCTGCGGCCCACGCTCGTGGTGGCGATCCTGTTCCGCGCCATCGACGCGCTCAAGACCTTCGACATCATCTTCGTCATGACGCAGGGCGGCCCCGCCAACGCCACCGAGACCGTCAACCTGCTGCTGTTCAATCAGGCGTTCTCGTACTTCAACATGGGCTATGCCGCGTCCATGGCGGTGGCGCTCTTCGCCCTGGTCATGGGCGCCTCGCTGATCCTGATCAAGGTCCGGAGGACGACGACATGGTGAGAGGGAGCGCGCGGCGCCGCTGGCTGTCGACGGCCGGCTTCTACGGGCTGGCCGGGCTCTTCATGCTGCCGACGGTGTTCGTCTTCTACTGGATGCTGACCCTCTCGCTCAAGCCCCAGGTGGAGGCGACGGCCTACCCGCCGTCGTTCGTCCGCTTCAGCGTCACCCTGGCGGGCTATCGCGAGGTGTTCACGAAGTACCCGTTCTTCCTCTACACCTGGAACAGCCTCGTCGTCGCCACCGGCTGCACGCTGCTCGGGCTGGCCGTCGGCTTGCCCGCCGCCTACTCCATCGCCCGCTGGCGCCAGCAGCGCCTGGCCGTGGTCATCCTGGTCGCCCGGATCATTCCCGGCATCGCCTACCTGATCCCCTGGTACATCTTCTTTCGAAGTCTCCGGATGGTCGACACCTACGGCGCCCTCATCCTGACCCATCTCATCGTGGGCCTGCCCATCATCATCTGGGTCATGATCGCGTTCTTCGAGGACGTGCCGACCGACCTGGCCGACGCCGGCCTCATCGACGGCTGCACCCACCTGGGCGTCTTCTGGCGGATCGCACTGCCGCTGGTGAAGCCCGGCGTGGTCGCCACCGCGATCCTGTCCTTCGTGTTCTCGTGGAACAACTTCCTCTTCTCGGTGATCCTGGCCGGTCGATCGACGCGCACGCTGCCCATCGCGGTCTACAACATGATCTCGTACGAGGAGATCAACTGGGGCACGCTGGCCGCCGCCGCCACGCTCATCACCCTGCCCGTGCTCCTCGTCGCCCTCCTCGCCCAGCGTCACATCGTGACCGGCCTCACCTTCGGCGCCGTGAAACAGTAGGTCAGCGGGCGCGTCGCACCGCCCCCGGCGCGTACACCTCGGGGTTCACGACGTTGAGCGGCCGCTGTCCGGTGAGCACTCTCGCCACCTCCTCGCCGCAGCGCCGCGGCACCTGGGCCACCGCGGCCGACGAGAAGTAGGCGGCGTGAGGCGTGGCGATGACGTTGTCGAGCTTCAGCAGCGGGTTGTCGGCCTTCACCGGCTCCTGCTCCCACACGTCCAGCGCCGCCCCGGCCAGCCGCTTGTCCACGAGGGCCCGGTACAGCGCCTGCTCGTCCACCACGGGGCCCGCGCGAGGTGTTGATCAGGATCGCCGTGGGCTTCGTGCGGCGGAAGAAGGCGTCGCCGATCAGGTGATGGGTGCCGTCGTTCAGGAGCGTGTGGACCGAGATGTAATCCGCGCGTTCGGCCAGCGCCTCCAGGGTGACGCGCTCCACCCCCAGGGCCTTGAACCGCGCGTCGTCCACGTACGGATCGCAGGCGATCACCGTGGTCTCGAAGGCCGCGATGCGCCGCGCGAACGCGCTGCCGATGTTGCCGAGGCCGACGATGCCGACCGTCTCGCCGTGCAGGGAGCCGGTGTGGGGGCCGGGTACCCCGCCGCCCCAGGTGCCGGTGTGGACCTGCCGGTCGAGGGTGACGATCTTGCGGTTCCACGACAGCAGCAGGGCCAGGGCGTGGTTGGCGACCTCGCGCACCCAGATGTCGGGGACGTTGACGACAATGACGCCCAGCTCGGTGGCGGCGGGCACGTCGATCACGTCGTAGCCCACGCCGGTGCGCGTGACGACCTTCAGCCCCTCGAGCGCGCTCATCACGTTGCGGGTGACCGGCGATGACGAGATCACCAGCCCGTCGGCGTCGCGGGCCTTGGCGATCAGCTCGTCCTCGGTGCCGATGAAGGGCAGCGCGGTCATCTTCGCGGGGACGGGGGCGAGCGCGGCCTGGCAATCGGCGTAGTCGCGCTGGCCGCGGCCCTGGATGACGTAGACGTGATAGGACTTGTCGGTCATGATGGCTCCGTTTCTCGAGGTCGAGGAAATCGTCCGACCGGCAGTGTACAGGAGGCGTCGATGAAGAGCGTGCAGATCGACCGCAGTCGCCCGCTGCGGGAGCAGCCGACGACGGGCCACAACCGGTTCCATCCGGACATCCCGCCCATCGTCACCGTCGACGAGGGCGAGGAGGTCGCCCTCGAGACGCGCGACGGCGTCGACGGCCAGCTCGGGCCAGCCACGACCGAGGCGGACATGGCCGCCATGCAGGCCGGCGCCATCCATCCCCTCACCGGCCCCGTCTTCGTCAACGGCGCGAAGCCCGGCGACGTGCTGGAGATCGAGTTCGTCGACATCGTGCCCCAGCCCCACGCGTTCACGGCGATCGTGCCCGGGCTCGGCTTCCTGCGCGATCTCTTCACCACGCCGTTCCTCGTCCACTGGCAGATCCGCGACGGCTGGGCGACCTCTCCCAAGCTGCCCGGTGTGCGCATCCCCGGCGCGCCGTTCATGGGCGTGTCGGCGGTGGCGCCGACGGCGGCCCAGGTGCGCGCGTGGGCGGCGCGCGAGGCCGAGCTGATGGCCCGCGGCGGCATGGTCTTCCCGCCCGACGCCACCGGGGCCGTCCCCGCCCGGGGCCCGGCCGCCGAGGGGCTGCGCACGCTGCCGCCGCGCGAGAACGGCGGCAACTTCGACGTCAAGCAGCTCACCAAGGGCTCGAAGCTGCTCCTGCCGGTGAGTGTCGAGGGCGCGCTGTTCTCGACGGGCGACGGCCACTTCGCCCAGGGTGACGGCGAGGTCTGCGTCACCGCCGTCGAGATGGGCGCCACCGCGGTCGTCCGCTTCCGCGTTCTCAAGGGCACCGGGGCCGCCCGCGCCATGCGCGCCCCGCGCTTCTCGCACTCCGGCTACTTCGCCCCGCCGGAGTGGGCGGCGCCCCAGCGGTTCGTCGCCGCCATGGGCATGCCGATCCGCGACGACGGCGTGAACGAGGGCGAGAACCTCACGCTGGCCTGCCGCAACGCGCTGCTCAACATGATCGACCTGCTGCAGGAGCGCGGCTGGAGCCGCGATCAGGCCTACGTCCTCTGCAGCGTCGCGGCGGATCTGAGAATCAGCAACGTGGTCGACGTACCCAACTACGTCGTCTCCGCACTCGTCCCCGAAGCCATCTTCACGGGCTGACGACATGCTCGAGCTGTGGACCAACGGCGCCGGCATGCCGGCCGCCTTCGTCCGGCGCGCCCAGCGCGCCGAGGCGGCCGGCTTCGACGGGATCACGATCGTGGACTCGCAGAACCTCTCGGGCGACTGCTACGTCGCCCTCGCGATGGCGGCGGCAGCCACCACTCGCATCAGGCTCGGCACCGGCGTCACCAACCCGTTCACCCGACATCCCGCCGTCACCGCCGGCGCCATCGCCACCGTGCAGGCCGTGTCCGCGGGGCGCGCGCACCTGGGCATCGGCCGCGGCGACTCCGCGCTGGCCCACCTGGGCTACGCGCCCGCCTCGCCCCGCACGCTGGCCGGCTACCTGGTCAAGCTGCAGGCCTATCTCGCCGGTGACGAGGTGCCGTTCGACGAGGACGGCGACCTCGCGAAGCTGAAGCTCGCCAACCAGCCGGCCTCGAGCCGGATCGGCTGGATCCGGCCCGGGCGCTATCCCAAGGTCACCGTCGACGTGACGGCCACCGGCCCCAAGGTGATCGCCATCGGCGCCGTGCACGGCGACATGATCTCGCTGGCCGTCGGCGCCGACCCCGCGAGGGTGCGGTGGGGCATCGAGACCGCGCGCGAGGCTCGCACCCGGGCCGGTCTCGACCCGGCGGCGCTGCGGCTCAGCGCCTATGTGAACGTCGTCGTCCACGATGATCCGGAGACG
Source organism: uncultured Candidatus Rokubacteria bacterium (assembly GCA_963827505.1). Taxonomy (GTDB): domain Bacteria; phylum Methylomirabilota; class Methylomirabilia; order Rokubacteriales; family CSP1-6; genus AR5. Next base: position 2,139,536 of record CAWHBD010000003.1, on the reverse strand, counting down.
GCGCGCCGCCTGGGCGAGGGCGGGCTCTCGCTCTTCGCCCGCTTCTCCGCCATGCACGGCACCGCCGTGGGCCCCAGCAGCGCCGAGGAGCGCCGCGTGTTCGAGGAGATCCACGCCGCCTACGACATGACGGTGCACAGCCGCAGCCACACGCCCCAGGCCGCGATCCTGACCAGCGAGTTCGCGCGCGAGTACGGCGTGTTCGGCCCGCCCGCCCACTGCGTCGAGCGCCTGCGCACCTTGATGGCCCTGGGGGTCACGCGCTTCGTCGTCGTGGGGCCGGCCCGCGACGCCGACCGTACCGAGGCCGAGCGCGCCGAGCACCGTTTCGCCGCCGAGGTCATGCCCGCCCTCCGCAGCTGACCGTCGTTCGCCGGCAACCTCGGCGGGCTCCCGCAGCATCTCAAGCAACAGGTTGAGGGAGGTGCTCGGGATATGAGCAAGCTCACAGGCAAGGTCGCGATCGTCACCGGAGCATCCAAGGGCATCGGCGCCTCGATCGCCCGGCATCTGGCCGAGGCCGGCGCCGCCGTCGTCGTGAACTACGCGTCCAGCAAGAAGGACGCCGATCAGGTCGTGGCCGACATCACGCGCGCCGGTGGTCGAGCCATCGCCGTGCAGGGCAACGTCGCCAAGTCGGCCGACGTCGGCCGGCTCTTCGCCGAGACCAAGGCGGCCTTCGGCCGGCTCGATATCCTGGTCAACAACGCCGGCATCTACGAGGCGGCGCCGCTCGAGGCCATCACCGAGGATCACTTCCACCGGCAGTTCGACGTCAACGTCCTCGGTGTGCTTCTCGCCTCGAAGGCCGCCGTGGCGCAGTTCGATGCCGCCGGCGGCAGCATCATCAACATCAGCTCGGTCGCGAGCACCCTGGCCCCGGCCACCTTCGCGGTCTACGCGGCCACCAAGGCGGCCGTCGACGCCGTGACCCGCTCGCTGGCCAAGGAGCTGGGGCCGCGCAACATCCGCGTGAACGCCATCAACCCCGGCATGGTGGAGACCGAGGGGCTGCACACCGCCGGCATGCTGGACGGTGACTTCCGCAAGCAGGTCGAGAGTCAGCTCCCGCTCGGCCGCATCGGCCAGCCGCGCGACATCGCGCCGGCCGCGGTCTTCCTCGCCTCCGAGGACAGCGGCTGGATCACCGGCGAGACGCTGCGGGTCTCCGGCGGCCTGTACTGACGGCGGGAGGGCCCCTCGGCGCGCCGCTCTACCGGAGCTGATCGGGGGCGGCCGAGGGGCCGCTTCCCCACTGGCGCAGGATCTGGCAGAGTGTCCCTCACCGGCCGCCCGTGGCGAGCCGGGGAGGAGACACGCCATGTCGGTGCTCGTGCTCGGCGCGACGGGCTTCATCGGACCCCGCCTCATCAGACGCCTGGTCGCCCGCGGCGAGACCGTGGTGGGCGTGGACCTCAACCCCGCCGCCGCCGCGTTCGGGGATGTCCCGATCGGCGCACCCGTGCTGCGTGGCGACGTCACCCAGTTCGAGGACGTCATGCGGCTCATGCTCGAGGTCAAGCCCGAGCGGGTCATCAACCTGGCCTACGGCCTCGGCGCCGGCGAGGGCAACCCGCACCAGGTCCTGCGCCTCGACATCCTCGGCATGGACAACTGCTTCGAGGCCTGCCGGCTGGTCGGCGGCATCAAGCGCGTGGTGTACGCCAGCTCGATCGCCGTGAGCGGCCAGCAGAGTAACTTCGGCAGCCGCCCGGCGACCGAGGACGATCCGGTCTACGGCACCAGCCAGTACGCCATGCACAAGGCCTTCAACGAGTTCCAGGCCCGCAAGTACATCAAGAGCTACGGCCTGCCGATCGTCGGCGTGCGTCCGGCCAACGTCACCGGGCCCGACAAGGTCCGCGGCTCCGTCGACCACGTGCAGATCATGACCGACGCCGCCCGCGGCAAGCCGGTGCACCTGCCCCAGAAGGGGCTGATGCGGCTGCTGGTGCACGTCGAGGACATGGCGGAGATCTTCGCTCGCGTGCTGCTGGCCGAGGCGCCGCGCCACTCGCTCTACAACTCGGGCGGCATCCCGGTCAGCCTCGGCGAGCTGGCCGACGTCGTGCGCGGCTTCCTGCCGGAGGCGCAGATCACGTTCGCCAGCGAGGGCGGCCGCGAGGACTCCGGCAACTATCTGGTCGACAACACGCGTCTGGGCAAGGAGTTCGGAATCGAGTTCCCGGGCCTGCACACGCGCGTGCTGGAGGTCATCAACGACGTGCGGCGAGCAGAGGGGCTCCCGCTGGTCACTGGTCGATAGGCTTCGAGACCTCGAACAGGGAGGACACACCATGCCCTACAACCGGATCTCGGCGGACTGTCACCTCGACCTGATCTGGCTGCCGCCGGATCTCTTCGTCTCCGAGGCGCCCCGCGAGCTGAAGGACCGCATGCCCTTTGTGGACGAGGGGCCGGACGGGCGGCGGTGGGTGGCCAAGAACGGAGCGACCTTCGGCCTCGCGGGCGGCGTTGGCGCCTCCGGCACCAAGTACATCCCCGGCAAGCAGCTGCGCGTCGACGTGATGGCGTCGACCGGCCTCTACGACGACGGCAAGAAGGGCATCCGCCGGCCGGGTGATCCCCACCTGCGCATCAAGGAGATGGACCGCGACGGCGTCGACGCCGAGGTGATCTACGGCATCCTGGCCGCCGCCGCCAAGCTGAAGGACATCGAGGCGTCCAACGAGATGCTGCGCATCTACAACACCTGGATGGCCGACTTCTGTCGCCACTATCCGAACCGCCACATCGGGCTCGCGAACCTGCCCTACGGCGACATCGACGCCGCCGTCGCCGAGGTGCATCGCGTGGCCAAGATGGGCTTCAAGGGCATCGAGCTGTCGTGCTCGTGGGACATGGAGCCCATGTGGCATCCGCAGTGGGAGCCGCTGTGGGCGGCCATCAACGAGGTCGGCATCCCGCTGCACTTCCACACGTTCCCGTCGGTATCGCCGCAGCTGCGCGAGCAGTACACCGGCCTCACCCAGCGCGCGCTCATGTACAGCGGCCTCTGCCTGTTCCAGCTCACGCTGGCCAACATCCTCACGGCCCTCATGGGCCGCGCGGTCTTCGAGCGCTACCCCAATCTGAAGATCGCCTTCGGCGAGAGCGGCATCGGCTGGATCCCGTACGTGCTCGACCGCATGGACTTCGAGTACGAGGACCAGTACAAGGACCTGCCACTGAAGCTGAAGCCGAGCGAGTACTGGCGGCGCCAGTGCAAGGCCACCTTCCAGTACGACCGCGTCGGCACCAAGCTCATCGACGAGATGGGCGTGGAGACACTGATGTGGGGATCGGACTACCCGCACCCCGACGGCGTGTGGCCGGAGTCGGAGAAGTACATCAACGAGCAGTTCAAGCACCTGCCGGAAGACGTCACCCACAAGATGACGTGTGAGAACGCCGGCCGGTTCTACGGCCTGATCAAGTGAGCGACCGGGGGACGCCGAGGACGCCGGCCACGACGCCGAGGACGGCGGTCGAGGCGACCCTGCTCGAGACCGCCGCCCGGCGCCTGCCGGGCGGCGTCCTTGGCCCGCATCGCTTCGCCGACGACCTCGCGTTCGTGGTCAAGCGCGCCCAGGGCTCGCGCCTCTGGGACGTGAGTGGGCGCGAGTACATCGACTACCTGCTGGGCTCGGGCCCGATGTTCCTCGGCCACTCGCACCCGGCCGTCGATCGAGCCGTTGCCGAGCAGCTCGCCGACGGCTCGACCTACTTCCTGGTCAACGAGGCCGGCCATCGCCCTGGCCGACGAGGTATGCCGAGCGGTGCCGTGCGGCGAGCAGATGCGGTTCACCTCCACCGGCTCCGAGGCCACGTTCTTCGCGCTGCGGGCGGCGCGGGCCTTCCGCAAGCGCGACAAGATCATGAAGTTCGAGGGCGGCTACCACGGCAGCCACGACTACGCCCTGATGTCGCAGACGCCGAAGTCTCCGAAGGCGTTCCCGGCGCCGATGCCCGACTCCGGCGGCATCCCCCACGCGATCCAGGACCAGGTGCTCATCGCGCCCTACAACGACCTCCCCACCGTCGAGGCGTTGCTGGCCGAGCACGGCCACGAGCTGGCCGCGGTGATCGTCGAGCCGTTCCAGCGGCTGATCCCACCGCAGCCGGGATTCCTGGCGGGGCTGCGCGCGCTCACGCAGCGGCAAGGCATCCCGCTCATCTTCGACGAGGTGGTCACCGGTTTCCGTTTCGCCTACGGCGGCGCCCAGGAGTACTACGGGGTGACGCCGGACCTGGCCACCTACGGCAAGATCATCGGCGGCGGCTTCCCGCTGGCCGCGGTCGTGGGCCGCGAGGCGATCATGCGCGGCTTCGACCCGCGCCTGGACGGCTCGCCCGACTACGTCTCCCAGGTCGGCACGCTCAACGGCAACCCGATCGCCGCCGTGGCCGGCCTGGCCTCGCTGGCCGAGCTGCGCAAGCCCGGGGTGTACGAGCGCGTGCGCACGATCGGCGGCGCGCTCAAGGCCGGCCTCGCCGAGCTGGTGAAGACGACCGGCGTCGTGGCGCAGGTGGTCGGCGAGCCGAGCGTGTTCGACATCGTCTTCACCGACCGGCCGATCGTCGACTATCGCGCCGTCCTGACCAACGACTGGGCCAAGCTCCGGCGGTTCAACGAGGTGTGCCTGCGCGGCGGCGTGCTGAAGGGCGGCAGCAAGATCTACGTGTCGACCGTCCACGACGAGGCCGACGTCGAGCGCACGCTGGCGGTGTTCAAGGACGCGCTGGAGGCCGTTGCGCGACTGTAGCGCGTCAGGCCGGCGACACGTCGTGTATCTTGAGAGGCGACACCGATGGATATCAAGCAACAGTTCTCCCACGGACACCTGCTCAGCAGCCGGAGCGCTGGCGGTAACACCGACGTCGCCACGGCGGGCGCCAAGGCGCTCGACGAAGCGGTCGTCGTGTACAGTCAGCCGATCCTGGCGGCCATCGAGAGTGCCCCCCAGGGGACGATCCTCGTGCATGATCTCGTGCGGACGCTGAAGGAGCGGCAGCAGCCGCTGCCGTCGTTCGCCGAGCTGCTGGCGGTGCTCGATCGATTGCAGCAGCTGAACTTCCTGAGCATCGTTCAGCAAGACCCCACCGGCAACCACCTGATCCGTCTGGTCCGGCGCGCCTAGCTCGCGCCCACCACCGTTGGGCCGGCGTCGCATCGCCCGGGACTACCTGCTCTTCGGGCTCCTGTGTGCGTTTTTGATCGCGGTCTGGTGGTGGCTCGTGCCCCGGGACCAGCTCGGTGACCACTGGCGGTCGCTCGTGTTCACCTTCATGTTCGGCTCGCTGGTCGGGATGTCGGAGATCGCCTCGCGATATCGGGACGAGCCCCTGCGAGCGGTGGCCAGTCCCTTCGGCTTGATCTACGCGGTCGTCAACGGCAGCTTCTCCATCGCCGCCGCCTTCATCATCTTGCGATTCAGCAGCACCTTTCCGGGGATCGCCACCGACGGCGTGCTGCTGGCCATCACGGCCGGCTTCGGGGCGACGACGGTCATGCGGACCCGGCTGGCGGTCATCAAGGGCGCGGACGGCAACGACGTGTCGATCGGGCCGGACTACGTCGTCAACATCCTGATGCAGGCCGTCGACAAGAACGTCGATCGCCATCGGGCCGCCGTTCGCCAGGCCATCGTCGTCGACCACTTGGGCCACATCCGGACGCTGGGGTCATTCACGACGGCGGCCGACTGTCTGCTGGCCTCGCTCAATGCTTTCCAAAACCTCGATACCGTGGTCAGGGACTCGCTCACCGACGTCTTCGAGGAGTATCAGAAGCGCACGATCCCCGACGACATCAAGTACCTGGCGATGGGCTTCGTCTTCCTCACGATCGTCGGGGAACGGCATTTCGCCGACGTCATCAACAACGCCCGGCGCATCCAGTCGGCAGCCGGCGCCCCGCCTCCCGCCCCCTGAGCCGGCCCGGCGGGCGCCGAGGGGCGCCGTCCGGCCTACCGCTTCAGCCCGTCCAGCACCTCGAGCGCGAGCTCGTAGCGGCCGAGCGGCGGCATCAGGTAGGCGCCCTGCACGCGGTCGCGCACCGCGAAGAGCATCTCGCGCGCGATCTTCACGCCCTCCTTGCGCGCGGCCTCGCCGCCCGGCGTCTTGCGCATCCGCTCGCGGATCTCCTCGGGGATCTGCATGCCGGGCACCTCGTTGTGGAGGAACTCGGCGTTCTTGTAGCTCACGAGCGGGAGCACGCCGACCAGCACCGGCAGCTCGAGGTGCGCGATGCGCCGCAGGATCTTCTCGAGCAGGTCGGTCTGGAAGATCGGCTGGGTCATCACGAGCTCGGCGCCGGCCGCCTTCTTGTGCTCGAGGCGCTGGATCTCCTTGTCGAGGTCGGCGGCGCCCGGCTCGAAGCCGGTGGCGAGGAGGAACGACGTCTGGCCGCCCGGCAGCGGCTTGCCGGCGGGGTCGATGCCGCGGTTCATGTTCGACGCCATCTGGAGCAGGCCGATCGCGTCGAGGTCGTAGACCGCGGTCGCCTCCGGGTAGTCGCCGACCTTCGGCGGATCGCCGGTGATGATGACCAGGTTGCGGATGCCGATGGCGTGCGCGCCGAGCAGGTGCGCCATCTGGCCGAGCAGGTTCCGGTCGCGGCCGCACACGTGCAGGATCGGCTGGATCCCGTAGCGCTCGAGCAGCAGCGAGCAGAACGCGAGGTTCGACATCCGCGCCATGGCGCGCGGCGCGTCGGCGACGTTGACGATGTCGACGCCGCTGGTCGAGCAGCATCTTCGGCGCCCTCCAGCGCCTTCGACGGGTCGAGGCCGGGCGCCGGGTTGACCTCGACCGAGACCACGAACTTGCCCGCCGCGATCTTGGCCGCGAAGGCGCTGCGCTCGGCGAGCGGCGTGGGCTCGCCAGCACGCGGCACGACCTCGGCGGCCCGCGACCGCGCTCGTGCCGGGCGACCTCCGCGCGCCGGTCGCCGAGCATGCGCCCGGACTTGGCCATCCAGCGCACGTGCTCGGGCGTGGTGCCGCAGCAGCCGCCGATCATCGTGGCGCCGATCTGGATCATGCGGCGCGCGAACACGTCGAAGTACTCGGGCGTCGCCATGTAGAGGAGGCGGCCGTCGACGGTGCGCGGCAGCCCCGCGTTGGGCTGCACGCAGAGCGGCAGGCCCGCGCCGCGCATGCGCTCGGCGATGGCGAGCGCGAGCTGCGGCCCGTCGCCGCAGTTGACACCGATGCACGTCGGCGCCCCAGTCGCGCAGCGTCGGCGGCGACGCTGCTCCGGCGCCCGAGCCGTCGGCGACCGTCTCGCTCGGGTCGAAGGCCATCGAGTCGCGATGATGGGCATGTCCGGGCGCCGCCCGGCGCGCGGCGTCGATGCGCGATCCGGATCTCCTCGAGGTGGCGGAAGGTCTCGAGCACGAACACGTCGACGCCGCCCTCCACGAGCGCGGCGGCCTGCTCGGCGAAGGTGGCGGCCGCCTGGTCGAGCTCGGCCTGGGCTCGGCGACGCCCGGGACGAGGCCGGTCGGGCCGATCGAGCCGGCGACCCAGACGTCCTCGCCGGCCGCCTTGCGCGCGAGCCGGGCGCCGGCGAGGTTGTAGGCGCGCACCTGGTCGCCCAGGCCGTGGCGGTCGAGGCAGAAGCTGTTCGCGCCGAAGGTGTTGGTCTCGATGACCTGGGCGCCGGCGGCGACGTAGTCGTCGTGGATCTTGGCGACGATCGTCGGGCCGCGTGACGTTGAGCTGCTCGAAGTTCTGCGTGACGAAGACGCCGCGCTCGTAGAGCAGCGAGCCCATCGCGCCGTCGAAGACGAGCAGCGACCGCATCGCCTCGCGGAACGGGGTATCCCGGCGCGTGGGGTTCATCGGAGCTATGCTACTAAATCTACCCAGGGAGGCCAGCGATGATCACGAGGTTCGGGAGCCTGTTTGCCGGTCACGTCGATCTGGACAACGAGGGGCTGGACGGCACGCCCGCCAACGACCGCTGGCTCCCCGACGCCCATCTGGCCTCGGTCTTCCCCAAGAGCGAGGCCATCGCCAGGCTGATGGACCGGACCGGCTACGACACCTTCTGGCTGGCCGAGCACCACTTCCAGCGCGAGGGGTACGAGTGCATCCCCAACGTGCTGATGCTGGCCCTGCACCTCTGCCACATCACGAAGAACATCCGGGTCGGCTGCGGCTTCAACATCGCGCCGATGTGGCACCCGATCCGGATGGCCGAGGACTACGCCACCGTCGACTGGCTGACCAACGGCCGCGTGATCTTCGGCGTCGGGCGCGGCTACCACACCCGCGAGGTCGAGGCCTTCGGGGCGCCGCTGCTCGACCAGGACGCCAACCGCGAGCTGTTCGAGGAGCAGGTCGACATCATCTTCAAGTCGTTCAACGAGCGCGCCTTCTCCCACCAGGGCAAGCACTACACGATCCCGCCGGCGGTGCCCTATCGCGGCTACGAGCTGAAGGAGATCACGCTGGTGCCGCGGCCGAAGACGCTGCCGGTCGAGTGCTGGCAACCGGTCGTCAGCGCGAGCCCGCGGGCGCTGGACTTCATGGCCAAGCACGACATCCGCGGGATCATCGGCGGCGGCGCCGCCCCCGGCGGCGCCAACGAGAAGGTCGTCCACGCCTTCCGCGAGGCCCGGGCCCGGGCCGGGCGCGAGGGGGAGCTGGGCGAGGGACTCTGCATCGGCTTCTCGTTCCACATCGCCGACAGCGTCGAGCAGGGCATCAAGGAGGCCACGCCGTTCTTCGAGGAGAACATCAAGATGTTCGCCCCGCTCGGCTTCGTCCCGGGCCTCACCCCCGAGCAGATCGACGCGGTCGCCGACCCCAAGCGGGCGCGAGCAGCCAACCTGCCGACGCTGCGCAACGCCGTCAAGGCGGGCACCTGGCTGATCGGGCCGCCCGAGCTGATCACCGAGCAGCTCATGGAGATCCAGCACAAGTACCCGGGGCTGGAGGTCGTCAACGTCGGCCAGCCGGTCGGCACGCCCCAGGCGGTGATCCTCGAGCAGCTCGAGCGCTTCTCGGCGCAGGTGATGCCAGCCTTCAAGACCACGTAGGCGCTCCTGACGGCTGCTGCGATGCGACCGGCTCGGCTGGCCGGCATGACCGGCATCGGCGTGGACAGGATGGGCGATCTCGCCGATGCCGCCGGCGGCGCCGACGTCCTGCGGCTCGAGAACCTCGATACCGACGTGCCGCCACACCCCGCGGCCCTCGAGGCCACCCGCCGGGCCCTCGACGATAACGCCAGCAACAGCTACCTGCCGTTCGTCGGCCAGACCCGTCTGCGCCGGGCGGTGGCCGCCCACGTCGCGCGGCTCTCCGGCGCGCCGTGCGACGGCGAGCGCAACGTGCTCATTTCGGCCGGCGGCCTCTCGGGCATCCTGAACGTCCTGCTCGCGCTGGTCGACACCGGTGACGAGGTGATCCTCACCGATCCGACCTACGTCGGCCTGATCAATCGCGTCCGCCTGGCCGGCGGCGTGCCCCGGTTCGTGCCGTTCGTGCAGGACCGCAGCGGCTGGGCGCTGGATCGCGACGCGCTCCGGCGCGCGGTGACCCCGAAGACCCACGCCTTTCTGCTGATGAGCCCGTCGATGCCCTCGGGCGGCGTCCTCACGCGCGAGGACTGGGAGGAGGTCGCGAGGATCGTTCGAGAGCGCGGGCTGTGGCTCATTCACGACACGGCCATGCAGCGCATCCTCTTCGACGGGCGCGGGGTCGTGGATCCGGCGGGACTGCCGGGCATGGCGGAGCGGACGATCACCGTGGGCTCGGCGTCCAAGGAGCTGCGGTTGATCGGCTGGCGCGTCGGCTGGATCGTCGCCCCGGAGCCGCTGGTGCCCGATCTCGCCCTCGTCTCGATGGGCAACGTCGTGGTGCCGGTGGGCATCGCACAGACGGCAGCGGCGGTGGCCCTCGAGGCCGGCGACGACGACGTGGCGCGCGCCACCGCCACCTGGCAGGCGCGGCGCGATCTCATCCTGCGCGAGCTGGAGGGGCTGCCGGCCATCTCCCCCGGGGGCGGCTGGTCTCTGCTGATCGACGGCGCCGGTCTCGGCCTGACCGGCGCCGAGATGTCGCGCCGCCTGTTCGATCAGGCGCGCGTCGCTGCCACTCCGATGGACGGCTGGGGCGAGATCAACGGTGCGCGGCTCCTGCGGCTGGTCTTTGCCAACGAGCCGGTCGAGCGGCTGCGGGAGATCGGCGACAAGGCGCGCCGCGCGTGGGCGCGCTGAAGGCGACGATTCTCGCTATGATGACGGGCCATGACGACTTCACTGCAGCCGAAGAGCACGTTCGTCGAGCTCGCTGGCCAGCGCGTGCACTACCTCGAGTGGGGTCGGGCCGGTGCCACGCCGATCGTGTGCGTCCACGGCTACACGTCGAGCGCCCAGGCGTTCAACGCGCTGGCCCGGCACGTTCAGGACCGCTGTCACCTGCTCGTCCCCGACGTGCGCGGCCACGGGGAGAGCGCGTGGTCGCCAGCCGGCGCCTACCAGTACCACGACCAGGTCGGTGACCTGAGCGCGTTCGTCGATGCCCTCGGGCTCGGGCGCTTCACCCTGGTCGGCACGTCCATGGGCGGCATCATCGCGATGGCCTACGCCGCCGAGCACCCGGATCGCCTCGAGCGGCTGGTCGTCAACGACATCGGCCCCGACGCCGAGGCGGGCAGCCAGCGGATCACCCAGACGGTGGGGAGCCGACCGGACAGCTTCGCGGCGCTCGACGAGGCGATGGCGTATCGCCGCCAGGTCTCCCCCATCACCGCCGGACGTCCCCAGGAGGACCAGCGAGAGCTGGCGCTGGGCGTGCTCCGGCAACGAGCGGACGGCGGCTGGGTGTGGAAGATGGACCCCGCCTACATTCGCCAGCGAGTGGAGCACGGCCCGCCTCCGCGCCCGGCGCTGTGGCCCGTGCTCCGGCACCTGCCCTGCCCGACCCTCGTCGTCTGGGGCACGGACAGCGACGTCCTCTCGGAGGCGCAGGCCCGGCGCATGGTGGACACCCTGCCCAAGGGCGAGCTGGCGGCGGTGCCCGGCGTGGGCCATGCGCCGACCCTGGTGGAGCCGGTCGCCCTTGATGCGCTCGAGCGCTTCCTGAGCCGGTCGAGCTAGCGCACCCGACGATGGCCCCCGCGCCTCCGACCCTATCGCTGGCGCTGCTGCTCCTCGCGGCCGGCTGCACGACCGCGGCCTCCCCCGAACGTGTGGCCGAGCTCCGCACGCTCGAGGCGGAGTCCGCTGCGCGGCTGACGGCGGAGGGCGAGATCCTCTTCCAGGCCGAGCCGATCACCCTGCAGTCGTACAAGAGCGTCGACGGCGCCACCCGCCTGCTCGACGAAGGTGAGCTGCGGCGCGGAATCCGGGAGGCGAGCAAGGCGCTCTTCCTCGGGCGGACGGCCGGGCCCGCACTCGTGGCCATGGCCAAGCGGGACCTCGCCTACGCGTACAACCTCGCCGGCGACCTCGACCGCGCCGCCACCTATGCGAACGAGGCCGTCGACACCGCCACGTCCACGCCGGCCGACTGGTTCCGGCCCGCCACGCGCGAGCGTGTGCTGGGCCCGAGCCACAAGCTCGTCGGCGACGTCCGGCTTCGGCAGGGGCGCGTGAAGGACGCGATCGCCGCCTACGATCGCGCGCTCGCGGCCAGCGAGACGGACTTCGTGCCGTTCGTCCGCGCGTCGCTGGCCAACGCGCACCTCGCCGCCGGCAGCCCGGCCCGCGCACGCGAGCTGTTCCGTCAGACCGAGGTGGGCGCCTCACCCTCGGTGCGCGCGCTCGTCCGTCGAGGCCTCGGCCGGGTGCTGCTCGCGGAGAAGCGGTATCAGGAGGCGGCGCGCTGGTTCGAGGAGGCGGCTCGGGCCGGCGGCGACGATCAGGCCTATGAGCGCCTGTGGGCCCTGGACGGGCTGGCCCGGGCGCGGCGGGGCGAGGGCGATCGCGCCGGGACCATCGCGGCGTACCGGCAGGCCATCGACGCCGCCGAGCGGGTTCGCGCGCGCTTCCGCAGCGAGGAGTTCAAGACGGGCTTCTTCGGCGATGTCCAGGGCGTCTTCGAGGACGCCATCCGCTCGATGATGGAGGCCCGGCAGGTCGAGGCCGCGCTGGAGACGAGCGAGCGCGGCCGCTCGCGCGCACTCCTGGACCTCCTTCGCAGCCGCGGGCGGCAGAGCGCCGGGGCTCAGGCGTTCGCCGATCCGCTGGGGCGCCCGCTGGCGGCGACCGCGCTGCGGGCGGCGGTGCCGAGCGACACCGCGGTGGTCGCGTACCACGTCGTCGCCGATCGCACCTACGCGTGGACCATCCGTCGCTCGGGCCTTACCGCGACCACGCTCGAGATCGGCCGCGCCGCGCTGCGGGAGCAGGCCCACGCCTTCCGGGCCGCTATCCGCGATCGGGCCTCCAACGTCGAGCGCCTGGGAGCGGCGCTGCACGGCCGACTGCTCGCCCCGCTGCCATTGCGCCCGGGCGAGGCGATCGTCGTCGTGCCCCACGACGTCCTCCACTACGTGCCGTTCCATACCCTCCGCGCCCCCGGCGGCTGGATGGTCGAGGAGCGCGCCGTGAGCTACGCGCCGTCGGTCAGCGCCGCCGCCCATCTCCTCGGCCGGCCCGTCCGCCCGCGCCGCCACCTGCTCGCGCTGGGGAACCCCGACCTCGGCTCGGTCCGCCTGGCGCTCCCGGCCGCGCAACGCGAGGTCCAGAGCATCCAGGCGCTCTTCCCGGGTGCCGAGGCGCACATCGGCGCCGCCGCGACGAAGGCCCGCCTGCTCGCCCGCGCCGCCGACGTCGAGATCATCCATCTCGCCGCCCACGCCGACGTGGACGAGATCGACCCCCTGTACTCGACCATCCACCTGGCCCGGTCCGAGCGGACGCCCGGCGACCTCGAGGCGCACGAGGTGTACCGCCTGGCGCTGCCGCGGGCGGGGCTGGTAACCCTCAGTGCCTGCGACACCGGCGGCGGCCGCGTCTCCCGGGGTGACGAGATCTGGGGCTTTACCCGCGCGTTCCTCAGCGCCGGCAGCTCGACGCTGCTGGTCTCGCTGTGGCCGGTAGAGGACGAGGCCACCGCGCGGACGATGGAAGCCTTCTACCGTGAGGTCCGGGCCAGTCCGGCCCGGACCGCGCTGCGCGCTGCCCAGCTCGCGCTGCTTCGCGAGCGCCGCACCGCTCACCCGTTCTTCTGGGCGCCGTTCGTCCTGGTCGGCGACGTCCGCTGACCCGCGACGTCAGCGCTTCTTGAGGCGGACCTCCTCCAGGGGCGCCGACCAGGGGTAGGGATTGATCAGCATCAGCGCGGGCTCCTCCACCCGGGGCCCGACGCCGCTCGGCCAGATGTACTCCCAGATCGGCCCGAACCTCACCCGCTCGTGGACGAGCTGCTGGATCTGGTGCAGCATGGCTTCCCGCGTACGGCGATCGGTGACGAGCGCCTGCTCCTTGAACAACGCATCGATGTCGGGATAGCCGCCATAGGCGTAGGCGCCCGTGCTCGGCACGTGCTCGGACATGCGTGAGGCGGCATTGCCGTAGATCGCGTTCGCGCACACGCAGACGCCGCGCAGCTTCTTGGCCAGCAAGGCCGAGATGAAGGTGGCGCGCTCGGTCGGTCGCATCTTCAGCCTGATCCCCACCGCCCCCAGGTAGGTCAGGATCGTCTCGCCCATCGAGAAGTACGGCGGTGTTTGATGCAGCTCACCGGCGTCGAATCCGTTCGGATAGCCGGCCTCCGCCAGCAGCTGTCTCGCCTTGGCCGGGTCATGGGGATAGGGCTCGATGGGCAGCGCGAACTCGAACGTGCGCGGCACGATGGTTCCGACCGGCCGGGACGCCCCCACCGTCTCCGCCTCGGAGAGCGCCCGACGATCGATGGCGTAGTTCGCGGCCAGCCGCACGCGACGATCGGCCCACGGCGACTTCGGATCCCACTGGTCGAGGAAATCCAGGAAGAACGACGCGATGCCTCCCGAGAACGCCAGCTTCAGCGTGGGGTCTCGCTTGATCTCGTTCGCCTGCGGGGCATCGAGGAGATAGGCGACGTCGACCTCGCCGCGCTTCAGCATGGCGAGACGGGTCGTGGCCTCGGGCACGCTCTTGAACACGAGCCGCTTCACCGAGGGCACCTTGCGCCAGTAGGCCTCGTTGGCCTCCATGACCAGCTCGACCCCCGGCGTGTGGCTCACGAACTTGTAGGGGCCGAGGCCCACCGGTTGCTTCTTGAAGCCGTCGTCGCCGACGCGCTCCACGTATTTCTTGGGCACCACCCAGCTCGCCCCGCTCACGAGCGTGCCATAGAACGCCATGAAGTCCGGCCACGCCTCGCGCAGCTGGAAGCGGACGCGGTGCGGATCGACGATCACGACGTCGCGCACCTTGTCGTGGAGCATCTTCGACCCCTTGGCGCGCTGAAAGCTGAACTTCACGTCCTCGGCGGTGAAGGGGTCACCGTTGTGAAAGCGGAGCCCTTCGCGCAGCTTGAACTCGTAGACCAGCTGATCCGTGCTTACCGTCCACGACTCGGCGAGGCTCGGTGACATCAGATTGCCGGGCATCGGTTTGACGAGGGCATCGTGGATCGCATAGAGGACCCAGAACGGGGTGAGACCCTGGAACTCTCCCGGATCGAACCAGACAGGCGAGAGCGTCACGTACAACGCCCATCGCATCTCCCCTTCCGGCTTGGGCTGGGCCGAGACGTCACCGAGGCCACCGCCCGCGAGAAGAGCACACACCAGGAAGACGCAGGCCAGAGCGAGAGGTCGGGTGAGGTTCATGCGCTCCTCCCTCGTCGTCGGTCAGGTCGTCGGGATTGCGCGCGGTTTCGCCCGCCCCCGTCCTCAGCCCAGGCGCTTGAGGTACTGCGCCACGAAGTCGAAGTCAACGAACCGGCAATACGCCTCGGTGATCCGTCGGGTCACCGGGCCGGGCACCCGCCCGCTTCCGATGACAGCCTCGTTGAGACTCCGCACCGGACAGATGCAGAGGCTGGTCGAGGTGAGAAAGATCTCGTCGGCGTTGTAGGCATCGAACAGGTCCAGGTCCTTCTCGACGACGGCGAGGCCGCCCTCGCGGGCCAGCGCGATCACCGTGTCCCGGCTGATGCCGGCCAGCACCAGCTGCTCGCGCGGCGTGTAGAGGGTGCCGTGCTGGACCAGGAAGATGTTGCTGCCCAGACCCTCGGCCAGATTGCCGTGAGTGTCGAGCAGGACCGCCCACGCCTCGGGATCGCGCGCCGCGATCTCGAGGTTGGCCGCGATGAGATTAAGGTAGTTGTGCGTCTTGACGCGCGGGCTGAGGGCCTCGGGCGGCGTGCGGCGGACGGAGGGCACCAGCACGCGGATGCCGTCACGGAACAGCGACGCTCGCTCGCGCAGCGGCAGCGGGACGCACTCGACGATCACGGTGGGGCCGGCCTGGTCCCAGGTTTCCCGCCCGGCGGGATCGAGGCCTCGCGATACCCGCTGGGTCACCCAGTAGTCGTCATCGGGCTCCAGCAGGGGCAGGTTGCGGCGCAGCACTTCCTCGGTGACCTCGACCATCGCGGCCGCCGTGAGGCCGACATTGATGCGCAGGTAACGCAGCGAGCGGTAGAGGCGCTCCACGTGCTCGTCCAGCTTGAAGACGCGGTGTCCAAACGTCCGCGTGGTGTCGAAGACGGCATCGCCATACTTGAACCCGCGATCCCGGAAGGGCACCAGGACCTCGCGCTCCGGCACGAAGCGACCGTTGTGGTACGCGATCCGCTCGCTTTGTCTTGTCATGCCGTGCTCCTCCCGTCGGCTCCTGGCAACCACCGGTGACGCCGCATGCTAGTCCGGGCGGCGGGGCGGCGCAAGCACCCGGCGGCGCGCGGTCAGGCCTCTGCCAGCACGTGCAGCTCGATCTCCCGGTGCCGGGGCCCCTCGAACTCCATCAGGACGATGCGCTGGAACTCGCCGAGCGCCAGCGTGCCGTTCCGCACCGGTACGTGGACGCTCGGACCGACGAGCGCGCTGAGGAAGTGCGCCGCCACGTGGGCGGGCTTGTCGTGTCGATAGGCGAGCTTCGGAGCCAGCGACTGGAGTATCGGCAGCGGGCATCGAATCTCCTCGCTGGTCGCGGCGCACCGCCGCGGCGGGCGGCGGTGCGCCGGGCCGGGACTATTCGTAGCTTCGCAGGATCCGCCCCGGCATCGCCCCCGTGTGCTTGCCGTCGTCGTAGAGCTGGGTGCCCGCGACAAACGTCGCCTTGATGCCTTCCGACTCGCAGACCAGCCGGCGGCCGTTGCACGGCAGGTCGTAGGCGTACTTCGGCGTCTTCGCCGTCACCGTGGCCGGATCGAAGAGCACGAGATCGGCCACCTTGCCCTCGGCCAGGACGCCGCGGTTGGGGATGCCGAACACCGTGGCCGGCACCTGGGTCAGCTTGTGCACCGCCTTCTCGAGGCTCAGGACCTTGCGCTGCCGCACCCACAGGTCGAGCATGGCGGTGGCGTAGCCGACGTCACAGATGAAGTCGACGTGAGCGCCGCCGTCCGACAGCCCGATCAGGCAGCGGTCGTCGGTGATGAGCCGCTCGATGCCGGCCGGGTCGAAGTTGAAGGTCGACGACTGGAAGCGCGTGTCGAGGTTGTCGGCGATCCCCAGGTCGAAGTAGGCATCGACCGGCCGCTTGCCCTGACTGGCCGCGATCTCCTCGAGCGTGCGGCCAACGTTGGCCGCCAGCTCGGGCTTGCCGACCTCCAGCACCCGCATCTGCCCCCACATGTGGCTGCGCTTGCGGCTCTCCAGCTCCTGCCGGAATGCCTCGCGGAACTCGGCGTCGCGGTAGAGCGCGATCTGCTCGGCCGGGGGCCGGTTGAAGGCCTTCTGCCAGGAGATGAACGAGCCGAACATGGTCGGATTCTTCAGGTCGCCCTGGCTCATGATCGGCCGCGGCGTCACCTGCGGGATGGCCTGCTTCACCAGGTCGCCCAGCTTGGCGAAAGTCTGGTCGTGGAAGTCCGGCTGGCCCGGGTGGGCGAACATCGCCAGCCACGTCACCGGCCGGGTGCTGGCGCTGGTGACCTGCCGCAGCAGCTCGACATCCTCGTCGCTCACCGCGTACATGCCGCCGGAGTTCAGGATCATCTCGATCGCGCCCCGGCCGACGTCGGCCAGGCCCCGCACCACGCCGGTCAGCTCCTCGCGGCTGGCGTTGCGACAGGCCAGCGGCCGGCCCTGGTAGCCTACGTGGTTGCGCGAGGTCGTGGTGGTGAAGCCGAACGCGCCCGCCTCCATGGCCTCGCGGAGCAGCCGCCGCATGGTGGCGATCTCCTCCGCGGTCGCCGCGCGCTCGAACGAGGCCTCGCCCATCACGTAGTGACGCAGCGGCGTGAAGGCCACCAGCCCCGCCACGTTGATGCCGAGCCCGCGGCGGTCGATGGCGTCGAGGTACTCACCGTAGCTCTCCCACTGCCAGTCAATGCCCGCCTTCATGACGTCGTAGGGAATGGCCTCGACGTTCACGAGATCCTGCATCAGGATCTCGCGCGTGGCCGGCCGCACCGGCGCCACCCCTACGCCGCAGTTGCCCATGATGACCGTCGTCACCCCGTGCCAGGGCGAGCACGTGACCATCGGATCCCACGCGATCTGGGCGTCGTAGTGCGTGTGCGGATCGACGAACCCCGGCGCCAGCACCAGCCCATCGGCATCGACCACGCGGGCGGCGGTGTGCCCGTTCGCCTTGCCCACGGATCGGATGAGTCCCCCCTGCACTCCGAGGTCGCCCATGAAGCTCGGCGCGCCGGTGCCGTCGACGACCCGCGCGTTCTTGATCAGCAGATCGAGCATGATCCTGTCCTTTCTCTAGCGAGGCTTCAGCCGAACGTCTTCGAGGGGCGCCGACCACGGGTACGGATCGATCAGCATCAGCCCGGGCTCGGCCACGCGGGGACCGATGCCGCTGGCCCAGATGAACTCGTAGACGGGGCCAAAGCGCGCCCGGTCATAGAGCATCTGCTGGATCTGGTGGAGCATCACCTCGCGCTTCTTCCGGTCGGTCTCGCGCGACTGCTGCCGAAACAGCGCGTCCACGTCGGGATCGGAGCCGCGCGCGAACGCCCCGTCGCTCAGCACCGCATCGGCCAGCCGCGTCGCCGCGTTGCCGAAGTTCGCCATGGTGCACAGGCAGACGCCGTGCAGCTTCTTGCCGCCCCAGGCCGCCTGGAAGGCCGCCCGCTCCATCGTGCGCAGCTTCATCCGGATGCCGACGGCGCCGAAGTACCCGAGGATCGTCTCCCCGGCCGAGAAGTAGGGAGGATACGGGTAGAAGTCGCCGCCGTCGAAGCCGTTCGGATAGCCGGCCTCGGCCAGGAGCTTCTTGGCCTTGGCGGGGTCGTACTCGTAGGGCGGCAGCGGCAGCGTGAAGTCGAACGTCCGCGGCACCATGCTGCCGGTCGGCCGGGAGGCGCCGAGGGTCTCGGCCTCGCTGAGGCCGCGCCGGTCGACGGCGTGGTTGGCAGCGAGCCGGACGCGCCGGTCGGCCCAGGGCGACTTCGGGTCCCACTGGTCGAAGAAATCCAGGTAGTGCACGCCGATCGCCCCCGAGAAGCCCAACCGGAGGTTGGGATCTCGCTTCAGCTCCTGAGCCGTCGGCGTATCGAGCATGTAAGCCACGTCCACCTCGCCGTTCTTCAGCATGGCGGCACGCGTCGTGGGCTCGGGCACGCTCTTGAACACCAGCCGCTTCACGGTCGGCATCTTGCGCCAGTAGCTCTCGTTGGCCTCCATGATCAGCTCGACGCCGGGGGTGTGGCTCACGAACTTGTACGGCCCCAGCCCGACCGGCTGCTTCTTGAAGCCGTCGTCACCGACCTTCTCGACGTACTTCTTGGGGACGATCCACCCCGCCCCGGTGGCCATGGTGCCGTAGAGCGCCATGAAGTCGGGGAACGGCTCGTGCAGATGAAAGCGCACGCGCGCGGGCCCGGCGATCTCGACCTCCCGCACCCGGTCCTTGAGGCTCTTGCCGACCTTCGAGCGCTGGAAGCTGAACTTCACGTCCTCGGCGGTGAACGGATCCCCGTTGTGGAACTTCAGCCCCTCGCGCAGCTTGAAATCGTACGTCTTCTGGTCGGCGCTCACCGTCCACGACTCGGCCAGGCTCGGCGCCATCAGGTTGCCCGGCATCGGCTTCACGAGCGCGTCGTGCAGCGCGTAGAGCACCCAGAACGGCGTGAGGAAGCCGCCGGTGATCTCGCCGGGATCGAACCAGGCGGGAGCCAGGGTGACGTACAGCGCGTAGCGCATCTCGCCCTCCGGCTTCGTCGCCGGGGCCGGGCCGGACTGGGCCTCGGCGCCGGCGACGAGGCCGGCGAGCAGCAGCGTGGCGATCACGAGTCGCTTCATGGCGTCCTCCCCCGATCACGCCACGCTGGCGCGCTCGAAGATCCGGCTACAGCGTCTTGATGACCTCGGCCGGCCAGGCGCGAGCATCCACCCGCTCGTGCCATTCCTTGATCTTGCCGTCCCGGTCGATGATCACGCCCACGCGGGCCGCGCCCTTGGCGGGATCGACGTTGGCTCCGTACGCGGTGCCGATGGTCCGGTCCGTATCGGAGATCAGCGGGAAGTTGAACTGGAACTTCTCGGCGAACTTCTTGTTGTCGCTGGCACTGTCGAACGACGCCCCGAGGATGACGGCGCCCTTGGCATCGTACTGGGCCTTCAGGTCGCGGAACCCGCAACCCTCGGCGGTTCAACCGGGGGTGTCGGCCTTCGGATAGAACCAGAGCACCACCGTCTTGCCCTTGAAATCCGACAGCTTCACGGTATTGCCGTTGTGGTCCCGACCCGTGAAGTCGGGTGCCCTGTCGCCTGGACTGAGCATGCGCCCTCCTCGTGTGGATGGAGTTGCCCGCGGCGAGCCCGCGAGTTGGGGCCATCCTGCGCCGGCCCCCGCATGCCGTCAAGGCGCGCATGGCCTCAGCCCTTGCGGACGATCTCGGCGGCGAAGGCCTCGAGCGCCTCCCAGTCGTAGGGGCCGTTGCGGAACGCGATGCTGAGTCGCGTGCACCCGAGCGCCCGGAACTCGTCGACCATCTTGTGCGCGTCCCGCACCGTCCCCCGCAGGTAGCCCGTGCGGTCGGCGCGGTCGCCGGTTCCGAAGTGGCTCTGGAAGACCTCGTCGGCGCGGGCGGCGCCCTTGGCGTCGACGCCCAGGTAGAAGCCCAGGTTGACCGTGCGCATGATGCTCTTCGGATCACGCCCCTCGGTCTCGCACCAGCGGTCGAGCACCTCGCCCTTGTGCTTCCAGTCGGCGGGGCCGATGTAGGCGCCATTCCACCCGTCGGCGTACTTGGCGGCGGCCCGCAGCGTGCGCTTCTCGCCGCGACCGCCGATCCAGATGGGGATGCGCGGCTGCAGTGGCTTGGGGTTGTTGGGCGCGTTGGTGATCTGGAAGTGCTTGCCCTGGAAGTCGGTGCGGCGCTGCTCGGGGTCGAGCAGCAGGCGCAGGATCTGCGCGTACTCCTCCAGCATGTCCTCGCGGGGCCCGATCGTCGGGAACGGGAAGCCGAAGGCCTTGGCCTCAACGTCGTGCCAGCCAGCCCCCAGCCCGCAGTCGACTCGGCCGTTCGACAGGTGGTCGATCGTGGTCAGCGACTTGGCCAGCAGCCCGGGGTTGCGGTAGGCCACGCAGTAGACGCCGCTGCCGAGGCGGACGTGCCGGGTGTCCATCGCGGCCGCCGTCAACGTGGCGATGGCCTCGTAGCAGTCCATGTCTCCGCCCCGCGGCGGCGACTCCTGGAAATGGTCGGAGACCGAGAACCAGTCGAAGCCGTTAGCGTCGGCGAACTTCCACAGCTTGCGCATCTCGTCCAACGGGCCGCCCATGTGGCCGATGTGGATCCCGAATTTCATGTCACCCCGCTCCTCTCGTTCGGCGGCGCCGGGCGCGCCCCGGGCCCGATCATACGGCGGTCCGCGAGCCTTGGCGATAGCCGGCGTGCCTTGACCGTGGTGGAGCGGACGGCTAGCCTCGCGTCGGGGGAGGCGTCATGGCGAACGATCGGTGGAGCGTGGACCTGCTCGACCGCATGCGGCGTGAGGGTGATCCGCTCGCCGACGCGACGGTCAGGGCCGTCTTCGACCAGGGGGCGGTGGCGGCGGTGAACGAGCTCATGACCACGCTCGTGCGCAACGACGACATCCCCGCCGGCCCCTGGCCGCCCCAGCTGGCCGAGTACCTGCGCATCAGTGGGACGTTGCCGCCCTGGGCCGACGCGGCGCTGATCCGCGCCGGTGAAAACGTGTTCCTGCGCTATGGTCTTACCTCGTTCGGCATCCTCGCCTGCGCGAGCCTCCCCGAGTGCTACGTCCTCCGCGACGTCGCCGCCGTGCTGGGGACCACCCAGCGCCTCGACGCCCACGCGCGCCGGCGCGTCTTCGAGACCGCGATGATGGTGCTGGCTGTCATGGACGAGGGGGGGCTGGCGCCCGGCGGCTCAGGCATCCGCATCGTCCAGAAGGTGCGCCTGATGCACGCCGCCGTCCGCCACCTGATCCTTACTACGCCGCCGTCGGCGCCGGCCGGGCCGCCGGCCAGCCTGGCCGACACGCTGGTGGCCCAGCGCTGGCCGGCCGCGCGCGGCACGCCGCTGAGCCAGGAGGATCTCGCCGCCGTGCTGCTGACGTTCTCGTACGTCATGGTGCGCGGCTGGAAGCACCTGGGGATCACGCTGTCGCCCGAGGAGACCCGCGCCTACCTGCACTCCTGGAACGTCGTCGGCCACGTGCTCGGCATCCGCGACGAGCTCCTCGCCCACGATCTCGACGACGCTGCGCGCCTCTTCGAGATGATCAAGCGCCAGCGCGCGGCTGACACGCCCGACGGGCGCGCGCTC
Source organism: uncultured Candidatus Rokubacteria bacterium (assembly GCA_963827505.1). GTDB lineage: Bacteria > Methylomirabilota > Methylomirabilia > Rokubacteriales > CSP1-6 > AR5. The sequence goes on along the minus strand of CAWHBD010000003.1, from coordinate 2,117,667 downwards.
ACTGCGGCGATCATCGGCGTGTGCGAGCGCTTCGCCGGCCCCTCGCAGATCCTGCTCCGTCCGGTCCCGCGCATCCTGATGCGGGGGCTCCTGCAACCCGAGACCTGCACGATGCTCGCCGTGCCGGCGCTCGGCCTCTGGCACACCACGTATCGACCGTTCCTGCGAGCCGGGGCGCGGCTCTTCAACCGGACGGCTGGCGACACCTTTCAGAACCTGCCCGACACGGCGCGGCTCAGCGCGCTGCTCTCGGGCCGGCTGCTCGAGGAGATCGTGAGGCTGCCGCGGGGCGGCCAGCGCCCGGCATTCCACATACCCGACAAGCTGGCCCGGAGCTGGGGGATCGACTCCCCGCGCTGATCGGCGTCAGACGCCGGCGAGATCGACGAGGGCGCGATACGCACGCCGGGCGCGCTCCAGCGCCGGGAGGCCGGCGGTCGCGCGGCACGGCGCCTCGATGGCCAGCGGCAGGTCCGGAGGCAGCGCGGCCACCAGCTCCTTCAACGGCAGGACCCCCTCGCCGGGCAGCAGCCGCCCCGTCCGCGCCTCGCGGATGAGCGCCGGCGTGTCGGTGGGCGCCGGCATGTCCGGCCCCGCGTCACAGATCTGCGCGTAGCGGAGCAGCGAGGGATCGACGGTCGCGACGTGCGCGGGGAGGCCACCCGAGCGGCTGAAGTGCAGGGCGTCGATCAGCACCGAGGCGTTCGAGCGCTTGGATCGCGCGATGACGTCGGCGGCGTGGGCGAGCGTCCGCACCCCGGTGTAGACCGCGAACTCCAGGCCGACGGTCAACCCGTACTGGGCGGCCCGATCACAGAGATCGCCGAACCGCTCGAGGGTTCGCGCTTCCTCGGGCTCGGCGCTCATGACCAGCACGTGCCGGGCGCCGAGGCGGGCCGAGACCTCGAGGAAGCCCTCGGGAATGGCGACCGGATGCTCGGGCTCGAAGCGGAGGAACTCGGTGTCGAGCACCGACACGCCGGTGTCGGCCAGCCGCGCCAGCGTCTCGCGCAGCATCGGCCCCTCGTGCAGGCAGTCGTAGGGCGGCACGCCGACGCTCGGCGTCGCCGTGAGGCGAATGCCGATGGTGCGGAAACCGGAGGCCGCCGCGACGCTGACCAGCTCGGGCGGCGTCGTGTCGAGGACGGTCAGGTGCGCGAGAGAGAGTGGCCGCGGGTTCGGGCTCATGGGGCGCCAGTGTACCCGAGGACTCCCCTTGACGACCGGGGACCGATGGCCTACGAATTGGGCGCTCAGCCCGACCCACACTTTCGTGGACGCGAGGAGGGACCATGAACGCTCCCGATCGCTCCCGACCGCTCGCCGAGATGCACCGCCGGAGTTTTCTCAAGACCGTGGGCGTGGTGGGCACCACCGCCGGCCTCGAAGGGATCCTGGCGGCCCGACGGGCGCCGGCCTTCGGCCAGACCACCAAGATCCACCTGCTCCAGTGGGTGGACTTCATCCCCGAGGGCGATGTGGAGGTGAAGCGCCAGGTCGCCGAGTACGGCAAGCAGATGAAGGTCGAGGTCGCCTTCGAGACGATCAACGCCAACGACCTCCAGGCCCGCATCACCGCGGCGATCCAGTCCGGATCCGGCCCCGACATCATCATGATGCTGCACAACTGGCCCCACCTGTACGCGGGCGGCCTCGCCGACGTCTCCGACCTCTGCGACTGGAAGGCCGCGGACCAGGGCGGGTACTACCCGCACTCCGCCGCCGCCGCCCGGGTCGGCACCCGCTGGCTGGGGCTCCCGTACTTCACGGGGGCACCCCTGATCGCCTACCGCAAGTCGTGGTTCGCCGAGGTCGGCGCCACCCAGCCGCCGAAGACGCTCGAGGAGTACAAGAAGATCGGCGCCGCCCTCAAGAAGAAGGGCAAGCCGATCGGCCAGACGCTCGGCCACACCTTCGGCGACGCGCCGGCGTGGACATACCCGTTCACATGGACGTTCGGCGGCGCCGAGACCGACCCCAGCGGCAAGAAGGTCGTGCTCAACTCCAAGGGGACCGTCGAGGCCGTGGCGTGGATGACCGATCTCTGGAAGCAGGCGTGCGATGAGAGCGCGCTGGCCTGGGATGACACCAACAACAACCGCGCCTTCCACGCCGGCGAGATCAGCGCGACGCTCAATGGCGCCTCGATCTACATCTTCGCCAAGCGCAATCCCGACAAGATCAAGGACGAGAAGGGCGAGCCCATGTGGCCCGACATCGGGCACCTGGCGATTCCCGACGGCCCCGGCGGGCGCACGCCGCCCTACGCGGTGGCCTTCTCCCACGCCGTCATGAAGTATTCGAAGAACCAGAAGGCGGTGAAGGAGTTCCTGAAGTGGTTCCACGGCAAGGACCCGTTCGGCAAGTGGTTCGAGATCGAGAACGGCTACGCCCTCGGCGCCGCCACCTCCTGGGAGAACCACCCGATGTGGGAGCGCCTGGATGACGCGCTCAAGCCGTTCCGCACCTCCCCGCGCGGCACCCGGCTACTCGGCCACGCCGGGCCCCCGACCGCCAAGGCGACGGAGGCGTACTCGAAGTACGTCATCACGGACATGTACGCGAAGGCCGCGCAAGCGGTTCCGCCGGCGGAGGCCGTGAAGTGGGCGGAGGGGGAGCTGAAGAAGATCTACGAGACATAGGAGGAACGGCGCGGCGGCCACGCCGGGTGAGGCGTCATGTGGCAGAATCCGTGCGTTCCCCATGACACTCCTCGAGCGGGGCCCGTTGCTGGATACGCTGGCCGCCGCGCGGCGCGAGGCGGCCGGCGGGCCCGGGCGCGTGGCGCTGGTGTACGGCGAGCCCGGGATCGGCAAGACCGCGCTCGTCGATGCCTTCACCCGCGAGATCGCGGCCGCCGGTCGCGTGCTGCGAGGCGGCTGCGACTCGCTCCTCCCGCCGCGGCCCCTGGGGCCGCTTCACGACATCGCGCGCGACGCCAGCGCCACGCTGCGCGCGCTGCTCGAGACGGGCACCGCGCCGGCGGTCCTCTTCCCGGCGGTCCTCGAGGAGCTGGGGCGGCGGCCGCCGGTGGTCGTCATCCTCGAGGACCTGCACTGGGCTGACGAGGCGACGATCGACCTCGTCAAGTTCCTCGGCCGGCGGATCCAGCGCGTGCCTGCGCTGCTGGTGCTGACCTATCGCGACGACGAGCTGGGGCCGCACCATCCACTACGCATCGTGCTGGGCGACCTCGCCACCTCCAGCGCCGTGCGCCGACTGCCACTGCCGCCGCTGTCGGTGGCCGCGGTGCGCACGCTCGCCGAGCACCAGGCTCTGGACGCCGAGGCGCTGCACCGCCAGACCGGCGGCAACCCGTTCTTCGTCACCGAGGTGCTCGGCTCCCGCGCGGCCGGTATCCCGCCGACCGTGCGGGACGCCGTGCTGGCCCGCGCGGCCCGGCTGTCGCTGGCCGGGCGGACGGCGCTGGAGGCGGCCGCAGTCATCGGGGCCCAGGTCGAGCCGTGGGTGCTCGGTACCCTCGTCCCCGACGTGGTCGCTGCGACCGACGCCTGCATCGCGATCGGCATGCTGCAGAGTCAGGGAGACCTGCTCCGATTCCGTCACGAGCTGGCGCGCGCGGCGATCCTGGACACGATCGCGGCGCCCCGGCGGCGCACGCTGCATGCCCAGGTGCTGGCCGCGCTCGCCGCGCCGCCATCCGGCGCCCCCGACCTCGCCCGGCTGGCCCACCACGGCGAGGCCGCCGCCGACGCCCGCGCGGTGCTCGCCCACGCCCCCGCCGCGGCCGCCCGCGCCGCCGCGCTCGGCGCCCATCGCGAGGCCGCCGACCAGTACGCGCGGGCGCTGCGCTTCGCCGACGCCGCACCCCCGGCGGACCGGGCCGCACTGCTGGGCGCGTATGCCGAGGAGGCCTCGATCGTCGACCGGCTGGACGATGCGATCGGGGCCCAGCGCGAGGCACTGGATCTGCGTCGCGCGGAGGGTGACCGCGCGAAGGAGGGCGAGTGCCTGGCCGCGCTGGCGGTCACGCTGGTCCGCGCCGGCCGCAACGCGGAGGCGGAGGACGCGAGCCGCCGCGCCGTCCGAGTCTTACAATCGCAGCCGCCAGGGCGCTCGCTGGCGCGCGCGTACCGGATCCAGTCGAACCTCCGGATGCTGAACCGCGACCGCGCGGAGTCGGTCCGGTGGGGTCGGCGGGCCATCGCGCTGGCCGAGCGCGTCGGCGACCGCCTGACGGTCATCGCCGCCTACAACACGATGGGCGCGGCCATGCTGGTCTACGGCGACGACCGGGGGCGCGTGCACCTCGAACACAGCCTGGCCCTCGCCCGAGAGGCGGCGCTGCACGACCAGGTCGGGCTGGCCTACCTCAACCTCGGCTCCGCCTGCGGCGAGGTGTACCGGTTCGCCGAGGCCGACCGCTACCTGACCGAGGGCATCCGGCTGACCGCCGAGCGCGACCTCGACTACAGCCAGCACTACATGCAGTCGTGGCTGGCGCTGACCCGCCTCTACCAGGGCCGCTGGGCCGAGGCGGGCGATACCGCGCGCGCGCTCGTGGAGCGTCCGCACCTGGCCGCCATCAGCCGCATCATGGCGCTGGTGGCGCTCGGGCGACTGCGCGCACGCCGCGGCGATCCCGGCGTGACGGCCGTCCTCGACGAGGCGCTGGAGCTGGCGAGCGGCACGCAGACGCTGCAGCGACTGGGGCCCGTGCGGGCGGCGCGGGCGGAGGCGGCGTGGCTCGCGGACGATCGCGAGGCCACCGTGGCCGAGGCCCGCGCCGCCTGGGATCTCGCCGTCCGCCATCGGCACCCCTGGCACACCGGCGAGCTGGCGTTCTGGCGCGGCCGCGGCGGCGACCGCGTCCGGCTGCCCCCGTGGACGGCGCGGCCCTTTGCCCTGCAGATCGACGGTGACTGGCGGCGCGCGGCCGCCGCCTGGCAGCGTCTCGGCTGCCCGTACGAGGCGACGCGGGCCCTGGCCGACGGCGACGAGCCGGCGCGGCTCGTTGCCGTCGAGCGCCTCGATCGCCTCGGCGCCCGGCCGGACCTGGAGCGCCTGCGGCAACGCCTGCGCGCCGAGGGCGTGCGGCGCATCCCGCGCGGGCCACGGGCGAGCACGCGTGACCATCCCTTCGGCCTGACCGCGCGCGAGGTGGAGATCGCCGGCCTGCTGGCCCGGGGGTTGACCAACAGCCGCATCGGCGGGCGGCTGCACATCTCGCCGAAGACCGTCGACCACCACGTCTCGGCCATCCTGGCCAAGCTGGGCGTCGCCTCGCGCGACGAAGCGGGCCGGGTGGCCGCGCAGCACGGCCTGGCCGCCGAGCGCGCCGGCAAAGATGGGGAGGGCGTCACGCCAAAATAGGGAGCACCTCCCGATGCGAGCCCGAGCGGCGGGGGCCTACGCTCGCGGCGAAAGGAGACACCCCATGCCCCGCTACCTCGTCGAGCGTACCTTTCCCGAAGGCCTCGAGATTCCCCTCACGGAGACCGGCGCCCAGGCTTGCCAGAACGTCGTCGGCGTCAACGCCCACGACGGCGTGACGTGGCTACACTCCTACGTCACGCCGGACAAGAAGCGCACCTTCTGCATCTACGACGGGCCGAGCCCGGAGGCGATCCGGCGCGTGGCCGGGAACAACAAGCTGCCCGTCGACCGCATCACCGAGGTTCGCGTCCTCGATCCCTACTTCTATCGCTGATAGGAGGACCCGAGGCGCTGATGTACGAGGTGAAGGACGGCCGTCTCAAGTTCGTCGGCGTGGAGTTCATCGTCCTCGCCGAGGCGTGGGACGCGGCGCACAAGAAGACGCCGCCCACGCTGAAGGGCCAGGCATTTCACTTCACGCCGAGCCCACAGCGCCCAGCACTGACGGCTCCAGCGTGGTGATCGCCCGGTCGTCCCCTTGACGACCGGGCATCGATGTCCTACCAATTGGGCATGATCGACGTCGCCGATCCTCGTCTCTACCAGGAAGACCGGTGGCAACCGCACTTCGCGCGGCTGCGGCGCGAGGCTCCGGTCTCCTACTGCGCGGAGAGCCCGTACGGCCCGTACTGGTCGGTCACCCGGTTCAAGGACATCATGACCGTCGAGGTGAACCACGAGGTCTACTCGTCGGCGGCCGAGCTCGGCGGAATCCAGGTCGAGGATCAGCCGAAGGACATGGATCGACCGAGCTTCATCCGCATGGATCCGCCACGGCATACGCAGCAGCGCCGGGTGGTGGCGCCCATCGTGGCCTCGGCCAACCTCGCCAATCTCGAGCCCACCATCCGCGCGCGGACCGCGTAGGTGCTGGACGCTCTGCCGCGCCACGAGACGTTCGACTGGGTGGACCGCGTCTCGGTCGAGCTGACGACGATGATGCTCGCCACGCTGTTCGACTTCCCGTGGGAGGATCGCCGCAAGCTCACCTGGTGGTCCGACGTCGCCATCGCCAACGTGAAGGCGCCCGACGCGCCGGTGCACTCCGAAGCCGAACGCTTCGCCGCGCTGACGGCGATGGCCGAGTACATGGGCCGGCTGTGGGCCGAGCGGGCCAGCCAGCCGCCGAGGTTCGATCTCCTCTCGATGCTCGCCCATGGCCAGGCCACGCGGGAGATGCCGCTGCGCGAGTTCATGGGCACCCTGGGGCTGCTGATCGTCGGTGGCAACGACACCACGCGCAACACGATGAGCGGCGGCCTCCTCGCGCTGCAGCGACACCCCGACCAGTGGGCCCGGCTGCGCGAGAACCCGGCGCTCCTGCCCGGCCTGGTGCAGGAGACCATCCGCTGGCAAACCCCGGTCATCCACATGCGCCGGACCGCCCGCGCGGACGCCGAGCTCGCCGGCCAGCACATCCGCGCCGGCGACAAGGTCGTCATGTGGTACGTCTCCGGCAACCGTGACGAGGAGGTCATCGACGACCCCGACGGCTTCGTCATCGACCGGCCGCGGCCGCGGCACCACCTGTCCTTCGGCTCCGGCATCCATCGCTGCGTGGGCGACCGGCTGGCCGAGCTGCAGCTCCAGATCCTGTGGGACGAGATTCTGCAGCGCGACCTCTCGATCGAGGTGGTCGGCCCCCCCGTGCGGGCCTATTCCAACTTTCTGCGCGGGATCAAGGCGTTGCCGGTCCGGATTCGCGACGTCACCCCCTCGAGGTGACCGCGCGTCAGGGCCGGGTGCCAGCTTGTCCGGATTGCGGATCGCGTAGATCGCGGCGACCCGTTCACCGTCCGGCGAGAACCCGAGGCCGATGACCCCGTACGGCGCGCCGCCCGGATGCGCGAGCCACAGGCCAGGGCCGCCGTTCACCCGCACGTCCCGGAACGTCAGCGGCTCGTAACGCTTGGCGATCAGCCCGGCCAGCAGCCGGCCGATGCGATCACGGCCGCGGATCGGGTTGAGCGCGGAGACGACGCGGCCGCCGCCGTCGGAGAGCAGTACCGCCGAGGCGTCGAGTGCGGCCAGCAGCGTCGGCACGTCGCCCTTGGCCAGCGCCGCCAGGAAACGCCGGCCCAGCGCCACCGTGCGCGGACTCCGGGGCGGCGCGGCGATCGGCTCCGCGGCCAGCCGCCGGCGGGCGCGGGCGAGCAGCTGGCGGCAGGCCGGCTCGCTCTTGCCAAGCGCCCCCGCGATCTCATCATGGCTCCAGTCGAGCGCGTCGTGCAGCACCAGCACCGCGCGCTCCACCGGCCCCAGCCGGTCCAGGAGCACCAGGTGCGCCAGCGACAGGCTCTCGTCGCGCTCCACCAGCTCGGATGGCAGCGGGTGAGCGTCGCCGATCAGCGGCTCCGGCAGCCAGGGGCCGACGTAGCTCAGGCGCCGGCGTCGCGCCGAGCGCAGCTCGTCGATGCACAGGCGGGTCAGCGCGGTGATCAGCCACGCGGTCGGGCTCTCGACGTCAGGCGGTGCCGATTCGAGCCAGCGCAGCCACACGGTCTGCACGGCATCCTCAGCGTCGGCCGCCGAGCCCAGCATCCGGTAGGCGGTGGCCCACAGGCGCACCCGCTCAGCGCCGAAGGCGACGGCCGCGCTGGTCACGTCGCCGGGGCGTCGCGGTATCGGCTCGAGCCCGGCTCACCGTACGCCAGCAGGCTCTCGCGATCGGCCGCCGACGGCAGCGCGGCCCACACGGCGTTGATCTTGCGCTTCACCGCCTTCACCTCGGCGCCGGCCATCAGCACGCGCCGCTCCCAGCCGTCCGTCTGCACGGCGCCGGCGCCGCCCAGGTCCAGGCACATGCGATAGATGGGCTGCCGGTACGGCTGGGTCGGCCGTCCCAAGAGCTCGCTCACCGCATTGTGGCCGGCGAACTGGCCCAGCTTGATCGCGTGCTGGCAGGACATGAGCGCCGCGTGGTCGTCATCGGCCATCGCGTGGGCCACGTCGCCGGCGGCGTAGACGCCCGGCAGCCCCCGCACTTGCAGGCTGGGCTCGGTCAGCAGGCGCCCCTGCGCGTCGCGCTCGGCCGGCAGCGTGCGCGTCAGCAGATGCGCGACCATGCCCCCGCACCACACGACCGTCTCGCCCTCGAGGCGCTCGAGCCGCGCACCCAGCCGCACCTCCACGCCCAGCTTGTCGAGGGCGCGGGTGATGGTCTCGCGCGGCCCCTCGCCCAGGCTCGGCGCCACCACGTCGGCGCGCTCGATCAGGACGACCCGGAAGCGCTCGGCCAGCTCGGTGGCGATCTCGAGACCGGTGAAGCCGCTGCCCACGACGGTCACGGTGGCGCCGGGCGGCAGCGTCTGCAAGTGGCGGTCGAGCGCCCGTGCGGCCTCGTAGCTGTCGACGTCGAACGCCCGCTCGATGCCGGGCAGCGCCGGCCGCTCCACGCGGCTACCCAGGGCGATCACCAGCCGGTCGTAGCCCAGGGGCGACTCCTCGGCCAGCGCCACCCGCCGGGCCTCGACGTCGATGCCGGTCACGCGCCCCTGGCGGAAGCCGACGCCGATCCGCGCCAGCATGGGGGCGAGCGGGTACCGGATATGGTCGCCGGGGCCCGGCTCGTACAGCCGCGGCCGGTTGACGAGGTCGGGCTCGGCCGAGACCAGCGTGATGTCGACCGCCGCCTCACCACGGGCCCGCGCACCCCCCAGCGCCGCGTATACCCCGCCGTAGCCACCCCCGAGGATCAGCACCTGCCTGGTCATGATCTTCTCCTCTGCCCATAGAGACGAATGACGGCCACGTCGTGTGACAGATCCTCGAGCCCCCGCCTCGGTGGCAGCCGCCATGCACTCCCGGGTGTGAAGGGCGGAGCCTGAACGACAGGAGCAAGACGATGGCGAGCACCGCGGCCGACGTGCTGATCGACACGCTGCGCGGACTGGGGCGTCGAGGTCGTCTTCGGCCTGCCCGGCGACGGCATCAACGGCATCATGGAGGCGCTGCGCACGCGCCAGGACCGGATCCGCTTCGTCCAGGTCCGCCACGAGGAGTCGGCCGCGTTCATGGCCTGCGGCTACGCCAAGTTCACCGGCAAGCTCGGCGTCTGCCTGGCCACGTCCGGCCCCGGCGGCATCCACCTGCTCAACGGCCTCTACGACGCCAAGCTCGACGGCCAGCCGGTGCTGGCGATCACCGGCCTGACCTACCACGACCTGATCGGCACCCACACGCAGCAGGACGTCGAGCTGGACCGCGTCTTCGTCGACGTCGCCGTGTACAACGCGCGGGTCATGGGGCCGACGCACGTCGAGAACGTCGCCGACCTCGCCTGCCGCACGGCGCTGGCCTACCGCGGCGTGCGCCCACCTCACCTTCCCGGTCGACCTGCAGGAGATGCAGGCCGACCGGAGAGCGCTCGCCGCGCAACGTCGCCGGCCACACCTCCGACGGTCCACGCGCGGAGCGCCCGGCTGCCGGCCGAGGACGACCTGCGCCGCGCCGCCGACGTGCTCAACGCGGGCCGAAGGTCGCCATCCTCGCCGGCCGCGGCGCCCTCGGCGCCGGCGACGAGCTGGAGCAGCACGGCCGACATCCTGGCCGCGCCGATCGTCAAGGCGCTGCTCGGCAAGGCGGCGGTGCCCGACGACAGCCCCTACACCACCGGGCGCGATCGGCCTGCTCGGCACGCGCCCCTCGCAGGAGGCGATGGAGGACTGCGACACGCTGCTGATGGTCGGCACCTCGTTCCCCTACATCGAGTTCTACCCCAAGCCCGGCCAGGCGCGCGGCGTGCAGATCGACGCTCGACCCGACCCGCGATCGGCCTGCGCTACCCGTCGAGGTCGGCCTGGTCGGCGACGGCCGCCGCACGCTGGAGGCGCTGCTGCCGCTGCTCGCGCGCAAGACCGACCGGTCGCTTCCTGGAGCAGGCGCAGGCCGGCATGACGAAGTGGCGGGCCCTGATGGAGGAGCGGGCACGCCGGCGCGACACGCCGATGAAGCCGCAGGTCGTCGCCGCGGGAGCTGGGCAAGCGCCTGCGCGACGACGCCATCGTCGCCTGCGACAGCGGCACCATCACGACCTGGTGGGCGCGGCACATCCCGGCCCGACGCGGACAGATGCACTCCGTGTCCGGCACCCTGGCCTCGATGGCCTGCGGGCTGCCCTACGCGATCGCCGCCCAGATCGCCTATCCCGACCGCCAGTGCGTGGCCTTCGTCGGCGACGGCGGCTTCTCGATGCTGATGGCCGAGTTCGCCACCTGCGTGAAGTACCAGCTGCCGGTCAAGGTCGTCGTCGTCAAGAACAACACGCTCGGGCAGATCAAGTGGGAGCAGATGGTCTTCCTCGGCAACCCCGAGTACGGCTGCGACCTGCAGCCGATCGACTTCGCCGCCGTCGCCCGGGCCTGCGGCGGCACCGGCTTCACGATCGAGGATCCCGGCGACTGCGGCACCGTCCTCGACGAGGCCCTGGCCACGCCGGGCCCGGTCGTCGTGGAGGCGGTCGTCGATCCCTTCGAGCCGCCGATGCCGGCCAAGATCACGCTCGAGCAGGCCCGGAAGTTCGCGACCTCGCTCGTGCGCGGCGAGCCGAACCGCGAGCAGATCGCCCTGACCGTCCTCGGCGACCGCATCCGGGAGCTGGTGTAGCCCCCCGCGCGGATCAATCCTCGAGCAGCACGCAGTGGCGGGGGTCGGCGCTGACGAACACTTCGTCGCCCTCGGCCAGGGCGTCGGGCGCGGCCGAGCGCACGATGAGCGTCCGGCCCTCCCAGTCCACGTGGTACTGGGTGAAGTCGCCCTGGAACACGCGCTGGCGGATCCGGGCCGGCCACGCGTTCACGGCCGTGGCCGGGCGCGTGCGCTCCAGTCGCAGGCGGACGGTCCGTACGGCCATGAGCGGCTCGGCGCCGGCCGGGCGGTCGAGGGAGATACCGTGCACGATCGCGCCGCCCGGCGTCTCGATGACCACCGAGCCCTCGCGCTCCAGGTCGGTCCGGCGGCGGCCGCGGATCAGGTTGGCCGAGCCGACGAAGTCGGCGACGAACGTGTTGCGCGGACGGTCGTAGATCTCGGCCGGCGTCCCCACCTGCTCGATGACGCCGTCGCGCATCACGATGATGCGGTCGGAGATGGCCAGCGCCTCCTCGAGGTCGTGCGTCACGTAGACGGACGTGATGTCCAGGCGCCGCTGCAGGACCTTCAGCTCCACGCGCATCTCGGCCCGCAGCTTGGCGTCCAGGTTCGACAGCGGCTCGTCGAAGAGCAGGACCGCCGGGGAGAACACGAAGGCCCGGGCCAGGGCCACCCGCTGCTGCTGGCCACCCGAGAGCTTGGAGGCGCTGCGCTCCCCCAGGTCACCGAGCTGGACGAGGTCCAGGGCTTCCCGCACGCGCGTCTTGATCTCGGCCTCGGGGCGCTTGCGCACGCGCAGGCCGTAGGCCACGTTGTCGAACACGCTCATGTGCGGCCAGATGGCGTAGGACTGGAACACCATCGACAGCCCCCGGCGCTCGGCGGGAACGTTCACGCTCGGCGACGACGAGAAGACGGCGGCGCCCCCGATGCGGATCTCGCCCGACGTCGGCCGCTCCAGCCCGGCGATCGCCCGCAGCGTGGTCGTCTTGCCGCATCCCGACGGGCCCAGCAGCGTCAGGTGCTCGCCGGCGGCCACGGTGAAGGTCACGCCGCGGACGGCGGCGACGGCGCCATAGCGCACGACCAGGTCGCGCACCTCGATCGAGGCCTGGCTCACGCGCTCACTCGCCCGCCGGCTGCACGGCGCGGCGGGCCACCGTGAACAGCACCGCCAGCGCGACGGCCACCGCCAGCGTCTGGATGAGCGCCAGGGCCGCGGTCAGCTCGGAGCTGGTCGAGAACCACGACTCGACGATGGCCGGCGTGATCACCTTGGCGTTGGGGCCCATCAGCAAGATCGAGGCGCCCAGCTCGCGCACGCTGGCGATGAACAGGAGCAGCCACGCCGCCACCAGCCCCGGCTTGAGCAGCGGCATGGTCACGCTGCGCAGGCGATAGCCCCACGAGGCCCCGCACATCTGGGCCGACTCCTCCAGCGAGCGGTCGATCTGTAAGATGACGCCGGAGATCGTCCGCAGCCCCAGCGGCAGGAACACCGTGAGGTAGACGATCAGCAGCAGCCACAGCGTGCCGTAGATGGGGATCGGGAAGACCAGCCACGCCCACAGCATGCCGAAGGCGAAGACCAGGCGCGGCACCGCCTGCGGGAACATCAGCACGTACTCGATGAGGCCGGCGCCGGGCAGGCGCGAGCGGTAGATCAGCCAGGAGAGGAAGCCCATCAGGACGACGCCGATGCTGGCGGTGGCCACGCCCAGCAGCAGGCTGTTCCACAGGGCCGAGCGCACCGCATCCAGCGAGAACGCCGTCGCGTAGTTGGCCAGCGTGAAGTTGTCGGCGCGGGGGAAGACCGTGGTCAGCCGCTGGAAGGACGCGTACACGATCGTCAGCACCGGCAGGGCCACCGCCACCGCCAGGTAGGCCACGCACATGGCCAGCAGCGGCCACCGCAGGGCGCCCACGTCCATGACGCGGGGCCGGAAGGCCTTGCCGGTGATGGTCGCGTAGCTGCCGCCGCTGATGATGCGGCGGTAGACCCACACCATGGCGAACATCACGGCGAACAGCGAGACCCCCATGGCCGCCGCGGTCGGGAAGCGCGGCGGGTACTGGGACACCATCTGGTACATGGCGGTGGTGACGACGTAGAACCGGCTGGGCAGGCCGAGGACGAGCGCGGCCGAGAACGAGCCCAGCATCTCGGCGAAGACGAAGATGGCCGCCCCCAGCACACCGGGCATCACGAGCGGCAGGGTGATGCGCAGCATCGTGCGCACCCGGCCGGCGCCGAGGACCTGGGAGGCCTCCTCCAGCGCGGGGTCCATCGACTTCATCACGGCGCCGATCATCACGAAGGCGACCGAGCCCTCGAAGAGCGCCATCACCCAGGCGATGCCCCACGGCGTGTTGACGTCGATCAGGTGGCTGTCGCCGCCCAGCGCCCGCCACACCTGGTTGACGAAGCCGCTGTTGGCCGAGCCGATCAGCGCCCAGGCCAGCGCGCCCATCAGCGGCGTCACGTAGTAGGGCATGGCCATGAGCTGCTCGAGCGCGGCCCGGCCAGGCACGTTGGTGCGCGAGAGGATCCAGCCCATGGCAAAGCCGATGACGACGGCCATGACGGTGGCCACGCCGGCCACCTGCAGCGTATTGCCGAAGATGTGGGCGTAGCGACCCAGGCCCGCGAAGTTGTCGAGGCCGTACGCCTCCGGGGGGCGGGCCTGGGGATCGCCCACGCTCAGCGAGGCCTGGATCAGATAGGCGATCGGATAGAGCACGAGCACGGCAGCGCCGCCGCCGACCACGAGGCTGACAAGGCGCGGGCCCGGTCGCCAGGACCGGGCCCGCGTGAGGATCCGCGTGATCGAGGAGCGCCCCGGGTCCCCCGGGGCGTGACGAGCACCCGGGGGGCTTGGGGGGCGCCCGGAGCCCCCCATGTCCTAAAGCCCCATGATCGAGTTCCACTCCTTCACGAATACGGGGTGGCTGGCCACGTAGTCGTTCCAGTCGGTGGGGAACAGCAGCTTGAAGTCCGACAGCTTCTTGCCGGTGGGCATCGGGCCGGCGTCGGTGCGCAGCGAGCCGTAGAGGAGGATCTTCTGGTTCTGGTACACGGCCTGGCCGCGCTTGGACAGCGCCCAGTCCACGAAGAGCTTGCCCGCCTCCGGGTGCGGGGCCTTGTTCACCACACCGATGTAGAACGGCCGTGGCCGGCAGCCCGTCGGCGGGCGCCACGAACTCGATCTCGGCGCCCTTCTCGGCGAAGAGCGTGTAGCCGGCGTACTCGGCCAGCACGCACATGCGATCGTCACCCTTGGACAGCCGGTCGAACAGCTGGGCCCGCGCGTCGAAGCCCTTGGGCCGCTGCTTGGCGAACTCCAGCCAGAAGTCGTTGCCGTACAGCTTCCGCAGCGTGTACCACTGGGCGTGCTGCATGCCCGAGGTGGCCAGCTTGGCGCTGATGCCGTCCTTGTAGGCCGGGTTCAGGATGTCCTTCCACGTCTTCGGGGCCTGCTCGGGCTTCACCTTGGAGCGGTTGTAGGAGATGCCGGCGAAGGTGACACCGCCCCAGCTGTAGTGACCGGCGGGGGTCGACTGGTGCTCGGGCTTGTAGCCGGCGAGCTCCGGCGAGACGTGCACCTCCCAGCCGCCCTTCTTCTGGAAGTCGATGGCCGGCGAGATGTCGGACAGCTGCAGCACGTCGACGCCGAAGCGCCCGGACGACCGCTCGGCGGTGATCTTCGCGTAGAGGGCGCCGGTCTGCAGCCGCACGTAGCTGGTCTTGATCTTCGGGAAGTCCTTCTTGAACGCGTCGAGGAGGACGCCGATCCCGGGCTCACTGTCGTGGCCGTAGTAGACGACCTCGCCTTCCTGTTCGGCCTTGGCGACATCGGCGCCGGTCTGGAAGTCGAGGACCTTCGTGGCCTTGGCCTGGGCCTCGGCGAACGGTGCCCGGGCCAGCAGCGGGGCGGCGGCGGCGGCCAGCGCTCCGGTCTTCAGGAAGCCGCGTCGGGTGACGGCGGTAGGGGTCGCGTCGCTCATGAGATCTCCTCTTCGCTGGGGATATCGGGGCGATCCTGTCGCCCGCCGTAGCATACGCTATCACCGTCTTGACTCCCGCCGGAGCGTGGTCCTAGGCTGCCGCGGTGAAGCCACCCCGATTCCGGTATGAAGACCCGGCCACGGTCGACGAGGCGCTCGGCCTGCTCGCCAGTCACGGCGACGGAGCCCGGGTCCTGGCCGGCGGCCAGAGCCTCGTGCCCATGCTCAACTTCCGCCTGGCCCGGCCGAGCCACCTGATCGACATCAATCGGGTGGCCGCGCTGGCCACCGTGACCGCCCAGCCTGCGGCCGGCCTGCGCCTCGGCGCCCTCGTCCGGCAACGCACGCTGGAGCGCTCGGCGCTGGTACGCGAGCACAGTCCCCTGCTCGCCCAGGCCATGCCCTTCGTCGGCCACCCCCAGATCCGCACGCGCGGCACGCTGGGCGGCAGCCTCGCGCATGCCGATCCGGCCGGCGAGCTGCCGGCGGTGATGGTGGCGCTGGGCGCCCAGCTCACGGTGCAAAGCGCCGCCGGCCGGCGCACCATCGCCGCCGAGGACTTCTTCGTCGCCGCGCTGACCACCGCGCTGGCGCCCGACGAGCTCCTGACCGAGATCGCCCTGCCGCCGTGGCCGGCCCGCACCGGCTCCGGTCTGCACGAGGTCGCCAAGCGCCACGGCGACTTCGCGCTGGGCGGCGTTGCCGCCACGCTGACCCTCGACGCCCAGGGCCGCGTGGCGGGCGCGCGGATCGTGAGCTTCGGTGTGGGCCCGCGGCCCGTGCGGGCGGCCGACGCCGGCCGTTCACTGGTCGGCGGGGCGCCGTCGGCAGGCGGCGTTCGCCGAGGCCGGCCGGTTGGCCGCGGCCGCCGTCGATCCCGCCGACGACATCCACGCCAGCGCCGGCTACCGCAAGCGGTTGATCGGCGTGCTGACCGCGCGCGCCCTGACCGATGCGGGCGCCGCCGCCGAGCGCGCCGCATGAGCGAGACCCGCGCGATCGCGCTCACGGTGAACGGCCAGGCGCGTCAGGCCACCGTGGACGTGCGGACCACGCTGGTGGATTGCCTGCGCGAGCAGCTCCGGCTGACCGGCACCCACGTGGGCTGCGAGCACGGCGTGTGCGGCGCCTGCACCGTGCTGGTGGACGGCGAGCCGGTCCGCGGCTGCCTGCTCCTGGCCGTGCAGGCCGACGGCCGCCGCGTCGAGACTGTCGAGAGCCTGGCCCCCGACGCCGAGCATCTCAACCCGCTGCAGGCCGAGTTCGTCCGCTACCACGGCGTGCAGTGCGGCTTCTGCACCGGCGGCATCCTCATGTCGCTGACGGCGGCGCTCCGCGAGAACCCGCGTCCGACCGAGGCCGAGGTCCGCGAGACACTGGCCGGTCATCTCTGCCGCTGCACCGGCTACCAGGGCATGGTGGACGCTGTGCTGGCGCTGGTGGCTGCGCGATGAGCGCGCCGGCCTCTCGCACGCCCGGCGGCGGCTACATCGGCGCGCCCATCCCGCGCCGCGAGGACGCGCGACTGCTGACCGGGCGCGGCACCTTCGTGGACGATCTCGCCATGCCCGGGGTGGCGCACGCGGCCATGGTGCGCAGCCCGCACGCCCACGCCCGCGTGGGGCGTATCGATGCCACCGCGGCGCTGGCCCTGCCCGGCGTGCTGGCGGTGGTGACCGCGGCCGACATCGCCGACATCCAGAAGCCGTGGCCGGCCCGCATGCCGAGTCCGGTGCCCGGGCACCGCCGTGCGCCACGGCGTGCGCCACACGCTGCCGCGCGAGAAGGTCCGCCACGCCGGCGAGGTGGTGGCAGCGGTGGTCGCCGAGTCGCGCGCCCTCGCCGAGGACGCGGGCGAGCTGATCCGGATCGACTACGACGTCCTGCCCGTCGTCGCCTCGCCCGCCGCCGCGCTGGCGCCCGGCGCCCCGCTCGTCTACGAGGAGCTGGGCGACAACGTCGCCGCCCACATCGTCCAGCGCGTCGGCAACCCCGAGCGGGCCTTCGCCGCCGCCGACCACACGCTGCGCGAGACGTTCCGGGTGATGCGCGGCGGCAGCCACTCGATGGAGGGGCGCGGCGTGGTGGCGCGCTACGACGAGGCGCTGGATGCGTTCACCGTGTGGGACGCCACCCAGGCGCCCCACGCCATCCGCGCCATGCTCGCTTACCTGTTCGAGCTGCCCGAGCACCGCGTGCGGGTGATCGCGCCGCCGGACGTCGGCGGCGGCCTCGGGCCCAAGGCGAGCTTCTATCCGGAAGAAGCGCTCGTCTGCTGGCTGGCCCGCCACCTGCGTCGGCCGGTGAAGTGGATCGAGGACCGGCTGGAGCACTTCGTCTCCGCCGCCCAGGAGCGCGAGCAGGTCCACGAGGTCGAGATCGCCTTCACGCGCGACGGCACGCTGCTGGGGCTGCGCGACGTCTTCACCCACGACATCGGCATGTACGGCGCCCTGGTGGCGCCGGTCATCACCGCCTGCACGGTGCCCGGCCCCTACCGCATCGCGAACATCCACTCGGAGGTCCGGGCCGCCTACACCAACCTGCAGCCGAGTGGGGCCGTGCGCGGGGCCGGCCGCCCGCAGGGCGTGCTGGTGATGGAGCGGATGATGGACCGCATGGCCGAGACCCTCGGCCTCGACCCCGCCGAAGCCCGCGCCCGCAACCTGATCGCGGCCGACGCGTTCCCGTACCCGGTCGGCATGTGGTTCCGCGATGGTGCGCCGCTCACCTACGACAGCGGCAACTACCCCGAGTTACTGCGGCAGGCACTCGAGCGCGCCGACTATCCGCAGGCGCGGCGCGAGCAGGCGGCCCTGCGCGCGCAGGGCCGCTGCCGCGGGATCGGCGTGGCGATCTGCGTGGAGGGCGTGGGGCTGGGGCCGTTCGAGGGGGCGGTGCTGCGGCTCGACGGGCGCGGGCGCGTGATCGTGACCAGCGGGGCGCCGCCCCAGGGCCAGGGCTACCAGACCGCCTTCGCCCAGATCGCCGCCGACGCGGTGGGCGTCCGCTTCGAGGACGTCGACGTGGTGACCGGCGACACCGGCGCCATCCCCTACGGCGTCGGCAGCTTCGCCAGCCGGGTGACCGCCAACGCCGGTCCCGCGATCTTGCAAGCCGGCGGCGTCCTGCGGGAGAAGATCCTGGCGGTGGGCGCCCACCTGCTGGAGGCGGCCCCGGCCGATCTCGAGATCGTCGATGGCGCCGTCCGCGTGCGCGGGCTGCCGGACCGGGGCGTGCCGCTGCCACAGGTCGCGCGCCTGGGCAACGCGGGCGTCGCCTTTGGCATGGTGATGCCCGGCGGCCTGGCGGTCGGGCTCGAGGCCTCCGCCTACTTCACGCCGTCCCAGGCCGGCTATTCGGCCAGCGCCCACGTGTGCATCCTGGACGTCGATCCCGACACCGGCGAGGTGACGATCGTGCGCTACGTCGTCGGCCACGACTGCGGCAACGTGATCAACCCGCTCATCGTGGAGGGTCAGATCCTGGGCGGCGTCGCCCACGGCCTGAGCAACGCGCTGTACGAGGAGGCGATGTACGACGAGCAGGGGCAGAGCCTGGCCAGCAGCTTCCTCGACTACCCGCTGCCGTCGGCGCGCGAGATGCCGCGCATCGAGATGTTCCACCTGACCACCCCGAGCCCGATCAACCCGCTCGGCGTCAAGGGCGCCGGCGAGGCCGGCACGCTACCCGTCACGGCCGCCGTCGCCGGCGCGGTCGAGGATGCGCTGCGCCCGTTCGGCGTGCGCGTGAACCGGATGCCGCTGAATCCCGGCCGCATCAGCGACCTGATCCACGGAAGCGGGCCCGCCCGTCCCTGAGTCAGGCCGGCGGATCGGCTACCGGGCGCCCCACCGTCAGCGCCTGCCGCAGAGCCGGGTCGAGGTTGTTGAAGGTCGAGGCCGAGCTGGCGGTGAGTCTCCTCGTACATCTCACGGACCGCCCCCTCGGCGGCGGAGGGCGGGATCGTCCGCACGAACGCCATGTCGTGTCCTCTCGCTTACGAGTCGGGCCGGCCGTACTCGCGCTCGACCCGGCAGATACGGATCATGTAGTGCGAGTACCAGAGCTCGCGCCCCTTGCGCTTGGCCACCTGATGCTCGGCGTCCTTGGCCCAGGCCTCGATCGATTCCATGTCTCTCCAGTACACGGCCGCCACTCCGGTACCGTCGCTGTTGCGAGCCGGCTCGATACCGAGAAACCCGTCGTAGGTTCCCGCGCGCTGCACCAGCCGCGTGTACATTTCGACGTGCTCGGTGTGATCGACCTTGGCGTTGATGGACGTGAACACGACCGCGTAGTACGGCGGCTTGGGAGTCTTCGAGATGTATGGCACCTCAGCGCCTCGCGAACTTGAGATGGGTCACCGCCGGGGTGGCGACGGTCCGGACGAGCTCGAGCCCGCGCAGATCGTCGCCCACGCCGGCGAACAGCGCCTCCCCGCTGCCGAGGATCGTGGGCACGAGGTTGATCTCCATCTCGTCCACGAGTCCGGCCGCCAGATACTGCTGGGCGGTCTTCGCGCCGCCGGCGAGCGACACGTCCTTGTCACCGGCGGCTCGCCGCGCCTGGTCGAGCGCCGCCTTGATGCCCTCGGTGACGAAGGTGAACGTCGTTCCGCCCTCGAGCTTCAGTGGCTCGCGAGGATGATGGGTGAGCACGAACACCGGGTGATGAAACGGCGGGTTGTCCCCCCACCAGCCCATCCAGGGGTTCCGGGCATCCCACGGGCCGGGGTGGCCGCCGAACATGTTGCGTCCCATCACCGTGGCGCCGATGTTGGCCAGCGACTCCTCGACGACCGGGGTACTTTCGTTGACCTCGCCGCCGGCAAGGCCGAACTGGGCTCGAACGATGGCGAGGGCAAACGCCCACTCGTGCAGCCGCATGCCGCCGATCCCCAGCGGATCCTTCACGCTCTGGCTGGGCCCCGCCACGAAGCCATCGAGCGACATCGAGATCTTGAACCGCACCTTGGGCACGTTCAACCTCCTCCACCCCTGCGCCTTGATGATTGCGGCCAGGATACATCCCGAAGGATTGTGGTACACCTTCCGGGTCGATGAACCTCGAGCCCTCCCCCGCGCAGCAAGAGATCATCGCCCAGGCACGCTCGCTGGCCCTCGAGCGGTTCGCGCCCCGCGCCGACCGGCACGACCGCGAGGCCTCCTTCCCCTTCGACGACTACGCCGACCTGCGCACGGCCGGCCTTCTGGGTCTGTGCGTTCCGCTGCAGTACGGGGGCCGGGGCGCCTCCTACGAGACCTATTGCCTGGTCGCCGAGCAGCTGGCGCAGGGCAACGGCTCCACGGCGCTCACGTTCAACATGCATTGCCTGACCATGCTGATGATGGGCGAGCTGGCCGACGCCATGCCGATGGCGCCCGCGGTCCGCGAGCGGCACGAGCAGCGGCGCGCCCACAAGTTCCGCGAGGTGGTGGAGCAGGGCGTCTTCTACGGTCAGCCCCACAGCGAGCCGGTCGAGCAGGGCCAGACGGACACCGCATTGCAGATGGGCGGCCGCCGCTTCGGGACCACGGCCCGGAAGGTCGACGGCGGCTACGTCGTCAGCGGCCGCAAGTTCTTCGTCTCCCTGGCCGGGGCGGCGCCGTACTTCGCGACGCCGGCGATCAGGCTCGGCGACGAGCCCTGGATCGAGCGGACACTGTACCTGCAAGTCCCGAAGGACGCGCCCGGCGTCAGCTTCCCGGGCGACTGGGACCCGATGGGCATGCGGGGCACCGTCAGCCGTGACATGCTGCTGCATGACGTCTTCGTCCCCGACGAAGCCGAGGTCTTGCCGCCGGGTCTCTTCGGCGCCCTCTACAACGCCTTCCCGCACCTCTCGCCGCTGACCTTCTCGGCGACGTTCCTGGGGTTGATGCAGGCCGCGTACGATTACACGATCGCCTATCTCACCGGCCAGGTCCCGGGTTCGCCCGGAGTGCGGACCGAGCTCCCGACCAAGGGCCACGCCGTGGCCGAGATGCTCTTCTCGCTGGAGGCGGCCCGCGCGCTCTACTACCGGGCCATCGCCGAGGCCCGGGTGGACGCGCCGGTCGCCGCTGTGCAGCGCGCCCGGGCGGCCCACGTGACCATCCAGCGGTCGTGCGTCGCCCTGACCCAGGAGGCGATCCGCGTCTGCGGTGGGCGCGCCATCCTCAAGCGCTACCCGCTCGAGCGCTATGCGCGCGACGCCCGGGCCGGCGCCGTCATGCGCCCGTGGACCCAGGACATCGCGACGCAGCAGACCTGGGAGACCGCCCTCGGCGCCCAGCCGTAGCCGGGCCGGGCGTGCCGGCTACTTGTCGTTGAGGATGATGGGCAGGCCCGACTTGTCGCCGAGGACGATCACCTTCGCGTTGGGGCTCTTCGACAGCTCGTGCGCGACCTCGATGGCCTTCCACTTCAACAACTCGCTGCTGATGCCCCGGGCCACGATCGTCTGGAAGTCCGCGATGCCCTGCGCCTCCACGCGCTTGCGCTCGGCTTCCTGACGCTCGCGATCGAGCACGAACCGCATGCGCTGGGCCTGCTGCTCGGCCTGCAGCTTCTCCTGGATGGCGGTCGTGAGCAGCGCCGGCAGCTGGACGGAGCGCAGGAGGACCTGCTCGGCCTCGATCCCGCGCGGGGCCAGGGCCGCCTGGATGTGTTTGAACATGCTCTGGGCGACCATCTCGCGCGAGGCGGAGTAGAGCACCTTCGCCTCGTACTCGGCGGTGACGTCGCGAATCACGGAGCGCAACTGAGGGTCGATCACCACCCCCTCGAAGCGCGTGCCGATCGTCTTGTACACCGTGGCGGCTGCCTCCGGGCGCAGCCGGAACAGCAGCGACACGTCGAGACTCACGATGAGCCCCTCGGAGGTCGGCACCGCGGCCGTCTCCTTCAGCTCTCGCGTCTGCACGCTGAACTTGACGACACGCGTGCCCGGCACGACCAGGCTGATACCGGGCTGGAGGATGCGATCGGAGACGCGGCCGAAGAAGTCCTGCACGCCCACTTGCCCGGCCGGCACCATCGTCGTCGAGAGGTACAGGACGAGGAGCACGACCAGACCGAGGAGCCCGGTGCGGACACCGCCGAACATGGCGAGGAACTCTCGCATTCCTCGTCGATCATAGACCTCCGACGGGCGGCGACCAAGAAACCCCGGCAACGGTCCGGACCCGAGCCCCGGCCGGCCCCGGCCCCGCCGAAGCGCCCCCGGAGGCCACGCCACCTGGGATAGAATCTCGCCCGACGACGGCCGCGCACACGACAGACAAGGAGCGCGCAATGCCGGACAGCTCGATCGCCCAGTTGACCGACGCCATTCTCGAGCGCGACCAGCCGCGCACGACGGATCTCTTCTTCGGAATGGTGAAGCGCGAAGGCCGCTCGGTCGCCGACGCCCTGGGAGCGGTGACCAAGGCCCAGGCGCCCTTCGTGCAGGTGCCGAGCCACATCAACGTGCGCGACGGCCAGATCACCCTGATCAACAACGATCACACCATCCTCGGCCTCCGGACCTCCGTGAGCCTGGCCCCCTACCTGCCCGAGCCTTACCGGCTGCTGCCGCTCTTGCAGAGCGTCTGGTACATCCCGGCCGGGCTCGACATCTGGAACCAGCTGGCCGGTCGGTACCCCGGGCGTTACGCCACCATGAAGGGCATGAACGTGCCGCCGCCCGACTACGGCCCGGTCGTCTGGCATCAGGAGCAGGCGCCGATCGCCGAGCCGGGCACCGTCGACGAACGGCTGCACGCGCACATGATCGCGACGATGAGCGGCGACGTCCGGCGCTCCTACGGGCTCTTCCTGGGGTTGGCCGCCGATCCGGAGGCTCGCCCGCGGCTGCGCGATCACCTGATCTTCCTGGGGCTGATCGACCTGCAGGACACGGTCGCCGGGCGGAAGGCACGCAACACCGGCCACAAGGCGCTGCGGGCCCGGGCCGTGATCGACCTCGCCGACTTCATCGGGTGGGACCGGGCCGGAGGCGTGCACTACATCGGCGTGCCGGACATGGCCGTCGGCCCGCTGTACTACTCGCTCTACGACGCAGCCTGCGTGACGGTGGCCGCCGACCTGCCCGACGCCGGCAAGAAGCTCGCGCAGACGAACCACACACCGCTCACCCCGGCCGAGGTCGAGGAGATGGTCGATCTCCTCATGACGGCCGACGGGGCGACGGTGTGGGACCGGCTCACCACGCATCTGAAGAACGGCGTGTCCATCCGGAGCCTCGGGGACGCGATCCAGATCGGCGCCGCCGAGCTCATTCTGAGGACGACCGTCGGCCGGATGTTCACCGACGGCCAGCATCCGTTCGACTACTGCAACACCGCCAACGACTGGCTGCGCACGACCTCGAGTCCCTACCAGGTGCGTGTGTTGTACCTGATGGCCAACTTCGTCAACGACGTCGCCCGCTCGAACAAGCTGACGACGCCGGTGATGGAGCGCGAGGCCCCCTTCGACGCCAGCGGCCGGTCACCGCAGGCCGTGCTGGAGGCGCTGGACGAGGCCATCCTGGCCTTCGACGCTCCGCGCGCCACCGCTGTGGCCAGCGCCTACCTCGCCTCCGGCGCCGACCGCGACGCCTACCGCGCCGCCGTGGCCGTCATCGCTTGCAAGTTCCAGGACGACCCGCACAACCAGAAGATCACGCACTCCACCTTCGAGGAGCACGAGCACAACTCCACGCATCTGCGCGATCGTCTGCTCTTGGCCTCCGCGCGCCTCCTGGCCGGCTGGCCCAAGATGCCCGGCGAGCGCGAATGCTACGCCCGCTTCCTCAAGGAGTGGATCAACAACTAGCGCCTCACGTGGCGGGTGGTGGCGTCGGGGGCCGGGCCCGTGCGGCCGGAGGTCCGCGGGTGCGCCATCACGGCGAGCCGTCGTCGCCGTTAGTCGTTCCGGGTGCGGCGAGCGAGCCGCCAACAACTCGAAGAGGCCACGACCGACCCCCCCTGGGGGATGGGGGGCCCGAGTGAGCCGTGCCCGGAACGACTTACGGCGACAGGCGAGCCGTGCAGGCGCACCCGCGGACCTCCGGCCGCACGGGCCCGGCCCCCGACGCCACCGCCCCCACGTGAGGCGCTAGCCGAGTTTGGCGACGCCCGCCTTGGCGCAGTCTTCGTCTTGCTGGGCGGTGCCGCCGCCGACGCCGCAGGCGCCGTCGACCGAGCCGTTGCGGATGATGGGCACGGCGCCCTGGCTCGGGATCATGTGGCCGCCCTCGGCGGCCGCGATGCCCTGGATGATAGGGCTGCCGGCCCGCTCGGCCAGCTCTCCGCTGGCCCGGCCGAAGCCGGCCGAGGCGACGGCCTTGCCCTGCGAGCCGTAGACGCTGCCCCAGATGGCGTTGTCCATGCGATTGAAGGCCATGAGCCGGCCCCCGGCGTCGCACACGGCAACGCTGATGCGAATGTTCATCTCCTTGGCCTTGTCGAGCGCGCCCTGCACGACCCGGTTGGCTTCCGCGAGCGTCAGCGCCATCGTGGACGATCTCCTCTCGGTGATCTTGGGCGATACCGGGGCGACCCTAACCGGCGCCCCGCCCGGCGTCAAGAACCCCCCGCCCACGGATCTTCGGGTCTGGACTTGCCGCGGGAATATCACGATAATCGTGCCCCACATCGATACCTTTCAGCGCGGAAGGGGAACACCCATGACCGAGCCGATGCGCACACCGCGGAGACGTACCCTCCGATCCCGACTCACGGTCGCGCTCGTGGTGGCGGCGCTCAGCGCGGCCGTCGCCGCCGGCGCCCTCGCGCAGGGCGCGGGCAAGAGCAACCTGATCGGTAAGCTGGAAGGCCCGGAGGTCGTCACCGACCCCGCCAAGTTCCCCAAGACCTTCAAGGAGGCGCCGCAGCTGGCGGCGCTGGTCAAGGCCGGCAAGCTGCCGCCGGTGGCCGAGCGCATCGGCCAGGACCCGCTCGTGATCAAGCCGCTGCGCGAAATCGGCAAGTACGGCGGCACCTGGCGCGCCGGTTTCACCGGCCCGGCCGATTTCTGGAACGGCTTCCGCTGCTGCTCGGGACCGGATCACCTGATGTTCTGGGACTACTCGGGCGACAAGGTCGTGCCGAATCTCGCCAAGGGCCTCGAGATGCAGGACGGCGGCAAGGTGTGGCTGCTCCACCTGCGCCGGGGAATGAAGTGGAGCGACGGCAAGCCGTTCACCGCCGATGACTTCGTGTTCTGGTTCGAGGACGTCTACCAGAACAAAGACCTCGTCCCCACGCCGTCGGCGACGCTGGCCATCAACGGCAAGCAGGGCGTGATCGAGAAGGTCGACACCTACACGGTGCGGTACAGATTCCCCGAGCCGTACACCATGTTCCCCGACGTGCTGGCTGGCTCCACCGACCTCGCCGGCCAGATGTTCGGCTATCGCGCCATGGGCGGCTTCGCGCCCGCCCACTACATGAAGCAGTTCCACCCGAAGTACGCGGGCCAGGCCGAGCTCGACAAGAAGGTGAAGGACGCGAAGTTCGACTCCTGGGTGCGCATGTTCCTCGCCAGGAACGACTGGGCCGTCAACCCGGACCTGCCCGTGCTCTCGGCCTGGAAAACGGTGACCCCGATCAACACGCCGACGTGGACGCTCGAGCGCAATCCCTACAGCGTCTTCGTCGACACCGCGGGCAACCAGCTACCCTACCTCGACAAAGTCGTGCTCACGCTGGCCGAGAACCTCGAGGTCATCAACCTACGCGCCGTCGCCGGCGAGTACGACTACGCCTCCCGGCACATGGACCTCGGCAAGCTGCCCGTCTTCCTGGAGAACCAGACCAAGGGCAACTACAAGGTCTACCTCGACCCCGGTGACTACTGCGACCTGATCATCAAGTTCAACCTGAACTACGACGCCGACGCCGAGATCGCGAAGTGGTTCAACACCGCGGACTTCCGGCGCGCGCTGTCGCTCGGCATCGATCGTGACCAGATCAACGAGACGTTCTGGCTGGGCACGGGCACGCCGGGCTCGGTGGTGCCGGTCGACACCAACAAGTACAACCCCGGCCCCCAGTACCGGAAGCTGTGGTCGACGCTCGACCTCAAGAAGGCCAACGAGATGCTGGACAAGGTCGGCCTGGCCAAGAAGGACGCCGAGGGCTACCGGCTGCGCAGCGACGGCAAGGGCCGGCTGCGCATCGAGATCATGACGCTGGGCGGCCAGTTCGTGCAGTACACGCAGATCGCCGAGATGATCCGCGAGCAGTGGAAGAAGATCGGCATCGACCTGCAGGTGCAGGAGGTCGAGCGCAGCCTGGCGCTGAAGCGCACGGCCGCCAACGAGCAGCAGCTCGGCGCCTGGAACAACGACGGCAGCGAGCATCTCTTCACCTTCCCGCTCCACGTGTTCCCCTTCGAGATCGCCGCCGTCGCCTCGTCCGGCCCGCTGTACGCGAAGTGGTTCCATTCCGCCGGCGCGCAGGGCAAGGAGCCGGAGCCGCGGATGAAGGAGCTGATGGAGAAGTGGAAGAAGGCCTTCGGCGTGCCCGAGAAGGAGCGCATCCAGCTCGGGAAGGACGTCTGGAGGATCGCGGCCGAGGAGGTCTACATCATCGGCGTGGTCGGCCTGGGCCCGGCCGCCATGGGCGTGCGGGTGGTCAAGAACAACCTGGGCAACATCCCGTCGCGCATGTACAACAGCCCGGACGGCAAGACGCCGGGCATCTCGCGGCCGGCGACGTTCTACTGGAAGCAATAGACGAGCGGAGGCGCCCGGGTCACCGTCCCCGCGGGGCGGTGACCCGGACCAGCCATGCTGGCGTATATCGGCCGTCGCGCGATCCTCGCGGTCTTCACGGTCTGGGCGATCTCCGTCCTGTCCTTCGCCATCATCCAGCTGCCGCCCGGCGACTACGTCACCTCCTACATCGCGCAGATGGCGTCCATGGGCAGCGTCGTCACCGACGAGGAGGCCCAGAATCTCCGCATCCAGTACGGCCTCGGCCAGCCCATCTACGTGCAATATCTGAAATGGATGAAGCAGATCGCCGGCGGCAACTTCGGCATGTCGATGGAGTGGCGCCGGCCCGTCACCGAGGTGATCGGCGAGCGGCTGTGGCTGACGGTGGTGGTCTCGGTGGCCGCCCTCATCCTCACCTGGGTCCTGGCGCTGCCGATCGGGATCTACTCCGCCGTCCGGCAGTATTCCGTCGGCGACTACGTGGCGACGTTCGTGGGCTTCATCGGCCTCGCCGTCCCCAACTTCCTGCTGGCGCTGGTCCTGCTCTACCTGGGGTTCGTGCTTCTTCAACGCGCACATCGGGGGACTGTTCTCGCCGGAGATGCAGGACGCGCCCGTGGAGCTGGGCGCGAGCGTGGGACCTGCTCAAGCACCTGCCGATCCCGGCGGTGATCCTGGGGCTGGCCGGCACCGCCCAGCAGATCCGCATCATGCGCGCGAACCTGCTCGACGAGCTGCGCAAGCCGTACGTGGTGACGGCACGCTCCAAGGGGCTGCCCGAGAGCCGGGTGATCTTGAAGTACCCGGTGCGGGTGGCCCTCAACCCGTTCGCGAGCACCATCGGCTACACGCTGCCCTACATCGTGTCCGGCAGCATCATCGTCTCGCTGGTCCTCGGGCTGCCCACGGTGGGACCGCTCCTGCTCAAGGCCCTCATCGCCCAGGACATGTTCCTGGCCGGAACGATCGTGCTCATGCTCGGCGTCATGACCGTGATCGGCACGCTGATCTCGGACATCGTTCTCGTGCTGATCGATCCGCGCATCCGCCTCGAGGAGACGTGATGCGCGGCCGACGCCAACGAGCAGCGGATCTTCGTCGCCTCCCAGTGGCAGCTCATGTGGTGGCGGTTCCGCAAGCACAAGGTCGCGGTGGCCAGCGCCATCGTCGTGGCCGGGTTCTACCTGGCCGTCCTCGGCGCCGACTTCCTGGCATACTCCGGACCCCAACGCCTCCGAGGCCCAGCGCTCGCTCATGCCGCCGCAGCGCATCTACCTGTTCGACGGCTGGCGCTTCAGCCCGCACGTCTACGCCTTCAAGGGCGGCCGCGACCCCCAGACCTTCAAGCGGGTCTACCAAGCCGACCCCACCCAGAAGATCTCGATCCGGTTCTTCGTCCGGGGCTTCGAGTACCACTTCCTCGGCGTGATTCCCATGTCGCGTCACCTGATCGGTGTCGACGAGGGGCTCGACGCGCCAAGACCATCTTCGTGCTCGGCACCGACGTGCAGGGGCGAGATCTATGGTCGCGGCTGATGTACGCCACCCGCATCTCGCTCACGATCGGCCTGCTCGGGGTGACGGCCAGCCTGATCCTGGGCGTCGTCCTCGGCGGGCTCTCCGGCTTCTACGGCGGGATCGCCGACACGGTGATCCAGCGGGTCATCGAGATCCTCCGCTCGATCCCGACGATTCCCCTGTGGATGGGGCTGGCCGCCGCCCTGCCGCGGGAGTGGTCGGTGCTGCAGGTCTACTTCGCCATCACCATCATCATCTCGCTGCTGGGATGGACGGAGCTGGCGCGCGTCGTGCGCGGGCGCTTCCTGTCGATGCGCGAGGAGGACTTCGTCATCTCCGCCGGCTGGTCGGGTGTACCCAGATGCGAACCATCTTCGTGCACATGGTGCCCTCGTTCATGAGCCACATCATCGCGGCGACCACCCTGGCGCTGCCCGCGATGATCATCAGCGAGACGGCGCTGAGCTTCCTTGGCCTGGGGCTGCGGCCGCCCGCGATCAGCTGGGGGGTGCTGCTGCAGCAAGCGCAGAACGTCCAGACGGTCGCGATCTCGCCGTGGCTGATGCTGCCAGCAGTGCCGGTGATCATCGCCGTGATGGCCTTCAACTTCCTGGGGGACGGGCTGCGTGATGCGGCGGATCCGTATTAGCTCGGAGGGGGGCTGCGCGACTCGGAGGGGGGCTGCGCCCCCCTTCCGACGGTCGTCGCGCGGCTGGCGCCGCGCTCCTTCCTGCCTCCCCCCGAGACAAGAGCCAGGATTGCGCCGGCGGAGCCGGCGCTCGAGCGTGGAACAGTCAATGACTGACAGTGTACGAGAACCGGCGGCGGCTTCGCCCAGTGGGGCGCTGCTGTCGGTGCGGGGGTTGAAGACGTACTTTCAGCAGGACGAGGGGTTGGTGAGGGCGGTTGATGGGGTGAGCTTCGATCTGGCGCCGGGGGTGACGCTGGGGGTCGTGGGAGAGAGTGGGTGTGGGAAGAGCATCACGGCCCGGTCGATCCTGAGGATCGTCGATCGGCCGGGGCGGATCGTCGAGGGGGAGATCTGGTTCCGGCGGCCCGGAGCCAACGGCGGCGGCGATCAGGTCGTCGATCTGGCGAAGCTGGCGCCGAACGGCCAGGAGATGCGGTCGATCCGGGGAGCGGAGATCGCGCTGATCTTCCAGGAGCCGATGTCCTCGTTCAGCCCGGTCCACAGCGTCGGCAACCAGATCATCGAGGCCATCATGCTCCACCAGCCGGTCGGCCGGCAGGAGGCGCGGGTGCGGACGATCGAGATGCTGCGGCGGGTCGGCGTGTCCACGCCCGAGCAGCGCGTGGACCAGCTCGCCAACCAGCTCAGCGGCGGCCTGCGCCAGCGGGCGATGATCGCCATGGCGCTGTCCTGCCAGCCGACCCTGCTGATCGCCGACGAGCCCACGACCGCGCTGGACGTCACCACCCAGACGCAGATCCTCGAGCTGATGCGCCAGCTCCAGCAGGAAGACGGCATGGCGATCATGCTCATCACCCACGACCTCGGCGTGGTGGCCGAGATGGCCACCGACGTGGCGGTGATGTACCTCGGCCGGGTGGTCGAGCAGGCGACCGGTCGACGCCATCTTCCACGCGCCCCGGCATCCCTACACGCGAGCGCTGCTGCGCTCCATCCCTCGCATCCGCGCGCGCACGCGAGAGCGTCTGACCCCGATCGCGGGCGCCGTGCCCCACCCCTACGACCGGCCCGACCGGGCTGCCCCTTCCACCCGCGCTGCCCGGACTTCATGGCCGGCACCTGCGACGCCCGCGACGCCGGTCCTGCAAGCCGGTCGACGCTCACCACGCCGTGAGCTGCTTCCTCTACGAATGAGCGCGTCCCGCCCGCCGCTGCTCCGCGTGGCCGGTCTTCAGAAGCTCTTCCCCATCCGGAAGGGCTTCCTGAAGCGCACGGTCGGTCACGTCCGCGCGGTCGACGGCGTCGACTTCCACATCGACGAGGGCGAGACGCTGGGGCTGGTCGGCGAGAGCGGCTGCGGGAAGACGACCACCGCCCGCTGCATCCTGAGAGCCATCGAGCCGACGCGGGGCGAGATCTTCGTGCGGGTCGCCGACGGCTCGGTGGTCGAGATGGGCGCCGCTCCGCCGGGCCGAGCTGCGGGCGCTGCGTCGTGAGATGCAGATGGTCTTCCAGGACCCGTTCACCTCGCTCAATCCCGCGCATGACGCTTGCTCGACCTCGTGGGCGAGCCGTTGCTGGTCCACGGCATGAAGAACCGGCGGGAGCGCGAGGAGCGGGTGGCCGACCTCCTGCGCCGAGTGGGACTGCGGCCGGAGTACATGCGCCGGTTCCCCCACGCCTTCAGCGGCGGCGAGCGCCAGCGCATCGGCATCGCGCGCGCGCTGGCCCTGCACCCCCGCCTGGTCGTCGCCGACGAGCCCGTCTCGGCCCTCGACGTCTCGGTGCAGGCGCAGATCCTGAACCTCCTGATCGACCTGCAGGCCGACCTCCGGCTGACCTATCTGTTCGTGGCCCACGACCTGAGCGTCGTGCGCCACATCAGCAACCGGGTGGCGGTGATGTATGTCGGACGCATGGTGGAGCTGGCCGAGCACCGACGAGCTCTTCGCCGCTCCCAAGCATCCCTACACGGCCGCGCTGCTGTCGTCCGTCTCCGAGCCCGATCCGCGCACGCGTTCCCGGCGCATGATCCTGCAAGGCGAGGTCGCCAACCCGGCCGCGCCTCCCAGCGGCTGCTACTTCCATCCCCGCTGCCCGCACGCCATCGAGGCGTGCCGGACGGAGACGCCGGCGTGGCAGGAGATCTCGCCTGGCCACTTCGTCAGCTGCCACCGCGCCCACGAGCTCAAGCTGGCCGGAGTGGAATGAGCTGACTCGCCGGCAGCGCGTGCCGATGTATGGTGCCGGGCGCGCGCGCCGCCCAGATGTATGGTGGCCGATCTCACGCCGCCCCCATACATGGCCTCGCCCGACGCCCCTTACCAGTTGTATCGGGAATTGACGCTTCCCCCTCGCACCGCATCGTCACCGGTGGAGGAGCCACCCACCATGGTGACCCACGAGGATCTGGACGCGTTCTTCGGCAACGGCTGGAACCGCCACGACGTCGAATACTTGATGACCTTCATGACCGACGATTGCGTCTTCGAGGGCGCCTCCGGCTCCGAGGTGTGCGGGACCCGCTATGCCGGGCGGGCCCGCGTGCGCGAGGCCTTCACCCGGGTGTTCGCCACCGTTCCGGACGCCGCGTTCCGAGAAACGCGCCACGTCGTGGCCGGCGACCGCGGGGTGTCGGAGTGGGTCTTCACCGGCACCACGCTCGATGGCCGGACGATCGAGGTCAACGGCTGTGACCTGTTCACCTTCCGCGAGGGCAAGATCGCCGTCAAGAGCTCGTTCTTCAAGAACCGCACGGCGTGATTCTTGTTATCCTCCCGGGCCACGGGCACCACGTCCCGATGAGGAGGACCGTCGCATGGAGTTTCGCATCACCGAGCAACAGCGTGACCTCCAGGAGCGCGCTCGGTGCCTGGCGAAGGACTTTGCCACACGGGCCGCCCAGCACGACCGGGACGCCAGCGATCCCCTGGAGAACTACGCCGCCCTGCGGACCGCCGGGTTCTATAGGCTGAACGTCCCCGTCGAGCTGGGCGGGGGTGGTGTCGGCTTGCTGGGCTGGTCCCTCGCGGCCGAGGAGCTGGCCCAGGGCTGCGCCTCCACGGCCCTGTCGTTCAACATGCACCTGTCGGTCGTCGGCCCCCTGGTGGTGAGCCCGCTGGTGGCGCGCGCCACCCGGGAGCGACTGGCCAAGATGGTGGTGCACGACGGCAAGCTCATCGGCGGCAACTTCTCGGAGCCGACGACCTCGGGGCTGGTCGGGACGTCGGTACCGCTGACGCGCGCCCGCCGCGTGGAGGGCGGCTACCGGATCACCGGCCGCAAGGCCTTCGCGTCGATGATCGCCGCCGCCGACTACGTCATGGTGATGGCTTACCCGGACGACGCCACCTCGTCGACGGCGGCCATGGTGCTCCTGGTGCCACCCGACGCCCCCGGCCGGCGAGTGGAGAAGGTCTGGGACACGCTGGGGATGCGGGCCACCCGCAGCGACTCCATGATCCTGGAGGACTGCTGGGTGTCCGACGACGCGCTGCTGGTGCGGTCGGACGACATCGTTCCGTTCCGCCGCGACGGCGCCAACTGGTTCTGGGCCTCCTACACGGCCGTCTACCTCGGCATCGCGGTAGCTGCGTACCGGGCCATCCTCGAGACCGTCCACGGCCGGACGCCGCCCGGGTTCACCCAGTCCCTGGCCTACCATCCCGACGTGCGTCGCCAGGTGGGCGAGATGAGCGTCGACCTCGAAGCCGCCCGCCTCGTGACCTATCACGCCGCCTGGCTCAGCGACACCGAGGGGCCGACGCCGACCGCCCTGGCCGCCCTCTACCGAGCGAAGTACTTCGTCGGCGAGGCGGTGACGCGGATCACGCGCACCGCCATGACGCTCGGCGGCGCCCACGCCCTGTCCAAGACCTCCCCGCTCGAGCGCTACTTTCGTGACGGCGCCGTCGCCCCTGTCCAGTTCCCCCCGCGCGACTTCTGCCTGTCGACGCTCGGCATGCTCGAGCTCGGCCTCGACCCCCGCGACGTCCTGCCGCCACTGAAGACCGAGGCGACGGGCTCGGGACCGGTCATCCGTTAGGGATGCTCAGCGGGTCGGAGACGACATGTCGTTTCTGAGACCGCCGGTCGGCGGCGCGGGTGAGGGCGTCGGCCAGTCGGTCCTCCGCAAGGACGACGCCCGCCTGCTCGTCGGCGACGGCTGCTACAGCGACGACGTCAACCTGCCCGGCCAGGTCTACGCGTGCTTCGTGCGCTCGCCCCACGCTCACGCCCGGGTCGGGCGCATCGAGACCGCCGACGCGCGTGCCACGGCAGGCGTCATCGCTGTACTCACCGGCGACGACGCCGTCGCCGCCGGTCTCGGCCCCCTCACCCACAGTCCGATGCCGGCCAATCCCCACGAGGAGATCATCCGCCGCCAGCACGTCGCCTTCCCGGCGCCGCATCCCCCGATGCCGGCCGACCGCGTGCGGTTCGTGGGCGAGGTGGTCGCCATGGTCATCGGCGACTCCCCGGCGGCCGCGCGCGACGGCGCCGAACGCGTCAGCGTGGAATGGACACCGCTGCCGGCGGCAACCGCCAGCCTGATCTCCGCCGCTCCAGGCGCGCCGCTCCTGTACGACGGGGCTCCGTCGAACGTGTGCGTGGACGTGGAGGCCGGCGATCCCGGCGCCGTGGCGGCCGCCTTCGCGCGTGCCGCCCACGTGGTGGCGCTCGAGACGTGGGTCCAGCGGGTCACCGGCGTGACGATGGAGCCCCGCGCGGCCATCGGGGAGTGGGCGCCGGAGAGTGGTCGCTTCACCGTCCACGCCGGCGCCGGCGGCCTGGGGCGCACGCGCACCGGCGTGGCCGGCGCGCTCGGCGTGCCCGAGAGCGCGGTGCGGGTGGTCGCGCGCGACGTGGGCGGCAACTTCGGCACGCGCAACAGCTGCTATCCGGAGTTCGCGCTGGTCGCCTGGGCGGCCCGGCACCTCGGCCGGCCCGTGAAGTGGACGGCCGACCGGCGCGAGGCATTCCTGGCCGACTACCAGGGCCGCGATCTCGCCTCACACGCCGAGCTGGCCCTCGACGCCGACGGTACCTTCCTGGGGTTTCGCGCCGCCAACACCAGCAACGTTGGCGCCCACGCCGTCTCGTTTCATCCGCTCAACAAGGGCATGGCGATCGCGACCACGGCCTACGACATTCCGGCGGTGTCGGTGCATGGTCGGGCCGTCGTCACCAACACGTCGCCGACCACGCCCTATCGCAGCGCCGGTCGACCCGAGGTCATGTTCGTCATGGAGCGGCTGATCGATCTCGCCGCTCGCCGTCACGGCTTCGATCGCCTCGAGCTGCGGCGGCGCAACCTGGTGCCGGCCGGCGCGATGCCGTACCGGAACGGTCTCGGCACCCTGTACGACAGCGGCGACTACCGGGCGGCGCTGGACCGCGCCGTCGCCCTCGCGGACTGGGCGGGATTCGAGGCGCGCCGGGCCGAGGCGCGCCGGCGCGGACGCTACCGTGGAATCGGGGTCGCCAGCTACCTCGAGATCAACACGGGCGATCCCCGCGAGCGCGCCCACATCACCGTGCGTCCCCAGGGGCGGGTCGACCTCGTCCTCGGCACCCTCTCGTCAGGGCAGGGCCACGCAACCAGTTTCGCCCAGCTCCTGGTCGAGTGGCTCGGCGTGGCGCTCGGCGAGGTGCGGCTGATCACCGGCGACACCGACGTCACCGTGACGGGCGGCGGCGCCCACTCGGCGCGGGCGCTCCGGCTGGCGGCGATCGTGATGGCCAAGGCCTCGGATCAGATCGTGGAGAAGGGCACGCGGATCGCCGCCGGCATGCTGGAGGCGGCCGAGGCCGACATCGAATTCTCCGCCCGGCGCTTCCGCGTGAAGGGCACCGACCGTTCGGTCGATCTCTACGAGGTGGCGGCCGCCGGCCCCCTCGACGGGGTCTGCGACGAGGTCCTGACCGCGCCGTCCTTCCCGTACGGCTGCGCCGTGTGCGAGGTCGAGGTGGACCCCGAGACCGGCGTGGTCGAGGTGGTGCGCTACACCACGGTCGACGACTGTGGCCGGGCCGTGAACCCGATGATCCTGCACGGCCAGACCCACGGCGGCATCGCCCAGGGCGTGGGGCAGGCGCTGTGGGAATCGTGCGCCTACGATGGCGAGACCGGCCAGCTCCTGTCGGCGAGCCTGATGGACTACGCCCTGCCCCGGGCCGACATGCTCCCGGCCTTCACGACGGAGATCAGCGAGGTGCCCTCGACCTCGCACCCGCTCGGCCTGCGCGGCGGCGGCGAGGGTGGAACCACGCCGGCGCTGGGCGCGGTGGTCAACGCGATCGTCGACGCCCTGGCCGAGCTGGGCGTCGAGCACATCGAGCTGCCGGCGACGTCCGAGCGCGTCTGGCAGGCCATCCAGGCGGCGCCGCGCCCGACGCGGTAGCGCGAGGTTGGGCCCGGGGGACGTCGGGGCCCTTCAGACGATGGAATCGCGCCGGAGGCGCTCGATCTCCGCCGGCGCGTAGCCGGCTTCCGCGAGGATCTCGTCGGTGTGCTCGCCGAGCGTCGGCGGCTGGCGGTCGAGGCCGGGGCTGCCGTGGGCGAGGCGGAAGCCGGCGCCGACGAGCCGCATGGGACCGTAGCGCGAGTCGATGGTCTGCAGCACGTCGCGGTGCTCGAGCTGCGGGTGCTGCACGATCTCGTCGATCTTCCAGATGCAGGCGCAGGGCACGTCGGCCGCGGTCAGCCGCGTCTCCCACGTCTTGGGGTCGTCGCTGGCCAGCGCGCCCTCGATGACCTCGCGCAGCGCTCCGCACGTTGTCGGTGCGGGCCGCCCAGTCCTTGAAGCGCGGATCGTCGAGCGCGTCGGGGCGCCCGATCGCCTTCATGAGGCTCGACGAACTGCTTCTCGGTCAGCACGGCCAGGACGATGTAGCCGTCCTTGGCCCGGAAGCGGTTGGCCGTCGGCTTGCGGCTGACCGAGCCGTTGCCGATCTGCTTCTGCTCGATGCCGGCCACCGTGTACTCCGACACCGGCCCCGGGATGAAGGCCAGAGCGGCGTCGAGCATGGCCACGTCGACGAACTGGCCGCGGCCGGTGTGGGTGCGCTGGTAGAGGGCGCTCGATACCGCCAGGGCCGCCGTCATGCCCCCGATGGTGTCGCAGATGGCGAACCCCGCGCGCATGGGACCGCCGGCCGGCTCGCCGGTGATCGACATGATCCCGGACATCGCCTGCAGCTTGCCGTCGAAGGCGGCGGTGGTCTTCTCCGGGCCCGGTGTGGCCGAAGCCGGAGACCGCGCAGTAGATGAGCCGCGGGTTCATCGCGGACAGCGTCTCGTAGCCGAGGCCCGAGCTTGTCCATCACGCCCGGCGCGGAAGTTCTCCCACACGACGTCGGCGGTGGGGACGAGCCGCTTGACGATCTCGACCGCCTCCGGCCGCCGCAGGTCGAGGGTGATGCTGCGCTTGTTGCCGTTCACGGCCAGGAAGCCCGGCGGCATCTTGCGATCCGCCCACTCCTTGCTGACGAGCTGGCTGCGCGTCTCGTCGCCCTCGCGCGACTCGATCTTCACCACGTCGGCGCCGAGCAGGGCCAGCTGATAGGTGCCGTAGGGCCCGGCCAGATAGCGGGTGAAGTCGAGGATGCGGACCCCGGCGAACGGCTTGCTCACACGCCCTCCCGCTTGGCCTTGATGATGGACTTCACCACGTCGAACTCCTTGCGGCGCTCGGCGATGTCCTCGGGCGTCAGCTTGGCCAGGTTGTTGAAGTCGAGCTTCCAGGACGCGTCGTCGCGCCAGCGCAGCGGCGACTGCACCGTGGTCCGGGCCCCCGGGGCCGTCTCCAGCACGCGCAGCGCCAGCTCCAGCGTGGCTGCCTGGGAGTCGACGTCGAAGGGGCGCCCGGCCGAGTTGCCCAGCGGGAAGTCGCTGAACAGGAAGCGCGGCACGCCGCAGTGCTCCACGATGTCCTTCGCGCAACCCATGATGACCGTCGGGATCCCGTCCGCCTCCAGGTGCCGCGCGACCAGACTCACGGTCTGGTGACAGACCGGTCAGCTGGGGACGAGCACCGCCACCTCGGCGCCGTCCTCGCGGCAGCGCCGGAGCAGCTCGGGCGCATCGGTCTCGATGGTGACTCGCTGGCTCCGGTTGGTCGGCGCCCCGTGGAAGCGCGGCGTCAGCGCTCCGATCCGGCCCGTCTTCACCGCCGCCTGCAGCGCGCGCCAGCGGCAGCCACGTCCGCTGATCCTCGGCGGTGGTGTGGGTGCGGTCGTAGCCAACGTGCGAGATGCGCAGGTCGGGGGTGCTCTCTGTCGAGTCGGAGTAGACCTTGTAGAACTTGGCCGACGGCGTTGTACTTGGCCCCCGGGCCCTGGTCGCCGAGGCCGGGCTGGTAGGGCGCCGCCGTCGTGATCAGGGCCACACGCGACTGAGCGAGCGGCCTGGCCAGCGGCGTGAACGGCACGTCGGCGAAGTGCGCCCACCGGTACGGCGCGAAGCCCGAGCGCCTGGTAGTAGTCGCGCGTCCGCTGCATGTAGGGAATCGGCACGTCGTGCTCGGCGGCGGGCGTCACGGCTTGATCTCCCCCGGCTTCCGGCCTTTGCCCTTCATCGCGGCCTCCGCATGCGGCCAGTGTCCCACGACTCGGGCGACGGCGTCGAGATCGCGACCGCGCCGTCGGGTCATCCGGCGTCGAAGGTGATCTAGTCCCTACCCCAGGAACGGCTCGCACGTCTCCAGCCAAGCCTGGGTGGTGAGGGCCAGCGACTCCACGTCGATGCGCTCGTCGTTGCCGTGGAAGCGGCCGGCCATCGCCTCGGCGGTCAGCGTGCGCGAGAACAGGCCGAAGCCGTAGGCGATCGCGCCCGTGCTCGCGGAAGTAGGGCGCGTCGGTGAACCCCACGATCAGCCGCGGCAGCAGCTTCGCGCCCGGGTAGTGCGCGTCCACGACCCGGCCCAGCACGTCCCACAGCGGGGTGCCGGTGGGCGACACCGAGGCCTGCTTGGAGAAGAGCTTCTCGATCTCGACCTCCTCGAACGAGGGCGCCGAGGGCCTTGTCGAGGTGCCGGCGCACCTCGTCCTCGTTGTCGCCGGGGATGGTGCGGATGTCCACCTCGATGTCGACCGTGTCGGGGATGACGTTGGTCTTCACGCCGGCCGCGGCACATGTTCGGGCGAGAAGGTGGTGTGGGTGGCCGACCACGCGTACTTGGCCAGTGCCGGCGCGCAGGTGCCCGATGGTCTCGTCGACCCGGGAGGGATCGACCAGCGCCGCCTTGACCGCCGGCTCGACGTCGAGTGTGCCGACGAAGGTGCTCCACAGCTCGCCCACGTACGGCGACGGCCGGTAGTCGGCCAGTCGGCGTGACCACCTGCGCGGCCTTGACGAGCGCGTTGTCCGCGCCGTACGGCATCGAGCCGTGGCCGGGCGTGCCCTTGACGCGCAGCCGCCGCCACGCCACGCCCTTCTCGCCGACGTGCACGGTGACGTTCAGCTGCCCGCCGTGGGCGCTGACGGTGCCGCCGTTCTCGGTCAGCAGATAGTCGGCACGCAGCGAGTCCCAGTGCTTCTTGCACACGTGGCCGGCGCCGAGCGCGCCGCCGGCCTCCTCGTCGGCGCAGGCCAGGTAGACGAGCGTGCCGCGCGGCCGCCAGCCGCGGCTTGGCCAGCGTCTTGAGGGCGACCGCCTGGGAGGCGGTGAGGTTCAGCATGTCGAGCGCGCCGCGGCCCCACACCTCGCCGTTGACCAGCTCGCCGCCGAACGGATCGCGCGTCCACGTGGCTCGGGTTCACGGGCACGACGTCGGTGTGGCCCATCAGGCACAGGGTCGGCGCCGCCGGGTCGGTGCCCTCGATACGCGCCACCAGGCTGGTGCGGCCCGGCGCGTGCTCGGGCTCGTAGACCTCGACGTCGAGGCCGCTGCCCTGCGAGGTAGGTCTGCAGCACGTCGCTGGTGCGCACCTCCTGGCCGGAGGCGACGTTGCCGTCGTTCACGCACTGGTTGCGGATGAGCTGCTGCAGCAGCTCCACGGTCTGGCCGGTCAATTCGTCGTGCATGGCCGGTGACGATAGCATTCCTGCCGGCGAAACGCTGGAGGTTCCACCCCGGGGCCGCGCCTGGCCCGTATACCCGTGTGATGAACGGGTTGATCTTCCTCGGGCTCGTGATGGGGAGCGTCGTGCTGGTCCTGGGGCTTCTGAACGCACGCGACCGGCGGCGAGCCCGGGCCATCGCCGACGTCCTCGGCGCCTGCCCGGCCACCCTGCGCGGCTCGATTGCCCTCCACGCCCGGGGCTCGCTCCTGTCGCGACGCGTGGTGCTGGTGCTGGATCTGTCGGACTGCGACGACGCCGACGTGTGGCCGGCCGTTCGTCGTCTCGCCGACGCGCGGCCAGCCGACGTCACGCTCGTCGTGGCCACCCGTCTCGGCGCCACGCTGCCGGTGGCCGTGCGGGTCCCCGCGCGAGGCGGTGGCTACCCGCCGACGCTCACGATGCCGGCGTGTGGCGTGTCAGGAACTCGGTGACCCGGCGGATCGATTCGGCCAGGTGAGTCGGGCCCCGCCAGTCCTTCTGGACCTCGAGCTTCGGCGCCAGCCGCGCGATCTCGTCGCTGGTCG
The DNA here is from genome assembly GCA_963827505.1 of uncultured Candidatus Rokubacteria bacterium. Classification (GTDB taxonomy): domain Bacteria; phylum Methylomirabilota; class Methylomirabilia; order Rokubacteriales; family CSP1-6; genus AR5. The sequence continues at coordinate 2,078,226 of CAWHBD010000003.1, read as the reverse complement.
CCGCCGGGTGCGGCTTGTCGGTGCCGGGCTGCAGGAGCAGCGGCGTGGGGCAGCGGCGCACGAAATCGCGGCTCACCGAGAAGACGAAGTCGCCGCCGAACATGTTGTGGCCGAACTTCCGGATGACATCCTCGCGCAGCGACGGATCGCGTTCCATCATCGTCTTGGCGAAGCCGCTGACCGCGTCGTCCCAGGTATCGCGATTCTCGTGCAGCCCGATCGGGTTCTGCAGCACGGCCGCGGTCACCCGCTCCGGCGCCAGCTCGCACAGCGTCAGACAGTAGGTGCCGCCGATGCAGCCGCCCATCACGGCGAAGCGTCGGAAGCCGAGGTGATCCATCAGGGCCAGATGATCGCCGGCGTAGGTGTGCCAGCCGTGGGTCTCGGTCACCGCGCCCCGCGAGCGGCCGGCGTTACGCTGGTCCATGCCGACCACCGTGAAGCGGCTGGCCAGGTCGACCATGGGGTTCATCCACGCCGGCGGGGCGCCCGGGTTGGCGGGGCTGTGGCGCCAGTAGTCGAGCTGCGAGCGCAGCCCGCCGGGGGCGAAGAGCAGCAGTGGATGACCCGACCCGTGGACCTCGTAGTAGAGCTCGGCATCAGGGCGCGTGAAGACCGGCATCGCTCTCCTCCTGGCGCTCGGCGTCGCGGCTTCCGGGCCACGATAGTACACTGCACCGCGTGCCTTCCGCCCCCGCCCCGTCCGGCCTCCGCATCGGCGTCGACATCGGCGGCACGTTCACCGACATCGTGCTGCGCCTGCCCGACGGCGCCCTGCGGGTAAGCAAGGTCTCCTCCACCCCCGACGATCCCGGCCGCGCGGTGGTGACCGGCCTGGCCGCGCTGCTGCAGGCGGCCGGCGTGCGCGCCCGGCGACGTGGTGGAAATCGTGCACGGCACCACGGTGGCGTCCAACACGATCCTCCAGAAGACCGGCGGCGTCACCGGGCTCATCACCACCCGCGGCTTTCGCGACGTGCTGGAGATCGGCCGCGTGCGCACGCCCGACCTCTACGACCTCACGTGGGAGAAGCCGGCCCCGCTGGTGCCCGCGCCGCCTCCGCCTGGAGGTGGACGAGCGGATCGCCGCCGACGGCAGCGTGGTGCGTCCGCTCGACGAGGCCGCCGTGATCGCCGCCGCCGAGCGCCTGGCCGCGGCCGGCGTGCAGGTGATCGCGATCTGCTTCATCAACAGCTACGCCAATCCCGCCCACGAGCAGGCGGCCGAGCGGCTGGTGCGGGCGGCGGTGCCCGGCCTCGACGTCACCGCGTCCTACGCGGTGCTGCCGGAGATCAAGGAGTACGAGCGCACGAGCACCACCGTCGTCAACGGCTACCTGCTGCCAGTGATGCGCCGCTATCTCGACAACCTGTCGACCAGCCTGCGTCGCATCGGCCTCGACGCGCCGCTCCTGGTCGTCGCCTCCAACGGCGGCGTGGTGGGCGCGCGGCAGGCGGCCGAGCGGCCGGCCTTCGCGGTGGGCTCCGGCCCCGCCGCCGGCGTCACCGGCGCCGCCCGGCTGGGCGCCGCGCTCGACGAGGCCAACCTGATCGTGTTCGACATGGGCGGCACCACCGCCAAGGCCTCGCTGGTGGAAGGCGGCCTGCCCACGCTGACCACGGAGTACGAGTTCCGCGAGGGCATCAGCACCTCCAGCCGCTTCATCAAGGCCGGCGGCTACATGCTCAAGGTGCCGGCCATCGACATCGCCGAGGTGGGCACCGGCGCCGGCTCCATCGCGTGGATCGACGGTGGCGGACTGCTGCGCGTGGGGCCGCAGTCGGCCGGCGCCCGGCCGGGCCCGGCCTGCTACGGCGTCGGCGGTACGCGACCCGACCATCACCGACGCCAACGTCGTGCTGGGCCACCTCAACCCCGAGTATCTCGCCGGCGGTGAGCTGAAGCTGCGCGCCGAGCTGCGCGTCCGACGCCGTCGCGCGCGAGGTGGCGGCGCCGCTCGGCCTGGCCGTGGTCGAGGCGGCGCACGGCATCCGCGACGTGGCCAACGCCAGCATGGCTCGGGCGATCCGCGCGGTCACCATCGAGCGCGGGCGCGACCCGCGCGACTTCACGCTGGTGGCCTTCGGCGGCAGCGGCCCCGTCCACGCCTGCGACGTCGCCGCCGCGCTCGACGTGCGGCGCGTGCTGGTCCCCGTCTCCCCCGGCGTGTTCACCGCCGTCGGCATGCTCGCCAGCGACGTGCAGCACCACTTCGTGCGCGCCGCCGGCGGGCTGCTCGCCGATGCTCACGCCCTCACCCGCGCGCGCACCCGGCTGGACGAGATCCGCGACGAGGCGCTCGCCACCCTCGCCGCCGAGGGCTATCCGCCCGAGCGCGTCCGCCTCGAGGCGCACGCCGACCTGCGCTATGTCGGCCAGGCCTCCGAGCTCGTCATCCCGGTGCCCGGCACGCGGCTGGACGACGCCGGCCTCGCCGCCCTGGCCGCCGCCTTCGACCGCGAGTACACCGCCACCTACGGATACGCCACCGGCGAGCCGCTGGAGCTCGTCAACGTCCGCATCGTCGCCACCGGCCTGCGCGAGCACCGTCTCGACTTCCGCGCCGTCACCGTCGTCGGCGAGCCCCCGACCACCGCGCGCCGCCGACCCGTGTACTTCACGCCGCGGCGCCGGCCCCATCGAGACCCCGGTGATCAGCGCGAGCCGCCGTTCCCACCGAGCCCACCCCCGGCCCTCTCGTGATCGAGGAGTACGACTCCACCATCGTCGTGCCCCCCGACGCCGCCGTCCGCCGCGACGCCTTCGGCAACCTCCTCATCACGCTCGCGGGCCCTCGGATGACGCGGCCGGAGGCGGGACCATGAGCTCGACCCGATCACGCTGGCCGTCATCAAGAGCGCGCTCGATGCCATCGTCGACGAGATGGCCTACGCCGTCATCCGCACGGCGCGCTCCGAGATCATCCGCGACGTGATGGACTACTCGGCGGCCCTCTGCGATGCCGAGGGCCGCCTGATCGCGCAGGCCAAGACCATCGCCCAGCACCTGGGCGCGGTGCCCGACGCCATGCAGAGCGTGCTGGCACGAGTTCGCCGGCGACCTCCACCCCGGCGACGTCGTGGTCATGAACGATCCCTACGCGGGCGGCATGCACATCCCCGACGTGTTCCTGTTCCTGCCGATCTTCGTGGAGGGCACGCTGGAGGCGTTCGCCGTCGTCATCGGGCACCAGACCGACATGGGGGGCCGCGTCCCCGGCTCCAACGCCAGCGACTCCACCGAGGTCTACCAGGAGGGGCTGCGCATCCCGCCCGTGAAGCTCTACGAGCGCGGGGTGCCGAGCCGGGCCGTCCGCCGGATCATCGAGAAGAACGTGCGCGTCCCCGACCGCGTGCTGGGCGACATCGGCGCCGAGTACGCGGCGTGCAAGGTGGGCGAGCGCGAGCTCGGCAAGCTGTTCGCGCGCTACGGCCGCGCGGTGACGCGCGCCTACCTGCGGAGCTTGCTCGACTACGCGGAGCGGGTGACGCGCGCCGAGATCGCGCGGTGGCCGCAAGGGCACCTACCGGTTCACCGACTACCTCGACAGCGACGGGTTCAGCGACGACCCGGTGCCGCTCACGGTGGCCATCACCGTCCACGACGACGGGCACCTCACCTGCGACTGGACCGGCTCGTCGCCCCAGGTGAAGGCCGCGCTGAACTCCACGCTGTCGTTCACGAAGTCGTGCACCTATCTGTCGGTCCGCTCGGTGCTGCGCCAGGACGTGCCGAACAACGCGGGCATCTTCCGCTGCATCGACGTGATCGCGCCGGAGGGGACCATCCTGAACCCGCGGCTGCCCGGCGCCTGCGCGGCGCGCGCGCTCACCGGCTACCGCATGCTCGACGTGATGCTCGGCGCCCTCGCCCAGGCCCTGCCCGACCGCGTGCCCGCCGCCGGCGAGGGCGGCAACACCGTGCTGTCGATGGGCGGCCAGACGCGCGAGCACCGCGCCCTTCGTGCTCGTCGACATGATCACCGGCGCCTGGGGCGGGCGGCCCGACAAGGACGGCATGGAGGCCGTGACCAACCCGTCGCAGAACATGTCGAACTCCCCGGTCGAGGTGCTGGAGGCGCACCACCCGATCCGGGTCGACGAGTACGGCTTCGTGCCCGACTCGTGCGGGGCCGGCCGGTTCCGTGGCGGGCTCGGCCTGCGCCGGCGTTACACGCTGCTGAACGACGAGGCCACGCTGCAGCTACGCTCCGACCGCATGGCGTTCCGGCCCTACGGCCTGGCCGGCGGCGGGCCGGCCCGCGGCACCCGCAACGTGCTCAACCCCGGACGGCGAGGCGCGCGAGATGCCGGCCAAGTTCGCCACCACGCTGCGCCGCGGCGACGTCGTGCTGCACGAGCAGCCGGGTGGTGGCGGCCACGGTGATCCCTTCGCCCGCGAGCCGGAGCGCGTGGCCGAGGACGTGCGCGACGAGAAGGTCTCGCTCGAGTACGCGCGCCGCGAGCACGGCGTCGTCATCGACCCCGCCACGCTGAAGGTCGACGAGGCCGCCACTCGGGCCGCCCGGGGCGACGCTGCCCGTCCTTGACCGGCCGCGGGCCGGCGTGGTCTGCTGATCCATCCCGGAATCACAGGAGACCCGGATGCGCGCGCTGATCTCGTCGTCTTGCCTCGTGGTCGTGGCGGCCGTTGCCACCCTCGCCTGCCCGGCGGTGGCCGGCGCCCAGGTGGAATCGCGGGTCGCGCTGGTCATCGGCAACAGCACCTATCGCTAGGTCCCGCTGCGCAACCCGGTGAACGACGCGCGGGCGATGGCCAAGACCCTGTGACGACCCCGCGGTGTTCCAGGCCTACCTCAAGCAGTACCTCGAGGGCACGTTCGCGGCGCTGGCCCGGCAGCGACTGGCCAGCGTCAGCAAGGCCCCGCGCGCGCTGACCCCGACCCGGTTCGACGGCACCCGGGACGTCACCGTCGACTGTCCGGCCCATCAGGCCGCCGCCGGCTACAAGTGGCGATTCCAGGCCGAGGTGAAGGACGGGGTGCTGGCCGGGCAGTACGGAGTCGCCGGCAACCCGAGCTCGATGGCGGGCCAGCGCATCGAGGCGCGCCCCTGCACGCTGACGTTCGTGAAGTAGCCCCGCCGCCGCGACGTTTTGGGTCCGCGGTGGCATCCTACGGGGAGGAGGCTCTGCCATGTCCCCATCCGCCACCCCGCAACCGGTCATCGCCCAACTGGTCGAGACCCTGAGAACCCTGGCCGGGGCCCACCCGGGCTTCCGCGCCGCCCACGCCAAGGGCATCGTCTGCGCCGGCACGTTCCAGCCGTCCCCGGACGCGCGCCGGGTGACCAAGGCCGCCCACCTGCAGGGCGGTCCCGTGGCTACCACCGTCCGGTTCTCGAACTCCAGCGGCAACCCCGATGTGCACGACGGTCAGCCGGGCGTGCGGGCGATGTCGGTGAAGTTCCAGCTCGGCGGCGGCAAGACGGCGGACATCCTGGCCAACTCGATCGACGGCTTCGTGGCCCGCACGCCCGAGGAGTTCCTGGAGTTCCTCCGCGCCCAGCTCCCCGACCCGGCCACCGGCAAGCCCGTTCCCGACGCGGTGCCGAAGTTCGTCGGCAGCCATCCGGGCGCCGCGGCCTTCATCGGACGGCTGACGCAGAAGGGGGTGCCGGCCAGCTACGCCCAGGCCGGCTATCACGCCGAGCACGCGTTCCTGTTCACGGCCGCCGACGGCACGCGCCGCTACGGCCGCTATCACTGGATCCCCGAGGCGGGCGAGGCCTTCTTGACCGCCGAAGATGGGTCCAAGCGCGGCGCCAACTTCCTGCGCGACGAGCTACAGGCGCGCCTGCGGACCGGGCCGGTCGCCTTCCGCCTGGAGCTCCAGCTCGCCGCCGACGGCGACCCGACCGACGACCCGACCACGCTGTGGCCGGCCGACCGCCCGCGCGTCGAGCTGGGCCGTCTGCAGATCACGAGCATCTCGCCGACCAGCGCCGAGGACGAGCGGACGCTCGTGTTCGACCCCGTCAACCGGGCGGACGGGATCGATCTGTCGAACGATCCCGTCCTGCTCGCGCGGTCGGCCGCCTACTCGATCTCCTACGATCGGCGCAGCCGGGGTCAGTGAGGGCTACGCCGCCTCCAGCATGGAGACGTGCGCGGCGACCACCTTCCACCCCAGGTCGGGGAAGCGCACCCATGTCTGGCTCTGACGGCCGATGCGGTCACGCCCGCGCACCTTGTACTCGAGGTTCACGGTGGCGAGGTCGCGCCCGAGCGTGAGGATCTCGAGGCGAATGCGCTTCTCCTTGGTGCCCGGCCCGGGTGGGCGGGCGACGCGATGCGCATGGATCTCGTCGAAGCCGTAGCCGTGCTCGGTCGCCGCGTAACGGATGGTGTGGGGGCTGTTCCAGAACGTGGCGTCGAGGACGTCGATGTTCTTGTCGATCAGCGCCTGCTCGTAGCGCTCGAAGAGGTCGCGCACCTCGGTCACCACCTCGGAGATGTTGGGGGTCACATCGATCATCGCTCGGCCTCCATCGCCATCGCCTTGGCCACCGCGACCAGCACGGCGTCGCTGCCGGGGGCGCCGACGATCGACAGCCCCACCGGCCGGCCGTCCACCGTCGCGCCCGGCAGGCTCACCTGCGGCACGCCGGTCAGGCCGCCGGCCGCCGTCAGGCAGCTGATCCGCGCGCGCAGCGGATCGAGCGTGGCCAGCGGCAGCCCCTTGCGGGGCGCCGGAAACGGCGTCGTCGGCAGGCACAGGATCGCCCCCGGCGGCACCAGCCAGGCCAGGCGGGCGCGCGCCTCGGCGCGCATCAGCGCTGCACCCTGCCGCTCGCTCTCGAGGATGGCGGCGGCCGCGCACGAGGCCGCGGGCCACGCTGAACTGCAGCCGCGGGTTGTCGCGGTCGAGCCAGTCCTTGAAGGTCAGCCAGGACTCGGATGACTGCAGCGTGCGCTGCGAGCGCGCCCACACCGACAGCCCGGGCGGCGCCAGCAGATCCTCGCGCACGTAGCCCACCAGCGCCGACAGCGTGCGCACCATCGGCTGCAGCGCGGCGGCCGTCTCGGCGTCGGCGAGGCCGAAGGCGTCGTTGGCCACGACGAGCGTGGTCGGCAGGTCGGCCGGCGTGATCGGCTCGTCAAGCAGCATCGCGGACACGCGCGCGAACGTCTCGGCGTCGCGCGCGAACCATCCGGTGGTGTCGGAGCTCGGGCGCCTGGGCCATCATGCCCGTGAGATCGAGGCGGCCATGGGTCGGGCGGATGCCGTAGAGGCCGCAGAAGCTCGCCGGCACCCGCACCGAGCCGCCGGTGTCGGTGCCCAGCGCCGTGTCGCACAGCCCCTGGGCCACGGCCGAGGCCGAGCCCGACGACGAGCCGCCCGGCACGTGCTCGGGCGCGGCGGGGTTCAGCGGCGTGCCCTCGAACGGGTTCTCGCCCAGGATGCCGAGCGAGACCTCGTCGGTGATCGTCTTGCCGATCAGGGTGGCGCCGGCATCGAGCAGCCGCTGCACCGCCCACGCGTGGCGGGTCGGCACCGGATGCCGGCGCGGCCAGTCCGGATTGCCACCGCCGGTCGGGTGACCGGCCACGTCGAAGAGATCCTTGGCGGCGAACGTCAGCCCGGCCAGCGGGCCGCTCGGGGCGCCGGCGATGCGCAGCGCCGAGCCCGGGACGAAGGGACTGGCCACTACGCGGTCTCGACCAGCTCCAGGGCCTCGCGGCTCGGGCCCTCGATCATCACCGCCCGCGTGCTCCCGAGCTTGTAGGGCTCCTCAAGGAACGTGACGCCCTCGCCGCGCAGCTTGGCGATCCAGGCGTCGAGATCGGTGACGCTGAGCGCGATGTGGTCGTACACGTGGCCGCGGGAGCTGGCCAGCGGCCGGTCGTCCTGACGCGCGTACCACGGCAGCGCCACGTCGCCGAACACCACCGCCGCCGCCGGCGCCCGGAACATCCCCTCGCGGCCCAGCGCCGGCCAGCTCCGGTCGGGGCCGCGCGGCACGGTGCAGGTGGTCTCGGTCATCGACGCCGGCAGCGTGCGCCCCGCGAAGACCGGGGCGTTGAGGTGCGTCTGGTACCAGAGCTGCGCGCAGAACGGATCGTCCTGGAACATGTGAACGTGGTTGAAGCGCTCGGCCGGATGGTCGCCGGCGTACTCCACCAGCGCATCGTCGGGCCCGCGCATGTAGCCGAAGCCGCCCTTGCGCTTCGGCTGCACCCCCGTGGCCTTTGCCTCGGCGATCTGCGCCTTCGTCAGCCCGGGCGTGGGGCCGGGGCTCGGCCACGTGTCGCTGCTGACGAAGACGGCGCCGCCCTCGTCGGTGGTGTAGAGCGGCAGCAGCTCGAGGTCGGGCCGGCTCCGATAGGTATCGAGGCTGGCGCGGGTGTCGCTGACGTGCCAGCCGAAGTGCCAGAGGGCGGTCTGGGGAGAGGTCGGCGGCGGAGTCGCGACCTTCGTGAACAGCACCAGCACGTCGTTCGGCGCCGCCAGCGCGGGCAGGCCACCCCATTGCGTCTTCGTGGAGCGCGGGAAGTGGCGCACGTAGAAGTCGATCGCGGCGTCGGGATCGACCGAGTTCAGGTGTAGGTGATGGAAGCCGGGCGCCGGCAGCATGTCAGCTCTCCTTTCGGGTGGCGGCCTCTCGCACGAGCTGCTCGAGCACCTCGTAGGGCTGGGCGCCCACCACGCCGTGGCGACCGGCGACGAACGTCGGCACCCCGGTGACGCCGTACCGCCGCGACAACGCCCAGTCGGCGTCGACCGCCGCCTTGAAGGTCCGCTGCTCCAGCACCTCGCGGGCGGCGTCGACCGGCAACCCCACGCGCTCGGCAATCTCCAGGAGCACCGCCGGCTCCGAGATGTTGCGCGTGTCGACGAAGTAGGCCCGGAACAGCGCGTCGTGCAGCGCCTCGCCGCCCGGCTGCGTGTCCGCCCACTTGCCCAGCTCCTGGGCCAGGCGGCTGTTGTACGTCATCGTGCGCTCGCCGTAGGGCAACCCCTCGGCGTCCATCCGCGCCTTCATCTGGGCGTGCATGGCCTGGCGGTCCATGTTGCGCCCGGCGAACAGGTCGGCCAGCGAGCGGCCGCCCTCGACCGGGGTGTCCGGGTGCAGCGGGAAGTGCACCCACTCGATCTTCACGCCGTGCTCGGTCCGGAGCCTCTCAATACGCACGGTACTGAGATAGCACCAGGGTCAGACGTAGTCGGAGAAGACCTGCAGTGTCACCGGTGGCATCAGGAGACCTCCTTGAGCGTGTCCTTGAATCGGCGCAGCGCGTCCAGATGGTCATCCGGAAAGCGCAGGCCCGCGTTCCGGGGCTCGGCGATGACCGAGGTGGCGCCGAGGGCCTTCCACGCCTCCACCTGCTTCCTCCACCCATCGGGGTTCTGCCCGGCCAGGCGGATGCGGCCCTCGAGCGGGAGCCCCGCGGGATCCCGGCCGGCCTCGCGCGCGTACTGGTGCACGCGGGCGACGAGCCTCTCGCCCTGCGCATCGGGCGGGAAGTTCGGGCTCCAGCCGTCGGCCAGTCGCCCGATCCGGCGCAGCGCCGCCTCGGGTGGCACCGGCTGCTCGCGGCTGCCCACGCCGAACCAGATCGGGATCGGCCGCTGGATCGGCATGGGGTTGAGGCCGGCGTGGCTGATGCGGTGGTACTCGCCGTGGAAGTCGACGACGGGCTGGGTCCACAGCGCGCGCAGGACGGCGATCTGCTCGGCGCTGCGGCGGCCTCGGTTGTCGAAGGGCTCGTCGAGCGCCTCGAACTCGACGGCGTTCCACCCCACGCCGATGCCCAGGCGGAGCCGGCCGCCGCTCAGCACGTCGATCTGGGCCGCCTGCTTGGCGACCAGCGCCGTCTGTCGCTGGGGAAGGATGAGGATGCCGGTGGCCAGGGTCAGCCGCCGCGTGACGGCGGCCAGGTAGGCCAGCAGCGTGAGCGCCTCGTGCACCACCGCCTCGTGCGAGTAGGTCGCCAGCGAGGGGTGGGAGTGGAACTTCGGGTCGGCCCCGAGGACATGGTCGGCCACGAAGAGGTGGTCGAAGCCCATCGCCTCGACGGCCCGCACGAAGTCGACAATGGCGGCGACGTCGGTGCCACATTCCGTCTGGGGGAAGATCGCGCCGGCCTTCACCCGCTACGCTCCGCCGGTGACGACGAGGGTCTGGCCGCTGACGAAGTCGCTGTCGGGGCTGCAGAACAGGTAGATCGCGCCCGCCGCCTCCTCCGGGAAGCCGCCGCGGCCGAGCGGGATCATCTGGTTCATGGCGGCGATGCGGTTGCCCTGCACGCCGACCTTGACGGTCCGCCCGGCCACGTCGATGGTGCCGGCCTCGCCCTCGGCCAGCGGCTTGGTCAGGCGCGTCTGGACGTAGCCGAAGGCCACGCAGTTCACGGTGACCGCGTACCGGCCCCACTCCTTGGCCAGCGTGCGCGTCATGCCGGTCACCGCCGCCTTGGCCGACGAGTAGTTCACCTGCCCGGCGTTGCCCCGCACGCCCGAGGTCGACGAGATCTGCACGACCTTACGGACGATGCGCTCGCCGCGCTTGGACTCGGCCTCGAACTGCTCGCGCAGGTAGGGCGCGAAGGCCCGCAGGATGCGGAACGGCGCGGTCACGTGGACGTCCATGATGGCGTACCACTGCTCGTCGGTCATCTTCTGGATGACGTTGTCCCAGGTGTAGCCGGCGTTGTTCACGATGACGTGCAGCCCGCCGAGCTGCTGCACGGCCGTGGCCACGATCCGCTCGCCGAAGTCCTTGGCGGTGACATCACCGTTGCAGGCGACGGCCCGCCCGCCGAGCTTCTCGATGAGCCCGATGGTCTCCCGGGCCGGCCCGTCGTCGAGGTCATTCACCACCACCGCGGCCCCGTCGCGGGCCAGCCGCAGCGCCACCTGCTGTCCGATGCCGCGTCCCGAGCCGGTGACGATTGCGACCTTGCCGTCGAGCTGTCCCATGGCCTCACCGCACCTTGACGAGCTTCTGCAGGCTGCGCAGCCCGGGCGGAATCGGCCCTCGCCGCCCCCAGTTCGTGTAGGACACCTCGCCCACGTAGATGTCGCCGTGGGAGTCGACGGCCAGCCCGTGCGGCGAGATGAACTGCCCGGGCTCGAGGCCGGCCGGGCGGTGGCCGAGCCGCGCGAGCATCTGGCCCTTGGCGTCGTAGATGCTGATCCGCGGTCCGATGTTCGGGTGGTCGATGTTGACGCCGAGGCCGCCGCCCGTCTCGCCCACGTAGAAGTGTCCGTGGGCGCCGCGCTCCAGGTAGAGGCCGGAGGGGCGATGCATGTTGATCCACTGCGTCTCGAACTTGCCGTTGCCGTCGAACACCTGGATCCGGTGATTCTCGCGGTCGGCCACGTAAACCCAGCCGTCGGCGTCGCAGGCGATGTTGTGGGGGATGTTGAACTGGCCAGGATCGGTGCCCGGCTCGCCCCACGAGGCAATCAGCGTCCCGTTGGGCGCGTACTTGTGCACGCGCGCGTTGCCGTAGCCGTCGGAGACGTAGAGATCGCCCTGGGGCGACAGCGCCGTGTGCGTGCAGCGGTGAAACGGCTCCCCGCTCATGTACGGCGTCGGCTTGCCGGCCAGGCCGAGCGTCAGGAGCACCTTGCCGTCGAGCGTGCAATGGCGGACGGTGTGGTCGCCGTCGTCGGTGAGCCACAGCGTCTCGTCGGGCGCCATGTGGACGCCGTGGGCGCGGTGGAAGACCCCTTCTCCCCACGAGCGCAGGAAGTTGCCCTCACGGTCGAGCACGACCATCGGATGGGCGCCACGGTTGAAGGCGTACACCCGATCCTGGCCGTCGACGCCGACCGCGGCGACATCGGCATTGAACTCCTGCCCCGGGGGCAGCTTGGCCCAGCCGTCCATGACCTCGTAGCGAAACGCCCCCGCGCCCAGGATGACCGATGGCATGACTCAACCTCCCTGCAGGTAGTCGGCGAAGTACTCGTCCGTGGTGACGTGGCGAGTCGTCAGGCCCAGCCGGAAGGCCTCGGCGGCGAACATGTCGATCTGGGCCCGGTTGCGGTCGAGGCCGTGCGGGTGGAAGTCCTCCCCCATCACGGCCGCGGTGTCCTCCAGCTCGGCCTCCAGCCATGGGGTGGCGTACGGAAACCCCTGCTGGGCCGCCGTGAACACGTCGTTGGCGGCGCCGAACGCCTCGGTCAGGCGCCGGGCGATCCAGCGGTTGGCCTCCCACACCTCGCGCCGGAGCACGATCAGGTGCTGGGGCGGAAACGCGCCGGTCGCGCGGAAGTACTCCTGCTCCACCCGGCGGAAGTCCGGGAACAGGCGCGCGATGCGTCCGGTCCGGGGATGGTAGGCCTGCGGGCGCGGCGGGCTGTAGACGGCGTCCAGCTCGTCGGCGAGCAGCATGTCGGAGAGCGAACGGCCGGCCGGAGCGGCATTCACGCCGGCCGGCAGGTTCGGATCGGTCGGCGAGGACCAGGCGGCATCGACGTCGCCGATCCACCACTGGATGGCGGCCGGATCGAGCCCCACGAAGCGCAGGAAGTGACGGTACCAGATGGAGCCGCTCGCGCTGTAGCTGTACATGCCGATGCGCTTGCCGGCCAGGTCCTTGGGATCGCGGATGGGGCCGCCGCGGCGGACGTACAGGTCGCGCGCCGTGAAGTTGCGCAGCGGGAAGACCGGCAGGCCGACGAAGCGGCGATCGCCCTTGTCGATGCGATAGAGATACTGCGCCATCGACCACTCGCCGCCCTGCACGGCCGGGTCCTGCGCCGCCCGGCGGAGCATCTCGGCGCGGGCCGGCCACGAGCCCCGGCTACTCAGGGCCAGGGTGAGCGCGATCCCCTCCGGCTTCACCTCGCCGGTGGCCAGGGGCATGACGCGAGCGTAGTCGGCACAGGTGAGCGTGATCGGGATCATCGGCTCACGCCTTTCGGGCCTCGAAGATCGCCCGCGGGTTGCGCACCAGCATCTGGTCGATCTGCTCCTCGCTGACGCCGGCCTTGCGCAACGCCGGCAGGATGTCGTCGGAGATGTGGTTGTAGTGATGGTACGGACGGTGACGCCGCTTGGCGTCCTCCGACAGCATGTCGCTCCAGCAGCTGGCGTCGTGGGAGAGCACCATCTTCGGCGCGTAGCCCTCGGCGCACAGCCGGGCCACGACCTCCACTCGCTTGGGGGTGGACAGGAAGGTCTCGAGGCCGAACCGGTCCATCCCGATGGTGCTCCCGCGCTCCATCAGCCCGCGCAGGTAGCCGAGATCCTCGCTGTCGCCGCTGTGGCCGATGATGACGCGGCTCAGGTCCACGCCCTCCTGGGCGAAGATCGCCTGCTGCAGCTCGCCGGTGCGCCCGGCCGCCCACGTGTGGGTGGAGATCGGCACGCCGGTGGCCTTCTGGGCCCGGGCCGAGGCCCGCAGGACGTTGTCGATCACCGGTGTCACGCCGGCGGTGTCGGTGGCGCACTTGATGATGGCTGCCTTCACGCCGCTGGTGCCGATGCCCTGCGTGATGTCGCGGATGAACAGCTCGGCCACCTCGTCCACGCCGTGGCTGGTGAAGTAGCGCTGCGGCATCCACCACACCCCGGTGGCGACGACGATGTGCACGCGCGAGCGGCGAGCGACGCCGAGGATCAGGTCGATGTCGCGGCCGAGGTCGACGGTCGTCAGGTCGACGATGCTGCGAATGCCCCGGCTGTAGAGGTCGGCCATCTTCTTCTCGGCCAGGGCGAGGATGCCGGGGCGGTCCCACAAGTGGGGCCAGTTCTCCTGCACTCCGGGGGAGCGGGTGACGACATGCTCGTGCATCAGGGTCGGTCCCAGCTCGGCCGTGGCGATCGGACCGAGCGCTGTCTCTACCGTCGGCATGCGGGCCTCCAGGGCGTCGGGCTCAGGTGCTCGCCCGGAACCATATCACGCGTCCCACATCCTCACTTGGCACCTCGTCGGCCGTCGGGTAGTGTAAGCGCACGCGGCGATCATCCCGGGAGGATGCCCATGGCAAAGCTCAACATCAATGGCCGGATCCGTGACGTGCAGGTCGAGGCCGACACGCCGCTGCTGTGGGTCATCCGCGAGCAGGTGGGGCTGACGGGCACCAAGTACGGCTGCGGCGTCGCGCAGTGCGGCGCCTGCTCCGTGCACCTCAACGGCGAGCTGGCGCGCTCCTGCTCGATCGCGGTGGGCAGCGTGAAGGCCACCGACAAGATCGTCACCATCGAGGGGCTGTCGGCCACCAGCGCACATCCGGTCCAGAAGGCGTGGGCGGCGCTCGACGTCCCCCAGTGCGGCTATTGCCAGTCCGGCCAGATCATGGCGGCGGCGGCCCTGCTGAAGCGCAAGGCCAAGCCGACCGACCAGGACATCGACGATGCCATGGCCAACATCTGCCGGTGCGGCACCTACCAGCGCGTCCGCGCGGCCGTGCACATGGCCGCCGGCCGGAAGGGGGCCTGACATGCGGCTGTCACGTCGCGCCTTCATCGTCGGATCGGCCGCCGCCGGCGGCGGCCTGGCCATCGGCATGCGGCTGCCGCTGGGAGCCGGCTCGGCCGAGGCCAAGGCCGCGGTCGGGGCGGGCGCCGAGGTCCACGCCTGGGTCGTCGTGAAGCCGGACGACACCTGCGTGATCCGCATCGCGCGCTCGGAGATGGGGCAAGGCACGCTCACCGGCCTGGCCCAGCTCGTCGCCGAGGAGCTCGAGTGCGACTGGAAGAAGGTCGCCACCGAGTCGATCACGGCGGGCCAGAACCTCGCGCGCAAGCGCGTCTGGGGCGAGATGGGCACCGGCGGTAGCCGCGGCATCCGCACCTCGCACGACTACGTCCGCCGCGGCGGCGCCGCCGCCCGCATGATGCTGCTGCAGGCCGCGGCCGATCAGTGGCAGGTGCCGGTGGCCGAGGTCAGTGTGGCCGACGGCGTCATCACGCACGGCCCCTCCGGGCGCAAGACCAGCTACGGCAAGGTGGCCGACGCCGCCGCCAAGCTGACGCCGCCCGATCCCAAGAGCATCACGCTCAAGGATCCCAAGATCTGGAAGGTCGCCGGCAAGCCGATGAAGCGGCTGGACACGGCCGACAAGCTCAACGGCAGCAAGGTCTACGCGATCGACCTCAAGCTGCCGGGCATGCTGCACGCCGCCGTCAAGGCCTGCCCCGTGTTCGGCGGCAAGCTCGTGAGCTACGACGAGGCGAAGGTGTCTGGCCGGCCCGGCGTTCGCCGCGTCGTCAAGGTGAACGACGCCACCGTCGCCGTCGTCGCCGACACGTGGTGGCGCGCCAAGTCCGCGCTCGACGCGCTGCCGATCGTCTGGGACGAGGGAGCCGGTGCGCTCCCAGTCGAGCGCGAAGATCGCCGAGCACCTCGCCGAGGGGCTGACCGCCAAGGAAGCGTACGCGTTCCGCAACGAGGGCGACGCGCCGGCCGCGATCCAGGGTGCGGCGAAGAAGGTGGAGGCGGTCTACAGCACGCCGTTCCTGGCCCACGCCACGATGGAGCCGATGAATTGCACGGTGAAGGTCTCGACGGACCGGGCCGAGTGCTGGGTGCCGACCCAGAACGCCGAGGCCTCGCTGGCCGCCCTGTCCGAGCAGTCGGGCGTCCCGCTCGATCGGTGCGAGGTCTACCGGCACGACCTCGGCGGCGGCTTTGGCCGGCGCGGCGGCACCCAGGACTTCGTCCGCCAGGCGACCCTCATCGCCAAGCAGTTCCCCGACGTCCCCGTGAAGATGGTCTGGTCGCGCGAAGAGGACATGGGGCACGACTTCTATCGGCCGATCTCGCAGTGCAAGCTGGCCGCCGGCCTCGACGACAAGGGGGCGCTGGTCGGTCTGCACCTGCGCGTGTCCGGTCAGTCGATCAACGCGTTCTCCAACCCGGCACTGATCTCCAACAACAAGGACGACCGCCAGCTCCAGGGCTACACCGACAAGCCGGGCGACGCTCAGCTCGGCTACACGGTGCCGAATCTGCTGATCGAGTACGCGATGCGTAACACGCACGTGCCGGTCGGCCCCTGGCGCGGCGTCAACACCAATCAGAACGCCGTGTACATGGAATGCTTCATGGAAGAGGTCGCCCGGGCGGCCGGGGTCGACTCCGTCGAGTTCCGCCGCCGCCTCATGGGCAACCATCCCAAGCACCTCGCCGTCCTCGACGCCGCCGCCGAGAAGGGCGACTGGGGCAAGCCGCTGCCGGCCGGCGTGCATCGCGGCGTCGCGCAGTTCATGGGGTACGGCAGCTACTCGGCGGCGGTCGCCGAGGTGTCGATGACGGGCGAGGGCAAGGTGAAGGTGCACCGCATGGTGCTGGCGCTCAACTGCGGCCACGCGGTCAACCCGGATCAGATCGCCGCCCAGGTCGAGGGCTCGGTCGCCTACGGCCTGAGCGCGGCCTTCTACGGCGAGTGCACCGTGCAGAACGGGCGCATGACCGAGCTGAACTTCGACCGCTACAAGATCCTGCAACAGGCCGAGATGCCGAAGGTCGAGACCGTGATCGTGCCGACCTACGACTTCTGGGGCGGGGTCGGCGAGCCGACCATCTGCGTGGTCACGCCGGCGGTGCTCAACGCCATCTTCGCGGCGACCGGCAAGCCGGTGCGCAGCCTCCCGCTCAAGAACGTCAAGCTCGCGTAGCCGAGCTCGGGGAAGGTGGCGCCACCGAGGCGCCGCCTTCCCCCGAGGACCACGTCGGTTATCATCCACCGTCATGAGAGCCCTCGACCGCTCCGTCCAGCCGTCCCGTCCCGAGTTCGACGTGCACCTGACCGAGAACGTGATGGTGACCATGCGCGATGGCGTGCGCATGGCGACCGACGTCTATCGGCCCGCGCGCCACGGCGTGCCGCTGGCCGACCGACGGCCGGTCCTCCTGCATCGCACGCCCTACAACAAGGCGGAGACGGAGGCGACGCTCGGCGAGTGCCGGTGGTTCGCCGCGCGTGGCTACGTCGTCGTCAACCAGGATTGCCGAGGGTGCTTCCGCTCCGAGGGCGACGTGAACTTCCTGGTCCCCGAGGCCGAGGACGGCGCCGACACCATCGCGTGGATCCGGCGGCAGGAATGGTCGAACGGCGTCGTGGGATCGTTCGGGACCTCGTGGTCGGGCTGGACGCAGACCGCGATGGCCGCGCTCGGCCCCGACGGGCTGGCGACGATGGTCGCCAACATGAGCGGGGCCGACGCCCACGAGAGCTCGGTCCGGCACGGCGGCGCCCTCGAGCTCCGCTTCCTCGCCTGGGCCTTCTGGCATTCCGCGTACAACACCCAGGCCGCGCTCACCGCGTCCCCCGCCCTCACCCCCGCCCTCAACCTCGGCGCGCCGCCGTTCTCGGAGTGGCTGCAGCGCATGCCCATTCGCCCCGGCCAGACCCAGCTCGCCCGGGTGCCGCCCTACGAGAAGTGGGCGCTGGAGATCCTGACCCGCGCTGACTACGACGACTACTGGAAGCACCCGAGCCTCAATCCGCGCGCTCACTGGGACCGCTTCCCCGAGATGCCCATCCTCTTCGTGGGCGGCTGGTACGACTCCTACACGCGGGCGACCTTCCAGAACTTCGTGGGCCTCGGCGCCGGCGGGCGCCGCCCGGTGCGCGCGCTCGTGGGCCCGTGGACGCACGGCGCCAAGACGGTCGAGCTCTCGTACGCCGGTGACGTGGAGTTCGGCCGGGACGCGGCCCTGCCGAGCTTCGACGAGCTGCACCTGCGCTGGTTCGATCGGGGGCTCCGCGGCGTCGACAACGGCCTCGACGCCGAGGCGCCGCTGCGGATCTTCGTGATGGGCGGCGGCTCCGGGCGGCGCTCGGGCGCCGGCCGCCTCGTGCACGGCGGCCGCTGGCGCGACGAGCACGAGTGGCCGCTGGCCCGCACGCGCTTCACCGAGTTCCACCTGCACGGTGACGGCTCGCTTCGCGTCGAGCCGCCGCGCGAGGAGCATTCGGCCACGACCTACAGCTTCGATCCCGCCAACCCGGTGCCGTCGATCGGCGGCAACGTCTCGTCGCTGCGGGACGTGCTGCCGCTGCCGGCCGGCATCGCCGATCCGAGCTTTCTCGGCCGGGGGGAGCGGACGGCCGACATCATGCGCGCGGGTGGCTTCGACCAGCGCGAGGGACCGCGCTTCCACGGCTGCCACCCGCCTTACCTGCCGCTCGGCTCCCGGCCCGACGTGCTCGTCTTCCAGACCGAGCCGCTGCGGGGGGCAACCGAGGTGACGGGCCCCGTCGAAGTCCACCTGTGGGTCGCGACCTCCGCCGTCGACACCGACTTCACGGCCAAGCTCGTCGACGTCTATCCGCCAAGCCCGTGGTACCCGCTGGGGTACGCGCTGAACCTCACCGACAGCATCGTGCGGTTACGCTATCGCAACGGTCGGGAGCGGGGCGAGCCGGTGACGCCGGGCGCCGCCATGCAGGTGACCATCACCCTCTACCCGACCAGCAACCTGTTCATGCCCGGCCACCGCATCCGGCTCGACATCTCCAGCTCGAACCACCCGCGCTTCGATGTGAACCCGAACACGGGCGAGCCGCTCGGCCGCGACCGCCGCCGCGTCGTCGCCGACAACACCGTGTTCCACGAGCGCGGGCGCGTGTCCTGCGTCGTGCTCCCGATCATCCCGGCCTGAGGAGAAAACATCATGGCACCTCTGGAAGTGCGCGACCCCGGTCTCCACGAGCTCGTCGCCCCCGATGCGGTCATCGAGCGCATCGCCGGAGGTCTGATCTTCACCGAGGGACCGGTCTGGCGCAGCGGTCACCTGCTCTTCAGCGACATCCCGAACAAGCGGATCGTGCGCTGGCGCCGGTTGCCAGAGGGGCCGGAGCTCACCACGTTCGCCACCGGCACGTCCAACGGGCTGACGCTGGATCGCCAGGGCCGTGTGCTGGCGGCGGAGCACGACGGCCGTCGCGTGACCCGTGTGGCGGACGACGGCACCCGCACGGTCCTGGCCGAGCGGTTCCAGGGCAAGCGCCTGAGCAGTCCCAACGACATCGTGGTGAAGTCGGACGGCGCAATCTACTTCACCGACCCGCCCTATGGCGTACAGCCGGCGCCGCCCGGCACCGTGCGGCCGGCCGGCTGGTGGGCCAACCCGATCCCGGGCAAGGAGCAGCCCGCCAACGGCGTGTACCGGCTGACCGCCGACGGCACGCTGCAACTGCTGATCGACGACTTCGCGCTGCCGAACGGCCTCGCCTTCTCCCCCGACGAGTCCGTCCTGTACATCGACGACTCGGCCCACAAGCACATCCGCGCGTTCGACGTCCGGCCGGACGGCACGCTGACCGGCAGCCGCGTCCTGCTCGACATGGCGTCGGCGGACCCGGGCGTGCCCGACGGCCTCAAGGTGGACGTGCGCGGCAACGTCTTCTGCACGGGGCCGGGAGGCGTGTGGGTGTGCCGTCCGGACGGCACGCTGCTCGGGCGCATCGTGCTGCCGGAGCTGCCGGCGAACCTGGCCTGGGGCGAGGACGGCAGCGTCCTCTTCCTCACGGCCCGGACGAGCGTCTACCGGCTGCCGACGAAGACGCGGGGCACGCTGCCGGCCTGAGCCGTCGGGGTCAGCGCGAGCAGACCTCGATCAGGGGGGCTCGCCGTGGAGCTCGGCCAGCACGACGGCGTGAATCGTCCGCTCGTGGAGCAGGCGCTCGGCGGTTTCGCGCGCCGGCCTCCGATCGGCGAGGCTCGCGACCTTGTTGATCAGGACGACGACGCGGGCGCCGACCGGGGCGCCCTTGCGTCCTCCGTCGGGGTGGGCCAGGACGCGGGCCACGATCTCGGGCGTGATCGTCGCCCCCGGCGGCGCCCCGCTCAGCGCGCTGACGCGCTCCGGGCGGTGAACGTGATCGGCGTCCAGCGTCCGGCCGAAGACGTCGGCGCCGACCACGACGACGACCAGCGTCGTCTCCACGGGAATCACCGGCTCGTGTCCAGCCGGGGCCTTGAAAGGACGCATCAGCGAGCCGTCCGCCTCGTTCAGGATGCACGCGGCCGGGCACCAGGCGCGCAGGCGCTGGAAGAGATCCAGCCCCAGCCCATCGGCCCGGCCGGTGGCGGGGTTCGTGGCCCCGGTGACGAGGATGTGCCGGTGTGCGGCCAGCGCGGCGGCGACGCTCTCCCGCGTCGCGTCGACGGCGAGGACGTGGGCGGGGGCCCGCGCGAGCTGCGCGGCCGAGATGTGGGTGGTCGTGGTGGTGACGACGCGGCCGCCCCCGTCCACCACCTCGCGGGCCAGCAAGAACATGGCGGTGGTCTTCCCGCCGCCCCCGACCAGCGCGACGACCTCGTCGCCCGCCAGCGCCAGCGCGGCCGCCAGCGTCAACCTCGCGACACCCCGTCCCTCGCGGGAGGCGTCGTCAGCCGCGGGCACCCGCCGCCGCGCGCTCGATGAGCTCCTTGGCGCCGGCCTGGATCCACGGGAAGAAGCTCGTCATCACCACGCGTACGCCCAGCTTCGTGTAGCGCTCGACGTTGGCGGAGTTGACCAGCGTGCCAACCACGCGGCCGGCCTGGGCGATCTTCTTGATGGCGCCGTCGACGGTCTGCTGGACGTCGGGATGGCCCATGTTGCCGATGTGGCCCATCGAGGTGGCCAGGTCGTTGGGCGCCACGAAGAAGCAGTCGATGTGGTCGACCTTGAGGACGTCGTCCAGGTTGCGGACGGCGGCGATGTCCTCGATCAGCACGATCAGCAGGCTCTGGTCGTTGGCCGTCTTCAGATAGCCGTCGACGCCGAACCCCTGCCGGCTGGTGAACATGCCGCGCTTGCCGAGCGGCGCGAACTTGCCGGCCTCGACCACGCGCTCGGCCTCGGCCCGCGTGTTGACGTGCGGCACCACGATGCCCTGGGCACCGCGGTCGAGCGTGCGATAGATCAGCGCGTAGTCGTTGTCCATCACGCGCACGACCGAGGTCACGCCCCACAGGTCGCAGGCCCGCGTGAGATTGCCGAGATCGCCCCAGTCGACGCCGCCGTGCTCGCCCTCCAGCCAGATGCCGTCGACGCCCACGGTGGCGACCTGGTCGATGAGATCGGGGTCGTTGGTGCCGGACAGGATGGTGGCCACCTTGCCGGCCGCGAGCGTCTGCTTGATGCGATTGGGTCGGATGTTCACGGGTCTCCCTCGCTGTCGGAGTCGGGCGCCGCATCGTACCATGTCCGGACATGGACCCTCGGCCGCCGGAGGCGTCGCCCGACCGCCTCACCGCGATGCTGCGCGGCGCCGGCGACCTCGCCGGCGGCGAGGTCGTCGAGGTCGCGGTCGAGACCTCGCGCGACACCCTGATCTCCCGGATCAGGCGTCTGCGTCTGAGTTATGACGACGCCGGCGACGGCGGCCCGTCCCACGTGTTCTGGAAGTCCCAGCGCGACGGCACCGATCCGAAGTGGCACGAATTCGGCCACAAGGAAGTGGCGTTCTACCGCCACGTCGCCGTCGACACGCCAGCCGGTCTCCTGCCCCGCTGCTACGAGGCCAGTGTGGAGACGACCGGGGCCTGGCACCTGGTCCTCGAAGACCTCACCGCCTCTCACGAGGCCCTCGGGGAATGGCCGCTGCCGCCGTCGATCGAACCGTACCGCGCCGTCGTCGAGGCCCACGCGCGATTCCACGCGGCGTGGTGGGACCACGAACGCCTCGGCATTTCTGTCGGCGCCTTCGCCGACGAGGCGGGCGTGTTCGACCGGTACCTGGCCGCCATGCCGGCCGAGCTCGCGACCTTCGCCGATCGCCTGGGCGAACGTCTGTCTCCCGAGCGCCGGCGCCTCTACGAGCGCATGGTCGAGGCCGCGCCCCGCCTGCTCGAGCGGTATCGTACGCATCGCGACCTGACGATCGTGCACGGCGACGCCCACGTCTGGAATGCGATGCTGCCTCGCCAGGCCGGCGGCGGCGTGCGGTTGATCGACTGGGATGCCTGGCGCGTTGACGTGGCCAGCGACGACCTCGCCTACATGCTGGCCGTGCACTGCTTCCCCGACTGGCGAGCCCGCTACGAGCGAGACAGCGTGCGGGGATACCACGACGCGCTCGTGGCCCACGGCGTTGGCGGCTACGCGTTCGAGGCGCTCTGGCAGGACTACCGGTTCTCCGTGCTGTGGCAGATCATGACCCCGATGTGGCAAGCCAACCACGGGCTTCCGCCTTGGATCTGGTGGCACCACCTGGAGCGCATCATGCGCGCCGTCGACGACCTCGACTGCCGCGAGCTGCTGGGGTAACTCCGCTCAGCTCAGTGGCCCGTCGCCTCCACCAGCAGCTCGGCCAGGCGCTGGCTGAACGCCGCCGGATCCGGCAGCGTCCCGCCCTCGGCCAGGATGGCCTGACCGTGGAGGAGCTCGGCGTAGCGCTTGAAGCGCTCGTCGGCCGGGTGCGCCGCGTGGAAGGCCTGCAGATGCTCGACCAGCGGGTGCGACGGGTTCAGCTCGAGCACGCGCTTGACCTTCGGCACCTCCTGGCCGCTGCGCCGGAGCAGCTCCTCCAGGTGGGGGCTGAGGTCGCCGGTCTCGCCGACCAGGCAGGCGGGTGACGAGGTGAGCCGGCCCGACAGCCGGACGTCGCGGATGTCGTCCTGCAGCGCCGCCCGCAGTCCCAGCAGCAGGTCCTTGAAGCGCTCGCTCGACTCCTCGCGCGCCGTCTCCTCCTGCTTCTTCTCCTCCTCGGTCCCGAGATCGACGGCGCCCTTGGCGACCGAGACGAGCTTCTTGCCCTCGAACTCGCGCGGCAGCCGCAGCCACAGCTCGTCGATCGGATCCAGGAAGAACAGCACCTCGTAGCCCCGCGCGCGGAAAGCCTCCAGGTGGGGCGAGCGCTCGGCCGTCTCGCGCGTGGGCGCCGTCACGTAGTAGAGCGCCGGCTGGCCCTCCTTCATTCGCTTCACGGCGTCGCCGAGCGAGGTCGGCGTCGGCCCGTCGGTGGACGGCGCCAGCACCAGCTCCAGCAGCTTGTCGTGCCCCTCGTCGAACCCCACCAGCCCTTCCTTCATCACGTCCCCGAACTCCGTCCAGAAGGTCTGGTATTTCTCCGGCCGCTGCTCCTTCATCTCCTTGAGGGCGGCCAGGATTCGGCGCACCAGGTACTTGCGGATGGCCTGGGCCTGCCGGTCCTTCTGGAGGATCTCGCGCGAGACGTTGAGCGAGAGGTCGTCGGACGACACGACGCCGCGCACGAAGCGCAGGTAGGCGGGCAGCAGATCCCGCCAGTCGTCCATGATGAACACGCGCTTGACGTAGAGCGACAGGCCACGATGCCCGCCGTCGCGATGGTGCAGATCGAACGGCGCCTTGGACGGGAAGTACAGCAGGGCCCGGGCCTCGAACCCGCCCTCCATGTGCACGCTGATGTGCTCGAGGGGGTCGTTCCAGTCGTGGCTGATGTGCTTGTAGAACTCGCGGTGCTCCTCCTCGGTGACCTCGTCCTTGCCGCGCGCCCAGATCGCCTTCATCGAGTTCAGCATCTCGGCCTTGAGGCGGATGGGGTACGAGACGAAGTCCGAGTAGCGCTTGATGATGTCGCGGAGCACGGGCTCCTTGGTGTAGTCCTTGAGCCCGTCGTCCTCGTCGACCGGCTTGAGATGCAGGGTGACGGTGGTGCCGGCGCCGGAGCGCTCGGCCGCCTCCAGCGTGTAGCCACCGTCGCCGGTCGACTCCCAGCGCGTGGCTTCCTCGGTGCCGGCGCGACGGGTGATCACCGTGATGCGATCGGCCACCATGAAGCTCGAGTAGAAGCCCACGCCGAACTGGCCGATCATCTCCGGCGCATTGGCCGACTGCGCCTCTCGGAGCGCCTTCAGGAACTCCCGCGTGCCCGACCGGGCGATGGTGCCCAGGTTCTGGACGACCTCGTCCCGGCTCATGCCGATGCCGTTGTCGTGCACCGCCAGCGTGCGGGCCTCGGCATCGACCTCCAGCGTGATGGCCAGCTCCCCCATCGGGGTCAGCTCCGGCCGGCTCACCGACTCGAAGCGCACCTTGTCGAGGGCGTCGGAGGCGTTGGAGACGAGCTCGCGCAGGAAGATGTCCTTGTGCGAGTAGAGGGAGTGGATCATGAGGTCCAGCAGCTCGCGGACCTCGGTCTGGAACTCGTGGCGCTCGGGCTCAGTGCTCATGGCGTGGCTCACCTGCGAAGATGTCTGGTGCGTGAGATCTTACACCAGCCCCGAGGCGTTCCCGCTCACCACCCGGGGGTCCCGTCCGTGCAGTCCTTCAGCACGGCCTTGGCGCTGGTGATGAACAACTGGGGTGCGCCACCCGGATGGTAGGCCGTCGAGCCGGAGTCGGGTATGGCCGCGCAGTTGACGTCCTGTCCCGGGCCCCGCAACACGGCGTGGCCCTTGGGCAGCGTGCAGGTGATCAGCCTGGCCATGTTGTTCCAGCCCTTGCACACGGCCAGCTGATCGCGCGCCTGGGCCTCCGACGAGGCGGTGAAGTCGCTCCAGTAGGCGCCCATCTGCTGAGCCCCCGACGGACGGCTGTCGTACAGCCGGTAGACGACGACATCGCGCTGGGTGATGACGGCAGCGTGGCTTCGGAAGCCGCCCTGCTCCGGTGAACAGCGTGTATGCGGACGGCAGCGGCGACGGTACCCGGGATTCGGGTGGGACCGCTGACGCGCATCCGGCGACCAGGAGCATCGCGAGGGTAAACGAGACATCACGCATGGGCACCCTCCTCGGCTGAATCGCCACACATCACGCTCCGCCGCGGCGGGCGACCTAGCCGGTCGGGGCGGCGCCCAGCCGGGCGGGCGGGAAGCTGAACACGTTGGCGGGCTCGTGGTGCACGTCGTGGTCGCGGCGCAGGCGCTGCACCATGGCCAGCGCGTACGGCGCGCCCTCCAGAAGCTGGGCCAGCATCAGGTCGTCGAGCGGTAGCCCGGCCCGGCGGGCGGCCTTGACGCACAGGTCGCGCGTCGTCGCGTCGACGTCGCCCGTCACCGAGAGCACCGGCGGGGGGACGACGTCAGGGGCCGTCGCCCCCGGCACGAGCCGCGGGCGCCGCGTGTGCCACTCGGTAGCGCGCTCGTAGGCGTGGCCGACGCTTGAGGATGGTGCTCTCCTCGAAGGGCCGGCCGACGATCTGCATGCCGAGTGGCAGCCCGTTCCGCCCGAAGCCGTTGGGCAGCGCCAGCACCGGCTGGCCGGTGACGTTCCAGGCCGTGAGCAGGCTCGGCTTCTGCCAGAACGAGACGCTGCGGTAGTCGGCCAGCCTCGGCGCCTCGCCCATCCCCGCGATGACGAACGCGTCGAACCGCTCGTACAGCGGCTCCATCTCGACCATCATCCGGCGGTGCTCGCGGGTGGCCTGGACGTAGTCGTTGGCCGTGAACAGCACCGAGGGCAGCGCCCGTGAGCGGAAGTCGGCGCCGAAGTCGCTTGGGCCGGGCGACCAGGTTCTTCTGGTGGACGCTGAAGATCTCGCTCTCGGCGATGATGATCTTGACGTCGAAGTACTGGCCGAGCGGCCGTACCCGGCACCTCCTCGAGCTGGGCGCCCAGCCGGCGCAGACGTCGAGGGCGGCGTCCATCGCGCGGCGCACGTCCTCGGAGGCCGGGATGTCCTCCTCCCAGTGGTGGCGCAGCACGCCGATTCGCAGCCCTCGCAGGTTCTCGCCGAGCGCAGCCCGGTAGTCGGGGATCGGCCGCCGCAGGCTGCCGGCGTCCTTCGGGTCGTAGCCGGCCAGCGCTTGCAGCACCAGCGCGCAGTCCTCCACGGTCCGGGCCAGCGGCCCGCAGTGATCGAACGTGTAGGAGTTGGTGATGACACCGGCTCGGCTCACCAGGCCGAAGGTCGGCATCAGGCCGACGACGCCGCAGTGCGAGGCCGGGCCGCGGATGGAGCCGCCGGTGTCGGAACCGAGGGCCACCGGCACCAGGCCGGCCGCGACGGCGGCGCCCGAGCCGGTCGACGAGCCGCCGGTGAAGTGCGCCAGGTTCCATGGGTTGCGGGCCGGCGGCCACGGCAGGTCGAACGACGGCCCGGCGTGGGCCATCTCGTGGGTGGCGAGCTTGCCCACCAGGACGGCGCCGGCCTCGTAGAGCCTGCGCGTAGCGGTGGCGTCCTCGGTGGGGACGCGATCGATGAAGACACGCGAGTGGCCGGAGGTCAGGATGCCACGCGTGTCGTAGATGTCCTTCAGCGCGAACGGGATGCCGTGCAGCGGGCCGCGGGCGGCGCCCGCGGCGAGCGCCGCCTCGGCCTCGCTCGCCTGCCGCCGGGCCAGGTCGAACGTGGGGGTGACGAAGGCGCGCGTCTGCGGGTCGTACTGCTCGACGCGCTGGATCAGCGCGTCGACCAGCTCGACGGGCGACAGCTTGCGCGCGGCGATCCGGTCCGAGAGCTCGGCGATCGAGAGGTCGTGGAGTTCGGCAGTCATGGCCCAGGAGCATACCGCCGTTTCGGGTCAGAGCGAGATCAACCCGCGGCGCACGCCGAGGGTCACGGCTTCCGTGCGCCCGGCCGCCCCCAGCTTGTCGAGGATCGAGGCGACGTGGAACTTCACGGTATAGGCCGAGATGCCGAGGCGGCGGCCGATCGCCTGGTTGCGCAGCCCCTCGGCGAGCATCTCGAGGATCTCGAGCTCCCGCAGCGTCAACGCCCGCTCGGCCTCACCCTCGAGCACCGCCGCCCGGGCCGGCGCGCGGTAGACGTCGGGGTGCAGCGTGATCAGCCCGGCCAGGGCGGCGGTGAGCGCGGCCGAGATCTCGTTCGCCCCGGCGCGGCTATCCAGGACCGCGCGCACGCCGGCCCGGCGCGCCGCTGGAGTCCATGCCGCCCGCGGATCGTCGACGATCAGGACCACGGGCGGCGCCAGCGTCGTGTCCACCAGCGTGCTCAGGATGGAGATCGCCCGGGCCGCTGTAGACGCCAGCACGACGACCGCCGGGTCGTGCTCCTCGATGAGCCGGCCGAGTGCTCCCGGCGTGCCGATCAGCACCCGCCGGGTCGTATCCGCCCGGAGCATGGCCTCGAGCCGGGCCGCCGCCACCTCGCGGTCGGCGGCGACGAGCACGCGGATCGTCGGGCGGTGCACGCCGCCTCACGCGGCGGCGCGTACGAACCGCGCCACGTCGCCGGCCGGGATGGCCAGGGCCAGCGTGCCGACGATCATCGCGTTGAGGCCGACGACGCGGCCGCCGGCGTCGGCGAGGGGGCCGCCGGAGTTGCCGGGCGCGAGCCGGAGATCGCCCTGGATCCACGACCGTCCGCCGGGCACGAGCGCGCCCATCGAGTGCACGATGCCAGTGGTCAGCGCCCCGCGTACGCCGAGCGGATGCCCCACCGCGACGACGAGGGAGCCGACTCGCAGCTCGTCGGTCAGGGCGAAGGTGGCCGCGGGCAGATCGAGCCCCGGTACGTGGAGCAGCGCGAGGTCGGCGCCGCGGTCGCGGGCCACCACCCGGCCCTGGGCCCCGACGCCGTCGGCCCGACGGACCGTCACGTCGACGTGCGGCGCCACGTGGGCGTTCGTCACCACCCAGTCGGGCGCCCACACCACGCCCGATCCAACCGCGTGGGCGCCGTCCGTGAGCTCCACCGTGACCTGGCGCAGGTCGGTGGCCAGGCCGGCGAGATCCATCAGCGCGGTCGCCGGGGACGGTCGCCGACCGTCAGCTCCACGTCGCGCGCCTGTCCGCCGCGGACGACCCGAGCGGTGATGCGCTGACCGATGCGCTCGGCGCGCAGCAGCCGCCGCAGCTCGATGGGGTCGGCGATGGCGTGGCCGTCGAGCGCCAGGATGACGTCGCCGATCACCAGTCCGGCCGCCGCCGGGCTTCCCGCCTGGACGTCGACGACGATCAGGGCCAGCTCCTGGTCGAGGCCCAGCTGCTGTCGCATCGTCTCCGGGACCCGCACCGGCTGGGTGCCGACGCCGAGGTAACCCTGCGGGATGCGCCCATGACTGACCAGCGCATCGACCGTCCGCCCCACTACCGTGGCCGGGACGGCCAGCTGCATCTGCCGCGACATCCCGGAGGTATTCACGCCGACGATGCGGCCGTCGGCGTCGACGAGCGGACCGCCGGAGAATCCGGCGTAGAGCGCCAGATCGAGGCTGAACAGATCGCCGTCGGCGTGGCGCGCCTGGGCGCCAATGGCGCTGATCACGCCCCAGCTCGCCCGGGGTCCGGCGCCGAGCGCCAGCACCATGTGACCCACCCGGACGGCATCGGCGTCGCCGATCTCGGCCACCGGGACGTCGGTGCCGTCCATGCGCAGGACGGCGAGGTCGCGCGCGGGGTCCCGGCCGACGAGCGTCGCCGGCACGGCGCGGCCGTCGGGTCGCGTCACCGTGACGCCGTCGTCGGCGTGCACGGTGTGGTTGGCGGTCACCACGAGCCCGGACCGCCAATGCACACCGGTCGACGGCAGCCGGGGCCGCGCGTGAACGGCAAGCATCGCGCGGCCGGCCTGGGCTACCGCCGCTGCCAGTTCATCGGAGAGCGCACGCAACCTGTCCATGGGGGCCTCCTCGCCACGCTGACTACCCCCAGCATGACGGGGCGGACGCGGCGAGGGAATCGCCCGAACGGACAGGTCGCCTCACGCCGACCCGGATCCTCCGGTGGCCGAGTGGATGTAGAGGTCGCGCGCGCGGAGCGGCGAGGCTCCGGGCGGCGGCGGCGGCCGCATCGTGTACGCTGCCGGGCGCGAGTGCTCGGCATACTGCCGCTCGGCGTTGTACACACGATTGAACCGCCACAGCATGCGCAGGAAGTTGGTCTGGCCGCGCAGCGCCAGCCCGGCGGCAGTCGCCGCCGTCTGCCAGAGCGCGGCCACGCCCAGGTGCTTGCGGTGCAACACCGCCTGGGTCTGCACCAGCTCCTGATAGAAGCGCGCCAGCGGCAGCCGCGTCGGCAGCACCGCGTGCTGGACGTCGAAAAGCCGGTAGTCCAGGGTCGTGAGCCGCCGGGCCTCGGTGTGCCAGATCTCGGTGCCGGGGTACGGGGTGCTGACGGTCAGATGCACGATCTCCGGCACACTGAGCGCCCACTCCCGGACGATCGCGAAGCGCTGCTCGTCCCAGTCGGGATCGGCGATGATGTTGACCGCCACCGTCAGATCCAGGCGGCGCGCCACCTCGAGGGCCTTGAGATTGTCGGTCGGGCTCACGCGCTTGCGGTGCAGGCGCAGCGCTTCCGCATCGAGCGCTTCCACGCCGAGGAACATGTAACGCAGGCCCAGCCGGCGCCAGTACTCGAAGACCTCGGGATTGCGGAGCAGGACGTCGCACCGCGTCTCCAGGTAGTACTGCTTGCGGACGCGACGGCGCTCCAGCTCTCGGCCGATGGCGAAGCCGTGCTCGGGGTGGACGAAGGCGACGTCGTCCACGATGAACACGTTGGGCTCGGCGATCCGCGCGACGTCCTCGGCGGCCGCCTCGGGCGAGCCCTGGCGATAGCGCCGGCCGTAGAACGTCCACGCGCTGCAGAAGGAGCAGTCCCACGGGCAGCCGCGGGTGAACTCGACGGAAGCGCACGGATCGAGGATGCCGATGAAGTACTTGTGACGGCGGCGCGTGAGATCCCGCGCGGGGGGATAGCGGTCGATGTCGTCCAGCATGAGAGGCGCCGGCCCCGCCCCGTCCCGCGTGACCACCCCCGGCAACGTCGCCAGCCGCGGGTCACCGACCGCTTCCAGCAACCGCGGCGCGATCAGCTCGCCCTCGCCCCGTACGAAACAGTCGACGGCGCCGGCCCCGTGCTCGAGCAGCTCAGCGGCGATGAACGAGCCGCTGTGACCGCCGGCGAACACGAAGCACTCCGGCCGCAGCCGCCGGGTCTCCCGGGCGAGGTCGAGGACTTCCGGCACGTTGGCGAGATAGTTCAGCGAGAACCCGACCGCGCCGGGCGCGAAGCGCTCCAGCTCTCGCAGGTAGTCCCGACGGTCGAAGATCTGAAGGTCGATCAGCCGGACCTCGTGACCGGCATCGCGCAGCGCGGCGCCGACCCGTTCCAGTCCCAGGGGCTCGAGGCGCAGGTAGATCTCCGAGTACATCAGCGGACTCGGGTGGACGAGCAAGACGCGCATGGAGCCCCCTCTCAGCTGGTCGACTGTCGTGTGGCCACGCCCCAGCATACAGCCGTGGGCGATGGTGGCCACCGGAGCCGTCGACCCTGAAGACGCGGGACCCGGTCAGGACGCGCCGCTACCGGTCGAGCCACACCCGCGCGATCGTCGGCGAGCCGTAGCCGATGGTCCCGCGCAGCACGCCGCCGGCCGCGTTCCGCAGGTGGGGCTGGAAGAGCACGAAGTTGGAGCCGTGGGGCATCCACATCCGCAGCACCTGGTCGTACTCCCGGTCGACGATGCGCTTGGCGGTCGCGCGCTGCTCGGCCCGCTCCGGCGTCTGCCGGAGCTTCACCGTCAGCTCGTCGATGACCGGATCGTTGACGCGGAAGAAGTTCTTCGTGGACTTCGAGTGCATGTACACGTACGCCCGCTCGTCGAGGCCGACGGCGTGGCCGGACTGGAAGCCCCAGGCCATCCCGTCCCACTTACCCTCGACGTAGCGTCCGTAATACGTCGTGTAGTCGAGCTTGCTGATCTTGACGTTGATGTTGAGGTTCTTCTTGAGCTCCTGCTGGACCAGCTGCACCTGCGAGGTCATCTGCGCGAAGTACTCGTAGTAGAACAGCGTCGTCTCGAAGCCGTTCGGGTGCCCGGCCTCGGCCAGCAGCTTCCTGGCCTCGGCGGGACGGTACTGCCACCAGGGGCCGAGGTCCTTGGCCGACGGCTTGGTGTCCTGGTAGTAGATCCACGGCACGCCCGCGGTGACGATGCCGTGGCCCTCGAACACCGTGTCCACCTGCTTCTGGCGGTCGATGGCCATCGACAGCGCGCGGCGGACGCGCACGTCGTTGAACGGCGGCCGGTCCTGGGCCAGCGCCAGCCCGAACGGCGTGATCGAGGGCGTGAGCGCCTGCACGACGGCGGTCGGATTCGTCTTGCGGACGGCCTCCACCTCCGACGGGCTCTGCAGCGGCAGGAAGTCGCTCTGGCCGGTGCGAAACGCCGCCGTGCGGGTGGCGGAATCCGGAGCCGACAGGATCACGTACTCGTCGACGTAGGGCCGGGGCGCGTCGAAGTAGTCGGGATTGCGCTGGAGCACGATCCGCACCTTACGGGTGTGCTCCTTGAGGATGTAGGGCCCGGTGCCGATCATGCGCTTCTTGAGGTCGCCGTCCTCCTCGAGCACCTCGCGCGCGAAGATCACGGCGACGGGCTCGGCGACGTTCTGGGGAAACAGCGCATTGGGTGTCCGGAGGTGGACGCGCAAGGTGTGCGAGTCGGGCGTCTCCATGCCCTCGATCTCCTGGAACGTGAACGCCTGCACGCCCTCCTTCGCGTAGGCCTCGAAGCAGTACTTGACGTCGGCGGCGACCAGCTCGCGCCCCTTCAGCGGCGGCACGTTCTGCCACTTCACGCCTCGGCGCAGCTTGAACGTCCACACGCGCTGATCCGGGCTCCCCTGCCACGACTCGGCGAGATCCCCCTTCAACGTCAGGTCGTTGTAGCCGGTCGCCTCGTCCGCGAACGGATGGCGCAAGAGCCGATTGCTGGTGAGCCCGATGAACTGGAAGAGTCCGACCGACTGGGTCAGCCGGGGATCGATCACGGGCGGATCCCAGGCCGACGCCCGGGTGAGGACCCCACCGGGCTTCGGCGGCTTCGGGCTAGCCGCGATCCAGTCGGCATACGACGCCGCCGTCTGCGCGGCCGGCCGGCCTCGGCCGGCATGGACGGCGAGCGCCGTCATACCGGCGCCAGTCCATCCCACGCGCCTGAGAAAGTCACGTCGCGTCACCGGCGAGCATCGAGGGGCCTGGCGAGGATCGGTCGTGGCCATCGGGCTCTCCTTCCTGTCGGGACGTTCCGAACTCGGGAAAGGACGAGCGGACCGGACGGACCAGAGGCGCCGAAGGTCCCACAGGCGATCGGAGGAGTCAAGCGTCGCGCCGGAGGCCTGCGGGTGGCCACCGGCGCGGCGCGCGGGCCGCTACTTCGGCTGAGGCACGATCCGGAGGTAGGGCTTGGGCGACTTCCAGCCCGGCCGGGTACGTCTTCTTGGCGTCGTCGTCGGACACGGCGGGGACGATGATGACGTCCTGGCCCTGCTTCCAGTTCACCGGCGTGGCCACCTTGTGCTTGGCGGTGAGCTGGCAGGAGTCGACCAGGCGCAGCACCTCGTCGAAGTTGCGGCCCGTCGACATCGGGTACGTCAGCATCGCCTTCACCTTCTTGTCGGGGCCGATGATGAAGACCGAGCGGACGGTGGCGTTGTCGGCGGCGGTTCGCCCCTGCGACGTGGTGCCCGACTCCTCCGGCAGCATGTCGTAGGCCTTGGCCACCCTCAGCTCGGGATCGCCGATCATCGGATAGGTGACGGCGTGCCCCTGCGTCTCCTCGATGTCCTTCGACCAGCGCTTGTGATCGTCGACGGGATCGACGCTGAGGCCGATGATCTTGCAGTTGCGCTTGTCGAACTCGGGCTTCAGGCCCGCCATGTAGCCGAGCTCGGTGGTGCAGACCGGCGTGAAGTCCTTGGGGTGCGAGAAGAGAATCGCCCAGCCGTCGCCGATCCACTCGTGGAAGTTGACCTTGCCCTGGGTGGTCTCGGCGGTGAAGTTCGGGGCCTCGCTGTTGATGCGTAGTGCCATAGTCTATCCCTCCGTCGGTTGCGACTCAGTTGTGGACGACATCGCGCGCGTGGTTCGCTAGCATGCCCGAGGACCGGCGAAACGTCCACACAATCGCGTCGACGGACGCCCGCCCGCTCGGCCGAGCCGATCGACCGGCGATCACGCTCCGATCACGCCGCCGTGCTCCGGGCCCGCGGCCTCCCCCCGGCCGCCGACCGTCGGCCATCGATCGATCAGGTCACGCGGGCGCGGACGCGAAAGCGCGGGTCGTCGTACGCGCGCGTCACCATGATCTCGCGGAGCGCGGCGACGGCGGCAAACACGTCGGCGTAGCGTACGTAGAGCGGCGCGAATCCGAAGCGCAGCACGTCGGGCGCCCGGAAGTCGGGGATGACGCCGGCCGCGATCAGCGCCTGCACGATCGCGTAGCCGTCGGGGTGCACGTAGGAGACCTGGCTCCCGCAGCGCTCGGCGTCGGCGGGCGAGACGAGGCGAAGCCCGAGGCCGCCGCACTCCTGCTCGACCAGGCGCCGGAACAGGCCCCCGAGGGCGACGGACTTCGCGCGGAGTAGCCGCAGGTCGACGCCGTCGAACAGCTCGATGCCAGCGGCGAGAGCCGCCAGCGACAGCACGGGCGGCGTGCCGACCAGGAGTCGCTCGATGCCGGCGGCCGGCTCATAGGCGGCGGTGAAGTCGAACGGCCGGGCATGCCCCATCCATCCCGCCAACGCCGGCTGGATGCGCCCCAGCCAGCGCTCGGCCACGAACAGGTAGGCGGGCGCGCCGGGCCCACCGTTGAGGAACTTGTAGCCGCCGCCGACGGCCAGATCAACGCCCGCCTCGTTCAGGGCCAGCGGCATGGCCCCGGCCGAGTGCGAGAGGTCCCACAGCGCCAGCGCCCCGGCCGCGTGGGCGGCGGCCGTGAGCCCCGCCATGTCGTGCATCGCCCCCGTGCGGTAGTTCACGTGCGTGAGCATGAGGACGGCGACGTCGTCACCGAGGGTACCGGTCAGCTCGGTCGCGTCGACCGCCCGCAGCTCGCCGGCGTCGCCGAGCAGGCGCACGAGCCCCTGGGCGACGTGCAGATCGGTCGGAAAGTTGTCATGCTCCGTGAGGATCACCCGGCGCCCGGGGCGGCACTGCAGGGCGGCCGCCAGGAGCTTGAAGAGATTGACCGACGTGGAGTCGGCGACGATCACCTCTCCCGCCCGGGCGCCGATCAAGCGTGCGATGCGGTCGCCGACCCGCTTCGGCCAGCCGATCCAGTCGTGGCGGTTCCAGCTCCCGATGAGGTCTCGCTGCCAGGCCTCGACGACGCTGGCGAGGCGCGCGGGCGTCGCATGGGGCATCGCGCCCAGCGAGTTGCCGTCCAGGTAGATCACGCCGTCGGGCAGGGCGAACCACTCGCGGCAGCCGGCGAGCGGATCGCCGGCGTCCATGCCCTCGATCACCGAGCGCGTGATGGGCGGCACCGTCTCTCCCGGCGTGACTCTAGCGGTGAATGACGGGTGCATTCAAGCGGCCCTCATCGGCGGTATCATCGCGCGATGACAACGACCTTGCCGCGCGTGGCGCTCATCGGCACCGGCGGCACGATCTCCTCGATCGGCCGCGACAGCCTCGACCTGTGGGAGTACATGGACACCAGCCGCAAGGCCGAGCCCGACGAGCTGCTGAAGCGCTTTCCGGAGGTCGCCGGGGCCGCCGAGATCGTGCCGGTCCGCTACCGCGCGGTGGGCAGCACGGCCATTGGGCCCGCCGACTGGCTGGCGCTGGACGCGGCCGTGCACGGCGCCGTCGCCCGTGAGGCCCGTCTGGACGGCGTCGTCATCACGCACGGCACGGCGACGCTGGAAGAGACCGCGTACTTCCTGAACCTGACACTCAAGGTCGACGCCACGGTGGTGGTGGTAGGCTCCCAGCGCCCGCCCACGGGGCTGAGCTCGGACGCCGGGCTCAACCTCCTCAACGCCGTGCGGGTGGCGGGGGCCCGGGAGGCGCGCGGCCTCGGCGTGCTCGTGCTGCTCAACGACGAGGTGCAGGCCGCTCGCGAGGTGACCAAGGCCTCGACCCTCCGGCTGGAGACCTTCCGGAGCCAGGACCTCGGCATGCTCGGCTACGCCGACCCGGATGGCCGGGTCGCCATCTACCGGCGGCCGACCCGCCGGCACGCGCCGGCGACGGAGTTCGACGTGCGCGGCCGCACCGAGCTGCCCCGCGTCGACGTCACCGCCTCGTACGCGGGCGCGGACGGTACCGCGATCCGGGCATTCGTCACCGCCGGGGCGCGGGCGATCGTCTCCGCATCCCTGGCCCCCGGGGTGGTGACGCCCGCCGAGACGGAGGCGCTCCTGGAGGCCCGAGCGCGTGGCGTCCTCGTCGTGATCTCGAGCCGGGCCGGGAGCGGGCGGGTCCTGCCGCGGGCCCTGCTGCGTGAGCGGCGGTTCGTCGCGGCCGACAACCTCAACCCGCAGAAGGCTCGCGTGCTCGCCATGCTGGCCCTCACCCGGACGGACGACCCCGCCGAGGTGCAGCGCATGTTCGACGAGTACTGAGCGGCACCCGCTGACGGCAAGATCCCAGAGCCGAGGAGACATGCCATGATCGATCTGGTCATTCGGGGCGGACAGGTCGTGACTCCCGAGGGCGTCGGCGCCTGGGATGTCGCCGTCGAGGGGGAGCGCATCGTCGCGGTGGCGGCGCCGGGGACGCTGCCGCGCGACGTCGGGCGCGTGGTCGACGCGACCGGAAAGCTCGTCATTCCGGGGGGCATCGATCCGCACGTGCACACGCACTGGCCGATCCCCGCGCTGGGCGGCGGCCATACCACCAGCGCGCCGCCGGAGCAGGTCAGCCGGGCGGCCATCTGCGGCGGCACCACCACGCTCGTCGACTTCGCCGTGTGGGAGCCGGGGATGACGCTCGCGCAGGCCATCGAGGCCAAGCAGGCGGTGTGGCGTCCGGGCTACACCGACTACGGCCTGCACGTCATGCTGCAGGGGGCGGTACCGCCCGATGTGATCGCGCAGATCCCGGAGGCGATCCAGGCCGGGTTCCCGAGCCTGAAGATCTTCACCACCGACGTCCGGCCGATCGGCAAGGGCCGCATGATCCGCCTCGGCCACCTGTGGGCCATCATGGAGACCGCCGCCCGGCACGGCGGCGTGCTGGCCATCCACGCCGAGGACGACGACCTCGTCATGTACATGTACGAGCGGCTGGAGCGCGAGGGGCGCACCGACATCGCCCACATGCCGCTCGTGCACAGCGCCATGTCCGAGGACATCTCGTTCCGCCGGGTGCTGCGGTTGGCCCGCTATGTCGAGGGGGCCGCCGTCTATTTCGTGCACGTGAGCGCCGGGGCCGGCGTGGAGGCCATCGCCGAGGCGCGGGGCGAGGGCCGCGCCATCTACGGCGAGACCCTGCACCACTATGCGACCTTCACCGCCGAGACCTACCTCCGCCCCGACGGCGTGATGTTCCACACCTACCCCTCGCTCAAGCACGAGGAGGATCGCCAGCAGCTCTGGAGCGGGCTGAAGGATGGCACGCTGAGCACGGTCGCCACCGACGAGCTGTGCACCCCGCGCGCGATCAAGCTGCGCAGCCGCCACATCGCCGACGCCACCGGCGGCCACGTCGGCGTCGAGACGCGGGTGCCCATCATCTACACCGAGGGCGTGTCCAAGCGCGGGATGTCACTCGAGCGCTTCGTCGCGGTCACCTCGACGAACGCCGCCCGGCTGCTCGGCCTCTATCCGCGCAAGGGCGCGCTCGCCCCGGGCAGCGACGCCGACGTCGTGGTGTTCGATCCCACCGTGCGGCGCGCGCTCCGCTCGGCCGATCTGCACGGCTCCGACTACAGCGCCTGGGACGGCTGGGAGGTACACGGCTGGCCCAGCGTGGTGATCCTGCGCGGCAAGGTGGTCGTCGACAACGGCAAGCTGAACGGTCAGGCCGGCGATGGCCGCCGCGTGCCGGGCAAGCTCGCGGCGGCCATCCAGGACGGGCCGGCGGTGTGACGGTTCACCAGGGAGCCAGGTCCAGCTCGGAGATGAGGTCCTGCCGCCGCCCGGCGAGATCCTCTTGCTGGACGCGGTTCCCCCGCCAGTCGAAGACGTGGACGACCAGCCGATGCCGCGCCTGGTCGACGTCGATCCGACAGAAGTTGTCTTCCTGGGTGAAGCCCCACGCCGTGTAGTCCATCGCGGTCGCGCCGTTCTTGCTGATCTTGAAGGTATCCGGTGTGCGCTTGTCGGTGGAATCGTGGACATAGTCGGCGGGATTGCCGTCGGCGAACGGGAATGGCCAGTAGAAGGCTGACGATGTGATGGACGCCGCCTTGAGAGCCGCCGCGCCTCCCGGACCCTTGAAGCGCATGGCCGCGACGTTGGAGCAGTGGATGTCCCCCGAGAGGAACACCACGTTCTGGATGCCGCCCTTCACCATGTGCTCGAGCAGGGCCCGGCGCGTCTCGGGATAGGCCGGCCAGCTGTCGTCCTTGAGCTTCTTGGCGTCGCTCTTGATGGTGCCTACGTCGTTGGGAACGAACACGCTCGGCGTGACCACGAACTTGGGCGCCGTGCCGACCAGCTGCTGCTGCCGGGTGAGCCAGGCCAGCAGCCGGGTGAGCTGGGTCGGCTCGTTCGGGTCCAGCGGCGGCCGGCCGAGCAGATGGTTGTCACCCAGGTCGCGGTCCTCGTCGTCCGCGCTGACGGTGTAGCGCTGGGTCCGGGTGTCGAGCACGAAGAACGGATAGCCGTTGCACTCGAACGTGTAGTAGATCGGGCCGTACCAGGTCCGGGGGCCGTGACTCCACTGGTAGCTCAGGTAGGCCCGGATGGCGTGCAGGTACAGCCCCCGACCGGGCTCGCGGCGCACACGATCCTGGCTCCAGTTGTCCTCGATCTCGTGGTCGTCGAGGATCATGTAGCTCGGCACGTGCCGGAGGAGCTTCCGCATCGAGGCCGATCCCCAGGCGGCGTGATAGCGCTCCTGGAACTCGACGAAGGTGTCGGCCCGACCGATGGGAATGAGTCGGTTCAGCAGGTCGGCGTACACCTGGTCACCCACCATGAGCGCGAAGCGCGCCGGCCCGCGGCCGTCCCGACCTGCCGCCTCGCTCAGCATCGGCGTGAAGATCTGGTCGGCTTCGCGCTCCTGAAAGAGGATGCCGGGGTAGCGACAGGAGCCCAGGAGGAACGACAGTTCGTTGTCGGGGGCGGTCAGGGCCTTGAAGGTCCGGAACACCGCCTCGCACTTGTCGGCGGCCATGGCCGGGCGGTCGAATTCGGGGCGCCAGACGTCGGGCGGGGGCAACCGGGTGGCCAGCGTTGCCGCGTCGAGGTCCTCCTCGTTCGGCAACGGATCGTCGGTCGACATCGTCGCTATCCGGACGCGGTATTCCGTGTCCGGCTTCAGGCGGAAGGGTTCGCCCTGCCCCCCGAGGCTCAGATCCTCGCCGAGGTTGAAGGTGCCGGTGCGATCGTATTCGCGGCGCAGGCGGAAGTAGAACACCGGTCGCGCCGCGACCGCGAAGTCCCGTCCGCCTTCCGCCATGACCGCCAGCACACCGATCGTGCGGCGATCGTCGGCGAGGTCACCCCGGCGGTCGCCCGAGTCCAGGGCCCGGATCCACAGACGGCACGAGTGATCGGTCGTATGGCCGACGATGGGGCCGAGGTGCGGCTCGCGCAGGCTGCTCATCGGGTCACCTCCCGGATATCAGAGTCACTCATTGGTGTCGTATCGAGTGACGCGCCGAGGCTACGCCCCATCCGTCGAGAGCGTCAAGCCGGGCCGGGCCCGGCGCGCGGCGCCGCCGTCGGCTCCGTCACGCTGCCGTAGCGGTGGAGCACGCGGGAGACGGCCTGCTCGCGCACGTACCATCGCAGCTCCAGGCGCCCGTTGGCCAGGACCGGCGCGTCGATGACGGCGAGGCCAGTGGCGTTGGCCGCGGCCCGGGCCGCCGGAGAGATCGGCTGCCACACCCGCACCCGCTCGGCGTCGCCCGGCTGCGCCAGGCGCTCCACGAACTGGGCCTCCCCCTCCACCACCACGTCGACGCCGGTCTCCTCCAGCCAGATCCAGGCGTCGGCACCCGGCGGAATGCTCACCGTCAGCGGCGTGCCCACGGCACCGGCGGCGAGCACGATCTGGCCCAGCGCTGCCGTCGTCGTCCCCCGGACGATCAGGCGCCGGCACGGGCGATAGCGGAGCACGTTGCGCTCGCCACGGATCGCCATCGGATCGTGCTCGCGGCCGAAGTGCCGCCGCCACGCGCGCGCGTAGCTGGCCGCGCTGGCCCGCACGAGCGCGCGCGCCTCGACATCGGGGAGCGCGGCCAGGCAGCGCGCGAGCAGCGCCGCCATCGGCTCCGGCACCGGCTCGTCGTCCGCCGGGAGAGGCGATGCCTGGTGCCAGCGCGCGAGCTGCAGCACGTAATTGGGCCCGCCGGCCTTGGCCCCAGGCCCCACCGACGAGGCCTTCCAGCCGCCGAATGGCTGGCGCCCGACGATCGCCCCGGTGATCGGCCGGTTGACGTAGAGGTTGCCGGCCTCGATGCCTTCGACCCAGCGCCCGACCTCCCGATCGTCGAGTGTCTGGATCCCGCTGGTGAGGCCGAAGGGTTGCGCGTTGGCGAGGTCGATCGCCTGCTCGAGGCTCTCCGCGCGCATCAGCCCCAGCACGGGGCCGAAGCACTCCGTGCGGTGGAAGAACGACCCCGGCTGCACGCCGAGCTTGATGCCCGGCGACCAGAGCTGCGCATTGTCCGCCGCCGGACCCGGCTCGAGCAGCCACTCCTCGCCCTCGTCCAGCCGGGTGAGCGCGCGGCCAAGCGCGTCGCCGGGCGGCTGGGTGAGCGGCGTGATCCGGCTGGTCAGCGCCCAGGCACTGCCGACGGCGAGGCTGGCGGCGGCGTCACGCAGCTGGCGCCGGAAGGCCGGATCGTCGTACACCTCCGCCTCGCAGATGCCGAGGCTGGCCGCCGAGCATTTCTGGCCATTGTGGCCGAACGCCGAGCGGACGAGATCGCGGATGGCCTGGTCGCGATCGGCCAGCGCGGTGACGATGATCGCGTTCTTGCCGCTCGTCTCCGCGAAGAGCCGCAGATCGGGCCGCCAGCTCAGGAACAGGCGCGCGGTGTCCACCGAGCCGGTGAGGATGACGCCGCCGACGCGCGGATCGGTCACCAGCCCGCGGCCGATCTCGTCGTCGGGGCACGGCAGGAACTGGACGATGTCGCGCGGTATGCCGGCATCCCACAGGCAGCCGGCCAGCTCCCAACCCACCAGCACCGCCTCCGGGGCGGGCTTGAGCACGACCGCGTTACCGGCCGCCAGCGCCGCCAGCACACCGCCGGCGGGGATGGAGAGCGGAAAGTTCCAGGGGGGCGTCACGACCACCACGCCGAGCGGCTCCGGACGGCAGTCCCTCAGCTCGGGCGCCGTCTCGCGCAGCGTGCGGGTGTAGTAGCGGGCGAAGTCGATCGCCTCGCACACCTCGGCGTCGGCCTCGCTCACCGTCTTGGCACCGTCCACGACCATCGCGCCGATCAGGTCGCCGCGCCGGCGGTCCAGCTCCACCGCGCACGCCTCGAGCCGGGCGCCGCGCGCGTCGATCGAGAGCGCCCCCCACCCCGGCTGCGCGGCGCGCGCCACGGTCAGCGCGCGGTCGACGTCGGCAGGGCCGCCGAGGGCATACCGGTAGGCGACGTGGCCGGGGCGCGAGGGATCACGTCCCTCGGCCGTGCTCGCGCCCGGCTGCAGCTCCCCGCCCACCTGGAGCGGGATCGTCTCGGGGGGCCGCGCGCGCCAGCGGATCACCGTCTCCTCGATCCAGACGCGATTGGCCGGCAGCGTCCAGTCGGTTTCGGGATCGTTCTCGAAGCTCGCCGCAAGCGGGCACGGCGCCGGCGCCAGCCGGCGATCCTGGGTTCGACGGGGCGCGTCGGAGAGCGCGTCGCCGAGCGCGAAGGCGGCCAGGAAGCGATCACGCTCGGCGATCCAGTCCGGCGATCCCGGCTCGAGGTCGAAGACGTGGCGCAGGAAGTTCTCGGGCGCGGTGTTCTCGTCCAGCCGGCGCACCAGGTAGGCGATGGCGCTGTGGAAGTCCTCCGCCCGCACGACCGGCGCATAGAGCAGCAAGCCGCCGGCGCGCTCCCGCACGGCGCGGGCCTGGTGGTTGGCCATGCCCTCCAGCATCTCGAACTCGACGAACGGCTCGACGCCGCGCGCCTCGCGCAGCACGAGGCCGTAGGCGATGTCGAAGAGGTTGTGGCTGGCCACCCCCAGCTGGACGGCCTCGGCGTGGGCGGGCCGACAGCCGTACTCGATCATGCGCTTGTAGTTGGCGTCCACCTCGGCCTTGGTCTCGTAGGGCGCCTGCGGCCAGCCGTGCACCGCGGCCTCGATGCGCTCCATGGCGAGGTTGGCGCCCTTGACGATCCGCAGCTTGATGGGCGCGCCGCCCCGGGCCCGCCGCCCCCGCGCCCACTCGGTGAGCGCGCGCTGGGCGCGATGCGAGTCCGGCAGGTAGGCCTGCAGCACCACGCCCGCGCTCAGCACGAGGAACTCCGGCTCGTCCAGCACCTCGCGGAACGCCGTGACCGTGAGGTCGAGGTCGCGATACTCCTCCATGTCCAGGTTGATGAACTTGGGGGTGACCCGCCCGTCCGGGTGCTGGTACCGGTGGCGGGCGGCCGCCCGGTAGAGCGTGCGCAGCCGCTCGGCCACCCTCGCCACCGTCGCCCCGAAGGCGACGAGATCGATCTGGCTGAAGACGGACGACACCTTCACGGAGATGTACTCGACGTCGTCGCGGGCCAGCAGGGCCAGGTAGGCCTCCAGCCGGCGACCGGCCTCCGCCTCGCCCAGGATCGCCTCGCCGAGCTGGTTCAGGTTCAGCCGCATGCCGGCCCGGCGCCGGTCCTCGACGTAGCGCCGCAGGTCCTCTTCCTCGCCGGGCAGGATGACGTTCTGCGTCTCGTGGCGGAGCCGGGCGACGATGGGCGGCACGACCAGGCTCGGCAGATAGTGGGCCATGGCGCCGCCCAGCAGCAGTGCGACCCGCTCCCACCAGTCCATGTACTGCGGCACGCCGTAGCGCTCGAGCAGGTAGGCGAGCTGGTCGGCGATGCGCTCGGGTCGATGGCTGCGAAAGGCCTGGTCGGCCAGGGCGATCGTCAGCTCCTTGCCGTGAGGATCGGACATCATGCGGGCGAGCTTGCGGGCCTGGGCATGCTCGGCAGGCGTCTGCTGGGCGCGGGCCTCGCACAGCAGCGTCTCGGCCAGATCGACCGCGCGATCCGCGAGCGACATCGTCCCCTCAGTGTACGGGGACGACGATGACCTTGCCGATCACCTCGCGGTCGGCGA
This sequence comes from uncultured Candidatus Rokubacteria bacterium, assembly GCA_963827505.1. GTDB lineage: Bacteria > Methylomirabilota > Methylomirabilia > Rokubacteriales > CSP1-6 > AR5. The sequence continues at coordinate 2,036,242 of CAWHBD010000003.1, read as the reverse complement.
GCAGGCGGAGGCCCTCGCGGGCCTCGGCCAGGGGCACCACGCGGTCGATCACCGGCTTGAGGCGGCCGGCATCGACCATCTCGAGCAGGGTCACGAGATCCTCCTGCGTCCAGCCGTTGGACCCGAGAACCTGCAGCTCGAAGGTCCAGATGAAGCGGATGTCGGTCTTCGGATCGAAGCCGGCGGTGGCCCCGCACGTCAGCAGCCGGCCGCCGCGGCGCAGGCACCGCAGCGACGGCACCCAGGTGTCGCCGCCGGTGAAGTTGATGACCACGTCGACGCCGCCGTCGAAGCGCCGGCGGTGGGGCTTGCCGAAGCGGGCGTGGACCTCGGCCATGAAGTCCCCCCGCGCATAGTCGATGACGTGGTCGGCGCCCAGCTCGTACAGGCGCTTGGCCTTGGCCTCGCTGCTGGCGCAGGCGACAACGGTGGCGCCGGCCATCTTGGCCAGGAACACGCAGCAGGTCCCGACCCCGCCGCTGGCGCCGAGGATGAGGACGCGCTCGCCGGCCGCCACCCGACCCTGCGTCACCATCATCCGGTGGGCGGTGCCGTAGGCCACCGGCAGCGCCGCCGCATCGGCGAACGACACACCGGCGGGGATACGGATGAGCTGATGGGCGCCGGCCCGGCACCGCTCGGCCAGCCCACCGTGGATCGTCTCGCCCATGAGCCCACCCCGCTGGCGATCGATCGGATCGATGAGCACGCGATCGCCGGGGCGCCAGCCTTCGACGTCCGTCCCGACCTCGTCGACCTCGCCGGCGACGTCGAGTCCCATGATGGCCGGCATGGGGATCTTGATGCCGGGCATGCCGCGCAGTGTGAACACGTCGTGGTAGTTGAGCGACGTCGCCCGCACGGCCACCACGACCTCGCCGGGCCCCGGGCGCGGATCGGGGAAGTGCTCGTCGTGGACGAGACGGTCGAGGCCGCCGTGCTCGCGCACGATCATGGCCCTCATGGCCGGACGGCCCCGGTCAGGGCCAGCGCGCGCTCGACCAGGTGCTTGCGGTCGATCTTGCCGGTACCGGCCAGCGGCAGCTCGCTCACGAACTCGACGTGGCGGGGGTGCTGGTACGGCGGCGCGTTGGACAGCGCCCACTGCTTGACCGCCTCGGCGCTCGGCTCCTCCCCGCCCGCCCGCACGACGAAGGCCACCGGCTTGGCCCCCCGCACCTCGTCGGGCACCGCCACCACGCAGGCCTGCCGGATGCCCGGATGACGCTCGAGCATCGTCTCGACCTCGCCCGGGTAGATGTTCTCGCCGCCGCACACGAACATGTCGTCGGCCCGCCCGACGAAGGAGTAGAAGCCGTCGGCGTCGCGCCGCATGACGTCGCCGGTGACGTAGTAGCCGTCCGCCGTCATCACCTCGGCGGTCTTGTGCGGCAGGTTCAGGTACCCCGGCATCAGCGCCGGCGTCCGGATCTGCAGCACCCCCTCATCGGCCTCGCGGTCGTCGCCGGCGACCAGTCGGACCTCGACGCCTTCCACCGGATATCCGAGCGCGACGTCCGGCCGCGGCACCCCGCGCGGGTGGGGGCCGAAGGCAACCGGCCCCGACTCCGTCGTGCCCCAGCCGTTCGTGACCGCCGCCCCCGGGAAGGCCGCCTTCACACGGTCGACGAGCGCCTGGGTGAGCGGCGCCGAACCGATGCCGATGCGCCGCACCGAGGAGCAATCAGCCGCTGCGAGCGCGGCTGCGTCCTGGAGAACCAGCGCCATCATGGTCGGGATGGCCGTGAGCCAGGTGCAGCGATACCGCGCGATCGCCTCGATGTACGGCCGCGCTGTGAAACGCGGGAGCATCACGACACTGGCGCGGCCGGGCAGCGCGACCACGCAGCTCACCCAGAGCGCGTTCATGTGGTAGAGCGGCGCCGCCACCAGCAGCCGGTGCTGCTCCATGTCCGGCGTCGCCCGCAACCGGTGGGCGGTGGTCCACAGCGCGCCGGCGTGCGTGAGCGGGACGCCCTTGGGCAGGCCGGACGAGCCCGACGTGTAGAGGATCATGGCGACCTCGTCCGGGTCGGGGTCCACCGTCGAGAAGGCGCCGGGGTCGGCGAAGGCGTCGAGCTCGGCGTCGAGCGCCACGACGGGAACGCCGGCGGGGACGGCCGGCCGGCGCTCGCGGTCGACGAAGACCAGCGACACCGCCGCGTCGTGCAGGATGTGCTCGATGGCGGTCGCCGGCAGCTTCAGGTTCACCGGCACCGCGACCAGCCCCGCCCGCATCGCGCCGAGGAAGACCGCGAGGTACTCGGCGCGGTTGGCGGACAGGATCGCCACCCGCTCGCCGCGCTTGCGGCCGTGCCCTACGAGGCCGCGCGCCACCGCGGCGGCCGCGCGGTCGAGGTCGTCGAAGGTCCACTCGCGCGGCGCGGCGGCGTCGCTGAGGTCGATCAGCGCGGTCCGCCCCGGCTCCCGCGCCCAGGCCACGACGTCGCCGAGGTTGCGCCAGCCGGTCATCGCGGCGCCGCCGGCAGGTCGGGCGTCGTGGCGTAGCAGCCGCGTCCGACGGCGACCAGCCGGCCCTCGGCGTCGTGGACGTCGACGTCCACCACGCCGATCGTCCGGCCGGCCCGGCGCAGCCGGCCGGTGCCGATCAGCGCCGCGCTCACGGCCGGGCGCAGGAAGTCGACGCGGAAGTTGATCGTGGGCACCCCGCCGCCGAGCAGCATCACCAGCACGTAGTCGCCCACGACGTCGACGAACCCGGCGATGGGCCCGCCGTGGAACTGGCCGGAGCCGGGCCCGCGCTCCAGCTCGGGGCGCATCGGCATCCGCAGCACCAGCTCCTCCCGCTCGGCGTCGAGCGAGACCACCTGCAGGTCGAGGAAGCGGATGAATGCGGAGCGCCCGAGCATCGTCTGGATCTGCGCCGGTGACAGCGAGGCTCGCTCGGTCATGGCGGCGATTCTACCTCCGGGCCCGGTGGCGCAGGCGCCTCCGTCCTTGCTGGGTCGCGCCGCACGCCGGGCACATCCCTCACGCCAGCACCATGAACGCGTCCGGCGGCAGATAGAGCCGGACCGTCTGCTCCGATCGCCAGCGGCACCGGTACCGGCTCGGGCACGAAGGCGAGCACGCGCTGGCCATCGGCCAGCCGGGCCGTCACCTCGGTCTGGGCGCCCTGATAGACCAGCCCCTCGACGCGCGCGTCGAGCACGTTGTCGCCCGGGCCCGCGGCCAGGAGAACCCGCTCGGGCCGGATCGCGAGCTCGACGGTGGCGCCCGCCGGCCACGGGCGGCCCCCGAGCCACCCGCAGTGTCGCGGCGCCGATCGCCACCCGATCGGCGGCGACGGCGCGGCCGCGCAGCACGGTCGACGCTCCGATGAAGTCGGCGACGAAGCGCGTGGCCGGGCGCTCGTAGACCTCGCGGGGCTCGCCGAGCTGCTCGATCCGTCCCCGGTTCATGACGGCGATGCGATCGGCCAGGCCGAGCGCCTCGGCCTGATCGTGCGTCACGAAGATGGTCGTGATGCCGACCGAGCGCTGGATGGCGCGCAGCTCGTCGCGCATCTCCTCGCGGAGCTTCTTGTCCAGCGCGGCCAGCGGCTCGTCGAGCAGGAGTACGCGCGGCTGGTAGACGAGCGCCCGGGCCAGAGCCACGCGCTGCTGCATGCCGCCCGACAGCTGGCCCGGCCGCTGCCGGCCGGCGCGGTCGAGCCGCACCAGGCCGAGGGCGTCGCCGACCCGGCGCTCGATCTCGGCCCTCGGGATCCGCCGCTCGCGCAGGCCGAAGGCCACGTTCTCCCACACCGACAGGTGCGGGAACAGCGCGTAGGACTGGAAGACCACGCCGAGCCCGCGCAGGTGGGGCGGGCGTCCGGTCACGTCCTCGCCGTCGACGAGGATCCGCCCCGCGGTGGGCTCCACGAAGCCCGCCACGAGGTTGAGGGTCGTCGTCTTGCCGCAGCCGGACGGGCCCAGGAGGGCGAGGAACTCGCCGTCGTGCACGGCGAGATCGAGGGCGTCGACGGCGCGCACCGCGCCGTAGTCGCGCGTGCAGCCCCGGAGCTCGACGACGACCTTCGTCAATGCCGCAGGAACACGCGACCGAGGTCGAGGTACCGGTCGGCGAGCCACACCACCAGGAAGGTGGCGACGATGAACAGGGACGACAGCGCGGCGATGGTCGGATCGGTGTAGTTCACGACGTAGGTGAACATCGCCACCGGCAGGATCTCGGTCACGCGGTTGGAGATGAACAGCGAGACGACGAACTCGTTCAGCGAGACCACGACCGCGAACAGCAGCCCGGCGAAGATCCCCGGCCGCAGGAGCGGCAGCGTCACCCGGCGGAAGACGCGCCACGGCGTGGCCCCCAGGCTCGCCGCCGCCCGCTCCAGGGCGGGGTCGAGGTTGCGCACGCTCACCCACACCGACCGGACGACGAACGGCAGCACGAGAGCCACGTGGGCCGCGATGAGGATGCTGCGGCTGCGCAGCAGACCGAGCGCGGCGGCCAGGATCAGGAAGCCGAGCCCGGCCGCCACGCCGGGCACGACCAGCGGTGACAGCAGTATCGCCGCCCACACCGCGCGGCCCCGCAGCCGGCCGCGCTCGAGCGCCAGCGCGGCCAGGGTTCCGACGGGCAGAGCCAGGCCGACGGCGGCGGCGGTGACGAGGAGACTGTTCAGCGCTGCCCGCTGGAACTGGGGATAGGTCAGCACGTTGTGTACCAGCGGAACGAGAACCCGGCCGGAGGAAACGACAGGATCGCCGTCGGGTTGAACGACACCGCCATCACCACCACGGTCGGCAGGGTCATGAACGCCAGCAGCGCGGCGACGACGAGCCGCAGGCTCACGGCGCGCGCCCGGCCGACAGCCGCCCCACCGCGGCGAGCAGGGCCAGCGTGAGCGCCAGCGCCAGCATGGCGAAGGCGGCGGCGCCGGGCCAGTTGAACGAGTCCAGTCCCAGATCCCGCACGACGTTGGCGATCATCTTCACCTTGCCGCCGCCGAGCAGCTCCGGCGTGGGGAACGCCGACAGCGTCCATGCGAAGACGATGAGGCCGCCCGACACGACGCCCGGCATCGACAGCGGCAGCGTGACGCGCCAGAACACCCGCGCCGGCGAGGCCCCCAGGCTGGCCGCCGCCCGCTCGTAGGCAGGGTCGATGTGGCTGAGCGCGGCGGCGACGATCAGGATCATGGTGGGCATCGAGAAGTGGACGAGGCCGACCAGCACGCCGCGCTCGGTGAACAGCATCGGCACCGGCCACGTGACCACGGTGTTGCCGAGCACGAGCACCCAGGCGTAGGTGCGCACGATGGCGCCCGTGAAGAACGGGGCCAGGGTGAGGACGAGGAGCAGCGGACCGCACGCGCCGCGACGGCGTCCGCGCCAGCGCGTAGGCCACCGGATAGGCGCACACGAGCGTGAGCACGGTGGTGAGCGCGCTCAGCACCACCGTGTCCCGGATGGCGCCGAGGTACTGGGGGGCCAGCGCGGCCCGGAAGTTGGCCAGCGTGAGGCCCCCCGTCTGCAGCGAGCCGGGGACGAACTCGAGCACGCTCCACCGGAACAGGGCCGCCAGCGCCGCCGCGAAGACGGCGAGGACGACCGCCGCCGGCAGCAGCAGCTTCACTTCTTGACGATGTTCGCCGTGAACCACTCCCGCCAGCCCGGCAGGTTCTTGGCCCGGGCCTCGTCGTTCATGATGTAGCCGCGGTCCTTCCACTCCGCCGCGCTCAGGAAGATGCCCGGCTGGCCCCTGAGGTTGGCCGGCACCGCCGCCCCCGCGTTGACCGGCCCCGCCCGCAGCGCCTTGACCAGCTCGCTCTGGATCTCCTTGGACAGGGCCAGGTTGATGAACTGGTGGGCGGCGTCCGCCTTCTTGGTGCCCGCCATGACGGCCATGGTGTCGATGCCGACGATGCCCGGGTAGTCGGTCGGCTGCACGACCTTGACCGCGATGCCCTGCTCCTGCAGGTGATAGGCGTTGACCGACAGCATCACCTGCACCGGCCCCTGGCCCGTCTTCATGAGGTCCTGGCTCTGGGCGTCGGTCGAGTAGAACGCCGCCACCGAGTCCTTCAGCTGCTTGAGGCTTGGCCTCACCCTTCTGCCAGTTCACCTCGTTGCCGCCCTCCATCAGCGCCGCGATGGTGATGATGTGGGAGGGGTCGAAGTCCGGCATGGCGATCTTGCCCTTGAGCGACGGCTTCCAGAGATCCGACCACTTCGTGATGTCCTCCTTCACGAGGTCGGGCCGGTAGACGATCGTGTAGACGTAGGCCCACGAGCCCACGTGATACTCGCTGCGGAACGCCTCCTTGGCGATCTCCTTGCTGCTGGGCAGCTTGGCCATGTCGAGCTTGTCGTAGAGGCCGTCGGAGATGTAGAGGCGCGCCACGTGCGTCGTGGTGAAGTTCAGGTCGACGAGCGGGTTGCCCTTGGCCACGCGCGCCTTGGCCAGGCGGTCGATGGTGCCGCCCACCTCGTATTCCACGGGGATGCCGGTCTTCGCGGTGAAGGCCTTGCCGACGACCTTCTCGACCGTGTCCTTCCAGTTGCCGCCCCAGATGCTGATGACGAGGGCGTTCTGGGCCACGGCCCGCGGAGCGAGCAGTGACACCGCGAGCACGGCGACGAGCAGCGAGACGACAGCGAAGCGTGAGCGCATGGCGTTCCTCCCGTGGGGTCGTGAGCCGCCACTGTGCGTGACCGTGACGCGGCCTGTCAAGACTCGCTTCGCCCCTTCCGGCCGCGCCGGGCGAGGCGCGCGCCCACCCGCGCGCCGGCCGTCGCCAGGAGCGCGGCCAGACGGACCAGCGCCGGCGGGCGGCGAGCAGCGACTCGCCACACCAGGGTGACGGGCAGCGCGGGCACCCGGGCCGGCTCGCTCACGATGCGGTCGGCGGGGACCTCGGCCAGGGCGAGGGCCGGCACCAGCCCCACGCCGAGGCCGCCCGACACGTAGGAGAGCAGCAGAGAGACGCTCGGCACGTCGATGGTGGAGACCGGACGGATGCGCTCGTCGGCGAGGTACTGATCGAGCAGCGCGCGGCCGCGGCTCTCGGCGGCCAGGCGCAGGATGGGCTCGCGGCGCAGCCGCTCGGTCAGGGGCACGCGATCGCGCCGCCGCGGCCCCACCCACACGAACGGCTGGTCGAACAGGTGGCGTTCCTCGAGGCCGCGCGGCGTCTCCTGGCCGGTGACGACGGCGAGGTCGACGTCGCCGCTGGCCACCAGCCGCACGCTGGCGGTCGAGTGCGTGGTGACGAGCTCGAAGCGCACCGGCGGATCCTCGTCGAGCAGATCGCGGAGCACGGGGGCCAGCAGCCCCTTGCCGAGGTAGTCGCTGGCCGCCACCCGCAGCGTGGTGGCGGGCCGGCCGGCCAGCTCGGCGAGCTGGCCGAACGCGGCCTCCGCCCCGCTCCACAGCTCGCGCACCACCGGCAGCGCCGCCTCGCCGGCCGCGGTCAGCCGCACGCCCCGGCCGGCGCGCTCGAGCAGCTTGATGCCGAGGTGCGTCTCGAGCCGGCGGATCTGCTGGCTCACCGCCGAGGACGTGATGTGGCGCTGGCGCGCCGCCGCTCCCACCGAGCCCGTGCGGGCCACCGCCAGCAGCGTCTCCAGCGCGGGGAACAGGGCGGCGTCGATCATGAAGTGGAGCTTAACATTCAGGCGACAACGTATCACTGGACTACACGGTGGGGCTGGGGCACGATACGCCCTCGCGCCGGCCGCTTCGGCGCGCAGGAGGAGTTCCATGGCACGCACGCTGCTCGACAAGGTGTGGGACGCGCACACGGTCCGGACGCTGCCGTCCGGCCAGACCCAGCTCCTGATCGGCCTCCACCTGATCCACGAGGTGACCACGCCCGCAGGCCTTCCAGATGCTGAAGGACGCCAAGCTCAAGGTGCGGATGCCCGAGCGCACCTTCGGCACGCTCGACCACATCATCCCCACGACCGATCAGGCGCGCCCCTACGCCGATCCCGATGGCCGAGGAGATGGCCGCGCACATGTACCGCAACATGAAGGACTTCGGCGTGCACGCTCTTCGACATGGACACCGGCCAGCAGGGCATCGTCCACGTGATCGGGCCGGAGCTGGGCCTGACCCAGCCGGGCATGACCATCGCGTGCGGCGACAGCCACACCGTCGACCCACGGCGCCGTCGGCGCCATCGCCTTCGGCATCGGCACCACCCAGGTGCGCGACGTCCTCGCCACCCAGTGCCTGGCCATGGCCAAGCCCAAGCTCCGCCAGGTGCGGGTCGACGGCGCGCTGCGCCCGGGGCGTCTACGCCAAGGACGTGATCCTGGCCATCATCAGCCAGCTCGGCGTGAAGGGCGGCGTGGGCTACGCCTACGAGTACGCCGGCGACGGCCATCGAGCGCATGACGATGGAGGAGCGCCTCACCCTCTGCAACATGTCGATCGAGGGCGGGGCCCGCTTCGGCTACGTCAACCCCGACGCGACCACGATCGACTACCTCCGCGGGCGCCCGTACGCCCCCCAGGGCGCGGCGTTCGACCGGGCGGTGGCGTGGTGGAAGACGCATCGCCACCGAGCCGGGCGCCGCGCTTCGACGACGTCGAGCGCGCTCGACGGCCGCGCGCATCGAGCCGGTGGTGACCTGGGGCATCAACCCCGGGCATGTCGGTCGGCGTGGCCGAGCGCATTCCCGCGCCGGAGTCGGCGCCCGAGGCGGAGCGGCCGACCTACCGCGAGGCGCTCGCCCACATGGGCTTCGAGCCGGGCCAGCCGATCAAGGGCGCCAAGATCGACGTGGCCTTCGTCGGCTCCTGCACCAACGGCCGCCTGTCCGACCTGCGCATCGCCGCCGAGGTGGCCAGGAAGGGCAAGGTGGCCAGGCGACGTGCGCGCGCTGATCGTGCCGGGCTCGCAGCAGGTGGCCAAGGCCGCCGAGGCCGAAGGGCTGCACGAGATCTTCCAGGCAGGCCGGCTTCGAGTGGCGCAAGGCCGGCTGCTCGATGTGCCTGGGCATGAACGACGACAAGCTCCAGGGCCGGGAGATGAGCGCCTCCTCCAGCAACCGCAACTTCATCGGCCGCCAGGGCAGCCCCACCGGCCGCACCCTCCTGATGAGCCCGGCCATGGTCGCGGCCGCCGCGATCACCGGCGCCGTCACCGACGTGAGGGAGATCCTGAGATGACCACGACCGACTTCAAGCGCCGCCAGATCACGGGCCGGGGCATTCCCGTCACCGGCAACGACATCGACACCGACCGCATCATCCCCGCGCGGTTCCTCAAGACCGTCACCTTCGAGGGCATGGGCGAGCACGCCTTCGAGGACGCCCGCAAGCAGAACCCCGAGCACCCGTTCAACCATGCCCGCGTACCAGGGCGCCTCCGTCCTGGTCGTCGGCCAGAACTTCGGCTGCGGCTCCTCGCGCGAGCACGCGCCCGCAGGCGCTGATGCGCTGGGGCATCAGCGCGATCGTCGGCGGCTCCTTCGGCGAGATCTTCTTCGGCAACTGCGTGATGCTGGGCATCCCCTGCCTGCGCGCCTCCCAGGAGGACCTCGAGTGGCTGCAGAAGGCCATCGGGCGCGTCGCCGCAGGAGCCGGTGACGGTGGACGTGGACAAGCAGGAGGTGCGCTTCGGCGACCGCGTGATCAAGGCCACGGTACCGGACGGCCCGCGCAACCAGCTCGTCAACGGGACGTGGGACTCGACGGCGGTGCTGCTGGAGGCGGGGGCAGATCGAGGCGACGGCCCGGAAGCTGCCGTACGTCGCGGGGTTTTGATCGCGACTCCCACGGGATCGTGACTGATGCCGACCTCCGGCCGAGCCCGTGGCGTACCGTCGCCGCCGCCACGGCGCTCAACGTGCCGCTCGGCTCGCTCTACGCGTTCAGCGTGTTCCTCAAGCCGTTGGAGACGCTCCTCGGTCTGAGCCGCGGCGACCTCGCGCTCGTCTTCGCCGTGGCCTCGGCCGGATTCGGCGCCGGCATGAACCTGGTTCCCTACGCCTTCGGCCTCGCCTCGACCCCGATCCTGGTGCTCGGCTGCGCGGTCGTGAGCACGCTGGGCATCGCCACGGCGGCCACGGCGGGCGGGCTGGCGCAGCTGGCCATCGGCTACGGCGTGCTCTTCGGCGCCGGCGGCGGCGCCGCCTACATCCTGGCGCAGCAGACCGTGAACCTGGCGGTGACGCGCCACTACGGCCTGGTGAACGGCTACGTCGTCAGTCTCTATCCGCTCGGCGCGATGCTCGCCGCACCGCTCTTCGGGTGGTCCTTGCGCGAGTTCGGCGTGCGCGCCACCCTCGGAGGCCTCGCCACCGTCCTGGCCGTCACCGGATCGAGCAGCGCGTGGCTGATCGCACGCTCCCGGGTGACGCTGGCGGCCTCGACCGCCGCCGTCGCGCTGGACGAGGACGAGCGACGCCGGTCCGTGTTCTGGCGCCTGTGGCTCGTCTTCTTCCTGGCCGCCTCGGCGGGGCTGATGGTGCTCAGTCAGGCCGCCGGGATCATCACGGCGTACGGCGGGGCGACCTCGGTGGCCGTCTACGGCACCACGTTCATCGCCGGAAGCATCGCCGCCGCGCGCCTGGGCGGCGGCTGGATGGTCGACTGGCTCAGCATTCCCGCCGTGGCCGCGGGCGCCCACGCCGTCGCGCTGGCGGGCAACGTGACGCTGACGCTCTGGCCCGGTCCCGGCGTGGCGGTCCTGGCCCTCACGCTCGTCGGCCTGGGCTACGGGGTGATCTCCGGCCTCACGGCCGCCGCGGTGGCCGTCTACTGGCGGCGCGCGCTGTACGGCCGGATGGCCAGCCGGATCTACCTGGCGTGGTGCACCGCCGCCATCGTCCTGCCGATCACCGCCGGCCGCCTGTTCGACCTGACCCAGGGCTATGGGCTGGCGGTCCTGATCGCCGCCGGCGGCAATTTCCTGGGCATCCTCGTGGCGCTCACACTCCCCCGCCAGGTCAGGGTCCAGCCGACCTGAGATCCTGAGCGATCCCGTCCGCGGCGTCGCGGCCGCCGCTCAGGGCGCGCAGGCCCGGATCGCCGCCATCGCCATCGGCTGGGCATCCCGGCCGGACACGCGGGGGCTCACGATGGGCAGCGCGAGCCCGGCCTTCCGATACGCCGCCAGGCGCTCGCGGCACGTATCGGGGGTGCCGGCGAGCGCGACCGCGTCGATCAGCGCGTCCGGCACGACCTTGGCCGCCGCCTCTCGACCGCCGAGATCGAAGGCGGCCTTGATGGCGCCGACGGCGTCCGCGAAGCCCGCCTCGGCCAGCAGCCGGTTGTAGCGGGGAAAGAACCCGGCGTAGAGACCGACCGCCGGCCGCATCACGTCGCGCGCCGCGGCCGCAGTCTCCGCCACGGCGCACGGGATCAGTGAGGCCACGTCCACCGCCGACCGCCCCACCCGGCGCGCCCCGATCGCCACGTGGTCGACGGCGCGCGCGATCGTGGTCGGGGTCGGCCACGTCAGCAGCACGCCCTCGGCCAGCTCGCCTGCGATCTCGAGCAACCGTGGGAACAGCGCCGCCACATAGATGGGAATCCCCGGGCGCTGCGGGGGAAACCACAGGTCGAACCGCTCGATCGTCACGACCTCGCCGCGATGCGAGACGACGCCGTCGCGGACCAGCGCACGGACGATCGCGATCGTGTCGCGCAGCCGGGCCGTCGGCTGCACGAACGCGATGCCGTGCTCGGGCTCCACCTGCACCCGGTGGCTCGAGCCCAGCCCCAGGATGAACCGGCCCCCCGAGAGCTGATCGATGGTCGCCGCGGCCATGCCGATGGTGGGGGCGCTGCGCACGAACACGCTCGAGATGCTCGTCCCGAGCCGGATCCGGCTCGTTGCCACGGCGCAGGCGCCGAGGATGGCGAACTGGTCACCACCGTGCCCCTCCGCCACCCACGCGGATTCATAGCCGAGCTCCTCGGCGAGCCGCACGCACTCGACGATCTCGGCGGGCGTCAGGCCCCCACTGAAGGCGACACCGATCCGCTCCATGCGGCGAAGTATCGCACGCGACACCGGCCCCCGGCCTCAGTCGGGGCGGGCCGAGGTCACACGAGCCGCGGGCGATCACCCTCCACGATGATGCGCCACAGGACCCGGCTCTGGCTGCGGTCGTAGTCGCCGTGCGCGCGATGCATGGTCGCGCGGTTGTCGATGACCAGCACGTCACCCCTGCGCCAGGCGTGGTGATAGACGATCTCCGGACGGATCATCCGGTCGAGCAGATCGGCCATGTACGCCCGGCTGGCCTCGGCGGTCATGCCGTCGATGTGGGTGGCCTTGGAGATGTGGAAGTACACCGCCCGCGAGCCGTGCACCGGATGGGTGCGGACCATCGGATGCTCGATCGGCTTGCCGTACTTGTCCTCGTCCTCCGGGCGGGTGTCGGTACGGCCGCTGTCCAGGCTGTTGAACGTGGTGAGCCCGTCGAGCTGCCGGCGCTCCTCCTCCGGCAGCGCCGTGTAGGCCGCGCGCATGCTTGCCACGCTGGTGCCGCCGCCGGCCGGGGGGATCTCGACGCCGTACAGGATGGTCGCGGCCGGCGGGCGCTCGCGGTTGGTGTGGTCGGTGTGCCACAGTTCGGCCGGGCGCTGTCCGTTCCGGTGCCAGATCAGCCCGATCAGCGGGAAGTCCGGCATGTTGTGCTGCGAGTAGTGCTGCTCCATCGGCGGGCCGAACACCGACGGCGGCGGCGAGATACTGGGCCGGCGTCAGCGATTGCTCACGAAACACGAGCGCCAGATGGTCGGCCAGCGCGTGCGACAGCGCCTCGCGCGTGGGCGCGTCGATCGGCGCGGCGAGATCGACGCCGGCGACCTCGGCGCCGAGCGCAGGATGCAGGGGCGTGATCTTCAGAGGGGTCATCGGGCGGGCCTCACCGGGCCAGGCCGGGAGTTCCGGCGGCCACGTCATAGAAGTTCATCGTGAGCGAGACAGCCGTGTAGTAGCCCATCAGCACGATGACGTCGGTGATGCGCTCATGCCCGAGCGCCTCGACCGCGCGATCGTACAGCCCCTGGGCGACCAGCCGGCCCCCGGCCAGGGTGACCGCCATCTCGTAGACGACCTGCTCTCGCGGGTCCGGAAACGAGGTGGGCCGGCCCGCGATCATCGCCTCCACCGCGGCCGCCGGCAGGCCGACCTCCTTGCCGCGCTTCTCGTGGGCGGCGGTGGGATAGGCCGAGTGCCACCGGCTGGTCATGACGATCACGGCGATCTCCCGCTCGCGTTCCGTCAACGACGACTGGCCGGGCGTGAAGTGTTGTCCCAGCGGATCGGCGGCGCGGACGAGCCGGGGATTGTGCACCCAGACCTTGTAGGGGCCGGGCAGCCGTCCCCGCGGACCGTCGACGAGGAAGCGGTAGCCTTCTCGTTGCTCGGGCGTCATCTGGTCGACGGGCAGCTCGGCATAACGTCCGAACGTCGCGGTGCTGCTCATCGTCGAGGTCTCCTGGTCGCGGCGGGTCGCCGGCCGCGCGTTCCGCCCGGGCGCATCGGTTGGGTGCCTGTCGCGAGTCAAGATCCGGCGCGGGCGCCGCGTTGTCAAGGTCTGGAGCGCGGGGCGCCAACGGCCGGCCGTCTTGGCAGCGCGGTCCGGACGTCCTATGCTGCGGGCCACCGCGTCGAGCCCCTGACAGGAGGATCCCATGACAGGCCAAGGTGAGGTCGATCGGCACGAGCTGATCGACTTGGCCAGCGCCCTCATCCGCATCCCCAGCTTCAAGACCGAGGAGACGGCGGTCGCGCGCTTCCTGGCCGACTTCTTCCGTCCGCGGGGCTACGAGGTCGATCTCCAGGAGATCGAGCCCGGCCGGCTGCAGACCATCGCCACCCTGCGCGGCACCGGCGGCGGGGCCAGTCTCATGCTCAACGGCCACACCGACATCAACGCGCTCACGCGCCGGTGGCGGCGCGATCCGTGGACGCCCGTCCTCGAGGGCGATCGTCTGTACGGCCACGGCGTGCAGAACATGAAGGGCGGCCTGGCCAGCATCATCATGGCCGCCGAGGCCGTCCGCCGATCAGGGGTGCGGCTGCCGGGCGACCTCGTCGTCGCCTGCGTGGCCGGCGAGACGCAGGGCGGCGAGGGCACCCACTACCTCATGGAGAGCGGGCTCCGGACCGACGCCGCCGTCGTCGCCGAGCCCTTCGGCGCCGACAACCTCGTCACCGTGCACTCCGGCATCGTCCACATGGCCATCCACACGCACGGGGTGACGGGCCACATCGGCCGCCTCGAGGGCACTGTGAACGCGGTCCACACGATGACCACCGTCATCGAGGCGCTGCGGCACGTGCAGTTCCGCCACACCCCCCGCCCTGACCTGCCGGCGTTCCCCCGCCTCAACGTCGGCGGCATCCTGGGCGGGCGGGGCGCCGACTACGTGCTGGTGGAACCGCCCTACGTCCCCGATATCTGCACGATCATCGTCGACGTCCACTTCCTGCCAGGCCAGACGGTCGACGGTATCGTCGCCGACATCCGCCGCGTCCTCGACCCGCTCGTCGCGCGCGATCCGGCGCTGCGGTACGAGATCGAGATCCCGCCGCCGGCATCCTTCAAGGGCCGGCGGCGCCTCGTGATGGACCCGTTCGACATGCCGGTCGATGCGCCGATCGTGCAGGCGGTGGCGCGGAGCTATCGCGCGGTCACCGGTCAAGCGCCGAAGGCGATCGGCACCGTGCTGCCGCACTCGTACAGCGCCGACGACACCTGCCACCTGTGGAAGGCCGGCATCCCCTGCCTGCTGTACGGCCCGGCGACCATCCGCGGCAACGCCGACGAGGACGACGCCTGCGTGCTCGTCAGCGAGATGGAGACGGTCACGCGCGTGCTGGCGGCCACGGCGCTGGACGTCTGTCGGCGCCGGCCGGCCGAGCTGGCCGTCGCCTCGCGACCACGCTAGTCCCCCGTCCCGTATACTCGACGCGAACGCATGACGTCGCCAGGAGGCCGTCCCATGATCACCCTCGAGTTCCACGATCCGTCCGGCGCCATCGCCGTCACGCAGCCGCACGCGCCGCGCCTCGACGGCCTCGCCGGCAAGCGGATCGGGTTCGTCAGCAACGAGCAGTGGCAGGCCTACCGCATGCTGCCCAGCTCAAGGCCCTGATCGAGGCGGACTTCCCGGGCGTCGAGGTGCTGCCGATCGACGCCTTTCCCCAGGGCAACGCCGTCATCGGCTCCGAGGAGACGGCGGCGCTGGTCAAGCAGAGCGGCGTCGACGCCGTCATCATCGGCAACGCTGCCTGAGGGTCCTGCGCAACGGCGTGCGGCCGGGCGGCCGCCAGGCTCGAAGCACTGGGAATCCCCACGGTCACGCTGACCCGCACGGACTTCGTCGGGGTGACGACGAATGCCGTGGCCGGACTGGGCCTGGCTCCCGACACGTCGATGGTGACGTTTCCCATCGCGATGTTCCTGCCGGGCAGCGACATCTCGCCGGTGGAGACCCGCAAGCAGGAGTTCTACGACGGCCTCACGCGCTGGCGCTCGGCCTTCGCGGGCGACGCCGCCGGCGAGCCGCCGATGGTGCGCGTGGAGGGCGCGAGCGTGGAGGACGCCTACGCGCGCGCCAATCACCTGATGCTCGACCAACCGCTGGGGCGACGGCCTGCCGCTGTGGCCCCCGACGCGGGAGCGCGTCGACTGGATCCTCGCCGGCACCGCGCAGCCCCGCCGCCGGCCGATCGGCGCCTTTCCACCGCGCGGCGGCGTGACCACCGTCGAGTCCTGCGCGATCGCGCTGGCCATGGCAGGCGGCCGGCCCGAGTACCTGCCGGTGCTGATCGCCGCGGTCGAGGCCTTCCTCGACCCCGAATCGGGCAGTGAGCAGCTGCAGGCCGCCTCCGGCAGCGCGTTCCCGGTGGTGATCGTCAACGGGCCGATCGGCGGCCAGATCCGCCTCAACGCGGGCTTCGGCTGCCTGGGGCCGGATCCGCAGCGGCCGGCGGGCGCCAGCATCGGTCGCGCGCTGCGCCTGCTGCAGCAGAATCTCGGCGGCGCCCTGCCCGGCATCGGCACCATGGCCAACTACGGGGGCGTGCGCTACACGAACGTGGTCTTCGCCGAGGACGAGGCCAACCTGCCGGTGGGCTGGGCGCCCCACGCCACCGAGCGCCACGGCTTCGCGCCCGGCACCAGCTCGATCTCGCTCGCCTTCGCCAACGGGGCCACCAACATCCGGCGGCGCGGCGCCAAGAAGGAGACGCCGGAGGAGGACGCGCTGCAGGGCATGCACCGCATGGCCGACTTCATGCGCGTGCCCAACATGCCCGGCCTCGCCGGCTACGAGCGGGGCACGCCGGGCATTCTGATGATGCCCGGCGTGGTGGCCCAGGTGATGGCCGGCCTCGGCTGGACGAAGGCCTCGATGCGCGAGTTCTTCTTCGAGCACTCGCGCATCCCGCTCGAGCACCTGCGGCGGGCCGGCTGCCCGGCCTGGCTGGAGATCGACGCCAGCAAGGTCGTGCGCGACAGTGTCACGCTCGACCCGTGGCCGATCACAGCCGGGCCCGACAACTTCGTGATCGTCGTGGCCGGCGGCGGGCATCCGACCAACAGCTACTGGCTGCAGGGCTACAGCCCCGGCGTCGTCGGCCGCGTGATCGAGGTGCCGCCGGCCTTCGAGGGGCTGCTGGCCGACGCCGACCGCGACCTCGGGCCTCGCTGAGGGAGAGCCGACTCCGGGAGGATGGCCAAGCACACCGATCGACTGCTCCTCGCCAACGCGATGATGGGGCAGTTCATCTCCGGCGTCGCCACGCGGATCTTCATCGTCTCGCTGCCCACGATCGCTGCCGCGCTCGACGCCGACATCCTGGCCGTCTCGTGGGCGCTCATCGCCTACCAGCTCGCCGGCATCTCGCTGTCGGTCGTCTTCGGCCGGCTCGGCGACATCCACGGGCGCTACGCCATCTACGGCACCGGCTTCGTCGTCATGACGGTCAGCTCGGTGCTGTGCGGGATGGCACCCGGCGTGGGCTGGCTCATCGCCTTCCGCCTCGTGCAGGGTGTCGGCGCCGCCATGATCGCCTCGGCCACGCGCGTGCTGGCCATGGAGGCGATGCCGGAGGGCGCCGAGGGGCGCGCCAACGGGTTCATGACGATGTCGTACCACGGCGGACTGCTGCTCGGACCGCCGCTGGGCGGTCTGGTCATCGACCTGCTGAGCTGGCGCTGGATCTTCTTCCTGCTGGTGCCGATCGGCGCGGCCGGGACCGTGCTGACCGTCCTCCGCGCCCGCGGCCGCCGGCCGTCGGCGTCGGCGTCGGAGCGGCCGCCCGCCGTCGACTACGTCGGCGCCGCCTTGCTCGTCGTGCTCACCGTGATGCTCACGCTGGTCGTGGACCGGCGCAGCGCGGTGGCGCTCGGGGCCGGGTCGAGCGGCGTCATGCTCGCCGTCTTCGTTATCGGCCTCGGTGGCTTCCTCGTCCACGAGCGGCGCACCGTCAATCCCGTGGTGAACCTCGCGCTGTTCAGGATCCGCATGTTCGCCTTCAGCGTCCTCAGCCTGCTCGTGTTCGCGACGACCAGCAGCGTGCTCACCTTCCTGCTGCCCTTCTACCTCCAGGACGTGCTCCACCGCTCGCCGTCGTTCATGGGGCTGCTCTTCCTGTCAGCACCGATCCTGACGATCAGCCTGGCCGTCCTCGCCGGCCACCTGACCGATCGCGTCGGCCCGCGCATCCCGGCCACCATCGGCCTGGCCATGATCATGGCCGCCTTCGCCATCGGCGTCAGCCTGAAGGTCGACTCGCACTGGCTCCTGCCCGCGCTGCTGCTGGCCTGTACGGGGGTCGGCCAGGGCTTCTTCAACACCCCCAACCAGACGGCGATCATCGGCTCGGTGCCGCGGGCCTACCGCGGATTCGCCACCGGCCTCGTGCAGATGATGTTCGGCCTGGGCTCGCTCATCGGGATCTCGCTGGGCGGCGCCCTCCTCACCCAGATGTTCCGCTACTACTCCGGCATCCCCGACGCCACCCCGAGTCCTGAGGCGCCCGACGCCTTCGTGGCGGCCATGAGCGCCACCTACGCCGTCTGCTTCGGCCTGATGACGGTGGCCCTGGCCGCCTCCCTCATGCGTGGCGGCCGGCGGATCGAGGCGGCGGAGTAGACGTCGCGCGCGTCAACGCCGCCCGAGGAACGAGCGCGCGTGGGCGACTTCCGGCCGCGCGGTATCGGCCTTGCCGGACAGGCCGATGAGCTTCTCGAAGTACGACACCGCCCGCGGCCGGTCGCCGGCCGCCTCGGCGGCCCGGGCGGCGCCGGCCAGCGCCCGATACCGGTTCGGGTTCTCCCTGAGCGAGGTCTCGAACTCGGCCAGCGCCGCCGCCGGCTGCCCGACCTGGAGGAGGAGCTCGCCGAGGAGCTCGCGCATCGGATAGAGACGATTCTCCATCGCCACGTGCTTGATGCTGGCGTCCTCGGCGTCGGCGGCCGCCCGCATGAGCTTGGTGGCCTGCTCGCGCGCCCCCTCCGCGTAGGCAACCCACGCCGACACTGCCCGGATCTGCTCCTCGGTGCGCTCGGCCCAGTACGACTGACTCGACTTCTCGAGCGCGCCGTGCAGGTCCTGCAAGGCCTGGACCTCGCGCCGCGCGCCGGCCAGATCGCCCCCGCGCGCCATGCCGAGGCCCCGGGCGAACCGGACGAGCGCGTCGGCCATGGCCCGGCCGGTCGAGACGACCGGTAGCGCGGCCGCCCCCGCCCAGTCGGCGCGCTCGAGCGCGTAGCGCGCCGGGACCACGGCCACGGCGGTGAAGTTCGCGAGGATCGGGTACTCGCGGCGCGGGAGCGCCGCGACCTGATCGACCAGCGCCTTCGCCGCGGCGTCCTGGCCCAGCTGCAGGTGAGCGTAGACGATGAAGTCGGTGGCGTGGTGGTAGTCGGGCTGGACCTCGAGCGCGGCGCGGTTGGAGACGATCGACTCCTCCCACATCCCCACCATCGAATAGATGTGGGATGGCATGTGACGGGCGTGCGGGGCGGCCGGCGCGATCCGCGCGTACTGCTTCGCGATGGCGATGCCCTTGGCGGCCAGCGGCGGATAGTCGTAGGCGTGGATCAGGTAGTGCGCCACGCCGGGGTGCTCGGGGCTCTGCTTGACCAGGCGTTCCAGGATCTCCGCGGACTTGAGCTGGTTGCCGTACGTCTTGTCGTTCCGCGGCGCCGAGGCCTGCAGGGTCAGCGCGTAGTACGCCCATGCCTCGAAGTCGTCGGGGTAGCGTTGCGTCATCCGCTCCATCGCCTGGGTGTAGGCCGCCAGCCGGTCGCCCAGCGGCACCCGGTCGGCATCGCGATAGTAGACGCCGATCGCCTCGATCCAGTCGCGCTCGCGCGGGGTCCGGGCCCCGATCGCCCGCGCCTTGTCGAGCCCGGCCACCGCGGCCGCGACGTCGTTCGGCGACGGCGCCGACGCCAGGGAGTTGCCGAGATAGTTGACGGCCAGCCCCCAGTACCCCATCGCGCAGCCGGGGTCCTGCTCGACGACCGCGTCGAACACCTTGCGCGCCTCCGTGAACCAGTAGGAGTGCAGCATCGCCACGCCCCGCTCGAAGGAGGCCTGCACCCGGGGATCGCAGGAGGTGGGGAACGTGACCTTGCCCAGCTTCGGGGACTGGGCGGCGACCGGCAGCGCGAGGGCGACGGCGCCCACGAGACCCAGCAGGACGGCCTTGAAGTTCATGACACCCTCCTGCCCGGCAGGCTAGGGGCGCGGTCGTCATGCGTCCAATGAGTTTTTGCTCCTGTAATCTATGCGCAGAGTGCATCAAGGGATGGACCTCCGACACCTCCGCGCCTTCGTGACCATCGTCGACGCCGGCGGCTTCGCCCGGGCCGCCGCCCGGCTGAATCTCAGTCAACCGGCGCTGTCACGTCAGATCGGCGCCCTCGAGGCCGCGCTCGACGTCCAGCTCTTCGACCGTCTCGGCCGGCGCGTCCAGCTCACCGCCGAGGGCGAGGATCTGCTGCGACGCGCCCGTGGCTTGCTCACGGATGCCGAGTCGCTCGGCGAGCGGGCGCGGGCCCTCAAGGGCGGACAGGC
Organism: uncultured Candidatus Rokubacteria bacterium; assembly: GCA_963827505.1. Lineage (GTDB taxonomy): Bacteria > Methylomirabilota > Methylomirabilia > Rokubacteriales > CSP1-6 > AR5. The sequence continues at coordinate 2,016,210 of CAWHBD010000003.1, read as the reverse complement.
CGGCGTGCTGCGAGTGGGCGCCACGCCGCAGGCCATGGAAACCCTGCTGGCCGGGTTCCTCGCCCGCTACCGGCGACGGCACCCCGGTGTCGAGGTCCACCTCGTCGAGGATGGCGGCATCCGGCTGGCCCCGCGCCTGGAGCGGGGCGACGTCCACCTCGCGCTCACGGCTTCCGCCGATGCGCGGTTCCGCCGACGGCTCCTGGCTCCACTCTACGTCCTCGCCGTCGTCCCGAAGTCGAGCCGCCTCGGCCGGGGCCCGACGCTGGAGATCGCGGCGCTGGCCGAGATCCCCTTGCTCCTGCCGCGGCGCGACTTCGCCTCGCGGGGCTGGTTTGACGCGGCCTGCCAGATCGCGCACCTGCGGCCCCGCGTGCTCCTGGAAAGTGGGGCGCCCTCCACGCTCGTGGCCCTGGCCCAGGCGGCGTACGGCGTCGCGATCGTTCCGTCCAACGTACGGATTCCGCGCGGAGCCGTTCGGGCCGTGCCGCTCGTCCAGGACGGAGTGCCGATCGGCCGGTGGTTGAGTCTGGCCTGGGACCCCCGGCGGTTCCTGGCGCCGTACGCGGAGCAATTCGTCGAGGAGCTGGTGGCGTACGCCCGGCGCCCCTCGGTGAGGCCGGGTCCGACCCGACGGGCGCCACCCTTGCCTCGCCCCACGGAGTCTTCGTCGATGCTCGAGGTGTGAGGCGCTAGAGCGCGGCGTACACGAGGTCGATCAGGTGGCGGACGTGCTTGTGCTGCCAGCCGCCGCGGCCCTGGTTCATTGCGTAGCCGAACGCGACCCGCGCGTCGGGATCCGCGAACCCGAGGGAGCCGCCGGCGCCGAAGTGTCCGAACGCGCGCGGGCCCGGACCGAGCGGGCGCTCGCGCATCGTCAGCTGGAACCCGAGGCCGAAGCGCGTGGGACGTTGCAGGAGGACGTCATCGCCGTACACCTGCTGGGCCGTCGCCCGAGCGATCATCTCCGGCGCGAGTACGTGGGCGCCGTCCACCTCCCCGCCGGTGGCGAGCGCGGAGAAGAGACGCGCCACCGCGCGCGCGTGGCCGTGCCCGTTGGTCGACGGCACCTCCGCCGCGCGCCAGGCCCGGGTGTTCACGACGCCCGTCCCCGACAGCTCCGGCGGATTGCGATAGGCGTTGACGCGCATCAGGGGCAGGCCGCTGAGGCGCTCCGGATCCACGCTGAGCTGGCGCCGAAGCTCCTCGTCCTCGGGAGTCGCCGGCCGCGGCACCACCTCCGCGCAACGCTCCTCGAGCTCAGCGCCGACGCCGAGGAAGAAGTCGACGCCGGCAGGGCCGGCGAGGCTCTCCCGCAGGTAGGTGCCGAGCGTGGTGCCGGTGACGCGCCGCACGACCTCGCCGACCAGGAAGCCCTGCGTGTTCACGTGATACCCGTGGCCGGTGCCCGGCTCCCACCACGGCGCCTGCGCCGCCAGCGCCCCGGTCATCACGTCCCACTGATTCCACGCGTCGGCCGGCAGCGGCCGGGCGACCGCCGGCAGCGCCGCCTGATGCGTCAGAAGATGGCGCACCAGGACCCGCGCCTTGCCCGCCTGCGCGAACTCGGGCCAGTACCGCGCCACCGGCGCCTCGAGATCGAGCCGGCCAACCTCGACGAGGCGCAGGGCACAGACCGCCGTGACCGCCTTGCCGACGGAGTAGAGGTTGACGATCGTGTCGCGCTCCCAGGGGCGCGTCCGCGCGGCGTCGGCGTGGCCACCCCACAGGTCGACGACGAGCTGCCCGTCGACGTGGACGGCGAGGGCGGCGCCCACCTCGGCGCCGGACGCGAGGATCCCCGCGAACGCCCGGCGCACCGGCGCGAAGCGGGGCTCGCAGAGTCCGCGGACGTCGGTGCCACCGTCATCCCGTTCGACCGCTGTCATGGCGGGCTCAGTGTGGCCCAGGATCGACCGCCGCCGGAACTTCCCGCTTGACCGCCGATTCGGCCGCGTTGTACCTAGCAGGAGCCGGCGCGAGGAGGGCCCGGGCTGTCGTCGGCCACCACGTCGAGGATCGCACGAGCTCAACGAAGAGGAGAAGGCGATGACAACCCGATTCCTGCGGCTGTTCGCGCTGCTCGCCATGCTGGGGCTCGTCGCGGCCGGGGCTGCCTCCGCCCAGGACTGCAGCGGGACCGTCACCGCCGACGAGGCGATGAAGGCCGAGAACGCGCGCTACGCGGCCCAGACCACCAACGACTTCGCCGCCATGGAGAAGCTGTTCGGCAACGACCTCACGTACAACCACTCCTCCGCCGCCACCGACAACAAGGCCACCTACATCGACGCCATGCGCTCGGGACGTACGAAGTACCGCAAGATGACGCCCAACGCCGATCTGAAGACGCGCACCTACGGCTGCCTGGCGATCATCACCGGCACCGCGGTGTACGAGGTGACCTCGGCCGGCCAGGATCGCTCCGTCCCGCTGCGCTTCACCGCCATCTGGGCCAAGCGGCCGGCCGGCCTCGAGTTCGTGTCCTGGCAGTCGACCGGGATCCCGGCCAAGCAATAGCTCGCGGACCCCTCGCCTCGCCGATGAAGGGAGTCGCCCCCTGAAGATCACGGACGTGACGGTACGGCGGTACAGCGCGGCGCGCGAGCCCCGGACGGATCCCGGCGGCATCCAGATCGTCGAGGTCCACACGGATGCCGGCGTGAAGGGGATGGGCTTCGTCAGCGCCGGCAGCGCCACCAGCGACGTCGTCGCCAGCCTGATCCGCAGCAATCTGAAGAGCGTGGTCGTGGGCGAGAATCCCCTGCTCACCACCGACCTGTGGCGGCGGATGCACGAGCAGGCCGTGCCCCGTCGCGGGGGCGACGGCCTCGTGCGGGCCGCCCTGGCCGCGGTCGACTTCGCGCTGTGGGACATCAAGGGCAAGCTCCTGAACGCCCCGGTGTCCACGCTGCTCGGCGGCCACCGCCCCCGGGTGGCGACGTACGCCAACTGCGCCCACGGGCTGCCGCCCGACCAGCTCGCGGTGAAGGCGGCCACCTACGTCAAGCAGGGGCACACCGCGCTGAAGATCCGCGGCTCGTTCGTGTCGGTGGACGAGGCGACCGCGCGGGTGAAGCACGTCCGGGAGGCCGTCGGACCGGACGTCAAGCTCATGGTGGACGTCAACGGCACCTGGGACGTCGACACCGCCATCCAGCAGCTCCGGCGCTGGGAGCCCTACGACGTCTACTGGCTCGAGGAGCCGGTGCCGCCCGACGACATCCCGGGCTACGTGCGGGTCCGCCAGCGAGCGGGACGCACCTTCATCGTCGGCGGCGAGCAGCACGTGGGCGTGCCGGAGTTCCGCCAGCTCATCGACCAGGGCGCCGTCGACATCGTCCAGCCCAACGCGGCCGTCACCGGCGGCATCACCGACTGGCTCCGTGTCCACGCGCTCGCCACGCTCGCCAGCGTGCCGGTGTCGCCGTGGAACCTGCAGATGGTCCACATCCATCTGGCCGCCGGGTTGCCCAACGTGAAGTGGATCGAGTACTTCATGGCCGACAACCCGCTGCTGGAGTTCCAGAGCCGGCTCTTCAAGGGACCCGCGCTGCGCGAGGAAGCGACCCCGGAGGGGATCTTCCTGGTCCCGCCGGCCGCCCCCGGCCTCGGCCTGGAGCTGGACGACGCCGTGGCGGCCGCCTCGCTCGTCCCGGAGTGACGCGCCGGTACCCCGCGTTGGAGTATGATCCGCGCGGGCATGGACGGCGGGCGTGCCCGCTACAGCCACTCAGCCCGACATCCGACAGGGAGGAATCAATGTCACGAGCGTTGGTGGCCGGCGTCCTGTTCGCGTTCGCGCTGCTCGGCACCACGACGTCGGCTTCGGCGCAGGGGCTGATCACCACGCAGAAGCTCTCGGCACCGCTCGCCAACGAGCTGGTCGGCGACACCGTGGCGATCTGCGCGCAGAAGGGCTACACCGTCACCGCGGTCGTCGTCGATCTCGACGGCGTGCGCCAGGCGATGCTGCGGGGCAACGGTGCGCCCATCCACACGCTCGACAATGCCTTCTACAAGGCGTACTCGGCGGCCTCGCTGACGCTCGCGCGCAAGGAAGACAGCACGAAGGCCGTGGCCGAACGGATGGCCAAGAACCCGGCCACCTCGGTGCCGTCGACCCCGCTGCCCAACGTGACGTACGCCGTCGGCGGCGTGACCATCATGGCGGGCGGCAAGGCCATCGGCGCCATCGGCGTGAGCGGCGCCCCCGGCGGCCAGTTCGACGACGACTGCGCCCGCGCGGCCATCGCCAAGATCCAGGACCGGATGAAGTAGTCCGGCGAGGCTCACGTGCCCGACCGCATCGACGCCGCCCGCGCCGCGCTGATCGTCTACGACGCCTGCCGCCGGGCCCTGACCCCGGCCGATCCCGCGCGGCGGGCGGCGATGCGACCCGTCCTCGACGCCTGGGTCACGCTGATCGGCGCCTGCCGCGCGCGCCAGCTGCCGATCATCTACACCACCCCGGTCAGCCGGGCCGACGGCGCCGACGTCGTGCTGCTCCCGACCGACCTCAGCGTCCAGACCGGCGTCCCCTCGCTGACCAACTGCGTCGAGGGCACGCCGGAGGCCGGCTTCCCCGACGAGATCGCGCCCCGGCCGGAGGACTACGTCTTCCTGAAGCGCCGCCCCAGCGCCTTCTACGGCACCGGCGTCGCCGAACTGCTCCGCCTGCTCGGCCGCACCGCGCTCGTGATCGGCGGCGGCGCCACCAATCGCGGTGTGGAGACCAGCGTGCGCGAGGCCTTCAGCATGGACCTCGACACCGTGGTCGTGCGCGAGTGCTGCTGGGGCGGCGACGCCGCCGCCCATGCCTACAGCCTCGACACCTCGATGAAGATGTACGCCCGTGTCCGCACGCTGGCGCAGGCCGTGGTCATGCTCGGGTGAGCGGGATCCCAGCCTAGCCGCCCGACCGTCGCTGCGCGGCCAGCCACTCCGCCGCCGCCGGCACGTTCGGATCGCGCGGGCGCAGGTTGTAGTACGGCACCAGCGGGAAGTACACGTCGGCCAGGCGGCGCAGCTCGGTGATGGGCTCGGCGTGCAGATCGACCCGCAGGTCGACCAGCGCGTACGGCTCGCGGTCCACGACGAAGAGCCCGCTGGACACCTCGCCGTTGGGCTGGCCGCCGGCCGCCTTGCCCGCCTCCAGCGAGGCGAGCAGCCGCTCCCACAGCGGGAGGTCGGCGCCATTCTGGAACGTGGTGAACATCGCGTCGGCGACCCCGGCGCCGACGACCATGTTGGCCGTGACGACCACGTTCCGCTCGACGCGGTGGCCCGCCCACGGCTTGTTCTCGGCGCCCGTGCGGGCGGCGGCCAGGCCGCTCACGTCCAGGCACCCGAGCTGCCGCCGCTCGACGAACTGATCGCTCGCCGCGATCTCCGCCAGCGCCCGGGGTGCCGAGTAGCCGGCCCGCAGGAGATTCAACCCGAGATGGCCGAGGCGGGGGTTGGTGCTGGCCTGGGTGACAACGGCCCCGACTCCCGGGGAGACGTGGATGCAGCGCGAGCCGACGGCCATCTCGCTGGTGGCGATGGCGACGCCGAACATACCGGTGCGCTCGCACCGGCCGATGAGCGAGAACGTCGTGAACTCGATGCCGACCACCCCGGCCTCCCCGGCCTGCCGCGTGGCGTGTCCGGCAGGGACACCGGATCATACGCCGCGCCGTCGGCCGGCGCCCCGCGGCGGCATCACGGGTTGCCCGGGTGGAGCCGTCCCGACCTCTGCCCCGGTGGGACCCATGGGCCGATCAAGAAGGCCCCGTCGGAGTACCTGAAGCAGATCTACTACGACACGATGGTCTTCAGGCCGGAGGGCGTCCGGCACCTCGTGGCCGAGGTGGGCACCGGGCAGCTCCTGGTGGGCACCGACTTCCCCTACCCGTGGACGACGACCGCCGTGACCTCATCCTCCAGACCCCCGGCCTGAGCGACGCCGATCGGACCGCGATCCTGGGCGGCACCGCCGCCACGTTGCCCGGAATCAAGGCGTAGCCACCGGTCAGCTGTCGGATTCCTTACGGGCAGCCGCCCGGGCGGGCATGGTGACTGGCCTCACACGGCCTTCGTGCGCATCGCGCTCGCCGTGCCGTTTCCGTTTCCCCTCGAAGCCTCATCGGCGGCAGGAGCGGCCAGGGCGTTTTCCCGGAGGTAGAGCAGCAGCGAGATCCGGCCCTCCAGGCCCAGCCTCTCGTAGATGGCGTGCAGGTGGTTCTTGATCGTCCCCTCCGCCACGCCGAGCTGCATTGCCAGCTCCTTGTTGCTCAACCCGCTGACGGCGGCTCGCGCCACCTCGAGCTGTCGCCGCGTGAGGATGCTGGGCTCGCTCGGGCAGGCGGGGACGGCCAGCCCGGCGCCGGCGGCCTCGTTGGGGCCGAGCCGACGCCTGCCGCCGTATACATCCCTGACGTGGCTGATCACGAGCCGTGGCTCCATCGTCTTGAAGACGACGCCGTCCACGCCCAACTGCTGGGCCCACTCGGGGAGGTCACCGTTCGGATGGTCCGCCAGGAGAACCGTGCGGACCCCGATGCCCTTCGCCCTTACCGTGCGCACCACGGCCGCGGCGCCCGTGGGGGGGATGTTGAGGTCCAGCAGCACGACGTCGGGGCGGTGGGCAATCACGGCGCGAACGACCTCTCGGCCGTTGCAGCAACGCTGCAGCACGAGAAACTCCGACTCGCGGCTGAACAGCGCGCCGAGGCCAGCCAGGACAATTGGCTGGGCGTCGGCGACCACGAGCCGGATTCGGCGAGCGCTAGGCTGTGCGATGACGTGACCCCGCTCGCCCGGTGGGAAGGCGATGCCCTGCAGCCTGCGTCCGGCAACACCGGACTCTCTGCTCCTGCCCGTCCACGATGATTCTCATGCAACCTGCTCTCGACTCGATCCGCCGGGCCACACGCGGCCCATGACTCCCGAGGCGAGCACCAGCACAGGCAGTGCCAATTGGGAAGTGAGTGGAACGACGGCAGCTTAGCGACAGCGCCACGGCGAGGTGAGCCCCGGCCGAAAAGATTCTCGACACGAACCCGAGTTTCTCGACACCAACCCGAGGGGGACCGGGGGCCCCCAGCGTTCGGTGACCGGTGGCGGGGGCCCCCCGGTCCGCCGCTTTCGGCCGGGGTCGGGAACGCCGGCCGGCCTCCGTGCATCTGATCAGTCAGGAGTCATCAGACGACTCATGTCTGCCCAGTCCACGTCGGCCGTATCGCTCGCCAATCTCGACGACCTCGAGCTCACCGGGCGCATTGCGCGCCACGACCACGCGGCGTTCGAGACCCTGATGCGGCGACACAACGGCAAGCTGTTCCGGGTCGCCCGCGCCATCCTCAGGGACGACGCCGAGGCCGAGGACGCGCTGCAGGAGGCCTATCTCGACGCCTATCGCCACATAGACGAGTTCCGCGGCGGGGCCCAGGTGGCGACCTGGCTCACCCGCATCGTCATCAACCAGGCGCTCATGCGCCTGCGCCGGCGCAAGCGCGACCGCGTTGTGGTGCCCTTCGGCGATCGGCGCTCGCCCGACCACGACCCGGACCCGCCGGAGGCCGACGTCGCCGACGAGACGACCGAATCGCCCCCCGGGGCCGTGCTGCGCGGCGAGCTGCGGCGCCTGCTCGAGCGACGGATCGACGACCTGCCCGTCGCCTTCCGCACGGTCTTCGTCATGCGTGACGTCGACGACCTGACCGTGCAGGAGACCGCTGACTGCCTGGCCATCCCGGCCGCCACCGTGCGGACCCGCCTCTTCCGGGCGCGGGCGCTGCTGCGCGAATCGCTGGCCCGCGACCTCGACGCCGCCACGGCCGAGGTGTTCGGCTTCGCCGGCGAGCGCTGCGATCGCATCGTGGCGGGCGTGCTCGCCGCGCTCGCCCGCTCCGCCTCCCCCGGGGGAACATAGCCGCCGGCTCCGACATCCGATCCGGTAGTGAGTCCTGTCACTGGATCGGCCGTTCACTCACACCGAGGAGCCGGAGATGAAAGCCTTCGCCATCGTCGCCGCCGTCGCACTCTGCCTCGCCGCTGCCGGGGCATCCGCCCAGGCCATCGATGACGCGCAGATCGCGCACATCGTCGTCACCGCCAACCAGGTCGATATCGACGCCGGCAAGCTGGCGGCGTCCATGGCCACCAGCGCCGAGGTCAAGAAGTTCGGCCAGCTGATGGTCACCGACCACACCGGCGTCAACAAGCAGGCCGGCGACCTCGCCGCCAGGCTGAAGGTCACGCCGGCCGACAATCCGACCAGCCAGAGCCTGAAGGCGGGCGGCGACAAGAACGTCGCCAACCTCAAGACGCTGAAGGGCGCCGCCTTCGACAAGGCCTACGTCGACAACGAGGTCGCCTATCACCAGGCGGTGCTCGACGCCGTCGACAAGACGCTGATTCCCGGCGCCAGCAACGCCGAGCTGAAGGCCCTGCTGGTCAAGGTGCGGCCGGCGTTCGTCGCCCATCTCGAGCATGCCAAGCAGCTGCAGTCGTCGCTGGGGAAGTAGGCGCCTCCTCGCCGTCCTGGCCGCCGCGCTCGCCCCGCTGCTCGTCAGCCTCGGGCCGGGCGCGGCAGTCGAGCCGGCGACGAGAACGGTTGTCATGGAGGCCATGGCCTTCCAGCCCGCGGTCCTGACGGTGAAGGCGGGCGACGCGGTCGTGTGGGTGAACAAGGATCCGTTCCCCCACACGGCGACCGCCGGCGCCTTCGACTCGAAGAGCATCGCGGCCGGCGGCTCCTGGACGTATCAGACGAAGGCCCGGGGCGAGTTCCCCTACGTGTGCAGCCTGCACCCGACGATGAAGGCGATCCTGCGCGTCCAGTGACGCGTGAGCCGGTGGTATGCTGCCGGCAGCCTCACCGAGGAGGATCGTATGGTGACCCGTCGCGAGTTCCTGTCGATCGGCGCCGCCGGCGTGGCCGCCGCCGCCGTCCCGTCCGCCGCCCGCGCGCAGACCCCGAAGCGCGGCGGCACCCTGACCTTGCGGACGTGGGACCCGCCCCACTTCGATCACATCCTGGCCCACGCCTACAAGACCCACGTGGTCATCACCTTCACGCACAGCCGCCTGCTCCGGCACAAGGCCGGCCCCGGCATCCGCCCGGGGTCGTTCCAGATCGAGGGTGACCTCGCCGAGTCGTGGCAACAGACCAGCGACACGACATACGTCTTCAAGCTGCGCCGGGGCGTGAAGTTCCACGCCAAGCCCCCCGTCAATGGTCGCGAGCTGACGGCCGACGACGTGCGCTACACCTTCGAGCGCATCCTCACCGAGGCCGGAAGCGCCAACGTGTCGATGTACCGCTCCATCGCCAAGGTGGAGGCCGTCGACCGCTACACGGTCCGCTTCACGCTGAAGGAGCCGTTCGCGTGGTTCCTCGACATGATCGCCAACCCCATGTCGGGCGCCATCATCGCCAAGGAGTGCGTGGAGAAGTTCGGCGACCTCAAGAAGGCCGAGGCGGTGATCGGGACCGGCCCCTACACGCTCGACTCGTACCGGCCGAACGTGGGGCTCACGCTGGTGCGCAATCCGCACTACTTCATCCCCACCCTGCCCTACATCGACCGGGTCGAGATGGTGGTCGACGAGGACAACGCCTCGCGGATCGCCTCGTTCCTGTCGGGCAAGTACGATCTCGGGTGGGAGTTCCCCGGCATGGTCAACCGCTCGGACTGGGTGCAGCTCGCCGACACGCTGAAGAAGCGCCGGCCCAGCCTGAAGACGGCGGAGTTCCCCTCCAACGTCGTCAACGACCTCGCCCTGCGCAGCGACCGCGCGCCCTTCCAGGACCCGCGGGTCCGCCAGGCGATCTCGCTGGCCATCGACCGCCAGGGGCTGATCGACGCCACCCTGGAGGGCGTCGGCACCAGCAACGGGCCGCTGCCGGCGGCGCTGTCGGACTGGGCGCTGCCGATCGACCAGCTGGGCGAGGGTGCGCGCTACTACAAGTACGACCCGGCCGAAGCCAAGCGGTTGCTGGCCGCCGCCGGCCATCCCAACGGCTTCTCCACCAGCGTGTGCTTCTCGACCTACGGCTCGACGGTGCTCGTCGACACCATGACCCTGGTGCTCAAGAACCTGAAGGACGTCGGCATCGACGCCAAGCTCGACCAGAAGGAGTACGGCGCCTACCAGGCCGCGTGCCGCTTCGGGAAGTACGAGACGATGGTCTTCGGCCCGCTCACGCCGTTCCTCGAGCCCGACAGCTTCCTGTTCGGCCAGTACTACACGGGCGAGCCGCGCAACCGCAGTCACGTCAACGACCCGGTGCTCGACGACCTGCTGGTGAAGCAGCGACGCAGCGCGGACGTCAAGGCCCGCCGCGACGTCATTCACCAGATCCAGCGCCACCTGGCCCGTCAGCAGTACTACGTCCACGTCCCCTCCGGCACCTACATCGCCGTGTGGGAGGGCGCGCTCAAGAACTACGGCCCCAACCTCGGCTACGACTACGGAGGTCGGCTGCTCGCCGCCTGGCTCGACCGCTGACGGGCCCCCGGCGTCACTTCCCTCGCAGCTTCACGTCCTCGTAGGGTGCGGAGTACGGGTGGCCGGGGATGAGGGTGAGTCCCGACTCCGCCACCCGCGGGCCGTGCCCGTTGAGGAAGGCGAGCTCCCAGATCGGCGCGAACACCGTCCGCTCGTGGAGCATCTGCTGGATGCGGTGCAGGATCGCCTCGCGCTTCTTGGGGTCGACCTCGCCGGCCTGTTCCTGCAGGAGCCCCTCGATGTCGGGATAGGTCCCGTAGGTGAAGGTGCCGCCGGCCGCCACGAAGGCATCGAGACGGGTGGCGGCGTTGCCGGCCGCTCCGCTCGCGGTCTGGATGATGTTCTTGAGCTTCTTGTCGCGGTTGTTGGCGATGAAGGCCGCCCGCTCGAGCGGGCGCAGCTGGGCGCGGATGCCCACCGCCTTCAGGTAGTTGACCACGGGCTCCCCAAGATTGGCGTACGAGGCATCGCAGTAGTAGTCACCGGCGTCGAAGCCATTCGGGTACCCGGCCTCGGTCAGCAACCGCCGGGCCCGGGCGGGATCGAACCCGGGCGCCGGCGCCGCCCAGAAGAACTCGAAGGTCTGCGGGATGATGCTGCCGGTGATCTTGGAGAAGCCCAGGGTCTCGGCCTCGTTGATGGCACCCCGGTCGATCGCGAGGCTGGCCGCGAGCCGCACGCGCTTGTCAGCCCACGGCGACTTCGGCGCCGTCCACTGCTCCGGAAAGACCAGCCAGAACGTGCCGGGCGGGTAGTTGGGCTGCAGCGTCAGCCCCGGCGTCCGTCGCAGCTCCTCGGCGAGCGGCCCGCGGATCGAGTAGGCGATGTCCGCCTCGCCGCGCTTGAGCATGGCCAGCCGCGTGACTTCCTCCGGCACCGCCTTGAAGACCAGGCGCTTGATGCTGGGCGTCTTCCGCCAGTACTGCTCGTTGGCCTCCAGCACGAGCTCCACGCCCGGGTTGAAGGAGACGAACTTGTAGGGGCCGGCGCCCACGGGCGCGCGCTTGAAGCCGTCGTCGCCGACCTTCTCGACGTACTTCTTCGGCACGATCCAGCCGGCCCCGGTGGCCGGCGTCCCGTAGAAGGTCAGGAAGTCGGGCCAGGGGTGCTTGAAGCGGAAGCGAACGCGCTGGGGATCGACCACGTCGATCCCGGCGATGCGGGCCTTGAAGGGCCCCGCCCCCGCCCCGCGGTAACGATCCATCGAGAACTTGACGTCCTCGGCCGTCACCGGATCGCCGTTGTGGAAGCGCGCGCCCCGGCGCAGGACGAACTCGTACACGAGGCTGTCCGGCGATACGGTCCAGGACTCGGCCAGGCTCGGAGTCAGCGGGTTGCCGGGCATCGACTTCACGAGCGCATCGTGGATCGCGTAGAGGAACATGAACGGCGTGATGATCCCGGCCGTCTCGGCTGGATCGAACCACGCCGGGGCCAGCGAGACGTGCACGGCCCAGGTGAGCTGCCCCTCCGGCGCCGCCAGCGCGGGCGAGCAGACCAGGACGAGGAGCACCGCGGCGAGGAGCAGGGCCTGAATCGGGGTCGGTCGGTTCATGTCGAGATCCTCCTGTCTCCCAGCGTCGAGTCGAGAGGAGCGACGAGCGAACCGGACGGACGGTTAGGGGGATTATCGGCGAACGGGGTCGCTTGTCAACGCCCCCGGCTGTCGGAGACGCGGCCGGCCGCGACGTCGGCCGCGATCCGCGCGGCCTCGCGCTCTCGCGGATCACCGTAGCCGCCGCCCCCCGGCGTGTGCAGCACCACGCGATCGTCGGCGTGCATCCAGTGCTGCGCCTTGGAGTCGAGCGCGCGGCCGCTGGCGGTTTCCACGCGGCCGGGGGCGCCGGGGCCGCCGCCGAACAGGCCCTGGCAGGGGATGCGCGCGCGTTCGAACGACGCGGTGAACAGCCAGTCCTCGTCGGTCTCGACGCCGAACTCGACGATCATGCCGAGGCCGCCGCGCCAGCGCCCGGCGCCGCCGCTGTCGGGGGCCAGCGCGCGGCGGTGGATCACCAGGGGCGAGGTCGACTCCACGATCTCGGCCGGCACGCCGCGGATCGTCGAGGGGAACTGGGTGGCGTTGAGGCCGTCCTTCGTCGGCCGCGCGCCCATGCCGCCCCCGGTCGCCATGAACTCCTTGAAGACGTGGCCGCGGCGGTCGCGGCCGCGCACGTCGAGGGTCCACAGGATCGACGACGACTCGGCGATGACCCGGTCGGGCACCGCCTGGGCGAGCGCGCCCATCACGGCGTCGGGCAGGAACAGCCCGATCAGGTGGCGGCTGGCCACCGGCGCCGGCCGCACGGCGTTCAGCAGCGAGCCCTCGGGCGCCATGATGGTCACCGGCCGGAAGGAGCCGGCGTTGTTCGGGACGTGGGGCGCCACCACGCACTTCACGCCATAGGTCGTGTAGGCCTTGGTGTAGTTGAGGACGACGTTCACCGCCCGCCGGGTGGCGGGCGACGAGCCCGCGTAGTCGACGGTCAGCTCGCTCCCCCGCACCGACACGCACGTCTGGATGACGATGGGCTCCTCGAAGCCGTCCAGCCGCAGCGTGCCGCGGTACTCGCCATCGGGGATCTCGGCGATAGCCGCACGCATGCCCACTTCGCTGCGGTCGAGGATCGCGTCCGACACCTCCTCGATGTCGTCGAGGTCGAACTCCTCGAGCATCTCCACGAGCCGGTGGGCGCCCACGGCGTTGCCGCTGACCTGGGCGTGGATGTCGCCCAGCACCGCCTCCGGCGCCCGCACGTTGGCGGCCAGCAGCTCCAGCACCTGCTGCGGCCGGCCGGCCGCGTAGAGCCGGCACGGAGGCAGCAGCAGGCCCTCCTCGTAGCAGTCGAGCGCGTCCACCGTGATGCCGCGCCCGCCGATGTCCATGGCGTGGCAGGTGCTGGCCGTGTAGCCGACGAGCCGGCCGCGGTGGAAGACCGGCGTCACCACCGTGATGTCGTTGAGGTGGCCGGAGTTGAGCCAGGGATCGTTGGTGGCGAGCACGTCGCCGGGGAGGAGGCTCGCCGGTGGCACCCCCCGCAGCACGTGGGGCACCGCCAGCGCCATCGAGTTGATGTGGCCCGGCGTGCCGGTGATGGCCTGGGCGACCATCCGTCCCTGCAGGTCGAACACGCCGGCCGAGAGGTCGCCCGACTCGCGCACGATGTTGGTGAAGGCCGTGCGCAGCAGCGCCTGGGCCTCCTGCTCGACCACGCTGATCAGGCGACTCCACGCCACCTCGACGAAGACCGGATCGGACGCGCGCCGCTTCATGCCAGCCTCCGCGTGAGCACCAGGTTGAGCCCGTCGTCGACGGCGACGTCGAAGGCGGGCAGGACGACGGTGGTGGACTCGATCTCTTCGATCACGGCCGGGCCGGCCATGCGCCAGCCCGGCGGCAGGCCGTAGCGGTCCCAGACGGGCACCGAGCGGAACGTCTGCTCGGCGGGGATCCAGACGCGGCGCTCGCCCTTCGGTCCCCGCCCGGCCGCCGCGGGCGGCCGCGGCGGCGGCATCGCCGGCGGCGGCGACTGAGCGCGCACCCGCCACGTCACCGCCTCCGCCGGCAGCCCCGACGGCACGTGACGGTAGTAGGTCTGGTACACGCTCTCGAAGGCGGTGACGAGGGCGGCCAGCCAGGCGGCGTTGGGCCGCCCCGACGGCAGCGGCACCTCGAGCTCGTAACCCTGGCCGCGATAGCGCATCTCGGCGAAGCGCCTCACGGTCACCTCGCCCGCGGCCACGCCGGCCAGCGTGAGTGGCGCGCGGGCGGCGGTCTCCAGCGATTCGAGGAGCGCGGCGACGTCGTCGAGGTCGGCGGTCTCCAGCTGGACCGTCCGCGAGCGTGCCACCTCGAAGGCCAGCGGCGAGGCGAGGAACCCGAAGCACGACCGCACGCCGGCGCCGGGCGGGACGACGACGGTCCGGATGCCGAGGCGCTCGGCCAGGGTGCCGACGTGCATCGGCGCCGCCCCGCCAAACGCGTACAGATCGTAGCCATCGATCTCCTTGCCGCGCTCCACCGCGTGCATCAGCGCGGCGTTGGCCATGTTCTCGGTGACGATGGCGTGAATGCCCCAGGCCGCCTCCTCCAGCGAGAGCCCGAGCCGCTCGCCCACGTGCCGGCGGACGGCCGCCTCGGCCGCCGCTCGGTCGAGTGGCATGGCGCCGCCCAGGAAGTAGCCGGCGTCGAGGTAGCCGAGCACGAGGTTGGCGTCGGTGACCGTGGGCCTCTCACCGCCGCGGCCGTAGCAGGCAGGCCCGGGCTCGGAGCCGGCGCTCTCCGGGCCCACCTTGGGCAGGCCCATGCGGTCCACGTGCGCGATGGAGCCACCGCCGGCGCCGATCTCGATGAGCTCGACGACCGGCACCAGCAGCGGCAGCCCGCTGCCCCGCTTGAAGCGCCAGACGCGGGCCACCTCGAACTCGCGGGTGATCTGGGGCTCGCCGTCGTCGATGAGGCAGATCTTGGCGGTGGTGCCGCCCATGTCGAAGGCGAGCACCCGGGCGGCCCCGGTCGCTCGCGCGTGGTGGGCGGCGGCGGCCGCCCCGCCGGCCGGACCCGACTCCACGAGCCGGATCGGTACCTCGCACGCGGTCTCGATGGTGCAGGTGCCGCCGCTCGAGAGCATGAGCAGCAGCTGGCCCTCGAAGCCCTCGGCGCGCAGCAGCGCGCTCAGCGAGCGCAGATAGGTCTCGACCACGCCGAGCACGTAGGCGTTGGCAACGGTGGTCGACGTCCGCTCGTACTCGCGGATCTCGCCCGAGACGACCGACGACAGCGACACCCGCAGGCCGGGCGCCCGCTCGCGCAGGCGGCGCGCCACCGCCTGCTCGTGGGCGGGGTTGCGGAAGCCGTGCAGCAGGCTCACGGCCACCGCCTCCACGCCGGCCGCGCGAAGCCGATCGACCACGGCGTCGACCTCGGCGGCCGACACCGGCGCCGCCTCGCGGCCGTCGGCCTTGATCCGCGCGCTGATGCCCAGCCGCCGGGAGGGCGGCACCAGCGGCTCCGGCTTCTCGATGGCGAGGTCGTAGGCGTCGTAGCGGGTCTCGCGGCCGATCTCCAGCGCGTCCTCGTGTCCGGCCGTGGTGATGAGCCCGGTGGTCGCGCCCTTGCGCTCGATCAGCGCGTTGGTGACGAGGGTCGTCCCGTGGATGACGTAGCGCACGTCGCGGGCGGATACCCCCGCGCGGCCCAGCGCGCGCCGGGTGCCGTCCATGACGCCGGCGGCCGGGTCCTTGGCGGTGGTGAGGACCTTCTCGATGACGGTCGTGGTGCCGGCCGCGTCGAGGAGGACCACGTCCGTGAAGGTGCCGCCGATGTCTACCGCCAGGTGCCAGTCGCCCATCGCTGTCAGTGTCCTCCCAGATAGTGCTGCCGGACGTCGGGGTCGTCGAGCAGCTGCTGCCCGGTCCCCTCGAAGCGGTTGCGGCCCAGCTCGAGGACGAACCCCCGGTGGGAGACGGCCAGCGCCTTCTTGGCGTTCTGCTCCACCATCAGCACGGCCGTCCCCTCGCGGTTGATCGTCACGATCGTATCGAATACCAGCTCCACCATGCGCGGGTCCAGGCCGAGCGACGGCTCGTCGACCAGCAGCAGCCGCGGGTGGAGCAGCAGGGAGATCGCCATCTCGAGGATCTGCTGCTGGCCGCCCGACAGCGTGCCCGCCGGGTCCTTGCGCCGGGCGGCCAGCACCGGGAAGCGCGCGAACAGCGCCTCGATGTCGTCCCGCACACGCGCGTCACGTCTCAGATAGGCGCCCATCTCGAGGTTCTCGCCAACGCTCATCGCCGGAAAGTTGCACCGGCCCTGCGGCACATACCCGACGCCGGCCTTCAGGATATCGACCGACGGTCGCCCACCGATCTCCTGGCCGTCGAGCCGGATCGTGCCCGCGCGCGGGTGCAACATCCCGAACACCGTACGCAGCAGCGTCGACTTGCCGGCGCCGTTGGCGCCGATGATCGAGACGATCTCGCCGGCGCCCACCCCCACGGTGACGCCGCGGAGCACCTCGATCTCGTCGTAGCCGGCGACGACACCGTCCAGCGCCAGCAGCGCGCGCTCACCGGCCAAAGTACGCCTCCACGACCTGGGGGTCGCGGCGGATCGCCGAGGGCGGCCCCTCGGCGATCTTCTGGCCGTGGTCGAGCACGACGACGCGCTCGGAGATGTCCATCACGACGTCCATGTTGTGCTCGACCAGCAGCACCGTCTTGCCCTGGCGATGGAGGGCCAGGATGTGGTCCTTCATCTGCTCGATCATGGTCGGATTGACGGCGGCCGCCGGCTCGTCGAGCAGGAGCAGGTCGGGGTCGGGCATGAGGGCGGCCGCGAAGGCCAGCAGCTTGCGCTGGCCGTACGAGAGGCTCCCGGCCGGCTCCGCCGCCTTGCCGTCGAGCCCCACCAGCGCGAGCAGGCCGCGGGCACGCTCGATCGCCTCCATCTCCAGCCGCCGCAGCCGGGGCGTGCGCAGGAGGCGGGCCACGAGCTGCTCCTCCTGGTGTTGCTGCAGGAACACCAGGAGGTTGTCGAGCGCGCTCAGCCGCGCGAAGACGCTCACCTGCTGGAACGTCCGGGCCAGACCGAGCCGGGCGATGCGATGGGGCGCCGCCCCGGTCACGTCGCGATCCTTGAACGTCACCCGCCCGCCGTCGGCCGGCAGGAAGCCGGTGACGCAGTTGAAGAGCGTGGTCTTGCCGGAGCCGTTGGGCCCGATGAGGCTCACCAGCTCGCCGCGCTCGACGACGAGGTCCACGCGGTCCACGGCGGTGACGCCCAGGAAGCGCTTGGTCAGCCCGCGGACCTCCAGCAGCGCCATCAGCGCGCCTCGGCCTTCACCCGGCGAGTCAGGAGGCCGTCGAGCCCGGCCGGTGAGCGGATGACGATGACGAGCAGCAGGCAGCCGTAAATCACGAGCCGCCAGGTCGGGGCCAGCCGCAGCACCTCGGGCAGCGCGGTGAACAGCACGGCGCCGACGAGGACGCCGCGCAGGGTGCCGACGCCGCCCAGGAAGACGATCACGAGCAGGTTGACCGTGAGCGCGACGGTCATCTCCTCGGGACAGAACACCGAGAGGTAGTGCGCGTAGACCGCGCCCACCCCGCCGGCCAGCGCGCCGCCCACGGTGAAGGCCAGCATCCGGTAGCGCAGCGGATCGATGGCCGCCAGCGAGGCCAGGGGCTCGTTGTCGCGCACGGCGTGCAGGGCGCGGCCGAGCCGGAAGGTCGTCAGGCCCCGGTAGAGCAGCAGCACCGCGCCGAGCATGGTCAGGGACAGCCAGTACCAGGCCGGCAGGGTCGTCACTGGCTTGGGGATGCCGGTGATGCACAGCGGGCCGCGCGTGACCTCGACCCAGTTGGTCGCCACGATCCACGTCACCACCGCGAAGCCCAGCGTGCCGACGGCGAAGGCGTGCTCGGTCAGGCGGAAGAGCGGCACCCCCGCGACCGCGGCCACCGCCCCCGCCACGACCACGGCCGCGACGACGTCGACCAGGAACGGCCACCCGAGGCGGGTGGCGAGGATCGCCGCCGTGTAGGCCCCGACGCCGAAGAAGGCCGGGTGGGCCAGCGACAGCGCGCCGACGTGGCCGACCACGAGGTCGTAGGACAGCGCCAGCGCCGCGAAGAGCGCCGTGTAGACGAGCACGTGGACGATGTAGCGTTGCTGGCCCGGCGCCACCGCGGCGACGAGCCACGGCGCCGCGACCGCGAGCGCGACCAGGGCCAGTCGGCCCCCGCCTCGCACGTCAGATCCCGATCCGGCGGCCGAAGAGACCCTGCGGGCGCCAGAGGAGAACGGCGATCATGACCAGGAACGCGATCGCGTCCTTGTAAGCGTAGGAGATGTAGCTGCCGGCCAGCGCCTCGGTGATGCCGATCAGGAAGCTGGCCGCGATGGCGCCGTTCACGTAGCCGAAGCCGCCGGTGACCACGGCAGCGAACGCCTTCAGCGTCATACCAGTGCCCATGTCGGGGAAGACGTTGAACAGCGGGGAGACGAGCGTGGCGGCGGCCGCCGCCAGCGCCGCCGACACCGCGAAGGTGAGCAGCGCCACCTGCTGCACGTCGACCCCGACCACCGCGCACGCCTCGCGGTTCTGCGACATCGCCCGCATGGCCCGGCCGGCTCGGGTGCGCGTCACGAACCGGTGGAGTGCCCAGAAGATGACCAGGCTGCCGCCGAGGACGAGCAGCCGCTGCCAGACCAGCCGGAACCCCCCGACCGCGAGGATGCGCGAGGACAGGTACGTCGGCACCTCCTTGGGCTGGGTGCCGAAGACGATGATGGCCAGGTTGGTCAGCACGATCGACGTGGCCAGGGTGGCGATGAGCTGCACGTGCCAGGAGCGCGCGAGGATGGCGCGGATGACGGTGCGCTGGTACAGCACGCCCCAGCCCGTCATCAGCGCCACCGCCAGCAGGCCGGCCAGCGGGTACGGCAGCGCCAGCTCGCTGTAGCCGTACCAGAACGCATAGGCACCCAGCATGAAGAACTCGCCGTGGGCGAAGTTGATCAGCCGCGCCACCCCCAGCATCAGCGCCAGCCCGGTCGCCACCATCGCGTACATGGACCCCAGCGTCAGCCCATGCACCAGCTGCTCGAGAACGTCCTGGATCAGGTCAGCACCACATGGGGGCCCCGACATGGCCCCCAACCCCCCAACGGCCGGGGCGCCACTCATGACCGTTCACGATCAATTCAACAGCGCCGGGCTCGTGGGGAGTTTTTCCAGGATCTGGATCTTTCCGTCCTGCATCTCGAGCAGGATCATGTTGATCCAGGCCTGGTGGTTGGCGTCGAACTTGATCGGCCCCAGCGGCGAGTCCTTGACGTCAACCTCGGTCAGCGCCGTGCGGATCGTGGCCCGATCGATCTTGCCGTGCTTCTTCTGGGCGATCTCCAGCGCCGGCACCACCGCCCACTTCAGCGCGATGGCGGCCAGCGAGCCGTGGATGCGCGGCGGGACGTTGTGTCGCTCCTGCCATTTCTTGTCCCAGTCGGGGTCGAGCCCGGTCACCCAGTAGCCGGCCTCGATCACGCCGTCACCGATCTTGGGGTTGTCCTTGACCTGGTGGAGAAACTCCGCGGTGACGAGGCTGCCCCGCGAGAACACGCCCTGCGTGAGCCCCAGCTCGCGGTACTGCCGCATGAACGGCGCCCCGTCGCTGGCCAGGATGACGCCCAGGATCGTCTCGGCGCCGGCCCGCTTCAGCCGGGTGAGCACGGGCCGGTAGTCGGGCTGGCCGGGATCGAAGAACTCGGTGGAGACCAGCTTGATGCCGGCCTTCTTGAAGCCGGCGTCGTAGGCGTTGGCGGCACCGCGGCCGAAGTCGTTGTTCATGGCCAGGATGGACGAGCTCTTGACCCCCTTCTTGGCCATGTAGCGGGCGAAGGTGTAGGCCATGATCTCGTCGTCGAGGGCCACCCGGAACGTCCACTCGTTGCCGCCCTTGCCGCTGAGTGCGCGGATCTGCGGGTGCGAGCAGGCCTCGATGACCATCGGGACCCCGATCTCCTTCACGACCGGCATGGCGCCCAGGCAGGCACCGCTGTGGGTCTGGCCGATGATCACGTCGACCTTGTCGACGTCGGCCAGCTTGCGGACGGCGCTGACCGCCTCGCCCGGCGTGGCCTTGTTGTCGGCGAAGTACGCCTCCAGCTTGCGGCCGGCCACGCCGCCCCGGGCGTTGATCTCCTCGACGGCGAGGGTGCCTCCCCACTTCACGCCCTCACCGGTGATGGCGGCGGGGCCGCTCATGGCGGAGCCGAAGCCGATCCGGATCGGTGGCGGCGCCTGGGCGGTGGTGACGAGCGGAAGCGCGGCGAGCACGAGCAGCACGGCGACGAGCACGATGCGCATACGTCCTCCTTGGGGGTCCATCAGCGGAAGTTCGGGATGACCTCACGGCCGAACAGCTCGATCGCCTCCTGCATCTCCGGCACCGTGTTGGCGACGAAGAGCAGGCCCGAGCAGGTGGTGACGCCCGCCCGCTGGTAGACGCGGATCCGCTCGCAGATCTCGGCGGGGCTACCGATCAGGTTGCGCGCCTCGAAGCCGCCGGCCTGCTGCTCGCGCAGCGTCGACCGCTTCAGCGACTCGAGGTGCTTGTAGAGCTGGGAGGCGTGGAAGCGCTTCACGGCCTCGTCGTGGGTGCGCCCGATCGAGCACGCGAACTGGGGCGCGATGTCGAGGGCGGCGCCGTCGCGGCCCGCCGCGGCGGCAGCCCGGTGGACGTCCTCGACCCCGCGCGCGATCTCCTCGGGTGAGAGCACGGCCGGCATCCACCCCTCGCCGTAGGCTCCGGCCCGCCGGCGCACCTCGGCGTGGTTGCCACCCGCGTACATCGGCAGCGGCGTCTGCCGGGGCTTCGGGAAGCACTCCACCTCCTCGAAGCGCACGTGGCGTCCGCGGAAGCTCGCCTTGCGCTCGGTGAACAGCAGGCGCAGCGCCCGCATCCCTTCGTCGGTGATGTCGCCGCGGCGAGCGTCGCGGGCGTCGGGGTGGAGCGCCTCGTACTCCTCGCGGTAAGCGCCGGTGCCGACGCCGAGGATCACGCGCCCCCCCGAGAGCTGGTCGAGCGTGGCCACCTGCTTGGCCAGCACCGGCATCGTCCGCATGGGCAGCACGATGATGCCGGTCGCCAGCTTGATCCGCTCGGTCCGGGCCGCCACGTAGGTGAAGGTGATGAGCGGCTCGTAGAAGTTCGGGGGCTGCGGCCACTCGCTTTGCACGTAGCGCTGGGTCGTCATGTGGTCGTTGCCCCACACGGAGTCGAAACCGACGCGCTCGGCCAGCTGGGCGGTGGGCAGGATGTCCTCGGGCCTCGCGAACGGCACCGGGTACATCATGCCCTCGATGCACGTGGGGATGTGGACGCCGAACCTCATGCGGGCCTCCCCGGGCGGCCGGCGGTGAGCTCGGCCCAGGCGGGCACCAGGCTCTCGCGCAGCCCGGCGATCTGCTCGGTCACCGGCACGCCCTCCGCCAGCACCGCGACCGGCGCGTCGAGGCCGGCCTCGGCCAGGCGCTCGAGCGCGCGCCGGCACTGGGCGGGGGTGCCGGCCACGGCGAGCGTGTCGATCATCTCCTCGGTGACGAGGTCGGCGGCCGGGCGGCCGGCCGCCACGGCGTCGCGGAACGGCTGTGTCCGCGCCGGCTCCAGGCCGGCGTCGGCGAGGATCGACTGGCCATGCAGGGCGCCCAGGCAACGCGCCAGGAGCGGACGCACCTGCGCCCGCGCCCGGGCGCCGTCGGCGTCCACCGCCGTCGGCACGTAAGCGAGCACGGCGAAGCCGCGGCCCGCCGACGCCGTGGCGGTGGAGGCGCGCACGCGGCGCACGTGCGCCGGCGACGTCAAGATCGAGCAGTGCACGCCGTCGGCGACCTCCGCGGCCAGCGCCAGCGCCCGCGGCCCCTTGACGCCGAGCACGATGGGGACGGGCGCCGGCGGTGGCGTCGCCAGGGCGACGTCGTGGACCGAGAAGCACTCGCCGGCGTAGGTGACGCGCTCGCCGGCCAGCAGCCGGCGCACGATGTCGACGCCCTCCCGCAGGCCGCCCAGCGGCGTCTTGAACGGGATCGCCATCTGCGCTTCGATCCAGCGACGATTGCTGCTGCCGAGGCCGAGAACGACGCGTCCGGGGGCGAGGCCGGCCAGGGCCGCCGTCTCCATCGCGACCAGGGCGGGGTGCCGGGTGTAGGGATTGACCACGCCGAGCCCGATCGCGATTCGCTCCGTGGCCGCCGCCGCCGCACCGGCCACGGCGAAGGCCCCGGGAAGGAAGTAGTCCTCGACGATCCACAGGCTGCCGAGGCCCGCGCGCTCGGCCGCGCGCGCCCACTCCACCGTGGTCGCGGGCAGCCCATGGCCCAGCAATGCGACGCCCAGACTAGCGGTCCAGCGCGAGTCCATAGGCATCGCGCAGCGTGGTGAGAAGGCGGTCGAAGTCGGCGTCGGCCGCCGGCACCACGGGCAGCCACGTGCGACTGGCGCCGGGATCCTTCAACCCACCGGAGGTCAGCACGACGACGATCGTGCTGGCGGGATCGAGGGCGCGGCGGCCGGCGAGCTGCATGACGGCCGTGACCGCCGTCGCCGACGAGGGCTCGACGAACAGCCCCTCCTCGTGCGCGAGGGCGCGCTGCGCCTCGAAGATGCCCTCGTCGGTCACGCGCACGCCGGCGCCGTCGGAATCGCGGAGCGCGGCGAGGCCCTGCCAGGTCCCGTAGCGCGAGGCGATCGAGAAGGCCACGGACGGCGCCGGCGCCTCGACCATCTCCGGGGCCTCGAGCGCCCGCTCGAGCGCGTTGGCGAGCGGCCCGAATGGCTCGGCGGCGATCATGCGAGGTTCCGATTTCACGAGGCCGAGCTGGCCCAGCTCCGTCCACCCCTTCCAGACGCCGTACAGACCGTCGCTGTAGGCGCTCGGAACCACGACGACGTCGGGTGCCGTCCAGCCCAGGTCCTCGGCGATCTCGTAGGCGATCGTCTTGTACCCCTCGATGCCCCACGGATTGGAGCCGACCGGCGGCACCACGAAGCCGCTGGTCGGATACCAGCCGAGCCGCTCCACGCCCTGGCGCATCAGCGCCCAGCGCGCCTCCGACGTCGGACACTCGACGACGGCGGCGCCGTAGGCCTGCATCAGCGTTTTCATCGTGTCGGGCACGGAGGCCATGGTGAAGATCACGCACGGCAGCCCGGCCCGGGCCGCGTAGGCGGCCGTCGAGGCGCCGTGGTTGCCGGTGGACGAGATCGTGATGACGCGGGCGCCGATGGCGACGGCGTGGCTCACCGCCATCGCGCAGAGACGGTCCTTGTACGACCACGTCGGATTCCGGGTCTCGTCCTTGGCGTAGAGACGCGGCAGTCCCAGGCGTGCACCCAGCCGCTCGAGGTGCACGAGAGGGGTGCCGCCCTCGTCCAGCGTGACCGGGCGCGCCGCGCCCAGCGGCAGCAGGCCCCGGAAGCGCCAGATCCCTCCCGGGCCGCGCGGGAACGAGGCGGGCGTGACGCCGGCGAGCGGCGTCAGGTCGTACTCGACGGTGAGGTTGACGGCGACGCCCTCCGCCCGGCAGCGCGGACACCCGGCGAACATCCGAGGCTCGTCGAACCGTGCGCGGCACCGAAGGCACTGGAGCCCGACGACGCGTGCCTCCGCGGCCATGGCGGGCGCTAGTGTAGGAACACGACCTTGTCCTGTCAAACGGGGCCCGGATTCATCCGAGCCACATGTCGGGCAGCGTGAAGCCGCCCCGGAACGGATCGGACGGATCGAAGCCGTGCTGGAACACGCCGGTGATCCACGCCTGGCCGGCGATCGTCGGCACGATCCCCGCGGTGCCCCCCACTGTGACCTCGCTCGCGATCCCCGCCTCGAACCGCGAGCCGATGATCGACTCGTGCACGAACCCTTGCCCGGCCCCGATCCGCCCGCGCGCGTGCAGCACGGCCAGCCGCGCACAGGTGCCGGTGCCGCACGGGCTGCGGTCGATGCGGCCCGGCGCCACGATCACCGCGTTGCGACTCGTCGTCCCCGGCCCCTCGAACGGCATGGCGAACTCGGTGAACGTCACGGTGTGGATGTCGGGGTTCTCCGGGTGGCGCACCGGGAGCTGCCGAGCGGCGGCGGCCGTGATCCGGTTGCCGAGCAGGACCAGCTCGCGCGCCGTCGTTGGCTCCACCGCCAGGCCGAGCGACGGCGCATCCACGATGGCGAAGAAGGCGCCGCCGTAGGCCACGTCGACCGTGATCGGGCCCAGCCCCTCGACCTCCAGGGTGGCGCCGAGGTGGGTGGCGAAGCAGGCGACGTTGGTGAACTGCACGCGCTCGACCTTGCCGTCCCGGCAGCGCGCCTCGACCGGCACCGGGCCGGCCGGCGTGTCCAGCGTGAGCCGTGTGATCGGCTCCCGCATCGGCAGCATCCCCGTCTCCAGCAGGACGGTGACGGTGCAGATGGTGTTGGAGCCGGACATCGGCGGATAGTCGGTGGACTCCATGATGATCAGACCGGCGTCGCAGTCGGGCCGGGTGGGCGGCGTCACCAGATTCACGCACAGCGCCGGCTTGCCCCGCGGCTCGTGCAGCAGCCAGCGGCGCAGCTCGTCGCCCTGGGTCTCGAGGTAGCGCTTGCGCTCGAACATCGTGGCGCCGGGCGGCGGCAGCACGCCGCCGACGATCACGTGGTTGTCCTCGCCGCCGACGTGGCAGCCGATCACGGTGATCGTGCGCTCCCATTTCACGGGGCGCAGGATAGCACTCGCCCGTCCTGGTGGCCGGGGCTACAATATCGAGGTGATTGAGGTCAGGCCATGACGGTTGCCCGCGGGCGCGAGTTCCTCGCCATTCCCGGACCGACCAACATCCCCGACGCCGTGCTCGCCGCCATGCAGCACCCGGCGGTCGACATCTACTCGGGCGAGATGCTCGACATCACGCGCACGCTCCTCGAGGATCTGCCGCGGATCTTCGGCACGACCGGGCGCGCGTACGTCTACGCCGCCAACGGCCACGGCGGCTGGGAGGCGGCGGTCAGCAACGTGCTCTCGCGCGGCGAGACCGCGCTGGTCCTGGAGAGCGGCCTGTTCGCCGCCGGCTGGGGCGACATGGCGCGGATGCTGGGCGTCAAGGTCGAGGTGCTCAAGGGCGACGTGCGCCGCGCGGTCGACCCCGCGGCCGTCACCCAGCGCCTCGCGGCCGACACCGCGCGCGAGATCAAGGCGGTCCTCGTCGTCCAGATCGATACCGCCTCCGGAATCGTCAACGACATCGCCGCCATCCGCCGGGCCATCGACGCCGCCGGCCACCCGGCCCTCCTCATGGTCGACTGCGTGGCCTCGCTTGGCTGCATGCCCTTCGAGATGGACGCCTGGGGCATCGACGTCGCCATGGCCGGGTCGCAGAAAGGCCTGATGACGCCGCCGGGGCTGGCCTTCGTCGCCGCCAACGAGCGCGCGCACGCCGCCCATCAACGCGCCGACCTGCGCACGCGGTACTGGGACTGGACGTTCCGGCAGGGCCAGGTGCACTACCAGAAGTACGGCGGCACGCCGCCCGAGCACCTGCTCTTCGGCCTTCGCAAGGCGCTCGACCTGCTGCTGGACGAGGGCCTCGAGCGCGCCGCCCGTCGCCACGCCCTCCTCGCCGAGGCCACCCGCCAGGCCGTGGGGCGCTGGGCGGAGGGCCAGGTCCTCGCCTTCAACGCCACCGTCCCCGCCGAGCGCGCCAACTCGGTGACCACCGTCCTGATGCAGGGACGCGATCCCCGTCCCCTCCTCGACTACTGTCGCGACCACTGCGGCGTCGTCCTGGGGGTGGGCATCGGCGAGTGGTCGGGCAAGGCGTTCCGCATCGCCCACATGGGTCACGTCAACGCGCCGATGGTCATCGGCATCCTCGGCGCCGTCGAGATGGGCCTGGCGGCGCTGGGTATCCCCCACGGATCGGCCGGTGTGCAGGCCGCCGTCGACTACCTGGCTCGCGAGGTGCGCGCCTAGTCGCGCGCCGTCGAGGTTCCCGATGAAGACTCGCCACGAAGTCGCGATCGTCGGAGCGGTGGCGCTGCTGAGCCTCGGCGCCGGCACGGTCGCGCACGCGCAACAAGCCGACATGAGCTTCTTCGTCACGAGCGCGGGCTCCGGCAAGGGCGCCGATCTCGGCGGCCTGGCCGGCGCCGATCAGCACTGCCAGCAGCTGGCCCAGGCGGCCGGCGCCGGCAGCAAGACCTGGCGCGCCTATCTGAGCACCCAGGGCGCGGGCGCCGTCAACGCGTGCGATCGCATCGGCGCCGGTCCCTGGCAGAACGCCAAGGGCACCGTCGTCGCCAAGAGCGTGGCGGAGCTGCACGGCCAGAACAACGTCACCAAGCAGACCGCGCTGACCGAGAAGGGCGAGGCCGTCAACGGCCGCGGCGACACGCCGAACATGCACGACGTCCTCACCGGCTCCCAGCCGGACGGCACCGCGTTCCCGGCCGGCGAGGATCGTACCTGCGACAACTGGTCGAAGAGCGGGCAGGGCGCGGCGATGGTGGGGCATCACGACCGACAGGGGCTGCGCGACGACGACGCCTCCAAGTCGTGGAATTCATCGCACACCTCGCGCGGCCCGGGCGGCGGCTGCAGCCAGGACGACCTGAAGAGCACGGGTGGCGCCGGTCTGTTCTACTGCTTCGCTGTCAAGTAGCCAGCATCCCTGGTCGGATCGGTCGTCCGGAGGCTGACGCGAACCGTCTGGCGGCGTCGGCTCATCACAATCTCATGACGAGTGCGCGCGTGTTGACCGGTGTCACCCTGGCCACGCTCCTGCTGGCCCTGGCGGCGTGCAGTCGCTCGCCCGACGCCGGCGCGGCGCCGAAGCCGCCGGCGGTCACGGTGGTCGCGGCCGCGTCAGCGCGCGGTCCCGGTCTACGGCGACTACGTGGGCCAGACCGACGCTGTGAAGACCGTCGAGGTCCGCGCCCGGGTCGAGGGCTTCATCGAGCGGCAGGTGGTCGCCCGATGGCGCCGACGTCAAGGCCGGCGATCTCCTCTTCGTCATCGACCCCCGCCCGCTCGAGGCCGCGCTGCGCCAGGCGCAGGCCAACGTCGCCCGCGACAGCGCGCGGCTCCGCCAGGCCGAGGCGGCGCTGGTCCAGCGCGAGGCCGAGGTGCGCCAGGCCCAGGCCAACGTCGAGCGCGACCAGGCCCAGCTCGAGAATGCGCGCACGCAGGAGGAGCGCTATCGCGCCCTGCTCCAGAAGGAGCTGATCGCCCGGCGAGCAGTACGACCAGCTCCGCACGAACATGACGACGCTGGACGCGACCGTGCAGGCCGACCGCGCCGCTCTCGAGAACGCCCGGGCCGCGCTGGCCGCGGCCCGGGCGGCCATCGAGAACGCGCGGGCCGTCGTCCGCGCGGCGAGGCCGCGGTGGAGACCGCGACGATCCAGCTCGGCTACACCCAGATCCGGTCGCCGCTCGACGGGCGCATGGGCCGGTCCGAGGTCCGGGTCGGCAGCCTGGTCGGGCGGCTCGACTCCACGCTGCTGGCCACGGTGTCCACCGTCGATCCGATGTACGTCAACTTCAGCGTGAGCGAGCGCGAGGCGCTGTCCGTGTGGCGCGCCAGCGGCCGCGCGCGGCGCCGACGCCTCCGGCATCACCATCACGCTGCCGGACGACACCGCCTATCCGCATCCGACGGGCGGCTCGACTTCGTCGACCGCGCGGTCGATCCCCGGACCGGCACCCTGGCCCTGCGCGCGACCTTCCCGAACCCGGCCCGGGTGCTGCGCCCCGGCCAGTACGTGCGCCTGCGCGTGCTCCTCGAGGAGCGCCCCGACGCGCTCCTGGTGCCGCAGGCCGCGATCCAGGAGAGCCAGGGCTCCACCTCGCTGTTCGTGGTGGGGCCGGACCAGACCGTGCAGGCGCGCGCGGTCCGCATGGGCCCGCGCGTCGGCCCGCTGTGGGTCGTCGAGGACGGCGTGAAGCCGGGCGAGCACGTCGTGGTGAAGGGCCTCCAGCAGGTGCGGGCCGGGCATGCGCGTGGAGCCGACCGTCGAGGCCTTGCCGCGCCGCGACCGGGAGCTGACGCGCCGGTGTTCGTCAACTTCTTCATCGACCGGCCCATCTTCGCCTCGGTGCTCGCCATCGTCATCGTGGTGGCCGGCGCGGTGGCGATCCCGTTCCTGCCGATCGCGATGTTCCCGGAGATCACACCGCCCCAGGTCGTGGTGACCGCCACCTACCCCGGGGCCAGCGCCGAGGTCGTCGAGCAGACGGTGACCACGCCGATCGAGCAGCAGGTCAACGGCGTCGAGAACATGATCTACATGTCCTCCCGCAGCGGCAGCGACGGCACCATGACCCTCACCGTGACGTTCAAGGTCGGCACCGACCTCGACATCGCCGCCGTGAACGTGCAGAACCGCGTCGCCATCGCCCAGGCCAAGCTGCCCCGCTGACGTGACCCGCCAGGGGCTCAGCATCACCAAGCAGATCGCCCGATCTCGTCGAGATCGTCGCCCTGATCTCGCCCGACGGCAGCCGCGACGAGCTCTACCTGTCCAACTACGCCACGCTCCAGGTCGTCGACGTGCTCGCCGCGCGTGCCCGGCGTCGGCCAGGTGACCGTCTTCAACGGGCGCGACTACGGCATGCGGCTCTGGCTGAACCCCGACCGGCTCGCGAGCCTCGGGCCTCACCGCCGGCGACGTGGCCGACGCCGTCCGCGAGCAGAACCTCCAGGCCGCCGCCGGCCAGATCGGCCAGCCCCCGGCGCCGCGCGGCCAGCAGTTCCAGTACACCGTGACCACGCGCGGCCGCCTGTCGACGCCGGCCGAGTTCGAGGACATCATCCTGCGCACGCGGTCCGACGGCTCGATCCTGCGCGTCCGCGACGTCGGTCGCGTGGAGCTGGGCGCCCAGAACTACGGCTCGTTCGGACGAGTCGGCGGCAAGCCGGCCGCGCTCGTCGGCATCTTCCAGCTCCCGGGCGCCAACGCGCTCGACGTCTCGCGCGGCGTGCAGGCCGCCGTGGCTCGGCTGGCCCCGAGCTTCCCGAGCGGCGTCACCCACACGCGCCCGTACAACACCACCGAGTTCGTGCGGGTCTCGATCGAGGAGGTCGTGCACACGCTCCTCATCGCCATCGCGCTTGTCGTCCTGACCGTCTACGTCTTCCTGCAAGACTGGCGCGCCACGCTGATCCCGACGCTGACCATCCCGGTGTCGCTGGTCGGCACCTTCGCCGTCATCAGCGCATTCGGCTTCTCGATCAACACGCTCACGCTCTTCGGCCTCGTCCTCGCCATCGGCATCGTCGTGGACGACGCCATCGTGGTGGTGGAGAACACCCAGCGTCACCTCGACGAGGAGGGGCGGGATCGCCCGTGAGGCGACGCGCCGGCCACCGCCGAGGTGGTGGGACCGGTCATCGCCACCGCGCTGGTGCTCATGGCGGTCTTCGTACCGATCTCGCTGCTGCCGGGCATCACCGGCCAGCTCTACCGGCAGTTCGCGCTGACGATCGCGGTGTCGGTGGCCCTGTCCGCGTTCAACGCGCTGACGCTGACCCCGGCGCTGTGTGCGCTGCTGCTCCGGCCGGCCCGCGAAGGACGCCAGCGGTGGCTGGCGCGGACGTGGAACACGTCGTTCGCGCGCCTCACCGGTATCTACGATCGCACCGTCGGGCACGTCGTCCGCCGCGCAGCGCTGGCGGTGGTCCTGCTCCTGGTGCTCGGCGGCGTCACCGCGCTGCTGTTCCGCGCCGTGCCCACGGGCTTCGCGCCCACCGAGGACCAGGGCTATCTCCTGGTCAACGTGCAGCTGCCCGACGCGGCCTCGCTCGAGCGAACCGACGCCGTGGTGCGCCAGATCGAGAAGATCCTGCTCGAGACGCCGGGGATCGAGACGGTGGTGGCCATCGGCGGGCGCAGCTTCATCTCGGGCGTCAACGGTCCCGAACGTGGCCTCCCTCTTCCCGCGGATGACGCCGTGGTCGAGCCGCAAGACGCCCGAGCTCAAGGCCGAAGCGATCCTGGGCCGCCTGCGCGCGCGCCTCGGCGGGATCCAGGAGGCGGCCGTGGTGGTCTTCCCGCCCCCGCCTATCCGGGGCATCAGCTCGGGCGGCGGCTTCCAGTTCGAGCTCCAGAGCGTGGCCGGCGGCTCGCTGAACGATCTCGACGCGGCCGCGCGACAGATCATGGATGCGCGCCCGTCAGCGACCCGAGCTGGCCGCGACATTCACGGGGTTCCGGCCGGGGGTGCCCCAGCTCGACGCCCAGGTCGACCGCGGCAAGGCCAAGGCGCTCGGCGTCCCGCTGTCCGACGTCTTCGAGAGCCTGCAGATCTTCCTCGGCTCGCTCTACGTGAACGACTTCAACGCCTTCGGCCGCGTGTACCGCGTGCAGCTGCAGGCCGAGCCGAGCTTCCGCGCCGTCCCGAGTGACGTCGCGCGTCTCTACGTGCGGAGCCAGACCGGCGTGAACGGCAATGGCGCCCAGATGGTGCCGCTCAGCACGCTCGTCACCGTGCGGCCGATCACCGGGCCCGGACTCCATCTCCCACTACAATCTCTACCGCTCGGCGGAGATCGCCGGTGACACCGCGCCCGGCGCCAGCTCGGGTCAGGCCATCGCCGCGATGCAGGAACTGGCGCGCCGACTGCCGCCGGGCATGTCCTACGAATGGTCGGGGCTCGCCTACCAGGAGATCGAGGCTGGGCAGCCGCGCAGGGTTCGTGTTCGGGCTGTCCGCGCTGTTCGTCTTCCTCGTGCTCGCCGCCCAGTACGAGAGCTGGCTGGTGCCCCTGGCGGTGATCCTGGCCGTGCCCCTCGGCGTCCTCGGCGCGCTGAGCGCGCTGTGGCTCAGCGGGCTCGCCAACGACGTCTACGCGCAGATCGGCCTGGCCCTGCTCATCGGCCTGGCCAGCAAGAACGCCATCCTCATCGTGGAGTTCGCCAAGGAGCGCCGCGAGCGTGGCGTCGACATCCGGGAGGCCGCCCGGGAGGCCGCCCGCCTCCGCTTCCGTCCGATCTTGATGACCTCGTTCGCCTTCATCCTGGGCTCGCTGCCCCTCGTGGTCGCCTCGGGCGCCGGCGCGGCCAGCCGGCACTCGATCGGCACCACGGTGGTGGGCGGGATGCTCGCGGTGACCGTGCTCGGGGTGCTGCTGGTGCCGGCGTTCTACGTCGCCGTCGAGCGGCTCGCCGAGTGGCGGAGGCGCCCGGCGCCTCCGGGCGGCGCCGGCGGCTGAGGTCGGTCCACACCCCATGGCCGACGCCCTCGCCTTCATCGTCCGCCACGGCGAGATCTTCGTCTTCCTCTACGTCTTCGCCGACCAGCTCGGCGTGCCCGTCCCCGCGGTGCCGGCTCTGCTCGCGATGGGCGCGCTCGCCGCCACCGGCAAGATCAACTTCGCGCTCGCGCTGGGGCTGAGCGTCGCGGCCTCGGTCCTCGCCGACACCGTCTGGTACGGCCTCGGGCGCGCGCGCGGCGGCAGCGTCCTTCGGCTCGTGTGCAAGGTCTCGCTCGAGCCCGACTCCTGCGTGCGCAACACCGAAGATGTTTTTCTCCGCTACGGCGTCCGCGCCCTGATCTTCGCCAAGTTCATCCCGGGGCTCAGCACCGTCGCGCCACCGCTGGCGGGAATCGTGGGGGTCAGTCTCCCGCGCTTCGCGGCCTACAGCAGCCTGGCCGCGCTCCTGTGGGCGGGCGCGTGGGGGGGCCTCGGCTACGTGGCGGGCGACGCGCTCGAGCAGGTGGTCAGCCAGAGCGGGCGTCTCGGCACCGCGCTCGCGGTCCTCGGGGCGGCGGGCGTCGCCGCCTACGTCGCCACGAAGTGGCTTCGCCGACGGCGGTTTCTCCGGGGCCTGCGGACCGCGCGGATCGGTGCCGACGAGCTGAAGGCGGCGATCGACCGCGGCACGCCGATGCTCATCGTCGACCTCCGCTCCGCCCTCGACGTGGCCGCCGATCCCCACGTGATCCCCGGCGCGCTTCGCATCGCGGCCGAGGAGCTGGAGCGACGCCACGCGGAGATCCCCCGCGACCGGGACGCGATCGTCTACTGCTCCTGACCGAACGAGGCGACGAGCGCCCGGGTGGCGCTGACGCTCAGGCGGCTGGGCGTGACGCGGGTGCGGCCGCTCGAAGGCGGCTATCACGGCTGGCGTGCGCGCGGGTTTCCGGTCGAGGCGCTGGTTCCGCTCGCCGACGCCTCGCCGTAACGCTCCTCAGCGCAGGCTCTCCCCTGCCAGGTCCAGCACCTGTTCGGCCAGCAGGGTCAGCATCCGCCACGCCGTCTCGTGGTGGCGCGTGGCCTCGACGTCGTCGGTGTAGGTGTCGAGGAGCACGTGGCTGGCGCCGAGCGCGGCAAGGGCGGCGAGATCCGCGCGGACCTGGTCGAGACGGCCCTCACCGGCGATACGCTGGTCGTCCGCCATCGGCGCGTCGGTGATGCGCAGCCGGATCCGCGGGCACAACGCCGGCAGCGGCCGGCCCTCCTTCTCGGCGATCGCGCGCAGCCGCGGCAGCCCGGTGTCGCGCAGCCACGGCAGGCGGATGCGGATCGGGTGCCACGCATCGCCGAGGCGCACCGCGCGGCGCATGGCGGCGTCGCTGGCCCCGCCGACCCAGACGGGGGGATGCGGTGATCGGACCGGGGGCGGCCCGGTCTGCACGTCGCGAAACGAGACGAACGGGCCCGCGTGCGAGGCCGGGTCGGTGGTCCACGCGATCTTGATCGCGGCGAGATAGTCGTCCGACATCGCGCCGCGCCGCTCGAACGGCACCCCGAGCGCCTCGAACTCCTGCCGCGCCCAGCCCACGCCGACACCGAAGATGAACCGCCCGCCCGACAGCCGGTCGATGTTGGCGGCCAGCCGCGCAGTGTGGAGCGGGTGCCGATAGGGCAGGATGACGACGGTCGTCCCCAGCTCTACCCGGCTCGTCGCTCGGGCCAGCCACGCCAGCGTGACGAACGGGTCGTAGAACGGGGCCGGGTAGCGGGCGACGACGTCCGGGGTCATCGCCACGTGGTCGGAGATCATCACGAAGTGGTAGCCGAGCGTCTCGGCGAGCTGCGTCCAGCCCACGAGGGAGTCGGGGCTGACGCCCGGCCCGAAGTTGAGGAGGTTCACGCCGATCCGCACGCCCGCACGATACATGGCCGCCCGCGCCGGAGCCAGACGTTCGCACGCGCGTTGACGGGCGACGCTCGCCACTGGATACTCGACGCGCTGCTGCCGGGCCATCATTCGGGCGCGGGGAGGACATCGATGCTCAAGCCCATCCGTCGGGTCGTCACCGGTCACAACCGCCACGGCAAGTCCGTCATTCTGACCGACGGCCCGTCGCCGCACGTGCTCACGATTCCCGGCGTGCCAACCTTCGGCATGACGAACCTCTGGGTCACCGACGGCTCCCCGGCCGACAACGCCGGCGCGCCCGACGCCGCCGCCCGTCCGGTCCTCCTCGAGCCGCCGACCGGCGGCACGATCTTCCGCGTGGTGGAGTTCCCGCCCGACAACACGCTGGCCGGGTTCGACCGCAAGACCGCCTTCGAGTCGATGGGCGCCGGCCACGCGATGGACCGGGACGCCTCGCGCCATCCCGGCATGCACAAGACGGCGACCGTGGACTACGCCATCGTGCTCAGCGGCGAGATCTGGGCGCTCATGGACGATGGCGAGACCCTCCTGAAGACCGGCGACGTGCTGGTCCAGCGAGGCACCAACCACGCCTGGAGCAACCGCGGCACGGTGCCGTGCCTGGTAGCCTTCATCCTGGTGTCGGCCCGACCCGTCTGACCGACCGCCGTATAATCCAGGCGCGAGGAGACACGGCATGAAGCTGACGGCGGCCCAGCTCGAGCAGTTCGACCGGGACGGCTACCTGTTCTTCCCCGGCCTGTTCTCGCCCGAGGAGACCAGGGTCCTGAGCGACGAGGTGCCGAACCTCTATGCCCAGCACCGGCCCGAGAACATCCGGGAGAAGGGCAGTGACGCTGTCCGAACGAACTTCGCGGCCCACCTGTACAGTGCCCCCTTCGCGCGGCTGGCCCGCCACCCGCGGCTGGTCGAGCCGGCCGTGCAGGTCTTCGGCGAGCCGGTCTACATGCACCAGTTCAAGATCAACGGCAAGATGGCCTTCGACGGCGACGTATGGCAGTGGCATCAGGACTTCGGCACCTGGTTCAACGACGACCAGATGCCGGAGGCACGGGCGATGAACGTGGCGATCTTCCTGGACGAGGTCAACGAGTTCAACGGCCCGCTGATGTTCATCCCGGGCAGCCACAAGCTGGGCGTGCTCGAGGCCGGCCACGACACTCAGACGACCAGCTATCCGCTGTGGACGATCGACCACGCGACCATCACCCGGCTCGTCGACCGGGGCGGTCTGGTAGCTCCGAAGGGGCCGGCCGGCTCGATGATCATGTTCCACTCGTGCCTGGTCCACGCGTCCACCTCGAACCTCTCGCCGTGGAACCGGGTGAGCGTCTACCTGAGCCTCTGCGTCGTGTCCAACCACATCCGTCGCTTCAAGCGGCCGGAGTACATCGCCCACCGCGATTTCACGCCCATCGAGTGCCTGCCCGACGACTGCCTGCGGCACCCCTACGAGGTCTCGCTGCCGTGGAAGGACGGCACCCCGGCCGAGGCGCTCCGCTAGCAGCCGCCGCCCGATTCACCCCAGGCGCTTGCGCAGGTACTCAGCGACCTCCAGCGTGCAGGCCAGCCCCTGCGGGATGGCCTTGGTCAGCGACACGAAGGCGTGGATCTGGCCCGGGTACTCACGGTAGACGACGTCCACGCCGGCCTCGCGCAGCCGATCGCCGTAGGCCCGCCCCTCGTCGCGGAGCGGATCGAACCCGGCGGTGACGATGAGGGCCGGCGGCTGGCCGGCCAGGCTGGGCGCCCGCAGCGGCGAGGCTCGCAGATCGGCCTTGTCCGCCTCGCTCCTCAGATACTGCTCGCCGTACCACATGATGCGGTCGCGCGGGATGACGTGGCCGTCCACCAGCTCGCGGTGCGAGTCTGTCTCCGTGGAGAAGTCGACGGCGGGATAGATGAGCACCTGGCATGTCGGCACCGGCGTGCCACCGCCGGCGGCGAGCTGCGAGACGACGGCCGAGAGGTTGCCGCCGGCCGAGTCCCCCGCCACCGCCACCCGTCCGGGATCGGCGCCGACGTCACGCCCGTGGACGCGCAGCCAGCGATAGGCTGCCAGGCAGTCCTCGACCGCGGCCGGGAACTTGTGCTCGGGTGCCAGCCGGTAGTCCACGGCAACGACGAGCACGCCGCCGTGCTTGGCCAGCCGCGCACAGAGGCCGTGGTGGGTCTCGAGATCGCCCTGGACCCAGCCGCCGCCGTGGAAGTACGCCACGACCGGCAGCGCGGCGCCGACGCTCGGCGCATACACGCGCGCCGGGATCTCGCCGGCCGGCCCGGGGATGCGAATGTCCTCCACGCGCGGAAGCGCCGGGGCCGGCTCGTCCATCAGCGTCACCATGGTGCGCAGCTGCTGGCGCAGCTCAGGCAGCGGCGGATAGTAGCCCGGCACCCGGATCGACTTCACGAACTCGCCGACGATCTGCGCCTTGGGATCCATCGTGCGGCTCCCCCGCCCGATGCGATGGCCGTCGAGCAGGCGCAGCGCGTCCTCCTCGCTCATCAGCGTGTGCGACAGCTCCAGCGCCGGATGGGTACCCTGCTCGCTCATGCCGACGGCCCTCCCGCCACGGATTGTACCGTCCGTGGACAGCGGCCGCAGACGTTGAGCGCCCGCCGCGGTTGCCGTATGGTGGCAGCAGTGACGTCGTGACCGCGAGGAGATGACATGAAGATCCGCATCGGCGTGGGAGCCGCCGGCGCCTCGGCGGCGCCGGGCGCGCTGGCCGAGCTCGTGACCGGGCTCGACGACCTGGGGTTCGACTCGCTGTGGCTGTCGGAGGTGCTGACCGGGCCCGTGATCGACCCGGCCGTGGGGCTGGCCTGGGCGGCCGCCAGCAACCCTCGCCTGAAGCTCGGGACCACGATGCTGCTGCCGGGACGCAACGTGCTGCGCCTGGCCAAGCAGCTCGCCAGCCTGGACGTGCTCAGCCAGGGCCGGCTGCTGGTGACGCTGGTGCCCGGCCTCACCTACGCGCCCGAACGCGAGGCCATCGGCGTCGACCCCAAGGCCCGGGGCGCCTTCATCGACGAGGCGCTGCCGCTGCTCCGGCGCCTGTGGGCGGGCGAGACGGTGAGCCACGAGGGGGTCGCCGGCACCCTGCGCGACGTGCGGCTCTCGCCGCTGCCGGTGCAGCGCCCGCTGGAGGTCTGGCTGGGCGGTACCGCGCCGGCTGCGCTCGAGCGCTGCGGCCGGCTCTCGGATGGCTGGCTGCCCTCGCTGTGCACCCCGGCCGAGGCGGCGGCGGGCCGCGCCGTCATCGAGGCGGCGGCGGCCAAGGCCGGGCGCTCGATCAGCGGCGAGCACTTCGGCATGAGCATCGGCTACGCCCGCGAGCCCCTCGACGCGGCCACCGCGCGCACGCTGGCTGCGCGGCGCCCCCGCGCGCTCGAGCTGATGCCGGTGGGGCTACCGGCCCTGCGTCAGCAGCTCGAGAGCTTCATCGCGGTCGGCTTCTCGAAGTTCGTCGTGCGACCGGTGGTCGTGCCGGGGTCGTGGCGCGCCGAGCTCGAGACCC
Source organism: uncultured Candidatus Rokubacteria bacterium (assembly GCA_963827505.1). Taxonomy (GTDB): domain Bacteria; phylum Methylomirabilota; class Methylomirabilia; order Rokubacteriales; family CSP1-6; genus AR5. Next base: position 1,979,535 of record CAWHBD010000003.1, on the reverse strand, counting down.
TGGCCACGGCGGTCGGCGACCTTCAGACCTGACCGCGCAGCCGGGCCCCGATGAAGTCGCGCATGAGCGCGACCGCCTTGTCGGTGTCGGCGCTCGCGGCCGGAATGAAGCCGTGCCGGGCGCCCGGGAAGTGCGTCCGCTCGATCCGGCCGCCCGCCCGCTGATAGGCGACGACCAGCGCCTCCGTGATGGCCGCCGGCACATTGTCGTCGAGCTCGGGCTGCGCGACCCACGCCGGCGGCAGCACCCGCGCCTCGCCGCTCGACACCACCCGCGTCACGCTCGCCGCCGCCATGGCCGCCTCGTCGGCGAAGTAGCCGTGGTGGGCGTCGATCAGCCGCTTGGCCGAGAACCCCGACGGTGCCGGCGGCTCGTCGAGCCGCGACAGCACGTATTGATAGCGGGCCAGCGGATCCGCCACGGGATAGAGCGCGATGACGAACGCCACCGAGTCGTCGGCCGGGCCGGCGCCCAGCGAGCCGTCCGGCAGCACGATCGGCGTGCCGGTATGCTCGGGCGCGCCGGGCTTGACCGCCTGCAGCAGCGCGAGCTGCCCGCCACTGGAGCTGCCCACGATCCCCACCCGCCGCGGATCGGTGCCCAGCCGCGCCGCGTGCGCGCGCACGTAGCGCACCCCCGCCGCCACGTCCGCGCTGGCCGCCGGATGCTTGTGCTCGGGCCCTTGCCGGAAGTCGAGCGACAGCACGACCAGCCCGCTCGCCGCCAGCGCTCGACAATGAATCGCCCCCGTCAACCGATCATTGCGGCTCCACGCCCCGCCATGCACATCGACGATCGCCGCCAGCCCCGCCCCTGCCTCCGCCCGCGGCCGATAGACACGCGCCAGCAGCTCGACACCCCCCGGCCGCGCAAACACCTCGTCCGCCTCATCGACCTCGTACGCCCCGCTGGGATCGAACTGAATGCTTGCCGCCATCTGGTCGGTCTCCTTGCTGCTTGGCGCTAGTGTTCGGGACAGCGCATCGCTCGCGGTCTCGCCGCCGTGGGGGGCGGTCGGGGCCGAGGTGGGGTCCGTGGACCCGTTCCCGCCGCCCATCACCGCACGCCCCCCAGCCGGATGGAGCCCAGCCAAGGCCGGTGCGAATCGGCCCCCAGCCCCGTGGTGCCACGGACCCCACCTCGGCCCCGACCGCCCCCCACGGCGTTCCGGACGGTAGACGACGAGCCGACGCAGGAAGCTAGCGCTTGCGCTCGAGCTTGAGATCGACCTGCTTGAGCCGCTCGATGTCGAGCCGCAGCCGCTCAGCCTCGGCCTGACGCGCCGCCAGCTCCTGGCGCGCCCGCGCCAGGTCGCTCTCCCGCTTGTCCAGCTCCTCGCGCAGCTGCGTGCGCTCGTCGCGCAGGCGCGTCCGCTCGTCGCGCAGGCGCGTCCGCTCGTCGCGCAGCCGCGCGACCTCGTCGCGCAGCAGCGAGGCCTCGGCGCGCTGGCGCGTACGATCCTCGCGGAGCCACCCGCCCTCGTCGCCGAGCTTCGTCAGCTCGTCGCGCAGCCGGTCGACCTCCTCGCGCCGCCGGGCCAGCTCGGCCCGGGCCATCAGCATCGCGGCCAGCGTGTCGCGACTCTCCAGCACGCGCGCCGCGGAGCTGTCGTCGGGGAAGCGCACCAGGAACTCGTCGTACGAGGCCACGGCGTCTGCCCACGCGCCCTCGCGGGCCAGGCGATCGGCCCGGGTGAGCAGCAGCGCGGGGCCGACGATCGGCATCGACACACAGCCGGAGGACAGCACGAGCAGCAGGAGCACGAGCCCGCGGAGCGATAATCGGCACCGGGGCGAGCGGACAAGGTGACTCCGGCGGCCGGGGCGCTCCATGTCCCCACACGTGTAGCCCGCCCCCGCAAGGCTGTCAAGGCCGCGCGGCGCCGCCCCGGTCACTTCAGCGTCGGGCCGCCGCCAGCCGCGCCGCCCGCTCGTGCAGCGCAGGAGCGCCGAGCCGCTCGGCCCACTCTGCGAAGCCGGGGCGGGGCTCGACCCAGCGCAGTGCGTCCACGCCGGGGCCGACGGGGGCGTCCTCGCGCAGCGTGGCCAGCCTCCGGAACAGGAGCGCCTGCTCGCGCTGCTCGGCGAGGGTCGTGGCCAGCCGCAGCGCGCCCCGCACCGACACCGCCCAGTCGGCGGCCAGCTTCGGGACGCGCTCGAGGTGCTCGTAGCGCGCGAGCACCGCCGCCGCCGACTTCGCCCCCCACCCCGGCAGGCCGGGGTACCCGTCGGCGGTGTCACCGACGAGTGCCAGCCAGTCAGGGATCGAGGCCGGCGACACGCCGAACTTGCGCCGCACTCCGGCCTCGTCGCGCAGCTCGCGCGTGCGCCGGTCGAGCTGGACGACCCGCTCGCCTCGCACGCACTGGGCGAGGTCCTTGTCGGGCGTGCACACGACGACCTGCTCCACCCGCGCATCGCCCGCGGCCATCGCCGCCGCCGCCGCCAGCGCATCGTCCGCCTCGAACTCCACCATCGGCCACACGACGACGCCGAGCGCGCGCAGGGCGTCCTCCAGCGGCTCGAACTGGGCGACCAGCACCGGGTCCATCCCCTCGCCCGTCTTGTAGCCCGGCCACACCGCGTTGCGGAACGACTCGATGACGTGGTCGGTGGCGACACCGAGGTGAGTGGCGCCGCCCTCCAGCATGCCCAGCACGGAGCCGACGACGCCGCGCACCGCCCGCAGCGCCTCGGGCACGCCGCGATCGAAGGCGGCCGCCGGCGACAGGAAGTAGCGGAACAGCTCGTAGGTCCCGTCGACCAGGTGGACGATCACGCGGCCACGATACGGCCTCGGGGCCCTGAGTGCCAGGCTGTGGCATGCTACGGCCATGCCCTCCTCCCGACGGCCGCTCAGCATTCTGCACACCGCCGACATGCATCTCGACAGCGACGGCTACGGCGACGCCGCCCGGCAGGCGGCGCATCGCGAGCGCGGCCGGCGCGTCCTCACGCGCATCGTCGATCTGGCGCTGGCCGACGGGGTCGACCTGCTGCTCATCGCCGGCGATCTCTTCGATCACAACCGCGTGCCCGACGACACGGCCGACTTCGTGCGGGCCGAGCTCGGCCGCCTGCGGCAGCCGGTGGTGATCATGCCCGGCAACCACGACGTGATGGTCGCCAACGGCGTCCACGACCGCCACGACTTCGCGGCCGGTGCCAGCCACGTGCACGTGATCCGGCAGCTTGACGGCGAGACGATCGACTTCCCCGAGCTCGACGCGGTGGTGTGGGGCCGGGCCATGCAGGAGCACACGCCGGCCTTCCAGCCGCTCGCCCACGTCCCGGTCCGGGACGACCGGCGCTGGTGCCTGGCCATGGCCCACGGCTTCTTCTACCCCGAGCGGCAGCGCCCCGAGCGCTCGTCGCCGATCTTCGCCGACGAGGTGCGCGACACCGGCTGGGACTACCTGGCCCTTGGCCACCACCACGTGCGCGCGGACGTCAGCCAGGGCGCCGTCACCGCCTGCTACGCCGGCGCGCCCCTGCTGGAGTGGGGCGACGAGCAGGCCGCCGGCTCGGTCCTGCGTGTCGATTTCTCGGCGGCCGCCGGCGTGCGCGTGCAGGCCCGCCCGCTCGACTGAGCGCGGTCAGGGCGCCGGCGACGCCGAGGCCGGGTCGCGGCAGGCCGTGAGCAAGCCGGCCAGGATCAGCGTGCCGGCGAGCAGCTTCAGGCTGTCCTCCAGCCAGGCGGTGAGCCCCGTGAAGTCGAGCACGGTCATGCCCACGAAGCACAGGAAGGCGACCCCGAACATCAGCGCGGTCCAGCGCAGCCGGACCAGCCGCTCGAAATGGCGGTCGGCCCACGCCAGCGCGATCACCCCGTAGAGGGCGACGAAGACGTCGTCCAGATGGTCGGTCAGCCAGTGGCGGCGGTCGTGCCAACCGAGGAGCTTGTGGACTCCGCGGTCCAGCTCCTCGTGCAGACCATACACCTCGTCGAGCGACAGATAGAGGAACGCGCCGGCGACCACCCACCAGAAGTGCCGTACCGGATGTCGCCCGGCCCGGCGCGCCAGCACGGCGGCCACGACGGCGGAGGCGAGCAGCTGCAGGCCGGAGTAGTACGTGCCGGCGCGGCCCTCGCCGAAGTAGCGCGCGGCGCGATCGTAGCGCGTGACCCCGAGCCAGATCAGCACCGCGATGACGAGGAACGTAAGCGCGAGCATCGCGGCGGCCAGGGGGAGCGCGCCGGGCGGCGGCGGACCGGGATGGCGCAGCTGGCCGAGGCCATCCCGCCAGCGGGCCAGGCGGCTCGACACCGGCGCGCGACTCGTGATGGGCGAAACGAGTGAATCGTCCAACGCAGCTCACGTGTAGCGTCGTCGTGCCGCGCGTGTCAAGGAAAGCCACAGCCGGCTCACCGGCGCTACAATGCGCGCCGTGACCGCCCCCGAGATTCCCGTCATCGACATCCAGCCCTACCTGGCTGGCGATGCCATCGGCGCCCATCGGGTGGTCGAGGCGGTCGGGGCCGCTTGCGAGGAGATCGGGTTCCTGGTCGTCGCGGGCCACGGCATTCCCGACGCGCTGGTGCAGCGAGTGTTCGAGGTGTCGCTGGCCTTCTTCGACCGGCCGCTCGGCGAGAAGCTCGCCCTGGGCTCCGACGATCCGGGGGTGCCGCGCGGCTACAGCGCGCTCGCCAGCAAGAGCCTGGGCCGGACCTACGGGCTCGACACCCCGCCCGATCTGCGTGAGCAGTTCTTCGTCGGCCCGCTCGACGACTGGGCGGCGCACTTCCGCCGCTTCGCCGGCGCCGCCAAGGTGTACGCCCCCAACGTGTGGCCGGCGAGGCCGGCCGAGTTCCGCGACGTGCTCACCGCGTACTACCGGGCCCAGGAGCGGCTGGCGCGCGACCTCATGCGCATCTTCGCGCTGGCGCTGGGGCTGGCCGAGCGCTGGTTCGACGGCACGATCGACCGCCACTTCAGCACCTGCCCGAGCAACCTCTACCCGGAGCCCGCGGGCGAGCCCCTGCCGGGCCAGCTTCGGGCGGGCCCGCACACCGACTTCGGCAGCCTGACCATCCTGGCCGTCAACGACGCGCCCGGCGGTCTTCAGGTGCTCTTCCCGGATGGCGCCTGGCACGACGTGCGCCCGGCCCCGGGCCAGCTCGTCGTGAACCTCGGCGACATGATGGGGCGCTGGACGAACGACCGCTGGAAGTCCACCGTCCACCGCGTCGTCAACCCGCCGCGGGAGCTGGCGACGGGCAGTCGCCGGCAGACGGTGGGGTTCTTTCTGCACCCCAACTGGGACGCGCCGGTGGCGTGCCTGCCCACCTGCACCGACGCGAGCCGGCCGGCGCGCTATCCGCCGATCCTGGCCGGCGAGCACATGCTGGCCAAGCTCGAGCGCCGGGTCGCGGCGGCAACCGTCTGAGCGTGGACTACCTCGACCGCCTGGCCGCCTGGGCCGCGACCACGCCGCTCGACGCGCTGCCGGTGGCCGTGCGCGAGCGCGCGGCCGTGGTCATCGCCGACAGCCTGGGGGTCACCGTGCACGGTATGCAGGTCCCCGAGATGCGAGCGCTGGTCTCGCGCCATCTGGCCGGCGACCGGCCGGGCCGAGCCTCGGTCATCGGGGCCGGGCGGCGCGCCGATCCGGCCACCGCGGCGCTGCTGAACGGCACCGCCGGCACCTGGATCGACATGAACGAGGGCAACCTGCACGCGAACGGCCACCCGGGCATCCAGGTCATCCCGCTCGCGTGGGCCGTCGCCGAGCAGGACGCCCGCTCGGGGCGCGACCTGCTCGCCGCCTTCGTGGCCGGCTACGAGGTGAGCGCGCGGATCAAGCGCGCCTCGGCCACCCGGCTGGCCGTGCATCCGCACGGCACCTTCGGCACCATCGGCGCCGCGGTGGCGCTGGCCCGACTGCTCGGCTACGACCCCACCGCGATGCGCACGATTGTCAACGTCGCTGCCACGCTGGGCGTAGCGGCCAGCCGGCGCGCACTCACCACCGGTGCCACCGTGCGCAATGTCTACACCGGCCTCAGCGGCTCGATGGGCTGGCTGGCCCACACGCTCGTGCAGAGCGGCTTCACGGGCGAGCCCGACGGCGTCGCGTCCGTCTACGGCGCCATCTACGCCGACCGCTTCGACCCCGACCGGGCGGTGGCCGGGCTCGGCGAGGAGTTCCTGCTGCCGCGCGGGTTCATCAAGGTCCACGCGTGCGGGCGCTACATCCACGGCGCGCTCGACTGCGTCGAGACGATGATGGCGCGGCGGCCGCTGCCGCCCCCGTCCGTGCAGGCGATCCTGGTGCGCACCTACGCCATGGCCGCCAGCCTCGGCCACGCGGAGGTGAGCTCGGAGTTCGGCGCCCGGTTCTCACTACCGTTCGCCGTGGCCTCGCTCATCTGTCATGGCCGTTCCGGCCTCGACAACTACGACGCGGCCGCCCTCGCCGATCCGCGTATCCGGGCGCTGGCGCGGCGGGTCGAGGTGAAGGAGGATCCGGAGGCGACCCGGGCCTTCCCCGGCCGCCAGCCGACCGAGGTCACCGTGGTCCTCGCCGACGGCACCCGCATCGTCGAACGGTCGGACTTCCACCGCGGCGAGGCCGAGCTCCCGCATCCGCCCGGCGCGGTACGCGCGAAGTTCCTCGAGCTGGCCGCGCCGACCTGGGGCCGCGCGCGCGCCGAGGTCGTCCACGACCGCGTCGTCGAGCTGGAGCGCGTGACCGACGTGGCCGCCATCGCCGGCGACACCCCGCTGTAGCCGCCTCCGCGGCGGGCGCTGGTAGGATGGTGAGCGGCGTGCGCGCCGCTCATGTCCCCGGCCCCTGATCCCACCGCAACGACGCGGTCCGCTTCGACCATCGCCACCCGGCGGGGTGCCCTGCTCGTGGCCGGCGCCGCGGCGTGCTGGAGCAGCGGCGCGCTCATCACGCGGCTGGTCACCACGGGCCCGTGGACGACCACCCTGTGGCGCAGCCTGTTCGCCTCGCTGTTCCTGGCCGCCGCGCTGCGGCTGGCCGGAGGCGGCGGCGTGATCGCGCGGTGGCGCGGCCCCGTCGTGCCGGTCGCCCTCTGCATGGCCCTGGCCTCGACGTGCTTCATCTTCTCGCTGTCGCTGACCTCGGTGGCGAACACGCTGATCCTCATGAGCACCGGGCCCTACGTGGCGGGCCTGCTCGGGTGGCTGCTCCTCGGCGAGCGCGTCGCCGTGCGCACCTGGCTGACGATGGCCGTCGCGCTGGCCGGGGCGGTGGTCATGGTGTCGAGCTCGCCGGGCGGAGGTGCCCTGGCCGGCGACCTGCTGGCCATCGTCATGGCCGGCAGCTTCGCCGTCGCCACCGTCCTCGTCCGCCGGCACCCGGAGGTTCAGATGGTGCCGGCGGCGGTGCTGTCGACGTCAATCGCCGGGCTGGTGGCGCTGCCGCTGGCCGATCCGCTCGGTACCGCGCCCCGTGACCTCGCCCTGCTGGCGTTCTTCGGGGTGGGTCAGTTCGGCGCCGGCTTCCTGCTCTTCATGGCGGGCGCCCGGCTTCTTCCCGCCGCTCAGACCTCGCTGATCGGGATGCTGGAGACAGTGCTGGGCCCGCTGTGGGTCTGGCTCGTGCTGAGCGAGCGCCCAGGAACGGCGTCCCTGGCCGGCGGCGCCCTCATCCTGACCGCCCTGCTCGCCAACACGCTGGTCGAGCTGGTCACGCCGGCGCGGGCCGTCGTCGCCCGCCGCTGAGCGGCGCCGCCGGCCGGCGCCGCCCGGTTCGCCGGACGCGCCGGCCGGCCGCGCGGTATCCTTCCGCGGGAGGAGACGCGCGATGGCATTCATGACGCAGGACGGCTTCCGGCTCTACTACGAGGACACCGGCGGCAACGCGCCCACGATCCTGTTCCTGCACGGCGCCGGCGGCAATCACCTGAGCTGGTGGCAACAGATCCCGGCCTTCGCCGAGGAGTACCGGTGCGTCTCGGTCGACCAGCGCGGCTTCGGGCAGTCGCCCGACGTGGCGGGCGGCCCCGGGCCGGCCGCCCTTGCGACCGATGCCCTGGCGTTGCTCGACCACCTGGGCATCGCGCGCGCGGCCGTGGTCGCGCAGTCGATGGGCGGCTGGGCGGCGGTGGGGGCGGCCGTGCAAGCGCCGGCGCGATTCTGGGCGATCGTCCTCGCCAACACCGTCGGCAACCTCACCAACGCCGAGATCGCCGCGACGAGGCAGCGACTCACCGCGACGAGCGCACCCCGTCCGGCCGTGCTCTGGCACGGCGCCCTGGGCCCGACGTTCCGCAAGGCCGAGCCGGTCCGCACCTTCCTGTACGCGCAGGTCGCCGGCCTCAATCCACCGCGCCCTGCTGACTTCAGCGATCAGCTCGGCCGCCTCACCACGCCCGTCGAGCGCTACGTCGCCACGCGGGTTCCGACCATGTTCCTGACCAGCGACGAGGACGGGCTCACCTGGCCCGAGCTCTCGAAGACGGTCCACGATCACGTCCCCGGCTCGCGCTTCGAGCGGGTGGAGGCGGCCGGGCACTCGACCTACTTCGAGCGGCCCGACGTCTTCAACCGGGAAGTGGCCGGCTTCCTCAAGGCCCACCGGCCATGACCGATCCGCTCGCCGAGTTCCGTCTCGACGGCGAGGTCGCCGTGGTCACCGGTGCGGCCAGCGGCATCGGACGCGTCGTCGCCGAGGCCCTCGTCGCCGTCGGCGCGCGGGTGGCCAGCTTCGACGTCGCCGCCTCGGGCCCGGACGCCTACAAGGTGGACGTCACGGACGAGACACAGGTCACGGCCGCGTTCGCGGAGGTGGTCTCGCGCCACGGCCGGGTCGACGTCCTCTTCAACAACGCCGGCATCGCCATCCGCCAGCCTACCACCGAGCTGACGCTCGAGAACTGGAACAAGGTCGTCGCCGTCAACCTGACCGGCGTCTTTCTGTGCGCGCGCGAGGCGGCGCGCCACATGCTGGCCGGCGGCCGGGGCGGCCGCATCGTGAACACCGCGTCGATCATGGGGGTCGTGGGTGGCGGCCTCTATCCCAACATCTCCTACCAGGCGACGAAGGGCGCGGTCGTCAACATGACGCGAGCCCTGGCGGTGGAGTGGGCGGCTTCGGGCATCCGGGTGAACGCAATCGCGCCGACCTGGGTGCGGACCCCGCTCACCCGCGCGATCACGGAGAATCCGGACCTCGTCGACCGCATCGAGGCGATGACGCCCATGGGCCGGCTGGCCGAGCCGCACGAGATCGTCGGCGCCGTCCTCTTCCTGGTCTCGCGCGCCTCCGCGATGGTCACCGGGCACGTCCTGGCCGTCGACGGCGGCTTCCTCGCCCAGTAGCCGCAAGGAGCACGGACATGAAATGGTGTCGCTACCAGTCGGGACGCACGGTCGCCTACGGCCTCATCGAGGACACCACCGTGACCGAGATCACCGGCAGCCCGTTCGACGGCTACACGAAGACGTCGAACACCGTCGGGCTGAGCCGGGTCAAGCTGTTGGTGCCGGTGATCCCGCCCACCTTCTACGCGGCCGGCGTCAACTACCGCGAGCACGTGACCGAGATGGCCCAGCGCCGGGGCGTGAAGCCGGAGTTTCCGCCCAACGCCGACGTGGGCTACCGCGCCAACAACGCGCTGGTCGCCACCGACGAGCCGATCGTCATCCCCAGGGACGCGACCGACCAGGTCCAGTACGAGGGCGAGCTGGTGGTGGTGATCGGCAAGCGGTGCAAGCGCGTGTCCGAGGCGGAGGCGCTCGACTGCGTGTTCGGCTACACGATCGGCAACGACGTCAGCGAGCGTACCTGGCAGCGCGGCGACCGCACGTTCTGGCGGGGCAAGAACACCGACAGCTTCAAGCCGATGGGCCCCTGGATCGTCACCGGCCTCGACCCCGACGAGCTGAAGGTCACGATCCGCCTCAACGGCAAGGAGATGTTCACCTACGCCGTCCGCGACGCCATCTTCGGCGTGCGCCAGTTCATCAGCCGGATGAGCCAGTACCTGACCCTTCACCCCGGCGACGTGCTGTGGATGGGCACCGACGGGGCGACGGAGAACATGAAGGACGGCGACCTCGTCGAGGTCGAGATCCCCGGCATCGGGGTGCTGCGCAACCCGGTCGTGCGGGAGCGGTAGCGCCGGTCGCCCAGGCGGGATGACGCGCGCGATCGAGCTCGTCATCTTCGACTGCGACGGGGTGCTCGTGGACAGCGAGCGCCTGGCCGTCCGCATCGACGTGCGGGTCCTCGCCGAGCTGGGCTGGCCCCTCACCGAGCGCGAGATCATCGAGCGCTTCGTCGGCCGGTCCGACGCCTTCATGAAGGCCGAGATCGAAGCGCATCTGGGGCGTCCCCTCGCCCCCGACTGGGAGGACGCCTTCCAGCACCTCTACCGCGAGGCCTTCGCCGCCGAGCTCACTCCGGTGCCCGGAGTCGTGGAGGCGCTCGATGCGATCACGCTGCCCACCTGCGTGGCCTCCAGCGGCACCCACGACAAGATGCGCCACACGCTCGGCCTCACCGGCCTTTACGACCGCTTCGCCGGCCGCATCTTCAGCGTCAGCGAGGTCGCCCACGGCAAGCCCGCGCCCGACCTCTTCCTGCACGCCGCCAAGCAGATGGGCGTGGAGCCGGCGGCGTGCGCGGTCGTCGAGGACAGCCGCTACGGGGTGGAGGCCGCGCGCGCGGCCGGGATGCTCGCCCTCGGCTACGACGGCGGCCTGACCTCTGCCGAGCACCTGCGCGGGCCGGGGACGATCGTCTTCAGCGACATGCGCGACCTGCCGTCGCTGCTGTTGCGCGACCCGCGAAGCGAACGCCCGGCGTAGGCGAAGACCACGCGGCTCACTGCGGTCGCGCGGCGGCAGCACCTTTGTGCAGCAGGTCGTCGTAGAATCCAGCCAGCGACTCCAGCACGGGCGCGGCGTCACCCGAGAACGACGAGCCGTGCATGACCGCCAGGGTCCGCGGCCGCAGCTTCGCCAGCCGGCGGATGGTGGCGCCGGTGGCCGGCGTCACCCCCGTGTAGCCGAACTGCGCCTCGGCGGCCATGGCCGGGCCCAGGATGTCGCCGCCGGTCAGCGGCAACGGATTGCCGACGTGGGTGAAGAGATCGCTCGAGAACAGCGTGCCGGTGACCTCCTCGTAGAGCAGGCCGGCGTCCCAGCAGTGGGGCACGTGGGGCGTGTCGAGCCGGCGCACTCGCCGGCCGCCGAGGTCGAGCACCTCGTCGTTGGCCAGCGCTCGCGGCGGGCGCGGCGCCTGGTCGTTCAGCCAGATGGCGCAGCCGATGGCGCCGTGGGTGACCGTGGCCTGCGGCGCGGCATCGAGCCACTCGCCCAGCGCGCCGCACTCGTCGGCCTCGACGTGGCTGAAGGCGATCCAGCGTAACCGGCGCACGTCCATCACGCGGGCCATCGCCCCCGAGACGGACGGGAACAGCGCGCGCTGGCCGCAGTGAAACAGCAGCGGCTCGTCGGCGGCCACCAGGAACTGGTTGAAGGTGAAGCCGCTCGGCCCCACCGCCGGCAGGAAGGTCGAGAGCCGGTAGATCCGCTCGCCGATCTCGTCGACCTTCGTCTCCATCGGCTACGCCGGCACCTGCACGACGGTGGGCACGGTCCCCGCCACCGTCGTGCGGCGCATGTCGCGGGGCTGGTCGTCGTCGTAGCGGCGCACGCGGTGCATCATCTGGCGGTTGTCCCACATGACGAGGTCGCCCGGGACCCACCGGTGCGCGTAGACGAAGGCCGGCTGGGTGGCGTGCTCGTTGAGGTCGCGCAGCAGGATGCGGGCCTCGGCCATCGGCATGCCGACGATGGCGCCGGCGTGAGACGACAGATAGAGCGACTTGCGGCCGGTCACGGGGTGGGTGCGCACGAGCCGCTGGCGCACCGGCCGGAACATCGCCCGCTCCTCGTCGGAGTAGTCGAGCATGCCGAGCAGGCCGCGCGAGTACATCAGCGAGTGCTCGCACACGAGGTTCTCGACCAGCGCCTTGGTGTCGGCGTCCAGCGTGTCGTAGGCCGCCCGCATGTCGGCGAACTCGGTGTTGCCGCCGACCGGGTTCACCACCCGCGCCGACAGCAGCGAGTACTTGGCCGGGATCGGCCGGAACGAGCTGTCGGAGTGCCACAGCATGTTACCCAGGTTGAACGGCGCGCTCGCGGGAGTCGCGGGGAAGCGGGCGACCGTTCTTGCCCAGGTTGGAGACGTCGTTCATGCCGACCTGCAGCCGCTTGTCCTCGGGCTTGGTGATGTTGCCACCCCGGGCGTCCTCGAGGGCCCCGAAGTTGCGGCTGAAGACCATCTGCTGCTCGTCGGTGATCTTCTGATCGTGGTAGACGAGCACGGCGTAGCGGTCCATGCCGGCCTCGATGGCCACCACCTCGTCGGCCGTGAGCGGCCGCGTGAGGTCGATCCCGGACACCTCGCCCACGAATACCGGATGGATCTGACGGATGGACACGCTCATCGGCAGGGCTCCTCTGCCGGTGATGGTACCCTCGGGGCACCGAGTTCCGGAAGGGGGAGCGCATGCGGCCATTCGAAGGGATCAGGATCCTCGACTGCACTCACGTGCTGGCCGGGCCGTTCGCCGCCTACCAGCTGGCCGTCCTCGGCGCCGACGTCGTCAAGGTGGATGACCCGAACGAGCCCGACCAGAGCCGGGAGTCGGGGGCCGACCACGCGCTGAACAAGGCCATGATGGGCACCGGCTTCCTCACTCAGGGGTCGAACAAGCGCGCGATCGCCCTGAACCTCAAGACGGAGGGCGGCCGGGAGGCGCTCAAGCGCCTGGTCGTCGACTGGGCCGACGTCCTGGTCGAGAACTACCGGCCCGGCGCCTTCGCCGCGCTCGGCCTCGGCTACGAGGACCTGGCCCGCCTCAAGCCGACGCTCATCTATGCCTCCATGACCGCCTTCGGCCACGGCGGCCCCCGCGGCACCCAGACCGCCTACGACCACGCCATCCAGGCCACCTCGGGCATCACCGCGTCGACCGGCACCGCGGCCAGCGGCCCCATCAAGACCGGGGCGCCCATGGTCGACTACGCGACCGGCACCATGGGCGCCTTCGCCATCTCGGCCGCGCTCTTCCAGCGGATGCGCACCGGCCAGGGCCAGCACATCGACATGGCGATGCTCGACGTCGCCATGATCCTGCAAGCCTCGCACATCACCGACTACCTGCATTCCGGCCATCATCCCAAGCGCAACGGCAACGTCATGCGCTTCGCCTCGACCTCCGCCTTCCCGACCAAAGACGGCCTGGTCCAGCTCGCCGCCAGCAACGCGCGCCAGCACCGCCGTTTCTACGAGGCGATCGGCGATCCGGACGAGGCCAAGCGCGCGAGCCTGGAGGAGCGGCACGACCGCCACGCCGAGAAGCTGGCCGCGGTCGCCGAGACGATGAAGGAGAAGACGGCCGACGAGTGGGAGACCTATCTGCAGGCCCGGCACGTCCCGGCCACGCGGGTGCGCGAGCTGCGCGAGGCGCTGGCCGATCCTCATCTGCAGACGCGGGGCGTGCTGCACCGCCACGAGACGGTGCCCGGCGTCGAGGCAGCCGGTGACGGTGCCGCTCGCCGCCTTCAAGTTCGCCCACGACGGCCCCTCGATCGAGCGGCCGCCGGCCCGGGTCGGCGAGCACACTGACGAGGTGCTGGCCGCCGTCGGCTACACGGCCGAGCAGCTCGCCGCCCTGCGCCGGTCGGGGGCCATCGCCTGAGCCGCCGGGGCCGTTGCGCCCGGACGCGGCGATGGTTAGCATCGCCTCCATGACGACGGCACGGACCGCAGAGGTGGTGATCATCGGCGGCGGGGTGACGGGCGCCAGTACCGCGTTCCACCTCACCCGGCGCGGCGTCCGCGACGTGGTGGTCGTCGACAAGGGCGCCATCGCCTCCGGCGGCACCGGCAAGAGCTCGGCGTGCGTCCGCCAGCACTACTCCACGGCCGAGACCTGCCGGATGATCCGGTACTCGCTCGAGTTCTTCCAGCAGTTCGCCGAGCACACCGGCGGCGAGCTCGTGCGGCTTCCGCCACACCGGCTACCTGCTCGGCGTCGACGAGCGAATGCGCGTGCCCATGGAGGCCTCGGTCGCGCTGCAGCGCTCGGTCGGCATCGACACCCGCCTGGTCTCGCCGGTGGAGCTGCGCGAGATCGAGCCCCGCCTGCGCGCCGACGATCTGGTGGGCGGCTGCTACGAGCCCGCCTCCGGCTACTGCAACCCCGTCGAGACCGCCCAGGGCTTCGCGCGCGCCGCTCGCGCCGCCGGCGCCCGCATCCTGGAGGACACCGCGGTTCTGGGGCTGCTCGTCGAGGGCGACCGCGTGCGCGGCGTCCGCACGGCCGCCGGCGACATCCTGGCCCCGGTGGTCCTCGACGCCGCCGGGTTGTGGAGCGCGCCGGTGGCGGCGATGGCCGGCGTCGAGCTGCCCATCCACGTCTGCCGCCACAAGATCAGCATCGTGACGTGGCCCGAGGCCGACCGGCGGCCGCATCCGATGGTCTACGACTTCGTGACCAACATCTACACCCGCCCCGAGCTGGGCGATCACATCCTGGTCGGCGGTCTCGACGTCGAGGAGTCGCAGGCCGCCGCCGATCCCGATGCCTACAAGGAAGGCGTGAGCCTGGACGAGTCGGTCGACGCCCTGGCCCGGGTGAGCCATCGCTTCCCCGTGCTGGCCGAGGGACGGATCGCCCGCGGCTACGCCGGCTGCTTCGACGTCACGCCCGACTGGCATCCGATCCTGGACCGGGTCGGGCCCGCCGGCTTCCACGTCGCGGCCGGCTTCTCCGGCCACGGCTTCAAGCTCTCTCCGGCAGTGGGCCGGATGGTCGCCGCGCTCATCACCGAGGGACCGAACGCGCATCCCGACCTGCCGACGTTCCGCCTGGCGCGGTTCGCCGAGGGCAAGCCGATCCGGGGCACGTACGGCGACTGGCTGATGTGCTGAGAGGATCTCACCCATGAGACGAGGATGGACGGCTGCCGCCCTGTTCACGCTCGCGCTCGGACTGGGAGCCGGCGGCGGCGGACTGCTGCCGGGCGGCGACGGCGGGTGCGCGGTGCCGACCGCGGCAGCCGCCGGCACCGCGGGCTGCTGCCACTACAACAAGGGGGTGTGCGGCTGCGAGCAGGGACGGGCGCGCTGCTGCGACGGCAAGATCAGCGCCTCCTGCCGGTGCAACGCCGGGCTGACCACCCGCCAGATCAACATCGATACCCAGCCGCTCGTCCGCCTGGCCGACTTCGCGTTCGCCGCGCAGGAGGTGCCGGAGCCGCCCAGCCCGCGCCTGACCCTGTTCAAGCTCGGCAAGGAGGCGCTGCGCTTCTGGTTCCGGGTCGACTGCGGCGAGGAGTGCTGGAGCCAGCTCGCCGTCAACAACGCCCTGCCGGTGGAGGTGCGCTGGCTCTTCGATCCCGGCGCCGGGCCGGTGGTCGAGGGCGAGCCGCAGGCGGTCGCCCTGCAGCGCGACCGGCCCACGGCGTACGTGACCCGCATGGCCAACCAGCTCCGCCAGGGCCGCTGGGAGACCGAGGTCCGCTTCGACACCGAGCGGCTGTGCACGCCCGCTGATGGCAAGTGCTGGTTCCGCATCGAGGTGCGACGCTGAGCGCCGACGAGCCGGCGGTCGACGGCGACGGCCGCTCGCGGTTGGCCAGCGGGGCCGAGGACGCCGACGCTCTCCTCTACTACGCGGTCTCGAGCGGGCGCGAGCTGACGCCCGCCATCCGCGATCCGATCGTGCACACGTTCCGGGCGGTCACCACCGGACAGCCGGTGAGCGACCAGGAGGAGACCGAGTTCCTCGCTGCCTACGCCAAGCTGGCCGCCATGGTGCATCCCACCACCGCGGCCACCCTGCGCGCCACCAGCCGGACCGTCCAGCGACCATGGCTCTGGCGGCGCTTCAGCCAGGAGCCGATCTCCGAGGCCCAGCGAGTCGCCTACCGCTTCGGCGTGCTGGCGCTGATCCTGATCCTCATCATCGGCGGAGCGGAATGGACGCGCACCTTCATCAACTCGGTCGTGACGGACCAGGCCGAGTACGGCCGACTGCTGGAAGAGCGGCGCGCGACCCGGGCCGCCCAGAAGCGACTGGCCGAGCAGATCACGCTGGTGGATCGCGAGCGACAGGGGGTCGTCGACGACCTTCGGGCCAGCCTCGTCCGCCAGCGCGAGGAGCTGGACCTCCGACTGCAGACGATGGACGACCGCGACGGCGCGCTGTCGCGGCGCATCCAGGCCGGCTACGAGACGCTGGAACGCATCCTGCCCGTCGTCAACTGGAACGAGCTACGCAACGTCATCACACCGGTGGCCACGATCGTGGCCGTGCTGATCCTGCCCGTCCTCTACGGCGCGCTGGGCACCTGCGCCTTCGTATTGCGGACGGTCTACGCGGAGATGGTCGAGCGCAGCTTCGACGGCCGGCGCACGGGCGAGTTCATGGTGCGCATCTTCCTGGGCATGCTGAGCGGAGTCAGCCTGCAGTGGCTGCTGGTCCGCGAGGGCCAGACGATCCCCGGCGGCGTGACGCCGGCCGTGCTGGCCTTCCTGGGCGGCTACGGCGTCGAGCTGCTCTTCGCGGCGATCGACCGGATCCTGTCGACGGTGATCACCGCGCTCCGGGGTGAGCGCCGCCGGCCCAAGCCGTCGGCGGATCGCAAGGAAGGCGCCGCCTAGCCCGGCGTCGCGTCGACCGCGCGCAGGAAGCGCTCGATCTCGGTCTCGTCGTTGTAGTAGTGCACGCTGGCCCGGACGAGGGCGTCGAAGCCGCGGGCCGGCAGGTCGAGGCGCGAGGAGCGGGCCTGCGTGTGGGTCACGTTGATGTTCATGGCCCGCAGGCGCCGGCGCGTCTCGAGCGGCGGCTCGCCTGCCTTGCGGAAGGTGACGATCCCGCACTTCTCCACGCCGAGATCGTGCACGGTGACGCCCGGCCGCCGCGCCAGCTCGTCGCGCAGCCGGGCCGCCAGCGCCTTGACCCGGGCCTCGATGGCCTCGATGCCCACGCCCATCGCGTAGCGCACCGCCACCCCCAGGCCGATCTGGCCGGCCACGAACCGCTCCCAGTTCTCGAAGCGGCGGGCGTCCTCGCGAAGCACGTAGGTGTCGGCGTCGACCCACGACGCGGCCTCGAGGTCGATGAACGGCGGGTCGAGGGCGCCGAGGGTGTCGCGCCGCACGTAGAGGAAGCCGGTCCCGCGCGGGCCGCGCAGGTACTTGCGCCCGGTGGCCGAGAGCATGTGACAGCCGATCCGGCCCACGTCGATGGCGAGCTGGCCGACCGACTGGCAGGCGTCGAGCAGGTACAGCACTCCGTGCCGCGCGGCGATCCGGCCGACCTCGGCGGCCGGGTTCACGAGGCCGCCCTGGGTCGGGACGTGGGTGATCGCGATGAGCCGGGTCCGCGGCCCGATCGCCCGGTCGAGCGCGGCCACGTCGATCTGGCCGGCGGCATCGTCGTCGATCACGTCGATCTCGATCCCGACCCGTCGCTTCATGTGCAGGAAGGCCAGGTAGTTCGACGCGTACTCCGCCCGGGCGGTGACGACCCGGTCGCCCGGCCGGAACGGGATGGCGTAGAACGCCATGTCCCAGGCCCGGGTGGCGTTCTCCACGAAGGCGATCTCGTCGCGGCGGGCGCCGATCAGCGCGGCCACCGCGTCGTAGACATCGGCCACGCGGTCGGCCGCCTCCGCCGCGGCCTCGTACCCGCCGATCGCGGCCTCGCGCTGCAGGTGGCCGGTGACCGCGTCGAGCACGGGCCGGGCGGCAGGGCCGAGCCGGCGTTGTTGAAGTGGATCACGTTACCCACGCCGGGCGTGTCGGCCCTCGCGCGAGCGACGTCGAGCATCTACTTCTTCTTCACCTTCAGGTCTTCGTATGGCGCGGAGTACGGATAGGCCGCCAGCAGGCCGAGGCCGTGCACCTCGGGCCGGGCGCCCACGCCGTTGATGAACACCGAGCCCATCACCGGGATGAAGACCATCCGCTCGTCGATGATCTGCTGGGCGCGGTCGAGCAGCTGCTTGCGCACGCGCGGGTTCTGCTCGTTGACCTGCTCGGCGAACAGCCCGTCGATGTCGGCGTAGGTGCCGTACACGAACCGCGAGCCGGTGATGGCAAAGGTCTCGAGCCGGGTGGCGGCGTTGCCGGCGGCACCGCTGTTGGCCACCAGCAGGCCGCGCAGCTTGCGCTCGCCGAAGCCGGAGGTGAAGGCCGCGCGCTCCATCGCCCGCAGGCGGGTGCGGATGCCCACCGCCTGGAAGAAGTCGACCGCCGGTTCGCCGAGGGCGGCGCCATACACGGTGTCACCGATCACCTCGCCGCCATCGAAGCCGTTCGGGTAGCCGGCTTCGGCCAGCAGCTGCCGGGCCCGCTTGGGGTCATAGGCCGGCTTGGGCCCGGCCCAGTAGTATTCCTGCACCTCGGGGACGATGCCGGATTGCAGGCGGGCCAGGCCGAGATACTGCGACTGGTTGATGGCCTGGCGGTCGATGGCCAGGCTGGCCGCCCGCCGCACCCGCACGTCAGCCCACGGCGACTTCGGGTCGAACTGCTCGGTCGGGTACAGCCAGGCCGTGAACGGCGGCTGCACGTTGGCCAGCGTCAGCCCCGGCGAGCGCTTGAGCTCCTCGGCCAGCGGCCCGGTGAAGCTGTAAGCGATGTCGACCTCGCCCCGCTTCAGCGCGGCCAGCCGCGTGGACTCGTCGGTGATCACGCGGAACGCCAGCGTCTTGACGTTCGGCATCTTGCGCCAGTACTGCTCGAAGGCCTCCAGGACCAGCTCGACCCCCGGCTTGAACGAGACGAACTTGTAGGGCCCGGCACCGACGGGGGCCCGCTTGAAGCCGTCCTCCCCCACCTTCTCGACATAGGCCTTGGGCACGATCCAGGCCGCGCCGGTGGCCGGGCTCGCGTAGAACGTCATGAAGTCGGCCCAGGGCTGCTTCAGCACGATCCGCACGCGGCGCGGATCGGGCGTCTCCACGCGGGCCACCCGCCCGTGCAGCAGGGCGGCGGCGCCGCCGCGGTAGCGGTCGAACGAGAACTTCACGTCCTCGGCCGTCACCGGCTCGCCGTTGTGGAAGCGGGCGCCCTTGCGGAGGGCGAACTCGTAGACGAGCCCGTCCTTCGACGCCGTCCACGACTCGGCCAGCGACGGCGCGGCCGGCTGGCCCGGCATCGGCTTCACCAGGGCGTCGTGCAGCGCGTAGAGGATCATGAACGGCGTCACCAGCCCGGGGGTCTCGGCCGGATCGAAGTAGGTCGGGGCCAGCGTGATGTGCACGCCCCAGGTGAGCTGGCCCTCGGGGGCGGCGCCGGCGGTGGCCGGGCCGAGGACGACGAGGGCGACGAGCGCGATCGAGAACAGGCGAGCGAAGCGGGTCATGAGTCCTCCGTGAGCGAGCGGGCGTGGAGACGGGATCGGGACGGGCATCCGAGGCACGGGGCGATCATACCGGATCGAGGGACGCCCGCCTCAGAAGCGGCAGGACTGGCGTCCCGGGTGCGGACAGAAGCCGTACTGCACCTCACCGGTCGTCGCGAAGCGCTTCAGCAAGCGCATCGAGAAGGCCATGTCGCTGACCACGACCTCCTGGTGGCACAGCAGACAATCGCCGGGCAGCTGGAGCTTCAGGGGCTCGGTCGAGACCGGGTCGAAGCCCGCGAACGTCCAGTTCTGGCTGCCGAACCCCGGCTGGATCTTCTGCATGAGGTGCAGCGTGCGCTCGTCCTTGCTGCGAACCAGTCGCCCCGGGGGCGTCGTCTCGAAGATCGGTGTCCGGGTGGTGCGGTCGCGGCCGACCTGCCGGGCGCTGTGGGCGTCGATCGCGAACAGGGCGCCCACCGGGAGCTCCGGCAGGCCCGGCTCGCGCCGCAGCGCCTCGATCACGGGGGGCGACACGTACAGATCCCGTGAGTACCCGTCGGCGCGATCCACCACCGCGTACTTCACCAGCCTGGTCTTGTAGTCCTCCGGATAGGTGACGCCGATCGGCGATTGCGCAAGCGCGGGCTCGATCAGCAGGAGGATCAGCAGCCAGGCGCGAGCTCCGGGCATCCGAGGCACGCGCCGATGATACCGGATCGCCCGGCCGGGCCGGACTGGCCGTATCATCCCCTCATGCCATCGATCCCGGTCCACCGTCCGCGAGCGGCCGCGTGACCACCGCCGACGTCGTCGTCGTGGGCGCCGGCATCATGGGCGTCAGTACCGCCTATCACCTCGCCCGCCGCCGGGCCGGCCGCATCGTGGTGCTCGAGCGCGACGAGGTGTGCTCGGGCTCGACGGCGCTGGCCAGCGGCGGCATCCGCCACCAGTACGCCAACCGGATCGGGGTCGAGCTGACCCGGCAGAGCATCGTGACCTACGAGCGCTTCGCCGAGGAGTTCGGCGTGGACCCGAACTTCCGCCAGCACGGCTACCTGATCCTGGTCTCGACCGAGGCCGAGCTGGCCCAGGCCGAGCGCAGCGTGGCCCTGCAGCGGAGCCTCGGCGTGGACGTGCGCCTGCTGTCCCCCGACGAGACGCGCCGGCGCTTCCCGTATCTGGCCACCGACGACCTGCGCGGAGCCACATACTCGCCGCGCGACGGCTACGCCGATCCCTACCTGGCCACGACCGCCATCGCCGCCCGAGCCCGCGAGCTGGGCGTGACGATCCGCACGGGCTGCGAGGTGGTAGGCTTCGCGCGCTCGCCGGGTGGGGTCGACGGCGTGGTCACGCGGCAGGGCCCGGTCACCGCACCCGTCGTCGTCATCGCGACCGGCTGCTGGTCGGGCCTGGTCGGCACGCTGGCCGGCATCGACGTCCCGGTGGCGCCGCTGCGGCGCTCGAAGTTCATCACGGCACCGTTTCCTTTCGAGAAGATCCCGGAGGCGACGCCGTTCGTCATCGATCCCCATCTGGGGATCTCGGTGCGCCGGGAGGGTGCCGGGCTGCTGCTCGGCATCGGCCGGCGGCAGGAGCCGGGGTCGTTCAGCACGGAGCTGGACTGGGCGCTGGCCGAACCCCTGGTGGAGCGCGTGGTCCGGCGCGTGCCAGTGCTGGCCGACGCCCAGCTCATGCGGACGTGGAGCGGACTCTACGAGATGACGCCGGACCAGACCGGCATCGTGAGCGCGGTGCCGGGAGTGACCGGCCTGCACGTGATCGCCGGCTTCAGCGGCCACGGCTTCATGCACGGCCCCATCGCCGGCCAGCTCATGGCCGAGTTGATCGTCGACGGCCGGGCCAGCACCGTGGACATCGGGCCGCTCGCCCTCGACCGCTTCGCCCGCGGCGAGATCAGCCTGGAGCCGCTGACGTTTACGTAGCGAGGGGGCCCCACCCGGGTTCGTCGACTCGGTGTTACCATCGCGGCCGGAGGAGCGACCGATGGACCTGAACTACTCGCCCGAGGAAACCGCCTTCCGCGACGAGGTGCGGAGCTGGCTGGCCGCAGAACCTGCCGGCCGACCTGCGCGACAAGGTGCGTGAACTACAAGGAGCTGTCCAAGGACGACCTGCTGCGCTGGCACAAGATCCTGGCCAAGAAGGGCTGGGTCGCCCCGGACTGGCCCGACGAGTGGGGCGGCACCGGCTGGAACGTCGTGCAGCGCTACATCTTCGAGGAGGAGTGCGGCTACGCCGGCACCCCGCCGCTGGTCGCCTTCGGCCTGCGCATGTGCGCGCCGGTGCTCTTCCGCTTCGGCACCGACGCCCAGAAGCAGCGCTTCCTGCCCCGGATCTACAGCGGCGAGGAGTTCTGGTGCCAGGGCTACTCGGAGCCGGGCTCGGGCTCGGACCTGGCCTCGCTCAAGACGCGGGCCGTGCGCGACGGCGACCACTACGTCGTGACCGGCCAGAAGATCTGGACGACGCTGGCCCACTACGCCGACTGGATCTTCTGCCTGGTGCGCACCGACGCCAAGACCGACAAGCGCCAGGAGGGCATCTCGTTCCTGCTGATCGACATGAAGACGCCGGGCATCACCGTGCGGCCCATCTATCCTGATGGACGGCGGCCACGAGGTCAACGAGGTCTTCTTCGACGACGTGAAGGTGCCGGCCGAGAACCTCGTGCACGAGGAGGGCAAGGGCTGGACGGTGGCCAAGTACCTGCTCGGCTACGAGCGCATGGGCACCGGGCGGATCGGCGCCTCCAAGCGCGAGCTGCTCACGGCTCAAGGAGCTGGCGGCGGCCACGATGAAGGACGGCAAGCCGCTGCTGGACGACCCGCGCTTCCGCGACCGGCTCTCGCGCGTGGAGGTCGAGCTGATGGCGCTCGAGATCACCAACCTCCGCTTCCTCGACCAGCTCCGGCGCGGCGGCAAGCCGCCCGGCGCCGAGGTGTCGCTGCTCAAGATCAAGGGCACCGAGATCCAGCAGGCGCTCACCGAGCTGATGATGCAGGCGGCGGGCCCGTTCGCCCAGGCCTTCCGGCCGGTCGACGCCGATCCCGGACTTCGACCGCTTCACGCGCGGCCCTGGCGCCGCGCTACTGCAACCTGCGCAAGACCACGATCTACGCGGGGTCCAACGAGATCCAGCGCAACATCATCGCCAAGGTGACGCTGGGCCTGTGAGGGCCGTGAGCCGGAGGACACGCGATGAACTTCGAGCTCAGCGAGGAGCAGCAGCTGCTGGCCGAGACGCCTCAAGCGCTTCGTGGCCACCGACTACACCTTCGACGCCCGGCGCCAAGATCGTCGCCTCGCCGGCGGGCTGCAGCGACGATGTCTGGGCGGCCATCGCCGAGATGGGGCTGCTCGGCGTGCCCTTCGCCGAGGCACGGCGGCTTCGGCGGCACCGCCGTCGACGTCATGGTCGTGATGGAGGCGATCGGCGAGGGGCTGCTGGTCGAGCCGTACCTGGCCACCGTCGGGCTCGGCGGCCAGCTTCGTCGCCCGCGGCGGGCACCGAGGCGCAGCAGGACCGCATCCTGCCCGCGCTCGTCCAGGGCAAGCACACGCTGGCCTTCGCCCACACCGAGACGCGGCGCGCGCTACGACCTGCGCCACGTCGGGCCACGCGCGCGCGCGGTCGGGCGATGGCTGGACGCTCGACGGCGACAAGCGCGTGGTGCTGCACGGCGGCAGCGCCGACACCGCTCGTGGTGTCCGCGCGCACGGCGGGCGGCGCCACCGACGCCGCACGGCATCAGCCTGTTCCTGGTCGACCGCGCACGGCGCGCCGGGCGTGACGGTCAAGGAGTACCGCACGATCGACAACCTGCGCGCGGCCGACGTCCGCTTCGCCGGCGTGCGCCGTCGCCGCGCGACGCGCTGCTCGGGCGCCGAGGGCGACGGCCTACCCGGTCATCGAGGAGGTCGTCGACTACGCCACCGCGCTGCTCTGCGCCGAAGCCGTCGGCGCCATCCGCTACGCCAACGAGGCGACGCTCGAGTACCTGAAGACGCGCCGCCAGTTCGGGGTGCCGATCGGCAGCTTCCAGGCGCTGCAGCACCGCATGGTCGACATGGTGATCAGCTACGAGCAGGCCCGGTCGATGGCCTGCCTCGCCTGCGTGAAGGTCGACACCGCGGACGCCGGCCGAGCGCCGGCGCGTCGTCTCCGCGGCCAAGATCAAGATCGCCGACGCCTGCCGCCACGTCAGCCAGGAGGCCGTCCAGCTCCACGGCGGCATGGGCATGACCGAGGAGCTGAAGATCAGCCACACGTTCCGTCGGCTGACGATGATCGCCCAGACCTTCGGCGACGCCGAGCATCATCTGGAGCGCTTCGCCGCGGCCGACGCCGCCGCGTCCGCCTAGGACCCGGGAGGGGTCCACCCATGTCGATCCGCCGCCTGGCCACCCTGGCCCTCTTCGCTCTGGTGCTCAGCCTCGTGACCGGCGCCGACGCCGCGCCCCCCAAGGATGCGATCGTCGTCGGGCTCCTGGCCGAGCCCGTCACCATGGACCCGCCGCAGATCACCGACCTCAACTCCGCGCGCATCACCAAGCGGATCTTCGAGGGGCTCGTGGCCCAGGAGCTGGGCAGCTACAAGCTCGTGCCGGGCCTCGCCCAGTCGTGGGACATCGCCAAGGACGGCCTCACCTACACCTTCAAGCTGCGGCAGAACGTGAAGTTCCACGACGGCACGCCGTTCAACGCCGAGGCGGTGCGGTTCTGCTTCGAGCGGCAACTGAACGACAAGAGCCCCTTCTACGGCACCGGCACCTACCCGTACGTGAAGAGCTTCCTCGGCAACATCGCCGGCGTCGAGGTGATCGACCCCTACACGCTGCAGATCAAGCTCAAGGCCCAGCTGGCGCCGTTCCTCCAGTATCTCGCCCACCAGTCGCTGTTCGTCTACAGCCCCGATGCGCTCAAGAAGTGGGGCAAGGACAT
The DNA here is from genome assembly GCA_963827505.1 of uncultured Candidatus Rokubacteria bacterium. Classification (GTDB taxonomy): domain Bacteria; phylum Methylomirabilota; class Methylomirabilia; order Rokubacteriales; family CSP1-6; genus AR5. The sequence continues at coordinate 1,955,222 of CAWHBD010000003.1, read as the reverse complement.
CGTCAAGCACCCGGTCGGGACCGGGCCGTTCAAGCTGGAAACGTGGGAGCCGGGCGTGAAGGTCGTGCTGGCCCGCAACGACCAGTACTGGGGCGGCGCGCCCAAGATCCGCCAGGCCATCTACGTGCCGATCATCGAGGCCCAGGCCCGGCTGGCCGCCATCAAGACAGGCGAGATCGACCTCACGATGGACGTGCCGCCCGACAGCCTGGACGACCTGCGCAAGGACCCCAGCGTCGTCGTCACCGAGAGCAACTCCTCGGCGGCGTGGTACATCGCGCTCAACACCCGGCACCCGGTGCTGAAGGACAAGCGCGTGCGCCAGGCGCTGAACTACGCGGTGAACAAGGACGCCATCATCCGCGACATCCTCAAGGGCACGGCCATCGTCTCCCGGGGCCCGCTGTCCCCGGTGTACGGCCCCTACCACGAGGAGAACGTGCAGAAGTATCCCTTCGACGTCGAGAAGGCGCGCGCGCTCTTGAAGGAAGCCGGCCACGCGGGTGGCTTCGAGCTGACGTTCCTGGTCCCCGAGTCGGGCTCGGGCATGCAGTCGCCCGTGGAGATGGCCACGGTCATCCAGGCCAACCTGGCCGCGGTGGGCGTGAGGGCGAAGATCCAGACGCTGGAGTGGGGCGCCTACCTCAAGAAGTACCTCGAGAGCCCCGACATGGCCGAGATGTCGTGGAATCCGTCGATCGGTGACCCCGACCACATGATGTACATGCTGCTGTCGTCCGACCGCTTCCCGCCCGCCTTCAACGCCGGCTTCTACCAGAACGACAAGGTGGACGACCTGCTCCGCCGGGGCCGCACGACCACCGACGAGAAGGCCCGCATCCCGCTCTACCGGGAAGCGCAGAAGGCGATCGTCGAGGACGCCCCGTGGATCTTCGTCGACCACGGCAAGCAGGTGATCGTCCACCGCAAGCGCGTGCAGAGCTTCAAGCTCCACCCGAACTTCGATCTCGTGCTCACGCAGGTGTGGCTGCAGTAGGGGGCGGCGGCCTCCAGGGCTACGTCCTCCGACGGCTGCTCCTCGCCGTCCCCGTCCTGTTCGGGGTCTCGCTGCTCGTCTTCGCCGTGATGCACCTGGCGCCGGGGGATCCGGCGGCCATCATGCTCGGCGCCCAGGCGACGCGGGAGGACGTCGAGCGGCTGCACCGCGAGCTGGGGCTCGACCGTCCGTTCCCGGTGCAGTACGCCCAGTGGCTCGGCCGCGTGCTGCGCGGCGACCTCGGCCGCTCGATCCCGCTCGGCCGCGAGGTCCTGCCCGAGGTGCTCGTGCGCTTCAAGGCCACGCTGATCCTCACCGGCGGTGCCCTCCTCGTGGCCCTGGCGATCGGGGTGCCGGCCGGCATCGTCTCGGCGACCCGCCAGTACTCGTGGCTCGACCGCATCAGCATGGCCGTCGCCGTCACCGGCGTGAGCCTGCCCGTCTTCTGGACCGGCATCATGCTGATCATCGTGTTCTCGCTCACCCTGCGCTGGCTGCCGTCGGCGGGCATGTTCTCGCCCTACGGCGGCGGCGACCTCGCCGACCTGCTGTGGCACCTGGTGTTGCCGGCGGTGACGCTCGGCACCGCCTCGGCGGCCGCGCTGGCCCGCATGACGCGCTCGAGCGTGCTGGAGATCGTGCGCCAGGACTTCGTACGCTCGGCCCGGGCCAAGGGGCTGGCCGAGCGGGCGGTGGTCGGGCGCCACGTCCTCAAGAACGCGGTCAACCCGGTCGTCACCGTGCTCGGCATCCAGGTCGGCACCCTGCTGGGCGGCGCCATCCTGACCGAGACGGTCTTCTCGTGGCCGGGGCTCGGCTCGATGATGGTCCGCGCGATCCAGGCGCGCGACTACCCGCTCGTGCAGGGCGGCGTGCTGCTGATCGCCACCACGTTCGTGGGCGTCAACCTGCTCGTCGACCTGCTCTACGCCGTCTTCGACCCCCGCATCCGCTATGAGTAGCCCCGAGCGGCGACGGCCGTGAGCGACGTGGTCCGGATGTTTCGCCGGAGCCACGCGGCGGTGCTGGGGCTCGGCCTGGTCGCCGCCCTGGCGCTGGCCGCGCTACTGGCGCCCCTGCTGACCGCGCACGACCCCAACGAGGTCGACACCACGCGGCGGCTGGCCCGGCCGCTCACGCCCGGCCATCCGCTCGGCACCGACGAGTTCGGTCGCGACATGACGGCGCGGTTGCTGCACGGTGCCCGCATCTCGCTGGCGATCGGCCTGGCCGCGACGGCCCTGGCCGCGCTGGCCGGCTCGCTGTGCGGCCTGGTGGCGGGGCTGGGCGGGGGCTGGATCGATCACGCCATCATGCGCTCGATCGACACGCTCATGGCGTTCCCGTACTTCCTGCTCGCCATCGCCATCATCGCCGCGCTCGGCCCGGGACTGGTCAACGGCATGATCGCCGTCGCCGTCGTCAACATCCCCTTCTACGGGCGCATCGTGCGAGGCACCGTGCTGGCCGTGCGCGAGACCGAGTACGTGCAGGCGGCGCGGGCGCTGGGGGTGACCGAGCTCGGGCTGGCGCTCCGCCACGTCCTCCGCAATTGCCTGGCCCCGATCATCGTGGCGGTCACGCTGAACGTGGGCGGCATGATCACGGCGCTGGCCGGGCTGTCGTTCCTCGGGCTCGGCGTGCAGCCGCCGGTGTCCGACTGGGGCAGCATGCTGGCCAGCAGCCGGCAGTACATCAACGTGGCGCCGCACGTGGCTGCCCTGCCCGGCCTGGCCATCTTCCTGGCCGTGCTCGGCTTCAACCTGCTCGGCGACGGCCTCCGCGACGCCCTCGACCCCCGGCTGCGCTGAAGCCGGATCGCCGCCGCTCTGCTACGATGGCCCTCGTCGTCCCCAGGAGGGCCCGAGCATGCACGACTGTCGGTTCACCGACCTCAACGCGATCATGGCCGAGGGCCGGCAGGTGACCGTTCTCTGGCAGGAGGACGAGTCGCTGGCCTTCGTGGCCAACGGCCGCGCCTACCGCAGCGAGTTCCACGTCAACCCGGCCGCGGAGACGATGCTGCAGCTACGCGGGGAGATGCGTCTGCACTACCTCACCCCCGAGGGCGAGGAGAAGGTGCGCGTGCTCCGGGAGGGCGAGTACATGTACTGCCCGCCCGGCCTGCCCCACTCGCCGCGCTTTCCGCCCGGGGCCTTCGCGCTCATCACCGAGCGCCGGCGGCGGCCCGGCGAGCGCGACCGCTTCCTGTGGTTCTGCGACCGGTGCCGGGCCCAGGTCTACGAGGCCGTGTTCGAGGTGCGCGACTACGCCGAGAACCCCGTGAGCGCCGCCTACCGCGAGTACTACGGCTCGGTCGAGCACCGCACGTGCAAGGCGTGCGGCCACGTGATGCCGACCCCCGACGACCAGTCCTTCCAGGAGGCCAACCCGGCCCGACCCGCCCGCTGAGCGCGGCCGTACTCAGGTACCGCGCCCCCACAGGCCGCAGTAGCGGCGCAGGACGAACGGCAGCGCGGCGTCGTAGTTTGGCCAGCTCGCGTACTTCGGCAGCTTCAGCTCCTTCTCGACCGCGTCCCAGCACTTGCCGGCCTGGGCCTCGGCCTTCACCGCCGCCGACGCCTCCTGCAGGAAGGTCAGCATGTCCTGGACGTCCTGCTTGGTCCCGAGCCGCCCGTTCGGCGCGCCCGGATGGCCGGGGATCAGCTTGTCCCAGTCCATCGCGTGCACCTTGCGGAGGGCGTCCTCCCACTCGAGCGGGTAGGAGTCGATCATGCCGCGTGCGGGCAGCGTGCCCACCGAGACGAAGTCGACCGCGAACAGCACCCGCTGCTTGGGCAGCCGCATGACGAGCGAGCTGTCGGAGTGGTTGAGGCCGATGTAGCTCAGCTCGAGCGTGGTGTCGCCCAGCGTGATGGTGCGGCCAGCGTCCACCGTCTCGTCGGGCAGGATCGTGTGCGGGTCCTTCAGCACGGCCAGCCGCTCGGCCGCGCGCCTGTGCGCGACGAAGGTGGCGCCGGCGTCCTTGAACGGCTTGCCCCCCGCGATGTGATCGAAGTGATGGTGGCTGTAGATCACGTACTTGATCGGCTGGTTGCTCGCGACCTTCCGGATCTCGTCGACGTAGGTCACCACCGCCTGCGGGCGGCCGTAGCCGATCGGGTCGGTGGCGATCACCCCGGCCGAGGTGACGACGAACATCGACTGCGCGTTGCCGTAGCGGAAGACGTAGACGTTGTCGGTGCCGTCGACCTTGGTGGTGGCGAACGGCGGCGGCGTGGCCTGCTGGGCGTGGGCCGCCACGCCCACGCAGGCGGCGGCCAGGACCACGCCGGCGACGACTCGAGATATCCGTGTCATGGGATCGCTCCTTGGGGGTGTGTGCTCAGCGGGCCAGACCGGCCATCAGCTCCATCGCCTCCGGCTGGTCGGCGACGATCGTGAGCCCGGTGATGCCGGAGTCGGCCCACGGCTTGAAGCGCTCGCGGATGCGGCCGACCGGCCCCACCAGCGCCATCTCGTCGCAGAACTCGTCGGGCACGGCCTCGACCGCCTCGTCCTTACGCTTGGCCAGGAACAGCTCCTGGATGCGCTGGGCGGCGTCGCCGAAGCCGCGCCGGACCATCATCTCCTTGTGGAAGTTCTTGTCGCGATGGCCCATGCCGCCCACGTAGAGCGCCACCCGCGGCTTCATGCGGGCCAGCGCGCCCTTGCACGTCGTCGGTGATGCGCACATCGGCGCGCGGCTGGATCTCGAAGTCGGCGTAGCCCTTGCCGTGGCCGGCGCGGCGGAAGCCTTCCTCCAGCCACGGGCGCAGCATGGGCATGAGGCGAGGCACGAAGCCCAGCGGCAGCCAGCCGTCGGCGATCTCGGCCGTGAGCTTCACGTTGGCCTCGGTGCCGGTGCCGAGCCAGATCGGCAGCCGCGGGTTCATGTGCAGGATCGACGTGAGCGGCTTGCCGACGCCGAGCGCGCCGGGTCCGGTGTACGGCAGCGAGATCTCGCGGCCATCGTGGGCGACGGGATCCTTGCGCTCGAATACCTTGCGCATGATGGCCACGTAGTCGCGCAGGCGCCAGTACGGCTTGCCCCACGGCTGCCCGTACCAGCCCTCCACGATCTGCGGCCCGGAGACGCCGAGCCCGGCGATGACGCGGCCGCCGCCGGCCAGCGCATCCACGGTGCCGGCCGCCATCGCCGCCGAGGCGGGCGGGCGCGCGGCCAGCTGCATGATGCCGGTGCCGAGGCGGATGCGCTTGGTCAGCGCGGCCAGGTAGGCGAGCGGCGTGATGGCGTCCGAGCCGTACGCCTCGGCCGTCCACACCGAGTCGAAGCCGAGGCGCTCCGCGAGCTGGACCTTGTCGACCGGCAGCTTCAGCTCCGCGCCCGAGTAGCCAATGCTGAGACCGAGCTTCATGACGTGGCCCTCCTGGCCGTGGTGATCACTCCATCAGGACGCCGCCGTCCACGTTGAAGCTCTCGCCGTACACGAAGCTGGCAGCGTCGGAGAGCAGGAACAGGACGGCGCTGGCGATCTCCTCGGGGGTGCCGAAGCGCCCCAGCGGGATCCGCCCGGCGATCATCGTACGCTGCTCCGGCGTCAGCGGCGCGTGCATCGGCGTGTCGCAGGGGCCGGGGTTCACGCAGTTGATCCGCACGCCGGTGCCGACCAGCGCCCGCGCGAAGCCCTTCGTCATGGTGACGACGGCGCCCTTGGTGGCCGCGTACGGAATGTTGGCGACGCGGCCGCCGCCCAGCTTGTAGCTGTCCGAGCCGATCGTCACGATCCGGCCCTGCCCCCGCGGCACCATCCGCTTCAGCGCGGCCTGGACCGTGAAGAACGTCCCCTTGGCGTTGACCGCGAACACGCGGTCCCACTCCTCGGAGGTCACCTCCAGCAGCGGCAGCGTGGTGATGATGCCGGCGCACGTGACCAGGCCGTCGACCGCGCCGAACTCGCGCTCGGCCAGCGCGAAGACGGCCTCGATCTCCGTCAGCTGCGTCACGTCGGCGCGCAGGTGGCGCACCGGGCCGGGAAGCCCCGCCGCGGTCGTCTTGAGCCGGTCGCCGTCGAAGTCCGACAGCACCAGCCGGGCGCCCTCCCGGGCGGCCGCCCCGGCGATGGCCCGGCCCATGCCGGAGGCGGCCCCGGTGACGACGAGCACCCGATCTCGGAGGTTCAGGAAGTCGGACATTGGATTACCATGGGCCCCTCGATACACCGAGGACGATCACCCGGTCAAGACCAAGCCCCCACAGGAGGCCACGATGCCCACACGTCCTGCCGCCGCCAAGCCGAAGAAGGTGAATGGAAAGGGCAACAGCCCCTACGGCTACCCGTTCTGGGACTGGGTCGCCCGCGAGGACCCCGAGTACGTCCGCGCCCGTCAGCCGCTCAGCGCGCTGTCGATCGGCGAGGGCAAGGAGCTTTCCGTCAAGTACCGCGAGATGGTCATCATCGGCATTCTCGCCTTCCGCGGCCGCCAGGAGGGGTGTGTCGCCCACATGCGCCGGGCCATCGAGCACGGCGCCACCAAGCGCGAGTTGCTGGAGTCTATCCAGTCCGCCGCGGTGCCGGGGGGCGGGCCGACCTTCAGCACGGGCGTGCAGGCGCTGATGAAGCTCGACCAGGAGGGCGCGTTCAGGTAGCGCCGAGCTCGCGCGTCACGTCGTCGAACAGCTCGTCGACCGTGAACCGGTGCGGGATGAGCCCCTGGCGATGGACGCAGTCGATCGCGACCTCGAGGCTGGGGCGACAGGCCTCGAGGCCGAACGGCGTGGTATCGAGGTCGCCCGGCACCCGGGGCCCCGCCGCCCGCTTGCTCGCGGCCAGCAGCCGGTAGACCTCCCGGACGACGTCTGGCCGAGACCGCGAGAGTGATTCCTTGACAGCGACCAGGTGATTCACCTGGATGGCGCCGTGCTTCGCGTGCCAGGCGCGCGCGGCGCCGTCGGGGTCGGGGATGAGCGGGATCAGGCGCGGATCCTTGGGTTCACGGCCGCTGACGATGGCGGCGTCGATCTCGCCGGCGAGCAGCATGCCGAGCAGGTCCTGACCGGGCTTGGCGCGCTCTACACTGGGCGGGTCGCGGAATTCAGCGACGTGCGGCTCCTCGAAGGTCACCCAGTTGATCTGGCCGAGGTCCACGCCCCAGTCGTCCGCGAGGACGCCGCGAATCCAGGCGCCCGTCGTCACCGAGTACGAACGAACGCCCACGCGGCGGCCCGGCAGGTCACTCGGCGCCAGCCGGCCACGCTCCCGGTTGTAGACGATGTACGCGTGCTGGAAACGGCCCAGCACGACGGCCGGCAGCAGGACGAGCGGCTTGCGGTGCGCCTTGGCGATCAGGAAGGTCACGATGGCCAGCTCGGCTACCTCGAAGGCCAGGTCGCGCACGGCTCGCGGAAAGGCCGAGGCGACCGAGGAAACGTCGGCGAACTGCAGACGGACAATGGGCGACGTCAGCTCGCCCCGGCGCAGGGCACGGGTGCCGGCATAGTCACCGAGCAGGATTGGCAACGTGACACCATCTCCCATGACAACTCCTCCGTGAAGTCCCTGAGCGACAACCGGTCGTTCATGACACAATCCCCCGATGCCCAGCGGCCGCCGAACCTGAAGCAGGAGCCCCGCGCATCGTATCGCGCCCCAATCGAGGAGGCGGTGTGATGATCGAACGACGCACGTTTCTGGCCAAGGCGGGCGGTGCGGCAGCGGTCGCCGGGGCAGCCATACTCGACGCGCCCGAGGTCGTCGCTCAGCCCAAGTTCCAGTGGCGGCTGTCCACGGCCTGGCCCAAACAACTCGACATGCTTCAGGGTTCGGCCCATCGACTGGCCCAGGTCGTCGAGGAGATGAGCGGCGGGCGCTTTCGCATCGAGGTCTTTCCGGGTGGCCAGATCATGCAGCCGTTCGAGTGCTTCGAGGCCGCCTCCAAGGGCACCATCGAGGCGTTCATGGCCGCCTCCTACTACTGGACCGCCAGCGAGCCCGCGGCCGACTGGTTCACCTCCGTCCCGTTCGGCATGGATCCGCAGGGTATGGCGATCTGGTACTACCAGGGCGGTGGGCTCAAGCTGTGGGAAGAGACGTACGCGCCCTTCAATCTCGTCCCTCGCCTCGGCCCGGGGTTCGCCCCGCAGATGGGTGGCTGGTTCCGTCGGAAGATCAACACGATCGCGGACTACAAGGGCCTGAAGATGCGCATCGCGGGGCTCGGCGGCCAGGTCATCGCGAGAGCCGGGGCCACGCCGGTCCTCACGCCGGCGGCGGAGATTTATGCCGCCTTCGAGCGGGGCGCCATCGACGCCTGCGAATGGGTCGGGCCACACGACGACCTCAGGCTCGGCCTGCAGAACACCGCACGGCACTACTACTACCCCGGCTGGCACGAACCGGGAACCGTGGCAGAGTTCGGCTTCAACCGAAAAGCGTACGAGGCGCTGCCCACCGACCTGCGGCGGATCCTCGACCTGGCGGCGGCGGCGACCCAGGTCGACGGGCTCATGGACTTCCACGGAAAGAACGTCATCGCCATCGAGCGGATCCGGACCGAGTTCAAGAGCAACGTGGAACTGATCCAGTTCCCGGTGCCCGTCCTGCGCGAGCTGAAGAAGATGGCGGCCGACGTCATCCGGGAGCACTCCAGCAGGAGCCCGATGGCCAGGAAGGTGTACGCCTCGTTCACGAAGTTCCAGCTCCAGCTCGGCAGCTGGGACCACGTCTCGCAAGGGGCTTACCATCAGTTCCTCAAGACCTAGGGACCGAGGAGATAGCCGGATGACCGAACGACGCAGGTTCATCACGAAGGCCGGCGGCGTGATGGCGGCCATGGCGGCAACCGCCATGGTCGACGCCCCCTACGTCATCGCGGAGCCCAAGGTCCAGTGGCGACTGTCCACGACGTGGCCCAAGCAGCTCGACAACCTTCAGGGAGCGGCCCAGCGACTGGCCCAGGTCGTCGAGGAGATGAGCGGCGGGCGCTTTCGCATCGAGGTCTTCCCCGGCGGCCAGATCATGCAGCCTCTCGATTGCTTTGGCGCGACCTCCAAGGGCACCATCGAGGCGTTCATGGGCGCTTCGAGCTACTGGTCGGCGACGGAGCCGGCCACGGACTGGTTCATCTCGATCCCCTTCGGTATCGACCCGCAGGGCATGACGGTCTGGTACTACCACGGCGATGGGCTCAAGCTCTGGGAAGAGACCTATGCGCCCTTCAATCTCGTGCCTCGTCTCGGACCCGGCTTTGCCCCGCAAATGGGGGGGTGGTTCCGGAAGAAAATCAACACGCTGGCAGACTACAAGGGCCTGAAGATGCGCATCGCGGGCCTCGGCAGCCGGGTCATCGCTCAGGCGGGCGCCACGCCGGTCCTCACTCCCGCTGCGGAGATCTACGCCGCTTTCGAGCGGGGCGTGATCGACGCCTGCGAATGGGTTGGACCCCACGACGACCTGAAGCTCGGCCTGCAGAACACCGCGCGGTACTACTACTATCCCGGCTGGCACGAGCCGGGAACCGTGGCGGAGTTCGTCTTCAACAAGAAGGCGTACGAGGCGCTCCCGGCTGATCTGCGGCGGATTCTCGACCTCGCCACCGCGGCTGTCCAGGTCCACGGCCTCGCCGACTATCACGCCAAGAACGTGACGGCCATCGAGCGGCTGAAGACGGAATTCAAGGGGAAGGTCGAGCTCGTCCAGTTTCCGGCGCCGGTCCTGCGAGATCTCAGGAAGCTCGCCACCGAGGTCATCCGCGAACGATCGGAGAAGAGCCCCATGGCGAAGAAGGTGCACGCGTCGCTCACGAAGTTCCAGCTTCAGCTCGGCGCCTGGGACTATTTCGCGCACGGGACCTGCCAGTTCGTCAGCGCGTGACGCGGCCGCTGCGCGCCCCTCGAGCAGCTGGTGCGATGTTGCCCACGAGGAGACGGTAAGATGACCGAGCGACGCCGATTCATCGCGAAGGCGGGCGGAGTGATGGCGGCGGTGGCGGCGACCGCTCTCGTCGACGCGCCCAGCATCATCGCCCAGCCCAAGGTGCACTGGCGCATGTCCACGGCCTGGCCCAAGCAGCTCGACGTCATGCAGGGCTCGGCCATCCGCCTGGGCAAGGTCGTCGACGAGATGAGCGGCGGGCGCTTTCGCATCGAGGTCTTCCCCGGTGGCCAGATCATGCAGCCGTTCGAGTGCTTCGACGCCGCCTCCAAGGGCACCATCGAATGCTTCATGTCCGCGGCCGCCTACTGGGCCTCCCGGGAGCCCGCGATCGAGTGGTTCATGGCCGTGCCGTTCGGTATGGACCCGCAGGGCATGGCGGCCTGGTACTACGAGGGTGACGGTCGCCAGCTCTGGGAGGAGACATATGCTCCGTTCGGGATCGTGCCGCGGCTCGGTCCGGCATTCAGTCCCCAGATGGGCGGATGGTTCCGGAAGAAGATCAACTCCCTGGCCGACTACAAGGGCCTGAAGATGCGCATCGCCGGCCTCGGCGGCCAGGTGCTGACTCGGGCCGGCGGCACCGCCATCCTCACGCCCGCCGCCGAGATCTACGCGGCGGTCGAGCGCGGAGTGATCGATGCCGCCGAATGGGTGGGGCCGCACGACGACCTGGCGCTGGGGCTGCAGAACACCGCGCGCTACTACTACTATCCCGGCTGGCACGAGCCCGGCACCGTGAGCGAGTTCGGCTTCAACCGCAAGGCCTACGAAGCACTCCCCTCCGATCTGCGGAGGATCCTCGACCTGGCGGTGGCGGCCACCCAGGTCATGGGCTTCCTGGACTTCCACACCAGGAACGCGGTGGCGCTGGAGCGGATCAAGACCGAGTTCAAGGGCAAGGTGGAGCTCGTCCAGTTCCCGGCCTCGGTCCTGCGCGAGCTGAAGAAGATCACCGCCGGCGTGGTCCGGGACCAGGCCGAGCGCAGCCCCATGGCCAAGAAGGTCAACGTGTCGTACGTCAAGTTCCAGACGCTGATCGGTCCCTGGGACCAGGTCGCCCAGGGCGTGTACTACCAGCTGGCGAAGGGGTGATACCGCGGGCCTCGTGGATCGCGCTCGGCCTGCTGCTCTCGCTCCTCGCGGTCGCGGCCCCGGCCCAGGAGGCACGGCGACCGTTTCGCATCGGCGTCCTCAACGAGGCATGGTCGGCCGCCCACCCGACGGTCGAAGGGCTCAAGACCGGCCTCAAGGAGCTTGGCCTGGTGGAGGGCCGTGACGTCACCCTCGACATCCGGTTCACGGAGGGAAAAACCCAGGCCATGCCCGCCGCCGCCGAGAGCCTGGTCAAGACCGGCGTCGACCTGATCGTCACGAGCCAGGAGGCCGCCACCCTCGCCGCCCGCGATGCGACGAAGACGGCCCCGATCGTCTTCACCGGTGTGGGAGACCCGGTCGGCGCCGGCGTCGTCGCCAACCTTGCCCAGCCCGGCGGTAACGTGACCGGCATCTCCAGCTTGCAGAGCGAGCTCGTGGCCAAGCGCCTGCAGTTCCTCAACGCGCTGGCCCCGGGCGTCCGTCGCGTGTGGGTCATCTATTACGGGGCCGACCTGAGCACGACCTCGATGATCGGTAAGGTGCTGGAGGCGGCGCCGCGCCTCAAGCTGGAAATCGTGCCGCGGGGTGTGCTCGACACCGACGCGCTCAAGCGCGTGCTCGCCGAGGTCCGGCGCGGCGAGGCGATGCTGGCCCCGGAGGGTTCGGGGCTGGACATCCCCCTGGCCGTCCTGGAGCGGTCGCTCGCCCTGCGGGTGCCGGCGGTCTTCGCGAGCGCCCTGTGGGTCGGTCACGGCGGCCTGGTGTCCTATGGCCCCGACTCGTATGCCGAGGGCGTGCAGGCCGCCTCGCTCGTGGCCAAGATCGCCCGGGGAAGCAAGCCGCAGGACCTGCCCGTCGAAGGCGCCGAGCGGATCGACCTCGCCGTAAACCTCAAGACGTCCGAGCTGCTCGGCCTCACCGTGCCCCGCAAGATCCTGCTGCGCGCCGACGCGCTGCGGCGATGACCCCCGCCCCCTTTCAGGGTCGGCTCTTCCGCAAGTACGTCGTCGTCCTCCTCGTCCTCGTCGGGGGCGTCCTGATGGCTTCCAGCCTGGTCGAGCTGTACTTCTCGTACCGCGAGACCCAGCGGGCCATCGTGCGCGTCGAGCGCGCGAACGCGGCGGCGGCGGCGGCGCGCATCGAGCAGTTCCTGCGCGAGGTGGAGGATCGGGTCCGGGAGACGACCCGCACCGCCTCCGACGATCCGGCGGCCGGCCGGCCCGGCCGCGGCGCGCTCGGGTTCCGGGAGGGGCTGGCGGCGGCGATCGCCGAGCAGCGCGAGCTCGACTTTCTCCGGGTCCTCCGCAACGTCCCCGCCATCAGCGAGTTCCGTCACCTGGACGTGTCGGGCAAGGAGCAGCTCCGGGTGTCTCGCCTGCAGCCGGACGTCGTCGACAGCGGCGAGGACTGGTCCCAGGCGGCCGCCTTCCTCGGCGCGCGGACAGGCAAGACCTACTGGAGCCCGGTCTATCTCGTGACCGAGTCCGAGCCGTACGTCACCCTGGCCATGCCGGTCGGCAAGTACGCCGTCGAGGTCACGGCGGCCGAGGTGAGCCTCCGGAACGTGATGAAGGTCATCACCCAGGTCGAGGTCGGCCCGGGCGGCTACGCCTACGTCGTGGACTCCCGCGACAACCTGGTCGCCCATCGCGACAGTCGGATCCTGCGCGAGCGGCGCGATCTCTCCGCGCTGGCCCAGGTGAAGGCGGCCCGGGCCGCCGGCACGCCCGGGCCCGCGACCGTCCCCGTGGCGGTGGTCGCCGACGGCCTCGCCGGTGGCCGCGTCCTCGCCGCCCACGCCGTCATCGCGCCGCTCGACTGGCTCGTCTTCGTGGAGCGCCCGGCCGCCGACGCCTACGCGCCCCTGCGGGAGCCGATCATCCGCAGCATCGTCATCTTCGTGCTGGGCCTCGGCCTCTCCATCCTGGCCAGCATCGTCCTCGCTCGCCGCATGGTCGCGCCCATCCGGGCGCTACAGGCCGGCGCGGCGCGGATCGGCGCCGGCGAGCTCGACCATCGCGTCGAGGTCCGCACCGGCGACGAGCTGCAGGCGCTCGGCGACGAGCTCAACCGGTCGGCGGCCGAGCTCGAGGCCGCCCGCGCCACCCTCGAGCACAAGGTCGAGGAGCGCACGAGCGAGCTGGCCACGGCCAACACCGAGCTCACCCAGGCGCTGGAGCAGCAGACCGCCACCAGCGAGGTGCTGAAGCTCATCAGCCGCTCCGCGCTCGATCTGCCGACGGTCCTGCATGCGCTCATCGAGAACGCCACCCGGCTCTGCGACGCCAGCTGCGGCCACATCTTCAGCTTCGACGGCGACATCCTACGATTCGCCGCCGCCTACGGCGCCCCCCTGGAGTTCGTGACGTTTCTGGAGCAGACGCCGGTGCGGCCCGGAGTGGACTCGGTCGCCGGGCGAGCCGCGGCTGAGCGGAGCACGGTGCACATCCACGACGTCCTGGCCGACCCCGGCTACCAGTATCAGTACCTCCAGCAGCTCCAGGGCTACCGAACCGTGCTGGCCGTGCCCCTGCTTCGAGAGGACGTTCTCCTCGGTGTCATCACGATCATGCGTACCCGGGTCGAACCGTTCAGTTCGAAGAACATCGAGCTGACCACGACCTTCGCCGACCAAGCGGGGATCGCCATCGAGAATGCCCGACTCATCCAGCAGCTGCAGGCGCGCACGGATGCGCTCGCGCGCTCGGTCGGAGAGTTGCAGGCCCTCGGCGAAGTGGCCCAGGCCGTGAGCTCGACGCTGGACCTGGAGACGGTCCTCACCACCGTCGTGGCCCGCGCCGTCCAGCTTGCCCAGGCCGCCGGCGGTGTCATCTACGAGTTCGACGAGGTCAACCAGGTATTCAGCCGAATCCGGGGCGCCCACGGGCTGGATGAGGACCTCGGCGAGGTCATCCGGGCGGCGCCGATCCGGCTCGGGGAGGGCGTGGCCGGGAAGGCCGCCGCCCAGCGAGCGCCCGTGCAGGTCGCCGACGTGCTCGGCGACAGCACCTACGATGTTGCACGCGTCCGCGCCGTCTTCGGCCGGCATGGTTATCATTCGCTGCTGGGGGTGCCCCTGCTCTTCGAGGACCAGATCGTCGGGGTGCTGGCCGTGTGGCGCCGCGAGCCGGAGGCCTTCAGCCAGGAGATCGTCGACCTGCTGCAGACCCTGGCCACCCAGTCCGTGCTGGCCATCCAGAACGCGCGCCTCTTCCGCGAGATCGCCGACAAGAGCCAGCAGCTGGAGGCGGCGAGCCGCCACAAGAGCGAGTTCCTGGCCAACATGTCGCACGAGCTGCGCACGCCGCTCAACGCCGTGATCGGCTTCTCGGAGGTCCTGGCCGAGCAGATGTTTGGTGAGATCAACGACAAGCAGGCCGAGTACCTGCAAGACATCCTGGGATCGGGGCGACACCTGCTCTCGCTCATCAACGACATCCTCGACCTGTCCAAGGTCGAGGCCGGGCGCATGGATCTGGAGCGGGCGGAGTTCGACCTGCCCGGGGCGATCGACACCGCGTTGCTCCTGATGCGCGAGCGGGCCAGCCGCAAGGGCATCGCGCTCGGCCGGGCGGTCGACGGGCGCCTGGGCATCGTCAGCGGCGACGAGCGCAAGGTCAAGCAGGTGCTCCTGAACCTGCTCTCCAACGCGCTGAAGTTCACGCCCGAGGGGGGTCGCGTCGACGTCCGCGCCGACGCCCGCGACGGGGTCGCCGAGATCGCCGTCGCCGACACCGGCGTGGGCATCGCCGACGACGATCTCGAGGCGGTGTTCGAGGAGTTCCGCCAGGTGGGCGCCTCCGCCAAGCGCGTGGAGGGCACCGGCCTCGGGCTGGCTCTCTCCCGCAAGTTCGTCGAGCTGCACGGCGGGCGCATCTGGGTCGTGAGCCAGCTGGGGCTCGGCTCGACCTTCACGTTCACGATCCCGCTCGGCGCCGGCGGCTGAGGCCGGCACCGGCCGGCTCGTCGGGGTTGCCCGCGAGGGGCTCCTCGTGTAGTGGTGGTCACGGGCCCGAACACGGAGGAGCCGATGGCCAGGAAGCTCGTGGTGTGCTGCGACGGGACGTGGAACACGCCTCGGACCGGGACCAATATCTACCGGACCTACCAGTTCCTGCGTGAGCGGCTCGGCTCGCCGGCGGAGAAGATCGAGAAGCACGGCTCGCGGACCTGCTTCGGGCAGGCGCGCGACGGCACCGATATCCGGCTCTTCTACGATGAGGGCGTCGGGACTAACTGGTTTACCCGGCTGGCCGGCGGGGGCCTCGGCCTCGGCCTGTCCGACAACGTCCGCGACGCCTATCATTTCCTCGCCCACAACTTCGAGCCCGGCAGCGAGATCTACGTCTTCGGCTTCTCGCGGGGCGCCTACACCGCCCGGTCGCTCTGCGGGTTCATCAAGGCCGCGGGGTTGCTGGTGCGGCCGAGTGTGCCGGACGTGCTGCGCGCTTACGTGGACTGTTACGCCACCGGGGCGGGGGTCATCGCGCGGCCGACCGGCTGGAGCCCGGACGGCGTGCGGTCCTGGCTGGTGAACCGGGCGGGAGACGCCGTGGGCCACCTCGGTCCCGCCGTGAGCACGCTCCCGCGCCATCCCGGCGCGAAGGTCCGGTTCATCGGCGTGTACGACACGGTGGGCGCGCTCGGCGTACCGCTGGCGGGCGCGGTGCCGGTCAACGAGCCTATCGTCGGCTTCCACGACACGACGCTCGGCGACCTCGTCCAGAGCGCCGTCCAGGCGCTGGCGGTGGACGAGAAGCGCGGTCCCTACGTCCCTACGCTGTGGACGCAGGCGGCCAACGCCGCCGCCCTGGCCGGGCAAAGCGTGCTGCAGGTGTGGTTCCCCGGCGTGCACTCCGACATCGGCGGGGGTTATCCCGACAAGGGCATCGGCGACATCACCTGGGACTTCATGATGCGCCAGGCCGCCGATGCCGGCCTCGTGATCGATCCCGCCCAGCGCACGCCGGCGCTCGCCCTGCAGGAGCTGCCGTCGCAGCACGAGTCATTCGACGACACGTGGCGCAAGCTCAGCGGCCAGCTGAAGATCGTGCCCGAGGGCGTGCGCGTCGTCGGGCCCACCACGCTGGGCCCCCACGGCGAGAAGCTCACCGTCGCCACCCGGGTGTGCCTGCATCCCTCGCTCGTGAACCGACTCGGCAAGCAGGTGACCACCTACTTCAGGGCGGACAAGAGCGTGAAGGCGATCTATCAGCCCGCGAACGTCAAGGCCGACGTGCTGCCGGTCTTCGCCTGAGGCCCATCTGATACCCATGAGCAAGAACCCAAACTGGATCGAGATCGTCGATCTCCCGTAGGAGAATACGCATGCCGAGGAAAGAGATCGTCAAGGTCGATGCGGCCGCCGCCAACACCAACCTGTCGCTGGCCACGCGGTTCGGGAACCTCGTATTCGTGTCGGGGCAGACGGGCCGCCATCCCGTCACCGGCGAGCTGGGCAAGGACGTCCGCGAGCAGACGCGCAACATCCTGGAGCGGATCAAGACGATCCTGACCGCCGCCGGCACCTCGCTCGACAATGTGCTGACCGCGACCACCTATCTCACCCGGGTGCAGGACCTCGCCGCCTACAACGAGGAGTATGCGAAGTACTTCCCGACCGACAAGCCGGCCCGGACCACGGTGACCGTGGCCGCGCTGAACTCCCCCGACCTGGTGATCGAGATCACGGTCACGGCCGGCATCCCCAGCTGACCTGCGCCCGAAAGGAGACCGACGATGGCAAGGATCGAACCGCTCGGCATTGACGAGGTGGACGACGAGATCCGGCACGCTTGCGCAGACGCCGAGCAGCAGACCGGGACCTCGGCGAGCACGCGGACGTACGCGAAGAACCCGGCCGTCTTCAAGGCCCTCGGCGCCTTTCGGGCCGCCCTGGCCCGGGCCGGCGCCATCGATCCGGTGCTGCGCGAGCTGGTGCGCATCAAGATCGCCGGCCTGAACGCCTGCCGCTACTGACTCACCCTGCGCTATGCCGGGGCCCGGCATGCGGGGGCGACCGAGGAGAAGATCGCGGCGATCAACGACGAGACGTCCACTCTGCTGACCCCGCGGGAGCGGGCCGCCCTCCGCTACGCCGAGAAGCTCGCCGTCGACCACCAGAAGGTCGACGACGCCTTCTGGGCGGAGCTGCGCACCCACTTCTCGGAGGCGGAGATCATCGAGCTGACCGTGCACACTACCCTCTACATCGGCCTCGGGCGATTCAACGAGATCGTGGGACTGGACCCGGCCTGACGATGCCCGGCGTGCGCGACCGGGTGGCCGTGGTCACGGGCGCGGCCGGCGGGCTCGGGCGGGAGATCGCCCAGCTCCTCGCCCGGGAGGGGGCCCACGTCGTCATCGGAGACGTCGAGGCGCGCGGGCTCGAGCAGACGGCCACCACCATCACCGCGGCCGGCGGCACCGCGGTGGCCGTGGCCGGCGATCTCACCGAGGAGGCACCGGCCCAGCGGCTGATCGACACGTGCGTGGAGCGCTTCGGGCGCATCGAGGTGCTCGTCAACGTCGTCGGCGGCAGCCGCAACGCCAAGATCTGGGAGATGCGCGTCGAGGACTGGGACTTCGTGCTCCGGCTCAATCTGCGGTCGACGTTCCTGTGCACGCGGGCGGCGGTGCCGCACATGATGCGCAACCGGTACGGCCGGATCGTCTGCATGTCCTCGGGGGCCCGGGAGGGCACGCCGTGGACCGCCTACTACCAGGGCGGCTCGGCCTACTCGGCGGCCAAGGCCGGCGTGCACGGCTTCGTGCGCGACGTGGCGCTGGAGCTGGCCGAGCACCGCATCAACGTCAACGCGGTGGCCCCGGGACCGATCGACACCGAGCGCTTCGGGCCCGGGCTCAAGCGGATGAACGAGACGGTGGAGTACAGCCCGAATCACATGACGCCGCTGCGGCGGCTCGGGGAGCCGTTCGAGGTCGCGCACGCCGTGCTGTTCCTGGCCTCCGACGAGGCCAGCTACGTCACCGGCCACACGCTGGCGGTCACCGGCGGACGCTAGCTAGCGCCCGGGCAGTCAGGGCCTCACGGTCAGGTTCCTAAGGACGTCGAAGAAGTCCGGAAAGGTCTTCGACACGCAGGCCGGATCAGTGATGCGGATACCCGACGCCCGGAGGCCGGTCACCGCGAAGCTCATCGCAATACGGTGGTCGTCGTAGGTGTGGACGTCGGCGGGCTGGGGCAGGCCGGGATGGATCGTCACGCTGTCCCAGTCGTTCTCCACCCGCAGCCCCATGCGCCGCAGCTCGGTGGCGGCGGCCACGGGGCGGTCGCTCTCCTCGAAGTGCGTCTGGGCGATCCCGCGCACGGTGACCGGGCCGTCGGCGAAGGGCGCGATGGCCATCAGCGTGGTCGCCACGTCGCCCATGCGCGTGAAGTCGGCGTCCACCGCGCGGAGCCGGGCCGGCCCGCGCACGGTCACCGTGTCGGTAGCGACGGCGACCTCGCACCCCATCCGCGCCAGCACCTCCACCAGCCCGAGGTCGCCCTGGGCGGAGTCGGTGCCCAGGCGGGGGACGACCACCCGGCTGCCGGTGACCGCGGCCGCCGCGAAGAAGTACGACGCGGCGGAGGCGTCTGGCTCGACCGCGTAGCGGCGGCCCTCGTAGCGCTGGCCGGCCGGCACCCGGAACGCGCGGTCGCCCTCCCGCTCCGCGCGCACGCCGAACGCCGCCATCGTGGACAGCGTCATGGTGACGTAGGGCGCCGAGACGAGAGCGCCCTCGACCTCGATCTCCACGTCGTGGCGGGCGTAAGGCGCGGCCATCAGCAGCGCGCTGAAGTACTGGCTGGAGATGTCCCCCCGCATCCGCGCGCGGCCGCCGGCGATCCCCCGGGCTCGCACGACGACCGGCGGGCACCCGGTGCCCTCCCGGCTCTCGGCGTCGACGCCGAGCGCCCGCAGCCCGTCGAGCAGCGGCTGGATGGGCCGCTTGCGCATGGCCGGCGAGCCGTCGACCACGTACGTCCCCTGCCCGAGCGCGACAGCGGCGGTGAGGAAGCGCGCGGCCGTCCCCGCGTTGCCGATCTGGAGCGTGGCCTCGGCGGCGGGGAAGCGCCCGTCGACGCCGTCCACCGTGAAGGTGCGCGCGGCCTCGTCGGCCTGCACCCGAACGCCGAGCGCGGTGAGCGCTCCCTGCATGTAGCGGGTGTCGTCGGAGTAGAGGGCGTCGGTGATCTCGGAGCGTCCGCGGGCCAGCGCGGCGACCAGCAGCGCACGATTGGAGTAGCTCTTGGAGCCGGGCAGCGCCACCACGGAGTCGAAGGGCCGGGCCAGGGGCTCGATCGCCTGCGGAGCGGACCGGCGGGCGCCGTCGTCGGTCATGGCTGTCGCATCATACCCTCGGGTCGCGAGGCCGGTCGGGCAACCTCGCTATACTCCCGAGGCGTGAGCACTCCCGAGTTCGGATCGCTGAGACGCGCGCTGGCCGCCGGCCGCCCCACCCTGGGCTACCTGGTCACCATGCCGAGCGTGCCCCTGGTCCAGGCGCTGGCCCGTACCGGCGTGGACTGGCTGATGCTCGACATGGAGCACGCGGCAGTCGGCATTGAATCGATCGCTGCCATGATCGCGGCCACCGCCGGCACCCCGGTGACGCCCCTGGTGCGGGTACCGGGGACGCGGCCCGAGCTGGTCAAGCCGGTCCTGGACGGCGGCGCCCTCGGCGTCGTCTTCCCGCAGATTGCCACTCGCACAGAAGCCGAAGCCACGACGCAGGCCGTCCGCTACGCTCCGGCCGGACGGCGCGGCTACGGCCCGACCTACGCGGCGCTGCGGTGGGGACTGTCGAACCTCGACTATCTGAAGGCCGCCAACGACGCGGTGGTGAACGTGGTGCTGATCGAGTCGCTGGCCGGTGTCGAGGCGCTCGACGAGATCCTCGGCGTCGCCGGTCTCGACGTCGTCGCCATCGCGCGGGGCGACCTGTCGGAGAACCTGGGCGTGGCCGGCCAGCCCGACCACCCCCGCCTGCGCGAGGTCGTGGCGCGCGCCGAGGCCAAGATCCTGGCCCGCGCCGGCGCTGCCCTCGGCGGCATCGCCTTCTCGACCGACGACGCCCGCGCGATGATCGAACGCGGCTACCGGTTCGTCGTGCTGGGCAGCGACGCCGGCCTGATCGCCAGCGCCGCCCAGCGCATGGTGCAGGCCATCCGCGCCTGACCGAGCTCCCTGATGACGCGTCTCTTCCTCGTTCGTCATTGCGAATCGGCGGGGCAGGACGCGGCGGCGCCGCTCACCCCCGCCGGGCAGCTCCAGGCCATCGCCCTGGCGGACTACCTGGAAACGCTGGGTGTGGAGCTGCTCGTGTCGAGTCCCTACGCCCGCGCGCAGCAGTCGATCGCCCCCCTGGCCCGGCGGCTGGGCCTCCCGGTCGAGATCGATCCACGTCTCGCCGAACGTGTGCTCTCCGCCGCCCCGCTGGAGCACTGGCGCGAGGCGATCCGCCGGACGTTCGAGGACCTCGATCTGGTGTGGCCCGGCGGGGAATCGAGCCGTACGGCGATGGCACGCGGGCGGGCAGCGATCGACGCGCTCCGGGCCCGGTCGGTGCGGGGCGTGGCCGTCGTGACCCACGGCAACCTGATGACCCTCGTTCTCCGCTCCTTCGACACACGGTTCGGCTTTCAGGCCTGGGAACGGCTGTCCAATCCCGACGTCTATTGCCTCGAGGCAGAGGCAGAACGTGTCCGCGTGTCCCGCACGTGGGGCGCGTGACGTGAGCTGATATCAGGCGAAGTGCGGCATGACATCCGAGGCGAAGAGCTCACGGGTCTCTACGTCGTTCCGGCGATCGCTATGGATCAGCAGCTCGACGCCGGCGTCCTGGTATTGACCGATCAGGTCGATGGCCTCGGACACCGTACCGACAAAGCTGCCCGACGATTCGCGGGCAGCCAGCCGCTCGCGCTTTGCCGCCACCGCCGCGTCGCCGCGGGCCAGTAGCCAGTGCTGGACATGGGTCTTTTCGATCGTGTCGTAGTCCCGACCCGCCGCGTCACAATGTCCGCGCAGCATCGCTAGCTTGTTCCGTACCTCCGCCACGTCGCAGCGGACGAGATTGCAGGCATCGGCCAGACGGGCAACCGCGCGCAGCGTCATCCGTTCGCCGCCGCCGGCGATCATGACCGGTGGATGCGGCTTCTGTGCCGGCTTCGGTTCGAGGATCGCGTCCGCGACGTGAAAATACCGACCGTGGAAGGTCGTGCGCGACTCGGTCCACATCCTGAGGATCAACTGGACCGCTTCCTCCACCTGCCGGATGCGGGTCGCCGGCCGCGACGGGAACTCCCAGCCGTATTGCTTGTATTCGTCCTCGTAAAAGCCGGCACCGATGCCGAGCGTCAGGCGTCCCCGGCTGATCAGATCGACGCTCGCCGCGATCTTGGCGAGATGCGCGGGATTGCGATAGCCGACCGCCGTGGCCAGAGTGGCGAGACGGATGCGGCTGGTGACGGCGGCCAGCCCCGCCAACACGGTCCAGCCTTCCAGGACGGGCTCGTCAGGCGCGCCCACGTTGGGGGTCTGGATCGTATGGTCCATGACCGAGAACCAGGAAAAGCCGCGATCTTCTGCCCACTGCGCCTTCGCCTTTGCCGACTCGAACGCCTCGGCCGGGTCGGGACCATCGAGCCAGGACGCGTGGTGAATGCCGAACTTCATGGCGATTGGCCTCTGGTCAGCGCAGCTCCTTCAACCTCGGATACACCTCCCGCGAGAACATCTGCATCCCCTTCACGGTCTCCTCGTGGTCGAGGAACCCCGCCTGGCTCATCATCAGGAGCTGGCCGAAGCCGCCCACGTGGTCGTACATGCGCATGATCTGGCGGTAAACCGAGTCGGGGTTGCCGGCGAAGACCAGGCCGTGGTGCATGAGCCCTTCCAGCGTCGGGTTCTGGAACATCTTGTAGATGCCCGGCGTGGCGCCCTTCATCGCGTTCACGGTCGCCGCGATCGGGTGTGGTAGCCGGGCGGACTGGTGAACTGCGGCGGCACCTTGTTCGATTCCAGATACCACATCAGCTTGCGGGCGCCGGCGTAGCCCTCCTCGTCAGTCTCGCCGGTGTAGACGAGGGCGGCGTAGGCGAAGCGGTCGCGGGCGGCGGCGGGCAGCCCCAGCTCGACCCGGCGCTCGCGATAGCTGTCGAACACCGTCTTGGTGCCCTCGAAGCCCGTCAGGAAGCAGGCGGCCGTGTAGCCGCGCGCTCCCACCTCGCGCGCGCTGCTCGGGCTAAGCGCGGTGATCCAGATCGGTGGATGGGGCTCCTGGTACGGCCGGGGCCAGATGTTCACCTGGCGATGATGGAAGTGCTTGCCCTCCCAGTTGAACGGGCCGTCGTGCGTCGTCCACGCCTTGACGATGAGGTCGTGCGCCTCCCAGAAGCGCTCCTGCATCCGGGTGGGACGATGGTTGCCGGCCGACATCTCGTACGGCACCCCGCGAACGAACCCGCACTCCAGGCGCCCGCGCGAGTACACGTCGACCATCGCCATCTCCTCGGCCACCCGGACCGGCTCGAGCCGGTTGGCGATGGGATTGCCGAGGATGAGCAGGCGGGCCGTGCGGGACACCCGGGCCAGCGCGCCCATGACGACGGCGGCCGACGGGTTCACGTTGGTCGCCGTCTGGTGGTGCTCGTTCACCATGATCTCGAGCCCCAGGTCCTCGGCCATCAGCCACTCGTCGATGAACCGGTGATAGAGGTCGGCGCCGAGCTTGGGATCGTAGTAGCGGTTGGGGAGCTTGACCCGGATGGAGTCGTACTCTCTCGCGTCGGGCAGCAGGTGGTAGGCGTTCTCGCTGAAGAACCAGGCGCGCATGTCCAGTCTCCTCGTCGGGTGCGGGCCGCGCGACGTCGGGCCGTCTCTACGGCAGGGCGAAGGCGCGGACGCGCTCGGCCACCGCGGCCGGCTGCTCGAGATGCGGAAAGTGTCCGGCCTTGGCGATCGTCTCCAGCCGCGCGCCCGGGATGGCCTCGCGATAGGCCGCGCCATAGTAGTCGGCGGTGACGAAGCGGTCCTCGGCGCCCCACAGGAGCAGCGTGGGAACGGTGATCCGGTGCAGCCGCCCCCGTAGCTTCGGGTCGTGGAAGTACGGCTCCCAGGCGTAGAGCGCGGTGGCCTCGCGGTTGCGCGCGATCACGGTCAGCCGATCGTCGGACAGGGTGGCGTGATCGACCCGGGCGCCGGCGGCGTCGTGGTACTGCAGCCGGAGCACCTCGTCCGGATGCAGCGCAAAGATGTCGGGGATGTCCCGTGTCTCGCGGTCGCCGACCTTGATGCCGAGCGGCCCGATCAGGACGAGGCGCGCCACCCGCCCCGTGCACTTCACGGCCATCTGGGCGGCGATCCAGCCGCCCAGCGAGCAGCCGACCACGACGGCGTCGCGGACGTCGAGCTGGGCGAGCAGGTCGAGGTAGAGATAGGCGAGGTCGTCCACGGTGTCGAAGCTGCCGACCTCCGGGGAGTGGCCGTACCCGGGATGCGACGGGGCGATGACGCGCGCGGGCGCCGCGAGCGCCTGCAGCACCGGAGCCTCCGGGTCGAGGCCCTCCTCGCCGTGGAGCCACAAGATCGGGCGGCCCTGGCCGCGCTCGACGATCTCGAGTCGCACGTCGCCCACGGTGATCCAGCCGCTCATGGCCCCGAAGAGTAGCACGGGGCCAGCGCATCCTTGACTCGGCGCCGCCGCTCGCTTAGCGTTCGGGCTACCCGTCGTTCTCTCGGTCCGCCAACGGAGGCGCCCCATGAAGCTCCGCGTCGCGTTCCTGGCCGCCGTCACCGCAATCCTGATCGTCAGCGCCGCCGGGGCCGAACCCCTGCCCACGGCGAAACCGGAGCAGGTCGGCCTGTCGTCCTCACGCCTCGAGCGTGTCGGGCAGAGCTTCGAGGCCCAGATCGGCCGGGGCCGCTTTCCCGGCGCGGCGGCGCTGATCATGCGGAAGGGCAAGATCGCGTACTTCGAGACGTTCGGGCAGCGCGATCCGTCGACGGGCGCGCCCATGACGAAGGACGCCATCTTCCGCCTGTACTCGATGACGAAGCCCTTCGCGTCGGTGGCCGCCATGATGCTGGTCGAGGACGGCAAGCTGACGCTCGCCGATCCCGTCTCGAAGTACTTCCCTCAGCTGGCGAAGCTCCAGGTCGCCGTCCCGGCGACGGACGCGGGTGGCAAGACCACCTACACGCTGGTACCGGCCGAGCGCCCGATGACCGTCCAGGATCTCCTGCGGCACACCTCGGGCATCGTCTACTCGAACAACACGCCGAACCAGCACGTGAAGGAGGCGTACCTCGCGGCCGCCGTCGACTGGCGCGACGTGACCCCGGCCGAGCAGATCGACCGCCTGGCCAAGGTGCCGCTGGCCCATCACCCGGGCACGGTGTGGGAGTACAGCCTGTCCACCGACATCCTCGGCCGGGTGGTCGAGGCGGCGTCGGGCATGACGCTGAGCGCGTTCCTCGACAAGCGCCTGTTCGGCCCGCTGAAGATGGTGGACACCGCCTTCCTCGTGCCCAAGGCCAAGGTGGTACGCCTCGCACAGCCGTTCGCCACCGACAAGGAAACGGGCAAGCCGATCGAGTTGCTGGACGTCACGGTGGCCCAGAAGAACGACGCGGGCGGCGCCGGATCGGCGGCCACGACCCTCGACTACGCGCGCTTCCTGCAGATGCTGCTCAACGGTGGCCAGCTCGACGGAGCGCGGGTCCTCGGTCGCGCCACCGTCGCCTACATGACGGCCGATCACCTCGACACGATCAAGTCGGCGATTCCCACCCTCCAGCCGGGCTACGGCTTCGGGCTCGGCTTCGCCGTCCGCAAGGGTGCGGGCGTGAACAACACAATTGGCTCGGCCGGCGAGTACAACTGGGGCGGCGCCGCCGGGACCGGCTTCTGGGTCGATCCCAAGGAGCAGCTCATCGCGATCATGATGACGCAGACCGTGCCCGGCCCAGCGCAGCGCCTGGACCGCGCGCTGTTCCGTCACGCCGTCTACCAGGCGATCGCGGACTGATCGGCCGCCTGGCGCCCACCACGGCCGCGGTGGCCGTCGATGGCGACCGACAGACAAGGAGGACCCATGAAGGCATTCGCATGGAAAGGCCTGGTCGCGGTGGCGCTCGTCGCCGCTCTCACGAGCTGCGCCAGCATGGGCGGAGGCGATGGCTGGGTCACCCTCGTGGACGGTACCAAGGGTCTCGACAACTTCAACCGGGTCGGCGAGGCGAACTGGACGGCGACCGACGGCGCGATCCAGGCCACCCAGGGCGGCAAGGAGGCGGCCTACCTGGTGTCGAAGAGCTCCTATCGCGATTTCATGATGCGCGTGGAGTTCTGGGCCAGCGACGACGCCAACAGCGGCGTCTTCATGCGCTGCCAGGATCCGGCCAAGATCACCGACGAGACCTGCTACGAAGCGAACATCTTCGACCAGCGCCCCGATCCGACGTACGGTACCGGCGCCATCGTGAAAGTCGCCAAGGTGTCGCCGATGCCCAAAGCCGGCGGCAAGTGGAACACGTACGAGATCACGCTCCGTGGCGCGAGCCTCGTCGTCGTCCTCAACGGGACGAAGACCGTGGACATCCAGGATTCCAAGCTCGCCAGTGGCCCGTTCGCCCTGCAGTGGGGTCGCGGCACCATCAAGTTCCGCAAGGTCGAGATCAAGCCGATCTGACCGACGCCCGGTCGCGTCAGCCCGAGAATCCCTGGGGTGCCAGCCGAAACGCCTTGGCGAACTTGCTGGCAAAGATCTGGAAGCCGGCAACGAAGGCCAGCTCCACGATCTCGGGCTCCGTGAAGTGCTCGCGTACCCGGGCCAGGCACTCGTCGGTCATGTCGAGGTCGTCGCGGGTGGTCTGCTCGCAGAATTCGAGCGCGGCCTGCTCCCGCTCGCTGAAGCGCGGGTTGCCGCGGTAGCTGAGGATATCGGCCAGCTTCTCAGCCGGGACACCTTGCCGCACGCCGACGGCGTGGCGGACGTCCATTCAGTACGGCACGCCGTAGAGGGTGGCCACCTGCACGTTGAGCAGCGCCCGGAGCTGCGCGTCGATGCGGCCGAACCACTCGATGGCGCCGTAGAGCTCCGCCGAGCCCCAGCATCAGCGGCAACCGCTGGGCCATGAGGCGCTCGGGCGTCGGCACCTTGCCGAACATCCGCTCGCCGAGCTTGAAGCAGGCCCACGGCACCACGCCCGGATGGTTGCGTTCCAACGCCTGTTCCATGGAAGCCTCCCGTCTCGGTCTCTCCCCTCCATGGTCGCGCCAACGTCCAGCCCTGAACACTCGGCCCTCCAGGTCTGGAGGCTACGGCTACTTCGCGGATCCTGGCCCGGGGGACGGCACCATGGCCCGAGCGTCCAGAACTACCGCGCCGTCGCGGCTAGATTCGTCCGACGGACCCGCCGGCGATCTGGGGGAGCAGGAACACTTCGCTGTTCGGTCCGATCGGCTGGAAGAGTGCGTCCTGGTAGATCTGCCCGTCGATGGCCACCGCGATCCCCTCTTCGAGGTGCGGCTCGATCGCCGGATGCAGCTCGCTCAGCTGCTGGAAGAGCTGCTTGACGGACGTCGCCGAGAGCTCGAAACTCGGCGACGCCCCCCGTCAGCTGCGCGAGGTTGCCTACCAGTACGACTCGCGCCATCTAACGTGGGGGCCCCGACATGGCCCCCACACCCCCAGCGTTCGTCGCGCCCCGGGGGACCCGGGACGCTCCTCTATATCGCGCCACCCGTCAGACCTTGGCGGCCTCGCGCTCCTTCAGCTCCTTCAGGGCCTTGAGCACCTTGGGCGGTGACATCGGCAGCTCGGTGAAGCGGATGCCGGTGGCGTTCTCCATGGCGTTGGCGATGGCGCCCAGCGGCGGGACGATCGGCGTCTCGCCGACGCCGCGCACGCCGTACGGATGCTTGGGGTTGGCGACCTCGATCACGATCGTGTCGATCATCGGCACGTCCGAGGCGACCGGCATGCGGTAGTCGAGGAACCCCGCGTTCTGCAGCTTGCCGTCGGCGCCGTAGATGTACTCCTCGTTCAGCGCCCAGCCGATCCCCTGCACGGCGCCGCCCTGGAACTGGCCCTCGACGTAGGCCGGATGCAGCGCCCGGCCGGCGTCCTGGGCGACGGTGTAGCGAAGGATCGTCACGCGGCCGGTCTCCGGATCGACCTCGAGGTCGACCAGGTGCGTACCCAGGCTCGGGCCGGCGCCCTGGGCGTTGATGCGACCGTAGCCGCCGATGGGTCCGCCGGTCTTGCCCGCCACCTTGGCGAAGTCGGCCAGCGACATCGGCTTGGCCTTGTCGCTCGGCGCGCCCGATCGGCCGCACGTGGCCGCGCTCGAAGCTCGACCTGCTCGGGCTTGGGCTCCCACAGCTTGCAGGCCCGCGCGCACAGCTCGGCCTTGATCTGCTTGGCCGCCTCGACGATGGCCATCGAGCCCGAGAACGCCGAGCGGCTGCCGCCGGTGAGGAAGTTGAAGCCCAGCGAGCCGGTGTCGCCGATGATCGGGCGCACCTTGTCGTAGGGAATGCCCAGCTCGTCGGCGGCCACCGTGGACAGCGAGGCGCGCAGGCCGCCGATGTCCGGGGTGCCGGCCATCAGCGACACCGTGCCGTCCTCGTTCACCGTGAGCGACGCCGAGGTCTCGCCGCCGATGTTGAACCAGAAGCCCGAGGCCACGCCGCGGCCCTGCCACTTCCGCAGCGGGGTGTTCCAGTGCTCGGTCTTCTTGATCGGCGTTGAGCGTCTCCTCCAGGCCGATGGGCCCGAGCTTGGGGCCGTAGGCCGCCTTCGTGCCCTCGTGCGCCGCGTTCATGCAGGCGGAGCTCGATGGGATCGAGCCCGAGCTTCTTGGCGATCTCGTCCACCACGCTCTCGACGGCGAACTCGGAGATCGGCGCGCCGGGCGCCCGGTAGGCCGCCACCTTCGGACGGTTCGAGACGACGTCGTAGCCGATGACCTTGACGTTCTCCATGTCGTAGGGCGCGTACGCGCACATCACGCCGGGCTGCACCGGCGAGCCCTGGAAGGCGCCGGCCTGGTACCTCAGCTCGGCGTAGCCGGCCACGAAGCGGCCGTCCTTGGTGGCGCCCATCTTCACCTGCACGGTGGCGCCGGAGGTCGGACCCGAGGCCTTGAAGACCTCCTCGCGCGACATGACCATCTTCACCGGTCGCTTGGCCTTGCGGGAGAGCGCGATGGCCAGCGGCTCGAGATAGACGACCGTCTTGCCGCCGAAGCCGCCGCCGATCTCGGTCGCGGTGACGCGGACCTTGCCGATGTCCAGGCCGAGCAGCCGCGCGCAGTGAGCGCGCACGATGTAGTGGCCCTGGGTCGTGCACCACAGCTCGGTCGAGCCGTCCTCCGACACGGTGGCCAGCGCCGCGTGCGGCTCGATGTAGCCCTGGTGGACGGGCGCGGTCTTGAACTCGCGCTCGATGATGATGTCGGCCTTCTTGAAGCCGGCCTCGATGTCGCCCAGCACGATCTCCACGCGCTTGGCGATGTTCGACGGCTTGTCGGGCTTGGGCTCGACGCCGACCGTGAACAGATCGTCGTGCAGCACGGGCGCGTCCGGCCGCATGGCCTCGACCACGTCGATGACGTGGGGGAGGATCTCGTACTTCACGTCGATCAGCTTGACCGCCTGGCGGGCGATGGCGGTGCTGGTGGCGGCGACGGCGGCGACCGCGTGGCCCTCGTACAGCGCCTTCTCGCGGGCCATGACGTTCCGCACCACGTCCTTGTAGTTCATCATCATCTCGCCGGCCGGGATGAACTCCGAGGACTGGTCGGCGAAGTCGTCGCGGGTGATCACGGCCTTGACGCCCGGCAGCGCCTCGGCCTTCGAGGTGTCGATCGAGACGATGCGCGCGTGCGGATGGGGGCTGCGCAGCACGCGGCCGATGAGCTGACCGGCCAGGTTGAAGTCGGCGCCGAAGCGCGCGCGGCCCGTCACCTTGTCGATGCCGTCCGGACGGATGGTGCGCGTGCCGACGGCGCGCTGCCCGTTCGTTCCGTTCGTCTGCCCGTTCTGTCTTTCGGCCATGGTCTATCCCTTTCTCATCGCGGCGGCGGTGTCCATCACCGCGCTGACGATCTTGTCGTAGCCGGTGCACCGGCAGAGGTTGCCGGCCAGCCAGTAGCGGATCTCCGTCTCGGTCGGATTCGGCGTCTTCTCGAGCAGGGCCTTGCTCGCCACCAGGAAGCCGGGCGTGCAGATGCCGCACTGCAGCGCGGCGCCCTCCAGGAAGCGCTGCTGCAGCGGATGCAGCGCCTCGCCCTTGGCCATGCCCTCGATCGTCTCGATCTTGCGGCCGCCGACCTCCGCGCCCAGCACCAGGCACGAGCAGACCAGCCGCCCGTCCAGGATGACGCTGCAGGCGCCGCAGTCGCCGGAGGAGCAGCCTTCCTTGCTGCCGGTCAGGTTCAGGGTGTCGCGCAGGACGTCGAGCAGCGTCTCCTCCGTCTCGCAGAGGAACTCGACCGCGTCGCCGTTCACCGTCGCCTCGATGTGATGCTTGGCCATCAGCGTGTCCTCGCTCGATCCAGCGCGATCAGCGCTGCCCGTCGGGCCAGCACGCCGGCGACCTGGATACGGAATTCGATCGTTCCTCGCTTGTCGTCGATCGGCCGGCAGGCCGCTCGCGCGGCCGCCTCCAGCCGGTCCTGGGCCGGCCGGTCGAGCCGGCTACCCGACGATGGCCGCGGCCGCCTCCGCCACCAGCAGCACCCGCGCCGCCACCGCCCCCAGCGACACCCGGGCCGCGGTGACCGTGCCCGCCTCGTCGACGGTCAGGCTCACCCCGGCGCCCACCACGGCGATGTCCATCTCCGTACGGGGAATGAAACGCAGGTAGGCGTCGCTCGAGCGCGGGTGCCCGTGGCGGGAGCAGGAAGGAGACGACGATCTCGCCCTTCTGGAGCGCCAGCTTGCGGGGCCCCAGCATCACGTCCTCGACCGGGAGATCGCGCCGGCCCCTGTGGCCCGGCCAGGGTCGCCACCGCCCCGGCCGCGATCAGCGCCGGCACGCTGTCGGCCGCCGGCGAGCCGTTGCAGAGGTTGCCCCCCAGCGTGGCCCGCCCCTGCACCTGGGTGGAGCCGATGAGGTTGGCCGCCTCGACCACGCCCGGCCACGCCTGCTTGAGCCGGGAATGCTCCTTGAGCTCGGCGCCCGTCACCGCCGCCCCGATGCGCCAGCCGCCCTTCTCCTCGGTGACCGCGACGGGTCTCGGCGATCTTCTTGATGTCGACGATCAGCCCGGGATCGACCACGTCGGCCCGCATCTGGACCAGGAGGTCGGTCCCCCCGGCCAGAACCCGCGCCTCGCCCGTCGCCCCGGCGAGCAACGCCACCGCCCCTTCCACCGTTTCAGGTGCCTCGTATCGCATGAGTGCTGGTCTGGCCTCCGTGCCCTTTGGTTATGCCCGCGAAAGCATGACGATGCTTCGGTCCGGTGTCAATGCCGCTGCTAGCCGGCGTCCGGCGGCGGCGCTACCACGTCCTCGTAGCGGTGCCGCCGGGTGATCAGCCCCGCGTGCTGGAACACGTCCAGCGCGACCTCGAAGGCCGGCCGGGTGATCTCGACGTGGGGAGTCCAGCAGCCGAGCTTCTGATAATACGCGATCGTCGCGGCGAGCACGGGCCGAGCAATCTCCGGGAAAAAGGAGGCCTCGGCCTCGGCCACCTGGGCGGCCGGCGTGGCCAAAAGCCAGGCCCGCGCCTTGCGGTAGGCGCGGATGAAGCGCCGCGCGGCGTCGGTCTTCAGCCACGCCGACGAGGCGGCCAGGCTGGAGAACGCGACCGGGCCGATGGCCTGGCCGACGGCGGTCACCACGTGACCGGCACCGTCGTGCTCGAGCTGCTGGGGCGCCGGGCCCTGCTGATGGATGTAGTCGCCCTGTCCCTTGCGGAACGCCTGGTCCATCTGGTCGCTGGGAACGTTGACCGCCTTGATGGCCCCGAAGTCCAGCCCCTGCTTGTGGCAAGCGTACTTGAACATCGCCAGCGGCTGGCCCCCGTGGTCGACGAGCACGGCCTTACCCTTGAGCTTGTCCCAGCTGAACGCCCCGTCGGCCGCCCGCCCCGTGAGGAAGAACCCATCCTTCTCGTTGATCTGGGCGAAGTGCAGGGCCGCAGGCTTCTGGCCCTTCTCGAGCGGGCCGAAGCCCTGGGATGGCGCCGACTGGCAGACGTCGACCGTGCCCTGGACCACGCCGTCGATCGCCGACTTGCCGAGCGGCGCGATCGAGTGCTCCGGCGCGAAGCCCTCGTCCTTCAGGAACCCGCCGGCGATGGTGGCGATCAGCGGCGAGTAGAAGGCAGAGAACCGCGTGAACTGGAGCCTGATGGGTTCGCTCACGACACCCTCCTCGGGGACGAAACGCTCGGGCTCAAGTGTACGACCGGCGTCGAGCCCGCGGCGCCGTGACGTGTCCCGCGGCGCCGGCTGCCCGCGCCCTACCGGGGCCGGCCTGCGCCCTTGAAGAACGGGGCCGCCCGCTGGATGGTGGTAGCGACCACCTCGTCGATGCCGGCCTGGCCGTAGTACGCCCGCGCCAGCTCCTCGCCGGCCAGGTCCTCGACGTCGATCCACCCCTCTGTCACCGGCACCGCCCGGATGAACGGAACTTCCGTGAGGAACACCCGGCTGTTCTGCGGCCGGGCGCCGGGATCGAGAAACGCCGGCGACTCGGCCAGCACGCGGAGGGAGGGCACCGTGCGCCCGGAGGCCGCGATGGTCCGCTGGCCCTCGGCCGAGTTGGCGTATTCGACGAACGTCCAGGCGGCGGCCTTGGCGCGCCCGGCCTTCGGCATGCAGTAGGCATCGGCGTGCAGGATGCCGGCGCGCTGGCGGCGACGGGGCAACGGGGCCACGTCCCAATCGAACGTCGCGATCGTCCGGTAGGTGGGCACCCCGCGGCGGCTGTTGAGGAACATGCCGAGGCGCCCGTTCAGGAAGCGCCGCTCGCTGCTCTCGGCCTTCTCCTCCACCAGGTCGGGCACCACGCGGTGCTTGGTCTGTAGCTCGACGAACCACTGCAAGGCCTCGCGCGTGAGCGGCGCGTCGAGCGTCAGCCGCGTCGGAGCCTTCGCATCGTCGACCAGCTCGCCCCCGTTCTGCCACACGAACGGCGCCAGGCGGAAGATCGACACCTCGGTGCCGAGTCCGTACTGGTCGATCCGCCCGGTGCCCTTGGTGTCTCGCGTCAGCGCTCGCGCGGCCTGCAGGAAGTCGTCCCACGTCCAGTCCTCGGTGGGCCGGGGGACGCCGGCCCGCTCGAAGAGATCGCGGTTGTAGTAGACGACGAGGCTCGACAGGTTCTGGGGAATGCACGTGAGCGTGCCCTGCCACCGGAAGGGTTCCAGGGCCGGCGGCGAAGAAATCCGCCTCCCGGATCACGCGGCTGCGCTCGAGGTAGGGCCCGAGCGGCTCGAGGACGCCCCGGGCGGCAAAGGCGCCGTACCGGCGGTAGTTGAGGAGGATGACGTCGGCTGGTGAGCCGGCCGCGAAGTCGACGCCCAGCCGCTTGCGGTAGTCGCCCTGGCTGGGGACGTGGATGAGCGAGACCTGGATCCCCGGGTGATGCCGCGTGAAGTCCGCCACCAGCCGCTCGTAGGCGGCCTTCTCGGCGGTATCACCGAAGACCATGAACGAGATCCGCGCGGCCGGTGCCTGGGCGGCCGCCGCCGACGGCGCCAGGGCGACCGCGGCCAGCACGAGCATCACGAGCGCGCGCATCACGGCACCTCCCGGTGGAACAGCGGCATCATACCGCCGCGGGCGCTCGCCGGCCGGGGTCGCCGCCGGCCGCCGACCAGAACGCGCGCTGCACCACGAGCAGGAGCAGCAGCACCGGCAGCATCATCACGACCGCTCCCGCCATCAGGAGCGGCCAGTTGGTCGCGTCGAGCTGCTGCAGCACGCGCAGTCCGAGCGCCAGCGTGGTGCGGTCGTCGGACTTGAGATAGAGCAGCGGGTTCATGAAGTCGCTCCAGTACTGCACGAAGGTCAGCAGCGCGACGGCGGCGGTCGCCGGCCGGGCCAGCGGCATCGCGATCGAGGCCCAGATGCGCAGCGGGCCCAGCCCGTCCAGGCGCGCGGCCTCGAACAGCGCCGCCGGCTGGCGCCGGAACGACCAGTAGAAGATCAGCACGAAGAACGGGCTCGAGCCCATCCACACCGGCGCCAGCAGGGCCAGGATGGTGTCGATCAGTCCCAGCTCGCGCAGGACCAGGAAGCGGGTCAGCCAGACCGCCGTCAGCGGCACCATGCGCACCACCACGGCCAGGGCGAGGAGGGCGTAGCGCGCGCGGGGGGGCAACTGGGCCATCGCGAAACCCGCCCACGAGGCGACCACGATCGTCAGCGGCACCGCGAGGCCGGCGACCAGCAGTGAGTTGGCCAGGTAGCGCGCCAGCGGCAGCACCTCGAAGATGCGCGCGTAGTTCGACCACGCGAGCGGCTCCGGCACCCACTCGATCGTGACCGGCGGCGGCAGTCCAGGCTGCCGGAGCGAGGCCGCCACCACCCACAGGCCGGGCACCAGGAACACGGCGGCGACGGCGAGAGCGGCCGCGTGGAAGCCCAGCCCGCGAGGCCAGCGCGTCACCTCAGGCCTCGTCCTCGTGGCCCCAGCCTCCGGCGACCCGGTAGGTGACCAGGATGAGGGCGGCGACGACCAGCAGCAGGAGCAGCATCATCGCCGCCCCCTGCCCGAAGCGGAAGCGGTCGAATGCGGTCTCGTACATGAGCAGCGGCACGAAGAGCGTGGCGTAGTAGGGTCCACCGCCGGTCATCAGGAGCGCCGGCGTGAAGGTGGACTGGGCGCTGGCGATGACGTCGCGGATGGTCAGCAGCAGCAGCCACGGTGCCAGCAGGGGCAGCGTCACGTGGCGCAGGGTGGCGGCGCGGCCGGCGCCGTCGAGCGAGGCGGCGTGGTAGCACTCTTCCGGTACCGCCTTGAGACCGGCCAGCGCGACCACGAACCCTTCGCCGATCTGGAACAGCGCAGTCAGCGCGATCGCCGGCAACGCGGTGGCGCGGTCGACCAGCCACGCCGGGGTGGGCAGCCCGACCGTGGCCAGCACCAGATTGAGGGGCCCGTGGCGGGGGTTGAAGATCCACAGCCACACGAGCGCATAGGCAACGCTGGGCACGATCGTGGGGACGTAGATGGCGACGCGATAGAGACCGACGCCGCGACGTGGACGGTTGAGCAGCAGCGCCAGTCCCAGCGCGATCAGGACGCGCAGCGGGACCGTCAGCACCACGAACAGCAGCGAGTTGCGCAGCGCAATGCCGAACAGCGGGTCCGTCGCCAGCTCACGGAAATTGGCGAGGCCGCGCCACTCGGGGGCCGACAGCCCGTCGTAGGCCGTGAAGGCGAGCCCCACCGAGAGCGCAGCCGGCACCACCACCAGCGCGACGACGCCGAGCAGGTAAGGCGTCAGCAGCAGGTAGAGGCCCGCGCGATAGCGCACCCCTACCGCATCAGCCCCTTGTCAGCCATCCACTTCTGGATCAGCCCCGCCACCTGGTCGGAGTTCTTGTCCATCATCAGCATATGGGTGTTGCCGGCCACGCCCATCTTCGGCAGGTCGAACCAGTCGGCGACACCGCCTTCCGCGCGCAGCGCGTCGGCGTAGCTCTTCGAGGCCGGCACGAAGCGCGTCCACAGCGCGCTCTGCCCGACGAAGTCGCCCCACACGACGAGATGCAGGCACGCCCTTGAGCTTGCCGCCGGCCGCCACCTCCGGCTTGGGCGCCCCCGACGGCTCGACGGAGATCAGCGCCTTCACCTTGTCGGGCGCAGTCAGCGCGGCGTTGAAGCCGAAGTTGCCGCCCTGGCTGTGCGTCACGATCACGCACGGGCACACCTTCTGCACGAGCTGGTTGTACGCGGCCTGGATCTGCGCGTCGGTCGTCGACCACCGGGGCACGCCCTGCTTCATGAACTGGTCGAACGCCTCGACCGGGAAGAGCTGGCCGGGCAGCGCCACCCGCTCGGCCGGGTTGAGCTTGTAGCTGCCGACGGGGCCGATGCGGAAGTCCTCCCAGGCCTGCTTCTTGGTGCGGAACAGCGGCTCGCCCTGGAGGATCTCGGGGTAGCGGGCCCACGAGGCCCGGCCGCGCTCGACCGCATCGGAGACGTAGACGTCGTGGCCGGCCCGCAGGAAGAAGAGCTGCCAGCCCGGCTTGCCGTCCGGCTTCGTCTCCCAGGTCACGCCGGTGAGGCCGCCGCCGTGCCAGAGCAGCAGCGGATCGCGCGCCTTCGGGCTGGCCAGCTTGACGTACTGCACGTACATCTGCTCGGCCTCGAAGTCGCCGTTGGGATCGACCTTGATCGGCGCCGAGCCGGCGGTGAACACGACGTCCCGGGTCGGCAGCCCCGAGAGCGACACCGCGCGGCCGCCGACGTGGAAGCTGCCGATCTCGGCCACCGACAGGTCGGCGGCGCCGGCGACGGTGGCGACGAGCGCAATGGCGAGGCCGAGCACGAGTGCGACGAGGCGCATGGAGGGTCTCCTCTCGAAGTCGGATCCGGACGCGCCCCTACGTACGCGTGCCGGCAGCCCCCTGTCAAGGTCGAGCGTGGCCGGCGGGTACAATCGCGGGTGATCGCGACTCCGGAGGAGAGCCCATGGCGACCGTGAAGCTGATCGAGTACCCCCAGGCGAGCGCCGAGGTGCGCGCCGTCTACGACGACATCATGGCCACGCGCAAGACCGATCGCATCAACAACTTCTGGAAGGCGCTGGCCGGCCACCCGCCCACGCTGCGCCGCACCTGGGAGAGCGTGAAGGAGGTGATGACGCCCGGCGCGCTCGACGCGCGGACCAAGGAGATGGTCTACCTGGCCGTGAGCGCCAGCAACGGCTGCGACTACTGCATCGCCTCCCACACCGTCTCCGCGCGGGCGCAGGGCATGACCGACGCGATGCTGGGCGAGCTCATGGCCGTGGTCGGCATGGCCAACGAGACCAACCGCCTCGCCAACGGCTACCAGGTCGAGATCGACGAGGCGTTCCAGCAGCCGCCCGCGTAGCCGCGGTTCGCCTCGACCGCTGGCGCCTCCCGCGGCTCGGAGGTATCCTGCGCCCCGTGAAGCGCGTGCCCAATCGAATCCCGGCCGGGGCCCTCGTCGCGGCGACCCTGGTCTGCGCTCTGGTGTCCCTGGTCCCGCTCGGGCACGCCACGCCTCCCGACCAGACCTGGATCGCCGGCCTGTACGACGACGCCGATCACGACAACGTCGTGCTGGCCATCGTCACGGCCGTCGCCGTGTCGCCGGCCGGGCCCCCGCGGGCCGCGTCCTCCACGGTCGCCGCGCCGACGCCGCGGGCCCGGGTGTCGCGGGCGCCCGGCCACGTCACCCTCATCACTCGCCTCGACCGCGCCCCCCCGTTCGCGTAGCGGCACTCCGGCTCTCAGAGGAGAACCGCGAAGAGGGGGGAACCCGCGATGCTGCTCGACTTGCTGCGTGAGCTCGAGGATCAGAACGTCAAGCTCGGGTCGTGCCTGGAGCGTGGTGACGTCGAGCAGGGGTTGGCTCACCACACGCGGCTGCACAGTCTCCTCATCGAGGCCGCCGTGCTGGTGCTGCGCGCCGAGCAGCGCGAGGGGCGGACGCTGACGTAGGCGGGTCGCGCGCGGTTGACTTCGCGGGACCGGCGCGGTACACGAACCAAGCGTGGCACGCTTCTGGCTCGGCATCGATATCGGTGGCACCTTCACCGACTTCGCCGTCTTCGACACGGGGACCGGCGAGCTGCTCGGGCTCAAGGTGCCGTCGACGCCGTCCGACTTCGCGGAGGCGGTGCGCACGGGGCTGCGGCGTCTGGCCGACGAGCACGGCATCGACCCCGGCCAGATCGGCGCGGTGGTGCACGGCACCACCATCGCGGTGAACACGCTCATCCAGCGCACCGGCGCCCGCCTCGGCCTCCTCGTCACCGAGGGCTTCCGCGACGTGCTCGAGCTGCAGCGCCTGCGCCTGCCGAACCCGTTCGATCTGCACGGCGCCCGTCCCCTGCCCCTGGTGCCGCGCGCGCGGGTGGCCGAGGTGCGTGAGCGCCGGCGCGCGGACGGCACCGTCGACACCCCGCTCGACGAGGCGAACGCGGAGGCCGCCGTGCGCCGCCTGGCCGGCCACGAGGTCGAGGGGCTGGTGGTCTCGCTGCTCCACGCCTATCGCGATCCCGCCCACGAGCGCCGGGTGCGGGCGATCGCCGAGCGCGCGGCGCCGGGGCTCCCGGTGAGCACGTCGTCGGAGGTGTGGCCGCAGGCTCGCGAGTACGAGCGGACGGCGCTGGCCGTGCTCGACGCCTACGTGCAGCCGCAGGTGCGCCGCTATCTCACCGGGTTTGCCGAAGCGCTCACCGCCCGCGGCGTGCCGGCCACCCCCCACGTCACCAAGTCGAATGGCGGCATCATGCCGGTGGCCGCCGCCCCCGCCAACACGGTGGCGACGCTGCTGTCGGGGCCGGCCTCGGGCGTGATCGGCGCCGCCTACGTCGCGACGCAGGCGGGGCGGCCGAACGTCATCACCCTCGACGTGGGCGGCACCAGCGCCGACATCGCCGTCGTCGAGGACGGCCGGCCCCGCTCGAGCACCAGCGAGCACATCGGCGGCGTGCCGGTCATGATGCCGGTGGTGGGCGTGACGGCCATTGGCGCCGGCGGTGGCTCGGTGGCGTGGGTCGACGAGGTCGGGTTGCCGAAGGTCGGTCCCCGCAGCACCGGCGCCCACCCGGGGCCGGCCTGCTACGGCCGCGGCGGCACCGAGGCCACGCTGACCGACGCCTTCCTGGTCTGTGGCTTCCTCGACGCCGACCGGTTCCTCGGCGGCCGCATGCCGCTCGACCGCGCGCTGGCCGAGGCGGCGATCGCGCGCTTCGCGGACCGGCTCGGCATGACGCCGAGCGAGGCCGCCGAGAGCGTGGTGCGCGTGGCCGTGTCGAACATGTACGCGGAGTTCACCAAGATCC
The DNA here is from genome assembly GCA_963827505.1 of uncultured Candidatus Rokubacteria bacterium. Classification (GTDB taxonomy): domain Bacteria; phylum Methylomirabilota; class Methylomirabilia; order Rokubacteriales; family CSP1-6; genus AR5. The sequence goes on along the minus strand of CAWHBD010000003.1, from coordinate 1,917,217 downwards.
TGTCGCGGGCGGCGGTAGATCCGCGCGCGTTCGCGCTCGTGGCCTTTGGCGGCGCCGGGCCGGTCGTGGGCGCGCTGCTGGCCCGCGAGGTCGGCATCCCCGCCGTGTTCGTCCCCCGCTCGCCGGGCACGCTGTGCGCGCTCGGGGCCATCAGCGCCGACATCGTCAACGACGCGGTGCGCACCGTGCACGTGCGCCTGGAGGCGACGCCGCCGACCGCCTTCGACGCCGGCGCGCTCCGCGAGCCCTACGACGCGCTCCGGACCGAGCTGGCGGACTGGCTCGCGCGCCACGGCGCCGGGGCCGGCCCTGCCACCTTCCGGCCCGCCGCCGACATGCGATACGTCGGCCAGTCGTACGAGATCGAGGTGCCGGTGGAGCCGGCCTGGCTCGCGGCCGGCGGTGGGGGCGCGATCCTCACGGCCTTCCACCACGCGCACGAGCGGGCCTTCGGCCACGCCGATCGCGAGGCGCCGGCGGAGATCGTCAACCTCCGGGTGCAGCTGCGGGCCGCGCGCCCGCGGGTGCCGCTCGCCGAGATCCCGGCCGGCGCCGCCCCGGTGCCGCGAACGACACGACGCGTCTGGCTCGACGGCCGCCCGACCGAGGCGCGCGTCTTCGACCGCGCCGCGCTCGGCCGCGGCGCCCGCCTGGTCGGCCCCGCCATCGTGGAGCAGCCCGACACGACCGTGCTGGTGCCGGCCGGCCACGTCGGCGACGTCGACCGCTTCGGCAACCTGGTGCTCCAGAGGGAGGGCTGATGCGCCTCGACGCGATCACGGTGGAGATCCTCCGCAACTACCTGCAGGGGGCCGTCGAGGAGATGGCCTACGTCGTGGAGCGCACGGCCTACACGACGTTCGTGAAGGAGACGGCCGACTTCACGTGCGGCCTGCTGACGCCGTCGGGCGAGTTCTTCGCCTACCCGGTCGAGCTCGGCGTGGCCAGCTTCGGCGGCATCAGCTATGCGGCCACGCTCGAAGCGGTGGGGCCGCTCGAGCCCGGCGACGTCGTCATCACCAACGACCCCTACGGCTCGGCGGCCGCCGCCACCCACCTGCCCGACATCCACCTGATCCGCCCGATCTTCTGGGACGACCGGCTCGTCGCCTACGGTGCCGGCTTCCTGCACAGCTCGGACGTCGGCGGCATGGTGCCGGCCAGCATCACCCCCCGCGCCTCCGAGATCTTCCAGGAGGGGCTGCGGCTGCCGCCCAAGAAGCTGTTCGTGCGCGGCGCCGTCAACCGCGACCTGCTCGACGTGATCCTGGCCAACTGCCGCATCCCCGAGCAGAACTGGGGTGACCTCCAGGCCCTGGTGGCGGGGCTCACCACCGGCGAGCGACGCATGCACGAGCTGATCCGCCGCTTCGGCCCCGACACCGTCGACAAGGCCATGGACGACCTGATCGACTACGCGGCCCGCAAGGTGGAGGCGCTCATCCGTCGCATGCCGGCCGGGCGCTACGAGTTCTCCGACTACATCGAGGACGACGTCGTCACCGACATCCCCATTCGCCTCAAGGTCGCGCTCACGATCGGCGATGGCGAGATCCACCTGGACTTCACCGGCAGCGACGTGCAGGTCGGCTCCGCGCTGAACGTGCCCACGGCCGGCCGCGTCCATCCGTTCATGTCGATCGCGCTCGTGAACTACTTCGTGACGCTCGATCGCACGATCCCTCTCAACGCCGGCGTGCTCCGGCGCGTGCGCATGACGCTGCCCGAGGGCTCGGTCGTGAATCCGAGGTTCCCGGCCGCCTGCGGCGTCCGCTACGCCACCGTGCTGCGCGTCTACGACGCGGTGCTGGGCGCGCTGGCCCGGGCGGTGCCCGCCGACATTCCGGCCGCCAGCGGCGGCCAGGGGTGCATGGTGGCGCTGTCGCTACCCGATCCCGAGGCGGGCCGGCGCCACGTGACGGTGATCGAGCCGATGATCGGTGGCGGCGGCGGCCGCCCCGGCCGCGACGGCGTCGACGGCTGCGACGCCTCGCTCGGCTTCCTCAAGACCACGCCGGCCGAGACGCTGGAGGCCGAGGTGCCGATCGTCGTGCGGCGGTTCCACCTGGTGGCCGACTCGGCCGGGCCCGGCCGCTTCCGGGGCGGCCACGCGGTGCGGCTCGACTTCCAGGTCTTCCGCCCCGAGGGGTTGGTGACGGCGCGCGGGATGGAACGGCTACGCTTCGCGCCGTGGGGCGTCGCGGGCGGCAGCGCCGGTTCGACGGGCAGCGTCGTGCTGAACCCCGGGACCGCCGGCGAGCGCGCGCTGCCGAAGATCGAGGTGCTGGCCCTGGAGCCGGGCGACGTGCTGAGCGTCCGGACGCCCGGCGGCGGCGGCCACGGCGATCGCTTCCAGCGCCCGCCGGCCGAGGTGCTCGCCGACGTCGCCTCTGGTCTGGTCTCGCCCGCTCACGCCCGCGAGGCGTACGGCGTGGTGCTGGCCGGCGACGGCGTCGACGAGGCGGCGACCTCGGCGCTGCGAGCCGGGCGCCACGACGAGATCGCCGCGACACCATTCGACTTCGGCCCGGCCCGCCGCGAGCACGAGCGTCGCTGGCCCACGGAGCTGCAGGACGCGTTCATCGCCCTGCTCATGAGCCTGCCCGCTCCCTACCGCGCCTACGCGCGCCGCACGCTCTACCCGCGCGTCGAGGCTCTCGCCGACCAGCGACCGGTCACCGTGGACGACCTGCACCGCCTCGTCCAGGAGCTGCGCGCCGCGATCCGGTAGACGGCGGGCGACGCGTGGGCCATCGGCGCGATCCGTGCCATCATCCCGGCCACGGGAGGAACGCCATGAGTCGGATCGACTGGAGCTACCACCGCAACGGCTGAATGACCTGCGCCAAGACGCAAGGGTTCCTTGCGAAGCACAAGGTCACGGTCGCCGCGCAGGCCGATGCCAAGAAGGCCACCATCAAGGGCGACGCCGCGCTCGGCGTGCTGAAGGACGTGGACCAGCTCTACGTCGCCAAGGGCAAGCGCGTGGTGCACGTCGATCTCAAGCGCGAGCAACCGCCCCGGACGGAGCTGCTCGGCCTGCTGCTCGGCCCCACCGGCAACCTGCGCGCCCCCACTCTGCGCAAGGGACGGACGCTCATCGTCGGCTTCGACGAGGCCACGTACACGCAGCTGCTCCGCCCGTGAGGCTCGTGGCTGGGGGAGCGACTGGGGGCGGGCGCCCCGGCCCGGGCATGCCGCGGTCGCGCCGGCGGCTCCGCCTGTACCACGCAAGCGGGATTCGCTCGGCCCCCCATCCCCCAGAGGGGGCTCGGGTGCCGGCTGTCCTCGGTCGGCGGCTCGCTCATCCCGCCCCGATAGAACGCGCTCGCCACGGCTCCGCCGCAAGGCGCGACCGCGACATTGCCCGGGCCGGGGCGCCCGCCCCCAGTCGCTCCCCCGTCCACGAGCGTCGCGGGCGATAGCGCCGGGCGCACGTCGTGGACGGTCCGGGGACGGCGGTGCGGGTGACGGTCAGCCGGCAGCACGCTGATGAGTGGGCGGTCGTGCTGGCGGCCGCGGGGATTCCGCACTGGATGCGGGAGCGGCTGGATGGATGGGCGCTGATCGTGCCGCCGGACGACGTCGCCTCGGCGCTGGCCACGCTGGCGGCCTACGATCAGGAGAACGCGCGCGACCTCCGCGCCGAAGGCGAGACGGTACCGGTACGGCCGATGACCATCACGGGAGTCGTGGTCGCGCTGCTCCTGCTCGGGTTCTTCGCGATCACCGGGCCCCGCGCCGCCCGCAGCTCGTGGTTCGAGCACGGCGCCGCCGATGCCGGCCGCATCATGGCAGGGGAGTGGTGGCGCGCCGTGACCGCGCTCACCCTGCACGCCGACGTGCCGCACCTGGTCGGCAACGCGGCTGCTGCCGCGGTGCTGGTGACAGCGGTGTGCTGGCAGCTCGGGCCCGGCCTCGGCCTGAGCCTGCTCCTGGTGGCCGGCGGCGCCGGCAACGTCCTCACCGCCGCCGTGCACGGCCATGATCACACCTCGGTCGGCGCCTCCACCGCGATCTTCGGCGCCATCGGCGTGCTGGCCGCGCTGCGCATCGTGGCCCCGCGCCGGGTCGGATCGATCGCGCGGAAGACGTGGGTGATTCTCGGCGCGAGCCTGGCCCTGCTGGCGCTGCTCGGCGCCGGGCCCAACGCCGACGTCCTCGCCCACCTCTTCGGCTTCCTCGTCGGCGGCGGGCTCGGGCTGCTGGCCGCCCTCACGCGGCGCTCGGCCCCGCCCGCTCCCGTGCAGGCGGTGCTCGGTCTCGCGGCGGCCGTCATCGTGGCCGGCGCCTGGCGCCTGGCCCTCTGACCGGCGCCGGGGCGCCGTCAGCGGAAGAGCAGCGCGGTGCCCGTCGCGAGCAGGATGAGACTGACCAGCCGGATGAAGGCGCGCTGGCTCAGGTTGACGTGCACGCGGCCGCCGGCGTACAGCCCGATCGCCACCAGCGGGAGGGCGGCGCCGACGTAGATCAGCGTCGTCCAGCCCAGCAGCCCGGCGATGGCGTAGCCGGCCAGCCGCACGCCGCCGTCGATGAGGAAGTTGGTCGCGAAGGTGGCCCGGAAGGCGCCCTTGTCGAGCCCGCGCAGGTTGAAGTACACGGCGTAGAACGGACCCCCGGTGCCGAACAGTGTCCCGACCAGCCCGCCCAGCAAGCCGCACCCGATCGCGGCCCACCGCGAGCCGCGCAGCGGCGGCAGCGGCAGGAGCTGATAGATGGCGTAGGAGATCACGAACGCGCCGAGCGCGCGGGCCAGCAGGGCCGAGGACACGCCGCGCAGCACGAGCAGCCCGGTGGCCACGCCGATCAGCGTGAACGGTACCAGGACGAGCTGCTCGGCCCAGGCCACGCGCTCGAGGTTGCGCGCGCCCTGCCCGGCCGAGCCGATGTAGTCGAGCGCGACGACGACCGGCACCACCGTCCCGACCGGGGCGACGTTGGACAGCATCGGCACCGCGATCAGTCCCGAGCCGAACCCCGCGATGCCCCGGACGAGGTAGGCCAGCAGGAGGACGAACGCGGCGTAGACGACGACGGGGGCGTCGAAGCCGGTCAGCGCGGTCAGAGGGCGCCGCCACGGGCGCGACCGAACGCCCGCTCGAAGCCCGGGAGCGCGCGCACGACGGTCTCGCGCTCGACTGTGAGCGAGATCCGGATGTGGCCGGGCATGCCGAAGCCGGAGCCGGGCACCGTCAGCACGCCCTCCTCGGCCAGCAACCGCACGAACGCCACGTCGTCGTCGATCGGCGTCCGCGGGAACACGTAGAAGGCCCCCTGCGGCTTCACGCACTCGTAGCCGATGCGACGCAGCCCCTCGTACATGAGGTCGCGCTTCTCGCGATAGGGCGCGACGTCGATCACGAGGTCGCCGACCTCGGCCACCACCCACTGCCACAGCGCCGGAGCGTTGACGAAGCCGAGCACGCGGCTGGTGAACGTGCACGCCTCGAACAGCTCGGCCGCCTCCGCCATCCGGGGCGAGAAGGCCAGGTAGCCGATGCGCTCGCCCGGAATCGCCAGCGCCTTGGACCACGAGGTGGCCACGACCGCGCGGGTCACCAGCGGCGGGACCTGGGGCACCGGCACGTCGTCGAACACGAGCGCGCGGTACGGCTCGTCGCTGATGAGCACGATCGGCTGGGCGGCCCGGGCCAGCATGGCCTCGATCTCCATGAAGGCCGACGCCGGATAGATGACGCCGCTCGGGTTGTTCGGCGAATTGAGGATGATGGCCCGCGTGCGCGGCGTGATGGCGGCCTCGAGCCGGGCGACGTCAGGGGTGAGATCGGCCTTCGGAGGAACGACGATCAGCCGACCGCCGTAGTTCTCGGCATAGAACGTGTACTCGACGAAGAACGGCGCCACCGTGAGCACCTCGTCGCCGGGGTTGAGCAGGGCCTTGAGCACGGTATTGAGCGCCGCCCCGGCGCCGACGGTCATCAGCACGTGGTTGGCCGTGTAGGGCAGGCCGGTGGCCGTCCGCAGCCGCCCGGCCACCGCCTCGCGCACGCGCGGGTGGCCGGCGTTGGGCATGTAGGCGTGCAGGTGGGGCGCGTCGCTGTCGAGCACGCGCCGGGCCGCGGCCAGCACGGCCGGCGGCGGCTCGATCTCCGGGTTGCCCAGCGTGAAGTCGAAGACCTTGTCGGCGCCCCGCTCCTGCTTGAGGCGAGCGCCCTCCTCGAACATGCGGCGGATCCACGATGCCTTGGCGAGGTTGTCGGCGACGGCCCGGGAGGTGATCACGGCAGGCAGTATAATCCTGCCGCGTGCTGACATGACGAGGCCGCTCGGCGTCCCCACCACGCTCGTCCGCCTGCGCACGCGCGACGGCGTCTGGCTCGACGGCGTCGGGGCGGTGCCGCGGGGCCGGCGGCGCCTCGCGCTGGTGTGGGTGCACGGCCTCGGCTCGGCCTTCTCCTCGGGGCAGCCCCTGATCGCCGAGCTGGCAGCCCGGCTCACCGCGGCCGGCATCGGCTACCTCAAAATCAACACCCGCGGCCACGACGTGGTCGCCGGCCGCGGGGCTCGCCTGGCCGGCGCCGCCTTCGAGCGGTTCGGCGCCAGCGTCGAGGACATCCGCACGGTGATCGCCTTCGCGGTCCGGCTGGGTTTCGAGCGAGTGGTGCTGGCCGGCCACTCCACCGGCGCCAACAAGGTCCTGCACTACGTGGCCCGCACCCGCGACCGGCGGGTGGCCGCCCTCGCATTGCTCGGGCCGATCTCCGACATCGCCGGCGAGGCCCGGCGCCTCGGTGCCCGCGAGCTGCGGCGCCGCGTCGCCCTGGCCGGGCGCCTGGCCCGCCGCGATCCGCGCGCCCTGGTGCCGCGCGCCTGGGGCTTCTGGAGCGCCCGCCGCTACGTCAGCCTCTACAAGCCGGGCCAGGCTGAGGACGTCTTCCCCTACTACCGCCCCACCGCTCGCTGGCCCGCCCTCGCCTCCGTGCGCGTCCCCGTCGCCGCCATCATCGGTGCCCGCGACGAGTACCTCGACCGCCGCCCCGACGAGCTCTTGCAAGCTTTCGAGCGCCATGCGACACGCGCCCGCTCCTTCATCGGCATCGTCATCCCCAACGCCCCCCACAGCTTCACCACCCACGAACGTCCCCTCGCCCAGATCCTCACCGCCTGGATCCGGACCGTCACCGCACGTCCCCGCACGGAGCGACGCCGCGGCTGACGCCACCGAGCAGACGAATCGTTCATGGGTTGACGCTCGTGGACGGCGCTGACGCCCGGGCGTCAGCGCAGCTGGCTAGCGCCGAGGGAAGGTCTTGAGGACGAGCCCGCGGGCGACGGCGGGATCGACGCCGTTGGCGGCCATGCAGGGCGTGGCGTCCTCGAGGATGCGGTCAACATCACCGAGCCGCACGTACTTCTTGTAGGTATCCTCGAACTCGATCCCCAGCGCCCGCGCGAAGATCGTCAGGTAGTGCTCGAAGACGATCGGGCGCTCGGCCTCGAACCGGCAGAGGTCGCGCTGACAGCCGTGGTAGATGCCGGCCATGTGGGTGGCCCCGGCCGCCAGCGCGCGATCGATGTCGTCGAGCACCATCTGCCGCCACACCTCGGGACCGAGCTGCTCCTGGAGGGCCGGGGTGCACGTGCGGCCCCAGCGCGGGTCGGGCTCGAAGTCGACCACGGTGACGCCGGGCACCGCCTCCAGCAGACGGCGGGCGGCACGCCCCTCGCGCTGGCGCGGCTCCGACAGCGGGTGCGAGTGCAGGGCCACGGTGGCCTCGACGCGCTGAGTGAACGTGAAATCGCCGCGCTCCAGCCGGTCGGCCAGGAACTCGGTGGTGTGGCGCTTGGGGAACGGCATCTCCGCCTGCAGCACCTCGTCGTAGAACTGGATGCACGACGGGCACCACATCACGACCTCGCGCGGCGCCATGCGATGCAACAGGTCGATCGTGTGATTGGCGTAGCGCTCGCCCGAGGTCTCCTGGCCCCGCCGGTGGTGCTGGATGCCGCAGCAGTACGTCGGTCCGCCGGCCGCCACGTAGTCGAGGCCCAGCCGGTCGAACACCGCGGTGGCCGTCTGGACCAGGTGGGAGGTGCGGAGCACGTTGCAGCCCAGGTAGAGGACCACGTCGTGACGCTCGCCGTCGCGCGGGGGCGTCAGCAGCCACGAGCGCTCGTCCTTCTTCGTCAGAAGGTCCTGGGTCAGCTTGATCTCGCCGAAGTACTGCGCGTAGTCGAACGCCACCGTCGGTCCCCCCTCACGATCGTGCTGTTGCGAGTGTACCATCCCGGGGCGGAGCGCCGTTCAATCCTAGGCGCGAGGAGGCTCGATGGACTTCGGAGTGTGGATCCCCAACTGCCGTCACCTGGCCACGCCGGACATCATCCGCGGCAGCGCGATGCGGGCCGAGGAGCTCGGCTACGACTCGGTCTGGGTCAGCGACCACGTCGTGGTCCCGCGCGCCAACGTGGTCAACTTCGGCGAGACCGTCTACGACCCGCTGGTGACGCTGGGCGTGCTGGCCGGGGCCACCCGCCGGGTGCGACTGGGCACCACCGTGCTGATCGTGCCCTACCGCAACGCGGTGGTTACCGCGAAGATGGTCTCCTCGCTCGACGCGCTGAGCGGCGGCCGCGTGGTGCTCGGCGTCGGCGCCGGCTGGGTGGCGGCCGAAAGCGCGGCGCTGGGCGTGCCCTTCGCCGAGCGCGGGGCCATGACCGACGAGCACCTGCGCGCGATGCAGACGCTGTGGACCAGCCCGTCGCCGTCGTTCGCCGGTACCTACACGAAGTTCGAGGACCTCGTGTTCGAGCCCAAGCCGCTGCAGAGGCCGCACCCGCCGATCTGGGTCGGCGGCCACAGCCGGGCGGCGCTGCGTCGCACCGTCGAGCTGGGCGCGGCCTGGCATCCGATCAGCCGTCCTCCCGATGAGCTGAGGGCCGGCCGCGCCGAGCTGGCCCGGCTCTCCGCGGAGCGAGGGCGGGCGGTGCCGCCGGCGCTGACGCTGCGCAACGACATGTGCGTCCTGCGCCCCGGCCAGGCTCCCCGGCCCGCGGCCCGGGCGGGTCGGGTGATGGCGGGAGAGCCGTCCGCGCTGGTCGAGCAGGTTGTGGAGCTGCGCGAGTGTGGCGTCGAGCACCTCGTCATCGAGTTCCTCGCCGCCGACGGCGCCGAGCTGCAAGCGCAGATGGTCACCTTCGCCGAGCGCGTACGGCCACGTGTCGCATGAGCGCGCAGACGGCACCCCGCATGGCGGTGCACCGGTCCGGCCACGGCCCCGACCTCGTCCTCTTCCACGGTGGCATGGGGTCGTGGCGACACTGGACCCGCAACGTCGAGCCGCTGGCCACGCGCTTCACCGTGCACGCGCTCGACCATCCCTCGTACGGCGACTCGGCCCCCGTCCCTCGCGAGACGACCGGCCCCGCCTATCTCGACCTCGTGCACGAGCTGCTGGGACGGATGCTGCCGGGCGACGCTCCGCTCCGCCTGGCCGGGTTCTCGTTCGGCGGGGCCATCGCCGCCAACCTCGCCCGCCGGCTGGGCCCGCGCGTCACCCACCTGGCGCTGGTCTCGCCCGGGGGCTTTCCCGCCCGCCGCTTCGGCGACCGCCCGATCCGCTCGTACAAGGAAGCCGGCGGCGATGAGGGGCTCTTCCGGGAGATCTGCCGCCACAACCTGCTGGTCAACATGCTGAGCGACGCCGCCAGCGTGACCGACGAGGCCGTCGACATCCAGGTGGACGGGGTGCGCCGAGCCCGCTTCGACAGCCGCAAGGTGAGCGGCGGCGGCACCCTGCTGGGCGACCTCGCCCAGATGTCCGCCCGGCTGCGGCTCCTGTGGGGCGAGCGCGACGATTCGCCGTTCCGACCGGCCGACCTCTTGATCGGTGAAATCCAGGCGGTCGCGCGGGCGCCGCTCGACCTGCACCGGATCCCGCGGGCCGGTCACTGGTCCGCGTACGAGAATGCCCCCGAGATCAATCGCCTGCTGCTGGGGTTCTTCACCGGCTGACCCGGACGGGTTCGACGGCTATCGGCCGGTCGCGGTGAGTAGCGACGGCAGCGCCCGAGCGGCGTCACGACAGCGCCGGCGCTCCTGGTCCAGGAGCCCGACGTACCAGCATCCGAGGAGGGCCAGCGGCATCAGCACCGCCACCTGTCCGAAGAACACCGCCAGGCTCGTCGCCGGCCACAGCCGCTCGACGAGTCCAGTCGCGCCCGCGAACGGCAGCATCGCCACCACCGGCCGGCCCCAGGCCGACGACAGGTAGCCGCGCACACTCACGCCGAAGCTGCGCCGCAACAGCCACGGCCAGACGAGGAGCGCGGCCACCACGGTCGGCACCGTGGTCGCCCACGCCACGCCCACCAGACCGGCCGAGCGCACGAGGAGCAGCATGGCCGTGACGTTGACCGCCGCCTCGGCGACGTAGAGCACGGCCACCGCCCGCTCCCGGCTGGCGCCCAGCATGACGTTGCCGGCCGCGCCCGTCGCCCCCAGGACCACGAGGCGCCCGGCGAGGATCGCCAGCACCGCGCCCGACGGCCCGCCATAGGCTGGCCCCATCCACAACCCGATGAACGAGCTTCCCCGCAGCGCGAAGGTCACCGCGATGGGCAGGACCAGCAGCGTGCAGTACCGGGCGCCGTCCAGCACCAGATCGCGGAGGGCCTCGCCCTGGCCGCGCCCTTCGAGCGCGCTCGCGCGCGGGGCCAGGGTCGTGCGGATGCCGGCCACCAGGGCCCGTGCGTAGTCGATCAGGCCGCTCGCGATGGCGAAGACCGTGACCGCGGCCATGGGCATGAAGGCGCCGATGACGACGACGGCCGCCCGCTCGACGACACCGGCGCCGAGCTGGGCCACGAATGCAACGCCGCCATAGGAGACGAGGAGCCGCAGGTGGGGACGGCTCCACGTCGGCCGCAGTCGCAGCCCGGGGAGGATGCGTCGCCCCCACCACGCCGTGAGCACGGTGCCCGTGAGCGAGGCGAGAAGCTGGGCGACGGCGAGCTCCACGAGGCCGCCCCCGGTGGTCAGGACGCCGAGCACGAGCCCCGCGCGGACGAGCGTGGTGACGACCTCGATGGCGCCGACGACGTCGAAGCGCTCCCGCCCCACGAGCACGCCTCCCAGCGCGCCGTTGACCAGGGCGAGGCCGGTGGACGCTCCGGCCAGCGTGGCCACGATCGCGGTGGTCGCGCGGTACTCGGCCGGAATGTGAAAGACGCTCGGCGCGATCAGGCCGAGCGCGGCCGCGGCCGCCACCGCAACGCCGGCCATGGCCGTGAACACCGCGAGCGCGGTCGACGCGGCCTGGATCGACGTCGCCCGATCACCCCGGCTCTCCGCGCGCGCCACGTAGCGCGTCACCGAGCTGCGGATGCCGAGATCGAGGAAGCCCAGGTATGCCGTCAGCGTCACCAGCAAGATCCACACGCCGTAGGCGGCGGGGCCGAGGTGGCCGACGACCAGCGGGCTCAGGAAGAAGTTGACGATCAGACCGACGGCGTAGCCGGTCCAGTTGGCCAGCACGCTCGCCGGCAGCGATCGGGCCCCCGGCACTCGTCAGGCCTGGTCGAGCAGTGGCTGGATCGGGCGACCGGCCCCGCCGGCCAGGTCCACGCCGAGAAGGCGGGTCAGGGTCGGCGCGAAGTCCATGATCGACACCGGCTCGGCCAGCCGTGCGGGCCCCAGCCTCGGCGCCACCGCCACGAAGAGCCCGTCACGCCGGTGGTCGCCGCTGCGGCAATAGCGGTTGATCCCCTCGACCGTCCCGATCCGGCTCGAGGACAGTCGCACCGATGCCCCTCGCCCGGTGCCGACCGTGGCGCTGCCGAGCGCCCGCTGCTCGCTCCACTCCACGAGGAGGTCGGGCAAGTGGGCGCGATGGGGGCCCCGATAGAGGTCGTCGGTGCGGAGAAGGCGGCTCACGGCCGGCCGGCCCGACTCGGCGTCGACGACGTCGAGCAGGTCCCGCTCGAGGGTCCGCGAAAACTCCGGCACGGAGGCCTCCGTCAGCACCCCGTGCGGCTCGCGCCCGGCCAGGTTGAGGCGGACGCCGCCGACCACGAGCCCGTTGTCGACGACGAAGCAGCGCCCCCGGCGTACCTCGGCCGGCAATGGCCGCGGCCACGCCCGCGCCTCGCGCCAGTGATGCGCGCGCTCCCGCGCCGCCCGGAGCGGTCGCCGGACGACCTCCGGCGTGCGCGCCCACGCCGCGGCCAGAACGCGGGAGCGCTCGTCGTCGCCGCGCGGGGCCGGCGGAGCGGCCGCGGCCCCGAGTCGTGCCAGCACGTCGCGCAGCAGGAACTGGGCGCCGACCCGGTGCGCCATGCCGTGGCTGGCCAGCACGAGCACGAACGTGTCGCGATCGACGTCGGCCAGGATCTCGGCGATGGCGGCGTCGATGGCGGCATACACCTCGAGGAGCGGATCACCGGTGACGGCGACGGTGGCGGCGTCCCAGCCGGGGGCGGCCGGATCGTGCAGGTGCCAGCACTGGTGGCCCGCGCAGTGGCCCTCGGTGAACACCTGCACGAACAGGTCCCACTCGCCGCGCGCGAGGTAGTGGCGCGTGAGCGACGCCTTCGTCCGGACGCCGTCGACGAGCCGGCGCATGAGATCGCGGAACTCGCCGGGCGACCGATGATCCACGTCGCAGCTCCGGGTCAGCGGATGGACGCCGAAGCGGCGTGTCACGTCCCGCGCCAGTGCTCGGGGCCACGTCCGGAAGCCGTAGTTGGCGTCGTGCGAGCCCCACTCGACCATCTGGATGCCGTTGAGCCCGCGCGACACGCCGCTCAGCGGCACGTCAAGGACGGCCACGCGGCGACCGGCCCGGCCGAGCGCGTTCCAGAACGGCTCGCGCTTGACGAACTCGCCCGTGTAGCACCGGTCGAGCTCGTAGGTGCCGGGCCGGAGCTGGACGAGACTGTGGATGCCGTGCTCGGCGGGCGAGCTCCCGGTGTAGAACGAGGGCCACGTCGAGCCGACGAAGAACCCCTCGACGCTCTCGGTGCGTCCCACCACCCCCCGACTCATCAGCGCGCGCAGCGTCGGCAGCACGCCGGCCGCCGCCCACGGCTCGAGCAGCGCCGGGCTGCCGGCGTCGATGCCGAGGACGAGCACCCGCGCGCTCACGCCGAGTCCGAGTCGTCGGCCCGGCTCCCCGTCAGGGCGCCGAGCAGAAGGTTCCGCGCGAAGGGCAGGTACCGCCAGCCCGAGGGCTGCACGAGGCTCTTGAGGTGCCAGCCCCAGGCCGCGCCGTAGCGGCCCGCGTCCAGCTCGCACACCGCCGCGCTGTGCAGGTCGCCGGCAAGCCGGACGCGCAGGATGGCCCGGACGTCGGCGGGCAGGTCCAGCTCGAGCATGCGCCGGATCGCGGCCGGCCCGGCCAGACAGTACGGCCGCGACTTCGAGAGCGAGCCGGGCGTGTCGGTGCGGTACACGAAGGTGGGCTGGGCGGCGAAGCGGATACGCAGCCCGAGCGCCATCCGGAGCGCCAGGTACGTCCACTCGCGGTACCGGGGCATCCCGTCGAAGAACGCCGTCGTCACGGCGGCGGTGCGGAACAGTCCCGCGCACGGCGGCAGCCAGTGCTGCGCGAGCAGCCGGCGAAGCGGGTCCGCCTCGACCTCCCTGAAGTCGGCGATGTTGAGCTCGGCGCGGCCGCGCCCGGCCAGGACGCCGTTGGTCACCACCACGTCGGCGGGGGGCCCGGCCTCGAGCGCGGCCAGGCGGATCTCCAGCGCATTCGGCAACAGCTCGTCGTCGTCGTCGAGGACCGCGAAGTAGGGCGTCTGCACGCGCTGCCGACCGGCCTGGAGGGCCCGCGGCAGGTTGGCCTCCTCCAGGATGACGAGTCGGATGTCGGGGCGCCGGTGCAGGTGCGTGAGCAGGTCCGGCGCGCCGACTCGCCCGTTGACGACGACCAGAGGCACGCCGCGTACGCCCTTCTGCGCGACGACCGTCTCGATCGCGCGGACGAGGCTGTCGGCCCGCTCGCGAGTGGCCATCGTCGGCATGATGATGGAGACCTCGGACGGCCGGCTCATGACGCCCACGCCCTTTCCCGTCCATCGTTCTCGCAGATCGTGCCGTGGAGAGTCAAAGAATGCGTCGCCCCACGAGTATGCTAGGCCCCGCATGGAAGTGGACAGCCGGACATTCGGCGCCCCGCTGCTCGATGCCGATGTGTGCGTCGTGGGCGCGGGACCGGCGGGGCTGGTGCTGGCCCGAGAGCTGGCCGCCCGCGGCCGGCGGATCGTGCTGCTCGAGAGCGGCGGCCGGCACGTCGATCCGGCCGCGCAGGCCCTGGCCGACGGCACCAGCACCGGCGACGACTATGCCGCGCCGGGAGCCACGCGGCACCGCCAGGTGGGCGGAACGGTGCACCTCTGGAACACCTGGTTCGCGGCCGAGGCGGGAGCCAAGTACACGCCCCTCGGTGCCGTCGATCTCGAGTCGCGCAGCGGGTGGCCGCTGAGCGGCTGGCCGTTCGAGCGGCCGCACCTCGACCCATACTACGAGCGGGCCCACGGGCTGTGCGGGCTCGGACGTCCGGCGTACGGGGGCGAGGCGTGGGAAAGCGCCGAGCGCCCGTGCCTGGGGCTCTCACCGGGGCCGCTGACGACCGCCGTGTACCAGTTCGGCGCCGCCCGGTGGTTCACCGACGCCCACCTCGGCGAGATCCGCCGCGCTCCCAACGTGGTGCTCTGTCTCAACACCACCGCGCTCGAGCTCGAGCGCGGCCCCGGCGCGGCGGCGATCATCCACGCGCGCGCCGTCGGGCTCGCCGGGCGAACGCTGCGCGTGCGGGCGCGACAGTTCGTGCTCGCTGCCGGCGGCATCGAGAACGCCCGGCTGCTACTGCTGGCCGACGAGCGCCAGAGCCTGGGCGACCGGTCCGGCCTGATCGGCCGGTGCTTCATGGAGCATCCGCGAGACGTCTCCTGCCGCCTCGTGCCGAGCGATCCCCGGCTCTTCGAGCGCTGTGGCTTCTACGACTTCCACGCCGCCGGGGGCGGCGTCATCGTCGGACACCTGGCCTTCACCGACCAGGCGCGCCGCGACCAGGAGCTGCCCGCCGCCGCGGTCACCCTGCTGCCGCTGCCGGCCGAGCTGCAGTGGCCGGCAGCGGAGGCGCTTCGCCGGCGAGTATGGGGGCCGCGCCCACGCCCCCGCGCCGACTGGTGGCGCCCGGGTGGCACTCGCGGCCGCTTCGCCGCATTCGAGCTGCTGCTCAACCTCGAGCAGGCGCCCGACCCGGACAACCGGATCACGCTCGGCGAGGGCCGCGATCGCTTCGGGCTGCCGCAGGCCGCCGTTCACTGGCGCTGGCGCGCGACCGATCGGCGTCGCCTCGCCCACGTCCACGCCGTCATCGCCGCCGAGCTCGAGCGTCACGGGCTCGGGCGCGTGGCGATCGTGGCCGATGCCCCGCCAGACCCGAACGCCCACCACCACATGGGCACGACGCGCATGCACCGCGATCCCGAAAACGGCGTCGTCGACGAGCACGGCCGCGTCCACGGCCTCGCCAACCTCTTCGTGACCGGCAGCTCCATCTTCCCCACCAGCGGCTTCGCCAATCCCACTCTCACCATCGTCGCCCTCGCCCTCCGCCTCGCCGACCACCTCGACAAACAACTCTAGCTCGATGAGCACCTCGAGCCCCGCGCGGGCAGGGTGAGTGCGGTATAGTCGCAGGACATGACCTCTCGAGGGATCTTCTACGGCTGGTGGGTGGTGGCGGCCTTCTCGGTGACGACGTTCATCTCGACCGGGGTGCGGCACGCCGTCGGGCCGTTCCTCAAGCCCATCGTGGAGGACCTCGGCCTCGACCGCGCCAGCTTCTCGATCGTGATCGCGCTGAGCCTGTTCCTCTACGGCGCCTTCATGCCGCTGGCCGGCCTCGCCCTCGACCGCTTCAGCGTGCGGGCCGTCACCTCGGTCGGCACCGTGCTGCTGGTGCTCTCGCTCGTGCTCACTGCGATGGTCCGCAACTTCTGGGAGTTCGCCGCCGTGTACGGAGTGCTGGTGCCGCTGGGGCTGGCCGGGACCGGGCCCGTCATCGCCTCCGGCGTCGTCGCGCGGTGGTTCAGTAAGCGCCGCGGCACCGCGCTATCAGTGCTCGGCAGCGCCTCGATGACCGGCATGAGCCTGCTCGTCCCCGCCGTGACCTGGCTCATCCTCACCACCGGCTGGCGCCAGACGTACATGTGGATCGCGGCCGGGGTGCTGGTCCTCGTCCTGCCCCTGTGCCTGCTGGTCCTGCGCGACTCGCCGGAGTCGGTCGGGCTGATGGCGGACGGCGGCACGCTCAAGCCCGGCACCACCGCGGCGCCGATCGAGCGGGTCACCGCCGGCGAGGCGCTCCGCACGCTCGCCTTCTGGCAGCTCGCGGGCTCGTTCTTCACCTGCGGCTTCTCGATGAGCCTGCTCTCCGCCCACGGCATTCCGATGCTGACCGACCACGGCTACTCGCCAATGTTTGCCTCGTGGGCGCTCGGCGTGCTCGGCGGCTCCAGCATCGGGTTCACGGTCATGCTGGGCGCGCTGTCCGATCGCTTCGGGCGTCGGCCGGTCCTGGCCACGATCTACGCGGGCCGCATCTTCATCTTCGCGGGCCTGTTCCTCATCCGCGACAACCCGGCCGCCATCCTGGCCGTGGCCGTCCTCGGCGGCATCACGATGGCGGGCACCGGGTCGATGACCTCCGCGCTGACCGCCGACATCTACGGCCGCTTCTCGGTCAGCTCGGTCTTCGGCCTGATCTTCCTCGTGCACCAGACCGGCTCCGCGCTGGGCTCCTCGCTCGCCGGTATCCTGTTCGAGACGACCGGTGGATACGGCGCCGCCTACGTCCTCGCCTGCCTCTTCCTGGCCGGCGCCGCCATCACCGCGCTCAAGATCGACAAGGGCGCGCGCCGCATCTGGCGCGCCGCCACCGCTTCCGCGACCAGCTGACGATCAGGTGATCGGACGATACTGCGAGGTCCCGAAGCCCCCGACGAAGTCGGGGAGCTTCGTGTGGCCGAGCAGCTGGCGGATCGCCTGCGACTCGCCGAGGTGAAACCAGTAGTGGTAGGTCGTGCGGTGGAGCTTCGTTCCGGGCGTCTCCTGGGATGACTCGCGCTTCCACCGCCGCATGAGCGTGGCGCCGGCAAGGGTGTCAAGGTAGGGATCAGCGGCGGTGGTGACGGTGCGCCACCACGCCCACGCCTCGTCGAGGGCCGGCACCACGAGCGGCTTGCCGTAGCCGAAGCGCCTGACCTCCGGCACCACGATCCGGCCCTGGCCTCGATCGAGCCAGTACAGCTGCTCCTGCCAGGCGAGGTGGCCAATCATCCACGCGATCGGGTTGATCGGTGGGAGGCGGCGCTCAGCGTCCTCTGCCGTCACGCCCTTGAGGCCGCGTAGCCATTCGCGACGCGTGAACCGGAGCTGGGTCACCAGGGGGTGCGGCAACGGTCAGCGACGCGCGAGGGTCTGCTGCATCACGCCGAGGCCCTGCTCGATGAGGCCGCCGATGGTGCTGGCCAGCTCGTGAGGCAGGAGGTCGGCAATCCACACGACGCGGCAGCGCTCCTCGCCGTCGGGAAAGACCTGCAGCGAGGCGTTGTGATGCGTGAGGCGGCCCCCGACCACGGCCCACACGAGCCGCCGCACCTGATCGTCGATGTCGACGATCAGCTCGCGCGCCACCAGGCCGTTGGCAAAGGTCACCACCCGGGCGTCGCCTTCGAGCCGTGTGTCGACGAGGAAGCCGGGGGCCAGGCGCTTGTGCGGAGCCCCCACGTCGCGGATCGCGTCCCAGACCTCGGCGGCGCCGGCGTGAATCAGGACCTCCCGATGGATAGAAGCCATGTGGTCCTCCTCATCCACTGTGACCCCGGACCGGCCGGTGTGTGAAACGGCCGGGCGTCAGGCCATGGCGACCAGCGGCGGCAGCCCCATCTCTCCCGTGCACTCAGCAAACCACTGGAGCACTTCCTTGTGCAGGGGGATGCCGTGGGCCCGCCGGTGCTGCAGTCTCCTCGGCCTCCGACAGCCCCGGATAGAGGACGCGCTCGTTCCCCGGCGCCGGCGTGGCGGTGCGCAGCGTCTTGAGCATCGCGTCCATCGTGTCCTTGAACTGCTCGACGTCCGTGAACGCCTCGATGCTGTAGGCCGCGAAGTGGTTCTTGGAGCCGCTACCGGGCACCAGCATCGTCGGCAGCGCGCCGGCCAGGACGGTGGAGAGCACCTCGGCCATGAGGGCGAAGCCGTAGCCCTTGTGCGAGCCCTGCTCGCGCGTCCCGCCGAGTGGAAGCTGATAGAACTCGTCGCGGTCGAAGACGGGCTTCTCCTCCATGATGGGGGTGCCCTCCTTGTCCGTCACCCAGCCCGGCAGCAGCGGCGAGGCGACCCGCATGGCCAGCCGGATCTTGTTGCCGGCGATCGCCGAGGTGGCGGCGTCGAACAGCATCGGCGCCTCGTGGCGGGCGGGAGCGGCCAGCGCGATGGGATTGGTCCCCAGCATCGGCTTCGACGCGAAGGTGGGCACCACGCTCAGCCCGGCGCCGGTGAAGCACACGCCCACCATGTCCTCGGCGGCGGCCTGCATGGCGTAGTGGCCGATCGCACCGAAGTGGCCGCTGTTGAACACGGTGACCACGCCCACGCCGACCGCGCGCGCCTTGGCCACGGCCAGCCGCATCGCCCTGGGACCGACGATGACGCCGAGACGCCGCTCGGCGTCGATCACCGCGGTGCCCGGCGACTCCCGCACGATCCGCCAGCCGGGCCGGGGGTCCAGCTTGCCTGCCTTGTAGTCGCGGACGTAGGCCCGCAGCATGTTCGACACGCCGTGCGTCTCGACCCCGCGCAGGTCGGTCATCGTCAGCACGTCAGCGGCCTCGGCGGCGTCCTCGGGGCTGACGCCCAGCTTCTCGAAGATCTGCGTCACCGTCCGCCGCAGCGCCGCCTCCGCGACCATCACCTGGTCCTTGGCGGGCACCTTGAATCGCTCGAGAATCATGGCTGGCTCCTCAGTAGTACACGGCGCGACCGGCGCCGCCGGTGGCGACGATCAGCTCGCCGGAGATGGCCCACGCCCGGTCGGAGGCGAGGAACGCAGTGACGTAAGCGATCTCGGCCGCGTCGACCATGCGGCAGATGGCATTGCCGCGCGGCGAGTCGGGCGCGAAGTCGCGCGCCTCGACCTCCTCGGGCGCGATGCCGAGCTCCTTGGCCCGCGCGACCAGCAGGCGCGGCGTGCGCTCGGTGCGCGTCGTCCCGGGGTGCACGCAGTTGACCGTGATCCCGAAGCGACCGACCTGCACGGCCAGCGTCTTGCTCAGGTGCACGAGCGAGGTGTTGCGAGCGCCGCCGCTCAGGTTGCCGGCGTTGCGAGCGTTGGTCCCGCTGATGTTGACGATGCGGCCCCACCCGGCCCGCTTCATGTGCGGGAGCACGGCCCGCGCGCAGCGCAAGGCGCCCACGTACTTCACGTTGAAGTCCTGCAGCAGGTCCTCGTCGACCACCGCCTCGATGGGGCCGGTGGCCGAGGCCGAGCCGCCCGGCGCCGAGCCGCTGTTCACCAGGATATGCACGCCGCCCAGCTGGGCGGCCGCCTGCTCCACCATCGCGTCCACCTGGGCTCGGCTGGTGACGTCGGCCGCCAGCGCGATGACCCGACGCCCGGTCTCGGCGGCTAGCTCCTTGGCCGCGGCCTCCAGCTGATCCTTCGTGCGCGCCACGATGGCGACGTCCGCGCCCTCTCGAGCCAGCTCGCGCGCGATAGCTTTGCCGATGCCGAGGCTGCCCCCGGTCACGATCGCGTGTCGGCCTCCCAGCCCCAGATCCATGCGCCCCTCCCCCCGCCCCGTTGAACGTGGACGCGATTCTATCCCAGCCGAGCCGACCCCGCGCCGGCCCCGCCCGCCCGCGCCGATCGGATGAGCTAGGCCACCAGGGCAATCTCTCCGAGGCCGTCGACAGCGAAGCGGATGCGGTCGCCGGGCCCCGGGAACTTGGTGGTGATGCTGCTGCCCGTCATCACGATCATCCCGCGCTCCAGCACGCGGCCGCGGCGGTTGAGCAAGTTGGCCAGCCACGCCACCGCCTCAAAGGGGTGGCCGAGGGCGTCGCCGATTCGCCCCTGACCCGCGGCCTCCCCGTTGATCCAGCAGCGGGTCACCCCGTGTTCCAGGTCAACCGGTCGCCAGTCGATCACCGGCGCCCCCACCACCACGCCGCCGTTCCAGGTGTTCTGGGCCACGAGCGTGAAGGCGTCGAGGCTCTTGTAGTCGGCATTGCCGTCCTCGACCAGTTCGAAGGCGGGCAGGCAGGCGGCGATGTGGCCGGCCACGGTGGCGCGCGTCCACGGGCCGCCGCTCGCCGGCAGGTCGTCGCCAAGCCGCACCGCCACCTCGAACTCCACGCCGAGGTGATGGTAGGCGCCGACGTCGAGCTTCGCCGGGGACGGGTGGATGACCGACGAGAAGATGGCGCCGGCGGCGGGCTGGTCGACACCGGTCATCTGCTGCATCGCCTTGGAGGTGAGCGCGATCTTCCAGCCCGCGATCGCGCCCCGCCCGGCCGCGGCAAGCAGGCCGTGCAGCGCGTCCTGGATGCGGTAGGCGTCGTCCAGCGCCGCCGCCCGCACGGCGGCATCGAGCGGATGGTAGCGGGTGCGCGTGCGGTGCATCTGCAAGCAGGCGCGGGCGGTGGCGTCGATGGTCGCCGGAGTCAGCATTGCTTCCTCACTTGATTCCGAAGACGCGGGCGGCGTTGGCGTAGAGCCACTTGTCCTTCACGGTGTCCTTCAGCGGCAGGTCCATATATTCCTGGATCAGCGTCTCGTACGCCTGGCTGACGAGCCCGGCCGACAGGCCGACCAGCACCTTGTCCTGGATGAGCGTGTTGCCGAACTGCATCAGCATCTCCCAGCCGGAGCCGCGCTGGCCCAGGTACTTCCCGCGGTGGGCCGAGGTGTCGAGGTGGAGCTTGGGGTGGCGGCGGACGAGCGCAACCATCTCGTTCACCCACGGCCAGCCGCCGAGCCCGCCGATGAGCGTCAGCTCCGGGAAGTCGATGGCCACCTGGTCGAGGTGGCGCGGGTGGCCGAGATCGTAGGGCCGGTCGGTCGCGTAATTCATCGACGAGTAGATGCGCACCGGGATGTCCAGCTCGGCGGCCTTCGCGTAGAGCGGGTAGTAGCGGCGATCGCTGGCCGGAATGCCGTCCACCAGGGCGGAGACGCCGAGGGCGACGAACTTCTGCTCGCGCACGCGGAACTCCAGCTCGCGCACGCCGCGCATGCCGTGCAGTCCGCTGATGCGGGCCAGCCCGATGAAGCGATCGGGATACTCGGCCAGTAGCGCGGCCACCTCGTCGTTGGAGGCTCCGAACGGTACCGCGCGGACGATGCCGACGCGCTCCATCATCGCGACGTACTCGGCCAGCGCGGTGTCGGGCCGGGGATCACCGCCGTCCCGGCGCGAGCGGAAGATGCGCTCGTAGTTGGCCATGCCATAGCCGGCCGGCCGCTCGGCCGCGGGGGGCGTGGCCGCCGGCGCGGTCGCGGCCGGCGCCTCGGCCGGCTCACCGCCGCGCTTGGGGACGTTGCACTCCATGTCGATCACACGCATTCAGGGTCTCCTTGTCCGCTCACGGTCCCTTCAGTTCTCGCAGCAGCTCCGCGCGCTCGAACCCGGCCCCGATCAGCTGCCGCACGATCAGGGCCACGTGCTTCTTCGTCAGGTCTTGAGGCCCATGCCCCGGCAGCGCGATCTTCACGCCGTGCCCCTCGTACTGTCGGTGGCTCGTCTTCTTGCCGGGGAGCTGACTGAATCCGTGGTCGAGCAGCCACCGCTCCATCGCTCGCCGGGTCACCTCGGCCGGCACTATCGCCCCCGCGTGGTCTTGGCGGCCCGTGCCGGTGCAGCGCCCCGCGCGCCTTTCGGTCGCGGTGGCGCCACCATCCCGTAGGCCTGCTCGACCAGCCGGCCGACCACCGTCCAGTCCGGGCGCCGGTCGATCCGTACCCCCACCCATCCGCGAACGCCGACGTAGGGCGGCCGAAAGAACCGCTCGGGATCGGTGAACACCATCGCCTCCTGCTCGCCGAGCGGGGCCGGCAGCCACACGGCCAGGTGGTCGGCACCGTGATGGTGATCGTCGAGCTGGGCGAAGAGCCGCCCCCGCACGCGCCACGTTGGCTCGCCCCACGCGAGCTTCTCGGTCGTCTCCGGCAGCGCCAGGCAGATCGCGCGCAGTCGGTCGACCGGGCCCCGTGTACCCGAGCCCCGGGCCGGACGTTTCGATGCCATCGCTCGTGATTCTAGCCGAGAGCCCTACCGAGGTTGGGGGCCATCCGGGCCCTCATGTTATGACAGGCACAATGCTGAGTGAGCTGGCCGAGCGCGACGCCACCGGTGATCTCGCCGCGATCTACGCGGAGATCCGCCGTCTGTGGGCCGTCCCCTACGTGTCGTCCTTGCAGCGCCACCTGGCCACGCGACCGGGCTGGCTCGAATGGACATGGGCCGCGCTGAGCCCCGCGTTCACGAGCGGCCGCGCCCAGCTGGCCGCCTGGCGCGCCGTCCAGGCCGTGACCGTACCGCGCCTGCCGCCAATATCCCGCGACGCCCTGCGCGTCTGGGGCATCGACGCCGCCGCTGAGGCATCGATCCGCGCGACGTGCGCCAGCTTCGTGCGCGTGAGCCCGGTCAACCTGGTCCTGTCGGGCCTGCTGCGGCGACTGCTGGCAGGCGAGCGCCCCGCCGGCGCCGCGAACCTCGCCACCCGCTGGACGCCGCCGGCGCCGCTGGGGCCGCTGCCCTCGCTGGCCAACGTCGCCGCGCTCCCGCCCGCCGAGCGCGCCGTGCTGACGAGCCTCGGCACCACGGTGGCCGGCGAGCCGTTCGTCCCCGGTCTCTACCGCATGCTGGCCGGCTGGCCCGGCTTCCTCGCTCACGTGGCCACCGTGCTCCACCCGCATCTGAGCGATACCGCCACGAAGGCCGCGTGCGCCCGGGTCCTGGCGGCCGTCGACGCGGTGATTCCGGCCGTGTTCACCACCCTACCGCCCCTGCCCGCCACGCCTCCTCGGCCTCCAGCCGACGAATCCGCCGACGTCCTGGCCGCCCTCGACACCTACCGGATCACGAGTCCGGAGATGGTCGTCGTCGGCCGCATGCTGACCGACGCCCTCCCGAGCTAGGCCGGCGTCAGCGCGAATCCTTCGTAGCCCTCGGCGGCGATCGCGTCGCACTTCTGGCGGTACGTCCACACGCCCCCGATATACGGCATGAAGATGCGCGGCTTGCCCGGCACGTTGGCGCCCATGTACCAGGAGGCGGCGCGAGGATAGAGCGTGGTGTTGCCCACCTCGTTGACGTGGGCGACCCACGCCTCCTGGGCGTCCGCGGTGGCCTCCACGACCTCGCGGCCGTGCGCGCGCAGGTAGACCAGGCAGTCGGCGATCCAGTCCACGTGCTGCTCGATGGAGACGATCATGTTGCTCAGCACCGACGGGCTGCCGGGCCCGGTGATCGTGAACAGGTTCGGGAAGCCCGCCACGGCGAGGCCCAGGTACGTGCGCGGCCCCTCGGCCCACGCCTCGCGCAGCGTTCGACCGCCGCGCCCGCGGATGTCGACGGCGAGCAGGGCGCCCGTCATGGCGTCGAAGCCGGTGGCAAAGACCAGGCTGTCCACCGTGTACTCCGCCCCCCGCGTGCGGAGCCCGCGGGGGGTGATCGCCTCGATCGGCGCCGTCCTGATATCGACGAGCATGACGTTGTCGCGGTTGAACGTCGCGTAGTAGTCGGTGTCGACGCACATCCGCTTGGTGCCGACGGGATAGTCTCGGGGCACCAGCAGCTCGGCCACCCCCCGGTCGCGCACGAGCGCACGGATCTTGGCGCGGCAGAACTCGGC
The DNA here is from genome assembly GCA_963827505.1 of uncultured Candidatus Rokubacteria bacterium. Taxonomy (GTDB): domain Bacteria; phylum Methylomirabilota; class Methylomirabilia; order Rokubacteriales; family CSP1-6; genus AR5. The sequence continues at coordinate 1,893,327 of CAWHBD010000003.1, read as the reverse complement.
GGCGGTGTCGTTGGCCTCCTGGCTGGTCAACAGATCGACGTAGGTGGCGGTGAACCCCAGGCCGCCGCGGCCCCAGCGCTTCTCGTACTCGCGCTCGCGCTCCTCGTCGGGCACCGCCAGCGCCGAGGCCTCGCTGCGCTCGACCACGAAGCCGACGCGCGATTCGCGGGCCTGGCGCCGGAAGGTGGCGTAGTCGGCCTTCACGCGGCGCTCGAACTCCGGGTCGAGGGGGGCGTTTCGAGCCGGCACGCTGAAGTTGGGCGTGCGCTGGAATACGTACAGGTGGGCAGCCTGCTGGGCGATGAGCGGGATCGACTGGATGGCCGAGGAGCCGGTGCCGATGACGCCGACGCGCTGGCCCGTGAAGTCCACCCCCTCGTGCGGCCAGTGGCCGGTGTGGTACCGGCGCCCCTGGAAGCTGTCCAGCCCCGGGAGCTTCGGCACCTGCGCGTTGGACAGGCAGCCGGTCGCCATGATGCAGAAGCGCGCCGAGACGCGCTCGCCGCAGTCGGTCTCGACCGTCCACCGGCTCGTCGCCTCGTCGAAGACCGCCGAGGTCACCCGGGTCGACAGGCGGATGTCGCGCCGGAGGTCGAAGCGGTCGGCCACGTGGTTGATGTAGCGCAGGATCTCGGGCTGGGAGGCGTACCGCTCGGTCCACCGCCACTGCTGCTGGAGCTCGTCGGAGAACGAGTACGAGTAGTCCATGCTCTCGACGTCGCAGCGGGCACCCGGGTAGCGGTTCCAGTACCAGGTGCCGCCGACCCCGTCGCCGCCCTCGTAAACGCGGGCCGAGCACCCCAGCCCGCGCAGACGGTGCAGCATGTACAGGCCGGCGAAGCCGGCGCCGACGACGACCGCGTCGACGCGTTCCAGGTCAGACATCGCGCCCTCCTCGGGATGAGCCTCCATCGCCCGCTCGATTGTGCCATCCTACGCTGGCTGTCTCGGATTTCCACGGGGAGGCCGACCGTCGCCATGACGACACGATCGACGAACCACGACTGGCTCGAGCAGAACGTCGAGGCGCCAATCGAGCCCGACCTGCCGATCTGCGATCCACACCACCACCTCTGGGACGCCCAGACCGGGCGCGTCGCGTCGCGCTACCTGCTCGACGAGATCCTGGCCGACGTGGGCGGCGGCCACAACGTGGTCTCCACGGTCTTCATCGAGTGCGGGGCCATGTTCAAGACCGACGGGCCCGAACCCCTGCGCGCCGTCGGCGAGACCGAGTTCGTCAACGGTGTGGCCGCGATGAGCGCGTCAGGACTCTACGGCCCCACCCGGGTGGCCGCCGGCATCATCGGGACGGCCGACCTGCGTCTCGGCGGCGGGGTGGCCGCCGTGCTGGACGCTCAGATCGCCGCCGGGGGCGGCCGCTTCCGTGGGATCCGGCGGGCGGCGGCGTGGGACGCCGATCCGGCCGTGCCCGGCCACCGCACCCGGCCGGGACCGGGCCTCTTCGCGCGCGACGACTTCCGGGCCGGCTTCGCTCACCTGGCGCCCCGCCGGCTGACGTTCGAGGCGTGGTGCTATCACCGCCAGATCCCCGAGGTCACGGCGCTGGCCCGCGCGTTCCCCGACACCACGATCATCCTGAATCACTTCGGCGGGCCGCTCGGGGTCGGCGCGTATGCCCGGCGCGCCGACGAGGTCTTCGCGCAGTGGCGGCCGGCCATCACCGAGCTGGCGACCTGCCCCAACGTCGTGGCCAAGCTGGGCGGAATCAATATGGAAATGAACGGCTTCGGCTGGCACGAGCGTTCGCGGCCCCCGGGCAGCCGTGAGCTGGCCGAGGCGACCCGGCGCTACTACGAACTCACCATCGAGAAGTTCGGCGCCCAGCGATGCATGTTCGAGTCGAACTTCCCCGTCGACAAGGCGAGCTGCAGCTACACCGTGCTCTGGAACTCCTTCAAGTACCTCACAGCCAAGTACTCGGCGGCCGACAAGGCCGCGCTCTTCCACGACACCGCCGCCCGTGTCTATCGCCTGTCCGGCAAGGAGTCCGCATGAGCCTCGGTCCCGACGAGTTCCGCGCGCACCTCGAGGCCTCGGCCGCCACCGCCGGGGTGCCGCTGCCCGACCTGGCGCTGCCCAGCACCCATCACGTGCTGCTCGGCCGGATGCGCTTCCACTACCTCGACTGGGGTACCGCGGGCCGACCGCCCGTCGTCTTCCTGCACGGCGGCGGTCTCAACGCCCACACCTGGGATCTCGTGTGCGCGTCGCTCAAGCGCGAGTGGCACTGCCTGGCTCTCGACCAGCGTGGCCACGGCGAGAGCGAGTGGTCACCGGAGATGGACTACGCCACCGAGAGCCACGCCGGCGACCTCGACGCCTTCGTCGGCGCCCTCGGACTCGAGCGGTTCGTGCTGATCGGCATGTCGCTGGGCGGGGTCAACGCGCTGGCCTGGGCCGGCCGCCACAGCCGGCGCCTGGCCGGGCTGGTGCTGATCGACGTCGGCCCCGAGATCCGCACCGAGGGCGTGCGCAAGATCGCCGCGTTCACCTCGGAGGCCACGCCGCTCGACTCGGTGGAGCACTACGTCGAGCGGGCGCTCCGCTTCAACCCGCGCCGCAACCGCGATTTGCTCCGGCGCAGCCTCCTGCACAACCTGCGGCGCATGCCCGACGGCCGCTGGATGTGGAAGTACGACCAGCGGCACCGCGGCAAGGCGCCCGATCCGGAGGCGTACGCGCGCCGACGGGAGCTGCTGTGGTCGGCGGTCGACGGCGTCGAGTGCCCGACGCTGGTGGTGCGGGGCGCCCAGAGCGACGTCTTTCACGACGAGGACGCCGAGCGCCTGGCCGGTCGCCTGCGCCAGGGCCGCTGGGTCCGCATCGAGGGCGCCGGCCACACCGTGCAGGGCGACAATCCAGCCGGCCTGCTCGTCTCGCTCCGCGAGTTCCTGGGTGCTACGGGTGCAGCACGGTCCGCGCGCGGCTGATGACGAAGGCCTCGCGCCGCTCGAGGAAGTCCGCCACCACCTCCGCGAACGCCTGCGGACGGTCGCGGCCGACGGCGGCGCCGGCGTCGTAGACGAACACCAGGTGGCTGCCGGGGATCCGCGTCTTGCAGATGCGTCCCAGCGCCGCACCGCTCGCGTCGTCACGGGTACCGAGCAGCACCAGCGTGGGCGTGGCGACGTCCGGTAGGCGGCGCTCCAGATCCCCATCGCTCCCCTCGGTGGGAGCCTCCAGCACCAGCGCTCGCACTCGGGTCGGCTCCAGCAGCGCCAGTCCAAGGGCGGTGGCGCCGTCCGAGGCGGTGCCCATGAGGTCGAACGCGTCGAGACCGAGCCGGCGAATCGCCTGGGCCACCATCGCCGCGGGGCGCGGCGGCTGACCAGCCTCCAGGATCACCACCCGGAACCGCTGCGCCAGCAGGCCGAGCGCCGGCGTGAGACCGTCCGGGCCCGGCAGGTGCACGAGCACGCTCCCCTGCCCGGCCTCGCGGTATCGGAGCCGAGCGCCGTCGACCTCCACCGCGCCCTCGCGAAACTCGACGGGCGTCACGGCCGTGTCCATCAGATGTCCCGGATGCGCGGCAGGACCTTGCGGCCGAACAGCTCGAGGGCGCGGGTGAGGGGCTCGAGGTCGGTCGATCCCGGCGTGTGCAGCGACAGGTCGAGCACGCCGGCGCCGACCACCTCGCGGCAGCGGCGCACCTGCTCCACCACGGTGTCGGGGCTGCCGACGAACGTCGTGGGCAGCGCGCCGCTCAGGACGGCCGGCCGTGCCTCGCCCGCGATGTTGCGGGCGTCCGCCGCCATCATGGCCTCGCGCACGCCGGCGCGGAGCGCGAACGGCGCCTGGGCCGACTGCGCACGCAGCAGGGCGTGGGCCTCGTCGTCGGTGTCGGCGACCAGCATGTTCGCCCGATAGAGGATCTGCTCGGGCGCCGGCGTCCAGCCGTGGCGCGCGCACTGCTCACGGTAGTAGCGGGTGGCCTTGCCCATCACCTCGAAGGGACCGTAGGACACGCCGCACCCCAGGCGATGCCGGGCGGCAAACTCGCACGATTCCCGGCTGGTGCCGAGGGCGAAGGTGGGCGGATGCGGCTGCTGCAGCGGCCGCGGCCAGATGGAGACCGTCCGGTACTGGAAGTGGCGGCCCTGCCAGCCGAACGGCTCGGGCTCCGTCCACGCCTTGAGGATCAGCTCCATCCCCTCGTCGGTGCGCTCGCGTGCCTCCTGGGGGTTGAGGTCGTAGGTCATCGCCTCGTTGGCGGTGCCGCGCAGGAGACCGACGACCAGGCGCCCTCCGGCCATGGTGTCGAGCATCGCCAGCTCCTCGGCCACGCGGACCGGGTTGCTGTGGGGGACGATCGGGCCCAGCAGGGCGATGGTGATGCGCGGGAGCTGGGCGGCGATGAAGGCGGCGGAGACGATCGGCGACGGCGTGAGGATGCGCGGCGAGTAATGGTGCTCGGAGACGCTGACCCAGTCGAAGCCGAGCGCCTCCACGTACCGGAGGCGCTCGATCATGCCCTGGTAGGCGGCGGCACCGGCGGCCGGATCGTAGGCGCCCGACGGCACCGGCCACTCGGCCGGCAGCGCCCGCGGCGGCACGTAGCGCACGGTTTCGAAGAACGAGACCTTCACGCCGCGCGCTCCCGGGCGCTCCCGTCGCTACGGCGCGGGCGGCGCGACCGAGACGCCCTGCGAGCCGTTGCGCGAGATCGCCTCGCCCACGAAGCCCGAGGCCTTCACGTCCTCCACGAACGTGCGAAGGAAGGCCGCGCCGGTCGCCCGCGCCTTGGGGGTGCCGATCGCCTGCTGCACGGCCGCGAACTGGCCGTCGAGGATGCGCGAGCCCGGCAGCTTCTGCACGTCGCTGATGAGGCGCGGCCGCAGGCCGGACAGCACCTCCAGCTTGTCCTTCACGAAGATGTCGTAGGAGGCGTCGATGCCCTTGGTGAGCACCAGCTTGGCGTGCTTGATGTTGCGGCTCAGCCACAGCTCGTAGGCGCTCTTCTCGGCCACCGCGATCCGCACGCCCTCCCGATCGACGTCGGCGATCGAGCGGATCGGCGAGCCGGCCGGCACCAGGTAGGTCGCCGGGATCTCCAGGTAGGCGGCCGTGAAGGCGATCTCGGTAGCGCGCTGGGGCTCGGCCCCGAGGAAAGCCACGTCCCAGGCGCCGGCGCGGACCCCATCGCCCAGCGCCCCCGCCGTCTCGTACTTCGAGAACTCGATCGGCACGCCCAGACGGCGGGCCAGCTCGCGAGCCAGGTCGGGGGCGACACCGCGCGGCTCTGCGGCCGACGAGCCGGGCGTGACGAGCAGGAAGTTGCCGTGGTTGATCCCGACCCGGAGCTTGCCCGACGGGGCCAGCTCGGACTTGACTGCCGGAGTGACGTCGTTCGCCATGGCGCCGGACGTTAGCACGAACAGGCCGATACAGGCTATGCCGAGTCTTCGCATTCCAGAGTATCCTCCGCGCTGAGGAGCTGCCATGACCGTCACCGCGACCACCCGTCTGCCCCGGCCGACCGTGCTCGAGATCGACCTCGGCGCCGCCGCCGCCAACGCCCGCGCCGTGCGGCAGATGGTGGGCCCGGAACGGCGGATCTTCGCCGTGGTCAAGGCCGACGGCTACGGCCACGGCGCCGCCGAGCTGGGCGCCGTCTTCGTCGCCAACGGCGCCGACGCGCTCGCCGTGGCCGACCTGGGTGAGGGTATCAGACTCCGGCAGCGCGGCATCACGGCGCCGATCCTCGTGTACCCGAACTCGCTGCCGGAGGCCGCGCCCGATGCGCTTGCCCACGGCCTGATTCCGACGCTGGTCGACCTCGACAGTGCCCGCGCGTACGCGGAGGCGGCGGCCGGGCCGTGCGAGGTGTTCGTCAAGATCGACGTCGGCCTCGAGCGGCTGGGCGTCCCGGCCGAGCAGGCGGTGAAGACCATTACCGCCATGCTGGAGCTGCCGCGCCTGCGCCTGGCCGGGCTGTGCGCCCACCCACACGCGCCGGACCATGCCGATCCCGCCTACGCCGAGTGGCAGCTCGGTCGGTTCACCGCGGTGGTCGACGAGCTCGAAGCGCGGGGTGTCCGGGTGCCGACCCGACTGCTCGCCTCCTCGCCGTTCGTGTTGCGGTTCCCGCAGACCTACCTCAACGCGGTCGATCCCGGGCGCATGCTCTACGGCATCACGATGCCCGGCGAGATCTCGGCGATCCCGCTACGGCCGACGCTGCGGGCGCTCACGACTCGAGTCATCGCGCTCAAGGAGATCCTGCCGCGCGAGCGCTTCGCCGAGCTGGCGCCGTTTCCGGTGGCAGCTCCGATGCGCCTGGGCGTGATCCCGATGGGGCTCGCCGACGGCCTGGCCTGGCTGAACGCCGGCCGTGTGCTCGTGCGGGGGGTCGCGGCACCCATCGTGACCGGACCGAACCTGGAGCACACGCGCATCGACCTGACCGGGGTGCCGGAGGCACGGGTCGGTGACGAGGTCGTGATCATCGGCCGCCAGGGCGAAGCCGAGATCACCGCGGCCGAGGTCGGCCGCCGCCACGGGCTCGGCCCTCACCAGGTGGCCACCACCGTCGGGCCCCGCGTCACCCGGGTGTACCGCACTTGACGAGACGGCGCTTCCAGCAGATTCTCGGGCGCAGCGGGCCGCCCGGGCGTCCAGCTCTGACGACCCCGTGACAGGAGGACAGTGACCATGGCGTCAGCGCACGCGGCATCCGGCTTGGTGACCGACGAGATCGCGGGCCCCCAGGCGTGGAAGCGCGATGGGCTGACGCCCAAGGACTGGCTGGTGCCCATGCCGGAGGCAGGCGCAGCCGAGCTGGACGAGGTCGCCGCCCGCCTGCAGGCGAACCCGCGGCCCGTGGAGACCCTGACCCCCGAGGACTTCCGGCTCCCGATCTGCACCGCGCTGATGGCGGCGGTCCGCGTGAAGCTGACCGAGATCGGCCTGGCGGTGCTGGACCGGGTGCCGGTCGAGCGCTACGGCACGGTCGAGAACCAGGCCATCGGCTGGCTGCTGGCCCGCCTGCTGGGTCCGGTGGTGGCGCAGACGTGGGGTGGCCGCCGCCTCTACGACGTGAAGGACACCGGGCAGAAGCTCGGCTATGGCGTCCGTCGCTCGGTGACCGACCTCGGCCAGCCATTCCACACCGACGCCGGGTGGCTGTGGATGCCACCGGAGTTCGTCGGGCTGTTCTGCCTGGAGTCCGCGCCGGCCGGGGGGATCAGCCGGTTCGTCAGCCTGGTGACCGCCCACAACGAGATGGCCGCGCGCTTCCCGGCGCTGGTGGGACGCCTCTATCGCCCGTTCTGCTGGGACCGGCAGGCCGAGCACGGGCCCGACGCGCCGACCTTCGCGCGGAGACCGGTCTACGAGCGGCAGGCCGACGGCACGCTGATGGGGCGCTACTACGAGGACTACGTGCACAACGGCCACCGGCTCGCCGGCGAGCCGCTCGACGACGAGGGGCGCGAGGCGTTGCTGGCCCTGCGCGGCATCGTCGACGATCCCGCCAACTGGATCGAGTTCCGGATCGAGCGCGGCCAGTTCCAGTACATCAACAACCGGCAGTTCGCCCACAGCCGCACCGCGTTCCAGGACGCCCCCGACGGCTCCCGCCGGCGCCACATGATCCGGCTGTGGAACCGGCGCGAGGGGACGATCGACCTCGAGGGCGGGCAGGCGTAAGGGCCGTGGACGGCATGGTCTTCCACGGCTGCCGTCTGCTGAGTGCGACTCCGGGGTACGCCCCGGCCCCGTCGGCAACCCGGCCCCAGGCCCGGCGCCGCGAGGTGGTCGTCGCCGGCCGCCACGTGAAGACGGTCGACGTCCACGCGCACTGCAGCATTCCCGAGGCGATGGCCCTGCTGGGGCTAAAGGTCGGGCCGCCGACGCTCCTGATGAGCGATCCGGCCGAGCGCCTCCGTGCGATGGACGAGCAGGGCATCGACGTCGAGGCGCTCAGCATCAACCCCTACTGGTACAAGGCCGACCGCGAGGTCGCCCGCGAGCTGATCCGGATCCAGAACGAGAAGCTCGCCGAGATCTGCGCCGCCCACCCGGAGCGCTTCGTGGCCTTCGCGTCGGTGGCGTTGCAGCATCCCGACCTCGCCGCCGAGCAGCTCGAAGACGCGGTCAAGCGGTACGGGCTGCGGGGCGCCGCCGTCGGCGGCAGCGTCGACGGCGCCGAGCTGGCCGATCCGCGGTTCCATCCGTTCTGGGCCAAGGCCGAGCAGCTCGGCGTCCTGGTCTTCATCCACCCGCAAGGGACGGGAGCACCGTTCGAGCTGGGCGCGCGGTTCAAGGGCAACGGCGTGCTCGACAACGTGATCGGCAATCCGCTGGAGACGACGATCGCGCTGTCGCACCTCATCTTCGAAGGCACGCTCGACCGGTTCCCGGGGCTGAAGATCTGCGCCGCCCACGGCGGCGGCTACCTGCCCTCGTACGCCGCCCGCTCGGACGCCGGATGCGTCACTTTCCCCGAGCGCTGCACACGGACCCTGAACAAGAAGCCGACCGAGTACCTGCGCCAGCTCTACTACGACTCGATCGTCTTCACCTCCGAGGCCCTGCGCCACCTGGTCGCCGAGACCGGCGCCGGCCAGATCGTGATGGGCACCGACTACCCGTTCCCGTGGACGAAGACCTCGGTCGACCACATCCTCGGCACGCCGGGGCTGAGCGACGACGAGCGCATCGCCATGCTGGGCGGGACGGCGGCCAGGCTGCTCGGCATCAAGTAGCCGCCGCCCCTTCCGGTCGCCGGCACCACCCCGTACTACCGGTGGGGCTCTCGGCCCCGCCCGTCAGCGTTGACCCGCCTTTCGCCGAAAACCTATAGTGGTCGGGACCGCTTTTCTCCCACGGAGGACCCCAGGATGAGCAACGTCACGGCCCCGGCCCCTCCCTCACCTGCGCCCGGTGCGCGAAGGCCCTGACCCCGGGCGACAACGTCGCCGCCCACGACCGGACGTACTGCCGGGCCTGCTACGAGACGGTCAAGCTCGAGGTGCAGCGCGCGGTGGCCGGAATGTCCCAGGACATCAACTACCCGATGGCGACGCTCGGCGCCGTGCTCGGGGGCGCCGCCGGAATGCTCGCGTGGTGGGGGTTCACCGTGATGACCCACATCGGCTTCGGGCTGATCGCCGTGGCCATCGGCTTCCTGGTCGGTCACGGGACCATCCGCTTCGCCGGTGACAAGCGCAGCGCCGGCCTGCAGGCGATCGCCATCGTGGTGGGTGCGCTGTCGTTTCTGCTGGCCGCCTATCTGGTCAACATGACGCTCATCAACGAGATCCTGGCCAAGCGGGGCGACCTGGGCCGGGTGCCGTTCCCGCCCACCAGCCCCGGCATGTTCTACCTGGTGCTGGCTGCGAACTTCGGCGCGATGAAGCTGGTGTTCCTGGCCATCGTGGTCTACGAGGGCTGGAAGATCCCGCGGCCGATCGCGGTGACGATGCCGTAGCCGCGGCGCCTAGCCGGCGGCGTTCAGGACCTTGCCGCCGGCCTCGACCGACTTGGCGGCGATCAGAATGACGGCGAGCTGGCAGGGCGCGGTGCCGTGGTTGACCCAGTTGTGGATGGTCCCGCGCTGGACCATCACGTCGCCGGCCTTCAGGTGAACGACCGAGTCGTCAAGCTCCATGTCGATCTCGCCCGACATCACGACGATGTAGTCGATCGAGTCCGTGCGGTGGTTGCGCGCCGCCAGCCCCGGCGCGAACTCCAGCACGCGAAAGATCGTCCCGTTCGGCAGCGTGGTGCCCACCTTGCGCAGCCCCGCGTCCTCGGCCCCGTCGTTGTTGGCGGGAAAGCCCTCCGTCGTCCACACGTTGATGCCGGTCGCGCCCGGCCGGCCGGTGAAGGCGTGGGTCGCGACCTCGTCGATCTTGACGATCGCCTTGCCGCCGGCGTCGTGGCCCGTGATCACCCTGCGCACCTTGAGCGCCATGTCGTCTCCCCGCCTCAGACGGTCGGCTTGATGTTCTGGTTCATCCGCCAGAAGTTCGTCGGATCGTAGGTGTTCTTCAGCGCCACCAGCCGCGCGTAGTTCTGGGGGTTGTAGGCCGCCCGGATCCGCTCGTCCCCCTCACTGCCCATCTCGTTGATGTAGGCGCCGCGCGAGAACGGCTGCAGCGCGGCGCCGAACCCGCGGCCCCAGGCCAGGTGGCGGTCGGACTCGCGCGGATCGGTCCAGATCCCGAAGACGTCGATGTCGAACGGCGTCTGCCGGTGGCTGAAGGCGGTCTCGTGCTCACCCACCCGGGCCACCGCGCCGCCGAGCGGGATGACGACGACGATCGACAGCGGCGAGGTCACCGCCGCCGCTTGCCGCACGCACACGTCGATCACGTCGTCGCCGAGGCCGGTCAGGTGGTCGTTGCGCAGGTACACGTGGCGGCCGAACGGCATACCCTCGTCCATCATGCTCTGCACGGCCGTATAGGGCATCGGCCCCATCGCCTCGGCCAGCGGCGGTCCGAACGCGCGCAGCCGCGCGATGGCCCGCTGGCCCTCGGCGCGTGAGCCGACGTGGCAGAGCGCGAGAGCCACCACCGGCGCGCCCTGCACGGCCGCCGGCACGAAGGGCGCCGGCGGCGCCGACTGGAAGGCGAACGCGACCATCTCGTCCTCGGAGGCGGTCGCCATGTAGTCGCGGTAGAAGCGCAAGGCCTCCCGCGCGCGCGCGGCCGGGTACAGGAGGACGCCGCCCGTCACCATGGGGCCGATGGGGTGCAGCCGGTACTCGAACGAGGTCACCAGCCCCAGGTTGCCGCCGCCCCCCCGCAGCCCCCAGAACAGGTCGGCGTGCTCGGTGGCGTTGCTGGTCAGGAACCGGCCGTCGGCGAGGACGACGTCGGCCGAGAGTAGGTTGTCGACGACGAGTCCGCACTTGCGCATCAGCCAGCCGAGGCCGCCGCCGAGGGTGAGGCCGGCGATGCCGGTCGTGGAGATCTGGCCGCCCGTCGTAGCCAGCCCGAACGCCTGCGTCTCGTGGTCCAGCTCGCCCCACGTCACCCCGCCCTGGGCGCGCACCGTGCGCGCCACCGGGTCGACCCGCACGCCCTTCATGGGCGAGAGGTCGATCATCAGCCCGCCGTCGCACACCGCGTTGCCCGTCACGTTGTGACCGCCCCCGCGCACCGAGACGAGCAGCCCGTTGGCCCGCGCGAAGGCGACGGCGGCGATGACGTCGGCCGCACCGGTGCACCGCGCGATCAGGGCCGGCTTGCGGTCGATCGAGCCGTTCCATACGTGGCGGGCGGCGTCGTACCCGGCGTCGCCGGGCTGCAGCAGGGCTCCGCGCAGCCCCCCGCGAAGCGATTGAAGGTCCACTCACACCCTCCGTTGCAGGAAGTCGGTCGCCAGCGGCCAGGTGAGATCGGCGTAGTGAGGCTGGAAGCCGGCGTTGTCGGGATGCTTGAAGCCGTGGTTCGCGTCCGAGAAGAAGTGCCACTCCACCGGCTGACCGTTGGCGATGAAGCTCTGCCAGAGGGGGCCCTGGATGGCCGGCGTGGCGATGTAGTCGAGGCCGCCGCAGAACACCAGCGAGGCGCACTTGAGCGTCCGGGCCAGGTGGAAGGCGTGGCGCGGCCGGTGCGAGGTCTCCGGCTCGTCGCGCACGGACGGGTAGTAGAGGATGATGGCCTTCACGCTCGGATGATCGGCCGCGAACGGAATGAGCAGGCGGCCGCCCATGCAGTGCCCGATGCAGGCGGTGCGGGCGGGGTCGGAGCCCATGCGGTGGACGAGATACTGCCAGGCCTCGTCCATCTTGCCGAGGAACTCGGGGTCGGAGTGCTTGGCCTGCAGGTCGGCACCCTGGCCGATGTGGTCGGTGCCGGGGATGCCGAACATGTTGAACAGGCTCGGCGCCAGCACGTTGAAGCCGAGCTGGGCCAGCCGGTAGGCGTCGACCTTGTAGTCGGCGGTGACCCCGTGGGCGTGGTGCACCATCAGGACCCCGGGCCGCAGCCCGGCGCCGACGCCCTGGGCCATGTACCCGCCGATGCCGTCCGCCTCCTGCGTGAGCATGCGCGCGACGATCGTCATCCCCGCTCTCCGTTCGTGGTGGCGGCGCGCTCCTTGATGGACACGCGCCAGTGGATCCTGTCTTCCTCGGGCGGGTAGTCCCCCGCCGCCTTGTGATACGAGCACCGGTTGTCCCAGATCACGACGTCGCCCTGGCGCCACCGGTGGCGGTACTCGCCCTCGGGCTGGATCATGCGGTCGGTCAGCTCCTCGATCAGCGCGTCGCTCTCCGCCGGCTCCAGCCCCTCGATGCGCAGGATCTTGCCGGGATCGAAGTAGAGCCCCTTGCGCCCGGTCTCGGGGTGCGTGCGGACGATCGGATGGAACACCGGCGTCCACTCGCGGTCCTCCGGATTGAGCAGCGCGGTCGCCTGGCGCCGGCCCCCGTAGGTGAAGGCCCCCCGGCGGCCCTCCAGCCGCTCCTTCAGCCGCGACGGCAGCGCGTCGTAGGCCGCGTACATGCTGGCGAAGCAGGTGTCGCCGCCGCGGCTGGGGACGGCGAGCGAATACAGCTGGGTGGCCTTGAAGGGCTCCTCGTCGTAGGCGCCGTCGGTGTGCCACCCCTCGGCGCCCCGCCGGTAGATCGCCATGTCCAGGCGCCCGTCGGCGCCGAACTTGTTGACGCCGAGCAGCGTGATCTCCGGAACCTCCGGGTGCCGCGTCGACTTCGAGGGGTGCGGGACGACCACGCCGAAGCGGCGGCTGTAGCGCAGGAAGTCCTCGAGCGCGAGGTCCTGGTCGACGACGACGGCGACGTTGTGGTCGAGCCACGCGCGATAGATCCGCGCGAAGCCGGCCTCGTCCAGCGTCTTGACGTCGACGCCCCGGATCTCGACGCCGATCTGCGGTCCCAGACGACGAATCTCCATCGGCCCACCTCCTGGGGACGCCGGCGGCTGCCTGGCGTCGCGTGCCGCGATTCTACCCCCGTCGCGCGGCCGGGGGCCGGGCCAGATCGAAGCCGCCCTCGCGTGCTATGGTGAGCTCTCACGGAGGCGGCCATGGACAGGACGCTGATCGCCAACACCACGATCTTCGACGGCAGCGGAGCGACGCCGTTCGCGGGCGACGTGCTGATCGAGGGCCAGCGCATCGCCGCCGTCCAGCCGGGGGGCGGCCTGCCGCGCGATGACGCGCGCGTCATCGACGGCGCCGGCGCCACGCTGATGCCCGGCCTGATCGAGCCCCACGGCCACGTGAGCTATCCCGACGCCGCCCGCAACGCGGACTTCACCCGGCTGCCGCCGGAAGAGCACGTCCTGGTCACCATGCGCAACGCCAAGCTCATGCTCGACTGCGGCTATACCAGCGTGCTGTCGGCGGCCTCGGCCAAGCCCCGGCTCGACGTGGTGATCCGCAACGAGATCAACGCCGGCCGCATCCCCGGCCCGCGCTACCTGGCCAACGGCCCCGAGATCACCGTCAGCGGCGGCCTCGGCGACGAGAACCTGCTCCACCTGCCCCACAACGAGACGCCGACGTTCGCCTGGGTGGCCGACGGTCCCGACGAGATCCGCAAGGTGTGCCGCGTGCTCCTGCGGGAGGGCGTCGACCTCCTCAAGCTGAACGTCTCCGGCGACAACGGGCCCCGCAACAGCCGGTTCGAGCGCGCGGTCATGACCGACGCCGAGGTGGCGGCGGCGATGGAGATGGCCCGGGCCGGCGGCGTGCGCGTGTGCGCCCACGCCCGCAGTGCGGAGTCGGTGAAGATGTGCGTGCGGCACGGAATCGACATCATCTACCACGCGACGTTTGCCGACGAGGAGGCGCTCGACCAGCTCGAGGCCCATCGCGACCGGGTCTTCGTCGGCCCCGCCCTCGGCCTCACCTGGCAGGCCTGCCACGCCGCCGGCGACTGGGGCTTCACGCCGGCCATGGCCCGCGAGCACGGTCTGCTGCACGAGATCGAGGTGGCCGTCGAGACGATGGGCAAGATGCGCAAGCGCGGCATCCGGGTGCTTCCGGGCGGCGACTACGGCTTCGCCTGGAACCCGCACGGCACCTACGCGCGGGACCTGCTGCTGTTCGTGGACGTGCTCGGATTCACGCCGATGGAGACGCTGGTGGCGGCCACCCGGATGGGCGGCGAGATCATGGGGATGGCCGGCGAGCTGGGCCAGCTCAAGCGCGGCTACCTCGCCGATCTCCTCCTCATCGACGGCGATCCGCTCACCGACATCAAGCGCCTGCAAGACCGGGACGCGCTGCTCGTGATCATGAAGGACGGTCGGCTGCACAAGGCGCCGGCGACGGCGGCCTGACGATCCTCAGCGGGGCAGCCACGCGTTCCAGAAGTGCAGGAACGGGTTGCCCTGGAAGCCCTTGAGGTCGCGGCTGCCGTACATGGTGAAGAAGTCGCCCATCTTGATCCGGCCCACGTCCTCGTAGAAGACCGCCTGGATGCGCTCGATGAGCGCCCGCCGCTTCTTCGGATCGATCTCGCGAATCAGCTCACCGAGCAGCCGCTCCTTCTCCTCGTGGCACCACCAGCCCGGCCAGTCGCACTGCAGGTTGGACGTGAGCGCGGGGTCGGGCCCGAACGTGATGCCGGTGGTGAAGAGATCCCACAGCTCCGGCTTGCTCCGCCGCTGGACCAGCGTCGCCCAGTCTAGGACTTGCAGATCGACCTTGAAGCCGACCTCCTCCATCTGCTGGCGAGCGACCAGCGCAGAGTTGTACATGTAGTCGTACTCCCGGGTGGTGATCCAGCGGACGGGCTGACCGGTGTAGCCGGCCTCCTTCAGGAGGGCGCGGGCGCGGTCCTTGTTCTTGAGGTTGTAGCCGGTGACGCCGCCCTGCGTGTGGAAGACGCCCTGCTCGGGAAAGTAGAGCGCGCCGTCCACGCGGAAGAAGGCCTTGTGGCCGATCGCCGCCGTCATGATCGGCTCCATGTCGAGCACCGCTTGCAGGGCCTGGCGGAGCTTGCGGTTCGTCATGACGCCCTGCTTGTGGTTGGGCGCCGCCGTGATCCACGCGCCCGGCTTCACGACGTGCACGTCGACGCGCGGGTTGGCCTTGAGCCGATCGTACTGGTCCGGCTTCACCGTCTGGGCAAAGTGGTAGTCGCCGCTCTCGACCCCGGCCGTCCGAACCGCAACCTCCGGCACCGGCAGGAAGTGGATCTCATCGACCCACGCCGTGCGCTTGCCGCCGTGGCCATCGCTCGGCTCCGACCGCGCCGAGTACTCCTTGAAGCGGGCCAGGCGGATGTGGCGATCGGGCTTGTGCTCGACGAACCGGAACGGTCCGGTCCCGACCAGCTCCTTGACCGGCTGATCGCCGGCGGCGTCGAGCACGCTCTTGGGGTGGATGGCCAGATACGGCGAGGCCAGCGCGAACAACAGCGACCCCGACGGCTCCTTGAGGTGGATGACCAGCGTGGTGGCGTCCTTCGCCTCCACCGCCTCGACGGACTTGAACACCGTCTTGCCGGTGACGTGCAGCCGCCCCCACCGCGCCAGGGAGGCGGCGGCGTCGGCGGCCGTGAGGTCGCGCCCGTTGTGGAATTTCACGCCCTTGCGCAGGGTGATCGTGTAGCGGCGGCCGCCGTCGGCCACCGTGTGACTCTCGGCCAGGTGAGCAATGGGCTGGAACTGCCGGTCGTACGTGTAGAGCGTCTCGAAGATATGCCAGGCGATCTGGTACGAGATCGTGGCGGTCGTCGTGTGGGTGTCGAAGGTGGGCGGCTCGCCGATCATGGCGGCCTTGAGGATCCCGCCCGCGCGCGGTGACTCCTGGGCCGCCGCCGGGCCCACGCCCGGTCCGGCGACGAGGAGCAGCAGGAACAGGGTGGCGGCGGTCGCGCGACACGTCGTCATGGCCGGGCCTCCAACGCGATGGGCTAGAAGAACGCCTTGGCAATGCGCAGGATACCCTGCTTCCAGGGCACGCGGTGGGAGATCCCGGACTGGCGCGCGAAGCGATCGCGCTGAGCCAGGTACCACTCGAAGTTGCGCAGCAGCGCCTCGCGGTTGGAGTAACGCGGCCGGAAGCCGAGCACCCGCTGGGCCCGCTCGATCGACACGTACGAATCCTCGCCGGCGGTCTCGTACACCCACCGGTAGAGGGGCGAGAGCCTCAGGCGCTCGAGGATGCGCAGCGTCCAGATGGCCGGCGCCGCCGGCAGCGGCACGATCCGCTTGCCGAACCCGGCCCGGTCCAGCACGGCCTGGTAGTCCTCGCGCATGGTGGCGAACTCGCCGGCGCCGATGTTGAAGGTGTCGTTCACCAGGGCCCGGTCGAGCGTGAGGGCCAGGTGGATCGCCGCGCACAGGTCCTCGACGTCGAGGAGCTGGTAGCGGTTACGGCCCGAGCCCAGCACGGGGAAGTTGCGGCGATCGGCGGCCCAGTCGTACAGCAGCGCGAAGACGCCCAGCCGCTCGGGGCCGACGAACGACTTGGGGCGCAGGATCGGCACGCACAGCCCGCGCGCCCGGTACTCGCCGCACACCTGCTCGGCCTCCACCTTGGCCTCGCCGTAGGCGCCGACGCCGTGCAGCGGATCGTCCTCCAGGAGCGGGTGGTGGTCGGGGATGCCGTAGACCGCCGTCGAGGAGATGTGCACGACCCGGTCGACGCCCAGCGCCGTCGCCGCCTCCATCACCGTGCGCGTGCCCACGACGTCCGTCGTGTAGATGTCCCGCGGGGTGTAGAGCGGCAGGGCCGCGGCCGCGTGCACCACCAGCCGCGCACCCTGCATGGCCCGCCGGACGGCGGCGGCGTCCCGGATGTCGCCCTGGATCGCCTGCACGCGCGCCTGCACGTCGGGATAGTCGAACGCGGCCAGGTCCAGCGAGGTGACGGCGGCGCCGCGCGCGAGCAGGAAACGGACGAGGTTGATCCCCAGGAAGCCGGCGCCGCCCGTCACCAGCACGCGCTCGCCGGTCACGCGCTTGACCGGGTCGGACGGCGCCGCCTACACTGCGCCCCG
Organism: uncultured Candidatus Rokubacteria bacterium; assembly: GCA_963827505.1. Taxonomy (GTDB): domain Bacteria; phylum Methylomirabilota; class Methylomirabilia; order Rokubacteriales; family CSP1-6; genus AR5. The sequence continues at coordinate 1,876,376 of CAWHBD010000003.1, read as the reverse complement.
ACGCGCAACCCGCAACGGTGGAGGACCGCATGACGCCCGAGCGCTTCGCCAGGGGCATGACCTTCGAGGAGTACGTGACCTTCGCCGGCTCGCCCGAGAACCTCGCCCGCGAGGGCTTCGACATCCGCCGGTTCAGCCTGGTCCGGCCGCGCGTGGACTGGGGCGGCTATCTCCGCGAGCGTCACGCCCGGGCCCGGCTCGGTGACGATCAGCGGGCGGCCATCGCGTGGCTGGCCGCCCAGCCCGGCGGGCCCGCCCACGTGCTCGTGCTCTCCGAGGACTGGTCGTCCGATTGCCGGCGCGACGTGCCGTACCTGGCGCGCCTGGCCGAGGCCGGCGGCCTCACCCTGCGCATCTTCGCGCGCGACGGCGACACCATGCTGCGGGAGGGATTGCCGGAGGCGACGGCCGGCGGCAACGCCGACCTGGTGCGGGAGTACGCCAACGACAAGAACGGTCAACGCTTCGCCACGGTCCCGGTGGCCGTCTTCTTCACGCGCGACTTCGTCGAGCTGTACCGCTACGTCGAGTATCCGGCCATCTATCACAAGGACCGGGTGATCGGTCACCTGCGGGCGGCGCGATCGGGCGAGAGCGACGCTGAGGCCAAGACCCGCGGCGGCCGCGACATCGCCACCCTCCTCGACTCCCCCTTCTTCGACGTCTGGGCCCACGCCGCCATCGCCGAAATCCTCAGCGCCCTCCACGAACGCCTCGTCACCACCCCCCGCGCCTGACGCGAGCGGGGATTCGGAGGGCCAGGTCGGGGCTCCCAATCGAGCGCGTGACCGAGCGGGGTCACGGCACCGCCGGGGCCCCGCGAGCGAGTGGGGGGTTTGGGGGGCCATTTCGTGGCCCCCCATGTCCTAGTGCCCGCCGAACTTGCGGCGCATCGCCTGCAGGGTCTTGCAGGCGAACTCGTCCTCGCCCCGCGAGGTGAAGCGCTGGTAGAGCGAGGCGGTCAGCACGGTGGCCGGCACGCCCTCCTCGATCGCCGCCAGCACGGTCCAGCGTCCCTCGCCGGAGTCCGGGACCTCGGCCTTGACCTGGGCCAGCTCGGGATCCTCGGCCAGCGCGGAGGCCGTGAGGTCGAGCAGCCACGAGGCCACCACGCTGCCGCGCCGCCACAGCTCGGTGATCTCGGCCAGGTTGAAGTCGTACTGGAAGTGCTCGGGGTTCCGCAACGGCGTGACCTCGGCGCTCGCGGCCTCGCGTCCCTTCTTGCCCACGTTGGCGTTCTTGATGACGTTGAGGCCTTCGGCGTACGCGGCCATCAGCCCGTACTCGATCCCGTTGTGGACCATCTTGACGAAGTGACCGGCACCCGACGGCCCGCAGTGCAAGTAGCCGTTCTCGGCCGTGCTGTTCTTGACCTTCTCGCGGCCGGGCGTGGCCGGCGCATCGCCGCGGCCGGGGGCCAGCGCCTGGAAGATCGAATCGAGGTGCTTCACCGCGGCGTCGGGGCCGCCGATCATCAGGCAGTAGCCGCGCTCGAGGCCCCACACGCCGCCGCTGGTGCCGACGTCGACGTAGTGGATCCCCTTGGACGCCAGCTCCTTGGCCCGCCGGATGTCGTCGATGTAGTAGGAGTTGCCGCCGTCGATCAGGATGTCGCCGCTCTGCAGCAGCGGCACCAGGTCGGTGATGACGCTATCCGTCACGCCGGCCGGCGTCATCAGCCAGATGGCGCGGGGCGCGGTGAGCTTGCCCACGAACTCCTTGAGGGCGGCGGCGCCGCCGGCCTGGCCGCCTGCCTCCTTGCTGACGCGCGCCTGCGTCTGCGCGACGACCTCGGCGCTCCGGTCGTTGACGACGAGCTGGTGCCCGGCCTTGGCGAGCCGGACGACCATGTTCTGCCCCATGCGACCCAGACCGATCATGCCCAGTTGCACGGCAATGCTCCTTCCTCGACGGGTGAGATGTTTGGCGATTGCCGCCAGTGTAGTCTGGCCCGCGGCGTCCCCTGCCTTCGGGCTATTACACCGCGGACGCGCCGGCGGCAAGCTGAAACTACCTGGGTGTCGGCGTGGTGGCCTTGCTTGACACGCGCTGGAGTCGAGCGCACAGTCCTGCCCGACTGGAGAACGCCGTGGACATTCGTGACCTGTTCCTGGATCAGCACGCCGCGATGCATTCGGCGGCCGTCGGCGGCAACAAGATGTCGCAGGCCGAACGGGCCTTCGCCGGACTGAGCGACGACCAGATGCGTCTGCGCCCGCGCGAGGACCTCAACTCGCTGGCGTGGCTGATGTGGCACATCGCCCGGGCCGAGGACATCATCGTGAATCAGGTCCTGGCTGGACGGCCGCAGGTGGCCGACGCCGCGTGGACGAAGCGGCTCGGGATCGCGCGTCGCGACTTCGGCATCGGCATGACGAGCGCCGAGGTCAGCGAGCTGACGGGGCAAATCGACGTCGGCGCGCTCCGTGAGTATCGCGACGCGGTCGGACGCCGCACCCGCGAGGTCGTCGGTGCCTTCACCGCCCAGGACTGGGACGGCCCGGTGGCGGCCGACGGCGTCGAACGGGCGGCGGCCGACGGGGGCTTCGGCGCCCGGACCGATGCCTTGAAGAAGGCGTTCCCCGGCCGGCCGCGGGCGGCGGTGCTCAGCGGAATCGCGCTCTTTCACGCGGCCGGCCACATGGGGGAGGCGGCGACGGTCCGTACCGCCGGCGGCTTCGGAACGGGGATCTGACCGCGCCGCAGGGCTAGCGAATCAGGAGGCGGCCAGGCGCACGAACTGACGCTTGAGCGCGTTGACCTGGGCCAGGTAGCGGCCGGGGTCGTGGTCGCCGCAGCGCTGGCCGGTCGTGAGCCGGAAGCCGCGGCGTGCGTAGGCGTTGCCGGCGCCGGCGCCGCACAGGTGGATGATCGCGGCCAGATCCTGCTGCTGCCGGAGCGTGGCGGAGGTGATCCCGTTGCGCTCGAGCGTGCGAGCGACGGTCCGGTCGAGCAGGGCGGCGGTCAGCTCGACGGCGTGGCTGGGCACGACCCGCGTGTAGAGTCCGTTGAACCAGCACGACCGCGGGTCGTTCCAGGGACCGTCCTCGACGACCTTGTGATCGTGAATGCAGTAGCGCTTGGCCTCCTCGAAGGTGGGGTCGGTCAGCTGGTACATGCCGACCGCGCTCGATGCCGGCTGGTAGAGCCCGAACGGGTTCCAGGCCAGCCGCCAGCGCCAGTACGTCCGCGCTACCGGGTTGCCGCTGCCCTCCAGCTGCGCCAGCGCCGCTAACAGGTCGGGCGTCATGACGGCGGTCGAGTGCTCGTGGAAGAGCGGCCCGTACTGGCGCCACGTCTCCGCCGGCGGCTTGGACAGCGCGCCGCTGACCGGGAAGAAGAGCTCGGTCGGCTTGCGCGCCACCTGGTACATCCAGTTGACCGCCGACCACACCGCCACCAGCACGACCGCGCCGACGATGAGCCGAATCGCCAGCGGCGCCGCCATCAAGGTCAGGAGCGCGCGCCAACCTCGCCGCACGAGCGACCGGCGGGCAGCCGGGCGAGCTCGACGCGCCCGGGGGCGCCGGACCGTGGCGTGCGGGGCTCGGGCCGTCGTCGCGTCAGCCATGGTGGGGATGGCTTCAGTATGCACGAGCCCGCGCGGCGATCGCCGCCCGCGGCCGGTCGTCGACCCTCCAACCCCAATATTTGGTTGACACTCCCAGAGCGAGCCCAATATATTGCGCAACGTGCTGGTGCTCGGCCGTTGGCGGCCGGGCTGAAAAGGGGAACCCGGTGCGACTCCGGGGCTGCCCCGCAGCGGTATACGGGAACGATGTCCACCATGAGCACTGGCCCCACCCGGGGCTGGGAAGCGGTGGAGCGTAGGAAGCCGGCCTCGCCGGAATGCCCGTGAGCCCGAAGACCTGCCAGCATGCGGCGTCGGGGGACAACCCTCTGGACGCCGAATCGACCTGGGCGCCTCGCGGGAGGCCGGCGGGTCCGAGGGCTCCTCCAGGAGCCTGGCGCATGAGCGCACTCGGCCCCTCTCTCCGTCCCGCGTGAACGCGTGACCAGCCGCCAGCCGGCTCACGAGGAGGAGACGATGCCGATCGAGTCGATCACCGCCCCCGCTGCGAGGCACGACACCCCCGACGACGCTCGCACGCAGACCACGATGCGCGTCAGCAAGCGCAACGGCGGCACCGAGCCCGTCGACGTCAACAAGATCGTCCGCGCGGTCAGCCGCTGCTGCGTCGGCCTCGATCGACGTCGACCCGATGCGCGTCGCGACGCAAGACGATCAGCGGCCTCTACGACGGCGCCACGACGCGCGAGCTGGACCAGCTCTCGATCCAGACGGCGGCGTCGCTGATCGCCGAGGAGCCGCAGTACGCGCAAGCTCGCGGCGCGGCTGCTCGCGACCTACATCGACAAGGAAGTGCGCAACCAGGAGATCCACGCCTTCTCGCAGTCGATCGCGACGGGCCACCAGCCTCGGCCTGGTCAACGAGCGCCTGGCGAGCTTCGTCGCCGCGCAACGCGCGCAAGCTCAACGACGCCATCGTGCCCGAGCGCGACCAGCGAGTTCGAGTACTTCGGCCTGCGCACGCTCTACGACCGCTACCTGCTCAAGCACCCGCAGACGCGCCTGGTGATCGAGACGCCGCAGCAGTTCTTCCTGCGCATCGCCTGCGCCCTCGGCGAGACGGTGCCCGAGGCGCTCGAGCTCTACCGGCTGTTCTCGACGCTCGAGTACATGCCCAGCTCGCCGACGCTGTTCAACGCCGGCACGCGCCACGAGCAGCTCTCGAGCTGCTTCCTGCTCGACTCGCCGCGAGGACGAGCCTGGAGGCATCTACGCAGCGCTACACCGACGTCGCCATGCTCTCGAAGTTCTCCGGCGGCATCGGCCTCGCCTACCACCGCGTGCGCTCGCGCGGCTCGCTGATCGCAGGGCACCAACGGCCACTCGAACGGCATCGTGCCGTGGCTGAAGACGCTCGACGCCTCGGTGGCGGCGGTGAACCAGGGCGGCAAGCGCAAGGGCGCCGCCTGCGTCTACCTCGAGCCGTGGCACGCCGACATCGAGGAGTTCCTCGAGCTGCGCGACAACACCGGCGACGAGGCGCGCCGCACCCACAACCTCAACCTCGCGCAACTGGATGCCCGACCTCTTCATGCAGCGCGTCGAGGCAGACGGCGACTGGAGCCTCTTCGACCCGAAGGCCGTGCCCGACCTGCCCGACCTCTACGGCGACGCGTTCGAGGCGGCCTACGCGGAGGCGGAGGCGCGGGGCCTGGCGGTGCAGGACGATAAGGCGCGCGACCTCTACGCGCGCATGATGCGCACGCTGGCCCAGACCGGCAACGGCTGGATGACCTTCAAGGACAAGTCGCAACCGCGCCTGCAACCAGACGGCGATGCCGGGCACACGTCGTCCACCTCTCCAACCTCTGCACCGAGATCCTCGAGGTCACGTCGACGGCGAGACGGCGGTCTGCAACCTCGGCTCGATCAACCTGGCGCGCCACACGTCGTCGGACGCCGGACGGCACGCGTGACGTTCGACTTCGACAAGCTCGCGCGCACCGTGCGCGATCGCCGTGCGCCAGCTCGACCGCGTCATCGACCTCAACTTCTACCCGATCGGTCGGCGCAGGCCTCGAACCTCCGCTGGCGGCCGGTCGGCCTCGGGCTCATGGGCCTGCAGGATGTCTTCTTCCAGCTGCGCCTGCCGTTCGACGCGCCCGAGGCGCGCGCAGCTCTCGCGGCGCATCTCCGAGGAGGTCTACTTCCACGCGCTGTCGGCCTCGTGCGAGCTGGCGGTGGAGAAGGGACGCCACCCGGCCTTCGCCGAGACGCGGGCGGCGCGGGGCGAGCTGCAGTTCGACGCCTGGGGCGTCGAGCCCGACGCGACCGCGGCGCGCTGGGACGCCCTGCGGGAGCGGATCAAGCGCGCACGGCCTGCGCAACTCGCTGCTCATCGCCATTGCGCCGACGGCGACCATCGCCTCGATCGCCGGCTGCTACGAGTGCATCGAGCCGCAGGTCTCCAACCTCTTCAAGCGCGAGACGCTCTCGGGCGACTTCCTCCAGGTCAACCGCTACCTGGTCGCCGAGCTGAAGGCGCTGGGCCTGTGGACGGAGACGACGCGCGACCGCCTCAAGCTGGCCGAGGGCTCGGTGCAGGGCATCGACGGAGCTGCCGGAGGACGCTGCGCGACGTCTACCGCACGGCCTGGGAGCTGCCGATGCGCTCGCTGATCGACATGGCGGCGGACCGCGGCGCCTTCATCGACCAGAGCCAGTCGCTCAACCTGTTCATCGAGAGCCCGAACATCGGCCAGCTCTCGTCGCATGTACTTCTACGCCTGGAAGAAGGGCCTGAAGACGACCTACTACCTGCGCTCGCGCCCGGCGACGCGCATCGCCAAGGCCACGGTGCGACGACTGCACGACGCCGCGCCGACCATGCCGCCGCCATCGACGCGGCGCCGTGGCCTGCTCGCTCGAGAACCCGAGACCTGCGAGGCCTGCCAGTGAGCACACGTCACCCGCCCCGCGCCGCCTGCTCGACCCCGGCCTGTGCCTGACGCTGCGGCCGATGGCCTATCCGGCCTTCTTCGAGATGTACCGGGCCGCGATCAAGAACACCTGGACGGTCGAGGAGGTCGACTTCTCGACCGACGTCGGCGACCTGCACGTCGAAGATGACCGACGCCGAGCGCCACCTGGTCCAGCGGCTGGTCGCCTTCTTCGCGACCGGCGACTCCATCGTCGCGAACAACCTGGTGCTCAACCTCTACAAGCACATCAACGCGCCCGAGGCGCGCATGTACCTCTCGCGCCAGCTCTACGAGGAGGCGCTGCACGTGCAGTTCTACCTGACGCTGCTCGACACCTACGTGCCCGACCCGGAGGAGCGGTACCGGGCCTTCGCCGCGATCGAGAACATCCCCTCGATCCGGCGAAGGCCGAGTTCTGCATGCGCTGGCTCGACTCGATCCAGCGAGCTCGACCGAGCTCGACACGCGGGACGACCGGCGGCAGTTCCTGCTCAACCTGATCTGCTTCGCGGCCTGCATCGAGGGGCTGTTCTTCTTCGGCGCCTTCGCCTACGTCTACTTCCTGCGCTCGCGAGGGCTGCTGCACGGGCTGGCGGCCGGCACCAACTGGGTGTTCCGCGACGAGAGCGCCCACATGGCCTTCGCCTTCGAGGTCGTGCGAGACGGTGCGCCGCGAGGAGCCCGAGCTCTTCGACGCCGAGCTCGAGCGCGGCGGTCTACGCGATGATGGAGGAGGCGATCGACTGCGAGACGCAGTTCGCCGAGGACCTGCTCGGCGGCGGCGTCGCCGGCCTCTCGGTGCCGCGACATGCGCCAGTACCTCGAGTTCTGCGCCGACCAGCGCCTCGCGACGCTCGGGCTGCCGAAGCGCTACGGCGCGAAGAACCCGTTCGCCTTCATGGACCTGCAGGACGTGCAGGAGCTGACGAACTTCTTCGAGCGCCGCGTCTCGGCCTACCAGGTCGGCGTCACCGGTGAGGTGGTGCTGGACGCTACCTTCTGATCACTCCAGGCGGGTCAGGGTGACGTCGAGCACGCGGACCGGGCGGGCGGCCCGTTGCCACTGGATGAGGATGGGGCTCTGGTACACGCCCTCGACCGGGCCAAGGCGCCCGTCGCGGTCGGGGGCCACCAGCATGTTGATCGACCGGCGGATGCGCAGCATGCGCCCGGCCGGCACCGCCAGCGTGCGGGCCAGCAGCGATTCCAGGAAGGAGCCGTGCAGCCCGAGCGTGTCGAGACCGGAGTTCAGCACGCGGACGAGGTCGTACTTGGCGTAGCCGAGCGCGCGGCCGGCCACCGCGCGCGGGTTGGCCAGGGTGTTGCGGTATTCCTCGGTCATGAACCGCAGGGGGTTGCGCAGCACGGAGGCCAGGTCGTACTTCATCAGGAGCGTCTCGAACTCGTTGATCGTCAGCGCGGAGTCCCGCTCGCCCCGCCCCAGCGCGATGTGCAACCGGCCCTTGCCGACGTCGGCCCCCGCCACGAACTCCGAGAGCTGTGCCCACACGCCGAGTCGCGGATCCTTGAGGTTGATCGACTCGATGGGGTGGCCGGACAGTGGGACCTGCAGCCGCGTCTGGGCCACCACCGCCTCGCGGTGAAAGCCGATCACCCGGGTCAGGCGCCGGCGCGACCGTCCGTCGTTGACGCCGTCCAGGTCGACGAAGCAGACCAGCTCGCCGGCCCGGTTGGGATGCGTCACGCACGGCCGCAGGCCGCCGGCGATGAAGACCAGGTGCGAGTCGCCGTTGCGCGGCTCCACGGCGCGCTGGGCGGCGTCGAGGTCCTCGCGATGGTCCAGCGAGTCGTGCGCGTAGCCGGCGCCCTCCGGGAAGATCCGGCGCAGCGTCTCGATGTAGCTCGAGACCAGCTCGGGGGCCAGGCGCCCGGTCAGGCGCCGATCGAGGAAGCCGGCGGTGGTGTGGGCCGACCAGTACAGGCAGTGCGGATACTCGGCCAGCGCGTCGCCGTGCTCGGTCGACAGGCGCGACCGCATCTCGACCACGTCGAAGCGCGCGCGGGCAGACAGCTCGAGGGTCAGTTCGAGCGGGTCGGCGGCCATCGGGGGCTCAGCGCGCGGAGCGAGCCTTCATCGGCGGCGCCACGACGTCGACCAGACGCAGGGCGGCCAGCGCGCGAATGGCGATCCACGAGGGGTCCAGCTCCGAGCGCCGCAGGCTGAACTTCGGCGAGCGCGGGAAGGCGTGGTGGTTGTTGTGCAGGCTCTCGCCGGCGGTCACCCAGGCCAGGCCCCGGGAGTTGTAGGCGGTGTTGCCGAAGTTCTGGGCGCCGCGCCAGTGGCCCAGCCCGTTGATCAGGGGCGCCACCACGAAGACGAACAGGACGCCGTGGCCGAGCATGGCCACCACACCCTGCCACCAGCCGAGGGTCAGCGCCACCGCCGCCGTGCCGATGCCGAGGCCCGTGTACCCGCGGGAGAACACGTGCCGCTCCCACCAGTCGGGGGCGAGATCGGGAGCGAAGGTATCCACGATCTGCTGCTGCCGCGCCTCGCGGATGTAGTAGTAGACGTTCCACAGCTGCACGCGCCAGAAACCCAGGAGCCTGGGGCTGTGGGGATCGCCCTCCCGGTCGGTGAAGGTGTGGTGCTTGCGGTGCACGGCCACCCACTGCTGCTGGCTCTGCCCGGTGAGCAGCCACAGGATCGTCCGGAACATCAGGGCCACCGGCAGCCGCAGGGACAGCGCGTGGTGCGCGAGCGTGCGGTGCAGGTATATGGACGTGGCGAAGCTGGCGAGCTGCGTGAGGACGAACGACGTGAGGGCAATGATCAGGATCTGACGGGTCAACGCTCCGTAGGCCTCCCTCGTTCACCACCTTCCCTGGGTCCGTGCGAGCCCCCCGGGCGCTTGCAACGGCGCCGACACTAACAGAGCCCTCCGGTGGCCGCAACAAATTCAGGCGCGCACGCTTTGCGCCCGACCTCGGGCGTACCTCGGCCTGCGCGGCTTCCAACCGGTTGCCCCACACCTACGCGAACTTAGCGCTGGTAGAGATCCGTCCAGCCGGGGTGGTGAGTAACCGGGCAGCCCGCCCAACGACCACCTCGGGCGGCGCCAAGATCACCATATCGGCAAAGACTTACGGCGCGTCCGAAAATTGGTACGGGCAGTGCTACAGAGCACGGCCAGAAGGAGATCACGAACGTGACGTTGACCGCCGAACTGCTGATGGGACTCTTCATCGCGTATGGCTACTGGATCGTCTTCACGGCGATCCTGCTGGACAACGCGGGCCTGCCCATCCCCGGCGAGCTCCTTCTCCTGGCCTTCGGCGTGGTCGCCAAGGACGGTCACCTCGATCCCCTGCTCGGCTTGGCCGTCGCGGCTACCGCCGCTCTGGCCGGCGACAGCCTCGGCTACTGGCTCGGGCGTGTCGGCGGCGCCAAGGTGCTGGCCCGCGTGGGCGCCAAGCCCCGCTTCCGGCCCGGCCGCGTCAGTGTCGTCTTCGGCCGCTTCGTCATCGGCGCTCGCGTGCTGCTGGCCCCGCTGGCCGGCTTCACGCGCATGCCCTTCCCGCGCTTCCTGGCCCTCGACGCGCTGGGCTGCTTCGTGTGGGCCGGCGTGTTCATCCTGATCGGCTACGGCAGCGGCGTGCGGCTGGAGGTGCTCCAGCAGGGCCTTCGGGTGGTCAGCGTCGCGGCCCAGGCCGTGCTGATCGGCGCCGTCGTGGCCTGGATCGTGAGCCGCCTGGTCGCGCAGCGCCGCAACCGCACCGCCGCCGCGCTAGCTCCCGCCGCCTCGTAACCCGACAACCACCGCGCGGTCAACTCAGCTCCGGTAGTGGCCGGCGTAGGCCTGGCGGCAGCGCTCGCGGAGCCCGGTCTCCTCGAGGTCGCGGCCGGCGAAGCGGGCCGGAGCGATCTCCGTGAGGTCGAGCGTGGGGGCGCCGTCGAGGACCCACTCGGCCATCGCCTCGCCCAGCGCCGGGGCGACGCTGAGACCTCCCACGCAGCAGCCGCTCATCACCCAGGCGCCGGCCACGCCGGGCAGCGGCCCCGCCAGGTAGCGGTCGTCGGTCGTCAGGGTCGGAAGTCCGCCGCGGTGCTCGGCGACACGGATCGCGGGGTCCTGGAAGATCGGAAACTGCTCGCGCACGCTGCGAGCCAGGCGCCACAGCACCTCGACATCGAGCGGCAGGTCGGCCATCTCGAACGACGGCCCCAGCGCGGCCAGGTCGGGCTGGAGCGGATCGCTCTCGTAGCCACCCAGCATCAGCCCACCGCGCTCGTGGCGCACGTAGACGTTGGCGTCGATCACGCGGGCGATGGGGAACTCGGGGCCGACGCCGGCGATCGGCTCGGTGATCAGCAGCTGATGGCGCGTCGGCACCACGGGCAGCGCGCCGCCGAGCGCGGTGGCGAGCAGCCGCGCCCAGGCGCCGGCGGCGTCGACGACGGCCCGGGTCGCGATGGTCCCGCCCGGCGTGCGGACTCCCTCCACGCCCCCGGACCCGATGACGAAGCCGGTGGCGGGCGTGTGAGACCGCAGCACCGCGCCGAGCTTCTCGGCGGCGCGGCAGTAGCCGATCGGCAGCTCGGACGGCTCCACGTTGCAGTCGGTCGGGCTCCAGGTGACGGCCACGATGCCGCGCTCGCCCAGGATCGGCAGCCGCCGGCGGGCCTCGGCCACGCTCACCAGCTCGATCGGAACACCGGCGGCGGCGCCGCGCGCGACCTCCCGGTCGAGTTGTTCGGCGTCGCGCTCGGTGCGGGCGATCTTGAGGGCGCCGCTCTGAGTGAAGCGCAGCGGCTGGCCGGTGTCGGCCGAGAACGACACGAGCTTGGCGACGGCGCGCTGGGCGAGCTTCGTGAGGGCCGGGGTGGCCCGCACCTGGCTGGACAGCCCGGCGGCGCGCGGCGAAGTTTGCGAGGCCAGGGCAGCCCGCTCGAGCACCACCACCCGAGCGCCGCGCCGGGCCAGATGGTAGGCCGCGCTGGCGCCGAAGGCGCCGGAACCGACCACGACGACGTCGGCGGTGGTGATCATCGGCGTCAGCCGAGCTTCACGCCGTACTTCTCGAGTGTCTCCTCGCGCAGCTCCAGCCCCAGCCCCGGCGCCTCCGGCACCGCCATGAAGCCGTTCACGATGGCCGGGCGCTCGCGGAACAGCTCGAACCACAGCGGATCGCGCGTCGGGTCGGCGAACGACTCCAGGATGAAGCCGGTCGGACTCGCCGCCACCGCGTGGACGTGGATCTGCGGGTCGTGGTGGGCGGCCAGCGGGATCTGGTAGAGCTCGGCCATCACCGCCGCCTTGCGCCACGTCGTCAACCCGCCCGCCCACGTCGAGTCGATGATCAGGTAGTCGACCAGCCCCTCGGCCAGCATCGTGCGCAGGCCGAAGGGGCTGTACTCCGTCTCGCCGGCGGCGATCGGGATGTCGGTCGCGGCCTTCAGCCGCTCCAGCGTGCGCCGCTCGTCGTACCAGGGCATCGGGTCCTCGAGCCAGAAGATGTCGTGGGGCGCGCACAGCGCGGCCGCCCGCACCGCCGTCGGGAGGTTCCACCCCTGGTTGGCGTCGAGCATGATGGCGACGTCCCGGCCGACCGCCTTGCGGATCCGCCCCACCCGCTCGGCGTCGGCCTCGGGCGACAGCCCGGCGACCTTCACCTTCACCGTCCGGTAGCCGGCCTCCAGGTACATGGCGGCCTCGCGCACGAGATCGTCGGGCGTCTCGCCGTCGCGGTAGTAGAAGCCCGTCACGTAGGCGGGCACGCGCGCGCGCAGGGCGCCGCCCAGCAGCGCGTGAACGGGGCGGCCGATCGCCTTACCCTTGAGGTCCCACAGCGCGATGTCGATGGCGCTCATCGCCGTCACCAGCGGCCGCTGCTGCTTGGCCAGGGTCGGGATGCCGCGCACGCTCGTGTAGGTGAGGGCGAACAGGTCCTGCCAGACGCGCTCGGCCTCGAACGGGTCGGCGCCGACGACGAGCGGCGTGATGGCCCGCAAGATGTCGTTCACCGTGCGCAGGCCGTCGGCGCCGGCCTGGAACAGGAAGGGCCCGTGGCCCTCGCCCACCCCGACCAGCCCGGTGTCGGTCGTGAGCCGTACGACGACCTCGCTCACGCGGGCGATCGTGGACGTCGACGTGCGCACTGGCTGCGGCAGCGGCGCCGACAGCAGGTAGGTCTCGAGCCCGGTGACCTTCATTGCGGCCGTCGCAGCTTGAGGTCCTCGTAGGGCGACATGTAGAAGCCGGGGATGGCCGTGGCCATGATGTCGTCCACGCGCGGCCCCACTCCGATCGGGAAGCCCAGGTGATAGACCGGCGCCTGCACGACCTGCTCGTGCAGGATCTTCTGGATCTGGTGCAGCAGCGCCTCGCGCTTCTTGCGGTCGAGCTCCTTGGCCTGGCGTTGGAACAGGTCGTCCACCTCGGGCAGCGCCCCGTAGGCGAAGGCGCCGTTCTTGGTCACGAACGACTCGAGGCGAGTGGCCGCGTTGCCGGACACGCCGCTGATCGTCAGTACCACGCCCGTGAGCTTCTTCTCGCGCCAGGCGGTCATGAAGGCGCCGCGCTCCATCGCCCGCATGCGCGTGCGGATGCCGACCGCCTGCAGCCAGCCCTGGATCGTCTCGCCCATCGCGTTGTAGGGCGGGAACGGCGACAGCTCGCCGGCGTCGAAGCCGTTCGGGTAGCCGGCCTCGGCCAGCAGCTTCTTGGCCCGCGCGGGGTCGAAGGGCGGCGGCTCGAAGGGCAGCGCGAACTCGAAGGAGGCCGGGACCGTGCTGCCGACCGGTCGCGACAGGCCGATGGTCTCGGCCTCGTTGAGCGCCCGCCGATCGATGGCGAGGCTGGCCGCCTGCCGCACCCGCCGGTCGGCCCACGGCGACTTCGGGTTCCACTGATCCGGGAAGTCCAGCCAGAACACGCCCAGCAGCGGCGCCACCAGCCGCATGCCGGTCGTCCGCTTGATGTCCTGGGCGGTGGGCCCGGTCAGCAGCATGGCGAGGTCGACCTCGCCGCTCTTGAGCGCGGCCGCGCGCGTCGTCTCGTCGGGCAGGCTGCGGAAGACGATCCGCTTGATGGAGGGCGCCTTGCGCCAGTAGCCCTCGAAGGCCTCGACCACCAGCTCGACGCCGGGGTTGAGGCTCACGAACTTGTACGGGCCGGCCCCGATGGGCGCCTTGCGGAAGCCCTCCTCGCCCACTCGCTCGATGTACTTCCGCGGCACCACCCAGCCGGCACTGGCGACGAAGGTGCCGTAGAAGGCGGGAAAATCAGGCCACGGCTCCTTGAAGACGAAGCGCACGCGGTTGGGGGCGGGCGTCTGGATCTCCTTGACGCCGTCTTTGAGGACCTTGGCGGCACCGCCGCGGTAGCGCTCGAAGGAGAACTTCACGTCGTCGGCGGTCACCGGCTCCCCGTTGTGGAACTTCGCGTTCGCTCGCAGCGTGAAGTCCGCGCTCTGCATGTCCTTGCCCATGGACCACGACTCGGCCAGGCTGGGGCCGGAGCCGACGCCGGGCATGGGCTTGAGCAGCGCGTCGTGCAGAGTGTAGAGCAGCAGGTAAGGCGTGATCGTGCTCTCCCCCTCGGCGGGATCGAGCCAGCGGGTGACGGGAGTGAAGTGCATGGCGATGGTCAGCGTGCCCTCGGGCGCGGCGACGACGACAGCGGCCCCGGCCAGGGAGAGCACGGCGACGGCGAGCGGGACGAGAACGAGGCGGCGAACGAAGCGGACTGGTCTCATGCCGAGAGCATGTTGGCGTTCCCGCGTCCTTGTCAAGGCACGGCCCGCCCGTGATACGTTTGGACCACTCGAGCCGACCGCCGGGAGGGGACCCATGAGCCTGTTCAAGCAGTTCACCCACGTCAGCATCACCGTCACCGACGTCGCCAAGGCCCGCGAGTTCTACTCGGACACGCTGGGGTTCCAGGAGATCGCGCGGCCGGCCTTCAACTTCCCGGGCATCTGGTACAGCCTGGGCGGCGACCTGCAGCTGCACATCATCCTGAACGACCAGCTCGTGCGCCCGGCCGTCGAGCGCGAGCGGATCGAGGCCCGCTACCCGCACTTCGCGCTGTGGACCGACGACTGCGACGCCACCGCCGAGCGGATCGAGACGCTGGGGCTCGTCTGCCGCGACGTCTTCTCCGGTCCCACCGGCCTGCGCCAGGTCTTCGTGAAGGATCCCGACGGCAACATGGTGGAGTTCATCGGCCCGTCGAAGAAGGCCGGCGCCCGGGTGATGGAAGCCGCCGGGACGCACCGGTAAGCCCATGGCCACCCACGCGCTGTTCCTCGTCCGGATGGACGTCGCCCACGACCACGAGGCGACGTTCAACGAGGTCTACGACCGCGAGCACGTGCCCAACCTCCGGTCGGTGCCCGGCGTGCAGCGGGCCGCTCGCTACCGCCAGCCGTCGCCGACCGACTCGCGCTATCTGGCGGCCTACGAGCTGGATAGTCTCGCGGTCCTCGACACGCCCGCGTGGAAGGCGGCCGGCGAGGCCGGGCGGTGGCCCGGCCAGATCCGCCCCCACACGATGAACCGCCACCTGACGAAGTACGAATGGGTGGGCGGCGCCGCCTCGCTCACCGGCAAGACCCCGTACGTCTTCTGGGTCATGATGGACATCGAGCGCCACCGCGAGGCGCTGTTCAACGAGCTGTACGACACCGAGCACTTGCCGCTGCTCATGAAGCTCCCGGGGTCGGTCAACGCCGTGCGCTATCGCACCGAGGCCGCCGGCGAGCCCCGCTACCTGTGCGCCTACGAGGTCGAGAACACGACCCTGCCGATGTCCAAGCTGTGGAACGACACCTCCGACATCGGCCGCTGGAAGCCCGAGGTGCGTCCCTACACCTCCAACAAGCGGTACATCGTCAGCGAGCGCATTCTCTCGCTCTGAGCGCTGCGCCCTCATCGGCCGACGCGCGATTGCGGGGACCGCGCAGGGTCATGATCGCCTGGCCCGTGGGCCCTTGAAGACACCAACAGGGGACCCGGCGGCACAGACACGCGGGTTCGGACCAGCGGACTCGAAGAGTGGCGGATTGGTCATGATGGCTTGATCGCCGAATCGCTCGCCCAATGACCCTGGAGAAATGACGGCCCATGGCTGAAAGCGCAACGATCCTGATTCCAGATATCAGCGGCTATACGGAGTTTCTGACCAAGACCGAGCTCGTCCACAGCTCCCACATCATCAACGAGTTGCTGGAGGCGATCCTTGCGGCTAACAGCGGCGAATTCGTCCTCTCCGAGGTCGAAGGCGACGCACTCCTGCTCTATCGCAAGGGCCAGCCGATCGAAGGCACCGCCCTCATCCGGCAGTGCCTGAGCATGTTCGAAAGCTTCCACACGCAGCTCAAGATCATCGAGCGGGACTCGATATGCCATTGCGGCGCTTGCAAGACGGCGTCGAACTTGACCCTGAAGTTCATCGCCCATCACGGCGTGGTCCAGGAAATCAAGGTCATGCAGTTCACGAAGTGCTCGGGACTCGACATGGTTGTCGCCCACCGCTTGATGAAGAACCGGATCGCGTCAGACGAGTACATTCTCGCAACGCCCACCTGTTTCGATTTCTCGAGCCTCAAGGAATCCCCGGGCGCTCTCGCGTGGCAGCGATCGAGCGATGAGTACCCGGCAATCGGGACGATCGAGTATCAGTACGCCCCCCTCGCCGGGGTCAGAAACACCATCGCGGATCCCCCCCCGCGCATCAGCCCCGTGGTCGAGCTCGGGGACGACTCGGTGGCGGTGGAGATCGATGCGCCGATGCTCGAGGTCTATCAGCTGGTGATCGACCTCGACCAGCGAACCCGATGGCTGTCGGCCGTCGAGCGCCTCGACCGGCCGCCGACCACGGAGCGGATCGGTATGCGGCACACCTGCATCTTCCACGGCCTGACCGTCGAGTGGGTCGCGGTCAAGAGCGATATCGGGGACGACGAAATCACGTATGTCGAGGAAGGAAGGATCCTGGAAAAGGACTTGCCGGCTCGGGCTTCGTTCATCCTGAAGCGTCTGGGCGAGCGAAGAACGTTCCTGCAGTTCCACGCGAAGTGGCTGTCCAGCCCCCAGCCGCCGCGAGAAATGACCAACGCAGTTCTCGCGGATTACAAGCAGGGCCTCGGGACGATCAAGATGCTCTGCGAGAAAGCGTAGGCATCAATAGTCATAGATGTGCTCGACCGAAGCGCCGGCGCTCTCCAGAGCGCGGATGGTGGCGGCGAGCTGGGGGACGGTGACGTCGAGGCCGACCCGGCGGCGGTCGGGGCGCGACTGGATGGGCGCCTCGAAGAGCGGGGTGGCGCCGGGCAGCGCCGGCAGCGGCCCCTTCGGCACCAGCACCGAGATCAGGATCCGCCGGTTGCCGGCGATCTCGGCCACGTCACGGCCGCGGCGGGCCAGCGCGATCACCAGATCCGTATACGCCTGATAGCGCGGCGTGCGGATCAGCGTGCGGCCGCCCCCCAGCTCGCGCACGATCGTGACTCGCGCATCGTGGGCGACGTCGCCCGGCTGCACGCCGACGACGACCGTGGAGATCTCCAGATCGGCGGCGCCCAGCGCGGTCGCCGAGGCGTAGCCGATGACCGCGCCGTATACGGCCTTGGTGCCGTACTCCAGCGTGACGACGCCGCGCCGCTCGATCTTGCGCGGCTGGTGCGGTCCCCCCAGCGGCGTCTCCCGCCAGAAGGCCGCCAGTCGCGAGGCGAACGGGTACTCGTACCACGGCGTCTGGCGCAGGAACGCCGCGTAGGCCTGCATGTCCTTGGCGGCGAACTCGTCCTCCGGCGTCTTGCCGGGCCCCCGCAGCCACTCGAACAACCGGCCACCAGTCTTCTCGTAGGCGCCCTGGATCCCCAGCTCGGCGGTGAAGCTCCACCCGATCGTGTAGAGCATCACCTTGGTGTCGAAGGCCACGTCGCTGCGCGCGGTGACGACGCGGGTGAGCCCGCACAGGCTGCGCCAGAAGCCGGTGATCTGGCGGCCGTAGGCGAAGTCGCTCTCGTCGCCGCCGCGCAGGACGCCGGCGAGGTCCTCGTAGGCGTAGACGATGTGCCACTCGGGGAAGGACAGGTAGCTGTCGGACTCGCGGCGCGCGTAGCCCGGATCGTTCACCAGCGGCGCGGGTGGGCGGGCGGCCGGATCGCGTGCCGCCGTGCAGAAGCCCTCGATCCACACGATGGGGGCCGACACGACCACGGCGAGCACGACGAGGCCGAGCACGGCCCGCTTCGCCCAGCGCAGCATGTCAGCGGCGCTCGGCGGCGGCGGGGTCCCAGCGGCGGGCGAGCACGAACCCGGTGAAAGCCGCGAAGCCGCCGATCGCGATGTGGGGCAGGTTCATCAGGACGCGGGTCACGAAGGGCAGATCGAGGACGCCGTGCAGGACGATGCCCAGATCGAGATAGCCGGAGCCGGTGGCCAGGCCGAGCAGGCCGTCGAGGCAGTAGAGGGTGCCGAACCACCGGAAGTAGATGACGGTCGCGCGGGTCGAGCGCCACGCCGCCAGCGCGGCCCACAGCCCGGAGGCCGCGTGCAGCGCGTCGTCGAAGATGTCCAGCGCGAACAGGCCGAAGGTGCGGCCCTGGGCGTCGGTCAACCCCGGGATGTAGTTGAGGCTCGTGACGCCCGCGAACAGCACGGCGTACACGATGGCGATGATTCGCAGCGGGTTCATGCGATGAAGTACCGGTCCCACATGGTGTTCCGGAACAGCAGCCCCGGGTCGTGGTGGCGCTTGCGCGTGACGAACTCCTCCAGCCTGGGGTAGGCGCGCGCCACCTGCGCGCGCGAGGCGTGCAGCCGGTACGGCAGGTAGAAGCTGCCGCCCGCCTCCAGCGCGGCGTCGATCAGCCGGCCGGTCATCGCCGCCATGTCCTCGTCGTCGGCGCGCGTCGTGCGCTGCGAGAAGAGCAGTACCGCGGCGACCCGGGCGGCCGGCGCGTAGGCGAGCACGCTCGTCCGGTCCTCGGCGACGTAGCGCAGCGTGACGTTGAGCAGATCCTGTCGGGAGGCCGGGATGATCGTGCGGGCCGAGGCCAGGAAGGTCTCCAGCCCCTCGGCCGGCAGGAAGTACTCGTGCAGGATGTCCGTGCGCGAGCGATCACGCCCGGCCAGGTTCGCCACCGGCTCGTTGAGCAGACGGTTGCGGGAGGCGATGCCGGACGAGGCCTTGGGCCCGGCCACGGTCTCCGCGTACCAGCGCGCGCGCTTGGCGGCGTCGGAGCCGATCTGCGCGCGGAACACCTCGCGCGAGAGCGTCACCATCAGTCCGCCCGATGTCGCCGCCGCCGGCGAGCCCGTCTCCGGCCGCAGCGTCACCAGCAGCGCCTCACGCAGGAACCGTTGGGCGTCCACCGCCAGCCGCCCGTATGCCATCCGCACCCCGTCGTCCCGGCCGATCACCTGCACCATGCGGGGGCCGAGCCGGGCGGCCGGCATCAGCTCGTAGGTGGGCCGGAGCAGGACGTTGCCGGCCATCGCCACGTCCAGATCGACGATCACACCGAGGAGCCCATAGCCGCCCGTCACGAGGCCAAACAGCTCGGCGTTCTCGGACGGCGAGCAGGTGACGAGCTCGCCGGTGGCGAGCATCAGCCGGAACGACTTGACGGTCGAGCCGAACGGCCCGTACGGCACCGGCCAGCCGTGGGCGTTGACCGACAGCGTCGCGGCGACGCCGAAGTCGTGGTTCGACTGCATGACCGCCGGCGAGAAGCCGGCGGCGTCGAGCGCGCCGATCACCTGCCGCCAGCGCGCGCCGGCGGCCACGCGATAGCTCTTCGCCTCCCGGTCGAGGACGATCCAGCCGCCGTCGGCTGCCTTCACGTCGAAGGTCATCGCCACCCCGTCGCGAGCGAGGGCCTGCCCGCCCATCGAGTGACGGGCCGCGCCGATCGAGACCGGCCGTCCCTCGGCGACCGCCGCTTTCAGCTCGGCGCGGAGCGCGGCGATCCAGGCATCGCCGGTGACGGCCGGCGGCCGCCAGTGGCGCGCGATGGGCGTGGCGTTGAGACGGCTGGCGTCGTCGAGCGAGAGCGGCGCGGTGGGAGGCTGGGCCGTGGCGGGAAGCGCCTGGAGGACGGCGGCGGCGGCGCCGGTGACGAGCAGCGTGCGACGGGAAGTCGGCGTCGGCGCCGGCGGCATTGCGACGATACTGCGCCGGGCGCCGTGGTGGCGTCAACTTTCCCGGAGCCGCGCGCCGCCGGCCGGCCGGCGGTACAGTGACGGCGGGCGCGATTCCTTCCCCGGAGGTGCGGTGGTGAAGATCACGCAGGTGGCCGTGGACGTGGTGCGGATCCCCGTCGAGCGCCCGTACCTGGCAGCCGGCCGCACGGTCGACGCGAACTGGCACGTCCTGGCCCGCATCCGGACCTCCGACGGCGTCGAGGGCATCGGCTACATCGTCTACCCGCGTCCGGATCTGATGGCCGCCATCGGGCACGCCGCGCGCGAGCTGGGCGAGCACCTGATCGGCATGAGCGTGCTGGAGCCGGAGGCGGCCTGGGACCGGCTGGCCCGGCGCGGCGACTGGGCGGGCCCCGGTGGCCTGCTGCACTGCGCGCTGGCGCCGCTGGACATCGCAGTGTGGGACGCCGGCGGCAAGACGCTCGGCCAGCCGCTGCACCGCCTGCTCGGCGGCCATCGCGATCGGGTGCCGACGTACGCGAGCGACGGTCTCTGGTACAGCCTGTCGCCGGCCGAGCTGGCCGCCTCCGCCCGGGGTCACATCGACGCCGGCTTCCCCGCGGTGAAGCTACGGCTGGGTCGGGAGGCGACGCCGGAGGCAGAGGTGCGGCGCGTCCGCGCGGTGCGGGAGGCCATCGGGCCGGAGGCCGGGATCATGGTCGACATCAACGAGACGTGGACGCCCGCCCAGGCGCGCCGCGGCGGTCGCGCCCTGCAAGAGGCGGGCATCGCGTGGCTCGAGGATCCGATCCACCACCTCGACCTCGCCGGGCTGGCTGCCCTGCGACAGCAGCTGCAGGTGCCGCTGGCTGCCGGCGAGCACCTCTATCACCTCGAGGCCTTCCGCGCCTTGCTGGACGCGCGCGCCGTCGACGTGCTCATCCTCGACCTCGCCCGGGTCGGCGGCGTGACGCCGTGGCGGAAGATCGCCGCCCTCGCCCACGCGCACCGGGTGCCGGTGTGCGGCCACGTGGTGCCGGAGATCCAGGTGCACCTGCTGGCCTCGATTCCCAACGCGCACCTGGTCGAGTACGTCCCCCGCTCGGCCGGCCTGCTGGCGGCCATGCCCCGGGTCGAGCAGGGCGAGCTGGTGGCCCCAGCCGGCCCCGGCCTGGGACTCGAGCTGAACACGGCGGCCGTGCAACGCCACCGGGTCGGGTAGACCGTGGAATACGGCTGCGCCTTCTGCGGCGAGGAGAACGAGGTGTTCGTGGACACCAGCGCCGGCCGGCGGCAAACCTTCACCGAGGACTGCACGGTCTGCTGCCGACCGAACCTGATCACGCTGATCATCGACGACGACGGCGAGGTCGACGTCGAGGTCACACAGGAGTACGAGGCCTGACCCGCTACTTCAGCCCGACGGTCTGACGGAAGCGGCGCAGCATCTCGACGTGATCGGCGGGCTTGGCCAGCCCCATGCCCGCCGTGTGGACGCACAGATGGCTGATGCCGCGCATCGCCTTCCACGCCTCCAGCTCCTTGCCCCACTCGCCCTCGGGGATCTGCGCGAGCGCCATGCGCCCCTCGATCCCGAACGCCTGCGGGTCGCGCCCGGCCGCGCGGACCAGACCGTGGAGGCGATCGACGGCGGCTTGCCCCGCCGCCCCCGCGCGGAAGTGCGGCATCCAGCCGTCGGCCAGGCGGGCCATCCGCTGCTGCACGACCTCGCTCTCGCCGCCCATCCAGATCGGGATCGGCCGCTGCACGGGGAGCGGATTGAGGCCGGCGTCGGAGATCGTGTGCTCTCGCCCCTTGAAGGTCACCAGCTCGCGCGTCCACAGCGCGCGGAGCACCTCGACCTGCTCCTCGATGCGGCGACCGCGCTTCGTGAAGTCCTCACCGAGCGCCTCGAACTCGACCGGGTTCCAGCCGACGCCCACGCCCAGGCGCAGCCGCCCGCCCGACAGCACGTCGACGGCGGCCGCCTGCTTGGCAACGAGCGCGGTCTGGCGCTGCGGCAGGATGACGATGCCGGTCACCAGCTCGAGCCGGCGAGTGGCGGCGGCCAGAAACCCGAACAGCACGAACGGCTCGTGGAAGGCGTGGCGGAACGTATACGGCCCCTTCCAGCCGCCCGGGCGCTCGGGATTGGCGCCCAGCACGTGGTCGAAGACCAGCACGTGCGTGAAGCCCATGTCCTCGACGGCCTCGGCGTACGCCTTGATGGCGGCCGGGTCGTTGCCGATCTCGGTCTGGGGCAGGACGGCGCCGATCTTCATGGGTGCTCTCCTCAGCGGCTGCCCGGCACGGTGCCGGCCGGCAGCGATTCGACGTGGGCGCAGATGTCGCGTGGGCGCGTGAGCCACACGCGGTCGCGGTGCTCGAGGATGTGCTGCAGCGCCCGCCGCAGCCTTCGGATGCGATAGGGCCGGCCGAACACGAAGGGGTGCAGCGAGATCGGGCACACCAGCGGCTGGCGCGCCGACTGCGCCAGCATCTCGTCGAACTGATCGACGATCATGTCGGCGAACTCCTCGGCGGTGTAGTGGTACCAGATGACGCCGCGGGTGTCGTTGACCTCGATCGGATAGGGCACCGAGAGGATGCGGCCCTTGCGGGTGCGCAGCCAGATCGGCTGATCGTCCATCGTCCAGTCCATCACGTAGCGATAGCCGGCCTCCTGCAGCAGGTCCATCGTGACCGGGCTGTTGGAGAGCCACGGGCTCATCCAGCCGACCGGCCGGGCCCCCTCGTGGCGCTCGATGGCCGCCGTCACCTCGCCGATGAGCGCGCGCTCGCGGTCCTCGGTCAGGTGGCCCTGCTCGTCGGAGTTGGTGACGCCGTGGCCCAGGATCTCGTCGCCCCGCGCGCGCAGCCGGGCCGGGATGTCGGGCGCCGCCTCGTAGACCGCGGTGTTCATCTGGGCCTCGGCCGGCATCCCCAGCTCGTCGAGCAGCTCGAACAGCCGCCAGATGCCGACGCGGTTGCCGTAGTCGCGCCAGCTGAAGACGCTGTGGCTCTGGGCCTGGTCGGGGGGCGCGATGGCCGCGCCCTTGCCGACGCCGAAGCCGAACGCCTCGATGTTGAGGGCGAGGTAGACGGCCAGCCGGCGCCCGCCCGGCCAGGTGTAGTCGGGCCGCGAGGTGATGCTGGAGTACTCGTAGCGTCCGTGCGTCGGCAGCATTCCCGTTCGTCCTCCGGTTGGCGGTGTGGGAGTCGGCTCAGCGGGCCTTGAGCTTCACGTCCTCGTAGGGCGCCGAGAACGCGTAGCCGGCGATGAGGCCGAGGCCGGATTCCTCCACGCGGGGCGCCACGCCGTTGACGAAGGCCAGGTCGTAGAGCGGCGCGAACATCGCGCGCTCGTGCACGAGCTGCTGCACGGTCTTCAAGATAGCCTCGCGCTTGGCCCGGTCCCGTTCCGTCGCCTGCTCCTGGAGCAGGCCGTCGAGGTCGGGGGAGCCGCCGGCGGCGAACGTGCCGGTCGAGGCCAGGTACGACTCGAGCCGGGTGGCCGCGTTGCCGGCGACCCCGGCAATGATCTGGACCAGGTTGCGGAGCTTCCGGTCGGCCAGGCTCTTGTTGAAGGCCGCGCGCTCCAGCGGGCGCAGGCGAGCGCGGATGCCGACGGCCTGCAGGAAGCCCATGACGGTTTCGGCGGCGTCGACCGAGGTCATGTCGCAGTAGTAGTCGCCGGCGTCGAACCCGTTCGGGTAGCCGGCCTCGGCCAGGAGCTTCCTGGCCCGCCCCGGCTCGAAGGCGTACGGCGTCGGCGCCCAGTAGAAGTCGCTGGCCGCCGCCACGATGCTGCCGGTGATCCGGGAGAGCCCGCCGGTGCGCACCTGGTCGATGGCCAGCCGGTCGATCGCGTGGTTGGCGGCCAGCCGCACACGGCGGTCGTGCCAGGGCGACTTCGCGTCCCACTGGTCGGGGAAGGACAGCCAGTGCGTCGACGGATAGACCGGCTTCAGTCCGTAGCCCGGCATGCGACGCAGCTCGTCGGCCAGCTCGCCGATCACGGAGAAGATCACGTCGACCTCGCCGCGCTTGAGGGCCACCAGGCGCGTGGACGGATCGGGGATGACGCGCATGACCAGGCGCTTGACCGCCGGCGTCTTGCGCCAGTAGCCGTCGAAGGCCTCCAGCACCAGCTCGATCCCCGGCGAGAACGACACGAAGCGATAGGGCCCGGCGCCGATCGGCGCCTTCTTGAAGCCGTCCTCGCCGACCTTCTCGACGTACTTGCGCGGCACGACCCAGGCCGCGCTGGTCGTCACCGTCCCGAAGTAGGTCATGAAGTCCGGCCACGGCTGCTTGAGGCGGA
Organism: uncultured Candidatus Rokubacteria bacterium; assembly: GCA_963827505.1. Lineage (GTDB taxonomy): Bacteria > Methylomirabilota > Methylomirabilia > Rokubacteriales > CSP1-6 > AR5. The sequence goes on along the minus strand of CAWHBD010000003.1, from coordinate 1,852,422 downwards.
TGCGCACACGACCGGCCTCGGGCGTCTCCACGGCGGCCACGCGCTCCTTCAGCGTCTTCGCGTGGATCCCTCGATAGCGCTCGAACGAGAACTTCGCGTCGTCGGCGGTCACCGGGTCGCCGTTGTGGAACCGGGCGCCCTTGCGCAGGACGAAGTCGTAGACGAGCCCGTCGGGTGAGGCGGTCCACGACTCGGCCAGGGCCGGCGCCACGCCCTTGCCCGGCAGCGGCTTCACGAGCGCGTCGTGGATACCGTAGAGCACCATGAACGACGTGCCGATGGTCGTCTCGGCCGGATCGAAGTAGGACGGCACCAGCGTCGTGTGCACGCCCCAGGTGACCTGGCCCTCGGGGGCGGCGGCGACGGGGCCGGCGGCGATCAGCACGGCGACGGCGGCGAGAGCGAGGCGGATGTGGAGACTCACGAGGATCGGTGGCATGGCTGGATGCTACCTTTCCCGGCAATTCGGCGCCACCCGACGGCCTGGCCGCCGGCGCCGTGACGCACGGCGACTGGACCGCCGCTCTACGATAGGGCCATGACCACCGTGAACCGCGACGCCTTGAAGCGCCGGATGGGGCGAGTGGGGGTGTGGGGCGCGCTGGCCGGGCGCTCCTCCGCCGAGGAGCGCCCGGCCGCGGCCGAGGTCGAGCGCTTTGGCTACGGCACCCTCTGGTTCGGCGAGGGGCCCACCAACAAGGAAGCCTTCGCGCACGCCGCCGTCCTGCTCGCCGCCACCGAGCGCATCGTCGTGGCCACGGGCATCGCCAACATCTACGCGCGCGACCCCACCGCCATGAACAACGCGAGCCTGACGCTGGCCGAGGCCTACCCCGGCCGTTTCGTGCTCGGCCTGGGAGTCAGCCACCTGCCGCTGGTGCAGGCCCGGGGTCACGACTACGGCAAGCCGGTGGCGGCGATGCGCGCCTACCTCGAGGCGATGGAGCGCGCGAAGTACGTGCCGCCGCCGCCGCCCGAGCCGTTGCCGCTGGTGCTGGCCGCGCTCCGCCGACAGATGCTGGAGCTGGCCCGCGAGCGCACCGATGGCGCCCATCCCTATCTCGTCACGCCCGAGCACACGGCTCGGGCGCGCGCGGTGCTGGGCGCTGGGCCACTGCTGGCCCCCGAGCAGGCGGTGGTCGTGGAGACAAACGCCACCAGTGCCCGGGCCACCGGGCGACGCCATCTCGCTCTCTATCTGACGCTGCCCAACTACGTGAACAACTTCCGCGAGATGGGCTTCGCCGACGCCGATCTCGCGGGCGGCGGCAGCGACCGGCTGGTCGACGCGCTGGTGGCCTGGGGCGACGTGGACGCGGTGGCCGAGCGTGTGCGCGCGCATCACGCGGCCGGCGCCGACCACGTGGCGATCCAGGCCATCGCGACCGAGCCCGGCCGCGCGCTCGACGATCTGCGGGTGCTGGCCCCGGCCCTGCTCGGCTAGCCCGGCTTGCGCGCTCACCAAGGGTGGCTGAGGGTCGGGGCTGAAGCAGAAGTCGACTTGCCTGGCGACCGACGCTAAGATCGACGGTGGTCGCGGGCCCGGGTGCCCGCGGTCGGCCATTCGATGGACAGCAACTCGCGACTCGAATTCATCGTGGAGGCGGCGCCGGCCCTGATCGGCTACGTCGACGCGGACGAGCGCTACCGCTTCAACAACAGCGCCTACGAGGAGTGGTTCGGCTATCCGGCCCGTGACGTGGCGGGCCGCCACATCCGCGACGTTCTCGGCGAGACGGTGTACGCGGTCATCGAGCCCCACGTACGGGCCGCCCTCGCCGGCCGCCGCGTCACCTTCGAGGCCGCCCTGACCTACCGCGACGGCCTCCCCCGTCAGGTGCGCGCGACGTACGTGCCCGACGTCGACGCCGCCGGCCGCGTGCACGGTTTCGTCGTCCACGTCACCGATGTCTCCGACCTCAAGCGGGCCGAGGAAGAGCGGGAGCGCACGCGCCGGCACACCGACGAGCTGGCCCGGGTGGCGCGGACGCTGAGCGAGTCGCTCGACGTGGCGGAGGTGGCGGAGCGGATCGCCGAGAGCATCCTGCCGCTCTTCGACGCGCAGTCCTCGGTAGTCCGCCTGCTGGAGCCCGACGGCTCGCTGACCTGCGTGGCCATCGCCGGCAAGTGGCTCGAGAACTTCAAGCCGGGATACCGGCTTCCGCAGGGGGTGGGACTGGTCGGGCGGGCGGTCGCCGAGCGGCAGGCGCTGTGGACCTCGAACGTCCTCGACGAGCCCAGCGTCGTGCTCACCCCCGACTTCCGGCGCGGCCTGGCCGGGGCCGGCCACCACGCCGTCCTGGCCGTGCCGATGCAGGTCAAGGGCGAGATCATCGGCGCCATCTCGACCGCCCACCGCGAGATCCGCACCTTCTCGCAGGCCGACGTGGACCTCCTCCAGGCCTTCGCCGACCAGGCGGCAATCGCGATGCGCAACGTGCAGCTCCTGGCCCGGGAGCAGGTGGCGCGCGCCGAGGCGGAGGCGGCCAACCGGGCCAAGGACCAATTCCTGGCGCTGCTGGCCCACGAGCTGCGCAACCCCCTGGCGCCCATCGTCGCCGCCGCCGCCCTGCTGCGGCGGCCCGATGCTCCGGCCGCCGTCATCGAGCAGTCGGCGACGATCGTCGCCCGCCAGGCCAGCAACCTGGCCCGCCTGCTCGACGACCTGCTCGACGTCTCGCGCATCACCCGCGACCGTATCGAGCTGCGCCGGGGCATCGTGCCGGTCGCCGACGCCCTCGCCCACGCGCTGGAGGCCACGCGACCGCTCACCGACGCGCGGCGACAGGCGGTGGCGGTGGCGCTGCCGCCGACGGCCCTCTACGTCGACGCCGATCCCGCGCGCCTCGAGCAGATCGTCGTCAACCTGCTCAACAACGCGTCGAAGTACACGCCACCGGGCGGCCGGATCGGCGTCGCCGTCGTCGCCGAGAGCGACGAGGCGGTGCTCCGCATCCGCGACACCGGCATCGGCATCGCCGCCGACATGCTGCCGCGTGTCTTCGAGCTGTTCGTGCAGGGCGATCAGTCCCTCGCCCACACCTCCGGTGGCCTCGGCATTGGTCTCACGCTGGTGCAGCGGCTCGTGCAGCTCCACGGCGGCCGCGTGGAGGCCCGGAGCGAGGGCCCCGGCTGCGGCAGCGAGTTCACGATCCGGCTGCCGCTCGGCCGGGCGCCGGTCGTTGGCGCCGCCGCCGCGCCCTCCCGGCGCCCCGCCCCGACGTCCGTGCTGCTCATCGAGGACAATGCCGACGCCCGCCAGAGCCTGCGCGCCGTACTCGAGTACGAGGGCCATCGCGTGGACGAGGCGGCCGACGGCGCCGAGGGGCTGGCCCGCGCCGAGGCGACGCGGCCCGGCGTCGTGCTCATCGACATCGGGCTGCCCGGCCTGGACGGCTACGAGATCGCGCGGCGCATCCGCGCGCGGCGCGGTCCCGAGCCGATCCTGGTGGCGATCACCGGGTACGGCCAGGCCGACGATCGCCGGCGTTCCCAGGAGGCCGGCTTCGACGCCCACCTCACCAAGCCGGTCGCGCCCGAGCATCTCGCCGACGTTCTCGCCGAGCTGGTCGGCCGCCGCGCGGAGGGCTCCCGGCGCGGCTGAGCCGGACCCGGCGCGGTTGACCTTCCGCGCCCGGCGGACTACGGTGATCGGCATGCCATCGTCGATCGACCGCTACCGCCTCCCCTCCGTCGTGCCGCTCGTCCTGATCGCGCTCGTCCTGCTCGCCATCGGCCTCGTCCATCCCACGGTCGCCCTCGCCCAGTCCGGCAAGCCGACCGCCGGCGAGATGCGCTGGGCGCTGCACGTCACCCTCGCCTCGCGCTGGCTGGATCCGGCCGAGACGGAGGCGTTCAGCACGCCGTTCATGGTCATGTACGCGGTGCACGACGCGATGGTGCGGCCGATGCCGGCTGGCCTCACCACGCCCAGCCTGGCCGAGTCGTGGACGGAGACCAAGGACCACCTCTCGTACACGTTCGTGCTCCGCAAAGGCGTGCGCTTCCACAACGGCGAGCCGGTCACCGCCGAGGACGTGAAGTTCTCGTGGGATCGGGGCGTGGGCCCGCGAGTGGCCGACGCCGGCGACGGCCGCATCCCCGGGTTCTCCTACTCGGCGCCGTTCGAGGACCTCAAGCTCAAGTGATCGATCCCGCGTTCGGCCTGACCGGCAAGATCGCGCTCGTCGTCGGCGCCGCCAACGGCATCGGCCGGGCGACCGCGCTGGCCTTCGCCGCCGCCGGGGCCGCGGTGGCCTGCACCGACATCGAGGAGGCGGGCGCGCAGAAGACGGCGGCCGACATCGGCGCCGGCGGGGGTAAGGCACTGCCGGTCGCCGTCGACGTCACCGACGGCGCCAGCTGCCGCGCCGCCGTCGCCGCCGCCGTCGAGCGCCTTGGCGGCCTCGACGTGCTGCTCTACGGGGCGGCCGACGCCGACCGCACCGCCACCGTGCTCGAGATGGACGAGGCGGCCTGGGACCGCGTGGTCCGCATCAACCTCACCGGCGCCTTCCTGATGGTCAAAGCGGCGCTGCCGGCGATGATCGCCCGCGGGGGCGGCAGCGTGATCCTCATCGCCTCCCAGCTCGGCCGGGTCGGCTCGGCCGGGCGCCCGGCTTACTGCGCCACCAAGGGCGCGCTGATCCAGCTGGCCAAGGTGCTGGCCACCGACCACGCAGCCCAGGGCATCCGCGCCAACACGCTGTCGCCGGGTGCCATCGAAACCCGGCGGATGCTGCAGCGATGGAAGGACATGGCCGAGGCGCGCCGGATGCTGGGGCCCAAGCATCTGCTCGGCCGGCTCGGCCAGCCCGAGGAGGTCGCGCGGGCCGCCGTGTTCCTCGCCAGCGAGGCCTCGACCTTCATGACCGGCAGCGACTTGCTCATCGACGGCGGCTATACCGCCGTGTAGCGCAGACGGGGCGGCGCGTGGCGCGCATCGATCTCTTCGAGGTCTCCAAGACCCTCACCGACGGCGCCCGCGCCGGCGCCGCGACGTTCCGCATCGAGAACCTGAGTCTGCGCGTCCCCGATGGCCGGACCATGGTCGTGCTGGGGCCGAGCGGATGCGGCAAGACCACGCTGCTCAAGCTCATCGCCGGGCTCATCCCGCCCGACTCCGGCGAGGTGCGCTACGACGACGTGGACGTGCGCGACGTGCAGCCCGGCGCCCGCCGCGTCGGCATGGTCTTCCAGAACTACGCGCTCTACCCGCACCTCACCGCGCGCACGAACGTGCTGTCGTATTTCCTGTTCCGGAGGAAGACGCCGGCCCTCGACGCGCTGGCCCGGGCCAAGTACGAGCGCACGAGCGAGCTGATGGGCGTGGAGCTGGCTCACCTGCTGGACCGCATGCCGCCCACGCTGTCAGGCGGCGAGAAGCAGCGTGTCGCCCTCGGCCGCTGCATCACCCGCGACGCCACCGTCTTCCTGGTCGACGAGCCCTTCGCCAACCTCGACCAGGCGCTCCGCGAGAAGTACCGCGTCAACCTGAAGGTGCTGCTCCGGCAGTTCGACATCACCACGGTGTACGTGACCCACGACCACCACGAGGCCTTGATCCTGGCCGACCTCGTGGCGGTGATGGACCGGGGCCGCATCGAGCAGGTGGGCACGCCCCTGGAGATCTACGACACGCCGCGGAACGTCTTCGTGGCCGGATTCCTGAACCTCGACGTCGGTTCGCCGCCGATCAGTCTCGTGGACGCCCGCGCCATGCCGGGCGGCGGGTGGCCGGACAACGCCTGGGTCGGCGTGCGACCGGAGGACGTCGAGGTCGCGCCGGACGCGCCCGGCGACAGCCTCCGCGGGATGGTCGTCGACACCCTGAGCCTGCCGATCCGGCAGACGACGCTGCTCACCATCCGCGCCGGCGAGCACGAGATCCACGCCAAGGCGACCGGCGGGGACGCCCCCCGCACGGGCGACCACGTCCGGCTCGTCTTCAGGCGGCACCACCTGTTCGACAAGACCTCGGGCGCGCGACTGGGCGGAACACCCTAGATCAGTGCGGGAGGCCCAGGACGATCTGGGCGTTGTGCTCGAGGATCCGCTCGGCGTCCGCGGCCGGCAGCCCCGCCTCCCGGACGTAGTGAAACGTCTGCCGGTAGGTCTCGAACGGGAGCAGGACCGGGTAGTCGCTGCCCGCCACCAGGTGATCGGCGCCGAACGCCTTCCACGCGCACAGCAGCGCCGCCGGGGAGCCATGGCCGACGGTGTCGTAGTAGAAGCGGCGCGCCGTCACGCTCGGGCGCTCCGGCAGGTCCCGGTACTGGCTCGGCGCCTGGTTGTCGAGGCGCTGCAGCTGCATCGGGATGATGCCGCCCAGGTGGGGGATCACGTACGTGATCCCCGGGTAGCGCTCGGGCACACAGCGAGCAATCAGGTGGAGCACGATGACGCTGTCCTCGAGCGAGGCCCCCACCGAGACGGTGAACTTGTAGTCGTTGATCAGCGGCGAGCAGATGCCGTTCTGGATCGGGTGGTAGTTCAGCACGGTCCGCCGCCGGTTCATCTCCGCGTAGAGGGGCTCGAACTCCGCCTCGGCGGTGGAGCGATCGAAGCACGAGCAGGTCATTGACACCCCGAGCATGCCGAGCTGGTCCAGCCCGCGCTCCATCTCACGCAGCGAGGCGTCGATGTGGGGCAGCGGCAGCGAGACCACCGCCGAGAACCGGCCCGGGTACCGGGCGGCCAGCTCGGCGTAGCTGTCGTTGATGAGCCGCGCGGCCTCGACGGCGTCGGCTTCCTTCTCGGCATAGGGCGGACTGGCCGCCGGCGACAGCACCTGCATCCGCACCCCCGCATCGTCCATCTGCTCCAGGCGAGTGGCGATGCCAGAGGGGTCGTCGTGGCGCAGCGGTCGGGCCGTGATCGGCCGCGCCGCCTCCGGCAGGCTGCGCCCGCCGATGCGCATCAGGAGATCGTTGTACGCCTTCGGGAAGTAGTGCGCGTGGATGTCGACGATCATCGAGGCCTCCGATTGCTGCCGATACTACTCCCGGACGCGGCCGGGGCCGAGCAGGACGATGACGGCCGCCACCGCCTGCAGCGCCGCGCAGGCGGCCAGCGCCGCCCCGTAGCCGCCAGCCCGGTCGCGCACGACGCCGACGAGCGAGGGTCCGAAGGCGAAGGTGACCTGGTTGATCCCGACCGCGAGGCTGACGAGCGCGGCGAACCGCTCGCGGGGCCATTCGGCGGCGAGGATGAGGCCCGGCAACGTCGTCAGGTTGCCGACTCCCAGACCGAAGAGCACGCACCCCGCGTAGACGCGCGCCGCCGAGTCCGCCAGCCCCAGCAGGGCCAGGCCAACGATCTGGGCGGCGAGCGTGAGGCTCGTGACCATCCTCGGGCTCACCCGATCGACGACGAGGCCGGTCGCCAGGCGGCCGACGAGCGCCGCCGCCGTCGTCGCGCTCACGGCGCGGGCGGCGTCGCTGGCCGCGAGGACAGGCGTCACGAGCCCGACCAGATGCGTGAGGACGCCAACCTGGGCGGCGAGGCCGAGCGCGAACGGCGCCGACACGCTCCAGAAGCGCCACGTGCGCAGCGCGTCCCCGCGCGGGGCCGGTAGCGCGGCGGCCGCCGGCTCCCGCCGCGGCATGCGGGACGCGTCGCCATCGGGCCCCAGCCCCAGCTCGGCCGGGCTCCGGCGCATGACCGCGCCGGCCAGGACCAGCAGCACGACGAGCGCGACCAGTACCGCGAGGCCGAGGGCCCGGGCGAAGCCGAGCCGGGCGATGAGCAGGACGAGCGCCGGCACGACGAGCATGCCGCCGAGGGTGGCGCCGTTGAAGGCGATGCTCACGGCCAGCCCGCGGCGCCGCTCCCACCACGGCGCCAGGATGATGTTGATGGCAGCGCCGCTCATGGCCCCCCAGCCCACCGACATCACGAGGAAGGCCGGGTAGAGATGCCACGGCCGGGTGACCAGGCCCAGCGTGACGACGCCGGCAGCCATCGCGAGGCTGCCGCCGGCCACCACCACGCGGGGACCGAGACGCTCGTACACGCGTCCGATCGCCATCGTCAGCAGCGCGCCGGCCACGTAGTACACCGTGACCGGCGCCGACACCGCCGCCGCCGACCAGCCGTGCAACCGCTGCAGCGTCGCCACGTAGACGGTGATCCCGTAGAACCCGAGGCCGAAGCTGAACAGGGCCATCGTGAAGGTGGCGGCCACGACACGCCAGCCGTAGAAGATCCGTCCACCCATCGTGCTCACCAGGCTACCGGCGGCGCCGCCGGGTATCTGGCCGCTTTCGGACGTCATCGTCCGCCGGCGACGGGGCGGGAGCGCTCCCCGTGCTAGGCTCGAGGCACCGTGCCGGCTTCGTCCCTCGCGCTCGACCGGAGCACCTGCGATCGCGCACGACTGGCGCGCGACGCGCGCTTCGACGGCCGGTTCTTCACCGGTGTGCTGACCACGCGCATCTACTGCCGCCCCACCTGCCCGGTGAAGCCGGCCCGGTCGCGCAACGTGGTCTTCTTCCCCACCGCCGCCGCCGCCGAGGGCGCCGGCTTCCGCCCCTGCCTGCGCTGCCGACCGGAGACCGCGCCGGGCACGCCGGCCTGGCTGGGCGCGGCGGCGACGGTGTCGCGCGCGCTGCGCCTCATCGAGCGCGGGTTTCTCGACGAGGGCAAGACCGTCGCCGATCTCGCGGATGCACTCGGCATGACGCCGCGGCATCTGCATCGGCTGTTCGCGCGCCACGCCGGCGCCTCGCCGACCGCCGTCGCGACCACCCGGCGGGTGCAGCGGGCCAAGGCGCTGGTCGACGGGACGGCGCTGCCGATGTCGGCGATCGCCTTCGCCGCCGGCTTCGCCAGCATCCGGCGCTTCAACGCCGCCTTCCGCGCGGTGTATCGCCGCCCACCGTCGGCGCTCCGGCGAGCGCGGCGACCGGCGCGCACGTCACGGACCGTCGCCGGCTAAGTCAAGAAATGGCGCGACCGGCGAGAGCCGCGGCGATCTCCCGCGCCCGGGCGGCGCCCCGCTCGGCGAACTGGCGACAGAGCCCCGCGTAGCGCGCGGGATCGAGGAGGGCATCGACCTGGGCCGGCGTGAGCCCCGCGCTCACGTGGGGGTCGGCGGCCAGCGTCTCGCGGAACGGAAGCGACTCGGTGACCGAGGCCTGGGCGGCGTCGTAGACGGCGTCGTGGGCGCGCTGGCGACCGATCTGCTTGCCCAGCTCCAGCATGAGCGCCTCGGCCATGATGAGGCCGCCCGAGAGATCGAGGTTCTCGCGCATGCGGTCGGGGAACACCTGCAGCCCGTCGAAGAGCGCGATCATACGCTGCAGCACGTCGCCGGTGAGCTCGCACGCCTGCACCAGGGCCCGGCTCATCATCATGCTGGTGGTGCGGTCGGCCTCGTGCTCGGTCTGCATCGCCTCCAGCGCCAGCGGCACCAGCGCGCGGATCTGGGCGGCGGCGGCGATGATGTCCTGCGAGAGCTTGGGGTTGCGCTTCTGCGGCATGGTGCTGCTGCCGACCGTGCCGGGCGGCACCGGCTCCTCGACCTCGCCGAACTCCTGCTTCATCAGCGTGTAGATCTCGCGCCCGATCTTGCTGCAGGTGGCGGCCAGCATGCCGAGCAGCGTGACGTACTCGGCCTGGTGATCGCCGATCGTGCGCGCCGGCACCGGCATCGGACGCATGCCGAGGCGGGCCGCCATCTTCTCCTGAGTGGCGAGGCCGACCTCGCCCAGCGAGGCCAGGGTGCCGGCGCCGCCGCCCAGCATGGCCACGAACACGCGCCCCTCGCAGCCGCGCAGCCGCTCGACGTGGCGGCCCAGCTCGTCGATCCACACGGCGACCTTGAAGCCGAACGTCGCCGGCACCGCGTGCTGGCCGTGGGTGCGGCCGGGCAGCAACACGTCCTTGGTGCGCTCGGCCAGGTCGGCCAGCGTCACCAGCAGCGTCCGCCAGCTGGCGCAGGAAGATGTCGTGGGCGCGCCGCACTTGCAGCAGCTGGCCCGTCTGGGTGACGTTCTGGGTCGTCGCGCCCCAGTGCACGTAGCCGCCGGCATCGCCGTCGCAGGCCTTGTCGAGCGCCCAGATCAGCGGCACCAGCGGGTGCCCGGTCCGGGCCAGCCCCTCGCGCACCGCGGCCAGGTCGAGGTACTTCAGGTGGCACTTGCGGACGATCTCGCGGGCGGCCGCCGCCGGGATGATGCCCAGCTCGGCCTGGGCCTCGGCCAGCGCGGCCTCGACGTCGAGCCACGATTGGAAGCGCGCCGGCTCGGTGAACAGCGCGCGGACGCCGGGGTCCTCGATGCGGAGTGACGTGGGTTCCTCAAGCATGGGCGTTGTCGCGCGGGGCGGCCGCCGGCGTCAGCCGGGCCACATCGAAGTGGTAGACGCGCGCGGTGGTGCCGCCGACGATCCGCGCCTGCTCGTCCTCCGGCACGCCGGCCAGGATCTCGGCCAGGATCTTGCGCGACTGCGGGAACGTGGACTCGCTGTGCGGATAGTCCGAGCCCCACATCATGTTGTCGACGCCGATCGTATCCCGCAGACGGATACCGATGGCGTCCTCCTGGAAGCTCAGCACCACGTTCCGACGGAAGAAGTCGCTGGGGCGCAGGCCGTCCTTGAACCGATAGAACGCCTCGCCGTGGCGCTCGCGGTACGTGTAGTCCATGGTGGAGAGCACGTGGGGCGCCCACGCTAGCTCGAACTCCACGATGGCCAGGGTCAGGGCGGGATGGCGCTCGAACACGCCGGAGAAGATCAGGTCGCACAGCGAGAGCGCCGGATAGAACGCCTTGGTCGCCCGGCTGCTGGCGTCGCGCAGCGTCTTGTCGCCGGCCCCGCGGATCTTGCCCTGCCGCCGGGTCGCGGTGTGCAGGCTCAGCGGCATGCCCAGCCCGGCGGCCGCCGCCCAGAACCGCTCGTACTCGGGCTGGTCGTAGCGCCGGTGCTCGAGCGGGTACTCGGTGATCATCGCGCCGGCCAGCCCCAGGCGGGCGGCGCGCTCCAGCTCGCGGACGCCGTCCTCGACATCGTCCAGGTTGATCATGGCGATGCCCTTGAGCCGGTCGGGATCGGTGCCGCAGAACTCGGCGAGCCAGTCGTTGTACGCGCGGAAGATGGCCGACATCAGCGCGCCGTCAGCGATCCGGAAATAGAACAGTCCCTGGGAGGGGTACAGCACCTCGCCCGCCACGCCGTCGATTCGCATGTCGGCCAGGTGCTGGGCGGGATCGTAGCCACCGGCGGGCACATCCTCGAAGCGCCCCTGCCCGGAGATCGTCTCCGGCGCCTCGAACCGGGCGCCGGCGTTGGAGATGAGCCCGATGCCGGAGAGGACCTGATCGGCCTCGATCACGATCTGGTCGGCGCCGTCGATGCGCTGCAGACGGGGCGCGCGGGCCCGGAAGGCGGCATCGATGCGCGTCACCCACAGGTCGGGGGGCTCGAAGACGTGCGAGTCGGACGACAGAATCAGGCTGGGGACCATCGCCAGTCCTTTCCGCTTACCGGAACGCGGGCAGCACCTCGTGGGTGAGGAGCTGGAGGCTCCGTGTTTCCAGCTCGGGGGGGATGAGGCCGCCGGGATTCAGCTCGGCCACGATGCCGTCGATCCCGAGCTCCTCGCGCAGCTGGGTCAGCCGCTCGATCACACCGGCGGCGGTGCCGAACACCACCTTGCGAGCCAGCACATCGTCGTAGGTGAGGCTGGCCATCCGCTCGGCCTGCAGCTGGCGCCGGTCGGCAGGCCCGGCGCCGGCCCGGCCGACCGCGGCCTTGGCCAGATCGGTCTGGCGTGCGAAGAACGCCGCCACGCTGGCGCGCGGCTCCTCGACGGCCCCCTCGGCCGTCGGCGAGACGTAGACGGGAATGCGCAGGTAGACGCTCGGCTCGCCGGCGTGGCCGGCCTCGCGCCAGGCCTGCCGGTACGGCCCGAGCTGGCGCTGCAGGTCGGCGATCTCGGTGGCGCGCAGGCCGATGAAGATCGGGAGCCCCAGCTGTCCGGCCAGCGGGAACGTCTCGTCGCTGGTCGTGGCCATCCGGATCGGCGGGTGCGGCGCCTGGTAGGGACGCGGCACGACGGTCGCGTTCTGGACGCGATAGAACTTCCCCTCGTAGCTGAACGGCTCACCCCGCCAGGCCAGCCGGATGATCTCCAGCCCCTCGCGGAAGCGCGCCTGGCTCTCGGCGTAGGACACGCCGTAGACGTCGTAGGTCCGCACCACGCCGCTGCGCCCGATGCCGAACTCGAGCCGCCCCTCGCTGATGTGGTCCAGCGTGGCGACCTCCTCGGCGATCCGCAGCGGATGGTTCAGCGGCAGGACCTGCACCGCGGTGCCGACGCGCAGCCGGCGGGTGCGGGTGGCGATCGCGCTGGCCACCTGCAGGGAGGCCGAGATGACCGACCGGGTCGGGGTGAAGTGGATCTCGCCGAGCCAGAGGCAGTCGACGCCCCACGCCTCGGCGCGGTCGGCCAGTTCGAAGACGTCGCGGAAGGCCGAGGCCTGGCTCGCCCCCTGCCGCATCTCCTCAACGAAGAGCCCGAAGTGCACGGTCCGGCCGCCTCCGCTCGGCGCTGAGCATTGTAGATCCATTCCAGGCGGGCCGCGCGGCCGGCCCCTGGGTGGTCTAGAATCCCGTCATCACGACGGGAGGGTCGGCATGGGCAAGCTGGACGGCAAGGTCGCACTGATCAGTGGGGGCGCGCGGGGCCAGGGCGCGGCGGAGGCGGAGACGTTCGCCCGGGAGGGCGCCCGGGTGGTCTTCGGCGACATCCTGGACGCCGAGGGCCGGAAGGTCGAGGCCACCATCCGCGACCACGGCGGCCAGGCCACCTACGTGCACCTCGACGTCACCCGCGAGGCCGACTGGCAGAGCGCGGTCAAGACCACGCTCGACGCCCACGGGCGGCTCGACATCCTGATCAACAATGCCGCCATCGTGATCCCGCGCGTCCCCATCGAGGAGCGCACGGTCGAGGAGTGGGACCGGGTCATGGCCGTCAACGCCAAGGGCGTGTTCCTCGGGACCAAGCACGCCATTCCGGCCATGCGCCGCAGCGGCGGCGGCTCGATCGTGAACATCTCCTCGGTGGCCGGGATCGGGCAGTCGCTGCACCAGGAGCCCGCCTACGCGGCCAGCAAGGGCGCGATCCGCATCTTCACCAAGGTGACGGCGAGCCAGCACGCCAAGGACGGGATCCGCTGCAACTCGGTGCACCCGGGCCCGGTCGACACCGAGATGTTCCACAGCGCCTTCCGCGACCGCGAGGCCATGGAGCGCCGGCTGCAGCGCGTCCCGATGCAGCGCATGGGGACGGTGGCCGAGATCGTGAGCGCCGTGCTTTACCTGGCCTCCGACGAGTCCTCGTACATGAGCGGCAGCGAGCTGGTCATCGACGGCGGGGCGCTGGCGCAATGATCACCGCCCGGGTGCTGGCGCAGTCCCCGCTGGTGCTGGACCAGCCGCAGCGCGAGCGGTACTTCGCCGACGGCTTCCTCGCGGTGCCCGGCTACGTCGGCGCCGTCTGGCTCGACCGGCTGCGCGCCGTCGTGGCCGCCAAGATCGAGGAGTCGAAGGCGCTCACCGTCTCTGACGACCAGTTCGACCTGGCCCCCGATCACTCCGCCGCCAAGCCCAACATCCGGCGGCTGCGCAAGGCCGTCGACCAGCATCCCGACCTGTGGGCGTTCGCCCAGGACGGAAGCGTCGTCGATCTCATTGCCGACCTGCTCGGGCCCGACCTGCGCTTCCACAGCTCGAAGCTCAACTTCAAGTGGTCGGCCGGCGGTGACGCCGTGCGCTGGCACCAGGACATCCAGGCGTGGCCGCACACGAGCTGCGCGGTCCTGACGTTTGGCGTGTACCTCGAGGATACCGGCCCCGAGCAGGGCCCGCTCACGGCCATCCCCGGCACCCATCGTGGGCCGATCTTCGACCAGTTCGACGACGACGGCCGCTGGACGGGCGCGCTGGTCCCGCGCGACGTCGCCGCCCTGCCCGTCGACACCACCGTCGACCTGTGCGGGCCGGCCGGCACCGTCGTCCTGCTCGACTGTCGCCTGGTGCACGGCTCCGCCGCGAACTATTCGGCGCGGATGCGGCCGCTGCTCCTCAACGTCTACGCGGCCGCCGACGCGCTGCCGATCAGCCCGGCGCCTGCCCCCACGTCGAAGACCGGCCTGCTGGTGCGCGGCCAGGAGCCGCGCTACGTGCACATGGAGCCCTACCCTGCCCGCCTCCCCCCGCGCTGGGACCAGGTCGGCTACCGCTCGATCTTTGCCGCGCAGACGACGGCCGCGCGCCCGGCGTACGTGGATTAATTAGATGGGGGCCCCGACATGGCCCCCAAACCCCCACACGTTCGTCGCCCCCCGGCGCAGCCGGGGTGCTCCTCTGCAACGCCGGACGTCAGGTCCGGAGACCGCGCCGCCGCTCGAGGTCGACGGCGCGCCCCTCCCAGATCGGCACCTCGAGCGCGGCGAACGACGCCCGCGCCGCGTCCACGGCGTGCCGAGCGTCGGCGAGGCGACCGCCGGCGTGCAGCAGCTTGGCCAGATCGATACGTGTGCGCGCTGCCTCGAAGCGCCCGCGCAGCGCGTCGAACTGCTCGAGCGCCGAGCGGAGATGCTGCTCCCCGCGGCCATGATCCCCCGCGGCGAGCGCCGCCCGACCCAGACTGCGCTTGGCCCACGCGCGACTCCAGGGATGGTCAAGCGCGATGGATAGCGCGAGCGCGCGCGTGGCGGTGTCGTGGGCGAGGGCCACGGCGCCGTCGAGGAGATAGGCGTCGGCCAGGCAGCCGAGGAACCGCGCCTCGCCGGACGCGGCCCCGGCCGCGTGCAGCCCCTCGACGGCCGCAGTGAGCTCGACGATCGCGCGGGGGCCGTCCCCTCCGAGCGCGTACGCGTGACCCAGGCACGCCCGCGAGGCGGCCGCCACGACCGGGTCGTTGCTGCGCTCCACCGCGTGCTGGCAATGGCGCACCCCGACCTCCCACTCCCCGCGCGTGGCGCAGATGAGGCCCATCAGGCAGCCGAGACTGGCCAGGCGCGGCTCGTGGAAGCGATCGGCGATGGCCTCGGGCTGGGCGGCGGCGTCCAAGGCGGGACCGAAGGCGCCGAGGTAGTAGAGGTGATGCGCGAGCGTGTAGTACGCCCAGCCGTGGTAGTGCGCGTCGGCCACCTGCTCCAGGAGCACGATCGCCCGACGGGCGTGGGCGACGCCCTCCTCGAACCCGTGCCCGAGCCAGTGCAGTCGGAGCGACTGCACGTAGTGGGCCCGGCCCATGGTCTCGCGATCGCCGCAGCGCGTGCCCTCCTCGAGAGCCCGGCCGGCCAGGTCGCTCGCCCGGTCCGTGTCGCGGAGATGCAGGCAGGCGATGCCCAGCCGGAAATAGTACGGGCCGGCGACCGCGGGCTCCTGGAGCGCGCCCACCCGGCTCTCGTGCGGGGCCAGCAGGTCGAAGACCTCCCGGTAGCGGGTCCGGATGGCCAGCACGAAGGCCTTGCGGAGCAGCAGATCGATGCCCCGCCGCTCGCCGTCGCGGCCCGGTAACTGGTGGACCAGCGCCAGGGCCTGATCGAGGGAACGCGAGGCCTCGTCGAGCGCGTGCCGGCGCCGCGCGGTCTCGGCGAAGCGCGTGAGATAGGTCACCGCCTTGTCGGGCATTCGCGCCTGCACGAAGTGGTGGGCGAGCCGGTCGTCGAGCTCGCCGGCGTCGCCGGCGTGCAAGGCCTCCAGCGTCTCGCCGACCGCGCGGTGCAGTGCCCGCCGGCGCGCGGGCAGCAGCAGATCGAGTGCGACCTGGCGCACGCGCTCGTGCGAGAACTCCAGGAGCTCGCCGGCGGATTGAAAGACGCGACGGCGGACCAGCCGCTCGACGGCTTCGGCGGTCTCGCGCTCGGACATTCCGCTGGCGCCGGCCAGCAGCTCGAAGCTGCTGGGCTCGGCCGCCACCGCGGCCACCGCCATGATGTGGCGCGTCGGCTCGCCGAGCCGCCCCAGGCGGGTGGCGATGAGCTCGCGCACACGCGAGGGAATCGGTGGATCCTCAGCGGTCTCGACGGCCGGCTGCTCGGACAGCTCGCGCATCGTCTCGACGACGACGAGCGGGTTGCCCCGGCTGGCCTGCCAGACGCGCGCCGCCCGCTGGGCGACCCGGTCTTCGCCGGGGCACGCCTGGCCGAGCACGCTCACCAGCTCGCCCGTCTCGACCTCGGACAGCGTGCCGAGGACGATCCGGCGCGCCCGCCCCTCGCGCGCCAGCTCGGCCAGCACGAGCCCCAGTCCCGGCGCGTCCTCGACGTCTTCCTCGCGCACCGTGGCGACGATCAGCAGCCGGCGGGCGGCGATGCGGCGCGCGAGGAACGCGAGCAGAAACAGCGTCATCTCGTCCGCCCAGTGGATGTCCTCCACCGTGAGCACGAGCGGCTGGCAATCGGCCAGGCGGCCCAGCAGAGCGGCGACCGCCTCGAACAGCCACGCGCGTGCCTCGGCGGTGGTGGCCGCGGTCGTCGGCGCGGCGCCGAGCTCGGGGAAGAGCCGGGCCAGCTCGGCGCGGACGGGCGGGGGCAGGCCCGCGACGGCGTCCCCTTCGCCGGCCAGTCCGCCCTGGCGAAGCGCCTCGATGAACGGCCGGAACGGCAGGACCTGTTCGGTCTGGTAGCAATGCCCCGACAGCACCCGGCATCCGCGTTGTCGCGCCGCCCGGGGCAGCTCGGCGAGCAGGCGGGTCTTGCCGATCCCGGCGTCGCCCGCAATCACCACGAGCCGGCCGGCGCCGGCGTCGGCGTCGTCGAGCGCCTCGAGCAGCGCAGCCATCTCGGCGGCGCGGCCCACCAGTGGGGCCTCGGCGGCGGGCCCCATCGTCGCCGTCCGGCGTTCGGCCAGGGCGGTCGCGGCGTGCCCTTGGAGGATCTCGAGGTAGAGCTCGGTCGTCTCGGCCTCGGGCTCGACGCGATGCTCGCGTCGCAGCACCTCGACACACAGCTGGTACTGCCGGAGCGCGGCCGCCCGCCGCCCCAGTCGCGCGTAGAGCCGCATCAGCGCTCGATGCACCGGCTCCTCGGCCGGCTCCAGCGCGAGCAGCCGCACCGCCGTCTGCACCGCCGGCTCGAGCCGGCCGTCTCGCGTCTGCCGGGCCAGGAGCTGACCGCCGACCTGCACGGCCACCTCGAACATGCGCTCGCGCTGCCCGCGCAGCCAGTCCTCGAACCCGGCGGAGCCCACGTCGAGGCCCTCGAGCAGCTCGCCACGATAGAGGACCAGTGCCTGCTCGAGCCCGTCGGGATCGTCCACGGCGGCGAGGCGCTCGAACTCCCGCACGTCGACGTCGATCGCCCCCGCCTCGAGACCCACCGTGTCGCCGGCGCTGATCAGGAGATCCTCGGCCGCGCCGAGCGCGCGCCGGATCAGGTACAGCGCCCGCCGCAAGCTCTGACCGGCCAGGCGCTCCTCCTGCTCGCCCCACAGGAGCGTCATCAGCCGGGCGCGGGGCTGCGGCGGGCCCGGCGACAGGGCCAGGTACGCGAGCAGCGCCTGGGGCTTGCGGCCGGGGAGGACGAGCGCCGAGCCCGGCCGCAGCGCGGCCGACCACGGCCCGAGCAGGCTCAGCGACAGGCGGGGCGAATCGTGGCGAGTGGACGCCGAGGCCTCGAGGCTGTCCGTGCGGACTTCGTGAGGCATCCTGGCTCGCCCCGAGCGCGCGGTCAGCTGCCCCGGCGCTCGCTCGGGAAGGCGGGGAGGATCTCGCGCGCCACCATCTCCAGGGCCGCGCGCGCCTCGCGTGGGTCGCTGGTGGTGATGGAGATCACCAGCGTGTCCACACCCACGCCGGCAAAGGCCCGGGCGTGCCCCAGGATCTCGGCGGGCTTGGTGCCGAGCGCGTGTCGCCGCGATGTGGCCGGGCCGAGCGACATCGAGATCGCGACGGGGATCGCCGCCGGGTCGCGACCGCACGCGCGGGCCTCCTCGTGCAGCGTCGCGATCCCCTGGCCCAGCGCCTCGGGGGCGAAGCCGAGCGGCTGCCAGCCGTCGCCGACCCGGGCCGCGCGCCGGATCGCCGCGCGGCTGATGCCGCCGATGACCACCGGGATGGACGGCTTCTGGAGCGGCTTCGGCGAGAACACCATCCCGGAAAACCGGGAGTACCGCCCCTCGAAGCGCGGGTCTTCCTGCATCCACAGGGCCCGCATGACGGCGATGGCCTCATCGGTGAAGGCGCCGCGCTCCTTGAACGGTGTGCCCATCGCCTCCATCTCGTTGTCGATCGCGCCGACGCCGACACCGAGGATCAGCCGGCCGCCGCTGAGGAGGTCCAGCGTGGCCGCCGCCTTGGCGAGACGAATGGGATTGTGGTACGGCAGCACGAGAACCGAGGTCCCCAGCCGCACCCGCGTCGTGCACGCGGCCACGAAGCTCAGAAGGGTCAGCGGCTCGTAGTAGGGCTTGCGGCCGATGCGCTCGAGGACGTGGCCCACGTTGAAGACGTGGTCGTGGACCCAGACCGAGTCGAAGCCGAGGTCGTCGGCCCGGCGGGCTAGATCCACCAGCGCCTGCACGTCCTCGATCCCCTGGTTGTTGAGCAGCGAGAATCCGATCCGCATGGCTCAGCCCGGCCGGACCGCGGGGATCTCCTGCCCCCACGGCTCCATCGCCGGCCGCAGCGGGGTGAACTCCCGCACCCGCCCGGCCGCCGACGCCAGGATCGCGTCGATCCGGGCGCGCTCCTCCGCGGAGAGCGCCAGCTCGGCGCCGGCGTCGTTGGCGTCGACCTCGGCCGGGGTGCGGGCGCCGATCAGCGCCGTGCTCACCGCCGGGTGACCGAGCACCCACGCCAGCGCAACCTGGCTCACGGTGACGCCGCGGGGCGCGGCGATCTCCCGCCGGAGGCGCTCGACCACGGACAGGTTCGCCTTGAAGTTGTCGGCGCGGAAGATCGGCTGGCCGAACGCCACGCCGTTGCCGCGCCAGTCACGGCCGGGATCGAAGGTGGTGGCCGCCGTGAAGGCGCCGGTCAGCAGGCCGTGGCCCAGCGAGCCGTAGCCCATCACGCCGATGCCGTGCTCGAGGCAGGTCGGGAACGTCTCCTGCTCCTGACGCCGGTCGAACATGTGGTACCCCACCTGGGAGACGTCGACCCGCCGCGTCCCCAGGCACTCGGCGATCATGGCCCCGGTGAAGTTCGACACGCCGACGAAGCGGGCGCGCCCGGAGGTGACCACCTCTTCCAGCGCCCGCATCGTCTCGTCGAACGGCGTGCCGGCGTCGGGCCAGTGCACGAGCAGCACGTCCACCCAGTCGGTGCGCAGCCGCTTCAGGCTGACGTCGATCTCGCGCAGGACGTTGGCCCGACTGGAGTCGCGCAGCGGACCGAGCTGGCCGGGAGGCGGCGCCTTCACGCCGCACTTGGTGACCAGGATGACGTCGCGGCGGTGCTTCTCGAGCGCCCGCGCCACGACCTCCTCGGAGTGACCGGCGCCGTAGGCCGGCGCGGTGTCGACGCAGTTGACACCGCGGTCGAGGGCCCGATGAATGGCCTTGACGGCCTCGTCGTCTTCGATGGCGCCGTAGCGGTCGCCGGCCATCGGCCAGCAGCCAAAGCCCACCACGGATACCTGCAATCCGGTCCGGCCGAACGGACGGTAGCGCATGATCGTCCTCCCACTGTGGGCGCCGGCGCCGAGGTTGGCACCCGCGCGAAGGATAACAGGCCTCGGATCGGTACGCGTGCTCTCAAGAACCTCGACACTTCCACGTACCGCTCGGGCCTCGAGCTCACGCCACCCTCTGAAATTGCGGCGACGCGGAACTGGCCGAAGGCTTGCTAGGCAGCAGTAGCTCGAGGAGACGCACGATGGCGACGAGGACGGCGAAGCTGGCCGCCGCGATGGTGGGCTCGTGTCTGCTGGTGATCGGTCTGTCGGCGCCGCCGTCCGGGGCCGAGGACGCCTTCGCGAGGATCTCGGGGGCCACCCAGGGCCAGATCCAGGGAGACCAGACCGCCCTCATCGGTATCGCCAATTCGGCGAACGCCGTCCAGGTGTTCACCACCGGCTTCAACCTGGCGAATCCCGTCGGCACGACCCCCGGTCAGGTGACCGGGCGCCCCATTGCCGGCCCGCTCAGCTTCGTGAAGCGCTTCGACCGGGCCAGCCCGAAGCTGCTCCGAGCCGCGTTCACGAGCGAGCCGCTCACCGTCGAGATCGTCTGGTGGATGTCCACCAACAACGGGGCCCGGCAGACCACCACCATCAAGCTGGACAACGCGCTGATCACGAACATCGACGCAGCGGCGAGCCTCGGCGGCGGCAGCGCCAGCGGCAACGAGGAAGTCACCCTCAGCTATGGACGGATCACGTTCACGGTGCCGACCATCAACGCGGCGGGGAACGTGACCGGCACGACGTCGGTGTGTCTGGACGTCGCGCAGGGCAAGGCCTGCTAGCGCGGACGACGGTGAGGGCGGGGCGCCCCGGCTCCCGGCGCCCGCCGTCACGATCGGCGCCGACCTCAGGCCGTCGCGGCCTTCAGGTCGTCGAGCTGGCGGCGGACGCCGGCAACCATCGAGGCGAGATCCGAGGTCAGCATGACCATATCGAACCCGCGCTTCACCGAGCCGGCCGCGAAGGCCGCGCTCGCACAGTGCATGACGGCCTTGATGCCGTGCTTGTGGGCGGCGTCGCGGATCTTGTCGCAAGTGGCCATGTGCACGGCGTCCGACTTGTCGGGGCCGGGCGGCAGCCCGAGCGCGAACGACAGGTCAGCGGGGCCGATGTAGACGGCGTCGAGCCCGGGCGTGGCGCAGATGGCGTCCAGGTTGGCGATGCCCTCCTTGGTCTCGATCATCGCCATCACCACGATCTCGTCGTTGGCCTTGGCCACGTAGTCGGGGCCGCCGTAGTGCACGGCGCGCACCGGCCCCGACGAGCGCATGCCGACCGGGCGGATAGCGGCACGCCGCCACCGCCTTGGCCGCCTCCTCGGCCGTGTTCACCAGCGGCACGATGATGCCGTAGGCGCCCAGGTCGAGGGCCTTCATGATCGTTGGCCGGATCGTTCCACGGCACCCGCACCACCGGCACCGTGTCGGTCTGGGAGATCGCCTGCAGCATCGGCCACACGTCGCTCATGTCGGTGGTGCCGTGCTGCATGTCCACGCACAGCGTGTCGAAGCCCTGGCGAGCCATCACCTCGGCGGTGAAGCCGTGGGACACCGACAGCCAGCCCATCGTGACCCACTTCTTGTCGCGCCACATCTGCTTGATCTTGTTCGGTCGCACTGTTGCACCTCGCTTGTGGTGTACCGGTCGGCCCGGCGAGCGCGAAGCGTAGCACACGTCCCCCGCGGGGACGCTCGCCTCACCCCTTGTAGTCGACGGCCGGTCGCTTCATCTCGAAGATGTCGTGCACGTGCGTGTAGAGATGGCCGGCCAGCCGCCCCACCGGCTTGAGCCGGTGCACGTCCAGCCGCCCGGTGGCCGGGTCGTAGACGTCGTCGCGCACGTGCATCTGGACGATCTCGCCGACGATCAGGTGGTGCGGCAGCCGTCCGACCGGAATGACCTGGGCCAGCCGACACTCCATGCTGACGGGGGCGGCAGCCACCCGCGGCGGTTTCACCTTCACGCTCGGCGCCGCCACCAGGCCGGCCTGGGTGAACTCGTCGACCTCGGCGGCGTAATCGCCGGAGGTCACGTTCATCGCCTCGGCCAGCGCGTCGTCGACGATGTTGACGACGAACTCGCGGGTGACCTCGACGTTGTGCAGCGTGTCCTTCTTGCCGCGCACGCCGCCGCCGATCTCGGCCCCGCGCGGTCCCGCCGAGAACGCGATCGTCGGCGGCTCGTGGGTGATGGCCATGAAGTAGCTGAAGGGGGCCAGGTTGCGCACGCCGGCGGCGTCGACGCTCGAGACCCAGGCGATGGGTCGCGGCACCACGCTGCCGATGAGGAGCTTGTACATCGCGGCCGAGTCGATCACTTGCGGGTCGAACTGCACAGGGCCTCCTTTAGACCTTCACGACGATCTTGCCGACCTGGGCGTCGGACTCCATGAACGCGACGGCGGCCGGCAGGTCGGCGAACTCGAAGACCCTGTCGACCAGCGGGCGCAGGCGGCCGTCCTCCAGGAACGGCAGCACGTCCTTGACGAACCCGCGCACCGTCTCGGCACGCTGGGGAGCGGTGCGCAGGCGGTTGCTCACGCCGAACACCGTGAGCCGCTTGCTGTGCAGGGCCTCCAGGTCGAGCGTGGCGCTCATCGTGCGGTCCATGTGACCCACGATGGCCAGCCGGCCCTGGAAGGCCAGCGAGCGGAGGCACTCGGCGAAGACGGTGCCGCCCACGTTGTTGACGACGAGGTTCACGCCGGCTCCGCCGGTGGCCTTCAGCACGGCCTCGTGGAAGTCCGCCGCCCGCGTGTGGATGCCGACGTCGAGTCCGAGCTTCTCCAGCCGGGCCAGCTTGTCGGCCGAGCCCGAGGTGCCGGCGACCCGCGCGCCCAGCGCCTTGGCCGTCTGCAGCGCCGCCACGCCCACGCCGGACGACACGCCCGTCACCAGCAGCCACTGGCCGGAGGTGAGATGGCCCTGGGCGACCAGCATGTCGTAGACGACCAGGAAGACCAGCGGCGTGGCCGCCGCCTCCTCCCACGCCATACCCTTGGGCACCCGCATGGCCTCGCGGGCGTCCATCAGCGCCAGCTCCGCGAAGCCGCCGGCGCAGCGGCCCATCAGGCGGTCGCCGACCGCTACCCCGGTGACGCCCTCCCCGAGCTTGACGACCTCGCCCGCGCACTCGCCGCCCCCGGCCTTGGCCGGGGCGCCCGGCTTGCCACCCAGCAGCTCACCCCGGTTGAGCGAGGTGGCCCGGACCCGGACCAGGACCTCGCCGGCCTTGGGCTCGGGCGTGGGAGTCTCGCGCAGCTCGACGCCGGTCCCGGTGGGACCGGGGGTGATCCAGTAGGCCTTCATGCGGGTCCTCCCGGGCGGAGCTTACTACGCCGGGCATTGTCTCCGCCCGGGTCGCGCGGTAGCATCCGGCACCATGGACTTCGGCATATTCCTCGAGCAGACGCGTCGGGGCGCCGGCCAGGCCGACGCCTTCCACGAGATCGCCCAGGCCGTCGACGCTGCCGAGGCCTGGGGGCTCGACATCGTGTGGCTGGCCGAGATGATGGTCAACCCGACCCGCTCGGTGCTCTCAGCGCCGCTGCTGGTGTCGAGCTGGGCGGTGGCCCGGACCAAGCGGCTGCGTGTCGGCACCGCGGTCCAGCTCCTACCGCTCAATCACCCGCTGCGGGTGGCCGGCGAGATCACCACGCTCGATCAGCTGAGCCAGGGGCGATTCGACTTCGGTATCGGCCGCAGCGGCAGCCCGCGCTCCTACGACGCCCTCGGCGTGCCGTACGAGGAGAGCCAGGCGCGGTTCTTCGAGGCGCTCGACATCATCCTGACGGCATGGAAGGGCGAGGCCTTCAGCTACACGGGCCAGTTCTATCGCTTCTCCGACGTGACGGTCACGCCGCGCCCGTACCGGAAGCCGTACCCGCTGGTGCGGATGGCGGCGACGACGGCGGAGACGTTCCCGCGCGTCGGGAAGATGGGCCTGCCCATCTTCGTCGGCCTCCGCGGCATGGACATTCCCGAGCTGGCCGGCTGCCTGAAGACGTATCGCGAGGCCTGGCGGGAGGCGGGGCATCCCGGCGACGGCGACGCCTGCCTGCGCATCCCGCTCTACGCGGCGCCGACCGAGCAGGCCGCGCGCGAGGAGCCGTACGAGACGATCACCTACTACATGGAGCGCCAGGCGGGGTTGACGCTGGAGCCGCTCGGCCGCGCGGGCACCGGGCCCGTCGAGCTGCGCACGGGCCAGGCCAAGCGCCTGGCCACGCTTTCCTACGATGAGATCCTGGCCCGCAAGGTGGCGTTCGGCACCGCCCCCGCGCTGGTCGATCGGCTGGGCCGGCTCAAGGAGGACCTCGGCATCACCGGGATCGCCGCCGAGCTGAACCCCGGCGGCCTGCTGCCGTTCGAGCGCGAGATGCGCAGCCTCGAGATCCTCACCCAGCAGGTGATGCCCGCCTTCAAGTAGCCGGCGCCTCGAAGGCGGCGCCGTTGGCCCGCCACGCCGCCGTGTACTCGATGATGCGCGCGGTCTCCTCGGCCACCGCCGGCCCGCACAGCCGGGCCAGCAGGTGCAGCGTGAGGTCGATGGCCAGGCTCACGCCGCCGCCCGTCACCACCGCGCCCTCGTCGACCACGCGCGCGGTGAGCACGCGTACCGCCGGATAGCGCTCACGCAGGAGCACGATCGGCGCGATCTCGGTGCCGGTCACGGCGCGCTTGGTGGTGGCCTGACGTCCGTCGAGCAGGCCGGCGCCCGCCATGATCATCGCCCCGGTGCACACCGAGGCCATGACGCCGGTCGTTGTGGACTGCTCGCGCAGGAACGCCAGCATTTCCGGGTTCGCCGACTCCCGGGTCCAGCCAGGGCCGCCGGTGACGATGAGCGCGTCGGCCGTCGGGCAGTCCGCGAAGCCGTGATCGGCGACGATCTGCAGGCCGCTGGCCAGCCGCACCGTGCCGGCGCGCGCGGCGACCACGAACATCTCGATGGCCGGGTCCACGCGCCGGGCCATCGACAAGACGCCGAAGGTCGCCCCGACGTCGATCGGCTCCACGCCGTCGTAGACGACGATGCCGAAGCGCATCGCTCAGACGCCGTTGACGACGTGCAGCCGCTCGCCCCGCGCGAAGGCCTCGACGGTGGCGATGGCGATGCGCAGCATGTTGGAGGCCGCCTCCGGCGTGTTGTAGCCGATGTGGGGCGTGATGAGCACGTTGGACAGCGTGCGGAAGACGTAGTCGGCCGGCGGCGGCTCGGATTCGTGCACGTCCAGCGCCGCCCCCCGCAGGCGGCCGGCGCGGAGCAACTCGACCAGCGCCTCGTTGTCGACCAGCTTGGCCCGGGCGGTGTTCACCAGCCATGCCCCCGGCTTCATGCGCTCGAGCAGCGCGCGCGAGATGAGCCCGTGCGACTCCGGCGTGTAGGCCAGGTGCAGCGACACCACGTCGGCGGCGGCGAACAGGTCCTCCAGCGGCGTGAGGACGACGCCGTGCTTGGCCCGGTCCGGAGTGGCCCGGCGCGTCCAGCCGAGCAGCCGCATGCCGAGCCCGGCCCCGAGCCGCGCCATCTCGGTGCCGATCGGACCGAGGCCGACGAGGCCGAGCGTCTTGCCGCGCAGCTCCATGCCCAGGAACTTGCCGGGCTCCCAGCGTCCCTCGCGCGCGCTCACGAAGGCCGGGCCGATGTGGCGCGTGAGGGCCAGCAGCATGGCCAGCGCGTGCTCGGCCACCGAGGTGGCGCCGTAGTCGGGCGTGTAGGCCACGGCCACGCCCCGGCGCGTCGCCTCGGCCACGTCGATGCAGCTGTTGTAGCCGATGCCGAGGAAGCTGACGAAGCGCAGCCGCTCGCACGCGCGCAGCACCTCGGCGTCCATCTCGGAGTAGTCGAGGACCACGGCCTCGGCCGGTCGCAGCCGCTCGATCAGCGTTGCCCGGTCGGGCGGCGGACCATCGTAGAAAACCACCGGCCCCAGCGCGCGCAGGGGATCGAGCTCGGCAGGATCGCGCACACAGCCGGCGCCGTCGGGAAAGACGATTTGCATGGCGACAGATGATGTACCGTACTGCCGTCCGTGTCCACCGTGAGGAGCAACGACGCCCCGTGACCGTGGCCGCGTTCCGCGTGCGCAGCTTTCGCTACCAGTGGTCGGCCGATCTCCTGACCTCGTGGGCGTTCGAGATGGAGACGCTCGTGCTGGGCTGGTACGTGATGGTCAACACCGGCTCGGTCCTGTGGCTCACCGCGTTCGGCTCGCTGCAGTTCCTCGGCACCCTGGCCGCGCCGATGTTCGGTGTGCTGGGCGACCGCCTCGGCGGTCGGGCGATGCTGTGCGCGATGCGCGCGATCTACACCGCCCTGGGTGCGCTGCTGATGACGCTGGCCCTGGCCGGGGTGCTCAGCCCGGCCTGGGTGCTCGTCGTCGCCGCCCTGGCCGGCATCGTGCGCCCCAACGACCTGGTCATGCGCAACACGCTCATCGGGGAGACGATCCCGCCTGCCCACCTGATCGGCGCCCTCGGCATGTCGCGCGCCACCATGGACTCCGCGCGCGTGGGCGGCGCCCTGGCCGGCGCCGGCCTCTCCACGGCGCTCGGCCTCGGTGTCACCTACGCGGTCGTGACCGTGCTCTACGCGGCGAGTCTGGCACTCACCTTCGGTGTCTCGCGCCGGCCACCGATGCCCGATCCGGCCGGGGCGCCGCGAGGGGCCACGCTCCCCGCCCCCTCGCGCGGGCGCGACCTCAAGGACGGCCTCCTCCGCGTCGCTACCACGCCCGAGCTGCTCGCCATGATGCTGCTGGCCTTCCTGATCAACCTCACCGCCTACCCGGTCACCGGCGGCCTGCTGCCCTTCGCCGCCCGCAGCGTCTACCACGTCGACGCCACCGGCCTCGGCCTGCTCGTGGCCAGCTTCGCGTTCGGGGGCCTGCTGGCCTCGCTCGCCACCGTGCTCACGGGCGGCTCCCGCCACCCCGAGCGGGCGACGCTCGTCGGCACGGTGATCTGGTACGTGCTGCTGCTCGGCTTCGGCTACGTGCGCAGCCTCGGCGTGGGGATGCTCGTCCTGGTCGCCGCCGGCTTCGTGCAGAACGTGGCGATGATCGCCATGACCGCGGTGCTGCTCGCTGCCGCCGGCGACCGCTTCCGGAGCCGGGTCATGGGCGTGCGGATGCTGGCCGTGTACGGCCTGCCGCTGGGGCTGCTGGGCTCGGGCGTCCTCATCGAGCGCATCGGCTACCCGCCGACGATCACCGCCGCCACCGCCCTCGGTCTGCTCCTCACGATCGTCATCGGGATCCGCTGGCGGGCCAGCATGTGGCGACGGCAGCCGGGCGGCGCGGCCTCGGTCGTCCAGGGCGCGTGAGTCGACTGCCGACCACGCCCTTCGCCCTCTACTGGTGCTCGCGCGTGCTGTCCACGCTCGCGCAGCACATGCAGTCGGTCGCCGTCGGCTGGCAGCTCTACACGCTGACCGGCAGCGCGCTCGACCTGGGTCTGGTCGGCCTCGTGCAGTTCGTTCCCATGATCGTCCTCACGCCGATCGTGGGCCCAGTGGCCGACCGCTACGACCGCCGGCTCGTGGTGGTGTCCTGCCACGTGGCCGAGGCGGGCTTGACGGCGGCGCTGGCCCTCGGCAGCCTCGGTGGCTGGCTGAATCGCGACGGCATCCTCGCCATCGTCGCCCTCCTGGGCGTGGCCCGAGCGTTCGAGAATCCCGCCCGGGCCGCGCTGCTGCCGGGCCTCGTCCCGCTGTCACGCCTCTCCCGGGCGATCGCCAGCGTCACCGCGGCCGGCCAGACGGCGCGCATCGTCGGCCCCGCGCTGGGCGGCGCGCTCTACGGGCTCGGCGCCGCCACCGTCTACCTGACCGTGGCCGCGCTCTACATCCTCGGCGGCGCCCTCGTGGGGCTGGTGCAGAGCAACGAGCCCACCCGGGTCCGCGAGGAGCTGACCGCCGACTCACTCTTCTCCGGGGTGGGCTTCATCCTGCGCCACCGGCTGCTCCTCGGCCTGATGTCGCTGGACCTGTTCGCCGTGCTCCTGGGCGGCGCCACCGCCCTGCTGCCGATCTACGCGCGCGACATCCTGGCCACCGGTCCGTGGGGCCTCGGCCTGCTCCGGGCGGCGCCGGCCGTCGGCGCGCTGGCCATGTCGGTGGTGCTGGCCCGACGCCCCATCGAGCGCAACGCGGGGCCGGTGCTCTTCGGCAGCATCCTGGTCTTCGCCGTCGCCACCATCCTGTTCGGGGTGTCGACGAGCCTGCCGCTGTCGCTGGCCGCGCTCGGCGTGCTGGGGGCCTCCGATCTGCTCAGCATGATCATCCGGCAGACCCTGGTCCAGCTACGCACGCCCGATGGCATGCGAGGTCGGGTGGGCGCGGTGCACTCGCTGTTCACCGGCACCTCCAATCAGCTCGGCGAGTTCGAGTCGGGCGTCCTCGCTGCCGCCTTCGGGGCCGTCGCCGCGGTCCTCATCGGCGGCGTGGGGACGATCGTGGTGGTGGGAATCTGGATGTATCGCTTTCCCGAGCTGCGACGCTTCCACCTGAGCGCCTGAACGCACGCGCCCGGCTTGACTTTCGCCGCGCAGGCGCGCCACGCTGGTCGCTCCATGAAGGAGTCGACGATGCCCACACGATTCGGATCGCTGGTCCTCGGCGCCCTGCTCGCCCTTGCCGGATGCGCCACCCGCGGTGACGCGATCGACTCGGCGGAGGCCTGCGTCCCCGTCGCCGCCCGCGGGCTTCGCCCCGTGGCCGCGGATCGCGCCGAGCGATTCCTCGGCAAGGTCGACGAGGACACCGCCCGCTGTCGGGGCGGCCAGCGCGCGGTGACGGGGCGGAGCGTGCCCTGGCTCGACTGGCAGAACTACTGGGCGACGGCCGACGGCGACAGCCGCGCCCCGGTGTCGGCGCCCGGTCATCTCGGCGCCAACGGCCGCGGCATCGACGGCGCGCTCCTCGACCTCGAGTACCAGCGGATCGAGCTGATCAAGTTCAACCTGTTCGACAGCAGCGGGACGTACGCCGACTACGTGAAGGGCCGGGATGGCGTGGGCGGGCCCGCGCTGAAGACGTGGCCCCAGATGCGGCTGCCCAAGGGCCATCCGCTCTACGACGCGGTCGGCGGCGAACAGCCCCAGGTCTGCGGCGGCGAGCTCATCCGCTTCCGCACGCTGAGCGGCATCTGCAACGACCTCAAGAACCCGCTCATGGGCTCGGCGTCGATGCCGTTCGCGCGCAACGTGCAGTTCGAGGTCGACCTTCCCCGAGCTCGGCACCGACGAGCTCACCCGCAACCGGCACGGCGACCGGCTGGGCCTGCTCCAGCCGGATCCGCAGGTGATCAGCCGCCGGCTCTTCACGCGTGCCCAGGCGGACCCGGCCCGGTGCCGCGAGGGGCACGGCCTGCCTGGCAACGATGCCGGCGCCCGTTGCGATTACAAGAAGGCGCCGTTCTTCAACGTGCTGGCCGCCTTCTGGATCCAGTTCATGACGCACGACTGGTTCTCGCACCTGCAGGAGGGCCAGAACGCGCCCGGGACGATGGCCGTCGGCTGCCCGGCGGGGATGGCGGCCACGCTCGGGTGTCGCCCGGACGATCGCGTCGACCCGTCGCTCGTCGCCGAGAGCGGCGACCCCGCGAGGTTCACCCACGCCGGCAAGCCCTACCTGACCCGCGCCCACCGGACCACGCGGAACACCGTGACGGCGTGGTGGGACGCCTCGCAGATCTACGGCTACGACGAGACCTCGCGCCGGCGCGTGAAGCGCGCGCCCGACGATGCCGCCAAGCTGCTGCTCATGCCGGTCGGCCAGCGCGCCGGCGCCGGCGAGCGCCTCGGCTACCTGCCGCTGCTCGAGGCCTCCGACCCGATGAACCCGCAGTGGGCCGGCCAGGAGGCGACCGCCTTCCCGGACAACTGGACGATCGGGATGAGCTTCTATCACACGGTGTTCGCCCGCGAGCACAACCTGTTCGTCGAGGCCTTCCGTGCGCAGGCCGCCGCCACGCCGGACGCCGACTCCGGGCTGCGCAACCCCGCCCGCCCGGCCCAGGTCATCCGCTATCGCGAGGTGACCGCCGACGAGCTCTTCGAGGCGGCGCGCCTGGTCGTCTCCGCCGAGATCGCCAAGATCCACACCACCGAGTGGACGCCCCAGCTCCTCTACGACGAGCCGCTCTTCCTGGGCATGAACGCCAACTGGACGGGGCTGTTCCGCGGCAAGGAGCGCGTCCAGGCGGCGCTCGAGCAGATCACCGTCAACAACTTCGGCAAGTCGAGCGACGTGAAGAAGGCCACGCAGTGGTACTCCGTCTTCGCCTCCGGGCCGGGCATCTTCGGCCTCGGCAACCGCGTGTACGCCGACGACGCGATCTTCGCCGCCTACGATCCGGCCAAGACCGACCTGTGGAGCCTGGCCAACCCCGATCACGTCAATGGCGGGGCCAACCACTTCGGCTCGCCGTTCAACTTCCCGGAGGAGTTCGTCACCGTCTACCGCCTGCACGCCCTCGTCCCCGATCTCATCGAGTACCGGCAGTGGGAGGGTGATCCCAACCGCATCCGCGCCCGGGTGCCCGTGGTCGACACCTTCCGCGGCCGGGCCACCCAGGCGATGCGCGACCGCGGCCTCGCCAACTGGGCGTTGTCGATGGGTCGGCAGCGCCTCGGCCTGCTGACGCTGCAGAACCATCCGCAGTTCCTGCAGAACCTCGAGCTGCCGCGGCTGGCCAGTGCGACCGGGAAGATCGACGTGGCCGCGCTCGACCTCATCCGCGATCGCGAGCGCGGCGTGCCGCGCTTCAACGAGTTCCGGCGGCAGTACGGGCTGCGCCAGCTCACCAGCTTCGACGACTTCGTCGACCCCCGGCTGGCCGCGGGCTCCGCCCGAGCGGGCCGACCAGGAGCGGCTGGTCGGGATCCTGCGAGAGATCTACGGGCAGCACCGATGCGACGCCTCGAAGATCATCACCGAGGCCCAGCTGAACCCCGACGGGACCAGGATCAACGACTGCCTGGGGAAGCCCAACGGCAGTCTCGTCGACAACGTCGAGGACGTCGACACCGTGGTCGGCTGGCTCGCGGAGTTCGCCCGGCCCCACGGCTTCGCGATCTCGGAGACGCAGTTCCAGGTGTTCATCCTGAACGCCTCGCGCCGCCTGTTCAGCGACCGTTTCTTCACGTCGAGCTTCCGGCCGGAGTTCTACACGCACCTCGGCGTGGCCTGGGTCATCCAGAACGGGCCCGACAAGCGGATGGAGAAGGGGCGGCCGAACGGTCACGAGGTGGAGATCTCGCCGCTCAAGCGCGTGCTCCTGCGGACCATCCCCGAGCTGGCGCCCGAGCTCGACCACGTCGTCAACGCCTTCGACCCCTGGGCGCGCGACCGCGGCGAGTACTACTCGCTCCAGTGGACGCCTCGCAGCGGCGCCACGACCGACCCCGCCTTCCGCGAGGCCAGATAGTGACGACGCCCCGGCCATTCGACGCGGTGGTCGTCGGCGGCGGCCTGCTCGGCACAGCCACCGCCTATCACCTGGTCCGGGCGGGGGCGCGGACGCTGCTGGTGGACCGCGCGGACACCGGGCGCGCCACCGACGCCGGCGCCGGTATCCTCTCGCCGGAGACGAACAGCCGTGACCCCGAGGCGTGGTTCCGGCTGGCCGTCGAGGCCGTCGCCTACTATCCGGCGCTGATCGATCAGCTGCGCGGCGCCCAGGCCGGCGACACCGGCTACGCGCGGTGCGGGCAGCTCGTGGTAGCGGCCACGGACGACGAGATCGAGCCGTTCGAGCGCGCCCGGCGCATCGTCTTCGAGCGCCAGCGCGCCCGCGGGCTGCCCCGGCCCGAGGATCTCCACGAGGTCAGCCCGGCCGAGGCCCGCGAGCTGTTCCCCGCGCTCGCCCAGGTGCACGGGGCCATCTACTCGCGCGGGGCCGCCCGGGTCGACGGCCGGCTGCTGAACCGGGCGCTGCGCACGGCGGCCGAGGCGGCCGGGCTCGTCGTCCGCACCGGGCGTCGTGGAGCGGCTGGCGCGCGAGGGCGACGCGGTCGGCGGCGTCGTGGTGGACGGCGAGAGCGTCGCGGCCGGCGCCGTGGCAATCGCGGGCGGTGCCTGGTCCCAGACCTTCGCGGCCCAGCTCGGCGTCACCATCCCGGTCGCGCCGCAGCGCGGCCAGATCATCCACCTCGGGCTGCGCGGCACCGACACCAGCCGCTGGCCCATGATCAGCGCCTTCCACCATCACTACCTGGTCGCGTGGCCGGACAGCCGCGTGGTCGCTGGCGCCACCCGCGAGACGGGCTCGGGCTTCGCGCCGCACACGACGGCGGCCGGCGTACGCGAGGTGCTGGGCGAGGCGCTGCGGGTGGCGCCGGGGCTGGCCGCCGCCGAGATCCGCGAGATCCGCGTGGGGCTACGGCCCTTCACCGTCGACACGCTGCCGGTGCTCGGCCCGGTGCCCGGCGTGCAGGGGATCTTCCTCATCACCGGCCACGGACCGACCGGTCTGACGCTCGGGCCCTTCAGCGCCAAGGTCGTCGCGGCCCAGATGCTCGGCAAGGCGCCGGAGACGGATCTGAGCCCGTTCTCGATCGCTCGCTTCCCGTCCACCGCCCGGTCCGGCGCTTGACACACCCCTCCACCGACCGCTAAGAAGGATCCACCCAAAGGAGGGTGTCCATGCGCCACCGCGCGATCATCTGGGCGTTCGTGCTCGCCCTGTTCACCGTGAGCGTCGCCGCCGCCCAGACCGTCCCCGGCAACACTGTCGAGGAGCGCGCGGTCAACGGCGCCAAGGCCTATCTCAAGAAGATCGGCGTCGACAAGCTCGAGCAGACCATGATGATGGTCTCGCTCTTCGCCAAGGCCCAGCCGAAGTACCTCGACGAGTGGGAGAAGCTCACCGGCATCAAGATCAAGACGATCGAGTACGGGTACACGGAGATCCCGGCCAAGATCATGGCCGACGCCGTGGCCAAGACCGGCCAGTACGACATCTACAACCACCAGATGTACATGCTGCCGGATGCCGTCGAGGCGGGCGCGGTGGTGGCCCTCGACGAATGGGCCGCCCGCGGCAAGCCGCAATTCGAGGACATCGCCAAGACGCTGCGGGCCGAGATGTACTACAAGGGCAAGCTCTACACCTTCTTCACCGACGGCGACCAGACGGTCCTGGCCCTGCGCCAGGATCTCCTCGACCTGCCCGAAGGACGCAAGGCGTTCAAAGCCAAGTTCGGCTGGGAGCCGGGCTGCCCCGACACCTGGAAGCAGTGGGAGGAGCTGGCGTCGTTCTATCAGGGCAAGAAGGGCGACAAGTTCTACGGCATGGTCCTCGACAAGGATCTCTACGGTGCCCAGGAGTACCGGGCCCGGGAGTTCGGCTACCGCTGGTGGCAGGGCCGCTTCATTTCCAAGGGCAAGCTCTTCTTCGACCGCAGCATGAAGCCGCTCATCGACGGCCCTGAGGGCATCGAGACCACGAAGGACCAGGTCTCCCTGACCAAGTACATGCCCAAGGACATCTTCGGCTGGGGCACGCCGCAGAACTATCCGTTCTTCGCCCAGGGCAACTCGTTCTCGATCGCCACCTTTCCCTCGCTGGTCGGCTTCTCGCAGAACGCACCACGGCACGGTCGTGAAGGGCAAGGTGCTGAGCTGCGTGATCCCCGGCAGCATGGTCGGGGGCAAGCTCGTCCGCCGTTCGGTCCAGCCGGCCGGCACCAACTACATGGTCTCGAAGTTCAGCAAGCACCCCGAGGCCGCCTACTGGTTCCTGCAGTGGTTCACCGGGCCCGAGGTTGGCAATCGGACCGTCGCCGATCGCGATGGGTTCTGGGAGCCGTTCCGGGTGGGCCAGGACAAGGACAAGAACATCGTGGCCCGGTTCGGCGAGCAGTTCGTGAAGGTGACCCTGGAGAACGCCAAGATCGCGGTGCCGATGATCCCGCTGCAGGGCAACCGCGAGTACCTCGACGCGCTGGACGTGGCCCTGCAGGAGGCCTACCACGGGCGCATCACCGCCGAGGAGGCGATGAAGCGCACGGCCCGTCAGTGGGAGAAGATCACCGACGACATCGGCCGCAAGAAGCAGATCGAGGCGTGGAAGTTCGTCGTGGAGAGCGGCGCCTACTTCGACGCCGCCGGCTACTGATCGCGCCGCTCGATGACTGAGTCCCGGGGCCCCGCATCGGCGGGGCCTCCCTCGCGGACGCGGCTGGGCCGGTGGCTGGAGCAGGAGCGCGTATTCCGCATCCTGCCGCTGATCCCGGTCCAGGCGCTCGTCCTCTCGCTGCTGTTCGTCCCGATGGTTCTCACCATCTACATCAGCCTGCTGCGCTGGCGGATCACCCGGGGCTTCTGGACCGACGCGCCGTGGGGCGGTGTCTCCAACTTTCTCGACGCGCTGACCGACGAGGGGTTCTTCGACGCGATCGGCCGCACGTTCCTGTTCGCCGGCGGCGCGGTGGTGCTGGAGCTGGGCATCGGCTTCGGGCTGGCCCTCCTCACGTACCGGAGCTTCCGCGGTCGGCGCTTCTACTTCACCGTGTTCTTGATACCGATGATGATCATCCCAGTCGTCGTCGGGTACGACTTCTCGATGCTCCTCATTGACACCGGCCCGCTCAACGCCGCCCTGAGCGTGCTCACCGGCCTCGATCTCCGCATTCGCTGGCTGTCGGACTATCGGGCGGCCCAGGCCGCCGTGATCCTGGCCGACGTCTGGCAGTGGACGTCGCTCACGTTCCTCATCTTCGTGTCAGGGCTGGCCGCGCTGCCCCGCGACCCGATCAAGGCCGCCGAGGTGATGGGCGCCACCCGCTGGCAGGTGTTCCGTCACGTGGAGCTGCCCCTGCTCAAGCCGGTGATCGTCATCGCCCTGGTCATCCGCACCATGGAGGCGCTCAAGATCTTCGACATGCCGATGCTGCTGACCCAGGGCGGCCCCGGCAACGCCACCGAGACGATCTCGATCTACCTCTGGCGCAACGCGTGGGTCTTCAACAAGATCTCCTACGCGGCGGCCTCCTCGCTGATCCTGCTCGTGCTGTTCACCGTGCTGATCTACCTGAGCATCTGGCTCCTGCGCCGCGAGCGGCGTCAGCTCGAGGCGGAGACGGCCCGGTGAGCCAGCCCGGCCGCCGCCGCGCCTTCGCGACCTTCCGGCACGCGGTGCTGCTGGTGTGGACGGTGATCGTCCTGTTCCCGATCGGCTGGATGGTGCTGACCTCCTTCAAGGACGCCGGCGACTGGGTGAGCTGGCCCGCTCGCTGGGTGCCGTTCGTGGACTTCGAGCCGACGCTGATGAACTACCGCCAGATCTTCCACGTCGGCGACACCGGGGCCCTGCGGCGCGAGCAGACCGAGCAGGCCTACAACATCTGGAAGGCCACCTTCGACAGCGTGGTCATCGTCACGACGGCCTCGGTGATCTCGCTCCTGCTCGGCTCCACCCTGGCCTACGTCATCTCCCGCTTCCGCACCGGCGGCCAGAACTACCCGTACACGATCCTGACGATCCGCATGCTGCCGCCGATCGTGGTGGCCATCCCCATGCTCATCTATTACGCCAGCCTGCCCGAGGCCTTCGCGTGGCTGATCGGCCGGCGCGTGGAGTTCTTCGACACCTACTACGGCCTCACCCTGCTCTACATCGTCACCACGCTGCCCTACGTCATCTGGATGATGCTGGCCTTCATCGACGAGGTCCCGCGCGAGCTGGAGCGGGCCGCCCGCCTGATGGGCGCTGGCCGGCTGGTCACCATCCGTCGGGTGGTGTTCCCGCTGGTCGCCTCCGGTATGGCGGTGACGCTCCTCTTCGTCTTCATCCTGAACTGGAGCGAGTTCCTGTTGGCCCTCACCCTCAGCCAGCCCAAGGTGCTGACCTTGCCGGTGCTCCTCAACAAGTTCCAGTCGGCCGTCGAGGGGCGGCTGTACGGACCCCAGGCCGCCATCGGTACCGTGGTGACCATCCCCGTGGTCGTGCTGGGCTTCCTCATCCAGAAGCACCTGGTGAAGGGCTTCAGCTTCGGGATGATCCGGCGATGAGCGGAGTCCGCCTGGACGCCATCGCCAAGTCCTTCGGCAAGACGGACGCCGTGCGCGGCGTCAGCCTCGACATCGCCGACGGCGAGTTCGTCGTCTTCGTCGGCCCCTCCGGCTGCGGCAAGACCACCACCCTCAACATCATCGCCGGACTGGAGTCGCCGACCGCGGGCGACGTCTACATCGGCACCGATCGGGTGACCGACTGGGAGCCCCGCGACCGCAACCTCGGCATGGTGTTCCAGAGCCTGGCCCTGTTCCCCCACCTGACGGTCTTCGACAACATCGCCTTCCCCCTGCGCATCAAGAGGGTCGCCCCGGCCAGCGTCCTCGAGCGTGTGCGGGCCGTCGCCGCCACCGTGAAGGTCGGCCACCTGCTCGACAAGAAGCCGGGGACGCTATCGGGCGGCGAGGCCCAGCGGGTGGCGCTGGCCCGCACCATCGTCGTGCAGCCGGGCGTCTTCCTCATGGACGAGCCGCTGTCGAGCCTCGACGCCAAGCTGCGGGTGGACATGCGCACCGAGCTCAAGCGGCTGCACGCCTCGCTCGGCGCCACCTTCATCTACGTCACCCACGACCAGGCCGAGGCGATGACGATGGCCGATCGGATCGTGGTGATGCACCAGGGCCGCGTGCAGCAGGTGGGCGCCGCCGCTGGCCGTCTACGGCGATCCCGCCAACCGGTTCGTGGCCGGGTTCTTCGGGGTGCCGGCGATGAACTTCATCGACGGTGAGCTGCGCGGGGAAGACGGTGGGCTGATCTTCGAATCTCCGGCCGTGCGGCTGCAGCTCAAGGGCGGCGACCCGCTGCCGTCCCGGCCGGTCACGCTGGGCGTGCGGCCCGAGCACGTGCGCCTCACCGCCGAGGCCAACGGCGGCCGCGCCACCGTGAGCCTGCTGGAGCCGCTCGGCGACGCCACGCTGGCCTTCCTCGACTACGGCGGCGCCGGCTCGCTGGTCGCCAAGGTGGACGCCGAGGACCGGCTGGCCGTCGGCGACCGTCGCGGCTTCACCTTCCGCCGCGACCGCATCGTGTTCTTCGACACCCCGACGGGGGAGCGCATCCTCCGGAGTTGACAAGGCGGCGGCGGGCCCGCCATCATCCCGCCACAAGCCTCTGACCGGCCGACCTCGGGAGCGCGCCACATGCCCCTGGATCGGGTTCGAGGACCGTCCGCGCCGCACCCCTCGCGGGGCCCCCCTCCGCCGGCCCTCCCACGCGCCTTCACCGGATCGGACCTCTCACTCAGGAGGGTGCCATGGCCGCAACCGTGGTCACAGGACCGGCGGCGCCTCCGCGCGCCGTCAACCGTGTCCCGAATCCATTCCCGCTAACGCTGGCCGGGATGCTGGCGGCGCTCGGACCACAGGCGATCAACTTCGGAATCTCGATCGGCGGCGGCGAGGCGTATCTGCTGCCGAACATCTCTGCCCGCGGCACGCTGCACATGCACTGGCTGATGACGATCTCGGTCGTCCTCGAGACCGCGCTCGTGTACGAATGCATCAAGTACAGCGTCTGCACCGGACGCTCCTTCTTCGCGGCGACGAACGACCTCGGGCCCCGGGGGTTCTGGCCGTGGTTCTGGGCGGTGGTGACGGTCCTGACCTTTGCATGGCCCGCCTGGATGGGCGGCGCCGTCATCGCAGCCCACCGCTTCACCGGTATCGGCAATCCGCTCCCGTTCGGGCCGCCCCACTATCTGTGGGCGGTCATCGCGCTGGTGGCCGTGCTGGTGGTCTTCTACTTCTCCAACCGGACGTACGCGTTCCTGTCCAACTTCTTCACCTTCATCATGTTCGCCAACATCCTGCTGGTGCTGGCCATCACGGTCATCGCGGCCAAGCCGCAGCACTACTGGCAAGTCCTCCTCGGCTACCTCGGCGTCACGTTCCTGGCCGAAGGCTATCCGGCGGCGCTGCCGCCGACCGACGCGCTGGCGCTCTTCAATCAGCCGGGCGGAAGCCTCATGTGGGTCTCGTTCTGGGTCATCGCCGCCGGCTTCGGCATGGGGCGCTACGCCGGGCAGGTCACCGGTGTGCTGCGGCCGCCCGAGAACATCACCGCCCAGGAGATCCGGTGGGACGAGCAGGACCCGGACGAGCGCGCCAAGATGCAGGGGTGGGTGAAGCTCGGTGGGTACAGCCTCATCCTGTGGTGGGCCATCATCGGCGGCCTGATCATGACCTACCTCTACTCGGTGGCGGGCCTCGCCTACCTCCACGAGGACTACCTCAAGACCGGCAACATCCCCTCCGGCGTGGCGGTGCCGATCCAGATGGCCACTATCGCCCAGGGCGTCATGGGCCCGATGGCGGGCTGGCTCATGCTGCTGTTCATCATGGTCACTCTCTACGATGCGCAGTTCCCCCTGTACGACACCTACATTGGCCGGACCACGTGCGACGCCATCGCGGTGACCGGCAAGGCCCGCCGCTCCGTACCGCTTCTACTACTTCGTGGTCGTGACGGCCGCGGTGCTGGCCGGCTTCTACCTGATCACGGTCGCCCAGCCGTTCATCATCTGGATCGGCGTGGCGATCTCGGCGCTGGTCTACCGGTCGATCGGCGCCTGGCAGATCCTGCTCATCAACAATCGCCGGCTGCCCGACGGCTTCAAGGTCAGCCGGCTGAACACGACGCTGCTGTGGATCACCGTGGTGACGGGCTTCGGGGGCGTCGGCTACTGGATGGTGACCGTGCTACCGAAGGAGCTCTGCAAGAACTGGAAGCTGCTCTGCTAGCAGCCCTCTGGGCACTCATGATGCTGGCCTGGATGGGCGGCCTGCTTCTCGGTCTCCGGGGAGTGTGGCCGCTCCTCCAGCGCCCCTCGCTCACGCCCGAGCTGGTGATCCCGCTCGTCTGGCTGGTTATCGGGACGGCGGCCTGGGGCCTGGCGCTGAGCTTCGGTCTGCAGCGCTTCCGGCGCCGCTGAGCTTTCACGCCGTTCCCGGAATCGCCTATGATCAGCCCACTCGACCGCTCCCTCAGGAGGAGTCCATGAGCCCGCACTATCACGTGCCGCTCGCCGCCGGTCTCGCCCTGCTCGGCGTCGTCACCGTCGCTCCCGTCGCCGGCGCCCAGGTCGCCGTCTCCGGCAACGACAACAAGGTGCTCCTCGTGAACGGCGTGGTGACGGTGGTGCCGAACCCGCCGTCCGACACCGTGTCGATCATCGACCTCAAGGCCTCCCCGCCCCGCGTCGTCGGCGAGGTGAACGCGCCGGTGAGCGTGGCGGGACCGCCGCTGAGCATCGGCGTCACCCCCGACGAGGGGCTGGCGATCGTCACCGCCTCCAACAAGGTGGACCCCGCCGATCGTACGAAGCAGGCGCCCAACAACCAGGTGACCGTCATCGACCTCAAGGCCACACCGCCCAAGGTGCTGGCCACGCTCGAGGCCGGCCGCGGTGCCGCCGGCGTCTCCATCAACCGGGCGGGGACGCTGGCCCTGGTCTCCAACCTCGTCGACGGCACCGTGTCGGTCTTCACGATCCAGGGCAAGACGGTGGCGCCGGCCGGCACCGTCGAGGTGGGCGGCGAGAAGGCGGGCGGCGGGATGGTGGCCTTCACGCCCGACGGCAAGACCGCGCTCGTCTCCCGCAGCAACGACAACAAGGTCTCGGTGCTGTCGATCGACGGCACCAAGGTCGAGTACACCAAGCGCGACATGGTGCCGGGGCTGCGCCCCATCGTGATGGACGTGGCCTCCACCGGCGCCTTCGCGATCGTCGGTCACCTCGCCGGCGGCGCCACCGGTGACAGCGACGCGGTGACGCTGATGGACCTGACGGCCAAGCCGCCGCGCGTGGTCGACACCGTGGGCGCGCTGGGCTCCACTGCCGAGGGGCTGAAGATCGCCCCCGACGGCTCCGTCGTGGCCGTCGTCGTCCACAACGGCAGCAATCGCCCCAAGGAGTCGCCGTTCTTCAACCCCGGCGGCAAGCTCGTCATCGTGCGCGTGACCGGCAAGACGCTGACCCGCGTGGCCGAGGCGCCGATCGGTCACTGGTCACAGGGAGTCGCGTGGGCGCCCGACAGCAAGACCATGCTGGTCGGCAACATGGTCGAGAAGGACTACTGGGTCTTCGCGTGGGACGGCAGCACGCTCAAGGACACCGGTCAGCGCGTGAAGGTGAGCGGTGGGCCGGCGGCGATCCGGACGGCTGACAAGTAGGCGGCGGCGCCGGCCTCAGCGCACGGCGCGGGCGGCCTCGGCGGCCGCGGACGGGCGACCGTCCAGCGAGTCGCGAAGGGCGACCTTCACGCGCATCGCGCGGAGGCCGTGCACCCCCTGCAGATCGTCCAGCTCGAGCTCCTCGACCTCGGCTGCCGGTGTAGCCGAGGTGGCGGAGGTACTCGAGGTAGCCGCGATACTCCTGCCCCTCGGCCGGGTGGCCGTAGACGACGGCGATCGTGCCGGGCTGGGTCACTCGCTCGGTGGTGCCCTTGATCAGCGCCTTGTCGATCCGCTTCTTGACGATCTCGTAGCGGATGTCGTACGCGCCGTCCACGTCGAAGCGCTTCTCGTCGAAGCGGAAGCGGATCGACAGCGGCGCGTGCTGCACGAGCACCAGGTGGGTGGCCCGCAGCGGCAACGGCAGCTCGGCGGCCAGGCGGTCGGCCCGGGCCGCGATGCCGCACACCACCATGAGCTGCCACAGCCGCAGGCTCTTGAGGTAGAGCGGGTCGAAGCCGCCGTCCTCCACCAGCGAGGCGCCCACGTAGATCTGGTGGTCGACGCCGTCGGTCTTCTGCTTCTCGAAGTAGTGGGGGAAGATCGACTGGGCCGCCTGCTCCTCCAGCTCCAGGTACCCGGAGATCGCCTCGTTGAGCCGGGTGACGCTGGCCTCGAAGATCTTGCGGTCGCGGTACACCGTCCCCAGCTGGGGGTCGAGGGCGGCGCGGTAGGCCGCCACCCGGGCCGCCGTCGCGGGGCCGAAGCTGGCGAGGTGCTCCAGCAGGCTCTCGACCTCCGCGCGCAGGAACGTCACGATTCCCACCTCGTCGCCGGCGGCCAGGTGCTCGCGGATCTGCTCGGTGTGCTGGTCGATCCGGTAGCGGAGGTGGTCCAGCGCGGGCAGCCGACGCGTCTCGTAGGCGGCGTCGAGCACGTCGCGGGCCAGGCGGAGCTGGGCCAGCAGGTCGGCCTGGATGGCGTGGGCCCGGTGCGTGGACGAGCCACGGATGTCGGACAGCGCGTACAGCGGGAAGACGTTCTCGAAGACGATCGACTCCAGCTCGGCGGCGGCCGCGTCACCGGACTTCTCCAGCCCGTCGAGCACGGCCTTGCGGAACCGCCACTCGACGACGGGATGGATGGCGGTGAACCGCTCCTTGATCTCGGTCTGGATGCGGGCGTTCAGCTCTTCCATGCTGCGCTGCACGGCCATGGCGAAGAGCGGCAGCACCTCGTGCAGCGCCGCCAGCTGGGCGGCGCTGAAGTCGCCCGGCCGCGGGCGAGCCCAGCTCGAGGGTGCCGATGACCCGGTCCTGGTAGTGCAGCGGCGCGCACACGAAGGCGCGCAGGCCGGAGTCGATCATCTGGTCCTCGATGACGGTGCGGCGATCGAGGGCGGTCAGGTCCTCGATGATCACGGGCCGGCCGGAGATCACGGCCCGCTCGTACAGCGTCCCGGCGAACTCGTCCATCCGGTGGTGCACGGAGTCGGCGAAGATGCACGCGTGCTCGTGGCGGGCGCCGTAGTTGAGGATCAGCACGCGCTCGCCGTCGAGCGCGGCCAGCCCCAGCCGCAGCTCGGGCCGGCGGAAGAGCGTGCGCAGCCGCGCTGCAGCTCGCCAAACCGCGTCTGCGACACGATCGACTCGCGGTCGATCAGGTCCCGCTTGAGCTGGGAGAGGACCTCCTGGTCCGTCACCTCGATGGCCTTCAGGAAGGTGATCCCGCGCAGCACGAAGCGGTCGGGTGGCAGTACCCGCTCGAGATAGCCGGGCTCCAGCAGCCGGGCCTGGACCTGCGCGCGCACCTCGTCGGGCAGCGGGGGCACGCCGTCCGGCGCGTCGACGGCCACGAACTGGCCGTCGAAGAAGACGCGGAAGTGGCGGTCGAGGCCCGAGGCCGGCTCGGTCACGGTGAGGATCAACGGGTGCTCGACCTCGACCTGCACGCCGTAGAGTCGGTGCAGCACCAGGGCGTAGGCGTGGCCGCGGCGCAGCACCGGTATCAGCGCATCGTCGACGTTCAGGCGGCCCTGGAGCCGGCCGTCGGCATCCATGAGGTCGCGCCGCATCGACGGGGTGGCGTACACCGGGCGCAGCTCGAACGGCATCATGGCGGCGCCGTAGGCGTGCTCCCACAAGGCGGCGGGGAACTCCGCGCTCATGAGCACGTCGACCAGGTCGCCGTGGCGCTCGAGCAGGGCGGCGTCCGGATTGGGATCGCCCAGGCCGGGCGCGGCCTGGACCTGCTCACGGACGAGCCGGCCCATGGCCGCGCAGATGGCCGACTCCTCGTCGCCGGCCCGTGTCCAGAAATCGATCAGCGGACCGAGGCTGAGCTCCGTCCGGAACGGGAAGGCACCAATGGCGTCGAGACCCTTGTCGTGCATGCGCTTGATTCTACCAGCCGGGCGAGCCCGGCTCCCTGTGCGATGCCCGCCGGCCGGCCGAGGATTCAACCCTCCCGGCAGTAGGGCAGCACCCGCTCCCCGAACAAGCGGATGGCCGCCATGATCCGCTCGTGGGGCGGGCCGCCCGAGTGGGCGTGGCGCAGGCGCAGCAGGAACGTGCTGGCGCCGGTCACCTTCTGCCAGCGCTGGAACTCCCGCACGCACGTCTCGGGGTCGCCGAGGATCAGGCGGTCGGGGGCCAGGGCCTCCAGCGTGAACGGGGTGCCGGCCGGCATGGCGCGGAACTCCGACAGCTGGTTCTCCCAGTAGTAGCGATAGGCCGTCATCACGTGGGGCCCGTACACCGCATCCGCCTCGGCCCGGCTACTCGCCACCCAGGCATCCCGCATCTGCACGATCTCCGGCGCCCGCCCGGCCTCGCGGGCCGCGTGCGCGTAGATCTCGGCCAGGCGCGTGGCGTTTTCCAGGCTAGTGCTGGGCGTGCCGACGAAGCCGTCGGCGACCCGGCCGGCCCGCCGGGCCGCCGCCGGCACGCTGGCGCCGATCCACAGGGGCGGCCCCGGCCGCTGGTAGGGCCGCGGCGTGACCTGCACGTCGTCCAGCGTGTAGTGGACGCCGTGGAAGGAGAAGCGCTCGCCGGTCCAGCACCGGCGCAGGATCTCGACACTCTCCTCGAAGCGCGCCATGCGGTGCTCCATCGGCACGTTGAAGGCGCGGAAGTCGGCCGGCTGGTAGCCGATGCCCACGCCCAGCACGACGCGCCCCTTCGACACCAGGTCGAGCGTGATCACGTCCTCGGCCACGCGGACCGGATGGTGCAGCGGCAGCAGGATCACGGACGTGCCCACGCGCAGGCGCTGGGTGCGGGCCGCCACCGCCGCGGCCACGATGAGCGGCGAAGGCAGAAAGCCGTCGGCGTCCTGGTGGTGCTCGCCGAAGAAGCAGGAATCGAAGCCGCTGGCCTCGGCCAGCTGCGCCTCGGCGATGGCCTCGTCGATACAACGATCCAGATTCTCACCCCGCGGTGGATTGGCGATCGAGGCGTACAGGCCGAATTTCATGCTCACCTCCCTGGCGGCGCCACACTGTACCATCGTGTCCACGCTCGAAAGCGCACGCGCTTCAAGAAGGGGCCGACGATGTGGGCCGCGCGCAAGCAGTTCTGGAATCAGATCGCGATCCTGAAGTTCAAGGCGAACCGGCCGGCCACCATCCCGGTGCCCCAGGACGACGCCAAGCCGCTGCAGGCCGTCGGGCTCGCCACCCAGTTCCCGAGCATCCCCATTCCCAACATCCGCGTCGCCGACCACGTCCCGGCCGACGAGGCCTCGGCCCTGAAGTCCGGGTTCTACGATGTCCAGGTCGGCCTCTACCGCGGCTTCTCGCCGATGGAAGCCGGCCTGCCGAGCATCGACGCCGATCCGATCAAGGCCCTGGACGAGGCGTACACCGCCGGCCACCGGAGCTGCTTCCCGGCCCCGGTACTGCCCCCGGAATATCAGGGGGCGGTCGATCTCGGGTCGCTGGCCGTGGCGGGTCCCTACGCGTGCTACGTCGAGCGGGCGCCGGAGGGCGGCTATCACTGGGACTTTCGGCACCTCGCCCGCTACGAGCACCACGAGGGCCTGCACTCGCTGGGGGTGCGCGTGGTGTTCCGCGTGAACGCGGCGGCCCGCCGGCTGGAGGCGGTGAAGATCGACAGCGAGCTCGGCCCCTGCACGCCCGGCCAGCCACAGTGGGATCTCGCCCAGAAGCTGGCCCTGTGCGCGGCGACCACCCACGTCTCGCTGGTGCGCCACTTCAACGGCGTCCACCTCGCCGCCGGCGGTCCCTTTGCCATCGCGACCCGGAACTGCCTGCCCGCCGCCCACCCGCTCCGTCGCCTGCTGTGGCCGCACATGTTCGGAACCCAGTACAGCAACGCGCTGGTGACCAAGGGGCAGATGGCGCCGGGCGGCGACTTCGACTCGATCTTCAGCTTCACGCACCGGGGGATGTGCCAGCTGTTCCAGGAGACCTACGAGCGCTACGACCTCACCGTGCTCGATCCTCGCCGCGACGCCGAGCGGCGCGGGCTTGTCGGCGGGGGCTTCGAGACGCCGGCTCTCGCCAACCGCGAGGCGCACTTCGAGGTGTTCCACGCGCACGCACTCCGCTACCTCACCAGCTACTACCCGTCGGCCGCCGCCCTCGCGGCCGACCCGGCCGTCGTGGCGTGGACCGAGGAGCTCGGGCGTCTGGTTCCCAACGGGGTTCGC
The DNA here is from genome assembly GCA_963827505.1 of uncultured Candidatus Rokubacteria bacterium. Lineage (GTDB taxonomy): Bacteria > Methylomirabilota > Methylomirabilia > Rokubacteriales > CSP1-6 > AR5. The sequence continues at coordinate 1,807,917 of CAWHBD010000003.1, read as the reverse complement.
GCGATCCTCGGCGCGGCGATCACGCTCGAGTCCACGGCCCGGCTCGTCGCCGCGCTCATCTACCTGGCGAGCGTGGAGCACGAGATCCTCGGCACCGGCCTCTGGAACTACCAGATGTGGACCCACGTGCAGCCGGTGCGCGTCTACCGCAACGGCCAGCGCGAGCCTCTCGACGTCTACCAGCGCCTGGTGAACGCGAACTTCAACTTGAACGTCACCCGCGCGCCCCTGGCGCAAGACTTCGGGTACCTGGCCCTCGACGCCGCCGGCGCCCAGGCGTTCCGCGAGTTCAAGCAAGCGCTGGAGCAGCTGCAGGGCAAGATCGAGGCGGCGCCGCGCGCGGCGTGGACGATCGCCCCGAAGATCCTCGAGGCCAACATCAACGCCTGAGGCGTCAGCCGGCGAGTGGCGGGCGCGTGAGGCGCTGCAGGACCTGGTACTGGTAGTGGTACGAGTTCACGCCGGAGCCGTTGTAGCGACGGACGGCGTAGGGCCAGTCGCATCCGAGCTTCGCGCGGTCCGGCACCTTCTTGTACGACGTCTCCGGATGGTACTCGGTCGGTCGCAGCGTGTCGGTCGTGGCCGGGTGCAGCGGCCGCGAGGCGTCGATGTCGACGAGGGCACCGCCGGCGCAGCGCGCGCAGTCGGTCAGGAAACGCGGGTCGTCGGCCGCGAAGCGGCAGCGCCGGAGCGGACCGGGGCCCACGTCGGCCATCCGGTCGTCAGCCTGCTGGCCGGGGGTGGGACCGGCGACGAACCGCTCGAGCTTCTCGCGCAGCTCGCTCACCGCCCGCTGGACGTTGCGGACGGGGTCACGCATGACGGTGTCGACCTCGTCGGAGCGCGGCGGATGGTGGAAGAGCGTGTACTGCCCCATGCCGTAGCCCCGCGAGGTGATGTGATCGGGCTGGCCGGTGTCGTTGCGGTCCAGGCCCACCACGATGAAATCGTCGGCGCTCGTCGCCGTCGGCATGCGAAAGTGCAGGCCGCCGCTCTCCTGCAGGAGGATGGCGAGCAGGAACGGCCGCGGGACCGCGAGCCCGACCAGGGTCTGCACGCTGGCGAACGCCTCCCGGTTGGCCCGGGCGGGGTCGTCCGAGCGCGGCAGCGCCGGCACCCGGTCGTCAGCGAGGATGTCCTCCAGGCAAGCAGCCAGCCCCTCGTCGAGGACGCCCGTCACCCCCGCCACCCGGCCGCGATTGAACGTCCGGATCGACACCGGCGCCTCGCCGTCGGGGCCGCGCTGGCCGGCGTGGAGCAGGTCCCACTGCAGGGCCCGCACGGCACGCTCGGTTCCCTCGCCGAACCCCCCGTCGAGACCGGATCGCAGGTAGCCGAGCTTGCGCAGGTCGTGCTGAAGCGCCTTGACGAGCGGATCGGCCGAGACCGGGCTGCGGGCCAGTACGAGGCCGCGGCGACGATAGACGAGTGCCATGGTCTCCTCCGTCACGTGGGCTGGGCCCGGTCGCCTGAGCATCGTAGCCGATGACCCGCGCGCCTCGCTACCGAGGAGTCGAAGCGAATCGCGAGCGCGCTCGCGTGGGTCGAAACCGGCATGGGTGACGCCGGCGATCTGGAGGCGGTCCGGTACCGTACGACCACGGTCGACGGCCTGCGCGTCTTCTACCGCGAGGCCGGCGACCCGCGACAGCCGGCCCTGGTGCTCCTCCACGGGTTCCCGTCCTCCTCGGTCATGTTCCGCGACCCGATCCCCCGGCTGACCGATCGGTTTCACGTGCTGGCCCCCGATTATCCCGGCTTCGGCCGCAGCGAGGCGCCGCCGCCGGCGGCGTTCTCGTACACGTTCGATCACCTGGCCGAGGTCGTCGATCACTTCCTCGAGCAGCAGCGTCTCGATCGCTACAGCCTCTATCTTCAGGACTACGGGGGCCCGATCGGCTTCCGGCTGGCCCTGGCACACCCCGAGCGCGTGCGCGCGCTCGTCGTCCAGAACGCAGTCGCTCACGAGCAGGGGCTCTCCGATCTGTGGACGGTCCGCCGCGCCTTCTGGGCGGATCGGGCGAGCCACGAGCCCGCCGTGCGGGCCAACTTCCTGTCCCTGGAGGCCACCCGGCAGCGGCACGTCGGCAACAGTCCGCATCCCGAGCAGATCGACCCCGACACCTGGAAGGCGGAGTAGCGTTCCTGAACCAGCCGGGGGCGGTGGCCTTCGGCGAGGACGTGCCGGAGGCCGAGATCCATCTGCTCGATGCCGGGCACTTCGCGCTGGACGAGGCCTCGGCCCAGATCGCCGACCTGATCCGACGCTTCTTCGCGTTCCGGCTCGGAGTGTCCGCGCGCTGACCCACGGCGTGCTACCCTCCCGCAGGGCCGGCGGGCCGGGAGACGATGGCGATGAAGGTCGGCGTGCTGCAGTTCTTCTCGTGGTCGCGGCGGGTGCCGCTCACGACCGTCTACGAACGGGCCTTCGCGCGCATCGAGACCATGGACCGGACGGGCTACGACTGCGTCTGGCTGGCCGAGCACCACTTCAACACCTACAGCGTGTGCCCTTCGATCAACGTGATGGCCGCCCACGTCGCCGCCCGCACCCGCCGGCTGCGGATCGGGCTGGCCGTGTCGCTGGCCGCGTTCTACAACCCGCTCCGGCTCGCCGAGGAGGTCGCGCTGATCGACGTCCTCTCGGGCGGCCGCGTGAACTGGGGTGCCGGCCGCGGCTTCGACCGCGCCGAGTTCGAGGCCTTCGGCGTGCCGGTCGAGGAGAGCTCCGACCGCTTCCGGGAGTGCGTCGAGATCGTGCTGGCCGCCTGGCGCGACGAGCGCCTCGCCTACGAGGGCAAGTTCTGGCGCTACGAGGGCGTGGAGGTCCTGCCCAAGCCGCTGCAGACTCCCCATCCACCGGTGTGGCTGGCCGCCACATCACCGGACTCGATCCGACGCGCGGCCGAGAAGGGCTACGACATCCTGCAAGATCCCCACGCCACCCACACCGACATCGGCAAGAAGCGGGCACACTACTACGACGTCCTTCGGGCCCACGGCTTCCCGACCGAGGGCCGGGTGATCCCGACCGCGCGGCTCCTCGCCGTCGGCGCCACCGACCACGAGGCGGACGAGGTGGCCCGCGCCGGCGCCTCGTGGACGGTTGCCTCCTACGCCAATCCCTCCAAGCGGGCCGGCCCACCCCCGGCGCACTGGGTCCCCGGCATCGACCCGGTGGAGCGCTACATGAACGAGGTGGTCATCCGCGGCACCCCCGACCGCGTGCTCGACAAGATCCTCGAGCTGCGCGAGACGATCGGCCTCGACTACCTCATGTGCGCGCCGCTCAGCCACCAGAGCTTCACGCTCTTCACCGACCAGGTGCTGCCCAAGCTCGTGTGAGTCAGGGCGCGACTGCGCGCAGGGCCCTGAGGTAGGCGTCCTTGTCGCGCTCGTTGAACACGAGGCGGATCTCCTGGGCGCCGGCGTCGAAGAAGCGCTGCATCTGCTCCCGGCATTGCGCGGGCGGCCCCAGGATGGTCACCGCGTCGACCATCTCATCGGTGACCAGCGCGGCCGCCCGGTCGCGCTCCTTGGCGAGGAACGCGGTGCGCACGCGGTCGGCCTCGGCGCCGAAGCCGATGCGGTGCATGTACTGGTGATAGAACACGCCCATGCCGCCGATGTAGAAGGCGATGTGCGGCCGCTCGCGATCGCGGGCGGCGGCGACGTCCTCGGTGACGTAGATCGACACCTGCGGTGAGATGGCGATGTCGCGCAGCGACCGACCCGCCGCCTCCGCCCCCGCCGTCAGCTCCGCCACCGCCGCCGCCATCCGCGACGGGGCCAGGAAGATCGGCAGCCAGCCGTCGGCCAGCTCGCCGGTGAGGCGCAGGCTGGGCGGGCTGAGCGAGGCGATGTAGATGGGCAGGGTCGCCCGGTACGGGGGGAACCGGAGCTGGAAGCGCTTGGTGTGGAAGAACTCGCCGTCGTGATCCAGCCGCTCGCCCCGGGCGGCCTTGCGCACGATGTCGATGTACTCGCGCATCCGCGTCAGCGGCTTGGCGAAGCGCTCGCCGTGGAAGTCCTCGATCACGAGTCGGCCGCTGGTGCCGAGACCGAGGAAGAAGCGCCCCTCCGACATCCGGTCCAGGTTCAGCGCGGTCATGGCCAGGTTGGCGGGCGAGCGTGCGAAGACCGGCACGATGCTGCTGCCGACGCGGATGCGCGAGGTCACCGCGGCCAGCTGGGCCAGCGAGGTCAGCGCATCCTCGCCCCACGACTCCCCCATCGAGATGCAGCTGTACCCGAGCTGCTCGGCCAGCACCGCGGCCTCGCGCATCTCTGGCCAGGACATGCCCGGCACGTGCATGCCCATGAGGCCGACGGCGCCCATCAGACGACGCTCACTTCCACTCGCGCGCCATCTTGCGGATGCGCTCCTTGTCGTAGTCGTTGCATTCGCCGACCAGCTCGTTGGTCAGGAAGCCCTTGAGGTCCTGCGGCTTCTCGAGGGCGCCCTGGGCCGCGGTCTTTCCGGTGATGAGAAAGTCCTGGTAGGCCTCCCATGCCTCCAGGCTGCTCGTGCCGAACTCCCCCTTCGCGAAGGCCTCGGGCGGCGACTTCGTGAGGTCCAGCATCGTGTCGAGCAGGGCGCGGCCGAACTTGGGATCGACGTACTCGGCCGGCGAGACCTTGGCGAGGATGGCCTGGGCGGCGTTGGGATTGGTCTGGGTGAACAGCGTGGCCTTGGCCAGGCCCCGGCAGATGGCCACCACCATCTTGCGCTGCCCCTCGAGAACCTCCTGGCGCATCACCAGGATCTGCGACTGGAACTTGGAGGTCTGGGGGATCACGATCTCGCGGACGTTCGGCTCCTGATAGCGAAGAGCCACGATGTCCTGGAAGCCCGTCATGTAGGCCCCGACCCGGCCGCTCCGCAGCGCCTGCAGCGCGGAGGCCGGCGTCTCGCCGACGGGCAGCAGGGCCACGTCCTTGCCCTCGGTCAGCCCGGCCCGCGCCAGCACGCCGCGTGCGATGGCCACCTCGCCCCCGGTGAACTCGCTGATGCCGAGCGCGCCGCCCCGTAGATCCTCGACCTTCTGGACCTTGCTGTTGGCCAGCGTGATCATCGGGAAGACGTCTTTGTAGAAGATCGTGTAGACGCCCTTGAGCTTGGCGCCGGCCTGCATGGCCATCAGGATGGCGCCGGGCGAGCCCTGCCCGATGTCCACCTGCTTGCCGATCACCTGACGGATCATGCCACCGCTGCCCGAGCCCGGCAGCACCTCGATGTCGAACCCTTCATCCTTGAAGAAGCCGAGGTGCTCGGCGAGGGTGGCCGGGTAGTGCGGCGTGCCCTTCTTCGAGGACAGCATGTACTTGACCTTCGGGGGCGCCTGGGCCGCGGCCAGTGGGGCCAGTCCGACGAGCCCCATCACGATCGCGAGCAGCGCCGCCATCCACCGCGTGTTCCGCATGAGCGTCTCTCCTCTCACAGCCCTTCCTCCCGCCGCCAGAACACGATCCGGCGATCCAGGAAGTCGAGAGCGGCATAGAGCACGATTCCCACCACCGAGATGATCACGATGACCGCGAAGACCAGGTGCATCTGGAGCGCGAAGGTGAAGGTCTCCAGCATCAGGCCGAGGCCGTGGTAGGTCCCCACGAACTCCGCCACGATGGCGCCGATGAGCGCGAACGTGAACGCCGTCTTGAGCCCGGCAAAGATGAACGGCAGCGCCTTGGGCAGCGTCAGCTTCCAGAAGATCTGCAGCCGACTCGCCACGTAGGAGCGCATCAGCATCACCTCGTCCTCCGAGGTCGAGCGCAGGCCCACGGCGGTGTTGATGAGGCACGGAAAGAACGCGATCACCGCCGCCAGCACGATCTTCGACTCGATGCCGTACCCGAACCAGGCCAGGAAGATCGGGGCGAAGACGACCTTGGGGATTACCTGGAAGGCGACGACGTAGGGGTAGATGACCCGGCGGAACAGCCCGAAGGTCCCGGTGAGGATCCCGATGCCGATCCCGCCCGCCGCCGCCAGCAGAAAGCCGAGGAACACCTCGAGCAGGGTGGTGCCCAGCTCCCGGGCGAAACCCTCGAGCGTGATCACCGTCCACACGCCGGCCGCGATGCGCGAGGGCGCCGGTAGGATGATCTCGTGCACGACCTCGAACCGGGTGAGGGCTTCCCACCCGGCCAGCACCACAACCAGGAACGACAGGGACAGCACGTGCTCGAGCTGCACGAGTCGGCCCCGGCCGGCCGGCCGCGCGAGGGCACCGGGCGGCCGGGTGTGGTCAGCAATCTCGCCGGTAGCCATGTGGCGTCTCCCTCTCAGGCGACCCCGAGGATGTCGCGAATCTCGAACACCAGGGACGCGAACTCCGGGCTCTTCAACAGGCGAATCTCGCGCGGCCGCGGAAACGGCACCCGCACCACGCGGGCCAGACGGCCGGGCCGCGGCGTCATGACCAGGACCTGGTCGGAGAGGAACACGGCCTCGGCGATGTTGTGCGTCACGAAGAGGATGGTCTTGCGAGCCTGCATCCAGATGCGCTGGATCTCGAGGTTGAGGCGCTCGCGGGTGAACTCGTCGAGCGCGCCGAACGGCTCGTCCATCAGGAGCACGTCCGGCTCGTAGACCAGGACCCGGCTCAGCGAGACCCGCTGCTGCATCCCGCCCGAGAGCTGGCTCGGGTAGCTATCCTCGAACCCCTCGAGGTCGACCGTCTTCAGGATGGTCCGGGCCCGGGCGAGCGCCGTCTCGCGGTCCAGGCCGAGGATCTCGGTGGGCAGCAGGACGTTCTCGAGGGTGGTCCGCCAGTCGAACAGCACCGGCGTCTGGAACATGATGCCGATGTCCCGCCGGGGGCCCAGGACGGGCTCGCCCTTGACGACGACCTCGCCGCCCGTGCGGTCCACGAGGCCCCCCACGATCTTGAGCAGGGTCGACTTGCCGCACCCGCTCGGCCCCACCAGGGTAACGAACTCGCCGGCCTCCACCGAGAAGCTCACGTCCTCGAGTGCCACGAGGTCACGGGCCGGAGTGCGATAGACCTTGTGGACCTTCGACGCCGTCAGGATCGACACGACAACCGGCATCCTCCCCCTGCCGCGGGACCGCGCTCCCACTGGCTGGTCGGCCGAACATGGAGCCTGCCGTGAATGAAGTCAAGACGGCTAGGGGTAGGTGTCGCGTCCAAGTCGATCCCCCACCACCGGCCGTCGACAGGCCCCTCCAGCGGTCCCCTACGCTTGATGCATGACTCACGCAGCCCTCCGCACCCTCGCCGCCGCTGCGGCGGCCGCCGCCGTCCTGACGCTCAGCGGCTGCACGGTAGCCGTGATGGCCGCCTACGACATCGCCACCGACGCCCGCGCGATCGAGGTCCAGCAAACCGACGGCGCCATCGCCAACACCATCCGCGGCGAGCTGATGGAGGCGGGTCTGCAGCGCTTCTTGGCGGTCGACGTCTTCTGCCACCAGGGGGTGGTGGTGCTCACCGGAGTCACCACGCCGGGCAACGACGCGGGCACCCGAGCGGTCGCCATCGCGCGGCGGCAGGCGGGGGTGCGTCGAGTCGAGACCACCTTCTTCGGGGAGCGACCCTCGCGGCTGGGCGACCTGAGCCTGGGGGTGAGATTCTTCACTCGCATCTTCCTCGACAGCAGCCTGCTCCTGGCCCACGTGGACTTCGCCGCCATCAACGGTCAGCTCGTCCTCGCCGGCGTCGTGCAGGATCAGGCCGAGATGGAGGTCATCCTCCGTCACGCCCGGGACGTCGCCGGGGTGAAGGCCGTGAAGTCCTACCTGCCGCTCAAGACGCTACAGGCCAAGGCCCCCTAGGCCCTCGCCTTCGCGAGGCCGGCGCTGGCGCGATCGAGCCAGCCGAGATCCCGCGGTGACGCGCGGCGCTGCAGGCGCCGGCGGACGAGGCGAAGGGCGTCGTCGTAGCGCTCCAGCGCCAGATAGCTCGCCACCATCGTCTCCTCGAACAGCTCCCACTGGGCATGACTACCCCCGACCCGGTGCATCTCCCGCTCGACCGGCTCCAGGTGTTCCAGCGTCGCAGCGTGATCGCCGGCCACGAACGCCGCCGCCCCCTGGGCCATCGGCAGCGCCACCGTGCCGGCAATCGGATGCCCCTTGGCGCCCAGGGCCCGGAGGCCGTCCAGCAGTTTCGCGAGCGCGGTCCCGTCGCCACCGGCGGCGTAGGCAAGAGCCGCGTGGACCTCGCCGAAGACGAAGCCGGGCCGGGAAACTCGCTCGGCTAGATCGGCGAGCGACCGCCAGGCTGCAGGCGCGGTCGGCTGGCCGTCGAGCCGGAAGCGCCAAAGCAGCGCCGCACCGTCGATCATGGCCAGCCGCGGATTGACCGCAGGCAGGATGTCGCGCTCGAAGATCTCCTGCGCCCGCGCGTAGGCACCGCGGTGCAGCTCGAACATGGCCAGGTGCCAGGCGAGATGGCAGTGGAACGACGCCCGCCGGTCGTAGCCCTCCAGCCACTCGGCCAGGAAGGCGGCGCCGGCGTCGGTGTCGAGCGTCTCGAAGTGGATGTGGGCCAGGTTGTGGCTGGCGTTGGCATTACCGGGATACTGTTGGAGCGAGCGCTCCGACAGGCTCCGTGACTCCTCGTAGCGATCCACCTCGTGATAGGTGAAGGCCAGCGCGGACTGAAACCACCAGTCGTCGCCGTAGGCGGAAGCCAGGCGCTCGAGGAACGCCATCCGGTACTCCTCACGGTCGGAGCGGCCGGCGAAGCCGATCGCGCTGCTCGCCTGGTTGACGAGCAGCGCGTCCCGCGGGAACTCGCCCACGTGCTCGTCGACCAGCGCGAGACCACGGGCTGTCTCGCCGGCGACGAGCGCACCCAGGGCCTCGACGTGCTGCTGCTCGCGCCGGGTGGCGCCGGCTACCGACTCCCGCGCGCGGCCGGTGGCCGCCCGGGCCAGGGCCGCGTCGCCCTGCACCAGGGCGACGAGAGCGACACCCGCGTGGGCCACCGCGAGCCCGTCGTCGGCCCTCAGGGCGGCCGCAAACGACTGCTCGGCGCCCGGCCCGTAGGCGAGCACGGCGTCCATGCCCTGCTGAAAGTGGTCGACGGCGGTGGCGGAGGTGGTGGTGACGGGCAAGCCGTACCGGTCGGTAAGAGTCATGGCGAGACGAGTATAGCCAGCGCGACGGCGCGAGGCCATTGACCGCCCACAGCACTCTTGCTAGCGTGAGGTGCCGTCGTCTCGCGCCCGCGCTGCGGCTGGGCCAGGGGCGCCCGCGTCCATCCTCGGGGTCGGAGGGCAGAGGCATGGCCAAGAAGAAGGCAGCGCGGAAGGTCGCGAAGCGGAAGCCTACCAAGGCGAAGGCCACCAAGGCGAAGGCCACCAAGGCGAAGCCCACCAAGGCAAAGAAGAGCCGCAAGCTCACCGTCAAGAAGAAGGTCCAGACTGACCTCACGGCGGCCCCGGCCAAGAGCGTCACCGCCGGCGACGTGTTCAGGGAGGACTACCTCCCACCGAACATCGCCACCGTGTCGCCGAGCATCGCCAACCCGAAGACCACCTTCTAGGCTTCCCAGGCGCCCGTCGGCGAGGGGTGTTCAGCGCGCCGCCGCGCGAGGACCTCGACCGCGCGGGGATTGCTCTCGATCACCGTCGTCTTCCCGGCGTAGCGAACGAGGCCGGCGGTGAGGCCGCCCGTGTGGGGGCCCAGCTCGAGAACCGTGCGACCGGCGCACGGTACCGCAGGCGGCCGCCCGGAGGCGAATCCGCTCGCGCCCTCCCGACCGCTGACGTACGCTGACTCGACGATGCGCGCGGACGATGCCCGATCCTGACGTAACGCCCGCCGGCGAGTACCGGCGGCGCGCCGATCGGCACCGCGCCCACGCCGCCGACGCGGCCCGGCGGGAGGAGACGGTCTCGCGCGTCCGGCTCGGCGTCGCCCTGGTGGCGGTGCTGCTCGGGTGGCTGGCCAGCAGCGGGCGGCTGTCGTCGTGGTGGCTCGTCGTGCCGGTTGCCGCGTTCGTGGCTCTGCTCGTGGCGCACGCCCGCGTCCGCCGCCGCCGTCGCCGGGCCGAGCGAGGCGTCGACTTCTACGAGCGCGGCCTCGCCCGCCTGGACGGCCGGTGGGCGGGTGCCGGCCGCACCGGCGCGCGTTTCCTCGATCCTCACCACCCATACGCCGACGACCTCGACGTGCTCGGCCCCGGCTCGCTGTACGAGTTGCTCTGCGGCGCGCGCACCACGATGGGCGAGGAAACGCTCGCCACCTGGCTCCTCGCGCCCGCCGACGCCGCGGCCGTCCGGGCGCGCCAGGTGGCCGTGCGGGAGCTGGCACCGCGACTGGACCTGCGCGAGGACCTGGCCGCGCTCGGCGACGAGGTGGCCGCCACCGTGCGCCCCGACGCGCTGGCCGCCCTGGCGGCGCCGGCCCCCCGGCCGGCCACCGGCCTCCGCGTGGCGGCGCTCGCCGTGACGCTCGTGGCACTGGCGACGATACTGGCGTGGGCGCTGGGGTGGGCGCCGCCGCTCGCGGCGCTCGGCGCCCTCGCCGTGCAGAGCCTCGTCCGCTGGCGGCTGCGCCCGCGCGTGGTCGACGCCGACCGCGCGGTGGCCGGCCACGGCCCCGACCTGGATCTGCTGGCCGCGGTGCTCGATCGCATCGAGCGGGAGCCGCTCACCGCCCCCCTGCTGGCCGAGCTCGGCCGCCGCCTGCGCGAGCAGGGCACACGCCCGTCCGAGGCGGTACGCAGCCTGCGCCGGCGGGTGGATCTCTTCGACTCCCGGCGTAACGAGTTCTTCAAGCCCGTGGCGCTGCTCACCATGTGGGACGTGCACTGGGCACTGGCGATCGACGCCTGGCGCGCCCGTCACGGCGCCTCGATCGCCACGTGGCTGGCCGCGGTGGGTGAGATCGAGGCCCTCGGCTCGCTGGCCGGCTTCGCGTGGGAGCACCCGGCCGACGTGTATCCGGAGCTCACCGACGGCGCGCCGCGCTTCGAGGCCGAGGGGCTCGGCCATCCGCTCATGGCCGAGGCCCGCTGCGTGCGCAACGACGTGACGCTCGGCGACGCCGTTCGCGTGCTGATCGTCAGCGGCTCCAACATGTCGGGCAAGAGCACGCTGCTGCGCTCGGTCGGCGTCAACGCGGTGCTGGCGCTGGCCGGGGCGCCGGTGCGGGCCACCCGGCTGCGGCTGTCGCCCCTGGCGGTCGGGGCCACGCTGCGCATCCGCGACTCGCTGCAGGAGGGCACCTCGCGCTTCTACGCCGAGCTGGTCCGGCTGCGCGACCTCGTTCGCATCGCCGACGGCCCGGTGCCGCTGCTGTTCCTGCTCGACGAGATCCTGCACGGCACCAACTCGCACGACCGCCGGCTGGGCGCCGCCGCCGTCGTGAGCGGGCTGGTACGGCGCGGCGCCCTCGGTCTCGTCACCACCCACGACCTGGCGCTGTCGGAGGTGGCGAACGACCCCGGCGTCGGCGCCACCAACGTGCACTTCGAGGACCGGCTGGAGGACGGGCAGATGGTGTTCGACTACCGGATGCGGCCGGGCGTGGTGCGCACCTCCAACGCGCTGGCGCTGATGCGCACGCTGGGGCTCGGGCCGGAGGCGCCGGAGCGCTGAGCGGGCTTCAGGGCGTGGGGCCGCAGACGAAGGGGTTGCCGCCGGCTATGTTGAGGCCGCAGTAGAAGCCGCGGCTGGTCCGCGTCAGCTCGGCCGCGGAGGCGACGGTGTCACCGTCGAACACGAACCGCGTGTTCTCGTCGGGCCGGGTCATCCACCAGACAGGGAGGACGAGCGCGAACACCGAGTTCGGCGCCGCCGTGACCGGAGCCCGGCCGGGGGCGAGTCCGGTGGTGGACAGCCGGTAGTACCAGACGTCCCGACCGTCTTCTTGCGTCGTGCGAAGCGGCTCACCGAAGCGCCCCACCACCTCGGCCTTCGTCCTGGCCTCGGGTGCGACCACGACCCACTCGAGATGACTCCGCGTGGCCCCCACGCAACCGCCGAGCACGGCCATGAGGAGGGCCACGGCGGCCACCCCGGGTCTCGTCATCGGTCCACGATGCGGTCGGCCAAGAACGGCGGGGGCGGCAGCTCGCGATCGCGGGAGACGGCCATCGCGCCCCAGTATAACGGCGCGACGAGCGGAGGAGCGTGGGGGCGGCTAGGCCGGCAGCTCCGCGCCGTGCGGCGGCGTCACCGGCACCGCGGCGGCGCGCCGCACCGGCGGCGCATCGAAGAGCATGAACGTGTCGGCGCGCAGCCCCAGTCGTAGCGTCTCCAGCCCCACGACGTCCTGGAAGCTGATGTTGCCCAGGTTCACCCGCGCGCCGAATCGCTTGATGAAGTACGTCTGCAGGGCCTTGGTGGGCGCCTCGAAGATGAGCGTGTCCATGTCGAGCCCGGCGCCGGCGATGTCCTCGATGAGGTCGAAGCGCGGCTCGCCGTTCGGCCGGCAGAGCCCGCTGGCGCCGCTCTCGCGCGCCTCCGTGATCACCCATTCGGCCCCGGCCGCTCGATCGGCCTTGAGGCAGCGGATCCACTGCTCGGCGTCCATGCCCTCGGACCGGCCGCTGTCCTTGTAGCCGACCTCGCTGAGCACGTGGAACTCGCGCGCGAACAGCTGGATGAACTCGCACTTCTGCTCGTTGGACATGTCGACGACGCCGTTGGACACTTCCAGGTATTCGGCGCGGTGACCTCGCACCCAGCCCAGGAAGCCGTCGAGCCGGTCCTGGGAGTACGCCTTCTCGAACAGCGTCCCCCCGAAGTAGTACTTCACGCCGTTGGCGCGGAGCACGTCGATCTTGCGCCCGAGGTCGCTGGTGAGCAGCGAGGTGCACCATCCGAACTTGACGATGTCGACGAGCGCGTGATGGCTCTCGATGACGTCGCGAAACTGTCCGGTGGGGAGGCCGGTGTCGATGAGGCTGGTCAGCCCCGTCCGGCGCGGCTTCAGTTCTCTCCGGGGCAGGTCGAGAAATGCTTTGCTCATGGGGTGGCCTTTTATCACGTCACCGAAGCCTGAACAGTCGGGGAAAGCCTGACACGTCCCTCGCCCTGGCCGTTGCACGGCCCCGCCGACCCCGTCTATAGTTGGCGCCCCCGAGGGGGCACCCCGGACACTCGCCAGGAGGCAACGACGTGAAGGGCGGCGCCCTGGCGAGCGAGCGTCAGCCCCGCGCCGTGAAGCTCTCGTAGACCTGGGCGGGAGCGATGCGCGAGCGAGCGTGATGCTGATCGCCATGCCCTGGCACGCGCTCGGCTTGCCCTCGATCCAGCTGGGTCTCCTGACGAGCGTCCTCGAGCAGGCCGGCATCATCACCGAGCCGCGCTCGCTCATGCTCGCCTTCATGCAGCACTGCCTGGCGGAGACGGCTGGTCGGCCCGAGGCGGAGCGGATCGAGCTGGCCGACTACGCGATGGTGGGCGAGACGAACTTCCCGCTGGGCCTCGGCGACTGGATCTTCGCCGTCTCGCCCTTCCGGGACGACCCGACCGCGACGCGCAGTACCTCGCGCATCTCCGCGCCCAGCCGGTGCCGGACCGGGACGTGGCCAAGGTGCTCACGATGCGGGCACTGGTGCCGGCGTTCCTGGAACTGGCCGCCGACGAGATCCTGGCGGCCGGGCCGCGGGTCGTCGGGTTCAGCTCGACCTTCAGCCAGAACGTCCCCTCCCTCGCCCTGGCCAGGCTGCTCAAGCAGCACGATCCGTCGCTCAGGATCGTCTTCGGGGGCGGGAACTGTGACGGGCCCATTGGGGCGGCGCTGCACCGGGCCTTCCCCTGGGTGGACGTCATTGTCCGCGGCGAGGCCGAGCGGCTCCTCCCCGACCTCGTCCGGGATCTGATCGCAGGCGACCGGATCCGCCCCGCCCCCGGCCTCTGCTACCGGGACGGCGACCAGGCAGTGGCGGTCCCGCAGTCCGGCGCCGCCGGCGTGCCCACGGACGAGATTCCCACGCCGAGGTTCGACGAGTACTTCGAGCGACTCGCCAAGACGGTCTTCGCCTCGGAGGTGATGCGGGAGGTGCGGCTGCCCTACGAGACGTCCCGAGGGTGCTGGTGGGGGGCGAAGTCCCACTGCACGTTCTGTGGACTCAACGGGACCACGATGGCCTTCCGCAGCAAGAGCGGCGACGGCGTGGTCGGGGAGCTGACGGCGCTCGCGCGACCGCGCCGTGGTCCGGGCTTCCTCGTGGTCCACGACCGTCGGCCCAACCTCGAGCCCGCCGACTACTCGTTCGACGAGCGCGAGGCCCGCCTCCTCCTGGCGTGCGAGGACGGCGCCACGGCGGCCGAGGCTCTCGCGACGCTGCCCGAGACGGAGGCGGCGGATCTCGACGTGGACGAGGTTCAGGAATTCCTCGACGGGCTGGTGGCCTCGCGGCCCATCTACGAGGAGGGTGGCCGGTACCTCGCGCTGCCCCTGCCCGACCGCCGCCTCACGCCATCCTGACGGCGGCGGCCTTCTCCAGGCCGAGCGCCTTCACGCTCTCCTCGCGCATGAGGAATTTCTGGACCTTGCCGGTCACCGTCATGGGGAAGGCGTCGACGAAGCGGACGTAGCGGGGGACCTTGAAGTGGGCGATCTTGCCGCGGCAGTAGTCGCGGATCTCGGCCTCGGTGGCCGCCTGCCCCTCGCGCAGCCGCACCCAGGCCATGATCTCCTCGCCGTACTTCTCGTCGGGCACCCCGATCACCTGCACGTCCTGCACGGCCGGGTGGCCGTACAGGAACTCCTCGATCTCCCGCGGGTACACGTTCTCGCCACCGCGGATGATCATGTCCTTGATGCGCCCGACGATGTTGAGGTAGCCCTCGTCATCCATCGTGGCGAGGTCACCCGTGTGCATCCAGCGGGCGGCGTCGATGGCGGTCCGGGTGGCCTCGTCATTGTCCCAGTAGCCGAGCATCACGCTGTAGCCGCGCGTGCACAGCTCGCCCCTGCTCGCCGACGGGCACCACCTGCCCCGTCGCCGGATCGACGATCTTGATCTGCACGTGCGGGTGCACCTGGCCGACGGTGCCCACCTGCTTGGCCAGCGGAGCCCCGATGCGCGTCTGCGTGCTCACCGGGCTCGTCTCCGTCATCCCGTAGGCGATTGCCACCTCGTGCATGTGCATGTGGGCCTGCACCTGCTTCATCACCTCGACCGGGCACGGCGAGCCGGCCATGATCCCGGTGCGCAGCGTCGACAGGTCGTAGCGTGCGAAGTCGGGGTGGTTCAGCTCGGCGATGAACATCGTCGGCACGCCGTAGAGCGCGGTGGCCCGCTCGGCCTGGGCGGCCTCCAGCACCGCCGTGGCGTCGAAGCCGTCGCTGGGATAGATCATGGTAGCGCCGTGGGTCACGCAGCCCAGGTTGCCCATCACCATGCCGAAGCAGTGGTAGAGGGGCACCGGGATGAGCAGACGGTCGCGGTCGGTGAAGCGCAGCAGCTCGGTGGTGAAGAAGCCGTTGTTGAGGATGTTGTGGTGGCTGAGCGTGGCGCCCTTGGGATAGCCGGTGGTCCCGCTGGTGAACTGGATATTGATCGGATCGTCGAACTCCTGCTGACGCTGCCGCCGGGCCAGCTCGTCGGCCGTGACCCGCTCCGCCATCGCCAGCAGCGCCGCCCAGCCGAGCATCCCTGGCGACGGCTCGTCGCCCAGCCGGACGACGCCGCGCAGGCTCGGGAATGTCGCCGATTGCAGGGCGCCCGGCCGGCTGGCGGCCAGCTCGGGCGCCAGCTCGTGGACCATCCCCGTGTAGTCGGAGGTCCTGAACCGCGGCGCGATGACGAGCCAGGCGCATCCCGACTGCTGGAGGGCGTACTGCAGCTCGTGGAGCCGGTAGCTGGGGTTGATGTTCACGAGGATCGCGCCGAGCTTGGCCGTCGCGAACTGGGTGATCGCCCACTCCGCGCAGTTGGGCGCCCAGATGCCGACCCGCTGGCCTTTCTCGACGCCGAGCGCGATCAGCGCCCGGGCGGCAGCGATCGACCTCGTGCCGGAGCTCGCGATAGGTGTAGCGGAGACCCTGGTGGCGGGAGACGAGCGCCTCGTTGTCCGGATACCGGCTCGCCGTGCGGTCGAACAGGTCGCCGATGGTGATTCCCAGCAGGGGGACGTCGCTGGTGCCGCTGCTGTAGCTCACTGGAGCAGCGCGAGCGGCTCCTCGACCAGATCGGCCAGCGCCCCGAGGAACCGGGCTCCGCCCGCCCCGTCGAGCGCCCGGTGGTCACACGACAGCGTCAACACCATCGTGGGCTGGACGACCGCCTGCCCGTTGAGCGCCACCACGCGCTCCGTGATGCGGCCCACCGCGAGGATGGCGGCCTGCGGCGGATTCACGATGGCGTTGAACGCGTCGACCCCGAACATGCCCAGGTTGCTGATCGTGAAGGTCCCGCCCTGGATGTCGGCCGGGCGCAGCTTGCCGCCCTGCGCGCGCGTCACCAGGTCTTCACGCCGCGCCGGCGAGCTCGGCGAGACTGAGGCGATCGGCGCGGTGCAGCACGGGGACGACGAGGCCGTCGTCGATGGCCACCGCCAGCCCGACGTTGATCTCGGCCTGCGGCACGATGGTGCCGTCTTTCCACGAGACGTTCACCCGCGGGTGCCGCGCCAGCGCCGCCGCCACCAGCTTCACCAGCAGATCGGTATAGGTGAGCCGCACACCCGTCTGCTGGCTGGCCCGCTCGCGCCAGGTGACCAGCCGGCTCACGTTGACCTCGCGCACCAAATAGAAGTGGGGCGCGGTGGTCCAGCTCGCCGTCATGCGCTCGGCCATGATGCGCCAGACGTTGCTGACGCCCGGCGCCGCCGCCGCCACGCGCGGCGCCGCCGGAGCATCAGCGGCGGGGACGTCGGCGGCCAGGACGGCGCCACCCGGGCCGGAGCCGCGCACCACGCGGAGGTCCACACCGCGCTCGGCGGCCAGCCGGCGAGCCTTCGGCGACGCGGCGGCGATGCGGGCCGCACCCGCGGCGCCGTTACCCGCCGACATCTTCTGGCGCTCGACGTAGGCGAGCACGTCGGCCTTCTCGACCCGTCCGCTGGGCGTCTGCACCGCGGCGATGTCGACGCCGTGCTGCTCGGCGATCTTGCGGGCGAGCGGCGAGGCCTTCACCACGCCCGGCGAGTCGCGGACGGGCGGCGCCGGCACGGCACCCGTCGCGGCCGCGCTCGCCGCCGGCATGACCGCCGGCGGAGCCGCGGCCGGGCCGGCTTCCCCCGCCGCAAAGATCAGCGCGATCGTCCGGCCGACCGGCACCACGTCCCCCGGCTGGGCGCTCACCTCGCGCAGCACGCCGGCGGCCGGCGCCTCGACCTCGACGGTCACCTTGTCCGTCTCGATCTCCACGATCGGCTCGCCCTTGCGGACGCTGTCACCGGGCTGCTTGAGCCAGCTTCAGGACCTTGCCCGTCTCCTGGGCCAGCTCCAGGGCGGGCATGATGACGGTCGCGGGCATCAGTCCTTCTTCCCGCAGAGCGCCTTGGCCGCCTCGAACACCGTCTGCTCGTTCGGCACCGTGAGGTCCTCGAGCACCGGCGAGAACGGCACCGGCACGTCCATGGCGCCCGATGCGCTTCACCGGCGCGTCGAGGTAGTAGAAGGCGCCGTCGGCGATCACCGCGGCGATCTCGGCGGTGACGCCGTAGCGCTCGTAGCCCTCGTCCACCACGATGGCGCGCGAGGTCTTCTTGGCGGAGTCGATCAGCGCCTGCTTGTCGAGCGGCCACGTCGTGCGCGGGTCGATCACCTCGGCGCTGATGCCGATCTCGTCCAGCATCTTCGGCGGCGCCCAGCGCCACCGTCACCATGCTGCTGGTGGCCACGATGGTGATGTCCTTGCCGGCGCGCTTGACCTCGGCCACGCCGAACGGGATCGTGTAGTCCTCGGCCGGCACCGGGCCCTTCACGCGGTACATCATCTTGTCCTCGAAGATCACCACCGGGCTGTCGTCGCGGATGGCCGTCTTCATCAGCCCCTTGGCCTCGTAGGGGCCCGACGGCAGCGCCACCTTGAGGCCGGGCACGTGGCTCACCCAGGCGTGCAGCGACTGCGAGTGCTGGGCGGCCGAGCGGCGGGTGGCGCCCGAGCGTGGTGCGGAAGACGATCGGCACCTTGATCTTGCCGCCCGACATGTAGTGGGCCTTGGCGGCCTGGTTGACCATCTGGTCCATGGTCAGCGTGATGAAGTCGCCGAACATCACGTCGACGATCGGGCGCATGCCGGTCATGGCCGCGCCCACGCCGATGCCGGCGTAGCCGGGCTCGGAGATCGGGGTGTCGATGACCCGCTCGGTGCCGAACTCCTGCACCAGCCCCACCAGCGTCTTGAACGGATGGCCGGCCTCGGCCACGTCCTCGCCGATGAGGAACACGCGCGGATCGCGCCGCATCTCCTCCGCGATCGCTTCCTTCACCGCCTCGCCGTAGGTCAGCTCCCGCACGTCGGCCATGCCACCCTCCCTGGGCCCCTGAGGCTGCGTCAGTCGGGCGCCGGAGTCAAGGCGGGACATCGGGCGGCGGCCGCCGTTTGACGCGGCGGCGTCCGGCGGATAGGATTGGCGCCGTTCAGCCTCCGGCCTGCCCGCAATTCCGGCACTCGGAAAAGGGAGGATGTCATGGCTCGCGCGATCACGCTAGGTTCGGTCCTGCTCCTGGCACTCACCCTGCTCACGCCCGCGGACATCCTCGCGCAGACGAAGGACGACACGATCGTCTACGCCCTGCAGAGCGACGTCCAGAACTGGGATCCGCCGAACTCGGTGCTCCGCGAGAGCATCATCCTCGGCTACAACGTCTTCGACCACCTGGCCGCCCGCGACCTCAAGACCGGCAAGGTGGGGCCGAGCCTGGCGGTGTCGTGGAAGAACCTCGACGACACCACCTGGGAGGTCAAGCTCCGCCAGGGCGTGAAGTTCCACGACGGCACGCCGTTCGGCGCCAAGGACGTCAAGGCCACCTTCGACCGCGTGCTGAACCCCGAGAACAAGCTCGACCGCCCGCGGCAACCACGCCAAGATCAAGAGCGTGGAGGTCGTGGACGACCTCACCGTGCGCTTCAAGACCGACGGCCCCTATCCGCTCTTCGTCGAGCGGCTCACCGCCCAGGTGATGCAGTCCGAGAAGGTCATCAAGGAGAAGGGCCACGAGTGGATGCAGGAGAACCCGATCGGCACCGGGCCCTACAAGCTGCGTGAAGTGGAACAAGAAGCAGGAGCACCTGCTGGTCCGCAACGAGGACTACTGGGGGCCCAAGCCGGCCTTCAAGTACGTGCGCATCCGCATCATCCCCGAGCAGGCCACCCAGATCGCCGAGCTGATCTCCGGCGGCGTGGACATCATCAAGGCGGTCCCGCCCGACCAGATGGACGTCATCAACAAGTCGGGCCAGGCCCGCACGGTCACGTCGCCGATCCTGCGCACGGCCATGCATCCAGCTCGACCAGGCCGGGCGGTCGGGCCCGAACCCGTTCCAGGACAAGCGCGTGCGGCAGGCCGCCAACCTCGCGGTCGACATCGACTCGATCATCAAGCACGTGCTCAACGGCCTCGGTGATCGCACGGCGACCACCGTCAATCCCATGGCCTTCGGCTTCGACGCGAGCGCTCAAGCCCTACAAGCAGGACCTCGCCCAGGCCAAGAAGCTGCTGGCCGAGGCCGGCTTCCCGAACGGCGCTCGAGGTCGGGCTTCATGCGCACCCAGCCCATCGTCGAGCCCGGCCTCATCCAGACGTCACGACACCATCGTGGCCGACCTGGCCAAGGCCGGCATCCGCGACCAAGGCGCGCATAGTCGGGGAGAGCGGCCCCTTCACGAACCTGGTCCGCGACAACAAGGCCGACCCGATGTTCGAGTGGTCGTGGGGCTACTACTCGATCTTCGACGCCGACGCCATCCTCTACGACGTGATGAAGTGCAACCAGCCGTACAGCTACTACTGCAACAAGGCGCTCGACGACCTGGTCGTCCAGGGCCGCTCCACGCTCGACACCAAGAAGCGGGCCGAGATCTACGCCAAGGCCCAGAAGCTCATCCACGACGACGCCGCCTACCTCTTCAAGTGGGGGCTGCGCGGCGTGTGGGGCGTCAGCAGCCGGATCGATTACGAGGCGCCGCGCGACGAGGTCGACCGGATGTTCGCTCGTGACGCCGCGGAAGAAGTAGGCGCGCCACCCGGACCGGGCCCGGCGTCGCCCGCCGGGCCCGCGGCCTTCCGCCCTCGCATGCGCCGTTACCTCGCCCGCCAGCTCGTCCAGCTCGTCGTGGTCATCCTGGGGATCTCGCTCCTGGCCTTCGGCGATCCTGCACGTCCTCGGCGATCCCGTCCTCCTGCTCCTGCCCCAGAACGCCGGCAAGGAGGAGTTCGAGCGCTACCGCCACCTGCTCGGCCTCGACCGGCCGCTCTACGTGCAGTACTGGAAGTTCGCCTCCCGCGCCGTGGTCAGGGCGACTTCGGCAAGTCGTGGTACGCCGACACCCCGGCCTTCAAGCTCGTGCTCGAGCGGATGCCGCCCACGATCTACCTCACCTTCGCCGGCCTGCGGCGTCGCCCTGCTGATCGCCCTGCCCCTGGGCATCGCTCGCCGCGCTCCGCCGCCACTCCTGGGTCGACAGCCTGTGCACGGCGGTGGCGGTGGCCGGCCAGGCGGCGCCGCTGTTCTGGCTCGGCATCATGCTGATCATCGTGTTCGCGGTGCGGCTGCGGCTCCTGCCCGCCTCCGGGTACGGCACCTGGCAGCACTTCCTGATGCCGGCCTTCTGCCTGGGCGCGGCGCTGGCGCCCATCACCATGCGCCTCGTGCGCTCGGGCGTGATCGAGGTCATGAGCATGGAGTTCATCAAGACGGCGCGGGCCAAGGGCGCTGGCCGAGCCGCGGGTGGTGGGCAAGCACGCCTTCCGCAACGCCTGCATCCCGGTGATCACCGTGCTCGGCCTGCAGTTCGGCCAGCTCCTCGGCGGCGCCATCATCACCGAGACGGTCTTCGCCTGGCCCGGGGTGGCCACGCTGACGGTGGAGTCGATCCGCAACCAGGACTTCCCGGTGGTCCAGTGCGCGGTGGTCCTGCTGGCCCTGCTCATCGTCGCCGTGAACCTGATCGTCGACGTGGTCGTGGGGCTCATCGACCCCCGCATCCGCGCGCGCCTGAGCGCGATGAGCGCGCCGGCCCGCCGTCGAGGTCACCCGCGGTCGACCCGGCCGGCGCCCGAGACGTCTGCGGCCGGACGGGCCAGCTGGCGGCGCCTGCTGCGGCTGCGCTGGGGCGTGGCCGCCGCCGGCATTCTCCTCCTGATCATCGCCAGCGCGGCCCTGGCCCCGTGGATCGCGCCCCACGACCCCCTGGCCGTGGACATCCGCCACCGGCTGGCGCCGCCGGCGTGGATGGCCGGCGGCACCGCCGACCACCTGCTGGGCACCGATCAGGTCGGGCGCGACCTCCTCGTCGCGCGTGATCTACGGAGGGCGGGTGTCGCTGGTGGTGGGGGTGGCCGCCGTCCTCGATGTCGGCCACCATCGGCGTGCTGCTGGGGCTGGCGGCCGGCTACTTCGGCGGCAACATCGACTGGACGATCATGACGCGGCATCAACATCATGCTGACCTTTCCCTTCGTCCTGCTGGCGCTGGCCGTCATCGCCGTGCTCGGGCCGAGCCTCTTCAACATGATCATCGTGCTGGGCGTGGCGGGCTGGCCGATCTACGCGCGCGTCATCCGGGCCGAGACCCTGGCCATCCGCGAGCGGGACTTCGTGGTGGCCGGTCGCGCCCTCGGCATGAGCCACGTGCGGCTCGATCTTCCGCCAGATCCTGCCCAACCTCGTCTCGGTCGATCGTGGTCATCGCGACGCTGCAGGTGGCCCAGGTGATCATCCTGGAGTCGTTCCTGTCCTTCCTCGGCCTGGGCGTGCAGCCGCCGACCCCGGCCTGGGGCAACATGCTCGGCGAGGGCCGCGTCTACATGCTCAACTCGTGGTGGATCGCCACCTTCCCGGGCCTGGCCATCTTCGTCACCACCCTGGTGATCAACCTCATGGGCAACGCCCTGCGCGACTGGCTCGACCCCCACATGAAGCTCTGAGCCCCCGGCCGCGCCCCGGCGGCGCGGCGCGACGCGGGGGCTCGCGCGCGCCACCGGCGGGCGGTAGTGTGATGAGGAACCGGGCAGGACGGTGCCGGTCGCCGGTCTCCGACGCCCCGGGGTATACTCGCCGGCACCTTCGCGACCAGTCCGTCGGGGTGAGATTCGGGATGCTCCGATTCCTCCTGTCCCGTATCGGCCAGACGCTCGCCGTGCTCTTCACGGTGTCGGTGATCATCTTTGCCCTCATGCGGATGATCCCCGGCGATCCCGTCCTCATGATGCTCGGCGACGACTTCACCCAGGCGGCCTACGATCGGCTGCGGGCGCAGCTCGGCTTCGACCGCTCGATCGTGGTCCAGTACCTCATCTGGCTGCAGGCGATCCTGGGCGGCGACCTCGGCGACTCCTACCTGAACCACGAGCGAGTCAGCCGGCTGGTCTGGGACGCCTTCCTGCCCACGCTCTCGCTGGTAGTGGCCAGCATGCTGGTCGGCCTCCTGGTCGCGGTGCCCTCCGGGATCGTCGCCGCCATGCGCAAGGGCAGCGCCTGGGACTGGGGCTCCATGGGCTTCGCGATCTTCGTCTACTCGATGCCGAGCTTCTGGAAGGGCATCGTCCTCATCTGGATCTTCAGCGTGCACCTGCGCTGGTTCCCGGCGGTGGGCTACGTGCACCCGTGGGAGAATTTCTGGGAGGGGTCGTGGCGGCTGGTGCTGCCCGCCATCACGCTGGGGACGTTCTTCTCGGGGCTGGTCGCCCGCATCATCCGGTCGAGCCTGCTCGAGGTGCTCGACCAGGACTACATCAAGGCCGCTCGCGCCCGCGGCGTGCGGCGGGCGGCTCTCGTCTACCGCCACGCGCTGGCCAACGCGATGATCCCGGTGGTGACGGTGATCGGGCTGCAATTCGGCACGCTGCTGGGCGGCGCCGTGCTCACCGAGACGGTGTTCGGCATTCCCGGCATGGGCCGGCTCACGGTCGCCGCCATCCTCAACCGCGACTACGCGATCGTACAGGGCGCGATCCTGGTCGGCGTGCTGGCGGTCGTGGTCGTGAACCTCGCTGGTCGATCTCACCTACGCCTTCCTCAACCCGCGCATCCGGGTGGCCTGATGGCGCGGCCGCTCGACGCCGAGGTCCTGCCCGCCCAGGCGCCGGCGGCGGCCGGCGCGCCGAGCGGGGCGGGCGCCGCCCGGCGGTGGTGGCGCCGGTTCGCCCGCAACCGCGGCGCCGTGTTCGGCCTCGCGGTGTTCCTCGCCATCGTGCTGATGGCGCTCTTCGCGGACGTGCTCGCGCCCTACGACCCGGTGATCCAGGGCGTGGGGCCCGCCAACGAGGGGCCGAGCTGGGCGCACTGGGCGGGGACGGACAGCTTCGGCCGCGACATGCTGAGCCGCATCGTCTACGGCGCGCGCATCGCGCTCGTGGTCGGCATCGTCGCCGTCCTGCTGGCGATGATCGTCGGCGTCACGCTCGGCCTGGTGGCCGGCTACTACGGCGGCGCCGTGGACGCCGTGATCATGCGCGTGATGGACGGCCTCTTCGCCTTCCCCATCATCATCCTGGCCATCGCGATGATGGCGGTGATGGGCTTCGGGGTGAAGAACGTCATCATCGCCGTCGCTGTCGGCTTCATCGCCCCCTTCGCGCGCGTCACCCGTGCCGACGTGCTGGCGGTGAAGGAGGAACCCTACGTCGAGGCCGCGCGCCTCGCCGGGGTGTCGGGGCCCGCCATCATCGCGCGCCACGTGCTGCCCAACGTGCTGGCGCCCATCATCGTGCAGGCGGCCCTGCGCGTCTCCGGCGCGATCATCACCGAGTCGGGCCTGTCCTTCCTCGGGCTCGGCCCGCCGCCGCCGACGCCGGTGTGGGGCTCCATGATCGCCGAGGGCCGCAACTTCATCGTGATGGCGCCCCACGTCTCCACCATCCCCGGCATCGCCCTCATGGTGACGATCGTCGGCCTGAACCTGCTCGGCGACGGCCTGCGCGATACGCTGGACCCGCGGCTCCGACGATGAGACGCGTGACCGAGGAGCGTCCCGCCGGGCCGGGGCCCGAGCCCGTCCTCGACGTGCGCGACCTGGTCGTCGAGTTCGCCACCGAGGACGGCCCCCTGCGCGCGGTCGATCACGTCAGCTTCTCGGTCGGCCGCGGAGAGATCGTCGGCCTCGTCGGTGAATCGGGCGCCGGCAAGACGCTCACCTCCGAGGCGATCCTCGGCCTGATCCGCCCCCCCGGGCGGGTCAGCGGCGCGGTGCGGTTTCGCGGGCGCGACCTGCTGGCGCTCGACGAGGCGACGCTGGCGCGGATCCGGGGCAAGGACATCGCGATGATCTTCCAGAACCCGGGCGCCTCGCTGAACCCGGTCTTCCGGGTGGGCGATCAGCTCGTGGAGACGATGGCCCTGCACCTGGGTGAGGGACGCGGCGCCCTGCGGCGGCGGGCGCTGGAGATCCTGACGCGCGTCGGCATCCCGTCGGCGGCGGCCCGCGTCCGCGACTACCCGCACCAGTTCTCCGGCGGCATGGCCCAGCGGGTGATGATCGGCATGGGGGTGGCGTGCGCGCCGCGCGCTCCTGGTGGCGGACGAGCCGACGACGGCGCTCGACGTCACGATCCAGGCCCAGGTCCTCTCGCTGATTCGCCGCCTCGCCCGGGAGCTGGGCATGGCGGTCCTGCTCGTCTCCCACGATCTCGGCATCGTCTCGCAGATGTGCCACCGCGTGATCGTGATGTACGCGGGGCGCGTCGTGGAGGAGGCCTCGGTCGCCGCGGTGTTCCGCGCCCCCGCCCACCCCTACACCAGGGCGCTGATCGCCTGCCTGCCCGGGCTCGACGACGGCAACCGCCTCGGCGCCATCCCCGGCGTCATGCCGGGCCTCAAGGCCCTCCCCCGCGGCTGCCGGTTCCATCCGCGGTGCGGCGTCGCCGAGGCGCGGTGCGCCACCGAGGAGCCCGTCCTGCGCCCGGCCGAGGCCGGTCAGATCGCGGCCTGCCACCTCGTGGGAGCCCGATGACCCCGCTGCTCAGCGTCGAGGGCCTGGTCAAGCACTTCCCCCTCCGCGAGGGGCTGCTCACCCGCATGCTGCCGGGACGGCGGCGGGTCGTGCGCGCCGTCGACGGCGTCAGCTTCACGATCGACCCCGGCGAGACGCTCGGCCTCGTGGGCGAGAGCGGCTGCGGCAAGACGACCACCGGGCGCCTCGTGCTGCGCGCCATCGAGCCCACCGCCGGCCGCATCGTCTTCGACGGCGAGGACATCACGGCGCGGCCGGCGGGACAGCTCCTGCCGTTCCGGCGGAAGGCCCAGATCGTCTTCCAGGACCCCTACACGTCGCTGAATCCTCGGATGACCGTCGGGCGCGCCGTCGGCGAGCCGATCCGCGTCCACGGGCTGGCCGGCGCGAGCGAAATTCCCGACCGGGTGGCCGCGCTGCTCGACATGGTGGGGCTGCAGCCGGAGCACGCCGCGCGCTATCCGCACGAGCTCAGCGGCGGCCAGCGCCAGCGGGTGGGGATCGCGCGGGCGCTGGCCGTCGGTCCCCGGCTGATCGTCGGCGACGAGGCGGTGTCGGCCCTGGACGTGTCCGTCCGCGCGCAGATCCTCAACCTCTTCGTCGAGCTGCGCGAGCGGCTCGGGCTGGCCTACCTGTTCGTCTCGCACGACCTCGGCGTCATCCGGTTCGTGAGCCACCGGGTGGCGGTGATGTACCTAGGCGCGCTCGTGGAGGTCGCGCGCACCGCGGCGCTGTTCAAGCAGCCGCTGCACCCGTACACGCAGGCGCTGCTGGCGGCCATCCCGACCATCGGGGACGGCCGCGCCTCGATCTTCGATACGGCGCGGCTGCTGGAGGGCGAGCTGCCGAGCCCGATCGATCTGCCCCGGGGCTGCCGCTTCGCGGGCCGCTGCCCCTACCGTTTCCCGCGCTGCGACGACGTCGAGCCACCGCTCCGCGAGGTTGCGCCCGGCCACGCCGTCGCCTGCCATCTCTACGAAGGAGGAACAGCATCATGAAGAGCCGAGACGGGTTCGAGGTCGTCAGGGCGCTGCTGCGCGAGGACGTCAACCGCCGGGAGGTCCTCCGGATGCTCGGCTGGTCGGGGGTGGTGCTGGCGGGGGCTGCCCCGCTCGGCCTGCCGTCACCGGCCCACGCCCAGACGCCGAAGCCCGGCGGGACCATCAAGATCGGAAGCTTCTCCAACATCGACACGCTGGACGCCCACAACACGACGTCGATCGTGGCCTGCTCCATCCACAACAACATCTACAACGGGCTGCTCAAGATCACCTCGCCCGACGGCAAGAGTGTCGACTTCAAGCCCGACCTGGCCCGGGAGTGGGAGATCCAGGGCGACCGCATCCACGTCTTCCGCCTGCACAAGGGCGTGAGCTTCCACAACGGCGACCCGTGCACGGCCGCCGACGTGAAGTGGAACCTGGAGCGCGTCAAGGACAAGGCCCAGTCGCCGATCCACGCCTGGAAGCTCGAGTTGCTGGAAGCCATCGAGACGCCGGATCCCCACACCATCAAGCTGCACTTCACGAAACCCTACCCCTTCCTGCGCGTGGCCTTCACGGGCTCGACGGGGCGGGCGGCGACCATCCTGAGCCCGCGCGCCGTCAAGGAGAAGGGCAAGGCCTACGGCCGCAACCCGGTGGGCACGGGGCCCTTCAAGTTCGTGGAGTGGAAGGAAGGCGACTACATCCTGCTCGAGAAGAACCCCGGCTACTGGGAGACGGACGCCGCCGGCGGCAAGCTGCCCTATCTGGGCAAAGTGATGATCAAGATCATCGTGGAGCCCTCCACGCTGGTGGCCGCCCTCAGGACGGGCGAGGTCGACCTCATCAACTACGCCTCGCCGCAGTTCCTGGGCGACCTGCGCAAGGATCCCAAGCTCACCGCGCTCTCCGCGGTCGGCGGCAACTGGGTCTGCATGCACATGAACCTGGCCAAGGAGCCGTTCACCGACAAGGCCCTGCGCAGGGCCGTCACGTTCGCCGTCGACCGCAAGGAGATCCTCGACAGGGTGGAGTTCGGCGAGGGCATCGTGGCCCACGGGCCGATCTCTCCGCCGATGGGCGGCTTCTACGACGCCGCCTTCGAGTCCGGCAAGAACGGGCAGTATTTCGACCTCGAGCAGGCCCGCGCGCTCATGAAGCAGGCCAAGTACGACGGCCGTGAGCTCCTGCTGCTCTCGGTCAACACGGGGGCCGCGCCCCGCCGGGCCGAGGTCGTGCAGGCCCAGCTCGCCAAGATCGGGATCAAGGTCCGGATCGAGCTGGCGGATTTCCCGACGTTCCGCCGGCGCTGGCTGCAGGAGCGGCAGTGGGACCTCGTGCAGGTGCAGTGGGACGCCGACCTCGACCCCGACGAGACGCTCTACCCGGAGCTGCACTCGACCGAGGCCTGGAACGCCGGCAAGTGGGTGAACAAGGCGTTCGACCAGGCGGTCGAGGCCGCCCGCCAGGAGGCCGACTTCAAGAAGCGGAAGAAACATTACGAGGACGCGGTGAAGGCCATCGTCGAGGACGCCCCAGTGGTGGTGCTCCTGCACGTGAACGAGCAGAAGATCCACCACAAGCACGTCAAGGGCTTCCAGATGGTCCCGGCCGGCCTGATCGACATGCACCGGGTCTGGCTCGACCAGCCCTGAGCCCGGCCCCGCCCCGGCGCTCGTTGAGGCCGGGGCGGGCGCCGG
The DNA here is from genome assembly GCA_963827505.1 of uncultured Candidatus Rokubacteria bacterium. GTDB lineage: Bacteria > Methylomirabilota > Methylomirabilia > Rokubacteriales > CSP1-6 > AR5. The sequence continues at coordinate 1,780,180 of CAWHBD010000003.1, read as the reverse complement.
CCACGGCGAGGCACCAGTCGCGCAACCAACCTTGACGCGCCCGGGCCGCGCTGGTAGCGTCTGCGCTCACATCGCTCGTTCGACGACCGCTCCAATCCCGTGAGCCCGGGGGTGTCCGATGGCACGGTCCCGACGCCGTCCTGCGCGTGTCCTGCTCGTCCTTCTCGTCCTGCTCGCCTCGACGGTCGTGGCCGCGCCCGGGGCCGCCCCGGCCCAGGAGACGCCCCGCCGAGGCGGCGTGCTCTTGGCCGTCATCGGCTCCGACGCGCCGGGCCTCGACCCCCACCAGGAGAGCACCTTCGCGAACATCCAGATGGTGGCGCCGCTCTACAGCACGCTGCTGCAGATCGACCCCTACGCCTATCCCAAGGTCATCGGAGACGCCGCCACCGAGTGGAAGATCAGCCCCGACGGACTGACCTACACATTCAAGCTTCGGCCTGACATGAAGTTCCACGACGGCTCCCCGCTGACCAGCGCCGACGTCAAGGCCACCTACGACAAGATCGTGTTCCCCCCGGCCGAGGTCCGTAGCGTGCGCAAGGAGCACTACACGGCGGTGGAGCGCATCGACGCGCCCAGCGCCCACACGGTGATCTTCAAGCTCAAGTTCCCCTCGGCCTCGCTGCTAGACAACCTGGCCTCGCCGTGGAACGTGATCTTCCCGAAGAAGTATCTGGACAAGGACCCGAATCACTTCAAGACGAACGTCGTCGGCTCCGGCCCCTTCAAGCTCAAGGGCTATACGCGCGGCTCGACATTCGAGGGCGTGCGCAATCCCGACTATCACGTCAAGGACCGTCCCTACCTCGACGGCTACAAGTTCTTCATCAGCACCGAGACCTCGGTGCGGGCGGCGGCCATCCGGTCCGGGCGCGCCTACATCGAGTTCCGTGACCTGCCTCTCTCCGAGGTCGACGCGATCAAGAAGCAGCTCGGCGACAAGGTCGTGGTGCAGGAGACGCCGATGGTCGGGCAGTTCGGCATCGCCATGCAGAACACGGTGAAGCCGTTCACCGACATCCGGGTGCGCAAGGCGCTGACGCTGGGCTTCGACCGCTACACCGGCGGCAAGGTGCTCTACCAGCTCACGGGGTTGCGTGACCCCGGCGCGCTCATGCGCCCCGGCACCGAGTGGGCGGTGCCGCCAGCCGAGCTCGAGAAGATCCCCGGCTTCTGGCGCGACGCCGAGAAGAGCCGGGCCGAGGCCAAGAAGCTGCTGGCCGAGGCGGGCTTCCCCAACGGCTTCAAGGCCGTGATGAAGAACCGCAACGTGAAGCTGCCATACCAGGACCTCGCCGTGTACGTGATCCAGGAGTGGCGGAAGATCGGACTCGAGATCGAGAACCGGCCGCTGGAGACAGCAACCTGGTTCGCCGACGGCCGGGACACCGGCAACTTCGAGCTGTACCTGCAGCCCACCGTCGAGTTCATGGACGATCCCGACCAGTTCCTGAACCGCTACACGACCGGCGCCTCGGCCAACTACGGCCGCTTCTCCGACCCCGCGCTGGACGACCTCTTCTCACGCCAGGCCCGGACCATCGACCCCACCGAGCGCCGCAAGCTCGTCATCCAGCTGCAGAAGCGGGTGCTGGAGCAGGCGTATTACATGCCTGGCCTCTGGTGGACACGCCGGGTCGTCCACCTGTCCAAGGTGAGGAACTACGTGGCGCCGCCGAGCCACTACACCAACCAGAAGCTGCAGGACGTCTGGCTCTCGGAAGACTGAACCGGATTCGCGGGCCCTCAAACGTCCGACCACCCACCTGCGTGGGAGGTGTCAGATGACGAACGCCATTCCCCGTCATCGGCCGTTGTCCGCCGTCGTCGCCCTCGGCATCCTGGTCGGGACCGTGCTGCTGGCTACCGCCCCCGTCGCGGCCCAGGACACGCCGCGCCGCGGTGGGGTGCTGCTGGCCGCCATCGGCGCCGACGCGCCGAGCCTCGACCCCCATCAGGAGCAGACCTTCGCCACCCTCCAGCCGGTCGCCCCGCTGTACAGCACGCTCTTGCAGATCGATCCCTACCGCTACCCCAACGTCATCGGCGACGTCGCCAGCGAGTGGACGATCGCCCCCGACGGCCTCACCTACACGTTCAAGCTTCACCCGGGCATCCGGTTCCACGACGGCTCGCCGTTGACGGCCGTCGACGTCAAGGCGACCTACGACAAGATCCTGGAGCCGCCGGAGGGCGTGCGCAGCATCCGGAAGCACCACTATTCGGCGATTGCGAGCGTGGAGGCGCCGGAGGCGGGCACCGTCGTGTTCAAGCTCAAGTTCCCGTCAGCCTCCCTGCTGACGAATCTCGCCTCCCCGTGGAACGTCATCTTCCCGAAGAAGTACCTCGACCAGGACCCGAACTACTTCAAGAAGAACGTCGTGGGCTCGGGGCCCTTCCGGTTCAAGAGCTATACCCGCGGCTCGACGTTCGAGGGCGAGCGCAACCCCGACTATTTCGTCAAGGACCGCCCGTACCTCAACGGCTACAAGTTCTTCATCAGCACCGAGACGGCCGTCCGGGCGGCCGCGGTCCGGTCCGGCCGCGCTCACGTCGAGTTTCGCGACCTGCCCCTCGGCGAGGTCGAGGCGATCAAGCGGCAGCTCGGCGACAAGATCGTGGTCCAGCAGACCCCCTTTGTCATTCACTTCGACGTCGCCATCAACAACAGCGTGAAGCCCTTCACGGACCTCCGCGTGCGCAAGGCACTCACGCTGGGCCTCGATCGCTACACGGGAGCGCGGGTGCTGCACCCGCTCACTGGCCTCCGCGACGTCGGCGCCTTCACCCGCCCCGGCACGGAGTGGGCGCTGTCCCCGGCCGAGCTCGAGACGTTTCCGGGCTTCGGGCGGGACGCCGAGAAGAATCGGGCCGAGGCGAGGAAGCTGCTGGCCGAGGCCGGCTATCCGAACGGCTTCAAGGTGGTGCTGAAGAACCGCAACGTCAAGCTCCCCTACCAGGACTTCGCGGTGTACGTGATCCAGGAGTGGCGCAAGATCGGGATCGAGGCCGAGCACCGGCCGCTGGAGACCGCGACCTGGTACGCCGACGGGCGGGACCAGGGGAACTTCGAGCTGATGGTCTTCCCGACCGGCGCCTTCGTCGACGATCCCGATCAGCTGCTGGCACCCTACGTGGCCGGGTCCCCGCAGAACTGGGCGCGATTCTCCAACCCCGGCATCGACGACCTGTACGCGCGCCAGGCCCGCACGCTCGACCCGGTCGAGCGCCGGAGGCTGGTCATCGAGCTCCAGAAGCTCGTCCTGCAGAACGCCTACTACGTGCCGGGGCTCTGGTGGTCGCGCAACGTCGTGCACTGGGCCAAGCTGAAGAACTGGGTGGCCCCGCCGAGCCACTTCACCAACCAGAAGCTCCAGGACGTCTGGCTCTCGGAAGACTGAGCCGGGACGACGACGGGCCATGCGCACGTACATCCTGAAGCGACTCCTGCTGATGGTCCCCACCCTGGTGGGGGCCGCTACCCTGGTGTTCCTGATCATGCGGGTCATCCCGGGCGACGTGGCCCTGCTCATCTTCGGCGGCGACCAGGCCGGCCACATCGACCCCAAGCAGCTGACCGCCATGCGCCAGCGGCTCGGCCTGGACGAGCCCGCTGCTGGTGCAGTACGGCACGTGGCTGTGGGGCCTGCTGCGCTTCGACTTCGGCACCTCGCTGTGGACGGGGCAGCCGGTCATCGAGGAGCTGCTCATCCGGCTGCCGCTGTCCCTCGAGCTGGCCCTGCTGGCGACGCTCGTCTCGGTGGTCATCGCCATCCCGCTCGGCATGCTGGCGGCCGTCCGCCAGGACACCTGGGTGGACTACGTCATCCGCGTCGTGAGCATCGGCGGTCTCGCCATCCCTGGCTTCTGGGTCGGGATCCTCACGCATCCTGACCCTGGTGATCTTCTTCGGCTGGGGTCCACCGCTGGAGTTCACGCCCCCCTGGGTCGATCCGTGGGCGAACCTCTCGATCATGATCTGGCCGGTGCTCACCGTCGGCTACCGGTACTCCGCCGTCACCACTCGCATGACGCGCTCCACGGTGCTGGAGGTGTTGCGGGAGGACTACATCCGGACCGCGTGGGCGAAGGGGCTGCGCGAGCGGGCCGTGGTCATCCGCCACGCCCTGAAGAACGCCATGCTGCCGGTGATCACGCTCATCGGCACCGAGTTCGCTTTCCTGATCGGCGGCCTGGTCGTCACCGAGACGGTGTTCACGCTCAACGGCATCGGCCGCTTCGTGGTCGACGCGGTCGCCCACCGCGACTACCCCGTCGTGCAGGCGCTCGTGTTCCTCATTGCCTCCGGCTTCGTGATCATCAACCTGCTCGTCGACCTCACCTACGCGTGGTTCGATCCGCGCATCCGGTATCGCTGACGATGGCCACCACCGTCGAGGCCCCCCCGACCACCGCCGTTGCCACGGCTCTGGCGCCGCGACTGACCGTCGTCGAGGAGATCCTGAAGTTCGTCCGCACCAAGCCGCTCGGCGCCGCCGGCGCGCTGATCATTCTCGGGTTGATGGTCGTCGCCGCGCTGGCCGACACCCTGGCGCCCTACGACGCCTACCAGGCCGACTACGCGCTGCAGTTCGCCCGCCCCAGCGTCGAGCACTGGTTCGGCACCGACGAGTTCGGGCGCGACCTGCTCAGCCGCATCATGTACGGTGCCCGCATCGCGCTGTTCGTCGGCTTCGCCGCCTCGTTCATCGGCTGTACGATCGGCGGCCTCCTCGGCGTGACCAGCGCCTACGTCGGTGGGCGGCTCGACCTCTTGCTCGAGCGGCTGATGGACATCCTGCTGGCGTTCCCCCAGCTCATCCTGGCCCTGGCCATCGCCTCGATCCTGGGGCCGTCGGTCCCCAACGTGGTGATCGCCATCGCGATCCCCATCATCCCGCGGGCGGCCCGGGTGGTGCGGGCCACCGCGCTGGCCGTGAAGGAAAACATCTACGTCGAGGCGGTGGCGGCGCTCGGCGCGGCCCAGGCCCGGATCGTGCTCCGGCACATCGTTCCCAACGTGGTGGCGCCCTACATCATCATGCTCACCGCCCAGCTGGGCGGCGCCATCCTCGCCGAGGCAGCCCTGAGCTACCTCGGGCTGGGCGCGGCCGAGCCCACGCCCTCGTGGGGGCTGATGCTCTCCGGCTCCGCCCTGTCGTACGCGGAGAAGGCGCCGTGGATCCCGGTGTTCCCCGGCATCGCGATCAGCCTCGGCGTGTTCGGCTTCAACCTCTTCGGCGACTCGCTCCGCGATGCGCTCGACCCGAGGCTCCGGAAGGGCTGAGGCAATGCAAGGCCCGCGGTCAGCTGCCGGCGGGGTGGGCGGCCGCCAGCAGCGCCGCCGTGTCGTACAGCTCGTAGAACTCCACGATCTTTCCGTCGCGGAAGGTCCAGAAGTCGGCCTTCGGCGTATCGACCGTGCGGCCGGTGGCGCGATTCACCCACGCGGTCGAGCCCAGCATCGCCACCCGCTCGCCCTCGGCGATGAACTGGCCCGTCTTGTAGTTGAGCATCTGCCACTCGCTGAGCAGCCCCTCGAAGTACCGCCGGAACTCCTCCTTGGAGTTGATCGCGCTCGTGAAGGCCACGCCCGGCCGGCCAGCGGCCAGGGAGCGGACCTTGACGTCGTCCGCCATGAGGTCGAGCCAGATCTTGGTGCTGGCGCCCTTGGTGTCGTGCCACTGCCGGTAGGCTTCCTTCAACGTCGCGACGTTCCGAGCGGGGGTGTCCATAGGTATGACCTCCATAGGTGATCGGAGGCCGGATCGTACCACACCGGGACGCCCTACGTCCGGACCGCCCCCTCCTCCACTGCCTCCAGGTCGAGCGCGGCCGCCAGCAGCGCGCGCGTGTAGGCCTGCTCGGGCTGCTCGAAGATCCGCTCGGTGGGGCCTCGCTCAACCACGCGGCCGTCGCGCATCACGAGGATCTCGTCGCTGACGGCGCGGATCACCTTCAGGTCGTGGCTGATGAACAGGTAGGCCAGGCGGTGCCGGGCCTGCAGGTCGCGCAGCAGGTCGACGACCTGGGCCTGCACCGACATGTCGAGGGCGGAGGTCGGCTCGTCCAGCACCACGAAGCGCGGCTTCAGCACCAGCGCCCGGGCGATGGCGATACGCTGGCGCTGCCCGCCGGAAAACTCGTGCGGGTAGCGGTCGCGCAGCCCGGCGTCGAGGCCCACCTCGGCCAGCGCGGCATCGATCAGGTCGCGCCGCGCGGCCGGGGTGGCGCCGATGTCGTGCACGCCGAGCCCCTCGCCCACGATCTGGGCGACGGACATCCGCGGCGACAGCGCGCCGAACGGGTCCTGGAAGACCACCTGCATCTCGCGCCGCAGCGGGCGCAGCCCGCGGGCCGGCACCCCCTGGATCTCTCGCCCGGCGAAGCGAATCCGCCCCGCGCTCGCCTGCAGCCGCAGCAGGGCCAGCCCCAGCGTGGTCTTGCCGGAGCCGCTCTCGCCGACCACGCCCACCGTCTGCCCCTCGCGCACTGTCACGCTCACGCCGTCCACCGCCTTGACGTACCCGACCGTGCGGCGCAGCAGCCCCGCGCCGGATCGGGAACCACACCCGCACATCCTCCGCTTCCATCACCACCGGGGCGTCGGCCCGCGGGGCCCGGGCCATCGGGCGGGGCTCGGCGGCCAGGAGGCGCCGGGTGTACGGATGCTGGGGCGCCTCGAAGATCGCGCGGGTGGCGCCGGCCTCGACGATCTCACCGGCGCTCATCACGCCGACGCGTGAGGCCACCTTGCGGACGATCCCGAGGTCGTGGGTGATCAGCAGCAGGGCCATGCCGAACTTGGCCTGCAGATCGCGGAGCAGCGTGAGGATCTGGGCCTGGATGGTCACGTCGAGCGCGGTGGTGGGCTCGTCGGCGATGAGCAGGTCGGGCTCGTTGGCCAGGGCCATGGCGATCATGACCCGCTGGCGCTGGCCGCCCGAGAGCTGGTGCGGGTAGGCGTCGAGCCGCTGCTCGGCCGCCGGCAGCCCCACCAGCCGCAGCAGCTCCAGCGTCCGCGCCCGCGCGGCCGCCCGCGCCAGTCCCTTGTGCACCCGGAGGATCTCGTTCACCTGCTTCTCGATCGTGTGCAGCGGGTTGAGCGAGGTCATCGGCTCCTGGAAGATCATGGCGATGCGGTCGCCGCGCACGCGCTGCATCGCCGCCTCGGGGGCGCCGACCAGCTCCCGGCCCTGGAACAGGATGCTCCCGGTCGGGTGGTGCGCGGTCGGATAGGGCAGCAGCTGCATGATCGACAGCGCCGTCACCGACTTGCCGGAGCCGCTCTCCCCCACCAGGGCCATCGACTCGCCCCGTTCGATCGCGAAGGAGACGTGACGCACGGCCGGCACCCCGCGGCCATCGACGGTGAACGACACCGAGAGGTCGCGCACCTCGAGCAGCGGGCTCACCGGACCTTCCGGGGGTCGAAGGCGTCACGCACCGCCTCGCCGATGAAGATCAGCAGCGAGAGCATGACGGCGAGGACGAGGAAGCCGGTGAGGCCGAGCCAGGGCGCCTGGAGGTTGGCCTTGCCCTGGGCCAGGATCTCGCCGAGCGAGGCCGAGCCGGGCGGCAGTCCAAAGCCGAGGAAGTCCAGCGAGGTCAGCGTGGTGATGGCGCCGTTGAGGATGAAGGGCAGGAAGGTCAGCGTGGCCACCATGGCGTTGGGCAGCAGGTGGCGGGTCATGATCACGGTGTTGCGCACGCCGAGGGCGCGAGCCGCCCGCACGTAGTCGAGACTGCGGGCGCGCAGGAACTCCGCGCGCACCACACCGACCAGCGACATCCACGAGAAGAGGAGCATGAGGCCGAGCAGCCACCAGAAGCTCGGCTGCACGATGCTGGCGAGGATGATGAGCAGGTAGAGCACCGGCAGCCCCGACCACACCTCCATGAACCGCTGCAGGAGCAGGTCCGTCCAGCCGCCGAAGTAGCCCTGCACCGCCCCCGCCGCCACGCCGATCAGCGAGCTGGCCAGCGTCAGCGCCAGGCCGAACAGGACCGAGACGCGGAAGCCGTAGACGAGCCGGGCCAGCAAGTCCCGGCCCTGGTCGTCGGTGCCCAGCCAGTGGCGCGCCGACGGCGGGGCCGGGGCCGGTCCGGGCAGCGCCCAGTCGATCGTGTCGAAGCGATAGGGGACGGGCGGCCACACCATCCACCCGCCCCCCTCGATGAGCCCCCGCACGTGCGGATCGCGATAGGACGCCTCGGTCGGCAGCTCGCCCCCGAACACGGTCTCCGGGTAGGCGCGCACGATCGGCACGTAGAAGCGGCCGGCGTGGCGCACCAGCAGGGGCCGGTCGTTGGCGAGTAGCTCGGCCCCGAGCGAGAGGACGAAGAGCGTGAGGAAGATCCACAGCGACCAGTAGCCACGGCGGCTGGCCCGGAAGCCGGCGAGGCGGCGGCGCGTCAGCGGCGTGAGGGTCACGCGTCCCGCCGCTCGAAGTCGATGCGGGGATCGATGACTGTGTAGGCCAGGTCGGTCACGATGTTCAGGAGCAGGCCGATCAGCGTGTACAGGTAGAGGGTACCGAACATGACCGGGTAGTCGCGGTTCACGGCCGCCTCGAACCCCAGCAGCCCAAGGCCGTTGAGCGAGAAGATCACCTCGATCAGCAGCTCGCCCGCGAAGAAGATGGCCACGAAGGCACCGGGGAAGCCGGCCACCACGATCAGCATCGCATTGCGGAAGACGTGGCCGTAGAGCACGCGGCGGCGGCTCAGCCCCTTGGCCCGGGCCGTCGCCACGTACTGCTTGTTGATCTCGTCCAGGAACGAATTCTTCGTCAGCATGGCCAGCCCCGCGAAGCCGCTCACCACCAGCGCGGTCACCGGCAGGGCGATGTGCCAGAGGTAGTCGACGGCACGTGCCGGCCACGACATCAGCGCCCAGGTCTCGGAGCTCAGCCCCCGCAGCGGGAACCACTGCGCGAAGGAGCCGCCGGCGAAGAGCACGATGAGCAGGATCGCGAACAGGAACCCGGGGATCGCGTAGCCGACGATGACGGCCACGCTGGTCCACACGTCGAAGCGGGTGCCGTCGCGCACGGCCTTGGCGACGCCGAGGGGGATCGAGATCAGGTAGACGAGCAGCGTCGTCCACAGCCCGAGCGTGATCGACACCGGCAGCTTCTCGAGCATCAGCCCCAGCACCGGACGGTCCCGGTAGAAGCTGGTGCCGAGATCGAAGACCAGGTAGCTGCGCATCATGTGCAGGAAGCGCTGCCAGGCCGGCTTGTCGAACCCGAACTGCTTCTCGAGCTGCCGCACCAGCTCCGGATCGATCCCGCGAGCAGCCCGTGAGAGTCCATCCTCGCCGCCCCCCGTCCCCCGGGCGCCACCGCCGGCCGCCTCCCCGCCCCCGGTGCCCCCCACTCGCGCCGTCGCCGGGATCGTCGCCCCCCGGATCTTCGCCAGCATCAGGTCGACCGGCCCGCCCGGCGCCGCCTGAACGATGACGAAGTTCGCCAGCATGATCCCGAACAGCGTCGGCACCACCAGCAGCAGCCGCCGCGCGAGATACGCCAGCACTACTGACGCCCGCGGCCGCCCGCCTTGCCGGGATCGACCCACCAGGTGTCGACCCCCAGCTCGCTCGTGGGCGCGACCGATGGCCGGCCGAAGCGGTTCCAGTAGGCGACGCGGAAGGCGGCGAGGTGGAAATGGGGGATGACGTAGTGCCCCCACAGCAGGACGCGGTCCAGCGCGCGGGTGCGGGCCACGAGGGCGGCACGGTCGGGGGCGGCGATGAGCAGCTCGATGAGCCGGTCCACGACGGGATCGCGGACACCGGGCAGGTTTCGGCTGCCCGGCGTGTCGGCGGCGCTCGAGGCCCAGTAGTCGATCTGCTCGTTGCCCGGCGACGACGACTGCGCGAACAGCCCCACCGTCATGTCGAAGTCGAACTGCTTGGTCCGGTACTCGTACTGCGCGGAGTCCACCGTGCGCACGCGCGCGCTCACGCCCAGGCGCTCGAGGTTCTTCACGAACGGTAGCGTGATGCGCTCGAAGGTCGGGTCCTCGAGCAGGATCTCGAAGGCCAGGGGCTGCCCGGTCTCGACGTTCACCAGCTTGAGGTCCCGAACGACCCACCCCGCCTGCTTCAACAGCTCGACGGCTCGGACGAGGTTGGGGCGGACACCCTCGGCCCCCGTGGTCGGTGGCTGGTACTCCCGCGCGAACACCTCGTCGGGGACGCGGCCGCGGAACGGCTCCAGCACCGCCAGCTCGGCCGCGCTCGGCCGTCCGCGTGAGGCCAGCTCGGAGTTGGAGAAGTAGCTGCGGGTGCGCGTGTAGGCACCGTAGAAGAGGTGGGCGTTGCTCCACTCGAAGTCGAAGGCGGCGGCCAGCGCCGCGCGCACGCGCGGATCCCGGAAGATCGCCCGGCGCGTGTTGAAGACGAACCCCTGCATGCCGGTCGGCACCTCGTTGGGGATCGTCTCCTTGCGGATGCGCCCGTCCCGCACGGCGGGGACGTCGTAGGCCCGGGCCCAGTTCTTCGCCGAGCTCTCCTGGCGGATGTCGTAGGCGCCGCTCTTGAACGCCTCCAGCGCCACCGTGTCGTCGCGGTAGTAGTCGTAGCGGATCACGTCGAAGTTGTAGCGGCCCACGTTGACGGGCAGGGCGGCTCCCCAGTAGTCGGCCACGCGCCGGTACGTGATCGAGCGCCCCTGCTCGAGCGATTCCACCCGGTAGGGCCCGCTGCCGAGCGGCGCCTCCAGCGTGGTCTTCGTGAAGTCTCGCCCGGCCCAGTACGCCTTGGACAGGACGGGCAGCTGGCCGAGGATCACCGGCAGCTCCCGGTTCTCACCCTCCTTGAACGTGAACCGCACGGTGCGAGGCCCCGTCGACTCCACGCGTGCCACCGCTCCGTAGTAGGACCGGTAGAGCGGATGGCCCTTCGTGCGCAGCGTCTCGAACGTCCACATGACGTCCTCGACCGTCACCGCGCTGCCATCGTGAAAGCGGGCGGTGGGACGCAGCGTGAACGTCACCCACGACCGGTCGGGCGGAGTCTCCATCGTCTCCGCCACCAGCCCGTACTCGGACGCCGGCTCGTCCGACGATTGCACCAGCAGCGTGTCGAACGTGGTGCCGATGCCGGCCGCCGCGACGCCCTTGAGGACGAAGGGGTTGAGATTGTCGAAGGTCCCGGTGGTGGCCAGGGTGACGGCGCCGCCCTTGGGGGCCCGCGGGTTGACGTATCCGAAGTGGGCGAAGCCGGGCGGATACTTCAGATCGCCGTGGATCGACAGTCCGTGGGCCGACGGCCCGGGCCCCGAGCGCGGCCAGGCCGGGCTGGCGGCGGCGGTGAGGATCACCGCCAGGACAAGAGCAGGGACTCTCATGCCAGACAACGCCCTCATAGTACGTTGACATCCGCGCGGTTTGCTCCGATAACAGCGCCCATGGATCTCGAGCTCAAGGACCGGGTCGCGATCGTCGGGGGTGCGAGCAAGGGGCTGGGACGGGCGTGCGCACAGGCGCTGGCGCGCGAGGGCGCGAAGGTCGCCATCTGCAGTCGCTCCAAGCCGGACCTGGACACCGCCGCGAAGGAGATCAAGGACACGACGGGCGCCGACGTCCTGGCGTTCGCCGGGGACCTCGATCGCCACGAGACGATCCGCGGTCTGATCGCCACCACCGTGGAGCGCTTCGGCCGCATCGACGTCCTCGTCAACAACTCCGGCGGTCCGCCCCTGGCCCGCGCCCACAACGCCACCGAGGAGCAGTGGGCCACCGCGCTCGATCGCTCGCTGCTCTTCTTCGCGCGCATGGCCCGGGAGGCGCTCCCGCACCTCAAGACGAGCGGCCGCGGCCGCATCATCAACATCCTGGCCGCCACCGTCTACCAGCCGATCCCCAACCTCGCCCTCTCCGGTGTCACCCGCCTCGGCGTGGTGGCGTTCATGAAGAGCCTGGCCGACGAGGTCGGCCGCGACGGCATCCTGATCAACAACGTCTGCCCGGGCTCGATCCTGACCGAGCGGATGCTGTCCAACGTGACCTCGCGCGCCAAGGAGCTGGGGATCTCGGTCGACGACGCGCTCGCGCAGCGGGCGGCGGAGACGGCGGTCGGGCGCGTGGGCGAGCCCGACGAGCTCGCCCACCTGGTCGCGTTCCTGGCCTCCAGCCGGTCCAGCTACATCACCGGCACGACGATGCTCGTCGATGGCGGGCTCGTGCGCTCGATCATCTAGCCCCTCTCACACCCCCTGCAGCACCTCGGCCCACTCCTCCAGCATCTGCGGGTGGCCGTGGCGGATGTGGACGGAGAAGTGGTTGTAGCCGGCCGTGCGGAGCGCCCGGATGCGCTCGCGCAGCTCGGGCGTGGTCCCCGTGAACGTCAGCGTGCGCACCAGATCGGCCGTGCACACCTCGTGCTCCTCGGGGCGCAAGAACATCAGGTGGCCGCGGTGGTTCGACAGGTAGCGGGCGTCGGCCGGCTCGTAGGTGTCGTAGATCTGCCGGTAGCGCTCCAGCAGCGGAGCCAGCGCCGGTGGCACGCCGCGCCCCATGTTGCCGAACTGCTCGGCCTCGACCAGGTTGTGCAGCGCGATGGTGGCGTGCGGCCCCGCCTGGGCTCGGGCCCGGGGGCCGTCGAACGCCTCGCCCTCGCCGAGCACGCAGCCGCCCGTGAACGCCGTCGCCACCGCCCCGGCCGGATCGACGCCGGCCGCCCGCCAGGCCGTCTGCATGTCGGCGACGGCGGCGAGGGCCGCACCCTGGTGGCCGGCCGCGTAGATCCAGCCGGCGCCGAGCTCGGCGGTGAGCCGGCGCCCCTTCGGCCCCAGCGCGGAGACGTGCAGCGGGATCGGGTCGGTAAGATTCACCACGCCGATGTCCGGGCTCAGGAACCGGATCTTCCGCCGCTTGCCCTCGAACGTCCACTCGAGGGTGTCGCCGGCCAGCAGCCGCTGCACGATGCGGACGTACTCGGCCATGTCGGCGAGCGGAACAGGCCCAAGCCCCATCGTGCGGCGCGCCGTGAAGCCGGTGGAGACGCCGAAGTCGATGCGGCCGGGGGCCAGCGCGTTCAGCGAGGCCAGCGCGCTGGCCGCCACCGGCGCGATGCGGTTGGACGGGATGAGCACGCCGGTGGCCAGACGGATCCGGGCGGTCTGCACCGCCGCCGCGCCCATGGCCACGAACACGTCGGCGTTGAGCATCTGGGTGTCGTAGAACCATGCCCGCACGTAGCCGAGCTCCTCCGCCCGCTTGACGACCTTCCAGGAATCGGCCGACGTGGCGAGGTTGATCCCGAAGTCCATGGTCACGCGAGACTATACTCTACGGACAACCGACCTCGCCGAAGGGCGTGGCGGCGGCCGTCGCCGACGGCGCCACCGCCGCGCGTTCCGCCTACGAGTATCTGAACGGGGAGTAAGGAGCGTCATGACGACCGTGCGTGTGGGCGCCTGCATCGTGGGCGGTGGGCCGGCCGGCCTGATGCTGGGCCTGCTGCTGGCCAAGCGGGGCGCCCAGGTCCTGGTGCTGGAGGGCCACGAGACGTTCGATCGCGAGTTCCGGGGCGAGGTGTTGCAGCCGAGCACCGTACACCTGCTCGACGAGCTGGGGCTGCTCGACTACGTGAAGGCCCAGCCGCACTCGCTGCTGGAGGCCGGGAAGATCCGGCTCGCCGGCCGCGAGATCGGCGGGTTCGCCTTCGCGCGCATCGCGCCCCGGTATCCGTACGCGATCTGGATGCCGCAGCCGATCTTCCTGGATGCGCTGCTGCGCAAGGCGCAGCCGTTTCCGTCCTTCCAGTGCTGGATGGGCGCCAAGGTGACCGAGCTGGTCGAGGAGGACGGCCGGGTGGTCGGCGTGCGCGGGCGCCGGCACGGCCAGGAGCCGTTCGAGGTCCGCGCCGACGTCGTGGTGGGTGCCGACGGGCGCCACTCGGCGGTCGGGCGGCTCGGCGGCTTCGAGGCGGAGTACGAGCACCACGACTTCGACATCATCTGGTTCACGATCGAGCAGCCGCCCGGCTGGTCCAGCACCTTCTACGTCTCGCTGGGGGAGATCCGGGGGCTGATGCTACCCAAGTACCCGCACCACATCCAGGCCGGCATCCTGCTGCCGACCGGTGAGTGGCGGCGCTGGCGCGCCGACGGCGTGGCGGCGGTGGCCGCGCGAGTGCGGCGCTTCGACGCGATCTTCGCCCCCTTCGCCGACGGGCTACGTGACTTCACCCCGTTCTTCCCGCTGGAGGGCGTCATCCGCTTCGTCCGGCACTGGGCGCGCGACGGCGTGCTGCTGATCGGGGACGCCGCCCACACCATGAGTCCGGCCGGCGCCATCGGCGTCAACGTGGCCTTGGCGACGGCCGCCGTGGCCGCCCAGGTCATCTTCCCCCGCCTGGGTCACGGGCCCATCGCCGGCGAGGCCTTGATGGAGGTGCAGCGCTTGCGCGAGGACGACGTGCGGACGCTGCACCGCCTGCAGCTCGGGGCCCAGGGGCTGCTGCTCGGCAACACCAGCGCCAACCCGCTCGTGCGGTGGCTGGTGCCGCGGGTGCTGCCGCTGTTCCTGCGCTCGCCCCTGCTGCCCCGGATGCAGCGCCGCATCTTCTTCGGCGCGCCGCTGCCGCCGCTCGACCCGGCGTTCAGCTTCCGGGACCCTGCTATGCTCGGGCCATGACCACGCCCATCCCGATCGCCGTCGATCTCTACAGCGACACCGTCACCCGCCCCACCGCCGAGATGCGTCGGTTCATGTGCGACGCCGAGGTGGGCGACGAGCAGAAGCACGAGGACCCCACCGTGAACCTCCTGCAGGAGATGGTCGCCGACCTGCTCGGCAAGGAGGCGGCGGTTTTCCTGCCCTCGGGCACGATGTGCAACGAGATCGCGCTCCGCGTGCACTGCCGGCCCGGCGAGGAGATGCTGGCCCACCGCACCGCGCATCCCATCCACTTCGAGACCGGCGGCCCCGGCGCGCTGGCCGGCGTCAACATCCGCCCGCTCGACGGCCCCCGCGGCCAGTTCGACGAGGCGGCGCTCGAGGAGGGCATCCGCCCCGACTTCCGACACTTCCCGCGCAGCCGGCTCGTGTGGGTCGAGCAGACCAGCAACCTCGGCGGCGGCTCGATCTGGCCGCTGACCCGCGTGCGTGGGGTCACCGACGTGGCGCGCCGCCACCGACTGGCCACACACCTGGACGGCGCCCGCCTGATGAACGCGGTCGTTGCCAGCGGCGTGGCCGCCCGCGAGTGGGCGGGGCTCTTCGACTCGGCGTGGATCGACTTCACCAAGGGCCTGGGCGCCCCGGTCGGCGCCGCGCTGGCCGGCTCGCGCGACTTCATCGCCGAGGCCTGGCGTCTCAAGCAGCAGATGGGCGGCGCCATGCGCCAGGCCGGCATCATCGCCGCCGGCGGCGTCTACGCCCTCCGCCACAACGTCAAGCGCCTGGCCGAGGACCACGCCAACGCCCGCCGCCTGGCCGAGGGCCTCGCCGCGCTGCCGGGCGTGACGCTCGACCCGGCCACGGTGGAGACGAACCTCGTCTTCTTCGAGCTGACAGGACCGGTCGACGCGCCCAGCTTCGTCGATCGGCTCCTGGCGCACGGCGTCCGCATGGGCGCGATGGGCCCGCGCACGGTGCGCGCGGTCACCCACCTCGACGTCAGCGCCACGCAGATCGAGCGCACGCTGGACGCCGCGCGGGTGGTGCTGGCGGGGTAGACGATAGCCGGCGGAGCATACAGCCGCGAGTCGCAGCGCGCGGCGAGTGTCCGCGCCGCCTGGCTGGCTGTTCAGACCTGCCAACCCCCCGCGGCGGTGGGGACGTACTAGCCCGGTATCGCCGCTAGCACTCGACAGTGCTAGCTCGCGAGACCGGTGTCGCCCCCCACAGCCAACGGATGCAAGACGTCGATCGCCCAGCCCACATCCAGCGGCTCCCCCAGCCAGCCCGGCACGCCGTGCGCGCGTCCAGGCGCAGCCCCGCCGCCTCGTGCTGGGCCCGGAGCACTCTCCACAGGATCAGCGGGCACCGCCGGCGGAGGCGGCACGTCGGGCAGGAGCCGTCCGTTCGGCCGCGGAACTGGAGCTCGCCGTCGGGCAGCCGCTCGACCTGCGTAACCCTCCTCGTGGACCGCCCGGTGGTGCCGCCGGCACAGCAGCGCGAGGTTCGACAGCGTCGTCGGGCCGCCCTGCGCCCAGTGGCGGATGTGATGGCCCTGACCGACCCGGACCCGCAGCCCGGGAAGCGGCAGCCGCGGTCGCGATGGTGCAGCGCGCGCCGGAAGGCGGGCGGAATCGTCCGGGTCCGGGCGCCGACCTCCACGATCCGGCCGTCGGGGTCGTGCCGCATCACCACCCGGCTCGCGTCGCACGCCAGGCGCCGGGACGTTCCCGCGGGAACGCGCGCGCCGTCTTCGAGGACCGACTGGCCCGGCTGCTCCGGCGTCCGCGAGCACCGCGGCGTCGACATGGACCACGACCTGGTAGCGCTCGCCCGGCGCGCCGGGATCGAGACGGTGGTGCAGGGCCGTCTCCGCGAGCAGTGCCAGCGCATCCGCCTGCTGCTGGACCAGCGTCGGCGTCTCCGCGGGAACGTGCCCCTGGCCGTCGCCGCCCACCGCCTGAGGCGTCGGCGGGTACAGCGTCTCGCGGCCGGCGGCCAGCGCCCGTGAGAAGGACGGCGCCCACTTCCGGCGTCAGCCGCCCGCGCACCATGACCATGCCGTCCTCGTCTCGGGATACACGTGCAGCGCCCTCGGCGCTTGTGCTGCCGCGCGGCCTCGCGGGCTCTCGGCCTGCCGATCCACCCGCCGCCAGCCGCGCACGATGCGCTCGACGTGCTCCGCGGTGCCGGCGCGGCCGACCGCTAGCAGCCGCTCCTCGGTCTCCGGCGTGGCCACGCGCGTGAGGGCGCGGACCTTGGAGTAGGACAGCTCACCGCGGGCGAGGGCCTGGGCGAGCCGCGGCAGTGTTGCCAGGGCACGCGCCACCCGGACGTGCTCCCGGGCGGCGCCGGGGTCGAACCCGACGCGCCAGCTCAGCCACGCGGCGCAGGAGGCGAAGCCGGAGTTCCAGCCGCCGCGGGCGTCGAACTCGCGGATGAGATCGAGCAGGCGCGCGGTGGCGGCGTCGAGGTGCGCCGCCAGCTCGGCGATCTCGTTGCCCAGGCGGTCCAGCTCGGCGGCGGGCTCCAGCGCGACGGGAAGGCTCGGCGAATCAATCGACATGGCGACGGCCCCCTTGGTGGGGCGACTCTACACCGCGAATTCGCGGCCGCCGGAACATGCCCGTGACACGCGATCGATGGGCGGCGGTAAATTTCAGCGGATTGGCCGTCGGTTGCGTCACGTGGGACCAGCGCGGCCCGCACAAGACCAATTCATCGGACGACAGCCCCCGTCTCGCGATCTGCTGGGGCGAAGCTGTCAAGTGTGCAAAATCTCAGACAGTAGCTCGCCGGACAGGTTCGACGTCGGTGCACTGTGATCACGCTCGACGCGCGCGGCGCGCCCGCCCCCTACCTACGACGCGCGGAATTCCGCGTGCGCCACCATCCATCGGGCGAGCAGCTCCGGGTCGGGCTCCTGCGCGATGCCGGGCACGCGTGACGTCGCCATCTCGCCGCGCCCGCTCAGCACGAGCTCCGGCTTGCCGAGATCGTTGGCGTAGAAGTAGGACGACGGGAAGATGTCGCCGGCGTAGGTGAAGTTGGGCAGCGTGGCCAGCTCGGCGCAGATGGCGCCGCCGATGGCGGTCTCCAGCATGCCGCCCACCCAGCAAGGAATGCCGTGCTCCGCGCACAGCGCCTGGATGCGGCGCGAGGCCTCGAGGCCGCCGACGCGGGCCATCTTGATGTTGACGACGCGACACGACTTCAGCCGGATCGCGGCCTCGACGTGGGCCAGGCTCAGCGCGCTCTCATCCAGGCAGACCGGCGTCTGCAGCTGGGCCTGCAGGTCGGCGTGGTTGACGAGGCTCATGCCGTCGTCGGTCAGCGGCTGTTCGATCATGGCGAGCCGGTAGCGATCGAGCTTGCGGAACAGCCCGGTGTCGGCCGGCGTGTAGGCGGCGTTGCAGTCGACGTGGAAGGTGAAGTCGGGGAAGGTCGCGCGCACGGCGGCGACCATGTCGAGGTCCCAGCCGGGCCGGAACTTGAGCTTGATGCGGGGGAAGCCCGCGTCGATCGCCCCCTGGATCCTGGCCATCAGGGCGTCGAGCGAGTCCTGCACCCCGAAGTCGGCGCCGACAGCAACGGTGTCGCCCTTGCCGCCCAGCGCCACGTGTAGTGGCACCCCGCGCCGCCTCGCCTCCAGCACCCACCAGGCGATCTCCAGCGCCGACCGCGCGAACTGGTTGCCCTTCACGAAGTCGAGCCGGCCCAGTAGCTCCTCGATCGAGGCGATCTCCTGGCCGATCAGCCGGCCGGACATGTGCTCGCACACGGTGTGGTAGGTGGCGACCGTGTGCTCGGCGGAGTAGTTCGGAACGGACGGCGGACAGCTCTCGCCCCAGGCGTGATGGCCGCCGCCCTCCATCCGCACCAGCACCGTGTCGGTCACGCGCTGGTCTCCGTACGAGGTCCTCCACGGGGTCACCAGCGGCACCTGCACCCGGTAGACGTCGATCCGCTCGATCAGCATGCGGCGAGGCTGCGCCCGTCACGTCCGCGAGTCAAGACTGGTGCTATCATCCCGCGTCGATGGCCATGATGAACGATCGGCAGGCGCCGATGGCCGCCGCCCCCTTCGTGTGGCAAGCGGACGGCCGGCCTGACTGGGGCGCCATGTGGACCTCGTTCTGTGAGCTGGCGCTCTTCGGCGGCCCACCACACCGCGGGCCCGAGAGCCCGCTGCGGGCGCCGGCGGGCGTGGAAGCCAGCACCGGCCGCGAGATGCTGGCCGAGATGCGGCGCGGCATCTGGGAGACGACGGGTCTCTACGCGGAATCGACCGAGCCGGGGTGGCTCGCGATCACCTGTGAGTCGCCGGAGATGGCGGTCTGGATGGCGGCGGCGATCGTGCTGGAGAACGTCGAGGCGCGCGTGGAGGAGGACCGGCTGCTGCTGCCGGCCGGGCCGGGCTATCGCCTGCAGGACGAGGTGAAGAGCATCATCACGGTCGTGGCCAAGACGCACCACTACTGGTCGGCGCACGTGACGGGGTGAGGCCGTGCGCTACCCGTACCGCTGCAGCGCCTGCGGCGTGGAGTTCGTGGTCTCGCGGCCCGTCCGCGACGCCGGGGCCGAGACCTTCTGCCCGACCGACGGCGCCGCCGCCGAGCGCATCTTCACCGTGCCCGAGATGAACATGAACCGGCCGCCGGCGGCCACGCCGGCGCCGCCGTCCCGCGGGTTCTCGCACTCCGGCCACTCTCACGGCCCCGGCACCGGCCACCATACGCACTGACATGAGCCAGTACTCGCGGCCGACCCGCTACGGGCGTATCAGCGCGCCGTCCGAGGCGTGGCTGACCAAGGCGGCACCCGAGCCGATCCTCGAGCCGGAGCTGCCGATCGTCGATACCCACCATCACCTGTGGGAGCGGCCCGACCATCGCTACCTGCTCCACGAGCTGCTCGCGGATCTCGGCACCGGCCACAACGTGGTCGCCACCGTGTTCCTCGAGTGCCACGCGATGTACCGCGCCGGCGGTCCCGCCGAGATGCGGCCGGTGGGCGAGACGGAATTCGTGGCCGGCATCGCCGCGATGAGCGACAGCGGCAACTATGGCGCTACCCGGGTGGCCGCCGGCATCGTGGGGTTCGCCGACCTCACGCTCGGCGACCGCGTGGAGCCGGTGCTGCAGGCGCAGCTGCGCGCCGGGGGCGGGCGCTTCCGCGGCGTGCGCCACTCGGCGGCGTGGGACGCCAGCGACATCATCGGCAACAGCGCCGTGGCCACCGGCCCGCACGACATGCGACGCCCCCAGTTCCGGGCGGGGCTGGCCCGGCTCACCGCGCTCGGCCTGTCGCTGGATGCCTGGGTCTTTCATCCCCAGATCGCCGACGCCGTCGATCTGGCCCGCGCGATGCCGGAGGCGAACATCATCATGGGCCACTGCGGCGGCCCGCTCGGCTACGGCCCCTACGCCGGCAAGCGGGACGAGGTCTTCGCGGGGTGGAAGGCCGGAATCACCGAGCTGGCCACCTGCCCGAACGTCACCATGAAGCTCGGCGGCATGATGATGCGGCTGGCCGCCTACGACTACGGGGCCCGGCCGGCGCCGCCCTCCTCGGCCGAGCTGGCCGACCTCTGGCGGCCGTACATCGAGCACTGCATCGAGCGATTCGAGGCCTCGCGCTGCACCTTCGAGAGCAACTTTCCCGTCGAGAAGATGGGCATCGGCTATGCCGCGCTCTGGAACGCGTTCAAGCGGATCACCGCGGGCGCCTCCGCCGACGACAAGCAAGCCCTGTTCAGCGGCACCGCCCGCCGCGTATACCGGCTGGACTGACAGACCGCGCCTGGCAGCATGTCTTCACCTGTTCCCGACGCGCCGCCCGTGACCTCCGCCCAGAAGTGGGCCATCACCTTCACGGTCATGGTGGTCGCCTTCATGCAGATCCTCGACACCAGCGTCACCAACGTGGTGCTGCCCCACCTGCAGGGCTCGCTGTCGGCGGGGCTGGACGAGGTGTCGTGGGTGATCACCTCCTACCTGGCCGCCAACGCGGTCGTGATCCCGGCCACCGGCTGGCTGGTCGGGCTGTTCGGGCGGAAACGGTTCTTTCTGATCTGCACCACGCTGTTCGTCTTGAGCTCGTTCCTGTCCGGCGCGGCTCCCGACCTGACCACGCTGATCATCGCCCGCATCTTCCAGGGACTGGGCGGCGGGCCCGATCATCCCGCTCTCGCAGGCCATCCTCTGGGAGATCTTCCCGTTCCATCAGCGCGGGCTGGCGATGGCGGTGTGGGGCGTGGGCTTCATCCTCGGACCGATCCTGGGCCCGACCGTCGGGGGCTACCTGGCTGACGAGTGGTCGTGGCGCTGGATCTTCTACATCAACCTGCCGGTCGGTATCGTCGGCTTCCTCATGGCCAGCGCGTTCCTGTTCGACCCGCCGTACCTGCGGAAGCCTGGCCGGATCGACTGGTGGGGGCTCGGGCTCATGGTCGCCGGGCTTCGGTTGCCTGCAGCTCGTGCTCGACCGCGGCGAGCGCGAGGACTGGTTCGACTCGTACGCCATCGTGATGCTGACCATCGTGGCCGTGTTCTCGCTGGTCGCCTTCCTGATCCGCGAGCTGATGGCCCGGCGAGCCCGATCCTCGACCTCGCCGTGTTCACCGACCGCAACTTCGCCACCGGCGCCTCACCCTGATCTCGATCGTCGGCTTCGGCATGTTCTCGGGGATGCTGCTGGTGGCGGTCTTCACCCAGAAGCTGCTGGGCTACGACGCGTGGACCTCGGGGCTGGTGCTGGCCCCGGGCGGGCTCGGCAACATCTTCTCGCTGTTCGCCTCCGGCATCGTCACCCGGGTCGACCAGCGCTGGATGCTGGCCTTCGGCTGCCTGCTCAATGCCGTCAGCCTCTACATGATGACCTCGCTCACCCTCGGCATGGACTACTGGGCTCTGGCCCTGCCCCGCTTCATCCAGGGCTTCGCGGTCGGGTTCATCTTCGTGCCGCTCTCCACGCTGACCCTGGCCACGATCCGGCGCGACAGGCTCGTCAACGCCACGGCCGTCTACGGGATGCTCCGTAACCTCGGGGGTAGCGTTGGCATCGCCGTCACGACGACGCTGCTCGCCCAGCGCAGCCAGTTCCACCAGGCCACGCTGGTCAGCCACATCACGCCCTGGGATCCGGAGACGCACGCGCGGCTGAGCCGGTGGACGACCCACTTCTCGACGCTGGGCAGCGATGCCTTCACCGCCGAGCGCCAGGCGGTCGTGATGCTCTACCGCGAGACGGTAGCCCAGGCCCAGCTCCTTGCCTACGCCGACGACTTCTGGCTGCTGGCCATGATGTTCGCGGTGGTGCCGCTGTTCCTGCCCCTCATGCGCCGCATCCGCCTCGAACCTCCGAAGCCGGGTGCGTCCCCTCCCGCCGAGCGACCGTCGGCCGTCGAGGAGGGCGCCGTCTAGACGCCGCCTCACCACTATCCTGACCATATGACCAGCACCATCGCTGGCGCCGTCAGGAGAATCAATACCTTCTGACCGGCCCCTTATGGCTCACGTCTTGCTCGGATCCACTCGCACTGACCATCCTGTTTCGCGGGAGACGAGAATGAGAGACGTGAGCAGGCCCACGGTGGGCATCCTCCGCTCCGTTGTCGGAGGCAGGCCGGCCGAGACACTCGGTGCCGTCCGACCCTGGCGGCTCTATCCGCACGTGGGGCGGATGGGCACCCAGTCCGAGTTCCGCATGGTCACGATGCAGGCCGTCGAGCAGGCGCGCGCGGCGTTGACCGCGTACCGGGAGGCGCCGGGCCTGGAGGAGGCCGCCCGGGTGTTCGACGAGATGCTCACGCCTGCCGAGCAGCTCGCGGTCGCCGAGGAAGTGGTGTTGACGCGCTCCGTCGAGCTGGCTCGCGCCTACCCAAACACCGTTGCGATCTCGTTCGGCCCGCGGCGCCGGCGCGGCGCCAGCGGCGAGGGGGCCCCGCCGTGCGTGCGCTTCCTGGTCGGCGCCAAGTGGCCACCCTCGGCGCGCCGGGTTCCGCCCAAGGGCACCATCCCCCGACGCCTCCTGGCCATGGCCACGATGGGCGGCCGCCGCGTGCTGTGCGCGGTGCCGACGGACGTGGAGGACGCGCGCTTCTCGAGGCTCTGAAGCCTCAGGCGGCGACCTGGGCCACCGTCGGGCCGTCGCCCATCAGCGTCGTGCGCCGCATGTCGCGCGGCTCGTTGGCCGGGAACGGCCGCGCGCGGTGCATCGTCTGCCGGTTGTCCCACATCACGAGGTCGCCCACCGTCCACCGGTGGGCGTAGACGAACTGGCGCTGGGTGCCGTGCTCGACCAGGTCACGCAGGAACGCCCGCGCCTCCGGCACCGGCCAGCCCACGATCGAGCCCGCGTGCGAGGACAGATAGAGCGACTTGCGCCCCGTGGCCGGGTGCGTGCGGACCAGCCGCTGGCGCACCGGCGCGAACCGGGCGCGCTCCTCGTCGGTGAAGTCGGTGAAGCCGAGCTGCTGGCGCGAGAAGATCTGCGAGTGCTCGCAGACCAGGTCCTCGACCTCGGCCTTCGTCTCGGCGTCGAGCGTGTCGTAGGCCGCGACCATGTAGGCGAACTCCGTGTTGCCGCCCCGGGTGGGGACGCTGAGGGCGTGCAGCAGCGAGTACTTGGCCGGGGTCGCCTTGAACGAGCTGTCCGAATGCCATAGCCGGTTGCCGAGCCCGAACAGCCGCCGGCGGTCATCACGGGCGAAGACGCGGTTGTGCTGGTCGAGGTTGGACACGTCGGCGAACGTGGTGGGCAGCCGGTACTCGTCGGCGGCGCGCAGGCTGGTACCGATCGCGTGCTCGATCTGCCCCAGGCTCTGCGTGAAGGCCAGCTGCTGGGCGTCGTCGACCTTCTGGTCGTGGAAGACGAGGACCGCGTACTGGTCCATGCCGGCGTGAATGGCCGCGATGTCCTCGCGTGACAGGGGCCGGCTGATGTCGACACCCTCGACCTCGGCGGCGAAGCACGGACCGACCTGGCGGGTCTTGACGGGCATGGGGCGACCTCCCTTCCACGTTTGTCCGGATTCTAGACCCGGCCGGGCGCTTGTGATACGGATTTGCCATGACCCAGGCACTGACCGGCATCAAGGTCGTCGATCTCACCAACAACCAGGCGGGGCCGTCCTGCGGGCAGATGCTGGCCTGGCTGGGCGCGGACGTCGTCAAGGTCGAGGAGCCCGGCAAGGGCGATCCGGCCCGTCACAGCTTGAAAGATAGGGCCGACGCCGACAGCCTGTTCTTCCTGTCCTTCAACGGCAACAAGCGCAGTCTCACGCTCAACCTCAAGCACCCGCGCGGCAAGGAGGTGTTCCGGACGCTGCTGCAGTCGGCGGACGTGCTGCTGGAGAACTTCGGGCCCGGCGTCATCGAACGGCTCGGCTTCGGGTTCGCGGAGCTGCAACGGATCAACCCTCGCCTGGTGTTCGCCAGCATCAAGGGCTTCGGCTCCCACGGGCCCTACGCCGAGTACAAGAGCTACGAGCCGATCGCCCAGGCCATGGGCGGCGCCATGAGCGTGACCGGGTCGGCCGACGGGCCGCCCACCTACGTCTGGCCGTCGATCGGCGACTCCGGCACCGGCATGCACTGCGTGATTGGCATCCTCGCCGCCCTCATGCAACGCCAGGCCACCGGGCGCGGCCAGCAGGTCGAGGTCTCGATGCAGGACGCGGTCGTCAACCTCATCCGCGTCAGCCTGCGCGATCACCAGCGGCTCGGCAAACCCATGGAGCGCACGGGCAACCAGCTCGGCGCCGGGGTGCCGGGCACCACGTACCGCTGCCATCCCGGGGGCCCCAACGACTACGTGTTCGTCTTCGTACAGCAGCAGATGTGGCACCCGCTGCTGGGGGCGATCGGCCGCGCCGACCTCGTCGGCGACGCGCGCTACGAGACCGCCGAGGCGCGCTGGCAGCGCCGCGACGAGGTGAATGCCCTGATGGAGGCGTGGACGTCGACGCGCAACAAGCACGAGGTCATGAAGATCCTGGCTGGAGCCGGGGTGCCGTGCGGCGCCTGCCTGGACACCGGCGAGGTCCTGGCCGACCCCCACCTGCACGCGCGCGACATGATCGTGGAGGTGCAGCATCCGGTGCGAGGCGGCTACGTGACGGTCGGCAACCCCATCAAGCTCTCGGATTCACCGACGACGATCACGCCCTCGCCGCTGCTGGGCCAGCACCGTGAGGAGGTCCTGCGGGAGCTGGGTTACGGCGACGCCGACATCGCCGCCCTGGCCAAGGACGGGGCGATCTAGCGGCGACGACCGTCGCGGAGCAGCCAGTCGATCACCGCGGAGCCGTCGCCGGCGTCGGCGTCGGACGGGCGAACCGTGGGTGCGGGCGGCGCCACGGGGGGCGCGGCCACCGCCGGTGGCGGCGCGGGTACCGGGGCTGGGCGGGCTGGTGCGCTGGCGACGGGCCTGGGCTCTGAGGCCCCTGGGGCCTCGAGCTTGGGAGCCGGGGTGGGTGCCGGCTTGACCTCGGGAGCAGCTTGGGGCTCCGGCCTCCGCCTCGGCTCGGTCGCGGCCTTGGCTTCGGTCGAGGGCTTGGACTCGGCGACCGGCTTGGGCTCCGCCTGTGGCTTAACCTCGGCCGGGGGCTTCACCTCGGCGGGGGGCTTCGCCTCGGCCACCGGCTTCGGCTCGACCACTGGCGTCGCCTCGGGGGCGGGCTTGGGGGTCGCCACCTCGGGCGGGACGGCCGGCGCCGGCCGGCTTGCGACCGGGGCGCTCGGCGTGGCTGAGGGGGACTCCTCCGACAGCACCTGGATCGACGTCGCATACCGAACGTCGTTGCGGACCTCGTAGTAAACCCGCACCGGCATGTCTTTCCAGAGGTCGCCCAGCCCGCCCTGCTTGCCCCGGACCAAGATCGAGCTGTCGTTGGTCACGACCAGGCTGATCGGCCTGAGGCCGAGCATGCTCTCGGAGATGTCGACTGTCTGGGTGGATCGGTCGATCCGGCCGACGTAACCGGTGAGGTCCCCCATCCGGGGTCCGTCCTCGGTGGTCAGGGAGGCCACGGGGTCGGACTGGGAGTACCACGACCACGTCACGATGCCGGCGACGGCGAGCATGACGGCGACCGCAACCCCCCCGGCGATCCTGGCGACCCCCTGCGTCGTCACCCGTTCACCCCCTGGTTGGGAGGCCACAGTCGCACAGGCGTCGAACCGTCGTCAAGGATCCTCGGGAATGGCAGGACCTTGGCCGGGGACCCTCAGGCGTAGACGTCCTCGTCGACCTGGCCCGGGGTGGGGTACGGTGCGGCCAGGGCGTACTGCACGCCGGCGTCGACCTCCGCCTTGACGTCCGTCTCGATCCGCTCGAACACCTGGGCGTCGGCGAGCCCTTGCGCCGTCAGCCGCGCGGACAGGGTCAGGAGCGCGTCGTGCTTGGTCATCCACTCGCGCTCTTCCTCGCGCGAGCGGTACTCGCGATTGACGTCGCCCACGTGGTGGCCATAGTAGCGGTAGGTCTTGCACTCGAGGAACGCGGGGCCCTCGCCGCGACGCGCCCGCTCGACCAGCCGCCGCATGGTGGCGTTGACCGCCAGCACGTCCTGGCCGTCGACGGCCTCGGCGTGGATGCCGAAGGCTCGAGCCCGACCGAGGATCTCACCGGCCACCGTCTCGCCGCACGACGTGTACTCGCCGTAGAGGTTGTTCTCGCAGACGTAGATGACCGGCAGCTTCCACAGTGCCGCCATGTTCATGGCCTCGTAGAGCAGGCCCTGCCCGAGCGCGCCGTCGCCGAAGAAGCACGCGGCGACCTGGCCGCTGCCGCGCATCTTGGCCGATAGCGCGGCACCGGTGGCGATGCCGGCCGAGCCGCCGACGATCGCGTTGGCGCCCAGGTTGCCCGTCTCCGGATCGGCGATGTGCATCGAGCCGCCCTTGCCCCGGCAGTAGCCTGGCTCCTTGCCCAGCAGCTCGGCGAACATGCGATTGATCGAGGCGCCCTTGGCCAGGCAGTGGCCGTGGCCCCGGTGGGTGCTCGTGATGAAGTCGTCCTTCTTGAGGGCCTCACACACTCCGACCGCCACCCCCTCCTCACCCACGTACAGGTGGGCCAGGCCCGGCATCTTCGCGCTCTTGTACAGCTCGTTGACCTGCTCCTCGAAGGCGCGGATCTTCGCCATCTGCCGGTACATGTGCAGGTGCTGCTCCAGCTCCATCCGCGGCTCGATCGCCTGCGTCGCCATGGCTACCCTCCGCCGTCGGTCTCGGCTCCGGGATTAGACCACATCGCGGGCCGGCTAGCTGGTCCGGGGGTAGCAGTGGGTGTGGGGCCGGCTGCCGATGGCAACGCCGAGGTCGCAGGTGTAGCCACGGCTCTCCATGCACGCCTTCATCGAGCTGAAGTCGACACCCTCCTGTGTTCGGTAGTTCACGCGGCCGCCCACGAGCATGTCCTCGAGCGCGGCCGAGGTGGCGGCGGTGTTCCGGCAGTCGTGGAAGGCGACCCAGCCCTGCTCCTGCCTGCTGTTGAGGCCGGCGCAGCCGGCGAGGCCGGCGATGAGCAGCAAGGTCAGGCATCTCAGACGTCTCCGCATGGCTCGTCCCTCTTGGGCTCGAGGCTGCGCCCGGGAGGGGGCAACGTCAAGACACGCTCAGCGGCCGCCGGCGGCACCGCCGCGCCACTCGACGGCACCGAACCGGGTGATAGGAGAGGCTGACGGTCTCGATGGTCTGGTGGCGGGCCAGGTCCGGGAACGGCGCGTTGCGACTCGACACGATGTACTGCAGGCCGATCGCGTGGGGACCGTAGATGCGTACGGTGACGCCCACGTTGGCGCGGGTGATGGTCTCCCGCTCGAACTTCTCGGCGCCCCCGCCACCCGCGCTGACCCCGACCACGTAGTAGCCACGCCCCGCCGCCTCCAGCATGGCCCGCTCGCCGAAGATCAGCCGCAGGCCGAGCAGCGCCTGCGGCATCACGCCGTAGTGATAGTCGCGCTCCGCCTGGTCGGCGACGGTGCCAGCCGCGCCGAAGCCCACGCCGCCGAGCGCGGTGATCTGCAGGGCCACGTGGTGCGAGAGCCACCACTGGCTCACCGTCCCCAGCGACACGGCGCTGCCGGCGACCCGGAAGATCTGCGGCGACAGGTAGTCATAGCCGCCGAACAGGCCCCACACTCCGCGATAGTCATCCCCCCACTCGTAGCGATCGCCGACGAGGAGGCCGCGGATCGAGAGGTTCTCGATGGCGTTGGCCACCGAGCTGGCGTTGGGCACCACGGTGAATTCGAAGTGGAAGTAGTCGAACGGGCGGCTGTAGCGATAGCCGGGCTTCCCGGGCAGGCCGTACGTGATCGAGTAGTCAGCGCTGCCCTCCTGCCGCTTGGCGGTGTCGGGCAGCCCCTGGGCGGTGACGTCGGTGGTGAGGGTGGCGCCGAGGCGCAGCCGGATGAAGATCTCCGGGTCGCGGCTGGGGAAGATCGCCTTGAAGCGCTCGCCGAAGACCAGGCGATTGAATCCGGTGGGCGGCGAGATCAGCGCGGCCCCCAGCTCGCGCCAGAATCCCGGCGTCTCGCCGCCCCCCTCCAGGAGCAGGCTGGCCATGCGAAACATTGCCTCGCCCACGAAGGAGCCGCCGATGCTGGTGGAGATGTGATCGTTGATCGACGGGGGCGTGGTCTCGCCGACGGTCTCCCAGAGCAAGCTGCCGCCGATGGTGTAGAGCAGCCCCTGCCAGTAGTCGAGGCCGGCGGACCGCGCCAGCCCATAATAGATGCCGCCCTGGTACGGGTGTCCGATCTGGTTGACGCTGAACGGATCCTTGTCGTAGATCGGCACGGTCCGGAGGTTCCTCCAGATCGACTCCAGGTCGGTCTCGTAGTCTTCCTGCGGCGATACGAAGTGTCGGTTGAACTGGTTGAGGCCGAAGATGAACCCCCTGATCTCGAGCGCGGGGATCCAGTAGCTTTTTCCGGCGCCGGTGTCCCAGTCCAGCACCGGCGCCCGCGCCGACTCGTCCGCGGCGCCGGCCGCCGGCGCGAGCACACCAACGGCGACGGCGACGATCACCAGCGCCCGGACGAGACGGATCAGGCCATCTCCTGGCCGCCGTTGACGTCGAGCACGGCGCCGGTGACGAAGCTGGCGGCCTCGGAGGCGAGGAAGAGAATGGCCTCGGCGATCTCGGCCGGCTGCCCGAGCCGTCCGAGCGGGATGGCCGCCGCGACGCGCGCCGTCTCATCGGGCGTGCGCGCGGCCAGCACCCGGTCGGTCGCCGTCGTGCCCGGCGCCACCGCGTTGACGGTGATCCCCGCCTCGGCGACTTCGAGCGCGAGCATCCGGGTGAGCGCGACGACACCGGCCTTGGCGGCGGCGTAGTGGGCCGGCACCCGCACGGCGCCGCCCCGTGCCACGACCGAGGCGAGGTTCACGATGCGGCCGGCTCGCTGCCGCTTCATCACCGGGAGCACGGCCTTGGTGACCAGGAAGGCGCTGGTGAGGTTCGAGCGCAGGATGGCCTCCCACTCCGACTCGGAGGTGTCCTCGAACGCGCGCATGACCGCGAACCCACCCGCGTTGTTCACGAGGACGTCGACGCGGCCCCAGCGCGCCAGCACCGCGTCCACGGCGGCGCCCACCGCGGCGGCCGACGTGGCGTCGGTCTTCAGGCCGAGCGCGTCCAGCCCGCGGGACGCCAGCCCGGCGGCGACCGCCTCGACGCCGGGCCCGTCGATGTCGAGGGCGGCAATCCGCGCTCCCTCGCGCCCGAACGCCTCGGCGGTCACCGCGCCGATGCCCTTGGCGGCCCCGGTCACGATCACCACGCGCCCTTCGAACCTCACGCGTGTGTGCCCGCCGGGCCCTCGTAGCGGTAGTCGGACCGGCACTTCTCCATGATGGCGCGCAGGTCCTGGCGCAGCTCCTCGACCGTCGGCCGTCCGACGAACCACCAGCCGTTGTAGATCCGGTGGATCGTCAGGTCGGGCGCGAGCGAGAACGAGTACGGCACGGCCACGTCGCCGTGCGAGGTGCCGGTGACCTCCACGATGTCGAGCGCGTTGATCGCGGCGCGATCGTGGTCGCTCAGAAACGCGAAGGTGGCGCCGAGGCCCGTCCGGAAGGCCGCGCTGACCTCAGGCGGATCCACGCTGACGACGGCGAGGTGGCAGTAGTTGATCTTCAGCTCGTCCTGGAAACCGACGTAGTGCCGTAACTGGCACTCGCACTTCGGTCACCAGTAGCCGCGGTAGAAGGACAGGATGAGGGGGAATCCCTGGGCGAGCGCCGACAGGGTCACGCGCTGGCCACGGTGATCGGTTACCTCGAGATCGGGCATCGTGCCGCCCACCACCAGTTCGGGATGCATGCGGTCCTCCTGACCTCAGGCCTGCTTGGCCTCCAGCTCCGCCCACCGCGCGTAGAGCCGGTCCACCTCCGCCCGGGCCGCTTCCAGCGCGGCGTAGCGCTGCTGGAGCGCGGCCGGATCGGAGGCGATCGCCGGATCCTCGGCCTGGCGCTGGCAGGCCTCGCGCGCGGCCTCGGCGTCCAGGATCGCCTGCTCCATCCCGTCCCACTCGCGCTGCTCCACGATACCCGAGTCGTCGGGTCCGGGCACGCTCCCGCTCGGGAGCGCGCGCGGCCGCTCTTCGCGGCGCCGGGGGCGCGGCCGCCCGCGCCGCCTCCCACTGCGCGTAGTCGGCGAACGTCTCCGTCCCCCCTGCGCCATCGAGGGCCAGAATCACTGTCGAGACCCGCTCGAGCATGAAGCGGTCGTGCGTGACGAGGACGAGGCCGCCATCGAACTCGGCCAGGCTGTCCTCCAGCACCTCCAGCGTCGGGAATGTCGAGGTCGTTGGTGGGCTCGTCGAGGATGAGCAGATCGGCGGGCTCGCGCATCAGCCGTGCGATCAGGATGCGAGCCTGCTCGCCGCCCGACAGGCGGCCGACCGACACCTCGAGCTGCTCGGGGCGGAACAGGAAGCGCTTGGCCCACGAGGCCACGTGGACGCTGCGCCCCTGCAAGGTGACGGCGTCGCCCTCGGGCGCCAGCGCGCGGCGCAGGCTCTGGGTGGGGTCGAGACCGCCCCGTTCCTGCTCGAAGCGCACGATCCGCAGAGCCATCGGCGCGCTCGATCTCGCCGGCGTCGGGCGGCAGCGTCCCCGCCAGCACGTTGAGCAGCGTCGTCTTGCCGCTGCCGTTCGGGCCGATCAGCCCCACGCGGGTGCCGGGCGTGATCACGAGGTCGAGGTCGCTGACCAGGCGGCGCCCCCCCAGCGACTTCGTCAGGCCGCGCGCCACCAGCAGCCGCCGCGTCCGCCGCCGAGAGGCGGTGAAGTCGATCCCGGCGGTGGCGCTGGCGCCGCGGGCCCGGCGCATCCTCCAGCTCCTCCATCAGCCGGCCCGCCTCCTTGATGCGGCCCTTGGCCTTGGTGGAGCGGGCCTTGGCGCCCCGGCGCAGCCACTCGATCTCGCGGCGCACGGTGTTGGCCAGCGACTCCTCGTAGGCGGCCTGCCCGCGCAGGAACTCGTCGCGACGGGCCAGGAACTCGCTGTAGCGCCCCGTCGGTCTCGAAGACGCCGCCCGGGTACACCCGGTTCAGCTCGAGCATGCGGGTGGCCACGTGCTCGAGGAAGTAGCGGTCGTGGCTGACGACGAGGCAGGCGCGCGCCCGCTCGGCGAGCACGCCCTCCAGCCACAGGATGCCCTCGAGGTCGAGGTGGTTGGTGGGCTCGTCCATCAGCAGGACGTCGGGCGCAGCGGCCAGCTCGCGGGCGATGGCCAGTCGCTTCCGCCAGCCACCCGAGAGCGTGGCGATCTCCGCGCGACCGTCCGCGAAGCCGGCCCGGCCGAGCGCCTGGGCCATGCGGCCCGGGCCGGTCCTCCTCGTCCACGCCGTCCAGCGCGGCCACCACGACGTCGGCGACGGTGCGGGCCGGCCGGGAAGACCGGATCCTGTGGCACGTAGCCGATCCGGACGCCGCCGCGCAGCGAGCGGGCGCCGCGGTCGGGCGTTTCCAGGCCGGCCAGGATCTTCAGGAGCGTGGACTTGCCGGAGCCGTTGGGGCCGACGAGGCCGGCCTGGTCGCCTTCGAACAGCCCGAACGACAGCTCGTCGAAGAGCGACCGAGTCCCGAAGGCCTTGCTGACGGCCTCGCAGCTCAGCAGGAGCGGACGAGCCATCCAGCGCTACTTCTTCTTCTTCGGCTTTTTCTTTTCCTTCCGCATGCCGGTGCCCTTGGCCATGAGCTCACCTCCTCTCGTCGGGGTCTGCGCCCGATTATAGACGCGGCCCCCGCTCCGGCCACAGGATAGCGGCGCCGGCGGGCGACCGGACCACCAGGGGTGGGCCGGCTTGACAGGCAGGGAGCCGGTCGGTAACGTCGGCGCTCCGCAGTTCGATCTCCGCTCGACGGGAGGCACCCATGAAGCGCCTGGCGGTCCTCATCGGTATCTCGCTGGTCCTGGTGTCATGCGCGACGATGCAGTCGGGCGGCGGCGCGCTCGTCAGCCGCGGCCTACAGGCGGTCGGAGGCGCCGAGACGCTGGGCGGCGTCAAGACGATCGCCACGCGCGGCACCCTGCGTCAGTGGGAGCCCGAGCAGTCGATGGCGGCCGGGGGCGAGATGCGCTTCGCCTGCGAGTCGGGCTTCGAGGCGGTGACGGACGTCGCCGCCGGCGCCACCCGCATCGATTGGTCGCGCAAGTTCGCCTACCCGGCGCCCCGCTCGTTCACCTTCACCGAGGTCGTGACGCCGACGGCCGGCTACGTGGCCGGCATCGACAGTAACGGGCGCACCAAGCAGAGCCTCGAGGCCAAGCCACCCGCCCACACGATGTCGGGGCTGCGGCTGGCCGCCACCCATCGCGAGCTACGCCGAACCTCGCCCCTGCTGCTGCTGGAGATGCACCGCCACCCCGACCGTGTCGCCCCCGCCGGCGACATCGTGGTGGGCGGCACCACCCATCCCGCCGTGCACTACCGCACCGGGGACCAGACGCTGACGGTGCTGTTCGACGCCGGCACCGGGCTGCCCCTGCGCGTACGTAGCCTGGACTACGACAACATCTGGGGCGACGTGACCTACGACCTGGTGCTGTCCGACTGGCAGACGATCGACGGCGTGCGCATGGCGACCACGCAGAAGTACGAGCTGAACGGCCGCGTGGTGGCGGAGACGAAGATCACGAGCGCCAAGGTCAACGGCGCGGTGGCCTCCGATTCGCTGGCCATCCCCGACGCCTTCCGCACGGGCGCCGCGAAGCCGGCCACCGGCGCGGTGCCGTTCCAGTGGGTGCTCCGCCGCCAGTTCATCGGCACCTACCTCGACTCCGACGCGCCCAGCTACGACACCAAGGCGGGGACCGGCCTGCGCCTGGTCGAGCTGGCGCCGGGCGTGCAGCACGCGGTCGGCGGCTCGCATCACAGCCTGATCGTCGAGATGAAGGACCACCTGGTCGTGTTCGACGCGCCGGTGAGCGACTGGCAGTCGAACTGGGTGCTGGGCGCCGCCAAGGCGAAGTATCCGAACAAGCCGGTGAAGTTCCTGGTCCTCACCCATCACCACATGGACCACGCCGGCGGGCTGCGCGCCTACGCCGCCCAGGGGGCCACGCTGGTCGTCGGCCAGGGCACCGGCGCCCACTACCGCCGCGTGCTGGCGGCACCGTTCACGCGCAACCCCGACCTGGCCGCCCGCAACCTGAGCAGCACGCCGATCGTCGAGGTGGCAGGTCGCCATGTGCTCGGCGACGGGCAGGGCGAGGTTCACGCCTACGTGCTCGAGGGCAACCCGCACGCCGACGGCTTGCTGATCGGCTACGTGCCGGCGGCACAGCTGGGCTTCGTCACCGACATCTGGAGTCCGGGTGCGGGTCCGCTGCCCGAGAAGCTGAACCCGGCCCTGACCTCCCTGGTAGCCGGCGTGAAGAAGGCTGGCATCACACCGACCCGGTTTGCGGGTGGGCACGGCTCGGTAGCCGACTACGCGCCGCTGGCGGCGCTCGAGGGCAAGTAGCGCGCCGCCGCGGCGCGCAGCCGACGACGAGTGCCGTGGGGAGCCGGGCCCGAGCGCCGTCCCTGTCCGAGATCGACGCGATCGCCCAGCGCGTCGAGCCGATCACCCGCAACCTGGGCATCACCCTGGCCTATCACGAGCTGTCGATCGGCCTCGCCGCCTGGACGGGCCCCATTCCCAACTGGTGCACGTTCGCCACCTGGGCCTCGAAGCAAGCCGGGCAGACGATCCGCGGCCACGACCTGGCGCGGGCGCTGGAGGCCGAGCTCGACTCCGAGGAGATCGGTGCGGCGGCCACGTGGCTCTGTGACGTGCTGCGCGTCGTCGGCCAAACGGCCGATCGCAGCGTGCTGCTGGCCGCCGTGCGCGAGGCTGCCTCGCCGGTGCGCGCGGCCGAGCGGGCGAGCGAGGCGGTGGCGCGCGGCAACGCCAAGGTCTTCGAGGAGCTGGGCCCGGCGTTCGCGCGTCTGCTCGCCGCCCTCGACGCGGGTGGCGGAGCCCTTCCGGCGTCGTCGCCGGGCTGCGGACCGGCCCACTACCCGACGGCCAGGATCTCCTGCGGGTGGCGTTCGCGGGATATGGCCGCGCCCTGACGGCGGCGGACGCCGACGGCCGCGCCGAGCAGATCCTGCTCGCCAACCTCCGCATCGGCCTGCACGAGCAAACGCGGCTGCAACCCGAGATCGCCGAGGCACTCTACGCGCCCGTCGCGCAGCCGCAGGAGGTGAAGGCGCATCTGCTCGCTCGGTTGTTGCCCACCGCACCGAGGGTGCGCCGCGCTGGAGGCCGGCGACGGCCCGCTGGACGACGTGACGGCCCACCTCGTCGAGGTGGTGCGCCGGCGGGTACGGCGGATCCTCACCGAGCACCTGATTACGCTCGACCTGGCCGGCACCCGGCTCCGACTCGGCCGGGACATCATCGGCACCCGCCCGCTGGGCCTGCGAGAGCCGCGGGACGCCGAGCTCCGCGAGCTGCTGGCCACCATCGATCCGGCGCCCGACAGCACCGTTGGCTCCGGCGCCCGGGACTGGGCCGACCTCGGCGACCGCATGCACTACATTGCCGAGCTGTTCCGCACCCGGCAGGAGGACACGACGCTGCTGGCGGCGCCGTTCGACGCTGGGAAGGCCGCCGAGATCCACGCGGGCCGACTCCCGGTCGGCCCCCTCTAGCCACGCTGGTCCCCGTCTACAGATCGTTCCCCGAGTAGGACTGGTTGAACGACTTGTTGCAGAGCGGAAAGTCCGGGACGATGTTCTTGAGGAGCGCGTAGGACAGCGGCCGCCAGTTCAAGAACGACGGATCCATCACCTTCACGCGGGAGAGCCGGCCGTCGGCGCCACCCATCACCCAGTGGACGATGGCCCCTCTCCAGCCTTCCACCATCGAGAAGGCCGGAGCGAACGGGGGCAGGACGGGCAGCGGGACGGTCAGCGGTCCCGGCGGCAGGTGGTCCACGGCCTGCCGGATCAGCTTGACCGACTCCCGCGCCTCCTCCACGCGCACCAGCGTGCGCGCCCTGACGTCCCCCGACTCGAAGACGGGCACCCGAAACGACAGCCGATCGTAGGCGGCGAACGGATGGTCTCGCCGTACGTCCATATCCAGGCCCGAGCGCGCGGGCGACGTAGCCGAGGACACCGTGATCGCGGGCCGTCTGGGTGGTCAGGCGGCCGGCCCCGTCGAGACGATCCATGACGAGCGTGTTCTCGAGGCTCAGCTCGACGATCTCGTCGAAGTCGCGCAGGGCGGCTTCGACCTCGGCCGGAAGGTCGAGGCCAGGCGGGAGGTCGGCCCCGACGCCGCCGGGGACGATGCCGCCGCGGAGCAGCCGATTGCCGGTGAGTCGCTTGTTCAGGCGCAGCAGTCGCTCGCGGATCCGGAAGCAATGGGAGTGCGCAACCGCATAGCCGGTGTCGTTCGCGATCGCGCCGAAATCAGCCACGTGGTTGTAGAGGCGCTCCATCTCGAGAAGGATGACCCGGAGGTACTCCGCGCGCTCCGGCACCCGGACGCCGGCGGCCGCCTCCACCGCCTGGCAGAAGGCGAGCGAGTGGCCGACGGTGGTGTCGCCCGAGATGCGCTCGGCCAGCTCCACGCCGGCCGCGGGCGCGCGCCCCTCGAAGAGCTTCTCGGTGCCCTTGTGGGTGAAGTACAGTCGCGACTTCATGTCGATGATCGTCTCGCCCACGACGCTGAAGCGGAAGTGCCCCGGCTCGATGATCCCGGCGTGCACGGGCCCGACCGGAATCTCGTACACGCCCTCCCCGCCGACCTCGGTGAAGGGAAAGGCGCGCCCGTCGTCGGTGAACTCGCGCGGGACCGCGTCCTTGCGCAGCGGGAAGTAGTCGGGCGGCCAGAAGCCGTGGCGGACGAGGGGCCGGGGATCGGGGTGCCCCTCGGCGGTGATCCCGAACAGATCGTAGATCTCCCGCTCGAATCGCGAGGCGGGATAGTGAAACGTCGCCAGCGAGCTGAGCGTCGGGCGTGTCGGCCGGTACCGCCGCCGTGGCGTGGAGGAACCAGTTCTCCCGGGTGGGCGTGAACAGGTAGTGCACCTCGAACGCGGCCCCGTCGGCTCGCCGGTCGGCGGCGGCCATGAATACGAGCTCGGCCCCGAACCGCGCGCGCAGAAGCCCGGCCAGCGCCGGCACGGCGGCCGGACGGACCGAGCAGTGGAGCTCGCGGCCCCGCACCACGCGCACGTCGGTCACCGACATCGGCTCGGCCAGCGCCGCGGCCAGCTCGTGCAGGCGGGTCGTCATCGTCCGGCGATCTCCACGATCCGCTGCAGCAGCGTCTCGAGCGGCGCCGGCACCGTGAGCCCGAGCACCACGAGCGCCGCCATGCACATGCCGAGCGGGACCAGGGGCCAGGCACTGCCCTCGCCCACGGCGGTGCCGGCCGGCGGGCGCGCCGTAGAGCATCCGGTTCGTGTGTCCGATCATCGAGATGAAGGCCACCGCGAGCAGCGCCAGCACGAGCCCCATCGAGCCACGGGCGACCCGCCGCGAATCCCGCCCGGAAGAGTGCGAACTCGGAGATGAAGAGACCGAACGGCGGCAGCCCGATGACGGCCAGCATCCCCGCCGCGAAGAGGCCGCCCGTCCACGGCATGGTCGTGAGCAGCCCCGACACCCCGTCGATCTCGGTGGTCCGGTACCGATGGAGCACGCGGCCGGCGAGGAAGAACATCATCGACTTCGCGAGCGCGTGGTTCAGCAGGTGCAGCATGGCGGCGAAGGTCCCCAGGGGTCCCAGCGCCAGCCCCACGCAGATCAGCCCGGTGTGCTCGATGCTCGAGTAGGCCAGCATGCGCTTGTAGTTCCGCTGGACGACGAGGCTGAAGGCGGCGACGAAGATCGACAGCACCCCGAGCAGGAGGAAGAGGCCGTCGGTGAACCGCGTCCCCACCGCCGCGTTCACCACGACCTCCCAGCGGATCACGGCGTAGAGCGCCACCGCCAGCAGCACGCCCGACATCATCGCGGACAGGGGCGCCGGCGCCTCCGAGTGGGCGTCCGGGCAGCCACGTGTGCATGGGCGCGAGGCCGGCCTTCGTGCCGTAGCCGATGAGGATGAACACGAACGCGAGCTGGATGACCGGGGGGTGCAGGCGTGGCGCCGGGGCTATCAACACGGTCCAGTTCAGCGTCAGCTCGTGACGGCCGGCCAGGTGGACGAAATCGAAGTAGCCCGAGCACCGTTCCCCCGAACGCAAGCGCGATGCCGATCGAGCCGATCAGGATGTACTTCCACGAGGCCTCGACCGAGGCCTTCGTCACGTGGAGCGGGATGAGCATCGCCGAGGTGATCGTCGTCGCCTCGATGGCGATCCACATGAAGCCGACGTTGTTCGTGGTCACCGCGAACAGCATCGTGAACGTGAAGAGATTGCCGAAGATGCGGAACCGCCGGGCCTGCGGACTCGAGTAGTCGTCGGCGCCGCCCAGGCCGGGCCCGAGCCACGCCGCCAGGGCGCCGACGACGCTGACGCAGAACGCGAGCAGCGTCGACAGCGCGTCGGCCCGCAGGAACTCCCGGGGGCCTGACGTCAGCACGTCGCCGGCCAGGATGTGGCCCCAGAGGACGACCGCCGCCCCCGACCGAGAGGAGGGAGAGCAGGGCGTTCGTCCAGCCGACGAAGGGTCGGTAGGGCCTGACCGCCGCCGCCAGCAGCGCCCCGATCAGCGGCGGCCCGAGGAGCCACAGGAACGTACTCACGTCGTCAATGCCTCAGGCGGTTGAGCTGTTCGATGTCGATGCTCTCGAAGGTCTCGTGGATCTGGTACATGAAGATCTGCATGACCAGGAATCCCATGAGGACGTCCAGGAACACGCCGAGCTCGACGATCAACGGGATCCCGTACGTCCCGAGGACGGCCAGCAGGGCGAGCCCGTTCTCGAGCATCAGGAAGCCCACGACCTGGGTGAGCGCCTTCTTGCGGCTGATGACGACGAAGAGGCTGACGAGCACCAGTCCCATGGCCAGGGGCATGCCCGCCCGCGTGGGCAGCTGACTCAGCGCCACGAGCGGTCGGGTGATGGCGTAGCCGAAGAGCACGAGCAGGCCGGCGATCACCAGAGAGGTGGCGGTGTTCACGTACGGCTGCAGCTCGCGCGCGGCCGCGAACCGGTGCTCCATGCGTCGCAAGAGCCGCGGGATGACCACCGCCTTGAGCACGGCGAGCGCGCCCGCCGCCCAGTACAGCTCGTGGTCGCCGCCGAAGTATGCCACGACCGCCGTGAGCCCCGACAGCACGATGGACTGCCACTGGAAAGCCGTGATGTAGGCGGTCACGCTCCGCCGCCACAACAGGGTGAGGCCGAAGATGAGCACCAGGCTCGAGCCGAGGACGCATACCTGAGAGAACACGCTGTCCATTGGCTATCTCAGCAGGAAGGAAGAGGTGACGGCGAGCAATCGCGAGGACGAACGAGACGCTCAGCAGCTCCGGCACCCGGAAGAGCCGCAGCTTCGCGATCCTGCGTCTCCATGCATGGCCACCGCCCCCGCCAGGACCGCGAACTTGGCCAGCAGCGTGACGACGGCGATCGCGAGCGTCGCCGGGGTCAGGGCCATGGAGATGCCGGCCGGAACGAACAGGTTCCCGAGCAACGAGAAGAAGACCAGCAGCTTGACGGCCGCCGCCCATTCGATGAGGGCGAGGTAGCGACCGGAGTATTCGAGCACCATCGCCTCATGGATCATCGTCAGCTCGAGATGGGTCGCCGGGTTGTCGATCGGTAGCCGTCCGGTCTCCGCGAGGGCCACGATGAACAGCGCCAGGAACGCGAGCAGGTGGCCGGGGCTCAGCGCCGCCCCCGGGCTCGGCTCATGGTGCGCGCCACGATCTGGCCGAGGTTGGTGGAGCCGGCGCTGAGCGCGAGGGCGAAGATCGCCAGCGCCACGGTGGGCTCGGCGAGAGCGGCGACGGTCATCTCGCGGCTCGCGCCCATCCCGCCGAACGGCGAGCCCGGATCGAGGCCGGCGAGCGAGAGGAAGAAGGTGCCGAGCAGGAGAAGGTAGACGACGACCAGCAGATCGCCGACCCCGTCGAAGGGCAGCGGCACGGCGAGGATCGGCACGAAGAACGTCACGGTCACCGCGCTTCCGAAGACGACGAACGGCGCGGCGCGGAACAGCCACGACGCGTTGTTGGAGACGACGACCTCCTTCCGGAAGAGCTTGGCCAGCTCCCAGTACGGCTGCCAGACCGGCGCGCCCCGGCGGTTCTGCAGCCGCGCCTTCATCCAGCGAATCGAGCCCGACCACGCCGGGCGCCAGCAGCAGCGCCAGGGCGGCCTGCGCCGACTTCCAGCACGTACCCGATCATCGCCACCACCGCGGGCGGGGGATCTCACGCGCCCTGCACGAGGAGGACCACCAGGAGCCCCAGCAGCGCGAGCACCAGGTAGGTCAAGTACGCGTGCACGGAGCCCGACTGGATCGCGCGCGTACCGATGGCCCACCACCTCACGCGCGCGATCACCGGAGCGTAGAGATAGCGCTCGAACCACGGCACGATCTCGCTCCGATACTCGATGGACTGCACGAAGTACCTGGACTCCGGATGGAAGTCGATCGAGAGGTCCTTGGTCGGCCGGTAGAGCCCGGCAAACACGCGGCGCAGGGGCTCGGCGAATGCGGTCGACGTGTATTCCATCCGCGGGGTCTGGGCGATGCGGCCGCATCCCCAGGTCTCGTCCACGCGGAGTCCCGGCCCTCTCGCGAACAGGCGAACACCGATCCACACCCCGGCGGTGGCGACGACCAGCCCCAGCGCAACCAGGCGTCGGCGACATCTGCCCGACCGCCCCGGGCATCGAGAGCGACAGGCCGCCCGGTCGCGGGGTCGTTGCGGCCAGCCCCGCGCCGGCCAGCGAGGACGGAGCCCAGCCCTGACATGATGGCACGGCCGCCAGGCCGAAGCCCGCGCACGCGACCGCCAAGATGCCCATGCCGACCCGCATCGACCACGGGTGCCTCGTGGGCGTGCTCGGCCGCGGGCGAGCGGGGAATGGCCAGGAACGTGATGCCGAAGGCCTTGACGAAGCCCGCCGCGGCCAGCCCGCCCGTGAGGGCGAGGACGCCGACCGCCAGCGTCATCAGCGGAGCTACCAGGGGGGCCGAGCTGCCGATGCCGGGCAGCAAGGACTGGAAGAGCAGCCACTCGCTGACGAAGCCGTTCAGGGGAGGCAAACCGGCGATGGCCAGGGAGCCGATCAGGAAGAAGAGCGCCGTCCACGGCAGCCGGCGAATCAGACCCCCCAGCCGGTTCATATCGCGGGTGTGCGTCGCGTGGAGCACGGACCCGGCGCCGAGGAACAGCAGTCCCTTGAACGCCGCGTGGTTCAGCGCGTGATAGAGCCCGGCGCTCGAGCGCGAGCATCGCCGCCGGGACCGTGCCGAGGCTCAGGAAGAGGAAGCCGGTCGCCGACCCCGATGAAGACGAGGCCGATGTTCTCGACGCTCGAATAGGCGAGCAGCCGCTTGAGGTCGTTCTCCATCAGGGCATAGAGCACGCCGAGCACG
This sequence comes from uncultured Candidatus Rokubacteria bacterium, assembly GCA_963827505.1. Lineage (GTDB taxonomy): Bacteria > Methylomirabilota > Methylomirabilia > Rokubacteriales > CSP1-6 > AR5. The sequence goes on along the minus strand of CAWHBD010000003.1, from coordinate 1,739,520 downwards.
GCGGACAGCCGCGCCGAGGCCGATCAGGAGCGCGCCCCACCAGGCCGGGCCGCCGCCCAGCAGATCCAGGCCGACGCGCAACAGGCCGTAGACGCCCAGCTTGATCATGACGCCCGACATCAGCGCCGACACGTGGCTCGGCGCGGCGGGATGCGCGCGCGGAAGCCACACGTGCAGCGGCACGATGCCCGCCTTGGAACCGAATCCGAGCACCGCCAGGAGAAAGACGGCATTGCGCGTGGCCGGCGACAGCGTGGCCGCCGCCGTGCGCAGGTCGGCGAACGAGGTCGTGGCCGCGCCGCCCGCCAGGAGCAGGAAGGCCGCCAGCACCAGCGCCAGCCCGCCGTGGGTCATGGCGAGGTACCAGCCGCCCGCTTGAACCGTATCCGGCTCGTTCGCCTCGGTCATGACCAGGAAGTACGACGTGAGCGACATGCCTTCCCACATCAGCAGGAACGTCAGCACGTTGCCGGCGACGGGGACCAGGCTCATGGTGAGCAGGAACAGATTCAGCATCGCGCCCAGGAACCGCAGCGAGTAGCGGCCCTCGTAGGCCGCGGAGTAGCCGGCGCCGTAGATGCCGCACGGCACGGCCACGAGGCCGACGAGCGCCAGGAAGAACGCACCCAGCGCATCCACGCGGAAGGCGAGGCCGTCCGCGATGGAGAGGAGCGCCGGCGCCTCGAGCGCAAGCGGCGCTCCGCTGGCGAAGTGCCCGAGGGCGACGGCGAGTCCCGCCCCGCCGCCCACGACGGTGCCGCTCGCGGTCAGGCGCCGGGCGGCGCGGTCATTCGGCGAGAGCGCCGCGGCCACCGCCCCGAACGCATAGCCCGTCACCATGAGACCGAACAGGAGGGTCATCGGCGACCAACGGCGGCGAGGATGCCACGGAGAATGTCGCTCGGCTCCGGTGGGCACCCATCGACGAAGACGTCAACCGGGATGACCTGGTCGACGCTGCCGACGACCGCGTAGCTGCCCTTGAAGACGCCGCAGGACCGCGCGCAGTCTCCGACCGCCACCACCAGCTTCGGAGCCGGGGTCGCCTCGTAGGTCTTCAGCAGGGGCACCGCCATGTTCCGCGTGACCGGGCCCGTCACCAGGAGCAGGTCGGCGTGACGGGGCGAGGCGACGAAGTGGACGCCGAAGCGCTCGCTGTCGTACACCGGGCCCGTGAGCCCGGAGATCTCGAGCTCGCAGCCGTTGCACGATCCGGCGTCCACCTCGCGGATGGCCAGGGCGCGGCCGAAGAGCCGGCGGGCCCGCGCATCCACGTCGTGAAGGAGATGCAGGACCTCCTCGCCGCCCGTGCGTCAGCGGCTCGGTGGCGAGCCCCACCTGGAGGATCTTGGAGAAGAGCCTCACGACCGGCGACGTCCCTCGCGGCGCAGCTCGCGGAGCATCGTCTGGCTGTCGATGAGCTGGCTGTCGAAGATCCGGCGGGCGATCACGAGCAAGTCGGCGATCAACGCCACGCTGATCATGTACCGCACCGTCGTCCCTTCCTTGCGCGCCCTGACGATATTCTTGGCCCGCAGCACCGCGAGATGCTGGGAGACGAGTGGCTGCTCGAGGTCGAGCGCCGACTGCAGCTCCTGCACGCTGCGCTCGGCGCTGATGAGGCTCTCGAGGATGCGGATCCGCACCGGGTGTCCCAGCGTCTTGAAGAACTCGGCCTTGAAGATCTGCAGGGGCCCGAGCAGCGACGACTTACCGGTCACGAAAGAAATCATATATTGTGATATATGATTCCTGCAAGAACGGTCGCGCCTCGCCGGGCGCCGCTCAGGCGTGGTTGACGGCGGCAGCCTGCCGGACTAGAACAGAGGGCAATGCCGCTCCTCGAGCCGTTGACGCGCGATCAGGTGGACCCGGAGCTGAGGCCGCTGTGGGACGAGTGCGAGCGTGCCTATCCGGACTTCCGCAACCTGTGGGCCACGATGGCCCACTCGCCCATCGTCTTCCGCCACGTCTGGGGCCAGCTCCTCGCCCTCAAGCGCGAGAGCCCGGTCCTGGCGCGCCACTTCGAGATCGCCATCCTCGTCGTGTCCAACGCCACCCGCTGCGACTACTGCGTGGCCCACCACACGCCGCGCGCCCTCGGCACCGGGCTGACGGCCGCCCAGGTCGCGTACCTGGAAACGCTCGATCGCGGCCGGCTGGACGAGGACGAGGCCTTTGCGGTCGCGCACCCGGGCTTCGACGCCGCCGACAGCCTGGTGGTCGACCTCGCGCGCTTCGTGGTGTGGGCGGGGCTGGCGCCGGCCGCGGCCGGCGTGCACCCCCGCGTCGTCCATCGCCTGCGCCGCCGGCTGTTCGACCGGCTGGCCGCCACCTTCTCGCCGCGGCAGATCGAGGAGCTCGTGTGGCGCACGACCCAGTGCGCGGCGTTCAACTGGCACAACGACCTGCTGGAGCTCGACCTCGAGCCCGAGGTCACGACGGCCGGGAGGCCGAGATGAGCGAGTACGTTGTCGTCGAGAAGTCGCAGGGAGTCGCGATCCTCACCATGAACCGCCCCGCCCAGCTCAACGCGATGAACCAGCAGCTCAGCGCCGAGCTGCACGACGCCGTCACCGCCATGACCGCCGACGACGAGGTCGGCTGCATCGTCATCACCGGCGCCGGTACCCGCGCGTTCTCGGCCGGCGGCGACATCCACGAGCAGCGCGAGGACGACCGCCGGTACACGCAGGCCGAGCTGGACGCGCGGGGCGCCGTGCGGGCCCGCGGCAGCTACGAGATCGGTGCCTGCCCCAAGCCGACCATCGGGATGATCAACGGCCTCGCCTACGGCGGCGCCGGGGTGCTGGCCTCCTCGCTCGACATGCGCGTGGGCTGCGAGCACGCCAGCTTCCGCTTCCTGGCCGCCGCCTACGGCCGCATCAACAGCACGTGGACGCTGCCCAACCAGGTGGGATGGCCCATCGCCAAGGAGCTGTTGTTCTCCGGCCGCGTGGTCGAGGCCGAGGAGGCGCACCGCATCGGCCTGCTGAACCACCTGGTGCCGTGCGCACAGCTGCGGGAGAAGACCATGTGGCTGGCCACCATGATCGCCCAGAACCGCCGGGAGGCGGTCCTGGGCGTCAAGGCGCTGCTGCTGCAAGACCTGGGCGCCTCGCTCGAGGCCCAGTGGGCCAACGAGCGCGACTACACGACCAACGTCGTCCGCGGCGCCAAGGCCGAGTCGGCGTTCCCCGAGTTCATCGCCCGCAAGGGCCGGACGACGTGAGGCCTACTTCGGCACCAGATTCTTGAAGCGCGGCATCACCTCGCGGGCCAGCAGCTCCATGGAATGGCGCCAGGCCTGCGGGTTGTCGGAGTAGTCGAAGCAGAACAGGAGCAGGTGGCCGAAGCCGCCCACCTCGTCGTAGATCGCCTGCAGGCGCTCGGCCACCGTGGCCGGCGAGCCCACCAGCCAGTTGTGCTTGGCGCAGTAGGCGGGCGTGACGTCGGAGTCGGGCACGTCGGGCGCGTGCTTGAGGTACTCGGTGAACTGGAACGAGGCCAGCAGCGGCAGGAAGTACTCCTGCATCATGCGGCCCATCATCCCGCCCACCGACAGGCGCATGGCCTCGGCGTCGGTGTCGGCCACGAAGATCTCGCGCACCAGCCGCCAGTCCGACCGCTTCGGCGTCCGGCCGCTCCGGGCGGCGCCGATCTCGACCGACTCCCAGTGGCTGCCCACGTAGGTCGGGTTGAGGTTGAGGCTCATCGGCCAGAAGCCACGCTCACCGGCCAGCTTGAGGGTATCGGAGCCCTTGCTGACGCCGGCCACGCCGATGGGCGGGTGCGGCGTCTGGAAGGGCTTGATGTGCGGCCGCAGCGTGTCGAGCATCGTCCCGGTCTTGGTGACGTGCCAGTACTTGCCCTTGTAGTCGAACTCCGCCTCGTCGCTCCACAGGCGCAGGACGATCTCCAGCGCCTCCCGCGTCATCTCGCGGTGCTGCCCCGACATGCCGTCCACGTTGAACATGGCCCAATCGCTCGGCAGCCCGCTGGCCGCCACGCCGAAGTTGAGGCGGCCCTGGGCGAGGTGGTCGAGCATGGCCACGCGGTTGGCCAGCTCGGCCGGGTGATGGTAGGGCATGAGGAAGCCACCGGGCCCGATGCGCATGCGGGAGGTCTGCAGCAGTGCCTGGGCGACGAGCAGGTCGGGGGCCGGATGCGGCTCCCATGGCGCCGTGTGGTGCTCGCCGATCCAGGCTTCGCTGAACCCCAGCTCGTCCGCCCAGCGCAGGGTCTGCAGATCCCACTGGTGGCCGTCGAAGAGCTTTCGCTCGGGCGGGTGCGAGGGCATCGTGAACAGTCCGTAGTCCATGGCAACCTCCTTGACGCGCCCGAGTGTAGCGCGCATCGGCGCTCGGCGCCCCGGTGCGATACACTCCAGGCGCCGGGCCGGGTCCGGTGATCGCGCCGACAATTCACAAGGAGTCCCCCATGAAGGCAGCCGTGTTCCATGGCCCCCACAAGCCGCTCACGATCGAGGACGTCGACATCGACAAGCCCATCGGGCGCGAGGTGCTGGTGCGCACGGTGGCCAGCGGCGTGTGCCACAGCGACCTGCACTTCATCGAGGGCCTCTACCCGTTCGCGGCGCCGGCCATCCTCGGCCACGAGGCGGCCGGCATCGTCGAGGCGGTCGGCCCCCACGTGGACGAGTTCAAGCCCGGCGACCACGTCATCGCCTGCCTGTCGGTGTTCTGCGGCCACTGCGAGTACTGCCTGACCGGCCGCACCCACCTCTGCCAGAGCCGGCCGGTGCGGTCGACGAACGAGCCGCCGAAGCTCACCTGGAACGGCGCGCCCGTCAACCAGTTCGCCAACCTGTCGAGCTACGCCGAGCAGATGCTGGTGCACGACAGCGGCCTGGTGAAGGTGCGCGACGACATGCCGCTCGACCGGGCGCGCGCTGATCGGCTGCGGCGTCACGACCGGCGTCGGCGCCGTCCTCAACACCGCGCGGGTGGAGCCCGGCACCACGGTCGTGGTCTTCGGCGCCGGCGGCGTCGGGCTGGCGGCGATCCAGGGCGCGCGTCATCGCGGGCGCCCGCATGATCATCGCGGTCGACGTGGTGGCCCACAAGCTCGAGACGGCCAAGTCGCTGGGCGCCACCCACACCGTCGACGCCTCCAAGGACGATCCGGTCAAGGCCATCCGCACGCTCACCGGCGGCGGCGTCGACTACGCGTTCGAGGCGATCGGCCTCAAGAAGGCCGCCGAGCAGGCCTTCGAGTGCCTGCGGCCGGGCGGCACGGCCACGATCGTCGGCATGATCCCGGTCGGGCAGAAGATCGAGCTCGACGGGCCCGTCGTTCCTGCGCGAGAAGAAGATCCAGGGCTGCAGCATGGGCTCCAACCGCTTCAAGGTCGACATGCCCCGCTACGTCGAGTTCTACCGGCAGGGCCGCCTGAAGCTCGACGAGATGATCACGCGCCGCGGCCGCCTGGAGGACGTCAACGAGGCCTTCCGCGCGATGAAGGCCGGCGAGGTCGCGCGCACGGTGCTGATGTTCGACTAGGCTCGACACCCAGAGGGAATCTGTCATGGCAACGATCACGGGATCGGAAGTCCTGGCCAAGGCGCTCCACACCGCAGGGCGTGAACGCGATGTTCTATCTCATGGGCGGGCCCATGCTGGAGACGGAGGCCGCCTGCATCCAGCTCGGCATCCGGGCCATCGATCATCGCCACGAGCAGGCCGCCTCGTTCGCCGCCCACGCCTACACGCGGGTGATGCGGCGCCCCGGCGTCTGCATGGGCTGCTCCGGCCCTGGCGCCACCAACCTCCTGACCGGCGTGGCCACCGCGTTCACCGACTGCGCCCCGCTGGTGGCGATCGGCGGCTCCAGCCCCCGCGTCTACCTGGGGATGGAGGCCTTCCAGGAGATCGACCAGCTCGCGGTGTTCAAGCCGGTCACCAAGTGGGCCGAGCGGATCTACGACGCCAAGCGCATCCCCGACGTCGTCGCCACCGCCTTCCGCCAGGCGACCAGCGGCCGGCCGGGCCCCGTCTACATCGACATGCCGGGTGACGTCCTCGGCGAGAAGATCGAGGAGGAGTCGGTGCGCTACGCGCAGGCCTGGAAGCCGTCGCCGCGCGCGCTCGGCGACACCGGCGCCGTCAAGGAGGCGATCGCCCTGCTCGCCAAGGCCGAGCGCCCGCTCGTCATCGCCGGCAGCGGCGTGTGGTGGTCGGACGGCGCCGCTGCCCTACAGGCCTTCGTCGAGGCCGCCGGCATCCCGTTCTACACGAAGCCGATCTCGCGCGGCCTCATCCCCGAGGACCACGCGCTATCGTTCCTGAACGCCCGCAGCACCGCGTTCACCGAGGCCGACGTCGTGCTGGCCGTCGGCACCCGCTTCGACTGGATGATCCAGTTCGGCCGGCCGCCGCGGTTCGGCGCCGATCTCAAGGTCATCCACGTGGACGTGAACCCGGCCGAGCTCGGCCACAACCGCGACGCCGACGTCCCGATCGCCGGGGACGCCCGCGCCGTGCTTCAGCAGCTCACCGACGAGGCGCGGGGCAAGCTCGATCCGAAGCGCTACACGAGCTGGACCGGCAAGCTGCGTGTGATCGACGCCGAGAAGGGCGCCGAGTCGGACAAGGCCATGAGCACCGACGGCCTGCCCATCCACCCGCTGCGCCTCTGCAAGGAGGTGCGCGACTTCCTCGCGCGCGACGCCATCCTGGTCGTCGACGGCCAGGAGATCCTGAATTTCGGCCGCCAGGCCATCCCGACCTACACGCCCGGCCACCGGCTCAACTCGGGAGCGTTCGGCACCATGGGCGTCGGCCTGCCCTACGGCGTGGGCGCCAAGGTGGCCAAGCCGGACACCCAGGTGCTGGTCCTGCACGGCGACGGCTCGTTCGGCATGAACGCCATGGACATCGACACGGCGGTGCGCCACAAGATTCCGGTCGTGTGCGTCATCAGCAACAACGGCGGCTGGACGGCCGACACGTCGTGGACGCGGCCGCTGCCCAAGCCGGGCCGCAACCTCGGCCACACCCGCTATGACCGGATGGCCATGGACCTCGGCGCCCACGGCGAGTTCGTGGAGAAGCCCAACGACATCCGACCGGCGCTGGAGCGCGCCTTCGCGTCCGGCAAGCCGGCGGTCGTCAACGTGATCACCGACCACAAGGCGCGCGCCACGACGGTGCGCTTCTCCGCCTATAGCACGTGACCGGCGTGGTCATACCGTAAGCTCGGAGAGAGGATCCAGCCCATGCCCAAGGCGCTCGACGGGATTCGCGTTCTCGACCTGACACAGTACGAGGCGGGGCCCAGCTGCACGCAGATGCTGGCGTGGCTGGGGGCCGAGGTCATCAAGATCGAGCCGCCGACGGGCGAGCCGGGGCGCACCGCGCTCTCCGACAAGCGCGGCGAGGACGCCTGGTTCTTCATGCTGCTGAACTCCTGCAAGAAGGCGGTGACGCTGAATCTCAAGTCGCCGCGCGGCAAGCGCCATGTTCGAGGAGCTGGTCAAGACCAGCGACGTGCTCGTCGAGAACATGGCGCCCGGCGTGATGGATCGGCTCGGCCTCGGCTACGAGCGGCTCAAGGCGATGAACCCGCGCCTGATCCACGCCTCGGTGAAGGGCTTCGCCGGCGGCGGGCCGTACTCGGACTACAAGAGCTTCGAGTGGATCGCCCAGGCCATGGCCGGCGCCATGAGCATGACCGGCTCGCCGGACGGCCCACCCACCAAGGCCATCGGCGGCCTCGCCGACACCGGCGCCGGCCTGCATACGGCGATCGGCATCCTGGCCGCCATCATCCAGCGCCAGGTCACCGGGGTGGGCCAGCAGGTCGAGGTCGCCCAGCAGGACGCCGTCGTGAACCTGCTCCGCATCCACCTGCGCGAGACGTACGTCAGCGGCAAGCCGGCGGCCCGCCAGGGCAACCGCTCGGCGGCGGCGGCGCCATCCAACATCTACCGTTGCAGCCCGGGGGGCCCGAACGACTACGTGTTCATCCACTGCGCGACGCAGGAGATGTGGGTCTCGCTCACCAAGATCGTGGGGCGGCCCGAGCTCGGCGCCGACCCGCGCTACGAGGACCGACGCGATCGCGTCGCCTTCATCGACGACATCGACGCGATGATCGTGGCGTGGACGGAGCAGCGGCCCAAGCACGAGGTGCTGGCGATCCTGGCCGGGGCCGGTATCCCGTGCGGCGCCGTCCTGGACTCCGCCGAGGTCCTGTCGGACCCGCATCTCCGGCAGACCGGCTTCGTGACCGATCTCGAGCACCCGCGCCGCGGCGTCTACCCGATGCCCGGCAATCCCGTGCGGCTGTCCGACTCACCGACCGACATCGTGCGCTCGCCGCTGCTCGGTGAGCACAACGCCGAGGTCTTCGGCAAGCTCCTCGGTTGCGGCGACGCCGAGATCGAGACCCTGCGCAGGGACGGCGTGATCTGACCGGAACGCGCCGTTACGCGAGCCCCACGAAGCCGATGTAGGCGCCGCCGGCGTCGTCAGGGCCGACCAGCATCGCCTGCTCGCCGGTGTTGCGGACACCGCGCGCCGGCGGCGGCAGGCCGTGGTCGACGATGTGCCGGACGGCGGCGTCCATGCTCCGCGTTCGGTAGAGCACCTGGAACGGCCCCGGCCCGCGCCGGCCCAGCGCCTCGGCGGCGGGGCCGGGCTCGGCCGGTTGCGCCACCCCCAGGCCTGTCGGGCCGATCTCGAACACCGCCATGTCGGCCTTGATGACGTTGCCCCGGACGACCTTCGGTACCGGCATGCCGAGCACGCGACCGTACGTCTCAGCTTCGCCGGCGACGTCGGTCACGGCGATGTACGCGCGCTCCAGGTGGAGCGCGCCGTTGGGATGCTCGCCCACCGTCGCGACCTGCCGCTTCCGCTCGGCCAGCGGCGTCAGGTGCTGGATGAAGAAGATGGGCAGCGGGTTGCTCGCGCCCAGCGACGCCGCCCGCCACCGCAGCTCCTGGCCACCCGGCGTGCGCCGGCCGCCGTCGGTCGGCTCGCTCACATCCACGCCGCGGGCCCGCATGCCGGCCACGTCGGCGGCCAGATCGTCGCTCTGCACGCTGATGTAGCGCAGGCCGCCGCCGCGGGCCAGGAACTCGCGGAGCCCGGCGCTGGCCTCCCCCGATCGGCCCTCACGAACGCCGAGCAGCTCCAGGTAGTCGTCCTGCAGGAAGGCGATGGCGTTCTCGGTGCCACCGCTCGAGTGCGCGCCGCCGGGATGGACGTCGAATCCGATCCGCCGGTACGCGTCAATACCGCGGGCGAGGTCGGGCACGCAGATCATGACGTGGTCGATGCGCGTCAGCATGGCGGCTAGCTAGCCGACGAACCTCGGCAGGATCTCCTCCCCCATCAGCTTCAGGTAGTGGCGCTGGGCGTCGAGGTCGGCGCCGTTGACGCCCACCCACAGCTTGCGGGCGCCGCGCTCGGCCAGCTGCTCGATGCGGGCGATCCAGTCGCGCGGCGCCCCGGCCAGGGCCCAGCGGTCGATGGCGTAGTCGGTCAGGCCGAGGTCGGCCATGCGCTTGGGGTTGCGGCCGGCGTGCAGCACGTGGTCGTAGAGCTCGTACCCGTCCACGTAGTCCTGGATCTTGGCCCGCATGTCGTCCGGCACGTGCTTGCCGTCGAGCCCGAAGCGCATGGCGTGGTTGAGGATCGACGACACCGACGCTTTCACGTTGGCGATCGCCGTGTCCCGGTCCTCGTGCAGGGAGGAGCGCGCGGTGAACCACATGTCGACATCGTTGGGGTCGCGCCCGGCCTCCCGGGCGCCGGCGTGCACGCGCGCGATCGTGTCACGGATGACCTCGGGTAGCAGCCCGGTGCCAGCGATGACGCCGTCGCCGATGCGGCCGCCCAGGTGCAGCATCTTCGGCCCCTCCGCGCAGATCGAGATGGGCACGCGGGGTCGCACGACATCGGCGGCCCACCGCACGCGCTGCGGCCGCCCCTGGTAGGTCGACTCGCCGCGGGCGAGCAGGCCCCGTACGCAGGTGACGTAGTCCTCGATGCGCGCGCGCGAGGCGGCCGGGTAGCCGATGTTGAAGACGGCGCTGTCGCCACTGGCGATGTCCAGGAAGGCGCGGCCGCCGGTGAGGCGGTCGATCGAGGCCAGGAACGAGGCCATGATCTGCGGCTCGCGGGTGAGCGGATTGCTCGGGCGTAGCCCGATGGCCGCCCGCGGCGCCGCCAGTGCGATCAGGGTGGCCCGCACGTAGGCGTCGCCGCCCAGGAACGCCGAGTCGTAGGTGCCGATGGCGGTGGCGCCGTAGCCGTCGGCCATCTTCACGAGGTCCATGAACTTCTGGGTGTCGGCGCCGCCCAGGAGGCCGACGCTGGAGCCGAGGCTGATACCGAAGTCGACTTTCATATCGGGTTCAGCGCAGGTGCTTGCCGAAGAACGTGAACACCTTGTCCCAGCCATCGATGGCGGCGGCCTGGCGGTACTGCGGCCGGTCGACGGCGAAGAAGGCGTGACCGGCGTTGTCGTAGGTGTGGAACTCGTAGCTCTTGCCGAACTTGTCGAGCGCGTCCCTGGTCTTGACGGTGTCCTCCGGCGACGGGCGCGTGTCCTCGACGCCGAAGAGGCCGAGCAGCGGGCACTGCAGATCGCGCGTGAAGTCGATCGGCGCCACCGGCTGGCGCGGCGTCAGCTCCTCGGCCTTGGCCACCACGCCGCCACCGTAGCAGTCGACGGCCGCGTCGATTCCGCGCAGCGTGCACGCGGCCAGGTAGGACTGCCGGCCACCCGAGCAGTAGCCGATGATGCCGACCCGGCCGTTCAGGTACGGCAGCGTCCGCAGATAGTCCACGGCGGCCTGCACGTCGCCCATGGTCCGGTCGTCCGGCATCCCACCGGCCGCGCGAATGCTCGCGCTGTTCTCCTGCGGCGTGGCCTTGCCCTCGCGGAAGTGGAGGTTTGGCGAGATGGCCGCGTAGCCGTGATGGGCGAAGCGACGCGCGATCTCCTTGGTCGGGCCGTCCCAGCCCGGCATGTGGTGGATGACGACCACGCCGGGCGCGGCGGTGAGGCCGACCGGCCGGGCGAGATAGGCGTCGATCTGATCGCCCTGGTGACCGCGCATCAGAACCGTCTCGGCAAACAGCGCTTCGTAGCTCATCACCGGGCTCCATGGTGTCCGCTCAGATTCCCAGCAGCCGCTCGAGGTTCTTCGAGAGGATGGCGTCCTTCTCCTCGGCCGACAGGCTCGTCATGCTGAGGATCCACGACACCGGCCAGTCGAGCGCCATGTCGTAGGGCCAGTCGGTGCCGAACACCACCCGGTCCACGCCAACGGTGTCGATCAGGTAGCGCAGTGCCGGCTCCGTGTACACGATGCAGTCGTAGTAGAAGCGGCGCAGGTAGGCGCTGGGCGGCTGGCTGATGTGCTGGCGCGCCTCCGTGCGCACCTGCCAGCCGTGATCCATCCGGCCGATCCCGTAGCAGGTGTAGCCGCCGCCGTGCCCGAGGACGATCTTGAGGTCGGGGTGGGCGTCCATCACGCCGCCGTGCACGAGCGTGGCGAACGTCACCGCGCGGTCGACGAGGTTGCCGATCGAGTTCGGCAGGTGGTACCGCGTGCTGCGCTGGGCCACCAGCGTCTCGCCGGCCTGGTGGAAGAAGATCACCACCCCCATCTGCTCGGCCGCCTTCCAGAAGGGCCGGAACTCCGGCTCCTCGAAGGTGCGGCCGTTGACGTGGTCGTTGATCTCCACGCCCTTGAGGCCCAGCTGCGTCATGCAGCGCTCCAGCTCGTCGATCGACGACTTCACGTCCTGCATGGGCAGCGTGCCGAGCCCGGCGAAGCGCTGGGGCCAGCCGCGGACCATGCCAGCGATCTCGTCGTTGGTCTCGCGGGAGGTGGCCAGCGCTACTCCGGGGTCGAGCTGATAGTTGTAGAAGCCGACGTAGGGCGAGACGACGTGGACGTCCACGCCGAGCGAGTCCATGTCGGCGATGCGTTCCTCGGGCGTCCAGCGGGCCCGCGGAGGCAGCGACTGCCGGCGGCCGCCGACCAGCGCCACCTCCCCGCCCGCGGCGTCCTTCTCGCGGCGGAGCGTGTGCCAGTCGCCCCCGTGCTCGGTGGCGCGCCAGAAACATTGCGGGGTCACGTGGGCGTGGATGTCGATGCTGCGCATGGTCTCCCTGTCCGGTTCAGCGCGGCCTGGCGAAGGCGGGCTGCACCTCGTGAGCGAAGCGGCGCAGGCTGGCCAGGCCGCCAGCGCTGTTGAGCAGCACGTACTCGGCGCCGGCATCGCGCAGCGCCTGTAGCTTGGCGGCGATCTCGTCGGGCGTGCCGTACAGGGCGCCGGCCTCGGCCGCCTCCAGCGTGTCCGCGTAGGACATCATGCTGGCGGTGTTCTGGCCATCGGGGCGCTGGGCCAGACGATCCATGCGCCGGCGCGCGGCCAGCCGCGTCTCCAGCGCCTTGGCCCGCTCCTCGGCGGTGGTCACCACGTTGATCGAGCGGGTCACGGCCACGCTCATCGGGTCGAACACGCGCCCCTGCGCCTCCACCTCGGCCTTGAAGAAGGCGATGCGCTCGGCGATCTGCGCCACCGGCGCGAACTGGTCGAGCAGCAGGTTGTAGCCGTAGGCGGCCACCTTCTTGATGGACGCCGGGCGTCCCGCGCCCATCCACAGCGGCGGGTGCGGCTTCTGGTGGGTCGGCGGCTCGACGACGACCTTGTCGAACTGCCAGTACTTGCCCTGGTGCGACCACGGCGCGTCCGAGGTCCACGCCTTGAGGATGACCTCCAGCGCCTCCTCGAAGCGCGCCTCGGCCTCCTCCATGGGCACGCAGAAGCCCGCGAACTCGTTGTGGCGGTAGCCCTGGCCGATGCCGAAGTCGAGGCGGCCGTTCGACAGCAGGTCGATGGTGGCCGCCTGCTCGGCCAGCAGCACGGGGTTGTGCCAGGGCAGCGTCATCACGGCGGTGCCGAGGCGCAGCGTGGAGGTCCGGGCGCCGATCCACGTGAGCAGATTCAGCGTGGCCGAGATCTGGCCGAACCCGGTGAAGTGATGCTCGACCACGAAGCTGCTGTGGAAGCCGAGCGCCTCGGCCTCGACGTTGTAGTCGACGAAGTCCCGGAAGCCGGACCCGCTGTCCACGTCGGGGCCACCACGTCGTGCCTGGGCGCTGCCGAAGATCCCGAATCGCATGGCGCCGATAGTGCCCGGCCCCCGGTGGCCCCGTCAAGCCGGCGCCCGGACCGCTGTCGGCGCCCGGGCCCTTGACAAGGCCGCGGCACCGGGCGCAGTTTGGGCACGCTCGAAGCGAGCGGCCCGCTCCCAGTCGCGCACACCCAGACGCGTACGAAGGAGACGACTCATGAGCCCGCACCGGAGACCGAAGGCCCTTTTTGCCCTGATCGCCCTCGTCGTGGTCGTCCTGCTGGTCGCCAGCGGCGGCATGTTCGCGGCGCGCGGCGCCGACCCCATCAAGATTGGCTTCGGCATGGCGCTCACCGGCGGCCTCTCCGCCAACGGCAAGCCCGCCCTGCTCGCGATGCAGATCTGGAAGGACGACGTGAACAAGAAGGGTGGGCTCCTGGGCCGGCCGGTCGAGCTGATCTACTACGACGACCAGACCAACCCGGCCACCGTGCCCGGCATCTATACCAAGCTGCTCGAGGTGGACAAGGTCGATCTGATCGTCTCCGGCTACGGCACCAACCTCATCGCGCCGCTCATGCCCATCGCGATGGAGCGCAAGCTCACGCTCATGGGCATCTTCGGGCTGGCCAACAACGAGAAGTACAAGTATCCGAGCTACTTCCAGATCTCGCCCAACGGTCCCGATCCCGAGATCAGCACGCCACTGGGCTTCTTCGAGCTGGCCGCCCGCCAGAACCCCAAGCCCCAAACCGTGGCCATCGTCGGCGCCGACGCCGAGTACCCGCAGAACGCACTGGTCGGGGCCCGCGAGCTGATCAAGCGCTTCGGCTTCAAGACCGTCTACGACAAGACGTACCCGCCCAGCACCGTCGACTACACGCCGATCGTGCGCGCCATCAAGGCCACCAACCCCGAGGTGCTCTTCATCGCCTCCTATCCGCCCGATTCGGTGGGCATGCTGCGCGCGATCCACGAGGTCGGGTTGCAGCCGAAGATCGTGGGCGGCGGCATGGTGGGGTTGATGTTCACGACCGTGATGGCCAACATGGGCCCGATGCTCAACGGGATCGTGAACTACGACTTCTGGGCGCCGGAGTCGACCATGATGTTCCCTGGCATCCAGGACTTCTTCAAGGCGTACCAGCCTCGCGCCCAGAAGGACGGCGTCGACCCGCTCGGCTACTATCTGCCGCCCTACGCGTACGCCGCCCTGCAGGTGCTGGGCCAGGCGGTCGAGGCGACCAAGGGTCTCGACCAGCAGAAGCTGGCCGCCTACATCCGCGCCACCGAGTTCAACACGATCGTCGGCAAGGTGAAGTTCGGAAAGAACGGCGAGTGGGCTCAGGGCCGCACGCTGATGGTGCAGTACCAGAAGATCGCTGGCAACAGCGTCGACCAGTTCCGAGGACCCGGCAAGAAGGTCGTCCTGTTCCCTGACGAGTTCAAGTCCGGGACCCTGATCTACCCCTACTCAGCGGCGAAGAACTGAGCGAGGCACGGACGGTCGAGCCGAAAGGACCAGGACCATGGCCCGCACCTACAACGTGATCGACGCCGACGGACACGTGCTCGAGCCGGTCGACATCTGGGAGAAGTACATCGACCCCGCCTACCGCGACCGCGCGCCCCGCCTGATCGTCGACACCGACGGCAAGGAGCGGCTGCTGGTCGAGGGCAAGGTGCTGGGCAGCAAGAAGGGCTTCGGCAACATCGGCGCCATCGGAGCCCGGCAGGGGCGCGCCGACGAGACGACGATGAAGTACATGGAGGGCCGTCCGGGCGGCTTCGATCCGCACGCCCGCATCCCCGACATGGATCTCGACGGCATCGACGCCGCCTTCCTCTATCCGAGCGTGGGCCTCTTCGCCGGCGCCGTGCAGGAGCCCGGCCTGGCGGCGGCGATGTGCCGCGCCTACAACCGCTGGCTCGCCGACTACTGCCGCCCCTACCCCGACCGCCTCTTCGGCGTCGCCATGCTGCCGATGCAGTCGATCGACCTCGCCATCGAGGAGATGCGCTTCGCCCGCACCCAGCTCGGCATGCGCGGCGGCTTCCTGCGCCCCAACCCCTACAACGGCCGCATGCTCCACCACCCGGACTACGCGCCGTTCTGGCGGGAGGTGGAGGAGCTCGACTTCGCCATCGGCCTGCACGAGGGCGCCAGCGGCGGCATGCCCCAGGTGGGCGTGGACCGCTTCGAGACGCGGGGCGCGCGCCACATCATTTCCCACACGATGGAGATGATGCTGGCGGCCATGAGCGTCATCTGGGAGGGCGTGTGCGACCGCCACCCCCGCGTGCGCATCGGCTTCATGGAGTCCGGGGGCGGCTGGATCGCGCCCTGGCTCGACCGGATGGACCGGCACTTCGACGACGCCGGCTTCAACGACTCGGGGCTGACCATGCGCCCGAGCGAGCTGTTCCAGCGCAACTGCTGGATCTCGTTCGAGCCGGTCGAGGGCAGCCTGAGCGTGCTGGCCGACTACATCGGCCCCCACAAGATCCTGTGGGCCACCGACTACCCGCACCCCGACGGATTCTTCCCCGGGGCCCCCAAGCTCGATCGCCGACCGCCCGGGGCTGTCAGCGGCGACGAAGCGCGAGATCCTGGCCGGCGGCGCCAAGCGCTTCTACCGCGTGTGAGGGAGGCCGTCGCCGCCTGGCTCGGCTGGGGCCGGCGCGCGGGCGGCCACGACGAGGAGATCGTCGAGCTGACCGATCAGTTCTACGTGACTCTGGAGGCATCGTTCGCCCGGGTGCCCGGCCACCGGTCCGGCGGCCGCGCGAGTCCAGGAGCTGCTGCAGACCAAGGCTCGCTCGTGGAGCAGCGCCTACGAGATCGAGCAGCGCCTCGTGCAGCTCTACGACGACGAGACCGTCGCGGCCGAGCTCGAGCTCCGGGCGATGGAAGCCACCGGGGTGCTCCGCAAGGAGCAGGCCGATCACTACGCGGCTCGCACCGAGGCGCTCCGCAAGGCGAAGGAGCCCGGCGCCTCCCAGGGACGCCGCATCCTGCTCGCCCGGCTGGTGAACGATCTGCAGTGGCGCTACACCGTCAACGAGGCGAGGCGACGGTACTCGAAGGTCGTCACCGGCCGGGCCGGCTGGCTCTTCGTGTGGGCGCTGGCCTTCTTCTCCCTGGCCATCGCCTACAAGGTCCTGTGCAACGTTACCCTGTCGCTCGACGACCTGCGGGTCTTCGCCTTCGCCGGGCTCGGCGGCGCCTGGGGCCGCGTCCTTCAGCATGCTGAGCACGCTCAAGACCCGGCTGGAGGCGTCCTCGCCGGACGACCTGAAGCTGATGCGGCCATGGGTCATGCTGGCCTCCCGCATGTTGATCGGCGCCGGCGCCGCCTGCATCCTCTACTTCTTCATCCTGTCCGGTCTGCTCGGCGGCACCGCCTTTCCCCAGCTGGCGACGCCGTCCGAAGACCGCCGTGACCGCCCGACCGAATCCGTACCGGCCCCCGCCCCCGCGGCGGGAGCGGCCGCGCCGACGACCAAGCCGCCGCTGCCCGACACGACGCTCGCGCTCCTCGTCGTCTGGTGCTTCATCGCGGGCTTCTCCGAGCGGCTCGTCCCCGGACTGCTGGCCCGCACCGAGACCCGCGCGGGGACAGCCGCCAGTTCGACGGCGGCGAGCGACCGCTACCGGCCGACGTCGCCCCTCGGCCCGCCGGCGCCGACCGCCGCCGCCGAGGCCGCGGCCGCCAGCACCACGGGAGAGTCCGCCGAGGCCGCCGGGCCGCGCAGCGGGCCGAGCGGAGGCACGGTGAAGCCGGAGGCGTAAGACTACTTCGTCCCGAAGAGGCGGTCGCCGGCGTCGCCGAGGCCGGGGATGATGTAGCCGTGGGAGTCGAGGCGGCCGTCGATGGCCGCCGTGTAGACGGGCACGTCGGGATGGTGCGCGTGGAAGTTCGCCAGCCCCTCGGCACAGGTCAACAGGCAGACGAACTTGATCGAGCGTGGGTGCGTGTCCCGCACCCGGTCCACGGCGGCCACCGCCGAGTTGCCGGTGGCCAGCATCGGGTCCACCACGATGGCGTCGCGGCCGGCCATCTCCTTGGGCACCTTGAAGTAGTACTCGACGGCGCCCAGCGTCCGGGGGTCGCGGTACAGCCCGACGTGCCCCACCCGGGCGCTCGGGATCAGCTTCAGCATGCCGTCGAGGATGCCGGTGCCGGCGCGCAGGATCGAGACGAGCACGATCTTCTTGCCGTCGAGCATGGGCGCGGTGGTCCGGGCCAGCGGCGTCTCGATGGCCACCGCGTGGGTCGGCAGGTCGCGGGTGACCTCGTAGGCCATGAGCATGGCCAGCTCGTTGAGCAGATTGCGGAAGGCCGAGGTGCTGGTGCTCTTCATGCGCATCAGGCTCAGCTTGTGCTGCACGAGCGGATGCTCGATGACGTGCACCTGACCGGGCATCAGCGTGGTCTCCCCGTTGACGGCGTGGTCGCGCGGCTCACATCACGGTCCCATCGCTGGCGACCCCGATGGGCGGGGCGCCGCCGCGCCGCGCGTCGGCCAGGCGCCGGCCGGCCACCCACGTCCCGCCCTCGAGGATGCTCGCCAGCGGCAGATCGGCGGCGCCCAGTCGCTCGCGCACCAGCGGGGCGAGGCGATCGAGCAGCGCCACCGTGAGCGCCCGCCACTCCACCACGACCTCGTCACCAGGCCGATGCAGGTCGCGCACGACGGCCGGGTGCCGCGGCGTCAGCACACCGGTGTCGAGGAACAGCCCCCCGTTGCGGTACTCGGCGAGGCCAGTGAGCCGATCGACGCCGGTGACGGTCACCCCCGCCTCGGCCAGCGGCTCGATCAGCGAGTAGGCCAGCCACTGGGAGAGCTTGTGGAAGGGCACGAGGCCGGCGGTGGGCCCGACGCCACCGGCGACCGGATGGGGCCAGACATCGCCCAGGTTGACGCCGTCGCACTGCAATCGCTCCGGCCAGATCGGACCGAGCCCGATGAGCAGAGAGTGCAGGACGTCCGCGGCTTCGAGCCCCCCGGCCCGCGCGCGGGCGCGCAGGGCGTCCAGCAAGTGGCCGGGGCGCGCCGGACCCGCACCGAAGAGCTCGGGCATTCGGCGCAGCGCGTGGCCGAGATCCCGGAGCAGCGAGGCCCGGCCGGCCAGCCCCGTCAGCAGGTTGTCCGTGGACACCTGCAGCGCGGCGCCGAGCCGATCCTCGGAGACGGCCAGGAGCCCCGGCCCGTCGGCCCGCCAAGGCATCGCGCGCTCGGAGGAAAAGAAGCCGGCGGCGAACAGACGGAGGCTCGCCACCGCGAGTCCCTCGGAGCGACGGAACGTTGCCCCCGTCGCCGGATCGACGTAGCGCCAGTCGGGCCCGGCCCCGGCGTCGAGCAGGACACTGGTGACCACGAGGTCGATCCTGGCTCGCGCCCGCTCGTCGGCGTCGAGCCCGTCGAGGGCGCGCGACAGATCGGCGAGGCGGGTGGACCCTCCGGCGTCGAAGTGGCGCCAGCGACTGTGCGGCGGGACGACGCCGTCCGGATACCGCTCGCGGGTGACGGCGGCCACCAGATCGGCAGCCGCGTCGAGCCGGGACAGGTCGATCGCGAAGTGCTCGAGACCGCCGGCGAGCCCGCGCGTCAGCACCGCGCCGGCGCGCTCGCGGATCGCCTCGGGACTCCGGAGATAGTCGAGCGCGGTCGCGACCGCGGGGGCGGCCGTCACTGCAAGCCGCGGCCCTTGGGTCTGGCCAGCTCCCGCGGGTCGGGGACGTCGCCCTTCGTGAAGTAGCCGGCCGCGAGCTTGGCGTCCATCTCCACCCGCGCCTCCGGCGACACCAGCGCGTCGGGGATGGGCACCCGCTCGCCTACCGTGATACCGGCCGCCACGATGGCGTCGTGCTTGGTGTGGCTCATGGAGACGAGCCGGTGGATGGTGCGGACGCCCAGCCAGTGCAGCACGTCCGGCATGAGCTCCTGGAAGCGCATGTCCGGCACGCCGGCCACGCACTCCGTCCGTGCGAAGTAGTGCTCGGCGCGGTCGCCGCCGGGCTGCCGCTTGCGCGCGTTGTAGACGAGGAACTTGGTGACCTCGCCGAGCCCCCGCCCTTCCTTGCGGAAGTAGACGATCAGCCCCACGCCGCCGGCCTGGGCGCCGCGGATGCATTCCTCGATGGCGTGGGCCAGGTAGGGCCGGCACGTGCAGATGTCCGAGCCGAAGACGTCGGAGCCGTTGCACTCGTCGTGCATGCGCGCGGTGAGCGGCACCGACGGGTCGGCGAGGTGCCCGATCGAGCCGAACACATAGGCGGTCTGGCCCCCGATGGGCGGCAAGAACACCTCGAGATCGCCGCGCGTGACCAGCTCGGGGAACATCCGCCCGGTCTCCTCGAACAGCGTGCGGCGCAGGTCGGCCTCCGAGCACCCGAACCGCCGCGCCACGCCCGGCAGGTACCACACGGGCTCCAGCGCGACCTTGGTGACCACCGCTGCGCCCGAGTCGCGCAGGATGACGCCGTCGGGACGCAGGCGCCCAGCCTCGACGGCGCGGCCGATCTCGGGGACGTCCACCTGGGCCTGAGTGATGGCGATGGAGGGGCGGATGTCGTAGCCCTGGGCCAGGTAGCCGGCGTACACGTCGGCCACGACGGCCCCGAACGGATCGAGCGAGACGATGCGGTCCGGCTCGAACCACTGCGGGTGCGGGCCGACGCGATCGGTGGGCGCCGTGTCGGTCAGATCGGGGCGCCGCGCCGGGTCGAGGGCGCCGGCGGCGACGGCCAGCGCGCGGTAGATGGCGTAGGAGCCGGCGTGCGTGCCGATGACGTTGCGCTGCTCGGCGACCGAGGTGGACCCCACGACGGGCCCGCGGATCTTCGGATCCGCCTCCCCCCAGTGGATCGGCAGGTGGGCGACACCCCCCGGATGCGAGGTCAGCTTGATGTGCGACCGACGCCGACGCTCAGGAGACACCGCACCAGCATAGGTGCCCCACCCAAACCGGGTCAAGAAAACGCTAGATCTTCAGCGCGCGCAGGTACTCGCGGAAGTCGTCGCCGAGGTCGGGTCGGGCGAGCGCGAACTCGACGGTGGCCTTGAGGAATCCGAGCTTGTCGCCGGTGTCGTACCGCTTGCCCTGGAACTCCACCGCGTACATCGGCCGGCGCTGGCGCAAGGTGCGCAGGCCGTCGGTCAGCTGGATCTCGCCGCGCTTGTCGGCGTGGGTCTCGGCCAGGATCTGGAACAGGTCAGGCGTGAGCACGTAGCGGCCGATGATGGCCAGGTCGGAGGGAGCGTCCTCGGCCTTCGGCTTCTCGACCAGGTCGCTGATCTCCCACACGTTGCCACCGATGTTGCGACCGGCGATGACCCCGTACTGGTGGATGCGCTCGCGCGGCACCCGCTCGACGGCGATGACCGGCCCCTGGTGCGTGGCGAAGACGTCGAGCAGCTGGCGCATGCACGGAACCGTGGCCCCGCCGATGATGTCGTCGCCCAGGAAGACGCCGAACGGCTCGTCGCCGACCAGCGAGCGGGCCACCAGGATGGCGTGCCCGAGGCCGAGCGGCTCCTTCTGGCGCACGTACGACACCGAGGCCATCTCGGAGATCGTCTTGATCTGGGCCAGCTCCTCGGTCTTGCCGCGGTCGTTCAGGTAGTACTCCAGCTCGAAGGCCGCGTCGAAGTGGTCCTCGATCGCCCGCTTGTTGCGGCCGGTCACGAGGATGATCTCCGACGAGGCCGGAGGCGACCGCCTCCTCGACCACGTACTGGATGGTCGGCTTGTCGACGAGGGGCAGCATCTCCTTGGGCTGGGCCTTGGTCGCGGGGAGAAAGCGCGTGCCGAGACCGGCCGCGGGGAACACCGCCTTGCGCACGTGCATGAGGGCTCCTATCCGGCGGCGCCGAGGGGGGGCCAGTGACGACGATCGAACGCCGCCTTGATCCGGTGCCGCAGCTCGCCCTCGACGGCGAGGCGCTGCTCCGGCGCCACCCGCACGGTGAGGCGCAGGATCACCTCGCCGCCGCTGAATCCCATGATACCCGGGACCAGCGACCGGTCCAGCGCCGCACCGGTTTCCCGTGCCCACGCCTCGCCGACCTCGGCCAGCACGGCCAGCGCCTCGCCGACCGGCGCCTCGCGCGCGATCGGCACCTCGACCGAGGCCGGCATGCCGCCGACGCCGTAGCTCGCGAACTCGGTGATCTGCCCGTTGGGCAGCACCCGGAGCCCGCCGTCCTCGGTGCGCACGGTGGTGACACGCAGCCCCATCGACTCCACGACGCCGGTGGTCGCCCCGATCTGCACCCCGTCGCCGACGTGGAGCAGCCCCTCGAAGAACAAGAAGAAGCCGGTGATGACGTCGCGGATGAGGCTCTGGGCGCCGAAGCCGATGGCCAGGCCGAGGACGCCGGCCGACACGATGATGGGCAGCACGTCCACACCCAGCTCGCGCAGGATGACGACGACGGCGATGAAGCCGACCGCCCACCGCAACAGGCTCGCCACCAGCGTGGCCAGCGTGCGCAGCCGCGCCGTCTCGTGGAAGGGCCGGGTTCGCACGATGCGCCCCATCACACCCAGCAGCAAGCGGTAGCCGAGCAGCAGCAGCGCCGCCGTCAGCAGCACCGCCAGCAGCCGGGCCAGCAGGTACGCGGTGGACGGCTCCAGCGTAGTCCAGCGGGCGAGGAGGTCGGCGAGCTCGGCCGCCACGGTCAGGCGGTGGTCCGGGAGCGGTCCGCATCGTCACCGTCGCCCCGGCGCTGCCGCCGCCGGCGGATCAGCGTGTACGCGATGATCCACGTGAGCAGGCCGGCCGCCAGCCCCAGCGTGGTGCTGCCGACGAGGAGGTAGGCCGACAGGCCGGCCAGCCCGGACAGGTCGGGCAGCATCAACGCGCCGATCTTCACGGCGCCGGCGTAGATGAACGGGGCGAACCACGGCAGGTTGAGCCAGGTCCCGGTGACGGTCACCGCCCGGTTGAGCCTGAACACGGTCGCCAGCAGCAGGGCGAGCAGGGTCTGGAACCCCCAGAACGGGGTGAAGCTCAGGAAGACTCCGATGGCGAGGGCCAGCGCGGTCTTCCGCGGCGACTCGTCAGGATGGTACAGGACGGCCAGACGCGCCCGCCACTGCCGCCAGCTCATGGTCGCCCCGGCCGCCCCCGCCCCACGCCCTCGAGGATCGCGATGATCACCAGCACGCAGCCGGCCTGGATCAGGATCAGCGCCGCCTCACGCGGCGTGGCCTGCTTGAGCAGGATGGCCGAGAGACCGAGGGTGCTGGAGATGAAGAAGATCAGCAGGACGCTCTGGGCTTTGCTGAGCCCCAGCGCCTCGAAGCGGTGGTGGATGTGGTCCTTCCCCGTGTAGGCCAGCCATTCCCGCAACGAGTGCACCTTCCCCGTCACCACCCGGACCACGCCGACGAAGGCGATGTCGAAGAGTGGCACCGCCAGGATCAGCATCGGCGTCAGCAACGCGACGCGCGGATTCTCGTCGGCCCATTCTCCCATGACGGCCAGGCCGGCGAGCGTGAAGCCGATGAAGCTCGCCCCCGAGTCGCCGAGGAAGATGCGGGCGCCGTCGCGGCGGAAGTTGTAGGGCAGGAAACCCAGGCAGGCGCCGACCAGCGGCGCGGCCAGGATGAACAGGTAGGGCTGGCCGGTCTGGGCGGCGCTGATGCTGAAGAAGAGCCCGGCGATGACACCGAGGCCGGAGGCGAGGCCATCCATGCCGTCCAGGAACTGCACCGCGTTGGTGACGGTGAGGAACCACAGCAGCGTGAGGACGACGTTGAGCACGGCGGCCCCGGGCAGCCAGCTCGGTACAACGCTCAGCACGACGCCGTAGCCGACCGCCACCGCGACGCCGGCGACCTGGCCGGCCAGCTTCACCGGGGCCGGAAGGTCGCGGATGTCGTCGAGCAGCCCGAGCAGGACCACGACGGTCGCGCCGACGGCCACACCCTTGAGGCCGCGCGAAAAGTTGAAGTTGAAGAGCACGGTGAGCGCGAACGCGGCGTAGACGGCGGCGCCGCCCAGGAGCGGCGTGGGTGTGCGGTGCACCTTGCGGGCGGCGGGCGCGTCGAGCACGCCGAAGGCGAAGGCCAGGCGCCGGACGACCGGCACCCCGAAGAACGCCACCGCCCACGCCAGCGCCGCCAGGTACGCCCAGTCGAGGCCGGCGGCGGCGAACCAGCCGCGCACGGGTGGCAGGAAGAGGACGCCGACGAGCGCCAGCCGGGCCACCGCGCGGGCGGCCGGGCGCCATGCCGAGCGGCTGCGGGGCCACCTGGGGACCGGCGGTCACGCTCACCTCAGCGCCTCGGCCAGCGCTGCCGCCACCGTGTCGACCTCGGGGTCGGTGAGCGTGGGATAGCACGGCAGCGACAGGGCGCGGGACCACAGCCGATCGGCCTCGGGGAACCCGGCCAGTCCGAGTGCCCGGTGGGCAGGGCGGTACACCGGCCGTCGCGCCGCCACCCCGCGCGCGCCCAGCGCGGCCTGCACGAGGTCGGGCGGCCGCTCCACCTCCACCACGAAGCGATGGTACACGTGGCGCGGCCCCGCGTCCGGGGGCATCGCGCAGGGCACGTCGCGCAGCCGCTCGCGGTAGCGGGCGGCGATCGCCCGCCGGCGCGCCACGAACGCATGGAGCCGGGCCAGCTGGCCGCGGCCGAGGGCGGCGGCAAGGTCACTCAGCCTGGCGTTCACGCGGGGCACGAGGTCGTCGCGCTCGTCGTAGTCGCGGGCGTCGCGCACGCGGGCGACGAGCACGGCCGGCCCGGCCACCGCTCCCCCTTCGCCGGTGGTCAGGAGCTTGGTTGCATAGAACGAGCACACCGCCAGCGCGCCGAGCCCGCCGACGGGGCGGCCATCCACGCGCGCGTCGAGCGTCTGGGCGCAATCCTCGATGACGGGCACGCCCAGCGCCAGCACCGGCGCCAGGTCGGCGGCGAGGCCGAAGGCGTGCGGCACGATGATGCAGCGCGTGCGCGGGGTGAGGCAGGGCCGAACGGTGGCCGCCGAGATCGACAGCGTGGCGGGGTCAGCGTCGGCCAGGACCGGGGTGGCGCCGGTTCGGGTGACCGCGTGATGGAGGGCGTCGCACACGTAGGTCGGGATGACGACCTCGTGGCCGGGCCCGGCCCCGAGCGCGCGCAGGGCCAGCTCGAGCGCCGCGCTGCCGGAGCTGACCACAGCCGCGTCCTCGGTGCCGAGCCGCGCGGCCAGCTCGTGCTCGAAGGCCTCGGCCTCCGGGCCCGGCGCGACCCAGCCACGGCGCACCACCGCCGCCACGCGCTCGGCGTCGGTGTCGTCGAGGGTCGGCCGTGAGTGCGGGATCAGATGTTGATCAGGAGACGGATCGACTGGAAGGCCTCCGCGTACTTCACGCGAGCCTGGATCCCGCGAAAGTTGGCCGACGACACGGCCAGCTCGAGGATGGTGAGGTCCTCGATGTTCGTCTTCGCGACCTGCGAGCGGTGGGCCTCCAGGCAGGCCAGCTTCTTGTCGAGCACCTTCTCGACGTCGGTGAAGCAGTTGGGCGCGAAGTTCTGGGTCGTCGGCCCCTCGTAGAACAGGAAGTTCGGCACGTAGCGGGTGGCCGACATGGTGCCCTGGGCGAGGTTGCGATGATCCTGGTGGGTGTCGTCGGGGTAGTGTACGAAGATCATCCGCGGCTTGATCTGCTTGATGACGCTCTCGATGCGCCCGATGAGCTCCCGGGTGAGCGGGACCTCGGTGTCACGGTAGTCGCCCCAGAAGACCTCGCGGGCGCCGATGATGAGCGCGGAGTCGGTCTGCTCCTGGCGCCGCACGGCGCCCTCGCCGCCCAGGCTGCCGTCGGAGGCGATCCACAGGAAGACGTCGTGCCCCTTCTCGGCGTACTTGGTCAGCATCCCGCCACAGCCGTATTCGATGTCGTCGGGGTGGGCGCCGAGGGCGAGGATGTTCATGGCGTCGTCATCGGGACGGCTTCACGGAGTGACCGGCGGGTCGGGCGACCAGTGGTCACCTCCGCGGAGAATGGCCAGAGCGTCATCGCCGTGGGTCAATAGTAGGTCAAGCCCCGAGCAATTCGGAGCAAATTCCCCGTGCAGTTGCGCGTAGACGGGGTGGGCGTAGTCCTGGTACAGCACCTCGATCCCCGCCTCGGCGAAGCACTTCACGTCCATGTAGCGGGCACCATCGCGACCGGCCAGGTAAGTGTCGGCGCCGACCGCCCGGCAGAGCGCCACCAGCCGCTCGGTCGGGTCGGAGGCGGTGACCGCGAGCGCGGAGGCGAGTCGGGCCGGGGTCCCGATGCCGGCTGCGCGCGCCAGCCACTCGGCGGTGGCCACCGCCAGGGGTGCCAGTCGCGGCCACGCCCTCGCGTAGAGGGCGTCGAGCTCCCCCCGGTACCGGTCGAGGTGGGGGGCAGCCGCGTAGGCCTGCGCGATCGCCTGCCGGTGCCGCTCGCGCCAGGGCTGGCCACCGTCGACGGTCACCTCCGTGATGGGCGTGCCCAGCCGCGCGTTCACCGGCACGGTGAGCCAGCGGGGGCCGGCCGCGGTCTTGATCCGGTTGCGGTTCTGCCAGCCATTCTTCTCGTACTGCACGGTATCCAGGAAGATGAAGACGTCGGCGGCCGCCCACTTGGCCAGGTAGCCGAGCCAGGGCAGGTAGTGCGGCTGGTGGATCGCGACGCGCACGCCCACCCTCAGGGCCGCACGAAGACGGGGTTGCTCAGCAGGCGCTGCTGGGAGCCGCGCGCCTCCAGGCGGAGCACGAGCGGGGTGCCGTCGGTGGTGGTGCGGTACACGGTCCGGAACGGGGTGGCGCCCTTCTCGATCGCGACCGCCTGGCCGTTGACGACGATGGCCACCCGCACGTCGTGGGCGCGGCCGTCGCTGGCCTCGATCGCGACGGCGAGCTCGACGGGCGTCCCCGCCGGCGCCCGCAGTGTCTCCCCCGCCCCGCCCGCCCGGCCTCCGGCGCTCACCGCGAACTGCGCGAGGTCGAAGCCCACCTCGCGCGTGCGCTGCACCGCGTACATCCGCCCCCGGCGGAGCGCGTCGAGCACGCCCGCCTCCGAGCGCTCCTCGACGAGGAACACGGTCTGCAGCGGCCCCACCTGCTTACCAGCGGTGAGGTTGTGGAACCCCGACTCGGCCAACCCCCACGCCGGCCGCGTGCGCTCGCCCCGCACGTACTCGGCGAGCAGGCGGTCCCAGCCGCCCCCCGGCCGCTCGAAGGTGCTGGTGTCCTCGTACACGGCGCCGAACGCCGTGTAGCGGAACGTCTTCAGCAGGTCGTCGGGATAGGGCTCGGTCAACCAGCCCACCCGCACCGGACCGTACTGCTGCTCGCCGATATCGCGCGCCTCCGGGAACGACCACACGGCGGCGCCGCCGAGCCGCTCGACGTGATCGATCACCGCCTGGTAGGGGGCGATGCCGGGGTCCGACGAGGTCGGATACGGATCGGTCGTGAACGGCCAGCCGCGCACGAGGGCGGCGGCGCCCACCACGCACAGCAGGCCACCGCGCGCCCACGCCCGGCGACGCACGACGATGACGGCGCCGCGGCCCAGCCGGCGCCGAACCGGCCGGCGGCGGAGCAGTAACGCCACGCCGGGAACGAGCAGCAGCACGGGCAGGGCGTCGATCAGCGACTGCGCGGTGTAATGGCCGGCCGGCGGCCGGCCGGCGACGGGCAGCGCGGCCAGCGCGGCCGGATCGGTAAGGCCGAACACGAGGACGTTCTTCTGAAGGTTGTGCACGGTGAGGTCGAGCGCGGCCGCGGAGCCGGTCCAGTGATAGTGCGGCATCACCTCGACCCCGGGGATGAGCAGCACGTGCGGCAGTCGCCGCCGGACCTCGGCCACACGGGCGAAGTAGCCCTCGAGCGCGTCGCCGACCGAGGGCTCGTGCCGGCTCACCCGCGTCAGCGCGCGGAACGGCGGCAGGCCGTAGTCCACGCGCAGATGGTAGTTCTCGGCGAGCAGCAGGACGCCGATCCCCTGCTGGTCGGCCAGCCCCACCAGCCCCTCCAGCGTGAAGTCGCCAGTGGTCAGGTCGGAGTGGACGTGCACGACGCCGCGCACACGCTCGAGCGCGCCGGCCGGGGCGACCGCGGCCACGCCCAGCCCGAGCGCCAGCACGAGCGCGCGCCCTCTCACCGGCCCCGGCGGCGCGAGCGCACCAGATCGTCGTAGACGGCCCGCATCGCCGCGGCCGCCACACCGGTAGAGAAGGCCTCGGCCCGGGACGGGGCGCCATCGCCGAGCTTGGCCCGCAGGGCGGTGTCGTGGCCGAGCTCGATGAGCGCGCCGGCGAGCGCCAGCGGATCCTCGGGGGCCACGACCAGCCCGCACTCACCGTCCACGATCACGTCGGCGATGCCTCCCACGCGGGTGCCCACCACGGGCAGCCCGAGCGCCATCGCCTCGACGAGCACGCGCCCCATGCCCTCGTTGCGCGAGGGCGCCGCCAGGACGTCGGCGGCGGGCAGGAGCGGGGTGACGTCGCTCACGGAGCCGGTGATGTGCAGCCGCCCGGCGACACCGAGGGCGGCGGCCTGAGCCTCCAGGGCGCCACGCTCCACGCCGTCGCCGATCAGCAGCAGGTGTGTGTCGGGCACGCGCGCCAGCAGCTCGGCCAGCGCGGCCACGAGCAGATCGAACCCCTTGATCGGCACGAACCGCCCGACTCCGGCCACCACGTACGCGTCCTCCGGCAGCCCCAGCTTCAGCCGGGCCGCTGCTCGCGACGGCGCCGCGTCGCGCAGCGCCTGGGTGGGCACGCCGCTCGGCACCACCGCGTACTGCCCGGCCCGGCCGATCCCCCGCTCCAGGTTCTCCTCGATCTCGCGCGGCGTCAGCGCGAGGATCGTGTCGGTCCACGGCGCGGCGATCCGCTCGAGCCCGACGAACATGGCGGTGCGCGCTCGGCTCCAGTAGCCGTAGAAGATGTGGCCGTGCGGCTGGTGGATCACCGCCGGCACGCCGGCCAGCCACGCCGCCATCCGGCCCACGAAGCCGGCCTTGGAGGTGTGGGTGTGCACGATCGCCGGCCGCGCGCGCCGGAAGAGGCGGTACAGCTGCAGCACGGCGGCGACGTCGCGAGCCGGGCTCACCTCGCGCACGAGGCCGTCCAGCGCCACGATGCGGCACCCGCGCTGCCGAGCGTCCTCCACGACCGGCGCCTCGGATTGCGGCCCCAGCACCAGCGTGGCCGTGTAGCCGTACTTCTCGAGCTGCTCGATCATCGACACCGTGTTCTCCGACGAGCCGCCCACGGTGAGCCGGGTGATGACGTGCGTGACCGGGATCACGGCCGCCCCTCCCCGTCCGGGCGCCGGCGCGCGTACAGCTCGATCGAGGGTCCGATCACCCAGCGGCGGCCGGACAGCGCGTGGACGACCCCGGCGCCGGCGGTGGTGATGTCGCGCAGCAGGCGCCGGCCGGCGGCCCCCCAGCCCGTGCGGGCGGGACCGGGCGCGGGGCTGGCCAGCCCGGAGTTCAGCGTGGCGAGCACCTCGAAGCCGGCGCCCTCGACCAGCCGGCGCAACGCGGCCGGGCCGAAGGCAAACAGGTGCAGGATCGGGTAGGCGTCCCAGGCCCGCCACCGCACGAGCGGCCCCGCCCCCGCGAGCAGTCGCGCCCACTTCGGGTGGAAGGCGCCGTTGGGCACCCGCACGATCAGCAGGCCGCCCGGCCGCAGCACCCGTGCCGCCTCGCGCACGACCGTGCGCGGCCGCACCGTGTGGTCGAGCACGTTGACGAGCGCGACGGCGTCGAGGGTGCCGGCGCCGAACGGAAGCGCCTCGGCGTCGGCGCCCACGGCCGGCCCCGCCCCCGTCCGGTGCGCGGTCACGCAGGCGGCGTGAGAGAGATCGCTGCCGAGCGGCCGCCAGCCCTCGGCGCGGGCGGCCAGCATGAAGTGTCCGCCGCCGCAGCCGACGTCGAGCACACGCCCGGGCGTGGCCGCCCGGCGCGCTCGGGCGGCGATGCCCGCCAGCATCTGCCGGCGGGCCGGGTCGATCTCGTCGGGTGGGAAGCGGCGGGCGTAGCGCACCTGGTACTCGTGGCGCGTCTGGCCCGTGGTCGGCAGCGTGACGACCCGGCTTGCGCCGCAGCGCCGGCAGCGCGCGTAGCGCCGCCCCCCGTAGACGAGCCTGGAGGCGCGCAGGGCGCCGCCGCACGCCTCGCAGGCGCCGGCCGCCGCCGACTCCGCGCGCATTCCGCCCGCGACGTCACGCAGCGTCCGCTCCAGGTCGTCGACCACGTGCTCCCAGCCGAAGCGCGCCTCCGCGTAGGCGCGGCAGGCGGTCCGCAGGCGGGCGGCCCCGGCCGGATCAGCCGTCAGCCGCGTCAGCAGCACGGCCAGGTCCTCCGCCATCGCCGCCGCCGTCGCGTCGCGGAAGACGAGGTCGGCGTCGAGCGGCTCCAGCAGCTCGGGGGTGGCGCCGACCGGGGTGCCGAGCACCGGCGTGCCGCAGGCGAGCGCCTCGGCGGTGACGAGGCCGAAGCCCTCCAGCTCACGCGTCGGCAGCACGAAGACATCGGCCGCCTGGTAGTGCCGCGGCAGGTCGCCCTCGGGGATGAAGCCCAGGAACGTCACGTGCTTGTCGAGCCCGCGCGCGCGGACGAGCGCGTCGAGGGCGGCCCGCTGCGAGCCGGAGCCGCCGATCAGCAGAAGGACGTCGGGGACCTGGCACACGAGCGTGGCCATCGCCTCGATCAGCCGGTCGAGCCCCATCCGAGCCTCGAGGTTGCGCACGGTCAGCGCGATGGGCCGGTCGAGCGGCAGGCCCAGCGCCGCCCGCACGCCGCGCCGGTCGGGCGCCGGCTGGAAGTGCTCGACGTCCACGCCGCCGCTGATCTTCACGAGGCGCTCGGCCGGCAGCCGGTAGAGCTTCCACAGCAGCGACGCCGAGAAGTCGCTGAGGACCTGCACGCGGGCGGAACGGCGCAGGCACACGCGCTCGGCCAGCCACAGCCCGACCACGCCGGCCAGCCCGACGACGCCGGCCCGATGGTTCGCCGTCATCCGCCGGCGCGAGCGGTACTCGAGCGGGGCCGGCGACATGAACGAGTAGAGGGTCGGCACCCGGCGTCCGGCCGGCGAGGTGAGCACGCCGTAGCCCGACAGCGGCTGGTAGACGTTCAGCACGTCGGCGTCGCGCGTGGCCAGCAAGGCGGCCAGCGCCCGGCGAGCGCCGAGCACGGTGCTCTGCAGGAGGTCCGTCGGCGAGCGTCGGACCGAGGCGAACTCCACGATCTCCACGCCCTCCCGGACCGTGGGCGGCGCCGGCGTGGCGCCGGCCGCCCGGCACAGCACGCGGACGTCGTGGCCACGGCGGGCCAGCCGGCGCACGTGCTCCCACAGCACGCGCTCGGCGCCGCCGATCACGGCCAGTGGGGAGACGTCGGCAACGGCGACGATCCGCAGCGGCGTCACGCGAGCCTCCAGGCGCCACCGCGGTCGAGGTACTCGCGCAGCCACAGCTCGGCCATCATCAGCGCCCACAGCCGGTCGGAGTGCGAGCGCTGCCCCGCCACGTGCTCGGCGCGCAGGCGCTCGACCGTCTCCACCCGGAAGAGGCCGCGGGCCCGCACCTGCTCGGGGCCGAGCAGGTCGTCCAGCAGCGGGCGCAGGTCCTCGCGCAACCAGCGGGCCAGCGGGATCATGAAGCCCTGCTTGCGGTGGTTCAGCACGGCCGGCGGCAACACGTCGGCGTAGACCGACTTCAGCAGCCCCTTGAGGCGCAGCCGGGGCGTCTTCACGCGGGGAGGGATGGCCAGGCTGGCCTCGATCACCCGGTGATCGCAGAACGGCGCCCGCAGCTCCAGCGAGCTGGCCATGCTCATGCGATCGGCCATCGTGAGCAGATCGTCCGGCAGGTAGGTCGCCAGGTCGATGCGGAAGGCGCCGTCCACGGCGTCGCCCCAGCCGCGCGTTGCCCACGCCGCCCGGCCGGCGGCGTCGGGATCACCCGTCAGCGCCGCGCGTAGGGCCGGGGTGGCCAGCGCGTGCAAGGCGGGGGCGTCGAAGAAGCGCGTCCAGCCGAAGTAGCGCTCGGGCAGCGGTTGCTCGGCGCCGGCGGCGAAGCGCACGACCCAGTCGCGCAGGTTGCGGCTCGTGTACGACTCGCGCAAGGCGCCGGCGGCCGCGGCGCCGGCCGGGCGGCGCAGCCAGGCCGGCACCCGCGTCCACGCCTCCGACACCCGCACGCCGAGATAGCGCGGATAGCCGGCGAAGGTCTCGTCGCCGGCGATACCGGACAGCGCGACCTTCACGTGGCGCGCGGTGGCCGCCGCCACCGCGTAGGTCGCGATGGCCGAGGAGTCGGCGAACGGCTCGTCGAAGCCGCGCACGATCAGCGGGGCCAGCTCGGCGGCCTTGGGCTCCAGGATCTCCTCGTGGTGCTCGGTCCCGAAGCGTTCGGCCACCTGGCGCGCGTAGGGCAGCTCGTCAAACGAGGCGGCGGAGCTGCCGAAGCCGATGGAGAACGTCGTGAGGGGCCCGCTGGTGATCTCCCGCATGCAGGCGACGACGATGCTGGAATCGACACCACCCGACAGGAACGCGCCGACCGGCACATCCGCCTCCAGGCGCAGCCGCACCGCCTCGCGGATCTCGCTCCGGATGCCCTCGGCCAGCTCGCGCTGGTCCAGGCGGGGCGAGGCCGGGGCGGCGTCCGGCAGCGACCAGTAGCGATGCAGGGTCAGCGTGCCCGCCTCGAAGATCGCGGTGTGACCGGGCGGCAGCTTGGCGATGCCGGCGAAGGCAGAGCGGGCGCCGGGCGTGTAGCCGTAAGCCAGGTAGTGGTGGAACGCCGGCCAGTCGATGTCGCGGCCCGGCCCCGGGTGGCAGAGCAGTGCCTTGATCTCCGAGGCGAAGACCAGCGTGCCTCCGTCCTGCCAGTAGTAGAGCGGCTTCTTCCCGACGCGGTCACGGGCCAGGAACAGCCGGCCGCGGCGCGCGTCCCACACGGCGAAGGCGAACATGCCGCGCAGCCGGTCCACGCAGCGCTCGCCATCCCGCTGCCAGGCGCGCAGGATCACCTCGGTGTCGCTGTGTGTGCGGAAGGGGTCGCCGGCCGCCTCGAGCTCCGCGCGCACCGCCCGGAAGTTGTAGATCTCGCCGTTGAAGACGATCGTCGTCGCACCGTCGGCGGAGGACATCGGCTGCCGCCCGGTGACGAGGTCGATGATCGCCAGCCGCGTCATGCCGAGGGCGACGCCGTCGCCCGTGTGCACGCCCCGATCGTCGGGGCCGCGGTGCTCGATGGCGGCGAGCATGGCGTCCAGCACCCGCGGCGCCGGTGTGCCCCCGACGATGCCGGCGATGCCGCACATCAGCCGGCGCTCCGTGCCAGGGCCGGCCGCCGGGCCGCGGTCGCCTGCAGCAGATCGATCACGCGCCCGGCCGTGCGCTCACCGGTGAACTGCGCCGCCCGCGCCAGCCCCCGCTGCACGAGGGACACGCGCTCATCCGCCGAGCCGAGCACCCGGGCCAGCGCCGCCGCCAACGCGCTCTCGTCCTCGGGATCGACCAGCACCCCGGCGTCGGCCACCACCTCGGGCAGAGCGCCGCGGCGGCTGGCCACGACTGGCGCCCCGCACGCCATCGCCTCCAGGGCGGGCAGGCCGAACCCCTCCTCGAGCGAGGGCAGGACGACGGCGGTCGCCCCTCCGTAGAGGGCCGGCAGGTCCGCATCGTCGACGAGTCCCGCGAACACGACACGCTCCCCGAGGCCGAGCGACGCGACCAGCGCCTCCAGCGCGGGCCGGCCGGCCCGGGCGCCGCCGGCCAGCACCAGGCGGAGACCGGCGGCGAGCGGCTCGGGCAGCGTGACCCACGCGCGCAGCAGCCGCGGCAGGTTCTTGTGCGGCAGGAAGTTGCCGACGTACAGCGCGTAACGCGGCCCCAGCCCGTAGCGCGCGCGCTGGGCCGCCGACGGCACCGCCGGCCGGAATTCCGCCCCCAGGCCAACCGGGATCACCACCGTGCGCTCGGCGGCCAGGCCGAGCCGCTCGACGATCGCACGGCGGCTGTGCTCGGAATCCGTGATGACCGCCCCGGCGCCGGTGGCGTAGAGGCGGGCCAGCCGCGTCATGGCGGCGTCGTAGAGCGGGCGGCGCCGGCCCGGATAGCCGATGAAGAACAGGTCGTGGATCGTCACCACGGTGGGACACGGCGCCGACAGCGGCCGCTTGTAGTAGGGCGAGAGGAACACGTCGACCTGGTCGCGTCGCAGCGCGGCCGGCAGCGCGACCTGGTCCCACCACTGCGTGAAGCCGCCCAGCGTCGTCACGGTCACGCCGGGCGCGCCCGCGTAGCCGGTGGCGCGATCGACGTAGGCGATACACTCCACGCCGCGGGTGGCGGCGGCGCGCAGCACCTCGACCGTGTAGCGGCGGATGCCCGTGCGCACGCCAGCACCCAGCTCGCGGCCGTCGACCGCCAGCCGCAGGCTCATGCTGCGCCGGCCCGGTCGAGCACGCGCGTGTAGAGGGCCTGGATGGCGGCCGCGTGGGCGGCGAGATCGAAGCGCGCCCGCACGTCGGCGGCGGCCGCCGCCACCCGCGCCGCCGACGCCGCCTGGTCGGTGAGCGTCAGCGCGATCGCTACCGCGAGCGCGTCGGGGTCCTCCGGCGGCACCAGCAGCGCGGTCACGCCGTCGGTGCACACCTCGGGGATCCCGCCCACCGCGGTCGCGACTACCGGCACGCCGGCGGCCATCGCCTCGATGAGCACGCGGCCGAACGCCTCCTGGCGCGACGGCAGGACGACGACGGCGCACAGTCCCATCAGGGCGACGACGTCGTCACGCCGGCCGGCAAAGACCACGGGCAGCCCCTCGGCCGCGGCCCGGGCCGCCAGGCGCTCGCGCAGCGGCCCGTCGCCCACGAACAAGAACGCCGTCGGCAGCTTCGTGTGGACGCGGGCGGCGGCGTCGAGCAGCACGTCCACGCCCTTGCCGTACTCGAGACGGCCGAAGAAGCCCACGACCGGCAGCGCCGCGTCGAGCCCCAGCGCGGCGCGCAGCACCGCGTCCGGTGGACGCGGCGCGAAGTGCGCGAGATCCACGCCGTTGGGGACGATCGTCAGCTTTCGAATACCGGCGGGCGCCAGCCGGGCGCCGGTCGCCGTCGAGTTGGCGACGACGGCGGAGGCGAGGCGGATCAGCAGCGGGTCGAGCCGCGGGTCGGGCTCGTTGATGCGGACGTGCCAGACGAGCGGGACGCCGAGGCTCCGCGCGGCCAGGCCGGCGTAGAGGGCGCCACGACTGCCGTGGGCGTGCACGAGCGCGACCCGCTCGCGGGCGAGCAATCGGCGCAACCGCCCGAGCGCCACCGCCATCATGGGCAACGTCCACGGCCGCACCGGCGGCAGTGAGACGACGCTCACGGGAACGCGGAGCCGGCGCAGCTGCGCGGCCACCTGCCCCTCGGCGGTCACCGAGGCGATCACGCGCAGGCGGCGGTGGTCGAGGAACGCGGCGAGGCCGAGCAGGCTCTCCTCCCCGCCCCCCACCATCTCGGCGAAGTTGGCGAGCAGGAGAATCGTGGGCGGCTCCACCGGCTCGTCGTCGCCGGCCGCCGGCCCCCCGAGCCAGCCGGTCAGCTCCGCCAGCCGCACGGCGTTGACGAACATGACCAGGGCGGCCATCGCACTCAGCACGAAGCCGTGCCAGCCCTCGCGGAACCCCTGCTGGACGACGAACTTGCGCACGAAGAGGGCGGCGGGCTTGAAGACGAGCGCCCACACGGCGGCGAGCGGACCCAGGCGCGCCCCGCGGCGGCGCAGCATGCGGGCGTCGTAGCCCGTGTACAGGAGCAGCTTGCGCACGTGGTCGGCCAGCGAGTCGTAGCTGCGATGCCGGAGATCCTCGGCGAGATCGCCCACCGGGCCGTCGACGACGACCTCCTCGTGGACCAGCGCGTCGTTGAAGCCCCCGCGGTCGCGGCGAAAGAGGCGGAGGACGGGGCTCGGGTACCAGCCGCAGTGGCGGATGAAGCGGCCCAGGTACGACGTCAGCCGCGGCACGCGAAAGCCGACGCAGTCGCCCGGCGCGGCCACCGCCGCCTCGATCGCCCGCCGCAGCGCCGGGGTCACTTCCTCGTCGGCGTCGAGGCTGAGGATCCACGGCCGGGTCGCCTGGGCGACCGCAAACCCCTTCTGCTCTCCGAAGCCGGCCACCATGTCACGCTCGATCACCTGGGCGCCGTACTCGCGGCAGATGGCGGCGGTCTCGTCGTGACTGTGCTGGTCGACGACGATGATCTCCTCGGCCCAGCGCACGCTGTCCAGGCAGGCCCGGATACGCGCGGCCTCGTTGCGGGTGATGAGCACCACCGAGATCGCCGGTCGCTCAGCCATCGCTGACGCCCCCCGCCCGGGCCGCCCGCCACCGCCGTAGTGTGCCCGGCAGCTCGCGCAGGCGGCCGACCTCGGCGCCGGCATCGGCGATCACCTTCACGAGCGGCGTCAGCCACCAGCCGAGGCGATGCGTCGGATAGCGGCGCGCGAAGGCGAAGCGCTGCAGCAGCCCCGCGTAGTAGAGCGCCAGCAGCGCGGGCGCGGTGATCCACAGCGACCACGGCAGCCAGGCCAGCCCCACCCCGACCACGAGCACCCGCACCACGGTCGAGCCCCGCACCAGCGAGGCGACGACGGCAGCCGGTCGCGGCTTGGCCGGCAGGATCAGCATCTCGGCGCGGCCGC
Source organism: uncultured Candidatus Rokubacteria bacterium (assembly GCA_963827505.1). Classification (GTDB taxonomy): domain Bacteria; phylum Methylomirabilota; class Methylomirabilia; order Rokubacteriales; family CSP1-6; genus AR5. The sequence goes on along the minus strand of CAWHBD010000003.1, from coordinate 1,703,704 downwards.
GCCGCACGAACCAGTGGAAGATGGCGCCGAGACGCTGGCGCGGCTTGTGGTAGACCGCGGCGGCCGGCACGTAGCGGCACGGCCAGCGGGCAGTCACCCGCTCGGCCAGCAGGCTGTCCTCGGCGCCGAGCGCGGCCAGCGGCGAGAATCCTCCGGCCGCCTCGATGGCCTCGCGCCGGTAGGCACAGTTGCACGTCGAGAGGTGCATGGTCGGCACCACTCGGCCGTCGGCAGCGTCGAGGTAGCGCAGGCCGCCGCCCGGGAAGCCCAGGATGCTCTCGGCGTAGCCGATGGCGTTGCAGTCGCGGACAAGCACGGCGCCGGCGGCGCCGCCTAAGGCCGGATCGGCCAGGAGCGGGGCCAGCAGGGCGTCGAACCAGCCGCGCACGACCTCGCAGTCGTCGTCCACGAAGACGAGCACGCTGCCCTTGGCGGTCTGCACGGCCAGGTTGCGGACGTGGGCGAAGCCGCGCCCTTCGGGCGGCAGCGTGACGTAGCGCACGCCGGGGATCGGCGTCGGGTCCGCGGTCTCCTCGATGACCACGATCTCGACCCCATCGCGCTCGACGCCGTCGGCGCGCAGCGAGGCCAGGGCCCGGGCGACGTCGGCTCGCCGGTTCTTGGTGCAGATCAGCACCGAGATCGTCGGCGGCTCAGAGACAGGCACGGCCATACCTGAGCGAGCCCCACCAGCGTCCGCCCGTCAGCGCGGCCGCCTTGGCGAGCAGGCAGCCGACCAGCCCCCACCGCCCGAGCCACGAGACGGCGAGTCCCCGCGCGCGCGCGCGCCGCGTCATCTCCCACCACAGCCAGCCGCCATAGAGGGGCAGCAGCACGAGCGACGGCCGCCAGAGCAGGCCGAGCGCCAGCAGCACCAGCGTCTTCTTGTCGGGGGAGGCGGCCTCGATCCACAGCGCGATCGGGAAGCCCGCACGGGCGACGGAGACGCGCGGCAGCGTGAGCCAGAGCCCCCGCCGCACGTGGCGCCGCATCAGCCAGGCGTGGCTGCGCCCGAAGCCGAAGGCCTGGCGAATCATGGGCCGGAGCGCCACGCGATGCTGGTGCTCGACGACGGCATCCGGCGTGTAGACGATCGCGACACCCGCCCCGTACAGCCGAGCGCACAGGTCATAGTCCTCGCCGTAGATCGCCACCGACTCGTCGAAGCCGCCGACGCGGGCCAGCAGATCGCGCCGCACGGCCAGATTGGCGGTCGGGAATCCACCCGCCCATGGCGTCCACCGCGTATGGCGGGCCGGCGCCGCCGGCGCCTGCAGCGTGAACAGGCTGCTGAACGTCTCCACCACGCCCCGCGGCGGCGTCGAGGCCAGCCGGCCGGCCACCGCGCCGACGGTGGCGTCGGCCAGCGGCGCCCGCAGCGCGGCCAGCCAGTCGGGACGCGGGCAGCAGTCGGCGTCGGTGAAGACGACGACGTCGCCGGTGGCCGCGCGGGCGCCGGTGTTGCGCGCGGTCGAGGCGCCGCGGCGGGGCTCGCGGAGCACGACCACCTTCGCCGGTGCCGTCGCCGCGTAGGCGTGGAGGCGGGCCGGCGTGTCGTCGGCGGAGCCGTTGTCGACCAGCACGATCTCGTCGGGCGCGGGGGACAGCGCCTCCAGCGCGGCGAGCGTGCGGGGCAGCGTGCGGGCGGCGTCGAGCACGGGAATCACCACGGACAGACGGGGCGTCACGCCGCCGCCCCCCGCCGTTCGAGCGAGGCGTAAAGCTCCTCGATCGGGGCCAGGCAGAGGTCCCAGCCGTAGCGGGCTTCCACCAGCGCCCGGGCGGCCTGGCCCAGCCGCGCGGCCTGGCCGCGATCGGCCAGTAGCGCACGGACGGCGGCGGCGAACTCCGCGGCGCTGTCGGCGATGACGACGTCCCGCCCGGGGGTGAGGGCCAGGCCTTCGGCGCCGATCGTCGTGGAGACGACGGCCTTGCCGGCGGCCATGGCTTCCAGCATCTTGAGCCGGGTGCCGCCGCCGCCGCGCATCGGGTTCACGAACACGCCGGCGCGCGCGTAGAGCGGAGCCAGGTCGGGCACGAATCCCAGCAGCCGCAGCTGCGGCGCCACCCGGGCCAGCCCCTCGAGCTCCGGTCCGGGATCGCGCCCGGCCACGAGGATCTCCGACCCGCCCGAGGCCAGCCGCGGCAGCACCTCGCGCGCGAACCACGCCATCGCGTCGCGGTTGGGCGCATAGCTCAGCAGCCCCACGAACAGCGCGGCGTCGCCCGGCGGCGACGGCGTCACCGCGCCGGCATCGACGCCGTTGGGAGCCACCACCACCCGCGTGGTCGGGGCGATCGCGCGCAGCACCGCGGCCTCGTCCGGCGACACCGCCACCACGGCGCTGGCCCGCTGGGCGAGCGTGCGCTCGAACCGCCGCAGCCGCCAGGTGCGCACGAGGCCGCGCGCGCGGTGCAGCGGCGTCGCCGCCAGCGCGGCGGCGCGACGATAGCTGAGGTGATAGACGCACCCCTCGTCGATCACGGCCGGCACCTCGTGCGGCCCGTGGTGGATGGCCGCGGCGGCGGCGCCGAACGTCCCCTGCACGTGCACAGCGTCCGCGCGCCACTCGCGCACGGCCCGCCACACCGCCGCCGTCGTCTCGGCCGCCACCGCCACCGGGTCCAGGCCGCGACGCACGCGGGCCGGATGGACGGCGACCGGCACCCGCAGCGCCGTCGCCGCCGCCCGGGCGTCGCCGACCTCCAGCGACAGCAGCGTCACCTCGTGACGCCGGCGCAGCGCGGCCACCACGCGGGCCACGCGGATCCGGGTGCCGGAGTCGGCCGGGTACGGCATGACGTGAGTCACCATGGCGATGCGCATGTCAGCGCTCGGCCGCCCGGGCCTGCCGCCAGACCCGCCAGCCGGCGGCGGCGCCGCGGGCCAGGGCGGCGTGGCGCCGGGCCAGGAACGCCGGCCCCGCCGCCGCGAACGCGCGGTTGAGAACGTGCTCGCGGTAGAGCCGCCACAGGAAGCGCGCCCGGTCTCCCCCGGTCAGGAGCTTCAGCGCGAAGTAGATGTTGTTCCGGAAGAACGGCCGGTACCAGGCGTGGGAGGCGGCGTCACGGCCGAGCAGATGCTCGTTCTCGCAGCCGCCCGGCGTGCCGTAGTGGTGGAGCACGCGCGCCTCGGGATCGTAGCGGATGCGATAGCCGCTACGGATCACGCGCAGGCTGAAATCAGTCTCCCAGCGGAACGCGTTGGCGGTGTAGCGCTCGTCGAAGCCGCCCAGTCGCTCGACCAGCTCGCGCCGGAACGACATGTTGGCGCCGGCGGCAGTGGGCACGTCCATCGGGTGGGGATGATCGAAGTTCATCGCCAGGAAGCCGAGCGGGCCGGCCGCGGCCGGCCGCGGTAGGTCACCGCGGCGCTCGGCGTTGACGATCCGGCCGACCACGCCGGCCACGGTCGGGTCGTCGTAGTGGCGGACGTGGCGGGCCAGCAGCTCGCGGTCGTCGATCTCGATGTCGTCGTCGAGGAAGAGCAGCAGTGGCGCGGTGGCGAGGCGTGTGCCCGCGTTCACGGCCGCCGTCACGCTCGGCTCGGCGAGCCGGACGTGCCGAGCGTGTGGCGGCAGCGCGCGCAGCGCCGCCCACGTCTCCGGCTCGTGCTCGGGGCTCTGATCCACGACCAGCACCTCGAAGGCCGGGTGGCGCTGGGCGAGGATCTGGGCCAGGCACCGGCGCAGCGGCGCCTCGCGCCGGTAGGTCGGGATGATCACCGAGACGGCGACCATGGCTCCGGCAGTGGCGCGCGGCAGAGAAAGCCGGCGACGGCGAGACCGCCGGCACGCACCCGCGCCGGCAGCCGCTCGACGAGGACGCGCGTGCGATCGAGATCCTCGGCCGTCAGCGCGTGCAAGGCGCGCAGGGCCAGCGGGTAGGCGGCGGCTCCGGCCAGCACCGCTGCGGCCAGACCGGCCACACCGCCAAGCGCCAGCATCGGCACGGAGGCGACGATCCCCATCAGGCCGGCAGCGACGATGATGCGAGCGAGGGCGGCGGCCGGTACGCCGGCGCCGGCCACCCGCACCGCCGCCCGGATCGCCAGCAGGCTGCCGAGCGCCTGGGCGATGACGGTCGCCAGCGCGGCGCCGAGCGCACCGGCGACGGGGATCAGGGCCAGCGCCAGGGCCAGGTCGACGCCGGCCGCCAGCATGCCCTGGCGCAGCAGCCGGTCCTGTCGCTTGGTCGCGTGCAGCACGGCCGGGCTGGCGCCGGCCGCGAACGACGGCAGACTGCCGATCGCGAGCACCGCGAGCACGGCGGCGGCGGGCGCGTAGGCCGGCCCGTAGAGCACGCCGACGATGCCAGGCGCGGTCACCGCCAGCCCGACCGCGAGCGGCGCCCCCAGCAGCACGAGGTAGCGCATCGCCGTGCCGTGCAACCCGGCCAGCTCGGCGACGCGGCCGCCCCCCACCAGCGCCGGGAAGCTCGGGAACAGGACGACCGAAGCCTGGTAGGGAATGCGGCTGACCTGCGCGGCCACCGCGAACGCCAGCGCATAGAACGCGATCTCGGCCGGCGAGGCCAGCGCCTGCAGAAACGCGACCTCGGTGCGCTGCCAGACGACGGCGTCGAGGATGACCAGCGCGCTGGCGCCGCGCGCGTAGCGCAGCACGTCGGCGCGGGTGTCGGCGGCCAGCGGTGCCCCCGCCGGCCAGGCGCCCTGGCGCCGCCCCTCGCGCCGGGCCAGCCACGCCAGCACGCCGAGGCCGGCGGCGTTGGCGACGGCGTGGGCGAGCATCAGGCCGGGGATGCCGCCGTCGAGACCAGCGACAACGGCGAACTGCGCGGCCAGCAGCGCCAGCATCGCGACGCTGAGGGCGGCCTGCCAGCCGAAGACCTGGAAGCCCGACAGGAACGCGGCGAGGCTCGCGTAGATCACCTGGCTGGGCAGGCTCAGCGCGGTCAGCGCCAGCGGCAGCCGCCACGGAGCGGGCAGGAACGCGGCGACCAGGATCATCGCCGCGGTCGCACCGAGCACCAGCGTGGCCTGCCAACGGACGACCGCCGTCAGCAGCGCGCCGGCCGTGGAGGCCCGGCGGGCACCGGACGCCTCGGCGGTGTAACGGGTCAGCGTGGTCGGCAGCCCGAGGCTCAGCACGACGGGTAGCAGCCCCGCCAGCCACACCAAGAACGCGTAGCGTCCCATCTCCTCGGGCCGCAGGTAGCGCGCGGTGAGGACCGAGATCAACACCCCGAGGGCGGCCCGCATCAGCCAGCCGGTGGTGAGCGCCGCGAAGTCGGCGCCGAGCCGGCGCGTGCGGCTGCCGGGCGGCAGGGTCCCGGCGGCGACGGTCATCGCACCAGCGCCTGCGGGACCGGCGCCGCGGAGACCACCTCGGTCGCCCACAGCCGGCGGACGATTGCGGCGACCATGGCAGCCGCCGCGAGAGCCGCGGTGCCGACGAGCACCTGGTTGAGCACCAGCCGCCAGCCGGCGACCGTGCCCAGCAGGGTCACCAGATCGCGCGCGCTCACGTCCGGACGGCCCAGCGTCGTGTGCAGGGTCTCGAGGCCGAGCCAGGCCGGCAGCGTCTCCTTGAACAGCACCGGCAGCCCCATGCCCGACACGAAGGTCTTGGCCGCGTAGACGAGCGGCGAGGGATCGGCGATATGGCCGGCCTGCACGGCCAGATAGGTGAGGCCGACGGACAGGATCGCCAGCGTCCAGCGCACCCGGCTCCCGACCCGCTGCAGCACGGGGGCTGCGAAGGCGGCCAGCAGCGGCACCGCGGGGAAGAGATAGCGGGCTCCGGTGAACGAGCGCGGGAACTGGGCCAGCCAGGCCGCGCTGAGCCCCCACAGCGTCAGCGTGAAGCCGGCCACCACCACGGCGGGCAGCCGGCGGCCGGCGCGCCAGGCGACACCGAGCCCGACCACGCCGAGCAGCAGGAACGGCGAGTAGAGCAACAATCCCTCGCGCTGATTCATCAGCGAATTCACCAGCACGCTGGGGTCGGGCAGGCGAAAGCGCACGTCCGCCACCATCTCCGGCATGTTCAGGTACGTGGAGTACGCGAAGCGCCAGGGACGGCCGAACAGCCACGTATTGTACAGGGCCAGCGCCGCCAGCGGGGGCAGCCCGCCGAGCGCGAAGGCGGCGAGCCCGCGGGTACCGGCCGTCGCGGTCACGACCGCGGCGAGGCCAAGGCCGATGAGCCCCGACGGGTAGGCGACGAGGGCGGCGGCGCCGGCGGCGAGGCCCGCCAGCAGGCGGCGCGCGGGATCCTCCGCGGTCACCACCAGGCGGAAGGCCACGATGACCACCAGCGCGGCCAGGTTCTCCTTGAAGAGCCGCGTCGCGAACAGAAAGGCCGGCGTGCCGAAGGCGAAGAGGAGCGCGGCCCACCGCTGGCCGGCCGGCGAGGCGCCGAGCCACGCGGCCAGCGCGCTCACCTCGGCGGCGATGAGCGCCGATACGGTGGTGGCGATGGCGAGCGTGGCGAACACGTGAAAGACCACGAAGCCAGCCGGGGTGTCGACCGTCCCCGCCACCGCCCGCCACACCACGTAGGCCGGCACCAGCAAGAAGGCCAGCCCCGGCGGTGGCCCCGCCACCTTGGTGGGCCCGGCCATCGCCACGTCGTGGTCGCCGTAGAAGTCGCCATGGGAGACCTGCCAGCGACCGGTCTCTACGACCGAGACGGCGGCGTCGAGCGCGCTCCACGTCATCGGGTTGTGCAGCACCGGGTTCAGGCACATCGCGTAGACGAGCAGCGCGGTGGCGACCAGGCGCCACCGGTCGCCGGCTGGCGGGTGGGATGGCGGCGGCGCGCTCATCGCCCGAGCCGCAGCGCCAGGCGAGGATCGAGGCGGCGGGGCGCTATCGGCGCCGGCGCCACGGCCGTCGGCGGTCCGAGCTCGGTGCGCTCGAGCTGGGGCAGCATCAGCACGATCCCGGCAAAGAACCAGAACGGCTCCATGATCCGCACGATGATGAAGGTGTTGGAGCCGATGGCGTGCAGGAGGAGTCCCACCGTGCCGGCCAGGAATCCCAACGCCACCCCGCGGTCCTCGGGCTCGCGCAGGGTGCGGAACGCCGAGAGGGAGAAGCGCATCACGGTGGCGATCAGCCAGGCGAAGGCGGCCAGCCCCACCGCCCCCGTCTCCACCAGCACGCGGGCGTACTGGGCGTCCATGAAGCCGAACCCGGTGACGCCGTAGCCGAACACCGGCCGGCTCAGCCACCCGCCGATGGCGCCCTGGAAGCTGATGAGGCGGGCGGAGGTGGACGGATCGAGGCCGACCTTGCCGACGCGGACCGTCGCCTGCCCCTTCTCCGGCTCGAAGGTGTAGAGCACGCGCTTGGTCACGGCCGAGGGCAGCGTGAAGGCGAGGATCGGCGAGCACACCGCCAGCAACAAGACGACGCCCATCATGAGGCGCCGCTGGCGCGTCAGCCACGCCAGCACCAGCAGCGCCGGCACCACGCCGAGATAGGACGCGCGCGACAGCGTGAAGGTGAACGGCAGCGCCATGAGACCGAGCAGCCCCAGGCAGATGGCGCGCACGCGGAAGCGATGCGTCTCCAGCGCCACTCCGCCGGCGATCGCCATCATGAGCAGCATGTAGCCGCCGAACGTGTTCGGCTCGCCGATCTCGCCCTCGAACGGCGCCGACACCCGCTCGCCGCTGGGGATCTGGGCGATGCCGACCACGCTCACGATGGCGGCGGTGAGCAGCGCAGCGATGACGAGCCGGCGCGCGTGGGCGCGGTCCTGCACGTTGTTGACGACCATGTAGTAGACGACGAAGTACTCGACGTACTTCAGCACGTAGAAGAAGCCGCTGGAGCTGCCCACCGTCCCCCACAAGTAGCCGAGCATGGTGGCCACTACGTTGGCGAGGACGTAGGCGAGGATGGGCCGGTTGAGCGGTGTCTTGGCGACGAGCCCCAGCTCCTTGTTGACGGCCGTCTTGGCCAGCCAGGCCAGCCCGATGACGATGAGGATGAAGTCCTCACTGCGGACCATGATCGCCCGCCCCTCGGCCATGCCGCTGCCTCCCGCCGCGAACTCCGGCGACAGGAGCATGGAGAACGTCACCACGTAGATGCCGAAGTCGTTACGGAGGAAGACGAGGCCGAACAGCGTGACGGCGGCCAGGGCACCGACGGTGTAGCCGAACGACACGCGCGTCACGCCCACCGACAGCGTGTAGACGGTGATCACCAGGATTCCGACGAGCAGGAGCTTGCCGAGCACGGGCGCACCGGCCGGGCCCCCGGATGCCAGTCGCATCGAGGGTGTTACCGGACCTGGATCACCTGCGGCGACAGGCCGAAACGGCCCAGCTCTTCGGCCTTCGTCTCCGCCTCGCGACGGGAGGCGAACTGGCCGTGACGGATCGTGTAGGCCACAGCCTCGCCGGGCTCGGCCGCCACCCGGACAGGGTGGCCGAGGCCGCGCGCACGCTCGGCGAGGTCCACGGCGCCGCGCAGGGGCAGCGGCGCGCCGAGCCGAACGGCGGGTGGATCCTGCCGCTCGACGGCGGCCTCGGCGAAGCCCTGCTCACGCAGGCTCGCGGCCAGCCCCTGCACATCGCGGCCGGGAGACAGCCGCTCGATGAGCACCCCGTACAGCCCGGCGCCGCTCTGCTGGCGAAAGCGTGCGGTCGGCAGGCCGGCCTGGGTGAGCTGGCGCTCCACCCGCTCGGCGTCGGCGGTCGAGAGGAACGGGCCCATCTCGACGGCGAAGCGCGCGGCCGCGGGTGCGCCCGGCGCGGTGGCCGCCACCGGCGGCGGCGCAGTCATGGCGGTGGGCGGCCGCGCGGGAGCCGGCGCGGCCGGGGCGCGGGTCGGCGCCGGCGCGGCGGGGCCGGTGGCCGGCGCCGCGGGGCCAGCCGGAGCGGCCGGGTCCTGCGCCGACGGCGGCGCCGGCTTGGGCGGTGCGGCCGGCGGCAGCGTGGGCTTGACGGGCGCGGGCGGACGCGCCGGGGCCGCCGGGCCGACGCCGAGCCGCTGGCGCAGCTGACCAAGCGGCGTGGTGCCGCCGCCGACCACTCCCATCTGCCAGGCCGCCAGGCCGGCGAAGAGGGCGCCGAGACCACCGAGCATGGCCAGGGCGATCCACGCGTTTCGACGGCCCGACCGGCGCGCGACCGGCCGGGGCACGTCGGCGACGCGGAGATCGGGCGACTCGGGGGACTCCGACTCGGCGGACGTCTCGTCCGGGCGAGCGGCGGGGGCCCGGCCCAGGCGTCCTCGCACGCTGTCCCAGGCGCGCTGCAACGTCCCACCCTCGCGCGCCGACGGCGTCTCCTCGCCGTAGTAGTGCGTGTAGTAATGCGTGTAGTTGTAGCCGGAGACTTCCGTCTGCACGTCGTTGAGCACGACGCCCCACACCTTGGCCCGGGTCGACTCCAGGTGCGCCTTGGCCCGCTTGAGCACGAGCCGGCCGACCTTGCCCGCCTGGTAGACGAGCAGCACGCCGTCGGCCTGGCCGGCCGCGATCGCGGCGTCGGTGACCGGCAGCACGGGCGGGGTGTCGATGAGGACGATGTCGTACTCGGCGCTGACCGCCCGCAGGAACTCGCCCATCGCGCTCGTGGACAGCAGCTCGGACGGGTTGGCCGGGATCGGGCCGGCCTCGATGATGTGCAGGTTGTCGAGGCCGGGGGCGGCCATGATGTCTTCCATCTCGAAACGGCCCATCAGGATGTCGGCCACGGTGCGGATGCAGTCGCGCCACCGCGCGTTGCCGATCAGGATGTCGCTGAGGCCGGGCTCCCGCTCGATGCCGAAGAAGCGGTGCAGGCTCGGCCGCCGCATGTTGCCGCCGACCAGCAGCGTCTTCTGACCGCTCTGGGCCATGGTGAGGGCGAGGTTGACGATGGTCGTCGTCTTGCCCTCCTGCAGCGTGGGGCTGGTGACGACCAGGACCTTGCCGCCGCGCTCCAGCCGCGCAAACTGGATGTTCGTGCGGAGGGTGCGGTAAGCCTCGGCCACCGGCGACTTCGGATCGAAGTGCGTGATGAGCAGCGCGTGGCTCTGCAACACGTCGGGCTCGATCTGGGCCAGCGACGGGCGCCGCTCGATGAGACGCTGCATCGTCTCCCGGGGATCGATGTGGGGGACGATGCCGAGCACGGGGACCTCGAGGTAGGACTCGACGTCCTCGATGGTGCCGATCGAGGTGTCGAGCGTCTCCTGCACGAAGGCCAGCACGAGGCCGAGCATCAGCCCGAGGGCGCCGCCGATCAGCAGCATGTTGGCCCCCTCGCTGCCGATCGGGGCCAGCGGCTCGGTGGCCGGGCGCACGATGGTGACCTCCTCGACGCCCTCCGATTCCTTGATGAGCGCTTCCTGGTGACGCGTTTTCAACAAGGTCAGCAGATCGTCGTTGACCTTGGCGTCGCGCTGCAGGCGGGCCAGGCTCAGCTCGACGGCCGGCACCTCGCGGTTGCGCTGCATCAGCTCGCCGAGCTGGCGGCCCAGGATCTCCTCGCGATTGCGCAGCAGCGCGATCTGGGCGGCGACCTCGCGGCGTGTCTCCCGCCGCACCTCGCGCAGCCGGTCGTCGATCGCCTGCAGCTTGGGGTGCCGCTCCGTGACCTCCAGCGCCAGGTTGTTGCGCTCGAGGATGAGATCGGTCTGGGTGCCGATCAGTCGCATGATGGCCGGGTTCTGGGTGTCGATGTAGACCCGGTCGGCGACGCTGGCGGGGTCGGTGCGCTCCAGCCGGCCGGCCACCTGCTCGAGCTCGATGCGCTGCTGGCGCGCCTTCTCGATGTCGCCACGCACCTGGGTGAACAGCGACAGCAGCATCGAGGACTCGGCGCCGGGCGAGATGATGCGGTTGGCGTCACGGAACGCCCACACTTCTTCCTCGGCGCGGCGGACGCGAGACTCGACCTCCTTGAGCTGGCCCTCGATGAACTTCCGGGCCTCGGTGATGCGGGCGTTACGATTGGCCCGGTTGCTGTCGCGATAGACCTCGGCCACGGTGTTGGCGAGGTCGCGCGCCTCCAGCGGATTGGTGGAGAGTGCGGTGATCTCGAGGATGCTGGTGCCGCCCACGCGGTTGGTGCGCAGCTTGCCGGAGATGCTCTCCAGCGTGGCCGTGTAGGCGCGGGACTCGCGCAGCGCCTCGGTGCCGCCGGCCTGGGGCAGCCGGCCCATTCGGCGGGCCACCTCCTCCAGGATCGGGTAGCTCTTGATGAGGCTGGCCTGGGTCTCGATGTTGTCGGCGGTCGAGTAGGACAGCACCTCGACCAGCAGCCCGGTCAGCGCCGTCGACTGCTCGAACTTCACGGCCGCCGTGGCCTGGTACGACGGGACCTTCTTCTGGCCGACCCAGAACGCCACCGCGGCGGCCACGACCACGGAGACCAGGACGATCCACCGGCGGCGGCGGACGATCTGCCAATAGTCGCGGAGGTTCGCCTCGTACTGCGCCATCTAGCGGCTGGCCTCCGTCACGGGTCCGGTGACGTAGAGGAAGGGGGCCTCCGAGAGGTCCACGATCTTGGGCGAGAGCAGCCGCTGGCCCTTGGAGTCGGCCATGATCTCCACTCGCGGGCGGAGTGGATGGTTGCGGTTGACCGCGATCACGCGACCGATCTCTTCGGTGTTGAGCCGCACCACGGTGCCGGGCGGGAACACCGAGATCTCCGACAGCAGCGCCTTGATGAGCGCCGGGGGGAACGAGTCGTGCCGCGACTTGACGATCTCCCGTACCGCCTCGTGCGGGCGCAGCCGCGGCCGCGCGGTCGGCGGCACCGTGAGCCCGGTGTAGGTGTCGGCCAGGCCGAGGATCTTGGCATCGGCATCGACGGCGGTGCCGGTCAGCCCCTGCGGGAAGCCCTGGCCCTGCTCGCGCTCGTGGTGCTCGAGGACGGCCTGGACGATCGCCTCGTGGGGCGGCGCCCATCGGCGCACGAGGTCGGCCGACAGCCGCGGGTGCGAGCGGTAGGCGGCCAGCTCGTCGCCGGCCAGGGTGTCGAGTCGCCGCAGCAGCGTCTCCGGCATCTGCCACAACCCGACGTCGATGAGGCAACCGGCCATGCCGAGCGGGATCAGTCGGCGGCGGTCGTAGGTGACGTTGGCGCCGATGCGCAGCGCCATCACGGCCACCCTCGCCTGGTGAAAGGCCAGGTAGTCCGCGCCGGGGACTGCGGCCGGGTTGTTGGCGACCCAGAACAGGTCGGGCGAGCGCTCCAGCGAGGTGACGGCGCGGCCGATCAGCGCCTGCAGGCGCGTCCACGGAAAGTCGCCGGTACCGCGGGCCAGGACCCGGACCTCGAGCAACAGCTCCTGCAGCTCACCCAGCAGCGCCGACGGGTCGTCGGTGGGGGCACCGGCCGGGGGCGGCGGCAGCGGCCGCGGCTCCGCCACCTCGGCCCGTGGGAGCGGCGGCGGGGCGGGTTCGCTCGGTCGCAGCTCCGGCGCCCGCTCGACCGGGGGGGCGGCGGCGTCACGACCGAGCCCGCGGACGAGGTCGCTCATGCGGACCATCAGGAGACTCCCACCATGTCCTTGATCACCTCGGCGATGATCGTGTCGCCGATCTCCCGCGCCCGCTTCGTGTAGCCGACCAGCAGGGCGACGTCGCACACGTTGTTGATCTCGCGAGGCGTGCCCCGGGTGAAGTCGAAGATCAGCTTGATCGCCGCCTCGGTGAAGATCGGCGTCGGGCGCCCGGCCATCGTCAGGCGGTGGGCGACGTAGCCCACGGTGTGGGTATAGTCGAGCGTGTTGAGGTGATACCGGATGGTGATGCGCTGGTCCAGGTGCTTGAGTCGCCGCACCTTGGGGGCCAGCTCGGGCGAGCCGATCAGGAGGAGCGTGACCAGGAAGCGATCGTCGGTCTGGAAGTTCATGAGCAGGCGTAGCTCCTCGAAGACGGCGTCGTCCTCGATCAGCTGAGCCTCATCCACGATCAGCACGGTGTCCCGCCCCTCGCGGAAGTTGCGGAAGAACAGGTCGTTGAGCATGTGCAGCAGCGCCGGCTTGCTGGTCTCGGGCGTCTCCTGGCCGAGCTGGTACAGGGCCTCGCGCAGGAAGTCGATGGCGTTCCAGCTGGGATTGGTCAGCAGGCCGATCTCGTAGCGCTCCGCCTCCAGCCGCTGGATCAGCGCCCGCGACAGCGTGGTCTTGCCGCAACCGTACTCGCCGGTCAGCATGCCGCAGCCCTTGCGGTGGCGCACCGTGTACACGAGCCGGACCAGCGCCTCCTCGTGCTCGGGCGACAGGTAGAAGAATTTCGGATTCGGCGAGTTGTCGAAGGGAGGTTCGCTGAGCTGCCAGTATGCTTCGTACATCGCTAGTTGTTGTTGTTGTTGCCCACCGACCCGTTGAAGAGGATGAAGATCCCCGTGTAGGCGGTGATCAAGCTGGCCAGCAGCTGGGCGATCTGCACGTAGTCCTGCCACCACTTCACCGAGACCTCGGGCACCGTGACCACCGTGCCGGCCTCCAGCGGCGGCGCCTCCGCCATCGCGTAGGTGCGGCCGTTGCGGAACGTGACCGTGGTGGCACCGATCTTCGCGCGGTTACCGGGCCCTCCGGCCAGCGCGAGGTATTCGCGCGGCGTCAGATCGGGCCGGAAGTCCTGGGCGCCCGGGGACTTCACCTCGCCGACGATGTAGACCTTGTCCTCCACCACCGGCAGGGTCAGCACGTCACCGTTCTGCAGCTGGATGTTCTGGGTCTCGTCCTTCTCGACCAGCAGCCGCTGCACGTCGATCGGTACCCGCTGGCGGGGCCCGGAGGTGCCGGCCCGGTCGACGAAGGCCAGCCGCAGATCGGCGTAGGCGGCAGCGCCGCCGGCCTTGAGGATGACGTCGCGGACGCGCTCGCCCTGGGCCAGCTCGAAGCGCTGCACGATGGTCGGCTTGCCGGAGGTCGAGGTCTTACTGCTATCAGCGCCGCCCACGAACGCCCCCCGCACCTCGACGACGTCCTGCAGCACCGTGAGCGGCGGCACGAACAGCGTGTCGGCCGCCTGCAGCGGTACGTCGGTGGCCCCGGCGACGGCCGTCCGCAGGTCGATGGAGACGGTCTCCTTGCGGCCGTCGGGTCCGATCCGGGTCAGCCGCGCGTCGGAGCCGGCTCCACCCGGGGCCAGCCCCCCCGTCAGCTCGAGCAACTCGCCGAGAGAACCGGCAGGGCCCAGCTCGTAGTCGCCGGGGCGGCGGACGGCGCCGGCCAGCGTCACCGAGGCCGTCCGAGGCGGGATGTGCACGCGCATCCCGTCCCGCACGTAGGGGTTCTGGTCGATATCACCGCGCAGCTCGAAGCGCAGCAGGTCGACCTCACGGACGGCCGCCCCCTGGGTGATCTGCACGTGGCGTGCGCTACCCCGCGGGGTGACGCCCCCGGCACCGATGATCAACTCGTGCAGCCGCTGGGTCGCCTGGGCCTGGGAGGCGCCCGGCCGCTCGACCTCGCCCGAGAGCACGACCTCGAACACGCGCGGGGAGGACACCGCGATGCTGACATCGGCGAACCGCAGCATGGCCCGAGCGCGCTCGCTGACCCGGCGGTTGGCCTCCAGCAGCGTGAGGCCGCCTACCTCGATGTTGCCGACGGGCGGCACGCTCACCATGCCCTCGGGATCGACGATCACCTGCAGTCGCGTCACCTCGAGCCGGCCGGCGATCTGCACCTCGAGCACGTCGCCGTTGCCGAGACGATAGTCCGGCCCGGCGACGCTCCGCGAAGGTAGCGTGACGAGCGGGATGTTGCCGAGCACGGTCGGTCGCGCTCCGGGGGCGGTTGGGGGTGGGGCGGAAGCCGTGGCCGGACTACCTGTCGCCGGATTTGTCGTTGCCGGATTGGCCGGCTGGGCAACCGCTGCGTACGGCGCCAGCAGGGACAGGACCAGCAGAAGGCTTAACCCTCTACAAATCGGATGTTTAAACGAGGGGGCTGGACGAATTTCACGCAATGGCGTATTGTCCCTTTTTCACGATCGAAGGGTCAAGGAAAAAGGCCGAATTCTTGCCTAGTTCTGCGCGAGTTGCGAGGATCGAGGCACTTCCGGGATGACGCCACAGATCGCACGCGCGGTACTGGTGGCCGGTCTGCTTTTCGCCATAGCTGGCGTGGGTTTCGGTTCTTACGGATGGCTGGCCAACCGCAGCGCCCGTGTAGCGCCGGTGCCCGCGTCGCCAACGGCGACGGCCGATGCGCTGCAGGCGGCGTTCGTCTCGGTCGCGGACAAAGTGCGGCCGGCCGTGGTGAACATCGGCACGGTCCAGGTCTCACGGAGTCGCCGCACCCCGGTCGTTCCCGGACCGGGTACGGACGATCCGTTCTTCAAGGACTTCTTCGATCAGTTCTTCGGTCGGGGCGGTCCGGGGCGTCGCGAGGAGTTCCGCCAGCCCGGGCTCGGCTCCGGCGTCATCATCGACAAGCGCGGCTACGTGCTCACGAACTTCCACGTGATCCGGGGCGCCGACAGCGTGACCGTGAAGCTGCCGTCCAAGCAGGAGTTCCAGGGACGCATCGTCGGCACCGACGCCAAGACCGACCTCGCCATCGTCCGCTTCCAGCCGGAGGGCGACCTCAGGGTCGCCGCACTCGGTGACTCCGACACGCTCCGCGTCGGCGAGTGGGCGATCGCCATCGGTAACCCCTTCGGCCTGGACCAGACGGTGACGGTCGGCGTGGTGAGCGCGACGGGCCGCTCCGAGGTCGGCATCGCGACCTACGAGAACTTCATCCAGACCGACGCCTCGATCAACCCCGGCAACTCCGGCGGCCCCCTCGTCAACCTGAGGGGGGAGGTCATCGGCATCAACACGGCGATCGTGGCGACGGGTCAGGGCATCGGCTTCGCCATCCCCGCCAACATGGTCAAGCGCGTGATCGACACAGCTCGATCGACCGGGGCAAGGTGACGCGCGGCTGGATCGGCGTCTCGCTGCAACCCCTCACGACCGAGCTCGCCCAGGCCCTCGGCCTCGACAACACCCGCGGGGCCATCGTCGCCCGCGTCTACCCCGGCAGCCCCGCCGAGACCGCCGGCCTGCAGCCCAACGACGTCATCGTGGAGTTCGGCGCCACACCCGTCGACGACTACCACCACCTCCAGCGCCTGTCCTCTGACGCCGAGCCCGGCACCAGCGTTCCCCTCGACGTCATCCGCAAGCGCGACCACAAGACGCTCACCCTGAAGATCGCCGAATCGCCCGACTCCGCCCCCCCACCGACCCCGCCCACGCCGCCTTCGACCCGCTAGCCGCCGTCCGGCGTCTTACGCGACGAACGGTGGGATCGGGGGGATCTCGACCTGCTGCGTGCGGACGTCGCGCACACCGGGGACAGAGCGCGCGACCTCGACGGCGCGATCGAGCGCGGTGGTGCCCTCGAGCGTGACCACGCCGCTCTGCGCCTCGACCGTGATGCGATACCGCCGCGTCTCCGGATGCGTGGCCAGCGCCACCTGCACCCGCGAGGCGAGCGCGCGCGAGGCGATCATCTGACGGCCGGCGTCGGTGGTGGCCATCTCCGGGCGCTTGGTGAGGCCATCGATCATCTGCACCACCGCGTCGTGGCGCAGCATCTCGGTGTTGACCATCAGCTCGTAAAGCATGGGGTCGGAGATCTCGACCTCGTAGAGGTAACGCATCCGCCCGGCTTTCTCGTTGTCGTCGCTGCGAACCAGGTGGGCGGCGGCCCGCTGGTTGTAGGTCTCGCGCGTCGTCGCCGCCTGGCGCTTGATCCACTGCTTCACGCGGTGCTCGAACGGCGCGATGACGCGCACGCGCAAGACGTGCGGCACCCCGCGGAGCAGCCACTGACCGCCCCCGCGCATGAGCACGGCGTTGTCGAGCTCGGCCAGCTCGAGCAGCGTGGTCTGGAGCACGGTGATGTGGTGGCGCGTCTCGGTGTCGAAGCGCTCGAAGAACGACGGCTTGGATTCGTCGAGGTGCGAGAGCTTGTCCTCGGCGAGTCCGTAGCGAAGCCCGGCGTCCTGGAGCAGCTCCTGGTCCACGTAGCGATAGCCCAGACGCTGCGAGAGCGCCAGACCGATCTCAGGACCGCCGGCGCCAAGCTGATGCGAGAGAACGATGAGTGCCATGGCTCACCCCCGCCGATACTTTTCCTTGAGCGACGCCGGCGCGATCGCGATGCGCTTCCCGGCGACGTCCTCCAGGATGTAGACCTCGTCCGTGAGCGATCCGCTCGCGAAGACCTCGAACACCTCCAGCGCGCCCTCGAGGCTGCCGTCGTCACGCCCGTCCATCAGCGCCTCGACCGCCGTGCGCGCCAGTCTCATCCGCCACCCTCCGCGAAGTGGCGCAAGACTATCACCGAACCTCGGAGCGGGCGAGATGCCTCACCCGGCCCGCCGGCCCGCGACCTCGAAGGGCCCGGCCGGCACCCGGGCCAGCGGTGGCCTTCCAAGGTCGGGTACGAACGAGTACGGCGCCCACGGGCCGGTGGGGACCACCGCCACGTCGTGGGCGTGCGAGGCCACCGGGGCGATGCGGGCCAAGAAGTCGCCGAGGTCGGCCCGGGGCACCAGGAACGAGACCGCCGACGCCACGTTGCCAGCGCCGCCCGAGGGGCGATAGCGCCACTGCGCCAGCGCCGCCCGCTCGATCAGGGCGTCCGCCAGCGGCCGCAGGACAGGCTCGTCCCACCCGACGCCCCGGCCGGGTCCGGGGTGGACGATCGCGCCGTTGAGCCGCAGTAGCTTCACGACCATTTCCACGCACCCGCGCACCACTCCGAGCGCCGCCGTGACCGTGCCCCGGTGGGTCGCCAGCCAGTCCTCCAGCCTTGGGGCCGGCACCACGGTGCCGTAACCGAACGGCAGCGTGGCCGGAGCATCAACCACGGAGGCCACCACGTCCTGGTGAACCGCCAGCGTCCGGGGACCGGAGACCGGGATCGACTCGAGCAGGCTGGACAGGATCACGAGATCGTCCATGCGGTGGGGGAAGACGGCGGCACCGGCGACGCCGGCCGCCGGTGGGCGCCAGGGCGCGGGGAGGCGGTCGACGATCGCGTAGAGATAGTGATTCACGGGGGCGGCGCCGCCAGGTTGCAGGCTCGCGTCATCGCGGCTCCTGGGCCCGCGGGGGCCGGGGACGGTTCGAGGACGGTCGCGACGGTCAGTCGCCCGAAGCGTACCGGCGGCGGCGGGGAGCCGTCAAGAGCCCAGCCGACGTGCCATAATCGAGACGTCGTGAGGCTCCATCGCGCCGGCCTTTCTCTGCTGCTCCTCGGCGTGGTGCTCGCGGGGAGCATCGGCGGCGCCGAGGTCGGCCACGGCGTCGAGCTTCCGCGACGGCTGCCGGAGCGCGCCCGCGCCAAGATACAGGGCGTCACCGACAATCCCTCGCTGGCGGTCAAGGTCGACGCCGAGCCGTTCGTGGCCAGACGCGACGTTTTCGAGTACCTGCTCGATCATCCCGAGTTCGCCACCCACGTCACCCGCGCGCTCAAGCTGGCGCGCTACCGCATCTGGACCACGCCGGGCGGACTCGGCATCGACGACGGGTGGGGCACGGTCGGCACCTTCGAGCTCGTCCATGCCGTCGAGGGCATGCGCCTCATGCACGCCCGCGGCGTCTACCAGCAGCGCATCCTGCCTGACATCCACGGGCAGGCGGTGGTCGTGATCGACTACGGTACCCAGCCGGCGCCGAACGGCCGGAGCCAGATCAACGCGACGGTCAGCGGGTTCGTGAAGCTCGACAGCCGCATCCTGGCCGTGGCCAGCAAGCTGGCCACCTCGGTGGCAACGGCAAAGGGCGAGAAGGAGGCGCGGCGCCTCGTTCAGGTCTTCGCCAAGACCAGCCGCGCGATCGACGCCGATCCCGCTGGCGTGCTCGAGAAGCTCCGCCAGCGGCCGGATGTACCCGCCCGCGAGCTGGAAGAATTCAGCCGCCTGCTCGGCCTCCCCGTCGCCGCCCCGACGCCGGGCGCCCCTCGCTCCGTCGCGCGCTGACCGCTCGAGCGCGCCGGGCTCGCGCGAGCCCCTCCCGGAACCGCGGCAGGTCGGGGCCGAGCCGCACGGCGTCGGCGTAGGCCACCTCGGCCGCCTCGAAGCGCCCCTGCTCGTGCAGGGCGCGTCCAAGCCGCGCGTGGGCGTCGGCGTGCTCCGGCTTGGTCGCGGTCACCGCGCGGGCCGCCTCCTCGAGCTCCGGCCACTTGCCCTGCTCTTCCAGCGCCTGCCACAGATCGAAGTGGGCCTGGGCGGCGTCGACACTCAGCGCGATCACGGCGCGCGCCGCCTCTTCGGCCTCCGGCCACCGCGCCTGCCCTACCAGCACCCGGGTGAGACCGAATCGCGCGGCGAGCGAGTCGGTCTTGAGCCGCAGGGCGGCGCGGTAGGCGGCTTCGGCCTCGGCCGCGCGCCCGTTCTCGAACAGGACCTCGCCGAGGTCACAGTGGGCCCGGACGTAGTCGGGCTTGAAGCGCATGGCGGTGCGGAAGGCCTGTTCGGCCTCGCGGGGCCTCCCCTGCCAATACAGCGAGACGCCGAGACCGCGATGCAGCGCGGGATGCTCGGGCGACAGCGTGAGCGCCTCGCGGTAGGCCGACTCCGCCTCGGCGTGGCGGCCCTGCCGTCCCAGGCCGAGCGCCACGTTGGCCCGTGCGCGGACGTGATCGGGCTCCACGCGGATCGCCTCGCGCAGTGCCCGCTCGGCCTCGGCGTGGCGGCCCTGCCGGCCGAGCGCGACGCCGAGCTCGTAGTGCAGGTCGCCGTCGTCGGGCCGCAGGGCCACCGCGCGCCGGAACGCGGCCTCGGCCTCGGCGTACTGGCCGAGCGCGCCCAGCACCAGGCCCTGCCCGGCGTGGAGCTCGGCATCGGTCGGGCGCAGGCGGATGGCGTCGGCGTAGGCAGCCGCGGCGGCGGCCCAGCGGCCCTGCCGTCGAAAGGTCATGGCCAGGGCCGCCTGGGCGGCGAAGAAGCGCGGGCGCAGCCGAAGCGCCTCTCCGAGCGCGGCGACAGCCTCGTCGTGGCGACCCTGACGCTCCTGCACGATGCCAAGGTAGTAGTGGGCCCGCGCCTCGGTGGGCGAAAGCCGGACCGCCTCCCGGAAGGCCGCCGCCGCCTCGCCATACCGGCGGCGCCGCTTCAGGTTCAGGGCGAGCGCCTGCCGGAGGGCAGGATCGTTCGGCCGTCGCCGCAGGGCCACGCGCAAGGCCGGCGTCGCCTGGGCGGCGCGGCCCAGACGCTCCAGGGCCAGGCCGAGGCCAAGATGTGCTCGCGCGGCGTGCGGCCGCAGCTCGATCACGGCACGAAACGTCGCCGCCGCCTCAGCGTGCTGTCTCTGCTCGAGCTGGGCCCCGGCCAGCTCGAGCAGGAGCGCGGGGTCGGGGAGGCGGGGGCCAATCTCCAGCGCGTCCCGAATCGTCGAGGCCGCCTCATCCGGACGGCGGAGCCGCCGGAGGACGCGGGCCAGGTTGCCGGCGACGATGGCATCGCCGGGTTTCAGCCGGAGGGCGTCGTGCAGGGAGGCCGCGGCGGCGGCGAAGTCGCCGGCGCCCTCGAGAGCCAGGCCGAGAGCCAGGTGGGCCTTGGCGAAGTCGGGGCGGAGACGGATCGCCGCGCGATACGCCTCGGCAGCGTCCGGAAAGCGATCCTGCTCGAAGAGCACCGCGCCCAGATCGGCGTGGGTCGAGGCGATGTCGGGCGCGCGCACCAACGCCTCGCGCAGCAGCACCTCGGCCTCGCCCGGCCGGCGCAGCCGGCGCAGCACCCCGGCCAGCTCCGCCGAGACGCGTGCGTCATCGGGCCGCCGGCGCAACGCTTCGCGAAACGCCGTCTCGGCCTCGGGAAAGCGGCCCCCGACTACCCGGGCGCGGGCCCGATCGCACCAGCGCTGGAAGTCGTCCATGGCATCCGCGCCGACGGCCGCGGCAAGCGCTCCCGCCACGCCGCCGGCGCGGACGCTATCCTAGCAAAGCGGGGCGGCGGCGCCCCTCAGGCCGCGCGGATCCCCGCCATCGGTTCGACCTGGAGGCGGTCGACCAGCACCACATCGGGGCGCACCTGGCGGGCCTCCTGCTCGACCATCTGCAGGACCCGATCACGGGAGTCGGACGTGGGCACACGCCCGACTACCTCCAGTGTGACCGGGGTCCCGGACCACCATGGCACGTAGGCCGTGGGGGTAACCGCGAGGCTGAAGAGGTTCGGATCTCGCAGCAGCGCGTCGGAGACCTGGGCCTGTACGTGAACGCCGTCGGCCTCGTGCTTGCGCTTGCGATCGTAGAGCTTCACCCCGACTCCCACGATCACGAGCAGACCAAGGAGCAGGAAAACCACGGTTACCATCGGCTTTGCCCTCCTGGGCGGAGGGAGGCAGCAAGGCGGGTGCCACCGCCCGCGCGTGAGTGAAAAAGCTACGCGGACGGTACGGCGGCGGGTTACCTCGTGCGCGGCAGGTGGTCGATGATGGTGGCCAGCATGTGGTCGAGGTAGCGGAAGTCGAACGGCTTGGGGACGTAGCCGAAGGCGCCGTTGCGCAGGGCCTCGGCGGCCATCGCCACCTGCTCGTTGGCGGTGACCATGATGACCGCGATCGAGTCGTCGATCTGCTTGATGTCCTTGAGCACCTCGACGCCGTTCATGCGCGGCATGTTGATGTCGAGCATGACCACGTCGGGGCGTGCGCGCAGGATGGCGCCGAGCGCGTCGGCGCCGTTGAGCGCCGTCTCGACGTCGTACTCGCCCTTGAAGTGCTCGGTGAGGACTTCCAGGATGAGCGGCTCATCGTCAACGATGAGGAGCCGGTGGCGTCCGGTATCGACCATCCTACGACCTTACGGGTCCGTCGCCTCGGAGGTCAAGGTTCCCGTCAGTCGGCGTGGAGCGCGCGCGGCCCCTCGACCACGAACAGGTCCTCGAGCGATTGCCGGACCGGCTGCACGCTGACCAGGCGAGCGCCGCAGTCGCGGACGGCGGCCAGCGCGGCGTCGACGTGCTGCTCGGTCGGCACGTCGATGCGGGCGCCGGTGGGCGACGCGGTCACCCGGGCGCCCTCGACCTTGTGGAGCGCATCCTCCAGCGCGGCGACCGTGGCGCCGACGACGGTGACCTCCAGGTGACCGGGCGTGTTGGCGTGCTGGCGCAGCTCGTCGAGCCGGCC
Source organism: uncultured Candidatus Rokubacteria bacterium (assembly GCA_963827505.1). Taxonomy (GTDB): domain Bacteria; phylum Methylomirabilota; class Methylomirabilia; order Rokubacteriales; family CSP1-6; genus AR5. Next base: position 1,681,639 of record CAWHBD010000003.1, on the reverse strand, counting down.
CAGGTGCTGGAGCCGGCCGCGGTGGAGAATGGCCACCCGATCACATAGCACCTCGATGTCCGCGATGATGTGCGAGGAGAAGAAGACCGTCACGCCGGTCGCGCGGAGGGTGGCGATGAGGTCACGCACCTGGCGGCGGCCGATCGGGTCGAGCCCGCTCATGGGCTCGTCGAGCACCACCAGCTCGGGATCGTTGACAAGGGCCTGGGCCAGCCCCACCCGCTGCAGCATGCCCTTGGAGAACTTCCGGAGCTGGCGGTCCCAGGCCGACTCGTCGAGGCCGACGCGCTGCAGGAGATCGGCCGCGCGCGCACGCCGCGCCGGTCGCGGGTATCCAAACAGCTCCGCGCAGTACTGGAGCAGCTCGCGCGCCGTCAGGTAGTCGTAGAAGTACGGCGCCTCCGGCAGGTACCCGACGCGCGCGTGCACGGTCACGTCGCCCGCGTCGTGGCCGAGCAGGCGCGCCCGCCCCGCGGTCGGTGCCATCAATCGCATGAGGATCTTGATCGTCGTCGTCTTGCCGGCGCCGTTGCCACCGAGGAAGCCGAAGATCTCGCCTCGCTGCACGGTGAGCGAGAGGCCGTCGAGGACCCGGGTCCGGCGCAGGTGCAGGAAGCCGGTCGGGTAGTCCTTGGTCAGGCCCTGGAGCTCGATCGCGTTCATCCGCGCGGCACCGTGGACGATCGGTGGAGGCTCACGTCGCAGCCGAGTGGGCCGATCACGAGCAGGTAGGGCGTGCCGGCGGGATCGAGCGGCGGCCCCTGGGGGTGGACGGTAAGCCCGGCCGCCTGCAGCGCGGGCGCCACGTCGGTCCACGCCCGCGGGCATCGCGCATTGCTTGCCACGAAGTCGCTCAGCACCCGGCGGATCACGTCGCGCTCCTGCAGCGACCGCAGCTCCATGAGTCGCTTGAGCGCCCACTGCTTGACCTGCTCGTCCTGGGCCTGCTCGTACATGCGCGTGTACATCGCGCGGGCCACGTTGGGGTCGTCGCCCTGACGCTCCAGCCGCTCGGCCATGTACTCCATCCAGCGGGCGGTCGTCATGCGCGCCCCTCGCCGGAACGCGTCGGCGGCGGCCATGTTGTCGCCCCGTTGCCAGAAGATGTAGGCGAGCTGCTGGTGCAGGTACCACTGTTCGGGATTGGCCTGGATCCCCTTCTCCAGGAGGGCCACCGCGGCCGATGGGTCGACCGCCGGCAGCACGACCGCCGCGAACTCGTATACCGCGGTGAAACGGGGGTCGAGCGTGGTGATCATGTCGAACAGGCCGACGAGCACGCGGGGGTTCACGGCCTTGATGCGGTCGAGCTCCACCGCCTGCTCGTAGTCGAGCCGGCTCGTGTGCGCCTGCTCCTGGATCTTCCGCCCGACGTACTGTAACGCGTTGAGCCAGTACCAGTCGGCGGCCAGCCCGCCGAAGCCGAGCGCGAGGCGACGGGCGGTCTCGGGGGCCAGGTAGGGTGCCTCGTCGGCGAAGGTCGCCCGCAGCGCGGGCCGCCCGGCGTCGAGCACGTGGGCAATCGCCACGCTCACGCCGAAGGCGAGCACGAGCACGAGCGTGAGCGCCAGGGTCCGCTTCACTTGAAGTCCCGCCGCGCGAAGAGCAGCATCGCCCCCGCCAGCAGCGCCACGTCCCAGGCCACCGCGTAGGCCAGGGCGGCGGCGAGATACCCGGGCGGCGGCACCAGCCCGTACGCGGCCGGCGTGATCTGGCTGAAGGTGGACAGGTTCGGCAGCGCGTAATAGAGCACGGTCAGCCCGCCCCGGGCGGCGACGGCGTCGAAGAGGGCGGCGAAGCCCTTGAGATCGGCGGTGAAGTGGCCAATGACGAAGACAGCGAGCGAGCCGAACACGGCGAAGATCGGCGACGAGAACGAGGAGAACAGCAGCGCGACCGCCGTGAGGATGGTCAGCTCGAGGTAGATCAGCGCCGCGGTCGGCCACAGGGCCAGCAGCAGCGGTGTCGTCCCCTGCACGACGTAAACTAGCACGAGCGTCACGCCGACCCCCATCACGGCCACGTTGACGGCCAGCGTGACGCACAGCCCGAGATACTTGCCGAGCAGGAACTCGCCCCGTCCGACCGGCTTGGCGAAGATGGCGAAGACCGTACGCCGCTCGATCTCCTTCCACACGAGGCCGACGCCGACGAAGATCGCGATGAAGGCGCCGAACAGCAGCGTGGCGCTGAGTCCGAGATCCACGACGATCTTGGCGTCCTGGGAGGCCGAGGCGGCGCCGAGGAAGATCGCGCCGACGCTCAGCAGCAGCACGAACAGGACGAGGTTGTAAAGAACGCGGTCGCGCACGGCCTCGCGGAACGTGTTGCGGGCGATGGCGACGACGCGGCGACGGGAGGAGGGAGCCGGGAGCGTCTCGGACGCGGACACCATATATGTCTGGGCGACCATCGTACCGAACCGGACGGTGTCCCCCGAAGCGTTTCGCGCGGGATGCTAGGCGGGCGTGCGGCCCCCGGTGCTGAGCTCGGTCGCCAGGGCGGCCATGTGCTCGACGTACTTGAGATCGAACGGCTTGGGGACGTAGGCGAAAGCGCCCTCGCGCAGACACTCCTCCACCACCGACACCTCGGTGTTGACGGTGACCATGATCACCTGGATGGTGGGGTCGGCCCGCCGGAGATCCTTCAACACGTCGACCCCGCTCGGGCCGGGCATGTTGATGTCGAGGAAGACGACGTCGGGCCGCTGCCGCCGAGCAGCCAGGAGTGCGGCCGTCCCCGAGTTGGCCACCTCGACCTCGTAGCCGTCCTGCAGGCATTCCCGCACGACGTCCGTCAACTCGGGTTCGTCATCCACGATGAGCACGCGCTTCATCCCGCTGATTCTACTGCATGCGGCGCCTTACGTTCGTCGGGGAAATGGCCAGCGAACGGGTCGGGCCCTCACGTGCCAGACCCTTGGTCCGGTCACCGAGGAGGAATGGTCGCGGTTCGGAGGCTGTCGTTACTGGAGCCGGGGGCGGGAGTTGAACCCGCGACCTACTGATTACGAATCAGTTGCTCTGCCTCTGAGCTACCCCGGCGGTCACGGCGGGTCCCGACGACGCGTCATTGTACCATCCGGGCGATGGCCTCCCGGGTCGTCGTCACGCTGTTGCCGCTCGCCTGTCTCGTGTATGGCGCCGTTGCGCTCGGTACCCGGGGCGCCTGGCTCGCCGCCGCGGCGGGCGTCCTCACGGCGTGGCTCCTGGGGCGCCGGCACGCGCGGGCGCGGTTCGCCGCCTACATCTTCTTCTCAGCGGTGGCCGTGCGCAGCGCGCTGACTGGGCGGTGGCCGACCCTGGCCTTCCCATCGCCGCGGTGCTCGTCATGCAAACGCCTGCGGCGCTCGCCGCGTGGCCACGCCTGCGGCCCGGCCGCCGCCCCGGCCGCGATGATAGAATGCGCGGGCCATGAAGTTTCTCTGTCTCGATTGTGATCAGCCGATGAAGCTGCACGGCACCGAGGGACCCGACGAGGGCTCGCTCACGGTGACGTTCCGCTGCCCGGAGTGCGGCTTCCGCGTGGCGATGCTGACCAACCCGTTCGAGACGCAGATGGTCCGCAGTCTCGGCGTCAAGGTGGGTGGACGCACGGTGCCGCCGGAACCGTTCGAGAACCTGCGCTCCACGATGGCCGGGGCCCGGCCTAACGCCTTCGAGGGAGCCGGCGGCGCCAGCGACGCACCGGGATCGGGCTGCCCGTTCGCGGCGGCGCTCGGAGAGACCTCGCAGGCCGCGGCGCCGCCGAGCGGGGTGGCCTGGACGCCGGAGGCACTGGCGCGGCTCGACCGGATTCCCTCCTTCATCCGTCCGATGGCGAAGCGCTCGATCGAGCGCTTCGCGGAGGACAAGGGGCATGCCTCCGTCACCGAGGCCGTGATGGACGAGGCCCGTACCGTCTTCGGGATGTAGCGTGACCCGGGCTCAGCTCGTGAACCGCATGTCGGACGCGTCCGGCTGGCCCCGCGCCACCACTGATCGGGCGCTCCGCGCGATGCTGGGCGGAGTGCGGGCCGCGCTCAGGCGCGGCGACACCGTGACGCTGGTCGGATTCGGGGCTTTTTCCGTCGCCCGCCGGCGCCCTCGCACCATTCGCAACCCCCGCACGGGTCAGCCGGCGACGGTGGGCGGCCGCGTGCCTCGCTTCAAGCCCTCCAAGGAGCTCAAGCAAGCGGTTCGTTGAGGCTTTTGGCTTGCTGGCCGCCGAGACGGCTAGCTAGAATGGGCGCAGTGTACGCGACTCGTCTGTTGCTGATCCTGTCCGTGACGATCGTCGCGTTCGTCCCCGCCGCTGTCGCCCAGACCACCGGGCGCCCGCCGGTGCTCAGCGCCGAGGCGGTCCTGCTTCTCGATCCAGAGGGCCGGACGATCTACGCCAAGAACGCCGGGGTCGAGCGCGCGCCCGCCAGTCTCGTGAAGCTCATGACCCTGTACCTGGCCTGCGAGGCGATCGAGGCCAACCAGATCGACCCGGACGAGCTCGTCAGGATCAGCCCGCACGCGGCGCACACGGCACGCTATCGGATGGGGCTGCGGGCCGGCGACCAGGTGCCGCTGCATGTGCTCCTGGAGGGAGTGGCCATCGCCTCCGCCAACGACGCCGCCACCGCGCTCGCCGAGCGCCTCGGCGGCGACGAGGCAACCTTCGTGGTGACCATGAACGAGCGCGCGCAGCAGCTCGGGCTGACCGATACGCGCTTCGCGAATCCGCACGGCCTCCCGGATCCCGCCCAGCGCTCGACCGCGCGCGACCTCGCGCACCTCACCGCCCGGCTCCTCGCCGACTATCCGGCCTCGCGGCCGCTGCTCGGCGGCCAGACCTTCGTCTACAACGGACGCGTCTACGCGCGGCACATTCCCCTCTTCAGCGATCCTGGGGGCGTGCAGGCGCTCAAGACGGGCTTCACGAACGAAGCCGGCTACAACCTGGCGGTCTCGGCCTGGCGCAATGGCCAGCAGTTCCTGATGATCGTCCTCGGCGCCCGCACGCGCGCCACGTCGTTCCTGGACGCCAAGCGGTTGCTGCGGTTCGGTTTCGTCGAGGCCGGCCTCGAGCAGCCCCGCGAGCCTTACCGTCCCCGCGCCACGCCACGCCGGCCACCCGCGCGCCGTGCCGGGCGTGGCGCGCCTCCAGCCACGCTCAACTAGTCCACCCATGGCCGCCGGCGCGAGCGGTGGTGGACTCGGGAGCCCCGGTACTCTCCGTCGTGGCGGCGGCGTTCCCCGGCGACGATGGCCTCGAAATACTTGAGTAGCTTCTCGGTACACAGCTAGAATCCCGACCTATGAACAACTTCAACGGCTCGCTCGAATCGGCCCGTTGCTGACGCGATGAGGGCGTGGCGATCCCTCATCTCGCTCCTGGTGGTGGCCGGCGGCTTCGCCGTGGGCGGCCCCACGGCCACCGCTCAGCCGGACTACCGCATCGGCCCCGACGACGTTCTCGCGATCTCGGTGTGGGACCAGAAGGACCTCGATCAGGTCGTCAGCGTGAGGCCGGATGGCAAGATCTCGCTACCGCTGGTCGGTGAGACCGAGGCCGGGGGATTGACCGTCGGCGAGCTCGCCGCGCGTCTGACCACGGCCTACGGCCGTACCGTTCGAGGCGCGCAGGTGACCGTGAGCGTCCGCGAGATTCGCAGCCGCCCGGTGTACTTCATCGGCGGGGTCGTGCGACCGGGGCCCCTGCAGCTTACCCAGGAGCTGACGGTGCTGCAGGCGCTGTCGTCCGTCGGCGGGCCGGCTCCCACCGCGGATCTCGAGGGCGCCTTCGTGCAGCGTGGCCAGACGCGCATTCCCATCAACCTGCAGGACATGCTGCAGCGGGGCAACATGGCGCAGAACCTGCGCCTGCAGCCGGGTGACACCGTGGTCGTGCCGGTGGCGGGTGTCGTGTACGTCCAGGGTGAGGTCAAGACTCCCGGACAGGTCAAATACACCCGGGATCTCACGGTGACCACGGCGATCGCGACCGCCGGAGGCTTCACGCCGCTGGCCTCGCCGCGAAGGGTGACGGTCACGCGGGGCGAGGGCACCAAGAAGGAAGTCCTGCGCATCAACGTCAACGACATCATGAGCGATCCCGAATCCAAGGATCTGCTCCTGAAACCCGGCGACATCGTCGTCGTTCCGCAGAGGCTCTTCTAGTAGGGGCCGGACGCTGGTAGAAGCGATGCCCCGCCGCGCGGGAAAGAGTGGATTGCTCGGAGGGGCCCTCCTTCTCCTGGTCGCCGGTCCGTGTCATCCGGTCTTTGCCCAGGAGCCCGCCCAACCGCCGGCGTCTACTCAACTGCCTCTGATCGGTACCCCACCGAGCGCTGGTCAGGCACCGATCTACACTCCACTACCCGGGTTCGGTCAACCGCCGGGCCTTGGTCCCCAACCCAGCTACGGCCAGCCGCCGCTACCGACCCAGCCGTTCCCCGGACAGCCCCCTGCCCCCGGAGAGCAGCCTGTCGCGCCGGGGACGCCGCCGCCAACACCCGTCCCGGTGCTGGTCCCGGTCATCCCGGACGTGCAGCCGGCGGGGCCGCCGTCGACCCTGCCCTCGGCGCCGCAGCGACTGGTCGTCGCCCCGGGCACCGGCCCGACCCCGACCGCGACGCTGCAGTTCGAGCCGCAGTTGACGGTGCTGGAGGAATACACGGACAACTTCAATCTGACCAAGACCAACAAGGAGGAGAACTTCCGCTCGACGGTGTCGCCCGGCTTCCGGCTCGGCATCAACAGCCCGCTGATCAAGGGCCTCATCGCGTACACCTTCTCGCCCGCCTACGACACCGCCACCCAGGACGTGTCGCTCTTCCACTCGGTCCTGGGGCAAGTCGTGTATCAGGTGAATCCGCGCTGGCAGGTAACGCTCGCCGACTCGTACATCAACAGCGACCAGCCGGGTGAAGCCGACCGGCTGGGTCTGCGGCAGGGACGGCGCTCGTTTTCCAGCAACACGTTCTCGGCCACGTCGGAGTACCTCATCGACCTCGTCACGACCAAGCAGTCGTACCAGCTCATCAACTTCTCGGACGAGGATGGAGCCAAGACGACGACCCACGCGGTCGCCGCCGGTGCGTCCCTGCCGATCTACCAGACGAACGTCGTGTCGGGCGGCTACGACTACATCAACACCACCTCGACGGAAGGCACGAACACCGGCACGGGCAGCCAGTCGACGACCGCCGGCTCGGAGTTCACGGTGAGCGGACATCAGTTCACGGTCGCGGGCAGCCGCCTCATCTCCGCCCTGACTACGGTCGGCCTGAAGGGGAGCTACGCGTTCCGCAACACCACGAGCGACACCAGCGGCGACACTGACTATCAGTTGTGGACCGCCTCACTATTCACGAGCTACACGCTGCCGGGACGGCTGACGCTCAACGGTAGCGCGGGCGTGACCGCGCTCTCCGCGGACGGCGGGATCAACACCGGGCCCAAGTTCTTCTCGGCCTCGAGCCTGACCTACCAGTTCGCCCGTACCACAGTCACACTGACCGGGGAAAAGGGCTTCTCCGAGACGTTCGCCGACGGCGGCGACAACTTCGGCGTCGTCGAGACCGAGGCCGTGATGGCCGCCGTGACCTATCGCTTCACCCCCGCGGTGACCGCGACCGTGTCCGGCTCCTACCGCAGGAACAAGTTCACGGGTATCGGGGGAACCTCCTCGACGGGGGACGATGACACCAAGAACTGGGGTGGATCGCTCCTGGTGTCCTGGCGCATCCTGCGCTGGCTGCTGCTGGACCTCAACTACTCCTACTTCGAGCACAAAACCGTCGGCAGCGACAGTGCCAGCACGACCGGCCTCAGCGATTTCGACAACCGCAACTACGCCGAGAACCGCGTTCAGGCCGCGTTCCGCTTCAACTTCTAGAACGCCTCTTCGACGACAGAGCGCCCCCTCGACAACGCTCCTCCGCAACAATTGCGCGCACGGATCCTCACCGTCGTCGCACGGACGTCACCGGGAAGGTCGAGGAGGCTGGGATGTTCAGGCGACAGTCGGGGAGCAGATGGAGGGGGCCGCCTAGGGCCCCCTCCGAAGGAACTCAGCGCTTGCCGGCGAGCTTCTTCCGCTTCACGTAGGCCCAGAGCTTCTTGGTCATGTCCGAAGGCCCGATCGGCGAGCTACCGAAAACCGACTCGAGGCTGTCCTTGGCGCCCTTGAAGCTGATCGAATACCCCCCAAATGCCTTCTTCGCCTTCGCCATATCTCCTCCTCCCGATAGTGAGGTGCCTGCCCGGCCCGCCCTGCGTGCCGAGGGTATCAATACCATATGTACGAGGGCCAAGAAACAAAAAACACCATGGATAGGGCTACGTTGTCGAGGCAGAAATACCCTATACGGGTATTGATCACGGACGCCCGCACCCGAGGGTGAGGGGAGCGCGCGTCGCTTCCGAGCATTTCGTCACCCGTCGATGCGACATCCTTTCCACGCTCGTCTGGCAGGCACGCAAATCGTGCGCCCCTCCCCTCATCTAAGTGGTGGATTTCTGGACTTTAATGCGTCGGACACAACTTTTTGCGCGTCGGTGTCGTCTGCAGCCTTCCTGTCACGCCTTAAGAAACAACGGCTTAGGAGAGGCTGAGATTCGGTACGGCACTTGCCTTTACAGCGGCGCGCCCATGCTCCGACTCTACCGGCACTATGTACCCTCGATCGTGTTCGCCATGATCGCCACCGATCTCGCCATCCTCACCCTGTCGGTGACCTCCGCGCGGCATCTCGGCTACTGGAGCCCTGACGGGGCGCTCTGGTTGAAGGCCGTCATCGTCGCCGGCGTGACGCTGCTGGCCCTGTACCTGGCCGACCTCTACAAGGTCGATTTCCGGATCCGGTGGGTCGAGCTCGCCTCGCGGCTGCTGGTCGCGCTGGCGGCGTCGGCCACGATGACGGCGGCGATCGGCTTCTCCGTGCCGCCGGTCCGGCTAGGCCGGCTGGCCTTCATCCACGTCTTCGGCGTCATCGTGCTCGGGCTGCTCGGCTCGCGCTCGGCGTGGATCGCGCTCGGACCGAAGCGGCGGATGAATCACCGGGTCCTGGTCCTGGGCGTGGGCCGCTCGGTCGCGGTCCTGCCCGAGCTCCAGTTCAGTGGTACGCGACCGTTCACGATCCTGGGGTTCCTCGAGGACACCCCCGACGCCGCTGATCGCGTCCCGGCTGGCTTCGAGCTGCTCGGCAAGACCAAGGATCTCCTGAGTCTCGCTGACGAGTTACGCCCCGACCTGATCCTCGTCGCGCTGACCGAGATGCGGCGCGCGCTGCCCGCCGAGGAGCTGCTGGAGTGCCGGCTGCGCGGCATCAACGTCGAGGAGTGGCCGACGTTCTACGAGAAGCAGACCGGGAAGATCCTGGTCGCGAACCTGCGGCCGAGCTGGCTGATCTTCTCCGACGGCTTCGTGAAGACCGAGACGACGCGCATGGTCAAGCGCACCATGGACATCGGCCTGGCCCTGATCGGGCTCAGCCTGTCCCTGCCGGTGATGGCGCTGGTCGCCCTCGCGGTCAAGCTCGACTCCAAGGGGCCGATGCTGTTCCGCCAGAAGCGCGTGGGCGAGCGGGGCCGCATCTTCGTCCTCAACAAGTTCCGGTCGATGTCCGTCGACGCCGAGCGCAACGGCGCGGTGTGGGCGACGGCCGGGGACCCCCGCGTGACCCGGGTGGGTCGCTGGATCCGTCGGACTCGCCTCGACGAGCTGCCCGCAGTTCTGGAACGTGCTCGTCGGCGACATGAGCTTCGTCGGCCCGCGTCCCGAGCGGCCGGAGTTCGTGGGCACCCTGCAGCGCGAGATCCCCTTCTACATGGGCCGCCACTCCGTGAAGCCGGGCATCACCGGCTGGGCCCAGGTGCGCCACCGTTACGCGGCGTCAGTCGAGGACTCGATGGAGAAGCTGCAGTACGACCTGTACTACATCAAGAATCTCTCGCCCCTGCTCGACCTGGTCATTCTCCTGAGCACCCTGCAAGTGGTTTTGTTCGCGCGAGGGGCCCGCTGAGTTTCTCGTTAATGTCGATTGCCGGAATCCCGGCGTTTACCGCAGTCTGAGAGGGCGCGAAGCTCATGGAAGCCTGGGCGATCGTCGAACGAATCGGGCGCGGAGTCGTGCGTCGGCGCAAACGACTCGCGGTGATCACCACCCTGGTGGCCATGGGGTTGCTGATCCCGTTGGGCCACTACGCCTCCCAGGAACCGCCGCGCTTCCGTTCGTCGGCGGTGCTGCTCCTCGAGGCCCAGCCCACCACTCGCGTCGTCTTTCAGGACCCGTCGGGTGGCCGGCCGTTCCCAGTCCAGCTGGCCATCCTGAACTCTCGCAGCCTGGCCGAGACGGTCGTGGAGAGCCTGCCCAGCGCCTCGCTGCAGGAGCTCCTCGAGACGTCCTACCATGCTGACTACGCACAGTCGCTCTACAACGCCTTCCTGCGCTGGCGCGGCATCGAGCCACCCGTCACGACCGCGAACCGGCGGGCCCTGGCCGAACTGCAGCGGGCGCGGGTGACGTTCACGCCGTGGATAGACAAGAGCGGCATCATCACCATCTCGGCGGAGGCCTCCAAGCCCCAGGCGGCCGTCGACATCGTGCAGACGTACATCGAGGCCCTCATGGCCCGGACGCGCACGTTCAACATTGACGACGCCCGGGTGACGCGCGAGTTCCTCGAGCAGCAGCTGACCGACGTCAAGCGTACGATGAACACCAGCGAGCAGGCGCTGCAGGGCTTCGTCGCCTCCCACGGCGGCCTGCGGCTCCCTGATCAGTCCAAGGCCACCATCGACCGACTGGGCCAGACCGAGACGGCCCTCGCCGAGCTCGTGACCAGCCAGCGAATCCTCCACGCGCGGCTCGAGGGCCTGCGCGAGAAGGTCGACGGTCAGAAGCGGTCGACGGACCCGAAGGTGATGGCGGCGATGCGCGTCAACTCCCCCGAGGTCGAGCGGCTTCGGGTCCAGCTCACGCAGCTCGAGGCCTCGCTCCTCGAGCTCCGGCAGCGGTACACCGAGGAGCACCCGCGGATCCGGGTGGTCAAGACGCGCATCGACGAGCTGATGCAAGTGCTGGGCGGTGCCCTCAAGGACACGGTCGCCTCGGCGCCTTCGGCGACTTCCTCGGTCCCCGCGGCCGAGCGCGTGAACTTCGCCGAGCAGCTGATCGCGCTCGAGGCGACGTATCAGTCGTCGGCGGCCCGCGAGGAGGCGTTGCGCCGACAGGCGGAGGGGCTGCGGCAGAGCTTGAAGGGGTTGTCCGGCGGCGAAGCTGAGTACGCGCGGTTGACCCGCGACGTCGAAAGCCAGCGCAGCCTGCACGCAATGCTGTCCGACAAGCTGACGGCGGCGCGTATCCGGGAGCAGGGCGAGATGAAGGTCGTGAAGGTCATCGACCCCGCCTCGTATCCGGTCCCGGCGCCGAACCAGAAGCGGATGCTGGCCTTCGTCGCCACCTTCGGCATCGCCCTGGTCGTGGGCATCGGTGCCCCGGCCGCGGCGGAGTGGCGGAACCGGACGATCGAGAACGAGGACGACGTGCAGGCGGCGACCGGTCTGCCGGTGCTGGCCCTCATCCCGCGGGTGCGCGCCGGTCAGGCCGTCTTCGCCGGCAGTGTCGCCGACACCGGCCCCGAGCCGGGCGAGCAGTTGATGTTCACCGAGGCGTTCCGGGCACTGCGAGTGGGTATCGAGCTGGGCATGCGCGGTGAGCCGCTTCGCAGCCTGCTGGTGACGAGCGCATTCGCCGAGGAAGGCAAGTCGACGGTCGTCGTGAACCTCGGCTTCGCGCTCAACGAAGTGGGCCGACGGGTGGTGCTGGCCGACACCGACTTCCTTCGTCCGACCCTGCATCGGGTGACAAAGATCAAGAGCAGCAAGGGGCTCGTGGAGACGCTCGAGGCCGAGCAGCCGAGCGAGCCGGCCCTGATGCCCGTCAACAACGAGGGGCTGTGGCTCGCCCAGCGTGGCGAGTCGTTCCAGCCACGCGCCCGCGGGATGCTCGGTGGCCACCGCCTCCGCGATCTCATCAGCGACATGCGGACCCGCGCCGACTTCGTCATCTGCGACTCGTCGCCGGTCCTCCTGGTGCCCGACAACCTGCTGCTCGCCGGGGCCGTGGACGGCGTCATCCTGGTGGCCCGGGCCAGCTCGACCGGGTTCCGCGACCTGGAGCGCTCCAAGGCCCTGCTGGAGGGTGCTGGCGCCCGGGTGCTGGGTGTCGTCCTGAACCAGGTGCCCCCGACCTCGCTGAAGAACTACTACCGCCGCTACTACGAGTCCTACGTCAAGAAGGAGCGCAAGCGGAAGTAGCGCTCGATCCGGCGAGCCGCCTGCGAGCACGACCAGCTCGGAGGCGGCTCGCAGTTCCCCCGGTAGCGGTGAAGGCTCTTGGAGACTCCGTCAGCCGGTGAGCTTTGCCCGCTGGAGCCAGAGCGCCAGGACGACGGCGGAGTGGACGGTCAGGGCGTCGGCCTCCGAACCCGCCTGCATCGCGTAACGACCGTAGGCCTTTCGCAGGGCCGCGACGTCCACGTACTCCGCGATGACCTCGGGCTGATCGAGGACTTCGTTCACGAGGCGCCGGTCCGCGGGCTGGACCCGGTGGGTGAACTTGGGCACCGGGTTCGCCTTGTCGGCGCGCCAGCGGATCTCGCCGGGCACGAGTCCCTTCATGGCCCGACGCATCACCGAGCGGCTCCATCCCCCCCGCAGCTCCTGGTCAACCGGCAGCGCCAGGCAGAGCTCCAACAAGCGACGGTCGAACAACGGATAGCGGGGCTCGAGGCCGAACGCCGCGGCCGCCTTGTCAGCCACCTCCAGCGTGTAGGGGATGAGGCCGGACTCCATCGCACGCCGGTGCGCCGCACGGGGGGATCCGGCGGGCCGCGCATGGCCCTGCTCGAAGGCCTCCATGCGCTCGGCGACCCCCGTCCGGCGGGCAAATTCCGGCCTGATGATGGATTGGGCCTGCCAGGCGGGCTCTCGCCGCCGCAACCGCCTCACTGCCCGCCGCATGGAGAACGGCATGAGGGGCTGGGCGGCCAACCGCCAGAACAGGCTCGAGACCCCGACGCCATGGCATCGGGAGAACTCCCGCAACTCTTGACCGAGCGCCAGCAGCCTGCCCCGGCGCGCCAGCCCGGCCAGCCGCTCGAGGCCGTGAGACACCGTGGCCTCGCCGTCAATGCCGTCGAGCAGGACACCCACCCCCTGGTGACGCGCCGCCTCGTAGAGGGCCCACTGTAAGTAAAGGTTGGGCGCGGCAAAGGCCTCGTCCAGGTGCCACAGAGCGCGGTCGACTTCACCGAGGGGGCTGAGCAGGTCACCCCGCACGTAGTGGGCCCTCAGCCCGCCCTGGGCGACCAGGGCGTCCACGAAAGCCCGCTCGTCGATCTTCCCCCGGTCAGTGGCCGGAAGCCTTGGAAAGATCGCCGTGAAGACATCGAGGACACCGTCCTCGGGCCCCCGAAGACTCCGGGCCGTGGCCACAATGGACGCGGTGTCGAGGCCACCGCTCAGCAGGCTGCCGACGGGCCGGCGGCTGCGCAGCCGGCTCTTGACGGCCGCCGCGAAGCAGTCCCGGAGCGCCTCCTCGTACGCCTCGTCGGAGGCCAGGCGGATCTCCTGGACGTGGTCGAGCGACCAGTACGGGCGAATCCGCGTTCCATCCCGGCTCACCGTCATCGTGTGGCCGGCCGGGAGCCGGTAGATGCCGCGATAGAACGTGACCGCCTGGTCGTCGAAGAGCCCGACCAGATAGTCGGCCACCCGCCCGGGGTTGATGCTGTACGGCACCAGCGGGTTCGTCAGCAGCGCCTTGATCTCCGAGGCGAACAGCACCGCAGCCGGCGCGTGGTGGTAGTAGAACGGCTTGGCGCCAATGTGATCGCGGGCGCAGAACAGCTGCCGGTTGGCGCCGTCCCAGATGACGAAGGCAAAGTCGCCGAGGAGCTTCGGCACGCATGCCTCGCCCCAGCGCTCGTAGGCGCGGAGGATCAGCTCGGCGTCGCCGATGGTGCGGTCGGTGCCGAACGCCGCCACCAGCTCTCCCCGGTTGTCGAGGCGGACGTCGGCAGTGATCACGCACGAGCCCACCATGAGCGGCTGCGGCTCGCGCGAGGCCTCGGGCGTCGACCACAAGGCGCCGTGAGCGAGCGCGGCCGATTCGTGCGCCCACGTCGCGGCGCCATTGGGCGCGCGGTGGGCGAGGGCCGAGATCATGCGCTGGACGTCGCTGCGGGCCACGGGCTGCCCGTCGGTCCGGAAGAGGCCGGCGATGGCGCTCATGAGTGGCCCGGGGCCGCCTGGACCGATCGCCTCAGGAAGCTACGCGGCACCGAACTGGTTGTCCGAGGGAACTCCAAACACGCCGGGCAATGGAACCTCCTAAAAGGGCGCACCCTTCGCTACGTGATCGAGTCGGGAATGCAAGAGCAGCGCCGAGGAGGCCTATTTCAACTACTTAATTAACAAGCACAAATAGACTGTAGCAAACTCTTTCAGTCACGGTTCTTGCGCGGCCCCTGCAAGTCTTGCGCGCCCGCGCCGGAGTCGCGCTGCCGCTATGGAGGAGGTCAGCCCCGCCGCCAGCCCTATCAGTGCGCCCACGATCTCCGTCGAGGAGACGCTCAGCGTCCCGAGCGTGCACGGCAACAGGGCACCCGCCGCCAGGAGAACTCCGCCAAGGGCCGACTCCCAGCGGCGCCGCAGCCAGAATCCAAACGGGAAGACGAGCATAGCGATCCAGAGCCCACTCAACGTCGGGTGGAGCCATCCCGGCGGGATCTGAGAATAGGCGAGCAGGGCCCATCCCATTCCCACGGTGAACCCCAGACCGCACGCCGTGCGCCCGTTGACGTCGACACAGTAGCGTCCCGCCGGCCGCCAGGCCGTCACGACCAGCGGGTCGCCGGGGCGGACGCCGCGCAAGAGCCCGGCCGCGCGGACGACGGGAGCATCGAGTTCGGCCGCCGCCGCTCGCGATCGAAGCCGCACGACGATGTCGTGGCCCTCTGCGGCCAGCAGCAGGATCTCGTGTCGAGCTTCGTCGTGAAGCGTGACCAGCGGCGCCCGCGTGCGCATCGGTGATGCGGCCACCGCGCGCACCGTCAACGGCGCCCCGGCAAGGAGACGAGCGCGGAGCTGTGGGGACTCGGCGCTCAGGCCGGCCCGAATCGCCAATCCGCCCACCGTCACCGACGTCACGCGCCCCGGGTACCAGCGAAGGCGCCGAGCCACCGGGTCACCGTTGATGTACAGGTGGGCGACTGCCCCATCGTAGGTCACGGCCACGTGCGTCCACGTGTGGGTCGGAACCGTGGCCGGAGCCCCCAGGCGCTCCGTCGAGGCGCCGAAGGTGCCGCCGCCCCCGGGCCTGAGCGCACCGTCCCGGGAGCCGGCCAGCAGGAAATAGTCGTCGTACTCCTTCTCCAGTACGGCCCGGCGGCCGCGGGGCCCCGCCGTGGGATAGATCCACGCCTCCAGGGTCATGGCGCGCACCAGCTCGAGCGAGGGCGAAGCGGGAATCACCACGACGTCGCTCACGCCGTTGAAGGCCAGCGCCCCCGCGAACCGCCCGGCGGTCCACGTCGCCCCTTGGATCCGTCCAGTATTGCCGTGGCCGGAGACGTCGGTGAGCACCAATCCGGAGCCCTCGTCGAAGTTGTAGGCGGCCACGAGCTCCGGTGAGCGGGCGGCGGCCGTGACCGGCGTGCGCATGTCCGACGCGATCTCGGCGGCGGTCCGCGCACGCGTGTAGACGCGCACGTCGTCGATCCGGCCCTCGAAGTACCCGCGCGGATCCGTGTTGCCGCCGAGCCGCAGGGGCTTGGCGGAGACGTACACATCGGCGGAGCCACCGAGGTACCTGGCCTCCGGCAGCGAGGGCCTGAGGAGGAGATCGGTCAGGATGAAGACCGCACCGGCCGCCATCGCCGCGAGCAGAGATAGCCGGCTCGCCAGGCCAGTGGGTGCGCGCACCAGCGGCGGACCGGACCGCGCGACGACCCGGCCCAGCGAGGCGCCGACGATGTTGAAGATGACGTCGCTCAGGCTCGGATCGCGACCCGGAATCGCGAACTGCGCCAGCTCGACAGCGAGCGACAGGCCCGCCGCGAAGAGGACCGTGCGGCGCCGGGGGACGCCCAGCCCTCCGAGCGCAGCGCCGAGAGGCAAGAAGAGGGCGAGGTTGGCCAGCGCATCGGCGAGCGATGCCCGGCTGCACAAAATGCACAGCACCTGCTCCAGGTCGATCGCACCCGTCGGCTCGGCCGGCCACAGGGTGACGATGAGGATGACCAGGATGGCAAGAATGGCGACAGTACGAGCGATCCGCGTTGTCATTGCACCCGAACGTCCTCGTAGTCTACTCTGGATGAGCCGTGATACATGCCTCGTGCGCTGCTCCGTGTCGTTCTCCCGAGCAGCCAGGCATCGATCTTTTCCGGCGAAACCTCGAGGAGGAGCTCGATTGCGTATAAGCGTGTTCGGCCTGGGTTACGTCGGGACCGTGTCGGCTGCCTGCCTGACCTCGGACGGACACACCGTCGTCGCCGTCGACGTCAACGCCGACAAGGTCGAGGGCATCAACCGGGGGATTTCCCCGATCGTCGAGCCCGGGGTCGACCGACTCATCACGCAGGGCCACGACAACGGGACCCTGCGCGCCACGACGTCGGCAACCGAGGCCATCGAGGCCACCGACATCTCGCTGGTCTGCGTCGGCACGCCGAGCCTCGCCAACGGGAGCCTCGATCTCCGCTACGTCCGGCGCGTGTGCGAAGAGATCGGCGCCGGCCTACGGCGCAAGGACGCGCCCCACCTGATCGTCCTGCGCAGCACGATGCTGCCCGGCACGACCGAGAACGTCGCCATTCCGGCCCTCGAGGAGTCCTCCGGCAAGGCGGCGGGGCGCACGTGGTCGATCTGTTACAACCCCGAGTTCCTGCGAGAGGGGTCGTCGGTCCACGACTTCTACCACCCGCCCAAGATCGTGATCGGCGAGGCGGCCGACTCCCCCGCCGATCCGCTCGTCAAGGTCTACGAGAAGCTGGAGGCGCCGCTGGTCCGCACCTCGTTCCGGGTGGCCGAGATGGTGAAGTACGCCGACAACGCGTTTCACGCCCTCAAGATCACCTTCGCGAACGAGATCGGCAACGTGTGCAAGCGGCTCGGGATCGACAGCCACGAAGTGATGTCGATCTTCTGCAAGGACACCCGGCTGAACCTGTCGGCCGCCTACCTGCGGCCGGGGTTCGCGTTCGGGGGCTCGTGCCTGCCCAAGGACCTGCGGGCCCTGACCCACCAGGCCAAGCTCCTCGACGTGGAGACGCCGGTGCTCGGCTCCATCCTGCGCAGCAACGCCCAGCACCTGATCGTGGCGATCCAGCGCATCGGCCTCCTGCAGAAGAAGCGCATCGGGTTCCTCGGCATGACCTTCAAGGCTGACACCGACGACCTGCGCGAGAGCCCGCTCGTCGAGATGATCGAGACGCTGCTTGGCAAGGGCTACTCGATCCGCGTCTACGACAAGAACATCTCGATCACCCGGCTCGTGGGCGCCAACAAGAGCTTCATCGACCAGCATGTGCCCCACCTGTCGTCGTTGCTGGTCGACACTCCCGAGCAGCTCGTCGACCACGCCGAGGTCCTCGTGATCGGCCACGCCTCCCCGGAGATCCCGGCCCTGCTGGCCAAGATGCGGCCCGACCAGTTCGTCATCGACCTGGTCGCCGGGGCCAAGAACGTCGCCATGGCCCCGCACTACGAGGGCATCTGCTGGTAGTCGGGCGTTGAACATCCTGGTCATGGCGGGGAACATCCCCGCCACCTCACGCATGCCAGGATCGCCGCGGCTCTTCAGTCTGTGCCGGGGGCTCGCCCGCCGGCATCGGCTGTCCCTGCTCGCGCAGTGCTCCTCCCCCGACCGGCTCCACAGTTTCTCGACGGATCCGGCGGCGGCCGGAGTCTTCCAGGACGTGACGGTCCTGCCCGACCCGCCGGTGCCGACCTGGTGGCGCAAGCAGGTGCATCGCCTCCGGCTGGCGCCGCACTTCCTCGAGGAGCACCGGGCCCCCGGCTACTACCGGGGCGTGCTCGACCTCATCGCGAGGCGAGCGGCGGGGCCGGAGCCGGCCGACCTGCTCTTCATCGACGGCCTCGTGATGAGCCAGTACGCGGTGGCGCCGCATCCGGTGCCGGTCGTCGTCGACCTTCACGACTCCCCTACCCTGCTCTACGGCCGGCTGCTGGCGATGGAGCGGCGGCTGCCGCAGAAGCTGGCGCTGTACCTGGAGACGCGGAGCATCGCCTGGTGGGAGCGGCGCCTCGGCGCCGCCTGCGACCTCATCATCACGAACTCCCCGGTGGACGAGGCCGTGGTGCGCCGGGCCGCGCGGACGGACCGCACCCTGACGATCCCCAACGGGGTGGACACCGAGTACTTCGCGCCCGGCGCCGGGTCCACGCATCGGAACCGGCTGGTCTTCACCGGGGTCATGGACTACGGCCCCAACGAGGACGCAGTCGTCCACTTCTGCGAGCATATCTTCCCGCTCATCCGACGGGCCATGCCCGACGTCGAGTTCTGGGCGGTCGGCTCCGATCCGGCGGCCCGCGTGCGTGACCTGGCCCGGGAACCAGGCGTGCACGTGACCGGCCGGGTCGACGATGTCCGCCCCTACGTCCAGTCGGCCGCGGTCTTCGTGTGCCCTCTCCGGGCCGGGGCCGGCATGAAGAACAAGATCCTGGCCTCGATGGCGATGCGACGCCCGGTGGTCGCCACGTCGCTCAGTCTGGAGGGGCTCGACGCGCGCCCCGACGAACACGTGCTGATGGCCGATGGAGCCGAAGCGTTCGCCGCCCAGGTCCTGAAGCTGCTCCGGGAGCCGCCGCTCGCGCAGCGGCTGGCGGATCGGGCCTACGGACTCGTGGGGGAGCGCTACTCCTGGAATGCTCGCGGCGAGATGCTCGAGGCCTCGCTCCAGCCGTTCGAGGCCGGCGGAGGCGCGCGGGTCAGCCGGTGATCGAGCCGTAGTCGAGCCGGATGACCCGGTCGGCGAGGCCGTAGTAGCGGTCGTCGTGGCTGATGACGACGACCGTCTTGCCCTGCGCCCGCAGCTCCGGCAGTAGCTCGCGGTAGAAGATCTCCCGGTAGTGGGGGTCCTGGTCGGCCGCCCACTCGTCGAAGACGTAGATCGGCCGGTCCTCCATGAAGGCGACGAGCAGCGCCAGGCGCTTGCGCTGCCCCTGCGAGAGCGCCGTGGTGGAGAACACGCCTCCCTCCACCCGCACCTTGCGGTCCAGCTCCAGGCGCACCAAGTGGCGGCCGGCCCGGGCGTCGACGTCGGGGCCGTCCAGTCCCAGCAGGTCGTCGAACAGGTAGAAATCCGAGAACACCGCCGAGAAGTGCTGGCTGTACCACTCGCGGTTCGTGTCGTCGATGACCCGGCCGTCCAGCTCGATCGTCCCCTTCGTGGGCGCATACAGGCCTGTGAGCACCTTCACGAGGGTCGACTTCCCGCTGCCGTTGCCGCCGACCAGGAAGACGAGCTCACCCCGCTTCAGGCTGAGATCGATCGGGACCCAGCGTGAACCCTGGACCGTCGGCATCGCCACCGTACCCGAAGGTCACACCGACCACGTCCAGCTGGCCGAATTCCACCGGCTCGGCAACGGCCTCGTTCGCCACCGTCGGCACGGCCAGCGACAGCCCGAGCTCCTGCACCTTCTGGACCGCGATGCGGCCACGCACCAGGGCGGGCCATGACTCGATCACCGCCCACACTGGGTTCATCATGTAGAGAATCACCAGCAGGTAGCCGGTCATCGCCTCCAGCTGGATGGGCATGAGCACAGGCGCGCCGAAGAGCACCACGCCCATCAGCAGGTAGAAGACCGCCTGGCTCCACCCGCTGGCCACGACGTGGTGGCGAAGCCCGGCCACGGCGTCGCGTCGTACCGCCTCCAGCGTCACCTCGATGCGCCGGGTGAGGAACGCCCGCCGCCGACCGGCGTGGAGCTTCAGCTCCTTGGTGCCCTCGGCCAGCGTCTGGAAGTGGCGAAGGAGGGTATCCCGCGTGTCCCGCGCCTGCCGCAGGTAGTAGGAGGCGCGGGCGATCGCCAGCCGGTACGCGAAACCACCGAGGCCGACGAAGAAGAGGACCCCGAGAGGATGGGCCACGACAGCCAACCCAGGTAGACCGCACAGCCGACAAGAACAGCCAGGTTGATCGCCAGCCCCGGGAGGCTGTTGAGCGTCCAGCCGAGTACCATGACGTCATCGGTCAGAGTGTTCAGGATTCGGGAAATGCCGACTGCCTCGAGGTGACGTAGGGGCGTGGCCAGGATCCTGCGGCTGAGTTCGGTGCACAGCCGCCCAATCATTCGCTGAGCGAAGTGGTTGACCATGATGCGGGCGAAGCCGTTGGTCAACACCTTGATCCCGAGCAGAAAGACGAAGGCCAGCGCCAACCACCCGCGCGCGGTCGCCGGGTATACGAGAGCCGTGTTCACGAGCGCAATCAAAGCTGCGCTGGCCGCCCCGCTCACCAGCCCGACCGCGACGGCGACCGCCGCCAGGACCCACGCCCGCCGGTCGAGGAAACGCAGCAGGCTCACGGCCGATCGGCCCTCACCTGTAGGGGTCCAGCCGCAAACTCCCCCCGGGCCAGTGGTCCATTGTCAGTCGCGCGAACCCCCCGCGTAGATTAGCAGCCGCGCGACGTGACGCGTATGCGGTTGTAGGCGGGGCGCGTTGGCAACTCCCGACCCAAGGCTCAACGCACCGCGCTACAGCCTGCGATCTCTCGGCCCTAGCGCCCAGTACCCCCACCGGACGACTAAGGTACGACCAAGCCGGCGCCCGGGGGGGTTACCAGCGGGGCAGCGCCCGGGAAGCGCACCCGATGCGGTCGTCGCCCTACTGAGTCGTCGGGTTCGACGGCGGCGCCGGCGGCATGGCGTCACCGCCGCCACCGCCTGACTCGATCTCGGCCGCAGGACCGATACGCTGGCCGGAGTTTGTCGTCCACCCGGCCATCATGTAGTGCGAGATGCCGCGCCATCCGGCACATCCGGACCCGCTGGGCGACCACCGGTGATTGTTGGTGACCATCTTCGACATCAGCATCGGCGGGCGAAGATTCGACACCGAACCATTCATGGAGAGGTCGAGGATGGTGATCTCCGGCGAGTTGTCCGTGACGTTCTTGCCGTACAGCATCATCTTGTAGGCCGGTCCCGAGCGATTCGTCAGGACCGCCTCGAAGCGCCACCACTTTCCCTGCATCTGACTCGGCCCGATACCCGAGTTTGGACCTGGGCCCGTCACGCAGCAATCGACGGCCGGGCTGAACTGCAGATAGTTGTAGGTGTGGAAGCCGGCCGTGTAGTCGATCCGGGAGTCGCCGTTGAACTCCATGATCTTGGTGTTCTGGCACGGCGAACCGGAATCCGTCTTGAAGGCGAAGTTCGGCGAATGGTAGACGTACCAGCGGGCGGCGAGACGGACGAAGCTGGAGCTGACGTCCAGCCCATGCCCAGCCATGAAGGTGCCCTCATGGTTGTTGTTGGCGGTGAGAAACCGCGTCACATCATGGCCGGAGGGCAACCTCGATAGCGCCGTCGCGTCGTTGGAGCCGACGATCGTTGCGGACGTGCGGATGACGGCGCCGCCGATGACCGCGGGCTCGGCGCTGCACTGCTTGGTCGTGCTGTCGGCTGGATTGAAGAAGTCCGGGCCGCCGACGTACGACGCGGTGTTGAAGGGTTCCGAGCAGACGCAGCCGGAGCCTAGCTCATTGCAGCGCTGCTCCGCCGCCGCTGCCTGGCTCGGCAGCGCCCAGGCGACCCCCACCACGATCAGCACCAATACCAGCCAGACGCCCAGCCTCTCGATTCTCATTACGTTCACCTTTCTCTTCATCTGACCGTCCCTGGAGTGGTTCACGAGCGGATGGGGCTAACCCCGACCAGCCGCGGCGCTGATTCGAATTCGTTCAGCATCGCCCCACCTAGGCAGCCGGCGTGCCAAGGCGACCCAGCCCATTAGTGTTACACGCAGTTCAGTTATATAAATCGCCGCTTTATCAACAATAACGGTACTCGGATCGAGGCTCGTCGGAGCCCTGAAACCGTTCGATGGACACCACAGCGTCAGTTCCCAGACAGGGGCGGGCCGGCCTTTGTAGTCAGCGCATTTCCCGGCAACGACCACGTGATCGAACCAGGACCCCCCCACGCCCCAGGGCGTGCCCAGGCCGCAGGAGAGCGATTTGGACCGACCATGACCACACCCACATCCAGCGGTCAGAGGGCAAGCAGTGCTAGCGACCAGTGGATCCGGGCGCGGCAACATCATCGACCATGGACGAGAAGAGCTCGGCGAAGCGCTCCTCCGAGGACTCCCGCCTCATGTGCTCGAAGCCGGCGTGACCCAGGCGTCGTGTGAGCTCGCGGTCATTCAGGAGGGTATCCATCGCCGCGGCAAACCCGTCGACGTCGTCGATCTCGCACAGCAGGCCGGTCTTTCCGTCCACGATGTAGTCAGCGGCGCCGTTGGTCCGGGTGGACACAACGGCCTTCCGGCACGCCATCGCCTCGAGCAGTACGCGGCCCATGGCCTCCGAGCGCGCCGCGTGGACGAACGCATAACAGCCCCGCATCTGCTCGCCGACCTCCTCGATCCACCCCGGCTTGACGAACTCGATGCGGGGATGGTGATCGGCCAGCTTGCGATAGCTGTCCAGCTCGTCGGGCGGCGCGTAGCCGAGAATCCGCAGCTTCATGTGCGGGTGCCGATCGGCGATCCGGGCGAACGCCTGGATGAGGATGTCGACGCCCTTGCGGTGGAACGGGTGCCCCACCGCCAGCAGGTAGTCGCCCTCGAAGGTCGCCAGGGAGCCGAAGAATCCCGTGGCCGCAAAGTCAGCGAATCGGTACACGGTCTTCTTCGGCCAGCGGGAGCGCACGAAGGCCTCCTGGTCCCGGTTCAAGACCTTGACCGCGTCGGCGCCGGCGAGGGACAGGCGCAGCGCGGTCCTCATGAGGAGCTTCTTGAGCCTCCCCCCGGTCTTCCGGAGCTTGCCGTACTCGCCCAGCAGCTCGTCATTGGGGTCCAGCCGGTGGTAGTCCCCCATGACCTGCACGATCAGCTTCGTCCGGAGCAAGACCTTGAGGATGAGGCCGGGGAGGCCGGAGCCGTAGGGATCGTAGGTGATGACGGCGTCGATGCGGCCGCGCCCTCGCAGCTGCCACAGGGGCAGGGCGACGAACACCGCGAGCCTCGCCAACCCGTTGAGGGGCGAGTCCCGCCGCAGCATGCCCGCGTATAGTTCGAAGTCGGCGATCCGCACTCCCCGATGGGCTCCGGACGACATCGTCAGGACATAGCCGCGCAAAGATCGGGACAGCACTTCGAACATGTGAGCGTGGTTCACCTTCAGGGGCCGCAGAATCTCCGGAAACAGGATGATGACGGTCTTCACGGTCTCAGCTCGACGCCGCGTGCCTGGGCGACCGCCTCGATCGCCTCCACGAGCACCCGGGAATCGTGCGTCCAGTTGTAGCGGGTGCGAACGGCAGAACAGCCGTTGCCGCCCCGCTGCGCACGGGGCGCCGGGCTCTCGAGGGCCACGATGCACCGGGCCAGATCCTCGACGCTCCGGTCGTGGAACACCTCGCCGCACCCGGTGTCGCGCACCACGCGAGCGGTGGGACGGGCATCGGAGACGATGACCGGGAGGCCCAGCATCATGTAGTCGAAGAGCTTGTTCGGGATGGTCGAGTTCCAGGCCGCCGTGGAGTAGTGCGGGATCAGCCCGACGTCGGCCCGGGCGAGCTCGGTCTGCACGTCCTCGAAGGGGAGGCGCCCGGTGATCCGGACCC
This sequence comes from uncultured Candidatus Rokubacteria bacterium, assembly GCA_963827505.1. Classification (GTDB taxonomy): domain Bacteria; phylum Methylomirabilota; class Methylomirabilia; order Rokubacteriales; family CSP1-6; genus AR5. The sequence continues at coordinate 1,657,768 of CAWHBD010000003.1, read as the reverse complement.
GGTCGGCGACGCCAAGCTCCGAGGTCAGCGCGCGGAGGCCCTGGATGTTCGGCCCGTCACCGATGACGGCGAGGTGGGCGGCATGGTCCGAGGCCTTGAGACGATGGACGGCCCGGATCGCCACATCGATCCCTCGACTGCCGTCGAGGTTCCCCAGATAGACCATCCCCACCCCGGGCGCCCCGGAGCCCGCCCGGCCGGTGACGTCGCCCGGGTTCCACCGATCCAGCCGCGGCGTGTTGCCCACGACGCTCAGCCGACTCGGCGCCACCCCGGCCTCGAGAAGGCGGTCGCGTGACTCCTCCACGACCACGACGATATGGTCGACCAGACGGAACGCTGCGCGCTCGATGACCCGGGCCAGCGCCGGCTGGCGCACGAGGCGTCCGAGCGAGCCGGTCGGCGTGTAGCGAAGCCGGTCGTCGAGCATCGCCGGGTAGTTCTCCGCCATGTCGAGCACCACCGGGATGCGATGGCGCCGGCCGACCATGACCGCGGGCAGCACCAAGGGAATGTCGCGCACCAGGATCAGGTCGGCCCGGGTGTTCCGCACCACGCTGGCCACCGACCGGAGCCAGACGGGGCTGAACGGGTGCGGGAAGTTCGCGACGGCGTGCAGGGGGCCGAGCGCCCGGGGCAGGCTCGGCAATCGATGGACCGTGAACGTCCCGCAGCGCTCCACCCGGGGCCGGCGGCCCTCGTTCCGGCAGACCAGGTCCACCGTATGGCCCGCCGTTCCCAGCGAGTCGGCCACCTTCTCGACGCGGATGTCCCACGGATAGTCGGCGTCCCAGATCTTGCAGATCCGCATGTCAGCGGCCCGCCGCCGTGGCTCCGACCAGGAGTTTTCGTGCAACCAGCTCGTCGGCCACGACCGCGGCGGCGAGCCGGTGTCCCTCCGGAGTCCAGTGCCCGTCGCCTACGAGATGCAGGCTCCGGCCGTTGTCCTTGAAGGATTTCCGAAAGGCCGGCAACAGGTCGACCGTCTCGACGTTCAACGCCGCGCCGATCGCCCGCATCCGATCCTGAGGCCGCTCGAGGTCGAGACGATCGGCGGCAACGCCGTTGGCCTCGAGCCAGCGCTGACGGACGTCCCCGTAGATCTGCAGGGACAGCGGGATCAGCATCACGGCGGTCCGAGCGCTGATCCGGGCGCCCTCGTCCCGGAGCCCGAGCATGAGCCCCTGCGTCAGCTCCCACCCCTTCCGCATCGAAGCGGATTCGTCCTTCTCGAGCAACCGGAGGACGTGGACGTCCAGCTGCCGGCCCGCCTGGCGCATTCCCGAAAGGTGCCGGTACTTCCGCATGAGCTGCGTCAGGTGCGACCGCGACGCGAAGTAATCCTTCACCTTCAAGAGCCGAAAGTCGGCCTCGGACATCTCGGTCGGCGGTCGGGCGACCAGCCGACCGTCGACCAGGGTGTGATAGCGCTGCTCGAGGTTGTCGGAGACATCGTTGTGAAGGGTCATGGCGTCGAGGACGAGGTCCGGCACGAGCTTCACGCCGTACCGGGTCAGGTACTCCAGATGGTCGTCGGTACCCCATCCGCTGACGGCGCCGTTCACCACCTCGACCGGCCGTCCCGTCAGCGTTCGCAGCCGGTGCTCCAGCAACCGGTGAAACGATTCCTCCAGCGGCACCTGCAGGGCCTCCATGAAGGAGTCGCCCAGCACCAGGATCCGGAAGGTGCCGGGCTCCTTCACACGGCGGTGCTCGACGTCGCGCATGCCCAGCGAGTTGAACTCCACGGTCTGCCCGAAATTGGCGAGGTGGATCCGGGTGCCGGGCGGATGAATGACCATGCCATTGCGTAGGCTGTACCAGACCCCGAGCTGCTGCGGATAGACCACGCGCAGGATCAGCTCGGACAGGCCCAGCGCGCAGACCGTCGAGACGACCAGCAGCAGGGCCTTAGCGGCAAATCGCTTCATCGTCCCTCGGAACCTCACCGTTCAGACCGAAGCCGGGCGCCAATCGCCTGTACAGCTCGCCGGCGACCAGGCAGTGCCCCTTGCGGCTGGGATGCATCGTGTCCCAGAAGAGCGGGTTCTTGTCGTGCCGCTCGAAGGCCGCCTCGAGATCGATCACCGGCGTATCGGACCGCTCGCCCACCGCCTGCACGACCCGGTTGTAGGCGTGGTGCAGAGCCAGGAACTCGCCCACACTGTAGGTGCCGGCGAAATACGGGAAGAAGACGTGCTGCTTGTCGAGGTCGTCCCGGGTCATGTCCGGCCGGACTACCGTCGGCCGCGTCACCAGCACGGTCTGGATGCCGTGTCGACGCAGCGTGGCCACGATCGACTGGAGGTTGTCCTGGTACACCGCCGGCACGAACGCATCGTAGGTTCGCGACTCCGTCTCCACGCCGACCCGGGGCCGGAACAGCAGGGGCCGCAGGTAGACGAACATCACCTTCCGGTAGGCGCGCACGAGGTAGCTTTGCTCCATCAGGGCGGCCAGCGCCGAGTACTTGCCGACCGCCTGCGCGTTGCGCGGATCCGTCTTCATGAGGTCGTTCCAACCGACGTAGAGCAGCACCAGGTGCGGCCGATAGCCGATCAGCTCCTGCTCGATGCGCGCCCGCGCGAAGGTGGAGTTGTACCCCTCGATGCCGGCATTGATGACCTCGAAGCGCTTGCGTCCGGCCGCCGCGTTGAGCTGGCGCTCGAGGATGTTGGGGTACGCGAAGCGCCAGAACCCCTCGGAGAACGTGCACGAGTCTCCCACCGCCATGATCCGCACGAGGCCCGCCGGCGGCTGCTGATCGAACTCGGGGCCGACGAAGCCTCGCGCGTTGATCCGGAACTCCTCGCCACGCGCGTTCAGGTGTCGCAGGTTGGGGACCAGCTCGAGGCGGCCCGTCTGCGAGTTGTAGCGCTCGTACGAGGTCCGGAAGAGGAGGGCATAGGCCCGGACCGCGCCTTCCGCCAGCAGCAGAAACGCTGCGACGATGATGACCGTGAACAGGATCTGCTTGCGGACGCCGAATCGGCGGACCGGGGGCGACGGCTCGACCTTCACGCTCTCTCCATTGATGTCAGCGGACGGCCGGAATGATCCGCACGGGTCCGTCCCCTGACGGAGCGGGCGGCTCGCCGGCCTGCGAGTCGAACACCTGGGTGATCGCGCTGCCCAGCGCGATCAGGAGCCACAGGTAAGAGAAGTACAGGAGCGACAGGAACACCCCGGTCGCCAGGCACCCGATGATGCTGCCGATGACGGCGTCGGCATGGCAGCTGAGCGACCACTGGCCATCGACATCCGTCACCCGGCGGGGTCGCGGGATCGCGCACCGGATCCGTCGCAGATTGCGCCAGGTTCCCAACAGCAGCGCCCCGACCACGATCACTCCGGCCGTCCCCATCTCGGCCAGCAACTCCACCGGCAGCGAGTGAGCGATGATGCTCCCCTGCAGACTCCGTCCATACTTGTCCAACTGTTCGGCGGACTGGAACTCGCCGACCTGCCAGCGAAAGTTCCCGCCGCCCACGCCGAACACGGGATTCGCCATCCACATGCGCAGCCCGATCTTCCAGATCTCGAGCCGCATGTCGGCCGTGCTCTCCGAGGTGTCGGTGATCGTCCCCATTTCCTGCCAGTAGTCGGCGCCCGCGAACAGGAGGGCGGCGACGACAACGACGGCGACGACGGTGCCCCCCAGCAGCTTCTTGGGTGAGCGCGCCAGGCAGTACAGGCCCACGGCGCACAGCCCGACAAACCCACCCCGTGAGAAGCTCACGATGACGGCGCCGGTGAAGACCATCACCGATAGGATCAACAGCAGCTTCACGCGGCGCCGCGTCTCCCCGAAGATCGAGAAGTACGCGAACGGGATCGCCATGCACATCATCGCCGACACGTAGTTCTCGTCCTGGCCCCCGGCCGATCCGGACGGACCCAGCCCGCCGTGAAACAGGGCCCACCCCCCCACGAACAGGGAGACCGTCACGAATGTGTAGGCCCACGCCCGGATCTTTCGGGTCGACGTGAGGACCGACGGCATCGGGATGCAGACGGTCAAGAGCACCACGGACATCCCGAACGTCGTCATGTAGGCCGAATAGGTATTGTCGGCCATGGGAACCGACAGGGCCAGCAGGGCGAGCACCACGACGAACAGCGAGTGCTGCCGGCTCCAGCGCTTGTCCTTCCGGAGCACCCAACCTCCGAGCATGGCGATCGAGAGCAGCATGGGGATGCCCATCGGGTTCGGGGGCCGGCCGAACTCGAACCAGAGCCAGACGAGCAGGAGGGCCAGCGGCAGGCCGACCCCCTCGCGGACCCGCCTCGCCGTCCCGAGTTCCGCCGGAGCTCCGGCTCTGATCGGCGGGCGGCCCTGGTCGGTCATGCGCCCGTCCATCGCTCGCCTCCGTGGCCCCGGATCACGCCGCACCGCCCTGCCACTGCCGGTGCCAGCACACGAGGTTGATCAACGCCCACAGCTTGCTCTCGTAGTTCGTGCGGCCGGCGAGATGCTCGGCCTTGATCCGCGCGACCTCGGCGTAGCGCAGGTAGCCCAACCGCCCGATCTCGCGCTCCGACAGCACCTCCTCCATCGTGTTCCGGAGGTCGGTCCGGAGCCACAGCGCCATCGGCACCGAGAAGCCCACCTTGCGGCGACCGAGGATGCTGGCCGGCAGGAGCCCCGCGAGCGCCTCGCGCATGAGGACCTTCTTGCTCCGGCCGTGCACCTTGAGGTCACCGGGCACCGTCGCCATCAGCTCGACCAGCGGATGATCGAGGAAGGGGACGCGCACCTCCAGCGAGTGCCGCATGCTGGTGCGATCGGCCAGCGCCAGCAGGTCGCCCGGAAGGTAGGTGCCGAGGTCGGTCAGCATCGCCGCGTGCAGCACGCTGTCCGCACGCCCGCCGCCGAACACGTCGGTGACGAAGCGTTCCGCCTCTCCGCCGCCGGAGCGTCCGACGAACTCGGGCACGAGCAATCGGGCCCGATCGGCCGCGGAGAAGGTGGTCACCATGGCCGCGTAGCGGGCGGCCGGCGCCAGGTGGGCCGACGCGAAGAACCGCTTGGCCTGGTCGATCCACCGGCGGCCGGAGCGCACGTCGGGCAGCCGGTCCACCGCGGCCTCCAGCCATCGGGGCCGGAGCCCGCGCGGCAGGCGGCCGTAGCGCTCGGCCCACAGCATGCCGAGATAGCGCTGGTAGCCGCCGGCAATCTCGTCGCCGCCCAGCCCCGAGAGCGCCACCGTCACGTGCTGGCGCGTCAGCTTGCTGATGTAGTAGTTGGGGATGACGGACGAGTCGGCGAACGGCTGCTCCATCGTGGCGACCAGGTCGGGGAGGAGGTCGACGACGTCGGGCGAGACGACGAACTCCCGGTGCTCGGTCCCGAAACGCTCGGCCACGACCCGGGCGTGGGCGCGCTCGTCCTGGAACGCCCCTGCCCCCTCGTAGCCTATCGAGAAGGTCTTGACGCGGTTGCCAGAAGCCTGGGCCATCACGGCCACCATGGCGCTCGAGTCGAGCCCGCCCGACAGGAACGCCCCCAGCGGCACCTCGCTCACCAGGTGGCTCTCCACGCTGTTCCGGAACTGGGCCAGGAACCGCTCGCGCCACTCGGCGGCCGGCACCCGCCGGTCCTCCCGGTACTCCACGTCCCAGTACCGGTGTTCCGACAGCTCGCCGTCCTCGTACACCAGGTAGTGGGCCGGGGGCAGCTCGGCCACGCCCTTCCAGATGGTCTCCGGCCCCGGCACGTAGAGGTAGGCCAGGTAGCGCTCGATGCTCGCCTCGTTCAGGTCGCGGGGAAAGCCCGGCACTCGCTGGAAGGCCCGCAGCTCGGACGCGAAGAACAGTCGGCCGTCGTGGCGCCCGTAGTAGAGCGGCTTGATTCCGAACCGGTCGCGGTAGACGAGCAGGCGATTGCGCCGCTCGTCCCACAGCGCGTAGGCAAACATCCCCCGGAGCCGGCTGACGCCGGCGTCGCCGTACTCCTCGTACAGATGGACCAGGGTCTCGGTGTCGCTCTTCGTGTACAGGTGGTGGCCACGGCGCTGGAGGTCACTGCGTAGCTCGTCGTAGTTGTAGATCTCGCCGTTGAAGATCGCCCACACCGACTTGTCCTCGTTGTGGATCGGCTGCCGGCCCCCGGCGACGTCGATGATGGACAGGCGTCGCATGGCGAGCCCGACCTGGTCGCGGACGAGATAGCCCTCGTCGTCCGGGCCCCGATGCCAGAGCGCGTCGTTCATCGACCGAAGAACGGCGTCGTCGACCGGGCGGCCGGCCGAACCTGCGATCCCGACGATGCCACACATGGGGAGCTCTCCCTCAGATCCAGTCGTGCCCGGTCACGGTCGAGCAGCCCGTGGCGACGGCCCTGCCGGCCGGCCCGATCTCAGCAGTTCTCATCGGCGTCCGAGTCTCCGCGCATCAGGTGCCACGCGTCGAGCGGGAGCTGCTCGCCCATTGCACCGGTCCGATCGTGGACGGCGGCGTTCAAGGTCCCCGGCATGGCGACGAACGCGTGGCGCCGCAGCCCTTGCCCCAGCGCCCGCAGCGAGGCGGTGCAGAAGACGACGTCGACGCGCTCGCGCCGGCACCGGGCGACGGCGGCGGCCAGCAAGGCGTCGAGCACCGCGGGCTCGTCCGGATCGAACACGCAGTCGACGATCGTCCCCATGCGGATGTCGCCCATGCGCGGGTCGTCGGCGAACTGCCGGAGCTTCACCAGGCAGTAGCCGAGCAGTCGATCCTGTCGCCGGCAGGCCAGCAGGCGGTACGCCCCCATCCGGCGACCGTACCGCGCGGCCAGGTGCCGCTCGTCCCGGTACACCCACACGCCCAGCTTGCCCTTCACGCGCTCGGCCAGCTCCGTGTAGCCCGGATCGAACGCGTGCGCTTCGGTCACGGTGGCGCCGGCCAGGCGGTGCCGCCGTACCGCGCCGGCCGCCGCCAGCGCGCCGAAGCCCAGCTTCACTCCGGCCGCCATGGGAAGCGACAGGTGGCGCAGCGCCGGCCACAGCCTCGCCGCCCGGCCCGACAGGAACTGCTCCCCGCGCCGCGCGAACGCGCGGACGAACGCCCGCGAGTTCAGGACCCGTACGTACTGCGGCAGGACGCCCAGGTGGTGCCAGCCCACACCCTTGAAGACCCGGAGGGCGGCTTCCTCGACATGCAGCGTCAGCGCAATGTCCATCGCCTCGTTCAGCTTCTTCACCAGGAGTGGCGCCACCGGGCCGTTGCGGTGCTCGGGCAGGACCACGAGCCCCACCGCCCACGCGGCGTCGAGCACCCGCCCCTTCACGGCGAGCCGCACGGGAGCGGTGGCGACGTGGCCGATGACCTCGTGCTCCTTGAGGAACAGCACTCGGGGCGGCCGGCTGGCCTCGCCGCTGGCGGCCGGGTCGCGGCCCTCGGACCGTGGCCAAACGCGCTGGAGGAAGCGGTCGCACGCCTCGGCCAGCTCGGGCTCGTACAGCCGGACTGCGTAGCCGCCCCTGGCCATGGGCGCGTCAGCCCCGCACGCCGTAGTCGAGCAGGATCTCGCGGATCCGCCGCACGCTCACCATCTCCATCACGTCGCCGATGTCGATGCTGACGTTGAAGCGCTTCTCGAGCGCCGCGATGAGATTCAGGTGGCCCATGGAGTCCCAGCCCTCGACGCTCTCAGGCGACGAGCCGGCGTCGATGCTGCCGGGCTCGGCCCCGAACACCTGGCAGACGACCTCCTCGACGCTGCTCACGCCGGCGCTCCCGTCACCGTGACCGTGATCCACGCCGGGTCCTCGACGCGGTCGACCCGGGGGTCGAGCACCCAGACCTGGCTGCCGCTCTCGTCGCCATCGTGCCGAAAGCCGTGACGCTGGTAGAAGTCCGCGCACGGCGCGTTCTTCTTGGTCGGCGCGAACTCCCCGACGAGACGGGCCACACCCCGGGCCCGGGCGGCGGCGTGGATGTGCTTGAGCAGGGAGGTTTCGACCGACAGCCCCATGGCCCGGCAGCTCAGCAGGACGTTGTCGATGACCCACGCCTCGCCATCCTCGCGCACGACGGCGGTGCCGACCAGGCCGTGCTCGCCGAAGCGGTCGGCCACATCGAGCACGTAGATCTGGTGAGCGGGCGAGGTGATGAACCGTTCGACGTCCGGCGTCTGGTATCGCCGCGTCGTCGTGTTGAACTGGTTCGTCTTGTTGAACATCTGCACGAGGCGGGGCACGTGGTGGGCGGCCGCCCGGCCGATCTCGGCGCGGATCTCCAGCGAGTGCAGGTAGTCGTCCAGCGAGCCACTGGAATGCTCCAGGGCCTGGCGCCGCCGGTTGGCCTGGTACTGGCTGACCCGCAGCTCGTCCTCCCGGGTCAGGGCCAGCAGCTCGAAGTCGGTCAGATCCTCCAGCGTGGCCCGGTACTGCGAGGCGTCCTTCGGCATCTCGACCGTGAGCACCTCGGGCAGCATCTGGCGGACCAGCTCGCGCTCGACCGGGTTGTCGTCGAGGAAGACGAGCGCGTCGAGGCCGATGTTGAGCTCCACCGCGATCTCGGCCAGGTTCTCGGCCTTGTTGCGCCAGTTGATCCGCAGCGCGCTGAAGTGCTCCTCGCGCAGCACCATGTGCTTGTGCTCGCGGAGCACGGGCAGGACGTCGTCCGGGTTGTTCTTGGAGCAGACGGCCAGCAGGATGCCTCGCTTGGTCAGGTTCAGCAGCGCCTCCTGCAGCTCGACGAACTCGACGCCGGGGGCGGTCGGGCCGAGGTGGATCCCGTCGGCCCCCGCCTCACCCACCACGCCGCCCCACAGCGTGTTGTCCAGGTCGACGACGACGCACTTGCGGGTCAGCCCCTTGAGCGGCTTCACGTAGCGCATGCTGGCCCGGGCCAGCTCGTGCAGGGCGGCGTCGCCGTGGCGCATCCGCGCCATGTACCAGAGCTTGCGGCCCTGGCCGCGCTCGCCCCCGGCCCGCCGCAGCGCCTCGCGCAGCGGCAGCAGGAAGGTGTGGGCCTGGGTGGCCAGCGCCTGGGCGAGGTCACGGTTGACCTCCTCGACGAAGCGGGCCAGACCGTCGACGCGCCGGTTGTCGAGGATGCCGTGGGGGCTGCGCCCGGTCGGCGCCAGGTCGTGCACGACGATCAGGGCGCTGCTCCGCGCATGCAGCTCGCGCACGAGCGTCCCGATCTTGCCGCAGATCTCCTCCCGCCCCTGGGCCAGCTCCTCCGCCGACGGCACCCCGCGAACGGCCGGGAACAGATCTTCCAGATCGAGCGCCACGAACACGATCTCCGGAGCGAAGGCGTAGAGACCGCCACCGGAGTTCAGCGCCTCCTGGGTGTACTGGTTGAACGGGCCGACGTAGAAGGCCGGCGTGAGCCCGGCGCGGCGGCACTCGGCGTCGAGGAACGGGACGAGCGGATCGATCACGTACGAGCTCAGCAGCGCGATACGGACCGGGCGCCCGCCTGCCTCCGGCAGCTTGGCCCGCTCGCGATGGGCGAAGGTAGCTGTGGCCGCGGTGGGATCCAGCTCGACGAGGCGATCGAGCAGCCCGTGCGCCTCCGCCGGCCGCCCGCCCTCGCGCAGCAGCCGGTAGAGCAGGCGCACGGCGTCGGCGTCCGCGGCATCGCGCTTGAGCAGATCGCGGACCGTCTCCTCGGCGCGCACGGGCTGCCCCGCCCGCAGGTGCGCCTGGGCCAGCTGGCGATGCACGGCGCCGCCGGGCCGCAGCCGCCACCGCGTCGCCGCCTGGGCCAGGTCGCTCGCCTCGCCGAGCCGGCCGGCGGCGATCAGCGCCTGGGCGAGGCGCTCCAGGAGGCCCTCGATCCCCGGGACCTTGTCGAGATCCTCACGAGTCGCCTCGCGCAGGAGATCCCAGAGCTTGTCGGGCGACCGGCGCAGCAGCCCCGAGGCGAGCCAGGCGAAGCGCTCGGCCGTCGCGTCGTCACCGCGCTCGAGCAGCGTCACCTCGGCGGCGCCAATCCACTCCTTCAGCTTGTCTCGCTGTTCCATGTCTTCCGTCCTCAGACCCCGGGGGCCCGGCGCCGCCTGATGCGCTCCGCCAGGAACCGCAGCTCCAGTCGCAGGAGCTGGCCGCGCGTCAGCGTCCGACCCCGCCCCGCCGCCAGCAGCCGGTCGAGCACGTCGGACACAGGCACGAACCATCCTCGCTTATCGGCCAGGTACTTCAGTAGCCTTTCAGTGGTCGGGTCGACCCGCCCATCCATCACGAACCCCTTGCCGAAGTGCGTCGAGACGATGCACACGCCACCCTCGGCCTCCAGCCGGTCGATGCGCTCCCGGGTCAACAGGCGATTGAATGCCGCGGCGTCCGGGGCGTCGGCGGTCGAGAACCAGTACTTCACGTAGGGGGCGCCGGCGACGTGGTAGGGCATGGCCGGATCGACCCCGAGCATGTCGAGGCGTTCGAAGGTGAGGTTGCGGACGTACTGGATGACGTCTCGGCACACGTCGCCCCAGAAGAACGGCGAGGCCTCCCGGTCGCCCTCGTAGACATCGCCGTCCCGCCGGGCGAGGACGCGGCTCAGCAGCCGCACCGGCGCGGAGTGGAACCGGCGCGGCCCCCAGTAGAGGTTCTCGCGGTTCTGGCCGTGGTTGCAGAACAGCCGCGGGTAGGCGCCGAACTCGCTCCGGATGAGCTCCAGCCCCTCCCGCGTCCGCTCGCGGCGGCTCGATTCCATGGTGGCGCCGTGGAAGGCGACCTCGAAGCCGGCGTCGGCCAGCTCGTGTACGAAGCCGAGATACTTCTTGTCCTGCAGCGTCTCGGCCGCGAAGAAGTTGCGGCTGCCCTCCGGGCAGTCCATCGGCCACACCGTCTTGGTCGTGCGGAAGCCGCACTCGCGCAGCATTGCGTAGAGGGGGCCGACGTTGGCCAGCGTCGAGTCGTCGGTGTCGTCGAGCACCGAGAAGGCGAAGCGCTTGCCGGGCGGCAGCAGTGTCGTCGGCAGCGTCATCGCAGCACCCGCTCGGCCGCCGCGGGCCGCGCGACCGTGGCCGGGCGCCCGAGGGTCCCGTCGTAGATCGCCTCGTAGTCCTTCACCATGGCACCGGTCGAGAACCGGGTCTGCACCCGCTCGCGGCCGCGGTCGCCGAACCGTCGCGCCTCGCCGGCGTCGGACAGCACCCGCGTCACCGCCGCGGCCAGGGCCGAAGCGTTCGCCGCCTCCACCATCAGCCCCGTCTCGCCGTCGACAACCAGCTCGGGATTGCCTCCCACCCGGGTCGTCACGACCGGCCGGGCGGCGGCCATCGCCTCCAGGATGGCGATGGAGAGGCCCTCGGAGAGCGAGGGCTGCACGAACACGTCGGCGAGCGCCAGGAGGGCCGGCACGTCCTGGCGCAGGCCGAGGAAGCGCACCCGCGCCTCGAGACCGAGGCTCCTGGCCTGGGCCCGCAGCTCGGCCTCGCAGTCGCCGCGGCCGGCGAAGAGGAACACCGTCGAGGGGCACAGCGTCAGGATCTGTGGCGCCGCCTCCAGCAGGTAGCGGTGGCCCTTCACGGGGTACAGGCTGCCCACGACGGTGACGACCTGCTCGCCGTCGAGGATCCCCAGCTCGGTTCGCACCATCGCCCGCGCCTCGCTCGACACCGGCGCCGGCGTGCCGATGCCGTTGTGGACGACGCGGACCCGGCGCGGCGACACGCCAGTGGACTCGACGACGAAGCGCCGGACGTCATCCGACACCGCCACCATCGTGGCCGCCCGGCTCACGACCCGATAGGCCAACCGGCGGCGAGGGGACTCCGCGTAGTAGCTGCGCCCGTGCACGGTCGCCACCACCGGACGACCGGCCAGCCGCCCCGCCATGGTGCCCCACGTGTTCGCCCCGAACTCGTGGGCGTGGATGAGCGCCACCTGCCGTTCCCGCAGCAACGCGGTGAATCGCCGCAGCCAGCCGAGATCGAGCATCCCGTGCATCGGCAGGACGTGCGTCTCCAGCCCTAGCCCCTGGCACCGCTCGCGCAGCCAGCCCTCGCGGAACAGGCACACCACCGAGCGATAACGGGTCGGGTCGAGGCCGGCGGCGACGGCAGCCATCACGGCCTCCGCGCCCCCCGGCCCGCTCGAGCTCGACAGGTGCAGCACCGTCGTGACGCCGGCAGTCCCCCGCCTCATCGCGCGGCCCCGGGCGGCCCGACCAGGGCACCGATCAGCGGCGTCACCGCGCCCTTCACGTGGTCAAGGCAGGCGTCCACCTCGTCGTCAGGCTTGCCGGCCGGATCCGGAATGTCCCTTGCCACCTCCGGCGCCAGCGACGTGAGCAGGAAGGTCTTGTGCCGGGCGCCGAAGAACCGCCGCGTCATCTCGACGAGATGGGCCACTTCCATGACGAAGATCACGTCGGCGCCCGCGACCAGCGTGGCCGAGATGGCCATCGACGCGTGGGCGCGGACGTCGATGTCGAGGGCCTGGCAGCGGGCGACCACACGCGGATGAGCGCGCCAGCCCGGCTGGGTTCCGAGGCCCGCCGACTGCACCGTCACCGGGTGGTTCTTCAGGGCCGTCGCGAGCAGGTTGGCCGCGAAGACGCTGCGGCTGACGTTGCCCTGACAGAGCACGAGCACGCTCCGGGCGGAGCGCAGGCGCTGCGTCAGCGCGTCCGGTCGGCGGCGGAGCGTCTCGGCCTTGCGGATCTCGACGCGCTCGACGACGCGGCGCCCGGCCGCGCGGAAGCGACGGAGGAGCCGGGGCCACCAGCCGCGCTCGCGGGCACGGATCGCGCAGCAGTCGTACAGCCGCCGGTAGGCCTGGGCCATGGCTCCGGCGCTCAGGCGAGAGTGGGCCGTGGTGGCGGCACACTCGCCCATCTTCGCCCGCAGCGAGTCGTCCCGCATCAGCGTCAGATACAGATCGGCGAACCGCCCGGCCTCGCGCTCCCGCACCAGGAACCCGTGCTCGCCGTGCGTCACCACCTCCGGGATGCCGCCCACCGCGGCCGACACGATGGGCTTGCCGCACGCCATCGCCTCCACCACGCTGAGCGGCAACCCTTCGTGCAGGGAGGTGTTGACATACACGTCGAGGGAGTCGTAGTAGCCGAACGGATCCGGGCGCGGCGCGACGAAGTCAGTGCAGTCGTCGATGCCGAGGGCACGGGCCTGTCGGACCAGATCCTCGCGGAGGGGCCCATCACCCAGGATGCTGAAGCGCACGCCCGGTGTCTGGCGGCGCAGCGCCGCCGCCGCGTCGAGGAACAGGTCGAGCCCCTTGACCGAGACCAGGCGCCCGACCGTCCCGATGTGGAACGGCTGGGCACCGGCCCGAGCCGACCGCGCGCGTGGCGGGAAGAGTCCCCCGTTGCGGATGACCTCGACCTGCCCCGCGCGAAACCCGTAGCGCGTGGTGAGGGCGTGCTTCATCTCGCTGGACACGGCTACCGCCGTCGAGAACAGGCGGCGCACGATGACGTAGTCGAGGCGGTCTCGCCAGCGCGCCCAGCTCCAATGCCCCTCGCGGCTGGTGGGCGACTCCGGTAGCCCGTGGATCGTGGTGATCAGCATGGGGACCCGCAGCCAGGTCGCCAGCAGCGCGGCCAGGACGTTCTCCTTGTAGCGGTGCGAGTGCAGGATGCTCACGTCGGCGTCGCGCAGCAGCCGGACGGCCTGGACCAAGATGCCGGCCAGGCCGTGACGGCTCTCGGGGATCACGTGGGTCTCGACGCCGGCGCCGCGCAGGCGGGAGGTGAGCTCGCCCTCGTTCAGGGACAGGGCGACCACCGACAGGCTTGGATCCTTGGCGAGGCTGCTGAGGAGGTTGAAGACCATCACCTCGGCCCCGGCCCACAGGTCACCGGAGAAGACGTGACACACACGGAGACGGCCGCCAGCGGAGCGCGGGAGCTGGGCCATCGCGCTAGTGCGCCGGCGGCGCCGCCGGGGCGGTCTCGGAACGCTTGGACGGCTCCCAGGTGGTCTGCTGATGGCCCAGCGCGTACCGGCCCCAGGCCATGAGCATGGCGCACTGGACCATCGTGAAGAAGTGGACGGTACGGACGAGCGCGTTACCGTGCAGGGCGGGCAGTCGGCCCCCGACGACCCCGAGCGCATAGAAGGCGACCTGCCCCCCGAACAACACCTGGAGCAGGCGATCGTTCCAGGCCAGCGCGCTGGTGCCCAGGGCCACGACCAGGAGCAGCGGCGCCGCGAAGCGCAGGAGCTTGTGGCTGGCCAGCTGGAACGCGAAGCGGCCGTGGCGCAGCGGGTTCATCAGGTCGGCGTTGGCCATGAGGACGGTGATGCCCCGCAGGAAGGTCCGGGTCTTCCGACGCATCTCGGCCTGGGACGAGCCGACCGCCACGAACCGCCCCCGCGCGGCCGGCTCCGTGATCGCGCGGTAGCCCCCCCGCGCCGCGTGCAGGGCCGACATGAAGTCGCTGGCCAGTGTGGATGGCCAGGACGAGCAGAGCGCCTTGCGGATCGCGAAGCAGGACCCGCTCAGGCCGACGAGCGAATGGAAGCGGCTCTCGAGCCGCCGGACCCACATCTCGTAGCGTACGTACAGCCCTTCGCCGGTCGGGTTGCCGGCGGCGTCAACCAGCTGGTCCTCGGTGCTGACGGCGCCGATCGAGGGATCGGCGAAGTTCCGCATCAGGGTTCGCAAAGTCGGCGCCTCCAGGAGCGTGGCGGCGTCGGTGAAGACGACGACCTCGCCGCCGGCGGCGGCCAGAGCCAGCCCCTGGGCGTGCTCCTTGCCCTTCCGTTGCGGGGCCCGCACGAGGCGCACGCCCCGCCCGGCGAACTCGTTGACGATGTCGTCGGTGCCGTCGTCGGAGGCGTCGGAGGCGACGAGGATCTCCAGCCGCTCCCGCGGATAGTCGAGGGCCAGCGTGTGCTCGATCTTGCGCCGGATCTTGTCGGCCTCGTTCCGGGCGGCGATGACGACCGAGACGGACGGCTCGATGGGCCGCGGGCGGACGTCGTGCGAGCGCAGTAGCGTCAGCACCCACAGCACGAGCGGGTAGCCGACGTAGGTGTAGACCACCAGCCCGAGGGAGACGAAGAACAGGGCCCTCATGCTCCCCTCCCCAGCGCGCCGCGCACGGCCACGCCCAGGTACTGCGACAGCTCGACCGCCGCCGGCGCCGGGTCGTCGCGTCGGAGGATCTCGCCGCGCGCCCGCGGCCCGGTCGACCGGAAGAGCTCCCCGAGGGCGCGTCGCAGCCCGGTCTCGCGCGAGCGCAGCAACAGCCAGTCGACGTTCCCGAGCCCCCAGCGCAGGCGCACGCCGGCCCGGTAGTCGAGGACCGGCTCGACGTCGCCCTCCACCGCGAGCTGGTAGAGGAGCGCCGGGAAGTCGACGCCAGCGTCTACGGCCAGCTGCAGCGAGCCCCAGAAGCGGCCGTTGATCTCGAGCAGCTTCGACACGCCGTCGCGGGCGTCGTGCTTGAACTCGACCATCGCCACTCCGTGCCACTTCAGCGCCTCGAGGAGCCGCTCGGAGTGCTCCAGCAGCTGCGGATCGAGGGGGACGCTCTCGGACAGCACCGACACGCCGCCGGACGGCGGCTTCTCGCGGAGCCGACGATGCGCGAAGGCGGCCCGCAGCCGGCCGCGGTTCATGAGGACGAAGATGCCCCGGCCCTCCCCGGGGACGTACTCCTGAACGATGGGATCGGGAATCGTGGCGGCCACCGCCCGGCAGGCCGCCTCGAGCTCGGCGGACGTGTGGACGTACCAGGTGTTCCCGGCCGATCGCCAGTGCCCGTCGACGGCGAGCCGCGAGACGCGTGCCTTCACGACGGCCGGGAAGCCCACGTGGCGCGCCGCCGTCGCGAGATCGGCTGGCTCGCGGACCACAACGGTTCGGGGCGCTGGCACACCGTGCTCTCCGGCCACCGCCGCCAGCGCGCCCTTGTCGTGGGCGATCTGCACGATCTCCGGCCCCGGGAACGGCAGGGCCGCAAGCCCGTCGAACCGGGCCCGAGCCTCGGTGAGGAGCGACAGGGTGATGTCGTCCATGGGGATCACCACCCGGTGGCCACCCTGCTCGACCTCGCGGTGGATGGCGCGGACGAACGCCGCACCGTCCTGCACCGGGGAGGGAACGCGGATCGCGGCACGGCAGTAGCGCGAGGCGCCGGCCAGGCTGCGCCGCCGCTCGTCGGCCACCGTCACGGCGACGCCGCGGCGACCCAGGCTCCGGGTCACCGCCAGCGTGCTGCGCAGGTTGCCCGAGGTCACCAGAGCGCTCACGCCGCCCGGCTCCGGGGCGCGCGCAGGAGCGCCAGGCCGAGCAGGGCATCGTCGTGGCCGCCGTCGCCGGTGCCGACGCCCTCGTGCATCCCCGCCCGGCGGAGCGTGCGAATGCCCGCGGTGACCCCGACGTCCCCGGCGGCACCGACACAGGCGGTGCGATAGCCGGTCCGGGCAACCAGCGCGACCAGCGCCGGGTTCGCGTCGTCGTTGGGAAAGGCGAAGTGGGTGATCGGCCGGTCGAGCTGAGACTCGATCTCCGCCTTCGACTTGACGAGCTCCTGCGTGGCGTCCTGCGTCGGCAGCCGGGTCAGGATCTTGTGCGAGCACCCGTGGGAGCCGATCTCGACGCCGCCGGCCGCCATCTCGCGGACCTGGTCCCAGTCGAGGAAGAACCGGCGGCCCGGAAGGAGCGGTCGGTGCAGCCCGGCGGCCCGGGCTAGCGTGTCGATCAGGTCGTTGATCCGGCTCTCGCCGCACCGGGCCTTCACGGTTTCCACGACCTCGTCGGTGTCCGCCGCGCGGGCGGCCCGGCCGGCCCCGACGCAGCGCCGGATGGTCTCGCGTACCACCGACGGGTAACCGGCCAGTGCGCGCTCGCCGCCGACGAAGCGGGAGAGGTCGCCGAACAGGAGCAGGTGGATCAGGTCCGTGTGCCAGAAGGCCCGCTCGGTCCCGATGAAATCGGTCGTGAGGAAGATCGTGGCGGGGACGCCCTGCTTCCTGAGGATCGGGTAGGCCAGCTCGTAGTTGTCGCGCCAGCCATCGTCGAAGGTGATCACGCAGCGCGGCCGCCGCCCGGCCGGGGGGGCCGGGCCGTCCGCCAGGGCGCCGAGCGGCACGATCTCGAAGTGTCGCGCGAGGAAGGCCAGTTGCCGCTCGAACGTCGGCACCGTCACGACCATCCCCGGCTGCGAGTAATCGAGCGTCGGCTCCCACTTCTCCAAGACACGGTGATACGTGAGGACGACTGGCGTGCCCTGGCGGGCCCACGCCCGCAGTACGAGGTCCCAGCACCCGGTGTCGACGAGGCCGTGGCCGAGCAGTCGCTTGGCCAGGCGCCGCACGGTCGCGATCACCGGGATGTCCCGACGATCGCGATCATCCGCTCGACGTCCCGCGCCGTCACGCCCGGATGGGTCGGCAGCGTCAGGATGCGCGCCGCGATGGAGCTGGCGGCCGGACAGCTCTCCTGATCGGGCGCCAGATACCGGCTGATGCCCGGAATGTCGCCGATCGGGGTGGGGTACGACGCGCTGGCACTGATCCCGGCCGCGCGCAGCTGCCGCAGCAGCGCCGCGCGATGGGCCGAGTCGCGGGTCAGGATCGGGAAGCGGAGATAGACGGGGCTGGCGCCAGCCACCGGGCGCGCCAGCGAGATCCCGGCGACACCCTCCAGGCCCGATCGCAGGTGGTCGGCGTGATCGCGGCGCGTCTTGTTGTAGGCGCCCGCGAGCGGGAGCACCTGCTCGGCCAGCCGCCGCTGGTAGGCCGACAGCTGGGCGAGCGGGAACTCGGGCTCGAAGTGCGAGCCCCCGAGGTCCAGCACCCGATCGACGAGCCAGTAGATCGACGGCTGCAGCAGGCCGGAGTAGAGCAGCGAGCCGGCGACGGCGGCGCCCGTCTCGGCAGTAGACGCGCGCGGCAGCTCGCGCACGATCGACGCGATGGCCTCGGTCAGATCACCGCGGTGGGCGACGAGGATGCCGCCCCCCATCGTCGTGACGCCCTTGCCACGACCCAGGCTGTAGAAGCCCGCATCACCGAACGTACCGCACGGGCGCCCGGCCATCGTGGCCCCCAGGCATTGGGCGGCGTCGTCGATCAGGCTCGTCCCGAACAGGCGCGCGGTGGCCTCCAGCCCGACGAGATCGCCGGGCAGGCCGTACAGCCCGGAGGGCACGACGGCGAGGGCCTCGTGGAGCGGAAGACGCCGGAGGGCGTCGGGATCCAGATCGAGCGTGACTGGATCGACGTCGCACAGCCGGATCGTGAGCCCGGCCCGCGCGATGGCCGACGCGACGGAGAAGCAGGTGTAGGCCGGGATCACGACCTCGCGCCGTTCCGAGCGTCGCCGTAGCGCCTCGAGCAGGATGGTCAGGGCGGCCCGGCCCGAGGACACCAGGAACGTCGAGCGCGCCCCCAGTTCGCTCTGGAGGGCCGCGAGACCCCGCGGAGCTCCCGCCCGCTCGACGAGCGACGGGAAGACGGCGCGCAGCGGTACCGGGGCACCGGCGGGCGGGACGAGACGAAAGGCTGAACGATTCATACGGCCGCGCCGCGCGCGGGCACCCCCCCGGAGCCGGGTCGGTGCCCGCGCGAGCGCTTCTCGGCTGCCCTCCTGTGGTCGGGTCCGCTCAGAAGAGCGTGTAGATGAACGGCGCGATCGCAGAGCCCTGCGTTGCGATGATCAGTCCCCCGAACAGCACCAGGATGAGCACGATCGGCAGGAGCCAGAACTTCTTCCGCTCTCTCATGAACGCCCACAGCTCGACGATGAATTCACCCATCTCGCCCCCCTTAGAACTGCCGCGTCATGTGCGTGGCCGGCCGCGGCACGCAGCGGATGCGATAGGATTCGCCGCTGGGCTCGAGCTGGCGACGCATGGGATCGCGGCCCATCAGCCGCATCACCACTCCCATCGGCGTGATGAGACCGTAGAACACCAGGCCGAGCAGGATCCGCGTGTTGATCCAGGCCAGTCCCTCGCCCAGCTTCAGCCACAACCGTTGAACCGGCGCCAGGACCCGGGGCGCGATCAGCGCCGGCACGACCAGCGCCACCGTCAGGGCCAGGGCCCACAGCCGGGGGTTCTGGTGCCGCCACACCAGCGGCCACAGGCCGATCAGGCCGAAGATGCCGCCGACCAGGAATCCGAAGTGGCGCAGTTGCCGGACCTCGTCCGTCCGTTTCATGCGATGGTCCCCTTCCCTCAGTCCAGCTCGAACTCTTTGCGCCAGTCGCTGTCACCCTCGAGCGGCTTCTGGTCGGCCTTGACGAGGACGCAGTTCTCGAGGACCAGCACGTCCATCTCGGTCCGCATGAAGCAGCGGTAGGCATCGGCGGGCGAGCCGACGATGGGCTCCCCGCGCACGTTGAAGGACGTGTTCACGATCACGCCGCAGCCGGTCTTGGCCTCGAAGGCCTTGATGAGCCCATGGTAGCGAGGGTTCGTCGCCTTGTGGACGGTCTGGATCCGGGCCGAGTGATCGATGTGGGTGACGGCGGGGATGTCCGAGCGCGGCACGTTGAGCAGGTCGATGCCCCACAGGTTCTGCTGCGCGGCCGTGACCGGCGTCCGTCGCTTCTCGATGACCGGCGCCACCAGCAGCATGTAGGGGCTGTCGCAGTCCATCTCGAAGTAGTCAGCCACGCGCTCCCGGAGCACCGAGGGGGCGAACGGGCGGAACGACTCGCGGTACTTGATCTTGAGGTTCATGACCGACTGCATCTGCGTGTTCCGGGCGTCGCCGATGATGCTGCGGCCGCCGAGCGCGCGGGGCCCGAACTCCATGCGGCCCTGGAACCAGCCGATGACCTTCCCGGCGGCTAGCTCGTCGGCCACCCGCTCGAGCAGCTCGGCGTCGCCGAGCCGCACGTAGGGGGCCTCGCTCGTCTTCAGGAACGTCTCGATCTCGTCGTTGCTGAAGGCGGGGCCGAGGTAGCCGCCCTTCATCGCATCCTCGGGTGGGCTGGTCTTGCGGGCGCGCCCCTCGAGACGATGGGTGGCCAGCATGGCGGCGCCGATGGCGCCGCCCGCGTCGCCGGCGGCCGGCTGGATCCACAGGCCGCGGAACGGCCCCTCGCGGAGGATACGGCCGTTACCGACGCAGTTGAGAGCCACACCACCGGCCAAGCAAAGGTTGTCGCTGCCGGTCTCCTTGTGAAGGGTCCGGGCCAAGCGGAGCATCACCTCCTCGGTGACCTCCTGGATCGAGCGGGCCAGGTCCATCTCCCGCTGGGCCAGCCGCGTCTCGGGCTGGCGGGGCGGACCGCCGAACACGGCATCGAACTTCGAGCTCGTCATCGTGAGCCCGGTGCAGTAGTTGAAGTACTCCATGTTCATGCGGAAGGTACCGTCGGGCTTGAGGTCGAGCAGGTTGTCGTAGATGGCCTTGACGAAGGTCGGCCGTCCGTACGGCGCCAGCCCCATGACCTTGTATTCGCCGGAGTTCACCTTGAAGCCGGTGTAGTAGGTGAACGCCGAGTAGAGCAGTCCGAGCGAGTGCGGGAACGGGATCTCCCAGAGCGGCGTGAGCTCCTGGCCTTCACCGAGCCAGGCCGAGCTGGTCGCCCACTCGCCGACGCCGTCCATGCACAGCACCGCCGCCGAGTCGAAGGGCGAGGGGTAGAAGGCCGACGCCGCGTGGGACTCGTGGTGCTCGCCGAACAGCAAGTCCGGCAGGTCGCGCTTCTCGACGCAGTCTTCCAGCTTCATGAACTCGCGCTGGAGCATGGTCTTGAGAAACAGCTTCTCGTGCAGCCACACCGGCATCGACTTGAGGAAGGAGCTGATGCCCGACGGGGCGTAGGCCAGGTACGTCTCGAGGAGCCGCTCGAACTTCAGCAGCGGCTTGTCGTAGAACGCGATGTACCGAAGATCCTTGACGCCGATATCGCCCTCGCGCAGGCAGTAGCGGACGGCCTCCAGCGGAAACCCGGCGTCGTGCTTCTTGCGCGTGAAGCGCTCTTCCTGCGCGGCGGCAATGATCTCGCCGTCACGCACGAGGCACGCGGCGCTGTCGTGGTAGTACGCCGAGATACCAAGGATGTCAGTCACGTCGTCTCCTCCGGGTGGGCCACGTCGCAAGCCTTGTGCCCATTAAACCGGCTACAACTGTACGATTTATCATGGTTCTTGGAGCCATGCTCGAGGACAGGCACGCAAAAAGTCGAGACTCCAGCCGTCTGTCAAAAAAATCGACGACTTGCGGGTTGCCTACGCCACGCAAGACTTGCACCGGGCCGGCCAGCGGCATAGTCAATTGCTCAGGCGCCCGCGGAGGACCGGACCGAT
Source organism: uncultured Candidatus Rokubacteria bacterium (assembly GCA_963827505.1). Classification (GTDB taxonomy): domain Bacteria; phylum Methylomirabilota; class Methylomirabilia; order Rokubacteriales; family CSP1-6; genus AR5. The sequence continues at coordinate 1,636,591 of CAWHBD010000003.1, read as the reverse complement.
GACCTTCGTCAGCGGTACGGGCAGCCGTTGCCAGGCTCGGACCATCCACTGGTACCTCGGGTTCTCGGAATCGACCAGCGACGGCCGGTCGCTGGCCTCCCAGTGCAGGCGTCTTTCCTGCCCACCCCACTGCATCTTGAAGCGGTACGTGCCGCCTCCGGGCGACGAGCGGCCGAAGTCCAGCCAGCGCAGCCCCTTGTCGCACCCCGAGCGGATGACCTCCCAGTACAGGAGGTTGCTGGGGCACTTGCTGCGCCATTCCCGCAGCGACGACGCCCAGGGCACCATGACCGTGTCGCGGAACACGATGCAGACCCCGCCGGCAACCGTCCGGCGACCATCACGGACCAGGAGCAGGCGGGCGGCGCCGGCGAACTCCTCGAGGATCGACGCGAAGAACCCGCGGGCGTGGACGGGCGAACCGAGGTCTCGCATGTTCTGGGCGAACACGGTGTAGAAGTCGTCGAGCCCCTCGATGCCGCACCACGCGGGCTCCAGGCCGCCGGTCGTGGCCTTGCGCACCTGGTTGCGGACCTTGGCATCGAGGCGCTTCCACATCGCGTCGGGGTCGCGGGCCAGCTCGAGCATCACGCTGACTTTTGAGCCCAGCGGCGGCAGCTCCAGGCCGCTCGGCTCGCCCTGGCGGAGCTCGATCGATGGCGCCCGCTCGCGGTGACTCACCTCCGAGGCCACCTGCCAGAGGGCGGCCCGGGCTGCGTCATTGTCGGCCCGCAACCCGCCCTCGTCGAGGAACGGCAGGGAGACCAGCGACCGGCCGCCGAGGGCTCCCCTGAAGAGAACGAGCGGCAGGATCCCCCGGACTCCCGATGCGTCACGGGCCCAGAGGTAGATCGGCCGGTGGCCGTAGCCGCGCTCGATCACCCGGGCCCAGCCGGGTCGGTGGTAGAGACCGGCATCGGGACACGCCGAGACGTAGGCGTCCCACGCCAGGTCGTCGCCGGGCCCGAACCGACACTCCTCAGCCCGCATGGGCTTCAACCCCCGTCCGCTCGAGAACCTCGAGCGCGGTGCCGAACGGCGTACGGGACAGCAGGCGGGCCAGCTTGGCCTCGTGCCGCTCCTGGCCGACGTAGTGGCGGAAGCGGTTGTGCCAGGCCATCGGGGCTCGCGGCTGCCCGGGATCGAGCTCCCAGGGATGAAAGTAGAACATGACGGGCTTGTGCTCGCGAGTGTTGACGCGCCGGATGCCGGCCGTGAAGACGCGGCCGGGCAGCAGGCGGAAGTAGCCCCCGCCGCCGACGGGCAGATTGACGCCGAAGAGCCGCACGGTGCCGATCGGGAACTCGATCAGGCTGTCGCTCCCGTTCCGCCAGATCTCGTACGGAAAGCGCGGCGCCTCGCGATCGCCGTAGCGGTCGTGGACGATCGGATAGACGCTGGAGTCGTAGCGAAAGCCCTCCTCGGCGAGGATCGCGTAGGCCCATCGTTCCTGGGGACCGATCGAGAAACTGGGCGCCCGATAGCCGACGACCGGCTGTCCGCCGACGTCCTCCAGCACGGTCTTCGCGCGGCGGACCCCCGCCCGGAATGTCTCCGGGGATTGCCCGGACACCAGATCGTGGTGGTACCCGTGGCAGGCCACCTCGTGTCCGGCCCCGGCGATCTTGCGCACGATGGCCGGGTGCCCGGAGCCGACCTCACCGAGCACAAAGAAGGTGGCGCGGACGTCATGCGCGGCCAGCAGGGTCAGGACCCGTTCGGTGCTCGCCTCCACCCGGCTCTCGAGACCAGTCGTGACTCCGTTGACGGCTTCCTGGTAGATCGTCGCGTGGTAATACTCCTCGACGTCGATGCTGAGCGCGTTCATTTGCTCCCTCTGACCTTCAGCTGGTGGCGACGAGCGGCGCCGACAGGGGGACCACGTCGGCGCTGGGCCGGGGCTCGCCGATCAGATCGAGGACAGCGCCCGCCAGCTTGCCGGCGTCGTGCCGGATCTTGGGACCGGCCCCGAGCAGGTCGCACATCACCGGCCGGTGGCCGAGGGCACGCAAGAGCTCGACGTCTGGGGACACCAGACGGGCACCCGACGCTGCGTACACCTTGACCAGGTCGTCGGGGACGGGGGTGGCGTTGAGGAGCACGTCGTGGATCGGTACTGCCGGCGCGTGGCGGCGAATGGCGAGCAGGTGGTCGGCAGCTGTATGGTCGTCCGTCTCGCCCGGCTCCGTGGTCAGGTTCATGACGAGCACGACACGGGCCCCGGACTGCGTGATAGCGTCGGCGATCTCCTTGACGAGCAGGACCGGAATCAGGCTCGTATAGAGGCTGCCAGGGCCGATCACCACGATGTTGGCGTTCCGGGCGGCCTCGACGGCCTGCGCCAGGGGCGTCGCGACCCGAGGCTCGAGGAAGACCCGCCGGATCGTCCGGGGAACAGAGGCAATGCGGGATTCGCCCTGGATCCAGCTCCCGTCCTCGAACTGAGCACACAGCTTGACGTCATCGACCGTGGCCGGGAACACTCGACCGCGAGCCCCGAGAATCTCGCATCCGCGCTCGATCGCCTTCGAGAAGTCGTTCTCCAAGCGGCTGAGAGCCGTGAGGATGAGGTTACCCAGGCTGTGGCCGCCGACCTCGTCGTCGCCGGGGCCCTCGAAGCGATAGTTGAACAGCGCCGCGACCGTCGACTGGCGGTCGGCCAGCGCCAGCAAGCAATTGCGGATGTCGCCGGGCGGCAACACGCCGAAGGCCTGCCGCAGCCGTCCCGAACTGCCGCCGTCGTCCGCAACCGTGACGATGGCCGCCAGCCGGTCACGATCTCGATCCGACAGGATCGGGCCGCGTTCTGCGAACAGCGCCTCTTTCAGTCCCTCGAGGACGATCGGCAGGCCAGTGCCGCCTCCGAGCGCCACGATCCGGGGCTCCTTTGCTATCAGTGTTGACAAGGGGATCCGTCGCATCGGGGGCGCTGCGTCGCAAGGGACGTGCCCGGCCGGAGCGCCCCGTATCTAGCTGTTTTAGCTAGCTTCATTTGCGCCGTTCCGGTGGGAAGGCCACGCAAAACTTGGCGTCGCTCGATGAGGATGTTAGGAAAAACGACGACTTGCATACAACTCAGCGCGCAAGACTTGCGGCCTGCGGCCATCAGTGCGTCCTGGTTTCGGACGCCCGCGAAACCAAATCCGGCGTCCACGGGGAGCGGTGGGAAAACTAGGCCTCAAGGCGGCGGAACGCTTGAAGATCGCGCCCGTGGCGGGGCACCGGCAATTATTGCGTAGCTGTTTCAGATGCAAGTCGTCGTTTTTTCTGACATGCGCAAGGGGGCTCAAATTTTTGCGTGCGACCTGCTTGACCACCCTTCTGGAGTGACGTAATAAAATCAAGCACATAGTAGCTCGACCGGGCAGGCACGCGCCTTGCGGTGCTGGCTGCGCGCCGATGCCATCGAAGGCTCGCCTCCAACGCGTAGCACCAACTCTACCCGGCTTCGAGGGTATGACCTCGGATTTCCGGCAATGGCCCACGCCATGACCCGACGCGCCCGGCGAGGCCTGGGTCGGTGGCTGGCGCGCGGTGGAGACGCCGGGTCAGCCCGGTACGACTATGGCGAGATATGGCCGGCGTTCACCGGTCGCCTGGCCCGTCTGGGCGACGCCGATGAGGTCTCTCGGGAACTGGCTGACGTCGTCATGCAGGCCTCCGGCGCAGTGTCCGTCGCCGTCTATCTCGCCGAGGCCGGCGACCTGACGTACCGCCTGAGCGCCGGCTTCGGCAGCACGACCTTCGCCCCGCGCATCGAGCAGACCTCGGCCATGGCCGACGCCATCCGGAAGGCGGCCACGGCCACCCCGATGGCCGCCGAGAGCCTGGTTGACGTGACCACCCCACCCCTGCCGGCGGCCTTCGGGGTTCCCATCCGCTGGCGCGCGACCCTGCCAGGCCTCCTGGTGCTCGGTCCCCGGGAGTCGGGACTCGACTACGGCGACGATGACCGCCGGTTCCTGGTCGCGGTCAGCGAGCAGGTGGCGCTCGCGCTCGCGGCCATGCGGGGCTCGGAGGCCGTGCCGGAGCCGCGCAGGCTCGAGACGCTCGATCGTTTCACCGCGGTGGCCATGCACGACCTCAAGAACGCCGTCTCGGCGCTCTCGCTGCTGGCCCGCAACGCCACCCACAATTTCGCCGACCCCGAGTTCCAGCGGGACGCGACGACCACGCTGTCGCGAACGGTCGCGCGCATGAGCCGCCTGCTCGCCCGGCTCGCGTCGTCGGACGTCACACCGCCGCCGGCCACGACCGAGGCCATCGATCTGCAGGCGCTCATCATCGAGGCGACGAGCCCCCTGGCCGCCGACGCCAAGGTTCGACTCGTGCGGGAGCTGAGTCCGGTGAACACGGTGTACGGCGACCGCGACGCCCTGCTGCGGGTCGTCGAGAACCTCACGACCAACGCCGCCGAGGCCATCGATCGCGAGGGCACGGTAACGGTCACGCTGGCGGAGGAGCAGGGGCACGCCGTCATCTCGGTCGCCGACACCGGCTGCGGGATTCCGGTGGAGTACCAGCAGCACCACCTGTTCTCCCCGTTCCGCTCGACCAAGCAGGGTGGCTGGGGGATCGGGCTCTACCAGACCAAGCAGGTGGTCGAGAACCAAGATGGCGAGATCCGGGTCGAGAGCGTGGAAGGCCACGGCACGACCTTCACCGTAAAGCTGCCCCTGCGGGCGGACGTCGACAGTCATTCCTTGGAGACCGTACGATGAGCGACCTCCCGAAACTCTTGATCGTCGAGGACGACGAGGCGATTCGCACGCAGTTGAAGTACGCCCTGCGCGAGCGCTACGCCCTGTGGTTCGCTGACAGCCGCCTCCGCGCGCTGGCCCTGGTGAACGAGGTCCACCCCGATCTGGTCAGCCTGGACCTCGGGCTGCCTCCTCACCCCGACACCGTCGAGGAGGGGCTCAGCACGCTCGAGGACATTCTGCGGGCCGCCCCCGGGACCAAGGTCATCGTGCTCACGGGCAGTGGTGATCGCACCAATGCTCGCCGGGCCATCGAGCTCGGCGCCTTCGACTACCTCTCCAAATCCGCCGATCTCGCCGAGTACGAGATGGTCTTGCGGCGGAGCACGTATCTGCAGACGCTCGAGAGCGAGACGGCCCGCGAGACTGCCGAGGCCGAGGCGGGGGCGCGCTTCGAGGAGATCATCGGCAGCACGCCGCGCATGGGTGAGATCTTCAGCATGGTGTCGTTGGTGGCCAAGACCGACGTCACCGTCCTGATCCAGGGGGAGAGCGGTACCGGCAAGGAGCTGGTGGCCCGCGCGGTCCACAGCAAGAGCCGGCGCAAGGACGCTCCCTTCGTGCCGATCAACTGCGGTGCCATCCCCGAGACGCTGCTGGAATCGGAGCTGTTCGGCCACGAGAAGGGTGCGTACACGGGCGCCCACGTGCAGCGCAAGGGTAAGCTCGAGCAGGCCGACGGGGGCACGGTGTTCCTCGACGAGATCGGGGAGATGCCGCTGGCGCTGCAGGTCAAGCTGCTGCGCTTCCTGCAGGAGCGCAAGGTGGAGCGGCTCGGCGGTCGCCAGCCGATTCACGTCGATACCCGGGTCATTGCGGCCAGCAACAAGGACCTCAAGGCGGACATCACGGCCGGCGGCCTGCGCGAGGACCTGTACTTCCGGCTCTCGGTCGTGACCATCACGCTGCCGCCGCTGCGCGAGCGGTCCGAGGACATCGGGATGCTTGCGAACGCCTTCCTCCGCCGCGCGTGCCAGGAGTACCGGCGCAAGCTGCGCTTCAGCGAGGAGGCCCTGTCGGCGATCGCCCAGTATCGCTGGCCCGGCAACATCCGCGAGCTCGAGAACGCGGTGCAGCGGGCCAGCATCATGGCGCGCGGTCAGTTCATCGAGCCGGTGGATCTCGGCATCCCCCAGCCCGGCCGGGTCGAGCGGCTGTCGCTGCGCGAGGCCCGCAACCGCGTCGAGCGCCAGGTCGTGGTCGACGCGCTCACGCGCACCCGGGGCAACATCAGCCGTGCGGCCACCGAGCTCGGCGTGAGCCGGCCCACGCTTCACGGCCTGCTCGAGAAGCACCGCATCGACAGTCGAGAGCTGAGGCCGGCCGCGGCCGGCGGATAAGCCGCCCGGTCCGGGGCTCCCGAGGTCGCTCGACCTCGGCCTGAGTCCTCGTCTGCTGTCTCGCATCTGACGTATTCGTCAGCGGCCTGACGTCGCCCACCCGCGTTTCAACCTTCTCGGCCCTTATTCGGCACGGCTTTAGCTCGCGCTGACCACCCATGGCACCCCTCTTGCCCGGCGTCGCCTCGTTGTATCCGCAGTGGTGGTGTGTTTTCGGCCTTCTCGGCCGGTGCTTGACCGCGCGCTGTGCCGGCGCGGATGACGAGAAAAGACACCAACATGCGGGGTGGCAGCTTTCTGGTTGCGGCGCTCGTCGTCATGGGGGTCATCACAGCGAGCACAAGCGCCGACGCGGCCTCGCTCTCGTTCAACTGGACGGCGCCGGCCACGAACGCCGACGGGACCCCGCTCAATGATCTCGGGGGCTATCGGATCTACCTGGCCACCTCGGTCCCGGCGTGTCCAGGCACGTCGTTCCACTCCATATCCTCGGCGACGACCACGCCCTCGTCCGGGCAGACGGTCGCCACCCGCATCAGCGGTCTCGGAGGCGGCACCACCTATTTCGCGCGCATCACCGCCGTCGACTTCACGGGCAATGAAAGCGCGTGCTCGCCGACAGTGAGCGGCGTCGCCCAGCCCGACGTCAGCGTGACGCCGACGGCGCCCATCGCCTTCGGCAACCTCGCCGTCGGCGGCAGCGCTGATCAGACCCTCACCGTGCAGAACACGAGCACCACGAGCGTCACGGGGACGACGAGTGTCGCGGCCCCCTTCAGCATCGTGTCGGGCGGCTCGTTCTCGCTCGTACCGGGCGCCAGCCAGGTTGTGACGATCCGGTTCCGGCCCACCACGGCTGGCACCTTCGCCACCAGTGTATCGATCACGGCGGGTGGGGACACGCTCTCGCGAGCCGTCAGTGGCTCGTCCTCGGCGATCACGGCCACCGTCGAGCTCACCGTGACGAAGGGCGGTACGGGAGCCGGGACAGTCACGAGCGTGCCGGCCGGGATCTCGTGCGGCACGGACTGCTCGGAGACGCTGGTCCAGGGCACGCAGCAGATCACGCTCACCGCCGCCGCGGCGGCCGGCTCCGTCTTTACCGGCTGGAGCGGCGCGTGCGCCGGGACCGGAACGTGCGTGCTGACGATGAGCGCGGCGCGCGCTGTGACCGCCACCTTCACAGCGAGCCCGGCCCCGGTGTCGCTCACCGTGAGTAAGAGCGGCACCGGCACCGGCACCGTGGCCAGCACCGTGTCCGGGATCGCCTGTGGCACCGATTGCTCTGAGACCATGGCGGTGGGCACGGCGGTCACGCTTACCGCCACTCCGGCCACCGGCTCGGTCTTCGCGGGCTGGGGCGGTGCCTGCAGCGGCACCGCGGCGACATGCACGTGGACGATGACCGCCGCCACCACGGTGACGGCCAGGTTCGACGTCAATCCCGTCGATCCCCAGCAGCAGGCAGCCCCCGTCCCCGTGACGAGCAGCCTGTCGCCGACGAGCGCGAACATGGGCGCCGCAGCCACCACGCTCACCGTGAACGGCAGCAGCTTCGGCGCCACGTCGGTCGTCTACTGGAACGGCGCCGCCCGGACCACCACGTACGTCAGCTCTCGCCGGCTCCGGGCCGCCATCACCGCGGCCGACCTGGCCATCCCCGGCACGGTCGCGGTGACCGTGTTCACCCCGGCCCCGGGCGGTGGCACCTCCGCGCCCCGCACCTTCACCGTCATTGCGCCGGTGCCGATCCTGAGCAGCCTCGCCCCGACCAGCGTGACGGCGGGAACGGCCGGCCTGTCGCTGACGGTGAACGGCGGCAGCTTCGCGCCGACGTCCATCGTGCGGTGGAACGGAGCGTCCCGTCCCACGGCGTTCGTCAGCGCCACGCAGTTGCGCGCCACCATCGACGCCACCGACCTTGCAACCGCCGGCGCCGCCTCGGTGAGCGTCCTCACACCGACGCCGGGCGGCGGCGCCTCGGTCATCCGCAACTTCACCATCACGGCCGCGGCACCGACCACAGCGCCGATACCGGCTCCGGGCCCGACGGCTCCACCAGCGCCTCCCGTGAACACGACCGTGACGACGCTGGCCATCGATACCGCTGGGGTGACGTTCGCGGTCTCGTGGGGTGCGGGGAGCGGCGCCTCGTCCTATCGCTACACCGCCGCGTTCGCCGACGGCAGCGGTGGGCAGCAAGGCTCGGTGGCCGGATTCCTGTCGTTCCAGCTGCGGATGCCGTACCACACCAGTGGCGCCGCCACCGGTGGGTTCGTGTGCGTGCAATCGGTCGGGCCGACGGGGCTCCCGAGCACCGAATCGTCGTGCAACGGCCTGTCGATCCCGGCGCGGCCGGCCTCGGCGCCCGCCGCGCCCGCCCCGACCATCGGCGGGCTCTCGCCGACCGGTGCCACGGCGGGAAGCGCGGCCCTGACGCTCGCGGTGAACGGCAGTGGCTTCACGGCCGGTTCGGTCGTGCGCTGGAACGGTGTTGCCCGTCCCACCACGGTGGTCGGCAGCACGCAGCTGCTGACCGCCCTCGGCGCCGCCGACATCGCGACGGCCGGCTCGGTGCCGGTGACCGTGTTCACCCCGGCCCCGGGTGGCGGCACGTCGGGAGCCCTGACCTTCACCATCACGCCGCCGCCGACGGCATCGGCCCCGCCCGCCCCGTCAGCGGCTCCCGCCGCCCCTGCGGCACTGACCGTGACGCGGACGACCCTCGACAGCGCCGGCGCGACGCTGGACATCGGGTGGAAGGCGGGCAGCGGCGCCACCTCGTACCGGTACACCGCCGCCTTCTCGGACGGCAGCGCCAGCCAGCAGGGCTCGATCTGGGCGCTCTCGCTTCGGCTCTGGATGCCGTACTACCGGACCGGCGCCGCGGCCGGCGGGTTCATCTGCGTGCAGTCCGTCAATGCGGCCGGGCAGGTGAGCGCGGATCAGGCCTGCGGTCCGTTCACGATCCCCGCACGGTAGGATTGCAGGGGCCGCCGGCAACGGCGGGGGCTCCCACAGGCCGGGTTCGGATCAGGCCGAGACGACGTGGGGGCCGGTGAGGCCTCGAGCCCGGAAGGCGTTCCGGCTGTCCACGATCAACGAGGCGCTCCGGAAGATCAGCTCGTACGGAAAGCGCGTGTGATCGGTGACCAGCAGGACCACGTCGTACTGCCGTAGCGCGCTCTCCGTGAGCTCGACCGAGGCGAGATCGATGCTGTGGCGCCGCACCACCGGCAGCCGGGCCAGGTGCGGATCGCTGTAGTCGACCCGGGCGCCCTTGTGGATGAGATCCTCCAGGATCTCGAGCCCCGGCGACTCGCGCGGGTCGTCGGTGTCCTTCTTGTAGGCCGCGCCGAGGACGAGGACGCGAGCCCCCTTCAGGGCCTTGCCCCGGTCGTTGAGCGCGTCCATGAGCCGCTGGATGACGTAGGCCGGCATCCCGGAGTTGATCTCGCCGGCCAGCTCGATGAACCGGGTGGAGACGCCGTACTCGCGCGCCTTCCAGGTCAGGTAGAAGGGATCGATCGGGATGCAGTGTCCCCCGAGCCCGGGACCCGGGTAGAACGGCTGAAAGCCGAACGGCTTCGTCCTCGCCGCCTCGATCACGTCCCACACGTTGATGCCCATCCGCTCGAAGGCAATCTTCAGCTCGTTCACCAGGGCGATGTTGACCGCCCGGTAGACGTTCTCGAGGATCTTGGTGGCCTCGGCCACCCGCGTCGAGGAGACCGGCACGACCTTCTTGATGGCCTGCGCGTACAGGGTCGTCGCCAGGTCGAGGCACTCGGGCGTGACGCCGCCGACCACCTTCGGGATGGTGGCGGTGTCGAACTGCGTGTTGCCCGGGTCCTCACGCTCGGGTGAGAAGGCCAGGAAGAAGTCCTGCCCGACGCGCAGGCCGCGCGCCTCGAGCCGCGGCAGGACGACCTCGTCGGTCGTGCCGGGATACGTCGTGCTCTCCAGGCAGACGAGCTGATTGCGGCGTAGCGTGGCCGCCACCGCGTCGGCCGTCTGCTCGACGTAGCGCAGGTCGGGGTCGCGATGCCGCGTCAGGGGCGTGGGCACGCAGATGATGACGGCGTCCGGCTCGGCGAGCCGGCCCTGGTCGGCGGTCGCCTCGAAGCGCCCGGCCCCGACGAGCGCCTGGACGCGCGGCGTGGGGACGTGCTCGATGTAGCTGGTGCCGTCATTGAGCTGCTTGACCTTGGCAGCGTCGACGTCGAACCCCATCACCCGAAAGCCGACCTCACCGAAGCGCAGCACAAGCGGCAACCCGACGTAGCCGAGCCCGATGACCCCGACGGTGTACTCGCGGCGGGCGATCTTGTCCTTCAGCAGAGCGACATCCGACATCAGCCGCCCTCCCCGGGCGTCGAAACATTATAGCGGGCGCCCGGTGACCGCCCCAGCGATGCGGCTCACGATGCGCGGGGAACGGCCAGACTACGCCGGGCTATCACCCGCGTCCGGTCCCGCGACCGTCGTCATTCTTTACGGTTTCGAGCTCCGAGATAACCGAGCGCCGAAAATGCCCTTTAAAGATCAATACCTGGGGCTTAGGCACACGTCTTGTAGCACGTTCGTTGGGACCATGCGTCTGGCCACCAATCGTCAAGATCAGGAGACAGCCCCACGTTGACCGAGGACCGTATGCAATCGACCAGGTGGCCGGCCTTTGGCAGGCTGGTCCGTCGGCTGGTAGCGGCGGCGATCCTGGGATCGGCCCTGGACGCCGCCGTAGCGGCGAGCCCCGCGCTGGCCCAGGCCGACTCCCAGCCGCCCCGGGTGACCAGCCAGTCGCCGGCGGCGGGGGCCACGGGCGTGTCGATCACCATCAACGTGACGGCCGCCTTCTCCGAGCCAGTGCAGCCGGCCTCGATCGTCTTCGTCCTTCGCGACGCCTCCAACGCGGTCGTCTCCGCCTCGCAGAGCTACAACCCGGTGACGCGGACCGCCACCCTCAATCCCTCGGTCGACCTGCAGGCCGGAAAGACGTACACGGCGACCCTGAGCGCTGCCGCCGATGTGGCTGGCAATCCGCTCAGCCCACCGGTGGTGTGGTCGTTCACGACCCACCCCGGCTTCCAGGAGGCGCTCCTCTTCTCCGGGCTCGTCCAGCCGACCGTCTTCCGGTTCGCCCCCGACGGCCGGGTCTTCGTGGCCGAGAAGAGCGGGCTCATCAAGGTCTTCGCCAGCGTGTCCGCTACGACGCCCACGATCTTCGCCGACCTGCGGACCCGCGTGTACGACCACGGCGCCAGCGGGCTGCTGGGGCTCTCCCTCGACCCCGGGTTCCCGACCCTGCCCTACGTCTACGTGCTCTACACCCGCGATGCACCCATCGGCGGCACGGCGCCGACGTGGGGGGACGGCTGCCCCCCGGCGAATGCCGAGCAGTGCGTGGTCAGCGGACGCCTCTCGCGCCTGCAGGCGAGCGGCAACGTGATGATCGGCGCCGAGCAGGTCCTGGTCGAGGACTGGTTCCAGCGCTATCCAGGTCAGCCCGTCGGTGGCCTCGCCTTCGGTCCCGACGGGGCTCTTTACGCCAGCGCCGGCGATGGGGCGAGCAACGCCTTCGTGGACGTCGGCCAGGGATTCAGCCCGAGCCCCGATCCGGGCGGCGAGGGCGGCGCCCTGCGCAGCCAGGATCTGCGCACGCCCGCCGACCCAGTCGCCCTCAGCGGCACCGTGATCCGCGTTCATCCAGACACCGGGGCGCCGGTGCGGCAGACGACCTCGATGCTCGTGGGGACGCCGACCGTCGACGCCAACGGTGTCAAGAGCTACCCGGTGACGTCGGTCTTCCAGGGTCCGCAGCCCACCGTCGTGCGCGTCCTGGAGCCCACCAACCCGGCCCCGGGCAAGCTGCACCGTCACCTGTACGTGCTGCCGGTCGAGACCGGCGTGACGAGCCGGTCGTCGCAGTACAGCGACGGGCTCGAGGAGCTGCGGCTCCTCAACGTCCACAACCGCTTCAACGTCACGCTGATTGCGCCCTCGTTCCTCATCGAACCCTGGTTCGGCGACCACGCCACCGACGTGACGCGCTGGCTGGAGAGCTTCATCGTCAGGGACCTGGTACCGTTCGGGGACAGCTTCCCGGGGTCGGGCGAGATCCCGCAGCGCTGGGTGCTCGGGTTCAGCAAGTCCGGCAACGGCGCCCTGACCCTCATGCTGCGCCATCCCAACGTGTTCAGCGCGGCGGCGGCGTGGGACGCTCCCACGCAGTTCACCGACATCTCCCAGTTCCAGATGGCCCAGAACTTCGGGACGAACCAGAACTTCGACGACTACGAGATTCCCGCGCTCGTGATCAGCAGCGCGCAGGCGTTCACTGCCCGCAACCGGCTGTGGATCAGCGGCGACACCAGCGCCTGGACCCAGCACATGGTCCTGCTCGACACCGAGATGTCCCAGGCCGGGCTCCTGCACACCTTCGTACAGAGCGGCGCCCGCGCGCACCACTGGGCGAGCGGCTGGCTGGACGGCGCCGTCACTAACCTGGACGCGAACGCGACGGCGGTGTCTCCAATCGATCCCAACGCCCAGCGGATCGTGGCCTATGGGCTGCGGAGCCCGTCTCGCCTCGCGTTCCGGCCGGGCACGGACGAGCTGTGGGTCGCCGACGCCGGCTGGACCACCTGGGAGGAGATCAACGTCGTCCGGTCCACCTCGGACGGGATCGTCGAGAACTTCGGGTGGCCGTGCTACGAAGGCGCCGGCACGACCTCGTACGCCGGCACCGAGATCTGCAGCCGGCTCTACGAGCACCCGCTGCTCGTCACGCCGCCGTACTACGCCTTCGACCACGCGCAACCCGTGGTCGCCGGCGACACCTGCGGCGCCGGGAGCGGCGCGATCTCCGGCCTGGCCTTCTACGGCACCGGCAGCTACCCGGCCGCCTACCAGGACGCGCTCTTCTTCGCCGACGCCTCGCGCAACTGCATCTGGGTCATGTTCAAGGGCACCGACGGCCTCCCGAACCCGGCCAATCGCGCGGTCTTCATGCCCGGCGCCTCGAGCCCGGTAGATCTACAGACGGGACCAGGCGGCGACCTCTTCTACGCTGACCGCGACGGGGGCTCGGTCCGGCGCATCTCGTACACGACGGGCAATCTCCCGCCTACGGCCGTCATCCAGTCGGGTCCCCTCTCGGGCTCCTCGCCGTTGACCGTCAACTTCAATGGCAGCGCGTCCACCGATCCCGAGGGTGGTGTTCTCACCTACGCCTGGGACCTGGACGGTGACGGCGACTTCGACGACTCGACCGTTGCCCAGCCGAGCATCGTCTACACCCAGGCCGGCGTCGCGGACCGTCCGGCTCAAGGTCACCGACCCCCAGGGGCTGTCGGCGGTGGCTTCGGTAGTCGTGATCGTCGACGACCTGGCGCCCACGCCGACGATCGCCACCCCGGCGGCGAGCCTGCAGTGGAGCGTGGGCCAGGTCATCACCTTCTCGGGCTCGGCGACGGACCCCGAGGACGGCGCGCTGCCGGCATCGGCCCTGTCGTGGTCGCTGCTCCTCAACCATTGCCCATCCGACTGCCACGCCCACGCGCTGCAGGACTTCAACGGCGTGGCCGGCGGTTCCTTCGCCGCGCCGGACCACGACCTTCCCTCGACGCTCGAGCTCCGGCTCACGGCCACGGACTCCCTGGGACTGCCCACCACCACCAGCGTCACGCTGCAGCCCCGGACGTCGACGCTCACCTTCCAGTCGAGCCCCACCGGCGCCCAGATCGTGGTGGGGACCACCACGGTCACCACGCCCTTCGTCCGCACGGTGATCGCCGGCTCGGTGCTCACGGTGAGTGCGGTCTCGCCCCAGACGGTGGGGGGAACGGCCTATCAGTTCGCGTCCTGGTCCGACGGCGGCGCCGCGACGCACGCGGTCGCCACCGGAACGTCACAGACGTTGACCCTCACCCTGGCGCCCGCCGACGTCACGGCGCCGGTGCGATCCAACGGGCTGCCGACAGGGACCCTGGCCGTCGGCACGACCCAGACGACACTGAGCCTGACGACCAACGAAAACGCCACCTGCCGCTACGTGACCACGGCCGGCGTGGCCTACGCCTCGATGACGAACACCTTCACCACGACGGGCGGGACGACGCATTCCACCACCGTCAGCGGGCTCACCAACGGGGGAAGCTACAACTTCTTCGTGCGCTGCCAGGACGCGGCCGCCAACGCCAACACCAGCGATTTCACCATCGCCTTCGCGGTGGCCCCGGCGCCGATGACGGGGCTGGTGGCCGCCTACGGCTTCAACGAGGGGACGGGGACGAGCACGGCGGACGCCTCCGGCAACGCCATACGGGCGCCATCTCCGGCGCCGCCTGGACCACCCAGGGCCGCTTCGGCAACGCGCTCACCTTCGACGGCGTCAACGACTGGGTCACGGTGGCCTCCACCGCCCTCCTCAACCTCACCACCGCCATGACCCTCGAAGCCTGGGTCTTCCCGACAGCCCACGGCAACGGCGTCTGGCGGAACGTGATCATCAAGGAGCGCGCCGGCGGGGAGATCTACAACCTCTACGCGAACGCGGACACGAACGTGCCGACGGTGTACGTGGATCCGGCGACCACCGTGTGGCTGGACGCCCGGGGAACGGCCCAGCTGCCCCTCAACGCGTGGACGCACCTGGCGGCCACGTACGATGGCACGACGCTACGGCTGTACGTCAACGGCGTGCAGGCCGGCAGTCGAGCGGTGTCCGGCGCCCTGCTCACCTCTACGGGCGCGCTCCGGATCGGCGGCAACAGTATCTGGGGGGAGTTCTTCCAGGGCCGCATCGACGAGATCCGCATCTACAACCGCGCGCTCACGCCGATCGAGCTCCAGGCCGACATGGCCGCCGCCGTCGGTGGCACGACACCGGATACGACACCCCCGGTTCGTGCCAACGGCCTGCCGACGGGGACGCTGGCCGCCGGGACCACACAGACCACGATCAGCCTGGCCACCAACGAGAACGCCACTTGCCGCTACGCGACCACCGCCGGCGTCGCCTACGCGTCGATGACCAGTACGTTCACCACCACCGGCGCCCTCGCGCACTCCACCACGGTCTCCGGCCTCACCAACGGCGGCAGCTACAGCTTCTTCGTCCGCTGCCAGGATCCCGCCGCCAACCCCAACACCACCGACTTCACGATCAGCTTCTCCGTCGCGTCGGCTGCCGATACCACGCCGCCCGTTCGCTCCAGCGGCCTGCCCACCGGGACGCTGGCCGCCGGGACCACACAGACCACGATCAGCCTGGCCACCAACGAGAACGCCACCTGCCGCTACGCGACCACCGCCGGCGTCGCCTACGCGTCGATGACCAGTACGTTCACCACCACCGGCGCCCTCGCGCACTCCACCACGGTCTCCGGCCTCACCAACGGCGGCAGCTACAGCTTCTTCGTCCGCTGCCAGGATCCCGCCGCCAACCCCAACACCACCGACTTCACGATCAGCTTCTCCGTCGCGTCGGCTGCCGATACCACGCCGCCCGTTCGCTCCAGCGGCCTGCCCACCGGGACGCTGGCCGCCGGGACCACACAGACCACGATCAGCCTGGCCACCAACGAGAACGCCACCTGCCGCTACGCGACCACCGCCGGCGTCGCCTACGCGTCGATGACCAGTACGTTCACCACCACCGGCGCCCTCGCGCACTCCACCACGGTCTCCGGCCTCACCAACGGCGGCAGCTACAGCTTCTTCGTCCGCTGCCAGGATCCCGCCGCCAACCCCAACACCAACGACTTCACCATCAGCTTCTCCGTCGCGCGGCCGGCCGATACCACGCCGCCCGTTCGCTCCAACGGCCTGCCCACCGGGACGCTGGCCGCCGGGACCACCCAGACCACGATCAGCCTGGCCACCAACGAGAACGCCACCTGCCGCTACGCGACCACCGCCGGGGTGGCCTACGCCTCGATGACCAGCACGTTCACCACCACCGGCGCCCTCGCGCACTCCACCACGGTCTCCGGCCTCACCAACGGCGGCAGCTACAGCTTCTTCGTCCGCTGCCAGGATCCCGCCGCCAACCCCAACACCACCGACTTCACGATCAGCTTCTCCGTCGCGTCGGCTGCCGATACCACGCCGCCCGTTCGCTCCAGCGGCCTGCCCACCGGGACGCTGGCCGCCGGGACCACACAGACCACGATCAGCCTGGCCACCAACGAGAACGCCACCTGCCGCTACGCGACCACCGCCGGCGTCGCCTACGCGTCGATGACCAGTACGTTCACCACCACCGGCGCCCTCGCGCACTCCACCACGGTCTCCGGCCTCACCAACGGCGGCAGCTACAGCTTCTTCGTCCGCTGCCAGGATCCCGCCGCCAACCCCAACACCACCGACTTCACGATCAGCTTCTCCGTCGCGTCGGCCGCCGACGCCGGCCTGGTCGCCTCGTACAGCTTCAACGAGGGCACCGGGACCACCGTCGCCGACGCCTCCGCGCACGGGCACGTCGGCACCATCTCCGGCGCCGCCTGGACCACCCAGGGCCGCTTCGGCAACGCGCTCACCTTCGACGGCGTCAACGACTGGGTCACGGTGGCCTCCACCGCCCTCCTCAACCTCACCACCGCCATGACCCTCGAAGCCTGGGTCTTCCCGACCGCCCACGGCAACGGCGTCTGGCGGAACGTGATCATCAAGGAGCGCGCCGGCGGGGAGATCTACAACCTCTACGCGAACGCGACACGAACGTGCCGACGGTGTACGTGGCATCTCGGCGACCACCGTGCGGCTGGACGCTCCGGGGAACGCCCAGCTGCCCCGTCAACGCGTGGACGCACCTGGCCGCCACGTACGATGGCACGACGCTGCGGCTGTACGTCAACGGCGTGCAGGCCGGCAGTCGAGCGGTGTCAGCGGCGCCCTGCTCACCTCGACGGGCGCCCTGCGGATCGGCGGCAACAGTATCTGGGGGGAGTTCTTCCAGGGCCGCATCGACGAGATCCGCATCTACAACCGCGCCCTCACGCCCGACCGAGGTCCAGGCCGACATGACGCGACCGGTCACTCCCTAGGGCGATGCGGGTGACGGGGCCGGCTTATCCGCGGTCACCCGCCCATCGGACCGGTGCGGCTCCGCGAGATTCGCGCTGCTCCTCGTGGTCCTCGCCCTCTTGCTGGTCGCGGGCGGCCTGGAATGGACCGATCCGTCCGACTCCTCCCCGTGGACCGCCGCTCTCAGCGCGGACGGCGGTGATTCCGATGGCCTCGTGGATAGTGCCGTCGACGGCGATCCCCCGAGACACCGCGTCGGCCCCGACAACCCCTTCTCGAGCCGCCTGGCCCTCGCGCCCACCGCTCCGAGCCGCTCGAATGTCGCGACCGCTCATGCCGAGCGCGCGCCCCCCGTTCTGTGAGGCTCCTGCCGATGACGGAGAACCTCGCGGTGGCCAACCTCCACAGCAGACGAGTGAGGTGGACATGCGCACGCGCGAACCGCAGGGCCAGGGCGCTCGACGGACCAGACCTGATCCGCCTGATCGTCGTCGTGACGGCGACGGCGACGGCCCTCCTGGCGACCGTGGCCGTCGACCGAATCGCCGGCTTCGTCGTGACGAGCCCGACGAGCACCGGTGGGCTGATCTTCCATCCGCGGTCGACAACGACCTATCACACCTCCGAATTCAACTTCACCGCCACCACGAACTCCCTGGGGTTCCGGGACCACGAGTTCGCCGAGCCTCGCACTCCGGCCTGTCGCGTGATCGCGATCGGCGACTCGTTCACGTTCGGCTGGGGAGTGTCGCTCGACGACTCGTGGCCGAAGGCGCTGGAGACGGGGCTTCGGGGGCCGGCATCGACGTCGACGTGGCCAACCTCGGGCTCCCGGGCGGGAGCCCCATCGACTACGCCAACATCGCCGCCCGGGCCGTGCCCACCCTCAAGCCCGACCTGGTCCTCGTCGGCGTGCTGCAGGGCGACGACCTCAGCCAGCTCCGGGCCGCCGCGCCGGCGACCACGGGCCGGTGGCCGCACGAGGTTCGCGAGACACTCCACCGGATCGAGACGACGCTGTTCCCGCACCTGACCCTGCTGGTCGGCGCGGCCTGGACGTTGCACCACGGCCCGAGCGCGCTGTCGGTCAACACCACCTGGAAGGACCGGCCCACACCATTCTCGGCACGTTCAATCTCGACGAGCGCGCGCGCTACGCGCGGATCGACCCGGGCGTCCGGGTGGCGTTCGAGTCAGGCGACCTGAACCCGGCGCTGGTGCAGTCGGCGACCCGTCATTCGGAATACTTCACGGAGACGTTCGACCTCGGCCGGCCCGAGACCGAGCGGCTCGTCAGGAGATGTCGAGGCAGCTCGCCCGTATCCGCGCGGTCGCCGGGGCCGCCGATGGCGAGGTCCTCGTCGTCTCGATACCGTTCGGGATCTACGTCAGCCGGGCGATGTTCGACACGTGGCGGAACCGCTATGGCTTCGAGCTGGACCCGCGCATGCTGACGTCCGACGGTGCCGACGACGCCATCCGGAGGGCCGCCGAGGAGGCCCACGTCCCCGCGCGGTTCGTCACTCGGGCCTTCCGGGATCACGACGCGACGCCCTTCTTCTTCGAGCTCGACGCTCACCTGAGTGCGTACGGCCACCGCTTCCATGCCGAGCAACTCATGCCGGCCGTCGAGGCCATGCTCCGGGCTCGCCCGCGGCCGTGCGAAGGCTAACGGGTGGCGGCGAAGACCGCGAGGGTCGGCATGCTACTCTAGCTCGCATCATGGTCATCGGCCGGTCGGGCGAGACGCCGCGAGCCGCCGCCCTGGTGGCGGCGCTGCTGGTCACGATGATGGCCGTGGCTCCGGCGAACGTGGCCGCCCATGGCCCGCCCTCGCAAGGCATCTACGTCACCATCGCCATCGTCGACGTCAAGAAGGGGCCGGGCCCGGAGCACGAGACGATTCGCACCTTCCACAAGGGCAAGGTGTTCGAGATCGTGGGCAAGCAGGGGCGCTGGCTGATGGTCCGGCTCTCCGAGCACGACGACGACGCCCGGGTACCTCGACGGGCAGTTCGCGGTGGTCAAGCCGCTCCGACGACGACCCGCAGCGACGATTCCCCATCCCCGGGAGTTACCTGACCACGACACCGGTCGACGTGCGGCTCGGCCCCGGCCGGGAGCACGCCGTGGTCTCGACCATCCCGCCGGGGACGCGGGTCGTCGTGGTCGCGCTGGAGGCCGACTGGCTGAGGATCGCCTCGAAGCACGGCGAGCCGCCCCGGTACATCGAACGGAGCCGGGCCCGGCTGCAGCCTTCCGAGTGAGGCGGCGGGCTATGGCGTGAGCGGCCTCGCCATGTCGGCCTGGATCTGGGCCGGGGTCAGCGCACGGTTGTAGATCCGGATCTCGTCGATCTGCCCCTGGAAATACTCGCCCCAGACGCCGTTGCCGCCGATCCCCAGAACACCGGTCGAGGTCACCAACGAGCCCGTCATGGCCTGGCTGCCCACCTGGACGCCGTTCACGTACAGGCGGAGCATGGAACCGTCGTAGGTCGCCGCCAAGTGGGTCCAGGTGTTGAGGGCAAGCGGCGAGGCCCCGATGGCGCCGACCGGGTCATTCGGGGCCGCGGCGCGAACGACGAACGCCGCCGGCCCGCCGGCGTCGGTGTTCGCGTACAGGTTGTACACCTCACCGCCGACCCGCTCCTTGATGAGCACGTTGCGCCAGAGACCGCCGTGGGCCGTCGGAAACACCCACGCCTCCAGCGTCATCTGCGTGGTGAGGTTCAGGGCCGCGCTGGAGGGGACGGTGACCCGCGCGTTGACCCCGTTGAAGGCCAGGGCGTTGCCGAATCGACCCTGCGCGGTCCAGGTGGCCCCGCTGATCGTCCCGGTGAGCCCGTGTCCGGAGACGTCAGCGACCGTGGCGCCGCTGCCCGCGTTGAAGCTGTAGGCAGCGACGAGGCTCGGGTCGGCCACGGCAAAGCCGATCGGGAAATCGTCGGGGTTGACGTTGGCGTCCACGTCCCGGCAGCGCACGAAGTAGCTGTAGACGCCGCCGTTGGTCAGGCCGGTGACGGCCGTCGAATGTACGGTGCCGCCGGTCGTGGTGAACGTGTTCGTCATCGACGCGTAGGCCACGCCGGCGGTCACGGCATACCGGCACGTCGCGTTCTCGTTGGTGGCCAGGCTGATGGTCGTCTGCGTCGTCCCCGCCGCGAGCGTCCCGGTCGGCAGCCCGCCGGACCTGACCGGCGCGCCGGTGTCGGTCTGCTGAGCGACGGAGAAGCTGATCGTGAAGTCATCTGGATCGGCGTTGGCCGAGGCATCTTGGCACCGCACGAAGAAGCTGTAGCTGCCGCCGTTGATGAGTCCACTGATCGGAGTCGAGTGCGCCATTCCCCCGGTCGTCGTGAACGTGCTGGCCATCGAGGCGTAGGCCACGCCCGCGGTGTCGGCGTACCGGCACGTGGCGTTCTCGTTGGTCGCCAGGCTCAGCGCCGTCTGGATGGTGCCCGCCGCCAGCGTGCCGGTCGGCAGGCCACCGGAACGGACCGGTGGCGTCGTGTCGGTCGACTGCCCGACCGAGAAGCCGATGGTGAGGTCGTCGGGATTGGCGTTGGCCGCGGTGTCCTGACAGCGAACGAAGAAGCTGTAGTTACCACCGTTGACGAGCCCGCCAACCGTCGTCGAGTGGGCCGTCGCGCCCGTCGTACTGAACGTGTTCGTCATCGAAGCGTAGGCCACGCCGGCGGTCGTCGCGTACCGGCAGGTCGCGTTCTCGCTGGTGGCCAGACTCAGCGTCGCCTGCGTCGTCCCGGCGGCCAGTGCCCCGGTCGGCAGCCCGTTCGACCGGCCGGCGGCGCCGTGTCGCCCGACTGACGCGACGGAGAAGCTGATGGCGAAGTCGTCGGGATTGGCGTTGGCCGCGGTGTCCTGGCAGCGGACGAAGAAGCTGTAGCTGCCGCCGTTCGTCAGGTTGGAGACGGTGGTGGAGTGCGTGAGGGCGCCGGTGGTAGTGAACGTACTGGTCATCGACGCGTAAGCGACGCCGGCGGTGGTCGCGTACCGGCAGGTCGCGTTCTCGCTGGTGGCCAGGCTCAGCGTCGCCTGCGTCGTCCCGGCGGCCAGGGTGCCGGTCGGCAGCCCGTTCGACCGGACCGGCGGCGCCGTGTCCGAGGCGGGTCCGCTCACCGGCCTCGTCATGTCCGCCTGGATCTCGGCCGACCGCCGAGCGCGCGGTTGTAGATCCGGACCTCGTCGATCCGGCCCTGGAAGTACTCGCCCCACACGCTGTTGCCACCGATCCGCAGGGCGCCCGTCGAGGTCAGCAGCGCGCCGGTGAGGCGCGGCTGCCCACCTGGGCACCGTTGACGAACAGCCGCAGGGTGGTGCCGTCGTAGGTCGCGGCCAGATGGGTCCAGGCATTCAGCGCGAAGCTGCGACGTGCCCGTCGCGCCGGCCGGCGCGCCGGGGCCGCCGCTACCACCACGAACACCGCCGGCTTGCAGGCATCGGTATTCGCGTAGAGGTTGTAGATCTCGCCGGCCGTGCCGCTCCTTCATGATGACGTTGCGCCAGGCTGTCCCGAGCCCGGTGGGATACACCCACGCCTCGAGCGTCATCCCGGTCGTGAGGTTGAGGAGCGCCGTGCTGCCGACGGTGACGAGATCGTTGACGCCGTTGAAGCTCAGAGCATTCCCGAAGCGGCCCTGGGTGGTCCAGGCGGCACCGGAGATGGCACCGGTGTGCCCGTTGCCGGAGGCGTCCGCCGCACTCGTCCCCGCGCCCTCATTGAAGCTCCTAGGCGGCGACGAGGCCGGCAGCGACGCCAGCGTCGTGGCCGCAACGGCCGGGCTGGAGGCCGGCGACGTGTTACCGGCCCCATCGTCGCGGCCACGCTGTACTGATAGGTCGTCGACCGGCTGCCGGCCAGTATCGGAGAACGTCGTCCCCGGCACCGTGACCACGGCGACGCCGTCCCGGAACACGGTGTAGCCGACGACGGCCACGTTGTCGGTGGATGGCGCTCCACGCGACGTTGATCTGGCTGGTCGCCACCGCCGTCGCGGTGACGCCGGTCGGGGTGGTCGGGGGGCTGGTGTCCACGGCGTTCGCGACCACGACGACGACGTCGGCCGAGACCCGGAGTTGCCGGCCCGTCGCGCGCCACCGCCGACAGCGTGTGGGTGCCGTTCGGCACCGACCCCGAGCTCCACGTGATCGAGTACGGGCTCGTGGTGTCCTCGGCGCCGACGTTGTCCCGATCCACCTGGAACTGGACACCGGCCACGCCCTTGTTGTCCGACGCGGTCGCGATGATCGTGATCGAGCCCGACGACGCTGGATGCAGCTGGCCGGCGCCGTGACGACACCGTCGGCGGCAGGAATCCTCGGCCGGAGTCGGGAGGCGGACCATCGCCGCCGTCGACGGCACGCCGCTTGAGTCGACGAGGAACAGCATGTAGTAGCCGGGCGGCGCCACGTTGCGATTGGCCGGCCCCTGCACGGTGAGGCGCGCCGCCCGCGGCCTGGAACGTGAGCGGGACGTATCGCTGGTTCTCGTTGAACGCGTGCGTGACCGACCCCAGCGCCGATGAGCGCGACCTTGGCGACGCGGGCGGCGTCAGGAGTCTGGACCGCGAAGCTCCCGCCGTACGGCGACCACAGGCGGGGCCGAGCCGATGACCGGGCGGGCGCCCTTGAACAGGTACGGCGGTGAGTAGATCTCGGCGCTGAGCTGATCGACGACCGTCGCGGCCGCTGCCGGCGACCAGCACGCGACCGTCCGGCAACAGTGTGGCGGCGGAGTGATAGAACCGGGGCACCTGGCTGATCGCCATCGTCGTCCACGTTTCGGTGACCGGCGACCACATCTCGGCGGCCAGCGAGGCCGCGGCCACGTTGTACTCGTCGGCGGTCTGGCCGCCCCCGGTGACGAGCACGTTGCCGTCGGGCAGGACGGTGGTGTTGTGCCAGATGCGCGGGAAGGCCATCGGCGCCGTCTGCCGCCAGCGCGCCGACGGCTGGTTGGTGTCGATCACGTACGTGGTCGCCGCGGCCGGCGTGGTCGTCCCCTCGAGCTCCCACGACGAGCCGGACTTCATGATGCGGCCGGGCGCGTACATGACCGCGCTGCCGGCGTCGAGGACGGTCGGGATCCAGCGTCGTCCACGTCTGCGTCGCGACGTCCAGCACCGGGCGTCGCCATCGCGGCGTGATACGAGCCTGCCACCAGCAGCCGGCCGTCCGGGTAGCACGAAGTTGAACGGATAGAGCGGGATGGACGCGGCGGGCGGAGTTGAGCCGGGTCCACGTGTCGAGCGTCGGATCGTAGACCTCCGGGATGTCCGCGATGCACGTCGAGCAGGTCTGGGTGCCCGACATGACCAACGCCCGCCCGTCGGGTAGCGCGGTCACGGTCGGATACCACCGGCGCGAAGGCCATCTGCCGGCCCGAGCGTCCACGTCCGGCTGGTCGGGTCGAAGATCGTCGTGTCGCTTGAGCCCGACGTCGACGTCGACGTGACCGCCGGCGACCAGGAGCCGCCCGTCGGGCATCAGGACGTGGCCGGAGCAGAAGATGTTGGGGCGTTCGGCACCGACGTGAAGGCGCCGCTGCTCGGATTCCACAGCCGCGCGGAGGCCCGCGATTGTAGCCGAACCCGTCCCACACCAGGATCTCGCCAGAAGGCAGCAGACTCATGTGAATGGCCACCAGCGGCCAGTTCATGACGCCGGCCCCACTGGCCGATCACGTCGGCGCCGGGCGGCGGCGGGGGCGGCGGCGCCAGCCCCAGCGGCGTCGACATGTCCGACTGGATCTCGGCCGGCGGTCAGCGCGCGGTTGTAGATCCGCACCTCGTCGATCGATCCCTGGAAGAACTCGCCCCACAGGCTGTTGCCGCCGATCCGCAGCGCCCCCGTCGAGGTCAGGAGCGGCCCCGGTGAGGGCCCGGCTTCGCGACGACGGTGCCGTTGACGTAGAGCCGTAGCGTGGCGCCATCGTAGGTCGCAGCAAGGTGACTCCACGTGTCCAAGGGCAGCGGCGCGGTCCCGCGGACGGGCGACCGGCGTGGCGCCGGCGACTCGGCACCACGAAGAGCGCCGGCGCATTGGTATCGGCGTTGGCGTAGAGGTTGAACACCTCGCCGCCCGTCCGCTCCTTGATGATGACGTTGCGCCATACACCGGAGCCCAGGGCCGTGGGAAAGACCCACGCTTCCAGGGTCATGCCGGTGGTCAGGTCCAGGCTGGCGGCGGCGGCAACCGCTGACCCAGCTGTTGGTGCCGTTGAACGACAGCGTGTTGCCGTAGCGCCCGGGGCCGGCCCACGCCGCGTTGGCGACGGTCCCCGTGAGGTTGTGCCCGGATCCGTCGTACGCGTTGATCCCGCTCCCCTCGTCGAACGAGTAGGCGGCCACGAGCCCGGGTAGCGGCGTCTGCGCAGTCGGCGTGCTGGACACGCCTCCGATGGCGACGAGCAGGAGCAGCAGCGCGACGCGGTGACTTCTTGAGGGCCCGCCGCAGCAGCAGATCCCCACCGGGAAGCGATACTCGGATGTCAGGCTCGAACATCGATGACTGCGGGGCTCTCCCGGGAGGGCCGAGGCGGAGGGGCCGGCTGGGCGAGTCGATCACGCGACCGCGTTGCGCGAGCACCTCGTGCATTCTTCGCCGAAGCGCTCGGTTGAGTCAAGCGACGATATATCCCGGTCGCGGGGAGGCTCACGCCTCCTCGAGGCTCTCGAGGCGCAAGCCGTGACGGTTCCGCCCGGGATTGATGCGCAGCGAGCTGAACATCCCGGCCGGGAGCCCAGGATCAGACTGCTGCGTCACGGGACGTGGCTACATCAGCGGGCGATGCCCGGGCGGTCCTGCCGTGGGCCCCGGTTCACGGCGCGAGCGGCCGGTTCATGATCGCCTGGATCTCGGCTGGCGGTGAGCGCCCGGTTGTGGATCACGGACCTCGTCGATACGCCCCTGGAAGAACTCGCCCCAGACGCTGTTGCCGCCGATGCGCAGCACGCCGGTCGACGTGAGCAGGGCGCCCGAGCCACCGCCCGGCTCCCGACCTGCACGCCGTTGACGTACAGCCGCAGCGTCGCGCCATCGTAGGTGGCGGCCAGGTGCGTCCACGCGTTGAGCGGCAGCTGAGCCGTCCCCCGCGCATCCAGCGGCAGACATTGGCCGCCGGGTCCACGTACATCGGTGGGCACGTTCGTGTCCGCGTTCGAGTAGAGGTTGTACACCTCCCCGCCCGGCCGCTCCTTGATCATCACGTTCCGCCACACCCCGCTGCCGTGGGCGGTCGGGAACACCCAGGCCGACAACGTCATCCCGACCGTCAGGTCGAGGGCATTGTGGTCGGCCACGGTGACCCAGTCGTTCACCCCGTCGAACGACAGCGCGTTCCCGTACTTGCCCAGGGGCGTCCACGCGGCCCCCGAGATCGTGCCGGTCCGGCCGCTACCGGTCACGTCGGCCGCCGACGTGCCGCTACCCGCGTTGAAGCTCCAGGCGGCGACCAGGCCCGGGGGCTCGGGAATCACGCCGGCTTCGTACGTCGCGGTGTAAGTCGTCGGCGCATTGGCGACGACATTGTGGCTCTGGGCCCCGGCATCGGACCAGGAGACGAACGTGTAGGCCGTCCCGTTCAGGGTCTGGGGCGTCGTCCCGCTGATGGTGTTCGTCGAGCCGAGGATGACCGTCCGGGTGAACGGAGCCGCCTGGCTCGTGCTGCCGACGGCGAGCTGCAGGCCGGTCGGGTTCGTCTGGAAGCTCAGGAGCACGGTCTGCGGGAACACGAGCACGCTCTTGGTATCGGTGAGGCCGCTCGAGTCGCGGGCCGTGAGCTGCAGCTCGAGATGCGAGGGGTACTCGTGGTCGGGGGCCACGAACGAGCCGCTGGCGGTGCCCACGAAGGCCGTCACCGGATGGGTGTGGCACGTCCCCGGGCAGTGATGGAGGATCACCGTCCACGTCAGGGCCGTGGCCGGCAGGGCTCCGTCCTCGGCGTCCGTGGCGCTGCCCGAGAAGTTGATCGGGTCGCCGACCTTCCACGTCAGCGCCGCGGACGGCGCGTTGATGGTGGCGACCGGACGGGTCCCCGCCACGATCGTCGTCCCGGTGGTGGTGGAGGCGCTCCGGCTGTCCGTGACCCGCAGCTGCACCGCGTACGCGCCGGCCGTCGTGTACGTGAACGCCGGGTTGACCAGCGTCGAGTCGCCGAAGACGCCGTCGCCGTTCAGGTCCCAGGAGTAGGTGAGCGCGTCACCGTCGGGGTCGCTCGATCCGGCGGCGCTGAACTGGACCGCCAGCGGCACCGCCCCGGACGTCGGCGTCGCCTGGATCGCCGCGACCGGGGGATTGTTGGTGCCGTTGAACACGACGCGCCGGATCGTACCGCCGTCGAAGTCGGCGTAGAAGAGGTCACCGCCAGGGCCGATCGCGAGGTTGACCGGCCCCCGCGCGTTCCCGACGAACCGCAGGATCGACGTCCCGGTCGACGGGAGCGGGGTGTTCATGTCCGTCTGCAGCTCACCGCCGCTGAGGGCGCGGTTGTAGACACGTACCTCGTCGATACGGCCCTGGAAGAACTCGCCCCAGATGCTGTTGCCGCCGATCCGCAGCGCCCCGGTCGACGTGAGCAGCGGGCCCGACATCAGCCGGCTCCCCATCTGCACACCGTTGACGAACAGGCGGAGCGTCGTGCCATCGTAGGTCCCGGCCAGGTGCGCCCAGGTGTTCAGGGGTAGCTGACGTCGTGCCCCGCGCGTCGATCCACGTGTTGGGTGCCGGGTCCACGTAGATGGTCGGCACGTTGGTGTCGACGTTGGAGTAGAGGTTGTAGACCTCCCCGCTCGGCCGCTCCTTGATCATCACGTTGCGCCACACGCCGTTGCCGTGCGCCGTCGGAAAGACCCACGCCGACAGCGTCATGCCCGTCGTCAGGTTCGAGCAGGCTGGAGTGGCCCACCGTCACCATGTCGTTGACGCCATCGAAGGAGAGCGCGTTGCCGTACCGCCCCTGGGCCGTCCACGTGGCCCCGGAGATCGAGGCGATGTGCCCGTTGCCGCTGACGTCGGTGGTGCTGGTGCCGGTGCCCTCGTTGAAAGCATAGCCGGCGACGAGCCCCGGCGGCAGCGAGGGCGGGGGCGTGCCCGGAGGGTTCAGCATCGCCCAGATGCACAGGCGCGAGTAGTCCGCGAAGAACAGCGCGCCGTTGTACGAGGCCGGATAGTTGCCGCCGTTGTAGAAGGCCAGCCCGGAGATCGAGGAGCTCCCGGTCGCGCACCCGTCGCCGGGCAGGAGGCTGGTCAAGTGCGCGTACGTGAAGGTCGGAGTCGAGACCGCACTGCCGCCCTGCGCGTACAGGGTCTCGCAGAGGCTCAGATCGGCGGCATCGTATTGTACCTGTGGTTGACTGCCCTCGTAGCACGGCCAGCCGAAGTTCAGGACGCCCGCAGTCGGGTTCTGGATCCGGTTGATCTCCTCCCAGTTGCTCCAGCCGACGTCGCCCACCCAGATCTCGTTGGTGCCGGGGCGGGCCGCGATCCGGAACGGGTTGCGGAACCCGTAGGCGATGATCCGCCGGGCGTTGGCGTTGCTGTGAGCGAAGTTCGGGTTGGTCGGAAGCGCGGCCCCGGTGTCGGGGTTGACGCGCAGGACTGACCCGCTGAGCAGCACGGGCTCCCCGGCCGGCCGCCGGAGGCTCTGGCTCCGCAGGGCACCACCCCGGGCGTTGGGCGGGCTCTGGGTGCCGCCGACCGCGACCGGCGGGTCCCCGCAGGGGTTGAGAGGATTACCGTCCTGGCCCCAGTCGGCGAACCCGAAGCTCGCCCCGTCGCCTCCGCTGACGTAGAGCGCGCCGTCGGCGCCGAAGACGAGCTGGCCGATGGAGTGGCTCGGGTACTGCTGGCACCAGTCCTCGATCAGCACCTGCTCGGGGATGGCCGCGACGTTGCCGATCGCCTCGAAACGTGACAGCCGGCCGCTGACGACGCAGCCGTCGGCGGTAGGCCCGGGCGGGGTCGGGCAGGGATCGACGGTGACGAAGTCCGCTCCCCAGCGAGGCGCCGTCCCGCCGATGGGGGCATCGTAGGTGTAAAGAAGATAGACGTACGGACGGGTGGGGAACCCGGGATCGAGGGCCATGCCCAGCAGACCGCGGTCCCAGAAGTTGTGTACTTTTGTTCTCAAGTCGACGAAGGTGTCCGGCGTCGGGTCGGTGAGACTGTTGAAAATCTTGACGAGTCCGCTCTTCTCCGCGACGAAGATGCGACCGTCGGGTGAGAAGGCCACCACCGTCGGCTGGGTGAGACCACTGAAGACCGTCACGTCCTGGAAACCTGCCGGCAGCGTCTGGGCGGCGGCCTCGGGAATCAGGGGCGCACCGATGAGCAGCACGCCGCCCACCAGCACGGCCAAGCGCGCAACCCGCACGCGCAGTTCACTCCGTACGGCGGACACCCAGTTCGTCAGCGCGTCGAGAACACAGTTTCCCATGAGGACTCGTACTGCTTGGCAAGAAGAATGCCGCACTCGCGACGCCTTGCTCTCAGGGACCTTACGAGGATCGCGGCCAGCGGGAGCGGTGAAACCGAAAAGAATCCTGACAGATGGCGATTGCGAGCTTCAGATTGGGTGCGTCACCGTGCTCCCCTGGTGCCATCGCCACGCCGTCTCGATGATGGCGTCGAGGCTGTCGTATCTCGGCGCCCACCCGGGAAACCGGCGGGCCTTGGCCGATCCCCCGACCAGGATGGGGGGATCCCCGGGCCGGCGGGGTCCCTCGATCGAGGAGACCGCCCGCCCGGTGATCCGTTGCACCGCCTCGATCACCTCGCGGACCGAGAACCCGTTGCCGGTGCCGAGGTTGAAGACGTCACCGGGATTGCCGGCCTCGAGGAAGCGGAGCCCCAGGATGTGAGCCTGGGCGAGATCCGTCACGTGGATGTAGTCGCGAACGCAGGTTCCGTCGGGGGTCGGGTAGTCCGTGCCGAAGATGGCCACGCTGTCCCGCTGGCCGCCCGCGACCTGGAGCGCCAGTGGGATCAGATGGGTCTCCGGATCGTGCCGCTCGCCGAGCCGGCCAGCCGGATCGGCACCGGCCGCGTTGAAGTATCGGAGGACGACGGATCGCAGCCCGTAGGCCCGATCGAAATCCGTCAGGATCCGTTCCACCATGAGCTTGCTCGCCCCGTACGGATTCACCGGTCGCTGCGGATGCTCCTCGGTCATGGGCGTCGCCTCGGGCATCCCGTAGGTCGCGCACGTCGAGGAGAACACGATCCGTCGTACGCCCGCCTGCACGATGGCGTTCAGGAAATGCACCGTGGCCGCGACATTGTTCTGATAGTACGTGCCAGGATGCTCGACAGATTCTCCGACATAGGCGAAGGCTGCGAAGTGCGTGACGGCGTCGACCTGGTAGTCCGCGATCGTCCGCCGCACCAGCGC
Organism: uncultured Candidatus Rokubacteria bacterium; assembly: GCA_963827505.1. Lineage (GTDB taxonomy): Bacteria > Methylomirabilota > Methylomirabilia > Rokubacteriales > CSP1-6 > AR5. Next base: position 1,607,055 of record CAWHBD010000003.1, on the reverse strand, counting down.
GGCGTCGGCGACGTCACCCACGACCAGATCGGCGTCCTGCACCAGCTCGAGATGCCCGCGAACCAGGCTGTCCAGGACGACGCACGACAACCCGGCCGCCTGTAGCTCCGCGACGACGTGGGAACCGATGTACCCGGCGCCTCCGGTCACGAGAATGCTCATCTATCGGGGCCTCCACCCCCGGCGACCGCCACCGGCCGACGCTTTCGTTGCTTCCGTCGAGTTCCTGAGGCTACTATCGACATGATGCCTCCTGGAGTTCTTCGTCGATGAGGATCGTCATTCCCTTCGGTTTCTATGGCTGGGGCAACATCGGAGACGAGTCCACCCTCCAGGGCTTCGCCCGGCTCATCGCGGGGCACCCGCGAATCGAGCCACACCCGTGGGTGGCGTCGCGCAATCGCTCCCACACCGCCCGCATCGAGCCGTCGTTCCGGTACTACGACGCGCTGGCGCGCGACCTTCGCGGCTGGTGGGCGCGACAGCGGGCCGACGCGTACCTGTTCGCCGGCGGGACCCCCGTCATGGACATTCTCGGCCCCTATCCCCTCGCCGACGTCGCGCCGATCGTCACCATGGGATCGCACCGCCACAAGCGCATCGTCTTCGTCGGTATCGGAACGGAGCGGCTTCACCGGGCCGAGTCGCGACGGATCCTGGCCGAGACCATTGCGCCCCGGGTCCAGCACTGGAGCGTCAGATCCCAGCGTGACAAGGACCGGCTCACCGAGTGCGGCGTCCCCGGTGGGTCCGTGACCGTCGCCGGCGACATGGCCTGGCTGCTCGAGCCGGTCCCGCCCTCGTGGGGCCGCGACTACTTGAAGACCCTGGGCGTCGACGTCGATCGGCCCATCGTGGGTGTGAACGTGAACAACGAGCCCTTCATGCAGCGGGGGGCTCCCCGACTGCTGAGCCACGTGGGCGAGTTTCTCGATCAGCTCGTCGAGCGCCACGGCGCCACCCCCCTGTTCCTGTGCAACGACGTCAGCGACGGCCCCACGTACGACATGGCCGCCGGCGCGCTCGTCAGGAGAGCGATGCGGCACGCCGACCGTGCGGTGCTCGTCCCCAACGATTACTGGTCGCCCGAGCAGATGCTCTCGATGATCGGATGTTGCCGGGTGACGGTCTCCACGCGCTACCATTTTTGCCTCTTCTCCGCCCTGCAGGGCGTGCCGTTCATCGCCCTCCAGCGGTCGGACAAGGTCAACGATCTCTGCGACGACCTGCAGTGGACCTATGGCGTGCCCATCGACACCGCCACGCCCGACGCTCTCCTGGCCCTGTACGACGCGGTCGAACGAGACCCATCGGCCGGGCTGGATCGCCTCAAGCACGGCTCGACGGCCATGCGGCTGAGGGCGCTGAAGAACCACACCGCCCTCGACACGCTGATGCCCGCGGGCTCCTCGCCCTCACGGTGAACGTTCTGCTGGTGGTCCCCTGGGACCAGGCGTTCGGCGGCGTGGCCTCGGTCGTCGGAAACCTGGCCACGCACCTGGAGCGCGGGGGCCACCGCGTGGTCTTCGTCCACCCCGGCGACCCGAATCGCCGGAGGCGCCGGACGACCGAGTGGGGATTCACCGGATACGAGATCAATCTCCGGGCGCCCTTCCTGCCCGACTACCCCCTCCGGGGCATCCTGGCGTTCCTGCTGTTCTTCCCGTTCACGATGTACCAACTCCTGTCGGTGGTCCGGGCGCACCGGATCGACGTCGTCAACATCCACTACCCTGTCGAGCTGTTCGTCTACTTCGGCCTGCTCCGCTGGCTCTTGCGCATCCGGCTCGTGGTATCCGTGCACGGCGCCGACCTGTTTCCCGGCGGCCGGCCCCGCCGACGGCTCCCGGGATCCGTCCGGTTCCTGCTGGCCTCCGCGGACGCGGTCGTCGCCCCGTCAAGGGCGTTCCTGGCCGACTGCCTCGCGGTCCTCCCGCGGGCGGCGCCGAAAGGCGTGGTCGTCCACAACGGGATCGACTTCGAGGAGCTCGGCCGCGCGGACGGCGCGATGGCCACGGCCCACTGGACGCCCTACCTGTTGTGTATCGCCGCCCACAACGAGAAGAAGGGGCTCGACGTGCTGCTCAGGGCCTTCGCCCAGATCACCCAGACCCGCGGCGACCTACGGCTGCTGCTGGTGGGCGACGGCCCTCTGCGCTCGGAACACGAGGGACTGGCGCGGTCACTCTCGCTCGAACACCGGGTCGCCTTTCTCGGGTGGCGGGCCAGGCCCGAGGTCGCCCGGCTGCTCCGGGACTGTGTCCTGTTCGTGCTGCCCTCGCGGTCGGAGCCGTTCGGACTGGTGGTGGCCGAGGCGCTGGCCTCTCGCAAGGCCGTGGTGGCGTCAGCCGTCGGCGGCATCGCCGAGATCATCGAGAGCGGACGGAGCGGCCTCCTGGTCGAGCCCGACGATCCCGACGCGCTGGCCCGGGCCCTGCTGTCCGTGCTCGCCGACGACACGCTGCGGGAATCCATGGTCGAGGCGGGATACCGGCGAGTGCGGGAGCGCTTCGGGAGCGAGGCGATGGGCGCCCACTACGACGGCGTGTTCGCCGCGCTGCTGAACGGCCGCAGCCCCCTCGCCGGGTAATCCGCCCTCACCCGCGGACGGGCCTCGAGCGAAGGCAGGTCTTGAGCAGGTCCGCGTAGAGCTGGGGGCGCAACGGCCACTGCCTGACGAGGCGGAGGGTGTGTCCCAGGGCGTGACCCCGGCGGCCCTCGACGCGGTCGAGATACGCGAGCTCGCGGCGAAACGCGTAGAGGCGGTCCCGGGCGATGGCCACGGCCTCTCGACCAGGCCCGCGCCGCACGGCGGGGTCGGCCAGCAGCGTCTCGAAGATCATGACCCCATCGTCGAGCACGCGCCGGGGGCTGCTCGAGAGGCTGCTTGCGGTGCGGCGGTACATCGCCAGCGGCTCCGGGATGTACCCCACCGCCATCCCGTCCAGGGCGATCCGGATCCAATGGAGATAATCCTGGGCAGTCTTCAGTCGCCCGTCGAAGTTCCCGACACGCTCGATGCACTCGCGACGCTCCAGCACCGACGGCACCTGCACGTGGCATCGCCGGAGCAGATTCAGCGCGCAATATCCCTCGGGCACATCCCGCCGGGTCTCCGCGTTATACGCCCGGTGAATCACGCGATCGTCGTCGTCGATGATCGTCACGTCGCTGTGCACGAACCCACACGCCGGGTGGGTGTCCAGAAAGGCGACCTGCGTCTGCAGTCGGTGGGGATACCAGAGGTCGTCGGCGTCCAGGTAGGCGATGAACTCGCCGCTCGCGTGGGCCAGCGCCAGGTTCCGCGCCGAGGACAGTCCACCGTTGGGCTGGTAGACGTAGCGGATCTTGTCGCCGAATCGGGTCAGCACCCCCCGCGTGTCGTCGGTGGAGCCGTCGTCCACCACGATGATCTCGTAGTCGGCGTAGGTCTGGGCGAGCGCGCTGTCGATGGCCCGACCGAGGTATCGCGCGCAATTGAACGTGGGAATGGTGATGGACACCCGCGGCATAGGAGTGTGTGTCTCCTTCGTTACGGGCGCGACACTAGGGCCGCGTCGCCCAGTCCCACGACAGCAGCCACCGATCCTCCTCGGTGAGGGGAAAGCCGGCGGCCCGCCGGTAGACGGCGCGATACGCCTTCGCCGTCCGCTCCCAGGTGAAGTCCTTGATGCGCTCGTGGCCGAGCCGCTGCAGGTCTCGCCGCATCTCGGCGTCGGTCGCCATGGTGGCGATGGCGCCGGCGATCGATTCGACGGACATCGGATCGAACGTCAGCGCCGCGTCCCGGACCTGTTCCGGCAGCGCGGTGACGTTGGAGCAGGCCACGGGCAGGCCGGCCAGCCACGCCTCGAAGATCGGCAGACTGATGGCCTCGAGCAGGGTCGGGAAAATCATGAACTGAGCGAGGCTGAAGAGGGCCTTCAGGTCGTCCTCAGGAAGGAGATCCAGGAATCGGACCTGCGGGGACAGCCCCAGCTCCTGCTGGCAGCGCTCGATCGTCGGCCACACATCCGGACGCCGCATCCCGGTGCAGATGAGCGGGACCACGAGCCCCCGAGTGTCCCGGAGGTGGGCCAGCGCCTCCAGGAGGCGGACGTGGTTCTTGTGGGCCCAGGTCATGGCCGGGTACAGCGCGAACGGCCCGTCGATATGGTACTTCCGCCTGACCGCCGCCAGGGCGTCCTCCGACGGTTCGGACAGGGCCTCGGTGGTCGGCGCCTCGAAGACCACCTGGACCTTGTCGGGGTGGGCCCGGTAGCGCCTGATCACGTCGTCCTTCACCCACTGAGAGCCCACGACGACGGTGTGAGCGAAGTGGCAGCCGGCCGGAAAAACCGTCTCGCGCCACGCGATGGTCTCGGGCAGGAAGAACTGCGGGAAGTGCAGGTGCTGCAGGTCGTGAGGGTTGTAGACCGTCGGGATGGCGCACAGGAAGAACGCCTGATTCACGATGTGGAGGACGTCGCAGCCCAGCGCCTCGTAGGACCCGTCCGAGATCGGGACTTCCGGCCACTGCCGGGGAAGGAGATTGAGGCGCTCCTGCAGGCTCCGGGCGGTCGGGATCAGCGGTCGCAGGCCGGCCTTCAGCCATTCGAGCAGCGGCCAGCCCGCTTCCCGGCGGCGACGGCGCTGGATCTCCCGCTTCATCTCGGCCTCGAAGACGATCTCCTGGTTCGGCCCCAGGAGGGGCTGCAGCCAGGCACGGTGGGCCTCGGACCGGACGACGATGAGGTACTGCTCCTCACCGTCCTCGAGCCGGCCCAGCGCCTGGATCAAGGACCCCACGAAGCGCGCGACCCCGCCGGTCCCCCCGGGACCGGCGTGAGCGGCGATGGCGACCTTGAGCCGGGGCGCGTAGCTCGTGGGCCGGGCCACCGTCATCGGATGTTCGAGTGCTGGTCGCGCCGGAGGATCTGGTACCCGCGCACGAGCTCGGCGATGCCGTCGTCGAGGCCCACGGTGGTCCGGAACCCGGTGTCCTCGATCCGCTGGTTGCTCACGAGATAGTTACGCTTGTCGGGGTCCTCGCCGATTTCGGCCGCCACGTAGTAGAACTCGGGGACGTGCTTGCGGATCACCTCGCACAGCTCCCACTTGCTAAGGTTGGCGTCGCTGAGGCCGACGTTGTAGGTGCGGCCCTTCATGGCGTCGTAGTTGGCCAGGGCGTGGCGGAAGACGCCGGCGCCGTCGCGCACGTGCAGGTAGTTTCGCTTGAAGTGCGGCTCGAACAGCACCACGAAGCGGTCGATGACCGCCCGGAAGGTGAAGTCGTTCACCAGGAGGTCGAGCCGCATTCGCGGACTGACCCCGAACAGCGTGGCGAACCGGAAGGTCACACAGTCCCCGCGGTCCAGCAGGAACGCCTCGGCCTCCACCTTGACCTTCCCGTAGACCGAGATGGGCCGCAGCGGCGAGTCCTCGTCGCAGTAGATGTCGGCCTCGCCGATGCCGTAGCCACTGTTCGTGCACGGGTAGATGATCCGCTGCCCGCGCCCGGCCAGCCTGGCGATGGTCTTGATCTGCTCGAGGTTCACCGCGCGGGCGGCCTCCGGCTCCTTGGCGCAGATCGGCGCCCCCGTCAGACACGCCAGCGGGAAGATGGCGTCGGCCTTCGGCACCAGCTCCTCCAGGAGCCGGCGATCGCGGACGTCGCCCCGCACCACCGTCAGGCGCGGGTTCCAGCAGCAGTCGAGCAGCGACGTCTGCTGGTACATGAAGCTGTCCACCACCGTGACGTCGTGGCCGTCGTTGAGCAGCATCGGAACGAGGATCGATCCCAGATATCCCGCACCGCCCGTCACCAGGATCCGCACGTTGCCCCTCCCTCTGGTCTGCGTGCTCGGCCGATCAGTGGCCCAGCTCGCGAAACGCGTCGATCGTCCGCGCCGAGCGCGCCTGCTCCTCGGCCGAGTAGTCCTCTTCGCGATCGAAGAAGATGATCTGGCTGCCGCCGAACTCGAACTTGACCGGCACGTGGATGAGCTTGGCGAGCCGCTCCCGGATGGCCGCGTGCCGCGCGGGCGGGGCGAAGAGCACGATGAAGCCGCCGCCGCCGGCCCCGGTGAGCTTCCCGCCGATGGCCCCGGCCGCCCGGGCCTGGTCGTAGATGTCGTCCACGTACGAGTTGGACACCTTGGCGCTCAGGCTCCGCTTGGCCTGCCAGGCCTCGTGGAGCAGCTCGCCGAACCCGCCGAGGTCCTGGCCGCCGCTCGAGGATCGACACGCTCTCGTCGACCAGCTCCCGCATGATCCGGAGCTGGCGGCGCTTGTCGTCCAGGTCATTCACGTAGGTGTCGGCGATCGTCGACGCCGTGCGCTCGATGCCGGTGTAGAAGAGCATCAGGTGGGAGTTCAGCTCGAGCATGCGGTCGCGGCTGAGCGTGACGGGCCGCACCGAGATCTCGCCGTTCGGCGCGAAGGTGATGTGGTTGAAGCCGCCGTAGGCGGCCAGCACCTGGTCCTGCGAGCCGACCGTCTCCTTCAGCACGTCCTGCTCGAGGTGCACGCTCTCCATGGCCAGTTGGTGCTTGCTCGACCATCTCGCCGTGCAGCGCGTAGAGGGCGTGGAGCAGGCCGACGGTGAAGGCCGAGCTGGAGCCCATGCCGCTGCGGGCCGGCAGGTCGCCGTCGTGGTGGATCTCGACGCCGCGCTGCAGGTCGAGGAACCGCAGCACCTCGCGGACGGACGGGTGGGCGATCTCCTCGATGGTCTGGCAGTACTCGATCTTCGAGTAGACGACGCGGATGCGGTGCTCGAAGAACGGCGGCAGGTGCCGGGAGGTGATGTAGCAGTACTTGTCGATGGTCGTGGCCAGCACGGCCCCGCCGTGCTTGCGATACCAGTCCGGGTAGTCGGTGCCGCCGCCGAAGAACGAGATGCGATAGGGCGTCCGGCTGATGATCATGGCCGGGATCCGAACAGCTCCCGCTCGACCAGCAGGCACAGCAGGTGCTCGACGGCCAGGTGCGTCTCCTGGATGTGCTGGGTGTCGTCACTCGGCACCGCGATCGACACGTCGGCGAGCTTGCCGAGGCGGCCGCCCCCGCCCGTCAGCGACACGGTCCGCAGGCCGGTGGCCCGCGCCAGCTCGACGGCCTGGACGACGTTGGGGGAATTCCCGCTGGTGCTGATGCCGAGCAGGACGTCGCCGGGCCGGCCGAGCGCCTGCACCTGGCGGGCGAAGATCCCGTCGAAGCCGCAGTCGTTGGCGTAGGCGGTCAGGAACGAGGAGTCGGTCGTGAGCGCGATGGCCGGCAGTCCCGGCCGATCGAAATCCTTGGTCAGCCGGCTGACGAACTCGGCCGCCATGTGCTGGCAGTCGGCGGCGCTGCCGCCGTTGCCGCAGATGAGCAGTTTCCCCCCCGCGCGGAAGGCCTCGGTGATGACCCCCGCCGCTGTGGCGATAGCCTCCGCACACGCGTCGGCCGTGAGGCGCTTGATCGCCGCGCTCTCGGCCAGGTACGACCGCACCGTGGCCATGGACTGAACCTCAGGTTCCATTCCGCGTGCTCCTTTGCACCCCGGCTCCGATCGCCTCGTCGGGGCCGATCAGCCCTTCGATGACGCGTGCCGCCTCACGCAGGTCCTCAACGACGTAGTCGGCGGTGACGTCGCCGGCCCCGGCGACCTCCGCCCCGTAGCCGGTCCGCACCAGCAGGGTGGTGCTCCCGGCCCGCCGTCCCATCTCGACGTCCGAGGCCTTGTCGCCGATCACGAATGCCGCGCGGGGGTCGAAGCCCCTCTCGCGGGCGGCATGCTCCAGCAGCTCCGGTCCCGGCTTGCGGCACCGGCACCCGGCGGCGGGGACGTGGGGGCAGACGTAGATGCCGGCCAGCTCGACGCCCTCGGCGGCCAGGCACTCGACCAGGCGGGCGTGGATGGCCGCCAGCGTGTTCGCGCTGAAGTACCCCCGCCCCACTCCCGACTGGTTCGTGACCACGATCAGCTCGAGCCCCAGATCGCGCAGGCGCCGCAGCCCCTCGGCGGCGCCGGCGATCAGCTCGACCTGGGCGGGGTCGGCCAGGTAGTGGCGCTCGACGTTGATGGTCCCGTCCCGATCGAGCACGACGACGCCCCGCCGGCCGCCGGCGTGGCCGTGCGCTCCGGGTCGCGTGGCGCGGTCCTCGATCACGCCGTCCTCGCCACCGCGAGGCACTCGAGCAGCTTGTCGCACACCCGCTGGACCTGGGCCCGGGTCAACCCCACGAACGTCGGGAGGTTAATGCCGGTCCGCGCGATCGCCTCCGCGACCGGGAAGCGCTCGCCCGACGTCGCCTCGGCGTAGGGCGGCAGCGTGTGGAGCGGATGCACCACCGGACGCGTTTCGATCCCCTGGGCGTGCATGGCCGCCATGATCGCGTCGCGGTCACCGGCCTCCGGGCTCACGAGCACCGTGAACATCCACCAGACGTGCCGCGCCCACGGCTTCTCGCCCTGGCTGGTCAGCACCTCGACCCGCCCGAGGGCCTCGCGGTACCACGCGGCGAGCTCCTGGCGCCGGGCCAGCAGCCCCTGCACGCGTTCGAGCTGGGCCAGGCCGATCGCGGCGGCGATGTTGGTCATCCGGTAGTTGTAGCCGACGACTGGATGCCAGTAGCGCCGCGTCGAGTCCATGCCGTGCGTGCGGAGCAGGCGCATGCGCCCCGCCAGCGCATCGTCGTCCGGTCGTCACCATCCCGCCCTCGCCGGTCGTGACGATCTTGTTGCCGAAGAAGCTGAAGGTCGCGATGTCGCCCAGGGACCCGGTCCGCCGGCCCCGCGACTCGCGCCCCGTGGGCCTGGGCGGCGTCCTCGAGCAGGAACAGGCCGTGGCGGCGGGCGATGGCCCCGATCGCGTCCATGTCGGCCGGATGGCCGAACAGGTGGACGGCGATGATGCCCTTCGTCCGGGGCGTGATCTTCGCCTCGATCGCGGCCGGATCGATGCTCCACGTCTCCGGCTCGACGTCGACGAAGACCGGCCGGGCGCCGCAGTAGGTCACCGCGTTGGCGGTCGCCACGAAGGTCAGGGTGGGGACGATGACCTCGTCGCCGGGCCCGACGCCGAGGGCCAGCAGCGCCAGATGCAGCGCCGTCGTCCCGTTCGAGCACGAGACCGCGTGTTTGACCCCGCAGAACTCGGCGAAGGCCTCCTCGAACCGATCGAGGTACTTGCCGCTCGACGAGATCCACGTCGACTCCAGGCAGTCGAGGACGTACTCCTTCTCGTTGCCGTCCAGGACGGGCGCGGCGACGGGGATGAATCCCGGCTCGGTCATGACTCGGTCTCCGTTCATCGTCTTCGAACAGGAAGAGCCGCTGGTCGTTCCAGTTGTAGGTGCGCAGACACGCGAACCGACTCCTGCGCGAACAAGGCCAGCAGATCCGGTTCGCTGTAGGAGTTCATGTAGCCATGGTACGTCCGCCAGTAGGCCCGTCGCACCCCCACCTTGAGGGCCCTCACGAGCCCGGTGGGCCGGTGACGCATAGGAAGCCACGCAATACCGTACGTGCTCCGACAGCCACGCGACGAGCGAGGGAACGTCGCGGATGTACTCCAGCACGCCGGCGAACACGGCCACGTCGCGTGCAGCGCCCGCAGGTCGGGTAACGGCCGGCGATTCAGATCGCACACGAACGTGTCGGGCCCCCGCTCGACCAGATCCGAGGCCACGTAGCTGCAGCCCTGATCCAGATATCCTTCAGGCCCGCTTGCCGGCGCCGAACTCGATGACGCGCGTGCTGGGCGGGATCATCCCGGCCAGCTTCTGGGTGCGGGACTCCCACCACGCCTCGAGATTGCTCGGGTTCGCCCCACCGCTTGTAGTCGGAGCGGCCAAGCATCGGAAGACCGCCATCTTCGAGACTCGCACCAGCGCACCTCTTCGTCCCCGAGCTTTCCCATAGTGCCCATTACTCCGAGCCGCCGCACGGTCCACGGCAGCGCCGGCCGCAGCATGCCCTGGCGCCCGTCCGAGATGTGGGCGCCGATGCCCCCGGTGTGCTCGACGCTGAAGCGAGGCCCCGCTCGATGAGGAAATGACGTCTGGATCATTGGGGTGTCCGACCCGACCGACAGGAAGTACTGGCCGTAGTTCAGGAAGGCCCGGGGATCGTGCAGCAGCTCACGTAGGTCCCGGGATCCCTGCCTCACTCCGCCCTCGTCCGCGTCGGTCGACGAGAACAGCACGGTGCCGTCGTGAGCGGTGATGCGAAATCCCACCCGTAGCCCACGGCGGGGCGCAGGACTTCGTACTCGACCTCCACGCTCAAGGCCGAGCGGGCATCGAGCGAGTCGTGACCTCGCCCCGCTCGGAGCGGATACGGAGGGCGAGGAGGCGGATGTACTCCGAGCCCGGCGCTTCGGCGAGACGGTCCCGGATAGCTCAGCTCGCCGAGCGCCTGGACGCCCGCTGCGAAGTACTTGGCGACCACCTCGTCGGTGGGCCCGTCGTCGCGGACGCTAGCCGCTTGTCGAGCCAGATCCCCCAGCCGGCACAGACGCGTGATCGCGGCCATGTTGTGGCTGACGAACAGGACCGTGCGGCCCTCCCGGGCCACGTCGCCCATCTTGCCGAGGCACTTGCGCTGGAACGCGGCGTCGCCGACCGCCAGCACCTCGTCGACGATCAGGATCTCCGGCTCGAGGTGGGCGGCCACGGCGAACGCGAGGCGCACGTACATGCCGCTCGAGTAGCGCTTCACGGGCGTGTCGATGAACTGCTCGACCTCGGAGAAGGCGACGATCTCGTCCAGCTTGCGGTCGATCTCGGCCTTCCGCATGCCGAGGATGGCGCCGTTGAGGTAGATGTTCTCGCGGCCCGTCAGCTCCGGATGGAAGCCGGTGCCGACCTCCAGCAGCGATCCGACCCGCCCGTAGATCTCGGCGCGCCCGGCGCTGGGCTCGGTGATCCGCGACAGGATCTTGAGCAGCGTGCTCTTGCCGGCGCCGTTGCGTCCGACGATCCCGACGACCTCGCCCTGCTTGATCTCGAACGACACGTCGCGCAGCGCCCAGAACACCTCCTGGCCGGGGCGCGCGGCTTCGCCGCGGGCGGAGGCAGCAGACGCGCCACGCCGTCCATCAGCTGGTCGCGCAGGGTGTCGTGGCGATACGGCGCCGATCGCGATCCGGTAGCGCTTCGAGATGTTCTCGGCGCGGATCGCGACGTCGCCCATCAGATCACGTCCGCGAAGGCGCGTTCCATCCGCCGGAAGAAGACGAGCGCCGCCGATAAGCACGTCAGGCCGCACGATCGCGCTGAGGACCATCGCCTGCAGGTCGGGCGCCGCCGTCCCCAGGAGTGCACCAGCGGAATCCCTCGATCACGCCGACCATGGGATTCAGGCTGTAGACGAGCCGCCACGGCTCGGGGACGAGCGTGATGGGGTACACGACGGGCGAGCAGTACATCCAGACCTGGACGAGAAACGGCACGGTGTGACTGACGTCGCGGTAGCGGACGTTGATGCGGCGCCAGCCACAGCCCCACCGCCAGGGCGATCACGGCGGCCAGCACGAGGAAGCCCGGCAGGGCCAGCAGCGCCACGTGGGCGTGATCCGGTACCAGACCATCAGCCCGAGCAGCGCTGAGCAGCGAGAGGCCGAAGTCCACGCCGGCGTCATGCACCGCCGCCAGGGGGATCATCAGCCGCGGGAAATAGACCTTCGTGATCAGATGCGCGTTGCCCACGAGGCTGGCGCTGCTCCGGCCGAACGCCTGCGCGAAGTAGGTCCACGGCAGGAAGCCGGCGAAGGCGAAGACGATGTAGGGCAGGCCGTCGGACGGAATCTTCGCCAGCCGGCCGAAGACGACCGCGAAGATCAGCACCGTCAGTAGCGGGCTGAGCACGGCCCAGGCGGCACCGATGGCCGTCTGCTTGTAGCGGACCTTGACGTCCCGCCAGACCAGGAAGTACAGGAGCTCGCGGCGCTGCCAGATGGCGCCCAGGTCGAGGTCGATCAGGCCCCGCCCGGGCTCGATCACGAAGGTCGGTGGATCGAGGCTCGCGGCGCCGGTCGTCGCCGTTCGCCCGGTGGCGGGCTGGACGAGCGTGGCCTCCGGCATCCGGCTTTCTGAGGTTTCTGGCATTGGTATCTGTACCATTCTGGGCCTGCAGGCTTCCCGACGATCCGCTATTGTCGTGCCACCTGGCTGGTATCGTCCTGTTGGCCCAGATAGGCTATTAAATCAATGGCTTGGCTCTGAAGTGTCGGAGGTCCTCCTCTCGAACGCGCTCGTCCTAGGGGCGCAATGAGCGGTCAGATCCCCGCAAGAAATGCGTACTGGAAACGGACACATTGGGTCCCGCTAGCGGCGGGCCGAACTGACCCGTCGCGGCCCGGACGACTCCCGGAGGTCGGTCAGCCCCGGAACGCCGGCATCACGTCACGCGCGAACCAGCGCAGCTGCTCCTTGAACTCCTTGGGGGAGAGCCCCTCCGCCCAGTGGATCATGAAGTCCTCGAGCCCGGGGTACTTCGCCTCGATCGACTTGATGCCCTCGATCACGTGGGCCGGCGGACCGCAAAACCACGCCTTCTGCTGGATGCCGTCGGCCAGGGTCGGGATACGGGCCGGTGCCCCCGGCGTGCCCCACGTGCGGCCATGCTCGTCGGCGTAGCGCACGAACCCGAACGGCGCGAACCACTTGTAGCGCTCGTCGTGCGAGGGTTCGACCCGGCGCTTGGCCTCCTCCGGCGTGTCGGCCAGGTAGAGACCTGCGCCCCAGATCATGTCCTCGCCGAGCTGCTTGGGATGGCCATGGCGGGAGCAGGCGTCACGATAGGCCTTGACGACGTCGTCGAGGATCTTCTCGCCGTTGAGGGTGACCATCGCCTTGAAGTTCTTCGAGGCCATGTAGTCGATGGACTTGCTGCTGGCGATCGGCATCCACACCTCGACCGGCAGGTGCTTGGGCCGCGGCACGCAGGTGATCTCCTTCATCTGGTAGCCGCGATACTCCACCGGCGGCGGCGCCTCGTAGGCCTTACCGTGATGGCTGAACGACTCCTGGTTGAAGCACTTCAACATGAGGTCGACCTGCTCCTCGAACAGCGCCCGGTTGGCCGCCTGGTCGATGACGGGCGCGCCGAAGCTCTCGACCTCGCGCGAGTGGTAGCCGCGCCCGACGCCCATGATGACGCGGCCGTCGGTGACGATGTCGGCCATCGCGTAGTCCTCGGCGAGGCGGATCGGGTGCCACATGGGCAGGACGTTGAAGGCGCAGCCGAGCTTGAGACGCTTGGTCTGGGTGGCCAGCCACAGGGAGAGCTGGATGAGGTTCGGGAAGCACTCGTAGCCTTCGTGCTGGAAGTGGTGCTCGGCCGTCCAGAACGCGTAGTAGCCGAGCTCGTCCATCAGCTGGGCGACGTCGCGGGCGGTCCAGAACACCTCGGAGAGTCGCTCGTTGCCGTAGCGCCGGTCGTTGGCCGGAACCCCCTGCAGGCCGATGTTCTCCAGGTCGATCTGGCCGACGTACAGCGAGTGGAATCGCTTGATCATCGCGCGGTCCATCCTCCATCGATCACGAGTGTGTGGCCGGTGATGTAGCCGGCCTCCGCGCTGGCCAGGAAGAGCGCGGTGGCGGCGATCTCCTCGACGGTTCCGCGCCGGCCCATCGGCGTCACCGCCTTGATAGCCGCCTCGTCGCCGCCGACGCCGCGCATGACGGGGGCGTCGGTGCCGAGGATCGACGTCGAGTTGGCGCGCAGCCCGGTCTGAATGGGCCCCGGGCAGATCGCGTTCACGGTGACGCCCCGGGCGGCATGGTTCACCGCCAGCTGCCGGGTGAGGCCGACGACGCCGTGCTTGGACGCGACGTAGGCGGGGCCGCCGCCGTCGCCGACCAGCCCGGCCACCGAGGCCAGGTTGATGATGCGACCGTGGCCGGCCGGGGCCATCTCCTGCAGCGCGCGCTTGCAGCCGAAGAACGTGCCGCCCAGGTTGATGGCGATGACTTTCGTCCACAGGGCCGGTGACATCTCGTGGACCGGCGCATAGCCGTCGAGGATGCCCGCCGCGTTGACCAGGATGCCGAGCGGGCCCAGCCCGCGCACCGCCTCGGCCACCGCACGGTCGACGTCCTCCCAGCGGCTGACGTCGGCAGCGATGAAAGAACTCTTGCCCCCGGCTCGACCGATCTCGGCGACGACGGCGGCCCCGCCCTCGGGCAGCAGGTCGACCACCGCCACCGGGGCACCGGCACCCGCCAGGGCGAGGGCGATGGCCTTGCCGATGCCCGAGCCCCCACCGGTGACGATCGCGCTGCCGGGGGCGAGGCTCATCTGGAGATCCGCGGCCGGGCCGCTCGCACCACTCCGCACGCCGTGGAGAGGGACATGTGACGCATCTTCACCGGAGGCTGATGATATCACTCTCGCGACGGGCCGGCTCGCATGGCCCGGCCCCGTTTCCCGGGGCCCGCGCTACCGGCAGCCGGCGAACACGTCGGCCAGCCGGCGCGCGTCAGGCACGCGTCGTGAACCCCGAGGACCGCCGTCGTCAGCACGAGCAGGATGCGGCTCACGAAGCGGCGGTACGACGTGGCGAGCGCGTCTATCGTGGCCATCCTGGCCCGCCCGTTTCCGAGCCGCTTGAAAGTGCGGCGTGGCAGGCGTAGCCTACGGCCGTCATCTAACGCGGGAGCTCGGGGAACCGGGCTGAGAGGGCGGCTACGCGTCGCCGACCGCATGAACCTGACCTGGTTAATACCAGCGAAGGGAGGCCCCATGTCGCAGCCTGCGTCGCGAAAGGTCTACGTGTCCGGCTCTCGTCCCGATCTGCGCGTGCCCATGCGCGAGGTCTGCCTGCACGGCGGCGAGCCGCCGCTGCGCCTGTACGACACCGGCGGGCTCTGGACCGATCCCGAGGCCCACGTCGACATCAAGCAGGGCTTGCCCCCGCTCCGGCTGCCCTGGATCGTCGGCCGGACCGACGTCGAGGAGCTGCCGGGGCCGACCTCGGCCTATCGTCGCCAGCGCGACGACGATCCCACGCTGGGCGGCGTGCGCTTCGCCTCGGTCCGGCGGCCGCTGCGGGCCAAGCCGGGCCGCTGTGTGACCCAGATGCACTACGCCCGCCGCGGCGAGATCACCGCCGAGATGGAATTCATCGCGCTGCGGGAAGGCATGTCGGCCGATGTCGTCCGCGACGAGGTCGCCCGGGGCCGCGCGATCATCCCCTCGAACATCAACCACCCGGAGACCGAGCCGATGATCATCGGCCGCAGGTTCCTGGTGAAGATCAACGCCAACATCGGCAACTCGGCGGTGGCCTCCTCGATCGAGGAGGAGGTCGAGAAGATGCGGTGGGCGACCCGCTGGGGCGCCGACACCGTGATGGACCTGTCCACCGGCAAGAACATCCACGAGACGCGCGAGTGGATCCTGCGCAACTCGCCGGTGCCGATCGGCACCGTGCCGATCTACCAGGCGCTCGAGAAGGTGGGCGGTGTCGCTGAGGACCTCACCTGGGACCTCTATCGCGACACGCTGATCGAGCAGGCCGAGCAGGGCGTGGACTATTTCACGATCCACGCCGGCGTCCTCCTGCGCTATGTTCCGCTTGACCGCCAAGCGGATAACCGGAATCGTCTCCCGCGGCGGCTCCATCATGGCCAAGTGGTGCCTCTCCCATCACCAGGAGAGCTTCCTCTACACCCACTTCCGCGAGATCTGCGAGATCATGGCCGCCTACGACATCGCGTTCTCGCTCGGCGACGGCCTTCGTCCCGGGTGCAACGCCGACGCCAACGACGAGGCGCAGTTCGCCGAGCTCGACACGCTCGGCGAGCTGACCAAGATCGCCTGGGAGCACGACGCTCAGGTGATGATCGAGGGGCCGGGCCACGTGCCCATGCACCTGATCAAGGAAAACATGGACCGGCAGCTCGAGGTCTGCCACGAGGCGCCGTTCTATACGCTGGGCCCGCTCACCACCGACATCGCGCCGGGCTACGACCACATCACCTCCGCGATCGGCGCGGCCATGATCGGCTGGTACGGCACCGCGATGCTCTGCTACGTGACGCCCAAGGAGCATCTGGGGCTGCCCAACCGCAAGGACGTCAAGGACGGCGTCATCGCGTACAAGATCGCCGCCCACGCCGCCGACATCGCCAAGGGCCATCCGGGCGCCCGCGACTGGGACGACGCGCTCTCCAAGGCGCGCTTCGAGTTTCGCTGGGAGGACCAGTTCAACCTCTCGCTCGATCCCGATACCGCCCGCGAGTTCCACGACGAGACGCTGCCCGCCGAGGGCGCCAAGCTCGCGCACTTCTGCTCGATGTGCGGGCCGCAATTCTGCTCGATGAAGATCACGCAGGAGGTGCGCGAGTACGCCGCCAAGCACGGGGTGGCGGCCGAGGCCGTCGCCGTCGTCCAGGGCCTGCGCGAGAAGGCGGAAGAGTTCAAGAAGACTGGCGGCGAGATCTACCGCCCAGCCTGAGCCACCGGTCCCCGGGCCGCCGCGGGCGCCTTGCAGGGCGCTCGCGGCGCGTCTATGCTGCGCGCCATGACTCCCCTCACCCCCTCCAAGCTCATGGGCGCCGAGGTCAAACGCAAGGAAGATCCCCGTCTGATCACCGGCACGTCGACCTACGTCACCGACGTTGCCGTACCCGGCATGCTGTGGGTGGCCTTCGTACGCAGCCCCCACGCCCACGCCCGCATCAAGAAGATCGACGCGCGGGCGGCACTGAAGGTGCCGGGCGTGCGCATGGTCGTGACCGGCGAGGACATCCGGAGGCTGACCAAGGCGCTGCCACCCGCCAGTGCCTCCGCCGAGGGCGGCGCCAGCACCGGCGCGCCCGGCCGTCAGCACTGGGCGCTGTCGACCGAGGTCGTCCGCCACGTCGGCGAGGCGGTCGCGGCCGTCGTCGCCGAGTCGGATTACGCCGCCCACGACGGCATCGAGGCAGTGAAGGTCGACTGGGAGCCGCTGCCGGCGGTGACCGACGTCTTCGCCGCGATGGCCGACGGCGCCCCCCAGCTGCACGCCGACGCGGCGAGGAATATCGAGCACCAGAACCAGATCAAGAAGGGCGATCCTGACGCGGTCTTCGCCCGGGCCCGGCGCGTGGTGAAGCAGCGGATGGTCAGCCAGCGGCTGTGCGGCGTCGCCATGGAGCCCCGCGCCTGCGTGGCCACGCCCGACCCGACCACCGGCGGCATCGTCGTGTGGGCCACGCACCAGGCCCCCCACGCCCTGCGCGCCGATCTCTCCAGCGTCATCGGCGTCGAGCAGAACCTCATCCGGGTCATCAACCCCGACATGGGCGGCGGCTTCGGCGTGAAGTTCGGCTGCTACCCGGAGGACGTCGTGCTGGCCGCCCTCGCCCGCCATCACCGGGTGGCGCTCAAGTGGGTAGAGACGCGCGTCGAGCACATGGTCGCCACCACCCACGGTCGGGCCCAGGTCGCCGACCTCGAGGCGGCGGTGGAGGACGACGGCACCATCAGCGCGCTTCGCATGAAGGTGACGGCCAACATCGGCGCCTATCCCGTCTTCACGTTCATCCCCGACCTCACGCTGGGCATGGGCGTGGGCGTCTACAAGTTCACCGACGTCGACCTGCAATCGACCTGCGTGTTCACCAACACGACGACGGTCGCCGCCTACCGCGGCGCCGGGCGGCCCGAGGCCGCGTACTACCTGGAGCGGCTGATCGACATCGTCGCCGCCGAGCTGGGCAAGCCGCCCGAGGAGATCCGCCGGAAGAACTTCATCCCCCCCAGCGCGTTCCCGTACGCGACACCGACCGGCCAGAACTACGACTCCGGCGAGTACGACCGGGCGCTCGTGAAGGCGCTGGAGCTGGCTGGCGTGGACGCGCTGCGCCGCGAGCAGAAGGAGCGGGTGGCGCGCAACGATCGCATGCTGCTCGGCATCGGCCAGGCCGTCTACGTGGAGATGTGCGGCTTCGGGCCCTTCGAGAGCGCGGTGGTACGCGTCGAGCCGTCCGGATCGGTCACCGCCTACACCGGTACCTCGGCCCACGGTCAGGGTCACGAGACGACCTTCGCGCAGATCATCGCCGACAACCTGGGCGTGGACTTCGACAAGATCGTCGTCCGCCACGGCGACACCGCGGCCGTGCAGATGGGCAACGGCACCGGCGGCAGCCGCAGCCTGGCCGTCGGCGGGACCGCCATCCTCAACGCGACGCTCCGGGTCCAGGAAAAGGCGCGCCGGGTCGCGGCCAGCATGCTGGAGGCCGCCTTCGAAGATGTGGTGCTCGAGTCGGGCCGCTACCAGGTCAAGGGGGCACCTGCCAAGGGGCTCGGCCTGGCGGCGATCGCGGCGACCGCGTACGGCGAAGGACTGGCCGCCGGCCTCGATCACGGCCTCGAAGCCGACAACTACTTCCGACCGCCGCAGCTCGTGTATCCGTTCGGCGCCCACGTGGCCGTGGTCGAGGTTGACCGCGACACCGGTGCCGTGCGCCTGCGCGACTACGTCTCGGTGGACGACTGTGGCGTGCGCATCTCGCCGATGCTGGTTGCCGGACAGGTCCACGGCGGCCTCGCCCAGGGCATTGCTCAGGCGCTGTGGGAGGATCTGGTCTACGACGGGGAGGGGCAGCTCTCGACCGGCTCCCTGATGGACTACGCGATCCCCCGCGCCGACGACCTGCCAGCGTTCCGTACGGAGGCGACGGTGACGCCCACGCCCTTCAACCCGCTGGGCGCCAAGGGTATCGGCGAGGCGGCGACGATCGGCTCGACACCGGCGGTGGTGAACGCGGTGGTGGACGCGATGCGTCCACTCGGAGTGCGCCACCTCGACATGCCGCTGCGAGGCGCGCTGCTCGCTCGCCCTCGGGGCTAGCGGCTGCCGCGGTCCTTGAGGAGCCAGTCGATGGCGGCGGCTCCGTCGCTGCTGTCAGCCTCGACGGCCGGTGGGGGTCGGCGAACCGGCGCCGGCGGCTCCGATGCGGGCCGAGGCTCCCGGGCGGCGACCGGAGGCTCCACGCGCTTGGGAGGCTCAACGGCGGTGACCGGGGGCTCGACGCGCCTGGGAGGCTCAACCGCGGGGGCCGGGGCCGGCCGGGGCACCGGCGGAGGGACGACCGCTCGAGCCGGCGGCTGGCTCGTTGGGGGCTTCGCCGGCTCTGGCTCCGGGATCCGTGCGGCCGCTGGTGGGGCTGCGACGGGCGCCGGCGGGACAGGGGGCGGGGGCAGCGCGAGGGGCGGGGGCGAGACGACGGCTGCCGGCTCTCGCTCGGGGGTGCGCGCTACCGGTGGAGGTGCGACGACCGGAGGCGGCGGAGTGACGGGCCCCGGCGGAACGACCGCCGCCGGCGCGACGGCGGCGGGTGGGGGAGCCGGGGCTGCGGCCGCGGGTGTCTTCGCGGCGCTACTCGCGGCCGCGCGCGCTATCTCGGACTCGGCGGCGACCACCTCGATCGACTTCGCCAGCCGGGCGTCACCGACGACCTCGTAGGACACCCGTACCGGCAAGTCCTTCCAGAGATCGCCGAACGCTCCCTGACGATTCTGCACCAGGATGGACGTGGACTCGTTGACCGTCAGTGGGACCGGGCGCCAGCCGACCAGGCTCGCCGAGACATCCAGGGTGCGCGCGTCGCGGTCGACGCGACCGACGTAGCCGGTGACCTCGCCCATCAAGCGCCCGTTCACGAGCTGCACGGAGGCGTCCGGGTCCGGCGGCCATACCAGCGGCCACACGATCAGCGCAGCCGCGCCGAGGACCACCAGCATGCCGCCCCCTGCAACGAGCGTGATCAGACGCCACAGCTTCACTCGTCCAGTACCCCCTTGATCGCGTCGAACACCGGGTTCTGACCCACCCGGGGAGTGGTGCCGCCAGCGGCGGCGGCCGGAGCCGGCTTGCCGAGGACCTTGCGCACGCAGTCGTACTGCTCCCACCCGCGGAGTGGATAGTTCAGATCCACGGCCTTCCACTTGGGGTGTCCATTCTTCTGTAACCAATCCTGGCGGCTGGCGATGAGCTGAGCGACCTTGCCGACGGCGTCGCAGTCCTTGCGGCGGAAGTCGAACGACACCAGCACCGCCTTGGCGGCCACCGTGTTGACCAGGGTGGGCTGCCACGCGTACGTGCCGGCCGGGATCTCGGCTCGCGGGTAGAACTCGACGATGCTCTTGTTCAGGATCGGGATCACCGCCAGCTGGTCGCTGTCGCTGATGTCCTCCTTGAGCAGGCGCACCGGGTAGCCGGCGACGTAGAACATCGCGTCGACACGGCCTGCCTTGAGCTCGGTCAGCGCCTCCTGGGTGTCGATCAGCACCATCTCGCTGGGCGTCACCTCCGACAGCTTGAAGAGCAGGCGCGCGGTGAGATAGGTACCGCTGCCCTCGCGGCCGACGGCAACCCGCCGGCCGGCCAGGTCGTCGAACTCGGCGATCCCCCGCTTGCCGATGAGATGAACCTCCTCGTTGTACAGCGGAAACACCATCTTGGTCTTCTTGGCGATACGGGTCAGGACCGGGTCGTTCTGCAGGCGCGCCACGAAGGCGAGCACGTCGGATTGGACGATACCAAGCTGCACGCCCGGCCGCTGATAGACGGCGAAGATGTTCTCAACCGACCCCTTGGACGGGTGGACGCTCAGGTTGACGCCGGTGGGCTTGACGAGCTTCTGCAGGTCGAGACCGAACTGGTAATACGTCCCCTTCTCCGATCCCGTGATGACGCCCATGTCCTGGGCGACAGTCGGCGCAGCGGCCGCCAGGAGCAGCACGACAACCAGCAAGCCAGCACCAATACGTTTCGTCACTGGGCGTCTCCTTCGTGTGAGTGCGACGGATTGCCGCGAGGACAGCGTAGGGGCCAGACCGCCCCGAGCAATCATCTGCCCGGCCCTCCTAACGTGGTGAATCACCTGGGGTGGACACAGTGGCATAGGGGCCGAGCGCGTGTCAAGTTTGGGGCGTTTGGTCGCGGGGACCCAGACGGCCTCCGTCGGGTCTCTTTACATCAGGCCAAGGGCTCTCGGCCCCTGCGCGCGTATGTGCGCGTTTTGTTGGCGTTCCGTCGCGGGGCGCGGCTTATGCACTCCGTGCAGACCAGCCGGGGGACGGTGCTCGTGAGAGTTCGGAGGACCTTGCCAAGACCATGCGAACCGAGACCGTGTGGGAAACGACCGTGACGAGCGGGCCATCTGGCGCCCGCCTGCTCCGGCACCTGCTGATCATTTCTCGATATCACCCGGGCCTGTACGACTACGTGCGCGCGCGCTTTGCCGCCGAGGACAACGTCGAGGTGATCCTGGACCGCCGCCGCGGGCGCGACCGGCGCAGCGGCGCGACCGAGGTGCGGGCCGATCGACGCGCGACCGACCGCCGGACTCGCCAGCACGTGGACGAGGCACTCCGGATGGAATCGATGCAGTTTGTGACGGTGTCGCAAGGAGCGATGCACGTGTTTCCGCGAACGGACGACGGCGGAGTTAACGACCGATCCGTCTGATCGTTCGCGTCAGCTCGTCGACCTCGACGAGCGGCTTGGCCAAGATCGCCGCCACGCCCAGCCGTCCCGTCACGTCTCGATTCACCACGTCACCGAAGGCCGACAGGATCACCACGGGGATATCCCGCCACTTCTCGATCTCGCGCAGACGCGCCAGCATCTCCATGCCCTGCAGCGTGCCTCGCGGCATTCCGAGATCGAGCACGATCACGTCCGGCGTACCCTCGCGCAACGCCTCGAAGGTGTCGGAAGCGAGCGACACGGCGCGCACCGAGAATCCGGCGCTCCGGAGCGTGTCCTCGAACAGTCCACGCACCGCGTCGTCATCCTCGACAAGCAACACCGAGCTCGGGGGCATGGCCAATGATACTGCGAAGCACGGCTGTAATCTAAGCGGAGGGCATCAGGGTGTCGGAAAAGCTTACGAACCCTCGTACCCGCCGATCCGGGAGGGGCCCGGTCGGCGGCAAATCCGATCGGATTCGGATGGGGCGGGCGGCCTCAGCCGTTCATGGAGAT
This sequence comes from uncultured Candidatus Rokubacteria bacterium, assembly GCA_963827505.1. GTDB lineage: Bacteria > Methylomirabilota > Methylomirabilia > Rokubacteriales > CSP1-6 > AR5. The sequence continues at coordinate 1,585,102 of CAWHBD010000003.1, read as the reverse complement.
GCCCGGCCGGTCGTGCCACTGACGAATCGTCCCCATCCCCCCGCCAACCGCGCCGCCGGTGACATCGGGCTCACTGCCACCGACGCTCGTGCCGTAGCGCCGCAGCTTGTACTGCAGGCCTCGAAGGCTGATCCCGAGCTGACGGGCGGCCTTGGTGCGGTTGCCGTCCGCGCGACGGAGGGTCTCGAGGACGTACCAGCGCTCAAGCTCCTCGAGCCGGAGGCCGAGCGGCGCCAGGGGCGCCTGGGCGCCCATGACCTCGGAGGTCTCGCGGGTCAGCGATGGGAAATGCTCGAGGTCGATGAGCTCCCCGTCGGCGAGCACGAGGGCCTGCTCGATCCAGTTCTTGAGCTGGCGGACGTTGCCCGGCCACGAGTAGTTGACGAGCGCATTCATCGCCCGGGGCGTGAGGCCGCGAATGTCCTGACGATGCCCAGAGGCCACGAACTCGCGGAGGAAGTGCTCGGCGAGCAGCGCGATGTCCTTGCGCCGCTCACGGAGCGGCGGGATCGAGATGTGGACGACCGCGATACGGAAGTACAGATCCTCCCGGAAGGTGCCCTTGGCGACCGCCTGCCGGAGATCACGATTGGTCGCGGTGATGATTCGCACGTTCACCCGCTGCGGCTGGCTACCTCCGACCATCACGAACTCGCCCGTCTGGATGACGCGCAGCAGCTTGGCCTGCAGGTGCGGGGCAAGCTCGGTGATCTCGTCGATGAACACCGTCCCGGTGTGCCCCTGGGCGAACACGCCCTGCCGGCTGGAGACGGCTCCGGTGAACGCTCCCTTGACGTGCCCGAAGAGGTGGCTTTCGATCAGACCCTCGGCGATCGTCGAGCAGTCCAGGGTCACGAACGGATGGTCCCGGCGCGGGCCAGAGAAGTGTACGGCCCGGGCCACCAGCTCCTTGCCCGTTCCGTTCTCACCCTCGATGCATACGTTCGCGTCCCAGGGCGCGGCCTTGCGGATGATCGTGTAGATCTCCCGCATCCGCGTCGATTCCCCGACGACATAGGGCATTGCATCGCTGTCGGCTGCCACAACCCGGCTCACGTCGGACCTCTTCTCCCCGCTACCGCGGGCGTTTCGAAAGGGAGCCGCAATTTTATGATCCGCCTCGGGAGTCGGCAAGTATTTCGACACTTTTTCGTCCCCGTGCTGTTTCTGCATACGGGCGCAAGAACTACGCAAGGCGTGGGCCAAAGGAATCCCATGTTAACTATTGAAATTTTTCATGTACTTACTGACATGGTAGCGAGCCATGAACTGGATGGTTGGACACTAAACGACCAGGCACAGTGCCATTAGATGGCCAATTATTGGCCGTCGGCTGCGCAAGGACATCCCTCATTTTTCCGGTGTCGGCGAGGCGGCGAAGGCGATCCGTCGGACCGAGAGGGCTTATTCGACCGTGACGCTCTTGGCCAGGTTTCGGGGTTGATCGACGTCGCAGCCGCGACGCAGCGCGATGTGGTACGCGAGCAGCTGTAACGGTATGACCGTAACCAGCGGCGCCAGCAGCTCGGCGGCTGGCGGCACCTCGATGACGTGGGCCGCCTTGGAGGCCGCCGCCCGATCGTTGGGATGCGTGATCGCGATCAGCATGCCCTCACGGGCCCGGACCTCTTCCATGTTGCCGAGCATGCGCTCGTAGGAGGAGTCGCGCGGCACCAGCACCACGACCGGCAGCTGATCGGCGATGAGGGCGATGGGACCGTGCTTCATCTCGCCCCCCGCGTACCCCTCGGCGTGGATGTAGGAGATCTCCTTGAGCTTCAGCGCCCCCTCCAGGGCGATGGGGAACTGAAGGCCACGTCCGAGGTAGAGGAAGTCCCGGGCGCCGCTGAGCTGCCGGGCCAGCTCAGCGATGGCCCCGTCCAGCTCGAGCGTCTGCTCGACGAGGCGGGGAATCTCGACGAGGTCGTGGAGGCATTTCTTCGTCTCCTCGGGCGTGAGCGCCCCCCGCTGTCTCCCGAGCCACACCGCGAGGAGATAGCCGGCCACGATCATCGTCGAGAACGCCTTCGTCGAGGCCACACCGATCTCCGGCCCCGCGTGCATCTGCAGTAGCCCCGTCGACTCCCGGGCCAGCGCCGAACCGACCACGTTGGTGATGGCCACCACCGGGGAGCCCTTGAGCCGGGCCGCCCTCACGGCGCCGATGGTGTCGGCGGTCTCCCCCGACTGCGAGATCGCCACGACCAGCGTATCGGGGCCGATGATGGCGTCGCGGTACCGGAACTCGGAGGCCAGGTCGACCTCGGCGGTGATCCCGGCCAGCCGCTCGATCATCGCGCGCGCCAACATCGCGGCGTGCCAGGAGGTGCCGCAGGCCACCAGCACCACCCGCTGGATCGCCCTGGTGGCCGCCTCGTCGAGGTTCAGCTCGGGGAGCCGGACATCGCCCGCCTCGAGATCCAGCCGGCCCCGGAACGTGTCGGTGATGGCCCGTGGCTGCTCGTAGATCTCCTTGAGCATGAAGTGGCGGTAGCCACCCTTCTCGGCCATCACCGGATCCCACGTGATGCGAACGGGCGCCCGCGACACCGCCCGGCCGTCGATCGTCGTGATGTCGGCGCCGGCGGCCGTCACCACCGCCAGCTCGTCGTCCTCCAGGATGACCACGTTGCGCGTGTGGGCCAGGATCGCCGGGATGTCCGAGGCGACGAACGTCTCGCCCTTGCCGAGGCCGACCACGACGCTGCCCGCCCCCTGCTTGGCCACGACGAGTCGGTCGGGCGACGCCGTCGCCACCACCCCGATCGCGTACGAGCCCCGTACCTCGCCCAGGGCGAGCCGCACCGCGCGCTCGAGGCTGCCGGCCCGCGCCAGGTGATGCTCGATGAGATGGGCCAGCACCTCGGTGTCGGTGTCCGAGAGAAAGGCGTGGCCCTCGGCCTGCAGCCGCTCCTTGAGCTCCAGGTAATTCTCCAGGATGCCGTTGTGGACGACGACGAGCGAGCCGCGGCAGTCGGTGTGCGGATGGGCGTTCTCCTCGGAGGGGCGCCCGTGGGTGGCCCAGCGTGTGTGGCCGATGCCGACCGAGCCGCCGAGCGGCCGCTCGGCGAGGACGCTCTCGAGCGCCTTCAACCGGCCGGGCGCGCGCCGCACGTGGAGCACGCCGCCGTCGAGCACTGCGATACCAGCCGAGTCGTAACCGCGGTACTCCAGCCGCTTGAGCCCGTCCACGATGATGCCGACCGCCTGCTTGTCACCGACGTACCCCACGATGCCGCACATCTTCGACGCCTCACTGACGACGATCCGCTGCCGCCGCGCGGAATGTCGCGCCATCGACCTCGTGCACTACACGCGAACGACGATGTTCGATTCTAGAACGAGTCCACGCACGATTGCGCGACAACGTCGTCACGCAGGTGTTGCGCGGCGATCGCGCAGACGTTGCGCGGGCGCCGGTGACGGTGCCGCTCAGCCCTCGAGCGGGTCGGGATCGATTCCGTGCTCGGTGAGCTTCTTGCGGAGCGTGTTGCGGTTGATGCCGAGGATCTGGGCGGCCCGGACCTGGTTGCCGCCCGTCTCGCGAAGGACGGCGCGGAGCAGCGGCTTCTCGACGAGACCGATCATCAGGTCGTAGAGGTTGGCGCTGGCGTGCTCGCGGAGGCCGCGCACACACTCGATGAGCTTGCGCTCGATGATCTCCTCCAGCGAGGCGTCGACGGCGACGGAGGCGGCGGCCGACACCGGGCCGATCGGCAGGTGCTCGGGCAGGATGGCGCCACTCGTGGCCATCACCATCGCACGCTGGACGACGTTCTCCAGCTCGCGCACGTTGCCGGGCCAGTCGTGGCCGACCAGCCGGTCGAGCGCGTCGGGGGCCACCCCGCGCTCCCCCAGGTCGCTGACGTGCTTGGCCAGAAAGTGCTCGACCAGCAGCGGGATATCGCGCCGGCGCTCGCGGAGGGGCGGCAGGTGCAGGGTGACCACGTTGAGGCGGTAGTACAGGTCCTCGCGGAACTTGCCCTCCCGCATGAAGGCCTCGAGGTCGCGGTTGGTCGCGGCCAGCACCCGCACGTCGACGCGGATCGACTCGTGACCACCCAGGCGCTCGATCGTTCGCTCCTGGAGCGCGCGCAGCAACTTGGCCTGCAGCTCCAGCGGCATGTCGCCGATCTCGTCGAGGTAGAGGGTGCCGCCGTGAGCGAGCTCGAACTTGCCCAGCCGCCGCTCCTTGGCGTCGGTGAAGGCCCCGCGTTCGTGCCCGAACATCTCCGACTCCAGCAGCGTGCCGGGAATGGCCGCGCACGAGACGGCCACGAAGGGGCGTCCGGCCCGCCGACTGTAGTGGTGGATGGCGCGGGCCACCAGCTCCTTGCCGGTGCCCGACTCGCCCCGGAGGAGGACGGTGACGTCGGTGCCGGCGATGCGGCCGATCGTCTTGTAGACCTCCTGCATGCGCGGGTGACGACCGATGAGGGCGCTGAACTCGCGGACCTCCTGCAGCCCCGTCTTGAGCCGCGCCACCTCCTGCGTCAGCCGGCCGGCCGCCAGAGCCCGCTCGGCCAGCAGCAGCAGCTCGTCCAGGTCGAAGGGCTTGGTGAGGTAGTCGTAGGCGCCGCGCTGCATGGCCTGGATGGCGGTCTCCATCGTGCCGTGCGCGGTGATCACCACCACGCAGGCGTCCGCCCGCACCTCGCGCATCCTTGCCAGCGCGGCCAGACCATCCATGCCCGGCATGCGCACGTCGAGGAAGACGAGGTCGAAGGGTTCGGCCTCGACCGCCCGCACGGCGGCCGCGCCGTCCTTGACCGAGGTCACCTCGTAACCGGCCTGCCGGAGGCCCTTCTCCAGCACCCAGCGCAGGCTGTCCTCGTCGTCGGCGATCAGGACGTGAGGCATGGGGCTCCGTGGGCGCTCATCGCGCGATGGGCAGGAAGCAGGTGACGGTGGTGCCGCGGCCTTCGGCGCTGTCCACCTGGATGGCGCCGCGGTGTTGCTCGAGCACCTGGTGGCAGATGGCGAGACCAAGACCCAGCCCGCCCTCCTTGGTGGTGAAGAACGGGTCGAAGATCCGCGCCCGCGCCGCGGCCGGGATGCCCGCTCCCTCGTCCGTCACCAGCACCTCCACCATCGTGCGCTGGCCAGAGCCGAGATCCACCTTGCCGAAGAGCTGGCCGAGGCTCACGCGAGTGACCAGCATCAGCTGGCCACCGTCGGCCATCGACTCGATCGCGTTGCGCACGAGGTTGTGGAACACCTGCAGCAGCCGGTCCTCGTCGCCGAGGATCGGCGGCAAGCTCGGATCGTACCGTCGCACGATCGTCACCCGCCGGTCTCGGGCCGTCTCCTCGCTCAGGAGGGCGATGCGCTCGAGCAGCTGGTGCAGGTTGAGCGGCATCGGGTGGATGGGCGCCGGCTTGGCGAGGTTCGAGCAGCATCTCGATGATGCGGTTGACGCGATCGACCTCGCTCAGCAGCACGCGCGTGTACTCGTGCAGCGAGGACTCCGGGCCCAGCTCGCGGTCCAGGAGTTGGACGGCCCCGCGGATGGCGCCGAGCGGGTTGCGGATCTCGTGGGCCAGCCCCACCGCCATCCGGCCCGCCGAGGCCAGCGTCTCGCCGCGGCGCACCTCGGCCTCGAGCTGGCGGATCCGCGAGAGATCGCGCAGTACCGCCACCGCGGCCTCCACGCGACCGTCCCGATCGAAGAGCGGCGCCGTCACGATGCTGACCGGGACCTGCCGGTGATCGGGGCGCTCGATGATGCCCTCGGCCTCCGAGCGACTCTCGCCGGTCGCCAGCGTCTCCGACAGCCGGCGTACCAGCGAGGCGTCGGCGGCGAAGACCTCCTTGAGCAGCCGGCCCTCGACGCGGCGGGCCGAGCGCTCGACGAGCACTTCAGCGGCGGCGTTCCAGAACACGACCCGCAGTGCGTCGTCGACGGCGATCACCGCGTCGGGAAGGCCGGCCAGGACCGACTGGAAGTTCATGAGCACCCACCCCGCCGCATGCTCCTCAGCTCACGCCAGCGCAAGATCGGGCTGGGCGTTCAGCGTCAGCGGGGCGCGCTCACCGGCGGCCAGGCGGGCGGCGCCCGCCATCGTGATCATGGCGGCGTTGTCGGTGCAGAGACGCGGCGGGGGAACGTGCAGGTGAATGTCGTGCTCGGCGGCGGCGGCGGCGAGCGCCGCCCGGAGAGGGCCGTTGGCGGCCACCCCGCCGGTGAGGACGACGCGCTCGACGCCTACGTGGAGGGCCGCCCGCACCGTGCGCTGCACCAGCATCTTCACGACCGTGGCCTGGAACGAGGCGGCGACGTCGGCCACCTGGGCCTCGGAGAGCGGTCCGTGGCGCTTCACGTAGAGCGACACCGCGTCTTGATCCCGCTGAACGAGAAGTCGCGGGCGCCGTCGGTGATCTGGGCCAGCGGGAACTCGATCGCCCGCGGGTCCCCGCGCTCGGCCGTGCGCTGGATGATCGGGTCCGCCCGGGAATCCCAGCCCCAGGAGCTTGGCCACCTTGTCGAACGCCTCGCCGGCGGCGTCGTCACGCGTCTGCCCGATCAGGCGGTAGGTCAGCGGGGCCGGCGCGTGGTAGAGCGCCGTGTGGCCCCCCGAGACCACGAGCGCGGCGAACGGGTACTCGGGCGGGTCGTCGGTGAGGAAGGCGGCGTGGATGTGTCCCTCGAGGTGGTTGACGCCGACCAGCGGCAGCCCGTGCCCCCACGCCAGTGCCTTGGCCATGGAGCAGCCGACCAGCAAGGAGCCGACCAGGCCCGGGCCGCAGGTGACGGCAATCCCATCGAGGTCGCCCAGGCGGACGCCGGCGTCGGCCAGCGCCCGGTCGACCACCGGCACGATCACCTCGATGTGGCGGCGCGAGGCGAGCTCCGGGACGACCCCGCCGTAGGGCGCGTGCACGTCGTCCTGGGAGGCGACCACGCTCGACAACAGACGGCGGCCGTCGGCGAGGACGGCCGCGGCCGTCTCGTCACACGAGCTCTCGATCCCGAGAACCAGCTTGGACATCGTCGAACGTTCTGCCTCTTTTCCGGGCACCCTCGTCCAGAAACACGAAAGGCGATGAGGGCCGGGCGGGCCCGGCCGCCATCGCCTTCGTGGTGGTGTACTAGCCCTGCGACTTCGCCGTACGCAGGGTCTTGATCACCTCGAGCGCCTTCTGCAGCTGCACGTCCTTCTTGAGATCATCGAGCGGATCGGTGGACGGCAGCGGGCGCTCCTTGGGCGGCGCCGTCTCCTTGGGGATCTCCACGATCACGTCGGGCGTGATCCCCTTGCCGTGGATCGACCGGCCCTTGGGCGTGAAGTACTTGGCCGTGGTCAGCCGCAGCCCGGAACCGTCGGACAGCGGGATGATGGTCTGCACCGAGCCCTTGCCGAAGGTCTGGGTGCCGATGATCGTGGCCCGGCCCCAGTCCTGCAGCGCGCCTGCCACGATCTCCGAGGCCGAGGCGCTGCCCTGGTTGACCAGCACCACCATCGGCATCTGAGAGTACCCGCGCTTGGCGTGAGCCGAGAAGCGCATGTTCTGGTTACGGACGCGGCCCTCGGTGTAGACGACGAGCTTGCCGTCGTCGATGAACTTCTCGCTGACCTCGACGGCCGCGGTGAGCAGACCGCCCGGGTTGTTGCGCAGGTCGAGGACCAACGCCTTCATGCCGTTCTTGGAGGCCTTCTCCAGCGCCGCCTCCAGGTCGTGCGGGCTCTGCTCCTGGAACTGGCGCAGCTTGATGTACTCGATGCCGTCCCCGACCGGTACCTCACGGACCGACTGCACGCGAATCTGCTCGCGGACGATGTCGAAGTCCTTGGGCTCGGCCCAGCCCTCTCGCACGATGCTGATCGTCACCTTGGTGCCGGGCTTGCCCCGCATCCGCTTGACGGCGTCGGCGAGCTGCATGTCCTTGGTGGGGAGACCGTCGATCTTGAAGATCCGGTCACCAGTGTGCAGGCCGGCCCGGTAGGCGGGCGTGCCGTCGATGGGAGCCACCACGGTGAGGATGTCGTCCTTCAGCGTGATCTCGATGCCGAGCCCGCCGAAGCTGCCGGAGGTCTCGACCTGCATCTCGCGGTAGCTCTCGGGATCGAGGAACGAGCTGTGCGGATCGAGGCCGCGCAAGGTGCCCTTGATGGCGCTGTAGATCAGTTCCTTGGGCGGCACCTCGTCCACGTACTGGTTCTGGACGATGGACAGCACCTCGGTGAATAGTCGCAGCTGCTCGTAGGTGGCGGCGTTGTCGGTGACCTTGCTCACCGCTGAGCCGCCCAGCGAGAGCGTGAACACCACGAGCAGCGCCCCGATGACGATCCCCTTCTTCATGGATTCCCCCTGGCCGACCTCTCAGCCCCGCTGCCGGAGCCACTGCTCCGGATCCTGCGGCTTGCCCTGGTAGCGGACCTCGAAGTAGAGCCGCGGTCCCTCCAGCGAGCCCGTGTCCCCGACTGTCCCCAGACGCTGCCCTTGCCGGACGTCGTCGCCTTCCCGTACGCCGATCTCGGCCATGTGCGCGTACAGGGTGTAGTACTCGTTGTCGTGATCCAGGATGATCAGGTTGCCGTACCCCTTGAACCATCCCGTGTAGATGACGTGACCGCCGTAGACGGCCGCCACGTCGCGCCCCTCGTTGGCCTCGATGTCCACGCCGTTACGGAACGTGCGCGTGCCGAAGCGCGGGTGCACCTGCGCGCCGAACGCCGCGATGATACGCCCTTCCGTGGGCCACGGCAGACGCCCCCGGAGATTGCCGAACCCCACCCCCGGTGGGAGGCTTCCTCCCTTGGGCGGTGGCACGCGGGCCAGGCGGCGCTGCTTGGCCTGCAGGTCCCCGATGAACGCCTCGAGTCGGCGGGCCGCCTCGGTGAGCTCGCCGACCATTCGCTCGTGGTAGGCGCGCTCGTCACGCACCCTGACGAGGAGGCTACGTCGCTTGGCGGCATCCCGATCGGCTTCGGCCTGTTCACGCTGGGCGTCGGATTTGAGATCGGCGAGCTCCCGCTGCCGGGTTTCCTCCCGGCGCCGGCGATCATCAAGCCGGTCTGTTGTTCCACGATACTCCTGGATGAGGCGAGCGTCCAGGGTAGCCAGGCTGGCCAGATGGCGCACCGCCACGGCCCGTGCCACCGGGTCATCACCGGATAGCAGGAGGGGCAGCGCCCCTCCCTGGGCATGCATCTTGTACATGGCCCGCAGCCGGCGGCTGAGGGCCTGTTCCTGGCTCGCCCGTTGCCGCTGCGAGCCCCTGGACCTCCCCCCGCAGCCCGGTCACCTCGGTCAGCGTCCGGGCGATCCGGGTGTCGAGCTTGGCGATCTGCTTGTGCTTGTCGACCATCTGCTGCTCGACCTGGTCCAGTTCGGCCAGGAGCGAGGTTTCCCGCGCCCTCGCCTCGGCCGCCTTGCGCTTCTCGTCGCGTAGCTGCTGCTCGGTCTGGCGCAGCTTGCGCTGCTCGGCCTGGATCGCGTCGTCCTTGCGGGGAGCCTGGGCCAGAACGGGGGCGGCCACCGCCACCAGGGCCAGGACCACGATCAGGCGCCGCGGGCGGCTCATGGCTCGGGACGCCCGCGCGCCATCAGGCCGCCCAGCCCGCCCAGCAGGGTCCCGGCCACCATCAGGGAGACCACGTTGAGCGGGCGCAGGAAGGCCAGCCGCGTGATGCCCAGCGTCTCGGTCACGAGCGGCTCGATGCGCGGGCCCAGGATCGCGTAGCAGCCGATCAGGACCCAGATCGCCAGCACGGCGCCGATCAGCCCCTGCATCATCCCCTGCAGTAGCAGCGGCAGCCGCACGACGTGCTCGGGGGCGCCGACCAGCCGCATGATCTCCATCTCGTCGCGGCGCACGTGTAGCACCAGGGCCGTGGCCGTGGACACGGTCAGGATGGCGGCGCCGGCCAGCACCGCGCCCACACCGAGGGCGAACAGCCACAGGAGCCGCTGGCCGTGGGCGAAGCGGTCCATCCACTCCACGCCGCCGCCGACCTCGTCTGTCTCCGGAAGCGCCGACAGCCGCGTCACCAGCGCGCGCGAGCCCTCCAGCGTGGCCCCCTCCTCGGTGGGGCGTGATCTCCAGCGAGGCGGGCAACGGGTTCTGCGGCAGCGAGTCGGCCACGGCGGCGTCCTTGCCGAGCACCTGCCTCAGGGTGCCGAGCGCCTCCGTCTTGCCCACGTAGCGCACGGCCGCCACGCCCGGCATCCGCCGCACCCGCTCGGCCAGCGCATTCGCCTCGGCGGCGGGCGGCTCGCGCTTGAGGTAGACGATGACGCTTCACCCGCTCCCGGAACTGGGCGATGGCCTGGCCGAGGTTGGACGACAGCAGCCAGAAAGCTCCGAGCGCGGCGAGCGAGAGCGAGATGAGGAAGATGGCGCTGACGGCCACTCGCCCGGCGCGTCGGAGGTCGCGCAGCGCCTCACCGAGAAGGAAACCAAACACGCGCCTCAGCCCTCGTCCTTGACCAGCCGCCCGCTCTGCAGACTCAGCGTGCGGTGTTGCAGCGCGGCCGCCAGCGAGGCCTGGTGTGTGGCGAAGAGCACGGTGGTACCGCCCGCCCAGATGTCCTTGACGATGTCGAGGACCTCGGCGGCCATACCCTCGTCGAGGCTGCCCGTCGGCTCGTCGGCGATGAGCAGCAGCGGCTTGCGGGCGATCGCGCGGGCCAGCGCGGCCCGCTGGGCCTCGCCCTGGGAGAGCTGGGCCGGATAGGCCTGGGCTCGCGCGGAGAGCCCCACCGGCGCGCAGCGCGTCGAACACGCGCCCGGTGATCTCACGACGGGGCGTCCCCAGCACCCGCAGCACGAAGGCGACGTTCTCGTAAACCGTCCGGCCCGGCAGCAGCTTGGCGTCCTGGAACACGATGCCGATCGAGCGGCGCAAGGCCGGCGACCTGCCCGCGGCTCAGCTGGGTCAGCGTCTTCGCCCAGCACGTCCACCTCGCCCTCGGTCGGCGTGTCGTCGCGGTAGAGCAGCCGCAGGAGGGTCGTCTTGCCGGCTGCCGCTGGGGCCGCACAGCGTGACGAACTCACCCTTGGCGACCCGGAAGGAGACGTCGGAGAGCGCTGGCACCTTCACCGGCCCCACGGCGTAGATCTTCGAGACCCGGTGAAGCTCAATCATGACGCGCGGTTCCGATTATAGCCGCGGGGATCAGATCCTCGACAGTTTCTCCTGGACGAGGCGGTTCGACCATGGCCGGGTTGGCCTTGCCCCCGCTGGCCTTCATGACCTGGCCCACCAGCGATTTGGCGGCCGCCACCTTGCCGCCCTTGAAGTCGTCCACCGCCTTCGGGTTGGCGGCGATCGCCTGGTCGACCAGCGCTTCCAGGGCGCCGGCATCGGCCACCTGGGTGAGCCCCTCGCGCCGCACGATCGCGGCGGGATCCTCGCCGCCGGCCACATCCGCGTCGAAGACGTCCTTGGCGATCTTGCCGCTGATGGTGCCGTCGTCGATGAGTCGCACCAGGCCGGCCAGATCGGCCGGCGCGATCGGTGCAGCGCGGCCACCGCCGTCTCGTCGTCACCCTGCAAGATCGCGCAGCAGCTCGGTCATGACCCAGTTGGAGATGGCCTTGGCGTTGCGGTGCGCGCGCACCGCCGCCTCGTAGTACGTCGGCCAGCGCACTCGACTCTGCGTCAGGATCTCGGCGTCGTAGGCCGGCAGCCCGTACTCGCTCACGAACCGCTGGCGCCGGGCGCGGGGCAGCTCGGGCAGCCGGCGCGGACCTGCTCGACCCAGGCCGGGTCCGAGCCGCAGCGGCACCAGGTCGGGCTCGGGGAAGTAGCGGTAGTCGTGCGCGAACTCCTTGGAGCGCATCGAGCGCGGTGTTGCCGCGGTCGGCGTCCCACAGCCGCGTCTCCTGCACGATCCGCTCGCCCGGCCGTCCAGGGCCTCGCGCCTGCCGCCGCACCTCGTACTCGAGCGCGTGCTGCACGTTGCGGAACGAGTTCAGGTTCTTGATCTCGACCTTGGTGCCGAGCTCGGCGGCGCCGACGCGGGCGGCAGCGAGACGTTGGCGTCGCAGCGCAGCGAGCCCTCTTCCATGTTGCCGTCGCACACGCCGAGGTAGACGAGCACGGCCCGGAAGGCCGCGCAGGTAGGCGGCGGCCTCCTCGGGCGACCGCAGATCCGGGCCGCGACACGATCTCCATGAGCGGCACGCCCGGCGCGGTTGTAGTCGACCAGGCTCGGCCTGCGCGGTCGCGAAGTCGCCCTCGTGGACGAGCTTGCCGACGTCCTCCTCGAGGTGCAGGCGCTGGATGCCGATCCGCGCGGCCGCCGGCCGGCGTCTCGATCTCGAGCCCGCCGTCCTCGGCCAGCGGCTCCTCGTACTGGCTGATCTGGTAGTTCTTCGGCATGTCCGGGTAGTAGTAGTGCTTGCGCGCGAAGCGGCAGGCGCGTTCACCCGCAGCCGAAGGCCAGCGCCGTGCGGACGCCGAACTCGACGGCGCGACGGTTGATGCACCGGCAGCGCGCCCGGCATGCCCAGGCAGACCGGCACGTCTGGCGTGTTCGGCGCCGCGCCGAACGCCGTCGCGCAGCCGCAGAACATCTTCGAGCGCGTCGCGCAGCTGCGCGTGCACCTCCAGGCCGATGACGGTCTCGTAGGCGGTGGTCACCGTCGACGCGCTCACGTCAGCTCCGGGCGGCGCGTCGCGCCACGGTCGTGGCCTGCTCGTAGGCGTGGGCGGCGCGCAGCAGCGTGGCCTCGTCGAGCGCGCGCGCCGATGAGCTGCAGGCCGATCGGGCAGCCCGGCCGCGCTGAAGCCCGCACGGGACCGAGATCGCCGGGCAGCCCGGCCAGGCTGGCCGGGATCGTGAACACGTCGTTCAGGTACATCGGCAGCGGGTCTGTCCTTCTCGCCGTGCTTGAACGCCACCCCGGGCGTGGTCGGCGCCACCAGCAGATCGACGCGCGCGAAGGCGGCCTCGAAGTCGCGGCGGACGAGCGTGCGCACCTTCTGGGCCTGGCCGTAGTACGCGTCGTAGTAGCCCGGCCGACAGCGCGTAGGTCCCCGAGCATGATGCGCCGCTTGACCTCGGGCCCGAAGCCGGCCGCGCGCGTGCGGCCGGCCATGTCGATGAGGTCGCGTGCCCCGGCACCCGCAGCCCGTACTTCACGCCGTCGTAGCGGGCCAGGTTCGACGAGGCCTCGGCGGGCGCCACGATGTAGTAGGTGGCGAGCCCGTGCTCGGTGTGCGGCAGCGACACGCGCTCGACGGTGGCGCCGAGGTCGCGGAGCACGTCGATGGCCGCCCGCACCGCGCGCTCGACCTCGGGATCGAGCCCGTCGACGAAGTACTCGTCGGGCACGCCGACGCGCAGCCCCCGCACGCCGCCGCCCAGCCCGGCCGCGTAGTCGGGCACCGGCACGTCGACCGAGGTGGCGTCGAGCGGATCGTGGCCGGCGATCGCACCCAGCAGCAGCGCGGCGTCGGTCACGTCGAGCGCCAAGGGTGCCGACCTGGTCGAGCGAGGAGGCGAAGGCGATCAGCGCCGTAGCGCGAGACGCGCCCGTAGGTCGGCTTGAGCCCGACCACGCCGCAGAAGGCGGCCGGCTGGCGGATCGAGCCGCCGGTGTCGGTGCCGAGGCCGCCGGCGGCGAGGCCGCCGGCCACCGCGGCCGCCGAGCCACCCGAGGAGCCGCCCGGGCACGCGGCTCGAGGTCCCACGGGTTGCGGGTGAGCTGGAAGGCCGAGTTCTCGGTGGACGAGCCCATCGCGAACTCGTCCATGTTGGTCTTGCCGAGCAGGACCGCGCCGGCCGCACGTAGCCGCTCCACGACGGTGGCGTCGTAGGGCGGCACGAAGCGCTCGAGGATCCGCGAGCCGCAGGTGGTGCGGACCCCGCGCGTGCAGAAGACGTCCTTGAGCGCCAGCGGCACGCCGTCGAGGGGCCCGCGCGGCGCGTCCCGCCCGGTAGCGCGCGTCCGCCTCGGCGGCCCGGCGCCGCCAGCGCCTCGTCGGCGGTGACGGTCAGGTAGGCGCCGACGCCGTGCGTCGAGCGCGGCGATACGGGCCAGGTACGCCTCGGTGACCGCGACCGGCGAGGCCTCGCCGCTTGGCGAAGGCGGCGCTCAGCGTCGTGGATGGTCGAGCGCCGGCACGTCCGACGCTCAGTCCTCGATGATCCGGGGCACGCGGAAGAAGGCCGCGCTGCCGGTCGGGCGCGTTGGCGAGGGCAGTCGTCCTGGGACAGGCACGGGCGCGCCTCGTCCTCGCGCATCACGTTGACGAGCGGCACCGCGTGGGAGGTCGGCTCGACGCCGCGCGGTGTCGAGCGCCCGCAGCGTGTCGATGTAGGCGAGGATGCCGTCGAGCTGCTCGCGCATGCGCTCCAGCTCGGCCTCGCCCAGCGCCAGCCGGGAGAGCCGCGCCACGTGCTCGACGTCCTCGCGAGACTGATCACGGCCTACAGTCTCCTCCAGGTGCGCGTACTGCAGCGAGAGCCGCTTGCGGCCGACGCTGGCGAAGCCGACGGTGACGATCATGTCGGCGCCGTCCCGCTCGACGCCCACCACCAGCCCCTCGCCGAAGCGGGCGTGGCGCACACGGGCGCCGACCTTGATCGGCCACGCCGTCTCCTCCGGCTCGTAGCGGGGCACGGCCAAGGCCGGGGCGGCCGGCTCCTGCACGCGGCCGGCGCCGGCGTTGAGCGGCAGGAGCTGCTCCTCGGGCATCTCGCGCAGGAAGCGCGAGGGCTCGCCCACCCCGTAGCCGTGGATGCGCCGGTGCAGGGCGCACGACAGGACCAGCCGCTCGCGGGCGCGGGTGACGCCGACGTAGCACAGCCGCCGCTCCTCCTCGATCTCGTCGCGGATCGTTCATCGATCGGGCGTGGGGAAACACGCCCTCCTCGAGCCCGGTGAGGAACACCGCCGGAAACTCCAGCCCCTTGGCGGAGTGCAGGGTCATGAGCGTCACCCGCGAGTCGGCGTCCTTCAGCTCGTCGACGTCGGCCACCAGCGCCACGCCGTCGAGGAATCCCTCCAGGGTCGGCTCCGCCTCGACGTGCGTGAAGTCCTCGGCGGCGGCGATCAGCTCCTCCAGGTTCTCCAGCCGCGCCTTCGGCCTCCGGCGACCGCTCCTGGCGCAGCGCCTCCCGGTAGCCGAGTCTGCTCGAGCACCAGGTCGATGAAGGCGGGCAGGGGCGAGGTCGCGCCGCTGCCCGGCCAGCCGGGCGATCAGCGCCGCGAAGTCCTGGAGCGTCCGGCCCGCCTTGCCGCGGATGTCGGCGGGCGGCTCGGCCGCCACCGCCAGCAGCGGGCGGCTCTGCCGCGCGGACTCCTCGTCCAGGCGGGCCAGCGTGGTGGGCCCGATGCCCGCGGCTGGGGGCGCCGATGGCCCGCCGGAAAGCGACGTCGTCGGCCGGATTCACCGCGAGCCGCAGGTAGGCCAGGGTGTCCTTGATCTCGCGCCGCTCGTAGAAGCGCACGCCGCCCACGATGACGTAGGGGATGCGGGCCGCGCCGCAGCGCGTCCTCGAGCACGCGGGACTGCGCGTTCGTACGGTAGAAGACCGCGACCCCGTCCCGACGCCACGCCCTCGCCGCGCAGCCCCAGGATGCGACTGGGCGACGAACGAGGCCTCCTCGTGCTCGTCCCACGCGCGGTAGACGCGCGCCGGCTCCCCTGCCGGATTCTCCGTCCACAGCGTCTTGTCCTTGCGCGCGACGTTGTGGGCGATGACTCCGGCCGCCACGGCCAGGATGCGCTGGGTCGAGCGGTAGTTCTGCTCCAGCCGCACGACCTTGGTGCCCGGAAAGTCGTCCTCGAAGTCGAGGATGTTGCGGATGTCCGCGCCCCGCCACCTGTAGATCGACTGGTCGGAGTCGCCGACGACGCAGACGTTGCGATGCTCCTGGGTGAGCAGGCGGATGATCCGGTACTGCGCGCGGTTGGTGTCCTGGTACTCGTCGACCAGCACGTAGCGCCAGAGCCCCCGGTACCAGGCGAGCACCTCCGGCGTCTCGGCCAGCAGCCGCACCACCAGCAGCAGGAGGTCGTCGAAGTCCACCGCGCCTGTCTCCCGCAGCCGCTTCTCGTAGCGCGAGTAGACCAGCGCGGCCTTCTTCTCCCACGGCCCCCGGGCATCGCGCAGGGCCTCGGTCACCGCGGTCATCTGGTTCTTGAGGTAGGAGATGCGGTGGACGGCCGCGCTCGGCGTGAACGTGCGGTCGGCCAGCTCGCCCTCCTTCATGCACTCCTTCACCAGGGCGAGGCGATCGTCCTCGTCGTAGATCGTGAAGTGCGGGGGCAGGCCGACGTGGCCGCCGTGCTGGCGCAGGACCCGCACGCACATCGAGTGAAAGGTGGCGATGAGCGGGGGCCTGATGCCGGCCGGGGCCAGCAGGGCCTCCACGCGACGCTTCATCTCGCCCGCCGCCTTGTTGGTGAACGTGACGGCGAGCAGGTTGCGCGGCGACAGCTCCTGCCGGGTCAGCTGCCAGGCGATGCGATAGGCGATGACCCGGGTCTTGCCGCTGCCGGCGCCGGCCAGGACGAGCAACGGTCCGTCGCCGGCGACCACGGCCTCACGCTGCGCGGGGTTCAGATCGTCGAGGAGGTGCTCGAGCCGGGCTGACACTACGTGATTGTAACCGACGGGACAAATTGCGCGCGACAGGCCAAATCGTCACGGCGCCAGGCCGGGAAATCCCCAGTAGCGCGCCGATTTTTCGGGCGGTTCGGCGAGCGCTGTCTGGCATACCGCTTGCCACGCACGAACGCCGTGAAGAAGATCCTGGTCGTCGAAGACAATGAGGTGGTCCAGGACATCCTGCGCCAGTTCTTCGAGAACCGCTACGCGGTGCAGGTGGCGGCCAACGCGTCGCAGGCGCTCAGCCTCATCGTCCGCGGGGCGCCCGACGTGGCGCTGCTGGACATCAAGATGCCGGGGCTGGACGGGATCAGCTTGCTGAAGTCGCTCCGCGAGATGGGGGTGACCGTGCCCATCTTCATCATGACCGGCTACGACTCCCTGCAGGTCGCCCAGGAGGCGCTGAACGCAGGCGCCAACGGCTACCTGCCCAAGCCCTTCGACCTGATGCACCTCGACCGTCTCGTCGCCGACGCATGCGGCGCCGAGGCCCTGCAGCCCAACCCCCGCTAGTACCGCCCGCGCCGCCTCATCATCGGTGGTTGAACCGCCAGCGGCGGAAGACCCATGCCTCGTCCGCCGCCGTCCGGCCCTCCGCGAGGAGATCCGCCCGCTCCGCCTCGAAGTCGAAGATCTTCAGCAGGCCGACGTGGGCCGCCTCGTCGATCACGAACGGCGTCACCGTCAGGAAGACCTCGTCGAGAAGACCCGCTCCGTGCAGGGCCTCCAGCACCGTCTGCCCGCCCTCGCAGTCGAGGTAGCGCACGCCGTGCGCAGCGAACAGGCGCGCGTGGGCGTGCCGCAGTCCTCCCGCCTCGGCAAGGTCGGCGACGACCGTCGGCGGTGGTGGCGCCGACCCCGCCTGCCGGCGCAGGGCCACCTCCCCCGCCGGCGTGGTGACGACCAGCGGATCGACGCCGGGTGTCGTGAAGATGCGATGTGTGAGCGGCAGTCGGCCCGAAGGCGAGTAGACGACATTGCGAGGCTGGCGCGGCAGACCCGCGCGCTCGCGGAACGCGAACAGCTCGGGCGCCGGCTCGTCGCTGGGCTGCTGCGGGCTCAGCAACAGCTCGGGCTGGGTGCGCACGGTCTCGGCGCCGACGGCGACGTCGCCGAAGCAGCGCAGGAAGCGCAGGAGCTGTTTGTCGGCGACCCGGGCCGGCCGGCGGCGGTCGCCGCCGAGGATGGCCAGCACCGGATCGTCGCCGACGCCGGCGCGGCGCCAGGCGACGACGCCGTTGGCCGAGGCGACCATGACGGCGTAGATCCACGGCCGGTCCGGCCACGGCGGCGGGAAGCCGATGGGCTCCCACCGGGCAGGGTCGGGCGACACGCGCCCGAAGGGATGGCGCCCCTCGCGGTCGAGGTGCCAGTGGATCAGCGTCGAGGGCGCGGCCGCGGGATTACTCGACGGTGACGCTCTTGGCCAGATTGCGCGGCTGGTCCACGTCGCAGCCGCGGCGCACCGCGATGTGGTATGCGAGCAGCTGCAGCGGCACCACGGTGATCAGCGGGGCCAGCAGGTCGGCCGCGGCCGGCACCTCGATGATGTGCTGGGCCTTGGAGGCGACCAGCTTGTCGCCGGTCTGGACGACGGCGATCACCTGGCCTTCCCGCGCGCGTACCTCCTCGATGTTGCCCAGCATGCGCTCGTAGGAGCCGTCGCGGGGGGCGAGAGCCACCACCGGGAAGCCGTCGTCGATCAGCGCGATGGGACCGTGCTTCATCTCGCCGCCGGCGTACCCCTCGGCGTGGATGTAGGACAGCTCCTTCAGCTTCAGGGCACCCTCCAGAGCGATGGGGTACTGCAGGCCACGGCCGAGGTAGAGGAAGTCACGGGCCGAGGACAGGTGGCGGGCCAGGGCCGCCACCGCGCCGTCCAGCTCGAGGGTCTTCTCGACCAGGCGCGGAATCTCGACCAGGTCCTGTACGCGCTTGCGCACGTCCTCGGCCGTCAGGACGCCGCGCAGGCGGCCCAGCCACAGCCCCAGCAGGTAGGAAGCGACGACCATCGTGGAGAACGCCTTGGTCGACGCCACGCCGATCTCGGGGCCGGCGTGCATGTAGAGGGTCGCGGTGGCCTCACGCGAGAGGGCGGAGCCGACGACGTTGGTGATGGCCAGGATGGGCGCGCCCTTCAAGCGCGCCGCCTTCACCGCCCCCAGGGTGTCCGCCGTCTCACCCGACTGAGAGACTGCGATCACCAGAGTCTCCGGCCCGACGATCGCGTCGCGATACCGGAACTCCGAGGCCAGGTCCACCTCGGCCGGCAGGCCGGCCAGCTTCTCGATCATCGAGCGGCCGAGCAGGGAGGCGTAGGAGGCGGTGCCGCACGCCACGAAGACCACGCGCTGGATCGCCTTCAACGTCGACGGGTCGAGCGTGACGTCGGGCAGCAGGATGTTGCCGGTCTCGGGCGCGACGCGGCCCCGGAAGGTATCGGTGATGGCGCGCGGCTGCTCGTACATCTCCTTGAGCATGAAGTGCCGGTAGCCGCCCTTCTCGGCCATGATCGGGTCCCACAGGATGCGCACGGGGTCGCGCTGCACGGGCTGATCGTCCAGCGTGCTGAGCTCCACCCCCTCGGCGGTCACCACCACCACCTCGCCGTCCTCCAGGATGACGACGTCGCGCGTGTGGCCGAGGATGGCCGGGATGTCCGAGGCCACGAACATCTCGCCGCGGCCGAGGCCGACCACGACGCTGCCGGCGCCGTGCTTGGCGGCCACGAGCCGGTCGGGCGCGGCCGTCGAGACCACGCCGACGGCGTAGGAGCCGCGGTACTCGGCCAGCGCCAGCTTCACCGCCCGCTCGAGCCGACCGACGGCCCTGAGATGGTGCTCGATGAGATGGGCCAGGACCTCGGTGTCGGTCTCCGACTTGAACGTGTGCCCCTCGGCGAGGAGCCGCTCCTTGATCTCGAGATAGTTCTCGAGGATGCCGTTGTGGACCACCACCAGCGTGCCCGAGCAGTCGGTGTGGGGATGCGCATTCTCGTCGGACGGACGCCCGTGGGTCGCCCAGCGCGTGTGGCCGATGCCGATGCGGCCCGCGATGGGTCGCTCACGAAGGACCCCCTCGAGCATCTTCATGCGGCCGGCCGCCCGCCGCACCTCGAGGGCGCCGCCCGCGCCGATCACGGCAACGCCGGCGGAGTCGTACCCCCGGTACTCCAGACGCTTGAGGCCGTCGACGATGATCCCGACCGCACTCTTCTCCCCGACGTAGCCGACGATGCCGCACATGACGAGACCCCCTTCCGTCTGGCTGGGGGCCCCGAAATGGCCCCCAGACCCCCCGATACTCGGGACGCCCCGGCTAAGCCGTGGCGCCCCTCGATTTCTCGCTCAGCCCCGAAATGGCCCCCAGACCCCTCGATTTCTCGTTGATCCTAGGTCGTGATGAGCGGTAGCGCGGCCTGGCAGCGGTCCATCAGGTCCGATCGGATCGAGGTGAGCCAGGCGGTGCCGGTGCGGCGGTCGTCCGGGCTCAGCGTCTGGATCGCCGCCGTGTACGACGGACCGGCGGCCAGCCGCGCGCAGAAGGCCTCCCGCGCCTCCACCCGCCCCTCGGTCGCGCGGTAGTCCTTGAGGATCGGACGGACGGCGTCCCAGCCGTCGACGAACGCGCGCCACTCGCCGGCCAGCGGCGTCGCGCCGGCCGCCTCGGGCAGGCACTCCCGCACGAGGTCGCGGAACCGGTCCATCTGCTTCAGACGCTCGTCGATGTTCGCCTCGACCATCGATAGCCCGGCGGCCATCACCGCCTGGGCCAGCGGGTCGGGGCCCGCGATCCGCGGCCGAGCGTGCCGATACCACGCCCATAGCCCGGCCAGCTCGGCGAGGTAGAAGACGTTCTTGCTCACTTTGGCGCGGATGGCGCCGAGGGCGCGGGGCCGGTAGGCGGTGCTGCCGTCACGGCGACGCTCGCCGAGCACGAGCAGGTCCTCGTCGTAGTCGGCGCGGTACACCCCGCCAGCGACGAGCACGGAGCCGTAGCCGATCCGGGTCGGACCTACCACTCCGGCGAGGCCCCCGAGAAAGATGGGCGCCTGGTCGAGCATGACCCCGCGGGCGACGTCCCCGAACATCGACGGCGTCGCCTTGTCACCGCGCGGGCTGAAGTTGAAGTGAATGAAGCCGCTGCCCACCTCGCTGTGGTGCTTGCGGCTCGTCCCCCCGGCCAGCAGGCAGTCGCAGAAGTTGATCAGGCTGCCCAGCACGACGAACGGGAAGACGATCGTCATCTTCAGTCCGACGTTGTGGGCGAAGTAGCTGTCCTCCTCGAGCAGGCAGCCCTCGCGGCCGTGGAAGCCCTGGCGGACCTCGCATCCGTCCAACAGCACCGAGTCCTTCACGAAGCCGCCCTGGATCTTCACGCGACGACCGAGCACCGCGTTCTCCAGCGTGGCCGGCTCCTCGTAGCCCACCTCGGCGCCCTCGAGGATGAGCGTACGCTCGCCCACGATCTTGGTGCCGGGGTGCAGGACAAGGCCACGGGCCACGACGCGTTCGAGCCTGACCTCAGGGCCGATGAGCACCGCCTCGGGCCGGGGGATGCAGGCGCCGCCCTCCAGCAGCGCACGCACGCGCGGGTCGACAGCTCCGCCCACTTCGACGCGCGCGGCGGCGTCCGTCTCCCGCCCGTCGAGCCGCGCGTGGGCCCCGACCGTCTGGCCGGGGGCCACACGGCTGTCGACGATCACCGCGCCGTCGAGGACGGTGACCTCGTCACCGAGCACCGAGTCGCGGATGCGGCTGCCCGGCATCACGGTGCATCGTTCGCCGATGCGCACGCTGCCCTGCAGCGTCGTTCCCGGGTGGAGCACGGTGTCCTCGCCGACCTCGACGTCGACGTCGACGTAGGTCGCGGCCGGATCGATCACGGTGACACCCTCGACCATGAGCCGGTCGAGGATGCGACGGCGCTGGATGGCCGCCAGCTCGGCGAGCTGCCGGCGGTCGTTGATGCCGAGCGCCTCGGCCGGGTCGCTGACGGACACCGCCTCGACCTTGGCCCCGGCCCGGGCCAGGAGCTCCACCACGTCGGTCAGGTAGAGCTCGCCCTGGTCGTTGTTGGGCTTGATCTCCCCGAGGGCGGGCCACAGCCGGCGGGCGTCGAAGCAGTAGACGCTGGTGTTGATCTCGTCGACCCTCTTCTGGTCGTCGGTGGCGTCGCGCTCCTCCACGATGCGGCTCACGCGCCCGGCTACGCGCAGCACGCGCCCGTAGCCGTAGGGGCGCGCGACGACCGCGGTGAGAACGGTGGCCGCCGCCGCCGTCGTGCGCTGGTGCTCGACGAGCCGCTCCAGGGTGGACAGCAGAAGAAGGGGCATGTCGCCGGCCAGCACCAGCACGGGACCGGTGCTCGGGCAGGCGGCCCGGGCCTGCAGCACGGCGTGGCCGGTGCCGAGGCGCTCGCGCTGCTCGACGATCGTCACGCCGTCGCCCGCCAGCGCGCGGACGCCGTCGGCGTTGGGGCCCACCACCAGCACGACCCGGTCAGCGAGCGTCCGGGCCAGCCGGAGGGCGTACCCGATGAGGGGGCGGCCGCACAGCGGATGCAGCACCTTCGGCGTCCGTGAGCGCATCCGCTTGCCCTCGCCGGCCGCCAGGATGACCGTGGTCAACCCATTCATGCGGAGGTCTTCATACTAGCATCGGGGACGGCAAGCCCTGTGCCACATACCGCGTACACAACGATGCGGACTTCCACAACAGGGTGTGGACGTTCGGTGCCACTTCCAGTTACGGCGAGTGGCGCAAGTGAGACAGCAGCCGCTCGAGGCGCGGTGGTAAGGCCGAGGCGAACTCGACGGGCTGCCCCGTTGCGGGGTGGATGAAGGCCAAGGCGGTCGCGTGGAGGGCGAAGCCGTCGATCGCGACCGGCAGCTCGCGTCGTCGCCGGCCGCCGTAGGTCGGGTCACCCGCGATCGGGTAACCCAGGTCAGCCAGGTGCACGCGGATCTGGTGAGTGCGGCCGGTCTGCAGCCGGACCTCCAGAAAGGTGAACTCGGTGAAGCGCTCGAGGACGCGGTAGTGGGTGACGGCCCGCCGCCCCTGCCCCAGCCGCCGGACGGCCATGCGCGTGCGGTCGTGGGGGTCCCGTCCGATCGGCTTGTCGACAATCCCCTCGGCCGGGGCCAGCCTCCCATGGGTGACGGCCAGGTACACGCGCCGCACCGTGCGGGCTCCCAGCTGGGCGGTCAGCGAGTCGTAGGCCGCCGCCGTCTTGGCCATCACGAGGAGCCCCGAGGTGTCCTTGTCGAGGCGGTGCACGACCCCGGGCCGGCGCGGGCCGCCCACGCCGGCGACGGCGGGCGCGTGAGCCAGGACGGCGGCGGCCAGCGTGCCCCGCGCGTTGCCGGCGCCGGGATGCACGACGATGCCGGCCGGCTTGTCGAGCACCAGGACGTGCTCGTCCTCGTGGATCACGCTGAGCGCGATGGACTCCGGCTCGAGCTCCTCGGGCGGCAACGGCGGGATCTCGACCTCGACACACTCACCGGCCACCACGTGGTGCGACGGCTTCCGGGAGGCGCCGTTCACGCGGACGTGGTCGCCGGCGATCAGCGCCTGCAGGCGCGCGCGGGAGAGGCCGGGGACGTGCGCGGCCAGCCAGCGGTCCAGACGCTCGCCGGCGGCGGCCGCGGCGACCACCAGCGACAGGCGTTGCATGGGGTCAGCCGGATCGGGGCGTCGAGCGCTCGCTCATGAGGCGCAGCGCCAGCAGCACGACGCCGATGGTGATCGCCGAGTCGGCGACGTTGAAGGCGGGCCAGTGCCACCCCCGCCAGTGCACGTCGACGAAGTCCACGACGGCGCCGAACCGCGCGCGGTCGATGAGGTTGCCGACGGCGCCTCCGAAGATCAGCCCGATTGCCAGCCGTCCCGGCCAGCCTCCGTCGGGAAGCACCCGGAGCGCGACCCGGGCCAGCACGGCGAGGGCCACGAGCGAGAGCGCCGCCACCAGCCATCGCCACTTCGCGGGCACGCCGCCGAGCAGGCCGAAGGCCAGCCCGGGGTTGAGGACGAGCGTGAGCGAGAGCCATCCATCGATCACGCTGATCGGCACGCCGAGCTGAAGGCGGTCGAGGGCGGCGAGCTTGGTGACCTGGTCGAACACCACGATGGCGCCGGCCAGCAGCAGCACGACGGTCACGCGCCGACGACGGCCACGCAGCGATCGCACAGGCCGGGATGCGCCTGGCTCGCCCCCACGGCAGGGCTACGCATCCAGCACCGCTCGCACTTGTCGCCGGGGGCACGGTCGACGTCGATGACGAGGCCGGGGATCTCCTGGCTCTCGTAGTGCACCGCCCCCTGCGGGCCCGGGCCCAGCTCGACCCGAGACACGATGAAGAGCGTCTGCAGCAGCTTCCGCTTGGCCCCCAGCAGGGCCGGCAGATCCTCGGGGGCGCTCGTGATGCGCACGGCGGCCTCGAGGCCGCTGCCGATGAGCTTGCGCGCGCGGGCCAGCTCCAGCGCGCGGGCCACCTCGCGCCGGACCTCGAGCAGGCGGTCCCAGTCGCGCTTGAGGCGTGTCGTCGAGCCACGCGAGCGGCACCTCGGGGAATCGCTCCAGGTGCACGCTCTCCGCGCGGGCGCCGGGCAGGTATCGCCACGCCTCTTCGGCGGTGAACGTCATCAGCGGAGCCATCAGGCGGGCCAGAGCGGCGAAGACCTCGTGGCACACCGTCTGGGCGGCGCGCCGCCGGGGGTCGGCCGCGGCCGACGTGTAGAGCCGGTCCTTGATGACATCGAGATAGAGCGCCGACAGATCCACCGCGCAGAAGTTGTGGACGGTGTGGAACGCCGTGTGGAACTGGTATTCCTCGTAGGCCCGGGTGACGCGATCGACCAGCCGGGCCAGCCGGTCGAGGATGAACCGATCCACCTCGTCCAGCGACTCGTAGGGCTGGCGGTCGCGCTGGAGGTCGAAGTCGGCCAGGTTGCCGAGCAGGAACCGGAACGTGTTCCGGATCCGGCGGTAGGCGTCAGCCAGCCGGTCGAGGATCTCGAAAGAGACCCGGATGTCCTCGGTGTAGTCCTCGGCGGCGACCCACAGCCGCAGGATCTCGGCGCCGTATTTCGGCAGCAGGTCGTCGAGGGAGATCACGTTGCCGACGGACTTCGACATCTTCCGTCCCTCGCCGTCCACGAAGAAGCCGTGGGTGAGCACGGTCCGATAGGGTGGCTCCCCGCGCGTGGCCATCGACTCCAGCAGCGAGGAGTGAAACCAGCCGCGATGCTGGTCCGAGCCCTCGATGTACATCTCGGCCGGCCGCCGCAGGTCGGGCCGCGTCTCCAGCACAGCGGCGTGGCTGCACCCGGAGTCGAACCACACGTCGAGGATGTCGGTCTCCTTGCGGAAGCGGTCGGTCGCTCCGCAACTCGGACAGCGAGTACCGGCCGGCATCAGCTCGGCCTCGCTCCGCAGGTACCACTCCTCGATGCCGCGCCCCTCGCCGAAGAGCCGGGCGACGTGCTCGATCACCATCTCGTCGAGCAGCAGCCCACCGCACCCCTCGCAGGTGAAGGCGACGATGGGCACGCCCCACACGCGCTGGCGCGACAGCGTCCAGTCGGGGCGGTGGGCGACCATGTTGTAGATGCGGTCCTCGCCCCACGGCGGGATCCAGTGCACGCCGTGACGGATGGCGTTGAGCGTGCGCTCGCGGAGCGCCTGCTTGTCGAGCGCGGCGAACCACTGCTCGGTCGCCCGGAACAGTGTGGGGTTCTTGCACCGCCAGCAGTGCGGATAGGTGTGCGCGAACGGCACCTGGGCGATCAGTGCGCCGCGCTCGGCCAGGTGCGCGATGATCTTGGGATTGGCCTCCCACACGGTCAGCCCGGCAAAGTGTTCGACCTCGGGGATGAAGCGCCCGTCGTCGTCCACCGGGTTGTAGATGCGCAGCCCCAGCGTCCGGCCCAGATCGTAGTCCTCTTCGCCGTGGCCGGGGGCGATGTGCACGAGGCCGGTGCCGGTGTCCATCGCCACGAACGGCGCCGCCGCGACCTTGCCGGTACGGTCGAGCCAGGCATGGCGGAACTCGAGACCGGCCAGCGCGTGACCGGGCAGAGTGGCCAGCCGGCGCGGCCGCTCCAGACCGGCCAGCGCGGCGAAGGTGTCGGCGAGCTTGGCGGCGACGATCAGTGTCTCGCCCCGACCCTCGAGGGCGACGTAGTCCTCCTCGGGATGCACCGCGATGGCGAGGTTGGCCGGGAGCGTCCATGGCGTGGTGGTCCAGATCGCCAGCGAGGGCTTCGGCGCCTCCGGCAACCCCGGCAGCGGACCCACCAGCGGGAAGCGAACGTAGACCGACGGCGCCCGCTCGTCCTCGTACTCGACCTCGGCCTGGGCCAGAGCGGTCTTGCAGTGCATGCACCAGTGCACCGGCTTGAGGCCCTTGTACACGAGCCCGCGGCCGACCAAGCGCCCGAACTCGCGCACGATGACCCCCTCGTAGGCAGGGGCCATCGTCATGTACGGATGGTCCCAGTCGCCGAAGACGCCGAGCCGCTTGAATTCCTCGCGCTGGATGTCGATGAACTTCAGCGCGTACTCGCGACAGCGCCGGATCTTCTCGATCGGATCCATCGCCAGCCGCACGTCCACCCCCGGCTGGTCCAGGCCGAGCTCTTGTCGACCTGGTGCTCGATCGGCAGCCCGTGGCAGTCCCAGCCGGGGACGTAGACCGCGTTGTAGCCGGCCATCGAGCGCGACTTCACGATCACGTCCTTGAGGACCTTGTTCAGCACGTGCCCCAGGTGGATGTGCCCGTTGGCGTAGGGCGGCCCGTCGTGCAGGATCCACAGTGGACGGTCGGCCGCCGCCTGGCGCAGCCGCTGATAGATGCCGATCTCCTCCCACCAGGCCAGCATCCGCGGCTCCGCCGCGGTGAGGTTGGCCTTCATGGGAAAGTCGGTTTTCGGCAGGTTCAGCGTGGCTTTGTAGTCCATGACCAGGAAGCGTCATGGTACCACACGGGTCCGGAGCGGCTTACTTCGGGGCCAGGTGCACCTCGCCGTTGCCGGCGTCGAAGGTGATCTTGAACTGGTCGAGAAAGTCGCGGCCCAGCAGGCCGTCGCCGGTCTCCGTCCCCGCCAGTTCGTAGGAGCCGACCGGCATGCGGCCGACCCGGGCCTCACCCACCTCGAGGGACTCGACGACGACGTAGTTGATCCGGTCTGTCCCGGTGGCGCCGGTGATCGTGCCCGTCGCGACCGGCCGGGTGACCGGCACCCCGGCCGCCACCAGCGTCCGGGGGCTGATCATCGTGCGATCCGCACCGGTGTCCAGCAACAGCCGTGCGGTGAAGCCTCCGTTGATCTTCACGTCCACCATGATGCGCTGCCCCGGCGTGTACTTGATGACCGCGGTGCCGGCCGGGCGAACGGTGCCGGCCGCGGCCGGTGGAGCCGTCGAGGTCGGCGTGTTGCGCATGGACAGGGGGACCGCCGAGGCACGATGGCGGCCGGGGACCTTCTCGAGCCCGTCCACGTAATGGTTCTGGCCCGACTCGTCGGTGTAGCGATAGACCTGGGCGGGTGCCGGACCCGGGAGCGCCATGATCAGCAGGCTCAACGAGAGAGCGACCACCGCGACCCGGCGCATATCCGATCATACCCCACACCGCCGCAACCGATAGACGACCATCTCGGGGCCACCGGAGACCTCCACGCGGTCGAGCTTGACCCATTCGACCGGCTCCAGGAGATCGGCACGCGCGGTCAGACGCGGGAACCAGGTCGGGAAGACGATCACGTAGTCTGGGCAGACCTGCGCCACGAAGCGGATCACCCCGTCCTCCCCCTGCCGTCGGTAGGGCAGGATCTCGGGCGTCACCAGCCCCATGAGGTCCACGATCGGTCGCCGCGACAGATAGGCGATAGCGCCGATGTCGTTGACGGCGAGTCGCGCCCCGGGGGGCGTGTTGGCGGCCACCCAGTACCCCAGCCGTACCTGCATGGCCTCGATGTTCTGCACGCCCCAGGCGTAGCGCTCGGCGGTGGGGACCAGCGACCACAGCGCCAGCGCCAGCCAGGCCAGCAGGAGCGGGCGCCGGCGCCCCTGCAGGGTGGCGCCTATGCCTACCGCCATGACGACAATCGCCAGCGGCAGCAGGTGAATCGAGTAGCGCCCTTCCTGGAAGCCGGGGCCGCGGTACGGAGCCAGGAGCGCCATGCCCACGGGATGGGCCAGCAGGGCCAGGGCAACGACCCCGAGCGCGTGACCGCGGCGCCGCCACGCCAGCACGATGGCGGGCAGCAGCCCTAGCGGGAGCAGGAAGTGGGTACGCCACAGCCACTGCGCCCACTCGATGAGGAAGGCCCCGGGCCGCTGGGCCAGCGTGATGGCCAGTGGCTCGCGCAGGCCGGTGAGCCAGCCGATGAGCCCGCCCTCCACCTTGGCCACGGCCGTCGCCGGGTACGGCGCGCCGACCGTCGCATAGGAAAAGGCCACCATGGGGGCCGCGATGATGGCCGGCACCAGGACGAACGCGGCCAGACGCCGGGCGGTCAACGGCCCCGCGAGGGCGAGGAACGGGACGAGCAGCGCGGCCTCGGGTCGAGCCGTGATCGCCAGGCCGGCCAGCATCGCCGTGAGCCAGGGACGATCCGCCGCGTGGGCGACGAGCGCGGCGGCCACCAGCAGGGCGGCGAGGGTGACCTCCATCCCCGAGAGAGCCCCCCACGCGATCGGCCCGGCCCAGAGCAGGGCGACGCCGGCCACCACCGCGACGGCGGGGGGCGCGCCCCACGCCAGCGCCGCGCGCCGGGTGAGCACCGCGGCACCGAGCGCACAGATGACGCCGAGGGCCTTAGCCAGGCCGACCGAGGCGCCGACGCCGGTGGCGCCGGCGGCCAGCAGCAGCGTCCACAGCGGCGCCGTCGAGCCTGCGATCGGCCGGCCAGGGTTGTACGCGAACCCGGTGCCCTCGGCCAGATTGCGAGCGAAATGCAGGTGGATCCACGAGTCGTCCAGCGGAAACCCGGCAACGCCGGCCACCACGCGCTCGGCCAACACGAGCATCGCCAGGGGGAGGACGGCGGAGAGAACGACCAGAACGTCGTCGCGGCGGAGCACTCCGAGGTCAGCGCGCCCCGACGAGCGTGTAGCCGGCGTAGCTCGATCGGCTTGCGGCCCAGGGGCAGCACGTAGAGGTAGCGGCCGTGCGGGATCTCGATCTCCAGCAGGCCGGGCGGCCGCTCGGTGGCCGGACTCCAGTGGTCGACGAACCACACCAGGCGCTTGACGCCGGCCGGCACCTCGACGTCGCTGTCGACCAGCGGGATCATCGCCGAGGCCAGGCGTGGTGCGTAGTAGCCGGGTGAGACGTCGCCGACCCGCAGCTCGTAGATCGACGTACTCCGGCAGATAGAACATCGCGTGACGGAGCCACGGGTACGAGCGCGCGTTGCCGAGCTCGGTGAGGATCGCGGTGTCCTCGGGCGGGTAGAGGCCGCGGATCGCTGCCACGAACGTGCGCATCACCTCCTCGTGCTCGCGCAGGGCGGCCGCCGTGCGGCTGAAGATCCAGTCGAACGCCTCGTCGCGGGCGCGCCAGCAACCAGGCCGGCTGGCGCGTGTCGAAGTCGCGGGCGAGCGGGCGCGCGCTCACGAAGAAGCCGCCGTTGGCCAGCACGATCAGCATCACGGCGGTGGCGGCCAGGGCCCCGCGGACCCACACGCGGGGCACGCGCTCGGCGACCCGGGCCAGGGCAGCCAGCAGCACGCGCGAGAGCAGGATCACGAGCGCGGGCAGGAACGTCAGCACGTAGCCCGCCTGCCCGAAGTGCACGAGCGTGTAGACGAGTACCGGCGGCACCATCCACGCGAGCAGGAACCACTCGCGCTGACCCCAGCCGTGCCGGCGCACGTACCACGGCACCAGGAGGACGACGACGGCGAGCGGGCCGAGCGCCACCAGCACAGATTCCAGCAGGTAGCGCGACATCCGCAGCGTGACCTCGAGCGGACCGCCCAGGATCGAGGTCGGCTTCACGACCGTATCGGCCAGGTGGCGGGAGGCGTCGAGATAGCGCTCGAGCCCGCCGGTGAGCCAGATCATCGGCACGAACCAGGCGAGGACGGCGAGGATCAGGACCGCGCCCGAGATGACGAGCACCCGGGCGCGGCGCACGCCGACCATCACCGAGATGAGCCACAGCGGGAACAGCAGCAGCAGGAGTGACTGCCGGAGGCCGCCGGCCAGCCCCAGGTACCCGGCGGCGAGCCAGGCATCGGTCTCGCTGCCGCGCAATGCACGGAACGCGAAGTACGCGACGACCGAGGCGCATCAGCGCCTCGCCGGCATAGCTGAGCCCGACGCAGCCGTAGAACCAGAATAGCGGGCTGACGGCCAGCAGCGCGGCCGCTGTCAGCGCCGTCGGACGGTCGTACACGGCGCGGGCCAGCAGGTAGACGACGAACGTGCCGGCGCCGCTGAACGCCATGGCCAGCAGGACGTAGGCCGCGGCCGCGTCACCAGTCCAGCCGTGCACCAGGCGGCCCAGAGCCACGTACAGGATATAGCCGGGCGGATGCGGCTGGTGCTTGACCACGTCGTACTCGCGCAGCGCGAGAGCGAATTGCACGGCGTCCCAGTTGTAGAGCATCCGGGCCCGGTACGGCAGGCGCGACAGGACGGTCAGGAGGGAGAGGGCCGCCGCCAGGGCATAGTCGACGCGGTCGGCTCGCTCACGCATGCGAGGATCGAGTATACGCGGGGGCGCAGGGTACTGGAGGCGGAGGAGCGGCGGCGGGGGCGCGAGAGGAGCGGCTAGGCCTTCTTCTCCTCTTCCTTGCGCGCGGCGGGCGGCTCCTCGGCCTTGATCTCGTTGACGCCCTTCTTGAACTCCTTGACGCTCGACCCCAGGGACTTGGCGAGCTCGGGCAAGCGATTGGCTCCGAAGAGGATCAGCACGATCACCAGGATGATCAGCAGTTCTTGATAGCCCAGGCCAAACATGGGTGGCTCCTTTTCTCGGACGTCAACACCTTACTCCCCGCCTTACGCCCCGCGCAAGACCCTGCGCTCCCCGACCCGGGCGGTTACCCGGCGGGAATCGAAGAATTCCAGCAATGGGATGGCGTACTTGCGGGAGATCCCGAGCAGGTCCTTGATGTCGCCCGGGCCGATCTCCTTGCGCTCCCGCAGCATGGCCACGAGCTTGTCCTGGATGGCCTCCAGGGCCTGGGCGTGGAAATAGAGCGACTCCTTCACCCGGACCAGCTTCCGGGCCTCGACCAAAACCTGGAAGAGCTCGTGCTCCTCGTCGCCGGACTGTCCGGCCCGGGCGAGCGCCTCCTCCGGACTGGGGGGAGCGGCCGCCGCGGTCAGGAACTCCTGCTCCAGCCGGTCGGCCGCCTTCTGCTGCTCCGGGGACAGGCGCACCGAGTGCGCGGCCAAAGACACCTTGTCCCGGTCGGTGCGCACGATCCCGTCCGTCTCCAGCGCGCCGAGCAAGTGGGCGAAGACGCGCTCGTCCGGCGCGCCCGCCCGGCCGCGCAGCTCCTCGCGCGACATGCCGGGGCGCAGCGGCGAGGCCCGGTGGAACTGCTCGAGGGTGGCGACCGCGAGGTCGCGCAGTCGCGCCAGCGCTTCTCCGTGCACGAACCAGTCGCGGTCGATCGCCACGATCCGGCCTCCGGCCTGCAGCACGTCGAGCAGGCCGCGCAGCCGCTCGGGACCGAACGGCACCCGGCCCGATAGCGGGGCCACCCGGACGCCGCCGCCGCCGGCGTGGCGAACGTGCTCCTCGACGACGGCCTCGGGGCGGTCCTCGCGCAGGAGCGTGAGATGGGCCAAGAGCGCGGGCGCCTTGCGCTTGAACCGTGGCGGCGCGATGTCGAGCAGCGTGCCGCCGCCGATCGTCACCATCGGCGAGTAGGAGCGGATCACGAACCGATCGCCGGGCAGCGCCACCAGCGGAGCCTCCAGGCGCAGGCGCGCAAGCGTCGACTCGCCCGGCGTCAGCTCCTGGCGATCGAGCAGGAGCACGCGGGCCATGATCTCGCTGGTGCCGGTATGGAACGCGCACGCGGTCGCGGGTCTTGAGCGGGCGCGGCGCGTCGGCCAGCAGCTCGAGCGTGCCGTCCACGAGCTCCGAGGGCACCAGCGTGCCGGCCAGGCCGAGCACGTCGCCTCGATCGACGGCCACGCGCTCCACGCCCTGAAGATTCACGGCCGTGCGCTGGCCGGCGCTCGACTCGGTGACGGCATGGCCGTGGGCCTGCAGACCCCGCACTTTCGCCTGCACGCCGGCGCGGGAACACCTCGACCCGATCGTCGACGCGCAGCCGCCCGGCCATCAGCGTGCCGGTGATGACGGTGCCGAAGCCCTTGATCGTGAACACGCGATCGATCGGCAGCCGCGGCAGCTGGTCCGTGCCCCGCGCCGGCACCGTGGCCGCCAGCGTGCGTAGCGTGGCGCGCAGCTCGGCGATCCCCTCCCCGGTTTTCGCCGAGACGCCGACGATCGGGCCGCCGTCCAGGAAGGTGCCGCGCACGAGCCCGACGACGTCCTCCCGCACCAGCTCCAGCCAGTCCGGCTCGACGAGGTCGGTCTTGGTGAGCACGACCAGCCCCCGGCGCACGTGCAGGAGCGAGCAGATGCCGAGGTGCTCGCGAGTCTGCGGCATCACGCCCTCGTCGGCGGCGATGACCAGCATGGCGAGGTCGATGCCGCCGACGCCGGCCAGCATGTTCTTGACGAAGCGCTCGTGGCCGGGGACGTCGACGATCTCGATCGTAAGGCCGTCCGGCTCCTCCAGGAAGGCGAAGCCGAGGTCGATCGTGATGCCGCGCGCCTTCTCCTCGGGAAGTCGGTCGGTGTCGGTGCCGGTCAGCGCCTTCACCAGCGACGTCTTGCCGTGATCGATGTGGCCGGCGGTCCCGACGACGACGTGCTTCATGACGGGCGCCGGCGAATCCTAGCTCGACGCGATCGGCAAGGCGGCGTGGGCGAGAGCGGCGGCCAGCGCCGGAATCTGGTGAGGCAGCACGGTGCGACAGTCCAGGAACAGCCGATCGTCCAGCATGCGGCCCACGATGGGCGGATCGCCCGTGCGGAGCGCCACGTCGAGGGCGCGCGGCGGCGGCCGGGGTGGCGCCGACCGCGAGGCCGACGGTGGGCAGCTCCACCGTGGGCAGCGCGCCGCCGCCGACCTCGGCATGGTCCTCCACCAGGTCGGGGGCCAGGCTCGCGCGGGTCGGCCGGAGCCAGGCGTCCGAGCAGTCGGCGGGCGCGCGCGGCGGACGTCGCCGAGCGGCTCGGTCAGCGCGCGCAGCGTGGGAATCGTCTCGCGCGCGGTCCCCGCCTCGTAGGCGTAGAGCGTCGCCTCCAGGGCGGCGATCGTGAACTTGTCGATGCGCAGCGCGCGGTTCCACGGGTTCTTCTTGAGCCGGGCCACGACCTCGCCGGCGGCCGACGAGGATCCCGGCCTGGGGACCGCCGAGCAGCTTGTCGCCGGAGAACGACACGAGATCCACGCCGGAGGCCACCACCTCGGGCACCGTGGGCTCGTACGGGAATCCCTACGGCCGCAGGTCGACGAGCGAGCCCGAGCCGAGGTCCTCCATCACGGGGATCCCGCGCTGCCGTCCCAGCTCGGCCAGCTCCCGCGAGCTCACGTCCGCCGTGAACCCGACGACGCGGTAGTTCGAGGTGTGGACCTTCAGGAGGAGCGCGGTGTCGGGCCCGATCGCCTCGGCGTAGTCGCGCAGGTGCGTGCGGTTGGTGGCGCCCACCTCGCGCAGCACGGCCCCGCCCCGGCGCATGATGTCGGGGATCCGGAACTCGCCGCCGATCTCGATCAGCTCCCCGCGGGAGACGATGACCTCCTTGCCGTGGGCCAGCGTCTCCAGCGCCAGCAGCACCGCCGCCGCGTTGTTGTTGACGACGAGCGCGTCCTCGGCGCCGGTGAGCCGGCGCAGCAGCGCCTCCACGTGGCTGTAGCGCGAGCCGCGCTCCTTGGAGGCGAGATCCAGCTCGAGGTTGGAGTAGGCCGCGCCCACCGCCGCCACCCGCTCCAGCGCCAGCGGGCTGAGGAGCGCCCGGCCCAGATTCGTGTGCAGCACCACGCCCTGTGGCGTTGATGACCGGCGCGCAGCGAGAAGACACCGGCTCGCCTGCCCGCGCCTCGACCACGCGGGCCGCGAGCGCCTCGACGTCGGCGCGGCGCGGCCGATCGCCGGCCAGCACGCGGCGCCGCTCGGCGTCGAGCACCTCGCGCACGCATGCGACGTCAGGCGGGCCCGCGGCATCCCCTTGACGCGTGGCGGCGCCGTCCAGCGCGCGCGAGGACCGCGTCGACCGAGGGCAGCCCGCGGAGCGGCCGGCGGCGGTCAGCCGCTTCACGCGCGAGCCGCCTCGACCTTGGCGCCTGACGCGGCGCGATGACCTCGTGCGCCTCCGCCGCCAGGCCTGGGCGGTCCAGCGGCCTTCACTGGCGCACCGCAGCCGCCGGCGCACCGCCTCCTCGGTGAGGCCACGCCCACAGCTCGTCGAGGTCGGAGGCCGACAGCCGCTGGCCGCGCAGGGCGCGGGTCCAGTCGCGCGCCAGGGACTCGATCAAGCGGTCTCGCTCGGCGGCCAGACGACGGGCGCGCCGGATGAGTTCGGCCAGGCGGGACGGCACGCGCTACTCCTTCACGAGCTCGCGCACGGCGTCGACCAGGTTCGCCTCCAAGCGCCCGGTCGACGACGCACGGATACACGGGTCGGCACCCGCAGCTTGCCGGAGTCACCCTTGCGGTGCCCCTGCGTTCGCATCTTGGAGTTCACCTGCACGCGGGTGCTGTCGGCGCCGTTGGCCTCGGACGAACAGCGTGAAGGACACGAGCGCCTCGCCCTCCAGCCGATCCTCGCCGATCCGTGCCGCAGTCGGCCTAGAGCCCGATCGGGGTGACGAAGTCGTCGGAGGCGATCACCCCGGAGTCCCGAGCGATGGCCCGTAGGGGCAGGTTCTCGCGGGCGAAGCGCCCGGACGAGCGCGCGCCACGTCGCGCGTAGGCGGCCGGGATCTCCGCCCGGTACGGTGGCGGCGCCAGTGGCGAGACGAAGGGCCGCGCGCAGCCGGCCAGCGCCCAGAGACGCGATCAGAGCCGCGAGCCACGGCCAGGGGCGTCATGCCCCACCTACGCTTGTGATGGTCGATCCCTCGGTACGTCTCGATGAACCGGACGATGCGCGACCTCGTCGAACTCCTCGAACGCGTCCAGCCGGGTCCACGCGGTGAGCGCGATCCGCGACTTCATCCCGGGATACGGGCGCCAGGATCACGTGCTTGTCGTACTTTGTGACGATGCCGCGCAGCTTGTCGACCAGTTCGGGGCAGGTCGCAGTTGTACTGCACGACCACGCCGCCATCCTCCAGGTTGTGGACCTGCAGCTCGAGCGGGATGGGCCGGGTGTGCACGCCCCACGGGGCGATGTACGGCAGATGGGGGCCCGACGTCGGCGGGTCGGAATTGTAGGCGACGTCGCGGGTCGGACGAGGTCTGGATGTGCTCGTTGCCCAGGTCGGGCAGCTTCTCGCCGGGCAGATCGGCCGCAGCCCGGTAGGCGAACCAACCCACGATGGCCGCCACGACGACGACCGCGGCGACGGACGCCCCCACCTTGAGCGACGCGTCCCGATCCGGGCTTGGTCCTGGCGCCCTTGCCCTTTCCCTGATCCCTGGCCATGGTCCTCGTTCCCAATGGCGGAAGCGTGTGGGAGTCGAACCCACCTCCAGCTTGTCTAGAGCCGGACACCGGATTTGAAGTCCGGGAGGCCCACCGGGTTCCTAGACGCTTCCGGTGCTCCGGTGCGCTCCGTTTCGGCCAGATGAGTGTACCACCGCGGATCGCGGGGCTGATGAGACCGAGGGCGGCCCGAGCTCAGTCGCCGCCGGCCAGCGGGGGAAACACGGCCACGACATCGCCGGGGCGCAGGGGGCGCTCGGGCTCGGCGTCACCGCCATTCACGAGGGTGACGCGCTCGAGGTCCGCCGGCAGACGCAGGCGCTCAATGACGTCACGGACGGTGCTGCGGTCGGGAACCTCGATCGTTGCCGCCCCTTCCCGGCTGTCCGGGGGCAGGAATGCGGCGAGAGTCGCGAAGAGCTGGACTTCGATCCTCACCTGAACCCGCCCTGTCCTTCGGACAGGGGCGAGCGGGAGTCGGCAACCCGGATGCGGTCACCTGGCCGGATCCGTGCGTCGTTCTGAAGGCGGTTCCAGCGGAGCACGTCCCGGACCGCAACGCCGTACTGCTTGGCGATCGAGCCGACGGTGTCTCGAGGCTGGACGACGTGGACGTCGTCAGCGGAAGCGCTGGCTCGCTTCGTACCGCCCCGTACGGTGGTGGCGGGCGTCGACCGCCGAGGCGCGGGAGGCGGCGCCAGAGCGGAAAGCACGTCCGTGCTGGTGCCGACGGGCACCTGGATGTGCCAGGGGTCGCCCGGGGGGGTGATCGAGCGGACCACCGTGGGATTGAGCGTCTGCAGGGCAGCGGGCGCGATGCCCGCCTTGGCGGCCAGCCGCCGAAGATCGGTCGACGGCGGTACGGCGACGGTCTCGATGCCGGGAGCCCCTGCCTCGCGGAACTCGAACCCGTACTGGGCCGGGTTCTGGGCGATGAGCGTGGCAGCGTGGATCGCCGGCACGAAGTCCTTGGTCTCGGTCCGCAGGTGGTTGGTCTTCGCCAGGGTCCAGAAATCCGACGAGCCCGTGGCCCGGATGGCCCGACTTACCTTCACCTCGCCCGCGTTGTATGCCGCCTGCGCCAGGGCCCACGAGCCGAACATGTTGTACAGGTCGCGCAGGTACTTCGACGCCGCGACCGTCGACTTTTCCGGATCCAGGCGCTCATCGATCCACTGGTCGACCCGGAGCCCGTAACGACGCGCGGTGGCCGCCATGAACTGCCACATACCCTTGGCACCTACCCGGGAGACGGCGAGCGGGTTGAATCCGCTCTCGATCATGGCGGTGTAGGCCAGTTCCTCGGGAAGGCCACGGCTCTTCAGCACTTCGCGGATCATCCCGAGGTACCGCCCGGAACGGCCGGCCCAGAGGTTCACGACATCCCGACGGGCGCCTGTGAAACGATCGAGGAAGCGTTGCACCTGGGGGTTGACGGTGACCGGATACGTCGAAGGGGCCTCCTGAGGCTGGGCGACGACGGCGGCGCGGCTCGATTCGGCAAAGGCGTCGGCCCACGGATCAACCCCGGCGGGCTCTGTCTCGCTCGCCGCCTCCTGCTCGGCTACGGAACCCACTCCGTCGAGCCACTGTTCAACGAGTAGGTCCGGACGGCCTTCGTCGAGGGGCGCAGGCACCACGGCGTGGTCCACACCGGTGGCGCCGTCAGGCCAGAACGATTCGACGGCGACGGGCATGATGCTGCCCGACGCCAAAACGAAGAGGAAAAGGGCTGAGGCAACGGCGAAACGGGGTTGAATGGTCATATTTGGGGTGAAAGCCCGGTTATTTTTTACCATAGGCGCCGGGGACCGGTCAACGGGGCTGGCCCTTTCCGGGCGACGAAGGGGCCCTCATATTTTGTGTTTAGTTTCCTGACACTTAGAGGGGAGGCGAGAGGACCGCACACGTCTGAATGGTCTGGGAATGTTCTTCATGCGAAAACGCAAACCCGATACGTCGTACCTGGAGGAAGAGCCGTGAAGAGACTGATCGCACTGATGCTCGGAGTGGCGTTCGTGGCAGGAATCGCTGGCAGCGTACCGGCGCAGGGCCAGCCGGCACCGACGCCGGCCCCCGCTGCCGCGCCGAAGGAAGAGAAGAAGGCCGAGAAGCCTGCGGAGCCGAAGAAGCCCGCTGCCCACAATGCCAGTGGCACCGTGAAGACGGCCACCGCTGACAGCCTCGTGGTCTCAGGCAAGGCCAAGACGGGCAAGGCCACCGACTGGACGTTCGCCGTCGATCCGAAGGCCACGAAGATCCGCAAGGCCGGCAAGGACATCACCGCTGGCGACCTCGCCGCCGGTGATCCGGTGAACGTGCGCTATCACGAGCACGAGGGTAAGAACGTCGCCGACGCCGTGATGGTGCTTGCGCCGAAGAAGGCCGCCGAGGCACCGAAGGCGGACGCCCCGAAGAAGGACGAAGCGAAGAAGTAGTTGAGGGTCTGGTGCTGGACGCCGGCTCAACGGCCGGTGTCCGGCACCTTCTCCTCGACAACCCCACGAAACCAGCTGTTTCGGTCGGTCAGCTCCACCGATGTCGTCGTCCCGCCTCCCACCGTGAGATCCCTGAGCCAGACGGTGACCGCCTGGTAGCCCTGCAGCCTCGCCTGAGGCTGGTAGATGTCGCGCTGACGCGCCTTCGCCTTGGGCGACGACACGTCAACGGGGGTGCCGTGCCAGGCCACCAGTAGCCAGGCCCCCGCCGGGACGTCATCGATCTTGAAGCCGCCGTCGTGATCGACAAGAACCAGGGCGTTGAGATCAGGGGCCCCCGCCTCCAGCAGCTCCCGTTCGTACCCTTCCAGCGTCTTCCGCATGGTCGGGGCGGCCGCCGTGAAGGCCTTGGTCGACTCGCGCGAGCCCTCCTTGAGCCGCTCGAGCGTGGCCAGGACGGATGGGGAATGAGGAACCAGGGTGATGGTCGTGTTGGCAAACGGTCGGCCGGGCGCACGCCGCGTTCTGGGCTCGGCCACCACGCGCCCGGCAACGATGCCGAGGGCGCCGGCTCGTCGGGCCTCGCGATAAGGCTCGAGGCTGATCTCGAATGCCTCGGCGGGGCCGAGGAGCAGGACGAGCACCAGTGCTGCCGTACGCATCAAGCCTGGCCGGCGCTGGGCGGGCCGGTCCGCCAGCGGTCGTGGGACCACAACCACTGCTCGGGCGTCTGCCGGACCGCGGCCTCGACTCTCTGGGTGCATCGGGCTGTGAGTTCGACGGTCGCCCGCTCGAGGTCATTCAACGGCGGGGTCGCCAGGGCCGGCTCGACCACGACCCGGTGACGGGCGGGTCCCTCCCGCCGGATGAAGATCGGCACGATCGGGGTCCGCGTACGCAGCGCGAGCAGGGCCAGGCTCCGGGAGGTGGAGGCGGGGCGGCCGAAGAACGGGACGAAGACGCCCTCCCGTCGGGTCGCATTCTGATCCAGCAGGATGCCCACCAGGCCTCCCCGGCGCAGGGCGTGGAGCACGGGACGGAGGGCTCCCCGCTTGTCGATCAGCACGGCTCCGGTCTTCTGCCGCATCGCCTGGGCCAGCTGATCGAGCGACGGAGAGTCGAGCGACCGGACGACGATGGCCAGGGGATAGCCCATCAGACGGTGGGAGGCTGCCAGGTACTCCCAGTTGCCGAGGTGCGCGGTCAGGATTAGAGCACGGCCGTGCTCGGCCATGACCGCGCGCAGATGCTCTAGTCCGTCGATCGTCAGCTCATCGAGCGTGGCCTGCAGTGGGCGGCCCAGGAAGCGGGCCAACTCGACCACCGTCATCCCGAAGTGCTGCCAGGAGGCACGGGCCAGCCGGTTTCGGGCCGGGAGGGAGAGATCGGGGAAGGCGACGGCGAGGTTGGTGGCGACCACCCGGTGACGCTTCGGCAGGGCCAGCCGGGCCAGGTCGCCGAGGCGCCGCCCGATCCCGAGGGCGACCGGCGCCGGCAGCCGCGCGGCGGCTGCCGCCAGCGCCCGGCCGAAGACTAGACCGAGCGCCGTCGCCGCTCCCGGACGAGCTCGACGGCGATCGGGATCAGCGAGAGCACGATCACGACGATCACCACGACGTGGATGTGGTCGCTGATGTTGGGCACCACCTGCCCCAGCAGATAGCCGGCCCACGTCATGCTCGTCACCCATCCCACACCGCCGGCGACATTGTAGAAAACGAAGCGCCGGTACTCCATCTCACCGACTCCGGCCACGACCGGCGCGAAGGTGCGCACGATCGGCACGAAGCGGGCGATGACGATGGTGCGGGCGCCGTGGCGGGCGTAGAAGGCACGCGTGCGCTCGACGTGGCGGGGGTTGAACAGGAGCGACTTCGGACGCGTGAACAGGCGCGGCCCCGCCCGCCGGCCGATCGCGTACCCGACGCTGTCGCCGGCCACCGCCGCCACGATCAGCAGGGCGTTGAGCACCCAGATGTTCAGCTGACCCGTCGCCGCGACCAGCCCGGCCGTGATCAGCAGGGAGTCCCCCGGCAGGAAGAAGCCGATCAGCAGTCCCGTCTCGGTGAAGACGATGGCCGTCAGCACGGCGTAGCCGCCCCAGCGGATGAGGTCGTCGAGACCGTGGCGGCCGGTCAGCAGCCCCGTCGCGAGATCGACGAGCGCGTCCACCTACTTTCCGCCAGCCACCGCCCCCGCCCGTGCCCGGTCACCCGTCGGCGCCGGTTGACCACCGCTCCCGATCCGCATGCCGTAGAACGACCGCCAGACGAACACCATCGAGAGGATGAAGAAGACCAGGCTCAGCACCCGGCTCAGCCCGGGGCCGCTGGTGGCGCTCAGGCTCACCGCCAGCTCCACGGCGAGCAGGCCGAACAGCGTCGTGAACTTGATGACGGGGTTCATGGCCACCGACGAGGTGTCCTTGAACGGATCCCCGACGGTGTCGCCCACCACGGTGGCGGCGTGCAGGGCACTGCCCTTCTCCTTGAGCTCCGTCTCGACGATCTTCTTGGCGTTGTCCCAGGCGCCGCCGGCATTGGCCATGAACACCGCCTGGTAGAGACCGAACAGCGCGATCGAGATCAGGTAGCCGATGAAGAAGTACGGCTCCAGGAACGCGAAGGCCAGCGTGGAGAAGAACACTGTCAGGAAGATGTTGAACATGCCCTTCTGCGCGTACTGCGTGCAGATCTCCACGACCTTCTTGCTGTCGGCCACCGAGGCCTTGGTCGAGCCCTCCAGCCGGATGTTGGCCTTGATGAACTCCACCGCACGGTAGGCGCCGGTCGAGACGGCCTGGGTGGCGGCGCCCGTGAACCAGTAGATGACCGCCCCCCCGGTGATGAGGCCGAGCAGGAAGGGCGGGTGGAGGAGCGAGAGCTTGTCGAGGTTCTCGGTGAGCCCGGCGGTGAGGACCACGATGATCGAGAAGATCATGGTGGTAGCGCCGACGACGGCGGTCCCGATCAGCACGGGCTTGGCGGTTGCCTTGAACGTGTTGCCGGCGCCGTCGTTCTCCTCGAGCAGCTCCTTGGCGGTATCGAACTTCGGCTCGAAGCCGAAGTCCCGGCGGATCTGCTGGGCGACGTTGGGGATCTCCTCGATCACCGACAGCTCGTAGACCGACTGCGCGTTGTCGGTGACGGGGCCGTAGGAATCGACCGCGATGGTGACCGGGCCCATGCCGAGGAAGCCGAACGCCACCAAGCCGAAGGCGAACACGGCTGGCGCCACCATGAGCGCGCCCATGCCGAGCGTGCTGACCAGGAACGCGATGCCCATCAGCAGGACGATCGTCATCCCGAGCCAGTACGCGCTGAAGTTGCCGGCCACGAAGCCGGACAGGACGTTGAGCGAGGCCCCGCCCTCGCGGGAGGCCGTCACCACCTCGCGGACGTGGCCCGACTCGGTCGAGGTGAAGACCTTGACCAGCTCGGGGATGATGGCCCCGGCCAGCGTCCCGCAGGTGATGATGGTGGAGAGCTTCCACCACAGGCTGCCGTCACCGAGGTCGGGGATGAGGACGTAGGACGCGACGTAGGTCGTCACCACCGAGACGATCGACGTCAGCCAGACCAGCGAGGTCAGCGGCGCCTCGAAGTTCATCCGGGTGGCGCCGGCGTAACGGCCGCGGGCCACCGCCTCGTTGATCAAGTAGGAGGCGCCGGAGGCGACGATCATGAGCACGCGCATCACGAAGATCCACACCAGCAGCTGGACCTGGACCGCCGGCTCCCGCACGGCCAGCACGATGAAGGAGATGAGCGCGACGCCGGTGACCCCGTAGGTCTCGAAGCCGTCGGCGCTCGGCCCGACCGAGTCGCCGGCATTGTCGCCGGTGCAGTCGGCGATCACACCGGGGTTGCGAGCGTCGTCCTCCTTGATGTTGAAC
Organism: uncultured Candidatus Rokubacteria bacterium; assembly: GCA_963827505.1. Lineage (GTDB taxonomy): Bacteria > Methylomirabilota > Methylomirabilia > Rokubacteriales > CSP1-6 > AR5. The sequence continues at coordinate 1,543,505 of CAWHBD010000003.1, read as the reverse complement.
ACGATCTTCATGAGGTCGGAGCCGATGTCGGCGATCTTCGTGAAGATGCCGCCGGCGATCCGGAGGGCGGCCGCCCCCAGCGATTCGCCGATGGCGAAGCCGATGAAGCACGGTCCGGCATAGTCGCTCGGAATGAAGAGCAGGATGCAGAGCATCAGGAACAGCTCGACGCTGATCAGGAGCATGCCGATCGACATCCCGGCCTTGAGCGGGATGGCGTAGACGGGGAAGGCCTGGCCCCGCAGGCTGGCGAAGGCGGTGCGCGAGTTGGCGAAGGTGTTGATCCGGATGCCGAACCAGGCGACGCCGTAGCTGCCGGCGATCCCGATCAGGCTGAAGAGCAGGATGATGATGACGCGGCTGGCCTCGAAGTGCAGCAGGAAGCCGAAGTACAGGATCATGATGATCCCGATGAAGACCTCGAGCAGCAGGATGAACTTGCCCTGCGTGATCAGGTACGTCTTGCAGGTCTCGTAGATCAGCTCGGAGATCTCTCGCATCGACTGGTGCACGGGCATGTTCTTCAGCTGGCCGTAGATGACCAGCCCGAAGACCAGCCCCAGCACGCAGACGGGGAGCCCCAGCATGAGCAGGGTCCGGCCACTCATGCCGGCCACGTGCGACTGGCTGAGGTCGGGGATCTTGAGGTTCGCCTCGCCTCCGGCCGCCGCCGCGGCCGAGCCGGGGCACGCGAGGGCGAGGGCGACGAGGAGGAGCGCCGGCAGGACCAGCCAGGCGGCGCGTGAGGGGCGCGTGAGGTTCCAGTTCATGTATCGGTCTCCTGGCAGGCCGTCGGTGAGCGCGCGAATTCCCGGACAAATGTACGCGAGGGGTCGACGGCGGTCAACGAGAAATCCGGTCCGAGCGCCAGCGAAGTGGCCGAGTTGACAGCGTTTGTCGACGGCCGGTACGATCCAGTGGTGACCTGTCCGACCTGCCGGACGTCCACTACCTGGCACGGCAACGTGAACCGACCGTTCTGCTCGCTCGTCTGCCGGCTGATCG
>CAWHBD010000003.1:0-1537500 GCA_963827505.1 uncultured Candidatus Rokubacteria bacterium | reverse complement strand
CCCGGCCGAACCGTTGGCAACATAGGGTGAGGGTTGCGCTCGTTGCGGGACTTAACCCAACACCTCACGGCACGAGCTGACGACAGCCATGCACCACCTGTGCTGGCTCCTGACTTAACAGGTCGTTCCCCTTTCGGGGTTCTACTTCCAGCATGTCAAGCCCAGGTAAGGTTCTTCGCTCTGCATCGAATTGAACCACATGCTCCACCGCTTGTGCGGGCCCCCGTCAATTCCTTTGAGTTTCAACCTTGCGGCCGTACTCCCCAGGCGGACGACTTAATGCGTTAGCTGCGGCACGGAATGGACTGAACCACCCCACACCTAGTCGTCATCGTTTACAGCGTGGACTACCGGGGTATCTAATCCCGTTTGCTCCCCACGCTTTCGCGCCTCAGCGTCAGGAGATGCCCAGAGACCCGCCTTCGCCACCGGTGTTCCTCCCGATCTCTACACATTTCACCGCTACACCGGGAATTCCAGTCTCCTCTGCATCCCTCAAGAACGGCAGTATCGGCCGACGTTTCTCGGTTGAGCCGAGAGATTTCACGACTGACTTGCCATCCCGCCTACGCGCCCTTTACGCCCAGTGATTCCGAGCAACGCTTGCCCCCTCTGTCTTACCGCGGCTGCTGGCACAGAGTTGGCCGGGGCTTCCTCTGAAGGTACCGTCAAATGCCGGCGGTTATCGCGCCGACACCCTTCTTTCCCTCTGACAGGGGTTTACAACCCGAAGGCCTTCGTCCCCCACGCGGCGTCACTCCGTCAGGCTTTCGCCCATTGCGGAAAATTCCCCACTGCTGCCTCCCGTAGGAGTCGGGACCGTGTCTCAGTTCCCGTGTGGCTGGTCGTCCTCTCAGACCAGCTACCCGTCATAGCCTTGGTGAGCCGTTACCTCACCAACTAGCTGATAGGCCGCGAGCCCCTCCAAGAGCGGCAGCTTTCGCCACCTTTCCTCCCCAGACTTCGCAATCCGAGGAACGTATCCGGTATTAGCCTCCCTTTCGAGAGGGTATCCCGAGCTCAAGGACAGGTTACCCACGTGTTACTCACCCGTGCGCCACTAGAACCACCGATGTATTGCTACACCGATGATCCTCGTTCGACTTGCATGTGTTAAGTACGCCGCCAGCGTTCGCTCTGAGCCAGGATCAAACTCGCCATGTTAAAGCGATGAACCTGGTCCTCTAGCTCGAACGTGTTACTGCTATGCTCTGCAGTCACTCGGCCGAGCGCAAGGTACTCGTTAGAACGGATGGGTGCTCACACTTTTCGTGAGCCAGTAGCATATGCGACTTTCAAAGAGCGCTGCGGTCAGCTTGGAAGGTGACCGGACTCGCTACTCTTACTCGGCTTACACGACCATTGCCCTACTTCTTCTCGGGCAAAGCATGACTATACGGATGCGGTCATACACTGTCAAGTCCTTCGACCGAATTCTTTCGGGCCCAGGCCTGGCCCGAACCGGGGCCTACGCCTCGATGATGACCCGATAGACCCGACGCTTGCCGACCTTGATGGCGTACCGGCCAGCCGCCAGGGTCTCCTCGAGCCCCTGCACCCGGTGGCGATTCACCTCCACGCCCCCCTGCTGGATCAGCCGCCGGGCCTCGGAGGTGGATGGGACGATCCCCGCGTCCTTCAGGACCCGCCAGACCGGCCGGGGCTGCTCGGAGGGGGGCAGCACCGAGCCGGGCACGCCGCTCCCGGCATTCGCCTCCAGCACCCAGCTGACGTCGTCATCGAACGCCCTCTGGCTGGTGCGCTCGGCGTCCCGTCTGGCATCCTCGCCGTGGACCAGCTGGGTGACCTCTTCGGCCAGCACCCTCTGGGCCGCCCGTTTCTCGGGTGTCGCCAGGCTTTGCCGGATAAGGTCATCGATCTCGCCCGGGCTTAGGAACGTGAAATATTTCAGGAAACGCCCAACATCGGCGTCGGCCGTATTGAGCCAGAACTGGTACATCTCGTACGCGGAAGTCCGCGCCGGATCGAGCCAGATCGTGCCCGTCTCCGTCTTGCCGAACTTCGTCCCATCGCTCTTCACCACCAGCGGCACGGTGAGGCCGTAGGCGGCCGCCCCCCCGGTCCGACGGATCAGCTCGGTCCCGGCCGTGATGTTGCCCCACTGGTCGCTGCCGCCCATCTGCAGCGTGCAGCCGTGACGCTCGTGCAACGCCAGGAAGTCGTAGGCTTGCAACACCTGATAGGTGAACTCCGTGTAGGAGATCCCGGCGCCCAGGCGTGCCCGGACCGACTCCCGCGCGATCATGGCCCCCACGCTGAAGTGCTTGCCGATGTCCCTCAGGAAGGGGATCAACTCCAGCCGCGACAGCCATTCGTAGTTGTCGACGAGGATCGCCGCGGTGGGCCCCTGATCGAAATCCAGGAATGGACGGACCTGCGCCTTCAGCCGGGCGGCGCAGGCCGCGACGTAGTCCTCGGCATTGAGCGCACGCTCGCCGGTCTTGCCGGCCGGGTCGCCGATGAGCCCAGTGCCACCGCCGACCAGCACGATCGGGCGGTGCCCGGCGAGCTGGCAGCGCCGCAGCGCCAGGAGCGGCACCAGGCTGCCCACGTGGAGGCTGTCCGCGGTGGGGTCGAAGCCCACGTACACCGTGCGGGACGGCCTCGACCAGGTGGGCGCCGAGCTCGGGGGGCATAGTGACGTCGGCGATGAGCCCCCGCGTCTCGAAGTCCTGAAGTATCGATGTCGGCATGCCCTCGGCTCCGGTTCGGCATTATCGCACGCTGTCTTGGCTGTCCGGCCGGACACGCCGGTATAATGACCTCGCAATGGCAGCAGAAAAGAAGGGGCCGGGAGCCGAGCGCAAGCGGCCTCGGCCACGTAGGCGGCGGTGGCTGCGGGGGTTCCTCATCGCCGCGGGTATCGTCTCCCTGCTCGTCGGCACCGGGGTAGCCGTGGCTGCCCTGTGGGCCTTCACCATCCTGCCCCGAACTCTCCCCTCGGTCACCGCGCTGGAGTCGTTCCAGCCGCTCGTCGGAACCAAGATCTACGATGACAACGACGAGCTGATCACCGAGCTGCACGTCGAGCGGCGGATCTTCGTGCCGCTGGCCCACGTCCCGCAGACGCTGCGCGACGCCGTCATCGCCACCGAGGACAAGCGCTTCTACTACCACTGGGGCGTCGACCCCATCGGGATCGCCCGCGCGATGGTGCAGAACTATCGTCGAGGACGGCTCGCCGAGGGCGGGAGCACGATCACCCAGCAGCTGACCAAAGTCCTCTTCCTGACCCCGGACAAGAGCCTGGAACGCAAGATGAAGGAGGCGGTGCTGGCGCTGGAGCTGGAGCGGCGCTACACGAAGGACCGCATCCTCGAGATGTATCTCAACCAGGTCTACTTCGGCCACGGCGCCTACGGGGTGGAAGCGGCCTCCCGCACCTACTTCGGCAAGTCGGTGTCCGAGATCAACGTGCGCGAGGCGGCGCTGCTGGCCGGCCTGCCGCGAGCGCCCACCACCTACTCGCCCTTCGAGCACGGCGAGGCAGCCAAGCGGCGGCGCGAGGTGGTCTTCCGCCGGCTGGTGGAGTACGGCGCTCTCAAGGAGCCGGAGGCCAAGCGGCTGGCCCGTACGGATCTCGGCCTCATCCCGCCCGAGCGACGGCGCACGACCGGCCAGTACTTCCTCGAATACGTCCAGCAGGCGCTCGAGTCCCGATACGGCGCCGACATGGTCTTCAAGGGCGGGCTGAACGTCTACACCACCCTGAACCCGAGCATGCAGCTGGCGGCCGAGCAGGCGCTGCGGGACGGGCTCAAGGCGCTGGAGGGCCGCAGCCAAGGGCGCCAAGCCGGGCGAGCATCCCGAGGGCGCCATCGTGACGGTCGAGCCCCAGACGGGCTACGTCCGCGCCATGGTCGGCGGCTACGACTTCTTCCGCAGCGAGTTCAACCGGGCCGTCCAGGCCCGCCGCCAGCCGGGCTCGGCCTTCAAACCTTTCGTCTACATCGCCGCCGCTCGAGTCCGGCCTCACCGCCGCTACCCGCGTCGACGACGCCCCCGTCTCCTACGCCGTCGGCCCCAACGGCCAGACCTGGAAGCCCGAGAACTACGACCGCAAGTTCCGAGGGCCGACGACGCTGCAGCAGGCGCTCGAGGAATCGGTCAACGTGGTGACCGTGAAGGTCCAGGAGAAGGTCGGCCTCAATCGCACGATCCAGGTCGCTCGTCGCTTCGGCATCAGCAGCGCCCTCGACCTCAACCTGAGCCTGGCGCTCGGCACGTCCGACCTGACCCTGATCGAGCTGACGTCGGCCTATGGGGCCCTCGCCAACCAGGGGCAGTGGCTGCCGCCCACCACCATCCGCTACGTCACCGACCCTCAGGGCAAGCTCCTCGAGGAGCACATGCCCGAGCCGCGTGAGGCCGTCTCACCGGAGACTGCCTACGTCGTCACGCACATGCTCCGAGGCGTCGTGGAACGCGGGACCGGTCAGGCCGCCAAGGCGCTGGGACGTCCCGTCGCCGCCAAGACCGGCACGACCAACGACTACTCCAACGCGTGGTTCATCGGCTACACGCCTCGGCTCGCGACCGGTGTGTGGGTGGGGTACGACCGCCCGCGCAGCCTCGGCAAGGACGAGACGGGATCCCGCGTCGCGGTTCCGATCTGGGTCAGCTACATGGGCCGGGTGCTCGGTGACAGCCCCAAGGAAGACTTCCCGATGCCGGATCGAGTGGTCCTCGCCCCGGTCGACCTCGACGAGTCGAACGAGTGCGTCCGGGTCGTCATGATGGCCTTCGTGAAGGGGACGGAGCCCGCGGTAGCGTGTGGCGCCCGCCGGCAGGCCGTGCCGGGGGGGCCCGGCGACGCGGCGCCGACGACGCCAGCGCTCCCCGCCCCGCCGCTCCCGGCGCCGCTACCCAGCAAGCCGCAGGCCGGAGCGCCACCAGGCCAGGAACACGCCGGGGCCTCGACGCTCCCACTCGATGTCGTTGCCACCCCGGCAACGGGACGAATCACGCCCTCTCCCGGCCAGGGCCCCTGAGGGCTCAGCCCTCCGCGCGCGGGTAGGCCGCCGCCACCTCCGCCCACGTGGTCCCGGCGAGCAGCTGCTCGAAGACGCGCTCGAGATCGGCGATCGGCACCCGGATCTGCTCCATCGAGTCCCGCTCCCGGATCGTCACCCGCGGCCGTCGCCGCCTCGCCCTTGTCGGCGTCGCCGACCGTCTGCACGTCGACCGTCACGCAGTAGGGCGTGCCCACCTCGTCCTGCCGGCGGTAGAGGCGGCCGATGGCGGCGGTGTCGTCGTAGATCGTCACCCAGCGCCGGGCCAGCGCGGGCTCGCGAGGTCCTGCGCCGGTGGCGCACGATCTCCTCGCGCTTCTTGAGCAGCGGCAGCACCGCCACCTTGACCGGCGCCAGCTCGGGATGGAAGCGCAGGACGACCCGCTTCTCGCCCCGGACCTCCTCCTCGCGGTAGGCGTCGAGCAGGAAGGCCAGGAGCGCCCGGTCGACTCCCGCCGACGGCTCGATCACGAACGGCACGACGTGCTCCTTGCGCTCCTCGTCGAAGTAGGTGAGCGACTTGCCGCTGAACTTGCGCGTGCTGCTTGAGGTCGAAGTCCGTCCGGTTGGCGATGCCCATCAGCTCGCTCCAGCCGATGGGGAACTGGTACTCGATGTCCACCGTGCGCTTGGCGTAGTGGGCCAGCTCGTCCTTCTCGTGCTCGCGCAGCTCGAGGTTCTCCGGCTGCAGCCCGTAGCGCGCGAACCACGCCAGGCAGTCCGCGATCCAGCGGTCGTGCCAGGCCTCGTCGGCGGGCCGGCCGTCGACGGTCTCGTGCGGGTTCACGAAGTACTCGATCTCCATCTGCTCGAACTCGCGAGTCCGGAAGATGAAGTTGCCCGGGGTGATCTCGTTGCGGAACGCCTTGCCGATCTGGGCGATGCCGAATGGCAGCTTCGCCGCATCGACTGCAGGACGTTGTCGAAGTTGACGAAGATCGCCCTGGGCCGTCTCCGGCCGCAGGTAGGTGACGGAGGCGTCCTCCTCGACCGGGCCCATGAACGTCTTGAACATCAGGTTGAACTGGCGCGGCGCGGTCAGCTCGCCCTTGCCGCAATCCGGGCACAGGGTGCGCCGGTCGCCTGCAATGCCTGCAGGCCTCACCGGCCGGAGATCGTGAACTTGTTCCCCTTGGTGGCCGGGCAGTAGTGGATCCACGGCATCGCGTCGATCTGGTCGGCTCGGAAGCGGTGCTGGCACTCCCGGCAGTCGACCATGGGGTCGGTGAAGTTGTCGACATGGCCGCTCGCCTTCCACACCGTGGGGTGCATCAGGATCGAGGCGTCCAGCCCCACCATGTCGCGCGCGCTGCTGCACGAAGTCGCGCCACCACACCCGCTTGATGTTGTTGCTTGCAGCTCGACGCCGAGCGGGCCGTAGTCCCAGCAGGAGCCGGTGCCGCCGTAGATCTCGCTCGACTGGAAGACGAATCCACGGCGCTTGCAGAGCGAGACGATGACGTCCATGGTCATAGGCATCGACCTGCGTCGGGACGACGTGCGGCTCGCACGGCCATCGAAGTCATGGGCGCTCTCCCGAGGTGGTCTCGCAGCCGGTGCAGCTCGCGGAGGAAGCGTCGCGCTGCGCGTGGGCTGGCCGATGAGTCGTGACAGGTGGGCTATCGAGGACGGCGCGCAGCTCCGGCGCCGGCCCGGCCGACCGGGGTGGCCACCGCGTCCTCCCATCGCACGCTCGCGCAGCCGCGCGAAGGCCGCCACGGCGGCCGGCGACACCGGCACGGCGTCGGTCGCCGGCCGCAGCAGCCCTCGCAGACCAGGCCGCCCTCGGCGAGCCCGCGGCCGGGGAAACGGGTAGGCCCGGCCGCACTCCACGCAGCGGTCGAGCCGCGGCCGGTGGCCGAGCACGTCCAGGCAGCGGACGCCGAAGCAGACGGCGATCCGGGCCGGCCGGGGCGTCACCTCCAGCGCGCGCAGCGCCCGGACCAGCAGCCCGTACAGGGCCGGCTGGCGGTCGCGCTCGGCGGTCAGCCGCGCCGACCACCTCCACGATCCAGGCGGCCTCGCCGAGCGTGTCGAGTTTCTCCCGCACGCGCCGCGAACGGGTGCGTCGACGTCGAAGTGGTCGATGCGGACGAGGTCGCTGCGGCCCGGTGTCGAAGAACACGAGCTCGCCCAGCGTGAACAGCTCCAGCGCGCCGCCGAAGCGCGAACGCAGGCCGCCGCGCCGCCTTGGCCACGCCGCGCACCTTGCCGAACTCGCGCGAGAAGAACGTCGACCAGCGCGGTCGCTCTCGCCCAGCGGGAAGCTGCCCGATGACGACGGCGGCCGGGTGCTCGCGAGCGCCATGTCAGGACGTCAGCAGGAAGCCGAACTCGCGCAGCGCCCGCTCGTCCTTCCGCCAGTTGCGCCGCACCTGCACGTGAGCTCGAGGAAGACCTTGATGCCGAAGAAGCGCCTCGAGCTCCGGCGGGCCTCGCTGCCGATGCGCTTGAGCATCGCCGCCGCCCTTGCCGATGAGGATGCCCTTCTGCGAGTCCTGCTCCACGAAGATCGTGGCCCGGATGTACAGGCGCTCCGGCCGCGTGCGCTCGGTCAGCTCCTCGACCCGCACCGCCACGCGTAGGGGACCTCCTGGTGGGTGAGCTGGAAGATCTTCTCGCGGACGACCTCGGCCACCCAGAACGTCTCCGGCTGGTCGCTGGTGGCGTCCGCCGGAAAGAAGGCCGGCTGCTCGGGCAGCGCCGCCAGCAGCGAGCTCCAGGAGCGCATCGCAGCTGGTGCCGTCGGTAGCGGAGATCGGGCATCGATCTCCTGGAACGGATGGCCGCCTGCCAGCGCTCGAGCAGGGGCAGCAGCGCGCGACTTGGGCCGCACCAGATCGACCTTGTTCAGGCAGCAGAACACGGGGTGCCGCCGTACGCGCGCGAGCGCGGCTCAGCACCAGATCGTCGGGGCGCCGAGCGGCTCGGTGGCGTCGACGACGAGGCAGACGAGGTCCACGTCCTCCACCGCCCGCTCGGGCGGTCCGCAGCATGAACTCGCCCGAGCTTGCCGCCGCCCGGTGTGCAGGCCCGGGGTGTCCACGAAGATCGACCTGGGCGTCGGGCAGGTGCCGGATGCCGGTGATGCGGTTGCGCGTCGTCTGGGGGCGCGGCGACACGATCGCCAGCTTCTCGCCCGACCAGCCGGTTGAGCAGCGTCGACTTGCCGGCGTTGGGCCGGCCGATCGAGCGCCACGAAGCCGGCTCGGAACTCGCGCGGAGGGCTCCGCCGCTCACTGCGCGGGGCAGCAGCCCTGTCCAGAGGCGGGCGGGGGCGGTCGGCGCCAGGAGGTCGCGCTCGCGGCGGTGCATGCAGGTCGGCCTCCACGCGGGTCGCGGTCGTCGTAACCCGACGAGATGGAGGATACCGTGCGTGACGAGCAGATCGAGCTCGAGGGCGAGCGGACACGCCCACGCGGCGGGCCTGCCGCGCGCGCCGTGTCGCGGAGACGACGACCTGGCCGACGAGCTGGCCGGGGGCGTCGGGAGCCTCGAGGGGGAAGGCCAGCACGTCGGTGCGGCGGCTGATGCCGCGATAGGTGCGCGTTCAGGCGGCGGATCTCGCGCGTCGTCCACGACGGCCACCTCCACGTTGCCGGCGGCGCGCCCCACGGCGGCCAGCGCACGCGGCGACGCGTCCGGGCGCGAGGCGCGGCCGACGGCGACCGGGACACGATGCTGGCGGTTGTCGATGGCCGCCGGCATCAGCACGGCGCCGGCGGTCGCCTCGTCGTCGCGGGCGGGCGCCGGCGGCCGGCGGCCGGGTCGGCGTGCGCTCCGCCGCGTGGGCGCTCGTAGGCGCGGATGATGGCCGACACCAGGTCGGTGGCGGACCACGTCGTGCTCGTCGAAGTAGACGAACGTGATGCCCGGCACGCCCTTGAGCATCGACTGCACCTCGATCAGGCCGGACGCGGCGGCAGGCGGGCAGGTCGACCTGGGTGATGTCGCCGGTGATGACCATCTTGGAGTTGAAGCCGAGCCGCGTGAGGAACATCTTCATCTGCTCGGTGGTACTGTTCTGCGCCTCGTCGAGGATGATGAAGGCGTCGTTGAGCGTGCGCCCGCGCATGTAGGCCAGCGGCGCGATCTCGATCGCGCCCTTCTCCGTCAGGCGAGGCCACCTTCTCGGACTCGAGCATGTCGTAGAGCGCGTCGTAGAGCGGGCGCAGGTAGGGATGGACCTTCTCGTAGAGGTCGCCGGGCAGGAAGCCCAGCCGCTCGCCCGCCTCCACGGCCGGCCGGGTCAGCACGATGCGGGCGACCTCGCGCTTCATGAGCGCGGACACCGCCATGGCCACCGCCAGGAACGACTTGCCGGTGCCGGCGGGACCGATGGCGAAGACCATGTCGTGGCCGCGGATGGCGTCGATGTAACGCTTCTGGCCCGCGCGTCTTCGGCGAGATCAGCTTCTTGCGCGAGGGCACCGCGATGGCGTCGCCGAACACCGACTTGACGTCGGCCTCGGCGTCGCTCGGCGACCATGCGCACGCGCCGCCCGCACCTCGCCCGCGCTCAGCCCGGCGCGCGCCCGAGCGCTGCAGCTCGGCCAGCTGGGTGATCGCGCGCTCGGCCTGCGCGCACCTGGCGCTCGTCGCCCTTGAGCATGATGTCGTGGCCGCGGGCGACGATGCGCACGTCGAGCTGCGGACTCGAGGGTGCGGAGGTGGTCGTCGTTGCGTGCCGAGCAGCTCGCACAGGTCGACGTCGGGGGCGAGCGACAGGCGGCGGGTGATCGTGGTGGTCGCCTCGCTCAACGGCTCTCGCTCCTGCGCCTCGAGTCTATCATGCGGGTCGCGCCCTCACCGGCAGGCGCTCCCGCGGCGGCAGGTCGAGCGGATGTGCAGCTCGCGCAGCCGCTCGGGCGCCACCGGCGCTGGGCGCCTGCATCAGGAGGTCCTGGGCCTGCTGGTTCATGCGGAAAGGCGATGACCTCGCGGATGTTGCTCTCGCCGGCCAGCAGCATGACGATGCGGTCGATGCCGGGGGCCGAGCCGCCGTGGGGCGGCGCGCCGTACCTGAACGCGTTGAGCATGCCGCCGAAGCGCGCCTCGACCTCCTCGCGCGGATAGCCGGCGATCTGCGAAGGCCTTGTACATGATGTCCGGCCGGTGGTTGCGGATGGCCCCGCTGGACAGCTCGACGCCGTTGCACACGATGTCGTACTGGTAGGCCTTGATCGTCAGCGGATCCTGCGTCTCCAGCGCCTCCAGCCCTCCCTGCGGCATCGAGAACGGGTTGTGGCTGAACTCGATCTTCGCCGGTGTCCTCGTCGCGCTCGTACATCGGGAAGTCGACGATCCAGCAGAACCGGAACGCGTTCTTCTCGATGCAGCTCCAGGTCCTCCCCGAGCTTGACGCGCACGCGGCCGGCCAGCCGGTCGGCCGCCGCCCGCTTGTCGCAGACGAAGAACACCGCGTCGCCGGTCGGTGGCCCCGGTGATCTCGCGCAGCCGCGGCCAGCCGGGTGGCGTCGAGGAACTTGGCGATGGGACCCTTGGCGGCGCCCTCGGCGAGCGTCACGTAGCCGAGCCCGGGCGCGCCCTGCGTCGCGCGCCCACTGGTTCAGCTTGTCGAAGAAGCTGCGCGGCTGGGCGGCCGCCCCCGGCGCCCGCAGATCGCGCGCACGATCGCGCCCTGCTCGATGGCGCGTCAGCGAACACCGAGAAGCCGGAGCCCCGCGAAGACCTCCGTCACGTCGGCGATCACGAGCGGGTTGCGCAGGTCCGGCTTGTCGCGTGCCGTACGTCGCCATGGCCTGCGTCGTACGGGATGCGCGGGAACGGCGGCCGGCGTCACCGCGGTCTCCGGTCGCGAACTCCTCGAAGACGCCGTGCAGACGGGCTCCAGCGCCGCCCACACGTCCTCCTGGGTCACGAACGACATCTCGAAGTCGAGCTGGTAGAACTCGCCGGGCGAGCGGTCGGCCCGACCGTCCTCGTCGCGGAAGCAGGGCGCGATCTGGAAGTAGCGGTCGAAGCCCGCCACCATCAGCAGCTGCTTGAACTGCTGCGGCGCCTGCGGCAGCGCGTAGAACTGCCCGGGATGGACGCGGCTCGGGACCAGGTAGTCGCGCGCGCCCTCCGGCGAGCTCGACGTCAGGATCGGCGTCTGGAACTCGGTGAAGCCGGCCGCGATCATCCGGCGCCGGATGCTGGCGATCACCTGGCTGCGCAGCAGGATGTTGCGGTGCAGCGCCTCCCGCCGGAGGTCGAGGAACCGGTACCGGAGCCGCGTCTCCTCCGGGAAACTCCGTGTCGGCGTTGACCTGGAGCGGCAGCGGCTCGGCCATCGCCTCCACGCCGAGCTCGGCCACGGCCAGCTCGACCTCGCCGGTCGGCAGCTTCGGCGTTCACCGCCTCCGGCGCCCCGCGCCACCACGGTACCGGTCACCGTGATCACGCTCTCCAGTCGCAGCGCCGAGGCGGCCGCGAAGCCCGGGCTGCCGACGAGTCCACCACGCACTGGGTGACGCCGTAAGTTGTCGCGCAGGTCGATGAAGAGCAGCTGCCCGTGATCGCGCTTACGGTGCACCCAGCCCGACAGCCGGGCGGCCTGGCCGACGTGGCCGGCCCGCAGCTCTCCGGCACTGTGCGTGCGATAGCGCGTGCATCAGCCGCGCTCCCGGGGCGCGGCCAGCGGCTTCACGGCGACCGCCCCGGCGCCCTCGCGCGACCGCGTAGCCCCAGAACCCGTGCGTCACGAGATCGTCGAGCTGCTTGCCGACGTTCTTGCGCTTGAGCTCCAGCGACACGAGATCGCCCTGGCCGCCCGGAGCTCGCGGGCGCTGGCCAGGGCCGCGGCGAGGTCGCCGTCCTGGTCGACGAGCAGGGCGATCCGCCGCGCCGGCGCGGACGGCGCGACGGTGGGCGGGCGCCTCGCCGCGCTCGACCAGGATCGTGATCAGCCGCTCGAAGCCGATGGAGAACCCGCAGGCGGGGACGTCCCGCCCGAGCAGCTTGCCGATCATCCGGTCGTAGCGCCCCCCGCCCGCGATCGACGAGGAAAGGCCGGCGACGCTGATCTCGAAGATCGTCCCGGTGTAGTACCCCATGCCGCGCACCAGCGTGGGATCGAACTGCACCCGGCTGCCGCCCGGCATCTCGCCGCCGGCGGCGGCGGTGATCCACGCGAGCGACTCGAACGCCTCGCCCGCCGCGCCGGCCCCCAGCAGCGGTGCGCAGCGCCTCCAGCGAGAGCTCGCCCTTCTGCAGGGTCGGCAGCAGACGCGCGAAGCGATCGACGGCCGCGCCCGGCGATGGCCGGCCCGGCGCAGCTCGGCCGAGCACCCCCTCCGGCCCGAGCTTGTCGAGCTTGTCGAAGGCGATGAAGAACCCCGCCTGCACCGACTCCTCGAACCCGCAGTGCCGGCGATCAGGCCCGAGCAGCCGCCGGTCGTTGATGCGCACGGTCAGGTCGGTGAGGCCCAGCGCGGTCGAGCGCCTCGCTCGGTGGCCAGGATCAGCTCGACCTCCACGACCGCCGAGCGCGACTGCCCGAGCGATGTCGATGTCGCACTGGGTGAACTGGCGGAATCGCCCCTTCTGGGGCCGCTCGGCCCGCCACACCGGCCCGATCTGGATGGCCTTGAGCGGATCCGGCAGCCGGGCATGGTTCTCCGCGTAGTAGCGGGCCAGCGGCACCGTGAGGTCGAAGCGGAGCCCGAGGTCGGCCAGCTCGCCGCCCTCGCGCATGGCCGCCTCGAGCTCCTCCCCGCGCTTGAGGACCTTGAAGATCAGCTTCTCGTTCTCGCCGCCGTCGCTGCCGGCCAGCAGGCGGAGGCTCTCCAGCGCGGGCGTCTCGATCCGCCGGAAGCCGAAGCTCCGATAGACGGTCAGGATCTGCTGGGTGGCGGCGTCGCGCAGCTCGGCCTCCGGCGGCAAGACGTCGCGCATCCCCCGGGGCGGGGCCGTGCTCACGCTGCTGACGCGAGGAGACATCACGCGGCGGGACCGATCAGCGAAACAGACGGCGACGTGCGGGGATCACTCCGGGATCGTCATGATGATCTGGGTGTCGCCGGCAGTGGTGAGCAGTCCGTAGAACCGGGTAACGGCGACCACCAGCGAGGGCACCGGGTCACCCGGGATGGCGCCGAGGCCAGTGATGGTTCCCTCGAACCCGGAGGCCACGGACTGGAACCGATAGCCGGCCGGGCCCTTGTAGATCACCGCCATCCGCCCCGGAACCTGATTCTGGACGACGACGATCTCCTCGATCCCATCGCCGTCGAGGTCGATGGCCACCGGGTGGGGCTCGGAGAAGTAGATGTAGCTGCGGCCGCCGCGCTCGATCTGGGTGTCGACGACCAGCTTGACCACGCCGCCACCGACCGCCGAGGACGAGCGCCACAGCTCCTGGTTGCCCATGGCGATCCGCAGGCGGCTGTGCTCATCGATGTAGGCCAGCGAGCGGATGGCGTCCTTGCCGCCGATGTTGGACATCGTGGCCCCGGTCGCCCGGAACTCGCTCGGTACCTGCACCCGCCCGTCGAGCGCCAGCGACCTGTTGCGCAGCGCCAGCCGCTCGATCTGCCCCTTGCGGAAGAACCCGGCCTGCGCGAAATCCTGCCCCCACAGCGTCTTCTTCACGCCGTCGCCGGTGAGATCCATGGCCAGGAGGATGTGGGCCGCGTCGGACACCAGCACCGTGGGCCGCCCGTCACGGGTCGTGAGGACCATCGACTTGAGCAGGATGCCGGGGTTCGGATGGTAGCGATTCACCACGACCTCGAGAACGCCGTCACCGTCGAGGTCGGCCAGTTGCACGGAGAAGACCCCGGCAGAAGCGTCGGAGGTCCACGTCCACTCCGGCTCCAGCACACGCTCGACGATCCGATAGAGGTAGACCTTCTGGCCGTCGGTGATCACCATCCGCGCCACCTTGTCGGCGGGGGCCACGGCGACGTCGAGCGAGGTCACCACGAACGGGTACTTGGCGATCTCCTTCAGGGGGATCGAACCCTCGCCGGTGGAGTAGGCGCCGCTGTCGAGCTCACCGGTGAGCAGGCGTGCCAGCAGCGACTGCGGCGGACGGGCGTTCTGGTTGGCGCGCGCCTGGCCCGACGCTGAGAAATCGCCCTTCGGCGTCGACCGGACGGAAGGAGGCACGAACAGTCCGGTGGTCATCAGGGTGCTGGGCCCGGGCAGCGAGAACAGGCGGGCCTCGAGGAAGGGCTTCTTCTGCACCGACTTCACGTGCACGATCAGCGCGTTCTCGATCTTGTAGCGCTCGGCCAGCTTGGCGAGCCCCTTGCCGTCCAGGATCTCCTGGCGCTGCAGACCCTCCTGCAGCAGGCTGACCGCCAGCGAGTCCCCCATTGCGATCTGGAAGCGTCCGGTGCGGGTGAGGCCGTCGACCAGCTCCTGCACGGCGGCCTCAGCCAAGCCGTCCTTGACGCCCTCCACGAGTGGCACCACCGTGATCGGAATCTTGCCAGCAGAGACCCGGGCCCGGTCGCCGGCCTTCACGTCGGTGCCCTGGGTGATCTTCCCGGTGGAGTACCCCTCGAGGACCTGCTCGACCAGCACCCGGCCCACCGCCTGCTCCGTCCGTCCCAGCAGCGCGCCGGTCCGGGGGTGCCGCAACTCGCGGCCCTCGCGGTAGACACTGAGCTCGATGCCCGCGACCACGCCGTCCTTGCGGCCCAGGGACAGCGTGACGGCTCCGTTGGCCGCCTCCAGCACGTCCCCGTCCACCTTGGGGAACAGGCTCAGCACCTGGTCCACGACCACGGCCAGGGACGACGGCGTGGTCTGCGCCGTCGCCGTGACGGCCGCGAGCGCCAGGAGGGTCAGGCCGAGGGTGAGTCCGCCGGAGGCGCGGGAAATGTTCAAGCGGACCGCGCGCATGGCCCGAGGCTAGCCCACGCCCCCAGGAGAGTCAAGGAATGCAAAAGAAACGGGGCATGGAGGATATCCCCCATGCCCCGTGGACTACGCGTGATGCTCGACTAGAAGGACAGCCGCACGCGAGCGGCCACCGTCCAGCCGTCCTCGGCGTCGAACTTCGTCGTCACGCCGTTGACCGTCCGAACCGCGTCCAGGGCGTCCCCCGCGAGGAGGTACGCGCCGACCAGGTCGAAGACGGTGTTCGGAGCGAACCGCCACGTCAGACCCAGGTCAGCCTCGGTACCGATGTACTGGGAGCCACCTTTGCTGGTCGGGGCCTGTCGCAGACCGCCGACGATCGTGGTGTCCGTGTCCACCTTCTTGTCCGTCCAGGTGGGGCTGACGATGCCGTAGAACGCGAGCTGCGGCGTCAGGCTGTAGGTCGCCCGGAAGCCGAGCTGGCGCCGACCGTACCGGTCGTAACCGATGTTGGTATCGAACTGGTTGTTCGCACCGCCACCACCGTTGAAGTAGTCGACACCGAGGGCCAGGATGTTCGCCCAGCCGGCGTAGTACCCGGTATCGAGGTTCAGGGGCTCGAAGTACTTGACATTGTCGGTGACATCGCTGCGGGCACTGTTACCGCTGCTCCAGATGCCGCGCGCCTCGAGGAGGAGCGGGCCGAGCTGGAAGCCGCCCTGGATGTCGACCAGGAACGCCGAGATGCTGGCTTCGGAGCTGCCGCCCGCGGCGTTGACGAAGTCGCGATCGCCGAACTGGTAGTAGAACGTCGGATCCAGCGAGAACGGACCGGAGCGCCAGCGGGCGTCGACACCGATCGTGTGGCGGCCCTCACTGTCACTGGTTCTGGTCCCGGCGGCCGCAACCGTGGAGCCACCGGCAATATTGGTGTCGAACACCGTGCGCCGCGCGGAGGTGTTCGTGGTGCCGTCGGCGTGGAAATACGAGTACAGCGGCTTGATGTCGAGCCCCTTGAAGACCGTGATCTCGGGGCTGAAGATGATTGCCCAGTCGTTGCCACGCGACACGCCAGCCGGCCGCTTGTTGGAGGCGTTCTCGTCCTCCACCATCACGTACGCAAACGCGACGGTGAGGTTCGGCGCGAACGTGGTGCGCGTCGAGAGACCCGCGAAGTCACCGTTCGCGTAGGCCACCTTGTAATTGGCCAGGGTCGCGTACGGCTGACCACCGAGCCGCGCCACCGTGGCGACCGGGATGAACGGCATGAGGCTGTCCTTGCCGGTCAGGTCGAACTCGGTGTAGACCCACTTCACCTCGATGATGCCACCGACGTCGGTGTTGGTGTCCAGACCGCCGTTGGTACCGCTGTGACAGCCCGCCGCGGCGGCGGTGCCAAAGGCACCGTCACCGCCCGTGGTGCCGCAAGCGCCGTACTGCAGGTCGATCTCGAGACCGAGGACCGCCTTGGTCCGGCCGACTTCGAAGGTGAAGTCGGGGCGGAAACGAGTCCGCGCGTACCACTCAGACTCGCTGGACCGGGTGAAGTCACCATCGTAGATGTTCCTGCCGGTCGACGTGACTTGGTCGAACAGGCCGACGATCGTCACCTTCGGAGCCGGCGCCTGGGCAAAAGCCGCAGGAGCGACGAGTCCGAGAATGGCGACCACGCACGCGACGACTGCAAACGTCCGTCTCATGCACTGCCTCCTCAGTAGTGTGGTGTGCTTCCTCAACCGCGTTGCCCAAGTGCGACATCAACAACAGTTACAGGCCTGCGGACAGCGTGTCGGTTTTACCGTGTCGGCCTTTGCAAGGTCAAGAAAAAAGGCCAATTCGATAGTGGTTATCCACCATCGCCGAGGGCCCGAAGACGCTCACGAGCGGCCTGACCAAAGGGGCTGTCCGGGGCCAGCTGGCGTGCCTGGCGGAAGGCGGCGCGGGCCTCGTCCTGGCGCTTCTCGGCTACCAGGACTAGACCCAGGTTGTAGTACGCCGCCTGCATCTGGGGGTCGAGGCTCAAAGCGAACCGCAGCGAGCTCTCGGCCTCCGGATACCGCTTGAGGTGGTACAGAGCCAGCCCCAGGTTCTGGTGGACGAAGTCGTGGATCGTCAGGGTGGGTAGGGCCAGGGCCCGCCGGTAGCTGGCGACCGCCTCCTCCCAGCGGCCGGCCTCGGCATAGGCCGTACCCAGGTGGAAGTGGGAGTCGGCCAGCTTGGGGTCGAGCTCCACGGCCCGACGCAGCTCCTCGATGGCCAGCTCGGGACGCCCGAGCTCCAGGTAGACCAGCCCCAGGGTGTCACGATAGATCGCCACGCTCGGGTCGACGCTCACGGCCTCCTTCAGCGCCCCGAGCGCCGGCGAGGGTTGTCGCTCGTTCACGTGAGAGAGCCCACGCTCGTAGGCCGCGCGCGCCCGGAGCCGATCGGACTCGCTGATCGGGGCCGCGCAGCCACCAAGGAGCAGCAGCGCGATGACCATCGCCACAACCCCGCGTGTTGACACGCTTTCCTCTCCCATGTAGCCTCCACTCGTGCCGACCTACGAATACCAGTGCGATTCCTGCCGTCGCATCTTCGAAGTACGCCAGCGGATCTCGGAGCCCGCGCTCACCACCTGCGAGGTCTGCAGCGGCCCCGTTCGCCGGCTGCTCTCGGCCGCGCCCTTCATCCTCAAGGGCGAGGGCTGGTACGTCACCGACTACCCCTCCGAGGCGCGCAAGAAGGCGCGCAGCGAGGAGAAGTCGTCGTCATCGCCCAGCACCACGTCCGACAAGACCGACAAGAGCGATAAGGCCGACAAGGCGGACAAGGCGGACAAGGCCGACAAGCCTGCCGCGGCTCCCGCGAAGACCGACGGCGCCGCTAGCGGCGCCGCCTCGGGCGCCTCGACTCCGAAGTCGTCCGACTGACCACCACCGCCGTGCCCCGGCTCGCCCGCAGCACCGCGGCGGCGCTGCCCTCGCGCACGGCGATCTCCAGCCGCCCGGCCGAGCCCACCAGGGCTCCTGGCCGTCCCACCGGCAGCTCCGCGTAGGTCCCGACCACCGGCACCACGCGCCCGCCCACGCGGATCACGACTCCGGCGTCGAGCAGGTCGGTCGAGCGGGCGTGGATCGAGGTGATGAGATTGCCGAACCGGTCGGTGTGCACCACGGCGCCGGCCACCGCGCCCGCCACCGCCCGCACCTCGGGCCATACGAGCCGCGCTGGATCGGTCACCACCGGCCCCAGCCGGGCCGGATCCAGGCCGAGCGCCAGGTGCGCGGCGGCCGGCGCGAACAGGTCACGCCCGTGGAAGGTTCGGCTCACGAACGGCAGCCGGTAGTCGGCCTCGGCGATCTCGAAGGCCCGCCAGCCATCGCCGGCCAGGAACGGCGTGAACAAGCCGTTGTCGGGACCCACCAGGAGCTGCCCGCCCACGGCCAGGGCCAGACCCCGCCGGGCCGTCCCCACGCTCGGATCCACGACGGCCAGGTGGACGGTGCCGGGAGGAAAGAACGGCGCCGCTGCCTCCAGAGCCAGCGCCCCCTCGGTGATGTCGTGGCGCTCCACCTCGTGGGTGACGTCGACGAACTGCAGAGACTGGCCGGCCTTCCGGGCGATGCCGAGCATCACGCCTTTCATCTCCGCGACGTACGCGTCGCGGAGCCCGAAATCGGTCGTCAGCGTGACGGTGCCGGGCACGCGCGTGGGCAGGCGGTGCTCACCGGTCACGATCCACGACGAAGTCGGCCACGAGCGAGAGCGTCTCCCGCTCCTCGGAGGGGACGAACGCCTCGAGATCGGTCTTGGCGGCCTGGGCGAAGGCCTGGGCCCGCGCGCGCGCGTATTCCACGCCCTCGTGCTCCAGCACGAGGCGGCGGATGTCCTCGATCTCCGCCGGGTTCAGCGTGCGGCGCCGCAGGGCCGCCCGCACCTGCTCGGCCGTGTCCGGCGGCACCCGCTCCAGCATCGCGATCAGCGGCAGCGTCCGCTTGCCCTCGCGCAGGTCGGCGCCGATCGCCTTGCCCAGCCGGGCCTGGTCGGCCGTGAAGTCCAGCGCGTCGTCGGAGATCTGGAACGCGATGCCGATGTCGAGGCCATAGCGCGTGAGCGCCTCCGTCTGCTCGGTCGGCACCCCGCCCAGCAGGGCGCCGATGCGACAGCAGGCGGACATGAACGAGGCGGTCTTCTGGGTGATGATCCGCACGTAGTCGGCCTCGGAGATGAGGCCGCTGCGCTTGAGCTGGAGCTGGAACACCTCGGCCTCGGTCATCGACACCGTCGAGCGGGCCAGCGTCTCCATGACCGCCCGGTCGTTGTCACGCACCAGCATCGCGAACGACTTCGAGTAGAGGTGATCGCCCACCAGCACGGAGGCATCGTCGCCCCACTGGGCGTTGGCCGAGGGCCGGCCGCGCCGCAGGGGGGCCTGGTCGACCACGTCGTCGTGGATCAGGGTGGCCGTGTGGAGCATTTCGACTACGCAGGCGAGCCGGACGGCCCGAGGTCCGCGGTAGTCGGCCAGCCGGGCTGCCAGCAGCAGGAGGATCGGACGCAGCCGCTTGCCACCGGCGCCCGCGATGTAGCCCCCCATCTCCTGGATGAGCGGCACCGGCGAGTGCAGCTCACGACGGATCTCGGCCTCGACCTCGGCCAGGTCGTCGCCGACCAGAGCGGCGACCCGCTCCTTGAGGACGTGCTCGAGCGTGGGCGTGGCCACCGCGGCGGGCGCTACTTGACGAAGACCCGGTCCTTGACCTGGACCTGGGAGCCGGCCGCGACCGACTGGAGCTCGGCCACCGAGAAGCGCTCCCGCGTCTCCACGACGCGGGCGGTGGCCACCTCATCGTCGAGCTCGCCCAGCACCTCGCCGGTGACGGGGTGCACGATCGGGATGCGATCACGACGCAGGCTGAGCATGCTACCCGGCTGCAAGCCGTCGGCGGCGGTGAGGTCGACGACGATGCGCGGCGAGTCGACGAGGACGACGAGGCCGCGCTTGGGTGGCTCCGGCACCGCCACCGCTGGTACCGGTGTCGCCGCCGCCGCGGTCGACCGTGCCGCTGGCGCCAGCGCTGGTGCCGCGCTCCCGGCGGCCCGGGGGTCGGTCGTCGGCGTCGACCGCTGCGGCTCGACGGTCTGGTACGGCACGCCCTGCCGCGTGCTGATCTTGCCGCCGCCCGGGGGCGGCCCGTACTTGGCGACGATCTCGGGCGGCGCGATGATCGCGCTCTTGCCGCGCACGAGCGTGGTGATCGTGGTCGGGAGCTTGTCCTCCTCGACCCACACGTACTCGGGCTCGCTGCGCACGTCGCCGAAGCGGGGGTTCTTGATGAGCACCCAGCGCGTCTCGGCCGACTTGAGGTTGATGGTCGGCTCGCCGGGGCTGGCGATGCCGAACAGCTGACGGATGGTGCCGCAGCCCGACGCCGCCACGAGCACGACGAGCAACCCGGCGAGAAACCGCGCCTTCATGCCGCGCTTACCATAACACAGCCCCCTCAGTCCTCGGGCCGAGGCTCCCACGGAAACCGCTGCTCCTCGGCGGAGCTGGCGGTCACCAGGGGCAGCCGGCGCGAGATCAGTGCCGTTCCGGTGATGGCCGAGATGTAGGTCACGTCCAGGTACGTCACCCCGCGCCGCTCGAGCAACATCGGCAGGATCCAGCCGGAGACCTCCAGGTTGCGGGCCGCGCGGGTCGCCCGCTCGGGCCGGGCCAGCATCTCCTGCACGCTGAGGCCGGTGCTGGCGAACATGTCGCTGACGGCAAGTGGATCGACTACCTGGAACCGCTTGGAGCCCTCCAGGGCCGCCGCCAGCATGAATGGCACCCGCCGCACGTCGGCGTGGGTCGCGGCGAGATCGAGCATCGGCGTCACCGCCACCCGTACCCGGGCGCGGGTGATGCGGGCCCCGTCGGTGGCGCGGGGGCGTGGGGTCTCGGGCAGCGGCAGGTAGACGGCGGCGGCGAACTTCGGATACAGGCGTACGACCTGGGCGTGCCCCAGTACCTGCTCGTATCGCCCCAGCGGCCGTCCGGTGAGGGGATGGGAGAAGGCGTCGCCCTTGCGGAAGACCACGTACTCCTGTCCGACCTGGGCGCCGTTCTCGGCGGAGACGTCCAGGAAGATCTCGGGGCCCTCCAGCGAGACCACGACGGCCTCCACGGGCTGGAAGGCCTTGACGAAGTCGCCGGCCATGAGCGCGAAGGTGGCCGCGACCCGGTCGGCGATACCGGCGCCCGCCGGCACGGCCACCGTCAGCAGCACGGCCAGCCCGACGGCCAGTCCGGCCGTGAGCCTCAAAACGTCACCGAGGGCTGGTGCACGCCGAACACCGCGCGCAGGCGCTGGCAGATCTCGCCGAGCGTCGCCGAGGCCTCGACGGCCTCCACCAGCCGGGGCATCAGGTTGTCGCGGCCGCGGGCGGCGCGTCTCCAGCGCATCCAGCGCCCGCTCGGCCCGACCGCCGTCGCGCGTCGCGCGCAGGCGGGCCAGGCGCTCGACGAGCGCCTCCCCCACCCCGGCATCGAGCTGGAACAGGTTGGACGGCGGGACCTCGTCGGTGACGAAGTCGTTCACGCCGACCACGACGCGGGCCTTGTCCTCGACCTCGCGCTGCCACTGGTACGCGGCGTCCTGGATCTCCCGCTGCATGTAGCCGATGGCCGCCACCGAGCCGCCGAGCTCGTCGATCCTCTTGATGTAGACCTCGGAGGCCTCCTCGATGTCGCGCGTCAGCCGCTCGACCGCGAAGGAGCCGCCGAACGGATCGACGGTGTCGCCCACCCCCGACTCGTAGGCCAGGATCTGCTGGGTGCGGAGCGCGATGCGCACCGCCCGCTCGGTCGGCAGGGCCAGCGCCTCGTCCATCGAGTTGGTGTGCAGCGACTGGCAGCCGCCGAGGACGGCGGCCAGCGCCTGGACCGTCACCCGCACGATGTTGTTCTCGGGCTGCTGGGCGGTGAGCATGCTGCCGGCCGTCTGGGCGTGGAAGCGCAGCATCAGCGAGCGCGGGATCGCGGGCGCCGAACCGCTCGCGCATCAGGCGCGCCCACAGCCGCCGGGCCGCCCGGAACTTGGCGACCTCCTCGACGAGGTCGTTGTGGGCGTTGAAGAAGAACGACAGCTGGGGGGCGAAGCTGTCCACGTCGAGGCCGGCCTCGACCGCGGCCTGCACGTAGGCGATGGCGTTGGCCAGGGTGAAGGCCACCTCCTGCACGGCGGTGGAGCCGGCCTCGCGCATGTGGTAGCCGGAGATCGAGATCGTGTTCCAGCGCGGCACGTGGTGCCGGCACCACGCGAACATGTCGGTGATGAGCCGCATCGACGGCCCCGGCGGGAAGATGTACGTCCCCCGCGCGATGTACTCCTTCAGGATGTCGTTCTGGATCGTGCCCGACAGCTTCTCGGAGGCGACGCCCTGCCGTTCGCCCGACCGCCACGTAGAGCGCCAGCAGGATGGGCGCGGTGGCGTTGATGGTCATCGAGGTCGACACCCGGTCGAGCGGGATGCCCTCGAAGAGATCGGCCATGTCCTCCAGCGCTGCGATCGAGACCCCCACCTTGCCGACCTCGCCCTGGGCGATCGGCGCGTCGGGATCGTGGCCCATCTGGGTCGGCAGGTCGAAGGCCACCGAGAGGCCGGTCTGTCCCTGGTCGAGCAGGAAGCGGTAGCGCTTGTTCGTCTCGGCGGCCGACCCGAAGCCGGCGTACTGCCGCATCGTCCACAGGCGCGAGCGGTACATGCTCTGCGTGCACGCCGCGGGTGAACGGGTACTGGCCTGGCGACTCGGCGCCGGCGCTGTCGGGGCACGTCGGCCGGCCCGTACACCCGCCGGCGCGGCGCCCCCCACGAGGTGGTGAACGCGGGCTTCCGCTCCTGGCCGCTCACGCCGGCGTCCTCACAGCGGGATGTTCCCGTGCTTGCGCGGCGGGTTGCTGTCGCGCTTGGTCTTCAGCACCTCGAGCATCGCGCACAGGCGGGCGCGGGTGTCGCGCGGCTCGATGACCTCGTCGATGTAGCCGCGCTCGGCCGCCACGTAGGGGTTGGCGAACTTCTCGCGGTACTCGCGGATCTTGGCCTCCCGGAACGCCGCCGGGTCGGGGGCGGCGTCCATCTCGCGCCGGTACAGGATGTTCACGGCGCCCTCCGGCCCCATCACCGCGATCTCGGCGGTGGGCACGCGAAGTTGGCGTCGCCGCGGATGTGCTTGGACGACATGACGTCGTAGGCGCCGCCGTAGGCCTTGCGGGTGATGACGGTCAGCTTGGGCACGGTGGCCTCGCAATAGGCGTAGAGCAGCTTGGCGCCGTGCTTGATGATGCCGCCGAACTCCTGGGCGGTGCCGGGCAGGAAGCCGGGGACGTCCTCGAAGGTCACCAGCGGGATGTTGAAGCAGTCGCAGAAGCGCACGAAGCGCGCCGCCTTCAGCGAGGCGTTGATGTCCAGGCAGCCGGCCAGGTGGGCGGGCTGGTTGGCGACGATTCCCACCGGCCGCCCGCCCAGCCGCCCGAAGCCGACGATGATGTTGGGCGCGAAGGCGGCGTGCACCTCGAAGAAGTAGTGGTCGTCGAGGACGGTGCGGATGACCTCCTTCATGTCGTACGGCTTGTTCGGCTGGTCGGGCACGATGGTCTGCAGCGACTCGTCGCGGCGGTCGACGGGGTCGCGGGTCGACCCGGCGGGGCGGGTCCTCGACGTTGTTGCCGGGCAGGAAGGTCATCAGCTCGCGGATCAGCGCCAGGCACTCCTCCTCGCTGTCCGCCGCGAAGTGGGCGACGCCGGAGGTCGCGTTGTGCGTGGTCGCCCCGCCCAGCTCCTCGGCCGAGACCTCCTCGTGCGTCACCGTCCGGATGACGTCGGGGCCGGTCACGAACATGTAGGCGGTGTTCTTCACCATCGACCATGAAGTCGGTGATGGCCGGCGAGTAGACGGCCCCGCCCGCGCACGGCCCCATGATGGCCGAGATCTGGGGGACGACCCCGGAGGCCAGCGTGTTGCGCAGGAAGATGTCGGCGTAGCCGGCCAGCGAGACGACCCCCTCCTGGATGCGGGCGCCGCCCGAGTCGTTGAGGCCGATGACGGGCACGCCCGTCTTCATGGCCAGGTCCATCACCTTGCAGATCTTGCGGGCGTAGGCCTCGGACAGCGAGCCGCCGAAGACGGTGAAGTCCTGCGCGAACACGAACACCGGGCGGCCGTGGATCCGCCCCGAGCCGGTGACGACGCCGTCGCCGGGGACCTTCTGGTCCTCCATGCCGAAGTCGTGGCTCTGGTGCACGACGAAGCTTGTCGATCTCGAGGAACGAGCCCGCGTCCAGCAGCAGCTCCAGCCGCTCGCGGGCGGTCTTCTTGCCGGCCTTGTGCTGGCGCCGGATCCGCTCCTCGCCACCACCGAGTTCGGCCAGAGCGTGACGCCGGTGCAACTCCTCGAAACGGTCCGGGGCCGACATGGGATAACTGTCGTCGGGTGAGAGCCCAAAGTCAACGGATTCATTGATTCTCGGCGCTGTTTGCGGTGATAATTCGGCCCCATGCAGCCGTGGGCTCAGCTGGTCCTCGTCGCCTGCGCCGTCGCCGTCAGCGGGGCCGTCGTGGCCGCCTTCCTGGCGCTGCGCCGGACACTGCGCCGGACCGACGCCGTGCTGGAGATCGTGGAGCAGGAGCTGCGTCCCCTGATCGGCCAGGCCAACGGCCTCACGGAGGAGATGCGCGACCTCACCCGCGAGACGCGGCGCGAGGTCGAGCGCGTGGGCGAGGTGACCGAACAGGTGCAGACGGTGGCCGAGGGGCTGGGCCGGGTCGTGATGGGGCTGGCCGGCCTGACCCGGGCCGGCCAGGTCATCGGGCTGGCTGCCGGCCTGCGCCGTGGCGTCGACGTCTTCGTGCAGCGGCTGCGACGGGGACAAGGAGATGACGATGGCAAATGAGCAGAACGATGCGGCGGGCTACCTGGGCTGGTTCTTTCTCGGTGGGCTCATCGGGGCGGCGACGGCGCTCCTGCTGACGCCGCGGACGGGGCCGCGAGACCCGCGAGCTCCTCGCGGAGCACGGGGGGGAGTTCGCCCGGAAGGCGCAGGAGATCGCCAACGACGCCCAGGGGCGCGCCGGTGAGTGGCTGGACAAGAGCCGGGAGCTCTTCGAGGAGCAGACCCAGCGTCTCATGACCGCGTTCGAGGCGGGCAAGGACGCGATGCGGGACGAGATGCGCAAGGGCCCGACACCGCCGCGTGGCTGAGGTCGAGCTCCCCGACCCCGAGGAGCTGGAGGAGCGACGCGACAAGACGTTCAGCCGTCGCGTCGCCCTCGTCACCGCCATCTACGCCGTCGTCCTGGCTGTCGCCTCCCTCGGCGGCAACAACGCCATGAAGGAGATGCTGCTGGCCCAGCAGGAAGCCTCCAACCAGTGGGCCTACTACCAGTCCAAGGTCATCCGCGAGCACCTCAACCGCGGCAACAAGCTGGTGCTGGAGACGCAGCTGGCCGAGCCGTCGGCCCTCAAGGGCGCCGAGCGCGAGAAGGTGGAGGCGCTGACCGCGGAAGTTCGCCGACGAAGAGAAGCGGATGAACGCCGACAAGAAGGAGATCGAGCCCAAGGCCAAGGCAGCCGAGGTCGAGCGCGACCGCAACCAGGCCAAGGACCCGTACTTCGACTATGCCGAGGTGCTGCTGCAGATCGCCATCGTGTGCTGCCTCGGTGTCGATCCTGTCCACCTCGCGGCCGATGTTCTGGTTCTCGTCGCTCCTGGCCGCGGTCGGCGGGCTGTCGGCGATCAACGGCTTCCTGCTGCTCGTCCGCCTGCCCTTCCTGCACGGACACTGATCGCGCGAAGGCGCGGCCCGCACCGCGCCCGGCCGCGGCCGGCTCAGCGCCGCTCGAAGAACGCGTCCACGACGCCGTCGTCGCGCAGGAACCTGAGGCGCCGCCGCCCGTTGTCCTCGGAGATGCGGACGGTACCGTTGCCGTCGGTGCCCTGGTAGCGCACCTGCCCCGGCCTGACGACGACCAGGGCGCCGTGAAAGCTTCGATCGCCGCCCTCGAGGTACATGGTCCCCTTGTAATCTCCGCTCGTGGCCACCACCAGGGCCGCCCGCGCGTGACCGGCCGGCCCCGAGACGCGACCGTGCCAGTCGCCGGCGAGTTCGCCGACCCCGGCGATCGGCCTCGCCGAGGCGCAGCCAACGGCCGAGAGCGCCACCCCGAGGACGAGCGCTCCGCGTGTCACGACAGCCCGGGGCCGGCGCGCAGCCAGCCGAGGCGAAACGCGAGGCCGAACACCGTCAGGACCAGGCCGAACGCGCAGACCACGGTGGCCCCGGTGGGCAGGTCGAGCGCCGCCGAGGCGACCATGCCCAGCACGCTCACCAGGGCGCCGAAGGCCCAGCCGATGAGCAGGCGCGAGAGGACCGAGCCGCCGAGGATGACGCCGGCCAGCGCCGGCACGATCAGGTAGGAGAAGACCAGCAAGACGCCGGCGATGCGCACCGAGCTGGTCACCACCACGCCGAACGAGGCGTAGAAGAGGAAGTCCCACGCGCGCACCCGCCAGCCGGCGCGCGTAGGCGGCGTCGGGGTCGGTCGAGATCAGGAAGAACGGGCCGCCGGCAGACCCAGTGCAGGGCACCGACGAGCGCGTAGAGCACCGGCGACCTTGAGCACCTCCGACGGCCCCACCGCCAGGAGGCTGCCGACGAGCATGCCGCGCAGGTGCTCGGCGCCGTGGGGCGAGCGGTCGGCCAGCAGCACCGCGCGCCGCCGAGGACACCGCGTAGACGACGCCGATCACCGCCTCCTGCGAGACGTGCCGGCGGCGGCTCCGCGTGAGGGCCAGGACGACCGCGCCCACGAGGGTGGCGGCGAGGCGCCGTGGCGTAGGACTGCCACGTGTCGTCTCGTAGCCCACCAGGAACGCGGCGGTGGCGCCCAGCGCGGCGATCTGGGCCAGCGCGATGTCCACGAACACGACCTCGCGGGCGATGACGTGGACGCCCGAGATAGGCGTGGATGCCGGTGAGGACCAGGCACATCAGGAACGGCGCCCACATCAGCGCGAGGAGGTCGGCGGCCACGGCCGCGACGCTCATCTTGGCGAAGCGCCTTCGCCAGCGTGTTGACGTTGAAGTCGACCGCAGCCGAGGTAGTTCGTCGGCGCCCTTGACCGCGCCCACCGGCGGTGGCCATGACGTCACGGCCTTGGCCCCCGCCTCCTGGGCCACGCGGTCGGCGAGCTTCACGTCGTTCCACGGCTCGACCACGATCGACCTTGATCTTGCTCCTCCTTCATCTGCCGGATGAGGCGTAGCCAGGTGCTGCGGCGAGGGCGGGATGCCGGGCCGGTCCTCGATGGCGCCGGCCTGGACGAGACCGAAGCGCGTCAGGAAGTAGATGAAGTCGGGGTGGTACGACGACGACCCTGGCGCCCTTGCAGCGGCTCCATGAGCTGCAGCCAGCGGCGCCATCGCCTGGTCCAGCCGGGCCAGGAACGCCGCGCGGTTGCGCTCGAAAGCCGCGCGGTGCTCCGGGGCGCACGCGGGCCAGCCCGTCGAGGATGTTGCTGGATGATCTGCGGCGCCAGGCCGGGGTCGAGCGAGTAGTGCGGGTTGCCGGCCGGGTGGACGTCGCCCATCGAGCGGTCCACGCGCGTGGTCGGGCACCTCGAGCACCGGCACGCCGCGCGAGGCCTCGACGCGCCCGCGGCCGCCGCGGCACGATGTCGGAGTTGTTGGCTCCCTGCACGACCACCTCGGCCCACGGCGTCGAGCTCGAGCGCCGTTGCTCGATGAGCAGCTCGGCCCGGCGCAGCTTCACCATCAGGCTCGGCCGGACCTCGAGGTCGTGTGGGTTCTGGGTCCGCCGCGGGCAGCGAGTCCACCTCGACGAGATCGCCGCCCACCGCCTCGGTCGAGGGACCTTCAGGTCGGGGATGGTCGTGACCACGCGGACCTTGTCGGCGGCCTCGGGGCCGGCGGCGGGCAGCCCCAGGCCGACCACGAGCGACAGCAGGATCGTCTTGACGATGCGGGTCATGGCCGTCACCTCCTCAGAACGGATGCGCGGGGTGCGCGCCCAGGATGAAGCGTCGCCTGGAACAGGATCTCGTCGACGATCCGGGCGCTGCCGCCGTTGTCGGGAAGCCGTCAGCGCGGTGCGAGCGCTCGGTGTGCTTGTAGCCCAGCCGGAAGCGCAGGAACTCCGAGGGCATGAACGTCAGGTATGGCTCCACCGCCCACTCGCGCCCGGGATCGACCGGGAACTGGGTCGAGTCGTAGCGGACGCCGAACAGCCCAGCGCCGCCACGGCTGCACCTCGCCGTAGGCGTACCAGCCGAAGCGGTCGCGCGTCCGCGTTCTCGCCGGCGTCCGGCGTCCGTCGAACACCTCCACCCGGCGGATCGGTGTAGAGCGCCTCGCCGCGCCATCGTCAGCAGCGGCGTGCGCCAGCCCTCCGGGCGGTACTTGTACTTCGCGTCGAAGCCGGCCAGGGTGCTGCGCCGCTTGTCGCTCGGCGGTCTCGCCGCTGGCCCCGGACAGGCCGAGCTGGATGGCGTTGGCGTCGTTCAGCTCGAAGAACGTCCGGACCCGGCCGGTCACCAGGGGCGCCTTGAGGCTGCCCCGGCCGAACGCCTCCTCGTTGTCGCCGTTGAAGACGCCGACGAGCGTCTCGAGGATAGAACGGCAGCGGCGCGCACCCAGGTGAGCTCGGCCCCGCTCTCCCGACCAGGCCCTCCTCGCCCGAGGAACCGCGTGAGGACGTTGGGCCGGTCGATCTGAGGGCCGGTCGTGCTCGTGGAGCTGGTTGAGCAGCCCGAAGCGGTTGCGCATCTGGCCCATCTTGACCTGGGTGCCGAACGGCAGGGTCAGCAGCGTGAGGTGCGCCTCGGCGAGGTCCAGGCGCGATCTCCCGCGCCCGTCCTCGACTCCTCGCCGGCCTCGATGCGGACCTCGGCCCGGGCGTAGGGATCGATCTGGCCGAAGAAGCTGAGCTCGATCTCGCGGGGGAAGAAGCGGTTCTCGCGCCCGGCGAAGGTGCCGCCCTCGGCCTTGTCCACGTTGCGCTGGGTCAGGTTGCCGACGAAGTCGCCGGCGACGCCCATGTCGAACAGCAGCTGCCCCGGGCCCCGCTGGCCGTACAGCGCGAACGGCTCGCGGGGGCGGGCCAGGTCCATCAGCGATGACGTCCCGCTGGCCCGGGGCGCGGGCGGGGTCTGGGCGACGCTGCCGGGGCCGGGCGGCGCCGGCGCCACCGCGGCCGGGGCGGGCGGTGACTCGAGCCGCTTCAGCCGATCGCTCAGCGCCTCGATGGCCTTCTGGTACTGCTCCTGCTGCCGCCTGAGCTGGTCCAGCTCGCGGCGCAGCGCCTCCGCATCCTGGGCGGTGGCGAATCCTGGGACCAGCACGACCGCCAGCCAGAGGGCGACGATGACGAATCCACGCATGGAGTCCTCCCTGAGCACCGTGAGTGTGGCGACCTCCGTACGAGGCCGCCGGGCGACGAATCAGGTCGGGAGAGAGCTCTAGGAGCGGGGTGGGGCGCGACTGTCGCAGGTCGGGCGCGCGGCCGAGCGGAGCGGGCTGATCGCGAGCAGCGCGACCGCCGCCACCAGCATGAAGACGAGCGGGGCCGGCGGCGCCTCCGCCAGCACGGCGGCGCCGTGCAGCGTCGCCTGCAGCACCAGGTCGTGGTCCTGGTTGTAGACGCCGGGCTTCGACGGGGCGTGCGTGTGGGGCGTGCTGGCGCCCTGGAGCACCACCACCGCCACCACGAGCAGCAGCGGCAGGCTCAGGACGCGACGCGAACCCGATCGGGCGTGCGGCATGGCGCGGAGTACGCATACACCCGCCCCACCCCTCGGCGCAAGTCTCACGGCGCCAGCGCCTCCATCTGCGCGAGCACGCGCTCGAGGGGGGCGCCCTCCAACTGGAAGGTCATCCTACCCTCGCCAGTTCGACCGGGTCGGCAGCAGGCGATCGGCGATCAGGTTGCGCATCATCTCCAGCGTGCCGCCGCCGATGGCGAACATGCGGGCGTCGCGCACCATCCGCTCCAGCGGCAGGGTGCGCCCGTAGCCGGCCGCGCCGTGGATCTGCAGCGCCTGGCTGGTGACCTCCTGCGCCGTCTCGGCCGCGAAGGTCTTGGCCTTGGCGGCCTCGAGCGCGTCGGGGAAGCCGCGACCGGCGCCGACGGCGGCGCGGTGGATGAGGAGGCGGGCCGCGTCGAGCTTGATCGCCATGTCGGCCAGCTTCCATCGGATGCCCTGGAAATCGCCGATGGGACGGCCGAACTGCCTGCGCTGGGCCGCGTACGCGAGCGCCCGCTCGTAGGCGCCCTGCGCGAGACCGAGCGCCACCGTGGCGGCGCCGAGGCGCTGGCCGTTGTAGGCGTTCATCAGCTTCTTGAAGCCGTCGCCGGGGCCGACCAGCAAGTTCTCGCGCGGGACCTCGCACCCTTCGAAGTGCAGCTCGCCCTCGGGGATGCCGCGCAGCCCCATCATGAGTTCGCGCCGGCCGATCCGGAAGCCGGGCGTGTCGCGCTCGACGAAGACGCCGCCGATGCCGTCGGCGCCCGGCCGGTTGCCGAAGCGCGCGTAGACCAGGTACAGGCGCGAGGTGCCGGCGCCGGTGATCCAGCACTTGTGGCCGGTCAGCGCGGTACCCCGCCGGCGTCTCCTCGGCGCGCGTCGTCGATGTCGGTCGCGGCCGAGCCGGCCGCGGGCTCGATGATGGCGATGGCCGGCTTCTCGCCCTCGAGCACCCACGGGAAGTAGCGCCGCTTCTGGCTCTCGGTCCCGTAGGCGGTGAGCGCGCCCACCACGCCGAGGTTGCCCTCGACCACGATGCGTCGCCGTGATACCGCAGGCCCGCGCGATCTCCTCGATCACCAGCACCACGTCGAGCAGCGGCCGCTCGCCACCGCCGTGGGCCGCGCGGCATCGTCATCCCCATGAAGCCGGCCGCGGCGAGGTCCTTGACGTTGTCCCACGGATATTCTTCCGCGGCGTCCCAGCGGGCGGCGCGCTCGGCAAAGACCGTATCGGCCAGCTCGCGGGCGCGCGTCCGCAGCGCCTCCTGCTCGGGAGTCAGCTGAAAGCTCATGTCAGTAGGCATGCCCCAGTCTACTGCATCGACTTCACGACGTGCGGCGCCCGCCGCGGCGCCAAGCAAGACAGAGGAGCGCCCCGGCTACGCCGGGGCGTGAGCAACGTTGGGGGCTTGGGGGCCATGTCGGGGCCCCCATCTCAATTCAGATGTGGATCGCCTGGCCGAGGGCGGCGAGGGTGGCTTCGAGGGCGGCCTCGGACAGCGTGGGGTGGGCGTGGATCGTGTGCATGATCTCCTCGACCGTCGCCTCCAGCGTGCGGCCGACCGCGAACTCGTGGATGATCTCGGTCGCCTCGGGACCCACGATGTGCGACGCCGAGGATCTCGCCGGTCGCCTTGTCGGCCACGACCTTCACGAAGCCGTCGGTCTCGCCCAGCGCCACCGCCTTGCCGCTGGCGGTGAACGGGAACTTGCCGACCATCACCTCGCGCCCGTTCTCCTTGGCCTTGGCCTCGGTGAGCCCGATCGAGGCCACCTGGGGACGGCAGTAGGTGCACGACGGCACATTGGCGTAGTCGACGGGCGCGGGTTGCGCCCGGCGATGGCCTCGGCGGCGACCACGCCCTCGGCCATGGCCTTGTGGGCGAGCAGCTGGCGCCCCCGCCATGTCGCCGATGGCGTAGACGCCCTTCACCGACGTCTCCATGGTGGGCGAGACCTTCACGAACCCGCGCTCGAGCTGGACGCCGAGCGGCCTCGAGGCCCACGCCGGCGGTGCGGGCCGCCCGACCGACCGCCATCAGCACCTGGTCGGCCTCGAGCCGGCCTGCCGTCGGTCTCGACGATGACGCCGGCGACCGCCCGGCTTGACCGCGCTGAGACCTTCACACCGGTCTTGATCGTGATGCCGCGCCGGCCGAAGCAGCCGGGCCACCAGCGCCGAGACCTCGGCGTCCTCCACGGGCAGGACGCGGTCCAGCGCCTCCAGCACGGTGACCGTGGTGCCGTAGGCGGCGTAGACGTCGGCGAACTCCATGCCGACGGCACCGGCGCCGATGACGATCAGCGAGGCCGGCTGCGTCTCGTTGCGGACGGCGCCGTTGGAGGAGACGACCAGCTTCTCGTCGATGGTCACGCCGGGCAGCGACTTGCGGCTCGGAGCCGGTGGCCAGGATGACGGCCTTGGCCTCGAGCGTCTCGGTACCCGCCGCGCCCTTCACCTCCACCGTGCTCTTCGAGCGCAGCGTGCCCGTCCCCGGGAACAGCGTGATCTTGTTCTTCCGGAACAGGAACTCGACGCCCTTCGCCATGCGGTCGGCCACCCCGCGGCTGCGCTTGATGGCCTCCGCGTAGTCGGCACGCACGTTGTCGACCTTGATGCCGAACTCGATCGGCGTGCTCGACGAGGCCGAGAACCTCGGCGTTGCGCAGCAGCGCCTTGGTCGGGATGCAGCCCCAGTTCAGGCACACCCCACCCGGCCGGTCGTCCTCGACGGCCGCCACCGACAGCCCCAGCTGGGCGGCCCGGATGGCGGCCACGTACCCGCCCGGTCCGCGTGCCCACGACGACGACGTCGAACGTCTGGTCGCCATCAGAGCAGGAGCCGGAGCGGCTCTTCCAGGAGGCGCTTCACGTCCTGCAGGAAGCGCGCGCCCATGGCCCCGTCCATCACCCGGTGGTCGCACGAGATCGTCAGCATCATGCGGCGGCCCACGCCGACGGTCTCGTCCAGTCACGACGGGCATCTTGCGCACGGTCCCCACGGCCAGGATGGCGCCCTCGGGCGGATTGATGATGGCCGAGAACTCGTCGACGTCGAACATACCGAGGTTGGAGATGGAGAAGGTGGCGCCGCGTCATCTCCGGGGCGCGCAGCTTGCGGGCCCGGGCCCGCTCGGCCAGGTCACGCGCCTCGGCGGCGATCTGGGCCAGCGACTTGGCGTGCGCAGTCGCGCAGCACCGGTGTGATGAGCCCCTCCTCCAGCGCCACCGCGATCCCGATGTGGGCGCGGTGGTACACGCGGATGGCCTCGCCCTGGAACGAGGCGTTGACGCCGGGGTGCTTGAGCAGCGCCAGGGCGCAGGCGCGGATGACGAAGTCGTTGACGGAGATCTTCGGGCTGCCCCTCGAGCGCCGTTCAGCTCCTCGCGCAGCTCCCACGCCCGATCCATCGCCACCTCGGACGTACGTAGAAGTGCGGGCACCGGCGCCTTGCGACGCGGCATCCGCTTGGCGATGATCGTCGCGCATCGGCGCTGAGCGGCACGTCCTCGAACTCGCGACCGCCGGCGGCGGCCGGCGCGGCCACCGCGGCGGCGCCCAGCCGCCGGCCGCCGGTCGACGCGCGGCCTCCACGTCGCGGCGGATGATCCGGCCGCCGGGACCGCTGCCCTGCAGCAGTCCAGGTCGACGCCGGACTGGGCGGCGATCTTCCGGGCCAGCGGCGAGGCCTTCACACGACCGCTTTCCGCTCGGGCACCGCGGCCGGCTGGGCGGGGGCCGGCGCCGCCGCCGGGGCCGCGACCGGCCGCGCGGGCGCGGTCGGGCCGGCCGCGGGCGCCGGGGTGCGTGCCGCCGGGTCCTCGCGGCGCGGCTGGGGCGGCACGGCGGCGGGACGACTGGCCATCTCGGCTGCGCCGGCGGCGGCCGCCGGGGCGGCGGCGCGGACGTCGGCGCGGCGGCCGGAGCCGGGGCGGGGGCCGGGGCTGCCGCCGCCCGCCTGGCTCACCACCGCGGCGATGTCGTCGTCGGGCTCGGCGATGACGCCGATCAGCGCGCCGACCGGCGCCTGGGCGCCGGCGGCGACGAGGATCTTGCGCAGGACGCCGGAGCCGAACGCCTCCATCTCGACGTCGGCCTTGTCGGTCTCGACCTCGGCGAGGATGTCGCCGCCCTTGATCCGGTCGCCCTCCTGCTTCAGCCACTTGATGATCTTGCCGGTCTCCATCGCGTCGGACAGCTTCGGCATCACGACCTTGGTGACGGCCATCAGTGCTTCCCGTTCGCGTAGCAGACGCGACGTACCGCCTCGATGATCCGCTCCTTGGACGGGGTCTTGAGCCTTCTCGAGGTTGCGCGCGTACGGCATCGGCGCGGCACCCCGGTGACCCGCTCCACCGGCGCGTCGAGGTCGTCGAAGGCCTGCTCGGTGATGACGGCCGCGATCTCCGAGCCCATGCCGGCGAAGCCGGCGCCCGCCTCCACCACCACGGCCCGATGGGTCTTCCGGACGGAGGCCGAGGATGGTCTCCGTGTCCATGCGGCCGCAGCGTGCGGGGATCGACGATCTCGACCGAGATGCCCTCCTTGGCCAGCTCCTCGGCCGCCTCCAGCGCCCGGTACATCATGCCCATGTAGGCGACGACGGTGACGTCGGTGCCCTCGCGCCGGATGGCCGCCTGGCCGAGCGGGATCGTGAACTCCGGATCGTCGGGAACCTCGCCCTTGATGTTGTAGAGGGTCTCCGACTCGATGAAGATCACCGGGTTGTCGTCGCGGATGGCCGACTTCAGCAGCCCCTTGGCGTCGGCGGGCGTCGAGGGCCGCACCACCTTGAGACCCGGGCACGTGGTAGAAGTACGCCTCCATCGACTGGGAGTGCTGGGCGGCCAGCTGGTGGGCGGGGCCGCCGGGGCCGCGGATGACGATGGGCACGTTGTACTGGCCGCCCGACATGTAGTTGATCTTGGCCGCCGAGTTCACGATCTGGTCGAGGGCCAGCAGGGCGAAGTTGAAGGTCATCATCTCGACCACCGGGCCGCAGGCCGACCATGGCGGCGCCGATGCCGACACCGGTGAAGCCGGACTCGGCGATCGGCGTATCGACGATGCGCCGGCGTCCGAACTCCTTGAGCAGCCCCTGCGTCACCTTGTAGGCGCCCTCGTAGAGGCCGACCTCCTCGCCGATGACGAACACGCGGTCGTCCCGCTTCATCTCCTCGCGCAGGGCGAGGTTCAGCGCCTCCCGGTAGGTCATCACCGCCATGGCTCAGGACTCCTTGTAGATGTCGGTGAGCAGCTCCGACTCCGGCGGCTCCGGCGAGGCCTCGGCGAAGGCCACCGCCTCGTCGATGAGGTCGCTGACGCTCTTGTCGATGTCGCGCACGTCGTCGTCGCTCGAGCCAGCCCGCCTTCAGGCGCCCGCTCGCGGAAGAGCACGATGGGGTCGCGCAGCTTCTCGCGCTCGACCTCGTCCTTGGTCCGGTACACCGCCCCGGCCGGGTCGCGCATCGAGTGGCCGCGGAACCGGTAGGTGCGGGCCTCGATCAGGCTGGGGGTGCCTGTCGCGCGCGGGCCCGCGCCACCGCCCGGCCGACGACCTCGCGCACAGCCAGCACGTCCATGCCGTCCACCGCCTCGCACGGCATGCTGTAGGACCGGCGAACCTCCAGATCTCGGTCTCGGCCAGGGCCCGCTCGAGCGAGGTGCCCATGGCGTAGCGGTTGTTCTCGCAGATGAAGATGACGGGCAGCTTCCACAGCGCGGCCAGGTTCATGGCCTCGTGGAACTCGCCCTCCGGCACCGCGCCGTCGCCGAAGTAGCACAGCCACGACCTGGTCGCCGCCCCGGTACTTGATGGCGAAGGCCGCCCCGGCCGCCAGCGGCAGGTGGGCGCCGACGATGGCGTGGCCGCCGAGGAAGTTGGTCGCTCTTGTCGAACAGGTGCATCGAGCCGCCCTTGCCCTTGCTGAGCCCGTCGACGCGCCCGAACAGCTCGGCCATGGCCCGGCGGGGGTCGGAGCCCTTGGCCAGGCAGTGGCCGTGCTCGCGGTAGGCCGACGATCGCGTAGTCGTCGGGCCGCATCGCCGAGGTGGCGCCGACCGCCACCGCCTCCTGCCCGATGTACAGGTGGAGGAAGCCCGCCGATCTTGCCCGAGGGCGTAGATCTCGGCCGCCTTCTCCTCGAAGCGGCGGATGAGCACCATGTCGTGGTAGCAGCCGGCGGGCGAGCTCCGGGTCGATCTCGGGCGCGGCCACGGCTTCTTCGGGGCCGACGTCGTCTGGGCCATGAACCTTCCCCCTGGCGGTCACTACTTCAGCCTACTGTATCAATAATTTGCGGGCAGGCTCGCACCGGCTGCCACGCTACCATTTGCATCAGGCTCAGCTCGTCGATCGACAGCCGCCGGCGCAGGCGGAAGATGGCCACGATGATGGCCAGCCCCACGGCGACCTCGGCGGCGGCCACCGCCATCACGAAGAACACCAGCGCCTGCCCCTCGGTGCTGCCGAGGCGGTGACCGAAGGCCACGAACGCCAGGTTCGCCGCATTGAGCATGAGCTCGATCGACATGAAGATCACCAGCGGATTGCGCCGGACGATGACCCCGATCGTCCCGATCGCGAACAGCAGCGCCGACAGCGCCAGATAGTACGACTCCGGAACCATCTCACGTCCGCCGGCGGGCCAGCAGCAGGACGCCCACCATGGCGGCCAGCAGCAGCACCGAGGTCAACTCGAACGGGAACAGGTAGTCGGTGAAGAGCAGGCGCCCGATGACTTCCACGCCGCCGGTGGCCGCCACCGTCCCGGCCGGCGGCGCCGCCCGGGGCACGAAGAGCCAGGCCCCGAGCAGCACGAACAGCACAGCCGCGGCCGGCAGCCCGAACAGGCGCAGCACGCGGCGGGGGTCGGGCCCCGTCTCCTCCTTGCCGGGGATCAGCACCATGATCGCGAAGACGAACAGCACCATGATGGCGCCCGCGTAGACGATCACCTGGGCCGCGGCCAGGAACTCGGCCCCCAGCATCAGGTAGAAGACCGCGCATGGCCCCGAGGTTGACCACGAGGAACAGCGCGCCGTGGATGGGGTTGCGCCGGAGGACGAGGCCGAGGGCGGAGCCCACCGCCACCAGCGCGACGATGACGAAGACGACCAGCTCCATCAGACCGTGCGGTTCGCCGGGATGGGCACCGGCGAGGTCGGCCGCCCGTCGGCGCCGACCGGCTCCAGCGAGAGCAGCGTCTCCTTCGTGTAGATCATGCCGCCCCGACTGTAGGACGAGAACTCGAGGATGCCGGTGTCCATGCGGATGGCGTCCTCCGGGCACGCCTCTACGCAGTAGCCGCAGAAGACGCACTTGCCGAGGTCGATGTCGAAGCGCTCGGGCATCTTCTCGATCTCGGGGTTGGGGTGCTCGGTGGCCACGATGTAGATGCAGTGGGCCGGGCACACCGTCTCGCACATCATGCAGGCCACGCAGCGCGGCGAGCCGTCCTCGCGCCGGACCAGCCGGTGCAGCTAGCGCAGCCGCGGCGAGTAGGGCCGGCGCTCCTCCGGGTACTGGATGGTGACGGCGCCGCGGGCGGTCTTGCTCCCCGAGCGCGCGGGCGACGTGGGCACCCATGTTGCGGAAGAAGTGGCCGGCCGTGAGCACCACCCCCTGCACCGCCTCGAGCAGGTAGAAGCGCTGGACGAGCCTCAGCGAGGCCTGTCGCCCCCGACCAGGAGCAGGATCGCTCCCGTCACCACGATGTTGAGGATCGACAGCGGGAAGAGGCCGAGCCAGCCCAGCCGCATCGCCTGGTCGTAGCGGAAGCGCGGGCAGCGTCCACCGGATCAGCATCATGAAGAAGATCATCACGCACGACCTTCACGACGAAGCGCCCCACCTGCAGCGCCACCACGACCAGGTGCGGCAGGTTCCAGGCGGCGCCGCCCGGGAAGTGGAAGCCGTCGCCGTGGAGGTACGGCACCTGCCAGCCGCCCAGGAACAGCGCGGTCGTCATGCCGGCGATGACCACGGTCTCCAGGAAGTCCGCCATCACGAACATCCCGAACTTCATGCCGCTGTACTCCACGAAGTAGCCGATGATCTCCGACTCGCCCTCCGGCGTGTCGAAGGGACGCCGCTTGGTGGCGGCGATGCCGGCGGTGAGGAACAGGACGAAGCCGAGCGGCTGGGTCACGATGCCCCAGGCCGGAATCCAGCCGAAGCCGCAGCAGCGTCCCCTGGCCGCGCACGATGTCCTGCATGTTGAGCGAGCCGTAGACCATGACGACGCCCATGATCGAGGCGCCGATGGCGATCTCCGCGGAGATCATCAGGGCGGCGGCGCGCTGGCCGCCCAGCAGCGCGTAGTTGTTGGCCGACGCCCAGCCCGCCATCATCAGCCCGTAGACGCCGAGCGAGAGCATGGCGAACACGTAGAGGATGCCGACGTTGAGCGTGACCGCCTGCAGCTGGATCTCGCGCTCGCCGATGCGCAGCGTGTCGCCGAACGGGATCGAGGCGAAGGCGACCAGCGCGAAGAAGACCGACACGAACGGGGCGAGCCAGAACAGGAACCGGTCCGCCCGGGCCGGCAGGAAGTCTTCCTTGGTCAGCATCTTGATGGCGTCGGCGATCGGATGAAGCAGCCCCAGCACGCGGAAGCCGAAGATCGAGGCGCGGTTGGCCCCGATGCGGTCCTGCATGATCGCCGACTGCTTGCGCTCGACCCAGCGTCAGGAGCCCGCCGAGGTTCAGCACGAACATGACGACGAAGAACACGCGGCCGAAGGCGACGGCGACGTCGAGCATCAGCGACCCGTCCCGTCCACCGCGCCGGGTGCCGTCACGCGGGCACTCGCGTCCGTCGGCCGGGCGGCACCGGCGCCCCCGCCGAGGTCGCGCCCGCCACGAGCTGGCCGCCGTCGCCCACGCTCTGGTAGGTCATCCCGGCGAAGGCGGCGACCGCCCGCGTCAGATCGCGGAACCAGTGCTCGGCCCGGCTCGCCGGCCGGCGTCCCGCCGCCGGCGGCGAGGACGCGGCCGAGCAGGTCCCAGTCGGCCAGGGCGGCGCCCAGGGGCTCGATCGCGGTCCGGAAGCGCTGGACGCGGCCCTCGAAGTTAGTGAACGTGCCCTCGCGCTCGACGCCACGCCGCCGCCGGCAGCACCCAGTGGGCGCGCTGCGCTCGTCGCGTTGGCGTTGGTGCCCGTGAAGATGACGGTCTCCACGCGCGCCAGCGCCTCGGCCACCTCGCCGGCCGGCCAGCCCGAGGCCGAGCAGGTCGTGGTGGAAGACCCACAGGCAGCGCAGCCGGCCCGCACGCGCGGCCGCCAGGATGCGCCGGCAGTGTCGCCGGTCGAGCCCGATCAGCTCGGCGCCCCGGCGGTTCGGCGTCCGTGTCGGCGCGGATCAGGAGAAACTCGTCGCCCTCGGCCGGCGCCGCCGGTGGCACGTCGAAGCCCACCTGCTGGATGCCGCGCGCGCTCCAGCACGCGCCGCAGGGCGATGAGGTCCTCGTTGGCCATCTGGGGCGAGGCCAGCACCGCCGATCTGCTCGGGCGGATACCGGCGCAGGGCGCTCCGCCACGGCCGCCCCGGCCTCGTCCCAGCTCGCCCTCGGCGGGGCCGCCGGGACCCCGCCGGGTCGGCACCGTCAGCCGCGTGGGCGCGTCGACGAAGCCGAAGTCGTAGCGGCCCACGTCGCACATCCACCACGCGTTGACCTCGGCGTTGAGGCGCGGCTTGAGCCGGGCCACCCGGCGGCCCTCGGCGTGGTGGGGCCGGCGACGGTTGACGTGCACGTCGATGTTGCAGCCGCGCGCACACCCCGTGCAGATCGACTTGGCGGTGTCCAGGTACCACACGCGGACCTGGAAGCGGAAGTCGCGGTCGGTGAGGGCGCCCACCGGGCAGATGTCGACGACGTTGGCCGAGTAGTTGTTGTCGAGGTCGCGGCCCGGGAACAGGCCGATCTCCGAGTGATCGCCGCGGTGGAAGATGCCCAGCTCCCCGGTGCCGGTGATCTCGTCGCAGAACCGCACGCAGCGCGAGCACAGGATGCACCGCTCGGCGTCCAGAATGACGTGGGGCCCGAGCGGCACCGCCTTGGGCTTGTGGACCTTCTCGTCGGTCATCCGCGGGTCGTAGAGGCCGTGCTTCATGTAGTAGATCTGC
The DNA here is from genome assembly GCA_963827505.1 of uncultured Candidatus Rokubacteria bacterium. Classification (GTDB taxonomy): domain Bacteria; phylum Methylomirabilota; class Methylomirabilia; order Rokubacteriales; family CSP1-6; genus AR5. The sequence goes on along the minus strand of CAWHBD010000003.1, from coordinate 1,497,735 downwards.
AGCCAGCACTCCCCGGCCTGGTCGCACACCGGGCAGTCGAGCGGGTGGTTGATCAGGTGGAACTCCATGATGGACCGGCGCGTGTCACGCACCCGCTCGGTCTCGGTGTGGACCACCATGCCGTCGGCCGCCTGGGTGTTGCAGGCGATGGTCGGCCGCGGCGTCTTCTCGACGTCCACCATGCACAGCCGGCACTGGCCCGCGATGGACAGCCCGGGGTGATAGCAGTAGTGCGGCACCTCGATGCCGAGCCGGCGGGCCGCCTCGATGAGGTTGGTGCCCGCCTCGACCTCGATCTCCTTGCCGTCGATCGTTAGCTTCGGCATCGTCATCAGCTCCGGATCAGGGCCTCGAACTCGCCCCGGAACTTTTCGATGTAGGAGATGTACGGGCCCACCGCGCCGTCGTAGAAGGCGCAGATGGTGGTGCCGGCGCCGCGCCGGGCCACGTCGAGGATGGTGTCGAGGTCGTCCTTGCGGCCGTGGCCGTCCACGATGCGGTGGACCATCTTGTAGATCCAGCCGGTGGACTCGCGGCACGGCGTGCACTGCCCGCACGACTCGTGGGCGTAGAAGCGGGCCAGCACCAGGAGGGCCTCGGGCATCGACACGCGTGTCGTCCATGACGACGACGCCGGCGGACCCGATCATGGAGCCCACCGTCTTGGGCCCGTCCACGTCCATGGAGATGTCGATCTCGTCGGCGGTGAGGATCGCCGCGGAGGCGCCGCCCGGGACCACCGCCTTCAGCTTGCCGCTGCCGGTCACGCCGCCCGCGTGATCGTAGATGAGCTGGCGCAGCGTCACCGCGCACGAGCGCCTCGTACCACGCCCGGCTTCTCCACGCGGCCCGAGACCGAGTAGATCCGGGTGCCGCCCTGCGGTCTTGGTGCCGAGCCCGGCGAACCACTCGGCGCCGCGGTTGATGATGGGCGGCAGGCAGGCAGATCGTCTCCACGTTGTTGACGATCGTCGGCTGTCCGAAGGCGCCCTTGACGGCCGGGAACGGCGGCTTGATCTTGGGCCAGCCCTTCTTGCCCTCCAGCGAGGACAGCAGGCCGGTCTCCTCGCCGCAGATGTAGGCGCCGGCGCCGCGGTGCACGACGATGTCGAAGCCGCTTCCGAGCAGGCCGGCGTCGTAGGCCTCCTTCACCGCGCCGCTGAAGACGCGCCAGGGCTCCACGTACTCGCCGCGGATGTAGACGAAGCCCAGGCGCGAGTCGGATCGCGCGCGCCGCGATGAGCATCCCCTCGATCAGCGCGTGCGGATCCTGCTCGAGCAGGTAGCGGTCCTTGAACGTGCCCGGCTCGCCCTCGTCGGCGTTGATGACGAGGTAGACGGGGCCGGTGTGCGTCCTTCGGGATGAAGGACCACTTCGTGCCGGTTGGAAAGCCGGCGCCGCCCAGCCCGCGGAGGTTCGATTTCTTGACCTCGTCGGTGATGGCGGCCGGCTCCATCGTCTTCGCCTTCTCCCAGGCGGTGTAGCCGCCCGCCGCGCGGTAGGCGGCCAGCGTGTGGGAGTTGGCGGTTGCCGAAGTTGCGCATGAGGACGATCTCGGCCATCAGCGCAGCCCCTCGAGAATGCGATCGACCTTCTCCGGCGTGAGGCTCAGCTCGTAGCGATCGTCCACCTGCATCATCGGCGCCGCCTCGCACGCGCACAGGCACTCGACTGACTGCAGCGTGACGCGGCCGTCGTCGGTCGTCTCGCCCACGTCGATGCCCAGCCGCTGCTTGACGTGGGCCAGGATGTCGCGCGAGCCGGCCAGGTAGCAGGAGAGGTTGTGGCAGACCGCCACGACGTGGCGGCCCTTGGGCTGCTGGAAGTAGAGCGTGTAGAAGGTGACGACCTCGTGCACGTGGGCCGGCGACAGCTCGAACAGCCCGGCCACGTACTCCTCGACCTCCAGCGAGATCCAGCCGAACGTCTCCTGGGCCATGTGCAGCACCGGCAGCAGGGCCCCGCGCTTGTCGGGGTAGAGACCCTGGAGGCGCATGACCTCCGCGAGCTGCTCGGTCGAGAACGCGACCCGGGCGGGGGCGCCGGGAGTCGTGCTCACCGGTCGAGCTCTCCGCCGATCATGTTCACGGAGCCGAAGGTCGGGACGAGGTCGGCGATCATCTCGCCCTGGATCATCCGGGCCAGCGCCGCCACCGGCAGCAGGCAGGGCGGCCGGCAGCGCACGCGGTAGGGCCGGTCGGTACCGTCGGAGACCACGTAGAAGCCGAGCTCGCCGTTGGCCCCCTCGGAGGCGAAGTACGCCTCGCCCCGGGGCGGCCGGATCCCGTACCCCTCCATCACCAGCATGAAGTGGTTCATCAGCCCCTCGATGGAGCCGTAGGCGGTCTCCTTCGGCGGCAGCACCACCCGCTTGTCGGCCACGTTCACCTGCTCGATGCGCGGCGCCGGTTCTGGCCCTGGAGGTTCGGCGACAGGCGGATGGGCACCAGCAGCAGCCCCTCCGTCTTGCCCTGCTTGCCCTGGTCCACGTACGAGGCGGGGTCGATCGGGCGTCCCTCGAAGTCGACGTTGACGGGACCGCCCGGCATCGCGACCAGCGCCTGCTCGGCGATCCGCATCGACTGCTCCATCTCGGCCATCCGCACGAGATAGCGCGTCGAAGTTGTCGCCGTCCTTCCGAGTCGGGATCTCGAACTCCATACGGTCGTAGGCCCAGTGCGGGCTGGGCCCGGCGCACGTCGTAGGGCACGCCGACCGCGCGCAGCAGCGGACCCGTGATCCCCCACGCGATCGTCTCCTCGCGGGACAGCGCGCCGATGCCGATCATGCGGTCCATGAAGATGCGGTTGCCGGTGAGCGAGCCGGTGGACCTCGTCCAGGACCTCGCGCGTCTGCTTGAAGGCCTTCGCCGACCTTGGTGGCGAAGCCGTCCGGCAGGTCGGCCTTCACCCCGCCGACCCGGCCGTAGGAGATCGTCAGCCGGGCGCCGGTGACGTCCTCGACCAGCTCCCACAGGAACTCGCGGGCCTTGATCATGTAGAGGAAGACGGTGAAGGCGCCGAGCTCCATGGCCGTGGCGCCCACGCACGTGAGGTGGTCGCAGATGCGCGAGATCTCCGCTCATCGATCACGCGGATGTACTTGCACCGCTCGGTGATCTCGATGCCCAGGAGCTTCTCGACGGCGGAGGCGTAGGCGAAGTTGTTGATGAGCGGCGAGACGTAGTTCAGCCGGTCGGTGTAGGGGATGGCGTTGTTGTAGCCGCCCGACCTCGCAGTCCTTCTCGAAGGCACGGTGCAGATAGCCGATCTCGACGTCGGCCTTGACGATGTACTCGCCGTCGAGCTCGGCGACGATGCGGATGATCCCGTGCATGGCCGGGTGGGCCGGGCCCACGCTGACCTGGAGATTCTGGCCGCTGCCGGTGCCGCTCCCCTCGCCCAGCATGAACTCGCCGGGTGATCGTCGGCTCGCGGGCTCACGCCTTGGGTCCGATCAGCGGCTGGCGCCGGTTGATGGGGTAGTCCTTGCGCAGCGGGTGGCCGACGAACTCCTCGTACATGAGCAGCCGGCGGAGGTCGGGGTGGCCGGCGAAGCGGATGCCGAACATGTCCCACACCTCGCGCTCGAGCCAGTTGGCGATCGGCCACAGCGTCGACGGCAGTCGGCACCACCGCGTCGTCCTCGCTCGACCCTCACCTTCAAGCGCAGCCGGTGGTTGTGGGCGAGCGAGTAGAGGTGGTAGACGACCTCGAAGCGGGGGCCGTCCTCGCGCCCGGGAAACTTGAGGTAGTCGACGGCCGTCAGGTCGACGAGCACGTCGAAGCCGAGCGGGCGGCGTCGCGGCAGAAGCGCAGGACGTCCACGATGGCACCGCGCTCGACCACCGCGGTGTGCATCACCCAGCTCCTGCGTGCGTCTCGACGATGGCGCGCCGAAGCGCGGTCGCTCAGCCGCTGCAAGGATCGTCCCCTCCGGTCATCTACGGGCTCAAAACCTCTGGGTCTGCCAGCGCGATCTTGTCCTGGAGCTTCATGAGGCCGTCGAGCACGGACTCCGGTCGCGGCGGGCAGCCGGGGATGTACACGTCCACGGGGATGATGGTGTCGATGCCCTGGACGGTGGCGTAGTTGTCGTAGAAGCCGCCGGTGCACGTGCAGACGCCGAAGGCCACCACCCACTTGGGCTCGGTCATCTGGTCGTAGATCCGCTTGAGCACCGGCGCCATCTTGTGGCTGATGGTGCCGACGACGAACAGCACGTCGGCCTGGCGAGGCGAGAAGCGCGGCAGGCCGGCCCCGAAGCGGTCGACGTCGTAGTGCGAGCACGCCGTCGCCATGTACTCCATGCCGCAGCACGCCGTCACGAACGGGTACTGGAAGATGGAGTACTTGCGCGCCCAGCCGATGGCCTCGTCCAGCTTGGACGTGAAGAAGCTGCCTACTCCCATTCGCAGCCCCCCTTTGCGCCAGATGTAGAAGAACCCCAGCATCAGGATGCCCAGGAACACCAGCATCTCGACGAAGCCGAACCAGCCGAGGCGGCGGTACAGCATCGCCCACGGCCAGATGAAGAGCAGCTCGATGTCGATGAGGATGAAGAAGATGGCGATCGTCGAGAACTTGATGGCGAAGCGCCCCTCGGAGACCCCGATCGGGTCCTTGCCGCACTCGAACGGCTCCACTCTTGATCGGCGTCAGCCGCCGCGGCGCGATCAGCGAGGGGATGAACAGCAGCGCGCCCGCCACCGCCGCGCACATCGCGAAGACCATGAGGATCGGCACGTACTGCATCATGGCTTCGCCCCCGCTGCGTCGGCCTGACGCTTGGCGTGATACGAGCTTCGCACCAGAGGCCCGGACTCCACGTGGGCGAAGCCCAGCTCACGGCCGATCGCGGCCAGCTCGGCGAACTCGTCGGGGTGGTAGTAGCGCGCCACCGGCAGGTGCCGCGGCGACGGGCGCAGATACTGCCCGAGCGTCAGGATCGACACGCCGACCTCGACGCAGGTCGCGCAGGGTCGCCACCAGCTCCGTCGCGCTCCTCGCCGAGCCCCAGGATGATGCCCGACTTGAGCGGCAGCCCGGGCGCGGTGGCCCGCGCGTGCCGGAACAGGTCGAGAGCACGCTCGTAGCGCCCGCCGTGGCGAGCGACCTTGTACAGGCGCGGCACCGTCTCCGTGTTGTGGTTGAAGATCGTCCGGCGCCGCCTCGATCACGGTGTCGAGCGAGGCCCGCCTGCCCTGGAAGTCGGGCACCAGCACCTCCACCCGGCAAGCCGGGGCATGGGCGTCGGACCGCCCGGATGGTCGCCGCCCAGTGAGCGGCGCCGCCGTCGGCGAGGTCGTCGCGGTTGACCGAGGTGATGACGACGTGCTCCAGCCCCAGCTCGGCCACGGCCCGGCCGATGCGCTCGGGCTCCTCGCGGTCCTCCCACACCGGCGTCCCGTGGGCGACCGCGCAGTAGCCGCAGTTGCGCGTGCACACGTCGCCCAGGATCATGAAGGTCGCGGTGGCGTCCTCCCAGCACTCGCCGATGTTCGGGCAGTGCGCCTCCTCGCAGACCGAGTGCAGGTTGAGACTCGCGCATGAGCCGGCGCAGGCGGACGTAGCTCGGGGCCGCCGGGCGCGCGCACCTTGAGCCACGCGGGCTTGCGCATGTCCGCGACGGCGTTCGACTGGAGCACGGGAAGCGGGTGCGTCATGGCTCGGCGTTCAAAACCGGATCATTATGCCACGCCGCCTCCGCCATCGCACCCGCCGAGCGCCCGCCTAGGTGGGTCGGGCGCTCGGGCGGGCGTCAGTCGGCGGCGCGCCGGACCGTGAGGACGTGGACCTGCTTGTCGGTGGTGAGGCCGGTGACTTCCAGGCGGTCTCCCACCATCGCACCGGCATAGCGGACGGACACGCCGGGGCGCGTCGGCTCGCCGTCACGTGCAGACGCCCGCATGGTGCCGGTCATCCGCACCTCGCCATCGACGACGACGGCGGTGCCGTCGGCGGCGAGCGGGGTGGTCGGTGTCCCGGTGGCCAGCGTCCATCGCAGGGCGCCGGCGGAGACGACGAAGCGCACGGTGGCAGGCGCGGCGACCTCGGCCTGCCCGGTCCCGCGCGGCGGCAGCTTGAGGGTGCCGCGCCACGTCCCCGGCAGCCGGCTGGCCACGAGGGGTGCGCCCTTGGCGGCCGGGACCGGCGCCGCCCCGGCTGTCTCACGCCGGGCCGGCTCGGCCTGGCGGACCATGCAGTCGTGCACCCGCTGGGCCTCGCTCTCGCGACCGACGACCGAGAAGCGTCCGTCGCGCTCGACCTTGTCGAGCCTGGCCGAGGGGCCCTGAGCGCGGCAGGCCTCGAAGGCTTCCTCGACCGCGGCCTGTTGCGGGGTGATCTTTCCGGCGCAGCCCGCCCCGAGCAGCACGGCCGCGACGACGAGGTGACGGGCTCGACGTTGGCTCACGAGACTCTCCGCGTCAACGATCGTCCGGCGGGACGCCGGCCCACTCGAGGAGGACATCGACGACGTCCCACTCTAGCACGGGGCCGCGGTCGGCCCCTCCCGCGCCGCTGCCCTCAGGGCCGCGCGGGAACGCGCAAGGCGTTGCACGCCTGCTCGGCGCTCGTCTGCCGAGCGCTCCGACTTCGCCGGTGGCGCCCGGCTCTCGTGGGTGGCGGAGCGCTAGGCGCCCTCCACCAGGATCAGGTTGGCTGTCGACGTCCTGAAGCGCATCGCTTTGAGCGGGCGGTAGTCGTCGGAGTCGTACCACCGCTGGGCCTGCTCGACGCTTTCGAACTCCAGCATGACCAGACGCTTCGGTGCCCAGCTGCCCTCCAGCACCTGGAAAGCGCCGCCGCGGACGACGAACCGGCCGCCGTGCTTGGCCAGGCTGGCCGGGACCTGTCGCCGGTACTCCTCGAACCCGGCCGGGTCGTGCACATCGATATCGACGATGACGTACGCTGACATGACGCCTCCGATCACTGGTTCAGGAGCGTGAAGCCACGGCACTGATCGCGCCACCCCCCGCATTGACATCGCGCCACGCTGCGAGCATCCTAACCCCCTCCTCAACGCAGGGGGTGGCGCGTTATGGTGACCCGACGCCCGGCCCGAGTCTTGATCGTCGAACTGCTCCACGAGATCCCTCTCCGACGTCCTCGACAAGCCGCTCGATCTGCAGGAGGTGCTGCGCGTCGTGGCCGACGCGATTCGCGTTGACCATTCACCGGACGATCCGTGACGCATCGACGACTGGGGGTGGCGTATGGCTTATGTGGCCGCAGACTTCCCCTTCCTGCTCGGCGAACCTGTGCGCCGCATCGACGGCTCGGACCTCGGCACGCTCATCGGAGTGATCCTGAGCCCATCGGAACTGGCGATCGTCCGCTGGGCCGAGGACACCACGTATGAGCCGCCGGACGATCTCATCGAGGTGAGCCGAGCGGCGGCGTAGCGGCTTCCGCCCGGGCGCCGGTGGCCCCGGCTCGAGGTGCGGCATGGCCGGCTCCGATCCTGAGGCCTCGATCAGGGCCAGGGACCGACCGGCCGCCGCACTTCGGCTGAATCCGCTGCGCGGTGGTTGCACGACCGGTTGATCGCCATGCGGTCGCCGGCCTCACGTTCGCGATCCATTGGCCGTTCAGCGGGAAGGTTCGAGCTTCGCGGGAAGGTGATCTTGGTGCCGAAGGGGGGACTCGAACCCCCACGGGTTGCCCCACACGCCCCTCAAACGTGCGCGTCTGCCAGTTCCGCCACTTCGGCACGAAGCGACGAGGGCGAAGTATACCGCTAGCGCCCCCGGGAGACAACGCGGCCGGCGCTCTGGCGCAGCCGCGGATCGAGCGCGTCGCGAATGCCCTCGCCGAGCAGGTTGTAGGAGAGCACCGTGACCAGGATGGCCATGCCGGGATAGACCGACAGCCACCAGGCCAGCTCGATGGCGTCCTTGCCCTCGTTGAGGATGTTGCCCCAGGTCGCGCGGGGCGGCTGGACGCCCAGACCCAGGAACGACAGCCCCGACTCGGTGAGGATGGCCGCCGGGATGCCGAGGGTCATCGCCACCAGCACCGGCGCCATCGCGTTGGGCAGGATGTGGCGCCAGATGATCCGGAAGGCGCTGGCCCCCGTCGACTGCGACCACATCACGAACTCGCGCTCGCGGAGGGCCAGGAACTCCGCGCGGACGAGCCGGGCCACGCCCATCCATCCCGTGAGGCCGATGACGGCCATGATCGTCCAGATCGAGGGCTTGAGGAAAGCCAGCACGGCCAGCAGCAGGAAGAAGCGCGGGAAGACGAGCATGAGGTCGACCAGCCGCATGATCGTGGCGTCCACCAACCCGCCGTTGTAGCCGGCGGCGGCGCCCAGCAGCATGCCGATGGTGGCCGCGATGCCGACCGACACGAAGCCGACCGCCAGCGAGACCTGGGAGCCGTGCAGCATGCGCGAGAGCACGTCGCGGCCGAGCTGGTCGGTGCCGAACAGGTGGCGCCCCGACGGCGGCTCCAGGATGCGCTTGATGTCCGGCCGGTTGGGATCCCACGGCGAGATGGCCGGCGCCAGCACCGCCAGCAGCGCCAGACAGGCGACGACCACGCCGCCGATCACAGCCAGCCGATTCCGCCTGAACGCCCGCCAGAATCCCTTCACCGCGGCCGGTTCCCGGGCCCCGCGAGCGTCATCAGCGGCGGCGCCGGCTCACGCGGATGCGAGGATCCACGAAGCTGTAGGCGAGGTCGGCGGCCAGGTTGGCGAAGAGCGTGAGCGTGGAGACGATGACGAGGTTGCCCATCAGTACCGGGTAGTCGCGCTCGAAGGCGGCCTGGACCATGAGCTGGCCCATGCCGGGGATGGCGAAGATCCACTCCACGATGACGCTGCCCCCGATGAGGCCGGGCAGCGACAGCCCCAGGATGGTGACGATCGGCAGCAGCGCGTTGCGCAGGGCGTGCTTGCCGATCACGACGCGCTCGGCCAGACCCTTGGCCCGGGCCGACTGGATGTAGTCCTGGCGGACGACCTCCAGCATGCTCTGCCGCATGTAGCGCGAGAAGCCGGCCAGCCCGCCGAAGGTGGCCACCAGGATCGGCAGGGCCAGGTGGCTGAGGAAATCCCACTGCTGCTGCCAGAACGACAGGTACTCCCAGTTCATCGAGCGCAGCCCCGAGATCGGCAGCCAGCCGAGCTGGATGCCGAACAGGATCATGAGCAGCAGGGCGAGCCAGAAGTCGGGGGTGGCGAAGCCGATGAACACGAACATGGTCGTGACCTTGTCGAAGGTGGAGTACTGCCGGGTGGCCGACAGGACGCCGATCGGCACCGCCAGCGCCACGATGATGAGCATCTCGACGATGTTCAGGAGCAGCGTGATGGGCAGCCGCTCGCCGATCTTCGTCAGCACCGGTCGCCCGTGGGGAGCGAACGACTTGCCGAAGTCCAGCCGCACCACGCGCACGAGCCAGTTCCAGTACTGCACGTGCAGCGGCTTGTCGAGGCCGAACTCCGCCACCAGCTGGGCGTAGGCCTGCTTGGCCTCGGCCGGCATGTCGCCGGTCAGCACCTCCACGGGGTCCCCGGGGGCCAGGTGGATCACGATGAACGACACGAAGGTGATCCCGACGAGGAGCGGCAGGGCCAACACCAGGCGCCGCAGCGCGTAGGCGAGCATGGGCGCCTATTCTACGTCAGGGCGCCGGGATCAACCGGCGGTGTATCGCTGCAGGTATTTGGGGACGAACCACTCGGTCTCGTTCCACTTGATCCCGGCCGGGCCCGGCTGCACGCCGAAGACGCGGCCCGAGACCGCCGGCATCACGTCCCGCCAGTAGAGGAAGACGAGCGGTTGGTCCTCGGCCAGGACTTCGTGGAGCCGGTGGTAGAAGCGGACCCGGTCGGCCTGCACGCACGACGCCCGGCCTTCCTCCAGCAGCTTGTCCACGTCGGCGTTCTTGTAGGAGATGTGGTTCAGGTCGTCGGGCCCGCTCTGGGAGGAGTGCCACACGACGTACTGGTCGGGATCGGCCCCTGTCCCCCACCCCAGCACCATCGCGTCGAAGTTGCGCTTCTTGACGTGCTCCTTGAGCAGGGCGGCCCATTCGAGGATCCGGATCTCGACGCCGATGCCCAGGTCGCGCAGCGAGGCCTGGACGATCTCGGCGATCTTCTTGCGCTCGTCGTTGCCCTGGTTGGTCAACAGCTCGAAGGTGAACGCCTTGCCGTCCCTCATCAGGAGCCCGGCGGCGTTGCGGGTCGTCCAGCCCGCCTCGGCCAGCAGCGCCGCCGCCTTCTTGGGATCGTAGGGGACGCCCTTGACGGCCGGGTTGTCGGCCCAGGTGCCGGGCCGGAAGGGGCCGGTGGCCTCGCGGCCCAGGCCGAGGACCACGCCGTCGAGCAGCTCCTGCTTGTTGATGGCGTGGGCGAAGGCCACGCCGCACCCGTCGGTCGGCGAAGCGCGGGTCCTTCAGATTGAAGCCCAGGTAGGTATAACCGCTGCCCGGGTACCGGAACTTGTTGTAGGCCTTCTGGAACGCCGGGTACTCGGTCTGCCGCTTGTACTGCAGCGCGGTGAGGCTGGCGACGTCGACGCCCTGGGCCTTGAGCTCGAGGAAGATGGTGGCCTGGCTGGGAATGATCCGGTAGACGACCCGCGAGATGCTCGGCCGGCCCTTGAAGTAGTCCTGATTGGCCACCACGACGACCTTTTCGCCGGCCTTCATCTCCTTGAACCGGTAGGGCCCGGTACCGACGGGGGCCGTCCAGTTCTGGGGCGCCTCCTTGAGCTTGCCCTCGGTCACGTAGCGCTCGAGCAGGTGGCGGGGCAGGATACTGAGGCCCCACGACAGCAGCGCCTTGGCGTAGGGCTTCCGATAGGTGACGCGCACCGTGTACGGATCCAGCGCCTCCACGTTCTGCACGTCCTGGAAGTCGGACCGATAGGGGCTCGGCGTCTTCGGGTTCATCGTGGTCTGCCACGTGAACACCACGTCGTCGGCCGTGAACGGCGCCCCGTCGTGCCACTTCACGCCCCGGTGGAGGTTGAAGTCGAGGGTCAGGCAGTCCTTGCTGAACTCCCACGAGGTCGCCAGCTCGGGGGCGATCTCCAGGTCACGGCCCAGCGTGACGAGGCCGTTGTACATGTAGTTGCCCACCTCGCGGGAGGCGGCGTCGCTGGTGATGTTGGGAATGAGGCTCGAGATGTTCCCGATCGAGGCCTCGATCAGGGTGTCGCCGTAGGCCGGCGTGTTGGCGCCGGCCTTCCCCTGGTTGACAGCGGCCTCGCCACTGCACCCGGCGACCAGCGCCGCGAGCGCGAGCGTCGCGCCCAGCCGGCCCCGACTCCTCGGTCTCACTAGCGTGCGGGGGCCGGAGCGGGCGGAGCCGGCGGGGCCGGGGCGGGGCTGACCGGCGCGGCAGGCGCCGGGGCCGAGGGGGCCGCAGTGGTCGGCTCGCGCACCACCGAGCTCGCCCGCTCGCCGCCCATCAGGGCCAGGCTGAACGAGGTGAGCGCGAAGACGATGGCAACCCCAGTGGTGATCTTGCCGAGCAGCGTGGGGGTGCCCATCGAGCCGAACACCGCCTGGCTGCCGGCCCCGCCGAAGGCCGATCCGATGTCGGCGCCCTTGCCGGACTGCAGCAGGACGATGGCGATGATCGCGAAGCACATGAGGACGTGAATGACGGTGAGCAGGATGACCATGCGGACCTAATCCCCTCTCGAGGCGGCACCGCGCGCCGCCTTCCTGACGATCCCAATGAAGCCGGGCGCGGTGAGGCTGGCGCCCCCGACCAGCGCGCCGTCGATGTCTTGCTCGGCCAGCAGCACGTCGGCGTTGTCGGCCTTGACACTGCCGCCGTAGAGGATGCGCACGCCCTGGGCCGTGTCCTTGGAAGCGACCTCCGACACCAGCCCGCGCAGGTAGCCGTGGACCTCGCCGGCCTGGGCCGGGGTGGCGTTGACGCCGGTGCCGATCGCCCACACCGGCTCGTAGGCGAGCACGCAGCGGCCAACCGCGGCCGCGTCGAGGCCGGCCAACCCGGCCCGCAGCTGCCCCTCGACGGTCGTGAAGGTGAGCCCCTGGCGGCGCTCCTCCGCCGTCTCGCCCACGCACAGGATCGGCGTGAGGCCGTGCCGGAGGACGGCGGCGACCTTGAGCTGGATCTGCTCGTCGGTCTCGCCCATCTCGCGACGGCGCTCGGAATGGCCGCACAGCACGTAGCGGCAGCCGAGCTCGACCAGCATCGGCGGCGCGACCTCGCCGGTGTGGGCACCGGAGGGCTCGTGGTGGCAGGTCTGCGCGCCGACCAGGATCGGCCCTCCCGCCAGGATCTCGGCCGCGGCCGCCAGCGCCGTGAAGGGCGGGCACACGACCACCTCTACGCCGCCCCGGTCGCTTGAGGCCGTCGCGCAGCGCGGTGGCGAGGGCCCGCGTCTCGGCCAGCGTGCCGTTCATCTTCCAGTTGCCGACCACCAGCGGGGTGCGCATCAGGCCTCCGTCAGCGCCTCCACACCCGGCAGCGCCCGGCCCTCGAGGAACTCCAGGAACGCGCCGCCCGCGGTGGAGATGTAGCCGATGCGATCGGTTACACCGGCCTGGTTGACCGCCGCCACCGTGTCGCCGCCGCCGATCACCGTGAAGGCGGGGGACTCGGCCACGGCCCGGGCCACCGCCACCGTCCCGGTGGCGAAGGCCGGCTTCTCGAACACGCCCATTGGCCCGTTCCACACGATGGTCTTGGCCGTTCGGAGCACGGTGGCGAAGCGCTCGACGCTCAGCGGTCCGAGGTCGAGCCCCATCTGCTCGGCCGGGATGTCGCGCACCGACACCGCGCGCCCCGACGGGCTGTCCAGCCCGGCCGCCACCACGGCGTCGACCGGCAGCACGATGTTGACGCCGCGGCGGCGGGCCGCCTCCAGCGTCGAGCGGGCCATCTCGATCCGATCGACCTCGACCAGCGACTTGCCGACGCCGTGACCGAGCGCGCGCAGGAACGTGAAGGCCATGCCGCCACCGATGACGAGGGCGTCGACCTTCGAGAGGAGGTGCTCGACGAGCGCGATCTTGTCGGAGACCTTGGCGCCGCCGAGCACGGCGACCAGCGGCCGGGCCGGGGCCTCGAGGATGCGGCCCAGCGCCTCCAGCTCACGCCGCATGAGCAGGCCGGCCGCGGCGGGCTGCAGGTGGCGGGTGATGGCCGCGATCGAAGCGTGGGCGCGATGCGCGGCCGCGAAGGCGTCGTTGACGTAGAGGTCGGCCAGCCCGGCCAGGCGCCGGGCGAAGGCGTCGTCGTTGGCCTCCTCCTCGGGATGGAAGCGCAGGTTCTCGAGCAGGACGATCTCGCCGGGCTTCAGCGCGCGGGCCTGCCCCTCGACGGCCTCGCCCACGCAGTCGGGGGCCAGCGCCACCGGCCGCTCGAGCAGCGCCTGCAGCCGCTCGGCGACGGGCCTGAGGGTGTACTTGGGATCGGGGCCGCCCTTTGGACGGCCCAGGTGGGAGGCGAGTACGACGGCGGCGCCGCGCTCGAGCGCCAGGCGAATGGTGGGCAGCACCGCGGTGAGCCGGTTGTCATCGCTCACCGCGCCGTGCTCGAGGGGCGCGTTGAGATCGGCGCGCAGGAAGACGCGCCGTCCCCCGAGATCCACCTGCTCGATCGACAGCTTCACCGGCTGGTTACAGGGTCTTGCCGATGAAGCTGATCAGGTCACGCACACGGGACGAGTAGCCGTACTCGTTGTCGTACCAGGCGAGGACCTTGACCATGTTGCCGTCGACGAGCGCCGTCGAAGGCAGGTCGACGATCGAGGAGTGCGGGTTGCCGTTGAAGTCGACCGACACCAGCTCCTCGTCGGTGGCGTCGAGGATGCCCCGCATCTTGCCAGCGGCCGCCTCGCGGAATGCCTCGTTGATGCTCTGCACGGTGGCCGACTTGTCCAGCTCGACCGTGAGGTCGACCACCGACACGTTGGCCGTGGGCACCCGGATGGCGATCCCGTCGAGCTTGCCCTTGAGGTGCGGCAGCACCAGCCCCACCGCCTTGGCCGCACCGGTGGTCGTGGGAATCATGCTGACCGCCGCCGCCCGCGCGCGCCGCAGGTCCTTGTGCGGGAAGTCGTGGATCTTCTGGTCGTTGGTGTAGGAGTGCACGGTCGAGGCGAACCCGCGCTTGATGCCGAAGGTGTCGTCGAGCACCTTGGCCGTCGTGGCCAGGCAGTTCGTCGTGCAGGAGGCGTTGGAGACGATGCGGTGCTTGGCGGGGTCGTACATCTTCTCGTTGACGCCGAGCACCAGGGTGACGTCGGGGTCCTTGGCGGGCGCGGTGATGATGACCTTCTTGGCGCCGGCCTGGATGTGCTTGGAGGCGGTGGCGGTGTCGACGAAGAGCCCGGTCGACTCCACGACCACGTCCACGCCCAGCTCCTTCCAGGGCAGGCTGCCGGGGTCCTTCAGGGCCAGCACCCGGACCTCGCGGCCATTCACGAAGATCGCGCCGTCCTTGGCGGCGACCTCGGCGGCCAGGTTGCCGTGGACGGAATCGTGCTTCAGCAGGTGGGCCAAGGTCTTGGCGTCGGCCAGATCGTTGACGCCGACGACCTCGATGTCCCTGGCCTCCAGCGCCGCGCGGAAGAACACGCGACCGATACGCCCGAAGCCGTTGACGCCGACTCGAATACTCATGGGAGGGCTCCTTGTGGGACGAAGGGAAATTCGGCTAAGTATACGGCGAATCAGCGCACCCGGGCAACAGTGAGGACGCCGACCCGGGCGGCGCCCACTCTTCGCAGCGCAAGGGCGCACTCCGCCGCGGTGGCTCCGGTCGTGAGCACGTCGTCCACGACCACTACGTGACGACCGGCCACGGCGGCGGCGGCCTCGAACACCCCGCGAACGTTGGCGTGTCGCTCGGCGGCGCCGAGATCGGTCTGGGGACCCGTCGCCCGCAGGCGGCGCAACCAGCCGGATCGGACCGGCACCCCCCACTCCGCGGCCAGCCGCTCGGCCAGCAGCGCCGCCTGGTTGAAGCCGCGCTCGCGCTGGCGACCGGGCGCCAGGGGCACCGGCACCAGCGCTTCGACGCCGCCGCCGACCCAGCCATCCGGCGGACCAGGCATCAGCGCGGCGAGCGGGCGGGCCAGGGCACGCCGGCCTTCGAACTTGAACGCGTGGATCGCGTTTCGGACCACGCCCTCGTACTCGGCCCCCGAACGAGCCCAGTCCCAGGCCGGAGGCTCCGCGCGGCACGGTCCGCACGAGGTGACGGTCCCGCGGCCCGGAGTGAGTTCGGGAAATGGCCGGCCGCAGCGCTCGCACCAAGGCGGCGTCACCCGCGGGATCGCCGCCCAGCAGGCGCCGCACAGCGGGTCACGGCGCCCCTCGGCGAGCGTCTCGCCACAGACGGGACATTGCGCGGGAAAGACGAGGTCGAGGGCGGCGAGCGCCCACGCGTGCATCGCGAGGTCAGCGAATGGGCGAGGGGCGCAGGGTGTTCCAGCGCTGACACTGCGGGCAGCGATCCTGCCAGGTCGGCGTGGCGGCACTGCACGCCTGGCAGCGGTGCGGCCAGTCGAAGCCGTGGCTCATCCGCAGCGCGCGCCGGTACTCCTCGAAGGCGTCACGGGTGTCGCCGCGCCGCTCGAACACGGCGCCCAGGAAGGCGTGGATGACCGGCAGATCGGGCGCCCGCACCTCGAGCTTCTCGAACACGTCGGCCGCCTCGTCGAGCATCTCGAGCTCGAAGTAGACGCGCCCGAGCGCCAGGCTCAGCGCGAGGTCGTCGGGCACGCGCTCGGAGGCCGTGCGATAGAGCGCGATCATCCGGGTCGGCCGCCCCTCGCGTCGATAGACACGCTCCAGCCGGGCCAGCAGGGGCAGGGCCGGCCGGGACTCGGCCGCCCGCTCCCACGTGCGCACCGCCTCGCGCTGATCGCCGGCCGCCTCGCAGGCGTCACCCAGCGCCAGCACGGCCGGCAGGAAGTCGCGGTCGGCCTTGAGCGCTGCCCGGAAGTGCGTGATCGCCGCTGCCGTGTTGGCGCGGGCCAGCTCCAGCCGGCCCAGCTCGTAGTAGCCGACCGCCAGCCACTCCGATTCGACCGCGCGGTCGGTGGGAGCGGCCGCGGTGAGCAGGCGCTGCTGGATGGCTACCGCCTCGTCCCAGTCGCGGGCCTCGATGGCGAGGTCGCGGAGACCGCGCAGGGCGTCGGCGTGCTGGGGCCAGCGCTGCAACACGTACCGATACAGCGTACGGGTCTCGTCCCCTCGCCCGGCCCGGCGGGCCTCGGCGGCGCGCCGCATGGCGTCGATGGCCTGGGGATCGTCGACGCCGCTCGGCGCCGCCGACCGGGTGGTGAGCCAGCGGGCCGCATGCCGGCCGAGCGAGAGCAGGGTTTGCAGGGATGAGGTCATGCGACGGACGGCACGGAAGACGCGCGCGGATGAGCGCGACGAGGCAGCGTCAGCCGGCGGCGGTGCGCTCCTCCTCCTCGACGAGCCGCTGGCACGCCACGCAGTAGCGCGCGAACGGCAGCGCCTCCAGGCGCTTGTCGGCGATGGTCTCGCCGCACCGCTCGCAGTTGCCGAACGAACCGTCGTCGATCTTCTGCAGGGCGGCCACGACGTCGCGCAGCAGCCGCCGATCTCCGTTGCCGAGCTCGAAGAAGAACTCGCGGGTGTAGGCGGCGTTGGCCTGATCCCCGAGGTCCTTGATGGCGTCGTCTTCCTGGTCCTTGCCGTAGGTGGCGGAGCGACCGACGCCATCGGCGAGCTGTTCGTGCTTCTCCAGCAGACGCTTCTTGAAGCTCGCCAGTCGTTCCTTCTTCATCACGACCTCCCTGCCGACCGCGAGTCGTGTCGGACACGCTAGCATGCGGTCCGGGAGCGTGCAAGACGCGCATCACGCGCCGTCGACGGGAATGGACGGCGCATCGCCCCACAGACGCTCGAGCGCGTAGTAGGCGCGCGTGTCCTCGAGGAACACGTGCATCAGCACGTCGCCGTAGTCGAGCAGCACCCATCCGCTCTCGGTGGCGCCCTCGGCATGCAACGGCCGCACGCCGGCCTCCTTGAGCTCGGCGCGGATCGCCTCCGTGATCGAGGCCAGGTGCGTGGTCGAGCGGCCGCTGCACACCAGGAAGAAGTCGGTCACGCTCGACAGCCCCTGCACGTCGAGCACGACGAGGTCGAGCGCCTTGCGGTCGAGCGCGGCCCGGGCCGCCCGCTGGGCCTTGTGGGCGGCCGACACGCGCGCCGTCACACCGGCTCCGCGCGGTAGAGGTCGTGCGCGCGCGACGTAGTCGATCACGGCCGGCGGCACCCGAAAGGCCAGCGAGCGGCCCTCGCGGACGCGGCGGCGGAGGTCGGAGGCCGACAGCGGCAGCGACGCGGCGTGCGCGATGACGACGCCGCGCGACGGCAGCGCGCCGGCGCCGGCCTGGACGAAACCACCCTCCACCCCGATCTCGCGCAAGACCTTCTGGGCGGCGGCGCTCTGCGGATCGAAGGCGCTGCCGGCCCGCGGGATGACGACCAGCCGGGCCAGGCTCGCCACCCGCCGCGGCTCCCGCCAGTTCAGCAGGTCGAGGAACGTCTCGGAGCCGATGACGAGCGACAGCGCGTCGCCGGCGGCGGCCAGCGCCTGCAGGGTATCGACGGTGTACGAGGGGCCGGTGCGGCGCAGCTCGAGGTCGGACACGGCAAAGCGCGGGTGGCCGGCCACGGCCAGCCGCACCATCTCGAACCGATCGGCCGCCGGCGCCAGCGCACCGGCCGGCTTGTGAGGCGGAGCGGCGGCCGGCACGAACAGCACGCGGTCGAGGTCGAGCAGCTCCAGGACCTCGTCGGCCAGCAGCAGGTGCCCGTAGTGGATCGGGTTGAAGGATCCGCCGAACACGGCGACGCGGGGCAAGCTCAGTCCCGGATCTGCCCGTCGCCGTGGACGATGAACTTGGTCGTGGTCAGCTCCCGCACGCCCACCGGTCCCCGCGCGTGAACGCGCGAGGTCGAGATGCCCATCTCGGCGCCGAGGCCGAACTGGTTGCCGTCGACCAGGCGCGTGGAGGCATTGACGAGCACGGCGGCGGCGTCGACCTCGCGCGTGAACCGGCGCGCGCGGCCCAGGTCGGAGGTGACGATCGCCTCGGCCAGCCCGCTGCCGTGGCGGCGGATGTGGTCGACGGCCGCCGTCGAACCCGTCCACCACGCGGATGGCCAGGATGAGGTCGCCGTACTCCTCGTCCCAGTCCGACTCGGTGGCGGGCCGGGCGCCCGGCACCCGGGCCAGCGTCTCCGGGCACCCACGCAGCTCCACGCCGGCGTCGGTCAGGCGGGCGGCCACCATCGGCAGGAACCGGTCGGCGACGGCGCGGTCGACCAGCAGCGTCTCCAGCGCGTTGCAGACGCTGGGCCGGTTGGCCTTGGCGTTCACCACGATGCTCGTGGCCATGTCGAGGTCGGCGGCGGCGTCGACGTAGACGTGGACGAGGCCCTTGTCGTGCTTGAGCACCGGCACCCGCGAGCGCTCGGACACCCAGCGCACGAACGCCTCGCCGCCGCGAGGGATGATGAGGTCGATCAGCGCGTCCTGCACGAGCATGGCCGCCACCGCCTCGCGATCGGCGACGTCGATGAACTGGATCGCCTCCGGCGGGGCGCCGCACTTCTCGAGGGCCTTGGCCAGCACGGCGGCGATCAGCGCGTTGGACTCGATCGCCTCCTTGCCGCCGCGCAGGATCACCGCGTTGCCCGACTTCACGCAGAGGCCGGCGGCGTCCGCGGTGACGTTGGGGCGCGACTCGTAGATGAAGCCGATGACCCCCAGCGGCACCCGCACGCGGGCGATCTCGATCCCGCTGGGCCGGCGCCACGTCTCCACCGTCTCGCCGACAGGATCGGGCAGCGCGGCGATCTCCCGCAGGCCAGCCGCCATCGCCTCGATGCGTCCGTCGGTCAGCGTGAGCCGGTCGAGGAAGGCGCGGGGGACGCCGGTCGCTCGCGTACGCGTCGAGGTCGCCGCGGTTGGCGTCGAGGATGGCCGCGGTCTTCTCCTCCAGCCCCCGCGCCATCAGCATCAGCGCCTCGTTCTTGGTGCGTGTCGAGCACAGCGCCAGCGCCCGGGCGCCTGCCCGCGCCGCCCGCGCCTTCGTCTGGACCAGCGTCGTCACGTCCATGGGGGCTCCTGACCTCATAGAATCACGAGGTTGTCGCGGTGGATCACCTCGTCAAAGCTCTTGTAGCCGAGCCGTGGCTCGATGTCGCGGGTCTTGGCGCCGCGGATCTGCCGCAGCTCGGGGGCGTCGAAGTTCACCAGCCCCCGCGCGAACTCCTTGCCGTCGGCCTCGTCCGCGATCGCCACCACCTCGCCGGCCACGAAGTCACCCTCGATCTGGACGACTCCGGACGGTAGCAAGCTCTTGCCCCCCTGAGTTAAAGCCCTCACCGCGCCGGCGTCAACCGTGAGCCGGCCCTGGGGCGGGACGGCGAAGGCGATCCACCGCTTGCGGGCCCCCAGCCGGTCGGTCTTGGGGGCGAAGTAGGTGCCGAGGCTCTCGCCGTCCAGCAGGCGCTCCAGCACGTGCTCGGTGCGGCCGTTGGCGATGATCATCGGCACCCCGGCCGTCGCCGCCTTCTGGGCGGCCTCCAGCTTGGTCGCCATCCCGCCGACGGAGCCGGCGCCGGCGCCGGCCCACACCAGACGCGCGATGTCCTCGGTCACCACCTCGACGGTGTCGAGCTTGCGGGCGGCGGGGTCGGTAGCCGGGTTGGCGGTGAACAGGCCATCGACGTCGGTCAGCAGGACCAGCAGATCGGCCCCGATCAGCGAGGCGACCAGCGCGCTCAGGTTGTCGTTGTCACCGACCTTGATCTCCTCGATCGCCACCGTGTCGTTCTCGTTGACGATCGGCAGCACGCCGAAGCGGAGCAGGGCCAGCAGCGTGTTGCGGGCGTTGAGGTAGCGGGCGCGGTCGCCGATGTCCTGGGCGGTGAGCAGCACCTGCCCCACCGGCAGCCCGTGGCGCTTGAACGCCGACTCGTAGTGGCGCATGAGCGCCGACTGCCCGATCGCCGCCGCCGCCTGCTTCTCCGGCATCGAGCGTGGACGTCGGGGCAGCGCCAGCCTGGCCATGCCGGTGGCGATCGCGCCCGAGCTGACCAGCACGACCTCGCGGGCCGGCTCCCCGCGCGCAGCGGCGACGTCGGCGGCGAGCGCGGCGATGCGGCGGCGCTCCGGCCCGGCCTCCGGCGTGGTGATCAGGCCGCTGCCGACCTTGACCACTAGCCGGCGGATGCGGCCTAGCTGGCGGCGCGCGCCCATCCGAGGTCGTCGAGGCGCACGGCCACCTCGCGCAGCATCTCGACCAGCCCGCGGCCGGTGGCCGCCGAGATCGCGTGGAACGGCCGGCCGGCCGCCGCACAGTGGCCGCGGACTCGCTCGAGGGCGGCGGCCGCCGCGGGGTCGCCGTCGGCCAGATCGGCCTTGTTGGCGAGGACGATCTGCGGGCCGCGCGGCCAGCTCGGCCGAGTATGCGGTCAGCTCGGCGTCGATCACCGCCAGATCGTCGAGCGGATCGCGGCCGCTGGACGGGTCGAGGTCGAGCACGTGGAGCAGCAGACGCGTGCGCTCGGTGTGGCGCAGGAACTGATGGCCGAGCCCGCGGCCCTCGCTGGCACCGGGGATGAGCCCGGGCAGATCGGCGATGACGAAGCTGCGATCGCCGTCGACGCGCACGATGCCGAGCGCGGGCTCCAGGGTCGTGAACGGGTAGTCGGCGATCTTGGGCTTGGCCGCCGACACCCGCGAGACCAGCGTGGACTTGCCGGCGTTGGGAAAGCCGATGACGCCGACGTCGGCCAGGAGCTTCAGCTCCAGGTGCACCCAGCGCTCCCCGCCCGGCCGCCCCAGGTCGGCGCGGCGCGGCGCCCGGTTGGTCGAGGACGAGAAGCGCGCGTTGCCCCGGCCCCCGCGAGCGCCGCGGGCGCCCAGCACGCGCTGGCCACGGACCGTCAGGTCGCCGAGCAGGTCGCCGCTGTCGCGCTCGGTGATCACGGTCCCCAGCGGCACCCGCACGATCAGGTCGGAGCCGCCGGCGCCGTGGCGATTGCTGCCCTCGCCGTGGGTGCCGCGCTCGGCGTGATAGTGGCGCTTGTAGCGGAAGTCGAGGAGCGTGGTGAGGGCGGGGTCAGCCTCGAAGTACACCGAGCCGCCGTCACCGCCGTCGCCGCCGTCGGGGCCGCCGCGCGGCACGAACTTCTCCCTCCGGAAGCTGACGCAGCCGGCGCCGCCGTCGCCACCCTTCACGAAGATATCGATCTCGTCGACGAACATCGGGGGGACACGCTCGGCCGGGGCGGTCGCGCCCCCGCGGGCAGGCGACCGGGCCCCGTTCAGGCCGGCTGCTGCGTCAGGATGCTGATGTAGCGCGAGTTGCGGCGCCGCTCGAACTTGACGACCCCGTCGACCTTGGCGAACAACGTGTCGTCGGAGCCAAGACCGACGTTGTTGCCGGGCTTGAAGCGCGTACCGCGCTGCCGGACCAGGATGGAGCCGCCGGTCACCCACTGCCCGCCGAAGCGCTTGACGCCGAGCATCTGGGGATTGGAATCGCGCCCGTTTCGCGAGCTGCCGACACCCTTCTTGTGCGCCATGACGTTCCCTACACCTCGATCTTGGTGATACGCACCGTGGTCGCCGACTGCCGGTGACCCCGGTTACGCCGGTAGTTCTTGCGCCGCTTGAACTTCACGACCATGACCTTCTTGCCGCGCCCCTGGGCCAGCACCTGCGCCGACACGCGGGCCGACTTGAGCCGATCCGGAGCCGCGATGACCTCGCCGTCCCGGGTCACCAGCAACACGGACGTGAAGGCCACCTCGGCGCCCTTGTCCCCGGCCAGCTTCTCGACCGAGATGACCTGGCCCTCGGCCACCAAGTACTGCTTGCCACCCGTCGCGATGACCGCTTCCATGTCTTACGGACTCCCCACGAGCGAATGAGTGACGGCCGTTCATAAGACCACACCGCCGCTGCCCGCGTCAACCTGGTGGGGGGCCTCGAAATGGCCCCCCACACCCCCCTTGTCGTTCGGGACGCCCCGGCGGAGCCGTGGCGCCCCTCGATGACCGTCGGAGGTGGAGAGGCCTGACGACAGGTGGAGAGGCCTGACAGCGCCTGCACCTCCCGGCGAAGCCGGACGGGGCGCCCCTCCCCTCGTGGCTATGCGGTCTTGAGGTAGTCGGCGAGCTGCTTGCGGACGAAGAGGCGTGAGCGGTGGACGCGCGACTTCACGGCCGGCAGACTGATGTTGAGCGCCTCGGCGATGTCCGGGTTCGACAGACCCTCGACGTCGTGCAGCACCAGCGCCGTCCGGTAGTCGGCGGGCAGACCGTCGATGGCCCGCTGCAGCACCTGGCGCAGCTCGCCCTGCAGCGCCTGCTCATCCACCCGATTGGACCAGTCGTCCATCGGCTCGAAGTGGCGGCCGTCACCGTCGAGCGAAGGCAGCACGTCCTCGATGGCAATCTCGGCCGACTTCTGCCGGCGCGTGCGCAGCTTCTGGTAGGCCGCGTTGGCCGTGATCCGGTAGATCCACGAGCCGAACGCCGACTCGCCCTTGAACATGTGGATCTTGCGGGCCACCGTCCACAGCGCGTCCTGGGCGGCCTCCTCGGCGTCCTCGTTGAGGCCGGTGATGCGCATGGCCAGGCGGTAGACGCGGTCCCCGTAGCGCTCGACGAGCCGCTCGGCGGCGTCCGGCTCCTCCCGGCGTAACGCGTCGACCAGCTCGGCGTCCGCGTCCACCCGCGGCACCGGCGCCACGCTCATGGCCGCACCTCGTACAGGGTCAGGTAGCGCTTCAGCTCGATCACGCATTGCTCCATCACCGCGATGTCCTTCGAGACCTTGGACAGCAAGATGGACCCCTCGAGGGCGGCCACCAGCAGGTGACCGACCGACTCGGGGTCACACGCCTCCACGACTTCACCCCGCGCCTGGGCCTCGCGGAGCACGACGGTCAGTCGTTCCCTCCATGCGGTAAACACCGATGCCAGCCGCGCGCGAAATCCCTCGTGCACGTCGCTGAGCTCGGAGGCCAGGTTGCCCATGGCGCAGCCGCCCACGCACTTGCGCTGGCGCTGGGCGTCGAGCACCCGGTCCAGGAAGCACCGGATCTGGGCCAGACGCGGCACGTCGGCGCCCGAGAAGCACGGCTCCAGCGTCTTCTCGAGGAACAGGGCGACGATCTGGTCCAGGATCGCGTACCCGAGGTCTTCCTTGCTGCGGAAGTGGTGGTAGAAGTTCCCCTTGCCCACCCCGCTCTCGCGCAGCACGTCGTCCAGGGAGGTGTTCTGATACCCCCGGACGTGCATCAGCCGGGTCGCCGCCTCCAGCACCGCCTCCCGCGTTGATTTCCCGTCTCGGGGCTTCACCGCGGCCGGCAGGGTCTTCGTTGCTTCGGTCATCAGCCCTCTCGCTTCTGTACCAACCAGTTGGTACAGAACCATACCGCCGCATCATGCACCGCGTCAAGTCGAAGTCGCCCGCGGGGAAGCGGGCGGATCAGAACAGGGGCGCGGCGACCCTCAGGGCGGCCATGACCACCGCCTTGGGATAGAGCCCCAGGACCACGACGCCGAGCGCGCATAGCATCACCGACAGGGCCAGAGTCGGCGCCACGATCACGCGACCCTGGTGCTCCGGCTCCTCGATGTACATGCGCTTGGCCACGAGCAGGTAGTAGAAGAGGGCGACGACGGTCAGCAGGGCGCCCAGCAGCACCAGCCAGTACAGCCCCTGCTCGATCGCCGCCCAGAAGACGTAGAGCTTGGCCCAGAAGCCGGCGACGAACGGAATGCCACCCAGCGAGAGCAGGAAGAGCAGCATCGCCAGAGCCAGCAGCGGCGAGCGCTGCGCCAGGCCACGGAAGGCCGTCGTCGCCTCCGAGCCCTCGGCCCGGGCCAGAGCCTCGACCACCAGGAAGGCACCCATGTTGCCAAAGACGTAGGCGACCAGGTAGAAGAGCACCATCGCCGTGCCCGACGCCGAGGCGGCCGCCACTCCCACCAGCATGTAGCCGATCTGGGCGATGCCGGAGTAGGCCAGCAGCCGCTTGGTGTTCTGCTGCGGCAGGGCCATGAGGTTGCCGGCCAGCATGGTGATGGTGGCCAGCAGCGCGGCCGTCGTCACCCAGGCGGCGGCCCGGTCGCCCCCGCCCTCGAAGTACACGCGGAAGAGCGCCACGAACCCCGCGGCCTTGGGCGCCACGCTCAGCCAGGCGACGAAGGGCGTGGTGGCGGCCTCGTAGGTGTCGGGCACCCACATGTGGAACGGGAAGGCGGCGATCTTGAACGCGAACCCGACCAGCGCCATCACGAGCCCCAGCGTCAGCAGCGGATTGGGCGTCGCCGCGGCGGCGATCTTCGCCAGGTCGGTCGTGCCGGTCGCTCCGTACACGAATGACAGACCGTAGGCCATCACTGCCGAGGAGACCGAGCCGACCAGGAAGAACTTCAGCGACGCCTCGACCGCCCCCGCGTCGCGCTTGAGGAAGCCGGCCAGCACGTAGAGCGGGATCGACATCAGCTCGAAGGCCAGGAAGAGCAGGATGAGGTCGCGTGCCGAGGCCAGCACCAGCATGCCCAGCAGCGAGGTGAGCACGAGCAGGTGGTACTCGGCCGCCCGCCGGGCGAAGACGCGATCGGGCAGCGAGAGCCCGGCCAGCAGGCCGATGAAGGTCGCCGTCAGGAACAGCCGCTTGGCGAAGACGGCGAGGCCGTCCTGCACGAACATGCCCCCCAGGGCGGGCCCGGCCGGCGCCACGAACAGGGCGACGACACCCACCACGAGCACCCCCCCGGTGGCCAGCCAGGCGATCCCACGACGGTCCTCGCCACGGGCCAGAAGCCCGGCGACGAAGCACGAGCAACAGGACGGCGCCGATCCCGAGCTCGAGCGCGAAGGGCGCCAGACCGCTCACGGCTTCACCAGGCGGATCAGCAGCGGCACCGTCGAGCCGCCGACGGGGCCAATCGCCAGCCCCGGCACCATGCCGAACAGCACGATGACCCCGGTGAGGAGCACCAGCGCGACCCACTCGGGACCGCGGGCGTCGGAGAGATGGTCGAAGTGCGGTGACGGCGGCCCCCAGAAGATCTGCTTGGTTACGCGCAGCACGTAGACGGCGGTCAGGAAGGTGCCGGCGACCGCCGGCACGAGCCACCAGGAATGCGCCGAGCGCCACGCCCCCATGAAGGTCAGGATCTCGGCGACGAACCCCGAGGTGGCCGGCAACCCCAGCGAGGACAGGCCGGCCACCGTGAAGGCGGTGGCGATGCCCGGCATCACCCGGCCGAAGCCGCCCATCTTCCCGATCTCGCGCGAGTGCGTCTTCTCGTAGACGAGGCCGACCAGCGCGAAGAAGAGCCCGGTCATGACGCCGTGGGCGAACATCTGGAACACCGAGCCGTTGAGGCCGGCCTCGGTCAAGGTGGCCGCGCCCAGCATGACCAGCCCCATGTGGGAGACCGAGGAGTAGGCGATGACGTACTTGAGGTCGGTCTGGGCCATCGCCGAGAGCGCTCCGTACACGACGTTGATGCACGCGATGCCGCCCACCAGCCAGGCCAGGTCGTTGGCGCCGTCGGGCAGCAGCCCCATACCCAGCCGCACCACGCCGTAGGCGCCGAGCTTCATCAGCACGCCGGCGTGGAGCATGGACACCGCCGTCGGCGCCGAGGCGTGACCGTCGGGCGACCAGGTGTGCAGCGGCCAGATGCCGGCCAGGATGCCGAACCCGACGTAGAAGGCCAGGAAGACCCAGTACTGCAGGCGGGGATCGAAGTTGCTCGCCTCCAGCTCCAGGAACGAGAACGTCCCCGCCCCGGCCGCCATGTAGAGGGCGAAGATGCCGACCAGGATGAAGGCGGAGCCGAAGAGCAGGTACAGGGTCAGCTTCATCGCCGCGTATTCCTTCGACCCCACCCCCGTCTCGCGGAAGGCCCAGCCGAAGACGCCGCGCGGCCGGACCTCGCCCGATCGAGCCCCAGATGCCGATCAGGAGGTACATCGGCAACACGGCCAGCTCGTAGAAGAGGAAGAACACGAACAGGTCGAGGGAGACGAAGACGCCGTAGACGCCGGTGACCAGGGCGAGCAGGAGCGCGTAGAACTCCTGGCTGCGAGTGGCCACCGTCCACGAGGCGAAGACGCCGGCGATGATGATGATCGAGGTGAGCAGCACCATCAGCAGGCTGATGCCGTCGACGGCCACCTCGTAGGAGATGCCGAGCGGCGGCACCAGCGGCACCTTCTCCCGGAACTGAAAGCCGGCGGCCTCTCGCTCGTAGGCGACGAAGATGAAGACCGACAGCACCACCGAGACCGACGTCGTCACCAGCGCGATGAGCCGGACGGCCAGCGGCCGGTGGCGGGCCAGGAACATGATCAGCACGGCGCCGATGAAGGGCGACCACGTGATGATCGACAGCACCGGGAACGGGATCATCGCAGACCCCACTGGGCGAGGACGAACAGCAGCAGGGCGCCCAGAGCCACGCCGTACACGTAGTCCTGGGGCTGGCCCGTCTGCAGGCGGCGCAGCCGGTCGCCCGCCCGCAGCGTCCACGCGCTCACCACGTTGAGGAGGCCATCCACCAGGTAGCGGTCGACCCAGCCGACCAGCCGCGCCAACGCCAGCAGCCCACCGCGGTAGAGGCCGGCGAAGACCGCGTCCAGGCCGTAGCGCCGGCGCGCCATCCACTCGACCGGGCGCAGGGCCGCCGCCATCCGGCCGGGAGCGATCGCCCCCCGCTGGTACATCGCCCACGCCAGCGCGATGCCGATCCCGGCCAGCGCCAGCGAGAAGACGGGCAGCCAGCCCGGCCCCTCCGCCTCGTGGTGCACGAACAGCAGCTGACGCAGGCCGAGCGCCAGCGTGAGGGCGCCCAGCACCCAGCACACCGCAGTCATCGGCAGCGGCACGTGGGGATGGGCATGCGCGTGGTGATGGCGGGCGGGCGAAGAAGGCCAGGAACACGACGCGGAACATGTAGAAGGCGGTCAGGAACGCGGTGATCGCCAGCATGAGGAACGGCACCGTCAGGTGGGCCTCGAGCACGCCGGCCAGGATCGCCTCCTTCGTGAAGAAGCCGGGCAGCGGCCACACGCCGGCCAGCGCCAGGGTGCCGACGACGAACGGCAGCCAGATCACCGGCTGTCCGCGCAGGCCGCCCATGCGAAACACATCGTTGGTGTGGAACACGTGGATGACGACGCCGGCGCCCAGGAACAGCAGGGCCTTGAACACGCCGTGGGCGAACAGGTGCTGGAACCCCGCCTCGGGCGCGGCGGCGCCGGCCGCAGCCATCATGTAGCCGAGCTGCGAGACGGTCGAGTAGGCCAGCACGCGCTTGATGTCGCCCTCCACGCACGCCATGCTGGCCGCCAGCAGCGCGGTGAAGGCGCCCACCCAGGCCACCAGGACCAGCACGTCGGGGGTGAGACGAAAGAGCGGGAAGGCGCGGGTGACCAGGAACACGCCGGCCGTCACCATCGTCGCCGCGTGGATCAGCGCGGAGACCGGCGTCGGCCCCTCCATCGCGTCGGGCAGCCACACGTGCAGCGGGAACTGCGCGGACTTGCCCACGGCGCCGAGGTAGATCAGGAACATGATCGGCGGCAGCGCCTCGATCGGCAGCGTCCCCGCCCGGCCGAGCTGGAACAGCGCCGAAGAAGTCGAACGTCCCCGTCACCGACCACAGCATGACGATGCCGGCCACGAAGCCGAGGTCGCCGAGCTTGGTGATCCAGAACGCCTTCACGGCCGCGCGAGCGGCGGCGGGACGGTCGTACCAGTAGCCGATGAGCAGGTAGGAGCACAGCCCGACCAGCTCCCAGAAGACGAACATCTGAATGAAGCTGGGGGCCAGCACGAGCCCCAGCATCGAGAATGCGAACAGCGAGTGGTAGGCGTAGTAGCGGCCCAGCGAGGCGCGCGGCTCGTCGTGCAGGTAGCCCACGAGTAGACCTGCACCAGCAGCGACACCAGCGTGACCAGCAGGAGCATGGCCATGCTGAGGTCGTCGACCATGACACCGACGGTGGCCATGGGCCCGCCGTCGGCGGGGATCCACGCCCAGCTGGTCGACGGGCTCTGCTGCGGCGGCCGGCGACGGCGCCGATCCTCGTCACGATCGCGGCCACGAAGGCCCCCGCCATGGCGGCGATGCTCACGCCGGCCGCGGCCGCGGCCGACCGGCGCAGCGGACGCACCAGGGCCAGCAGCAGGAAGCTGGCGAAGGGAAGGGCCAGCACGAGCAGCGCCGGCCACGGCGAGCCGACCAGCGGCATCATCCCCGCAGCAGGTCGAGGTGGTCGGCGTCGATGGTCCGGCGCACCCGGAAGATCACGATGACGATGGCCAGTCCCACCGCCACCTCGGCCACCGTGATCGAGATCGTGAACAGCGTGAACAGCGCCCCGGCCAGGTCGGCGTGGAAGCGGCCGAACGCGACCAGGTTGATGTTGACCGCGTTGAGCATCAGCTCGATGCCGAGCAGGATGCCGACGGCGTTGCGCCGCGTCAGCACGCCGAACAGTCCGATGGCGAACACCAGCGCGGCCAGCGTCAGGTACGCGCCGAGCGGCATTTAGGAGCGCGCCCCGTGGACTTTGGCGACGCCGGCGGGGGCCGCGGGGCCCCGGGCGCGCCTGCATGGCTCGCCTGTCGCCGTAACTCGCTCCGGGCCCGGCTCGCTCGAGCCCCCCATCCCCCAGAGGGGGTTGGGTCGCCCCCCGCCGGCGTCGCCAAAGTCCACGAGGCGCATTCCTAGCTTTCGCTCCGGGCGAAGTAGAGGGCGCCGAGGAGGGCGATGACCAGCAGGACGGCCAGGAGCTCGAAGGGGACGGCGTAGGCGCCGATCAGCGCGCGGCCGACGGCGACGGTGAGGTCGCCGGGCCAGGGCGGGCGGGGGACGCCGGGTGGCATCTGGACCAGGAAGCCGACCACCCCGACGAACACGGCCACGCTGACGAGAGCACCGTTGATCAGGTAGCGGCTCGTCTGGCGGATCGAGGCGCCGACCAGGCGCTCGGTGAGCATGATCGCGAAGACGACGATCGTCACCACGCCGCCGGCGTAGAGCAGGAGCTGCACGCCGAACAGGAACGGCGCGTCGAGGAGCAGGAAGACGACGCCGGTCGCGACCAGCGCCGCCGCCAGGTAGAGGACGGCGTGGAAGAGGTTGGGGGTGAGGACCACGCCCAGGCTGGCGGCGAGCAGGACGATCGCGACGCCGGCGAACGCCACCATCTCGGCGTTCACTCGGTGGGCTCCTTGGCGTCCGCGCTCCCGCCACCCTTGGCCTCGGCCTTGGCCGGCTTGGGCGGCGCCTGCATGTCGCGCAGGCGATTGCCGGTCGCCCACGAGGGCTCGTGGGCCAGGCCGAGCGCGTGCAGCCGGTCCTTGTCGAGGAGCAGCTCGCGGCGGTCGGCCGTGGCCAGGTCGAAGGTCTTCAGCATGATGATCGCGTCGGTCGGACACACCTGCACGCACAGCTCGCAGAACTCGCACGAGTACAGCTCGAGGGTGAAGCGCTTGGCGTAGTTCCGCTTCTCGGCCTTCAGCATCTCGACCTTGATGACTTGCGGGGGGCAGATGAACTCGCACAGCCGGCAGCCGATGCAGTCCTCCTCGCCCGTGTCCTTCTCGTAGGCCAGGGCCAGGATGCCGCGGAAGCGATCGGGATAGACGCGCTTGACCGTCGGATACTGCACGGTCACCGGGGTGCGGAAGAAATTGCGGAACGTCACCCCCATCGCGCGGCCCACGGCGCGCACCAGCTGGCCGGTCTCGCCCCAGAAGGACAGGCTAGACGGCACGGACGCCTTGCAGGGCCACGACCAGCGCGGTGGCCATCAACAGCAGGAGCGTGGCGGGAAGCAGCAGCTTCCAGGAGATGGCCAGGATCTGGTCCACGCGGATCCGCACGAACGACCACCGCACCCAGGTGACGACCAGGAAGATGCCCATCGCCTTGAGCAGGAACCACACCGCGCCGAGGAGGGGCCACTGCTCGGAGCCCGGCCCCAGCCAACCGCCCAGGAAGAGCAGCGCACCCAGGAACGAGGTACCGATCATGTGCGCGTACTCGGCGAGCTGGATCAGCGCGAACTTCATCCCGCTGTACTCGACGCGAAAGCCGGCCACCAGCTCGGATTCCGCCTCCAGGATGTCGAAGGGCACCCGGTTCTCGGCGGCCAGCGTGGCGACGAGGAAGGCGACGAAGGCCAGCTGGCCCAGCCCCGGGTAGAAGACGAACCAGAACCCGGCCTGGGCGGCGACGATCGCCGACATCTGCAGCGAGCCGGCCAGCAGCACCGGCACCATCGCGGCGAAGATGAACGGCAGGTCGTAGGAGATGATCTGGTTGACCGCCCGCATGGCGCTGAGGAGCGCGTACTTGTTGTTCGACCCCCAGCCACCCATGAACAGGCCGACGATCTCCAGCGACGACACGGCCAGGAAGAACAGCACGCCGATGTTGAGGTCGGCCACGCCGAGGCCGGGCGCGAACGGGATCGTGGCGAAGATCAGCACGCACGGCACCAGGAAGGCGATCGGCGCCAGGTTGTAGACCCAGCGGTCGGCCGCGGTCGGGACCACGTCCTCCTTCATCATGAGCTTGAGCGCATCCGCGATGGGCTGCAGCCAGCCGTGCGGCCACCCCACGTAGTAGGGGCCGATGCGCGACTGCATGCGCGCCGCGAACTTGCGCTCGAGCAGGGTGACGTAGGTCACGAGGCCGACGACCACGTTGAGGACGATGAAGCCCGCGATCGCGTGGTGAAGATACGGAGGCACTAGCGGTCCACCTCACCGAAGACGGGGTCGACGGAGCCCATGATGGCGACGACGTCGGCGATCTTGTGGCCCGGGATGATGTGGGGCAGCACGGCCAGGTTGGAGAAGGAGGCCCCGCGCCACTTCAGGCGGTACGGCTTGGGCCCGCCATCGGCCACCAGGTAGCAGCCGAGCTCACCGCGGGCGCCCTCGATGCGCGAGTAGCCCTCGCCCTTGGGGATGCGCACCTGCCCCACCGACTTCACGCCCGGCCGCGAGGAGATGGGCCCGGCCGGCAGCCCGTCGAGCACCTGCCGCACGAGCTTGATCGACTCCCGGAACTCGACCATCCGCACGCGGTAGCGCGCGAAGCAGTCGCCGGCCGTCTCCACCGGCACCTTGAAGTCGAGCTCCATCGTAGGCCGCGTACGGCTCCGCCCGCCTCAGGTCGTAGTCGATGCCGGAGCCGCGGGCCAGCGGCCCGCACACGCCGACGTCCTCGGCCAGCTCGCGCGAGATGACGCCCACACCCTGCGTGCGGACCAGGAAGAACGAGTTGTCCTCCAGCATCGCCTCGTATTCGGTGAGGCGCTGCTCGACCACCGCCACCGTCTCCCGGCACTTGGCCGCCCACCCCTCCGGCAGGTCGTAGCGCACCCCGCCGATCTGGTGCAGGCCGTAGAGCAGACGGGCGCCGGTGAGCGATTCGAACAGGTCGAGGATCAGCTCGCGCTCCCGGATGGCGTAGAGGAACACGGTGGCGCCGCCGCCGAGGGCGCCGCCCATATCCATGCACCAGGTCCCGAGCCACAGGCAGTGCGAGGCGATGCGTTGCAGCTCGGCGGCCAGCACGCGCAGATACTGGGCGCGCCGGGGCACGTCGATCTTGCCGACCTTCTCCACGGCGGCGACGTAGGCCAGCTCCGCCGTCATGGCCGCGACGTAGTCGGTCTTGGACGCGATCGACGGGTACTGCACGTAGGTCAGCGTCTCGGCGAGCTTCTCGTGACACCGGTGGAGGTAGCCGATGACCGCGTCCACGGCCACGACCGTCTCGCCCTCCAGCGTCAGGATCGCGCGGAAGACGCCGTGGGCGGACGGGTGCTGCGGCCCCATGTTCATCACGAGGCGCTCGCTGCCGCCGTACCCGATCTCGACGACTTGCCGCGCGGACGTCTCGGTCATCCCCCGGCTACTTCATCGGGGAGACAGGCGTCGGGACGAGCACGGTCGACTGCATGGAGACCAGCAGCGGCAGCGCCTTGCCCAGGAAGGCCTGCCACTCGGGGTCCCCCAGCGCCTTGGCGCGGGCGGCGGCGCGCTCGTTGAGATCCTTGTAGACCCACAGGTGCACGGCCTCGTTGAGCTGGCCGGCCTCGGTCTGCCAGTAGCAGACGTTGCGCGAGTACTTCTCGCGGCTCGGCAGCACCCCCTTGGCGAGATTCAGCCACTCGCCGAGGCGGCCGACCTGGGCGCGGTACCAGCGCAGCTCGTAGAGGTTGCCGCTGTCCGTCGGTGGCTTGAAGGCGGTCACCGGCGACAGGATCTTGTTCTCCTGGGCCATGAGCAGGGGCCGGATCTGGGGTACGTAGCCCTTGGTCCACTCCTCGTTCTTGGCCAGCTCGCCGCGCAGCCGCTCACGCTCGTTCAGGTCGGGATAGGCCCACAGGTGAACGTACTGGTTCAGCATCCCGAACTCGGTGGTCCACCCGCCCTCGAACTTGCCGTACTTGTCGCCGCGGACCTTGCGGCCGACCTCGGCGTTCAGCTTCAGGTACTCGCCCTGCTTGCCGGGCTGGAACGTGTACGTGCGCAGCTCGTAGATCATCGGGGGCTCCTCCGCCGTATCACCGGTACGGTGCCTGGGGTGTATCGACCGCGTAGTCCTTGCGCAGCGGATGGCCTTCCCAGTCGTCACCGAGCAGGATCCGCCGCAGATCCGGGTGGCCCTCGAACACCACCCCGAACATGTCGAAGCACTCGCGCTCCATCCAGCCGGCGCCCCGGAAGACGCCGGTCAGCGTCGGGCAGCGCGTCGCGCCGGCCGCGAGGCGGGTGCGCAGGGTCACGGCCACGCGCGCGTCGAGGTTGTCGAGGCGGGCCAGCACTTCCAGCCCCTGCTCCTTCCAGTCCACCGCGGTCAGCCAGTTGAAGTAGCGGCACCCGAGCGTGTCCTTGGCGAACCGCGCAC
Source organism: uncultured Candidatus Rokubacteria bacterium (assembly GCA_963827505.1). Taxonomy (GTDB): domain Bacteria; phylum Methylomirabilota; class Methylomirabilia; order Rokubacteriales; family CSP1-6; genus AR5. The sequence goes on along the minus strand of CAWHBD010000003.1, from coordinate 1,464,765 downwards.
ACTCCTGCCAGCGTTCGAGCGGCAGCGGCACCGACAGCAGGCCGCCCTCGACGGCGGCCTCGACGCCGAACCGCTCCTGGATGCGCGACGCCGCCGCGGCCGCCGTGAGCGCGGTCACGCCGGTTCGGTCGGGGAGGGACGAGTGCCGGTCTGGCTGAAGTGGGCCACCTGCTCCTGCAGCCTCAGCAGGCCGTACATGAGGGAATCGGGCGTCGGCGGGCAGCCGGGCACGTAGACGTCGACCGGCACGACCCGGTCCACGCCCTTGACCACGTGATAGCCGTGCCGGAAGGGCCCGCCCGAGTTGGCGCACGAGCCCATCGAGACCACCCACTTGGGGTCGGGCATCTGGTCATAGATGCGCTTGAGCATCGGCGCCATCTTGATGGTCACCGTCCCCGACACGATCATGAGGTCGGAATGGCGGGGCGAGGCCCACGGCACCATGCCGAAGCGCTCGACGTCGAAGCGCGAGGCGAAGGTCGCCATCATCTCGATCGCGCAGCAGGCCAGGCCAAAGGTCACCGGCCAGATCGACGACTTGCGCGCCCAGTTGAAGATCTTGTCGGTTCCCGTGGTGACGATCCAGCCGCCCGGCATGTGGTGGATGGCGTCGGCGATCGAGGTGAGCGCCTCCGAGGACCGGTCGTTGCCGGTGCGCTCCTGGTGGTACTTCTCCCACTCCTGAAGGTCCTTGAAGTCGCTCCAGACGGCCGGCGGCACCTGGGGAATCGGCGGCTTCACTTCCACTCGAGCACGCCCTCCCGGTACGCGTACAGCCAGCCCAGGCCGACGATCGCGATGAAGACCGCCATCACCAGGAACGCGGGGAGACCGCCGGCGCGCAGCACCAGCGCCCACGGGAAGAGGAAGACCGCCAGCGCGTCGAAGACGATGAAGACCAGCGCCACCAGGTAGAACCCGACCGGGAACTGCACCCAGGCTGGGCCGATCGGCTCCGCCCCGCACTCGTAGTTGGCGAGCTTGACCGCGTCGGGCCGCGAGGGGCGCAGCAGCCACGCCGCCGCGAGCGACACCACGCCGAAGCCGACGATCAGCGCGGTGAAGATGGCGACGGGCATGTACCCCGACACGGATTTCTCCTCCTGTTTTCGCTTGGTTTCGGGTGGCCCAAGACGGGAGTATAGCATGCGTGGTCAGACCGCCCGCGTTGCCTGCAGGCGTCTGGCCCAATGTGAGGAGCCGCCCGGCTCACTGCCGCCCGACGGGTGCCTGAAGCCCGCGCCAGGGGGGCTCTCGAGGGCGGGCACGAGGCTTGCGCATCGCGAGGCCGATATGAGTCCCGGCGGACACCTGGTGACGACGGCGGCGGTCTGCACCGTGGCGGCAGCGCATCAACAGTGGGCCTTGATGGCCGGCCTGGCCGCCGGCGGCTTCCTGATCGACGTCGACCACGCCGTCGACTACGTCCTGGTCGAGGGTGGACGCGACCTGCGGCCCGGCACCTTCCTGCGCCACTACACAGAGGGACGGGTTCGCCGCACCGTCCTCGCCCTGCACTCCTGGGAGCTGTTCGCGGTGCTGGTTGCGCTGGCGTGGACGCTCGGGGAGCCGTGGCTGGTCGGCTACGTGGCCGGTGGGCTCATGCACCTGACCCTCGACCTGGTCTACAACGGCCGCTACACGCCGCACTCGATCGTACTCTTCTACAGCTTCACCTATCGTGCTCTCCACGGGTTCGACGCCGCCCGCCTGCTCGGCGAGAGCCCTCCCCCCGCCGTCGCCCGCAGCTTCTGGCACGCCTTCTTCGGGACGACGGAGGCGCGGGGCCCCGTGCTAGACTCGGCCCCAGATCATGCGCGTGCTCGTCGTCGAGGATGAGGTGCCTCTCGGCGAGGTTTTCCGCGACTTTCTCGCCGAGCTCGGTCACGACGCGATCATCGTGCGCAGTGCGGAAGCCGCCCTCGGAACCCTCGAGGTAGCAGCGGCCCGATGCCATCATCCTCGACATCAATCTTCCCGGGATGAGCGGCCTCGACTTCCTGCAGCTGCGCCCGGTGCGCGACGCGGCCCTACCTATCGTTGCCATCTCGGGTGTCGCCACCGAGAGCCAGGCCCGGGAGTGCCTGCGGCTGGGCGCCCTCGACTTCGTGGGCAAGCCGGTGCCGCTGGACCGCCTCAACCAGGTCCTCACGTACCTGGAGCCGCACGCGCTCACCCGCCGGCGGTCCGAGAGCGCCCGGCACGAGCGGCGGCGGGGGCTCCGGGCTCCGACCGGGTTCCGGGTCCGCATCGTGGAGTACAAGGGCACGGCCTGGGACGGCGTCTGCACCGAGCTCTCGGCCACCGGCATGAGGGTCCGCTCGAGCGCCCTTCTGGTCGAGGGGGCCGCGGTGAAGCTGCTCTTCACTCCGCCCGACGGCGCCTCCCCGGTCGAGGTCATCTCGCTCGTCGTCCGGGTCGACCGTGACGGCGCCGCGTTCTCCTTCGTCCACCTCGCCAACAGCGAGGCCCGCCGGCTCAGCGACATCGTCCAGCGCCTGCAGCGCTCCTGACGCCGGCCCCCCCACCCGGGAAAGAAGTTGGATAGTCTGGCGAGGGGGTTGCCTCCCCAGCTGTCGGTTTTCCCCAGCCTCGCCGGCCCCGCCGCGTGACGGGACGCGCGCTTGTCGTGCGGGCGCCGTGGCAGCGGAAATGCTCCCTCCCGGGCGGGAGGCACGTTGGTCATGCGGTTCTTCCGGCCCGAAGTGGAAGCCGTCCTCAGGATGCTCGGCGCCAGCATCGTCGTTGGCCTCATCGTGCTGCCGATGACGTGGGCCTACGAGCAGCGCCAGCAGGCCCGGGCGTGGCAGAGCCTGGCCTGCACCTACCGGATGCGGGAGATCGCGACGCGGACGCCGCTGCCGCTGGACCGCGAACGGGCCGGGGATCCCTGCCGCGCTCTGGATCGGCTGGGACTCGAGCTCGACGTCCAGCGCGTGAGCCTGCACCGGGTCAGCGGGCGCTGATCGGCTCCAGGGCGCCGCGGGCGTCGCCGGCCTCCAGCCGGGCCAGCGCCGCCGCCGCCACCGCCGGCACCTGCGCCTCGCCGTCGGGGCCGGCCAGCACCAGCGCGCGCAGCCGCGCCGCCAGCGCGGTCGAGACCGCGAAGCCCTCGCCCCGTCCCGCCTCGAGCCGGGCCGCGCGCAGCGTGGCGGCAACCAGCTGCTCGTGCAAGGCCGTCATGCGCCGCCGCACGTCGCCGTAGCCCTTCACGAGCTGGGCGGCGCGCGCGACCTCGACGGCGAGCGCGAGATCGTGCTCCCGGCCGGTCCGCACGGCCTCCAGCCAGCGGTCGATCCGCGCATGCTCCTCGCGCGCGCGATAGGAGACGCGGCGGAACGGCTTGAGGCGGGCGAGCAGCCAGACGCGCAGGAATCCCGTGATGGTGGTGATGCGGACGTGCTGGCCCACGGTGGGGCGCCCGTGCGGCCACCGCCGCTCGGCCCACCGCGCCAGCGGGCGAACCAGCCGGTCCGGCAGCACGCCCCAGATCTCGTCCAGGTCCGGCTTCAGGTAGTCGGTGATGACGATCTCGCCGTCCCCGGCCTTCACCGACTCCCGGATCCGTGCGAAGCGCGTCCCCCGGGTCTTCAGCTCCGCCACCCTCACCGCATCCTCGTAGCTCATCCACAACGCCAGGTACCGCCCCACCGCCTCCGCCAGCTCGATCCCCACCGCCGAGGCCGGCGCCGGTGGGACGAACGGCCCCAGCGAGCGAAGGTACTGGCGGGCATAGTCCGCGTCCTGATAGTCGATGAGTCGATGCACGCCGCGAAAGACGACCTCGCGAATTGCCACGGGCATCTGCTCGACGGCGGTTCGGATGTCAGCGGGCACGGACTCGGGCGAGGCTCCCAGAGCGAGTGGGGTATCGAGCGAAGGAGCCTCGCCCGAGTCCGTGCCCGCGGCACCGCCCGAGCGCCCGAGCTGAAGCCCGAGCTCGAATCCGGCGAGGTTGGATTTGACCGCGACGCCCTTGCGCTCGATCGCCTGCCGAAACGCCGACTCCGCGATCGGCAGCACGCCGGCGCCGGCCAGCGCCCCCAGCAGGACCGCATTCGCCTCGGTGCCGTGCTGCCGGGCCAGGGCCAGCGCGTCGAACGCCACGAGCCGACGAGCGGCGCTCTCGGCGGCGCGCCGCAACCCCTCCTGCGGATAGATGGCCCGGCCGGTGGCGATCTTCTCGTGGATCGAGAGCAGGCGGTGCGTGGAAGCGATCACGGTCGTGCGGACCGGCGACACGAAACCCAGCTCGATCATCCGCCCGACCTCCATGAACTCGGGGGCCAGCAGCACGTCGAGGGCGCCGGGGACGGGGTAGAGGGAGAAGACGAGGTCGTCGGCGCCCGCGCTCGGTGGCGAGCTCGACGTAGTACGTCGTGGAGCCCGTGCGCTGGGCCACGCCGGGGATCGAGGTGCCGTGGACCGGATAGCCGTCGAGCAGCCCGGCGTCCACGATCCACTCCGAGAGCACGCCGCCGCCCTGCCCGCCGACGGCGGGCACGAGCACCGAGAGGATCCGGGGGTCGCTCACGCGCCGGCGAGTCGGCTGATCACGGCCGCTCGCACGCGGGAGAGCCAGCGCGTCCACCGGCTCGGATTCGTGATGACCTTCACCTCGTAGAAGGACGGGCACAGCACGGCGGCGTGCGCGACCTCGCCGCAGACCCCGCAGCCGACGCAGGAGGCGTCGACGTGGGCGATGGGATCCTCGCGCAGCGGGTCGGGGCTCTCGCGCAGCGTGAGCGAGGGGCAGCCGTTGAGTCGCATGCAGGAGTGGTCGCCCGTGCACACGTCGGGATCGACGCCGAAGCGGGGCTGCACCACCGTCTTCCCGGCCGCGGCCTGCTGACGGACGAGCGGCTTGAGGCGGCGCTGGCGCTCCAGCATGCACTCGCCCTGGGCGATGATGACCTTCAACCCGGGCACCCGCGTGGTCAGCGCCTCCCGCAGCGTCCGCATGGTGTTGACGATGTCGTAGGAATCGATCGTCTTGATCCACTTCACGCCGACGCCCCGCAGCGCCTGGGGGATCGTCATGCCGGTCGGCTCGTGGCGGGCGTTGGTGCCGGTCGACGGGTTGTGGTGCTGGCCGGTGGCCGAGGTGAACTTGTTGTCCACGATCACCAGCACCGAGTCCTGCTTGTTGTAGACGGCGCTGGCCACGCCGTTGGTGAGGCCGTTGTGCCAGAAGCCACCGTCGCCCATCACCGAGACCACGCGCTTGCCGAAGTTCGGCGCCACCGCCCCCGCCGACGCCAGCCCCATGCCGTAGCCGAGCACGGAGTTGCCGACGTTGAACGGCGCCTGCGTCGAGAAGGTCGTGCACCCGATGTCGGCCGCCACGTGGGTGTCGCCGATGGCGGGGTCCTTGGTGCGGAGGATCTTCATCGCGCTGAACACCGGTCGCTCGGGGCAGCCGGTGCAGAACGAGGGTGGCCGCTTGTCGATCGGCTGGGGCAGGGCCGCCCGGGCCCGCTCGGCGTGGGCGGTGAGCGCGGCGTAGCGGTCCTCGATCGCGGTGAGCGAGGTCGCGCTCGGCGGCGCGACGTTCAGGAACTTGCGGAGGCCGCCGATGACCAGGGCCGGCACGTACTCGCCGTGCGGCGACAGGAGATCCTTGCCGTGGATCTCGACGTCGAGCCGGGCGTCGTGGGCCAGCGCCTTCAGCTCGCGCTCGATGAAGTTGGGCATGCCCTCCTCGACCACGAACACGTGCGCCTTGCCGCGCAGGAAGCCGATCAGCTCCTCGGGCACCAGCGGGTGCAGGGCGTTGAGGATGAGCATCGGGATCGGGCTCCGCCCGCGGACGTCGGCCAGCCCCAGCACCTCGAGGCCGCGGGCCACCGTGTTCCACAGCCCGCCCTGCATGACGATGCCGATCTGGGACTCCGTCCCCGGCCGGTGCTCGTTGAGACCGTGCTCGACGATGTAGCGCTGGGCGGCCGGCAACCGCTCGGTGAACTTCCGGGCCTCCATCGCGTAGGTGAACGGCGGCAGGTTGATCCGCTCCAGGCTGAACGATGGGTCGCCGAGCGGTGTTCGCATGCTGATCCGGGGGCGGACGTTGTCCTTGCACACGAGCGTGCCCCGCATGTGGCAGGCCCGGATGCGGATGGAGAAGAGCACCGGCTCGTTGCACGCCTCCGAGAGGCCGAATCCCTCCTCGACGAAGCGGGCGAACGACTCCAGGCTGTTGCGGGGGTCGAGCAGGGGCACCGACGACTTCAGGGCGGCGGCGTGCGTGCGCTCCTGCAGGATCGAGGCACCTTCTCCGTAGTCCTCGCCGATGACGATGAGAGAGCCGCCCTTCACGCCGGCCGAGGCCACGTGGGACAGCGCGTCGGAGGCGACGTTGGTGCCCACCACCGACTTCCAGGTGACGGCGCCGCGCATCGGGTAGTTGATCGAGGCGCCGAGCAGCGCCGCCGCCGCCGCCTCGCTGCCCGACAGCTCGTAGTAGATGCCCATCGGCTTGAGCAGCGACTCGTTGGCGTCGGCGAGGACGTCGAGCAGGTGCGAGATCGGAGAGCCCGGATAGCCGCCGACGTACGACACCCCCGACTGCAGGAGCGCCTTGGTGATGGCGAGAATGCCCTCGCCGCGCAGGATGTCGCCGGCGCCGTAGCCGAGCTGCTTGACGTCTTCTGCGAACGACCGCTCACCCATGCCGCACCTCGCGAGGATTGCCGCTATTGTGGCATAGATCCCGGCGCCTCATCGGTGGGCGGCAGCGCCCGGCCGGCCAGCCGCTGATGCAGCCGATCGAACTCCGCCTGCAGCTCGGCCAGCTCGTCGTCGGTGGAGTTCTCGAGGGCGACCATCGCGGTCCGGGCCCCCGTCACCCCCCGCAGCAGCTCGTCGAGCTTGAGGTGGATCGCGCGGGCATCGCGGTTCTGCGTGTTCTGGATCAAGAACACCATCAGGAAGGTCACGATCGTGGTGGCGGTGTTGACGACCAGCTGCCACGTATCGGAGTAGCCGAACAGGGGACCGGTGGCTGCCCACACGACGATGAGGGCCACGGCCCCCATGAAGGCCGACGGGGTGCCCACCCACTCCGCCGTGCGGTGGGAGAAGATGCGGAACGCGTCTCGCATCCGGAGGACCTCCTCGCGCGCCTCGCGGTCGGCGCGAGGCCGCACCATTTCGATTCGCCAGGCCATCGGGTATTCTTACGGACGGGGGCGTGGTGGAATGGCTTACACGGCGGACTCAAAATCCGCTGCCCGCAAGGGCGTAGGGGTTCAAGTCCCCTCGCCCCCACCATCTTCGCCTCAGCTCAAGATCTGCCGCCCCCTGTGCACGGCACTACCGTGCCCCGGAAGTTCCTTCGCCAGGCGACCGTCCGCCCCCGCCCGGAGTTCTCGACACCGTATCCGGACATCGGCTCTCGCCCGGCAGGCCGCCCCCGCTGGCGCGCGCGCCGGCTCGGAACGCCGGCCGAGTGCGACGACTCGGTGCAGCGGCCCCGGGTCCGGCCACCCGCGGACGCTTGATCGGGATGACGCGGGCGGGGCCGCGATCTGCAAAAGCCTTCGCTCGTGGACGTTTTCCCTGACCCCGGGCCTTGACGCGGTCGCCTGAGGCGACGAGTTCGAGGAGAACGATCTCCAGAAGCTCCGGCACCGGCACCCCCGCCAGCTCGGCCAGGCGCTGGGCGGCGGACATCGCCTCCGAGCTCAGCCGCAGATGATGGGGCGATCGTGGGCTCTTCTCGGTCATAGATCACATCCTCTCGCTACCCAGGGCTGAGAGCATTCCCGGGGCCACCTACCCCATTGCCCACCCCGGTTCCTTGACAAGTCAAGGACGGGCCGGTAGCGTGGCGAGTTACGTGGGGCTGTAGCTCAGTTGGGAGAGCACAAGGCTGGCAGTCTTGGGGTCAGGGGTTCGACTCCCCTCAGCTCCACCAACCACTCGACGGCGGGGCTACGGAGCACTCCGTAGCCCCGCTCGCATTTCCACCGCTTCCCCGTTCGCCAGCGCCGGCAACACCTCCGCCCGCTGCTCGCCCGACAGCGCCGCATCGACCCCATCGCGTGTGATGCGTTCACCGGCATGGTCGCGTGGCGCGCTTCCTGCGGATCCTGAACGAGCGAGAGCCCTCCGCCGGTCTTGACGGCGATGAGGCCGCGCACGCCGTCGACCCCGGTGCCGCTCAGCACGACGCCGACCACCCTGGCCCGTAGCCGCGCCGCGCTCACGAACAAGGATCGACGGCCGGACGCGTGTGATGCTCGCGCGGGCCGCCGCTGAGGCGCAGGCGCCCTCCTCGACGAGGAGGTGACGATCGCGCGGGGCGACGTAGATCGCGCCCGGACTCAGTCGGTCCCCCTCGTGGGCTTCCCGTACCGGTAGCGCCGCTCGCGGCCGAGCACCTCCTCCAGCCGTCCCTCGAACGTGCGGCTGCGGTGCAGCACGACGGCGAGCGCGGCCTGGAGGTCGGACGGCAGCCGCGCAAACAGTGCCACCAGCGCCTCGATCCCACCGGCTGATGCCCCGAGCACGACCGACGTCCCTACGGATCCGGGCGACGTTCAGCATGTCCGGATCGGCTCCGGTGTCCACGCCCAGGGCCAAGGGGCGGTTGCCCACGGCCACCCGACGGAGTGTCTCGGCGTCTGCTTCCAGCCGGGTGATCCGCTCGTCGAGCTCATCGGGAAGACAGGGCGTGCGATACGGATCTCCGAGCTGACGCAAGTCCCGCCCGAGGGCTCGCAGCTCCTCGAGTCGGGTGACCGCGACCCACAGGCACCGCTCGAGCACTTCCTCCTTTGCGGCAAGGAGGCTTTCCAGCGCGAAAGCGTGACCGATCCGGCAGCGGAAGCTCAGGTACCCGGCGTCACCCTCGGCGCGCACGGTCAGGGAGCCTCCGCAATCCGGACGAGCCACACCGGTGAGAGCCGGCCGGGGCCCGACGCTCGGCAGCGCGCGGACAGGCTCGAACTCAGCCATTCCCGTTCACATTGCAACCCTCCCGCCAGCGGCCTCTGCATCGGGCCGGGAATATTCGGTTCAAGCGCTGAGCAGGTTTTACGTGGCCCATTATCTGCTACGGCTAGTGGTATGGGGCTGTCAGACGCGTTGCGGGACCGGTCGCTTCTCGAAGGCGCCCTCCAGGGGCTGCCGATGCCAGCGTTCGTGGTCAGCAACGACGACGTCGTCCTCGCTCGGAACCCGGCGGCCGCTTCGCTCATCGCCGTCCCCCACGCCACCCGGAACGAACTCCGCTTCAAGGAGCTACCGATCAGCTACCAGATCGCCGGCCTCCGGGCGGCCGTCGAGCGGGTGAAGGCGGGCCAGGATCCGATCGAGAACCAGCCCTCCGTGAACGGCCCAGACCGGCGCTTGCACTTCAGCGTCTGGCCACTCCGCGTCGGCGCCGATCTGCTCGGCGTCGTCGTCGCCGTCGAGGACCGGGGCGAGGTGGAGACGCTGCGCTCTCAGCTCGCGCTCGTCACCGACGACCTGCACGCCACCTCCGAGCAGATGGAGCAGACCAACGAGGAGCTGCGGGTAGCCAACGAGGAGCTGCACGAGGCCAACGTCGAGCTGCAATCGCGGCTCGACGAGCTGCAGAGCGCCCAGGAAGCCATTCGCAACAAGGACGACTTCCTCGCGATGCTGGCCCACGAGCTGCGCAATCCACTGGCGCCGATCCTGAGCGCGACGCACATCCTCGCGATCCGACCCAACGATCCGGTCGCCGTACAGCGGGCGGGCGAGGTCATCGAGCGCCAGGTCGCGCCACCAGGCGCGGCTGCTTGACGACCTGCTCGACGTCTCCCGCATCACGCGGGGGCGGATCGAGCTACGCCGCCGCCCCGTCGACCTCGCCTCGATCGTCGCCGAGGTGATGGAGACCACCCGTCCGCTGATCGACGCCCGGCACCTGGAAATCTCGGGTCCGGCGGCGTCAGAGGCGGTGCCGGTCGAGGCCGACCCCGTCCGGCTGGCCCAGATCGTCGCCAACCTTCTCACCAACGCGGCGAAGTACACGCCGCCCGGCGGCCGCATCGCGATCACGTAGAGCGCGAGGGACCGACGGCGCGTCCTGCGCGTCCGCGACTCCGGCGTCGGGATTCCTGCCCACATGCTCGAGCGCATCTTCGATCTCTTCACCCAGGTCGATCCCACGCTGGCCCGATCGCAGGGCGGGCTCGGCATCGGCCTCACCCTCGTGCGCAGCCTGGTCGAGCTACACGGCGGTACGGTCACGGCCCACAGCGCCGGCCCCGGCCACGGGAGCGAGTTCGTCGTCCGACTGCCGTTGACGGGGCCGGCCGCGGCCCCGCTGACCCCGGCCGAGCACCCTCACGCCGGCCCCCGGCACGTGCTGATCGTGGAGGACAACGCCGATGCTCGCGAGATGCTACAGACCGCTCTCTCGCTCGAGGGCCACCGGGTGCTCGCGTGCGAGGACGGCGCCCGCGGGATCGAGATGGCACTGCTCCACCGACCGGAGATCGTCCTCATCGACATCGGACTGCCCGGCGTGAGCGGCTACGAGGTGGCGCTACGGATTCGGGCCGCGCTCGGTGATCGGGTGACGCTGGTCGCGCTGACCGGCTACGGCCAGCCCAGCGACCGTCAGCAGGCCCTGGCTGCCGGCTTCGACGTCCATCTCGTCAAGCCGGTCGGGGTCGAGGACCTCGAGCCCCTGCTGCGTGAGGGGCGCCCCACCCGCCCTTGAAGGGTGCGTCAGGACTGCGCGGGCCTCTCCGGACCGGGCCCCAGCCCGACGACGCCCATGAGCCGGCCCTGAGCGTCGTGCAAAGGAAGCAGCCGTAGCGACGACGGCCGGCCCCGGCCCGGCGGGGTGAACGGGACCTCGAGCATGCTGGCGGCCTCGCCTCCCTGGATGCGACGGATGGCGTCGCCGACGTCGCCGCTGATCCCGCTGATTGCGAGGGCGAAGAAGTCCCGACCGACGGCCTGGACCGCCGCCAGTTTCCACTGCTGCTCGGCCGCCGGGTTCCATGACGTCACGCGAAACGCGTAGTCGAGCACGAAGACCGGCTGATCCACGCTGTTCACGACGGAGGCGTGGTATAGGGCCAGGCGCTGCGTCTCGGCGGTGGCCGCCTGCAGCTCCTCCACCGTGGACAGCAGCTCCTCGTTGGTGGATTGCAGCTCCTCGTTGGTCGTCTCCAGCTCCTCGTTGGTGGATTGCAGCTCCTCGTTGGTCGTCTCCAGCTCCTCGTTCGTCGATTGCAGCTCCTCGGTGGCGGTCGCGTGCTGCTCGGCCAGGCGCGACATCTGGTCTCGCAGCTGGGCCTGCTCGGTGACATCGGTGCCAGCAACCATCACACCGATGAACCGCTGGCGGTCGTCGAGCAGCGGCGTGACGTAGATCTCGGCGTGGACGGTGGCGCCGGAGCGCCGGGTGAACACGACGTCCTCGAGGCGGACGGCATTGCGGGAGGCCTTCACCTCCTCGATTCGCGCCCGCAGCCCTTCGGCCCGATAGCTGATGTCGAGGTCGCGGAACTTCTTGCCCACCACGTTGTCCATGGGGACGTCGAACAGCGTGGCCGCTGCCCGGTTCCAGGCCCGGATCGTATCCGCCTCGTCCACCACCATCACGGCCAGCGGCAGAGTTTCCACCAAACGCTCCATCGCCACTCTCCCGCTGTCCTCCACGGTCCTGGGTTCACGACTCATCCCGGCTGCTGTGGAATCGCTCTCCGCACGGAGCAACGCCGCGTCCGGCCGCGGCAGGGCCTGCGCCGACCGCTGGAAGATCCGCCACTTGGCGGCGACCGGCGTGAACCAGCGCGAGCGGGCCAGCAGGGACTCCGACCGGCCCAGGAAGAGGTACCCGTCGTCGCGGAGGGCATAGTGCAGTCGGGGGATCACCCGGTCTTGCAGGCCGCTCTTGAAATAGATGAGGACGTTCCGGCAGATGACGAGGTCCATGCGTGACAGCGGCGGGTCCTGCACGAGGTTGTGCCGCCCGAAGATGCACCACCGGCGCAGGTCGCGCCGGAAGCGGTAGCGCTGGCCCTCGCGGGTGAAGTGGCGCTCGACGCGGTCGGGGGAAACGTCCTTGAGCTGATCCAGCCGGTAGATCCCGTGGCGAGCGATGGTCAGTGCGTCCTCGTCCACGTCGGTGGCGTAGATCTTCACGTCCGTCGCGCGGCCGCCCCCGGTCAGCCGGTCGGCCAGCAGGATCGCCATCGAGTACGCCTCCTCCCCCGTGGAGCAGCCGACCGACCAGACGCGGAGGGCGCCGGTCGACTCCGCCGTCGCCAGCAGGCGGGGCAAGACCTGCTCGCAGAGCGCCTCCCAGGCGGCGGCGTCACGGAAGAAGGCGGTGACGTTGATCAGGATCGTGTTGAAGAGCGACTGGGCCTCTCCCGGCTGTCGGTCCAGCAGGGCGATGTAGGCGTCGACGTCAGCGAGGCCGACCTGTGACATCCGGGCCTGGATACGGCGCACGAGCGAGTCGATCTTGTACTGGCGAAAGTCGAAGTGATGCTCGGCGCTGAGCTTGTCCAGCAGCCGGGCATACGCCGGCGTCGGCTCGACGTCCATCAGACCGACCTCTCTCCGGCGGGGCCGACCAGGCGCACCAGCAGCGGGACGACGCCGGCCAGGGGCACGACGTGATCGACACAGCCCGTGGCCACCGCCGCCGCCGGCATCCCGGGGAACGCCGCCTCCCCGGGATCCTGGGCAATCGTGGTGCCGCCGGCGGCCTTGACGGCTATCACGCCGGCCGCCCCGTCCAGGCCGGTGCCGGTCAGCACGATGACCGTGGCCTCGGCGCCGTAGCCGCGGGCCAGCGAGGCGAAGAGCAGGTCGATCGACGGGCGGACGTGGTGAACGGGGGCGGAGGGCACGAGCCGGACGCGGGCGTCGTCGATCATCAGGTGCAGGTCCGGCACGGCGACGTAGACCGTTCCGCCCGCGATGAGGTCGCCGGCCTCGGCGGTCCGCACCGGCAGCGCGGTGTGGCGGCCCAGGAGCCAGGCCAGGCGGCTGGGCATGCTGGGATGAAGGTGCAGCACGACCAGGACGGCTGCGCAGAAGTCGCCGGGCAGCGCGGCCAGGACGGTCTGGAGGGCGGGCACACCGCCCGCGGAAGCACCGATCGCGACCACACGCATTGACATGATTCAGCGAAGACCATCGCCGGGGCCCTCATCCTGGCCCCGCGGTGTCGACGTCAAGATGCGCCGGGGAGCGGCGTGATAGAGTTCGAAGCTCGATGACGGTGAGCGTGGTCCTGCCGGTCTACAACCAGCTGGCGCTCACCCGCGCCTGTCTCGACAGCCTGCGCGGCACCAGCGAGCCGTTCGAGGTGTGCGTCGTCGACAACGCCTCTACCGACGGGACCGACGCCTACTTCCGGACCGCGGCCCTCCCCGTCCGCTGCCGGTACCACCGCAACGCCGACAACGTCGGACTCATTCGCGCCCTCAACCAGGGCGCCGCCCTCGCCGCCGGCGACGTGCTGTGCTTCCTGCACAACGACACCGAGATGCGCGACGTGCGCTGGCTGGCTCGGCTGCGCGCGGCCCTGGAGGAGCCCGGCGTCGGCCTGGCCGGACTCTACGGCGTGCGGCGCCTGCGTCGTGACGGCCGTTACGTCGGCCGCACGATCGTCCACACGCTGGACGGCAGCGCCAACCTGCGGGGCGACAGCGTGGAGGTGGCCGCGATCGACGGCGTCTGTCTCACCGTGCGCCGGGCCGTGCTGGAGCAGGTCGGGGGATTCGATGAGGGCTACGGCTTCTTTCACGGCTACGATCGCGAGCTGTCGTTCGCCGTGCGCGAGGCGGGCTACCGATGCCTGGTGGTGAACGCGCCGTTCGTCCATCGCGGCGGCGGCACTCGCACCGGGACGGCCGCTCCGGTCCGCGCGCCCGAGGACCTGGCCCAGCGGCGGGCGGCGCTGGCCCGCTTCGCGGGCAAGTGGCGACACCGCCTGCCCGCCGACGTGCGCGGCGCGCGCGAGCGGGTCGCCGACTGGCTGGCCGCTCGCACGCGCCGCTGAGCGACGACCTCCGGAGCGGGCTCAGCCGCCGAGGTACAGCCGCTTCACCTCGGGATCGGCCAGCAAGCTCGGGCCGGCGCCCTCGAACCGGTTGCGGCCCAGCTCCAGCACGTAGCCGCGGTCGGCGATGGCTAGCGCCCGGGTGGCGTTCTGCTCGACCACCATGAGGGTGTACCCCGCCTGGCGCAGCTCGACCAGCTTCTCGAAGATCAGCGTGACGAACTTGGGCGAGAGGCCGAGCGAGGGCTCGTCGAGCAGGATCAGCCGGGGCGTGGTCATCAGGGCGCGGGCGATCGCGACCATCTGCTGCTCGCCGCCCGACATCGTCCCCGCGCTTCTGCTTGCGGCGTTCGGCCAGGATGGGGAACATCGCGTACACTCGCTCGAGCGCGGCGGCCACCCGGGCCGGATCGCGCTCGATGTAGGCGCCCATCTCGAGGTTCTCCAGCACGGTCATCTGCGGGAAGACGATGCGGCCCTGGGGGACGTAGGCGAGCCCCCGGCGCAGCACGATGTCCGGCCGCAGGCCGGTGATGTCCTCGCCGTCGAAGACGACCCGGCCGGCCGCGCGGCGTCAGGAAGCCCACGATCGTCTTGAACGCGGTGGACTTGCCGGCCCCGTTGGGGCCGATGATGCTGACGATCTCGCGCACGTCGCACCTTGAGCGAGACCTCGTGCAGGATGTCGATCTTGCCGTAGCCGGCCGTGAGCGACTCGGCGACGCAGCAGGGGGACGCCGCTCACGCCGCGCGCCTCGCAGACGTACAGCACGTGGGGATACGGCAGCAGGTCGACCATCAGGTGCCGGTGTACGTCGAACCCCGCCTCCTCCAGCGCCCGCGTCAGCTCCTCGGCGCTCCAGTAGTGCACCGGCGTCGCGGGCGCCATCGCCCGGTCGAGCGCACCAGTGAACCATCGCTTGTAGGTCGGCCGGGTGTCCACGTCCTTGACCAGCAGCCGGCCGCCGGTCGGCAGGCTTGCGCCGCAGCTGCGCGCAGCAGCGGCGGCACGCTGGCCGGCGGCACGTGGTGGACGATGTCGAGCATGTAGGCGGCGCTCGACCTCGCCGTCGCCCTTGAAGTCCCGGGCGTCGCCGACCTCGTAGGCGACGTTGTCGAGGCCCAGCCGCGCCGCCGCCGCGCCGGGCCATCGCGATGCGGCCGCGCGTTGACGTCCAGCCCCCGACGATAGCGCCGCGGACCCGACGCCGCGTAGTAGAGCGAGAAGAGGCCGAAGCCGCAGCCCATGTCCAGCACCGGCCCCGCGTCCGGCAGGTACTGGCCGATCTCGTCCAGGAAGCGCTGGCGCAGGATGCCGAAGCGCCCCCAGCAGTAGGCGCGAACGATCGGATCGTCGTACGCGCGGATGATCCGCTATGAACGGTGGCGCTTGCATGAGATCCGATAGCCGGGCCCGCCTGCACGAGTATCGTACCCGCACCAGCCGCTCGGCCAGCCCGGGGAAGCCGGCGAAGCCGCTCGTAGCCGCCGGCCGGCCAGCCCTGCTCGAACAGCACGATCAGCGGCGGGCGGCCGGGCCTCGAGGTCTCGTACGAGCTCGGCCCGGAGCGCCCGGATCGCGGGTGGTCGACGTCGTGGAAGAAGGGAAAGTCGTAGAGGAAGCGCGTGGGCTGACGGACCCCCAGGCGCAGCAGCGCGTGGATGCCGCCGGCCGTCGTGTCCATCACCTGCACGGTATCGCCGGGGGCCAGCATCGGCGCGATCTCGGCGGCCAGCCGCCGCGCGCCATCGGCCTTGGCGCGCTCCCAGCCGGCGGGGCTGACGGCGAGCGCCTTGTCGGCGAGGAGGACGAACGCCAGCACCACGCCGAGCGCCGCGGCCGTCGCCGTCGGCCACCCGCGGCGCCCGGTGCCCGGCAGCCCGGCCACGAGGAGCAGGATCGCGAACGTCGCGAGCGGATAGAGGTGGTATTCCCAGCCCTTGCCCTGTCACCACGAAGTGCACGACGCCGTAGAGCGCGCCCAGCCCCACGACCGCGTGCCGCGGTCCGAAGCGTCGCCCGGCCAGCGCACCGATCAGGGAGCCGAGTGCGCCGGCCATGATGGGGATCCACACGTACGCGGCCGATAGACGTTCCACTCGGCCGTGCGACCCAGGCGCGAGTACAGCGGGATCAGGTACTCGAACACGATCGCGCGCCAGGCCGGCAGGGCCCCGGCCACGCTCAGCCAGACGACGACCCCGAGCGGCGCGACCGCAGTGGCCGCCGCGAAGCACGCGAGCGGCGCCAGCACGCCGAGGCCGGCCCGCCAGGCCGTCAGCGCGATCATCAGGGCGAGCGCGACCACGAGCACCACCGTGTGCGGCTTGATCGTCATCGAGGCGCCGAGGGCCACGCCGCCCCAGGCCAGGGCGCCGCGGCCGCCTGGACTCGATCCAGCGCACGACGCCGAGCGCGCCCGCGAGCAGGAACGGGCACAGCAGGAAGTCGCGCTGGCCGGCCTGCCAGGCGCCCCCCACTCAGGTGATAGAGCGACGAACAGCAGCGCCGCCGCCGCGGCGCCCAGCCGACCCCACGGCGCCGCGAAGGCCGCGGCGCCCAGTGCCAGCACCGCCAGCCACGCGAGATCGAAGAGCCGCCAGGCCAGATCGCCCCGTCCCCAGAACGCGCACGACCAGCAGGTGCAGCACGTACACCCCGGGAAAGTTCATGTCGAACACGTCCCGGTACGGCACCGCCCCCTCCCCGATCCGCCACGCCACGTAGTGCATCAGCGGCGCGTCGTGGACCAGCGGCCACGCCAACGACCGCCAGACGATCCATCCCACCCATCCCGCACATCCGGCAACCACGAGCCACGCCGCCACGCATGCGCCGGCGCGGCCCCCCTCCGAGTTATCTCCCAAAATAGGCCTCAATCACGCGCTCGTCGGCCTGGATCAGCCCGGCGGCCCCTCGGCGATCTTCTCCCCGTGATCGAGGACGAATACCGTCTCGCAGAGCCCCATGACCACTTTCATGTCGTGCTCGACCAGCAGGATGGTCCGCCCCTCGTCGCGCAGGCGGGCGACGGCGGCCAGCAGGTCGTTCAGCAGCGTGCGGTTCACGCCGGCGGCCGGCTCGTCGAGCAGGATCAGCGCGGGGTCGGTCATGAGCACGCGCACGAACTCCACGAGCTTCTGCTGGCCGTAGGAGAGATTGCCGGCGTACTCGCCGGCCAGCCGCTCGAGCTTCACGAACTCCAGCAGCTCCGCGCCCGCGCCGCTCGGCCTCGGGGCGGGAGCCGCGGGTGACGACCAGCAGATTCTCCAGCGCGGTCAGCTCGGGAAAGACCCGGATGACCTGGAAGGTGCGGCCGATGCCGCGATGGGCGACCTGGTAGGGCTTGAGGTGTCGATCCGCTCGCCCTTGAAGGTGACGTGCCCTGCATCGCGCCGCTCGAGCCCGGTGATGCAGTTGAACAGCGTCGTCTTGCCGGAGCCGTTGGGCCCGATCAGCCCGTAGATGCGCCCGGCCTCCAGCGCGAACGACACCCCGTTGATCGCCGTCACGCCGCCGAAGCTCTTTCGCATCCCCTCCACGACGAGGATCGCCATCGTCGAGGCTCAGATGGTCCGCGGCAGGCGGTATCGGAGCTGCAGCAGGCCGAGGACACCGCGGGGCATCAGCAGCACGACGGCGACGATGATGGCGCCGAACAGGAGCGGGTGGGCGTGGGGATAGCGGGCCCACACGATCTCCTGGATCACGAACAGCACGACGGCGCCGACCACCGGCCCCCACACCGTGCCCTTGCCGCCGAAGAGCGCCATCACGATCATCGTCATCGTCACGATCAGCGGGAACACGCTGATCGGCTCGATGTAGCCCTGGTCGCGCGCGGTGAGCGCCGCCGACGATGCCGGGCCCGGCGGCGGAGAGCAGGAAGGCGCAGAGCTTGTAGCGGAAGGTGTCGATGCCCATCGCCTCGGCGGCCACCTCGTCCTCGCGGATCGTCATCAGCCGCAGACCGAAGCGCGAGGTCACGATCAGGTAGGTGGCGGCGACGACGGCCGCGGCCAGCCCTCCCATCACGTAGTAGATAGCCCGGGAGGCGTCCAGGGTGGGCAGCGAGAGCCCGCTGCCGCCGCCGGTCAATCCCTCGAAGTACGAGACGAGCACGCGCAGCACCTCGTTGAGCCCGAGCATGGCGATGGCGAAGTACGGCCCCTTGAGCCGCAGGCACGGATAGCCGATCAGCAGGGCCAGCAGGCAGGCGGCGGCGCCGCCGGCCAGCGCGGCCAGCGGCCACGCCCAGCCGGCCGTCGTGATGAGGATGGCGCCGGCGTAGGCGCCGATGCCGAAGAAGGCCACGTGGCCGAAGGAGACGTAGCCCGTGAGGCCGGAGATCAGGTTCCACGACCCGGCCAGCGCGATCCACATGAACATCTGCAGCCCGGCCCGGACGCCGTAGCCGGTGGCCAAACACCGGGTAGACCGCGAGCGCCACCACCACCACGACCAGTCCGATGAGGAATGCGGCGCGGGGCAGCATCACGTCTGGCGCCCGCCCAGCAGGCCGCTGGGCCGGACGAGCAGGACCAGGACCAGCAGGACGTAGGCGACCGCCTCGGACCTGCGTGGTGAGGAACAGCGAGGCGAGCTGCTCCACCAGCCCCAGCAGCATGCCGCCCAGCAGCGCGCCCGGGTAGTTGCCGGCCCCGCCCAGCACGATCACGAGGAATGACTTGAACGTCCAGACGCCGCCCATCTCGGGCTGGATGGCGACCATCACCGCCAGCAGCGCGCCGCCGGCGGCGGCCAGCGCGCTGGCCAGACCCGAAGGTGAGCAGGTGGATGCGGCTGACGTCGATGCCGCACACCATCGGCCACCTCGCGGCTCTGCGAGGTCGCCCGGATGGCCTTGCCGAGCCGTGTCGACCGGAGGAACATGAAGCGCCAGGGCCGTCAGGCTCGCCGCGAAGACGAACGCGATCGTCCGCGCCTTGGACAGCGCGAAGGGCCCCGACGATCCAGGAGCCGGTGATGTACTCGATGGTGCGCAGGTCGGAGGTGAAGGCGAGCTGGGCCAGGTTCACGAGCGCGATCGAGATGCCGAAGGTCAGCAGAAGCGAGGACAGCTCGGGGGCGTCCACCACGCGGAACACGAGGGTGCGCTGCAGCAGGAGGCCGACGACGAACAGGAGTGACCATCGCCACCGGCACCGACAGGAACGGGTTCAACCCGTCTGGCTGTACAGGAAGTAGGTGACGTAGGCGCCCAGCATGAGCAGCGGGCCGTGGGCGATGTTGATGACCCGCATGACGCCGAAGATCAGCGCCAGCCCCAGCGCCACCAGCGCGTACAGCGCGCCGGCGAGCACGCCGGAGACCAGCACCTGCCCGATCATCGCCGGCGTCAGCCAGCGACGTCTCATGCGCCGGACCCGGCGGGCGCCGGGCGGTCACGGCGTCGGGAACCGCGGCTTGCCGTTCGCGAGGTCGTCCGGCCACACGACGACGCGCTTGCCCTCCTGCCACTGGAGCAGGACCATCTTGTGAGCGGTCTGGAAGCCGTCCCGGTCCACCTTGTAGTCGCCGAACATCGTTCGCGTCTTCAGCGCGAGCAGGGCGTCGCGCACCTTGTCGGCCTCCAGCGTGCCGGCCTTCTTCACCGCCTCGCCGTACAGGATGCAGCCGGCGTAGCCCGCCGCCGAGTGATAGCTCGGCTCGTGCTTGAACTCCTTGACGTAGGCGGCGAAGAACTCCTTGGCTGCCCGGGATAGGGCAGCGCGCCCTCCCACTGGGTGGCGCCGTAGATGCACTCGGCCGTCTGCTTGAGCAGGTCCTGGAACTCCGGCAGGTCGCCACCGACCGTGACCCCGGTCATCTTCGGATTGACGTTGAGCTCCTTCATCTGCCGGGCGAGCGCCACGGCGTCGTCGAAGTACGTCGCGGCGGCGAGGACGTCGGGGTTGGCGGCCTTGAGCTTGATGAGCAGCGCCGAGAAGTCCTGGTTGCCCCTTGGGGTAGGCCTCCTTGAAGACCACCTGGAGGCCCGCCTTCTTGGCCAGCTCCTCGGTGCCCTGCGCGGACGCCTTGGGGAAGAGCGTGTCCTCGTTGATGATCGCGATCGTCTTGAGCTTCCGCTTGGCCGCGATGTCGACGAGACCCTCCAGGTAGACCTCGGCCGGCGAGATGACCATGAAGGCGTACTTGCGGCCCTTCTTGAAGATCGACGTGGTCGCGGCCAGCGGGGCCACCATCACCTTCTTGTACTTCTCGGTGACGTTGGCGACCGCCTCGCTGATCGCCGAGGAGTACGGCCCCATCACCGCGTCCACCTTGTCCTCGGTGATGAGCTTCTCGTACAAGCGCACGCCGGTGGCGGGCTGGGACTGGTCGTCGTACACGACCATCTCGACCTTGCGGCCGAGCAGACCGCCCTTGGCGTTGAGCTCCTCGCTCGCAGAGCTTGTAGCCCTCGGCCTGATAGCCCCCCGGCTTGGCGTAGGTGCCGGTCAGCGACAGGGAGGCGCCGATGCGGATCGGGCCCTGGGCGGCGGCCGGCAGGCTGGTCAGGCCGACGGTGACGGCAAGCCCGAGCGCTCCGAGCATCTTGAGTGTCATGGGAGGTCCTCCCGCGGGCGATAACTGCGCGTAATTCGTAGCATCCGGCCCTTCGACCTGTCAAGGCACGCCCGGGCCGTGGCCCCCACGAGTCGGTGCGCGGCCCCGTCGGCGATGGTAGGCTCAGATCGAATCACACGACCCGCCGCGCAGCCGAGGAGCATGCATGCCGTCGATGCCACCAAGCGGGCGATCGATCCTGATCGTCGAGGACAACGCGGATGCGCGCGACGTCCTCCGAGTATTGCTGGAGCTCGAGGGGCACGAGGTCGAGACGGCCGAGGAGGGCCAGGCGGCGCTGGAGCTGGCCCGCACCAAGGACCCCGATATCGCGCTGGTCGACATCGGCCTGCCCGGCATCGACGGCTACGAGGTCGCGCGCCGCCTGCGAGCCCGAGACCCCCGCCGCCCGCTGCTGATCGCGCTGACCGGCTACGGCCAGCCCGAGGACCGGCGGCGGGCGACCGACGCGGGCTTCGACGACGTCCTGGTGAAACCGGTCGATCCAGTGACCTTGACCGCGCTGCTGGCTACTCTCGAAATTCCTGGTCGAGGATCTCGCGGATGAAGCGGTCGAGAGAGACCGGGTAGAACCGCGCGTCGGGCGAGACGATTACCCCGGTGTCGATGACCTCGCGCCGGGCCAGCTCGTCGAGCACCCGGTCCAGGTGCCGGGCCGGATCGTGCTCGTGGCGCCGGATGGCCAGGTCCTCGCTCTCCAGCAGCACCTTCGAGGCGTAGCGGAAGCTGAACACGCGCGCCACCAGCCGCTGGTCCATCAACTCGCGCTCGCCGAACAGATCCCCGTAGGTCGGCCCGTCGCCGCCGCCGGGGGCGAGGATCATGCGCGGTGAGACCTTGATCCTCCCCCGGACCTCGACGGAGCGGGCCGGCCGATCGTGCTCGGGCGCCACCAGGATGTAGGGCAGCACGTGGTACCCGCTGATGATGCCGCTCATCGGCTTGCGGACGATCTCGGTCTCGGAGAAGACCGTCCGCAGGAACTCTGGATCCGACCACTCGCCGCTCATTCCCCCGAGTGTACGGCCTGGTGGCTCGCGCGCCAGCCATTGACTTGGGCGGCGTCCCGGCGGCACGCTGGCAGCCATGGCGAACGCCAGCGGCAATCCCCCCACGGTGAGGCGCCCCGGCCCCCGCGAGTGGGTCCACGTGTGCGAGCGCTGCGGGGAGCGGATGCAGGAGCGGCAGTGCAAGATCCTCTGTCCCAACTGCGGGCACATGCGGGACTGCAGCGACCCGTGAGCCCGCCCCGCGTATTCCTCCTCTCTCCCGCCAACTGCGGCGGTGAGCGCGCCAGCCTGCTCTTCGCCGCCGGCGCATCGTTCGACCTGGCCCGGCGGCTGCGGGCAGCCGAGGGGGTGGCACTGGGCGAGGTGTTCTCGTTCCTGTCGAGCCTGTACTTCCGGGGCAAGCTGGCCTACGCCGAGCGGTTCGGCGTGCCCCTGGTGATCACTCCTGATGCCGGGCTGCGGCCGCCCGACGACCGCGTCACCCTCGCCACCCTGCGCGCCTCCGCCCGTGTCGACATCCACGCCGGCAACGCGCGATACCTGCGCCCGCTGCTGGCCTCGGCGCGGGCGGTCGCGGCCACGCTCGGCCCCGAGGCGCCGGTGACGCTGCTCGGCTCGATCGCCTCCGACAAGTACGTGGCCGCGCTGCTGGAGGTCTTCGGCCCGCGACTGACGTTTCCGGCGGCCTTCGTGGGCCGCGGCGACATGAGCCGCGGCGGCCTGCTGCTGCGGGCGGTGCGGGCCGGGGCCGAGCTCGACTACGTGCCCGTGGCCGGTGCCATCCGTCGCGGCGCCCGACCGCCCCGGCTCGCACCGGTACGCTGATGGCCCGAGCCCGGGCCACCCGCGACCGCCATCCCGCCACGCGGCGGCCCGGCGTGGCGCCCGGCCGGGTCACCACGCTCGCCATCCCCGCCACCCGTGGCGACGTGGAGCTGGACGTGGGAGGCCGCCGGGTGCGACTGACCAATCTCGACAAGGTCTTCTTTCCCGAGATCGGCGGGACCAAGCGGGACCTCCTGCAGTACTACGCCGCCGTCGCCCCCGCGCTGCTGCCCCACCTGCGCGACCGGGCGATGGTGATGAAGCGCTACCCCAACGGTGCCACCGGCGACTTCTTCTTCATGAAGCGCGCGCCCTCGGCGCGGCCGGAGTGGCTCACCACCTGCGCGATCGAGCACGCCTCCGGCAGCGTCATCGACTTCCCGGTCGTCGACGACCTCGCCGCCCTGCTGTGGTGCATCAACCTCGGCTGCATCGACCTCAACCAGTGGTACGCCCGCTGCGACGACGTGGACCGGCCCGACTACCTGCACTTCGACCTCGACCCGGTGGGCGAGGTGGATTTCGCCACGGTGCGGGAGGCGGCCGGCGTCGTGAACGAGACGCTGCGGGCGCTCGGCATGCCGACCTGGGTCAAGACTACCGGCTCCCGCGGCCTGCACGTGTACGTGCCGATCGTCCGCGGCCCGACCCAGACGCAGGTGTGGGAGGTCAGCAAGACCATCGCGCTCGACGTGGCCCGTCGCCATGGGCGGTTGCTGACCGCCGTGTACAAGAAGGCCGCCCGCCCGCAGGGCCGCGTCCTCGTCGACTACAACCAGAACGCCTGGGGCCGCACGCTCGCCTCCGTCTACTCTGTGCGCCCGCGGCCCCGCGCCACCGTCTCGACACCTGTCACCTGGGACGAGGTCGCCCGCGGCTGCGAGATCGACGACTTCCGCATCGACAACCTCCCCGCCCGCCTCAAGAAGCTCGGCGACCTCTGGTCCCCCCTCAACACCGCGAAAGCCCGCTTCGACCTCACCCGCCTCGCCTAGATCTCCGCCTCTCACGGACCGGACGCCCTCGTCGGGCCCACGTTGGCGCGGGCCTGGCGGCAGGCTGTGCCTCGCGCCCGCGCTTCATGGCGAGCCGATGTCGCCGCGCTCGTTCGGAGTGGGGCGAGCAAGCCGCCAGCGGTCGAATTGCTGTGTACAGCCGGGCTGATGGGTAACAGATTGATCCGGGCTGATGGGTAACAGGTTGAACTGGCCGGTAAGGGAGGATCCTTGCCGATGCCGTGGAGGGCAACCTGTCTCATGGACGAGCGAACGCAATTCCTCGCGGCATGTTTGGTGGGCGACGAGGCGATGAGCGTGCTGTGCCGGCGGTTTGGGGTGAGTCGCAAGACGGGCCACAAGTGGCTGGCGCGGTATCGGACCGAGGGGCCGCCGGGCCTGGCGGAGCGCTCGCATGCTCCGCACCGGCAGCCCCACGCCGTGCCCAGCCACCTGGTCGAGGCGATCATCGCGCTGCGGGGCCAGCATTCGCACTGGGGCCCGCGCAAGCTGCGGGCGTGGTTGCAGCAGCGGCGGCCCGGGCGGTGGCCAGCGGCGAGCACCATCGGGGTGGTGCTGCAGCGCGCGGGGCTGACGGTACCCCGGCGCGGGCGCCGCTGGGCGCGGCCTGCGGCGCCGTGCACCCGCGCGGCGGACGCCAACGAGGTGTGGGCCGCGGACTTCAAAGGATGGTTTCGCACCGGCGATGGCCAGCGGTGCGAGCCCTTGACCATCAGCGATCTGTACAGTCGCTACCTGCTGCGCTGCCAGGTCGTGGCCGCCCCCCGGGTCGAGCGAGTGCAGCCGCTGTTCGAAGCCACCTTTCGCGAGTACGGGCTGCCGCGCGTGATCCGCACCGACAACGGCTCGCCGTTCGCGGCGCTGACGGTCGCCGGGCTGTCGCGCCTGGCCGTGTGGTGGATCCGGCTGGGCATTCGGCCGGAGCGCATTGCGCCGGGCCACCCCGAGCAGAATGCCGAACATGAACGGCTGCATCGCACGCTCAAGCAGGAGCCGGCCCAACCGCCGCGCCCCAGCCTGCCCGCGCAGCCGCGCGCCTTCGATCGCTTCCGGCGGCTCTACAACGAGGAGCGCCCGCATGAAGCCCTGGCCCAGCAGCCGCCGGCCACGCGCTATGCGCCCTCGCCGCGGCCCTACCCCGAGCGGGTGCCGAGCGTGGAGTATCCGGACACCTATGTCGTGCGGCGCGCCCATCCCAACGGCGATATCAAGTGGCGCGGCCGCCGCGTGCGGATTAGCCAATCCCTGGCCGGCGAGCCGGTCGGGCTCGAGGAGATCGCCGATGGCTGCTGGCGTGTGTGGTTCGGCCCCGTCGAGCTCGGCTGCCTCGACGCTCGCCGATCCGAGCGCCTGCACTCGCGCTTCGTCACCCAAGACCTGTCACCTATCAGCCCGGGCTAAAGTGTTACCCATCACTCCGGTCTGTACCGCTGTCGCGCGACCCCCTCCGGGGGATGGGGGGTCGCAGCGAGCCCCGCTCCGAACGAGCAGCGGCGACCGGCGAGCCATGCGCGCGGGCGCGGGGCACGGCCTGCCGCCAGGCCCGCGCCAACGTGGGCCCGACCCCGGCGGCAGCCCGGTCGGCGAGAGACGCGCTAGACGATCGCGACGGCTTCGATCTCGATCATCCAGTCGGGATGGGCGAGGGCGGGGATCGCGATGAGCGTGGAGGCCGGCCCCTTCTTGCCGAAGAACTCCTCGCGAACGGGCACGAGGTCGGCCCGGTACCGGATATCGGTCACGTAGGTGTTGATCTTCACGATGTTGTCGAGCGTGCCGCCCTGGGCCTCGACCAGCGCCTTGATCGACCGGAACGCCTCGCGCGCCTGGTTGCGGAAGTCCCCGCGATGCAGCGGCCCGCCATCCTTGTCGTAGGCCACCTGGCCGGCGATGTAGAGAATCGCCTTCACCTCGGTCGCCTTCACCGCCTGGCTGTAGCTCGGGGGATCGAACACGCCCGGCGCCGTATACCGCTCGATCTTCGCCATGCCCACTCCTCCTTCGCGGATGATGTGAGCGTGGAGTGTAGCAGCCACCGAGGAGGGGTGGCGGCCGACCGGGGCTAGGCGGCCTGCCGGCCCTCGACCGTCGGCACCGGCACGCCGCTGGGGCCGTCGTCGGCGATCCCGGCGGTCCAGCGCGCCCGCTCCTCGGAGGTCAGATTGCCATCGGGCGCCAGCCGCGGATCGGTGTAGCCCCAGTGCTCGACGTCCACCAGGTACTGCGCCCGCGAGATCAGGGTGCCGCGGCACACGCGGTCGGCGGCTGGCCGCGTGAGCTCCCGATCCAGGCGCCCCATCAGCTCCCTCATGACGGCGGCGGGCACCCGCGCACGCTCGCACGGGTAGATGAAGCCGAACATGACGAGGTGCTGGAACAGCACCCGCCAGTTGCCGTCGAAGCGCTGGAGCAGCCGCGGCCAGTCGAGCGTGTCGGCGCACGCGCGCAGGATGTGAGCCACGTCGCCACCGTCGTAGCGCTCGCGCTCCATGATGAACGCCTTGGACCAGATCATCTCCTCGGCGGGGATGAGCCGTATGGGGACGTCGAGCACCGTCTCCGCCACGCTGTAGCGGAACCAGTCGTCGTCGACCAGCGCCACCCCGTTGCCCGAGCTGTAGATCAGGTCCACGACATCCTCGCCGCAGTGGGCCTTGGCCAGCCAGTGCGGGAACGGCACGTCGGTGGTGCAGCCGTCGGCGGCCAGCACGGCCAGCCCACGCTCGACGTCCCGCGGATGGATGAACAGATCGAAGTCCTTGGTGTGTCGGGCGATACCGGTGTAGCGCTCGAACGCGTAGGCGCCGCCCACCAGGAACGGGATCCCATGCTCGTCGAGCTGGCCCATCACCCGGCAATAGAAGCCACGGGATATGGGATCGAGGCTGGCGCCGACGGGCGTCATGCCGTCACCGGGGCTGGCGCCGCCGCCTCGCTGCCGACCGGGATCTCGAACATGCGGAACGGCGGCTGGTCCGGGAACGCCGCGGTCAGCACCGGCATCGAGACGTTGTAGACCGGCACCCCGGTGGCCGTGCGCCCCTCGGGGTTGCCGTGATGGGCGTGACCGTGGACGGCGAGGGTGGCGCTGTAACGGTTGATGGGATCCTCCAATCGGCTGGAGCCCAGGAACGGCAGGATCTCGGCCGGCTCGGTGTCGACCGTGCCCCGGATCGGCGAATAGTGGAGCACCGCGATCCGGTGCGATGTCCGCAGCCGGGCCAGGGCCTGCTCGAGCTTCAGCGCCTCCTCGACCGCCTCTCGCACGAACTGCTTCAGGATCGGCTCGCCCCACGACTGCAGGGCCCGCTCGCCGAAGCCCCCCGCAAACCCCTTGACGCCTGCGAAGCCGACCCCGCGGATCTCCACCCCGTCCCCGTCGAGGACGCGAACACCGGCGTCGGCGAGGATCGCGGTCACTTCCTCGGCGTGCCCCGACTCGTAGTCGTGATTGCCGAAGACGGCGAGCACGGGCAGTTTCAGGACGGTGCCGATCTCGCGGGCCAGCACGCGCGCCTCCTCCGGCAATCCGTAGTCCGTGAGATCGCCGCACATCACGACGACGTCGGCGGTTTCCGCCATCCGGGTGAACATCGGCTGGAACGCGCCCTGCGAGGTCTTCCCACAGTGCAGGTCGCCGACCGCTGCCACCCGGACGACATCGCCGCTCAACGCCGCGGGCCCGATTCGCCCGTCGCCGCCCGGGGGCCGCGCAGCTGCGTGGCCAGGCGATCGAGGTCATCGGCGATCACGCGTTCGGGATCGCTCCCGAGCAGCGTGGCCAGCCCGTGACCGAGGGCTCCCCCCAAGGGGCGATAGGTCATCTTCACGTCGATCCGGGTCTGGCCGACGCCGGCAGAGCGGAATCGCACGCTGCCGCTGTGCTCCACCAGCGATCCCTCGACGGTCCGCCAGCCGATCTCCTCGTTGACAATGCGCCGGGTGACGACGGCGTCCCACTCGACCGGCGTGCCGCCCGGCCCTGCCACCACCCAGTGCGTGCGATCGGCGCCGATCCGCCGGACCTCGTGCACGTGGGACATGAAGCGCGGGAAGTTCTCGAACTCGTTCCAGAACTCGTAGACGCGCTCGACCGGGGCGTCCACGGTCATCTCGCGGACGACCTCGATTCCCTCGCCCGCAGCCGACCAGCGACGGGCCAGCCACAAGCTGGTCGCGATGGCGCCGACCAGCCCGCCCAGCACCGCCCAGTCGCGGGCGCGGATGACCGACCGGCGCCGGCGCCAGCCGAGGCTGCGCGACATCGCGTTCCAGGTGCTCCAGCGCGGCAGCGCCGAACGGGACATCAGGTGAGCCGGCTCCAGCATCGCGCGGGCCGGCTCCAGCATCGCGCGAGCCGGCTCCAGCATCGCGCGAGCCGGTTCCAGCATCGCGCCCACGCTGCCGCCAAGCTGACGCACGGTTGGCTCCAGCCGGCGGGCCCGTTCCACTAGCTCACCGGTGTCGACCTCCGCGAGGGCGTCGCGCAGCTCGGCGCGACGACGGCGGCCCCGGTCGGGATCCATCAGGTACATCCCACCGGCCCCCAGCGAGGCACCGCCCAGCAACGTCATCAAGCTCCGCATTGGCTTATTCCTCCTGCTCACGGCGGTTTCGATCGCGGCCCTCGAGAATCTCTGCGGACGAACGAACCTCTTCGTCCGGCGAGCGCGACACGCCGAGCGCGGCGCCCAGATCGTCCACGACGCTCTGATCGGGCGTCGCCACGGTGCCGCCGGGCGCCTCTTCGCCGCTGCTGTCCGCCCGCCGCCAGTCGGCATCGGGGTCGCCGCCCGTGAGCGCGGGGCTCGACGAGGTGTACTCGCGCAGCTCTGCCGCCGCCGCCCGCTCGCGATCGCTCGGCTCCGACACCGTCGCCCGTGCCGGGGGCCCCTGCAGCGCCTCCTCCGACGACAGACGCTTCTTTCCAGACTTCTTCCGCTTAGCCATGGCTCCCACCACCAGCGAACGTCGTGCCACCCACCCAGTGCTGTAAATGGCTGGAACCATGGCGAGTTTGGATGCGGGTACGGCTGGCGGCAGTCGTGTCGGCAGCCAGGCGCGGGAAAAGTCTGCGTCGGAGTGAAAGATCAACCTCGAAGGCTTACCGACGGAGGACGGGCCGGACGTGGGCGGGTTCCCGAACGCCGGCGGCGGTGGTTCAGCGGTCTATGCGATCCAGACGCTCTTGACGTTGACGAACTCGCGGATACCGTATTCTGACAGCTCGCGCCCGTAGCCGGAGCGCTTGATCCCGCCGAACGGCAACCGCGGATCCGACTTCACGAGCCCGTTGACGAAGATTGCGCCCGCCTCGATCTGCGCGGCCAGTCGCTCGGCCCGGGCGCGGTCTGCCGTCCACAGCGAGGCGCCGAGGCCGAAGACCGAGTCGTTGGCGAGGCGCACGGCGTCGGCCTCGTCCTTGGCCCGGATGGCGGCCGCGACGGGCCCGAACGTCTCCTCGTCGAAGGCCGGCATCCCCTTGTCGACCGCGGCCAGGAGCGTCGGCGGATAGAACGCGCCCTTGCCCGGCGGGACCTCGCCGCCCAGCAGCAGCCGGGCGCCGCGCTTGATCGACTCCTGCACCTGCCGATGGAGATCGTCGCGCAGATCGACGCGCGCCTGCGGCCCCACCTGGGTGTCGCGCGACAGCGGATCGCCCATCCGCCGGCTGCGCAGCTCGTCGGCGAAGCGCGCCAGGAACTGGTCGGCGACCGCCTCGACCACGATGAAACGCTTGGCGGCGATGCAGCTCTGGCCGCTGTTGACCAGCCGCGCATCGGCCGCCGTCCGGGCCGCCGCGGCGACGTCGGCGTCCTCGAGCACGATGTAGGGGTCGCTGCCACCGAGCTCGAGCACGGTCTTCTTGAGCTCACGGCCGGCCCGCTCGGCCACCTGGCTGCCGGCGTGCTCGCTCCCGGTCAGGGTGGCGGCGACGATGCGCGGATCCGCGATGATCCCGGGCACCGCCTTGGAGCCGACCAGCGCCGTGGCGAACAGCCCCCGCGGGAAGCCGGCGTCGCGGAAGACCTCCTCGATCTGGAGCGCGCAGCGCGGCACGTTGGAGGCGTGCTTGAGCACGCCGGCGTTGCCGGCCATCAGCGCGGGGGCGGCGAAGCGGAACACCTGCCAGAAGGGGAAGTTCCACGGCATCACGGCCAGTACGGTGCCCAGCGGGTCGAAGCGGACGTAGCTGCGCGAGGCGTCGGTCGACCGCGGCTGCTCGGCCAGCATCGCCTCGGCGTGCTCGGCGTAGTAGTCGCAGACCCACGCGCACTTATCGACCT
Organism: uncultured Candidatus Rokubacteria bacterium; assembly: GCA_963827505.1. Classification (GTDB taxonomy): domain Bacteria; phylum Methylomirabilota; class Methylomirabilia; order Rokubacteriales; family CSP1-6; genus AR5. Next base: position 1,435,027 of record CAWHBD010000003.1, on the reverse strand, counting down.
CGGCCTCGCCCTGCGCGACCGGCTTGCCCATCTCGAGCGCCATGGTCCGCGCGTACTCCACCTTGCGGGCGCGCAGGACCTCGGCGGCCTTCCGCATGAGCCCACCGCGCGTGCCGAAGGCGGTGTGGCGCCACTCCGCAAAGGCGGCGTGGGCGGTCGCCAGGATGCGCTCGAGATCCTGGGGGAGGTCTCCGTGAACGTCTCGAGCGTCTCACCGGTCGCCGGGTTGATCGACTGGATGCTCATCGCTACCCCCTCCCCCCAGTGTGCAACCTCGGTCCAGCCCGCGCTGTCGTGGCCGTCGGCGCCGACCGGCGAGATCGTGGCGCCGCCATTGCACGCCATGCCCCCGAGGGAGGACAGGGCCATGGACGAGCCTTTTGGGCGCGGCGACCTGGTCACCCTGCGCGATGCGGATCCCGCCCCCCTCGGCCGCATTCTCACCGTGACCGCTGGAGGCGATCAGGCGGAGATCGCCTGGCACACGCGCGCCGGCCAGACGCATCAGGTCACGCTCGAGCCGACCGTCTTGCTGCGCCGCGTGCATGAGTCGGAGATGGAGCCGGAGTCGGAGTAGATCGAAGCGGTCTACGCGCGCCGGAGCGCCCGAGCACCGACGAGCCAGCGACCGGGCCAGTCGCCGACGGCGACGTCGTGCAGGGTGCCGGCGCGTACGAGCCGGGCGATCGAGGCCTCGAGCTCGTCGGCCGGGAGGGCGAACAGGCGGCGAAGGTGGGCGCGGCTGGTATAGATGGCGCCGACGGTATAGCGGGCGACGAGGCGATCGAGCGCGGCGGCCCGGCTGAGCCGGCGTCCCTCGGCCACCAGGTCGGGCAGCCATGACTCCAGCAGCTCCCATCGGTACGAGAAGCTCGGTTCGTAACGCTCCTCGCTCTTGACCACCCACAGCCCCTGCTGCAGCTCGGCCATGGCGCGCTCGAACTCGCGCGTGCGACCAGGCTCGAGCAGGAAGGTGTTGGCGCGCAGCTCGCGCGTGTACTGCGGGTGCTCGCGCACGAGGGCATCCATGAGACGCCGCGCCGTGAGCGAGAGCCGGCCGGCCGCGTACTCGACGCGGTAGTCGCGTGCCCGCTGGCGCCCGCGCACGAGCGCGTAGAAGGCCGGGAGCAGATCGAGGGCGACCAGCACGGGCCGGCCGCGGAGCAGCTTGCCGTAGTAGACGCGCCGGGCCGCCGGCAGGTCATCCTTGAGCTGCCAGGTCAGCCCCACGCCGTCGTCGTGGTGCGAGCGGCGCGGCCACCGCGGCTTGGCTCGCCCGACCACCGCCTCCCACAGGCAGGCCACGCCCTCGGGGAACCGGAAGAACGTGGAGCAGAAACCGACGGTCTCGACGAAGGCCAGCGCGCCGACGGCGCTCCGCACGCGTCCGGACGGCCGGTGACGGAACGCCGCCGCCCGCAGCGCCTCCAGCGCCGCGGCCGACGCCATCGCGATGCTAGGATCCTGGGCGGATGAGCGCGCGCGAGCCCTCGGGATGGTTCTGCTACCTCCTGCGATGCGCCGACGGGACGCTCTACGCTGGCATCACGACGGCACTCGAGCGGCGGCTGGCCGCCCACAACGCCGGCTCGGCTTCGAAGTATACCCGCGCGCGCCGGCCGGTGCGGCTGGTGTGGACCGAGCCGTGCGCCGACCGCTCGGCGGCGAGCCGGCGCGAGGCCGCCGTCAAGGCGCTGCCACGCGCCTCGAAGCTGGCCCTGGCGGATGGGCGGCCAGCCACGCTTCCACGTCTGCGCGGAGGCGGTCGCGCTCGGCCGCGGGCAGGCCGGACGGATCGAAGCGATGCCGGTAGTGCAGCGCCAGCAACGGCGGCAGCGGGCCGGTCGTCACCCCCGCCGGCGCCGTCGCCACCACGCCGGCGAGCCAGCGGGTCAGCGGCTCAGCGGGTGCGCGGGCGTAACCGAGCTCGGTGAGACGGCGCTCGATCCGATAGAAGTCGGAGTCGACACCGGCCCGCGGCCCCACCGCCGCGACCGCCGGCGGCGGCGCCCCGATTCGACGGCGCCGCCACAACCGCCACGTGAGCGCCGCCACCAGCGGCACGAGGAGCCAGCCGAGGTGGCCGGTCAGCCGGTCCTGCCGCTCGCTCCAGCGCCAGCGCGAGAACGCAAATGCGGCCCACTCCCACAGGTCGCTCACCGACTGCCACGACGAGTCGGAGTCGGTCTCGGCGGCGATCCACTCCGAGGGCGTCGTGTCGACCTGGACCCACATCCCGTCGATCCACGCCAGCGCCCAGGCGTGCGCGTCTCGAGCGCGCACGATCCACCGCCCCTCCACACGACTCCACTCGTGGACGGCGTAGCCGACCGCGTAGCGAGCGGGAATGCCCGCCTCGCGCAGCAGCAGCGCCGTTGCCGTCGCGAAGTACTCGCAGTGGCCGGCCCGGGTGGTGAGCAGGAACTCCTCGAGGGCGGTACGGCCCGGCCGGCCACCGCTCAGGTAGCGCGTGTACCGGAAGTTCGCGAAGTGCGTCCGCAGTCTGGTGAGGACCTCGGCGGGCGGACGGCCGACCAGGTCCACCTCGCCGGCCACGCGGGTCAGCAGCGCCGCCTCGCGGGGCGGGATACGGAGATCGCCCAGGTTGGGCACGCTGTCGTCGGAGCCGCGCCCAGGGAAGTGGGCGGTGAAGGTGGCCAGGCCGAGCCCCTCGTCGACCCGCACGGCGCCGAGGCGATTGCGGGTCAGGCCGACCGCCATCAGGTCGTCGAGACGGGTGGCGCCCAGAGGCAGGGCCAGCAGGCCACGTCCGCGTGGCAGGTAGGCCGACACGGTGAGCTGCCGGTCGACCGGAGCACCCGGTCGCAGCACCCAGGTGGCGCCGTCGGCCTCGGCGTGCACGGCGGCGAAGCCGGCGTCGACGGCGAACCACGACGGCGCGTGGTAGACGTTGTAGCTCGCCTGGCCCAGGAGCGTCGGCAGGCGGACTCCGGCCCCCGGCTCCACGCGCAGGACGATCCGATCGCTCAGCTTCAGCTCGCCCACGTCGCCCAGCGAGGTCGTCGTGCGGTACGGATCGGGATCGCGTCGGACCCAGCTCAGCAGCAGCGCCTGCGCCCGCCGCTCCACGACACGCTGGGCCTCGGCAAGGCCGAGGTGACCCGCCCAGCCGAGCGCGATCGCCAGCGCGACGCCGAGCCCCCACCACGCGGGCCCGGTGCGGCGGCGCACGGGCCACAGCGCCCACGCCGACAGCGCCACCAGCCCCGCGTAGAAGGTCGCGCGCGCGTTGGCGGTGCTGGCCGAGAGCAGGCAGACGCCGAAGTAGGCCGGCACCAGGTCGATCTGGGCCGTCAGATCCGGCCGGTTGCGCTGAGACCAGAAGAACGTCGCGGTCTCCACGCGACCGGCGAGGCTGTAGCGCTGGGCGGCGACGAGCGGGAACACCACCAGCGGCAGCCACTGGATGATGCCGGTCACCGCGCGGGCGACGTCGTTGGAGATCACCTGGTAGATGCCGACCAGCACCAGCAACACGGTGCTGACGTCGGAGACGCGATTGAAGTCCGAGCGCGCGAGGTCCCAGCGCGAGGTCACGAGCACCCGGGCCTCCAGCGCCAGCGCCAGCGCGACGCCGACAGGCAAGAACCCCGTCTGCCAGCCCCAGAAGACGAGCCCGGCGCCCACCAGCCCGCCCGGCAGCCCGGCGCTCACGTCCGCAGCCCCATGAGCCCCTCACCCACCCGGCCGACCTCCAACCGGTGCACGGCGGGCGCGGTCGGGCACGTCGACGACCCCGCCGGGCTGCGCGGGATCGGTCACCACCAGGACCAGCACCGGCACCGCGAGCGCCCGCAGTCGATCCACCAGCTCCCGACGAGCCGCGTCCCAGGCCAGGAGGATGCAGATCACGCCGCTGAGCGCACCCGGCTGCTCCAGAACCAGCCGGGCCAGCGTCGCGAAGGGCCGATCACGACACGGCCGCACCGCGGCCAGGATCTCCAGCACCCGATCGACGTGGCCGACACCGCGGCCGACCGTAATCGGGTGCGCCTCGGGACCGACGACGAGCAGATCGAGGAGCGAGTCCTGGGTGCCGACCGTGCAGGCGAACGAGGCGGCGATCGACACCGCCTCCTCGAAGGCCGCGGTCGGGGCGGCGGCGAAGGTGTCGAGCACGAGGGCATGGCGCACGAAGAACTCGTCGTGGTACTCGCGCACCACCGGGCGGCCGGTGCGCGCCCATGAGCGCCAGTGCACCCGCTTGAGCGGATCGCCAGGGCGGTAGTCGCGTAGCGAAGCGAACTCCTCGGAGTCGCCGACCGACTGGGCCAGCGGGATGCCACCGCGCTGGTAGCGGCGGGCGCCGGGCAGGGTCAGCGGCGGCAGCGGGTAGCGCCGCGGCAGGATCAGCAGGCTGGCCGGCGCCGCCAGCGGCCGCAGCGCGCGGGCCAGGCCGAGCGGGTCCCGGCGCGCCACCGTCACGCCGGTCAGCGTGAGCCGGCCTCGGCGCTGCGGTGACAGCGTCAGCCGCGCCTCCACCTCGCCGCCCGGTGGCACCGTGGCCACTGGCTCCTCGGCAATGGCCGCCCGCCGGTTGAGCTCCAGCAGCCACGACCAGCGCGGATAGCCGACCGTACGATCGAAGCGGTTGCGCCGTGCCTCGCCCGGCTCCGGCGTGCTCACGAATTCCTCGAACGACGGGCGAGGGTCGGCCAGATCCTCGAGCAAGGCCAGGCCGGCGGCCGGGCGCCGGCCCGGATTGCGCACGCGCACGGTGTAGGAGAGCGGCTCCCCGGCGGTCGCGAAGCGCGGCAAGCGGCGACTCACCTGCAGGCTGGGCGGCCGCCGAAGCACGGCGAGCGCGGCCACGAGCAGCAGCGCGGCCAGGAACGCGAAGGCCTGGTAGCCGACCGTGAGCCGGGTGTTGGGCCCCACGACGCCGGCGGCGACCAGGCCGGCGGCGACGAGCTGGCCGGCCGGCGTGAGGCGGCGGCCGAGCCGGTGCTGCAGACCGGCGACCGCGCGGAAGTTGCGGTAGAGGAACCTCCGCACGCTCAGGCCGGGACGGCGACGGTCTTGACGACCTCCTCGACCACGGCCACGGCAGTGGCGCCCGAGAAGCGTGCCTGTGGATCGAGCGCGAGGCGATGGGCGATGACGGACACCGCCAGCTCCTGCACGTGCTCGGGCGACACGAAGGTCTGCCCGTCGAACAGCGCCAGCGCCTGGGCGGCGCCGACCAGCGCCAGGGAGGCCCGGGGGCTCGCCCCCAGCTGCACACCGGGCGCCGTGCGGGTGGCGCGGACCAGGTTGACGGCGTAGCGCTTCACCTCGTCGGTGGCGCGGACCTGGCGCACGCCCTGGCGCAAGGCCAGGACGTCGTCGAGCGATACGCAGGGGGCGAGGGCGTCGAGCGGGTGGCGCTCGGCCTGGTCGGACAGGATCGCGACCTCCTCGGCGGGCTCGACGTAGCCGAGGCCGAACTGCAGCGCGAAGCGGTCCATCTGCGCCTCCGGCAGCGGATAGGTCCCGCGGAACTCCACCGGGTTCTGAGTCGCGATCACGAAGAACAGGCTGGGCAGCCGCGCGCTCACGCCGTCGATCGACACCTGGCTCTCGGCCATCGCCTCCAGCAGCGCCGACTGCGTGCGCGGCGAGGCCCGGTTGATCTCGTCGGCGAGCAGGATGTGGGTGAAGATCGGTCCCTCGTGGAAGCGGAAGGACTGCTCACGCGGATCGAAGACGGAGACGCCGAGGATGTCGGAGGGCAGCAGGTCGGGCGTGAACTGCACGCGCTTGAAGCCGGCCCCGATCGAGCGGGCCAGCGCCTTGGCCAGGGTGGTCTTGCCGGTGCCGGGGTAATCCTCCAGCAGCACGTGGCCGGCGCTGGCGAAAGCGGCCAGCAGCCGGCGGATGGCCAGCTCCTGGCCGTGCATGACGGTGGCGAGGTTCGCGGCGATGCGGCGGTACGTCTCCCGCGGCGGCGCGCTCACCGCGCGGGTTACTTCTGCGAGGCCCGCTTGGACTGGCTGCCGTCGCCGTCGTGCGCCTCGTCCTTCTTGGCCGCCAGCTGGGCGATCAACTGCTGGAAGGAACCCCGCTGGAGGATCTTGTTGAACTGGGCCCGGTAGTTGGCCACGAGACTCACGCTCTCGATGGCCACGTCGTAGACGAGCCAGCGGTCGCCAACACGATGCATCCGGTAGTCGACCGGGATCTCGGTGCCGTTCTTGGTGACGATCCTCGTCCGCACCGTGGCCTGGTCGCCCTCGACCGACTCGCCGGAGTACTGGACGCGATCGCCGCCGCTGAACGTCTCGATCTTGCCGATGTAGGAGCGCTCCAGGAGGTCGGCGAAGAGCTGGATGAACTCATCGCGCTCGGCCGGGGTCCGCGCCTGCCAGTGGCGGGCCAGCGCCCGCTGGGACAGCTCGCGGAAATCGAAGATCTCGTGAGCGATGGTGCGGATGGCCGCGCGCCGCTCGGCGGCTCGGCCGTCCTGCTTGAGCGTCGGATCCTCGAGCACGCGCAACACGCGATCGATGCGACCGCGCAGCTGATCGGTCGGCACGCCGGCGCCGGCCGACACGCCGCTCGCCAGCACCACGACCACCGCCACCACCATCGCCGCCACCGTGCGAACCGCAGCCATTCGATCCCTCCCTCGTTCAGGGTCCCGAAAGTCTATGTCGGACTCGGCCGCTACTCCTGCTTGGCGCGCAGCCGCTGCACCAGCCCCTCCGCCGAGGAGGCCTGGATGATCTTGTTGAACTGCGCGCGATAGTTCGCCACCAGGCTCACCCCCTCGACGCTGACGTCGTAGGCGAGCCAGCGGTCGCCGGCGCGGGACAGGCGGTAGTCGACGGCCGTCTCGGTGCCGTTCTTGCTGACCAGGCGCGTGCGCACGGTGGCCAGCTCGCCATCGCGCGTCTCACCGACGACCGCGACCCGCTCGCCGTTGAACTGCTCGACGCGGCCCACGTAGGAGCGCTCCAGCAGCGCGGTGAACAGGTGCACCAGCTCGTCACGCTCGGCCGGGGTGGCGGTCTGCCAGTGGCGCCCCAGGGAGCGGCGCGTGATCTCGGTGAAGTCGAAGATCTCGGTGGCGGCACCGCGCAGCGCCGTCCGCCGCGCCTCCGGCCGTGCCTTGAGCGCCGGATCCTCGAGGATCTGCACCACGCGGTCGAGGCGTCCTCGGAGCTGGTCCCCGACCTCGCCGGCGAGCGCCGCCGGAGCGGCGGCCAGGCTCAGCGCGAAGACACTGGCAAACGCGAGCGCGCGGTTCATCCCGGTCATCGGAGGCTCTCCCTGCTTCTCGCCCTGACTGCCCGACCGTCGGGCTGCACCGCCGTCATCCGCAAGCCGGATACCAAGCCCGATCCTGACGTACCAAACGACCACGGTCAAAGCGAATTCGGCCTGACGCGCTGCGATTCCGCCCCTGGCTCCTGCCTGGTTTCTGACCGGCTGCGATGGAGCACAACTGACCATTCGCCGAGCGCCATGGCGCGCGGGTGGGTCCGCTATACTTGGGCGTCTCATGAGCGCGCGTGCCGCCGGGGATCTCGCGTGAACCAAGCCCACGGAGAGCTGGGTCACCGGCTGGCCACCCTCCGGACGGACTTCACCTCCCTCGGTACCCGCGCCGCCGGCGCCGCCGAGGCCCTGGTCGCCACCCTGCCCCCACCGACCGAGCTGCTCGAGGAGCTGACGGCCGCCCGCCTGGCGTTCGTCGACCTGCGGAGCGCGATGGTCGAGCAGGCCGGAGCGCTGTCGATCACGCTCGAGGCCGAGAGCCTCGGAACCCTGCGCGACCTGGAGCCGGTGCTCGACGCCATCGCCGCCGCCCAGGCGCATCGCGCGCAGCTGGCCGCCTGGGAAGCCGCGCGCAAGGACGCCCTGCTCGTGCTCGAGCGCGTGCGCGCGATCGTGCATCGCGAGGACCGGTCGCTGCCGACCCTGACCGAGTGCCAGGGGCGTGCGCGCGAGCTGCACGCGATGCTGGCCGGCCCGGCACCCGAGGCGCTCGAGGAGGAGACGACGCGGCTCCCCGAGCGGACCCGCCCGTACACGGAGCTGCTGGCCTTGATCGAGGGCTGGAACGTGCTCGACGACGACCGCTGCGCCGTCCTGCAGGACGCCATCACGGAGTCGTTCGGCCGCACCCTGGCCCTGGCCGCGCTCCGCGGCAAGCTGGGGCGCGAGGGAGAGGCGCCGACGCCCCCGCCGGTCTCACGCGCGCGGCCCCGCTCGCCAGCGCGGGCCCCTGAGCTGCCCCCGGCGGCGCCGGAGCCCGTCCCGAGCCTCCGCGCTCCGGTGGCACCGGTGGCCACCGCTCCACCGCGCGTCGAGCCGACGCCGGTTCCCGAGCCCACGGTCGCGCCGAGCCTGCCGCCGGCGCCCGTCCCCGTGGCCGTGGTGGCGTCACCGCCGGTCCCCCCGGTCCGGGTGACGCCACCCCCCACACCAGTTGTCGTCGCCCCCGTCGAGGCGGTCGGCGTCGCCGATGGCGGCGCCCTGCTGGAGAACCCCGGGCTCAGTGGCGACACCATCGAGGCCGAGCCGGCGCCGGTGCGCAGCGATCACGAGGAGCAGCTCGAAGTGCTCGCCCAGGAGACCGCCCGCTGGTGGATCGCCGCCCGGGCCGGCTGGAACGGGCTGCGCGAGCGCGGGCTGACGTTCGGTGACGCCGCCTTCGACTACCTCAAGCGCTTCCCCTACCTGATGTCGGTGCCGCTGCAGCAGAGCCCCGAGTTCGAGGGCGGCCGGCTGGCCGAGGGCTACGCGCTCCTGCTCGCCCACATCGACAAGCAGGAGGAGGGGTTCGTGCTCGGTGCCCTCGCCCGCCTGAATCCGCAGTTCGGCACCCGGGACAAGGATCAGGTCTATCCGCTGAGCCAGGAGCTGTACCTGCACGTCGTGGCGGAGGGGCGGCTCTACAAGACGTACCCGGACTTCGTGCGCGAGGTCGTGCAGCACACCGTGCCCCGCCCGGGGCCGTGGGTGCAGGGCGGCATCGTGGAGGACGACGACAGCACCGCGCTGTTCATGCGCTCGGAGCGGCCGGGCAGCACCGAGGAGCAGACCCGCACCCTGACCGACACCAAGGAGCGGCTGGGGCCGCACCTCTTCCGTTTTACCCTGGCCCCGCTCACCACGCGTTTCTTCACGCTGCGGCTGGCCGGCGACGCGCTGGCCGATCCGCCCAACGTGGAGATCAAGCTGAAGGAGAACGACGCGCCCACCGACCATGCATGGCTGGTCACGCTGCCGGCGGCCGGCGCCACCGCCACCCCGGCGCCGCGCAAGCACCGCACGGGCGGCACGACCCTGGAGGAGCTGGGGCGGCAGTTCAGCGGCTACTGGATGGGCATCTTCAACGCCGACCCCAACCGCGACCGCGACTACGAGCTCTCGGTCATCCTGCGCCGCAAGCCAGCGCCCATCCCCAAGGAGACCAAGCCCGCCCCCGATCGCTTCTTCGGCAAGAAGCGCTGACGGCGGCGCCGGGGGCGCTGCCCCCGGCCCGGGTCAGCGCTTGCCGGCCTCGGTCAGCACCTGGCGGAACGTCCGGTAGAACTCGACGTGGTCGGTGATGCCCTTCTTGAGGATGGCCGGCAGGTGGGGCAGGTCGTTGACGTTGACGACGACGTTCACGCTCCGGGCGAAGGCCATCGCGTTGTCGAAGGTCTTGAACTCGCGCCCCACCAGGGCCACGAACGACCACCGGCGCTGGGACATCGGCAGCGAGCGCAACGCGGCCAGCACCGGGTTGTCGAGCGGCGTCGAGCCCTGGTACTGCTCGTCGATGACGATCACCTCGTAGACGTCCCGCCGGGTCCGCGCGATCGCCTCGTCGGCGTTCTTCACGGCCAGCATGGTGAAGCCGATCTGCTCCAGCGCCGCCTTCATGACCGCCTGCCGCTCCGGTGCGTCCTCGCAGACCAGCGCCAGCCGCGCCTCGAAGCTCTCGGCCGCCCGCTCGGTGCTCACTTCTTCCTCGTCCCGAACACCGAGCGGTTGTAGTCCGAGTCGAGCTTGAGGCCCTCGACGTCGGTCGTCTTCTCCCCCCGCTTCTGCTTGATGGTGTCGATGCCGCGCTGGACGACCGCCCGCCGGGTGGAGTAGTTCACAGCGGTGTCCTCGGTGACGAGGCCCTGCTCGTAGGAGTGCAGGAGCGACTGGTCGAAGGTCATCATGCCGAAGGGCTCGCCCACCTCCTGGATCTCGTAGAAGGTCTTGCCGTCCGACTCGCCCTGCAGGAACACCTCGTTGGAGCGGATCGTGTTGGCCAGGATGTCGTGCACGGCCCAGCGGCCGCCGCCCACCTTGGGCACCAGGCGCTGGCCGACGACCCAGCGGATGATGTCGGCCAGCCGCTGCCGGATCTGCTTCTCCTCGTCCTTGTCGAACATGCCGATGACGCGGTTGATGGCCTGGCCGGCGTTGACGGTGTGCAGGGTGGAGAGCACGAGGTGGCCCGTCTCCGAGGCCTTGAGGGCCAGCTCGGCCGTCTCTCGATCGCGCATCTCGCCGACCAGGATGATCTTGGGCGCCTGCCGCAGGGCGGCCCGGAGGCCGTTGGCGAAGGTGTCGTAGTCGAGCCCCAGCTCCCGCTGGTTGAAGGTAGCCTTGCGGTTGGGGTGCACGTACTCGACCGGATCCTCCAGGGTCACGATGTGCACCGACTTGGTCGCGTTGATCTCGTTGAGCAGCGCGGCCAGCGAGGTCGTCTTGCCGGAGCCGGTGGCGCCCGTGATGAGGATGAGCCCGTTGCGCTCGGCCGGCATCTTCTTGAAGGCGTCGGGCAGCTTGAGAGCCTCCACGGTCGGAATGTTGGTCTCCAGCTTCCGGAGGACCATCGAGATGTTCCCGCGCTGCGAGAAGATGTTCACGCGGAAGCGGGCCCGGCCGGGCAGGAAGTACGAGGTGTCGCAGGAGCCGGTCTGCACCAGGTGCTCGGTCAGCCGCCGGTCGCCGTTGATCAGGTTGAGGGCGAAGATCTCGCTCTGGAACGGCGTGAGGCACTCGATGGGCGGGTCGACCGGCACCGCGACCAGCTCGCCGGCCGACTCGACCTGGAGCGGGCGGTCCACGGTGATGTTGAGATCCGACACGTTGTCGTGCGACTCGAGCATTGCGGCCAGAAGGTCGTCGATCTCCGACTTGCGCATGCCGGGCCCCCTACTGGTTCAGCTCATCGGGCGGTGTCTTGAGCAGCGGCTTGAACTTTGCCTTGTCGATGCACTTGTCGTACGCCTCTTCGGGGCTGATCCAGCCCTTCTGCAGCACGCCCATGATGGCGTCGTCGAGGGTCTGCATCCCGAACTGCTTGCCGGTCTGGATGGCCGACGGGATCTGCACGGTCTTGCCCTCGCGGATCAGGTTGCCGATGGCCGCCGTGCACACCAGGATCTCCAGCGCCGCGCACCGCCCCTTCTTGTCCACGCGCTTGAAGAGGTTCTGGGCCACCACCACCTTGAGACCGGTCGACAGCCCGTTGCGCACCTGGGCCTGCTCCTCGGCCGGGAACACCTCGATGACGCGGTCGATCGTCTTGGCCGCGCTCGTCGTGTGCAGGGTGCCGAACACCAGGTGACCGGTGTTGGCGGCCTCCAGGGCGAGGCGGATCGTCTCGAGGTCCCGCATCTCACCGACCAGGATGATGTCGGGGTCCTCGCGGAGGGCGCCGCGGAGGGCGGCGCCGAACGAGCGCGTGTGCATGCCGACCTCGCGGTGGTTGACCAGGCAGCCCTGGGGCTCGTGCACGAACTCGATCGGGTCCTCGATCGTGATGATGTGGTCCTTGCGGTGCTTGTTGGCGTGGTCGATGACCGCGGCCAGCGTGGTGGACTTGCCGGAGCCGGTCGGCCCCGTGACCAGCACCAGCCCCTTGTGCAGCATCGCCGACTTCTTGAGGATCGGCGGCAGCCCCAGCTCGTCGGCGGTGAGGACCTTGGTCGGGATCTGCCGGAAGACGGCGCCGCAGCCGTACTTCTGCATGAAGTAGTTGGCGCGGAACCGGGCGACGTTGGGGATCTCGTAGCCGAAGTCGACGTCGCCCGTCTCCTCGAACGTCTTGACCTTCTGTTCGGGCGCGATCTCGTACAGCATCTGGCGGAGGGTCTCGTCGTCGAGCGGATCGTACTTCACGCGCTCCAGCTCGCCGTGCACCCGGAGGATCGGCGGCTGCCCCGAGACGATGTGCAGGTCCGAGGCCCCGGTGTCGAACATGAGCTTGAAAAACGCGTCGAGCTTGGCCATGCGTCGAGCTCCCTATCCCGGAAGTCGCGCCCCCTGGCGGGGCTGTTGGACGATCGGCGGATTCGCCGAGGACCGGCAGACGTACAACCGAGCCTAGCGGTTCGATTCGAGCGAAGTCAAGAAAACCGCCGGGATCGGGGGCCCGCCGGGCCCCCGGGTCCTACCGAGACCCCGCGTCCTCCAGGACGGCCGTGCGGACGAACGAGGGCTGCTGGTAGAGGCGGTCGGCGAGCACGGTAACCATGGGGCTGAGCCGGAACAGGTCGGTGTAGCGCGCGTGCAGCACGAAGGCCCGCTCCACCAGCCGCACGCCCTCCTTGACGTCGCCGAGCGTCGCTGTCCCCCGTCCGCCCCGCCACGCGTGCAGTCGGGCGGCCAGCTTCATGAACGAGTAGAGCGCCAGCAGCGTCTGGTAGCCGCGAAAGATCCCGTGCATGGGCGTGAGGGTCTTGCGGAAGAGCACGTGGCTCCAGTACTCGCGCAGGAAGCCGCCCACGCCGGGCGCCTCGGCATCCACGCGCACGGCCAGCACGGCCGCCAGGTCGAACGGCTCGCCGCCCGTGATGGCGTCGGGCACGAGGCCCCGGGCGCGCCGGAACCGGAAGTAGTTCCGGTACAGGGCCAGCAGCAGCGCGCCTCGCGACATCCGACCCCGGGAGAACTGCAGCCACGTGTAGGGCGGCGCCAGGTACGCGAGCGAGGGCCGGCGCGGATAGCGGGCGCCGGCCGCGATGTCGAGCAGGCGCCGGTAGCCGTCGTCGCGCAGCTCGGCCAGGCCGGCGGCCAGGGTCGTGGGCGGCGCCTGGCCCGCCCGGCGGGCGCGCGCCTCGATCTGCGTGAGGCCGATGCACAGGCTGAGCAGCGCGCTGCCCGCCAGCAGGGCCACCGGCAGCGGCCGCGACTCCTCGGCCACCAGCGCCAGCAGCGCGGCCTCGATCGGACGATAGTCGGCCCAGCCGAGCTCGATCGAGCCGAAGAGCGTGAGCGGCTCGGCCAGCTGCTCGACCCGCGTGCTCCCCGCCAGCACGCCGAGCACCTCGTCGCGCTGCGCGGCCAGCGAGGCACCGTGATGGGCCCGCACCGCGGTGCATGCGAACGACACGCCGACGGCGACGCCGTCGGGCGTCTGCACGAAGTGATAGGGGAACTCGCGGCAGACCTGGGGCTTGGCGGCGGCGCCGAGGTGTCGATGGATCGCGCAGCGGGTATCCTCGGTGAGGAAGACGCAGGCTCCCGAGGGCCGGCGGGCGAACGTCCGCTGCTCGCCGCCCGGCAGCGCGAACGGCAGCGGCACGAACTTCTCGCCGCCGCCGAGGGCGGGGTCGAGGCGCTCCCACGCGACGTCGCGCAGGCGCGCGTGCGAGGACTCGTCGACGCCGATCAGCCAGTCGCTGCGGCAGCACGCCCCCGATTGCTGGCAGGTGAAGACGACGTTGTCGGGAAGGAGCAGCGGCGGGTCCGCGGCGGTGGCCATCTTGGGGTACTCTGCGCGTACAGACGGACGGAGGTCAAGGACGCCCGTGGCGGAGTCAGTGGTCGTGGAGGCCGGTGATGGCGGTCTGACCCGCGCGCGCGTCAGCGGCGCGCGCGCGGAGGCCGAGCTCTACCTGCAGGGCGGCCATCTCACCCGCTGGCAGCCGCACGGCGCCGCCCCCGTCCTCTTCCTCTCGCGGCGCGCGGCCTACGCGCCCGGCAAGGCGATCCGGGGCGGGGTTCCGCTGATCTTTCCCTGGTTCGGCGCCCACGCCACCGACCGCCAGGCCCCGATGCACGGCTTCGCTCGCGCCCGCGACTGGCGGCTGCTGAGTCGCGGCGACGGGCCGGACGGCGCCGTCGTCCTCGAGCTGGGTCTGGACGACGACGAGGCCACGCGGCGGCTGTGGCCGCCCACCTTCGCCTTGCGCTACCGCGTGATCGTCGGCGCGACCCTGCACATGGCCCTCGAGGTCGTCAACACCTCGCCGCTTCCGTTCACGTTCGAGGCGGCGCTGCACACCTATGTGGCGGTCGGGGACGTCGAGGCCGTGGCCGTGAGCGGTCTCGAGGACACGATCTATCTCGACAAGGTCGACGCCTTCGCGCGCAAGCGCCACGGCGGGCCGCTGCGTCTCACCGGCGAGACCGACCGGGTCTTCCTCGGCACCCGCGCCCGCTGCGTCGTCGACGATCCCGTGCTGGGTCGCCGCGTGGTCGTCGACAAGACGGGCTCGGCGACCACCGTCGTGTGGAACCCGTGGGCGCTGAAGGCGCGCGACATCGCCGACCTCGAGCCCGACGACTGGCGGCGCATGCTCTGCGTGGAGACGGCCAACGCGGCCGACGACGCGGTCACGCTGCCGGCCGGCGGCCGGCACCTGATGTCCGCGACGCTCAGCCTGGCGGCGCGGGCGTGAAGGCCCGGCGCGCGATCGCCGTGCTCGGGTTCGCCGCCCTGACCCTCGTCGGCGCCGCCCCCGCCCCGCCGGGTCCGCCCGCGCCGACCGAGCTGGAGGCCGTGCGGGCGGCCCAGGCCGAGGCCGCGCGGCGCTATCGCGAGAGCCTGGAGGCCCTGCTGCCGCTGCAAGAGGCCGCGGTGGAGCGCGCGGCGGCCGAAGCCACCCGGCAACGAGGGCTCGTCGCCCAGGGGCTCGTCGCCGCCGCCGACCTCGACGCGGCCGAACGGGCGCTGAGCCAGGCCCGCGAGACGGCCGCGGGCACACGGGACTCGCTGGCCGAGGCCGGGACGCTGGTGACCGAGGCCGAGGCCGCCCGCGAGCTGGCGGCGTTACCGCCGCCGGTACCCGGCGAGACACAGGAGCGGCCCTCGCTGATCCGCTACGCGGGCGGCCAGCGCTGGTCGCTGGCGGCCCTGCCCGCCCTCGAGCGCTTCTTCAACGCGCGCTTCGGCCACGCGCTGCCGGTCAGCGCGCGGGGCCAGACCGCCGTGCACGACCGGCTCGGCTTCGATCACCGCAACGCGCTCGACGTGGCCGTGCACCCGGACACCGCCGAGGGCAGCGCGCTCATGGACTACCTGCGGGCCAACGGCTTCCCGTTCCTCGCCTTCCGCAGCGCCCAGGCCGGCGTCGCCACCGGCGCCCACGTGCACGTCGGCGAGCCGAGCGCCCGCCTGTCCTCGGGGGGTAGAATCACCGGGCGCGTGGCGAGCCCGGTCGGGCCGCCCGGGGAGGCCAGATGAGCGGGGGCGGCATCGACTGGCAGGCGCTCGGCGACGAGACGGTGGAGCTGCTGCGCCGCTACCTGGCGATCGACACCACGAACCCCCCCGGCAACGAAGTGGCAGGGGCCAGATTCCTGGCCGAGGTGCTGGCGGCCAGCGACATCCCGAGCGAGATCGCGGAGTCGGTACCCGGCCGCGCCAACCTGGTCGCCCGGCTGGCCGGCGACGGCGCGCTGGGTGGCATCGTGCTCCACCACCACATCGACGTGGTCTATGCCGACCGCCGCTACTGGACGGTCGATCCGTTCGGCGGTGTCGTCGCCAACGGCTACCTGTACGGGCGCGGCGCCCTCGACATGAAGTCCACCGGCATCGTGCAGCTCGCCGCCGTGCTGGCGCTGAAGCGGGCGCGGGTGCCGCTCAAGCGCGACCTCGTGTTCCTGGCCACCGCCGACGAGGAGGCCGGCAGCGCGCACGGCGCCCGCTTCGTCGCCGAGCACCGGCGGGCGTGGCTGGCCGGCGCCGAGTACGCGCTCTCCGAGCTGGCCGGCATCGAGCACGGCGCCGGCTACCGAGCCCCGCTGGGCGTCATCGTGATCTCGGAGAAGACGGGGCTGCCGCTGCGGCTCACGGCGCGTGGCGAGCCCGGTCACGGGTCGATGCCCTGGCCCGACACCGCGCCGCACCGCCTCGTGCGAGCGCTCGACCGTCTCCTCACGGCCGAGCGGCCGACGCGCGTGCTGCCCGAGGTGCAGGAATACTTCCGCCGGGTCGCCGAGGTATTGCCGGCCGGCGAGGGCCGGGGGTACGACGACCTCGAGGGCTCGCTGCGCGAGCCGGCCTTCCGCACCCGCTTCCTGGCCGACCGCTACCGCGCCGCCACCGTGCGGACCACCTTCGCCGTGAACATGCTGCGGGGCAGCGAGAAGCTCAACGTGATCCCCCCCGAGGCCGTGGCCGACATCGACTGCCGCATGCTGGCCGGCGACGACCCCCGGGAGATCCTGGCCTGGGTGCGCGGCGTCATCGCGGACGACCGCGTCGAGGTCACCACCGCCCGGGAGCCGAAACTGCCCAACATGTCGCCGCCCGACACCGAGCTCTACAAGGCGCTGGCCGACGCCATGCGCCGCCGGGCGCCGGGCACGGTGGTGGCGCCCGCGATCATGACCGGCTTCACCGACAACTGGGTTTTCCGCGGCCTCGGGCTGCACGGCTACGGCTGGAGCCCGTTCGTCCTCGACGCCGACGGGTTCTCGCGAATCCACGGCAACGACGAGCGGATCTCGCTCGACAACCTGCGCGCCGGCGCCCGCGCCTACACCGAACTGCTCCTGGCTGTCGCGGGCGCGTGAGCGTCCCGCGCGCCACCCTGACGATCCGGCCGGGCACGCCGCGCGACGCGGCGACCATCACGGCCCTCATCCAGGGCCTCGCCGACTACGAGCGTCTGCCCCAGCACGTGACGCCCGCCGCCGTCCGCCGGCACGGCTTCGGCCGGCGCCCGCACTTCGAGACGTTGATCTGCCGTCTCGGTGGCCGGCCGATCGGCCTGGCGCTCTACACGTTCACGTACTCGACCTTCCTCGCCCGGCCGACGCTGTGGCTCGAGGATCTCTTCGTGCAGCCGGCGGCGCGCGGCCGGGGCGCGGGGCTGGCCCTGCTGCGCGCGCTGGCGCGCATCGCGGTGCGGCGCGGCTGCGGGCGCATGGAGTGGTCGGTGCTGGACTGGAATCGGCCGGCGATCCGCTTCTATCGCCGGCTCGACGCCGAGCTGAAGCGGGAGTGGATCCTCACGCGACTCACCGGCGAGCCGCTGGCGCGGCTGGCCGGGCTCAGCCGCCGGCCGGCGTCTTCTCGAGCGCGGCCACCTTCTCGGCTGCGCACTCCCACAGCGGCAACAGCGCGGCACCGACCGCGACCCCCCGTGCCCGCGCGCGGGCGGCGGCAGCCGGCGGGGCGGCGGCCTCGACGGCGTGCCTGACCGCCGGACAGAGGTCGATCGCCGGGTCCCGTCCCAGCCGCTCCCATTCGTCCCGGTCTTCCAGCGTGCGCGCGCGCCAGGCGGCAACGGCCAGCGCGTGCACGTTCAGCACCTCGCTCGCCCGAGCCCGCGCCGGTGCCGGCGCCCCCGCCGCCACCCTCTCGACGGCGGCGCGCGTCACCGCCACACGGGTGGCGTAGTCGTTCAGCGCGATGCTCGGCGTCGTGTCGGTCTGCAGCTGGCGCAGCGAGGTGATGATGTCATCGAGCGCGAGCGCGGCCCGGGGCGGCGGCGCGGCCGCCGAGGGTGCGGGGCGCCGGGGGCGGTGTGGCGGGGGGCGCCGGAGTTGACGGCGACGTGGCCGTGACGGGGAGCTCACCCAGCAGCCCGGCCAGCTCGGGCGGCACACCGTTGACGTAGACGGCGGCGGCCAGGCCCAGCGCCGCCACGAGGACCAGCACCAGCCACACGGCACGGCCGCGCGAGACACGGCGGGGGGCGACGATCTCGACCCGCTGCGGCACCGGCGCCGCCGGTCGCGCCGGCCATGCGGTCGCCCGCGTCTGAACCGGCACCGGCCCCGGTGCGGGTGGCGACGGCGTGGAGGGGCGGGGCAATGGCTGGCTGGCCTCCTCGGCCGTGACCCAGCGGTCATGGGTGGCGCCGCAGGCGCAGGTGATCGTCAGGAGATAGCCACCGGAGCCAGGACGCGTCTGGGTGCTGGGGGTCAGTCCCCCGCAGCCGGCGTGCTGGCGGGCGAACTGCTGGACGTCGCCGAAGTCGCTCATCGGAGGGGCCGCGTCGCTATCTTACGGGAGTGGCCCCTCGATGCCGGTGATCTTCCAGCCGGCCTGGCCCACCGCCGTGTGGACCACG
This sequence comes from uncultured Candidatus Rokubacteria bacterium, assembly GCA_963827505.1. GTDB lineage: Bacteria > Methylomirabilota > Methylomirabilia > Rokubacteriales > CSP1-6 > AR5. The sequence continues at coordinate 1,416,779 of CAWHBD010000003.1, read as the reverse complement.
ACGCTCTTGGAGAGGGCCGCCTGCTCGCCGGTCCGGAGGGTGACCCGGAACGCGTGCCAGGTCCGGCTCGCATCGATCGGCGCCACCCGCTCCCAGCACCCGGTCTCGACGAACTGGTACTCGAGCAGGCGGGCCGCGTCCGACCGCTCACGCCAGGCGGGATCGACCTGGCCGTTGCTCCACGCCTCGTGGCCAGCGGCTCCCCCCTGCCAGGCCGCCAGCGCGGCGGCGGCGACCGGCGCGCCCAGGTCCGTCCCGGCTCGGGGCGGACACATGCCGCGGCCGAGCGTGATCTTCGTCATCGGCCATAGAAGCACGCCTCCGGCGGCCAGGACGGCGATGGTGCCGAAGGCCAGCCGGGTCATCGAGCGCCGTGCACTGGTCACCATCGCAAGCGCCAGGGCGACGACGAAGAGCCCGGCGAACGCCCACGTCAGCGGCCGTACGAGTGCGTCGAACCCGGATTCGTCGAGCGCCCGCAACGCCAGCGCGGCGCCCGGAGTCAGGAACACCAGCGCCCATACGACGATCCACGGGTGGGCCGCCCACGCGACGAACGGACGGGCCGGCAGCGACACCGGCGGCGCCGGCGCGGCTCGCGAAGGCCCGCTCGGCGGCTCCAGGCGCACACCGACGCGACCGCCGGGCACGGCACCGCGCCGTGGCGCCGCGCGCCGGACCTCGCGGTCGGGTTCCCAGCGGGGGACGTTCTCGGAGGGTCCGCCCGACGGCGGCTCCTCCCAGACGGGCAGCTCCCAGCGAGGGGCGTCGTCGTCCTCGGGCGAGCGCGGCATTCAACGACCGTAAAGGTGCGGCGGCCCGAGGGTCAAGAGAATCATGCCCTTCGGGCGAGCACGCGCGCGGCGGCGCGGCTGCCCCACTCGAACGCCTCCTCGAACAGCGAGAATCCGGAGAGGTCGGCGTGGGCCAGGTGCACGGGGCCCGTCAGCACGGCGCCAGCCTCCGCTAGCGCCGCACCGCAGACGAAGCCCACCTCGGGCCGCACCATGGCGTGGCCGTAGCGCATCACGTCCAGCCGGCGGACCTCGTACCCGAGGTCGGGGTGCGGCCCGGCCAGGTCGCCCAGCACGCCGTCGCGCAGCGTGGCCCACGAGGTCTCGAGCAGGGCTCGCCGCGCGGCCGCCGGATCGGATCCGGGGAACGGGCGATAGTACGTCAGCACGGTCGGCCCGGCGTGCGTACGCAGCGACTGATGCGTGGCGACCACGTAGCCGAGGCCGGCGCCGTCGTAGAGCACGTTGTCCCAGGCCGGCGGCGCCCCGGCCGGCGGTCGATCCAGGTGCAGGTTGGCCACGAGCCAGGGCGCGTAACGGAAGGCGCGCGCGAAGGCCGGCGGACGCTCACGCCACGGCCGGTAGAGCCGCGCGGCCACGAAGACCGGGCACGCGAGCACCACCTCACGGGCCAGCAGCCGCCGCGTGCGCGCGACCGCGGCGTCGTAGACGTCGACGGCGACGCGAGCGCCGGCGGGCTCCACGTTGACGACGACCTGGCCGAGCTGGACCCGATCGGCCACCGGCTCGGCCAGCCGGCGTGTGAGCCAGCCGTTGCCCTCGGGCCACGTGAGCACCACGTCGCCATACTCGGGATCGGGATCACGCGCGGCGTAGTAGTGCACGCCGGCCCACGCCGAGGTCCCGGCCAGGTCGGTGCCGTAGTCGTCCCGGCACGCGTACTCGACCCACCAGCGCACCCGCGGCGAGGTGACGCCCCGCGCGTCGAGGAACTCGGCCATCGAGACACGGTCCAGCTCGGCAAACGCGCCGGGAGCGCCGGCGGCGCGCGGCGCGGCGAAGGCCCGGCGCCCGGCGGCGTCGCGCCAGCCGCGATAACCGTCCATCTCGCGCCGGAACGCCTCGTGCTGCGCGCGGTCCTGGGCGCTGACTCCGGCCGCCGGGAACAACCCGTCCTGCCAGCGCCCGCGGTGGTACAGGCGCTCCTGGGGGGCGTGGCAGAGATGCCGCTCGTCGTAGACCGACCGGCCATCGCGCCCGACCGCCTCGATGACGCCCAGCTCGCGCAGCAGCGCGCGCACGCCGCGAGCCTCGGGGCCCGGCAGCGGCAGGTAGTGGGCGCCCCACGGATAGGCCGTCGCCGCCGAGGCGCCGGCACGCGCATTGCCGCCCGGCGAATCCTCCAGCTCGAGCAGCGTCAGGTCCCGCACGCCGGCCCGCGCCAGGTGCCAGGCGGCCGCCAGGCCGGCGACGCCGGCGCCGACGATCACCACGTCGGCGCGCTCGCTCCCGGCCGGCGACGGCAGTCGCCCGGGCTCCCGCAACAGGTGGCCGAGATGATGGCCGGCGCCGACGAACCCGCCCTCCATCGGCGCCGCGCTGCTCACCCGACACCCGCCCGCCGCCAGCAGCGCCCCGCCCACCAGCAGCTCGCGGCGGGTGATCGCCGCGCCCGAGCTCAGATTCTCTGCCACTCGGCGCCGTAGTAGTGGACGAGGATCTGGTTGTCGAGGCGATTGACCTCGACCGGCACCGGCGCCATGTCGGGGGGAAACGCGAAGAGCCCCGCCGTGGCGTCGACGGTGAGGAAGCGCAGGCCGTCGGGGTAAGCGCGCGGAGCCGTCCACGTCTCGGCCCCGGCCAGCACGAAGCCCCACTCGCCGAACGACGGCACGTAGGCGTGATAGGGCCGGGCCGCCAGCCCGGCGCTGCGCACCGTCTCCACGATGCACCAGAAGGAGCGGCGCGCGAACATCGGCGAGGTGGCCTGCAGCACCGCCAGTCCCCCCGGCGCCAGCCGGGCCCTCAGCACGCGGTAGAACGTGCGCGAGTAGAGCTTGCCGAGCGAGAAGTTGTGCGGATCGGGGAAGTCCACGACGACCACGTCGAAGCGCTCGCGGGCCTCGGCCAGCCACACGAAGGCGTCCGCGTTCACCACCTGCACGCGCGGATCGCGCAGCGCGCCCGCGTTGACCGCGGTCAGCAGCGCGTGGTCGGCGAACAGCCGCGTCATCTCCGGGTCGAGATCGACGAGGGTGACGCGCTCGACGGCCGGATACTTCAAGATCTCGCGGACGGCCAGGCCGTCGCCGCCGCCGAGCACCAGCACCTGCCGCGGACGCGGGTGCGAGGCCAGGGCCGGGTGCACGAGCGCCTCGTGGTAGCGATGCTCGTCACGCGAGGAGAACTGCAGGTGGCCGTTGAGGAAGAGTCGGAGGTCGTCGCCGCCCCGCGTCAGCACGATGCGCTGGTAGGGCGTGGTGCGGGCCAGGATGATGTCGTCGGCGTAGAGCCGGTCCTCCGCCCACGCGGTGATCCGCTCGGCGGCCACGGCGCCGCCGCCCAGGCAGAGCATGGCGGCGACGGCCAGCACGCGCAACGATCCGGGGGCGGCCAGCTCGCGCCGGAAGATCCACGTCGACCACAGCCCCACGGCCGCGTTGGCGAGACCGACCAGCAGGCCGGTACGGACGAGCCCCAGCCGCGGGATCAGCAGCAGCGGGAACAGCAGCGAGGCGGCCAGGGCGCCGACGTAGTCCAGCGAGAGCACCTGGGCCACCAGCTCACGGAACACCAGCCGGTCGCGCAGCAGGCGGAGCAGCAGCGGGATCTCCAGCCCCACCAGCACGCCCACCACGCCGACGAGGCCGTAGAGGACGGGCCGGAAGTGCGCGGTCTGGCCGAAGGCGACGAACAGGACGGCGGCCGCCCAGCCGCCAACCAGGCCCACCAGCACCTCCACCTGCACGAAGCGGGCGGCCAGGCCCCGCTGCACGTAGCGGGACAGGAACGAGCCCACCCCCATGGCGAACAGGTAGGCCCCGATGACCGTGGAGAACTGCGTGATGGAGTCGCCGAGCAGGTAGGAGGCGGCGGCCGCCGCCACCAATTCGTACACGAGCCCGGCGGTGGCGACGATGACGACGGTGATGTAGATGGCCGAGGACACGCGGGGCCCGCTCAGCGGATGGCCGAGGACACGATGATCGAGATGCCGATGGCGACGGCACCCACCACGATGGCCAGCGCGATGTTCTTCTCGTCGATGATCTCCTTCCACAGGTGGTACGGCGTGAGCCGATCGACGACGACGAAGGCCAGGGCGAAGACGACGAGGCCGAGCGTGGCGTACACCAGCGCGGCGACCATCGGGGCCCAGTGGAACTCGGGGAGTGTCATCATTTGGCTCCTGTGTAGGACCGCCCACCGCCGTAGCTCGAGCGGGACGATCCGGGGTTGTCGCGCACCGACTTCGGCACGCCCTTGTCCTCGGTGACGTTGGCCGGGCTCCAGCCGGTGAAGTGCACCCAGACGAGCGCGGCCACCACGAGGGTGGCGAAGACGCCGTAGGCGCGCGTCACTCGTCGTCCCCGTCGCCGCCGCCGGGCGCGTGGTCGCTGTCCTCCCAGCGACGCTGCTCGAAGCGCCACTGGCGCCACCAGAAGAGCAGCGGCGGGAGCACCAGCAGTCCCATCGCCAGCCACAGCCACAGCGAGCGCGGCACGTCGCGGGTGAGCCGCACCCGGTAGTTCACCGGGTTCGGCCCCTCCGGCTCCACCATCAGCACGTAGCGGCCGGCCGGCACCGCCGGCAGCCACGCCCGGTCCCACGGCGCCCCCTCGCTCCAGGCCCCGTCGCTATCGCGCCCGAAGTAGTACGAGACCTCACGCCCGAAGGTGCGGGCGGCACCGGTCTGCTCGTCCACGAGCGTCAGGTTGAAGTAGGTCCAGCTCTGGGCCAGCGTGGAGGAGATCTCGACCATCAGGTTGGAGGTACGGCCGGTCAGCGTGAACGGCTCGCTCTCGACGCTGGCCGTGGCCGGCGCGCCGGGATGATATTCCCACGCCGCATCGAGGACGAGGCGCTGCTGGGCGACCATCAGGAAGACGAGATGCACGAGCAGCGCGGCGCCGGCGAACGCGGCCAGCAGCAGCAGCATCGTCCGCGAGCGCGCCTTGTATGGCGAGGGCTGGACGGCGCCGACGCCCACCCGCTCCGGCGGCGCTCCCGGCAGCGCGAAGGCCTTCCAGATCTCGGTTCCGTCGACGTGCTCGCCGATCGACCACGCCGTCTCCTCCCTCGTGCGCTCGCACGACAGGATCAGCGGCGGGTTCACGTAGTCCTCGACCACCGCCGACTCCCCCACCCGCGCCTGCCACGGCAGCTCGCCCACGACGCCGGCGATCTCGGCCTTGGCGGTCTGGAAGTGGCGGTACCGATCGCCGAGGTACTCCGTCTCGTGCTCGCCGAGCACCTTCGGCAGACCGGCGACCGACTTCGTCAGGGTCCAGTGGCCGGCGTACTCGACGAGCCAGCGGAGGCCGGCGGTGGGGTTGTAGAGCAGGTGCTCGAACCACGTGTCGCTCACCCCCGCGACCTTCGTGCGACGGGCGAGGTAGCCGATGACCTCCCACGTCTGGCCCTTGAGCCGGCCGCGGGTGCCGAGGGCGATCTTCGGCCTGACGCGCCCGGCCTCGTAGCGGGCGATGACCTCGAAGTCGGGGTGCTGGGCGTCGAGCAGCGCGCCGCAGCCGCCGCAGGCGATCACCAGCGAACGGCCAGGAGCCCGAAGCTGCAGCGCGGCGCCGCAGCCCGAGCAAGCGAGCGTCTTGACCGAGGGGGACGCCGGCGGCGTCAGCGCCACCCGTCGAGCTCGCGGAGCCCGCGCAGGTCGAGCGCGGCCGGCTCCACGACCTCGCCCGTGTACAGCCGGGGTGTGTCCTCGCCGTAGTCCAGCGTGGCAAAGCGCGCGGTGGCGGTGCGCAGGTCCACGCTCGTCGACTTCCAGCCGGAGTCCACCCGGAACGGCAGCTCGCCCTCGCCGCCGACGACCTCGGCCTCGCGGACCTCGGTCACCTCGTAGGCGACCCCGCCGAGCGCCACCTGCACGCCCGGGCGCAGGCCCGCCCGATCGGGGAGCGGTTCCGGCACGGTGGTCTCGAACGACACCGCGTACTCGCCGGCGGCGTCGGCCAGCCACCCAGCCCGGCCGTCGTCGAACGAGCAGTACCACTCGTTCCAGCCGCCGACCGCCCAGCGCACCTGCAGGCGACCCACCACCGCGAAGTGCACGCCCCGCCACCGGCCCTCGACGCCGAGCTGCAGCGGGGTAGCATCCTCGAGCAGCGCGGCCATGGTGCCGACCTGCTCGACGTCGAGATCGCGGCGCAGGAGGGTGGCGCGGCAGTAGCCGCACACGGCGAGCAGGGACTGCGCGGAGGTGAACCGGACGGGCGCCCCGCAGGACGGGCAGGCGACGGTGGTCAGGCCTGGGGCGCTCCGCACTCGGGGCAGAACTTGCTCGGCTTGTCCAGACGCGCGTTGCAGCGTGGGCACGTGGCCGCCTGGGCCGCGCCGCAGTCGGGACAGAACCGTGCGCCGGAGGGCACCGGCTTGGCGCAGCGCGCGCAGGCGCCCGCCGCCGGAGCGGCCGGACCGACGCGAGGGGCCGGGGCCGCCGGCGCGGCGGGCTCGCCCGGCGCCGCCGGGGGCGCGCCGCCCACGGCCTGGCCGACGGCCTGGCCCATCGCCTGCCCCATGGCGATACCGGCGCCGAGCCCGGCACCGGCGCCCGCCACCCCACCCTCGTTGGCGGCCGCCACCGGGATCGACTGGGCGGTCTGGAAATGCGTGTAGCGGCCCAGGTCGCCGACCACGTTCATGCCGATCCGCTCGTCCAGGCGCTTCTGCAGCTCCTCCGGCAGCGACAGGTTCTGGACCTGGAAGCTCTCCAGCGCCAGGCCGAGGTCGGCGAACATCGGCCGCAGCTTGTCGGCCACCGCCGCTCCCAGCTCGATCTGGTTGGCCGTCATGTCGAGGAACGGGATGCTGCTCTCGGCGAAGTGGTCGGTCAGGACCGCGACCACCGAGTTGCGCAGCTGCCCCTCGACGTCGCCGAGCGTGTAGGTCTCGCGGCTGCCCGAGACCTTCTGGTAGAAGACCCGGGGGGCGGCCATGCGGAACGTGTAGATACCGAAGGCCCGCAGCCGCACGGCGCCGAACTCGCGATCGCGGATCGTGATCGGGTTCGACGTCCCCCACTTCTGGTTCAGGCGCAGGCGCGTGGAGAAGAAGTAGACGTCGCTCTTGAACGGCGACTCGAACAGCTTGTCCCAGTTGGCGAGGTCGGTCAGCAGGGGGATGTTCTGGGTCTTGATGGTGTGCTGGCCGGGGCCGAAGAGGTCGGCCGGCTTGCCCTGATGCACGAAGAGGGCGGCCTGCGTCTCCCGCACGGTGAGCTGAGCACCCTGCTGGATTTCCATGTCGCGCATGGGGAAGCGCCAGGCGAGGACCTCGTCATCATCCTCCGTCCACTGGATGATGTCGATGAACTGCTTCTTGATGAAGTCGAGAAACCCCATGGCGCCCTCCGACCGCGGGATCGACCTCGACCACTGTAGGTGGCCGGCCGGACGAGTGTCAAGGAACGGGAGGGCACGGTTGACCATGCGCCGAAGCGTGGGGTACGATGCGCCTCCATGAAAAAGCGAGCGTCCAAAAAGAAGACCGTCGCGAGACCCGTCGCGGCGAAGAAGAAGAGCCCCGCCAAGGCCAAGAAGCCGGCGGCGAAGGCGGCCCCCATGGCAGCGGCGAAGGCCGCGCCCTACAACCCGGCGCCCCTCAAGGGCGACGGTTGGCCGCCGTTCCGCTACCCGCTGCAGTAGGTCTCGGCGCCCGTCGCCGGCGGGCTCCGCTGCTCCGGCTGCTCGGCTTCCTCCTGGGGCTCCTGATCGTCACCGCCCCCGGCCCGGCCGGGGCTGACGACCGCCCGGTGCGGCTCGTCACCTTCAACCTGCTGCACGGCGGGCCGTGGACACGCTTCACCGGCGACGACCAGCATCTCGAACGGCGTCTGGCCATGATCGTCGAGGATCTCCGCGCGATCGACCCGGACGTGGTGGCCCTGCAGGAGTCCCCGGTGACCCGCCGCCACGGCGACGTGGCCGCCCGCCTCGCCCAGGCCCTGGGCCTGCCCCACGTCGTCCACGCGCGAGCCACCGAGCGGGTGTTCGGGCCGCGCTGGCTGGGGCGGCTCATCGTCGGCGCGCTGGGGTTCGTGGAGGGGCCGGCCATTCTCAGTCGCTTCCCGATCACGGCCAGCGAGATCCACGACCTGCCGCGCTGCCAGCGCTGGCTCGATCCTCGGGTCGCGCTGCGGGCCGACCTCGCCACGCCGGCCGGCGCGGTGGCAGTCTTCTCCACCCACACCTCGCGCGACGACTGCCAGACGCGGCGGGTGGCCGAGCTGGCCGGGGCGGTGCCGGGGCACCCCGCGGTCGTGATGGGCGACCTCAACACCGGCGACACGGCTCCGGTGCTCGCCGCCTTCAGCGATCACGGCTTCGTCGACGCCTTCCGTGCCGCCAACCCCGCGGCCCCCGGCCCCACCGTGTGGCAGCGCATCGACGCCTCCGCCGCCACCGTGCAGCGGCGGGTCGACTACGTCTTCGTGCGCGCGGGGGGCGGGGTGGCGGCCGGCCCGGTGTCGGGCCGGGTGGTGCTCAACACGCCGCGCCCGCTCGGAGACGGCGCCGTGCTGTGGCCCTCGGACCACTACGGCGTGCTCGTGGAGGTGGACCTGCTCAGGCCGGCTTCAGCGCGGTGACGTTGTAGACACTGACCGGGCGCGAGAAGCCCTTGAGCGACATCTCGCCGACAGGCTCCGCCTCGACCTGGTGCTCCAGCGCTCCGAAGAGCCGGCGCGGGACGAGGATCTGGCCGGGCCGCGCCTCGCCGCACAGGCGGGCGGCCAGGTTGGTGACGGTGCCGATGGCGCCGTAGTCCGAGCGGCCCTTCGAAGCCGATGGCCCCGAGCGTGGCGTAGCCCTGGGCGATGCCGACGCCGAGGTCCAGCTCGTAGCCGCGCTTGCGCCAGGCGCGCACCAGCTCGCTCCACCCGGTCCCGCATGGCCACGGCCATCCGCACCGCCCGCTCCTGCGGGATCGGGTACCGGCACGGGGTCGTTGAAGAAGATCATCATGCCGTCGCCGGTGAAGCGCTCCAGCGTCCCCTCGTGCTCGAGGATGAGCTGGCCCATGGCGGCGTGGTACTCGCGCAGCACGCCCATCACCTCCTCGGGCTCCGACGGTCTCGGCGAAGGCCGTGAAGCCGCGCAGGTCGAGGAAGACCACGGTGATCTCCCGCCGGTGGCTGCTGCAGCGGGTCCTCGGCGCCCCCCGCTGACGATGGCCTCGGCGAGCTGGGGCGAGAAGAAGCGCTTGAGGCGGCCGAGCCGCTCGAGCTGCGCCACCTGCTCGGCCACCCGGGCCTCGAGGGTACGGTTGAGCTCCGGCTGCACCTGGTCCCACAGCGTCTTCACCCGCAGGAGCGAGCGCACGCGGGCCAGCAGCTCGGGCTGGTGGATGGGCTTGGTGAGGAAGTCGTCGGCGCCCGCCTCGATGCCCTTGACGCGCTCCTGGGCCGGGTCGAGCGCGGTCACCATCACCACCGGCAGCATGGCCGTGGCGGGATTGCTCGCGGATCTTCCGGCACACCTCGTAGCCGCTCATGCCCGGCATCATCACGTCGAGCAGCACGAGGTCCGAGGCGGCTCGGCGTCGATGCGGGCGAGCGCCTCGGGCCCCGAGGCGGCCGTGGTGACGACGTAGCCCTTGGCGGTCAGCAGGTCGGCCAGGAGCTTGAGGTTGATCGCGCGTGTCGTCGACGACCAGCAGCCGGCGCCGGCCCGCTCACGGGCCGCTCCGGGCGGGGCGGTCCAGCACCTCGCCGGACCAGCTCGAGGAAGGGCCGCACGCTGATCGGCTTGGCCTGGTAGCCGTCGAAGCCGGCGGCCAGGATCTTCTGGCGGTCGTGCGTCATGGCCGAGGCGGTCACCGCCACCACCGGGATGGCGGCGGTGGCCGGCTCGGCGCGCAGTGCGCCGCAGCGCCTCGATGCCGTTCGATCCCGGGCAGCTGGATGTCCATCAGGACCAGCGCCGGATGGTGCTCGCCGGCCAGGCGCAGTGCCTTCCTCGCCCGTCTCGCTCTCCAGCGGCCGGTAGCCCTTGACTGTGAGCACGTCCCGCACCAGCTTCCGGTTCTTCTCGTTGTCCTCGACGATCAGGATCAGCTCGCCTGCCATGGCGTCACCGGGATGGTGAAGGTGAAGGTCGACTCCCTGACCCACCTGGCTCTCGACCCAGATCCTGCCGCCGTGCAGCTCGACGAACTTGCCGGGCCAGCGCCAGGCCGAGGCCGGTGCCCTCGTGCTTGCGTGCGTAGTCGGTGCCCACCTGCCGGAACTCCTCGAACACCGCGTCCTGGTCCTCGGGCGCGATGCCGACCCCGGTGTCGGCCACCGAGATCTCCGGCGACCGCCGTCGGCGAGCCGGGCCCGGACGTCGATGCGCCCGCCCTCCGGCGTGAACTTCACCGCGTTGGACAGCAGATTGAGCAGCACCTGCTTGACCTTGCGCTCGTCGCCCTTCGATCTCGCCCAGCCGGGGATCCACTCGACGCTCCAGCGCGATGCCCCGCCGCAGCGCCCGCTCCCGGACCAGCATGAGCGCGTTGTCGATGGCCGAGGGCAGGTCGAAGTCGGCCGGCTCCAGCTCCATCCGGCCCGCCTCGATCTTGGACGAGGTCGAGGATGTCGTTGATGAGCGAGAGCAGGTGGCGCCCCGAGGACAGGATGTCGTTCGAGGTACTCCTCCTGCTTGTCGTTCAGCTCGCCGAACATCCGCTCGATCAGCACCTCGGAGAAGCCGATGATCGCGTTGAGCGGCGTGCGCAGCTCGTGCGACATGCTGGCCAGGAACTCGGACTTGTGACGGCTGGCGATCTCCAGCTCCCGGCTCTTGTCCTCGATCTCGTGGAAGAGCCGCGCGTTCTGGATGGCCAGGGCCGACTGGCTGGCGAAGGTGCGCAGCAGCTCGACCGTGCGGGCCGTGAAGGCGCCGGGGGTCCGGCGGTTGATGACGAGCGCGCCGACCACCTCGTCCTCGCTGACGAGCGGGACGGCCAGCAGCGAGCGATAGCCGAAGCGAACGAGTACCTCGCGAACGCGGCTGGAATAGGCGTCGGTGTCGGTGACGTCGGCGACCTGGATCGGCTCCCGGGTCGCCACCGCCCGCCCCGCCGCGCCCTCGCCGTAGACGAGCCGCGTGGCCCGCAGCGCCGCCACGAACTCCTCCGGAAACCGGTCGGTCGCCCGCAGGTGGAAGGCGCGCGACGCCTCGTCGAACTCGTAGAGCACGCCGCCGTCGCCCTCGGCCAGCTCGGTGGCCCGGGCCACGATGGTGGCCAGCACGGTCTCGAGATCCAGCGTGGAGGAGATGGCCCGCCCGACCTCGCCCAGCGCCTCCAGCTCGCCCACCGAGCGGGTGAGCTCGGCCGTGCGCGACTGCAGCTCCTGGAACAGGCGGACGTTCTCGATGGCGATGACCGCCTGGTCGGCGAAGGTCTTCAGCAGCGCGACCTGCTTGTCGGTGAACGGTCGCACGTCGGTGCGTCGGATGAGCAGGGCGCCGATGGCCGTCCCCTCCCGCATCAGGGGGGTCGCCAGGGTGGTGCGGTTCCCGAAGCGCGCGGCGATCGCCTGGCCCTCGGGAAAGTCCCCGGCCGCGCCGATCAGGTCCGGCACGTGCACGGGTCCGCCGTCCAGCACCGCCCGGCCCGCCACCGTGCCCGGCACGATCGGGATCGGCTCGTCGAACGGCATCGAGATCGACCCGTGGTGCGCCGCGATTCGGAAGGCGCCGTCGCGGATCAGCAGCACCGCGCCGTCGCCGGCCTCGCACACCCGGGTGGCGTTCTCGGCCACCGCGTCGAGGACGGGCTGCACGTCGGTCGGCGAGCTGGAGATCACGCGCAGGATCTCGGCCGTCGCCGTCTGCTGCTCCAGCGCCGCGGTGACCACTCGATTCTTCTCCTCCAGCTCCTTGAACAGCCGCACGTTCTCGATGGCGATGACCGCCTGGTCGGCGAACGTCTGGAGCAGGGTGATCTGCTTGTCGGTGAACGGGCGGATCTCGGTACGGTAGACGAGCAGCACCCCGATCGCGGCGCCCTCCCGGAGCAGCGGAGTCGCCAGGGCCGTTCGCACGTGGGCGACCTGGGTGACGTCGACCAGATGGGGCCACTCGCCGACGAGCCGGGCCAGGTCGGCCTCCTGCGTCGTCTGGCGGTCCAGGATCGCCCGCCCACTCGGGAGCTCGCGCGTGATGGGGAAGCGCCGATCGGTGATGAGCCGGCCCTCGCTGGAGGCCCGCCAGACGAAGCCGTCGCCCTCGACCTGGCCGATCAGGGCCCGGCTGGCGTCGGTCAGGCGCGACGCCGCCTCGGCCACGGCCTTCATGACCGGCTGGATGTCGGTGGGCGAGCTCGAGATGACGCGCAGGATCTCGGCGGTGGCCGTCTGCTGCTCCAGCGTCTCCGTCAGCTCGCGGGTGCGGTCCTCGACGCGCTGCTCCAGCGTGGCGTGCGACTCGCGCAGCCGGCCGGTCATCTCGTTGAACTCGTCGGCCAGGGCCTCCAGCTCGTCGCCGGTCTTGATGGTCGATCTGGTGGTCGAGCTCGCCGGCGCCGATCTTGGCGGCGCTCACTTGCAGCGCCTGGATCGGCTGGACCAGGCGACGCGCCAGAACGACGCTGGCCATCGCGGCCAGCCCGATGCCGAGCGCCACCAGCAGCGCCGTCCGGTAGGCCGAGGAACGCAGCGCCTGAAACGCCTCCTCCAGCGGCTGCTCGACGAACACCACCCAGCCGAGCGTGGTGATCACCGAGTGGGCGGTGAGGACCTCCTTGCCCTTGAGGTCGCGGGCGATGGTGACCTCGGAGGCGCCGGGCACGCCGGCCAGCACCGTCTTGACCTGGTCGAGGCTGGCCAGGCTCGTCTTCTGAAGCACGAGGCTGATGTCGGGGTGGGCGATCAGGGCGCCGCCGCCGTCGACCACGTACGCGAGGCCGGCCTTGCCGACCCTGATCTGGGAGACGACGTCCCAGATGAACTTGAGGTTGACCTCGGCCACCGTCACGCCGCCGCCGGCCTGGGGCATGGCGATCGTCATGTACGGCTCCGACTCCTTGCGGAAGTAGACGGGGCCGAAGTAGGTGCGCCCGCTCTTGGCCACCCGGAACTTGGGATCGCCGGAGAAGTCGGTCTGGCTACCGACCACGTCCATGGCCAGTCGCGACACCCGGAGCTGCTCGCGCCCGCTGGCGTCGAGGTGACTGACCTCCGTGATGGGAAGCACCTGACGTTGCAAGCGTACGGCGTCGATGCGGCGCTGCTCGATCGCCGCCGCCGGGGTCGGCACCAGCAGCGGCTGGGTGGTCCACACCAGCTGACGCTCGATCTCCCGCACGAAGGTCTCGATGCGGGAGGCCGCCCCGCTGGCCTTTTCCCGCTGCAGCGTGACCAGCGCGGCCTTGTTCTCGTTGTAGGAGTAGTAGATCTCGATGGCGCCGCTGACGAGCAAGGCTCCGGTGACGAGCCCCACGAGGATGACGAGGTACTTGCGGGCGAGGCGGCCGCGGCGCCTCATGGTGGCTCGATTCTACGCCGGAGGCGTGCCCATCCGGCCCAGGAGGTCGACGAAGCCCTTGTCCAGACAGCGAGCGATCTCGTCGCGGCAGGCCCGGTAGGTCTCCTCGCCCTGCCCGACGGGGTCACCGATGTCGCCCGTCTCGCCGGCCAGCTCACGCAGGGTGAGCAGCGGGGGCACCGCGTCGTCGACCAGCGCGGCCACCATCCGCTTCTGCTCGGCGGTCATGGTGACCACCACCCGGGCCTCGCCGACCAGGTCGCGGTGGGTCTTGAGGTCCGTGGAGACGATCGTGTCCTCCTCGAGCCGGATGCCGATCTCCTTGAGGACCAGGCGGGCGTCCAGGGAGGCCAGCATACCGTCGCGCGCGTAGGGGGACACCCCGGCCGAGCGCACGCGCACGTGGGCGCCCAGGCCCCGCTCGGCGAGCATCCGCTCGAGCAGGGCGTGGGCCATCACGCTCCGGCAGGTGTTGGCGTGGCAGACGAGGAGGACGCTCACGCCTCCTCCCACGGCGACTTCCAGGCCCGGACGCCCTTGCCGAGATCCTTCCACTCGGCGGCGGGGCGCTCGTTCAGCGTTCGCCCGAACCCGGTGCCCATCGGCGCCTTCAGGTTGCCGCCGATCGTGTCCTTGAACTGGGCGGCCACCTCCTCGGGCGTGAGGCGGCGGTTGCCCTCCAGCCGGCGCGTCGCCTGCGGGTGCGAGAGCACCGTGTAGCCGTAGCCGAACGAGTGGAAGACCTGTCCGTTGACGTGAGCGGCGCCGTCGCTCGAGAGGAAGACGACCAGCGGGGCCACGTTGTCGGGATCGCGCTCGGTGCCGACCGCCTGCTCGCTCGGCCACTTGCCGGTCGCCTCGAACACCTCGCGGCCGCGCGGCGTCGAGTCGATCATGCGGGTGGCGCCGCTCGGCATGATGGCGTTGCAGGTCACGCCGTACTTGGCCATGGCGTTGGCGGTGGACCAGGTGAGCCCGATGATGCCGGCCTTCGCCGCCGCGTAGTTCGGCTGGCCGGGGGCGCCCAGGGCCGATACCGAGGACATGCTGAGGATGCGGCCGGCCTTCTGCTCCCGCATGCGGATGGAGGCGGCCCGCATGGTGTTGAAGGCGCCCTTGAGGTGGACGGCGATGACCGCGTCCCACTCCGACTCGGCCATGTTGAAGATCATCCGATCGCGCAGGATGCCGGCCACGTGCACCAGGATGTCGATGCGCCCCCACGCCTTGGCGACCTGCTCGACCATCGCGGTGCCCTGGGCGAAGTCGGACACCGAGCCGTAGTTGGCCTCGGCGGTGCCGCCGGCCTTGCGGATCTCGTCCACCACCACGTCGGCGGGACCGCGCTCACCGCCGGCCCCGTCGAGCGTGGCGCCGAGATCGTTGACGACCACCTTGGCGCCGGCCGCGGCCAGCGCGATCGCGATGCCCTTACCGATTCCCCGTCCGGCGCCGGTGACCAGCGCCGTCTTGCCGTCGAGCATGCCCATCGCTCAGCTCCTCCTGTGAATGGCTTACTGCCGTTCTGCGGTATCGGGTAGCGGTCGATAGAAGGGCTGGCCGCCGCCGACCCAGCCCTGCAGCATCTGCCGGAACTGCGGCCCCATCGAGTCGATGCCGCGCATCGGCATGGTGCCGCGACGGATCGTGAAGTCGTGGGGGGCCAGCTCGCCGCCGCGCACGAAGTGCCGCTCGGCCGCGGCCGTCCGGCCCTGGGCCCACGAGCCACTGGCCAAGCCCGAACTCGGCCCGCGCCCGCTGCTGCTCCTCGGTCGGCAGTGGCTGGTGGCGGCGCACCTCGTCGGCGCTCAAGGCCGGCCCCTCACCGCGCACCCACGCCCGCAGCGCGCTCAGGTGCCGCGCCGACTCCAGGCCGGTGATGTGCTTGAAGGTGTCGGCGCCGAAGGCCACGTCGTTGGGTCGCACGATGCGTCCCCGCTCGTCGATCCAGAAGATCGTGGGGACGTTGACGACGTTGTAGAGGTCGGCCAGCACGTGGCGGGTGTCGATGAGCGAGGGGTGCGTGGGCCGGGCCGCCTCGATCCACGGGCGCGCCTCGTCCGCCGAGGCGTCGAGGGCCACCGTGATCACGGTGAACCCGCACCCCTTCAGCTCCTCGTACAGGGCCTGCCAGACCGGCAGGTCGAGACGGCACCCTCACCACGAGGCCCAGGCGACGAGCAGGATCTTGCGGCCGCGCTGCTGACCGAGCGAGTGCGGCTGGTCGTCAAGGTCGGGCAGCGTGAAGTCGGGTGCGTGCTGCGAGGCCAGCGCCTGGGCGTGCTCGCGGGCGGAGCCGCCCAGGAACGCCGCGCGCTCGTCAACGTCCACGGCCAGCGCCCGGTCCAGGGTGCGCGCGAAGCCCTCGAGGTCGATCCCGTCGGCCCCGACCAGGGCGGCCTCGTCGGCGACCGGGATGCACATGGCCTCGCTGCACAGCAGCCCGTCGTGCATCTCCCAGCCCAGCTCGTCCTTGACCGCGGCCGCGTCGAGACTCACCCGCTCGCCGGCCACCTGGGCCGGGATCTCGACCGCGCGCGCGTCGTCGATGATCGTGAACCGGTCCATCACACGGCCCCCTCGGGCGCCCCCGCCCGGGCCGCCACCGCGAGGTCCTTGCTCTGGTCGCGCTGGATCGTCGGGCTCATGACGATCTCCTCGATCACCGTCCGCGGCGGCAGCGTGACGCAGAGCACGATGGCCCGCGCCACGTCCTCGGCCTGCATCATCGTGGCCCGCGCGGAGGCGTCGGGGTTGTGCGGCCGCTTGTCGAGGATGGGCGTGTCGACCTCGGCCGGCATGATCGTCGTGGCGCGGATACCCTGGTTGCGCAGCGTGTTGTGCACGTGCTGCATGAGATTGCGCACCGCCGCCTTGGCCGCGCCGTACGGGGCGCCGCCGATCAGCCCCGCCTTGAGCGCGGCCAGCGAGCTGACGGTGACGATGGTGCCGGTCTTGCGCTCGATCATGCCGGGCAGCACCGCCTGGGTGAGCACCTGCACCGCGGTGAGATTGACGGCCATGACGCTGTCCCACTCCCTGCGGCCAACCCAGCGGACGGAGCGGGCGTGACTGCTGTGGCCGGCGTTGTTGACGAGCACGTCCACGCGGCCGAACCGCTCCAGCGTCCACCGCACGAGCTCGGCGGCGGCGGCGGCGTCCTCGAGATCGACCGCCCGGGCCGCGCACAGGCCGCCGTCCTTCTCGATGGAGCGGGCCACCGCGTCGACGGGCGCCTGACGGCGGCCGCAGATGACGACCTGGGCGCCCTCGGCGGCGAGCATCCGCGCCGTCACCTCGCCGATCCCGGTGCCGCCGCCCGTGACGATCGCGACCTGTCCCTTCAGCACGCCCATCGCCGTCTCCCTCTCGCTATCGCCAGGCCCACACGGGCTGTTCGAAGTGGTCGACACGCGTCGGCCGGCCGTGGACGACGACCTCGCGCATCTGGTAGATCACCGCCGCCGTCGGCGCGTGGATCAGCGTGGACAGGATCGGCAGCTGGATCACCGGCCGCTCGCTCTCGGGAATCGAGATCAGGATCGGCACCTCGGGCGCCTCCAGATCCTCGAGCGGCACGTGGTACACGCGCACGACCTCCTCCGGGTTCGGAATCAGCTCGCCCGCCGCCGCGCACCACGCCACCACCGGCGTGATGACGAAGCCCGAGCGCGTCGGGTAGTCGTCCAGCACGCCCAGGACGGCGTCGGCGCCCAGCGTGAGCCCGACCTCCTCGGCCAGCTCCCGGCGCGCGGCGTCCTCGGGGCTCTCCCCCGGCTCGATGCGTCCGCCCGGCAGCGCCCACTGGCGGGCGTGGGCCCGCAGCTTCGCCGCCCGCCGCGTCAGCAGGAAGCACGCCCGCCCCTCGGCATCCGGCAACAGCACCAGCGCCACCGCCGCCGGCCGCCGCTCCGCCGGCGGATGCGTGCGCCGCTCGAATCCCGCCAGATGCGCGCGGGCGCGCGCGCGTAACGACTCCTCGAACTTCAACGGCCCCGGCTGACCTGCAGGCCCGTCGTCGAGGAGCGCCACGGCGGCGCCGGGGTGCTCCGAGCCGGCGGGGGGTCTGGGGGCCATGTCGGGGCCCCCATTCTAATAAGCAGGCAGCTTGCCGGCGCTCACGCCGGTCTTGCGGACGGCGGCCACCTCGTCGGCGGCGCGGGCGGCCATGAAGCGGCTGTCGCTGGCCAGCGTGACGAACTGGTAGCCGGCGGCGATCATCTTCAGGGCGTAGGGGGCACCGCCGCAGTGGATGCCGGCCGCCACGTTGTGGCGCTTGCACGCCTCGTAGATGCGCTGCTGGGCCTCGACGACCGGCGCTTCGGTCTGGTCGAGCTTGGGCGTGCAGCCGAGCGTGATCGAGAGGTCGGCGGGGCCGACGTAGACGGCGTCGATACCGGGCACGCTCAGGATGTCGTCGATGTTCTTCACGGCCTGGGCCGTCTCGATCATCGGGATCACGAGGATCGTCTCGTTGGCACTCTTGGGCGTGTAGTCGGTGCCGGCGTAGATCGACGCCCGCACCGGCCCCCACGAGCGGTAACCGCCCGGGTAGTACTTGCAGGCCGCCACCAGCGCCTCGGCCTCCGCGCGCGTGTTGATCATCGGACAGATGACCCCGTAGGCGCCGGCGTCGAGGATCTTCATGATCCGGGCCGGGTCGCTCCACGGCACCCGGGCCAGCGGCACCACGCCGGTGGTCGAGATGCCCTGCAGCATGGTGACCGCCACCTGGTAGTCGACCACGCCGTGCTGCATGTCGATGGTCAGCGAGTCGAACCCCTGGTGCGACATCACCTCGGCGGAGAACGCGCTCGGGATGGACAGCCAGCCGTTGACCACCGCCTCGCCCTTCGCCCAGATCTCCTTCAGCTTGTTGGCTCGCACGTCGGACTCCTCTCGCGCTCGAGCCCGCTCGTTCCGGCCCGGCAGCATCGCGCATTATACGCCGATGGAGCGGGCGCCCGGGGGCCGCCTCCGCCGCCCGCGAGGCCAAGGCTCAGCGGCTGGCCGGTGGCGGCGGCCAGGCGGGCCTGGAGCGTCCCGCGCCGACCGCGGTCGCCGGTCAGGACGCCCAGCGCTTCAGCATCAGGTGGCGGCGGTTGCTCGTGTGCGGGCGCACCTGGGCGGGCCAGCGGCCCTCCTCGACCGCCTTGGCCCACGCCGGCGAGAGCAGGACCTCGGGGCTCTCCAGCTCGTAGAGCGCGTGGAAGCGCGGGGCGCCCTGCGGATCCATCGTCCTGCGCTCGCCCCCCAGCATCATCGACAGCGGCTGGGTCTCGAAACGCGTGGCCGCGATGACGCCCGGCACGGTCAGGATGAGCGGCACGTGCTCGGTGTCGTAGACCTCGTGGAACAGCCTCTCGCGGTCGGCGCTCACGTCCATCGCGGCGGAGAACAGGAAGCGGCTGGAGATGCTCATCGGGTCGTCCCTCCGTAGAGTTTGGCGTTGATCTCGCCGCGCAGCTGGGCGGCGCCGGCGTGGGCCGGGTCGGCGGCCAGCGCCCGATCGAGGGCGGCCAGGGCCGCGTACGGATCGCCGGCGCCGAGGTGGGCCAGCGCGAGGTCGGTGTGGGCCTGGGCCAGCGTGGGCGCGCGGACCACGGCGCGGGTCAGGACGGGCACCGCCGCCGTCGGCTGGTTGACGGCAAGGTAGGCCCGGCCGAGTCGGTGCAGCAGCGCCCCGTCGCCGGGCTGCAGCGCCGCCGCCGCCTCCAGCGCCGTCACCGCCTCGCCGCCGCGACCCAGGCGGCCGTAGGCGGTGGCCAGCCCGTCGAGCAGGGCGGTGTCGCGGGGCCGCCGCGAGCGCGCGGCGAGGTACTCGTCGACCGCTTCGGCCGGCCGGCCCTGCTCCACGAGTAACCCGGCCAGCTGCACGCGGTAGCTCGACTCGTCGGGAGCCAGCTTCACCGCGGCAGCGACGGCCGCCAGCGCGCGCCCGCCGAACTGCTGCGCCTGCCACACGCGCGCCAGCTGCGCGTGGGCCTCGGCGCTGCGCGGGTCGTGGCGCACCGCCGCCTGCAGCGTCTCGAGCGCGCGCAGCGGCAGGTTGAGTCGGAGCTGCGCGCGACCGAGATCGAGCAGCGAGGGCACGTGAGCGGGATCGGCGACCAGCGCGCGCTCGAACTGGGCGGTGGCCTCGGTCAGCAGGTCCTTGCGCAGGTAGACCGCGCCCAGGTCGTGGCGCGCGGTCGGGGTGTCGAGCTGAGCGGCGCCGCTGCCGGTCAGCAGCGGCAGCTCGCGCGTGCGGAAGCCACGCACCATGCGGTAGTTGGTGGCGGCGGTGTCGCGATAGAGGCTGCGGGGCGCCGAGAACTCCAGCGGCAGCAGGTCGTCGGTGTTCAGCTCGGCGCCCAGCGTGAGGCGGGCGGTGTCCGGCTCGGCCAGCAGGAAGTCGGCCAGGAACGCCGACGGCGCCCGGAAGCCGAGCCGCCCGAAGTCCTCGCGCAGTGCCGGCGAGGCCTCCCACGCCGCCTGCACCCGCGCGAGATCGAGCGGGCGGGGCTCGGCGCTGCCGACGAGGACGAAGTCCGCAACGCCGTGAGCGTGCCACACCGTCGTCGCCGGGAACGCGGTGCGGAACGTGCGCACGATCATCTTGAAGTCCTCGGGCCGGATGGCGTAGCCGTCGACCCACTGCACCATCACGCCCCCCGGGGTCAGCCGCGAGCGGGCCAGCGCGTAGAACTCCTCGGAGAACAGCGTGGCCACGCCGCCGATCCACGGATTGGACGGCTCGGAGACGATGACGTCCCACCGCCGGTCGGCGGCCACCAGCACGTTGCGGGCGTCGCCGATGGCGAGGTGCACGCGCCGATCGCGCAGCACGGCCCGGTTCTCGCGCTCGAAGAACGCGGCCGCCTCGACCACGGCCGGCTCGATCTCCACGACGTCGACGCGCTCGACCGGATGGGCGGCGACCGCTCCGACGGTGACGCCGCTGCCGAGGCCGATGACCAGCACGCCGCGGGCGTCGGGGTGCAGCAGCAGCGGCAGGTGGCCGAGCATGAGCTGCATGTGCATGTCGACGCCGTTGCTGGCGTCGGTCTTGCCGTTCACACGCAGCGAGGTCGTCGGGCCCTCGCGGTGCACGCTCACGGTGGCGGTCAGCCCGTCACGATAGAAGAGGAGCTGGCTGTCGGCGGTGGCCTGGGCGAGGCCACCCTGCCCGGCGAAGCGCTGGTACTGCCGGGCGTAGACGGACGCTCCGGCCGCCATCATCACCGGATTCCACGCCCGCACCCGGACGAGACCGGCCACGATCACGAGGGCCAGCGCGAGCGCCCCCAGCCACTGCCACTGCGGCACCGTACGCCGCCCGGCCACGACCAGCACGAGGCCGAGCGCGAGGTTGAGGCCGATGGCGACCTTCACCGCGCCCTGGGCGCCGATGATCGGCACCAGGGCGAAGCCGGCGACCACGGTGCCCACGATGGCGCCCAGCGTGTTGAGCGCGTAGAGCCGGCCGACGTCGCCTCCCACGCGGGCCGGCCCCCGCGCGACCACCTGGACGGCGCACGGGAACCCGGCGCCGATCAGCAGGGTGGGCACCAGCATCGCGGCCACGGCCAGGGCCACCTCGACCAGCAGCACGAAGCCCGGCGCCAGCGACACGGCGAGCGCGCGCACGACGAGGTCGGGCAGCAGCTCGAAGAGCGGCAGGATGCCGAGGGCGGCGAGGCCGGCGCCGAGCTGCAGGAGGCCGAAGGCGGCGGGGCCGAGGCGGCGGGCGCCGAACAGCCGCGAGAAGAGCGCGCTGCCGAGCGCGAGCCCGAGCAGGAAGGCCAGCAGCATGGCGGTGAACGCGTACGTGGAGCTGCCGATCGCCAGGCTGAGCGCCCGCGTCCACGCGACCTCGTACACCATGGACGCCGCGCCGGCCACCGCGAGAGCCGCCGCGGTCAGCGTTGCCGCCGCGCTCGGCGGCTCCACCTCCGCGGTGTCGGCGGTGGGGGCAACAGGCGCCTCGGCGGGCGCGGCGGCGGCGACGTGGCGGTCGGCGAGGACGATCAGCGCCCCGACGGTGATGTTGACGGCGGCGGCCAGGAACAGCGTGGCCCGCATGCCGAGCGCGGGCAGGAGCAGGTAGCCGGCCAGTCCGGTGCCGACCATCGCGCCCAGCGTGTTGAGCGCGTAGAGGAAACCCACGCGACGGCCGAGCGTGCGCGCCTCGGTGGCGAACACGCGGCTGAGGATGGGCAGGGTCGCGCCCATCAGCGTCGTGGGCGGCAGGAACAGGACGAGGATCAGCGCGAACTGGGCCAGGCTGAACGTGAAGAACGACAGCCCCAGCCCCCGGGCCAGCGCGCGGTAGGCCGCCTCCACCCACGGCAGCAGCACCGGGACCAGCAGGCAGAAGAGCCCCACGCCGATCTCGAGCACGCCGTAGAGGCGCAGCGGGCGGGTCTGCCGATCGGCGAGGCGGCCGAAGATCCAGCTGCCCAGCCCGAGGCCGGCCATGAACGCCGTCAGCACCGTGGTGACGGCGAACACGGTGTGGCCGAAGACGAGGCCGAGCATGCGGATCCACAGCACCTCGTACACGAGGCCGGTGGCGCCCGAGAGAAAGAAGCAGGCGACGACGCCGGTGAGCAGCGCCCGGGGCGGCGCCGAGGTCACGCTATGCGTGCTCCCGTGGCGCCCGGGGAACGACGAGCCAGAGGATCAGGTAGACGAGGATGCCGGGGAACGCCGCCGACAGCACCGAGACAAGGACGTAGAGGACGCGGACCACGGTGGGATCCCAGCCGAGCCACTCGGCCAGCCCCCCGCAGACGCCGGCGATCTTGCGATGGCGCCGCGACAGCTGCAGTGGTGTGGCCATCCGACTCACCCGCCCGCCCGTGCCACTCAGTGGGCGCCGTCGGCGCCGAAGGTCGGCGCCGCCAGCCCCTCGAGCATCACGTTGACGACGGCCGGCCGGCCCGCCGCCAGCGCGCGGGCCAGCGCCGGCTCGAGCTCGTCGGCGCGCTCGACCATCTCGCCGTGGCCGCCGAGCGCCTCGGCGACCCGGTCGTAGCGCGAGGGACGGAGCGCGCAGCCGACGGCCCGCTCGGCGCCGTAGTGGCGGAGCTGCAGCGTGTGCTCGGCGTTCCAGCGCGCGTCGTTGCCGACGACGACCACGATCGGCGCGTCGTGGCGAAGCGCGGTGTCGAGCTCGAAGGCGTGAAAGCCGAAGGTGCCATCACCCATCACGGCCAGCACGGGCCGGTCGGGGCAGGCCAGGCGGGCGGCCACCGCCATCGGCAGCGCGCTGCCGATCGAGCCGCTGAGGCCGTTGATCAGCCGCTCGCGCGGCTCGAGGCCGGCCTGCACCCACTGGCCGAACTCGCCGCCGTCGGCCACGAGGACGGCGCCCGCCTCGACGTGAGGAGCCAGCGCCGCGCACACGCGCAGCGGATGCAGCGGCGCCCGCGCGGAGCGCCGCGCCTCGGCCCACGCCGGCGGCTCCGACCGTCGCGCCGACTCGATCTGCTCCCGCCAGCCGGTACGCGGCCAGGTCCGGGTGGCCGCCACCGCGGCCAGGCGCGCCGCCGAGGCGGCGGGGTCGGCGGTGAGCGACAGCGTGACGGCCTCGGCGGGCGGCGCCGTCTCGACGTCGAGGGCGACGACCCGGCAGCCGCGCGCGAAGGCCTGGCCGAAGCGCAGGGAGAAGTCGAGCGGCTTGCCGAGCAGCAGGACGAGATCGGCCTCGGCCAGCCACGTGGTGGCCCCGCGCAGCCAGGGATCGTTGACGCCGCGCGGGCTCTCGATGGCCAGCGCTGGCGCGCCCGTCGCCTCGACCAGCCGCCTCACGGCCGCGCCGCGGGGCCCACGACCCAGGGCGGGGCCGGTGAGGATCAGCGGCCGCTTGGCCTCGGCCAGCAGCGCGACGATCGCCAGCGCATCGCGCTCGCCGACGACGCCGGCGGCGAGCGGCGCCGCTGCGAGCGGCGCCACCGCGGGCGCGGGCGCCTCCAGCACGTCGCCGGGCAGGCTCAGGTGCACGGGGCCGGGCCGCCCCGACGTGGCCAGCGCCAGCGCGCGGGCCACCTCCTCGCCCACGCGCGCGGGATCCTCGAGCGACCACGCCGCCTTCACCACTGGCCGCGCCACCGCCACCTGATCGACTTCCTGGAACGCCCCGCGTCCCCGCTGCCCACGCGGACTCGCCCCCGACAGCAGCAGCACCGGCGACTCCGCCATGCGTGCGCCATACAGCGCCGAGATCGCGTTGAGGTGCCCCGGCCCCGCGGTGACGAGGGCGACGCCGCACTCCTCGGTGAGCCGCCCCCACGCATCCGCCATGTGCACCGCCGCCGCCTCGTGCCGCGTATGCACCAGCTCGACGCCGCGCCCAATGGTGGCGTCGAAGACCGAGAGGATCTGGTTGCCCGAGAGCGTGAAGATCCGCCGCACACCTGCCGCCGCAAGTGATTCGACCAGTCGAGTGGCCCCCGTTGCGGCCCCGGCCGCCACGCGAGTCACTACCCGGGAACGACCGCCGCCTGAACCTCCGTGAGCTCGTCGAGCGTCGCGGCGTCCGGCGGAGAGGCCGGGTGGCGGACGTACGCCGAGCGCAGCCAGCCGCGCCGGCGCAAGATTTCCTTGCGAATCGCCAGCGAGGTTCCCGGCACCGAGCCCGGCTGGCTCTCGAAGCGGATCAGCGGCAGCCAGTGATAGAAGAGCGCGCGCGCCTCGTCACGGCGCCCCGCCACGAAGTGCTCGCGGATGGCGCGCAGCGCCTCCGGGTACGGGAAGCCGGTCATGGCGCCGTCGGCGCCGCGCGAGAGCTCCTCGAAGAAGTAGACGCCGCCGAGGCCGCCGAACACGGCCACGCGACGCGCGGCCAGCGCGGCCAGGCGGGTGATCTTGGGCGGCGTCGGCGGCTCCTCGAGCTTCACCGCCTCGGCCGTCGGCAGCTCGGCGATGAGCCGCGCCAGGAACGGCGCCGGCATGACGACGCCGGTCGTGACCGGCTCGTCCTGCAGCACGAGCGGGCGCCCGGCCGCGCGCGCCACCGCCTGGTAGTACTCGGCCACGGCGTCCAGGTTGCGGGCGCCGGCCGGCGGCGCCACCATCACCGCGTCGGCGCCGTGCTCGCGGGCCATCGCGGCGAAGCCGGCGGCCAGGTGCGTGCCCGGCGCCGAGACGCCGACCACCACGGGCACGTAGCCGGCCGCCGCCTTCACAACGTCCTCGACGACCCGCCGGCGCTCCTCGTCGGTGAGCCGGTGAGCCTCACCGGCGATGCCCAGGATGGTGAGGCCGCTCACCCCGGTGGCCAGCACCGCCTCGACGAGGCGCGGCAATCCCTCGACGTCGAGGGCCCCGTCGTCGGTGAACGGCGTCGCCAGGATGTGGAAGATGCCCGACCAGTCGATCATCGCGGGCCCTATAGTGCCACGACTCGCGGGCCCCAGCGCCCGGGTTGTCAACGCGGTCGCCCCCGCGGTAGGCTCCTGCACCATGACCATGCGAATCGGCATCGTGGGGGCGGGCGCGATCGGATGTGTCGTCGGTGGGCTGCTGACGAAGGCCGGGCACGACGTGACCCTGATCGACCAGTGGCCCGAGCACGTCGAGACACTCAAGGCCCGCGGCCTGCGGCTGTCGGGCACGTGCGGCGACCACGTCATCCCGGTGACCGCCCTGCACCTGCACGAGGTGCAGCGCATCGTGACGCCGTTCGACGCGGTCTTCGTGGCGGTGAAGTCGTACGACACCGAGTGGGCCACCGCCCTCGGCCTGGCCCACCTGGCCCGCCCTCACGGCATCGTCGTCGACTTCCAGAACGGGATCAACGACGAGCGGGTGGCCGCGGTGGCCGGGCGCGAGCGCACGCTGGGGTGCGTCATCCTCATCGCGGCCGGCATGTACGAGCCCGGCCACGCGATGCGCACCGACGCCGGCAACGCCGGCTTCAAGATCGGCGAGCACGACGGCCGCGAGACCGCGCGGGCCCGAGCGCTGGCCGAGGCGCTGAGCGTGGTGGCACCGACCGCGGTCACGAAGAACCTGTGGGGCGAGCGGTGGTCGAAGCTCGCGCTCAACTGCATGGCCAACCCCATCGCCGGCCTCAGCGGCTACGGCACCGCCGAGGTGCGGGTGGAGCCGGGGCCGCGGCGGCTGGCCGTCTTCCTGGGCGCCGAGGTGATCAGCGTCGGCCGGGCCCGCGGCTTCGAGGTCGAGCCCATCTGGGGGATCGCGGCCCAGCGCTTCGTCGACGCCGCCGGCGGCCGCGGGCTCGTGGAGGTCGAGGCCGACATCAGCCGCGACGCCCAGTCGCGCGCGGGCGGGCGGCCCTCGCTGTTGCAGGACGTGATGCGCAAGCGCCGCACGGAGATCGAATATCTCAACGGCTACGTCGTGGCGGAGGGCCGCAAGGCTGGCGTGGCGACGCCGCTCAACGAGGCCGTCGTCGACCTCTACCGCAGTCACGGCGTCGGCGTCCTCGAGCCCGATCCCCGCAACCTCGAGCCGCTGCTCAAGCTGGTGCCCTGATGCGTATCGGCGTCTCCGAGGCCAGTGCCCGCAAGGTCCGCGATCCCCGCGAGGGAGCCCGCTGGATGATCGAGCGCGCCGCGGCCGCCCGCCGGGCCGGGCTCGACTCGCTCTTCGTCGGTGACCACCACGCCACCCCGGCGCCGTACTACCAGAACGTGCCGATCATCGCCCGCATGTTGGCCGAGTGGGGCGACGCCCCGGCCGGCTGCCTGTTCCTGCTGCCGCTGTGGAACCCGGTGCTGCTGGCCGAGCAGGTGGGCACGCTGGCCTCGATTGCCGCCGGCCGCTTCATCGTGCAGCTCGGCCTCGGTGACGACGAGGCGCAGTTCGCCGCGATGGGGACCACGGTGCGCACGCGGGTGTCGGCCTTCGAGCAGTCGCTCGACGCGGTCCGCCGCCTGCTGGCCGGGGAGGTCGTGAGCGCCAGCGGCCGCTTCACCTTCAGCGACGCGCGGGTGGCCCTGCGTCCGGCCGAGCCGGTGGAGATCTGGATCGGTGCCAGCGCGCCGCCGGCCATCGACCGCGCGGCCCGGCTGGGCGACGGCTTCCTCGCCGCGCCCGGCGCCACCCTGGCGCAGGCGGCCGAGCAGATCCGCCACTACCAGGCTCGCTGCGCCGCCCATGGCCGCCCGCCCGCGGCGATCGCCGTCCGCCGCGACATCTACGTCGCCGACTCCCGCGCCGACGCCGAGGCGGCGACCGGCGCCATCGTCAAGGCCGGCTACCGCGGCTTCGACCCCTCGGCCCTGGTCATCGGGACCGTCGACGAGGTGGTCGAGCGGTTCCGCGCCCTGGAGTCGCTCGGCTACACCGACGTCATCATCCGCCACGTCACCGACGAGCAGCGCTACGTGCTGGCGTCGCTCGCCCGCCTCGCCGAGGTCCGCAAGGCGCTCGCCTGACCCTTACGCGCCGGCCGGCGAGCGGCGGCGGGGGACGCGGCGCCGGGTCGCGGTAGCCGCCCGCCGGGCGCGGCGAAGCGGCCACGCAGCCGGCGAGGTGATCTCCCGGCGCGCCACCGGCGAGGACAGGATGATCGAGGTCGCCGGCGTGCCCCAGCGGCCGACGCCCTCGATGACCGCCTCCAGGTGTCCGACCGATGAGGCCGCAACCTTGAGCACGAAGGCGTCGCTGCCCGTCACGTGGTGGCACTCGAGCACCTCGTCGAGACCAGCCACGAAGGCCTTGAGCCCGGCGCACTTCTCCTCGGGCGCGGCGACCCGGATGAGCGCAGTGATCGGCAGCCCCAGCGTCTCCAGGCCGAGGTCGAGTCGGTAGCCGCGGATGACGCCGGCGTCCTCCAGGCGGCGCACCCGCTCGGCGGCGGCGGGCGCCGACAGCCCCACCCGGCGGCCCAGCTCGCTGAACGACAGGCGCGCGTCGTCCTGCAGCGCCGCCAGCAGCTGCCAGCCCACCTCGTCGAGCACCCTTTCGATTCGACGGTCCATGGCGCTCCTGGATTGTAGAGCGAAAGCAGAATCGCACGAGCGCCTTCGAACCAGCCTGGTCGGACCCGGGCGCCGCCCCTACAGTGCAGGCATGAGCCAGTCGCCAATCGCCGCCGCCGAACGCGACCGTATCCGGGCCGCCCTGCACGACCTCGCCGGTCCGGTGACCCTGCGCTACTACACCTCCGACGTGGACAGCTGGTATTCGCGCAGCGAGCGCGCGCTGCTGGACGAGATCAGGGCGGCCTCGCCACGGGTGGCGCTGGAGATCCACGCCGACCGCTGGGACGCCGCCCGCGAGGCCGCGGTGGGCATCGCCCGCACGCCGGTGCTGGCGGTGGCCGGCGAGCGCGACACGGGGGTGCGCTACTACGGGGTGCCCGACGGCTACGAGCTGGAGATCTTCCTGGCCCTGCTGCGCGCGGTGGCGGGCGGCCCTTCGGTGCTGGCCGAGACGTCGGTTGCCCGGCTGCGCGCGCTGACCCGCCCGGTGCACCTGGAGGTCCTCGCCTCCCCGACGTGATACGGCTGCACGACAGCGGTTGCGCTGTCGACGGCCGCCGCCCTCGCGAGCGAGCGGGTCACTACCGACGTGATCGCGATCAACCTCTTCCCTCACCTGGCCGTGCGCTACCAGGCGGCCGACGTGCCGACCACCGTGGCCGACGGGCGCACGATCGTGGTGGGCCCGGTGCCGGAGGCCGATTACGTGGAGGCGATCGTGCGCGCGGCGGGCTGAGCCGGAGAGTGCACGTGCTCGGGCCGGACGCCGACGCCGACCAGCCGCGCGGGCAGACGACGGAGGACCGGCAGCCGGGCGAGGAGGCGGAAGAACAGCGGAGGGCGAAGCGGACCCCGCGTGGCCAGCACGGAGGCGATCACCCGCCGCTGGACGGCCAGCTGCAAGCGCTGGGTGAGGCGCGTGGGCAGCGCGCGCCGTCGCTGCACGGCGCGCAGGTCGTCGGTGGTGACACGTCCGGCGGCGAGCGGCCCGGCCAGCCGGTTGGCGGCGGCGACGGCGTCCTGGATCGCCAGGTTGATGCCGACGCCGCCGACCGGCGACATCGCATGGGCGGCGTCGCCGATGCAGAGCAGACCGGGCCGGTACCACCGCCGCAGGCGGTCGACCTGCACGGTGAGGAGCTTCACGTCGTCCCACGAGCGGATCTCACCGACGCGGTCGGCGGCGTGAGGCATCAGTCGCGCCACCTCGCGGCGAAACGCGTCGATGCCGCCCGCGCGCAGGTCGTCCAGCGAGCCCTTGGCGATCACGAATCCGCACTGCCAGTGCTCGCCCCGATTCAGCGAGATGAAGATGCGCCCGGCGTCGAAGCGGCCCATCACGGCCGTGGGGTCGCCGGGCACGCGCGAGAGGCGGAACCACAGCACGTCCATCGGCGCCCCGAAGGCCTCCCCTGGCAGCCCGGCCCGGGGGCGGAGCGTCGAGTCGCGCCCGTCGGCCGCCACGACGAGATCGGCGCGAACGCGCAAGGGCCCCGCCGGCGTCGAGGCCTCGAGCCCGACCACGCGGCCATCTTCCTCCAGCAGGCCCTTCGCCTCGACCCGCATGCGCAGCCGGAACGTCGGGTAGGCGGCCCCGTGGCGGGCGAGGAAATCGAGGAAGTCCCACTGGGGCATCAACGCCACGAAGCGACAACGGGTCGGCAGGTAGCGGAAGTCCGCGAAGGTCGTGGTGACGTCGCCGAACTGCGCGCGGAGCTCGGGGACCTGCTCGTGCGGCAGGGTCAGGAACTCCCGGAGCCAGCCGAGCTCGTGCACGATCTCGAGCGTCGAAGGGTGGATGGTGTCGCCGCGGAAGTCGCGCAGGAAGTCGGCGTGCTTCTCCAGCACCAGGACGTCGACGCCGGCGCGCGCCAGCAGCACTCCCAGCATCATCCCGGCCGGGCCGCCGCCGGCGATGGCGCACTGGACCGTCGTCTCCCCCGCCACGAGGCACCTCCCGTCGTAGAATACGCCTCGTGATCTCCGCCATCGTGTCGGCTCTCCACCTGCTCGCGCTGGCCGTGGGTCTGCCGAGCGTGTTCCTGCGGGGCCGAGCGCTCAAGGGCCGCCTCGACCGCGAGGGCCTGCACCGCCTCTTCGCGGCCGACACCGCGTGGGGCGTGGCGGCGGCGCTGTGGCTCGTCACCGGGCTGCTGCGGGCATTCGCCGGAGCTGGAGAAGGGCAGCGCCTTCTACCTCGCCTCGCACCTCTTCTGGCTCAAGATGAGCCTGTTCGTGGTCGTGGTAATTCTGGAAGTCCGTCCGATGCTGACCCTCATCCGCTGGCGGGCCGCGCTGCGAAGCGGCGCCACCCCCGACACCTCGGCCGCGCGCGGCCTCTACCGCCTGAACCACGTCGAGCTGGCGCTCGTCGTCGTCATGGTCTTCGTCGCCGCCTTCATGGCCCGGGGATTCGGCCTGCGCTGAGCAGTCGCCGCAGCAGGTCGGGCCCGCTCTCCCACAGCACCAGCCCCACCCCCATCAGGCTCTCGCCGGCGATCCAGCCGGAGGCGACGGGAAAGATCAGATCTGCCCGGCGCGGTCGCCGCTTCTCCACCCACCACGCGAGCAGTGCGCCCACGAGGAACAGCACGCCGTAGTACCAGTGGAACGTCCACGCCAGCCCGAGCCCGGCCGGCGACGGCACCAGGGCCCGGCGCCGCTCGGGCAGGGCCAGCGGCAACAGCGTGAGCACGATACCCACCGCGCCCCCGACGGCGATCGACCACAGCTTGACCGCGCCCAGCTGTGACACGCCGCCGGACAGTGCCACCGCCACCGCCCGCCACGTCTGGGCCGCCGGCGCCGGGAACTGGTCGGTGCCCAGCGCGGCGGCGTCGGGCACCAGCAGCCGGAAGGCCAGCACGCTGACCAGCGTGCCCACGAAGATGCCGGCGAACTGGGCGAGGAACTGGCGGCGGGGGTGGGCGCCGAGCAGATAGCCGCTCTTGAGGTCGGTCAGCAGATCAGCGGCGCTGCCGGCGGTGGCGGCCGTGACGTTGGCGCTCATGAGATTCACGTTCACGTTGCCCGGGCTCAGCACGCCGAAGGTGAGCTGCGTGATCTTGCCCATGGCGCCGACCGGCGTGGTGTCAGTCTCGCCGGTGACGCGGCAGGCGACGAGCGCCAGCGCGAACGACAGCAGCACCGCCACCGCCGTCTGCCAGTACGGCATCCCGAAGGTGGCGTGGCCGAGCCAGGCGAGTCCGACGAAGCCGAAGAGCTGCCCGGCCACGAACCACGAGGCCGGCGGCTCGATCGCGGCCAGCGGATCGGCGGCGGCCGCCCGGCGCCGGCCGAACGCCGCGCCCAGCCCGGCGAAGGCCCGCACCGCGCTGCGCCACTGCAGGGCGAAGGCGAGCAGGCTCGAGGTGACCATGCACGCGACTCCGCCCCACAGCGTCCACTGCACGAGCGCCGCGTACCCCGACCCCTCGATGACGCCGCGGGATTGCAGGATCGGCACGAAGATCATCCAGGCGGTGATGCTGCCGAGCAGCATGCTGGCGCTCACGCGCACCCCGGTGATGGCGCCGGCGGCGATGAACATCGGCTCCCAGGACAGCATCACGGTGCGTCCCATCCAGGCCGGCCCGAGGAAGCGCTGGTTGAGCGCGGCCACCCAGGCGCCGATCGTCAGCGGGGTCAGGGCCGCGCTCACCAGCCCCAGCCCCTCGGCCCAGAACTTGGCGACGAGCGCCAGCAGCCCGGCCCAGCCCAGCGCCCGCGCCGAGCGCAGCCCGCCGGCCCCGGCCGCGTGCAGCGCCCGCAGTGTCTCGGCGGCGGCGATGCCGCTCGGAAAGCGCAGCTGCTCGACGTTGATCATCTGCCGCTTCATGGGGATCGCCATCGTCACGCCGAGCACCGAGAGCAGGAATACCCACGCCAGCATCGACGGCAGCGACATCACCCGATCGTTGAGCAGCATGTAGGCGGCGAAGGCCGAGATCAGGGTGCCGCCGGTCGAGTAACCGGCCGAGCTGGCCGTCGACTGCATGCAGTTGTTCTCGAGAATCGTCATCGGCGTGCGGACGAGGCCGAGCCGGTGCAGGGTGGTCCAGATCGCGTAGGAGAGGATGCACGCGGTGATGGCGACGCCAAACCCCCACCCCGCCTTGAGGCCGATGTAGAGATTGGTGAGCGAGAGCACCCCGCCGAGCACGGAGCCCATCAGGACCGCCCGCCACGTGAGCTGCGGCAGCGTGTCGCCGCGCCCGCGGTAGGTCTCCTCGTACCACCGGTGCTCGGGGTCCTGAGCCGTCGCGACCACCCCCCTGGCTGGCTCTCGTCAGCTGCGCGCCGGGTGGCCGGCTACTTTCTCCCCGGGGCCACAGTATGCCCGGCTACAGATGATCCACCAAGCCGGGCGGGCCATCCTGACAACCCTGTGAAGACGGGCGGTTGGGCCAAGGGGGAGGCCCGGCACGGGAGTTGAACAGTGCCGACGCCCATGAGCATGGCGCGCTCGCTGCTGGTGATCGACGACGAGCCCGAGATCGCCGACGTGGTCCGCGACTTCTTCGAGGAACAGGGCTACACCGTGACGTGCGCGCTCAACGGCCGCGATGCGCTGGTGCTGGCCTCCCTGGCCCGGCCCGACGCCGTGGTCCTGGACATCCGCATGCCGGGTCGCGATGGCCCCGAGGTGCTGTGCGACCTGCTCGCCCTCGACAGCTCGCTACCGATCATCATGCTGAGCGGCAACGACGACGAGGAGCTGGCCGGCGCGCTGCTCAAGGCCGGCGCCTTCGACTACGTCCGCAAGCCGTTCGCGCTCGACAATCTCGAGCAGGTCGTGGGGCTGGCGGTGCTGGTGGGCAAGCGCAAGACCCTGCCGCTCGACGACACGACACCGTGGCAGTGCGAGGCGCGGCCCACCGAGGATCTTCCTCGCCCCACCGGCGATACCAGCTGCGGCCACTGCCACGAGCGCGTCCGCGCCGGCGACAGCACGGCCGTCCTGGAGCGCGACGGCTTCTACCACGCCAGCTGCTGGCTCACCCGCTTCACCGACACCACCCCCCGCACCCTCGCCTCCCACTAGACTCACTCACTCCGCCCGAATCAGCGATTCGGTCGATCAGCGCATCGCTTGCTCGTACCGTCGTCGCCTGTCCCGTCGTCCGCACCGCGCGTGCCGCGGGGGGCGGGGCGACAGGGTCTCCTGAGGTTCCGTTGGCTTCGATCGTGTAGAGCCACCAAGTAGGACCAGGCTCCGACCACCCCGTCGCGCACCGGGCCGTCTCTCGCGGAACCGAAGGGGACCCTGTCGCCCCGCCCCCCGCGGCACGCGCGGTGCGCCACGCGCTCGACCGGCGTCGCAGGCCAAAGTCTTTGCGAGTACGATTGCGAGCATGACGGCGCTGGCCCAGTTCCTCGGCGAGAGTGCGCCGATCGTGGCCGTTCGCGAGCAGGCCGCGCGACTGGTCCGCACCTCGAGCGGCCGCCGCCCGCCGCCCGTGCTGATCCTCGGGGAGACCGGCACCGGCAAGGGGTTGCTGGCCGCCGCCATTCACAGCGCCGGCGGCCGCGCCAGTGGCCCGTTCGTCGACGTCAACTGCGCGGCGATCCCGGAAACGCTGCTGGAGGCCGAGCTGTTCGGCTACGAGCGCGGCGCCTTCACCGACGCGCGGCAGGCCAAGGCGGGACTCTTCCAGACCGCCGGCGGCGGCACCATCTTCCTCGACGAGGTCGGGCTGCTCCCCCCGGCGCTGCAGGCCAAGATGCTCAAGGTCCTCGAGGAGCGTCAGGTCCGGCGACTCGGCAGCACGCGGAACGAGCCGCTGGACGTCGCGATCGTGGCCGCCACCAGCGAGGACCTGCCCGTCGCCGCCCAGGACGGCCGCTTCCGCGCGGACCTCTATCACCGGCTGGCCGTGCTCACGCTGGTGCTGCCGCCGTTGCGGGCGCGCGGGCGGGACGTCCTCGTGCTGGCCGAGGAGTTCCTGGCCCGCGTCTGCGAGGACTACGGCCTGCCGCCCCGAGCGCTCACCGAGGACGCGCAGGCCGCGCTGCTGGCCCATGCGTGGCCCGGCAACGTGCGTGAGCTGGCCAACGTGCTGGAGCGCGCGGCGCTGCTCTCCGACGAGACGGCCCTCACCGCCGCCGAGCTGGGGCTGCCGGCCGCGTCCGTCGCCGAGGCTGGACGCAGCACCGCGGCGGCCTCCCCCGAGGACGTCGAGGCCGAGGGCGAGCGTCGCGTACTGCTCGAGGTGCTGGAGACGACCGGCTGGAATTTCACACGGGCGGCGGCGCGGCTCGGCCTGCCCCGCAACACGCTGCGCTATCGCGCCGAGCGGCTCGGCCTGGTCCCGGAGGGAGCGGAGCGGCGCCGCGGCGGCCGTCCGCCGGCCACGCCGCGGCCCGTCGAGCCGGCGCCGCCGGCGGTGCCGGCCGAGGCGGTGCGCCAGACACGACGGGTGACGTTGCTCCAGGCGCGGCTGTCGCCGGCCGCGGCGGGCGGATGGGCACACCGGGCCATCGAGGAGAGCACCGGCAAGGTGCGTGGCTTCGGGGGCCGCATCGAGGCGACCGGGCCCGACGCGCTGCTGGCGACGTTCGGCCTGGAGCCAGATGAGGACGCGCCCCGCCGGGCCGCCTATGCGGCCCTGGCCGTCCGAACGCTGGCGGCGCGGGCGAGCCGCGAGACGGGCGCCGCGGCAGTGACCGTCGCCCTGCACACGGATTTCCTGCCGGTGACCCGCGCGGGCGACGTCGCCCAGGTCGAGGTCGACGCGCTGGGGCCGGCCCGGCGCGCCCTGGACGCCCTCCTGGAGGTCGCTCCGCCGGGGACGGTGACGGCAACGGCGGCGGCCAGCCGTTTCCTGGCCCGGCGCTTCGACCTGGCCCCGCTCGACGAGGGCGGCGCCTGCCGCGTCGTGCGCAACGCCGAGCCAGGTCGCACGCGCTTCGTGGGCCGCGAGCGTGAGCTGCGACTGCTGCGCGAGTGCTTCGAGCTGACCCAGGCCGGGCAAGGCCAGATGGTGGTGATCGTCGGCGAGCCGGGTATCGGCAAGTCGCGGCTGCTTCACGAGTTCCGCCGCCAGCTTGGCCGCAGCGCCACCTGGGTCGAGGGCCAGGCGCTGTCGTTCGGGCGGGCGATGCCGTTCCATCCGGTCATCGACATGATCCGTCGCGTGTGCCGTATCGACGAGACCGATCCGGAGTCGGTGATCGTCGACAAGCTCGAGCGGGCCATGCAGCGGCTGGGGGGCGAGATCGATCCCACGCTGCCGTTCCTGCGCTACCTGCTGTCGATCGATCCCGGCGACGACGCCGTGCGCGCCATGGACCCCAAGCAACGGCACGCGGCCATCGTCGAGACGACCCACCGGCTGATGGAACGGGGCGCCGACCTGCGGCCCCACGTGGTCGTGCTGGAGGACCTTCACTGGTGTGACCCGGCGACGGAGGACTGGATCACACGGCTGGCCGACCGGATAGGCCGCCGCCGGATCCTCATCGTCATGACGTACCGCCCGGGCTACCGCGCCGCGCTCCGGGGCCGCCCGCTGAACACGGCCCTGGCGCTGTCGACGCTGTCGACCGAGGAAAGCCTGCGCGTGGCCGGCGGCCTGCTCGGCGTCGAGGAGCTGCCGCTTGCGCTACAGGCGCTCGTGCTCGACAAGGCCGAGGGCAACCCGTTCTTCATCGAGGAGCTGGTCCGCTCGCTGGAGGAGCAGGGCGTCGTGCGCCGCCAGGGCGACCAGGTGCTGCTCGCCGCCGGCCTCGACCGGGTCGCGGTGCCCGACACCGTTGAGGACATCATCCTCGACCGCACGCATCGACTCGACAACGGGCTGAGGCAGGTCCTCGAAGTGGCCTCGGTCATCGGCCGCACGGTGCCTTTCGCGCTGCTACGGGCCGTCACCGGCCAGGACGAGACAGCGCTGGTCGGCGACCTGCGGCGGCTGCAGATCGCCGAGTTTCTGTACGAGACGCGGCTGTTCCCCGAGGTCGAGTACACCTTCAAGCACGCGCTCACCCAGGACGTCGCCTACGGCCGCGTGAAGCCCGACGAGCGCCGCGCCCTGCACGGCCGCATCGTGGAGGCGATCGAGCACCTGGCCCGTGGCCGGGTCGACGAGCACGTGGAGCGGCTGGCCTACCACGCCGGGCGCGGCGAGCGGTGGGCCGAGGCGGTGCGCTACGCGTGGCGGGCCGGCACCAAGGCCTTCGACCGCTCGGCCAACCGCGAGGCCGCGGCCTCGTTCGACGAGGCGCTGGCCGCGCTGGCCCGGCTGCCCGGCAACCCTCAGACGCTGGCCGAGGCGATCGACATCCGGCTGGCCGCTCGCAGCGCGCTGCTCCAGCTGGCCGAGCTGCGCCGGATCGAGCGGCTGCTACGCGAGGCGGAGGCGCTGGCCAGCGCGCTGGGCGACCGCCGGCGCCTGGCCTGGGTGTGGACGTACATGACGATCGCCCACCTGTTCGCCGGCAATCCCGGCGAGGCGCTGGCCGTGGGAGAGCGCGCCCTTGCCCTGGCCGAGGAGGTCGGCGACCTCGGGCTGCGGGCGAGCGCGCGCACGCCGCTGGCCCACGCCTGCTGCGAGCGGGGCGACTATCGCCGGGCGGTCGCCCTCTACGGCGAGGCCATCGCGGCGCTCGCCGGCGACCTCGTGCGCGAGCGCCTGGGGCAGGCGGTGCCGCCGTCCCTCTACGCGCGCAGCATCGCGGCCATCTGCCTGGCCGAGCTGGGCGAGTTCGCCGAGGCCGAGCGGTTCGCCACCGAGGCGGCCACGCTCACCCGCTCGCTCGACCTGCCGTTCGGCTTCGTGCTGGCCCGCATGGCCCTCGGCCACGTGGCGATCGTGCAAGGGCGGGCGGCGGAGGCGATGGAGGCGCTGGCCTCGGCGCTGGAGATCATCGAGGCGCGCGGTATCCCGACCTGGTTTCCGTGGGCGGCGGCGCTGCGCGGCTACGCGCTGGCGCTGGCCGACCGCGGCGACGAGGCGCGCACGCTACTCGAACGGGCGCTGGAGCGCGCCGTCGCCCTGCCCTTCCTGTTCGGCCACTCGCAATGGGTGGCCTGGCTCGCCCACGCCCACGCCCTGGCCGGGCGGCTGGACGAGGCGCGGCGCCAGGGCGAGGAGGCGCTGCGGCTCAGCCGCGAGCGGGGCACCCGCGGCTACGAGGCGTGGGCGCTGTGGGTGCTGGGCGAGGTGGAGGCGCGCCGGGGCGGCGTGGCCGAGGCCGAGAGCTTCGCCCACCAGGCCCGGACCCTGGCCACGACCCTCGGCATGGCGCCGCTCGTCGCGCGCTGCGACGCCGTGCTGAGCCGGCTCGGGGGCGCCCGCCGAGCCAGCACGCACTGAGGCTCAGGCGGCCACCGGCGTCAGCACGGCGCCGAGCGCGTGCTGCACCCTCTGCTGCTGAGCGGGGCTGGTCACGACGCCGAGCAGGTCCAGGAAGTTCGGATGCGTCACGCCGCTCTCGATGAACGTGTAGCGCTTGGCGGCCAGCACGGCGGCGTGGATCTCCTGTCGCTCGGCGGTGGCCAGACGCCGCCAGAGGCAGGCCTGGAGGTTGTCGACGTCGAGGCGGGCCTGCATCTGGAGCAGGCCGTCCAGCGCGCCGACCAGCTCGATCAGATCGTCGACCGCCCGGTCCTTCTCGGCCTCGCTCAACCCGCGGAACGCGCGCAGGGTCTCCAGGTGATCCATGCGGGCGTGCTGCGCCTCCTCCAGCCAGTGCGACCTGAAGATGTGCCTGGTGAACGGGTCCAGCGTCTCGTCGCCCTCGAAACAGCTCAGGTAGTGAAGCTGCGTCAGCCACTCGATGGCCGCCGTGAGCAGCAGCACGGCGCCGGGCTGCTTGCCCAGGACCGCCCGGGCCACGTCGGCCGCCCCCGGCAGCAAGGCGAGCGGGAAGCCGAGGGTACCGTCCACGCTGGCCCGCACCTCGCGGAAGAGCGTCATGTGCTTGACCTCCTCGGCCGCGAAGTTGGTGAGCGCGTCGAAGGCCTCGCGCTGGTCGAGGGCGAAGTCGCGCGCCCTCATGAGCATCAGCGGCGCGATGAACTCCTCCACGAAGCCGAACAGGTGCGCGTAGGCGCCCATCTCCACCTGCGTGAGCTTCAGCTGCTCGGCCGGGCTGAGGCAGGCCACCCGGCCCGCCCCCGACAGCCGGGCGGGCAGCCACGGGCGGGTCGCGTCGAAGTGGCGGCCCGCGACGACGTCGGCGATCGTCCAGTTCACCCGATAGGAGTTCTGCAGGCACTCGGCGTACGAATGGGCGCTCATCTCATCCCCTCCCTGGTTGTGCCGGATCACTCGACCACGAGCCGGGCGTCGATCGACAGCGGCCGCGAGACGTGGAAGTTGAAGTAGTTGGGCGAGGTGCGCACCACCGCCTCGTGGAGCGCCCGGAACTGAGCGGGCGTGCCGTCCCCGCCGAGGCGGGCAACGTAGTGGATCGTGTCGTAGCCCGTCCGCACGCCGGGGTCGATCCCGAGGAAGCCGCGCAGGTCGAGCGCGCCCTCCGTCTCGATCTCGACCTTGGCCAGTTCGATGCCACGCAGCGCGGCGCCGGCGACGTAGCCGACGGTGAGGCACGCGTTGAGGGCGGCCATCAGCAGCTCCTGCGGGTTGGGCGCGGCGTTGCGGCCGAGCAGCTCGAACGGCTCGTCGGCGTCGATGGTGAAGTGGCGGTATACCGTCCGGCCGCCGAGCGTGTACGACTCGACCGTGCTGCGGCTGCGCGTCTGCCCCTTCCACTCCGAGCGCACGCGGAACTCGACCTGGCTCTTGGTGGGATCCTGCTCGACGTCGCGCACGACGTCGCGCAGCGCGTCCACGTCCAGCCCGTTGACCCGTCGCCGTCCCACCACCGCTGCCATGCTCGGCGTCCCCTTTCCGCGTGTGCGAACGCGGCGGGAGCATCGCAAGTGGGATGCCGGGTAAGGAGCTTTTAAATTCAGATACTTGGCAGGTCGTTGACCCTCAGGGGGTCGGCGGGTGGTTTCGGCAGTTTCGGCGGTTTCGGCGGTTACGGGGTGGCCGGCGGCCCGCTCCGCACCTCCACCCCGGCCCACCGCTCGAACAGCGCCGTCACTGCCGCCATGTCACGCCCGTCGAGGCCGGCCGCCGCCGCCGCCTCGTAGACCTGCCGCACGATCGCCAGCGTCAGCATCGGCACCCCCAGGCTCTCCGCCATTCGGGCGGCCAGGCCGAGGTCCTTGCGCGAGAGCGCGATGCTGAAACGCGGGTCGAAGTCGCCGGCCAGGACGTTGGGGAAGCGCTTGAGGAAGTGGTGGGAGCGGCCGCCGCTGGTCGACAGGATGTCGAAGAGCCGCTGGGGATCCATGCCGGCCTTCACACCGAGCACCATCGCCTCCGCGGCCACCGCGACGTTGCCCATGGACATCACGTTGTTCACGATCTTCACGACGAGGGCCGAGCCGAGCGGGCCCACGTGGTGGATCTCGGTGCCGAGCACGGCGAAGAGCGGGCGGCAGCGCGCCAGCACCCGCTCGTCGCCGCCGACCAGGAAGACCAGCTTGCCGCTGCCCGCCTCGGCGGGACCTCCACTGACCGGCGCGTCCAGGCAGTCGAGGCCGCGGGCGGCGGCGGCGCGCCCGACCTCCTTCCAGGTATCGGGATCGATCGTGCTCAGGTCGACGAGCACGGCGCCAGCCCGGGCCCGGGCCACCACGCCGTCGGGACCCAGGTAGGTCGCGCGCACGGCGGCCGGGTGGGGCAGGCTCGACATCACCACGTCGGCATCGGCGACCGCCGCCGACGGGGAGGCGGCGCGGGTGACACCGGCCCGGGCCGCGGCCTCGGCGCGCTCGGCGCTCACGTCGTAGCCCGTCACCGCGTAACCGCTGCGGACGAGGTGGCCCGCCATGCCGCCGCCCATCGCGCCCAGCCCGATGAACCCGATCCGCTCCGCCGTCATCGCGCGTCCTCTCGGTCCAGGGTGAGATAGTCCGCGGTGCCCACGATTGCCTCGCGCTCGGCGAACGACGCCATGCGGTCGGCGACCGC
Source organism: uncultured Candidatus Rokubacteria bacterium (assembly GCA_963827505.1). Lineage (GTDB taxonomy): Bacteria > Methylomirabilota > Methylomirabilia > Rokubacteriales > CSP1-6 > AR5. Next base: position 1,377,393 of record CAWHBD010000003.1, on the reverse strand, counting down.
GCGGCTGTTGCCGTCACGCGCGATGGCCGCCAGTGCGTCCTGCATCGCCCGGATGGCCGCGCGCTGCAGGTCGGAGGGGATGATGACGATCCGATAGCCGAGGGCGTGCAGCCGGCCCAGCGGCACCAGCGGGGTCTTGCCCCCCTCGAACATGTTGAGCAGCTTGGGAAAGGGCACCCGGCGGGCGATCGTCTCGATCTGCGCCTCGCTCACCGGCGCCTCCACGAAGATCACGTCGGCCCCCGCCTCCGCATAGGCGTGGGCGCGCTCGATGGCCGCCTCCAGTCCCTCGACGGCGATGGCGTCGGTGCGGGCGATCAGCACCAGGTCGGCGTCGGCGGCGGCGTCCCGCGCGGCCCGGAGCTTCTGCACCATCTCGGCGGCCGGCACCACCGTCTTGTCGTCGAGATGACCACACCGCTTGGGAAACGTCTGGTCCTCCAGGTGCAGGGCGGCCACGCCGACCCGCTCGAACTCGCGCACCATCCGGCGCACGTTGAGCGCGTTGCCGTACCCGGTGTCGGCATCCGCGATCACCGGCACCCCGGCGTGCTCGACGATGAGGGCCAGCCGGTCGGTCACCTCCGTCATGCCCAGCAGCCCGAGATCCGGATAGCCCATGCTGCGGGCGATCCCGCCGCCGGTGGCGTACACCGCGGCGAAGCCGGCCCGGCGGACGAGCCGGGCCGAGAGCCCGTCGTACACGCCGGGCGCGACCACCGTGGCCTCCCCCTGCAGCAACGCTCGCAGCGCCGTCGTTGCTCGCATGACGCCGGCAGAGCCGGCCCTTGTCGCCTTCACCGTCACCTCGTCGGCCATCGCGATCCCTCTCGTCGCCCGGCGTGCGCCCCGGCGAATGATCGCCGCTACGGCAGAGATTTGCACGTACCGTTTCGATGCCAGACCTGCTATCGTCGATGCCTCATGCAGAGACTGAGAGACGCCGTGTGCCCGACCTGCGGCAGCGAGGTCACCGTCACCTACTGGCCCTACAACGTTCCGCTGTACACCGTCCACCTGGTACGCGGCTCCAACCGCGACTGCCGGCAATCACTGCGGCCCGTGGTGACCGACCCCGAGAGCAACGCGCCCCGTCCGGCCCCGTGATCCCGACGACCTACCGGGTCGTCCGTCACGATCGCAGTGGTGAGGTCTGGGTCTTCCGGGTCGAGTCCGACATCCTGACCGGAGCCTTCGGGCCGATGCCGAGCCGCGAGGTTCCCCGCGAGCTGGCCGACCTCTCCTACGAGGACCATCCGGACGATCTGGAGTGGATCCTGCGCTCCTGGGAGCATTTCGAGGTCCTCGCCTCCCGCTGACAGCCTGTCTCGACCGCACTGTCCGACCGGCCAAGACCGCACCGGTTCGCGAATCACCTGTCGGCCTCCCCCTGGCGGCTAAGACCCAAACCTCTTTACTGGCAACCAGTTAGACCGAACGCCAGACCTGGTACTGACTTTGCCGGTTCCCTGGCCCCATGATCCGCCGCGTCCTTCGCTACCTCACGATCTATGGGAGTGCCGGGCTGCTCGCCATCGTCAGCGTGATAGCCTCGCCGCTCATCTGGCCGCGCGATCCCGACAGCTCGCTCGTCGTCCGTGACGGCCGCTTCGTCGGTGAAGTCGTCGGCTATGTATGGGGTATCGACTTCGACGCCTCCACGATCCAGGTGAGCGCGCGAGCCTCCTGGGCCTCCACACCTTCCCGGTGAGCGTGAGCGCGGCGACGCGGATCACCGACGGCGAGAAGGAGGGCGCATTCGCCGACCTCGGCCGCCTCCGGCGCGTCCGCGTGGTGTACGAGGCGCGCGAACAAGGGCGGGTGGCCCGCTCCATCGAGCTGATCCGCGCGGGCACGCCGGCCGGGCCCCCGACGGCGGTCGCCGACCGTCCGGGCGTCGAGTACGCGCCGGCCGACGGCTACTGGGTCGAGGTGGGGATCTTCCCCGAGGCCGAGGGCGAGGCCGCCACCGCGCTCATGACGCGCCTGCTCGAGCACAACCACGCGGCCTCCATGGAAGGCGTCGCCGCGCGCGACGGCCGCGGCCGCCGCCTGCGCGTGCAGATCGGTCCGTTCCCCGACGAGGCCACCGCGGCCGCCGCCCAGCAGAACCTCCGAGCCATCGGGTACCAGGCCCACCTGCTCTGGTAGCATTGGCCTCGGGAGGCTCCGCCATGGCCATGACCCTCGATCAGTTCGCCGCCGAGTGCCGCCGCATCCTCGAGAGTGACCCCGGCCCCACCGGCCGCGAGAAGGTCAGCGCCGTCGTCCAGGACGTGCTGCGCGACGACGCCTTCGTGACGCGCCACCTCGGCGACGAAGTACCCGAGCGCAAGATCCTCTACCAGGACCCCGCCCTCGGCTTCTGCATCCTTGCCCACAACTATCGCGGAGCCAAGGAGAGCGCGCCGCACGACCACGGTCCGTCGTGGGCGATCTATGGTCAGGCTCGCGGCGAGACGGTGATGAGCGACTGGGCGGTGCTGGAGCCAGCGGCCGAGGGCAACACCGGTAAGGTGCGGCGCGCCCGCAGCTACCCGCTCAAGCCCGGAGACGCCCACGTGTACAACGAGGGCGACGTTCACTCGCCGCGGCGCGAGGGCCCCACGAAGCTGATCCGCATCGAGGGCACCAACATGGAGCACGTCAAGCGCCTGGCCTTCGAGGCGGTGTAGCGGCTCGGCTAGCGGGCGTCGAAGCGGAGGGTGCCGAAACGCACCGCCGCTCGGGTGCGCGTGTCGTTGGAGTGGCTCTCGACGCCGACGAGCTTCACGGGTGGCGGGTCAGCGTTGAAGAGCCTCCGGAAGTCCTCCGACACGTTGCGGCGCTCGCGGAGCCAGCGGCCCTTCTCACCGGGGCCGGAGCGAACCACGACCAGGACGCGCCGGAACAGCTCGAGCTCGTCCGGCCGCGCCTCGGTGCCGACCGGCGCCGTCGTGTCCCAGACGTACTGGATGCCCTTCATTCCCTCGAAGGCGACCATCACGCGACCGGCCTGGTCGTTGCGGCGGGCATCGCGGACGTCGCCGCCATCGGGGAGCACCAGGGCCTTCCACTCCCAGGACAGCCACGGTGTGGCGGCCAGGTCGATCTTCAGGTCGCGGCCGATCCGCATGGCCTCGCTGGTGGTCGCGAGCTCTAGCACCCGGCGGCCACCGTCGGTCACGACGGCCGGCGGCCGGCTGAACGACGTGGCCCCGGGGGGATAGCGGTGCCAGGCGGCGGACAGGTTCAGCGGGCCGGGCGGCTGGGCGGCCCAGTCGTCCACGCGCACGGTCGAGACGGGGCCGGCGCCCAGGGTGAGGATCACGAGCCCGAGGGCGGGCCACACGCGCGCCGGACGGCAAGCCACTGATGTCACGACACGATCATTCTACCCGCGGGAGCTCGTCAGCGCCCGCCGCAGGGCCCCGGGGGCACAGGAGGCGGCCCTGCCGTCGCTCGAGGATCGGTCAGGGAGTCCAGGAACGCCACGAGGTCGTCGATCTCCGACTCGGACAGCCGGAGCGGGCGCAAGAGCTGCTCGCCGTGGGTGTGGATGCGCTCCATGTCGAGCTGCGAGTAGTGGCGGACCACCTCGCGCACGCTCGCCAGGCGGCCGTCGTGCATGTACGGCGCGGTGAGACCGACGTTGCGTAGCGAGGGCGTCTTGAACTGGCCGAAGTTCACGTGCTGCGGCTCGACGTGGCGCGTCTTGACCGCCACCGTGCCGGTCGCGTCGTCGTTGTAGGGGCCGAGCAGGTTGAAGGGATCGGCCCGCAGCCGCTTGATCCCCTCGTGCCGCCCGCCGTCGACACGGCCGGGGGCGACGACGAACGGCACGCCCACGTCGTGGAACTCGCCGTTGGTGAAGTGCGGACCGACGTGGCAGACGTGACAGCTCCCCGACCCCACGAACGTGCGCAGCCCTCGCTGGGCGGCCAGCGGATAGCGGGCCGCCGCCGCCCGGTCGCCCCGGGCCAGCGCGTCGCGGAACTCGTCGAACGGGGTCCGGCCGGAGCGCAGCGTTTCAACGAACGCGGCCACCGCCTTGGCCGCGTCGACCAGCCGCCCCTCGTCGTCGCCGGCACCGCGCGACCCGAACGCGCGCTGGCGCAGGCAGTCGAGCGTCGGATCGGCGGCCATCACCGCGGCGACGTGGCCCGCGCCGGCGCCCATCTCGCGCGGGTCGAGGATGGCCCGCAGAGCCTGGGCCCACAAGCTGTCGGAGCGGCCGTCCCACGCGAACCAGCGATGCTGGGCGGCGTCGAGCAGCGTCGGCGTGTTCCGGTCGAGCAGGGCCAGCCCCTCGCCGCGCGGCCGTCCATCGGTCCATGCGCGCTCGGGGACGTGGCAGGTGGCGCAGGCGACGCCGCCGCCGGCCGAGAGTCGCGGGTCGAAGAAGAGCCGCCGGCCGAGGGCAATCGCGCGGGGATCGCCGGAGGCGCGGTTGCTCGGATCCCGCACCGACGGTGGCGGCCACGGGCCGTGCCGCATGATGCGGCGGACCTCGGCGGGCTGGAAGTCGAGGACGGACTGCGCGGGCGCAGCAGCGGCGGCGAAGACAGCCGCGAAGACGAGGGCGGCGGCCGAACTCCGTGCGTTCATTCCAGCAGGATGTCGGTGGCCAGCCGCTCGGTCCGGCCGCCGCGCTCCACGTCGAAGAGGAGCTGCCAGCGGCCCGGCATGTGGAACAGCAACCCCTCGGCGCGATAGCGGCCCTCGCCACTCGTCGCGACGGTCGGCCGGTAGTTCATCCCGTGGCGGTGCTCCGGCATGTGGGCGTCGACGCGGAGCCCCGAGGTCGGCGGAGTGGCGCACACGATCGCCTCCACCGCGAAGTGCTGTCCGAGCTCGATCGCCGCCGGCACCGTACGGAACATCAGCACGACGTCACCGGCGGCCAGACGCGCCCGGGGGGCGAACCCGCGCGGCGCCTCGCAGGCCTCGGTCGCGGCGGCGACGAGGAGCCCGGCCGCCATCAGGGCCAGGCCGCCACGCATCCGGCGGCCCGTCAGCGCGGCGGGGGCCACGCTTGGCCGAACAGCGCCTCGCCGTTCTTCCAGGCGATCTTCTCGGCCACGTCGGCCGGCAGATCGGCGAGCCAGCTGCGCGAGTAAGCCGCGTGCTCGGGCACGTAGTGCCAGCGCTCCGGCACGAACGTGTCGGTGCCCACCATGAAGCGGTCGGGGAACTCCAGGAACGCCTCCCGCCACTCCGGCGTCACCTTCCCACCGGATCCCTGGTCACTGCGGAAGGCGAGATCGGCCCAGAGCGTGGGATGCTTGCGCAGCATCTCGCGTACACGGCCGGGCTGCTCGAAGCCGGAGTGCGCCCACAGGATCTTGGCCCCGGGATACTGACGGAACAGCCGCTCGATGGCGTCGGCGTCGGAGTGGGCGTGCAGCATGAGTCCGTACTGGCGGGCCAGCTCGACGATGCGCCGCGGCACCGGCAGCTCGGCATCGGCGCCGAAGAGGTGGAACTCGCCGATCGCCACGTAGCGGTACCGCTTGAGCCGCTCCTCCACGTAGGCGACGATGGCGTCGTCCCGCACCCAGCTCGAGGCATCTCCGCGCAGCCGGTAGGGCCGCAGCTCGGGGACGATGAGGTCGGGCGCCTCGGCCAGGAGCTTCTGCGTCCCCTCGTCGTTGGAGCTGGAGACCAGCGCCCGCTTGAGGCCGGCCTTGCGCAAGATGGCGACCGCCTCCTTCGGCGGTACCACCGTCCAGGCGTCGTGGCTGTAGTGGACGTGGGCGTCGACGATGGGAAGCTGGGCGCCGGCCAGCGAGGGCAGGCCGAGCAGGACGAGCAGTGCCAGCGGGACGATCATGGCGTCACCTCGGTTGGTCAGCGATTCTACCGTAGTACCAGCGATGCAGGCGGGTGGGCGACACGCCGCATGTGAAGAGCAACCGCAGCGTCCACATGAGCACGACCGTCCGGAGCGGGCCCTCGCGCTCCCACTTGCGCGCGGAGGTCACGACGCGCAGGCGCAGGGCGGCCAGCCGTCCGCGCCGCTTGAGTTGGCGCGTGAACTCGACATCCTCCATCAGCGGGATGTCGGGATAGCCGCCCAGCGCGTCGAAGACCGCGCGGCGCACGAAGATGGCCTGATCGCCGGTGCAGATGCCGGTGAGGCGGGAGCGTCGATTCATCAGCCATCCCACCAGGGCCAGCAGCCGACCGGGGCTGTCCAGCCGCACGTCGAAGCGGCCGCCGACCACGGCGGGATCGCCCAGCGCGCGCCGCACGGCCTCGCCGGCGCCGTCGGGCAGCCTCGTGTCCGCGTGCAGGAAGAGCAGGACGTCGCCGCCGGCCGCGCCGGCGCCGGCGTTCATCTGGCGGGCGCGACCGCGCGGCGCCGATAGCCATCGCACCGACGGCACGCCGGCGACGACCGCTCGACTGTCGTCCTCGCTGCCGCCGTCCACCACCAGCACCTCGGCCGCGGGCTCGCGGGCCACCAGGTCCGGTAGCAGGCGGGCCAGGTTGACCGCCTCGTTCAGCGCGGGCACGACGATGGAGAGGCGCACGCCGTCACTCCGGCGGCAGGAACGCCAGCGCGTCGTACCGGGCTACCGCGCGCTCGCCGGTGTCGTCGGTGTCGGTCATCACGGCCACACCGGCCACCGATGGCGGATCGCCGCCGAAGAGCCGGCGGTAGTCGGCGAGGACGTCGCGCGTCTCCGTGACCCACCGGCCCACCTCGGCGGCCCCGCTGCGCAGCACGATCATCTTGGCCCGGTCGGTGTAGGCGTTGTCGAGGGCCGTGCCGGGAGGAAGACGGTTGTCCCAGATGTAGTTGAGCACCGCGCGCGGCGGGTAGGCGCCGTACAGGAGTCGGTAGGTCCCGTAGCGGGTGCGCTCCCACGCAGTGGCCTGGGCGGGGTCGTAGCGGAAGGCGACGTAGACGCGGGCGGGATAGTCGTCGCCCTTGCGTGTCCGAGCGTCGGCGTTGACGAGGACGTTGTCGACCTTCCAGCGCCAGGTCAGGCGCGGATAGGCGCGCAGGTCGAGCTCGAGCGGGCGGTAGAGCGCGGAGGCAGCGGCCTCGCTGCGGGCCTCGAGGACCCAGCCCTCGCCGTCGCGCACGACGCGATAGAGCGTGTGGCGCTCGACTCGCTTGAACGTCAGCGGCTCCCAGCCGGCCGGCAGCGCGTCGGGCGTGGCGGGCTCCGTGAAGTGGCTGACCTCGATCCGATCGGCGGCCGCTCCGGCCATCGCGGAGGCGAGCAGGGCGGCGGCGATCAAAGCGCGGAGTCGGTGACGCGGAACCAGCGACCGCCCCTCCCTCAGCGGAACCAGGCGAGCCAGGCCCCGAGCAGCGCGCGGACGCGCGGCGTGAGGCGCGTGCGCTGGTAGGCATCGCCGAGCTTGCGGATGGCGTCCGCCTGGGTCGGGTACGTGTGGATCACGCGGGCCAGCCGGCCGAGCCCGATGCCCTCGACGAGGGCCAGCGTCAGCTCCGGCAACATCTCCCCCGCGTGGCGGGCGACCACGGTGGCACCGACGAGGCGATCCGTCCCCGCTCGCACGTGCACCTTCACGAAGCCCTCGGTCTCGCCGTCGAGCACGGCGCGGTCCACCTCGGCCAGCGGCTGCACGAACGTGCGAACGGCGATGCCGCGGGCCCGGGCCTCGCGCTCGGAGAGGCCGACGTGGGCGACCTCGGGGTCGGTGTACGTGCAGCGCGGCACCGTCAGCGCGCTGGCCCGGGCCCGGCCCGGGAACAGCGCGTTCTGGACGACCACGCGGGCCTGGAAGTCGGCGGCGTGGGTGAAGCGGTAGGCCGAGCAGACGTCGCCGGCCGCGAAGATCCGTCGGTTGGCGGTGCGCAGCCGGTCGTCGACGTGCACGCCGCGGCGCGCGTCGAAGGCCACACCCGCCGCCTCCAGGCCGAGGCCTTGAACGCTCGGCGTCCGGCCGGCGCCGACGAGGATGGCGTCGACCACCAGGGACTCGGCCCGGCCTCCGATCTCGACGTGCAGCACCGCTTCGCCGCCCGGGCGGCGCTCCACGCGGGTGAGGGTAGCGCCCAGCGCCAGGCGCACGCCGTCGCGGGCGAGCGCCCGGGCCACGCAGGCCGCGGCCTCGTCGTCCTCGCGGCCGAGGACGCGCGGCCCGTGGTCGAGGAGGACCACGGCGGCGCCGAAGCGCGCGAAGGCCTGGGCCAGCTCGCAGCCGATGGGCCCGGCGCCGACGATGGCCAGCCGGCGGCGGCATCGCCGTGAGGTCGAACACGGACTCGTTGGTGAGGGGGCCCGCCTCGGCCAGACCGGCGACGGGAGGAATCACCGGCCGGGCGCCGGTGGCGATGACGGCGCGGCCGAACCTGCAGGGTGGCGCCGGCCACCGTCAGCGTGTCGCGGCTCGTGAAGCGCCCCTCGCCGAGGAAGACGTCGACGCCGAGCGCGCGAAAGCGAGCGGCCGAATCGTTGGGCGCGAGCGCCGCCCGGAGCTCGCGCATGCGTGCCATGACCGCGGTGAAGTCGACGCGGGTGCCCTCTGGCACGCGGATGCCGAAGTCACCGCCGTCCCGCACGTCCGCCGCAGCGCGCGCCGCCCGCAGCAGCGCCTTGGACGGCACGCAGCCGACGTTGAGGCAGTCGCCTCCGAGGCGCTCCCGCTCGACCAGTGCCACCCGGGCGCCGAGGCCGGCGGCGCCGGCGGCCGCGACCAGCCCGGCGGTGCCCGCGCCAAGGACCACCAGGTGATAGCGGCTGGCCGGCGTCGGGTTGACCCAGTCGGGCGGGCGCACGTGCTCGAGGAGCGTGCGGTCGGGCGCGTCGGTCGAGGTCCCGCCGGTCGTCACGCCGTGATCCGCTGGGCCAGGGCCGCCCGGGCCACGCGGGTCGCGTACACGGTGACGGCCAGCGTGGCCACGAAGCCGAGCGCGTAGAGCGCCCACTCCCCCGGCGTCCGGGCCCGGCCGCCGGCCGCGGCGGCGGCAACGTCGCCCGCGAGCGAGCCGAGGTAGGTGTAGAGCGCGATCCCCGGCATCATGCCGAGCCACGAGGCCAGGACGTAGTCACGCAGCCGCACCCGGGTGAGCCCGAAGGCGTAGTTGAGCAGCACGAAGGGAAACGCGGGCGACAGCCGCGTGAGCGCCACGATCTTCCACCCCTCGCGGGCTACCGCCGCGTCGATGGCACCCAGGCGCGGGCTGCCCGCCAACCGCCGCGTCACCCACCCGCGCGCCAGGTACCGGCCCACCAGGAAGGCGGCGGTGGCACCGAGAGTGGCGGCAATCGAGACGGTGACGAAGGCCCAGGCCACGCCGAAGACCGCGCCGGCGCCGAGCGTGAGGACGACGGCGGGCAACAGCAGCACGGTGACGACCACGTAGAGGAGCACGAACGCCACCGGGCCCCACGCGCCCAGCCCGGTGATCCAGGCGAGCGCGCCGTCGGCGAGCCCCCGCGTGTCGAGCGCCCGCCCGAGGCCGACGACGACGGCCACCACGGCGACGGCCAGGCTGAGTCGCCACGCCCCGCGGCTCACTCGAACCGGTGCCGCTTCCATCGATAGCCCGGCTCCACGATCTCGCCGGGCAGGCGCAGGCTCTCCAGCGCCCGGAGAGCATCGGTGAGGATCGTCCGCTGCTGCGCCGTCGCGAAGGCCTCGCCCATCGGGTGCCCGAAGGGATAGCGCAGGTAGAGCGCGCGCGGCGGGCGCACCCGTCGGGTGACCTCCTTCTGAAGCGTGATGCCAATGGTCGGAATACCGGCCGCCTCGATGGCCCGCTGGACCAGACCCACGGTCTGGTTGCACAACCCTCAGGCCGGGGTGAGGACGACCGCCTCGGCGCCGTCGGCGCGCAGCCGCCGGGCGACCTCCGGCGCCGTCGTTTCCATGAGCGTGCGCACGTGAGCCCCATCGACATGCCCCATGAACGAATACATCCGCGGCGCCACTCCGCCGACGAGACCGTCCGTCACCAGCTCTCGCAACCGATCCACCGGCAGGACGACGTTCAGGTCGCGATCGGCGGCCGTGTGATCGTAGTACTTGTGCGTGATCGTCACCGCCGCCCGCGCCGCCGCCACCGGAATCACGCGAAAACTGGGGTCTCCATCGGGATCCGTCATGTCGAACCCCGGATCGGCCCGCAGGTGCACCCCCGCCGTGGTCACGAGCGCAACCGTGCAAGCACACACCGGCCGCGTCAGCGCCGCCCACGGCACCGTCTCCGACTCGACGAACCGCCGCCGCCGCGCCCACACGCCCCCCAGCCACGGCAGCCGCCTGAAGAGCTGCACAAGAATACGATTCGCAAAGTCCCCGCCGCTCACCGACGCCCCCCAATGTGATCCTCGTGGGGCGCGGTGACGCCGTGGGGCGGGCGGCCGGCATCGCCTTCGGCCAGGGCAATGTCGCCCCCTGGGGGATGGGGGGCCGAGCGAATCCCGCTTGCGTGGTACAGGCGGAGCCGCCGGCGCGACCGCGGCATGCCCTGGCCGGAGGCGGCGCCGGCCGCCCGCCCCACGGCATCGCCGCCTGCCACGGGGATCACTAGAATTTCCCGCGGGCCCGCTCTTTGGCCGGCAGGTTCTCGAGACACGTGGTCCACCATCCGGTGCGGATCGTCTCCACGAACTCCGCCGGCAGCTGCTCGGCCTCCATCTCGCGCGCCAGCCCCTCGGCGTCGTAGGCGACCGGCACGAACTCCACCTGCAGCTCGGGCCCGGCCGTGAGGATCGAGTACCAGACGTTGGTGGTCCCATCGTTCTCGGGCCGTCCGACCACGCCGACGTTCACCGCGTGGGCGCCGTCGCCGAGGGCGCGGTGCCACTTGATCCCGGTGTGCGTGCAGAGCAGCACGTCGGCCTCGCCCTCGCGCAGCAGCGCCCGCAGCAGCCCCGACGGCGTGCTCGACTCCCACAGGAACTCGTTGATCACGCGGGGCGAGCCGTGGCACATGAGCACCCGGTGCTCGCCCAGGCGCAAGCGCCGGTGGCGCGGCAGCGTGGCCAGCCAGGCCCGGTGCTCGGCCGACGTGCGGGAGAACGTGTACTCGTAGCTGATGCGGGCGAAGTGGTTGTCCCGGGGGTCGGTATACCCACAACCGCAGTCCGTGCGTCCGACGGCCAGCGACTCGTCGTAGTTGCCCTGGAGCACCTGCACGCCGGCCTGTTGCAGGAGCGGATACACGCGATCGGGATGGGGCCCGAAGCCGCCGAGGTCGCCGAGGCAGAACACCGCGTCGACGTCCCGGTGTCGCGCGTCCGCCAGCGTGGCGCGCAGGGCGGGCGCGTTGTTGTAGACGCCGCCGAACACGGCGATGCGGCGGTACTCGCTCACGAGTTCCGGCACGTCATCCCCGTCTGCCGGCAGGTGACGCAGGCGGGGTGATAGAGCGGCGCCGGCCTGAACGAGGCCTCGAGGTCGCCGTCCGACAGCCGAGCGCCCGGCAGCCCGGCCAGGATCGGGCAGGCGTAGACGCCGTCGGCGGCAACCACCCGGGTCTCGGCACACTGCAGCTGGGCGCGGTCGAACCCCTCCAGCGTCTCCTCGGTGAGGCGTTCGTGATCGCGTCCGTCGAGGCGGCCGACGCCGAAGACCGGCAGGATCTTCACGCGGGGCTTGCTGACCCCCTGCCCGACCAGGAAGTCGCGGAAGCGGCGCGTAGAGGCCGGGACCGTCGAGGATCTCGGTAGCAGTGACGATCGGCACCAGCCCCCGCTCGTTGAGCAGCCGCACTGCGCGGACCGCCCGGCTCCACGCCCCCGGGCCGCGCACGGAGTCGTTGCGCTCGGCGTCGACGTCGTCGAGGCTGACGCGAATCTCCAGCGAGTAGTCGGCGGCCGCGGCCAGCGCCGCCAGCGCGTCGGCCGTGGCCTCGGTGATGACGGTACCGTTGGTGAGGACGGTGGTCGGCGCCACGGCCAGGCTCGCCCCTAACAGCGGCAGGATGTCCTTGTGCAGGAACGGCTCGCCGCCGGTGAAGTAGATCTCCTTCACGCCGAGGCGCTCGGCGTCGGCGATCGCCCGCCGCGCGGTCCCGGTGTCCAGGGCCGGCAGCCAGGGATCGCGCGGCCCACTGGCGTTGAGGCAGTGGGTGCACTCGAGATTGCACCAGGTCCCGGTGATCTGGATCCACAGCGCCGTGAGGCGCACGAACGCCGCCGCCGGCGCGCCCGCCGTCTCCCTCGCGATCACCGGTAGTCCGACTCTCACTCGTCCCTCCCGCTGCGCTCGACGCCGAGCCTAGCCCCGGCCGGCTCCCATGATGTCACAACCGTGTGAACCATCCCCGCGCGGCTCAGTCGGACAGGAACCGTTGCCCGGGCCCCTGCAGCCATCGGCGGGTGCGGGCGGCGGACGTGGGCGTGGCGCGCAGCTCGGCGGCGAGACGACGGAGGTCGTCGGACGTATCGACGTCGTACCACGCGGGCAATCGCCGCAGCCGCCGGCCGGCGCGCCGCGCCCGCCGCAGCGTCGTGGCCAGCACGCGGTCGGTGCTCCACGGCACGCCGGTGAACAGCGCCGGACACGGCGCTCGCAGGCCGATGAGGTAGTAGCCGCCGTCGGCGCTGGGCCCGATGACCCCGTCGGCGCGGCCGAGAATGCGGACGGCCGCCTCGAGATGCCGGCGCGGCAGCGTCGGACTGTCGGAGCCGATGATCACGACCGCCTCGAAGCCCCGTGCGAAAAGGCGCCGGAACACGCCGGCCATGCGAGCGCCGAGATCCGGCCCGACCTGGGGAAGGAGTCGCACGCCGCGGTGGCGGGCGGCGAAGAGCGCGCGGGCCCGGCGAGGCGCATAGGCGATCACCGGCGTGACCCCGGCCAGCCCCCGCACGCCGTCGAGCGTGTCGAGCAGGAAGCAGCGATAGAGTCGCGCGGCCGCGACCGGCGACAGCGGCGGACACAGGCGGGTCTTCACGGCGCCGGGCCGTGGCGCTTTGGCGAAGACCACGACCGCGGTGCCCGTCACCCGGCGCGGGGCGGCAAGTGCTGCCGGTACCAGGCGAGGGTCTCCCGCATCACCTCGCTGAAGGCGGGCTCCACGTAGACCTCGTAGTGCCCGTAGCCGTGGAGCACCACGAGCTTCTTCGGCTCTCCGGCCCGCTCGTAGAGCCGGATCGATTCCTCGGGCGGCACCAGCCGGTCGTCGTCGGTGGTGATGAAGAGGACCGGCCGCGGCGCGATCCGATCGACCACCCATTCAGGATGGAACTCGAGCGTCTCGGCAATGTATTCGAGCGGGATGGTGCTCACGGCGGCCGGATTGTTGCGCCGGGCGGCGGCGGCCAGCTCGGCCGACTGGCGGTCGGGCAGCAAAATCTCCTCGCGCTTCACGAACTCCGAGGCGCCCTCCCGCGCACGCTTGACCCGGTCCTGCTCCGAGCGCGTGAGGAGGTCGTGGAACTCGTCGGGGCGGCGCACGCTGCGCATCCAGCGGGCGCCGTGGCCGATTCCGACCACGCTGACGACGCACTTCACGCGGGAATCGACCGCCCCCGTCCACACCACCGTGGCGCCGCCGTAGCTGGTGCCGTAGATGCCGAGCCGGCCGGCGTCCACCTCCGGCTGGCTGCCGAGGAAGCTCAGGGCGGCCTGCACGTCGGCCACCCGGCTGTACGGGGCCAGGCGGCTACGCGATCCCTCGCTGTCGCCCCAGCCCTTGTAGTCGAAGGTGAGGACGACGTAGCCGGCCTCGGTCAGGACTCGCGCGTTGTCGGGCAGGTAGAGATCCTTGACGCCGGTGTAGCCGTGACAGAGCACGACGCCGGCCCGCCGCTCGGCCGGCGCCAGGCCGTCCGGGTAGAAGAGATCGCCGACGAGCCGGACGCCTTCACTGTAGAAGCTGATCGCCTTCTTCACGACCGTCGTCCTCCCCCGCCTCGCAGTCGAATTGACGCGGCCCTGATGATACGATGCCGGCCGCGATGGACGATCTCCTCATCCGCGGCGGCCACGTGATCGACGGCAGCGGCGCCCCCGGCCGCGACGGCGACGTCGCCGTGCATCAGGGCCGTGTCGTCGCCGTGGAGCCGCGCTCGGCCCGTCCAGCCCGCCGCGTGATCGACGCCCGCGGCCAGGTGGTGGCGCCGGGCCTCATCGACATCCACACGCACTCGGACTTCACGCTGCCGCTCAATCCGCGGGCGGAGTCGAAGATCCGCCAGGGCGTCACGCTGGAGGTCGTCGGCAACTGCGGCTTCTCGGTCGCGCCCGCGCTGCCCGGCAAGGCCGCGATGCTGCGCGAGTACCTCGCCTCCAGCGCCCCCTGGCTGACCTTCCAGGAGTCGACGTTCACCGCCTACGCGGCCGCCTTTCCGGCCACCTCGGTGAACGTCATCCTCCAGGTGGGCCACAACACCCTGCGGCTGATGACCCTCGGGCTCGAGAACCGTCCGGCCACCGCCGCCGAGATGACGGCGATGGAGACGCTGCTGGAGGAGGCGCTGGCCGGTGGCGCCTGGGGTCTGTCCTCCGGCCTGTTCACCGCGCCCGGCAACTTCGCGGAGGCCGCCGAGATCCATGCGCTCGCCCGCGTGCTCCACCGCCGCGGCGCCGCCTACTCCACCCACGTGCGCGACGAGGGCGACCGCGGCTTCGAGGCCGTGCGGGAGGCGATCGCGGTCGCCGAGGCCACCGGCGTGCACGTTCAGATCGCCCACCTGAAGCTCTCCGGCGTCGACAACTGGGGCGGGGCCGCCCGCCTCCTGGGCGAGATCGAGGCCGCGCGTCGCCGAGGACTGCCGGTGGACTGCGACGCCTATCCCTACGACACCGCCTCCAATCCCCTGCGCAACCTGCTGCCGCGGTGGGTGATGGAGAACGGCATCCCGGCCATGCTCGAGCGGCTGCGGCGTCCGCGGACGTGCGCACCCGCATCCGGGACGAGATCGGCCGCCACGGGCTCACCAACTTCGGGCGCATCCCGTCCTGGGACGCCGTGCGGATCGCCATCTCGCCCCACCTGCCCGAGAACGCCGGCCGCACGCTGGGCGACATCGCGCGCGGGCGCGGCGTGGACCCGATCGACGCCGTCGCCGACTACGTGGTGGCCGACCGCGGCGAGACGCGCATCCTGGTCACCTCGATGGCCGACGCCGACGTGCACGCGATCACGGGGGCCCCGTGGGTGACCGTCGGCTCCGACGCCAACGCGCTCGCCGTCACCGGCATCACCGGCCAGGGCAAGCCCCATCCGCGCTCCTACGGCACCCACGCTCGCGTGCTCGGCCCGTTCGTCCGCGACCTGCGGCTGTTCACGCTCGAGGGGGCGGTGGCCAAGATGACGGGCGTCGCCGCCCGTGCGCTGGGGCTGGCCGACCGCGGCCTCCTGCGGGCGGGCGCGTGGGCGGACGTGGTGGTGTTCGATCCGGCGCGCGTCGCCGACCACGCCACGTACGAGGAGCCACACCGGTACGCGACCGGGGTGTCGACCGTCGTGGTCAACGGCCAGATGGTCATCGACGGCGGCGACCACACCGGCGCGCTGCCCGGGCGCGTGCTCCGCCGGCAGCCGTGAGCGCGTCGCACTGGGAGCGGGAGCGGCTGGCCGAGTCGATCCTGGCTTCGCTGGCGACGGCCGGCAAGAACGTGGACGCGCTCACCATCGACGATCTCGCGATCACCGACCAGTTCCATGGCGGCGGCAAGCCGGCCACGACCCGCCTCGCACGTCTCTTCGGCGCGACCCCCGGTCAGCGCGTGCTGGATGTGGGCGGCGGGCTCGGGGGCCCGGCCCGCACGCTGGCCGTGGAGTACGGCTGCCGCGTCACCGTGGTCGATCTCACGGAGTCGTTCGTGCGCGCGGCCCGCGTGCTGACCGGTCGCCTCGGCCTGGACGACCGCGTGAGCCACCACGTGGGTGACGCGCTCGATCTGCGGTTCGACACCGGTGCCTTCGACGTGGTGTGGACGCAGAACAGCGGCATGAACATCGCCGACAAGGCGCGGCTGTACGCCGGCTTCCATCGGGTGCTGAGGCCCGGCGGCCTGCTGGCCCTGCAGGAGCCAATGGCGGGGCCGGTGCAGCCCCCGATCTTCCCGCTGATGTGGGCGACCGACGCCGCCCAGAGCTTCCTGCGGCCCCCCGACGAGATGCGCGCGCTGATCGCCGCCGCCGGCTTCGCCGAGCGCGCGTGGGAGGACGTGACGGCGGAGACGGCGGCGCCGCCCACCGCGGAGAGCATCCCGGCCCACAGCGCGCAGCGATTGATCATGGGCGACGCACTCGACGCGATCATCCGCGCCAACCATCGCAACCGCGCCGAGGGGCGCATGGTCTCGATCCAGGCGGTCTTCGAGCGGACCTAACTCACTCGCCCGGCGCCCTGTGGTCCCGGCGCGCGGGGCGGGCGGCGGGGCGACCGGGTCCCCTGCGGTTCCGCGTGAGACGACCCGGTGCGCGAGGGCGCGGTCGGAGCCTGGTCCTACGTGTGGCTCTACGCGATCGAAGCCAACGGAACCGCAGGAGACCCGGTCGCCCCGCCACCCACCCCGCGCGCCGGGATCACGCGCCACCGGATGGACAGATGCACCTCGAGAGCGACCTGACTCGGGACGCTAGTCGACGGCCAGGTAGAAGCGCTCGTCGTAGAGGGCGCCGGCCATGGGGGCCAGGGCGTCGCGGAAGGCGCGGGTGGGTGCTGCGGTCGAGTGTGCTTCGGCAGATTTTGCGTCGGTCCAGGTCTCGATCACCGTGAAGTGGTTGGGGCGGCTGGCCTGCTGGACGACGTCGAACCGTCGGTTGCCGATGGTGGCACGGCTTGCCGCGGCGAGCGCATCCAGGGCGGCGGCGCCGTCGTCCTTGCGTGGGGGGATGACGTCAACGTGGGTCACCACGTGGATCGCGCCCGGGGACGGCACGTCCCCGGCGCGGACCCCACCGAGAGCGTGCGGTGGATGCGCTCGTCGAGCGGCGCGATGCGAATGGCCGCGAGCCCATCCCGGACTTCCGTCGTGCTGGCCTGCCGCAGGTGCGCCGCGAAGATCGCCTCATCCGTCCAGACCTCCAGCACGGCGAGCTGGTGCAGCTGACCGATCCGCTGGAGCACCTCGCAGCGCAGGTTGCCGTCCCGGCGGGACGTGGCCGCTCGGTAGCGCCGCAGCAGCGCCAGCGCCGCCGGCGCCGACGACGGCGCCACCTCGACGTAGGTCACGACGTGCACGGCGTCCACGACGCGCCCTACGTGGCCGGGGCGAAGGCGGGGCCGGTCCAGAAAGCCAGCATGTCGTCGCGGAACTCGACGGCCTCCGCGCCCTGGCTGCCGAGGCTGGCACCGCGCACGCCGTAGCCGGCCTTCAGCGCGTACACGGCCACGTCGCGGTCGGTGAGGCCGGGATCGGCGCGGCCGGTGAGCGGGTGGATGCACGCACCGTCATCGGCCAGATAGGTGGTGGGCGCGCCCGGCGCCACCGCGGCGTCCTCGATGCGCACGACCGGCGTGCCGCGATCGAAGCTGTGCGCGGCCCCCGCGAACAGGCGCAGCGTGACGGCGCCACCGCTGAGCCGGATGGCCTGCAGGTGGCCCTGCACCTGCTGTACCGAGCACCACTCGTCGCGATCGCCCATCAGCACGCGCACGCGCGTCGTCCCCACGGCGGGGTCGTGGAACTGGTGGCCGCTCCACGGGTAGGCCGCCAGCACCGCGGCCAGCCCACGCCCACGGCCCACCACGGCGTCGGCGAATCGGCGCGTGGCCGCGGTGAGCACGGCCGAGCCGCCCCGGCTGTGGCCCTGGGCGCCGATGCGCGCGGCGTCGATCTCCGGCCGCTCCGCCAGCACGCGCCAGGCCGCCAGCACGTCGTAGGCGCTGGCCGCGAAGGAGAACTGGCTCTGGTTCGCCACCGTCGACGTCACGCCGCGGGCGCCGAAGGGATCGAGAACGAACGCGGCCAGCCCCGCCCCGGTGAGCGTCTCGGCGTGCGCGAGATGCGAGGCGGCGATCCCGAGGCTGCCCGGCACGATGACAACGACGGGCCAGCCGTGGCCACCCGGGGCCCCGGGCGGCAAGAACAGCGCGCCGTCGACGACCGTGCGCGACATCTCGCCGGCGACGGACACCGCCTGGTGATAGTTGCGCGGAGACGCGGACGGGACCTCGAGGGTCCGACCCGTGACGCCGCTGGCGAACGTGACGACCTGGTCGCGAAAGCGCGGACGGTCGGCGGTGGTCGTCACGGCGGCCGGCTCAGGGCAGTGGGATGCGCGTCGGCAGCCCGGTCTGCACGGTGAGGCCGCCGTCGGCCACCACCGCCGCGCCGGTCACGTAAGAGGCCAGGTCCGAGGCCAGGAACATCACCACGTTGGCCATCTCCTCGGGGCGGCCGAGGCGCCGCATCGGGATCATGCGGGTCGTCTCCTCGGCGAACCCCGGGATCGACAGCGACGGCCGCAGCAGCGGCGTGTCGATGGCGCCGGGGCAGACGCAGTTCACGCGGATGCCGCGGGCGGCGTACTCGATAGCCGCCACCCGCGTGAGGTTGACCACGCCCGCCTTGGCGGTGTTGTAGGCGCCGATGGCGAAGTCGGCGAACAGGCCGGAGATCGACGCCGTGTTGACGATGGCGCCGCCGCCCCGGGCCAGCAGCTCGGGAATGGCCCGCTTCATGGCTCGGAACACGCCGGTGAGCCCGAGCTCGATGGTGTGGGTCCACACGCGCTCGTCGAGGTCGGCGGTGAAGGCCAGCCGACGCTGGCCGTCCGGCAGCGCGGGCTGACCGAAGGCGTTGTTGTGCAGGATGTCGAGGCCGCCGAATGCCTTCACGGTGCCACCGATCATCGCCTCGATCCCGTCCGGTGCACCGGCATCGGCCGCGATGGCCAGGGCCACGCCGCCCGCTTTCGTGATCTCCTCGGCCACCGCCTCGGCCCGGGCGCGGTCGATGTCCGCCACGCTCACGCGGGCCCCGCGCTCGCCGAAGCCCAGCGCCGTCGCCCGCCCGATGCCCGACCCCGCGCCCGAGACGAGCGCGACCTTGCCGTCGAACCTCATGGATCCTCCTCGGGGCCCCGCGGCGGGCCCGGCCGCCGTCACCGGATCGTCTGCGCGAACCGCTCCATCCGCTCGAGCGTCTCGGTCAGGTGCTCGCTGCGGAAGTCGAAGACCAGCTCGCTCACGCCGAGCTTCTCGTACGTGCCGATGTCGTCGGCGATCTGCTGGGTCGTGCCCGAGAACGGCCGCCGCTCGGCTCCGCCGATCGTCGGGGCGGCGGCATCGTAGACCGGCGCCTTGAACGAGATGGTCAGCGTGGAGGGATCACGCCCCTCCGCCTCCGTCATCCGGTGGAGCTGATCGAGCGAGGCGCGCAGCTCGGCCGGGCGCAGGGGCACGGCGGGGTTGGCGCCGACCGGGTGCCAGCCGTCACCGTGGCGGGCGACCCGGCGCAGGGCCGGCGTGCTGTGGCCGCCGATCCAGATCGGGGGATGCGGCTGCTGCACGGGCTGGGGCAGGCAGCGGAGCGCCTCGAAGCGGTAGAACTCGCCGGCGAAGCTGGCCGGGTTCTGTGTCCACAGGGTCTTGAAGATCCTCAGATACTCGTCGCTGGCCGCGCCGCGGCGGTCGAAGTCGGGGGAGTCCAGCGCCTCGAACTCTTCGCGCAGCCAGCCCACGCCGACGCCGACGGTGACGCGTCCCTGCGAGAGCACGTCGATCGTCGCCAGCATCTTGGCGGTGAGCACCGGGTTCCGATACGGCAGGATCATCACGCTGGTCACCAGGCGCAGGGTGCGCGTGCGGCCGGCGACGAAGGCCATCAGCGTGAGCTGCTCGAGGGCGTCACCGCCGCCGGGGAACGCGCCCGACACCGTGTAGGGATACTTCGAGGCGATTGCGGTCGGGAACACCACGTGGTCGGCGATCATCACCGAGTGGAAGCCCAACGCCTCCCCGCGCTGGACGATGGCCTCGAGGGCCTCGGCGCCGGCGCAGCCGCCGCGGGTGGGCAGATAAAAACCGTAGCGCATCGGGCTTGCGACCTCCGTGCGGGGGATTGTCGCAGGCCAGCCGGCCGCGCGTCGCCCCTTTTGCGGAGCCTCACGGGCGGAGGAGGGCGGACGCGCGGCGGGCCTACGACGGGCGGGTCAGCAATCGGGAGCGACGCTGAGCCTGCGCGAACAAGCTCAGCGTTCGCCGTGAGATCGAGGCGTGGTCGGGATCTACCAGCGACCCCGGCCCGACGACCCACCGAAGCCGCCGCGGGAGCCGCCGCCGCCGCTGCCGCCGCGGCCGCCGCCGCCGCCCGACGACGTCGCCTTCTCCACCCGGAGCTGCCGCCCGTCGAGATCCTTGCCGTTGAGGGTGGCGATGGCCCGATCGGCCTCCTCCACCGTCGACATCTCAACGAAGCCGAAGCCCCGCGACTGGCCGGTGTCCCGATCCGTCACGACCGCGGCCGACTCGACCTGGCCCGCCTGCGCGAACGTCTCCCGGAGCCTCTCGGTCGACGTCGAAAACGACAGTCCGCCGATGAACAGTTTCTGCGCCATGGATGTGCCCTCTCGTGCTTCCACGCTGTGGAGGTGGCGGGCCCCGGCGAAGCGTGGACGACGTCGGGGGTCTGATCCGCCGAAGAATGCCGCGGACCGTCCCACGCTACCAGATCCGGCGGCGCTGTGATCAAATAATTTATATGACTGATATATGGTATATATGATGTGGAGGCGCGGGCGGAATGTTCGACAACGAAACGCGCGTGCTCATGGTGCTCCCCAGCGACCTGGTCGATCGGGCGCGGGGTCTGGCCGGGCGGGCGACGACGTCCATGAAGCTTCCCGTGAGTCTGCAGATCGTGTTCCGGGCCCTCCTCGACGAGGGCTTGAAGCGGCCGACGGATCCGGCCCTCCTGGCCAACGTCGCCCGACAGGCGGAGACGGTGCGGCGGATCCGGAGCGAGGCGCGGCGCCGCCCGGTGGCCCCGAGTGCTGCCCCGAGTCGCGCAGCCCGACAGCGGCCGAGGTCCAGTGTGTGACCAATCTCGGCCCGGAGGTGATGGCATGAGTGGAGTGTGGGTCGTAATCCTGGTGGCAATCGCGCTGACGCAGGTCGCCGTCATCGCGACGTCCATCTATCTGCACCGGGCCCTGGCGCACCGGTCCCTGCAGCTGCATCCGGTCACCGACCTGGTCTTCCGGGTGACCCTGTGGCTGACGACGGGGCAGTCCCGTCAGCAATGGGTGGCCGTCCATCGCAAGCACCACACCTTCACCGACCGCGAGGGCGATCCCCACAGCCCGCGCCTGCTCGGGTTCTGGCGCGTTCAGCTCTTCAACGTCGCCTACTACATGCGGGAGGCGCGGAACCCGGAGACCCTCGAGACGTTCGCGCCCGACCTCCGCCCCGATCGCCTCGACCGCGTGCTCTTCACGCACGGCGTGCTCGGCCTCGCGGTCGGGGTGAGCCTGCTGTGCGCGCTCATCGGGCTGTGGCCGGGCCTGCTCGCCAGCCTCCTGCACGCGGTCCTCTACGTCTTCGTGATGGCGCCCCTCATCAACGCGCTCGGCCACTGGAGCGGCGGCAAGAACTTCGCGAACACGGCGTACAACTGGCGCGGGCTGTCGTGGATCACCGGCGGCGAGAGCCTCCACAACAACCACCACGCCCATCCCCGCTCGCCCAAGTTCAGCGTGCGCCGCTCCGAATTCGATCCCTCGTGGCCGATCATCCGGAGCCTGTCGGCGATGCGACTGCTCGCCATCCAGACGCCACCCGCCGTGCTGGCCCCCGCCCCCGTCCCCGGGAGCATCCGATGAACGTCGTCGCCTTCGCCACCTCCCGGACCTCGACGTGGCGCTGGCGTATCGTCGACGCGGTGGGTGGCACCGTCGAGGAGTCGTCCACCAGCTTCTCGACGATCGCGCTGGCCACGGCGGCGGGGGCGGAGCGGCTTCATATCCACATCGAGCGTGATCGACCACCTCCGGCCCGCGCACCATGGCGACGTCGTCGCTGAGGCCGCGCGCCACGCCGACGGCAACGGCGGCGGAGCCGGGCGCCTCGTGGCCCGCGTTCCATCGCTGGCAGGCCCTGTTTGCCGCCGCCGAGACGTTCCCGGCCGGATGGGAGGGGCTTCACGCCGCCCCCGCTCCTGACAGCCCGGCCGCCGAGGAGTATGAGCGGCGGAAGGTCCTGCTCTTCTCGGAGTGGGTCGACATGCTGGCCCGCCGGCCCGCCATGCTCGCGCACTACACCCGGCAGGGCATCCAGGCCCGAATCGTCCGCCAGCATCCGGAGCGGGCGTGTCCGGCCTGCGATCCCTTCAACATGCGCGAGCTCACCCCCGAGCTCGACGCCATGCCGCCCTTCCATCCCGGCTGCCGCTGTGTGCTGATGGCAGTGCACACCACGCGGCCGCGTCGACGTACGAAATCGCCCCCGCGCTCTCGTCGACGCTCCGGCTGACCGCACGACGGACTTTCACGCGAGACTGAGGGGGGACGACCTCCCTCAGAAACCAGGAGGTGTCTCATGCAGATGAACGCACCGTGGCTCAAACCCGGCATCTGGGGCGCGATCATCGGCTCCGTGATCACGATGATTCTCGGCTTCTCGTGGATGGGCTGGATGCTTGGCGGGACGGCCGAGCGGCTGGCGATGGAGCGCTCCAACACGGCGGTCGTCGTCGCGCTCACGCCGGTCTGCACCTCCAAGTTCATGGGGCAGCCCAACGCCGCCGCCAAGCTCAAGGAGCTCCAGGCGGTCGAGTCGTGGAAGCAGCAGGAGTTCGTCGAGACGGGTGGCTGGGCCACCATGACCGGCGAGAAGGCCCCGAACTCTGGCGTGGCGAGCGCGTGTGCCGAGCAGCTCCTGAAGGCGAAGCTCTAGTCCGCGGCCACCTCCTCGAACCGCTCACCGCCCCGCGGTGGTGAGCGGTCCCCTCGCCCGCGCCGACGCGCTCCGGATCAGGGTGTGGGCAGAGCCGAGTTCATCGCGGCCTGGACCTCGGCCTGGCTCAGCGCACGGTTGTAGAGACGGAACTCGTCCAGCTGTCCCCCGAAGTGCCCATTGAGCAGCCCCGCGCAGCCGGAATCGGCGTCGGCCCCGAGCAGGAAGGGACAGGTGGCCCAGTTGAAAGCCGCCGGTTCCGTCGCCGTCCCCACGCTCAGCCCGTTGACGTAGACCGTGAGCGTGTTGCCCGCCCGCGTGATGGCCACGTGGCTCCAGGCGTTCACCGGCAGGCTCGCCCCCGCCGTCAGGCGCAGCAACCCGTTGCTCCACACCTGGGGGCGACCGGCGTCCAGCGCCAGCTCGATCCCGGCGCTCCCGCTCGTCTGGATCTCCAGCAGCCCCCGCCAGCCGGTCAGGGTCGTGGGATTCGCCCACACCATCCAAGAGAAGTTGCCGGTCGGGGCGTTCGGCGCGTCGACCCGCACGTACTGCGCGCTGCCGTTCAGCGCTACCGCCCGGCCGTACTTCCCGGTCGTCGTCCATGTCGCCCCCACCAGCGTCCCTGGGTGGGCGTTGCCCGACACGTCGGCCGTCGTCGCCCCCATCCCCTCCTCGAAGCCGTAGGCGAGCACCAGGCCGGCGGGGCCGCCGTCGTTGTCGACGATGGTGCCGATGCCTTGCCCGTCGGCGATGGTCGCATTGACCGGGTTGCTCAGGTTGACGACGAAGGTCTCGGTGGACTCCGCCGTCGTGTCGCCCAGCACCGGGACCGTGACCGTCAGCGTCAGCAGGCCCGGCGTGAACGTCAGCGTGCCCGCGGTCGTCGTGTAGTCGCTGCCGGCCGTCGCGGTGGCGTTGGCCGTCGTGTACTGCACGGTCACCGTCTGCGCGCTCGCCGCCGACAGGCTCACCGTGAAGACCGCGTTCACCGGGGTCGCGTTGCCCTCGGTCACGGTGACGTCGCCGATCGAGACCGTCGGCAGCGGCGCGGCATCGTCGTTCGTGATGGTGCCCAGGCCCTGGCCGTCGGCGATGGTGGCATTGACCGGATTGGTCAGGTTCACGACGAAGGTCTCGTTCGGCTCGAACACGGTGTCGCCCAGCACCGGGACCGACACCGGCCGCGTCAGCTGACCCGGGGTGAACGTCAGCGTGCCGGAGGTCGCCGTGTAGTCGCTGCCGGCGGTGGCGGAGCCGTTGGCCGTCGCGTACTGCACGGTGACCGTCTGGGCGCTGGCCGCCGACAGGCTCACCGTGAAGGCCGCGTTCGCCGTGCCCGCGTTGCCCTCGGTCACGGTGGCGTCACTGATCGAGAGGGTCGGTAGCGGCGGGGCGTCGTTGTCGAGGATGGTCCCGACCCCCTGGCCGTCGGCGACGGTGGCGTTGCTCGGGTTGCTCAGATTGACGACGAAGGTCTCGGTCGGCTCGATCACCATGTCGCCCAGCACGGGAACTGTCACCGTCTGCGTCACCAGGCCGGGCGTGAAGGTGAGCGTGCCGGAGGTGGCCGTGTAGTCGCTGCCCGCCGTCGCCGTCCCGTTGGCCGTTGCGTACTGCACGGTGACCGACTGCGCGCTGGCCGCCGACAGGCTGACCGTGAAGACGGCGTTCACCGAGCCGGTGTTGCCCTCGGTCACGGTCACGTCCCCGATCGAGATCGTGGGCGGGACCGACACCAGGGGCGTGTTCATCGCGGTCTGGATCTCGGTGGCACTCAGGGCGCGGTTGTAGATCCGGACCTCGTCAAGCTGACCCGGGAAGTGTCCGTTCAGCGCGCCGGTACAGCCGGTGTCTGCGTCGACCCCGATCAGGAAGGGACAGCTACCCCAGTTGAAGACAGTCGGCTCGACGCCGGTCCCCACGCTGGTCCCGTTCACGTACGCGGTCAGCGTGCTCCCCGACCGCGTCAGGGCCACGTGACTCCACGCGTTCACCGGGAGGCCCGAGCCCGCCGTCAGCCGGAGCAGTCCGTTGGTCCACACCTGCGGCCGCCCGGCGTCGAGCGCCAGCTCGATGCCCGTGCTCGCTGCCGTCTGGATCTGGAGCAGGCCGCGCCAGCCCGCCAGCGAGGTCGGACGCGCCCACACCATCCACGAGAAGTCGCCGGTCGGCGCCCCGGGCGCGTCCACCCGCGCGTACTGCGCGGTGCCGTTCAGTGCGATGGCCTTGCCGTACTTGCCGGCGGCCGTCCAGGTCGCCCCCACCAGCGTGCCGGTGTGCCCGTGGCCCGACGCATCGGCCGTGGTCGGGCCGGTCCCCTCTTCGAACGGGTAGGCCGCGACGAGCGTGACCGGACCGGGATCGGGAGTGAGGTGCACGATCTCCGCGACCGACGGCACGCCGTTGCCGTTGACCACGAACAGCATGTAGTGGCCGCGCGGCGCCAGGTTCGCGTTGGTCGGGGCGACGACGTTCAGCCCGCCCGTCGTCTGGGTGAAGCTCAGCCGGCTGATCCGCTGGTTCATGTTGAAGGTGTGCGTGACCGAGCCGAGCCGGAGTAGCGTCACGCTGGTCACGCCGGCGGCGTCGGGCGTCCCCACGAAGAAGCTCTGGCCGTAGCTCACGCTCGCGGGCGCCGTGGTGATGCTGGGGCGCGTGCCCTTGAACAGGTACGGGGGCGAGTACACCTCGGTATCGGGATAGCCGTTGCCGCCGGTCGTCAGCACCCGGCCGTCGGGCAGGAGCAGCGCGGCCGAATGGTACAGGCGCGGAATCTGCGCGCTGGCCATCGTCGTCCACGTCTCCGCGACGGGGTCCCATAGCTCGGCCGGGAACACCGGCGTCGCCGCGTTGTTGAAGCCGGCGCCGCTGGTGCCGCCGGTGACCAGCACCTTGCCGTCGGGCAGGAGGACCGCATTGGTCTGCCGGCGGGCGATGGCCATCTGGCCGACCAGCCGCCAGGTCGGCGTCGGCGCATTGAGGTCGATGACCTCGGCCGTGCGCGTCGGCGGATCGCCGCCGCCCATGACCAGGACCTTGCCGTCGGCGTACATCACCGCCGAGCCGTAGCTGCGATCGCCGAACTGCCGGTTCCCCACGACCGTCCACGCCCCGGTGCCCGAGGTGTTCAGGTATCGCGTCGTCTGGCTCGGACCCGGGTTGAAGACCTGACCGTTGGGCGCCAGAAGCATCTGGGGATAGAGCGGCACACCGAGCTGGGCGTTCGTCAGGTTGCGCCAGGTTCCGGTGGCGAGATCGAGGACCTGCGGCAACCGATTGACGCCGATGGTGTTGTCGATGCTGCCCGACACGACGAGGGGGTCGCCGTTGGCCAGGGTGATGCTGGTGGGGTACCAGCGGCCCGCGTTCATCGCCGGGAACGGGGTCCACGCGTTGGTGGTCGCGTCGTAGGCGCTGGCGTTCGGCAGGCCGACGTTGTTCTGGATGTGGCCGCCGGCGACGAACACGCGGCCGTCGGCCAGCAGCGTGTGACCGGAGCAGAAGATGTCGTAGCCGGGCTTCGTCAGCGGCGTCGTCGTGGCGGTGGCGGGATCCCACAGCCGGGGGTCATCGCCGGAGATCCCGCCGTCGCCCGGCCAGATCATCACCCGCCCGGTGGGCAGCAGGGCGACGTGCACGGGGTAGAAGGGCAGCGCGGGAACGGACGCCCACTGGCCGACCACGTTGGGCTGGGCCGCGGCGGGCGCGGCCAGCAAGCTCACCAGCACGAGCGCGAGAAGTCCCACGACGCCGAAGGTCCGTGTCATCTGGCTCCCCTGGGCCCGGTTCAAGGTGTGGGTACGAGCAGGAAGGCGCGGACGGGCAGGTTGTGGTTGTGGGCGCCGCCCGCGTGGCCACCGATGGCGTCGTGACCGAGGGCGGCGATCACGCCCTGGTCGTTGACGCCGACGCCTTCCGTGAGCACGAAGTCGGCGCCGGCCGGGATCAGCTCGTTGACGTCGCGCATGCCGCTGGTGGCCGTCCACAGGAACGCGCGCGGCCCGTGCGTGCCCGCCGAGGTGCCGACCACGTCGCCGCGCTGGTTCACCCCGTTGGCGAGGCTATAGGCGCCCCCCGGCAGGGTGCCGAGCGCTCGGATGCCCCCGGTCCGCGTCCAGCGCACCGCCTGGCTGCGGGTCGGGCCACGCGACTGCCCGACCACGTCGCCCTGGTTGTTCAGGGCCATCGCCTCGCTCTCGGTGTCGCCCGGGAGGGCGCCGAGGTTGACCACCCCGCCTGCGCTCGGCCACAGCACCGCCCGGCCGCCGACCGCGGTCGTCGCCGTGCCGATCATCTCCCCCGCCTCGTTGATGGCCGCGGCCCGGCTCTCGCGGGTCCCCGGCAGGGCGGCGAGGCGGTGCACCTGGCCGTCCGCCGTCCACGTCACGGCCGCGACGCCGCCCGGCCCCGAGGAGTAGCCCACCACCTGGCGCCCCTTGCTCACCCCCAGGGCCTCGCTCCCGCTGTCGCCCGGCAGGGGGCGCAGCTCCTGGATCCCGCCGGCGCGCGACCAGATGAAGCCGCGCAGCGCCGTGGCCGTGTTGGACGCGCCCACCACGACGCCGTCGTCGTTCAGGCCGAGCGCGACGCTCCAGTCGGCGCCCGGCAGCCCCGGGATGACCTCGAGGGCGCTGCCCGTCAGCATGAACGCCACCAGCCGCGACCCCCCGCCGCCGGCGAGCGCTCCGGCATTGTTCAGCCCCCGGACGTGGGCACCGGTGTCCTGCTGGAGCACGCCGAGATCCACGGCCCGGTAGGCCGCGCGCCCGGCGCCCTGCGCGAGCAGGTTCGCCGGAGCCAGGAGTCCCAGAGCGACGGCAATCGCCAACAACCGACGTCGTGTCATGCGGCCTCCGAGTTCAGCGCAATGTGTAAAATTCGTCGACGGCTCGAGTGTCCCGGCCGACGAACCGTCTCCTCGCGAGCGGCTGCGCGCGGTTGCAACGCGGTGATGACGGCGGCGCAACCACGGTTCCCTACCCCGCCGAGGCTCAAACGACGGTTTCTCGTCGGTCTGCGCGGCGTTTGGGCAGCAACCGTGCCACGTGTGACGGTGGCGTCGAAATGCCCAGTTTCATTGCAGACGACTTCCGAGCGGGGGGCGATCAACGGGAGACCTGTAAGCATCTCCGACACCGCCGTCGCCCCCTGCGACCGATAGCTCTGCTACACTGCCGCGGCACCGCAGGGAATGGGTCGAGACGACGCAGCGTGAGGCGGCGTGACCGGACGATCCGGCGCGCGCATGAGGTGATCGATGCCCACCAAGATCGTCGAGGGTCGCAAGGCGCCGGACTTCACCCTGGAGAATGCCCGTGGCGAGCGGGTATCACTGGCCGACTTCAAGGGCAAGCACGTGATCGTCTACTTCTACCCGAAGGACGACACACCGGGCTGCACCAAGGAGGCGTGCGGCTTCCGCGACCACTGGAAGGACCTTCAGAAGGCCGGCGTCGTCGTCCTCGGCGTCTCCGCGGACAGTGGCGCCTCTCACGCGAAGTTCGCGGCGAAGTACAAGCTTCCGTTCCCGCTCCTCTCCGATCCCGACCGCAAGCTCATGACGGCGTGGGGGGCATACGGCGACAAGGTCATGTACGGCAAGAAGACCAAGGGCGTCATCCGCTCGTCGGTCTGGATCGGCCCCGACGGCGCGGTCCGCAAGCACTGGGCGCGCGTGGCCGACGCCGCCAAGCACCCGGGCCAGGTGCTCGAGCAGATCCGCGGCGGAGTGGCCTGACGGGTCGGCCCCGGCGCTCAGACGCCGAAGGCGTTCCCGGACAACCCGGTCGGCACCTCAGAATTTCTCGGAGGCGCCACCGCCACCGAAGGTTCCCCCGCGCCCGGTGAAACCCTTTTCGTCGGCGGCCGGCGCATCCGCCGCCGGCGTGAAGGCGGCGACGACCGGCACCGCCTGCAGCAGATGCTGCTGGCGTTCGTCCGAGAAGAGCGCGTCCGCCGTGACGCCTCCGCGTTCACCCGCCGGGCTGCGCCGGAGTGCCCGCTCCACGGCGAGGGCCAGAGCGATGAGCAGTGCCCCCGAGACGGTCAGCGCTACCCACAGCGGCACGACGTGAACGTAGTGGCGGAGCGTGACGAGCGAGAAGGCGACGAGCACGATGCCGGTGTCGAGCAGGAACGTCCAGCGCGACGTCCAGGCCCATACCAGGACCATCAACGGCAGGACGGCGGTCGCGATGGCGGCCAGGACGAGGAGGCCCCGCCTCGGCGCGATGCGAGTCGGCGCGAGGCCTCGCAATGCTTCCAGGAGACGCGCGTCGAGTGAGTAGACGTTGACGGCCACGTAGACGGTCACCACTCCGGTGACGACGAGGACCATCGCCGCGCGGCGGTGGGAGGGCGTCCAGGCCGCGCTGTCTGCCCGGCTCGCGGCAAGACCGGCCAGCACCGATCCGGCCACCACCCAGAGAACGCGCCCGAACGGCAATCGTCCGAGGAGGACGAACAAGGAGATCGCCGAGAAAGCCGCGAACAGCGGATTGCCCCACCGCCAGCACCCCGCGCCCCACCCGAGCACGCTCGCCACCAGAACCACATCGAGGACGCGTTCGGTAGGACGCCCAGGCTTTCGTGCAGAAGGAGCAGCAGTCCGGCCAGAACGAAGAGCCCCGCCCAGAACGATGTCGCGCCGGCCGCTCCCCGCCTGGCCAGCCGCGGGGTGGCCTCCAGATGCTCCGTCACGCCGACGAGGGCCGCCGCGAACACGAGGAGCACGAGGCCGAGACCGGCCGGGCCCGGCTGAGCGGCGATCCAGACCGCGCCAAAGATACACAGAGCGACGGCGCTGACCATCACGGCCGTGAGGATCCGCCAGACCAGGGAGGGGGTGACGCAAGGATCGGGATACTTGCTCCGGATCGTCTCCAAGGTCGACCGGTCGATGGCCCCGGCCCGCAGCCAGCCGCCGGCGGCGTCCCGCACCTCCGCGGCCCGCTCCCAGGCGACGGACTCGAGCCTCATCGCTCGCCCATCCGTCGGTGAGCCCTGAAGATGAGCGTGAGCGCACCGAGGCCGAGAAGCCCGGCGACGAAGTACGGCACCCCGCTCTCGGCCAAGCGGAAGGGCGCGAACAACAGCCGCACCAGACCTACGTAGGCCGTCAGAACGCCCTGGGCGAAGTAGAGGGAGCGCCCGAGGCGGAGCGACACCCACATGACCAGCGCGGCGGTCGCCAGCAGCGCGATGAGCCAGGCCGCTTTCACGGACGGACCGGCGAGCACGCCGGACACGAGCGCACCCAGGAGCAACAGAAGGCCCGCGTTTCCCAGCACTTCCTCGAAGTGCCGCTTCCGCTCCAGTCGGACCGAGAGCGTAGCCAGCGCCACGTACAGCGCGCCGAGCGCGAGGGCGTTCACGCGTAGCTCGGCCGGGTCGCCCGGACCGAGCGAGTGCGACGCCAGGCTGACGGACACACCCCGCCAGGCGGCGAGCGTGGTGAGGGCAAGACCGAGGACGGTCCGGGAGTCGTACCAGTAGGCGGCCACGAGATAGACCACTCCCACGACCAGCAGGTGATGCGCCCAGCCGGGCCCCAGCACCGTGAACTGAGCCTCGACGTACGCCAGGTCGGAGGCGAAGAGCAGAAGCCCCAGGAGCAGCACGTAGTCGAACGCCACGCTCGGCGACGCGACCTCGCCCCACGAGAATGGCGGCGCCTCGCGAACGACCCAGAACAGACAGGCTCCGACAGCCAGGGCGATGGCCCCGGCGATGGCCAGCGGGCCGATGCGCTGGTGGTGCTCGACGACCAGCAGTCCGATCCCGGAGGTGAGCAGGAGCACCCCGAGGTAGAGGAGCACCCGGATCTCGAATCGGACGGAGACGAGGCCGCCCCGGGCGACCCGGTTGAAGAGTGCGGCCTGTCGGATCGAGAGGACGTCCTCGGATCTCAGCCGGGCGATGGCGGCGACGACATCGGGGTTCACTCGATCACCCGATCCGTCCTCGACAGGAGCGCCGGAGGGATGGTGAGGCCGAGGGCCCGGGCAGCCTTGAAATCGATGACCAGCTCGAACGTGGACGTCTGTGAAAGCGGCGACGGTCCATGGGCGGCACGGTAGGACGTGCAACGGAGGAGGTCAAGCGCAGCCGGCGTCAGAACCGTCCGCAGCATGATCAGCGCCGGGCTGCGCGAGAAAGCCCGCCGGGACAGACACTTGGACGGTCATGCCGGGAGCCCGAAGGACCCGGGTGCCTGGTTACCGTCGCAAGGCGGCTGTCGCTTCGCCTGGCATATCGAGACCGGTGGTGCCTACGATCTCCCGACAACGGTCCGCGGCAAAGGCTCTCGCGGTTGGATGAAAGGTAGGCGATGACGTATCGTTCGATCTTCACTGACAGCTCGCTCGACGAACGACGGCAGAACTTCGACGACTATCTGGACTACGCCCGCCTTCATGGCGGTGACCTCTTCGAGGCTGACAAGGACCTGAGCACGAAGCGCGCACGGCTGCGGCACTTCCGGACCCATCCCGTGCGATCGCATCGTCCGCTCGCGAATCCAGCGGCGTTCTATCACAACCACGTCGTCTTCAGGGACAACCCGGCGACCATCGACCCCAGGATTCTGCTGTGGACGTGCGTCTACAAGTTCGCGCGGCACGAGTGGGTGGGCATCTCCGCCGCCTGGGACGCCAGTCCACGACTCGCCGACGCCACCACGGTCATCTCACGGATCAGCCGATACCACCTGGCCGAGGAGTTCTGTCACGTACGCTTCTTCGAGGAGATGTTCCGGACGTTCGGACTCGATCGGGTGGTGTGGGTGCCCCTCAGCCCGTTCAAGCAGAGGGTGTACGGCCTCTTCCCAAACATGCCCGGCGCGCTCATGAACCCCATCGCCTTCGTGACGGAGCTGCTCGGAGTGACGTTCTACCGCCACGTCGACGCGCTGCTCGATCAGCTCTTTGACGACGAGCCGGAGGCCCGCGCGCGTCTTCGGGAGCTGCTGTACGAGATCATGGTGGATGAGATCGCGCACGTCGGGCAGCGGCGCAACTTCCTCGGGCGTGCTCAGATCCGGATCGCGCGCCGCCTCGTCGTCCCGTTCTTCCGAATATTCTTTCGTGACCTTCCGGAGAGTGAGCGCCTGTTCGACATCGGCCGCATGGCCAGGGACGGCCTCGCCTTTGACTACAGCGGGCTGCCCGAGGGCCTTCTGGAGCACAGCTGGATCCCCAGCTACTGTCGGGCCTCGAACGAGCCGGCCGCCCGGCCCTCGCTGCGATAGCCCCTGCTCATCACGCGCCACCTCCATTCCGGACGAAGATGTGCTGCTGGGGCGCGGGGAAGGCGGCATCCCCACCGACCTCACGGATCGCGCGGTTGGTGTCGAAATAGACCTGCCAGTAGTTGTCGTTGTGGCAGTACGGTCGCACCGCCAGCACCGGCCCCAGCGGCGTGAAGCTGAGGATCTCGACATCCGGCGCCGGGGCGGCGACAACATTGGGAATCCGGCCCAGCCGGTCCTTGAGCAGCCGGATGGCCTCGGCGTGGGCGACGCTGTTGTCGAGCTGGGCGACCAGATCCACGCGCCGGTATGGGTTAGCCGTGAAGTTCTGGATGTTGTCGCCGAGGATCTTGCCGTTGCCCACGAAGGTGCGAACGTTGTCCAGCGTGGTGAGGGTCGTCACGAAGAGCCCGATCTCGTTGACAGTGCCGAGGATGCCGCCGGCCGAAATGAAGTCACCGACCCTGAAGGGCCGCAGAATGAGAATGAACACACCAGCCGCCAGGTTTGCGAGCAGCCCGCTCCAGGCCGCGCCGACGGCAATGCCGACGCCCGCCATGAGGGCCGCAAAGCTGGTCGTCTCGACACCGAAGAAGCCCAGGATGGCGATGATGAGCACGACGTTGAGCAGGACCGACGTCGCCGTACCGATGTAGCTGGCCACCGTCTGGTCGAAGGGAGACTTCAGGCTGCGCACGAGCAGCCGGACCGCAAACGCGATGAGTCGACGGGCCACCACCCACAGCACGAGGGCGCCGACGACCTTCAGCGCGAAAAGCGTCACGATGGGGATGGCGGCCTGAATCATCGGTTGCGCATTCATGGCGACAAGTCCTCCTCGGTTCGGAATACCAGGCGAGCAGAAGATCTCCGGCGGTTCACGCCAGGACGGTAGAGCGAGTGGTAGGGTCAGGTCAAGGGTGCGTGTGTTTCGAAGCTACAGGTGGGCGACGAGTCAGGAGGGTTTGCGGTCGAGATTCCACCTCCACGGTCTGAGGACGGGCGCCAGGGTATCGCCGCCCGTCCTCATCCGCCCTAGCTCAGTGCTTTGTTCCGAGGCCCCGCCGCTTCACGTAGCTCCAGAGTTTCTTGGTCATCTCAGCGGGGCCAATCGGTACGGCACCGAACACCGATTCGAGGGTGTCTGCGCGACCCTGAAAGCTGATCGCATACCCTCCGAACGCAGGCTTCTTGCTCCCTGTTCCCTTCGGCATCTGTGATCCCCTTTCGGTGTGAGGTTGATCGGGCCTCTGATATGACTACCACAGATCGATACTCTCGGGACAAAAACCACAATATCTAGATCGGGCGGCCGAGCCTCAGCCGCCGGCGCCACCGGCGCGGAACACCGGGCGGCTAGCGCTGAGGCGAAGCACTACCGGGGGGACGGTTCCGACGATTCAGCAGCCATTCGATGGCGTCGGACGGGTCGCGCTCCACGGCATCGCCGATCTCATCCCGTTGGCGTTCGCCTCGTTGGGCGGGCACGGGTGGTGCGGGCCGCGCAAAGGGGGCCGGCGGGCTCAACGTGATGAACGGCTGGGAGCCGCCCGCCAGCGCCTCGCGTTCACGAGCCTCGAACCGGTGATAGTCCATCGACTGGGTATAGCCGTCCGCATGAGCCGCCTCGAGGCTCTCGAAAAACACGAGATCCTCCGGCGGTCGTCGCAGCCAGCCGGGATCATCCGCATGGACGTAGACGCGCACGTTTCTCACCCCGGCAACACCGGACGCGCGAGCCTGGTGACCCGCGACGGCCTCCGGGGTGCCCCAGAGGCCCCGGCGCGCCTGCCGGGCCTGGCGCTGGAGCTCGACCATTTCCGCGCGTTGTTGCACGTTCGGCGGGTAGCCGACCACCTCGGCATAGCCCCGGCGGACGAGCTCCGCGTTGACGAATTGTCCGCCCACGTAGACATAGGCAAGCAACCGACCGTGCCTGTCCCGGGGCTGGACGTCGAGCACGAGCTTCACCGGCCGACGGAGGACCAGCGCCTCGTTCGCCTGGCGCGCAGCATCCCTGTACGCTGGCCGGCCCAGCGCATCGTCGAGCCTCGGCGTGCTGATACCGATGTACCGAACGGTCTCGGTCACGTTGCCGATCCGCACCTCCACGGTGTCACCGTCGGGGACGCGCATGACTACGGCGTCGTAGGTCGTCCCCTGCCACGTTTGGGCGGCCGCGGACGCTCCGACGAGGAGGACCAGGAGGATTGGACCGATGACCAGCAGGCGCCCCATCATGCGGCCCCACAAACAACTGCCTTCAATTGAACTCCCGACAGACGGGAACCCCGTTTGCGCAACCAACCGCAGGATACCCCGGCGCCCTTGCCCGCTCCTCCGTTTTCGGATCGGATCGCGCTTGGGTTCGGGGCTGCGAGCCGCTAGACTGCAGTCCTCCGTGGCGTCCCGGGTCCCCCGGCACGCTGGCGGTGGCGCCGGCGGCAAGGGTTGGGTCGCATGAGCGATCTGGTGGCAGTCGCGACGACGGTAGCCGCGATCGGTGGGACCCTCGCGCTTTTCGTGCTGATCGGACTGCTTGGCGTGGTGATCATCATCGTGACGGAGTGGATCGCCAGCAAGCTGGGTCTGACGCTGTAGAACTCCGAGCCTCGCAGCAGAAAGCGGGTGGGGAGCTCAGGCGCCCGGAGCCTCCGGAGCCGTGGTGTCAGCCGGCGAGAAATCAGCGCGCGCGAGGACGTCGGCGCTCATCTGCCGGCCGCCGAGAACGGCGCTGAGCTGCTGTTCGTCTGCGATCGGGCCATGCTCAGCCCGGAACCGAACGATCGCCGCGACCTCGGCCTCGCTGATGCCGCCCAACTCGAGCAACTCGCGAGCATTCGCCAGGTTGACCCGAACCCTGTTCGTCATGGAGCCCTCCTGGAGCGCCACCCTATCTGACTGTAAACCTTTGCAAATCCTGAACCGCTGACTCGGCACGAGAGGTTGGAGGGCTGGTGGCCGGAGGGCTACAGCACCCGGCGGGCCAGACGCCGCACCAGTTCAGTGACGACGCCGTAGACCAGGTGCAGGACGAACTCCAATCCTTCCTCGGCGCGCGGCCGGCGTGTCGGCGGCGCCGCGAGGCCGAGTGCCGGCACCGTGACGACGTGCGCGGCGAACCACACCGCGACCCCGAACGGCAGTCCGACGGCGAGGGTGACGCGCGGCACACAGGTGGCGACTGCGCCGTAGAGCGCACCGACGGTGGCTCCGAAGGTGTAGTGGACCAGGTTGCCCGCGACTGGCTTCATGTCGTCGGGCAGAGGACGCTGAATGAGCCATCGCGCCACGCCATCGGCGACCTTGACGGTGGCGTCGTCGTCTGCGGGCTGGTCCCGGGGCGCCTTCTGGTGCCGAGCACCAGCGGTGATACCCCCGACCATCGTGTGGGCGACACTCATCGCACCGGCACCGATCACACCGCCCACGAGACCCGCGACCACGCCGCGCCAGACGCTCACGTGGCTACCGTACAGCTAGCGGTAGTCGATTTCGACCTCGTAGCGTTTGGCGGTCGCCGGCCACTCCTCGGGTCGCCCCCATCCAAGCAGTCGGCCGTCGCCAAAGAGAAACCAGTAGACGCCTCCCGCGCCGGTGTCGGCGACCTTGACCTCCGCCACCTCGACCTGGGCGTGCTGGGATGAGCGTCCGGTCGCCCGCAGCCGCATGCCCTCGATCCGCACGAGCGATCCATTCCGCCGCTCGACCGTGCTCCCGAAGAGCTCGAACACTCGCTCTTTGGCGTCCCCCACGCGTAGGGTCGTCAGCCTCTGGCGCGGCTGGTAGCTCACGGTCGTGGCGATTGGCGGTCTCGCTGGCCGGGTCGCGAGCGGCGGTTGCGGCGGCGATGACAGGGTCGGCGTGGCCATCGTCTTCTCTGCAGCCGGCGGCTGTGACGGTGGAACTCGAAGCTCACCCTCACCCGACGAGGCGGCGGATGCCCGGAGGGCTCCGGCCGGCAGCGACGGCTGCTCGGGCGGCGTCGCGCGGCCACTTCTCATGACGCCCACCAGAAGCCCGCCACCGGCCACCGTGAGCGCCCCTACGCCGATGAGCAGATGTATCAACCGCTTGTGCCGCGTCTCCCGGGCGGTCCGAGCACGATAGCGTTGGATCAGTTCGCGAACTTCGGGAGGCTGCGAAACGAGCGCGGGCGGTTCCGGCGAGACCTCCGGACCCGGGGATTCGTCCAGTATCATTCGACCGAGCTCATGAGCTTGATCATGACGCGCCGCTTGACGCCTTCGTTGAGGGAGGCATTGACGAGCGGGCCACGGCCCATCGAGCCGACAATGCGAGTCCGTTCCACCCCATGGCTCAGCAGCCAGCGCCTGACCGACTCCACTCGCCGCTGGCTGAGTCGGATGTTGTAGTCGAGGTGGCCGACGGGATCCGTCGAACCCTCCAGATCGAGCGTCAGGCTCGGGTTCTGGTGCAGTTCCTTCAGGATGGCATCGAGGGCCGTCTCCGCCCTGGGCTCGATATCGGCGCTATCAAACCCGAAAGGCACGTGGAAGACACCGATCAGCGTGCGGGTGGAGGAGCGGGGCATCCGTTCTGGAAGGGCCCGTGCGACGCGCCCTTCGGGAACAGTGGTCCGGGCAGGGGCGGGGCTTGGGCTTGGCTTGGTGGCTGGGACACCGTAACCCCCGTACCCCGTACCAGATCCTGCGTCTCGGTCAGCCTGGAGTCGATCTTCGCGACCTGGACCTCGACCCGGTCGATTCGAGCCCCCTGCTGCTGTACCCCGGTTTCGACCTTGACGAAGCGCTCGTCCACCTCGACCTGGCGCTTGGCAAACATCTGCTCGGTCCATTCCACGCCCGCGCAGCCCGCGCCCGAGATCGCCAATACGGCCACAAGAATCCCGAGCGACATGCCGATCCTCATGACAGTCCTCCGCTGTGCAGAAAGCTACGCCGAGGGTCGCCTATCCCCAAAGTTTTTCGTGCGGCGATCGCCTGCAACGTGCTATCGCGCTCGTCCGGGGCGTGTAAACCCTTCCACGCGGGGAGCGCGGCTGAGCTGAGCCCCGAGGCCGGGCTCCCCGGCATTCCGGCGCCTGCCAGTGGCTGGTGGATGGTCGCCGGGTGGCCAGTGGCGCCGCCCGGGCGGCCCTAGGCGGCGCCCGCGGCCTGGTTCGAAATCCGCTGTCGCCATTGCCGGATCGCCTCGGCATGCAGCGGATAGTGGCCATACGTATCGAGCCGCAGGCGACGACGGAAGCGGGTGTCGCCGATGAGTTCATGCTCGGGGGCGCTCTGAACGAGGTCGACGAGTCGGCCGTGTGTTCCCGCCAATTGCGCGCGGACCTCGGACAGCGACAGGCGCCGCGTCTGCTCCGTCATGCGGGCGTTGAAGGCGTCGATGCCGCCGTACTGCACGGAGTACCGCGGCGGCGTGCCCCCCTTCAGGATGAGCGGCAGGTGTTTCAGCGCCTCCTCTTCCCACGCGCTCACGTGGGCGAGGATGTCGCGCACCGACCAGGCACCGGTGACCCCAGGTTCCATGACCTGTACATCCGACAGGCCGGCGTACGACTGGTTGAACTCCCCCCACGCCTTGTCCAGCCGTTCAAGAAGCCGTCGTCTATTCACGAGTCACTCACTCCGGCGGCCGCATCAGGCCGCTCGTCGGAACGTCAGGTTGATGCGATGGCCACCCAACAGGGGGTCATACCCCGCCTCGAGCGGCAGGACGCTGTGATAGCGAAGTCGGGCGGGACCGCCCCAGACGACCACGTCACCGTGAGCCAGCGGCACTCGGCGCGACGGGTCGGCTCGCCGCAATCCCCCGAACAGGAAAACCGCCGGCAGTCCGAGGGAGACGGACACGATCGGGGCCGAGAAATCGCGCTCGTTCCTGTCCTGATGCAGGGTCAATCTCGCCCCGGGCTCGTACCGGTTGATGAGACACGCGTCGGGCGCGAAGCCGTCGAAGCCCGCCCGGGCCGCCGCCTGGGCCGCAAGGTCCGCGAACACCTCGGGCATGGCCGGCCAGCAACGCCCGGTCTGCGGATCGTGGCTGTCGTAGCGGTAGCCGGTCCGATCGGTGACCCATCCGGCTGTCCCGCAGTTGGTCATCGCGACCGACATGCGGTGGCCACCGGGTGTAACCATGTGACGGAACGGAGCGACCTCTACGACCCGTTGCAAGGCGGCAACGCAGGATGCTTCGATGCCCCGCGCGAACCCGCCGAGCAACATCGCTCCCGGGGCCAGCCGCACGTCACGCCTGTCCTCCTCGAACAGATCGCCAATCATTTCGCGTCGTGAAAGATGACGCCCAGGGTCTGACGATGGCCGGATCGCAGCCGGCTCACCCCGTGCTTGAGCATGACGCGATAGATGCCACGCGTCCCCTGCACCGGACGGTCACGGACCGCGAAGACCACGGCGTCGCCCCGACGGAGCGGTACCACCTCGGCCTTCGACTGCATCCGGGGCCGCTGCTCGGTCAGCACGAACTCACCGCCGGTGAAGTCCTGTTGCGGCTCCGACAGCAAGATGGTCATCTGGAGCGGAAAGACGTGCTCGCCGTACAGGTCTTGATGCAGCGCATTGAAGTCCCCGGCGGCGTATTGCAGCAGGAGCGGTGTTGGCCGCATCTGCCCCGCCCGGTGGCACCGCCCGATGAACTCCGCGAGCCCGTCCGGGAACCGTACGTCGACTCTCAGCGACTCGTTCCACCGATTGGCGATGGGCGCCAGCCGCGGATACAGCGCCGCGCGGAGCTCGGTGACGGCGGCCGGGAGCGGATAGGCGAAGTACTTGTATTCACCTCGTCCAAAGCCGTGGCGCGCCATGACGACACGGCTCCGAAACCGGCGATCGTCCTCGTAAAGACCGACCAGGGTCCGGCACTCGTCGCTGGTCAGGAGCTTCTCGAGCATCGTCCAGCCGTAGCCGTCGAGCTGCGCCGAGGCGCTCGCCCAGTCGACCGCCTCGACCCGCGTGTCGATGTCGACCGTGCTGACCATGTCACTCCCTCCCACCCGTCCCGCTTCCGCTGGCGCTCGTGGCCTTCACGAGGTTGTACGTCGGGGCACGGAAAACGGGTGGAATGACCGCCGGGAGCATGCTCCTAGGCTCTCATCGGCACGTGCGCCTTGAGGAACCGCCGCGCATGCTCGACGACCTCGTCGATATGCTCCTGCGAATCCTTCCAGGGATAGATGGTCACCTCGGACTTCGGGGCGAGGCTGGCCACCTCCATGGCGACCTTGTACGGGTGGGCGGGCACGTCGTCAGGCGCGACCAGCAGCGGCGTCTTGATGGAGCGTACGAAATCGCGCGACACGGTGAACACGAAGTCGGCCCGATTGGTGTACATGCTGGTGAGGAAGTCGTGGACCGTGGCCATCGTGAGGTCGGGACGCTTCGCGCACAGCGCCGGCCCCCAGCCCTTGATGTTGTTCTGGTAGAACAGGTCGGGGATCTCGGGCCGGAACCCGCTGGGCTGCATCATCGCGGCCGCCACGACGCGCTCCGGAGCCCGCCGGATCAGATTGTGAATCATCGGCCCACCGATGCAGAAGCCCATGACCAGGAACTCCCGGATGCCGAGGTGGTCCATCAGCCCGAGCTGGTCGTCGGTGTAGGCGTCCCAGGGGCGGTCGATCTCCAGGGGGCCGGTGGATTAGCCAGGGTTGGCGTTGCGAAGGTCGGCGCAGATACAGCGGAAATCGTCCTTGTACCGTTCCATCGGGTTGAAGGGCGAGGCGGTCTGCCACGATGAGAGGGCAGAATTGAGCCCGCCGCCCGGGATGAGCGGCAAGGGGAAGCCGGAACCGACCTCCTGATAGTGGATGCGGACGGGGCCTCTTTCGTAGAACGGCATGGCTGTCTCCTCCCTCGGCGAATCGCCGCTACTCTAACTCAGGGCCACGCCCCCGCGCATCGGAGTGTGCGCTGGCATTCCACGAGCGGCACTTCCGATGCCTGCTTGGCTTCCGTCCCCACTGACACAGCGGATGCGGGTGCATTGGCCGCGCTCGTCCAATGGTACGATCCGGGCGTTCGATGGTGCGAGGCTCGCCGTCGACGCGAGGAGGCGCCCGATGTTGCTGCAGGAGATGACCTGGCCGGAGATCAACGACCTGTCGCGAGACATCCCGGTGGTGATACCGGTGGCGGCGCTCGAGCAGCATGGGCACCACATGCCGGTCTTCACCGACAGCCTGCTGGTCGGCGAGGTCGTGCGGCGGGTCGGCGCGGCGATGTCGGACCGGGTGCTGATCGCGCCGCTCATGTGGCTGGGGAACTCGCACCACCACATGGACTTCCCGGGAACGCTCTCCGCCAGCCCGCGCGTCTATCTCGACCTGCTCAACGACTTGGCCGAGACCCTGATCGCGCACGGCTTCCGTCGCATCGTGTTCGTCAACGGCCACGGCGGCAACATCACCCCGGGCAAGCAGGCCATCTTCGAGCTCCGCCAGCGGCATCGCGACCGGGGTGACCTGCTGCTCCTGTTCGCGTCCTACTGGGACAACGCCAATCCGAACGCCGGTCGCTCCGACCTGGTGCAGTCGCAGATGGGGCATGCCTGTGAGTGGGAGACGTCGATGATGCTGCAGCTGGCCCCGCACCTGGTGAAGGACTACAGGCGGGCGGAGCCGGTCGGCTTCGGGTTCGGCTTCGAGCCGGCCTACCGCGGCTGGACGACGAAGGATCGCACGGTGACGGGACACATCGGCCACCCGCAGGCGGCCACGGCGGAGAAGGGTGAGTACCTCTTCGCGACCTACGCGGCCGGCGTGAGCAAGCTGCTCGAGGACGTCATCGCCTGGGACGGCAAGAGCTGGGAGATGGCCTAAGCCGCGACGCGGCTCACGTGAGCTTCGGGTCCAGGAAATCGCGGAGCGCGTCCCCGAACAGGTTCACGGCGAGGATCGTGACGGTGATAGCTGTCCCGGGGAAGACGACCATCCACCACGGCGGCTTGAAGGCCTCGGCCAGCACGCCACCCAGCATGTTGCCCCAGCTCGGCATCGGCGGCGGCACGCCCACTCCCACGAAGCTCAGCGCCGCCTCGATGAAGATGGCCGCGCCCAGGTGCCCGGTGGTGATGATCAGGAAGGGGGCGACGCACTGGGGCGCGACGTGCCGCGTCATCACGCGCGCGCCCGACGCCCCCAGTGCGCGGGCCGCCTCGACGTAGGCCAGCTCCTTCACGGACAGCACCATCGACCGGACGACGCGGGTGCTGAGCGGCACCCGGGTCACCGCGATGGCGATGATGACCGTGGACAGCCCGGCCCCCAGGGCCCCCATGAGCAGCAACGCGAGAATGAGGGCGGGCAGCGACATCAGCACGTCGAGCACCCGCTGGCTGAGCAAGTCCGCCCGGCCGCCCAGGTAGCCGCTCGCCACGCCCCACAGAAACCCGATGGTGTCGCCGATCAGCACCGAGCTGATCGCGACCAGGAGGGTCACGCGGGCGCCGAAGATGATGCGGCTGAGCACGTCGCGCCCGAGGTGGTCGGTGCCCAGCACGTGGCTGCGCAACGGCGGATCGCGGGTGAGCGCGTAGTTCGCGGTCAGCGGGCTGTAGGGCGCCAGCCGCTCCGCCATCACCGCCACCGACACCAGGAACAGCAACAGCAGCGCGCAGACGCCGCCCAGCGGCGAGGAGCGGAAGAAGCGCGCGACGATCATCGGCGTGGAACGGCTACTGGTAGCGGATGCGGGGATCGAACCAGCCGTAGCTGATGTCGACCGCCAGGTTGATGAGCACGAAGATGACGCCATAGATCAGCACGAGGTTCTGGATGAGCATCCAGTCGCGCTCGGCCACGGCGAAGACCAGTGCCAGACCCAGCCCGGGGACGCCGAACGCCCGCTCGACCGCCACCGAACCGCCCAGCAGCGCCCCCAGCGCCGTTCCGGTCACGGTCATGATGGGCAGCATGGCGTTGACCAGCGCGTGACGCCGCACCACGATGGCCTCGCGCAGGCCCTTGGCCCGGGCGGTGCGCACGAAGTCCTCGCCCAGCACCTCCAGCACCGAGGAGCGCGTGATGCGCGCCATCATCGCGGCCAGCGCGAGGCCCAGAGCCAGGGCCGGCCCCGCCGTCATCTGGAGATTGCGGACCGGATCATCCCAGAGGTACGCGATGGTCAGCGGCGGTCGCCACGTGAGGATGAGGACCAGCGAAAGGACGATCATCAGCCCCACCCAGAAGCTGGGGATGGCCATGAAGAGCGTGACCACGAACCGCGATGCGTAGTCGGTCCGCGAGTTCCGCCACACCGCGCCGATCAGGCCGACCGGCAGGCCGATCACCCAGGAGAGGACGACGGCCATCAGGGCGATCTGTCCCGTGATGGGCGCCCGGCGGAAGATGAGCTCGCGGATGGGCTCGCCGCGCCAGAACGACTTCCCGAGGTCGCCGCGCAGGATGTCCTTCAGCCAGTCCAGGTACTGCACCACGTACGGCCGGTCCAGGCCGAGGCTCACCCGAGCCGCCCGGAGCTGCTCCTGGTTGAGGACGTACATGCCGGCGCCCTCGCCCGAGATCGCCGACAGCGGATCACCCGGCAGCACTCGCATGGCGATGAAGATGAGCAGCGTGACGCCGAAGAGCGTCGGGACGGCGATGAGCAGGCGCTGGGCCAGGTACTTGTTCAGCGCTCGCCGCCCGCTACCGATCCAGCCAGAAGGTATCCACGCGACCCAGCTCCGAGAAGACGCGGCCGCTCGCTGGCGTGGCCCTTGACGGCGGTCCGCCACATGGGCAGATGGTCGGTGAACCCGATGAGGTAGAGCGGCGCCGTCTGGTCCAGCACCGCCATGCCCTGCGCGAAAAGCTTCTTGCGCTTGTCCTTGTTCGTCTCGCTGTTGATCTGCTTCAGCAGCTTGTCGAACTCGGGATTGGAGTACCGGGAGAAGTTCAGGGAGCCGCCCGTCTTCAGGCACATCTCCCAGCCCGGGCCGGGATCCCCGATGGGCGAGCGGTATTCCGTCTGCACCATCATGTCGAAGGTGCCCTTCTTCAGCTCCTCGATGAGGAGCGCTCGCTCCATCACGCGGATCTTCGTCTCGATGCCGAGCGTGCGCCGCAGCTCGTCCTGGAAGGCGGGAGCCAGGATCTCGGCGTGAGGCGCGACCGAGGCCGACACGAAGTCGACGTTCTTGATCCCGTCGGCCACGCCGGCGGCCGCCATCAGCTTCTTGGCCTCGGCGAGGTCCGCGGTCTTGTCCGCGCGATAGCCGGGAAGACCCTCGAGCTCCTTCAGAGGGGTGGCGAACTCGCTGGCGTGGGTCATCCAGCGCGTGAGCATGATCGGCTCCTGGGTGCCGAACGCCTTGATGAGGTTCTGCCGGCTGACCGCCAGGTTGATCGCGCGCCGCACCCGGGGATCGTTGAAGGGCTTGCGCTCGTTGTTGATGTGCACCTGGTAGGAGTTGAACTCGCCGGGATACCGCACCGTCCCCACGATGTCCTTGCGCTTGAGCCCTTCCTGGTGCGTCTCGAGCGAGACGTTCGGAGAATAGTCCGCCTGACCCGTGAGCACCGCCGTGCCCCGATCCGTCCACGCCGGGATGTGCAGCATCTCGATGCCGTCCAGATAGGGGATCTCCGGATCCCAGTAGTTCGGGTTGCGCACCATCACCCACTTCTCGGCGACCTTGCGTTCCTTGAACATGAAGGCGCCGGTGCCGGGGGCGATCACCTTGCGGAGGTCCTGGTTGTTCTCGTCCAGCGCCTTCTTGGAGTAGACGATCATCGACGAGGGCGTGAACAGCTCGAGGAAGTACGGCTGCGGCTCCTTGAGGACGAACCGCACGTTGAGGCGGTCGATCGCCTCGAGCTTGGCCACCGCCGAGAACTGGTCCTTGTAGATGCTGGCCATGCCCGCCGGCGGAAAGATGATGCGCGAGAACGTGGCCACCACGTCGGCCGAGCTGAACGCCGTCCCGTCGTGGAACTTCACCCCGTCGCGCAGCTTGAAGGTGTACGTCTTGCCGTCCGACGACACCTTCCAGCTCTCCGCGAGGTCCGGGATGATCGTCTTGAGGCCATCGGCGGGGTTGAAGCGCACGAGATTGTTGTGCATCTGCCCCAGGATGAAGCGGAACGCCCCCTGGTGCACGTCGAAGTGCGCCACCTCCGCCGGCCCCGCCCACTTGAGCACGCCGCCCCGCTTGGGGTTTGGCTCGGCGGCGCGCGCCCGGTCGGAGCGCACTGCCGCCCGGGCCGGCGCCGGGTGCCGCAGCGACCACGCGGTCAGCGCCGCGCCGGCGGTGGTTGCGGCCGCCGTCTTGAGGAATCGCCTGCGGTTCACCCTGGCGCCGAGACGAGGCTGGTCCATGTCGAGCGCCCTCCTTTGGGTTGGCGCCCGGCTACCGTACGCGCGTGGCCGCGTGGTCGTCAACCGGGGCACATCGATTCAAGCGTCGGCTGCCGGCCACGTCTTCTGGGATTCTCTAGAGTCGTGAGCGCAGCTCGGCCGCGGTGGCCTTGAGCGCCGGCACGCACTTCGTCTGGGCGGCGGCCGTGGAGGCCGAGGCCAGAGTGGACGAGACGCTGATGGCCCCCACGACCTCTCCGCGCGAGGAGCGAAGGGGCACGGAGATTCCGCGCAGGCCGATTTCATACTGATTCTCGAGCAACACGAAGCCCTGGGCGGCCGCGCGCCGGATCGCGGTGCGGAACGCTCGGGTCCCGGTGACGGTCTGCGCGGTGTAACGCTTGAGCGGGTGATCCGCCAACCAGGCG
Source organism: uncultured Candidatus Rokubacteria bacterium (assembly GCA_963827505.1). Taxonomy (GTDB): domain Bacteria; phylum Methylomirabilota; class Methylomirabilia; order Rokubacteriales; family CSP1-6; genus AR5. Next base: position 1,332,650 of record CAWHBD010000003.1, on the reverse strand, counting down.
TCGAAGGTCGACGGCTCGAGGGTGGAAAGAATGGCCCACCCGGCCGCCGCGCATTGCACCGGCAGACGCGTGCCAATGCCGATGGACGTGGAGAGCAGGCGGGCCGCCTGCGCCTTGCACAGGTAGACGACCTCGTCGCCATCGAGAACGCCGAAGGTCGTCGACTCCCCCAGCCGATGCGAGAGCTGGTCCAGGCTCGGCTGCACGGTGCGGATCAGACGATCGGCGGCCAGGTAGGTCTGGCCCAGGGCCAGGACCTTGGGGGTCAGCCAGAACTCCCGACCGTCGCCCGCGGCGTAACCCGCGTGTCGCAGCGTCACGAGAAACCGCCGGGCCGCGGCCCGGCTGAAGCCCAGGCGCGCGGCGAGCGTGCTCGGCGTGTGGCGCGGCATCTGGTCGCTGAACGCCCGAATGACGGCCAGGCCTCGTACGAGACCGTCGATGAGGTCTGCCCGGGCGGCGGCCGGCGGCTCCGCCCCCCGCGGGATCCGGCCCGCCCGGTCCACGCCCCCTTCGCTGGCCGCTCCTGGCGTCGAGGGCATGGCCGATAATCGCACGATTGCCCTTTTATCGGAGCCGTGGAATCATCCGGTCGTCCCCTTGCGAGCCGTCCGGCTGCCCCACGCGGAGGAGGTTGCGCCCATGCCGGTGACCGAACGCCATCCCACCTCGAGCAATCGCCTCGGCCTCGACGGCCTCGAGTTCATCGAGTTCACGACGTCCCAGCCCCTCATCCTGGGCGCCCTCCTGGAAAAGATGGGATTTCGGCCGGTGGCCCGGCACCGCTCGCGCGAGGTCATGCTCTACCGCCAGGGCAGCATGAATCTCGTCGTCAATGCGCATCCAGGCGCCGTGCGCACCGACGGCACCGGAGCTTCGGGAACGGCCCTGGGAGCGATGGCCTTTCGGGTCGCCGACGCGGGGGAGGCCCACCGGCAGGCCATCGAGCTTGGGGCCTGGGATCTGCCCACGCGCGCCGCCGCCATGGAGCTGGTCATCCCCGGCATCCGTGGCGCCGGCGACAGCCACGTCTACTTCGTCGATCGGCACGGCGACTTCTCCATCTACGATGTGGACTTCACGCCGATCGCGGGGGCCGACCCGAACCCGCCGGCCGTCGCGGCCATGCACTACTTCGGCCTGGTGCAAACGGCCTATCCGGGACGGACGGCGGCGTGGCTCGAGTTCTATCAGTCGCTGTTCGGATTCACGTCCCGGCCGAGCGGCACGTTCTTCGGCGTCATGAACAGGGGCGTTCTCCTCGAGAGTCCGTGCCGGCAGTTCTTCCTGCAGCTGATCGAGCCGCCCGAAGGCGTGGAGGACGTCACGTGGGAGGAGGGACTGCTGCGCATCGGGCTGGGCACCCCCGGGGTCCCGGCCGCGGTCCAGGCCCTCCAGGCCCGTGGGATCGTCTTCCTCGACCACGAGCCGAATCGACCCACCGACCGCGGCGCGGTCACCCAGCTCTATCCCGGTGGGGTGTCCTTCGAGCTGGTGCACAGCCACCTCACCCACTAGCCGGGACCCGATCATGCGTCTCACCGACTTTGGCATGGACACCATCACGCTGGCCGGGCCGCTGGAGGCCAAGCTCCGTGCCATGCGTGCCGCCGGCTTCACCCAGGTCATGCTGTCGGCGCGGGACGTCGTGGGTCACCCCGATGGCGAGGCCGCCGCGATCTCGGCCGTGCGCACGAGCGGGCTACGCGTCACCGGATTCCAGGTCCTCCGCGATTTCGAAGGCCTGACGGGTCACCTGCACGAGTACAAGGTGGACGTCGCCAAGTCCATGCTGCGGCTGGCCCAGGCCCTCGGCGCTCCCGTCCTGCTCGTCTGCTCGTCCACCTCGACGCACGCGACGGACGACATCGACGCCGTGGTGGCCGATCTACGGAAGCTCGCCATGCTGGCGGTCCCCCTGCGCATTCGCGTCGCCTACGAGGCGCTCTCGTGGGGGCGACACACCCATCAGCTCGCGCAGGCGTGGTCCATCGTGGAGCGCGCCCGCCACGCCAACCTGGGGCTCTGTGTCGACTCGTTCCACGCCCTCGCCAACGAGGGCGCCGTCGACGCGCTCGACGTGATCGACACCGACCGCGTCTTCCTCGTCCAGCTCTCCGACTTCCTGTGGCAGCAGATCCGCAGCCGCGAAGAACGCATGGAGACGGCTCGCCACCTGCGGGTGTTCCCGGGCGAGGGCGTGCACGATGATCTGGTCGCTGAGCTGATCCGCCGCCTGGAGCGGCGAGGCTACGCCGGGGACTACAGCTTCGAGGTCTTCAACGACGACTACGCCCAGATGCCACTGGCCTCCGTGTGTGACCGCGCCATGCGCTCCGTGAGCTGGATCGCCAGTCGGGTGGCGCGCCGCAGCCTACCGGTATTGCGCGAGACCCGCCCCGGCCCTCGCCAAGCGCGACGAGAGGTATATCCTTCTCCCTGAGCTGATCAGCCGCACGGAGGTTTCTCGTGGCCAGGATCACGGTACTCGGCGCCGGAGTGTGCGGCCTCGCCACCGGGATGCTCCTGGCGCGCGATCGCCACGACGTCACCGTCCTCGAGCGCGACCCGGCCCCCGCCCCGGAATCTCCCGACGAGGCGTGGGAGCGCTGGACGCGGGATGGTGTCGCGCAGTTCCGGCAGCCGCACTACCTGCAACCCCGCGCCCGCCACGTCCTGGACGCAGAGCTGCCGGACGTCCGTGATGCCCTTGTGACTGCCGGGGCGCTCCGTTTCGACACCCTGGAAACGGCGCCCGTCTCCCTCGCTCATCTCGAGCGCCTAGCCGACGACGAGCGGTTCGTCACCCTCACGGCCCGCCGCGCGACGCTCGAGCAGGTCGTCGCCCGGACGGCGGCGACGGAACCTCGTCTGGAGGTCCGGCGCGGCGTTCTCGTGTCGAGTCTCACCACGCGCAGTCGCTCGAGCACCCCGCATGTCGTCGGAGTGCGGACCCAGTCGGGCGAGGAGCTCCGCGCTGACCTGGTGGTGGATGCCACGGGCCGGCGCTCACCGTTGCCGAGGTGGCTCGAAGAGGCCGGCACGGCTCCTCTTCACGAGGAGACTGAACCTTCCGGATTCGTCTACTACACGCGGTACTTCCGGTCGCGGGACGGCCGCCGGCCCCAGCCGCGTGAGCGGCTGCTGGCCGCCATCGGATCGATCTCGATCCTCACCCTCCCCGCCGACAATGACACCTGGTCCGTCACCCTGTTCGGATCCTCGGCAGATCGCCCGCTGACACAGCTTCGCGATGCCGGCCGGTGGACGGCGGTCGTGACCGCGTGCCCGCTGCACGCGCACTGGCTTGACGGAGAGCCCATCACCGGCGTGCTGCCGATGGCTGGCGCGCTCGATCGCTACCGCCGCCTCGTCGCGGACGGCCGCCCTGTCGTGACCGGCCTGGCTGTCGTCGCCGACGCGTGGGCCTGCACGAACCCGTCACTCGGGCGCGGTATCGCGCTCGGCCTCGCGCACGCCGCGCGCCTTCGCGACGTCGCCAGGACCGAGCTCGGAGACCCGCAGGCCTTCGCCCTGGCTTGGGACCACGCCACCGAGACCGAGCTGACACCCTGGTACCGGGCGACCGTGGCTGTCGATCGTGCGCGGCTCGCGGAGATCGAGACGATCCGCATGGGGAGCGTACGCCCTCGCCCGGATGACCCGGCCACCGTGCTCGGTGCGGCGCTCGCTCGTGCGATGCCGCACGACGCCGACATCTTCCGGGCGTTCTCGGAGATCGCCGGTTGCCTGACGCTCCCGGGCGTCGTGTTCAAGCGGCCGGGCTTTGCGGACCGCGTCCTCGAGGTTGCGGGCGCGCACGAGGTCACCCCTCCGCTCGGGCCGACACGGGACGAGCTACTACGACTGATCGGCTAAGCCCTCGCCCCCTCTGTCGCGTCGAGAGAGGATCCCTACGTCCCCGCCCCTCGCGGAAGCGTGTATCCAATGACCTATTCCATTGGGTACGGTCGTATCTTGTACCCTATAGTTTGGTTGTCCACGGATTGATTCTCGTATTCGAGAAGCATGAGGAGGCTTCGTGGTCGAACGGACACGTCTACGCCCCGGGCGGGGGTTCAAGCCCCTGCGCGCAGCGCTGTATTACGCGCAACGCGGAATCGTTCAGTCAACCATTCGTTCGGCCATCACGGCCGGCTTGGCCGCCGCCATCAATTGGCGTCATCCCCCCAACGGGAGGCACGGAGACGCACTCGGGCTCGCGCTAGACTCCTCCGCGATCTTGCGGTCGCTCGAGACCGACGGCATCGCGATTCTGCCTAAGAGCCTGCCTGAGTACGCCGAAGAAATGACTCGGTTTCTGTCGGATAAACCGGTTGTGCTGCCCAATGGCGAGAGAGTTCACCACGAACGCGTGCCGCCCGGCTGCACCCTCGCCGACTATCAGCTCGAGACCGTGCTCAGGTGCCCTCATGTTCTTGCGTTGGCAAATTCCGACTCCCTCATTCGTATAGCAACGCAGTATCTCGGCTGTCTACCTACCATCTCGACCCTTCGTCTCTGGTGGTCGTTCCCCGGGTCGCGGCCAGAAACGACCCACGACTTCCATCGCGATCGGGACGATTGGCGCTGTATGAAGCTCTTCTTCTATTTGACCGACGTGGATGAGACATCGGGGCCGCATCAGTTTGTCCGGGGAAGTCATCGAACCCGGCCCGAGCTGCTGTGGCGAGACCCACGACGCCGAGACTCTCGAGAAAGCCTTTGGCCGCGACGCCATGTGCGTCGTCACCGGCGCTGCCGGAACCGCGTTCGTGACCGCCAGCATCGGGATCCACGCAGGGCCGATCCCGATCAGCCGACCTCGGGCGGTGTTACAGATAGGTTACACGCTGCTGCCACGCTTCTCGTTGCTCTACAAACCCATAGAGATCGAGTCTCGCCCGGCCGTCGACAAATACATCAATCGGCTCTTCATCCGCCAATAGGGAGGCGCGCTTCGGCTGCGCCGGGCCACATTCGGGGAAAGCCCGCCGCCGACACGCCGGGGATACGGCACAGGGCCACGGGGTCTTCCGCCAGTGATCGAGCCGTGGTCGAGGCGCGAACGCCGCCCGCACCATGCCGTCCGTCGTCGCCATGCTCAGACCCCAGGCTCTACGGGCCGAATGATACTCTGCGCCCTCATCAGTCCTCGATCATCCGGCATGATCGATGGGTGGAGACCGCGGGCGGGGAGCTCAACGCATGAACCTGGGAATCACGCTATGGGGATTCAGTCTTGGCTATCGGGAGGCCGTGGATCTGGCCCCGCGGGTGGAGAAGGCGGGATTCCAGAATCTGTTCATGGTCGAAAGCCCGCTCGGCAACGACGGCGTGACGACGGTCGCGATGATGGCGGCGCGCACCTCCCGCCTGCTCCTGGGTACGAACATCGCCAACGTCTACGTGCGCCATGCCAGGATGCTCGGCAATGCCGCCGTCGCCATCGACGAGGTCGCTCCCGAGCGGCTCATCCTTGGGCTAGGGCCGAACAATCGCACCATGATGACCCAGGCCGGGTTCGCCTGGCGCGATCCTCGTGAAGTGATGCAGGAAACCACGGCCACCTTGCGCGCCGTGTTCGCCGGGAAGCCGGGGCCGGCCCACCGCGCCCCGCGGCCGGCCAGCCACGTCATTCCGATTCACTGGGCGGGTATGGCCCTGGAGACGTGCGCCGCGGCTGGCGCTCACGCCGACGGCCTCATGCTCTACATCAACACGCCCTCCCGCTATCGGCGCGCGGTGGAGCGGTTTCGACGGGCCGCCGCCGAGGCGGGGCGGGATCCCGCCCGGTTGCCGGTGAGTCTTCTGATCCCGACCTTCATTCACGACCATCTGCCGACCGCCCGGCAAGCTGCGCGCGATTTCCTCGTGCACTACGCACGATGGCCGCACTACGCCAAGACATTCGAGGCCAGCGGATACGCGCGCGAGATGGCTCAGATCGCGAGCGCGTACACGGCTGGAGACCTGGCCACCGCGATGTCAGCGCTCTCCGATGCCCTCCTCGACGAGGTGCTGCTGCTCGGCCCGCCCTCGCGCATCCGCGAGGGTATCGCACGGCTGGCCCAGGCGGGCGTGGAGTGGATCACCCTGGGTCCGCAGGCCGTCGCTTCAGAGTCGCTCGCCCAGCAGGCCGAGCGTATGATCGCGACGCTAGCGCCCCGGTAGCGTCCGAGCTACCCCGACGGTCGTAGAATCACCGTGGAGCTGTCCAAGCAGCTCCGGCCGGGAGATTGCGTAATGGTAACAACGCCCGAAGGCACTCGACTCTCCGCCGAGGAGGCGCTGGCGCGGCTGATCGAGGGGAACCAGAGGTTTCTCCGCGGCGGGGCTCGCAGTTCCGCCTTCCGGCGAGAAACCCTCGCCGCTCTTGCCAAGGCCCAGAGCCCCTACGCGACCGTCCTCGGTTGCAGCGATTCTCGCGTGGCGCCCGAGTGGATTTTCGATACCGGCCTGGGAGAACTGTTTGTCATCCGCGTGGCAGGCAACATTCTCTCGCCGGAGATTGCGGGCACGCTACAGTACGCGGGCTCATACTTGGCGACCCATTGTTCGTGGTACTCGGCCACGAGGGATGCGGGGCGATCACCGCGGCGCTGGCGACCAAGCACGAGGGGGAGCAGTTTCGTTCCCGGGTTCAACTGCTTCTAGCGAACATTGCCGGCGGCCTTCCGGATTTCGACCCGACCCTTTCTCCTGAAGAGCAGGTGTCGCGCGCCGTCGACAGCAACGTGCGCTGGACGGTTCGTCAGATCCTGGGCTCGCCGGAAGGGCAAGCGCGCATAGCGGAAGGGCGAATGAAGATCGTCGGCGCGGTCTACGAGATCGAGACGGGTCGTGTGAGGCTCCTGTCACGGGACGAGCCGACATGACAGTCGCCTGCTGCCACATCCACGCGACGCCGCAGCTTCCTTGCCTCCTGGAGCATCCTTCGGAGTCGCCATCTCCAGAAGATCGTCGAGATCGCCCCCGCCCCCGCCTGGACGATGGGCTGCGCGGTAGCGTCATCGACGCCGCGGTGCGGTTCGCGAACCACGTCGGCTACACCAATCTCGGCATGTTCGAGTTCCTGGTGGAGCGACGCGGCCTGCTTACAGAGACCTCGGGCCTGGCGATCGACGAAGGGCCTGAGTACAGCACGCTTCACCACTGCACTCTGAATCACCGCTACTGGCGGTCTCGCGTTACGTCTTGAGTCGAAGCAGCGATCGCGCGGCGCTCACTATCGTCCTGTGCGCGTAGCCCTTTACAAGCCAGGACACGGAGAACGCAACCAGCGCGATCGATTCGGGTATGAAGATTGGCTTAGAATTCATGCCCTCGTAACCTGCCCAAAGTATGCATGCGACGATCGCGAGGCCGCACAGCATATAGACTCTATTGCGCCACAGCTTGTCGGCCGCTTCCGTCTCACCAGGTGCGGTAAGCCGGAACAGCCAGAGCGCGAACACGGCGAAGAGCACGAAAAGTACGATGGCCGCCGCATGATGGAGACCGCCTGTGCGCGGCGTCCACCACGTTAGGGGCAGCAGGTCCCTTGGTGCTGTCGTGGGGTAGAACGCGACCACAAGCGCGGCGACTGCGGCCGACTTCGCCGCCAATTGGTCAGCCCAGTTGTATGCGTTGTCGTAGCCGCGGTACGTGAACAAGAAGAGCGCAAGAGCCACCAGCATGCCCACGAATGCCGCGACGGCGCCCGTGTAGTAGTAAGCGCTGATGGACTCGAGGCCTCTCCATCGTGTCACGCCGTCTCTGGCGACGGCCAGGAAGATCAGAAGTATCGGCAGAAAAAGGCCGATGTATCCGATGAGCTGCCGGTGCGCGTTATCCGATAGATCGTCAGACCGGGGCGCAGCGTGCTCAGCTGATGTGCTGACCCGTGCAGCTGGCCGAACACCAGTCAATGTGACCATGGATCCCCTCCTGACTCGGATGGACAGATGGATCTGCGCGCTGGCTGTTGAAGCGGGTCGCGCCGTCCTGGGTATTCCAGGCAGCATCGTATTTGACGAATAGCGGCTTCGTTCCCGCCCCCCTCGTCAAGGGCGGCGACGGGTAACAGCCGAACCAGCGGGCCTATCGCCCGCCCATTAGGAACCTGACAGCACCTCGTCCCGGCATGAAGAAATATCCACCGCCTCGCACGGTGATGAAAGTGCTCATGCCTTGAAGGCGCAGCGGTCCTCTCTCAGTGGGGATTGTCAACACGCCGCTTGACTTCTCACGACGGGCGAACGCATCCACCTCGTTCTCGAGCCCGTGAAAGCTCGACGAGAGCAGATAAGTTTGCTGCATGAATTCGAACTGGCGCTCGATGTTCGCGTTCACGCACATGAACAGCAGCCCCGGCCTCGTAAACCGCCCCTGTTCGGGATAGCTGCGGCCGACGCGGAAGATGCGGTGACGGTTGGAAATCGCCAGCTGCTCCTTCGAGCCGGCCTCGAAGCTGTCGCGCGGGTTGGCGCGTCGGATGTGGGCACCGAACGGGCAGCGCAGCCCGTCCGGGTCTTCGGCGCCGAACAGGAAGTCGTTGTCGGGCCGCATGCCGGGGGCGCCCACCGACCCTGGCTGATAGGGATGCCGGACGAGCGACGTGCCGTCCTTCCAGCGACCGACGATCTTGGCAGCGAGCCACTCCGCCAACTCGGCCCGGTTGAGCTCGGGGACCCGCGCGTTACCGATCAGTCGGCCGGCCGTCGTGTTCAGATAGCGTCGGAAAGCTACGGTGTCCTGCTCGAGCTGGCGCACCACGAGGTAAGTCCCATTGTGCCCCAGCTCGGGGCACCGGGCGCTGAACGGTGAAGAGGCAACCTGCTGGAGATTGTCCGGGTACCCCAGGATCATCTCCCCGGCGTCAACGACGTTGATGTCGTTTCGCGCGGTGAACGATCTTCTCGTGCCACGCACTATCGGCTGCGAGATACCGTCCGTGAACCCGAATGGCTCGCGGATCGGGTCGCCGTTCGCGGGTAGTCGCTCGAGCTGGAGCTCGTGAACGATCTCGACCCCGAAGTCGCGGAATTCGCCCCGCATCTGGGCAATCCGTTCCGTCAGGATGTCGTCGTTCTCGGCGTACACGTTCACGATCGCGTCGACGCGGCGGGTGTCGGGCCCGCCCCAGCACCAGTTCTGCGGTGCGTTGTCGCCGACGTCGCCAAGCGCCCGGGACCGCCACGACGCGGCCATGCCATGCTGAAACACCGCGGGAAACGTTGACAGGGCGTCGGCATCGAGCCCGAGTTCCTGCAAGCCGCTGTGGGAGAGACCCAGCGCTAGCATCGAACCGGCACGCCGTCGTTCTCCGTAGCCGATCTCCCCCTCAATGGCCCTGAGCCAGCCGCGGCCTCTCTCCGCGACGTCCGGAAGCCGTAGCACGAAGCTCTGCGCGCAGCGCAGGCGGAGGAGCCCGCCGAACACGAGCGTGGGAATCTGCTCGCTCTGGAGCGTGGTCGGAGCAAATCGAAAATGTACCAGCCAGCGTGCCGCCTCGGCTTCCGTCGCGGCCGTGGCCAATCCGTGCCTGATCGCGGCATTCGTTCGGATCCGATGCGTCGTCAGCATCGGGTAGGCGGAGTACCAGAAGCGGGTTCGGTGCTGCTGCCGCCGCGCCCAGTGCTTGAAACGGTCGGCGGCCCGCGCACCGTCCTGGACCAGATTCTTCGTCCGCGGAAAGCCCCGTGTATTGCTCCAGATAGCCGTCAGCCCTTCGTGCAGCTGCATGATGAAGTCTTCGAGGTAGCTTTCCCAGCTCCCGGTGTAATTGGAGAAGAACAGCAGTTTGTCGGTTCGCGGGAGCCGGATCCAGCGCGCGAAATGAATAGTCCCGATGTTCCTCAGGAATCCCGGGCGCGAGCGGTGCGCCGAGAACGCACCAACCGCCCAGAGGGCGAGGCGCAGTGTCAGGCCCCGCAGCCGGCCCGGCTTCATCGTCGACACGGCGGCCAGATGGTTTTGCACGCCGCCGTTGTTCTCACGCTCCATGATCGTTCGTATCGTCCTCGGCCGAGGTCTCTGCCGTCCTCGGGAGCGTCCGCGCTCTCCTGGCGCCGGAGCATCGCGTACGCGACGCTCAACGCGATTCCGACCAGGATCAGCTCGGCGCCGAGCACCACAACGGCCAGCCGCCATCCACCCCAAAGACTCAGTCCCGGCAGAATGCCCAGCGGCCAGAACAATGTGCGCAGCGCCGACCACAACAGTGACCGAGCGGATTTCCAGGCGGTCGGCGCGTCCGCCAGCAGTGGCACCGGTTCGGCGACGAACGCCCACTTGTACATGGCGGCCTCGCCGAAGATCTTCGCGCGCACATGCTCGAGGGTCGCCAGGGCGGAGCCCCGCGCGGGAAGGTCGTCGAGGACGCGCTGTATCCAGGAGGCGAGCTCCCTTTCCTCGAGAATGCGCTCGACGGTCACGCCGGGTGTGCCAGTGAACACGGCGCCCGGAACGTCGAACCAGCCCGGCCCGACCTGGTGGTCGTGTCGCACGAGGAAGTCGCTGAAGTCCTCCCCCGCAGGCACGTCGATACAGGCCACGGCGAGAACCCCGCGCAGGTGAGGGCCGATGACCTCCGCCAGCCGACTGAGGACGCCAGCGGGATAGCCGTCGGCGGAGACGACCCATACGAGATGGGCGGACTCACCAGACGAGCCGCGGACGACGGTGAAGCTCATGAAATGCACGAATCGGTTGTCGTCCAGCATCTGGGTGATCGATCGCGGGGCAGGCTCGTTCAGCGGCTGGAGAGCCACGTTCAGACCATCCAAATGCACTTCGACGGCGTCCGCCAGCCCAGTGTCGAACGGAACCACAACGGTCACAAACGCATGGGGCATCGGGGTTCTCCCTCGGCTAGGCGCGGAACTGGACGCGCAGGTGGAGCGGCATGACGCCGATGGTCTGCAGGCGGCCGCCGTCGCCGTCCTGGGCGCGGACCAGTTCATGCTTTTTCAGCAACGGCTTGAACGTTTGCGTGATCTGGGCGGCCGCGAGAAACGCTCCGATGCACCAGTGCAAGCCGTAGCCGAACAGCATGTACTCGTGCTTCGGGCGATCCGGGTTGAATGTGCCCGGCTCGACCACCCAGCGCCCGTCGAACATGGCCGACTGCGTACTCACCAGCAACCGCGTGCCAGGCCTGATCCGCTTCCCGCGGGGACCACCGGCGCCGATCGTGTGGTCCTTCACACACTCACGGAACAGGCCCGAATTGATGGGCTTGAAGCGTAACGTCTCGAACAAGCATCGCCAGAGCCGTTCGTCGTCATCGGCACGTGCCGCCGCCTGCGCCGCCTCCATGAAGTCCCCCCGCCGCAGCAGCATCTCGAGGATGTTGCCCGACGCGATCGTATTGGTCGGGACGAAGCCGACGATCATGCCGAACAGCTCGGTGCGAATCACATCGTCGGTGGGATATCCGTTCCCTTTCTCCTGCATTCCGACCAGGCGAGCGACGATCGTCGTGGACCGATCCCCAGCCCGTCTCGCGTTGCGGATCGACTCGTCGATGAGCGCGCCGAGACAGTTCGCCGCCGTTTGCGCCGTCGCGGTGTGACGGTCCCGCTTGCCCCACGGGCTGCCGAACACGTAGGCACTCACGGCGAGGGTCCATTGCGCGAACAGCTTCGGATCCTGAACATTCAGGCCGTAGTACTCACGGCAGAGGATGGTCGGGACACGCGTGAGCAATTCCTCGACCGCATCGATCCGGCCGCCGGACTGCTCGACGATCTGCGCGGCGAGCCCGGCCGAACGGGGCGCGATACGGGCCGCCACGTCCTCGAGCCGGAATGCCTGCATGATCTCGCGGCGCTGAAGCCTATATTCGTCACCGTCCTGCATTGCCAGCACGAACTTTGGCCCGGCGATCAAGTGGGACATGCGGGTGGCGAAGGGCACCTGGAACACCTCTTCGCGAGCGAGCACCTCCTGCACGTGCGCGAAGCGGGTGACGATGGTGTAGAAACGTGGAACGCGAAACAACGGCAAGGCCTTGCGCAGGACGCCCATCCACCCCTGAGGCTGGTCGAACAGCCAGTTGAAGCCCGCTTCGACCAACCAAGGCGATCGCATGCCCTCGATGTTGAAACTCTCGGACGCTGGAGTGGCAGAGGTCAACGTGCTCATCGCGTCCGGCCCTGGGATCGAAGCTGTTCTTGCAGCATCTCGGCCTCCTTCCATGCGGGCAGGCTTCGTCCTTCGGTCAATCCGGCGCAAGATGTCGCGAGCAGGTCGGCGGCTGGTCCCGACTTGCCCTGGTCCGCCCACCACCCGGCCAAACTGATCGCGGCGTAGAACTCCCAAGTCTTCGCGCCCTGCTCGCGGGCGAAGGCCAGCGCCTTGCGATACGCCGACTCAACCTCGACGGGCTCGCGGCCCGGGCACAGCCGGCGGTAATCGCCGAGTAGCCGCTGGCATTCCGGCCAGTAGTACCGCTCCGATCCTGAGGCCAGCTCGGTGCGCACCATCGCCGCGTACCGCTCGGCTTCGTCGAAGCGCCCGAGCGACGCGAGTGCGCGCGCGTGAACCGCGTAATGCACGGGCACCGAATGGCCAGTCTGCGTTCTCGCCAGCCAGGCGAATCCGTCCTCCATCTCGCGAATCGATCCCTCTGCGTCCCCGGCCTGCGCTCGCGCGTGGGCATGGATGATTGACCCGTAGCCCTTCCACATTTCGAGCTCGTGCCGGCCGGCGAAGTCCATGGACTCGGCGCTCAGCGCCAGCGCCTCGTCCACTCGCCGGTCGAACGCGGCGATGACCGACGAATAGGCCAACGCGTGGCAGAGCGTGTGAACGTGCCCGAGCGCGCGCGCCGAGGCAAGCGCGTCGGCGACGACGCCTCGCGCCGCTTCGATCCGGCCGAGCGACCACAGGGTGAGCCCGAGGTGAAACCCGGTGGCGATGTCCGGCTCGGTGGAGAAGCGGTCGGCCAGCGCGATGCGCTCCTCGCGCGAGCGTAGTCGCAGTAAGCCCGCCAGCACCCGGCCACGCTCGAACGACTCGAGGGCGAGCGTAGGGGCGCCGGTAATCACCTGGGACATGGCGAACGACCGCAGTGCGGTGAGCATGTGCGAGCTGCTGCCGTCGCGCTCCGCCTCCCGCACCATGGTGGCCGCGGCGTCCAGCGCGTTGTCATGCTCGCCGCGGATGTACAGCGCGACCCATACCGCATAGAACACGGAGAAGCGGTGCGGCGCGTCGTGCATAGCGCCGACGAGCTCCTGGGCGCGCGTGAAGGCGGCGACCGTCTGCGAGTGGCCGTATCCCCGCAACGGGATCGAGGCCTGGCCGAGCATCAACAGGATCAAGAGACGGCGTTCGAGCCACGTCCGGGTCTGCCCCATCTGCTCGGCCAGGCGCAGCGCCTGGTTCAGGTGAGCGATAGCCTCCTTGTAGGCGGGACGCCCCGTGGCCTGCGCCCCCGCCTTCTGCCAGCCGCCAATAGCCTTTTCAGTTAGGCCCGCCTGCATCGCATGGAACGCCACGATTTCCGGCGGTGTATCGGGCAACGCTTCAAGAGCAGTCACCAGCCGTCCGTGGATTTGCTGGCGCTTGGCCTTGAGCAGGCTCTCGTATGCGGCATCGCGTACCAGCGCGTGCTTGAACGCATACTGACCGTCCTCCGGCGTGCCGACGCTGAAGATCAGCTCCGCCTCGATCAAGCGGGCGAGCGCATCGTCCAGCCCCGTGGCCGTCGGCGGCATGATGGCCGCGAGCAGCCGGTCGTTGAACTCGCGCCCGATGCAGGCGGCGGTCTGCGCTACTTCCTTGACAGGCTGCAACCGGTCGAGGCGCGCCATCAGACTGTCGCGCAGCGAGGCCGGAATCGCGAGGCTTGGCGCGGGGTCGTCGACGATGTACCCGTCCTCCGTCTCGTGCAGGACACCCGACTCGAGCACGGTCTTGGTCAGCTCCTCGATGAAAAGCGGGACCCCGTCCGATTTGGCGGCGATCTCGTCGAGCAAAGCCGCCGGCATGGCCTTGCCGCGTGTCACTCCCTTCACCATCGCCGCGATCTGCGTACGGCCGAGCCGGAAGAGCGGTAGTCGCGTCAGGTTCGGCCGGTTGCCGAAGGCGTAGTGGAAGTCTGGCCGCGCGCTCGTCAGGATCAGCACGGGCAGACGCGCGATACCCTCGAGGCACAGGTCGATGAGCTCCAGAGTCGTCGGATCGATCCACTGCACGTCCTCGATCGTCCACAGCACCGGTCGCGTGCGCGCCACGTCGACCAGCACGTCCGCCAGCGCCCTGAACGTGCCCAGGCGCTGCTGCTGAGGCGAAAGGCCGAGCGGCCCGTAGCGCGGAGCGCCGTCGATCCCGAGGAGCGCGGCGATCAACGCCATGTCGCCGGCACGCCGGGCGCCGAACTCCTTGAACAGCACTTCCAGCCGGTCCAGCCGCCGGTCGGGCGTATCCCCCGGCTCGAAATCAGCTGCCCGGGCGAGATGCTGCCTGACGGGAAACAGCGCGCTGTCCGAGTGGTACGGCGAGCACTGGTAGTTCCACGCGGGGCGGGGTGTTCGGCGGCAAGAGCGCTCCTGCAGCGCGCGAATGATGCGCGACTTGCCGATACCGGCGTCGCCGGTGATGAGCATAAACCGTCCTTCGCCCGCCTTCGTCCTGCGCCAGTTCTCGATCAGGAGTGTCAGCTCGTCGTCCCGGCCGACCATGGGCGCGAGCGGCTGCCCCCGACGCGCCTCGAAGCGGCTTCTCGACGACCGCTCGCCCACGATCGCGTAGGCCACGACCGGCGCGGCGAAGCCCTTCTAGATCCCGGCTGGCCAAGGTCCCGGAACTCGAAGAGATTCCCAACCAGCTGACGCGTGTGCGCGCTGACGACCACTTCCCCGGGCGCGGCCAGAATTTGCAAGCAGCGCGGCAAGATTGGGGGTCTCGCCTACCACCGCATGCTCTCTGGCGGCGCCTTCACCGAGCAGGTCGCCGGCGACGACGATGCCCGTCGCGATCCCGATACGCACCGCGAGATGCTCGACCACCGCGCGACCCCATGGCGGCGACGGCGTCAAGGGTCGCCAGCGCCGCACGCACGCCACGCTCCGCGTCGTCCTCGTGAGCCATCGGGAAGCCGAAATGCGCCAGCATGCCATCGCCGAGGTACTGGGCGACGTGGCCGTCGTAGCGCGTCACTTCGCGGACGACCGCATCCTGGTACGTGCGGATCACGGTGCGCAGGTCCTCTGGATCGAGCCGGTTCGAAAGTGCGGTCGACCCTACGAGGTCCACGAACATGACCGTCAGGTGCCGGCGTTCCGCCGTGGTCGTTTCGGCTGCGGTGCCGGCCGTACTAGCTCGGAGCAATCGACCGGGTCCGGCGGCTGCGCTTGGAGAAAGGCTCGGGGCCAGCTGCGCAATGGCCTTGAGGAGCTTCGCCCGGCGACCGAGCGGGATGCCGAGTTCCTTCAGGCCCTCGTCGGTCAGTGCGAGCAGCGCTTCGTCATCGATCTCGTTGGCTTCGAACGAATCAGCATACTCGCCGAAGCCACCGGCCACCAGCCAGGCGCGTACGTTCAGCCTCATCGGCTTCCGCCATCCCTTTGGGCGCCAAGTGGTAGCCCCAGTTCCCGCACGTTCCCTTCGGAAAAGCTTCGCGGGATATCGAGGTTGAGCTCGTCATCGAGAAACGAGCTGCTAGCGCTCGACCTCGAGGGCGATCTTGGCGGTCGCCGTAGCTCGGGGCGCTGCAGCAAGATGGCCGCAAAACTCATGCTCGGAGGGGTTCGCTGCGGACACCACATACAACGCCCTCCGAGCGGGTGGGCCCGGAACGGTCCGATAGGTGTCGAGAGCTTAGGCTTAGGCTTCGACTTCGAGGCCGTCAAGTGCCGGTGCGCTTGGGTGCTGTGCGCTTGGGCCTACAACCAATGGGTTTCGGGCCCAGATTTGAACCAGCGACGGCGGGTTGTGAGCCGAACACGTCTGGCTTCCCATCCGCATGCCCGATGGAGTGTTCAGAAATCATCCCGAGCACGGCAGAACACTGACACAATCGCATCCCCACCAAATAGTCGGTGCGTGACAACTAGCTGAAAGAAATGGTGGGTAGGGACGGCATTGGAACCGCCGAATCAGGGTTTTCGGGTCGACAGTGTGTCTCCATCCTCGACCCACGGCCTCGAAGAAGTTCGCCGCCACATCGATTCTTGGCCCGGAACTCCCGAGCGCCCATACCCCATGCTCTCTCGTAAACTCCCCCGATACCGGAAGCCTCCGCGGCCACGTCCCGCCGCGGCTGGGCTACCATGGGCCGCGAGGAGACGAACCACATGCGCCTGCCGCTCGAAGACGTCACCGTCCTCGATCTGAGCCACGCCCTCGCGGGCCCCTTCTGCTCGACCATGCTGGCCGACTTCGGCGCGCGCGTGATCAAGCTCGAGCCCAAGGGGGCGGGCGACATCGCGCGCGCGTGGGGCACGCCGCTGCCCGGCGGCGAGACCGCGTACTTCGTGAGCCTGCACCGCAACAAGCAGGGCATCGAGGTCGATCTCAAGCATCCGCGAGGCAAGGCGCTCTTCTTCGAGCTCGTCGAGCAGCGCGGACGTCGTCCTCGAGAACTACCGGACGGGCGCGCTGGAGCGGCTGGGCCTCGCCTACGAGGAGGCGCGCGAGCGCAACCCCGGCATCATCTACTGCTCGGTGTCCGGCTTCGGCCAGGACGGCCCCTATCGCGATCGCGCCGCGCTCGACCTCATCCTCCAGGCCGAGAGCGGCATGATCAGCGTCACGGGCGAGGACGGCGGCCGCGGGCGTGCGCTGCGGCGTCTCGATCGCCGACATGACGGCGGGCATGTACGCGGCCTTCGGGATCATGCTGGCGCTGCGCGTGAAGGAGCGGACCGGGCGCGGCCAGGCCATCGACGTGTCCATGCTGGAGGGCCAGATGTCGCTCCTCGGCACCATGATCGGCGGCTTCCTCGCCGACGGTGAGCTGCCCGCAGCCCATGGGCACCGCCTACAAGGCGTTGCTTCCCTATCAGACGTTCCGGACCAAGACCCGCGACCTCGCCCTCGCGGTCGGCAGCGAGAAGCTCTGGCAGATCTTCTGTCCCGCGATCGGCCGGCCGGAGCTGGCCGACGACCCGCGCTATCGCCGGAACGCCGACCGCGCGAAGAACCGTGCCACGCTCATCCCGCTGCTCCAGGACGTCTTCCTGACGAAGACCTACGAGGAGTGGGAGGCCATCTTCCTGCCCGAGGGCATCCCCTTCGGCGCCATCAACAACATCGCGCAGGTCGTCGCACATCCTCAAGTGCAGGCCCGCGGCACCCTCGTGGAGATGCAGCACCCCCGCGCGGGCAAGGTGAAGATGGTGGGCGCCCCGGTGCGCCTGTCCGAGACGCCGGGCTCGGTGCGGACACCGTCGCCCATGCTAGGCGAGCACACCGGCGGAGGTGCTCCGCGAGCTGCTCGGCATGAGTCCGGAGGCCGTGGCCGCCTTGCGGGAGCAGGGCGTGATCGGCGGACCATCGACGCGGTGAACGCCCTCCAGGCACGACGGACAGAGACACCATGAGCGTGACGAAGCTGCTGATCGCCAACCGGGGCGAAATCGCCATCCGCATCGCCCGCGCCGCGGCCGACCTGGGTTTGCCCACTGTCGCCGTGTATTCGGAAGACGACTCCCGAAGCCTGCACCTCCGCGTGGCCGACGAAACCCACGCCCTGCCGGGCCAGGGCACGGCTGCCGTATCTGAATGCCGAGGCCGTGATCGCGGCGGCGACGGCGTCCGGCTGCGACGCCATCCATCCCGGCTACGGATTCCTCGCCGAGCGCGGCGATTTTGCGCGGATGTGCGCCGAGGCAGGGCTGACATTCGTCGGGCCGGACGTGGCGCATCTGGAGCTGTTCGGGGACAAGGCCCGCGCCCGGACCGCGGCCGTCGCGGTGCCCGTACCGGTGGTCCGCGGTCTCGACCACGCCGTCACGCTCGATGAAGCTCGCGCCTTCTTCGCCTCCCTCCGCCCGGGCAGCGGGATGATGGTGAAGGCGCTGGCCGGTGGCGGCGGTCGCGGCACGCGGGTGGTGTCGTCAGCCGACGAGCTGAAGGCTGCCTTCGAACGCTGCCGGTCCGAGGCCGGCGCCGCGTTCGGACGTGCCGAGGTCTACGTGGAGGAGTTTCTCCCCCGCGTTCGCCACGTCGAGGTGCAGATTCTTGGCGACCGTGAAGGCAGCATCGCGCATCTGGGGGAGCGGGAGTGCAGCATCCAGCGCCGCCTCCAGAAGATCGTCGAGATCGCTCCCGCCCCGGCCCTGGACGATGGGCTGCGCGGCGACATCATCGACGCCGCGGTGCGGTTCGCGAAACACGTCGGCTACACCAATCTCGGCACGTTCGAGTTCCTGGTGGATGTCTCGGGTCGCCCAGGCGCACCGCCCTTTGTCTTCATCGAGGCGAACGCGAGACTGCAGGTCGAGCATACGGTCACCGAGGCGGTGACCGGCGTCGATCTCGTTCAGGCCCAGATCCGGCTGGCCCAGGGCGCGACATTGAAGGACCTGGGGCTGGACAGGCCCGGGATCGCCCGACCGCGTGGCTACGCCATCCAGGCGCGGGTGAACATGGAAACCACTGGGCCGGACGGCTCGGTGCGTCCGGGCGGCGGCACCGTGACGGTCTACGAGGCCCCGAGCGGACCGGGCGTGCGGACGGATGGGTTCGGCTATGCGGGCTACCGCACCAGCGGCGCGTTCGACTCAATACTCGCCAAGGTCATCGTCCAGGCTCCAGACTTCGCGGGGGCCGTGGGGCGGGCGTCGCGGGCCCTCAGCGAGTTCCGGCTGGAAGGCGTCGCCGCCAACATCCCGTTCCTCCGCAACATCCTGGCGCATGCCGACTTCGTCGGTGGAAACGTCCACACCCGCTGGGTCGACGAGAACATGACCGCGCTGGTCGCCGATGGTCCCGATCAACGGCGCCGCTTCGTGGAGACGGCGCGGCCCGCGGCCACCGATGGCGGCTTCGCCGGGGCCCGGGTCAAGAGTCGTGATCCCCTCGCGCTATTCGCGCACGACGCCCAGGTGAAGGCAGAACAGGCGACGGCGGACGTCCCCGACGAGGTCGTGGCGCCGACCGGGCCCGACGGCTCGGCCGGGGTCGCCTCCCCGATCCAGGGCACCATCGTCGCCATCGACGTCGCCATCGGTGACGAGGTGCGCCAGGGCCAGCAGATCGCCGTCGTCGAGGCCATGAAGATGGAGCACGTGATCACCGCCCCCCATGGCGGCATCGTGCGTGGCGTCACGATGGCACCGGGCGACGTGGTTCGCGAAGGCTATCCCATCGTCTTCATCCAGGAAGCCGAGGTCGGGGGGGCCGCCATCGCCGCCGTGGCGGGACCGGACCCGGATCACATCCGCGGCGATCTGCGCGAGAACCACGACCGCCACGCCTTCGGGCTGGACGAGAACCGGCCGGAGGCGGTCGCCCGGCGCCGGAAGCTCGGCTACCGCATGCCGCGCGAGAACATCGACCGCCTCGTCGATCCCGGGTCCTTCAAGGAATACTGGCCGCTCGTCGTCGCGCGGCAGCACCAGCGAAACACCATCGAGGCGCTACGCAAGAACACGCCGGGCGACGGCGTGGTCGCCGGCATGGCCTCCATCAACGGAACGCTGTTCGACGAGACGCGGTCGCGCGCCGTCATCGTCCACTACGACTACACCGTGCTGGCGGGCACGCAGGGGCACCGCAATCACTACAAGCAGGACCGGATCTTCGAGCTGGCGCAGCGATTCAAGCTGCCGCTGGTCCTGTTCGGCGAGGGCGGCGGCGGCCGGCCGGGGGAGGATGACATCGGCCCCCGCGTCGCGGTCGATACGCACACGTTCACGACCTTCTCGCAGCTGAGCGGGCTGGTGCCGCTAGTCGCGATCGTGAACGGCCGCACGTTCGCCGGCAACACGGCGCTGGTCGCGTGCAGCGACGTGATCATCGCGACCGAGGGCTCGACGCTCGGCATGGGCGGGCCGGCGATGATCGAGGGCGGTGGCCTGGGCATCTACACGCCCGAGGAGGTGGGGCCGATGTCCGTCCAGGTCCCGAACGGCGTCGTCGACATCCTGGTGAACGGACGAGGACGAGGCCGTCGATGTCGCGAAGAAATACCTCTCCTACTTCCAGGGGACGGTGTCCGCGCTGGGAGGCGCCCGACCAGCGCCGCCTGCGGCACGCCGTGCCGGAGAACCGGCTGCGGCTGTACGACATGCGGGCGATCATCGACACCATCGCCGACTCGGGGTCACGTCCTGGAGCTTCGTGCGAAGTTCGGCATCGGGATCATCACCGCCTTCATCCGTGTCGAGGGCAGGCCGATGGGGGTCGTCGCCAACAATCCCCATCACCTGGCGGGCGCGGTCGACTCGGACGGTGCCGACAAGGGCGCGCGCTTCATGCAGCTGTGCGACGCCTTCGACATTCCCGTGCTGAGCCTGGTCGATTGCCCCGGCATCATGGTCGGTCCCGACGTCGAACGGACGGCGCTGGTCCGCCACTGCACACGCCTGTTCAACGTGGGCGCCAACATGACCACGCCGTTGTTCACCGTCATCGTCCGTAAAGCCTACGGTCTGGGCGCCCAGGCGATGTGCGGCGCCGGCACCCTGGTCGGTTTCTTCGCCGTGGCCTGGCCCACCGCCGAGTTCGCCGGCATGAACATCGAAGGGGCGGTCAAGCTGGGCTACCGCAAGGAGCTGATGGCGATCGAGGATCCCGAGGCGAGGCTCGCGGAGTTCCAGCGCCGGACCGCAACGGCCTACGACAGAGCCAAGGCTGTCAATGCCGCGGCCGGAGGCGGGATCGATGACGTGATCGACCCGGCGGACACGCGCGACTGGATCGCCTGCGGCCTGAAACGCCTGCCGCCGGCACCAGCGCGGACCAGCAAGAAGTACCCGTACATCGATCCGTGGTGAGCGCGGGAGATCGACGGGGGTTGCATGCCTGACGCGGCCGGCTACCGGATCAAATTCGGAGTCATCGTGCCTTCGACGAATACCGTGGTCGAGGCCGACTACAACCGGATGGCGCCTCCCGGCGTCACCTTCCATACGGGGCGCATGTACATCGAGCATCCCGTCATCGATTCGGACGCCCACTTCGAGGCACTGCTCGGCGAGATCCGCGGGTCCATCCGGGTCGCGATCCGCGACGTGATGACCTGCAAGCCCGATTCTTTGATCATGGGCATGTCGTCGGAGACCTTCTGGGGCGGCGTGGAGGGCAACGCTCAGTTCATCGAGCGCGTGAAGGCCCAGGCAGGCCTCGACGTCTCGACGGGTGCCTCGGCGTGCCGCGCGGCCCTCGAGCGTTACGGGGTCCGGCGCATCGCGGTGCTCAGTCCCTACCAGCCCATCGCCGACAGGCAGGTCACCCGGTATTTCGAGGAGGCCGGCTTCGAGGTGGTGGGCTTCAAGGGTCTCCGCTGCCCGACGGCGACCTCGATCGCGGAGGTTCCAGAGGCCGAGCTCCTGCCCATCATCCGCGACGAGCTGAACGGCCCCGACGTGGAGGCGATCGTCCAGATCGGCACGAATCTGTCGATGGTTCGCCTCGCCGACGAGGCCGAGCGCTGGCTCGCCAAACCCGTGCTCGCGATCAATGCCGTCACCCTCTGGCACGCGCTCCGAACGAACGGCATCCCGGACCAGATGCGAGGGTCCGGCTCGCTGCTGCGGGAGCACTGATCAGCGACGCTGTGCCTATCTGTTTAAGCTGGACGGCTCGTACGCGCGGGCGCGGTCGTCGCGATGGGTCGGCGCAAGCTCGGTGGCCGGGTTCCCCGCGACACGGGTGTGACGCATGACACGCACTTCGCGGTAGTCGTACGGCCGAGCCCGGTGCAGCACGCAGCGGTTGTCCCAGATGACCACGTCGCCAGGCTGCCACCGATGCGCGTACGTCCGGGGAGGTCGGCAGGCGAAGTCCAGAAGGTCCGCGAGGAGCTTCTCCGACTCGCCCTCGCCGAGGCCGGGTATGCCGTAGGCGTGGCGGCCGATGTAGAGGGCCGGCCGGCCCGTGACGGGATGCACCTTCACCAGCGGCCGTAGCGGCGCCCCCTTCGTGTGATACCCGTACCCGGCGCCGGTCTGAACCACGTGACCGATCCTGGCCTGGGAGTGATAGAGAGAGTGGTGTGCTGACAGCCCCGCGATGCGCCGGCGCGTTGCCTCGTCCAGCGCATCGTGGGCGGCCCGCATGTCGGCCCACTCGGTTTCACCACCGGCCGACGGGACCACCTGGGCCGAGAGCACCGACGCCTTCGCGGCCAGCGGCATGTACGAGCTGTCGGTATGCCAGCCCTCATTGCCCCGCAAGGATTTGAAGCGATGCTCGTCCGCGCCCATGACCGATCCATCGGGCTTCTGGTTGCTGATCGCCACCGCCTTCTGCTCGGGGTCCGCAGCCAGGAGCTCGATATCCCCGAAGCGATTGGCGAACGCCACCTGTGCCTCTGGTGACAAGCCCTGGACGGGGAACACCAGGACCGCATACTCGTGGAAGGCCTGCTCTACGCTCTTCCAGGTGGGCCCGTCCATCCGGGAAAGGTCGAGGCCGGTGACGACGGCGCCCAGCGTGGCATCGATCGGGGCGATCTTTGGCTGCATGGCATCCCCTCGTAGTCCGGCAGCATGCTGCCGGGGCACGACAGAGTCAAGATGGGCGGCTTCGGCGACTACATGCAGGCAATGGTGGGCAGGGGCGTCTCTTTGACGACAACCCTCCGCCGCCGTGGCCGAGGCCAAGCTGCGGGCCATCGCCGCGGCGGCGGAGGGGCTGCGTCGGGGCTAGGCTTTCGCTACTTCTTGACGAGAAGCCCCAGCCCTTCGGCACATGCCCGGGCGACCTCCGAGTCGGCCTTTTCTTGTCCGGGCATCCTGTCCCAGCCGCCCTTCTCGATGAACTCGCCCCTCGACCAGCTATTCACGTCCCCGAATTCCTTGAGCTTCGCCTCATGATTGGGTTGCTTCACAAATTGGGCGACGCAGATTGCCGCCTGACTCGACACGACCGCTTTGGCGGTTGCCGCATTGGCTGTGCTCGAGGTGGTCCAACCACCCCACATGAAGCCCAGGATCATTGCGATGACTGCCCCACCAACCAGGCCCCAGAATCCGTACTTCACCTTCGCGGCACTTTCTACTTTCATACCCAAACCTCCCGGCTGCCGCTAAAGGTAGTCTCGCGTCACCTTGACTGTCTATTAGACCTTCGTTCAATGGGGCATCACGGCGTGTGTCGCCAACCGGCAGGATGATGGCCGGGGGGCACGGAGCCCCCCGGCCTACCCAGCTCAGGGCGTGACGCCGGCCGCCTTGTACATCTCCGCGACCGGAACCATGCGGCCGTGCAGCGGAAGAATCTGGTCGACCGCGAGCCCTTGCTTTGTGACATTCTCCGCGAGGCTGACGGTGAAGGGGCTCGGCGGGCTCATCGGCGCCACGTTCGGCGCCGGTGGCGTGTAGGCGTCCGCTTCGATGAGGAACCTCTCCTGCGGCAGATAGACCATCAGCATGTCGTCGGCGTGCTGGATGCCGGCGATCTGACGGATCTCGACGGTCCGCGTCCCGTCCGTCAACACGCGGCGGTCGCGAACGCCTTCCACCGCGGCCTTCTTGCCGGATTTGGCAAGATGATCGGGGCTCACGGTCGCCGGCGCCGCGACGATCTTCTCGAAGTACGGCCGGCTGGCCTCGTGGGTGATCAGCGTGACGCCCTCGCCCGCGAACGCCCGCACACCGCCCGAGTGGTCGAAGTGGTGATGGCTGACGATGAGGTACTTGATCGGCTTGTTGGGCACGAGCGTGCGCGCCTCCTTGATGACGGCCAGCGCGCGGTCGTCATTCAGCGGTCCCTCGACGACGATCACGTGGTCCTTCATCTCGATCACCACGCTGTGATGCGAACCGCCGGTCACGTACCACACGCCGTCGGCGGCCTTCTGGCTCTGGACGCGCACGTAGGGATTGGTCGCCTGCCGGACGGTGTCCGGCACCGGGATGTCGGCGGCGGCGTTGGGATTGACCTCGGTCACTATGAGCTCGAGCGCGGGGAAGCCGCCGTAGCTCTGCCGGATCTTCGTTGGAAATTTCACGCCCCCGAAGTCGCGATAGTCGGCGTAGCTCACCGTGACCGGCATGTCGCCGAGGACGGGATACGTTATCGTCGCCTCGACGCGCTCGACCAGGTTGGCGGCGTCGACGGTGGCGGTCGCCTTGAAGCTGCCCGGGACAGCAAAGGCGATCGTGCGGCCCTGCATCGTGCCCTTGCCCGCCAGCGCGGCCTTGATGATGCCGTGCGGGGTCGACCAGAGCTGGAACTGACGGTCCGCGAGCGTGATCGGTGCCGGCGTCGCCGCTTCGCCCACCACGTTCCAGGCGTGGTCGCCGCTGAGGACGAAGACCTGCCTGTGCTCACCGCGAACGTACGGGCCGCCCCCCTTGGGCGGTTCCAGCGCCCGCGTGCGAAGGATGTCGTCCCGGAGCGAGGCGGTGTCGTAGTTCACCACGCGCGTGAAGCTCCGCACGTTGAACTGCGGCCAGGCCGTGCCCGCGGTATAGCTCTGCCCGACCTGGAAGACCGTGCCGCCGCCCTGGATCTCGATCGACTTCAGACCGGTGGCGCCGAGAGCCTTCGAGACGGCCTCGAGGGCCGCGCGGCTATCCTGAGCGTCGGCGGTAATCGGCGAGAACAACAGGACTGAGACCAACAGAAGTATCAGGCTTCGCATTTCTAATCTCCCTTGGAATCGTCGGGTTGGGTCGGTCGCCGGGTGGATCGTTGGTCGAGATACTGCACCTGGCGCCGCCCCCTGTCGAGAGGCGTCCTTGACCATGCGAGACCCGGCCAGTTACCCTCCGGGCACTGTTCCCTTCCTCGGCCGACCGGGTGCTTGGAGGCTCCAGCTTGAAGTGTTCACGGTGCGAGTACGACAATCCGCCCGCGTCGAACTTCTGCTTGGGCTGCGGCGCCCGCTTGGGCGCGACCTGTGGCGGCTGCGGAAACGACCTACCGGCGGGATCCCGGTTCTGCAACAAGTGTGGGACTCCTGTAAGCGGCGGGGAGTCTCGCGGACCGGCGCCTTTCGTGTCTCCCGCAACCTATACCCCCAAGCACCTCGCTGAGAGGATCCTCACGTCCAAGAGCGCGGTCGAGGGCGAGCGCAAGCAGGTCACGGTGCTCTTCGTGGACGTGTCCGGCTTCACGTCCATCGCCTCGCGCCTCGATCCCGAGGAAGTCCACGCCCTCATGACCCGCGCCTTCGAGCTGATGCTGGCCGCGGTGCATCGGTACGAGGGCACCGTGAATCAGTTCCTCGGCGACGGGATCATGGCGCTGTTCGGCGCGCCCATCGCTCACGAGGATCACGCGCAGCGAGCGGTGCACGCCGCCCTCGGCATCCGCGGGGCCTTGGCCGGGTATCGCGCCGAGCTGCGGCAGGCACGCGACATCGACTTCCAGGTGCGCCAGGGCCTCAACACTGGCCTGGTCGTCGTGGGAAGCATCGGCAGCGACCTCCGCATGGACTACACCGCGGTGGGGGACACCACGAACGTGGCCGCCCGGCTCCTACAGGCGGCGGCGCCGGGGCAGATCGTCATCTCGGAAGCGGTCCAGCGCGCCGTCGGCGGCTACTTCGAGACCGAGGCCCTGGGGCCGCTCTCGCTCAAGGGCAAGAGCGAGGCGGTGCCGGCGTGGCTCGCGGTGACCGCGCGCGTGGCGCGCACCAGGCTCGACGTCGAGGCCGAGCGCGGGCTCACGTCGTTCGTGGGGCGCGAGCGGGAGCTTCAGATCATGGAGGACTGCTTCGGTCGCGCCGCGGCGGGCCGGGGCCAGGTCGTGTTGATCGTGGGAGAGCCCGGCATCGGCAAGTCCCGGCTCCTCCACGAGTGTCAGCGCCGGATCGGCGACCACGCGGCATGGCTCCAGGGACAGTGCCTGTCCTTCGGGCGCTCCATGGCCTTCCACCCTCTCATCGATCTGCTGCGCCGCCTCTTCAGGATCGAGGAGCGCGACTCGGCGCCGGACATCGTCCTGAAGATCGAGCGCGGCGTCGCGACTCTCGGCGAGGACGTCTCAGCGGTAGCGCCGTACCTGAGGGCCCTGCTCTCCGTGGATCCGGGGGACCCGGCGGTGGCCACGATGGGCCCCCAGCAGCGCCGCGGTGAGACGCTGAACGCCCTTCGCCGCCTCCTCGCAAAAGCGTCGGCCATCCGCCCCCAGGTCGTGGTCATCGAGGACCTGCACTGGATCGACGCCGCCACCGAGCAGTTCCTCGCCTCCCTGGTGGACGGGGTGCCGAGCATCCGCGCCCTCCTCGTCTTCACGTATCGCCCCGGCTACGCCCTCTCGCTCGGCGACCGATCCTTCATCACGCGCATCGCTCCGGCCAGCCTGACGAACGAGCACAGCGCGCAGATGGCCGAGGACATCCTCAAGTCATCCGGCTTGCCCCGGGCGCTCGTCGAGCTCATCGCCCAGAAGGCGGAGGGCAACCCGTTCTTCGTGGAGGAGGTGGTGCGCTCGCTCCGCGAGACGGGAGCGATCGAGCCGTCCGGCGGGCGGCTCGTGCTCGCCGGCCCCGTCGACCAGATCCACGTCCCCGATACCGTCCAGGACGTCATCGCCGCGCGCATCGACCGCCTGGCCGACGACCCCAAGCGTGCGCTCCAGGTGGCCTCGGTGATCGGGCGCGAGTTCACCCGCCGCTTGCTGGGGCGGCTCTCCGAGATCCGCGGAGACCCCGACGCCGTGCTACGCGAGCTCGCCGCCATCGAGCTGATCCGGGAGAAGGCGCTCTTCCCGGAGATGGCCTACATGTTCACCCACGCCCTGACTCACGACGTGGCCTATGCGTCGCTCCTCGTCCAGCGACGGCGGGAGCTCCACCGGCTGATCGGCCTCGAGATCGAGGAGGTCTATGCCGAGCGCATCGCCGAGCACTACGAGGTGCTGGCCCATCATTTCTCCCGCGCGGAGGCCTGGGACAAGGCGCTGCACTACCTCCTCAAGGCGGCGGAGAAGACCGCCGCCGCGTTCGGCATCCGGGAAGCGCTCGCCCTCTACGAGGAGGCGCTCGCCGTCGCGCGACACCTGGGCGAGCGCGTCCCCCCCGAGACACTGCTGACCGTTCATCGCATGCGGTCGGATCTCTTCTTCGGCGTGGGCGAGTATCCCGCCGCCCGGGCGGCTGCCGAGGAACTGCGGGCGCTGGCCCGGCGCGTGGGCGACCGTCGGTCGGAGGCCACCGCGCTCATCCAGAGCGCCAATGCCGCCCAGTGGATGGAGGATTTCGACGCTGCGCTCGTCCACGCGCAGGAGGCGGTCGAGGTCAGCGAGGCCTCCGGTGACCAGTTCGGGCTGGCCGGCGCGCTCTCGGTCCGCGCCTTCGTCCTCGAGCTCCAGGGAAACCCGGAGAAGGCGGTGCCCGAGATCGAGCGGGCCGTTGCCATCAGCCGCTCGATCGGCAACCTCGGT
This sequence comes from uncultured Candidatus Rokubacteria bacterium, assembly GCA_963827505.1. GTDB lineage: Bacteria > Methylomirabilota > Methylomirabilia > Rokubacteriales > CSP1-6 > AR5. Next base: position 1,305,155 of record CAWHBD010000003.1, on the reverse strand, counting down.
CTTCAGGGGGAGATAGCGTTTCTCGGCACCTTGCCGCCCATCTGGCAGGGGCGTTACCGGGACGCGCTGGCCGTCGCCCGCGAGGGGGTCCAGATCGGCCGCGAGCACCGTCTGCTCGTTCCCCTGATCCGGTGCCTCTGGAGCGAAGGTGTCGCGCGCGCCGGCGTCGGGGAGTTCGAGGCGGCGCTCCACGCACTCGAGGAAGGACTGGGGCTGGCCGAGCGCATCGCCGACGAGCGGCTCGTCAGCCGCTTCCTCAACACGGCCGCGTGGCTCAGGATCGACTGCGGCGACCTGGACGCCGGCCTCGATCTCGGCACCCGGGCGCTCGAGATGTCGCGGCGAAGCCGCCACGCGACAGGGCTCGAGCGGGTGGCCTTCATCCAGTCGAATCAGGGAGTAGCCCATCTCGCCCGGGGCGACCTGCGCGCCGCCGCCGACGCGCTCGACGAGGCCCATCACATCGTGCAGCACCCGCCGGTCTCGCGGTGGATGACGTGGCGCTACGCGATGCACTGCTTCGCCACCATGGGCGAACTGGCCCTGGCCCGGGGTGATCTCGAGGACGCCACGCGCCTGGCCGACCAAAGCCTCGAGATCGCCGTCTCGACCAGGTCGAGGAAGTACGAGAGCCGCGCCCGGCGCCTCACGGGTGAGGTGGCGACGACGCGCAGGCGCTGGGACGACGCGAACGCGGCCCTGCGCGAGTCGCTGGCCATCGCCCAGGCCATCGGCGAGCCCCGTCAGACCTGGAAGAGCCTCGCGGCGCTGGGCCGTTTACATCGCGGGCGCGGGGAGTCCGACGCCGCCTACCGCCACTACCGCGCCGCCCGTGACCTCGTAGACCAGATCCTGTCGGGTCTGAGCGAACCCGGCCTGCACCGCGGACTCGAGACCTCCCCCGACATACAGGAGATCCTCGCGCACGGCGCCGGCCGCTGACGCCAACGCACCTGATCCGCCCACAGCCTCCGCCGCCAATCCCTCGATGGATCTGCGGAGGGCACGCCCCAACCAGAATGACCGCGCTTCGGTGGTCCAGTGGTAGCGTGGTGGCGGCGACCAACTCACCGTGGGAGGTGCTCGATGGCTCGGAGATTTCGGTGGCTGGGAACGATGTCCGCTTGCGCGCTGATCGTGGCCCTGTCGATCGGGCCAGCTGCGGCCGCCGACACGACGAAGATGAACGAGGCAACCAGCCAGATAGCCGAAGGTGCCCGGTCGATCGGATACGGTGAATTCGGCTCGGGCGTCTCGGACCTGGTCGTGGGCATCGGTCGCACGATCGTCGAGGGCACCGTCTACACTGGCAAGGCGATCGGGGAGTTCTTCAAGAAGACCTTCGGCGACTAGCGCGGGCGGCCGTCCGGGCTAGGGCTGGCGACGGCGCAGCATCTGCTGGAGGCTCTGACGGCTCAGGCCGAGCTGCTCCGCGGCGCGGGTCTTGGACCCGCACTCCCGCAGGGCGTCCTCGATCATCCGGCGCTTGAGCGCCTCCACCGCCTCGTTCAGGGTCCGCAGCGACGGCGCCGCCGCGGCGCCCGCGGCGATACGCTCGGAGAGATGCGCCGGTTCGAGCGGGCGACCGTCGTCCGCGAGGGCCACCGCGCGCTCGAGCTCGTTCTCCAGCTCGCGGACGTTGCCCGGCCAGGGATAGGTCCGGAGCATCTGCAGGGCTTCCGTTCCGGTGCCGGGAATCGCCCGCCGCGCGCGCCGGCAGGCCTGTCGCAGGAAGTGCTCGGCGAGCGCGGGAACGTCTGCCGCCCGCTCGCGGAGCGGCGGGAGACGGATGGGGAAGACGTTCAGACGGTAGTAGAGATCGCGGCGGAACCGGCCGGCGGCCACGTCGGCCTCGAGATCGGCGTTGGTGGCCGCAATCACGCGGATATCGACGTGGCGAGTCGCCCCGCCTCCGACCCGCCGCACCTCGCCTTCCTGCAGCACCCGCAGGACCCGAAGCTGCATGGCGGGGGAAGTCTCGCCGACCTCGTCGAGGAACATGGTGCCGCCGTCGGTCTCCTCGAAGAGCCCCTTGCGTTCGCCGGTGGCCCCGGTGAAGGCCCCCCGGTATGGCCGAACAGCTCGGACTCGAGCAGCGTGTCGGGCAGGGCCCCGCAGCTCTGGGCCACGAACGGCTTGGCTCGGCGGGGCCCGTTGACGTGGATGAGGTGGGAAAAGAGCTCCTTGCCGGTGCCGGTCTCACCGAGTAACAGCACGGTTCGTGTCGCCGTCGAGAATCTTGCGCGCCAGCTCGACCGCGGGCCGGAGCCCGGTGTCGGCGCCGACCAGCCCGTCGAACGACGTGGGCTTCTCGCGGCCGGCCGCGGTGTCGCGCCGGAGCGCGTTGTACGCCACCTCGAGCTCATCGCGAAGCCGAGCGTTCTCCTGCGCGAGGCGCCAGCGCTCGGCGGCCCGGCGCACGACGACGAGGAGCTCGTTGGGATCCCAGGGCTTGGGGACGAAATGGTAGATGCGCCCGGTGTTGATCGCTTCCATGAGGTTGTCCACGTCGGTGTAGGCGGTCAGCACGATCCGGATCGCGTCCGGCGTCAGCTCCTGGCTCCGGCGGAGCAGCTCCACCCCGGAGAAACGAACACCGGATAGATGCCGCCCGCGAGCCCATGCAGCATGAACGCGATGTTGCTCACGATCGCGACGACGAGCAGCGACGCGACGTACCCGATTCCCTCCACCCAGCCGACGTGCGTCATGGAGGACTCAGGTGGTCTGCAGGGCACCTTGTTGCGTGGGTCTCAGTCGCCACCTCGAAGGTCTTGGTCTGGCGGTGGCCCATACTAGGGAAAGATGGTGAACCAACCAGGGCTAAGTCTGGCGGCCGCTGGCCTTGACGGCCGTCACGGCGGCGCTTGGGGGTGCTTGCGCGCCGCCCGCGATCGTGAGATTTCACGCGTATGGCGGCGCCGTGCTGGTGCCGCAGGTCTGGGCCTCCGAGGAGGTGCGCCATGCTCGATCTCGTGATCACAGGTGGGCAGGTCGTGACGCCGCAGGGCGTCGCGGACATGGACGTCGGGGTGCAGGGCGAGAAGATCGCCGCGCTCGGCTGGCCGGGCACACTGTCCGGCGGTGACCGCACGATCGATGCCCGTGGCAAGATCGTCGTCCCCGGCGGCATCGAGCCGCACGCGCACATCAACATCCCCGTGCCGGAGATGTGGGCGGGAAAACCCGACGTCATGACCCAGCCCCCCGAGGCGGCCACCCGCGCCGCCGCCTTCGGCGGCGTGACGACGGTCATCGACTTCGCGGGCGATCTCGACCTGACGCCCTCGCCCAACGCCCCACGGGTGCCCATCGCCGAGCACGTCGAGCGGCGGCGCGCCGTCTTCCGCGGCCACTCCTACACCGACTTCGCCTTCCACTACATCCTGGCTGGGGAGGTCGCGCCACAGACGATTGGCGAGATCGGCGAGGCGATCCAGTCTGGCGTCGCGAGCTTCAAGATCTTCACGACCTTCCGCCCGATCCGCGTGCCGTATGGCCACCTCTGGAGCATCTTCGCGGAGGTGGCGAAGCATGGCGGCATCATGGCCGTTCACGCGGAGGAGGACGACGTCGTTACCTACATGACCGAGAAGCTCAAGCGCGAGGGGCGGGCGCAAGGCTACAACCTCCACCTCGTGCACAACAACATCTCCGAGGACCTGGCGTTCCGGCACATCATCAGGCTCGCGCAGCACACGGGAACGGCGGTGTATTTCGTGCACACGACGGCCAAGGAGGGCGTCGCGGCGGTCGCCGAGGCACGGCGCCTGGGCCAGCCCGTGTACGCCGAGGCCCTGCACAACTACCTGCACTTCACGTGCGACGACTACCGGAAGCCCGGCGGCACCGCGATCCACACCTATCCCGCCATCAAGTTCGCGGACGACCGGGACGCGCTCATCGCCGGTCTGCTCGACGGGAGGCTGGCGACGACCGCGACCGACGAGTACACCGTGCACAAGGCGTACAAGCTGGCCGGCAGCACGATCGAGACCGTGTGCGGCGGGCACAACGGGATCGAGACGCGGATGCCGGTGGCGTTCACGAAGTTCGTCGCCGAACGGAAGATGCCGCTGACGCGGTTCGTGGACATTACCTCCGCCAACGCTGCGCGCATCCTGGGCCTCTATCCGCAGAAGGGCGCGATCCAGCCGGGCAGCGACGCCGACCTCGTGCTGATCGATCCCGCTGTCAGGAAGACGATCGCGCTGGCGGACCTGCACGCCGACGCGGACTACAGCATCTGGGAGGGCTTCGCCTGCCAGGGCTACCCGGTGATGACGATCCTGCGCGGCAAGGTCATCGTGGAGCACGGCAAGCTGGTGGGCAGCTCGTCAGACGGCCGCTGGGTGGAGCGCCGGGTCTCGGGCGACGTTCTGGGCTGCCCGGCGGTGTGAACCATGGAGGAGGGGGCCGTCGACGGCCTCCGAGTCTCGTAGAACCCCGGAATCCCTGAACATTCGCGCAAGCCCGCCGCCTCAGAGTCGCTTCGGCGGTGTTGACTTTTGCGACCGTGACAACATCCGCGAGACGGTCGTGTGCCACGCCGCTGCGTCGAGTACCGTCCGGCGCTGCCGAATAGGGGCCGATTTCGTTCTTCCGTGTACCCCCCCACTCGGTGTAGATGTGGGTTCGTGCGGGCAGCATCATGATCCCGCGATTGACGCCTGACGTCCTACGGCAGCCTCCGTGGTCCTATGCGCTGGCGGTGATCGTCCCGGCCACTGTGATGGTGCTGCTCCACGGTACGGGCGTGTTCGTCGACCGCCTGCCCAGCGCGCCTTTGCTGGCTGCCGTCCTCGCCGTCGCCTGGTACTGTGGGCGACTCCCGGCTCTGCTTGCGACGGCCATCAGCATCATCTTTCACGCATATCTGTTGATCCGTTCGCCGCGCGATGGGACCGACGTCGCGGATGCCGTCGGCCTGATCCTCTTCGCAGGCCTGGCGGTCTTCGTCTCCTACGCCACACCGCGGCTCGGCCAGACTCTGCGCGAGCTGGAGCGCGAGAGGAAGCTGGAACAGACCGCCCGAACCGAAGCCGAGCGACACAGCCGAGAAGCTGACGAGCTACGGCGCCTGTCCCGGGCGCTGACGCACACCGCAAGTCCCACGACAGCCGCGCAGCGCGTGGCCGATGCCGTCAAGCGGCTCTTCGATCCGAGCAGCGTCGTCGTCCGCCTCCTCGAGCCGGACGGCGCCATGATGGCCGTCGCGATCGCGGGCGAGAATCCCGTGGTGACTCCAGGCCATCGGATGCCGGCGGGATCCGGCGTCGTGGGGCAGGCCGTGACGCAGCGCAGTCTGGTCATGACTGACTCGGTCCTGACGGATCCGCGCATCGAACTGCCTTCCTCAGTCAGGGATCAGCATCAGCGGCTCAGGCACCAGCTCGTCATCGCCGCGCCGCTCATCGTCGACGACGTTGTCATAGGAACACTCGCGATGAACGAGACGAAGACTCGCACTTTTGTGGAGACCGAGCTAGCACTCCTCCAGGCCCTCGCCAACCACGCGGCCGTCGGGATCCGAAACGCCCAGCGCTTTCAGCTGGAGCGGACGGCGCGCCAGGAGGCGGAGGCAAGCAGCCGAACAAAAGATGAGTTTCTGGCGATGCTGGGTCATGAGTTGCGGAATCCGTTAGCCGCCATAGCCTCCGCCATCGGCATCTTGAACCGGCTCACCGCGGCGGACGAACGTTCGGTGCACGCCCGCGCGGTCATCACGCGACAGGTCGCGCACCTGCGCGAGCTCATGGATGACCTCCTCGATGTCGGCCGAGTGACGACGGGCAAGATCATCCTGTCACCCAAGACAATCGATCTGAGTGAGCTCGCTCAGCGGGGCTGGGCCGTACTCGAGTCGACCGGGACGTTTGCGCAGCACAAAGCCAGGCTCGAGACCGAGCCCGTGTGGGTGAATGCAGACGAGACCCGGATGGCCCAGGTCATCGACAACCTGCTTACCAACGCAGTGAAGTACACGCCGGCCCGCGGCAGCGTCACCATGACCGTCCGGTGCGAGGGTGACGATGCCGTGATCCAAGTCGCTGACACCGGACTCGGCATTAGTCGGGCACTCCTGCCGAAGATCTTCGACCTGTTCGTCCAGGGGGAGCCGACGCGCGAGCGGGCCAAAGGGGGGTTGGGGATCGGCCTGACGCTGGTGAAGCGGTTGGTGGAGATGCACGGCGGATCCGTCGGCGCGTGTAGCGACGGCCCGGGTCGAGGTAGTGCGTTCACGGTTCGACTACCGCGCCTTGCGGTTCCCGTGGAGGCGGTCGCCCCCGAGTCGACCCGAGTCGCTCCTGGGGGCGCTCTCCGCGTCCTGCTCGTCGAGGACAGCGCCGATGTACGGGGGATGCTTCGCCTCAGGCTCGAGCTGGACGGCCACGAAGTGCATGAGACAGAGGACGGCATCACAGGGCTCGCCGAGGCCCTCGGTCTCCAGCCCGATGTCGCCGTCATCGACATCGGCCTGCCGGGCCTCGACGGCTGGGAGCTGGCGCGTCGTTTGCGCGCCACCGAAGGTGGACGTCGGATGATCCTCGTCGCGATCTCCGGTTACGGACAACCAAAGGATCAGCAGCTCTCACGAGAGGCGGGCTTCGACGTGCACCTGGTCAAACCGGTTGACCTCGATATCCTCACCGAGGCGATTCACGGAGGCTCGCTCCGCCCGGTGCGCGATGCATGAACGACGAGGCGCTGCCGACTAGCTGATCACCGCGGCTGCTGAGTCGCCGTCAACTTACGCCGTTCAAGGACAATCACGATACTGAGCACCAAGGACACCCGGCCGCGCGGCGTCGGCGCTCCTCGTGCCACTCGCGGAGGCACTGCTGATGAAGACGCACCGTCTTTCCGCTCGGCAGATCAGTCTCATGCTCGAGCTCGGCTTCCGTGATCGGTTGGTCGCACACGTTACAGGAGCGGCCACTGCCTTTGCCAACCCACATCTCGTCGGGCGGAACTGTTACGATCGGCAAGAGTCCTGATGCGATCTTTGATCGGATGCACTCCGACACATCCACAGCCATTTTGAGCCTGTTCCCCCGCGACGATCTTTCTGCTGGCACGCCCCCCTGTCAACTGTCGGAATTCTTATCTATCGAGAGTCTCTGGCCAGGGAGGTGACGGCCGACGTGCTTCAGCGAGCGGCCTCACGAACGTCCAGCCCGCCCGACCCTCCGGGCGAGACGCTGCAAGGCGACCAGGGCGAAGAACACCTCGATCTTGGTCCGGGTCAGCGGTGAAGGCTGCCAGTTCCCCGCGAGGACGGCCACGATCGCGGGGTAGATGCCGAATCGCTTCCGGGGTGTGAACCACAGCTCACGGAAGGCCGGGTCATAGAACCCGACGGCGAACCGCCGAAAGTGGTGATAGCGCTTCCGGACGATACGCTCGTACCGGGTGAACGCCCGCGCCGACAGGTCACCGACCCGCAGCCCGACGTCGATCGCCTCCGCGGCCTCCAGGCCTCCCTGCATGGCGAGCAACACGCCGGTCGAGAAGATGGGATCCAGGAAGGCGGCCGCGTCGCCCACCGCCACCCAACGGTCCCCGGCCATCCGGGTGGCCAGGTAGGAGTAGTCGGCATCGAAGCGCGCCGGAGAGATGCGCTGTGCCCGCTCGAGCAGCGGGACAATGGCCGGCGTATCCGCGAGATAATGGGCCAGGCTGGCCTCGGCCGTCGCCTGCGCCTGCTGTCGATGAATCGCTCTCGGGATCACGGCCCCCACACTCATCACCGTGTCGGACAGCGGGATCAACCACAGCCAGCCCATGTCGGGGCGCGTGAACATCCGGATGTCGCCGGCGCGGCGGCCCTCGGCGCGCGGGATCCCCTCGTACTGGGCGTGGACGGCGATGTTGCGCAGGAGCGGATCGTACTCATGACGCCCGAAGCGCTTCACCAGGACCCCGGCACGCCCCGAGGCGTCGACGACGGTTCCGACCCGCGCGGTGCGCTCGATGCCATCCGCGCCCGCGAAGCGGAGGGTCACGCCTTCCGCGTCGAAGGCTGCATCGAGAAAACGCTGCTCCTCGCGCACGGTGACTCCGCACCGCGCGGCATGGCGCAGAAGGATCTCGTCGAAGCGCTCCCGCAAGACCTGGAACGTCTGGGGAGTCGGAGTCTCCACCGCGGCCTGGAAGTCGGCATACTGCTCGGTGCCGCCGTCGGGCCGACGGAAGCTGGCGCCCCACTTCCTGACGAATCCGGCTGCCGCAATCGCCGCTTCCGCGCCGAGCGCCCGGATAACCTCGTTGCTCCACGGCAGCTGCGATTCGCCGATGTGGAAGCGGGGGAACCGCTCTCGCTCCAGCAGGACGACGCTCCTCCCGCGCCGCGTCAGCGCGGTGGCCACGCTGGAGCCGCCCGGCCCCCCGCCCACGACAGCCACATCGAAATCCCATCCCTTGCTCGTCATGCCGAGAGGGTCCAGCGAGGGTCGAAAAAAAGCAAGGGGCTACCCGAGAGGCGATCCCCGTTCATCGAGAAGGGGAGCGACCGTCGCCCAGCGCGCTTGCTACTTCCCCCGCGACGGATACACGAGGATGAAGTTCGGCTGGTTGGGCATCTTCACCTTCGGCAACGTCTGCGCGTTCATCTCCGTCGTTCTCGCCGATGATCCCGTTGAGATTGAGCAGGTACGCGGTGACCGCGTACACCTCGTCGTCGCTGAGCGACTGCGGCTGGATGTAGGGCATCGAGCGGCGCACGTAGTCGAAGACGGTCGTCGCGTACGGCCAGTAGCTGCCGATCGTGCGCACCGGCGCCTTGCTCGTGAGCGTCCCCTGGCCGCCGACGAGCCGGTCGTTCGGCTGCCCGGCGCCCTTGGCGCCGTGGCAGACCTGACACTTCTGCTCGTATACCGTCGCCCCGGTCGCCGGCGTGCCTTTGCCCGGCGGCAACCCGACGCCGTCGGGTCCCACGCTGATGTCCCAGCCCGCGATCTGCGCCGGCGTCGCCTCGTGCCCGAGGTTCGGACTCTCCATCGCGCTGGGGCTCATGCCCGCGCTCGCGCAGCCACCGACGACGAGCGCGAGCGCCAGGCAGACGAGATCACGCGTAGACATGCTTCACCTCGCCGTTCGCCGCCACGCTCCAGGCCTGGATGCCGTGGAAGTGGAAGATGGCGTTGTGGCCGTGCTCGGCGATGAACTTCTCGCGCTCCGGCTGCACGGCTCCCGGTATCGTCGGTGGCGCGCGACTTGAGTACGGTCGCGGTGCCGTCCCACTTCCACGGCAGCCGGAACCGCGTGAGCGCACGCGGCAGCACGGGCGCCACGAGCGGCACCTCGGTCCAGTCCCGACCGCCGTCGGTCGACACCTCGACCTTCCTGATCGTCCCGTTGCCCGACCACGCGATGCCGGAGATCTGATGGAGCCCGGCGCCCCGCAGCGTCATCCCGTACGAGGGGCGCGTGATGACGGACTTCACGTCCATCGGGTACGTGAACATCAGCGACTTGCCGTCGCCCTGGAGGTCGGTGTAGCGCGACGTCTCGTCCTTGGTCATGATCGGCGCGGACACGATCTTGAGGCGCCGGAGCCACTTCACGCTCATGTTGCCTTCCCACCCCGGCAGGAACAGGCGTACGGGATAGCCGTTCTCCGGCCGCAGCCGCTCGCCGTTCTGGAACAGTGCGAGCATCGCGTCGTCCATCGCCTTGGCCATCGGGACGCTCCGGCTCATCGCGGCGGAGTCCGCTCCCTCGGCGAGCATCCACGGCGCGCTCCGGTCAACGCCGGCTTCTTCGAGCAGCAAGCGCAGCGGCACACCGGTCCACTCACTGCACGACACGATCCCGTGCGTCTCACCGGCGGTGAGATTCGGCGGCGCCGGCTGATAGAGCACCAGGCTGTTGCCGGAGCACTCCAGGAAGTGGATCCGGGAGATCATCGGATAGCGCAGGAGCGCGTCCATGGTGAAGATCAGCGGACGCTTCACCATGCCGTGGATGAGTAAGCGATGCTGTGTCGGGGTCGATGTCGGGCACGCCGCTGTGGTGCCGCTCGAAGTGCAGCCCGCTGGGCGTGATCATGCCGTCGAGTGACTCCAGCGGCGTGCGCGAGGCCCCGCTGCCCGTCGTGCCGGGCTGCGAGCGGATGAGCGCGCGCGTCACCTTGCTCTCGTACTTGGCGGGGCTGCCGTACTCGCCCATCCCGGCGCCGGGGGCTTTCATCGACGCCGGGACGTCCGGCGGCCCGACGGCTTCGGCGTGTTTCGCTCCGCCTGCGACCAGACCACTCGCGGCGATCAAGCCGAAGCTCTGCTTGATGAAACGACGCTTGGATTGGTCCATCGTGGCCCCTCCCGACGATCTCCGTCCCCAGAGTGTCAGTCTTGGAAAGAAAGGCCAGATGCCAGGAGGCCGGACGCCGGCACGCGTCAACCACACGGCCTGCTGGAAGGCAACCTCACGGTATCACGCTTCTCTGGACCGGGTTCCTCGTGCTGAATGCTCGAGCCAAATGTCCCCGAGTGATCCCAGGGATCCCGCGTCGGGCCAGAAGGTTGACATAGGCCACCCACACCGCCGACACCAGGAGCCTCGGCCCCTTCCGGAGTATCATCTCGTGTCTCATCGTTCGTTGACGGAGGTGCGCTCATCACATGCCCCGAGTTGCTCGAATTTGTCGGCGACCGGCAGCCGCGTCCCGCATACAGTGAAATGCATGGACGAAGCATCAACATTAGTTATCTTTCCGCAGACAATAGCGGAGACTGGTTTCCCACTCTGATCGACGAATGTCTGAGTTTGAAACCCGACGTCATCGCGGTAAACCACCACTCCCGCCGCTCATCTGCTTAAGAAAGCAACCAGCACTGTCCCAATTGTCATAGTTGCCTTAGGCGACCCACTTGGGACTGGGCTCGTTGATAGCCTCTCAAGACCCTCGGAAAACATCACCGGGATGTCGCTGATGGTGCCCCAGCTTGCGGTCAAGCGACTTGAGCTGCTTAAGGAGCTCGTGCCCGGGATGTCGCGGGTGCTTGTGCTGTCATTCCTCGCCGATCCCATTGCGCCGCTACAGGTGAAAGCGAAGGAGGGGGCAGCCCGTTTGCTGGGCGTCACGTTGCAGGTCCAGGACATTCGGACGGCCGATGACATCCCGGCCGCATTCGCCGCTGCAAGCAGAGCGGGTGCCCGAGCTCTAAGAACTGAAAAAAGTATGTTCATTGTTCATCGCGCCCGTGTGACTGAATTCGCGGCCCGGCACAAGTTGCCCGCGGCTTATCCCTTCCTCCTGCCTGTTACCGATGCCAACGGCCTAATGGCTTACACGGTAAAGGCCTCCGAGCTTCATCGAAACGCGGCTGCGTACGTCGACCGCATATTGAAGGGGGCCAAGGTTAGTGATCTTCCGGTTCAACAGCCGCCGCAATTCGAGTTTGTGATCAACCTCAAGACCGCGAAGACGCTTGGACTCACCATCGCCGCACCGCTACGCTTGCGCGCCACCCAGCTGATTGAGTGAGCGAGAGTCCGTCCCCGCCACATCGCATCGATCCCGGGATTGAACGGCAATGGCCGCTATCGAAGGGTAACCGGTCCACTATTTCGTATCGGGAAGACGGCACAGACGAGGCGTAGCACAAATCCCAGGGCGTCGCAGATTCGCCGAGCGGGGCCGAGGCTTACTCGAGAGGACGCGGCGCACAGCGCTCGCCGCTGCAACCGCTGGTTCGAGGGCACGACCGTGGTCCTGACGATCGCGATCAGAGCCTGGATCTCCCGGGCGGCAATGCGCTGGACGAGGTTCGTCCTCGCGGCGAATCGTCAGACTTGACGACGCGCCCGAGCGGTGATGGCTGGGAAATCGGCAAGACGTCGTGCAGGTAGGCCGCGAGCGACTTGCAGAAGTCGTCGGCATAGCGGGGTAGCAGGCGGCGCTTGTCCCACATCACGGCCATCGTCATCCGCAGTGGTTTACGCCGGTGGGTAAGGCGAAAGATCCGCAGTCGATAGCGGTGCGTGGGCAGTACCTATGGCACCACCGCTACGCCGTGACCGGCCTCGGCGAGCGACAGCAGGGCGTGAGGGCTGCGGCTCTCGGTGGCGACGATGGGCCGGAAGCCGGCCAGACGGCAGGCGGCATCGACCGTGGTACGCACAACGAAGCTTGGATCCAGGAGTAAGAGCGAATGGTGTGCCAGACGGGTGATCTCAAGGTCTCCGGTGTTTGCCAGCGCCAGCGAGGTGTGGCAGGCGGCGAGAAACTCGAGCGCCGGCAGCGGGGCGCTGCCGAACGGATGGTCTTCGGTCTCGATCAGCTGCGGGGAGCCGATGCCGAGATTCAGATCCCCTCGTTCCAGCCTGGCGAACAGGTCCTGGCCAACCGCTTCCGTAACCTTGATCTGCACGGCGGGATAAAGCTTGGCATAGCGGTGCAGGAACGTCGCGAAGACGCCGTCGATCATCTGCGGCGTGGCGCCCACCTTCAGCACGCCGGCGTCCTCGCGCCGCAGGAGCCGCGCGCGCTCGCCGAGGGATTCGACCGCGCCCAGAATGTTTCGGCAGTCCGCTAGCAGCTGTTCGCCCGGACCGGTTAGTACCAGGCGTCGGCGCACGCGATCGAACAGCGCGACACCGAGTGAGGCCTCGAGCGCGCTGATTCGGCGGGATAGGGCGGGCTGGGCCACGCGCAGTCGCTGCGCCGCCTTGGACACGGTCCCCTGCTCGGCGACAGTCACGAACGTCCGTAGGTGGTCCAGGTTCATGGCAAAGTCTATGCCGGGCGGGCATGAAACAACAGGCCAACAATATATTGGACGGCTAATCGCGGGTGCCCGACGCTTCCTGCCAGACGCCCTTTCCACGACAGGAGGAGGCCATGACGAAGACATCGTCGAGAGCCATTGTCGGGGTCGCGATGTTTGCATCGCTTGCCTGGAGCCCGCCGGCGCGCGGGCAGGACGCCGAGCAACAGCTGGGGACCGTGCACTTCGTCACGTCGTGTAATCAGCCGGCCCAGCAGCGGTTCGATCGCGCGATGCGCTACCAACATTCCTTCTGGTATCGCGCGTCCCGGGAGGGCTTCGAGCAAGTGCTCCAGGCCGACCCGCGGTGCGCGATGGCCTACTGGGGGATCGCGCTCAGCATGCTCATGAACCCGCACGTCCCGACGCCGAGGGACAACCTCGCGCTCGGCCTGGCCACGCTGCAAAAAGCCACGACCCCGCCCGCGCCCACCGCGCGCGAGCGGGACTACATCGCGGCCCTGCTGGCGCTCTACACGGATCACGAGACGCTGGCGCATGGCGCACGCGTGCAGCGCTACCTCGAGGCGATGGCTGCCCTGGCGGAGCGCTATCCCGATGACGACGAGGCGCAGATCGGCTATGCCCTCGCCCTCAGCGCTGCCGCGTCCCCCAACGACAAGACATACGCGAACCAGATCAAGGGCGCCGCCATCCTGGAGCCGATCTTCAGGCGCCAGCCGCGCCACCCCGGAGTCGCCCACTACCTGATTCACCTGTATGACTATCCGCCAATCGCCGCGAGGGGGTTGAATGCGGCGAAGCGCTATGCCGAGATCGCGCCGGCTGCGCCGCACGCCCTGCACATGCCCTCGCACATCTTCACGCGCGTGGGGTACTGGAAGAAGTCGATCGCCACCAACGCCGCCTCGGCGCGTGCCGCGAAGGCCGGCAACGAGCCGCACGACCAGCTGCACGCGATGACTACATGGTCTATGCCCATCTGCAACTCGCCCAGGACAGCGAGGCGCCAGGGCCGCCATCGACGACATGGCGGCAGTCACGGCTACAACCCAAACATCCGGCCGGGGCCGTTTGCCATCGCCGCCAGTCAAGCCCGCTTCATGGTCGAACGCAGCGACTGGCGGCGCCGCCGGACTGCGCCCGCAGGAGAGCCGGTTTGCCTACGTCGACGCCATCACGCGCTTCGCTCGCGCGCTGGGCGCGGCGCGCTCCGGCAACCCGGCCGTCGCCCGGACGGACATCGCGAAGCTCGCCGATCTGCGTGACGCGCTACGCCAGGCGAACGACCGGTACTGGACGGAGCAGGTGGACATCCAATGGCAGGTTGCCAGCGCCTGGGTGCTGCAGGCCGAGGGGAAGCGGGACGAGGCGACTCAGCGCAATGAGCGCGGCCGCCGATGCGGAAGACAAGACGGAGAAATCCATCGTCACTCCGGGACCGCTGGCGTCCGGCCCGCGAGCTTTCGGCGTCGATGCTGCTCGAGCGCGGACATGCCCGGGACGCCCTGGCCGCGTTCGAGGCCGCGCTCGTCAAGGAGCCCAACCGGTTCAACGGTCTGGCTGGCGCCGCCAAGGCGGCGGAGGCGCTGGGCTACACGCCTGGCGCCAAGGCGTACTACGAAAAGCTGCTCGCGCTCGCGAGCAGCAGCAATGCCAACCGGCCTGAACTGACAACTGCGCGTCGGTTCCTTGCCGGTCGTTGACGGAGAAGATGCGATGGTGAACCGCGGCTCGCGTCGATCAGCCGCCCGCCCGCTCGGCGTATCCTCGCGTAGGGCCCTTCGGGAGCTTTGTCCTCGCGGTCTCCCTGTTGGGGACAGCGGTCAGTCCAAGCGGAAAAAGGGTCTCACCCGAAGTGGACCTCGCCGTGGCCCTGGTTGATCCTAAGCCTCGGACCCATCGGTTCATTGCGAGCATCGAAAGCGACACCAGCTCATCGAAGGGCGCTGACGGCGCGAGGAGGGGCCACCACGATGATCACAGGGCTGCGCGGAACATCGATCTGGAGCGAAGACCTGAACAACCTGCTGCCCTTTTATCGGGATGTTTTGGGACTTGAGGTGACCACTGAGACGCCAAGCTTCGTCGTCCTCGGCGGGCTCTGGCTGGGCACCCATAGCGAGGTGCACGGTCGCAATGCCGACCCGGCTCGGCACATGGTTGGTCTCACGAGCAACGACCTCACGGGGGACTGGAAACGCCTGAAGGACGCTGGGGTCGAGTTCGTCGAGGATCCCACCGACTACGGTAACGTAGCGATCGCGACGCTCAAGGATCCGGAGGGCAACCTGGTGCAGCTCCTTCAATCACGAGCGACCTGAGCGCAGTTCCCCAAGGAGTCGACGGCTGCTCGATCCTCCCGTCCAGCGCACTCCCTGTCTCGGTGGCAGATCAGTGATTTCGGCCGTACGTTCAGTATTCGGAGGTGCGCCCGCATGGGACAGTTTCTCGGGGCTCGGTCCACTGGTTAGAAGTCCTTGCTCGGCAGGCCCCGCTAATCGAGACGTTGTGTGCGAGGCTCCCTGCCCTACCTCGGCCTCGTCGCACCCCGCTCCGTCTGATCCCTGCCCGTGAGACGGGCGGCGTCCGGATGCCGGACCTCCTGATTCTGCTGCTGGCCGACGCTGCGCAGAACGCAATGGCAGGGCCGCGCCATGCGGTAGGCGATGGGTTCGCGCTCCTCGTCCATCCTGGCGTGGAGCGTCGTGCTGGATTGGCTCAGCTACCGCTCTGCTTTTTTCCACCGCCTCCTCCGAACCCCGCCTGCTCGCCTCGGCCGCGGGGGCGAATCCTCGCGGCGGTTCTCGACGCGAGCTCTTGACCCGCGATAAGTTGATCGCCCAACTCCGGAAGCAGGGGATCGAGGACGTCGCTCGTGCATCGAGCATGGATCGAGGCGGACGGAAGCTTGAGTTCGTCATCCGACGTCGAAGCGGGTGCCATTGGCCCCGGATCTAGCGATTTGCCGGTACTCGCGCGGAGTCGAGTCTCGTTTCCCCGCTGCAGCTACGCCCTCCGGACTCGCGAGCGACGTTGCTCGGAGCAGAGGCTCAGCACCGTCGAGGGCTGGGTATTCCCTGAACCGTCCGCCGCATCCCGTCACCGCGCGCCGCGTGTCGCCGGGCCCGGGCGCTCCGGGCCGGCAGGCCTCGAAACTCATGAAGGTCCACCATGCTGCTCAGCCATAGATCTCACGCGGAGCACAGCGCGTGCCGGAACACGCGCCTGGGCCGTGCTGCGCTGGCGCGTAGATGCAGGCACGCGCGACTTCGAGCCCCGCGACATTTCGCGACAGCCTACGACGATAGGGCGCGGGACGGCCCTGCAGGTCGACGGTTCGAGCCGCTCATAAACGGGATGCGGATGGGCTGTTCAGCCCGTGTCGCGGCCGGGCTGAGTCCTCCCCGAGATACTCAGAACCCGCCAGGGAGTAGCATGGGGCAGTTCATTCTGTTCGTTCATAGGACAGCTAAAAATACCTCTGCTCGTTGTAGGGTACGCGGCATGCCACAAAGGAAGATCGATGCCCCGGGCACAGCCCGGTGTGAAGCGCATGTTGGGGAGGCGCATGAAATCCTGGGCCGTCGTTCTAGTGATCGTCCCTCTCGTTTTGTCTACCAGTTCTCGCCTCGGGGAGGCATTCGATGCCGACCGCGTCTTCACCAAGGGCGGATACGTGTTGTCCGTCGAAGGCGGGTACGGCGAGCAGTTCGACGCCCCCTGGGGTGCTACGTTCACGGGCTTGGACGCCTTTAACGCCGGCGTTCGCCTTGGGGTATTGCCCTGGGGCGCAACAGGTTCCGGGCTGCTGAAGGGAGCACTAGAGATCGGTGTCGAGCCGTTCTATCAACGGTTCCTTCACCCCCACGACGCGTTCTTCGCCGGCCTCGGAGTCGTCGCCCGGTATCACATTCTCCCCCTTGGACGGTTCGTGCCCTACATCGAGCTCTCCGGGGCTCCCGGTGCGACCGATCTTCGTGTGCGAGAACAGAACACCGACTTCGTGTTTCTCTTCTTCGGCGGAATCGGCGCTTCATATTTCATCACGGATCGGACAGCATTCTATGCGGGTTACCGGTTCCAGCACATCTCGAACGCGAACACTGACAGTCCGAACCGCGGGATCAATTCGCACACAGGAGTTGTAGGGCTATCAATCTTGTTCCCCTGACAATTCTGCGGTGACCCGGAGGACACTTGAACCGGGCGGCCTGCTCCTGGCAGCTGCCTGACGGCCGTGCCTCCTTCAAGGAGCCGAGCCATGCGTGAACGCATCAAGGGCTAGGCGACATCGTTCACGGCCGTTTGAGCCGGGGCTCCTTCTACCTCCACACGTACACGAGAACGATGTCTGGCTGCACGTGCTCGAAGGGGAGATGCACGCTCGGGTCGGCGAGCAAGTCGTCAAGGCGACACCCGGCTGTTGGGTGCTTAAGCCCCGTCGGATCCCCCACACCATGTGGAGTGCGGGGCCCGAGCCGGCACGCATCATCGAGCTGTATACGTCAGGCGGGTTCGAGCTCTTCTTCGAGGACTTCGGCGAGCGGCTGCGCCAGGGGCCGATCGGGCTCGACGAACTGATTCGCCTTGGCAAGCCTCACGGTATCCGTTTCTTCGACGACTGGATCCCCGACCTCCAAGCGGCCTACAACGTGCGTGTCATCGGCGAGTAGCCCGCCGCGAACGGAGCCTCGCCGCCGGGCCGCGCGCTCGGGACGTTGTCGTGCGCTTCGTCGTGGCCACGCTCAACCCGTGCGCTTGAAGTACTGCACGGCACGTTCGTGACGCTCGGCGGCTGCCCGCGTCCCGAACGTGCCGAGGTTGCGCCGGCGGCCGGTCTTCGGATTCTGCTTGCGCGAATAGAGACGGTGCTGTCCGGACGCCAGCTTGCGGATCATCGTTGCGGTCCTAGGCGATGCGCGCCGATCGCCGCGAGACCTCGCGTGCGGTCTCAAGCGTCTCCTGCTGCTGCGAGGAACGCAGCGCCAACGAGCTGAGCGTGACGACGCCGACGATGGCCCCTGCGTCGTCGACGACGGGCAGGCGGCCGACGTGCTGTCGGGCCATTTCTACCATTGCGTCGTCCAAGTTCCAGTCGGGCTCGGCGTAGCGCGGGGGCTCACTGAGACACTCGGACACCTTCATCTCCGAGGCCCGGGCGTCCCGGCTCATGGCGCGCACGACCAGATCCCGATCAGTGATGACGCCGCGTAGCGTGCCGTCCTCCATCACCGGCAGCATCCCGATGTTGGCGTCGCGCATCTGCTGGGCGGCGTCGAGCAGGGTCGCCGACGCTTCGATCGTCATTACCTCGCCGATCATGACGTCCTTCACCTGGCGCTTGGCGCCCTCTGTCGCCGCCGCTTTCCGCTTGGCCATAGCTCCTCCTCCCTTCCCCGCCCGTGCTGGGCGCGAAAGCCTCGTGAGATGCCAGTGCGGTGCCAGCAGCCCATACCGTCGGTGTCGTGAGGGATCTCGTTTTGAAGGTCTTGCAGCGACAGGCACGGCAGCTGGCCAAGGCGGCGCCTAGCGCCGGCAAGGTCCGCCGTGCCGGCATGAAGTGCGCCGTCGAGCCCGTGACGTCTACACGGGGTTACTCCGCTGGCTCGACACCTCAGTGACCCCCTAGCGGCCCATCCCCTTGAGGGCCCCGACCTGCTTCTGCAGATCACCGAGCTGACCGGCGAGCTGCGTCAGCCGGCTCGGCTCGACCTTGGGCTTGGCGAGCTCGGTGTTCACGGCGGTGGCCTGGGGGATGAGCGTATCGACCTTGCTCTTGTCCGCGGCCGGCAGCTTGGGATCTTGCTTCATCGCCGTGAGCTCGGACAGGAGCTTCTTGCCCTGCTCGAGCAGCACCGTCTTGTCGGGGATCATCGAGCTCGGCAATGAGCCGATGCCTGGGAGCTGGGCGTATACGGTCGCGGGAGTGAGCACCGCCCCGATCAGCGCGGCAGCGAGCACGTGGACCACACCATCTTCATGTCATCCTCCTCGTTCGGGGCGGGCGACTGCCCCGCCTTGACTATCCCGTCGAGGGAGCGCCACCGCCATACGACGAAGAGTCCCATATCAGCGATTCACCACGACGAGGCTGCGTAGCCTCGATGGAGCGTCGGAGCGCGGGATCGAGGCCGCCTTCGGGGTGACTGAGGCCGGCCCGTCGACGACCGAGCTGCGGTCACACTGCCGATTCGCGAACCGAGCGGCGTGACACCTCCTGAGCCGTCTCCAGCGCCTCGCTCTTGTTGGACGCTCGAAGTGCCATGGAGCTGAGCGTCACGATGCCGACCAGCTCGCCGCCGGTGTCCACCACGGGGAGCCGTCCGATCTTCGCCTCACTCATCGCCTTCATCGCATGGTCGGTCGTCCAGTCGGGGCGGGCGCAGATCACATCACTTGACTGGCAGTCGCTGACCGGAGTACTCGAAGCATCGACGGGGCGGGCGACGCCGCGGACGACGATGTCGCGGTCCGTGATGACGCCCGTGACCTTGCCATCATCGACCACGGGCAGCATGCCGATATTCGCCTCCGTCATCGCGCGCGCCGCGTCAGCGAGGGACGCCGCGGGTTCGATAGTCACCACGTTCGTCACCATGACGTCCTGGACAGTCGTAGCCTGCGTCTTGTCCGAACGTCTTCTGGCCGGACTGCGCTCGGCCGATCGTGGGCTCGCCTGCTTCTTCGTCATCGTGCCCTCCTTTCATGCGACCTTTAGCCCTCCACTGCACCATTCGTGACAATCCTCCGTACAGCCCGCGGGACGAGGTGCAGATCGCATGCCGGTACCGCACAATCCGACGGCCTCCGGGCAACGCCGATCCCGCGGGACCTCAACCCACTGGCAACTGACTTGCTCGCACGCGGGCCCGGAGGTGACAGCATGAGAACGTTCGCAGTGCTCGTTGTCGGCGCTTCGATGACCCTGGCCACCATGGCGAGCGGCCAGACGCAGACTCCACCACCAGCCGCCCAGAAGCCGGCTCCAAGCTCCCAGTTGCCAGCGCCGGAGCAGGAGAAGAAGATCGAGGGCCAGGTCAAGAGCATCAACTCCGCGCGAACGGAGATCACCTTGACCGACGGTACGAAGCTCGTGGCGCCGGTCGGGGCAGTCATCAAGCCTGGACTCCTCAACGAAGGCGCGACCGTGATCGCGAAGTACACGGAGCAAGCCGGGGAGAAGGTCATGTCCGAGCTCTCCGTGGTGAAGGACCCATCGGCGTCGCCACCGAGCGAACCGAGATCCCCCAGCGGACCGTCGACAGCGCCCCCCAGTGACGGGCCGAAGCGATAAAGTAGATAGAGTAGATAATAGAAGCCGGCTCCTCCACGGGGCCGGTCTCGGCATTGGATGGGCGCGTGCCGGCGCGATCGCACCGTTTTCTCTCGGGGGGCCTTGCCGGCACGTTGCTCGTCCTGGGGCGGACGTGTATCCCAAGGATCTCCGCAGCGCGGCTCCCCAAGCGTGATATAAGGCCTGCGTCACGCTCACCCCGTCTCGATCCGCGCCGTGAAATCTCTACATGCTCGATGTTCGAGAGGCTCCGAGGAAGCACGGAACAGACCGTCGTAGCGGCCATGATAGCCAGCGGGCCGCTGGCCACCCGTATGGCAGCGTTTTCAAATCGCGGGAGGACGATCGGAATACTTGGCTGCGAGCTTCGATGCCCTACGGGCGCGTGAAATGCATATCGTAACGCCCCCTGGGAATGGAAAAGACAAGGAGGAGAGCCATGATGGACCGGATTGCCACGACGCCGTATCCAGACACAGAAGAAGAGCCCGTCGAGCCGATGCGGACGCCGGGGACCGGGGAGGAACCCGAGGGACCGGACCCGTTCGATGACGACGGCGATGACACGCAGTGAGCATCGCCAGAAGGATGTCGTGTCAAATGCTGAACGTGACCGAACGCGCGAAGGCGAAGTTGAAGGGGCTACTGGATAGCGAGAGTGGTGACAGATCCGTCGGCCTCCGGCTCGGGAAGACGGCGTCGGGGGCGCTCGGCATCTTTCCCGACCGGGAACGAGCCGACGACCAGGTGGTCGAGCACGATGGAGCGGCAGTGCTGCTGGTGGGGCAGGAGATCGCCGAGAAGGTGGAGGATACGACGATCGACTACGAGGAAGCTGAGCCCGGACCGAGACTCGTGATCAAGAGAAACTGAGGGTCGCTACGGAGATTCGGGGCCGAGCTTCACTCGGTCCCGGTCTCGTCATTACTCCCGCGAAAGCAAACGCGACCGAGTCTCGTTGGCGCCCGCGCTGCGGCTCCTGCGGCAATAGGCGCCGGGGTCCGACGGAAATCAGTCCCTGCCGACCTCATGCAACCACGCGCCCAGGCAGTCTCGATGCAGTGGAGGAAGGATCACCTCACCCACGCCGGCCTCGTACACAGCTTCTCCTACGCCGAATTGGACCCCGCATACGATGCAACTGGTGCTGTCTAGTGAAGGCCGCGTGGTGAAACGAAATGGGCGGGCGTACGACAGGACACCCTCGGCCATGAGGGCCAGAAGGCGGCGTCGTTTGGCATCATCTTCAGGTTCCGGTTGCCCCAGGTGGTCCACCACGGCCTGGAGAATAGCCGGTTCGTGTGCCTTCAGGCCACTATTGTCGTCCGTGGACATTGACCGCGGGGCGTGGGGCCCCGTACAGTGGCCGGGTGCTCCCCATCCGGCAGCCCTCCACGGCGGCAAGAGCCTGTGCGCGAGGATACAACGCCCGGGAATTCCAGAGACCGAGCGGGACATGACATGGCCGGCTCATGTGAGAGTCGAGATCCGGCATGGCACTGGCCAACGATGACCCAGCTTCCAGACCTGCTGCCTTGGGTTCGGGTGCTCTTGTTGATCCGCCTGATCAACTCGACGCATTGCGCGTCTGACCATCAAGAGCGGCGGAGGTTCGTGTCAATGACACGCGGTATCGGAGCCGTCATCTTGTTCGGTGCAGTTGCTCTCGGCGGTTGCGCGTCGGCTATCGATGGTCAGCCGGCCTCGCCGGCGTTCACGCCGCAGGCGGAATGTGCACGCAACGGTGGTTGGTGGCGACAGAGCATGAACTTCTGCGACTACCGGTGAAGTCGAAGTCCTGCCAGCAGCCGCGCCGACTAGAAGTCCTGGTATCGATGGTCGGGCGACTTCGTGCAACAATTACGACGCCTTGGGAAACCTGCCCCGGCTGCGGCCTTCGTGATTGTCTCCGAAGCTTGACCTACTCTGCTGACCTCTTCGATGCGTCGGCGTGCATTGGAGATGCGCGGGCAGATGGCGCGCGAGGGCTGGCGGAACTGAATGCCCACGGGCGTCGGCTCCGAGCCGCGCGCGGCCTCTGCATCAAGTGACCTTCACCGGGTGGGGCACCGGCACGTTGTAGCCATAGCCCTGAGCGTTCCAGGAGATGCTGGCAGGCTGTGCGTTGCCCTGGTCGTCGATCGCCCGCGTCAGGATTGTGTGGTCGCCTGGCCGGGCGTCCCACACGAAATCCCACCGTGTCCAGGCGCGTGGAATGTTGGGCTCTCGGAGCGCCGCCGCCTGCCACGTGGTTCCGCGGTCGAGGCTGTACTCCGCGCGGCTGATGCGGCCGACTGGAGACCAGGCGAAACCACGCACGCGCTGCTGGCCCGCCTGGATCGTCGCGCCCCATGGCAGCGCCACCGCGCTCTTGATGGTCTGCTGGCGCAGCACCATCTTGCTGGGGTAGTCGGGGCCTTCCAGGACGTAGGTCTTGGTCGTGGTGGGTACGTCGATCACGCTGTTCCGCACCTCGATGCGCCCCACCCACTTGATGCTGTTGATGCCGACCCAGCCCGGAACGATCGCCCTCACCGGGAACCCGTGATCGGGCGGCACGGGCTCCCCGTTGAAGGCGTATGCCAGCAGCGTGTCGTCCTCGAATGCCTTTGCGAGGGACATCGGCCGATTGACTTTCACCGAGTCAAGTCCCTCTACGAGCACGTTCAGGATGTCGCGCGGCGTGTCCCGCTGGACCTTGGCCAGCTCAAGGACCGCTCCGAGGGGGACACCCGTCCACTCCGCCACTCCGATACCCCCGAAACGCCATTGGGTGCCCGAGGCCACCTTGCCCATGAACTCCTTGAAGAACCCGCGGCCGTTGCCGGCGCATTCGACGTAGGCGATGACTGAGCGCGAGGGCAGGCGCAGGAGGTCGTCGAAGCCGAGCTCGACGGGACGCTCGACGGCGTTGCCCTCGATGCGCAACCGCCAGGTGCGTGTGTCAAGGGCCGGAGTCGCCGCGTGCTGGCGGACAAAGAAGTGGCTGGCCGGCGTCAGGTAACCACGGAGCGTCTCCAGCCGCGTCTCCCGATTGATCCCATGATCGATGAAGATGTCGCCCGGCAGCGGCTTGACATGGAACTTCTGGGGCTGTGGGGGCGCCTGGGCGACCGCCTTGCGGCTTGCCGCGAGGGCCGCCGCTCCCGCGGCACCGGTTACCAGCAACTGTCGTCGGCTGACTACGTGACGTGCGTCCATGGTCCTCCTTCGCCCCTGGTTGGCCGTGGCCCCATTCCGGACTTACTCTCTCTCATGGGTCGACCCGGGCGCAAGTGACGGGTCCTTGGAGCTCGCCTCGGCCTGGCTCCGCTCAGTTCTTGGGCTGGGGTCGGGGCTCGAGATTGGCCCGGCTCTCACAAGATCAGGCCGCTCGAGGCCATGCTCGAGATTCCAGGCGCTCCTGATCAACGTCGCCGCACGACAACGCCGTGGCGTTGCAGTTCAGGCACTCCGCCACCTGCGTCTCCGCCCGCCGCTCGGCGATCAACGAGTCGACGGCCTGCTTGACGTCCGCGGGGTCGCGGGCGGTCACCTTCAGCGAGACAGACCAGGCAAATGTACTTGGGCTTGTATGCCGCGAGGAAGGCATCGATCTCTCTGGACATCGGGGCCACGAGAGTGCTCTGTCGGCCGGCCGTCGTCAACCGTCGGCAAGAAGTGAGCGGCGCTACCGGGGAGCGCCCGATCCGACTAGGTTGCCGGCGGCCCTCGGAGTGGCGGCCACGCCCTGGCGTGCGGTGCAGATCCCAGCGTGGGCGCCGACGATGTCGTGTGGGAGCTGCCCTTCGCGCCGGGCTTCGGGCGACGTCACGGGGCCGATCGTCCGGTTGACGTGTCAGTGCCGGGCGGTGATGGCGCGATCGGGACGGAACAGCCCTGACGGACGCTCCGTCAACGATGTAACCTGCGGCGTTCAACCTCGTGGCTTGACAGTGATCGCTTCGTCGGAACGTCCACATTGATAGCAAGTGCGTCGCTCGACTCGGAGGTGATCCCGAAGAATAGCGATTTGGGCCGCCTCGCGGACCGAACGCTCCGGCGTCATCAGCACCTTGGCCAAGCACGAGAGGCAGTAGGCGAAAGGATGGTGTGCTTTCGTGATCGCATCGATGCGCTCGACCAGCGCGGCGTCGCCATTCACTTGCCGAGTCTCGGGCTGTCTCGCCTTTTCACCCATGTTCTATCCCCTCCCGGGGCCATCGGTGGAATGGCGAATTGTAGGTCGATTGCATCGATGCTGCCAATAGATCGGGCGGGGTATGCTGGTGGATGCATTACAGCCGTGCTGCTAGGCCAGCCGTCGGCGGTGCTGTGCTTGTCGGCCTGGTCGTTGCCGGGATCGTCGTGCTTGCGCGGGAGCCTAAGGTGACCAGAGTTATCAGGGGCGCGGATTTCGCATGAAACCCGGACACCCCAGATCACCTCGATAGCATCGACGCGGCGGCGTGCGTGATGTTAGTCGCTCGATGACGGACTTCGGCGGCCGCTACTCCTCGATGACTGACCGCCGCCTCGCCAATCTCCAGGCTGCTCTCGGCTTCCTTCAGCTTGATCCCCGCGAGCCGGAGCTCGTGATGCTGCACCACTGGCTCGACTGCTGGCGCGGCGTGGGGGGACGTCGCCGTCGGGATGCACCGTCAGGGATGGGACCTTCAATTGACCGAGTACGGCAACGGACACTGGCGGGCGACGTTCTACGTGACCGGGATGGCGCATTCAATCACGGGAGGCTCAGCTTACGAACCGACACCGTGGCAGGCGATGCAACGGGCGGCATGGGCGGCGGTGAGGCCGCCGCCTAAAGGGCCTGTCACTTGGGTGGCGCGCGCGGGCGCCACCGTGTTCGGGACTGCGAACTCACGCCTGAACGGGATGGACTGCCCTACGCAGGATAGGGGAGGCTAGGATGCCTGCATACTTCATCGTCGATCTGGACATTCATGACGGTGCTGGCTTTAGCGCGTATGTGGCCGCCGTTGGGCCAGTACTAGAACAGTTCGGAGCAAAGTATCTCGTCGCCGGGCCCAGAGGCGACGCCATCGAGGTTCTGGAAGGCAACTGGACTCCGAAGAAGATTACGCTCATCGAGTTTCCGAGCAAAGCACGGGCGCTAGAGTTCTTTCGGTCATCGGAGTTTCGAGAGATTGCCGGCCTCCGGCATAACGCGGCGAGGACGAACCTCGTGCTCGTCGAAGGTGTCGAGGCGGACATGCAACGGCCGGCCGCCCGGCCGTCCCGAGCCGCTGACGGCGGCCATGACGGCCTACCCGTACTATGCTGACTGGCACCGACGCGTCTCTGGTGACAGTCAACAGCGACAACGAGCGGCACGGCCATTGGTGGAGCATCAAGCAGGGCGATGCGGCCATGACTTCACGTCTCGCAGGAGTTCCTCACCTGTGGATCTGAGCACGTGGCACGCGGCACTCTCACCGACTTCGACGTCACGCGGGCGTTGCGCGAAAGCGCAGGGCGTGCAGTCATCCTGACGGACCGACTCGACTATCAGCCCGAGGAGCCGGCTTGACGCTCTACGTCAGAAGGTCTTTGCTGATCGTCGTGCTGCTCTTCCTGGCGTCGATCGGTACGGCGTCCGCCATGGACACGAAGGCGGCGGGCAGGTGCGTAGCGCTCGGCGCTCTGAGTCAGGACTACCGAGCGAAGGATCGATACGGACCGCCAACCGCGACGAAGGCGCTGGAGGTGGCCGTGCTCCAAGGCGAACGCGCTGGCCGTGGCCCTGCCGGCTGTTACCGGATTGGTCTACGATGAGCGCCGCCGCTGCTCGTGGATTTATGAACAACGATTCGCGAGGGCGACGGGGTGTGCCGGGAGCACACCCCGTCGCCAAGCGCTCGGTTCAGCGAGTCTACTTTTTCGGGGGGGAGATCTTGAGGTCGTTCATCACGCTGACGACGCCGTCCGTGTCTTTCGCCAGCCGCTCGGCCTCGCCCTTGGCCTGCTCGTTCGGGACCGTTCCCTTCAGGTGAACGACGCCGTCCGTCGTGTCGACGTTGACCGAGACCAAATTCTTGACCCGGTCCGTCGTTAGCTTCGTCTTCACCTTGGTCGTGATCGTAGCGTCTTCCGCCTTCCCTGCGCTCTCCCGATGGGCCACCATCCAGCCGACCACGTAGCGGCTGAAGACATCGAGCATCACGTACAGGTAGAAGTAGGTCCACTTCGCCGGCCCGAGCAGCTTGGTGATGTCCCAACTCCACAGCTCGTTGGGCCGACGGGCCAGCAGCTCCGGAGCCGCGTACTGCGGATGCCGTCGTTGATTCCGACGCTCGCGCACCTCGTCGTGTGCGGCGAGGAGCCGATACATCGTGCGCTCCGAGCAGAGGTACCGGCCCTCGTCGAGCAGGGTGGCGTACACCTCGCTCTGCGCGAGGTCCACAAAGCGCGGCGCGTGCAAGTGCTCGAGCACCACCGCACGCTCTGCCTCGCCGAGCGCCCGCGGCGCCGGCGGCCGCGGCGGCACGACCCGTGGCGGCCGCCGACGCCGGTAGTACGTGGCGCGCGGCAGCCCGAGGGCCGCACACGTGGGGGCAACGCCAAACCGTAAAGTCTTGCCTTCGAACATCTATGCGGTCGGTCACCGTGGTCCAGAGTGTTCCAGAATGCTCCGGAGTGCTCCTGAGTTGGGCACACTTTGGGCACAAACGGCCCCGCGCCAGGCCTGAGACGGCCCGATCGGGACCGGGCGCCTGCTCGAACGCAGCTCGTTGACGCCCGATCCGCGAACGTCGTAGCGTAGAGGGCGTGCGGGAGCAATGCGGCCGCCTCCTCCGTGCAGCTCTCGGCTTCGTCACCATGCACGCCGCACCACGGCATCCTGCGCTCGACGCGCTCCACCAGTACCTCGACTGCTGGTGCGGCGCGAGTGCCGTCGCCGCCGGCATGGCGCGCCAGGACTTCGACCTCCAGCTCACGCAGTACGCCGAGCGGGGCCGGCGCGTGAACTTCTACCCCTCTGGGCTGGCGCACTCCGTCGTGAAAGGCACCGGGTGGACCGAGACGCCGTGGCGGGCGAGGCTGACGGCGGCCGGCCCGTGAAGGTCGCCGTGATGGGCACGGGGGCGATGGGGGGCTATCTCGGCGCCCGCCTGGGGACGGCCGGCGCCGGCGTCACCTTCATCGCGCGCGGCGCGCACCTGGCCGCCATCCGGACGACGGGCTTGCGGGTGTCGAGCCCGCTCGGCGACGTGCACGTCACCCCCGCCTCGGCCACCGACGACCCCGCTGCCGTAGGCGTGGTCGACGTCGTGCTGCTGGGGGTCAAGCTCTACGACATCGAGGTGGCGGTGAAGGCGCTCGGGCCCCTGCTCGGCGCCGACACCGCCGTTGTGTGTCTCCAGAACGGCATCGACGCGCCGACCATCGTGGCGCGGCTCCACGGCGAGGACCACGCCGTGGGCAGCGTGGTCATGATCAACGCCGAGCTAGTGGGCCCGGGCGTGATCAAGCACAACGCGCTTAACCAGCTGACGATTGGCGAGCTGGACGGCCGCGCGAGCGGGCGGCTGGAGCGCCTGGTGGCGCTGGCGAACGCGGCCGGCATCGAAACGGCGCTGAGCCGCGACATCCGGCTCGAGCTCTGGCGCAAGCTCCTGCTCATGGCGCCGATGGGCGCCCTCAGCGCCATGACCCGGGTGCCGCTGCGGCGCATCCGCGAGGAGACCGACACCTGGCGGCTGGCGGAGCAGGGCATGCGTGAGGTCGTCGCCGTGGCCAATGCCGAGGGTGTGGGGCTTGACGCGGCCGACGTCGAGCGGACGCTCGCCTTCGTCAAGGGCATGTCGGCGACCTGGAAGGGCTCGCTGACCTTCGACCTCGAGCAGGGCCGGCGGCTGGAGGTCGACTGGCTATCGGGTGCCGTCTGCCGGCGGGGCGAGGCGGCCGGCATCGACACGCCGTTCCACCGCATCGCCCTCGGCGTCCTGAAGCCGCATGCGGCGGGCTACCTATGACTCGAAGCGACGGAAGTCTCGGAAGTCTTCGCCGGTGATCGTGCGCGGCCACGAGGGCCTCATGGTGCGGTTCCTCGCGGACGACAATTCAGCCTAAGTTCGTGTAAGTAGAGATCACCACGCACCCGTACCCGGGGCACGCTCGACGAGGAGCCGCGAGCGAGCCCACGCCAAGAGGTTGTAGCCCGCGGTACGCTCTACTCGGCGCCGAGATCCTTCGGCGTGATGGTCCTCAGCAGCTCGGGCAAGCGTTGCCGGGCTGGGGGGTCTTGCAGGGCCGCCCGCGGCAACAGCGAGGGTTCCACCTGATCGGGCGGCCCGGCCACCGTCGCGCGGGAGGCCGTCGCCGGGACGGTGCTCGCCGCTTGCTGCGGTGTCGTTTGCTCGCTCTGGGCCTGCGAGTCTTCCCAGGAAGACCACGGCGCGAACAGGCGGACGTCTACCCGACGGGCGCTGGCCAGGATCTCCGCGCTCGGCTTCTCCCCGGCGGCCAGCGCCACCTTGCCCATGGTGATCCCCTGCAGCTGGCGCAGCTCAATGCCGTGCCGCTGCATGAGGTAGCGCACCACGACTTCCACGCGCTCGCGGGCGAGCTCGCGATTGTATCGGTCGCTCCCCTGCGAATCGGCAAACCCTTGCAGCTCGAGGATCGCGTTGGGATTGGCCGCGAGCGCCTTGGCCACCTCGTCGAGCTCGCTGATGTCCTGGCTCCGGAGCTCGACCTGACCGGAGCCGAAGTACACGGACTTCGTGTCCAGCAGTCTGTGCTTGTTGCGGCTCGCGATCCGCTGCGCGAGCCGGGCTTCGGCGTTCTGCGCGGACGCCGCGGCCGAGTCCGCTCGTGTCTTCGCATCCTCCGCAAGGGTGCCCACCTCGCTCACCTGCGTGTCGAGGCCTCCAAGCCGCTTGTCGGCCACGTCGACCGCCCGGCGGTTCTCTCCGGTGCGCTCCGCCGCCGTAGATTGGAACCCGAGACGAGAAGATCCAGTGGCCGGCAACTCGTTTCTCCTCTCCTCTTTGGCCTGTCGCGAGAGCACGGGATGTCGCCTACCGATCGGGATCAGATTTTGGCGAAGGACAACACTCGCGGCTCGTGATCACTCCCCTGCTCCACCTGCTTCGACTGCTGCCCGTCCTCTGCGGCGATCACCGCGATGTCCTTCGCCATCAAGACCCCATCCGCCGGATAAGCGGTTGATCTGCCGCTCCTGATCAAGCAACAATCCCAGTTCGAAGATCACCCTGCTTTCTCTGTCTCGGATCCTGTCCTTCGCCAAACTCCGTCCAGAGCCATGTGGTTGATTCAGTCGGCTCAAATCCGGAAAGAATCCCGCCGGATCGCGGAGCTCGTCGTCTGGCAGATCGATAGCCTGTTAGCCGTCCCCACAAGCCTCAGAGTCTGGGGAAATCCCGGAAGCCGATTGCACGAGTTGGGCGAGGTCCGGCGAAGGACCGGGAGCGCGAGGTGGCGAGGATCTCTGACGCCCGATATCCTGACTGGAGCGTCGACATTCAGTCCGCGATATCTCTCCGGAGCCGACAGGAGGTATTTCATGGATGCCAGACCGCTGAGCGATGAGCAGGCCATCGAGCGCTACCGCTACATGCTGCGGACCGCACCGCCCGAGACGATCGAGCAGGCGCATGCGGAAGCCTTCGCTAAGCTCTCGGAATCACAGCGGCGGGAGGTGCTCCAGGGTCTCAGAGAGGTCACCCCACCACGCGAGTATGAGGCGGCGTCCAGCAGCGGCGATCCCCAGTCTCTCGCGCGGATGGCCACGCGGGCCGAGATCCGCCAGCCAGGCGCCCTCCAGCGCCTGTTCGGTGGCACGTCAGGGGGCCCGGGGTTCGGAGGCATGCTGGCGGGGAGTCTGCTCGGGAGCATCGCAGGGACAGTCCTCGGGAGCATGGTGGCGCAGCATTTCCTCGCCGGCAGCGCCGGCGCCGAGGCGTCGCCCGCTCTTGGCTACGGCGATCAGACCAAGACCGAAGACGTCGAGTCGGAAGACTTCGACGACGACGTCGACGAGTCTGGCGGCGACGACATGGACATCGAGGTGTAGCAATGCCCTCGTACTCCACCTGCTCCGGCTGCTCCCCTTCCTCATCGGCGGCCACCGCCAGCTCGCCCTCGTGAACCTGGCCATGCGCCAGCAACTCGCCGTCTAAAGTGAACGGCGCCCCCCGGCCGAGGCTCCACACGATGGATCGTCTGTTCTGGCGCGGCCAACTGCCTGCGGCGCGGTGTCGTGCAGCGGCGCTTCGCGGCCGACCCGATCATTGCGCGGATGCTGCCGCTTCTCGCCGCCGAGAATATCTTCGAATGAGGCGCGCGGCGCCGTGATACCGTCGCGTCGATCCTGGACTCACGGCACGGGCCCGAAAACTCGGCCGCGCTCCGTGTGACCCGGTCTCCCAAGGCGCGATGGCGATCAGACGACGGATGCTCCAGCTCTACGTCGAGCAAGTGGCCGATGAGCTGGTCACGGAAGTGGCCTCGCTGGTAGAAGAGGTCTTCATCTTCCTCGACCCGACGAAGCGGACCGTCATCCGCGAGATCGCGGTGGAGGAGCTCGGCGGGGTGCTCGCCTCGCGCGCCTCGGGACTCGTGCCGATAGGCTGGACCGACAGGGCGACCGCCCGGGTGAGGCTGTTCTTCGCCGGTCGCCAGGACCCGGAGGTCTTCTACGCGCCCTCGCACGTCGAGTCGCCGGAGCTCGACGGCGTGATCGGAGCCGGCCTGGGCGTCCTTTGGCTCGGCCTCTCGATCGGGTCGCCCGGCCGGCTGGGGCTAGCCCGGGGCATCGCCGCGCACGCGTACATCGACGAGCGGGACGGTCCCACGCCGGAAGCCGCGGATGGTTGAGATCACTGTCAAGGGGCCGGGAGACTTCAGCGTCGGGCTGATCGATGCGAAGGGCCGGCTGCTGTTCCGCAAGCGCCTGGTCATCTCGGGAGACCCGGCGATCGAGGCCCGGTCCCGGCTGCCGCTGACCGTGCAGACCCGCAATGGCGCCGTCGCGGTCGTTCCCGTCCTCATCGACCGGCGTAACGGCGAGCAGCAGATCACCTTCGCCGGTCGCCCGCCTTCCGAGTTCACCGCGCAACGTTGCCGCGAGCTGAAGCTCGCGCCGGCCATCGTCGAGAAGACCGCCCGGGCAGCGGCAGCCGCCGTGCTCCGTGCCGACGAGGTCGGCCTCTCGATGCGCGTGCCCAGAGCATAGGCGCGTTAAGGCTCAGTTGACCGAACTTCCGTTCCTCGGCCCTCTCCCCGGTCCCCTTCCGCCGCCGCTCCTCCTCCCCCAATGCACCGGCGAGCCGCACGCTATCGGGAACGCGGGCGCGCGCGGGCGCGGCTAGGAAGTGGCGCGCTCGAGCCGCATGGGAGTGTCGTCGCGCGGAACGGACGCCAGCGCCAGCGAGCCCCGCGCTGGTATAGGGCTCGACGTCGACCAGCGGCTCCATCCCGGGTCGCCAGGCGCGCCTTTCATGACCGTCGCAGACTCAGTGGGTGTTGAACACCGACTGATACTCAGCGAGCTTCGCCTTCACGGCGTCCATCTCCGCGCCTGTGGGATTGGCCGGGTCGGCGGCCGGCGGCATGCTCCCGAGCTTCATCAGGCACGCCATCAATAACAACCGGGCCTTGGTGGCGGTGAGGTTGCTGCCGGCGATGGCCAGCGGCGAGCGGGCGGGATCGACCATGCCTTCCGCGTTTCCGCGCCCGACCTTCACGATCGGCATCCCGCTGAACGTCGCGCGCCGGAGCGCGGCTTCCATTGCGTTGGGCACGGAGCCGAACGGCGCCGAACCCTCGGCGACGAAGCCGGCCAGCGGCGCTTCTCGCAGGTTCTTGTCGATGCGGGCGAGGATGTCGACCTCGGCCGCAGCGTCGCCCGACGAATCGTCGGGGATGTACCGCCCGTGCTTGACGATCGTGACCTTGGGGATCGCGGTGAGCACGAGGCCGCCGTCCGCGTCCTTGACGTCGACGGTGACCCAGCCGATCTGGCCACCGGCTCGGCGCGTGCCTTCGACGGTCTTGGGAAGCTCCGATAGCCTCACCGACGACGTGTATGTGTGCCGCTTGACCGGACGGAACGTCAGGACCGGCGGTCCGGGCTGGCCCATCGAGCCCACGATGCCGCCGTGGCCGCCGGTGGCGACATAACCGCCGGGCCGCGCGTCGGCCTTCTGCACATCGCGCGCGGTGAAGATCTGCTCGTCCTGAATGACGACGGCGCCGACGGAGTCGCGGCCGTCCGCGCCCGCCCAGATCCGCGACACGATGTAGTCCACCGAGTCGACGATGTTGCGGTCGCCGTCGTTGCTGGCCGCGCCGTGCGGCCGCTGCGAGGCGTTGCCGACGACGGGGACGGGCGTGTCGATGAGGAGGTTGAGCCAGTAGGTCGTCTCCTCCACGTTCGGGCTGCCCTCGAGCCAGATGGCGCCGGCGTACCGCCCGCTCGTGAGCGCTCGCTGCACGACGTTCGTCAGGCGCGCCAGGGTCGCCATCGGCGGCTCCGCGCGCAGGTGGATCGGGCGATACGGAAAGAAATCGCGGCCGTGCGCCTCCGGCGCGATGTCGCCGGTCCCGACGTCCGTCCGCGCCGAAGCTGGCAGGCCCTTCTTGTAGCCGGCGGACGGCGCGGCGCGATGGAACTCGAACTCGGCCTTCGAGGACAGCATGTTCGCGACGCCGTCCTCGTCGATGCCCAGCCGGTCGATCTCCTCGAACAGCCGTGACCCGTCGGGATAGAACGGCTGGCGAGACCGTTCAGCCGGCGCCTGAGGCGCCACGCCGTCGCCTTCCCACGCCTGACCGTCGGCCTGGCGAGCCATGTATGGAAGCGGATACAAGCCGTCTTCCGGACGCAGCGTGACCTCGTAGACGCCGACGTCGTCCGGTCCCTGGCGCGCGCGATGGAACGCGCCCGACGCGTCGAGGTAACCGTCGGGGGGGCCGTAGAGCTCGGCGGCGTCCCCCTCCAGCGGGTGCGCGCTGAACTGCTCGACGTACAGGGTGACCGGCGCGGCCAGCCGCTGCGGCCGGAGTGCGTCAAAGCGCATCGGGCTGCCGTCGGGATTCAGGCGCAAGGGCAGACCGTGCCGGGCGCGAGCCTTGTTGCTGGTGACCAGTGGCTCCGAGTTCTGAATCGTGGCCGTGGGTCCCGAGAAGACGGCGATCTTGGGCTTGGTCATCGCTCACCCACTCTCCGGCAGTTCCTTGAGCCGCGGATAGACTTCGCGCACGAAGAGCGTCTTGCCCTTCACGGTCTCCTCATGGTCGAGGAAGCCGGCCTGCCCCCTGATGGGCGCTGCTCGACGGAAACACCCAATCTCAGACCTCCATCCCCCGGCTCCCGCCGTTACCCCCGGCACAGCGTGGACAACCAGCGTGTCACGGGATTCTCTGCCGGAGCAGGGTGCCTGTCCAGAGGGATGCCCCCGCCCCAAGACGCCGTCGGACAGAAAATCTAAAGTCCCGGTGCCGGGAACCCGGTATCTGGATTGATCGACAGGTCCGTCGCCGTCAGCGATCCCCTCCCCTTGGCCGCCTTGTAGGAGGGCAGGGTTCGGCTCTCCACCGTGGGCTCGACGGCGTATTGGCCGACGAGGTGCGGCCCTGTGTCGAAAAAGACCCGGTGGCGACGACGGTGCGCTAGCGCGGAGAACGCGTCGATATAGCTCGAGTACCAGAGCGCGAGCGCGGTCGGAGGGATCTTCAGCTCGGAGCGGCGGCGATTCTCGTCCATCCGCGTGACGACGCGATGATAGCCGCCCTCTACAGTCACGTAGACCGCGTTGACAAGCTCGGCGGAGGTCAGCGCGCGATATAGCGACTCCCGGCTCCGCTCAGTTCTAAAGAGGGAGGGGTCGGAGGCGACCATCCCGGCGAGCAGCCGCAGTATGCTCGCCGCCGGCTGGATGAGATTCTGTGCACCGTCGATGGTCGACGTTCTGGTCTTGGCGACCTGATCATGGAGAGTCGCGATGATGACCCCCCGTTTTCGTGCCGGAACCAGAGACATTTCATGCTGATCCTCCTGCGAATCGCGCCGGGCGTCGCCGGGGCGACGGTAGCCCCGGGTGGTCAGAGAGTTATCAATGCGCCCTGTGGTGAATTGCCGCGACCAGACGATTCGGGCGGTTGCCAGGGGCGGTCACCGTGCGGCGCTTTCGCATCGTGGAACATGCTGGCCGTCAGGCATCCCTCAAGAGCAGGCTCAGGCGCTCGACGCGCACGCCAGCCGTCCGCGAGTCACACCCGTCGCGATCTCACCACTGCGGCGAACCGGTATGCTACCGAGACGGTGCTCCATCACCCGCTCGGGCCGCGGCGCCAGAGACTCCAGCCGGGCTCTGACCAGACCCGTGTCCAGCGACTGTCCGCCGGGGCGGCTCGATCCAGCTGCGGATCCACGACCGCGTAGTGGGCGTCGTACTTCTCGGCGAGGGCGAACCAGCAGGTTTCGCCACGCCGGAGCCGGCAGTCCTCGATGTCGCGCATGTACACGTACCACCAATAGAACGGCCGGGTTCCGGCGATGATGATCCCGTCCTTGAAGGAGCCGGTGATCGGCCGTCGCGTCTTGTAGCGGAAGGCGAAGGAATCGGTGAACACGAGCCCGTTCGGCTCCGTGTGCTGCATAGCGAATCCCCAGAGGCGTTGCTCCGCCTCCACGCTCGGGGATTCTTCGCCCCCCGCCGGTCGGGCTGACGTGGAGCTTGCCGCGCTCACGGGCATACCCAACGCGCGCTTGACCGCCTCGCGCCGCTCCGCGGAGACAGCGTGGATCACGCTGCCGGGCGGGACGACGGACAGGATCACCAGAGCGGTGAGCAGGAGCCACGCTTGCGGGCTCCGCATGCGCAGCAAGCCGGCGTAGGCGAGCGGGAAGGAGGCAAGCAGCACCGGATACATGAAGCGGGTGGCGCGGAGCTGGTGGATGTCCACGTACGGCGTGCCCGACAGCGCGCCGATCTCTTGGATGGCGGCGATGCCGCCCACGCCCACCGCCAGCGCGGCTACCCCGGTGACAACGAGCGCTCGAAAGTGCTCCGGCGTTTCGCCTCGGCAAGCCACCCACAGCAGCACGACGGCCGGGAGCGCCGCGTGAAAGACGACGCTGGTCACCGCGCTCGGATCGAGCGGAAAGAGCAGGTACTGATAGCGATAATGGAGCGCCTCCCGCACGGCCGGCAGGAGCGCCGGATCCGTCAGGGGCTCCTGGGCGGGGACGTAGCACAAGATGAACGGCAGCGCGCCGGCTACGAAGATAGGGATTCCCACGAGAACGTCCCTCCAGGCTGGGAGCTGGAAGCGGCTCAGCCACAGATGCGCGACCGCGGTGATCTGGGCCAAGTGAAGCCCCGAGACCGGATGGAGATTCGCGGCCAGACCGACCAAGAAGAAGTAGCCGGCGAAGAACGGGCGTCCGCGCAGGCGGAGAAACACGAGAAGCAGGAGAGGTGTCAATCCTGACGCAATGACCCGGGGCAAAGCGTCACGAAGCCCTCCAAAGCCCCAATACTCGCCGCCGAGGGAGTGGCGAACGGCCATCGCCGAGAGGGCGCCCAGCGCGGCGGCTTGCCAGCTCCCGGTTAGGGACCGGAAGAGCGTGTAGTGGCCGATCAGAAACAGTACCCCGATGGGCCAGGCCAGCAGCAGCAGCGCCTCCTCGACGTCGGCGCCCGTCACCCGTGCGACCCACGCCTGCAGTGCGAAGAACGCTGGATTGAAGCCGCGGTAATAGGCCCGACCGTAGAAAACGTCGCCGGGCAGCGCGTCGGGCTGGAGATGCTTGAGCGCGATCAGGTTACCCCACTGCTGGTCTCCCCGCAGATCGCGCTCGGGGCCGTCCCAGCGGAGCAGCAGCGCGACGACGAGAAGCGCGCCGCCGAGCACGCCGAAAATCTCCCGGGCGAGTCGCCCGCTCACACGGCGGCCTCGCGATACACGACACGTTCGTCTTCGAAGGCGGTGCGGGCTTCAGAGAGGATCCGAAAGTCGACGGCGGCGCTTGCCGTCACCTCACCCGCCCGTACGAGAAGTGGCGTGGGCGACACGCGATCGAAGCAGACGGTTCACGGCGGATCATAGCGGCCTCGACTGTACCTCCAGAGCACGCGCAGCACGCGGAGACCGTAGGTCACCGGCTGCAGGTGCGAGATCTCGTCGCCATAGTGGGTGGGGATGGGCGCTTCCCCGACAGCGAGGCCGGCCGCTCGCGCCGACGCGATCACCTCGAGATCGAAGTCGAAGCTGTCGCTCAGGCACGGAAAGGCGATGCGCTCAAGCGCGCGAGGGCCGTAGATGATGTAGCCGCTGTGGTAGTCGGTCAGGCAGAGCCGCAGCGTCGCATTCTCAAGCACATTGAGGACAGCGTTGGCGGCATACTTGTAGATCGGCATCCCGCCCGTCAGCGCAGTGCCCGAGGCGATTCGCGAGCCTTGCAGCAGATCCAGGCCACGCCCGCGCAGCTCCGCCACGAGCGCTCCCAGTACCTCTGGGCTGTACTGTCCGTCGGCGTGCACGCAGGCCACGATCTCGGCGCCCGCGCCGATCGCCGCCGCGAGGCCATCCTTCATCGCGGCGCCATATCCACCGTTGGAAGCGCGCCGCACGACCGTGATCTCCGGTCGTTCAGCCGCGAGCGCGCTAAACAGCGCGAGAGTTTCGTCGAGGCTGCCGTCGTCCACGAGCACGATCCGGGCCAGGCCGGGCAGCGACGCCTGCAGTAGCCGATCGACGACGCCGCGCACGTGTCGGGCGGCGTTGTAAGCCGGCGTGACGACGACCAGCTTCATCGCGGCGCTGACCGGGCCCGCGCCGCGATGAGCGGAGCGTAGCGCTCGACGTAGTCGGCGACGATCGCGGGCAGCATCTCCAGGAGCGTCGTGCGCGGGCGAAAGCCGAGACGCTCCTCGGCCTTGGCGATATCCGGCACCCGCTCCTCCGAGTCGTCGTAGCCCGCGCCGTAAAGCTCCTCCGCGCTGACCACGCGTGTGCGCAAAATGGCGCCCGAAACCTGCGCGCCGTAGGCGCGACCGAGCAGCGCCGCCAGCTCGGCGATGGTGACATTGTTCGTGGGGTTGCCGAGGTTGAAGATCTCCCCCTCGGCGGCGGGCCGCTGGTCGACGATGCGCAACACTCCCTCGATGAAGTCGTCGATGAAAATGAACGAGCGGCGCTGCCGGCCGCCATCGACCAGCGGGAGAGGCTCGCCTCGCATGAGCGCGCTCATGAACGCGGCCAGGACGCGCGGCAGGCCTTCGCCGTCGATGTCGGGCAGGAAGTCCATGCGCGGGCCGATCACGTTGAACGGCCGCACGATGGTAAAGGGCAGACCGTGGTGGCGACCGCACGCGAAGATGACCCGCTCGAGAAGCTGCTTGGCACAGGCGTAGCTCCAGCGCTCGCGGTGAACGGGGCCGAGCCACAACGCCGATCCATCCTCGGTCATGCGCGCGGTCGGCAGCCCGTCGCCGTCGTGGGCGGCGCGGCCGTACACCTCGCACGTCGAGAAGTGAATGAGCCACTTATTCCGCGCCGTGCAAAGCTTCACGAGCGGTACGAGGTCGGTGTAGCTCGCGTCGATGACCTCCAGCGGGCGCGTATTGTAGAGCGCCGGGTTGCAGAGCGCGGTCAGGGACAGGACGACGT
Organism: uncultured Candidatus Rokubacteria bacterium; assembly: GCA_963827505.1. Lineage (GTDB taxonomy): Bacteria > Methylomirabilota > Methylomirabilia > Rokubacteriales > CSP1-6 > AR5. The sequence goes on along the minus strand of CAWHBD010000003.1, from coordinate 1,267,484 downwards.
CGCAACGCTCGACGAGCTCCTCGAGCAGCCCCGACCGGTCGATGCGGGCCTGGATGCGACGGACGCGCCCGTCGGTGGGCCCCAGCTTGGAGAACGTCACGTCGACCGCGTCGACCACGCAGCCGCGTGCCGCGAGCGCCGGCGCGAGGTGCGAGCCGATGAAGCCACCGGCCCCGAGGACCGCGATCCGCTCGAGTTTCGCGCGACGGGTGTCTCGTTCCGCGCGCACGCCGAGCGCGCAGTCGTCGACTTCGCGCGTCGCCTCGTCAGGCGGCCGATCGACGTCCTTCATCCATCAGCCCTGCGATCCCTGCAGCGTGAGCGGCAGGCTCGTCATCGCCCCACCGAGCGGCACCGCGAGCGCCTCGCCGAACGGCAACCGGCCCGCCCCGCGATGTCGCGCGCGTCTAGTCGCACCCCCAGCGCCCGTGCCGTGACTTCTAGTTCCTTCAGCATGTCCTTTTCCGTTTCCGTGCGTTCGTCCTGGCCACTTGGCTGCCAGAGGGCAGCGACCCGTCTGACCCCAGGAACGGCCTGCTTGAGCTGTTCCAGACACAGATCGGTATTCGATCGCCAGATTTCTACCCTCGACGTAACCGAGATCACGCAGTTCTTGACGGAAGGCCTCTGGGTGGTGGGGAGTCACGGACGGGTTGTCCACCGTCAGATAGCCTGTTCGAGCGATCTTGGCCGCCTGCTGGGCCCCTGCTGCGACCGGCGCGGCGAGGGCCCCAGCCAGTGAGGTCAGCAGGAAGCGGCGGCGGTCCATGCCGGGGATGGTGGGGCAGACGCCGGCCGGGAGTCAACTCGACAGCATCCGGCGCTTGGCTGCCGATCAGGCCGGCGCTGTCTAAGGCCCCTTGCCATAGACGATCGGCGCGAGTGTGCGAACCTCGGCCACGGTCTCCCGATCGCCTCGCTTGAATGCGTCGGACTTCATCAACTCGCCATGGCGTTGGACCGCTGCGGTCTTGTCCATAGACAGGGTTCCGCGACCGTGCTGCGCCAGCGTTAGGAGGATGGCCGGGGCGTTGCCTAGCCCAGTGGCGTCGAGATAGTGACCGACGGCACCGTCAGGACCGCCGCGTTTCTTCAGTCCCGCGGCGACAAGTCCCATGTTGGCGTTGTAGTCGTTTCCCCACCGCTGACGCAGCATCCGCTCGGCACCGTCAGCATCTATGGCCCGGTATCGCCCGAGCTCAATACCAGCGTCGGCATAGGCGTCCAAGAGTCGCTGGGCGTCGGCGGCCGGAACCCGAGCCTCAGTGAACGCGGCCCTAGCCGCGGGGCTCGGTACGCTGGTGTCTCAGAAGCCCCGGCGGATTGCGACGCCACGCCTGCCTCACGACTTTCGACGGACAGCGGTCAGGAACCTGACTCGGGCTGGCGTGACCGAGACGATCGCGATGCGGATGACCGGGCACCGGACGCGGTCCGTCTTTGATCGGTACGACATCGTCTCCGAGCGGGACCTTCGGGAGGCGTCTGACAAGCTCGCCGCTCGCACGGGTGGGCCAAGTTCTGGGCAAAGTGACTTTCAGGACACCACAGCGGCGACGGGGAAGTATGCGAAAGAAATGGTGGGCAGGGACGGGATTGAACCGCCGACACCAGGATTTTCAGGTCTAGAACATGATGCGTGGAAGTACGCGTAAAGGCTCGTCACCGAACATCGATCTCAGTCGCTCATCGTAGTCAGGAATGATCCAGAAAGCGCTCGAGTGAGCCCGAGTTGGGCACACTTTGGGCACAATCCTTGGTTGCCGATGGGTCACCTGAAGCTGCGGATCTCACCTTCGACCCGCTCCAGCCAAAATCGCATCCCATTTCGCGGTTGGCGATTTCTGCGTCAGCTTACCCCTCGTGATCAATGGTTCCGGAGGTTCTGTCAGCTGGGCCGTTATACCGCCTATGCTCTTCGAGATGGACATGCGAGGAGTCGCGCGCGAGGTGATCGTCTAGACCCGGCCTTCCTGATGAAGCCCTTCGCTGACACCCCGCTGCAGGAGGTGCGCGATGCCATCGACACGAGAGACCGGACTGGTCACGGTTGCCGCCATACGGCAGCCCCGCCGCGCGGAGTCGGTCGAGGTCCTCTTCCACGAGTATCAGCGCATCTTCACGCTCGCGGTCACGGGTCGCGCCCGGACCACGCTGACCAGCGACCTGCGGACCGCGGCGCGCAGGCGGGCGCCCGTGAAGGTCGTCCTCGACGCCCGCCGCGATCTCATCCGGCGCGTCACCACGCCGTCGGCGACCGAGCTCGAGGAGTTCCGGCGCTACCGCACGCTCCTGGAGAAGCCCGAGCGGACGCTCCGCATCGACGTCTCGAAGCTCGACCCATCGATCTTCAACATCGTCGACCATCACCTGCGGGCCCGGGTCTTCCGACTGTGCCGGCGGATCGTCCCCAGCTACAGCAAGGCCAAGCAGATCTTTGATTTCTGCGCGGCCCAGTCGTGCCACCTGGGGGCGCCGACCGTTCCGCCGTGCATCCCGTTTCAGTACGTGCGCGATGGCTGCCACGCGCGGGCCCATCAGATGCGGAAGATCATCGACAGTCGATACGGCTACTGCGTGGAGAAGGTCTTCAGCTTTGCCAACCAGGGGTCGGACACCTTGCGCGTACGCGCCGACAAGTGGGGAGGCTGCTGCGTCGCCTGGTGGTTTCACGTGGCCCCCTTCCTGCGGGTCCGCCTCCGGCTGGGGCGCTTCAGCATCGTGCTGGGCATGGTCATCGACCCCAGCATGTTCAACAAGCCCGTCCTGCTCAGCACCTGGCTCTCGGCTCAGGAGAATGCGACGTGCGGACCCAACGCCCGGGTCTCGATGTACTCCATTCAGCCGTGGACGGCCTATACTCCGGCCAACTATGCTGGCACCTCGTTCACGACCGACCCGGCCTACACGTCCACCAACACCACGCTGAACAACTACAAGAATCTCGTCACGTGCCCATGATCACGGGAGTCGACCAGTGTGCAGCCGAAATCGATGGGGGACGTGTCCGGCATCGTGCGTGAGATGACGGTCGCGCACATCCGGTCGCGCCCGGAAGAGGCGTTTGTGGAGGTGCTCTTCCTGGAGTCGCCGCGGCTCTATCGCCTGCCCACCGGGCACCCCGAGTTCCACCGCGTGCTCGGTCTGCTGCGACAGGCGATCGGGCCGCGGCGTCTCCTGAAGATCAGGCTGCCTTCGCTGGACAGCGAGGTGATCCAGGACGTGCGCGAGTGAGACGACCGGGAGGGAGCACTCCTCGCGCCAGGCAGAATTCGTGCCTGTACCGGGGGCGCGGCGAGTAGGGAGCGTCCGTCGACCCACCAGAATTCATGGGCGAAGTCTGGACAAACAAGAGGGGTTAGCGGCTTAAACGTCCGCTAACCCCTCGTTGTGCATGGTGGTCGAAACGGCTACTTCCGCCCGGTTACGCCGGCTGCGGTGGCCTGGCCGCCTGCCGGGCTAGGAGCTTCCAGGCCCCGCCGTCCTTGAGCCAGACCTGCATCACCTTAATCTTGGTGGTCGTGGCCTTGCCGTCCAGCTCGCTCTCGGACGTCCAGTCATGGCGCGCGATCGCGTTAACGCCCACGACGGTGATGACGTGGTCCGAGAGGGTGAGCGCCTTGACGGTCGCCTTCCGGGTCATGACGCCCTCGATGAACTGCGCCTTGGTCTCGACACGGCCATCCGAGTGGCCATAGGCCAGCTGTGCGTGGCACAACTCCTCGAGCTGGCCCCTCTGCTGACCCAGCGTTGCCTGCCTGAGCGCCTCGACCGCCTTCGCGACGCCCGCCTCGTCGGCGGACTGGGCGACCGCCGGGGAGCTCCGCATCAGGGTCAGGCCGCCGAGCGCGAGCGCGCCAGTAGCCACCAGGTGCCGACGAGTGACATTCATCTTCCGGCCCTCCATCGATTGCTCTCGAAGGCGCTGCGCCTCCCCGTTCGCGCGCCCCGGGGTCGGCCCCCGAAGGGGGGCGCCCCCGGGAATGGACCGAATCTAGCCGCAACGGCGACAGAACGTCAAGACGACGCGAAGGCCGGATCTACCCTGCCACTCTCGACGGCAATTCCAAGGTAAAGCCTGAGTAACACAGAGCCGTCCTCGATGTGCTCTGGAGTGCTCCAGAGTGACTCCGAGTCGGGCACAGTTCGGGCACAAATTGATTCTGGACGAAATGTAGATGTGTGAAAACTATCTGAAAAAATGGTGGGCAGGGACGGGATTGAACCGCCGACACCAGGATTTTCAGTCCTGTGCTCTACCAACTGAGCTACCTGCCCAGACCAGGAAGGACGAGACGCGAGGATACCAGAGCGGGCCGGTGGCGTCTAGGTGCGGCCGGCCAGGCTGGCCACGACGGTCGCCAGTTCGGCAGGGTCGACCGGCTTCGGCACGTGCATGCTGTAGCCGGCCGACAGCGTGCGTAGCCGGTCCTCGACGCGGCCGTAGGCCGTGAGCGCGACGGCCGGGGTTCGCGCGACCTTGGTGTCGGCCAGCCCGCGCACCTGGCGGATCAGCGCGTAGCCGTCCTCGCCGGGCATCTCGATGTCGGAGACCAGGACGTCAGGGCGCCACGCCTGCACGGCGGCGAATGCCTCGGCGGCCGAGCTGCACGGCCGGACCTCGGCGCCCGCGTTGACGAGCATCGCGGTCACCAGATCCAGGCCATCGCGGTCGTCGTCCACCACCAGGATCCGCAGGCCCCGGAGCGTCGGTCCCAGCGTCGAGACCATCATTGCCGCCGTCGGATGTACGCGTCCCCGAGAAGGCGCCGGCTCTTCGCGGGTGATGGCGACCGGAATCTTCACGGTGAACGTCGAGCCCTGGCCCTCTCCGGCGCTGGAGGCCTCGACGGTGCCGCCGTGCAGCTCGACCAGGTGGCGCACGAGGGCGAGGCCCAGGCCGAGGCCGGTGTGGCGGCGCGTGGAGGTGCTGTCGCCCTGCTGGAATCGCTCGAACACGTGGGGAAGCACGTCGGGCGGCATCCCCTGCCCGCTGTCGCTCACGATGATCTCGACGTGGGAGCTCACGCGCTGCACATGGACCTGCACGCGGCCACCCTTCGGCGTGAACTTGACCGCGTTGATCAGTAAATTCCAGACGACCTGCTGGAGGCGATCGGGGTCGCCGGTGATCCCGACGGCCTGCGGGTCCAGGACGGCCTGCAGGCGGAGCTCCTTGGCCTCGGCGGCCGGGCGCACCACGTCGAGGGCAGCCTCGACGACCGTCTTGAGATCGACGGGACGGACGTCCAGCCGCATCTTGCCGGTGACGATGCGGGAGACGTCCAGCATGTCGTCGATGAGCTGCACCTGGGCGTTGGCGTTGCGCATGATCACGTCGAGCGCCCGTGTCACTGCCGCCCCCTCGATCTCGCCGGAACGGAGCATCCGGGCCCAGCCGTAGACGGCGTTGAGCGGCGTGCGGAGCTCGTGGGACAGCACGGCCAGGAACTCGTCCTTGGCCCGGCTGGCCGCCTCGGCGGCGGCCCGCGCTCGCTGCTCCTTGTCGAGCAGCCGGGCGTTGTCGATGGCGATGGCGAGCTGGGCCGCCACCCCGACCATGATGGGCTCCAGCCGCTCCGGGAACATCGCCGGCTTCTCGTGGCCCAGGACAAGCCCGCCGATCACGGCGCCGGTGCGGGAGACGACCGGGACCGCCATGTAGCTCGTCACCGCCAACTGGCCGCGCGGCAGGCCGAACTGGGGCGTGTTCTGGCCGTATCGCGGGTCCTGCGTCACGTCGTCCAGGCGGATGAGGCCCTCGCCGCGGAACGTGGGCCCGAACAGCTCGGTGTTGCGCGGCAGCGGGAACTTCTCGAACTCCTCCCGGGGCACCCCGGCGGTCGCGTAGAGCGTGTACGACTCACCGTGCTCGTCGCTCACGTTGTAGAAGGCGCCGAACCGGGCGCCGGCCAGCTTCGTGGCCTCGTCGGTGAACGCCTGCACGAGCGGGGTGAGCTCCGTCTCGGCGGCCAGGCGCTGGCCGATGCGGTTGATCGTCTCGACGGTCTCGGTCCTCTCCTCCGCCTCCCGCCGCGCCGCCTGCTCGCGGTCGAGGAGCACCTGGCGCTCGGCCTCGCCGGCCTCCCGCAGCGCCTTCAGCTTGAGGTGCGCCTCCACCCGCGCGACCAGCTCCCGCGCGGAGAACGGCTTGATCACGTAGTCGTCGGCGCCGGCCCGCAACCCCTCGACGCGCGACTCCTCACCCGCGCGCGCCGAGAGCAGGACGACCGGGATGCCGCGCGTGGCCGGATCGGCACGCAGGGCCCGCAGGAGCTCGAAGCCGTCGAGACCGGGCATCATGACGTCGGTCAGCACCAGGTCGGCCCCGCGCGCGCGGATCGACGCCAGCGCCGCGTGGCCGTCGCCGACCACCTCGACGTCCCAGCGCCCGCGGAGCAGGCGCGCGACGTACTGGCGCATGTCCGCGTTGTCGTCGGCCACCACGACGCGGGCCCGGCGCCCACTGTCGGGGGCACCGGTGGGCGCAGGCTCCGCGGGGCCGGCGAGCGCTCCGTCCGCCGCCCGATCGTCGGGCAGCCACCGCAGCGCCTCCTCCAGGAACGACAGGCCGCGCGCGGGGGGCGACACCCTCGCCGCGCCGGTGCCGATCCGCTCGGCCGGCAGATGTCCGCGTCCCTTGGGCAGCGTCACCACGAACACGGTCCCCTGACCCGGCTGGCTCTCGGCCCGGACCGTCCCGCCGTGCAGCTGCACGAGCTCCTGGACCAGCGCCAGGCCGATGCCGGAGCCCTCGTGGGTGCGGGCCCGCACGCCTTCGATACGGTGGAAGCGCTCGAACAAGCGGCCGATCTCGCTGGCCGCGATGCCGATGCCGGTGTCGCGCACGATCAGCGCGACCGCGTCGCCCCGGTCCTCCAGCTCGGCGGTGATGCCGCCCTCGAACGTGAACTTGAAGGCGTTGGACAGCAGGTTGAGGACGATCGTCTCCCACATCGCGCGATCGACGTAGATCGGCTCCAGTCCGGCGGCGCCGCCGACGGCGAAGGTCAGCCCGGCCTGCTCGACGGCGGAGCGGAAGACGCTGGCCAGATCGGCCGTGAGAGCGGCGAGGTCGGTCGGCTCGTACACGGCCTCGTTCCGGCCCGCCTGGATTCTCGAGAAATCGAGCAGCGCGTTGACCAGTCGGAGCAGCCGCTGGCCGTTGCGATGGACGACCGTCAGCGTGGCGTGATCGTCGAGGCCCACGGTCGCTGGCCCCCGCGCCAGCAGATCCTCGAGCGGCCCCAGCATCAGGGTCAGCGGGGTCCGGAACTCGTGGCTCACGTTGCTGAAGAACTGCGTCTTGGCCCGGTCGAGCTCGGCCAGGGCCTCGGCGCGCTTGCGTTCTTCCTCGTAGGAGGAGGCATGCGACACCGCCGCCCCGATCTGGGCGGCGACGAGGTCGAAGAAGTCGCGATAGTCGCCGTGCAGCGAGAGGAAGCGGCTGGTGCCGGCGATGGCGAAGCCCGCGCACTGCCCGCCGCGCAGGATCGGGTAGACCAGTGTCCGCTCGGCCGCCGCCGTCTCGGGAAGCTCGGCCGTGGCATTGGCCGGCAGCGCGTCGAGGACGAGCGGCTCGCCGCTCTGGGCGACACGGGCGAAGCCCCAGCGAGGATCGGCCAGGTCGATGGCGGCCGGGCTCAGCGCGCCTCCGTCAGGAACACCGACGGCCCCGAGGCCACGGGCGATCGTTGCCCCGGGCTCGAGGAGATGGAGACTGACGAACGGAATGTCCTCACGATTGGCCGCCAGCGCGGTCAGCGCCAGGCGACACGCTTCCGCCGCCGACCGTCCCTCCTTGGCGCGGCCCAGGTCGCGCAGCGTCCGCAGCCGCCGCTCGCTCTGCACCCGGCCGGTGGTCTCGCCCACGATGCAGAACACGCCGCCCACCTTGCCGGTCTCGTCGCGCACCGGATCGTAGGAGACGTCGAAGAACGTCTCCTCGGGGAACCCGCGGCGGTTGAGATAGAACAGGTGATCGGTGGCCCGGAAAGCCTCGCCGGTCGCGATGACCCCGCCCAGCAGCGGGCCCAGCACGTCCCAGATCTCGCTCCACACCTCGCGGGCCGGCCGGCCGAGGAAATCGGGATGCTTGCGGCCCAGCACCGGAATGTAGGCGTCGTTGTAGAGCTTGATCAGCTCCGGTCCCCAGAACAGGCAGATCTGCGCCTTGGACGGAAGCAGGATGCTGACGGCGCTGCGCAGGCTCTGGGGCCAGGACGTGGCGGGGCCGAGCGGCGTGGCGGTCCAGTCGAAGGTCCGGATGCGCTCGCCCATCTCGCCCCCGCCGGTGAGCCACGCTGTAGCCGGATCGGTAGCGAGGTCGGATCGCTCGGTGCTCATGCTGGGCGCGGTCACATTGTAGCGCTCCGCAATGCAGAAGAGTCGAGTGCCAAGCGCTATAGGAAAAGGTTTACCCAGCTCGCGCCGGGCGGCGCGAGGCGCTACTCGACGACGGTGACGATGCCGATGCCGCCCGACTTGTCGAACTGCAGCGTGACGATGAAGGTCTCGCGGGGGATCAGCCGGCGCTGCAGACCGGTCAGGACCACGTGCAAGCCGTCCGGCGTGAACTTCACGGTGGTGGCGCCGGGGACCTCGAACTTCGTCACCGGAGTCCCCGCGGCGTCGACGAGCTGAGCCTGGCTGGCCACGGGGGTGGTGACCCCGAGAACGACATCGCCGAACTTTCCGGTGCTCACGACCTCGAAGAACACGAGGGCGCGATCCCCCTCGGGCACCGCGCGACCGGCCTCGGTGCGGATGCGCACGCCCCCCACGTCCACGACGCTCGGGTAGTGCACGCAGCCGCCCAGTGAGAGGACCAGCGCCGCCAGGGCGGCGCGGCGAGTGATCACAGGCCGTTGAACGCGCCGTCGGCGGCCATCGACTGAAACGCGCGCTCGTAGCCCTGCACCGTGCGCTCGACGTCGGCCTCCGTGTGCATGGCCGAGATCCAGCCGTGGAAGGCCGAGCAGTCCACCCCGTTGTTGAGCAGGGCGCAGCGCAGCGCCTGGTACAGCGCGCCCCGGCGCGGGCGATCGAAGCCGGCCAGCCCCGGCCGGCCCTCGAACGAGACGTGGAAGATCGACGCCTCGCCGAAGCAGGTGCCGGGCACGCCGACCTTCTTCATGACCTCGGCCAGGGCCCGACGAAGCTCCTCACCCGTCTTGTTCGCACGCGCCTGCAGGGAGGCGTCCGCGCACAGTTCCAGGGTGGCGATGCCGGCGGCGGCCGACAGCGGGTTGGCGTTGAACGTGCCGGCGTGGGCCACGCGCTGGCTGCGATCCCAGTCGGGGTCGCCGCGGAAGGCGATCATCGACATGATCTCGCGCTTGCCGGTCAGGGCACCGCCCGGCAGGCCACCGGCGACGATCTTGGCCAGCGTCGTGAGGTCGGGGGTGACGTTGTAGTACTGCTGGGCACCGCCGGGCGAGTACCGGAAGCCGGTGATGACCTCGTCGAAGATCAGCACGACGTTGTGGCGCGTGGCCAGCGCCCGCAGCTCGGCGAGGTAGCCCGGGATCGTTGGTGTCGTGCCGGAGTTGCCGCCGGCCGGCTCCAGGATCACGCCGGCGATGTCGCCGCGCTCGAACGCCACCTCGACCGCCTTGCTGTCGTTGGGGGGGCACACGATCACCTGATCCATGGTGGCCTGAGGGACGCCGGCCGACCACGGGGCGTCGTAGGGCGGGCTCACCGCCACCACCGCGCCGTCGTGCCAGCCGTGGAAGTGGCCGGCCAGCTTCAAGATCTTGGACCGGCCGGTATAGGCGCGGGCCACCCGCATGGCCAGGTGCGTGGCCTCGGTGCCGGACATCGTGAAGCGCGTCAGCTCGCCGCACGGGATGAGCTGGTTGACCAGCTCCGCCCACCGCACCTCGGCAGCTGTGACAGGCGCCCATGTGGGTGCCGCGGGCCATCTGCTCCTGCACTGCGCGGACGGCGGCCGGGTGGCAGTGGCCCAGGAAGAGGGAGCCGTGGCCCATCCAGTAGTCGACATACTCGTGGCCGTCGACGTCCCACTTGCGGCTGGCGGCGGCACGCTCGATGTACACGGGGTACGGCATCAGGTGACGGATGTCGTGGGTGATGCCGCCGGGGATCGCCCGGCGCGCCTGCTCGGCCAGGGCGGCCGACTTGGGATGCTTCGCGCGGTATTCGTCCTGCACGCTCATGGCCGCTCTCCTCGTGTCGCCAGGTCGCCCCATGATACCCCGAGCAATGCGACGACGGCCGCGTGGGTGTCGGCGTCGAGCGCGTCCACGGTGGGCTCCGGGCGGCGGGTGAGCCCGTCGACGGCGCCAGCCTTCACGCAGGCGTCGATCAGCACGCGTTCCTCGGCCGGCGTGTGCAGCAGGCGCTGCCCGGTGAGCCGGCCGAGCTGGGCCACGATGCCGTAGGCACCCCAGTTGGAGACGCCGGCCACGACCAGGTGGTCGACCGACACCACCGAGGCGATGCGCGCGATCAGCTCGCCCTCGCCCGCCAGCCGCTCCCGAACCCGGCCCATGCCGATCTCGTTGCCGCCATCCCCGACGCCGATCGTCACCCGGCGCCGGCCGCCGACACGCCCGGGCCGCAGGAACATCTCGTCCAGCGGACGGTTCCACGCCGCCACCGACAGTCCGCGCGCGTTCAGATAGTCGCCGCCACGCCCCCGGCCCGGCCGCTCGATGGCGACCAGGTGGGTCGGAGCCTCGCGCTCCAGCACCAGGGCGGCCGCGTCCGGCCCTTCCGGGTACGCGAAGACCTCGAGCGGCTCGTCGAGCGCGCGCAGCGAGGCCTCGAGCGTGGGCAGCACAGCGGGATCGCTGGTGTAGCGCACGCGCGCTCCCAGCCGTCGCAGCGCGCGCCCCAGCACCGCCGCCCCCGGCGGGCCGTCAGTCTCCGGCCGGCCCTCGGCGACGACGAAGCCGGTGACGATCAGCACGGACCCGGCGCCGGCCAGCGCCCGCGCCGCTCCCAGAGCGCCACCCGGCACGAAGAACCCCGAGATCCCGCGGCGGCCGGGGTCGAGCGCGAGGAGGTGATCGATCGGGTCGAGGACGGGGCGCGCGGGCACGGCAAACGCTACCACCCGGCTCCGACGCTCTGCAACGCGGTTCGAGCGTCGGCTCCGGGCTGCTATCGACCGACTTCGTACAGGATCGCCTGGTAGGGGGCGAGCGGTCGCGGCGTCCCCCCGCCGGCGTAGCGCTTGTCCTCGCTGTCGATCAGCACGCGCCAGTCCTCCGGGGGCGGCGCGAAGGGCTGCGCCGAGGCGCTGAGGTTCGCGACCAGCCGGATGCCGGCGGCGGCGGGCCCCTGCCGGGTCAGCGTGAGCACGTTGCCCCCGGCGTCCACCTCGCACTGCGTGCGCTCCTTGCCGTGGGCGCCGAGTGCCGGGTGGGTGCGGCGCAGGTTCAGCCACTGGCGATAGTAGTCGCGCAACTCCCGATGCCGGGGCGCTCCGGCCAGCGGATGGCTCAGACGCGAACGCAGATAGGTCGCGGGCTCCGAGGGGTCGGGGATCTTGCCCTCCCAGCCGAAGCGGGCGAACTCCGCTGCCCGCCCCCGGCGGACAGCCTCGACCAGAGCGGGGTCGAGGTACGAGGTGAAGAACTGGAAGGGCGAGGTCTCGCCGTACTCCTCGCCCATGAACAGCAGTGGCAGGGCCGGGGCCGCGAACAGCAGGGCGGCGGCGAGCTTGGTCGCGGGAAAGGACACGATGGTCGAGAGCCGGTCGCCCTGGGCGCGATTGCCGACCTGATCGTGGTTCTGCAAGCAGACCACGAAGCGTTCGCCCCCGAGGTCGGCGCTGGGCGTGCCCCGCGGCCGTGCGAAGTATTCAGAGGCTTCCCCCTGGAAGGCGAAGCCCTCGGCCATCGCTCGGGCCAGGCCTCGGCCGCCCGCGAAGTCGACGTAGTAGCCGCCCTTCTCACCGGTGAGCCGGCAGTGGACGGCATGGTGGAAGTCGTCGGACCAGACCGCATCCAGCCCGAGCCCGCCCTCGGCCGCCGGCAGGACCGTGCGGCGATCGTTGTCGTGCGACTCGGCGATCAGGTAGACGGGCCGGTCGAGACCCCGGGCCTCCTCGCGCGCTCCCTCGGCTAGCTCGGTGAGGACGTGCACCGGGCTGGCGTCGAAGATCGAGTGGATGGCGTCCAGCCGCAAGCCGTCGAGGTGGAACTCGCGTACCCAGTAGCGCGCATTGTCGATGAAGTGGCGGCGCACCCCGGCGGCGTCGGGGCCGTCGAAGTTGATCGCGCTGCCCCACGGCGTCTTGTAGCGGTCCGTGAAGTACGGCCCGAACTCGGCCAGGTAGTTGCCCTCTGGCCCGAGGTGGTTGTAGACGACGTCGAGAAAGACACTGAGCCCGAGCCCGTGAGCGGCGTCGACCAGGCGGCGGAGGCCCCGGGGCCCGCCGTACGTCGACTGCGGCGCGTACAGGTGGACCCCGTCGTAGCCCCAGTTGCGCGAGCCCGGGAATTCGGCCACCGGCATCAGCTCCAGCGCGGTCACCCCCAGGTCCACGAGCTGCGCCAGGTACGGGATGACGGCCTCGAAGGTCCCGGAAGCGGTAAAGGAGCCCACGTGCACCTCGTAGAACACCAGGTCGGCCAGGGCGTGGCCGCGGAATACCTGGTCGGTCCACGGGAAGCGTGGCCAGTCCACGATGATCGAGGGCCCGTGCACGCCCTCCGGCTGGAACCGAGAGACCGGATCGGGGCGGTACCGCTGCCCTTCCAGGCGATACTGATACCGCATGCCGGCCGCGATTCCCGGAACGGACAGCTCGAACACCCCGTCGTCCCGGCGCGCGAGGGGCACCGGACGCCGACCTTCGATGACGACCTCGATCGCCTGGCAGCGGGGCGCCCACACCCGGAACGTGGTGCCCGTCTCGTTGAGCGTGGCGCCCAGATGAAGGCTTGCGCCGAGCGACTTCATACGGTCCAATGACCTCTGGTCACGCCCCTAGCAGGGTCGGGTTCGACGTGAAAGGTACCCGCGGATGAGCTACCCGTTCTCACTGGTCCTCCACACCCATCTTCCGATGGTGGTCAATCACGGCCGCTGGCCTCATGGCAGCGACTGGCTGAACGAGGCCGCCTTCGAGTGTTACCTGCCGCTGCTGGACACCGTCCACCGGCTGGTGGCCGAAGGACTGTCACCGCGCTGGACCATCAACGTCTCCCCCGTGCTCGCCGAGCAGCTCGCCTCTCCAGAATTCCAGAAAGAGCTCTCGTTTTACTACGAGAACGTTCGCCGGGCCTGCCTGGAGAGCCGCGAGCACTTCAAGCGCGAGGGGGACGAGGCGATCGTCGCCCTCACGTACTTCTGGGAGGAGTTCTACGAGCGGATGTGGGAGCTGCACCGCCGGATCGGCGGCGACATCGTCGGCACGCTCGCCGAGCTGCAGCGGGGCGGCCATCTGGAGATCATCACCTGCGCCGCCACGCACGGCTACCTGCCGCTGCTCTCCCGCGACGAGTCCATCCACCTGCAGCTCCGGGCCGCCGTCGAGACGCACACGCGGTACTTCGGGCGAGCGCCGCGGGGCATCTGGCTCCCCGAGTGCGCCTACCGCCCGCGCTACGAGTGGACGCCGCCGACCGGATCCGATCGGGGCCGCGAGCGCCGCATGCGGCCGGGCATCGAGGAGATGCTGGCCGCCCATGGCCTCGAGTACTTCGTGGCCGACTCGCACCTGGTGGCGGCCGGCGAGCCGGTCTTCCTGTACCGCGACTTCATCGGCCTCCGGAGCGACCTGAGTCACACCGCCGCGCCGCTGCCGGTGGGTGAGAAGCGCTCGCCCTACGCGCCGTACCGGGTAGCCTCGCGCGGTGGCACCGGCTCCGCCATCGCCTTCATCCGTGACCCGCGCTCCACGCTCCAGGTGTGGAGCCGTAGTCATGGTTACCCCGGCGACTACAACTATCTCGAGTTCCACAAGAAGCACTACCCCGGCGGGCTGCGCTTCTGGCGGATCACCGACTCCTCCAGCGACCTCGGCACCAAGCTGGTGTACGACCCCAAGATTGCGGCCGAGAAGCTGGGGCTGCAGGCCGGCCACTTCGTCGCCCTGGTGAAGGAGACGCTCGACCTGGCCCGCGACGGGGGTCAGGCGCTGGTGTGCTCCCCTTACGACTCGGAGCTGTTCGGTCACTGGTGGTTCGAGGGCCCGCTGTGGCTCGAGCAGGTCGTGCATGAGATGGCCCGCGCCGGGGTGCAACCGATGACCCTGGCTCAGGCCCAGGAGGCGGTGCCGCCCCAGGGACCGCTGCAGCTGCCCGAGGGCTCGTGGGGCGAGGGCGGCGACCACCGCGTGTGGCTCAACGCCGAGACCGAGTGGACGTGGGACCGTGTGTACAGCGTCGAGCGCGAGTGGGTCGAGCACCTCAAGAAGGGCGACGGCGGCGACGCCGACCTCAAGCGCGTGCTCAACCAGGCCTCGCGCGAGATGATGCTACTGCAGGCCTCCGACTGGCAGTTCCTCATCACCACCGGCGCCGCCCGTGACTACGCCGAGCGGCGGGTGGCCGAGCACTACGCCGACTTCAAGCGCCTGAGCGAGATGGCCCACGGTCTGCGCCAGGGTCAGCCGCTCTCGATCGAGGCCGCCGATACCCTGCGCCGCCTCGAGCGCGAAGATTTCGTCTTTCCCGACCTGGACCTCACCTGGGCCCAGCCCCCCCAGCGCTAGTGCGACGGCGGACGCGCGTCCTCGGAATGATCATGGCCGGCGGCAAGGGCGAGCGGCTGCATCCGCTCACCCGCGACCGCTCCAAGCCGTCGGTGCCGTTCGGGGGGCGCTATCGCATCGTCGACTTCGTGCTGTCCAACTTCGTGAACTCGGAGATGGCCGCGCTGTACGTGCTCGTGCAGTACAAGTCGCAGTCGCTCATCGAGCACCTGCGCCAGGCCTGGCGTACCTCGGGGATCCTGCCCGACTACTTCATCACGGTGGTCCCGCCCCAGATGCGCTTCGGGCCGGCCTGGTACCGGGGCACCGCCGACGCCGTGCTCCAGAACCTCAACGTGGTCGACGACTTCAACCCCGACGTCGTGGCCATCTTCGGAGCCGATCACATCTACCGGATGGACATCAACCAGATGCTGGCCTTCCACGAGGAGTCGGGCGCCGACGTCACGGTGGCGGCCCGGCCGGTGCCGCGCGCGGAGGCCACCCCGTTCGGGATCCTCGAGATCGACCGTAGCGGGCGCGTGGTGGCCTTCGAGGAGAAGCCGGCCCGGCCCAAGGGCATGCCCAACGATCCCGAGCACTCGCTGGTGTCGATGGGCAATTACCTCTTCTCGCGCCAGGCGCTCACCGACGCCCTGCTGGCCGACGCCCGCCGCAGCACCGATCACGACTTCGGGCGCTCGATCATCCCCGAGCTGGTGCCGACCGGGCGCGTGTACGCCTACGACTTCCAGTCCAACGAGGTGCCGGGCGTGAAGCCGTACGAGGAGCAGGGCTACTGGCGCGACGTCGGCACCGTGCAGGCATACTGGGACGCCCACATGGACCTGCTCGGCGAGTCGCCGCGCTTCGATCTCGACGACCGCTGGTGGCCAATCCGCACTGGCCAGCACCCCGGCCCCGCCGCCCGCTTCATCGGGGGCGAAGTCGACAACGCCCACGTCGGCGAGGCCTCACTGATCAAGCGCGCCACCATCCGCAACTCGATCCTGGGCCGTTCGGTCTGGGTCAACGAGGGCGCCGTCATCGAGGACTCGATCGTCATGGACCACACCACGGTGGGCAAGGGCGCCCGGCTCAAGCGCACGATCGTCGATCGCTTCAACATCATCCCGGCCGACAGCGAGATAGGCGTGGACCCCGTCCTCGACCGGCGGCGGCACTACGTCGATCCCTCGGGTATCGTCGTGGTTCCGCGGGGCGGGCGCCGCGAGTTCCTGCTCGGGCTGGAGGAGTTCTAGGAGCCGGTTGTTGGGGTCATCGCGCGCGATCGTCATCCACGGGCACTTCTACCAGCCGCCGCGCGAGAACCCCTGGCTCGAGGCCGTCGAGGTGCAGGACTCGGCCGCCCCCTTCCACGACTGGAACGCGCGGGTCACGGCGGACTGCTACGGCCCCAACACGGCCGCCCGGCGCGTCGACAACGCCAACCGCATCCTCGATGTCGTCTCCAACTTCGAGCGCATCTCCTTCGACGTCGGCCCCACGCTGTTCGCGTGGCTGGACCGGGAGGCGCCGGCGGTGGCCCGGGCCATCGTGGACGCTGACCGCGCCAGCGCGGCGGCCCTGGGCGGCCACGGCAACGCCCTCGCCCAAGTCTACAACCACCAGATCATGCCGCTGGCCACCCGGGCCGACAAGGTCACCCAGGTCCGCTGGGGGCTGGCCGATTTCCGTCGACGATTCGGCCGCGAGGCCGAGGGAATGTGGCTCCCCGAGACCGCGGCCGACGACGAGACGCTGGAGGTGCTGGCCGAGGCCGGCGTGAAGTTCACGATCCTGGCCCCGGCCCAGGCCCGGCGCGTGCGCCCGCTGACCGGCGGCGCCTGGGTCGAGGTCGGCGCCACCGTCGATCCCAGCCGCCCCTACCTGTGGCAGGGCCCGCGCGGGCTCGCGCTGGCCCTGTTCTTCTACGACGGTCCCATCTCGCGCGCGATCGCCTTCGAGCACGTGCTCGAAAGCGGCGAGCGGCTGACGGCGCGGCTGCGGGCGGCCTTCTCCGACGCCCGCGACTGGCCCCAGCTCGTGCACTGCGCCACCGACGGCGAGTCCTACGGTCACCACTTCCGGTTCGGCGAGATGGCGCTGGCCGCCGCCCTCGAGCAGCTCGGCGACGACCCCGGGCTCACGCTGACCAGCTACGGCGCCTTCCTGGCGGAGCACCCGCCCACCTGGGAGGCGCAGATCCACCCCGGCACCTCGTGGTCGTGCGCGCACGGCGTGGAGCGGTGGCGGGCCGACTGCGGCTGCCGCGTGCGGGGCGACTGGCACCAGCGCTGGCGGGCGCCGCTGCGCGAGGCGCTGGACTGGCTGCGCGACCTGGTCGATCCGTTCTACGAGGCGCGCGCCGCCGCCCACCTGCGCGATCCGTGGGCGGCCCGCGACGCCTACGTGGGTGTCGTCCTCGACCGCAGCCCCGCCGAGCTGGACGCCTTCCTGCGCGAGCACCAGCGAGTGCCCCTGGACGCCGCCGCCCGGCTGGAGGTGCGGCGGCTGCTGGAGCTGCAACGCAACCGCATGCTGATCTACACCTCGTGCGGCTGGTTCTTCGACGAGATCTCGGGGATCGAACCGGTGCAGGTCCTGCGCTACGCGGCGATGACCCTGCAGTACCTGCGCGACCTGGGCGGCGGCCACCACGAGCCGGAATTCGAGAAGCGGCTGGGCGCAGCTCCCAGCAACGTCGCCGCCTACGGCGACGGCCGTGAGGTCTACCGGCGGCTGGTGGCGCCGGCGGTCGTCGACCTGCGCCGGGTGGTGGCCCACTACGCGATCACCGACCTCTTCGCCGACCATCCCGAGGAGGCCGATGTCCACGCCTACCGGGTGACCCGCCTGGACCAGGTGCGGGAGGCCTACGGCGGCACCGCACTGCGCATCGCCCACGTCCGCGTGCAGTCGGTGGTCACCGGCGAGGCGTGGGAAGCGATGTACGCGCTGCTGCACTTCGGCGGTCACGACGTCACCTGCGCGTTGCGGGCCTGGGAGGGCCGCGCCGTCTACGACCGCATGAAGGAGGCGCTGCTCGGCCGCTTCGCGCGCTACTCGCTGGCCGACATGGTGCGCGGCCTCGACGAGTTCTTCCCCGGCGAGGCCTTCGCGCTGCCCCACCTCTTCCTCGACGAGCGCCGGCGCGTGCTGGCCCGGGTCATCGCCGCCGTCCTCGACAAGCACGAGGAGACGTACCGGCGCATCTGGGAGGAGAATCAGAAGCTCGTGCTCTACCTGCGCCAGGCCGACGCGCCCATCCCCGAGGCTCTGGCCATCGTGGCCCGCCACGTCCTCGAGCAGGAGGCGCTGGCGGAGCTGGCTCGCCTGGACGGCGGCGGTCCCCTGCCCGAGCGCGCGGTCGAGGTGGTGCGGCAGGCCCCGGCGCTGGGGCTCACGCTCGATCTCACGCCGGCCCGGCCCGCGCTGCGGCGGGGGGTGCTGGCCGCGCTCGACGCCGTGGCGGCCGAGCCGGCGCCCGACCGCGTCGCCACCGTCAGGCGCCTGGTGGCGGACGCCGCCGCCCTCGGCCTCGACTTCGGGCTGTGGGACGTCCAGAACCGGTTCTTCGAGATCTGGCGCACCCGCGCGGACGCCCGGCCAGTGCTGGCTCCGCTGGGGGCGACGCTCGGCTTCAATCTCGAGGCGGAGGACGCCTGATGCGTGTGCCGCTGGCCACCTACCGGCTGCAGCTCGGTCGCGACCTCACGTTCGACGACGCCGCCGCCCGGTTGCCCTACCTCGAGCGCCTCGGCGTGAGCGACTGCTACACCTCCCCGTTCTTCGAGACGTCGTCGACCAACAGCCACGGCTACGACGTGAGCGACCACACCCGCCTGCGGGAGGAGCTGGGCGGCGAGCCCGCCTTCGACCGGTTCGCGGAGGCCCTGCGCGCCCGCGGCATGGGGCTGCTGATCGACCTCGTGCCCAACCACATGGGCATCGCGTGCAATCGCAATCCGCGCTGGTCGCAGATGCTCGAGCATGGCCCCGCCGCCCCGGCCGCGGCCTACTTCGACGTGGACTGGGCGCCGGTGAAGCACGAGCTGGCCGGCAAGGTGCTGCTGCCGATCCTGGGAGATCAGTACGGAGCCGTGCTCGATTCCGGCCAGCTCCGGCTCACGCTCGACGCGACCGGCCTGAGCGTCCGCTACTACGATACGATCATGCCGCTGGCGCCGCGCTCGTGGGGACGCGTGCTCGGCCACCGGCTGGGCGAGCTGCAGGCCCGGCTGCCGCCGGACCACCCGGAGCTGGCCGAGCTCAAGTCCCTGATCGCCTGGCTCGCCACGGTTCCGGCCGGGGCCGTCGCCGAGACCGAGACGGGGCGGGAGCGGCTGGCCGCGCTGCTGGGCCGGGCGCCGGCGGTGCGCGCGTTCGTCGAGGGCAACGTGAGAATTTTCAACGGTACCTCCGGCGACCCGCACAGCTTCGACCTGCTGGACGACTTGCTGGGCGAGCAGGCCTACCGCGTCGCCTACTGGCGCGTGGCCGGCGAGGAGATCAACTACCGTCGGTTCTTCGACATCAACGAGCTGGCGGCCATCCGCATGGAGGTACCCGAGGTCTTCGAGGAAACCCACCGCCTGGTCTTCGACCTGGTGGGCCGGGGCGTGGTCACCGGGCTGCGCGTCGACCACCCCGATGGGCTCTACGCGCCGGCCGAGTACCTGCGCCGCCTGCAACGCGGCTGCGCCCGGGCCCTCGGCGTCGCCGACGACACCCCGTTCTACGTCGTCGCCGAGAAGATCCTGGCCCCCGGCGAGCACCTGCCAGAGGGGTGGGCGACGGCGGGGACGACCGGCTACGAGTTCCTCAACCTCGTCAACGGCATCTTCGTCGATCGCGCCCAGGCCCGGGCGGTGGAGCAGGTGTACGCGCGTACGATCGAGATCCGGCCCCCGTTCGCGGACGTGGTCGACGAGTGCAAGCGGCTGATCATGGAAACCTCGATGGCCTCGGAGATCAACATGCTCGGCCAACGCCTCGACCGCATCTCCGAGAAGCATCGCTCCTCGCGCGACTTCACGCTGGGCAGCCTCACCACCGCCCTGCGCGAGATCATCGCGGCCTTCCCGGTCTACCGCACCTATGTCGGCGAGTCGGAGGCGGCCCCGGGCGAGCCGACCGGCCGCGGCCCCCAGGCCGACCTCACCGACCGGGACCGCGAGTACATCGGGCGGGCGGTCAGCCGGGCCAAGCGGCGCACGCCGACCATGACCGAGCTGGTCTACGACTGGATCCACGACGTCCTCACGCTGCGCTCTCCGGAGTCGGCCAGCGAGGCCGACCGCCAGGAGCGGCTGGACTTCGTCCGGCGCTTCCAGCAGATCACCGGGCCCGTCACCGCCAAGGGCTACGAGGACACCGTCCTCTATCGCTTCAACCGCCTGGTCTCGCTCAACGAGGTGGGCAGCGACCCCAGCCGCTTCGGCACCTCGCTCGCCGAGTTCCACGCCGAGAACCTCGAGCGCCGCCTCCGCTCACCCCACGCCCTGTCGGCGACCACCACCCACGACACCAAGCGCGGCGAGGACGTGCGCCTGCGCATCAGCGTGCTCTCGGAGATCCCCGCCGAGTGGCGGGCCCGGCTGTCGGCCTGGCACCGGCTCAACCGCAAGCACCACACGATGGTCGATGGGGCCCCCGTGCCCGGTACCAACACCGAGTACCTGCTCTACCAGACGATGGTCGGGGCCTGGCCCATCGACGTGACGCGCCTGCGCGCCTACATGCTGAAGGCGGTGCGCGAGGCCAAGGTCCACACCTCGTGGGTAAATCCCAACGCGCGCTACGACGACGCCATCACGCGGTTCGTGGAGGCGATCCTCGACCCCGACCGCTCGGCGGCCTTCCTGGAGGACCTCGTGGTGTTCCAGGCCCGCGTCGCCCACTTCGGCATGCTGAGCTCACTGGGCCAGACGCTGATCAAGCTCACGGCGCCGGGCGTGCCGGACTTCTACCAGGGCAGCGAGCTGTGGGACCTGAGCCTCGTCGATCCCGACAACCGCCGCCCGGTGGACTGGCAGGTGCGCGGGCGGCTGCTCGATGAGGTGCTGACCAGCCTGACCGACGGCCGCGATCGGATGACGCTCGTCCACGAGCTGGTCAAGGGCAAGGCCGACGGTCGCGTGAAGCTTTTCGTGATCCACGCGGGGCTCGCGTTCCGCCGGGCCCGGCGGGCCTTGTTCGAGACGGGTGCCTACCGGCCGCTGGACGTCCGCGGCGCCTATGCCGAGCACGTGTGTGCGTTCGCACGGGTGGGAGGCGACGGCGCCGTGGCCCTGACGGTCCTCCCCCGCCTGCTCGCCCGGCGCGGTGTCGACGCGGTGCCGCTCGGCGCCGAGTACTGGGCCGACACCTGGGTCGAGCTGCCCCGGGAGCTGGCCGGCCGCTACACGAACGTGCTCACCCTCGAGCGGGTGGCGTCGGCACCGGCCGGGGACGCGGCCGGCCTGCGACTGGCCGACGTCCTTGCCAGCTTCCCGGTGGCGCTCCTCGACCGCGAGGTCCCCGCGTGACGACCCCGACCTCCGCGCCCTTCCAGTTCATCGGCTGCGTGGAACTGCGCCAGGCCCTCGACCATCGTGCGCGCGACGAGCGCGAGCTGCTCGACCGTCTGGAGGACGCGCCGGCCGGCTCGATCTTCTATCACACGCACGGCTACTTCCTCCGCCACCGGCCCATCACCACCGCCTACGGCAACGACTTCGCGGCGTGGGTGGCCAGCCACGTGCGCGACCAGGTCCTGGCCGAGCGGCTGGCCGTCATCAACCCGTTCGAGATGGACAGCCTGGAGGAGCTGCGCGAGGAGCTGATGTCGGTGGTCCACGATCACCTGCTTCGGCTGTCCACGATCCCCCGCGTCGAGTTCGGCGACGCCTTTCACTTCCAGCAGTCGCACATCGTCGAGGTGCCGCTGGGGCCGGCCGTCACTACCCTGCTGGAGTTCCGGGCCGGGCTGGCCGATGTGGACGCCAGCGCAATCTACTTCCACATGGTGGAGGCGCGGGCGCGGCTGGGCCGGCGCTCGGGCGACTTCGCCGAGTGGATCCGGACCTCGCTGCAGCTGCCCGCCCTGGCCGAGCGCCTCGAGCGCATCGACGCCTACATGACGAGCCTGGAGCGCGTTCGGGCGCGGGCCCTGGCCCTGGTCGACGCCGAGCTCGAGGAGGCGAGCGCATGATCGCCATCGACGACTACCGGCGGGTGGCTCCGCCCGGCGTCGTGGACATGCTGCTGCGGCTGGCCGAGAAGGTCCGGGGGCGGCGGCTGCTCCACATCAGCGGCGGGCGCTTCGGCGGCGGCTCCGCCGAGATCCTCCACACGCTGGTGCCGATGATGGTCGACCTCGGCGTCGACGCGGCCTGGGAGATCACCGGCGGCGACCCCGGCTTCTACACGACGGCCACCTCGCTGCGGGCCGCCCTCGACGGCGCCGAACGCGTGCTGGCCGATGAGGCCCTCGCGCACTACGTCGAGATGAACCGCGTCAACGCCAAGAAGCTGGCCCTCGACGCCGACCTCGTCATCGTGCACGACGTGCAGCCGGCCACGCTGGTCGAGCACCGCGGCCCCGGCAGCCGCTGGGTGTGGGGCTGCCACTTCGACGCCTCCCGCGCTCAGCGGCGGGCGTGGACGTTCCTGCGGCCGTGGATCAACCAGTACGACGCTGCGATCTTCTCGCTGCCCCGGTTTGGCCGCCGGCTGAGCATCCCGCGCTACGTCATCGCGCCGTCGATCGATCCCCTGTCGGAGAAGAACCGCGACCTGACCACCCGTGAGGTCACCACCATCCTGCGCGGCCTCGGCCTGACCCAGGACCGCCCCATCCTGCTGCAGGTGGCGCCGTTCACCGCCGCCGAGGATCCCCTCGGCGTGATCAACGCCTACCGGCTGGTCAAGAAGCACTACAACGTCCGCCTGGTGCTGGCCGGCACCAGCGAGACCGACCGCCCCGGCGTAGAGATGCTGGCCGAGCTGCGCGAGGCGGCACGCCACGATCCCGACATCACCGTCCTCGAGCTGCCGCCCGACGCGCATCTGCAGATCAACGCGCTGCAGCGGGCGGCCACCATCGTGCTGCAGAAGTCGGTGCACGAGGCGTTCGGGCTGGGCGCGGTCGAGGCGATGTGGAAGGGCAAGCCGGTGGTAGGCGGGTTCGCCGGCGGCCTCACCCAGCAGATCATCTACGACGTGACCGGGTACACCGTGCATTCCGTCGAGGGCGCCGCCTTCCGCCTGCGCCATCTGCTCAACAACCCCGAGCTGATCGCCCGGATGGGCGCCGCCGGGCGCGAGCACGTCCGTCGCTCGTTCCTGGTCACCCGCCACCTGACCGACTACATGGCCCTGCTCATCCACGTGACCCGCTGACGGCATGGCTCGACACGAGCTGTCCGAGGCGGCGCTGGCCCCGGCCGATCGACTGGCGCCGGTCGACCTCGCCGTGGGTCTGCTCAGCTACAACAACGCCGAGACCCTGGAGAGCGTCCTCGCCGCGGCCACCGCCGGCCTCGCCCGCTTCCCCGATGCCCGAGCTGCGCTGATCGTCGCCGACGCCGGCTCCTCTGACGCCACCCGCGCGCTCGCGGAGGCCGCCGCACTGCCGGCGGTCGTGGTCGAGCACGAGGCGCCGGCCGGCGAGCGGGTTGCGGTTCCCTTCCATGGCGTCCCCGGCCGGGGCGCGGCGCTGCGGGCAACGTTCACGGTGGCCCAGCGGCTGCGGGCGCGCGCGCTCGTGCTGCTCGAGGCCGACGCCGTCTCCGCCCAGCCGGAGTGGATCGAGCGGCTGGTCCGGCCCGTGCTGGAGGACAAGGCCGACTTCGTCACGGCCGCCTACACCCGGCACCGCTACGAGGGCACGATCTCGCGGCTCGTGCTGGCCCCGCTCGTGCGCGCCCTCTACGGGCGGCGGCTACAGCATCCCTTCGGGGGCCAGCAGGCGCTGTCGGCACGGCTGATCGAGCACCTGCTCATCCACCCCAAGTGGTCGTGGACCGGTCCCGACGTGAGCGACCTGTGGATCACCGGCACCGCCATCGCCGACGGGTTCGGCGTGTGGGAGGCGTGGCTGGGGCCGCACCACGTCCGCTCGCGTACGCGCGCCATCGACCTGCCTGGGATGGTCGCCCAGACGCTCGGGGCGGCCTTCACGGTGATGCAGCGCCACGAGGACCTGTGGCTGGAGGTGCGCGGCAGTGAGCCGATCCCGGCCGTCGGCGAGCCGGTGGCGCCGGGCGTGGAGCCGATGACCGTGGACGTCGAGGCCATGCTGGAGGCCTTCGGCCAGGGCGCGCGCGACCTGACCGCGATCTGGGAGCTGATCCTGGCCCCCGACACACTGGCCGAAGTCCTGGCGCTGGACACCGGCGGCCGGCTGCGGTTCTCCGACGACCTGTGGGCCCGCGTGATCTACGACTTCGCGCTGGGCCATCACTACGCGGTCGTCCACCGCGACCATCTCCTCCGCTCGCTCACGCCCCTCTACCTGGGCCGCACGGCCGCGTTCGTGCTGGCCACCCGCGCGACGGGGGCGGCCGTGACCCAGGCGCACCTCGAAGCCGTGGGCGTGGCCTTCGAGCGACAGAAGACTTATCTCGTGGAACACTGGCGGTAAGATCAGGTCATCCCCATGCTCGACCCCAAGGACCTCCGGCGCACCGTCGTCATCGAGCACGTCGCCCCCGTGGTGGACGGCGGCCGCTATCCCGTCAAGCGCGAGGTGGGCGATCGCGTCGAGGTCAGCGCCGACGTCTTCAAGGAAGGCCACGAGTTCCTCCTGGCCTTCGTGAAGTACCGGCGGGCCGACGCGCCCGACTGGCGCGAGAGCCCGATGCGGCTGGTCGACAACGACCGCTGGGCCGGGGCCTTCACCGTCGAGGCCAATGCCCGTTACCTGTTCACGATCGAGGCGCTGCCCGATCCCTTCCGCTCCTGGCTGGCCGATCTCGTCAAGCGCGTGGCCGCTGGCCAGGACGTCGCCAGCGAGCTGCGGGAGGGGGCCGCGCAGGTGCGCGAGGCCGCCGGCCGGGCCACCGGGGCTGACGCGGCCGCCCTGGGCAAGTGGCTCGCGCGGATCGAGAAGGCGCCGAGCCAGGCCGAGGCGGTGGCGGCGGCGGGCGAGGCGGCACTGGCCGCACTGATGGATCGCCACCTGGACCGCGCCGACGCCACCTGGGCCGAGCACGAGTACGAGGTCGTCGTCGATCGCGAGCGCGGGCGTTTCGCGGCCTGGTACGAGTTCTTTCCGCGCTCGGGCGTGGCCGGCCGTCATGGCACCTTCCGCGACGCTGAGGCTCAGCTCGAGCGGGCGGCGGCGATGGGCTTCGACGTCGTCTACCTGCCGCCCATCCACCCGATCGGCCGGGCGCATCGCAAGGGTGCCAACAACGCGCTGACCGCCAAGCCGGGCGAGCCGGGCAGCCCGTGGGCGATCGGCGGCGTCGAGGGTGGTCACGACGCCGTCCATCCCGACCTCGGCACGCTGGCTGACTTCGACCGCTTCGTGAGCCGGGCCCGCGCGCTCGGCCTGGAGGTCGCGCTGGACTTTGCCATCCAGGCCTCGCCCGATCACCCGTGGGTGCGCGAGCACCCCGAGTGGTTCTTCCACCGCCCCGACGGCACCATCAAGTACGCGGAGAACCCGCCCAAGAAATATCAGGACGTGTACCCGCTGAACTTCTACGGCGAGGATCCGCGGGCGGCCTGGCAGGAGATGAAGCGGGTCATCGAGTTCTGGATCGGCCACGGGGTGACGACCTTCCGCGTCGACAACCCGCACACCAAGCCCGTCCGCTTCTGGGAGTGGCTCATCCGCGAGGTGCAGCGCGCCCACCCGGAGATCGTGTTCCTGGCCGAGGCGTTCACGCGCCCGAAGATGATGCGCGTCCTCGCCAAGGCCGGCTTCACCCAGTCCTACACCTACTTCACGTGGCGCAACGAGAAGACCGAGCTGCAGGAGTACCTGACCGAGATCACGCAGCCCCCGATGGCGGAGTACTTCCGGGGTAACCTGTGGCCGAACACCCCGGACATCCTGCACGAGGCGCTGCAGCAAGGCGGCCGGCCCGCCTTCAAGATGCGCCTGGTGCTGGCCGCCACCCTGTCGTCCCTCTACGGCATCTACAGCGGCTACGAGCTCGGCGAGAACGAGCCGTTCGCGCCCGGCTCCGAGGAGTATCTGCGCTCCGAGAAGTACGAGCTGAAGACTCGCGACTGGGGCGCCGCCGGCAACCTGGTCGGCTTCATCACCCGGGTCAACCGCATCCGGCACGAGCACCGGGCGCTGCAGCTCTATCGCAACCTCGTCTTCTACGGCGCCGACGATCCCCACGTCGTCTGGTACGGCAAGATGACCGCCGACCGCGACGACGTGGTGTTCGTGGCCGTCAATCTCGATCCATTCGCCACCCGCGCCGCCATGGTCGACGTCCCCATCGACGAGCTCGGCATCGCGCCCGACCAGCCCTACCGGATGCACGAGCTGCTCAGCGACGTGTCCTACGAGTGGCGGGGGCCGCGCGGCTTCGTCGAGCTGGATCCTGCCCGGGACCTCGCCCAGATCTTCGTTCTGCGGCGGTAGCGTGAAGGCCAGCGTGTACCACCTGCAGCTCAACGTGACCGCCGCCGCCGTCTCGCTGCCCTTCTACCGGTCCCTGCTCGCCTACCTCGAGTACCGCGTGCTGGTCGACCAGCCGGATCTGCTCGGCATGTCGAACGGCACCACCGACTTCTGGCTCGTGCAGACGGGGGCTGACCGCGCCGACACCGCCCTGCATCGCAAGAACCCCGGCCTTAACCACGTCGCCTTCGGCGTGACCAGCCGCGCCGACGTCGACCGCTTCCACGACGAGCTCCTGCGGCCGGCCGGCATCCCCGTCCTCTACGGTGGCCCTCAGGACTACCCCGAGTACCGCCCCGGCTACTACGCCGTCTTCTTCGAAGATCCTGACCGCCTCAAGCTCGAAGTCGCCCACATCCCATGACCACCACCACCCGATGCCAGACAAAAACCCGTGGGATCTCCGGGCCCGCGCGTCGCCAAACCTTGGCGGGCACCCAGAGACGTCTCTCGCGGAACGGGGAGAGACCCGTAGCCCCCCACCCCGCCTGGAGTGGTGACGCCGCGTGAAGGACTGGTACAAGGACGCGGTGTTCTACGAGATTCACGTCAAGGCGTTCTTCGATGCCGACGGCAACGGCATCGGCGACTTCGCGGGACTGACGGCCAAGCTCGACTACGTGCGCGAGCTCGGTGTCGACTGTTTGTGGATCCTGCCCATGTACCCCTCGCCCCTGCGGGACGACGGCTACGACATCGCCGACTTCTACGGGATCCACGCCTCCTACGGCAACGTGGAGGACTTCCAGAAGTTCCTGGACGCCGCCCACGAGCGCGGCCTGCGCGTGATCGCCGATCTGGTCATGAACCACACCTCCGACCAGCACCCGTGGTTCCAGGCCGCCCGGGCCGACCGCGCCTCGCCCTATCGCGACTACTACGTGTGGAGTGACACCGACCAGCGCTATCGCGACGCCCGCATCATCTTCACCGACACCGAGAAGTCGAACTGGTCGTGGGACCCGGTCGCCAAGCAGTACTACTGGCACCGGTTCTTCAGCCACCAGCCCGACCTCAACTACGACAACCCCGCCGTCAAGAGCGCGGTGCTGGACGTGATGCGCTTCTGGCTCGACCGCGGCCTCGACGGCTTCCGGTGCGACGCGGTGCCGTACCTGATCGAGCGCGAGGGCACCAACGGCGAGAACCTGCCGGAGACGCACACGGTCCTGCGCGAGTTCCGGGCCGTCATCGACCGCGAGTACGGCGGCGAGCGGGTGCTGCTGGCCGAGGCCAACCAGTGGCCGGAGGACGTGCGCCCCTACTTCGGCGACGGCGACGAGTTTCACATGGCCTTCCACTTCCCGCTCATGCCGCGCCTGTACATGGGCATCCGCCGCGAGGATCGCCAGCCGATCACCGACATCTTCACCCACACGCCGCCGATCCCGCCCGGTTGCCAGTGGTGCCTTTTCCTGCGCAACCACGATGAGCTCACCCTGGAGATGGTGACCAACGAGGAGCGCGACTACATGTACTACGCGTACGCCTCCGACCCGCAGACGAAGCTCAATCTGGGGATCCGGCGGCGACTGGCCCCGCTGATGGACAACGACCGGCGCCGCATCGAGCTGCTGAACTGCCTGCTGCTCACGCTGCCGGGCAGCCCGATCGTCTACTACGGCGACGAGCTCGGCATGGGTGACAACGTGCACCTGGGCGACCGCAACGGCGTGCGGACGCCCATGCAGTGGTCGGACGACCGCAACGCCGGCTTCTCCACGGCCGAGGCGGCCCAGCTCTACCTGCCGGTCATCACCGATCCCGCCTACAGCTACCAGGCCGTGAACGTCGCCGCCCAGGAGAAGTCGGCGAACTCGCCGCTCAACACGATGCGACGGCTCATCGCCGCCCGCCGTCGCTCGCCGGCGTTCGGGCGGGGCTCGATCGAGTTCCTGAAACCGCGCAACCAGTCGGTGCTGGCCTACGTGCGTCGCTGGCAGGACGACATCGTCCTCATCGTCGCCAACCTGTCGGGGCGACCGCAGCCGGTCGAGCTCAACCTGGCCGCGCTGGAAGGGCTGACGCCGGTCGAGATGCTGGGCGATGTCCGCTTCCCGCCGATCCGGCGCGAACCATACTTCCTGTCCCTCGGCCCCCATGGCTTCTACTGGCTGCGGCTGGAGGGACGCCAGCGCCGGCCGGCGCGCTACGGCATCGAGGACTCCGCGATTTGACGGGGTGGAGTGGCGAGGCCCTCGCGGCCTGGGTGGCGGGGCAGCGGTGGTTCGCGGGGAAGACCCGGCGCATCACCGCGGTGACGCTGGAGGACGGCGTCTCGGTCGGCCCCGGCACGCTGTGGATCGCGCGGGTGGCTCTCGACGACGGTCACGCCGACCGCTACGCGCTGCCTCTCCTCGAGGGCCCCGGGCTCGGCGATGCCCTCGACGACGCCGCCTTCTGCCGGGCCCTGCTGGACCTGATCGTCGGCGGAGTGCGGGTGGCGGGCCGTCGGGGCGAGATCGTCGGCGTGCGGACACGGGCCTCACTCCCCGGCCTCGCCACCGACGTGCCGGCGCGCCGGCTCGACGGCGAGCAGAGCAACACCTCGGTGGTCTTCGGCGACGCGCTCATCCTCAAGCATTTCCGGCGGCTGGCGGCCGGCGTCAACCCTGACGTGGAGATCACCGGGTTCCTGACCGAACGCACGAACTTTCGCCACACGCCGCGGCTGGCCGGCAGCCTCGAGTACCGTGACGCCGAGGGTGTCTGGGCCCTGGCCATGGCCCAGGAGCTGGTCACCAATTCGCGGGACGGGTGGCGCTGGCTGCTGGGCCGGCTCGCGGCCGGCGACGCCGCCCTCGCCGAGCTCGGCACCCTGGGCCGCCGCACGGCCGAGCTGCACCTGGCCCTCGCCGCCGACGCGCGTGAGCCCGCCTTCGCGCCCGAGCCCATCTCCGCCGCGGACGTCGTCGTCTGGACGGAGGCGGTGCAGCACCAGCTCGACGCCGCCCGGGTGGCGCTCGGCGGTCGGCTCCCCGACGGCGTGCCCGAGCGCCTCGACGCCGCCGGCCTCGGTGGTCTGGTCGGCCTCGTGAAGCTGCGTCACCACGGCGACTTCCACCTGGGCCAGACGCTGGCCGTGCGCGGTGGTGAGGACTTCGCGCTCATCGACTTCGAGGGCGAGCCGCTGCGGCCGCTGGCCGAGCGCCGGCGCAAGCACACGCCGCTCCGCGACGTGGCCGGCCTGTTGCGCTCGCTCGGCTACGCCGCAGCCAGCGCCCCGGCGCCGCCCGGCTGGGAGGCCGAGGCCCGGGCGACGTTCGTGACCGCCTATCGCGCGGCGGCCGGCGCGGCCCCGTTCGTGCCGCAGACGGAGGCTCCGCTGGCCCGGGCGCTGGCGGTGCTGGAGGTGGAGAAGGCGGCCTACGAGGTCGTGTACGAGGCCAACAACCGGCCGGACTGGGTGGCGATTCCCGTGCGCGGCCTCGTCACCGCCGCCGCGGCTCTTCGGTCGGGTCGCGGGGCTGGGGCACCGTGAAGATCATGAGATTGGCGTTCCAGCCGGAGGGCTCGAAGTAGACGAGCAGCCCCTCCCGGTAGAGGAACAGGTCGTTCTCGTTCTCGCGCCCCATCTGGTCCGGATAGCCCCAGCCGGCGGTGACGACCCCCCGGTTGAAGGTGCCCGGCCTCGGCTCCAGGCGGATCGCTCGGACGATCTCCGGCTGGTACTTGTCGGCCCGCAACAGGCCGAACTCCACGGTCATCCGCTCGATCCCGGTCGGCGCCTTGGGCCCCTCGTAGACCCAGCTCTCGGTGTCGTAGTTGTCGACCTTCTGCCGGTCCACTCGCGTGGGCGTACCGTACTTGGCGCGCACGGCCGCAGTCGTGGTCTCGCCCGGCCGGATCAGTCCCCACTCGGCGGCCCCGGTGGGCGTGGTCAGCGCGAGCACGACGAGAGCGAAGAGCGCGGCGGCGAGTCGGGCGCGCATCAGAAGCCCAGCGCGACGCCGTCGCCGCGGGGGTCGGCGCCACCGCTCAGCACGCCGTCGCGCACGGTGACGCCGTGGGCGTGCCCGACTCGATAGAAAAGCTCCGGCGCCGCCTTCATGGCGTGGCCGCGGCGCCGCAGGGCGGCAAACACACGGCTCGGCACCCGGCTCTCCAGATGGATCGCGTCGGCCGGATCATCCGGCAGGAACGCGCCGACGAGGAAGCGCGGGCGCTCGATTGCCTCCTGGATGTCGAGACCATAGTCGAACACGTTGGTCAGCACCTGAACGTGGAACATCGCCTGGCCGTTCCCCCCCATGGTGGCGAAGCCCATGACCGGTCGGTCGTCCCGGGTGGTGATCGAGGCCATCAGCGTGTGGAACGGCCGCTTGCGCGGGGCCAGCACGCTCGGATGGCCCGGAGTTAGGG
Source organism: uncultured Candidatus Rokubacteria bacterium (assembly GCA_963827505.1). GTDB lineage: Bacteria > Methylomirabilota > Methylomirabilia > Rokubacteriales > CSP1-6 > AR5. Next base: position 1,236,819 of record CAWHBD010000003.1, on the reverse strand, counting down.
TGAAGTGACGCCCGCGGTTCTGCAGGCAGAGGCCGGTGCCGGGCGGGACCACTCCGGAGCCGAAGGCGTTGAACAGGCTCTGGATGACGCTGAGCACGTTGCCGTGGCCGTCGGCCACGACGAAACCGGTGGTGTCACCCTCGGGCTGGCCGGGCACGTACACCTGGGCCTTGCGCGGGTCGAAGTGGCGCAGCCGCTCGGCCGCGTAGGCCTTGTCGAGCATGCCGGCCGCGGGGACGCGGGCCTGGGCCGGATCGCCGATCCAGCGATCGCGGTCGGCGTAGGCGAGCTTGGTCACCTCCAGCAGCAGATGCAGGTGCTCGACGGAGTGCAACGCCTTCCGCGCCAGCGGCACGCCCTCCAGCATGTTGAGCGCGAGCAACGCGGTCACGCCCTGGGTCGGCGGCGGCGTCTCGTACACGGTGTAGCCGCGATACGTCGTGGAGATGGGCTCGCCCCACTCGCCGGTGTGGGCGCCGAGGTCATCGAGCGTCAGGAAGCCGTCGGCCTCCATGCGCTCGGCGATGACCCGGGCGACGCGGCCGCGATAGAAGAGGTCGGGCCCCTCGGCGGCGAGGTCGCGTAGCGTGCGCGCGAGGTCGGGTTGCATGAACATCTCGCCCGGGGCCGGCGGCCGGCCGCCGGGCAGGAACACGCGGCGCCACTCCGGGTCGGGGTTGCCCGGCGCGTACTCGGCGATGCCCTGGCTGAGGATCGAGGTGATCGGGAACCCGCGCTCCGCGTAGTGGATGGCCGGGCCGAGCAGCGCATCGAGCGAGCGCGAGCCGAAGCGCTCCAGCAACATCGCCCACGCCCGCACCACGCCCGGCACGCTCACGGTGGGCGGCCCGATCACCGGCAGCCCGCTCATCCCCCGCCGCTGCAGCTCCTCGGGCGTCGCCCGTGACCCCGAGCGGCCGGCGCCGTTGAGGAAGTGCACGCGCCGGGTGGCCGCCTCGTAGTAGAGGCAGAAGAGATCGCCGCCGAGGCCGCAGTTGTTCGACTGGGTCACGGCCAGCACGGCGTTGGTGGCCACGGCGGCGTCAGCCACGGTGCCGCCGGCCTTGAGCGTCTCCACACCCGCCATCGTGGCGAGCGGATGGCAGGAGGCCACGAGGCCCTCCCGGCCGAGGGCGAGCGAGCGACGCGAATACCCGATCTGGGGCAACGTCAGGCCTCCTCGAACAGCTTGGTGATCTCGTCCCGGGCGAAGGTGGGCAGCGGCCACTGGCGCGTGCCGTCGGTGAGGGTCACACCCTGGGCGGCCGGCACGACCTGGCCGATGAAGTGGCAGTCGATGGCCTCGCGGGCCAGCGCGTGGATGACGACGCCGGCCTCGGCCGGCGCCAGCGTCATGAGCAGGGCGCCGGAGGCGATGGTACCGAGCGGGTCGAGGCCGAACGCCTCGCACAGCGCCCGGCCCTCCGGCAGCACCGTGATGCGGTCGCGGTCGATCCGCAGCCCCACGCCAGCCGCCGTCGCCAGCTCGTGCAGGGCGGTGGCGATGCCACCCTCGGTGGGATCGTGCATCGCGTGGACGGTGGCCAGCTCGCAGGCGATCTCCACCTCCGGACGCACGCTGATGCCGGGCGTGCGCAGGAAGCCGCGGGCCCGCCGGATCATCGCGGCCGGCACTCCTCGCGCCCGCAGCTCGGCGTCTTTCTCTCGCGCAATGATGGCCGCACCCTCCAGCGGCACGCCCTTGGTGAGCACGATGGCGTCGCCGATCTGGGCCCCCGCGGTAGTGACAAGCCGATCACGGGCCACCTCGCCCAGCATGGTGCCGGCCACGATCGGCCGGTCGAGACCGTGGGTGATCTCGGTATGGCCGCCGACGAGCGCGACCTCCAGCTCCTCGCACGCCTCGCCGATCTGGGCGAACAACGCACGCACGGTGTCCTCGTTGGTGCGGCCCTCCGGCAGCAGCAGCGTGGCGAGGAACCACCGGGGCGTGGCGCCGCGCACGAGGACGTCGTTGGCATTGACGTGAAGCGCGTACCAGCCCAGCTCGTCGGTGGCGAACGTGATCGGATCGGCCGCCGCCACCAGGTAGCGATCGCCGAGGTCGATGACCGCCGCGTCCTCGCCGACGCGCGGCCCCACGACAACCCGCGGATCGCGGGGCGCGTGCTTGTCGAGGACGGCCTGCAATAGGTCGCCGGGGAGCTTACCGATGGGCAGGAACGACATCGCGCCCCGTAGTATACCGCCTGGTCCCTGCCCTCCCGGCCGGCGCCCGACCGACCCGCACCTCGCCCGCCTCTGACCGGTCCGGCTAGGCCAGCAGCTTCAGCAGATCGGCGGTCAGGTCGTAGAGCTGGGCGCAGCCGGCCTCGCCGCCGAGGGTGCTCTGGATGCGCTTGCGCAGGCCGGGATCGGCGCGCTCGCCGAGCAGGGCGGCGATCCGCTGCTGCGGCTGCGAGCAGATGCCGGGGTAGGGCAGCCGTGGCGTCACGTGCTCGGCCCGAACCACCGTGTCGCTGGCCAGGTCGATCTCGTAGGTGATCTCGAAGCCGTGCACGTTGTCGTGCATCGAGTGGAACAGGCGCAGCCGCCCGTCCCCGCGCTCCAGGCGAGCTACCTTGCGGCGCTCGAAGACCCGCGCCTGACCCGCGCGGGGGCTGTAGAGATCCGGCACCATGGGTGTGGCCACCATGCGGGTGCCGAACAGGGCGCGGCCGGCGGGGCTGTAGGTGAAGCACGAGTTGGGTAGGTCGGCCCAGCCGGTCGTGTCGAGGGTCCAGCACTCGAGCGCGTCGCCCGCCGTCGCCCGCTCGGCCACGGCTCGCGGCATCCGCGCCACCTGCCGGGCCAGCCGGGCCACCTCGATGGTGGCGTCGACGGCCAGCGAAGCGCCGTCGGCGTCGCCCAGCAACTCGGCGACGCGCCGGGTGAGGCCGCCGACCATCTCGGCGCCGGCCAGTCGCGCGAACCCCTCGGCCAGCGACGGCGCCACCCGCCCGGCCATCGGGGTGAGACGCGCCGACCGGATGGCGTAGGTCGGTGACGGCAGCGCCACCACCGCGACCTCCAGCGTCCGGTCGTCGTCGCCGAGCCGCACCGTGTGGGTGAACGCGTCCTCGTGCGTGTTGTCGACGCGCCCCTCCATCACCCGCTCGTAGCGGTCACGGCCGGCCAGGACGGCGGGAAGCCGCATCAGCGGCCCATCTCGCTCCGGCCGCCGGCCAGGTACCGGTCGGGCTCGCGGTCGAACTTCTGCTTGCAGCCCACCGCGCAGAAGTAATAGGTCTCACCCTGGTACTTCGACTGGGCCGCCGCCTTGGCGGGCTCCACGGTCATCTTGCACACCGGATCCACAGCCATCATCGTCCTCCTGGGTTGGGCCTCGCCGCCGACCCCGGAGCGAAGCTCCAGCGCCGCAGGCGCAGGCTGTTGGCGACCACGGACACCGACGAGAACGCCATCGCGGCGCCGGCCAGCATCGGCGAGAGCAGCACGCCTGCTAGCGGGTAGAGCACCCCGGCCGCCACCGGGATGAGCACCACGTTGTAGCCGAATGCCCACCCGAGATTCTGTTTCACGATGCGGATCGTCCGCCGCGAGAGGTCGAGAGCCAGGGCGACGCCGACGACCTCACTCCGCATGAGGGTGACGTCGGCGGCTTCGATGGCCACGTCGGTGCCCGAGCCCATCGCGATGCCGACGTCGGCCTGGGCCAGCGCCGGCGCATCGTTGATGCCGTCGCCGACCATGACCACCACGTCCCCGTCGCCCTGCAGAAGCGAGACCTCACGCGACTTGGCGGCGGGCTGCACCTCGGCCACCACGCGCTCGATCCCCACCTGCCGGGCGATGGCCAGCGCCGTCAACCGCTGGTCGCCCGTGAGCATCACCACCTCGAGCCCCCGCTGGTGCAGCATGGCCACCGCGGCGGCGGCATCGGGCTTCAGCACGTCGGCCACGGCGACGAGCCCGAGCGCCTGTCCGGCGAACGCGACGTAGACGACCGTCTTGCCCTCGGCCGCCAGCGCCGCCGCGCGCGAGGCCAGCGACTCGACCTCGAGGCCGCGGGCCTGCATCAGCGCGTGGTTGCCGACGAGCACCCGGCCGTCGGGGGCGAGGGCGTCGACGCCCTGCCCCGGCACGGTCTGGAACTCGCCGACCGCCGGTAGCGCCAGCCCCTGCTCCTTGGCCCGGGTGACGATGGCGGCGCCGAGCGGATGCTCGGAGCCTTGCTCGGCGGCGGCGGCCAGCGCCAGCACCTCGGTCTCGGCGACGCCCGGCCCGGCGACGACAACGTCGGTCACCACGGGCCGGCCTCTCGTGAGGGTGCCGGTCTTGTCGAAGACCGCGATCGTCGCCGCGCTCAGCCGCTCCAGCGCGGCGGCGCTGCGGATCAGCACGCCGTGCTCGGCGCCGCGCCCGGTGGCCACCATGATGGCCGTCGGCGTGGCCAACCCCATCGCGCACGGACAGGCGATGACCAGCACGGCGACGGCGTTGGTGATGGCGTGCACGAGCGCGGGCGCAGGGCCGGCGAGCCACCAGCCGGCGAAGGTCAGCGCGGCGATCACCAGCACGACCGGCACGAAGACCGCGGCCACGCGGTCGGCCAGCCGCTGGATCGGCGCCCGCGAGCCCTGCGCCTCCTCGACCAGCGCGACGATGCGGGCCAGTGTCGTCTCGCTGCCCACCCGGGTGGCGCGGAAGACGAAGCCGCCGGTGCCGTTGACAGTGCCCCCCGAGACGACGGCGCCGGGCGCCTTGTCGACCGGCATGCTCTCGCCGGTCAGCATCGACTCGTCCACGGTGGAGCCGCCCTCCACCACGACGCCGTCGACGGGGAGCCGCTCGCCGGGGCGGATCCTGACCAGGTCACCGACCTCCACCGCCGCCGTCGGGACGTCGATCTCGACGCCGTCACGGAGCACGCGGGCGGTCCGCGGGGCCAGGCTCACGAGCCGCCGGATCGCCTCCGAGGTGCGGCCACGGGCACGGGCCTCGAGCCAGCGCCCCAGCAGGACGAGCGTGATGACCACCGCCGCCGTCTCGTAGTAGGGCATGGCGCCCGGCCGCGTGGAAGACGTGCGGCCACAGCGTGAGCGCCACGCTGAAGACGTAGGCGGCACTGGTGCCCAGCGACACCAGGGTGTCCATGCTGGCGGTGCGGTGGCGGAGATCGCGCAGGAAGCCGGCATGGAAGGTCGCGCCGACCCAGAGCTGCACGGGCGTGGACAACCCGAGCTGTACCCAGGGGTCGCGCAGCCAGGCCGGTGCCCACGGGAAGAAGTCCGGCATCCCGCCGACGAGGAGCGGGACCGACAGCAGCGCGCCGAGGCGCCATCGCCGGCCCAGCCGCCGCTGCTCCAGCTCCCGGACCGCCTGCTCGCGGGCCTCCGCCTCGCCGCCGCGTGGCGTCGGCGCCTCGGCCAGCTCGTAGCCGGCCGCCGCCACCGCGGCCTGTAGAGTGCCGACATCGGCCCGGGCGGGATCGAACGCGACGGTGGCCCGCTCGGTGGCGAGGTTCACCGAGGCGGTCTCCACCCCGGGCACCCCGGCCAGCGCGCTCTCGACCTTGCCGACGCAGGCGGCGCAGTGCATGCCACGCACGGGCAGCGTGAGCTGCTCGGGCATCAGCGCGCTCCGAAGCGCGAGAACACGTCCAGCAGCTCGTCGACCTTCTGCTGGCGCTCGGACTTCGACCCCGAGCGCAGCGCGTCGGCCACGCACGACTCGATGTGGCGGCCGACCAACAGCTTCTGGACCTGGTCCAGCGCCCCCTGTACGGCCGAGATCTGCAGCAGGATGTCCACGCAGTAGGCGTCGCTGTCGAGCATCCGCTGGAGGCCCTGCACCTGGCCCTCGATGCGGCGCAGCCGGCCCCGGACCTTGGCCTTGGTCTCGTCGTTCAGCACCGTGATACCCCCTGGGGGTAGTATCGACGGCCCCGGTCCTCCTGTCAAACCGTGCGGGGTGCCGCTACTCGAACAGCGAGGGCTGATTGGCCGGGGCCACGGCGTTCCGGCCACGGCGTCCGGCCGCGGCCCGTCGCGCCTTGGCCGTCGCCTTGGTTGTCTTGCCCGCAGCGGCGGCGGCCGGGCGGGGCAGCTTCCAGCCCTTCTGGTGGGCGATCCGCTCTCCCTGCTTGATCACGAGGAGATCGACCAGCCGGGCCAGCGGGTTGCTGAGCAGGACGAGGTAGCGCTCCCAGTACCGGGGGGAGTGGGCCAGCGTCCGCATCTGGTCGAGCGCCAGCGAGAGGGCCGAGCGGTCGCCCTTGCGGGAGGCCAGACGCAGGTCGGCAACGATGCGGCGACCGCTGACGCGCGAGGGCGGGGTGCGGGCCATGGCAGGCGATGCTACCGCCGGTCGGCGGCGTGGTCTACATGCCCGCCCGGGCCCTCAGCGTACGCGCAGATCGTACTCCTCACGCTGGGCCTGGCCGGCCACCCCCTGCACCGTGATCTTCACCTCCAGGCCCGCCTCCAGGCGCTCGATGTCGCCGTGACCGTCGCCGCCCAGATAGGAGGCCAGGTCCGGATGCACGCGGGCCACGATCTCGCGTCCCTCGCCGGGCGGCGCCTCGGCCGCGGCCTTGGCCTGCAGGGCCCGATAGATCTCGGTGGCCAGCGTCTCGTTGGACTTCACCACGCCGGTGCCGCGGCAGGTCGGGCAGTGCTGGGTCAGGAGGGCGCGCAGGTCCTGGCGCACGCGCTTGCGGGTCATCTCGCACCAGCCCCAGCTCGGAGATCTCCAGCACGTTGGTGCGGGCCTTGTCCTCGGCCAGCGCGCGCTTGAGCGCCTTGTAGACCTGTTCGCGGTGCTCGAGCACGCTCCATGTCGATGAAGTCGATGATGATGATGCCGCCCAGGTCACGCAGGCGGATCTGGCGCACCGACCTCGGTGACCGCCTCCAGGTTGATCTTGAGCACCGTCTGCTCGAAGTCGCGCTTGCCCACGTACTTGCCGGTGTTGACGTCGATGGAGACGAGGGCCTCGGTGTGGTCGATGACGATGTAGCCACCCGACTTCAGCCATACCCGCCGCCGCAGCGCCTTCTCGATGTCCTTCTCGATGCCGAACGCGTCGAACATCGGCGCCCGCTCGGCGTAGAGCGCGCACGCGGTCGGCCAGTGCCGGCACCAGCGCCTGCACGTAACCGAGGCACCTTGTCATGGGCGCTCCGGTCGTCCACCACGAACTCGTCGACCTCGGGCGAGAAGAGGTCGCGCACGACGCGGAAGGTGAGGTCGCCCTCCTCGTGCAGGGCGGCCGGCGCCGACGCCGTCTCGAACCGGGTGCGGATCTGCGCCCACAGCCGGCCCAGGAACTCCACGTCGGCAGCGAACTCGGCCTCGCCCTTGCCCTCGGCGTTGGTTCGCAGGATGAAGCCGCCGGGCGGCAGCTCGAGCCCGCGCAGCGCGGCCGCGCAGTCGATCGCGCTCGCGCTCGTCGCGGATGCGGCGAGAGACGCCGATGTGGCGCGCCTGCGGCATGTAGACGACGTAGCGGCCGGGCAGCGAGATGAACGAGGTGATGCGGGCGCCCTTGGTCCCGAGCGACTCCTTGGCGACCTGCACCAGGACGTCCTGGCCCCGGCTGCAGCATCTCCTCGATGGGGCCGGCGGCCGGACGGCGGGGCTGCTCCTCGCTCTCGGTGTCGAGCTCGGGCGTCGGGGTCGGCCTCCTCGTCGGCCTCGACCGCTGCCTCCGGAAGGCGAACGTCGACCGAGGTTGGCGGTGTAGTCACCCGCGTAGAGAAAGGCGTCCTTGGCCAGCCCGATGTCGACGAAGGCGGCCTGCATGCCGGGCAGGACGTTGGTCACCGTGCCCTTGTAGACGCTGCCGACGATCGAGCTTGTGGCGGTGCCGCTCGAGATAGAGCTCGGTGAGGAGGTTACCTTCCTGGACGGCGACCCGGGTCTCGAGTCACGACCGACGTTGACGACGATGCGTTTGCTCACGGCAGCACCTCTCCGACGCCCGCGGCCGCCGAGCGCTCGCCGCGAGTCTCATTGGAACTGCCGCATTCGGACCGAGAGCAGGAGCCCGAGGGCCATCAGGGAGACGACCATCGACGAGCCGCCATAGCTCATGAACGGCAGCGGGATGCCGACGACCGGGAGCAGCCCGGTCACCATGCCCACGTTGACGAGAACCTGGGTGGCCACCAGCGCGGTGACCCCCAGGGCGACCAGCCGTCCCACCGGCTCGCGCGTCGACGCCGCGATGTCGAATCCGCGGAGGAGCAGCAGCGCGTAGCAGGTGAGCAGCACGAGGCAGCCCGACGAACCCCCACGTCTCGGCGAACACGGCGAAGATGAAATCTGTGTGACGCTCCGGGAGGAAGGCCAGCCGGCTCTGCGTTGCGCCGGCCACACCCTTGCCCAGCAGCTGTCCCGAGCCGATCGCGATCTTGGCCTGGATCACGTTGTAGGCGCTCCCGAGGGGATCGCGAAACGGGTCCAGGAATACGAGAATCCGCTCTCGTTGGTATTCCTTCAGGGCGAACCACGCCACCGGTGCCGCCGCCAGTCCCGACGAGGCCGAGTCCGCCCAGGAGCCGCAGCGACAGGCCGGCGGCGACCAGCAGGGCCACCAGCACCGGGAACAGCAACAGGGCGGTCCCGAGGTCGGGCTGCTTGAGGATGAGCGCCGCCGGCACCAGGGCCAGCGGCGCCGCGATCGCCAGCGTGGTCTTGGTGATCGGCTGGGCCCAGCGCGAGGTCAGCAGCCACACCGCCATCAGCACGAAGCACAGCTTGAACAGCTCGGATGGCTGGACCGACATCGGCCCGACGAAGACCCACCGACGCGCCCCGGACACCGTGCGGCCCAGCACGAAGACCGCGATCAGCGTCCCGATCCCGAACAGGTAGATCAGGGGCGCCATCCGGACGAGCCGCCGGTAGTCGATGCTGGCCACCACCACGAGCGCCATCATACCCACGCCGAACCAGGCCAGCTGACGGACAGCCACGCCGCCGCCCGCCCGCCCCACGTGCAGGGAGGCCAGCGTGGAGGCGCTCATGAGGACGAGGCAGACGGTGGCGCCGATCAGGGGCCAGTCGACGTTCTGCAGCAGGCGACGGTCGATACCGACCACTATTTCAATCACATGGGGGGCCCCGATACGGCCCCCCATACCCCCCAGTCGTTTGGGGCACCCCAGCGGAGCCGTGGCGCCCCTCGTTATCCCGATTGCTCGGGGGGCCCTGATCCGGCCCCCTCATCCCCAGTCGTTAGGGGAGCCGGATGCGGCCCCCCGTTGCTCTCACCGGCGCCCCGGCTCAGCCGGGGTGCCGAATCTTCGTCACGGAGACACTATGGACTATCCGCCGAGGTCGACGCTCGCCACCTTTTCGATGAAGATGGCGTTGAGAATCTTGCGCGCGATCGGGGCGGCCACCTGCCCGCCCTTGCCGCCGCGCTCGACGATCACGATGACCACTGCCTCCGGCTCGTTCGCCGGGGCGAACGAGGCGAACCAGGCGTGGTCCTGGCCCTTGTCGGATCTCGACTTGGCGATCATCTGGGCCGTGCCGGTCTTGCCGGCGATATCGAGACCGGGCGATGCGGGCGCCGCCGCCGGTGCCGCCCTCGGAGTTGACGACCGCCCACAACGACTGGCGCAGGAAGGCCCACACCATCGGCGAGAGCTCGACGTGGCCGGTGACGCTGCCGCGCGTCGCTCCACACGACGCCCTTGCTCGGCGCGCTCGATGCGCTGGACCAGCCGCGGCTTCCACAGCACGCCGCCGTTGGCCACCGCGCTCATGAAGCGCGCGACCTGCATCGGCGTCACCAGGACGCGCGCCCTGCCCGATCGACATGTTCACCGTCTCGCCCGCATGCCAGCCGCCCACGCGCTTGTCGCGCCGCAGCTTCGGCTGGGGGATCAGACCGAGCTTCTCGCCGGGAAGGTCGATCCCGTGTCGGCCCCCCCAGCCCGAAGGCGCGTGGCGTACTTCGCGATGGCCGGCCCGCCGATCTTCAGCCCCTTCTCGTAGAAGTAGATGTTGCACGACTCGCGGATCGCGCCGAGCAGGTCGACGCTGCCGTGGCCGCCTGACTTCCAGTCCTTGAACGTCCACTTGCCGAGGTGGAACTCGCCCGTTGCAGTTCGTACGGTCCGCCGGCGTGATGCGTGCCCTCCTGCAGCCCCGCCGCCGCCACCACGATCTTGAACACGGAGCCCGGCGCGTACTGGCTCTGGATCGTGCGGTTCAGCAGCGGGTGCTCGGGATCCTGGATCACCCGGAGCCATGCGTTGCGATCGATGGTGCCCGTGAAGCGATCGATCTCGAAGGCCGGGCGTGGACACCATCGCCAGCACGTCACCGTTGCGCGGGATCCATCACGACTATGGCGCCGGCGTGGCCCTCCATGCGACTTCTCGGCCGCCTCCTGGACGCGGCGGTCGATCGTGGTGACCACCTGGGCCCCGGGGTGGGGCTCGGTCGCCTGGATCATCCGCATCGGGCGGCCCATGGCGTCCACCTCGATGCGCTCGCCCCCGTCCTTGCCGCGCAGGAACTCGTCGAGCAGCCGCTCCAGCCCGCTCTGCCCGACCATGTCGCCCCGGCGATAGCGGCCCTGCTTGAGCTGCTCGTCGCTGGCTTCCCGCACGTAGCCGAGCAGGTGGGCGGCGAAGCGGCTGTTCGGATAGGCACGCTGCGGCTCCACCTCGACGATGACGCCCGGCAGCTCGAGCTTCCACTCTTCGACCCGGGCCACGTCGTCCATGCTGAGACCGCGCCGCACGCGAACGGGCAGGATCGAGTCCGGCGAGACCTTGGTGACCGCCTCCTGCAGGTCGGCGAACGGGATCTGCAGCAGCGAGGCCAGCCGGCCCAGGGACGCGTCACGCTGGACCGGGTCGCGCTCCAGCTCGCGGGGGATCAGCGACAGCGTGAAGGCCGGGCGGTTGTCGACGAGCGGCAGGCCGTTGCGGTCGAAGAGGATCCCGCGGGGGGCGGCGATGGGACGGACGCGGATGCGGTTCTTGTCGGAGGCCTCCTGGAACCGGCCGCCCTCCAGCACCTGCAGGTACCAGAGCTGGCAGACGATCATGAGCATGGCCGCGGTGACCACGCCGGCCATGGTGATGACCCGCCGGCGCCCGGGATCGGGCCGGCCCGGCATGGTCGGGCCACCGAGATAGCCGAGGCGTCCGCTCACGAGGTGCGCTCCCGCATCGACTCCGCCCACGCCAGCGCCAGCACGAGGGCGGCGCCCAGGAATCCGTTGTAGAGCGCCTGCGGCACCACGACGTAGGTCATCAGGTCGCCGAACGGCGCCGGGAACCGGAACAGCTTGAGCAGCGTGAAGCGGGCCAGCCCCTCGGCGATCGTCAGCAGCACGAGCCCCGGCACCTGCACGAGCGGCTGGCTCACCCGCAGCCGACCGCCGACGGCGCCGATCACGAAGCCGATGATGGCCTTGGTGAGCGCCTGCACGCCGAGCAGGCCGCCAGAGGCGGCGTCCTGCAGCAGCCCCGCGATGAAACCGGCGCCACACCCGAACTCGGGGCCCCGGCGCAGCGCCAGCAGCACCACCACGATCAGGGGGATGTCGGGAGCGACGTCGGCGATGCGCAGCGCCTGGCCCAGCGTCGCGTGGGCGAGGCCGCCGCCGAACACCGCGAGGATGACGAAGCGTGCGCATCAGTTGGAGGGCTCCGGGAAGAACGCGGCCACGTCGTGGGCGCCCTCGCCGACGATCAAGAGGACTTCGTCGATGCGCGCGAAGTCCACGGCCGGCGCCAGCTCGGCGTAGTGGAACAGGGCGGAGCCGCGATCGTCGATGGCGCGCACCCGACCCACCGGGAGGCCGCGCGGGAACAGGCCGCCGCCGCCGGAGGTGACGACGAGGTCGCCGACCTGGATGCTGCTACCGTCGCGGGCCATGTACTTGAAGCGGATCGTGCCGCGCGCCTCACCCTCCACGATGCCCTGCGTGCGTGTCCGCACGACGTGGGCGCCGACCGTCGAGGCGGGGTCGGTGAGGACCTGCACGATGGAGGCGCCCGGCCGCACGTCGACGACGCGGCCGATGAGCCCGTCGGGGGCAATCACCGCGGTCAGTCGCGTCACGTGATCGGCTCGCCCGCGATTGACGGTGAGCGAACGGACCCAGCCACCCCACTCCCGCGCGATGATCTCGCCCGACAGCGTCGTCAGCGGCATCGCCGCCTTGAGGGCGAGCAGCCGGCGCAGCCGTTGATTTTCCTCGACGGTCTCGGTGACGCGCAGGGCCTCGATGCGGAGCTGCTGGGCCTCCTCACGCAGGCGGCGGTTCTCGGCGCGCACGTTCTTCCACTCGCGGTAGGTCGACCACACGCCGACCGTGGTGCGATTGATCCGGGCCAGTGCGCTCTGCACCGGCGTGGTCACCACGGCGAGCATGTCGGAGGCACGGGCGGCGTGTCCGCGCATCTGCAGGGTGAGGAGCAGAAGGCAGACCGCGGCCACGGTGCCCAGCAGCACGACCGCGCGAATCTTCACCTTCGCCCCCCGGACAACCGAATCAGGCCGGGATGGCCACCTTCTTCAGCAGATCGAGCTCGTCCAGTACCTTGCCGGTTCCCAGCGCCACGCACGACAGCGGGTCTTCTCCCTGCGTGACCGGCAGGTTGGTCTCCTGACGGAGGAGGTGGTCGAGACCCCGAAGCAGCGCCCCGCCGCCCGTGAGCACGATGCCCTTGTCCACGATGTCGGCCGCCAGCTCGGGCGGCGTCCGCTCCAGGCAGGTGCGGACCGTCTCCACGATGGTCATGACCGGCTCCCGCAGCGCCTCGCGGATCTCCTCGTCGGTGATCACGATGGTCTTGGGAATGCCGTCGATGAGGTCGCGGCCCTTGACCTCCATCGTGCGGCGGTCCCCGCCCATCGGGTAGGCGGAGCCGAGCGCCATCTTGATCTCCTCGGCGCGCCGCTCACCTACCAGCAGGTTGTAGTGCTTCTTGATGTACTGCACGATCGCCTCGTCCATCTCGTCGCCGGCGATGCGGACCGACTTGGAGTACACGATGCCGGAGAGCGAGATGACGGCCACCTCGGTGGTGCCGCCGCCGATGTCGACGATCATGTTGCCGCCCGGCTCCTGGATCGGCAGCCCGGCGCCGATCGCGGCGGCCATCGGCTCCTCGATCAGGTAGACCTCGCGGGCGCCGGCCTGCATGGCCGAGTCGCGCACCGCGCGCTTCTCGACCTGCGTGATGCCCGAGGGGACGCCGATGACGATCCGCGGCCGCACCAGCGTGCGGCGGCGGTGCACCTTGGAGATGAAGTAGTGCAGCATCTTCTCCGTCACGTCGAAGTCGGCGATGACGCCGTCCTTCAGCGGGCGGATGGCCACGATGTTGCCGGGCGTGCGGCCCAGCATCGCCTTGGCCTCGTGCCCCACCGCCAGGACCGAGTGGTCGGCCTGGTGGATCGCGACGATGGACGGCTCGTTGAGAACGATGCCCTCACCCCGCACGTACACGAGGGTGTTGGCGGTCCCGAGGTCGACGGCGAGATCGTTGGAGAACATGCCGGCCAAGAGGTTGTAGAACATCGTCGCTCCATTGTCGGTGTTCGAGTTTGGACCCGCGGCGCGGGCGACGCAAACAGTAGCACAGTCCGTGCCACTCGTAAACGAAAACGCCGATATTCCGGGCGTTTACGGCGCTTCGCAGCCTCCCGAGCCACTCCGGGCTCGAAAAGGAAAAGTTTTTCAGATGCTTGGCCGAGCAGCCCCAGTAGTCCTGGCGGAGCCGGGCCCGAGACCGAACGTCATGAAGTCCGACGGTCCGTCCAGGCCCTCGAAGTCGGGGGCAAAATGTCTCTCGGGGAGATCGTCCAGATGGCACCCGAGGTGACGCCACTCGTCACCAGGCCGGACGTGTCAAACGGCCCGGAAGGATACGCTCCTGGTACAGGCGGGCCGCGGCCCGGATGACCAGCTCGGCCTCCGCCCGGCCACGCATCGGCGCGAGGCTGACCGGCTTCTGCTCGAGCACCTTGTAGTCCAGGAAGAAACGCTCGAGCTCGCGCAGGCGGTGGGGCGGCAACTCGCCGACGTCGCGGTAGTGATCGTACTCGGGGTCGTCGATGTGCACGGCGATGATCTTGTCGTCCTGCCCTTTGTCGTCGCGCATGCCGAGCACCCCGATCGCCCGAGCGCGCAGGATGCACAGCGGGAGCACCGGCTCCTGGCCGAGCACGAGGACATCGAGCGGGTCGCCGTCGTCGCAATAGGTTCGAGGCAGGAAGCCGTAGTTGGCCGGATAGTGCACGGCGCTGTGGAGCACGCGGTCGAGGTACAGGAGCCCCGTGGCCTTGTCGAGCTCGTACTTCACCTTGGAGCCCTTGGGGATCTCGACGATCGCGCGGAAGTGACGCTCGACGTGATCACCGAGCTCGACGTCGTGCCAGGCGTGCATCGCGGCGCCGAGTATACGCCGCAGCCGGAGTGCTCGTCGGACCGCACGATCACACCCGGCCGGCGCGGAACGAGGCGGTGGCGGGCGCCGAGCCCACCCGCCCCTACGGTCAGGGGCCCCTAGTGGCTCCCCGAGCTACCGTCCCGACGGGACCCGAGGGCGTCCCATCCCGGCAGAAATGGGTTGACACGACCCTGGCGACGTGTAATTGTTTCCCAGTTTTCTGGGCAAGATGGAGTCGGCAGAGTGAAGAGATCGAGGCACACTTACACGCCGCGCGGACGAACGGTCCCGCGGCGTCTTTTTTTGTCTGTAGCACCGGTTTGCCTGCCAATCTCGGCAGGTAACCCCGCCATGAAGGCGGGAGCACACAGGGGCTGAAGACCCCCGAAGAGAGAGGTCGCAGGATGGCACAGGGACAAGTGAAGTGGTTCAACGATGCAAAAGGTTACGGCTTCATCACTCAGGAGGGCGGGGAGGACGTGTTCGTCCACTACAGCGCCATCCAGGCCCAGGGTTTCAAGTCCTTGGCCGAAGGTGACAAGGTCGAGTTCGAGGTAACCCGCGGCCCGAAGGGTCTTCAGGCAGCGAACGTCAGGAAAGTCAGCTAAGCCCCCTGTCGCTTCCGCCCGGGCTCGCTTCACGGGCCCGGGCTCCTTACTGTCACCGGCTCCCCGTCATCCAGGACTTACACTCGGCACAAAAAAAGACCCCGACGATGGCTGCGGCGCGTGATGCTTTCACTCGCGTCGCGCCGCCCCGCTGGTGAGGCGGGATCGTCGGGGCCGGTGGTGCCTGGACTCCCAGGCTGCCCACCTGAAGCTAGCGTGGACCCTGCCTAGGAGGCGACCACCTCACATAACACCGTAGGGCTACACATCGGCTGGATCACCTCCTATTCTCGGCAAGGGCGCCACGCGGGCCCAGATTCCGCTAACCCAGAACCAGATGCCGACTCCCGGCCCGGGGCTCGGCCACGTCAGCCATCGGCGGAATTGTCGATGGGGACGCTGATGGGGCGCTGTTGGCGCTCCGGCCGACTTTCGCTCATCCTACTATCAGCTTTCGAGCGCGGCAAAGAAAAAGTGCCGCGCGGCGTCACTTCACGACGACGCGCGCACGGTTCTTCTCCCACAGTCCGTCGCCGACGCCCTCGACCTTGCGGAGATCCGTCGCCTTCTTGAACGGGCCGTGCGCGTCGCGATACTGCACGATCTTCTCCGCGAGGCTGCGGCCGACGCCGGAGAGCTTCATCAGCTCTTTCACGTCGGCGGTGTTGATGTTGACCTTGACGTCGACGGCAGCGACCGGCGGCGTCGACGGTGGCGGGCCGGCGGTCGCCGGCGACACGGTGGCGAATGCGGAAGCGAGGACGAGGACGAGGAGACGTACGAGGTGCGACATGAAGGACCTCCGGTGGTGAATGGTGCACGGCACGCTCGAATCGAGCGGCGCCATTCAACGGGCCGACGTCACCTCGGTCAACGTCCAATCTTCTCGTCATGCCTGACGGATACAGCAGCGGCTCGACATCCGTTGGAGCGCAGCATCCGTAGACACGGGGAGATGAGACGCGCTGGTGAGTGGGCCGAGGCGCACTCGGACATGATCGCCGTCGTGTCGGCGCTCGCTGTCGCTCTCGTAATCAGCGTGGCGCTGGGCGTGGCGTACAACGTGGCGGCGGGGAGATTGGAGACGCGGGCCCCGGAGCCACGGCCGGCATCGACGGCGCCGGCGGGCGACCCCACACCCCGCCAGCCAACGGCGCCCTACTCCTAGCGCGCGTCGTCGCGGGCGGCGAGCGAGTCGACGTACTCGCGCCACTCGACCGGCAGCATCCCCTTCTTGCGGTTGTTGCAGTCCTTGCAGGCCGGCACGACGTTGCCGCGGATCGAGGTGCCGCCCCGGCCGAGCGGCACGACGTGGTCCATCGTCAGCGCGGCGACGCCCACCTGGCGGCGGCAGTAGTAGCACACGCCCGTCGAGATCCGGCGCTTCCACCACCCGCTCTCCCGCAGCTCGCGGGCGCGATGGCGCTGCCGCTTGAGCTCGTCAGGATCGACGGGCGCGTAGAAGTCACTCATGACCGGACAGCGCGGTCGACAGCGCCTCCCACTCGCGCATGAGGCCGGCCATCTCCTCCTCGGCGGTCTTGCGCTCGGTCGAGACCGCACGCACCCGGTCGCCGTTGAGATAGATCCGTGGATCGCTCAGCGCCGCCCCGATCTCCGCCATGCGCGCCTCGAGCCCGTGGATCTTTCGCTCCACGTCCTCTACTCGGCGCCGCAGCTCCTTGATTTCTGCGCTCGGCTTCTTCTTGACCAGCCGCACCACCGGCCGCGCCGCCGCGACCGGAGGCGCCACGGCCTCAGGGGACACCCGCTCGTCCGCGGCGGGCGCCCCCGCTGGCCGGCCGCGCGCGGTCGCTGGCGAGACGGCCACGTCCCGCGCAGCCCGGCTCTCGGAGGGAGCGCGGCGCGGCTCCGGCGCCCGGGAGACGGCCGGCACCACGCCCCGCTCCTTGGCGTCCAGGTAGTCGTCGTACGAGCCTGAATAGGGCGTCAGCACGCCGCCGGCGACCTCCACCACCACCGTCGCGATCCGGTTGATGAAGTACCGGTCGTGCGAGATGAAGACGATCGTGCCCGGGAACTCCGCCAGCGCCGACTCCAGCACCTCGCGCGAAGCGAGATCGAGGTGGTTGGTGGGCTCGTCCAGGCACAGGAGCGCGGCCGGCCGGACCAGCATCGTGGCCAGCGCCAGCCGCGCCTTCTCGCCGCCCGAGAGCACGGCGACCTTCTTCTCGACACGTGTCGCCGGAGAACAGGAAGGCGCCGAGGATGGTGCGCAGGCGCGTGTGGGTGGACTCCGGCGCCACCGCCTCCAGCTCCTCCAGCACGGTGCGGCTCGGATCGAGCGCGTCGAGCTGGTGCTGGGCGTAGTAGTGGACGGCCACGTGGGAGCCGAGCGTGCGCTCGCCCCGGTCGAACGGCAGCACGCCCGCCAGCATCTTCAGCAGGGTCGACTTGCCGGCGCCGTTGTCGCCGACGAGCGCCAATCGATCGCCGCGCTCGACGGCCAAGTCGATGCCGGCGTAGACGACGTTGGTCGCCGTAGGCCTTGTGGATCCCGGCCAGGGTGGCCACCCGGCGGCCGGTTCGGGGCGGCTCCGGGAACGCGAAGTGGATCTGCCGCGCGGGCGCCCGGCAGCTCGATCCGCTCGACCTTGTCGAGCATCTTGATCCGGCTCTGCACCTGGCGGGCCTTGGTCGCCTTGTAGCGGAAGCGCTCGATGAAGCGCTCGATCTCGGCGATGCGCTTGGCCTGGTTGCGCGCCCGCGCCTCCAGCAGCTCGCGCCGGGCCTCCCGCTCGACCAGGAAGTCGTCGTAGTCGCCCGGGTAGACCACGAGCCCCTCCGGCGTGAGGTCGGCGATCGAGGTGACCATGCGGTTGAGGAAGTAGCGGTCGTGAGAGACGACGACCACGGTGCCGTCGTAGTCGGCCAGGAACGCCTCCAGCCAGGCCAGCGAGGCCAGGTCGAGGTGGTTCGTGGGCTCGTCGAGGAGCAGGAGCGACGGCGCCAGCAGCAGCAGCCGGGCCAGCGCCGCCCGCATCCGCCAGCCCCCCGAGAACTCGGTGAGCGACTGCCCGAGCTGGTCCGAGCGGAAGCCGAGGCCGCTCAGGATGGTCCGGGCCTGGGTCTCCAGGCGGTAGCCGCCGAGCGCCTCGAAGCGATGCTGCAGGTCGCCGTACTTCTCGGTGAGCGCCTCGCTCGGCGCGGTCTCCAGCGCCCGCGCGACGTCTTCCATCTCGCGCTCCAGCGCCCACACCTCCTCGAAGCCGCTGAGCGCCTCGGCGAGGACCGACCCCATCGTCTGGCCGGCCGCCTCCTGGGGCAGGTAGCCGACGGTCACGCCGCGGGCGCGGCTGCACCTGCCCGGTGTCCGGCTCCTCGACCCCGGCCAGGATGCGGCACAGGGTCGTCTTGCCGGCGCCGTTGGGGCCGACCAGGCCGATGCGCTCGCGCTCGGCCATGCGCCACTCGACGTCGCGGAAGAGCGCCTGGCCGCCGAACCCCTTGGAGATGCCCTCGAGCTGGATCACCGGGCCCGCATCACCCCATGCTCTGGATCTTGCTCGGGTGCGATCTTCACCGTCACCCGCACCTCGCCGGCCTTGCGATGCGGATAGCGGTCCTGGCCGAGGTACTTCTTGGCCAGCGCGTCGATGTGGGCGTCGGCGCCGGCCTCGGTCATCTCCGTGACCCGCCCCTTCACCTGCACGTAGCGGTAGGGATTCTCCGGATCCTGGATGGACAGCGCCACCGAGGGATTGCGCTCCAGATTCTTGGTCTTCACGCGCCCGCGCGCCGTGTTGAAGCGGATGTGCGTGCCGTCGTAGTCGATCCACACCGGCGTCACCTGAGGGGCGCCGTCGGCGCCGAGGGTCGCGATGTGCGCGAACGCCTTCTTGTTGAACAGGTCCCGGTACGACTCGGGAATGGCAGCCATTGATCGTGGTCCTTTCCGTCTCGGGGTTACGAGGGGGCGACCAGCTCGGCGCCACGCGCCTCGGCCATCGCCCGCAGCGCGAACAGCATCCGCACCACGCACTGCTGCACGAGCAGCGCGTCTTGGGTGAACGGGTCGGCCAGCCACTCCCGGGCCGGCTGGCGGTCGTCGCCCGTCGCGAACCCCAGGGTGGGCGACAGCTTCTGCAGCCGCAGCAACAGGTCATCGGACGGCAGGCCCGAGGCCCGCAGCCGCGTCACCACCGCCGCCCGGACGGCGGCGTTCCAGATGCCCGTCAGCCCTTCGAGCAGCGCGGCGTAGCAGGTGCCGTCGGCTTTCTGCTGCATGTGCTGGAGCACGGCCGGCACCAGGGGGTTCACCACGGCGTTGCCCTCGTCGTCGGTGCCGAACAGCGGACCGATGACGGGATCCGCCCCCGCCTCGGGCAAGGCATCGACGAGCGACACCGCATCGGCGACCGGCACCGGCGGCAGCTGGGCCAGGCGTTCCAGGAACGGGACATCACCGGCCATCGCTCTATCCTCCCACGCGTGTCGGCTCACCCGGCAGCTCGGCCCGGGCCAGGTCCTGGGCGCGGCCGGCCGGCACCAGGAAGGCCGAGGCCACCGCGGCCAGGCAGACGACGAGCCCGGTGACGAACACGCCGTGCAGCGCGTCGGCCCGGCTGAGCCCGGTGGCCAGGCGCCAGGCCATCACCGTCCCCATGACCGACAGCCCAATGGCGCCGCCGATGGTCCGGAAGAACTGGATCATGGAGGTCGCCGACCCCAGGTCGGCGCGGGCGACGGTGCTCTGCACCGCGATCAGCATCGGCACCATCGTGAGCCCCATCCCGACGCCGCCCACCAGCGCGTCTCGCATGGCGACACCCAACGTGAGCGACGCCGACCAGCGACTCAGTAGCAGGAAGGCCAGCGTGAGACAGACCATGCCCGCCACCACGACGAGGCGATAGCCGACCCGTAGCACCAGGCGCGCGCTGGTGATCGACATCGCGACCCAGCCCAGCACGAACGGGATCAGCACGACCCCGGCCGCGGTCGCCGACATGTCGCTCACCACCTGCAGGTAGAGCGGAACGAACGAGATCGCGCCGAACATCGCCATGCCGGCCAGGAAGCCCGTCAGGGCGGCGGCCAGGACCATGCGGCGGCCGAATAGCCGCAGCGGGACGATCGGCTCGGCCGCGCGCCGCTCGACGACGAGGAAGGCGGCGAGCGCGCCCACCGCGAGCGCGAGCGGCCCCACGACGTCGAGGCCGGTCCAGCTCGACGCCCGCCCTGCCTCGAGCACGCCGATCAGCAGGGCGGAGACACCCGCGGTGAAGCACGCGAGCCCGGCGTAGTCGATCACCGGCCGCCGGCCGTCGCGGGGCCGGTCGGTGACGCCGGCGGCGATGAGGGCCATGGCGACCGCGCCGAACGGCAGGTTGATGTAGAAGACCCACCGCCACGAGACGTGATCGGTGAGCAGGCCCCCGATGAGCGGACCGCACAGCGAGGCCACGCCCCACACCCCGGAGATGTAGCCCTGCATCTTGGCCCGCCGCTCCAGCGCGAACATCTCGCCGATGATCGTCATGCCGATCGTGATCAGCGAGCCCGCCCCGAGGCCCTGGAGCATCCGGAAGGCGATCAGCTGCCCCATGCCCTGGGCCAGCCCCGACAGCGCGGAGCCGACGAGGAAGATCGCCAGCCCGCCCAGGAAGACCCGGCGCCGCCCGAGCAGGTCGGACAGCCGCCCCCACAGCGGCATCGTCACCGTCGAGGTGAGCAGGAAGCCGGAGAATACCCAGGAGTAGATGGCCAGGCCGCCGAGGCTGGCCACCACCCGGGGCATGGCCGTGGACACGACCGTGGACTCCATGGCGCCCAGGAAGATCGACAGCATCACGCCCATCACGGCCAGGCGCCGGCGGCGGTCGTCCATCACACGCGGCTCAGTGGCCGCCGGTGCAGCCGGCACAGCGACAGGCGGCGCGCAGCTCCGTGTACGGCAGGGTGCTCTCGTGGGCGTCGGTCCACACGATCCGCAGGGCGGTCTCGAGCTTCTTGATCTCGCGGGGCCACGTCGCCGCCGCCGGCGCCGCCGCCATGTCGCCGCAGCCGCCGCACGGACAGGCCGCCCGCAGGTGGTCGAAGGGATAGATCGACCCGTGACCATCGGTCCAGTCGACACCGAGGGCGTAGCGGCCCACCAGATGGACGTCGCGGGGACGGTTCGGATCGCCCTGGCCCAGGATCGGGATCGACAGCTTCTTGTTCACGAGTCGCCGCCGACCCGACGCCCGGCCAGACGCATGCCGGCCAGCAGGTAGTGGACGGCCAGATTCTGGTAGGGGCCCCACGTTCGCGCGCGGCGCCGGATGGCCTCCTCGGTGAGGGTGCGGCCGCGCCCGTAGTAGTGCTCGAATGCCTTGCGCACGGCCAGGTCGCCGGCCGGGCACACGTCGCCGCGGCCGCAGCAACGGGCGAGGTACCAGTCGGCGGTCCAGCGGCCGAGGCCTCGCAGCGCCGTGAGCCGGGCGATGACGTCCGCGTTGGTGGCGGCGCCGAGCGCGTCGAGGTCGAGGGTGCCGGCGGTGACGGCCCGGGCGAGGTCGCGGATGTACTCCGCCTTGCGCGTCGAGTACTTCAGCGTGCGCAGCTCGCGCACGCGAGCGGCGGCCAGCGCACGGGCATCGGGGAAGGCCCACACTTCGGCCCCGCCGGCTGCCACCACGGTGCCGTAACGGCGCACCAGCCGGGCCCGGCACGCGAAAGCGAAGGAGAGGTTCACCTGCTGGGCGGTGATCGAGCCCACCAGCATCTCCAGGGCCGTCGGCGCCAGCGTCGGCCGCATGCCGTAGAGCGGCACCACCAGCAGCGCCAGCGCGGGATCGGCCTTGGCCATGCGGTAGAAGCCGGCCAGGTCGAAGTCGAGCCCGAACACCCGACGGACCTCGGCGGCGGCCAGCGCGGCCACGGCCGCCGACCGGACGCCCGGCACGGCGATGGCCAGGCGCATCTCCTCGACGGCACCGCTCCACCGGACCTCGTAGGGCACCAGGGCGCCCTCGTGACGCAGCACGCGGCGGAAGACGCCGTCGTCGACGCGGTTGGCCGGATCCTCCCCCCACAGCCGGTAGCGGGCGAGGGTGGCGGCAACGTCGAGGGGGCCGTCGACTGAAAGCGAGAGGTTCATCGGGCAGTCACGCGACGGTTCAGTGTACCAGAGCGCCGTCAGCGCCGGAGATGATGCGGGACGTCGGTCAGCACGACGTTGCGGCGGAAGAGCAGCTGGCCCTTGATGAGCAGCGCCGTCTGGTTGTGCAGGATCTGCTGCCACCAGCGGGCCGGGATGAACTCCGGCAGCACGATGGTCACCACGTGGTTGGGGCCCCCCTGCCGCTGCAGCTGCTCGATGTAGTCGGTCAGCGGGCCCAGCAGCGAGCGGTAGGGCGAGTTCAGCACGATGAGCGGCGCCCCCAACCCCCACTTGACCCACCGCTCTTCCAGCCGCCTGGTCCGCTCCGGGTCGGTCTCGACGTAGACGGCCTTCGCGCTGGGCGACAGCGTCTGGGCGTACTGGACGGCGCGCACGATGCCCTTGTGGAGGTCGCCGACCAGCACGAGCACGGTGTTGGTCATCGGCGGCGGCGGCGTGAAGTCCTCCAGGGACAGCTGGGCCGACACGTCCTCGTAGTGGCGGCGGATGACGAGGAACACGATCACCAGCATCGGGATGAGCAGCAGCACGATCCAGGCACCGTGGGAGAACTTGGTCACCGCGATGGTGAGCATGACCAGACCGGTGACGGCGGCGCCGACGCCGTTGATGGCCACCCGCCACCACCAGCCCTCGCTGCGCAGCCGCAGCCAGCGGCGGACCATGCTCGACTGCGACAGGGTGAAGGAGATGAACACGCCCACCGCGTAAAGCGGGATGAGGGCGTGGGTGTCACCGTTGAAGAGCACGAGCAGGAGGGCGGCCAGCCCGGCCAGGATGACGATGCCGTTGGAGAAGACCAGCCGATCGCCCTGCGTCCCGAACTGCCGGGGAATGAACCGGTCGCGGGCCAGGAAGAAGGCCAGTCGCGGGAAGTCGGCGAAGGACGTGTTGGCGGCCAGCAGCAGGATGAGCATGGTGACGAGCTGGATCTCGTAGTAGGCGATGCCGCCGCCGAATACGTGGCGGGCGAGCTGGGAGATCAGGGTCTCGTCGGCGCGCGGTCGGATGCCGAAGTCGTTGGTCAGGTAGGTGATGCCGATGAACAGCGTGATCAGGATGACACCGAGCCAGGCGAGGACGACACGGGCGTTGTGGGCCTCGGGCGGCTTGAGCGCGGGGACGCCGTCGGAGACCGCCTCCACTCCGGTCAGGGCTGCGCACCCGGCCGCGAACGCTCGCAGGACGAGGAAGAGCCCCACGCCCTCCAGCCCCGGCGGGTGGGGCGGATAGGGCGCCTCGCCGATGAAGTCGAAGAGCGCCCCCAGGCTGCCGTAGATCACCAGCGCGAACAGGCTCCCGATGAACAGGTAGGTCGGGGCGGCGAAGATCTTCCCGGATTCGCGGATGCCGCGCAGGTTGGCCACCGCGACGGCGACGACGCCGAGGACGCACAGCCAGACGCGGTAAGGGAACAGCGCCGGCACCGCCGAGGTGACGGCCGCCATGCCGGCGGCGATGCTGACCGCCACCGTCAACACGTAGTCGATCATGAGGGCGGCGGCCGCCACCAGCCCCGGCGCCGTGCCGAGGTTGTCCTTGCTCACCACGTAGGCTCCGCCGCCCTGCGGATAGGCCAGGATTGTCTGCCGGTACGAGCTCACCACGATGGCGATGAGCACGGCAATGCCGATGCCGATGGGGAGCGAGTAGCTGAGGGCGATGGCTCCGGCCGCCATCAGCACCAGCAGGATTTCCTCGGTGGCGTAGGCGACGGAGGAGAGGGCATCGGAGGCGAAGACGGCCAGAGCGGTGGCCTTGCCCAGGCGCTCGTGACGAGCCTGCGCCGTCGGCAGCGGTGTGCCGACGAGCAGTCGTTTCAGGCGATGCGCCAGCACGCGCACCATCATACTCCGGGCCCGGCGGGTGCGGTCAGTCCCTCAGGTGGTACGGAACGTCGGTGACGACGACGTTCTTCCGGAAGAGCATCGCCCCCTTGATGAGCAGCGCGGTCTGGTTGTGGAGGAGCTGTTGCCACCAGCGGGCCGGGATGAACTCGGGGATCACCAGGGTCACCATGTGGTTGGGCGTCGCCTCGCGCAGGTGGTCGATGTAGTCGACCAGCGGCCCCAGCAGCGACCGGTAGGGCGAGGTCAGGACCACCAGCGGCGCGCCCATGCCCCACTTGCCCCACCGCTCCTCCAGCCGGCGCGTCCGCTCGGGGTCGGCCTCGACGTAGACCGCCTTGGCCGACGGCGACAGGGCCTGCGCGTACAGGATGGCCTGGATCACGCCGCGGTGAAGGTCGCCGACGAGCACGAGCACGGTGGTCCCCAGCGCCGGGGGTGGTTCCAGGCCCTCCAGCGACAGCTGCCGCGCCACGCTGTCGTAGTGACTGCGGATGGCCAGGAACAGCATGATCAGCAGGCCAATTAACAGGATGACGATCCAGGCACCATCCATGAACTTGGTCGCCGCCACCACCACCAGCACGGTGCCGGTGGTGAGCGCGCCGACCGCGTTGATCACCACTCGCCAGCCCCAGCCCTCCGGCCTCGTTCGCATCCACCGGAGCACCATGCTCGACTGCGAAAGGGTGAACGAGGTGAAGACACCCACCGCATAGAGCGGGATGAGCGCGTGGGTGCTGCCGTGGAAGAGGATCACCAGCACGACGGCGACGACGGCCAGGATCACCACGCCGTTGGAGAACACGAGCCGGTCGCCGCGGTTGCCGAACTGGCGCGGCAGGTAGCCGTCGCGGGCCATGAAGTAGGCCAGGCGGGGGAAATCGGCGAACGCGGTGTTGGCGGCGAGAATCAGGATGAGCATGGAGACGGCCTGGATGAAGTAGTAGAAGGGCCCGCCGCCGAAGATCATGCGGGCGAGCTGGGAGACGACCGTCTCCTCGTCCCGGGGCACGACATCATAGAGATCGGCCAGCGCGGTCGTCCCCACGAACAGGGTCACCATGATGACGCCGAGGACGGCCAGCACGATGCGAGCGTTCCGGACCTCGGGCGGCTTGAATGCGGTCACTCCGTCGGCCACCGCCTCGATCCCGGTCAACGCGACGGCGCCCGACGCGAAGGCCCGCAGCACGAGAAAGGCGGTCAGCGGCATCAGCGTGTCGGCGGGAGGGGCCGCGCTCACCGGCGCCGCGCCGGTGGTGGCGTAGCGCACGAAGCCGACGCCGATGAGGATGCCGAAGGCCGCCACGAACAGGTACGACGGCAGCGCGAACATGCGGCCCGACTCCCGCAGGCCGCGCAGGTTGCCGAGCGCAATCAGCGTGATGGCCGCGATGCAGATGACCACCCGGTACGGGAACAGCCCGGGCGCCGCCGACGTGATGGCCGCCACCCCGGCCGAGACGCTGACCGCCACCGTGAGCGTGTAGTCGATCAGGAGGGCGCCGCCGGCGGTGAGGCCGGCCAGCGTGCCGATGTTGTCCTTGGCCACGATGTAGTCGCTGGCGCCCTGCGGGTAGGCGACGATCGTCTGCCGGTACGAGTAGATGACGATGGCGATGACGATGGCGATGGCGATGCCGATGGGCGAGGCGAGGTCCAGGGCCCCGACCCCGGCCAGGATGAGCACACGGAGGATCTCCTCCGAGGCGTAGGCCACGGAGGACAGGTTGTCGGAGGCGAAAATGGCCAGGCCGGTGGTCTTCGACAGGCGCTCGTGGCGGGCCTGGGCGGTGGCCAGCGGTTGCCCGACGATGAAGCGCTTCAGCCCGCCGAGCATCGCGCCATGATACCCGGAGCCGGGCCGGAGCTCGCGCTCTTGCGACGAGGCCTGGTCAGGGCTCGAACTGGCGGTCGCCGACCGCCAGGTTCTCGAACCGCGCGTACTGCGACAGGAAGGCGACCTCGAGCTTGCCGGTGGGCCCGTTGCGCTGCTTGCCGATGTGGACCTCGGCCGTCTTGCGCGTCTCCTCGTCCATCTGGTCCTTGCTGTAGAAGGACGGCCGGTGCAGGAACATGATCACGTCGGCGTCCTGCTCGAGGGCCCCCGACTCCCGCAGGTCGCTGAGCCGCGGCGTGTTGTCGCCGCGCGTCTCGATGGCCCGCGAGAGCTGGGAGAGCGCGACCACGGGGACGTTCAGCTCCTTGGCCAGGGCCTTGAGCGAACGCGAGATCTCCGAGATCTCCTGCTGGCGGTTGTCGAGGCTGGAGCGGCCCCGCATCAGCTGCAGGTAGTCGATGACGATGAGGTCGAGCCCGTGCTCGGCCTTCATGCGGCGTGCCTTGGCCCGCACCTCGAGCACCGTCAGCCCGGGGCTGTCGTCGATGAAGATCGGCGCCTCGCTGAGCCGCCCCGCCGCCGAGGTGAGGCGATGCCAGTCCTGCGCTTGAAGGCGGCCGGTCCGCACCGACAGCGAGTCGACGCGTCCCTCCGACGACAGCATGCGCTGCACGAGCTGCTGCGACGACATCTCCAGGCTGAGCACGAGGATCTTCATGTGCAGCTTGATCCCGACGTGCTGGGCGATCGACAGCGCGAATGCCGTGTTGTGCGTCACCACGTAGTCGTCGGTGATGTACAGGCCATGGGGGTGGGTCACGGCGATGCACTGGGCCTCGGCGGCCCGAGCCGGCTCGACCGCCATGAAGACCGGGCGCCGCCGCCGCCGCGGAGCCGTCAACGCCCGACCCTGCTTCGTCGACAGACGGAACAGCGCCTTCGGCTCCGGGTACTGAATGTTGCACACGAAGGCCGGCCGGCCGGCCTTCTTGACGCCGCCATAGGTGTACGTCGTTCGCCGGGAGCGTATCGAGCACCACCCTCCCAGCGAACGCACCAGGTCCACGACCCCCCGCGCCAGTGGCTCGCTCGTGGAGCAGAACCGGGCACTCCCCCACCGTTCGACCCAGCCGTCAGTGTCCATCAGGCCCCGCAGCAGCTCGAGTCGCACGTCGGCCGACGCCCCGAGATACAGGTCGGGGATGAACTTCTCCTCGCTCCGGATGCCCCACAGTCCGAGCGTCCGCATGGCGGTCATGAGCCGGTTGGGAGCTACGCCGGCCACGCCCTTCTGGTGGGCCCCGGCCGCCTGCACGACCCGCCAGTCGTAGCCGCCGGCCGCGCGCACCGCGTACGCCTCGGTGGCTCGCTCGAGCAGTCGCTCGAGCATCTCGGCGTCAGCCGTCGAAAACATCATGCTGCTGCCCGACAGCTTGCCGTCGCCGAGCAGCGCACCGAGCAGCCAGGGATCGACGGGCAGCGGCTCGGCGTGGCCGTGCCGCCCCGATGGCGCGTCGATCCACAGCCGGTGCCGGTATCGTGCCGTCCGCAGCATCTCCGCGACACGGTCCGTGGTGAGGACCCGCGGTTCGGGCCAGGCCCGATAGTGCACGCGCCAGAGATGATCGCCGGTGCATTCGGTGGACCGGCCGTCGGAGAACGTCACCCGGAAGATTGGCATCACGCCCTGCGGGAAGATCGCACGCACGCGGGAGCGGCACCCATCGGGCGACGCCAGCTCGTCGCCCAGGCGCAGCTCACCCATGCGCTTCCAGCCGCTCGCGGTCATCACCTTGGCGTCGAGCGGCTGGGCCTTGCCCATACTGGGGCGGCCGGCGATCAGGATCAGGTCCGACGGCTGCAGGCCGGCGGTCATCTCGTCGAGCTTGACGAGGCCGGTCGGCACCCCGGTGACGTGCTCCTGACGCTCGTACAGCCGCTCGATGTACTTGAACGTGTCGTTCAGGATGTTCTTGACGGGGACCGCATTGCCCTCGAGCCGCCGCTCGGCCAGGCTGAAGATGCGGCGCTCGGCGTCGTCGACCAGCGCCTGGACGTCTTCCTTGGCCTCG
Source organism: uncultured Candidatus Rokubacteria bacterium (assembly GCA_963827505.1). Lineage (GTDB taxonomy): Bacteria > Methylomirabilota > Methylomirabilia > Rokubacteriales > CSP1-6 > AR5. Next base: position 1,208,927 of record CAWHBD010000003.1, on the reverse strand, counting down.
AAGGCCTGCGCGATGATGTGCGTGGAGGCCTGGATCAGCTCGCGCAGCACCGCCATGTCGCGCACGATGGCCGTGTACGAGGTGAGGTAGGCGGCCACCGATCCCTGCTCGACCAGCAAGGCCAGCGCGGCGGGTCCGCCGACCAGCGGCAGCTGATCCGTGCGCCGCAGCTCCTCCTGCAGAGTCAGCAGATCGACCGGCTCGCCGCGGTCGAAGAGATTCAGCATCGCGTGATAGATCGCGCGATGGGCTTCCGTGTAGAAGTCGGAGGGCTTGAGAACCTCGACCACGCGCGGCAGCGCGTCGCGGCCCTCGAGGAGGACGGCGCCGAGGACGGCACGCTCGGCATCGAGGTTGTGGGGCGGGATCCGGGAGGGAAGCTCCATGGCGCTCACGACGCGACGCCTCCCATCGGGATCATGCGGGCTGATCTTCGACGGCGACCCTGCGCGCGGTCAACAGAATTCCTGTCCACCGGCCATCCACGAGTTGTCCCCATGGTTGTGCACACGCGGACCGGCGGACAAACAACGACCCCCGAGGACTGTCGTCCTCGGGGGTCGGAGAGCGCGTGGGGATCGCCGCTTGGCTATTCGCGAACGACGCTGACCTTGAGCTGAGCCGTGACGTCCGCGTGCAGCCGGACCGGGACCGTGGTCTCGCCGAGGGTCTTGATCGGCTCGTCGAGGTGGATCCGACGGCGCTCGATCTTGATGCCGTGCTTGTCCAGGAAGTCGGCGAGGTCCTGCGAGGTCACCGATCCGAAGAGCTTGCCCTCCTCGGAGGCCTGCCGGCGCTCCTCGTAGGTCAGCGCCTCGATGCGCTGCTGCATCCCCTCGGCGTCGCCCTTGATGCGCTGGGCCTTCGAGTCCTGCTGGACCTTGATGTGCTCGAGGTTCTTGAGGTTCCCCGCGCTGGCGCTGAGCGCCAGCTTCTTCGGGATGAGGAAATTTCGGGCGTAGCCATCGGAGACGTCACGCACCTCGCCCCGGCGTCCGACCTTGGCGACGTCGTCGAGCAGGATGACCTTCATGCGAGGCTCCCTACTCCGTCGACACGTACGGCAGCAGGGCCACCGTGCGGGCACGCTTGATGGCGTGGGTGAGCTGGCGCTGATGACGCGCGCAGCTGCCCGAGATGCGGCGGGGAATGATCTTGCCGCGCTCGGTGACGAGACTGCGCAGACGACGGACGTCCTTGTAGTCGACGAGGCCGACCTTGTCCGCACAGAACTTGCAGACCTTTCGCCGCCCGAATCGGCGACGCTTTACGGGCTTCTGGACCGTCGGAATCGCTCAGCCCTCCTCTATCAGAACGGAACGTCGTCCTCGCCGCCGCCGCCACTCTCCTCGGCGAAGGCGGGAGCCGCGGCCATCGCGGCCGGCGCACCCGCGCCGGCGCCCTTGGTGCGGCTCATGAACTGAACGCGCTCGGCCACGACCTCGGTGGAGGTGCGCTTCTGGCCGTCCTTGCCTTCCCAATCGCGCGTCTGCAGCCGGCCCTCCACGAAGACCTGGCTGCCCTTGTCGAGATACTCGCCGCACGATTCGGCCTGCTTGCCCCACACCACGATGGTGAGGAAGCACGTTTCTTCGCGCTTCTCCCCCGTCTGCGTGCGTGTAGTTGCGGTTGACCGCCAGTCGCAGGTCGGCGACCGCGGTGCCGCTCGGCGTGTAGCGCAGCTCGGGGGGACGGGTGAGATTGCCGATCAGGAGCACCTTGTTCAAACTCGCCATCAGCCGACCTCCTCAACGACCTCTTGAGTTTTCGCCGGCCGAGCCTTCTTGCGAATCGGGACCCGGGTCGAGAGGAAGCGCAGCACGTTCTCGTTGAGGCGGAGCTGCCGCTCGAGCTCTTTGACCATGGCAGGCTCGGCAGAGACCTCGAAGACCGCGTACGTACCTTCCCGCTGCTTGCGGATGTCGTACGCGAGCCGGCGCTTTCCCCAGTTCTCCATCTTCACGACCTCCGCGCCCAGCGACGTGGCTTGCTCGCCCACCTGCGTGAGCAGGGCAGCGATCTCCTCGTCGGTCGGACGGGGGTCGACGATGACCAGGACTTCATAGGGCCGCAGTGTACTCACCTCCCCGGATCTTCACGATCGACTACGAGACTCCTGTTCGAAGCGCCTAACGGTATCAAACATCCCGCACGCCCGCAACGTCAATGCCGGAAAACAGATACGGCCCGGGCCGTCAACCGACCCGGGCCGCGCCCCCGCATCGCGGAGGCCTCAACCTTCCGTTCAACTCGACTCCTGAGCACTCTACCCGGAACGGGGGGAGTGTGAGGGGGGCGGCAAGCCCCCCTCACCCCCATGGTGTCAGCCAGACAGGACGCCGCCCAGCCGACTCCTACGCGTGGCCTAGTACATATCTCCGTGCGGCATCGCCGGGGCCGCCGGCTTGGCGTCCTCCGGGATGTCGGTGATGAGCGCTTCCGTGGTCAGCAGCAGCGAGGCGATCGACGCCGCGTTCTGCAGCGCCACCCGCTCGACCTTGGTCGGGTCGATGATGCCCGCCTGGATCATGTCGACGTACTCCATGCTCTCCGCGTCGATACCCGCGGGTGGGCACGGTCTCCGCCTTCACCTTCTCGACGATGACGCTGCCCTCGAGGCCGGCGTTCTCGACGATCTGGCGGATGGGCTCCTCGAGCGCCCGCTTGACGATCAGGGCGCCGACTTGCTCGTCGCCCTCGAGCTTCTTCAGGGAGTCGATGGCCTTGGAGGCCCGCAGCAGGGCCACGCCACCGCCCGGCACGATGCCTTCCTCGACCGCCGCCCGGGTCGCGTTGAGCGCGTCCTCGACGCGGGCCTTCTTCTCCTTCATGGCCGTCTCGGTGGCGGCCCCGACCTTGATCACGGCCACGCCGCCGGCCAGCTTGGCCAGCCGCTCCTGCAGCTTCTCCCGGTCGTAGTCGCTCGTCGTCTCCTCGATCTGGGCCCGGATCTGCTTGATGCGGCCCTCGATCGTGGACGACTTGCCGGCCCCCTCGACGATCGTGGTGTTGTCCTTGTCCACGACGATCTTCTTGGCCTTGCCGAGATCCTCGAGCTTGATGTTCTCGAGCTTGATCCCGAGATCCTCGGTGATGGCCTTGCCGCCGGTCAGGATGGCGATGTCTTCCAGCATGGCCTTGCGGCGGTCGCCGAAGCCTGGCGCCTTCACGGCGCTGGTGTGCAGCGTGCCGCGCAGCTTGTTGACGACCAGGGTGGCCAGGGCCTCGCCCTCGACGTCCTCGGCGATGATGAGGAACGGCTTGCCCGAGCGCGCCACCTGCTCGAGCAGCGGCAGCATGTCCTTCATGACGCTGATCTTCTTCTCGTGGATCAGGACGAGCGCGTCCTCCAGCACGACTTCCATGCGCTCGGCGTCGGTCACGAAGTACGGGCGACAGGTAGCCGCGGTCGAACTGCATGCCCTCGACCACGTCCAGGACGGTGTCGGCCGACTTCGACTCCTCGACCGTGATGACGCCGTCCTTGCCGACCTTCTCCATCGCCTCGGCGATCAGATTGCCGATCGTCTTGTCGTTGTTGGCGGCGATCGTGGCGACCTGGGCGATCTCCTTCTTGTCCTTGGTGGACTTCGACAGCTTCTTGAGGTCCTCCGTCACCGCCTCGACGGCCGCCTCGATGCCCCGCTTGAGGCCCATCGGGTTGGCGCCGGCGGTGACGTTGCTTGCAGCCCCTCGCGGAAGATGGCCTGGGCCAGCACGGTGGCCGTGGTGGTCCCGTCACCCGCGATGTCGGAGGTCTTGGAGGCGACCTCCTTCAGCATCTGGGCGCCCATGTCCTCGTAGGGGTCCTTCAGCTCGATCTCCTTGGCGACGGTGACGCCGTCCTTGGTGATCGTGGGGCTGCCGAACTTCTTGTCGATGACGACGTTGCGGCCCTTGGGACCCAGCGTCGCCTTGACGGCCGCAGCCAGGATGTTCACGCCCTTGAGCAGGCTCGCCCGCGCCTCCTCGTCGAACTTCAGCTGCTTCGGCATGGATCAATACCCTCCTTGGGATCTGATGGAATCGTTACTCGAGGATGGCGAGAACGTCTTCCTCGCGCAGGATCAGGTAGTCCTCGTTGTCGATCTTGACCTCGTTGCCGGAGTACTTGCCGAACAGGATGCGGTCGCCGGACTTGACGTCGAGGGGAATGCGCTTGCCGTCTGTCGTCCATCTTGCCGGCGCCGACAGCGACCACCTTGCGCGCGCTGGGGCTTCTCCTTGGCGGTATCGGGGATGATGATCCCGCCGATCTTCTCCTCGCCCTCTTCGTCACGCTTGACGAGGATGCGGTCGTGCAGCGGACGGATCTTCTTCATAGACGCCCTGCCTCCTTGAGTTGTGATGGGACCTTGCTGATCGCTCGGCCGGAGCCGCCAGCGCTCCGGTTGCCAGGCTCGATTACCTATTAGCACTCATCCGAAGCGAGTGCTAGTATAGCCACCCGCTGAGGGTGTGCAAGTGAAAAATTCCGAGGGGCAAGTATGGCCAAAAAGATATTGATTTCAAATGTTTTGCCGGCAGAGTCGCGGTCGCTCATCCCCCCGGAAATCGAGGTGGAGTACAACAGCAGCGACGCGCCGCTGCCCAAGGCAGAGCTCATCCGGCGTCTCCGGGGGCGGGACGGGCTGATCTGCCACATCATCTCGATCCTCGACGAGGAGGTGTTCGCGGCCTGCGAGGGGCTGAGGGTCGTGGCCAACGTGGCGGTCGGCTACAACAACATCGACGTGGCCGCCGCCCGGCGCCGCGGCGTCGTTGTCACCAACACCCCCGACGTCCTCACCGAGACCACCGCGGACTTCGCATGGGCCCTGCTGATGTCCGCGGCGCGCCGGGTGGTCGAGGCCGACGCGTTCGTCCGCTCGGGCCAGTGGAAGGTCTGGCGGTGGGACCTGCTGTGGGGCGCCGACATCCACGGCAAGACGCTCGGCGTGGTCGGCTTCGGGCGGATCGGGCGCGCCGTCGCCCGCCGGGCCCGTGGCTTCGGCATGCGCGTGCTCTACTACGACACCGTCCGCGCGGAGGCCGCCACCGAGCAGGAGCTGAACGCCACCGCGACCGACCTGGAATCGCTGCTTCGCGAGTCCGACTTCGTCTCGCTCCACACGCTGCTGGCCCCCGAGACGCGGCACCTGATCAACGAGCGCACGCTGCGCCTCATGAAGCCGACCGCCATCCTGGTCAACGCCGCCCGGGGGCCCGTAGTGGACGAGGCCGCGCTCGTCAAGGCGCTCTCCGAGCAGCTGGATCGCCGGGGCGGGCCTCGACGTCTTCGAGGACGAGCCCACGGATCCACCCCGGGTTGATCCCGCTGCGCAACGTCACCCTCGCCCCCCACGTCGCCAGCGCGTCCAGCGACACGCGGATCAGCATGGCCACGCTGGCGGTGCGAAACTGCCTGGCCGTCCTGGACGGCAAGCCGGCGCTGACGCCGGTGTCATAATCCCCTGATGGCCCTCCTCGAGCTGTCGCGCGTCGGCAAGCGCTTCGGCGCCAACCGGCCGGCCGCGGTCGCCGACCTCACGTTCTCGCTGGAGGGCGGCCGCATCCTCGCCCTGCTGGGCCCGTCCGGCTGCGGCAAGACGACGACCCTGCGACTGATCGCCGGCTTCGAGGTGCCCGACGCCGGCGAGATCGCCATCGCCGGACGGGTAGTCGCCCGGGCCGGCGAGGCCGGGGTCCCTCCCGAGGCCCGCAGCGTCGGCGTCGTGTTCCAGGACTACGCGCTGTTCCCGCACCTGACCGTGGCGGCCAACGTGGCCTTCGGACTGGCCCGCGTGGCCCGGGCCGAGCGCCGGGTACGGGTCGCCCGCATGCTCGACCTGGTCGGCCTGGGCGACCTGGGCGAGCGCTACCCCCACGAGCTGTCCGGCGGTCAGCAGCAGCGCGTGGCGACCGCGCGCGCCCTGGCCCCGGCCCCCACGCTGCTGCTGCTCGACGAGCCCTTCTCGAACCTCGACGCCGACCTGCGCGCGCAGATGCGGGACGAAGTCCAGAAGGTCCTCCGGACGACCGGCACGACCGCGGTCTTCGTCACCCATGATCAGGAGGAAGCCTTCACGATCGCCGACGAGGTGGGGGTGCTGAACCAGGGGCGGCTCGAGCAGCTCGGCTCACCGCAGACCGTCTACCACCATCCGGCCACGCCGTTCGTGGCTGAGTTCGTGGGCGCCGCCGACTTCCTGCCCGGCCTGGTGACCGCCGAGGGCATCGTCACCGAGATCGGGGTGTTCGCGAACATCGAGGGCCGGGAGCCCGGCGCCAGGCTGCGGGTGATGATCCGCCCCGACGACGTGAGCTTCGTCGTCGATCCCGCCGGCGACGCCGTCCTGGTGCAGCGTTACTTCCGGGGCTCCGAGAACCTGTACTGTCTCGGACTACCGTCCGGCCACCGCGTCCACTCCTCTCAGCCCTCCTCCGCGGCGTTCTCCCCTGGTCTCCGCGTGCGGCCGGAGGCCAACGTCCTGCACGTCGTGGTGTTCCCCGAAGGGGACGATTAGCCTCGCGAGCCGCTCGGGAGCACGAGCCGTCCTGGCGGATGCACGCCTTGCGTCAGTCGCGGCCGGCGTGTCGCTCGAGACGGCGGTTGAGTCGCTCGAGGCGGTAGGCGAAGGCCTCGAGCACGCGGGAGCCGGCGCCAGCGGCGCGGGCCAGGCCGAGCGCATCCTCCACGATGGTCCGGGCGGCGGCGAGGTCCCGGGCGCGATGCTCGTGGTACTTGGCCAGCTCCTCCCACGGGCGTGGATCGAAGACCTCGTGGGCGCGGGCGGCGTCCCACAGCGTGCACGCGGACTCCCAGCGGGCGGCGCGCTTCTCCCACCAGGCCAGACGCATCCGCGTCCAGCGCGCCACGGGCTCGGGCAGGCCCTCGCCCAGCGCCGCCCGGTAGCAGGCCAGGCCGCGCTCCAGGTCCAGCGGCTCCCACAGGCGGCCGAGGCCCGCCATCTCCTCGGGCCGGACGCCGGCGCCCTCGGCGAGCGCACGCCCGAACCAGCCGACCAGGGCCACCAGCGTCAGCACGTCGGAGCGGTTGTGCTCGAACACTCGCCGTAGCGGGGCCGCCCGGCGCGAGCGCAGGTAGTCGAAGTAGATGAGCGGTATGAACGCCCCGGGCACGTCGTCCTCGCGGCCGAGGCCGAGCACGCTGCTCTCCAGGGTGGCGAGCCGGCAGTCGGACAGCCAGCCGGCCCACACCCGCCGTGCCGGACGCAGCAGGTCCAGGTGCGGCAGCGCCGCCGGCCAGCGCCGGCGGGCGAGGACGAAGCGCGTCTCCAGCAGCGGCAGGTCGAAGCCGGTCCCGTTGAACGTGACGACGGCGGAGGCCCGGGTCAGCAGCGGCTCCAGCGCGGCCAGCAGGGCCGGCTCCTCGTCGAAGTCGCGCATGAAGTACTGGCTCACCACGCACTCGCCCGCCCTCGACAACGGCGCAGCCGACCAGGAAGGCGTAGGTGCCGGTACCCCCGGCCAGGCCGGTCGTCTCGGTGTCGAGGAAGAGCAGGCCCTCGGCATCGCCGACGTCGCCGTCCACCCGGGCCAGCTGGGCCAGCAGCGACAGCGGCGCCTCCAGCGCGTCGGCGAGCGGCGCCCCGCCGTGGCGGTGGCTCAGCGGGTACTCGCGCCGGACCACGACGACGCTGCCGTGGCCGGTGTCGAGCAGCTCGCCGTCCACGACCCGCTCGACCGGCTCGGCGGCCGGGCGCGGCGGGCGCGCGGTCTCGATACGCCGGATGACGCGGCGGAGCTCGTCCAGGCTGGGCATCGCGGGCCTCAGGCGGTCAGCGCGCCGAGGAGACGAGCCGCCGTCGCCTTGGCGCGGCGGCCGACCTCGTTGACGGGACCGACGCAGGACGGACAGCCGAACGCGCACGCGCACGCCTTGCAGCGTCTGCAGGCCGTGGCGCAGGAGGTCGGGCAGGACCTCGAACATGCGCTCGGCCAGGCCGATGCCGCCGGCGTGGGAGTCGTAGAGGTAGATGGTCGGATTGAAGTGCTCGGCCTGCATGAGGCGTTGCTTCGCCGACTCGCGGGTGGCAACCGCCCCCGTCTCGGCCGGCGTGGTGTCGCCCAGCCACGAGCCGAGGTCGCGGATGTCGCACAGCAGGAAGATCGGCGCCAGGTGATGCAGCAGATAGCTCACCGCGCGAAGGCCGTCGATCAGCTCCTCGCGCGACCGGCTGACCCGGTCCAGGGTGGCCGGCGGCACCGTGATCCAGGCGCTCGTCGTCTGCATCTCCTGCTGGGGCAGCTCGACCTCGCCGGAGCCCACGTTCTCCATGCGTGCCGAGCTTGATCTTCTTGAAGCCGACCACCTTCTCGGCCACCAGCACCTCGCCCTGCTCGGCCAGGAACCCGGTGTGCTGGCGGCCCTCCAGCCGGCGCAGGATCCACACGCCCTTGGCGCTGACGGCGTCGGTGAAGTAGTCGACGTCCACGCGCTTGACGTAGGCGACCTTCTCCTCGTCCTCGCGAAAGTGCAGCTCCTGGACCTCGAACGGCGTCGCTCTCGACCAGGTAGATCGCCTTGGGATGGATCGTGGAGAAGGCGCTGCCCCAGTCGACCTCGGCGATGATCTGCCGCTTCTTCGTCTGCTTCTCGTCCCGGGCCGTGGTGTCGATCACCAGGAAGTTGTCGGTGGTGACCGTGCGCAGCGAGAGGTGGTCGGCCGGGTAGGTCTCCGACGCCCAGTGATAGCGAGGCCCCGCCCGGTGCAGCACGCCCTCGTCCTCCAGCGCGGCCAGCTCGCGCCGCACGTCGACGGCGCCGAACCGCTCGTCCTCCGCGGATCGGCAGCTCGAAGGCCGCGCACTTGAGGTGGTTCACGAGGATGAACGGGTTGTCGGGATTGACCCGCGCGTGCTCGGGCGGGGTGCCGAAGAGATAGTCGGGATGCGTGACCATGAACTGGTCGAGCGGGGCGCTGGTGGCCACCAGGATCGCCGCCGACGCATCCGTGCGCCGCCCGGCCCGACCTGCCTGCTGCCACAGCGAGGCGATCGTGCCCGGGTAGCCGGCCAGCACGGCGACGTCGAGGTGCCCGATGTCGATGCCGAGCTCCAGCGCGTTGGTCGACACCACGCCGAGCGCCTCGCCCGTGCGCAGCCCCCGCTCGACGGCGCGGCGCCGGTTCGGCAGGTAGCCGCCGCGATAGCCGCGCACGATCCCGGAGTCGCCGGTGGCGCGATCGGCCACACCCTGCTTGATCGACGTCAGCAGGACTTCCGTCGACAGCCGGCTCTGCGCGAAGACGATCGTCGGCACCTCGGCCCGGAGCAGGCGGATGGCGAGCTTGGCCGCCTCGCCGAGGTAGGGCGCCCGGATCCCCAGCTCGGGATTGACGACGGGCGGGTTGTAGCACACGAAGGTCTTGTCGCCGGTCGGCGCCCCGCTCTCGGTGACCTCCTCGACCGCCTCGCCGGTGACGCGACTGGCCAGCTCGCCGGGGTTGGCGATGGTCGCCGAGGCCATGATGAACTGGGGCGTCGATCCGTAGTGCGCACAGATGCGCTTGAGCCGGCGCAGGACGTTGGCGAGGTGCGAGCCGAAGACGCCGCGATAGGCGTGCAGCTCGTCGATGACGACGTAGCGCAGGTTCTGGAACAGCGTCGCCCACTTCGTGTGGTGGGGCAGGATCCCCGAGTGGAGCATGTCGGGGTTCGTCAGCACCAGGTTGGCCCGGGCCCGCACCGCGCGGCGGGCGTCCTGCGGCGTGTCGCCGTCGTAGGTGAACATGCGCATCTCGGGCATCGACTTCGCCAGCGTCTCCAGCTCCGCGAGCTGGTCCTGGGCCAGCGCCTTGGTCGGGAACAGATAGAGGACGCGGGCTTCCGGACGCTCGACGAGCGATTGCAGGACCGGCAGGTTGTAGCAGAGCGTCTTGCCCGACGCCGTCGGCGTGACCACCACGACGTGGCGGCCGGCCTCGATCAGCTCCCACACGCGCGCCTGGTGGCTGAACAGCTGCTCGATGCCGCGCGCGCGCAGGGCCTCGGCGATGCGCGGGTCGAGCGACGCGGGAAACGGCGCCAACACGGCGGCGCGCGCGGGGAAGTGACGGGTGGCGGTGATGCAGCGCCCGGTCGAGGCGGAGATCAACAAATCGTCCAGGATCTCGCCGAGCATCGGGGCGACTGTATCATGAAAGCGTGAGCCGACTCGCCACCTGGCTGCCGCCGATCGCGTGGATGACGGTGGTCCTTTCGGCCTCGTCGGCGGAGTTCAGTGCTGACAATACCGGCAGCCTGCTGCGAGCCATCCTGACCTGGCTCGTCCCCGCCCTGTCCGTCCATCACATCGACGTGATCCATCATCTGGCGCGCAAGCTCGCGCATTTCGCGGAGTACGCCATCCTCGGCGCGCTGTGGTTCCGCGGGGTGAGGCGCAGCGGCCTGGCTCGACCGGCCGCCACCTGGCTCGCGCTGGCCATCAGCGTGCTATGCGCGATCGTTGACGAGACCCACCAGTCCTTCCTGCCGAGCCGCACCGGCGCCGTGCAGGATGTGCTGCTCGACTCGGCCGGCGCGTTCGCGGCCATCGTGTCCGCCCGCCTGGGCTGGTGGGGTGCGGCCGACACAGTCACGGGCGTCCTGCTGTGGGCCGCCGCGATCGGGGGGCTGGCGGCGCTGGCGCTGGACCTCGCGGCCGGCGCCAGCGGGGGCGTGCTGTGGGTGACGGTGCCCCTCGCCGCCGTCCTGCTCGTCTATCGCCGGCGGAGTGGCCTCCCGCAGAGCTGAGGGCCCTGCGCGCTCACCGAACGGCCGGTCAGCGCGGAGCGACCAGGATGGGCTCGGCGAGGAGCGTATCGGCGGCCGGCGCCGGTGAGGAGTGGGTCAGCTCGCGGGCCAGCGAGGCCAGCCCGCCCAGGCGTGCACGCAGGTGCACCACGTCGCCCACCACCGCGACGATCGGCGGCGCCAGTCGCAGCGCGGCCGCCAGCGCCGCGATCTGATCGAGCCGCCCGACCACCGTCTCCTGGGCGTCGGTCGTGCCCCACCGGACGAGCGCGACCGGGGTCTCGGCGGGCCGGCCGCCCTCCAGCAGCGCACGGGTGATGCGCGGCAGGCTGCGGCCACCCATCAGGATGACCAGCGTATCGACGGCGGTGGCCAGGCGCGGCCAGTCCACCGAGGTCCGGTCCTTGCGCTCGTCCTCGTGACCCGTCACCACCGCGAACGACGAGGCGACGCCGCGATGAGTGACGGGAATCCCGGCGGCCGCCGGCACCGCCACCGCGGCGCTCACCCCCGGCACGACCTCGAAGGCCACGCCAGCGGCGGCCAGCACCTCGGCTTCCTCGCCGCCGCGACCGAACACGAACGGATCTCCACCCTTGAGCCGAACGACCCGACGGCCCCGCCGCCCGTGGGTCACCAGCAGCGCGTTGATCCGCTCTTGCGACAGCGTGTGCTCGCCGCTGGCCTTGCCGGCGAAGATCTTGAGTGCGTCCGGCGGGGCTTCGTCGAGCAGTCGCGGATCGACGAGGCGGTCGTAGACGACGACCTCCGCCCGGCGCAGCAGGGCGAGACCGCGAACCGTCATCAGGCCGGGGTCGCCCGGGCCGGCGCCGACGAGCGCGACGCTGCCGCTCACGCCGGCAGGGCCAGGCGGGCCCGCAGGTGCCCCCGCGCCTCGTCCACTCGCCCCTCGGCGAGCAGCGCTCGCACGTCGGCGGCCAGGGCTCGCCGCCACGTCTCGGCGGCGGTGGCACGGCCGGCGGCCCGCAGCTCACGCCGCGCCCGCGCGGCCAGGTCGCCAAGCGCCGTCCACTCGGGACCGAGCACGGTGTCCAGGTGCTCGCGCAGGGCACGGGTGAGCGCCGGGCTGGCGCCGCTCGACCCCACGGCCACGGTCAGCACGCCCCGCGTCACGAGCCCAGGGAGGATGAAGTCGCAGTTCGCGGGATCGTCCGCCGCGTTGATCCAGACGCCGCGCTCGCGCGCCTGCCGCGCCACCGCGAGGCTGACGGCCGGATCGTCGACGGCCGTGAACACCAGCGTGGCGTCGGCGAGATCACCCGGCTCATAGGTCCGGGCGACGTGGCGGACCCGGCCTGCCGCGGCCAGCGCCGACAGCGCGGGAGTGAGCTTCGGGCTGACGACGGTCACTGACGCCCCCGCCAGGAGCAGCGTCTCCACCCGGCGCTGGGCCACGGTCCCACCGCCGATCACCACGCACGGGCGCTCGGCCAGATCCAGGAAGACAGGAAAGAAACCCATCAGCCGTCGACGCCGGCCGGCGGCCGTCCCGCCGGCACGTCACGCTCCGCGGCCGCGACGAGTCCGCCGGCCAGGAAGGCGCGCAGCTCCTCGTCGGTGTGGCGGGCGGCGAACTCGCGGAATCCCTCGCCGGCCCGGCGTTCGTCCAGGTAGATCCGGAGCAGGCGCTCGATGGCCGCCGGGACCTCGGTGGCGGCCACGCGGTAGCCAACCGGGCGCGCCACCGCCTGGTGACGCCCGACGGCGCCCCCCACGCAGAAGTAGTAGGCGTCGACGAGGGCGCCGTCGATCTTCAGCTTCTTGCCCTCGATGCCGATGTCGGCGATCCAGTGCTGGCCGCACGAGTTGGGGCAGCCGGTCACGTTGATCCGGACGTGGCGATCGAAGCCCGGCAGCCGTCCTTCAAGGTCGCTGACGAGCCGGTGCGCGAAGCCTTTGGTCTCGGTCAGCGCGAGCTTGCAGAACTCGCTGCCGGTGCAGGCCACCGTGCCACGCCGGAAGGGCGAGGCCTCGCGCGGGAAGCCCAGGGCCTCCACCTCGCTGGCGAGCTGGCCAACCCTCGCCCGGGGGACGTCCAGCACGAGCAGGTTCTGCATCGTGGTCGTGCGGAGCTGGCCGGAGCCATGACGCTCGGCGGCATCGGCCACGGCCCGCATCTGCGCCGGCGACAGCCGGCCGCGCACGACCGGCAGGCCGACGTAGCAGAGGCCGTCCTGACGCTGGGCATGAACGCCGACGTGGTCGCGATAGACGTCGGCGGGAGGGTCGTCGGGCACGCCCGGTGACAGGCGGCGGCCCAGACGCCGCTCCAGCTCGGCCAGGAAGCGCTCCGGTGTCCAGCCGCCGTTGAGGAACAGGAACTTCAGCCGCGCCTTCTCTCGGTTCTCGCGAAGCACGTCGCTGTCGCGAAAGATCTCGGCGACCGCGCGCACGACCGGCACCGCCTCGCGCGGGCGCACGAAGGCGTCCAGCCGCACGCCCAGGTGGGGGTCGGTCGAGAGCCCGCCGCCGACCCGCACCGCGAAGCCGATCTCGCCGGAGACGGGGTGACGTACAGCCGTCAGCCCGACGTCGTTGATCTCCGGGTAGACACACCAGCTCCGGCAGCCGGTGATGGTCACCTTGAACTTGCGGGGCAGGTTGTAGAAGTCGGGGTTGCCATTGAGCAGGCTCGTCGCCTCGTGCACGAGCGGCGAGGCATCGAACAGCTCGTCGGCATCGACGCCCGCCACCGGGCAGCCGGTCACGTTGCGGGTGACGTCGCCGCACGCGCCCAGCGTGGTGATCCCCGTGCGCCACAACGTCTCGAATACGGTGGGTAGGTCCTCGATCGTCACCCAGTGCAGCTGCACGTTCTGGCGCACGGTGAGGTCAGCCACGCCGCGGGCGTGGCGCTCGGCGAGATCGGCCAGCGTGCGCAGCTGCGGGGCGGCCAGCGCGCCGTTGGGGATCCGGATGCGGACCATGAAGTAGGGCACCGAGCGGCCCTCGCCCCCGCGGCCGCCCACCGCGCCGACCCCGTCCCCCTGGCTATAGATGCCCCACCAGCGGAAGTAGGTCGCCCACTCCGGCGGGATCGAGGCGTGCCCCTCGCGCGCGAAGCGGCGGATCTCGGCATAGGCCTCCCAGGGATTCAGCTCCCGTTTCAGCCGTTCCGCCCGCTGCGCCTTCGTCTCCTTGATCGCGTCCATGTGCCGTCCCTCGATCCCGAAAGCACGAGAGCCGGCGGCGGCGTACCCGCGCCCCGGCTCTCGTCTTTCGACTGCGACTTTTCGCCGATCTCCTCCGGGGTCCGGATCAGCAGCCTCGCCCGGCACACCGGGCACCGGCCTTGGTCCGGGCTTCGCTGCACCCACGCAAACTACACATTGTCGATCGAGATTGTCAAGAGTATGATCGGTGCCGGCCAACTATCCGATTCAGGAGGGCTTCATGGCGCTACGGTTGGGCGATACAGCACCGTCTCGCATCCGCGCGACTTCACCCCGGTGTGCACCACGGAGCTCGGCTACGTGGCGCGGCTCAAGCCGGTCCGCCTGACGATCACCTACCCTCAGACCACCGGCCGGAACTTCGACGAGATCCTCCGCGTCATCGACTCCCTCCAGCTCACCGACGCCCATCGCGTCGCCACCCCCGTGAACTGGAAGCAAGGCGACGACGTCATCATCGTCCCCGCCGTCACCGACGCCGAAGCCAAAGAAAAGTTCCCGACCGGCTGGAGATCCCTCACCCGTATCTGAGACTGACCAAGCAACCGAGAGCCGCTGAGCAGCCCGATCGAGCCGCTGAGCAGCCGTCACGGCTGCTCAGCCGGCGTTCCTACGACCGGCCGCGTCCCGGGCCGATCAAAAGGGTCCAGATGCGAGGCGGCGCGAGCACCGGAGCGAGGCGTACTGCCTGTACGTCGAGCGAGGAGCGCAGCGCCAACGAAGCAGATGGGCCCTTTTCATCGGCCCGCCGCCAACCACGAGCCGGACCGCCGACCCGGTCTAGACCTTCAACCGCGGATCCAGCGTATCGCGCAATCCATCGCCAAACAGGTTGATCCCCAGCACCGTCACCAAAATCGCCAGCCCCGGAAACGTCGCCAGCCACCACGCGGTCGAGATATAGACGCGCCCGTCCGCCAGCATCCCGCCCCACGTCGGCATCGGCGGCTGCACGCCCAGGCCGAGAAACGACAGCGCCGACTCGATGACGATGACGCGGGCCATGTCGAGCGTGGCCACCACCAGCCACGGCGTCAGCACGTTGGGCAGGATGTGGCGTAGCAAGACCCGGGCATCGCCCCCGCCCAGGGCCAGCGCAGCCTGCACGAACTCACGCTCGCGCAGGGTGAGTGCGACCCGCCCGCACGATGCGGGCGTAGACCACCCACGACGACACGCCGATCACGATGATGATCGTCTTGAGGCTCGGTCCCAGCACGCCGATCACCGCGATGGCGAGCAGGATGAACGGAAACGCTAGCTGGATGTCGGCCAGCCGCATCAGGACGTCGTCGGTGCGGCCGCCGAAGTAGCCGGCGATCAGCCCGGCCACCATGCCGATCAGTCCGGAGATGGCGACCGCGGCGAAGCCCACCAGCAACGCGGGGCGGGCGCCGTAGATGACCCGGGCCAGCAGGTCCCGTCCGAGGTGATCGGTGCCCAGCGGATGCAGGTGGCCGGCAGCGTCACGGAAGCCCGGGGCCTTCAGGCGCCGGTCGCCGAGGTCCTGCTCGATCGGGTCGAACGGCGAGACCAGCGGCGCGGCGAGGGCGGTCAGCACGACAACCAGCACGACGACGAGCCCGAACAGCGCGGTGCGCCGCGCGGCCAGGCGTCGCAGGAACACCAGCCATTCGCGCCGCTCCGGGCGTCCGGCCTCGGCCAGCGTGATCGCGGGCGCCGGAATGCTCATGGAGGCGTGCGCCGCCCGGCCGCCGCCCGGCGCAGCACCGAGGGCGCGGTCATCGCAGCCGGATCCGTGGATCGAGGTAGGTGTACGCCACGTCGACCAGCAGGTTGACCACGACGAAGGTCGTGGCCAGGAGGAACACGGCCGCCTGCACCACCGGGTAGTCACGGTTGGCGATCGCCTGCACGCTCAGCCGTCCCACGCCGGGCCACGCGAAGATCGTCTCGGTGATGACCGAGCCGCCCAGCAGCGTGCCCAGCTCGATACCGATGATGGTCACGATCGGGATCGCGGCATTCTTGAGGGCGTGCTTCCACACCACCGGCGGATCGCTCACGCCCTTGGCGCGGGCCGTGCGGATGTAGTCCTGGTTGAGCACCTCCAGCATGCCCGACCGCGTGAGCCGCGTGATGCGCGCCGTCGTGAACAGCCCCAGCGTCACCGCCGGCAGGATCAGGTGCTCGAGCGTGCCGCGCCCCGACGACGGCAGCAGGTGGAACTGCACCGAGAAGACCAGGATGAGCATGATGCCGAGCCAGAACGTCGGCAGCGACTGCCCGAACAGCGCGACCACGGTGGCCACATAGTCCAGCACCGAGTTGCGCCGCACGGCGGAGATGATGCCGGCCGGTACCGACAGGCACAGCGCGAGCGCCAGCGCCGCGCCGGCCAGCTCGAAGGTGGCCGGCATCCGCTCGAGCACGAGGGAGAAGGCGGGCTCACCGTGGCGGATCGACTGCCCGAAGTCACCGCGCAGGGCGCCCGCGAGGAACCGCCCGTACTGCACGAGGAACGGGTCGTTGAAGCCCATCACCTCGCGGAACCTGGCGGACGTCCTCCGCCGAGGCGTCGGGCGGCAGCAGGACGAGGGCGGGATCACCGGTCAGGAACAGGATGGCGAAGACCACGAACGAGACGCCGAACAGCACCACCAGCGACTGGAGCAGTCGCCGTACGAGGAAGGTCCTCATGCCCGCGACAGGCGCGCCACGGCCTCGATGTGAGGGGTTTGCGGGAACATGTCGACCGGCTGCACCCATTCCAGCCGATAGCCCTGCCGGACCAGGTCGCCGACGTCGCGGGCCAGCGTGGAGGGGTTGCAGGACACGTACACGATCAGGGCCGGCGCCAGCGCGGCCAGCGCGGTCAGCGCCTTGGGATGGAACCCGGCCCGGGGCGGATCCGCCACCACGACCGAGGCCGTCACCCCCTCCCGCATGAGGGCGGGCAGCACGTGACGCACCTCGCCCGCGACGAACGTGCAGTTCTCGATGCCGTTGGCGCGGGCGTTCCGGACGGCGTCGGCGACCGCCGCCGCTGACAGCTCGACGCCGTACACGCGCGCGGCCCGGCGAGCCAGGAGCAGGCTGATCGCCCCCGTGCCGGAGTAGAGATCCAGTACGGTCTCCCGACCCTCGAGCGCGCACGCCTCGGCCACGATGGCGAACAGCCGCTCGGCCTGTACGGTATTGGTCTGGAAGAACGAGTTGGCCGAGACCTGGAAGGCCACGCCGTCGAGAGTCTCGACGATGTGATCGCGGCCGAGGAGCAGGTGCTCCTCGCTGCCGACGGCCACACTGGCCTTCTTGTCGTTCACGTTCAGCAGGACGCTGGCCGTGCTCGGCACCCGTGCCTTCAGCCCCTCGGCCACGGGAACCAGGGCCCCGACGTCGGGCGCCGAGGTCACCACGTTCACCATGGCCTGCGCCCGTCCGCCGGCCCTCGCGCACCGTGAGGAAGCGCAGCAGGCCGCGCTCCGACCGCTGATCCCACACCGACAACGCCCGAGCCCGGATCTGGCGCCGGAACTCGTCGAGGAGCGCGTTCATCGTGTCCGACTGGAGCAGGCAGCGCTCGATGTCGAGGACCACGTCGTAGCGCTCGGCGGCGTGCAGCCCCACCGCCGGTCCCGGCTCGGCCACCGTGAACTCCATCTTGTTGCGGTAGCCATAGGGCTCGGGCGCGGCCACGATGGGCCGCATCTCGAAGGGCGGCAGCCCGCCGAGCCGGGTGCAGACAGTCGTTCACCTGCTTGGCCTTGAAGGCGAGCTGCGCAGGATAGGCCAGGCTCTGCAGTCGGCAGCCCCCGCACTGCCCGAAGTACGGGCACGGGGCCTCCACGCGATCGGGCGAGGGCACCAGCACCGACTCGATGACGCCCCGCCCGTAGCGGCCCCTCGCCTCGCACGACCCTCACCTGGAGCCGGTCGCCGGGAAATCCGCCCCGCACGAACATGACGTAGCCGTCGGCCCGCCCTACCCCATCGCCACCAAAGGCGAGGTCGTCGACGACGAGCTCCAGCGAGTCGCCGCGTCTCGGCTTTGCCATGATGTCAGGCCACTATAAACGAGGAGTCCCAGGCTGGCCAGCCGCGGGGGCGGGGGAGTATCATGGGCTCCTCATGAAGCGTCAGGCTCCGCGTGCCGTCGGAGAGCTGCTGGTGAACGCGGTGCCCCAGCTCGAGGATCGGCTACTCGTCCGGCGGCTCCGCCGGACCTGGGTGGCCCTCGTCGGCGCCGACATGGCGCGGCGCGCCCAGCCCCACGCACTCGTCAACGGCTGCCTGCAGGTCGTGGTCGACAATTCGCCGTGGCTGCACGAGCTCACGCTGCGCGGCCCCGAGCTCACCGCGCGCCTCGCGCGCGAGTGTCCGGCCGTGCGCTCCGTCCGATTCACCCTCGGCGCGCCGCCGGCCGAGGAGCCGACGCCGGCCGTGCGACCGGCGCCGAGAACGTCGCGCTTGAGCGACGACGATCGATGCGCCATCGACGCGGCCGCCGCTGCGATTTCCGATCCGGCCCTGGCCGCCGGCGCCCGCCGCCTGCTGGCGCGGGCCTGGCCGGCGTGGCCGGCACGAGGTATTGAACGATGAGGCTCCGCTCCGCCGCCCTGGGTCTGCTCCTGCTCACCACCGGCGGTCTCGCCGGGTGCGCGATCACGGCGCCGACGCAGACGTCGGATACCGCCGAGACGCCGCGCCGCCCCCTGTCCGCGCGTGAGCGCGACGACGCGGCCGAGGCCTACTACCACTACTCGGTGGCGCAGATGCTGGCGCAGGGGGGGCGGTTCAAGGAAGCCGTGGCCCCGATGGAGGAAGCGCTGAGGCGTGACCCCAACTCGGCCTTCCTGTGGTCGACGCTGGCCCAGTGGCTGGTACGCGCCGACCAGCCCGTCGAGGCCCTGGCCGCCGCCCGTCGCGCCGTGCAGCTGGCGCCCAACGAGACCCAGCCGCACCTCACGCTGGCCGACCTGCTGCGCGGACAGAAGAAGTACCCGGAGGCCGAGGCCGAGCTGGAGCGGGTGATCGCGCTGAACCCGGACGCCGAGGATGCCTACCTCACGCTGGCGCGCTACCAGGTCGAGCAGAAGGCCTTCCCGCGGGCGCGGGCCGTCCTGCTGCGGCTGGCCGAGCGACAGCCGCGCAACGTCCAGGCCCAGTTCCTCCTCGGCCGGCTGGCCATCGAGACCGAGAGCTGGGACGAGGCCATCGCCCGGCTCACCGGCGCCGTGGAGCTGGATCCCGACCACGACGGCGCCTGGACCGCGCTCGGCTACGTCTACGAGTCGCAGCGCCGCACCGACGAGGCCATCGAGGTCTACCGGCGCGCCGTCAGGTCCAACCCCGACAACCCAGCGTTCGTCGAGCGCCTCGGCGATCTCCTCATCCGCCTCAACCGCTTCAAGGAGGCCCAGGCCGAGGTCGAGGCCCTGGCCGAGCTGGCCCCCCGCGACCCGCGCGTGTGGATGAAGCTCGGTGCCGTTTTCTACGAGCAGAAGATGTGGGACAAGGCCGGCGACGCCTTCCGCCGCGTGGTCCTGCTGGAGCCCACGAACCTCCGGGCCCGCTACTTCCTGGCCACGACCTACATGGACGCGGGCCAGGACGCCGAGGCCAAGGCCGAGCTGGAGAAGATCCTGCGCGCCGATCCCCGGTCGATCGACGCCCGGGTGCAGCTGGGCTTCCTGTCGGGCAAGGTCAAGAAGCTACGACGAGGCCATCGCGCTGCTGCGCGAGGCTGTCAACATCGATCCCAAGCGGCCCGAGCTGTTCCTCTACCTCGGCACCGCCTACTTCCGGGCCAAGGAGTACGACCGGGCGGCCCAGACGCTGCAGGAAGGCCTCACCCTCGACGAGAAACAGAAGGAGCTGCACTTCCAGCTCGGCGTCGTGTTCGAGAAGCAGCAGAAGTTCGAGGACGCCGTCCGGCAGTTCCGTCACGTGATCACGCTCGACCCCAAGCACGCCGAGGCGTACAACTACGTCGGGTACATGTACGCCGAGCGCGGCCAGAACCTCGATGAGGCCGTGACCCTGATCGGCAAGGCGCTCGCGCTGGAGCCGGACAACGGCTACTTCATCGACAGCCTCGGCTGGGCCTACTACCAGCAGGGCCGCTACGCGGAGGCGCTGAGCGAGCTCAAGCGCGCCGTCGACCGCGCCAAGGAAGACCCGGTCATCTTCGAGCACCTGGGTGACGCCCTCATCAAGAACGGCCTCGACGAGGACGCCGCCGCTGCCTGGGAGAAGGCGCTGCAACTCGACCCCGCCGCCGATGGTGTGAAGAAGAAGCTCGACGACGTACGCGCGCGCCTGCGGCGGGCCCAGAGTGATCGGCCGAAGTCTTCGCAGTAGCCTCGTCGCCTTCCTCGCGCTCGGAGTGACGGCTGGCTGCGCCATCGGGATCGCGCCGCCGCGCCAGCCGGTATCCGCGGACGCCCAGCGCGCGATCGACCTGCTGGGCACCCGCTGGAAGACCGTCACCGATCTTCGGGCCCTCGCGGACATCTCGGTCGACCGGGGCGGGCAGCGCCAGCAGCTCAGCGGCGTGCTCCTGGCCCAGGCCCCCGGCAGCGTCCGCTTCGAGGCGCTGTCGCCGTTCGGCCAGCCGATCCTGATCGCCGTCGTGCACGCCGGGCAGATCACCGCCCTCAGCGTGATCACCAACGAGGCCGTGGTCGGCGAGGCCACCGCCGAGACGACCGCGCGCCTGCTCGGTCTGCCGTTCGAGCCCGAGGACCTGGTGGCCATCGTCTCCGGCTACGCGGTGCCTCCCCGCGACGTCCGCCTGGCCGAGGTCCTGCCGCCCGACGCCCTCGGCCCCTCCCTGTCCCTGTCCGGGGCGGTCAACGAGCGTCGCATCTGGATGGACCTTCAGACCGGTCTCGTCCGCCAGTTCCAGATCGTGGGGGGCCGGGCCGCGGCGACGGTGACCTATCAGCGCGACGACGAGGGCCGGCTCACCGGTTTCGACATCTCGGCGGCCGAGCGCTACGTGACCGGGACTGTGCGCTACAAGAGCCTCGCGACCGGGGTCGGCCTCACCCCCGAGCGCTTCGCCCTGACGCTCCCCAAAGACGCGAAAACACAACCGATCCGTTGACGGTCATCGCACCGCATGCTAGCCTGCGGTGCTTTGTCGAAGTGGTCGGCGAAGGCCGGGCGAATGGAGCTCAACGCGGCAGCCAAGGTCAACCTGGCCCTGGAGATCCTGAGCCGCCGGCCTGACGGATACCACGAGATCGCCACGGTCATGCAGACCGTGGATCTGTCGGATCGGCTGGTGCTCGAGGAGGCGGACAGCCTCGAGGTGCGCACCAGCGCTCCCGGCGTGCCCAGCGACGAGCGCAATCTCGCCTACCGGGCCGCGGCGGCGCTGCGCCAGGCGGCGGGGATCGAGTACGGGGCCCGGATCACGCTCGACAAGCGGATCCCGGTTGCCGCGGGGCTGGGTGGTGGCTCGACCGATGCGGCGGCCACCCTGGTGGGGCTGAACCGGCTGTGGGGGCTGCGCTGGCCGGTCGAGCGCCTGGAGGAGTTGGCGGTTGGGCTGGGCATGGACGTGCCATTCTTCTTGCGGGGCGGGGCGGCCATGGCCACCGGCCGAGGCGAGCGGCTGCGGCCGCTCAGTGGCGCGGCGCTGGCGCTGGTGCTGGTCAATCCTCGTTTCGCCGTGAGCACAGCCGACATGTACGGGCGCGTCACCCCGTCGATGTACTCGGACGGCGGCCGGGCACGCGACGCGGCGAGCGCGCTCGAGACCCGGCGGTCGAGCCGCGTGGCCCGGACCCTCTACAATGGCCTCGAGGTCGCCGCCCGGGCCGCGTACCCGCAGATCGGTCACATGCAGGCCGCCCTGGTGGCGGCGGGCGCGCTGGGGGCGGCGATGTCGGGCAGCGGGCCCACGGTGTTCGGGGTGGCCCGGTCGCTGGAGCAGGCCCGACAGATCCAGGCGCGGGTGACGCGAGGCTCCTGGGAGTGCTGGGCGGTGCGGACGCTGCGCGGACCGGCGGTCCGAATCCGAGGAAACGGAGCGCGATAATCCATGGGGCTGGAATCGATGGGGCGTGGCCAAGCGGCAAGGCGCGGGACTTTGGATCCCGTATTCGGAGGTTCGAATCCTCCCGCCCCAACCAGCCCGTGAGCGGAGGCGGCGATGGCCTACGAGCTGAAGCTGTTCTCCGGCAACGCGAACCGGGCGCTGGCCGACGAGATCGCCCAGTACCTCCGGCTGCCCATCTCGGCACGCCGAGGTCTCGCGGTTCTCGGACGGCGAGGTGTTCGTGCAGATCAACGAGAACGTCCGCGGCGCCGACGTCTTCGTCGTGCAGCCCACCTGCCCGCCGGTCAACGACACCCTGATGGAGCTGCTGATCATGATCGACGCGCTCAAGCGCGCGTCG
Source organism: uncultured Candidatus Rokubacteria bacterium (assembly GCA_963827505.1). Taxonomy (GTDB): domain Bacteria; phylum Methylomirabilota; class Methylomirabilia; order Rokubacteriales; family CSP1-6; genus AR5. Next base: position 1,186,624 of record CAWHBD010000003.1, on the reverse strand, counting down.
GCCCACCGCATCACGGCGGTCCTGCCCTACTACGGCTACGCTCGCCAGGACCGCAAGGTGCAGCCGCGGGTGCCCATCACGGCCAAGCTCGTGGCCGACCTGCTGGAGGCGGCCGGCGTCGACCGCGTCCTCGCGCTGGACCTGCACGCCGGCCAGATCCAGGGGTTCTTCAACATCCCGGTGGACCACCTCTTCGCCGCCCCGGTGATGATCGACTACCTGGGCAAGAAGGACCTCAAGGACACCGGTGGTGGTCTCCCCCGACGCCGGCGGCGTGGAGCGCGCCCGCGCACATCGCCAAGCGGCTGAACGCGGGGCTGGCCATCATCGACAAGCGGCGCGACGGGCCCCAACGTCGGCCGTGGTCATGAACCTGATCGGCGACGTCGAGGGCCGTGACGCGGTGGTCATCGACGACATGATCGACACCGCCGGCACCCTGGTGCAGGCCGTGGAGGCCGCTGCAGCGCGAGGGCGCCCGGCGGATCCTGGCCTGCGGGGTCCACGCCGTGCTCTCGGGCCCGGCCATCGAGCGCATCAGGGACTCGCCCATCGAGGAAGTCGTCGTCACCAACTCGGTTCCCCTCGGCCCGGACAAGCGCGCCGCCGCCCGATCACGATGCTGTCGGTGGCCCCGCTGCTCGGCGAGGCGATCCGGCGCATTCACGACGAGGAATCGGTCTCGACCCTGTTCGTCTAGCGAAAGAGGACCCGGTATGCAGATGCAAGAGCTCACCATCCAGCGGCGCGAGGGCACCGGCAAGCAGCCCGCCAAGCAGCTGCGGCGCCAGGGCATCGTCCCCGCGATCGTCTACGGCGGCCGCCAAGCCGGAGTCGGTCAGCGTCGATCCCAAGGCGGTGCTGCGCATGATCGCCGGTCACGCCGGCACCACCCAGCTGCTGACGCTCAAGATCGACGGCGAGGCGGCCAGCCGGATGGCCATCATCCGCGCCATGCAGTTCGATCCGGTCACCGAGCGGTTGCTGCACGTCGACCTGCAGGAGGTCTCCGCCGACAAGCCGATCACCGTGCGGGTGGCCGTGCATCCCGTCGGCGAGGCGGTGGGTGTGCGCGACACCAAGGGCATCCTCAACCTCGTCCTCCACGAGGTCTCGGTGTCGTGCCTGCCGATCGCGATTCCCGAACAGATCGACGCTGACGTGTCGGCGCTGGCCATCGGTGACGTGCTCACCATCGCCAACCTCACGGCGCCCGACGGCGTGCGGATCCTCAACGACCCTGGGCAGGCCGTGGCGACCGTGTCGCCGCCGATGGCCGAGGAAGTGGCCACGCCGGCCGTGACGGCCGCGGTGACCGCCGAGCCGGAGGTCCTCACCGAGCGCAAGCCCAAGGAGGGCGAGGAGCCGGCGGCAGCGGCCAAGCGCCCCGAGAAGGGCGAGAAGGACAAGTAGCGGCGCCCATCCCGCATGGCCCACGTTGTGGTGGGGCTCGGCAACCCGGGCACGGAGTACCGGGACACCCGTCACAACGTGGGCCAGCACGTGCTCGACCACCTGGCCCGGGAGACGTTCCGCGACGCGGCGTGGCACCGCCACGGCGGCTGGGCGGCCTGCACGGGCCGCTGGCGTGGCGACACCGTCACGCTCATCAAGCCCCGCGCCTTCATGAACGAGTCGGGGCCCGTGGTCGCCCGCGCGCTGCGGGAGCACCGGGCCGACCACACCGACCTCATCCTCGTCTACGACGACATCGATCTGCCGCTCGGGGCCGTACGCGTACGCATGAAGGGCAGCGCCGGCGGCCACAACGGCGTCCGGTCGGTGATCGCCGCCCTCGGCACCACCGACATCCGGCGGGTCAAGGTCGGCATCGGGCGCCCCGTGCACAAGGCAGCCGTCCCCGACCACGTCCTGACCGGATTCGAGCCCGACGAGCGCCCGGTGGTGGACACCGCGGTGGAGGAGGCGGCCCAGCGCGTGCTCGCACTCTTGCACGCGCCGCCGCCGCGCTAGCCCGCGCAAAGTCGGCGCGTTGCTGGGGGGTGACCCCCATGGTATATAGTTTACGTTTACCCACCGACGTGCCCGGAAGCTGGAGGAGAGAAGTCGCGTGACCAAGGTCGAAAAGCCGAGCGTTCGCCGCAAACGCAAGGCCCGGGCCGCCCGCAAGAAGGCCGCGCACCGGGAGCGGGCGTCCGATTAACCCCAGCAGCAACACTCCTGACTCCGGAACTTCCGTTCCCCCGGAGCGGGAGCGAATGAGGCCACGCGTGGCGGCAGGCCGTATCGTGGATCGAGGCACCGAGTGGGACTCGGTCCGATCCCTCCTCGCGAGCGAAGCCCGGACCGCCATGGGACGAGAGCAGGCCCTGGACGCCGCGCCGCTCGTCGACGTCGCCGCCGTCGAGGCCGCGATCGCGCTCACCGGTGAAGCCCGCCAGGCCCTCGACGCCGAGGGCCCGCCCCCGTTCGACGGCGTCCCCGACGTGCGACCGGTGCTGGCCCGCGCCACCGCCGAGGGCAGCGCGCTGGACGGGACCGAGCTCGTGCTGCTCATTCCCACGCTCGACGCCGGCCCCCGCGTACAGGCCTGGGGCCGGGCCGTCCGCCCGGTCGCGGCCACCGTGGCCGCGCTCACCGACGGCTGGCCCCGCCTGACCGACCTGCGCGACGCGCTCCGCCAGGCCCTCGAGGACGACGGCAGCCTCACCGACCGCGCCAGCCCCCGCCTCCGCCAGCTTCGCCAGCAGATCAGGGATCGCCGCCGCCGGATCGTCGCCGACCTCGAGCGCATGCTCGCCGCCGAGGGCGATCGCCTCTTTGCCGACCGGTTCGTCACCGTACGCCACGGCCGCTACGTGCTGCCGGTGCGGGCCGAGGCGCGCCAGCGCGTGCGCGGCATCGTGCACGACCGCTCGCAGAGCGGCCAGACGATCTTCGTCGAGCCGGAGGGCCTGGTCGAGGCGAACAACGACCTCGTGCAGGCCCTGCGCGAGGAAGAGCAGGAGACGGCCCGGATCCTGGCCGAGCTGACCGCGGGCGTGCGGGCCCGGCTCGCCGACCTCGAGCACCTCGTGGCCGCGCTCGGCGAGCTCGACTGGCTGTTCGCGCGGGCCCACGCCGCCGACCGCATGGACGCAACGGCCCCCGTCGTCGACCACACCGGCCGGGTGGAGCTGCGCGCCGCCCGCCATCCGCTGCTGCTGGCCCAGGCCTGGCGCGATCCCTCCCGGACCGTCGTCCCCGTCGACGTCGAGCTGTCACCCGAGCGGCCGCTGCTGCTGATCACCGGCCCCAACGCCGGCGGCAAGACGATCGCGCTCAAGACGCTGGCGCTGCTCCGCGCTGCTGGCCCAGGTCGGCTGCCACGTGCCCGCCGCCGCCGGCGCCCGTCTGCCGGTATTCGAGCGGCTGTACGCGATCATCGGCGACGATCAGTCGGTGGCCGAGAACCTCTCGACCTTCTCGGCGTTCGTGAAGCAGATCCGCGACGTGCTGGCCGAGGCCGACGACCGCTCGCTGGTGCTCCTCGACGAGCTCGGCGCCGGCACCGATCCCGACGAGGGCGCCGCCCTGGCCCAGGCCATCCTCGAGACGCTGGCCGATCGCGGCGCCCTGGTGGCGGCCACCACCCACCTGGAGCCGCTGCGCGCCTTCGCCTCGACCCAGCCGCGCGCCCGCAACGCCTCCGTCGAGTTCGACACCGCGCACGCTCGCTCCGACCTTCCGCCTGCGCTACGACGTGCCGGGCCAGAGCTACGCGCTCGCCATCGCCGGCCGCCTCGGCCTGTCGCCGGAGCTGATCGCCCGGGCCCAGAGCCACCGCACGCAGCGACGCCGCCCGCATGAGCCAGCTCCTGGCCCGGCTCGACGAGGCCACCCGCTCAGAGGCCGAGCGCACAATCGCGCATGGAGCGGCGCGAGACCGAGAGCGCGGCCCGGCTGGCCGCGGCCCAGGAGGCCGAGAGCAGCCGCGGCCGCGCGAGCGCGTGAGATCGTCGAGCGCGCCAAGGCGGAGGCCGCCGCGCTGCTGACCGAGGTCCGGCGCGCCGTGAGCGCCGAGTGGGACCGGCTCAAGCGCGGCGAGCGGTCGCGGCCCGCGCTCGAGGAGAGCCGCCGGCGCCTGCGCGAGACGGGCGCCCGGGTGGTGCCGGCGCCGGCCACGCCGGGCCCCGCGACGGCGCCCGCTGACGCCCGGCATGGCCGTCGCGGCCGAGCACCTGGGGCTGCGCGGCGAGCTCGTCGCCATCGCCGGCGACTCGGCCACGGTGCTGGCGGGCTCGATCACGCGTGCGGGTGCCGGTTGCCGCCCTGCGCCCGCAGCGGGGAGGCCGGCGCCGTCGCCCCGCCTCGCGCGGCGCGACGCCCGACCTGCCCATCCGGACCGTCGCGCGCCCGAGCTCATGCTGATCGGCCGCACGACCGACGAGGCGCGGGACCTGGTCGAGAAGTATCTCGACGACGCCTTCATGGCCGGCGTCGCCCACGTGCGGCTCGTACACGGCAAGGGCACCGGCGCGCTCCGCAAGGCGGTGCGCGGCGTGCTGGCCGACCATCCGCTCGTGGCCTCGTTCCGCGACGGCGAGTCGGGCGAGGGCGGCGCCGGGGCCACCGTCGCCGCCCTGAAGGTCTCCTGATGGCGTCCTACCCGCCTCCGCTGCTGGACGAGATCCGGGCGGGCGTGGACATCGTCGAGCTGGTCGGGCGGTTCGTGAACCTCCGCAAGGCGGGCCAGAACTGGAAGGGCCTCTGCCCCTTCCACGGTGAGAAGACGCCCTCGTTCATGGTCAATCCGAAGCAAGGGCATCTTCCACTGCTTCGGCTGCGGCGTCGGTGGCGACGCCTTCGGCTTCCTGATGCGGCAGGACCGCCTGACCTTCCCGGAGGCGGTGCGCGCGCTGGCCCAGCAGGCGGGCGTCGCGCTGCCCGAGGAGCGCGGGCCCCGGCCGGCCGAGTCGGGGCGCGAGGAGCTGCTGCGCGCGATGGAGCTGGCCGCGTCGTTCTACAGCGAGCGCGCTGTGGACGGCCGGCGGCGAGCGCGCCCGCGACGTACCTGGACGAGCGCGGCATCGATCCCGAGGTGGCGCGGCGCTTCGGTCTCGGCTGGGCGCCCGAGGGCTGGGACGACGCTGCCGGACGCCCTGAAGCCGGCCGGGGTCGGCGAGGACACGCTGCTGGCGGCGGGCCTGCGCATCGCCGCGCGAGAACGCGCCGGCGCCTACGACCGCTTCCGCGGCCGGCTGCTCTTCCCCATCCGCGATCTGCAGGGCCGCGTGGTGGCCTTCGGTGGCCGGGCCTTCGGCGACGAGCAGCCGAAGTACCTGAACTCGCCGGAGACGCCGCTCTACACGAAGGGCAACGTGCTCTACGCTGCCGACCTGGCCCGCGAGACCATCCGCGAGCGCAACCGCGCGCTCATCGTCGAGGGCTACATCGACTGCCTGATGGCCCACCAGCACGGCTTCACGGAGACGGTGGCCGCCCTCGGCACCGCCTTCACGGGCGCCCAGCTGGGCGTGCTGCGCCGCTACTGCGACGAGGTCATCACGTTCTTCGACGCCGACGCCGCCGGCCAGAAGGCCGCCGAGCGGGCCGAGGAGCTGCTGGAGCCGAACGGCGACGGCATGGCGTGGGGCGTGAACCGGGCCGGCGCCTTCGAGGCCACCGGCGTCCTGCGCGTGAAAGTCGCGCTGCTGCCCGCCGGCCACGACCCCGACACCTTCCTGCGCGCCGAGGGCGCGGCGGCGTTCACCGAGCGGATCGCCGCCGCCCGCAGCCTGCTCGCCTATGCGCTCGACCGCTCGGTCGGCGAGGCCGTCGCCGCCGGGCCGCGGGGCCGCGCCAACGGCTTTGCGCGGGTGGCGCTCATGCTGGCCAAGGTCGCGCGACGCCGCAGGAGGCGACCGCGCTGGCCCGCGAGGCCGCGCTGCAAGCTCGGCGTCGATCCGACCCAGCTCTGGATCGAGGCCCAGCGGCTGCAGGCCGCGCTGCGGCCGGCCGACGAGCGCGCGACTGGCACCGCCACCGCCACGCCGCCCGCCGGCGGCCGTCGAGCGTGACCTCGTCGGCCTCCTGCTCGCCTCGCCGTGAGGCCCGGCCGGCGCTGCTGCCGGCGTTCGATCGCGCCGAGGTCGTGCCACGCCGGGCCTGCGCGAGGTGGTCGAGGCGCTCGTGCGGGCCGCCCGAGGCGACGCCCGAGGCAGCTCATGACCGAGCTCCGGCGACCGACGCCGCGCGCCACGCGCTGCCGGCGCTGATCGTCGACGAGCGACCGCTCGGCGACGAGAAGCTCGCGGTCGAGCAGTTCCGCCGGCGCCTGACCCGGGCCCGCAGCGGTCGGCAGGCTGCGCACCGCCAGCCAGGCCGTCGCCGAGGGGCAGCAGCGGGCGTCGAGCGCGGTCCCCATGGACGTTGCAGCTCGTCGCGGAGCTACAGCAGCAGGGCGCGGCGTTGCACGAACTGGTCGGTGGAGCCGCGCAATCGCTCAGTGTGCCGGCTGTCGAATCGAGGCCGGACCCGTCCGGGTCCCCAAGGAGTCCACGCGCATGAGTGAAGAACCGAAGCTGGAAGAGCTGGACCGGCTGATCTCGATGGGCAAGCAGAAGGGCTTCCTCACCTACGACGAGGTGAACGACGCCCTCCCTCGGACATCGTGTCGCTCGACCAGCTCGACGACATCATGATGATGTTCGGCGCCATGGACATCGAGGTCGTGGACTCGCGCCAAGGCGCGGCCGCCTGCCCTCCGAGGTGCGAGGCGGCGGCGCCGGCCGCCGTCGAGGACGACGACGGCGACGGGCCCGCGAGCCGATCGACCTCACGCCCGGCCCGGTCGGCCGCACCGAGGACCCGGTGCGCCTCTACCTGCGCGAGATGGGCCGCGTGGCCCTGCTCACCCGCGAGGGCGAGATCGCCCTGGCCAAGCGTATCGAGGAGGGCAAGAACCAGGTCACCAGCGCCATCCTCTCCACCAACCTGGCCCTCGAGCGCTTCCGCGAGCTGCGCGACGCGCTGCGCAAGCGGCGACATCTCCGTGAAGGACGTCGTGGACGTCAACGAGGAGGAGTTCACCGAGGAGAAGGAGAGCGGCCCTGCACCCGCCAGGTCGTCGTGACGCCTTCGGCAACGTCGACCGGCTCCTGCGCGAGCGCGACCAGCTCCTCGAGCGCGTGCGCAAGATGCGCGGCAGCCGCGGCGGCAAGGCCAAGCGCAAGAAGCGCGGCAAGGCGCAAGGAGCCGGCGTGGAAGAAGCTCGAGCACGCAGGCCCAGCAGCGCCAGCAGCAAGGTGCTCGAGAAGCTGCGCGCCCTGAACATCGGCAACCAGATCATCGACCGCGAAGACTCCGATCCCGCGCGCCGCGGCCTGGTGCAGCGCCTGCGCGACCTCGCTCGACGACATCGAGCGGGCCGAGCGCGTGATCCAGCTCTGGGACGAACGGCCGCCGCCCGTCGCCGGAGGAGGTGCAGAACCTGATCTACGTCTCCTTCCGCGATCCGGGCGCACGGACGAACGGGATCAACGGCGTCGGCGACCTCCACCTGAAGGCGGCCAAGAAGTTCCCAGCCCCAAGCAGCAGCAGATCTGGGTGGCCCAGCAGGAGATCAAGGCGCGCCGAGGCACGGGCCAACGCGCGGGCCGACGAGCTCAAGCGCGTCATGACCGTCATCAAGGAGGGCCAGGGCAAGGCCGCGCTCGCCAAGAAGGAGATGGTCGAGGCCAACCTCCGGCTCGTCATCTCCATCGCCAAGAAGTACACGAACCGCGGGCTGCAGTTCCTGGACCTGATCCAGGAAGGCAACATCGGCCTGATGAAGGCGGTCGACAAGTTCGAGTACCGCCGCGGCTACAAGTTCTCGACGTACGCGACGTGGTGGATCCGGCAGGCCATCACCCGCGCCATCGCCGACCAGGCCCGCACCATCCGCATCCCCGTGCACATGATCGAGACCATCAACAAGCTCATCCGCACCTCCCGCCAGCTCGTCCAGGAGCTGGGCCGCGAGCCCACCCCGGAAGAGATCGCGACCAAGATGGAAGTGCCGGTCGACAAGGTGCGCAAGGTCCTCAAGATCGCCCAGGAGCCCATCTCGCTGGAGACGCCCATCGGCGAGGAGGAGGACAGCCACCTCGGCGATTTCATCGAGGACAAGCAGGTGGTGCTCCCCGGTCGAGTCGATCATCGGCCTCTCGCCTGCGCGAGCAGACGAACAAGGTGCTCAACTACGCTGACCCCCCGCGAGGAGAAGGTGCTGCGCCTGCGCTTCGGCCTCTCCGACGGCTGCGAGCACACGCTGGAGGAGGTGGGCCAGGACTTCGCGGTCACCCGCGAGCGCATCCGGCAGATCGAGGCCAAGGCGCTGCGCAAGCTCCGCCACCCGTCGCGCTCCAAGAAGCTGCGGAGCTTCCTCGAATCGTGAGCGCTACCATGGTGATGCGCGGGCCCATAGCTCAATGGCAGAGCCCCCGGCTCATAACCGGTCACGGTCTTGGTTCGAGTCCAGGTGGGCCCACCACTGTATCGGAGCGGTTAGCACGGGTTGAAGCGTGGACGGGCCGAGCATAGAAGGCGGTGGCTCCGCATCGCCCGATGCGAACGGGTTCGTTCCTCCTGGCTCGTTCTAACTGGACAATGGAGAGCACGTGGATCCTCAGCTGCAGACACTGATCGAGCTCCAGGGGTCGACGCGCGGATCGCCGCGCTCGAGGCGGAGGCCGCGCGGCTGCCCAAGCAGATCGAGAGCCTCCAGGCCGCGCTCGCCGAGGCGCAAGAAGCACGGTCGAGACGGTCAAGGCCGCGGCTCGACGCCACCCGCAAGGAGCTGCGCGCGCAAGGAGAAGGACCTCGAGGTCATCAGCGGCAAGCGCACGAAGCTGCGAGGGCCCGCCTCTACGAGGTCAAGACCAACAAGGAATACTCCGCCGCGCTCCTCGAGATCGAGGAGTTCAAGCAGGAGAAGGCCAAGACCGAGGAGGAGATCCTGGCGCTGATGGAGCTGCAGGAGCGCGCTCGACGTCGAGGTCCGCGAGGCGGAGGCGCGCTTCAAGACGCGCGAGGAGCAGGCGCCGGCAGGACGAGGCGGTCGTCCGCGAGCAAGCTCGCCGCGGTGGAGCAGGAGCTGGCGCGGGGTGCGGGCCGAGCGCGGCGGTCGCGCGCGAGGATCTGCCCGGCCGCGCTGCTCGCCGACTACGACCGCTGCTCCGCGCCCGCGGCGGCGTCGCGCTGGCGCCGGTGATCAACGCCGCCGTCTGCGGCGGCTGCCGCAGTGACCGATCCGGCCCCAGGCGCATCCAGGAGCTGCGCGCGCCGAACGCGCTGCATGCGCTGCGAGACCTGCGGGCGCTACCTGTACTGGCAGGACTGAGTCTGCCGCGCCCTACCGACGTCACCGTCTACACCGACGGCGCCTGCCGCGGCAACCCCGGCCCCGGCGGCTGGGGCGCCATCATCATCGAGGGCGGCGCCGAGCGCGCGCTGTCCGGCGCCGAGCCGCACACCACCAACCAGCGCATGGAGCTGACGCGGCGCATCGAGGGCCTCGCCGCCATTCCCCGGCCGCCGCCGCGTGCCAGCTCTACACCGACAGCGCCTACGTCATCAACTGCTTCCGCGACCGCTGGTACGAGCGGTGGGAGAAGAACGGCTGGATCGGCGCCAGCAAGAAGCCGGTGACCAATCGCGACCTGTGGGAGCGCGCTCCTCGCCGAGATCGCGCCGCCACGACGTGACCTGGCACAAGGTCGCGGGCCACAGCGGCGACGTCGCTCAACGAGCGCGTCGACGCCCTCGCGCGCGGCGCCATCGCCACGCTGTCCCCGCGCAGCTGAGAGAGTCCCCCTGGCCGCGACTCCGGCACCTCGGCCCGCGCGACCTCCATGTCCCGGGAGACAGTCCCGGTTATCGCGCTCGGGCCGAGTCGAGTGAGTCCCGGGTCGAGTGCTGCTGATCCTCGACTTGCCCGGCCGGCTGGCCAGCGACATCGACCCGGTACCGGGGAAGGAGCTTCTCGATCGACCAGTGCATGAGCAGCGACAACCGATCAAGATGCCGTAGCGTCCTATTCTGAGGTCGCGCGGGATCAGTATCGGCAGATCGACGTGTATGCCGATCTCGCCTCCAGGAACCTGGCCAGCCGCACGTTGGCGCTCTCGTGTTTGGCGTAGAGCTTTCTCAGGAACACGAAGAGCCGCTGCTTGATGGTCATCCACACGTTCCAGTTCTCGTTGTAGTAGGCGATATAGCTGTCGAACGACTCGGCGGTCATCCTCTCCTTCAGGCCTTCACCGTCCAGGCCGAGCGCAGTCGCTCGCTTCTTCGTCGCGAACAGGTGTCGACCACGCCGGCCTCCTCACCAGCGGCAGCCGGTCGTAGCGCCCACACTCCAGGCGCCATCTCGCTCGAGTCGAGATCGCGTGTAAACGCGTGACTGGTGCAGCCGAGGCGGGAGATGAAGAGCCGACCCGTACCGCGTTCAGTGTGCCGCTCATCCCCCCACAGGACCACTTCTCGGCCCCCGCCTTCGCCGTACCCTTGGACTCCTTCACCTCCCACTCCGGCTCCCCCCAACTCCCGTCCCCCCGCGGCTGGCACCGCCTCGCGCGCCTCCACTCCCTCGCTCTCCCCCGCCCTCCTCCCTCTCACCCTCGCCCGCGGCGCCATCGCCACGCTGTCCCCGCACAGCTGAGAGAGTCTTCCCGGCCGGCGAGCCCGCCGACGTAGAATCGCGAGGTGAGATCACGCGGCCGCGGTGGCTGGGCCCTGCTGTTGGCCGTGCTGCTGAGTGGCTGTGCCTCCCTGTCCGAGGCGGTCCGGGCCCAGACCGCCGTCCCGCTGAAGGCGAACGACCCGGCTCGGCTCGTCGGCCGGTGGACGGGCGAGGTCGAGCTCACCTTCCCCGACCGCACGCTCGTCGTGCACAGCGTGAGCCGCAAGAACGACGCCTGGGTCGCCCAGCTCGACTACGGGACCACCGGTCTCTACCTCAACCGCCTGGCCGGCGTCGTGGAAGAGAGTGACGGTCAGCTCACCCTGCGGTTCGTGACACCGCTGGCCTCGACGGTGCGGCTGACGCTGCGGAGCGACACGATGCTGCGCGGGACGTTCCGCCTCCCCACCGAGGACCAGGACCGCCCCATCGAGCTCAAGCGGGTGGCTCGCGGTGGCGAGCCGGTACCGTCGACGGCGCTCGACCGGGTCGGCAAGGCCGCGGTGTCGCCGGCTGCCACGCGGTCGGCGACCGCCCAGCCCGAGCCGACCGCGGCCGCCGCCGGGCCGGCGCTGGCCCCGCCGGTCTCGGCCCAGTTCGCCTCGGCCCTGCCCGCGCTCCTGACCGGTCGCTGGGAAGGCGATCTCGACTTCACGGTCTCCGCGCGTCTGCTCCTCATCGATTCGGTCAAGCGCGAGGGCGACACGTGGGTGGTCATCGCGCGCTCGGGCGTCTCCGAGGCCGACCTGACCCCGGTGCCCGTCACCATCGACACCAGCCAGGACAAGGTCGTCGTCCGCTACAACACCTCGTTCGCCTCGCGGGCGACCCTGACTCTGCACACCGACGGCATCCTGCGCGGCGTCTTCCGCTTTGCCTTCGAGGCCAAGGACCGCCAGCTCCAGTACCGGCGCGTGGCCGCCGTCGCCGCCGGGACAGGCGCACCCGAGCGGATCGAGCCGCTGGCCGTCAGCTTCCGCAACCCGTCCGATCAGGCCGCCGTGAGCGACGCCGCGCTCATCGTCACCGGAGCCGCCAGCTCCAGCAAGGGCATCGCCCGGGTCGTGGTCACGCTCAATGGTGCCGAGGTGCATCGTCAGAGCGAGAGCGGGGCGCCGAAGTCGGTCGTCGTCAGCGTGCCGGTCACGTTCACGGCCGGCGCCAACACGCTCACGCTCACGGCCGCCGAGCCCGACGGCACCGTGCGCCAGGACGTGCGCTCGGTGGTGTTCACGCCGGCCGCCACCGGGCCGGTGGCGCCGCCGCCGCCGGTCACGCGCGAGCAGTGGGCAGTGATCATCGGCGCCGGCCAGTACCAGAGCGCGGCGATCCCGCGGCTGCGCTACGCGGTGCCCGACGCCGAGGCCGTCTATCGCACGCTGACCGGGCCCGGCGGGTTCCGGAAGGACCACGTCGTGCTGCTGACCGACAACGCCGAGCGCAAGCCGACGCTGCGCAACATCCGGTGGGCGCTCGGCACCTTCCTGGCTCGCTCGGCGCGCAAGGACGACACGGTCGTGATCTTCTTCGCCGGCCACGGCGCCCCCGAAGCCGACCTGCGCGGGGCCGAGCGCGACGGCCTGGCCAAGTACCTGATCCCGGTCGACGCCGACCCCGAGGACCTGTACTCGACCGCGCTGCCGATGGACGAGATCAAGACCATCTTCGAGCGCATCGAGGCCGAGCGTGTGGTGGCATTCCTGGACGCCTGCTACAGCGGGGCGGCCGGCGGCCGCACGTTCGCCTCGCTGAAGACGCGCGCCACCACCGTGGACGACCTCTTCCTCGAGCGCCTCACCCGCTCCAAGGGTCGCGCCATCATCACCGCCTCGAGGCCGACGGAGGTCTCGATCGAGCTGGGCGAGCTCGGTCACGGCATCTTCACCTACTACCTGGTGCAGGGGCTGCAGGGCGCCGCCGACGGCAACCGTGACGGCATCGTCAGCCTGCAAGAGCTGTACGAGTACGTCGAGCAGCAGGTCGGACAGAAGTCGCGGGCCGTGGGCGGCAACCAGCACCCGGTGATGAAGGGCGAGCTGGAAGGCGTGCTGCCGCTGGTGCGGGTACCGCCCCGCCGGCCGTGAGCCGGCAGACGGTACTCGCTGTCCTCCTCGCCCTGCTCACGCACGCCGACCCCGGCCTCGCCCAATCACCCACCCAGGACATGCAGCAGTACACCGAGGAGGTCGTGCGCCTCATCCGCGACGTCAGCGCGCGCGAGAAGGACACGATCGGCGCCCTCCAGGCGGCCGTGGCCCGCATGGCGCTCCAGGTATTCGGCGCCCCCGAGGCCGCCCGGGAGGTGCTGGGTCACCACTGGGCCGCCCGCACACCGGCCGAGCAGGACGAGTTCACGCGCCTGTTCGCCGAGCTGCTGGAGGCGACGTACCTGTCGCAGGTCGACGGGATCGGCGGTGTGAAGATCCGCTACGTGGGCGAGCTGGTCGAGGGCGACCGCGCCGAGGTCCGGGCGCGGCTGCTCGGCAAGAACAGTCGCGAGGTCACCGTGGACGCGCGGCTGATCCGCCGGGGCGAGCGCTGGCTGGTCCGCGACATCGTCATCGGCGGCGTCAGCCTCGCCGGCAACTACCGCGCGCAGTTCGACCGGATCATCCGCCGCTCGTCCTACGCCGAGCTGATCGACCAGGTGGCGGCCAAGCGCGACGAGTTGCTGGCCCGACGACGCGCCCCCGCGGAGTAGGCTGGGGATCGTGCTGCACGTCCTGAACGGCGATGCCACGGCGGTCGTGTTCGCGGCGGCGGGTCTACCCGGCGAGACGCTCGTGTGGCGGGACATCGTGGTCGAGGGGCCGGTCGCCGAGTGCACCGGGACCCGACCCACGGCCCCGCTGATCCTCGATCTCGCCAGTCCGGCTGGGCAGCGCATCAACCCGTTACCGGAAGGAGCTTCTCGATCGACCAGTGCATGAGCAGCGACAACCGATCGAGATCGCCGTAACGTCCTCATTTCTGAGGTCGCGCGGATCATACCGCAGATCGACGTGTATGCCTGTTCTCGCCTCCAGAACCTGGCCAGCCGGCGTGTTGCGCTCTCGTGTTTGCGTAGAGCTTCTCCAGAACACGAGAGCCGTCTGCTCGATGTCACCACACGTTCCAGTTCTCGTTGTGAGCGACAAGCCTGTCGAACCACTCGCGTCATCCTCTCCTTCAGCCTTCACTGTCCAGGCCGAGCGCAGTCGCTCGCTTCTTCGTCGCGACAGGCGTCGATCCACGCCGCCTCCTCTACCAGCCGGCGGGAATCGCCGGTCTCAGCGGTCGCCCACACTCCAGGCTCGTCATCTCGCTCGAGGTCGAATCGCGCGAATGACGCGTCACTGGTGCAGCCGAGAGGCACGCGAGATGAATGAAGCCACCCGTAACCGGAGGCGTTCAGGTTGTGCCGCTCGCATCTCCCCCGCACGACGTGAGGACGCGACTTTCTGCAGTGCCTGTCCCAGACCTCGTCACCGTGGAAACCCCGTGAAGAGGAGCGTCCTTCGAGATGCCTGGCCCAGGAGACTCCTGGCTCCCTCAGCCAGAACTCCGCCGCCCGTCTCCCGCACACAGTCGGCCTATCGAAGACGTGCACCCGCATACCCAGTCGGCGGCAATCTCCACTCCCGATCCGCGTTCGCATCGCCGCGCCTGCTGCCTCGCACCCACCATTTTCCCACGCGCCCCTCTGCCGCTCATGCCATTTCATCTACTCGCTCATTGCTTGCTCCCCACCGCTCTTACGCTCTTTCTCGCTCTCCCCTCCCTCGCTCTTCGCTCCTCACACTTCCTCTTCTACTCACTGCGTTGTTCACGTTCCTCTCTCCACCACCGCTACTCTCCCCCCCTTACGCACTTACCTACGCACGCGCGCCACTCACACGCACACCGCACTCACCGCACTCTCCAACACCGCTCCTTTCTCGCGCACGCGCGCTCCCCACCTCCCCCCACCCCCCATCTGCTGCCCTTCACCTCTCCCCCCTCTCTCACCCTCTCACCCACCCCTCACTTCACTTCTTCTACCCTTCACACCCTCTCTCTCTCTCCACTCACCCCCCCCTCCTCCTCCTCTCTCCCCCCTCTCTCACTCTCCTCCCACACCCTCTCCCTTCCTCCTCCCCTCCCCCCCCACTCCCCTCTCCCCTCTCCCCCCCCTCGACGCGACCCCGACGATCTCTACTCGACCGCGCTGCCGATGGACGAGATGCAGAACGTGCTCGCCCGCATCGAGGCAGCGCATCACCGTTTTCCTCGACGCCTGCTACAGCGGGCGGCTGCGGGCGCACCTTCGCCTCCACCAAGACGCGCACCGTCAACGTCGACGACATCTTCCTCGACCGTCTCACCGCTCCAAGGCCGCGCCATCGTCACCGCCTCGAGCCTTCCAGCTGTCTCATCGAGCTGGCCGAGCTCGGCCACGGCATCTTCACCTACTATCTGGTGCAGGGTCTGCAGGTCTCCGCCGACACACCGCGACGGCATCGTGTCAGCTCCAGAGCTCTACGAGTACCTCGCCCAGCAAGTTGAGCCGCAAGTCGCGTCCCAGTGGGCTGCAACCAGCACCCGATGCTGAAGGCGAGCTGGGCGCTGCCGCTTTTCCCCCCCTAGCCGCAGACCAACTCGCTGTCCTCCATCGCCCTGCTCACCACGCCGACCCCGGCCTCGCCCAATCACCCACCCAGACATGCAGCAGTACACCGAGGAGGTCGTGCGCCTCATCCGCGACGTCAGCGCGCGCAAAAGACACGATCGGCGCCCTCCAGGTGGCCGTGGCCCGCATGGCGCTCCAGGTATTCGGCGCTCCCGAGGCCGCCCGGGAGGTGCTGGGTCACCACTGGGCCGCCCGCACACCGGCCGAGCAGGACGAGTTCACGCGCCTGTTCGCCGAGCTGCTGGAGGCGACGTACCTGTCGCAGGTCGATGGGATCGGCGGTGTGAAGATCCGCTACGTGGGCGAGCTGGTCGAGGGCGACCGCGCCGAGGTCCGGGCGCGGCTGCTCGGCAAGAACAGTCGCGAGGTCACCGTGGACGCGCGGCTGATCCGCCGGGGCGAGCGCTGGCTGGTCCGCGACATCGTCATCGGCGGCGTCAGCCTCGCCGGCAATTACCGCGCGCAGTTCGACCGGATCATCCGCCGCTCGTCCTACGCCGAGCTGATCGGCCAGGTGGCGGCCAAGCGCGACGAGTTGCTGGCCCGACGACGCGCCCCCGCGGAGTAGGCTGGGGATCGTGCTGCACGTCCTGAACGGCGATGCCACGGCGGTCGTGTTCGCGGCGGCGGGTCTACCCGGCGAGACGCTCGTGTGGCGGGACATCGTGGTCGAGGGGCCGGTCGCCGAGGGCACCGGGATTCGACCCACGGCCGAGCGCGCCGCCTATCTGGCCAGCACGCTGGGAATCGACGCGGACACATACCTGCGCGCCGTCGAATCACAGACGGCCCGGCTGGCCGCGGCGCCCGCGGGCGAGGAGATCGTCCTCTGGTTCGAGCAGGACCTGTTCTGCACGGTCACGCTGTGGTCGCTGCTCGACTGGCTGACTCGCCACCGATCCGCCACGCCGCTGTCGCTCGTCTACCCCGCCCTCGACGATAAGGTCAAGGGTCTCGGCGCCATGCCGGCCGCTCGGCTCGCCGCCCTCTTCGCCGATCGCCAGCCCGTGAGCGAGCGGATGCGTGCGGTCGGCGGCCGCGCATGGTCCGCCTACGTCAGCCCCGACCCGTTCGCGAGCGTAGCCCTCGTCGCGCACGAGTCGGCGGCGCTACCTTTCGTGCAGGACGCCTTCCGCTGCCACCACGGACGCTTCCCATCGGTCGCCAACGGACTGAACGAGCTGGAGGCCGCGACGCTGGTGGCGCTGCGCCGCGGTCCCCGCCGCTTCGGCGCGCTCTTCCAGGAGGTGACCGCCCTGCCGCACCTGCGCCGTCACGGCATGGGCGATGTGCAGTTCGCCGCTTGCCTGCGGGGCCTGACGCCGCTGGTGAGCATCACGGGCGGGGACATCCCGATGGCGGAAATGGACATCACAGCGCAGGGGCGCCAGGTCGAGGCCGGGGAGGCGGACTGGCTGGCGCTGCATCCCATCGACACCTGGCTAGGCGGTATCCACCTGCACCCCGGCGGGCCACTCTGGCGGTGGGACGGCGCCCGGGACCGGCTCGTGACGGCCCTGGCGTGAAGGGTCGGCCCTCCTGACGCAGGCGTATACTCCAGGGGCGCGTCGGAGAAGGCTGGGTGATCGCCGGTCACGGCAACGTGACGGGAGGAAAGTCCGGGCTCCATAGGGCAGGGTGCTGGGTAACTCCCAGGGGGGGCAACCCCACGGAAAGTGCCACAGAGAAGAGACCGCCGATCGCAAGGTCGGTAAGGGTGAAACGGTGAGGTAAGAGCTCACCAGCGACGCGGGTGACCGCGCCGGCTTGGCAAACCCCACCTGGAGCAAGGCCGAATAGGAGAGCGTTCGGGTGGCCCGCCCGTGGCTCTCGGGTCAGGCCGCTGGAGACGCCGGGCAACCGGCGTCCTAGAGAAATGATCGCCGCTCGGGCGCAAGCCCGGGAGACAGAACCCGGCTTACAGGCCTTCTCCGGCGCGCGTTAGTCATTCCGCTGGGTTCAGAGGGCCCCGGTGGCGCCGTGAGCCCGAGACAGCAGAATCCGGTGCTGGAATCCCGCTGCCCCCGCTAGGTGAAATCGAGGGGATCCCAGGCAGGCGCAGTCCGGCGCCGAGTGCCTGCTGGTCGGACACCTTCGTGTCAGCATTGTCGTCGCCACGTGGCGTGCGCCAGCAGCCGCCGGATCACGCGAAGGTTGGCGCCGGCCTCGAGCAATATCGTCCCGAACGTGTGGCGGAACCGGTGAGGCGTGCAATCCAGTACTCTGGCCGCCTCGCCCCAAGCCTGTGTGCGCCGCTCGATCATCTTGCGCGTCCAAGGCCTCTCGGTACGAGAGCAGGAACGAGCGCGGAGTCACCAGAGGGGGAGGTGGCTGGACGAAACTTGTCGGCGTGCCTAAGCAAGGATAGAACATCCAGCACGGCTCAACTTGACACGCTCCTGACCTTGCCAGAACCACAAGTTCGGCCGATCACCCTTCGATGAACTTCACCAGGCTACTCTCGACGGCTTGGATCGCGGTGTGGTGCGTCTCACAAGCGAGATCGTGGAGGCGGCCCGCCTGACCCCGCGCCCCTCCGGCACGCAGACGCGCCACTCGTCGTGCGCGGACTGTCCGCAAGATCGGCGCGAGGCCGGGAGGCCCGGAATCGCACTTACTTCCGCGTCGAGTGGATCAGTCGAGAAGGCTGGGCCAATGTGGTACTGGAGGCGATGGCCTGCGGCCCCCCGGTGGTGGCCACCGACGTCTGGGACACGGCCGAGATCGTCAGGGCCCCTGAGGCGGGTGTCCTCATCCAGGACCGGTCGCCAGCCGCGATCATCGAGGGAGTTCGAACTCTGTTTCCCCGGCGGCCCGACCGCGCGGCCACCCGGGCGATGCGGCGCGCTTCAGCTGGGACGCGACGGTCGAGGGCCAGCTCGAGAACTTCCGTAGGCTCACCGGCGATCGACTAGGGTATCGACGCAACATCACGAGTTGACCCCGGTACCCGCTCACGCTAACTTGGGCACGTCGGGGCGAGCGTCGACTACCGCTCGTCGAGCTGGCACCCGTACTGACGCAAGACGTCGTGCTCAGGGCTGGTCGCCGCTGCGTCGACACCTCACCCTCGGGGATCAGGTTCTCGCGACTCTCGGGTTGGGTGCGGGCCGCGACTCCACGGCGCCCAGATCGACAGGGCCGATCTCAGCCGGGAAGCGATGACTGGGCCATGATCGAGCTCTTCGGCGGTCCTCCGGTCGCCCACGGTGCCGCGCCGCTCGATCGTTCCGAACAGTGAACCACGGTGGGTCGCGACAAGAGCGTAGGCGGCACAACACCAGGCCGCACGAGGGATCTCATGGCTACTTCAGGACCGCCCGGCGCCGCGGGCACTCGGCCAGCGGCCGGGCATTCAGGCAGAGGGCGGCGATTCACTTCTCTGCGAGCACGACTTGCCCTCTCTCTATCCTCGCTCCTCCTTCTGATCGTCTGTCTGGAGGGAGCCACTCGCGTGGCCGTACTCGTCAAGTACGGGCGTCACGACAAGGGATTCCATCACGTCTTCACTTACGAGACATTCCTCATCGCGCGCAGCAATGAGCGGTTCCAGGTCCGTCACGAACCCAAGGGCGATCAGTTCAGAATTCTCATCCTCGGTGGGTCGACGGCCGACCAGCTGTGGGGGATGCCCAAGGACCTGTATTCCGAGCTGTTCGGGAAGCTGACGACCAAGAGACTGGAGGTACTCAACTTCGCGCAAGCCGGTAGCATCACCTCGCAGGAACTGATCATGCTCGCGCGGTACGGCCTTCGGATCGAGCCCGATCTGGTCATTGCCATCGACGGCGTGAACGACATCGTGACGGTGTCGAAGGGGTCGCCGCCGGGCGTGCCGTACACGGACGCCTACGTTCAGCTGGCGATGAATAAGCCGTTTCTGAACGCGATCGTCTCCGTTGCCAGCACATTCACAGTTCGTCAACGCGCTCAGAAAGCTCGGCGAACGGCGGAGGAGAAGGCCCTCCAGGCCAACGCGCAGAGCGTCGATCTGGCCATCTCCGAGTATCTGGCCAACCATGCCGCGATGGCGTCCATCGCGAACGGCGTGGGGGCGAGATTCGTCTCGGTCTTGCAGCCGTATATCCATCTTCGGCAAGTGAACACACCGAGCGAGAAAGCCCTGCGAACGATGGCGAACTATGCATATCGGAAGGAATTCATGACCGATGCTCTCTCCAAGCTGAGAGGCGAGCTCGTGCGTCAGAAGCGGGCAGCCAACGCGTCTTTTGTCGACAGCATCCCAGTCTGCGACGGGTCGACCGACGACTGCTTCGTCGACGAGGCCCATCTCACCGGCCGGGGAAAGACACTGTTGCTCACCCTGATCGCGGACGGCCTTCTCAAACAGCGGGTGATGGCGCCCACCGTTCCGGTGGCCGCGTCTAACTCGTCGGGTGCCGATCGACCCCGGCCGGGAGGTACCGTGGACAGCCCGACGGGCAGGCCCGGTGGTTGAACGCGGCACCTCCGGCGTCTCCGTACACCGTCCTCGCGGTCAGAATAGCGTGTAGATGAACGGCGCCAGGGCCGTGCCGGACAGCATCATCAACCCCCCGAAGAGGAGCATGAAAAGGAGAATCGGCACCAGCCACCACTTCTTGTTGGTGCGGACGAAGTACCACAGCTCGCCCACGACGCCGCCGCGAGGTGCTTCGGACGACCGCCCGCTCGAACTCAGTGTCGCTCATGCAGATTTCTCCCGATCCGTCAGGACTGACGGAAGTAACTGCGCGCGTCATTCGGGCCTTCCTTGGTGATCCAGTAGCTCGAGGCATCAGGGCGGGCCCTACGGGCCAGCGCATCCCGACCGAGCAACCGGAAGAGCAGGCCCAGCGGGGTGAACATCCCGTAGAAGAGAACCCCGAGGAGGAGGCGTGAGACCAGCCAGCCAATCGGATAGGTCACCATCGATCAGTCCGGTGAACAGCGGGCCGGTTGCTCGCGGCACGATGAGTCCGACGACTCCGATCACGATGCCCACCCCGCCGAGGACGATCAGCCACCCCGCGCTCGGCGTGGATCAGGCCGTACCATATCGCCAGTCCCGCGAAGACAACGAGCCACAATCCCGGCGAACTGCCGCTTGGTGCGGGTCGTGACGGCCGGCGACGTTTCCCGGACGTCCGGATCGATCATGGCGTGGGAGCGCCGTCGGCCGATCATGATGAAGAATCCTCCCTCGCGATAGCCGTTGTCCAGAAACGCCAGCTGGCTTGCGACCCGGCTGGGCGCGGTGCCGGGATCGCGGGAGGCGAACAACTGCTCGTTCTACCGTGAGCACCGGTCCGGGACGTCGGTTTCGGGAATGGAGTTGACGAACTCACGGCCGACTCCCCTCGATCCACTCGAGCACCTCATCGATCGTATGGCAGGTCTCGTGCGGATGATAGTATTGATCCTGGAACCATGCCTCGCGCTTTCCGGTGGCTTCGAGCGTGGCTCGAAATGCGGGTCGAGTCAGCGGTCGTAAGGCCTGTCCAGCGAACGAGCGCGCGCCGCGCGTCGTGAAGGCGTGCGGCTGTAAGTATTATACAGGCCAACCACGACATATCCGCCCGGCTTGAACCATCGCGCGATCGCTCCGGAAGGCCGCGCGGCGTCGGCCGTGTGATGCAGGACACCGTTGCTGATGACCACGTCGAAGAACGCCTCTTCGAGCGCCGGGCGGAACAGGTTCATCTGGGCGAATGTCGCTCGCATGATCCCGTGCTCTTCCTTGAAATCTGGGCGAGTCGCAGCGAATTGAGGCAGGCATCGACACCTATCACGCTCCGGTGGGCGAGGGCCAGGAAGTTGGTCATTTGTCCGGTCCCACAGCCAATGTCGACGCACGCGCGCCCCGTAAGGAATCTGCTCGTTCAGCAGTCGCGCAAACAGGCCGGCCCGCGCCTTCTCGAGGAGCGCCGCTGATTGTCGAGATCATCGTAGTTCGGAAACGGCGTCTTCTCGTAGAACTGCCTTGACGATCTCCGTGACATCCTGGCCGGCGGCCACATCTTCGTTGGGAACGAACAGCCGGGGGATGCCTTCCTCGACCGGATAGCAGATGCCGGTCACCGGATTCCTGGCGCTGGTCGACGTCACGACCATCGGCTCGCCGGTCAGCGGATCGGCCCAGGGGCTGTCGGGCTCACGGCCCGCGGTCGCTGATGGCTCGCCCAGGCGTGAAGCCCAGCCGGCTGCTCGCCCTTGTGCAGCACGCAGTCCTCGAGGACCAGCACGTCCATTTCGGACTGCATGAAGGTGTGATAGGCGTCCGCCGGGGTGCAGGACGATCGGCTCCCACGGACGTTGAAGCTCGTGTTGACCAGGATCGGGCAGCCGGTCCTCGGTGAAAGCGCTTCAGCAGTCGATGGAAGCGGCCGTGCCGTTCGTCGACGGTCTGGACCCGGGCGCTGTAGTCGACGTGGGTGACGGCCGGGACCGTGCTGCGGACCATGTTGACCCGCCGCCGAGGTCCGGATCGCGTCGTAGGCTGCTTCGATCCTCGGAGAAAGCGGAATGCGATGCTCGTCGAGGACCGGCGCGACCAGCAGCATGTACGGGGAGTCCTCGCGGGCCGCATCGCGAACCACTCGTGGACGTGCTCGCGAAGCACACACGGGGCGAACGGCCGGAAGCTCTCGCGGAACTTGATCTTCAGGTTCATCGTCGGCCTGCATCCGCGGGGACCGGGGTCGCCGAGGATGCTGCGGGCGCCCGAGCGCCCGCGGACCGAACTCCATCCGGCCGTGGAACCAGCCGACCACCTTGCTCGTCGGCCAGCGCATGCCGGCGACATGATCGAGCAGCGCCTCCTCGTCGTCGAAGCGCTGGTAGCGGCGCCGACGCTCGTCGAGGAACGCGCTCGATCGTCGTCTGGTCGAATACGCGGGCCCGAGCAGGCTTCCCTTCTGCGAGTCGCGGCGCCGGGACGTCGCGCGGTTGTCCAGGAGCTGGTGCCAGACGAAGAGCGCCGCCCCGAGCGCGCCGCCGGCGTCGCCGGCGGCCGGCTGGATCCAGATCTTCTCGAACGGCCCTTCGCGCAGCAGCCGGCCGTTGGCGACGCAGTTGAGCGCCACGCCGCCGGCCAGCACCAGGTTCTTATGCCGGTCTGCCGTGTGCAGCTCCCGGCCCATCCGCAGCACGCCTCCTCGGTGACGCGCCTGGATGCTCGCCGCCAGGTCCATGTGGCGCTGCTCGAGTCCGACTCGGGTTTCCGCGGCGGGCCGCCGAACAGCTCGTCGAACCGCGCTTCGTCATCGTCAGGCCCTGGCAATAGTTGAAGTAGTCCATGTTCAGCCAGAAGCTGCCGTCGGGCTTGAGATCGATGAGGTGCTTGTAGATCAGATCCCTGTAGACCGGCCGGCCGTACGGCGCCAGGCCCATCAGCTTGTATTCGCCGCTGTTGACCTTGAAGCCGCAGTAGTAGGTGAATGCCGAGTACAGCAGGCCGAGCGAGTGCGGGAATCGCAGCTGGATGCGTCAGCTGGATCCGGTTCCCGTGCCGACGCCCGAGGGTGGTCGTGCTCCACTCGCCGACGCCGTCGAGGGTCAGGATCGCCGCCTCGTCGAAGGGGCTGGGGAAGAAGGCGCTGGCCGCGTGGCTCTCGTGGTGGTCCAGTGAAAACGAGCGGCGCCCGCGTCGGCGCCGGCCGAGTCCCTCCCGGATCGTCCGGCGCATGAAGAGCTTCTCCTTCAGCCAGACCGGCATGGCCGTGCTGAAGCTGCGCAACCCGCGGAGCGTAACGCGAGGTAGGTCTCCAGCAGCCGTTCGAACTTGACGAGCGGCTTGTCGTAGAACGCGACGTAGTCGAGCTGCTCCGAGCTCAAGCCGGCCTCCTCGAGGCAGTAGCTGATGGCCCGGGCGGGGAAGCGAGCGTCGTGCTTCTCTCGGGTGAACCGCTCCTCCTGGGCGGCGGCGACGACGTCGCCGTCGACGACGAGGGCGGCCGCGCTATCGTGATAGAAGGCAGAAATGCCCAGGATCGCCGTCATGCTTCACCTCCGTGCACGGTAGACCATAGCGGTATAAGAGCGGACGCCGACGGGCGGCCAGCCCCAGGCCTTTCGAGCATCGAACGCCTGCCTTCGCCAAGGCCCAAGTGTATGAGTAGTATACTCCCCGGCCCGGGCAGGCAGCCCGGTCCCGACGTCCCCTACCCGCAGGTATCAACCGCCAGGCCCTGATAACTTACTCCGGCGCGCCGAGCGAGGCGTGGTCCCGGCGATGGCACGGCGACGCCCCAGTATTCATCGTGAGGCGCCTTCTCGGCCCGGCGCAGTCGACCACCTCGCCACTCGCCCAGCGAGTACCGCAAGTCGATTCGATGCGCCTGACGGCCGGCGCGGGCACCGACCGGAGAAAGTGGCCGGCCCGCCCTCCGCCGGCGCCTAGTCCCGCTCGACCACCACCTCGTAGCGCAGCTGCGGGTCCTTTCCGAACTTCAGCTCGTTGGTGTTCGACAGGCGGCTCTCGGTCTTCAGCGCCTCGAGCAACGTCTTGCGCGGTACCTCGCTCTTGTTCGCCACCTTCCCGTGCTTGCCCGGCATCGTGCTCAGAAGTGTCTGCAGACGGCCGGCACCGGGCTTGTTCCGTTTCGCGAACTCCTCCCACAGCAGCTTCTTGGGCGTGGCGTTCAGGCTGCCGTGGTGACCGACCTTGTAGACGTCCACGGCGGCGAGGAGGCCGGAGGTCTTGGCGGCGTCGGGCGCGTCCTGCAACGCGTAGGACCAGTTCTCGAGCTGGGCGTCGCCGGGGAAGAGCAGCTTCTTGCCGAAGACCTCGAAGAGCAGGATCAGGCTGGTGTTGTTCATCTGGTCGTCGAGCGTCCGCACGATCTGCAGGAGCTGCTCGCCCCGCAGGCGCTGGAGCTTGTCGAGGAACCAGCGCGCCTCGGGGGGAACGCCCGGCGCCCGGGCCGGCCGCCGCCGGCCGAGCCCCTTGGCCAGCGGCGCCGCCCCTTGCAGCGACCGGGGACCGGCGAGCAGATGCCAGAACTGGTCGGGATCGCTCGCCCGCATCCTGCGGATCTTCTCGGTTTGCTGGAGATTGGGCGGCCCCAGCACGCGGACCTTGACGCCGGGCAGGTGCGACTCGAGCCCCGATCTGGATCCGTGATGCGCCCAGACCGCGGTGGCGCCCTTGGCCGCCCCCATCGCGATCAGGTTCTCCACTGCCGACTTGTTCGCGATGTTGTCCATGCCGAGGAACTGCAGCTCCTTCTGGAGGGCGGGCCCCATCCAGGCGGGCCGGCTCTCGGCCAGGCCGAGGATGGCCTGGGCGATGTCGTTCATCGCCCGCAAGCCCGCCACGAAGCTCTTGCGCGAGCGGCTCGAATTCCTGGTGGCCTTGCGCGCGTCCCTCGCGGCCGCCGGGTCCTCCGTCCACGGCTGGAGCACCACCTTGGGCTTGAGGTCGCGGATCGTCAGACCGGACTGTCCGGTGCGATTGTCGGTCGCGAAGCCGCTGATGTGGTCGGCGTGACGGTGGGTGGCGACCACGGCCGTGAGGCGGCCGCCGCAGTCCTTCTTGATCTGCTCGGCGACGCGCGGCATGTGCTCGGAGGGCTTGGCCGCCGCGCGAGGGGTGCCCCGCATCGGCAGGCCAGTCGTCCCGAAGTCGATCAGCACGTGGCGCGTATCGGTCTCCGAGTACACGAACGAGACGAGGAAGCAGTCTCCGAATCCCACCTGGTAGCCGCGAATCACGACCGACGTGGGCGTCTTGGCCATGGCTACCATCCCTCCGCGGGGAACTTCCGCGCGTCGAGCGCACGGAGACGATGAATGGTCGAGAGGCGGGCGGCCTGCAGGCGCGCGCCCTCGCGGCCCGGCTCGAGCTGGCCGGTCTCCCAGAGATACCGGAGCCGCCGGGCCTGGCGCCGCCCGTTGAACACGTCGTTGTGGACGTGATACTTCAACCGGCCGTACTCGTCGAAGATGAGCACCCCGCCGCCGTAGAGCGGCGTCGTCGTCGGGCTCGTCTCGTCCTCCGCATTCCGCGGCAGATCGTCGGCGGCCGGGCCGGGGACCTCGGCCTGCGCTCTCGCCCGGGCGCGCTGGGCGGCGGCGGCCTGCTCCCGGCCGAGGGCGGTCACGTAGTCCCTGGGCAGGGCGACCCCGACCTTTCGGAGCTCCTCGGCCGTCAGCCGCGCCACCTGGTAGTACTCGGCCACGGTCTCGTGCAGCGTGAACCCGTCCGGCCCCACCCGCACGCACGGACGCACCGACAGCACCTCGGTATACGCCCCCCGCCGCAGGTCGACCTCGAGGGCGTCGCGGTTTTCCCACAGGAAGCGGAACACCTCGTCCTTGTCGCTGCGCATCGACTCGAAGCGGACGCGCTCGTAGCGCAGCTCGCCGGGCGCCCGCTCCCACATGCCCCCGGGGCCGCTCGTCGGCGCCGGGCGGATGCCGTAGGCGCGGAACGACCTGCGCATGTGCTCGCGCAGGCCGAAGCGCGAGTCGTCGGGGCGCACCTCGGTGTCGGCCGTCAGCGCGGCGCTGAGGGCGTCCGCGAACTCCACGTGGACGGGCGGCATGTAGTCGAGCGCACGGATCCACATCGTGGCCAGCGCCTCGGCGATGTCCGCGCCCTGCTCGGCGACCCGCGCCACGGCGAACGCGGTCTGGCCGGGCACCCCGAGATCCTGGATCCGCGCCGCCCAGGCGTCGATGAACCCGTTCATCACGGCCGCCACCAGGATCTCCCCGCGCCGGTGGGGCTCCTGGAACTCCGCGGCCTTGAGGTGGGACGGCTCCGGATCGAGGGTCGTGCTGTGTCGGAGGGCGCCGCCCCGGACGCCCTCGAGCTCCCGTCCCATCTGCTCGGCCAGGCCGAACAGGGCGCTCTTGCGCAGCGCGGGGACGGTGACGTCGGCCTTGTCGATCAGGGCCCGCGAGCCGCCGGTCTTGGTCGACGGCACCAGCAGCTTGCGGATCACCTCCGGCTGCGAGAAGACGGATAACAGCGCGATCACGTCGGCGAAGCCCTCGTGGAAGGCCGCCTGGTCGGGACTGGACGGGTCGAGGTAGCGCTCGCGGAGCCCGTCGATGAGAGCGTGCGCCGTCTCGTGCACGACGATGTCGTGCGACAGGCACGTGTACACCGTGTCGCCGCTGCTCCCCGCGAAGTAGCCGAAGACGAGCCCCTCCTCGCGCGGCGTATAGAACGCGTTGGCGTCGAGCATGCCGTTGGGCGCCACCTTGAGCTGATGCGTCTTGAACGACCAGCCGACGCGGCGGCCGAGGGCGAACTCGAAGCGCGCCAGCGTCTTCATGACCAGCGCGTAGACGTTCTGGGCACGAAACCGGTCGTCACCCACGATCCGCGGATCGCCGTTCTGCCAGGCGGACGGCTCGGCCTCGACGCGGTCCGGGAGCTCGTGCGCGCCGTTGAAGCGCCGCGCCGTCGCATCGTAGTCGACCACGTGCACGCGGTAACCGATGGGCCCCCGGATCAGCTCCTCGGCCGGCACGGCGATCCTCGACATGAGGATCGGCCCCGATCGCCCACGCACGCGGACGCCCGGATCCTGGGCGATGACGGTCATGTACCGCATGGCGGGTAGCGCGGCGATCCCATCGCGTTCGGCGGGCGGTAGCGGCGCTCGGTGGATCCTTTTCATGATTCCCCTGCTCCCTGGCATGTCGGATCACCAGGGCCGGCGAGCGCCGACCCATCGGGTGCGGTACCAGTCGTCGCCGAGCTCCGCGACGTTGACGTGCCGGCCCGTCTGTCTGGCGTGAATGAAGCGCCCCTGCCCGACGTAGATGCCGTTGTGCCGGAGGCCGTCGAAGAACACCAGGTCGCCCGGCTCCAGGCTGTCGCGCGCGACCGCGATCCCGCGCTCGTACTGCAACGCGGCGTTGTGAGGAAGGGACACGCCGACCTGCGCGTAGACGTACCGCACGAAGCCCGAACAGTCGAAGCTGGACGGACCGGCGCCGCCCCACTGGTACGGAGCGCCGCGGTGCTTCATCGCGATCTCGACCGCGCGTTGACCGCGCGCCCGCCGCGCTGCCGCCTCGGCGTCAACCGTCTCCCGCCCCGACCCGCGAGCGTCGGCCGGGCGGCCGACCTCGGTCGTTCGCCCGGCGGGGCCGGCGCAGGCGGCGCCCGCGATCGCCAGACCCAGGAGGACGAGCGTGCGCGCCGCGCGCACCAGGGCATCGGCGTCGGTGGTCGTCACCCGACCAGTGACTCGATCGCCTCCGCCTCGTCAGCGGTGAGCGCGAGGTCGCGGCTGGCCAGGTCCTGCCGCATGTGGCCGGCGTCGGAGGTCCCGGTCAGCGGTAGCATGCCGACCGCCCGGGCGAAGCGGAAGACCACCTGGGCCGGGGTCGCCTCCAGGCGCGCGGCGACGGCGCCCACCCGCGGGTGATGCATCACCTCCGGATTGGCCGTGAGCAACGAGAAGCCTTGATAGACGATCTCACGCGCACGGCAGAATGCCCGGACCTCGCGGTCCCACCCGAGCCGTGCGAAGCACCGGTTCTGCACGAAGCGCGGCAGCTCGGCGCCGGACCCGGCCAGCTGCTCGAGGTGGCGCAGCGAGACGTTGCTGACTCCCACCACGCGCGTGCGGCCGGCGTCGCGCTCGGCCAGCATCGCGGCCCACACCTCGGCGTCGGCGTCGGACCAGCCGCGCCCGGAGGCGGGGCCGTGCAGCACGTAGCTGTCGAGGTGATCGGTCGCGAGATGCTCCAGCGAGCTGGCCATCGACTGTGCGACCTGCGTGGTGAGGTCAGCGGCGGGGTCGTAGGGCAGCCGGTGGTCCTGGCCGCCCACGTAGGTGAACTTGGTCTGCAAGAACAGCTCGGCACGCGTGACCAGGCCGGCTCGGTAGGCGGCGGCCAGCCCCTGGCCGACGCCGGCCTCGACGTAGTGCCGACGCTGGTTGGCGGTATCGATGGCCCGGAAGCCGGCCCGGAGCGCGAGCTCGGTGAGCCCGGCAGTGCGGTCTTCCTTCCAGGCAGTGCCGTAGAGAAACTCGGGAACGGGCGCGGGGGAACGGGCTCGCATGCCGCAATTCTGCCACGTTCGCCCCGCGACCGAGACGGATGCTAGCGGTCGCGCTTGTCGTGTCCGCGACCGTGCTTCTTGCTCGTCGTGCTTGTCGTTGCTTCCAGCGCTCCTCGCGCTCCCGCCAGTCGCGCTCATGAGCGGCCTCGCGCCATTCGCGCCCCCAGTGCGCGTCCCATCGTGGCGGCCCTTCGACCCGCCAGCTCTTCCAGTGGGGCGGTCGCACCGCGTAGTACCGCACGGGCACGCGCAGGACCGGCACCGGCACGTACGACGGGGTCGACGACCACCCACGGGCCGTTCCAGGACGGCCCGGCATGCCAGCCGTTGGTGTGGAAGAGCCAGTACTGGTCGGCGTAGAAGAACACGTTGGCGGGCGCCCGGGGCGCGTAGTACACAGGCGCCCCCGGGATGACCGCCAGCGTCGGCGGGCCGGGGAGCGAGATGCCGATACTCACCTGCACCTGCGCATGAGCGGGAGCGACGACCGCCACGACCAGGAAGACTGCCAACATGAATCGACGCATGAGCACCCCCACGACTCTTTTGGCCGCGCGTTGTGCGCCTCACAGCATCATAGCGGGGGGCCGGACCGGCGCGGTAGCATCCAGTGCTCATGGGGACGAGCGCATGACGCCCACGCTCGCCGATCGCCCCTTCTACGGTCGCTTCGCCTGGGCCTACGATCTGCTCAGCGAGCGTTCGGTCGCTTCGGAGTGCGGGCACGTCGCCGCGGCACTGGCCCGGCACGGCGTGGCCCCCGGGGCCCGGCTCCTCGACGCCGGCTGCGGGACCGGCCGCTACGCCGCCGAGCTGGCCCGGCACGGGTTCCGGGTGACTGGAGTCGACGCGTCCCTGGAGCTCCTGGCGGTGGCACGGCGGCGACCCGACGCCTCGGCCGTCACGCTCGTCGCGGCCGATCTCACGACACTCCCGATCCGGCCGTGCTGCCAGGCTATTCTGTGTCGCGGCGTGCTCAACGACGTCGTCCACGACGCCAGCCGCCGCGCCGTCTTCCTGAGCTTCGCGCGGGCGCTGACGTCCGGCGGCGTCCTCGTGCTCGACGTACGCGAGTGGGAGGCCACGGTTCGCCGCAAGAGCCGGGAGCCCGTGCACGAGCAGACGGTCGAGACCGTCCACGGCACCCTCACGTTTCGCAGCGTCGCGCGGCTCGACCACAACGCGCGTGCGCTGCAGCTCGCCGAGCGCCACACCCTGGTCGCCGGCGGGGTCACGACGGCGGCCGAGTACGATTTCGTGATGCGGTGCTGGACGCGAGACGAACTCGATCAGCTGCTGACCGAGGCGGGCTTCGGGACGGCCGAGTACCACGGGGCCTACGACCCTGCCGTCGCGGTCGGCGCCACCGACCGGCTGGTCATCGTCGCCAGGCAACGGTAGCCACGCCGGGCGCCGGGGACCGAGCTACCGGGGGACGACCGGCACCCAGGCGTCCAGACAGGACGTCACGTACGGATAGTAGGTCCGAGCGCTCGGGCAGTAGTACCAGTACCCGCTGGCCTGCGGCTGGACATAGGTCGGCGCGGGCTCGGCGTAGACCGGCGGCGTGTACACGAACCCCGGGGCGAACAGGAAGAGCGGGGCGACGCCGACGAACGCCCGCCCGTGGAAGTGCGACCGCCCGTGGAAATGCCCGCCGGAATGGCCTCGGAAGCCACCGCCGCCGCCGTGGAACCCCCCGCGCCCGCCGCCACCCCGGCCCGGCCCACCGGCGTGCCCGACGGCGACCGTGCTCAGGACCAGGGCCAGTGCAAGCGCGAGTGCCGTCCGATACCGCTTCATGACCGTCAGACGTCTCCCCACCCGTTCCCATTCACGTCGTGAGCCACCCAGTGCCCGCTTCCGTGCGTGTGGCGAGCGCGGCGCCAATCTGACGCTCGAAGAGCGCCGGGCCCAGGCGCCGCTCGACCTACCAGGTGGCCCAGAGCATGTCGGCCCGACGCATCACAATCATGAGCTATGGAGAGGAGCACCGCAGTGCGCGGATCACACCGAGGACCGCTGGGCCAGGAACCGCCGCGCGCAGCCGTCACGAAGTCCCGGCTGATGCACGTCCCTGAACGGCGATGCCGCGGCGGTCGTGTTCGCGGCGGCGGGTCTGCCTGGTCTGATGTGTCAAGATGACCACTAACCTATAGAGCTGCTAAGTTCAGAGCTGCTAAGTTCGCCGACACGAGAGCGGCGTTCAACGTGAGGACGGCGTCAAACGTTGCGCATGCTCGCGACCGAGATCATTTCCGATATGCGGGAGGGCGTTCTGGCAAGGTGCTTCGCCCGTCGCGTTTCTTTACGAAATTTGTGCGTACTGCATATTGCCAGAACGGTGAAACCGATTATCCATCCTGATGAAACGGCGGCCGATGCCGAGCCGGGGAGCACCGGGACGTACGGCTCATCCGGCCCTGCCCAATTCAACGCGATCGAGACCATTTCTTAGCTAACGTCCATAGGGAACGGGTGTAGTCTTCGCACAGATTCCTCCGGCATGTATGTTGCCTGGATTATCCGGTAGGCGACGAATAAGAACACGGAGGGCCTGGATGAACGTTTCATCGAACGAAGGGTACAGTGCGGTTGCAGAATCGCCGGCGCGCCGGTCCTTGCGCCTGGCCGACGCGCCGAAAGCCTTCGAGCGCCCGCGACCGCGGCGAATTCGTCTCGTGCTGGCCGATCGCCAGCCGATAACTTTAGCTGGTCTCGACGCACTCTTCAGCCGTGAGTCGGAGTTCCTCGTGCTGCAGCGTTGCACCAACGGGGACGAGGTCGTCCGCGCCGTGATGGCGCACCGCCCGGACGTCATTCTGCTCGACCGGAACTTGCCGCCGACCGACGCTGTAACCGTGCTGCGCACGCTGAGTGCCGAGGGGGTCACGGTGCGTACCGTCCTCCTGAGTGATCGTCCGAACGGCGACCACTTCGACTGGGCGCTCCGGCTGGGTGTCTATGGCGTCGCCTTCAAGACGATGGAACCGCGGCTCGTGGTCAACGCCGTCAAGGACGTGTTCGGCGGCAAGCGGACGCTGAGCGGTCACGAGGCCGCCGGTGAAGACGTCGCATCCCCCGACGAACCCGGCACGCTCACGCGGCGGCAGCTCGAGGTCGCGCGGGCGGCAGCTCGCGGATTGAGCAACAAGGAACTGGCGACGCAACTGGGTGTGTCCGAGGGCACGATCAAGAATCACCTTCACGCGGTCTACGAGAGGCTCCAGCTGGAAGGACGGCTCGCCCTCGTGCTTTATCTCAAGGAGAAGGCCCTGGCGTAGCCCGCTACAGCAGCCCCTGCTTCATCACCAAGAGCACCAGCCCCACCCGTCCATCTACCTGAAGCTTCTCGTAGATGTTGTGGAGATGCACCTTCACCGTGCCCTCGGTCACCATCAGGCGGGCAGCGATCTCCCTGGTCGAGATCGCCTCCGTCGCCAGGCGAACGATCTCGATCTGCCTCGGCGTGAGCCCCCGGCCCAGCTGGCGCAGCCCTCCCTCGCGCGGGCGCCGATTGAGCAGCCTGGCCACCGCCTGGCTCTCCAGCCACGGCTCGCCGGCGTGCACCGTGCGGACGCATCGCAGCAGCGACTCGGGCGTCATGTCCGGGAGGAGGATCCCGCCGACTCCGAGCCGAACCGCCTCGAGAACATGTCGCTCGTTGGGGTGATCGGCCAGCAGCACGGCGCGGGTCGGCAACCTCTCGCGACGCATCTGCCGCAGCACCCAGAGGCCGCCGCTGGGCGGCAGGGTAGCGTCGAGGATCAAGATGTCCGGCTTGAACTGCCGGAGCGCTTCAAGCGTCGCATGACCGTTTGCGCACGCGGCCACGACCTCGAAGCCACGCTCGTCCGAGCAGATGTGCTCCAGGCCCCGGAGCAGCAGAGGCCGGCCGTCCGCGACGACCAGCGTCACCGACTGGACGGATCGCCCGTCTGTCGTCGTCTGGGCTACGCTGCTCATCGCTGTCTACGAGCGACTGGAGATCTCGCGCTCCGCCGTCATGGCTGGCTGTTGCTCTCTTGGTACGCGTGGTAGTAGCGGTAGAACTCCTGGTCGGTCCTCCGGGGGTCGACGCCGTTGAGCAACACCCCGAGGATCTTGCCATTCACCTGCGTGATCTGTCGACTCGCCCGGCGTAGCACGCTGGAGGGGATGGCGCCCGAGCGCACCACGAGGATGACGCCGTCGCACTGGGCCACCACGTTGATGGCGTCGGCGACGAGGATGATAGGCGGCGTGTCCCAGATCACGAGATCATAGTGGGTCTCGCTATCCTGACGGACATGCTGGATGCGATCCGAGCTGAAGAGGTCCGTCTGGCCCAGATCGTACTCTCCCGCCACGACCACCGACAGCCCCGGGAAGCCGGACGGCATCGCGACGGTGCTGAGCGGCCGTTTCTCCGAGAGCGCCTTGACGAGTCCGCCGCGGTTCGGAAGCCCGAAGGCGGCATGGATCACGGGGCGCCGGAAATCCGCGTCGATCAGGCACACGCGCCAGCCGGCCTGGGCCGAGACGATCGCCAGGTTGGCCGCCGTCGTGGACTTGCCCTCACCCTGGCTCGGCGACGTGACGACGATGTTCCGGCATTTTTCGGCGTGGGGCATGAACTCGATGTTGACTCGAAGGGCGCGATAGGCCTCCGACGCTACCGACTCCGGCTCGAGGTCGGCGACGAGCACCGGCGCCCGGTCGCGCGAACGGAGCGGATTCCGGCTCTTCGGCGCCTTGCGCGCCGCGCGCTCGAACGCCTCGGCCGCCCGTTGCGCTGCTCGCGCCGATGCCTCGACCGACGGAAGCTCGGCCACCACCCGAGGTAACACCGGCTCCGGTGCGGCCTTGGCGGCGGGAACCACCGGCCGAGGAGGCACCGGCTCCGGTGCACCCTTGGCTGCCGGGGCTACTGGCTGAGAGGGTGCCGGCTCTGGCGCGGCCTTGACCGCCGGGCGGCACCGGCTGAGGGGGCACCGGCTCGGGTGCGGCCTTGACCGCCGGGGGCACCGGCCGAGGGGGCACCGGCTCGGGTGCGGGCTTGGCCACGGGGGTCACCGGCCGAGCGGGTGCCGGCTCCGGTGTGGCCTTGACCGCCGGAGCTACAGGCCGAGGGGGCGCGGGCTGGGATGTGACCTTGGCTGCCGGAGCCACCGGCCGAGGGGGCGGCTCCGGTGCACCCTTGGCCGGCGGGGCCGCCGGTCGGTAGGGGGCCACAGGCGGTGGAGCGACCGCTGTGGAGGCAACCGGCACCGATGGAACAGAAGCTGATGTATCGGCCTGCGCTTCGTCCTCGGCTGGGGCGGGCGAAGGCCCGTCGTTCGCCGCGGCCTCCTGCCGCTCACGCTCCGCGCGCTCCAATGCCTTGAAGAATTGGCTCATTGCCCCCACCGTCGGATAAGAACTGAGAGCGGCTGGACCAGCACACTTCCGAGGCTGCCGACGTGACTCGATTCCCACGCCAGGACCGCAATGCCGGCGCTGACGACCCCCGCCGCTAGGACCGCCGCCACGCGAAACCGTCTCCACCACGAGACCGCCCGGCCCGTGCGGCGCGGCTCATCCTCTTGTTCTTCGAGGTACTCGATCGCCACCCGCGCGACGGAGGCATCGATCTGACGAATCTCGTTAGCGTATCCGGCCAGGAGGCAATGATCGCAGACGATGTTGACCACACGAGGCACTCCGCCCGAATAGGTCGTGATGATGTCCACGGCCTCGGACGTGAAGAGTCGTGGATTGCTTCCACCCGCGATACGCAGGCGATCGGCAATGTATCCGCGCGTCTCCTCGGGAGACATCGGTTCGATCTTGCACCGCAGCGCGATCCGCTGCTTGAGCTGCCTCAGCTCGGGCAACGCCAGCCGCCGCCTCAGCTCGGGTTGTCCGGCGAGGACGATCTGCACCAGCTTCTCGGACGTCGTCTCGAAATTGGACAGCAGCCGGATCTGCTCGAGGGTGTCCAGGTCGAGATTCTGGGCTTCGTCGATGATCAGCACGTTGTTGATGCCCGCCCGGTACTGCTCGGTCAGGAACCGGTACAGCGCCATCAGCCGCTGGGCTCGACTCACCCCGGCGTTCGGCACACCGAGATCCTCGAGCAGGTATTCCAGAAGCTCGTCGAACGGCAGGGTAGAGTTGACGGCGTAGGCCACCGCGGTGCCCTTCGGGAGGCGATTCAGCAGCGCGCGAAGCAGGGTGGTCTTTCCCGTCCCGACCTCGCCCGTGAGCAGGATAAACCCCTTCTTCTCCTGCACGCCGTAGGTGAGCTGGGCGAGCGCCTCCCGATGCCCGGGCGTCAGGCAGAGGAAGCTCGGATCGGGAGTGAGGCCGAACGGTGGCTTGGTGAAGCCGTAGAAGCGCCGGTACATCAGCTCCTCAGGCCCTCTTCTTGACCTTGAACTGAGGGACGAGGCCGAGGACCGGAACCCCGAGCGCTCGCTCGACGTCCTCAGGCGACCGGACCCGGTTGTCGGCTGACTCTGCCACGAAGGCAAGCCCGATTCCGAGACCAAGGCCGAGTACGACGCTCAGGACGCGCACGATGAGCGTCCGGGGCCGGACAGGGAAGGTTGGCGGCGTCGCCGGCTCGACGACGCGGATGTTGTTCGACTCGAGGCCCGTCGTGAGCCCCGTCTCCTTGATCCGTTTCGTCACCGCCGCGACGAGCTCGTCGTTGGAGTCCTTCTCGCGCTGGAGCGATAGAGCCCGAGCCTCCTTGGTCACGAGCTGCTGCGCTTCGCGACGCAACTCGTTGAGGCTGGCCGCCATGCTTGCCTCGCGGGCCTTGGCGACCTGGTACTCGTTCTCCACGCCCTGGCGAAGCTTGCCGACCTCCTCGCGAATCCGCTCGTTGACGTGCTTGATCTGGGCCTCGATCTGTATCAGGTCCGGGTGCTTCGCGCGGTATTGCTCTCTCAGCTTCGACCGTTCCGCGAGGAGGTCGGAGGCCTCGCCCTTGAGCTTACGGATCATCGGGTCGTCGATCACGGTGAACACGGCTTCAGCCGCCGCCGGATCCTTCAAGATCCGGGTGATCTCGCGTAGCTTCGCCTCGGCTCCGTAGCGCTGGGTCTGGCTATCGAGGTGAGCCTTGTCGTAGGCCATGATCTTCTGGGTGATGATCTGACGCTGCTCCTGGATCCCGAGCAGGTCGGCCTTGGCCTGATACGCCTGAAGGGCCGCCGCCGACCGGTCGGCCTTGGCGACGAGTCCTCCGACCTGCTCCTGGAGCCACGTCCCGGCCTCCTGAGCCATTCGGTTCTTTATCTCCACGTTGTACTTGACGTAGCCGGCGGCTACGGCGTTCGCCACTTCGGCGGCGAGCTTCGGATCTGGGTTCTCGAAGCTTACGTTCACCAACCTTGTGTTCTTGATCGGCTCGACGAGCATCCGGGCCAGGAACGCTCCGTAGGGGTCGCGCGTCTCCTTGATCTCCGGAATCCGCTCCCTGAGGTTCAGACGCGCAATGACGCCTTCGACGATCTCGCTACTCTGAATGAGCTTGGTCTGAGTCGCATAGTAGTCCTGCGGGGTCCCGGTCCCCGGCGTCACTTCCTGAATGTTCATGACCCTCGGAGACTCCGGCTCGATGAGGACCGTGGCGGTCGCCCGGTAGATGGGTGTTTGAATCATGACGAACACCCACGCCGAAGCGACGGTCAGGGCCAGGACTGGCACGACGAGCCAGCGACGCCTCCAGATGACATCGAGATACACCAGGATGTTGGTTGCCGCCTGCTGCCGCCCCCCAGATTGATTCGCAGATGCCATTGATTCCCTCTTAGGCCCTCAACTTACGCCCTCGACGCTGTACGCGCCCCAACTCACGGGCGGTCGCTAGCGAGACTACCGCCAACGAGCGAAGTCTACCGCGAAGCCTCGCGTTGTCCATAGTTCCAATGATATAGCCGCTTATACCGGACGATGAATGTATTTGTGTCGTAAGTACTCGTTTAATATAGCTACGTCATGATAGCTTCACAGGCGGTGGGACTTGTCCACGCGATACTTCGAAAGGGAGAGACTCCGGGTACCTCTCGACCCGTGGCGGCCCGACCGATATAGATCGACGCGAACCTTGACCGATCGCCCGAGTGACGTTACTGGTAAGAGTTGTGGGTCAGGAATCCACGCCTGATCCGCCTACGTCAATCCCACAATGTCGATCCGCCATACGGAGGTCGCGTGATTCACGGAGGCCGAGTGACGACTCCCGTCGCCGTGCCCATCATCCGGATCTCACCGTCGCGTGGCTGGGTGTCCCTGCGGCTTCGCAGCGTGTGGGAGTATCGTGAGCTGCTCTACTTCCTCGTCTGGCGGGACGTCAAGGTACGGTACAAGCAGACCGCGCTCGGCGCCGCCTGGGCCATCATCCAGCCCGTCCTCACCATGCTGGTCTTCGCGGTGTTCTTCGGACGCCTGGCCAAGGTCCCCTCGGACGGGGTGCCGTACCCGCTCTTTGCCTACGTCGCCCTGGTGCCGTGGACGTTCTTCGCCAACGCCCTGACTCAGGCCTCCAACAGCCTCGTGACGAGCGGCAACCTGATCACCAAGGTGTACTTCCCCCGCCTCATCATGCCCGTGGCGTCGGTGCTGTCCGGCATCGTCGACTTCATCCTGGCGTTCTCGGTGCTCGTCCTGCTGCTGCTGTGGTACGACGTCGGCGATCTCGCTGAGACTCCTGTGGCTCCCCGTCTTCGTGGCCCAGGCGATTGCCACGGCCCTGGCCGTCGCTCTGTGGCTGTCGGCCCTCAACGTCGAGTACCGTGACGTTCGCTACGTCGTGCCGTTCATGACCCAGTTCTGGCTGTTCGCCACCCCGGTCGCCTATCCGAGCAGCCTGTTGTCCGAGCCCTGGCGGACCCTCTACGGCCTCAACCCGATGGTCGGGGTCGTCGAGGGGTTCCGGTGGGCGCTGCTCGATAGCGGACCAGGCCCGGGCCCCATGCTGGCGGTCTCGAGCCTGGCCTCGATCATCCTCCTGGTGGGCGGGGCATACTACTTCCGGCGACTGGAACGGACGTTCGCGGACCGGGTGTGATGATCGGAGAGGATGCGCGTTGAGCGATATCGTGGTCCGGGCCGAGAACCTGTCCAAGGTGTATCAGATCAGCGCGTCGCGAAAGCGATACGGCTCGCTCCGTGAACAGATCGTCGAGCGCCTCACATCCCTTCCGCGGCGCCGGCGGGCGCCCGCGAGCACCGCCTTCTGTGCACTCAAGGACGCGTCCTTCGAGGTCAAACGTGGCGAGGTCGTGGGAATCGTTGGGCGAAACGGTGCCGGCAAGAGCACCTTGCTGAAGATCCTCGCGCGCATCACCGAGCCGACTACCGGCACTGCCGAGCTCCATGGCCGGGTCGGTTCGCTCCTGGAGGTCGGCACCGGATTCCACCAGGAACTCACGGGCCGAGAGAACGTCTATCTCAACGGCGCGATCCTCGGGATGCGCAGGACCGAGATCACCCGCAAGTTCGACGAGATCGTCGCCTTCTCGGAGACGGACCAGTTCATCGACACCCCCGTCAAGCACTACTCGACGGGGATGCAGATGCGGCTGGCCTTCGCCGTTGCCGCCAACCTCGAGCCCGAGATTCTCATCATCGACGAGGTGCTCGCGGTGGGCGACCTCAGCTTCCAGAACAAGTGCCTCGGGAAGATGCAGGATGTGGCGAGTGAAGGGCGCACCGTGCTCTTCGTCAGTCACAACATGGGGGCCGTTGCCAATCTCTGCACGTCGGGCATCTGGCTCGATCACGGGACCGTCAGGGTCCGCGGCCCCGTGGACGACGTCCTCGCCGCTTACATCGAGAGCGTCGCCGGGCTGCACCAGAACGATCCGTCGCACTGGAGACACCAGGGCACCGGCGAGGCGCGCTTCATCGACGCGCGTCTGGTCGACATGCGGGGACAGACCCGAGCGACGTTCGGCATGGGCGAGACGCTGGTCGTGGAATTCGACGTGGAGCTCGCGCGCCCACTGCATTCGATAACCATGGCCGTCGCCATCCACCGCGCCGATACCGGCTTGCCGGTCCTCGACCTCCTCAGCACCGATTCGGGGGCCTCGTTCACCGACGTCGCCGCCGGAAAGCACAGATTCTCGGTCGAGATCCCCGAGTGCCTGCTGTACCCCGGTTCATATGCGATCTCTCTCTGGGTGGTCGTCCCCGGGAATACCCTGGATCACGTCCAGGACGTCCTGAGCTTCTCCATGGTGCCCAGCGGATGCTCCAAGCGCACGACACCGTTCCATCCGCACGTGGGCGTGTACCATGCTCCATCGGCCTGGCGCGAAGCGTAGTCATTTCGAAAGGGGCTCACACGATGACGATGTCCGTCGACACCCCGGTCGCGGTGCTGGGGGCCGGGCTCTCCGGCCTCGCGGTCTCCTATCACCTGCAGCACCGGGACACCGTGATCTTCGAGAAGGAGCCCTACTACGGCGGTCACATCCACTCCGAGACCGTGGACGGCTTCGTCTGGGACGACGGGCCGCACATCAGCTTCACGTCGAACAAGTACGTGCAGGACTTCCTGGCCGATATGGTCGACGGCGCCTACGAGGTGGTGGCGACGAAGGCCTCGAACTACTACAAGGGCGCCTGGATCGCCCATCCCGCGCAGGTCAATCTCTACCAGGTGCCGGAGCCGCTGCGGACGGCCTGCCTCGACAGCTTCCTGGCCTCTCGTCACCTCGACGGGACGCCCAAGGACTACCGCGAGTGGATCCACATGGCCTTCGGCGAGGTCTTCGCCGAGACCTTCCCGGCCGCCTATACGCGCAAGTACTGGACAGTGAATCCCGTCGACCTGGCGACGGAATGGGTCGGGAACCGGGTCATGAAGCCCAGCGTGGATGAGGTGGTGGCGGGCGCCAAGGGATCGATCGGCCTGGGGACCGTTCACTATGCCGTCAACCGCCAGTCGCGGTATCCGACGCACGGCGGATTCATGGCCTATACCCACAAGCTGGCTCGTGACGCCAACCTCCGCCTGAGCTGTGCGCTGGAGCAGGTGACGTTCGGCTCCCGCCAGCTTCGCTTCTCCGACGGCGCCGTCGCGTCGTACAGTCGGCTCGTGTCGACCATGCCCCTCAAGTCGCTGATCCGGCTCTCGACCGACGCCCCGGCCGCCGTCCGGGAGGCGGCCGAGAAGCTCACGTGCACCCATTTCCTCCGCGTCGACGTCGCCGTCAACCACCCCGCCCGCCGGCCCGAGACCTGGATGTACGTCTACGACGAGGACAAGCTCAGCGTCCGCCTCAGCCACATGGAGCACTTCTCGCCCAACAACGCGCCCCCAGGGTGTTCCGCCATCCAGGTGGAAGTCTACGGCTCGGAATACCGCGCGGTGCCGACCGACCTGGACAAGGTCAAGTCGACGGTGGTGGCGGAGCTGGTCGAGATGGGGCTGGTCGACGGCCCCGACGCCGTCCGCTACGTCAACGTCACCTTCGTGCCCCAGGGGAATCCGATCTTCGACCACAACCGGGCGGGCGCGATGCGAACGATCACCGAGTTCCTGGATCGACACGGTGTGCTCCTGGTCGGGCGCTACGCCGAGCACAAGTACCTGATGACCGACGCGTGCATCATCAGCGCGCGGCGCGCGGCGGCGGCGGTCCGCGGCGTCGATCCGGATTCCGATGCCAGTGCCGTGTATCTGAGCGCGGCCGGCTGAGACCCGGGGGAGGGACACGACCATGACGGCGATCTGGCTCAATCGCGACGTGAAGGACGATGACGAGCGCCGGGCCCGGCTGTACGCGGGGGAGATCTTCGTCTACGACCATCTCCGCTCGGTCGAAGAGTTCGCCGCGTTCACGCGCGAGATGGTGCAGGCGGCGCTGGCGCCGCACGATCCACGGCACGTGCATGCCGCCCTGAGCCCGGCCGAGCTGGCCCCGATCCTCGGACGTCTGAAGCCGACGTTCACGCACCATCCCGAGGCCCGCCGCCTCGTCGCCGGCATCCTCCAGGAGCTGGGCACCGACCTGGACGATTGCTACCTCGACGTCCCGAAGCTTCGAACCGCGTACCCCGCCGGGCACCTCACCAAGGGCATCGCCTTTGCCTTTCCGGGGCATCGCGACACCTGGTACGGAGCACCGCAGGCGCAGATCAACTGGTGGCTCCCGATCTACCCGCTGGCGGCCGACAACGCCATGGCGTTCTACCCACGGTACTTCTCCGAGCCCGTCGTCAACGACTCGGAGCGCTTCAACTACTACCGCCGCAACCTCGAGCGGAAGGACGTCACCAAGTTCATCGACGAGGACCCGCGGGTCCAGCCGGCGGCGCTCGGTCTGGGCCCGGCGGAGCCGGAGGTACGGCTGCTGCCCAAGGTCGGTGGGCTCATCGTGTTCTCCGGAGCCCAGCTGCACGCCACCGTCACCAGCCCGACGTCCCTGTCCCGCTATAGCGTCGATTTCCGGACCGTGAGCCGGCATGATGTCGAGCACGGCATCGGGGCGCCGAACGTCGACGCGCGCTCCACCGGCACCGCCCTGCGGGACTTTCTCCGGGTCCTCGACAAGGAATCGATGCCTGACGCGGCCGTCCGTCTCCTGGACCCCGTCGGCCCCGCCGAGGGCGAGCTCGCCGTCTTCAAACCCGGAGCATAGGAGAGCCTCGACGCGATGAGCACGCCACTGTTCAGTATCGTCATTCCCACCTTCAACCGGAGCGACCTCGTCCCCTACGCGATCGGGTCCATCCTCGGCCAGACGCTCGACGATTTCGAGATCGTCGTCTCCGACAACTCCTCCACCGACGACACGGCCGAGGTCGTTCGTGGCATCACGGATCCGCGGGTCCGGTACGTGCGCACGCCCAAGCGGCTGGTGGTGGCGGAGAGCTGGGAGTTCGCCCGATCCCACGCCAGGGGGACGCTGATCATCCTGCTCGGCGATGACGATGCGCTGCTGGCGACGACGCTCGAGCGATTCGCTCACGAGCACCGGCGTCACAACGCCGACTTTCTCTTCTGCAACCTCGCGGAATACCGTGACGCGGGGTTCCCCGGACGCGACAAGAACTCGCTGACGGCGCCTCCGTTCTCGGGGGCCAGCCGGCGGATCTCCGCGGACGAGTTCCTCCAGCCGATGTTCTCCGTCCGGCACCGGTTCAACCTGCATCCCAGCGGCTTCGTGTTCGCCCACGCGCTCGCCGAGCGGGCGGCCAGCCGCTGTGGCCGGTTCTTCCAGACCAACGGGGTCGAGTACTGTTCCTGGCCCCTCGCCGCCGCCCTGGCCAGGAACATCGTCTACATCGACGCACCGCTGGCGATATGCGGCCGAACCGGCAAGTCGTGGGGCTCCAACCTTCGCCTGGCCAATCCCGGGCAGGACCGGATCGAGACGATCATCGCGAACTTCGAGGAGCCGTACCAGTACGCTCCGCTGACGAACTTCACGATGTCCAACCACTGGGCCGAGGGGCTCCTCACCGCCCAGAAGCTGCTGCCGGCCGAGCTCGGCGGCTACGATTTCGACGAGATGGCCTACCTGCGGGCGACGGCGAAGGAGCTGCGGAGCCGGAAAGCGCAAGGCGTCGACGTCTCCCAGCACATGAACGAGCTGACGGAGTATGCGCGGAAGTATCCGGCCCTGGCCCAGGAAGCGGCGGCCTTCGAGGCGGCCCGCCCGAATGCCGCGTGGTCTTCGGTGCGGCGGCTGGTCGGCGATCTCGGCCTGCGCTCTCTCCGGCAGCGGCGCCGCCGCTCCCGCAACGCGCGAACGGTGAGGCAAGGAAACGTCTCGTCCGGCTTCGACGTCTCGGGGGCCGACTTCGGCTTCCAGAACATCGCGGAGTGCGCGCAGTTCCTGGGGCGGGTGATGCCGGCGGCACCCTCCGGGGCGTAGCCGGGAGCGGCCAGCGGACTCGCGGGTCTCGCCAGCCCCGCCCGTCCCTGAAACGTCTTTAATGACGGCCTCTTGGCTCTGACGAACCACCGCAAACCTTGGGGCCGCTTCTGGCTGGCGGGCACATGGCCATTGGAATGACCTTGAATAGATCCCGATTTCAGGCTCCTAATTGCCAGGGGATCGTACTGCAACCATGAGATCGGAGACGCCCCGAAAGCTTGCGGGTAGCGACGAGGCTGCCCTCCCGCCCGACCGTGGATATCGCGCGCTGTCCCTCGTCGTCCTCGTCGTTGTCCTGTTCGCCATCGCCGTTTCGATCGCTGGCGACGTCGAGTCCCTGTCGCGCACGCTCGACCTTTACCTGCAGAGCCCGGCGTCCCACGCCCTGGATGTATTCAGCGAC
The DNA here is from genome assembly GCA_963827505.1 of uncultured Candidatus Rokubacteria bacterium. GTDB lineage: Bacteria > Methylomirabilota > Methylomirabilia > Rokubacteriales > CSP1-6 > AR5. The sequence goes on along the minus strand of CAWHBD010000003.1, from coordinate 1,144,033 downwards.
CAGGACTCGTTCAATACCGACCATGCCCGCGACTCACAACGAATCGTCCTCCGAGAGGACACCGACAAGCTCCATATCCCCGACACCGGGGTGAACCTGTCTCAGACCGCGTACGGCACCTGTCTCACCCGTTCGCCTCCCTCCGCGTAACCTCGACCGTCCCGATGGAGCACCAGGCACACACACACGTGTCGGTTGCTATGTAGTCACCGTTTCGGGCCGCAATCCGAGTGCGCGCAGGAGAACGCCATGCGTGCGAGATCGAGCGTCGTTCGACGGTTGTTCGCTCCTGGAAGCTGGTCGGTTCCGGACCGCCTGCGGGCGGAGTCCGGGCCGCGTCGGGCCGCGCGGAGGCGGGCACTGCGGGACGCCGTCACGGTCGTCGCCATCACGGTGGGGCTCTTCGTCGTGGGCGAGTCCGTCCTGCGTGTTGCCGGCACCATCGGGGAGGATGCCACGCGCTGGAGCGAGTTCGCGGACGACGCGTTCTCCACGGCCCATCGCCGGACGCCGGTCATGGGCTGGGAACGCCGGCCGAGCTGGCGGGGTATGTTCGGGGGCGCCGAACGCGCGTTCGACGCCAGCGGCCACCTCACCATCGACAGCGAGAAGCTCGTCACGAGGCCCGGCAGGCGTATCGTCTTCGTCGGCGACTCCAACACCTTCGGCTTCGGAGTGCGCACCGAGGAATCGTTCGCCGAGGTGACCGAGCGCCTGCTGCCGGGCGCCCACGCCATCAACCTGTCGGTGTCGGGGTATTCGTCCTACCAGGGCCGCCTGGTGGTCGAGCGTGAGCTGGCCCTCCTCAAGCCCGATGCCGTCGTACTGTCGTTCAACTTCAACGACCGCGCCGTCCTGGACGAGCCGGACGGTCCCGAGCGGTTTCAGCGGGCCTACGGCATGCTCGGCGCCATCCCGACGCTCGCGCGAGCGGTGGCGGTCCCGTACATGACGCGGGCCTCCACAGCCCTGCTTCGCCGCGCCGGGGTGCTTCCGCCCGTGCCTCGACTCGACGTCGAGACGCTGCGCCCTCGCGTTGACGAGGCGCGCTATCGCGACAATCTCGTCGCGATGGTCACCGAAGCCAGGCGGGCGGGTGGCCACGTGTTCCTGATGGTCCTCGGCGATAACCCGATCGCCAACCACCACCTCCGGCAGGGAGTGGCGCTGCTCGAAACCGACCCGGAGCTGGCCATCGGGCATCTGGAAGTGGCGTTGAACTCCACGTCCGCCCACCGCGATCTCGCGCGACTGTACTTGACCCGCGCGTACCGGTCGATCGGCCGGACCGACAAGGTCGTGAGACTGCTCCAGGTCACGCGCACACCGGGATACCGCATGATTCGCCTCGACACCGACTACCACGCGATCATGCGCACGGTCGGCGCCGCCCACGACGTGGAGGTGGTGGAGGGCGCGGCCGCCATCCGGCCGGAGCACTACGTCGACGTGTGCCACTTCAACGCCGCCGGTCATGCCGCGGTCGCGGCCGTCCTGGCGCCCAGGCTGGCGAGCCGGCTGCAACTCTCGAACGCGTCGCGACCTACCTGGGACGCCGCGCGCCTGGCCGACTAGCGAGCGACGCGGGCGGACCGGCCGGAGGGCGGCTCACTCCCGCCCACGCGCGTTGCCGGAGACCGCGGAACGACCGCCGCGTGCCTTAGCACGTCACCGACGAGCGGCCGGACGGCCTCGAAGGCGGCGCGGTGCCCCGCCTCGTTCCAGTGGCCATCGCAGGGAAGATACACGCTCTCCTTGTCCAGTCCGCGCTCGAGCCACTGCTCGAGCAGGTCGATCGTCCTGATCCCGCGGCTCTCCAGCACGGCGCGCATGCCGGCCACCGCCGACCTCTCCTGGGAACCCGGATGCGTCACGACGTAGCTCCAGGACTTGTAGTCCGGGAAGAACACCACGAGGACGGGCCGGGGCGACGCAGATTTCTTGATCGCCACCAGCGTGTCGGTCACTCGGGCGATCCTGGCCGCATCCGTCTCGAAGTAGCCGACGTAGGACGTCGGCCGCGGGTAGCGCAAGACACTGACGCGATACCGCACGTCGCGGTAGAGACCGTAGGCCCAGAACAGATGGCCCAGGTTCTGGACGAAGCTTCGGTCCTCCGGATTGTCCCGGTCATACTGGTGCGCGAAGGGGGACGGCTCGTCGGGGCCGGGTCGCGGACGGGGGTAGAACACTCCCCCCTTCGCGCCATAGTACGGTATGAACCGGCTGGCGAAATCGGGCCTCGCGCGGTTGAAATCGGGATCGTTGTCGACAAAATCGTTGTCAGGGAGGAACCCGATGATCACTGCGTCGTGATCGAACTGTCGCACAAGCTTCTCGTAGAGGATGTGGTACTGCAGTGGTCCGAAGTGCGTCATGCCGAAGTTGAGGATCTCGACGCCGAAGTATCGCTCGAGCAGGTTGCTGAGCCGGCTGTCCTCGTCCACGGCGAACCCTTCGACGAAGCTATCCCCGAGCATGACGGCCCGTTTGGCGTCCGTGGTCAGGGAGCGCTCCTGGTCGCGCGCGCCATAGGAATTCGACCGATACGTGACCGAGAAGCAATTGTCGGTGTGGCTCGCCGTGCTAGACGGCCGGTGCCACGCACCCCAGTCGTGGCGCTCCGTCCTCCACAGGTGCTGGTCGTTGACCTTCTCGAGGTAGAGCGGGCGGTAGTATGTCGGCGCGAACGTCAGGAAATACCCGGCCGCCAGCGCTTCGACGGCGCCCAGGGTCCACAACAGCATGATCATCCACAGCGCGACGCTTTTCCCTCGGATCTGCATACAGACTTCTTCAGACAATGCGCAGCAATCCCTGTACCCGTGACTCAGAGTCGGGAGGCCTTCGGGTGGCAGGAATCGGGGTGCGCCCCTCGGGCGTTAGCGGTTCACGATCTTCCGTAGGATTCGGTAGACGGCGTGGTTGAGAGGCGCGAGCGCCCCCCGGGCCCGCCGCCGAAAGTGTGCCCGCTTCATGAGGAGCCAGGTGGACTCTGTCAATCGCCGGGACACGTCCGACTTGCCGAAAGTCCGTTCGAACTCGAGCGCCAGGTCGAGGCAGAATCCAAGGTGCTGATCCATCGCCGCGAAGACCCAGAGCAGGACGTACTCCCGCTCCGGAAACGAGTTCTGCACCAGCCACTCGATCGTCCTCAGGTACCGGGTGTTGCAGTAGCCGGGGCTGGTCCGCAGGGCCTTCTTGACGAAGGCCTCGTCGAACCGGCTGTCCATGACCCGGGCCGCCTGCAGCGTCGTCGGGCGCATTCGGATGAAGCCGCCGATCCTGGCGTCGGCCAGCCAGAATCCGTTGTGCGAGAGATCGTGGTCGACGTCGACGAACAGATCCTGGTTCCGATAGGCCTCGACGAATCCGGGCTCGATGTCGAGGGCGAGCACGCGCGCGCGGAGGCCCGGCTCGATGCTGTTGAACAGCGTGAGGTCGATCCCCTGGGAGTCCACCTTGAGCCAGTCGAGGGCGTCGACGCCGACGCGCGTCATGGCCGCCGTGATCGTCGTGGCCTTGACGGTGACTGTTCGCTCGACCTCGAACTCGTCGCGGCACAGCCAGTTCGACATCAGCTCGGGCGCCGGCGTCAGCACGCTGTTGCAGAACGGCGACCGGGTCAGATAGAACGTCACGTCGGGGGCGGCGGCGGCCACGACGGCCTCGTCCAGGATCACGGAGCGCTGGAAGTGGCCCGACCGCTCCTCGTGGATCTCGCGCAGGTCTGGATCGAACCCGACGTACACCGAGTGCGAGGCGATGCTGTTCCAGATGGTCGGTGGCCTGATCGAGGCGCCGATGTCCACGAGGACCGGGGTGATGCTCAGATCTGACAGCAGCTCGTTCACGATCTTCCGCATATCGCTCCCCTCTGGGCCGAGAGAAGCTCGGACCCCGAGCGACAGCGCCCCGGGGATTATGCCGAGTCGAGAGCGCGTTCCAACAGCCCGTGGCTCGCCAGGGCGTCCACCGCCGACCTGATCGCCTCGAACCTTAGACCCGACCGCTCCGCGATGTCGAGCAGCGTCGACGCCCCATCCGAGAGGTTCAACACCCACAACATCGCCAGCTCCCGGCTCGCGGCATCCAGCTCGCCGCCGAGACTACGGTACAGCCCCCGCCGCCCCAGCTGGGGCTCGCAGCGAGGGTTCGTGTTGAGGTAGCGCCCGTCGTGCTCGAGCACGTCGACCACCTCGAGACAGGTCCGCAGCGAGTCGGCCAGCGCCGCCGGCGACACGAAGGCCACGTCGTCCGCCGAGGTATGGTACTCGCGATACTGCCCGTGAGCCGCCTTCATGAGACAGCCGACGGGAAGATTGAACCCCGGTGAACAGAACTGGCGCTCGTCGTACCCGTACGGCGAGAAGTCGGTCACCGAGGACGGCGCCGGGCCATGCCTCAGCACGTGTGCGACCGCGCGGTCGACGTCGGCGGTCGCCGCGTCGGCTCTTCTTGTACGTGAATCCCGTGCCCGCCCCCAGCCCGGCCAGGACGAGCCCATGCTTGATCCGCGAGACGCGCGCTTCGTTGCGCGCCAGCCAGGTGATCGACCCGATCGTGCCCGGGATGAACAGGAAGCGGTACGAGTATCGCCGCGACGCGCGCCGGGCCAGGACCCGCGCCAGCTCGGCGGCCACGGCAATCGCGGACAGGTTGTCGTTGGCCAGCGACGGATGGCAGACGTGGCAGGAGACGAGAACCTCGTCGGGGCTCGTCCCCGGCACGTGATACTCGCCGTAGGTCAGGCTCCCCGGTTCCAGCGAGGCGTCGATCACCACGTCGTATTCGCCGTCGACGAGCTGGTCCAGCTGGTTCTGGCTCAGGCAAAACCCCCAGCTCTCCTTGTAGTAGGACGTACGGTAGGGAATCACGTCGGGCCAGTCGGCGCGCGCGAAGAGATGCGGCCTGAGCTCGGCGAGCGTCATGCGCGCCCGGACGGCCGTGCTGTAGCTGACCACGTGCAGGTTCGACCGCTGGAAATCGATGATGCGCCGGCCGTCCGGGGCCGCCACGAAGGCGTCCCGGATGTTCCACTCGCGGGGGACCGTCCAGTCGAACACCGGTGTCCCCGACGGCACTTCGTGGATCTCGAGCGGCAGGTCCTCGCGCAGGACCGCCAGCGTCTGCCGGACGCCGTCGCCCGTGATGCTCCGGCAGATGGGATAGAGCTTCCTGACGACCTCGTGCATCGCCCGGCCGGCCGGCCCGGTCGGGTCTCCTCCGCCCGGGGTCACGCCTGGAAGTCCGCGAACGTGCGGTCACGCTCGGACATGATGGGGTCCGGATCCGCCCACGAGATGCCAAACGCGGGATCGTCCCATCGGACCCCGGCGGCATGCTCGGGCGCGTAGAACTGCGAGATGTCGTACAGCACCTCGACGTCGTCCTGCAGCGTCTGAAAGCCGTGCGCGCACCCCTTGGGAATGTAGATCATCCAGCGATTCTGGGCCGTCAGCTCCACCGCCACGTGGGCCTTGAACGTCGGCGAATCGGGGCGGAGATCCAGCACGACGTCCAGGACGGCCCCGGCCGTGCACCGGACCAGCTTGACCTCCTCGTAGGGCGGCTCGCTGGAAGTGCATCCCGCGGAGCGTCCCCCGCTTCCTCGTCAGGGAAATGCTCGACTGGACCCATCGCTCGGTAAGACCGACCGCCGCGAACTCGCGCTCGCACCATGTCCGCGCGAAGAATCCCCGGAACATCCTCGCGAGGCTCCGGCTTGACCAGCCAGACGCCGGCCAGGGACGATTCAGAAAAGGTCATCTCGCTATCCGTTCCTCCCAGGAGAGTGTCATCCCTCCCGCAATATGACCAGGGACATATGGACCGATGATATATATATCGATCGGGCTATAGGCGTGCCGATTCCCCGGCGTTAGCCTTATCCGCAACGCCCTGGTGGCTCGAGGGATTCCAGTTAGCCGCAGAGGACGGTGCCTATGAAAGCGGTCATTCTTGCAGGAGGACTCGGGTCTCGCCTGTCGGAGGAGACGGTCCTCAAGCCCAAGCCCATGGTCGAGGTCGGCGGCAAGCCGATGCTGTGGCACATCATGAACATCTACTCCGCCCATGGGATCAACGAGTTCGTCGTGGCGCTCGGCTACAAGGCCGAGGTCATCAAGGCGTACTTCCTCAACTTCTACGCCCTCAACAACGACATCTCCATCGACATCGCCACCGGCAGCACGGTCATCCACGACGGCCGGCAGCCCCTGTGGAAGGTCCACCTGGTCGACACCGGCCTGCACACCGAGACCGGGGGCCGGCTCAAGCGGCTGGCGCCATGGCTGGGCGAAGACGAGACCTTCTTCTTCACCTACGGCGACTCCGTCACCGACCTGGACATCGGCGCCGTGCGCGCCTTTCACGAGTCGCACGGCAAGCTGGCCACCGTGACGACGGTGCTGCCCCCGGCCCGCTTCGGCCGGATCACCTTCCATGACGACTACGTCACGGAGTTCAACGAGAAGCCGAGCGGGGGCGAGGGCGCGATCAACGGCGGCTACTTCGTGCTGAACCGCCGTGTCCTGGACTACATCGACGGTGACGACACCGTCTGGGAGCGCAGCTGCCTGGAGCGCCTGGCGCGGGACGGGGAGCTGCTCGGCTACCGGCACCAGGGCTTCTGGTCCTGCATGGACACCCTGCGGGAGAAGAACATGCTCGAGGAGCAGTGGAACACCGGCCACGCTCCCTGGAAGATCTGGGCCTAGCGACGATGGCGTCGCCGACCTGTCGATTCTGCTCGACCCCGCTCGTGCACGAGGTCGTCGACCTCGGACTGTCCCCGCTGGCCAACAGCTACGTGGCGGCCGAGCGGCTGGCGGAGCCCGAGCCCTTCTATCCGCTTCGGGTCTGGGTCTGCGCCGCCTGCTGGCTCGTCCAGATCGAGGAGTTCGCGAGCCCGACGCACATCTTCGGCGACTACGCGTACTTCTCGTCGTACTCGCGCACCTGGCTGGAGCACGCGCGCGACTATGCCGCGATGATCTCGGAGCGCCTGAGCCTGGGGCCTCAGAGCCGAGTCGTCGAGGTGGCCAGCAACGACGGCTACCTGCTGCAGTACTTCGTGGAGCGCGGCATTCCGGTGCTGGGCATCGAGCCGGCCGCCAACGTAGCCGCGGCGGCGGTCGCGCGAGGCGTCGCTGACCCGGGTCGAGTTCTTCGGGCGGGCCAGCGCCGAGCGGCTGGTGGCAGAGGGGGTTCGGGCCGACCTGCTCATCGGCAACAACGTCTTCGCCCACGTCCCGGATCTGAACGACTTCACGGCCGGCCTGGCGACGCTCCTGGCGCCGGGCGGCGTCGTCACCCTCGAGTTCCCGCACGTGCTGCGCCTCATCGTCGAGAACCAGTTCGACACGATCTACCACGAGCACTTCTCCTACTTCTCGCTCACGGCAGCGGCGGCCGTGCTGGCCCGCCACGGGCTCGCCGTCTTCGACGTCGAGGAGCTGTCCACCCACGGCGGCTCGCTGCGCGTCTACGCCGCCCACGCGGCCGCCGGCCGGCCTCGCGCCGCCCGCGTCGACGATCTGCTCGGCACGGAGAAGACCGCGGGGCTGCTCGACCTCAAGACCTACACGAACTTCGGCGAGGCGGTGAAGGAGGTCAAGCGGCGGCTGCTGGAGTTCCTGATCGGCGTCCGCCGCGAGGGCCGGTCGATCGTGGCCTACGGGGCGGCTGCCAAGGGCACCACGCTCCTGAACTACTGCGGCATCCGCCGCGACTTCCTTGACTACGTCGTGGACCTCAGCCCGCACAAGCAGGGCCGCTTCCTGCCCGGCACGCGGCTACCGATCCTTCCGCCGGAGGCCATCATGCAGAGCCGCCCCGACTACGTCCTGATCCTGCCCTGGAACCTCGCGCGCGAGATCGCCGCGCAGATGGCGGCCATCCGCGACTGGGGCGGCCAGTTCGTCGTGCCGATCCCCGACGTCAAGGTATTCTGAGGACGTCATGCGCGTCCTGGTGACCGGACACCTCGGATATATCGGCTGCGCGGTGGTGCCGATGCTGCAGACGGCGGGACACGAAGTCGTCGGCCTGGACAGCAACCTGTTCGAGCAGTGCACGTTCGGCGCCGGCCTGCCCGACGTCCCGACGATACGCAAAGACCTCCGGGAGGTAGACACCGAGGACTTTCGCGGCATCGACGCGGTAGTCCACCTGGGCGGGCTGTCGAATGACCCCATGGGCGACCTCAATCCGGACGTGACGTACGACATCAATCACCAGGGCTCGCTCCGGCTCGCCCACCACGCCAAGGCCGCCGGCGTGTCACGGTTTCTCTTCTCCTCGTCGTGCAGCAACTACGGCGCCGCCGGCGAGATACCAGTCGACGAGACGGCCGAGCTTCACCCCATCACCGCCTACGCCATCTCGAAGGTGCGGGTCGAGCAGGATCTGGCTCCACTGGCCGACGAGCATTTCAGCCCCGTGTACCTGCGCAACGCCACCGCCTATGGCGTCTCGGCCCGGATGCGCTTCGACATCGTCCTCAACAACCTGGTGGCCTGGGCCTTCACCACGGGCCGCGTGCACATCAAGAGCGACGGGACGCCGTGGCGCCCGATCATCCACATCGAGGACATCGCCCGCGCGTTCGTCGCCATGCTGGCGGCGCCCCGGGACGCCGTGCACAACCAGGCCTTCAACGTCGGCCAGACCGAGGAGAACTACCGCATCCGCGACCTGGCCGAGATCGTCCGGGAAACGGTTCCGGGGTCGCAGATCGAGTACGCCACGGACGGCGGGCCTGACCCACGCTGCTACCGTGCCGACTTCGGCAAGATCACCCGGCTGGTCCCCGACTTCAAGCCACGGTGGAATGCGCGCGACGGCGCCCGTGAGCTGTACGCGGCCTACCGCGATGTGGGGCTCGCCCTCGAGGACTACGAGGGCCCCCGGTACAAGCGGATCGAGCACCTGAAGCTGCTGCTCCGGACGGGGCGCCTGGACGAGTCGCTTGCGGTGGCGCCTACCCGCAGCGCAGGTCTGAGCCGATCATGCGGTGCCCCACGCTGCGCGATCTTCCCCCGCCGCCACCAGGCAAGACCGGCTGGCCGTGGACCGAGGAGAGTGCCCCGACCCTGCCGCCCACCATGCCCGATGGGCAGCCGTGGCCGCGCATCACGGTCGTCACGCCGTCGTTCAATCAGGCCGCCTTCGTCGAGGCCACGCTGCGCTCGATCCTGCTCCAGGGGTATCCCGATCTCGAGTACTTCGTGCTCGACGGCGGCAGCACCGATGGCTCGGTGGAGATCATCAAGAAGTACGCACCCTGGCTCGCCCACTGGGTGAGCGAGCCGGACGGTGGCCAGAGCGTCGCGATCGACCGTGGCGTGCGACGCGGCTCCGGAGTGTTCGCCACGTGGATCAACAGCGACGACATGCTGTGCCGCGACGCGCTCGTGACACACGCCTCGCGTGTCGGCTTCAATCCGAAGGTGGTCTACGCGGGGTACTGCCTGCACATCGACGCGGAGGACCGGCTGCTGAAGACGCATCGCGGGCGGGTGCATTCGATCGAAGACCTCCTGCGGGTCCGGACGGTGTGGCGCGCACGGGGGCAACGAGGCCACCTGGTCCAGCCGGAGGTTCTCTTTCCCCGCCAGCTGGCCCTGAACGTCGGCGGCATCAACCCCGCCAATCAGCGCACGATGGACTACGAGCTGTGGGGTCGACTCCTTCTGGCCGGCGTTCGCTTCGAGTACACCGACGTCCCGTTCGGCACCTTCAGGCTCCACGGGCAGCAGAAGACGCACGATTCATGGCGGACGTCCGAGTCCCTCATCGAGACCGCGAGCCGTCTCCTTGCGATCGCCGATGATCTGCCGCGCCACACACGCCAGGAGATCCTGGCCGACCTGCGCGCCTACGAGCGGGAGTGCTGGCGGCACACGGGGCGCCTTGCCCGCCTCAATCTTCCCCGGCGCCTCGTCATGCGTCTTCGAACGCTGAGCGCGACCATGCATCGCGCTCGGTTCGGGTCGGCCGCCCGCTCCTGACACTGCGCGCTCAGGTCGCGCGGCCCGACGTCCGAAGCAAGCTTGCGGTACAGAGCCGTCGCCTTCTGCACCTGAAGACTGAGGCTCATGTGGGTCTCGACGTGTTTCCGACCACGCGCCCCCATCTCCTTCCAGCGCTCGGGATGCGCGGCCAGCCAGGCGATCCGCTCGCCCATGCCCCGCACGTCTCGCTCCTCGACGAGGTAGCCGGTTTCGCCGTCGAGGACGACGTCCGGGATGCCGTTGTGACGCGTGGTGACGACGGGCAAGCCACACGACGACGCCTCGATCAACGACGTCGGCTGGCCCTCCTGATCGCCATTGGGCGCCGTGACCGAATGCTGCGTGTAGACATGCGTCTCCTGCATGGCCTTGGCCACCAAGTGGTGGGGCAGCGAGCCCAGCAGGGTCACCTTGTCCCCGAGCCCAAGCCGCGAGATCTCGGACTTGAGCGCTTCCTCGAGCGGCCCTTCGCCGATCACGTCCAGCCTCAGGTCCAGGCCCGGACGAGCCAGATCGAGCGCGTGACGAAACGCCTGAACGAGCAGAACGGGATTCTTCTTCTCCACGAGTCTGCCGACGTGCAGACACTTCACCGTCCGACCGTCCCATCGCTCGGCCGGATTGCTGTAATGAAACCTGTCGACGCGCACACCGTTGTGAAGGAGATGAATGGTGTCTCGGGGAAAGCCGAGCTCTCCGAGCCTCGCGCATATGTGGTTCGACACTCCGGTCACCGTGGCACGGGAGTCGATCAGGTCCCGCTTGTAAAGCCGGCGCCAGAGCGCCCCTCGTGCCAGCACCGATACGTCGAAGCCCAGGAACGATACGACCAGGGGAGCTCCCAGACGCTTCACGGTCGGAGCGATCAAGACACCGGCCGGACCAAAATGGGCGTGGACCACGTCGGGGCGGATCTGTCGCAACACCCGCTCCAGCCGGGGGCGGAGCAGCGGCCATGACGATTCGATGGGTGTACCGATACCGAGCGTGGCGAGCCCTCGGTACCACAGACGCGCAGGACTCCAGCGCCCGGGAGCCGGCACGACGGACACCTTGGGAAACGGGCGCTGTTCCTCGTTGTGGCGGGTCAACGTGACGACGTGATTGTCCACACCCTGCTGCTCGAGCTCCATCACGTAGTCGTAGATGAACGTCTGGGACAGAGGCGAGAAGCTCGAAGCAAAGTGCAAGACGCGCATGGGTTGGTAGGTCCTTGTCTACTCCTGGAGAGCAGATCGTCGGTGCCGTCGGCCCCTGAACAATTATGGCGGCTGTAGACGACTAGTACAGTTCTGCAACCCAGACGCGTGGGGCGAACAATATGCTGGACATATACCCCTGGGCCTTAGGCGGGCCTCGCCCTGCCGGCCCGGATCCGTCCGAGGAGGCCGATTTCGCGCGGGACCGAGCGGGGGACCGGACCGTAGGCCGACCGGGTCCGGAGGTTCCTACGGCGGGCTATATCTTCGGTTATATTGTCGGATGATCCCACCGTCGATACGATCACGCGTGTTGACAGGCGTAGCGGCGGCCGATGAGACCGAATACAACGTGCCGGCGCTTGGCAAGGCGCACGCAGTTCGTCGCTTCGATTCTTGCAAGGAGGTTTCTGCCATGAGAACCGTGCTGGTGTGCGGTGGTGGAGGGTTCATCGGGAGCCATCTGGTCAAGCGGCTGAAGCGAGAAGGGTGCTGGGTCCGAAGCGTGGACCTGAAGTATCCCGACTACGCCCCGACCGAGGCCGACGACTTCATGATCGGCGACCTGCGCCGATGTCGTGACGTGCCGCGCGGCCGTCGATCGTCGATTCGACGAGGTCTATCAACTCGCGGCAGACATGGGCGGCGCCGGCTACATCTTCACCGGCGAGCACGACGCCAACATCATGCACAACTCCGCGATGATCAATCTCAACATGCTCGACGTGTGCCCGAAGCGGAACATCAAGAACATCTTCTATTCCTCGTCCGCCTGCATGTATCCCGAGCACAACCAGATGGACCCGAACAACCCGAACTGTGCCGAGGACAGCGCGTATCCCGCCAACCCGGACAGCGAGTACGGCTGGGAGAAGCTCTTCAGCGAGCGCCTGTACCTGGCCTATCACCGCAACCACGGCCTCGACGTGCGGATCGCGCGCTTTCACAACATCTTCGGCGAGGAAGGCACCTGGACCGGCGGGCGCGAGAAGGCGCCGGCCGCCATCTGCCGCAAGGTCGCCGAGGTGGAGGATGGCGGGGAGATCGACGTCTGGGGTGATGGCGAGCAGACGCGGACGTTCCTTCACATCGACGAATGCCTCGATGGCGTCCTCCGCCTGATGCGCTCCGACTGGACCGGGCCGGTCAACATCGGCTCCGAAGAGATGGTCACCATCAACCAGCTCGCCGCGCTGGCGGCGCGCATCGCCGACAAGCGCATCACCATCCGCCACATCCCGGGCCCGCTGGGTGTCCGCGGCCGGCGGTCGGACAACCAGCTCATCTTCAAGAAGCTTCAGTGGAAACCGAGCCGGCCTCTCGAATACGGCATCCGGCGCACCTACGCCTGGATCGAGGAGCAGGTCCGGCTCCGGCGCAAGACGACCTAGTCACCGCCCGTGCGCATCGCCTTCATCTCGGCGATCTTCCCACCTGAGCCCGAGCCATCGTCGGTGATGGCCGGCGAGCTGGTGCGGATGTGGACGAAGGCCGGGCACGAGGTGACGGTGGTCTCCCCGCTACCAAATCGTCCGCATGGTGCCCGCTATCCAGGATTCCCGCTCCGCCTGTGGACGGTGCGCACGTTCGATCAGGCCCGCACCATCCGCGTCTGGTCGTGGCTCATCGGGAAGCGCCGGCGGCCTCTGGCGCGGATACTGGAGAACATCACCTTCGGCGTCAACAGCGCCGTGGCGCTCCTGCTCATACGCCGTCCCGACGTCGTCGTCCTGGAAAGCTGGCCCGTGCTCGCGACGGCGGCGGTGATGGTCGTATGCGCCGCCCGCGGCATCAAGGTGATCAACTACGTGAAGGACATCTATCCGGAGGCCGCGGTCGCCGCCAGCATCTTGCGTGAAGGCGCGCCGCCGCCGCGCTCCTGCGAATCGACCGCTGGGTCTGTCGTCGAGCCGACTGCAACGTCGTCATCTCCGACGGCGCCGCCGCCTTGCTGGCACGCTCGCGTGACATCCCACGCAGGGAAGCTCCGGGTCATCTCCGACTGGCTGGATCTCAGCGCCATCGCGCCCACCAGTGGCGGCCCAGCGTGGCGCCGGGCCAACGGCCTTGCCGCTGACGAGATCGTGTTCATGTTCGCGGGAACGATGGGATATGCAAGCCGTGTCGACCTCTTGGTCGACGTCGCCGAGAAGCTTCGTGCGCACGAGAAGATCCGCCTCGTGTGCGTGGGTCAGGGTCCGCTCAAACCAACGAATGGAAGACGAGATACCTCGCCGAGGGCTGAAGAACCTGACATTGCTTCCGCTCCAGCCCCGCGAAAGCGTCGCCGACATGCAATCGGCGGCCGATGTCATGCTCCTCACGACGTCGGCGCACATCGGGTCCACGTCGGTTCCCAGCAAGCTCATTACCTATCTTGCCGTCGGCAAGCCGGTGCTTTGTGCCGTCCCGGACGGCACCGATGTCGCGACGCTCGTCGCGTGACAAGCAGCTCGGTCTGGTGATTCCACCGGAGGACCCCGCGGCGCTGGCGGACGCGATCACACACATGGCCGCGACTCGAGCATTCTGCGCGCACGGCGATCGGCGGGCGGGCGCGGGCCGTCGCTCTCGAGCGCTACTCGCTCGAGAGCGCCTGGCTCGCTTCGACACGTTGTTTGCCGATCTGGGGCTGCCGACCGCATAGGTCCGGCTGCACGATGATGAAAGCCATCGTCCGTCCCGCACGCGCTGAAGATTTAGACGCCATTGTCGGCATCCACATACCGGCGTTCCCGGGATTCTTTCTGACCAGTCCTCGGGCGCCGCTTCCTGTTCGAGCTCTACAGCGGCTTTCTCAGGTCCTCGGCGGGCCGAATCCTCGTTGCCGAGGCCGATGGCAGTATCGCTGGGTTCACGGCTGGCACATTCACTCCCGACCGATTCTTCCGGACGTTGCTCGTCTCTCGGTGGTTTGCGTTCGCATGGGCGGCCGCCGGCGCGGTGCTACGAAATCCGCTCTCCGTTCTCCCGCGATTGCTGGCGGCGGTTCGATACCGGGGAGAACCACCGGTCCGCCTGACGGCCGCCGCCCTCCTCAGCGCCATTGCCGTCGAACCGCGTCTGAGTGGGAAGGGAACCGGCGGATGCTGATCTCTGCCTACTGCGAGGAGGCAGCCAGGCATGGCCTTCGATTCGTGTATCTCACGACCGACCGAGATGACAATGAGTCGAGCAATTTCTTCTATCTCCGGCACGGCTTCGAAGAAGAGTCGCAGATCCAACGTCGCAACGGGCGCATCATGGTGCGATATGTTCGGCCCCTCACCCCTCATCGATACTAGCGTGAACATGACACACCCGGGCCGCTACGTGCGTTCCCCGGCGCCTGCACGAGTTAGTTGACGACGCGTGAGCATATTTTATCTCGTGATCCGGGGGGAGAGGCTCGAGGTTGCCACGTGGAAACGCGTGGCGATCAGCCACGGCGCCGCCCTAGACCTCGCAATAGATTGCGCCCAATGGAAGCTCTCTGATGGAGGCGAGTTGCTCCTGGCTGTCTTCGATCACCGGGGGCGTCACCGCGACATGAGAGGCGGTATCGTGCCGCCTGCCGCCGACACTCCCGAGTCGGGCACTTTTGAGCTCCACACCAACGACGCACGGCGCGGGGCGGCGACCTCGGTGCTGATCGACCCGCTCCGAGGGGATGCGCGGGTCCGCGTCCCATTGGCGGGCCCGGATCAGGCCTATCGATGTCACGGCCCCAGGGCGTCTCTCCTCACCAATGATCTGCGCCTCGCCGTGGCTCGCCACCGGCCAGCGTTGGATCCGCAAGGCGTGTACGCCCTGCTTCAATACGGTGCAATACCCGCCCCCTTCACCCTCTTTCGCGGAGTGGAGCGCTTGCCCCCTGGGCACGAGGCGTCACTCGATTCCGGTTTCGTGGCAAGGCTTCCACCGCCTGCGACAGTGCCGCCAGCGGATGCCGACGACAGCGAGGCCGCGCTAATTGCGCGCATCGACGAGGTGCTTCTCGGGAACCGGCGCCCTCAAGCCATCTTCTTCAGTGGCGGCGTTGACTCGGGCTTTCTCGCAGCACGCTTTGCTGCCGCGGGCTTCCGTGACGTTCTGCTGCTCAACTATGCGTTTGCAGCGGACGACCCGGAAGCAGCCCACGCAGCACGGATGGCCTCCCACCTCGGCCTGCCGATCGAGCGCATTGAGCCCTCATCGGAGAGAGTTGCCGATGTCTTGGCCCGCGCGGCGCTCGACTACTCCTACCCATTCGGAGACTATTCGAGCCTGGCGACGAATCTCCTCGTGCGGCGAACCGCCGAGTGGCTGCCCCCCGGATCGGAAGTCGTCGACGGCACCGGGGCGGATGGTGCGTTCGCGGTGGGATGTATGACAGAAGGCGTGATCCGCTCACGGTACGAGCGGCTCGCTTCGTTGCCGCGCTGGATCGGCGAGCTGGCGCAACGAGTTCATGCATGGGCAGGGCTGACGACGAGCGACGGGCCCATGGCGTCGGCGGCCAGGCTAGTCCATCGCGCGACGATGATGCCGCCGCTGCTCGCCGCAGTGGTCGCCCAGAATAGTCTCCATGGCGAGTGCTTCCGTGCGAGCAGCCAGGCCCGGACCGCGGTCGATGACGCACTCATGCAGCTGGTAGCCTCGCTCACGCCGTCGGCCTCGATTGCCGACAAGGCGACGACTCTGGACGTCGTCCTCGTGTGTGGCGGCATATTTGCCGCGAAGGACTTCGATCCATTGCGGCATCGCGGTGTCGATGTACTGTATCCGTTTCTCCATCCAGACGTGCTCAGACTGAGCCTGGCATTGCCGTGGAGTACGCGATGCGCCGACGGCCAGCCGAAGGCACTGCTCAAGCGTGCCCTTGCTCGTCACGTCCCGGCCGAGCTCGTCTTTCGACGGAAGAGCGGTTTCAGACCACGTGTGCACAGCGCGTTCTCCGGCGCCGATATGCGCGCATTTGTCCAGGAGTGTGCGCTACGACCCGAGTCGCCGCTGCGAGAGTTCTTGAACTGGGGCCCCGTCGAACATCTCTTCTCGCGAGCGTTCCGCGCAGAGCCTGTTCACACCAAGGCCTACAACTTGCTCTGGGTACTGGCATTCCTGGGTGGCTGGATCGATGGACTCACTCGACTCCGCGGCACTGCGCAAGCCGACTCGTCCGAGCAACCGTCATCCACCGCGGAATGACGCGCGCTCGTGGCCAACATCCGCCACCCGACCGTTGGCTCGAGAGTCGGCCGAGGCTTCCACGATGACGCCCGATCCGGCATTCAGCCGCCCGCTCGAGACTCCGCGGCATACGTTGTCATCCACGCCGCTTCGTCGACGCCGCCGGCCGCTTGTCTCTTACAGCACGAACTCCCAATACAGGTACGGGCGTGATCAAGGTACTTAGCTTCACCACCCTCTATCCCAATCCGGCGGAGCCGACTTTCGGGGTATTTGTTGAGAACCGGTTGCGGCGGCTCGCGGAGACACGACAGGTGGCCCTCACCGTGGTGGCGCCGGTACCATGGTTCCCGCTGACGTGGAAACGGTTCGGTCAGTATGCAGCCTATGCCCGCGTGCCGCGTCGAGAGGTTCGTCACGGCATCGAGGTGTTCCACCCGCGCTATCCAACGATCCCGAAGGGAGTAGGTCCGCGCATGGCCCCGACGCTGCTCTACTGGGCGGCGCGCGGCCTGGTCGCCCGCCTGATCCACAAGCGACAGATCGATCTGATCGACGCCCATGTGTTCCATCCGGACGGTGTGGCTGCCGTGCGCTTGGCCGAGGAGGTGGGCCGGCCAGTCTGCGTGACGGCGCGCGGGACAGATTTGAACCTGTACCCGACAGTTCCCGGGCCCGCGGCGGCAAATCGAATGGGCGGCTCACCGAGCGACCGCCGTGATCACCGTCTGTGACGCCCTACAGCGGCCCCTTCTCGACATGGGCATCGACCCCGCGAAGATCACAACATTGCGTAACGGGGTCGACCTTGACCTTTTCCGACCGCTCGATCGTGACGACGCCCGGCGCCGTTGGGCTGTTGACGGTCGCATCGTTATATCGGTCGGCTGGCTCATCGAGCGTAAAGGCCACCACCTGGTCATCGAGGCGATGAAGTCGCTACCGGACACCACTCTCCTGATCGCGGGCGACGGCCCGGAGCGCCCCCGCCTCGAACGACAAATCGCCGTAGGCTGGGCTCTCCGGAAAGGTACGTCTGCTCGGGCGGGTGGCCCATGAAGACTTGCCGTCACTGTATAGTGCCGCAGATGCTCTCGTCCTGGCCTCGAGCCGAGAGGGCTGGGCCAATGTGCTCCTGGAGGCGATGGCGTGCGGGACCCCAGTTGTTGCGACCGACGTCTGGGGCACGGCGGAGGTCGTCAGGGCGCCGGCGGCCGGCGTCCTGATCAAGGATCGGTCGACCACTGCAATCGCCGAGGCAATTCGCTCGCTGTTCGCCAGCCTACCCGAACGACTGCCACCCGCGCGTATGCCGAACATTTCAGCTGGGACGCGACGACCGACGGCCAACTGGATTTGTTCGAGCGGATCATGGGATGCCGGTAAGCGCACGACGGAATCGAGACTGCCCTCTATCCCGGTGATGGGATTTTGGATCTCTTGATTTCCTGCGACCCCGGCGCATGGTGTTCGCGACCTCCGATGTCCACGACTGGTGGTTTGGCCTCTACGCACCAATCACAATCAGTGCTACGGAAGGCCCCGCCGGTCATATCGAGCCGTTGAGGTCTGGCCACTAGCAAGAGAAGCGATGTTGAAACCGCGCGAGGAGATCAATGAGTACTTCAGTATCTTCCGACCAAGCTGACGGGGGCAAAAAGCCTGCTGGCCAAGCGGCCAGGCCAGGACGCTTCAATTCTCTCGGCGCCCAACTGGTTTTGTCATTCACCATCGTCTTGCTCGTCGTCGTTACCCTCGAGGGGGCTGCGCGAGCTGCAGTCCTCTTCATGTACGGTCGCCAGGACAAGGGATTCCATCATGTCTTCAGCTATGAGACCTTCCTCGTGGCCCGCAGCAACGAGCGCTTCCTGCTGGCCCATGCGCCCAAGGCCGGTCGCTTCCGAATTCTCATTCTGGGCGGATCGACGGCCGACCAGTTAGAGGGGGTGTCCCAGGAATACTATGCACGCCTGTTCGGCAAGCTTACGAGCAAGGCGATCGAGGTCATCAATTTCGCACAGGCAGGCAGCATTTCTTCGCAGGAGTTAGTCATGCTCGCGCGATACGGTATTCGACTGGAACCCGACATCGTCATTGCCGTTGATGGTGTGAACGACATCGTTACGACGACGAAGGGGCTCCCACCCAGCACACCCTACACTGATGCGTACGTGCAACTAGCGATGAACCGGCCATTCTTGAACGCACTTGTTGCGATTGGGCGAGGGTCTCAGCTCGTCAATGTGTTCAGGAAACTAAGCGAACGCCGTAACGAGAAAGCTCTGCAAGCGGAGCCGCAGGCGATCAGTCTTGCCGTCGCCGAGTACATAGCGAATCACTCGACGATGGCCGCGATCGCCAACGGCATCGGGACGAGGTTTGTCACTGTTCTACAACCCTACATTCATCTTCGGCAAACAAACACGGCGAACGAAAAGGCTCTTAGTGCCATGACAAACTATGTGTATAGGAAAGGCTTCATGACAGATGCCCTTTCGGGCCTACGCGCCGAACTATCTAGGCAGGAGCGTCGCCAGAATGCAGCTTTTATCGACAGCACACCCGCTTGTGACGACTCGACTGAAGACTGCTTTGTAGATGAGGTACATCTCACGGGGCATGGAAAGCAGATGTTACTGAACCTCATTGCGAACGGGTTTGGCCAGACACCGCCCCGGCCCAGTGGTGCGGCTCAACGGTGAGTGTCACTAGATCGAGCAAATGGCTAGGAATCGCGTATAGATGAACAGCAACATGAGCCCACTGAAGTACCACTACTCACCGACTACGCGAACCGTACAGCTCGTATTTAGCAATCCTCACGCCCAGGTCGTCGAAGAGACCCCGTCGCTCCTTGTCGTTGATCTCCCCGACTTCCCAGGGGATCAGCAGCATCGGACGGGGACTCGAGTCCGGGTGACATTCGACCAACGTGCTACCAGTATCGAGGTCTCACGCTCGATGTTCACGAGTAACGAAGTCTACCTCGTTCTCGACGCGTCCGACGCGGCGCTCGTCGTCACCGATCACTTCCTGACAGCAGTCGGGCATTGCAGACCTCATCAGCGAGCCCCGGATGATGATGCCCTTATTGACCATTTCATGTTTCGAACCGTACCGGGTGAGAAGACGTATGCTCGTGGCGTTGTGCGGCTCGGTCACGGTCGTACCGCTCGCTGGGAACCAGGCTCTCCGAGCCTTGACGTTACACGGCACGAACGCGTGGAACACCCGGCAACGGTCGCTTTCTCGGAGGCCGTTCGGGTCCTAGAGGAGTCATTGCAGGAGACCATAGCCGCACCACAGCTGGCCGCTGGAGATCGCATGGTGACGAACCTCCTCTCCGGCGGCGTGGACTCGACGCTCCTCCAGGCTTTTCTGCCGCGCCGGAGTCCGTCAGTCAGCGTCGCTATCGATACACCGGAGTTCGCACCGGAAACAGAGCGCGCGCTCAATGCGAGCAGAATCACCGGGAGCGAGCATCACGTTGTTTCACTGCGCGAAAGCGACTATCTCGAGGCTCTGGAACGGTTCATCACTGTAACCGCGCTCCCTCCGCATCACATGCAGTCCGTCCTCTTCGCGGAGTTGTTCCGTCTGGGTCAGGTCGAGAAGCGTTATCTCCTCACTGCGCAGTTCGCCGATGCACTCTTCGGCTTGCACTCTCTCTCCCGTCCGGCCGGTGTTCTCCGGCGCTGGGGCTGGCTCCCTTGGCTCACCAGCAGAATGGGTCTGCCGGCGGCACTGAAGCCGGCCCGACTCCGAACCGCCGAGTTCTGGTCGGCAGCCTTGGGTGAACAGGTGGGATCGACACAAGGACTCGCCGCCCGAGCGGCGTCTTATACCGACTTCGCTTTCGTCGAGAGGGCCTTCGGTGCCGCCAAAGTGAGGAGTCGGCTCGCCCACCGCCTTCAGTACGTGCTCGAGCTATGCCCGTTCTTGTCCTCTGCCGAGGCCAGCCTCGACGCGCAACTCGAGGCTGCTCATCTCGTTGACTACTTTTGCGACGATGCGGTGAGCATCTGGCGTCAAGCGGCAATGAGCTATGGCGGCTATCTCATCTGCCCATTTACTCATCCGCGGATCGTCCGAGCGTCGCTTCTGTTCCCCCGGCGCGATCGTTACTGGCATCACGGAGAAATCAAGCCGGCGCTGAAGACACTCCTACGGAAGCGACTTCCCGAATATGATGCCGCGCTGCCCAAGCTGGCCTCCGGGCTGCCTGTCCAGCGGTTCGTCGAGTCGGGGCCTCTGCGGCACAGCCGCTACTTCAAGCCGCCAGGTGTCTTCCCGAGCCCGCAGGAACTCGGCGCCATCGGCTATCCACCGTGGATCGCCTGGAGCGTCCTTACCCTGTCAATCTGGCGAGAGCGGGTGGAGCCAGGCCCGGTAGGCACTCCGCCCATTTCGTTGTCACGGAGCTTTGCCTAAAGTCTCAATCCTCTCATCATGCTTTGACGATTCTGCGGAGAACGCCGTCAAGGCCGCTCACAAGGCTTCCCCAGGCGAATGCGGCCGTATCCTTGGGTTGGAGTAGCTGGCCGCCCATCAAGTCGCTCAAGAATGTAGAAATGCCATCCACGTCGGCGGCAGCATATCGACGCGCAAGTCCGGTCGTTTCAGCAACGACGTTCGCGTCGCTACCGTCAGGCGCGACGATGAGGGTGGGCGTACCGAGCCCGATAGCCTCGAAGATCTTGCCCGTTACCATTCCGTTGGCCTCGAGCCCGGCCGTGGCCTCGACTGAAGTGATCACGACCGAAACACCGGCACCCTTTACCGCGCTCAGAGCCGCTGCCCTCGAGACCGTTCCGTGCACGACGACCCGCTCGGTAACCCCGAAGCGTTTCGCCTCATCCGAGACGTGCTGTCCATCTCCGCCGTAGTAGTGGAAGATCCATGGCACCTGCCGATGCCCAACCTCATGAAGTTGCCGCAGTGCCGCCATGACAGGCGAAATGACACGAGTCGGGCGGCCACAGTGAGCCCGCGTACACGATGGCGAAATGTCCGAAGTGATGCGCCTCGACTGTGGCGAGATCCTCTGGGTCATAGCCGTTTGAGACCACGTGGAGCTTCGCCCCTACCCCGAACTGCCGGTCCATCACCCGCGCCCAGGAGGGAGACACGGTCGTGACGGCAGCGCTGCCAGCAATCACCCTTGCTTCCCTCCTCTCGGCAGTTGGCGTGGGGTGGTGAAGATGTCGAGACCAAAGATCTCGATAGTCCAGGACATAGGGGCACTTGAATCTTCTCGGCAAGACGTCTCGCGAGCGGAAAAGCAGAGAATGGCGGGCCACTCGCCAGCACGAGGTCTACATCGTTCGCCGTGAGGCTTGAACACGCACGTTCAGCGGGTCCGACCCAGCCAATGGACGGCTCGATGCCAAGCACTCGTGCTGCGCGCCGGCAGACGCCCCCGAGAAGCCAGGAGATGGCATCATCGGACCGGTGCACACTACCCGCGGTGAGCCAGCGCCATCGGTGGCCGGCTGAGAGGCGCCTCACACCCTCCCGCTCGAGACGAGCCTCCGTCTGTGATGCGTCCTCGACATCTCGCCATAGTCCCGGGTCGAGCGTCAACACGGTAACGGCCCACCCCGACCGCGCGAGGTGCTTGGCAATGTTCCATGTCCGAACGCACCCGATTCGCCTCAGCGGCGGAAACCCGTACGTTACGAACAGAAGCCTCTGCTCGCTCATCCGCGTGACGCCGAGGCATCTGGCACGTGGTCCGATTGCTGTTCAGGGTAGGCGGACCATATCAAGAGCGTCAAGGCCAGCCAAATCGTCTTCGACCAGAGCAGGTCGCCCAACATGGCCGACGTTAGTATGCCGACGTACGCCGCCTCGATCGCGCCCAGAACAATGCCGCCATGACCCTCGCTCCGTGCCTTGCGCACAGCGAGGAGGGCGCTGGCGAGGCCAGCGAGCATGAGCGCAAGGCCTGGGATGCCGAGTTCTACCGAGACCATCAAGTACATGTTATGCGAAGCTATCCCGGTACCCGGCACATAGCGCCTGTAGACCGCGGTGAAGTTATTCAGGCCTGCGCCGATCACTCCAAACTCCGCGAGCGACTGGATTCCCGTCATCCAGATCTCGGTGCGCCCCGACCCGGTGTCGTCCTCGCCCGAGAGCATGGCCCCCATCCGTCGGTAATACCGGTCCGGCAGTGTCGCCGCGATCCCGAGCAAGAAAATCATTGCGACCACCATCAGCCACCGGGCCCGCAGACGATAGAGCAGGAACGCAAGCATCGCCGTCGCGGACACAATAGCGCCCCGCGACATCGAGATAAGGATCCCGAGTGAAATGGCTCCCGCACATCCGGCGGTCATTACTCGCGGTAAGATTCCGCGCCATCCGACGAAGCCCGCGATCGAAAGCGCGAGTGGCAAGATAAGGAGCCTGCCCAGCGTGTTCGGGTTCGTGTCCATTTCTTGAAGCACGAGCCTTCCCCGCGCCGCTTCACCCGCCGCCTGATCGTTCAGACCGAGCCCATACGCCAGCCCGGCGGCGAGGACACCGCCGAGTACTCGTCATCGCGCAGACCCAGTAGATTTCCTGTCGAGAGGGTCTGAAGGACGTCGCCACCAGATACAAGAAAAGAGGCTCAGCGCGGTAGGCAGCCTGCTGAATACCAGATCATCATCGAGCGCCCAGGCGGCACTCAGGATACTCCACAGCATGAGCAGGCCCCACCACAGCGCCGCCCGCGGGGGTCGACCGAGGCGTCGCTCGATTAACCCCGCACCCAACAATGCGCCGCCGGCGAGGAGGCCGATCGGCTTCGCCAAGCTCGCACCGCCAGGGAGAATCGGAAACGCATCGAGTGACGTTGCGAGAAAGGCATAGAGCCCGAATGTCGTGATCACGGGCCAGCGTACGACCGCCGGTATCAAGGCAATGCAGACGAGCCCGCCAAAGATGATCCACTTCTCTGTCACGAGCGCCCAGGTGAGGAACGGCACGAATCCGAGAGCCTGCCAACCCGAGAGCCGCCGGGAATAAGGCGGGATTCGAAGACCACCAGACGGCAACGCCATTCAGTCTCATCGACCACCCACGATGGTCGCCAACCGCATTTCACCCGATCCATCGACCAACGAAAATCTGAGTTCTTTTCCCAGATCGAGAGGCAGTGGGCTAGGAAGCGACCGATGTACGCACCCGCGCTCACGCAGAACTGGAGCCCTCCTCGCTGCAAGTTCTCACCATCCCGGGTACACCGCAAGGGTACGAGCGACCTACGGCCTCGCGGCTCGGAATCCCGGCCCCGGCCAGCCCCTCGCATGTGTCCAGAGGTATACGCGTAAGGTTTATGGCCAAGCGCAACGCCCACATAGATCCACGCGGACCTTGACCGATCGCCGTAGTGACGCTACTGCTAGGAAGTCGGAGCCATTGTATCCACACCCGATCCGGCTATCCAGTCCAGAGCTCGGAGGTCGAGTGACAAGATGTCCGTTCGCGGCGAAACCAGGGCCAAGCGGAGCCGCTAGATCCCGATGGGAACGGTGCCCTCCGAACATATGAGCAATGTCGTCCCGGATCGCGCCAAAATCGTATTTCTCTCCGCTGTGATGCACGGCGACAACCCGCGTGCGCTGCTGATGATGAATGCCTTGCGGGCCGGCGGTCATGATGTGGTCGCGCTGATGGCGCAGACGAAGGCGGGCTCCTCCGCGCCGCTTGACGGCATCCGCCACATCGGCCTTCCGGCTCCGCGCGCCAATTTTCAGTCTGGCAGCCGGATCCGTTCACTGCTCCGTGCTCTCACCGATCGGCTCCGCAATGCGTGGCGGCTCTACAAGCTCGTCCTCACCGAGCGGCCCGACGTGTGCATCTGCCACGAGCCGGATTCATGGCTGGTAGGGCTCCTGGCGAAACGAAGGCTCGGCACCTGCCTCATGGTGGACCTGCGCGAAGTGTATACGGATCGCGCCTCGGCCTTCCCACGGCCCCTGCGTGGTCTGGCCGCCCGAGGTATGGACAAGGCGATCCGCTTCCTCGCCAACCGCTCCGACGGCATCATTCATGTCAGCGCTCATCGCGCAGAGCACTATCGGCTCCGACACCCCCACACCATCGTTGTCCATCATCGTTGTGACCCGGCGCTGTTCGCGGGAGTAGCGGCGAAGCGGCCTCCCGGGCTGGATGGGCGCCTGGTCTTTATCCATGCCGGCCCCCTGCGTCCCAGCTACGCCGCCGCCGAGATTCTCGCGGCTCTCGAGTCCACGCGCACGTCGATCCCCGACGTGGTGCTGCTGGTGGTAGGCGGCAGCATCGCCTCCGGACATCTCCAGCCTATCGTTGATCGGTCTACAGCGCAGCGGCCGGCTCGTCCTGTCGCCCTATGTCCCGCGAGACGAAGTCGCGGCACTGATCAAGGGCGCCGACGTCGGGCTCTCACTGGTCTTGCCCGTGGATGTGACCCATCGTCTTGCCTCACCCACCAAGTTGTTCGAGTACATGGAAGCCGGCTTGCCGGTGATCGGCTCGGATCTGCCGGAGATCCACGACGTTCTGACAACATGGAAGTGTGGGCTCCTGGTGGACGCCACCAAACCGGCCGAGATTGCTTCGGCCTTTGTCCGGATGGCGACCGACAGTTCCCTGCGGAAAGCGCTGGCTGAGAACGCGCGCGCCGCCGCGGCACAACTCACTTGGCACGCGGAACAGAAGGCGCTCCTGGAGTTCGTCGCCCAGCGCCTGGCGGGAGGCACCGGAGGGGGCCAGGGTCATCGAAAAGCAACGCAGATGCATCGTCGGTAGAGGCGAAGGAAAGGAAGCGCTATAAAGATGCTTCTGATGCATATCGTCGGGGCCCGTCCCAACTTCATGAAGGCGGCACCCGTCCTGGCCGCTGCCGCATCGTGTCCCGAGTTTACGCAGCTCCTCGTGCACACCGGCCAGCACTACGATGACAACATGTCGAAGATCTTCTTCCGTGATCTGGAGCTGCCGACGCCGGACGTGAACCTTGAGGTGGGCTCGGGTCCCATACGACCCAAACTGCCGAGATCATGCTGCGTATCGAGCGCGTACTGCTGGAACACAAGCCTGAAATCGTGCTGGTCTATGGCGATGTGAACTCGACCATCGCGACAGCATTGGTAGCGGTGAAACTCGGCATCACCATTGCCCATGTCGAAGCCGGACTGCGTTCGTTCGATCGATCGATGCCGGAAGAGATCAACCGCATCGTGACCGACCGTATCTCGGACATGCTCTTCACGCCCTCTGAGGACGGAGACGAGAACCTGCTTCGAGAGGGAGTCTCACCGGACAGGATCTTCCGGGTCGGAAACGTGATGATCGACACTCTCCTGCGCCTGCAGGACAAGGCGGAGGCAGCGCTGGCCGCTGTTGCCGCGCACGCTCGGGCTTCCGGACGACATCCTGCTGGAACAGAACTATGCGGTCGTGACGCTGCACCGACCATCGAACGTGGACGACCCCGCTCGGCTCGCCAGGCTGATCGAGCGCTCTGACGGATATTTCTCGAGATCTTCCGGTCATCTTTCCGGTCCACCCGCGCACTCGCGAGCGGCTGCGCACCGCCGGGATCGGCGTGGACAGCCGGCAGCTCTGCCTCATCGATCCCGCAGGCTACCTCGATTTCCTGGCCCTGCAGAAGCATGCGGCCGTGGTCATCACCGACTCGGGCGGCATCCAGGAAGAGACTACGTTCCTGGGGGTACCTTGCCTGACCATACGCTCGAATACGGAACGCCCCGTGACCACGTCCCTTGGGACCAACCGGCTGATCGGCAGCGACTATGACGGCCTGAAGGTTCATGTGCAGCGCATCCTCGATGGCGAGCGTCCAGCGGGGAAACGCCCGCCCCTGTGGGATGGCCACGCCGGCGAGCGCATCGCCTCAGTGCTTGCGAGCCACTGTGCTTCGCGTCATGGAGCCACAGTCACGAGTGTGACGGAGCCCGGGTCATGAAACACACGGGGCCGACACTCTGCTGCTGTCAACGGCTCGGCCTATGCCGGTGCCGCTTGCGCACCATTCCTGAAAGTACTGAGATGATGCCCCTCTTGCGCGGCGCCGGCGACGATGTGGTGGCTTTGATAACCGGCTCGCGGCAGGCCCACCGGCGACGCTCGGGCGTATCGCCTACACTGCGATCCGATGGTCCAACATCCTGTCGCCGCAGAGTTTGATCGCACCTGCTCGATCGTCTTCACGCTCCCCGGGTCGAGCGCCCCAGGATGCTCCGGTGCTTCACGGCATCGAGCAGACGCGAGATCGATCGGTACGACGTGGGAGCAACATGACATCCGGCTGGCCGCGCGTTCACAGTAGCGAGCGGCAGCTTCACACGAAGCTGATGGGGTGTCGTGGATGACGCGCCTCGAATTGGCACTGCTCGTCATGCTCTTTTCAGTCGGTGTCGCCAGCGCCGCGGAGAGATTCACGTCTCCGTCCGGCAGCGGAAGGGGGTGCACGCAGGCCGCACCATGCACGAACGAAACAGCCATCGCGGCGTCGTCGCCAGGAGACGTCATCACGCTCCTCGACGGCACCTATCAAGGCACTGCCAACATGATCTCACCCGGCAACGTTGCGCCCGGTCGAAATGGAGTTCGTGTTCGCGCGCTCAACGACGGCGGGGCGACGATCGACGGGCAGTTTGAACGTGAACCCGTTTACCTCAAGGCAATAGCTGGTGGGTGCTCGAGGGATTCAATGCCAAGAACGGGGCCGGGGCTGGGTCATTCGCCTGACGGATGGCTCTAGCCACAACACGCTACGCCGATTCGTCGCGTGGGATGCTCGTATCGACAAGAACAATGTCATCATTCTTCACTACGGGGAGCTCCTACAATACCTACGAGGATTGCGCGGCGTTCGGCACAGCCCGGAAGATCGCGGGGGCCGGTCACCGCTCACTCGGCAATACCTATCGTCGCTGCTGGTTCCGCTGGGAGGGATCGATCTTCGGTAGTCCGCTCGGCGTCACGATGACCTACAACAGCACGGGGGCGATCCTTGAAAATGTACTGGTCACATGGTCGGAGAGTCGATGCCGCAGAGCTACATGAACGTCTCGCCTGCGGTACCCATGGCGAACTTCGAGCCCTACGCCCCAGGTGGCATTCTCTCGGTCGATCGCATCGACGGCACTTCACCTAAGCACGCCAACATCAACCTACGCGGCAGCATCGTCTACACAAAAGCGACCGATCGACTACCCACCACCGCTGTCGGAGGCGCGCCGGGCAACGTATTCCACGCCTCTGGCTTTTCGGATCCTCCAGCATCACGCTCCAGCACGTCGTCTCCGTCATGGACCCAGCCCATCCCCGCTTCGACGACCTCCCAGGAATCTCGCTGAACCGCAAACCTCAAAATTGCGCCTCAAAGGCGGCCACTGCGAAGATCCGGTCGTTAGCAACGTTGCCGCAAATATCACGTCCATTCGCGGTCGCCGGGGTGACGTCTTCCACTCTGACTGGACGGTGACCAAGGAGTCGGTCGGCACATCGTTGGCTGCCGTGCAGAATCCTTGGTCGACGACGGGAACTGGGGCAAGCCTCTGCTACCGCTGGGACACGACGATACCCCTGTGGCCGTGGCCGATGAACGAGCGCATCAAGGCGGCCACGGCGGCGGCCGGCGCGTACTCTGGACCATGCTCGACGTGTGTCGGTGGCCGCGCCGCGCGCACCGCCACCGATGTAACCGTCGACATCGAGACCCTGTTGGGAAAGATCCCGGCATCTTGCCGGCGTTAGCCACTCTTCTGCGGGAGTGTCCTCAAGACCGCAGCCCGCCACACCACAGCGCTCGAGCAAACGTCGTAGGTCGTGCGGGTAGCGAGCCAGGCCCCTACCTGAGCCAGGCTCTTACCACTGTAGGGCAGACCTGGGGTGTCCACCAAGAACCTCATACCTGTTGTTGAATACTCGTCCCGCACAATCAGTCGGGGGCGTCAGTGTTCTGACAGCCGGCCCCGCCCTCCCTGTCAAAAGCGGGACGGGCCTTCGAGGCTGTTCCTCATACGATTGCTTTCACCATCGATGCTTAGCCGCTGCTTGCGTCTGGCAAGGCCATTGCTCAGTGCGAGAAGCGCGCAGCGGAGGAATCTTTCCGACAAAGGCAAACCGGGCGTGAGCCCGGGGCGCAAAACCACGGACCTGTCAGCGATGGCAGGTGGCCGGGTTACCGAAGAAAGAGGGCTGTGTCGCCTCTTCGGAAGGCTCCGCGAGGAGGCCTCTATTGGCCCGCTTCTCGCCCACTGTCGTCGCAACGGTACTCGGCTTGCTTGTCTCTTCTGGCGCTGGCGCCCCCGACCGGACGCCACCGCATCGACGGTGGCGGCGCCCGTTCCTACTACGTCGCCACCAACTGGCAACGACTCGCATCCAGGGAACGAAAGGCGAGCCGTTCCGTACCCTCCGCAAGGGCGTCAGCGTGTCTGACCCCGGGCTCCATCCTCTATATCAAGGGCGGTATTTACGCCGAGGCCCTCATCGACACGATCCCCGGAGGGCAGTCGTGGAGCCAACCCGTCACCGTCGCGGCCTTCCCGGCCACAAGGTGGTGGTGAAGCCCCCACGGGGAAGCAAATTCGCTCTTCGCTTCCAGGGCGCGCACCAAGCCTACATCGTCATTTCCGGTCTCACGATCGACGCCAGTAACGTGACCTACGAAGCAGTCAAGATCACTGGGCAACGGAACGCCGGGGACCGCCGCGCACCACATCCGCCTCATCGACACCGAGATCAAGAACAGCCCGGTGGCCGGCATCTTCACCACAGAGTTCGCCCACTCCAACGAATTCATCCGCCTCTCGGTCCATGGCCACGGCAACGTCGAAGCCGACGGTAGCCGCGCGGGACACGGCTTCTACCTGGCCTCCGATAACAATCTGGTCGAGCAGTCGCGCCATCCACGACAACGTCTACTACGGCGTCCTGGTATTCAAGGAGCCCGGCTCGGTCCACGGCAACGTGATACGCAACAACGAGATCGCTCGCAACTGGGGTGGTAGCGTGCTCGGCCGAGGCTCTCGTCACATCTTCTACAACAATCTCATCCATCACAATCGACGCCATGGGCCTGAGAGTCGACTACGCCGCCGACGGGGCCCGTGTGGTCAACAACACCGATCTATCGCAATGGCGGCTACGGCCTCTATGTCGGCGCCGGCAGCACCGCCGCCGAAGTCGTCAACAACATCGTCCATGCCAATGCGTCCGATATCCGGAACGTCCGGGCGCTCCACGACGCTGAGCCACAACATCACGGCTGATCCCAAGTTCGTCGATGCTGGCCGCTTCGATTTCCGCGTCCGCTCCGGTAGCCCGGCCATTGATGGAGGCGTGAGGATCGCCGCGGTGACCAAAGACGTCGACGGGGCGCCGCGGCCCCAGGGGCTCACCCATGATGTCGGCGCGTTCGAGGCGACACCGCCGCCTCGCCCCGGCTCCGAAACCTCCGGCACCTCCGGCGCCTCCGGCAGCCGGCCCGGCACCAAAACCTGTTCCGGCGCGGCGGACTGCTCCGAGCCCCGCGCCTGCTCCGGCCCAGCCACCCGCCCAGGCCCCGGCGCCCGCACCAGCTCCAGCGCCCGCTCCCGCGCCGACGCCGAAAGCCGACATTGTTCCGAGCGCCCTTAAGCTCGGCAAGCGCCACCGTGAACGCCGGCGGCACGACCCCGCTCCAGCTCACGGTCGCCAACCGCGGCACGGCGACGGCCCAGTCCGTGGCGGTGACCATTTCGCTGGTGTCCGGGGCAACGATATCGCAGGCCGCGAGCATCAACGTCGGCACGCTGGCGGCCGGGGCCTCCGGCACGGTGGCCACGACGCTGACCGCCCCAACGCTGACCGGGACCTATACGGTCGCTTGCCGACGGCCACGACGCCGGACCCGGAGACGAGCACGGCGAACAACACGACGACCACGACGCTCGGTGTCTCGAGCGCGCCCACTCAGACGCAGGCCGGCTGCCACTACTACGCCTCGCCCAATGGAACGGGCAATGGCCTGTCCGCCTCGACCCCCTTCCGGATCGCGAACTTCTGGGCCGTGGCGGCGCCCGGGTAAGACGCTGTGCCTGCTCGACGGCCTCTATCAGGGCGCCGCGTCCATGATCGACCCCGGCACTGACGCCGCGCGGCCTGAGCGGCACCAGCGGCAACCCCATCACGATCCGCGCGCTCAACGACGGCGGCGTGACGATCGACGGGCAGTTTGTACGTCAACCCGTGTCCTTCAGCGACAATAGCTGGTGGGTGCTCGAGGGCTTCAACGCCAAGAACGGGGCCGCCGATGGCGTCATCCGCCTGACCAACGGCTCCAACCACAACGTCCTGCGCCGGTTCGTCGCGTGGGATGCGCACATCGACAAGAACAATGCCGTCATCTCGCACTACGCCAACAGCTCCTACAATACCTACGAGGACTGCGCGGTCTTTGGCGCGGCGCCGGAAGATCGCAGGGGCGGGACAGGGATCGACCGGCAACACGTATCGTCGCTGCTGGTTCCGCTGGGAAGGGTCAACGCATCGGCGGTCCGCTTGGCGTGACGATGACCTACAACAGCACTGGGCGCGACCTTCGAGAACGTGCTGGTCACCTGGTCCGGCGAGTCGATGCCGCAGACGTACACGAACGTCTCCGACGGCGACGCCATGACCAACTTCAACGCCCTATGCCCCCGGCGGCATCCTCACCGTCGATCGCATCGACGGCCCCGCGCCCAAGCACGCCAACATCAACCTTCGCGGCAGCATCGTCTACACGAAGGCGACCGATCGACTGCCGACCACGGCCGTCGGAGGCGCGCCGGGTGGGGTGTTCCCAGCGCCTCTGGATCTTCGGATCCTCCAGCATCACGCTCCAGCACGTCGTCTCCGTCATGGACCCCGCCCATCCGCGCTTCAATGACCTCCTCGGGATCTCGCTGAGCCGCAAGCCCCAGAACTGCGCCGTCAAGGCGGCCAGCTGCGAAGATCCTGTCGTCAACAACGTCGCCACGAATATCACCTCCATTCGTGGGCCGGGGCGACGTCTTCCACCGCGACTGGACGACGATGAAGGAGTCCGTCGGCACCTCGATCGCACGCCGTCCAGAGCCCGTGGACGGCGACGAGCACGGGCGCGAACCTCTGCTATCGCTGGGGCACGACGACACCGCTCTGGCCGTGGCCGATGAACGACCGCATCAAGGCCGCCACGGCGTCGGCCGGTGCCATACGCGGGGCCGTGCCCGACATGCGTGGGTGGCCGGGCCAGCACGCACCGCGACTGACGTAACGGCGGACATCGAGACACTGCTGGGGACGATCCCGCCGGCCTGCCGCCGCTAGCGCTACTTCCCCGAGAGCGCGTGAACGGCGCGGCGCCATAGCGACCGCGCCGTTCACGCAGGCGTTCGCCCGGTAACCTTGAGCAGTCGGCCGAAGACGCAGTCGGCCAGCATGAAGTACGCCAGGCAGACGGGAGTCCACAGCAGAATTCGAATGTCGCCGGCGAACGTCCGCGTCCTGACGTAGTGCAGGTCTCCTGCGAGCTTCTCCGGCAGGAGATGCCTCACGTAGTACTCCGTCGGCTCCGCATCCGCGGGGAGCCGGGCCGCCTCGTCGAGCGAGTCCAGTTGCGTCGGTCCCGTGATTCCCGGTCGGACCGTCAGAACCTCCCGCTGCTCCGCCGTGTATCGCTCCACGATCGACGGCGCCTCGGGCCGCGGGCCCACGAGGCTCATGTCGCCGATGAGAACGTTCAGGAGCTGGGGCAACTCGTCGATGCGCAGAGGCCTGATGATGCGGCCGATTCGTGTGACCCGGGGATCGACGCCGCTGGTGATGGCCGACCCCTTGTCGGAGTCCACGAACATCGAGCGGAACTTGAAGACGCGGAACGGCCGGTGCCCGCGGCCCACCCGGACCGGGGTGAACAGCACGGGCCCGGCGGAGTCGAGCTTCACCGCCATGGCAACGACTAGGAGCACCGGCCATGACACGAGCAAGCCCAGCACGGCCGCCGCAGACGTCGAACAGCCGCTTGGTCATCGTGTCAGCGGCGCGACTCGCCCAGGGTCGTTCGCACGGCCTCGATCACGTGGTCAACGTCGCGGTCCGTCATCCCGGGGTAGATCGGTAGCGAGCACGTCCGCTCGAACACGGCTTCCGCGACCGGGAACTGTCCCGGCTTGTACCCGAAGGCTCTCTGGTAGACCGGGTGCAGGTTCAAGGGAATGAAGTGCACGGAAGTGCCAACGCCCTTCTGTCGCAGCCGCTCGATGAAGTCGTTCCGGCCAATCGCGAGCGCCTCGAGGTTCACCTCGAGGATGTAGAGGTGCCAGGCGTGCATGCCGTACCCCGCGTCGCGCGGAACGAAGCAGGTATCGAGCTCGCTGAAGCTGTCGGTGTACCGGCGCGCGATCTGCTCGCGACGCTGCTGGAAGGTCGACATGCGCTCCAGCTGGCGAAGCCCCAGCGCCGCCGCCGGATCGGTCATGTTGTACTTGAAGCCGAAGTCGACGACCTCGTAGAACCAGTGCCCGCGCGCGGAGTAACGGTTCCAGGCGTCACCACTCAGGCCGTGCAGGCTCATCAGCTTCATGCGAGCCGCGTAGTCGTCTCGCTCGGTCGTCACCATGCCGCCTTCACCGGTCGTGATCGTCTTGGTGGCGTAGAAGCTGAAGGCCGTCACGTCCCCGATTGTTCCGACCGGTCGCCCCTTGTAGCTCGCCGGCAGCGCATGGGCCGCGTCCTCGACGACGGCGAGACCTCGGGCCCGGGCGAGCTCGAGGATCGGCTCCATGTCGCAGGTCTGGCCCCCGATGTGGACGGGGATGATGGCCTTCGTCCGGCTCGTCAGTTGCGGCTCGATGGTACTGACGTCGATGTTCAGCGTGTCGGCACGGCTGTCGACCAGGACCGGACGGGCCCGCAGATAGGTGACCACCTCGCCGGTGGCGGTGAACGTGTAGGCGGGGATGATGACCTCGTCCCCCTCCCTGACGCCGACGGCTTCCAGCGCCAGATGAAGCGCCGCCGTGGCCGAGTTGAGGGCCACCGCGTGGCGAGCACCGACCGCCGCCGCGAATTGCTGCTGGAATCGGTCGACCTTGGGCCCGGTCGTCAGCCAGCCGGACCGGAGGCTGTCGACGACCTCGGCGATCTCTTCCTCTCCGATGGAGGGACGGTGGAAGGGCACAGAGTGCTCCATTAGGCTAGACCCTCCTCGCTACGGACTGTTCTGACCATGCTGAATGCCTCCGACGGTATGGGACACCTACCGGATTGCCAATATGCAATCGGACATAGACGCCGCTTAGGCAGGGGTCTCGGCCGCCGGGAACGCGGGAGACCCCCGGCGAGACACGTGTAGCCCCGGCGACGGCTGCTGTCAAGCAGAGTCTCTTCCTGATCTCGCCCTGCCACAGCGTAATTTATACAGCGATTTCAGATATATAGAGCCTGGTAACCAGGTTGCGAACGGGAGCCCGCCGAAGCTGGCGCCCGCCCAGTGCGCTACCGTGTTGGAAGGCCTTGGTGGGAGCCCACAGCGGCAAGCCGGCCACGCATCGTTGATATTTGCCCGGAGGACCAGAGCCGTGATACATCCGATATCCGTGAATACGATAGGCAACGGCAGGTTGGCAGCGATGATTTTGTTGCTTTTGGCGGCGACCAGCGTGGCGTCCGCTCAGCAGCCGGCGGCGCCGCCCTCGCAGCCGGCGCCTACCCAACCCGGCAGCCCCGCCGCGCCGCAGCAGCCCGGCGCCCCAGCTCAACCGCAGCAGCCCGGCCTCCCCGGGCAACCGCAGCCGCCCGGCCAGGAGCAGGCACCCACGACCGAAGCGCCTCCGGTCGCACCGGCGCCGCGCGACACGGGCTCGGCGGGAGGCGTCGTCCCCGATGATCCGGTGCTCGCCGACACGCCGACTCTGACGGTACCGCCGACTTTCCTCGGGCCCGACCTCTTCAATCCCCCGGTCCCCCGGGGCTGGATCACGGTCACTCCGACGTTCACGCTCTCCGGTGAATACAACGACAACATCGACAAGGAGTCGAGTTCGCGGCGATCGGACTTCATCCTGGGTCTTAGCCCCGGCGTAACGCTGAGCATGCAACGCCCGGAGTACCGCCTCCTCGCCGGCTACAACACCACAGCCGAGATCTTTGCCAAGGAAGGCGATTTCAGCGGGTTGAACCGGCATGCGGCCTTCGCCGACGGCTTCTACATCTTGAGCCCACGCACCCGGCTGCTCCTGAGAGAACGATTCATCTTTGATGAAGACTCCAGCCTCGTGACCACGAGTGCCGTTTCTTCGGGGCGCGGGAACAGCCTGCGGAACACCTTCACGCTGGGCGTCCAGCACCAGATCACCGAGCTCACGCTGCTCCGGGCGTCGGTCTCGCAGACGCACCTGGACTTCAGTGGCGATACAGACAGGCGCGATTCGGATACCTTCCGCCTGCTGGTCGGGGCGGATCATCAATTCACGCCCCGGCTCACCGGCACCGCGGATTTCGAGAGCGCCTATCTGACTGTGCAGGGCGAGTCGGATGCATACACCCAGCGGCCCCGTATCGGGTTCGACTACCAGTTCACTCAGACGCTCAGGGCGGGCCTCAGCGCCGGCCCGTCCTTCCTCACCCGCGACGACAAAACAGACGTCGACCCAACCATCTCGGCCCGCGTGACCCAGCTCTTCAGCTTCGGTTCGCTCCGGGCCGGCTACGACCGGACGGTGACGGCCAGCACGTTCGGGATTGCCGACACGCAGTCGGTTTATGTGACGCTCGAGGCCAACCGCCTCATGCGCGGACTGCTCTTCGAGCTCACTCCACGCTATTCGATGGCGGACTTCGAGGACCGGGGGACCGACAGCCGCAACGACGACCGCCAATCCGACGTCTTCACCATCAACCTCCGGGCGACCTATCAGCTCACACCTTCCCTCGCCCTCATCGGTTCCTACACGTACTACCACGAGCGCACCGAGCGGAACTCGAGCAATACCGAGAACATCGACCAGAACCGTGTGTTCCTCGGTGTCCAGTACGCGTTCCCGATAACGTTCTACTAGTCGTCGGGACCGGATCGTCCGCCCACCCCAGGGCCGTCGCGACGTGTGGCGCCTGATACGTTACGCCCGTACAATCACCCCACAAGACGCCTCATCCCCTGGCGGAGGGAGCCAGTCATGAAACACAGGTCGATGTTCACGCTTGTCTTCGTGCTGTTGACGCTTCTGGCCATGTTGCCCGTGTCCGCCTTGGCCCAGGCGCCCGCGCGGCCCGCCGCGCCCGCGCCCAAGCCCCCGGCGGCGCCCACGCCCAAGGATGCGGGAAACCTGGACGATTACCGGATCGGGCCGGAAGACGTCCTCTCGATCAGCGTCTGGAAGAACGACGCCATGAGCCGCATCGTCCCCGTGAGGCCGGACGGGATGATCTCCCTGCCCCTCCTCGACGACGTCAGGGCCGCCGGATTGACGCCCATGGAGCTACGGGACCTGATCGCTCAGAAGCTCACCGAGTTCGTTCCGTCCCCGGCCGTCTCGGTCATCGTCAACGAGGTCAAGAGCTTCAAGGTCGCGGTGATCGGCGAGGTCCTGCGCCCTGCGCGGTACGACCTCAAGAGCCGCACGACGGTGCTAGACGTTCTGGCCCTGGCCGGAGGCTTCAACCAGTTCGCGGCGCGGACGCGCCTCGTCGTGATCCGGATGGAAGGCACCCAGCAGAACCGGATCGCGGTCAACTACAACAAGGTGATCAACGGAGAGGGGGATAACCCGGTTCTCCGTCCCGGGGACATCATCATCGTTCCGTAGGCCACATATATCTGGCGATATAACGTGTATCGCCTGGTACATTGGCAGCGCATCGGTCCTCCCTTACGCTTCGGCCCCGAGCCACCGTGCAGCGGGCGGCTCCAACAGAGGGACGACGTGAGAAGGGCGGGATCGTGACGCGGAAGCGCGGATAGGCTTCGAAATGAATACGCGAGGAAACAGACCTCAAGCGCGCGATCGATGTCGTGGGTGCGGTGCTGGCCCTGGTGGTGCTATCGCCGGTGCTGCTGGCCGCCGTACTGGCCATCAAGTGCAGTTCGCCCGGGCCGGTGCTCCAAACGACACTCCGGGTCGGAATGGGGGGGCGACGCTTCCGCCTGTACCGATTCCGTGCCATTGACCGGAAGTCCCGTCCGGGCTCGCCTGTCACTCCCGGTGAAGGTCCCTGGATCACCGGGACATCCCACGCGTTCCGCCTCCTACGCCTCCAGGAGCTGCCCCAGTTCCTGAACGTGCTCCTCGGTGACATGAGCCTCGTCGGGCCACGCCCCCAGGCCCCGTCCATCGTCGAGCACTACACCCCGGAGCAGCGCGCAATTCTCGACGTACGCCCCGGGCTCACGGGCCCCAGCCAGCTCGCCTGGCTGGAAGAGGAGCTCCGGACTCCGGTGGGAGTGGACCCCGAGCAGCACTACGTGGCGCACATCCTTCCACAGCACGTCCAGACCGACGCCGCGTATGTCCGGGCCCGGTCGTTCGGACTCGACCTCTCCTACCTGTTCCAGACCCCGTTCGTGCTGGCCCACCGGAGCCTCACGCGGTCCCAGCTGGTCCTGACCCGGCTCGGCGTCGATTGCCTGATCGTCGCCGCCGTGACCTACGCGGCGTATCTCCTGCGCTTCGAGGGGATGCCGTCGGTGGGCCACATGGAAACGCTCCTGTACGGACTCCCCCTCGTCGTCCTGTCGTACGCGATCGCGTTCATCGTGACGCGCACACACCGCGGCATCTGGCGGTACGTGAGCGTCGAGGACTTCTGGAAGCTCCTCGGCGCCTGCGGGCTGGGGGGCGTGATCGCCGGGGCCTTGCTCTATCTCATTCGATCGCCCTACCCGCGCTCTGTCCTCCTGCTCACGCCGATTCTCGCCATGGTCATCATGGGGGGAGCCCGGCTGGCGGTGCGCACGATCGTGGCTCGATCGAAGCGCATGCCGTGGGTGCGAGACCGCCGGCGCGTCGTCATCGTGGGCGCGGGATCCTCCGGCCAGTCCATCGCCCAGGAAATCCTGCGCACCCGTCCCCTGGGCTATGAGATTGCCGGGTTCGTCGACGACGATCCACGGCTCCAGAGCGCGACCCTGCGGACGATTCCCGTCCTCGGCACCACGACGCAGCTCGCCGAGCTCGCCGGCAAGCACCGCCTCGACGAGGCGATCGTGGCCATCCCCGAGCTCGGGCTGGCGGACCTGCGGCGGATCGGCGAGAGCTGCATGAAGGCCGGCCTCGAGTTCAAGACGATGCCCTCGGTGGGGCAGCTGATCCGTGGCGAGGGCAACCTCCGCTACCTGCGCAAGGTCGACCTGAACGAGCTGTTGCGGCGGCCTGCGATGTCCCTCGACTCCGAGCGGGTGGCCGCCTTCCTCCGTGACAAGCGCGTCGTGGTCACCGGGGCCGGCGGGTCGATCGGCTCCGAGCTGTGCCGCCAGCTCACGGCGCTCGGCGCCGGATCGCTCTTGATGATCGACCGGGTCGAGAACGTGCTTTTCGACATCGGTACCGAGCTGGAGGCTCACCCCTCGCCGACCAAGCTGACCGCGGCGCTGGCCGACGTCAAGCACGTCGCTCGAATGGCCGAGCTGTTCGATCACTTCAAGCCCGACATCGTGTTCCACGCGGCCGCCTACAAGCACGTGCCCCTGCTCGAGAGT
This sequence comes from uncultured Candidatus Rokubacteria bacterium, assembly GCA_963827505.1. Classification (GTDB taxonomy): domain Bacteria; phylum Methylomirabilota; class Methylomirabilia; order Rokubacteriales; family CSP1-6; genus AR5. The sequence continues at coordinate 1,105,967 of CAWHBD010000003.1, read as the reverse complement.
CACCCGATCGAGGCGGTTGTGAACAACGTGGTCGGCACCATCCGGCTCGCTCGCCTGGCGGCAGAGCATGGCATCGGCAAGTTCACGCTCATCTCCACCGACAAGGCCGTGAACGCCACCAACCTGATGGGCGCGACGAAGCGGATCTGCGAGCTCTACATGATAGCGATGAACGCCCGCCAGCGCGCGCTGCCCGAGAGCGAGTCGGGGACCGCTTTCCGGGTGGTCCGGTTCGGCAACGTGCTGGGCAGCTCTGGCAGCGCGCTGCCGCTCTTCCAGCGGCAGATCGAGAACAGCTCAGCGATCACCATCACCCATCCGGAGGTGTCGCGCTTCTTCATGACCACCCAGGAGGCGGTGGCACTGGTGCTCGAGAGCGTCATGCTGGAGACGACAGCCGACGCCCTGGTGCTGGACATGGGCGAGCCCGTCAAGATCACCGAGCTCGCCAACGACCTGGTCACCGCCCTCGGCCTGCAACCGACGACCGTCACCCAACAGGTCATCGGGCTGCGGCCGGGCGAGAAGCTACACGAGGCTCTCTGGGACGAGACTGACGAGGTCGGGCCCTCGGGTCACCCCCGGCTGATCGCCCTGCGGCAGCGCGTGCGGCCGCTGGCCGAGATCGACAAGCTCGTGGTGGAGATCGAGCGGCTCGCCATGGAAGGTCACATCGAGGAGTTCCTGGCCCGAGTCAGCGAGCTGGTACCGAGCTACGTCCCCTCATATCCGAACGGGCGCCCGGCCATGATGGAGCTCGGCAAGCAGAGCCCGGAGCAGGATCGCGCGGTCGCGCCGCCGGTCACGCCGCGCCGGGTCGCGCAGCGGCAAACGCCCGCCTGACCGGACCCGTCCCCGAGGCTACCGCCCACGAGTCGCTGGCTGGCGGATCGGTTGCTCCGGTCCCGTCGGCCTGATTGCGTTATTATTGCCTTGGGCGTGAGCACCAGAGTCCTGATGGCCTGATAGACTGCCCGGGCGGTCAAAATTCACCCGCATTAGGGGGACGACCTTGCCGGACGTTGGAAGTTCGCCTCGGCTCTGCATCGTCTCGCATGAGCGCGTGCTCCGATGGGCCGATCTCATGGTCGCGCTCCGCCAGACCCTGAGCCCGCAGGACGAGCTCAAGATCGTCCTGGACCGCCGCCGGAGTCGATCCTCCACCGAGGCCCCGGTCCCGCCCCGTCCAGGCGGCGAGCGCCGGCGTCACCCGCACCTCGACCTCGCGCTGATTGTCGACGGCTTCGTCATCGTGCCGGAGTCCGCGAGCGTCTCGGCCCCGGCGGAATCCCCAGGACCTGTCATCCGCATCGAGACGCCCGTCCCGACTTCCGAGGAGGAGCGTGACGACCACGCGGGCCAGCGCGACGCGCCCGTCGACCCTCTTTCCTCGCATGTCCCGAGCCGGCGGGTACCGAATCCTGCGATGCAGAGGCTGTTCGCCGACGAACCTCGTGACGAGTCACTCGACGATGCCGGCCTCGTGCCGGAGTCCGCGAGCGGATCGGCCCCGGCGCAATCCCCAGGACCCGCCATCCCCATCGAGACCCCCGTCGACCCTCTTCCCTCGCGTGTCCCGAGCCGGCGGGTACCGAATCCTGCGGTGCAGAGGCTGTTCGCCGATGAAGCTCGTGACGAGTCACTCGACGATGCCGGCCTCGGCGGATTCGGTGCCGGCGCGGACGTCGCCGAGCGGCGACGGCTCAGTGAGAGGCGTCCGCGCATGTCGGATCTCCAGATGGCGAACCCCCACATGACCCGCCCGAGAATCCCGAGGCCGAGGCAGCGGGACACACGGTTCGGTGATGACCTCGACAAGCCGCGGCATGTCGGGTCCCGCACGATATGGCTGGTCACGGGAGTGGTGGCCGTGATCACCGTCCTGGCCATCCTGTTCATCGGAGAGGCGATCGAGGCCTTCAAGCTTCCGACCGACCCCCGGCGGCTATCGACCGTCAACCGGCCGCTGGAGACTCCAGCTCCGGCTCCCGACGCATCGACCGACAAGCCTGCGCCGGCCATCTCCTCGTCTGTAATCGAGCCCGCCCGTGGACCCGAGCCCGCCGGCAGCGCCGCGGCCGAACCCGCGCGTGTCCGCAGCGCGGCGCCTGCGCCCCCGCCGCCGGAAGTCAGCCGCATCGCCACGCCTCGACCGGAGTTGCCGACTCGCCGGACGCCCCAGCCGGCGCCCGAAGCGGGCGCTCAGCCTCGGCGTCAGGCGGAGCCGCCGGCGCCCACCCAGCCGTCGACCAGAGCGGACCGCCCGATCGCGGAATCACCGACATTCCCCGGCCTACCACGGGTCGCATTGATTCGCAGTCCGGCGACATCCTCGGGCACGGGTGGAACCTACGTGGTGCGCATCTCGGACACCGAGGGACGGCCCCTGGTCGGCGCCGAGGCCTCGCTCGTGGATCACATCGGCGACGGCGGCGGAAACACCATCCCGCTCGATCCCGGCCCCGAGCCGGGAACCTACCGCGCCGTTCTTCCTCCCGGCCGCACCCTGCGGGACCTTCGGGTCCGCATCACGACCAGCAACACCCGATTCGACGTGCCCGTCGAACCCTGACGGGACACGGAACTACGGCTCGGAGCCGCCCCCCTCCAGCGTGTAACCGAGCACGGCCACCATCAACACCAGGAGCAGGAACATGTCGGCCCGCAGCTCGACCGACGCGTCGGGGACGTCCCGGATCCAGGCCAGGGTCACCAGTCCGAACACGACGAGGACCACGACCGTCCCCAGCCACGCTCGCCACGGCGGGCGCCGTCGCGAGGGGGTCAACTCCATGGCCCGGCAGCTTATCACGAAGTGATATATGATCGGCTCGATGCCCCCGCTCCCCGCCGCCGCCGGCGCCCTCGACTACGAGACCCTGGCCGATCTGCGGTACCGGCTCCGCCGCTTCCTCCGAGCCCGCGAGGAGGTCGCGCGGGGTGTCGGGATCGAGCCCCAGCAGTACCTGCTCCTGCTACAGATCAAGGGGCTGACGGGCCGCGTGCCGACGACGATCGGCGTCCTCGCTGAGCGGTTGCAGATCCGCCACCACGCCGCGGTGCAGCTCGTCGACCGGCTGGCCGGGCGCGGACTGGTCCAGCGCCGGCGCGAGGGCAGGGACCGCCGCGAGGTGGTCGTCGGCCTGCGGCCAGCTGGCGAGCGCGTCCTCCGTCAGGTAGCGATGTACTCCCTCACCGAGCTCACCACCGATGGTCCCCAGCTCGTGTCCACCCTGACCCGACTCATCAGACAGTCAACCCGAGGCAAGATGCCGTCCCCGATCGGGACGGGAAAGGCGAAGTGATGAACGGACAGGCACTGGTGCTGACGACGCTCGTCGTCGCGGGGCTGGCGTGCGGCTGTGCCCAGCGGCCCACTGCGACGACCTCGGCGGTCTCACCGCCGATTGGAGCGGCCACGACCACGCCGTCCACGGATGCGGCGGCGGGGTCCCAGACGACGACCTCGGCAACGACGAAACCGGCCGACAGTGCCAGCGGTGCCACCACGCCGGGCGGAAGCTCTGACGGGACGACCACGCCGACCCCGGCCCGCCCCGCGCCGGGCGACTACCAGCCGGCGGCCGACCTGCGCGACGTCCATTTCGACTTCGACCGGTACACCATCCGCCCCGACAGCGCCAAGATCCTCGACCGCAACGCCGCCTGGCTGATGGCCAACGCCGGCAACATGCTCCTGATCGAGGGTCATTGCGACGAGCGCGGCACCAGCGAGTACAACCTCACGCTCGGAGAGCGACGCGCCCACGCCACGCTGAACTACCTGGTGGCGCAGGGGGTGTCGGCTCGACGCATCACGATCGTCAGCTACGGCGAGGAGCGGCCGCAATGCAAGGAGGCAACCGAGGACTGCTGGGCCAAGAACCGGCGGACGCACTTCCTGGTGAAGCGCCAGTAAAGGCCACGAGATCTCGGAGGCACCCGCGCATCCTCGTGGCTGACCCCTGCTCGGCGTTCGTGACCGAGCCGGCCGGATCGAGCCGCCTCAGCGGCGGGCGAGCGGAACCAGGTCGGTGAGCGAGTGCACGACCCGCTCGGCGCCGAACCCGAGCTCCTCGGGCGGCTCGGCAACGCTGCGCTGGATCCAGAAGGTCCGGAGCCCCGCCGACGCAGCGCCGGCGGCATCCCAGGAGTTCGACGACACGAAGCCGAGCGCCGCGTTGCCGACCTTCAACCGCTCCGGCGCCAGGTTGTAGACGCGGGGGCTCGGTTTGAAGATCTTGACCTCCTCGACGCTGATGACGTGATCGAGGAGCGTGAGGATCCCGGCGCTGCGCGCGGCCGCCTCCAGCATCCGGGGCTCGCCATTGGAGAGGACGGCCAGTCGGAAGCCCAGCGCCTTCAGCGCCTCCAGCGCGGGCTTCACGTCCGGGAACGCCGCCAGGGTGAGGTAGGCCTCCAGCAGGCGGCCCCGGGCCTCGGACGTCAGCGCCAGGCCGAGGCTCGAGCAGGCATAGGCGAGCCCGTCCTCGGTGAGCTGCCAGAAGTCCCGGTGGCGGCCCATCAGGCTGCGCAGCGTGCTGTACTGCAGCTGCTTCAGGCGCCACAGCTGGGCCAGGGCCGCGCCCCGGCCCGGGAACAGCTGCTCGCACAGGTCGGTGACCGACAGCACGTCGAACAGCGTGCCGTAGGCGTCGAAGGCGAAGGCCTCGAGATCCTGGAATCTCGCGTCAGTCACGCCGTCGGGTGCGCGCGCCACGGCTGGCGAAGTCCCTAGGCGGTAGCGCCATCGCTCTCCTCCCGGACGGCGACGGTGCGGTCGCCCAGGTGCAGCGTGGCGTCCCAGGTGATCCGGATGGCGTCCTTGACGCTCTGGTGCGCGGGACAACCCTGGACGTGCACGGCCATGGCGCGGCGAGCGGCCTCCTCGGCGTCGGCGGGGAGGCGGACGTCGTAGTGCACGTGGATCGACTTGATGCGGATGGTCTTGCCGATGCCCGAGATCCGGCCGTCGACGGTGGCGGCGTAGGTGTCGCGATCGAACTGGATCTTGCGCCCTGCCAGGGCGCCGTGAAGCGTGCCGTACATTCAGCCGGCGACGGCGGCCACGATGTGGTCCAGCGTGGAGGCGATAGGCGGGCCCTCCTTGGCGCCGTAGTACTCGCGCAGCTTGCCCTGCACGCCGTACGTCACCGGCTCCGCGACCTCACCCAGGAATGCGCGGCGGTAGCCGTCGCGGAACTCCAGGCGCGCGTGCGACACGTACTCGAAATCCTCGGCCATGTCGGTACTCCTCTCGGGGGTTCAAAGCTCACGACGCCTGGTGACAGCATCCCACAGATTTGACATCGACGTGGACTACCGGGCGGTGCTGATCCTCCGTGACGTGTCGGAGCTGTCGAGCGAGGAGACGCCCCTGGTGCTCGATGACTCGGTCCCCTCCGTCAAGTCGCGCCTGCACCGGGCTCGCATGGCCCCGCGCGAGCAGCTCACGCGCGCCCACCTCGCACCAGTTGCCGTGGAGCCATCCCGGGACTACAGTGCAATCATCCTGTTCGCGGGAGGACTCCCATGTGCGTGGACAATGATTCTCGCCCGCCCATCACGCCGATCGCGGGGGGCTCGGCCGGCGGCCGCGAGCTGAAGCTGGCGTCCGCGGACGGCACCCGGTTCATGGCCTATGCCGCGCGCGCCGCCAAGCCCACTGGCGCCGGCATGGTGGTCATCCCCGACGTGCGCGGTCTGCACGCGTACTACAAGGAGCTGGCCGACCGCTTCGCCGAGGTGGGCGTGGACGCGGTGGCCATCGACTTCTTCGCGCGCACCGCCCAGACCGAGGACCGCAGCGACAAGTTCGACTTCATGAGCCAGGTGCCGCTGACCAAGCCTGATCAGCTCCAGGCCGACATCGCCGCCGCCGTTGCCCACCTGCGCGGCCCCGACGGCGGCCAGGTGCGCTCGGTCTTCTCGGTCGGCTTCTGCTTCGGCGGCGCGATCTCGTATCTGCAGGCGGCCAGTGGGCTCGGCTACGCCGGGGTCATCGGGTTCTACGGCTGGCCACTCGGCCTCAAGCGCTGGCCCGATCGTCCGAAGCCGATCGACGCGGTCGACCGGTACCGTTCGCCGGTCCTGTCGATCTTCGGCGGCGCCGACGAAGGCATCCCGCCGGCCGATGTCGAGGCCTTCGGGTCGGCCTGCGCCAAGGCCAACGTCAAGCACGACGCCACCGTGTACCCCGGCGCCCCCCACAGCTTCTTCGACCGCAAGTTCACCGAGTTCGCCGACGCCTCCGCCGACGCCTGGAAGCGCGTGCAGGCCTTCGTGGGCCAGAACACCAAGCACTGACGGCCACGGCCGGAGCGGGCGGCGGACGCCGTTGCCGCCTCGCTCCGGCCGACCGGTCGGTCGGGTCGAATATCGATGGCGACGACTCCGAGCGCGCTTCGGCTCCGGCAGCGAGTCCCGGTCTCTGCGCGCTCCCGAGCGATCGAGCTTCCCCCGAACCTGCAACGCTATGCCGAGACCGGCGAGCGACTGGTCGCCGAGCCGTTCCGCGGCGTCACCGCGGACGGCGCCCCGGCGCCCGGGCTCTTCGCCATCCAGAAGACCGGCGTCTCCACGCGGCCCCTCCAGGACGCCGCCGAGGCATTCCTGGCCGCGCTCGGTCCGGAGCAGCGAGACCGGGCGCGGTTCAGCATCGACAGCGACGCCTGGCGCCGCTGGAGCAATATCCATCCGTACGTCATGCGTCATGGGGTGCCGCTGGACGAGCTGACCCCGGTCCAACGCGATCACGCGCTGGCGCTACTACGCGCGAGCCTCAGCGCCGACGGGTTCCAGACCGCGCGGGACGTCATGCGACTGAACGACCTCGTGCGGGGCCTGACCGGAAGCGTGGCCGAGTACGGCGAGTGGCTCTACTGGCTGAGCGTGATGGGCACGCCGTCGGCCGACGCGCCGTGGGGCTGGCAGATCGACGGTCACCACCTGATCGTCAACTGCTTCGTCCTCGGCGACCAGGTCGTCATGACTCCCATGTTCATGGGCTCGGAGCCGGTGGCGGCCGAGGACGGGCCCTACGCCGGCACCCGGGTCTTCGCGACCGAGGAGGCGCAGGGTCTGGCCCTCGTGCGCGCGCTGACACCGGAGCAGCGCGGCCGGACCATCCTGGCCACCGAGCTGCCCGGCGAGGTCTTCACCGCCGCCTTCCGCGACAACTTCGAGATGGCGTATGCGGGTATCCGCCACGGCGATCTCTCGACCGCCCAGCAGTCGCTGCTGCTCGACACGCTACGAACCTATGTCGGCCGCATCCGCCCCGGCCACGCCGGCCTCCGGCTGGAGGAGGTGACGCGCCACCTGGGCGACACCTGGTTCGCGTGGATGGGCGGGTTCGACGAGACCAGCGCGTTCTACTACCGGATTCACAGCCCGGTGGTGCTCGTGGAGTTCGACCACCAGCGCGGGATCGTTTTCGACAACGACGCGCCCTCGCGCCAGCACATCCACACGGTGGTCCGCACCCCCAACGGCAACGACTACGGGCGCGATCTGCTTCGCCAGCACCATGCGCGCTTCGACCACACGCGCGCCGACCACCAGCACCCGTGATCTGTCAGTCGCGGTCGCGCGCCGTCACCAGCGCGGTGACGCCGGCCGCCGTCAGCACTGCGCCGAGCGCGGCGGCGACCACGACCACCGGCAGCGTCGCGCCGTTCATCGTCGCCGCCAGCGCGATCGCACCCGCGGTCAGCGCGCCCGCCACCGCCACGCCGAGGGCGACCACGGCCAGCCAGCCCCGGACCTGCCGGGCCACGACCGCCCGATCGACGGCGGCGCCATCGAGGTGGGCGGCGAGGTGTACGAGCGCCAGCAGGAGGACGAGCGCCGCGCCGAGCGCGGCCGCCGCGACCGGATCGACCGCCGGCCGCATGATCACGAGAGTGAGCGTGTAGGCGACCAGCGCGAGGGAGCCGCCGACGGTGACCAGCGTCACCGACAGGACGACGACGCCGACGCCGCCGAGGACGAGGGCCAGCCCGGCCAGCCAGGCCACCGGGCCCGCGGGCAGCGCGGCCAGCGGGAAGGCGACGACGATCGCCAGCAGGGCGGCCGCCGGCAGGCGTAGCATCAGGCGAACCCCCGGCGCAGCCGCGGCCGGCGCAGCCTGGCCAGCGCGGCATCGAGCGGCTCGACACCGTCCCACTCCACGATGACCAGTCCGCGCCGGCGGTGCTCGTCGAGCTGCGCGCGACGTTCCAGGGCCCACAGGCGCGCGGCGAGGTCGGCGACGGCGCCCCCGGCCACCGCGGCGCGGGCCGGACCGGCCGGCGAGACGGCCACGACGACCAGGTCGAAGCCGCGGGCGGCCAGGTCGATGCGGCTCGCACGAAGCGCGCGTCGAGCATCGGGCTCAGCGCCAGGACCAGGGCCTGCGGCGGCAGGATCCGCGGCGGGATGAGGTCGACGTCGCGGGTGACGTACGTGAACACCACCGAGGCATCGAGCAGCGTGTCGAGCAGCTGTTGCCGCTGCGCGCGCCCGGAGCCCGGGCGGACCCACCGGAGCTGGCCGCCGTACTCGATCAGGCCGACGCGGTCCTTGCGATCCAGATAGGCGGCAGGCGAGCGTGGCCGCGCCCCGGGCGGCGACGTCGACGACCGTCCCGCCCGGCGGTCCCACGTCCGACAGCGTGTCGAGCAAGAGGACGACGTCGGCATTGCGCTCGCGGTGGTGCTGGGTGACGTGCAGCGGGCCGAGCCGCAGCGTGGCGCGCCAGTTCACGTGGCGCACGTGATCGCCCGGCGCGAAAGGCCGGATCTCGCCCGGCTCGATCCCTTCGCCCTGCGCGGCCGAGACGTGGTTGCCGACGAACGTCTGGGTGCGCACGGGCCGGGGCGGGCGCCGCAGCGGGGTCAGGTGCGGGTAGACGGCCACGGCGTGCGCGGCCCGATGACGCGCCTCGGCGGCGGCCAGGCCGAGCGGCCCCCACAGCCGGACGTGGGGGCCGCCCAGCCGCAGCCGCTGGCGGCCCGCGCACCGGAGCGCGAACTCCCAGCAGACCTCCTCGCCCGCCGCCAATGTGAAGAACGCGTGCGGCCGCCCGTGCTCCAGGTGCACGCGCGGGCGGCAGCGGCACCAGCAGCTCGACCAGCGGCACCGGCGCGTCCGCCCGCACCGTGATCGTGACCGTCACCCTCTCGTCCTCCATCAGCCGGTCGGTGGAGAGCGACTGATGGATCTGCCAGCGTGACGGAACGCCCCTCGCCCGCCGCCCGGCCGCCAGCGCGACCACCAGCGGCACCGCGACCACGATGAGGTCGGCGCGACCGGTGAGGACGCCCAGGAACAGCGCCCAGCCGGCCAGGGTCAGGAGCGAGATGTTGAGCGCGGTGGGGCGCCAGGTCACGCCGGGCCGGCCGCCGGGGCTGGAACCTGCTGGAGCAGCGTCTCGACCACCTGGGTCGGCGTCGCCCGCGTCACCCAGAGCTCCGGCCGCAGCACGAGGCGGTGGGCGAGTGCGGCCACGGCCACCGCCTTCACGTCGTCGGGCAGGACGAAGTCGCGGCCGCGGAGGGCCGCCTCGGCCCGGGCCAGCTTCAGCAGGGCCAGGCTGCCGCGCGGCGAGGCGCCCAGGGCCACCCGGGGGTCGGTCCGCGTGGCCTGGGCCAGCGCCACGATGTAGCGCTCGAGCGCGATCGCTGACGAACACGTCCTCGAGCGCCGTCTGCATGGCGAGCAGCTCGGAGCGCGTGACGATCGTCGGTACCGCGGCGGCGTCGGTGCGCCGCTCCCGCCGGCGCTTGAGGATCTCGCGCTCGGCGTCCGCCTCGGGATAGCCGACGGCGACGCGCAGCAGGAACCGATCGAGCTGGGCCTCCGGCAGCGGATAGGTGCCCTCCAGCTCGATCGGGTTCTGGGTGGCGATCACCAGGAACGGCTGCTCGAGCGGAAACGACTGACCCTCGATCGTCACCTGCGCTTCCTGCATGGCCTCCAGCAGCGCCGCCTGCGTCTTGGGCGTGGCGCGGTTGATCTCGTCGGCGAGCAGGAGGTTGGTGAAGACCGGCCCCGGCCGGAACTCGAACCGGGCCTCGCGCTGGTCGTACAGGAAGCTGCCGGTGATGTCGCTGGGGAGCAGGTCCGGCGTGAACTGGATGCGGCGGAAGCCGAGGTCGAGGGCCTGGGCCAGCATGCGGGCGATGAGGGTCTTGGCGAGGCCCGGTACATCCTCGATCAGGACGTGCCCGTTGGCGAGGATGCCGGCCAGGATGCGCTCGAGCACCTCGTCCTTGCCCACGACGACACGCGCCAGCGTCGCGACGATCTCGCGTGCGCGCGCGGCGACGTCGGCGACCTTCACGGCCGCCGCTCGATCACGGCGATGACCGCGCGCAGGGCGGCCAGGCCGGGGCCGCGGCCCCGCCGGGCAGGCGGGCGGGGCGGAGGCTCCGAGGTGAAAGCCAGCAGCCGCGGCCACAGCACCTCGTCGAAGTACCGCCGGCTGCGCAGGGCGGCGCGCACGTCGCTGGTGAGGTCGCGGAAGCGGTGGGGCACCGCCGGCTCGGGGGCGCCGCGCGTGCGAGCCTCGTCGAGCGCCGACGCGCCGGCGGCCGAGAACCCGCTCGACGAGCGCCCGCCGCAGCTGCAGCAGCGCGACGCCGAGCACGAGCGCGGCGGCCAGTCGCGCGACCAGCGGGCGCCACGGGGCCTCGACGTACACGTACACCGGCACCGTGACGAGGAGCACCACGCCTCCGAGCACGGCACTGCGTACGACGATCCCCGTCAGCGGCCGCTCGGCCGTCATGCGTGCTCTCTCGTCTCGAGCGCCCGGGTGATCTCGTCCAGGGCGTCACAGGCGGTCGCACGGGCCTCGGGACCGAGCGGGCGATCGCTGAAGCGCGCCAGCTCGACGAGGGCGGTGAGGCTCCGCACGAGCCGGAGCCGGCACCGGCAGGTGGGCCAGGGTGGCGCGCATCAGCTCGGCCGGCGTCTGCCATGGCGCCCGCGGCGCATGGGCTGCGGCCAGCGCGCGCTCGAAGCGGCCGTACGCGAGCAGGACGGCCACGCGCGGATCGGGCTCGGCCCGGGGATCGTCGAGGCCCTCGTCGGCGGCCGGGCCCGCCGGAGAAGCGATCGCCGCCACCGGTCGGGTCCACCACCACCGCGCCGGCAGCACCACGATGAGCATCAGCGCGAAGAGCCCCACCGCGAAGAGCAGGGCGAGCGCAGCGAGCGTGTAGTCGAACGCCGGGACCGAGGCGGGGGCCTTGCGGGCCTGCGTCAGGAGATCGAAGAGTCCGGCGATCGTGTTGAGCGCGCGCTCGAAGGGATGGCCGCTCTCATCGGGCGGGTACTGGCTGACATACCAGGCCCCGGCCGCCAGGATGATGAAGGGCAATGGCATGAGCACGGCCGCCCACGCGGGCCGCCGCGACACCCTGGCCAGCTCGGGACTGTCCTCGGCGGGGCGCCGGGGACGCTGCACCGCAAGGAGCAGGAGCACAGAGAGGCCGAGCAGGGCGAGGACGAGGCTGCGCACCGCGTCGGGCAGACGAACCGCCAGGCTCGCGCCCGGCTCGCCGGTGGGGGAGGGTAGCGGACCGACGGTAGCAGCCAGCGCGAGGAGCAGCCCGATCCCGGTCACTGCAATCGCTCGGGGCGGCACGGCCCCCTCTTCTCCCACGCGCCGGCAGCCGCGTCAAGACGCCACCACAGCGCTCGGCGACGGCGGGCGGCCCGGAGCGTGGGCGATCGATCTGGCCGTCCTGCTCCGAGAGACGCTGGACGAGGAAGCGCTGGTGTAAACTGCCCGCCATGACGTGCCAGGAGCGCCTGGGGGGTGGAGCATGAGCGAGCTCAGCGGCCTCGCCGAGACGCTCGGCGCGTTGCTCAAGGCACGCAAGGAGACGCTGGCCGTCGCCGAGTCGTCGGCGGGCGGCCTCATCTCGGCGGCGCTGCTGGCCATCCCCGGCGCCTCCGCCTACTTCCTGGGCGGCGCGGTCGTCTACACACAGGTCGCCCGGCGTGGCCTCCTGCGCGTGACCGACGAGACGGTGACGGGCATCCGCTCCAGCACCGAAGCCTACGCGCTGCTCAAGGCGCGCACCATCCGCGCGCAGCTCGGAGCGACGTGGGGCCTGGCCGAGACCGGCGCCAGCGGCCCGACCGGCAACCGTTACGGTGACAAGGCAGGACACGCCTGCCTGGCCGTGGCCGGTCCGGTCGAGCGGGTGGTGACGCTCGAGACGGGGGACTCGGACCGCGAGCGGAACATGTGGGCCTTCACGAAGGCTGCCCTGCGGCTGCTGGAGACCTCCCTAGAAGGTCGGTAGCCCGCGGCAGATTCCATCCGCCCACAGAGCGTCGTCTGTGGCAGCATGGGGCCTCGATGGTGCCTCCAGCAATGACCGGATCGGCCGCCGATACCGCCGGACCGCACCCCACCCGCGTCGTCGTCGTGGTCCCGCGCCGTGAGCCCGGAGTCCACGAGTATCTGCAGCGCTCGCTGGCGTCCGTGAAGGACATCGAGGTCGTGCTGGATCGGCGGGAGGTGACGATGACGCCGGTCGACGAGCGCCGGCGACGGCCGGCCAAGGACAGCGAGCGGCAGCTGCTGTTCTGCTCGCTCGTGCACTGCCCGGTCGAGCCGCCCACGCCCCCGGCCCCGCCGACCCCACCGGCGCCGAACGCTGCCCCGCCCCGCCGCACCCTGCTCTGGCCGGACCTCCGTCTCGAGCACCTCTGAGGCGCTAGGCCGCCTCGGAGCCCTTCGAGGACTCGAAGTCCTTGAAGCGGGCCTGCATCCGCTCGGCGAGCGCGCTCAGCTCGTCCTTGCCGAGCTTCTCGGCGAGCTTGAACATCTCCTGCTCCTCCTCCTCGACGTGATGCTCGATGAGCTCGGAGAGGACCGTCATCTTGGCCTCGAAGCGTTCGTCCTCGGGGTTCACCCGGGGCAGCTCGGCGAGCACCAGCTTCACCACGTGGTGCTCCTCGTACGCCTCGAGGATCATCTCCTCGGCCTTCCGGGTCTCCAGGCCGCGCACGGCGGGGTAGAAGATCTCCTCCTCGATCAGGGTGTGGCCTTCGAGGCTGCGCGTGATGTCGTTCAGAAGCTGACGCCGCATCCGCGGATTGTCGGTGCCCTCCACCTTCTTGAAGAGCGCCTTGACCGCGCGGTGTTGTTTCTTGAGCAGGTCGGTGGCCTTCATGGTCGTACCTCCGGAGAATTCAGGGAGGCAAGATCGCTGCCCGTGTCTTCTGGGTAGGGCCGCAGGCGGGGAAAAAGCTGAGGCCGCCGTCACCTTGCGATGACGACGGCCCCAGGTTCAGGCAAGGAGCCTTAGGGGCAGGTCGTCCCGCCGTTGGAGTCAGCGGCCGTGTTGTCACCGCTGCCGCAGACCAGGAACGTACCGTTCGCGGCCATCGAGTACTTGTACGAGGTGCCCGAGCCCGTCCAGGCGGCGGGAAGCGTCGGGGCGCTGTTCAGGAACGGACCGCCGAGCTGCGCCTGCGCGTTCGTCTGCTGCGAGAACAGAACCACCGGGAGATCGCCCGCGGCGGCCGCGATGGACGTCGGGCAGTTGGTGGCAGCCGCACCGGCCGGAGCCGGCAGACCACCGCAATGCGCCATGTAGATGCTGACCGCGGACGAGACGGCCCGCGTGTCGGCCTGGCCCTTGGCGATGCGCGCGCGCTGCTGCACGTTGGCGTACAGCGGCACCGCGATGGCCGCCAAGATACCGATGATCGCAACCACGATCAGGAGCTCGATCAGCGTGAAGCCCCGCTGACCGCCGAACCGCTTGTGCATGAGTCGCAGCATTTTCGTATCCTCCGTAATTTTGCCGCCCGGCTATCTGCCTGGGCGTGGGGAGAGCATAGGCAATGCCACACCCACGAAACGCGAGAAGGTCGCATTCATACCCACTTACGGGTTGACACCCACGCCGGTCGCGCCAAAACACGCCGATTTGCGGCACTGAGACTGACGAACTTTGTCTGTGGAGGCGGTCGACCGGGGGAGGGGTGAAAAAGCTGAGGCCGCCGTCACCTTGCGATGACGACGGCCCCAGGTTCAGGCAAGGAGCCTTAGGGGCAGGTCGTCCCGCCGTTGGAGTCAGCGGCCGTGTTGTCGCCGCTGCCGCAGACCAGGAAGGCACCGTTCGCGGCAAGCGAGTACTTGTACGAGGTGCCCGAGCCCGTCCAGGCGGCCGGAAGCGTCGGGGCGCTGTTCAGGAACGGACCGCCGAGCTGCGCCTGCGCGTTCGTCTGCTGCGAGAACAGAACCACCGGAAGGTCGCCCGCGGCGGCCGCGATGGACGTCGGGCAGTTGGTGGCAGCCGCACCGGCCGGAGCCGGCAGACCACCGCAATGCGCCATGTAGATGCTGACCGCGGACGAGACGGCCCGCGTGTCGGCCTGGCCCTTGGCGATACGCGCGCGCTGCTGCACGTTGGCGTACAGCGGCACCGCGATGGCCGCCAAGATACCGATGATCGCAACCACGATCAGGAGCTCGATCAGCGTGAAGCCCCGCTGACCGCCGAACCGCTTGTGCATGAGTCGCAGCATTTTCGTATCCTCCGTAATTTTGCCGCCCGGCTATCTGCCTGGGCGTGGGGAAGAGCACAGGCAATGCCACACCCCCGACACCCGAGAAGGTCGTATCCATACCCACTTACGAATTAGCACCCATGCCAGCGGCGCCAAACACGCCGGTTTGCGGCACTGAGGCTGACGAGCTTTGTCTGTGGAGGCGGTCGACCAGGGGAGGGGTAAAAAAGCTGAGGCCGCCGTCACCTTGCGATGACGACGGCCCCAGGTTCAGGCAAGGAGCCTTAGGGGCAGGTCGTCCCGCCGTTGGAGTCAGCGGCCGTGTTGTCGCCGCTGCCGCAGACCAGGAAGGTACCGTTCGCGGCCATCGAGTACTTGTACGAGGTGCCCGAGCCCGTCCAGGCGGCCGGAAGCGTCGGGGCGCTGTTCAGGAACGGACCGCCGAGCTGCGCCTGCGCGTTCGTCTGCTGCGAGAACAGAACCACCGGAAGGTCGCCCGCGGCGGCCGCGATGGACGTCGGGCAGTTGGTGGCAGCCGCACCGGCCGGAGCCGGCAGACCACCGCAGTGCGCCATGTAGATGCTGACCGCGGACGAGACGGCCCGCGTGTCGGCCTGGCCCTTGGCGATGCGCGCGCGCTGCTGCACGTTGGCGTACAGCGGCACCGCGATGGCCGCCAAGATACCGATGATCGCAACCACGATCAGGAGCTCGATCAGCGTGAAGCCCCGCTGACCGCCGAACCGCTTGTGCATGAGTCGCAGCATTTTTCGTATCCTCCGTAATTTTGCCGCCCGGCTATCTGCCTTGGCCGGGGGGAGAGCACAGGCAATGCCACACCTCTCTAAAATCCTAAAACGTCGCATTCATAGCCACTTACAGGTTGGCACCGGGCGTTGGCCGCGCCAAAAAGGGCCGTTTTGCGGCATTGAGACTGACGATCCTTGTCAGTGTGGCGCCCCACCGCCTGGCGCCGTATCCTTGCCGCGGAGCCGCGGCTGCATCTCGCGCGACCAGGGGAAGGGCGCATGACCTATCGTCCGTTCGATCTGTCCGGCAAGGTGGCGCTGATCACCGGCGGCAACAGCGGGATCGGCCTGGGGATGGCCGAGGGTCTGGCCGCCTCCGGCGCCGCCGTCTGTATATGGGGCACCAGCGAGAGCAAGAACGCCGCGGCGCTCGAGCGGCTCACCAAGCACGGCGGCCGCGCCCTGGCGCTGGCCTGTGACGTGGCCGACGAGGCTGCCGTGGAGCGGGCGTTCGCCGAGACCGTGGCCACCCTGGGCCGCGTCGACGCCTGCTTCGTGAACGCCGGCGTGGCGGGCCGTCGCGAGGTGCGCTCGTTTGTGGAGATGACGACGGCGGAGTGGCGGCGGGTGCTGTCCGTGAACCTGGACGGGGCGTTCTTCACGCTCAGGGCGGCTGCCCGTCACATGAGCGAACGGCCCGGCGGTGGATCACTGGTCGTCACCGCCAGCCTGGCCGCGGTCTCCGGCCAGCCTCGCGGCGAGCACTACGCCGCCTCCAAGGGCGGGCTCATCTCCATGATGAAGGCGCTGGCCGTCGAGCTGGCGCGTCACGGGGTGCGGGCCAACGCCATCGTCCCCGGGTGGATCGACACGCCGATGACCGAGCGCACCTTGCGCTGGGACAAGTTCGTGGAGAAGGTACTCCCGCGCGTGCCCGCTCGCCGTTGGGGCGCCTCCGAGGACTTCGCCGGCATCGCCGTCTACCTCGCCAGCGACGCCAGCGCCTACCACTCCGGCGACACCTTCATCATCGACGGCGGCTACGCGGCTTTCTGACTGACTGATTGGGGGCCTCGAAATGGCCCCCAAACCCCCATGACGCCTCGGAGCGCCCCGGCAAAGCCGTGGCGCCCCTCGACTCGCACTCCTGCTGGGGGCCTCGAAATGGCCCCCAAACCCCCATGACGCCTCGGAGCACCCCGGCAAGCCGTGGCGCCCCTCGACTCGCACTCCTGCTGGGGGCCTCGAAATGGCCCCCAAACCCCCATGACGCCTCGGAGCACCCCGGCTGAGCCGTGGCGCCCCTCGTCCCGCGCTCCTGCGGGGCCCGACCTGGCCCCCAAGGAGCTAGCGGCCCGCGAAAGACAGGCTCGCGTTTGTCGACGAAGGCCTTGGCGGCCTCGCGGTGATCCTCGGTAAAGCCGGTCCGGGTATGGTGCCAGGCCTCCAGGTCGAGACAATCCTTGAGCGAGCCGGTCTCCGCCGCGTTCATGTTGCGCTTCATGTAGCGCAGGGCCACGCGCGGGCCCTGGGCCAGACGGCGCGCCAGCGCCAGCGTCTCTTCCTCGAGCTGAGTGTCCGGCACGACGCGGTTGACGAGGCCGAGCGCCAGGGCCTGGGCCGCATCGACGATCTGGGCGGTGTAGTAGAGCTCGCGGGCCTTGGCGGTACCGACCAGCTGGGTCAGGAACCAGCTACCGCCGAAGTCGCCCGAGTAGCCGACCCGGGCGAACGCGGTGGCGAACCGTGCGGAGTCCGCGACGACGCGGAGGTCGCAGGCCAGGGCCAGCGACAGCCCGGCGCCGGCGGCGGCTCCGCGCACCATGGCGATCGTCGGCTTCGGCATCTCGTGCAGCCAGCGCGAGACTTCCATGCTCGAGCGCAGGGCCTGGGCCTTCTCTTCCAGCGTGGTCCCGCCGAACTCGCGCCCCTCGGCCATGGCCTTGACGTCGCCGCCCGCGCAGAATCCGCGGCCGCTGCCGGTGAGGACGACCGCCCCCACCTCGCCGTCGTCGGCGAGCCGGGGCAGCGCCTCCAGCAACGCGTCGAGCATCGGCCCCGACATGGCGTTGAGCCGGTCGGGGCGGTTGAGCGTGAGCGTGGCGACGCCGTCCTTGATCGATTCGAGCAGGTCCTGCGTCATGGCGTTCCTCCGAAGCCGAGGCGGAATGGCCGCCTATGATACTCCTGGTGGCAGGCCCGGAGGCCGCGCGATGAGCCTCACCCGCGAGCTGTGGACGACGATGGTGCCCGTGTACGACGCGATCCTGCGCCATCCCTTCGTGGTCGGACTCACCGACGGCTCGCTGCCGCGCGAGTGCTTCCGCTTCTACGCCATCCAGGACGCGCTCTACCTGCGCGAGTTCGCGCGGGCCCTCTCGTTGGCGGCCGCGCGGGCGCCCGAGGACGACTGGATCGTCATGTTCAACGAGCACGCCGCAGGCGCCCTTCGCGTGGAGCGCGCGCTGCACGAGGGCTTCTTCAAGGAGTTCGGCCTGTCGTCGGCCGAGGTGGCGGCCACACCGCTGGCGCCGACGAACGTCGCCTACACGAGCTATCTGCTCGCCGTCGCCTACGGCCGGCCGTTTCACGAGGCCCTGGCCGCGCTCCTGCCCTGCTACTGGGTGTACTGGGAAGTCGGCAAGGCGCTGGAGCGGGCGGCCTCACCCGACCCCCTGTACGCCCGGTGGATCGCCACGTACGCCTCCGGAGAGTTCGGGGACGTGGTCCGGGCCGTCCTGGCCGCCATCGAGGCCGTGGGCGAGAGGTTGGTGCCGGGCGAGCAAGAGGCGATGCGCCACCACGCGCTCACCACCACCCGGTACGAGTGGATGTTCTGGGACATGGGCTGGCGCCAGGAGGCTTGGCCAGTCTGACCGGGGAGAATCTCCCGCCCGTTTGGCACGACGACCTGTCAGCGTGGCGATCCTCTCGACACCCTGTCCGCCGGCACCATCCGTAACCTCTCGATTTCGCAGGGACGTTCTCGGGGCACACCGTGGCATTTGGCTTGCCTGGTCAGTGACGCGCCCACAAATCTGAGCATCTGGACACACGAACGCGGGAGGAGCGGAAATGCGTGACGCGATCAGCCAATCGGGGCTGCGCCTGCACCAGTGGTTGATCCTGTCTGGGGCCTTGCTGTACGGGATCATCTACCTGGGGGTGCTCGAGCCGCGCGGGATCGCCGCCTGGTTTGCCAGCCAGCCCGAGGTCTCGCGGGCGTTCAGCGACCCGGACTTCGGCCGGGCCGACGCGCTGATCCTCCTCTTCTCCACGCTCTTCCTCGGACCGCTGGCACTGCTGCTGGGCCTGATCGCGCTGGTCTTTGTGCTCGCGGTATTCGGCGGCTTCCTCCTGCCGGTCGTGCGGTGGTTCCGGATGCCCGACTGGATGGCGACAGCGGCGGTGTTGGGTGGCGTGGTCACTCTGCTGTGGATCGAAACCGAGATGTGGCTGCCCAAGTCCATGTGGTTCCTCGGCCTGCTGGCCCGAGCCTGCCGGATCGTCGTCAGCGTCTGACCTCGTACACGGAGCCGGGCGAGACAGCCCTCAGCCCGAGCGCGGGAGGGCGCCGAGTCGGGCCCGGACGAGCAGCGCCACTGCGATCGTGGCCACGATGACCATCATCACGCCGGGGAGCACGCCGGCGTGGCTCCCGCCGAGCAGTCCCGACACGAACGGCCCCGCGAACATCCCACCGTCGACCGACACCCGATAGAGCGCGGTCCGCCACGCCACCTGGGCTGGCGGCGTCACCGCTCGCAGGATCCCGAGCGGCAGCATCCAGGCCGCCATGCTGAAGCCGAACAGCGCGCAGCCGACTGCCAGCAGGGGCAACGAGCCGAATCCGACGAGCCCGAGCGCCAGAGCGAAGACGAGCAGCACCCCGCCCAGCACCACCGGTGTGCCGCGCCGGTCGGCCAGCGCACCGAGGGGCAAGAGGGTCGCGACGTCGACGACCTGGGAGAGCATGAGCAGCCGCGCGATCCCTGCCCGGTCGAGCCCGAACTCCCGACTGCCTCGCAGCGGAATGGCGAACTGCTCGACGGTCGAGTAGCTGACCGCGATCGCCGCACCGGCCGCCACTGCGAGCAGGCCCAGGAACGGCGCCGGTTGCGGCGCGCCGGCGGCGGGCGCGGCGGCGGCCTGGCTGCGCGCGAACAGCGGGCGCGGTCCGGCACCGGGCGCCGGCAGTGCACGCCGCAGCGCCGGCAGCAAGGCGAGGTTGGCCAGGACCGGCACGCAGGCGATCAGCAGCGCCGTGGCCCACGATACCGACCGCGGCAGCATGGTCAGCAGCGTGGCGCCGGTCAGCACGCCCAGCATCGCCGAGAACTCCACCGCGTTCAGCGACGAGGCCAGACCAGGGCCCGCACGCTGGCGCAGGATGGCGGTGAGGCTGGCCAGCATCGACAGCGTGTGGCCCACCCCCATCAGCGCGCGACCCAGCATGAGCGCGGCGAAGCCGCCGCCGGCGGTGAGGAGCAGCGCGCCGACCAGCGTGAGCCCTGGCGCCAGCACGAGCGCGCGGCTCAGATGGTGCGTGATGAACAGCCCGGCGGGGACGTTGGTCAGCATCCGGGCCAGGCCGAAGGCGCCGGCCACGGCGCCGAGCTGCCAGTCGGCGAGACCGGCAGCAACGCCGAGCTCGGGGAGCAGCGCGGGGAACGCGCCGATCGAGACCGTGGTAGTCGCGCCAGTGACGCAGAGGAGGACGATCAGGCGTGGGGCCGGCATGCGGCTCATGGGCGTGTGGCTTGCAGACACACCTCGGGTACGGTCAGCCAGTGATCGCACGACACAGAGGAGAACGGTATGCCTCCGAAGGGCGTGAAGAGCCGCAAGCGCACGCGTCAGTACGAAAAGGTGCTGAAGTCGATCAAGAGCGAGGGCCGCTACAAGGGGCGCCAGAAGGAAGTGGCAGCCCGCATCGTGAACAAGACTCGCCGCAAGAAGGGCGAGGCGCGTACCAGGAGCTCGCGGAGGACCCGCAAGGCCGCCTGAGCCGCACCATCATGCTCCGGCGGCGGCAACCCGAGCCCGCGCGTACGCCGCCTGGGTGCCGCGCATGCCGTCCGGATCCGCCCCGGTCGTGACGGCCAGGTGATAGGTGATGAGCTGCAGCGGCACGATCGCCACCATCGGCGACAGCAGCTCGGGCACGGGTGGCAGCGCAATGGTCTCGGCCGCGAGCGGTGCGATCTCGCGATCGTCCTCGGCTACGAGGGCGATTAGAGAGGCCCCGATCTCGGCCGCTACTCGCGCCGCGTCGATGGCCCGGGCGTGAGCGGCGCCAGGCGGTGCGATCAACACGACAAGGTCGTCGGGCTCCAGCGCCGCCCACCCACCGTGAAGGAACTGCTCGGTGCCGAGCCCGACGGACGGTGCCCACGCTCCCTCGCCCAGCTTGAGCGCGGCCTCGTAGGCGGTGGCAACGTTGGGTCCGCCGCCCACGATCCAGTAACGTCGGCGGCCCCCGAAGCGCGCGGCCAGCTCCTCCCACGACTCCTGCCCCAGCAGCATGGCGAGCTGATCGGGTATCGCGTCGAGCTGGCGGGCCGTCTCCTCGTCGTGGCCGACGGCGGCGGCCAGCGCGGCCAGCATCGCCAGCGCGCAGGTGTAGCTGACGGTGTGACATGAAGATGCCTCGTGGTCGACGGTACGCAGCACGTGCTCGGCGCCGTCCGGTCCGTCGCCGCCCTTGCCGGTGATCGCCACGGCGGGAGCCCCGGCACCTCGGGCGCGCGCCAGCGCGGCGGCGGCGTAGCCGTTGGTACCGCGGTGGGTGATCGCGACGACGGCGGCCGCGATCGGCTCGGGGAAGTACTCGAGGAGGTGGGCGGCGTCGATGGCCCGGGCGCGAGCGTCGAGGCCACCGATCCGCGCCAGCAGCATCTCGCCCACGAGGGCGGCGTGCCACGATGAGCCAGCGCCGGCCAGCCACACGTGGGGGGCGGCGGCGATCCGGGCGGCCGCGGCGGCCAGCGTGTCGCCCTGGCCGCGGGTGAGCAGGCGGAGAGCGCCGGGCTGTGCGTAGATCGCATCGTGCATGTGGTAGGGATGGCCGCTCCGGGGCGGGCTGGGCGACATCGGGCGCTCTCCTCGCGTCGTTTCTCCGACCATACACCGGAGCCAGAGAAACGACGCGAGGAGTTCGTATCAGGCGATCTTGTCGAGCCGCGGCCCGTCGCCGAAGTCGCGCCAGTACGCCTGGCCGCGCTCCCAGCCTCTCCGGAAGGCCGGCGCCTCGGCGTCGGCGCCGTGACGTGCGCGCAGGCGATCGCGCACGCTCTCCCAGGTCCGGCCCCGCGACTCGACGTCCAGGGCGGCCTCGAAGCCGCGGCGGTAGAGCGGCTCGTCGCGAGCGAACGCGCCCGGCCCGTCGGCGTAGCGCTCCTGCTCGGCGCTGCGCAGCCCCACCCACCACTGCTCGGCAGCGGCGTCGACCGTCTCGGCGCCCGCGGCGATCAGTGCGCGTCGCGCGGCCGCGGCCAGCGCCTCGTCGTCGATCAGCGCGACCACGACGGAGCGCCCACGCCGGAGCGCGTCCTCGTAGACGAATAGCTCGTCGCGCGGCAGGCCGGTGACCATCGACTCCTCGAGCGTGGAGCCCAGGGCGGCTCCCCCGGCCCCGAGCAGCGCGGCACCGATCAGACCCGAGGCGACGACGGGCCCGACGCCGGGGATCAGCAGCGTGAGCGCCGCGCCGAGCGGGAACCCGGCGGCAGCGCCGGCGACGGCACCCACCACTCCGCCCATGCCCGGCCGCTCGCCCTCGTCGGTGGGGACGCGCCGCGTGTCTCCACCGGGGGCGAGCACCACGACGCGGTCCCGGGTAACGCCGACCTCCTCGAGCTTGGCGGCGGCGCGCTCGGCGGCGGCGCGCTCCGCGAACACTCCGGCCACGGATTGCATGCGCGTACCTCCCTGTCTGCGCCCTTGTGGAGCAAGGCGGGTGCCAGCCATCACGCATCGCGCCCTTGCACCCGGCGCGGCGGCATGCCACGATCGCAGCCGCTCGCCGGATTACCGAACAGGAGGGAGTCTCATGAGCCTGAGCCGCCGTCGCTTCATCGCGGGCACCGCCGCCGTGGCCGCCACCAGCGTGGCCGCCCCCTACGTTCACGCCCAGAAGCGCGGCGGCACGCTGCGGTTCGTGCCGCACGCCGACCTGAAGATCCTGGACCCGATCTGGACGACGGCCTACATCACGCGCAACCACGGCTACATGATCTTCGACACGCTGTTCGCGCTCGACGGCAACCTCAAGCTCCAGCCGCAGATGGTCGACAAGTACACGGTCAGCAAGGACGCCATGAAGTATTCGTTCACCCTGCGCGACGGGCTCAAGTTCCACGACGGCGCGGCGGTGACCGCCGAGGACTGCGTGGCCTCGATCAAGCGCTGGGGCGCCAAGGACGCGGTCGGGCGACTCATGATGGCCTCCCTCTCGAAGATGGCGCCGGTCGACAAGAAGACGTTCGCGATCGAGCTGGAGACGCCGTTCGGGCTCGTCCTCGACGCCCTCGGCAAGCCGTCGGCCAGCCCGTCCTTCATCATGCCGGCCCGCCTGGCCGCGACCGATCCCAACGAGCAGGTCAAGGAGGTCATCGGCTCCGGCCCCTTCAAGTTCTCCAAGGACGAGTGGCAGCCGGGCAACCGCGTGGTCTACGTGCGCAACCCGGACTACGTGCCGCGCAAGGAGAACCCCAGCGGGGCGGCCGGCGGCAAGCGGGCGCTGGTGGACCGCGTCGAGTGGCGCTACATCCCCGACGCCGCCACCGCCGGCGCCGCCCTGGAGGCCGGCGAGGTCGACTACTGGGAGAACGTGCCGCTCGACTTCGCGCCGCGGCTGGAGAAGAACGCCAACCTCAGCGTCTTCGTCACCGACCCCAAGGGCAGCCAGGGTATCCTGCGGCCGAACCACCTGCACCCGCCCTTCAACAACAAGAAGGCCCGGCAGGCGCTGCTGCTCGCCGTCGATCAGAAGAACTACCTGCAGGCGGTCATCGGCCACGAGAAGTACTACAAGACCTGCCCGTCGGTGTTCATGTGCGGCGGGCTGCCGTACGAGACCTCGGCGGGCTCGCCCAAGCCAGACCTGGAGCGGGCTCGGGCCCTGCTCAAGGAGTCCGGCTACGACGGGCGGCCCATCGTGGTGCTGGACCCGGCCGACTCGCCCTACGCGCACGCGCCGGCCCTGGTGACGATGGAAGTGCTGAAGTCGCTCGGCGCCAACGTGGACCTGCAGTCGATGGACTGGTCCACGATGGTTGCGCGCCGGGCTAAGAAGGAGGCGCCGGCCCAGGGCGGCTGGAACGTCTTCCACACGTGGTCGACCTCGTTCGACACGATGACGCCAGCCGTGTCGTCCGTGCTCGGCGGCGGCGGCGAAAAGGCGTGGTTCGGGTGGCCGACCAGCGAGCCGATGGAGAAGCTCCGCGCGGACTTCGCACGGGAGCCGAACGAGGCCAAGCGCAAGGCCATCGCCGAGAAGGTCCAGGTCCTGGCCTACGACGAGGTGCCCTACGTGCCGTGGGGCCAGTTCGTGGTGCCGGGCGCGTTCCGCAAGAACGTGCAGGGCGTGCTGCAGTTCGGCGCCACCCTGCTCTGGAACATCCAGGTGTGAGCGCTGGCTATCTCAGCGTGGCCTGGTGCAGCGGCATCCACTGGTCCGCGCGCGGCGTCCACGTGAGGCGCTCGCGACTGGCGTAGACGTCGACCTGCTGGAGCAGGAAGACCCAGGTGGCATCGTCCACCATCGTGCGGGCGAGGTCGGCATAGACCTTCCGGCGCGCGGCCGGGTCCATCGTGCCGCGGCCGAGGTCGAAGAGCGCGTCGACCTTGTCGTTCCTGTAGTACAGCCCGCGGCCCTTCGAGGAGACGAGGTTGTAGAGCTCGTCACCGTCCTGCATGGGCCCGCCGAGGCCGAGCAGGTAGGCGTCCTGGAACTGCTTGCCCAGGTAGCGCTTGAAGTAGGCGCCCCATTCGGCCACCTGCACCCGCGGCTTGAAGCCGGCCTTCTGCCACTGCCCGCCCAGCGCCTCGGCGATCTCCTTGTCACCCTGGTAGCGCCCGGACGGGGACTCCAGCGTGATCTCGAGCCCGTCGGGGTAGCCGGCCTCGGCCAGGAGCCGACGGGCCTTCTGCGGATCGTGGCGATAGCCCGTCACGGCGGCGTCGTAGCCGAACACGTTCGGCGTGAACGGCCCCTGGAGCCGGCGGCCGTTGCCGTCGAGCACGGTGCGCACGATCGTGTCGACGTCGCTGGCGTGGTTGAGCGCCTGCCGCACGCGCACGTCGGACAGCGGCTTCTTGAGCGCGTTGAGCCCGAGGTAGATCTGCCAGGTGCTCGGCACCCGGTGGACCTTGATCCCGGCGATACGATCGAGCTCGCCGGCCAGGGACGGGGGCACCGTGGTGATGAGGTCCACCTCGCCGTTGCGCAGCGCCGCCGCCCGGGTGAACGGCTCCGGCACCGGCTTGTAGACGACGCGGGCGATGGGGGGCACGCCGCGCCAGTGGCGATCGAAGGCCTCGACGATGAGGTGCTCGTCCTTCACCAGCGAGACGAACCGGTAGGGCCCGGTGCCGACCGGCCGCAGGGCCATCCCCGGGTTGCCCTTCTCGGCGGTGTACTTCGGCGGCAGGATCGGGAAATCGATCAGCCGGTTCAGCAGCGGCGCGTACGGGCGGGCGGTGACGATGTTGACCGTCAGCTCGTCCACAGCCTCGACGCGGGCGACCTCGCCGATGTTCGCGCGGTTGGGCGACTTCTGCTCGGGGTCGAGCACGCGCTGCACCGTGAAGCGCACGGCGTCGGCGTTGAACGGCTCGCCGTTGTGGAAGACGACGCCGCGGCGCAGCTTGAACTGCCAGGTCGTGTCGTTGACCAGCTGCCACGACTCGGCCAGCTCCGGCACGATCTTGTTGTCGCGGTCCCGCCCGACCAGCGAGTCGAACAGGCTGACGCCGATCGCCGCCCGGATCGACGCCAGGTTCATCGTGGGGTCGAGGTTCTCGGGCGTCCACGGGATCGCCACCCGCAGCTCGCCCTTGGGATCGGCGGCGCCGGCCGGCGTTCCCAGCGCCAGCGCGATCAGCAGCAGCGTGAGCACGCGGCACCTCACCCGCCCTTCCCCACCCTGGGGACGACGGCGGCCAGGTGGGCGTCCGGGGCGGCGGGGGGCGGCGGCGAGGAGACGCTCACACGTGGTCATGCGCGGGATCGTACCACCGTGGCCCCTCGGCCCCTGGCGCCCGGGCGGCGCCGCCCGAGGCGAGGGTCAGTGGCCCCAGAGCCGGCGGCTGGCCAGGGCGGCGCCGTCGGCCAGCGCACGCAGCTTGGCCCACACGACGCTGGGCGCGACCATCTCGGAGCCGGCGAAGGTCCCGAATCCACAGTCGGTCGAGGCGATCACCCGCTCGCGGGCCCCGACGGCCGCGACGACCGCCTCCAGGCGATCGGCCACGACCTCGGGGTGCTCGACGTAGTTGGTGGTCGTGTCGATCACGCCCGGCAAGATCAGCATGGGGTCGGGCGGCCGCAGGCGCTTGAGCACCTTGACCTCGTGCTGGTGGCGCGGATTGCCGAGCGGCAGCGAGAGCGCGCCCACCCGCGCCTTGTAGAGCAGCGGCAGCACCGGCTCCAGCGGGACGTCGTGGGTATGGGGACCGTCGTAGTTGCCCCAGCAGAAGTGCAGGCGGACCCGGTCGGGCGGGATGCCGGCGATGGCCTGGTTGATGGCCTCGACGTGCACCTCGACCATCTGCAAGAAGCGGTCGAGCGGGGCGTCGCGGAAGAACCGGGCGCGCTCCATGGCCAGGTCAGGGCAATCGAGCTGCAGGACGAACCCTCGCGCGTGGATCAGCGCGTACTCCTTCTTCATCTCCCGGGCCAGGGCGGCGATGTAGCGCTCGTGCGAGTCGTAGTGGGCGTTGAGCAGGATCGTGGCCGCCGTGCCCGGCGACACCGCCGTCATGAACGCCTCCGCGAACTTCCCGGGCAGGGCGGCGGCGCACTTCGCGAACAGGTCGCACTCCCGCGTGGCCTCGCCGAGGTCGGCGTACTCGATCTCGGCCACCGCCTGCGGCGCGTTGGCGATGCGGGCGGCCGCGCGCCGGCGGAAGGCGAGCATCTCGGCGTAGTCGGGGTGCTCGGTGAGGTCGAGAGCGAGCGGGCGCCGGCTCTCGCCGCCGAACCCGCGCATCCGCCGGGCCACGTAGGTGGAGAAGCCGGCCCGGGGCTGCTCACCGTCGTTGCCGACGTCCACGCCGGCCGCCAGCTGCCGCTCGATCACGTGGCGTACGGCCGCCTCGGTCTGGCGCTCGAACTCGCGCTCGTCGATCGCCTCGCCGGCGTCCTGGCGCACGAGCAGGTCGCGCAGCGCGGCCGGCCGGGGGATGCTGCCGACGTGGGTGACGAGGATGCGCTCGTCGCTCTTCCTCATCAGCGCACCATACCCGCCCGCCGCGGCACCCACAGCGTGATCTCCGGGAACAGGATGAGGACGAACAGGCCGACGAAAAGCGCGAGCAGGTAGGGCCAGTAGGCCTTGAAGTGCTCACCCACGCCGATGTCGGCGAAGCGCAGCGCCATGAGCAACCCCACCCCGATCGGCGGCAGGAACAGGCCGATACCGACGGCCGCCGTCAGCACGACGTTGAAGTGGATCGGATGGATACCGATCTGCTTGGCGATCGGGTAGATGACCGGGATCAGCACGACGGCGGCCGGCAACCCCTCCAGCACCATCCCGAACAGGATCACGATGACCGACACCGCCAGCAGGAAGAGCCACGGGGTTCCCTGCAGCGGGGCCAGGATCTGGCCCAGCAGCGCCGGCACGCCCAGCATGCCCATCAGGAACTGGTAGACGCTGGCCACCGCCAGCAGGAAGACGACGGCGGCGGTCAGCAGCGCGCTCTCGTGGACGAGCTTCAGCATCTCCCACGGCGTCACGTTGCGGTAATAGAGGAGGGCGGCCGCGATGGCGTAGGCGGCGACGAGCGCGCCGGCCTCGGTGGCGGTGAAGGCGCCGAAGTAGAACCCGGCGATGATCAGTATCGGCACCACCAGCGGCACCAGTGACTCCCGAACGGCCTTGCCCATCTCCGCCGAGGTCGGCGGCGCGTCCTTGGGCCACCCCAGCCGGTGGGCCTGCAGGAAGATGACGGCCATCAGGATGGCCGCGGTGACCGCGGCCGGCAGGAACCCGGCCAGGAAGATGGCCACGACCGAGGTGTCGGTCACCTGCCCCAGCACGATCATGAAGATGGCCGGCGGCACCAGGATGCCCATGGCCGTGGCCGAAGCGACCAGCGAGGCGGCGTGCTCACGCTTGTAGCCGGCCCGCAGCATCGGCGGCGTCAGCATGGCCCCGATGGCCGAGACGTCGGCGATGGTCGAGCCGGAGATGCCGGAAAAGAAGTACTCGGCCAGCACGACCGACATCCCGAGGCCGCCGCGTATGCGGCCGACCAGCGCCCGGGCCAGATTCACGAGCGCGTAGGACATCCCGCACCGCTCCATGAGGCTGCCGGCGAAGACGAAGGTGGGAATGGCCAGCAGCACCCAGCTCTGCGAGCCGGCCACCAGACTGGAGGGCAGCTTCTGGAGCGAGAAGTTGCCGGCGACCAGCCCGGCAAAGCCGGCCAGCCCCAGCGAGAACACGATGGGCAGCGACAGCGCGGTGAGGACGATGAAGGTGACGAGGACGATCGCGACCAGCATCGCTCAGTGTCCGCCCAGCGGGGTGGCGCCCTCGCGGCCCCGCCAGACGTCGACGAAGGCGGCCACGCTGTAGATGACGATCAGGACCCCGCCGGCGACCGCCGACAGATAGAGCCAGCGCAGGTTGAGATCGAGCGCGGGCGAGAAGGACTGGCTGTTCAGCTCACTGACCTGCCAGCCGAAGATCGCGACCAGCGCCCCGAAGCCGACGAGCAGGACGTAGTGACCGAGCGTGACGGCCCGGCGCAGGGGGGCCGGGAACCGCTCGACGACGATGGCGACCGCGAAGTGGGTGCCCCGGCGGATGCCGAGGGCCGCCCCGATGAACGTGAGCCAGGCCAGCGCGTACTCGCCGATCTCCTCCACCCAGAAGAAGCGGACCGAGGGGAGGTCGAACACGGCCGAGATCCAGGTGCCGATATAGCGCAGGAAGACGCCAGCCAGCATGTCGATCATGGCGACCAGCATCAGCGCGGTGAGCACGATGTGGGGGATCCACGTGACGACGCGCCCGAGCGATTTCACGCGCGCGGATCGTAGACCGCGGGGCCGCGCCTTGTCAAACCGCTCCACCGACGCGTAGCGCCTTGACAACCGGGCCTCGATGCCCCGCTATGGGGGCGCCGTTCACCCGCTCGCCCGGAGGAGACGCCCATGAGGACGTTCACCCGCTTCGCCACCATCGCCGCGCTCGCCGGCGGCCTGCTCCTGGCCGGCTCGGCCGGGCCGGCGCCGACCCAGGCTCAGGGCGCCGCGCAAGCTCGACCTCGCCCACATCATCGCGCCGCCGGAGTCGGGGGCGATCGGCTTCAAGTACCTGGCCGAGGAAGTGACGAAGCGCTCCAACGGCGGCCTCAACGTCGTCTTCCACGGCGGCACGCTCCTGGGCAAGGAGCTGGAGATCATGGACGCGGTGAAGTCGGGCAACATCGCCCTCGGCACGCCCGTCGGCGCCGCCTGCACCGTCTTCCCCGAGATGTGCGTGTTCCTCACGCCCTACCTGGTGCGCGACTACAACCACGCCTACTCGATGTTCAACGGCGAGATCGGCCGCCAGCTCGACGAGACCTTCCAGAAGAAGTACAAGGTCAAGATCATCTTCTTCTACGACTACGGTTTCCGGCACTTCTGGAACAACCGCAAGCCGATCGCCACCCCCGCCGACCTCAAGGGGCTGAAGATGCGCGTGCAGCAGGGCCGCGTCTTCGCCGACACCGTGAACGGCCTCGGCGCCAGCGCGGTGCCGATGGCGTGGGGCGAGGTGATCCCGGCCGCCCAGCAGGGCGTGATCGACGGCGCCGACCTGCCGATCTACAACATCAACGCGCTCAAGGTCTACGAGGTGTCCAAGTACGTCTCGATGACCTTCCACAACTACGGACCGACGCTGCTGGTCATGAACCTCGACGTCTGGAAGAGCCTCACGCCCGAGCAGCAGAAGCTCTTCATGGACGTCGGCCGCGAGGCCCAGAAGAAGATCCGCGAGCTGACCGAGAGCGTCGACAACATCGCCAAGGCCAAGGAGATCCTCGAGGCCAAGGGCATGAAGGTCAACGCGGCCGACGTCGCCTCGTTCCGCAAGGTCGCCGAGGAGAAGATCTGGCCGCCGTACAAGCAGCAGTACGCGGAGTGGTGGGACAAGGTCGCCAACGCGAAGTAGCCTCGCCGCGATGGGCGTGATCGGACGGCGCGACGTCGACGCCGGGACCGGCTACGGCCGGCCTCGGCCGACGTCCTTCCGGGAGCTGACCGACGTCGGCCCCGGCACGCCGATGGGCGAGCTGTTGCGGCGGTACTGGCATCCGGTCGGGCTGGCCGGCGATGCCGGCGGCACCCCGACCGCCGTGCGGGCGCTCGGCGAAGACCTCGTCCTCTTCCGTGACGGGGCCGGCCGGCCCGGCCTCGTCGTCGCCGGCTGCGCCCACCGCGGCACCACCCTCTACTACGGCCGGGTCGAAGCGCGCGGCATCCGCTGCTGCTATCACGGCTGGCTCTTCGACACCGAGGGGCACTGCCTGGAGCAGCCGTGCGAGCCTGGCGGCGGCAGCCAGCGCGACCGGATGCGGCAGCCGTGGTATCCGGTGCAGGAGCGCTACGGACTGATCTTCGCCTACCTCGGCCCGCCGGAGCGCAAGCCCGCCCTGCCCCGCTGGGAGCCGCTCGAGGTCTTCGACGACGGCGAGTTCCTCGAGACCGACGCCAACAGCATCGGCGGCGGGGGCCCGGTGATCATTCCCTGCAACTGGCTGCAGCACTACGAGAACCTCATGGACTCCCTGCACGTCCCCATCCTGCACGGCGCCTTCAGCGGCGTGCAGTTCACCGAGGTGATGGGGCTGATGCCGGAGGTGACATGGGAGCCGACCGACAAGGGCGTGAAGGCGATCTCCCGACGGCGGCTGCCCGACGGCCGCCTGCTGCACCGGATCAGCGAGGCGGTGCTGCCGACGCTGCGGGTGATCCCCAACCCGCGCGTGGAGGGGTACGGCCGGGTGGAGACGATCGGCTGGGTGCTGCCGATCGACGACACGAGCTTCCGGATCTACACGGCCGGGCGCGCGCGGGCCGCCGGCGACCTGGCGCGGGTCCGCTCACGGCTGAACGGCAAGCTCTGGGAGGAGCTCACCGAGGCCGAGCACCAGCGCTTCCCCGGCGACTACGAGGCCCAGGTGGGCCAGGGGCCGATCGCCCCGCACTCGGAGGAGCACCTGGTGTCGAGCGACCGCGGCGTCTCGCTGGTACGGCGGAGCCTGCGCCAGCAGCTCGAGGCGCTGGCCCAGGGCAGCGATCCCGCCGGGGTCAGCTTCGACGAGGACGCACCACCCACACCCCTGGAGGCCGGCAACTTCCTGCTTTCCTGACCGGAACTGGGCGCCGAATCCCAATCGACCCCCCCGACGTCCCAAGCGAGGAGGGCAATGACGATGGCATCCGACACGATTGCGTTGACCGACAAGGGCTTCGACGAGGCGGTGGTGGCGCACCCGCAGCTCGTGGTGGATTTCTGGGCGCCGTGGTGCGGGCCATGCCGCGTGCTGGGGCCGGTGCTGGACGAGGTCGCCCGCGAGCAGGCCGGCCGGGTGGTCGTCGCCAAGGTCAACGTGGACGAGCAGCCGGGGCTGGCCGGACGGTTCGGCGTACGCTCGATCCCCACGGTGATCTTCTTCAAGCACGGCCAGGCGGTCGATACGGTGGTGGGCGCCGTCCCCAAGGCCGAGATCACCAAGCGGATCGACGCCCTTCAGGATTGAGGGGGCCGGCCCCCCTCAACCCCGCACGTTCAGCAGGTCGCGGAGGCCGTCGCCGACCAGGTTGATGGCCAGCACGGTGAGCGCCAGGAACAGCCCCGGGAACAGGATGATCCAGAACGCCAGCTGCACGTAGGTCTTGCCCTCGGCCATGATGTTGCCCCACGAGGGGATGTGGGGCGGCGTGCCGGCTCCCAGGAAGGACAGGTAGGCCTCGAACAGGATGGCCGAGGCACAGATGTAGGTGGCCTGCACGATCAGCGGGGCCACCAGCGCCGGCAGCACGTAGCGCAGCAGGATCCGCGGCGTGCGCACTCCCAGCGCTCGCGCGGCCTCCACCATCATGTGCTCGCGCAGCGAGAGCACCGAGGCGCGTACCAGCCGGATCACCCGCGGGATCTCCGGGATCACCAGCGCGATGATCACGTTGCGGACGCTGCCGCGCAGCATCGCCATCAGGGCGAGCGCCAGCAGGATGGCCGGGATCGCCATCAAGCCGTCCATCACCCGCATCATCACGGTGTCCAGCCGCCGGTAGAAGCCGATCACCAGCCCCAGCGTGGTCCCGAGGGCCAGGCTCAGCACCGCCACCGAGGCGCCGACCACGAGCGAGACACGGGCGCCGTACAGGGTGCGCGTGTAGACGTCGCGGCCGAAGTGATCGGAGCCGAACCACCGCGCCTCCGACGGCGGCTGCAGCCGCTGGGCCGGCCGCATCTGCTGCGGATCGCCCGTGCCCCACAGCGGCGCCAGGGCGCCGCTGGCCAGGACGAGCAGGAGCACGGCGAGGCCCAGCACGAACGTGGGCTGGCGCCTGATGAAGCGCCGGACCCGCACGCCCCGGTACGTCGACCCACCCGCCCGGGTCGAGGAGTTCCATGGCTCTGCCGGGGCGCTCCGAGCCGCCGGGGGGGCCGGGGGGGCGATGTCGGGGCCTCCCATCAATAACGAATCCGCGGGTCCAGGACGACGTAGAGGACGTCCACGACCAAGTTGATCAGCACATAGACGCCGGAGACGACGAGCAGCACGCCCTGGATGACCGGGTAGTCGCGCCGGACGATGGCGTCGACGGTGAGACGGCCCAGCCCCGGCAGCGCGAACACGCTCTCGGTGACGACGGCGCCGCCGATCAGCAGCGCGAAGCCGATGCCGATGATCGTCACCACCGGCAGCGAGGCGTTCTTGAGCGCGTGGCGGATGAGCACGTTGCGCGGGGCCAGGCCCTTGGCGAACGCGGTCCGGACGTAGTCTTCCTCGAGCACACCGAGCATGCTGGCCCGGGTCATCCGCGCGATCAGCGCCATGTACACGACCGACAGCGTGACGGCGGGCAGGATCAGGTGACGCAGGAACGGCCAGGCCCCGCTGGCCATCGGCTGGTAGCCCTGCACCGGCAGCCAGCCGGCGGTGATGGCGAAGACGTAGACGAGGATGAAGCCGAGCCAGAAGGTCGGCATCGAGAAGCCGGAGACCGCGAACACCATGACGCCGCGATCGATCCACGAGCCCTTCCGCCACGCCGCCAGCACCCCTACCGGCACCCCCACGCCGACGCTGAT
This sequence comes from uncultured Candidatus Rokubacteria bacterium, assembly GCA_963827505.1. Classification (GTDB taxonomy): domain Bacteria; phylum Methylomirabilota; class Methylomirabilia; order Rokubacteriales; family CSP1-6; genus AR5. The sequence goes on along the minus strand of CAWHBD010000003.1, from coordinate 1,073,152 downwards.
GAGCATGGCGAACAGCGTGAGCCAGACGGTGGTGGCGGCCCGCTGGCCAATCAGCGTGGAGACCGGCAGCCCCGAGAAGATGGACGTGCCCAGGTCGCCCCGCACGATGCGCGAGACCCACAGCCCGACCTGCACGTGGAAGGGCTGATCGAGGCCGAGGCGGGCGCGGATGCGGGCAATGTCGTCACTGGTCGCGTAGTCACCGGCGATGATGACGGCCGGGTCGCCCGGCGTCACGTGCAGGAGCGCGAACACGGCGATGGCCACGACGCCCATGACGGGGACGGTGGCCACCAGGCGCCGGAGGATCTCCGCGAGCACGCGGCCGACGCCTCAGGCGATCGACACGTTCCAGAACAGCGGCGCGATGAACTTCTGGATCCCGGTGACGTTCTTGCGAAACGCCGTCGGCAGCAGCCACTCGCCCCACGGGACGTAGGCGACCTCGTCCAGCGCCACCTTCTGGATCTCGTCGGCGAGCTGCTTGCGCCGGACCTGGTCGGTCGCCCGCACGAAGTCGGTGATCGACTTCTCCAGCTGGGGAATCTCCGGCCAGCCGAACCAGGCACCGGGGCCGGCCCCGGACACGCCGAAATGCACGGCCGGGTGCATGACGTCGGCCGCCATCCACCACGTGTGCAGGATGTTCCAGCCCCCCTTGTCGGGCGGCTCCTTCTTGGCGCGCACGGCGAGGCCGGTCGACCAGTCCATGGGCCGGAGCTCGACGTTGAAGCCGGCCGCGGTCAGCAGCTCGCGCGTCACCAGGGCGGCGCCGTTGAGGAAGCCGATATCGGTGATCTGGACCACCGTCACCGGACGACCGTCGTAGCCGGACTCTTTGACGAGCTGCTTGGCCTTCTCGAGGTTCTGCTTCACCAGTCCCTCACCGCCCGCCTTGCTGGCATACGGCCCGCCGCACGCGAACACGCCCGGGCAGGTTCGGTAGTACTTCGGCACGCCGATGGCGGCCTGCAGGTACATCTCCTGGTTCATCATGTAGACGAGCGCCTGCCGGGCCTTCTTGTTGTTGAACGGCGGGTGCAGATGGTTCGGTCGCAGCCAGCCCTGGGTGCCAAGCGGGTCGGGCAGGAACGTCGCCAGCGCGGCGTTCTGCTCGATCTTCGGAATGAAGTCGATGGGCGGGATCTCCCACCAGTCGACCTCGCCGGCGGCCAGCGCGGCGGCGGCCGTCGCCGCGTCCGGCATGTAGCGCCACACGACCTTGTCGAGGAACACCTTCTTGCCGCCGGCCGAGCCGCTCGGCGCCTCGTTGCGAGGCAGGTAGTCGGCGTGCTTGACGTAGACCACCTGGTTGCCCGGCTGCCACTCGTCCTTCACGAACCGGAACGGCCCCGAGCCCACGATCTCCTTCACCTGCTCGTCGGCCGAGGTGGCGGCCAGGCGCGCCGGCATCATGAAGGGCACGTTGCTGGACGGCTTGCCGAGCGCCTCGAGGACAGGGCCGAACTTCTCGCCGAGCTCCAGCGTGAACGTCTTGCGGTCAACCGGCGCCACCTTGGCGGTGTGGGCGGCCAGCAGCCGACCGAAGCGGTCCTTCTTCATCCAGCGCTTGAGCGACTCCGCGCAGTCCTCGGCGACGACCGGTTGACCGTCGTGCCACTTGAGGCCGTCCCGCAGCGTGAACGTATACTTCATGCCGTCCTTCGACGCGCCGTGCTTGTCGACCATCTGGGGGCGCACCTGGAACTTCTCGTCGGTGCCGAACAGCGTGTCGTAGACCAGGTAGGCGTGGTTGCGCGTGATGTACGCCGTCGTCCACACGGGATCGAGGATCTTGAGATCGGCTTGCGCGACGAAGCGGAGCGTGCCCCCGGCCTTCTGCGCGTGCACCCGCGGGGCGGCGAGCGCGACGGCGGTGGTGGTGGCGGTGGCGCCGGCGAGGAACTGGCGACGGCTGAGCTGGCTCATGGCTCCCTCCTGCTTGGGGATGCGTCGAGGGTCCTCCACGGCGACGGCGAGCGGATAGTAGCACGCCCCCTCGTGGCCCATCGGAGGTGGCGGGCTTGACAGGGGAGGAGTACACTTCGATCGTCTGGTCGATCGGCCCAACGGGGCCCTCATCAGCTATCAGACCGCGTCGCCGGTAGGTCTTCCGCGTGCTGGGACGTTGCTTAGGGAAGCGGAAGGTCGTGTTTCAAGGAGACGCGTTCCTATGGCTCAGAAACTTTTCGTCGGCGGGCTTCCGTTTTCCACGTCCAACGAGCAGCTCCGCGCTCTGTTCGCCGAGACCGGTGAGGTCACCTCGGCCACGGTGGTGACGGATCGTGACACCGGCCGGTCGCGCGGCTTCGGCTTCGTCGAGATGGCGACGCCCGAGGCGGCCGACGAGGCCATCAACCGGCTGAACGGACGGGACTACGAAGGTCGCCGCCTGCAGGTCGAGAAGGCCAAGTCGCCCTCGGCCGGCGGTGGCGGTGGTGGGCGTCCGGCCCGTACCGCCGGTGGCGGCGGCGGCAGCCGCGGCGGCCGCTGGTAAGACCTGCAACTGACCGGGGCGGCGCGACCGCCGGGATCGCGCCGCCCCGTCTTGCCTCCGACTAGGCCTGGAAGTTGACCTTGTTGTGAGTGCCGTCGCAGAACGGCTTCTGGCTCGACGCGCCGCACCGGCAGAGCGCGATCTTCTGGCGCCCCGTGGTGTCGACCTTGTTGCCCTGCGCGTCCAGGACCTCGCAGTCCCCTTCCACCAGGTATGGGCCGTTCGGCCGGATGCTGATCTTGACTGCCATCGGCACTCCTCCTCGACGGGATTGTAAATCCGCCCCACCATAGCACGGCGATACCGCTCGAGACTTTTCGCGTAGGGGGCTTGCGGCGGTGGTCGTGGAGAGGCGCCGCGGGGGCTGGGCGGCGAGACTACGCGATCAGGAGCGTGAGCGCCAGCCAGTGCCCCGGTACTGCTCGCGCGCCCTGGCGCGGATCTCGCTGGAGATGATCGGCGCCATGGTGTCCAGCGCGAACAGGGCCGCGTGAGCGGCCGGCATCTTCGTCGGGAGACCGCTGCGGGAGACCATCAGGTCACGTAGCACCACCACGTCGCCCCCGGTGCCGAAGACGTCCATGTAGGCTCGGTCGACCGCCTGCTCGAACCGCTCGTAGTCTTCCATGGCGACGAAGTGCGAGTGGCACCGGGTGACCTGGCGCAGCACGCCCTTCACGCCGCCGTCGAGGGGGTCCATGCGGTATGCGCACAGGAGCGAGAGGCGCTGATCCGCGAGGACGCCGTTCCACAGCTCCTCGAGCTCGAGCGTGGCGTCGACATTGTCGGACCAGAGCAGATCTACCATCTCACCGTACAGCCGGATGCCGTTACCGGCCGAGGCCCGCACGTGCTCCAGGGCGGTGGCCACGACCCGCAGGAACGACGTCCGATCGGGCCGCCCGTCCACCATGAACTTGGCCAGCGTCTGCGCCGCGTCGAGGAACAGCAGCCTCCGACCCGCAACCTGCGCGGCCACGTCGATGCCGAGTGCGCCCAGCGCTGACCAGAACACCTCGACATGCGCCGGGGTCGCGATGATCACCGCGGCTTCATCGCGCTTGAGTCCGGTGCCGACATAGTCGGCGACGACCTTCGCGAGGAAGTGATCGTTGGTGTAGGACTGGATGAGGTGATCACACGGCTCAGGCCTCTGCAGCACGGTCCCCAGCATGTCGTCACCTCTCCCGGCCTGAAAGGTAGCATCGTCTCCGAGGGGGCGTCGCAAAAGGCACGGCAGGAGTGAAAAAGTTTTCCTACACGGCGCACGGTACACTGGGAGCCGATGCGCGAGCCTGGCCAGATCCTCCTCGTCGCCTGCTATGAGCTGGGCCACCAGCCGCTGTCCGTGGCCTGGCCGGCGGCGTTCCTCGAGCGGGCGGGCTACGCTCCGGCCGTGCTCGACCTCTCGGTCGAGCCGTTCGACGCCGAGAAGGTCGCGCGAGCCCGTTTCGTCGCCGTCGCCGTCCCGATGCACACCGCCCTCCGTTTGGGCGTGATCGCCACCGGCCGCATTCGCGCCGTCAACCCCACGGCTCACATCTGTGTCTACGGCCTCTACGCCGCGCTCAACGCCGACGAGCTCCTCGATATGCACGCCGATTCGGTGCTGGCCGGGGAGATGGAAGACCAGATGCTCCAGATCATCCGCCGGCTGGAGCCCGGGGTGGCGGTCGGACGAGCCTCCTCGGGCTCGACCACCGGCGGAGCCGAGGCGCGCGCTCAGCTCGTGAAACTGGACTTCCCGGTGCCGGCACGCCACGCGCTGCCCAGTCTCAAGAAGTACGCGCACGTGGAGCTCGGCGGCCGGCGCGAGCTGGCCGCATATGTCGAGGCCAGCCGCGGGTGCAAGCATCTCTGCCGGCACTGCCCGATCCCGCCCGTGTACGGCGGCCGCTTCTTCGTGGTCCCGGTGGAGACGGTGCTGGCCGACGTCCGCCAGCAGGTGGCGGCCGGGGCGAGTCATGTGACGTTCGGCGATCCCGACTTCCTCAACGGGCCCCGCCACGCGCTGGCCGTGGCCCGCGCGCTCCATGCCGAGTTCCCGCGCGTCACCTTCGACTTCACCGCCAAGGTCGATCACCTGCTCGCCCAGCGCGCCCACCTGGCCGAGCTGGCCGAGCTCGGCGGCGTGTTCGTCGTGTCGGCGGCGGAGTCGCTCGACGACACGGTGCTCGAGCACCTGGCCAAGGGGCACACGCGCGCCGATATCGTGGAAGCGCTGCGGGCGACGCGCGCGGCCGGCATCGCGCTGCGGCCGACCTGGGTGGCGTTCACCCCGTGGACGACGCTCGACGGTTACCTCGCCTGGCTCGGCTTCCTGGCGGACGAAGGGCTGGTTGACCACGTCGACCCCGTGCAGTACGGCATCCGCCTGCTGGTGCCGCCGGGCTCGCTCCTGCTCGACCTGACGGCGATGCGCGCCCACCTCGGCGAGCTGGTGCCCGGCGGCTTCCACTATCGCTGGACGCATCCCGATCCACGCGTCGATCGCCTCGCCGACGAGGTGGCGGCCAGCGTCGCCGCTGCGTCGGAGCACGACGAGGATCCAGCCCTGACCTTCGATCGCGTTCGTCGGCTGGCTGCCGCCGCGGCGGGGGTTCCGGCGCCGGCGCCGGTCGGCCTGCCGGCCGGGCGGGCGCGCCCGCCCCGGCTGACCGAGCCGTGGTTCTGCTGAGCGGAGCCCACCCAGGGCCAGTTGGCCCTGTCCTTGGCCGGGGGGCAATCTGTGAGTACACTACCCGTCTGAGAGGTGCCGTCATGAGCGAGGATCTGAAGGCCAAGGTACAGGACCTGATCGACACGATGATCAACCCGGCCGTGGCCGGTCACGGTGGCTTCGTGGAGCTGATCGACGTCCAGGACAACCGTGTCTATCTGCAGATGGGCGGCGGCTGCCAGGGCTGCGGAGCCGCGGACATCACGCTGAAGTCGGGCATCGAGCGGCTGATCAAGGAAGAGCTGCCCGAGGTGGCCGAGGTCCTTGACACCACCGATCATTCGTCCGGCTCCAACCCGTACTACAGCGCCGGCAAGGCGTAGCCGCCCTCCCGTCGTCGGCAGGGTCCTGATGGACCGGCTGCTCCTCCTCCTGCCGACGACGACGTACCGAACCGAGGACTTCCTCGACGCCGCGCGCACGCTCGGCGTCGATATCGTCTGCGCCTCCGAGAAGCCGAGCACGTTCGAGGCGCACGCCCCCGATCACCTCCTGACGGTCGACTTCGCCGATCCAGATGCCGCCGCGGCCCGGGTGGCCGAGCTGGCCGAGCGACGGCCGCTGAACGCCGTGGTCGGCGTCGACGATCTCACCACCGTGGCCGCCGCCGCCATCGCGGAACGGCTCGGCCTGCGCAGCAACGCGGTCGCCGCCGTCGCCGCCGCCCGCGACAAGTACCAGATGCGTCAGTGCCTGGCCGCGGCCGGGCTGCCGATTCCCCGCTTCCGGCGCATCGCGCTGAAGGACGACCCGTTCCTGGCCGCGCGGGGGGTGGCGTTTCCGTGCGTGGTCAAGCCGCTGGCGCTCTCGGCCAGCCGGGGCGTCATCCGCGCCAACAACGTGGATCAGTTCATCGCCGCCGTGCGGCGCGTGGGCGCCCTGCTCCAGCGCGACGACGTCGCCGCCAGCGGCGACGCCGCCCAGTACCTGCTTGCCGAGCAGTACATCCCCGGCCTGGAGATCGCGCTGGAGGGCCTCCTGGTCGGCGGCGCCCTGCACACGCTGGCGCTCTTCGACAAGCCGGACCCGCTCGAGGGCCCGTTCTTCGAGGAGACGATCTACGTCACTCCCTCGCGGCTGCCGGCCGCCGTGCGGGGGGCGATTGAGCAGGTGACGGCGCGAGCGTGCGCGGCGCTCGGCCTCGTCGAGGGTCCTGTGCACGCCGAGCTGCGCGTGAACGACGCCGGCCCCTGGGTCCTGGAGGTCGCCGCCCGATCGATCGGCGGATTGTGCTCGCGCACGCTGCGCTTCGGCACCGGCATGACGCTCGAGGAGATCATCCTGCGCCACGCGCTCGGCTGGCCGATCGCCAGCCTCGTGCGCGAGCGCCGGCCGGCCGGCGTCATGATGATCCCGATCCCGCGAGCCGGCCGACTCGCCTCCGTGCGTGGCGCCGATGCGGCGGCCGCCGTCGCCGGCATCGAGGAGGTAGCACTCACGACCCACGTCGGTCAGGAGCTCGTCCCCCTGCCGGAGGGGTGGCAGTACCTCGGCTTCATCTTCGCCCGCGCGGACAGCCCCGAGGCGGTCGAGGCCGCGCTGCGCGATGCTCACGCCCGCCTCGTGTTCGAGATCGCCTGAAGCTTTTCACGAGACTCTCGGGTCGACGGGCGCTCCGGGTACCTCGAGTGGCGGCGCGACCACGGCGCCGGGCGCCCCGGGTCGTTCGACCACCTCGCCCTCGGCCAGCCCGAGCGGCACCTCGTCGGACTTCACGAAGTACACCACCAAGGCCGACTGCGAGCGCGCAGGCGGCATGTGGCAGGTCGCTCAGAACGCCTGCACCAAGAAGTAGGGAACGAGTGACGGTGGGGGCGCGATGGCCCCCACCGTCATTTCAACAGCGGACAGTTCGGCGGTGAGGCGGCCAGCTTCTTCTCGATGATCCCGGTCGCGTAACGCTGCAGGTAGTGCGTGATCGTCTCCACGCGGATCTTCACCGATCCGGCCGGCTTGGTGGAGTCGAGGTCCTGGAACGAGAAGAACAGCGTGCCGGAGCGCTCGACGATCTGCTGCACCGGCGTGTAGGTCGGCTGGTCCATCCCACACTCGTAGGACGACATCCGGAGCACGCAGGCGATCCACGGGATGCGGGCCGCCACCTTGGCCCCCCACAGGATCTCGTTCGTGTTCGACGAGTAGGACGACTGCCACACGTCGTGGATGTCGAACGGCGACTTGATGTGGCCGGCCCGGACGTCGTCGCCGAAGGCCCACTCCATCAGGTCGGGATCGGTGGGAAAGTACTGCATCCAGAGGATCGGGTAGCCGTACGCCTGCAGGTCGACCTCGATCTCGTGGCCGATGCCGGGGTCCATGTGGTACGGCCGGGCCACCACCAGCAGGCACGGCTTGTTCTCGCGCGCGCACCACTCCAGCACCTCGCGCGACTTCTTGCGCAGCTTCTCGTTGAAGGCGGTGAGGGCCTTGTAGCCGGCGTCCACCGCTCGGGCCATCTCCTCGCGCGTGAGGTCGGGCAGCGCGTCCTTCAGCCCCTCGAAGAGCTGCTTGGGGACCAGCAGGGGCTCGTCGAGCGAGACGAACGGGGTGACGTACTTGATGCCGTTCTCGGCGAAGACGTCGCCTTCCTTGAGGAAGCCGGCCTTGATGTTCTCGGGCGCGGCCATCACCCGGGGGCAGGTCAGCGTACGGGCCACGTGACCGCTGAGGAACGACGGCAGCGTGTAGATCATGGGCGAGAGCAGGATGTCGAGCTTCTGCTTCTGCCCGAACACCAGCTCGCCGTAGTGACCGGACATGCACTTGACCGGGTAGCAGCAGTCGACGGTGCCCCGGCCCTTGCCGAACTGCCGGCCCTGCTCTTCCGACGTGTCCGACGAGAAGACGATGTTGCGCGGATCGAAGCCGAGCGTCCCCAGCAGTCCCATCCAGAACTGATGGGTGTTCCAGAGGTTGAGGACGCGCGGAATGCCGATCCGGAGCTTATTCCGCGACGGCGGCGGCGCCGACCCGGCGGAACGCGTCCTTCCGAACCATCTCGGCAACGTTAGGGTAGTCACGCTTGACCTCCTCGAGTTTCGCCTTCACCACGCGCATCTCGTTGACGTCCTCGACGAGGCCCTTGGGACACGAGTTACCGCTGATCACGCGCTCCCAGCCCTCCGCCAGCGGCAGCTTGCTCCAGGCCCGGCCCTTGGCACCGGGCAGCTGCACGTCGATGAAGGTCCGCGTGCAGTTGATGGGGCACCACTTGCACACGGTCTCGGCCGCGGTGGTGCTGGTGTAGGTCAGCGACGCGATCGTCTGGAATCCGCGGAAGCCAGAGGCGGTGGCGCCGCTGTCCTTGCGCCAGTCGGCCGCGCACAGCGCCGCCCCGATGGCACCGGCCTCGCCCGAGTACGGGTGCAGGACGACGTCGGCGTCCGGCACCTTGCCCCGGATGAAGTCGACCTGCGCCTTCACGACGGCCATGTTGCGATGGGTGCCCCCTTGCAGCACGAACTTGCGCCCGGCCGACCGGAGGTTCTGGAGCTGGCCGGCGTAGATCCACACGTTGACCGGCAGCACCGCGGCCAGCGCGGCCATGATCTCCTCGGCCGACCACCCCTTGCGCTGCTGGTTGACGATGTCGGACTGCAAGAACACGCCGCAGCCCATGGCCAGGCTCGGCATGGACTTGGCCGCGAACGCCTTGTCGGCGTACGCCTCCAGCGGAATGCCGTAACGCTCGGCCACCCCCTGCAGGAAGGCGCCGTTGCCGGACGAGCACTGGCTGTTGAGCCGGAAATCGGCCACCGTACCCTGGCGCAGGATCATGATCTTGACGTCGGTGCCGCCCACGTCGCAGATCACGTCGGCGTCGGGATAGAAGTGCAGGGCGGCGGTGGCGTGGGCCACGGTCTCCACCACGCCGACGTCGGCGCCCAGCACGTCCTTGAGGAGGTCCTTACCGTAGCCGGTCAGGGCGAGCCCGCCGACGTCGGTGAAGCCGGCCTCGTCGACCTGCCGGAACAGCGACTGGGCGTCCTCGATCGGGTTGCCCTTGGACAGCGCGTAGCAGGAAAAGAGCAGCTCGCGGTCCGGGGACAGCACGACGGCCTTGGCGGTGGTGCTGCCGAAGTCGCACCCGACCAGCACCGAGCCCACGTGGGCCTCGCGGGCCGGGCACGACGGCGCCGGCCGCACGTACTCGCTGACGAAGGTCGCGAGGTCGCCCTGCCCGGTGATCAGCCCCTTGGCGCCGTCCTTGGCCTTCTGCCTCGTGCTGCCCCTCGGTCGACCCACCACTCGAGCTTCTCGCGCCCCTGGTAGACAGCCGACCTCGGGCTTCTCGCCCAGGCCGATCTCCACGCACCCCAGGCAGGCGTAGTACAGCGCCTCGGTCGGCACGATGATGAGCGAGGCCAGATCGCGGCCGGCCGGCAGCTCGATCTTCCGCTGGGTCCACAGCTTGCCGAGGTGATAGCGCCACGCCTCCTGCAGCCCCTTGAAGAACAGGTTGGGACCGCCCAGCAGCAGCACCTCCGGCAGCGGCGTGTTGCCCTTGGTCAGCGTGGCCAGGTTCTGGTAGACGACCGCCTCGAACAGGCTGGCGATGATCTCCTCGACCGGCACCCCGGTCTTCACCAGCGTGTTGGCGTCGGTCTCGGCGAAGATCCCGCACTTGCTCGAGATCTTGTGCAGGCTCATGTTGGCGTAGGCCATGTCGGCCAGCCGCTCGCTCGCCACCTGCAGCTTGCGGGCGGTCTTCTCGATGAAGGTGCCGGTCCCGCCGCTGCAGGCCGACTGCATGTAGACCTGCTTGGACTTGCCGGTGCCGCTGGCGGTGAAGAAGATCGTCTTCATGTCCTCGCCGCCGATCTCGGACACGAACCGCACGTCGGGATGCAGCTTCTCGACGCAGGCGGCGACCGCCACCACCTCCTGGATGAGCTTGCCGCCGACCAGCGGCGCGATGAAGCCGGCACCGGAGCCGGTGAAGAAGACGCGGTCCGCCCCGGCCGTGAGGCCGGCCTCGGCCTCCATGCGCTGCAGGAACTCGACGACCTTCTCCGCCTGCTTGGTGTTGTGGCGCTGGTAGTCCTGCCAGGTGACCTTGCCGTCCTCGACCACCGCCGCCTTGACGGTGGTCGAGCCGACGTCGACGCCGACCAGCTTCACGAGACCTTCCGTCCCATCTTGTGGGCGACGTGGAGGACGAGCTTGGCGGCGGTGCCGGCGGCGGCGCCGTCGTGGGGGATGCGGTAGGTGGCCTTCTTCATCTCCGGATGGGCGTGCAGGTACGCGCGCACCTCGTCGAGCGTGAGGCCGGTGCGGGCCAGCACGTCGTCGAACTCGCGCTGGGCGCGCTTCTTGGCCTCGGTCAGGATCATCTGGCAGCGCGACAGCGCGTGCACTTCGGCGTCGCCCTTGATCTCGAGCGGGGCGTAGAGGATCTCCGGGTACTTGCCGAGCACGCCCGACATGGCGCCGATCGACATCGTGTTGGGCATGCAGGAGTACGGCGACAGCTCGCAGATCATGTGGGCCTTCTTCTTCTGATAGGCCCAGATGGCCTTGCCGACCAGCATGTCGCCCTCGCCGCCGTCGAGGCGGCTGTGGAAGTACGGTGCGGCCAGCCGGCGCAGCTCGAACTGGCTCGGCATCTCGTGCGGCGTGTTCCCCATCGCCCGCCGCAGCCGGTTGACGGTGAGACGGAGGAGGCCCTGGCCCAGCCGGCCCAGCCCCAGCTTCAGCCGAGCGCCCTTCTCGATGCCGCTGTAGTCCTCGAACCGCTGCAGACCCAGACGCAGCAGGTAGTCCATCCAGATCGTGATTCCCGCCGGATAGACCTCCCCACCCTCGGCTTCGAGCCAGCGGTGGATGTTGTAGTTCGGGTCACCCTCGACGGTCTGGAGATAGAACTCGCCGGTGATCTTCACCTTGGGCTTCACGCGCAGCCGGTCGACCTCGATCTCCGAGAACTTGCGGTGGACCTCGCGCATGGCCCGCGCGAAGTACGGCGTCGTCAGGTGCCACAGCACCGACCGCTTGGCCGAGGTCTTCTTCGGCCGGTCCCGGAACACCTGGTAGAGGTACTCCACGCTCTCCTTGACGACCGCGGCCGTCTGGCCGGGCAGCACCTCGTAGGGCCGCACCTGGTACTCGAGGTCCTGGATCAGGTCGGTGCAGAAGATTCCCCACAGGCAGCCGAGCGTCATCGGCAGGCTCAGATCGAGCCCGTCGCCCATGTTCTGGTCCAGGTTGTCCTGGGCCATGAGGAACATGCGGAACGCCTCCAGCCCGCTGTTGCGCAGGGCCAGCTCGTAGCTCTGGTGATACTGGCCGAACCGACAGGCACCGCAGGAGCCGGCCGTGAGGTAGACGAACTTCTTGCTCACATCCTCGACGCTGCTCTGCTTGGCTTCCTTCTTGAGGAAGTTGACGAGGTTGCCGGTCGTGAAGCTGGTCGGGCAGCACTGCCCGATGTCGGCGACCTCGCGTCCGGTCAGGAGGTCGTCCTTGGTGGCCACCGGAAGGATCTGGGCGTTGTAGCCGGTGCCTTCCAGCACCGCCTGGATGACTCGCTCGATACGCCAGTGCAGACCGCCGAACAGGATGGTGGTCGACTCGCGCTCGGCGCGAGTGAAGGGCTTGGGGGCGTATGCGCGGTAGTGCTCAGTTGCTTGCGTGGCCATTTCGTCCTCCGTTGAGCCCAGTGGAGTGATGGACGTGGCGGTCCATCCATGCCTCGAGGAGAGGCACCGTTTCGAATCCGGGGAGCCTGCGGATCGTGTCGTCCACCTTGCGGGCAGCCGCCCGGCCTTCGTCACCGGAGAAGAGATACTGCGCCAAGAATTCCAGGTCGGCCGGAGTCCCCACCCCGCTGCCCACCGGAGCCCAGAACCGATCGATGAGATGCCGCGCAGCCCAAGCCGCGCCGGGGCGCCGCAGCCGGGTGTCGGCCTGCCGGTAGTAGAAGAAGAAGTGGCGCGACTCGTCACGCATTATCGTCTCGAGCAGATCACTCAGCACCGGATGCCCGGCCAGCTGCTTGAGCCGGTGGTAGCCGGTCAGCGTGGTCATCTCGTTGATCGCCCCCCAGGTCATGTGGACGGCGCAGAAATCCGGCCACAGTTTCGAGAGCATGGAGGTGCCCAGCGCCTCCAGGCGCTTGCTCAGCGGCTCCTGCCCGCGCGGGATGGCGCGCGGCGGCACCGGGTGCCCGGCCGCCTCCAGGAAGCGCGAGATCGCGATCCCGTGAAAGATCTCCTCGTGGACCCAGCAGGCGAGGAAGGTGGCCACCTCAGGGTCGTCGATCGCTCGGGTGGCCAGCAGCGAGCGCAGGTAGACGATCGTATGACTCTCGATGTCCTGCATGAAGGTCATCGTGCGGACTGCGGCCGCCGGCAAAGGATGCTTGGCTACCTCCGACCACGCGATCGCGTCCAGGTCGAGGGCGCCCGAACGAGCTACCCAGGCATCGATGTCAAATGCGGCCATCTAGCTGAGAAAAGGTACTCTCCCTGGCGCTCTCACTCCAGGGAAAACCGTCGGGACTTTTTCCATCATCGCTACTACGGGCGGGCCCCGCCGAACGGATGCGCGGCAGGGGATATGTCGGTGGCCCCGGCGAGCCGGACGCCATTGGTTGTGGTCGGACCGCTCAGGGGGGCAGTTCTAGCGTGGTCGAGTCGTATCCGCCCCCTGCGCACGCCGCCGGCGGGCTCGTGGCATGACAACGGCCACGACGACCAGCGCGAGCAGCATGGCCACGATGCCAAGGGCCGCAGGAACCGGCAGACCGAGGATCCGCCGGGCCGGCCTCGGCACCAGGTCGCCCGCGGCCGCCGAGGGCATGTCCCCGTCCCTGCTACCTGGGCGAACCTCGGCCGCGTTGGGCTGGGCCCCGTGCTGGACCGCTCCCCGTTCGCTGGACCCGGTCGATTGGGCGGCGGCAGGTGACCCGAGCAGAGCCGCCCCGATGAGAGCGAGCACCACGATTCGCATGCCTTTATACCGAGGCAAGCGCAGTGCCAGGGAGGCAGTGCCAGGGAGAGGTCCCGTCCGATCAGGCGGCCGGGCGTGGCTTCAGCTCGATGAGATGGCCGTCGGGATCGCGCAGGTAGAGCGATGGCCCGGTGCCATAGGCCCCCCGGCGCTGGACGACATCGCCCTCGATCGTCACGCCCCGCCGGCGCAGCTCGTCCGCGGCCTTGGCGAGGTCGTCACACTGAATCGACAGGCAGACGTGATCGACACCACCGGCGACCAGGGCCGGCTCGCTCGCCGTGGCCGGCAGCAGGTCGATGTAGTGCTCGCCGAACCGCAGGTGAACGAGCGAGATGCGCTCGTTGACGTGATCGACCGTGCAGCCGAGCGCGTCCACGAAGAAGCGCTGGGATGCCGCCTGGTCGGCGACGCGGAAGACGACGTGGTCGAGACCCAGGGGAGTGAACATTCAATCCTCCGCGCGCGCCACGGGCGCGCTATTCACGACGAAGCACCGGAAGCGGTTTCTGGCCCAACAGGCGAAACGTTGTCAGAAAACCGACGGCGAGCGCAAGCGTGATGGTAGCCGCCAGGCCGAGCAGGAGCGGAGCGAGGTCGAAGCTCCACGGCGTATCGAGGACCCAGCGCACGACCGCCCAGGCCAGGAGGGTCGCCAGCAATCCCCCGCCGACGCCGGCGGCGGCGCCCAGCAGCCCGTACTCGACGGCGAAGGCCCGGGCCACCACGCCCCGGGTGGCGCCCAGCGTGCGCAGCACTACCGACTCGTACAGACGCTGGGAGCGGGTGGCGGCCAGCGCGCCGGCCATCACCACGAGTCCCGTGCCCAGCGTGAAGAGCGCGACCAGCCGCACCGCGACGGCGATCTCGTCGAGGACGACGGCCACCCGCTCCATCACGTCGCGCACCGGGATGGCCGTGACGTTGGGAAAGGCGGCCACGACCGCGTTCTGCAGTGCCGGCTCGGCGGCGGCCGGCACCCGCGCCGTCGCCACCCAGGTGGCCGGCGCGCCCTCGAGCGCGCCCGGCGTGAGCACGACGAAGAAGTTGGTCTGCAGGCTCTGCCAGTCCACCCGCCGGATGCTGGTGACGGCGGCCTCGATCGACACGCCCTGCACGTCGAACGTCAGCCGCGAGCCGACGTCGACGCCGAGGTGGCGGGCCGCCGCCTCTTCCACCGAGGCCTGAGCCGCGCTCGCCGGCCCCGCCGTCCACCAGCGCCCCCGCAGGAGGACGTTGCCGGCCGGCGGCGTGTCGGCCCACGTCAGCACGTATTCCCGCGTGAAATACCATCCGCCCTCGCCCTCCTCGGAGCGCGCTCGGCGGCGGTCGACCATCTCGCGCGTCACCCGCTCGCCGTCGACGGCGGCAAGCCGGCCCCGGACGACCGGCGTGAGGGCAGGCGCCGTTCCTGTCGTGTCCGTCACCAGTCGCACGAAGGCGTCGCGCTGGTCGGGCTGGACGTCGAGGAAGAAGAAGGACGGCGCCTGCCGCCGCTGCTCGAGATCGATCTGGCGGCCCAGCACGCTCTGCAGTAACGCGACGGTGACGAGCAGCATGGCCGCCATGCCGAGGGCGACGACCACGCGCGGGGCGTGACCGCCGGGGCGACGCAGCGCGGCCAGGCCGTGCCGCCAGGCCAGGCCCCGGGCGCGGGGCAGGCGGCGGGCCACCAGCATCATGCCTCGCGCCAGCCCCGCCAGGGCGAGCAGGGCCCCCAGGCATGCGGCGACGAAGATGCCTCCCGTCTTGAGCGAGCCCGCCTGCCATAGCGCCAGCGCGGCAAGACCCAGCCCGACCGGGGCGAGCGTGGACCAGCGCCGCCCCCGCCCGCCCGCCGGCTCGACGTCGCGGCGCAGGATCAGCCAGGCGGGGACGGCGCGCACGGCGGCCAGCGGCGCCCACGTGCACAGCAGCGTCACCACGAGTCCCATCGCCACCGCGCGCGCCAGCGTGACCGGCTGCGCGTGCCATTCCAGGGCGAACGGCACGAGCCCGGCCAGGGCAGCCGCCAGCAGCGGCTGCAGGGCGACGCCGAGCGCGGCCCCGACCACGCCGCCGGCCAGGGCGACCGCCTGCGTCTGGATCAGGTAGGCTGCGACCAGCGTGCGCGACTCGGTACCGAGCGCCTTGAGCGTCGCGATCGTCGGCACTTGCCGGGCCACGAACGCCGACACCGAGGCCGCCACCCCGATGCCACCCACGAGCAGACTGGCCAGGCCGACGAGACCGAGGTACGTCGTGAGCTGCACGAAGAATCGTCGCAGACCGGGCTGGGCCTCGTCGTATGCGGCCACGCGAACCCCGGGATCGACGACGGCCTGAGCCAGGGCGGCGCGCGTGGCCCCCGCGTCGACGCCGGCCGGCAGCCTGACGAGCACCCGATGGCGGACCCGGCTGCCGAAGCCTACGAGACGGCTGCGCTCGAGCGCCTCGGCCGAGAGGAATACCCGCGGCCCCAGCGCAACGAGGCTGGCCGCGCGATCCGGCTCGGCCTCCACCACACCCCGCACGGTCAGCGTGACCTCACCCACGACGAGCGGATCACCCACGGCCACGCCGAGCCGATCGAGCAGCTCGCGCTGGACGACGGCGCCGTCGCCCTCCAGCAGCGCGCCGAGGGGGAGCGGGGGCGTGGTGGCGAGGCGCCCGTATAGCGGATAGCCGGCGCCGGCGGTTTTCAGCTCGACCAGGACGCTGCCGCCCCGCGCCGGGCTGCGCACCATGCCGACGAGCTCCCGCACCCGTACCACACGGGCGCCGGCGCTCGCGAGCCGGCCGAGAGCAGTGTCGGCCTCGGCCGGCAGCGGGCGCGCCGCGCGCAGCTCGAGGTCGCCACCCAGCAGCGCCTTGGCCTCGCGGGCGAGCGTGGTCTGCAGGCCGGCGCCCAGCGTGCCCACGGCCACCAGCGCTCCGACACCCAGCGCGACGCAGGCAAAGACGGCGCCGAGGTGACGCCGGCCCCCGCGGGCCTGGCGCCAGGCCAGGCGCAGGGCGATCATGTCGACCGATGCCCGTTCACCACCCGGCCGTCGCGCAGCGCGATCGTACGGCCGGCCCGCTCGGCCAGCGCGGCGTCGTGGGTGACGAGCAGCAGTGTGGAGCCGCGCTCCCGGTTGAGCGCCAGCAGCAGGTCGACGATCTGGGCACCGGTCGCCGAATCGAGGTTCCCGGTCGGCTCGTCGGCCAGCAACAAGGGCGGGGTCAGCGCCACCGCGCGAGCGATGGCCACCCGCTGCTGCTCACCGCCGGAGAGCTGGGCCGGATAGTGGTCGATGCGCTCGGCGAGGCCGACCTCGTCCAGCCGGCTCCGCGCCGCGGCCAGCGGCTCCGGCGCGCCGGCCAGCTCCAGCGGCACCGCCACGTTCTCGAGGGCGGTGAGGGTCGGGATCAGATGGTAGGACTGGAAGACGAAGCCGAGCGTGCGGCGGCGAAAGCGGGCGAGGGCGGTCTCGCCGAGACCAGTCACCTCCACGCCGTCCACGGCGATCGAGCCTGCCGTCGGCGTGTCGAGCCCGGCGATGAGGCCGAGCAGCGTCGACTTCCCGCTGCCCGATGGACCGGTCACCGCCACCACCTCGCCGGCCGCCACCTCGAGGCTGACGCCGTCGAGGATCGTGAGGGCCCGCCCGTGACCGGGCACGCGCATGACGAGGTCACGGACGCGAATCATCACGAGGCCATACTACACTTCGAGCGTGGACCTCCCCGGCGCCGCCCGTCGCGTCCTCCTCGCGCTCGCGCTGCTGCTCGCCCCGGCGCCGACGCCCGCCGCCGAGCGCGTCATCGTCGCCCTCGGCGACAGCCTCACCGCCGGGCTCGGCGTCGCTGCCGACGAGGCGTATCCGGCGCTCCTCGAGCGTCGCCTGCGCGCGGCCGGCCTGGCCTATCGCGTGGTGAACGCCGGCGTCAGCGGAGACACGAGCGCGGGCGGCCTCCGCCGGCTCGACTGGGTCCTGCGCTCGCGGCCGGAGATCGTGATCGTCGCCCTCGGCGCCAACGACGGGCTGCGCGGGCTCCCGATCGCCGCCCTCCGTGACAACCTCACGTCCATCGTCACCCGCTTGCGCGCGGACGGCGTCCGCGTGCTGCTCGTGGGCATGCGGCTGCCACCCAACTACGGCAAGGCCTACGCGAGCGAGTTCACCGAGGCCTTCCGCGACGTCGCCCGTCGTACCTCCAGCACATACCTTCCCTTTCTCCTGGAGGGCGTGGCCGGCGATCCGAGCCTGAACCAGCCCGACGGCATTCATCCGAACGCCTCGGGCCAGCGCGCCGTGGCCGAACGGGTGTGGGCGTCGCTGGAGCCGCTGCTGCGCCGCTGAGCGGCGCCGAGCGGATTTTTCGCGCTCGCAACCACGGCGGGTCGTGACAGGCTAGGTGCGGCGAGCAAACCGGGGGGTGCCATTGTGACGGCGGCCCCGGTCACTATGTGTCTGTCACGCGGAGCGGTGGACACTTTTCTAACACCGCTCGACCGCCTCGGGACTCGAGATCCGGGGTGCCGTCCCGCAGGCGCGCCGCGCACGTCCTGATATCTGGCTCACTTCGAGGCCGACGCCCTCCACCGCAACCCAATGGTTCACCCGGTCCGGCCGCCTGTCGGGGGCTTGGCGTATCGGTTGCACCGCACCTCGGCCCGCCAGGGGGCAACCCACAGGTGACTATGAAAGCCATCACGTCGAACGAACGCGGTTTTGGACTCACCGAGCTGGTGGTCGTCGTGGCCCTGCTCGGTATCCTGACGATCTTTGCCGTGCCGAACCTAGTGGCGTACTACCAGTCCTCGTCGCTGACAGCGGGGGCCGAGCAGCTCGCCGCGGTGATGAACCGGGCGCGGCACCTGGCCATCAGCCGGAACACGTCGGTCTGCGTGGAGCGCAGCGGCACCACCGTGCGCCTGCGCACGGTCAGCTGCGCCGGCACGATCTGGACGGGGGTGGGGACGGACAGCGCGGGAACGATCCAGATCGCCAACAGCCTCCAGGTGGGCGGCGCCGCCAGCGCGACCTTCACGAACACTGGCGCGTCCACCACGGCCGCGGACATCACGTTCAGCCTGACGGATCCCAAGACGAGCCGCGCACGCAACGTGGTCGTGTCTTCCACGGGACGGGTGATCCTCCAATGACAACGCTAACGCGAACGCAGGTGACGCGGGACGAGCGGGGCTTCACGCTGGCCGAGGTGCTCCTCGCGACAGCGATCATCCTGGTCGGGCTGGTCGCGGTGGCCACGGGCTTTCAGTTCGCGACCAGCGGGGTCGCGACGGGCCGGGGCGAGACCGTGGCCGTGTTCCTGGCCGAGCAGCGCCTCGAGCAGCTCAAGACGACGGCGATGACCGACTACGACGCGATCGCCGCCGGCACCACCACCGAGTTCTGCCTGGCGAGCAACATCGGTGCGACGTCGTCGAACTGTCAGGGCACGGCCATCACCAACGCGCCCGCCTATACGCGCGTCACGACCGTCACGATCAATCCGGGCGGGACCGGGTGCACGGGCGCGCCCTTGCTCTGCAAGCGCATCCACGTCAACGTGACCTACCGGCCCGTGACGACCAGCGGTGACGCCAGCCAGACGCGCACGGTCGACGTCTACGCCGTCGTGACGCCGAGGAGCTGACCATGATCACCCGCCGATTCCACAACCAGCACGGGTTCACCCTGACCGAGCTGCTCGTCGCCTGCGCCATGATCGGCGTGGTGATGGCCGGCCTGTTCAGCATCCTGCGCTCGGGCCAGCAGAGCTACCTGATCGGCACCAACCAGGTCGAGGCGCAGCAGGCGCTGCGGCTCACGATGCTCCGGGTGTCGAACGAGATCCGCGAGGCCGGCTATTGCCCCACCTGCGGGACCGGCTCGCCGGCGATCGCGGCGTTCCCGGCCATCACGGGCGCCACCGCGGGGACGGCACCCTCGGCCACCGGCTTCACCATCCAGAACGACTGGAGCAGCAACTGGAACGGGACGACCGGGATCGCCACCAGCGGCACGGTGACCCAGGTCGTGATGTCCAGCACCAGCAGCACCACCTCGAACGTCGTCCGGGGCGAGCAGATCATCTACTCCTACTCGGCGGGCACGCTGACGCGCCGGGAGGTGGGCATCGACGCCAGCCCCGTCACCATCGTCTCGAATCTGGCCTCGCTCAGCTTCAGCTACCTGGACGTCAACGGCACCGCGTTCACTCCGACGACCACGACGCAGGGGAACATCCGGGCCATCGTGGTCAATGTCGTCGGCCAGCCTCAGGTGCAGCCCACGGCCACCACGGCCGGTCGCGTTCAGGTGGCGATGACGGATTCGATACGCCTGCGCAACCGAGCGCAGTAACGAGAGCGGAGGACGGTCATGCGAAACTGGCGAACACTACTGAGCAATGAGCGCGGCGTCGCGCTCGTGCTGTCCCTCATGATGCTCCTGGCCCTGACGGGTCTGCTGCTCGCATTCATGTCCGTCAGCGCCCTGGAGCCACAGATCTCGCGCAACATCGCCGACACGGCCCGCGCCCGCTACCTGGCCGAGGCCGGCATCGAGCTGGGCTTCAACGTGCTGGTGACCACCGGGGCGCAGACGTTCAACCCGGTCGTGAACGGCGCCAGCACCAGCGTGCCGTGGGTCGCGCTCGTGACGAACGGCACCCTCTCCGGCGTGACCGGGGGCGGCGCCTCGGCCGAAGCGGCCTTCGCCGGAACCTACAACGTCGTGGTCCGCAACGACTACCTGGCCTCGGACCAGGCGCTGACGGGCTTGTCCAGCAACGACGCCGGCGTCGCCAGTGACACCAATGGCGTCGTCATCATGCGCTCGACGGGCAGCTTCAACGGCGCCACCAAGACGATCGAGGTGGTTGTGCGTCGCGGGCAGCTGCCGCCCTTCCCGGGCGCGGTGAACCTGCCGGGGGTGCAGTCCGACACGTTCATCAACAACGGTACCTTCGACATCGACGGCCGCGACTATCGCTGCACGACGAGCTGTGACACGGCCGGCAACTGGTCGCTGACCGGCGCTAGCGCGTCGTTCCCGAACAAGTACGGCATCGCTACCCACAGCGGCACCCAGAGCAACATCAACACCGCCTACGAGACGAACGTCGAGAACGCGGTGTCGGGTGACCCCGCGAAGCTGTCGGACATCAAGGGCCGCCAGCAGGGCAGCGGCGTGACCTCCTCCACCACCGGCGTGCAGACGATCGCCGCCGACGACTCGCTGGACCCCGCCAACATGGCGGCGTATCTCAACGCGGTCAAGAACTACGCCGGCACCACCATTCTGCAGTCGACCCAGGCCTGCCCGATGCGGCTGACGGGCAGCGGGACGCCGACCAGCACGCCGACGCTGACCAACGGCTGCAGCGTCAACGAGACGCTCGACCTCGGCACCCGCTCCAGCCCCAAGCTCGTGTATTTCAAGGGCGATCCCGATCCCACGTCGCTCTTCACGGGCCTCGAGCTCAACAGCGGCATCAAGGGCGCCGGCATCCTCGTCATCGAGGACGGCGACCTCAAGAACCTCGGCAACTTCACCTGGGACGGCGTCGTCATCATCACCGGCAACTACGTGGGCGCCGGCTTCATGTCGGGCAGCACCACGACCATCCGGGGCGCCCTGGTCGCCAACGAGACGCAGCCGGGTGAGGCCAACGGGTTCTTCGAGTTCTACCTGCATGGCTCGGCGAACGGCTTCACCGTGCGCAACAGCAAGCAGAACATCGACATGGTGAGCCTGTCGCGCGGCAATCACACCATCACCAACTGGCGGGAGCTATAAGGAGCGAGAAGGTGCACGAGAAAACGCGAGCTCTCCTCGTCGTCGCAGTGCTCGGCCTGACGGTCGCCGGTTGCCAGCGCGCCCCCGCGCTGGCCCCGGCGGCCTCGGTCGAGATCGTCGGCTCCGACACCGTCCGGCTCAAGGCCGAGGGCGACGAGCTGATGAAACAGCAGCAGTACGAGCAGGCGATCGTGAAGTACCAGGCCGCGCTCGCCCAGGCCCCCACCGACGTGCCGATCCGGTTCGCCCTGGCCGTTGCGCTGTCACACACGTCCCACCGCGACGAGACGATCGAGCATTTCCGGTTCGTCGCGCAGCGGGGCGCGCCGGGGTCGGTCGAGGTCCGGACGGCCCGTGAGTGGCTGGCCAGCGCCGGCGAGCTGGGCGATTCGGAGCGGGTGGCCACGGCGGCCTCGCCGACTACCCCGGCCGAGCCGGATTCGAAGAAGGGCCGCATCCTCGGCAAGATCGCCTGGAAGGACATCGAGCCGCGGACCAAGATGGTCCGGGTGAACGTGAGCCTCATCGGGGACGAGGTGTCGAATCGCGAGGTGCGGCTGGGCCGGCCGGACTTCAAGATCGGCAAGGGGTATGAGTTCGTGAACGTTCCGCCCGGCGCCTACCGCCTCGTGGCCGAGGCGGGCGGCACGTCGATGTGGGACCTCAAGGTCGAGGTGCCCGCCGAGAAGGCGACGACGCTGGACCTGACAGAGAGCAACGCCTCGGTGGCCAAGGACTTCACCCCGCCCACCGACTGACCTGTCGCCGTGCACTGCCTGCCCTGCCGGGCGGGCAGTGCATGGCTCGCTCGCTGCGTATCTCCGCGTCGCGTCGATCCCCGCCCCTGGCACTCCGGATGCTCACGCTTCCCTGTTCATGACGCGCGTGGCGCCTGCCCGCGACGAGCGGGGCGTGGCTCTCCCGATGGCGCTGATGAGCCTGGCCCTGCTCACCACGCTGATGCTCGCCCTCGCCTCCCTCTCCCGCACCGAGCCCGTCATCGCCGCCAATCATCTGCGCGGCAGCCAGGCGCGCACGCTGGCCGAGAGCGGTATCGAGTACGCGCTGTGGGCACTGTCCAACCCCGACCATCCAGGTGGCGTGCCCACCTCCCTGCCCGGGACCACCGCGGCCGCCCCGTTCGACGGGCGCACCTTCCTGGCACTGGGCCGTACCGGGGGCTTCACGGTCAAGGTCGCGGGCGACGCCGGTGGCGATCCCCAGCGGCGCACGCTGAACGCCGTGGGTTGGACGCCAACCAACAACCCCTCTGACCCGCGCTCGAAGGCACACCGGGCGGTCACGGTGGACGCGGTGGCGATCCCGCACCTCGGCGCCCGCGCACCATGCGCCCTGTGCGTGCGGGGGCCGCTCACCGCCACCGGCCGCGTGGCGATCGACGGCGCCAACCGCGATGCCGCCTGTGGCGACGACGCCAAGCACGGCACGTTCACCCGCGACGCCACGACCCTGGCCGGACCGGCCGTGATTTCCGGCGGAGCCGGCTCCGAGGCCCAGAACCAGCCGGCCGGGGCCTTCGAGCCCGTCACGCTGTCACCCGCTACGCTGGAGGCGTTGCGGACGCTGGCCTGGCGCAACGGAACCTACTATGGGCCCGGCTTCGCCATGGGCGGCGCGGTCTCCGACCGCCAGGCCACCTGGAGCGGTCGCATCGCCTTCGATGCGACGAACCCGCTGCCGGACGGCGTGGTGTTCGTCGACACCACCGACGGCGGCAACGGCGTGGCCGGTGCGGTCACGACGCTCGCCGCCGCCAGTCTCGGCGCCGGCGCGTTCGGCACGCGCGCCGAGGGCTTTCGCGGCTGGATCGTCGTCAACGGCTCCCTCGAGATCACGGCCGGGCTGCGGATCGAGGGGCTGGTGTACGCCAGGGACGGCCTCACCTACCAGGCGGCTGGAGCCGGGGCCATCGAGGGGCTCGTCGTGTCACTCAACGTGAGCGAGACCGCGGGCGCGCGCATGGAGGCGATGGGGGGCGGGGAGCTGACGGTGCGGTTTGACTGCGCGCGCGCGACGGCCGCGGGCCTCGTCCCCCGCGGCTTCCGGATGATCCCGGGGACCTACCGGGAGGACGCCGATCCGGTGGTCGCGACGCCGACGTCGCCGGGGCTGGCGCTCTCGGCGCCGTAGACCCAGCGGTACTCCTCCCACGAGAACATCACGCGCTTGACGTACTGGCGCGTCTCGTCGAACGGGATCTGCTCCACGAAGGCCTCGATGTCGCTGGTCCGCCGCGCCTGCCACCACTGCCGCACACGGGAGGGGCCGGCGTTGTAGGCGGCCACCGCGAGCCGCGGGTCTTTGAACTCCTTGAGCAGCCCGGCCAGGAACGCGGTGCCCATCTCGATATTGGCGCCGGGGTCGTCGAGCAGGTCCCCGCCGGCGAAGGCCAGGCCGCGGTGGTCGGCCATCGGACGGGCCGTGGCCGGCATCAGCTGCATCAGACCGCGCGCGCCGGCCCGCGACACCGCGCGCGGGTAGTACGACGACTCCTCCCGGACGACGGCGGCGATCAGGAACGGGTCGAGGCCGGACCGCTGGGCGGCGGCGGTCACGTCGTTGCGCCAGCCGAACGGGTAGAGCATCTCCCAGAAGGCCCGCGGCAGCGCCGGGTCTCCGCTGGCCGCGAGGGTCGCGAAGTGTCGGCGGACGATCCGCAGCGCCATGTGATAGCGCTCGTCGCGCACGTAGGCGCTCGAGAAGCCGTATAGCCGCAGGGTGTCGCCGGTGGCCCGCGCGACGACCTCCTCCAGCTCCTCCAGCGCGCTCTCGACCAGTCCCAGACGGCGCAGCAGGTCGACGCGCGCGAAGCCGGGATCGTCCGCCAGCGCCTCGGCGGGATCGGCGGGCAGCGTGACCGACGCCGGCGTACCGGCGCTCCGCACCCCGCCCGTTCGGGCCAGCGTGAGGTGACCGTAGTAACTGCGCGGAGCCTCTGCGATCACCTGGGCGTAGAGCGGCGCCGCCGCCGCCCGATTGCGCGCCTCCTCGGTGGCGCGCGCGCGCCAGTACAGGGCCGCCTGGCGGTAGGGCCGGTTGCCGGTCGCGTCCACCAGCTTGCCCCAGAGCTGCGCGGCCTCGCGTGCGTCGCCCTTGAGGTACGCGTTCCAGCCGAGTCGCCACAGCGCGGCGCCCGCAATCTCGCGCTTGGGATAGCGCGCCGCCAGCGTCCGGTACACGGCCGCCGCGTCGGCCGGCCGCTGGGCGTCCTCGAGGGCGCGGGCCCGCATCCACAGGGCTTCGGAGGCGTCAGCGTCCGAGCCGCCCGCCGCCACGCGGGTGAGAACCTCGAAGGCCTGCTCGCGCTTGCCGGCGCGGAGCAGCAGGCGAGCCTGCTCGAGCCGTAGCGCCCCTTGCCGGTCGGGCGCCACCCGGGGGATGGCGAGGGCCAGCGCCGTGGCGGCCGCCTCGTGGCGGCCCAGGCGCTGGGCGCCGTCGGCCACGATGCGCAGCGCGCGCACGACGATGGAGGGGTCGCGCACCTCGGTGACGATCCGCTCTGCCTCGTCGGCGGCGGTCTTGGGGACCCCGCCCCGGAGCAGCCGCTCCGCCCGGTCGAGTCGCTGATCGATCGTC
Source organism: uncultured Candidatus Rokubacteria bacterium (assembly GCA_963827505.1). GTDB lineage: Bacteria > Methylomirabilota > Methylomirabilia > Rokubacteriales > CSP1-6 > AR5. The sequence goes on along the minus strand of CAWHBD010000003.1, from coordinate 1,048,617 downwards.
AGCGCGGGGATGGTGACGCCCGCCGCGGCCAGCACGCCGAGCCGGTCGGCGGCACCGTCGGCCCAGCCCGTCGTGGGCGCCAGCACCATGAGCTCGCGATAGACCCGGGCGGCGTCGTCGCGCTGCCCGCGCGCCTCCGCTGACTGGCCGAGCAAGTAGAGCGCCTCGGGGGTCTCGCGCGCGTCGGGATACGCGTCGAGCAAGCGGACCAGCGTGGCCTGCATGCCCGCGTCGTCACCGGCACGGTCGGCGAGCGTGGCGGCCATCAGGAGCGCCCGCGGTGTGAGCCGACTGGGCGCGTGCCGGTCGGCCACGCCGATCGCCATCGCCCGGGCGGCCGCAAGATCCCCGCGCCGGGCCAGCGCGTCGGCCACGATCATCCCGAGATGATCGCCGATGGGGGTGCGTAGGGCCGGCTCGCCGAGCTCGGTGACGACCAGCTCCGGGTCGCCCTGCTGATAGGCGGAGATTGCCCGGGCCCACGCGCGCTCCGTCTCGCCCGAGACCGGACGGCTTGGCTCGGCAGCGCCGGCGATCCCCGGCAGCAGCGCGAGGAGGAGGACGGCGCGCAGCACCGTGGGCTCGCTCATGATCCGGCGCGTGAAGACGATGCGCTGGAGCGCGGTGATGTTGGACAGGACGGCCAGCACCCACAGCGAGGGTTCCAGCACGTCGAGGATGGCCCCGGCGACGAGGCAGATCATTCGCTCCGGCCGCTCCATGAACCCCACGTTACACTCGATGCCGATCGATTCGGCCCGCGCCTTGGTGTAGCTCACCATCACCGAGCCGACCAGGCCGGCCATCGCCACCAGCGCGCCCCGGGCGTTGGGCGTGCGCGCGAACAGCACGACGATACCGAGCAGCACGATCAGGTCGGAGTAGCGGTCGATGACCGAGTCGAGGAACGCCCCGAACGCCGTCACCTGCCCCGACACCCGGGCCAGCGCTCCGTCGAGCAGGTCGCACAGCCCGGCCAGCACCAGCAGGCAGCCGGCCCAGCGGACGTGGCCGGCGATGAAGCCGGCCGCCGCGAAGAAGCTCACCACCAGGCCGATGACCGTGAGGTGATTGGGACGCAGCCGCAGCCGGAACAGGGCGCGGCCCACCGGGTCGCTCCACTGGCGGACGGTCTCGCGGTGACGGCCGAGCATCAGAGGGGCTGGGTGAGCGCCTGCTCGAGGCTGGCGCGGATGCGTGCGGTCCCGGCCGGCTCGTCGAGCTTGCGGCCGTCGTGACCGTGGACGTAGAAGGTGTCGAGCGCCTGGTCGATCTCGGTGGCGATGCGGGCGCTGGCGATGTCGAGCCCCTCGGCCGAGAACGTGCGGGTGATCAGGTACAGCAGGCCCAGCCGGTCGGAGCACTTGACCTCGACCACGGTGTCGGTGTCCGAGAGCTGGTTGTCCACGGTGATCTTGGGCCGCCCGAAGGCCGCGGCGGCGCGGCCGGCCCGCTGCCGGCGCTGCAGCAGCGCGTCCACCGTCTGCTCCCGGACCAGCACCGCCCGGAGCGCGTCGAGCAGCCGGTTCCACTGGGTGGCCGAGGTGACGACCTCGCCGGTGGGATCGTTCACCTGGAAGGTGTCGATGGCGACGCCGTCGGCCCGGGTGGAGATCTGGGCCGAGATGATGTTCACGCCGTGCGCGGCCAGCGTGCCCGCGATGAGCGCGAAGAGCCCGGGCACGTCGCGTGTGACCACCACGAGGTCGGACGAGCCCAGGTCGGGATGGTGGAACAGCTCGGTGGCCACCGGCGCCGTCTCGACCTGGGCGACGAGCCGCAGGTGCTCGGCCATGCGCTGCACGCTCGTGTTGGTGAGATACCGGTCGCCCACCAGGGCCACATGCGCCTTCATCGCCTGCAGCGGGACCTCGTCGCGCATCACCTCGCGTAGCCGCTGCACGAGCTGGGTGCGATTGGGCTTGTCCTCGCGGCCGCCCGTCAGCCGCACGAGCGTGCGTCGGTAGAGCTCGTGCAGGATCGCCGCTTGCCAGCCGGTGAGCACGCCGGGGCCGACCGCCCGCATGTCCGCGAAGGTTAAAAGATAAAGCATCCGCAACCGCTGGGGATCGCCGACGGTGTCGGCGAAGTCGGCGATGGTCCGGGGGTCGTCGATGTCACGCCGCTGGGCGATGTGCGACATGGTCAGGTGGTGGGCGACCAGGAAGTCCACCATCGCGCCGTCGGCCTCCGGTAGCCCCAGGCGTCGGGTCAGCGCGCGGATCAGCGGAATGCCCTTGGCCACGTGGCCGTGGCCCTTGGCCTTGCCGATGTCGTGCAGCAGCATGCCCAGCATCAGCAGCCCCGGCTTCTCCACCTCGTGGAACACCTGGGCGGCGCCCTCGGATTCCGCCGAGCGACCGGGGGCCAGCGCCTCCAGGTGCTCGACGGCCAGCAGCGAGTGCTGGTCGGCCGAGAACTTGTGATAGACGTCGTACTGCACCAGGCAGGTCAGCGCGCCGAACTCCGGCAGGTAGCGGCCCAGCACGCCCAGCTCGTGCATCTCCGACAGCGTCAGCGCCACCCGGCCCCACGCGCGGCAGATGTCCAGGAACACGTCGCGGGCGGCCGGGCTGGTCCGGAAGGCGTCGTCGATGACGTCGAGCGAGTCCTCGATCGCCCGCTCCAGGTCGGGGGCGAGGTCGCAGCCCAGCCGGTGCAGGTGCCAGAAGACCCTGAGCAGGCGGATCGGGTCCTTCCGCAGCGGGTCGGGATCGCGGTCGGCCAGGTGGAGGCGCCCGTCGTAGAACACCAGCCCGTCGGCCAGCGCCTGCTGGCGCTGCCGCCGCTCGGCCGACCCCCGGCGCGACAGCGTATCCTGGCAGCGCGCGATGAGCCGCCGGCTCATCCGGTGGATGCGGCGCGCGTGCAGGTAGTAGTCGTGCATGAAACGCTCGACGCCGAGGGTGTCACCCTCGTTCTCGTAGCCGAGGTTCTTGGCGATCTTGGGCTGCAGGTCACGCGTCAGCACGTCGTTCTTGTGGCCGGAGAAGAAGTGCAGCTCGTTGCGCGCCCGCCATAGGAACGTGAGGGCGGCGTCGGCGCCGGCCTGCTCGCGCGGCGAGATGAGGCCCTTGTCGGCCAGCTCGCGCAGGGTGCGGGTGCCGAACTTGGCCGCCCCCAGCCACATGGCCGTGTGCATGTCGCGCAGGCCGCCCGCCGACTCCTTCACGTTGGGCTCGCCGATGTAGGGCGAGGCGCCGAACTTTCGATAGCGCTGCTCGCGCTCGGCCAGGGTCATCGTCAAGAACTCGCCGAAGTCCTGCCGGTAGACGTTGTCGCGGAGCACGCGCCCCAGGCGGGTGAAGAGCCGGCGGTCGCCGTCGATGAAGCGCGCCTCCTGCATCGAGGTGCGGCTGGGAAAGTCGGTGCGGGCCATGGCCACGCAGTCCTCGAGCGAGCGCAGGCTGTGGCCGACCTGCAGCCCGAGGTCCCACAGCGTGTAGAGCAACTCCTGCATCACCCGCTGCACGAACGGCGACAGCGCGCCATCGTAGACGACCATGAGGTCGATGTCGGAGGAGGGATGGAGCTCGCCGCGCCCGTAGCCGCCCAGGGCGATGACTACCAGCGGCGTGGGCGCGAACCCGGCCGCCCGCGCGTCGGCTCCGCTGAGCCGGGTGAGCGATAGCACGAGGCCGTCGATCATCCGGGCATGCGCGCGGACGGACTCCTCGCCCGACGCGCCCTCGACGTGCATGGCCTTGAGGGATTCCAGCCCCTCGGCGAGGACCGCGCGGAAAAACTCGAGCCGGAGACGTCGCCGGTCCTCGGCCCGGTCGGCTCCCGCCTCCGCGCGCCGAGCCCGGCGAAACAGCTCGCCAGACATGACCGACAGAGCCTAACAGTCGGGAATCATTAGTGTCAAATGACCGGACGGCGCGTGCTTGATCCGTCCGAGACCCAGGCATAGAGTCAGGCGTCGGTCGCGCCGGCGCGGCGGCCAGAAAAGGAGCAGCGTCCCTGAAACAGCTGTGGCGACCCGTCCTGAACGGGCTCACCCCCTACGACGCCGGTAAGCCCCTCGAAACGCTCATGAGCGAGCTCGGCCTCACGGAGCTGGTGCGGCTGTCAGCCAACGAGAACCCGCTGGGCCCCTCGGCGCGCGTGGTCGAGGCCGTCCGCCGCGAGGCGGAGCGGGTGCACCTCTACCCCGACGGCGGCAGCACGGGCCTGCGCGCGGCCCTCGGTCGGCGGCTTGGCGTCGAGCCGGCCCAGATCGTCGTCGGCAACGGCGCCGACGAGCTGATCGGGATGGTGGCGCTGGCCGCCTTCGAGCCCGGCGACGAGGTGGTGATCCCCACGCCCGCCTTCGAGCCGTACGCGACCTCCGTCACCTTGGCGGCGGGGCGGGTGCGGCCAAGCCCGCTGGCCGGCTACGAGACGGACCTCGACGACGTGCTCCGCCGCGTGAACGTCCGCACCAAGGCCGTCATCCTGTGCTCGCCGCACAACCCGGCCACGACCATCATCCGCCGGGCGCCGCTGGTGCGTCTGCTGGAGGCGCTCGGCGACGAGTCACCCCTGGTCGTCCTCGACGAGGCGTACTGCGATTTCTGCGACGATCCGGAGTATCCCGACGGCGTCGCGCTGCTAGCCCGCTTCCCGCGCCTGCTCGTCCTGCGTACGTTCTCGAAGATCGCCGCCCTGGCCGGCCTCCGGGTGGGCTACGCCGTCGGCGCCGCCGAGTCGATCGACCGGCTCAACCGGGTGCGGGCACCGTTCAACGTCAACCGGCTCGGCCAGGCGGCGGCCCTGGCCGCGCTCGACGATCCCGAGCACCGCGAGCGCACGCGCCGGCTGGTGCTGGAGGAGCGCGCGTTCCTGGCCGGCGAGCTGAGCCGGCGCGGGTTCACCTTCCCGCCCTCGCAGGCCAACTTCTTCCTGGTGAAGGTGCCCGGCGCCACCGCCGTGCGCGAGCGTCTGCTCCGGGCCGGCCTGGTCGTCCGCGACGGCGCCGCCGTCGGCTTTCCCGATCACCTGCGCATCTCGATCGGCACCCACGCGGCCAATGAACGGCTGCTGGGCGTGCTCGACGACGTCTGAGGAGCTCCGCGTGGCGAAAGACTTCGTGCCCGTGCACCACCCCGACCGCCGTACCGACGTCGTCATGCCGTACGCGCCCGGCATCGTCGTCCGCCGCGGCAGTCTCGTCTTCCTGTCCGGCGTGACGGCGGCCGCCGTCTACCACAGCCACCCGCACCGCGACGAGGAGTTCGATCTGCCGGCGACGATGCGGGAGCAGGCGGTGCTGGCCATGGAAAATCTGAAGAAGACGCTGGCCGCGGCCGGCTGCACGATGGCGGATCTCGTCTCGGCCACGCGCTTCCTCACCGACGTCGACGAGCAGGACGACCTCAACCGCGTGTGGGCCGAGTACCTGGGCGGCCACCTGCCCACCACCACCACGGTCGAGGTCTCGCGCCTGGCCACGCATCCGCGCTGCAAGATCGAGATCAGCGCAATCGCCGTGGCGGAGGCCTAGTGGCGTCGCTGGCCTTCGTGGGTCTCGGTGCCATGGGCAGCCGGCTGGCGCGCCGGCTGCTGGCGGCCGGGCATCAGGTCGTCGGCTGGAACCGCTCGCCCGACAAGACGCGCGACCTCGTGGCGGCCGGGCTGACGCCGGCCAAGTCCCCGCGCGGTGCCGCCGAGGGCGCCGCGGCGGTCTTCACCATGGTGACGGACGACAGCGCGTTGCGCGCCGTCACCCTCGGCCCCGATGGAGTCGTGGCCGGCTTGCAACCCGACGCCGTCCTGGTGGAGATGAGCACGGTCAGCCCGACCGTCGTGCGCGAGCTGGAGGCTCCGGTGCGGGCCCGCGGCGCCGCCCTGCTCGACGTGCCGGTGTCGGGCAGCACCATCACCGTCGAGCAGGGCCAGGCCTCGTTCATCGTGGGCGGCGACGCGGCGGCGCTGGAGCGCGTGCGGCCCTGGCTGCTGGCAATGGGCACTGCCGTCACCCACGTGGGGCCGCTCGGCCTGGCCAAGACGATGAAGGTCGCCACCAACCTCGGCCTCGCCGTGCAGATGCTGGCCTTCAGCGAGGCGGTGCTGCTGGCCGAGAAGGCGGGGATCGCGCGCGAGCGGGCCGTCGAGGCGCTGCTGAAATCGGTGATCGCCTCGCCGATGGTCAAGTACCGCGGCCCCTTCGTCCTGGGCCAGATGCCGACCGACGCCTGGTTCAAGGTCGCCATGATCCAGAAGGATCTGCAGCTGGCGCTCGACCAGGGTCGTGCCGCCGGCGTGCCGCTGCCGCTCACGTCCGTCGCCCAGGAATGGATGACCGCGGCCCGCGGCCTCGGCCTCGGCGACTACGACTTCGCCATCGTCTTCGACGTCCTCGCCCGCCTCAGCGGTGCCGCCCCCAGCATCAAGCCCGGGTCCCCGTAGGCGAATTGGAGAGCCTCCTTCGGGCCGGTGGAGCAGTAAGAAGCGCGCGGGAAGTCTTGCTCCCGAACGACGCCTTTTCCGAATCGGTCATCGTATGCCCTGAGCTGTACCACTTTAGCGCCCGAGTTAGTCAGTCGATCTTCCCCACCTCAGCTTCGCCCTTCTGCAGCCAGTGCGTCATCCCCATCTCCCGGTACATCGACGTCGCGCGGGTGAGGTGCTCGCGCGCCTCCTCGCCATTGCCGGTGACCCTGAAGAGCTTGCCGAGGCCGAGGTAGCAGTGGGCGACGAGGGGGCGCATGCCGAGTTCCTCCGCGAGCGCAAGGCTGTCTGCATAGTGCTGTTCAGCGTTGGTGGCATCCGGGGCGCCAAGAGCCGTGATCTCGGCGAGGACTCGGAGTGCAATGGCCTCGTTGGCGCGCTCGTAGTGCTTCGTCGACAGCTCGACGGCGCTTCGGGCGTACCTCAGAGCCTCGTCGGTCCGGCCGGCCCACAGATATGCTTCGGACAGGCGGCTCATGCGAACAGCAAGGCCGGACCCCATCGCGCTTATCGATACCTCACCTCTGACCGTCTCCTCCAGGAGGGGAAGGGCCTCGGAAAGGCGCCCGGACAGGGCGTGGACGTAGCCCAGGCCGGACAGCAGGTTCATATCGCGGGCGCTACCTTCGCGAAGCAACGCGACGCCGCGCTCGAACACGCGCTGCGCTGCAAGGAGATCGCCTCGTTCAAGGTACACACCGCCGAGAGCGGCGTGTGACTCCACCAGGGTGTGGGGGTGATTCGCCCGACCAGCAATCTGCATTGCCTGCTCGGAGTGCTCTCGCGCCTGCTCGAATCGTCCGAGGAGGGAGAGCAGGCCGCCAAGCCATGCGTGCGGCCAGGCTTGAAAGAACCCGGGCAGCGCTCCTGTGCGGGGATCGGCAGCGCTCAACCGGAGCGGAGACGGTTCGTTGCGCTCCACGAACTCGTGAACGGTTTCCAGGAAGATCGAAGCGGCGTGCCCGAGATTGCCAAGAGCAAAATGGCCTTGTGCCAACCGATACTTCGCTTCTAGCTGGAGATCCAGGTCTCCCAGTTGGCTTGCGATCGCGAGGGCCTGCTGGCTCGCCTCGAGAGCTCGCCGATGCTCGCCGACGTTTCGGAGCCGTGCGCCCATATCAGCGAGGACGAGCCCCAGCCGACGTTGATCGCCAAGCTCGCGGGCCAAGGCTTCGGCCTCCTGCATGTAGTGAAGGATGCGGGCATACTGCCCCAACGGAGCGAGGACCACCCGTGAGTCGAGCCGGAGATCGATGGCTTGCGCCTTCGCCGCACGACTATTGGGCAGGTGTCCAAGCGCTCGAAGCGCCTCCTCGAAAGACGCCGTGGCCTCGCCGTACGCCGATCGCATGGCCGCTCGCCTGGCGACCTCGCGGAGATAGGTGATCGCCCTCTCCCATAACTCTCCTCTGACCGCATGGTAGGCGAGCCGCTCGGTCTGCTCGGCACGTCGATCGGTATGGAGTGACTCGATCACCTCGACGATGCGTGCGTGCAGCTCGCGGCGACGCTGATGCAGGAGGGCCGTGTACACGACTTCGTGGGCCAGCGCGTGCCTGAAGGTATATTCCAGGTCGGGGTAGAGACTCGCCTCCTGAAGAAATCCGGCGGCCTGGAGGTGGGCAAGGCCGCGCCGCACGTCGAGTTCCTCCTCCTGTGTCGCCGCCTGGAGAATCGCGAACGGAACGTCGTGGCCAATGACTGCCGCCACCTGGAGCAAGCGCTTCTCCTCGAACGGCAGCCGGTCGACGCGCGCCGCGAGCACCGCCTGGACGCTTGCCGGAACCTGGACCGCGTGAATGGGCTCCGTCAGGCGATACGCTCCGGCCTCGCCGGCGAGCGCGTGCGTCTCCACGAGGGCCCGTACGCTCTGCTCCAGAAACAGCGGGTTCCCTTCCGTCCTTTCGACGAGCAGCGGCTTGAGCCCATCGAGCGAGGCATCCTCGCCGAGCAAAACACTCGCCAGCTCGCGCGCGCTCGTCGGCGGCAGCGGATCCACGCGAAGGTGTGTGTAGTACGTGAGGCCACCCCACCCATGCTGATACTCGGGGCGGTAACTCAGGAGCAGCAGGACCCGAGCGCCCGCCACGTTCTGCACGAGGCGATCGAGTACAGCCTGGGTCTCAGGGTCGATCCACTGGAGATCCTCGAAGACGACCAGCAGCGGCTGAACCTGGCTCTCCCTGAGCACGAGGTGCGTCACCGCGTCGAGAGTCCGCTGTCGGCGTTCGAGGGGCTCCAGGTCCTTCCAGTCCTGGTCGTCGACCGGGACGTCGAGCAAGGCCAGGAACGGTAGCAGCGACGATTCCAGCGCCCGGTCCAGTGACAGGAGCTTCCCTACCACCTTCTCTCGGACCTTGCGGCTATCCTCTCCTCCGTCGACCCGAAAGTACGCCCGGAGCAACTGGATCACTGGGAGGTAGCTCATCGTCTTGCCATAGGAGGCTGATGCCGCCTCGAGCGTCAGGCAGCTCCCCGTGCAGCGGGAGCGGGTAAACTGCCATAGCAAGCGGGACTTTCCCGCGCCCGCCTCACCGACAATCGCCACCGTCTGGCCCCGCCCCGTGCCGCTCCTCTCGAATGCCATAGCAAGCCGTTGGACCTCGTCAGCACGACCCACGAACCGGGCGAGGCCGCGGTCCGCGAGGACTTGGAACCGCGACCGCACCGTCTCACCCCCAACCAGCTCGTGGACCTCGACCGGACCCGGACGCCCCTTCATGTTCACCGGCCCCAACGAGGTCGCCTGTACATAGCCTTCGGCTAGCTGCAACGTGGCCCCCGTAACCAGCACTGACCCGGGGGATGCAGCTTGCTCGACTCGAGCGGCGAGATGCGTCGTCTCTCCCACCGCCGTGTAGTCGATACGCAGATCGCTGGCTATGGAACGCACGACGACCTCGCCGGAGTTCAGGCCGACACGAATCTGCGGGAGGATGCCTTCCTGCCGGCGCACGGTCTCCCCGTACCGCTTGACGGATTCCTGCATCCGCAAGGCCGCATAGCAGGCCCGCACGGCGTGATCCTCGTGGGCGAGCGGAGCGCCAAACAAGGCCATGATCCCGTCACCCATCACTTGGTTGACGGTCCCTTCGTATCGATGCACCGCCTCCATCATGTATTGAAGGACCGGATCAAGGATCCTCCGGGCTTCCTCCGGATCGCGGTCGGCGAGAAGCTCCATCGAACCCTTGAGATCAGCGAACAGCACCGTCACGTGCTTACGCTCACCCTCCAGAGCGGTCCTGGACGTCAGGATCCTTTCGGCCAGGTACCGCGGGGTGTACGACTCGGGACTGGAAAAGCGCGGTCGAGCGGTCTTGTCGAGCGGTGCCGCGCACTGACCGCAGAACTTGTTCTCGGGGGCGCTGGTCGCTCCGCACGCGGGGCAGACAGAGGGCAGCGGGGCAGCACACTGATCGCAGAATGCCGCCCCGCTGGCATTGAGTCGTTGGCAACGCAGACACTTCATGCCCCGACCCTAGCACTTCGCCGATCGGCTACTGCGCGTGCAGCTTTATGGGACCACCGATCGCCTTCCACGCTGAGTGACCGCCCTTCATGTACTTCGCATCGAATCCGGCCTCGCGGAGCGCGATGGCCGTCTTGCAACCGACGTGAAATCCGTACGCACAAAACACCACGACCGGGTCCGACTTCGACAGGTCGCCGATCCAGTCTTCGATCCGCTCCGGATCCCGCCAGACCGCGCCTTCCATGATGTCCTGCTGGCGAGACATATATGACCGCGGACGAGCGTCGATGACCTGGACAGGCTGGCCCGAGCTCAGCATCGCCTTCACGTCCTCGACCGCGACACCCGGCAGGTCCCCGAACTCCTTCTGCACGAGGGGCCGCGGTGGCTCGATCCTTGACGCGTCCTCATAGCGCTCCTGCACGGCGGGCCAATCGATGTTGCGCTGAAACGCATCGATGTACGCCGTCGCGTTGGCCCCGAAGTCGATATGGTAGGCATGCTCGTACATGTCGAGGGCCAGGATGGGGATGCCCCCGGCCGTGGCCTGGCCGTGATCGCCCGCGTACTGGTTGATGAGCCGGCGATCTCGTGGAACATACACGAGCAAGACCCACCCGGAGCCGCCGGCCAGGCCCTTGGCCATCGCCACGAACTCACTGCGCCAGCGGTTCACCGATCCGAAGTCGCGGGCGAGTGTTTGGGCGAACATTTCAGTGGGCCTTCCGTCGCGGAACGCCATGCTTGCGAAGTACAGCTCGTGGAGCAGCGTGGAGTTGAGCGCGATGAGCTGCTCCCGCTTCAGGCTATTCACGACATATCCAGGAGTGTTGTCGAAGTCGAGCCCTTCCATCTGCTCCGTGATTGCGTTCAACCTTCGCAGAGCGCCGCCGTAGTGATTCTCGTAGTGGCTTTCAATGAGCCGGAGCGACAGACCATTGAGCAGCCAGGGGCGTGTGGGTATCGGGGTCAGCTGGTATCGCATCTCTAGCCTCCGTGATCGTTGCTTGGCTCGGCCGGCTCAGCCGGCTGCCGTCTTCCCGCGGATCGTCAGGTCATCGAACGCGGTGACCGAGTCGGCCTTCGTCCACAGGCCGACTCGCCCCGCCTTGAATCGGGAGTCGTGACGGTCGAGTTCCAGCGTGCCGTTGAGCCAGGCCTGCATGTGATCCCCCACCGCGACGAGGCGTAGGGTGTGCCACTGGCCCAGCGCTGGGGCCTTCACACGTGCCGTGGCGATCTGCCGGCGCCCGCGGTCGTAGTCGTAGAGTCGAAGATTGTCCTCGAGCGCGTTGGCCCGCACGACGTAGTACTTCCCATCAGTGAAGCGGAAAACGATCCCGCCCGAGGCGTCTTCCCGGCCAGCGATCGGCTTGAACTGCATCGACACCTCGACGTCCGCGTAGGAACCCGGGGCGACGATGACATTGAACTCGTTCTGCGTCGCGCGCTGAACGAGCACCTTCCGGCCGCTCGGTGCGCCGGCCATCTCCTCGACCGCCCACTGGCCCGCCACGGTCGTCCAACCGTCGAGCCCTCGCGTCTCGAAATCGACTGTTCGCATGGGAACGTCCTCGGGCATCTTGAGCCCTGGTGATGCCGCGTGAACCCGGCCGCGCTGGCTCGCGGTGAGGACCCCGAGCGCGGCCAGGACGGCCTTGACGCATTGGCGGCGGGGCATCATGGCCTTACCTCTGGCTGTTGGTCTTGTCGAGGGCGGCCCTCAACCCTTGCGCGAGCCTGACCGGGGTATCCACACTCCAGAAGTGCATGTAGAAGAGGCGTGGAACATCCGACAGCCCATGGTTGTGGACCGCCGTGACCTCGATGCCGTGCTGCCTCAGCGTGCGCGCGACCGGATTGACCTCCTTGTCGATCAGCACGAAGTCACCTGTGATCGCCGCCCGGCCGTCGCTCAATGCCTGGAAGTTCAGGACCGTCGCAACGCCCATGGCGGGCAGCAAGGGCACACCCTTCTCCGTAATGGCCTCGGCGCGTGGCACGATCGCCTGGAACAGTCCCGACCCCATGTCGCGGCCGGTGCGCGCGAGCGCCTGCTCGATCTGTTTCGTGTCCATCGCGGGCGCGGCGGGGGCCGGCGGCGGCGACGGGTCCCCGAGCGGGGTGGCGCTCGCCGACAACGCCTGGCGGAGGGCCTGGGCAAGCTGGACGGCGTCGCCATGCCCCTCGTAGTGCATGTACATGACGTGCGGTGACATCTCGTTCAGGTGATTGTGAACGGCCGTCACCTCGAGCCCGCCCGCAAACAGTCCGGACATCACGGCGGGCACCTCTTGGTCGAGCAGAACCAAGTCGCCCATGACCATCGTCTGCTCACCGACCTGCTTGAAGGCGGCGTAGGAGCCGAGGGCGAAACCCGCCTTCACGGCGACGCCCTTCACCGTCACCGACAGATCGGTGCGCGGCATCCCGACGCGAAACACGTCACCCGCCTGGAGCTGACCGGCCTTCCCGAGCGCCTGCTCGACCCGTTTCCAGTCTGGTTCGGCCGCACGCGTTCCTGTCGCCGAGCCTAGGACGACGACGGTAATCCCGACGAGGAGTGAGAGGTTCAGGATCGCGGTCCGCATGTGGGTATCTCTTCCTTCCTCTACCGGGCAGCCGGAATGCTCCCAGCCGCCTGCTACATGTGATCCCGGTACACCGCGGCGCGGTGGCTTCCGGGCAGGAACGCACAGACGATGTTGCGCCTGGCGTCGAACGATAGGGTGTGCGCTCCAGCTTCTGTTGCGATGGTTTCGTGACGACGCAACGGGGTCGTGTCGAAAACCTCGATCACCCCGGGCTCCCCAATGGCGACGTAAAGCCGCCTGAGAGCTTTGTTGAAGAAAATGACGTCGGGAACACCCGCGATCGGCTCGGTGGCGATGATCTCGCCATGATCGGCATTGACCTCTACCAGCACACCGGCGTCACAGGCGCAGAAGAGCCGGCGGCCCTCGACGTCGATGTCCAGTCCGTGAGGGCCGGCGTGCGGAATCCTCACCACACGGCGAATGGCCACCGGATCATCGGCCCCGACGACGACGATCTGCGGTGGATCCGCGATGTTGACGTGGAAGACGGCGGCGGCCGGATCGTAGACGGTCCAGCGCGTCCGTCCAGCCACGGGGATGTCAGCCGCGCGCCGTCGGGCTCGGACGTCAACGAGCGAAACGGTACACGACCCCGGGATGGCGGGATCCCCGACATGCGCGGCGAGGAGCCGCGCACGGGCAGGGTCATACGCCAGCCCGTTGGGGCGGACACCGACAGGGATCCTCTCGACGCGCGGGGACTCCTCGACGCGGAAGATGCCAACGGTGTTCTCGCCGCGGTTCGACGTGAAGACGAGATCGGGCTCGGCCACGAGCGCCCCGGCGACCGCCGGCAACCCATCGATCGAGCCGATGAACTTCCGCGCCTCGATGTCGATGACGTCCACGGCATCGTTGGCCGTGTGGGCGACGTAGATCCGTCCGGTACGCTCGTGAACGGCGGCGTGATCGAAGCCGCCGTCCCCTTCGTGAGCGGGCAGGTCGATGAAGCCGAGATGCTGCAGTGGCATATCAGCGCCCGACCGCGAGCTCGCCGACCAGGCGTTCGACGTGCGCGACGATCCGGTCGCGGGCCGCCGTGTAGCCGTCGCTGACCGCCGGCACGTCCCACTGATCGACTTGCTGGCCCCGCGCCGGCGCGATGTCGCAGCCGAAGCTCACGACGCGCGCGGCGCTGTCCCGGTCGTAGAGCGTGACCGGGCGTGGGCGGGCCGGCGCCGCCGTAAGCCCTTCGCTGGCCAACCCCTTCACCGCCCCCGGCGCGAGCTCGGCGTCCGGCTCGGTCCCGGCGGCCACGGCGCCGATCGGGAGGCCGCGCGCTGCGGCCAGCCGGCGGAAGTGCGCGGCGGCGACGACGCTCTTGGCGGCACCGTGGAGGCACACGAAGAGCACCCGCGATTGCAGGGGCACCGGGGCGGCCTGCGCGCGCGAGAATTCGTAGAGCGCGTCGTACATGGGGAACTGGCGGCTCATGTTGTCGAAGTCGTCCCGGCTGATGGCCTGGAAGCCGGTCGCGGCCGCATAGAGGCCCGCCGACTCCGGCGTCAGGCCCCGGTCGTCCGTGTCAGCGCCCCGGACGATCGCGGCGAGAGTCGCCAGGCCAGGATCGGAGAGCTCGTATCGATCGACGAACGCATCGAAGGAGCACTGTGCGCCATGGTGGCCGAGCTCCACGTTGGGAATGTCGTACGGGATCGCGTTCTCCCGCTTGGCTGGCTGCGAGCACGTCCCCGGCAGGGACAAACAGGAACTCGGGCTTGGGATCGATGAACCGGGTGATGAGCCACGGACACGCGATCCGGTCGACACGGGCACGCTCACGGGTGATCCACTTCATGACGCTGTCTCCTATCTCAAGCCGAAGATGATGAAGCCTGCCGCGGCGCCGGCCGCGATGAGCAGGGGTTCCGGGATCTTGAATCGCCACGCCACGGCCAGCGCGACGACCCCGATCAGCACGGTCGGGATGTCGACGAAAGCGCGCCGGGCCAGCACGAAGCAGGCGCCGGCGATCGCGCCCGACGCGGCGGCCGTCACCCCGCCCACGAAGGCCTTCACCTGCGGGTTCCCGCTGATCCGATCGAACCAGGGGAACGGGATGACCACGAACAGGTAGATGGGCAGAAACACGCCGACCGCGGCCACCACGGCGCCGGGGAAGCTCGCCACGAGGTACCCGATGAACGCCACGGTGATGACGATCGGCCCCGGGGTGAGCATGGCGACGGCGACGGCGTCCAGGAACTGCTGGTCATTGAGCCACCCGTACTCCTGGACGACCCCGCCGTAGAGAAAGGGCACGATGGCCATGCCGCTGCCGAAGATCGAAGCGCGCCCGCCTTCGTGAAGAACCAGAAGATCTGGGCGAGAAGGTCGGGCGTCACCGCGACCGCCAGGCAGGCCGGCGCGGCGCGGCGCAGCCAGGCCGGCGGCGATTGTGCGACGATCGCGACCACGCCGGACAGCAGGAACAGCCACAGGATCTCCGACTCCGTCCACGCGGTGACGACCGCCATCACCGCGAAGATGGCCCACTGCAGCTTGTCCTTCGCGATCGTCAGCTTGGCGAGCTTGTAGGCGGCCAGCGTGATGATGCCGATCACCGTCGCGCCCACGCCGTAGAACGCCGCCTGCATCCACGGCAGTCCGCCGAAGCGGACGTACAGCCAGCTGATGCCCAGCGTCATGACGAACGACGGCAAGATGAACACGAGCGATACGAGGGTCGCCCCCGCGAGGCGCGAGTGGACGTAGCCCAGGCAGATCGCCACCTGCGCGGCCAGGGGCCCGGGAGCGAGCTGCGAGAGCGCGAGCGACTTCATGTACTCGTCCTTGGTGAACCATCCCCGGCGCTCCACGAGGTCGCGCTGCATGTAGCCGACGAGGGCGACCGGTCCCCCAAACCCGAGGCTGCCCAGGTAGAGGAAGTACTTCAGGAGCTGAGCTCGAGTCGGTCGGTTCATCTGGTTCTCCGTTCTAGGTCGCCGAGCCGAGCAGGGTTCTCAGGGCCGGAATCGCGGCGACGCGGCTGCGCACAGCTCCGACGACGGCGCCGGCGAGCATCACCTTGAGCGGGGCCAGGCGCCAGACGGCGAGCGCGGTCACGGTCAGGACCAGCACGACCGCCGCAATCCGGTCGGGAGCCGCGTGCGGGAGCAGGCAGGCCAGCGACACCGCGAGCACGCCGCACGGGGGCCGCCGTAGGCCGTGGCGCCGACTTTCAAGAAGCCGAGCGCGATCTCGCGAAGCCGCTCACTCATCGAAACGCACCTCCACGCCACGCCCGGCCGCGCGGGCCTTCTCGTAGACCACGATGGCGGCCGCGACGTCCTGCAGCGCGGTGCCCGAGCTGTCGAAGATCGTGATCTCGTCGGCCCGTGTGCGGCCGCGCCGACGCCCGGCCACCACGTCGGCCAGCTCGGCATGGACCTGCGCACGCGTGATGAGGCCGGCGGCCAGGGCGTGTTGCAGCTCACCGATCTCGGCGCACTGCTCGAGGACATCCACCACGAGGGTGGCCGAGGCGACGAGGGCGGGCTCGAGCTCCTGCTTGCCCTGGTTGTCGGCCCCCACCGCGGCGATGAACGTCCCCGGCGCGCGACATCGGCGGCGGCCAGGAACGCGCGCCGTGACGATGTACAGGTGACACATACGTCGCTCTCTCGCAGCGCCGACCGGAGATCCTTCCCCGCCTCGACGTGAAAGCCGAGGCGCGCCTCGGCGCGGCCGGCCAGGTCCTCGGCCCGGGCGTGGTCGGTGTCGAGCACCCAGGCGCGTTGCAGGGGCAGGACCGCGGCGAGCGCCGCCAGCTGGATCTCGCCCTGGACACCGCAGCCGACGATCGTCGCCACTCGGGCCTCGCCTCTCGCGAGGAACTTCGCCGCCACGGCCGTGGCCGCGCCGGTCCGCAACGCGGTCACGCTGGCGGAATCCATCACCGCGAGCGACTCCCCCGTGCTCGCGTCGGCGAGCACGAGCGTTCCCTGGATGGTCGGCAGCCCGAACCGTCGGGCGTTGTCGGGGAAATTGGCATTGGTCTTGGCAGCGAAGTAGCTACGCTCGCCCAGGAGTCCGGCCGCCTTGATGTGGAACCCGCCGCCGCCCGCGGGCACGCCCAGGACGCCCGGCCCGAGCGTCCGACCGTCGGCATGGAGCAGGAATGCCTGTTCGACGGCGTTGATACAGTCAGGCAGCGTCAGCAGCGCGAGCACGTCGCCACGCGACAGGATGAGGGTCGAGGGCGAACGCCCGTCGGCCATGTCAGGCTTTCTTCGCCGTCGTGACGTACAACCCCTCGAACAACGTCATGCCGTGAGCGAGCACCTGATGGTCATCGGGCGACGCCGCGAGGAGCGCGCGGATCGCGACATCGATGCCGCGCGCTTCCTCATGCGGGTACTTGCCGTCCCGGAGATCCGCCTCGTGAACCACTTCGGCGAGCCGGACGAGGCGGCGATCGCGCAGGCGGGCCCGCTTGATCAGCGTCTCGAATGTGCAGTCTTCGCCGTGATGGCTCAGTTCCACGCCGGGAGCGTCGAACGCGATGGCGTCCTGTGGAAACTCGGCCGGCGGGGCAAAGACGAACTGGGCCTCGACATCGATGAAGCGCTTGATCAGCCACGCCGAGGCGACGCGGTCCACGTGGGGACGCGGACGCGTGACCCACCGCCGTCCGCGCAGCGTGGTGAGATCGAGGGTCGGTGGCTCTTCCTTGCGCACGGTTTCGGGACGGCGGGTCCGCATGGCGATGGCCTCCTCGAGACGCCTGACCTCGGCGCCGCCGGGGGCGTCGAAGAAGTCGATGTCACGGATACGTTGATGATCCTTCGCGAGGCGCGCGAGCTCGTCGTGCATGCGCGTGCGCGCCGCGTCTGATTTGCGGTCGAGATTCTGGAGCAGCTTGCGATACCGCACGCTGAGCTGCCGGTAATCGCGATCGCGGGGCTCGTGGAAGAGCTGCAACACGTCACCGGGGCTCACGTTCTCGATCTGCTGGACGCGGATGAGCGTCGCCTCTCCCCCGTCCCGCTGGACCTCTTGCGCCAGCCACTGGAAGTCTTCGTAGCGGTCTGGCGTATCGGGCAGCAAGTACGCAGAACGCTTGAGGGCGACCGCCCCGAGCGAACGGAGCCGGCGCCACACCCGCACGCGCAGGCTCGAGGGTGTGGGCGGGAGCCCCAGCAGGAGCAGGAGCAGCTGTTGCTGGCTCATGGCACAGATGAAACACTAGTTTCATGGTAGTGTCAAGCCCGCATGCAACTCGGATCGGTCCGCACCAGAGCATTGGAGGCCTTCGGTCTCGAGCGCAACATCGTGGCCGTCTCGGGCGCGGTGTTTTTGTTGGCGCTTGGGGAAAACCTCTGGAAGCGCTTTATTCCGAAATACCTCGAAGCGCTAGGTGCGCCGGTGGCGGCCATTGGCCTCTTCGGAACGTGCCAAGACTTCCTGGACGGCCTCTACCAGTACCCGGGCGGTTGGATCGGTGATCGTTATGGCCGTCGCCGCGCGCTGGTGTTCTTCGTGGCGCTCGCCATGCTCGGATACGGGCTGTACTGGTGGGCGCCGACGTGGCCCTTCGTCTTTGCAGGGCTCCTCTTTGTGATGGCGTGGTCCAGCATGGCAAGCCCGACGCTCTTTGCCGTCGTTGGCGACGCGTTGCCGAGGGAACGCCGAGCCCTCGGCTTTACGGTGCAATCAGTCCTGCGACGTATCCCCATTGCCATCGCACCGACGCTTGGGGGCCTGGCGATCGCCGCGTACGGCGTTCTCGGCGGCGTGCACCTCAGTCTCCAGCTCACCGTGGTGCTTGCCGCCGTCACCTTCATGGCCGTCTGGCGTGTCAATATCCCGGTGACGCGCGACGAGGGCCCGATCAACATCGTCGCCGTGTGGCGCTCTTTACCGACGCCACTCCGCTGGCTGCTGACGTCCGACATCTTCATCCGCACGTGCGAGGGGCTCGTCGACGTCTTCCTCGTCCTCTACGCCATCAACATCGTGGGGATCAGCGCCCCGGCGTACGGCGTCCTCGTGGGAGTCCAGGCCACGACCGCAATCGTGAGCTATCTCCCCGGGGCCCGACGTGCCGACCGCTTCCGACGCAAGCCCTTCGTGATCGCCACGTTCGCCGCCTTCGCGGCCTTCCCCGTCGCCGTCGTACTGGCCCACGATTTCACCACACTGGTGGGCGCCTTCATCGTGGGCGGCCTGCGTGAGGTCGGTGAGCCGGCCCGCAAGGCGATGATCGTTGACCTTGTGCGTCCATCACTCCGCGCTCGCTCTATCGGCCTCTACTACCTCGTCCGGAGCCTCACAATCGCGCCGGCCGCCTTCATTGGCGGTCTCCTCTGGAAGGAGGCCCCGGCGCTTCCGTTTTGGATGGCCGGCGCGATCGGGGCCGTTGGCGTGATCGTCTTCGCAGCAACGGTTAAGGAGCGGCATACCAGCTGACCTGGTCGGTCATGAAGCTACTGGGTCAGCACGAATCCATCGCGGCCGGAAAGCTCGCTCACGCAGCCGTGAGGTGATTGCGTTGAGCGGGCGCTCAGCGTTTCTGGCCGCGGGCGACGGCCAGCTGGCGCTCGACGTCTTCCAGCCGGCGGGCCAGCGCGTCGCGCTCGGCGCTGACGGCGATGAGCTGCTGCTCGCGCACCGCGTGGCGCTGCTCGTCCTGCGCGACCCTGGTCTGCAGCTCGGCCTCGCGCCGGTAGAGCTGGCGCAGCTCGAGCTCCAGATCGGCCACGCGGCGCCTGGCGGGCAGATAGCCGGCGAACAGCGTATAGGCGAGCAGCAGTGTCAGCACGAGGCCGGCGGCCACGAGGAGCCAGGGCAGGCGCGCGCGCGGCGCATCGGTCACGCGGAGAATTCTACGGGCCCGTTCCGGAGCCGGCAACTGCCCCGGCGGGGGGATTTGCTATGATTCGCCCGTGGAGCTCCAGCGGTTCTTCGATCGCGCGGTCCAGGCGAGCTTCCACGATCTGGCCATGCGCGACGAGCCCGTGGCCAGCTACCTGGCCGATCTCCTCACCCGGTTCGCGCGGACCGAGAACCTCTTTCCGGCCGGGGCCACGATGCCGCGGCTGGAGCGGGTCGTCGACCTGCTGCTGGAGGCGCAGGCGGCCTGGGACGCCGGCGGCCCCCACTTCGGTCCCGAGCGCGAGATCTCGATCCGCCGCCACCTCGGCGACTACACGCTGTTCATGACTGGCGTCTTCCGCGAGCGCGTCCAGCGGCTGGCCTCCACCGACTACTACGTCAGCCAGGGCCAGCGCGCCTACCGCTTCGTCTCCGAGCACGGGCGTGCCACCAGCGGGCCGCGCGAGCGCGCCACCGCCCCACTCTACGCGCGGCTGGCCGAGCGCTTCGAGCACTATGCGTGGGCCCTGGACTACGCGCGCCGCGTGCACTTCTACGACGCCCCCGTCCATCCCTTCTTCCGCCTGGGCTGGCAGTAGGCACCCGTGGACGCCGAAACCGGCCGCCGTGCCCTCGACGCCGCGCTCGCCGATCCCACGCGGATCGACACCGCCCCCCTGGTCGCGCTGGCCGCCGACCCCGCCGCCCTCGACGTCACGCTGCGCGCCTTCGCCGACGCCCACGCCGCCGCCGCCCTGCCCGTGCTGGAGACGCTCACCTCGGAGCGCACCGAGCGCACGCTGCGCCGCGCCGCCCGGGTGGCCCTCTACCGCCTCGCCCAGCGCGGGGTGCAGCCACCGCCCCGGCCGGCGCCGAAGCCGGTCGTCGAGCGGCGTCCCGAGCGGGCGGCGCGGGCGTGGCTGAGCGGCGTGGACGGCAGCGGCTCTCGCGCGGTGTGGCTCCTCTTCGACGGCGCCTTTGGCGGCCACGCGCTGTGCTCACTCATCGTCAACGACGAGGCCGGCGTGATGGACGCGGCCGGCGGCGAGATCACCCGCAAGCGCCTCGAGACCGAGCTGGCCGGGCTGCGCGCCTCTCAGAAGCTGCCGTGGGTCGAGGTCGAGCCGGCCCGGGCCCTGGCCGTGGTCGGGGAGGCGCTGACGGTACATCGCGTGCGCGGCACCGCGCCGCCGGCCGCCTTCGCGCGATGGGAGCGGCTGTTCACGCCCAGTGAGCCGGCGCCGCCACCCGCGCTGACCGCCGATCCGGCGCTGGTCGAGCGCGCGCCCGCGCTGCTGGAGCTCCCCGAGCTGGCGGGCTGGTTCCTCGACCCCGAGACCGTGCAGGCCGACGCCGTCGACCTGCTGCAGGCGCGCGAGAGCAAGCTGGTCGTGAGCGACCAGATCAAGGCCGAGCGCGAGGAGGCCATCGTCGGCCAGGTCATCGAGCGCGAGCTGGGCCCGGCCGCCCGACGCCGGTGGGCTCGCCGCCTGGCCGACATGGCGTTCATCTTCTCGGCCACCGACCGACCCGAGCCGGCGGCACTGGCCGAGGCCGCCGCCGCCGCGCTCGCCGACGAGACGCGCGAGGCACGCCATCAGCCGTTCGCGCGAGCGCTCGCTCGGCGCGGCCTCGACGTGGCCGCCGAGGTCGCCCTGGGCCGGCTCTCCGCCGCCGAGGTCAGCCGCAAGCCCGGCGCCTCGTGATCACCGACGTCCCCGGCATCCGGGTCGGCCACGCGACCGACCCGGTCGCCCTCACCGGCGTCAGCGTCGTGCTGTGCGAGGCGCCGGCGGTGGCCGGCGTCGAGCTGCGCGGCTGGGCCAACGACGTGATCGGCCTCGACTACCTCGATCCGCGCCACCTCGTCGGCACCGTGAACGGGATCGTGCTGGGTGGCGGCAGCCGCTTCGGCGGTGAGGCGATCTGGGGCGTGCTGCGCTGGCTCGAGCAGCAGGGTCGCGGCTACGCGGTCGGGCCCACGGTCGTCCCGCACGTACCCGGCGCGTTCCTGTTCGACCTCAACGTGGGCGACGGCCGCGTGCGGCCCACGCGCGAGATGGGCTACGAGGCCGCGCGCGGCGCGGCCGTCGGCCCCGTGGCCGAGGGGAACGTCGGCGCCGGGACCGGGGCCAGCGTCGGCAAGGTGTTCGGGCGTCCGCGCGCGATGCGGGGCGGGATCGGCTCGGCCAGCGTCCGGCTGGACGACGTGGTCGTCGGCGCCCTCGTGGCGGTGAACGCGCTTGGCGACGTGCGCGATCCCGACACCGGCGCCCTCGTGGCCGGCGCCCGCGATGCGCCCGACGGCCGCCGTCTGGTCGACGGCGCCCGCGCCCTGCTGGCCGGCGGCGCGCCCGGCCGCTTCGCCGCCCCGTCCCACACGACCATCGGGGTGATCGCCACCAACGCGCGCCTGGACCGGCCGGCCGCCGCCAAGATCGCCTCGCTCGGGATGCTCGGCTTCGCGCGTGCGCTGTCGCCGCCGCACACCGCGTTCGACGGCGACACGCTGTTCGCGCTGTCGGTCGGTCAGGCGGCCATCGACCTCACGCGGCTCGGGCTCGCGGCCGGCGAGGCCGTGGCCCAGGCCATCGTCCGCGGCGTCCGCGCCGCCACGTCGCTCCCCGATCTTCCGGCCGCCCGCGACCTGGTCTAGCCGCCGCCCGGCGGCCGGAGCGTGTCGCGGGCGTCGGCCAGCCGTTCGCCCAGTGCCCGCGCCTCGGCCAGGCGGCCGGGCGCGTAGGCGAAGCGCGGATCGATGGTGTAGCCGGCCCACGCGTTCATGTAGTCGGGCCGGCTCAGGCCCAGCGCCAGCTCCGAGACGCGCGCGGGATTGACGAAGTCGGCCATGATCCCGACCTCGTGGTGCACGCCGGCGTTGGCGCCGTCCAGGAAGGCCTGCAGCGAGCGGGGCTTGGGCCCGTGCGGCAGCCCGACCGGGTGCAGCGACACCATGCCGCTGCCGACCACGCCGCCGCCGCTGAAGAAGTCGCCGAAGTGGTAGCCGAGGGTCTCCAGGTAGTCGAGGTTCTTGTGGAAGAACGGCACCCACATGGCTTCCTTCTCGACCGAGCGCACGGTGAAGACGCAGAGATAGCAGCCGGGCAGCTTGAAGACCGTGTGGCCGGATGGCGGCACGTGCGAGCGGTCGGCCACCAGCGGCCGCACGTCCTCCACGGCGAACTTGTACGGCAGGTAGTCGCCACGCCAGCCGATCACGTCGAACGGGTGGGTGGGATGCACGCGCCGCGTGTACACGCTCTCGACCTTGGACACGATCTCGAAGCGCCCACTCTCGTTGCGGGTGTCGAGCGAGCGGGGGAAGCGGTAGTCGCTCCGGCTGTGGGTGATGAACTGCCCGGTGGTCGGTGCCTCGGCCTTCTCGGGATCGCCGGCGAACGACTCGTACATCCAGTAGTAGTGGGCGCCGGCGCCGAGCTCGAAGCGATGGGTGACGCCCTTGGGGACGATGAGGAAGTCGCCCTTCGTGTACTCGATCGGCCCGAACGTCGTCTCCAGCGTGCCGCGCCCCTCGTGGACGAAGAACACCATCGTGGCCGAGTGGTGCTCGAAGAAGTAGTCCATCGGTGCCCGCGGCACCGTGACGTTCATGGCGGCGGTGGCGTTGGCCACGAGACGGCCCATGCCCCGGTACACGTCGCCCCCTGGCGCCGCCGGCGCCACCCCGAGCACGTGGTGGATGCCGCCGATCGGCCGCAGCGGCGACTCCCAGCCAGGCGCCCAGTCCGGGAGGTGTCGGGTCTCATCGGGCAACCAGTTCGTGGGCGGATAGAGATGGTAGGTGTGGCTCACCTTGCCGGCGAAGCCGCCGCGGCCGTGCTCCTGCTCGAACATGTGGCGCAGCAGGGGGCCGGCGTGCGGAGCGCGGGGAACGATGCCGATCTCGGGCGTCCCGCTGAAGTACTCGTATTTCTCCACTGCGGCGTCCTCCCGCCCCGATTGTAGACCACCGCCGTGACCGTACGCCCTGTGCAGAAACGCGCCGGCCGATGAGAACGGGCCAGATGCTAGGCGGTGAGAAGTTCCCGACTGAGACGTGGCCCGGCCACGTCGCAGGGAGGGAACGACGAGCCAACGACGCAGATGGCCCGTTCTCATCGGCCGGCTAGCGGAGCAGCTTCACTGCGTTGGTGAAGACGATGAGCGCGTTCCCGGTGGCGAGGGTCGTGGTCGTGGGCAGCCGCAGCGCGAGCAGGTACAGGTTCAGTACCACGCCGCCCGAGTGCGCGACCATCGAGTCGACGCCCATCACGAAGCCGGCGCCCACTCCCGCCGGCCACGGGGGCGGGGCGCCACCGGGCAGCGCCGGCCGCCGGAGACTCAGCGCCAGCTGGGCCACCGCGAACAGGAGGGCGACGGCCCCGACCGTACGCGCCAGCCACACACCTGGGGCAGCGACGACAGCAGCCACATGCCGGCGACCACGCCGAGCACCGAGCTCGGCAGCAGCAATCGCAGCAGCGCGCCGTCCCACTGGCGCCAGTAGTAGCGGACCGCGATGGGATCGGACAGGTTCATGAGCGGGGCGATCAGTGCCAGCACCACCGCCGGCGGCAGGACGAAGCTGAGGGTGGGCGTGAGGACGAGGCCGATGCCTCCGCGGATCGCGGTCCGCAAGAACCCGACCACGAGGGCGGCCACCGCGGTGGCGCCGAGCAGCAGTCCGAAGCTCGGGTCGGAGTCGATGGCGTCGGGTATCATGCGATCAATGACTCGCCGAGGCAAGATCATCCCCTTCCCGAAGCGCCCCGCCGAGCCGGCGCCCGCCGGCGGCTGCGGGCTCGTCGAGCTGCACCGCTGCGATCAGGCAGAGGCGGTGGTCGTGAAGAGCCTGCTGGAGAGCGAGGGAATCCCGACGGTGCTCCGCTCACGCCTGGCCCACTCGGTGCATCCGTTCACGGTGGGCGCGCAGGGCGAGGTGATCGTGCTGGTCCCGCCGACCGACGCCGAGCGCGGCCGCCGGCTGCTGGCCAAGAGCAGCTAGCCGAGCTCGGCGACCACGGCCTCCAGCGCGGAGCCGACCCGGTCGAGCGCGGCGGCCTCCAGCGTGGCCCCGCTGTCACGCGGGGTGTGATAGGTGTCGAATGGCGGCGGGCGCCGGCCGCCACCACGTAGCGTCGTCCGGAGCGGATGGAAGATGAACTCCCGCAGCGCGGGCACCTCGCCCCGGGGCACGCTCGTCAGCCCGTAGGCGGCGGCCCCGGCCGCCGCGAACGCCCGGTGGTCGCTGCCGAAGACCGGGATACGCCCCACGACGTGATACGACTCGTCGGCGCGCAGCCCGACACCCTCGAACGCGTGGCGCACACGGGCCAGGAACGGCGTGTCGCTCGGCGCGTCCCACACGGCCAGGCTATCGCCCACGCCGGGCAGCTCGAGGCTCAGCACCCCCAGCACGTCCGTCACGCCGTGCGTGCGAACCCACACCCGGCTGCCGAGGTAGCCGAGCTCCTCGCAGGCCGGGAACAGCAGGCGAACGCGCACGGACGGCTCGCGGACGGCCCACCGCTCCAGCAGCGAGAGCAGGATGGCGACCGACGCCGCGTTGTCGTTGGCCCCCGGGCTGCCGGAGACGGCGTCGTGGTGGGCGATCAGCACGAGCATGCGGTCGCCACGGCCCACGTCCACCCAGAAGGTCTCACCGCCGCCCTCGAAGGTGGCGAAGCGCTCGCGTGTGAACGGCACACCGCGCGCCGTCAGCCACTGGGCCACCGCCGCCTCGCGGGCCGCGTTGCTGCGCCCCTCGAGCAGCCGGCTGAGGGCCAGCGGCGTGCGGGCGCCGTGCAGCACCTCCTCCAGCGGCGCCGGCGCGGCCAGGGCCGGCGCGTGACGGTTGCTCCAGCGCCCGAGGCCGCTGCCGAGCCGGGCGCGGGCGTAGAAGCCGAGGTCACGCCAGTCCATGCGGCTCACTCCACCCGGAACAGGCGTCGGGCATTGTCGCTCATGCGCGGTCCCAGCTCGGCCAGCGGCTCGCCGCGCAGCTCGGCCACGCGAGCCGCCGTGAGCGCCAGGTGGGCCGGCTCGTTGCGACGGCCGCGGTGCCCGCTGGGGCGGCAGGAACGGGCAGTCGGTCTCCACGACGAGCCGGTCGGCCGGCACGAAGCGCGCGACCTCGGGCAGCGCGCGGGCGTTCGGGTAGGTCACCGGCCCCGCCAGCGAGATCGTCAGGCCGAGATCGAGGCACCGCCGGGCGATCGGCACGTCGGCGGAGAAGCAGTGCATGACGCCGCCCACCTCGCCCACGCGCTCGTCCTCCAGAATGGCCAGGGTCTCGGCGTGCGCATCGCGGCAGTGCATCACCGCCGGCTTGGCGAGCCGGCGGGCGAGGTCGAGGAGGCGACGGAACGTCTGCTCCTGCGCCGGGCGGGGCGAGAGGTTGCGAAAGAAGTCGAGCCCGATCTCGCCGATCGCCACCACCCGCGGGTCACGGGCCAGCCGCTCGATCTCCGCGAATGCGGTCTCGTCGGCCTCGCCGGCGTCGTGCGGATGGATGCCGGCCGTCGCCCACACGCCGTCGAGCCGGGCGGCCAGGGCGATGGCCGCGGTCGTCGTCTCGACGTCGGTGCCGATCGTCACGATCCGGCGCACGCCGACCGCTCGCGCACGCTCCATCACGGCCGCGAGATCCTCGGCGAACTCCGGGACGTGCAGGTGGGCGTGGGTATCGAACAGCTCGGGCGCGCTCACGGCACCACCCGGAAGCGCAGCCGACCGATCAGCTGGCCGGACTCGGTGGTCACGTCCACCCGCCAGCGGCCAACGGAGTCGGTCGGGAAGGCGGTCTTGCGCGAGAAGGTTCGGAAGCCGTCGCGTCGCCCCCCCTGCACCGGGGTCAGCCGCACGACGTTGATGACCCGGCCATTGCGTCGCCACACATGCTCGACGGGCTGGCGGAGCCCGGCCGGCGCGTAGATGGCCGTGCGGGCGATCAGCCCGCGCTCGTGCAGGTCGGCGGCGCGGATGGCCCCGGCCGCCGGCGCCAGCGAGTCCACCGTGCCCACCGTCCATTCCAGCTCGGCGCCCGCCAGGAACATCGGCGCCGGCGGGACGACGACGCACCAGCGCCCCACGACGGCGGCCACCGCCAGCCCGCCGAGGGAGGTGACCGCGACGGCGGTGATCCACCGCCAGTGGCGTGCGCGGCGCACGGCCGGCGTGAGACCGACCACCGCCAGCCAGGCCGCGATGAGCAGGGCCGCGAACGGCGGGATGCCGACCAGCGGCAGCGCCAGGTTCAGGGCGCCGAACACCGAGACGACGAAGAAGACGGAGCCGACCCACGGTCGCGGCCGCACGAGCGCGGCGTACCACGGATCGAACGTCGCCAGCAACGCCAGCGCGGCCAGCAGCAGGAGGAGCAGTACGTTGGGCGAGGTGAGGGTGGTGGCGACCCAGTAGGCGGGCAGCAGGAACACCAGCATGCCGTGATAGAGCGACTGCACCGTGTACTCGGTGGCCGTGAGCACCAGGCGGTGCGCCCGCTTGTCGGAGGCGGCCAGCGTGTCGCGCACCTGCACGAGCACCGCCGCCAGGAGCCACAGCAGGAGCAGATATCCCACGATCCAGGCGACGTGCGGAAGGCCGCGGCGGAAGACGAAGAGAGTCAGGAGGCCGCCGACGAACGAGGCGATCGAGATGCCCCATCGCCGCAGCCAGGCCACGAGCGACCTCACCCCGGCGGGCCGAGGCGCTCGGCGATGCGGCGCGCCACCGCGTCCTCCCGGAGCGCCCGCACGCACGCCAGCACGTCGGCGGCGGCGGCGCTGGTGCGCAGGTGGGCGCCGACCAGCTCCAGGGCGCCGGCCCGCACGGCCCCGTCGAGCGCGCAGATCTCGCGGAGCACGCGGGCGATGGAGGCGTCGCGCTCGGCCGCCTGCACGATCGCCTCGACGTAGGTCTCGCTGATCACCGGACCTTCGCTCCCGGCGGCAGATCGCGGTCGAGGGTGAGCACGGCCAGGGCGCCGTCGCCGTCGGTGGAGCCGGCCAGCACCATGCCCTGCGATTGCACGCCCATGAGGGTGGCCGGCTCCAGGTTGGCCACGACCACCACCTTTTTGCCGACGAGGTCGGCCGGCGCGTAATGCTGGGCGATGCCCGCCACGACGGTGCGCTGCTCACTGCCCAGCGAGACCGTGAGCTTGAGGAGCTTCTTGGACTTCGGCACCGCCTCGGCGGCGAGGACCTCGGCCACGCGCAGCTGCACCTTGCCGAAGTCGGCGATCGAGATCGAGTCACCGGCGTCGGCCTTCCGGGGGGCGGCGGCCGGCGTCGGCTTCTTGTCGTCGAGGCGCGGGAAGAGGCCGGAGAGCTTCTGCACCGGCGGCAGCCGATCCAGGCGCCCGAGCACGGCCTCGGCCAGGCGCGGCGGTGACGTCAGGCCCACCGCCGCCCGGATCTTGGCCGCCGCCTCGGGGACGAACGGATCGACGACGATGCCGAGGTAGCGGACCGCGTCGGCCAGAGTGACCAGCACACGGTCCAGACGCGCGCGCTCGGCCGGCTTCTTGGCCAGCGACCAGGGCTGGGTCGCGTCGACATACCGGTTGACGGTGCCGATGAACTCCCAGATGGCGGCCAGGCCACGCTGGAAGGCGTACTCCCCCATCGCCTCGTCGAGCAGCCGCCGGGCCTCGGCGGCCGCGCGGTGCACGGTCTCCTCCTCCGCGGTCGCCGGGCCGGGCGGGCCGGCCTCCGTCGCATGGTTGACGATCAGCGTCGTCGCCCGGGAGACCAGGTTGCCGAGGTCGTTGGCGAGATCGGCGTTGAGCCGGGTGACGAACGCGTCCCTGGCGAAGTCGGAGTCGAGCCCGAACGTCATCTCGCGCAGGACGAAGTAGCGGAACGCGTCGGGGCCGACCGCGCCGTACTCGGCGGCGAAGGCCAGGGGTTCGATGACGTTGCCGAGCGACTTGGACATCTTGTGGCCCTCGACCGTCCAGTAGGCGTGGACGTTGAGGTGGCGGTACAGCGGGAGGCCGGCCGCCTTCAGCATGCAGGGCCAGTACACCGCGTGCGGCTTGAGGATGTCCTTGCCAATCAGGTGCTGGGCGACCGGCCAGAACTTCTCGAAGCGCGGATCGCCGGGCCCGCCGAGCGCGGAGACGTAGTTGATGAGGGCGTCGAACCAGACATAGGTGACGTACTTGTCGTCGAACGGCAGCGGGATGCCCCACGTGAGGCGCGTCCGCGGCCGGCTGATGGAGAGGTCCTGGAGCGGATCGCGCAGGAAGCCGAGGATCTCGTTGCGATACCGCTCCGGGCGGATGAGGTCAGGATGCTGGTTGACGTAATCGATCAGCCAGCCCTGGTACTTCGACATCTTGAAGAAGTAGTTCTCTTCCTCGATCCACGTCAGCGGCGTGAGATGGTCGGGGCACTTGCCGTCGACGATCTCCTTCTCGGTGTAGAACCGCTCACAGCCGTAGCAATAGTAGCCGCCGTACTTGCCGAGGTAGATCTCGCCGGCGTCCCACAGCTGCTGCAGGATCGCCTGCACGACCTTCTGGTGGCGCGCCTCGGTCGTGCGGATGTAGTCGTCGTAACGCAGCCCCAGCCGATCCCACGTCTGCCGGAACTGGGCGGAGATCTTGTCGGCGTACTCCAGCGGAGGCACGTTGGCGGCGGCGGCGATCTGGGCGATGCGCTCACCGTGCTCGTCGGTGCCGGTCAGGAACCACACGTCCTCACCGGCCAGGCGGTGATAGCGCGCCATGACGTCGGCGGCGATCGTCGTGTACGCGTGACCCAGGTGCGGCAGCGCGTTGACGTAGTAGATCGGCGTCGTCAGATAAAAGGTGCCGGCCACGGCTGTCACTCTAGCATGGCCCTCGGCCGCGAGACGGGGGCGCCGACCCTGGTGTACCCTCGGGCGCATGGACCAGATCCTGCTCGGCAAGGGTGACCAGCCGGTCAGCCTGCTCGCCCGGTACGGCAACCGCCACGGCCTCGTCGCCGGCGCCACCGGCACCGGCAAGACCGTCTCGCTCATGGTGCTGGCCGAGGGGTTCTCGCGCCTCGGCGTGCCGGTCTTCATCGCCGACGTGAAGGGCGACGTGGCCGGGCTGGCCCAGCCGGGGACGGCGAGCGAGAAGATCCTGCAGCGCGCCGCCCAGCTCGGCATCGCCGGCTACGCCCCCGAGGCCAGCCCGGTCGTGTTCTGGGACCTCTACGGCCGGAGCGGCCACCCGGTCCGGACCACCATCAGTGAGATCGGTCCGCCCCTGCTGGCGCGCATGCTCGAGCTCAACGACACCCAGTCCGGCATTCTCGAGATCGCCTTCAAGCTGGCCGACGACCGCGGCCTGCTGCTCCTCGACCTCGACGACCTCCGCGCCATGCTCGGGTTCGTCGGCGAGCATCGCAAGGAGATCTCGGCCCAGTACGGCCTGGTCAGCGCCCAGTCGATCGCGGCCATCCAGCGCGCGCTGCTCTCGCTGGAGCGCGAGGGCGGCGAGGCGTTCTTCGGCGAGCCGGCGCTCGATCTCGCCGACCTGCTGCGGACCGATCTCGACGGCCGGGGCCTGGTGAACATCCTGGCCGCCGACCAGCTCATCCTCAAGCCCCGGCTGTACTCCTCCTTCCTGCTGTGGCTGCTCTCCGAGCTGTTCGAGAACTTGCCGGAGGTCGGCGACCTCGACAAGCCGAAGCTGGTGTTCTTCTTCGACGAGGCGCACCTGCTCTTCGACGACTCGCCGCCGGCGCTGCGACAGCGCATCGAGCAGGTCGTGCGGCTGATCCGCTCCAAGGGCGTGGGCGTGTACTTCTGTTCGCAGTTCCCCGACGACGTGCCCGACGAGATCCTCGGCCAGCTCGGCAACCGCATCCAGCACGCGCTGCGCGCCTACACGCCGCGCGACCAGAAGGCCGTGCGCACGGCCGCCGAGACCTTCGTGGCCAATCCCAAGGTCGATACCGCGACCGTCCTGTCCCAGCTCGCCGTCGGCGAGGCGCTCGTCTCCACGCTTCAGGACAGAGGCGTTCCGATGCCGGTCGAGCGCACGCTGATGTGTCCGCCCCGTTGCCGGATGGGCGCGATCACGCCCGCGGAACGCGCCGCGGTGCGCGCCGAGAGCCCGATCGGCGGCAAGTACGACGCGCCGGTGAATCGCGAGTCGGCCTACGAGATCCTCAGCCGCAAGACGGGGTCGGAGGCGACGGCGCCGCCGCCTCTGGCCCGGCCGGCCCCGGTCGAGCGGGCGCCTCGCGAGCGGGTGCCGGTCGACCGACCTTCACCGGCGCCGCCGGCGGCGGGTGGCGGGCTGAGCGACGTGCTCTGGGGCACCGGGCGGCGGCAGGGCATGGTGGAGGCGCTCGCAAAGCAGGCGGCCCGCACCGTCGGCAGCGAGGTCGGCCGCCAGATCCTGCGCGGCGTGCTCGGCGGCATTCTCGGCGGCTCGCGCCGCCGCTGACAAGCCGAACCGATGGCCTCCGGCGTCACCTTTCACGACCACGGCAGCCACGTGGTGTGTCACTACACGGGGCGGTTCGCGCTGCAGCCGCTGCTGGAGCTGGCCCGTGACGTCCGCGCGTACTGCGTCGAGCACGGCCACCGGCGCGTGCTGGTCGACCTGCGCGAGAGCCGGGGTGAGCTGGGCGCGCTCGAGCGCTACGAGCACGCGGTGGAGGTGTCCCAGACGCGCGGCCCCGGCCTCCGGGCGGCCCTGCTGGTGCGCACCGACCAGGCCTTCCCGGACCGATTCTGGCAAACCGTGACCCGCAATCGCGGCCTGGCCACCCACGTGGCCAC
The DNA here is from genome assembly GCA_963827505.1 of uncultured Candidatus Rokubacteria bacterium. Classification (GTDB taxonomy): domain Bacteria; phylum Methylomirabilota; class Methylomirabilia; order Rokubacteriales; family CSP1-6; genus AR5. Next base: position 1,017,528 of record CAWHBD010000003.1, on the reverse strand, counting down.
CGACGCCGACGAGGCGCTGGCCTGGCTGCGCGGCGACGAGTCCTGATCAGTCCTTCGGCTGGCCCTCGATGTGGCTCCGTCCCTCCCAGGTGAGCTGATCGAGCGGCACCTCGGCCTGGCTGCCGTCGGGGAAGCCGACGATCACCGACTGGGCGAGGACGCGGATCGAGCGCACCTTGCCGGTCATGCAGCCGCCCCCGCCACACGAGGCCTGGCACGGCGTGTTGACGCGGGGGAGCCGGCTGCGCAGCTCCTGGTAGGTCGAGAACTCGTAGAGCAGGCAGCACTTCAGCCGGCCGCAGTTGCCGAGCAGGCGGCTGTCGGTCAGTGGCATGTCCTGCGACTTGGCCATCTTCACCGAGATCGGCTCGAACTTCTTCAGGTGTGACGAGCAGCAGAGCTGGCGACCGCAGGGTCCGATGCCGTCCATCACCCGCGTGGTGTCACGGGCGCCGACCTGCCGCATCTCGATGCGCGAGCGGAACTCACGGGCGAGATCACGCACGAGGTCGCGGAAGTCGATGCGGTCCTCGGCGTTGAAGTACACGGTCACCCGCCGCTCGGCCCCGTGCAGCTCGACGTCGATCACTTTCAGCGTCATCTCCCGACTGCGGGCGAGCCGCTGGGCGGAGGCGATGGCCCGCTCCTCGCGGTGGCGGCGGTCCCGGTACTCGCGCGCCTCCGTCTCCGTGGCCGGCCGGACCACGCGACGGAAGAGGCGGTCGCGCTTGAAGTCGGGGAGCGCGCGCCGCGGCCGCCGCACCTCGCCCAGGGCGGTGCCGGTCGCCGTCTCGACCACGACCAGGTCGCCGACCCCCACCGGCAGATCCTCGACCAGCTTGTAGTCGTCGGCGGGCACGGTCTCTCGCAACCGGATGCCGATCAGCCATTCCTCGGGCATGTCGTCCATGGGATCCTCAGGCGGCTCGCGCCAGGAGGCGTCCGACCACCATCTCCACGGTGAGTCGCGGGGTCACGTTGTTGATGAGCGTCTCGCGCGCGCGGCGACACACGGCGACACCCGCCAGCAGGGCATCGTCAGTCCAGTGATCGGCCTCGACGGCCAGCTCGGCCGCCCGGCCGGCGTCGCTCAGCAGCGCCTCGGGGGCACCGGCCCGGGCCAGGAGCAGGTCGCGGCAGAGCAGCCAGCAGCCGTCGATCAGGGCCTCGGCCTTCTCGCGGTCCATGCGGTCGGTACGCCGGAAGAGCGCGGGCGCGCCCTCGGCGCGCGCCGCCTGCAGCAGCGCCAGCGCGTCGCCGACCAGGGCGGCCACGCGCCCATCGCCTCGCGGCCGGAAGCGCACGATCTGGCAACGCGACAGCACGGTGGCGGGCACCGCCCGGACGCCGGGCAGCACCAGCATCACGACGGTCCCCGGCGGCGGCTCCTCCAGGAACTTGAGGAAGGCCTGAGGCGCCTCGCCCGTCATCCGCTCGGCCTCGTCCAGGATGAACACGCGCCGGCCGCCGAGGGCCGGACGGAGCGAGGCCTGACGCTCCAGCTCGCGGATGGCTCCGATGCGGATGGCCCGGGCCCCCTTCGGATTGCTCTCGGGCGGCGTGGGCACGACCACGTGCAGGTCGGGGTGCGCGGTCCCCGCACCCCGCCCGCCGCCGAGCAGCGCCTCTGCGAAGGCCCGGGCGGTCGTCATGCGGCCGGAGCCGGCCGGCCCGACGAACGCGTAGGCGTGGGCCACGCGGCCGCCCTCGAGCGCCCGGCGCAGCAGATCGACCGCCCGCGGCTGGTCGCGGATGCTCTCAAGCGCCACGCAGGAAGTCTCCGACGATGGTGTGGACCTCGGCGGCCACGACGTCCGGGTCGCGGGCGGCATCGATCAGGCGCACGCGCTTGGGCTCGGCCCGGTGGATCTCGAGATACCCGCGGCGCACGCGACGATGAAAGGCCAGGGCCTGACGCTCGAAATGATCGCGCCGGCGCCGGCCGATCCGCCGGAAGCCGATCACGGGATCGAGATCGAAGAGCAGCGTGAGATCGGGCAGCACGCCGCCGGTCACGCGGACGTTGAGGTCACGAATCATCTGCGGATCGAGCCCGCGCCCGTGGCCCTGGTAGGCGACGGTGGCGTCGGTGTAGCGGTCGGACAGCACGATACGTCCACGCTTGAGCCAGGGCCGGATGCGCTCGACCACGTGCTGGTGCCGCGCGGCCAGGAACAGGAGGGTCTCGGCCAGCGGCTGGGGGCCGCGCTCGAACAGTCGGCGCACGGCCACGCCGAGCGGGGTGCCGTCCGGCTCGCGGGTGAGCTCGATGGGATGGCCACGCCCGCGCAGCCAGCGTGCGAGGCGCCGCATCTGGGTCGACTTGCCCGAACCCTCGACGCCCTCGAACGTGATGAGCACTCCCCGCAACCCGGCGACCTCCGGCCGTGATGGCACTCTAGCACGAGGCCCGGCGGCGGCCGGTGCCCAGCGACCCATGCAATCCTGGCAATTCACCCCCAGGTCCGTTCTAATGGACCGATGACAACGACCCGCACCGCGTTCGTGCTCGCCGCCGCGATGACCGTCCTGACACTGCTGGTGGGGGCGCCGGCCGACGTGCGCGCCCAGGACACCATCACGCGCGAGCAGGCTGACACCCTGATCAAGGAGATCCGCGAGTTGCGGCGGGCCATCGACGGCCTGCGGGCGCCGGCGCCGCGGGCCGGCGGCGAGCGCCCGCCCGACGAGAAGGTCCGCGTGGACATCGCCGGGGCCCAGGTGCTGGGCCGGGCCGACGCCCCCGTCACGCTGGTGGAGTTCACCGACCTGGAATGTCCGTACTGTCGCGCCTTCCACGTGGGCGCCTTCGAGCGGCTCAAGCGCGAGTACATCGATACCGGCAAGGTGCGCTTCGTCAGCCGCGACTTCCCTCTCGACTTCCATCCCAACGCCCGCCCCGCCGCGCTGGCCGTGCGGTGCGCCGGCGAGCAGGGCAAGTTCTGGGAGATGCGCCACGCCGTGACCCTCAACGCTGCCGCGCTGGGGGCCGCGGTCTACGACCGGCTCGCCGCCGAGCTGGGCATCGACGCCGCCCGGTTCTCGGCCTGCATCGCCGCCGACCGGTACCGGGCCGATATCGACCGCGACATGGAAGAGGCGATGAAGGTCGGCGTGAACGGCACGCCCAGCTTCGTCCTCGGCCCCACCACGCCCGGCACCGAGGTCGAGGGGCAGCGGATCGTCGGCGCCCAGCCCTTCCCGGTCTTCGAGTCCCGCATCAAGGCCCTGCTCGGCGAGCGCTGACGCGAGGCGCCGGGCGCCGCGGTCTCAAACGCCCAGCAGCGGGAAGATCGTGCGCTGAACCGCCTCGACCTGGCGGTCGGCATAGTCGCTGACCGCACGGTGGATGTTCTCGGGCAGGGCCTCGGCCGGCGGATCCCACAGCCCGAGGGAGCCGAAGTCGTGGCGTCGCACGTCCTCCGCGAACGCCTCCGGCAGCGAAGCCGGCAGCTCCACACCGTTGAGCACCGCCCACGCCGCCGTCCACGCCCGGGCCACGTTGCGGATGTCGTAGCCGCCGCCACCGAGCGCGATCAGCTTCGGCGCCATCGGCACGATGCGCGCGAGGGCCCGCGCGAAGCCCTGGATGTCGAGGGCCAGGTGGGTGAGCGGATCCGTGCGGTGCGAGTCGATGCCGAGCTGGGCGACGATCACGTCTGGCTTGAAGCGCTGCAGCAGCGGCGGCACCACCGCCTCGAAGGCCGGCAGGTAGACGTGGCTGTTGGTGTAGGCCTCCAGCGGCAGGTTCACCGAGAAGCCGGCGGCGGCGCCCTCGCCCATCTCGTGCACGAAGCCGGTGCCGGGGAACAGCCGCTCGCCCCGCTCGTGCACCGAGATGGTCAGCACGCTGGGGTCGCGATAGAACGCATACTGCACGCCGTCGCCGTGGTGGGCGTCGATGTCGACGTAGGCCACGCGCAGCCCGCGCTCGCGCAGGCGCAGGATGGCCAGCACCGCGTCGTTCACGTAGCAGAATCCGGAGGCGCGATCGGGCAGCGCGTGGTGCAGGCCGCCGGCGAAGTGGAAGGCGCGGTCGACCTCGCCGCCGGCCACGAGGTCGGCGGCCAGGAGCGAGCCGGCCGCCACCAGCTGGGCCGCCTCCCAGAGGCCGCGGAAGACCGGGTTGTCGCCGGGGCCGAGGCCGAAGGCGCCGCCGCCGGGCGGCTGGGCACCGGTGTTGGCCGCCTTGAGGACCTCGAGGTACTCGGGCGCGTGAAAGACCGCGATCTCGCGCTCGGTGGCGCGGGGCGGGCGCGTGCACGGTGGCGCCCGGCAGCCGCGTGAGCCCGTAGGCCTGCATCAGGCGCCAGGTCAGCCCCAGGCGCTCCATGCGCAATGGATGCTGGGGGCCGTAGTCGAACCGGGCCCAGTCTTCCGAATGAACGAGCGCCGTCTTCACGCGTCCCGGCTCCGTTGCCAGTCGCCCGACTTGCCGCCGGACTTCGTCAGGAGCTGCAGGTTGGTGATCGTCACACCCTTCTCCAGCGCCTTCACCATGTCGTAGACGGTGAGCGCGGCCACGGCGGCCGCCGTCAGCGCTTCCATCTCCACGCCCGTCTTGTCCACCGTGCGCACGCGTGCGTCCACGGTGAGCTCGCCGCGACGCGGCCGCACGTCGAACGAGACCTCAACCCGGGTCAGGCGCAGCGGGTGGCAGAGCGGGATGAGATCCGAGGTGCGCTTGGCGGCCAGGATACCGGCGGTGCGGGCGACGCCAAGCACGTCGCCCTTGGGTGCGTTGCCCTGCTGCACGGCGCGCAGCGTCGCCGGGCGCATGCGCAGGACGGCGCGGGCGACCGCCTCCCGAACCGTTTCCGGCTTCGGGGAGACATCCACCATGCGAGCATCGCCCTGAGGCGTCAGGTGGGTCAGGCCGCGAAAGCCCTCGGCCGTGCTGGTGCTGCGCGGCGCGCGCCGTCGCGGTGGGCGGCGGCGCCGCCGGACACGGCCGCCGGGGCTCAGGCGGTGACGCCGGAGCGGGTACTCCGGATGATGGCCTCCATACGGTCCTTGGCCATCAACTTCAGCTTCTTGAGCTCGCTGATCCGCCAGTGCTGGTCCGCCGAGAGCGAGGCATGATCGCCTAGCGCCGCCAGCTCGTGCTCGTACCCCTGGTGCTCGGAGCGCAAGCGGCGGAATTCCTCGTTCTCGGCCATGAGTCGTTCGATGAGATTCTCCTGGTTCATCGTGTCGACCTCCCTCGGCGGCGGGCACTTCGTAAAACAAACAAAGCCAGCGTCACCATTGAACGCTGGCCTCGTCGACTTCCTGTTTCGATACTGTCCCCCGTCCATCACCACCGGTTGCGGGTGCTTTCCTTATAGCTCCGGACCTGCGGGGGTGTCAAGCGCCGTGGCCCCCGGAATCAGGTGCGGCGCGCTCGCCTTGAACATCGCGGCAATCTCCATTCCTTCAACGAGTTGCAGCTCGTCGCGCGAGCGCATCGTGACGGTCGCCACCAGGGGGAACCCGCACTCCACCAGGACCCGGACACCAGTGTCGGTGGCCGTGATCGCTGCGATCGAGCCACCCAGCACGTTGCGGGCGCTCGAACCGCCGCTGGCCTCGCGCGGTACGGCAAGCGTCACGTCCTCCGGACGAATGGCCAGCCGCACCCGGACGCCGATCTCGGCCGCCGCCGCCACCTCCAGCGTGCGGCTGCCGACCTCCACCCGAATGAGGCCCGCCTGCCGATCGACCACCCGTCCGCTCACGATCGTCTCCACGCCGACGAAGCGCGCGACCGCTTCGGTGGCCGGCGCCTGGAACACGCGCACCGTCTCGTCGATCTGAGCCAGGCGGCCGTCGAGCAGCACGGCCACGCGATCGGCCAGCGCCTGCGCCTCGCCGCGGTGATGGGTGACGAGCACGGTGGTCACGCGATCCTGCCGCAGCACGGTGCCGAGATCGGCGATGAGCGCGGTACGCGACGGCTGGTCGAGGCTGGCGAACGGCTCGTCGAGCAGCAGTACCTCGGGCTCCAGCACCAGCGCCCGGGCCAGCGCCACTCGCTGGGCCTCGCCGCCCGACAGCGTCCGCGCCGCCCGCGGGCCGAGCGCGCCGAGGCCGAACCGCTCCAGCCATCGTCCGACCCGCCGGGCCCGCTCGACACCGGACAGGCCGCGGAAGCGCAGACCGAGGGCCACGTTGGCGGCGACGGTCGTGTCGGCGAGAAGCGGCTCCTGGAATACCGTGGCCAGCCGGCGGCGCTCGGCCAACGCGTCGCGCGCGGCCACGGGGCGGCCGCCCACCAGCACGGTGCCGGCGTCGGGGCGCTCCAGCAGCCCCAGTACCCGCAGCAGCGTGGACTTCCCGCTGCCGTTGGGACCGATCACGGCCAGCACCTCGCCGGACCGCACGTCGAGGGCGGGCACCTGCAGCGTGAAGCCGGCCGGGTGGCGCCGGTGCACGTCGCGGAGCGCGAGGGCGACCGTCACGACGGCAGCACGTGGATCGACCCGCGGTGGATCGAGAACTCCCAGCGGCGATCGCGGTCGATCTCGAGGATCTCGTACACGAGGTGGGGCACCTCGACCTCGAGATCCCACCCGCCCTGAGCGGGCGGGCCGGGCGCGTCGAGGCGGATGCGCAGCAGCCACGTGGTGCCGAAGTCCTCGTCGGCCACGACGAGACCGCTCATGACGTTCATGTGGTGGCGCGGATCGGCCGGGCCGCGATCCTTACGCACGAGCCGGACGTACTCGGGCCGGATGAAGAAGGCGATCGGCGCCTCCGGCGGCGGCAGGTACGAGCGGGTCGGCGAGTTGACGGCCTCCAGGATCTGACCTCGCCAGCGCAGCTGGATGCGGTCGGGCGTCGCCTTGATGACAGTGCCGTGCAGCACGTTGGGGATCCCCATGATCCGCGCCACCGACTCCGAGGCCGGCTGCCACAGCAGCTCCGAGCGCGGGGCCGATTGCACCACGCGGCCGGCGTCGTACACGACGATGCGATCGCCCAGCCGGTAGGCCTCGGTGAAGTCGTGGGTGACGACCACGGCCGCGGTGCCGACCTCGCTCAACAGCGCGCGCAGCTCGTCGCGCAGCGCCCGGCGCAGCGGCGTGTCGAGCGCCGACAGCGGCTCGTCGAGCAGCAGCAGCGCGGGCTCGATGGCGAGCGCCCGCCCCAGCGCCACCCGCTGGCGCTGGCCGCCCGAGAGCTCGCGCGGGTAGCGCCGCTCGAGGCCGCCGAGGCCGACCTGCTCGATGACGCGCGCCACCCGGAGCGCCCGCTCCGCCCGGGGCCGATCGCGGAGGCCGAAGCCGAGGTTGTCGGCCACGGTGAGGTGCGGGAAGAGCGCGTAGCCCTGGAACACGTAGCCCACGCGGCGCGCCTGCGTCGGAAGGTTGATGCCCGCGGCGCCATCGAAGAACACGCGCCCGTCGACGACGATGCGCCCCGCCGCCGGCGTGATCAGCCCGGCCAGGCACTGCAACGTCAGCGTCTTGCCGGCCCCCGACGGGCCGAACAGCACGGCGACGCCGCCACCGGCCGACCACGCGACGTCGAGGTCGAAGCCCGGCACGCTCAGGGCGACGGCGACCTCGAGGCGATCGCTCACGTCGCCCTCGCGCCTAACCGGTTGGCGGCCACGATCACGGCACACGAGAGCACGGTGAGGACGCCGACGAGCAAGAGCGCCGTCGCGTCATCGCCCGTCTGGGCGGCGGTGTAGATCGCCAGCGGCACCGTGGCCGTCTTGCCGGGGATGTTACCGGCCAGCATGAGCGTGGCCCCGAACTCGCCCAGCGCCCGCGCGAAGGCCAGCACGAGCCCGGCCAGGATGCCGTTGCGGGCCAGGGGCAGCGAGACCTCCAGCGCCGTCCTTAGCTCGGAGCGACCCAGCGTGTAGGCGGCCCGCTCCAGGTCGCGGTCGATCGACTCGAACGCGGCCTTCGCGGTGCGCACGAGCAGCGGCAACGCCATCACCGTGGCGGCCACCACCGCCGCGTACCAGGTGAAGGCGACGCTCCACCCGGTGGCCTGGTAGATCGGCCCGCCCAGCCAGCCCCGGCGACCGAGCAGCACGATCAGGTAGTAGCCGGTCACGGTCGGCGGCAGCACGAGCGGCAGCGTGGTCAACAGGTCGACGAGTCCGCGCCCGCGAAACCGGCGACGCGCGAGCAGATAGGCAAGCGGGATCCCGACCAGCGCGTTGAGCAGCGTCGCCAGCGCCGCCACGCGGATCGAGAGCAGGAGGGCGCTCGCAGTGTCCGGACTCACCATGGGAATTCTACTTCAGCCACGAGGGCGACGCCGGACACCGCGGCTCCGGCTCACGCTGTCGAGATCTCGTCGCGTGAGGGCAGGCGCGTGAGCGATGGCAGACAGACCCGCACGGCGCGGCCCTCACGCGTGAGCGTCACCACCTCGACGTCGACGCCGTACGCCTCTCGGAGCGTTCCCGCGGTGATGACTTCGGCCGTCGGGCCCAGACGCGCCAGCCGCCCCTCGTGCAGGAGCGCGACGAGATCGGCGCACAGGAAGGCCTGGTCGGGGTCGTGGGTCGAGAGCACGACGGCGATGCCTCGCCGCGCGAGCGACTGAACGTGGGCGAGCACCCGCACCTGGTTGCCGAAGTCGAGGCTCGCGGTGGGCTCGTCCATGACCAGGATGGCGGGCTCCTGGGCGACCGCGCGCGCGACCAGCGCGAGCTGGCGCTCGCCTCCGCTCATCTCCGGATAGGGACGATCGGCCAGGTGCGCGATGCCGAGAGCGTCCAGGGCCGCCTCTGCCTGCCGCCGGTCGTGGGTGGACGGCGAGCCGAACAGCCCGACGTGCGCGGTCCGCCCCATGAGGACGACCTCGCGGGCGGTGAACGGGAACGTCCCCGGCTGCGCCTGCGGCACGTAGCCGAACACGCGCGCGATCCGTCGCCGGGGCCACGCGGCGATCGACGCGCCGTCCACGAGCACGGCGCCGTCCCGGGGCTCGAGGAGGCGGAGCAGCGTCCGGAAGAGCGTCGTCTTGCCGCTGCCGTTGGGGCCGAGCAGGCAGAGGACCTGGCCGGCCTCGAGACCGAAGCTGACCTCGCGGCCGACGACCCGACCCGGGTAGCCGAAGGCCAGCCGCTCCACCCGCAGCCGCTCGCTCACTGCCATCCTCGTCTCGAGGCCGCCAGCACCCAGATGAAGAACGGGGCTCCGATGAAGGCCGTGAGCACGCCGAGCGGGATCTCGATACGCGCCACCGTGCGGGCCAGGGTGTCGACGGCCAGCAGGTAACCGCTCCCGAGCAGGATGGAGGCCGGGAGCAGCCGCCGGAAGTCGGGACCGACGAGGAAGCGCGCGAGGTGGGGCACCAGCAGCCCGATCCAGCCGACGACGCCGCTGATCGACACCACGCCCGCCGTCATGAGCGTGGCCGCGGCGACGACGGCCAGGCGCAGCCGCCGGGTGTCGACGCCCAGCGCGCGCGCCTCGTCCTCGCCGAGCGTCATGACGTTCATCCGCCACCGCAGGAGCACCAGCGGCACGAGCCCCAGCACCACGCTCGGCGCCACCGCCCGGACGTCGCCGAGCGTGACCGAGGCCAGGCTGCCGAGCAGCCAGAAGGTGATGGCCGGAAGCTGGTTGTAGGGATCGGCCAGGTACTTGAGCAGGGACACGCAGGAGCCGAGCAGCGTGCCGATCACGATGCCGGCCAGCACGAGGACGAGCACCGGATCGTGACGGCGCAGCGCCGCGCCGACGGCGTAGACGACGACCACGGCACCGAGCCCCACGACGAAGGCCAGGGCCTGGATCGCCACGACACCGAGCGACAGGTAGATGCCGATCACCGCGCCCAGGGCGGCGCCAGTGGAGACGCCGAGGATGTCGGGGGAGACGAGCGGATTGCGGAACAGCCCCTGGTAGGCGGCGCCGGCCGCGGCCAGCGCGGCACCGACCAGTATGGCGGCGACGATGCGTGGCCCGCGCACGCTGAGGACGACGGTGTCGATCGACGCCGGCAAGCCGTGGGCGGTGCCCGTCAGCTTCGACCACAGCACGGCCAGCACCTCGGCCGGAGTGACGGGAAAGCGCCCGACCGAGAAGGCGACCGCGACGAGCACGACGAGCGCGCCCCCCGCCACCACGAAGCCGACGCGGTGGCGCGGCGGGCTCAGGGCCTGGCGCCGAGCAGGCTGTCGAGCTGCCGCTCGTCGGGCGGGCGGTGGTAGAAGAGCCCGTAGAACGTCCGGGCCTCGTCACGCATGCCGCCGGCGAACACCTCGGGATAGAACACGTGGCCCAGCCAGCGCAGCCCGATCACGCGGTTCACCGACGGGGGGGCATCCATCCACGGGAACGGCAGCAACGGCACCTGGTGCACCCGACCCGATCGCACGGCGCGCACGCCGCGCCACGACGGATCGGCGCCGACCGCCGCGTGAAACGCCGGATCGAGCGTGAGAATCACGTCGGGATTCCAGGCCAGAACCTGCTCCAGCGAGACCGTCGTCAGGCCGCCGCCGCTCCCGGCCGCCACGTTGCGAACGCCCAGCCGGTCCAGGCTCTCCGCGTTGATCGACCCCGGCGCCGCGGTCTCGAGGCCCCGCGGCCCCCGCGCGTAGTAGACGCTCGGCCTCCGCTCGGACGGCACCGACGCCACCCGCCGGTCGACCTCGTCCAGCGTCCGCTCGACGTACCGCGCCAGCTCAGCCGCCCGCGGGGCCACGCCCAGGAGGTCGCCAGCCAGCGCGTAGGCGCGCGCGGTGGCCGACAGGCTGCCGTCGAGGAGGAGGTACGGGATCTTCGTCTGGTCCTGGACCCGATCGGCGAGGGACACGTAGGTGGCGCCGACGCTGCCGAAATCGAGCACCACATCGGGCCGCGCGGCCAGGACCACCTCGACGTTGGCGGTGTTGCCGCGCCCGGTCAGCCGGCCCATCGCCGGCAGGTCGGCATAGCGGGCCGGCAGCCAGGGGCGCTCCTCCCCGGTCGGCGGCCGCGTCCAGCCGAGCAGCGTCTCCGGAGCCAGCGTGTAGACGAAGATGCTGGCCGGTCCCCCGGCCGCGAACACGCGACGCACCGCATTCGGAACCTCGACCCGCCGCCCGGCGCCGTCCACGACCGTTCGGCGCTGGGCCCCGGCGGCACGGGGCGCGGCGAGCGCGGCCAGCGCGGCGCCGACGAACCGCCGCCGGGTCAGCACGTCGACCGCTTCAGTCCTTTCCCACGATGACGTCGGAGGCCTTGATGACCGCGTAGGCGGCGTCGCCCTCCCGCAGCCCCAGCTCGTCCACCGCCTCGACCGTGATCGAGGCCGTCACCACCGAGCCGCCTCCCACGTCGATCTTCACGTGGGCAGTCGTCTGCCCGCGGATGACCTTCACCACTCGCCCCTTGAGGACGTTGCGCGCGCTGAGCTTCATCGCGTCTCCTTCCGTGCAGGTCGAAGTCCCTTGGAGTGAACATGCCACGATGTCGGCTCGAGTAGAAGCCGAGCGCCGCCGAGCACGTCGCGCTGGGCCCCGACCCAGCGGACGCTCACGGCCGGGCGCTCATCGCAGTCCGGCGGGAGGGGGAAGGAATCCGAAGCGGCCGAGCACGCCCTGCCCGTCCCGGCTCATCAGCAGATCGAGAAACGCCCGGGCGAGGGCCGACTGCTTGGAGGCGGCGACCACCGCGACCGGGTACAGCACCGGTTGGTAGGTATCCTCGGCCGGCCGGAACGCCTCCTTGACTTGACGGCCGCGGGTGGCGGCGTCCGTCGTGTAGACGAACCCGGCGTCGACCTCGCCGCGGGCGACGTAGTCGAGCGCCTGCCGCACGTTCTCCGAGAACACCAGCTTGGGCTGGACCTTGTCCCAGAGCCCGAGCGCCTTGAGACTCTCCTCGGCGTACTGGCCAGCCGGGACCGTCCTGGGATTGCCGACGACGACCTTCGTGACCCGGGGGTCGAGGAGATCGGCCGGCTTGACGATGTCGATCCTGGAATCGGCGGGCTTGATCACCGTGAGCGCGTTGCGCGAGAAGACGCGACGGGTGGCGGCGGCGACGAGGCCCTTCTTCTCCAGCTCGTCCATCTGGCGCTGGGCGGCCGAGATGAACAGGTCGACGGGCGCGCCGGCCTCGATCTGCTTCTGCAGCTCACCGGACGACCCGAAGTTGTACCGCAGCGTCACGCCGGGGCGTGCCGCCATGAATCCTCGGCCCAGCTCCTCCACGACGTCCTTCATGCTGATCGCGACCGACAGCGTCACCTCCTGCGCGTGCGCCGGGCTCACGACCGCCAGCAGGAGCAGCACCAGGACCACGAGACGGGTGACGAGCGACATGCATGGCCTCCGGCGCGGAAGGATCGTTCCGGAGTGGATCGTACGCACCCTGCCGGGACCGATCAAGGTGTTCGTTCCGGCATAACGGTCCGGGTGCAGCCGCCGGCGGCTCACGCCGGGCGCCGCTGCTGGATGGTCGTCAGCGTCCAGTTGATGGCGAACACCAGCGCCATGAGCAGGATCGACAGCGCGATGGCCACATCGAAGTTGCCCTTGCCGGTCTCCAGCACCATCGCCGTCGTGAGCGTGCGGGTCTGGCCCCGGATGTTGCCGCCCACCATCATGGAGGCGCCGATCTCGGAGATGACGCCTCCGAAGCCGGCCATGATCGCCGCCAGCATCGGCAGTCGCGCCTCCCGCAGCACCACCCACACCATCTGCACGCGCGAGGCGCCCAGGGCGAGGAGCTGCAGCCGGAACTTGGCCGGCACGTTCTGCACGGCGGCCAGCGTGATGCCGGTGACGATGGGCGAGGCGATCACCGCCTGGGCCAGCACGATCGCGGCCGGCGTGTAGAGCACCTCCCAGTCACCGAGGGGGCCGCTGCGCCAGAGCAGGATGGTCACGACCAGTCCCACGACGACCGGCGGCAGTCCCATGCCGGTGTTGACCGCGCTGACGACGAGCGTACGGCCGGGGAAGCGGGTGAGCGCCAGGGCGGCGCCAACCGGGATGCCGAGCAGCAGCGCGATCAGCGTGGCCGTCCCCGAGACCTGCAACGACAGCCACAGCACTCCGACGATCTCTCGGTCGCCCCCGAGCAGCAGCCCAACCGCCTGGCGGACGCCCTCGACGAGCACGTCCACCGGCTAGAAGTCCTCGTCCTTCTTTCCGGCGATCGGCACGAACAGCGCCTGGCCGTACTTGTCGAGCCCGAACGTCTTGATGACGGCCTGCGTCTCCGGCGCCAGCATGAAGGCGGCGAAGGCCTTGCCACCGGCCGTGTTCACCTTGGGGCCGTTGGCGGGGTTGACCTCCATGACCGAGTAGACGTTCAGCAGCAGCTTGTCGTGCTCGACCATCGCCTTGAGGTCGACCCGCTTGCTGAAGGCCAGCAGCGTGGCGCGGTCGGTCAGCGTGTAGGCCTGCCGGTCGTTGGCGATGCCGAGCGTGGCGCCCATCCCCTGCCCGGACTCGATGTACCAGGGGGCGGCCGGCGTGACCCCGGCCTCCTTCCAGAGGCGCTGCTCGAGGATGTGGGTGCCCGACTTGTCACCCCGGGAGACGAACCGGGCGCCGGCGGCGGCGACCTTCTTCAGGGCGTCGAGCACGCTCGTGTCACCCTTGATCTTCGCGGGATCGGCCTCGGGCCCCACGAGCAGGAAGTCGTTGTACATGACCAGGCGGCGGTCCTGCATCTTGCCCTCCGCCACGTACTTCTTCTCGAGGGCCGGGGCGTGGCAGAGCGTCACGTCGGCCTCCCCCCGCGCGGCCAGCGCCAGCGCCTGGCCGGTGCCGACGGAGATCGTCTTCACGCTGTAGCCGGTGTTCTTCTCGAACAGCGGGACCAGCACGTCGAGGAGCCCGGAGTCCTGGGTGCTCGTCGTCGTCGAGAGGATCACCGTCCGGGAGGCGGGGGCCTGGGCCAGGGCCGCCGGGGCCACCGCCAGGATCAACGCGACGAACACGAAGGTCAGGCGGCGCATGCGGTCTCGCTTTCCACGGGCCCGGCCGGACCCGCCGTTATGCTCGCAGCGACATACTTGTATATGCTTCGCCGGGCATATGCAAGCAGCCCCGGGCCGCCGTCGGCTGTCGACCCGGCCCGGCCGGGCATACACTGAACGTGTCATGAAAGCGTACGTCGCGGTCTTCCTCAGCGTGTTCCTGGCCGAGCTCGGCGACAAGACCCAGCTGGCCACGATGCTCTTCGCCACCGACGCTGCGCTCAGCCGCGGGGGCATACTGGCGGCCGCTGCCGGCGCCCTCGTCCTGTCGACCGTGCTGGCCGTCGTGGCCGGCGCCGTGCTCGGCAGCTGGGTGCAGAGCCGTCACCTCACGCGCATCGCGGCGCTGGGCTTCATCGCCATCGGCGCCTGGATGCTGGTGCGCGGATGAACGTGCTGGCGCTGAACTGCGACTCGTCGTCGGTGAAGTTCGGCCTCCTGGCCGTCGAGCCCGGCGCGCCAGTCGGGCCACGCCGGAGGGCGTGATCGTTCCGGCGCCGCGCTGATCCGAAACGGAGGTCAGGGCGGCGGCGGTCGCAGCGGCGCCCGTCCGAACCGCGTGCGGAGGCGGTTGAGCGCGGGCAGGACGCCGGGCCGGCGCAGGAGTACGCGCTCCAGACGCTGGCGGCCAGGGAAATCCACGAGGAACGCGCCGGCCAGCATCGTGAGGAGCCCCTGGCCGGGCACGCCGGGAATCGAGAGCACGGCGCCGACCACGATGAGCACCACCCCGGCGGCGTTGCGGGCCAGGCGGCGCGGCCACGAGGGGCGGGGCCGCGCGGTCTCGAAATAATCGGGCGGCAGGGCCAGCACCACCTTCAGCACGATGGCCAGCGACGCTACGGTGAGGAACACCCACACCCCGGCCGCGACCAGCACGTGCACCACGTCGATGGCGGGGACGGCCGCCAGCCCCGCGCTCACTCCAGATCGAGACGGTCGCAGGCGAGGCGCGGGCTCATCGATCGTCCCAGTCGGCGACGAAGACGTCGAGGTCGCGGGGGGCGGCGGCGCCGCGGCTGGCGCAGAACACCAGGCGCTTGCCGTCGCGCGTGAACATCGGAAAGGACGCGAAACCGTCGGCGAACGTCACCCGCTCCAGGCCGCCGCCGTCGAGGTCGACCAGGTAGAGGGCGAAGCTCCGGCCGGAGGGATCGTGCAGGTTCGAGGAGAAGATGATCTGGCGCGAGTTGGGGTGCACGAACGGCGCGAAGTTCGCCCCGGCCAGCCGGGTGACGCGCCGCAGTCCGGTGCCGTCGGCGTTCATGAGGTAGATATCCAGTCGGCGCGGACGCACGAGCCCGCGGGCCAGCAGGGCGCGGTAGTCCTCCAGCTCCTCGCGTCCGTCCGGTCGCGAGGCGCGAAACACGATGAAGCGCCCGTCCCAGGAGAAGAACGGCCCACCGTCGTAGCCGGGCCCATCGGTGAGCCGGCGCACGTTGCCGCCGTCGGCGTCCATGAGGTAGAGGTCGAGGTCGCCCTCCCGCAAGGAGGTGAAGACGATGCGGCGGCCGTCGGGCGAGACCGCGCACTCGGCGTCGTAGGTGTCGTTGTCGGTCAGGCGCGTGAGGTTGCCGCCGTCGGCGTCGGTGGCGACGATGTCCCAGGTCGAGAAGAGCGGCCACACGTAGCCCTGGCTGCGGTCGGGCGGGGGCGGGCAGGCGGCGCCGGCCAGGTGCGTGGTGGCGTAGATCACCCGCCGCCCGTCGGGGAAGAAGAAGCCGCAGGTCGTGCGCCCGCCGCTCGACAGCCGGCGCTGCTCGCCGCCGTCGGCGCGCATCGTGAACATCTGGTCGCAGTCGTACGGCGGCCGCGTGGACTGGAAGATCAGCCGGGTGCCGGTCGCGTCCCAGTACGCCTCGGCGTTCTGACCGCCCGCCGTGAGCCGGCGCAGATTGGCCAGGCGCTTCTCCCGCGGCTCGAGCGGCGCCGGCGTCGCTGCGGCCTCCCGGCCGGGCGTCAGCGCGGCGGCGGCCGCGGCCACCCCCAGCCGCAGCACCTCGCGCCGGCCGATCACCGGCGCTCCTCCAGCACCGCGTCCAGCCGGCTCTCGGCGCCCTCGCGCACCACGGTGACCCCGACGCGGTCGCCGGGCCGGCGCCCGCGGAGCGCGAAGGTGAAGTCTTCCAGCGTGCGCACGGTGAGGCCGCCGAAGGCGACGATCACGTCGCCCTGGCGGACGCCGGCCTTCTCGGCGGGGCTGCCAGCCCGCACGCCGCCCACCCGCACGCCCGGCCGTTCGCTCTCACCGAACTCGGGGACGACGCCGAAGAACGGGCCGTAGCCGCCCGCGCGGCCCGACGACCCCGGCGGCGCCGCCACCCGCGCGTAGGCGGGCGGTGTGGCGACCGAGGCGACCGCGTCGACGACGCGCGCGGCGAAGGCCGTCACCTCGGCCAGGCCGGCGGCGTCGATCCTGTCCCACGTGTCGCTGGGCCGGTGGTAGTCCGCATGGGCCCCGGTGAAGAGGAAGAGCACCGGCCGCCCCGCCGCGTAGAACGCCGCGTGGTCGGAGGGGCCGAAGGGGTCGGCGCGCAGCGTGAGCGCCAGCCCCCCGGCCTGGGCGCTCACCAGCTCGCGCAGCCCGGTCGCGCTGTCCACCCCGCCGACGTAGAGCGCGCGCTGACGCAGCCGGCCCACCATGTCGAGGTTGAGCATCAGCACGGTGCGCTCGAGCGGATGGGCGGGGCGCCGGAGGTAGTGCGTGGAGCCCAGCAACCCCATCTCCTCGCCGGCGAAGGCCACGAAGACCAGCGTGCGCGGCGCACCGCCCGCCTCGGCGAAGGCCCGGGCCAGCCCCAGCAGCACGGCGACGCCGGAGGCGTTGTCGTCGGCGCCCGGATGAACGGCGCCGACGGCGTCCGGCGCCAGCGAGCCCTCGCCGCCGCGGCCCAGGTGATCGTAGTGGGCGCCGATGACGACCGCCTCCTCGCGCAGCTTCGCGTCACGGCCGGGCAGGACGCCGACCACGTTGGCGGTGCGCCCGCGCTCGCGCACGAGACTCACCTGCACGGCCACGCGAGCGCCCGGCACGGCGAACGAGCGCGGCGCCGGCGGCGCCTCGATCGCCGCCGCCGCCGCCGCGAGGCCGACGCCGGCCGGCGCCAGCAGCGCGTCGGCAACGGCCGGCGTGATGGCGGCGGCCAGCACGCCCGTCGACTGTGCGTGTCCGGTCAGCGGCGGCAGCGGCCCGTCGCCGACCAGGAGCACGGCCAGCGCGCCGTGCTCGCGCGCGTTGATGATCTTGTGGCTGCGCTCGGAATAGTGATACGCGTCCGGCCGCCGGAAGGGGCCGGCGGGATCGGCGCGGCCGGGCTCGCGCTCGAGCACCAGCACGATCCGGCCGCGGACGTCGAGCCCGGCATAGTCGTCCCAGCCGAGATCGGGCGCGGTGATCCCGTACCCGGCGAAGACCAGCTCGCCCTCCTGCCGCCCCTCGGCCGAGACCGGCAGCGGCGCGAAGTCCCGCCCCAGCACCAGCGCCCGCGCCGCCGGCGCCACGACGTCGAGCGCGTTGGCGTCGCCCAGCCGGATGCCAGTCGGCACCGTGAACGCCTGCAGCCACCCCCCACCGTCACCCGCCGGCCGCAACCCGAGGCGCTGAAACTCCGCCCCGACATGACGAGCCGCCCGCTCCGCCCCCGGCGTGCCCGAGGCCCTTCCCTCCATCTCGGGCGCCGCCAGGATCTTGACGTGATCGAGCAGCCACCCGGCCGGCGGCGTCGCCGGCGCCGCCGCCAGAGCCGGCGTCGTGACAAGAGCAGGTGCCGCGACCACCAGCGAGAGAAGCAACGACCGAAGGAGCATCACCAGCGCATTCTACCCACTACGCGCGCTGACCGCGGAGACCGGGTGCACCCGAGGCCTCGCGACTCAGGAGGCGAGCGGAAGGCGGATCGTGAAGCGGGAGCCGCCGGTGGCCGGACGCTCGACGCCGAGGGTCCCGCGATGGGCCACGACGATCGAGCGGGCGATGGCCAGGCCGAGCCCGCTCCCCCCGCTCTCGCGCGAGCGCGCGGTGTCCAGGCGCACGAACGGCTCGAAGATGCGCGCGACGTCGGCAGGCTCGATGCCAGGCCCGGTATCCTCCACCGCCACCACGGCCTCGCGGCCGGCGCCGGTGATCGACAGCTCGACGCGCCCCCCGGCCGGTGTGTACTTGACCCCGTTCTCCACGAGGTTGAGCAGCGCCCGTCGCAGCGCGCCGGCGTCGCCCAGCACGGCCAGCGGGGCCAGCAATCCCACGCGCACCGTGACGCCGCGGTCCTTGGCCAGGCGGGTGCCGACCTCGGCCACGTCGAGCACGAGCGTCTCCAGCTCCACGCGGGCGCGGGGCGAGTCGGGGCCCGCGGTCGAGCGCGAGAGCAGCAAGAGATCCTCGGCCAGGCGTACCAGGCGGTCGACCTCCTCCAGCGCGGAGGCGAGCGCTTCGCGATATTCGGCGCCCGTGCGGTCGGCACGCAGTGCGACCTCCAGCGTGCCCTTGAGCGCGGTCAGCGGCGTGCGCAGCTCGTGGGCGGCGTCGGCCGAGAAGCGGCGCATCTCGCCGAACGTGTTCTCCAGGCGGCCCAGCATGCCGTTGAGCGTCTCGGCCAGCCGGTCCAGCTCATCACCGGTGCCGCGGATCGTGATCCGCCGGGCCAGCACCTCGGCGTCGATCTTCCGGGCCGCGCTCGACATCTCGTCCACCGGCCGCAGCGCCGCCCGGGCCATGACGCGGCCGCCGGCGGCGGCCAGCCCGACGCCGAGCGGGACCAGCACCGCCAGCGCCTCCAGCCACCGCTGCAGCGTGCGCTCGGTCGGGGCCAGCGGGATGCCGACCTGGATGACCTCGGTCAGCCGCCCTCCGCGCTCGACGGGCAGCGCCACCACGCGCACCCGCTGCGCGTGCAACAGCACGGTGTCGAAGGCGGGGCGGCCGAGCGTGACGCTGTGGAGGGCCTCCGGCGACAGCGGCAGCACGTCGTCGCGCAGGCGCCACGAGCGCATCCGCAACCGCCCGTCGGGCCCGAGGAGCTGGAAGAGCTGATGCTCGGGATCGAGGAGCTCGCGCACCCACCACTCGGCCTCGTCGAAGGCGTCGCCGCGGGGGGCGTCACGCACCACCTGGGCCAGTGTCAGCAGCGAGCGGTCGACGTCCTGGGCCAGGCTGCGGGCGAGCAGCCAGTACGACATCGCGCTGATGACAACCAGGATGGCCAGCAGGGCCCCCGCGTACCAGAGCGTCAACCGCGTGTGCACGGACAGCGGCAGGCGCCTCACTCAGGCTCGCCCCTCAGCACGTAGCCGGCCCCGCGCACCGTGTGCAGCAGTCGCGGCTCGCCGGGGCCGTCGATCTTGCGGCGCAGGTAGCCGACGTAGACGTCGACGATGTTGCTCTCGGGATCGAAGTCCAGCCCCCACACGTGCTCGGCCAGCATCGGCCGCGTGAGGACGCGGCCGGTGTTGCGGAGAAAGTACTCGGCCAAGGCGTGCTCGCGCGCGGTCAGGGCGATGCGGCGGGCGCCCCGGCGCACCTCGCGCGTGGAAGGATCGAGCGAGAGATCGGCCAGACGCAGCACCGGGGCGGCCCCGCCGGCGCCCCGACGCAGTAGCGCACGCACGCGGGCCAGGAACTCGTCGAAGGCGAACGGCTTGGTCAGGTAGTCGTCGGCGCCCAGGTCGAGGCCGCGCACCTTGTCGGCCACGCTGTCGCGGGCGGTGAGGACCAGCACCGGCGTCGTGATCCGGCGCTGGCGGGCGGCCTTGAGGATGGCGAAGCCGTCGACCTTCGGCAGCATGAGGTCGAGGACGACCAGATCGTAGGGCGAGGCCTCCAGGATGAGGTCGAGCGCCGTGGCGCCGTCGGCGGCGACCTCCACGGTGTGCCCCTCCTCGGCCAGCCCTTGCCGGATGAAGCTGGCGACCTTGCGCTCGTCCTCCACGACCAGGATCCGCAGGGGGTACCCTCCTACGCGTTCATCTTCTCCCTCCAGGGCTTCGACGTCCACGCCGAGGCGGGCAGGCGCGGAGCGCGGCGAGGGGCCCGGGGCGGCACCGGGATGCTATAGGGGATGAAGAACAGCCAGCGGGCCCATGCGTGCGTGCGCTGGGCGGGCGCCCGGCCAAGCGCCCGGGCCAGGTCCTCGCGCACGTGGTCGATCCAGCGCCGCCACGGGGCGGCCTCGCCCACGGGCACCAAGCGCTCGAGGGCGCGCGCCAGCGAGCCGTGCGGCCCCAGCTCGGCGGCGGCCCGGCTCGGCCCGTCGATCGGATCGGACAGCGCCAGGTCGGCCAGCCAGACGTGGGTTTGCAAGACGAGACGACGGCGCCGGGCGGGTTGGATGGCGAGCCAGCACGGCGCCATCGTCTCGTACCAGGCCTTGAGTGAATCCAGCCCGGCTTCGTCGAACCTGTTTCGATCGAGCGTGAACGCGGGCGACGCGATGTCGGCCGCGGCCGGCGTGATGCGGGGCCCCGGCAGCGGCAGGGCGGCCAGGAAGCGCTGATCGGTGAGCCGGCGGTCGACCACCGCCAGCAGCTCCGAGCGGCGGGCGCCGTCACCGTCCCAGCGGCGGACCCAGCGCGCCACGATCCTGGCGACGTCCTCGATGGGCAGCCACTGCAGCACGAGCGTGCCGCCCTCGAAGCCGGCTGTCCGCAGATCGTGGATCGCCGCCCGAGCTCGCGCGCGCGTCTCGTTCACCCACATCACCTGCTCGGCAGGCAGCGGCACGAGCGTCTGCCGCAGCAGCAGCCCCAGGCGCCCCCGCGAGGATTCGTATACCGCGACGAGATCGGGGTGGCGCCCGCACACTTCTGCAAAGCGTTCGTCCCACATGGCGGGCCTCAGGCTCCCACGGTCAGGTAGAGGTTCTGTCCCTCGCGATGGACGAGCACGAGGACCGGCGTGCCGGCCGGGTGCTTCGCCAGTGCGCTCCGCAAGGCCTCGATGGTGGCCACCGGCGTCCGGTTGACCTCCACGATCACGTCGCCGGCCTCGATTCCGGCCGTCTGGGCCCGGCTTCCGTCCTCGACGCGCTCGACCAGCACGCCGCGGCCGTCGGGCAGATCGAGGGAGCGGGCCAGCTCCGGGGTCAGGGGGCGGGCCGCGATGCCGAGGTTGGCGCCGGCCGGATCGGCCGCCGCCACCTTCGGACCATCCTCCTCGAGCCGAGCGACCTGCACGGTGAGCGTGAGGTGCTGGCCGTCGCGGACGATCTGCAGGGGCACCTCGCGGCCGACCGGCGTCTCCGCCACCGCCCGCGGCAGATCGGTGCCGCGCACCACCGGACGACCGTCGTACTTGACGATCACGTCACCCTGCTTCAGGCCGCCTCGGGCCGCCGGCGAGTCGTCGACGACCGAGCTCACGAGCGCGCCCGTGGTATCGGGCAGGCCGAAGCTGGCGGCCAGCTCCTTGGTGATCGGCTGGATCGACACACCCAGCCACGCCCGCGTGACCCGACCGCTCTCGGCGAGCTGGGCCACGACCGGCTTCACCAGATTGGTGGGGATCGCGAAGCCGATGCCGACCGAGCCGCCGGTGCCGCTGGCGATCGCCGTGTTGACGCCGATCACCTCGCCCCGGGCGTTGACGAGCGGCCCGCCGCTGTTGCCGGGGTTGATCGAGGCGTCGGTCTGGATGAAGTCGTCGTAGGGCCCGGCCCCGATCGCCCGGCCGGTCGCGCTCACGATGCCGGTCGTGACCGTCTGCTCCAGGCCGAACGGGTTGCCGATGGCCATGACCGGCTCGCCGACCTCGAGCCTGGCCGAGTCGCCGAGCGGGATGACCGGCAGGCCGGTCGCCTCGACCTTCAGCAGGGCCAGGTCGGTCTTGGCGTCGCCGCCCACGACCTTGCCCGACACCTCGCGCCCGTCGGCGAACTTCACGCGGATCTCGGTGGCGCCGTCCACCACGTGGTTGTTGGTGAGGACGTAGCCGTCGGCGTTGATCACGAACCCGGAGCCGAGGCCCCGCACGCTACGGCGGGGGTTGCGGCCCGGCCCCTCTCGGCCCGGGAACCCCCGGCCACGGAAGTCGCGCAGGAGCTCGTCGCCGTCGGCCTTCTCCCGGGTGCTCCGGGTGCTGACGTTGACGACCGCGGGTTTCACCGCCCGCGCGATCTCCACCCACGCCGGTGACGGAGCCGTCGCCACCGGGCCCGCACCCGAGCGCTCTGTCCACACGTGCGCCTCTCGCCCATGCCCCACGTGCGGGATGACGACCACCGCCAGGACCCCGGCCAGCCCGAGTGCCGGCCAGGTCAATCCTCTCCACCACGATGACGTGCCGTTCATGCCAGTCCTCCGGCAGGCGACCATTCCAGCGCCGCCTCCTGCCATCGGACGATACGCAGCGGTGATGAGAAGGACGTGAAGGACGGATGAGAAATCGCTCATCCGGCCCCGAACCGGCCGTCCGACCTTACTTCGGGGTGAGGATCCGGCCCGGGCGGGCGGCGCCCATGCGGCCCTCGTCGACGACGATGGCGCCGTTGACCAGCACGTAGGGGATGCCGGTCGGGTAGCGATGCGGCTCCGCGTAGGTCGACTCGTCCTTCACGGTGGCGGGGTCGACGACGGTCAGGTCGGCAAAGTAGCCGGGCTGCACGAGGCCGCGCTCCCGCAGACCGATGCGAGCCGCAGCCATGCCGGTCATCTTGTGCACGGCCGTCTCCAGCGAGAAGAGCTTGCGCTCGCGCGCGTACTCACCGAGCACGCGCGGGAACGTGCCGTAGGTCCGCGGGTGCGGCTTGCCGGGCCGGTCTCCCTCGCCCTCGTAGAGCGGGATCGAGTCGGAGCCGATCATCAGCGCCGGGTGGGCCAGCACCTTGGCCACGTTGTCGATCGACTGCGAGAAGCTGACCATGCCGACCGTGCACTTCTCCTCGAGCAGCAGGTTCATCAGCACCTCGGCCGGCGGTTGTCCCGATTGCCGGGCAATCTGGGCCAGGTGCAGGCCCTCCAGCTCGCGACGCTTGCACGTCGCGATGAACACCTGGTCGAAGCCGATACCGCCCTGGGAGACCGTACCCCACCGCTCGCCGTCGATCAGGCACTCCTCCACGATGCGGCGACGCGTGGCCCGGTCAGCCAGCCGCTCCAGCAGCTTGCCGATGCCGCCCTCGTGGGCCCAGGTCGGCATCATGTTGTCGAGCTTGGTGCTGCCGGCGTTGTAGGGATAGACGTCGCCGAGGACGTCCACGCCGCGGGCCCGCGCCGTCTCGAACAGGCGCAGGGCCGCGTCGATCTTCGACCAGTTCTCTTTGCCGGAGGCCTTGACGTGCGAGACCTGCACGCCGACCCCGCTCTCCTCGCCGATCCGGATGGCCTCGTTGATGGAGTCGAGCAGCATCGAGGACTCGCCGCGGATGTGCGAGAAGTAGTAGCCGCCCCGCGAGGCCATCGACTTGGCCAGCGCGATGAGCTCCGGCGTATCGGAGTAGGCGCTGGGCGCGTAGACGAGGCCGGTGGAGAAGCCGAAGGCGCCGGCGTCCATGGCCTCGCCGAGCAGGCGCTGCATGCCCTTGAGGTCGTCGGCGCCGGCCGGCCGCGCCTCGAAGCCCATGGCGGCGATGCGCAAGGCACCATGCCCCACGAAGTGGGCGACGTTCACCGACGGGCGCATGGCCCGCAGCGCGTCGAGGTACTGGGCGAACGTCTCCCAGCCCAGGTCGAGGCTGGCGCCGATGCCGCCCGCCCACCCGCGCACGATGTCCCGCTGATCAGCGCGCAGCGGGGCCTGGGAGAACGAGCACATGCCGACGACTTCCGTCGTCACGCCCTGGCGGATCTTCGACTCCGCCGACGGACAGGCGAAGTAGAACAGGTCGGAGTGCGAGTGCATGTCGATGAAGCCGGGCGCCACCACGCGCCCGGCCGCCTCGATCACCCGGTCGGCCGGCCCGCTCAGCCGCGGCCCCACCGCGGCGATGCGCTCGCCCTCGACGGCCACGTCAGCCGCGCGGGCGGGCGCCCCGCTGCCGTCGACCACGGTGCCGCCGCGGATCAGCAGGGACCAGGCCATCTCAGGCTTCCTCGATCGCCACCGAGGTCATGCGGTCGCCCTGCTTGATGCGGTCGACCTCCTCCATGCCGGACACGACCTTGCCGAAGACCGTGTACTGATTGTCCAGGTGCGGGGTGGCGCCGTAGGTGATGTAGAACTGGCTGCCGGCGGAGTCCGGGCTCTGGCTGCGGGCCATGGCCACCGCGCCCCGCACGTGCTTGTTCTTGTTGAACTCGGCCTTGATCTGGTAGCCGGGGCCGCCGGTGCCGTCGCCCTTGGGGCAGCCGCCCTGCACGACGAAGTCGGGCACGACCCGGTGGAAGCTGAGGCCGTTGTAGAACCCCTTCTTGGCCAGGGTCACGAAGTTCTCGACGGTCTTGGGCGCGTCCTCGGGAAAGAACTCTATTCGGATCTGCTTGCCGTTGCCGAGGGTGATGACGGCGGTCTGCTTCACGAGGGTTGCCTCCTCACTTGGTGACGATTCGAATGGACTTGATGCGGTCGCCGACCTTGATCTGGTCGACGACGCCCATGCCGGTGGCGACCTTCCCGAACGCGGTGTACTTGCCGTTCAGGAACGGTGCCGGCCCCAGCATGATGTAGATCTGGCTACCCGCGGAGTCGGGGTCGTTGGTGCGCGCCATCCCGAGGACGCCCCGCTCGAACGGTCGGGCGTTGAACTCCGCCTTGATGGTGTAGCCGGGGCCGCCGCTGCCCATCTTGGGGTCGTTCATCGGCAGCGTCTTGGACTGGGGGTCACCGAACTGGACGACGAAGTTCGGCTCGACCCGGTGCACGCGCTGGCCGTCGTAGAACTTCTCGTTGGCCAGCTTCACGAAGTTCTCGACGTGCTTGGGGGCGTCCTTGGGCCAGAACTCCAGCACGATCTCGCCGCCCTTCTCGAGGGTGACGATGGCCACCGGCGCCTTGGCGGAGGCGGGGGCCGGGGCCTTGTCCTGGGCCAGCGCGGGGCCGGCCACGAGCGCGATAAGAGCAACGAGCGCGACGGCGAACCGGATCATGCGAGCGACCTCCCGGGGTGAGATGTGGCCGTCATTATAGTCACGTGGAAGCCCCCGCGCGCGAGCATGGTACGATGGGCAGATGCAGCAGCGCGACAGCATCCGAAACATCGCCATCATCGCCCACGTCGACCACGGCAAGACGACGCTCGTCGACGCCATGCTGTGGCAGTCGGGGCTCTTCCGCGAGAACCAGGCCGTCGCCGAGCGAATGATGGACTCGATGGACCTGGAGCGCGAGAAGGGCATCACCATCATGGCCAAGAACACGGCCATCAACTACAAGGACGTCCACATCAACATCGTGGACACCCCCGGCCACGCCGACTTCGGCTCCGAGGTCGAGCGCACGCTCACCCTGGTCGACGGGGTGCTGCTGCTGGTCGACGCCGCCGAGGGCCCCCTGCCCCAGACGCGCTTCGTGCTCAAGAAGGCGCTGGAAGCCGGGCTGCCACCCATCGTGGTCATCAACAAGATCGATCGCTCCGACGCCCGCCCGGCCGAGGTGCTGGACGAGGTCTACGACCTGTTCATCGACCTCGAGGCCGCCGAGGACCAGCTCGACTTCCCGGTGCTCTACACCAACGCCCGCACGGGCACGGCCACCACCGACCTCAAGGTCGAGCGGCCAGACACTGGAGCCCCTCTTCGAGACCATCGTGGCCACGGTGCCCCCGCCGCGCTTCGATCCGGCCGTCGGCCTGCAGTTCCGGGTGACGATGCTGGACTGGGACGATTACGTCGGGCGGCTCGTCATCGGCCGCATCGTCAACGGCCGGGTCCGCCAGGCCGACCGGATCTCGGTCGTCCATCGCGACGGCAGCACCGAGGCGGCCAAGGTCACGGTGCTGTACGGCTACGAGGGTCTCAAGCGAATCGAGATCCCCGAGGCGAACGCCGGCGAGATCGTGGCCATCGCCGGCATCGAGACGATCGACATCGGGGAGACGGTGGGCGACCTCGAGAACCCGGTGGCGCTGCCGCTGATCCGCATCGACGAGCCCACGGTGTCGATGCTGTTCTCCTCCAACATCTCGCCGTTC
Source organism: uncultured Candidatus Rokubacteria bacterium (assembly GCA_963827505.1). Classification (GTDB taxonomy): domain Bacteria; phylum Methylomirabilota; class Methylomirabilia; order Rokubacteriales; family CSP1-6; genus AR5. The sequence goes on along the minus strand of CAWHBD010000003.1, from coordinate 991,540 downwards.
GCCGGCAAGGAGGGGCAAGTTCGTCACCTCGCCGCCAGCTCCGCGAGCGCCTGATGAAGGAGCGCAAGCTCAACCCGGGCATCCGGGTCGAGGAGACCGACTCGCCCGACACCTTCCGGGTCTCCGGCCGCGGCGAGCTGCAGCTGGCCATCCTCATCGAGATCATGCGGCGCGAGGGCTTCGAGCTGGAGGTCGGCAAGCCGGAGATCATCACCAAGAAGGACGAGCAGGGGCGCACGCTGGAGCCGATGGAGCACCTGGTCATCGACATCCCCGAGGAGTTCATCGGCGCCGTCACCCAGAAGGTCGGCCCCTCGCAAGGGCGCCATGACCAAGATGGTCAACCACGGCACGGGCCGCGTGCGGCTGGAGTACAGAATCCCGTCACGAGGCCTGATCGGATACCGGACGGAGTTCCTGACCGATACGCGCGGGACCGGCCTGCTGAACCATCTGTTCGACGGCTGGGACGCCTGGCAGGGCGATATTGCTCACCGCCAGAACGGCGCGCTGGTGGCCGACCGGACCGGCCGGACCACCGGCTACGCCATCGACAACCTGCAGGCGCGCGGCACCATGTTCATCGGGCCCGGCGAGCAGGTGTACGAGGGCCAGATCGTCGGCGAGAACTCGCGCGACAACGACCTCGACGTCAACATCACCAAGGAAAAGAAGCTCACCAACATGCGCGCGTCGACCTCGGACGAGGGCGATCAAGCTCACGCCGCCGCGCACCATGAACCTCGAGCAGTGTCTGGAGTGGATCCGCGAGGATGAGCTGCTCGAGGTCACTCCGAAGTCCCTTCGCTTGCGCAAGCGCGCGCTCGGCGGGCGTCGGCGGTTCTGACCGGTCTCCGTCTCGCCTGACCAACCTGTTCGACTTCTGCGTCTGTCGGACCCGTCGAGACACTGCCCCCGACTTCTGCTCCGGCCACGACAATTCGGCCCGCTAGCTGACGACGCTTTGGGCGAGGGCCAGCGCGCCGAGCACGCCGGCGCGGTCGCCGAGGGCGGGCGCCACCAGGGCCGGTATCTCCGTATAGCCGGCGAGCGTGGCGACCATGTTCGAGCGGATCAGTGGATAGAGGTGAGACCGGGACATGACGCCACCGCCGAGGACGATGCGGTGGGGCGAGAGGACGACGACGACGTTGGCGAGGCCGAGGGCGAGGTAGTGCGCTTCGAGCGCCCAGGCCGGGTGATCGTCGGGGAGCGCGGCCGGAGGGTGGCCCCAGCGGGCGGCGAGAGCGGGGCCGGAAGCCAGGCCTTCCAGGCAATCGCCGTGGTGGGGGCAGGCGCCGGGGAAGGGATCGAGCGTGCGGTCGTGGGGCACGCGCAGGTGGCCCATCTCGGGATGCACAAGGCCGTGGATGGGGCGGCCGTGCACGAGGGCGCCGCCACCGATGCCGCTGCCGACGGTGATGTAGACCAGGCTTTCGACGCCCCGGCCGGCGCCCCAGCGGTGCTCGGCGAGGGCGGCGCCGTTGACGTCGGTGTCGATGGCCACCGGGATGCCGAGCGCCTGCCGCAGCGGCCGCAGCAGATCGACGCCGTTCCATCCCGGCTTGGGCGTCGTCGTGATGAAGCCGAAGGTCGGCGAGCGCGGGTCGAGGTCGAGCGGCCCGAAGCTGGCGACGCCGAGCGCGGCCAGCGGTGTCCGCGCGGCCTGCTCGGTGAAGAACTCCGCGGCTTGCTGCAGCGTCTGCGCCGGGGTCGTCGTCGGAAATCGCGCCTCGGCACGGACGTCGCCGGCGCCGGTGCCGATCGCGCAGACGACCTTCGTCCCGCCCGTCTCGAGCCCGCCGACCAGCCGGTCCATGCCGCCCATGGTAGTGCCAGCCGGCCCCGCGCGGTCACGGTGACTGCGTGGGATACTGCCGCCGGGAGGGCGATCATGAGCGGACATCAGTCGATGGAGGCCGTGCACGTCGACGAGCGGACGTGGGAGACGCTGCGCTGGACCGGCCAGTGGAGCAAGATGCTGTTCCATCCCCGACCCGAGCGGCCGACCGAGCCCAACGCCGGCCTCGTTCGCTACGAGCCCGGCGCCCACCATCCGCAGCACAAGCACGACTTCGCCCAGGTCTGGTACATCCTCGAGGGCGAGTTCCAGATCGGCACCCGCACGTACCGGCCGGGGACGATGCTGTTCTATCCCGACCCACACGTCGAGGAGCCGCTGCGGACCGAGACCGGCGGCCTCATGCTCTTCGTGCAGTACCAGGGGCCGGGCACCGGCGGCCGCCCGATCTACGACGGCCGCTTCAACGTCGCCGAGCGCCGGCCCGACCAGGAGCGGGTCGACGTCTGAGCACCCGTCGCGGGCTCGATCACCCGGCGCGACGATGCTGCTGACCAACGGACGGATCTACACGCTCGACGCCCGCGACACGGTCGTGGACACCCTGGGCATCCGCGAGGGGCGCATCGCCTTCGCCGGCCGCCGCGCCGACGTGAACCCCGCGCCCGGCGAGGCCACGATCGACCTCGAGGGGCGCGCGGTGCTGCCGGGGCTGGTCGACGCCCACGGTCACCTCATGCACCTGGCCCGGGGCCGGCTCAGCTTCGACGCTCGCGGCGGCGCCTCCGAGGAGGAGGTGGCCCGCCGGGTCGGCGAGCGTGCCGCCACCCGGCCCCGCGGCGAGTGGATCACCGGCCGCAACTGGGACCAGAACCTGTGGCCGGGCCGGCGATTCCCCTCCAGGGCCACGCTCGACCGCGCGGCCCCCGACCACCCGGTGGCGCTGGTACGCATCGACGGCCACGCGACGTGGGCGAACTCGGCGGCGCTGGCCGCGGCCGGCGTCGAGCGCACCACGCCCGATCCGCCGGGTGGCCTGATCGCCCGCGATGCCGCCGGCGAGGCGACCGGCCTGCTGATCGACACCGCCCAGCGCCTCCTGCAGCGCGTGGAGCCGCGCCCCTCGGACGAGCAGTTCGACCGGGCCGTGCGCGAGTGCGTCGCCGACTGCCTGGCGGTCGGTCTCACCGGCATCCACGAGATGGGGGCGGAGCTGTACGCGCTGGCCGCCTACCGTCGGCTTCTCGAGCGGGGCGACTTCCCGTTCCGCAACTACGTGGCGGTGGCGGCACGCTCGGCCTCCACGTGGGATCACTATCGTCAGCGCGGGCCCGAGCGGCTCGGCGACGAACGGGTGATCGTCGGCGCCGTCAAGCTCCTGGCCGATGGCGCCCTCGGCTCCCGGGGCGCAGCGCTACACGACACCTACTGCGACGATCCCGGCAACACGGGGCTGGTGCTGGTGCCGGGTGAGGAGGTCGAGCGGATGACGCTGGAGGCCGGCGCGCTCGGCTTCCAGGTGTGCGTGCACGCCATCGGAGATCGCGCCAACACGCTGGTGCTCGACGCCTTCGAGCGCGCGCTGGCCCGCGCCCCCCGCCCCGACCATCGCCTGCGCGTGGAGCACGCCCAGATCCTCACCGAGGCCGACGTCCCCCGCTTCCAGCGGCTGGGCGTCCTGCCGAGCATGCAGGCCACCCACTGCACCTCCGACATGGCGTGGGCGGCCGAGCGGCTCGGCCCCGAGCGCCTGCGCGGCGCCTACGCGTGGCGCTCGCTGCTGGCCACGGGTTCGCGCATCGCCGGCGGCTCCGACTTCCCGGTCGAGAGCCCCAACCCGTTCCACGGAATCCACGCCGCGGTCACCCGGCGTCCGCGCGACGGCGAGGATCCCGGCTGGCAACCAGAGCAGCGGATGACGCGGGCGGAGGCGGTGCGCTCGTTCACCAGCTGGAACGCGTGGGCCTCGCGGCAGGAGCGCGACCTCGGCACGCTCGAGCCGGGCAAGCGCGCCGACCTCGTCGTCCTGTCCGAGGACGTGTTCACGTGCGCCGAAGCGCTCATCCCGGCGATCCGACCGATGCTCACCCTGCTCGACGGCGAGGTCGTCTACCGCGCGTAGCGCGCCGGTGGCCCCTTACGGCGCGGGCGGGAGCGGCTCGATGCGGAGCCGGCGGATGCGGGGGCCGTCCATCTCGAGCACGCGCCAGCGACGGCCGGCCCGGGTGACGGCGTCGCCGGGCGCCGGGATGGCGCCGAGCGCGGTGATGACGAACCCGGCGGCGGTCGTGTAGTCGGGCGAGGCGTCGACGGGGACGCCGGCGGCGCGGAGCTCGTCGATCGGCGCGAGGCCGTCGACCACGAGGGCGCCGTCGGCCAGGCGGACGACGCTGGGCGCCGACGCCTCGTGCTCGCCGGCAATCTCGCCGACGATCTCTTCCACGATGTCCTCGATGGTGATCAGGCCCACCACGCCGCCGTACTCGTCGACGACCAGCGCCATGCCCTGGCGCTGGTGCTGGAGCTCGCGCAGCACCGTGCTGATCTTCGTCGTCTCCGGCACGAACAGCGCCGGGCGAAGCAGCTCGGTGAGGGGCGGCGTCCGCCCTTCGGCGCCAGCCCGCAGCACATCACGCATCAGCACGAGGCCGAGCGGGTGGGAGACGTCGTCCTCGTACACGGGGACGCGCGAGTGCCCGATCTCGGCCACGCGGCGGGGCACCTCGGCCGGCGGCGTCGACACCTCGATGCCCTGGATGCTCGGGCGCGGCACCATGACCTCGCGCACCGTCGTGTCGGCGAACTCGAAGACGTTGTGGACCAGCTCCTCCTCGGCTCGCTCGAAGACGCCCTGGGCGGCGCCCTCCCGCACCAGGTAGCGCACATCCTCCTCGGAGACGAACGCGGACCGGCCCTGCGCGCCCATCCCCAGCGCCCGCAGCACGAGGTCCGTCGAGGTCGTGAGGATGCGCACCCCACCCGCCGAGATCCGGCTGAGGAGCAGGATCGGCCGGGCCACGACCGCGGCCAGCCGTTCGGGATCGCGCAGCGCGATGGCCTTGGGGGCGAGCTCCCCGAGCACGAGGGCCAGATAGGTGATGGCGAGCACCACGAGCCCGAGCGCGACCGGCTGGGCGGCGCGGCCCAGCCCCGCGGAGAGCAGCAGGGGCGTGAGGGCCTCCACCGCGGTGGCCCCTCCGACGGCCGCGGTCAGGGTACCGACCAGCGTGATCCCGATCTGGATGGTGGCCAGGAAGTCCTCGGGGTGCGCCTTCAGACGGAGGGCGGCGGCCGCGCCCGGCGACGCGGGGCCGAGCTGGGCCAGCCGGCTGACTCGCGCCGACACCAGCCCGATCTCGGCCGCCGCGAAGAATCCGTTGAGAACGACGCCCACGAGGATGAGGATCAGCTCGAACCAGATCGTGTCCATGCGGCCTCCTGGCAACGACGCGCCCAGTGTCCCACGTCCGGCCGGCCGGGAGACGCGGCCGGGCGGCTCGTCAGGCTTGCAGGACCACGATGCCGGCGACCGCGACCAGCGCGCCGAGCACGGTCCACAGCGACGCGCGCTCGCCCAGGAAGATCACACCGAGCGGCAGCGCGAAGAGCGGCGCGGTAGAGGACAGCACCGAGCCGACGGCCACGCCGGCGTACTTGAGGCTGGCGACGAAGAGAACGGAGCTGGCGGCGGTGACGAGGCTCAGGGCGCCGATCCGGAGCAGCGGGCCCCGGCCGCCCGCGCGCAGCGCGGCGGGCGCGCCGCGGGTCCACGGCGTGAGAAAGAGCAGCGCCGAGGCCAGGGGCAGCCGGATGGCCTGGGCGGTGAGCGGCTCGATCTCCTGCAGCGGTGTCTTCATCATCACCGTGGAGACCGCCCACGCCACCGAGGCGATCACCGCGGTGGCGACGCCGAACCACAGGCGCTCGGGCCGGACCTCCGGCCGCACGCTCACGATCAGGGCCACGCCGCCCAGCGTCAGTAGCGTGCCGACGGCGATGGGCGTGGTAATGCGCTCGCCATAGATGGCGGCCGCCATGAGCGCGGCCCCGATCGGGTAGGTGGTCGCGATCGTCATCGCTCGGCCCAGGCCGATGGCCCGCGTGCTCTCGAAGAACACGCTGTCGCCGATACCGATGGCCACCACGATCGAGACGACCAGCACCAGGAAGGTCGCACCCGACATCGCGACCAGCACGGCGGGACCGTTGGTCAGGACCACGCAAGCCACCAGCAGCGCGCCGGCGATGCCGGAGCGGACGGCGTTGATGGTGACCGAGCCGTAATGGGGCATGAGCGTGCGCGCCAGCAGGCTCGTGACCGACCAGGCGAGGGCGGCGCCGAGCGCACAGACGGCGCCGAAGGCGGGGTCCGACAGCACCGGAGTGTTCTATCACACACGACGGCACGATCCTCGCACTGCACGGCGTGGGAGGGTCGCATGGCCAAGGCGAGAAAGCGCGGTCCGGTCCGCAAGTCCACCGCCCCCAAGGTGTCCCGGAAAATGGCCGCGGTACGCCCGATCCGCACCGAGCCGGCGATCGCCCGGCGCTACGATCCGGGGTTCCGGCCGCCCGCCGAGAAGAGCCCCTGGCAAGACGAAGGCGAGCCCGAGGTGAACGGCTGAGGTATTCTCGTCGGCATCGCTGCCGACACGGGCCTGATCCTCGCGTGCATGGGCTGCTGCTGCGGTCATCGGGACCGTGGGGGGCCAAAGACCGTCCCCGGCATCCTCAAGCGGCAAATGCGCCGCGCCTTCCGCGAGGCCAAGCTGGACGGACTGCGGCTGGCCTTCACCGATTGCCTGGGTCCGTGCAGCGAGGCCAACGTGGTCTTCTTCTACGCGCACGGGCGGCCGTACTGGCTGCGCCGGATGAGCACCGTCGAGGAGTTCGGCGCCTTTCTGGCCTGGGCCGGTGAGGTGGCGGCCGGCGGGCCGACCTCGCTGCCCCCCGCCCTCGTCCCTCACGCGTTCGCGTGGACCGGCGGCGGACCCGGTCCGGCCCCGCCGATCGACGAATGAGGCGTCGCGCTGTCCTGCTGCTCCTGCTAGCCGGGATCGCCGGCTGCGCGGAGTTCCGCGCGCGTTATCCCGGCCCCGACGTGCTGTTCATCGCCACCCCGGCCGACGTGGGCGTGGAGATGCTGCGCATGGCGACGGTAACGGCCGCAGATGTCGTGTTCGACCTCGGCAGCGGCGACGGCCGCGTGGTGGTAGCGGCAGCCCAGGAGTTCGGGGCCCAGGGCGTGGGCGTCGAGATCGATGCCGAGCTCGTGAAGACCAGCCGCGACGCCGCCTACGGCGCCGGCGTGGCCGACCGAGCCACGTTCCTGTGGCAGGACCTGTTCGTCACCGACCTGCGCCCGGCCTCGGTCGTCACGCTCTACCTCCGGGACGACGTCAATCTTCGGCTGCGGCCCAAGCTCCTGAGCGAGCTGGCCCCCGGCAGTCGCGTCGTCTCCCACGACTTCGACATGGGCGACTGGCGCCCCGATCGTGTGCAGCGCGTGCGCGGCCCCAACCGTGACCACCGGCTCTACCTGTGGCTGGTGCCGGCCGACGTGGCCGGCGTGTGGCGGATGCGCCTGGGCGACCGGGAAGCGCTGCTCAACCTCACCCAGCGCTACCAGATGCTGGGGGGCACGCTCACCCTCGACGGGCGCGAGCTGCCAATCACCGAGGGGCGGATGGCGGGCCCCCGGATCACGTTCACGGCGGGCACGCTCACGTTCGACGGCCGCGCCGGCGTCGAGACGCCGGAGGGGCGGGCCGGCGAGCGGCCCGGCCCGGACACGCTCGGCTGGACCATGAGCCGCGTCCGCTGAGCGCTGGAGCGCGATCGCTCCACAGCGAGAGCGTGCCGACGACGCGGTCGGCGACCTGCATGGGCACCATGAGCGCGTAGCGGAGGCCGCGGGCGTACGGCGAGGGCGCCCGCCCCTCGTCCGCGCAGGTGGCGAGGTAGTCGGTGGTCCGCACGGAACGCTGGCGCTCGGCCACACGCGCCTCCAGCCCTTCGTCGCCCGGCGCCCAGCCTGGCCCCGACGCCCACAGCAGGTCGACGGCGCGCCGCTCGCCGTCCCTGCCCAGCGCCAGCATGTGGCGGGCGTCGACCAACCGGGCCAGGAGCACATTCAGGGCCGAGATCAGGGCGCCGTCAGGAAGCGCGCCGGTCAGAGCCCGGGTGATCTCGTAGAGGACGGCCAGCTCCTCCTGCCGGCGCACGTGGCCTCGGAACTGGCGGGCGTTCTGGACGGCGAGGCCGGCGTGGTCGGCCAGCCGCTGCACGCTGGTCTCGTCCCCCTCGGTGAACGCGGTGGTCTGGTTGCCCGCGTAGATGATGCCCTCCACGTGGCTGCCGAGCAGGATCGGCACTGCCATCAGCGCGCCGATCGTCTCCCGGTCGGCGACCTCCGCGTAGTCGCGGCCCCGGGGGTCGCCGATGTACTTCAGAGTCCGCACCACCCGCCGCGTCTCCAGCACCCGGGCCGCGAGGCCGGTCCCCTCACCCACCCGGAGGGAGGCGTTGTTGACGCCGTGCACACCGGACCAGAAGCGGAAGACCATGGCGTCGGAGCCCGACTCGCGCAGCGCGATCCCGACCACGTCGCTGCCGCAGAGCTCGCGGGCGCCCTCGGCCACGCACTTGAGCACGGTGTCGAGGTTCAGCGAGGCGTTGATCTCGCTGGTGAGGCGGCCGAGCACGTCGGCCTCGTGCCGGCGCCGCTCGGCGACGCCGCGCTGGAAGCGCTCCTCGTCCTCCCGCCGGGCCTCCTCGGCCTGCCGGCTCTCGGCGGCCAGGCGCTCCAGCGCCTCGATGCGCAGACGGAGGCGCTCGTTTTCGATCGCCAGCTTTCGAGTAGGATGAGGGCCCGGAGGCTCCACGATGGACTATAGGGAATACCAGCACCTCACCTTCGAACGCAAGCCACATGGTGTGGTGCTCATCACGATCAACCGCCCCGAGGTGCTCAACGCCACCAACGACCGCCTGCACTGGGAGCTGACCCAGGTCTGGCTCACGCTCGACGCCGACGACACCGCGCGGGTGGCGGTGGTGACCGGCGCCGGCCGCGCCTTCTCGGCCGGCGGAGATCTGGAAATGGTCGAGGCGAACTCGCGCGACCCCAAGCGGCTGGTCCGGACGGTCCGCGAGGCCTCCGACATCGTCTACAACATGATCAACCTCGACAAGCCGGTGGTCTCGGCCATCAACGGGGTCGCCGTCGGCGCCGGGCTGGTCGTGGCGCTTCTGGCGGACATCAGCATCATGTCGGAGAACGCGCGCTTCACCGACGGCCACACCAAGCTCGGCGTCGTGGCCGGCGATCACGCCGCCATCCTGTGGCCGCTGCTGTGCGGGATGGCCAAGGCCAAGTACTACCTGCTGACCTCCGACTTCATCGACGGCAAGGAGGCCGAGCGCATCGGCCTGGTGAGCCTCTGCACCACCGCCGACGAGCTGATGCCGCGGGCGCTGGCGGTGGCCGACAAGCTGGCGCTGGGCAGCCAGCAGGCCATCCGGTGGACGAAGCGCAGCCTCAACAACTGGCTACGCATGGCGGGGCCGATCTTCGATCAGTCGATCGCGCTGGAGATGCTCACGTTCATGGGTGAGGACGTGCGGGAGGGGCTTCAGGCGATCCGCGAAAAGCGGGCGCCGCGCTTCCCGTCCGCCCTCTAGCGCGCGCCCGGCGCCAGAGGCGGAACCCGACGAACGCGAGGGCCGCGACCACCGCCACCCCGACTCCAACCCAGCGCGTCTCCGACGAGGCCTGAGCCCAGCGATCGCCCAGAAGCCAGCCAAGACCAACCCAGGTCGCCGTCCACAGCAGCGCGGCCGGGACCTCGATGGCGACGAAGGTGAGATAGCCCACGCCCTGCTGGCGGGCCGGCGGCCACGCCAGCACGCGGACCACAGCGACGAAACGCCCGACCAGGATGACCAGGGGGCCAAAGCGCTGGAGCCAGTCGCCCGTGCGCGCCACGCACTCGCGCGAGCTGAACGTCAGCCGGCAGTAGAGCCGCAGCAGGCGGTCGCCCCCGAGGGAGCCCGCGAAGTACCAGAGATGGTCCGTGATCACCACGCCCGCGGAGCCCAGCACGATGACCAGGGTCAGGCTCGTGTCCCCGCTGGCGGCCAGCGCGCCGGCCGCGGCCAGGATGATTCTTCCCGGAAAGGGTATGGCGGTGGCGTCCACCAGGGTGGCGATGAACACCACGGCGTAGGTGTGCTCGAAGAGCCACGCGGTTAGCGACTGGACGATCCCGCTCACGGCACGTCATGGTGCAAGCCCGATACCACGCGGTAGGCTGGACCCGATGACACCGCGCTTCCGCCGCTACCTTCTGTGGCAGGCCCCGGGCTGGGTGGCGGTGGGGGCAGCGCTGCTCGCGTTGAGCGGGCTGATCGACCTGCCCGTCTGGATCGTGCCACTGGGGGTGGCGGCGTTCGTCACCAAGGACCTGGTGATGTACCGCGTCGTGCGGCACACGCTGGAGCCGCCCCGGGCGCGACTGGTCGGCGCCCGCGGACGCGCGGTGGAGCGGCTGGCGCCGGTCGGCTACGTGCGAGTCGACGGCGAGCTGTGGCGGGCGGAGACGGCCGGCGCGGAGATCGAGGCGGGGGCGCCGATCGTTGTGCGCGAGGCCAGCGGCCTCACGCTGCGCGTCGACCCGGCCGGCCCGGCGTGAAGGGTCACCGAGCCAGGGCCTTGCGCCGCCACAGCTCCCATGGTCGGCCGACCGTGCCCTCCACCGACGCCTCCGCCCGGCGCGCCTCCTCGTCGTCGAGATAGGTGACGGGCCCGCCGAGCGCCAGCGCCTGCGCCTGCAGCCGCGCGTTCATCTCGGTGTAGACGCTGCGAAAGACCGCGATCGGCAGCGAGGGCGCGACGACGACGGCGCCGTGGCCGCGCATCAGCGCCACCGGTCGCGGGCCGAGCGCCTGGGCGAGCCCCCGGCCAAGCGCGGCGTCGCGGACCAGCATGTCGGTCGACCGGCCGCTCGCCGTCTTGATGTCGTACACCGGCACCCCGCCACCCAGGAATGCGCTCATGTGATAGAGGGGCCGCAGCGGCACCGTGCCGACGCCGAAAGGGATGACCGAGGGCGAGTGGTGATGCACGACGGCCTTCACGTCGGGCCGCGCCCGGTAGATCTCGCCGTGGATGAAGCGCTCGAGGTAGGTCGTCCGCCCGCGCGCGTCGACCGGCGTGGAGTCGAGGTCGTACTCCATGACGTCGGCCGCGGTCACCAGCTCGGGCGCGAGCGAGCGCGACATGAGATAGCGTTGGGGGTCGGCCGGGTGCCGCACGCTCACGTGGCCGTAGCCGTCCAGCACGCCCTGGTCGACCAGGATCCGGTTGGCGGCGACGAGATCCTCGATCAGGGCAGCCTCCTTGTCGATCATGACGCTCCGGCCTGGCGGGTCTCCAGCGACCGCCGCAGCTCCTCGAGCCCGGCCACGAACGCATCCAGGGCGGGCGTGCGCGGCTTGTCGCGACGGCGCACGAGGCCGATCTGCCGCTGCAGCGAGGGCACGAGCTGCATCGCCCTCAGGGAACGTGCTCGCACCTCGCTCCTCACCGAGAACCACGAGGTCACCGACAGACCCAGCCCCGACTCGACCAGCTTCTTGATCGCCTCCGTGTTGCCGAGCTCCATGGGCGAGCGCGGCGCCACCCCGGCCCGGTGGAACCAGCCGTCGATGAGGCGGCGCAAGGTGGCCCCGGCCTCGAACAGGATCAGCGGGTGCTTGGCCAGCGTCGGCGCGTCGATGGTCTTCGTCCGCCGGGATCCAGGAGTGCCCCGCTTCGACGCCTGCCACTCGGCCGGCGCGATGGCTACGAGCTCATCGCGGAAGAAAGGGCTCACGAGCAGCTCGCGATCGCGCACCGGCAGGCTGACGATGCCAACGTCGAGCGTGTTGGCCACGACCGCCCGGGTGATCTCGGTTGCGTTGCCGGTGACGATGACGACGTCCGTCTCCGGGTAGCGGGCGCGGAAGCGCCGGAGCGCCGGCGGCAGCAGGTAGATGCTGATCGAGGCGCTGGTGCCCAGCCGCACGCGCCCGGCCACCACGCCGCGCAGCTGCTGCACGCGCTCGACGCCGGCCTCCAGCTCGCGCAACGCGCGGTCGGCGTGACCCAGCAGGAGCTGGCCGGCCCGGGTCGGGAACGCACGCTTGCCGACGCGTTCCAGCAGCGGCAGCCCCAGCGCCTGCTCCAGGTGGCGGACCTGCATGCTCACCGCCGGCTGGGTGAGGTTGAGGGCCTGGGCCGCCCGTGAGAACGAGCCGTGGCGCGCGATCGCCTGCAGCGTGCGGAGGTGGGCGACCTGGAGGTCCATCGACGTCAAAATGTATGTGATGGTCTGTATCAGAACAATTGATTTCCCTGATGGGCCGACGGCCGGCAGCATGGGCGCATGGACACCAACGTGTACGCGCTGGAGACGATGGCTCGGGAACGGCTCGCCCACCTGCGCGACGAGGCGCGACGGATGGACCGTCTCGCCCTGGCCAGGGTCGAGCGACCCCCGCTGCGTGTCCGGCTCGGGGCGGCGCTGATCGCCTTCGGAGAGTGGCTTCGCGGCGAGCCCATCCTCGCCTCCGCCGCCCTGCCATGATCCGGCCCGCGACGCCGTCGGATAACGACGCGATCGCCGCCATCTGGAACCGCGAGGTCGTGCAGACGGCGGCCACCACGGACACCGAGCCTCGCGGGCCCGAGGCCCAGCGCGCGTGGCTGGCCGCTCACGGTCCGGGCCACCCGGTGATCGTGGCCGTGGAAGACCACGACGTCGTGGCCTTCGGTGCCCTGTCGCCGTACCGGCCGAAGCCGTCCTACGCGCGCACGGTGGAGGACTCCGTGTACGTCAAGGACGGCTGGCGCGGCAAGGGACTGGGCGGCGTCGTCCTCGACCACCTGCTGGCGCTGGCCCAGGCCCACGGGCACCGCTCGGTCATCGCGCGCATCACCGGCATCAACGAGGCCTCGCTGATCCTGCACGAGCGCCACGGTTTCATGCGCGTGGGCCGCGAGCATCAGGTCGCGCTCAAGCTCGGGATCTGGCTGGACGTCCTGACCCTCCAGCGGGTATTGATGGACTGACGTCATCCCGAGGCGCGGGGAGGAGCGTGATGGGCCCGCGAGGCACGATCGGCCTGTGCGTGGCCATCACGGCCGTTGTCCACGTGGTCACCTACCTGCTCAACACCCAGCTGCCCCTGCACCTGATGGCGCTCGGCGGCAGCCACGCCCAGATCGGCTGGCTGTTCGCGGTCACCACCAGCGCGGCCATGGTGCTGCGGCCCCAGGTCGGCGGGTGGACGGATCGCTACGGCGCCCGGGCGGTGATGCTGCCGGGCGCGGGCATCCTCGTGCTCACCATGGCCGTGCTGAACCTCGCGACCACGCCGCTGACCTTCATCGCGCTGATGGCCCCGCTCGGCATTGCCAACGCCCTGATCTCGACGACCGGCAGCATCGTGGTGGCCGAGCAGAGCCCCCCCGAGCGGCGTGGGGAGAGCCTGGCCCTCTACTACACCGCCTCCTCGGTCGGCGTGGCGCTCGGGCCGGCGATTGGCTTCGCGCTGGCCGAGATCGGTGGGGCTCGCCTCAACTTCGCCGTGGTGGTGGCCCTGGCGGTGGTCGTGGCCGCGCTGGTGGCGGCCGTCCGCACGACGCCTGGCGATGCGACGGCGCCCGGCGGCCTCGGGCGACTGTGGAGCCCGCACGCGGTGCCGGCCTCGATCGCGCTGATCGTGATCACCCTGGGCGCGGCCACGGTGTACGCCTTCCTGCCGCTGCACGCGGCGGCCGGCGGCCTCGGCCGCGTCGCCTGGTTCTTTCCGCTCATGTCCGGCTGCACCATCCTGTGCCGGGTGCTGCTCCGCCGCGCCTCCGACCAGTTCGGCCGCACGCGGGTGCTGGTGCCGGCGCTGATCGTCATCGCGCTCGGCCACGTCGCGCTGGCCACGCCACCGACGGTGGCGGCCGTGGTCCTCGGCGCCGTGCTCCTCGGCTCCGGGAACTCGATGCTCTATCCGACGCTGGTGGCGCTGGTCGTCGACCGCACGCCGGCAAACGAGCGCGGACGGGCGATCGGAACGCTATCGGGGGCGTGGGATGTCGGGCTCGCGATCGGGTCGCCGCTGATCGCGCTGCTGGTCCAGCACCACGGATTCTCCGCCGGATTCCTCGCCTCCGGACTGGCCGCCGTACTGGGCCTCGGCGTCTTCCTCGCCACCGAGCGCCGACGCCTCCGCGCCTCGCCCATCGCTGCATCGTCCTGACTCACCTTCCGCGCCTCGCTGGGCTCGGGCTGTCGCCGGGCGCTCGCTTCGTAAATGCGCGAGAAAGGTCACCGCACGACCGGCGCACCCGGCGGCACACCCGATGCACTGGATGCAGATAAGGAGGACGGGATGATGCCGGCGGCGAAGGAGATGCCCAGGACGTTGCGGCGGTCGGGGGCGAAGGCGCAGAAGACGTGGGCGAAGACGCACGACAGCGCGGTCGAGCAATACGGCGAGGGCGAGCGCGCGCATCGCACGGCGTTCGCGGCGCTCAAGCATACGTTCGAGAAGGTCGGCGATCGGTGGGCGCCCAAGAAGAAGAAGGGCCCGTCGGATCCCCGAGCGCGGCAGCCGACGGCCAAGGCGCGGCGGGGCATCGGCGAGACGTTCGGGGGCGTCGACTACTATGGGCACACCAGCGAGGAGCTGGCGCGGCGGGCGAAGCGGCTGGGGGTGAAGGGCACCTCGGGCATGAAGAAGAAGGAGCTGGCGCGGGCGATCGCGCGCAAGCAGAAGTAGACTGGGCGGGTGCCGGACGCCCCGCCCTCCAGTCTCCCGGCTGCGCTGCGGGCGTTTGCGCACCGCGACTTCCGGCTCTTCTTCGCTGGTCAGCTCGTCTCGCTGGTGGGCACCTGGATGCAGTCGGTCGCGCAGTCCTGGCTGGTCCTGGAGCTGACCAACTCCCCGTTCCGGCTGGGGCTGGTCGGCACCCTGCAGTTCGCGCCCGTCCTGGTCCTGTCGTTCTTCGCCGGCGCCATGGCCGATCGCCTGCCCAAGCGCCGTTTGCTCGTCGCCACCCAGTCCGTGATGTGCGTGCTGGCGCTCGTGCTCGCCGCCCTCGTCCACCGAGGCCACGTCCAGTACTGGCACGTGGCGGTGATGGCCGCCATCTACGGGGTCGCCAACACGGTCGACATGCCGACCCGCCAGGCGTTCATCGTCGAGATGGTGGGCCGCGACTCACTGCGCAGCGCCATCGCGCTGAACTCGGCGATGTTCAACGCCGCCCGGGTCATCGGCCCCGCGCTGGCCGGCCTGGTCATCGCCCGCTGGGGGACGGCGCTGGCGTTCTTCTTCAATGGCGTGTCGTTCCTGGCCGTGATCGCCGCCCTGATGACGCTGCATGCGCAGGGGTTGCCTCGCGCCAACAGCGGCCGGGCCATGCGCCAGGAGATCGCCGAGGGGCTCTGGTACGCGCTCCGCACGCCGCGCATCGCCCTGGTGATGAGCCTGGTCATGGCCGTCAGCGCGTTCTTCTTCAACTACAACACGCTGGTGCCGTTGCTGGCCCGCGACATCCTGCACCAGGACGCCCACGGCTTCGGCTTGCTGATGACCGCGGTGGGCATCGGCGCCGTGGCCGGGGCGGTCGTCCTGGCCTCGCTGGGGGCGGAGCGGCCGCCCACGAACGTGCTGATCACCGCCGCGCTGGCGCTGGGCCTGGCCACCATGCTCATGGCCAGCGTCGGGCGCTTCGGCGTGGCCGTCGCGGTCCTGGTGGTGATGGGGTTCTGCGGCATGCTCTTCATGACCGGCGCCAACACGACGGTGCAGCTCACCGTCCCCGACGAGCTGCGCGGCCGCGTGATGAGCCTGCACACGCTGATGTTCGCCGGCATGACGCCCTTCGGCGCCTTCCTGGTCGGCTCGGTCGTCGAGGCCTTCGGCCCTCGCGCCGGCTTCTTCATCACCGGCGCCGGCGGTACCCTGGCCGTGGCCGCCGTGACGCTCGGCTGGCGCTGGCGACGCCGGCCTCGGTAGACGTCAAGACCAAGGATGGAACGGGAGAGCTCATGCGACTCGAGGGGCGGGTGGCGCTGGTCACGGGCGGCGGCTCCGGCATCGGCCGGGCCATCGCCCGGCGCTTCGCCGAGGAAGGTGCGCGCATCGTAGTCAACGACATCGACGCGGATAGCGCCCAGCGCACCGCCGGCGAGATCGGCGGCGCCGCTCGCGGCCTCGCCGCCGACGTGGCCGACAGCGCTCAGGTACGGGCGATGTTCGCGGAGATCGAGCGAGCCTTCGGCGGTCTCGACGTGCTGGTCAACAACGCCGGCATCGCCGAGGTGGACGCCGGCGACCGCGAGGCGTTCCGCGCCAAGGCCGAGACACGTATCGCCGAGATGATGGCCGGCACGGTCGAGACGCACTGGGACGTCACCCAGGCGCTCACCGACGAGGCGTGGGCCCGGATGCTCGCGGTCCACCTCAACGGCACCTTCTACTGCACGCGCGAGGCACTCCGGCTGATGGGCCGCGCCAACCGGGGCGCCATCGTCAACATCTCGAGCGTGGCCGGGCTGATGGGCATCGAGGTCGCGCCGCACTACGGCGCCGCCAAGGCCGGCATCCTCGGCTTCACGCGCTCGGTCGCCCGCGAGGTCGCCTCCCGTGGCATCCGCGTGAACGCCATCTGTCCTGGGTGGATCGACACGCCCCTCCTCGACCCGCTGCCGCCGATGGTGCGCATGCTGGCCGAGCGCCAGACGCCGATGGGGCGCCTGGGCGATCCCCGGGAGATCGCCGCCGTCGCCCTGTTCCTCGCCTCCGACGACGCCTCGTTCGTCACCGGCCAGTGGCTGTCGCCCAACGGCGGGCTGCTGACTGTCTGAGCGCCATGGATCTCCGCATCGGCACCTCGGGGTGGAATTACACGGAGTGGCGCGGCTCCTTCTACCCGAAGGACATGAAGCCGGCCGGGATGCTGGCCTACTACGTCGAGCGTTTCGCCACCGTCGAGGTGAACAACACCTTCTACCGGATGCCGACGGCCGCGGCGGTGACGGGGTGGGCAGCGGCGGCGCCGACCGGCTTCCGGTTCGTGCTCAAGGCGCCGCAGCGGGTCACTCATTTCAGTCGCCTGCGGGACGTGGACGAGCCCGTGCGCCAGTTCTGCGACACCGCCCGCCTCCTGGGCGACAAGCTCGGTCCGCTGTTGTTCCAGCTCCCGCCGAACTTCAAGGTGGACACCGGACGCCTGGCCGACCTGCTGGCCCTGCTGCCCACCGACGTGCGCGCGGCCTTCGAGTTCCGCAACGCGACGTGGTTCGCGGACGATGTCTACGCGCGCCTGGCCGCTCGCAACGCCGCGCTCTGCATCGCCGACAACGACGACGGCGCCACCCCGGCCGTGGCCACGGCCGACTGGGGCTACCTGCGCCTGCGGGCCACCGGTTACAGCGACGACGATCTCCGCGGCTGGCTCGCCACCATGCGCCGCATCGGCGGCGACTGGCGCGACGCGTTCGTGTTCTTCAAGCACGAGGACGAGGGCACGGGGCCGGCGCTGGCCCGGCGCCTCCGCGAGCTGACCGACGAACCGCCCGTGAGCAGCGCGAGCTGAGCCGCAGGCCTGCGGCTCGCAATCCGGCGGCGCTCGGCGTAGGGTAAACACCACTGCCCGGGAGGGCCTGCATGGAAGAAGAATCGAGCATGACGCCGGACGAGCTGGTCGGCCGGCTCGTCCAGCTCTTCCCGGATTTCGCCACCCACCGGGAAGCGGCCGACCCCGCCGACGAGGACGGGACCACCCTGTGCGGCGCCTTCGCCGAGTTCAGCGACTACTTCCGCGAGCGCTACGAGGAGCTTGCCCCGACGCGACTGCAGGCGCTCGGCTGGGTTCTGGCCGAGTGCATGGCCGACCCCGACTCCGAGCTGGACGAAGCCGCCGCCAGCTGCTTCCTCGAAAACGTCGCGGCCGAGCGCTTCCACGCCGACTTCGAGCGGTTCCTGATCGGCCGGCCGCTGGAGTTCTACGCCCAGTGGGGCGAGGGGCTCTGAGCGTGGATCGCATCTTCTTCGGGCTGGGCGCGCTTTCGGCGCTGGTGGCCGTCGCCGCCGGTGCCTTCGGGGCTCATGCGCTCCGCGAGCGCCTGGTGCCCGACATGCTCGGCGTCTTCGAGATCGGCGCGCGCTACCACATGTATCACGCGCTGGCGCTGCTGGCCGCCGCGTGGGCGGTCGGTCGCTGGCCCGGCGGCGCCGCGGTGACGGCTGGCTGGCTGTTCGTGGCCGGCACCGTGATCTTCTCCGGCAGCCTCTACCTGCTCGCCCTCACCGGCCAGCGCTGGCTGGGCGCCGTCACCCCGCTCGGTGGGCTCGCCTTCATCCTCGGCTGGGCTGCCCTCGCGTGGGCAGCCCTCCGCGGCGCCTGACGGTCGCCTACTCCTTCATCGCACCGGCGACCAGCCCTCGCACCAGCCAGCGCTGCAGCCCCACCACGATCGACGATCGGCGGCAGGCTGGCCAGGATCGAGGCGGCCGCGATGTCGCCCCACGGGACCTCGAACACGCCGGGGAAGAGCGCCAGCGCGACGGGCACCGTGCGGCTGGCCTCGGTCGCCGTGAACGTGTAGGCGAACAGGAACTCGTTCCAGGAGGCCAGGAAGGTCAGCAGCGCGGCGGAGGCGAGCCCCGGGCGCGACCATCGGCAGCACCACCCGACGCAGCGCGCCCAGCCGGCCGGCGCCGTCGAGGAAGGCCGCCTCCTCCAGCTCGACCGGGATCTCGCGGATGAAGCCGGCCAGCAGCCAGATCACCAGCGGCAGCGCGAACGAGGTGTTGGCCAGCACCAGCGCCGTCCATGTGTCGCGCAGCCCCAGCGCCCGCATCAGCAGATAGAGCGGGCTCACCGTGGCGATCTGCGGGAAGGCGGTGCTCGCCACCACCGCCAGGAGCAGCAGTCCCTTGCCCGGCACCGGCAGCCGCGCGATGCCGTAGGCGGCCGGCAGCCCGATGGCCAGCGCGAGCCAGCGTCGTGAGCGTCGCCACCCCCAGGCTGTTGACGAGGGCCTGAGGCATCACGCTGCGCTCGACGACGGCCCGGTAGTGGCCCAGCGTCGGTTGCGCCGGCAGCACCCTCGACGTGGCCAGCAGCTCGGCGTCCGGCGTGAACGAGGTCCGCACCTGCCAGAAGAACGGCGCCGCCCACGCCGCCAGGACGAGCAGCACGGCCACGTCCCAGGCGCGCAGCCGGGCCCTCACGCGGCCAGCCCCTCACGCCGGAGCATCCTGCAGGTAGGCGGCCGCCACCGCCATCACGAGCACGAAGATCACCACGCCGACGGCCGAGCCGAAGCCGAGCTGCAGCGTCTGGAACAGGCTGCGGTAGGCGTACACGGTCAGCGTCTCGGTGGTGCCGGCGGGGCCGCCGCCGGTCAGGACGAACATGAGGTCGAAGGCGCGCAGCGCGTCGAGCGTGCGAAAGAGCAGCGCGACGAGCAGGATCGAGCGCAGCAGCGGCAGCGTGATACCGGTGAACGTGGCGAGGCGGCCGGCGCCGTCCACGCGGCGCCGCCTCGTACACCTCGGGCGGGATCGTCAGCAGCCGCGCGTAGCAGAGCAGCGCCACGAACGGCATCGTGCGCCACACGTCGGCCAGGATCAGCGCCGGCAGGGCCAGGGCCGGATCGCCCAGCCAGTTCAGCGATCGCCCGACGAGCACGTTCACGAGGCCGGCCGACGGGTGGTAGAGCCACTCGAAGAGCTTGGCGGTGACCACCGAGGGCAGCGCCCACGCCAGCAGCAGCAGCGACAACGACAGCCGCCGGCCGACCCGCTGGCGCTGCAGCGCGAGCGCGACGGCGAGGCCCACCACCAGCTCCAGCACGACCGACACGACGGCGAACGTCAGCGTCACCCGGGCGGCGTTCCAGAAGCGCGGGTCGGTGGCGAGGAAGGCGAAGTGGTCGAGCCCGACGAAACGTGCGATGCCGAAGATCGGCACGCGCTGCTGGAGCGACAGCCACAGCACCCACAGCCCCGGATAGAGCGCCAGCGCGGCCAGCGTGAGGACGGCCGGCGCCACGAAGGCCATGCCGGCGCGGCGGTCGGCGCGCTGCCGGCCGGTCACCGCAGGCCGCCCAGCATGTACTCCAGACGGCGCCGGGCGTGGTCCAGCGCCTGCTGCGGCGTCTTCACGGCGACCAGCGCCGCCGAGAACTCCGGCTGCACGGTGGTGGACAGCATCAGGTAGTACGGGGTGACGGGTCGGGGTCGCGCGGCCAGCATCAGGTCGTGGAAGCGCGGCATGTGCGGGCGCACGGCGACGATGGCCGGATCGTGGTAGAGCGCCATGCGCGTCGGGTAGAGTGCCACCCCGGCCGCGGTCAGCGCGCGCTGGGGCGCCTCGTCGGCCAGGTACCGCACGAGCGCGACGGCGGCGTCCCGGTGACGGGTGCGTCGGTTGACGGCCAGGTGGAAGCCGCCGGTGGTGCCGGCCCCGGTGCCGCCGCCGGCGTGGCCGGGCAGCGCGGCCAGTCCGACGCGGCCGCGCACCGGCGAGTCGGCCGCCTCGAAGAGGTCGAGCGGCGTACGGCCACGAGCGCACGAAGACCGCGCGACCGTCGCCGAACGGCCGCCGCGTCAGCTCCTCGTCGCCGGCAGTCACCCACCCCGGGCTCAACCCGCGGTCGATGAGACCCCGCATGAAGGCGAGCGCCGCGGCCGCCCGATCGGCCTGGGGCAACACCCGGCCACCGTCATCGATCAGCACGGCGCCGCTGGCCCAGAAGTGCTCGAGCACGTTGCAGACGAGCCCCTCGTACTGCTTGCCCTGCCAGAGCACGCCGTCCAGGCGCGCATCCCCCTCGCCCGCGCGCACGCGCTCGGCCTGCGCGGCCAGCTCCTCCCACGTGCGTGGGGGCTGCAGGCCGTACTTCGCGAGAAGATCGGCCCGGTAGTAGACGACGCCGACGTTCATGTTCCACGGCATCCCCCACACGCCGCCGCCCCAGGTGGCGGCGGCGACGGCGGCCGGGAAGTGCGGCGCCAGCTCCTCGCGCGACACCCACGGCGCCAGGTCGAGGAGCCAGCCGGCCTGGGCGAACTCCGGCACCCAGATGACGTCGAGCATGAGCACGTCGAAGGTGGGGCTCGCGCCCTCCAGGTTGATCACGTAGAACTGGTGCTGCTCGTCGCTCGTCCACGTGAGCGGCTCGCTGCGCACGGTCACGCCGGGATGGCGCCGCTCGAACTCGCGCAGCAGGCCGGGGAGCGGATCGGACGGGCCCAGGATCTTGGCGTGCTTGAAGACAAGCGTCACCGGCCCGGCGCCGTCGCGCCGCTCGACGCAGCCGCCCAGGCCGACGGCGACGACGAGCACGAGCACGACCCACCCCATCACGGCGCCCGCAGCAGGCGGGGGAGCAGCTCGCCGAAGATCGTGGCGCCCAGGCGGAAGGCCTCCGCCAGCGTGGCGGCGGCGCCGGGGGCCCGGCTGCCCATCCACCACTCGGCCACGTGATCTTCCGACCGGAAGAAGTTGAGGGTGTGTCAGAGCGCGGTGCACGCCTTGCCGCGCAGGTCGCCGCGCTCGCCGATCCACGCCATCACGCCGTCGTCTCCCACCGGTCCCGCCGGGGTGACGGCCAGATCGAGCCTCGCCTCGCAGTGGTGGCAGCCCGCGCGCACCGTCACGGGCTGGCCCAGCATCGCCGCCACCCCGAGCGCGTCGATGGCGCAGCACGCCCACCGCTGGCGACCGTCGGCCAGCACGGTAACGAAGGCCGTCGGCGTCCCCGACCACGGATAGGCGAGCACGACGCGGCCGTCGCTGACGTAGACGAGATCGCGCTCGTCCAGCTCGGTCACGGCGGCACCATCGCGGAGCGAGGCGATCTCGATCGGCGCGCCGTCGGCGACGAAGCGGTCGAGGATCTCGGCCAGCGTGGCGCGGGCCGCGGGGCCGAGCGTGGCCCGGTCGGCCCACCTGGCCAGGAAGCTCGCGTCCATCAGCTCGGCGGCGGTGCGGCGGGGGAACATGGCCCCTGGGATACCATGAACCGGCGCCGTCACCGCGGGCGATCCAGGCGAGCGAGCGCGGCGGCGACGTCGATGCCCTCGCCGAGTACCGGTGCCAGTGGGTCGCCGAGCTTGTCCAGGCGCGCCGGCGCGGTACGGATGGTGAAGCGCGGCGGCTCGAGCTTCACCGTCACCTCCGGCCACCGCAGCGGCATCGACACCGGCGCGCCCACCAGCGGCCGCACCGCCAGCGGCGCGACGATGGTCTGGCCGGGCCCGTTCTGGCCGAAGTCGACGTAGACCTTGCCGCCGCGGGTGCCGATCGCCCGGGCGATGGTGGCGATCGCCGGCACCGCCTCCACGGTCAGCGTGGCGAGCAGCCGCGCGAACGTCCGCGTCTCCTCGTAGGTGTAGCGGGCGCCCAGGGGCAGCAGGATGTGCAGGCCGGTGGCGCCGGAGGTCTTCGGATAGCTCGGCAGCTCCAGTCGCTCGAGGATCGCCCGCAGCGCGAGCGCGACCTTCACGACGTCGGTGAACGGCGCCCCCTTGGGGTCGAGGTCGAGCACCAGCCAGTCGGGCCGCTCGATCGATCGCCACCCGCGAGGCCCAGAGGTGCAGCGGGATCGTGCCCGTATTGGCCACGTACCGCAGCGCCTCCACGTCGTCCACGACGAAGTAGTCGATGTCGCGCTCGACGCCCTTGCGCGTGGATGCGCTCCCGGCGGATCCACTCCGGCGCCCACTCGGGCGCGTCCTTCTGGAAGAACGTCTTTCCCGTCGATCCCGTCCGGATACCGCGCCAGCACCAGCGGGCGATCGCGCAGGTACGGCAACAGCCACGGCGCCACCCGCTCGTAGTACGCGACCAGATCCGACCTTCGTGTAGCTGCTCCGCCGGCCAGAAGACCTTCGTCGGGTTGGTGATCGTCACCTCCCGCGAGAGCGACTCCGCGGGAGCCGGGGCCGGCGCCGCGGTCGGTCGCCGCTTCCCGCGCCGCGACGACTCCGACCCCGCCTCCCGGCGACACTCCTCGGCCCGCTTGTCATCGCGGAGCCCGAGGAATACCGCGTGACGGACGATCCCGTCGTCCGTCCACTCGGTGAAGCGGACCTCGGCCACGAGTCGCGGCTCGACCCAGTGGTGTCCGCGGCCGGCTGGCGTGCCGGCGTCGAAGGGCGAGGTCTTCCGCGCCAGCGGCTGCATCTGATCCCTCACCCGGCGCAGCGTGGCCTCGTCGAACCCGGTGCCGACCTTACCGGCGTAGAGCAGCCGGCCGTCCTCGTACACGCCGAGGTGCAGCGCGCCGAACCAGCCGCGCGCCGCCCTGCGGATCGGTCCAGCCGCCGATCACGAACTCCTGGCGCTGGTGGCACTTGACCTTGAGCCAGTCGCGCGTGCGGCCGCCGGTGTAACGGCTGTCCGCCCGCTTGGCGACGATGCCCTCGACCCGCTGCTCGGCCGCCGCCTCGTAGAAGGCCTCGCCGTGGGCGAGGACGTGGTCGCCGTAGCGGATCACGCCGCGAGCGGGCACCGCCAGCGCCAGCCCGGCCTTGCGCTGCAGCAGCGGCAGGTGGCGCAGGTCGCGGCCGTCGAGGGCGAGGGCAGTCGAAGAACACCGCGCTCACCGGCACCGTGGAGCGGGCCGCCTCGACGTCGGCGGCCCGCGTCAGGTGCATGCGATTCTGCAGCCGCTGGAAGGACGGCCGGCCCGCCTCGTCGAGGGCGACGACCTCGCCGTCGAGCACGAACCGGTCGAGCGGCAGCGCGCGTAGCGCGGTGACGACCTCCGGGTAGCGTCCGGTGAAGTCCTGCCCGGCCCGACCGTGGAGCGTCACCCGGGTCGCCGTCACGCGCCGCCAGCACCCGCACGCCGTCGTACTTGATCTCGAAGAGCCACGCCGGATCCGCGAACGGCGCCTCGGCCAGCGAGGCCAGCATGACCGGCTGGCGGGCGGCGTCCACCTCGCCGACCGGTGCGGCCGCCAGCGTGGCGCGCAAGGTGGCGATCCGGGCGGAGCCGTCGCGCACCTCCTCGACGGTGAGACCCGAGAGCACCGACTCCGGGAAGCGCTCGGTCGCCTCCTCGTCGCCGGCGAAGGCGTCGGCCTTCTTGAGCATCAGCCATTCCTTGTCCTTGCCGCCCATGCGCGCCAGCGTCCAGCGGCCGCGCAGCTTGATGCCGAACAGCTCGACGTCGAGCCGGCCCGCCCGCAGCTGCTCGGCCGGCGCGCCCTCCTTCACCAGCCGATACCAGCCGCGGTCCCACACGATGACGGCGCCGGCGCCGTAGTTGCCCTCGGGGATGATGCCCTCGAAGTCCGCGTACTCGACGGGGTGGTCCTCGACGTGCACGGCCAGCCGCTTCTCCTCGGCCTTGAGCGAGGGACCCTTGGGCACCGCCCAGCTCTTGAGGACGCCGTCCATCTCCAGGCGCACGTCGTAGTGCAAACGACGGGCGGCGTGCTTCTGGACCACGAAGCTCCGGCCCTCGCCGCCGCGGGCCGTGGCGAACGGCTCGGGCGTGCGCGCCGGGTCGCGCTTCTTCCGGTAGTCGTCGAGGGGGGCGGGCACCGCAATCCCTTGGATATCCAGGCCTTGGCGGCATCATAGGCGGGTGCGTGCTATCGTGCAAAGTCTCGGGAGTATCCGCCGTTCACAGGAGGAAGGACGATGCCGCCGCACTCGCTTGGGTCCGGAACGATCTCGTTCGGATTGGTGTCCATCCCGGTCCGGCTCTACACGGCCGCCTCCCCGGCCGGCGTGTCGTTCAACCAGCTGCACGGCGTGTGCGGCTCGCGCATCAAGCAGCAGACCTTCTGCCCCAAGTGCAACAAGACGGTCGAGCGCTCCGAGCTGGTGCGCGGCTACGAGTTCGCCAAGGACCAGTACGTCCAGGTCAAGGACGACGAGCTGAAGGCGCTGGAGGGTGAGGCCTCCAAGATCATCGACATCGCCGAGTTCGTACCGCTGACCGAGGTCGACCCGATCTACTTCGAGAAGACCTACTACCTCGGCCCCGACAAGGGTGGCGAGAAGGCCTACCGGCTACTCGTCCGACGCCATGGAGAAGGCCGGGCAGGTCGCGCTGGCCAAGTACGTCATGCGCGGCAAGGAGAGCCTGGTCCTCATCCGCGCCGCCCAGGGCGGGCTCATGCTGCACACGATGTACTTCGCCGACGAGGTGCGGAACTTCGACGAGGTCGACAAGGGCGAGTCGGCCAAGATCAAGGAGGGCGAGCTCGACCTGGCCTTGCAGCTCATCAACGGCCTCGCCACCGAGACGTTCTCGCCCGACCGCTACGCCGACGAGTACCGCCAGCGCGTGCTCGGCATGATCAACCAGAAGGTCGAAGGCCAGGAGGTCACGGTCTCCGAGCCGGCGGCACCACGCGCCCAGGTGATCGACCTGATGGACGCGTTGAAGGAGAGCCTCGCCAAGCGCGGGCTGTCCGCCGAGGACGCCGCCGCCAAGAAGCCGCCGGCCAAGGCGGGGGCGGCCGCGACCGCCAAGGCCAAGCCGGCCGAGGCGCCGAAGAAGCGAGCCCAGGGCGGCCGCAAGTAGCGTCGCCCCCTCCGGGCACGCGCATGCGCCGCTCCCAGCGACTGCCGCTGCCCGATCGTCTGTGAGCTGACCGGCGTGTCGTCAGAATCCTGACAGTCCGCCCTCCGTCACCGAACCTGTCGATCCTGGCCCTCCCCGAACGACTCACTGGCAGTCACGGAGTTTGCTACCAGGACATTGTGACCAGACCAGGTAAGGAGGACCGCGCCATGCCAATCGTCCGGAAGATCACGCCGTGCCTGTGGTTCGACGGCCGCGCCGAAGAGGCGGCCAGGTTCTACACCAGCATCTTCAGGAACTCGAAGATCGGCGACGTGTTGCACTACGGCGAGGCCGGACGCGAGGCCCACGGCCAGACGCCGGGCACGGTGATGACCGTGGCCTTCGAACTCGACGGGCAGACATTCACCGCCCTCAACGGCGGCCCGTTCTTCAAGTTCACCGAGGCCATCTCGTTCCAGGTCGATTGCCAGACGCAGGAGGAGGTCGACCACTTCTGGACGAAGCTCGGCGAGGGCGGGGACGAGCAGGCCCAGCAGTGCGGGTGGCTCAAGGACCAGTTCGGCGTTTCGTGGCAGATCGTCCCCCGCATCCTGCTCGAGCTGATGGCCGATCCCGATCCGGCGAAAGCCGGTCGGGTCATGGAGGCCATGATCAAGATGAAGAAGATCGACATCGCCACTCTGAAGCGGGCGGCGGCCGCGTAGCGCCCGACCTAGCCGCCCTTCAGGCGCGGGTCCAGCAGGTCGCGCAGGCCGTCGCCCAGCATGTTGAAGCCGAAGACGGCCAGCGACAGCGCGACAGCCGGCCAGATGGCCAGCCACGGGGCCTGGTACATGTGGTCGAGGCCGGCCAGCGAGAGCATGCCGCCCCATGTCGGATAGGGCGGCGGCACCCCGAGGCCCAGGAACGACAGGCTGGCCTCGGTGAGGATCACCGTCGACAGGCCGGTCGTCGCCACCACGATGATGGTGGGCAGCGTGTTGGGCAGGATGTGGCGCACGGCGATGGCCAGGTGGCCGGAGCCCATCGCCCGCGCGCTCTCGATGTAGGTGTGCTCCTTGATGCCGAGCGCGACGCCGCGGACCACGCGCGAGTTCTGGATGCCGAAGGCCACGCCCAGCACGACCGTGATGTTCCACACGCTCGGCCCCACCAGCGACATGATCGACATCAGCAGCAGCAGCGGCGGGAACGCCATCCAGGCGTCGACGCCGCGCTGCACCAGCATGTCGACCCGACCGCCGTAGTAAGCCGACAGGATGCCGACCCCGGTGGCCAGCACACTGCCCAGCCCCACGGCGCCGAAGCCGACGTAGAGGGAGATCCTGGCCCCGTAGATCAGCCGCGTCAGGAGATCGCGCCCGAGCTGGTCGGTGCCGAGCCAGTGGGCGCTGTTCATGGCGATGAACCGCTCGCGCAGGCTGGTCTGGGCGAAGCCGTAGGGCGAGATCCACTCGGCGCCGACGGCGGCGGCCAGCATGGCCAGCACGATGACGCCGCCGGCGGTGCCGAGCGGCTTGCGCCGGAGCATCTGGACCCACACGTCGAGGTACCATGGGCGCGACCGGGCCGGCGCTGCCCGGCGGGGCAGCGCGGCGTCGAGGGGCGGCGTGGCGATGCTCATCAGCGGTACCGGATCCTCGGATCGAGGAACGCGTAGGACAGGTCGATGGCCAGGTTCAGCCCGACGACCATGGCGGCGATGATGAGGTTCACGGACTGCACGACCGGGTAGTCGAGCTTGCCGAGCGCCTCGAAGAAGAACAGGCCGACGCCGGGCAGCCGGAAGATCGACTCGATGATGACGGAGCCGCCGATGTAGAGCGGCATCTGCAGCCCGATGAGGCTGATGACCGGGATCATCGCATTCTTGAGCGCGTGGCGCAGCACGATGGTCCGCTCGCTCAGCCCCTTGGACCACGCGGTGCGGATGTACTCCTGGCGCAGCACGTCGAGCAGCGCCGAGCGCATGATGCGCATGATCGGGCCGGCCCGGGTCACGCCGAACACCAGCGCCGGCACCAGCATGATCTTGAGGTTCTGGGCGGGGTCGGCCGTGAAGGACACGTAGGTCCACACCGGCGTCCACTTGAAGTAGATCGACGGCACCACGACCACGACCACCGCCAGGCCGAAGTACGGCACCGACAGCGCCAGGATGGCCAGGATCCGCCCCACGTAGTCCGACACGCTGTCCTGGCGCACCGCCGACAGGATGCCGACCACCACGCCGATGACGACCGAGACCAGGATCGTCAGCAGCGCCAGCTCCAGCGTGACCGGGAAGCGCCGGACGAACTCCTCCAGGATGGGCTGCCGCGTCCAGTACGAGCGGCCGAAGTCGCCGCGCAGGGCGATGTTGCCGATCCACTCGAGGTATTGCACGTGCACCGGCCGATCGAGGCCGAGGTCGTGGCGGAGGGCATCCAGCGTCTTGGCGTAGCCGTGGCCCTCCACCATGCGCGTGGCCACGTCGCCCGGCATCAGCCGCATGAGGCCGAACACGATCACGCTGACGAGAAACAGCGTGGGGATCGCCAGCGCCAGCCGCCGGAGGATGTACTGCTTCACGCGAAGCCCGCCGGCGGCCGGAAGCCGCCCAGCACGTCGGCCAGCCGGCCGGCGACGTCGATCGGCGTGGCGTCCTCCAGATAGGGCCCGACGATCTGGAGGCCGACCGGCAGGTTGTCGCGCGTGAGCCCGACCGGAGCCGTCGTGGCCGGCAACCCCGTCAGCGTCGCGAACGAGATCCAGAACGACAGATCCATGTAGGTGCGCGGGCCCTCCGGCGTTGCCAGCCGGCGAGCGAACGCATCGCTCGAGTGGTCGTGAGGGAAGGCCGCGACGAACGTCGTCGGCATCAGGAAGGCGTCGTGCGTCTGGAAGTAGCTCTGCCAGATCGCCCGCATCCCCATGCGGCGACCGTTGGCGAGCGCATAGTGGCGGTGCGGCGCCGTGAAGGCCTGCGCCCATCGCGCCTGGTGCGAGCCGTCCTGGTTGGCGGCGCGCTGGCGCAGTCCCTCCAGCTGGTCGTCGCGCAGCCCGATGGCGAACACCGAGTACAGCAGCGTCAGGTACGTCTCGTACTGCTCGGCCGGCTTGACCCCGGCCGGCCAGCCCTCCTCGAGCTTCACGCCGGCGGCCCGCAGGGCGTCGAGCGCGCGGGCCAGTACCTCGCGCACGTCGGAGGAGACCGGGCAGGCGGGATCGTCGAGGACGAAGCCGATGCGGTACTCGGTCAGGCGGGCGCCGCGGGCGGGCGGCAGCGACCATCGATAGGCGCGCGCGTCCTCTACGTCTGGCCCGCCCAGCACCTCCATCGCCGCCAGCAGATCGGCCGCGCTCCGCGCGAGCGGCCCGACCACGGGCAGGATAGGCGGGGGGCTGACGAGGCCGGGCGGCGGCGGAATGTGCCCGCGCTGGGGAACGACGCCGATGGTGGGCTTGTGGCCGTAGACGCCGCAGAAGTGCGCGGGGATGCGGATCGAGCCGCCGATGTCGCTGCCCGGCTCGAGGAAGCTGAGCCCGGCCGCCAGCGCGGCGGCTCCGCCTCCCGTCGAGCCGCCGGGCGTCCGCATCACGTCCCACGGGTTGTTGGTGGTCCCGAACACCGGGTTGGTGCTCTGCCAGTCGGCGGCCAGCGGCGGGACGTTCGTCTTACCGAGGAGCACGACCCCGGCGGCGCGCAGGCGTGCCACCGCCACGGCGTCGCGCGTCGGCTGATGGCTGGCGTACTGTGGCGAGCCCGCCGTCGTCCGGACGCCGGCCACCTCCAGCGTGTCCTTGATCGTGCACGGCACACCGTGGAAGGGCCCCCACCACTCGCGGCGCGCCCGCGCCTCGTCGGCCGCTTTGGCCCGGGCCAGCGCGGTGTCACCCGTCAGCGTGACGATCGCGTTGAGCTTCGGGTTGTGGCGGGCGATGCGCTCCAGCATCCGCGTGGTCAGCTCGACTGAAGAGACGTCGCCGCGACGGATCGCCCGGGCGGCGTCCACCGCCGGGGCGAAGTCGAGGTCGGCGACCACTGCCGACGCCGCCCGCGGCCTCAGCGCGCTCGCCCCCACCACGGCGGCGGCGCCGCCGAGGAAGGCGCGGCGGCTGAGCGTCGAGACCATCGCTACCGGTCGAGCCAGGTGTAGACGAGGCGCATGCCGAGCCCGTAGCCGTCGTGATGCTTGAAGCCCTTCACCGCCGGCGGGTGGGCGACGTACTGGGGCCACTGCGGCACGTAGACGTAGTAGGCCTTGTCGGCCAGGTAGCGCTGGATGTCGTCGACGATCTGCTTGCGTTTCTTGGGATCCATCTCGCGTCGCTGGGCCAGGAGCATCTTGGACAGCTCGGCGTCGGCCACCCGGCTCTGGTTGGTCGGCAGCTCGGGGTAGAAGCGGCCGTAGAGGAAGTCGTCGACCTCGGTGAACGGCGTCGACGGTCCCATGGCCATCTTCTCGTACTTGCCGAGCGCGGTCGTCGAGATGTACTTGCCGTACTCCTCGGGCTTGAGCTCGGCGGTGATCCCGACCTTGCCGAGGTTGTCGGCGGCCAGCTCGTAGTAGCTGCGCCAGGGCACCACGTAGCCGGGCCAGTGAAAGATGGGCGTGGTCAGGCTCTTGTGACCGGCCTCGGCCAGCAGCTTCTTGGCCTCGGCGGGATCGTACCCGGTCAGGTACTTGGCCTTGGCCGCGTCGATCTTGGCGGCGTCCAGCTTCCACTCCTTGAGCGCGCACGGAATCGGTCCGGAGTCGATGCACCCCTCGTTGAAGAGCAGCGCCTCGTTCCACGCCTTGCGGTCGATGGCCAGCGACACCGCGCGCCGCACCTTGATGTCGTTGAAGGGGGGCTGGTCGGTGCGCATGTAGATGAAGCCCTGGCCGATGACCTGGTGGGGGACGACCACCAGCTCGGGATTGGTCTTCTGCAGCGCCTTGCCTTCCTCGGGGCTCACCCAGCCCCAGATGTGGGGCAGATCGGCCTTCCCGGCCCGCAGCACGGCGACGCGGGCGGCGGCGTCGGGCGTGATCTCGATGACGACGCCGTCCAGGTAGGGGAACCCCTTCATGAAGTAGTCGGGGTTGCGCTCGAAGACGACCTTCACGCCCTTCTCGTACGACTTCATGACGAAGGGCCCGGTGCCGATCACCGCGTCAGGGTGATTGAAATCCTTGAACTTGTCCTCGGCCTCGCGCGGCAGGATGACGCAGAACGACGGGTTGGCCAGGTGATTGAGGAACGGCGCGTACGGCTCCTTCAGCGTGATGCGCACGGTGTGCTTGTCGACCGCCTCGATGGCGCTCACCGGCTCGAAGCGCGTGTTGAAGCCGGACTTGGCCGTGAACCGCTCGAGCGAGTACTTCACGTCCTCGGCGGTGACCTCGCGCCCGTTCACGGGCGGCTTGTTGTGGAACTTCACCCCCTTGCGCAGAAAGAAGGTGTAGATCTTGCCATCCTTGGACACCGACCACTTCTCGGCGAGGTCGGGCAGGATCGAGAAGTCGGCCGGGTGCTTCTGCTCGGGCCCGTTGGGAAACCGCACGAGCTGGCTGTAGACTGAGACTCACGTAGGAGTGCGTGAGGAAGCTGATGGACAGGTGCGGGTCCAGGCCCGGCGCCTCGCGCTCGGCGATGCGCAGCACCCCGCCCCGCTTGGGCGTCTGGGCTTCGGCGGAGATCGCCAGAGTGAGCAGAAGAGGCAGCAGCAGCGAGACGGCGAGGGAGCGTCGGGCCATGACTCCTCCTCAGTGAAGAGAGCGGGTGGCCCATTATGAACAGGCGCTGCGGCTTGTCAATTCACGCGCCGCGGCATCAACGGCATTGCCCTTGCACCCCTCTTCTTGCAAACAGATCAACCTGCGATGGAGGCACTTGTGAAGAAGGAACAGCTCGCCGAGCTGATGTACCAGGCTCTCGAAACCGAACAGGGCGGCATCAAGGTCTACGAGACCGCCCTCCGCTGCGCCGTCAACGAGGAGCTCCGGGAAGAGTGGGCGAAGTACCTCGAGGAGACCCGCACCCACGAGCGGATCGTGCTAGGCGTGTTCAAGGCGCTCGACCTCGACCCCGACATCGACACCCCGGGCCGGCTCGTCGTCCGCCACACCGGCCAGTCGCTGGTGACGGCAATGGAGATGGCGCTCGACGCCGACGTCCCCGATGCCGCCCAGCTGGTGGCGGCCGAGTGTGTCGTCTCAGCCGAGACGAAGGACCATCTCAACTGGGAGCTGCTCGGCCATGCGGCCAAGGCGCTCAAGGGGGATCAGGGCAAGGCGCTCAAGGACGCGCTGGAGCAGGTCGAGGAGCAGGAAGACGAGCACCTCTATCACACGACCGGCTGGTGCCGGGAGCTGTGGATCGAGTCACTCGGCCTGCCGGCCGTCATCCCGCCGCCCGAGGAAGAGAAGGAAGTGAAGACGGCCATCGGCGCCGCCCGCGCCAAGCAGGCGCGCAAGGAGCTGCTGTAGGCCATGAAGTCCAAGGGTAACGGCGGATCGAGCAAGGGCAACGGCGGATCGAAGGATCGCGGTCTGGAGCCGTTCCGGGAGCGCCCGAAGGGGACGGCCCTGACGACCGACCAGGGCGTGCGCGTCCATCACACGGACGACTCGCTCAAGGCCGGCCAGCGGGGGCCCACGCTGCTCGAGGACTTCCATCTGCGGGAGAAGATCACGCGGTTCGATCACGAACGGATCCCTGAACGCGTGGTGCACGCCCGTGGGTCCGCCGCCCACGGGTTCTTCCAGGTCTACGAGTCGATGGGGAAGTGGACTCGGGCCGCCTTCCTGCAAGACCCCAAGGCCACCACCCCGGTGTTCGTGCGCTTCTCGACGGTGGCCGGCTCCCGCGGCTCGGCCGACACCGTCCGCGACGTGCGTGGCTTCGCGGTGAAGTTCTACACCGACGAGGGCAACTTCGACCTCGTCGGCAACAACATGCCCGTGTTCTTCATCCAGGACGGCATCAAGTTCCCGGACTTCGTGCACGCCGTGAAGCCGGAGCCCCACCACGAGATGCCCCAGGCCGCCTCCGCTCACGACACGTTCTGGGACTTCGTCGGCCTGCAGCCGGAGACGCTGCACATGGTCATGTGGGTCATGTCGGACCGGGCCCTCCCGCGCAGCTACCGGATGATGGAGGGGTTCGGTGTCCACACCTTCCGGTTCATCAACGCCAGCGGCAAGGCCTGCCTGGTGAAGTTCCACTGGAAGCCGCTGCTGGGCATGCACTCGCTGGTGTGGGACGAGGCCCAGAAGATCGCCGGCGCCGACCCCGACTTCCACCGCCGCGACCTGTGGGAGGCCATCGACACCGGCGCCTTCCCCGAGTACGAGCTCGGCGTGCAGATCGTCGACGAGAAGGACGAGCTGAAGTACGGCTTCGACATGCTGGACGCCACCAAGCTCCTGCCCGAGGAGCTCGTCCCGGTTCGGCGCATCGGCAAGCTGACGCTGAACCGCAACCCCGACAACTTCTTCGCCGAGACCGAGCAGGTGGCGTTCTGCGTCGGCAACGTGGTGCCGGGCATCGACTTCACCAACGACCCGCTCATGCAGGCCCGGCTCTTCTCGTACCTCGACACCCAGCTCACGCGGCTGGGCGGGCCGAACTTCGCGGAGATCCCCATCAACCGCCCGGTCGCCCCCGTGCACAACCACCAGGCGGACGGCCACATGCGGACGACGATCAATACGGGCAAGGCCCTCTACCACCCGAACACCGTCGGCGGCGGCTGCCCGTACCTGGCCTCGGCCGATGCCGGCGCCTACGTCCATCACATGGAGCGGGTCGAGGGTCACAAGATCCGCGAGCGGAGCGAGAGCTTCAAGGACCACTTCAGCCAGGCCACGCTGTTCTTCCGCAGCCTGTCCAAGCCGGAGCAGCAGCACCTGATCGAGGCGTGCCAGTTCGAGCTCGGCAAGGTCGAGCGCAAGGAGATCCGCCAGCGCGTCGTCGACCTGTTTGGACGCATCGACGGCGAGCTGGCCACGGCGGTGGCGGGCGCCGTCGGCGTCACGGCGCCGCGCGGCGACAAGAACGGCCCGGCCCCGCGGCCGTCACCCGCCCTCAGCATGGCCAACACCGTCAAGACGATCAAAGGACGCGTGATCGCCGCCCTCGTCGCACCGGGCGTGGCGGGTCGGGAGCTGGCGGCGGTGCGCAAGGCGCTCGAGGCGGCCGGCGCCAAGGTCGAGATCATCGCCCCCGCGCTGGGCCCGGTGGCCACCGCCGACGGGACTCCGCTGGAGGCCACGAAGAGCCTGCTCACGGTGAAGTCGGTCCTGTTCGACGCCGTATTCGTTCCCGGCGGACCCGACAGCGTCGAGGCACTCAGCGCCAATCCCGACGTACGGGACTTCGTCGACGAGGCCTACAAGCACTTCAAGCCGATCGGCGCCCTGGGCGAAGGGGTCGAGCTGCTGCGTGTCGCCGGCGTCGGCGACGAAGTGCTCGCGCCGCCCGGCGGTCGCAACGGCAAGTCGGGCGGTCGGCTCGGCATCGTGATCGGCCGGGGGTCGGAGACGCGCGCCTTCGTGGAGCAGTTCAGCGAGGCCGTCGCCCAGCATCGTCACTGGGCGCGGGCGGAGGCCAGCCGGCCGGTGCCGGAGGCGAATCGTCCGCGGGCGAGGACGCGCTAGAGCACGCCCAGCCCCAGGCACGACAGGCTTCCCCACGGCGGTTCCGCCCGGTACAGTCGGCGCGCTGGACTGACGACCGACGTCACCGAGGAGATCGACCATGGCGGCAGCCTACGACCGCGACCTGATCGGCTACGGAGCGAACCCGCCTGACCCCCGCTGGCCCAACGGCGCCCGCCTGGCCGTCAACTTCGTCATCAACTACGAGGAGGGCTCGGAGCCGTCGATGCAGGATGGCGAGGGCTACTCGGAGAGCGGCCTCACCGAGGCCCAGGCCCGCAACCAGATCGCGAAGGGCCGGGATCTGGCCGCCGAGGGCATGTTCGAGTACGGCAGCCGCGTCGGCTTCTGGCGCTTCCTGCGCCTGTTCCAGGAGCGCCGGCTGCCCCTGACGATCTTCGGCTGCGCCCTGGCGCTCGAGCGTCATCCGCCCGCGGCCCAGGCCATCCGCGCGGCCGGCTACGACGTGTGCAGCCACGGCTGGCGCTGGATCAAGCACTACGAGCTGTCGCGCGCGACCGAGCGCCAGCACATTGCGCGCGCCGTCGCCTCGTTCACGAAGACGATGGGCGAGCGCCCGCTCGGCTGGTACTGCCGCTACGGCCCCAGCGTCAACACGCGCGAGCTGCTCGTCGAGGAGGGCGGCTTCCTCTACGACTCCGACAGCTACAACGACGAGCTCCCGTACTGGAAGACGGTGAAGGGTCGCCCCCACCTGGTCATTCCCTACTCGCTCACGAACAACGACGGCAAGTACGTGGCGGGGACGGGCACGGGCGAGCAGTGGTTCGCGTTCGTGAAGGACGCGTTCGACATGCTCCTGCGCGAGGGCGCCACCCACCCGAAGATGATGTCCATCGGGCTGCACATGCGCCTCACCGGGCATCCGGCGCGCGCCGCCGGCCTCGAGCGGCTGCTGGACTACGTCGGCAAGCAGGACGGCGTGTGGATCACGCGGCGGATCGACATCGCGCGCCACTGGATCGCGACGCATCCGTACCCGGGACGTGGATTGAACGAGGAGGCTCCGAAGAGGCCCGCCGGGCGGAAGCGCTGACGGTCAGTCGTACTGGGGCGTCAGTCCGTCGTCGTCGTCGCGCTCGGCGGCGCCGGCGATGATCCGTTCGAGCCGGGCCGCCAGTGGCCCGTCCAGCTTCAACAGCTTGGCGTGGTCCGCGCGGGCGCGGGCCAGATCTCCCATCTGGGTGAACAGGGCCCCCCGATACATGTAGGCGCGGGCGAGCTCCGGCTTGAGCTCGAGGGCGCGATCGTAGTGTCTCAGCGCCCGCGCCTGGTTGTGCGGTCCCTGCATGCGCAGGCTGAAGGCGAGGTTGTTGTGAGCTTCGGCGAGGCGCTCGTCGGCCGCCAGCGCCTCCTCGAACTTCTGCTGGGCGGCGGCATAGCGTTTCTCGACCATCAGCTTCACGCCGGTGTTGTACGCGGTGACGGCGCGCTGGCGCGCGCCACCCTCCGGCACCGGAAGCGGATCACTCTCCACCGCCCCCGCCGCGGAGCAGCCGAGGGCGATCGCCAGGAGGGCCCCACCGAGGATCCTGGCGATCGCCATCAGCGGTCTACTTGCCGAGCAGGCCTCGGGCCTGCGCGATCTCGGGTGGCGCGCTGTCGGCGCCACGGGTCTGCTCGACCACGCGCTCGGCGAAGAACGCCGCCTTCTTCGTGTCGCCGGCCCGCTCGGCCGCCTGCATGGCGCCCGCGAACGCGCGATAGCGGTTCGGCTCCTTCGCCAGCACGGCCTCATAGCCGCGCAGCGCGTCGGCCGCCTTTCCCTCCTTCAAGAGCACCATGGCCAGCACCTCTCGCGCCGGCACGATGGGGCCCGGCGTGACGGCGTGCTTCTCGGTGGCGTCCTCGCGCTCGGCGGCGGTACGAAGGATCGCCACGCACTCGTCGGCCTTCCCGGCGGCACAGCTCGTCAGGCCGCGCACGATCTCGGCCTGGATGTCGATCTGCTCCGCCCAGTACGCGATCTTCCGCTCCGCCGCGGTGTCGCGGAGCGACCGCAGGCGCGTGGTCTCGACCCCAGCCGCCGCGACGTCGCCGCTCATGGCGGCACCGACGCCGCGCGCAAAGGCATTGACCGCCTCGGCCTGGGGATACTTCTTCCACGGGTAGGCGTCGGCCGCCGGCACCAGCGGCAGCTTCGCCGCCTCCGACCAGGCGCGGCGCTCCAGCGCGAGACGCGCCGGCATCGCCGCGTACGCGTAGGCGCCGGCGAGGTTGTCGGGCTTGGTGGCGACGCGGGTGGCGTGCGACAGCACCTCGGCGGCGGCCCGATCCTGGCCGAGCTGGAGCTGCGCGTAGACCATGTAGTCGTACGCGTGGGGGCTGTTCCCGGTCCGGTCTCCGTCGACTCGGGCCGACTGACGATTGGACTCCACCGAGTCGCG
The DNA here is from genome assembly GCA_963827505.1 of uncultured Candidatus Rokubacteria bacterium. Lineage (GTDB taxonomy): Bacteria > Methylomirabilota > Methylomirabilia > Rokubacteriales > CSP1-6 > AR5. Next base: position 955,098 of record CAWHBD010000003.1, on the reverse strand, counting down.
CCAGTAACCCACGCGGGTGAAGATGTGCGAGGGCATGTGCTGGGCGTGCGCTGCGTCAGGCGCGATCGTCGCGTAGCGCCGTGCCGCATCGAGGCCCTGCGGGGCGATCGGCGGATAGTCGAAGCTGTGGATGAGATAGTGGGCGACGCCCGGGTGATCGGGCTGTTTCAGGAAGATCGGCTCCAGCAGCTGCGTCGCGCGGAGCTGGTTCGTGTACTTCTTGTCAGTCGGGTCGAAGTTCGCCGAGAGCACCAGCGCGTAGAGGACGGTCGCCTCGGTGTCGGCGGGATAGCGGGTGGCCACCCCCTGCATGGCGGTCTCGAGCGCCGTCACCCGCGTGCGGTGATTCAGCTTGTCCACGTCCTTGAAGAACACGGCCAGCGCCTCGACGTAGTCGCGTTCGCGCGGGGTCGTGAGCCCGGCGGCGCGCGCCGCGTCGATCGCGGCCTGACCGTCGGCGAGGATCTTCGGCGAGAGGCTCCCCGGCCACTGGAACGGGTTGTCGAGCAGTCCCAGCGCGCGCGCCCAGTGGGCCATGCCACAGGCGGGATCGGCCTTGGTCACGCGGTCGAGCGCGGTCATGAGCTCGGGCCACGCGAACGAGTGGTAGTACGCCATCGCGACCTCGAACTCCTTCTGCGCGGCGGGATTACAGGAGGTCGGGAAGTTGACCTTCCCGAGCTTGGCGTCGGCGGCGTGCGCCACCACGGGCAGTGCCAGGCCCACCGCGAGCAGCAGGGAAGCGAGGACGGCTCCAGCGACAGTCTGTCGAGATATCATGAACGAGTCTCCGTCGACTCAGCTGAGTGAGTCGTGCTCGAACGGTCGAACGCACGTCGATCCACCTCGCGATCACGCTCACCCGCAAGGGCCGTTATCGTGCGCCCGTGGACGCCGCCGGTCAAGGATCGTCGCCTCGCGCCGCGGACGTTACGCGGGCGCCTGGGCTCCGAGCGTCCCCGAGTGGACGGCGCGCACCTCGACCTCGGCGGCGTCGGTCAGGACCAGCATCCGCAGCGCGGCCGGCGCGATCTGGGCCCGGCGCCCGTTCCCCGGTAGCAGCCCGACGACCCACGCGCGCAGCGGCGCGCCGCGCGGATTCACCAGCTCAACCACGCCGCCCGTCCCCACCCCCAGGGCCCGCGCGGTCGTCTCGTCCATGCGGATCGCCCGGCCGCGCTCGGTCTCGACGTCGTCGGCCGCATCGAGGCGAATCCGGTGTCGCGTCGCCCGGAGCTGCGCCCGGCGCGCGGCGGTCGCCGCCGCATCGACCGCACCGTTCACCAGCACCACGCCGTAGATCGCCGCCACCGCGGCCGGCGTGACGTAGCCCTCCGCGAGATCGGCGACGACCATCGCCGGATCGCGCTCGAGCGGGTCGCCGAAGCCGCCACCGCCCGAGCTCTCCATCATCAGCACGTCGCCGATCAGGACCGGAAACGCGCTGACCTTCCCCGGCAGCGGTGACGGCTGCACCGGCTGCCCGTCGCGCCGGATCCAGAACCGGTTAGTCGCCCCGGCCGCACCGCCGCAGACGCCGAACGGCGGGAGCACCGCTCGCTCGGCCAGCACCGACAGCCGCGTGTGCGGCGCCAGGATGCGCACCGCCCGTGTGAGCCCGAGGCCGCCGCGCCACTGGCCAGGACCGCCGGAGTCTTCGCGTAGCGCGGTTGCCTCGACGCGGACCGGGTAGAGCTGCTCGATCGCCTCGATCGGCTGCAGCGTGGTCATGTCGCTCTCGGTCCACGCGCGGACGGTGTTGCTGCCGTCGCCGTTCTCGAAGCCACCGGTGCCGCCGGCCGGGTACTCGTAGAAGATGAACGTCTCGCCCGTACGCGGGTCGGGACCGCCCACGTAGCAGTGATTGCCACCGCCTTTGAGGTCGCCGGCCACCTTGCCGTCGAGGGCCTGGGCCAGCGCCCCCTGCACCGCCGTCTCCACGCAGTACTTCACCTCGACCATGCCGCCGCAGGGCGCCGGTGGATCGGCGTTCACGATCGTCCCCCGGGGCGCGATCACCGTGAGCGGCCGGAACGCGCCGGAGTTCACGTCGGAGCCGGGGTCGAGGAAGGATTTCACGATCGTGAAGGCGCCGGTGGGGGCCATGGCCGGGCCCACGTTGGTCGGGCCCGCCGTCTGCGGCGAGGTACCGGTGAGATCGACGGTGATGGCGTCACCCGCGATGGCCACCCGGGCCCGCACCGTGAGTGGCTCCAGCCGCTCGCGGCCGGATTCCAGGTGGGCCTCGTAGCGGTACTCGCCGTCGGGCAGGGCGGCGATGGCGCGCCGCATGCGCGTCTCCGCCCGGTCCATCAGCTCGGCGACCGCGGCCCGCACGGTGGCCGCACGGTAGCGGGCGGCCAGCGCCTCGACCCGCTCGGCCGCCTTGCGGCAGGTGCCGATCATCGCCTGGTAGTCGCCGCGGCGCTCGCGGGGTCCGCGCATGTTGGCAAAGATGAGATCGAGGGCCGCTTCGTTGGGCCGCCCCCGCTCGATGATCCGTATCGGCGGGATGCGCACGCCCTCCTGGAAGATCTCCGTCGCGCCGCCCGACAAGCTGCCCGGGCTCATGCCACCCACGTCGCCCCAGTGCGCGCGCACGACCGGGAAGATGAAGAGTCGATCGTCGGCGAACAGCGGGTAGATCAGGGCCACGTCGTTGAGGTGGGTGCCGCCCGTGTAGGGATCGTTGTGCAGGAACAGGTCGCCGGGGTGGATGTCGTCGCCGAACTTCTCGAGCACGGACTTCATCGACCAGCTGATCGGCACGATGTGCAGCGGATGGTCGGCGCCCTTGGACATGGCCACGATCTGGGCATCACCGTCCATGAGCACGCAGGAGAAATCCTCGCCCTCGTAGAGGATGGACGAGTAGGCCGTGCGCACCAGGGTCACGCGCATCTCGCGCACGGTCGACACCAGCGTCTCGCGGATGACCTCGATCGTGATGGGATCGATCATGGCCGCTCGAACCTCAGGTTGCCCCACGCGTCCACGCTGCCACACCACCCCGGCGGCACCACGGTGGTGGCGCCGAACTCCTCCACGATGGCGGGGCCGCGCAGCTCGGCGTCGGCCGGGAGGCGCTCGCGCTCCCACACGGGACAGTCGTGAGCGGCACCGTCGAAGCGGATGGAGCGGCGCTCGATGAGGGCGGCGTCCAGCGACGTCCCACCCGAGTCGTGGCGCGCGGCCGCGGGCTTGGGCACCACGCCGTAGGCGCTGAGCCGCGCGTTCACCAGCTCGATCGTCGCCGTCTCGTCGGCGTGGCCGTACATGGCCAGATGGCGTCGATGGAACGCGGCCTCGACCGTGGCCAGCGGCTCGTCGCCCAGCTCCAGGTTCAGCTCGAAGGCCTGGCTGCGATAGCGCAGATCGAGCGAGCGCCGCCTCCGCTGCTGGCCGGCCTCGAATCCCTCCAGCTCGAGCTGGCGACGGATGGCCCCCTCCATGTCGGCGAAGAGGCCGGGCACGAGCGGCCACCGCTCGCCCAGCGGCCCCACGCGTGTGCGGACGTCGTCGTGCTTGATGTCGGAGGCGAGCAGCCCCAGCGCCGAGAAGTTGCCGGGATGGCGCGGCACCAGCACGCGGGGGATGCCGATCTCGTCGGCCAGCGCCAGCGCATGCATGGGTCCGGCGCCGCCGAAGGCGACCAGCGTGAAGTCGCGGGGGTCGTGGCCTCGCTGGATGGAGATCTCGCGGATGGCCGAGGTCATCCGGGCCACCGCGATGCGCACGATGCCCTCGGCCAGCGCGTCCACCGTGATCGTCCCCATGCGCGTGGCCAGCTCGGTCACCGCCGCTCGGGCCCGGGCGGCATCGATCGCAATGGCGCCGCCCAGCCTCCGGGTGGTGCCGATGCGGCCGAGCACCACGTTGGCGTCGGTCACCGTGGGCTCGGTGCCGCCGAGGCCATAGGCGGCCGGACCCGGGGTAGCGCCGGCGCTGCGGGGGCCCACCTGCAGGCTGCCGTCCAGGTCGAGCCAGGCCAGCGAGCCGCCGCCGGCACCCACCGTGTGCATGTCGATCTGCGGAACCTTCACCGGGAACGCGCCGACCATGCCGTCGGAGGTGGCCAGCGGCGTGAGGTCGCGCACGAGGCAGACGTCGGTCGATGTGCCGCCCATGTCGTAGGTGATCAGGTCGGGCACGCCGGCGGCGGCGCCGACGAAGCACGCCTGGCTCACGCCGCCGGCCGGGCCGGAGAAGATCGTCTTGATCGGCAGCCGCCGCGCCGTCTCCGTCGTCATCATGCCGCCGCTGGACGCGACCGTGAGCACGCCGTGCGCGTAGCCCACAGCGCGCAGCTGCTGCTCGAGGCCGCTCAGGTAACCGTCCATCAGCGGCTGCAGGTAGGCGTTCAGCACCGTCGTCGAGAACCGCTCGAACTCCCGGTACTCGGCCACGACGTCGGCCGAGCACGAGACCGGCACGCCCGGGCACCGGCCCTTGGCCACGTCGGCGATGATGCGCTCGTGCGCCGGATTCAGGTAGGCGTGCAGCAGGCACACCGCGATGGCCTCCGCGCCCGCCGCCACCGAGGCGTCCAGCGCCCGCTCGACGCTGGCGCCATCGAGCGGCACCAGCACCGAGCCGTCGGCGTTCAGCCGCTCGGTCACCTCGAAGCGCCGCTTTCGCTCGACCACCGGCTTGGGCCGGACGAAGGTCGGCACGAACAGCGCAGGGATGTTGCGTTTCGTGCGGCCGATCTCGATGAGATCGCGGAAGCCCGCGGTGGTCACCACGGCCACCGGGGCGCCGCGCCGCTCCAGGACGGCGTTGGTGCCGACGGTGGTGCCGTGGACCAGCCGTCGCACGTCGCGCGGCGCGATGCCGAGGGCGGCGAGGCCGTCGAGCACGGCGGCCGCCTCGTTGCGCGGCCGCGAGGGAACCTTCGTGACGACGACCCGCCCGGTGGCGTCGTCGACGGCGGTCAGGTCTGTGAAGGTGCCGCCGACGTCGATCCCGACGATGAACATGGGGCGGATGATACATTACCCGCATGACCACCAACCCGGCCGCCATCAAGCATCTGTGGACGCACAAGACGCAGGACCACACCTGGCTGCCCGACGAGGACCTCGTCATCGACCGGGCCGAGGGTGTGTGGGTGTGGACCGAGAAGGGCACCAAGCTGCTGGACGGCTTCGCGGGGCTGGCGGTGGTCAACGTCGGCCACGGGCGGCGAGAGATCGCCGAGGCCATCGCCGAGCAGACGGTGCGGCTGGCCTACTACCCGACCACGCGCCAGTTCTCGAACCGGCCGGCGGCCGAGCTGGCCGCCAAGCTGGCCACGCTGACGCCGGGCGACCTCGACTACACGATGTTCGCCGTCAGCGGCTCCGAGGCCAACGAGCGCGCGATGCAGATGGCCCGGCACTACTGGCTGGCCAAGGGCAAGGCCGACAAGCACAAGGTGATCTCGCTGGAAGGCGGCTATCACGGCGCCACCATGGGGACGTTCGCCATCTGCGGGCTGCCGCACATGACCGGCGCCTATGCGCCGCTGCAGCCGGCTGGCTTCGCCAAGGTGAAGCCGCCCTACCCCTACCGCGACCGGGGCACCGGCACCGACGCCGAGCTGGTCGAGCGGCGCGCGGGCGAGCTGCGCCAGGCCATCGAGAAGGAAGGGCCCGACACGGTCTCGGCCGTCATCATGGAGCCCGTGATCTCGTCGGGCGGCTTCATCATGCCGCCCATCGGCTGGCTGAAGGCGGTGCGGAAGATCTGCGACGATCTCGAGGTCCTGCTGATCGCCGACGAGGTCATCACCGGCTTCGGCCGCACCGGCCGCTGGTTCGCGGTCGAGCACGACGGCGTGGTGCCGGACATCATGTCGGTCGCCAAGGGCATCACCTCCGGCTACATCCCGCTGTCGGCCGCCATCGCGCGCCGCAAGCTGGCCGACGCCTTCCCCGAGGACACCACGCAGGAGAACGTTCATCCCAACACGTACGCCGCCCACCCGGTGGCGTGCGCGGCCGGACTGGCGAATCTGCAGATCATGGAGAAGGACAACCTCGTCGCCAACGCCGCGACGATGGGCGCCCGCCTGCTGGAGGGGCTGACCCAGGCGGTCGGCAAGAGTCGCATCGTGGGCGAGGTGCGCGGCCGCGGTCTCATGGTCTGCACCGAGCTCGTCGCGCCGGATGGCTCCGGCCGGCCGCTCGACGGCGCCGAGGTGGCGAAGATCGATCGCAAGGCGTGGGATCGCGGCGCCATCGTCTACGCGCGCGGCCAGGTCATCCGCCTGGCGCCGCCGCTCTGCATCACCCGCGAGGAGATCGACACGCTGGTCGACGTCGTGGCTGCGAGCATCAAGGAGCTGGAGGGCGAGCTCACGCGGTAGCTCGCCCCCCAACCGCGGCGTGGGGACGGCGCGGGCACGCATCCACCGCCGGCAGCTGGCGACGATCGTGCTGGTCGCCTGCGCCCTCACCCCCGTCTTCAATGTCCTGACCGCTGAGCCGTCCTGGCGGCAGGCGTTTCAGGGCGTCATCGACGCCGTGCTGGTCTCGCTGGCCGTCGGCGGCTACCTGCTGTTCCTTCGAGACGGGCGCCGCTTGCGCCCGTGGTTCCGGCGGCTCGGCTTCTGGGGCGACCTGGTCCTCAGCAGCGCCATCGTGCTCGCGCTGTTCCTGGTGGGGCGCGCGGTCGGTCAGGTCGTCATGCACCTGGAGCCGCGCCGATTCGTGACGAGCTTCCGGGACGCCCACCTCGCCATCGCCCTGCCCTACTTCGCCGTGGTCGCGGTCGCCATCCAGTTCGTCCTGCAGATGAACCGCATGGTGGGCGCCAACGTGCTGGGCTATTTCGCGGCCGGAGTGTACCGGCGGCCGACGGCCGAGGAGCGCGTCTTCCTCTTCGTCGACCTCGAGGGCTCCACTCAGCTCGCCGAGCGGCTGGGCAGCGCCGGCTACTTCGAGCTGCTCCGCCGCTTCGTCGACGACCTGACCGATCCGGTGATCGAGGCGGAGGGCGAGATCTATCAGTATGCGGGCGACGAGGTGGTCATCACCTGGCCGATCGCGGCCGGGTTACGCGAGGCCAACTGCGTGGCCTGCTTCTTCGCGATCCGCGCCGCGGTGGCCCGGCAGGCCGCGCGCTACCAGCGGGAGTTCGGCGTGGTGCCGCGCTTCCGGGGCGGGCTGCACGGCGGCCCTGTCACCGCCGGTGAGCTGGGCGACCTGAGGCGCCAGATCGTCTTCGTCGGCGACATCCTCAACACCGCCGCCCGCCTCGAGGAGTACGCGAAGCGAGCGAATCTCGACCTGGTCGTCTCCGGCACCCTGCTGCAGCGGATCGCGCTGCCGCGCGGCATCGAGGCCACGCGGTGCGGGGACCTCGAGCTGCGGGGGAAGGAGGCCCGGGTGGCCGCCTGGTCGATCGTGGGCTGAGTCACGCGCGCCCGGCACTGGTACCGGGTACAATGACTCCAACCCGGAGGCGCCATGCCGCGAACGATCCTCGAGCCCCGCTTCCAGGTCGAGTATCTGTCGATCCTCGATAGCGACGGCAATCTCGACACGTCGTTGGAGCCTGACATTCCGGCCGCGGAGCTGAAGCGGCTGTACCGCGGCATGCTGCTCGGCCGGCGCCTCGACGAGCGAATGATCCGCCTGCAGCGGCAGGGGCGGATCGGCACCTTCGCCCCCATCAAGGGCCAGGAGGCCTCGCAGGCCGGCGCCGTCTCCACCCTCCGCCCGGCCGACTGGATGGTCCCGTCGTTCCGCGAGACAGCGGCCATGCTGTGGCGCGGGTGGCCGATCGAGAAGCTGCTCATGCTCTACGCCGGCTACCTCGAGGGCGGCCAGCCGGCGCCCGGCCAGAACGACCTGCCCGTGACGATCCCGGTTGCCACCCAGCTCCCCCACGCCGTCGGCCTCGCCTACGCCGCCCAGTACCGCGGCGACGACGCGGTCGTCATGGCGTTCTGCGGCGACGGAGCCACCTCCGAGGGCGACTTCCACGAGGCGCTGAACTTCGCCGGCGTCTGGCACGTGCCGGTGGTCTTCGTCGTGCAGAACAACCAGTGGGCGATCTCGGTCCCGCTCAAGAAGCAGACGCACTCCCGCACGATCGCCCAGAAGGCGCTGGCCTACGGCCTGCCCGGGACTGCAGGTGGACGGCAACGACGTCCTGGCCGTCTACGCGGCGTGCCGGGAGGCGGTCGAGCGGGCGCGCGGGCGGCGACGGGCCCACGCTGATCGAGTGCGTGACCTATCGCCTGGGCGTGCACACCACCGCCGATGATCCGACCAAGTACCGCTCGACCGAGGAGGTCGAGGCGTGGGAGCGCAAGGATCCGCTCACCCGCTTCGGGCCTATCTGCAGAAGAAGAACCTGCTCGACGACGGCCTGACCGAGGCGATCGACGCCGAGATCGCCGCCGCCGTGCAGCGCTTCGAGGCGATGGGCCCTCCCGATCCGCTCGACGATGTTCGATCACGCCTACGGCGAGCGCTCGCCCCATCTGGACGCGCAGCGTGCCGCAGTGGCCGAGCGGTTGAGCCAGGGTCGCGAGGCCGCCGTCCGCCCCACCGCCGAGCCGTCCTCGCCGCCCATGCGCGGTCAGCGCTCGAGCCGCCGGTAGCCGCATGGCCAAGCTCAACCTCGTCAAGGCGCTGAACCTGGCCCTGCTCCAGGAGATGGAGCGCGACGAGGACGTGCTGATCATGGGCGAGGACGTGGGCGTCGACGGCGGCGTCTTCCGCGTCACCGAGGACCTGCATCGCAAGTTCGGCTCCAAGCGCGTGATCGACAGCCCCCTCGCCGAGGCGGCCATCATCGGCGCCGGCGTCGGCATGGCCCTCTACGGCCTCAAGCCCGTGTGCGAGATCCAGTTCTCCGGCTTCGCCTTCCAGTGCTTTCACCAGATCGAGAACCACGTCGCCCGCTATCGCATGCGCTCGCAGGGGCGGTTCCACGTGCCGATGGTCATCCGCATGCCCTACGGCGGAGGCGTGCGCGCGCTCGAGCACCACTCGGAGTCCGAGGAGCAGTTCTACGCGCACATCCCCGGGCTCAAGATGGTCATCCCGTCGGGGCCGCGCAACGCGCGCGCGCTGCTGGTGAGCGCCATCCGCGACCCCGACCCCGTGATCTTCTTCGAGGCACAAGGCGCCTCTACCACGCGGCCAAGGAGGACGTGCCGGACGAGATCGAGTCGCATGCCGATCGGCCGCGCCCAGGTCGTGCGCGAGGGCCGCGACCTCACGCTGATCGCCTACGGCGCCATGCTGCGCCTGGCTCGGGAGGCGGCCGACACCCTGGCCGAGGAGGATGGCGCCGAGGCCGAGGTCGTCGACCTGCTGACGATCTCGCCGCTCGACCGCGAGACGATCGTGGCCTCCGTGCAGAAGACCGGCCGCGCCGTCATCGTCCACGAGGCGCCGCGCAGCTTCGGCCCCGGCGCCGAGATCGCCACCTCCATCATGGACGGCGCCTTCCTGTCGCTCGAAGCGCCCATCGCCCGCGTGACCGTCGTGCGACATCCCCTTCCCCGGCTTCGCCCGTGAGAAGGCCAACGTCCCCGATCTGGCCCGCGTGCTGGCCGCCGCTCGCGACACGCTCGCCTTCTGATGACGTCGCCCTTGGCCTCCCTCCATGCCGCGTGATTTCGTGTTGCCGGACCTTGGCGAGGGCCTGACCGAGGCGGAGATCCGCCAGGTGCTCGTGCGCGAGGGCGAGATCGTCGGCGAGGACGCCCCGCTGCTGGAGGTCGAGACCGACAAGGCCACCGTGGAGATCCCGTCGCCGATGGGCGGCCGTGTGGAGAAGATCCACGTGCGGCCGGGGCAGACGGTGAAGGTCGGGCAGGTGCTGGTGAGCTTCGGCGAGGCCACGGCGGCCAGCGGCAAGCAGGCGGCCGACACGCTCGATCCCACCCGCACGCTTGCTCCGGAGCCGAAGACGGTGGTCGCCGACAGCGGCCGGGCGCACGCAGGCCGCCACCGCGGCACCGGCCGCCCCGCGGGAGGGGCCGGTGCCGGCGGCGCCGTCGACACGACGGCTGGCGCGCGAGCTGGGCGTCGATCTGCGTGCGGTGAACGGCAGTGGCCCCGGCGGGCGCGTCACCGACGACGACGTGCGGGCGGCCGGCTCGACCGGGGGCACCGCGGCCGGTTCGCCGGCCGGCGAGCGCGCGCAGCCGGCGACCGCGGCGACGGCGGCCGCCGCCGCGGCACCCGTCGTCGCGAAGCCGCTGGCCGCCGTCGGCGTCGAGCCGCCGCCGCTGCCGCGCTTCGAGCAGTGGGGGCCGGTGGAGCGCCAGCCACTGTCCCACCTGCGCCGCACCATCGCCGAGCGCATGACGCTGTCGGCGACGCTCATCCCGCACGTCACCCACTTCGATCGCGCCGATGTCACCGAGCTCGACGCTCTCATCCGGCGCAACCTCGAGACCGGCAAGGCCCAGGGCGTGACGCTGACGCTGACCAGCTTCATTCTCAAGGCCGTGGCCCAGGCGCTCGGCGAGCACCCGCACTTCAACGCCAGTCTCGACCCCGCGGCCGGCGAGCTGATCGTCAAGCGCTACGTCCACCTGGGCGTGGCGGTGGCGGCCCCGCGCGGCCTGATCGTCCCCGTCATCCGCGACGTCGACCAGAAGCCCCTGCTGGACGTTCAGCGCGAGCTGGGCGCGCTGGCCGCGCGTGTGCGCGAGGGCAAGGCCACGCTGGAGGACCTGCGCGGCGGGACGTTCACCGTCACCAACATCGGCGCCCTCGGCGGCACCGGCGCCATCCCGATCATCAACTACCCGGAGGTCGCCATCCTGGGCGTCGCCCGCGGGCGCGAGGAGCCGGTCGTGCGCGACGGCGCCATCGTGCCGCGGCTGCTCCTGCCGATCTCGCTCACCTTCGATCATCGCGTGGCCGACGGCGCCGACGGCGCCCGCTTCGCCTCGGCCATCGTGCGCCGGCTCGAGCACCCGGACGAGCTGCTGCTCGGGCTCTGATGGCGGGGTCGACGCCGATCACCGATGTTCGCGACATCTCTCGCATCGGCTACGGCTTCATGGCCTCGCAGGCCCTCTTCGCCGCGCTCGATCTCGACGTCTTCGGTCGCCTGGCCGACGGACCCAAGAGCCTCCTCACGCTCGCGGACGAGACCGGGGTGGCGTCGCATCGGCTCATAGCGCTGCTCAGCGCCTGCGTGGGCCTCGGCCTGCTCGGTCAGGAGAGCGATCGGTACGTCAACGCCCCCGCCGCCGCCACGTACCTCGTGCGCAGCGCGCCCATGTACTTCGGCGACTACTTTCGCTTCCAGATCGCGCGCCAGGTCTATCCAACGCTGGGGCATCTCGAGGTGGCGCTGGGCGGCGAGCGTGTCGATTTCTACGGCAAGATGCAGGGCCCCGAGGAGGCCCGCCGGTTCAGCCTCGCCCAGCATTCGGGCTCGCTCGGGCCCGCCCACGTGGTCGCCGGTCTCGTGGACCTCGCCGGCTGCCGCACGCTCCTCGACGTGGGCGGTGGCAGCGGAGCCTTCAGCATCGCCCTCTGCCGCCGCCACCCGCAGCTGCACGCGACGATCGTCGATTTCCCGAGCGTGCGGCCGACCGCCGAGGAGATGGTGGGTGAGGCCGGGCTGAGCGATCGCATCCGCTTCGTCGAGGGCGACGCGCTCGCGACGCCGTGGCCCGCCGGCCAGGACGCGGTGCTCATGTCGTACCTGCTCAGCGCCGTCGCCTCGCGGCGCGTGGGCGAGCTGCTGAAGCGCGCCCGTCAGAGTCTGGGCCCCGGCGGGCGGCTCATGCTGCACGACTTCATGCTCGACGACGACCGGAGCGGTCCCCCCGTGGCGGCGCTCTGGCTCCTCAACGCCGTCACGATCGATCCCGATGTCGCCTCCCTCACTCCGGGCTGGCTGACCGAGCACGTGGTCGAGGCCGGCTTCGAGGATGCCGACCTGCACCACGTCATCGGCGGCATCACCCGGCTGTTGCTGGCGCGGGCTCCCTAGATGGTCATGGGAGACCTCGTCCGCGAGGTCGACGTCGCCGTCGTCGGGGGCGGGCCGGGCGGCTACTCGGCAGCGTTCCGCTGCGCGGAGCTGGGCCTCGAGGCCGTCGTGATCGATGCCGGCAAGCGGCTGGGCGGCGCCTGTCTCTACGAGGGCTGCATCCCGTCCAAGGCGCTCCTGCACGTGGCCGCGGTGCTGGGCGAGGCCGAGCGGGCCAAGGAGTTCGGCGTCGACTTCGGCGAGCCACGGATCTCGCTCGACCCGCTGCGCAAGTGGAAGGCCGAGCGCGTCGTCGGCAAGCTGGCCCGGGGCCTGGCCGGCGTGGCCCGCGGCAAGAGCGTCGACGTCATCGGCGGCCACGCGGTGTTCGAGGACTCGCGCAGCCTGCGCGTCGAGGGCGACGAGCCCCAGAAGATTCGTTTCAAGCACGCCATCGTCGCCACCGGCTCGGCGCCCAGCCCCCTGCCCGGCGCCGAGCTGCGCAGCGACCGGCTGATGGACTCCACCGCGGCCCTGGAGATCCCCGACGTCCCCGCCCGGCTTCTGGTGATCGGCGGCGGCTACATCGGGCTGGAGCTGGGCCAGGTCTACGCGGCCCTCGGCAGCGAGGTCACCCTGGTCGAGATGCTCGACGGCCTGCTGCCCGGCGCCGACCGCGACCTCGTCCAGCCCCTGGCCCGACGCTGCGAGCGCATGTTCAAGGCCATCCGGCTGTCGACGCGCGTCACCGGCCTCCGGGAGACGGGTGGTGGAATCGAGGCCCGGCTGGGCGAGGGCGAGACGGCCGTCTTCGACCGGGTGCTCGTCGCCGTGGGCCGGCGGCCGGCGACCGCGGGCCTGGGGCTCGAGGCCACGCGCGCCCGGCTCGACCCCCGCGGCTTCGTCGAGACCGACGCGCGCGGCCGCACCGCCGATCCCCACGTGTGGGCCGTCGGCGATGCCACCGGCGAGCCGATGCTGGCCCATCGCGCGATGCGGCAGGGCAAGGTGGCCGCCGAGGCCATCGCCGGCCGTCAGGCGGAATTCGACAACGTCGTCGTCCCTGCCGTGGTCTTCACGGATCCCGAGGTCGCCTGGTGCGGTTTAACCGAGCACCAGGCGCAGGCGGCCGGGCGCGCCGTGAAGGTGGCCAGGTTCCCGTGGGCGGCCTCGGGCCGGGCAGCTACCCTGGGGCGCCCCGACGGACTCACCAAGCTGGTCGTCGACCCCGAGACGTCCCGGGTGCTGGGCGTGGGCATCGTCGGCCCCGGTGCCGGCGAGCTCATCGCCGAGGGCGCCCTGGCCGTCGAGACGGCGATGGTGGCCGAGGACCTGGCGCTGACGATTCACACGCACCCGACGTTGTCGGAAACGCTGATGGAGGCCGCCGAGAGCCTGCTGCGCTGAGCGATCGCACGATCTCACAGGAGGATTCGCGCATGCGTCGAGTGTCCCGTTTCGTTGCCGCGCTGCTCACCGTCGCCGTGGTGGGTGGCGGTCTCCTCGCACGTCCCGCCGAGAGCCAGGCCCCCAAATCGGGCGGCACGCTCAAGATCATGACGCGCGAGGACACGCCGCAAGGCTTCGCCGTCCACGAGACGGCGACGATCTCGACCGTGTGGCCCTCCAGCCCCTGCTTCAACAACCTCGTCTACTTCGACCCGCTCAAGGCCAAGGAGAGCACCGACACCATCATCGGCGAGCTGGCCGAGAAGTGGTCGTGGCAGGACAACTACCGCAACCTCGTGTTCTTCCTCCGCAAGGACGTGAAGTGGCACGACGGCAAGCCGTTCACCTCCAAGGACGTGAAGTTCACCTTCGACATCGTGCGGGAGGCGCCCGACGCCGCCGCCAAGCTTCGCCTGAACCCGCGCAAGGACTGGTACGCCAACGTCGACCACATCGAGGCGCCGGATCCCTACACCGTGGTGTTCCGACTCAAGCGGCCGCAGCCCTCGCTGCTCACGCTGCTGGCCTCCGGCTACTCGCCGGTGTACGCCGCCCACATCCCACCCGCCCAGTACCGCACGACGTGCGTCGGCACCGGGCCCTTCAAGCTGAAGGAGTGGAAGCTCGGCGAGTACATCGACTACGTGAAGAACACGGACTATTTCGTCAAGGGCCGCCCGTACCTGGACGGCCTGCGCTACGTCATCGTCAAGGAGCGGGGCACCCGCACCGCGGCGCTGCAGGCCGGCCAGCTCGACGTGGCCATGCCGGGGGAGACGACGAAGGCGGCGGCCGAGCAGATCAAGGCCGCAGTGCCGAAGATCGTGGTGACGCCGACCGGCACCAACGTCACCGACAACATCATCATGAACGTGAAGAAGCCGCCCTTCGACAACCCGAAGATCCGCCTGGCCGTCAGCTACGGCATCGACCGCCGCGCCCTCGTCCAGGGCGTGCACCAGGGCGCCGCCTCCCTGGGCTCGGGCATGTCCCCGCACGGTGCGTGGGCGTTGCCCGAGAAGGACCTGCTGGCGCTGCCCGGCTACGGCAAGGCCGCCGACATGAAGGCCCGGGCCAGGAAGCTGATCGCCGAGGCCGGCGTCGCCACGCCGATCAAAATCGAGATCGTCACGCGGGCCATCCCCGTCTACGTCGACATGGCCTCGTTCGTCATCAACGAGCTGAAGCAGATCGGCATCGAGGCCACCCTGAAGCAGATCGAGACCGCCCAGTGGCACGCCATGGCCACGCGCGGCGACTACCAGATTGGCGCCAACCTCACCGGCCTCGGCCCCGACGACCCCGACGCCAACTTCTACGAGAACTACGGCTGCGGGTCGCCGCGCAACTACAGCGGCTACTGCAACGAGGAGGTCCAGAAGCTGATCGACCAGCAGTCGGCCGAGCTGGACCCCAAGAAGCGGCTGGCGTTGATCGCGACCATCCAGAAGAAGCTCGAGGACGACGCGGGCCGGCCGGTCCTGAGCTGGCGGCTCGACTACTTCACGACGTGGCCGCACGTGAAGAACATGGTGCCGCACCAGTCGATCTTCAACTTCGGACGGTTCCAGGAGGTGTGGCGGGACGGCTGAGCGATTCTCGGCTCAGCCGCCCAGCAGCGTGTCGGCGGCGAGTCCGGCGGCCTGCGCCAGCTCGCCGCCGCCGATCTTCTTGCCGTCGGCGAGCCTGGCCTTCAGCACCTCGATCTGGCCGCCCTGCGCCGTGACCTTGAAGCTCTCGGCGGTGACGTCCGAGATGCCGCCAACCTTGCCGCGCACCTCGGCGAACCGGCGGAAAGGGATCTTGCGAGCGTCGAAGATCTGGAGCGTCTTGCCGCCGACGGTCGTCCAGGCGCCCGGCGCCGGATTGCATCCACGAATGAGGTTGTAGACGTGGTCGACGGGTTTGGCCCAGTCGATCCTGGCCTCGGCGGTGCGGCACCAGCCCTCGTAGCTCGCCTGTGACTCGTCCTGTACGGTCTCCCGGTGTGCGCCGGCGACGACGCGGTCGGCCGCCTCCAGCAGGGCCTGCACGCCCATCGGGAACAGGCGGTCGAAATAGACCGAGCCCAGCGTGTCGTCGGGACCGATCGGCGTCGTCTTTTGTAGGACTACCGCGCCCTCGTCGAGTCCGTCGGTCGGGCGAAAGATCGTCAACCCGGTCTCGGTCTCGCCGTTGATGATTGGCCAGTTGATCGAGCTGGGGCCGCGATGCTTCGGCAGCAGCGACGGATGATACTGGATGGTGCCGTGCCGCGGGATGTTCACGAACTCCTGGGGCGCAAACTGCAGCACGAAGGCCATGATCCCGATGTCGGCGCCGGCGGCCTCCATGGCCCGGGCCGCTTCGGGATCCCGCAGCGATTTGAAGCGGTGGACCTGGATCCCCTTGGCTTCGGCCGCCGCGCGCAGCGCGTCCGGCCGGGCACCGTCCTTCTCGGGTGCGCAGAAGACTGCCGTGACGTCGTCCCCGCGATTCAGGAACGCGTCGAGGACGGCCTTGCCGAAGTCCTGCTGGCCAATGATGACGATTCTCATTCAGTCAGGCTCCTGTACCTGGGCATGATCACACCGCTAGCGTACATCGTCTTCTGCTTCTACGCTGCTTGACAGCCGCTTCACTCGCGCGGAATCTAGCGCGCGAGGGGTCGGCTCAGTATCCGTAGGCCCCCAGGCCAGGGCAACAGAGGAGGCGCGACCATGGGCACTGCTCTTGACGGAATCCGGGTGCTCGACCTTTCGCAGTACGAGGCCGGGCCGAGCTGCGCGGAAACGCTCGCGTGGCTGGGAGCCGAGGTCATCAAGATCGAGCCGCCGGCGGGAGAGCCGGCCCGACGCGGGTTCAGCGAGCAGGCGGGCGTGGACTCGGTCTTCTTCTGTCTCCTGAACGCCAACAAGAAAAGCGTGACCCTCAACCTCAAGTCGGAGCGCGGCCGGCAGATATTCGAGGGGCTGGCGAAGACGGCCGACGTCGTCATCGAGAACCTGGGCCCCGGCGCGATGGAACGCCTCGGCCTCGGGCACGACGCGCTGTCACGGCTCAATCCGCGCATCATCTCCGCCTCGGTCAAGGGATTCGGCAGCGAGGGGCCCTACGCCAGCTACAAGAGCTTCGAGATGATCGCCCAGGCCATGGGGGGCGTCATGAGCCTCACCGGGACAGCCGACGGGCCACCGACCCGGATCGAGGCCGGGCTGGGCGACACCGGGGCGGGGCTCCACGCGGCCATCGGCATCCTGGCCGCCATCGTCCAGCGCGGAGTCACGGGCGTCGGGCAGCGCGTGGAAGTCGCCCAGCAGGACGTCGTGGTCAGCCTCACACGCATCCACTTCCGCGACCACTATCTCGGCGTGTCGCCCATCCTCCGCCACGGCAACCGCTCCCCGGGCGCCGCGCCCTCGAACCTCTACCGTTGCCGCCCGTTCGGCCCCAACGACTACGTCTTCATCCACGTGGCCAACCCGGACATGTGGAAGGCGCTCGTGGGTGTCATCGGGCAGCCCGAGCTCGCCGACCCCCGCCTGGCCGACCGTGCCGAGCGACTGGCGCGAGCCGACGAGCTGGATGCGCTCGTCGAGAGCTGGACGGGGAAGCGCACCAAGCACGAGGTGATGGCGCTGCTCGGCAGCGCCGGTGTCCCCTGCGGCGCCGTCCTCGACTCGGGCGAGGTGATGTCGAACGAGCACCTGCGCGGGCGCGGCATGATCGTCGACGTCGAGCATCCCGTGCGCGGGCGGATGCCCGTGCCGGGCAACCCCATCCGCCTCTCGGCCTCGTCGACCGCGGTCACCCATGCCCCGCTCCTGGGCCAGCACAACGCCGAGATCCTGGGCAAGGTGCTCGGGCTCAGCGCTGACGACCTGGCCAGGCTGAAGGACGACGGCGTGATCTGAGTCGGCCACGGGCGCATGGACCTCGACCTCACCGACGCTCAGCGCCTGGCCGCCGAGACCGTCCGCGCCTTCGCCGACAAGGAGGTGGCCGCGCGCGCCGCCGAGATCGATCGCACGGACGAGTTTCCGCGCGATCTCTACCGGCGCCTGGCCGACCTCGGCCTGCTCGGCATGACGCTGCCCGCGACGTACGGCGGGGCCGGCGTTGACACGCTCACCTGGACGCTCTGCCAGGAGGAGCTCGCGCGAGGCTCGGCCGCGGTCGCCCACGGCCAGCTGCTCTGCACCATCCTGAGCGAGCTGCTCCTGACCCATGGCAGTGAGGCCCAGCGCCGTCGCTGGCTGCCGGCCATGGCTCGCGGCGAGGCAATCTGCGCCATCGCGCAGACGGAACCGGGCGGCGGCTCCGACGTCGCCGGCCTGACGACCACGGCCCGCGCCACCGCCGACGGCTGGGTGCTGAACGGAACGAAGCGATTCATCACCGCGGCCACCGTGTGTGACCTGGCCGTGGTCGTCGCCACGACCGACCGTAGCCGGGGCCGCGACGGGATCGCGATGTTCCTCGTCGAGCCGGGGGCGCCCGGCTTCCAGCGCGGCGGCCAGGACCACGTGATGGGGCTGCGTGGCGTCGGCACTGGCGAGCTGGTCTTCGCCGACTGCCGCATCCCTCGCGACGCGCTGCTCGGCAGCGAGCAGGGCGGCTTCAAGCGCGCCATGGAGTCGCTCAACATCGGCCGCATCGGCATCGCCGCCCAGGCCCTCGGCGTCGCCCAGGCCGCGCTCGACGCCGCCGTCGCCTACGCGAAGACCCGCGTGGCGTTCGGCCGGCCCATCGCTGATCTACAAGCGATCCAGTTCATGCTCGCCGACATGTCGGCGCAGGTCGAGGGCGTGCGCCTGCTCGTGCGGCGCGCCGCGCTCCTGAAGGACCACGGCCGCCCGCTCGCCCGTGCCGCCGCCGAGGCCAAGCTGATGGCCGCGGAGACGGCGGTAAGAGTCACCAGCGATGCCGTGCAGATCCACGGCGCCTCCGGCTACGTGAGCGACTTCCCGATCGAGCGGCTGTACCGGGACGCCCGGGTCTATCCGATCTTCGAGGGCACGAGTCAGATCCAGCGGCTCGTCATCGCCCGCCAGCTCCTGCGCGAGCCATGAGCCATCGGCCCCGCCTGCGCGCGGTCCGGGCGCCTCGAGGCCGGGAACACCGTCCCCGCGGTATGCTGAAAGCACGGTCGCCATGGACAACCCAAGAGGAGATTTCCTTGATGCGTCGATCGCTCCGTCCCGTAGTTGCGGTCCTCGTCGTGGCGGCCGGCCTCACCGGCACGCTGGCTCTTCGGACGGCCGAGAGCCAGACGGCAACCGGCCCCACCCCGAAGATGGGTGGCTCCCTCAACGTGATGCTGCGCGAGGACCTGTCGCCCGGCTTCGCGATCCATGAGACGTCGACGATCGGGACCGCAACGAGCAGGTCATGAAGATGATCGAGACCCAGTCGCAGGAGATCGACCACAAGAAGCGGCTGGCGCTGGTGTGGGCGATCCAGAAGAAGATCGAGGAGGACGCCGCCCGGCCCGTGCTGGACTGGCGGATGGACCACTTCGCGATGTGGCCGCACGTGAAGAACATGATCCCGCACCAGTCCATCTACAACTTCGGCCGCATGCAGGAGGTCTGGCGCGACGGCTAGGCCGTCGCGCCCAGCCCATGGAGCCCATCGGTCCCCTCGGCCTGCACGTCGGCCAGCGCGCCCGGCGCACGCAGACCGTCACCGCGCGCGAGGTCGAGCTCTACGCGCAGATCACCGGCGATCGCAACCCGCTGCACTTCGACGCCGACTTCGCCGCCCGCACGCGCTTCGGCCGCCTGGTGGCCCAGGGCGGGATCGCCAGCGGGATGCTGAACGCACTGGTGGCCATGGACATGCCCGGCGGCGGCACCGTCTTCCTGAGCCAGACGCTGACCTACAAGGCGCCCACCTACCTCGGCGACACGCTGACGGCGGAGATCGAGGTCGTCTCGCTCAAGCCCGACAAGCCCGTGTGCCAGCTTCGCGCGACGATCACCAACCAGGACGGAACGGTTCTGCTCGAGGGCGAGTGCTGGACCTACACGCTCCGGCCGGCGTGATCGTTCGGGGAGCGTGAGGTGAAGCTGACGCTCTACGCGGGCCTGGTCGTGGCCGGCCTGCTGGTGGCCAGCCTGGCCAGCTTCGCGCTCGCCGTACGGCCGCCGCGGCTGACGGTCGCGCTGAGCCCCGACGACTATCGCCTCCCGGTCGAGCGCGTCGCCATCCGAGCCGGCGACGGCGTGCGGCTGGCCGGATGGTTCCTGCCCAACCCGGACGCGCCCGCGCTGGTCCTCCTGCACGGCTACCCGGCCGAGAAGGCCGACCTGCTGCCGATCGCCGCCGGCCTGACCTCGCAGTTCGCCACCCTGCTGGTCGACCAGCGTTACTTCGGTGACAGCGAGGGTGGGGCCACCACGCTCGGCCACCGGGAGCGCGACGACCTCCGGCGCATGCTCGACTTCCTGGAGTCGCGCGGCGCCCGCGCGATCGGCGTGTTCGGCTTCTCGTTCGGCGGTGCCGTCGCCCTGCTCACCGCCGCCGAGGATTCGCGGATCCGGGCCGTGGCCGCCTACGCGCCGTTCGCCGACCTGCGCACCCTCGGGCGCGAGGTGTACGGCTGGATGTGGCTGGCTCGGTACCCGTTCGTCGAGGCGATGCTGCTGTGGTCGCGTCTGGTCTTCCGCGCCGACATCACGCGGCCGTCGCCGGTCGAGGCCGCGGCCCGGCTGACGGTGCCGGTGCTGCTCGCCCACAGCCGTGCCGACGAGCAGATCCCCTTCGGCCACGCCGAGCGGCTGCGCGCCGCGCTGGCCGGCAACCCCGGCGCCGAGTTCGATTTCACGGAGCGCGGCCGCCACGGCGAGCTGGGCGCGGGCTTCGAGGCGCGCCTGGCCCGCTTCTTCGGCCGGGCGCTCGGCCGGCCGGCGACGTCGTGATCGTCGGCGTCCCGCGCGAGATCAAGCCGGGCGAGGAGCGGGTGGCGCTCACGCCGGCCGGCGTCCGGGCATTGGTGGCGGCCGGCCATCGCGTGGTCGTCGAGCGGGGCGCCGGCGGCGGCAGCAGCATCCGCGACGAGGAATACACGCGCGAGGGCGCCGCCGCGGTGACGGTCGCCGAGGTGTGGGCGCAGGCCGAGCTGATTCTCAAGGTGAAGGAGCCGCTGCCCGAGGAGTATCCCCGCCTGCGCGCCGGCCAGGTGCTGTTCACCTACCTGCATCTGGCGGCGGTGCCGGAGCTGGCGCGGGCCCTGCAGGCCGCCGACGTGATCGCGATCGCCTACGAGACCGTCCAGCGCGCCGACGGCAGCCTGCCGCTGCTGGCGCCGATGAGCGAGGTGGCCGGCCGCCTCGCCGTCCAGGAGGGCGCCTTCTACCTGGCCAAGGCCCACGGCGGCCGCGGCATCCTGCTGGCCGGCGTGCCGGGGGTGCCGCCAGGCAACGTGGTCGTGCTCGGCGCCGGCACCGTCGGCATCAACGCCGCCCGCATCGCGCTCGGCCTCGGCGCCGACATCTCGATCCTCGACATCAATCTCGATCGGCTGCGCGCCGTCGACGATCTCTTCCACGGCCGGGTGATCACGCTCATGTCCAACGCCTTCAACATCGACCAGGTGCTGCGCCGCGCCGACCTCCTCGTCGGCGCCGTGCTGGTGGCGGGAGCGCGGGCGCCGGTGCTGGTCACGCGCGAGATGGTGGCGACCATGAAGGAGGGCTCGGTCATCGTCGACGTGGCGGTCGACCAGGGCGGCAGCATCGAGACCATCCACGCGACGACGCTGCTCGACCCGACCTACGTCGTCTCCGGCGTCGTGCACTACGGGGTGGCGAACATGCCGGCGCTGGTGCCGCGCACCTCCACCTTCGCGCTCACCAACGCGACCCTGCCCTACGTGCTGGAGCTGGCCTCGCGGGGCGTGGCGGCGGCGGTGCGACGCGACCCCGCGCTCGCCAAGGGTGTGAACGTCTGGCGCGGCCGCCACGTGCACCCGGCGGTGGCCCAGGCCGTCGGCGAGCCGATCACGGCGCTGGAGACCGTGCTCGGCTGAGTGCCCGCCCTCACCGCCACTGCGCCAGCCAGCGTAGCAGCGGGCCGAGACCGTGGGGCGCCAGCAGCCCGGTGACGGCGGCGCCCACCACCGCGCCCCCCAGGTGCCCCTCGTGGCTGATCCCGCCCCGGTTCCCCCGCTTGATCAGGAACACGGCGACGATCGCGTAGCCCAGCATGAAGACGGGGCCCGGGATCGGGATCGGCACGAAGATCAGCGCGATCGAGGTGGTCGGATCGAGCAGGACCGCCGCCATCACGATCCCGAACACGCTGCCGCTGGCGCCGAGGCAGCGGTAGGTCGGATCGTCCTTGTGCAGCGCGAAGACGACCAGGTCCGAGCCGACACCGGAGGCCACGTACACGATCAGGAATCGCGCCGGCCCGAGGGCGTCGAGCACGGGCGCCCCGAACGAGTAGAGACCGTACATGTTGAGCAGCAGGTGCAGGAACCCACCGTGTGCGAAGTGCGCGAGCAGCATGCCGAGGCCGTTCGCGCCCCGCGCGACCTCGTGCGGGATGAACAGGAACGCGCGGCCGCGGCCCTCCTCCTGGAGCGCCCGGAAGCCGGCCAGGCTCACCGCGACGTTCACGGCGATGAGCGCCAGGATCACCGGGCGGCCCGCACGGTGGCGAGGTACGCGCGCAGCTGCTGGCGCCCGGTCTCGTCGTCGCCCGCCTCGTCGATGAGAGCCTCGGTCCGGACCGCCAGCCGGACCAGAAACTCCTCGCGGACCTCGGGCGGCGCGGTCGCGGCCAGGACCTGGGCGCCGTCGGCGTCGACGGGCTGGGCCGCGGTGATCTTGCGCACGAGGTTGGGCAGAAACGCCGGGCACACCAGCATCTCCACGCTCAGCCAGGCCGAGCGGCCGGCGCTCAGCCGCAGGTCACGCCGCTTCCACCACAGGGCGCCGATCGTGAGCGCGATCGAGGGGTACAGCACGATCGCCGTGGACAGCACGGCGGCGTCGGGACCGAGCGTCCACGTCAGCACCGGCCCGACCACGAACAGCAGGGCAAAGACCAGGCCGACGAGCGGCCGCAGGACGGTGAGCGCGCCTCGCAGCTCCTCGATCGACCGCAGCGTGGCCTGGAGCGCGGCGCCGTCCCGCCACGCGGTGCTCCAGGAGGCGACGAATACGCCGCGATGGGGCAGGTGCACGGGTCCGAAGACAAGGCTGCGGCCGGCGGTCGAGAAGGTGTGCTCACCGAAGCCCGGCACCAGCCGGCCGCGGCCGGCCTCGACGAGGAGGAGCTGGCGCGGCGACAAGACGCGGGCGGCGTCGCCCACGTACAGGACGAGGGCGAGGACCCAGATCGCGTAGTCGCTCACCGAGAGGGCGCCGGCGCCGCTCAGCTGCGCCGGGTCAGGCGGCGGTAGAGCGCCAGCGCGGCGGAGCCGAGGGCGGCGACGCCGACGACGACGAACTTCCCGATGGCCTTGCCGAAGCCGCTCTTGGTGGCCACCGCCGCCGCCCCGCCCAGGACCAGCGCCGCCAGACCGTACTCCGCAATGCGATCACCGGCCCGGAACTCCGCGTAGCGCTCGCCGCTGGCGAAGTCGTAGCCGCCCAGCGTCGTCTTGAACTCCGCAATGTCGCGGTCGAGGCGCTCGGGATCGGACACCAGCGTGGCGTGCATGACCCCGCGGCGTCCGAGCAGGCGGATCGTGTAGTTCACGATCGGCACGTCACCCTCGCCGCGCAGGCGGATGCCCCACTCCAGGCGCTTGGAGGCGAGGTCGTAGTGGGGCGCCACGTGCCAGCCGACGGTGTGGATCGCCGACATCCCGAACCGCTTGCGCTCCTCGTTGGCCGGCCCGTCGCTCTGCTTCATCGAGGCCAGCAGCGCGTCGGCGTCCAGCTTCTCGTCGTCCTTCACGTAGCCGGCGTCCTCGAAGAAGAAGACCGCGAACCAGCCAGACTCCATCGCCACCAGGGTGTACCGGTTGTCGCGAGGCGGGTTGCCGTTGAGCTCGAGAAAGCGGCGCGTGTTGGGCCCGTCGAGGAACGCCTTGCCCTCCTCGATCTTGAGGGTCGCGACGGTGCCGATGCGCCCGTCGGCGGGGCCCCGCTGCCAGGCCAGCCCCGCCATCTCCCGCTTGACCTCCTCCTCGCTCCGTGGCGGCGGAACCGCCAGGGCTGGCGATAGCGCGGCGACGACGCCGAGGATCACAGCGCAGGCGATGGCAGCCCGGGCCAGGCGGTGGAGGATCATGGGAGCTCCCTTCTGGCGTGGTGATATGGCAGCAACTTTCAGGATAGTCGAGGCGCCGAACGAACCTGCCATGCGACGTCGAGACCGGGCCGGTGCCCGCAAAGACACCCACCGAATCGCATGCTTGCGCGGCTCCGTGATCCGGTGGCCCTGAACGGCAGGCCGCCCGAGTGACCCGCCCGACCCTCAGGAGCCGGCGGCCGACGAGGTCCAGCGGATCATGCGCTTGTTCAGCTGAGCGTCGTCGATCTCCAGCCCCAGCCCGGGGTGGTCGGACAGCACGAACTTGCCGTTGACCGGCCGCACCGGCGTCTTGAACACGACGTCCTGGACGTCGCGCGGCCCGTTGTACTCGGCGGGGTGGTGCGAGTGGGTCAGCGAGGCCACGAAGTGCAGGTTGGCGGTGTGGCCGATGGTGGGCTGGGTCTGATGAGGAACGAGGTCGACACCGTAGGCGCGGGCCAGCGCCGCCATGTCGGCCAGGCCGGTGAAGCCGCCCGTCTTCACGATGTCCGGCTGCACGATGTCGACGCCGGCCTCGATGAGTCGCTTGATCCCCTGCAGCGTGTACTCCTGCTCGCCGGCCGAGACGGCGATGTCCAGCGCGGCGGCCACCTTGGCGAAGCTCTCGACGTGATAGTGCTGCACCGGCTCCTCGAACCACAGGTAGCCGAGCTCCTCCAGGGCGCGGCCGACGCGGATGGCGCCCTGCACGGAATAGCCGTTGTTGGCGTCGAAGGCGAGCGGGAAGTCCTCGCCGACCAGCTTGCGTACCGCCCACGCCTTGGCGATGTCACCGGCCAGGTCGACGTCGCGCCGGGTCTTGTCGGCGTCGAAGCGGATCTTCACCTGGACGGGACCGATCTTCAGCCAGTCCTCGACGACGCGGCACACCTCGTCCACGGTGCGCTGCCCGTTGCCGCCGATCGAGGCGTAGAACGGCAGCTCGCGCCGCCAGGCGCCGCCGAGCAGTTTCCACACCGGCTGGCCGAGCGCTCGGCCCTTGAGGTCCCACAGCGCGATGTCGATGGCGGCCAGCGCGCCCGCATAGGCGCCCTCCGGGCCCACCTTGATGTGCTGGTGGAAGAGCTGGTCCTGGATCACGCGCGCCTCCAGCGGGTCGGCGCCGAGCAGCATCGGCGTGAACGCGCTGGCGATGATCTCGAGCGAGGCGTTGCCGTGCACCATCGGGCTCGCCTCGCCGAGCCCGGTCACGCCGGCGTCGGTACCGATGCGCACCCACGCGCTCCGGCTCCTCCCGCCACCCCAGTCCACGTGAAACGCCTCGACCTTCGTGATCTTCATGGCCGCCTCCTGCGTCCGGGCGACAGGATAGCCCACCCGGGCGGTCTTGCTCTGCCCCGCTGCGACCGCCATACTGCGCGCACGATGCAGTTCGGCTGGCTGACCCTGGGGCTCTCCCCCACGCCCGACGAGGACGCCGCCGCCATCGACGCGGCAGTCGCGCAGGCCTGCTTCGCCGAGACGGCCGGCTTCGACGGCATCTGGCTCACCGAGCACAACTTCACCGGGGAGAGCGTGTACTGCGATCCCATCCCGTTTGCCAGCGTGGTGGCCGCCCGTACCTCGCGCATCCGGATCGGCTTCGCCGTTCTGCAGCTCGCGCTCCGCCATCCGATCCGGCTGGCCACCCAGCTGGCGCTGCTCGACAACCTCTCGGGCGGCCGGCTCGACGTCGGCGTCGGCCACGGGACCAACTACAACGAATACGAGTTCGTCGGCTACGGGCTGCGCAGCGACGACAGCCGCGCGCGCATGGCCGAGACGCTCGAGGTGATGGTGCGGGCCTGGACGGAGGCGCCGCTCGTCCACCACGGCAAGTTCTACCAGCTCAGCCTGCCCGCGCTCCGTCCGCGGCCCCGGCAGCGGCCCCACCCACCCGTGTGGCGCGCCGCCTCGTCGGCGAGCTCGGTGCGGGAGTGCGGCCGGCTCGGGGCGCCCATGCTGATGGCGCGACTGCCGCTGGCCCGGGTGCCGGAGCGGCTGGCGCTCTACGAGGCGGGCCTGGCCGAGAGCGGCCTCGATGACGTCGCCCGGCGGCGCCTGCGCGCGCAGGCGGCGCTGTGGCGTTTCGTGCACGTTGCCGAGAGCCAGGCCCGGGCCGAGGACGAGCTGGCGGCGGCGCTGCGCGGCACCCGTCATCACATGGTGCACGCGCGGGCGACGCACAACCCGCCCGGCTTCACGGTCGACGTCTCACGCGTCAACCCGTGGAACGACCCCCGGGTCACCGACGAGGACGGCGTGCGCCACGCGCTGGCCGAGATGGCGCTCTACGGTACCGAGCGCCGCGTGGCCGAGCAGATCGCCGAGCTCCGCGACGCCGGCGTGCATCACGTGCTCTGCCAGATGGCCACCGGCGATCTGCCCCACGCGCGCGTGCTGGACTCGATGGGCCGCTTCGGCGACGAGGTCATCCCCCGGTTCCGCTCCTGACGGGGGCGTCGCTTCCGCGGCCGGATCAGGGTGTCGACGGCGGCGGCACGCGGCGCTTCGTCGCCTGCTCGAACGCGTAGCCGAGCTCGATCAGGCGCGGCTCGCTGCACGCGGTGCCCGCGAAGCTCACCCCGAACGGCGCCCCATGGTGGGCTTGATGCCGACCAGCATCGTCTGGTTGGCCGGGCTCAGGATCGAACCGGAGGTCTCCGTTCCCACGTTGGCCGCCCAGAAGCTGGCGGCGGTGCCAATGCCCGAGCTGGACCCGCCCGTGGCCAGCGCGACCCGCCCGTCGTCGTTGCCCGCGCGAGGGTCGCGCCGCGGGTCGTAGGGGTTGAAGCCGTACCCGGCCAGGCCGCTGTAGTTGGCCGGCATCGGCGTGGGCGCGCCCGCCACCCAGTTGGCCAGCTCCGTCAGCACGGTCTTGGCGATGATGATGGCACCGCCGGCCCGCAGGTGGCGCGTGAGCGTCGCCTCGTACGATGGCCGGAAGCCCTCGAAGGCGACGGCGCCGCCGGTGGTCGGCATGTCGGTCGTGTGGATGTTGTCCTTGAGCGCGACGGGGATGCCGTGCAGGGGCCCCCGCACCCGGCCCTGGCTGCGCTCGCGATCGAGGGCGTCGGCCTCCTCGAGCACCCGCGGGTTGACGATGATGATCGCCTTGAGCTGGTCCTCGTACAGCGCGATCCGCGTCAGGTACTCGAGCACGAGCTGGCGCGAGGTCACCCGACCGTCGGCGAGCGCCTTCTGCAGCTCGGGGATGCCGGTCTCGACCACGTTGAACGGCTGGCCGCCGCGGCCGGCGGTGGCCATGCGCCCCGCACAGCCGGTCGCCAGCAGCGCGGCCAGCGCCAACGTCAGGATCCCCGCTCGCGTCATCGCGCGCTCCCATGGGCGGGGTCGGTGGGCGGCAGCACCTCCCGGAACATCGGGCGCGTCTTCCACTCCGGGATCGGCGGCGTGTGCCCTTCGCACGGCGCGTAGGACGACTCCTCGACGACCTGCATCCGGTGGATGTAGCGAGGACAGTTCGGGAAGGCCGCCTCCACCTGCACGCGCACGATCAGCTGAGCGCCGACGAGCTCGGCGAGCAGCGGATCGTCCTCGTGCACGGACGCCCGCCCGTTGACCCGCAGGCGCCGGGGATTCTCGAAGTCGACGAAGAGCAGGCCGACGTGCGGATTGACGAGGATGTTGCCCAGGCTCTTGAACATGCCGTTGCCGTCATAGCTGGGAAACGCGAGCGTGCCCGGTCCCACCACGCGCACGAACCCGGGCCGCCCGCCCTTGTACGAGCAGTCCGGCCGCCCCTCGGCATCCGCGGTGGCCAGGAAGAACATCGTCCGGCTCTCGATGAACTCACGATCGGCGTCGGTGAAGACGTCGTGAGCGATGACCTCCTCCATCCGGTCGGCCAGCCGCCGGGTGTCGAAGCGATCCTGCAGCCGTCGCGACCCGTCGTGGTACAGCTTGCTCTCGCTCATGTCGTCTCCTCACTCCGTCAGCGCGGCAGGTCCGGGCAGCGTCAGGCCTCGCCCATCGACGCGTGGGCCAGCGCGTCGACGTGGACGCGCGCGCTATCGATCGCCGGGAATCCGCAGTCACGCCCCTCGAAGGCCAGGAAGAGGTCGGTGCCGGCCAGCACGACGGCCTCGGCCCCCTGCGTGCGACAGAGATCACGGCCGATGGCGAACAGCCGCTGACGCTGTCCATCGTCGGCCTCGGCGGCCGTGGCCATGGCGATGTAGTCGTTGTGGGTGGTGTCGAAGGCGGCCCCCGGGGGCACGACGGTCTCGACCGCGGTGAGACCGCCGTAGATGCGCGAGCTCATCACGACCCGGGTCCCCAGCAGCCCCACTCGGCGCAGGCCGCGCCGTACCAGCTCCGCCTCGAGCGCGGGAATGACGCTGATCAGCGGCAGGGGCGACAGCGCCTGCAGCTCGCGGATGCAGAAGTGACCGGAGATCGACGTCACCGCCGCCGCCTCGGCCCCGGCGGCCCGCAGCCGCTCGACCAGCCGCAGGAAGATGCGCGCCTGCCGGTCGGGTGCCCCGTCGGCCATGCTCTGCACGAGGTCGCGGACCTCCGCCTGGGCGATGGTCAGCTCCAGCGGACGGCCAGCGGCGGCGTGCGCGCGGACGAGGTGGCGGTAGTAGAACTCGGTGGCGGCGGGGCCGATCCCACCGATGAGTCCGAGATGCACGGAGTCGGCTAGGACGGCACCGCCCCGTCGGCAGACACCGGCCGGCGGAGCGGCACGAACGTCCGCTCGACGAACGCGCGAGCAGCACCGGCGTCGATCCCGTTGGCCTCCATGCACGGCGCGGCGTCGGCCATGATGGCCTCGGGATCGCCAGACAGCATCCAGCGCTTGTAGGTGTCCTCGAACTCGATGCCGAGGCCGCGCGCGAACACCGACAGATAGTGCTCGATGGCCAGCGGGGCCCGGGCCTCGAAGCCGCACAGCAGCCGCTGACAGCCGTGGTAGATGGTCGCCAGCGTGTCGGCGCCAGCCCCGTGGGCGCGCGCGATCTCGTCCTCCACGAGGCCGTCCCAGACCGGCCGGCCGAGCTCCTGCTGCACGCCGGCCGTGCAGATACGGCCAAAGCGCGGCTCCGGCTCGACCGCCAGGAAGGTCAGCCCGGGCACGGCCTCCAGCAGCGTGCGGCCGGCGTTGCCCTCGCGCCGGCGCGAGTCGTTCTGCACGTGGTAGTGCAGCGCCACGCGCTGCCGGACCTCGCGCGTGAAGCGCAGCGCCGGGAGGTGCTCGACCAGGAACTCGGCGGCCTGGCGGAACGGGAAGGGCAGCGTGAGCTGCTGGACCTCGTCGTAGAAATAGATGCACGATGGGCACCACATGACGACCTCGCGGGGCGAGAACCGCTCGAACAGCCGGATCGTGCCCTCGCTCATGCCGCGGGCGGCCGCGGTGTCGCCCTGAGTGTGGTGGACGATGCCGCAGCAGTAGCTGGGCCCGCCGACGGCAACGTAGTCGAGGCCCAGGAGGTCGAAGATCGCGGTGACCGTCTGCACCATGTGCGAGGTGCGGAGCACGTTGCAGCCCAGGTAGAGCACGATGTCGTGGTGCTCGCCGGTGGCGGGGGCCGGCGTCAGCCGCCAGCGCCGCTCGTCGCGGCGCGACATGAGGTCTTGCGTCAGCGTGACCTCGCCGAAGTGGGCGCGGTAGTCGTAGGTCATCGCGGCAGCACCGCCCGGCTGGCCTCGATCGCCTCGCGGGACACCTCGGCTGGGTCACGCTTCCACGCCCGCTCGTTCGGCGCCTCGTAGGAAGCGAAACCCGGGTAGCCCTTGGCCGCCATCAGCGCGAAGAACTCGCGGAACCAGAACGACCCCTGCCCCGGCGGTAACCGGTCGAGCACCTTGCCCGGCTCCAGGCCGGTGCGGGGTGGGTCGCTGAACTGCACGTAGACGATCTCGCTGGGCGCCACGTCCTCGACATTCTTCAGCGTGGCGCCGCTGCGGCCCAGGTGATAGGCGTCGAGCAGCAGGCCGCAGCTCGCGTGGCCGGCCCGGCCCAGCACCTCGCGGGCGCGCTCCAGCGTGTTGAGCTGCTCGCACTGCGAGTTGAACTCGACCGCCAGCCGCACGCCGTGGCGGGCGGCGATGTCACCGACCTCGCGCACGCTCGTGGCCGCGCGAGCCACGTCGCCACGGTCCTTGTCGACAGGGCTCATCACCGTGTCGCAGCCGAGGGCCGCCGCCCGCCGGCACTGCTCGTCGAAGACGGTCAGCAGGCGCGCCCGCTCGGCACCGTCGGTCCACATCCAGCCGAACTCCACGCCGACGCACGCCACCGGCAGGCCGCTGGCCCGGACCAGATCCAGCACGGAATCGGCCGGCCGGCCCGACTCCTCGGCCCGGCGGAAGTCGAGGCGGCGCAGCTCCACGCCGTCCCAGCCCGTGGCCTTGGCGATCCGGAGCGCGTCGGTCAGCGGGGTCGAGTCGAGCGTCCAGGTATGCAGAGCCAGGCGCATCACGCGGCCCCCAGCGTGCGCGCGGCCTTGCTGACGTCGCGCGGCGCCACCCAGAGAATGGCGCCGTAGCGACCGGCCCCCGCGCACACCGCGTCGAGCGCGGTCACGTTGATCTTGGCGTCGGCCAGTCGTTGCATCATCTCGCCGATCACGCCGGGCCGGTCGTCGCCGGAGATCAGCAAGGCGCGCTTGGGACCGGTCACCTTCCACTTGGCCTTGCGGGCGACGGCGCGGAACGCCGTCGGATCCTCCGGGATGAAATCGACCTGGGCGGTCCGGCCACTCGGGAACCCCGAGAATGCCAGGAGGTTGACGCTGGCCCGGTGGAGCTCGGCCAGGAGGGCGGCGCCCACTCCGGGCTTCTGGGGCGCCATCACATAGAAGTACTCGACGAGGCGGACGGTGTCAGCCATGGGCGGCTCCTTCCCCGGGCGTCGGTGCGCCAGCGGGATGCCGCAGACGTTACCACCGATCCACAGGGAACGGCGACTCAGGCGGGGCGGACGATCCCGGGGCTCATGAGCGCCAGGCGGTTCACCACCCGGACGCGCCGGCCGAGCCGCGCCGACTCGCGCTCGACGACTCGGGCCGCGGCGTCACGGACCGCGGGCGAGGGCACCCAACCGGTCAGCTCCACCCGGACCAGGCCGTGCAGCGGCATCGTGACGAGTGGAAGCACGGTGCTGCCGGTCAGCCCGGGCTCGCGGGCCAGCGGCTCGATGAGCGCCTGCTGCAGTCGGGTAGCCTCGTCGTCGTACCGGCTCTGGGCCTCCAGGTAGCGCACACCGGCCACGATCAGGACGCCGACCACGACGACCGCTACGAACCCAGCCACGAGCCACGGTCCGGTGAACCAGTCCATGAGTCGCGACGGTCAGCAATCGGCGTGCCGCCGAACGCCACGCGAGAATTCAAGTGTGTCGCGCATCGAGTGTCAGGGCTGTACGCCCGGCCACCGTCCGCGCCGGCAACACTGTCACGTGCGCGACGCGAGCTGGGTTACCATGTCGGCCGCATGGTGACTCCGCCGCCCCGCGCGCTTGACGGCCTGCGCGTTCTGGACCAGACGCAGGTCATGGCCGGACCGTTCTGCGCGATGCTCCTGGCCGACATGGGCGCCGACGTCATCAAGATCGAGCCGCCGGGCGGCGAGAACACGCGCGGCATGGACCTGGAGCTGGCGCCCGGCGTGTCGGCGCCGTTCCTCGCCGTCAACCGCAACAAGCGCGGGATGGTGCTCGACCTCAAGCAGCCGCGTGGCGCCGCCATCTTGAAGAAGCTCGTGGCGACCGCCGATATCTTGATCGAGAACTATCGGCCGGGGGTGGCGCGTCGACTGGGCGTCGACTACTCCACGCTGGCGGCTATCAACCCGCGCCTGATCTACTGCTCGATCTCCGGCTTCGGCCAGACCGGACCCTACGCCGACCGCGGCGGCTACGATCTGATCGCCCAGGGCATGAGCGGGATCATGAGCGCGACGGGCAGCGAGGGCGGCGCGCCCGTCAAGGTAGGAGTTCCCATCACCGATCTCGGCGCCGGACTGTTCGGCGTGTTCGGCATTCTGTGCGCGCTGCGCGCACGGCACGTGACGGGGCGCGGCCAGCTCGTCGACACCTCGCTCTTCGAGGCCGGCCTGGCGCTCTCGGCCTGGGAGGCCACCGAGTACTGGTTCACGGGCCAGGTGCCGCGCGGCCTGGGAACGGCGCACCGGCTGAACGCGCCCTACCAGGCGTTCCGGGCCAGCGACGGCCACTTCACGGTCGGCGCCGCCAACAACAACCTGTTTCCTCGCTTCTGCGCACTGCTGGGGCTCGACCACCTCGTGAGCGACCCGCGCTTCGACAACGTCGCCCACCGCCTGGAGAACCGCGCGGCGCTGGAGCCGCTGATCGAGGCGGTCACGATCGGCCATCCGCGGGCGCACTGGCTGACGAAGTGCGAGGCGGCCGGCGTACCGGCCGGCCCGATCTACACCGTGCCGGAGGCGCTCGACGATCCGCACGCACGAGCGCGCGGCATGGTGCAGGAGCTGACGCACCCCAAGCTCGGCCGCGTGAAGGGGCTGGGCAATCCGGTGAAGATGTCGCGCACGCCTCCGGTCATGGCCAAGGTGGCGCCGGCGCTGGGCGAGGACACCGAGGCGATCCTGCGCGAGCTGGGGCTGGCCGAGGCCGAGATCGCCACGCTGCGCGCCGACCGGGTGGTGGCGTGACGATCCGTGCGGTCGCCGGCCACACGCCGCGCGTCCATCCGGGCGCCTGGGTCGATCCGGCCGCGCTGGTCATCGGCAACGTCGAGCTGGCCGAGGGCGTGAGCATCTGGCCGTTCACCGTCGTGCGCGGCGACGAGGGCCAGTACATCCGCATCGGCCGCAACACCAACGTGCAGGACAACTCGGTGGTGCACGTCGAGCCCAATGTGCCCTGTCTCATCGGCGAGGGCGTCACCGTGGGCCATCGCGCCGTCGTCCACGCGTGCACCATTGGCAACAACGTGCGCATCGGCATCGGCGCCATCGTGCTGACCGGAGCCGTCATCGAGGACAACGCCCAGGTGGGCGCCGGCGCCGTGGTGGCGCCGGGCAAGGTCGTGGCCGCCGGCACGCTGGTCATGGGCGTGCCGGCCCGGCCCGTGCGCCAGATGAACGAGGCGGAGCTGGACGACATCCGCCGCAACGCCCGCGAGTACCTCGAGCTGTGGCAGACGGACTACCGCGCATGAAGGCGCTGGCCGGCCTCCGGGTGATCGACCTCACGCAGGCCATGGCCGCCCCGTTCTGTTCGATGAACCTGGCCGACATGGGGGCCGACGTCATCAAGGTGGAGCCGCCCACCGGCGAGGACATGCGGCGCGGCTCGGCCAGCAAGAACGGCCACAGCGGCACCTTCACGACGATCAACCGCAGCAAGCGCGGGATCACCGTGGATCTCAAGCAGCCGGCCGGCGTGGAGATCATCCACCGGCTGGTGAAGACGGCCGACGTTTTCGTGCAGAATTACCGGCCCGGCGCCGCCGCCCGACTCGGCGTCGACTACGACACGCTGCGCGCGATCAACCCCCGGCTGATCTACTGCTCCATCTCGGGGTTCGGCGGCACCGGGCCCTACGCAAGCCGCGGCGGTTACGATCTGATCGCGCAGGGCATGAGCGGCATCATCAGCGTGACCGGCGACGAGGAGGGCCCGCCGGCCAAGGCCGGGCTCCCCGTCAGCGACCTGTCGGCCGGCCTGTTCGGCGCCTACGGTGTGCTGTGCGCGCTCGAGCACCGCGAGCGCACCGGCGAGGGCCAGCTGGTCGACACCTCGCTGCTGGAAGCCGCGCTGTCGCTGACCGTGTGGGAGTCGACCGAGTACTGGGTGACCGGCCGGGCGCCGAAGCCGCTCGGCTCCGCGCACCGCCTGGCCGCGCCGTACCAGGCGCTGCGAGCCAGCGACGGCTGGTTCACGGTGGGCGCCAACAACGACAAGCTCTTCGAGGCGTTCTGCCGGGCGATCGACCGGCCCGAGCTGGCCACCGACGTCCGCTTCACTGGTCGGCGCGATCGCATGCGCCACCGTGAGGCGCTCGTCGCCGAGATCGAGCGGACCACGGCCAAGCAGACCCGAGCCCACTGGCTGGGGCGGCTCGACGCGGCCGCCGTCCCCGCCGGACCGATCAACACGTATCCGGAGGCGCTCGCCGATCCCGCACGCGCTGGCCCGCAAGATGGTCGTCGACCTCGTGCATCCCGGCGCCGGGCCCATCAAGGCGCTCGGCGTGCCGGTCAAGCTCTCCGACACGCCCGGGCGCCGTCGATCGGCCGGCGCCGCTGCTGGGCCAGGACAACGCCGACGTGCTCACCGAGCTCGGCTACAGCGAAGCCGAGCAGCGCATACTGCGAGACCAGGGAATCATTTGAGGAGGACCGACCCGATGCTCACACGCCGCGCCTTCGCCACCCAGTCCGCCGCGTTCCTGGCCGCCGCCGGCCTGCCCGCCGCCACCTTCGGCCAGGGCAAGTACCCGAGCCGGCCCATCGAGGTCGTGGTGCCGTTCGCCCCCGGCGGGGGCACCGACAACCTCATGCGCACGATCGTGGGGATCATCGACGAGAACAAGTGGTCGCCGGTGCCCATCAACGTCAACAACCGCGCGGGCGGCAGCGGCGCCGTCGGCTACACGTACCTCCTGAACAAGAAGGGCGACCCGCACGTCGGTAGCGGGCGCGGCGCCCACCATCGTCTCGGCCAAGATCGAGGGCCGCCTGCCCGGCAACCACCGCGACCATGTCGATGCTCATGATCGTGGCCATCGACGAGCTGATGCTGTCGGTGCGATCGGAGTCCAAGCACCAGACGATCGAGGACTTCGTGAAGGACGCCAAAGCCCGCCCGGGCCAGCTCACCGTCGCCGGCACCGGCACCAACTCCGAGGACCACATCTTCACCTACCTGCTTGAGCAGGCGGCCGGCATCAAGGTGAAGTACGTGCCGTTCAACTCGGGCGGCGAGGTGCACCACCGCGCTGATGGGCGGGCACGTCGACGCCGGCGTGGAGAACCCCAACGAGATCGTTGCCCAGGTCGAGGCCAAGAAGGCCAGGAACCTGGCCGTGGCCGCCAAGCAGCGCCTGGCCGACGCGCCCGACCTGCCCACCTTCGCCGAGAAGAGATACGAGTTCTTACTGGGAGCAGATGCGCGGCGTGGTCGGCACCGGCGGCATGACGCCCGAGGCCGTCAAGTGGTGGGTCGACACGCTCAAGAAGGTGACCGACACCAAGAAGTGGCAGGACGGTTACATCAAGCGCAACCTGCTCACCCCGTGCAGTGGGCGGGCGAGGAGGCCAACAAGTACCTGGACGGACTCAACGGCAAGTACGAGAAGGCCCTGGGCGACCTCGGGGCGCTGAAGAAGAAGTAGAGGTCCCCGTGCGACGAGCCGACCGCGTCGGCGCGGTCCTCCTGCTGTTGTTCGGCGTCTGGTTCGCGGCGGTCGCGCTCCGGAACTATACCTACTGGAGCACCACCGGCCCCGGCTCCGGCTTCTTCCCGTTCTGGCTGGGTCTCGCCATGGCGATGCTGGCCGCGCTCCTGCTCGTGCGTGCCGTCCGCGAGACAGAACCGGGGGAGGACTGGGTGCCGCACGGCCGGGGCGCCGTACGCTTCCTGGGCGTCCTCGGCGGCAGCGTGGTGTTCGTCATCCTCATGCCGTGGCTGGGAATGGCGGTGGGCACCGTGCTGTTCCTGATCGGAATCCTGAAAGCGCTGGAGGGGCACTCGTGGCCGGTGGCGGTCGGCATCGCCCTCGCCACCGCGGCGGCGAACTGGGCGGTCTTCGCCTGGTGGCTGCGGGTCCCGTTCCCGACCGGCGTACTGGGGTTCTGAGCCGCGATGGATCTCTTCGCCAACCTCGCCCTCGGCTTCTCGATCGCGTTCACGCCGTTCAACCTCGCCATGGCCGCGGCCGGCGTGATCCTCGGCACGCTCATAGGCGCGCTGCCCGGCAGTCGGCCCCGTCTCGGGCGTCGCCCTGCTGCTGCCGCTGACGTTCGGGATGCCGCCCACGTCGGGGATCATCATGCTGGCCGCCCTCTACGCGGGCTCCATGTACGGGGGCACCATCACCTCCGTGCTCATCAACACGCCGGGCGAGTCGGCCTCGGTGGTGACGTGCATCGACGGCTACCAGATGGCGCTGCAGGGTCGGGCCGGCCCCGCCCTTGGCATCGCCACCTTCGGCTCGTTCGTCGGCCGGCACCATGGGCGTCGTGCTCCTGATGGGCATGTCGCCGCTGCTGGCCCGCTGGGCGCTCTCCTTCGGCCCACCCGAGACTTTCGCGCTCATGCTGCTGGGGCTCACCACGGTGACCGGGCTCACCGGCGAGAACGCCCTCAAGGGCTACATCAGCATGGTGATGGGGCTGATGCTCTCCATGGTCGGCTTCGACATCATCTCGGGCGATGCCCGCTACACTGGCGGTATCAACGAGATGCTGGACGGGGTCGATTTCCTCCCCGTGGCGATCGGCCTCTTCGGCCTCGGCGAGGTCCTGGCCGGCGCTGAGCAGACGCTCCGGCAGGAGGTCCTCAACGCGCGCTACGGGCTGCGCGACGTGCTGCCCACGCCTGAGCGACTGGACGCGCTCGCGCTGGGCGATCGTTCGCGGCACCGTGCTAGGGTTCGTGATCGGCGTGCTGCCCGGCGCCGGCCCCACCATCGCGTCGTTCCTCGCCTACGCGCTGGAGAAGAAGGTCTCGCGGCACCCCGAGGAGTTCGGCCACGGCGCCATCGAGGGCGTGGCGGCGCCGGAGTCGGCAAACAATGCGGCCTCGGCTGGCGCCATGGTGCCGATGCTGACGCTCGGCATTCCGGGCTCGGCCACGACGGCCGTCATGATGGGCGGCCTCATGATGTGGGGCATCCGTCCCGGTCCGCTGCTCTTCGAGAAGAACCCCGACTTCGTCTGGGGGCTCATCGCTTCCCTCTACATCGCGAACGTCATGCTGGTGATCCTCAACATCGGCTTCATCCCGGTGTTCGTGCGGGCGCTGCGCATTCCGTACTCGATCCTCATGGCGCTCATCGTCGTGTTCTGCATCACTGGCGCCTACTCGCAGAACAACAAGCTCTGGGACGTCGGTCAGATGTTGGTGTTCGGAGTGATCGGTTACGGCATGCGGAAGCTTGGCTACTCGCCGGCGGCCCTGACGCTGGCGCTCGTGCTGGGGCCCCTGGCCGAGCGCGCGCTGCGCCAGGCACTGATCATCTCCGACTCAGGTGTCCTGATCTTGTTCCAGCGTCCTATCTCGGGCGTGCTGACCACCCTGGCCCTGGTGGCCGTCGCCATTCCCGTTGCCCGAGCGCTGCTCGCGCTGCGGCGTCACGACACTCCCGGTCCGCCGACGCTGCAGGCATCCTAGAGGCCCGAAAATGGCGCCTCCCTGAGCCGAGTCTCGGCGGCCGGCCGCTTGCACAGCAACCGGCCGGGAGGGACTGCCATGCAAGCGTCGCTGTTGCTGGACCGGGGTGAGCGCACGTTCGTCGTCGTCTTCGACAAGGAGGACGAGGTCGTCGAGGGCCTGACCGATTTCGCCGGCCGGCACCGGCTGCGCGCCAGCCACCTGACCGCGATCGGCGCCCTGAGCAGCGCCGTCGTCGGCTACTTCGATCCGACCGCTCGCGAGTACCGGAAGATCCCTGTCGACGAGCAGGTCGAGGTGCTCTCGCTGCTCGGCGTCATCACCCTCGACGGCGAGAAGCCGAAGGTGCATGCGCACATCGTCGTGGGGCGCGCGGACGGGAGTACCCGGGGTGGCCACCTGCTCGAGGGCCACGTCTTCCCGACGCTCGAGGTCGTCGTCGAGGAGCTGCCCAAGCACCTGCAGCGCCGCCGCGACCCCGAGACCGGACTGGCCCTGATCGACCTCGGCGGTCAGGCGCGGGCGGCCTGAGCCTCAGACCTGCCGGGCCAGCACCTTGGCCATCGACTCGGGCTTGAAGCCCAGCTGGAGCAGCGCCACCCCCTCGTTGAAGTGCTCACGGTAGCGGGCGATCTTGCCGCCCTCCAGCTCGAACACGCTCATGCCGCGAAAGCGCACGCGGCGGCCGGCACTGCGGGGGACGGCGTCGGTCGCCACGTAGCCGAACGTCCACTCGGCGGCGGCAGTGGCGCCGTCGTCGACCACCACGTCCATCACCCAGGAATACTCCCGGCCCTCGCGGAACATGCGCTCGAACATCGCGCGCAGGGCGGCGGTGCCGGCGTGGGCACCGTAGAACATGTCGACGTAGTGGCCGGCGGGAGTGAAGCAGGCCAGAAGACCGTCGACGTCTTGCCGGTTGAATGCCTTCTCGAAGTCGCGCACGATGCTCATGGCAGATCACCTCTCCGGAACATGGGGGCTGGCTACGGTGTACCACGAGACGCGGTCGTGACCGAGGCGGAGGCACTGGCCGCGCTGCGCGGAGACGACCCCCGCCAGATCGCCCGGGCCGAGGCCGCGCTGTGGGCGATGTGGTGCCGCTCCGGCCGCCCCGAGCTGGACGCGCGCCTGGGCGAGGCGGTGTCCGCGATGGAGCGCCGCGACTTCGCCGGCGCCGAACGGCTCTTGACCGCCCTGATCACGGAGGCGCCCGAGTGGGCCGAGGCGTGGAACAAGCGGGCGACCCTGCGCTACCTGGCCGAGGACTACGCAGGCTCGGTCGCCGACTGCCGCGAGACCATCACCCGCAAGCCGCACCACTTCGGCGCCCTGTCGGGCCAGGGGCTCTGTCACATGGCCCTGGGCGAGTTTGCCGCGGCGGCGGCGCTGTTCCGACGCACGCTCACCGTGCATCCGAATCTGGAGTCGGTGCGGCGGAACCTGCGCACCGCGCTGACCGAGGTCGTCCGATACAACTGACGGCGGCCGAGTGGTAGGCTGAGGCGGCATGACGACCTCGCCGGACCGGATCACGCCCACCGCGCTCGCCACGCTCATGGCCTCGGCCACGCCGCACGCCGTCCTCGACGTACGCGAGCGCGGCGCCTACGAGCGCGGGCACGTCTTCCGCGCTACCGCCGTCCCTCGCCGCCTGCTGGAGATGCGCCTGCCCGCGCTGGTGACGGCGCCGGGCACGCCCCTGGTGCTGATCGACGCCGACGGCGGTGCCCTCGCCGCCCGGGCCCGGACGACCGCGCTGGCCCTGGGCTACCGCGACGTGCGCGTGCTCGAGGGCGGGCTGGCCGCCTGGCGCGCGGAGGGCCGGCGCACGGTGCAGGGCATCAACGTGCCGAGCAAGGTCTTCGGCGAGCGGGCGTTGCACCAGCACAAGACCCCGCAGATCCCACCGGTCGAGCTGGCCACGCGCATCGCCCGCGGCGACGACATGGTCATCGTCGACACCCGCACGCCCGAGGAGTACACGCGCGGCTGCGTGCCGGGCGCGATCAGCATGCCGGGCGGCGAGCTGGTGTTCCGCATCCTGGAGCTGGTCACGCGCGCCGACCAGCCGATCGTCGTGCACTGCGGCGGCCGCACTCGCTCGTACATCGGCGCCGAGTCGCTGCGCCGCATGGGGTTGCCGAACCCGATCGTGGCCCTCGAGAACGGCACGATGGGCTGGGAGCTGGCCGGGCTGACGCTGGAGCGCGGCGCCAGCCGGTGGCCGCCGGAAGCGACCCCGCGTAGCCGGGCGGCGGCGGCGCTGGTCGCCAAGCGCGTGGCGGCCGAGGACGGGATCCGCTTCGTCTCGCCCGAGGAGCTGCGGGGGGTGCTGGCGCGGCGGAGTGAGCGCAACGCCTACCTGCTCGACGTCCGCACGCGCGAGGAGTACGCGGCCGGTCACATCGCCGGCGCCGTGTGGGTGCCGGGCGGCCAGGCCGTGCAGGCGACCGACGAGTGCATCGCGGTACGGGAATCCACCATCGTGCTGGCCGACGACAGCTTCGCGCGGGCCACGCTCACGGCCGCCTGGCTCAAGCGCATGGGCTTCCCCGACGTGGCGGTGCTGGCCGGGGGACTGCCGGCGTGGGTAGCGGCCGGCGGGGCGACCGAGACGGGTCACCCCGTCCCATTGCCGGCCGGCCTCGATGCGGCTCGCGCGACGGTAGCCACCATTCCGCCCGGCGACCTCGGCGACGCCACGGTCATCGACGTGGACCAGAGCGACGCCTATGCGCGCGGCCACGTGCCGGGAGCCATCTGGGTCTGCCGCAGCCGGCTGGAGGATCGCATCGCCGCCGTCGCGCCGGACCGCGCGCGGGCCGTGGTGGTGACGTGCGGCGACGGGGTGGCCTCGACGCTGGCCGCCGTCACCCTGGGCGCGCTCGGTTACCAGGCGCGCGTCCTGACCGGCGGAACCCGTGCGTGGGAGGCGGCCGGGCGGCCGCTCGAACGCGGCGCCACCCGGCTGGCCGACGACCCGGACGACCTCGTGCCCAAGCCCTACGAGCGCGGGCGCGCGGCCATGGAAGC
The DNA here is from genome assembly GCA_963827505.1 of uncultured Candidatus Rokubacteria bacterium. Classification (GTDB taxonomy): domain Bacteria; phylum Methylomirabilota; class Methylomirabilia; order Rokubacteriales; family CSP1-6; genus AR5. Next base: position 915,092 of record CAWHBD010000003.1, on the reverse strand, counting down.
CTACCTCGCATGGGAGGAAGCGCTCGACGACGAGGGCGTGAGCCCCGTCGCGCTCATTCCGGAGCCACGCTGATGGAAGCTCATCGTCACGACCGAGTGGCTGGCCAAGCACCTGTCCGACCCCGACCTCCGCGTCGTGGACGGCACCTGGCACATGCCCCACCTGAAGCGGGACCCTCGGGCCGAGTTCGAGGCCGCCCACGTTCCCGGTGCGGTGTTCTTCGACATCGACGCCATCGCCGACCGCACCACCACCCTGCCCCACATGCTGCCGACCGCGGAGCAGTTCGGGGCGGCGGTGGGCGCGCTCGGCATCGGCAACGGCGATCGGGTGGTGGTCTACGACGTGCGCGGTGTCGTCAGCGCCGCCCGGGTGTGGTGGACGTTCCGGGCCTTCGGCCACGACGCCATCGCCGTACTCGACGGCGGCCTGCGTGCGTGGCGCGCGGAGGGACGGCCGGTCGAGAGCGGGCCGGGGCGGCCCACGCCTCGCCCGTTCACCGCGCGCCGGCGGCCCGAGCTGGTCCGCGACGTGGAAGCGATGCGCGCCAACATCGGAACTCGCGCCGCCCAGGTACTCGACGCGCGCAGTGCCGGCCGCTTCGCCGGCACCGAGCCGGAACCGCGGGCGGGGCTGCGGGGCGGTCACATCCCCGGCAGCCTGAACCTGCCCTACGAGACGCTCTACCGCCCCGACGGCACCCTGAAGCCGCCCGACGAGCTGCGCGGGGCCGTCACCGCCGCCGGCATCGACCTGGGGCGGCCGGTCGTCACCACGTGCGGCTCGGGAGTGACGGCCTCGGTACTGGCCCTGGCCCTGTACCTGATCGGTCGGCACGACGTCGCGGTCTACGACGGCTCCTGGAGCGAATGGGGCTCCCGATCCGACACCCCGGTGGAGACATGATCGACACGACGATGCCGTACACGCTCGAGAGCTTCATCAGCGACCTCGACCGCATCACGCGCGAGGAGACCGACGCCCACGCCATCACCGAGCGCATCGCCCCCCTGCTGGGTCGCCTGGTGCGCAGCCGCGAGGGCATCCCGCCGCGGTTCCTGCGCTCGCCGGCCGGCCAGCGCGGCCGCTACATGCTGCATCGCTCGCCGCACTTCAACGTGACCTCGGTGGTGTGGCGCCCCGGCGACCGCGCCGGCGCTCACAACCACGAGACGTGGGGCGTGATCGGCGTCGTCGAGAACGAGATCGAGGAGACGCGCTACCGGGTGAGCGAGACCGGCGCCGGCCGCGCGCGCCTGGAGACGCTGTGGGTGATGCGCCACGGCCCCGGCGCCGTGTCCCGCCTGGTGCCCGGCGACGAGGTGCACGGGATGTACAACCCCACCGACCGCGACACCGTCGAGATCCACGTGTACGGCCGCGACCTGTTCGGGTTGCCGCGTCGCACGTGGGCGGAGGACGGCAGCGAGAAGCCGCTGGTGAGTCCGAAGTACCTCAACTGCTAGGCCGCCCATGCGGGTGCCGGCCGGCGCTCGCGAACAGCAGCAGCGCGCCGAGCACACCGCCGAAGACACACAGCAGGTGCAGCGTGCCGACCGACACGATCCCCAGCAGCGCGCTGGTTTCCGCGAAGGGCGCCAGCGGGCGCAGGTCGGCGTGCATGACACTGTCCAGCAGCACGTGGCTGTAGGTCCCCACGAAGGCGCCGGCGATCGACGCCGGCCACGAGACCTGCTCCAGATCGCGTAGCCAGTGCAGCGGAGACGACGGATCGGGCGTCCACTGGCTCAGGAGGAACCGGCCGACCGGGCGTCCGATCGCGGCCGCGAGCAGCGCCACCAGCGTCGCACCCAGGTAGGTGTGGGTGAACCCGTGCAGCGCGGCGTCGCCGCGGATGATCCGCACCAGCGGCTCGACGTCGATCGCCACCTGGCTGAAGCCGAAGACCAGCAGGCTGACGTGACGGCCACCCACCGCCTTGATCGCCAGACCGGGCCCCATGTGGAAGGGCGTGAATGGCATGGCGGCCGACTCCTCTAGGTGGACGCCACCGCGTAGAGGTGCCACGCCCCCGGTACGCCCTTGAGAGTTTCGACACCCCGGTCTTGAAACGTGATCCCCGATCCCGCCACCAGGTCTTTCACCGTGCCCGACACGAGCACCTCGCCGGGCCCGGCCAGCGACGCGACGTGGGCGCCGGTGTGCACGGCGATGCCGCCGAGCTTGTCACGCATCACCTCGCACTCGCCGGTATGGAGCCCCACCCGGATCTGCAGACCTAGTCGACGCATCTCCTGCACGATCGTCGAGCACCGCCGCCTTCTCCGTCGCGCCGACGAGGTCTGTGAACATCACTGTCGCCAAGATCCGGTCGGGCTCGGCGTGATGGCGAACACCGGTGAGGAACTCCTCGACCTCGTCGAGGACGCCGTCGTCGCCGACCCACGGAAAGTGATCACTGCCCGGAAGCTCCACGTACTTCGCTCCCTGAATGCGTTCGGCGATCTCAGCATGATGCCCGCCGCGACCCTCCCATGTCGTTCCATCCGACCTCGCATCCCCAGCCTTTGCAGCCCTAACGCATGCGGCCTCGTTGCAGGCCGGGTGTTTGAGCTCAGCCCCGGGCGGAAACCGCAGGCCATGGCATGTCGGCTGGCGCGGGCGTTCAGGCCGCTGGCGCAACCCGAGATGAATTGCGGCCGCTTGCTCTGTGCGCCACGGTGATGACAACGGGCAACAGCAATTCAGGGATGAGATAGCCCAGCCAGACTGCCGAGGGCTCAGGCAGCCCGACTTGACTGATAGACACCAGCCTTCCGACGGCGGCGAGAAGGACGCCGAGCGCCAGGAGATAGATCAACGATCCTTGACGGCGAATGGTGACGGCCGCCCAGAGATTGATGAGCCCGGTGGAGAAATACACTCCGGCCATGAACCGGTGGATGTTGTCGAGCCGAGGCGATGTGTCGGGTTGCCCCAGAAACATCTGCAGGGTGCCCCCGAGCAGAGCGACTGCTGCGACGAGAAACAGGCACACCTGTACAACGCGCTGGCTGACGGGGATTGAATGACTGAACGGCATGGTCGGTTCTCCAGTCTGAGCTTCCATCAGCCTATGCCTCAGTCTCGTGCCGAATACCAGTCCAACACGCGCAAGGCGCGGAGCGTGTTCCAGCGGCTCGGCTGGCCGGCCCCGCCTTCCAGGTCGCCGTGGAGTGCATCGCGGTGCGGCTCATCGAGCAGCCAGCGCCCATCCGGCTGCCGTCCTTCCGCCACCAGCGCGACGGCCTCGGCGACCCGTTCATCGGGTTCGACGCCGGCCCTGCGAAGGTAGTCCAGGCCCCTCAGCACGTCGTAGTGCCACATGGTCGGAAACGTGAACCGCGTCCACTTGGGCTCGATCACCGCACCGGATGACAACCTCCGGAACATGCGCCGCACCAGCAGATACTCCTGCGCCCGGGCCCGCGCGGCCGTCACCGCGGCCGTGGCGCCTCTGGCCTTCTCGTACTCCAGGAGCCCTTCCAGAACACAGATCGTGGTGTGGAACGAGGAACGCACGGAGCCCCGCTCCGCCTCGCAGTTCCAGCCGCCGTCCGCGAGCTGCTCGCCCAGCAGCCGCTCGACCAGCCGATCGCTCGATCTCGCCGAAGTAGCCGCCCAGCGCCAGGACGTGACCGTTGATGCAGGGCTCGACCTCGCCCTCGAAGAACGGCGAGTCACCGAATTCCGGCCCCCAGGTGACTCTGTCTCGGACGAGACCCACCGCCTTCCGCGCACGCTCGCTCGTCGGGTCGAGCCCGAGGTCCCGCAGGAGCAGCAGGGTGTACAGGTTGGACCGCCAGTGCGGTGTGGCGACGTCATCGCCCCAGTTGCCGTCCGGCCGCTGCTGGCCGAGGAGCTGGGCGCCCCACCCTTCCGCGGCCAACCCGCGACCGCTCGGCGGCCACGGCCTCAGCCGGCTCATCGACGAGGTCCCGCATGACCTGCCAGCGGATCGAAGGGTCTGAATCAAGCAGCCACTGCAGGACCGCTTCGTTGGCTTCGGAGCTTGCCGTTCGTGATTTTCTGGTCGCCATCCGCAGGTTCTCCGTTAGGCCGCAGCCGCAATGAGAGCTCCGACATACAGGGCGAGGGCTATGAGAATGCCCCGGAACGGGATCTTGAACCAGTACCGCTTCCCAAGAAATGTGTACCCACACAACAATGCCAGGCCCACCGCGAGCAAGAACGGGGAGCTCGAACAGGACTCGTGGCTGCGCCAGGGCGAGTTGCCCATAGATGAGTCCGAAGAGGATGGCCCCGAAGCTGTGGCTCGCATTGAATCCAACCCATGCCTTCCACATGGTCGTTTCCACGGGAGATGACGAGTGGGACCACCGACATTCTCTGGAGCAGCTCGTTGTCCCGAGGCTGGAGTTTCGAGCCACGGAATGTGTACAAGAGATGAATCAGACCGAGAGCCAGAAGCACTGCGGCACTTCCCGCCAGGAGTAACGAAGCCAACTGGTTCACGCGGTGCTCCTCTGCAGCCTAACGGCAGCGTCGCGCGCTCCGCGATAACCCACGGCGGCTGAGCAACGCGAAACCGGCGTTGGGTTCATCGCGAAGTTAGACCACCGGGCGCGTGCCCACGAGGACGGGTTGGAAGAATCGGTCATCCACTCGACGAACGCCCTGAAAGCCGACTGCGCTCATGAGGTCGGCGACCTGTGCCACTGGGATCGCGAGATACGAGCTCTTCAGGATGGTGACGTAGTCGTCGACACCGTCTACTGGCGTGATCTCAAACGAATAGTCATACTGCGGTCCCCGCCAGCTCCAGACTTGGCGCAGATGATAGCGGCGCCCACGCCCAGGCGCGCTCGCCGTACGGTCGCACCTCAACCGTTCCAGAAGGCGGCAGTGGTCCGTAGTCGCGCATTGAGACGAGGCAGCCACCGCCTGGCCGAGCGCAGCGAAAACATTCGCGCAGAGCCGTCTCGATGTCGCCGGGGGTCTCAAGATGCGGCAGCGCATTGTCACAGACGATTACGACGTCAGCGCTTGCTGCCCGTAGCGGCAGAGCGCGGAAATCGGCAACGACACAGCGGAGCAGAAAATGACGCGCGGCAGCTTCACGCCGGGCTCGATCGACGGCCGCGGGCGAGAGATCGGAACCTGTCACTCGGAACCCGAGCGCCAGGAGTCCAAGCGCTTGCGTGCCGATGCCGACCGCGGCATCGTGCACCGTGCGCGTGCCCGTCCCCCAATGTTCGCCGATGAGCGACGCCAACCCCGTCCCTTGCCGGGCGACGCTTGCCTCCCAGTTCTCGTAGACGAGATGGTAAAGCGGAGCCAGCTCATCGTAGAACGCCTGCACCGACATGCGATTCCTCGTGGTCTAGCTCTCACGCTGAGCGGCACGCGAAGCGCGCCCGCTCGAGCATGAGCTAGACAGCGGCGTCGAACTCACCGCACAGCCAGTGTCGCCTGTCATCATCGTGCTCGAACACCTTCCATTCACGCAACGCGTTCCAGCAGATGATAAGCGACTTGAGCTTTGCGCCTTGATGGCCAAGCAGGCGACGGAGCGACCTGGATGTTCTGAAGTCTGTCTGAGACGGCCGCGTTGTCCCGCTATGCGCGGGGTGGTTGTGGTACTGCCGAATCTCATCGCAGCCAAGCCGCTCGACGTGGTCGGCCCACCGAGCCGGGTTGTCGGCAGCGGCGCACCTGTATGGCGACCCAATTGATGCGGTCACACGCACTGCCACACCAGCACGCATGAAAGCGGTCACGAACACTTCTCGGCGCTCGCGATGCATTCCAACGGCCAACGCCTCCTCTAACTGAGTCACCGACTTGCCGACGAGAGCATACGCTTTCTTGAACGGCTCGCCTTTGCTGCGCTCACGGTAGCTGGCAAAGATGCCCGTGATACGAGCTCGCAGCCGGACGATCTCTTGTTCGATCTGCCCGGAGCGGGTTGCCCAGTTGCGATAGGCTGGGAAGACCGCCTTCCAGGCATGGTGGAAAAGGAGCGAAGCGAGCCGGTATCGCGGCCACAATGATTGCGAGCAGTAGCGCCAGTGGTCGGCCAGAAGCGGCTTCACCGGCGAGCGGAACAACGAGAAGGATCGCAGGGACCATGGCACTGGCGGCTTGTCTCACCCGAAGCGCAGTGAGCTCCTTGTGTATGACGTCGTACCGCGACAAGGGAGTTATGCGTCTCGCGCGAGGGCGGATAGGAGCCAGTCCAGATTCTGCTCGTTCGCTGGCTCGACGATGTGCCTGATCCGAGCAGCAACCGCGCTCTCCTCGAACTCCTGGGCCGACATGACCGCGGTTCCAGTTGCATGCGGATCCAGCGTGACTGTGAGCGGGCTCCCTGGCTTCGGTGAAGTAGCCATGCGTCTCCTGAGCCGTTACCCTCACCAGGGCGGGTGCTTCAGGTGCCTGTGTCTTTCGGCGGATTCTGGGCGAACCACTCGACGATGCTCGGCATGTCCTGCTCAAAGGGCCCAGGCGAAAAGAAATTGAGGATGCCAGCCCGAACGCCTCCTCGATTCTCGAAGTCATGCGTGACCCCGCCCGGCACGAGGACGAAAGATCCCTTCGGACACTCGAACCACTCCTCGCCCACGCGAACGCTCACTACACCTTCGATGACATAGAAGAGATCATCTTCAGCGTGCGAGTGAGCTCCGGGCCCCTGAGTTCTTGGCTCGAGCCACCATTCCGATACCGAGTACCGCGACTGGGTTTCCTCTTCGTCTGCCTTGAACACAGCGGAGATTCGGCCCATCGGATATGCGCGCCCCTGCCCTGGAGCTAAAACGATGGCCCTTCGTGGCCTCACGCTCGCCTCGCTCATTCGCCATTCCCCTCACGCGATCCGCTCTTCAGGCACCTAACGCCCGCGCTCAGCGATCCGCGCGTAAACACACACCACACTACCCGATGCGCTTGGTTCGGGCGACATCGAGTGGGTGATCGATCAGAGGCTCGACGCGTTCGATGAAGCGCACCGTGTGCGGCAACTGCGCGTGATTCTCAAACGCTGCCTCGTCCTTCCAGCGCGAATGCACGTAAAAGAGTTGCGGGTCGCGAAGAGACTGGAAGTCCTGCAGGCTTACGCAACCCGGCTCTTCGCGCGATGCCGCGGCGACTTCAAGCAGCGCGTCCGCGACGGCAGCCTCATTGCCAGCTCGTGCATGGAATCGTGCAAAGATGAATACTTCCACATCTGCCCTCCTTGGGGATGCGTTCTGTTAGCTGGCCTCATCCGCTTGGGGATCAACCGCATCGGCATTTCTGATACGCCTTCGATGCTGCCTCTGAGCGCTTGACGACCTGCCGATAAGCTGCGGGCGCCAGATTCATCGGCTTGTTATGCGTCCTCACTGCGATTGCCCAGGAACTTGAGCCATAGAAACCCAATGGTTCCTGCGGTCAGCGAAGCCAGAAGGATCGCCATTTTTGAGGCGTTTACGTTCTCGGCATCGCCAGCGAAGGCCAGATTGGTAATGAAAATCGACATGGTGAACCCGATACCACCAAGCATCCCTGCGCCGATGATATGTCGCCAGTTCAGATCGGCCGGCAGGCGGCATATGCCGCTTGCAACCGCAGCGACACAGAGCAACGTGACCCCCAAGGGTTTACCAACGATCAAACCCGCAGTGATGCCCAGGCTGTTTGCACTGCTCAGATCTTGCATCCAATTCGCGCCGATGAGGATCGCGGTATTGGCTAGAGCAAAGATCGGCAGGATGATGAACGCAACCGGTTTGTGCAAGAACTGTTCGAGCCGGTGTGAGGGCGACGCCTCGTCATCGGCCTTGGCGGAGAATGGAATGGCAAAGGCTAACATCACCCCGGCGATCGTTGCGTGAACGCCTGACTTCAGCATGAGAAGCCACATCAACGCGCCGCCCAGCAGATAAGGGGTCAGGGACATCACTCGGACGAGACGGTTCAAGCCGCAGAGCAAAGCCCACACGACCAGAGCCGCCAAAAGATACCCGACCGACAATTGCGCGGTATAGAACACCGCAATGATGACAATTGCGCTCAAATCATCGATGACCGCGAACGCCACCACGAACACTTTCAGCGAGGCCGGGACTCGGTTTCCGAGCAGGGCCAGGACGCCGAACGCAAAGGCGATGTCTGTCGCCATCGGAATCCCGATTCCGGCTTGCGTCGGCGTCCCCGCGTTGAGTGAGAGATGAATCAGTGCCGGCGCAGCTATGCCGCCGAAGGCCGCAAACATCGGAAGCAGGGCGTTCCGGACATTGGACAGCTCACCGCTGTACAGCTCGCGTTCGAGTTCCAAGCCGATGAGCAGAAAGAAAATGGCCATCAGGGCATCGTTGATCCAATGCTCCAGGCTGAGACCGCCCACCCGCATTTGCCACCCACTGGCATAGTCTGAGCCGAATGATGAGTTCGCAAGCAGAAGCGAGACGGCAGTGCAGATAATCAGCAGAACCCCGCTCGACTTTTCTGAGTTGAAGAACTGTTGGAATGTGCTCGATAGAGTTCGCGAGTCGAGGGACATGAGCTTCTTCTTTAGACCGACACTTCAAACACGAACGAATCTCTAGGCAGACGCGTTCGGTCCGTCACTCGATCACGTGCGTCGCCTGTACCAGCACCGACGGCGGGATGGTGAGGCCGAGCACTCGCGCCGTCTTCAGGTTGACGGCCAGGTCGAGCTTCGACGGCTGCTCCATCGGCAACTCGGCCGCGTGGGCGCCCTTCAGGATCTTGTCGACGTGGGTTGCGGCCCGCCGGTACGAATCGACGAGATCGAGTCCCAGAGACAGCAATCCTCCGGCTTCCACGAGACCCGGCACGACCCTTGTGAGGAGCTCGAGCCGCTTCCCGGCGAGTTGGGGGCTCATCATGGTCATGCCCGTGATGTTGCCGCCACTCGCGGAGGCCATCGCAGGCCATGAGCTCGGACCAGGGCACCATGACCGTCACTCGTAACCGAGAGCCCATCACCTGTTGTCCCTGCGTCGCGCGATACAGGGCCCAGTCAGCTTCTTGATGCACGTGTCTCGCAGCAAAGGGAGCGGTGAGATCGATTGTCGCGATGATACGGCCGGCCTTGTTTCTTTGCACGAGCCAATCGGCTGAGCACTCGCTTGTCCGCCGAACGTTCGACATCAGCGGCGCGCACGGCCTTCGAGGATAAGAAGCACGCCTCGGTGCGCGTCCGTTGCGTGCCGATGTTGGGCGGTCCGCGAGACCGGTGATCACGGTCTCTCAGGAGATGGCGCCCGATCCTTCTTCAGCCCACCCGCTCCCACGAGGATCAAGGCGATCAACACGAAGCCGAGTAGAAGGCCCACGGAGTTGACGAGCACCCGACGGTGCCCTAGTGTGTCCAGACTCGAAACGGTGTTGACACTTTCGCCGTCCCAGAGTGGTGCATGAGTTCACTGCGCGGCCGCCACGCCCCAGACGAGCGCGGCCGGGGTTCGTCCGCGGACGCGATAGCCTTGGTGGGGGCGCTCGGTGTTGTAGTAGCGGATGAAGCCGTCAAGAGCCCGCTGCAGAGCCGCCCGTCCGGTGAAGTAGCGACGACGGAAGACGACCCGCCACAGCTCCTGGAGAATCGTGCCTTGCAGGCGTTCGACGAAGCCGTTGGTCCACGCATGGCGGGGTTTGGTGCGCGTGTGGCGGAGCCCGAGGTGGCGGCAGGCGACATCAAAAGCTCCCTTGAACTCGGGGCCGCCATCGGTGAGGACGCGCCGCACGCGCCACCCCGCGCGCTGGTAGTGCGGGACGACGACGTCGCGCAGGAAGGCGGCGGCCGCCGCCGCATCGTGGGCCGGCAGCAGACTGGCCAGCCCGTACGAGGTCGCCGCATCGCACGCCGTGATCTGCCACACTTTGCCGACGCCTTTGAGGTTGCCGATGTAGAAGGTGTCGAGGCACACGAGCTCGCCCGGCTCCTTCGCCTCGACGTGCCGCGTGCGCTCGTGGCGAGCGCGCCAGAGCGGGTGCCGCGTGCGTTCCGTCAGCAGCCCCGCGGTGCGCGCCGCCTGGTGCTCGAGCACGGTCAGCCGGGCCCGCCGCGTGGCCAAGCCGACCCGGCGCAGCAGCCGCTGCACGGTGCTGGGGGCCACGCGCACCTGCCACGTCCGCGCCAGGTAGGCGGCGATCCGTCGACACCCCCACGTGGCGGCGCTGATCGCGATCCCGAGCACGAGCCGCTCCACCTCCGGCGGGGTCGGCACCGGGCGACCGGCTCGGCCGCGGTGCCGGCGCGGGTGCACGCCGTCGACCCCATAACGTTCCAGGCGTTTGCGCCATCGATAGAACACCGTCCGGGAGATCCCCATTTCGCGGCACACGGCGCTGACGTTGCCGCACACCTGCGCGCGCTCGATGACGCGCAGGCGCATTCCGTGTACGCTCTCGTCGAGGGTCATCGGTCCGTCCTCCCACAGTGGTTCCCTTGGCCGGAGTTCCACTCTGGGAAAGATAGGGCAGATGGCCCTCTTCTTCGTTCACGGGAAGTGTCAACACTATTACGAGTCCGGACACCCTAGTGCACCGACATCGATGAACGGGTACGGGTAGCGCCCGATGAGTGCGCCCCGCACCAGCGCGTAGAGGAGATAGCCGACAGGGTAGGCGCACCAGCGCGGGACGTCGGTCCAGCGCACCGCTCCCTTCGGCACCCTGAACCACCAGTGAATCAGGAAGAGGACTGGCATTACGTCGTGCAGTACCTCATCGGCGACGAGCTGCCAGCCTTGCGGATTCCAAGTATGTCGGAGCAGGAGAGAGTACGCGATCCCCACCAGGGCCATCGCAGCGGCGACGGCCGTGTTCACGCCTGCGCGCGAGAGGAACCGACCGGGCGATGAGTCGGGGGCGACGAGAGGCGCGGACAGAGCCAGGGCCGCGAGGATGTTCGTCAGAATTGTGAAGAAGCCCAAGTAGGCGACGATGCCGCCGCTGACCCCCCGGCCGTCGGCGACGGTCAGGCGCACCAACAGGGCGAGCTGTAGGATGAGGGCGCCCCATCCGACCAAGGCCGCAATGGTCGCGAACGCGCGCAAGAGCGGGGGATCGGTTCTCGTCATCTGCTCCAAAACGTTGTTCGTTGCCGCCTAACACCCAGGATCAGCGGCCGCGGTGCCATTTCAGGCCTCCGGGGTCTAAGGCTCGCAGTGAGCGGCCGTAGCAGACGAATGCGAGCCAGCGGTCCGCTCCACCGCGAAGTTAGACGTCCGCGACCGCACGTTGCGGCCGCTGTCTCACGAGTCGTGCATTGTCTGAACCAGGATCTTCCAGACGCCGTCGCGCCGGTACAGGTTGTAGGAGAACGTTGTCTTCCACAGCATTTCTTCGCATGCACCCTTGTACGCCCATTGCACGGTCGCGAGCGCACTGTTGGACCCGAGTGCTTGGACATCCATGTTGAGGATGTCGCCGTGCGTAAAGCCTCTGGCCCGGTATTCCGCATCAACCTCGACGAAGAGCAGTTCGGTATCGTGGCGCGTCGGGTTCACTCGGACAACGCCCATCCTCGCCATCACGCAGGGCTCCGAATAGAACTCGGCGATGGCAGTCGGGCCATGGCTGCAGGAGCCTCGATAGGCTTCAATGAACTTCGTAACCTCCTCGATCATGGCGATTGGCTCCGTATGCGGTTGAACCCATGACGGCGTCGGTGCCGCACCGTTGTCTACCGTGTGTGGCTCGACGGCAGCTTTCGATCGAAGAACCCGACGATCTCGGAGTTCATCACCTCGTGCATCGCATCGCGATCGAAGCCTTCCGGGTCTTGCGCGGCCTCCCCGGCCACGAGTCTCAGTATCCCAGGGAAGCTCGCGACGAACGAGAAATGCCCGGCCCGTTGGACGAGAACGTATTCCGCCTGAGACGGCAGCGCCTTCGCGAGGCGCTCGGCGTGATACCGCACAAGAGTCAAGTCGTCACGCTCCGCGCCATACACCCGGACCGGGACGGCCACCTGTGCGAGCGCGGCGTCGGTGAAGGGGGCGGTATTCGGCGCCATGAGCACGATGGCGCGCACACGAGGATCACGGACATCCGGAATGTCGCCGACCGTCCGGGTGGCCTCCCGCGTCGCAGTACCACCGAAGGAGCAGAACCTGGAATCGTCGGGATGCTGTCGGCAGTGCGCAACACTGGCAGCTGGACTCGGCTTCGCGCCGATCACGGCCAGCGCGGTGTAGCCACCGTTCGAGTGTCCCACAACCCCGATGCGCTCCTGTTGGATGTGGGAACCGAGCTCCGCGTCTTCCAGCAACGTATCGATGACGCGGGAGACTTGCCTCGGCCGCCCGATCCACACCCCCACACCAGAGATGTCGTTGTCCTTTCCTCGTGGATGTGTAGGCGCAGCGACGACATAGCCATGCGAGGCGAGCGCCATCGCTAGGTCTCGGTGGTTCAAGGAGAGCCCGCCGGCTCCGTGTGAAATGACGATGAACCCGAACTTCCCGTCAGCCGGCGGAGCATTGCTGGCCACCCGCATCTCGAACGCGATCAACCGACACAGCATCGCGGGCAACCTGCACTCGGAGAGGGACCCGGTCAGGAAGAGAGGAGCGGGCGCTGCCCGGGTGGGGTACCAAAGAGCAGCAGGGAACACCTCGCCCGTGGCGGCGTCTTGAACGTCGATTCTGCGATAGGCGACGCTTGAAGACGGCGCCGCCCCACTTGTGAAAACGACGCCGAGCAGCACGAGGCTCACAAGGGGCTTGAAGAAGGCAGGGGCCTCACACTTTCGGCCGTTCACCGTGGCTCGCAGCCATCCACTCGAAAGCAGTTGGCGACCGACGTGCTTTCCAAGCGGCGATGGTCCTCTTGACGTTCACATTCGTGGGATCCGTCGAGCGGATCTCAAGGTCGTACAGACGCTCCCTGCGCTCAAGCTCGTCCAGCGGGCAGTGAAGCCCGACGAAGAAGACGTCGTGTAGCTCCAGCAGGCGCAGCAGACGCGACATCCAGTCAGCTGTTTCGACGATGTGCTCCACCAGGAGATTGTTGCCTGCTGCTGCGAGAGAGCGGGAAGCGTTGCGTGAAAGCCGGTGAAGAACTGAGGCCCCAAGCTCTTCCAGTGGAAGTCCCCTGCATCGATCCGCGCTCTAGGCAGGACCTTGGCGGCGAGAGGTGATCGATCGAGTAGTGCCAGAACGGCTCATCAAGCTCTGCTTGCAGTGCCGCCGCCAGCGTGGACTTACCAGAGCTTGAAGCGCCGTTCAACAGAATGACTTTACCAGGCGAAGGTATGGCGGTAGTCACGACTGCTTCACCACCGCGAGGTTAGTCGTCAGCATGTGCTCGACTTGCGAGCAATCAGGCTAATGAAGGAGATGTGGCCAAAGAATTCCCCCACTTTCACGCGCCGGCGGGCCTCGTTCTTGAGTGCGTCTGCTTGCTCGGCGCCAATACTCCCGGCGCTAGCAAGCACGTCTGCACCCCGATCGATAATTGTTAGCATGTACTGCGGTTCGGTTGTTTGTATGTAACCGTGACTGCGGAGGCTAGTGACAGTAAAACCGATCGATCGCAGGATTTTCCCCAGGCGTCGCGTTAACCACGGATTCTGGACAAAGTTCGCCACCATGGCATCGACAACAGGCTGGAGCGGGTCGAAGGTGTCGGTGGCAACTGTGATCGTCGTGTAGTCTCCGTCGAACACGGCCAACCAGCCGCCAGCGCGAAGCACTCGATAGGCTTCACGAAGGGCCTGCTCCGGGTCTGGAACATGACACAACGTGGTGTGGAATACGACCAGGTCAAAGGACGCATCCGGAAACGGAACGGCCAGGCCGTCTGCTGTTTGGAAAGACAGCCCTGGAAAGCTTCTCCCAAGCTCTCGTGCCTTCTCTATGAAGACCGGCGAGGGGTCAATCCCGACGACTTCTCGAACGCAGGGCATCACTCCAAGAACCCGACTTACCGCCCCCGTTCCACACCCAACATCCAACGCAATGGCTCCGCTCGGAAGCTGCAGTTCCGATAGATAGGCATTGAGCATAGCCTGCTGTTGCGGATCCGCGGCTCTGAGTTCGAGCATTGGCGCGACGGCTCCAAGCGGCGATGGTCCTCTTGACGTTCACATCGTGGATCCGTCGAGCGGATTCAAGGTCGTACAGACGCTCCCTGCGCTCAAGCTCGACCAGCGGGCAGTGAAGCCCGACGAAGAAGACGTCGTGTAGCTCCAGCAGGCGCAGCAGACGCGACATCCAGTCAGCTGTTTCGACGATGTGCTCCACCAGGAGAACCTGCTGTTGCGGATCCGAGGCTCTGAGTTCGAGTACGTCGGCCAGTCTTGTCTGCATCCCCTTGTCGGCTTGAGCGATGGAAGCGTAGGGGTCCGGCATAGCATGCTCCCCCGAATCCGACAGTACGGCTAACGCCCGGCATGCGCCGCGCGCTTCAGCGTGCCGGCTTCATGCCGTGGTTAGGATTAACCGCGGCCAGTTCTTTGCGCAACGGCCATGCTCCATCGGCATCTGGCGGGCCACATCGACGGAAACCTCTCCGAAGGTAGAAGTCGAGCGCATTCTGACTGGACTCGAGACGCGCAGTCGAGTAGCCGAAGCTCTGGATGGAGTTTTCGGCTCGTGCAAGTAGTGCCGAGCCGACCCCTCGGCGGGAGAAAGCCGGCGAGACATATAGCGCCGCGACGCGGTCTTGGTCCACCTCTACCCACCCGATCACGTCCCCTTCCACGGCCACCCACACAGTATGGTCCCGAATCGCCCGCACAATGCGATCTGCGCCCGCTCGCGTAGACCATTGTTCGGCCTGTTCCATCGACATCGCTGATACGGCCAACACGAGAATGGCATTCCGCCGGATACTTGCGAGCGCTTTCTCGTCAGTGGCTTTGGCGCGTCGAATCCACATCAAGTCGCCGCCTCGTGGCCGAACGTCGCAGGCCTAAGCTGCGCGGGGCGAGCGCCATGTCCGGCCCGCCCAACGCCGCGCTCACCCGCGCCAACGGTAGAGTCTCAGATCTCCATCAGGTCTTTACCAACAATGATCGGACCCTTGAAATGCTTGCGCACTCCCTCGGACCACATCTCGTCGGTGATGTCGGGGTCATCGCCAGGTACGAAGTGCGACAGAACGAGCGTCTTCACCTGGGCCTGAGCGGCAACCCGGCCAACATCCTCCGCAACCGTATGGCTATCAACGATGTGCTTCCGCAACGTCGCAGCGTTGGGTACTCGCGCCATTATCCGGTCCAGGCCGGGAAGATACATGATCTCGTGCACGAGGATATCTGCGCCCTTCGCCAATGCGATCAACCCCGGCGCGTAGTTAGTGTCGCCGGAAATCACGATCGAGCGATCCTTGGTGTCGAAGCGATACCCATAGGAGTGCTTGATCGGGGGGTGGATCACCGTGGCGGAGGTGACCTTGACGTCCTCGTTCTGCATCACGACTCCAGGTGCGTCGAACTCGTTTGCGACGAGTAACTGACGTGGATCAGGTCGCCCTTCGTCCTCTATCCGCGTGTCGACGTCGAATCTCACATACTCCCAGAATGCCTGCGTCGCGTTTCTCAGAGGAGGGGGGCCATACGCGTCCACCCGGGTCCGCAGTCCAGCAGCCCAGCCGTTGTATACGATGGGGCCGTACTCAAGCATGTGATCCGAATGTAGATGGGTGAAAAACAGGTAGCGCAGCCCGTTCAAGGGGACGCCGGCGGCGATGAGTTGCTGGGATGTGCCGTAACCACAATCGACCACATAGGGCACGCCATTGATCAAGAGAAGCGTCGACGGGTTCTTACGGCGTCCCCCGAGCCGGGGACCACCCTTGGTGCCAAGGAGAATGAGTCGCGTGCCTGTCCGTTGCTGACTGAAGGCAAAGGGCATCCAGCCGCTGTAGGCAAGAACGAAACCTGCCGCGCCCGCCAAAAAATGCCGACGACTGTGTCCCATGATGGCCTCCTTGGAGGTTGAGGTCCGAGTCTCGAACCACTATGACTACTCGTTCCCATGCACGTCGACCAGCCCGCGCAGCGGGCTATACACGTAGCGCATATCAGTACCGCGGCCGCGCCCTTCCATGAAGAGCCAGTGGAAACGCAGCGAGTGCGGCACGCCGTCGTAGATGAAATCGATCTCCTCGATCGTCACTCTGAGCGGGCGCCTACCGCGCGTGCAGTCGAGCTGGTACTCGCGCACCTCGCCCTGCTTCCAGCGG
This sequence comes from uncultured Candidatus Rokubacteria bacterium, assembly GCA_963827505.1. Classification (GTDB taxonomy): domain Bacteria; phylum Methylomirabilota; class Methylomirabilia; order Rokubacteriales; family CSP1-6; genus AR5. The sequence goes on along the minus strand of CAWHBD010000003.1, from coordinate 898,927 downwards.
CCGAGCGGGAATTTCACCTCGCCGCGGCAGCCGAGCTGCGGATAGCGCGAATCGAAGACGCGACCGAGGCCCGTCCGGTCGTCGCGGATGGCGAAGAGCTGGAGCTTGTCGCGGTTCCGGCGCTCGTAGACCTGGATGCCGTTCCAGGTCGTCGGCCCGTTGATGCTCTTGTCTCCCCGCTGCCCGAACTCGAGTGCCGCGGGCGCCATGCGGATCTCCTGTGTGCCGTCCCAAGGCACACCGGTCCAGAGCTCCACGGGAACAAAGCGTGCGCGCGTCGCCGGATCGTAGGCACGCTGCCACGCTGACCAGTCCTCCGCGCGCGCCGCGCTGGCGAGCGCGAGGCAGAGCACGAGCAGCACGAGAGCTCTTGTTCTTTCGGTAATCGGCGCCCTCAGTCGCAGATTATGGTAGCGCGACGCTCATGACGGTTGGGGCCTAACGCTCGGCATCAGTGGCGCGCGAAGCTCGTCCGCTGCATGCCGTTGTTGGGCGCACTCCTGACGTTGACCCACCGGACCGTCTGGGGCGGCGCTTCGACGGATGGCTACGTTCTCGGCTCATACCGCATCGCCACCGCCCCCGAGCCGAACTCCAGCCGGCTCACGAGCTTCAAGTCGAGACGCTTCGATAGCCCGGCGAACAACGTCGGCCCATGGCCCGCTAGCCTGGGCTGCACCACGAACTCGTACTCATCGATCAATCCCAGCTCCGCCAACGCCAGCGGCAGCTTCACGCCCCCCAGGAACAGTCCCTTACCCGACTCCTGCTTGAGCTGCTGAACGGCCTTCCCCAGATCCCCGCGCACGAGCTCCGCGTTCCAATCGACCCGGTTCAAGGTGCTCGACACGACGTACTTCTTCGCCGCGTCGATCGTCCGGGCGAAGGGTTCCATCCAATCGGGCCTCGCTTCCGTCCGTGCCGGCGACCGAAACGCTGCCTCCATCATTTCATAAGTCACGCGGCCAAACAGGAGGGCATCGGCCCGGTGGAGGTTCTCGACCGCGTGACGATGCAGGTCTTCGTCCGCGACCATTGCACGGTGATCGCAGCACCCGTCCAATGTGACGTTGATGGAATACCGAAGGGGTCGCATTACGTAAGAGTACCGATCGCCATAGGGCGGCCTAACGCTGCGGCTGAGCGGCCGGCACTGGACGCGTCATTGCCCAGACCCACATTTCTGCCGGTCCGCTCCAGCCGCTTGTTAGACAGCCCATCATGGATCGGGGCAAGCAACCTGGGGGATGCTCTGTCTATTTGTAATAGCCCACGAGGCAGACCTGATCCCCCACCTTCGTGACGTACGCCACCTTCTGAACTGGCTTCGTGTCGGGCCCGGGCCGCGGGAACATGTAGGACACCTCCGCGATCTTGCCCTCTTGGGCGGCCTTCATGATCTCGGCGCCATACGGCTTGCCCGCCTGGTCCTTCATCGGGTTCCGGTCCATCCCGATTCGCGTGTTGTCGGGGTGCGCGGTTACCTTGCCGTCCAACCCCGAGCATGCCGGGTAAAGGTCGCGATCCTTGAAACCTCCCTCGCCCTTATTGATCATGGCGAGCGTCTTGGCCTTGTCGGCCTTCATGGACGAGACCGTCTTCTCGAGCATGGCCTTTGCTTCGGCCGCCGTCCCGAATTCCGGCTTCTGCGCATAGGCGCTGGCACCGACCAGGGAGATGACCACAGTCAGAGTGATGATGATCCGGGTGATCATGATTGGCCTTTCTAGTTTGTGAATGTGCTTTACCAAGGATGACTGGAAGGTCGTAGGGGGCCACGTCACCTCCTTCCGAAGCGGCGACCTGAACGGTTGGAGCGAAGAGTCGCTGATCTTCCCACGTGAAGCAAGACGGCGTCGCCGCTTATCTTTCGTACGCACTCGCCGCGGCCCGGTCTAACGTCGACCCTCAGCGGCCGGCGCAGCCGGTCCGCTGCAGCGGCCTGTTCGGCAATGCATCTACTCGACCAGTTCGTCGATCCTGAGGCGCAGAGACTGGGGAAACGTCAATCCCAAAGTGGTCGCTGTCTTGAGATTGACCACGAAATAGTACTTCGTCGGCTGCACGGCGGGCAAGTTCGCCGGCTGCGCGCCCTTGAAAATGCGATCGATGTACCGGGCGGCCTCACGGAACTCGTCCTCGAAACTGGACCCGTACGACATCAGCCCCCCCTCGCGGACGATGACGCTGGACTCATACATAGCCGGAATGCGGTGGGTCGCCGCGAACTCGACAAACCGTCTACGATTGATGTTCGTGAGAGCGTCCGCAACCAGGAACATCGCGTCTGGCCTGCGCTGTGTCATCGTGGCGAATGCCGCCGCGAAGTCCTCGGGATCGCGCACGCCCAGCCCTTGCACCTCCACACGGAGGGTGAGCGCCGCTTTCTCGATCTCGCGGTAACGCAGCGTCATGCCACGATCGTTGGCGTTCCAGACGATCGCGATCAGGGCTGCTTTCGGCAGTGCCTCCTTGAGAAGCTCCATCCGCTTGGCACTCAGTTGGATGGACTCATCGCTCAATCCGGTGATGTTCGCGCCTGGGCGCGCAAGGGTCGCGATCCATCCAACCGCCACGGCATCCCCCGAGGCGGGCGCCATGACGATCGGAATCGTCGATGTCGCTCGCCTTGCCGCCTCTGTCGACGCCCCCCCTTGCGCCACGATGACGTCGACCTTGAGCCGGACGAGCTCGGCCGCCAAATCTGGCAGCCGCTCCAGCTTGCCCTCAGCAAAACGGGCCTCGTATGCGATGTTCTGGCCCTCGACGTAGCCGAGCTCTCGCAACGCTTCACGGAGTACGCGCGGCGGGGCACCGTCGGGTGTTCGACCCGGCGCCGCAAGGTGACCGACGCGAAAGACCTTCTGGGGCGCCTGCGCCGCCGCCGGGAGGGACGCGCCGAGCATGCCCAGAGTCACGGAAACGACAAGCGCGCATCGCGAGGCGAGGAGCCAGGCACAAGAATGAGGAGTGCGACCAAGCATAGGCTGTCCTCCGACCGTTGAGTTTCGCGAAGTTCGGCGGTTGATCACCTCGCGTCTCCGCTCCTCAACTCAGTTCGGCGCGGAGGCCGAGTTCGCGCGCGAGTCCGATGAGCTCCTCTACCACGACCGCACTCACGGGAATGCCGTCGCGCAGCCGCTCCGCCTTGCGCCGCGCCTCCGGCTCCCCGGCGATCATGACCTCCTCCACGCCGGAGGCCAGCTCCGACGCCTTCACCTGGTCCACGAGCCGGTCAATGCGCGCGCGGAACTCGGGCAACGGCATGAACCGTTCGGGGTCGATGGCCAGGAAGAACGCGCTCGTCACGAGTGGCTCGTGGCCGAAGTCCTTCAGGGGCGGCACGTCGGTGCCGAAAAGGCTGCCGGAGAGCACGCCGCCCAGCACCTCCACCACGGTGGCGAGGCCGAAGCCCTTGTAGCCGCCCGCCCACTGCATGAAGCCGTGCTGGATGGCCTCGACGGGATCGGCGGTGGGCTTCCCGTGGCGGTCGAGCGCCCACGTGTCCGGGATCTCCGCACCCTTCTTGGCGGCGAGCCGGAGCTTGCCGCCCGCCACTACCGAGGTGGCCATGTCGAGCACGATGGGCTCGCGGCGGCCGGCGGGAAAAGCGGCGGCGAATGGGTTGGTCGCGTAGGTCGGCGTGATCCCGCCGAACGGCGGCAGGATCGCGGGGCCGTTGTTCATGGCGAGACCGATCAGGCCGGCGCGCGCCGCCATCATCGGGTAGAAGCCGACGAGCCCAGTGTGGGTCACGTTGCGCGCCGTGACGGCCCCGAGGCCGGCCGCGCGCGCCTTGTCCATGGCCATCTGCATGGCGCGCTTGGCCACCACGATGCCGGACGCGCGGTCGCCCTCGAGCATGGCGGTGGTCGGGGTGTCACGCACTACGCGCACGTCCGGCCTGGGGTTGAGGAAGCCCAGTCGGATCATCGAGACGTAGCCGGCGACGCGGGTCGAGCCATGGGACTCGACACCGCGCAGGTCGGCCTCCACGAGGACGTCGCCCACCGTCTCGGCGTCCGGTGGCGAGGCGCCGACGGCCTCGAAGATGCGCGCGATCAGGCTGCGGAGACGGTCGGCGGGAATACGTGTCGCGTCCGGCATCGTGCTCCTCTCCTTGCCGCGGGTCAGATGGGCCGGAGTTGCTGCGCGCAAAAGACTGTGGCAACGAGTTGTTAGGCGGCCTCGTGAACACCGTCACGGCTGAGACGCCGCGGACGCATGCAGATGGGCAAGCTTCCACGTCTCACGCTCCCAGACGAACAGGAGTGTGCGCCGCTGCAGGGGCAGCCGGCGACCATCAGCGGTGGACAGCCCGTCAAGCATGAATGTGACGAGCGCCACATCCCCCAAGCGTTCCAGTCTGAGGTCGCGCGGCTTCAGGTCCAGGTAGGGAGGCCCGGGCCTACGCGCCCGCATTTCCTCGAAGAACCGCCGCCAACGTGCCTCGACTGCCGTCCTTCCAGTCACGCGATCGGGTGTATCGCCAAACGGGAAAAAGACCGTCGGCTCTGATGCCCAGCTTGCCCGGAATGGCTCCCAGTCGAGATCGTCCAGCGCACGTAGGAATCGCTCAGCCGCCGTGCGGACTCCTGCGAGGTCCTCCGGGGCCTTAGCCTGCGAGGCAGTCACCGGCTTCTGTACCAGCGCAGGTCCCACCAGGGTCTGCAGCCACCGTACGGAACGCATAAGCCCTCTTTAGTACCAGCGGTTCGCCCCGCCTAACGCTGGCAGTGAGCGGCCGCGGTGAGCGAATGCGAGCCGGCGGTCCGCTCCAGTGCCGGGTTAGATGTCTCGCTCACGTGCACTGCCGCGTCGTACTACACCGCGGAAAAGGCCGCCGTATTCAGGATGAGCGAGAGAGACGGCCAACGCCTGGTCCAGCTTCATCCAGCGCAACTCAGCATGCTCCGCCCCCAGCAACCGAGGCTCGCCACCATCCCAGGCCGTGACGAGAAACACGTGATACTTGGCCTCTCCGTATTCGATCGACTGCGGCTCCCCGAGGACGGCAATCTCCTCAAAGGCCCTTGCCCTGACGCCTAGCTCTTCCTCAAGTTCGCGAACTAGGGTATCAGCCGGAGTCTCACTTCCTTCGCAATGTCCCCCGAGGATATCCCAGACGCCGGGGTAGAACTTCCGGTCCTCTGAGCGCCTGGCCAGGAGCACCTCGTCTTGTCTAATGAGCAGGCCACCAGCGCAGACTCTCATAGTGCGCGCCGACGCCATATCTCTCGTCGCCTGTACATCTAACGCTCGCATTCAGCCGCGCGCGAAGCGCGGCGGCTAGAATGCACGGTTAGCCGGGTCGCCATTCACCGTGCTTTGCGTAGTCGACCGTGAACCATCGCTCCGGCCGCATCCGAACAAGCACGTTCCCGACGAGATCCCCCGTGCTTTCGATGTACCGGTCGCCCAGCTCCGAACCGAGATAGCGCCGCGCGAGGGGACGCCGATCTCGCTCAAGGCCTGCCGCTTCAATCGCGACGATCGGCCCCTCCACGCTCACGTACTTATACGGTTGCGTTTCAGTCTGGGCGCATAGACTGAATCGACCGGCGCGCTCCAACAACTTGCCCTTTCGGGACGCCCGAGCCGTTATGACTCGGACCTCGCCTCCACGTTCATAGGAATACCAAATGGGAACCGTAAGCGGTCCATGACCGTCTTCCGCCACGCTGATGATGCCCACGTGAACGTCGGCCAGAAATGCCTCCCGTTCTTCCTTCGTCATCGTGAGTGACATCGTCGCCCCCTCTCGGCCAGCAAGCTTTACCGGCTAACGTTTGAGCTCAGCGGCGGCCTGAAAGGGCCGTCCGCTGCAGCGACTTGTTAGGTGGAATACGCTGGGCCACCTACGCCAGGAACCACCACCGTTTTAAGGATTGCCGATTCCCGGTCGGTTGCCAACGACAAGAGCTCGAGGTCAGCGCGATAGGCAGCGAACTGTTCCTGGCCAGGGAAGCTGACAAGATGTATCTCAAACGGGATATCTGGCGAATTCTCTTGCCCCGTGCGAATCACCTTTTCAATTGAGCCGCCATACTTCCTCATGATTCGGGCCGCCTTTCGCTCATAGGCTTCGAATTCAGCAACGGCGCCTGAGCGGACCCACAGACTTACGACCCGATAGATTGGACTCTGCACTCAAACCTCCAAGCCCACCTAACGCCGCGCTCAGCGGCCGGGGCGAGCGAACGCGAGCCTCCGGTCCGCTGGAGCGGAGAGTTGGGTAGGCATTGCACGCGACCGCGCCGACTAGCGTTTGATCATCCCCCTTTGAGCCAGGTCGCGCTCGATTTCCGACATCGCCTCTTCATACGAAACGCGAGCGACGTAGCCCAGCTCCCGCTCGGCCTTCGCCCCGTCGAGGCGCCCGCGCCACGGCACGACCTCCTGACCGCCCGGCAGGGGGGACAAGCCCAGCCAGTGACAGAAACGATCCGTATACTCTCGTCCAGTCGTCTGTCCGTCGACGATGTTGTATGCCCGCCCGACGGCCCGGGCTGTGCGGATTGCTGCGAGGACGGCCTCGACGAGGTTGTCGACGTGGGCGTAAGGGAATGAGGCCGAGCCATCACCTCGGAGAGCAAACTCGCCCTTGAGGATCCGCTGAGCGAGCAGGACCGACCACGTCGAGGTCGGATGCACGCCCAGAATGTTCGGCGCCCGCAATACCGTGACCGGGAGGCCTCGAGCGCTTGCCGCCCAGACAGCCTGTTCAGCCCGTACTCTGCTCAGCTGGAATGCTGGACCCTCTTGCACGAACGGTGTCGACTCATCGACCACAGCGCGGTCATCGAGTGCATACACGGCGAAGGTGGACATATAGAGAAAGCGTTCGCAGCGAGCCTCGATCGCCGCTTCAAGCAGTACACGGGTGCCCTCGACGTTGACTCGCATGGTCTCGTCCGGGGGCCCTGAGATGACGGCCGCACAGTGCACGACCAGCTCTGCTCGCCCTGTGGCTCGGTGCGCGACGCCGGGGTCTGTCACGTCCCCGACACAGGATTCAACCTCCGCCACATCGATCGGACGTTGATCCAGCGCCCGAACCGACATGCCCTCTCGGAGAAAGCGGCACGCAATCCGGCTACCAACGAAGCCGGCAGCTCCAGTGATCAGTGCGAGCTTGCGGTCTCCTGCCATGCCCGCTCCCTCACTCGCTCATTGCGCTGCCCAACGGCTCTGGGCTTCACCCGCCGCGAGCGAAGCGAGCGGTCGGGTGCAAGCCCTAGTTATCCAGTCCGTCGTGAGCCTCATGCCGCAGTCAGTCGAGGTGAGCGAGGCGAAGAGCCGCACGCCACGCGACCTCTCCCAGCGCTTCGTCAGCCGCCTGCGAACCGCCATACGCATAGACCGCAGCCCGGTCCGGCGCAGCGGTCTCTCCCGGAAACGTGGTCCGGTGACCAGCATCCTTGCCGACAATCAACTCGAACCCGATCCCGCCCCGCCGTGCCTCAAGTGCTGCGCAAACAGCAGAGATGGCCACATCTGATCATCGCCGCCAGCAACCGCGACAATCTTGGCTTGGGCCCGCTCCACGGGAATGCTGGCTTCAGCTACACGGTCGGCAAACACGACCAAACTCGACTCATACAGGGCTCGGTAGCTCACCGGCGGATCAGGGTCAACCCAGGCTGGATCGTACGGAACAAACGGAAGCGGCTCCCCGCACCACGACCACGACGAGCGCGCCGGTGTCATCTGCCCATCAAGACCTGCACCAACATTCGCCCACGACACCGAAGACGGTGACAACGCCAGTACACCATCCACACGATCGTCAACCACCGACAGATGCAGGGCACCCTCGGCTCCCTTCGACACACCCACAACAACGACCCGAGACGCACCCACCTCGACAAGCAGATCCACGCCGCGAACAAACTCCTCAACCGGAATCTCACAGATCCCTTTCGCCTGCCCAGAGCCTCCAAACCACTGCTGCGCCAGCGCAACAGCCCCAAGCTGAGCAAAGCTCCGAGCCATCGCAACATCGACACGACCGCTCGACCCCGCGAGAACTAGCACCCCGACACGCGAACGCAGCCCGTCGGCACCCACCAGAAACCCCTGGACCCGACTGGCCGACTCGCTCCCCGACAGCACGCGCTCTTTGGTCACAGCAAGACCTCCGACGCCAACGGCTTCACGACTTGAGATCTGGATAACGCCAGCTTCAGCGGCGGCGCCGAGCAACGCGAGGTGCCGACCGCTGCAAGCTGAAGTTAGGGTTCGAGCCGCCACTCCACTTGCTCATTTCTCGACGACATGGTCCGCCCGCGCGAGCATCGACTGCGGGATGGTCAGACCGAGGGCCTTGGCGGCCTTGAGGTTGACGACCAACTCGAACTTCGTCGGCTGCTCGACGGGCAGGTCGCTCGGTTTCGCACCCTTGAGAATCTTGTCCACGTAGCCTGCGGCGCGCCGAGACAAGTCAGGAAGGTTGGGACCATAGGCCATAAGGCCGCCGGCATCCACAGGCTCCCTCCATGGGTACACTGCCGGCAACCTGTGCTTCGCCGCGAGCTCTACGAGGCGCTCGCGCTCACTGAAGAACATGATACTTGTCAACACCGTTAGGCCGCCCGCACGCGCTCGAGTCATTTCCGAGAAGGCCTTCTCGAAGTCGTCTGGTCCACGAGCGTCAAGGAATTGGAGCCGCAGCGCTAGCGCGCGCGCCGCAACCTCGTTTCCTTCAGGATGATCTTGCGCGTGGCTTCGCTTGGGTTGCCGGGGTGCGAGAGAACCGCTGCCCGAGTGATTCCCGGAACGAGCTCCTTGAGCAGTTGCAGACATTTCGCGACTGTCTCAGGGCCGAGGAAGGACAACCCCGTGATGTTGCCGCCCGGCCGCGCCAGGGTGGTGACAAGCCCGCTTCCCACTGCATCGGCGGAAGCAGCGAGGACGATGGGAATCGTCTTGGTCGCGTGCTTGGCCGCGAGCGACGGCGGCGTGCTATCGCTAACGAGGATGTCGACCTTGAGACGAACCAACTCAGCCGCCAGGGCGGGGAGCCGCGCGAGGTTCCCCTCGGCAGATCGGTACTCGATGAGGATGTTCTGGCCCTCGACATAACCGAGGTCACGGAGCCCCTGGCGGAAGGCGTCTAAGCGTTGGGTGTTCGCCACGAGGTCGGCCGCCAGGTAGCCTATTCGAGCGATCTTCTGCTGCGCCTCGGCCGCCAACGCGCTGAAGAGGCCGGCGAGGGCCAGCGTGATCATGAAGGCGAATCTCAGTCCTATCATCCCGCGTCGCCCTGGAGTTGGACTCACGCCACCCTCCGCTCCCGCTCTCGAAGCCTAACGTGCAGGCTCAGCGGCCGGGGCGAGCAACGCGAGTCCCGGTCCGTTGCAGCCTGAGGTTAGACGCCCTCGCCGCTAGGGCACCGGCTCAGTGATGGGTTTCCCCTTTTCAATCACGAAGACTATCGCAAGGCGCGCAGGCGCGTCGCCGACATTTCGGGTCTCGTGGATCACATCGCGAGCGTTGTGATAGGCGTCGCCAGCTGAGACCCGGCGTGGGTCACGCCCTTCGACGCGCAGCTCGAGCGTGCCTTGGAGCACGGTGGCGTATTCATCACCAGGGTGCTTGTGGCGCCCGGTCGTCGCTCCCGGGGCCACCTCGACGGCGAGCACGAGCGTCTCTTTTCCCTCGTCCCCGCTCAGGCTAGTTCGAAGCAGGGGCTTGGCTGTGATGCCGGGTGCCTGAGCGGGAACGATGCTTGCGACGAGGATCCCTCCGCTGAGTAGAATCACTGCCAGCGGCCATCGAATGGTCCGGGCTCGAGTCATGAATCTCCTCCTCTCGGTGGTACGGTCTTGCTTCCTTTGCGCGTCTAGCGGACCGGTGAGCGGCCGGAGCGAGCAACGCGAGCCCCGGCCCGCTCCACTGGGTAGTTCGGCGTGCCGGTCGCAGAGCGGCAGAGCATTGCCGTTATCTTCGCTCGACGTGCCGTCGCAGCCGGGCGCGGAGAATTCTCAGCGGCGATGCGCCGGGTGCGCATCATGGGGCGAGCCGGCAGGTCTCCCCGGCTGCCAGGCCAGTCGTCGCAGGGAAGGCGGCCAGCTTCGTCGCGCCGGCGCCTCCAGCAAAGCGCGTCATGGCGTCGAGGACCGTCGCGAGCTCACGCTGGGCGTCGGTCCGCGCGCTCGCCTCGCTCGGGCCCGTGAGGGAGGCTAGATAGGTGGTCGTGGCGACACGCAGGACCTGTCGCGCCCGATCGTTGGGGAGGCACTGTACTCGTTGTAGGGAATCACGACGTCGCCGAGAGCTGGTCGAATCGCAGTTCCGAACAGAACGAACAGAAGGGCCACCACCGCCGGGCGGGCTCTCATGTCTCTCTCCCTTGGACGCGTGGAATGTCGGAGCTCGGGTTCGCGTTCGTGCGGCGAACTACTATTCGGCCGACCGGCCTATTCCACAGAAACCCGTCATGGCTCGCAGTCTAGCAACTTAGGGTGGGAATGGTCATCCTTGCGGAAGCCCTCGCAGGATCTATTGTTGTCGGCTCGACTCGAGGTGCCGCGCCGGGAAAGGCCGACCGGCGCCGGTCGGCCTATCCCAGACGGTCGGCGGGGCTGCACACGGCCGCCGGCCCTCGGTTCAGGACGTGGGTGTAGATCATGGTCGTGGAGACGTCACGGTGGCCGAGGAGCTCCTGCACCGTGCGGATGTCGTGACCGTTCTCCAGCAGGTGCGTGGCGAACGAATGGCGCAACGTGTGCGGCCCCGCCCGTTTGGCCAGCCCGGCCCCGTGCACCGCGGCCTTGATTGCCCGCTGCACGACCGACTCGTGCAGGTGGTGGCGGCGACGCTGCCGCGTCTGCGGTTCCACGTACGTCCGGGTGGCCGGGAACACCCACTGCCAGCGCCAGTCCCGGCCCGCGCCCGGATACTTGCGGGCCAGCGCGGTCGGCAGCTCGACCCAGCCGGCGCCGCGTGCTAGATCCTGCCGGTGCTGGGCTCGCATCGCGTCCAGGTGTCGCGCGAGCTCGGCCTTACCGTGGCCGGCAGCATCGTGACCCGATCCTTGTCGCCCTTGCCAGCACGCACCACGAGCTGGTTGGCGCCGAAGTCGACGTCCTGCACACGCAGCCGGCAGGTTTCCAGGACCCGGAGCCCTCCGCCATACATGAGATACGTCACGCGTGAGGACGACAGGCAGTCGTTCCGGCCGGCGCGCCCGCACGATACCGTCGATCCACGGCACCTCCTGCCCGAGCACGGCCCGGTACAGGAACAACAAGGCGCTCAGCGCCTGGTTCTGAGTGGAGCTGGCCACCTTGCCGTCGACGGCCAGCCAGGTGAGAAACCGCGTGATCTCCGGCGCCCCCATCTCGGACGGATGCCGCTTGCCGTGAAACACGATGAACCGGCGGATCCACGCGGCGTAGGCGTCCTCGGTGCGTCGGCTGTAGTGGCGCGCCCGGATAGCCGCGCGCACCCGGTCGAGCAACCGCGGCTTGGGCGCGTCTGAGTGATTCGCCTCGCGCATGACGCCACCGACATGCATCGCCGCCGAGCGTAACGGCCACCTCTGGTGACAACAATGGGTCGGTTTGGATACAGGCCGCCGCTCAGCTCCGGCGGCGGCGCCACCACATGGCCAGGATGGTCAGGCTGATCAGCCCCACGATCCCTTGCACGAAGAACGCGGTGGACACGCCCCACGCCTCCGAGATGGCGCCCACGCAGAAGGCGCCGATCGGGAACACGCCGCCCCACACCAGCGTGTAGAGGCTCATCATGCGGCCGCGCAGCTCGTCGGGCGACGCCAGCTGCAGACGCGTGTTGCAGGTCGCCACCAGGACCAGCCCCGAGAAGCCCGTCACGAACAACAGCAGTGCGGCCATCCACACGTGACGGGCGGCCGAGAGCGAGAGCAGGCCGCTCAGCGCGATCGCCGCCGCCACCATCATCGCGGGCACCGGGATGGGGCCGGCCCGGCGGAAGCCCACGGTGAGCGCGCCGCTCACCGCCCCCACGCCGAGCGCGGCCATGAGGAAGCCGAAGCCCTCGGCGCCCAGGCCGAGCACGTGACGGGCCAGCAGCGGCACATAGACCGTGAAGTTGAACACCGTGATGCTCACGCAGAACAGCAGCCCCAGGATCAGGCGGATGAGCGGAGTTCGCAGTGCGTAGCGAACGCCCTCGGCGATCTCCTGGGCCATCGTCGTTCCCCGTCGGGCCACCACCGGCGGCACCGGCAGCATGGCCAGAGCAACCGCCACCACCACGATGCCGACGGCGTTGACGAGGAAGGCGGGCACCACGCCGAAGCGGGCGATGACCAGCCCTCCCACGGCCGGGCCCACGATGCGCGCCGCGTTGAAGGCGGCCGAGTTCAGCGCGACCGCGTTGACGAGGTCGGCCTTGCCGACCAGCTCGGCCATCAGTGACTGGCGGGCGGGCCCGTCGACGGTCTGGGCCAGGCCGGCCAGCACGGCCACCAGGCCCACGTGCCAGTACCGCACCCGGCCGGAGGCCACCAGCGCGGCCAGCACCAGCGCCAGCATGGCCAGCGTCAGGTTGGTGGCCACCAGCAGCCGCCGCTTTGGCAGCCGATCGGCAATGGCACCGCTCACGATCGAGAAGAGCAGGATCGGCGCGAACTGTAGCGTGCCGATGAGCCCCAGCCGGAGCGGCGAGTCCGTGAGCTGCAGTACCAGCCACGACTGGGCGACGGTGTGCATCCAGCCCGAGACCAGCGCCACCATCTGGGCCAGGAAGAAGCGCCGGTAGTCGGGGTGGTTGAGCGCGCGGAGACCGCTCGGAAAGATCATGGCTTCGCCGTAGAATAGCCGGGCATGATGCTTGGGGCTCGTTGATGAAGATCGGCCGTGTCGTCGTCCATCCGCTGCGCCTGCCGTTGCCGCGCCCGCTCAAGACCTCGATCCACGACATCCGTGCCGTCGACACCGTCCTGGTCGAGCTGCAGGGTGACGGTGGCGCCGTCGGCAGCGGCTATTGTTTCGTCTTCGGCGACCGCCGGGCCCGGGCGCTGCAGGCCCTGGTGGAAGACCTGGCCCCGCTCTACGAAGGCCAGGACGCCAGCGCCACCCGCGCGCTCTTCGACCGCGCCTGGCGCTCGATCAACTTCCTCGGCCACGCCGGCGTCGCCGTCATGGCCCTGGCGGCGCTCGACACCGCCTGCTGGGACCTCGCCGCCCAGGCCGCCGGCCTGCCGCTGTGGCGCTTCCTCGGCGCCGCCAGCAACCGGGTGCCCACCTATGCCTCCAGCGGCCTCTGGCTCGACCGCTCGGTTGACGAGCTGGTCGCCGAGGCGCGTTCATTCCTGGCCGCCGGCCACCGGGCCATGAAGATGCGCCTGGGCCGCACGCACGACGAGGACCTGGCTCGGGCCCGCGCGCTGCGCGCTGCTCTCGGCCCCGAGGTGAAGCTGCTCGCCGACGTGAATCAGGGCTGGGACGAGCGCACGGCGATACGGACCGGCAAGGCGCTGGAGGAGATCGGCCTCTACTGGCTCGAGGAGCCGCTCCCGTACGAAGACCTCGAGGGCTCCGCCCGGGTGGCGGCGGCGCTCGACACGCCGATCGCCTCCGGCGAGACCGAGTACGGCTGGCTCGGCATGAAGCGCTACCTCGACGCCCGCGCCGCCGACATCCTCATGCCCGACCTGCAGCGCATGGGCGGCATCACCGGCTACCTCCGGGCGGTCGAGCTGTGCGCGGCGTACCAGGCGCCGGTCTCCTCGCACCTGTTCGTCGAGGCCTCGGGCCCGGTGCTGGCGACTGCCGCCCACGGCGTGATCCTCGAGCACATGGACTGGTGGGAGACGCTCTTCGACGATCGGATCCCGGTCGTCGACGGCGCCGTCGTGCTGCCCGACCGGCCCGGCCTCGGCCTGGGCCTCGACCGCGCGGCGCTGGTCCGCTACCGCGCGTGAGCCTGCGCACCTTCCTGCTGCGACTGCTCGGCGCGCCCACCGAGGGCGATTTCACCCGTCCCACCGTCCAGATGGGCGACGCCTTCGGCCGTATGCTGGACGACCTGCGCGGCTCCACGACCCGGCTCGAGGATCTCGTCTTCAAGCTCAGCACCCTCAACGAGGTCGTCGAGCTGGCCGCGCGCGTCCCCCAGCTGAACGAGCTTCTCTCGCTCGTGCTCGAGCGCACCATGCGCACGGTGCGGGCCGGCATCGGCTCGATCATGCTGCTCGATCACGAGCGCCAGGTGCTGCGCGTGGTGGTGGCGCGCGGGCTGCCGGAGGACGTCGTGGGCCGCGCGGAGGTGCGCGTCGGCGAGGGCATCGCCGGGAAGGTCGTGCAGCTCGGCGAGCCGGTACTGGTCGAGGACATCGCGGCCGACCCGCGTTTCGGCAAGCCCAACCAGCCCAAGTACGGCACCGGCGCCTTCATGTGCCTGCCGGTCCGGGTCGAGGACCGGATCATCGGTGTGGTCAACCTCGCCAAGAGCGCCGGCGCCGCCCCCTCGCCCGCCTTCAGCCCGACGGATCTTCAATTCCTCAACACGCTCATGACCCACATCGCCTACGCCGTCGACAACGCCCGCCTGCTGCAGGAGGCCCGGCTGTCCACCAACCGCCTGCGGAGCGCGATGGAGGATCTGCGGTCGACGCAGACGCGCGTGGTGGAGGGCGAGACGCTACGCGCCATGGGCCAGATGGCCTCCGGCATGGCCCACCACGTCAACAACCTGCTGGCCGTCATCTCGGGGCGAACGCAGCTGCTGCTGGCCCGCAGTCCCCAGCCGGACGCGAAGAAGCCGCTGGAGATCATCCAGCGCGCCGCCTTCGACGCCGCCGAGGTCGTGCGACGCGTGCTGGGCTTCGCCTCCATGCAGCCGTCGCCGCCCAAGGCCCCGGTCGATCTCAACGAGATCATCCACGAGGTGGTCGAGCTGACGCGCCCGCGCTGGCGCGACGAGGCCCAGCGGCGCTCGGTCGCGATCGACCTCACCACCGACCTGGGCGCCGTCGCCCGCGTGGCCGGCGAGTCGCCGGCCCTGCGCGAGGTGATGATGAACCTCATCTTCAACGCCATCGACGCCCTGCCCGCCGGCGGCACCATCCGCATCCGCACGTGGGCGGCCGACGCCTGGGTCTTCTGCGCGGTCGCCGACGACGGCGTGGGGATGGACGACGACGTACGGCGCCGCGCGCTCGAGGCGTTCTTCACCACCAAGGGGCCGCAGGCCACCGGGCTCGGGCTCAGCGTGGCCCACAGCATCGTGCAGCGGCACGGCGGCGAGCTGAGCCTGCGCCCCAACGAGAGCCGGGGCACCGTGGTCACGCTGCGTCTACCCCAGGCCGCCGCCGAGGCGGTGGCCTCCGAGCCGGCGCCCACGGCGGCGGGGCCGTCGCTGCGCATCCTCGTCATCGACGACGAGCTGTCGGTCCGGGAGGCGCTGGTCGACTCGCTGGCCGAGGACGGCCACGCGGTGATCTCGGCGGCCAGCGGTCCCGAGGGGCTGGCGCGGCTGGCCGACGGCGCCAAGGTCGACGTCGTCGTCACCGATCTCGGCATGCCGGAGATGACCGGCTGGGACGTGGCGCGGGCGGTGCGCACGCGCCACCCGGGGCTGCCCATCGGACTCATCACCGGCTGGGCGGTGGCCCTCGAGATCAGTGACGAGGAGCGCCGCGCGGTCGACTTCGTGATCGCCAAGCCCTACACGACCGAGGCCCTGCGGGCCGCGCTGGCCGAGGTCCGCCCCCGCGCCTCATGAGCGACCTCAGCCGACGACAGTGGCTGGGCAGCGCGGTCCTGGCCGGCGGCGCCGCCGCCACCGCCGGGACTGCCCAGGCCCAGCCCCGCGCTTCCGCCGACGACCTCGTGCGCGCAGTGAAGGGCGCCCGGGTCTTCGACCTCTCGTTCACCTGGAACGAGCAGGCGCCCGTGCTCGGCCTGAATCCGCCCTACGCGTTCGCTCTCAACCGCACGCACAAGATGACCCACGAGATCTTCGGCCAGGTGCCGGGCAGCCGCGTGTCGTGGGCCTCGGACATCATGTACTTCAGCGGGCAGCACGGCTCGCCCACCCTCGACGCCATCGGCCACATCGGCCGCGATCTCAAGCTGCACGGTGGTGTGGACGCGGTGGCGGCCACCTCCACCCCGGGCGGCCTCGGCGCCAAGCTGGGCATCGAGAACTTCCCGGTCGATCTCATGCTCAACCGCGCCGTCGTGCTCGACGTCGCTCGCCAGCTCGCCGGCGGCCGGCCCGATCCGCTGCCGCCGGGCTTCGAGATCTCCGGCGCCCACCTCGAGGCGACGGCCAAGGCCCAGGGCGTGGAGGTGCGGCCGGGCGACTCGCTGCTGATCCGCACCGGCTGGGGTCAGTTCTTCGGCAAGGACAACGCGAAGTTCCTGGGCGAGCAGTCGCCCGGGCCCGGCCAGGATGCCGCCCGCTGGATCATCGACCGCAAGGTACGGCTGGCCGGCAACGACACCGCCACCTTCGAGAAGCGCCCGGCGGCGTACGGCAAGGAGCTGTTCAGCGTCCACATGATGCTGCTCGCCGACAACGGCATCTACATCATGGAGAACGCCAACCTGGAGCCGCTCGGCGACGCCAAGGTGGGGGTGGCGTTGCTGGTGGTGACGCCGCTGAAGATCGACGGCGCCACGGGGTCGCCGCTCCGCGTGCTGGCCCTTGCCTGACACCCTCAGCGCGCGGCGCTGGGACGAGGAGTATCGCCGCGGCCGCTACGCCGCCGATCTCCCCCTGCCGTTCGTCGACACGATCCTCGACGTGGTCTCCCGCCACCGCCTCGCCGGCGACGCCGTCGGTCTCTACGTGGGTTGCGGCAACGGGCGGAACTACGTGCCGCTGGTCGACGCCGGGTTGAACCTGTACGGGCTCGACGTCTCGCCGGAGGCGCTGCGACAGCTGGCTGCGCGCCGCCCCGAGCTGTCAGGGCGACTCATACAGGGCGGCTTCCAGGACTTCCAGCCGCCGGCCGCGCCGGCCTACCTCATCGCCATCCAGGTGTTCCAGCATGGCGGGCGGGCCGACGCCGCCGCCTACTTCGATCGCGTCTGTGCTCTCCTGCCCGCCGGGGGGCTCTTCTTCCTGCGCGTGAACTCGGCGGCCACACAGGTGATCCGGCGGCACTCGGTGATCGAGCGGGGGGAGCACGGCGACTTCTCCGTGCGGTATCTCGAGGGCCCGAAGGATGGGATGGCCATCCACTTCTACGCGCGGGCGGAGCTCGCCGCGCTGACGGGCGCGCGCTTCGAGACCATCATGGAGCCGCGCGAGGAGATCGTCCACCGGGCGCCGCCCGAGCGCGGCTTCTGGGCCCAGTGGGAGGCGGTCTACCGGCGTCGCTGACGCATGTCAGCGCGGACGGGCTGGGGGCGGCGCCGCCGGCTTCTCGGCTGTCCCGTCGCGCTTGGCCTCGTCCACGCGTAGCTCGACCCGGCCGCCCGGTGTCTTGAGCACCACCGTCCATTCGCCGATCGTCTCCACGACCCCGTTGCCGACCGTGTCGCCCACCGCGTAGCGACGGACCTGCTGGATCGCCGGATCGAAGATGTAGGCGTGCCGCTGGGCATTCAGCATGACGATGCCGTAGACCTGCGGCACTTTCGACGCCGGCCCCGGCCCCGGCGGGGGCACCGGCACGACCCGGGCACCGGGCATCGGGCTCGACGGGACCTCCGGCGTCGGCCGCGTCGGCGGCACGGTGGCCGCCGGGCCAGTCGACGGTGGCGGGGCAGCGGCCACGCCAGGCTGCCTCGGCAGCACGATGCGGAGGCCCTCG
This sequence comes from uncultured Candidatus Rokubacteria bacterium, assembly GCA_963827505.1. Classification (GTDB taxonomy): domain Bacteria; phylum Methylomirabilota; class Methylomirabilia; order Rokubacteriales; family CSP1-6; genus AR5. The sequence goes on along the minus strand of CAWHBD010000003.1, from coordinate 881,169 downwards.
CCGTCCTGCTCGACCACGTACGCGACCTTGCGGCGCAGCTCGATCACCAGCCGCGCGACGCCCTTGCGGTACTGGCTGCCGCGGAGCACGCGCACCGGGTCGGCCTCGACCGACTGCGGCTGGGCACTCCAGCGGTACGCGGTGTCCTCGAAGTCGAGCACCAGCCGCCAGGGGCTGTCCATCAGCTCGGCCTGGTACCGGATCGGACGGCTCAGCCTCACCCACACCTCCGCGGCCGCCTCGCGCTCGACGATCGTCGCCTCGCTCAGCTCGGCCAGCGGCGGCTCGCCCTGGCCGGAGGCGACCGGCGGCGACACCGCCAGCGCAACCAGCAGCGCGAGCAGAGGCCGGGCAGCCCCCACCCGGCCGCTCAGCGGCCCGCCGCCAGTGGGTACAACCGCGCGCAGTTATCCCACAGGATCTTGGCCTTGCTCTTGTCGCTGACGCCCTCCAGGCCGACGAACTCGTTCATGGCGTCGGGGAAGAGGCCGTCGGAGTGCGGGTAGTCGGTCGACACGACGATGTTGTCGTCGCCGACCGCCTCCACCACCTGCCGCAGCACGCGCTCGTCGGCGTCGGTGGCCACGTAGCACTGTCGGAAGAAGTACTCGCTCGGCCGCGCCGACACCTTCACCTCGGAGCCGGGCCCGAACTTCTCCCACGCCTCGTCCAGCCGCCACAGCCACCAGGGCAGCCAGCCGCACGTCCCCTCCAGAAGCGCGCAGCGCAGCCCGGGGTGGCGCTCCAGCACGCCGCCGGCGGCGAGGCTGCCGAAGGCCAGCATCAGCTCCATCGGGTTGCGGGCAGCGCTGCCGATGAGCCGGCCGTTGGGATGGTCGAGCATCCGGCGCGCGATGTCGTCGCGTAGCGAGGACTGGCCGGTGGGATGGAAGCCGACGGGCACCCCCAGCTCCTCCACGGCCGTCCACAGCGGCTCGAACTCCGGATCGTGGATGTGGCGGCCGTTGATCGGGTTGGGGTTACCGATCACCGCCACCGCTCCCAGCTCGCGCACGGCCCGCCGGGCCTCGGCCACCGCCGACGGCACATCGTGGAAGGCCAGCTGGGCGGCGAACTTCAGCCGTTCCGGGTTGATCGCGCAGTAGTCGCGCGTCCAGTCGTTGTGCGCGCGGGCCAGCGCCGCCGCCAGCTGGGGGTCGAGGTCGTCGTGCATCAGCACCTGTCGGCCGCGGGTACCGTAGAGGATGCCGACGTCGATGCCCTCGATGTCCATCGCCGCCAGGTGCGACTCGGCGTCGTAGCCGCGGGCCATGGCGATCTCGTTGTGCGGGTGCTTGGCCACACTGCGGAGGTGCAGGTCGGCGCCGACCGCGGCCGAGGCGGCCCGCACGCTCATCTCGCCGACGGTGAGACCGCCGACCTGGATGGTGGGCTGGTTGGGCGCGCGCTGGCCCCCGCGGGTGAAGGTGGGAGCGGCCTTCCGGAACGGCTCGGCGAGATACGTCTGCCAGAGATCGTCCGGCTCCATCGTGTGCAGGTCGCTGTCCATGATGCGAAAGCCACGCTTGGCCATTGCCACCTCCTGCCCGCCGCCGCGAGCGTCTTCCGCGAAGCATACCGCGCCCGCCCCGGATGGAGCCAGTCCGCGTGGCGACGGCGCGATTTATCCCGGCCGTGGGCGGTGTGAGAGCATAGGCCGGCATGCTGAACGACGTCCGGGCGTGCCTGGGACTGCTGTCGCCGCAGGCGCGCTGGCGGTGGGCCGCGCTCATCCCGCTGGCCCTGGCGGCGGCGGCGGCCGAGGCGGTCGGCGCCGGGTCTGCGTTCGGGCTGATCTCGATCCTGGGCAACCCCGGGCGCGCCGCCACGCTGCCGGTCGCCTCGTGGATCTACCCTCACCTGCCCCGTCAAGACGACGCCTCGGTCATCCTCGTCTTCACGCTGCTGGTCATGGCCTTCTACATCGCGCGCAACGGCCTGCTGGCCCTGGTCACCTGGGTGCAGGAGGAGGCGCTCAGCCTGTCCGTCCGGCAGCTCTCCCACCGCCTGCTCGCCGCCTACCTGGCCGCACCCTACGCCTTCCACTTCCGCCACAACTCCGCCCGGCTCATCCACCGCGTGACCGATGCCGTGCACAGCGTCTTCCGCGGCGTCCTCGGCTCGCTGGTCAACGTGGCGTGCGAGGCGCTCGTGGTGGCCGGCATCGTCGTGATCTTGGCGCTGGCGTCGCCCGGCGTGACCCTGATGGCGGTGGTGGTGGTCGGCGGGATGCTCCTGGTGCCGCTGCTCGTCTCGCGGCACGCCACCGCCCGCTGGGGCGAGACCGTCGCCCGGCTCGACGGCGAGACCCAGCAGACGCTACAGCAGAGCCTGGGCGGCGTGAAGGAGGTCAAGCTCAGCGGGCGCGAGCGCTTCTTCCTGGATCAGTTCGACGAGCGGGTGGCGGGGGCGGCCCGCCTGCGCACGCGCTACATCACGGTGGCCTCGACGCTGCGGATGGGTGTGGAGACCGTCTTCGTGTGCGGCCTGCTCGCGGTCAGTCTGCTCCTCACCCTGCGCAGCGGCGGCGCCGCCCTGCCCCTGCTGGGTCTGTACGCCTACGCGGGCTTCCGCGTCATCCCCTCGGCCAATCGCATCATGATGTACGTCAGCGAGCTGCGCTACAGCCGGGCCTGGATCGAGGACCTCCGCAACGACCTGGCCGCGCTGCCGCCGGCGGCGCCGGCGCCCGGCGGCGACGAGCCGATCCGCTTCACCCGCGCCGTGGCCCTGGAGGGCGTGTCCTACACCTACGCCGGCGAGCCGGAGCCGGTGCTGCTCGACGTCGACCTCGCCATCACCCGGGGCGAGTCGATCGGCATCGTGGGGCCCTCGGGCGCCGGCAAGAGCACGCTGGTCGACCTGCTGCTCGGATTGCTGGCACCGACCACGGGACGTATCACGGTCGACGGCCGCGACATCGCCGGCGCCCTGCGCTCGTGGCAGCGACACCTGGGCTACGTCGCCCAGGAGCCGTTCGTGCTCGACGACACCATCCGCCGTAACGTTGCCTTCGGCGTCGCCGACGGTGAGATCGACGAGCGCCGGGTGACCGCGGCGCTACGCCTGGCCCAGCTCGGCGACTTCGTGGCAGGCCTGCCGGCCGGGCTCGACACGATGCTGGGAGAGCGGGGCACGCGGCTCTCGGGCGGCCAGCGCCAGCGGGTGGCCATCGCCCGCGCGCTCTACGACGAGCCGGAGGTGCTGGTCTTCGACGAGGCCACCTCGGCCCTCGACACCCCGACCGAGCGCGAGCTGATCGCGGCACTGGAGGCGCTGCGCGGGGTGAAGACGCTGATCGTCATCGCCCACCGCCTCACCACCGTGCGCCACTGCGATCGGCTGGCGGTGCTGCGCGACGGTCGGCTGGCCGCGGTCGGCCCCTACGACGAGCTGCTGGCCCGCGACGCCGGCTTCCGGGCGATGGTTGGCTCAGCCTCCTGAGCGTGCCGCTGCCGCGATGACCGCGCGGAACTCGCGTACGAAGGTCGCGGTGGAGAAACGACCGGCCTGGGCCGCGAGGTGGCGGCGCAGCTCCGCCTCCCGGCCGGCGTCGCGCAGCGTGGCCACGATGCTGGCCGCGGCCCCCTCGACCGTGTCGTAGCACAGCCGCCGATCGCCGACGATCTCCACCTGGCCGCCGTCGTTCGGCACCCACACGATGCAACCGGCGTGGAGCATCTCGGCCACGACCAGGCCATAGTGCTCGTTGAGGTGGCCGTGGATGCCGTAGCGGTGCCCGGCCATCCGCGCCGCCAGCGCGTCCCGCGAGAGCCCCGACTCGATCGAGACCCACCCGCCCTCCGCGCGGGCCCGCGCGGCGATGCGCTCGGCGTAGGCACCCTCAGGGGTACCGACGATCCGCAGGCGGGTGTCGGGAAGCTCGGCCCGCACGCGGGCCAGCACATCGATGACCCGGTCGAGCTGCTTGTCGGGCGCGATGCGCCCCACGCACAGGAACTCACGGTCACGGCGCTCCCACTCCACGGCGGGGAAGCTCCCCATGACCGGCGGGTAGAGCGTGCGGGGGACGACGCCGTAGCGGCGGTCGACGAGGCGCCCCACGTAGTCGGAGCTCACCAGGGCCGGGGTCGCGCGCATGCGCGCCTCGGAGAAGTCGGCCAGCCGGATGCACAGCTCTCGGTAGGCAGTGACCGCCGCCCGCCAGTGATACCAGCGAGCCTCCAGCGCCGGCCGCGGCAACAGATCCCACGGATAGTTGATGTACTGCACGCCGCGCGGCCCGAAGTCGGCCTCGTTGTCGCCGGTCAGCAGCACGTCGAAGTCGGGGGCCCGGCGCTTGGCCAGCCGCAACAGGATGGCCAGACGGAGCAGGTAGGTCGGCGCCGGGATCGCCCCGACCAGCGCGCGCACCGGCGCCGGCGGCAGCGCCACCGCCAGATCACCAGGGCCGAGGGTGGTGCCGAAGTACCGGTTGAGCGCGGCGAGGTCGGGGCGCTCCCAGGTCAGCAGCGTGACGGCGTGGTCGGGCTTGAGCGCCTCGACCATCCAGGCGGCGACGCCGGCTGCGCCCCCTGGCGGCGCCAGCTCGCGCTGCACCAGCAGGACGCGTGGCCGCCCGGTCACCGCGCGCGCAGGGTGGTCAGCGCCAGCAGCGAGAACGAGAGCGAGACGCTGTACAGCAGCAGCACCACCTTGCGATGCGACAGCCCCAGGTCGAGCAGGCGGTGGTGCACGTGCTGCTGGTCGGCCAGGAACACCTGGCGCAGTCCCTGGCCGCGCATGCGGCGCACCATCGAGTGCAGCGTCTCCGAGATCGGCAGCGCGAACAGCAGCAGCGGCCCCAGCACGACCAGCGCCGTCGCGCCCTTCTGGAAGCTCGTGATGGCCGTGATGGCCAGCACGTAGCCGACCACGAGGCTGCCGGCGTCGCCCAGGAAGATCGTCGCCGGGTTGAAGTTGTAGGGCAGGAACCCGCACAGCGCTCCCAGCAGGGCCAGCAACAGCATCCCGCCCTGCACGTCGTCGCGCGCGAGCGAGACCGCCGCGCAGGTGGCGGCGGCGATGATCGCCAGCCCGGTGGCGAGGCCGTCGAGGCCGTCCATCACGTTGAAGGCGTTGGTGAGGCCGACGATCCACACGACGGTCAGCGGCAAGGCCAGCAGGCCGAGGCCGAGCGTCGAGCCGAGGACGGTGACGTGGTCGATGCGGACCCCGAGCGCCACCGCCACGCCGGCGCCGGCGATCTGGACGGCGAGCTTCACCCACGGCGACAGCGGACGCACGTCGTCCCACAATCCGACGCCGAAGACGAGCACACCGCCGAGCAGGATGGGCACCCACTCGCCGATGTCGGCGGCGGTGGCGATCCCGGCGGCGGCGGCGCCACCGAGGGCGAGGCTCATGGCGAGCACGACGGCGACACCGCCGAGGCGGGGGATCGAGACCGTGTGGATCTTGCGGCCGCCCGGAGTGTCGACCAGACCCCACCGGCGGGCCAGCCCGCGGACGGCCGGCGTGAGGAGCAGGGCCAGCAGCGCCGCGGCGGCGAGCAGGCCGGCGTGGCTCACCAGCGGTCCGTCATCAGCGCCTCGCAGTCGGCCACGATGCGGGCGGCGGCGTCGGGACGCGCCAGCCGGCGGGCGGCGCCGGCGGCGGCCGTCCACGCCTCCGGCGCGAGCAGCGTGGCCAGCCGGTCGGCGAGCGCGTCGCCCCGCCACTCGGGCTCGCGCACGAGGAGGGCGGCGCCGGCGGCCGCCACCTCCGCCGCGTTGGCGGCCTGGTGGTCGTCGGGAGCATCGGGTAGCGGCACCAGCAAAGCCGGCACGCCGGCCGCGGCGATCTCGGCTAGCGTGCCCGCTCCCGAGCGCGCCACGACGAGATCCGCCCAGCGGTAGGCGCTGACGATCTGGTCCAGGTACGGCGCCACCGTCGCCGGCACGCCGGCGCGCCGGTACGCGTGCACAACCTCGTCGGCAGCGAGCTGGCCGGACTGATGGAGCACCTCCACCGCGATCCGGCGCCGCCCGAGCGCGGCCAGCAGCTCGGGCACACGCTCGGCCAGGAAGCGCTCGCCGCGCGTGCTGCTCAGCACCAGCACACGCGCCGCCCGGCCGCGCTCGGGCGCGCTGCGCTGATGGCCGGCGAGGGCGGCGATGTCCGCGCGCACGGGGTGGCCGGTCACCAGCGAGTCGCGCCCGCGGAAGGCCGGCGCGGCGGCGGCGAAGCCCAGGTGGATGCGGTGCGCGAAGGGTGCCAGCCACCGGTTGGCGAGACCGGGCACGACGTTGGCCTCGTGGATCACCACCCGTGCGCCCAGCGTGCGGGCGGCGAGCAGGATCGCGCCGGAGGCGTAGCCGCCGACGCCGATGGCCAGTCGCGTGCCGCTCGCGCGCAGCAGCTGCCGGGCCTGGACCATGCCGACTACCACGCGACCGGCCGAGGCCAGCCGCGCCCCGAGTCCCACGTTGGCGAGCTGGGAGGCGCTCACCGACTCCAGCGCGTACCCGTGGGCGCCGAGCAGCCGCGCCGCCAGCGGGTCGAAGGCGCCGGCGAACCGGATCTCGGTACCGGCGTGGCGGGCGCGATAGGCCTCCGCGATGGCCAGAGCTGGATAGACGTGGCCGGCGGTGGGACCGACGGCGATCAGGAGGCGTCGCCGCGGTATGGTAGGCTCCTCGTGGCTTCGCAGCATCTTATGCGCGTCACCACGGTCGTTCTCGGCGATCTCGGACGCAGTCCCCGCATGCAGTACCATGCGGAAGCCCTCGCGGCCCACGAGGTCGACGTCGACGTCGTCGCGTGCGGGGGCAGCGCCGTTCACCCCGAGACGCGCATCCATCCCCGGATCACCTGCCATCTGCTCCCCCCGACGCGCGAGCGCTCCCTGCCGCGTGGATTGCTGCTGCCGGTCGCCATGTGGAGGGCGTTGATCCAGACACTGCGGCTAGTCTGGATGCTCCTGGCCGTGGTGCGCAAGCCTGACGTGATCCTCGTGCAGAATCCGCCGGCCATCCCGACCCTGCTGGTCGCTCTCGTCGCCGCCCGACTGCGTGGCGCCCACCTCGTCGTCGACTGGCACAACCTGGCGTGGGCCGTGCTGGCTCTCGGCGTCGGTGCCCGCCATCCGGCCGTGCGGCTGGCCCGGTGGTACGAAGGCGTCGTCGGCCGCCGAGCCGACGCCCACCTGTGCGTGTCCGATGCGCTCGCCGGCGAGCTCGCGCGGTGGGGCATGCGTCCGGTCGCGGTCCTGCGCGACCGTCCCGCCGAGCGCTTCGCGGCGCTGGAGCCGGCTGAGCGGCGCGTCGTCCGCCGTCGTCTGGCCGACTCCCTCGGCCTGGAGGGTCGCGAGCCGGCCATCGTGATCAGCCCCACCTCGTGGACGCGCGACGAGGACTTCGACCTGCTGCTGGCCGCGGTGCGACGGTGCGAGGCGCTGGCGCAGGAGCGGCCGTTCCCCGACCTGTTGGTGCTGCTCACCGGCCGCGGCGCACGCCGCGCGGCGTTCGAGGCGCAGGCCGCAGCGCTGCCCGGCCGGCGGATCCACGTGCGGACGGCGTGGCTCGAGCCCGACGACTACCCGCGCGTTCTGGCCGCCGCCGACCTCGGCCTCTGCCTGCACCGCTCGGCCTCGGGGCTGGACCTGCCGATGAAGATCGCCGACCTGCACGGCGCCGGCCTGCCCGTGTGCGCGCTCGACTATGGCCCCTGCCTGGACGAGATGCTCCGCCACGAGGACACCGGCCTGCGCTTCGCCGACGCCGACACGCTCGCCCGCCAGTGGATGATGCTGCTGGCCGGCTTCCCGGCGGCGACGCCGGAGCTCGACCGGCTGCGTGCCAACGTGGAGAAGGCCCGCGGCACGACGTGGCGCGCCGGCTGGGAGGCTGAGGCCCGGGAGATTCTGCTCGCGCATGCGTGAGCGCCTGGCCGCCCTCGGCCACTGGTGGCTCGTCGCCCTCATCGTCGTCGTCGCCTTCCTGGCCCGCACGGTGCCCCTGTTCGACGCGGTCTTCGGCGGCAGTGGCGTGAACTACCAGGACAGTGACGCCTGGTACCACATGCGGCTCATCGAGAACCTCACCCGTAACTTTCCCCATCGGGCCGGCGTCGATCCCTACCTCGCCGCCGACGCGCCGGTGGTCTCGGTGCCGCTGCTCTTCGACCTCGTGGTCGGCGGCCTCGCCTGGGTGATCGGCCTCGGCGCCCCCTCGCCGCGGACGGTGGAGGTCGTCGGCGCGCTCGTGCCACCGATCCTCGGTTCGCTCACCACGGTGCCAATCTTCCTCATCGGCAAGCGGCTGTTCGACCGCCGGGTCGGGCTGCTGGCGGCCGGGCTGCTGGCCATCGCGCCCGGACAGTTCCTCGCCCGCTCCCTCGTGGGCTTCGCCGACCACCACGTGGCCGAGGCGTTCCTCACTGCGGTGACCATCCTGGCCGCCCTCCGTGCGCTCGACGCCGACACACTCCGCCGGCGGCTCCTCGGCGGTGCCCTCACCGGCGTGGCCCTGAGCACTTATCTGATGGCGTGGAGCGGCGGCGCGCTGCTGGTCTTCGTGCTCTGCGCGTGGGGCGCCACCCAGTACGTGCTGGACGATCTGCGCCGCAGGACCGAGGACCGCGTGCTGCCAGTGCTGCTGCCAGCCCTGGCCCTGACGCTGGTCGTACTGCTCGGCGTGCAGGACCGTAGCCTCTGGCGCTTCGCGATCCAGGTCACCTCGGTGGCGGCCGGGCTCGTGTTCCTGCTCGCGATGGGCGGCGCCCGCTACGGGCTGCGCGCGCTGTCCGCGCCGCGTGGCGCCCTGCTGGCGTGCGCGGCCGTCGTGACGGTCGGCGGCGCGATGGTCTTCGCGCTGGTGGCCCGCGACCTCACCGGGCGCATCCTGCTCGACCTGCAGCGCTTCCGGCCCGGCCACACGGGGTTCACCGTGAGCGAGATACGCCCGCTGCTGCTCATGACCGGCTCGCTGTCGCTCGCGGTCCCCTTCGGCGTCTTCGGGCCGCCGTTCTTCGTCGGCCTTCCCGCCCTCGGCTGGCTCGGCTGGCTGGCGGCGCGCACCGGGCGGCCGGGGCTGGTCCTGCTCGTGACCTGGAGCGCGCTGATGTACCTGGCCACGCTCGGCCAGAACCGCTTCGGCTACTACCTGGCGCTGGTCCTCGCCCTGCTGACTGGCTGGGCGTGCGCGGTCGCGCTCGCGTGGGGCTGGACGGCCCCGAAGGGCACGGCGCGCTCCCGGGCCGACGCGCGCCGCCTGCGCATGCAGCCCGGGCGGGCCCTGCGCCTCCAGGCTCTGGCCCGCCGAGTCGGGGCGGTGATCATGGTCGTGACGGCCGTCTTCCTGCCGAGCGCGCGGATCGCCTATCCGATGGCGGCCAACAACCTGGGGCTCGGCGACGGCTACCGGGCCTCGCTCGAGTGGCTGCGACGCAATACGCCCGAGCCGTTCGGCGACCCCGACTATTACTACGCGCGCTACGAGCCCGGCCGCACTCGCACGCCCGCCTACACGGTGATGGCGTGGTGGGACTACGGCTACGAGATCATCCGGCTCGGGCGGCGAGTGCCGGTCGCCAATCCCACCCAGACCGGCGCCGACGTGGCCGGGCGCTTCTTCACGGCCACCGACGAGACCGAGGCCGCTCGGATCCTCGACCAGACGCGCTCGCGCTACGTGATCGCACACGCCGAGGTGCCCATCCTGCCGCGCGCCGGCCTCGTGCAGGGCAAGTTCGAGACGCTGGTGGCGTGGGCGGGCAAGGACATCAACCGCTACTGGGAGACGTTCCTCACCAAGGACGCCAATGGCGCGCTGGGCCCGCTCGTGCTGTTCCATCCGGAGTACTACCGCACGATCGCGGTGCGCCTGTACGTGTACGGCGGCGCACCGGCCGCGCCCCAGGACTCCACCTACGTTGTCAGCTATACCGAGCGGACGATGCCGGACGGGACGCGGGGCAAGGAGATCCTCGAATCGCGCCGGTTCAAGACCTACGAGAGCGCCGCCGCCTACCTCGATCGCTTCGGCCACACCGGGCGCACGATCGTCGGCCTCGACCCCAAGCAGACACCGGTGCCGATCGAGCCCCTCCCTCGCTTCCGCCTCCTGCATCAATCACCCGGCGACACCCCGGCCGTCCGCATCTTCGAGTACCTCCGCGCGCGCTGACCTCGCGACGCGCGTGGCCAGCATCGCCGTCGGGGGTCGGTGCGGTCGGCTTGCGACGGGGAGCGCCGGGTGTCGGGTGCGCCGCTTATGGCGAGCCGTGGCTCACGCGTTCTCTCGGGGCGGGGCGAGCGAGCCGCCGACGTTTGACAGCTCTTCACCCCAGCCCCCACTGGGGGATGGGGGGACCGAGCGAGCGCCGCTCGCGCGGTGCAGGCGGAGCCATCGCGGCGCACCCGACACCCGGCGCTCCCCGTCGCAAGCCGACCGCACCGACCCCTGGCGGCGGCGCTTTTGGATCAGGAACGAGCGGCGGCGACCAGGGCGCGGAGGGAGGATTCGAGGCGGACGCCGAAGGCGGGGCGGGAGAAGTGGGTGCGGACGTGAGACCAGCCGGCCTGGCCCATACGATGGGCCGCTTCGGGGTCGGTCAGGATGCGCGTGAGCGCGTCGGCGAAGGATTCGGGACGGGGGTCGACCAACCAGCCGGTCTGGCCGTGCACGATCGTCTCGGTTGGCCCGCCGCGATTCACCGCCACCACCGGGCGGCCGGCGGCCATCGCCTCCAGCGGGACCAGGCCGAAGTGCTCGGCCAGCGGCGTGTAGACGACGCAGGTTGCGCGCGCGAGCAGCGCGCGGCGCTCGGCGTCCGTGGGCGAGCGGACGAGTGCGACCTGTCCGGCGAGCCCCTGTTGCGCGGCGCGGGCCTCCAGCTCGACGGCCAGCGCCGTGGACTCGGCCAGCCGCGTGTCGACATGGCCGGCCATTACGAGCCGGACCGCGGCGAACGCGGCCGGCGCCATCCGCGTGCGCAGCGCGGCCAGCGCGTCGACGGCGAGCGCGAGGTTCTTGCCGGGATCGAACCGGTTGACGGACAGCACGAGCATCTCGCCCGGGGGCACGGGCGGCGGCGGCGCGTCGACCACCTCGACGCCCGGATAGACGACCTCGATGCCACCGGTCGGCAGCCGCGGGAACGTGGCGCGGACGACGGACGCCGAGAAGCGGCTGTTGACCAGCACGCGGTCGGCGGACTGCAGGCCGGCCGCCTCGAGCCGATCGATCGGGGCCCGGTACAGCGCGTAGAGCCCCCGCCGGCGCGGCGCCAGCAACAGGTCGGGGAAGTTGCAGTAGACGGCGACCGGCACCCGGACCAGACGACGCAGAAGCGGGATGACGTGGGGCACGAGGTCGCACACGACGATGTCGGGCGGGGGCGTGGTCCGGGCCAGGGCACGGGCCACCCAGGCCGCTCGCACGATGGCCGCCGGCGCCCGTAGTCGCTGCGCGAGCTGGGTGGGCAGGAGCCGGCCGACGGCCACGACGCGCACGAGCCCGGCCCGGACCTCGTCCAGCTGCGGCTCCCGTCGGGCGCCCACGAATAGGGTCACCGCGTGGCCGCGGGCCCCCAGCTCCAGCGCGGCGTCGACCACCAGTCGCTCGGCCCCGCCGATCCCCAGCGCCGGACGCAGGAACGCGACATTGAGTGCACGATCGGGTGTCATCGCGTCATGCGGTCCCCGTAAAGCTTATCCGCGGCTGCGGCGGGCGACGGCGAAATTTGACCGACCCGACTACAGTTAGTGACTCTGCCGGGATCCGGCATGCCCCCTGCTACGATGAAGCGTTCTCCACCAAATACGCGTACTCACTGCCGGTACTCCGGCGGTCTTGCTCATCGCGGGAGGGTCTCTTGGGAGCGGTTCTGCCGCGCATCGCCTCGCTCGTGCTCGCGCTCACCGTGCTCACCGTCACCGGCCTCGCCGAGGCTGGGGTCAACCCGTTCTGGAAGCCGCTGGGCACGTCCGTCACCGGCAACGGGGTGAGTCAGGCGGTCAGCCCCAAGGCGGTGTTCGATGGCTCGGTAGCAGTCGGCTCCAACGGCCGTCCGGTGATTGCCTACACCGAGTATCCCGACGCCAATGCCTCTCAGGGCGCCATCACGGTGAAGCGGTGGACGGGCACGAGCTGGGAGCTGCTCAGCGGCGCCTCCGGCCTGGGCCAGGGCTACGAGCCGCAGGTGCGCGTGGCTCCCAATGGGGCCATCTACGTCGCCTGGCTCAAGGACAACATCAGCGGCCTCACCGAGATCCGCCTGCGTGTGCGCACCGGCACCACCTTCGACGAGCTGGGCGGCTCCGACTCGACAGCCGGCGGCATCTCCGGGATCAACGACGGCATCACGGTTCCGTTCTCGCTGGCGCTCGACCTGTCCGGCAACCCGATCGTGGCCTTTCTCGGACTCGCCGACAGCGGCATCGTCACTCCGACGGGCACGCCCGCCATCGTCACCGAGACCCAGCAGGTGTACGTGCGGCGATGGACGGGCAGCGCGTGGGAGTTCGTCGGCTCCGACTTCAGCGGCGGCGGCGCCAGCAACGCGGTCAGCTTCGTGAGCGGGCTCGGCACCGTCCTGCACGACGCCGACAGCCCCTCGCTGACGGTGGACAGCACCGGCGCGCTGGTCGTCGCGTTCACCTATCTCACGACCATCGACGACGAGGCGGCCGGCACCACCGACATCTACGTCACCCGCTGGAACGACTCGGCCTGGGTGGCCGTGGGCCCCGCGGTGCCGTCGGGCCCCGGCAGCGCCGGTAACGGTGGCGCCGGCGGCGTGAGCAACAGCGACGGCGGCTCCTTCAACCCCTCGCTCGCCGCCGGCCCCAGCGGGCACCTGGCGCTGGCCTGGGAGGAGGACCCGGGCGACGGCAGCACCGCGGTGCTGGTGCGCCGGTGGAACGGCGTCACCTGGCAAGAGCTGGGGGGATCGGCGACCGGCAGCGGCTTCACCGACGCCAGCGGCCTCAACCTGCTGCCCCAGATCGCCGTCGACCCCGACGGCCGGCCGGTGGTGGCCTGGCAGGCGTTGCTGTCGTTCGAGAACCCCGCGCAGGTCTTCGTGCGGCGCTGGAACGGGACCGATGCCTGGGACGAGCTCGGGCTGGACTCGGCGGGCAACGCCGGAATCAGCGACGCGGCGTTCGACGCGCTCATTCCCGCGCTGACGCTGACGCCGGCCGGCGGCCCCGCCACGCCCGGCGTCCCGACCGTAGCCTGGCTGGACATGCGCGAGACCGGATCCGGGCAGGTGTTCCTCCGCCAGCTCTACTCTGGCCCGACCTTCGCGCTGACGACGACGGTGACCGGCGACGGCACGCTCACGAGCAATCCGATCGGCGTGTTCTGCCCGAGCGGGACCTGCATCACGACCTTCCCGAGCGAGGCGGCCCCGGTGACGCTGCTGCCGGAGGCCGGGTCGACGGGGTACTTCACCTCGTGGTCGGGGTCGTGCACCGGCAGCGCCGCCTGCGCCGTGACGATGACCGCCAACCGCAACGTGACGGCCACCTTCGGCGCCGGCGAGGCGCTGCAGGTCGACGTGCTCGGCGCCGGCGGCCGCGTCAGCAGCAGCCCGGCCGGCATCACGACCTGCACCGACTCCTGCAGCGCCAGCTATTCAGCGAGCACGCCGGTTGTCCTCACGGCGTCGGTCGTCCCCGGCGGCACCTTCACCGGATGGGCGGGCGCCTGCGCCTTCCGCGGGACCAACACGACGTGCGCGGTGCCGCTGCCGCTGCCGGCCACCGTCTCGGCGTCCTTCACGCTGAAGGCGTTCCGGCTGACTGTCACCTCGACCACGCCGGCCGGAACGAACGGCCAGGGCGCGGTCGGCACCATCGAGAGCGCGATCGTCACGTGCGATTTCGGCGACACCTGCGGCGCCGACGTCGGCCAGGGCACCGCGGTGGCGCTGCTCGCCCAGCCTGCCGAGGGCAACCGCTTCATCAACTGGACCGGCGGGCCGTGCGCCGGGAAGACGACGCCGGCGTGCAACTTCACCATGACCGCCAACGCCAGCGTCTCGGCCGTGTTCCGCGGCGCCACCGGCGTGCAGGTGCTGCGCGCGGGCAACGGCAGCGGGACCGTCACCGGTACCGGCATCAACTGCGGCGCCGACTGCTTCGAGTCCGTCTTCCTCGGCACCGCCGTCTCGCTCACGGCGACGCCCGCCACCGGCAGCACCTTCACCGGCTGGACGGGGGACGCGCCCTGCGCCGGGCGGGCGAGCGGACCCTGCGCGTTCACCACCGCCGGGCTGAGCCGCACCTACAGCGCCACCTTCACGCTCAAGAAGCAGCAGCTCACGGTCGTCAACCGGCCCACCGGCAACGTGCGCAACGACCCGGCCGGGAGCCTGTTCGATTGCGGCAACGGCGCCAGCGATTGCACGGGCGTCTTCGACTACGGCACCGCTATCACCCTGAAGGCCACCGCCAACCCCGGGTTCGTCTTCGTCAACTGGACCGGCGGGGCCTGCGTGGGCTCCACGAACACGAGCTGTCCGATCAGCCTGAAGGCCAACGTGTCGGTCACGCCGAACTTCCGCGCCCGCACCGTGGTCACCGTCGTGAAGGCCGGGAACGGCGCCGGGACGGTCAGCGGCCCCGGTATCAGCTGCGGCGCCGACTGCTCGGAGCCCGAGTTCGACGCCAAGCCCGTGACGCTCACCGCCGCCCCCACGGTCGGCTCGCGCTTCACCGGCTTCACCGGGGCCTGCACCTCGCCGACCTCGCCGTGCACGTTCACACCGAGCGGCAACAACCAGTCGGTGACGGCGACCTTCGCGCTGATCCCGTTCAGGGTGACGCTAACGAGCCGAACCAACGGCAACGTCGTGGATAATCCCGCGCTTGTCGGCGACCGCGTCAACTGCGGAGCCGGCGGGGTCGACTGTGAGACGATCCAGAACTTCGGCACGACGGTGGTGCTGAGGGCGACGCCGATCGTCGGCAGCCGCTTCGTCAACTGGACCGGCGGAGCCTGCGCCGGCTCGACGAACAGTACCTGCACGTTCAAGATTCCCGCGGCCAACCTCTCGGTGTCGCCGAACTTCAAGGACGTCACCGCCGTCAGCCTGAGCAAGATCGGCCAGGGCACCGTGACCTCGACGCCGGCCGGCATCAGCTGCGGCCTGCCCTGCTCCAGCGCCAGCCTCGACTTCGCGCGGGGCGTCCTGGTCAAGCTGACGGCGACGCCGCCAGTCGGCTGGAACTTCAACGGCTTCTCGGGCGCCTGCTCCGGCCTCACCTGCGCCTTCAACGCCAGCGCGCCGACGGCGCTGGTCAGCACGACCTTCTCGATCCAGCAGCGGCGGCTCACGATCACCGTGGTCGGCCAGGGCAGCGTGGGCGGGGGTGCGGCCTGCGGCCCGGCCAGCGTCTGCGCGCTGGATTTCGACTACGGCTCCTCGGTGCCGCTGACGTTCACCGCCGCCGCCGGCCATCGGTTCATCGGCTGGTCGCAGGGGTGCGCGGGCGTCGCCGCCTGCGGCAACCTCATGACCGTCAACCGCTCGGTGACGGCGACGTTCCGGCCGCAATTCGGGCTGACCGTCACCAAGCCGGGCAACAGCACCGGCACGATCACCGCGTCGGCCAGCCCGGCCGGGATCCCTCCGTTCACCTGCGGCGTCGGCGCCACCACGTGCAGTAGCACCTACCTGGGTGGCCAGGTCGTCACGCTCACGCGCAGCGCGCCGGCCGTCTCGACGGACTTCCAGTGGGGCGGGGATTGCGCCTTCCGCGGCACCAACGCGACCTGCGCGCTCACGCTCAACGCCACGGCCTCGGTCGTCGCCGACTACAGCCTGAAGCGGCTCGAGCTCGAGGTCTTCAAGAGCCCGAGCAGCGGACCGACGCTCGGCACGGTGACCGGCCCCGGCATCAACTGCGGGTCGAACTGCCTGGAGGTCGTGGACTACGGCACCATCGTCACCCTGACCGCGGTGCCGAACGCCTCGCCCCCGGCCGCCGAGTTCGCGTCGTGGTCCGGCTGCACGCCGGCCACGAATCGGTCCTGCTCATTCACGATGACCGCCAACAAGACGGTGACCGCCACCTTCCGGCCGCTCGTCACCGGCGTCACCCTGGACGCCATCAGCACCTCCACGCTGGCCGTCGGTGGTGTGCGTCAGCTCTCGGCCGTCGCGACGTTCACTGACGGCAGCACGCAGGACGTGACGACCCAGGCCCTGTGGACGTCGAGCAACACGTCCGTGGCCACGGTGAGCACCACCGGCGTGGTCACCGGCAAGGCGTTCGGCAGCACGAGCGTGACCGGGACGCTGAGCAAATCGTACGGGAGCTTCGCCGACGCCATGACGGTCTCGGTCGACACGTTCCAGGCGCTCGCGCCACCCGCTCCGGTCATCATCGTGTCGTGCACGGCGTATGGCGACACCAACCTCATGGCCAGCCAGCTCCGGTGCCTGCCGAGCGGCGTGAGCTTCAGCGTCGTGTGTCAGGCCACGGGCCTCTTCGCGCACGCGGGCAGTCAGGACATCACCGACCAGGTCGCGTGGGCGTCGAGCCTGCCCGCGGTCGCCCAGCCGACTGGCCTCATCGAGGTGCCCGGCAACCTCATCCGGCAGTCGTTCCGGATCGTGGGCAACGGCACCGCGATCCTGCGCGCCACCGAGAGTGGCAAGACGTCCTCCACGACGGGGACACTGGGAACGAACGCCTGGGTCGTGCAGGGCGTGCCCTCGACGGTCACCGGGATCAACGTGACACCCGGCTCGACGAGCGTCGGTGTCGGAGACCCGGTCCAGCTGCAGGCGCTGGCCACGGTGACCAGCGGCGACCCCACCTGTACGTCGCCGCCCACCCCCACCCGCGACTTCTCACGAATCGTCGAGTGGTCGAGCAGCAACGAGAGCGTCGCCGACGTGAGCTTCTCGGGCGAGGTGACGGGCGTGGCCGTCGGCGGCCCGGTTACGATCACCGCGACCTATCCGAGACCCAACCCCCTGCCCGACTTCACCGACAGCGCCAGCATCAACGTCGTCCCCTAGAGATTTCGCGGAGCGAGGAAGCCGTGGTAGTAAGGAAGCAGATAGGAGCGCCCATGCGCCTGATGATCGCCCTGCTCGTGCTCGGAACCCTGGCCGGCTGCAGCACCAAGTACGACCTGTCCGGGGCCGAGTGGACGAAGCCCGGCACCCTGATCCAGGACGCCTCTTATGACGAGATGGAGTGCGTGCGCGCGGCCCGCGACGCGGGCTCCACGCCCGACCTCATCGTCGGCGGCCTCGTCGACGTCGGCCGATACTTCGTGGAGGAGCGCCAGCGCAGCAGTGCCTATCACCGCTGCATGGTGGCCAAGGGCCACCAGCCCAGCTAGCCCCTCCCCCGCCCGCCGAGGACCTCGATCACCGCTCGCGGCTCGCCGCTCACCCCCCGCATCAGCAGCGCCGCCCCGCCCACCGTCAGCAAGATTCCGGACAGATCCAGACGGCGGAGGCCCCACAGCGTCATCGCCGCGCCGGACAGCCCGGCGAACAGCCGAGCGGTCGGCGACCAGCGACTCTGCAGCAGCTCCAGCACCTCGCCGCTTCGAGGACGCCGCGGCCGGCCAAGTAGCCCGGCCACGCCGCCCGGCTCGTCGTGGACGTCGAGCTGATCGACGACCTCCCGTACGCCTGGCACCCCGCGCACGCGCCGTACGAGCCGGTCGAGGTCGTCGGCCACCACCGGGCCCCGCAGGGTCACGCGCCCGTCGACCACCACCGCCTCGACGACGCTGGCGCGACCGACGACGGTGCCGATCCGGGCCCGCACTCGCTCGTGTAGCACGCCGTCACTCACCTCGGCCGGGCCCAGACGGCTGCGCAATTCGGCCACCACTCCTCGCGCGCGGTTGCCCACGTCGCGCGAGGTGGCGCCCACGGCATCGCCGGTGCGGTGGGCCACGCGGACGAGCCGGTCGCGTACGCGGGCCCGCCGGCGCCGACCACCGGCGGGGTCGAGCAGGAACATGAGGCCGGCGCCGGCCGCCGCCGTCGTCAGCACCCGCAGGAGCAGCACGGCTCAGGCCGCCTCGGCGCGGTCGCGGACCGACTCCACCCCGACATGGCGGGCGCAGTGGGCGCAGCAGAAGACTCTGCCCGAGGCCTCCATGCCGTGGCCGACGATCTTGCAGCCGCAGTGCTCGCAGGCGGGAGCCAGCCGGTAGATGGCGCATTCGAAGGAGTCGAACGTGTACGTGGCGCCACCGGCGATAACCTGGAACGCCTTGTCGTAATCGTTACCACACACGTCACAACGGGCCATGGGTCGGTCCTCCTTCTGTCCCTGAAGACGTGCAAGGCCATCGCCAGCGAGGCGTCCGCCGTAGAATGCTCCGGTGACGCTCGCCTGGGCCGCCGGGGCCCTCGTGATGTTCCTCGCCAGCTTCGTGATGGGCCTCACGGGGTTCGGGATCGCGCTGGTCGCCATGGCGTTCCTGCCGTGGCTGATGTCGCCGGTCACCGCCATCGTAGTGCTGACCATCTACGCGCTGGTGTTCTCGCTCGCTGTCATCGTCCAGCTCCGGCACGACCTCACCCCCCGCGCGCTTCTCGACCTGCTGATCGGCACGGTGGTCGGCACGCCGCTCGGAGTGTGGGTGCTGGCCACGCTCCCGGTGAGCGCGCTGAACCGGCTGATCGGCCTCGTGCTGGTGATCGTCGTGATGCTGGAGCTGCGCGGTGTCATGCCGCGGCGCCTGGTGGGACGGGCATGGGGCCTGGCGACCGGCTTCCTGTCCGGCCTCATCGGTGGCGCCGTCGGCACCCCGGGACCCCCGGTGATCGTCTACGCGACCACGCAGGGCTGGAGCCCGCGCACGATGAAGGCCAACACCATGGGGTTCTTCGTCGTCAACCAGGGCGCCATCCTGATCGCCTACTGGTGGGCGGGCCTGCTGACCCGCGAGGTCGCGACGGTGGCGGCGGCGTTCGCGCTACCGGCCCTGGCCGGCGTGGGCGCCGGCGTCGCGCTCTTCGGCCGCCTCGACCCCGTGCGCTTCCGCCGGATCGTCTTCGGGCTGCTGCTGATCTCAGGCCTGATCCTGCTCGTACGAGGCTGACGAAGCCAGCGCTACGGATTCGACTCGACGCTGGGGGGCAATCGGGGGAGCCGGGCTCCCCCCGATCCTAATCAGTCGCCGGGAGCCGGGCTCCCCCCGATCTTCAATCAATCAGCTGCACGCCTCGAACAGACCCGCCGCACCCTGGCCGCCGCCGATGCACATCGTGACGACGCCGTAGCGCGCCTTGCTGCGCTGCATCTCGTTGGCGATGGTGCCGACCATGCGGGAACCGGTCATGCCGAACGGATGCCCGATCGAGATCGAGCCGCCGTTCTTGTTCAGCTTGGCCGGATCGATGCCGAGGCGGTCGCGGCAGTAGACGACCTGGGAGGCGAACGCCTCGTTCAGCTCCCACACGTCGATGTCCTCGACCTTGAGGCCGTGGCGCTTCAGCAGCTTGGGCACCGCGAACACCGGACCGATGCCCATCTCGTCCGGCTCGCAGCCGGCGATGGCGAAGCCGCGGAACACCAGCTTGGGCCGGATGCCGAGCGCCTCCGCCCGGGCCCGCGACATCAGCAGCGTGGCCGAGGCACCGTCGGACAGCTGTGAGGAGTTGCCGGCGGTGACGGTACCCTTGCCGCTCGTCTTGTCGAAGTGGGGCGGCAGCGACATCAGCCCTTCGAGCGTGGTGTCGGCCCGGTTGCACTCGTCCTTGTCGACGTAGTAGTCCTCCTCGCCGACCTTCTCGCCGGTCTTGCGGTCGAGGATGGCGCGCTTGACCTGCATCGGCGCCAGCTCCTCCTTGAAGAAGCCCTCCTGCTGGGCCCGGGCCGTCCGCTGCTGGCTCAGCAGCGCGTACTCGTCCTGGGTCTGGCGGGTGACGTTGTAGCGCTTGGCCACGACCTCGGCGGTGTCGCCCATGACCATGTAGATGCCGGGGTAGTGCTCCTTCACCCACGGGTTCGGGCTCGAGTCCCGCTGCATCATGGTGATCGACTCCACGCCCCCGCCGATCGCCGCCTCCACACCCTCGTTGATGATGAGGTGGGCGGCCATCGCGATCGACTGCAGCCCCGACGAGCAGAAGCGGTTGACCGTCGTCCCCGCCACCGTCACCGGCAACCCCGCCCGGATGGCCGACACCCGCGCGATGTTGTGGCCCTGGGGCCCGTGCGGCTGACCGCAGCCGAGGATCACGTCCTCGACTTCCTTGGGATCGAGCTGGGGCGCCTTGCCGAGCACGTCACGGATGGCGTGGCCGGCGATATCGTCGGGCCGGGTGATGTTGAACGAGCCGCGCTGCGACTTGGCGAGCGGCGTGCGGGAGCTGGCGACGACGACAGCTTCTCTCATGGCTGATCCTCTCCTCGGGTCCTCGGGTCGGGTGACCCGGATTTTGCGGCTCTTTGCGGCGTCAGGCAAGCCCCGGCGGGGCGGCCGGTCAGCGCGGCAGGTGGGGGGCCTCGGCGCAGGTGCGCTCGACCTCCTCGACGGTCTTGGGGGTGCCGACGGTCAGGTTTTCGACACCTCCGGCCGTGACCAGGATGTCGTCCTCGATGCGCACGCCGATGCCGCGGAATTCCGCGGGGATCGGGTGGGTCACGGTACCCGCCTTGGCCTTCTCCTCGTCCTCGATCTTCTTCGCGGCGGCCATGCCCAGGCGCAGCCGGCGCTCCCACATCTCGTCCTCGCTGTACTCGCGGAGGTGGAAGGTCACGCTCTCGCGGGCGGGGTCGATGTAGATGCCGGGCTCGACCGTGAAGACCATGCCCGGCTCCAGGGCTCGGGACTGCCGCTGGACGCGATAGTCGCCGACGTCGTGCACGTCCATACCGAGCCAGTGGCCGGTGCCGTGCATGAAGAACTCGCGGTAGTGATGCATCGACAGCGAGTCCGCCACGCTACGCGGCAGCAGCTTGAGCTCGACCAGCCCCTCGGCGATCACCTTCCGGGCAGCCTCGTGAATGACCTCGTAGGGCACGCCGGGGCGGGCCGCCGCGATCGAGGCGAGCTGGGCCTGCAAGACGACCTCGTAGACCGCCCGCTGCGGTCCCGTGAAGCGCCCGCTGACCGGGAAGGTCCGCGTGATGTCGGAGGCGTGGTAGCCGTACTCGCAGCCGGCGTCGATCAGCAGCAGATCGCCGTCGGCCATGCGCCGCTGGTTCTCGACGTAATGCAGGATGCACGCGTTCGGCCCCGAGGCCACGATGGACGGGTAGGCATCGCGCGGCGAACCCTCGGACCGGAACACGAACTCGACGGCGGCCTGCACCTGGTACTCGTGCATTCCCGGTCGCGCGTAGCGCATGGCCTCGATGTGGGCGTCGCGGCTGATCTGGCAGGCCCGGCGCTGGCGGGCCAGCTCGGCCGGCGAGCGGCGCAGGCGCAGCTCGTGGACGATCGGGCCCGGGTCCTCGAGGCGCACCGGGGTAGCAAAGCCGCGGCCGCGGGCGGCCCGCAGCTCGACCGTCAGCCGGATCACGCGCGCGTCGAAGGCCGGCTGGCCGAGCCGGTAATAGACCGTCGAGCGGTCGATCGCGTACTCCCGCAGCTTGGCGTCGAGCTGGTCGATCGGGTACGCCGCGTCGGCGCCGTGGTGGGCCACCGCGCCTTCCACCCCCGCCCGGTGGCCGGTCCAGATCTCCATCTCGCGGTCTCGGGGGCGGACGAACAGCACGTACCGCTCCTTGGCGTGAGCCGGATTGAAGATTGCGACGGCGTCCGGCTCGTCGAACCCCGTGAGGAAGAAGAAGTCCGAGGCCTGCCGGAAGGTGTGGTGGACGTCGTTGTTGCGCACGGTCTCGCCAGCGGCGGGGACGATGGCCAGGCCGTCGCCGATGGCCTCGGTGAAGCGCCGGCGGCGCTCGATGAACGTGGCAAGATCCTCGCTGGTCATGACTCCTTGATAGCATAGGCCCCACGGCAATGCTCCGCCTCAGCGCGCTCGACCAGTCGCCGGTCCGCAGCGGCGACTCCCCCGCCGACGCCATCCGGGAGACGCTCGCCCTGGCCCGGGCCACGGACCGGCTCGGCTATCACCGGTACTGGCTGGCCGAGCACCACTCGACCCCCGCCCTGGCCGGGCCCAGCCCCGAGGTCCTCATCCCCCACGTGGCCGCCGCCACCATTGGCATCCGGGTGGGCTCGGGGGGCGTGATGCTCCAGCACTACAGCGCGCTCAAGGTGGCCGAGCAGTTTCGCGTGCTGGAGACCCTGCACCCGGGCCGGATCGACCTGGGCATCGGCCGGGCGCCCGGCAGCGACCAGCTCACCGCCCGCGCCCTGGCCGGCCCCGCCGGGGTCGGCGTCGACGACTTCGTCGGCAAAGTGGCCGACGTCCTCGGCTTCCTGCATGGCGACCTGCCGCCCGAGCATCCGTTCGGCAGTGTGCTGGCGATGCCCACCGGCCCGTCGTCGCCCGAGGTCTGGCTGCTCGGTTCCAGCGATCAGTCGGCCATGCTGGCCGCCCACTTCGGCGTCGGCTTCTCGTTCGCCCATTTCATCAACGCCGACGGCGGCGCCGAGGTGACGCGCGCCTACGCCCGTGCCTTCAAGCCCTCGGCGGCGCTGGCCGAGCCGCAGGCCAGCCTGGCGGTGTTCGTGGTGTGCGCGCCGACGGAGGAGGAAGCCGTGCGCCTGGCCCAGAGCCGCGATCTGTTCATCGTCCGGCTCTACACGGGCCGCAGCAGCCGTTATCCGACCGTGGCCGAAGCCGAGGCGTACGCCTACAACACGCGCGAGTGGATGATCGTCGAGCACGCGCGTCGCCGCCGCATCGCCGGCACCCCCGCCCAGTGCCGGGAGCGCATCGAGGCGCTGGCCACAGAGTATGGCGCGGACGAGGTGGTCGTGGTGACGATCACCGAGACGTGGGAGACGCGGGTGCGGTCGTACGAGCTGCTGGCGGGCGCGTTCGGGCTGACGCCGCGCGGCTAGCGCGCCTCGAGGCGGGCACCCCCGGCGCTCGACAATGTGCGATCATTGGGCTGCTTCAAAAATCACCCCTCGACGGAGAGGACACACCCATGAGCGTGAAGCGGTTGAACGCGGGACCCCGCATGAGCGGGGCGGTCGTGAACGGCAACACCGTCTATCTGGCCGGCCAGGTCGCCGACGGCGCCAACGTGAAGGCCCAGACGGAAGCGGTCCTCAAGAAGATCGACGACCTCCTGGGCGCGGCCGGCAGCAGCAAGGCCAACCTCCTGTCCACCGTGATCTACCTGTCCGACATCCGCACCTTCGACGAGATGAACGCGGTGTGGGATGCCTGGGTGTCGCCGGGCAACACGCCGGCCCGGGCCACGGTCGAGGCGCGGCTGGCCAACCCCAAGTACCTGGTCGAGATCATGGTGACCGCCGCGCTGTAGACTGGACGCAAAGAGGAAGTGCGACGCCGCAAAGGAGATCGTCATGGCTGACGCCGTCATCGTCGCGACCGCCCGGACCCCGATCGGCCGCGCGTACCGCGGAGCGTTCAACAACACCCACGGCGCCGTGCTGGGCGGTCACGTGATCCAGCACGCCGTGCAGCGGGCCGGCCTCGACCCGGCCGAGGTCGAGGACGTCATCCTCGGCTGCGCGATGCCGGAGGGGGCCACCGGCCACAACATCGCGCGGGTGTCGGCGCTGCGGGCGGGGCTGCCGGTCACGACGGGCGGCGTCACCGTGAATCGCTTCTGCTCGTCGGGCATGCAGGCCATCGCCATGGCGGCCCACCGGGTGATCGTCGACCGGGTACCGGTCATGGTCGCCGGTGGGCTCGAGTCGATCAGCCTGGTGCAGACCGAGCACATGAACCTGCACCGGTTTCGCGAGAGCTGGATGGAGGACCACAAGCCCGAGATCTACATGTCGATGATCGAGACGGCCGAGGTCGTCGCCAAGCGCTACTACATCACGCGGGAGACGCAGGACGAGTACGCCCTGGCCAGCCAGCAGCGGACCGCGGCCGGTCAGCGCGACGGGCGCTTCGAGCGCGAGATCGTCCCGCTGACCACGACGAAGCTCGTGCAGGACAAGGCCACCGGCGAGACGCGTGAGGAAGTGGTGACGCTCACCAAGGACGAGGGCAACCGGGCCGACACCAACGCCGCCGGGCTGGCCGCGCTGAAGCCGGTGGCCGGTGAGAAGGGCGTGATCACCGCGGGCAACGCCAGCCAGCTCTCCGATGGCGCCTCCGCCTGCGTGGTCATGGACAGCACGCTGGCCGAGCGTCGCGGCCTGCAGCCGCTCGGCATCTTCCGTGGCTACGCGGTGGCCGCGTGCGAGCCGGACGAGATGGGCATCGGCCCCGTCTTCGCGGTGCCCCGGCTGCTCGAGCGCACCGGCCTGAAGATGGACCAGATCGACCTCTGGGAGCTGAACGAGGCCTTCGCCGTCCAGGTGGTCTACTGCCGTGACCGCCTGGGCATCCCCATGGAAAAGCTCAACGTCGACGGTGGCGCGATCTCGATCGGCCACCCCTACGGGATGAGCGGCGCCCGCATGGTCGGCCACGCCCTCATCGAGGGCAAGCGCCGGGGCGCTCGCTACGTCGTCTGCACCATGTGCATCGGCGGCGGCATGGGGGCCGCCGGCCTCTTCGAGGTCGCGTAGCCCTCACCGAACCGACAGGACGAGGGGGACGCCCGGCCTCCGAGCCCAACCCGCTGATCACCTTCCTGCTGCGGGTCCGGCGCGAGGACACCGTGAGCGGGTCCTGCCCAACACGCGCGGCCAGCGCTTCGCGGCCAGTCATCCCATCCGTTTCGCCCGAACTTCGACTATGGTGACGTCGCGACCCAGGGAGGAGCGATGCCCGACCACGTGCTGACCGCCGCGGACCCGCGGGCCGACGACGGGCGGATCGCCGCCGAGATCGGCCGGGCGATGGTCCGCAACGACGAGCTGATCGACCCCACGCTGATCCGCCACTGGCTGCTGTGGGGCTTCTTCTGGCTGATGCTCGCCCCCACCGTGGGCGTCATCATCTCGACCAAGTTCAACTACCCGGAGTTCTTCGGCACCCACGCGTGGTCGACCTTCGGCCGCCTCCGCCCCGTGCACGTCAACGGCGTCATCTGGGGGGCCTTCTCCACCCTGTTCATCGGCCTCGCCTACTACATCACGCCGCGGCTGGCCGGCGTGCGGGTGTGGAACGAGCGGTGGGCGTACCCGCTGCTGTGGATCTGGAACCTCAACCTGGTCGCCGCGGTCGTGGGGCTCACGGCCTTCGGCACCAACCGCGGCTGGGAGGCGGGCGAGCTGGCCCTGCCCAACGTGCTGGTGCTGACCTTCGCCGTGCTGGCCATCTCGCTGCAGCTGCTGATGACGATCGCCCGCCGGGTGCAGAAGGACCTCTACGTCAGCCTCTGGTACCTGATCGGGGCCCTCGTGTGGACCGACATCAATCTGCTGCTGCTGATCATCGGCCCCTACGGGACCGTGCCCGGGATCAACAACGCCGCCCTCCACGGGCTGTTCATCCACTATGTCGTCGGCCTGTGGATCACCCCGGCCGGCTACGTGCTCATCTACTACTTCCTTCCCGCCTCGGTCCGGGCCCCGATCTACAGCCACAAGCTGTCGCTGATCGGCTTCTGGTCGCTGGCCTTCTTCTATCCATTCGTCGGCATCCACCACTACCTGTACAGCCCCATCGCCGACTGGGCGGAGACGATCGCCATCGTCTCCTCGATGATGCTGATCATCCCGGTGTGGACGGTGCTGCAGAACTTCTTCGGCACGATGAAGGGCCACTGGGACGGCTTCTCCCGCAACCTGCCCGCCAAGTTCCTGATCATGGGCTCGCTCATGTATCTCGTCGGCTGCTTCCAGGGGTCGGTGGAGGCGCTGCGCTCGCTGCAGGAGCCCACCCACTTCACCGACTTCGTCATCTCGCACTCGCACCTGACCGTGTTCGGGACCTTCGTGGTGTGGGCCATCGCCGGCTCGCTGCACGTGTGGCCACGGATCGTCGGCCGCGAGCTGTGGAGCTTCCGGCTCGGCAACTGGAGCTTCTGGCTCATCACGCTGGGCATCTCGACGATGGGGCTGGTGCTCTCCGCCCAGGGGCTGCAGCAGGGCTACATGCTGATGGCCCGGGCCGAGTGGGTGGATACCGTCGTCACCATGAAGCCCTTCTGGTTCGTCCGCACCCTGTCCGGCCTCTCGATGGACATCGGCATCTCGCTGCTGATCTACAACTTCATGCAGACGGCGCTGGCGCCGACCCCGGCGGCGGCGCGATGAAGACTTACGCCCTCGGCGCCGGCTTCTTCTGCATTTCGCTGGCAATCTTCGTCCAGGGCCTGCTGCCCATCGCGATCCCGGAGTCGCGGGAGACCCGCACGACCCGGGCGGTCCGCAACGAGCTGGGCGAGATCAAGTGGGTCTGGTACGAGGCGACGCCCTACTCACCGCTGGAGCAGCTCGGGCGGGGTGTCTACCAGCGCGAGGGATGCTGGTATTGCCACAGCCAGTTCGTGCGGCCCGTGGCCGGCGAGGACCAGCGCTGGGGGCCGGTGGCGGAGGTCGGCGAGTACGCCTACGATTGGCCGCACCTGCTCTCGACGCGCCGCATCGGCCCCGACCTCTCGCGGGTGGGGCTCAAGTTCGCCGACCACTGGCATCTGGCCCACCATTGGGAGCCGCGCACGCTGGTGCCGGACTCGGTGATGCCGGAGTTCCGGTGGCTCTACCGCACGGCCCGGGTGCCGCTCGTCGAGCGCGACGGCGCTCCCGCGCTGGGCGAGGCGCCGGCCCTCAAGGCGCTGTTCAGCTTCAAGCCGGCGCCGACGATTCCGCTCTACCCGAGCCCGGAGGGCCTCGCCTTCGCCGCGGTTACCGACGGCACGCCCGTCATCGAGATCGACAGCCTGCCAGAGCCGTACGACAAGCCGGAGACGTGGAAGGGCAAGACCCTCACCGTGATCGTCCCGTCCGAGGAGCTGCGGGGGCTGGTCGCTTACACGCAGAAGCTCGGGACCAACCGGGGGGCGTGGCGCGACGTGTTCGAGCCCCAGGCGATCTCGGTCAGCGTGATGACGCTGCCCAATACCGCGCAGCAGGTGGCGCGCGGCAAGGCCGTCTACGAGCGCCGCTGCGTCGGCTGCCACGGCGCCCAGGGCGACGGCAACGGCCCCGCGGCGACGTTCCTCGATCCCCGCCCGCGCAACTTCACGCTCGGCTCGTTCAAGTTCCGCACGACGCCGTCGGGCTCGCTGCCCACCGACGGCGACCTCTATCGCACGCTCACCCGCGGCGTGCGTTGGACCGCGATGCCCACGTGGCACGAGCTGCCCGAGAAGGACCGGATCGCGGTGATCGCCTACATCAAGACGTTCTCATCGCGCTGGAAGGACGAGAAGCCGGAGCCACCGATCCCGATCGGCGATCCACCCAAGCCCACGCCGGAGCTGCTGGCCCGCGGCAACGCGCTCTACGCTCAGGCCAAGTGCGCGCAGTGCCACGGAGAGGACGGCAAGGGCGACGGCCCCTCCGCCGGCGAGCTGCGTGACGACCTCAAGTTCCCGGTCCGGCCGGCCGACTTCACCCGGGGCCAGTTCAAGGGTGGTGGCGAGGTCACCGACATCTATCGCACCATGACGACGGGGCTGGACGGCACGCCGATGCCGTCGTTCGCCGACTCCATGAAGGACGACGAGCGCTGGGCCATCAGCTACCACGTACTGTCCTTCTCGGCGTTCAACGATCCCCTGACCGGCCAGAAGCTGAAGCTCGACGCCGCCACGCGCGCCCGTCTGAACACCCCGGACGGGGCGACGTACGGGGCGGCGCGTCTGGCGCTCGACCCGGACGCGACTACCAACGAGCCGAAGCCGCTCGTCCGTTTCCACAAGGGCATCCTCGGGGAGGGCCGCTAGCCATGCAGGAGCTCTACTACCTGATCCTCGGGCAGTTCCTGGTGTCGGCGCTGATGGGCCTCGGCGCCCTCTGCCTGTTCGTGTGGGCGGCAGCCGCCGGCCTCTTTCACGATGTCGAGCCCGTGAAGTACCAGGTGCTCGACTGCGAGGGGATCGACCATGACCGGTAGGCCCGACGACGTCGAGGAGTTCGCCGGTGGCGAGATCCGCGGCTACCACGGCCGTGTGAACCGCTGGCTGCTGGCTGTCTACGCGATCCTGGCGGTGTGGGGCGTCTATTACCTCTTCAAGTTCTGGGGCGGCCTCGGCCCGGGCCTGGCCCGATGACCGGCGTCCGCCTGCTCCGCGTGCTCGCCCTCGCCAACCTCCTCATCCTCCTCGGCGACATCCTCTACAACATCTTCGGCGCCCTCCTGCCGATGACCCGCTGAGCGACCGGCCATGAGCAACATCGAACGCCTCGCCTTCGGCCTCTTCCTCGTCGGCACGATCGCCTTCTTCCTCTGGGTCGCCTTCCTCTCCTTCCGGAAGTAGCAGGATGCTTCCGGAAGTGCGTGGCCGGGCGCGACAAGTCTCGTGGAGTCCGATGCCGCAGCGTCAGGGGTCTCGCGGGGAGGGCGCGGCGTAGCTCCGGGCGCTGGGCGTGCTGCGGCCTCGCCTTGCGGGGAGCCGTGGCGAGCGCACTCTATCGGGGCGGGATGAGCGAGCCACCCACGGATGACAGCCGCAACGCGAGCTCCGTCAGCTGCGAGCGCGCGCGATCGTCCAGCCGGCGTCGGCGAGCGGCTTGGCCCGCTCCCCTCGCGACCGGGCGTGCGGATCGTTCGCCGTCCCCGAGACGACGCGCCCCATGATCCCCTGGGCGATCGCAGCGAGCCGGAACATCGCGAACACGACGTACCAGTCCCAGTCCTCGATCGGCCCCCGCCCCACCCGCCGGCAGTAGTCGGCCACGAAGTCCCGCTCGCTCGGGATGCCGAGCGCCTCGAGGTCCTTGCCGCGGAAGCCGTCCCACTCCGAGCCCAGTCGGTACGGCATGCAGAAGTAGGCCAGGTCGCCGAGCGGATGCCCGAGCGTCGACAGTTCCCAGTCGAGCACAGCGGCCACCCGGGGCTCGGTGGGATGCATGATGAGGTTGCCCGGCCGGTAGTCGCCGTGCACCAGGGTCGTCGTGTCGTCGGCCGGCAGGTGGGCCGGCAGCCACTCGATCAGGTGCTCCATCGAGTCGAAATGCTCCGTCTCGGAGGCGCGGTACTGCTGCGTCCAGCGATGGATCTGGCGGCTGAAGTAATTACCGGGCCGGCCGAAGTCGGCCAGGCCGATCGCCGCCGGGTCCACGGTGTGTAAGCGGGCCAGCACGGCGTTCATCGAGTCGTACATCGCCGGCCGCTCGGCCGGCGTCGCGCCCGGCAGCTCCGGATCGGAGAACACCCGGCCGTGCACGCAGTCCATCACGTAAAACGCCGTCCCGATGACCGCGTCGTCCTCGCACAGCACGAACGTGCGGGGGACGGGCACCTCCGTGGAGCCCAGCGCGGTGATGACGCGATACTCCCGATCCACCGCGTGCGCCGAGGGCAGCAGCTTACCGGGCGGCTTGCGGCGCAGCACGTACTCGCGAGCACCACCACGCAGGTGGTAGGTCGGGTTCGACTGGCCTCCGCGGAACTGGCTGACCTCCAGCGGGCCGCTGAAGCCCGGCACGCGCTCGCGCAGGTAGCGCTCGAGTGCGCCCACGTCGAACCGATGCTGCTCCCGAACCTCGGCGGTCTGCGCGATCATCCCATCTCCCTCACGCCCAAGCGCTCACTGGCCGTCGTATTGCATATCATGATTCTTTGATGCGTATCGCCCAGGTTGCCCCGTTGTTCGAGTCTGTCCCTCCAGAGCTCTACGGTGGCACGGAACGGGTCGTTTCCTATCTCACAGAGGAGCTCGTGCGCCGCGGCCACGACGTCACGCTGTTCGCCAGTGGCGACTCGCGCACGAGCGCTCGGCTGATACCCGTCGTGGACCGCGCCACCAGGCTGGCGGGGACGGTGCCCGGGGTGATCGGCGCCGAGTTCACCCGCGAGCTGGGGCTGGTGTTCGGGCGCGCGCGCGATTTCGACGTGATCCACTGCCACGTGGACTATCTCGCCTTCCCCTTCGACGGTCTCACGCGGACGCCGACCGTGCACACGATGCACGGACGGCTCGACCTGCCGCACCTGGTCCCCGTGTACCGGCAGTTTCGCACGGTGCCGCTGGTGTCGATCAGCGACGCCCAGCGGGCGCCGCTGGAGGCGTTGGGCCTGCGCTGGGCGGCGACGGTGTACCATGGCGTGCCTGTCGACCGCTACCGCTTCGTCCCCCGGGACGAGGGGTACCTCGCGTTCCTGGGCCGGATCTCGCCCGAGAAGCAGGCCGACGTCGCCATTGAAATCGCGCGGCGGGTTGGGCTGCCGCTCAAGATCGCGGCCAAGGTCGACCCGGTCGACCGGGAGTACTTCGAGAAAGTGGTGGAGCCGATGCTCGACGATCCACTCGTGGAGTTCCTCGGCGAGATCGGCGAGGACGACAAGCCCGCGTTCCTGGGCGGCGCCCGCGCGCTGCTGTTCCCCGTCGACTGGCCGGAGCCGTTCGGGCTGGTGATGATCGAGGCGATGGCGTGCGGCACCCCGGTCATCGCGCGGCCGTGCGGCTCGGTACCCGAGGTTGTCGTCGACGGCCGCACCGGCTTCCTGGCCGACACGCTCGCGGAGCTGGCCGGCGCGGTGAAGCGGGTGGACGAGCTCGATCGCGCCGAATGCCGACGCCACGTGGAGGCCCAATTCTCGGTCTCCCGCATGGCCGAGGACTACGAGCGCGTGTATCGACGGCTCGGCGCCCGCCGCCGCGCCGCATGACCGACGAGCGACCCGCGCCCGAGCTGACGGCGGGGTCGCACGGCGACGTGCTGGTGGGCGAGCAGTACTACATCCTCGCCTCCGAGGTCGCCGCCGACCTGCCCAAGCTCGTCCTCAAGCACGACGAGTCGTTTCTGGTGGCCAACCGGCGCGGCGACCTCCCCAACCTGCCCCACACCGAGTTCGGCTTCTACGTGGACGGCACCCGCTTCCTGCGCCGCCTCGAGGTGAAGCTGCACGACCAGCGTCCGCTCGTGCTCAACGCCGGCGTCTCCGAGGATGCCGTCCAAGCCGCGATCGACCTGACCAACCCCGACGTCGCCCTCGGCCCCCAGGTGGTGCTGCCCGGCCGCTCCCTGCGCATCGCTCGCCGCCTCACCGTGCACGGCGGTCAGCTCCACCAGCAGCTCCTCGTCGAGGCCTTCAACCACGAGCCACTCGACATCTCGCTGACGCTGCACTTCGCCGCCGACTTCGTGGACGTGTTCGAGGTGCGCGGCCATCCCCGCGAGCATCGCGGCGACCTGATAGCCCCGAGGGTGGACGCTTCGACGGTGCGGCTGGGCTATCGCGGTCTCGACGGCATCGCCCGGACCACCACACTGACCTTCTCGCCGCCCCCCAACCGGCTGGACGAGGCTGCCGCCGAGTATCGCGTGCGGCTGGCTCCAGGCGGCAGTACCGAGATCGGCCTCGTGGTCGGCGCGGCGATCGAGCCCGATCCACCGGCGCCGGTGCTGACGTTCGGCGAGGCGCTGCGCCGGCGCCGCGCCGTCACCGACCGGCTCGGCGGCGCCGAGGTCCGGTGCGACCACGACCTGTTCGCGGTGTGGGTGCAGCGCTCGCGCCGCGACCTGCACCTGCTGCTCACGGAGACTCCCGAGGGCTTCGTGCCCTACGCCGGCATCCCGTGGTATGTCGCGGCGTTCGGGCGGGACGCCCTGATCACGGCCCTGCAGGTACTGCCGTTCGAGCCGGCCGTCGCCGCCGGCACGCTGCGCTTCCTGGCCGGCCACATCGGCCGGGTGGACGACGCGTTCACCGACCAGGAGCCCGGCAAGATCATCCACGAGCTGCGGCGCGGCGAGATGGCCAACTGCCGCGAGATCCCGTTCATCCCCTACTACGGCAGCGTGGACGCCACCCCGCTGTTCCTGATCCTGCTCGCCGAGTACTGGAAGTGGACGGCCGACATCGGCCTCGCCCGCGCCCTGTGGCCGGCCGCCGAACGGGTGCTGCAGTGGATGCTGACCGCCGCCGACGCCGGCGGCGGCTACCTGACGTACCAGCGCCGCTCGTCGCGCGGGCTCGTGAACCAGGGCTGGAAGGACTCCTACGACGCGATCATGCACGCCTCCGGGCTCCTGGCCGAGCCGCCCATCGCGCTGGCCGAGGTCCAGGGCTACCAGTACGCCGCGCTGCTGGCCGCCGCCGAGATGACCGAGGCCCTCGGCCTCACCGACCGGACGCCGGTCCTGCGCGAGCGGGCCCGGCGGCTGCGCGAGCGGTTCGAGGCCGACTTCTGGCTGGCCGACGAGGCCTTCTACGCGCTGGCCCTCGATCGTCATCGCCAGCCCTGCCGAGTCATCAGCTCCAACGCCGGGCACTTGCTGTGGACGGGCCTGGTCAGCAACAGCCGCGCCCAGATCGTGGCGCGCCGGCTCCTGGGCGAGGACATGTTCACCGGCTGGGGCGTGCGCACGCTCGCCCGGGGCGAGCGCCTCTACAACCCGATGAGCTATCACAACGGCTCGGTGTGGCCCCACGACACCGCCATCGCCGCGGTGGGCATGCGCCGCTACGGGCTCGTGGCGCCGGCGATGACGCTGGCCACGGGGCTCTTCGAGGCGGTGCTGCAGTTCGAGAACATGCGGATGCCCGAGCTGTTCTGCGGCTTCGCGCGCGTCGACGGCTACGGCCCGACGAACTACCCGGTGGCCTGCTCGCCGCAGGCGTGGGCGGCCGGCGTCGTCTTCATGCTGATCGCCTCCATGCTCGGTCTCAGCCCCGACGCCGCCGACAACCAGCTGACGCTGAACCGGCCGCACCTGCCCGCGTGGCTGTCGTGGATCGAGCTGCGAGGACTGCAGCTGCGCTCGTCGCGCCTGACGCTGCGGGCGTCGCAGGGGCAGGATGGGGCGGCGGTCGAGATGCTCTCGCGCACCGGAGACGCCGAGCTGGTCGTTCGCCGCTGACCTGGCGGCCGGGGGGGCGAGTGCGCGGGGTGCAGGGGGCCCCTTCGGTTCCGCGAGATACCGGGCACTGCGCCTGCCGAGGTCGGAGCCTGTCCCGGTTGGAAGGTCGTAACCACGATCGAAGCCAACGGAACCTCAGGAGCCCCCTGCACCCCGCGCACTCGCCCCCCCGCCCAGCCTAGCGTCAGCACGAACGCACTCGTCAGGGCAGCGGCGGGCTGCGCCCGCCGCGTCGAACAGTCCGCCGAGAGTAGTTCGGCTTGGCTACGCCCGGCTCCACCGTCCCGTACACCGCGAGCCTGAGGCATCGCCGCTGAGCCGTAGCAGCGGGGGTGTGGGTGATTGACGCGATGTGGGGGGAGGGCTACTCTCGGCGGCGGCGGGAGGTCGCGGGGATGCATGTCGGGATGGCGAGCGTGTTTCAGAATCCGCAGAAGGGGCGGACGGATCGCGAGGTCTATCGCAGCGAGCTGGGGCTCGCGGATCTGGCCGAGCCACTGGGATTCGAGTCGATCTGGGGGGTGGAGCACCACTTCACGGACTACACGATGTGCCCCGACGTGCTGCAGTTCCTCACCTACATGGCGGGACGGACGCAGCGCGCCCAGCTGGGCTCGATGGTCGTCGTGCTGCCCTGGCACGATCCGATGCGCGCGGCCGAAGAGATCGCGATGCTCGACAACATCTGCGACGGCCGGCTGATCCTCGGCCTCGGGCGCGGTGCCGCCAAGGTGGAGTTCGACGGCTTCCGGCTGTCGATGGACGAATCACGCGCACGGTTCGTGGAGTCGGCGGAGATGGTGCTGGGTGCGCTCGAGACCGGCTACTGCGAGTACGACGGTGTCCACGTCAAGCAGCCGCGAGCGGCCATCCGGCCGGCGCCGTTCAAGTCGTTCCGCGGCCGTACCTATGCGGCGGCCGTCTCCCCGGAGTCGCTGCCGATCATGGCGAAGCTCGGCGTCGGCATCCTGATCATCCCGCAGAAGCCGTGGCACGAGGTCGCCAAGGAGCTCGAGACGTACCGCGGCGTCTACCGTCAGGTGAATGGGGTCGAGGCGCCGCCGCCCATCTCGGCCGGGTGGACCTTCTGCGATCCGAGCGCGGAGCGCGCCCAGGCGATGGCGCGCCGGTACATCGGCGGTTACTACCAGAGCGTCCTCGACCATTACAAGTTCGCCGGCAACCACCTGGCCACCACGAAGGGCTACGAGTACTACGGCAAGATGAGCGAGAAGATCGCCGAGTACGGTACCGACACCGTCATCGACTACTTCGTCAATCTGCAGGTGTCGGGCACGCCCGAGCAGTGCTACGACCGGATTCTCGACATCCACCGGCGCACCGGCAACAGCCACTACGTCGGCGTCTTCTCCTACGCCGGCATGCCCCCCGATGAGGCGGAGCGGAACATGCGGCTGTTCGCGGCGGAGGTGATGCCGGAGCTGCGCAAGGTCGCGCCGACCGTAGCAGCGGCGCCCGAGCCCGTCGCGGCGACGGTCGGCAGGGACGTCCGCGCGCTCGGCTTCTGAGATGGCGTTCGAGACGATCCTCTACGACCAGGCCGACGGCGTGGCCACCATCACGCTCAACCGCCCCGACCGGCTCAACGCCGTCAACACCACCGTCATCCACGAATTGGTGGCGGCCTTCGATCGGGCCGACGGCGACGACGGCGTGCGCGCGGTGATCGTGACCGGCGCCGGCCGCGCGTTCTGCGCGGGCGCCGACCTCGGGGGCGGCGGCCAGACCTTCGCCAACCGGAGCGAGCGCCCCGAGGACCATCGCGACGGCGGTGGGCTCGTCACCCTGCGCATCTTCGACATGAAGAAACCGGTGATCGGCGCCATCAACGGCCCGGCCGTCGGCTTCGGCGCGACGCTGACGCTGGCGATGGACGTCCGCCTCGCCGCCAGCACGGCGAAGATCGGCTTCGTCTTCGCTCGTCGCGGCGTGGTGCCGGAGGCGTGCAGCACCTGGTTCCTGCCGCGGCTGGTCGGCATCGCCCAGGCGGCCGAGTGGGCGTACACCGGGCGCGTGTTCTCGGCCGAGGAGGCGCGGGCCGGCGGCCTGGTCAGCCGGGTGCTGGCGCCGGAGGCGTTGCTGCCGGCTGCCCGCGAGCTGGCCCGCGAGATCGCCGACAACACCTCGGCCGTGTCGGTCGCGCTGATCCGCCAGATGCTGTGGCGGATGCTCGGGGCCGATCATCCGCGCGAGGCGCACCGTCTCGACTCCCTCGGCATGTGGCACACCGGTCGCTCCGCCGACGCCCACGAGGGCGTGACCTCATTCCTGGAAAAGCGGCCGCCGCGCTTCGCGGGCCGCCCGAGCAAGGACATGCCCCCCTTCTATCCCTGGTGGTCCTGATGGCGACACCGCTCAGCGTGCACCTGCCCTTCAATCGCGAGATCCTCGGCGCCACCTTCTCGCCCGCCAAGCGCGGCGACAAGCCGGCCGACGAGCGCGGTCACTGGCTCCTCGTGCAGGGCCAGAACCTGATCGTCGCGCCCGACGGCGACGGCTTCCGGCTGCCGGCCGGCGACTGTCCCCTGCCGCTGGACGCCGCGCCGTTCTGGCTCGGCACCTACCTGGATCGGCCGTGCTGGGTCGTCCCGGTGCCGGCCGAGGCGCCGGTGCCGGCGGGGCTCGTGCGCGAAACGATGGTCCCCATGCGGGGGGCACGCATGCCCGACGAGCTGCTCTCGCTCGGCGGCATGGCCATGCAGGCGCTCTGGTGGGAGTCGACGAGCGGCCACTGCCCGCGCTGCGGCACGCCCACCACGCGCATCGAGAACGAGTGGGGCAAGAAATGCTCACGCTGCCACTACGAGCACTACCCCCACCTGCACCCCGCCACCATCGTGCTCGTGCGCGACGGCGATCGCGTCCTGCTCACGCGGAAGGCCGAGTGGGCGCCGGGTCGTTACGCGCTCGTGGCCGGCTTCGTGGACAACGGCGAGTCGCTGGAGGGGTGCGTGGCCCGTGAAATCAAGGAAGAGGTCGGCGTCGACGTGAAGGACATCCGCTACGTCGGCAGCCAGAACTGGCCCTTTCCCAGCCAGATGATGATCGGCTTCGTGGCCACCTACGCCGGCGGCGACGTCGTCGTCGACAAGGAAGAGCTGGACGACGCCCGCTGGTTCCCGTGCGGCGCGCTCCCCAATCTGCCGTCGCGCCACTCGATCTCACGCTACATCATCGACCACTACGGGCAGCCCTGAGCAGGCCGGCGCTCACTCGATCACCTCGTCCGCCCGCAGCAGGAACGTCGGGGGGATCTTGAGGCCGATGGCGCGGGCCGCCTTCAGGTTGACCACGAGTTGGAACGTCGTCGGTTGCTCGATGGGCAGATCGGCGGGCCGGACGCCCTTGAGGATCTTGTCGACGTACACCGCGGCGCGGCGGTACAGCTGATCCAGGCTGGCGCCATAGAACATCAGGCCGCCGGCATTCACGAACTGCCGGTCGAAGTAGATCGCCGGCAGTCGACGGCTCCCCGCCAGGTCGACGATCGCCCTCCGCTCGGTGATGAACATGACGTCGGTCAGCACCATGAGCGCCTCCGCCCGTTCACGGCCCATCGCGTCGAACGCCGCGGCCAGCTCGCCACGACTGCGAGCCTCGAGGACTTGCAGCTTCAGCTTGAGGTCCCGCGCCAC
This sequence comes from uncultured Candidatus Rokubacteria bacterium, assembly GCA_963827505.1. Taxonomy (GTDB): domain Bacteria; phylum Methylomirabilota; class Methylomirabilia; order Rokubacteriales; family CSP1-6; genus AR5. Next base: position 844,586 of record CAWHBD010000003.1, on the reverse strand, counting down.
GGTCTCGCGCTCGTTCAGGAAGGGCCCCGTGTACGGCGCCACCGGGTTCACGAGGACGGCAACGCGCTGCACGCCCGGTATCGCGCTCTTGAGGGCCTCCAGCCGCTTGGCGCTCAGCGCGCCGCCCAGCGCGGTCACCCCGGTGAGGTTGCCGCCCGGATGGGCGAGGCTGCTGACGATCCCGCCGCCGACCGGGTCGCCGGTGGTCACCATCACGATGGGCACGGTGCTGGTCGCCCGCTTGGCAGCCAGGGCTCCGGGATTGGAGCCGGCCAGAATGACGTCGACGCCGTCCTGCACCAGGGAGGCCGCGAGCTGAGGCAGGCGGTCGGGCTTGCCGTCGGCAAACCGGCCCACGACGGTGAAGGTGCGACCCTCGACCCAGCCCAGCTCCTGCAGCGCCTGCCGGAACGCACTCAGGAACGGTGCGTCGACCTCGGCGGACTGCGGTGAGAGCCGGCCGATCCGGGTCAGCTTGCCGGGAGGCTGCGCCCTCACGGCCCCCGGCGTGACGGCGAGGGCGCAGGTTCCGAGGAGCAACGAGCGACGGAGCACTAGGCGCCAGCCGGAACCGGGAGCACGTCACCGCATGCCCCGCACGTGCGTAGCGACTCGCTCGCGTTGAAGCCCTCGATGATCACCTTCAGCTCGCGCTCGATGTCAGCGCAGGCAAACGTCTCCCGGTGCAGCTCGGCGCCGCACCCCTCGCAGAACCACGCCAGCGCGTCCAGCTCGTCGGGCCGGCGCTTGCGCTCGACAACGAGTCCCCACGTCCCGGCCGGGCGGATCGGGCAGTGCGGCGTCCCGGCCCGCACCAGCATGGCCTCGCCCTCGCGGACGGGAACGTCACGCAGTCGTCCGTCCGCCTCCCGGCAGCGAACCGTGATGTCGCCCTGGAGCTGATAGAAGATCTCGTCGCCGGGGTCGAGGTGGAAGTCGTTACGCGCGTTGGGGCCGCGCACGATCTGATAGATGAACTCGCTCTCCGGAAAGACTTCCTTGTTGGCGACCGGCGCCGCGAACGTCGCGCGGTTGTCGTCGATCCAGCGCATCAGGTGCACGGGCGTGAGCTCGGCCATCGAAGCGACCTCCGGGCGCTCAGTGTACGCCGGGGCGGCGCGGGGTGAACGGCCGCGCCAGCTGGTGCAGCCAGCCCTCCCCTATCGGCGGCCCGGCCAGCCCGTAGGCCTCCGGCCAGCGCCCCTCGGGGAAATAGCTGGTCCCGAACAGCCGGTCGATGATCGGCAGGTGGATGGCGAAGTTGCGGTCGACGGCCTCGGGCGCGGCGGCGTGGTGCCAGTGGTGGAATCGCGGCGTGACGACCAGCCACTCGATGGCGCGGAACCGGAAGCGCACGTTGGCGTGGATGAAGACCGCGTGGAACGACACGAACACGAGGTACGCGTAGACTGCCGGCGTCGAGAAGCCCAGCACGTAGAGGGGCACGAACGACAGCCCGCGCGTCACCACGATGTCGACCAGGTGCAGGCGCGAGGAGGCCAGCCAGTCCATCGCCCGCGCCGAGTGGTGGATCTCGTGGAAGCGCCACAGCCACGGCACCCGGTGAAACGCGCGGTGGACGACGTACTCGGTGAGGTCGGCCACGATCACGACCTCGACGAACTGCACGATGAGCGGCTGGGCCTGCACCGCCCGCTGCAGGCCCGGCCACACGGCCCACGCGAAGAACAGCGTGGCCGGCGCCAGCGTGAGCAGCACGGTCACCTGCACGAGCAGGTGGCTCACGGCGAAGTGGCCGAGGTCGGTCTGCCACCCCGGCCGGAAGATGGGCTGCTCGGGACGGCCGGCGAACCGCCGCTCCAGCGGGACGAACAGCAGGGCCAGCACGAGCACGTTGAGCAGGAACCAGTCGAGACCGAGATAGCCGGGCGCGCCGCTCACGTCGCCGACCTCGGCGGTGGAGCCCCCCAGCAGCGTGGCCGCCGTAGCCAGCGCCAGGGCGGTGAGGCCCAGGCGCTTGGACCGTCGCAGCAGCACCGACAGCGTGCCCAGTCCAAAGCCCCCGACCAGGAACGCGTAGATCAGGAAGCGTACGACGCCGAGCGGATAGTGCCCGCGCGCGTCGGGCGTCGTGAGCAGCGAGGGGAAGAGCAAGCACAGCACGCCGCCATAGGCGAGCCCGGCGAACGTCACCGCCAGCACACCGCTGATCCAGCCTGAGCCGAACCCGGTGCCGGCCCCGCGCCCGAGGGCCGTCACGCGATCCCACTCCGGCCAGCCGGCGTCTGAAGGCGCATCCCTCCGACTATAGGGCCCGGGCTCGCCAACGCCGCGATTTTGCGCGGCCTGAGCACGCCGCCGCGCCTCTCGAGGCCCCGGAAATCGCCGGCCCGAGCCGGCCGCGACGAGGATACAATTCCCGGTGGCGAGCACGCCAGGTGGCCGTGCGAGCCGCGATCGAAGGCCAGCCTGTAGACGAGGGGAGCGGCGATGGAATTCGAATACTCCAAGAAGACCAAGATGTACATGGAACAGCTGACGGACTTCATGAACAAGTTCGTCTATCCGAACGAGGTGACGTTCCACCAGCAGCTCGAGTCGGCCGCCGACCGGTGGACGGTGCCGCCCATCATGGAAGAGCTCAAGGCCAAGGCGCGCGAGCGGGGCCTCTGGAACCTGTTCCTGCCCGAGAGCGAGCGCGGTGCCGGTCTCACCAACCTCGAGTACGCGCCCCTCTGCGAGATCATGGGCCGCTCGCCCATCGCCGCCGAGGTCGTTCAACTGCTCGGCGCCCGACACCGGCAACATGGAGGTGTTCGAGCGCTACGCCAGCCCCGAGCTGCAAGAAGCAGTATCTGGAGCCGCTGCTGGAGGGCAAGATCCGCTCGGCGTTCGCCATGACCGAGCCGAAGGTGGCCTCCTCGGACGCCACCAACATCGAGTCGCTCGATCGTGCGCGACGGCGACTCCTACGTCATCAACGGCCACAAGTGGTGGACCTCCGGTATCGGCGACAAGCGATGCAAGGTCCTCATCTTCATGGGCAAGACGGATCCCAAGAACCCCGACCGTTACAAGCAGCAGTCGATGGTCGTGGTGCCGCGAGAGACGCCCGGCATCAAGGTCGTCCGCATGCTGACCGTCTTCGGCTACGACGACGCCCCCCACGGCCACGGCGAGGTGCTGTTCGAGAACGTGCGGGTGCCGGCCGGCAACATGCTGCTGGGCGAGGGGCGCGGCTTCGAGATCGCCCAGGGCCGCCTGGGCCCCGGCCGCATCCACCACTGCATGCGCCAGATCGGCGTGGCCGAGCGGGCGCTCGAGTACATGTGCAAGCGCGCGCTCGAACCGGGTGGCCTTCGGCAAGCGGCTGGCCGAGAACGACATCACCACTCGAGCGCATCGCCCAGTCGCGCATCGAGATCGACCAGGCGCGGCTGCTCGTGCTCCACGCCGCCTACATGATGGACACCGTCGGCAACAAGGCCGCCAAGCAGGCCATCGCCGAGATCAAGGTGGCGGTGCCCAACATGACGCTGGGCGTGCTCGACCGGGCCATGCAGCTCCACGGCGGCGGCGGCGTCAGCCAGGAGTTCCCGCTGGCCTTCTGGTGGGCCCACTCCCGCACGCTGCGCTTCGCCGACGGTCCCGACGAGGTGCATCGCCGCCAGATCGGCCGCCTCGAGCTGCGCAAACACAGCTAGCAGCTTCGGAGGGGGCCTCGACGGCCCCCTCCGATGCCTCCCCCAGACCAAGAACAGGATTGCGCCGGCAAAGCCGGCGCTCGAAACGACGTGACTCAGGTTGGCAGCGAGGAGGAGTTTCGATGCCGAGGATGACGGGTGGCGAGGCGCTCGCGAAGCAGTTGCAGCGGGAAGGCGTACGCGTGGTATTCGGGTTGCCCGGCGTCCAGCTGTACGGCGCCATGGCGGCGCTGCGGGAGGAGAAGGACATCCGGTTCGTCCTCACCCGACACGAGCAGGCCACGACCTACATGGCCGATGGCTACGCGCGGGCGGGCGGCGGGATCGGCGTGGCGCTGGTGGTGCCGGGGCCGGGTGTGCTCAACGCCGGGGCCGGGCTCAGCACGGCGTTCTCGTGCTCGTCGCCGGTGTTCCTGGTGGCCGGCCAGGTGCCCAAGCGCTACCTGGGCAAGGATGTCGGCGTGCTGCACGAGATCAACGAGCAGCTCGACGTCGTCAAGCCGATCACCAAGTGGCGCAAGCGTGTGCTGGAGGTCTCGGAGATCCCCGCCGCCGTCCAGGAGGCCTTCCGCCAGCTCAAGACCGGCCGCCCGCGGCCCGTCCACCTCGAGATCCCGCCCGACACGCTGGAAGACGAGGGCGAGGCCGAGTTGCTGCCGCCGGTGACGGTGGCGCGGACGGCGGCCCCCGACGCCGACATCGAGCGGGCCGCGCGCGTGCTGCTCGAGGCCACGCGCCCGATCATCTACGCCGGTGGCGGCGTGCACGCCTCCGGCGCCCACGAGGCGCTGACCGCGGTGGCCGAGTACATCCAGGCCGGCGTCGTGCAGTCCGCCGAGGGCAAGGGCTCGGTGAGTGACCAGAGCGATCTCGCGCTGGGAGCCGCCCTCTGGGCCAAGAACCCGCTGCGCGAGTACCTCGACGCCGCCGACACCATCCTGGTCGTCGGCTCCCGCTGCGCGCTGGCCGGTTTCCAGGCGCACCAGAAGATCGTCCAGATCGACGTCGACGGCGAGGAGATCGGTCGCAACCACCCCGTGCAGGTCGGGCTGGTCGGCGACGCCCGCCTCACGCTGGAGCGCCTCCTCGAGCGGCTGCGGACCGACGCCCCGCCGCGGCCGACGCGCAAGCGGGAGCGCGAGCAACTCCGCGAGGCGCTGGCCGCCATGGACACCCAGGAGCCCAACCACGGCATCCTGGCCTCGCTGCGCGCCGGCACGCCGGAGGACGCCATCGTCATCGCCGGCATGACCCAGATCGGCTACTACTCGCGGCCGTTCTGGCCGGTCTACCGGCCGCGGACGTACCTGACCTCGTCGTACTCCGGCAACCTGGGCTTCGAGGTGCCGACCGCGCTAGGCGCCAAGGTCGCGCGGCCGGAGCGGACGGTCGTGTGCATCACGGGCGACGGCGGGTTCATGTACAACTCGCAGGAGCTGTCGACGGCGGCCCGGGAGAAGATCAACGCCGTCATCGTGCTCTTCAACGACAACGCCTACGGGAACGTCTCCCGCGACCTCGACGAGTCGTGGGGCGGCACCCACGGCGCCGAGGTCACCAACCCCGACTTCATGAAGCTGGCCGACGCCTACGGCGTCGTCGGCATGCGCGCAGCCAAGCCGACCGACGTCGGCGACCTCGTGCGCAAGGCGGTGGGGATGGATCGGCCGGTCCTGATCGAGGTGCCGGTGGGCCGCATGGCCCGCCCGGCCTTCTTCGCGCCGCTGAAGTCACCCGAGAAGTACCAGAAGCGCTGACCCCGCGCGCCGGTGGGCGCCGGGCCGAGCAGGCGAGCGGGGAACGGCGGCCCTCGGCGTGAGGGCGCGGCAACGCCGGCGTGACCGGCGTCGACTAACCGGGAGCGGTTCGAGCCGGCGCGCGCCCGCGGCGTCGGGTCTCGACGGGCGCCGTCGAGGCCGTCACCGGGCCGCGATCGTGCACCAGCCGACACCAGCGGCGATTGTCGTCGCCGCCTGCTTCCGTGCTGCCCGACAGGAACGCCTCCGCCCGCACCGCCCCATCGTCGGCGCCGTTCCACGCGGGCGTGTGCGCCGCGCACCAGCGGACGTCGAGGATCTCGCGGCAGGGATCGGCGTTCGGTTCGCACGCGGGGCAATACGGACGAGCAAGCGCAGGGGTGTCCGGCAAGAAGTCCGTCACCGGTCGATAGCGCGGGATTCCGTCGCCATCTCCGCCTCCAACTTTAACGCATGGCGGACGCCCAGCCTTCAAGCTTTCGACGACGCGGGCGTCCTACCCGGTCAACTCGGTCGGTCGGGGGCGCGTTCCCGACCCGGCGGCCGGTCGGTGATCAAGCCCGGGGACGGTCGCGGATGGCCGCCATCGCCGCCCGGTGCTCCTCGGAGGCCAGGCACACCTCGAACTGGGCCTGCATCTGGGTCCGGAAGGTGTCGAGGTCCACGTCGAAGGCGCGCGCGGTGAGGTGCTTGCTGGCCCGCACGCTCGTGGGTGGCAGGGCCAGGAACCGCTCGACGGTCGCGTCGAGGGCCGCGGTGAACTCGGCCGCGGGCACGACGCGGTTGACGAGACCGAAGCGCTCGGCCTCGCGGGCGGCGATCGGCTCGCCGAGCAGGATGAGCTCCTTGGCCCGGGCGGCGCCGATCAGCCGCGGCAGCCGGTAGAGCGCGCACGAAGGGATCAGGCACTCCTTCACCGCCGGCAGCCCGAGCAGCGCGTCCTCGGCGGCCAGGCGGTAGTCGCACACGAGGGCCAGCTGCAGTCCCCCGCCCAGGCAGTGGCCGTTGATCCCGGCGATGAACAGGCGGTCCATCCGCTCGATGGCCACCATCGCGTCTTCCCAGGCGACGAAGTCGGCCAGCCGGAAGTCGCCGGCCGCCAGCTCGGTGAGATCGACCCCGGTGCAGAAGGCGCGGCCGGCACCGGTCAGGACGACCACGCGAACATCGGGAGACGCCTGCAGCTGCCGTACGGCCTCGTTGAGGTCGGCCACCCATCGACGGTTACCGGCATTGAGCACGCGGGGTCGGTCCAGCGTCAGTCGCGCGAGCATGCCGGTGACCTCCAGGCGCATGGTGTCCACGGGATTCCTCCTGGGCGGGATCGACCGGCGGCAGTCTAGACACCCCACGCGGTGCCGGTCAAGCCGCCGGGCGTGCTATCGTGGGCCGGCGCATGGCCGGCGATCCGATCTTCTTCAGCGACCTCGCCCTCGTGCTGCTGGCCGCGGTGATCGGGGGCGCGCTCGCCTGGTACACGGGTCAGCCGCTGGTTCTTGGTTACGTGCTCGGCGGCATGGCCGTCAGCCCCCTCACCCCGGGTCCAGCGGTCGCCTCCACCCACAACTTCGAGGCCTTCGCCGAGATCGGCGTCGTCCTCCTCATGTTCTGCATCGGGCTGGAGTTCTCGCTGAAGGATCTGTTGCGGGTGAAGTGGGTGGCGCTGGTGGGCGGTCCCCTGGGTATCGTGCTGTCGATCGCGCTGGCGCTCGGGACGGGGGCGGCACTCGGGTGGTCGCCGCTGCAGGGGCTCATGGTCGGCATCGTCACCTCGGTCGCCAGCACGATGGTGCTGGCCCGCCTGCTCCTGGACCGGGGCGAGCTGCACACGCGCCACGGCCGGGTGCTGATCGGCATCAGCCTGGTCGAGGACCTCGCCGTCGTCGTGCTGCTGGCGCTCATGCCGGCGCTGGGTGGCGGCGCCCCCGATCGACTGCTGGCGATCGGCAAGGGACTGGCGACCGCCGGCCTCGTCTTGGTGCCGTTCGTCATCGTGGCCGCGCGCATCGTGTCGCCCGTGCTCACCCGCGTCGCCCGCACGCGCAACCAGGAGCTGTTCTTGCTGGTCGCGCTGGCCATCGGGCTCGGGACCGCGGCGCTCACCCAGGCGGTCGGGCTATCGCTCGCTCTCGGCGCCTTCCTGGCCGGACTGCTCATCAGCACCTCGGACTTCGCCCACGAGACGCTGGCCCGGCTGCTGCCGCTGCGGGACACCTTCGGCGCCTTCTTCTTCGTCACCGTGGGGGCCCTCATCGACCCGTTCCGCGTATTCGACGACGTGCCGCTCCTGGTGGCCATGGTGGGGCTGGTCGTCGCCGGCAAGCTGCTGGTGCGGGCGGGGGTGGTGCGGCTCTTCGGCGAGACACCGTGGACGGCGCTGTTGACGGGCATCGGGCTGGCCCAGATCGGCGAGTTCTCGTTCGTGCTCGTGCAGGCCGCCCGGAGGGAGGGGCACATCGGCCCCGACGTCTACCAGGCCACCCTGGCCGCCTCTCTGCTGTCCGTGCTGCTCAACGCCGCCCTCGTGCGGCTGGCGCCCCGCTCCCTCGGTGCCCTCCGGCTCGTCGGCCGTGCGCTGCCGGAGACGAGCGCGGCAACCGAGGACCTGGCCGGCCACGTCATCCTGTGCGGCTACGGCCGGGTCGGCAGCGCGGTGGCCGAGGCCCTCGACACCTTCCACGTGCGCTGGGTCGCCATCGAGAACGACCCCGACATCGTGCGCGGGCTGCGCGAGCGCGGCATCCCGAGCCTGTTCGGCAACGCCGCCCAGCGTGGGCTGCTCGAGCGCGCCGGCGCCGCCCACGCCGCCCTGGTCGTGGTGGCGCTCCCCGAGATCGAGAGCACACGGCTGGCGGTGCGACAGCTCCGCGGGCTGAGCCCGTCGCTGCCCATCCTGGCCCGTACCCACGACCGTGCCGAGCACGACCGGCTACGCCAGGCCGGCGCGACCGAGATCATCCAGCCCGAGCTCGAGGCCGCCTCCACGCTGATTCGCCATGCCCTGCGCCGGCTGGCCCTGCCGCGCGATCGCGTGCTCGCGTACCTCGAGCAGTACCGCGAGGCGATGGATCCGGCGGGGGCGCAGGCAGTCGACGGCGAGCTGCCCCGACTGCGGGAGGTCACGCTCAGCGCGGGGTCCCTCACCGACCGCACCCTCCACGACGCCCGGGTGCGAGAGCGCTTCGGGGTCTCGGTGATGAGCATCACGCGCGGTGACGGCACGGTGGTGCCGCATCCCTCGGCGGACACCGTCCTGCGAGCGGGCGACCGCGTCAAGCTCTTCGGCTTGCCCGAGCAGATCGAGGCACTCCTCGCCTACGCCGTCGGCGGAGACTCGATCGAGCGGCGCTAGGGCTCGCGATAGACCAGGACGATCGTGTAGAGACCGAGCCCGACTGCGACGAGTAGCATGAGGCCGGTGACAGCGGCGAGCGGAGCAGGGTTACCGCGAAACGCCCGGGCGTGCTGAAGAACGGCCTGCGGCCACGACGCGGCCGGCTGGCTGGTCACGCCGGCCGGACTCGTCGCCACGTCCGCCCTGGCGCCTGTGCCCGGCGCGCCGATCAACGCGAAGGTCAGCATCAGGAGAATCACTCGCCGTTGCACGCCGGATTCTTGAGCAACCTGGCTGCCAGCGAGTGAGCTCAGGCCGGTGCGGGGCCCCCGCCGGTCGCCGACGGCCCCGCCGGTCCGCCGCCCCGGCGTCCACGCCGCCGTCGCCGCGGACGCCCGGAGCCGCCGGGAGCCCCGGCGCTCGGCGCGGCCGCGGCCGGCGGTGCCGCGGTCGGCGGCGTCTCCCGGCGCGGCTCGCCGCCGGGCCGGCGGTCGACAGGGCGCGGTCCCCGATCCCGGCCGCCGCCGCCTCCACCACCAGCACCGCGGCGGCCACCGCCTCGGTCGTCGCGCCCCCGGCGGGCGTCGAGCCGGGCCCGGCGCTCCTCGGCGTAGCGGCGGCGCTCCTCGGAGGTCGGCCGGATCTCCGGAAGGATCAGGTCGTCCTCCGGCCACTCGACCAGGATCTTCTGGCCGATGAACTTCTCGATCCCCTCCAGGTAGAGCGCGCTGGCCTCGTCGACGAGGGCGATGGCCTTGCCGCCGGCCCCGGCCCGGGCGGTGCGGCCGATGCGATGGACGTAGTCCTCGGAGTCCTGGGGCAGGTCCCAGTTGACCACGTGGGTCACCGCCTCGATGTGCAGGCCCCGCGAGGCGACATCGGTGGCGACCAGGACGGGCAGCTGGCCGTCCTTGAAGTCGCTCAGGATGCGCAGCCGCCGTTTCTGGTCGACGTCCCCGGTGAGCGCCCGTGCCTCCCAGCCGTTGCGGGTCAACCGGTCCTCGAGTCGCCGGGCTTCCTCGCGGGTGTTGGCGAAGATCAGGATGCGGTCGCCGCCCTCGCGACGGAGCAGGCCGAGCAGCAGGCCGAACTTCTCCTCGCGGCCGACGTGGTAGAGCAGCTGCTCCACCCGCTCCGCCGTCTTCTGCTGGGGCATGATGGTGATCTGGCTGGGGTTGTTCATGAACTCCCAGGTCAGCTCCAGCACCCGGAAGGACAGCGTGGCCGAGAACAGGAACGACTGGCGCCGCTCGGGCGCCGGCAGCCGCCGCAGGATGAACCGCAGGTCGGCGATGAAGCCCATGTCGAACATCCGGTCGGCTTCGTCGATGACCAGCACCTCGACCTTGCGCGGAGACCACACGTGCTGCTTGAGGTAGTCGATCAGCCGGCCCGGCGTGCCCACCAGCACGTCGCAACCGGCGGCCAGCGTATCCCGCTGCTTGGCGTAGTCGATGCCACCGTAGACCGCCTGGATGTTGAACGGGGTGAAGCGACCGAGCTGGTGAGCGTCCGACTCGATCTGAACCACCAGCTCGCGCGTCGGCGCGATGATCAGCACGCGGGGGGTGGTCGGGGTCCCGGGCGGCGGGGTCGGCTCGCGCAGCAACCGCGTGAAGGCGGCGATGAGGAACGCCGCCGTCTTGCCGGTGCCGGTCTGCGACTGGCCCGCCACGTCCTTGCCCTTGAGGGCCAGCGGGAGGGCCGCCTCCTGGATCGGCGTCATGGTGACGAACCCCGCCTCGCGGATGCCCTGCAGGACGGGTTCGGGAAGATCGAGGCCGTTGAAGTCCATGGCTACTCCGGCCGATCCGACGGTCGCCTCACGCGCTCTCCGCGGGAGCGGTGACCGGCGCCGGCCGGCGGCCGAACAGGCGCGCGCAGACGATACCGACCTCGTAGAGCACGATGAGCGGGCCCGCCATCATGGCTTGGTTGAAGGCATCCGGCGTTGGCGTGAGCACGGCCCCGCAGATGAAGGCGCCCAGGATGGCGTACTTGCGATTCTTGGCCAGCATGCGGTGGTTGACGACGCCCATGCGGGCCAGCAGGGTGAGGGCCAGCGGCAGCTCGAAGACGGCACCGAAGGCCAGCGTGAACTTGAGCAGGAAGTCGATGTGGTTCTGGATCGTGATCATGGGCTTGAGGCCGGCCCGCGCGTAGCTGAGCAGGAACGTCAGCGCGTAGGGCGTCACCACGAAGAGGGAGAAGGCCCCGCCCATGATGAACATGAGCGAGCCGATCAGCACGAACGGCACCGCGTACTTCCGCTCGTGCTGGTGCAGGCCGGGTGCGATGAAGCCCCACACCTGCCACAGAATGACGGGGGCGGCGATGAAGATGCCGGCGATCAACCCGACCTTCATCTGCACCCAGAACGCCTCGGCCGGCGCCGTGAACACCAGGTCGTAGCCGAGCTTCGTGACCGGGCGGGCCAGCCAGTCGACAATTCGCTCGCTGAAGGGCAGCGCGATGGCGGTGCCGGCCAGCAGGCCCCACAGCGCGCGCACGATGCGCACCCGGAGCTCGCCCAGGTGCTCCATGAACGGCATCTTGTCGTCGACGGTGCGGGCCATCGCTACCAGCTGCCGACGAAGTGCCGGAGGACGCCGACGCCGTGGCCGGCCGGAAAGCCCTCGCGGATGGCCGCGGTGACGTACGCCTTGGCCTCGCCGATGGCGGCGGCCAGCGGCGAGCCCAGCGCCAGCCCGGCCGCGATCGCCGCCGAGTAGGTGCAGCCGGTGCCGTGGGTGTTCTGGGAGTCGATCCGCGGCGCCGGAAAGCGCGTGAACCGACGCCCGTCGTACAGGATGTCGGTGGCCGAGCTGGCCAGGTGCCCGCCCTTGACGAGCACGTGACGTGGTCCCCGGGCGTGGATCCGCCGGGCGGCCTCCTCCATGTCGGCCTCGGTCGCGACCGCGATTCCGGCGAGCACCGAGGCCTCGTGCAGGTTCGGCGTCACCACCTCGGCCAGCGGCAGCATCACCTCGATCAGGGCGGTCCGTGCCTCGGGCTGCAGCAGCGACGCCCCCGACTTGGCGATCATCACGGGATCGAGCACCAGGCGCGTCTGGTTGTGCGCGCGCAGCCGGTCGGCCACGGCCCGGATGATGCCGGCGTTGGAGAGCATGCCGAGCTTGACGGCGTCGGCGCCGAAGTCGTCCAGCACGGCGTCGAGCTGCCGGGCGACGAACTCGGGCGGCAGATCGTGGACGCCGGTGACACCGAGCGAGTTCTGGGCGGTGACCGCGGTCAGGACGGACATGCCGAAGACCCGGAACGCCGAGAACGTCTTGAGGTCAGCCTGGATGCCGGCGCCACCGCCGGAGTCAGACCCGGCGACGGTTAATGCCTTGGGAACGCCCATAGACGCAGGCAGTATACGCGTCGGATGGCGAGGTCACAATCACCGGGGGGAGCCCCAATGGGGTCCCCACCTCACCCGGTCGGGATCACGAGCGTGAACTCTCCGCGGACGCCGGCGGCCTCGAGGCGCGCGCGGTGGGCGGCGGGCGTGGCCCGCACGATCTCCTCGAACTGTTTGGTCAGCTCGCGGGCGACCACGATCTCGCGCTCGCCGAACACCTCACCGATCGCCTCCAGGGTGGCCAGGACGCGGTGGGGTGACTCGTAGAGAACGATCGTCGTCTCCAGCTCCCGCAGCGCGGTCAGCCGGTTGCGGCGGCGGCCAGGCTTCACGGGGGGAAAGCCGTCGAAGACGAAGCGGTCGGCCGGGACGCCGGCCGCCGAGAGCGCCGCCGCCACTGCCGACGGTCCGGCCACGGGCACCACCGGCACCCCGGCCGCGCGGGCGTCGCGGACCAGCAGGAAGCCCGGATCCGAGATCCCCGGGGTACCGGCGTCGGTGACCAGCGCCACCGACCGCCCCTCCAGCAGCTGGCGGATGATCTGCGGCCCCCGCGCCAGCTTGTTGTGCTCGAAGTACGAGAGCGTCGGCGTGTGGATATCGAAGTGCGTCAACAGCGCCCGCGTTCGCCGCGTGTCCTCGCACGCCACGACGTGGACCTCGCGCAGAACGCGGAGTGCCCGCTGCGTGATGTCCTCGAGATTTCCGATCGGGGTGGCAACGACGAAAAGGGTTCCGCTCACGCTGTCGGAGGACTGGCCCCCGAGTGACCGACTTACGCCGTCTGTTCCTTGGGTTCCGAGATCAGAACGGGCCGCTCGCGGTTGAGGATGACCTCGCGCGTGATCACGCACTCCTTGAGGCCCTGGATGGACGGCAGCTCGTACATGATCTCGAGCATGACCTCTTCCAGGATGGCCCGCAGGCCCCGCGCCCCGGTGCCCCGCTTGAGGGCTTCCTTGGCGATGGCCGCCACGGCGTCGTCCGTGAACTTGAGCCGGACCTTCTCCAGGTCGAAGTACTTCTGGTACTGCTTGATGATTGCGTTCTTCGGCTCTCTGAGGATCCGGACCAGGGCCGGCTCGTCGAGGTCGTGCAGGGTGGCGATGACCGGCAGCCGGCCCACGAACTCGGGGATCAGACCGTACTTCAGCAGATCCTCGGGCTGGATCATGGCCAGCAGGTCGCCGACCCGGCGCTCCTCGCGGCTCTTGATCTCGGCGCCGAAGCCCATGCCGGAGCGCCCCACCCGCGACTCGATGATCTTGTCGAGCCCCACGAAGGCGCCGCCGCACAGGAACAGCACGCTGGAGGTGTCGACCTGGATGAACTCCTGGTGGGGGTGCTTGCGCCCGCCCTGGGGAGGCACGTTCGCGATGGTGCCCTCGAGAATCTTGAGTAGCGCCTGCTGCACACCCTCCCCGGACACGTCGCGCGTGATCGACGGGTTCTCCGACTTGCGGGCGATCTTGTCGATCTCGTCGATGTAGACGATGCCGCGTTCGGCCCGCTCGACGTCGTAGTCGGCCGCCTGGAGCAGGCGCAGGATGATGTTCTCGACGTCCTCACCCACGTAGCCGGCCTCGGTCAGCGTGGTGGCATCGGCAATCGTGAACGGCACCCGCAGCATCTTGGCCAGCGTCTGGGCCAGCAGCGTCTTGCCGGAGCCGGTGGGGCCGATCAGGAGGATGTTGGACTTCTGGAGCTCGACGTCGCCGGAATCACCGCCGGACTCGATCCGCTTGTAGTGGTTGTGGACGGCGACGGACAGGATCTTCTTGGCTCGGTCCTGCCCGACCACGTACTGGTCGAGGGCGGCCTTGATCTCGGCCGGCTTGGGCAGGCTGCGGATCTCCCGCGACTTCTCCTCTTCCCACTCCTCGGCGATGATGTCGTTGCAGAGCTCGATGCACTCGTCGCAGATGTAGACGGTAGGCCCGGCGATGAGCTTGCGCACGTCGTTCTGGCTCTTGCCACAGAACGAGCACTTCAACGTTCCGTTGCCCTCACGCGCCCGCGCCATCCCTCGGCTGACTCCTACTTCTGGACCTGCGCTGAAAGCGCCGCCGATTCGGTCACCGCCCGGGTGGTGGGCTTGGAGGAGATCACTTCGTCGACGATTCTATATTCCTTGGCCTGCTCGGCGGTCATGAAAAAGTCGCGATCGGTGTCCTTCTGGATCTTCTCCATGCCCTGCCCGGTGTGATGCACGAGAATGCGGTTGAGCTCCTCGCGCATCCGGAGGATCTCCTTGGCCTGGATGTCGATGTCGGTGGCCTGGCCCTGCACGCCGCCCAGCGGCTGGTGGATCATGATGCGCGCGTGGGGCAGCGCGAAGCGCTTGCCCCGGGCCCCCGCGCACAGCAGCAGGGCCCCCATCGAGGCCGCCTGCCCCATGCAGATGGTTGAGATGGCCGGCTTCACGTACTGCATCGTGTCGTAGATGGCCATGCCCGCCGTCACCGAGCCGCCCGGTGAGTTGATGTACAGGTAGATGTCCTTGTCGGGATCCTCGGCCTCCAGGAACAGCATCTGCGCGATGACGAGGTTGGCCAGCTCGTCCTCGATGAACGTCGGCAGAAAGATGATCCGCTCCTTGAGCAACCGGGAAAAAATGTCGAACGCCCGTTCGCCGCGGGGCGTCTGCTCGATGACCATCGGAACCAGAGCCATGTCCAGCCTCTCCTTCGTGCGTGTGGTGCTAGGTGGTGACCCGCGTATGCTCGATCAGCAGGTCGAGGGTCTTGCGCTCGCGGAGGCCGCCCCGCAAGGCGTCGAGATCCCCGCTCTTCTCCATCATACGCCGGACGGCCGGCGCCGGCCGCTGACTGGCGCGGGCGAACTTCTCGACCTCGGCCTCGACGTCGGCGTCGGTGGCGGCCACCGCCTCCTGATCGGCGATGGCCTCCAGCAGCAGGGCCCGCCGGACGGCCTTCTCGGCCCCGGGGCGCAGCTCACCCACGATCTTGCTGTAGTCCCACTGGATGCTGTCGGGGTCGACGCCCTGGCGGCGCAGCCGCTCCCGGGTGTGCTCGACCTGGTGGGCGACCTGCCGCATCACCATGGCCTCCGGCACCCCGAACTCGTGGCGGGCCAGCAGCGCCTCCATGATCTTGTCCTCGAGCGTCTGCCGTGATTCGGCCTGCCGGCCGGCCTCGAGCTGGCGCCGCACCTCGGCCTTCACCGCGTCGAGGGTCTCGAACTCACCCAGGCCCTTGACGAAATCGTCGTCGAGCGCGGGCAGGATCTTCTCCTTGACCTCGCTCAGCTTCAGGCTGGCGGTGCCGGACTTGCCGCGCAGCGACTCCATCCGGTGGTCCTCGGCGAAGCGCAGGGGGATCTCGCGCTGCTCGCCGGCGCCCATGCCGACCACGGCCGCGTCGATCTCGGGCAGCACGGTGCCGCTGCCGACCAGGAAGTGGTAGCCGTTGGCGGTGGTGGGCTCGTGGGCCTCCGGGGCCAGCGTGTAGTCGACGACGACGAGATCACCGGGAGCGGCCGGCCGCTCGACGCTGTTGTACTGGGCGTGCTGCTCGCGCATTCGCTCCAGGGCCGCGTCCACGTCCTCGTCGGTCACCGGCGCCGGGGCGTGCTGGACCTCTACGCCTCGATAGTCACCGAGCGCGATGGCGGGCTTGACCTCCACCACCGCCGTGAACGACAGGGGCGCGCCCTCTTCCAGCTTGAGGTCCTGCAGATCCGGCTCGTTCACCGGGTCGATGTGCGCCTCGGTGAGCGCCTTGCGGTAGACGTCGGGAATCAGGTGCTCGGCCACCTCACGCCGCACGTCGTCGGCGAAGTGCAGCTTGACCAGGGAGCGCGGCACCCGGCCGCGGCGGAAGCCCGGCAGGGTGGCCCGCTTCTGCACGCGCCCGTACGCGCGCTCCCACTCCTGGGTGACGACGTCGACCGGCGCCTCGACGGCGAGTTTGCGCTTGCAGCTTTCGAGTTCCTCGACGGCGACCTTCATGCGATGTCCGTTCCTCGAGCGTGTCGTAGACCAGGACGCGCCATCCGAGCGTGGTGCGAGAGGGGGGAGTTGAACCCCCAAGGGCTTTTGGGCCCACTGGATCCTAAGTCCAGCGCGTCTGCCAGTTTCGCCACTCTCGCGGAAGACCGACCGGCCGAGGGACCAGCATACCCAGTACGACCGAACGCCGCAAGGCGCGAGAATCCGTGCGATTTTCCGGGGTACGACCCCGGCGACGGGCGGTGAGGCCGGGCGGCGGCGTCAGGCGGCTTGGGTCGGGGGGTGGGCGACGTGCATCGGCGACGGCGCCGGAGCCGGGGGCTGTCGCAGGAAGCGGTGGTGCTGGGCGCGGAACCGGGCCAGGCACTTGGTACAGATCCCATCGGTGAACCGCACGCCCCAGCCGCGCCACGAGGCTATGCCGTGCAGCAGTGGGTAGCCCTGGTATGTCGGATGCCATGCGCATCGGCAGATCAGCACGACGTGATCTCCTCCCGGCAACGGCGCGGTCGGGCGGGAATGGCTGCAAGCGATGTGCCCCGGCACGAGCGCTGTGCCGACAACGATTTGAGGCCAGTCACGCCCCGGGTTCGCTGGGGATTTCTCTTCGCACTGTGAAAAGTCTTCGTGAGCCCATGCGGCTCGTCGGATGGGCATAATTGAGCCGATGAAGCTGCCGCGGCTCCCGTCCTGGCCGACCCACCCGCGATGGCGGGTCGTCGGCCTGGTATCTCTCGCGCTCGTCGTCGGGCTCGTACTGGCCCTCGTCGCCTACTCGGCGATCGCGCTGTCTCGCTTCGAGCGCGTCGAGTCCCGCCGGGCCACCTATGTCTACGCCGGGGCGCAGCCGCTCGTGCCGGGTCTCCAGGTGAGGCGAGTAGACCTGGCCGGCACGCTGGCCCGGCTCAAGTACGTCGAGTCGCGCAACGCGCCTAGCGCACCCGGACAGTACCGGCGGGCGGGCAACGCCTGGGACATCCACCTGCGCGGCGGGGGCGGCGTGGCGGCCCAGCGCGTGCGGATCGAGGTGCACGACGAGCGCATCACGCGCGTCACCCGGGACGGCAACGACATCGGCGCCGCCACGCTCGAGCCCGAGATCCTGGCCAGCGCCGACGACCGGCCCGGCGAGGAGCACCGCCCCGTGCGCCTGGCCGACGTGCCGCTGGTGCTCCTCAATGCCGTGCTGGCCGCTGAGGATCATCGCTTCTTCGACCACGGCGCCCTCGATGTGCGCGGCCTGCTCCGCGCGGCCTGGACCAACCTGCGGGCCGGACGCGTGATGCAGGGTGGCTCCACCATCACCCAGCAGCTCATCAAGAACCGGTTGCTCGGCGCCCGTCGCACCTACACGCGCAAGCTGAGCGAGGCCTGGCTGGCGACGCTGATCGAGTGGCGCTACTCCAAGCAGCAGATCCTCGAGTCCTACCTCAACGAGATCTACCTGGGCTCCCGCAGCGGCCTCGCCGTGCGGGGCGTCGGGGCGGCCGCCCGGGTGTACTTCCGCAAGGAGATCCACCAGATCACGCCGGCCGAGGCCGCGCTGCTGGCCGGCATGGTGCGGGCACCCAACAGCTACTCGCCCGCCGTCAATCCCGAGCGGGCCCGCGGGCGCCGTGACGTCGTGCTGGCGCGGATGCGTGAGCTGGGCATGCTGTCGGCCGCCGATTTCGAGGCGGCCAAGGCCCAGCCGGTCCGGGTGCCGCCGCCGTCGATCGCCGCCCAACCGGCACCCTACTTCACCGACTACGTCCGGATCGAGCTCGAGCAGCGCTTCGGTGACATCGGCGAGAGCGTCGGAGGCTCCGTCTACACGACGCTCGATCTGGCCCTTCAGCGCTTCGCGGAGGGGGCGGTGGTGCGGGGCCTCGACCGGCTGGAGACGCGCCTGTCGCGGCTGCGCCGGGACGAGCCGTCGCGACGGCTCCAGGCCGCGCTCGTCGCCCTCGATCCAACCACCGGCGAGATCCGCGCCCTGGTCGGCGGCCGCGACTACCAGGCGAGCCAGTTCAACCGGGCCGCGCTCGCCCACCGTCAGCCGGGTTCCGCCTTCAAGCCGTTCGTCTACCTCGCGGCGCTCCGCGCGCGGGGCAGCAACGCTCCGGCCCTCACCGCCGCCACGATCGTGGACGACTCGCCCATCACGCTGACCGTGGGCCGTGACTCCTGGAGCCCGCGCAACTACAACGATCGCTACGAGGGCCGGGTGAGCGTGCGCCGCGCGCTGGAGCTCTCCCTCAACGCCGCCACCGTCCGCGTGGCCGAGAGCGTGGGGCTGCCGGCCGTGATCGAGACCGCCCGCGCCTTGGGGCTGGGCGGCGAGCTGAAGCCGGTGCCGTCCATGGCGCTGGGCACCTTCGAGGCGACGCCGATCGAGATCGCACGCGCCTACCTGCCGATCGTCAACGCCGGGGTGCGTCCCCCCGGGGTGTTCGCCGTCCGCGCGGTGCGCGACCGCGACGGCAGCGTCGATCCCGGCGACGCCGAGGAGCCGGTGGCGGTCATCACGCCGGCCGAGGCATATCTGATGACTTCGATCCTGGAGGGCGTGATCGCTTCCGGCACCGGGGCCTCCGCGAGGGCGCTGGGCGTGGCCGGCGCCGTGGCCGGCAAGACGGGCACCACCAACGACGGCCGCGATGCGTGGTTCGTGGGGTACGCGCCACGCCTGCTGGTCGTCGTGTGGGTGGGCTACGACGGCAACGAGCCCCACGGGCTCAGCGGCGCCGAGGCCGCGCTGCCGATCTGGGCCGACTTCATGCGCCAGGCCCTCGACGCCTATCCCCAGCCGGCGTTCACGGTACCCTCCGGCATCGCCTTCGCGGACGTCGACCTCACCAACGGCAAGCTCGCTAACCGCTTCTGTCCCACGGTCGCGCGCGAGACCTTCCTGGCCGGCACCGAGCCCGAACCCTGCCAGGAGCATGGCGGCGTCGGCGATCAGATCGTCGACTGGTGGAAACGCCTGAGGAACTGGTGGGGCCGGTAAGCTCGCGGGCACGTCGCTTGCGATATGGGGACGACATGAGAGCCCTGGGCTGGGCCCTTGTGGGTGTCATCGTGGTCGCGCTCGGCGTCGAGGGGTGCTCGAGCGCGCCCCTCAAGCCGGCGGGACTGCTACCCCCGGCCTCGGAGCGCCCGTCCAGTCAGACGGGACGGGCGTCGTGGTACGGCCGGCCGCACCACGGTCAGCTCACCGCGAGCGGCGAGCGCTTCGACATGAACGCGCTGACCGCCGCCCATCCCACGCTGCCGTTCGGCACCCGGCTGCGGGTCGTGAACCTGGACAATGACCGTGCGGTGGAGGTGCGGGTGAACGACCGGGGCCCGATCGTGGCCGGACGCATCCTCGACCTCTCGTACGCCGCCGCCCGCGCCCTGGGCGCCGTCGGTTCCGGCGTCGTCCCCATCGAGCTGACCGTCCTACCGTGACGCGGGCGCGGCGCGGGCTCGGCTCGGGCGCGCTATCGCCCGGCGGGCGGTCCTATCGGCGGGGGGACTCGCGCCAGCCGCAGATCCGGCAGTACCAGCCGATCACGGTACCGCGCTCGGTCTCGTAGAGACCGCACTTCGGACACTGCTTGCCGGCGCCGGCCGGCGCCGAGACCGCGGCCGGCGCCTGCAGCGCGACCGGTGCCGCCACCGACACGGGGGCAGCGACCGGATCGGGCCGGAAGGACACCGCCGCGTGCACCGGCTCGATCACGGTCGGCGCCACGGGAGGCGGCTCGATCACGCTCGATGCCGGTACGAAGGGCGCCGACGGCACCGGCATCCCCGAGAGCTGGAAGGCCGTCACCCGGGACATCGCCCAGCCGGTGGCCAGGATCGTGACGGCGAAGTTGGCAATGCCCAGCAGCGTGGCCAGCAGCTGGCCGAGCATGCCGAGCGCCCCGTTCGCAAAGGCCGTGGACAGGCTGAGCGCGACGAAGTTGGGCGGCGTGAAGATCACGGCGGCGACCAGCGAGGCCACCCAGACCCGCCACGTGATGCCCCACCACACGCTTCCCGGCGCGGCCAGCGTATAGCCGTAGCGCGCCTCGGCCCACCGGCTGGTGAGCTTGGGAACCAGCACCGCGCCCCAGATCACCGCCGCCATCACGCCGACGGTCGTGATGAGGATGCCCAGCACCGGCATGCCGAGCTTGGCGAGCGCGGCCCCCACCGCCATCGCGCCGATGACGAGGGGCACGACGCGGACGAGCTGCCGCCAGATCATGTACCAGCCGGCCCGAAGGGACTCGAGCGTGAAGAACCCGAAGGGCTCGATGGTGAGCGTGGCGTCCATTGCGCCTCCCCTGCCAGCGATTCTGGGACGCCGGGGCGGGGCGTGTCAATTTTCTGGGACGCACCCGCCCCGGGCGGAGGCCCCGGGATCCGCCCCGTCAGCCCTCGAGGCTGAGCGGCACTACCTGCACGCCCGGGAGGCGCCGGAGCACCTCCGGCGACACCCGCACCTTGGACGAGCGGCTGCCGCTGCCGAGGATCGCCCACTCGAGGGCCAGGACCTTGTCGTCGACATAGATCGGCAGGTCGGGCGGCAACGCGAACACGGTGACGCCGCCGATCAGCATCCCGGTGAGCGCGCGCGTCTCCTCGGCGGAGGCGAACGAGACCTTGGAGGCATTGAGCAGGCGGCGGACGGTCCGGTTGACGTCCAGACGCGTGGTTGCCTTCACCACGCAGGCGGCGAACTGACGCGGCTCCTTCTTGGAGGCCACGACGATCGTGTTGGCCGCGTGGTCCAGCGGCACGCCGTAGCGCTCGCAGTAGGCGGCGGTGTCGGCGAACGCCGGATCGATCGGCTGCAGCTCGTAGGCCACGCCGAGGCCGTCGAGCACGGCGACCACGCGGCGCTCGACCTCGAGGCCGTCGTCGCTCACGCCTCGCTCCGGCGGAAGACGGTCCCGAGCACGGGGTGCAGCGTCTCGGCCAGCCCCACGGCGCGGTCGGCGGCCAGCTCGACGGCGACGGCGCCCTCGTCGGCACCGGGGTCGAGCTCGACGGCGATGCGCATCGGCGAGCCCGGCCAGCGATAGACGAGCGCGCCGGCCACTTCGGCACGGTGACCCTGCAGGACCGCGCCCCACAGCGTGTGCGCTCGCGCGGCCGAGCGCGCGCGGGTGCGCAGCCCCAGCACGGTGACCGCCGGCGGCGGCTCGGCCGGGCCCGGCGGCGCGACGAACGGCGGGCGCATCTCGGCCACACGCGACTCGGCGAGCTGCACCACGAGGCCGAGCGCTTCCTTGGGATGCAGGAACGCCTCGGCCCAGGCCGGATCGGACTCGTCGCGCCCGACGATGCGCAGGCCATGAGCGCCGGCGCGCTCACACGCCTCGGCCAGGCTCGGCACCCGGAACGTCACGTGGTGGATGCCGGGACCGCGAGTGGCGAGGAAGCGGTGCAGGAAGCCGTCAGCGCCGAGCGGCTCCAGGATCTCCAGCCGGCCGCCACCCGCGAAGCGCCAGTGGCCCCACGTGTAGGCTCCGGACGGGCCGCCGTCGCCCGTGGGCGTCCCGCCCAGCACGCCGACGAGCACAGCCGGCGCGGCGGCCATGCGGTGCGTCGCGATCGCGATGTGATCGAAGTGGATCCTGCTCATCGTCCCTCCCCAGACCGCCTGACAGTCTACGCGATGGAGCGGGCGGGGCTAGAATGCGCCGTGCGCCCGCCCCTCTTCTACGGCTGGATCGTCGTCGCGGTGGCGTTCGTGACGATGGGCCTCGGCGTCACCGCGCGCACCGCGTTCTCGCTGCTGTTTCCGCCGATCCTCGACGAGTTCGGCTGGGAGCGCGGCCTCACGGCGGGCGCCTTCTCCGTCGGCTTCCTCGTCTCGACGGTGTTCACGCCGTGGATGGGCGCGGTCATGGACCGGCGCGGACCGCGCTGGGTGATCGGCGCCGGCGTGCTCGCCGTCGGGGCCGGCCTCGCTCTGGCGCCGCTGATGCGCGCGCCCTGGCACCTCTACCTCACGCTGGGCGTGCTCGTGTCGGGCGGCACGCTGGCCGCCGGCTACACCGGCCACGCGCTGTTCCTGCCGAACTGGTTCGTGCGCACGCGCGGCCTGGCGATCGGCATCGCCTTCTCCGGGGTCGGAGTGGGCTCGATCCTGATGCTGCCGTGGATCCAGGCGATGATCATGCGCTCGGGATGGCGAACGGCCTGCTACGCCACGGCCGCCGTCGTCCTGCTCGCGGCGCTG
This sequence comes from uncultured Candidatus Rokubacteria bacterium, assembly GCA_963827505.1. Lineage (GTDB taxonomy): Bacteria > Methylomirabilota > Methylomirabilia > Rokubacteriales > CSP1-6 > AR5. The sequence continues at coordinate 822,291 of CAWHBD010000003.1, read as the reverse complement.
CCGCTCAACCTGCTGCAGCGCCGCCGGCCCGAGGACCTCGGACTGCTCCCCGACGGCGACGCCGCCCCGCCGAGCGCGACGGGCCGGGCCCATCCCGCCAACGTCGTCGATCCGGCCTGGGCCTCGATCGACTGGACATTGGGGCGCGCCGCGCGCACGGCGAGGTTCTGGTGGATCATCGTCGGCTTTCTCGGTGGACTGTTCGCGTGGTACGCCGTGCAGGTGCACCAGACGAAGTACCTGATCGATCTGGGCTTCGCGCCGGCGCTGGCCGCATGGGCGCTCGGCCTGGTCGGCTTCGGCGGCATCGTGGGGCAGATCGCGCTCGGCCACCTCTCCGACCGGGTGGGCCGCGAGTGGGTGTGGACACTCGCCTGCGGCGGCTTCGTGATCTGCTACCTCGTGCTCCTCGCCCTTCCCGCGCACCCCACGCCCGCGCTGCTCTACGTGATGGTCGGCGCCCAGGGTCTGCTCGGCTACGGGCTCGCCTCCGTGTACAGCACCATCCCGGCCGAGATCTTCCAGGGCCGGCACTACGGCAAGGTCTTCGGCACGCTGAGCCTCGCCTCCAGCAGCGGGGCCGCCCTCGGCCCGTGGGTCACCGGCGCGCTGCACGACTACACCGGCAGCTACGTCCTCGCCTTCCAGCTCGGCATCGCCGCCAGCATCGTCTCCGCCATCGCCGTGTGGCTGGCTGCACCGAGAAAAGTTCGCGCGGTTGCGGGTCGGACGCCGGGCCGATGAAAAACCGGCCAACCAGCGTCGCGTGCCGTGGGAGGCGGCACGCCAGGGCGACAGGGTCTCCTGAGGTTCCGTTGGCTTCGATCGTGTAGAACCTCACGTAGGACCAGGCTTCGACCACCCCTTCGCGCACCCGGTCGTCTCACGCGGAACCTCAGGGGACCCTGTCGCCCTGGCGTGCCGCCTCCCACGGCACGCGGGCTTCGTCGGCTCTAGCGCTGGAGGGACGGTGCCCAGGCGGTCGTGCGGCCGCCGATCGTTTCCCAGCGAATGCGGGCGCCGGTCGCGGTGCGGGCCAGCGGGTCGTGATCCCAGCGGCGGTGGAAGAGCCAGGCGCGTGGGAAGCGGTCGCCGTCGGAGCCGGCGCGGATGGCGGTGGTGAGGACGGCGCGCAGGCGGCGGCGCAGGCGGCCGGCCTCGGCGATCGAGAGCGTGCGGGCGGGCCGGCGCGGATCGATGCGGGCCTGGTACAGGACCTCGTCGGCGATCCAGTTCCCCACACCGGCGGCGAAGGTCTGATCGAGCAGCAGCGCCTTCATCGGCGCCGTCCGCTCGTGCAGCAGGGCGAAGAAGCGCCCCGGGGCCGGCAGCTCGTGGAGCGCGTCAAATCCGAGGTCGGCCACTGGCGGCTCCCGCCGTGGATCGTCGCGCAGACGGATGCGGCCCAGGCGCCGGGCGTCGGCCATGGCCAGCGCGGTGCCGTCATCGAAGGTCAGGATCAGCTTGACGAAACGCGGCGGCCAGCCGGGCGGCGCCCACCCACGCGTGGATCGCAGGCGGAGCGGAGAACGGGCGGGGACGTGCAGGCCGCCGGTCATCCCGAAGTGCATGAGCAGGGCGGGGCCCCGGTCCAGCTCGAGCCAGAAGTGCTTGCCGTGACGGTGGACTGCCCGCACGCGCCGCCCGCGCAGCGTCGCGGTCAGCCGGGCCGGGGTGACGCCCTCGACGACGATCGGGTCGGGCGCGCACCAGACATCGGCAATGCGCCGACCCACCGCCACCCGGGTGGCCAGCCGGCGCGCCGCCTCGACCTCCGGCAGCTCGGGCACGGGCGCGCGCTACTCGTTGACGATGCCGAGCAGCTCGACCTCGAAGATCAGCGCCGCCCCCGGCTTGATCCGCGGCGGGGCGCCGCGCTCGCCGTAAGCCAGCTCGGCCGGGCAGACCAGCCGGCTCTTGCCACCGACCTTCATGAGCTGCACACCCTCGGTCCAGCACTTGATCACGCCGTTGAGCGGAAACGTCGCCGGCTGGTCACGCTGCACCGAGCTGTCGAAGACGGTGCCGTCGGTGAGGGTACCGTGGTAGTGCACCTTCACCTTGTCGGTCGCCTTCGGCGACGGGCCAGTGCCGGGTTTCAGCGTCGTGATGATGAGGCCGGAGTCGGTCTTCCTGGCGCCGCTCGCGGAAGCCGCCTTGGCCAGGTAGGCGTCGCCCGCCTTCTTCTCGGCGGCGGCCACCGTCGCCGCCCGCGCCGTGCGGATCTGCTGGATGCGCGCCATCTGGTCGCGTGGGTCCGCCTTGCGCTCGCGGCCGAGCACGGCGTCGGAGAGCCCGGCCTTCACCGTCTCCAGCTCGGCCGCCGTCAGGGCGAACGGTGCCAGCCGGTCGGCGAGGGCGTAGCCGAGGGCGTAGAGCGCCTTGTCGTCGTCGGTCTTCAGCTCCTGGGCCGCGGCGGGCGCGGTGAGCAGCACGAGCACGAGCAGGGCGAGCCAGTGCATGAGAACTCCTCTCTGGCAGGTGGGTCCGGGCCGGTCTGCCCGGGACTAGGTCAGCACGGCGGTCTTCTGCCGGGCGATCAGGTCGAAGTCGATCGCCGCCCCGAGGCCGGGGCCGGTGGGCGCCCGCACGAGACCCTGGGCGTCGATCTCGATATCCTCCGCGAGCCCGTATTTCTGGGCGGCCGCCGGCAGCAGCACCTCGAAGAACTCGCAGTTGCGGATCGCCATCGTCACGTGCAGGTGGGCGACGTTGTTGAGCGAGTTGCCGCCGTGGTGGATCTCGAAGTTCATGTGGAAGCCCTCGGCCAGGTGGGCCGACTTGATCAGCGGCGTGATCCCGCCTTTGACGGCGACGTCGCCGCGCAGGTAATCGGTCGCCTGGGCCGTGATCCACGGCGCCAGCGCGGTGAAGCCACCCGGCGCGTACTCGGTGGCCAGGATCGGGATCTTGAGCTGCTGCTTGAGCTTCACGTAGTTGTACAGGTCGTCGTCGGCCAGTGGGTCCTCGTACCAGTGGAAGCCGAGCGCCTCGACCACCCGCCCCACGCGCAGCGCCTCCGGGTACTGGTAGGCCCAGGTAGAGTCGAGCATCACCGTGTAATCGTCACCGACGGCGCGCCGCACGGCCTCGCACACGGCGATGTCGGTGACGGGATCGGTCGGCGGGTGGATCTTGTAGGCCTTCCAGCCGGCCGCCTTGTAGGACACCGCCTCCTCCGCGTATGCCTGCGGGGAGGCCAGCACCGCCGAGGACGCATAGGCGGGGGCGCTCTCGCGGTAGGACCCGAGCAGGCGGGAGATCGGCAGCCCAGCCACCTTGCCCGCGATGTCCCACAGCGCCACGTCGACGGCACCAATGGTCCGCAGCGTCGTCGTGCGGTTGCGCTGCCACATCGACTGCCACAGCCGCTCGCGCTCGAGCGGGTCCTGGCCAAGCACGATCGGCTTGAGGAAGCGGATGAGCGAGGCGCCGTCCATCGACGCGCCGCGCGAGGAGGAGCCGAGGAAGGCATGACCCTCCACGCCCTCATCCGTGCGGAGCGTCAGCAGGCCCAGGTCGCTCGACCCGCCGAAGCGGGGACTGTGGCGACCGTAGGTGGTGGCCGGAATGCCGCTCCAGGTGAACAGCGTCAGCGTGACGTCGGTGATCTTCATCGTCGGCCTCCACGTCGTCCGCGGGGACCGGCGTAGCCTACCACGCCCCCGGCGGACGGCGAGACGGCGGCGAGACCGACGACTACGCGGCGAGCCGCTCGGCCACCCGCACGAGCACCAGCAGGGTATCGAGCGCGCCATTCACGAAGCCGAGCGCACGATCGACCGAGACCAGCGTCGGCTGTCGCTCGCGCGCGGCCCGCTCCAGGTCGGCCTCGACGACCGCGAGCACGACGGCGGGGATGGATTCGACGGTGCCGCGGCGCTCGAGCGCCTCCCGCGCGACCTCCTCGCAGAATCGGGCCCGCTCGCGGAAGGTCCGCCGGCTGTCGGCGCGGCTGGCCGAGCTGGCGTGCGCGTCGGCCATCGCCTGCTGGTGCGTGTAGAGGGCGACGAGCGCGTCCGCGTCCTCGACGAGCAGGACCTCGATCTGGGCGTGCTCGATCTTCCGGGCCAGCAGCGAGCGCTGCGCCAGCAGCGCGGGCCGCTCGGGGCCGGCCGTCGGAACCCGCATCGTCACCGACTCGAGCAGCCGCTGGTACTCGGCCAGGCATCGCTTCAACAGCGTCAGGCGCCGGAACTCTCCCATGCGTGTCCTCCTGGACGAGGATCACATCGGCAAGCGGGATGCCATTCGTCCGCGCAGAAAAAACGGTTACTTGGCGACGCCACCGGCGCCCGGCCGGGTCAGCCGGTGGTCAGCGTGGTGGTCAGGGGCGACGCGGCTGCAGCAGCCGGTCGGCGGCGGCGATGCTGGCCGCGCGCTCGCCGGTCGTATCGTCGAGACGGCGCGCGATCTTCCGCAACAGGCGGCGCTGGCGCTCGAGGATCCGGCGCTGCTCGATGAACAGCCGCATCATCTCCCCCATCACGATGAAGGGCGCGCCGGTCAGCACGCCGGAGATCACGAGAAGCACGGCGGCCAGCCCCCGCTCGAGCACCGCCTGGCCGGTGAGGCTGCCCCACGGCATGTCGAGCGTGACCGCGGCGACGGCGAGCAGCAGGCCGCCGGTGATCAGCAGGAGGCCGACGACGACGAGGACGGAGGCCCAGAAGGCGGCGAAGCGGAAGCCGGGCATCGCGCGAACATCCTACCGCGGACGGCAATCGCCGGACAGCGCCTCCTGGATGACGAGGCCCAGCCGGCGCGCCATCACCGGCTTCTCCACCCAGGCCAGCACGCCCTCGACGGCGGCCCGGGCGGAATCGCCGACGTAGCCCGACATCATCACGACCGGGACCCGCACGTCTCGCTCGCGCAGCGTGCGGACCAGCCCGAGCCCGCCCATGCCGGGCATGACGAGGTCGGTGAGCACCAGGGCCACCTCGCCGGCGTGGGCCGCGTGCAGCTCCAGCGCGTTCTCCGCCGAGGAGGCGGTGAGCGTGCGGTAGTTGAGGTCGGTCAGGATGTGGGCGAGCGTCTGCCGCACCAGCGCCTCGTCCTCGACCACCAGCAGCGTCTCGCCAGCGCCGCGGATCAGCTCGAGACCGGCCCGGACGTTGGCGACGCTTCGCTCGTCGGCCAGGCTCGGCAGGTAGAGCGTGAAGCGCGTCCCCTCGCCCAGCCGGCTGTCGACGGTGATGTGGCCGCCGTGCTCGGTGACGATGCCGTAGGCCTGCGAGAGGCCGAGGCCGGTGCCGCGCCCGGGCGCCTTCGTGGTGAAGAACGGATCGAAGATGCGCTCACGCACCTCGGGCGGTATGCCGGCTCCGGTGTCGGTCACGGTGAGGACGACCCACCGGCCCGGGCCGGGGCGCGCGTCGCCGGCGCCGGCCCGGCGCTCCTCCAGGGTCAGGTGGAAGCGCAGCTCACCGCCCAGTGGCATGACGTCGCGCGCGTTCACGGCCAGGTTGGTCAGCACCTGGGTGAGCTGGTTGGGGTCCGCGCTGACGACGAACGGGCCCCCGGTGCTCTCCACGCGGATGGCGATGCTCTCGGGCAGCGTGCGCTCGAGGAGGCCGATCGTCTGCTCCAGGAGCTGGGTGACGTCGACGGTCTCCAGCGAGGGCAGCGACTGCCGGCTGAAGTCGAGGATCTGACGAACGAGCGCCGCCGCGCGCTCGCCCTGATCGACGATGACCTCCAGCCGGCCGCGCACGAACGGCGCGTCGGACTGCTTGCGCATCCCGAGCTCGGCCGAGTTCACGATCGTCATCAGGATGTTGTTGAAGTCGTGCGCGATGCCGGCGGCAAGCTGGCCCATCGAGGCCAGGCGGGCCTGCTGCTGGGCGACCTTCTGGGCCTCGCGCTCGCGCGTCACCTCGCGGATCACGACGACCACGCCCTGGCCGCCGGCCAGCGGGCGGGCGGCGACCTGGAACACCCCGGCCGTCCCGGCGGCGCCGGCCGCGATCTCGCGTGCCTCGATCTGGGGCCCGGCCAGGAGCCGCTCGAGCGACAGGCCGCCGATCTCGGTCACCCGCCCCTCGGCCATCGTCGCCACCACCGCGAGGTGGACGCGGGCGAAGGGGTTGACCAGGGCAATGCTCCCGTCGCGCTCGAGGAGCACCACTCCCTCCGGCAAGTGCTCGACGACGGCCTGTAGCCGCTGCTGCTGCGCGTCGAGCGCGGCACGTAGCCGGGCCTGGTGAATCGCGACCGCGAGCTGCGTGGCGACCTCCCACACGATCTCCGCGTGGTCGCGGTCGAAGGCGGACGTCTCGCTGCGGGCGACGCACAGCACACCAATCGTCTCGCCGCCGACGGACAGGGGCGCGCGGAGCATACCCGGCACCGGCTCGTCGAGCCCGTGCATGGGCACGCCGGCCAGAGGCAGCGGGGCGCCCACGTCGGGCCCGCCCTCGCCGTCGATCACCAGCACCCGGGCCTGGTCCCGGCCGGGCTCGAAGAGCACGACCGCCCCCCACTCGTAGGGCACGACCTGGCGCAGCCGCGGTAGCGCGCCGCGCGCGACGGCCTCGACCGACTCGGCGGCCAGGATGCCGCGGTCGATGTGGTGCAGGGCCTCCAGACGCTGGGTCTTGGCCCTGACCTTCTCCTCCAGGGTGTCGCGCAGCTCACGCGACTGGCGGACGTAGCGCTCGATCACCGCCGACAGCTCCCCGATCTCGTCCCCGGTGTCCAGGCGCAGCACGCCGGCGTCGACCTCACCAGCCTCCACCCGCCGCACCGCCGAGGACAGCGCCCGGACGGCCCGTGTGGACGCGCGGCTGGCGAAGACCAGCATGCCAACGGTGACGATCAGCACGCAGCCACCCGCGATGGCCAGCAGCTTCGCGGCGGACCGCAGCGGGCCATAGCCGTCCGTGAGGCGGATCACCCCCACCAACCGGCCGCCGAGGCGGGGCGCGTCCACGACGCCGACGACCTTCAGCTCGCCCCGCGTGTCGTGCACCACCGTCGCGCCGCCCGCCACCACCGCTCGGTGCGTCGCCGGCGAGAAGGCGGCCACCGGCAGCGACTCGTCGCCGCGCAGGAGCAGCAGGCGGCCGCCCGCACCCCACTCGGTGAAGGCTCCCAGGCGCCGCGTGGTCTCGGGAGCAGCGGCGAGCCGAGGCAGGCTCTGCTGCAGGGTGGTGGCCGCGCTCTCGCGCATCATGCCCTGGAAGGCCTGCAGCACGAACAGGCTGACGAGCGCGAAGCCGCTGACCGCAACGGCCAGGCTCACGCCCAGGATCCGGCCGGCTACCGTGCGGGCCACCAGGCTGCCGAGGCCCGCCTCCCGGGCGAGGCGCGCGCGCACCGGCTCCAGCACGCGGTCGAGCGCCAGGTAGTAGAACACCGCCAGCAGCAGCGAGGTCACCAGGCCATGCGAGACGTTCTTGGCCTGCTCGATGAGCGGCAGCGAGGCGAACGCGCGTAGCTGCAACGCGCCGATCGTGTAGCCCGCCAGCACGAACCCGAACAGCAGGGCGGCCACGACGGTCGGGTAGCGCATGACCTCGCGGTACACGCGGGCCGGTGCGCGCGCGCCGCGCGGCTCGCGCAGCGGGAACAGGCGCTGGGCGGCGAGTACGAAGCCGCCGCCGATCACCGGGACCTCCCAGAAGAACGCAAACGCGGTCCATTTGAGCTGCAGCTCGTCGATGTTCATCGTCAGCAGGTAGTAGACCGGCGCCGGTAGCCAGTACCAGAACGCCAGCCCGCCCCAGTACAGCGCCGTCGCCTTCACGCGCGTGGACAGCGCCGCGCGCCGGCGCCACAGCGCGACGGCGGCGCTGCCGTGCACCAGCTGCAGCCAGGCCAGCCACGCCACGAAGATCGGCACCGTCATCGGCGCCAGCCCGAGCAACGACAGGCCCGTATAGACGCATGGCGCCACGATGCAGGCGGTCACCAGCATCGCGATGGTGACCACGCGGACGTCGGGCGGTGTCAGGTGGCGATCGGTAGGCATTCAACCGGCGTGCGGCAAGCGGTGTGCCAGGCAATACGGCAGCGATTTCGTCGGGTTGCTTGCCTGAACTGACCAGTGGCGCGGTCAGGTTTCTCCCGAACCGGTCGATTCCTGACCGTCAGGATTCACGTTACGATGGCCGCCCCAGGAGGACGCATGATCGAGACTGAAATTCTCATCGTGGGCGGCGGCATCGCCGGTGCCTCGGCGGCATACCATCTCGCGGTCCACGGGCGTCGCGTCACGCTCGTGGAGCGCGGTGACATCGCCTCGGGCGCCTCCGGCGTGAATGCCGGTGCCATCGACTCCATCGGCTGGGGCCACACGCCGGATCTCCAGGCGCACCTCACGGCCGGCAGCGTGGAGATCTTCAAGGCGGTGCAGCTCGACCTCGGCGAGGATATCGAGTTCAGGCAGTCGGGGGCCGTCCAGGCGATCCACACGCCCGAGCAGTACGAGTTCGCGCGACAGCGCGTGGAGGCGCTGAGTGCCCGTGGTCACACGGTGCAGCTGCTCACCACACGCGAGGTGCGCAGCCTCGAGCCCGGATTCTCGCCGACTCTGCTCGGCGCCATGTATTCGCCACTACGGTCGCAGGCCGACCCCGGTCGGGCTACGCGCGCCCTCGCCACCCTGGCCAGCCGGCACGGCGCCAGCATCCTCATAGGCCACGAGGTGCTGGGGCTGGCGACCCGGCCGGCGGGCGGCTACGTGGCACGCACGCCCCACGGCGAGATCGTTGCCGGCGCCGTCATCCTGGCCGCTGGCGCCTGGAGCGGACCGGTCGGCGCGCTGCTGGGCCTCGAGATCCCGATCGTCCCCGTCCGCGGCCAGATGTGGGCGACGCCACCGGTGCCGCCATGCGTGTTCCAGACAATCTCCTCGGCGGAGTCGCAGCAGGCCTGGCATCTCGACCCCGGGCCGCCCCCGCCGTTCCTCACCATCCGCAAGAACGCCCGCGTCACCCGCCACCTCTACGGCCGGCAGCGGCGCGACGGCGAGATCATCTTCGGCGGCGACCGCGAGGAGGCCGGCTGGAGCACCACGCCCGACCCCGCCGGCATCGAGGTGAACCGTCGCCACGCCGCCGAGGTATTGCCTTTCCTGGCCAAACTCGGCGTGGCGCGGACGTGGGCGGGGTTGATGCCGTTCCCGCTCGATGGCAAGCCGTTCATCGGCCGGGTGCCGGGCCGTGACGGGCTCTGGATCGTGAGCGGGCTGGCCTCGTCGGGGTTCGGCCGCGGCCCCGGGGCCGGTCGGCTCCTCGCCGACTTCCTGCACACGGGTTCCCCGGCCCCCGTCCTGGCCGAGGCCGATCCCGCGGGCCGGATCAGGGAGCGCTGAGCCCCGGGGGATTGGCGAGCAGGCGGACGAGCGCCGAGAGGCCGGCCTCGACCAGCCCGAAGGAGCCGCCAAGGTCCAGCGTGTGCAGATCGCCCGGCGTGCGGAGCGCGTGCGCGACGGCCTGACGATCGGCGACCAGCCGGACCCCGAAGGTAGGATCGACCGTCGTCCGCCGGGTCTCGGCCTGCTGCAGCTCGCGCACGACCGCGTGAACCTGGTCGGGGTCGAGCATCGACAGCGGGGCCTGGCAGTGGCCGCACGCCGACTCGCGGGCGAGATCGATCGGCGCCCCGCAGGCCGAGCAGTTCACCGAGGGCGCGTAGCGGCGCAGCTCGGCCAGCCGCTCCGGCGAGAGCGGACGCACGAAGTTCTTCTCGCGCAGGAAGTCGAAGAATGTCGTCAACCGCCCCTCCTCCCCTGGGCACCGCCAGTACGAGAACGGCGTGGATCGCGCGCGATCGGCCGTGGCCAGGAGCGCCCGCCGGCAGCGCGGGCAGTGCATGCCATCGCGCTGGAGCGGGTGCCGCAGGGCCCGATGCTCGTCGAGTGCCGCGAAGACCCGCAGAGTGGCGCCCGGCGTCAGGGCGATGCTCTCGCGGCCGTCGAACCAGATGAGGCCGCAGCCGTGGCAGAAGTCGAGATCCACGACCCGGCCGTAGTGGGCGTCGAAGCGCTGCGTGTGCATCGGCCGGTCGCAGCCAGGGCAGGCGAGCGGAGAGGCGGCGGCGGGACCGCTCACGTCAGGCGGGTGCGGATGCGCTCGACGGCCTCCGCGGTCTGCTCGCGCGAGCCGAACGCGGTGAGTCGGAAGTATCCCTCCCCGCTCGGCCCGAAGCCGGAGCCGGGGGCGCCGACCACGTGGGCCTCGGCGAGGAGCTTGTCGAAGAAGTCCCACGACGACAGCCCCGCCGGCGTGCGGGCCCAGATGTACGGCGCGCTGCGGCCGCCGTAGATGGTGAGGCCGGTCGCGGTCAGCCCCTCGCGGATGAGTCGGGCGTTCTCCATGTAGAAGTCCGTCAGCGCGCGCACCTGCTTCTGCCCCTCGGGCGTGTAGGCGGCGGCCGCGGCCCGCTGCACGACGTAAGGCGGGCCGTTGGACTTGGTCGAGGTACGGCGCAGCCACAGCTCGTTGAGGCCGAGCCGGCGGCCGTCCGCCGTCCGACCCTGCAACGCCTTGGGCACGATCGTGTAGGCCAGCCGCAGGCCGGTGAACCCCGCGCTCTTGGAGAAGCTGCGCGACTCGATGGCCACCTCGCGCGCGCCCTCGATCTCGTAGATCGAGTGCGGGACCTCGGGGTCGCGGATGTAGGCCTCGTAGGCGGCATCGTAGAAGATCACCGCCTCGTGCTCGCGCGCGTAGTCCACCCAGCGCTTCAGCGCCGGCCGCGTCATCGCCGCGCCGGTGGGGTTGTTCGGATAGCAGAGCACGATCAGGTCGACGTGGCGGTCGGGCAGAGCCGGCTGGAAGTCGTTGTCGGCCGTGCACGGCAGGTAGACGAAGCCGGCGTAGCGGCCGCTGGCATCGGCCCGGCCCGCGCGCCCGGCCATCACGTTGCTGTCGGCGTACACCGGGTAGACCGGGTCCATCAGCGCGACCACGCAGTCGGTGGCGAAGATCTCCTGGATGTTGGCGGCGTCGCTCTTGCCGCCGTCGCTCACGAAGACCTCGTCGACGCCGACCGTCACCCCCCGGTCACCGAAGTCGCGCGCGGCGATGTCGGCGCGGAGCCACTCGTAGCCGACATAGGGGCCATAGCCCTTGAGCGTCTCCGCACGCCCCTGCTCGCGGGCGGCGGCCTCCAGCGCCTGCACGACGGCCGGCGGCAGCGGCTGGGTGACGTCGCCGATCCCCAGCGAGATGATCCGCGCGTCCGGATGAGCGCCCCGGAACGCCTCCGCCCGCCGCTTGATCTCGGCGAAGAGATAGCCCGCCTGTAGATTCAGATAGTGCTCGTTGATCCTGGCCATCGCGCCCCCCGTGGAGAGGGTGCGCGAATTCTAGCAGAGCACGATGGCCCTGGCCCGGGCGGCTCAGTCGCGGCGCAGGCGGCTCATGCGTCGAGGCACACTACGCCGCGGCCGCGCGGCGTCAATCGCCGCCTCGACGGCGGCGCCACCGCGATGATATTTGACCCGGCCCGGCGCTCACGCTAGCCTCGAACGGCCGGCGCCCCTGGGCGCCAACCCCCCAGAGAGGCGGCCACGTGAGCGATCGACCCCAGGTCATGGGCACCCGCGGTGCGGAGGCGGAGGCCGCCGGCCCCACCAGCGAGCCGTGCGTGATGCTCATCTTCGGCGCCTCCGGCGACCTGACCAAGCGCCTGCTGGTGCCGGCGCTCTACAACCTCGCCTGCGACGGCCTGCTGTGCGAGGGCTTCGCGCTGCTGGGCACGGCGATGGACCCGCTCACGACCGACTCCTTCCGCGCCCGGCTCGGCGAGGACATCAAGAAGTTCCACACCCGTCATGCCTTCGACCAGGCGGCGTGGGACGACCTGATCGGCCGCTTCCACTACCTGCCGGCCGGCTTCGACGACCTCGGCGCCTTCCAGACGCTCAAGGCCGAGGTGGCCCGGCTCGACGCCCAGTACCAGTGCGGCGGCAACGTCCTCTTCTACTTCGCCACGGCGCCGCGCTTCTTCGGCCTGCTCGGCGAGCAGCTGCACCGCGCCGGCTTCAAGGACGGCCCCGGCTGGAAACGCATCATCGTCGAGAAGCCGTTCGGCACCGACCTGGCCTCCGCGCTCGAGCTCAACCGGGAGATGCTCGCCCACTGGCAGGAGGACCAGATCTATCGGGTCGATCACTACCTCGGCAAGGAGACGGTGCAGAACCTCCTGGCCTTCCGCTTCACCAACGGCATGTTCGAGCCGCTCTGGAACAAGCACTTCATCGACAACATCCAGTTCAACGTGGCCGAGGCCGTCGACGTCGAGGGGCGGGGCGGCTACTACGACAGCTCGGGCGTGCTGCGGGACATGATGCAGAACCACATGTTCCAGATGCTCGCCTACCTCTGCATGGAGGTGCCGGGCTCGTTCGACTCCCGACGCCATCCGCAACGAGAAGGCCAAGCTCCTGCGAGGCCGTGCGCGTCTACACGCGCGACGAAGTCCATCGCTACGTCGTACGGGGCCAGTACGGCCCCCAGCTCGACGAGGCCGGGGCCGTCGTCAAGCCGGGCTACCGGCAGGAGAAGGACGTCGCCCCGCTGTCGCAGACCGAGACGTTCGCGGCGGCGCGCCTGCACATCGACAACTGGCGCTGGGAGGGCGTGCCGATCTATCTGCGCTCGGGCAAGGCGCTGTGGAAGCGCGGCACCGAGATCATCGTGGAGTTCAAGAAGGCGCCCCAGGTCCTCTTCCGCAACACGCCGGTGCAGAGTCTCGGGGCCAACCGGCTCATCTTCCACATCCAGCCCTACCAGGGGATCGAGGTGCAGTTCCACGCCAAGATCCCCGGGCCGACGCTGCGGCTGCAGCCGGTCAACATGCGCTTCGGCTACGGCGAGGCCTTCAAGGCCTCCCGCTACACCGGCTACGAGGTGATGATCTACTCGTGCTCGCACGGCGATGCGACGCTGTTCTCGCGCGGCGATCTCGTGGAGGCGGCCTGGCGCGTGGCACAGCCGATCCTCGACACCTGGAAGACCACCCCCGTCGACTTCCCGAACTACGCGCGCGGCAGCTGGGGGCCGACCGCCGCCTCCGACCTCATCGAGCGCGACGGTCGCCGCTGGTTCGAGATCCTCACCGACGACGTGCTGAAGAAGGTGACGATCTTCCGGGACGGCGACCCGCTGTTCCTCTCCCAGGTGATCCTCGCGCTACGGCCCGAGGTGGCGGCGCCCGGTGAGATCCTCATCCGCAAGGGCGACCTGGGCCGCGAGATGTACATCATCGTCCGCGGCGAGGCGGAGGTGCTCGACGAGTCCGGCCGCGTGCTGAAGACGTTCAGGGACGGCGACGTCTTCGGCGAGGTCGCGCTGCTGATCCACAGTGCCCGCACGGCGACCGTGCGGGCCAAGACGGCCATAGATCTGATGGCCCTCGACAAGGCGAGCTTCGATCGGATCCTGCACGACTATCCGCAGTTCGCCGACAGCGTGCTGAGGGTGGCCCGGGAGCGCTACGACCTCAACATCCCGGCCGACACGCTCATGACCACCCGCGGCTAGCGGAGGCGCGTCAGCTCGGCCGCTCCCTGCGGACCCCACCGGTACTGCGACTCTCCCGCACCCTGCAGCCGGTCACGGTCCGTCAGCCGCAGCGTGAGGCGCTGGTCGCCCGCCGACGAACGCGCCCGCAGCGTCAGGATCACGGCGCCGCCCGACAGACCCAGCAGCCCCTCGGCGTTGGTCGAGACGTGCTCGCCCTTGATGGAGGCGGTGAGCACGCCGGCCACCGTGGGATAGCGCTCGCCCAGCACCTGCCAGGGCCCGAGCACGAAGCCCGATTCGCCCGGCCCGATCGTCTGCTCGGTCACGAGCAGGGTGAGTAGCCCGCCGCCCCATGTCCCCGTCCACGAGCCGGTCAGGTCCGGCGCCGACATCGCCGGCGGGCCCGCCGGGGGGCCGGTCGCGCAGCCGGCCAGCAGGAGCACGAGCAGCAGCGCGAGAAACCGCATGCGTTCACTCTACCTCCGGCCGTTACCTCCCGCGTCATTGCCGGCGCCCGCCCGCTCGGACACGCTGGAGCACGGGAGGTGCATCATGACCTGGGTGCTGGCGATCGGGCTGGCGCTGGCCGGGATCGGGGCGGGGGTGCACGGCGTGCGGCAGCTGGCGCGGGGCTGGCGTCACGCGGGCGAGGATGCCGGCTCGCTGTGGGTCGCGCGGGGTCTACGAGGCGTCGTGGTCGGTGTGGGCGCGCTCAGCCTGGCCGGTGGGCTCGTCTTCGAGCAGCGAGGGCTGCTGGCCTTCGGCGCGGTGTTCCTGGCCGAGGAGCTGTACGAGACGGCCGTGCTGATCCTGGTCGTCCGGGCCGGGCTGCGCGCTCGCGGCGTGGCGGGCGGCTGAACGAGCGCGCCGGCGATCCGCTTCCCCGCGGCCACGGTTGGGAGTATGACGGAGTGGAGGATGGCTCGTGCTCGCACTCACCCGACGCGCAGTACTACGGCTGATGGCGGCGGCGGCCGCCGCCGGCCCGGCCGGGGCCGCCGCTGCCCCGATCCTGCAGCGCCCGATTCCGTCCAGCGGCGAGAACATTCCCGCCATCGGGCTCGGCACCTGGCGCACCTTCGACGTGGGCCCGTCAGCGGCCGAGCGAGAGCCGCTCGGCGAGGTCCTGCGGCGCTTCGTCGAGCTGGGCGGCCGCGTGATCGACTCCTCGCCGATGTACGGCACCGCCGAGTCGGTGGCCGGTGACCTCGCGGCCGAGCAGGGCGTCACCGAGCGCCTGTTCCTGGCCACCAAGGTGTGGACGAGCGGGCGCGAGGCCGGAATCGCGCAGATGGAGCAGTCGCTCCGCCGCCTGCGCGGGCGCCGGCTCGACCTTCTGCAGATCCACAACCTCCTCGACTGGAAAACCCACCTGCGCACGCTGCGGGAGTGGAAGCAGGCCGGTCGCGTGCGTTACGTCGGCATCACCCACTACACCGCCAGCGCCTACGAGGAGCTGGAGCGGGTTCTGCGCGCCGAGCCCCTCGACTTCGTCCAGCTCAACTATTCGCTCGGCGAGCGGCAGGCCGAGCAGCGCATCCTCCCCCTGGCCCGCGAGCGCGGGGTCGCCGTGCTCGTGAACCGTCCCTTCTCCGAGGGCGGGCTGTTCCAGCGTGTGCGCGGCCGGCCGCTGCCGGCGGGCGCCGCCGAGCTCGGCTGCGAGAGCTGGGCCCAGGTCTTCCTCAAGTGGATCCTGGCGCACCCCGCCGTGACGTGCGTGATCCCCGCTACCAGCCGTCCGCAGCACCTGGTCGACAACATGAAGGCCGGCATCGGCCCGCTGCCGGACGCGGCGGCCCGGGCGCGCCTCGCGGAGCTGGTGGCGGCGGGCTGACGCGGTCGGCCTGGACACGCACCGGCCCCCCACGTCAGAATCGCCTACGATGATGATCCCCGCATCCCGGCCTCCCCGGCGTCACCACCTGCTGGTGGCCGCGCTGGCCATGCTGTGCGCCGCCTGCGGTACCGCCGGCACCTCGACGACCGCGAGCCGGCCCACCGGTCCCGGCGCCGTCGAGAGCTTCATGGTCGTGGACTGTCTGCTGCCGGGTCAGATCCGTCAGCTCGGCGGCCAGGTCACATACGTGACCGCCCGCCGCGCCGTGAAGACCGCCGCCCGTGACTGCGAGATCCGCGGCGGCGAATACGTGTCGCTCGATCGTGCCAACTACGCGACGGCGTTGAAGGTTTGGCTGCCACTGGCCGAGCAGGGCGACCAGGCCGCCCAGACCTACGTGGGAGAGATCTTCGAGAAAGGTCTCGGCGTCGCGCCGGACTACGCGGTGGCCGCGATGTGGTACCGGCGCGCCGCCGACCGCGGCTACTCTCGTGCCGCGCTGAATCTCGGCAACCTCTACGAGCGCGGCCTCGGTGTCGCCCGCGACCCGGCCCAGGCCCTCGCCTGGTACCGGCGGGCGGCCGGCGCCAAGGACTCCAAGGACGTGAGCTTCGAGATCGCCCCAGCCGCCGCCACTGGCGAAGTCGCCGCGCTGCGCGCCCAGGTGGGCGAGCTACGCCGTGAGCTCGACGCCAAGGGCAAGGAGCTGGCCCGGGTGCAGGGCGAGCTGGACGGCGCCCGCCGCGCGCTGGACGGCCGGCGCGGAGAGGCGGATGCCGAGCGGCGCACGGTGGACCAGCTCCGTCGTGAGCTGGACGAGACCCGCCGGCGCGAGACGAACGCCACCACCCGGGCGGCCCGCGTGGCTGAGCTGGAGCGCGCCATCAACGAGCGTGAGGCGGCCCTGGCCACCAAGACCCGCGAGATGGATGGCCTGAAGGCCACGGTGGCGCGCCTGGAGGGCGAGAGCCGCGACCAGCGCGAGCGCCTGGAGCGCCTGCGCCAGCAGACGGCCAGCTCCGGCACCGGCCCCGTCATCGAGGTCCTGCAGCCCGAGCTGCGCACCGTACGCGACACTCGCAGCGTCCGGGCCACGGTGGCGACGGACCGGCCGGTCGTCGTGGGCCGCGTCACCAGCGAGGGGGAGCTGCTGACGCTCACCGTGAACGATCGGGCTGAGAAGCTGTTGACCAACAACGTCTTCCGGACCGAGGTCGCCCTGACGCGCGCCGACGAGCCGGTGCGGATCGTGGCCATCGACCGGCAGGGTCGGCGCAGCACCGTCGAGTTCGTGATCTCCAGGACCGCGTCCCGCCCGGGGACGGCGTCCGCCGCCGAGGGCACGGTGGGGCTGCCGCGGCCGGGGGGCCTGTCGTTCGGTACCTACAACGCGCTCGTCATCGGCAACGACGCGTACCGACTGGTGCGGCCTCTGAAGACCGCGGTCGCCGACGCCCGCGAGGTGGCCCGCGTGCTCGAGCAGGACTACGGCTTCCGGGTCCGGCTGCTGGTGAATGCAACCCGCTACGACATGCTGGCCGCGCTGAACGACCTGCGCGAGAAGCTCACCGAGAAGGACAACCTCCTGATCTACTACGCGGGCCACGGCGAGCTGGACGATCGCAACCAGCGGGGCCACTGGCTGCCGATCGACGCCGAGCCCAATAGCACCGCCAACTGGATCTCCAACGTGGCCATCACCGACGTGCTCAACGCCATGACGGTCCAGCAGCTCCTGGTCGTCGCCGACTCCTGCTACGCGGGCACGCTCACCCGCTCGTCGGTGGGTCGGCTGGAGGGCGGGCTGAGCGATGCCGAGCGGCTCCGGCTACTCTCGGTCATGGCCAATCAGCGCTCGCGGATGGTGCTGACCTCGGGCGGCGTCGAGCCGGTACTCGACAGCGGGGGCGGCGGCCACTCGGCCTTCAACCAGGCCTTCCTGGGGGCCCTGCGCGCCAACAAGGGTGTACTGCCGGGCCAGGAGCTGTTCGGCGATCTCCGGCTACGGGTGGCCTCCATCGCCGATCGTGTCCAGATGCGGCAGGTCCCGGAGTACGCGCCGATCAAGTACGCCGGCCACGAGTCCGGCGATTTCGTGTTCGTCCGCAAGAACTGACCCCACCGGTGGTCCCGGGCCGCCGCCCGGCAGGATTGTTTTGTCGCGGGCGCGGAGACTCTGTGATAATTCCTCACCGTGATTGAAGATTCCGCTCGAAGGGATGGACCCGTGATGAGGCTGCGCTGGGCTGCGTGCGCGGTGGTGGCGCTGGGAATCCTCACGACCACGGCTCCGGTCGATGCTCAGGGGCTCAACGAGGTGCTCGGCCGGCTCCTCAGCAACAGCTGCCAGGGACTCAACGGCCCCAGCAGCACCGCCTACGGGCCCGACCTCATCGGGTTCTGCCAGGGCGGTGGCGGCGCCGCCGCGGCCACCGGCGGCACGGCCGGTGGCGAGGTCCGCAACGGCGCCGAGGAGCAGCGCTCGGTCTACCGCCGGCTGCGCGAACGCCAGGGTGCGGCCAGCGCCGACACCAGTGGCGCTCGGGGTTTCAGCCTCTTCGCGTCGGCCGACTACCAAAAATTTGACAAGGACACGACCAGCTTCGAGGCCGGCTTCGAGCGTGACACCGTCGGCGGCACGATCGGCGCCGACTTCATGTTGCGCAACGGGCTGATCCTGGGGACCGCGTTCACCTACGGCCACGAGTTCGGCAACTACGAGGGCATCGGCGGCGGCTTCGACCACGACGCCTACGGGATCCTCGCCTACGTCAGCGTCGCGCCGATCGCCAACATGTTCGTCGACGCGGTGGCGGGCTACACGCGCCGGGACTACGGCTTCGAGCGACGCATCAGCTTCGCCAACGCCAACAACGGCGCCTCCGGTCCCACCCGGGGCGACACCGACGGCAACGAGTTCAAGCTCGGCGTCAATGCCGGTTACGACTTCCTGTTCGGCTCCTTCACCGTCGGTCCCCGCGTCGGTGTCCTGTATCGCGAGACGACGATCGATGGATATAGCGAGTCGGGCCGCACGGGGCTGGAGCTGCGGTACGACAACCAGAACACCCAGTCGCTGACCACCACCGCCGGCGTGTTCGCCTCACTGGCGATCAGCACCGGCTTCGGCGTCGTCGTGCCCCAGGCGAGCGCCGAGTACGTCCACGAGTTCCTCGACGACCAGCGCAGCGTTGGGTTCCGGCTGGTGCAGAACCTCAACGACGCCCGGTTCCTGTTCCAGACCGAGCGGCCCGACCGCGACTACTTCAACGTCGGCGTCGGCGTGTCGATGGTGCTGCCCAACGGCGTGACGCCGTTCCTGAGCTACCGGGAGCTCCTCGACTACAAGGACCGCAGCAGCCACTCGGTCGCCGTTGGGCTGCGCTTCCCCTTCTGACCCACGGCGGGCTCAGTCCCGCCGCGCCCGCTCCACCCGCTCGAGGTCGGCCAGCACCGCCGGCCACAACCTCGTCCAGCAGCAGCGATGGTCGTACTCCGGCACCACCACGAGGCCAGCGGCCGGCGGCGCCGTCTCGACCGGCACCGTGCGATCGCGCCCCCCGGCGTAGTGGCGCTGGTGAACGTGGGCCGGCAGTGGCGGCTGGCGCGCGGGATTGAGCGACCCGGCCAGGCGCCCCCCCGGCAGACCGTCCGCCCAGGCGTCGATGTCCAGGTTCGCCGCCACCGTGATCACGGCCGTGGTCTCGGCCACCCGGCCGGCGAGCAGCACGGCCAGCGCCCCGCCACCGCTGTAGCCGAGCCAGACGATGCGCTCGGCACCCCGTGCCTCGCGCAGACGACCAGCCGCCCCCGCCAGGCTCTCCACCACGGCCTCTGAGTAGCGCCCGGACGTCCACAACGCCGCTGTGCACGGGGAATCGGCAACGAGCCCGTGGTAGCACGGCCGCCCGAGGTAGAGCGCGGGCGAGGGATCGAGCGCCAGCAGGTCCAGCACAAGCGGGTCGCGCGGCGTGGGATCGTCGGCGGGGTAGCCGCCAAGCCAGGGGACCCCATCGCCGTCGAGGTAGATGTGCAGCGTCGGGCCGCTCGCGCGCCCCGACGGTGACGACAGGACGAGGTGGTGAAACCCGGCCCCGCGTACCACCTCGGATCGGAGGTGTCGGACGGTCGCCTGCTCGATGAACCGCTCCGAGGCCGAGCGACAGGCAACCACCAGCACCAGCAAGGCTAGGGCGCTCAGCGCGCGACGGGTCAACACCATCGTGACTGTCGGTACCACACCCGCTCGGCCGCGGCTAGTTCCTGATCAGGCGCTGGACAGATCGTCGTCGTCCGTGACAAATCGCAGCGCTGTCGCACCGCCCTCCAAGCCCATGAATCCTGTTGTCAGGCAGCCGGTTAGGAAGGGGGCGAGAGCTTCGGCACCGACCTTGCCACACGGCAGGCTCGTGATCCCTGTATTTCGCCGGTGTACGCGCTTTGCGTGGGCCCTTCTGGTGGTCGCTTACCTGGGTGTGCCGGGCGTCGTCGAGGCCGCCATCGCCTTCCGGAGCGCCGCCTCCACCAACCAGAACGGCCAGGCCAACTCGATCACGATCGCCCGGCCGACCGGGACCGCCAAGGGCGACGTGCTGATCGCCGTCATCGCGGTGCGGCCCAACACGGTGACGATCACGGCCCCGACCGGCTTCGCGCTCGTCAATCGCCAGAACAACACCACTGGCAATCCCAGCTCGGTGGCCGTCTACTCCAAGGTCGCCACCGTCAGCGAGCCCGCGACCTACACGTTCACCTTCTCGGCCAACACCGGCAACGCGGGCGGCATCATGGCCTTCTCCGGCGTGGACAATGCGAGCCCGATCAACGTGAGCGGCAGCTCCCTCACGACGACCACCACCACGACGATCGCCGGTCCCAGCCTGACGACGACGGTGGCCAACACGATGATCGTCGCCGCCCGGGAAATCGCCTCCTCGAGCACGTGGACGCCGCCGGCCGGCATGACCGAGGTCATCGACGTCGCCAGCCTGGCCACGCCCAACGACAACGGCCTGGCCCTGGAGGGCAGCTACAAGACCCAGGCGGCGATCGGAGCCACCGGCACGCTGCCGGCGACCGCGGCCGGCAATCCCGACACGGGCACGGCCATCACCCTGGCCCTGCGGCCGGTCGTGTGCGGCGCGGTAGCGGCCGACCCGGACGCCTTCGCGGCGACCGCCCAGAGCGGCCAGGTCATCCTGTACTGGTCGAGCGCTTCTCCCGTGGTCGTCCTGCAGAAGACGAGCGCGTTCGGGAGCGAGGCGCCGGCCTCTGGCGTGAGCTACGCGGTGAACGACACGATCGGGACGGCCACCGTGGTCTATGCCGGTAGCGGGGCCGGCACGACGCTGGCCGCCACCAACGGCACGACGTACTACTACAAGGCCTTTACCCAGGACGCCACGCCGTGCTACTCGAGCGGCACCGCGCTCAAGACGACGCCGGTGGCCGGGCCGGCCCCCGCCTGGAATTACACGATAGCGGGCGGCTCCATGCTGAACGGCGGTATCGCGGGCGTGGGCACCGTTTACACCTCGTCCAACGCGAACAACCTCGTCTCGCTGAATACCGCCGACGGCTCCCAGACGTGGACCCCGCTGCCGACGACGGCCGCCATCCAGGGCAACCTCACGTGGATGCCCGTGGACACCGGGATCCACACCGTTCAGAGCGGGACCGCCACGATGACGACTCAGAGCACGCTCAACGTGGCGATCACCTCGGTCGACCTCACGCGGTCCGTGCTGTTCCTGACCGTGTCCGAGGACAACGTCGACCCCAGCAACGGTCTCGTGCGCGGCCAGCTCACCAGCGCGACGAATCTGCAGTTCAATCGGACGGGGACGGCGACGACCCTCACCATCAAGTGGTCCGTGGCGACCTTCGGCCGCGGCGTCTCGGTGCAGCGCGCGACGACCAGCGTCACCGCCAGCCCGATGAACGTCACGCTGAGCGCCGTGGACCTGAGCAAGACCTTCGTGCTCGTCACGTGGCAGAAGGTGGGCGCCACCTACGGCGCCGACGACATCGTCCGGGCGCGGCTGACCTCGACCACCAACCTCGAGCTGAGCCACGGGACCGGCTCCTTCGACGGCATCGCCGACTGGCAGGTCGTCACCATGGACTCGGCCTCCGTCCAGAGCGGCGACTCCACGCTGGCGGCCGGGGCGAGCACGCTGACGGTGCCGGTCACGGCCGTCAACACCGCCACGACCTTCCTGCTCGCCTCGTGGACGAGCAGCGGCGACAGCATCGGCGCCAACTTCGTCCGGGGGCGGATCACCTCGCCGACCCAGCTCACGTTCGACCGCGGGGTGACGGGCACGACGCTGGGGATCACCTGGTACCTGGTGACGCTCACCGACGGCTCGAGCGTGCAGGCGGGCAACGCCAGCTTCGGCACCGGGGCGACGCTGTCGACGGTGACGCTGCCGACCGCCGTCAACGCGACCACCGCCGTGGCCTTCCTCTCCGGCAGTCAGCGGGGCGGCAGCACACCGGACCCCGGCACCGTGCCCAACGACAACCCGGGCGTGGCCTGGTTCCGGGCCGACCTCACCGGGCCGACCACACTGGAGCTGCGACGTGGCACCGACGGCGCCGGCGCCGGCGTGACCGCCGAGGCGGCCTGGTTCGTCGTCAACTTCGCCTCGACGCCGGGCGCCGCGGTCTTCGGCGGCGACCAGAGCGGACGGGTCTACTACGCCAACACCGCGGCCGGCTCCACGGAGTGGACGGCAGCGCTGACCGGCGCCGACGCCGTGCAGGCGGCCACCACCGCGCAGATCCTGGCCTACTCCAACACGACCTTCAAGGCCGCCGCCACCGACGACGTGGTGTTCGCGGCCACCCGCAACGTCAGCACGACGAACAACAAGGTGTTCGCGCTCCGGGCCAGCGACGGCACCGTGCGGTGGACGTTCAACGCCACCGGCGCCAGCCAGATGGACTACGTGGTCGGCACGCCGTGGCTGGACTACACGCGCAACCGACTCTACGTGGCCAGCCGGGCCGGGGCCGCCGGCAACCAGCGGAGCCTGTGGGTGATCAACGCGCTCGACGGCACCCTCGTGCAGTCCTTCGCGCTGGGCCACCTGCAGTCGTCGCCGACGCTGAGCTTCGACGAGTCGACGCTCTACGTGGGCAACACGACGGGCAGCCTGTACGCGATCAACCTGAACACGCTCGCGCTGAAGTGGACCTCGCCCTCGGCGCTGGGCTCGGCTCTGGTCGGCTACGTCTGGGAGGACACGTCGATCACCGGCCGGCTGTACTTCACTACCGCCAACGGCCAGGTGTGGTGCCTGCAAGACGCGGGCGCCGGGTCGCCGCCCAACGCGGCCAGCCCGGTGTGGAAGCGCGCGGTGGCCGGCGCCTCGACCCCGCTGCTGCTCGACAAGATCTACGTGGGCTCCACGGACGGCAAGGTGCACGAGATCGACCCGACGACCGGCGTCGACCAGAAGCAGTTCACGGTGGGCGACGGCACATCCACGGTGGGCACGCCGAGCACCGAGGACAGCACCCAGATCTTCGTCGGCACCACGGCCGGGACGCTCTACAAGATCCCTGTCCCGCTGCCCTAGCTGTGAACTGTCAGGAGATTGTTTACGAGGCTCATCCGGGCCGCCACTGCGAAGCTGGAGGTCGCCAAACGACCACACCGCAGTGGAGGAGGCCCGGATAGACGTTCACCAGAATGCGCGGAGCACACCCCGCAGTCGAGCAGAGATAGTGCGCGGCCTGGCGGCTAGCAGTCGGCCGCCCGCGTGGCCGCCGCCATGGGGGTGAGTGAGCGTACAGTGCAGAAATGAGGACTCGCTACCAAGTCCTGGCCGAGGCAGAGCTGCGGGATCGATCGCGCTGCTCGCATCGCAGTCCCACCGCCACGCCGCGCGTGCTCGCCACGTGGATAGAGCGTCTGCGGCGGCAGCGCTGGACCAGCGCCGCTATCGCCTCGACACTGCAGATCAGTGCCAGCACCGTCTCCCTGCTGTTGCATCGTCTCTTCCTGTGTCTCCTTCTCCATCTCTAGCCTCCTCTTCCCTTTCATCTCTATCAGTTTTCTTAGTCCATCTCTCTGCTTCATCTCTATATCTAGTAGTTTTGTCTCATCTTCCTTTTCTTCCATCTCTTCACCTTCTATCTCCTCCTCCTTTTTCTCTTCATCTTCTTTGTATTCTTCCTCTTTTCTATCTTTTTTTCCTCCCTCCTTTCCTACTTAGGGCCGATCCGATCGTGGTCGGCATCGTCCTGCGCGAGTCGGATCCGTCTTTCGCGGTCATCGAAGACCCCGCGACCTCGACGACCGGGTTCTACGTCGTCGGCGCCCGTGTCGGCAGCGCTCACGTGAAGCAGATCCTCGCCGACCGCGTGATCCTCATGACCGGCGAGCAGCAGACGCTGCTCCGCCTCGCGACCACGGTGAGCACGGCGCCGGCCTCGGCCTTCTCAGCGCCGGTTCCGCGGGCCGACAGCCCGGGCGCGCGACGCGGCGCCTCGACGAGCCCGGGTGTCGGGGAGCCACCGCCCAGCAGCCCGTACGGCCGCATCGCAGCGGTCTCCGCACCGGCCGGTGGCGCGACGGGCAGCTCCGCCACCGACGCCGGGGGCCAGAGCAGCCCGCTGGGGATCGCCCCCCAGGCGGGCGGTCCGGGAGGAGCCTCCGGGACCCAGGACGGCCTGAGTGCCGCCCTGAGCCTCACCGGTCGGATGCACGGCGGGCAGAGCGTGTCTGGTGGCGAGTTCTCGACGACCTCGCTGCGCGACCTGCTGATCTCGATGACGTACGCGAACGTCGGCGAGCCTCACCAGCAGCGCCTGGAGCTCTACGCCCCGGACGGTTCTCTCTACCAGAAGTTCATCGGTGCCGTGGCCTCGAGCACCCAGACCCTGGTTCCCGTGGGCGGTACCTGGATCACCGACCACTCGCTCTACGGTATCTGGCGCATCGACGTCTACGTCGACCGCAACACCACCCCCATCGCCACCCTCTCATTCACGCTGACCCCCTGACCGTCACCGCGCTTCGTTCGGAAGCGGGCGAGCAGGCCGCCGGGCGACGGATGCCGCTCGCCGGTCACGCGCGCGGGGAAGCTACGCGTGAGGCGAGCGGGCGCGGTCGACACGAACGTGGAGGTTCTGCACGACCCCGTCGTCCACGACGATCTCGACCTCGTGCCGCTCGATATCCCAGTGGCTCACCGCCGCCAGCCAGCTCCACGCCCAGCGGCGATGGGGGACGTCGCGCCGGCCGCGATAGACCAGCGTCTTGCGCCGCGGCTGCGCGAGATCCTCGCGCTCCTCGCGCTCGGTGCCGCACAGCCGCAGCACGTCCTCGTATGTCGTCTCGCCGGGAACGATCTCGGGCAGCCGGTCGCGCGGAATGACGGTGCCGGTGTCGACGCCGGTGGCCGAGGCGCGCCGGCGGCCGAGCTGCAGCCAGCCGGCGAGCTGCCGGTGCAGCCGCTCGGCGAACCCGCGCACGAGCGCAGCGGCGGCGTTGCCGAGCGCAAAGAACAGGGCGGGAACGAGGATCGGCCCCCACGACTGCAGTCGCGAGAAGTAGCCGAACTCCACGCGCAGCACCTGGGGCGTGAGCCCCTCGGCCGGCGCGAGAAAGAGAGATACGACGTCCGTCGAGGGCCGTGACGGGCTCGGCTCCCGGCGCGCAGCCGGCGGGAACATGGCGTCCACGGCCAGCCGGTCGGCCAGGGCGAAGTTCGCCACGAGGCGGGCGGGGCTGACCACGGGCAGCACGTTGTCGCGCTGCCAGTAGTACATCGAGAACATCGCCGGCGACCCCACGTCGTTGAACCCCAGGGCCAGCGTGCTGCGGGAGCCGGAGACCAGCCGGCCCAGCCACGTCGTCGGCTTGGGCTTCACCAGGCCCCGGGCCGTGAACTGCACGCTCATCAGCCACGCCTGGTTCGTGAGTCGCGGGCTCCACGGGATGCGGACGTAGGTGGCCGCCGGGCTCAGCCCCATCGGGCCGCCGGTCCGCACGACCGACACGAAGTCGGCGCCGCCGGCCAGCACCTCGGGGTCGGCGGGGGATTCGTAGTGTCGTTGGGCCTGCAGGCGCAGGCGCCCGCGGGCGATTACCGTGACCTGGGCGGCCACGTCGGCCGGCAGCGCGATGCCGCCGCCCGGCTCCGCCCCCACGATCTCGCCGGGCCAGAGCAGGTAGAGGTCCTGCTCGAAGTCGAGCGCGCTGCGGTCGGCCGGCACGATCAGGCTGAACAGCACCTCCACGGGGACGTCGGCCGCGTCAGACTCCAGCGTGGCCACGATGAACAGGGGCGTCACCGCCAGGCCGCCATGGGCCCGCGAGGCCAGGAACGCCTGAGCGGCGGCCGGGGCCGGGCCCACGAGAGGCGCCAGGACCAGGGCGACGAGGACGAAGCGGGCCAGCGTCATGACGATATGATGGCGGCCATGGCCGCCGGCGATGGTCTCACGCTTCGGGGTTTCGGGGCCCGGTTCGCCCTCGCGCTGCTGGTCGCCGGCGCCACCTACAACCCCACGGCCTACTCGTTCTACGCGTGGGCGGCAAGCACGGGGTGGCAGTGGCGACCTCCGATCGTGTTCGTCGGGGTCGTGCTCCTGATCGGCTGGGTCGTCTGCCTGAAGGTGACGCTGCGCTCGATGGGCGGCCTCGGCCTGCTCCTGACTAACGCGTTTCTGGCCGCGCTCTTCTGGCTGCTGGCCTCGTGGGGGTGGCTGCCGACCGACAACGTCGCCGCGATCTCGTGGCTGGGGCTGGTGTGCGTGAGCGCCATCCTGGCCGTCGGGATGTCGTGGTCGCAGCTGCGCCGCCGGCGGGCGCCGGGGCCGGGGGGAGGAATCATCGGAACCGGGGGATGACCTTCTCCGCGAACAGCTCGAGCGTCTTCAGGCAGCGGTCGCGCGCGAGGATGCCCTGGCCGAAGAGCAGGAACATCTCGTTGAACGGCACGTGGGCGGCCGCCCGCTCGATCATGCGCGTCACGGTGTCGGCGTCACCGATCAGCAGCGGTGGTCGGTCCTGGCCGAATGGCACCGACCACGAGTCCCACATCCACAGGCAGTCCTCGGCCCACGCCTGCGCCTCGCTTACGGTGTCGGCCAGCACGAGGTAGCCGCCCCACGCCGCCTCGTCGCCCCGGGGGATGTGGCGGCCGTGGGCCTCGGCCACCTCGCGGTAGCGCCCCCACAGCAGCTCGCAGAAGTCCATCTCGCTGGCCATGACGATCGGCTTGCCGCCCTCGCGGGCCCAGTAGAGCGAGGTCTGCAGGCTGTGGGTGAAGCCGGAGTACACGGGGATCGAGTTCTGCAGCGGGCGCGGCGCGATGCCCACCTCGCGGATGGCGCCATCGCGATCGACGCCGCGGCCGTACTTCACGTACACCGGGTGCTCGTGGGGCTGGCGCTGGTCGGGCTGGGGAAACGACCAGTACTTGCCCCGGAACGAGAAGGTGTCGTGCGTCCATGCGGTCTTGATGATGGCGACGCATTCCTCGAACAGCTCCCGGTTCAGCGCGTCCTCGTCGGTCTTGCGGTTCCACGGCCCCGTGGACTTCACGCCGGCGACGGCCGCGTAGTTCTCGAACCAGCGGGCCTGGTAGCCGCGCACGAAGGCGACGTTGAGCCGGCCCCCGAGCAGATGGTCGAGCGTGGCCGCGTGCTCGGCCACCCGGAGCGGGTTGTGAGTGGGCAGGACGTAGCCGAACTGGTTGATGCGCAGCCGCGGCCCGTGCCGCCCCAGGAACATGGCCATCAGGCCGGGGTCCTGCCCGAGCTCGAAGCCCTCCACCTGCAGGTGGTGCTCGGGAATGCCAATGCCCGACCAGCCGCTGGCGTCGCACACGCGCGCGTACTCGGCGATCTCGTCGAGCATGCGCTGGTACAGGACCGGATCCTTGCCGGCCATGCCGCGCTCCAGCTCGTGGCGGCGCCCGATGGTGACGTACATGAACGCGTGGAAGTCCATCGGCCCGGATTATACGTCCGCCGCCGACCCTCGCGAGGCTTGACCGGGCCTCGGCCACAGCGCAGAATCACGCTGCCTCGGGGCACCGACGCGAGGGCCACGCGGCCGAACGAACCGCACGGGAGACACGGCAATGCGCTGGCTCATGACCGCGATGCTCACGCTCGCCGCCGCCCTGCTGCTGGGGGCGGCGCCGGGGGCCGCCCAGGACGGCGCCGTCAAGATCGGCGTGCTCGACGACATGTCGGGCCCGTACTCGGAGAACACCGGCCCCGGCGACGTGCTCGCCGTGAAGATGGCCATCGCCGACGTGGGCGGCTCCGTGCTCGGCAAGCCGATCGAGATCGTCTCCGCTGACATGCAGAACAAGGTCGACGTCGGTGTGGCCATCGCGCGTCGCTGGTACGAGGCCGAGCAGATCGATCTGATCATCGGCGTGCCTCACTCGGCCATCGCCCTGGCCGTGGTGCAGCTCGCCGAGCAGAAGAACCGTCTGTTCCTGCCCACGGCGGCGGCCACCTCCGAGCTGACCGGCAAGGCGTGCTCGACCCACAGCGCCCACTGGGTCTACGACACCTACGGCCAGAGCAAGACGATCGCCAACGCCATCGTCAAGCAGGGGGGCGACTCCTGGTTCTTCGTCACCGTCGACTACGCCTTCGGCCACGCGCTCGAGCAGAACGCGGGCGAGCTCGTCAAGGCGGCCGGCGGCAAGGTGCTGGGCTCGGCCCGGCACCCGCTGAACAACGCCGACTTCTCCTCCTACCTGCTGCAGGCCCAGGCGTCCAAGGCCAAGGTGGTGATGATGGCCAACGGCGGCGCCGACATCACCAACGCGATCAAGCAGGCCAAGGAGTACGGCCTCGACCGTGGAGGCCAGCGGCTGGCGGCGCCGCTGATCCAGTACCCGGAGGTCCGCGCCCTCGGGCTCAAGACCGCCCAGGGCCTGCTGATGGCCAGCCCGTTCTACTGGGACATGAACCCGGAGGCGCGCGCGTTCTCCGACCGCTTCGCTGCGGCCAAGGGGATGCCGCCCACCATGATCCAGGCCGGCACGTACAGCGCCGCCCTGCACTACCTGAAGGCGGTCAAGGCGGCCGGCACCGACGAGGCCAGGGCGGTCATGGCGAAGATGAAGGAGCTGCCCATCAACGACTTCATGACCCGCAACGGCCGCATCCGCGAGGACGGCCGGGTGATCCGCGACATGTACCTGATGCAGGCCAAGTCACCGGAGGAGTCGAAGGGCGACTGGGACCTGGCCAAGATCGTCGCGACGATCCCCGGCGACCAGGCTTTCCGCCCCCTCCACGAGGGCGGCTGCCCGCTGGTGAAGAAGTAGGAGCTGTCGCTCGGCAGGTCGCGCTGACGTGCCGGGCGGCTCGGCCATGACGGCGCGGAGGTGGGTGCTCAGTCTGCTGGCCGTGCTCGTCCTGGCCGCGCTGATCTTCGCGCTGCCAGCCGGCCGGCGGCCGTTCTGGTCGTCCGACGAGGCGCGGTTCGCGCTGCTGGCCCAGGACATCCTTGAGAACGGCCGCTGGCTCGTCCCCCACCTGCGCGGCGACCTCTATCTCAACAAACCGCAACTGTATTTCTGGAGCATCGCGCTGGTGTCGCTGCCGGCGGGCCGGGTGACCGAGTTGACGGCCGCGTTGCCGTCGATCGTGTCGGCGCTGGGCACCGTGGCCGCGGTCGCCGCCATCGGGCGCCTGCTGTGGGGCCCGTCGATCGGCCTGCTCGCCGCGCTCGTCCTGGTCGCCACGCCGCCGTTCTTCGCCTTCAGCCACGCCGTGCTCTCCGACGTGATGATGACGGCCTTCATGACGTGGGCTCTGTACTTCCTGCTGCGCGCGCAGGTGGGGAGCGGCGGCACCGGCGCCCTGCTCGGGTTCTACGGGTGCATCGCCGGGGCCGTGCTGGCCAAGGGCCCGGCCGGGCTCGCGGTGCTGGCCGCCGGCCTCGTGGCCACGGTCGCCACCCGGGGGCCAGCGGCGCTGGCCCGGCTCAAGCCGCTGCACGGCGCGGTGGTGCTGGCGGCGGCGGCCGTGGTGTGGTTCGCGCCATACCTCGTGCAGTCCGAGGGGCGCTTCGTCTCGCGCGTACTTGTCGGTCACTACACGACCTGGTATCTGGCCGGAGGGCTCGGGGCGCGCCTCGGCCAGGTCGGCATCCTGCTCCGCAACTTCCTGCCGTGGACGGTGCTACTCGTCGCCGCCGTGGTGTGGTGGCGGCAGCGGTCCGATCCGAGCCGCCGCTGGCTCGGCGCGGCGACGATCACCCTGGTGATCGTGCTGGGGCTGACCGGCCACCAACGGGCCCGCTATCTGCTCCCGATCTATCCGGGGCTGGCGCTACTCGTCGCCGAGTTCGTCGGCGGGGCCGACGCCGACGGCGGCCGCCGGGCGCTCCGCGTGGGTGCCGGGCTGTTCGCCGGGCTGGCCGCCATCGCCGCCGGCGTGGTGCCGTTCCTGCCCGGCCTCATGACCGGCGACGACCGGGCCTACCTGCCTGACAGCTTGATCGAGCAGGCGGTCATCGTGGCCCTCGTCCTGGGGGCGGCGGCGAGCCAGGCGCTCGCCGCGTGGCGCCGGACCTTCGTGACGGGGACCGTCGCCGCCGCGCTGTGCATCGCCGGGCTGATGATCCTCAAGGGCGTCACCTACCCCGTTCGCTACGCTCGCGCCAACGACCTGCGGCCCCTGGCGGAGGCGGCGGGCCGCCTCACGCCGGCCGGCACCGCGGTGGTTGCGTATCCCGACGCGCGCCTCTCGCTCGACTTCTACGTGCGCCGCCCGGTGCTGGAGGCCGCAACACCGGAGGCGACGGCCGCGTTGGCGGCGCGGACCGGGGGCGTGGTGGTCACCGCGCGCAGCCACTGGCCGGCGCTGGCCGCGGTGTTGCCGGCGTCTGCGCGGGTGGCGGCCACCGCCGACGTCGGCGGGCGCGACTACGTCGTGATCGTGCCGTGAGCGAGCCGACGACCTCGATCGTGCTGCCCGTCTACAACGAGGCGAACAGCCTGCCGGTCCTGTGGGCCGAGCTGTGCCCGGTCCTGGCCGCGCTCCCGGGGACGACCGAGGTGGTGATCGTGGACGACGGCTCCACCGACGGCAGCGCCGACGTCGCCCGCGGCCTCGTCGCCGCCGACCAGCGCGTGCGGTTGATCCGGCTGGCGGTCAACAGCGGACTCACCGTGGCCCTGCTGGCCGGCTTCGCGGCGGTCCGCGGCGAGCACGTCGTGACGATGGACTCCGATCTGCAGTACGACCCGGCCGATATTCCCCGCCTGCTGGCACTGCTCGACCGCTACGACGCCGCGCTCGGCTGGCGCCGGCGGCGTCACGATACGTTGATGAAGCGGCTGTCCTCCCGGTTCGCCAACCGTGTGCGGACGGCCGTGCTGGCCGACGCCGTGCGCGACAGTGCCTGCACGCTGCGCGCGATGCGCCGTCCCTGCCTGGCCGCCATCGCGCCGTACCACGGCATGCACCGCTTCGTGCCGACGCTGCTCGCCCACGCCGGCTTCCGGCTCATCGAGGTCGAGGTACGCCACCGCCCGCGCCGGTACGGCGCCTCCAAGTACGGAATCCGCAACCGCTCGCTCCGTACGCTGGTGGACCTGCTGGCCGTCCGCTGGATGCGCTCCCGCCGTATCAACTACTCGATCGTCGAGAGCACCGGGAGAGACTGACGCTCACACGTTCCGCTGGCAGAGGACGTTGAGAACGGCCGGGCGGCCCTCGCGCACAGCGGCCAGTCCGCGTTTGAGCGCGGCCGGCAGGTCCCCGGGTCGCTCCACGCGCTCACCGTATCCGTCCACCGTACGGGCCATCTCCTCGAAGTTCGGCGACGGCGTGAGCTCGCTCAGCGGGAAGCGGGCGCGGTGCTGGGCGACGCCGGCCGGATGCACGGCCAGCGTCCCCGACTTCACCGCCTCCCACTGCTGGTTGTTGAAGATGACGGTCAGGATGGGCAGCCGGTGGGCGCGCTGCACGAAGAGGCAGGACAGTGGCTCGCCGAAGAAGTAGGCGCCGTCGCCGACGGTGGCGATGACGGTCACCTCCGGATTGGCGAGCTTCACGCCCAGCGCCGCCCCCAGGCCGAAGCCGAGGCCGCTCGAATGCGGCGAGGCGACGTAGCTGCCGGGCCGCGCGAGCCCGGCGAAGCGCCGATCGAGCGGATACTCGTTCACCACCACGGTGCCGTCATCCGCGACCTCGCCGATGCAGCGTGACGCCCACGCGAAGCCGATGGTGGAGGCGTCCGCCTGTCCGAGTGCGACCGCCTCCCAGGTCGCCTGGCGCCGGCGGTGCTCGGCCGCCACGCGCGCGCGACGCCGGGCCACTGCCGCCGGGTCGGCATGGCGACGTACCGCCTCGGCCAGCAGGGGCAGCGCCGCCGCCGGCGTGGCGGCGATGGGCACGTCGCAGGGATAGCTGCGCATCGGGTAGCGCGAGAAGAACGGATCGACACCGAGGTGGATGATGGGCGTCCCCGGCGCCGGCGACTTGAGAGCCGGATACCAGGGCACGTCGGCTTCGACGACCATCACGGCGTCGGCCCCCTCCAGGGAGGGATTGGTCGTGCCGGAGGCGTTGTAGCCCAGGTGCAGGTCGTGGCGGGGCGGGAAATTCAGGTAGATCGGGTCCGCCTCCACGACGCCGATCCCGCCCGCCTCGGCGACCTCGACGAGCCCGGCCACGGCACGCGGGTCGATGCCGGCCGCGGAGACGAGGAGGAGCGGAGATTCGGCGCGGGCGAGAATGCGCGCCGCCTCGTCGATCCGGGCGGGGTCGGGGAATCGCTCGCTCGCCGCCACGCGCCGCGAGGGCGAGGTGATCGTCATGGCGCCGGGCCGCGCGGCCAGCACCTCGCGCGGCAGCGTCAGGTAGACTGGCCCGCGGGGCTCGGCCTGCATCAGCTCGAGCGCCCGGTCGACGACGGCCTCCAGCTGCACCGGCGTGCGCAGCTCGTAGTCCCACTTGACGTACTCGCGCAGCATCGCGGCCTGGTCGAAGCTCTCCTGGGCCCAGTGGATGTGCAGGTCGCGCGATCCTGGCAGCCCGGCCTCGGTGACCGGCGTCCGGCCGGCCGACATCAGGATGGGCACGTTGGCCCGGGAGGCGGTGATGATGGCCGTGGCGGCGTTGCCGGTACCGACGTTGACGTGGACCATGACCGCGGCCGGGCGCCCGCCCGCCACGTAGTAGCCGTGCGCCATCGACACCGCGACGAACTCGTGGGGGATCACCAGCGGGCGCGGCGCGCGTCCGCTGCCGCCCTCCACGCGCGCGAAGGCCTCGACGAGCGAGGCGAAGTCGGTGCCGGCGTTGCCCAGGAAGACGTCGATGCCGCGGTCCTTCAGCAGCTCCAGGTACGCCTCGGCGGTCGTCTCGGAATGCAGCGTGCGCGTGCCCACGGTGACCTCTCCTCCGGCGGCGGTCAGCCGCGCTTGATCGAGCGGATCATGCGCTCGAAGCCGGCGCGCTGGCCCTCGAGCGTGGCGCGGGGACCGACCGCGCGGAAGAACCAGTTGGCGTCGCCGCCGGGCACGATCGCCCCCAGCAGCATGTGGTCGGGGCGCTCGGGGCCGGACGGAGCGCCGCCCATGCCGCCCACGTAGGTGCCCGTCACCTCGACCATCAGAGCCGTCACGTCGCCCACCTTGAGCTCGCGGGTCTTCGGGGGACCGCCGGCGTCGCGAAACTGCCCCGCCCACCGGGCGACGTTGGCCTTGGCGTCGCCGCCCTGTCCCGGACCGAAGTAGAAGACCACGCACTCCGCCTCACCGCCGGGGCCGGCGATCCGGTACTGGGCCCGCCGCATGGAGGACGACGGCGTCTCCACCGTCCAGCCGGACGGCGCGGTCCACACGACGCCCTGGCCGTGGGCATCGACGACCAGCGCCAGGGCCAGCGCCAGCGTGACGGCGAGGCCGAGCCGCCGGGCCATGGTCAGCCGACCTCGAGCCACTCGAACCACACCGGGTGATTGGCCTTGTACCACTCGAGCACGTTGCGGACCACGAGCTGCTTGCTGCGCGACATGACCATCTCGTTGATCCGGTCGAAGTGCACCCGGATGTGCTCGCCGTCGTGCTCGAGCGCCTGGGGGATCATCGTCTGCAGCTCGTTGCGGATGCGGCCGGAGTCCGAGATCTTGACCGGCCGGGTCACGTGGTCGACGCCCGACAGGAAGCGGACGAGCAGGGGGCTGAACACCTGCCGCGTGGTCTCCAGCGTCTCCATCAGCCGCAGGGTGAAGGTGATCCGGCTCGAGGCCTTGCGCGTGGCCAGCCGCGTGGTGACCCGGTAGGCGTTGTCGTCCACCTGGGTGATGCCGGGGGCGCCCGTGTAGGGGTCATCGCACATGTAGCCCACGCTGGCCAGGACGTGCCAGTCCTTCTGGGGCAGGAAGTCGTCGGCCTGCAGCACGTGCCGGCCGAGCGGCATGTTGGATTCGGCCGCGTCCCGGATCGCCTCGGCGTAGGACTCGACCCGGCCGGCCTCGACCTGGCTGACGCCGATCAGCGTGGCCAGCCGTCCCGCGAAGTCGGGCGCCGAGGGATCGAGCTGCATCAGCCGGGCCTCGACGTCGCACGGCAGTGTGAAGGAGGGCGAGAACATCGCCATCGTCGAGCGGACGTCGAGCACGTCGGAGAGGCTGGCCGCCTGCATCGCCTCGGCGGTGGCCGCGTAGCCGTCGCACAGGAAGACGTGCGTCGCCTGGGCGGCGTCCGTCCAGCTCCCGACCAGGAAGGTGGGCGCGTAGGTCCCGGAGTCGGTGAACACCTCCAGCCCCGACGGAGCCTTCCAGCCGTCGTCGACCAGGTGCACACCGAGCGTCTCCCACTCCTCCCACAGGCGGCCGAGTCGCGGGAGCCGGCTCTTGCCCCGCAGGGTCCACACGTGCATGTGCTCGCGCCGGATGCCGGGGTACGCCGCCTCGATAGCCTCGGTCACGCGCCGGCGCGGCGTGCGATAGTCGAGCAGCACCGAGGCCCGCTCAGCCGCCTCGGCCACCCGCGAGGGAACGGTGAGGCACCCCATGTAGGACTCGTACGGCTTGGACAGCCGCAGCGGTGAGTCGAAGAGGTGGAAGACCGCCATGGGGCCGGTGGGTCGCCCCTCCGCGAAGCGCGAGGTGTTCTCCAGCGTGTCGACGGCCGCGCCCCACAGCGTGATGCCGCGCCCCTGCAGCCACTCGTAGAATTGCTCGAAGGTGTGGCCGGGCTCGTTGAGCAGCCTTCGCACGCGGCGGTCGACGGTGCGGGCCAGCTCGGGGCGGGCGTAGACGCGACCGAAGCCGAGCATCGGGTTGGCGCCCATCTCCGGCGTCTCGCCGACCTTGGGCATCAGCCCCTCGCCCAGGCAGACCATCAACGCGTGGTTCTCGGGCAGCGTACGGGTCAAGTGCCAGAGCCCCTCGCTCATCACGTAGGCGCTCACCGCGTCGGCCGACTTCTTGACCTGGTTGAGGGCGGCCTTGTCCTTGCCGCTGCCGAGGCCGTAGTCGCCGAACAGACGGGTGCCGAGCGCCGTGGCGGCCGAGGTCATGGCCAGGCAGCGGGCGATACCGCGCGGCGTGAAGGTGTAAGCCGAGACGGGCTCGGCCTGGGCGCGCTCGACCTCGACGTCCTCCAGCCACAGGTGAAAGCGCAGCAGCACTGGACGCGTGTCGAACGCCCACTGGGCGACGAGGTTGCGCTTGTCAGTTTCGGTCATCGTCCCCTCACATTCTCGATCGTCCGTGTCACGGCCTCACGGCCGGCGCGTCCATCGTCATCCCCCGCGCGCGCCACATCAGGTACAGCTCGAGGTCGACCATCTCGGGGGCGCCGTACTCGTAGGGCTCGGCGCGGATGCCGACCAGGCAGTTCCGCAGCCGGCGCTGGAGCGAGCCGAGGCCCTGCCACTCCAGCCGATACAGAGGATAGCCGGTCGGGTGGGCCTGGGGCACCACGTTGCCGGCCAGCCGCCGACCCCACTGGTCGTCGTGGCACTGACTGCAGGCGAGGTTGAGCTGGCCCTGGCGCCGCTCGAAGGTCGCGCGCCCGGAATCCAGGAAGGGCCGCGTCCGGTCGTCGACGGCCGGCTCGATCGGCAGGCCGCGCGACTGCCGCGCCACATACGCGGCCAGCGCGAGCAGGTCGCGGCTCTCGGCGGCCAGGGGTGGGGCCTGCTGCCGTTCGGTCCGGCAGGCGTTGATGCGCTGCTCGAGGTTGACCGGCCGGCCCCGGGCGGGGTCGAAGGCCGGATGTCTCGCCGCCACGCCCTTCATGCTCGTCCGAGCGTCAGCATGGCAGTCGGCACACGCGCGGCCGGCGGCGCCGGCCTTGCGGCTCCACAGCACTTCGCCCTCGAGGACCCACAGCAGAGCGGGGTTGGCGGTGTCGTCGTCCTGCATCGCACGGGTCTCCCGGCTCATGAACTCGTAGCCAGAGCGGCGCTCGGCCCGCGGGATCTCGCCGGCGAACGCCGACGACGCGAGCACGGCCACCGACAGGACGATCCCGAGCCGCCGCACTTACTCGACGACGATCGCCGCCGACTCCGAGGCCGCGAAGCCGTTGTCGCCGCTCCAGTGCAGCGTGATGGTGCCGCTCTCGGTGGCGAGCGTCGTGAAGGCGATGAACGGGTTGGCGGCAATCGCCGGGTGCAGCTCGGCCCGGAACACCTCGGTGCCGTTGTACGTGCACGTGAACAGCGTGATGATGTCCCGCGGGATCCGCTCCCCGTGCTGCGTCCGCCGGTACCCCGTCTCCATCGGGTGCCCGATCAGCGCCTTGACCTCGATCACCTCACCCCGCCGGGCCCGCTCGGGCACACGAATCAGCGCGCTCGCCATCAGGGGTCCTCCAGGCACGCGGCGAGGGTGACGACGACGTCGACGCGATCGGAGTAGAAGGAGCCGTCGCTGAGCTCGGCGATGGCCGTCACCGTCTGGGTGTCGGCGAGGCGGATGCGGGTGGAGACGCTGGCCCGGCCGGCGCGGGGGCCGAGGCGCACGCTGACGACGTTGGGCTGCGGGTTCTTCTCGGTGAAGACGTGGATGGCTCGGACGTGATCGGCCGCGGTCATCGGGCTCTCCACCCCGATGGTCAGCGGCACGGCGTTTCCGTTCTCGACCAGGGGCGGCAGCTCGAGCTTCACCCGGCCCGGGCTGACGCGAGCATCGCCCACCACCTTGCGGATGGCCTCCTGCATGGCCACCGGGGTCGCGCGGGCGGGCCGGACGGTGGCGATCGAGACCAGGCCGAGGCCGGCGGCGGCCGCCCCGCTGAGGCGCAGGAATTCGCGGCGAGAGGTCGCCATCGCTCAGTCGCGCAAGGTCGTCAAGAAGGCCACCACGTCCTCGATCTGGGCTGCGCTCAGTACCGGCTTACCCCGGTAGGCGGGGGCCACCCGCACGAGGCCCTCGGTTCGATGATACGCCGGCATGATCGTGGACGGGTTGAGACGGCCGGAGTCGACGATCCGGAGCCGGAGCTGACCCTCCGACCACCGGCGGCCGGCGCCGCGCAGGTCGGGCGCGAGATTGCCCTGGAAGCGCTCCTCGGGAAACGGCCCGCTGTGGCAGAGAAGGCACAGACCGATCTGGCGGCTGGCCACGATGGCGCGCCCCCGGGTGGGGTCGCCCTTGGCGCCCGTGAGCGACTCCGGAATCGCATCCTGGGCGTGCGCCCCGCCGACCGTGCAGAGGCCGGCGAGCAGCGCGACGGCCACCCTCACCCGAAGACCTCGGTGGTGATCGTGCGGAACCAGCCCTCGGCCAGGGCGGCCTCGAGCGCCCGACTGGCCCGCGGCGCCTCGCCCGGGCTCACGCCTCCCGAGCCGGGGACGTCGGCGAGCTGGCCGTTGGTCGGCTGGTACACGCCGGCCACCGAGATGCCGTAGTCGGGCGCGACCAGGCTGTAGCAGGTGTTGATCAGCTTGGGCGCGGCCGGGGCGGCGCCGGCGAGCAGACGGACGATCGCCGCCGCGCACGTCTTGGCCTGCGAGTTCGCGGCGAACGCCGATTTCGGCATCGCGCCGGCGATGGCGGCATCCCCGATGACGTGCATGCCCGGTCTGCAGCCGCGACTCGAACGTCACCGGGTCGATCGGGCACCAGCCGGTACGGTCGGCGACGCCTGCGACCTCCGCGATGCGGCCGGCCTTCTGCGGCGGGATCACGTTGGCCACGGCCGCCTGGTGCCGGCCGAAGTCGGTCACCAGCGTGCGGGTCGCCGGCTCCACGGACGTGACCGCGCCGCCCTTGGACAGCGGCACCCACTCGAGCAGGCCCGGGTACAGCTCGCTCCAGGCCGCAGGAACAGCCGCTGCTTGGAGAACGCGTCCTTGGCGTCGAGGACGAGCAGCTTGGAGCGCGGCTTCTTCGTCTTCAGATAGTGGGCGATCAGGCTGGCGCGCTCGTACGGCCCGGGCGGGCACCGGAAGGGATTGGCCGGCGCGGAGATGACGACGAGGCCACCGTCGACCATCGCCTCCAGCTGCCGGCGGAGCAGCAGCGTCTGCTCGCCGGCCTTCCAGGCGTGGGGCATCAGCGCCGCCGCCGGCTCGTCGTAGCCGGGCAGCGCGCCCCATCGGATGTCGATGCCGGGGGCGAGGACGAGCCGGTCGTACGGCAGGCGCGCGCCATCGGCGAGCGTGACCGAGCGGGCCGAGACGTCGACGGCCGTCGCGGTCGTACGGGCCAGCGCGATGCCGTCGGCGACGATGCGATCGTAGGTGAACTGCTGGGCGCTCAGCTCGCGCAGCCCGCCGATCACGGCGTTGCTGAACGGGCAGGCGGTGAAGGTCGGGTTCGGCTCGACCAGCGTCACCGCGATGCGCGGATCTC
The DNA here is from genome assembly GCA_963827505.1 of uncultured Candidatus Rokubacteria bacterium. Taxonomy (GTDB): domain Bacteria; phylum Methylomirabilota; class Methylomirabilia; order Rokubacteriales; family CSP1-6; genus AR5. The sequence continues at coordinate 784,163 of CAWHBD010000003.1, read as the reverse complement.
GACCGGCGCAGCGCGCGCGCGCAGCTCGCGCCGGCGAAGCCGCCGCCCACGACCACCACGCGCGGAGGACGCGGGCCCTGGGCGAGGACGGAGGCGGGGGAGCAGCGCGGCGGAGGCGGCGGCCGCGACCGCCGTGGCCAGGAACGCGGCGGCGGCTCGACCTTCATCGCTGCGTCGCGTACCAGGCCGCGATGGCCTGGATCTCGTCGTCAGTGAAGCCCTTGGCGATGCGGTCCATCACGGTGCCGGCCCGCGCACCCGAGCGGAAGTCCTGCATGGCCCGGACGATCGTCGGCGCGCTCGCGCCCGATCAGCCGGGGTACCGGCGTGGTCACCGTGAGCGGAGGTCGGCATGAGCAGCCGCGAACAGGACGCGGCCCCGGCCGGCGGCCTCGGCCGAGGCCGCGGCGACCGCGACGATCGACGCGAGTCCGATCGCCGCGGCCACGGATTCCTTCGCCGCATCGACCTACACCATCTGAACGCCGTGGTGCTTGAGCGGGAACGTGCGCAGGCGCTTGCCCGTCGCCGCGAAGAACGCGTTGAGGACCGCGGGCGCGGCCACGCAGATCGTGGGCTCACCGACACCGCCCCAGAAACCGCCGGACGGCATGATGATCGACTCGACCTTCGGCATCTGGGCGATCCGCATGGAGTGATAGTCGTGGAAGTTCGTCTGCTCGATGCGGCCGTTCTTGACCGTGCACTCCTCCGTCGAACAGCGCGGACAGCCCGTAGACGAACGAGCCGGCGATCTGCCGCTCGATCTGGGCCGGGTTGACGGCATAGCCGGGGTCGGTCGCGCACACGATGCGCTGCACCTTCACCTTGTTGCCGCCGGTCACCGTGACCTCCGCACAGGCCGCCACGTAGCTGCCGAACGCCATCATCTGGGCCAGCCCGCGGTGCACGCCCTGCGGCGCCGGCTTGCCCCAGCCCGCCCGATCGGCCACCGCGTTCAGTACGGCCAGGTGCTTGGGGTGCTTGGTCATCAGCTTGCGCCGGAACTCCAGCGGATCCTGGCCGGCGGCCTGGGCGAGCTCGTCCATGAAGCACTCGATGAAGATCGCGTTCTGGTTGATGTTCACGCCACGCCAGAACCCGGGCGGCACGTGCGTATTGCGCATCGCGTGGTCGATCAGCAGGTTCGGGATCGTGTAGCCGAACGCGAAATCGCCGCTCGGATCGAGCCCCTGGAAGGCGAGGTTGTCGCGACCGTCCTGGAGGTTCTGCGGGAACACGGCGGCGATGATCGACTGGCCCGACAGGCGCAGGTGCAGCCCGGTGAGGTTGCCGGCGGCGTCGAGGCCGCCCGAGAGCTTGGCACTGCATCACCGGGTGATAGCGGCCGTGCGTCATGTCCTCCTCGCGCGTCCACAGGAGCTTCACCGGCGTGCCCGGGACCTGCTTGGCGATGAGGACGGCCTGGGTGACGTAGTCGTGGAAGGCCCCGCGCCGGCCGAAGCCACCGCCCAGGTTGATCTTGTAGACCTCGCACTTCTCGGCCGGCAGCCCGGAGGCGGCCAGCGTGGCGGCGAAGGCCGCCTCGCCGTTCTGGGTCGGCACCCACACCTCGCAGCGGTCGGCCGTGAACTTCGCCGTGGCGTTCATCGGCTCCATCGGCGCGTGGTTCTGGAACGGGTAGGCGTAGACCGCCTCGACCTTCTTGGCGGCGCTCGCCGACGGCCGCCTTGGCGTCGCCGTTCTGGTTGCGCACGAAGGCCTGGCCGGCGTCGAGGCCGTCCTTGAGCATCTCGGCGATCGTGGCGCTCGACACCGCCGCGTTCGGGCCCTCGTCCCAGACGATGGGCAGCGCGTCGAGGGCGGTCTTGGCCTCCCACCAGGTGTCGGCCACCACCGCGACGCCGGAGTCGCCCACCTGCACGACGTGGCGCACGCCCGGCATGCCGGTGACCTTGGCCGCCTCGAAGCTCTTCACCTTGCCGCCGAAGACCGGGCAGTCCTTGATGGCGGCGTTGAGCATCCCGGGCAGCTTCAGGTCGGCACCGTACACCTGGGCGCCGGTCACCTTGCCGAGGGTGTCCAGCCGCTTCATCGACTTGCCGATCAGCTTCCAGTCCTTGGGGTCCTTGAGGGCCACGTTGGCCGGTGGCGTCAGCTTGGCGGCGGCCTCCGCGACCTTGCCGTAGGTGGTCGTGCGGCCGCTCGGCGTGTGGGTGATCACGCTGTTGCCGGCGGTGCACTCGGCGACGGGCACCTTCCAGCCGTCCGCGGCGGCCTGCACCAGCATCATCCGGGCGGTGGCGCCGCCCTTGCGCACGTACTCGTGCGACATGCGGATGCCGCGGCTACCGCCGGTCGAGAAGTCACCCCACACGCGCTTGCGAGCGACGCTCTGGCCGGGGGTCGGGTACTCGGTCGTCACCTTCGACCAGTCGCACTCGAGCTCCTCGGCGACCATCTGGGCCAGGCCGGTGATCGTCCCCTGGCCCATTTCCGAGCGCGCCACGCGGATGACGACCGTGTCGTCGGGGCGGATGACCACCCAGGCGGTGATCTCCGGGGAGCCGTCCTGGGCGCGGACGACGCTGCCGCCGAGCGGGATGTTCAAACCGAGAGCGAGCCCGCCGCCGGCGACGGCGGTACCTACCATGAAGGAGCGCCGGCTGATCTTCGTGTTGGTGATCATGGCTGCGCCCCCTAGGCCTTGGCCGCGGCGTGAATGGCCTCGCGCACCTGCTGGAACGTTCCGCAGCGGCAGATGTTGGTGATCGTCGCGTCGATGTCGGCGTCGGTCGGCCTGGGCTTGTCCTTCAGCAGCGCCGCCACCGCCATGATCATCCCCGCCTGACAATAGCCGCACTGGGGGACGTCGTGGTCGACCCAGGCCTTCTGCACCTTGTGCAGCGTGCCGCCGCTGGCCAGCCCTTCGATGGTGGTGACCTGCTTGCCGACGGCCGTGCCGACCGGCACCACACAGGAGCGGACGGCCGCCCCGTCGAGGTGCACGGTGCAGGAGCCGCACTGGGCGACACCGCAGCCGTACTTGGTCCCCGTGAGGCCGGCCTGCTCACGGATGGCCCACAGCAGCGGCATGCTGGGGTTGACGTTGAGATCCAAGGCCTTGCCGTTGATCGTCACGCGCGCCATGGGCGTCCCTCCCAGGGATTCAGTACCCGGGAATATCCACCGTCGCGCGGCCAAAGGCAAGACCCGCGTCCGGCGCGCCTCCAGCCCCGGCGTCACGACAGTCCGCGCGGGGGCGCGAGTCTAGCCGCGGGTGACGTCGGCGGCGACGCAGAGCCAGCGGCCTTGGCGGCGGGCCCAGACGTCGGTGTAGCGGCCGGCGGCGCGCTGGCCGTCCGGTTTCGTGTAGACGGTCCGGGCGTGGATGAGGGCGACGTCGCCGAGCACGCGGATGCGCACGTCCTCGATGGCCAGGTCGGGCACCGTGGTGGGCCGGGCGATCTGGGCCAGGAAGCCGGACCGGTCGACGAGCGAGCCGTCGGGGTTGCTGTTCACGAAGTCCTCGGCCAGGTGCTCGCCGAACCAGCCGACGTCGGAAGTCCTCACCGAGCGGATGTAGCCGTCATTCAGGGCGTCCAGCGTCTCGACCTCACTCGTGCCGGCGGTGACCATGTCGACCTCCCTCAGAAGCGGTTGAAGTGGGCGGACACGCACAGCCAGCGACCCTGCCGGCGCGCCCAGATGTCGGTGTAGCGGCCGGTGCCCGGCCGACCATCCGGCTTGGTGTAGCGGAATCCGGCGTGAATCAGTGCGACCTCGCCAAGCAGGCGGATGCGTACGTCGACGGCTTCGAGGTTCGAGTTGGGATTGGGCCGGGCCATTCGGGCCAGGAACTCGGCGCGGTCGACGATGGAGCCGTCCACGCTGCTGCTGAGAAAGTCCTCGGCCAGGTGCTCGGCGTACCAGCCGACGTCCGTGGTCGCGGCCGACCGGACGTAGCGCCGGTTTAGCTCGTGCAGGGCCTCGAGGTCGCTGGCGCGCGCGTCGTGCTGCATGGTGGCGTCGGGCATTGCTGGTCCTCCTGGCTCGGTCTCGCTGCGCCGACATGCTAGCCACGGATCTGGCCGGTACAAAGAGCCAGTTTCGGTAGAATCGACGGTGCCAGATTCGCCACCCGAGCCGACCCGAGGGAGACACCATGCTGCTGCTCAATCTGGAGGAGGCCAGCGGGCCGCTCTATCGCCGCGTCTACCACGCCCTCAAGTCGGTGATCCGCGGCGGCCGGCTCGGTCCGGCCGCGCGCCTGCCCTCGACACGCGCGCTGGCCGCCGATCTCGGCGTCTCCCGCAACACCATCGTGCTGGCCTACGAGCAGCTCGCCGCCGAGGGCTACGTCGTCAGCCGGCAGCGGTCGACGGCGTCGGTGGTGGGAGCCGGGCCGGCCCGCGCGCTGCCGGCCCCCGACCGCGCCCGGTCCGAGGCGCCGCCGCGGATCTCGGCCTATGCGCGGCGCCTGATTCGCCACCCGGCGGTCCCGCCGGCCGGCGCCTACGGCACTCGCCCCGGACTGCGCTACGACTTCCGCTACGGCCGCCCCGCCGTCGACGAGTTCCCGCGCGAGATCTGGCGACGGATCGTGGCGGCCCGCGTCCGGCAACCCTCCGACGAGGCGCTGGGCTACGCGTCGGCCGCGGGCCACCCGCCGCTGCGCGAGGCGCTGGCCGAGTACCTGCGGCGCGCCCGGGGATTGTCGTGCGACGCCGACCAGGTCGTCGTCGTCAACGGCTCCCAGCAGGCCTTCGACCTGCTCGCGCGCATCCTCCTCGACCCCGGCGACGCCGCGGTCGTCGAGGAACCGCACTATCCCGGCGCCACCGTCACCTTCGAGGCGGCGGGCGCGCGCCTGATCCGGATTCCGGTCGACGACGACGGCCTCGACACCGCCCGGCTGCCGGCGGTGGGGACGCCGCCGCGGCTGGCGTACGTGACGCCGTGCCACCAGTTCCCGACGGGCGTCAGCATGCCCCTCGAGCGGCGCCTGGCCCTGCTGGCGTGGGCCGCGCGCGTCGGCGCCTGGATCGTCGAGGACGACTACGTCAGCGAGTTTCGCTACGAGGGCCGGCCGCTGGAGGCGCTGCAGTCGCTGGACCGGCGTGGACGCGTGGTCTACGTGGGAACGTTCTCCAAGACGCTGTTCCCGGCGCTGCGCCTGGCCTACCTGGTCCTGCCCCGCCCGCTCCTACGGCCCTTCCTGAGCGCCAAGTGGGCCGCCGACCGCTTCTCGGCCATGCTGGCCCAGGAGGCGCTGGCCGACCTCATCACCAGTGGGCAGTTCGAGCGCTACCTGCGTCGTGCCGGCGCCCGCAACGCGGCCCGCCGCCGCGCCCTCACCGAGGCGCTCCGCGAGCACTTCCACGACCGCGTCGAGATCACCGGTGAGAACACGGGCGTGCACCTGCTCGTCTGGCTCGAGGACGTCCGTCCGCGCGACCTCGACGCCCTCGTCACGCGCGCGGCGGCGGCGGGGGTCGGCATCTACCCGATCGGACCGTGCTACGCGCGGCCGCCGCGCCGGGCCGGCCTCCTGTTCGGATACGCCGCGCTCACGGAGGCGGAGATCCGGGCGGGGATCGGCGTGCTGGCGGGCGTCGCCCGCGGGCTCACCCGCGCCGTCACAACCCCGGGGACGGGATCCCCGGCGCGCGGCTGAACCGGCTGGAGTCGGCGTCAGCGTCGCTCGAGGCCGGCGTGCGTCTCGATGATGGCCAGGCAGGCCTCGGCCAGCTCGCGCCCCTTCGTGCGCATGTGATCGCGAAAGAAGTCGGCGTGGACCGCGTGCTCGTGGAAGTGATGCGGCGTGAGCACGGCCGACAGCACGGGAACCTCCGTCTCCAGCCCAGCCTGCACGAGACCGTGGAGCACCGCGCTGGCCACGAACTCGTGGCGGTAGATGCCACCGTCCACGACGAGGCCGGCCGCGCACACCGCGGCGTAGCGCCCGCTGCGCGCGAGCTTCTTGGCGACCAGCGGGATCTCCAGGCTGCCGGGCACCGAGACGAGGTGGACGGTGTCAGGCGGGTAGCCGCGCCCACCCAGCTCGGCCAGGAACGCGCGAGTGCAGTGATCGACGATGTCGGAATGCCAGGCGGCGTGAACGTACGCGATCGACGTGGAAGCCATCGGTTCCTCCGCGGGGTGAAGGTCAGGCGACGAGCTAGTCACTCCGGCCCCGGCCCGGGGTGACGATCGGCTGCGCAAGCCTCCCGGCCAGCGCGCGCATCGGCTCCAGCACGTCCGTCAGCTGGACGAGGAAGCGGCCCACGCTGTCGGCGAGGTCGGCGTGGTGATGCTCGAGTCGCTCGTGATCCGCCGTGGCCCGGGCGACCTGGGCACGCAGCGCGGCGTTCTCGTCCTGGAGCTCCTGGCAGCGGCGGGTCGCCTCGTGCAGGCGGCTCGTGAGCGTTTCCCGATCGCCGAGGATGGTGGGCAGGACGTGCTGCAGGACGTGCTGGCCTTCCTGGACCCAGGCGCGCGCGCGCGCTTCGTCGACGAGCACATGGTCCATCGTTGGCTCCTTGTCCGGTTCACGGACGTCGTCGGGTGGTCGTGGCTCGCGGCCCTGGCGCAGTCGCGTGACCGGGATGAGGACGGCCGGATGCCGGGCCGTGTCCTCCCAGTAGTCTCGCGGCCGGCGGCGTTCCTTCTGGCGGCGATCGGGGACGACGAGGGACTCGGACCGACCCCGCCGGTCCTGCTCCTGCTCGCGTCGATCGAGCATGACGTACACCGTGCGGTCGTCGAGGAACTGCCGCCGGATGGTGAGGAAGAGGTCCAGGCGGGTCCGGGCGACGACGATGTAGAACCGCGTGCGGGCGCCATCCTGCTCGTCGACCAGGTCGGACGGCTCGACCGGGGCCGCGCCTGCCAGCGGCCCGGTCAGCGGACTGGTCCACTCCGACAGCCGCTGGCGCCACTGCTCTCGCCAGTCCACGGTCGTCAAGGGCCAGCCGAGGGTTGCGCTGATGAGCGCGCCATCGTCGTCAGGTCGTGACATCGCGGGCGCGGCACTCCGGGCGGCATGCGGAGCCGAGCGTAGCGCCAGACGCCGCTCCCGGTCAATGGCTGCTGCGGTGCTAGCCGCCGGCCATGGCTCCCACGACCATGAAGGGCTCGGCCCCCTGCACGACCGCGTCGGGCAGCGGCGTGTCCGGGGGCTCGTGGGACAGATCCTGCTCGCAGGCGAAGAACCGCAGGAAGGCGCGGCGCCGGTGCGTGACCTGGTCGCGGATGGTTCCGCGCAGCATCGGGTAGCCGGCCTCCAGCGCATCGAGTACCGAGCCCAGGGTGGCGGGCCCCTCGACGGCGACCTTCACCTCGCCGTCGACGCGGGCGAGCGTGCGCAGATGGGCCGGCAGCGTCACCCGGATCATGGCAGCGTCTGGACCTCGACGGACACGACGGCCGGCAGGTGCTGCACGATGGGCGTCCAGCTGTCGCCGGCGTCGGGCGAGACGTAAACCTGGCCGCCGGTAGTGCCGAAGTAGACGCCGCACGGGTCGAACGCGTCGACGGCCATGGCGTCGCGCAGCACGTTCACGTAGCAGTCGCGTTGGGGCAGCCCCCGCGTGAGCGGCTCCCACTCGTTGCCGCCGGTCCGGCTGCGGTACACGCGCAGCTTGCCGTCGGGCGGGTAGTGCTCGGAGTCGCTCTTGATCGGCACCACGTAGACGGTCTCCGGCTCGTGCGCGTGCACGTCGATCGGGAAGCCGAAGTCGGTCGGCAGGTTGCCGCTGACCTCCCGCCACGACTCGCCGGCGTCGTCGCTGCGCATGACGTCCCAGTGCTTCTGCATGAACAGCACGCCCGGCCGCGACCGGTGCATGGCGATGCGGTGCACGCAATGGCCGACCTCGGCCATCGGGTCGGGGATGCCCTCGGAGGTCAGCCCGCGGTTGATGGGCCGCCACGTCGTGCCGGCGTCGTCGCTGCGGAAGGCCCCCGCCGCCGAGATGGCGACGAACATCCGCCCGGGGTGACTCGGATCCAGCAGGACCGTGTGCAAGCACATCCCTCCGGCCCCCGGCTGCCAGGAGGCGGCCGAGCCGTGTGTGCGCAGCCCGGGAAGCTCCTGCCACGTCTGGCCGCCGTCGGTCGTGCGGAACAGCGCGGCGTCTTCGACGCCGGCGTACACGGTCTCGGGGTCGGTCAGCGAGGGCTCGAGGTGCCAGACGCGTGCAAAGTCCCAGGGGTGCGGCGTACCGTCGTACCACTGGTGCGTGCCCGTGGGGCCTTCGTACGTGAACTTGTTGCCCATCGGCTCCCACGTCTTGCCGCCGTCGCGGGACCGCTGGATCACCTGGCCGAACCAGCCGCTGGACTGCGAGGCGTACAGCCGGTCGGGATCGGCCGGCGATCCCTTGAGGTGATAGATCTCCCAGCCGCCGAAGTGCGGGCCGCTGACCTCCCACTGCTTACGGCCACCGTCGGCCGTCAGGATGAAGGCGCCCTTGCGAGTACCGACCAGCACCCGTACCCGGCTCATCGGCTGTGTCCTTTCATGGTCTCGCGGCCGGACGCCGGCGCGCCGACCGTCCGGCGGATGCTGCCGATGTGATCGTCGACGTGATGGATCAGGGCCCCGGTGATCATGTCCTCGACGGACATCGGGGGCGCGTCCGCGAAGACCGTCACGCGGATGGCCAGCTGCTGGTCGGTCAGGCCTCGGACCACCGCGGCGGCGGCCGCCGCTCCCCGCTCGAGCAGGGCGATCGTCTCGGCCCTGGTGCAGTCCGCGTGCTCCCGGGCGTGCTGCGCGTTCATCGCGTCGAGCATGGCGCTCGTGAAGTGGCCCGGCGCCTGCCCGGACGCCATGCCGGTCACGATGCCGGCCACCGGCTCGAAGGCGCTCGCCAGGTGGTGTGCCGTGACCCCGACCGGCCACCGCTCCGCCTCCGTCATCCTCGTCCAGTCCGCGTCGCTCAGCGCCTCGACCACGGCCACGGCGTCCCGGACCTTGCCCTCGAACTGCGTCGCGAGAGCCTCACTTCGCGTACCCATCGGATTCCTCCTCGTCGCGCTCACGCCTCGACGACTGCTTTCAGGTTGGCCAATCCCGTCTCGAAGTCGGTGCCGACCATCCGGTCCATGTTGATGAAGACGCTCAAGAGCTTGGACACGAACGGCATCGGCCCTTCCATGGTCCAGGTGACGTTCGTCGCGCCGCCCCGGGGCTCCAGCGTGAACACGACGACGTTGTGGGCCTCGAACGGCTTGACGAAGTCCAGCTTGATCGTCACCCGGGACGGCGGCGTGGTCTCCGTGATCTCCATGCGCCCCTTGCCGACCTCCTTGTTGCCCTCCCACTCGTACACGGCGCCCTTACCGTCGGGCGCGCCGCTGTGGATCCGCTTCAGCGCCGGGTCCTTCCTCTCGTAGGGCGACCACGCCGTCCAGCGGTGCAGGTCGCTGATGAGCGGGAAGATCTTCTCCGGCGGCGCCTTGATACTCGCCGCCCGCTGGACGCGGAGGACGCTGGGCCGGGTCGCGGCGAACCCCAGCACCGCGACGATCAGGACGACGAGGATGGCGGCGACGGTCTTGAGCATCGATCTGTCCCCTACCGCCCCTTGGCGGCCTGCGCGCGCAGGCGCGCCTCGGCCTCCTTCAGCTCGGGCGTGAGCGCGGGGCCGAAGTCCTCCGCCTCGAACACCTGCCTGATCTCGATTTCCGTGCCGCCGTCGAACGGCGCGCGCTTGATCCACTCGATCGCGTCGTGCCGGGACGGCACCTGGATCAGCCAGAAGCCGGCCAGCAGATCGTTCGTCAACGGGAACGGCCCGTCGATCACCGTGCGCTGGCTGCCCGAGAACCTGACGCGGGCGCCTTTCGAGGTGGGATGCAGCCCCTCGCCCGCCAGCAGCACGCCGGCGTCGGCCAGGGCCTGGTTGTAGGCCCCCATCTCGGTCAGGAGCTGCTCGCTCGGCATCTCACCCGCCTCGCTGTTCTTGTCGGCCTTGACCAGGATCACGAACCGCATGGCCTCGTCTCCTTCTCGCCCCACTGGATGTCTCGCTTCACCCTTGAGTCGAACGGGGACGGGGGGGATCGACACCCCAGGCATCAATCACCGATCGCCTGGTAAGCGGAGGTCCAGGAATCGAGGTATACGGCCGGGGGCTGGGCGAGGTCCACAAGGTCTGGGTGAGCAAGATCCCGACCGCCTCAGCGGGTCGCCCCCAGCGGGGAGGGGCGGGACCCACGCAGCGGGGCCAGTCGCCAGCGGCCGTAGGCCACGAACGCGGCGAGCAGTCCCACCACCAGCGACGGCAGTGCCATCATGGCGCCGCCGGCGATGAACGAGACCACCGTCGCGCCGATCATGATGATCGTCAGTCCGGCGGCGGCCAGCGGCGTCAGGCCGGGCCGGATGCGCAGGAGCCCGGGCAGGATCAGTCCGAGCCCGCCGAGCACCTCGGCCACGCCGATGAAATGCAGGAACCAGCCCGGCATCGCGACGTCCTTCGTCATCTCCTCGACCGTCATGATGAACTTCATCGAACCGGCGAACACGAACAGGAGCCCGAGCAGGACCTGGATGATCCACAGCGCGTAATTCATGATCGGTCGCCTCCCTGGCGACGATTGAGCTCTCCCTGGTGGCGACACGACAGGCCGGGCTACGTCGGCGGCCCCTCCCGAACGGGCCGGACCTCGATCGTGCCCACGCTGGCCAGCGGACCGCGCGCCGCGATGGCGAGCGCCTCGTCGAGATTCTCGACGTCGATGAGCATGTAGCCACCGAGGTGCTCGCGCGTCTCCGCGAAGGGGCCGTCGGTCAGCAGACGCTGGCCGTCCCGGACGCGGACCGTGGTCGCCGACGAGGTCGGATACAGTGGGTTCCCCCCGAGGTACTGACCGCGGGCCGTCAGCTCCTCGGCGAGCTTCATCTGCCCGCCGTACACCTGCTGTCGCTCGGCGACAGGCCGCTTGTCCCAGGCCGGGTCCAGGTAGATCAGCAGCAAGTATTTCACGTGTCCCTCCGTCAACGAGTCGAGCGGCCGGGGCCGCTCTCGACACCCAGCGTAAATTATCTACCGTGGCGCACGCCCTGCATGCCAGCGAGGCCGTAGACGCGGTCTATCGCTCCGACTGGGGCCGGATCGTGGCCACGCTCATCCGCCTCGTGCGTGACTTCGACCTCGCCGAGGAGGCGGCGCAGGAGGCCTTCGCCGCCGCGGTGGACCAGTGGCCGACCGCCGGCGTCCCCGATTCGCCGCGGGCGTGGATCATCCAGACCGCCCGGCACAAGATCATCGACCGTATCCGGCGTCAGGCTCGCTTGCGCGAGAAAGTGGACGCGCAGGTCACGGCCGGCCTCCTCCCCACCGTCACCGAGCCGGGGCTGGAGCCGGGCGAGATTCCCGACGATCGCTTGCGCCTGATCTTCACGTGCTGCCACCCGGCGCTGGCGCTGGAGACACAGGTGGCGCTTACCCTGCGTACCCTGGGCGGCCTCGAGACGGACGAGATCGCCCGGGCCTTCCTGGTCCCGGTCCCGACGATGGCCCAGCGGCTCGTGCGCGCCAAGAGCAAGATCCGCGACGCCGGCATTCCCTACACCGTGCCCGAAACGCACGAGATGCCGCTCCGCCTCCACGCCGTCCTGACCGTGATCTATCTCATCTTCACCGAGGGCTATGCACCGACGCGCGGCGAGGCGCTCGTACGGACCGACCTCTGTGCCGAGGCGATCCGGCTCGGGCGGTTGGTCAGGCTGCTCATGACGCCGCCGCCCTCGGAGGCCACCGGCCTCCTCGCCCTCATGCTGCTCCACGATTCGCGGCGCGAGGCCCGGTTGGACGAGGCCGGCGATCTCGTCCTGCTCGAGGACCAGGATCGGCGCCGCTGGAACCCGGCCTCGATCGCCGAGGCGCTGCCCCTCGTGGAGGAGGCATTGCGCGGCGGCGCCGGCCCGTTCGCGCTCCAGGCGGCGATCGCCGCTCTGCACTGCCAGGCCGCGCGCGCCGAAGACACCGACTGGCCCCAGATCTTGCGGCTCTACGAGATCCTCGAGCGCCTGCAACCCTCGCCGATCGTGACCCTCAATCGCGCCGCGGCGGTCGCGATGGTAGAGGGTCCAGGGGCGGCGCTGACGCTCGTCGACGCGCTCGCCGCGGGCGGTGACCTGGACCGCTATCACCTGCTGCACGCCGCTCGCGCCGATCTCCTGCGCCGCCTGGGAGCCCCGGCGGAGGCGGCCGTCAGCTACGCGCGCGCGCTCGAGCTGGTCACCAACGACGCCGAGCGCCGATTCCTCGAGCGCCGGCTGCGCGAGGTCGGGGCCGCGGGGTAGAGCCGGTCAGGCTCCGCCGGCCAGGCTCGGCGTCGCCAGCACGACGGCGGTGCCGCGCGGTGGCCGGAACGTGATCGCAACGGCCACGGCGCCGAGGCCGATGGCCGACGAGGCGATGAACAACCAGGCGTAGCTGCCGAGGCCGTCGTAGAGCCACCCCCCGGCCACCGGTCCCAGCGCCATGCCCAGGGTGGCCACGGTCGAGACCGCCCCGAAGGTGGCACCCATGATGTTGGCGCCGAAGTACTCGCGCACGACCACCGCGTAGAGCGGCATCACGCCCCCGTAGGCGAATCCGAACAGCGCGGCGACAGCGTAGAAGCCCCCCAGTTGACCGGTGAACAGGTAGAGGCTGATGGCGACGGCCTGGATCACGAGCCCGACCACCAGCGTGCGCTTGGCACCGACGCGGTCGGCCACCAGTCCACAGACGACCTTGCCGCTGAACGAGGCCACGCCCGCCGCGCTGAGCACGGTGGCGGCGGCCATCGCCGACACCCCGTGGTCGATGGCGTTGGCGACCATGTGGAAGATCGGGCCCGAGTGCGCCGCGCAGCAGGCGAAGTGCGTGAGCGCGATGGCGGCGAACTGAGGCGTGCGCAGCGCCTGGCCCACCGTGAGACCGGGCGCCTCGGCGGCCGCCGCCACGACCGCGGCCGCCGACGCGGCCGGGGGATTGCGCACCAGAAGGGAGGCCGGAATGACGATCAGCCACACGAGATCACCGATGACGAGCATGGCCGTGCGCCAGTCGTAGGTGCTGATCAGCCAGCGCGCCAGGGGTGCCATGAACGTCGAGCCGAAGCTCAGCCCGGCCGAGACCAGCGCGACCGCCAGCGTGCGATTGCGCGTGAACCACCTGGTGGTCGTCGAGGTCATCGGCGCGTAGAGGCTGCCAGCCGCCAGCCCGACGATCACGCCGAAGAGGATCTGGAACCAGCCGAGCGTCTCCGCCCGGCTCGCCGTCACCAGGCCGAGGCCGAGCAGGGCACCACCGGACAGGACGACGACCCGGGTGCCGAACCGGTCGGAGAGGGCGCCCCAGGCGAAGGCGCCGGCGCCCATCGACAGGAAGTTGAGGAGCGCGGCCGTCGCGATCCCCGTGCGTGACCAGCCCATGGCGTCGGACATGGGCTGCAGGAAGACGGTGAGCGACATCATGGCGCCGAACCCCACGCAGGTGACGACGATGCCGACCACGACGATCACCCAACCGTAGAAGAAGGGCATGGCCCCCTACCTTCGGCGCCGGTAGTTCGCCGTCATGAACTCGTGCCACTGGCCGTCGTCGCCGAGCACGTGCGAGGTCAGCACGCGGTGATCGGTGCTTTTGAACTCGATCACGTCCCGGTACTTGGTCATCCTGGTCTGATCGGTCATGTGCGGTCCCTCGGCCTCGAGGGCCAGGGCCCGCTCGGCCGCATCCAGCGCACCGTCGTACACCCAGAGGTGCGTCATCATCGAGCCGATCCACGTGCCCACGTAACGCTTGGTGCTCGGGTCGTAGCCGAGCGTCATCAGGGTCGTGGCGGTGCCGCCGCCGGGCATGTCGCCCTGGCCCTCGGCCACCATCCAGAGGCCCCCCAGTGACCGGACGCTCTCGGTGCCCCGGAACGTCTCGGGCGGCTTGCCGGGCTCCATCGTCGCCTCGGCCTCGGAGGTCCACTCGCCGACGAGCTGCTGGAGCCATGCGTGCTCCTTCTGCGGTCCGGTGTTCATCTCGCCTCCTGTTGTGTCCTTGCCGTCTTCCCGCCGCACTGCGGGTGCTCGACCTTAGGTCGAATGGCGAGCCGGAGGATCGACAACGATTTCCGTGAGACTCACCTCGGAAGTTTCGCATAGATCCGCACGACTGGCTCGGCGCGCGACCCGGGTCGAAGACCGCCCAGCGGGTACGCCCAGCCACGGGGACGTCGGCGATCCGCATCCGTGCCTGCGCGTCGACGACAGTGATCGTGCACAAGCCGGGGACGGCCGGGTTAGGATCAGGCGGGAGACAGCCCTTGGAACGCTATGACCTGGTCATCGTCGGCGGCGGAGCAGCGGGCATCAACGCGTTGAAAGCGGCGATCAGCCTGACGGCGCGGGTCGCGCTCGTCGACCGGGGCCCGCTCGGGGGAACCTGCGTCAACCGGGGGTGAATCCCGAAAAAGACCTTGGTAAGGTCTGGACGGATTCACCGGCTCGCGAAAGACGCCGCGCGCTTCGGCACCACGGCTAGCCCTGTCGGGCTGGACTGGCCGGCGGTCGTCCGCCGGCAGCACGAGATCGTCGCGGAGTTCCAGCCGCGGCCGGCGTCGCTCGCGCGGACGGGCGCCGACGTCATCCTCGGCGAGGCGCGGTTCGTCGACCCGCACACCGTCACCGTGAACGCCTCGCCGCTCCGGGGTGACCGAATCATCATCGCCGCGGGCTCCGTCCCGGTCAGGCCGGCGCTGCCCGGCATCGACGCGACGATCACCTCCGACGAGCTGCTGTTCCTGCCCACCCTCCCGCGACGTCTGGTCATCGTCGGGGCCGGTGCCATAGGTCTGGAGATGGCAGGAGCGTTCAGCGACTTCGGCGCCGAGGTCGCTGTCGTCGGCCAGGACCGCGAGATCCTTGCCACGTTCGACCCCGACGTCGCCGCCTATCTCAGGACGATCCTCGAGAGCCGCGGCGTCACCTTTCACCTGGGCGCCACGCTCACGAGCTTCTCCGGACAACGCGGCGCCGTGACCGCGCACTTCACGAAGGACGGCGAGCCCCATACGGTGACGGCGGATCAGGCGTGTGTGGCCGTCGGGCGCCGGTGGACGCCCGAGACGCTGGGCGCCGAGCAGCTGGGGCTGGCGAGGGGGCGCCTCGGCCTCGAGGTCACGCCCTATCTCCGCACGTCGGTGGCGCACATCTACGCGGCCGGAGATGCCGCCGGCAACGCGCAGCTCACGCCGGTGGCGGCGTACGAGGGTCGCGTCGCGGCTCACAACGCGCTGCAGGGTGACCGGCTGATCGCCGACACCGCGCTCGTGCCCCAGAGCGTCTTCACGACCCCGGAGGTGGCCAGGGTCGGCCCGACCCATCGGGCAGCGACGGCCGCCGGTGTGAAGTGTCACGTCGCGACGCACGATCTGCGGGGGGCCTCGAACGGCCGCGCCACCGGGGAGGACGACGGGTATCTCAAGCTGGTGTTCGACGCCGACCAGGAGCGGCTGCTGGGGGCCCAGATGGTCAGCTATGCCGGCGCCGAGCTCATCCAGATGGCGGCGCTGGCGATCCGCACCGGCGTCACCGCCAGCGTCCTCGCGGCCCAGCTCTCCGTCCACCCGAGCCAGGCCGAGCGCTTCATCAAGATCGCCGCCCACGAGCACCACGAGATCTGCGAGGTGGGAGAGGAGTCCCCTCCGCCGCTCGGGCGCGAAGGAGACTCCCCAGGGGTGGTGACGACCTAGTTGTTGGAGCGGACCAGAACCTCGACCCGGCCATCGCGCTGCGCGCATCGCTCGGTGGAGTCGTTGCAGGTGGCTCGCTGCGCCGCGAACGTGCCCGTCTCGATCCGGTCGGCCGACACTCCGGCCTGGATCAAGGCGTCACGAACGGTGGCGACACGACGCTGGCTCAGCCCCGCGTTGTACTGGTTGGTGCCGCGAAGAAGATCCGTGGCGCCATCGAGCCCGAGACGCACGGACGGGTTCTGCCGCGCGTAGGCCGCGATCTCGGACGACTGGTTCATCTCTGAAGACCGGATGTCGGTCTTGTCGTAGTCGAACGTGAAGTCCCTGAGCGCCGCCCAGTTCCTGCCCGGGGCCGCCGGGCTCCGGACGCCGGCCACGCCGGCCGGACCCTGGGCGCCTGTCACTCCGGTTGAACCCTGCGAGCCCGTCATCCCGGGGGAGCCCTGGGCGCCCGTCATGCCGGGCGAGCCCTGCGAACCGGCCATCCCGGGGGACCCCTGGGGGCCCATCATGCCGGCGGGGCCGGTGCAGGCGACGGCGAACAGCGCGGCAGCTGAAGTCAATAGATAGCGTCTCATCGTTCTGATCTCCTGTGACAAGGTGAGCTACGGTCCGTTACGAGCAAGCGTGGATGCGGGTCGGTGTCCCGTTGCGCTATCGACGCCAGCGCGAGTATCCCCAGCCTCCCCCACCGACCAGGAACAACACCACGAGCACGATCAATATGGTCTCCATGCGTCTCATCTCCTCCACGCGGCCGCGGCTCACGCGTACGGTTCTGTGTCCTCACACTACGCACCGGGCGCAGGGGCGCCTAGTGCACCTTGGTGCACTGCGGGGAGTCGGCGCCCAGGGGCTGGTCCTGCAGGAGTGGGGCAAGGCCCGGACGGACTGGATCACCCTCCGAGCAGATTCGGACGCGGGTGGGAGATCAGTCTCACCCTCGTCGGCTGGGCTCGTGACCGCCTTTCAGTGCCCGCCGTGGGTGCCGATCTTCGGGACGGACATGACCAAGTGGAGATAGCCACCCAGCTCGTTGATCTTCCGCATGTCGCCGGCGACGAAGGCGGCCCGCTCGGCCTCGGTGAGGTCGGCCTCGGCGATGGCCGCCCGCGGATCCCGGATGAAGCGGGCGCGCAGGTCGGGGTCCTTCTTCAGGTGGTACAGGAGGCTGTTGATCGCGTAGCGGCTCATCAGAGCCTCCATTCCACGGCGGCCAGGTTGATGCGGGGCAGCTCGCCGAAGTAGCGGACGTCGGCCGGGGCCGGCGTGACGGCGCCGAGCAGCACCATCCAGTTCAGGAACTCGTGGCTGCCCGTCTTGTGCAGCTCGTCGGCGGTGAGATCCAGCAAGGGCTCGTGCTCGCCGCGCTCCATCCAGTGGATCGAGCTTGCGGTCGAACACCGTGTCGGTCTCGCCCACGCGGGCGAGCAGCAGCTCGGGGAAGTGCGAGAGCCCACCGGTCGCGATGATGCCCACGTTCCACGGGCTCTTCGCCACCACCCGCGCGACGTGCTGGCCGAACTGGAAGCACCGCCGGGCGCTCGGCTGGGGGGCGATGAACGCGTTCACGAAGATGGGGACGAGCGGCGGAATGGGACGCGTGCCCAGCATCGTGTTCACCGGGCTCAGGAACGCGTGATCGACCGGCGCCTCCCAGGAGAGCGCGAGGTCGAAGCCGGCCTGCATCCCCTGCTCGAGGATGCCGTTGGCGAGCTCCTCGTGCAGCGGGTACTCGGTCGGCATGTGCTCGAGCACCTTGTCGAAGGCCTCCGCCTCGTCCTGCATCATGCGCTGCACTGTCTTGCCGATCCGCACGCAGATGGCCGGCACGCAGTTGAACGAGAACGCGTTCATGTGGTCGTCGGCGACCACGATGAGCGCGTCGGCTCTCTTCTCGACGAAGCGGTCGCCCATCGTCGCTGATGGCGTCCATGGCCGCCGTCACCTTCTGCCGGCCGACGTCGCCACACGCGGCCTGGTAGTAGTCGGGATCCAGCACGTGCGACATCGCCCCGCCGAACACGATCTTGCCCATTCCATTCCTCCTTGACGAGCCGACGCCCCGGCCCCGCCCCGCCTGGGATCAGCGGCGCCGACGACGACGCGGGCGGGCCAACACCCTGGCCTCCCGAGCGGTCGATTCTAGCCCTATTTCACGGGGGCAGGCCGGGTCACCGCCGCGCGACGCTTGACGAGAGCCCGGCCCATGAGATCGTGCGTGCCACGGAGGGCTCGATGCCTGCAGCCAGACCCCGCCGCACCCCGTCTGCAGCCGACCGCGTCGTCGCGGCCGCCCGCAAGGCCGGCGTGCGGCTCGTCCGCTTCCTGTACACCGACAACGGCGGCGTCACCCGCGGCAAGCTGACGCACGTCGACGGCCTGCGGGCCCGCATGACCGACGGCATCGGCCTGACGCTGGCCATGCAGGCCATGAACATGCTCGACCAGCTGGCCTCGGTGGACGGCCTGGGGCCGGTCGGCGAGATCCGCCTGGTGCCCGATCCCGCCACCTTCATCGTGCTGCCCTATGCGCCCAACGCCGCGGCCATGACGGTGGACATGCTCCAGCACGACGGCACTCCGTGGGGAGCGTGCCCGCGCAGCTTCCTCAAGCGGCAGATCGCGGCCGTCGCCGAGGCGGGCTTCAGCGTACGCGCAGCCTTCGAGGGCGAGTTCATGCTGGCCACGCGCAACCCCGACGGCACCTTCGCGCCCCTCGACGAGAGCCTGTGCTTCTCGGGCGTCGGCATGAGCACCTCGGCTCGGGTCATCGACGCCATGGTGGCCGCCTTCGAGGCCCAGGGCATCGAGGTCGATCAGTTCTATCCCGAGTACGGCCACGGTCAGCAGGAGATCTCCATCCGCCACGCGCCGGCTCTGGCCGCCGCCGACCGGCAGGTGTACTACCGCGAGACCGTGCGCAACGTCGCCTTCAATCACGGGCTCTACGCCTCGCTGGCGCCGAAGCCCTTCCCCGAGCAGATCGGTAACGGCGCCCACCTGCACTTCAGCCTGTGGGACCGCGGTGGCCGGCGCCCGCTGATGCACGACCCGGCGGACGCCTACGGCCTGAGCCAGGCTGGCCACCACTTCATCGGAGGCGTCTTGCATCACCTGCCGGCGCTGCTCGCCCTGACCTGCCCCAGCGTCAACTCCTATCGCCGGCTGCAGCCGCAGTCGTGGGCCTCGGCCTACACTTCGTGGGGACCGGACAACCGCGAGGCCGCCGTGCGGGTACCGTCCACCTACCGGTCCGACGTGGCCGGCTCGACCAACGCGGAGCTGAAGGCCTCGGATGCGTCGGCAAATCCCTATCTCACCGTGGGCGGGCTGCTGGCCGCCGGGCTCGACGGCGTGAAGCGCCGCCTCTCGCCCGGCGAGCCGGTGCTGATCGATCCCGCCCGTCTGAGCGACGGCGAGCGCGCGGCCCGGAACATCCGCCGCCTGCCCGGCACGCTGGCGGAGGCGCTGGACCGGCTGGAGGAGAACGCGGTGCTGACCGAGGCCCTTGGCCCGCTGCTCACGCGGTCGTTCCTGGCCGTCAAGCGCCTCGAGTGGGAATCGTTCAGCAAGCAGGACGTCGCCTACGAGGTGAAGCACCACTTCTGGAAGTTCTGAGATGACGCTCGACCTCTCGCCCTTGCCCGTCCTCGATCACCACTGCCACTCGCTGCTCCGGCGGCAGACACCGTTCAGCCCGATCGAGTTCCAGAGATTCTTCAGCGAGGGCGGCGACGAGACGATCGTGACCGCCCACGTCCCGAACACGATCTATTTCCGGTGGGCGATCAAGGAGCTGGCCCGCTTCCTGGGTTGCGAGCCCACCGCCGAGGCGGTGCTGGCCGCCCGGGCCGCGCTGGACCCGAAGGCGTGGGCGACTCGTCTCGTCCGCGACGCCAACATTCCGCGGCTCCTGGTGGACTACGGATTCCAGGGCGACGAGACCCTGACGCACGACGAGCTGCAGGCTCACCTGCCGGGCCGCATCCATCCCATCCTGCGCCTGGAGACGCTGGCCCAGGAGCTGATCGTCCGGCACGAGACCTTCGCGTCGATGGTGGATGCTTACGTGGCGGTGCTGGAAGGAGCGCGAGCGGCCGGTTACGTGGGGCTGAAGAGCATCGTCGCCTATCGCACGGGACTGGCCATCACCCCGCCCGAGCCGGGCGAGTCGGCGCCGGGCGTTCGCGGCGGCCAAGGCGCGGGCGCGACGTGACGGCACCGTGCGGCTGGCCGACAAGGCGCTCAACGACCACCTCGTGCTGCTCGCGCTCCACGTGGCCGAGCGACAGCAGCTGCCGGTGCAGTTCCACACCGGCTTCGGCGACGCCGATCTCGACCTGCGGCTGGCCAATCCGCTGCTCATGCGGCCGCTCTTCGAGAGCGGCCGGTATCACCACGTGCCGTTCGTGCTCCTGCACGCCAGCTATCCCTACGTGCGCGAGCTGGGCTACCTGGCCACGCTGTACGGCAACGTCTTCGCCGATGTGGGGCTGGCCATCCCGTTCGTCACCGTCGACATCCCGGCCCTGTGGAGCCAGCTGCTCGGCCTCACCGCGACCAGCAAGATCCTCTTCTCGACCGACGCCTACAGCATCCCGGAGATCTACTGGCTGGCCGCCCGCTGGGGCCGGTGGGGCCTCGCCCGTGCGCTCGACGGGGCGCTGGCGTGCGGCGCACTCACCGAGGCCGAGGCGCTGGAGAGCGCGCGGGCGATCCTGGGCGGCAACGCCGCCCGGCTATACGGCGTCGATCTCTGACCCGCCTTGCGTGGTGACCACCGGCGTGGCCACACTGGCGCCATGAGCAAGTCGGAGACGGCCGTCGTGGAGATCGCCGGCCGCGAGGTCGTCGTCACCAACCCGGACAAGATCTTCTTCCCGCGGGCCGGCCACACGAAGCTGGACCTGGTCAGGTACTACGCGGCGGTCGCCGAGGGCGCGCTGCGCGGCATCGCCGGCCGGCCGATCGTGCTGAAGCGCTACGTGGACGGCGCCGAGGGCGAGCCGTTCTTCCAGAAGCGCGCGCCCGAGCAGCGTCCCGACTGGATCGAGACCGTCGAGCTGCGCTTCCCGTCGGGCCGGACGGCGCGCGAGGTCGTCGTGCGCGACGCCGCCCAGCTGCTCTGGATCGTGAACCTCGGCTGCATCGACCTCAACCCGCACCCCGTGCGCGCCGACGACCTCGAGCACCCCGACGAGCTGCGCGTCGATCTCGATCCCGGCTCCGGCGTGGCCTGGGCCGACGTGCGGCAGGTGGCCCTGCTGGCCGGCGAGGTGCTCGCGCGAGCACGGGCTCCGCGGCTGGCCCAAGACCTCGGGCTCGCGCGGCATGCACGTCAACGTGCGCCTCGAGCGGCGGTGGACCTTCGACCAGGTCCGGCGCGCGGCCCTGGCGCTGGCCCGCGAGGTGGAGCGACGTGCGCCCGACCTGGCCAGCAGCAAGTGGTGGAAGGAGGAGCGCCACGGCGTCTTCCTCGACTACAACCAGAACGCCAAGGACCGGACGGTGGCCTCGGCGTGGTCGGTGCGGCCCACCCCCGACGCGCGCGTCTCGATGCCGCTCGAGTGGGACGAGGTGGCCGGCTGCGATCCGGCGGCCTTCACGCTGGCCACCGCGCCGGCCCGGTTCGCCGAGCGGGGCGACGCGGCGGCCGGCATCGACGCCGCCCGGCGGATCGCTCGACGCGCTGCTCGCGCTGTCCGCCGCCCAGGAGGCCGCCGGACTCGGGGATGCGCCGTGGCCTCCGCACTACCGCAAGCAGGCCGACGAGCCGCCGCGCGTGGCGCCGTCGCGACGCAAGGCCGCCGGGGCCGCGCCGCGGCGCCGCGAGTCGGCGCGCGCGCTCGTCACCGTCGCCAAGGCCGCGCACCAGGAGGACGCGCTCGCCGGCCTCGAGCGCTGGAAGGCAGCGGCACCCGGAGGCGGCGGCCCGGCTGCACGAGGACGATGTCCTCGTCGACTCGATGCGCGGCCGCTCGACCACGTGGACCCGCATCCGCGTCAACCTGCGCCACGTGCCCGAGGGCGAGCGGCCCGCCGCGGAGCCGCCCGACCCCGACTACGATCCCTGGTCGGGCTCAGGGCGGGGGCGCGCGGGGTCGCGGGCGCCGAAGACGCGCTCCAGCTCGTAGGCGGGCGTGACTTCCAGCTGGTCGTAGCGGCACTCCCGGGGCGGCTTGTCGGGGCGCCAGCGCACGGAACTGCGCGGCGTGCCGGAAGCGCGTCCCCTGCATGTGGTCGTAGGCCACCTCGCAGACGCGCTCGATGCGCAGCGGCTCCCAGCTCAGGTCCTTGCCGCGATTCCACCGGCTGGTGGCGCCGGGCAGCCGCTGGCCCGTCGCGCTCGCCTCGTCCTGCGCCTCGGCCCAGTCGCGCCACGGATGGTCGTCGAGCGCGTGCTCGCGCAGCGGCGCCAGCTCGGCCACGAGCTGCTTGCGGACCGCGTTGGTGAAGGCGGCGGCGACGCCGACGTGGTGCAGCGTGCCGTCGTCGTCGTACAGGCCGAGCAGGAGCGAGCCCAGCATCGTGCCGGGGCCCTTCGCGTGCCAGCGGAAGCCGGCGACCACGCAGTCGGCGGTGCGCTGGTGCTTCACCTTGATCATGGTGCGCTCGCCGGCGCGATAGGGCGCGTCCAGGCGCTTGGCCATGACGCCGTCGAGCCCGGCGCCCTCGAAGCGGCTGAACCAGTCCTCGGCCAGCGCCCGATCCCGCGTGGCCGGCGAGAGGTGTACGCGGGGCGTCGCGCCCGCCAGCGCCTGCTCGAGCCGTGGGCGCCGCGCCGACAGCGGCGCCTCGCGCAGGTCCTCGTCGTCCACGCGCGAGCAGGTCCCACGCCACGAACGAAGCCGGCATCTGCTCGGCCAGCAGCTTCACCCGCGAGGCGGCGGGATGGATGCGCAGGAGCAGCGCCTCGAAGTCGAGCCCGGCCTCGCCGACGATCACGATCTCGCCGTCGACGACGCAGCGCCCGGGCAGCGCCGCCGCCAGCGGGGCGACCAGCTCGGGGAAGTAGCGGTTCATCGGCTTCTCGTCGCGGCTCTGCAGGAGGATCTCGTCGCCGTCGCGGAACACCAGCGTGCGGAAGCCGTCCCACTTGGGCTCGAACTGCCATCCCTCGCCCCCGGGCAGGGCGTCGGCGGCGCTGGACAGCATGGGCGCGAGCGGCGGCGCGAACGGCAGGGACATGGGCCCCATCGTAGCCGAGGGCGAGAGCCACGGCGCCGACTATGCTAGGCTCACCGCGACAGTATCCGGGGTGACAGAGTCGTCGCGAGTGGCGTGAACCCGCCCGTCCCTGGAGGTAGGCGCATGAGTGTCGAGAGTCATCGCACGCCCGCACAGATTCGTTCCGGTCTCGGCCATCCGGTCGTCGACGGCGATGGGCACTGGGTCGAGTGGGACCCGATCTTCGCCGAGCGCATGCGCAAGGTCGGCGGCGACCTCGCGGCCGACGGCTTCCTCGCCGCCATGGAGACCACCCGCGACGCGCTCAGCATGTCGGTCGCCGAGCGGCGGCGCCGGCGCATCGCCCAGCCGGCCTTCTGGAGCCGGCAGGCGGAGAACACCCTCGACCGCGCCACCGCCATGATGCCGCGGCTGCTCTACGAGCGGCTGCCCGAGATCGGCAGTGACTTCGCGATCATCTACCCGACCGCCGGCCTGCGCCTGCCGCGGATCGCCGACGACGCCACCCGGCGGGCGGTGATCCGGGCGCACAACGTCGTGACCGCAGACGCCTTCCGCAACCTGGGCGACCGGATGACCCCGGCCGCGATCATCCCCATGCACACGCCCGAGGAGGCGATCGCGGAGCTCGAGTACGTCACCCGCGAGCTCGGGGCCAAGGCCTGCATGTTCGGCAGCGGCATGTCGCGGCGCATCCCCTCCACGGCGCCGACGGATCCGGATTCGGCCCGGCTCGGCGTCTGGTACGACGTGCTCGCCCTCGACAGCGACCACGACTACGACCCGGTCTGGGCGAAGTGCCGCGAGCTGGGGATCGCTCCGACCTTCCACAGCTCGGGCAGCAACCAGGGGCTGCGGCTGTCCCCTTCGAACTTCGTGTACAACCACATCGGCCACTTCGCCGCCGCCGGCCACGCCGTGTCCAAGGCGATCTTCCTGGGCGGGGTGACCCGGCGGTTCCCCGAGCTCCGATTCGCCTTCCTCGAGGGCGGGGTGGGCTGGGCCTGCCAGCTGTTCGGCGACCTCATCGAGCACTGGGAGCGTCGCAACCGGTCGGCGATGGAGCGGATGGATCCGCGCAAGCTCGACCGGGGCTTGCTGATGAACCTGGTCGAGAAGTACGGCGATGCCGACATGGTGTCGACGCTGCAGGCCCGCGACGGCTGGCCCGATCACGATGCGAGCCTGACGGGCGGGATCGCCGATCTGGACGACTTCAGTGCCTGCCGGATCACCCGCAAGGAGGACTGGGTCGACCTCTTCGCCACGCCGTTCTACTTCGGCTGCGAGGCCGACGACCGGACCAACGCCTGGGCCTTCAGTCCGCACAACCCGTTCGGCGCCAAGCTGAACGCCATCTACAGCTCGGACATCGGACACTTCGACGTGATCGACATGCGCGATCCGCTGGCCGAGGCCCACGAGCTGGTCGAGGACGGCGTGATCAGCCCGGACAACTTCCGCGACTTCACCTTTGCCAACGCGGTGCACCTGTGGGGCACGCAGAACCCGAAGTTCTTCGAGGGCACCGCCGTCGCCGGCGCGGCCCGCGAGGAGCTGGCGCGCGCGAAGAAGGGCTAGACCGAGCTAGACCCCGGCGGCCGGCGCCGGCTCGAGCCAGTGGCTCATGGCCATCTCGCGATACATCGTGGCCGCGGTGGCGAGGTGCTCATGGGCTTGCTCGGGCCGCCGGCCGGCGCCCCGCTGGATCTGACCCAGGCCACGGTGGCAGTGAGCGATCAGCGGGCGCATGCCGAGATCCTGGGCCAGGCTCAGCGCCCGCGTCGCGTGCGTCAGGGCGGTGTCATGGTGGGTTGACGGGCGAGCCGAGGCCACGCGGCTGAGCAGGTGAACGGCCCACGCCTCGTTGCCCCTCTCGCCGTGCCGTTGCGCCAGCGCGAAGGCGTCGGTGGCCCGGCGCTCCGCCTCCTCCAGGCTCGCCTCCAGATGGGCCTCGCCGAGCTGGACGAGCACCAGCGCGTGCTCGTAGAGGACCCGATCGGCCTCGCCCTCGGTGGCCGCGCGTTCCAGGAGGGCGAGGCCGTCCTTGCCGCGCCCGGTGACCGTGTAGACGGTGCCGAGTGAGGCGAGCACCCGCGGGGCGTAGATGGGAAACCGGCCGCGGTCCAGCAGTGACGCCGCCCGCTCCAGGAACGTGAGCGCCGGCCCGAAGTGGCCCCGGATGCAGTGGATGCGACCGAGCGTGTAGCTCGCCCAGACCCGCGCCAGCGGCGCCTCTTCCCGCTCGGCGAGCGCCATCGCCGCCTCGGCCCACGTCAGCGCCTCGGCAAACTGCCCGGTCGAGGCCAGGCACAGGGCCAGCCACGTTCGGGACCCTACCGGCGGCGGTAGGTTCCGGAGTCGGGGGCCGGCCGGCGTCGCCTCGAGCGGGGCCAGGGCGGTCCGGGCCCGCTCGATGCCGCGTTGATAGTCGCCGACGGCAAAATATTCGCGGGCCATGCCCACGCTGGTCCAGATCTGAAGCGCGACATCGCCGGCGCGGGTGGCCAGGGCCAGCGCCCGCTCCCCCGCCTCGATCGACCCGTGATGGTCGGCCTCGGAGCCGAGCAGGTACGCCAGCCCGGTGCACACGCGGGCGACGCGGTCCTCGTCGCCCAGGGACACCGCCAGTCGCTCGGCATCCCGATACGCGGCCATGGCGCGATCGAAGTGGCCGGTCGAGTAGAGGCAGCGCGCCAGCTCGAACTGCAGGTCGAAGGCCTCCTCGCGCCGCGCGCGGTCCCCGGGGAGATGGCGGAGGGCCGCCAGCGCCTGCTCGTAGTAGCCCGCCGCGTCGGCGTACGCGATGCGCGAGACGGCCGCCGCCGCGCGCCGGAGAAAATCCACCGCCCGGTCCCAGACCTCGCCCCGGACCGCGTGATAGGCGAGCGTGTCCACGTGCTCGTCGAGCCGATCGGCGCGGAGCCGCTCGAGGGCGGCCAGGATGCGCGCGTGCAGGGTCCGCCGCTCGTCGTGGAGCAGCCCCTCGTAGGCCACCTCGTGGGTGAGCGCGTGCTTGAACGAGTACTCCAGATCGGGAAACAGCCCCGTCTCGTAGACGAACTCGGCGGCCTGCAGGCGGTCGAGCCCGCGGCGGAGAGCCTCGTCGCGGAGATCGGTGACGGCCTGGAGCAGCGCCAGCGGCACGTCCTTGCCGACGACGGCCGCGACCTGCAACAGGTGGCGGTCCTCCGGCGGCAGGCGATCGATGCGAGCGGCCAGCATCGCCTGGACCGTGGGCGGGACCTGGATCGCGTGCACCGGATGCGCCAGCCGATACCGTCCCCGCTCGCCCGCGAGCGCGTCCGTCTCGACGAGCATCCTGACCGTCTCCTCCAGGAAGAACGGGTTGCCCCGCTTGACGAGGAGAGCCTTGAGGGGATCGAGCCCCGGATCGTAGCCGAGGAGCGCGTCGAGCAGCTCGCCGGCGCTCTCGGCCGGGAGCGCGTCCAGGCGGACCTGGCTGTAGCAGGACTTGCTGCCCCACGGGTGCTGATACTCCGGGCGATAGTTCACGAGGAGCAGCACTCGGGCGCCCGTCATGCTGTTGACGAGGCTGTCGAGGACCGCCTGGGTCTCGGCGTCGATCCAGTGCAGGTCCTCGATGATCAGGCACAGTGGCTGCGCCAGGCTCGCGGTCAGGAACACCTGCCGGACGGCGTCGTGCGTCCGCTTGCGTCGCTGGACCGGATCGACGTCGCGGAACGCGTCGTCGAGCGGCAAGACCCCCAGCAGATCCAGGATGGGCGGCCGCACTGCCTGGGGATCGACGTCGGCCGGCAACGCCCGCGTGACCCGCTCTCTCACCGCGGAGGCGGCGTCCATATCCTGGATGAGGTACAGGCTCCGGAGCAGCTCCACGAGCGGGTAGTAGGAGGTGCCCTTCATGTACGGCACGCCCCCGGAGGCCAAGAGGAGCCAGCCCTGAAGGGGCTGGACGGCCTCGTGCACGAGGCGCGACTTCCCGACGCCCGCCTCGCCGACGATGCCGACGAGCTGGCCGCGCCGCTGCGTGGCCAGCGCCGCCGCCTGCCGAAGGGCGGTGAGCTCCGAAGTCCGGCCCACGAAGCGCGTCGCGCTCCAGCTCGCGGACACCTCCTCCACGCGGAGGACCTTCCACGCGTTGCGCTCGTCCTCGCGCACCTGTTCGAGCGCGAAGCGCCGGACCAGGAAGGGGACGACCGGGCCGGATACGAGGGTGGCGCCCGCGTCGTCGCCGGCGACCAGCGCTTCGAGGAGCGACCAGGTGGCGGCCTTGCCGTCGACCCCGATCACCGGCGTCGCGGGGTGGCTGTCCACGAGGTGGTCGGCGCAGTGAATGGCGCTGACGACGTCGGCGCCCCCGGTGCGGGCGCGGGCCGCGTTCTGGATCGCCAGGGCCGCCAGGGCGGCGTGGCTCGGCGCGTTGTCGACGGGCTCGAGGCCGAAGACGGCGATGACACCGGTGGGACTCGACTCCTCGATCCGCCCGCCGAAGGTGCGGACCTTGTCGCCGACCACCTCGAGCGTGCGCGCGACGTCGACCGTCGACGACGCCGGCAGCCTCACTCTCAGGAACGCCAGGTGGCGGCGGTCCCACTGCGGCGGGGCCGCCGGGGCCGGCGCCGGGACCGGCTCGCGGGTGGCTCGCGACCTCCGCGGCCGCCCCGCCTCGGGATGTCGCAGGCCGTACTTGTCCATCCGGGCGCGCAGCGTGTTGCGTGAGATGCCCAGGGCGGCGGCGGTGCGACGGATGTTGCCGCCGTTGCCGCGGAGGGCGGCCTCGATGCGGGCGCGCAGAGTGTCCTCCAGCGAGCCCGTCTCCGCGCTGTCGTCGGCATCGACCGGCTCGACGGTCTCGTCGGGCATCAGGAAGTCGAGGGTGGCAGCCGTGATCTCGTCGCGGTCGGAGAGCAGGGCCACGCGCTCCATGGCGTTGGCCAGCTCGCGGACGTTGCCGGGCCAGTGGTAGGCGACGAGAACGTCGCGCGCCTCCGGCGTCAGCGCGCGGGGGGACAGCCCGTAGTCGGCATACGCGCGGGCCAGGAAGTGGTCGGCCAGGGCAAGGACGTCGGGGCCGCGCGTGCGCAGCGGCGGCAGCTCGAGCGTGATGACGGCGAGCCGATGGTAGAGATCCTCGCGAAAGCGAGCCTCGGCGACGGCGCGCCGGAGGTCGACGCTGGTGGCGGCCATGAGGGCGACGTCGACGGCCTCGGCGCGCGTGCTGCCCAGACGGCGGACCGCGCGGTCTTCGATCGCGGTGAGCAGCTTGGCCTGCAGGGCGGCCGGCAACAGCCCGATCTCGTCGAGAAACAGGGTGCCGCCGTGCGCGGTCTGGAAGAGGCCGGGCTTGGCGTGGCGGGCGTCGGTGAAGGCCCCGCGCTCGTACCCGAACAGCTCCGCCTCGAGCAGGGTCTCGGGGATGGCGGCGCAGTTGATGTCCACGAAGGGACCCTCACGGCGCGGCCCGGCCTGATGGATCGTGTGGGCCAGCAGCCCCTTGCCGGTGCCCGTCTCGCCGAGGATCAGGACGGGGGGCAGGCGACGCGCACCCGTCTGGCGGGCAAGAAGCTGGGTCACCTGTTTGCGGATCGCCTCGATCCGCGGGCTCTGACCCCGTAGGGCTTCCAGCGGCGCTGTCATGACCCGGGCGCAGCTTACTCCCGCACGCCGAGGGGTCAAGACCTGACCCTCACCGCTGGTTCTCGTTCCGGTTACCACTTCACAAGATGACGATTTGGTTGATCTCTGGTCTGGTGCGCGGATTGCGTAGCGAGGCGGGCATGTTCCTCGAGAGGCCCGGGCTGGAGTGGAGCGCCATCGTCGTGCCGATCGTGGCGGTCACCGCGGTCGCCGGACTCATCCTGGGCGGGCTGGCGCCGAAGAGCGGCAGCACCGGGAACCTCGACCGGCTGGCCATTGTCGCTCGACCGGCGCCGGCCCTCCCCCAGCGGCTGGCGGCCATGGACGCGGCGCTCGGTCGGATGGATCTCGGCCAGGCCCGCCACGAGTGGCGAGAGGCGTATGGCCTGGCCCTTCGCGGACGACGGTGGGATGCCATGGCGGCCGTCGGTGACGCCGCCGTGCGCGCCGACGCCCTGGCGCGCGGCCCGCTGGGCCACCCGACCGGCTTCCAGCCCGAGGCCCGCCAGGCCTATCTACGGGCGCTGTTCCAGGCTCACCGCGAGGGCTCGCGAGAAGGCGTCACCCGGATTGCCGACTCCTTCGCCGTCCTCGGGGATGCCGACGTCGCCGCCCACGTCCGGGGCATGGTGGTGGCGCGATGATCCCGCGCCGGCTCGCAGTTCTCGTCGCCGCCGGCTGCGTCTATCTCGGAGTCATGGGCTTCCTTGCCGGCATGGTGGTGGAGCGCATGCGCTTCGACCACCAGCGCGCCCTGGTGCTGCAGACTCTCAGCGCCGCGCAGGAGCGGCTGCACGCCCACCTCATGGATCTCGAGCGGCACACGACGACGCTGCCTCTCACCCGCGATCAACACGCGAGCTCGGTGCCATGAGGGCGCCCCCCGAGCGCTGACCCGCGCTTCGGCCTCGGTCCCCTCGTCGAGCCCCCTGATTTCATGCGTGCGGTTCCCTCCCCGGCTTCCGAAGGCGATGAAAACATGCTAACTCTGAACCCGGAGTCGACGGTCGCGACCGGCTCGCGACCGACACAGGGAGGCCGTCATGGCTACCGGGGCTGCTACGACGAAGCAACTGGTGGGTCTTTCCGTCAAGCTCGAGGTGGTGACCAAGGACAAGCTCCGGAAGTTCGTGTTCGGCGTCACCAAGACACAGGCCGGCGACGTCGACAAGTGTAGCGTCGACTTCGAGCTGCTCGACCGGACGGCGGTGACCGCCGACTTCACGCGGGCCGTGTTCCTCGACGTCGACATCGACCTCAAGAAGGTGCCGGTCTCCGACGTGGAGACCACGGCCCACAAGGGCCTCAACCAGTCGCAGGTCGACTTCGTCCTGACCACGCTGTCCGCCAACGCTGACAAGTTCCGGAACAAGCTGATCAAGGAAGACCGTATGAGGCGGACGATCGGTAACCTGTTCCCCGTACGGAACGCCTGAGACTGTCTCCGGCCGTCCTGACGCTGCTGCTCGTGCTGGTCGGCGCGGGCAGCGGCCTCTGGACGCCACCCGCCGCCGCGGGCGCGCAGTGCGGCCCCCGCCTGACGCCGTACGAAGGGTACCGGCTCCGCACCGTCACCCTCAACTCGCCCTTCTCCTTCCTGCGCACGCTCGACGGGACGCTCGATCCGCTCCGGGCCCACCTGCCTCCCGCCGGTAGCCCGCTGGCGGCGACGACGGTCGCCGAGGCCGTCCAGGCCCTCCGCGACGCGCTGGGCTCGACCGGCTCGACGGGCGGGATCGGCGTCGTCGCGGCCTTCACGGACAACTGCGACGACGACCGCCGGGAGCTCGATCTCATCTTCTACGTCTTCACGAGCGGGCTGTCGGCGCCGGGGGCCTTCTCCCTGGAGTTCGCGGAGAGGTTGCGCCAGGACCCGGCCACCGCCGCCGGCGTGGCTCCCCCGCGTTCCCGGCTGACGGTCGAGCCGAACGCCAGCTTCAACGACAGTGACAAGCTCACCGGCGGCCTCCAGGTCGCGTTCGTGCACTCCTCGGGCTTCCGGCTCGTAGGCGAAGGGGCGGCCTCCAGTCGCTACACGAACGTGGCGCTCAGCGCGACCGGCAGTCACGACTTCGAATGGCCGGCGCTGTGGCGCGCCACCTACGGGGCCGGCTACCGCTTCCAGGAGCAACCGGTCGAGAACCGCAACGACCTCGAGCAGCGCTACGCGTTCGGCTGGCTCTCGGCCGCCACGCGGCCGGTGCGGGGGCTCGACGTTCCCATCCGGTACGCGGTGCAGCTCGAGACCGGCTCGCAGCACTCACGACTGTCCTCGCCCGGCTTCGAGTCCGACACCGCCTACACGGCCGCCAAGCTCCTGGCCGGCGTCACGGGCGGCGTCGGGCCCCACGACTTCAGCCTCAGCGTCGGCTACCAGATCGGCACCGACGGCTCCCTGGCCGCGGCCTGGCACAAGATCCTGCTCGACGGCGCCTACGGCGTCCGCGTGGCCCCGGCGACGCCATTCTTCGATCATCGCTCGCTCGACCTCGACGCCCGGTTCGCCGGGGGCTGGCTCGAGCCGGCTGAGGCGGGCCGGGCCCCGCAGAACGAACGGTTCTTCGGCGGCCTCCGTCCTCGCCGGTTCACCGAGATCCCGGACTGGAACGTTCGCAGCACACCGTTCATCCGCGGCTATCCCAACAATCGCTTCCGGGCCACCCTCGGCGGCGACGCCTCCGGCCGCGAGCACTTCGCCTCCGTGAACCTGACCGCCTCCCTCACCGCCTGGCGGCGCCCTCTGCTGCCCCGGGAGGTCTACACGAACGAGGGCTTCCTGCAGGCCATGGAGGTGCAGAAGGGCGGAGCCCGGGCGACGATCCGGAGCTACCACGAGTCGCGCGACCCGGCGATCGCCGAGGTGGCCCGGCTGGCCGAGCGCGTCGAGCCGATCCTCACCACCCTGCAGACCGAGGTCGAGGCCGTGAGCGACGACCTCGCCGACGCCCGCGACACCTGCCTGGACACCATCGACGACACGCGCGGCACGCTGGATAAGGCGCGCGAGCGCAAGATCTACCGGGCGCTGCTGAACCGCGTGCAGGGCGGGCTCCCCATCGTCGTGCGCGATTGTCAGGAGGAGCTGAACGCGACCCTCGACAACCCCCGGATCCGCGAGGCCGCCGACCAGCTCGCCGAGCTGAGCGGCGCCATCGACACGATCTTCACGACGCGAGTGGACACGGCGACGGTCGACCGGAAGGCCGACGAGGACTTCTCGATCGTGAACCGCGCCCTCACCGCGCTGGTCCGCGACATCAACCTGATCTCGCTCGACCCGGTGGCGATCTTCGACACCGCCTACGTCGGCCCGTCAGCGACGACGATGCTTCGCTACTCCGTCGGGCGGCGGCCTGCGGCTCACCCTCGGCTCGATCGCCGCCTTCACGCTCGGGTACGCAGCCAACCCCAACCGCGGCTCCGGCGACCCACGCGGCGCCGTCTTCTTCGAGCTGAAGGTCTTCGATCTCCTTCGCTGAGTTTCAGCGGCGCGAGAGCAGTCCCAACTCCTGGGCCCTGATCACCGCCTTGACCCGTGTATCAACTCCCAGTGCGCTGAAGATGGCCTTCAGGTGCGCCTTGGCCGTCCGCTCGCTGATTCCCAGGTCCTTGGCAATCTCGGCGTTCGAGTTGCCTCGCCCCAGGAGACCGAGCACCTCGAGCTGCCGGAGCGTCAGGCCGTGGGAGACGGCGGCAGACCCGGGCGAGACGGGGCGCAGGGCCGCATCCGACTCCGGCCAGGAGACACCACCCTCCAGCACGGTGTTGATCGCCTTCACCACTTGTCCGATGGACAGGGACTTGGACAGGAACCCCTGGGCCCCGGCCCCCATCGCAGCCCGCACGATGCCCGGGGATTCGTGCCCCGAGATCAGCATTCGCGCGATTGGAGGATGCCGGGCGCCGATCTGCTTGAGCCCCTCCAGGCCGTCCTCTTTTCCCAGCCGCAGGTCGACCAGCACCAGGTCTACGGTGGGATCGTCGTCCAGAATCCGGAGGGCCTCGCCCGCCGACGACGCCCCGAGGACGAGCGCCCTCAGGGGCTGACCGCGAAGGGCGGTCATCACGCCTTCCCGATACAGGGGATGGTCGTCGACGATGAGGATCTTCGTCATGCCTGTCTCCGAGGATCGGCGAGCCCGCTCAGGATAGCAGCCTCCGGCCCCTTCGGACATGTCCGTCCGGACAATTGTGCGGCCCCGCCCGTCTTCCTACACTCACTGTCGCGAGCGCGGGATCATCATGATTGAACTGGACTGGATGAACGTCGCCGGCTACGGCGCCTCCTTCCTGCTCTTCTGCGCCTTCTACATGAAGGCGATGATTCCCCTGAGAGTCATCGCGATCGCGAGCAACCTCGCCTTCGTCGTGTACGGTCTCGGTCATCAGCTCTATCCCGTCCTCGTTCTCCATGCCCTTCTCCTGCCCGTGAACTGCCTGCGTCTGGTCCAGATGTGGCGCTTGACCCGGCGGGTCCGGCAGGCCTCCCGGGGAGATCTCTCCATCGAGTGGCTCATCCCGCTGATGACCCGGCATCAGTACCGATCCGGCTATGTCCTGTTCAGAATGGGTGACCCTGCGCGCTCGATGTTCCTCATCCTGAGCGGGTCGGTGCGGATGGTCGAGATCGGCGCCGCCTTCGGGCCCGGCTCGGTCATCGGAGAGATCGGCGTGTTCGCCCCGGATTGCTGTCGGACCGGCACCGCCGTGTGCGAGACCGAGGTGGAGGTGGGATCGATCAGCGACGTGAAGGTGCTTCAGCTCTGCTATCGCGATCCCTCGTTCGGTCTCTACCTGATGCGGCTCGTCATCAGGCGCATGCTGGTGGGCGAGCGGCGCCGGATGGCGAGAGAGCCGGTGTCCATCGGGGCATCCGCCGCCGGGCCATTCGTGGACGTCTCAGGGTCTCGCCGCCCGCCCGCTCGCGAGCACCGGGCCCTGTAGAAGGGCTCCGCGGCGGCGGCGGGGCGGCCACTTCTGCTATGGTCGGGCGGGCCGCCTATGAGCAGGCATCCCGGACACGAGGCCGGGGCGGACCGAGGCGAGTTCGAGGAACGCGTCCAGGCGCTCTACCGGCAAGGGGGACGCGCCGGGTGGGCCTCGGTGGTCGTGGCCCTTTGCCTGGTTGCCGTCATGTGGCGGTTCGTGCCCTCCGATCTCATCCTGGCCTGGCTCTCGCTGACGCTGGCCGTGGTCGCGATCCGAGTGCCGCTGCTGCGGGCTCACGCCAGGGATCCGTGGCGAGAACGACGAGCGAAGGTGTGGGCCCGCCGCTACACCTGGATGGTCCTGGCGCACGGGGGCTGCTGGGGCCTGGCATCGATCCTCTTCCTGGACGCGGCGAGCCCGCTCGGCGTCGCCTCGTTCCTGGTGGTCGCCGCGCTCGTTCCGACCGCCAACGTCGCCACCCAGGCGAATCACCTGCCGGCGGTCTACGCGATCCTGTTCTCGACGCTGGTGCCCGCAGTCCTCCGCCTGGCCCTCCTCGGTGGCGGTCAGTACCTGCCCCTTGCGGCCACGCTCAGCCTCTACCTCACCTTCCTGGTTGCTTTTGCCCGCCTGCAGAGCCGGACGATCGGCAGCGGCATCCGGCTTCGCCTGGAGAACCTCGCCCTGATCGAGGCCCTCCAGGTGGAGAAGCAGCAAGCGGAGGCCCAGCGCGAGCGGGCCGAACAGGCGAGCCTGGCGAAGTCTCGCTTCCTCGCGGCGGCCAGCCACGATCTGCGGCAGCCGCTCCACGCGCTCGGGCTGTTCAGCGCCTCGCTCCGCGACGTGACCACCGAGCCGGACACACAGGCCCGCGTCGATCGCATCCTGACGAGCGTCGATGCGCTCGAATCGCTCCTGAACGAGCTCCTGGACCTGTCCCGCCTGGACGCCGGTCAGGTTTCCATTCACCTGCAGGCGGTCCGTGTCGAGCCGGTGTTCGAGCGGCTGCGGGCCGCCTACACGCCGCTCGTCCAGAGCAAGGAGCTGGCCTTCTCGATCGAGGCCGCCGGGACTCTGGTCGTCCACACCGACCCGGCCCTCCTGGAGCGGGTCCTCGGAAACCTGATCTCGAACGCGATCCGCTACACCAACCAGGGGACGGTCGTCGTCCGGGCGACGCCCCAGGCCGATCACGTCAGGCTGGAGATCCGCGACACCGGCATCGGGATCTCCGCCGAGCACCGGGAGCGGATCTTCGAGGAGTTCTTCCAGGTGGACAATCCCGAGCGAGATCGGAGCAAGGGACTCGGGCTCGGCCTGGCCATCGTCCGACGAATCGTCGACATGCTCGGCCACTCGCTCGAGCTCGAGAGCGCGTCAGGCCGGGGATCGTGCTTCGCGCTCCGGCTGCCTCCGGGGGACTCCGCGGAGGTCGGCGCCGACGACGAGCCGCTGCCAGTGCGCGGAGATTTGCTCCACGGCCGAACCGTCCTGGTGATCGAGGACGAGGCGGTGGTGCGAGAGGGAACTGCCGGCGTCCTGGCCGCGTGGGGCTCCCATCCACGCCTCGCTGCCAACACCGGGGAGGCGGTCCGCGAGGCGCGGCAGCAGTCACCCGACCTGATCGTCGCCGATCTGCGCCTCCGCGACGGCGCCAGCGGCCTCGAGGCGATCGCCGACGTGCGGCGCGCGTGCGGCCGTACCATCCCCGCGCTGGTGGTGACAGGTGACATACAGGTCGACATCCTGAAGGAGGCGAGAGATCGCGGCCACATCGTGCTGCACAAGCCGGTATCCCCCGCCAAGCTCCGGGCGACGCTCAGCCAGCTCCTGGCGGCCTCGACCTGAGCGGACGACCGACCTCAGCGAGGTACTGCAGTGGTTGGGAGTCGAACTGACTAGCGGGCGACGGGCTTGGCGGAGTGCTTCCGCCCTGCCACTGACACGAGCACGATCAGCTGCCGCATGTCGATCGGCTTGCTCAGGACCGCCAGGAACCCGTTGCCGGCCCGGTCGGGCGCCCCGGTGATGGCGATCGCCGGAACCTGAAACCCCCGGGCGCGCAGCTCGGACAGGGTGTCGTTACCCGACATCCCGGGCATGAGGATGTCGAGGAGGACCACGTCCGCCGGGAAGGTGGTGAGACGGTCGAGGGCCTCCTTGCCGCCCCCCACGGTCTCGACTTCGAAGCCGCCGTGAGCGGCCAGCAGGTCGCTGAGCAACTGGAGCACGGATGGCTCGTCGTCGGCGATGAGAACCCGAACGGGTGGTGCTTCGGATTGCGAGGTCGTCAAGGCCCTTCCAGTGTTCCGGATCGGGCAATCCGAATCCAAGCGAAAACAACGGCGCGGCCGGTCAGGGCACAGCCCGGGCAGTGTCGGCGCTGTTGTCGTTTCCTCTCAGCCCTCACGTCGCCTATCTCGAAAGCGGCTGATAAGGCGAGGATTGTGGTTTTGGCAACGCCGTTGCTATGCGTACGCCACGGTGAGCGTAATCGGGGTTGCGTCGCAGCTGGCAACAGACATTGCCGCGGTCAGAACCGAGGTCGAGGCCCTCGGAGGACAGCTACGGCAGATCGAGACCGTTCTCGCAGCCGTGACCCGGCACCCTCAGAGCGTGACCGAGATGGACGTCAGGGCGCTGGCAACGTCGGGCATCCAGGCGACGGAGCTTCTCGAAGCCAAGCTCGCCGCATTCCGGGCTGCCGTAGCGCACCTCTCCTGAGCCAACCCGGCGGCAGTGCACCCGGCGGGAGAAACCCGCCGGGTGCCGCTGGACGATGCGCGAAGGGTCTACTTCTTGGACGAGTCCAGGGGCGCCTTGTCGGTGCGATCCGACTTGCCATCCCTGTCGCTGTCCTTCATCGATGACGCTGGACGCGTGCGCGGGCTCGCGGCGGCCGCGGCATCCCGGTCGTAGACCGGCGCGCTCTCCAGCTTCGCCTCGTTCATCGTGATCGCGTTCTTCTTGCCCTCGGCGACCGGCGCGAACTTCAGCTCTGACCACGGAACCACGACCTTCTTTTCACCGACGCCCGCGAGCCCGCCGACGCCGATGACCACGTGACTGACCTTGCCGTTGCGGTCGATCAGCAGCTGGTCAATCTCACCGAGATCCTTGCCCGCGGTGTTCTTGATCCGGGTGCCGATGATGTCCTTCGTCTCGTGTAGGCCGGCGCTGTTCTTCCACGCCGGTGGCTTGGTGGTGTCTCCGCCGAGGCGATCAGCGGCGCGGCGAGGAGTACCGCTACGAAACCAGCGACTATCTTCTTCATGTGTTTGGCCTCCATTGGCTACGACTCTGGCCATACACAGGAGCAACCGCCGTGCCAGCGGCAATGCATGAGGCCCACGTGCTGGTGCGAACTGGTCGCTCGGCGGACTACGGCTTCGCCAGTTCTGTCGCGATGTGCCGCGCCCGCGCTAGACGAGTCTCGCGATTCCAACCAGACCGACCGCCGTAAAACTCGCTGTGGAGATACTGCTCGATCGGACTTCCTGCGGCGTCCGGGTGCACCCGCTTGCTGTTTGTGCCGAGCCGAGGATAGCGTGCGCGCATTCTGCCCTGTGGGTGAAGGACAAGAGGGCCCGGGGCGGTAGGGGATCTGAACGTCCTCGTTGACCTGATCCAGTCGGGCCAACTCGGCCGCCTGTGAGCTTAGGCGTTCAAGGCTGGAGCTCACCGTGAGAGGGTAGTCACCTGGTCTTCCATCTCTTGCGCCGAGCGGCCCCAGCAGTCGCTCAGTCGTGGAAGTGGGTCGGCAAGCCGTCATGGGCGTGCTCGCCGATTCCGTGGTGTCGTTCTCCACTCTGGCCATAGGGATCGACGTGGACCGTCACCCGCCCAAGGTGGGGCAGGTGGTGGAGCAGTTGGTGACGCACCTCTCGCGCGATCTCGTGCCCTTCCGCGACCGAGAAGCCGCCCGGCACGGTAACGCTGACCTCCGCGTGCAGGCGGTGACCGATCCAGCGAGCGCGCACGTCCGTCACTTCTTCGACGCTCGGCACGTGACCGGCGGCATGGCCGATCTCGTCCAACGTCTCGGCCTCCACGCCGTCGAGAGCGCGGAGCAGGACGGCACGGGCGGCTTGCCAGACGAGGATGAAAATCACCGCCGAGATCAGGATGCCGACCACCGGGTCTGCGAGCGGGTAGCCCGCCCACACACCTACCGCCCCGACAAGCACCGCGAGACTCGTCCAGCCGTCCACGCGGGCGTGGTAGCCGTCGGCAACGAGCGCCGCACTGCCGATCTCCCTCCCAACGCGGACGCGGAAGACGGCGACAGCCTCGTTGCCCACGAAGCCGATCACGGACGCCAACATGACGGCCCACAGCATCTCGACAGGCTGCGGATGGAGAAGCCGGCGGATCGCCTCGTAGGAGGCGAAGACAGCGCTGGCCGCGATCGTGACGATGATGGCCAGGCCGGCCAAGTCTTCGACTCTGCCCAGCCCGTAGGTGAACCGGCGGGTAGCGCCTCTCTTTGCCAGCAGGAACGCGATGCCGAGCGGGATCGCGGTCGCGGCGTCAGCAAAGTTGTGGATCGTGTCGGCCAGCAGGCCGACGCTCCCGGACAGAGCGAATACCCCGACCTGGATCATGGCGGTCACCATGAGGCCGACGAAGGACCACTTCAGCGCCCACAGGCCGCGGTTGGTCGAGACGATCGATGGATCTACGACACCGTGCGTGTGCCTATGACCGTGCGCAGCGGAGTGGCTCCCGTGACCGTGCTCGTGGTGCTCGTGTCCGTGGCCTTGCGCCATACCTGCCCTCCTGTTCGCTTGTAGGGCGACCGCCCGCGGGGCCAACCACCAGGGTCGGTTGGAGCGATCTCTCCCACTTGCCGCTGCTCACAGGGCACTCTTCGCCGACGGGATGCCGCTGAGCGCCCAGATCTCGAAAAGTCACTGAAGTATGTGCCCAGGCGCGTCGTCAAGCACAACGGAAAAGCCGTGACACTGCCCCTCCCGCCCTCAGGCGCGCTCAGGTCGCTGGTAATCGCCAGCGCGCCTCACTCGGGTCGGTCAGGTCAGCTTGACGGCTCGAGCCAGGGCTTCTGTCACTCCCCTGCCGATTCGCAGGGGCCAAAGATCGCGCGGTTGACGCCCTTCTCTTCGCCGCCCTCACTCAACGGGCTGTGACGTCCCATGCACAACACAGACGGACGGCCCCAAGGCGGGCCAGATCAAGACAGCCCGGGTTCGTTCGATATTTCGAAGCGGCCCCAGACGGTAAAATTGACCACCTCCTGAGCCCCCCCTACACTGTGGCCGCGACTTCCAGCAGGAACAGGAGCGCGATGGCCATCTCCGAAAGCGTCTCGGCCGACACGGTGCGCGTCCGACGCTGCACTATCACGATCCCGGGCGTCGTCCAGGGGATCGGGTTCAGGCCCTTTGTCTATCGGATGGCCATGCGTCACGGCCTCACGGGATCAGTCCGTAACTGTCTCCAGGGCGCACTCGTCGAGCTGGAGGGCAATGCGGCAGTGCTCGAGCGTTTCCTCGACGAACTCCAGGCATCGGTGCCGAACGCGGACGGTTATGCGCGATGCCTGGTCACGTGGAACGAGCCGCGCGGTGTCTCCACATTCGCCATCGAGGACAGCGTGCGGGACGGTGCCGCCGTCCTCCATCCGGTGCCTGACCTCGGCGTCTGCAACGCGTGCCTGCGGGAGCTCGTCGAGCCGCATGATCGGCGTCGTGGCTATCCCCTCCTCACGTGTGCCGAGTGTGGTCCCCGGTTCACAATCGTTCAGTCGCTGCCTTACGACCGCCAGCGCACGACGATGACGGCCTTCAGGGCGTGCCAGCGGTGTCGGCGAGAGTACGAGGCCCCAGATAACCGTCGATTTCATGCTGAGAATATCGCGTGTGCGGAGTGTGGCCCGAGGGTCGGTCTGCGCGGACCCGACGGAGACGTCGTGTCAGAGCACGATGCGATCGGGCGCACCGCCGACATTCTGCGAGCCGGCGGAGTCGTCGCAATCAAGGGCGTGGGGGGCTATCACCTGGCGTGCGACGCGCGGAATGGGCAGGCGGTCGCGGCGCTGCGGCGGCGGAAGCGGCGGGAGGCGAAGCCCTTGGCAGTCATGGTGGCCGATGTCCTCGAAGCCCGGGCCCTCTGCGACGTCACGGACGCCGAGGCTCGGCTCCTAGCTTCGGCCGCCCGCCCAATCGTTCTCCTTGCCCGGCGCGCGGGCTCCGGCATTGCCGAGGAGGTCGCGCCAGCTTGCCGTGAGCTCGGGGTGATCTTGCCATACACACCGCTCCACCATCTGGTTCTGGCGGCCGTCGGTACCCCGCTCGTGATGACGAGTGGCAACACCAGTGACGAGCCCATCGCACACCATGACGCCGACGCCATGACGAGATTGCACGGTGTCGCTGACGTGTTCCTCACCCACGACCGGCCTATCCACGTGCCCTGCGACGATTCTGTCGCGCGCGTGGTGGGGGATCAGCCGCGCCTGGTGCGTCGCTCGCGCGGCTACGTCCCGCTCGCGATCCGGTTGCCGGTGACCGCCCCCCGGCCGATCCTCGCCTGTGGCGCGGAGCTGAAAAGCACGTTCACTCTGGTGAGAGACAGCGATGCGTTTCTCAGTCACCATCTGGGTGATCTCACGAGCGAGGGTGCCTTCCGCGGATTCGTCGAAGCGCTCGGCCACTTCCGCCAACTGTTCGCTCTCAACCCGGAAGTCGTAGCCCACGACCTCCATCCGGCGTATCGTTCCACGCTCTACGCGCAATCGCTCCAGGACGTCGAACGGGTGGCCGTCCAGCATCACCACGCCCACATCGCGAGCTGCCTGGCCGACAACGGAGTGGACCGGCCCGTCATCGGCGTGGCATGGGACGGCAGCGGCTACGGCGTCGATGGCCACGTGTGGGGTGGCGAGTTCCTCGCTGGCGGACCTGGCGGGATTCGAGCGCGTGGGACACTTCGAGTCGGTACCGATGCCGGGCGGCGACGCCGCGGTCCGTGAGCCGTGGCGGATGGCCGCCGTCTTTCTCCGCGCGGCGTACGGCTCGGCCATGGAGACGCTGGACCTCGCCTTCGTGCAGCGGCTCGATCCAGTCGCCTGGCGGGTGCTGAGCCGCGCGGCCGATCGCGGATTGAACTCGCCATTGACCTCAAGCGCAGGCCGGCTGTTCGACGCCGTGGCCAGCCTGCTCGGTCTCCGCGACCGTGTCGCCTTCGAGGCGCAGGCGGCGATGGAGCTCGAGGCCCTTGCCGAGCCTGTGGCCGACATGCTCTACCCGACGGCGGTCGACGGTGGGCGAGACGATCGTCGTCCGCACG
Organism: uncultured Candidatus Rokubacteria bacterium; assembly: GCA_963827505.1. Classification (GTDB taxonomy): domain Bacteria; phylum Methylomirabilota; class Methylomirabilia; order Rokubacteriales; family CSP1-6; genus AR5. Next base: position 743,399 of record CAWHBD010000003.1, on the reverse strand, counting down.
ACCGACGTCGTGCGGGGAGTCGTGGACGACCTACTCCGTGAGGCACCGGCGGCTCGAATCGCCGCCCGGTTCCACGCCACGCTCGTCGACATCCTGGCCCAGGTGTGCGAGCGCATCCGCGAGCGGACGGGCATGGCGGCGGTGGCGCTCAGCGGCGGCGTATTCCAGAACACCTGGCTCCTGAAGTCCGCTATCGACGCACCTCGACGCGCGAGGCTTCGAGGTCTACAGTCATCGTCAGGTGCCAACGAACGACGGCGGACTGTCGCTCGGGCAGGCGGCGGTGGCGGCGCGACGGCTGGCCGCGCGAGGCGACGCCTGATGTGCCTCGCCATCCCGGGCAAGGTAATCGAGGTCTTCGAGGACCGCGGGCTCCGGATGGCTCGGGCTGACTTCGGCGGCACCGTCCGCAAGGTCTGCCTGGAGCACTTGCCGGATGCCGGGCTCGGCGACTACGTCCTCGTCCACGTCGGCTTTGCCCTGAGCAAGGTCGACCCCGAGGAAGCCGAACGAACCTACCGATTCCTCGAGGAGCTCGGCCAGCTCGGCGAGCTCGACGTGCCGGGAGCCGAGCCGTGAAGTACCTCGACGAATATCGCGACGGTCGCGTCGCGGCCAAGATCCTCGGCGAGATCGCCCGCGTGACGACTCGTCCCGTGGACGCTCATGGAAGTGTGCGGCGGCCAGACGCACTCGATCGTCAAGCACGGCGTCGACCGCCTGCTGCCCGCGAACATCGAGCTGGTGCACGGCCCTGGCTGCCCGGTGTGCGTCACGCCGCTCGAGCAGATCGACAAGGCGCACGCCATCGCGCGCCCGGCCCGGCGTGATCTTCGCGTCGTTCGGCGACATGCTCCGCGTGCCGGGCTCGCACACCGATCTCCTGCGCTTGAAGTCCACCGGCGCGGACGTCCGGATCGTCTACGCGCCGCTCGACGCCGTCCGGATCGCCCAGGAAAACCCCGGGCGCGAGGTCGTCTTCTTCGCCATCGGCTTCGAGACGACGGCGCCGGCCAACGCGCTGGCTGTCACGCGTGCGCCGCGCGCTCGGCGTCAGTAACTTCTCGATGCTTGTGTCCCACGTCCTCGTTCCGCCCGCCATGGCCGCCGTCCTGCAGTCGCCTGGCAATCGTGTGCGCGGCTTCCTCGGGCCCGGCCACGTCTGCACGGTGATGGGCTACCAGGAGTACGAGGCCCTCTCGACCCACTATCGCGTTCCCATCGTCATCACCGGGTTCGAGCCGGTCGATCTGCTCGATGGCATCCTGCGCACCGTTCGACGTCTGGAGAACGGGCGCGGCCGGGGTCGAGAACCAGTACTCGCGAGTGGTGAGCCGGGACGGGCAACCTCGCGGCGCGCCGACTGATCTGGTCGACCTTCGAGGTGTGCGACCGGAAGTGGCGCGGCATCGGCACGATCCCCAAGTCCGGCTTGCGCCTCAGCTACGATTTCCGCACCTACGACGCGGAGCGCCGCTTCGACGTCGGCGCGATCGAGACCCATGAGCCGGCGGAATGCATCAGCGGCCAGATCCTGCGCGGGCTCAAAAAGCCGCTTGATTGTCCGGCGTTCGGCGGCCGCTGCACGCCGGCGAGGCCGCTGGGCGCCACCATGGTTTCGGCGGAAGGCGCCTGCGCGGCCTACTTCGCGTACGGCCGGCATCGCGGGGAACCGGTGGCCGTACCGTGAAGGACGCCATCCTCCGCAAAGCCCGCGAGAGCGCTGACGTCAAGGAGCAGTTCTTCTGCGCCGAGGCGGACCGTATCGAGGCGCTCGCCCGCGCGATGGCGGCCGCGTTCGAGCGGGGCGGCCGGCTCTACGTGATGGGCAACGGCGGCGGCGCCACCGACGCGCAGCACGTGGCGGTGGAGTTCGCCCATCCGATCGTCGAGAAGCGCCGGCCGCTGCCCGCGATCGCGCTGACCAGCGACACCGCGCTCCTCACGGCCATCTCCAACGATCGTGACTTCGCCAAGGTCTTCGGCGACCAGCTCCGGCTGCTCGCCCGCGCCGGTGACATGGCGCTGGCGCTCAGCACCAGCGGTCAGTCGCCGAATCTCGTCCATGGACTCGACGTAGCCCGCGAGCTTGGCGTGCTGACGATCGCGTTCACGGGAAAGGACGGAGGCCGCCTCGCCACGCTCGCCGACCACGGGTTCGTGGTGCCCTCCTTCAGCATCCACCGCATCCAGGAGACGCACGTCGCCCTGTACCACATCGTCTGGGACCTCGTACACGTCGCCCTTGGGGAGGACGATGTCATCTAGGGCGCCATCGACGTTCCCGTCCGACCTGTCCGCTGCCGCTGCAGGGATCCGACCGGATCCTGCTCGGCCACGGCAGCGGCGGCCGGATGACGGCCGAACTCATCGCACGCTACTTCTTGCCGGCGTTCCGCAACCAGCATCTCGAGAAGCTCGACGATCAGGCGGTCGTCCCTGTCGACGGGGCGAAGCTGGCCTTCAGCACCGACGCCTACGTGGTCACCCCGCTGTTCTTCCCGGGCGGCGACATCGGCGACCTCGCCGTGAACGGCACCGTGAACGACCTCGCGATGGCCGGTGCCCGGCCACTCTATCTCGCGGCGGCGTTCATCCTAGAAGAAGGGTTCGCGCTGGCCGATCTGGATCGCGTCATTGCCTCAATGCGTCAAGGCGGCGGCCGCGGCGGACGTGCTGCTCGTGACGGGCGACACGAAGGTGGTCGACCGTGGTAAGGCCGATGGATGCTTCGTCACGACCACCGGCGTCGGCGTGGTCGAACACGCTCAGACGATCTCCGCCGATCGCGCGCGGCCCGGTGACGCCGTGATCCTCAGCGGGCCAATCGCCGAGCACGGCATGGCCATCATGGCGGCGCGCGCCGACCTCGAACTGGAGACGCCCGTCGCGAGCGATACGGCGCCTCTGCACCGGCTCGTGTACGAGATGCTCGCCACCGGGGCCGCGGTCCACTGCCTGCGTGATCCGACGCGCGGCGGGGTGGCGACCGCCCTGAACGAGCTCGCGCACCGGTCGGCCGTGGGCATTGTCCTCGACGAGGCGGCCATCGTCGTCCGTGAGCCCGTGCGGGGCGTGTGCGAGCTGCTCGGCCTCGACCCGCTGTACGTCGCCAACGAAGGTAAGCTCCTCGCCGTCGTGCCCGCGACCGACGCCGATCGGGTACTCGACGCGATGCGCCTCCATCCCCAGGGCCGGGATGCGCGCGTCGTCGGTGAGGTCGTGAAGGACGACGCACAGCTGGTCGTTCTGAGAACCACCGTCGGAGGTCGCCGCATCGTCGATATGCTGCAAGGTGAGCAGCTCCCCAGGATCTGCTAGGACCAAGGAGCCAACGATGGCCTCGGTCGTGGAGCGCGACGTCATCAAGGGCGGGCAGCCGCCGATCGCGGAGACACAGCCAGCGACGGAACATGGGCGTCTGCCGCTCGGACCCCTGATGACGATCCACGTCTACTGGCTGGCCGGAATGAGCTGTGATGGCTGCACGATCTCTGTGGCGGGGGCCACCAACCCGGGCATCGAAGGCCTGCTGGCCGGTGTCGTCCCTGCCATGCCCAAGGTGATCCTGCATCATCCCGTGCTGTCCGCCGAGGCGGGGGCCGAGTTCGTGAAGCCTTTCCGCGACGCGGCAGACGGCACGCTGGGCGCACCCTACGTGGTCGTCTTCGAGGGCTCCGTTGCCGATGAGCGTATCGCCGACCGCACCGGCGGCTACTTCTCGGCGATGGGCGTCGAGGCGATTGCCAACGGGGAAGGCTCACACCCGGTACCAACCGCCACGTGGCTGAAACGCATGGCGCCCGGCGCCGCCGCTACGATGGCCATCGGCACCTGTGCCACGTGGGGCGGAGTGCCGTCGGCCGAAGGCAATCCCACCGGCGCCATGAGCGTCATGGACTTTCTCGGCAAGGACTACCGGAGCGCCTTCGGCTTGCCGGTTATCAACATTCCCGGCTGCGCGCCCCAGGGCGACAACTTCACGGAGACCGTCTTTGCCGTCCTGCTGTTCCTCCAGGGGCTCGGACCATTGCCTACATTCGACGAGCTGGGACGCCCGGCCTGGCTCTTCCGCGACACGGTACACCAGGGCTGCACGCGGGCTGGCTTCTACGAGGAGGGCATCTTCGCCAAGCACTACGGAGATCCCGAGTGCCTCGTCGAGATCGGGTGCTGGGGGCCCGTCGTCAACTGCAACATCGTTCAGCGGGGGGCCATCAACCACATGGGCGGCTGCATGAAGGCCGGCGGAGTGTGCATCGGCTGCACGATGCCCGGCTTCCCGGACAAGTTCAGCCCCTTCTACAAGACGCCGCCGGGCGCTGCCGTGTCGACGTTTGCGGCCCGGACCGTGGGCGGTGTCGTCCGCCGACTGCGGCGGCTCTCTAATCGGGAGGCCAATCGCGAGCATCGCTGGGATATCACCGGCGAGGTCCCCAGCGGGTGGGCGCACGTCCAGGCCCAGACGCTCACGGACAAGGCAATCAAGTTCTTCTACGCCAAGTGGCAGCAGATGGCATCCAAGAAGCCGGGACGGCCGCCCGGACGAGCAGGATCGCTTCTGGGGCGCCGATCGGCCCGGCTACCGCCGCGACTATCTCGACGAGAGCGCCGGCCGGGAGGACAGCAATGACCAGCGCTGACCTGTGGGCCGCCTGGCGCCTGTGGATGCTGGTGGCATCGGCCGTCGTGCTCGTCGCGGCCGAGCCTACTGATCACGATCTGGCTCACGGCCCGCAGCATCGTCACCCACGCGACCCGGGCCTTGAAGGCGGCGGAGGCAGATTCGCGACAACACCCGCGTGATCTGGGAGCTGCAGACCACGAACGAAGTGGCCGAGCAGATTCGCGACACCGTCTGCGACATCGAGACGAAGGCCACGAAGCTGGTCGAGGCGCTGCACGGCCAAGCGGCGGCCGGAAGCCAGCGGTAGGGACGGGCGATGAACGAGATCAGCCCCGACACGATTCGGACGATGTGGACGCTGAGCCTCGTCATCTACGCTGTCGTGGTCGTCGTCGTCGCCGCGCTGCTGACGCTCATCCTGCTTGCCGCGCGCGACATTCGCTCCGGGGTGTCCGGCATCTGGACCGTGGGACAGCAGATCGCTAACAACACGATTCACATCGCTCTTCTCGACACGACAACCCACGTCGCTGTCGAGATCCTCACGTGCGCCAAGGGGATCGTTGCCGGCACCGCCGCGTTGAAGGGCCACGCCGAGGGATGCCCTGGCTGTCCTGCGTGCGTACTTGGTCAGGAGACGTCACGATGAACGCATTCGTCGTGTTGGCCACGATCTCGGTCGGCGGCGTCGCCGCCTTGTTCGTGGCGCTGGCGCTCTTTCTGCGTGCAATCGATCGGGTCCTGGAGGACATCGGCGGTCCTGCCAGCCGCTTCTCGGCGCCAGTCAACTACCTCTCCAAGATCAGGCTCGGTGTTCGCGCCATCGAGCGACAGACCGACGCGCTCGCGCCGTACGTGACCAAGCTCAACGCTGGTCTTGCCGCGATTCGAGATGGGCTGAAAGCCATCGACGCGAACCTGGCCGGCGTCATCGCGGCCGTGTCTCGTCAGGGGCACGTATGAGCGCGGGGCCGCCGGTGATGCCTGACGCGGTGTACACGATCTGGTGGATTGGCCTGATCGTCACGCTCCTCGTCTTCGTACCGCTCGCCGTTTATTCGCTGCACCGGACCTGGCGGTCGGCCCGGTCCATCCAGCGGTATGCTGCCGAGACGCTCCAGGCCGCGGCTGGCATCGCGCGCAACACCGCCAACATCCGGGCGCTCGACCCCACCATCGAGGTCGCCACCGACATGCTGGGTGCGGCCGGCGCCGTCGCGCGCAAGCTCGACACGATCGCCGGCGTGCTCGAGCAACGGAGTCGTTGAGGAGACGCCATGCTGCTGCCCCTGACACTGATCACTGTTGCTCTCGTGGTGCTGGCGCTCGCCGGGTACCTGATCGCCATCGCCTGGGCGTTGCTCGACACGCGCCGGAGCGTGGCGGCCATCGCCGATGGGCTCGAAGTCGTGCGCGACCACACCGGCCCCTTGCCGGAGAAGCTCACCACCATCAACGGCGCGCTGGGTGCGCTGCTCGGCGGGCTCGAGGCGGCGGACCGCCACGTCGGGCGCGCGGCTCGCGTGTTCCGGTTGTCCTGAGCCTGCGAGGACCCCATGTGCTTCAAGAACCTCCCGATCGAGTTCGACGCCGCCGGCAAGCCGTACCTTCGGGCCGGCGTCGCCGATCCGTACACCGCGACCACGACGGCGCCCCGCGGGGCGCCGACCCAGCTCAGCGCCGACAAGGTCGAAGAGCTGCTCAAGCGCAACGGGTTCATCAAGGAGCTGGACTTCGATCCGGTCACGCGGGTCGCCGGGGCGCTCGCCTTCCACACCGTGGCCGACTTCAACGCCCGCAAGGTGCTCGAGGCCCGGTCGATGGCGACACTCTTCCGCGGTTACGAGGTGATCATGGTCGGGCGCGATCCTCGCGACGCGATCTACATCACGAGCCGGGCGTGCGGTGTCTGTGGCGGCGTTCACTCCGTCACCTCGGCGATGGCCATCGAGATGGCGATCGGCTGCGTGCCGCCCCCGCTCGGCATCCTGGTTCGCAACCTGGCCCTGGCGCTGGAGTTCCTCTACGACCATCCGCTCCACCTGCACCTGCTGGCCGGCCCTGACTACTCGGCGGCGATGGTCGGGCCCACCAATCCGTCGCTGCTGGCGCGCGCGCGATCGACGGAGGCACCCCACGCCGAGGTTCACGGCTTTCGCACGATCGGCGAGCTGATGGAGGACCTGAACCCGCTCAGCGGCAAGCTCTATCTCGAAGCGCTCCACATGACGCGGGTGGCGCGCGAGGCGTACGTGCTCATCTGCGGCAAGTACCCGCATCCGCAGACCATCGTCCCCGGCGGCATGAGCTCGACGATCACGCTGAGCGTGATGAACGAGATGTTCACGCGGCTGGCCCAGTTCTTCGACTACAGCAAGAAGCTGACGATGATCTGGGACGACCTCACCGACTTCTTCTACACGGCCAACCCGGCCTACAAGCAGGTCGGCAGCCGGCGCGCCCACATGATCGACACCGGCATCTTCGATCATCCCGACGCCTACGACGCGACCTACGCCAACGCCGGCGCCTGGGGCGACCGACGCTGGGCCACGCCGGGTGTCATCGTCGACGGCGAGCTGGTCACCACGGATCTGCACAAGCTGAACATCGGCGTCGAGGAGTTCGTGGATCACTCGTACTACGAGGACTGGTCAGGCAGCGGACAGCGGCAGCGCTTCCCGACCGATCCCGCCGGCAACCCGCTCTCGCCCTATCACCCGTGGAACAAGGTGACCAAGCCGAGGCCGCAAGGGCAGAACTGGAAGGAGAAGTACACCTGGGACACGACGCCACGGTGGGATCGCCAGTCCATGGAGGCCGGCGCCTACGCACGTCTCTGGAACACGGCCGTCGCGCGGAAGCTGCCCGCCAACTCCTTCATCGAGTCGACGGGAACGTCGCTCAAGATGCGCCTGCCGAAGGGCGCGCTCCCCGAGATGGAGATCGAGTGGCACGTGCCCGAGGTCTGGAACGCGTTCGAGCGCAATCGCGGGCGGGCGTACTGCACGGCCTTCACGGCTCTGGTCGCGCTCAACAACTGGGTGGCGGCGATGGATCGCCTCAAGCTCGGTGACACCCGCACCAGCACGCCGTTCGAGATTCCCAAGCGGGGTGAGCAGCTCGGCGTGGGCTTCTGGGGCGCTGGCCGTGGATACCTCACCCACCACCTCGTCCTCGACCGGGGTGCGGTCGCGAACTACCAGATCGTCACGCCGTCGACGTGGAACGCCTCGCCCACCGACCGCTGGCAGCAACCCGGGCCGTATGAGGAGGCCGTCCTCAACACCCCGCTTCTCGAGGAGACGGACGACCCCAAGCAGTTCAAGGGCATCGACATCCTGCGGGCCATCCGGAGCTTCGACCCCTGCATGCCCTGCACCACCCACATTCACTCGGACGCGGGCGTCATCACCCGAGAGGTCAACACCTGCGCGTGTGGTGTCGACGACGACGGCGGCTAGCGTGCGCGTGATCGTCGGCGGCGTGGGGTATCGCAACCTCCGCGATCACTCTGTCGGCGTCGAGGTCGCGGACCGCCTCGAAGCGCAGACCTGGCCGGACGACGTCGTCGTGGAAGACATCAGCTACAACCCGATCGCCGTCGTCCAGCGCCTGGAGGACGAGCCGCCAGAGCGACGATTCGAGCGGGCCGTCGTGGTCGGCGCCGTCGAGCGCGGCGGGCGCCCGCCGGGCACGGTCTCGGCCTACCGCTGGGACGGCGTCCTCCCGCCCGATGAAGAGATCCAGCGCGCCGTGACCGAGGCCGTCACCGGCGTCATCGCCCTGGACAACACGCTGGTGGTGGCCCGTCATTTCGGCGCGCTCCCGGACGAGATTGTGGTGATCGAGGTGGAGCCGGCGGTCCACGAGTTCGGCGACACATTCAGCGACGCCGTCGGGCGTGTGTTCGACGCCGTGTGCGCGCTCGTGAGGACGCTGGCCACGCACGATGACGCCGTCGCCCGGCTCCCCCGCGCACCGCTGGGCGGCGGCACCCTGGTGAACGTCGAGGCGCCATGAGCGAGTCGCGCGACATCCTCGAAGAGGTGCAGCGGCTCATCGCCGAGCTGGAGTCTTATCCGGACGCGGCGGTGGGCGCCCGCCTGACCGAGCTGCTGCAGGGCATTGACGCGATCCACCGGACGGCGCTCACCCACCTCGTCACCGCCATCCAGTCCATGGCCGGCGAGGCGTTCATCAATCGGCTCACTGCCGACCCGGCGATTCGTCTGCTCCTCATGTCGTACGATCTCATCGCCGTGGATCGCCGCCTCCACACCGAGGAGGCCCTGGACACGGTGCGCGGCCATCTCCACGATCACGGCATCGACGTCGAGCTCTCGGAGGTCGTTGGCGGTGCCGTCTACGTCAAGCTCCACGGGCTCGAGCGAAGCGGCGTCGCGCTCGAGGCCGTCCGCCACGATCTGGAGGAGGCCCTCAAGACGGGCCTCGTTGGCTTCCAGGAGCTGGTCGTCGGCAACCGCGCGACCGCGCGGCCGGTGGAGCTGCTGCAAGTCGGAGGTCTCCGGCGCGCGCAGCGCCCCGTCTACCGGCGAGTCGGCCACGGCATTGGACGTCGCGCCCGGCGCGGTGAAAGCCGTAGACCTCGACGGTCTCGCTGTCCTCATCGTCAACGTCGGCGGCGACTTGTACGCGGTGGCCAATCAATGCGGCGACAGTCCCTTGCCGCTGCAGTTCAGCACGCTCGAGGGAGCCGAGCTCCGCTGCAGCTGGCACGGCTGCCGCTACGACGTGCGGACCGGCCAACGGCTCGACGGCCCGGAGCGGATCGCCGTCTTTCCCGTCGCCGTCGAGAGCGGTGAGATTCGCGTAGCCATCGGCGTCGAGCCGGTAGACCAGGCCTGATCCGTGCGCACGCTCGTGGCCGGGTTCGGCAACGTCCTGCGGGGTGACGACGGCTTCGGTGTCGAGGTGATCCGTCGGCTGCAGGAAAGTGAACTCCCGCTCGCGGACGTCGAGCTCATGGAGGTCGGCACGGCCGGGATCCGGCTCGCCCAGGAGCTGCTCACTCCATACGACCGCCTCATCATCGTCGACGCGATGACCCGCGGTGGCGCGCCCGGCACGGTGTATGTCTCGGAGGTGGAATCCGTCGAGCCTCCTGGCGAGGTCGACCTGCACCTGGCCATCCCCTCCCGTGCGCTCGCGGTCGCGAAGGCGCTCGGCGCTCTTCCCGGCCGCGTGTTCATCGTGGGCTGCGAGCCGGCCGAGGTCGACGAGCTGACGACGGCGCTGACGCCGGCCGTCGGTGCCGCCGTGGACACCGCGCTCTCGCACGTGCGACGCCTCGTCGCCGGCGACCGTCCATCCGATCTGCTCGACGACCTGAAGCAGCGCGACGAGATTCTCCAGATCATGTTCTGGCTCGCCGGCGAAGGTTTCGGCCCCGACGTGGCGATCGCTGACATCCTCCGATTCATCGGCGACGAACGCGCGATGCGAGCGACCCTCGGCCATCTCATCGAGGACGGCTATCTGGAGACCCTCGCCGATGCGTCCGGCTCGAGCCGATACCGGCTGACGGCGTCGGGCGTGCACGAAGGCCGGCGTCGCTTTCTCGACGAGTTCGAGCCCTACCTGGCACGTCACGCCCATGGCGAGTGCGGCTCGGCGAATTGCGACTGCCGTCGCGGTGGCGAGTGTCGGGAGCTGGCGTGACCGCGGTCACGTGCGGCTGCGGCACGGCGTTGGCGGCCGGTGACTGCCTCTGCCCGGCCACGCCGCTGGCCAAGCTGATCGGCCGCCGCTATACGCTGGGGCTCCTCAGCCTCATCGCCAATCGTGGCACCGTACGCTTCACTGAGCTCCGCAGCCGGCTTGGTGACGTGAGCTCTTCGACCGTGGCGGCGCGCCTCAGCGACCTCGAAGAGGCGGGATTGATCTCGCGCCGGGTGTTTCCCGAGACGCCCCCGCGCGTCGAGTACTCACTGACAGCTCGCGGCCGCGAGCTCTGCGGCATCCTGACCGACTTCCTGCGTCGCGGCCGGCGCTGAGCGACATCCCCATCGCCGTTGCGTCGCCCCGGCATGTCGGTGATACTTCGATCCTTCGAAGTACGTTCGATGAATCAAACTGGACTGACTTGCACACCGAGGAACCCATGAGACCAGGACAACGCCGAACAATCCTCCGCTGGCTTGCGTTCCTTGCCGTCGTCACGTTGACGGTGCCACCGCACGGGCACGCGCAGACCAGCCCTTCCCCCGGCGGGACGCTGGTCGTCGCCATCTCCGCGGATCCCGGTCACCTGAATCCGGCCATCACGACGAGCGGCGCCACCCACACGGCGGCCGAGCTCATCTACAACGGTCTGCTCGGGCGCGACGAGCGCGGGGATCCCGTGCCTGATCTGGCCGAGAGCTGGGTCATCGAGCAATCGGGGGCGGTTTACCGCTTCCGCCTGCGCGACAGTGTCACCTGGCACGACGGCACCCGCTTCACGGCGGCCGACGTCAAGTTCAGCTTCGAGGAGGTGCTGCTCAAGTTCCACGCGCGGACCAAGGCGTCGATGGGCGGGGCGCTGGCTGGAATCGAGGCCCCTGACGATCGAACGGTCATCTTCCGCTTCAAGCAGCCCTATGCGCCCTTGCTGCAGCAGCTCGACGCCACCGAAGCGCCTATCGTGGCCAAGCACATCTACCAGGGCAGTGACCCGCAGACGAACCCGGCCAATGCCAGCCCGGTCGGCACCGGGCCCTTCAAGTTCGTCGCCTACAAGAAGGGCGCCGAGATCCGACTCGCGCGAAACGCCGCGTACTTCAAGCGCGGGCTGCCCTACCTCGACGAGGTCGTGATGCGCGTCATCCCGGATGCCGGCACGCAAGTCCTCGCGCTGGAAAGCGGGGAGGTGGATTTCCTGTGGGGCGTTCCCGGCCCCCACCAGAGCCGCCTGCAGGCCGATGCCCGCTTCCGCATGGGCCAGACGTCGTATCACCCCGGCGGCTCCAACTGCATCATGACGGTCAGCTTCAATCTTGACCGGCCGACTCTCAAAGACGTGCGGGTCCGGCGGGCCCTCGCCCTCGCACTTGATCGCGAAGCGTTCCTCCGTCAGGTCCTGTTCAACGAGGGTAAGGTTGCCACCGCCCCGATCTCGAGCGAGATCGTGTGGGCGCACGCGCGCGGGCTGAGTCTGCCACCGTTCGATCGGGCCGAAGCCGAGCGGCTGCTCGATGCGGCCGGCTGGAAAAAGGAGCGGGACGCGACGCGGGTCGCGCGTGGTGTCGCCGGCGTCCCCGACGGCACTCGGCTCACGTTCGACTTCCTCCACTTCCCCGCATTCGCCAAGTATGGCGAGCTCATGCGGCAGCAGCTCGGTGCCGTGGGCATCGACGTCACCCAGCGTACGCTGGAGCCGGCGGTGTTCGCGCCCACCGTCTTCAAGGACCGGGCGTTCGACACGAACGTCATCTCATACTGCAACGGCCCCGACCCCGAGATCGGCGTGCGGCGCATGTACCATTCCTCCCAGATCGGCCCCGCTCCGTTCACCAATGCTGCCGGCTACCGCAACGAGCGAGTCGATTCGCTGTTCGATCGCGCGGGCCGGACCGTCGAGCGCGAACGCCGGAGCGAGCTCTACCGCCAGATCCAGGAGATCCTCGTGCAGGAGCTGCCGTATGTCTGGCTGGTGGAGACGCCCACCACGCGCGCCTGGTCGGCGCGGTGCGGCGGCTTCAAGGCGTGGACAGGGCTCTTCGCGGAGGAGGCGTCCTGTAAGCGATAGTCCGCGGTGAGCACCCGCTACCTGCTCCGTCGGGTTGTGCAAGTCGTGCCCGCCGTCGCTGGCATCGTGCTGCTGGCCTTCATCGTCATCCATACCGCGCCCGGCGACCCCGTGCTGGCGCTCGCCGGTGAGCACGGCGACGCCGCGTACTACGCGTTCATGCGCCAGAAGTTCGGCCTCGATCGATCCCTCCCCGAACAGTTGCTGGCATATGCAACCCGTCTTCTGCATGGTGACCTCGGGCTGTCCTACGTTCACGGCCGGCCCGTGGTGGACGTGGTCAGCGAGCGGCTGCCCGCCACGCTGTTGCTGACGACAACGGCGTTGACGCTCTCGAGCGCTGGTGGGGTGGCGCTGGGGGTGCTGGCCGCCCGTCGGGCCGATAGACCCGCCGACCTCGTCCTGCGAACTGGTGCGCTGCTGGCGCACGCGACCCCGTCGTTCTGGCTGGCCCAGATCGCGGCAATCACGCTGGCGCTCGGAACGGGATTGTTCCCCGTCCAGGGCTTCACCGACGCGCGGCGGGCGTGGACCGGGGGGCGATACCTGCTCGACGTCCTCCATCATCTCGTCCTGCCCGCGCTCGTGCTGGCGGCCGGCGAGCTGGCCCTGACGACACGCCTCACCCGGGCGGGAGTGCTCGAGGGGCTGGCGACCGACTACGCTCGCACCGCGCGCGCCAAGGGCTTACCGGACAGCGCCGTCGTGCGCCATGCGCTGCGCAACGCCATGCTCCCCCTCGTCACTGTCATTGGTGGGCGGGTCGGCACGATCGTCACCGGCGCGGTTCTCGTCGAGACGGTGTTCGCCTGGCCCGGGATTGGACAGCTCATGCTGTCGTCGGTTCAAACCCGCGACCTACCGGTGCTTCTCGGGATGTTCCTGCTCGTGTCGGTGGCCGTCATCGTCGTGAACCTCATGACCGATCTCGCGTATGCCTGGCTCGACCCGCGCGTTCGCTACGACTGAGACCCTCGCGCGTACCGCGGGGCGCCGCCGGCCGGTGCGGCTCATGGCCGCGTTCACGACCGCGGGGGGCGCGGCCGGCCTGCTGCTCACGCTCGTCTTCTTCACGATCGCCGGCCTTGCCGACGTGATGGCGCCGACCGATCCCTTCGCCTCCGTCGGCCGCCCGCTGTCGCCGCCATCGCGCCTTCACATCGCTGGGGACCGACGACCTCGGCCGGGACCTGCTGGCGGGCGTCGTGCACGGCGCCCGGACGTCACTGCTCGTGGCGCTCAGCGCCACGCTCCTGGCCTCGACGATCGGCGTGGTGGTCGGATCGCTCGCTGGTTACCGCCCGGGCACCGTCGACGATCTGCTCATGCGCGCGACGGAGATCGTCCTCGTCGTTCCGCGCTTCTTCCTTGCCGTGGTCGTCATCGCGCTGTTCGGACCAGGGTTGGATCGCATGATCCTCGTGCTCGGGTTGACGTCGTGGCCGGTGATCGCCCGCGTGGTCCGCGCGCAGACGCTCTCACTGGCACGCCGAGACTTCGTCGACGCCGCCCGCGGGCTGGGTGCCTCGGAGGCCCGGGTGGTGATCCGGCATGTGTTGCCCAACGCGGTCCCTGCCGCCTTCGTGGTGATCTCCGTCAGTGCCGCCAGCGTCATCCTGCTGGAAGCCGGCCTGGGATTCCTGGGGCTCGGCGATCCGCGGTTGATGAGCTGGGGGTACCTGATGAACAACGCGCAGCGCTTCTTGCGGGTCGCGTGGTGGCTGGCGCTGTTTCCGGGCTCCGCCATCGCGCTCGCGGTCCTGGGCCTCAACCTGCTCGGCGACGCCGTGAACGACTTTCTCGATCCACACACGCGGCGAACGCCGGAGGCGTAGCGGCGTCTAGGCCAGCAGGTCGTCGGCCAGGCGTCGGATCGCCGCGACGCTCGGCGCGGCCGGCTGGTACTCGATCAACGCCGTCCCGCGCTCGTCCGCGGCCACCACGGCGTCGTCATAGGGCACCACGGCGGCAATCGGCAGATTGTGCCGGCCGGCGAAGTCACGCACGGTCGCCTCGTCGCGCGTCGAACGCACCTTGTTGGCGATCATTCGCACGTTGGCGATGCCGAGGTCCTTGGCGAGCGCAAACGACCGGCTCGCGGTCTCCAGCGATTTGAAGTATGGCTCGCCGACGACGAACAGCGTCTCCACGTGGCGGGCGGTGCCGCGACTGAGATGCTCGAGGCCCGCTTCCAGATCAACGATGGTCATCCGCGCGCTGCCCGCGACCAGACCGCCCAGCACGCCACGCACGGTGGCATGCGCGCGGCACAGTCAGCCGGATCCGCCGTGATTCGGCTGACCCATGACGAGCAATGTCAGCCGGTCGCCCACTGCCACGCCGAAGCGATCGATGAACTCCTCGGCGGGGACGGCGAGCACGAGCTGCATGTTGCCTTCGGCGTCAGCCCGCTCCTCGAGCATGTCGCGTGGGATGCCCGTGAACCTGGCCGCCGCGGCCGTATCGACGCCCACGGTGAGCGCGAGATTCGGGTTGCTGTCATCATCGATCGCGACGACTCGATGTCCCCGCTCGGCCATCACACGCGCCAGCGTCCCGGCGATCGTGGTCTTGCCGGCCCCTCCCTTACCCGCTACTGCCAGCTTCATCGTCGGTCCTCCAGGACCGCCCAAGGTCCCTGCAGTGTGGGCGGGGTTAGGGCCGTCCGCAAGGCCGCTCTGCCGCGCGCAATGGGCGCCGCCGGTGACGTCTCCATCATCGGGGCCACCATCTTGGGATCGCTGGGCGATCAGGAGAAGTCCGCTGATCATGGGCTCAAGACATGGCCTGGATCCGCCTGGTGCGCGAGACCGCGCCGGCGCCGACCGCGGAGGCTCTTGGTTCCAAACTTGGAACCAGAATCTAGAACCAAAACGAAATCGGGGACCCCGGTGCTCTGGAAGTCCCCGATCTTGTTGGTGGGCCGTCAAGGACTCGAACCTTGGACCCGCTGATTAAGAGTCAGCTGCTCTACCAACTGAGCTAACGGCCCAACATCGTCTCCACCAAATGGTGCGCCCGAGAGGATTCGAACCTCTGGCCTTTGGCTTCGGAGGCCAACGCTCTATCCAACTGAGCTACGGGCGCCCGCCACGAACTCCTGCTCTGAGTGGGGTGACCGATGGGAATCGAACCCACAACCCCCGGCTCCACAGGCCAGTGCTCTAACCAATTGAGCTACGGTCACCGCGCGGCGACGCGAGGGTTGATAGTACCCAAGGACTTGGCGCGCGTCTAGCCACCCTCGTCCATCTCTCGGGGCGAGGGGCCGCCATCGATCACGATGGTCTCGCCCGTCATCCAGGACGACGCCTCCGAGGCCAGGAACACGCACGGCCAGGCGATCTCCTCCACCTTGCCCCAGCGCCCCATGCCCACCCGCGCCGCTACCCGGTCGTACGTCTTCTTGCCGTCGGGACCGGCCTGCTTGAGCACGTCCAGGTAGCCCTCCGTCTCGACCGGCCCCGGCGCGACACAGTTCACGCGGATGCCCTGGCGGGCCCACGCCGTGCCCAGCTCCCGGGTCAGCGTGATGACGGCGGCCTTGGAGGCCCCGTAGTGCGACATCATCGTCGAGCCGTACACGCCGGCGACCGACGAGAGGTTGATGATCACCCCGCCGGTCTTCTGCTGCATCATCTGCTTGCCGGCCCACTTGCAGCCCAGGAACACGCCGTTGAGGTTGATCTGCACCACGGTGTTCCAGCCGTTGACCGAGATGTCCTCCGGCTTGGCCCGGAACGAGGCGCCGGCGTTGTTGACCATAACGTCGAGCCGACCCCACTCGGCAACGGCGCGCTCCACCATCCCCTTGACCTGGTCCTCCTGGCGAACGTCCACGGCCACCGCGAAGGTCTTGCGACCGAGGTCCGTGATGGCCTTGGCGACGGGCTCGAGGTGCTCGAGCTTGCGGCTGCAGAGGGCGACGTCGGCGCCGGCTCGCGCGAACTCGAGCGCGATCGATTTGCCGATGCCGGTGCCCCCGCCGGTGACGATGGCGGTCTTGCCTTCGAGGGAAAACGGGTTCTTGGCCATGGCGGGGACCATACCCCAGCCGGGCCGGTCAGTCTACCGGCTGGGCTCGGCCGCCGGTGCCGCCGGCATCCCCTCGGCGGGCAGCGCGATCTGGGCCTGGCGCGGCGGCACCTCGCGCTCGATCCGGCGCCACATCGTCATCGACGACAGCGGCGCGCCGTTGTCCTCGGCGCAACCCGACAGCTTGTCGAGCAGCGAGCGGGCCGCCTCCACGCGCTTGCGGGGAGCCTTGGCGATACGGCGCACCTCGTCGTCGCCGGTGCTCTTGGCCTCGACCCAGGCCTGCTCGAGGTGGGCCAGCAGCAGCACCACGCGGTCCATCTCACCGTCCAGGTAGGTCCGCCACTCGCGCGGGGTGGCGAAGAGAGGGCAGTCGCGGCCGAGCACCTCCTCGAAGTGATCGGCGAGCCGGTTGACCTCACGCAGGTGATGCTCGCTGCGGGCGCGTGCTTCCTCGACCGAGCGCTGGGGCTCGCGGCCGAGGGCAGGGCCCGTGAGCGTGCCGAGGAGCAAGACGGCCGCGAGGATCGCACGCATCGCCCTTCAGTATAGCCAGGCGGTCGGGAGAATCAGCGCAACGCCGCCGCGTCGCGCTCACTCACGTGCCAGAGCACGATGGCGTAGAAGGGGCCCGGCCGGTCGCGGCGGTCGGGCACCACGTAGGTCGAGACGTGGTCCACGGGTCGGCCGGGCGAAGGCAGCGTCTCCAGGCCGGCGTCAATCACCTCTCGCCATTCGACGAGATACACGCTGGCCACCACGCGCCCTCCCTGGTCGTACGCCAGGTCGGGCCCGCCCGGACGGCCCCGCTCCACGCGGGCGACGCCGCGCAGACGCTTGATCAGCGGGTGACCCCGGCCGAAGTCGGGCAGGGCCGAGACCGGGGCGGGGGCGCGGGCGACCACCAGGTCGTTGACCACCTGGCGAACCCCGTCCACGCGCCACGCCACGATCTCGGCGTCGGACTTCTGCTCGGCGGAATCGACGACCCCGCTCAGGTAGACGGTGCGGTCGAAAGTGTCGATGGTCACCCCGCTCGGGCGACCGATTCGCTCGCTGGCCAGCTGGCGCTTGACCGCGCCGCGCACCACCGCGTCGTCCACGTACCCACCGAGGCTGCGGCCCGCGAGCGAGCAGCCGGACGCCAGCACCGTCAGGAGCGCCAGCGCCGCCAGCGCCCGCGGGGCCGCCACGGTGACTAGGCTGCGGCCGCGGGACGCACGGCCGCCTCCTCGCGGAGACGACGCTCGACCATCTGCCAGTCGATGTTGCGGAAGAACGCCTCGACGTACTTGGCCTTGTCGGTGGCCTTGTAGTCGCGCATGAACGCGTGCTCCCAGACGTCCATGACGAGCAGCGGCTTGAAGCCGGCCGGCACGCCGTCCTGGTGCAGGGTCACCCAGTGGTTGGTGAGGCGGTCGGTGGCCGGATCCTGGAAGAGGATCACCCAGCCGATGCCCCGCATGTCGCCCATGGCCTGAAAGTCGGTCTTCCACGCCTCCACGTTGCCGTAGGTGTCGGTGAGCGCCCGGGCCAGGCCGGAGGCGGCCGGTGGCGTCGGCTCCCCGGCGCGCCGGAGGTTCGAGAAGTAATACTCGTGCAGGATCATGCCGTTGTACTCGAAGCCCAGCCGGCGCGTGAGCTCGGCGAACGCGGGATCCTTCCCGGAGGCCTTGCCTTTGCCGAGCAGGTCGAACAGGTCCTCGTTGAGCGTGTTCACCTGCTTGACGTAGCCGGCGTAAAGCTTCAGGTGCTCGGCGATCTGGTCGTCCGAGATGCCGTCGAGCCCATGAAGTTGATCGAAGGACTGCTCTTTGTAGGCTTTGACTTTCGCCCGCGCCATTTCACCCTCCTTTTGCTGGGTGTTCAGGGTCAGGGCTACAAGCGTGCAATTGGCTTGCCTGCTATCATGGCCGCCACATTCGACCCGATGGAGGCTCTGCTCATGCTGAAGCGCCGGTGGTCCATCCTGCTCGTCGTCCTCGCCGTCGGGGCCCTGCTGGCGCCCGCCGGATTCGCCCAGGCCCCGATCAAGATCGGCGTGATCCAGCCGCTGTCGGGCGCGGTCGCCGCCTCCGGCAACTACGTGCGCATGGGCGCGGAGATCGCCCGCGACTGGGCCAACACGCGCGGTGGCGTCAACGGGCGCAAGATCGAGCTGATCATCGAGGACAACAAGTCCGACCCCAAGGAGGCCGCCAGCGCCGCCGAGAAGCTGATCGTGCGCGACAAGGTGCCGGCCATCATGGGCGCCTGGGGCTCGTCGATGACGCTGGCCGCCATGCCCAAGCTCGAGGAGTACGGCGTGCCGATGGTGGTCGAGACCTCCAGCGCCGCCTCCATCACCAAGCGTGGCAACCCGTGGATCTTCCGCATCAGCCCGCCCAGCGAGATGGAAGCGCTCGGGCTCGAGCAGTACGTCGACAAGCTGGGCGTCAAGCAGTGCGGACTTCCTGGCCGTCAACACCGACTGGGGCCGTGGCGCCGTCGGCGCCTTCGGCGACATGCTCAAGAAGAAGGGCGCCGCCGTCGGCACCGCCGAGTTCATGGAGCAGTCGGCCACCGACATGAACGCCCAGCTCACCAAGATCAAGGGCGGCAACGGCGACACGCTGTTCCTGACCACGGCCGTGGAGCAGATCACCCTCGTGCTCAAGCAGTCGCAGGAGCAGCGGCTGGCCCGCAAGATCGTCACCACCGGCGGCTCCTCGTCGCCCACCCAGCTCATCAAGCAGGCCGGCGCCGCCGCCGAGGGCACCTACCACATCGTCTTCTTCATGCCGTGGTTCCCGGAGGCGATGCCGGACGGCAAGCTGGCCAAGGCCTTCGTCGACGAGTGGGCCAAGCGTGGCCATCCCTTCGAGGGGCTCACCGAGGGCTTCCGCGGCCACGACGGTATCGCCACCATCGCCGAGGCGGTGAAGATCGCCGGCAAGGACGAGCCCAAGGCCATCCAGGAGGCGCTGTGGAAGGTCTCCTTCACCGGCGTGAACGGCCCCGTCAAGTTCGACAAGGACGGGCCGGCCGGCAAGGAGAGCGGCCAGAGCAAGCCGTCGATCTTCGTCGTCCAGATCAAGGACGGCAAGGTCGCGCTGCCGGACTTCGTCGCCAAGAAGTAATGGCTCGACAGCGGTGGGGGGAGTCGGGGAGGAGCTCATAGACGCGCTCCTGCAGCACCTGGTGAACGGCCTGGTGCTGGGCGGCACCTACGCGCTGCTCGGCATCGGCCTCACGCTGATCTTCGGGCTGATGCATCTGGTCAACTTCGCCCACGGCGAGTTCTACACGCTGGGCGCCTACGCGACGTTCGCGGCGGTGGCGCTGGGCGGGCTGAACTTCTTCGCGGCCATCGCCGTCGCCATCGTGCTGGGCGCCGCCGTGGGCGCGCTGTGCGAGCGGGTGTTGCTGCGGCCGTTGCGCGACGAGTCGATCGACACCACGATGCTGGTGATGATCGGGCTGTGGATCGCCCTGCAGAACGGCGAGCTGCTGGCCTGGGGCGGCGTGGCCAAGTCGATCCCCCACCCCTTCCCGACGGCGCCCCTCACGCTGGGTCCGGTGGGCATCGCGCCGCTGCGCGTCTTCGTCGTGGCCACGGCGCTGGCGCTCATCGTCGCCGCCTGGCTGCTGATCCAGCGCACCCGCCTGGGCCGGGCCATGCGGGCGACCTTTCAGGACCGCGAGACCGCGGCGCTGATGGGCGTGAAGATCGGTCGCATCCACACCGTCACCTTCGCCTTCGGCTCGGCGCTGGCGGCGGCGGCGGGCGCGTTGCTGGGGCCGGTCTTCCTCGCCTACCCGTCGATGGGCGACCTGGCCTCGCTCAAGGCGTTCTCGGTGGTCATCCTGGGCGGCCTCGGCAACCTTGCCGGCGCCACGCTCGGCGGCCTGTTGCTCGGCATCGCCGAGGAGCTGGGCGCCGGCTACGTGTCCTCCGGCTACCGCGACGCCGTCGGCTTCGTGATCATCATCCTCGTGCTGCTGTTCCGGCCCTCCGGACTGTTCGCGCGCACCGAACGGATCGGGTGAAGCGCGCGACTGCAGCCCTGGCGGCGGCCGCGCTGCTCACGCTGCCGCTGTGGCTCGCCAACGCCTACTACCTGCACGTCACGATCATGGCCGGGATCTTCACGATCCTGGCCCTCAGCCTCAACCTGCTGCTCGGCTACACCGGCCAGCTCTCGCTCGGCCACGCCGCCTTCTTCGGCATCGGCGCCTACACCTCCGCCCTGCTCGCATTGAAGCTCGAGTGGTCGTTCTGGCTGGCGCTGCCGGCTGCGGCGGTGACGGCCGGGCTGGCCGGCTGGGCCATCGGGCGCCTGGCGCTGAAAGTACGCGGCGCCTACTTCGTGCTGGTCACCATCAGCTTCGCCGGCGTCATCTCGCTGGTGAGCGTCAACTGGATGGAGCTCACCAACGGCCCGCTGGGCCTGCCGGGGGTACCGGCGCCCGAGCTCGCTCGGGCTGAGCCTGCGCACCAAGTCCGCCTACTACTACCTGGTGCTCGGCGCCGGCGCCGCCGCCTACCTGGTCTGCCACCGCCTGGTTCACTCTCGCCTGGGGCGCGCGTTCCTGGCCATGCGCGAGAACGAGTCCCTGGCGGAGTCGGTCGGCGTCGATCCCACGCGCACGCTGGTGGTGGCGGCGGTCGTCAGCGCGGCGCTGGCCGGCGTGGCCGGCAGCCTCTACGCCCACTACGTGCGCTTCGTCAGCCCCGAGGTCTTCCTGTTTTCCTACACGGTCACGATGGTCATCATGGTCGTGGCCGGCGGCAAGGGGACGCTGGCCGGACCTGTGGTCGGCGCCGTCCTCTTCACCGTGCTGCCGGAGGCGCTGCGCGAGGCCATGGCCTGGCAGTGGCAGATGCTCGCCTACGGCGTGCTGCTGATACTGCTCGTGTTCTTCCTCCCGCGCGGCATCGTGTACTACCTCGGCGGGGGTCTCGACGGCTCCGCGCGAGCCCTTCCTCAGGAGCCAGGAGTGCGCCTGCCCGGCCCGCGCTCGAACGGAGCGGCGCCGGCGGCGGCGCTCGTGGTCGAGGACCTGGCGGTCGAGTTCGGTGGAGTCGCGGCGCTGGCAGGGGTGTCCTTCGCGGTGCAACCGGAGACGATCACCAGCGTGATCGGGCCCAACGGCGCCGGCAAGACGACGGCGTTCAACGCCATCACCGGGTACCTGCGGCCCCGACGGGGCCGCATCACGTTCGGCGACGAGCCGCTGTCGGGACAGCGGCCCTGCGACATCGCCCGGCGCGGCGTCGTGCGGACGTTCCAGAAGACGAGCGTGTTCCCGGCGCTCAGCGTGCAGGACAACGTGCTGATCGGCCTGCACCTGCGCGCCGGCGCCGCCCTGGCCTCGATCCTCCTCGGCGGCCGGACGGTGCGGGCGGAAGAGACCGCGCTCCGGAAAGAGGCGGAGACGATCCTGGCCTTCGTGGGGCTCGAGCGACGGCGCGCGGATGCGGCCAGCAGCTTGCCCTACGGCGAGCAGCGGCTGGTCGAGCTGGCGGTGGCGCTGGCCGCTCGCCCGCGCCTGCTCCTGCTCGACGAGCCCGGCGCCGGCATGACCGGCGGCGAGAAGGAGCGACTGGTAGAGCTGATCCGCCGCGTGCGGGAGCAGGGCGTGACGGTGCTCCTGGTGGAGCACGACATGCGGCTGGTGATGGGGATCTCCGACACCGTCGTCGTCCTCAACCACGGTCGCGTCATCGCCGAGGGGCCGCCGGCGACCATCCAGGCGCATCCCGACGTCATCCGCGCCTACCTGGGCTCGACGCGTGCTTGAGCTGCGGGAGCTGCGCGCTGCCTACGGGCCCGTCGAGGCGTTGCGGGGTGTCGACCTCGAGGTGCGCGCCGGTGAGCTGGTCTGCCTGCTCGGCGCCAACGGCGCCGGCAAGTCGTCGACGTTGCGCGCCATCTCCGGCCTCGTGCGCCCGACCAGCGGCCGCATCCTGCTCGATGGCCGGACCATCACCGGCCTCGAGCCGGCCGCCATCCTGGAGGCCGGCATCGCCCACTGCCCGGAGGGCCGGCGAGTCTTTCCCCAGATGAGCGTCGAGGAGAACCTGGCCATGGGCGCCTACGTCCGGCGCGATCGCGACGGGATCGCCGCGGATCTGGAGCGCGTATGCACGCACTTCCCCATCCTCGGCGAGCGCCGGCGGCAGGCGGCCGGCACGCTGTCCGGGGGCGAGCAGCAGATGCTGGCCATCGGCCGCGCGCTGATGGCCCGCCCGCGCCTGATCCTGTTCGACGAGCCCTCGCTCGGCCTGGCGCCGACCGTGGTCGAGACGACGTTTGCCGTCATCGCCGATATCCGGCGACAGGGCACCACCGTGCTGATGGTCGAGCAGAATGCCCACCTCGCGCTGCAGATGGCCGATCGCGGCTACGTGATGGAAACCGGACGCATCGTTCTGACCGGGGCCGCCCGCGAGCTCATGACGAACGACCACGTTCGTCGCGCGTACCTCGGCGGCTGACGCGCCGCCCTCGCCCGACCTGTCGCTGGCTGGCGTCGCCCTTGCACTGTCCTACCCCCACTGGGGCGCGGGTCGATAAGTTCGAATTTTCACAAGGAATGCGCGGGTCGCCGCGCCCGTCATACAGGGCAACGGAGGACAGGGGCCATGAAATCTCGTCTACTCAGCAGTGTTGTGGGTCTCTCGATGCTTGCGCTGGTGGTCACTGGCTGCGGCACCGTGGGCGGCGCGGCGGTCGGCGCGGGCGCGGGGGCGGCGGTCGGTGCCGGTACCGGTTACGGCGCCGGCAAGGGCGCGCTCATCGGTACGGGTGTCGGCGCCGCCGCCGGCGCGATCTACGACATCACGAAGAAGCACTGAGGGAGAACACCCATGAATCGCTGGCTCACGCTGTCGAGCGGGTTCGTCGCGATCACGCTGCTCTCGACTGGCTTGGCCTTCGCCCAGCAGCCCAAGCCAGACTGCAAGGCCGGAACGCCGCAGATGGTCGAGGGGCAGGTGCTCCGTGTCGACGCCAAGAACAACCGGGTCACGGTGCGTGACAAGAGCGGCACCACCCACGAGTTCCAGGCCAACGCGGAGACGACCAAGGATCTGAAGGCGGGCGATACGATCGAGGCGCGGTTGCGCGAAGCGCCGAAGTGCTGAGGTGACCGTGGCCGGCGCGTGCCGCGGCTACGCCGCGGCCGCGTCGGTCGCCAGGATGCGCTGGACGGTGCGGCGAATCTCCACGAGATCGCAGGGCTTGGTGAGGAAGGGCGCGCCGGTGCTCTCCAGGAACTCGCGCTTCTCGTGACTCAGCACGTCCCCCGTGAGGAAGATGATCCGGTCCCGCAGCCGCGGAAACGTCCGCGTCAGCTCGGCGTAGAACGTCTCTCCGTCCATCGTCGGCATCTTGGTGTCGGAGATGATCAGGTCGAACGACTCGCGCTGCAGCATCTCGAGCGCCATGGCGCCATTGACCGCGATCCCGGTGCTGTGGCCGTCCTGCTCGACCGCCTCGGCCACGACCTCCGCCAGGGCCACCTCGTCGTCCACGATCAATACCCGCCGTGGCATCACCGGCGCTGGCGCCCGGGCGGCGGCCTCGGCCTCGACCACCACCAGCGGAGGCGTCACCACGGGCAGGTCGATGCGGAACGTCGTCCCCGCCTCGCCCGTCTCGCCCAGAGTCAGGGTCCCGCCATGCTCGTCGACGATCCCCCGGCAGAGCGACAGGCCCAGCCCGGTACCCTCGCCGAGCACCTTCGTCGTGAAGAACGGCTCGAAGATCTTCACCTGAACGGGCTCGGGGACGCCGGGACCGGTGTCGGTCACGTCGACGTACACGCGCCCGGCCGTGGCGTCGTGGAGCCCCATGATCGTGATCCGCCTGGGCCGTGGCTGGCGCCGCATGGCCTGATGCGCGTTGGCGACGAGGTTGACGAAGACCTGGTGGAGCTGGTGGGGATCGGCCCACAGCACCGGGAGACCGTCAGGTATCCGCTGGATCACCTCGACGTTGTCCGAGCGTAGCTCGTAGGCCAGCAGCTCGACGGCGCCGTGCACGACCTGCTTGAGCGAGGTGTGGGTGCGCTCGGGCGCCCGCTGGCGGGCCAGTGCCAGGAAGTTGCGGACGATGCGCACGCAGCGCTCGGCCGCATCGTTGATCTTGAGGGCGCGGCGCACGATCGTCGGCTCGCCCCCCTGCCCGTACAGCAGCTGGGCCTGCCCGCTGAGGACGGCCAGCGGGTTGTTGAGCTCGTGGGCGACACCCGCGAGCAGCGAGCCCATGGTGGCGACCTTCTCGCTCTGCAGCAGCTGCTCGGTCCGCTGCCTCACCGTGTCCTCGAGCGAGCGGTTCTGCGCTTCCAGCGCGAGGTACAGGCGCCGGGTGGCGAGCAGGTTCCGGATGCGCAGCAGCATCTCGAACTGCTCGAACGGCTTGGTGAGGAAGTCGTGCGCCCCCGCCGCCAGCGCCTTGCGCCGGGCCTCCAGCGTGGCATCGGCGGTGAGGACGAGCACGGGCAGGTAGGTGTCGGCCGGGACCTCGGTGGCGAGCTGACCGAGGACCGCGATGCCATCCAGGTGGGGCATCATGAGATCGAGCAGGATCAGGTCGGGCGCGAACTCCCGGAAGAGGCCGAGCACGCGCCGAGAATCGGTCGTGGATACCAGGTTCTGATAGCCGGCGCCCTGCAGCAGGCGCTCCATCAAGAGCACGTTGGCAGGCTCGTCGTCGACGAGCAGAATCTTCGCGCCGTCAGGCGTCCCTGTCATCTAGTGGGGTCCGAGAAGATCCTCGTGGCTGCCAATACTAGAGACTCTCCGGCCAGTCCGGGTCAATCGATCCCTTTAACAATACACACTTCCGGCCGGCCCGCCGCGCGGGAAAATGCCGGGGCCGTCAGGGTTTCCCTCGACGCGCCCATACAGTAGGCAGTCCGCTCTCTACCCACGACATGAAGGGGCTCGGAAACGCCACGATCTCGGCAGCTTCTGTGCGCTCGGCCGCGCGGACCCCTGGTGTGTCCGAACAGGATATATTCGCCGCGCGAGCTGGTGAGCCCGCGGGGTCCGACCCGCACCGAGGCGACGATTGGAGAGTGACATGCCACCGCAGGACGAGCGTTCCGTTCCCAGCCACCCCACGCACAGCCGGGGTCCTCTCACCGGCATCCGCGTCATCGAGCTGGCCGACGAGCAGGCGGAGTACTGTGGATTGACCCTGGCCGGGCTGGGCGCCGACGTCGTCAAGGTGGAGCCGCCCGGCGGCAGTCCTACGCGCCGCATCGGGCCCTTCTACCAGGACCGCGAGGATCCCGAGCGCTCGCTGTTCTTCTGGCAGTACAACCGCGGCAAGCGCTCCATCGTGCTCGACCTGAGTCAGCCGGCCGACCGCGACCGGTTCAGCGCGCTGGTCGCCACCGCCGACGTGCTGCTGGAGTCGATGCCGCGGGGCCAGCTCGACGGCTACGGGCTCGGCGCCGGTACGTTGATGCAGCAGTGTCCGAGCCTGATCGTCGCCCGGATGTCCCCGTTCGGCGACCAGGGCCCGTGGGCCGACTTCAAGGGGTCGGACCTGGTGCACCTGGCCCTCGGGGGCGTGATGATGAACTGCGGCTACGACCCCGCGCCCGGGGGCCAGTACGATCTGCCGCCGATCGCCCCGCAGATGTGGCACGCCTTCCACATCGCGGGCGAGCAGCTCGCCGTGGCCATCGTCGCCGCGTTGCTGTTTCGCTGGCGGACGGGGAAGGGTCAGCAGCTGTCGTGCGCCGTCCACGAGGCGGTGGCAAAGTCCACCGAGGTCGATCTCATGTCGTGGGTGATGCGGCGGGTCCTCGTGCTGCGTCAGACCTGTCGTCACGCGCGGGAGACCATCACGCCGCATCCGTCGATCGTGCACACGAAGGACGGCCGCTGGGTGATGGCGAACCTGGGCACGCGCCCGGGGGAGACGGAGCGGCTCGTGGCGCTGCTCGAGCGCTACGGAATGGATGCTGGCCTCGACCCCGAGAAGCCTTCCCTGCCCTCGAGCGGACGGTTCGTTCCGGGCACCGGGCCGAGCACGGAGAAGCGCGACCACGGCATGGAGGCCGTCCAGCGCTTCGTGCGGGCCTTCACCTACGAGAACGTCCCGTGGCGTGAGGCCCAGGAGGCCGGCATGCTGTGGGCGCCGCTGCGCAAGCCGCACGAGAACGCCATGGATCCACACTGGCTCGCGCGGCAGAGCTGCACCGACGTCGAGCATCCCGAGCTGGGGCGCTCCTTCCGCTACGCCACCAGCAAGTGGCTGGCGACGGGCACGTCCTGGTCGGTCGGCCGCCGAGCGCCGCTGCTGAACGAGGATGCGAAGACCGTGGCGCTCCCTCGCGATCCCGATCTACCGGTGATCGATGCGGCCGCGCGGGCGCCCCACGACGAGGGGCTCTCGCCGCGCGGCAAGCCGTTCCCGCTGCACAAGATCCGCATCCTGGACTTCACGTGGTTCCTGGCCTCGGCCGGTGGCACGCGCTTCCTCAGCGCCTTCGGCGCCGAGAGTATCAAGGTGGAGCTGAAGAGCCATCCGGACACACGCATGGCCGCCATGGCGCCGGTCGGGGGCCGGGCCGCCCGCGACCGGGCCACCGGACCGCTACCGGGCGTCACCGACCCCGACATGGGCGGACAGTTCAACAACAAGAACCCGGGCAAGCGCGGTATCTCGCTGAACGTCCGGCATCCGAAGGGGCTGGAGATCGCCAGACGACTGGTGGCGATGTCGGACGTCGTCGCGGAGGGCTTCTCGCCAGGCGTCCTCGACAGCTGGGGCCTCGGCTACGACGCGCTGCGGGCCATCAAGCCCGACATCGTCTACGTCCAGCAGTCGGGGATGGGGGCGAAGGGGACGTACGGCCGGTTTCGCACGGTGGGGCCGATCGCGAACTCATTCTCCGGGTTGTCGGAGATGTCGGGACTGCCCGAGCCGGCGATGCCGGCGGGTTGGGGCTACTCGTACCTGGACTGGATGGGCGCCTACAGCTTCGCGCTGGCGATCCTCACCGCGCTCTTCCATCGAGCGCGGACGGGCCAGGGGCAGTGGATCGACGCCTCCCAGTCCGAGGTGGGGCTGTTCATCAGCGGCACCACCATCCTGGACTGGTCGGCCAACGGGCGGATCTGGTCACGCTACGGCAACCGCTCTCCGTACAAGCCGGCGGCACCCCATAACGTCTATCGCTGCGCCGGGGACGATCGCTGGCTCACCATCGCCTGCTTCACGGATGCCGAGTGGCGCGCGCTGACCGAGATCGCGGGACACCCGGAATGGGCCAGCGATCCGCGGTTCAAGGATCTGGCGGCGCGGCTGGCGCACCAGGACGCGCTCGATCAGCTCGTCGGCGGCTGGATGCGCTCGCGCGATGGCTACGAGACGATGCTCGCCTTGCAGCGCGCCGGTGTGCCGGCCGGCGTCTGCCAGACGGCCGGGGACCGCTGCGATCACGACCCCCAGCTGGCGGCGCTGTCGTGGTTGACCGAGGTGACGGGGACGAAGATCGGCCGCTGGCCGCTGGCCGAGGTGCCCGTCAAGCTGAGCGAGAGCCCGGCCTACATCGGCGGGCGCCTCGACCGGGGCGCGCCCGGGTACGGCGAGGACAACAACTACGTGTACGGCGAGCTGCTGGGGATGTCCGCAGACGAGATCAAGGCCCTCGGCGAAGAGGGCGTGATCTGATCGGCCCGAAGGCCGGCGGCGGCACCCGGCGCCTCGAGGCTGCCTCGTAGGCCGACGCGATCTTGAGGATGATGTCCTCTTTGCCGGGCTCGCACCGGAACACCAGCGAGAACGGCAGGCCCGGCTCCGGCGCGGTGGTCGGCGTCGTCGACGGCACCGGCACGTAGCGCGTCGCGTCCGGCGTCAGGACGAAGCCCGGGTCATAGACCGTGGTGACGTAACCGGCAGGTATCAGCACTTCGGTCAGCCCCGCGTTCGGGCCGTAGAACGACTCCGGGCTGAGATTGCTGGGGCCCCCTCGCGGCTGGTGGGCGCCGCCGATCTTGCCCGGCGGCCACGGCGTGTGCAGGCGGACCAGCGCGTCGAGATGGTTCTCGAGGATCACCATCATGTCGACGCGGCGGAGCAGCTCGCGCAGCATGATGCGCTCGTTCACGCCCTGGCGGCCGTCGAGCCGATTGCGCGGGTCGGCGATCTCCGCCCAGTTCTTGAAGGCGGCCCGTTGATCGTCGCCCCAGAACTTCGACCGCGCGTTGAGCTGCTCGAAGCCGATAAGCGTCTCGCGGAAGCCGCGCTGCTTCCAGTCCTCCGCTCGCCGCGTGAGGTACTGGGGAACCTGGAAGCGAAAGGTCGGCGCCAGCGCCTGCTCCTGGATCGTCGCGATGTCGAGGTTCGCGGGCGGATCGATCCGTGCTTCGGCCAGCTCCACGCAATAGTCGATCGGCTTCATCGTCCCGCCGCCGAACACCCGACCGGGCGCGAACTCGGTCGGCTCGATGGCCGCCGCGAAGTCCTTGAAGACGGGCTGGCCGTCCGGGCCCAGCCGGAACAGGAGATCCGGCATGAAGAGGGGTACGAGCAGGGCGAGGGCGCGCCGGAAATCGACCTTCATGACCTCGAGGTCTGGATCCCGCGTCCAGTTCGGATCGGTCGACTCGATCAGCGTGGCGCCCAGCGTGCCGCCAAGCACGGCCTTGATCTCCTCCGCGGCGGCGGTCACGATCGGCGTCTCCGTCAACGAGCCTCGCGGGTACGCCATCGACTCGCGGATCACCCCGATGCGCATGCCCGCGAGCGCACCGGGCGTGCCCGGCCACGTCGCGTGGGCGGCATAGGACCCGGACAAGACGGACGAGCGCGGAACCGTCGTGAACGGATCGCGCGGATCGTAGTAGCCTTCGACCGGATCCTTGAGCGCGTCGAGCACCTTGGCACAGTCGGCGATGGTGCGACAGAGGATCCCGGTGCGATCGCAGTAGATGTCCGCGCCGATGGCGCCGCCGACAAACCCGAGCAGGGCCTTGTGCGGCAGGATCAGCGCTACCGCGTTGTGGTTGGCCGGTCCGCGCGTCGATGCGCGCGTCTCCTCGCCCAGGCTGGCCATGACCAGGTTGGTGCTGACAGAGACGCCCGAGCCCGAGCTCGATCCGAGTGAGGCCGAGCGCGTGGTGTCGTAGGGATTCGCCGGATTGCCCGCCCAGCTACTGCGTTGATAGCCGAGCGTCGACGGCAGCACCGTGGCCGGCGCGTGCCGCCCGCCGGGATTGCCGGCCCGGCCGTTGTACTCGGTGCTCACGGCCTTGGCGTAGATGATGGCACCCTTGCTCCGCAGCTGCTCGACGAGCACGTGGTCGCGAGCTGGAACGTCGATGTCGTAGGCGGCGTCGCCGCCGCTGGTGCTGCGCATGTCCTTCGTGTCGAAGGGATCCTTGAACGAGAAGACGACACCGTACATCGGCATCCGCTCGAGATCGGGGTGACGTCCGTAGGTGGCGTCGAGCTCGGCAGCCTGCTCCAGCGCGTCGGGGTAGTGGCGGAAGATCTCGCAGATCGGCGGCGCGGTGGGCGGCAGTGGCCCCGTCGACGGATGCCGGTCGAAGTCGCCGCGGCAGGTCACGGATCGCTCGCCGCGGATGTTGAGCGTCGCCAGAGCATTGACCTGGCCGGCGTTGGGGATGCCGACGATCATGCCGTACTGCTGCTGCACGGCCGGGTCCGATGCGGTCGATTCCATGCGGCCGTACTCGAGCGGCTTGCCCTGGTACCGGGCGAGATCGGGGAACAGCGTCGAGGCCTTGATCGTCTCCGTCGGGAATCTCAACGGCGCCCCGGCGCGCACGGCGCCGGTGGCCGGCTTCACCGACGCGCCATCCGCGGTGACCAGCATGCTCGCGACGCCGTTGTAGGCGGCCGCGCGGTCGATGTAGTGCTGGACCACCTGGACACAGGAGATCGCGCCCGCCCTGATCGCCGCGTGGAGCGCGTCGATGGTCGCTTCTTCGAGACGGAACTGCGTCACGCCTTGTCGATCTTGTAGAGACGAGCGCAGTTGTCCCAGAGGATCTTGCGGCGGGTTTCGTCGCCGAACGGCAGCCGGAAGAACTGGTCCATCGCCTCGGGAAAGGCGCCGTCGGAGTGCGGGTAGTCGGTCGAGACCACGAAGTAGTCGGCGCCCATCTTGTTGACGACGTCGACCGCCGGCTCCTCGTCCACGTCGAGCGCGATGTAGCCCTGGCGCTTGAAGTACTCGCTGGGCGGCATCGCCAGCTGGTGCTCGCAGCCGGGGCCGAACTTCTCCCACTGGTCGTCGAGCCGCCACAGCCACCAGTGCAGCCAGCCGGCGGTGCCTTCGAGGAAGGCGCAGCGCAGCCCGGGGTGGCGCTCGAGGATACCCCCGGTCGTCATGCTGGCGATGGCCCCCATCAGCTCGACGGGATTGCGGATGGCGTGGGCGATCGGGTGGAAGTTGGCGTGGCCGACGTAGCGCCGCCCGGCATCGTCCTTGAGCGAGGTGTTGCCGGTCGGGTGAAAGCCGATCGGCACGTCGAGCTCTTCCAGCGCGCTCCACAGCGGCTCGCACGCCTCGTCGTGCAGGTGCTGACCATTGACCGGGTTCGGGGTGCCGATGACGCCGACGGCGCCCAGCTCCCTGACGCAGCGTCGCGCCTCCTCGACCGCGGCCGGGATGCTGTGCATCGCGACCTGGGCGGCGAACTTCAGCCGCGTCGGCTGGCGCTGGCAATAGGCGTGAGCCCAGTTGTTGTAGGCCCGCGCCAGCGCCGCCGCATAATCCGGCGCGAGGTCATCGTGCATCAAGATCTGTCGCCCGCGGGTGCCGTACATGACGGCGACGTCGACGCCCTCGATGTCCATGGCGGTGAGGGTCGACTCCGGATCGAAGCCCCGCCCGCGGGCAGTCTGGAAGTGGGGGTGGCGCGCGCGGCTCCGGCGCCGCAGCTCACGACTGGACGCAGTGGCCGCCGTCGCCTTGCCGTGGGCGGGGATGGCCAGCCCGGCGACCTCCATCCCCATGATGGTGTCGGCGTTGCCCTTGTCCTCGGAGGTGTCGTCGAGCTTCTGCTGCTGCCCGCCGAAGAAGCGCGGCAGGTTCGCCCGGTGGGGCCCCTCGAGGTAGCGGGCCCAGAGATCGTCCGGCTCCATCATGTGGAGGTCGCTGTCGAGGATCAGATAGCCGTCGCGTGCCATGTCACACCTCCAACGTTACGCTCTCAGTTGACGTGCGATGAACGCCTTGACCATCTCCCGCGCGCGGTCGGTCTGGGGCCCAGACTTGGCGACCCATTCGTGCTCGCTGCCCTCGAACACGGTCAGCTCACACACGCCGCCGGCCGTCCTGTACGTCGTGGCGAACTTCTCCTGCACGGCCGGTAGCACGTTGTCGTCGAGCGCGCCCTGCATGATGAGCATCGGCACCAGCGTGACCGGCTCCCGGCGCTCGAGGATGAGCTGCGGATTGCCCTCGTGGATCGTGTCCCACGGGTTGAAGTAGATCCGGCTGTTCTCGATCATCCCCTCGCGCTTCATCCGCTCGGCCTGCTGGAAGCGCGCGTAGGGGTCGCTGATCGGCGAGCGGGTCGCGACGTAGGCCACCGTGGCGTCGAGGCCGGGAGCGCCGGCCAGGGGAATCGCGTGGTAGCGCGCGTCGCGCGGACGCATGGCCAGCAGCTGGGCGACGTGACCGCCGCTGGAGCTGCCGTACACCCCGATCCTCGCCGGGTCACCGTTCCACTCGGCGGCCTTCGACTTGAGCCAGCGCACGCCGTAGCTGGCGTCCTGCACGGAGGCCGGGTACGGCGCTTCCTCCGACAGCCGCAGGTCGATGGCCACGACCAGAACGCCGCTGGCCGCGAGGGCGCGGTCCATCGGCTCCTCGGCGAGGCGGTCCTTGCGGCGCCAGGCGCCGCCGTGCAGGTCGAGCAGCGTCGGGAACGGTCCCGGGCCCTGCGGCTGGTAGACGCGGGCCATCAGCTGCCGCCCGGCCGCCGTGCGGCGGAAATCCACCTCGCTGACCTTGAGCTCGAATGTGGCCGCTGGATCGTAGGTCGCCTTCATTCGTGGCTCTCCCGTCCCGCCCGCCCGGATCCGGCGCGGCCGCCAGCCGGCGACGGCGCCGGCCGCCCCCAGCGCGGTCACCCGCTTCAGGAACTCGCGGCGCCCAGCGCGGTGCGTGTTCATGCCGATCTCCTCCCGGCGAATGCGTGGGTAGCATAGTACCCTGATGGCCTCGGCGAGGGATCGCGGACGAGGAGGGGTAGGATGCGCTTCGGGATCTTCGGCAGCGCGCAGGCCAGGCGGGGCGGCCCCGACGTCGACAGCGGCGTGGGCTTCCGGGAGTTCGTCGACTACAACGTCGAGGCGGAGTCGCTTGGCTTCTGCAGCACCTTCCTCGTCGAGCACCACTTCACCGGGTTCGGCCAGATCTCGGCGTCCCTGAACCTCCTCACGTTCATCGCGGCGCGCACCACCACGCTGCGACTGGGCACGGCGGTGATCGTGCTGCCGTGGCACAACCCGGTCCTGCTGGCCGAGCAGGCGGCCACCCTCGACCTGCTGTCGCAGGGCCGGCTCGATTTCGGGATCGGCATGGGCTACCGCTACCGCGAGTTCGCCGGCTTCTGCATGCCCATGGAAGAGGCCGCCGAGCGCTTCGACGAATCCCTCGCGGTCATCCTCAAGGCGTGGACCTCGGACGCCCCCTGGTCGCACCGGGGCAAGTACTGGCAATTCGACGACGTGGTCGTCGAGCCGCCGACGGCGCAGAAGCCCCATCCGCCGCTGTGGATGGGCGCCGGCAGCGCCGAGTCGATCAAGAAGGTGGCGGCGCAGGGGTACAAGCTGCTGCTCGACCAGTATGCGTCCGTCGCCGAGATCGCCGAGCGGATCGCGCTCTTCAAGTCCGAGGTCGAGAAGCAGGGGCGCGCGTTCGACCCGATGAGCGTCGGGGTCACCCGGTCCATCAACGTGGTGAACACGCCCGCCGAGTTGAAGCAGGCGCTCGAGAACCGGGTGGCGGCGCGCCGGCGCATCGACCGGCTCACGGTGCGCCCGGACGGAAAGAACGACAAGCGCGTGATCTCCGACGAGGCGATCGGCGCCGGCGCGCTCTACGGCACACCCGACGAGATCGCGGTCAAGCTCGAGGTCCTGCGCGCCGCCGGCGCGGCCTACGTGCTGCTCAACAGCGCCGGCGGCCCCGCGTCCTTGCGGCGCTTCGCGCACGAGGTACGCCCGGCTTTCGCGGACGTCACCCTGCAGCCGGCCTGACGCCACCGCCATCCCCCAGGAGGAGAGACCCGTGACCAAGATCCTCACGCCCCAGCAGCCGGCCCCTGTCATGGAGATCGCGCGCGAGCTGCTTCCGCCCGGCATGGAGCTGGTGGTCGTCGATCCCACCAAGCCCGACTTCTACGACGCCGCCGCCGACGCTGAATACTATCTGGGCTCCCCGCGCCATGGCATCGGCAACGAGTTCTTCCGCGCCGCGCCCAAGCTGAAGCTGGTGCAGCTGACCAGCGCCGGCTACGACCGGGTCGACATCGAGGCCGCCCGCAAGGCCAAGGTGCCGGTGGCGAACAACGGTGGGGCCAACTCCGTCGCCGTCGCCGAGCACGCCGTCATGCTCATGCTGGCCGTGCTCAAGAAGCTCGTATACCACCACAACAACGTCGCCGCCGGCACCTGGCGCGCCGCCGACTTCAACTCCATCCGCACCTACGAGGTGGAGGGCAAGCGGCTCGGCATCGTCGGGCTCGGCAACATCGGCAAGAAGGTCGCGCGCCGCGTCCAGGGCTTCGACATGGACGTCCGCTACTACGACATCCTGCGGCTCAGCGAGGACCAGGAGGATGCCCTCGGCGTCCGCTTCGCTCTCTTCGGGGAGCTCCTCCGTACCTGCGATATCGTCACCCTGCACGTGCCGCTGAACGACGTCACCCGCCGGATGATGTCCACGCGCGAGTTCGCGACCATGAAGCGCAGCGCCATCCTCATCAATACCTGCCGGGGCCCCGTCGTCGACGAGGACGCGCTGCACCAGGCGCTGACGGCGGGCTCCATCGCCGGCGCCGGCCTCGATGTGATGGTGGAGGAGCCGCCGAAGAAGAACCACCCGCTCTTCTCGCTCCCCAACGTCACCCTGACCCCGCACAGCGCCGGGCCCACGTGGGACAACTGGGCCAAGGCGTACCGCAACGGCTTCGACAACATCGAGCGCGTCGAAGCCGGCCGCGCGCCGTTCTGGGTGGTGCCGGAGCTGCGGAGCTAGCGACTGGTCGCGGCGGGGCGCTTCCAGCCGAGCCAGTCGACGACGGCCCCGCCCATCACCCGCTCGAGGTCGCGGCCCTTCAGCCAGGGCAGCTCCTCGGTGAACATCGTCACGCATTGCCGATAGGAGCACGGCATGCGGGTGATGTCGGTGCCCCAGAAGGAGCGCTCGGGGCCGAACGCCTCGAAGATCTGGCGCAGGTAGCCGTGGATGTTCTTGTAGGGGTAGGGCTGGCTCGAATAGCTCGGCGCGCCCGACATCTTGACCCCGATGTTGGGATGCCTGGCCAGCGCCAGCATCGCCGGGAGGTCGGCAAAGACCGCGTCGTCGGTGAGGCCGGCCCCGCCGCCGCCGCGCCCGAGGTGATCGATGTGCAGCTTCAGACGGGGATGGCGTTCGGCGATCCGCGCCAGCGCCGCCATGTTCCCGCCCGAGGCCAGTAACCCGACGGGCAGCGCCGCCCGCTCACAGGCAGCCCAGAACCAGTCGAGCGAGCCGTCGGTCCACCAGGCCTTCTGCTGCGGCTGGTTGAAGGTGAACCGGAACCCGAGCATGCCGGGCCGCTCGCGCCAGCGGGCCACGATGCTCTCGCGATCCGGGCTCTGGAGGTCGAAGTGCCCGAGGATGCAGAACTTGTCGGGGTGCCGGCGCACCGCCTCGACGGCGAGCGCGTTGACGGCCTCGCCGAGCGAGCTGGGGGGATGGATCACCGCGCAATCGACCCCGGCCGAGGCCATCTCGGCCAGCGCGTCGTCGACCGAGTAGGTCGGGATCTGGCGATGGTGCGCGCTCATCTTGCCGTTCTGCCAGAGGTGAATCTGCGAATCGACGATCAGCACGGCTTCCTCCCGGTGGCGGCCAGCACCTCGGCCGCCTGCTTCTCGACCACCGTCCCCTTGAAGAAGTCGGAGTTCACCTCGCCCCAGAAGCGCACGGCGTTGGCGAAGGTGAAGTCACGGAAGTCGTCGTCGTCGAGCAGCCCGTGCTCGACCAGCTCGTAGGCTTCCGGCACCACCTCGGTCATGTCGGGGACATCGAAGTGTCCGATGTCGGAGCTGAAGAACGCGTTGAGGCGCGCCCCCATCGGGTTGGCCTTGCGGTTGAAGGCCCAGGCGTTGATCGGGTCGTCGGCCTCGCAGCCGAAGTAGTAGCGGGAGACGTACAGGTCACGGAAGTCTTCCTTGCGTGAGATCTTGCACCGCGAGTAGTCGTCGAGGTCCTCGACCCCGCCGGTGCCGTTCCCGTTGTCGTCCAGCCCCTCGCCGCGTCGCACGGCGTCCAGCATCGCGGGCAGCGCGTACTTCTCCGCCAGCGACAGCAGCACGCCTCGATCGAGCCGGGCCGGATTCGTGTTCTCGAGCGCCCCGCGGTTCCGCTTCTCCCAGTGCCCGATGAGATCCGCGTAGAGCGAGCAGGCCCACCCCGCCCCACCCTCCAGGAAGCCGAAGTTCAGCTCCGGGAAGCGGCGGGTGACGCCGCCGAAGAAGAGGGCCTTGGCCGTCGCCTCGGAGGCCGAGGCGAAGTGGCCGATGTGGTTGTAGCAGAAGTTCGACGGCGAGTTCCGGAGCAGGATCGAGCGCGCGCCATTGTGGAAGCTCGGCGCGATCCTCAGCTCGCGAAGCTTGGCCCACACCGGATCGTAGTCGTGCTCGCTGTCGATGCCGATCGTGTCGTACCACTCGACGAACTTCGACGCCTCGGGATGGTCCTCGACGAGCGCGGGGATCGGACGGCGAATGAGGCTCCCCATCATGCAGACGCGGAGACCGAGCTGCTTGGAGGCAAACTCCAGCTCCTCGATGGCCTCTTCCGGCGAGTACATCGGGATGATGGCGGCCGGAATGATGCGGTCGCCGTACGGCCGGAACTGTTCGGCGGTGAACACGTTGTAGGCGCGGCAGAGCGCCCGGCGATGCTTCTCCGGCGGCAGGCGGTAGTACCCGAGCCCGGCGGTGGGATAGACCACGCAGAAGTCGAGGCCGAGATCGTCGAGCCGCTCGTACAGCAGGCGCGGCATCATGGCGGTGGCCCGATCGAGCGTGTTCTTCGTCGGCAGGAACCAGAACGCCTCCTGCCCGATGCGGCGGCGCCGCCGCTCGGCCACCGACATGTTGAGCGAGTTCGGGATGCGCGCGCTCGCCATGTCCAGAGCCTCGACGGCCGTGTCGCCCCCGATGCGGCGAAACTCCTGACGCATGAGCGGGTGGAACTCGGCCCAGTGTCCGTCGGCATCGATGATCGGGTGGCTCAGGCGGCCGCGCAGCTTCCGGGCTTCAGTCTGACCGTTGGTCGGCATGGCCGGTCCTCCGTGGCAATGCGTTGCCGGCTGGATCATACCCCGGAGCGCCTTGACCACGCCGGGCGCCGCGACTAGGGTTCCGGGGACCCCCCGAGGAGGATCAAGCCTGATGACGCGCTTCGACGACTACGCCACCAAGTACCAGACCATCCGCATGGAACGGCGCCAGGGCATCCTCCAGATGACGTTCCATACCGACGGCGGCCCGCTGCAGTGGGGGCTCCTGCCGCACGGAGAATTCCCGCAGGCCTTCCGCGACGTGGGCAGCGATCCCGAGAACAAGGTCGTCATCCTCACCGGTACGGGTGACACCTATTCCGGTCCGCGCGCGGCCGGCGGCACCGGCATGCGCAGCACGCCGGCCCAGTGGGATCGCGTCTACTGGGAGGGCAAGCATCTGCTGACGAGCCTGCTCGACATCGAGGTGCCGATGATCAGCGCGATCAACGGCCCGGCCTGGCGGCACTCCGAGATCCCGCTCCTGTGCGATATCGTGCTGGCCGCCGACGACGTCCAGTTTCAGGATTCGGCCCACTTCCCGAACGGAATGGTGCCGGGCGACGGCATGCACATCATCTACCCGCTGCTGCTGGGGTGGAATCGCGGCCGCTACTTCTTGCTGACCGGACAGGTCCTCGATGCGGCCAAGGCGCTGGAGCTCGGCCTGGTCAGCGAGCTGCTGCCTCGCCCGGCACTGCTCCCGCGCGCCTGGGCGCTAGCCGAGCAGATCGCCAGGCAGCCCTCGCTCCTCCTCCGCTACACCCGGGTGCTGTTCACGCAGCCACTCAAGCGGCAGCTGGTCGACTACCTGGGTTACGGCCTCGCGCTGGAGGGGCTGAGCGTGGTCGACCGAACCGTTACGCCGGGCCCATGATGGCCGGGAGCGCCCTGCCTGTGGCACGTTTCGTCATGGCCCCGACGCGGGTCGCGGCCGCGTGAGCAGCGCGATGGCGCGGGCGGCGTCGGCGGGTTGTAGCCCCTGCGCAGGATGCGTCTGCACGAGATGGGTGCGCAGCTCCCCCATGTCGCCGTGGTCGTCGATGATCACGTAGGCGCCCACGGTGTGCTCGGCGAGCCAGGCGGCGATCTCGTCGCCCCGGTCGGAGCCGGGTCCGCCGGTCGGGGTCTTGTCGAGCACGCAGCCGGTGAACCCCTCCGCCTCCAGCATCTCCTGCAGCTCCGCCACGGTCTTGCCGTACCGCCAGGTGGACGACACGACGACGTCAGCTCCACCGCCCGCCACGATCTCGTTCAGCACCTCGATGCACGCCTTGTCCAGATCTCCGTACCGATCCCAGCGGCGGATCGGGGCCAGCACACCGTCGAAGTCGAGAAAGATCACCCCTCGCATCCGCCTCAGACCCAGCCTCCGTCGACGACGTAGCTCTGGCTGGTGCAGGCCGAGCTGTCGTCGGCCGCGAAGAAGAGCACGACGCGGGCGATATCCGCGGGCAGCAGCTTGCGCTTCAGGCACTGCCGTCGCAGCAGCTCCTGCTCGCCCTCGGGCGTGAGCCAGAGCTGCACCTGCCGCTCGGTCATGATCCAGCCCGGCACGATGCAGTTGACCCGGATGTTCATCGGTCCCAGGTCGCGGGCGAGGGCCCGGGTGAGGCCGGCCACGGCGGCCTTGGCGCTCAGGTAGGCCGGCATGCCGCCCTGGCCGATCAGCCACGAGGTCGAGCCCATGTTGACGATGGAGCCGCCGCCGGCCGCCGTCATGTCGGGCACGACGGCCTGGGCCGCAAAGAACTGGTGGCGCAGGTTCACCGCGAACCGATCGTCCCAGTAGTCGGGCGTCACCCGCTCGATGGCGTGGCGCTCATCGTGAGCCGCGTTATTGACCAGCACGGTGATGGAGCCGAGCCGGCTCCGCGCCTCGGCCACCGCCGCCCGCAGCGCCGCGATATCGCGCAGATCGCACGGCAGGAACGTCGGCGCCGGGTGGCCGCGCTGAGCGATCGACTGCACGAGCGCCTCCGAGGCTGCCCGCTCGATGTCCACGAAGGCCACCCGGGCCCGCTGAGCGCACAGGTGCTCGACGATCGAGGCGCCGATGCCGCTGCCGCCGCCGGTGACGAGGACGACGCGGTCCTCGAGGCTCGGATAGGACGCGAGGCCGGGCACCCCACTGGGAATACAGCGCGGATGGCCGGGCGGTCAAGGGGCCGGGCGACCGCTCCCGGGAATGTGGCAAGATGCGCGCGAGAGCCCCCCTCCAGGATGCCGACCGAGACGACCGAGCGGGTTCGCCTGAGTGTCGCCGACGCCCGCGCGCTGTCCGAGCGGGCGATGCGCGGGGTCGGGTACGATCCCGAGGACGCGCGCATCCTCGCCGACCACGTGATCGATGCGGCCCTGTGCGGCTACGAGTACTCCGGCCTGCCAAAGCTGCTCAACGTCGCCGAGCACCCGCGCTTCAAGGCGCCCCGGAGCCCCCTCCGGGTGGTGCGGGAGACAGGCGTGTCGGTGCTCTTCGACGGCGGCAACCAGAACGGCATGGTGGGGATGTACCACGCGACGCGCGCGGTGATCGAACGAGCAAAGCCGCACGGCCTGGCGCTGGTAGCGGTCCGCAACCTCTGGATGAGCGGCCGCAGCGCCTACTACGTCGAGATGGCGGCGCGGGCCGGCCTGATCGGCATCCACACGGTGGCGGCGCCGCCGATGGTCGCGCCGCTGGGCGGGGCCAGGGCGGTCCTCGGCACCAACCCGATCGCCTTCGGCTTTCCGATGGACGGCGACCCGCTCGTGATCGACCTGGGCACCTCCGCCTTCATGGGCACCGATCTCCAGTTTCGCCAGCGGCTCGGCATCCCGCTGCCCGAGGGCGTGGCGCTCGACGAGCACGGCCGGCCCACGACGGACGCCGGCGCCGCCCGGCGCGGCGCCATCCTGCCGTTCGGCGGGCACAAGGGCTACGCGCTGGCGCTCGCCATGCACGCGCTCGGCGTGCTCGGCGGCGGGATGGCCGATCGGGAGGGTGGCGGGTACCTCTTCATCGCGTTCAAGCCGGACCTGTTCGTGCCGCTGGAGGACTACCGGCGCGGGCTGGCGGCGGAGATCGCGGAGATCAAGGCAACGCCACGGCAGGAGGGGGTCGACGAGATCCGTATCCCGGGCGAGCGGGCGTATCGCGAACGCGCGCGCCTCGAACGGGAGGGCATCGAGATCGACCGGCGCATCCAGGACGCGCTGAACCGGCTCGCCGAGAGACGCAGCGCGGGGTGAGGGAGACATCAGCATGGACCGACTGAGGGGAAAGGTCGCCGCCGTCAGCGGCGGCGCGTCCGGTATCGGCGAGGCCACGGTGCGACGGTTCGTGGCGGAGGGCGCCAAGGTCGCCTTTGCCGACCGCGATGTCGAACGAGGCAAGCGGGTGGCGGCGGAGATCGAGGCGAGCGGCGGCCAGGCGGTCTTCGTGGAGGCGCACATGGAGCGGGAGGCGGAGGCCACGGCCTTCGTCCGCCAGGCCGCCGATCGCTTCGGCCGGCTCGACGTGCTCGTCAACAACGCCGGGGTCCGGCTCTATCACACGGTGGTCGAGGCCAGTGCCGAGAGCTGGGACGAGATCCTGGGCGTGAACCTCAAGGGGTACGCGTTCTGCGCGAAGGCGGCGATCCCGCTCATCCGTCAGGGCGGCGGCGGCAGCATCGTCAACGTGGCCTCGGTCCG
Source organism: uncultured Candidatus Rokubacteria bacterium (assembly GCA_963827505.1). Classification (GTDB taxonomy): domain Bacteria; phylum Methylomirabilota; class Methylomirabilia; order Rokubacteriales; family CSP1-6; genus AR5. The sequence continues at coordinate 702,773 of CAWHBD010000003.1, read as the reverse complement.
GTCGGTGACCAGCGTCGGCAAGACGACGCAGTACGACACCACCAAGGCCGCGGTGGCCGGGCTGACACGGGGGATGGCGGCGGATCACGCGCCGGATGGAATCCGGGTGAACGCCGTGTGTCCCGGGCCCATCTACACGCCCTTTCACGAGCGCCGCATCCAGGCGCTGGGTCGTACGTTCGAGCAATACCGCGAGGACGCCGCCAAGGGCACGATGCTCAGGCGTCCGGGCACGCCCGAGGAAGTTGCGGCGTGCATCCTGTTCCTCGCCTCCGAGGACGCCTCGTACGTGACGGGCTCGCTGCTGTTCGTCGATGGCGGCATGACGGCCCTGTGAGGGACGACCATGCGTGAGAACACGCTCAAGCAACGACTCCTCGCCGGGAAGGCCGCCTTCGGGGTCATGTGCACCTTCCCCTCGCCGCCCGTGGTGGAGATGCTGGGCCACCTCGGGTTCGACTGGATCCTGCTCGACAACGAGCATGGTTCCATCACCGTCGACACCGCGGAGGCCTGCATCGTCGCGGCCGAGCTGACCGGCATGGCGCCCATCGTGCGCCCGGTCGGGAACCGGCCCGAGATCATCGCCCCGTTCCTCGATCGCGGGGCGTGGGGCGTCCAGGTGCCCCACGTCAACACGGCGGACGAGGCGCGCGCCGCCGTCGCCGCGGTGAAGTATGCGCCGGAGGGGCAGCGGGGCATCTTCAGCGGCGGCCGGCCGGCCGGCTACGGCTTCAAGGGCACCACCGCCGACTACGCGAAGGAGGCCAACCGCCAGACGCTGGTGTGCCTGATGCTGGAAGAAGTCGAGGCCATCGAGAACCTGCCGGAGCTGGTCACGGTGCCGGGCGTGGACGTGTTCTTCATCGGCTCCGGCGACCTCTCGCAGTCGATGGGCTACACCGGTCAGCAGGCGCATCCGGAGGTGCAGCAGGTGATGGAGCGTGGCGTCAAGACGATCACCGGCGCCGGGCGCATTGCCGGGTGCAGCTGCCCCGACAATCTCATCCCCAAGTTTCTCGGCCTCGGCGTGCAGTACTTTCACAGCGGCGTGAACCGACTGCTCCAGCAGAGCAGCGAGGCCTATCTGAAGACGATGCGCCAGGCCGCGGCCGGCACCCGGAAGTGAGACTTGGGGAGGCTTGCCGTCGCGCTTACCGGCTCCGGAGCTGCGGGTCCAGCAGGTCGCGCAAGGCGTCGCCCAGCATGTTGAACGCCAGCACCACGACGCTGATGGCCACGCCTGGGAAGATCGCGAGGTAGGGCGCCGTCTCGAGATTTCTCCGGCCTTCCCCGCTCAGCATCGCCCCCCACGTCGGAGTGGGCGGCGGCGTCCCCAGCCCGAGAAAGCTCAGCGCGGCCTCGATGACGATGGCGTTCCCCAGCCACACGGTCGCGATGACCAGGATCGGCGCGAACACGTTCGGCAGCACGTGCCGAGTGACGATCCGTCCCGGCGAGGCTCCGAGGGCCTGGGCCGCATCGACGAAGGTGGACTGCTTCACCGCCAGCACGGCGCCGCGCACCACCCGCGAGGCCCCGGGGGCGATGACGAGGGCGATGACGAGAATGATGTTGGTGAGACTCTGCCCCAGGACCGACATCACCGCCAGGGCCAGCACGATCCCGGGAATGGCCATGGTGGTATCGACGGCGCGCTGGATCACGGAGTCGAGCCGGCCCTCCCAGTAGCCGGACAGCAGCCCCAGGACGGTCCCGAGCGTGGTCCCGAGGATCACCGACGCGAACCCCACGACCAGCGACACCCGCGTCCCGTAGATGATCCGGCTGAGGACGTCTCGCCCCAGCGGATCCGTCCCCAGCGGGAAGGCGGCCGTGGGCCCCTGCATCCGGATGGGCAGTCCCCGCTCGTTCAGATTGAGCGCGTAGGGATCGCGCGGGGCGAGCAGCGGCGCCAGGATGGCGACGGCCAGCAGTCCGAGAATGACCACCGCGCTCACGGCCCCCAGCGGCTTCCTTCGCACGAGCAGCGCCGCGGCCGCCCAGATCCCTCGCCCGGCGCCAGGGGGCGACTCGGCCACGGCGGCGAGCGCGTCAACGGTACCGGATTCGCGGATCAAGCCAGGCGTAGCTCAGGTCGACGAGCAGGTTGGTGACCACGATGACCCCGGCGAAGAAGAGCACGGCGCCCTGGATCAGGGTGTAGTCGCGTAGCAGCACCGCATCGAGCATCAGGCTTCCCACCCCCGGCTGCAGGAAGATGACCTCCACGATCACCGTCCCGCCCAGCAGCACCGAGAACTGTTGCCCGATGACCGTCACCACGGGAATGAACGCGTTCTTCAGGGCGTGTCGCACGATGACCGCACGCTCGCGCGCCCCCTTGGCCCGCGCGGTGCGGACGTAGTCCTGGCGCAGGACCTCGAGCAGCGACGAGCGTGTCATCCGCATGGACACCGCGGCCAGGCGCGCCCCGATGATGAGGGCGGGGATCAGGAGCTGGCTCAGGCAGCGCACGGGATCCTGCCAGAGCGGCGCGAAGCCGATGGGCGGGATCCACTGAAACCAGATGGCCAGGAAGGTGATGACCACCGTGGCGAGCCAGAAGTCCGGCAGGGAGAGGCCCAGGATGGCGAACAGCCGGCCGAAATAGTCGCTCGCGGTGTCCTGGCGGACAGCGGCGAGGATCCCGATGGGCAGGGCGATCAGCAAGGCGATGAGCACCGACAGCACGGCCAGGTGGGTGGTGAGGTTGATTCGCTTGAGGAGCTCCTGGGTCACCGGTCGCCGGCTGATCAGCGATCGACCGAGGTCGCCCTGGACCGCGCTGGCCATCCAGGTGCGGTACTGGGCCAGGAAGGGGCGGTCGAGGCCCAGCTCCTGGCGCGCGCGCTTGAGGACGTCCGGGGTGGGCGCGGCGGCCTGGTCGAGCTGCATGATGACCGCGTCGCCGGGCAGGATGCGCACGAGCGAGAAGATCAGCAGGGAGACCAGCCACAGCACGAGCAGCCCCTGCCCGATCCGGCGCGCGATGTACGTGCGCATCCCGCCGACGACTTACTGCGCGAACTTGTCGAACTTCCGGCTGGGGGCCTTGTCGGTCAGCCACGCCGTCTTGGCCTCGTACGAGCAGTAGCCGGGGAACCAGCAATACGGGTTGCCGCCGGCGTGCACGTACGACTGGGTGATGCGGTAGTGGGGTGGCACGATGGTCGTGATGCGGTAGACGTTCTGGCGCAGGTGGTCCCAGATGGCGCGCTGGAGCTGGGGCCGCTTGTCACCGGGATCGGTCCGCCACGAGGTCAGCAGGTCGTCGAGCTTGGGATCCTGGATGGGCTCGCGATTGATGGTCTTGGGGAAGGAGCCGTGATAGCGCAGGTAGACCCAGTCCATGAAGCTCGGGCCGGCGCCGATGGGGCTGAAGGTGGCCAGCATCTGGTTGAAGGGCTGCACACCGTTGTTCTTGGCCAGCCACGTCGACGTCTCGAGCTGCTTGAGCTTCACGCGGATGCCGACGTCCTGGAAGAAGCGCGCGGCGAGCTGCACGAACTCGCCGTAGGTCCACCCCTGGAACTCGGCCCACTCCAGCTCGAGGTCGAAGCCGCTCGGGTAGCCGGCGGCGGCCAGAAGGCGCCTGGCTTCCTTGGGGTTGTACTGGTAGTTCGGCCCCAGGTTGGCGTACGAGTAGTCCGTACGCTTGGTGTAGCCGGCCAGCGCCCACGGGAAGGGCCCGTAGAGCGCGGCGTCGCCCTTGTTGATCACCTCGGCCATGATGTCGCGGTTGATGGCCATGGAGAGCGCCTGGCGCACGCGCACGTCGCTGAAGGGCGCCTTGTCGAGCGCCATGCTGATGCCGTAGTCGCCCCAGCCGAAGGAGGGCACCCGGTAGAGCGTCAGATCGGGCGTGGTCTTCATCATCGCGTACAGCTGGTCCAGGGTGGAGACGCGCATCACGTCGAGCTGCTTGCTGCGAAAGAGCGCCGTGTCCGTGGAGGCGTCCTTGGTGAAGTAGAGCCGCACGGCGTCCACGTAGGGGAGCTGTCGGCCGTCCTTGTCTTTCAGGTAGTAGTCGGGGTTCTTCACGAGCAGCGCGCCGTCGCCCGGCGAGAACTCCTTGAGCATGAAGGCCCCGGTGCCGATGGGGTTCTCGGCCAGGCCGCCCGGCGCCTCCACCGCCTCGCGCGGCACGATCACCGGCGAGAGCGAGTCGACGATGTTGAGATGGAACCTCGGGTCGGGCATGGCGAGGTCGAATCGCACCGTGTACTTGTCGAGCACGGTGATGGTCTTCACGAGGGCGGCCCGGGTGGAGTATTGGGCCTTGTCCTTCAGGAGCTCGTAGGAATACTTCACGTCCTCCGCCACCATCTCGCGGCCGTTCACGGGCGGACGGTTGTGGAACTTCACGCCCTGGCGAAGCTTGAAGATCCACGTGGAGGGGTTCTGCATCTGCCAGTCGGTGACGAGCGTCTTGCGGATCACGGGGGTGCGCTGCACGTCCGGGAAGTACCAGGTGGCCTCCCACTCCGTCAGGGTGTCCCACACCAGCGCGAGCTCGGGGCGGTAGCCCACGGTGGGATCGAAGGCCCGCACCACCGCGGGGAAGTGCAGCACGCCGCCATACCGGGGCGGTGAGGGCGGCACGGGCGGCTGGGCGGGAAATCGGGTGTCCAGCTCCTTGATGAAGGCGGGCGCCGTGTAGGCGAACGACGCCTCACCGGCCTTGTCCTGCGCGGGGGTCGGGGAGGCGGAGAAGGCGAGCATCGACGCGAGCGCCATGAGTGCGAGGAGGCACGTCTTCATCTCTCCGCTCCTTCTGGTGGTGTCGGATCATGAAGGGCCGAGCGTCATTGTCGGTCGAGGGGCCGATGCTACGTCCCGTCCGCCAGCAAATGCAAGGACGTGGCGCGGCGGTGGACCCCGGGCCGAGGCTTGACATGCGACAGGCGCGAGCGGACGATCCGGGAACACCCCGGCCTCACCCCGATCCCCTCGACCGCCCAAGGAGGCTTCATGGCCCGCATACCGCTCGCAACCAGGGATCAGGTCGCCGAGAAGGAAAAGCCCGCGTACGACGCCTTCATGACCGCCCGTCAGAATCGGCCCAACGTCGGGCCGTACTCGCTCCTCGTGCACATGCCCGAGATGGCGCAGCGGCTGGAAGCGCTCCGCACCTACCTCCGCGACGAGGCCAGCCTGTCGCAGAAGCTGCAGGAGCTGGTCATGATCTCGGTGGCGGCGGAACTGGGCTGCGCCTTCATCTGGTACGCCCACGCCGCCGCCGCGCGGCAGATCGGCGTTCGCGGCGACGTCATCGACAGCATTCGGGAGAAACGCGCGCCCGCCAACCTCGATCCCGAGGAGCAGGCGGTGGTCAATTTCACCCGCGAGCTGCTTCAGACCCGCAAGGTCAGCCGCCCGACGTTCGACGCCGCCACCGCCCGCTTCGGGCAGCGCGGCGTCATGACGCTGACCAACCTGATCGCCTGCTACGCGGTCCTCGCGTACAACATGAATACCTACGAGCTGGAAGCTCCGGCCCACCCGACCGAGAAGCCCCTGCCGGCGAGCTGATTAGCCGGAACGAGGGGCGCCGCGGCTTCGCGCTTGCCCGGCTTCGGCTCCGACATGGACTCTCCCTTTCGCGAGGGACGCAGCCAGGGACTGCCCGGCAGGATGAGGCCAGAGACACGAACCCTCCAGGGGCGGAGGGGTGCCACGCCACGCGCATGTCTGTCTAACGTGCGGTATCATGCCGCCCCGCGTCTGAAACGGGGAGCTGTCAGGCTCTCCAACCGCGATCGACAAACAATTCAACGAGGTAGCCATCCGGGTCCCTGAAGAACAAGTACGGTCCCATCGCACGCGAGCCCTCAGTGACGACCTCGCCTCCCGCCGGTCGGATTGCATCCCCGGAGTGACTGAGCACTTCCTCGCTGACGACGAAGCCGAAATGAACACCATGATGGTTCCACGTGTCTGCGTCGATCGTAACGTTCGGCTTTCGCTGGAGCGCGAGTTGCTCACGTCGTGCGGGTGTCGTGAGGAGGACGACGTCATCGGTTTCCAGAGTCGGTGTCATCGCGAACAGTCGCTGGTAAAACGCACATGACTTCTCAAGGTCACGCACCGCAATCGCGAGGTGGAAGGCTGATGTGTCGATTGGCCGTGTCATCGCTCAGTCCCCTTATCGTTGGAACCCCGCCCACGCCACCCGCTGACCGCCCGACATCGCGTCAGCTCCCACGCCACGCTACGGCCCTGGCCGTCCAACGCTCATCGTGGAGCGCCGGCAACCGCCTGTGGGCGACACCCTAGTGCAAGGAGCGGCCCGATCGGCGGACTTCGATTTTCTCTCCCACTACGATCACCATAAGATCCTCGCCGACCTCCACGGCTCCGGAGTACGTCCGTCGCGTCGGCGGTATCAGATCCTGTTCAGACGCGTCCGGCTGGACGATGTGCGAATACACGGCGAGTCTTGGCTTTGTCTTTGCGAAGACCTCTCCCGCTTGTTCTGGAGTCACGTGGTGCGCGATCACCTGCTTGGCTCGTTCGGGACTGACTCCCGCCCGTTGAAATGATTCGGGTGACGCCACCTCGTGGACGAGGAGATCGACCCCCTGAGCGTGTCGAATGAGATTCTCCGAGACACGAGTGTCGCCGGAGAGCACAACGGAACGACCACCGTAGTCCACGCGGAAGCCGAACGCTGGCCTGACCGGCGTGTGATCAACCTCGAACGCCGTGATCGTCAATCCGCCTTTCTCGAAGACCACTCCCGCATTCATGTCCTCGGCGAGGATAACGACGCCGTCGGGCGCAGTTCGATCGTCATACAGCCGGATCCGGATGTCGAAGTCGTAGGCCTGCTCGAGATGCGACATCATCCTTTTCGTTCCCCTTGGCCCCCAGACAAGAAGTGGCCTGTCGCGACCCGAGCCTACGAGCCAGCCTGTCAACCAGAGATCCGGAAAGCCAACGACGTGATCCGAATGAAGGTGTGTAAGGAATAGGCCATCGACGTCCTGCCAGCGAACCCTGAGCTGGGCGAGGCGTTGCATGGCACCTCGGCCGGCATCGAAGAGGAATGTCTGCCCGCCGGCTTCGACGAGGATGCTAGGGCCGAATCGATTCATGGCCGGCACTGGGGCCCCGGTTCCGAGGAGGGTTACCTGGATTCCCTGTGCGCTGCCGGTCTGGACCATGCGCCCTCCTTGCTCGGGACCCTGACTAATAGTTAGTGGAACCGTCCAATTGAGGAGGTTGAAACCGGGAAGGCCGAGATAGGCAGATCTGGGCCATCCACCGGACACTGCGCGGTTGGTTGGCTAGCAGGGGTACGGGGCACCTCAGGGCCCCCCATGTCCTCACTCGAAAGCGACGATCTCGACCCAGTTCGAGCCCTTGCCGGTCGGGTACTTCTGCAGGGGCTTGAGCGCGCCGCTGGCGCGGTCGATCTCGTAGACGGAGATCGTGTCGGACTTCTCGCCGCTCACCACCATGTGGCGGCCCTTGGGATCGATGCGGAAGCCGCGCGGCTGCTTCTCGGTCGGCGTGCTCGACAGATAGGTCAGCTTGCCGGTGGCGACGTCGACGCTGAAGGCGCCGATCGAGCTGCTGGTTCGCTCGGCGGCGTACAGGAACTTGCCGTCCGGCGTGACATGCAGGTCGGAGGCCCAGATGTCGTTCGAGACGTCGCGCTGTCCGGGGCCGCCGCGCGGCGCCCCCGGCACCAGCTGGGTGTCGGCGGGTAGCGCGGAGGCCGAGCTCACCTCGGTCAGCAGACCGGTCGCCGCGTCGAGGGACAGCGTCGTGACCGTCGCCACCAGCTCGTTCAGCAGGAAGGCGAACTTGTTGTCGGGCGACATCACGATGTGGCGGGGGCCGCTCATGGCCTTCATCTGCACGAGCGGCGGCGTGTTCGCCGTCAGCTTCCCGGTCTTCGAGTCGAACCGGAACTGGAAGATCTGGTCGGTGCCGAGGTGGGGCACGAAGGCGTAGCGATTCGTCCGATCGGTGATGATCGAGTGCGCGTTGCGGGCGGTCGGAATGACCTGGCTGGGCTCGGACACCTTGCCGTCCTTACCGATGGCGTTGACGCTCACCAGGTGGGCGCCGTAGGACGCCCCGAGCAAGTGCTGGCCGGTCCGGTCGACCTGGATGTACGGGAGGCTGTCCGCCAGCGGCCCGGTGGAGAGCTGCTTGAGCGCGCCGGTGCTGCGGTCGATGGAGTAGCTGACCACCGTGAAGGGCTTGGAGCGGATCGCGGCAAAGAGGAACTGCTTGTCGGGGCTCACACTCATCGGCATCACCGGCTTGCCGGCGTCGACGCGCGGGCCGGGCTGCAGCGTGCCGTCGGTCCCGAGCGTGTACATGCCGATGGTTCCGTCCTCGGCGTTCGAGACGTAGACGAACGTCGCCGCCTGGGCGGTGCCGGCCGTCATGAGCGCGGTCACGAGGATTCCCGCGACGAGTGCCAGTGCATGCATCGGGCCCTCCTTGGCTCGAGTTCTTACGGAAAAACGATCACGCCGCGGCCGACGGCATCGGTCTCGATGTCCTCGTAGGCGCGGTTGATGTCGGCGAGCGCGTAGCGGCGGGTGACGAGGCTGGCAACGTCGAGCCGGCCGCGCTCCACCCAGTCGGCGATGCGTGGCATGTCCTGGCGGGGATGGGCCGAGCCGTAGTACGTCCCCGTGATGGTCTTCTCGCCGCGCACGAGCACCACCGGCTCGATGGTTGCGGTGTCGCCGATTGGGGCGATGCCCACGATGACCGCGGTGCCGCGCTTGCGCAGCATGTCGACGGCCATTCGCGTGGTGGCGCCGCTGCCGTACGCCTCGAAGGCGAAGTGGGCGCCACCGCCGGTGAGGCCGTGGACGCGAGCCACCGCGTCCTCGGTGCGCGCGTTGACGAGATGGGTGGCCCCGAACTTCCGCGCAAAGGCCAGCGCCGCGTCCTTGACGTCGACCGCCACGATGGTGGTGGCGCCGGCCAGCCGCGCCCCCTGCACCACGTTGAGGCCGACACCGCCACAGCCGATCACCGCCACCGCGGCGCCGGGCGGCACGCGCGCGTTGAAGACGGCGGCGCCGACGCCGGTGGTGACGCTGCACCCGATGAGCGCCAGCTCCGGAAAGTCGAGCGCGGCCGGGGCCGGGATGCAGCCCATCTCGGGCACGACCGCGTACTCGGCAAAGCACGCCACCTTGCCCATGTGGGTGAGGTCCTGCCCGGCCAGCGTGTGCAGGCGCGACGTGTCGTCGTAGAGCTTGCCGCTGGTGCGCGCGTGCTCGTCGCACAGGTGGGGCTGGCCGCTCTCGCAGGAGTGGCAGTGGCCGCAGTTGGGCACGAAGCTCAAGATGACCCGGTCGCCCCGCTTGACCGTGGTCACGCCCTCGCCGACGCTCTCCACGATCCCGGCGCCCTCGTGGCCCAGCACCGCCGGCATGGCGATGGTGGCCTCACCCTTCTGGAAGTGCAGGTCGCTGCGGCAGACGCCGGCGGCGGCCACCTTGATCAGCACCTCGCCGCGCCGGGGGCCGTCCAGATCGACGGTCTCGACCGAGTACGGCTTGTTGACGGCGTAGAGGACGGCAGCAGTCACGCGCATGGTGTTCTCCCGTGGGGAACGGTCGTCGGCGTGCAGACTAACCGAGATCCGCGGGCGGCGAAAGCGCCCCTTGAAGCCGCCTGCGATCGCTCCTACCATCACGACCATGACCAACGAAGCCCTGCGCACGATTCTTCCGATCGCCGGCTGGGACGAGGACCGCGCCCGCGCGGTCGAGATCACCGGTGGCACCGATCCCATCCTGCCGACGTCGTTCCGCATCGGCGAGACCGCGGCCGCGACGCTGGCGGCGCTTGGTCTCGCCGTCTCCGATCTGTGGACGCTGCGCACCGGGCGCGGCCAGGACGTCGCCATCGACACGCGCCAGGCAACCGCCTCGCTTCGCAGCGGCCACTACATGAAGCTCGACGGGGCGACGGTGTCGACCGAGCGCAACTCGATCATGGGCGTCTATCCAGCCCGGAACGGCCGGTGGAGCTACCTGCACTGCAACTTTCCGAACCACCGCGAGGCCGCCCTCCGCGTCCTCGGCGTGCCGGAGGACCGCGAGGCGGTGCGCCAGGCGGTGGCGAAGTGGGACGCGCTGGAGCTGGAGGAGGCGATCATCGCCGCCAAGGGCGCCGGCGGCATGGTGCGCACGATGGACGAGTGGGCCAAGCACCCGCAGGCCGCCGCCATCGCGTCGCTGCCGCTCATGGAGATCGTCAAGATCGGCGATAGCCCGCCGGAGAAGCTGCCGGACGGCGATCGTCCGCTGTCGGGCATCCGGGTGCTCGACCTCACCCGGGTCCTCGCCGGCCCGACCTGCGCCCGCAGCCTCGCCGAGCACGGCGCCGATGTGCTCAAGATCACCGGCGCGCACTTGCCGAACCTCGGCCACCAGGAGTTCGACACCGGCCACGGCAAGCTGTCCGCGCACCTGGACCTACGCCAGAAGAAGGACGTCGACGTCCTGTGGGGACTGGCCCGCGATACCGACGTGTTCTCACAGGGCTATCGACCCGGCACGCTCGGCGATCGCGGCTTCTCACCGGAGGCGCTGGCCAAGCTCCGGCCCGGCATCGTGTTCGTCTCGCTGTGCGCCTTCAGCCACGTCGGCCCGTGGGCGTCGCGCCGCGGCTTCGACACCGTGGTGCAGACGGTCAGCGGCATCACCGCCCGCCAGGGCGAGCTGTTTCCCGGGGCGGCGCCGGGCCCGCAGTTCTATCCCGTGTCGGCGATCGACTACCTGACCGGCTACCTGATGGCCTTCGGCGCGGCCGTCGCGCTGGCCCGGCGCGTGCGCGAGGGCGGCAGCTGGCTCGTACGGATCTCGCTGGCGCAGACGGGGCGCTGGCTCGTGGATCGCGGGCAGCTGCCGGAGAAGGCTCTGAAGGACGTGCCCAAGGAGTTCACGCCGGCGGAGCTCGCGCGCTGGTCGACCACGAGCGAGACGCCGGCCGGCCGGCTGCACCATCTCGCGCCGGTGCTGCGGCTCTCGGAGACGCCGCCGCGCTGGGCGCGGCCGTCGGTGCCGCTCGGCTACCACGAGCCAGTGTGGCCGCCGCGGGCCAGGTAAAGGCTCAAGGAGACCGCCCATGCTCGTCGAATACGCCTGCGATGACCACGTCGCCACGCTCACGCTCAACCGCCCCGAGAAGCTCAACGCCTTCAGCGATGAGCTGGTCATGGCGCTTCAAGATGCGCTGCGGCGCTTCGACGCCGACCCCGAGGCCTTCGTGGCCATCATTCACGGCCGCGGGCGCGCCTTCTCCAGCGGGGCCGATGTGCGACAGCGCCAGCTGCGCCCCCGCGAGGAGTTCGAGCGCCTCGGCGGCCCGCAGGGATTCGGCGCCCACTCCGGCGATCTGCTCACGAAATCGGTCAACTGGAAGCCGGTGATCGCCGCCCCTCACGGGTACGTGCTGGGCCTGGCCGTGGGCATCGTGCTCGAATCCGACCTGATCGTCGCCGAGGCGGGGACGAAGTTCCAGATCACCGAGACGCCGCGCGGGCTGGGCGGTGCCAAGTACTGGGGCCTGATGCACTTCCGCGGCGCCGGCGCGTTCGGCACCGAAGTGGCGCTGACCGGGCGGTTCTTCACCGCCGAGGAAGCCCTGGCCGCCGGCGTGATCAATCGGGTCGCGCCGGCGGGCACGCATCTCGAGGTCGCGCGTGAGCTGGCCCGGGCCGTGGGCCAGAATCCGCCCCTCAGCGTGCGGGCCACCGTACGCTCGCGCCGCTGGTACATGGACCAGCTCGCGCGCGAGATCACCATGCAGATGGCCCCGCTCAAGCTCTACCTGACCGAGGACTTCCAGGAGGCCGCGCGCGCCTTCGTGGAGAAGCGAGCCCCCAAGCCGTTCAAGGGGCGCTGAGGGCCGAGCAAGGCCACGTGAAGATCGGCGTCGTCTTCCCGCAGACCGAGATCGGCGAAGATCCGGCGGTCATCCGCGACTACGCCCAGGCCGTCGAGGCCATGGGGTACACGCACATCCTGGCCTTCGACAGCGTGGTGGGCGCCAACCCCGACCGGCCGGGAGGCTGGACCAGCCAGTACACGTACCGGCACGCCTTCCACGAGCCCTTCGTACTCTTCGGCTTCTGCGCCGGCGTCACCCGGAGCATCGAGCTGGTCACGGGCATCGTCATCCTCCCCCAGCGGCAAGCCACGCTCGTCGCCAAGCAGGCGGCCGCGGTGGACGTCCTCTCGGGGGGTCGGCTGCGCCTGGGCATCGGGGTCGGCTGGAACCCGGTCGAGTTCGAGGCGCTCGGCGAGAGCTTCACGAATCGCGGCAAGCGGGTCGAGGAACAGCTCGAGGTCATGCGGCGTCTCTGGACCCGCGAGCTGGTGACCTACGAGGGGCGGTGGCACCGCGTGCCCGACGCCGGAATCAACCCGTTGCCCATCCAGCGGCCGATTCCCATCTGGATGGGCGGCGAGAGCGAGGTGGTGCTCCGCCGCGCGGCCCGCCTCGCCGATGGCTGGATCACGCTGCAGACCTTCCGCCCGGGCCCCGCCGCCCAGCAGACGATCGACCGACTCCACGGCTTCGTCCGGGAGGCGGGTCGCGACCCGACCGCCTTCGGCATCGAGGGACGCGTGGCGCTGGCCCAGGTTCCCCCGGCGGAGCACGCAAAGGAGCTGGCGGCCTGGCGCGCGATGCGCGGCGTCACGCATCTCTGCGTCAACACGATGGGGCTCGGCCTGGCGAGGCCCACGGACCACGTGAGAACGCTCGAACGCTTCAAGAAGGACGTCCTGGGGTAAGATTTCCGCCATGGCCCACGATTCCCTGAACAACGCTTACCGCCGTGACGGATTCGTCGTCGTCCCTGATCTCCTCGGGCATCAGCAGCTCTCGGAGCTCCGCGAGATCATTGCCGAGCTCGTGGCCGCGGCCGGAGCCGTGGACACGCACACCGCGGTTTACGATCTCGAGCCCGGGCACACGCCAGCGGAGCCCAGGGTCCGGCGCATCAAGCAGCCCCACAAGGTTCATCCGGCCTTCGATGCCGTCGTGCGCAGCGGACCGGTGATGGAGGTTCTCGTCGCACTCCTCGGGCCAGATCTGAGACTGCAAGGTTCCAAGCTCAACATGAAGGCGGCCCGCTACGGCTCACCGGTGGAGTGGCACCAGGACTGGGCGTTCTACCCCCACACCAACGACGACATGCTGGCCATCGGCGTGATGCTCGACGACATGGACCTCGAGAACGGGCCTCTGATGGTCGTCCCCGGCTCGCACAAGGGGCCGATCTGGAATCACCACGGCGAGGACGGCCGCTTCTGCGGCCTGGTCAACCCGGAGGACATCGAGGCCGAGGCCGCCAGCGCGGTGGCGCTGACCGGCCGCGCCGGTAGCATGTCCTTTCACCACGTGCGCGCGCTGCACGGCTCGGCCTTCAACACGTCCGACCGCAGCCGCAATCTGCTGCTCTACGAGGTGGCCGCCGCCGACGCCTGGCCGCTGCTCGGTGTCGCCGACTTCGACGACTTCAACCGCCGGTTGCTGAGTGGGCGGCCGACCGTGGAGCCCCGGGTGACGTCGGTTCCCGTGCGGCTTCCGCTGCCGCCGGCCGCCCGCCAGGGCTCGATCTACGAGAACCAGGCGAGCGCGGCGCGGTTCTACTTCGAACGACCGGTCTGATCCTCAGCAGGCTCGACACGCCGGGAAGTCGCGGCTGTAGACCGGCTGCTTGAGAAATTCCTCGGGGCCGTACTTCCAGAACTGGGACACGGCCGGGATCGTCATGATGACGGTATTCTGCAGCTCGCCGTCCTTGTTGCGCTCCACCTTGCGGATGTAGACGTTCTGGATCGGATTGCCGGCGGCGTCGAGCTTGACCGGTCCGCGCGGCGCGTCGGCGATCTCCACCTTCCGAAGTGCCGTCAGCAGCGCCTCCCGATCCTCCACGTTGCCCTTGACGGCCTTGACCGCCTCGTCGATCCACTTGCCGCTGGTGTAGTTGGTCTCCGCGAAATAGGAGGGTACCTTGCCGAACTTCGCCCGGTACTCCTTCACGAAGCGGCGGTTGGCCGGGGTGTCGAGCGCGCCGCTGTAGATGAGCGGGCTGATCGTACCGAGAACCTCGTCGCCCATCGACGGAAGCAGTGACTCGTCCACGGCCGGTCCGCCGGCGATCACCGGGATCCGGTCCCTCAGGCCGGCCTCCTGGTACTGCTTGAAGAATTGCAGCGTGGAGGCGCCGGCCACCATCGTCAGCACGGCGTCGGCATCCCGCCGCAGCTTCGAGACGTAGGGGGCGAGGTCCATCGCCCCCAGCGGCACCCAGAGCTTCTGGACGACCTGGCCGCCCGACTCCTCGAACGTCTTCTGGAAGCCGCCGACGACTTCCCACGCAAACGCGTAGTCCGAGCCGATGACCGCGACCTTCTTGTACCCGAGCGTCTTGGCCGCGTATTCGCCGAAGGGGTGCGACGGTTGGCTCGACGCCCATCCGGTCCGAACGACCCACCGGTACTTCAGGCGCTGGGTGAGGTCGTCCGAGGCGGCGACGGTGATGAGCGAGGGGATCTTGTATTCCTCCATCTTGGGCGCGAGCGCGTAGCCCAGGTGACCGAAGAGCACGCCGGCCGTGATGTGCACACGGTCGTGCTCCACGAGCTTGCGGAGCTTGGCGACGGCCACGTCGGGCCGCCCCTGGCTGTCCTCGACGATCAGCTCCACCTTGCGGCCGCCCATATGATGCCCGACCTCGTCGAGGTACATGGTGAACCCGTTCACCATGTCCTTGGCCGGCTGGGCTGCGATGCCCGTGAGGTCGGCGGTGAACCCGATCTTGATCGGCGGGCGCGATTGCGCCACCCCGCCCGCGAAAAGGCCGGTGATGACGAGGACCTGCACGAGGACCACGACACCGAACACCTTCTTCATGGCTGGCCCCCCTCAGAAGCTCGGCTTGGTCGAGAACGGCGTCAGTTGCAGCTCGTGCGTCCAGCAGGACCGGTCCTGCGTGTGCAGGTAGTAGAACGCGTCGGCGATCTTCACGGGATTCATCACGATCTCGGGATTCTTCTGGGCTCTCGGAAGCGCACGGGTACCGGGCGAGTCGATGAGGCCGTCGATCACGACATTCGCCACGTGGACGCCGTGCTCGGAGTACTCCTCCGTGAGCACCTGCGCCAGCGTGCGCATCATCACGCGCGGATAGTACAGCGACTGTCCGGTCAGGCGCTTGCGCCCACGCAATGAGAACTGGTTGTTGGAGATGAGGAAGGAGCCGCCCCCACGCCGGCGCATGGCCGGCAGGACCTCCTGGGCGACCAGGAAGGGGCCGCGGCTGGCGATGTGCTGGGCCGTCTCGAAGATCTCGACGGGCACGTGCTCCAGCAGCTCCTTGTCCGGCGGCAAGTCACGCCCCTCCAGGTAGCCGGCGTTGTAGACCAGCACCTCCGGGTCGCCCGCCTGGGTGCGAATCGTCGCGAAGGCGCGCGAGATGGACTCGCGCGACACCAGGTCCAGCTCGACGATCATGCTCTGACCGCCCTGCTCGATGATGGCCTTCTCCAGCGCCGCGGCATTGGCGGCCTGGCGGGTCGTCAGGACGACGAGAAACCCCTCCTGGGCGAACTTCTGGGCGATGGCGCCGCCGACGCCCCAGCGGACCCCCACGGGCACGTCGCGGTCGTCGAGGACCTTGCCGTGCGCCAGCTTGGTGTTGCGTCCATCGGCCTGCCACTTGGATGTTGCGCCGACCACGACGGCGACCTGTTTGCGGGCTGCGCTCATATGGGATCCCTCGCTTGTTGGGTTACGGTGCGGTACAGCCGCCGGTGGCGCAGCAGTGAGGTGTCGGTGGGGGCACGTCGAGGGCGGGGCTCCGATCGAAGAAGCCCGTGGGCTTGAGCATGAAGCCGATGGTCGTGACGGGCATCACCGGCCAGTCCTCGGGGCGGACGATGTGATGGGCTCCGAACGTGTACCAGAGGACGACGTCCGTGTTCTCCAGCGGCGCGTCGTCCTGCACGTAGGCCGGGAGCCCGGCCCCGCCCCGGTGCTGGTTCGGGTAGTCGCCCGCCGCGTAACGCTCGCGGGGATCGTGGCGCGTGACCCAGAGATGCCGGGTCATGAAGGCCGCGCGCCTGGTGACGGCGGCCTCCGGCCCCGCGAAGGGCAGCACGTTGTCGCCGGGCATCAGCTTGTAGGCCACCGGCTCGCCCAGGCGATTGCGGACGGACGGGTTCACGACCTTCCAGAAGCGGCCGCGCAGCGGGTCGATGATGCGCGCGGCGCGGGCCTCGGAGCTCGAGCAGCGTCGCCTCGGCGCGGAAGGCATTGTGATGCGGATTGTCCGGGCCGGGCGGATCGGCCACCGTGTTCACCTCGTACACCGAGTTCTCCATGCCGTCCACCATCATGTCGAGGCGGGCGTTGAAGAAGTGCTGGTGGATGGGCCCGTAGACCCCGGGCGCCACCAGCTCGCCCCACGGGGGCTTCACCCCGGGCGGCTCCGCCCCGTTCGAGATGATGCCGGTCATCTTCACCTCGAGCTCGATGGTCCCGTCCTGGTAGAAGCGCCAGTAGAACCCGTACTCGTAGTTGCCCACGGTGGCGATGAACGACACGACGAGGCGGCGGGAACGGCGCACCTCGGTGTAGTTGGTACGGCGCCAGTCGACGTGCTTCCAGAGGATCCCGTCGTCCTCCTCGTGGATGCACACGGCATTGGGCAGGGCCACCGCGCGGCCCCGGCTATCGTTGACCACGGCGTCGAGATAGCGGATCTCCCCGAGGCAGTCGCACCCGTTCTCGAGGGCGTTGGCGAGGGTGCCGATGCCGTACTCCCCCACGTCGAAGGCGTTGCGGTGAAAGTAGGTCGGCCGCGGGTCGCCGTAGGGCACCACCATGTCGGCGACGGAGGCGCGGTAGAGGATGGGCCGCTCCCGTCCCTGGTCCGCGTAGGTCACGGTGTGAATGACCAGCCCCTCGCGCGGCGTGAAGCCCAGGCGCATCCGCCACTTCTGCCAGGTGAGCTCGTGGCCACGCAGCTCGAAGCTCGGGCCCTCGGGCTGCCGGATCTCGATCGGCTTGAGATCCGGCCCGCGCGCCCGTCACGTCCGGGGAATAGTTGGCGTCCTCCGGCGGCAGGGCCACGACGCCGCCGTCCTCGACCTTCGACCACCTGCATCGCATTCAGATCCACGACGGTCAGGAGATTGGCCACGGGCCGCGCGTAGCCGTTGTCGTCGGGATGCCGGCGCACCCACGTCAGCGCCCGCACGAGCCGGCGGCCCTCGTCGTCGGCAAAGCCGAAGTTGCCGGCCGACCACGAGTCCACCATCGTGAGGCTGAAGTCCGTTACCCCGCGGCGGCGCATGGCCTCCTGCCAGCGGGGGTCGGCCCGGCACTGCCGCCTCGCATTCGACGAACTCGTCGAACACGATGGCGGGCTGCACACCGGGTAGGTGCTCCCAGGACAGCACCCGGCCCCGGGACAGCGAGACGACCGCCTCGTGGGTTCTGCCCGTGGCGCCGTCCACGAGCACCACGAAGGCGGCGCGCTCCACGGCGTCGCCGGGTCGGTGCCCGAGCACGACCTTCTTGTCCGGCTCGTGCAGCATGATGAAGATCACCCGGCTGTTCGGACCGGGTGACCGCTCGGCGGTCAAAATCTCCCAGGCGCGCTCGATCTCGGCGGCGTGAGCGGATCCAGCGGATGTGCGGTCGCGGCCGGTGCCGTGGTGGTCGATGTCATGCTCGTCTCCTCGCCGGCGGCGTTCGGCCGCCCGCCCGGGGATTGTCGCCGACATGCGGAGCCCCGTGCATCAGGAACCGGTCCGGCTGGTGGCGGGCCTCGGCGCCCGAGCTCTGCGCGGAGCCGCGACCCAGGCGGCCACGGCCGACGCGGCGATGGCCAGCGCGGCGACTGCGAACGCAACCTGATAGCTGCCGGTGAGGTCGAAGAGCCAACCTCCGAGGAACGGTCCGATGAAGCCTCCGAGTCCACCGCCGCCCTGGGCCGCCCCGAGAATGACGCCCAGATGCCGCCCCGCGAAGAGGTCGGCCGGGATGGCCGCTAAGAGGGAAATGCGCATCCCGAACCCCACCCCTGACGCCACGTAGCCGAGCAGGGGCAGGAGGTCGCCGGGACCGGCGACCGAGCCGAGACAGCCGATGCCAGCGATCCCGATGACCGAGCCGAGCGCGAACACCCACTCACGGCCCCAGCGATCGGAGAGGATGCCGCCGATCACGTTGCCCGCAACCGTGCAGGCGCCCCCCAACGCAAACGCCCAGCCGAGCGTGGCAGCGCTGAAGCCCCGATCGAGCGCGTGAGCGACCTGGTGCGTCGTCACGATCTGATAGCCGATCACGCCGAACCCCCACATCCCGAATACCGCCCAGAAGGGGATGCTGCGGAGCGCCCGGCTCAGTGTCCAGTCATCGGCGTCATCCGGGCTCCGATCGTGGGCTGCCCCGCTCCGGCCATCGGAGCACTCGGGCGGGTCACGGTAGAAGAGGGCGGCGAGTGGGATGGTCACGACGGCGACGAGGAGGCCGAAGAGCGCCAGCGCCGTGCGCCAGCCGAATGCGGCGACCAGGTAGGTGTTCACCGGGTAGAACACGATGGCGCTGGCCGAGGCGCCAGCGCTGATGATGCCCATCGCCGCACCACGCGAACGAAGGAACCAGCGGCTGACGATGGTGGCGGCCGGAACCTGGATGCAGGCAATCCCCGCTCCGCCGAGAACACCGAGGGCGAGATAGTATTCCCAGAGCGTCGTCACGCGACCGGTCAGCGCGAGGGCCAGTCCCAGGAGGAGGCCTCCGGCCGGCACCAGGAGCCTGGCGCCCCAGCGGTCGTAGAGCCAACCGGCCAGGGGCGAGAACACGAGGAGCAGCAGCCAGCTCAGCGAGTAGCCGAGCGCGGCTTCGCCACGTCGCCAGGCGAACTCGCCCAGGAGCGCCACGTAGAAGACGGCGAACGTCGAGCGAACCGACCAGGCGAGCGAGTTCACGGTGGCGGAGACGCCGACCACGACCCAGCCGTACGACTTCACGGCGCTACGTGCTGCGCTCCATCTCCAGCACGGCGGCGAACGTCTCCACCAGCCCCTCCAGCTCCGGCTCCCCCATCGGCGTCGACACACAGCCGAGCCCCGTGATCGACATCAGCACCCCGTGCTCCATCAGCCGTCGCACGATCCTCACCAGGCGCTCGCTCTCCGCTGCCGTGGTCCGCGTGCTCCGGTAGTCGGAGAGCTCTCGATCCACCGCGTGCAGCCGGAACAGCGATCCCAGCCCGGACACCCGCCCCGGCACGGCCGCGTGCTTGAAGCAGTCGTCGAGACTCGCGCGTAGCTTGCCGCCCAGCTCGTCCAGCCGCCCGAAGGCCTCACGCGTCAGCAGCTGCATCCCCACCAACCCCGCCGCCATCGTCACCGGGTTGGCGTTGAACGTCCCGCCATGCGGTGCCGCCGGCGGCCCCCCGCGCGTGGGATCGAAGACCGCCATGACCTCCGCACTCCCCGCCACCGCGCCGACCGGGAAGCCGCCGCCGATGATCTTGCCGAGCGTGGTCATGTCGGGGGTGACGCCCAAGACGCCCTGGGCTCCGTGATAGCCCACCCGGAACGAGATCACCTCGTCGAAGATCAGCACGATGCCGTGCTTGCGTGTGACCTCGCGCAGCGCCTTCAGAAACTCCACGCGCGCCGGCACCAGCCCGACCCGGTTGGGTACCGGATCGACCAGCACGGCGGCCAGGTGCTTGGCCTCGCGCTCGATGCGCGCGACCGCCTGCTCGGTGTGGTTGAAGGGCAGCACCACGACGTCGTCCAGCACCGCAGGTGGTGTGCCCTTCGAGTACGACGTGCTGGCCGGCGCGGCCAGGCTGCCCCAGTTCTCCGGTGTGGAGGCCAGGCTCACCTCGGCGTAGTCGTAGGAGCCGTGGTAGGCGCCCTCGAACTTGGCGATCTTCGCGCGGTTGGTGAACGCGCGCGCGCCCTTGAGCGCGATCATCACCGCCTCGCTGCCGGAGTTGGTGAAGCGCACGCGCTCGGCCGAGGGCAGTCGCTCGCAGAGCAGCGCGGCGAGGTCGATCTCCTCGGGCGTGGGCATCGGGAACGAGGCGCCCAGGGCGAGCCGTCGCGTCGCCGCCTCCACGATGGCCGGATGGGCGTGGCCGTGGATGAGCGCGGTGTAGTTGTTCAGGCAGTCCAGGCGGCGGTCGCCCTCCACGTCGGTGACCCAGCAGCCCTCGCCAGCGGCGGCGTAGGGCGGATAGGGGGCCATGTAGACCGTGGTGCGCGAGTTGCCGCCGGGCAGCACGCCCTGGGCGCGGGCGAACAGCGCGGCAGACTTCGACCCGGCTTCGGACCAGCGGGCGGTGCGTGCCAGCGCGCGAGGCGATCGAACCTGGGAAGCCATCACGGTCTCCTCTCGCCCCGATCGGGGCAATGTCGGGCAAGCGTAGCACGCGCGTCGGCGGCTTGACCGTGGCTCCGGCGACGCATAGAGTCGCTGCCATGTCGCGGATCGGCGTGCTCATCCCCCCGGTGAACGTCACCGTCGAGCCGGAGTTCAATGGCTGGGCGCCCCCGGGCGTGACCATCCACGCCGCCCGGATGTGGCGCCGGCGCGCCCGGCTGACCCCCGACGACCTGCGCGAGATGCTGACGCGCCTCGACGACGACTGCGCGCGGCTGGCGATGGCTCAGCCTGACGTCGTGCTCTACGCCTGCACCAGCGGCAGCTCGCTGGAGACGGGTGGCTTCGATCGCGGGATCAGCGAGCAGATCGCCCGCGCCTCAGGGGCGCCCGCGTCCACCACCAGCACTGCCGTCGCCGCCGCGTTGCGGGCGCTCGGTATCCGACGTCCGGCGGTGGTCACACCCTACTCGGACGAGATCAACGCGCGCGAGATGGCGTTCTTCCGCGAGCTGGGGTTCGAGCCGGTGAGCCTGGAGAGCTTCCGCGAGGAAGACAGTCACGCGATCCCCCGCATCGACCCGGAGGACACGGCCCGGCTGGCCCTGAAGGCCGACCGCCCGGAGGCCGATGGCCTCTTCATCTCCTGCACGAACCTCGCGACGGCGGCGATCATCGAGCGGCTCGAGAGCGAGCTGGGCAAGCCCGTGGTGACCTCCAACCAGGCGACGCTCTGGCTCGGCCTGCGCGCGCTCGGCGTGACGGCGTCGGTGCCCGGCGCCGGGCGACTCCTGGAGGGCCAGTTCGCGCCGGGCGCCGGCGCGCTCGCGCAGCCCAGTGACCTTCGCGCATGACTGCACGGCTTCCGGAGCGCGGCCGGCCCTGGGACGAGCTCTCCCGGGAGATGACCGATCTGAAAGGCGACGACCTCGACTGGCGTCGCGGGCGGCACGCCGCGTTCGTGTGGCACGCCGACGAGGCCGTCGAGACGGTGGCCCGCGAGGCGTACGGGCTCTTCATGACCGAGAACGGGCTCGGGATGCGCGTGTTTCCGAGCCTGCGCCGCATGGAGTCCGACGTCGTCGGGATGGTCGCCGGCCTCCTCGGCGGTGACGCGTCGGTGAAGGGCCACATGACCGCGGGCGGCACCGAGAGCATCTTCCTGGCCGCTCACGCGGCGCGCGAGTGGGCGCGGCAGCATCGCCCCGATGTCACCGCCCCGGAGATCGTAGCGGCGTTCTCCGCGCACCCGGCCATCGACAAGGCGGCGCACTACCTCGGCATGCGCGTGGTACGCGTGCCGACCGGCGCCGACTATCGCGCCGACGTGGCGGCGATGGCGGCGGCCGTCACGCCGCGCACCGTCATGTGCTATGCCTCGGCGCCCACCTACTCGCTGGGCCTCGTGGACCCGGTCGCTGCGCTTGGCGCGCTGGCGGAAGAACGCGGCCTCTGGCTTCACGTGGACGGCTGCGTGGGCGGTGTCCTCGGCCCCTTCGTGCGGGAGCTTGGCTACCCGGTGCCGGCGTTCGGCCTCGACCTGCCCGGCGTGGCCTCGCTCTCCGCCGATCTCCACAAGTCGGGCTATGCGGCCAAGGGCGCCTCGGTCATCCTCTACGGGGACGCCGCGCGCGAGGCCTGCGGAGGTTACGAGTTCAATGACTGGCCCACCGGGCTTTACGCCGTGCCCACCTTCGCGGGGACGCGGCCGGGCGGCGCCATCGCCGCCGCCTGGGCGGTCATGCACTTCCTCGGCAGAGAGGGCTACCGGCGGATTGCCGCCACGGTCATGGGGGCACGCGAACGCCTCGTGGCGGGGCTCGCCCGCATCGACGGCCTTCATGTCTGGGGCGAGCCCGACCTGTGGGCGGTGGCCTACGGCGCCGAGGACTGCGACATCCACGCCGTCGCCGACGCGATGACCGCCCGCCGCTGGTCAGTGGGCCGCGTGCGAAAGCCGCCGGGGATCCACCTGATGCTCACGCCCGTCCACGCACCGATCGTCGACGAGTACCTGGCCGACCTCGCGGCGGCGGTGGCGACGGTGCGGGCGGGCGCCCGCACGCCGTCGCGCACGCCCGTGGTCTACTGACTTCCGGAGGAGCCCCGTGAACTTCGACTTCTCGACCGACCAGAAGGCACTGCGCGACCAGGCGCGGAAGTTCCTTGGCGAGCACGCCTCCTCCGTCCGCGTACGCCGCATCCTCGATACCGACGAGCCGTACGACCGCGATCTCTGGCGCGGCGTGGCGGAGATGGGGTGGACGGGCACGGCCATCCCCGAGACGTACGGCGGCGCCGGGTTCGGCTACCTGGAGCTATGCGTCATCGCCGAGGAGCTGGGGCGGAGCGTGGCACCTATCCCCTTCTCGTCCACCGTGTACCTCGTCGCCGAGGCGCTCCTGCTGGCCGGCAGCGAGGCGCAGAAGCGGAAGTGGCTGCCCCGCATCGCAAGCGGTGAGGTCGTGGGCTGCCTGGCTCTCGCCGAGGGGGCCGGGGCGCCCACGCCGCGCGCCGTGAAGACGCGGGCGGCCGCCGGGCGTATCAGCGGCACGAAGGCGCCGGTCGCCGACGGGGACGTGGCGGACGTCGCCATCGTGGCGGCCCGCGCCGACGGCGCGGGCGATCTCTCCCTGCACCTGGTCGATCTCGCCGGCCCTGGCGTCTCCCGCGAGACGATGCCCACCGTGGACCCCACGCGCTCGCACGCACGCCTGGCCTTCGACGGCGCGGCGGCCGAGCCGCTCGGTACGGCCGGCTCCGCACTGCTGGAGCGCGTGCTCGACCGCGCGGCGGTGCTCGTCGCCTTCGAGCAGGTCGGCGGCGCCCAGGCCGCGCTCGACATGGCCCGCGAGTACGCCATGGGGCGCTTCGCCTTCGGGCGGCCGATCGCCTCGTTCCAGGCCATCAAGCACAAGCTCGTGGACATGTACGTAGGCGTCGAGCTGGCGCGCTCCAACGCGTACTACGCCGCCTGGGCGCTCTCGACCGACGCCGCCGAGCTGCCGGTGGCGGCCGCCGCCGCCCGCGTCAGCGCCACCGAGGCCTACTTCCACGCCGCCAAGGAGAACATCCAGACGCACGGCGGCATGGGCTTCACCTGGGAGTTCGACTGTCACCTGCACTACCGTCGGGCCAAGCTGACCGGGCTCGGCCTCGGCAGCGCGCGCCGCTGGAAAGACCTCCTGATCACGCGCCTCGAGACGCGTGCCGGCTAAAGGCACACGCATGGACTTCACCGACACGCCCGACGAAGCAGGCTTCCGCAACGAGGCGCGCGCGTTCCTCGAGCGCCACACCGAGCCCCGGCGCGGGGCCTTCGAGACGTGGCAGAGCCGCTATCCCGATCGCGAGGGGTTGGAGCGCGCCAAGGACTTCCAGCGCAAGCGGGCCGAGGCGGGGCTGGCCGGGCTGCACTGGCCCAAGGCGTACGGCGGCCGCGAGGCGCCGGCGATCTTCCAGGTGATCCTCGCCCAGGAGGAGACGCGCTACCTCGTTCCCCGCGGCTACTTCGAGATCGGCCTCGGCATGTGCATGCCGACTCTGTTCGCCTACGCCACCGAGGAGCAGCGGCGCCGCTTCGCGCCGGCCGCGCTGCGGGGCGAAGAGGTCTGGTGCCAGCTCTTCTCGGAGCCGGGCGCCGGCTCCGACCTGGCCGGGCTGCGCACGCGGGCCGTCCGCGATAACGACTCGTGGGTCATCAATGGCCAGAAGATCTGGACCTCGGGCGCGCACTGGGCCGATCACGCCATCCTGGTCACGCGCAGCGACCCCAAGACGCCCAAGCACAAGGGCCTGACGTTCTTCTTCCTGTCGATGAAGTCGCCGGGGATCGAGATTCGGCGGATCAGGCAGATCTCCGGACAGTCGCACTTCAACGAGGTCTACCTGACCGACGTCCGCATTCCGGACAGCCAGCGGCTGGGCGCCGTGGGGCAGGGCTGGGGCGTGGCCATCACGACGCTCATGAACGAGCGCCTGACCTCCGGCGAGCTGCGTGGCCCCGACTTCGAGGAGCTGTTCGCGCTGGCTCGCACGGTCGAGCTGGAGGATGGGCCGGCCATCGCCAACGCGGCGGTGCGCGAGCGGCTGGCCGACTACTACGTGCGCACCCAGGGCGTGCGCTGGTCGCGCTTCCGCACCATGACCGCGCTCAGCCGCGGCGACACCCCGGGGCCAGAGAACGCCATCGGCAAGCTGGTCAACGCCGCCAAGTCCCAGGACATGGCGTCCTTCGCGCTCGACCTGCTGGACATGGGCGGCGTCGTGACCGACAAGGACTGGGCCCCGATGCGGGCGGCCTTCCAGGAGTCGCTGCTGTCCTCGCCGGGGAGCCGCATCGCCGCCGGCACCGACGAGATCCTCAAGAACATCATCGCCGAGCGTGTCCTGGGGCTACCCCAGGACATCCGCGTGGACCGCGAGGCGCCCTTCGACCAGCTACCCACCAGCCGGCGCTGAGGCCGGCCCGGCGCGCCCGACAGCCTGGCCCCGGGCAGTGAGCCCGTAGGGTGTTCTGCCCGAAGGGTTTTCTGCCCGAACCAGGGTCCGGACCAGCGTTGACCACGCACTGACCAGCCGCGAATCGTCGGTCCCCCTTGGTTTTACTCGCGTTTCGCCGGTGGCGGCCACGGCACGCCCCTTGCCACTCATGGGTGCCGACGCCGACGAGCATGGAAGCCGGGCCGGCCCGGCGGAACGCGAGAGCCGCTCACTTCAAACCAAGGGGATTGACGATGACTAGCCGAACTGGCCCGTATCGCACGGTGATGGTCTCCGGGCTCGCGGTGCTCGTGCTGGCGCTGGCACCGACCGCCAGTGTTCGCTCCTTGGTCGCAGGCGAGCGCGCCCAGGCCGCGCTCGGCCAGGAAGACGAGCGCCCGCGCGGCGAGGACCCTCAGCAGCCTCGGGGTGAGGAAGACGAGAAACCCCGCGGCCACGCTCGGCCGACGTGATGAGCAGTCGGGCCGGCTCGGCGAGTGCGCCGCTCCGCGGCTCGTGCCCCGGGAACGCGAGGGATGACAACGCGCCGGCCCGCGGCTCAGCGATCGAGCGAGCCGCGACCAACGCCGGTCGGAAGACGCCGATACCGTGGGCGCTGGCGCTCATCCCGGTCGGCGCGCTCGCAATGGCCGGGCTACTCGTCCTGGGGCTGGCGAGATTCGTCGCGATGCCCGCTGCCCCATCAAGCATCGAAGCGAGCCTCGACGAATCCGGCGACGTGTGCACGCCGAGCGAGGACGAGTTCGAAGGCGAAGCGTGCTTCCCACGGGTGGGACCGGAGGGGCCCACCCGCTGAGCGCGCCACGCTGCGCATCCCGGTGCGCAGCGACGCTGGGCAGTT
Organism: uncultured Candidatus Rokubacteria bacterium; assembly: GCA_963827505.1. Lineage (GTDB taxonomy): Bacteria > Methylomirabilota > Methylomirabilia > Rokubacteriales > CSP1-6 > AR5. The sequence goes on along the minus strand of CAWHBD010000003.1, from coordinate 677,017 downwards.
GAGCAGTGTGACCACCTGGCGAGAGGGGTAAACGCGTGACACGACGCGCGTCGATGCGACCAACGACATCGCCCTGGCGGGTTCGACGACGCTCGGCGGATCACTGGCGAACCCGCCCGGTGGACGGCGCGGATCTGGTCGGGGACAAGCGCATGCCGTGACTCGAGTGTCGTACTACGGGAGCGCCCCATGACAGCCACCCTACCTCGGACTCCGCGCCCGCCGCAGGATCTGCTCGAGACGACCCAGAACCTGTTCGCCCTCTCCGTCAAGGACCTCCTCGAGGCCCGGGATCTCTACCACAATCACCTCCTCCACAAGAGCAACGTCGTCGGGACGGCGATCGGGCTCTTCTTCCGGCGCGCCCAGGACCCAAAGTCCTATCGCAACATGTCGCCGAAGGATCGTGCGCGGGACGAGCAGCGGTCCAAGGGTGAGCGCACCTTCGCGAACTCCAGCGTCCAGGACAGCTCGTGGCCGTGCATCCTGGTTTTCGTCTCCGAGTGGATTCGCCGCAGCGACTTCGGCACGACGAAGCGGCTCAATCCGCGGCACATCATCCCGCCCGCGCTCTACATGCCGGACGGCCGCGTGGTGCCGGTCTGCGTGATGAAGGTCGATCCGCGAAGCGCTCCGCCGGCACCGCTCGCGCGGCTGAGTTGGCCGACGTCGGCCGTGGGCGGCGGCTTCCCCCTGGTGTGTGACGTGCAGGGGCAGGAGCGCGTGGCCAGTGTCGGCTGCCTGGTCACCGACGGCCACAGCACCTACGCGCTCAGCAACCGCCACGTTACCGGCCCCGCCGGCGCCTCGGTCTTCACGGAGCTGCGCGGCACCCGGGTGGAGATCGGACGCTCCAGCGAAAAGCAGCTGACCCGCCTGCCGTTCAGCGAGGCGTACCCGCAGTATCCGGGCAACCGGACCTTCCTCAACGTCGACGTCGGCCTGATCGACGTAAACGACGTGAACGACTGGACCTCGCAGGTCTACGGCCTGGGCCCGATCGGCGAGCTGGCGGATCTCAGCGAACAGAACATCAGCCTGCGGTTGATCGACCAGGACGTCGTGGCGTATGGAGCCGCGTCCGGCAAGCTGCGCGGAAAGATCAAGGCGCTCTTCTATCGCTACAAGTCGGTCGGCGGCTACGACTACGTCGCCGATTTCCTGATCGCTCCCGATCCCACGTCGACGAGCCAGACCCTGCCCGGCGATTCCGGGACGGTCTGGCACCTGCCGGCCACCGACACGGTGCCTCCGCGGCCGCTGGCCATCGAGTGGGGGGCCCAGACCCTGATCAGTGGGGCCGGCGAACAGCCGCTCAGCTTTGCCCTGGCCACGAGCCTGAGCACTGTCTGCCGTCGGCTGGACGTGGAGCTCGTGCGTGAGCACAACGTCGGCGCCACGCCGTTCTGGGGAGTCACCGGACACTACAGCATCGCCACCTTCGCGATCGACGCCGTCCGCATCGCGAAGGTGAAGACTCTGATGTCGCTCAACCGAGCGCGCATCAGCTTCGACGTGTCGGGCATCGATCCGGAGACGCTGGCGGAGCAGATGCGCGAGTCAAAGGAGGCCGGCAGCTTCGTGCCGCTTGCCGACGTGCCCGACGTCATCTGGAAGCAGTTCAAGAATTCCGTGGACGGCGGCCGCGACCCGGTCCCGCGCAAGGGGCCCGAGCACCCAACGCACTTCGCTGATATCGACGAGCCCCGCCCGGACGGCAAGACGCTCCGCATGCTGTCACTGGCCGACCCCGCCAACGTCAGCGTCGCCTTCTGGCGGGCGTTCTACACAAGCCTGGGCCACACGCAGTCGGCGAGCCGTGGGCTGCTGCCGTTTCGTGTCTGGCAGTTCTTCGACGCGATGGTCGCCGCCGTGAAGACCAGGCAGCTCAGCCGATTCGTCTGCGCCGCCGGCATCGTCTCGCACTACGTCGGCGATGCCTGTCAGCCCCTGCACGGGTCGATGTTCGCGGACGGATTCAAGGATCAGATCCAGACGGTCCCGATGACGCATCGCGATGGCACGCCCGGCACGAAACAGATCTGGCCCGGGATGGGTATCCACTCGGCCTATGAGTCCTCGATGATCGATCGCAAGTCGGTGAGTCTCCTGGCCGGCCTCGGCACCAAGGTGCCCCAGCTCGCCGCCCTACCGCGGGTCGCGAACGGACACGAAGCGGCCGTCGCGATCGTCAAGCTGATGGACCGCAGCGCCGCCCGGGTGCCGCCGAGTGCTTTGATCAACGAGTACATCGGGCTGGGAGGAGGAAAGTCCGCGGCCGTGCTCGACGGGTTGTGGACCAAGTTCGGGACGAAAACCATCGACACGATGGCGGACGGCGCCAATGTGCTGGCGATGCTGTGGGACAGCGCGTGGGTGGCCGGGAACGGCAACGCCATCGCCACGAGTGCCCTGAAGGCCATCACGAAGTCCGCGCTGAAGACCCTCTACACGAAGCCCGACTTCGTCGAGTCCCTCGACCTCGACGCGATCGGCCCGAAACTGATCTAGACGTTAGGAACGACCACGGTCGGAGCGGTCAATAGGGCTCGTTGACGAAGATGAAGGTGGTCCCCTGCACGATGGGTGCGCTGGCGCCGACGAACGAGACGTTGACGTCCTTGACCTGCCGCTCCCCCGCCCGCCCCGACGCCTGCAGCGCCCCCTCGATGATGTGCCAGAGGCCGTGGATGCGCCCCGTGCCCAGGCTACCTCCAAAGGTGTTCAGCGGGAGCTGGCCGTCCAGCTCCATCCGTCCGTCCTGGATGAAGTCCAGCGCCTCGCCCTCCTTGCAGAAGCCGTAGGACTCGAGGCCGTAGATGACCGAGGCGGAGAAGCCGTCGTAGATCTGCGCCACGTCGACGTCCTTCGGCGAGAAGCCCGAGCGTTCCCAGGTGAGACGCGAAGAGCTGCGGCCGCCATCCATGTAGCTGCTCAGGCTCCCGATGCGCCCCGTCACCTCGAAGGCCAGCCGTTGACCATAGCCCGCGATGTAGGCGGGGCGTGGCCGCAGATCGCGAGCGCGGTCGGCGGTGGTCAGCACGATGGCGACCGCCCCTTGCACGGGGATGTCGCAGTCGTAGAGGCAGAACGGGTACGCGACCATCCGGGAATTCAGGTAGTCCTCGCGCGTGAGCGGCACCTTGTAGAAGTAGGCGTGTGGATTCAGGTGCGAGTGCCGGCGCTGGGTCACGGCCAGCGTGGCCATCTTCTCCCGGTTCTGTCCGTGCCGCTCCAGCCAGCGGGTGTACGCGACGGCCATGCCCTGGCCCGGACCGCCGAACCCGTACGGTGCGGTGAACTGCGTCGCCCCCTGCGCGTACGTGCCCGGCAGGTTCTGGTAGGTGCCCTTGGGGTTGTGCATCGCCCGCCACACCACGGCGTACTTGCACACGCCGGCGAGCAGCGCGTTGACGGCCTGCTGCACGGCGCCGCCGATGTTCACGGTCTCGACCTGCACGTGCCAGCTGAGGTTCGGCAGCTTCAGCATCGCCATCATGCAGTTGACCGAGACGATGGTGACGCCGTCCACCACGGCGTGCCCCGTCGCCGGCAGCTCAGGATACGTCGCCAGCCCATCGATGTCGGCCATGGTGAGCCCGGAGTCTTCCACGGCCCCCTTGACCGCCTCGAGCGCGTGCGCGGCCAGGGGGACCTCTGCCGAGCGCGTCACCCGGGAGAAACCCACGCCGCTCACCGCGACCTTGCACCGCTGCTCCCACATGCAGTCGATCTCCTTGGGACTACTGCACGTCGGGCGCCAGGCGGAACTGCGGCAGCGTGATGTCGTCGTTCAGCCGCTCGAAGACCACCTCCACGCGGCGCCCCACCTTCGCCTCCGTGTACGGAGCCTCCAGCAGATTGGCGGCCAGCAGCGCGCCGGGGGCGTCGTCGAGCTCCACGACGATGCTGGCGTAGGGAACGGCCGCGGCGAAGCGCCGGTCACCGGCGTGGTACATGACGGTGTAGGCGTAGATGGCGCCCTTGCCGCTGACGGGTTCGAAGGCGAGGTCGATGGCCATGCAGCTCACGCAAGTCGCGTACGGCGGATGCTGGAAGTGCCCGCACGCCTGGCAGCGCTGCAGCGCCAGCACCCCCCGCTTGGCCGCCTCCCAGAAGGGCTTCGTCCCCTCGTTGGGGACGGGAATCGGTCTCGTCACCGCGCCCCAGTCGCTCATTCGTCAGGCCCAACCTCCCGGCACGCGAGCCAGGATGTTGGCCGTCGCCGGCGGTGTCAAGGGCTGCACCACTCGACCTCCTGGCCCTCGGGTTTCACGCGTTAGCGGACTGAGAGCGCACTGCTCGCGCCTCGCGGCTACGGCGTGGCACCGTCGCCGTGGCGGGCAGGCCGATGGCGGCGTGGGCAGCGGTGAAGCCCCGGTGATCCAGCTGCGGGCCGCTGCGCCCCTTACCGTCCGAATGCCGCCAGGAACACGCGCAGCGTGAAGGTAACGGCGACGACGTCGTAGTGGGCGTCGCGCTCCGGACCACCGCCGATCCGGGCGGTGTGGCCGCGGGCGGTCAGGTAGCGTGCCTCCAGGCCCGCGGCGATGTTGCTGGCAACGAAGTATTCGACGCCCGCGCCGAGGGCCGCTCCTATGCCGTAGCCTTCCACGTCCACGTCGACGGTCTTGCCGGGGCTCTTGGTGTCGTTGGTCTTGACCGTGCTGAGGCCGACGCCGCCAAGGACGTACGGGACCAGGCGCCCATCCGCGATCGGATAGCGAAACCGCGCGTGCGGGATGAAGTATCCAACCCCGAGCTCGCTCGTGTTCCCGAACCCCGAGATGTCCAGCCGCGCCTCGAAGCCTTCGGCCGCCATCTCCACGCCGAGGTAGCGTCCGATGTCCAGGCCGATCGCCCCGCCGAAGAACTGCGTGATGGAGGAAAACCAGGCAGCCGGCTCAGGATGCACCTCGCCGCCGCTGAACGCGTCCTTCTCTGGGAAGCCCCCGCCGTAGCGCAGCCCTACGTAGAGGCGGAGCGGGACCACGTCGCCCGCCCCGGGCGGCGGCGGGGGTCGCAGCTCGGGAAAGAGCATCCGGAGACCGAGGGTCGTGAGGATGCCGTCCACCGCCTGCTCGTGGCGGGTTCCATTGATGCTCAGGGTCCGATCGGACGCCGCGACGTACTTGACCTCGAAACCGAGGGCGAGATTGTCGGCGAAGTAGTACTCCAACCCACCGCCCACCGTCGCGACCGGAAATACGGACTCCTTGCCCTTGATGGGGATCCCGTAGGCGGGAGGCTTCCGGTCGTTGAATTCCGCGAGCCCGACACCCACCCCGGCGACGAAGTACGGCACCAAGCGATCGTCGAACAGGGGCCAGCGCAGGCGCAGCTGAGGAACGACGGCACCGACCCCGTATTCACCGACGGTCCGGCCGCCGAATCTGATGAATCGCTCGTAGGTGTCGGCAGACAGCTCCACGCCCCAGTACCGGCCCAGGTTGGCGCCGAGCGAGACGCCCCAGTGGTCGTGCACGTCGGTCGCCGGGTTGGTGTCCTGGCCGCGCAGGTGGAGGTAGTAGCGCAGGCGGTCGCTGTCCTCGGCCCAGCCGGGAGCGGCCCCGGCCGAGCCGATGGCGAGTAACGCGAGGCAAGTAACCAGGATCCTCATATATTGTTGCCGCGATGGTACACCGGAGCTGTCTCCCGCCGACGGGGTCTGGCGGACTTTAAATCGCTCAATTGGATCACTCGACCCTCCCCCTGGCGCAGCTCGGCGACCCATCAAAGCAGGAGAGATCAATCTGAGATTCTTGACCGTCGCCACCGCGGGCGCTAAGCTCGCCGCACCTCGATGGCCCTCAGGCGGTCAACACGCGAGGATTGTCATGCACGCGACTACCAACATTGTCGCCGGACTCCTGGGTCTGGCCGTCTGATGCGGCGGCGCCGGATTTTCCGGTGCCGGGACGATCAAAGGCACCGTCCGAGTGTGGCGCCGACTGTCCAGATGGACGAGAAGCAGTGCGTATTCGTTCCGCGCGTGGTCGTGGTGCCGGCCGGAGGCACCGTGGAGTTCCTGAACAGCGACCGGCTCCGCCACAACCTCCACAGCGCCAGCGGCGGGCACAACCCCACCTTCAACCGGACCCAGGGGCCGGGCGATTCCAATCACGCTCCGCCGACCCGAGATCATTCGCATCGACTGCGACCTCCATCCATGGACGCGGGCCTGGGTCGTGGTGGCGGAGCATCCCTTCTATTCGGTGACGAACGAACGGCGAGAGTTTGCACTCGAGAACGTGTCGCCCGGCACCTACACGCTGCAGCTCTGGCACGAGACCCTGGGAGTCGTGAAGAAGGACCTGGCCGTGTCGGACGGCGTCACCGCGGTCACCCTGGAGATGGTCCGCTAGTAGGGCGCATGATTGGCCGCTGCATGCTCCAGCACGGCAGCGAGGCCTCACCGAGAGCGTGCGTCTGGCCGAGGCCGACGCAGGAAGGTGACGAGCATGGCTGACCAGAGTGGCGAGCACCGGGGGGCCGCGCCCGTCGAGCGGCGGGCGGCCGCCCTCGAGGCGGCGTTCGAGGCGCGCGGTATGAAGGCCGCCGACTTCATCGACGATCACTCGCGCCTGGTCGAGGAGTGGGTCCCGCGCAACGGCGCGCGCGTGGTGGCCCGGGCGTGGACCGACCTGGCCTTCAAGAAGCGCCTGCTCGAGAACGGCCGCGACGCCGTGGCCGAGCTCGGCCTCACCATGCCGGCGCACCACCGGCATCTCGTGGTGCTGGAGAACACGCCGAGCGTGCACAACGTGATCGTGTGCACGCAGTGCTCGTGCACGGCCTACACGATCATCGGGCTGCCGCCCGACTGGTACAAAGACTTCGAGTATCGTGCGCGGGTAGTGCGCGAGTCGCGTACCGTGCTGCGCGAGATGGGGCTCGACCTGCCGCCCGAGATCGAGATCCGTGTGTGGGACACGACGGCCGACACCCGGTACATGGTGCTGCCCGTGCAGCCGCCCTCAACGCTCGGCTGGCCGGAGGACAAGCTCGTCGACGTCGTGACCAAGGACTCCATGATCGGCGTCTCGCGCCTGTAGGAGGGAGGACCGCCATGGACGGCATGCACGATCTGGGGGGCAAGCAGGGATTCGGGCCGGTCCGTCACTCCGCGAAGGCCGCGGTCTTTCATGCGGCGTGGGAGCAGCGGGTCAACGCGCTGCTCGCGCTCGCGGTGAAACACCGGCTCCTGAACATGGACGAGTACCGACACGCGATCGAGCGCATGGAGCCGCGCCACTACCTGTCCGCAGGCTACTACGAGCGCTCGATGACAGGGCTGGCCACGCTCTGCGTCGAGAAGGGCCTGGTGACGCGCGCGGAGCTGGAGCGCACCGCGGGCGGCGAGTTTCCGCTGTCGCGACCGAGCGCGCCGGGCCGCACCAACGCGCCCGAGCGCGGGCGCTTTCGCCCCGGCGATCGCGTGCGGGTGAAGGAGGACTTCGTCCCGGGCCACATCCGCATGCCGGGGTACATCCGCGGCAAGGTGGGGGTGGTGGTGAGCGATTCGCCAGCCTACCCCTTTCCCGACGCCCACGCGCACGGCGTGAAGGCCGCGGACGAGCCCACCTACGACGTCTGTTTCCGCTCCGAGGACCTGTGGCCGAACGGCGCCGACCCGGCGCTCGTGCACGCGGGCGTGTTCCAGAGCTACCTCGAGCGTGTGAGCTGACGCGCGGCCGGGGAGCCTCCAAGTCCCGCGGTTGTGCTCGGCGCCTGAGCGGCATCGGGACGCCGTCGTCATGCCCGGCACACGCGGTACGCCGGAGCGTGCCCTACCCCGTGAAACGTCGCTCGCGCCGGCGACGAGCGCCGCGATGGCGACCAGACCCCAGCCCGAGAAGGTCGTGAAGGCGGGCTGACGCGAGGCGAGTCCGGAGCCGCCTACCGCCGTCGCGCCGCGCCAGCACGTCGCCACTTCCTGCTGACTTCGGTGGCTGGTGCCCTCGCTGAGCCGCTCGCGGCTGGGGCACAGCAAACGCCACCACCCTGACGGCGCGACGTTTCGGTGACAGATGCTCGGGGGCGTCGGGGTAACTCTGCGAGATCATGGTGCGCCTGGCAGGAGTCACTCTCGTGACAAGTGGCGCCGAGGACGGATGGGCTGTCCACGGACAGGATACGCTCCCCGATACTGATTCGGGGGAGAGGCACCACCGCATGACATTCATCGCCTGGCTCGGACGTCGCTTCGTGTTGGTGGCCTACTTCACCGGTGTCGCCACGTTTGCCGGCGGGGCCCTGGGCGGCTTCCTGTCGGGTTCCCTCTGCCGGGCCTTCACGACGAGCGACGGCGGCGAGCGGCCGCAACTCGCCGAGGCGATCTGCGGATCGTTTCTCCGCTTCGGCAGCGTCTGCCTGATGACGGCGGTGGCAATTGGTCTCGTGTTGGCCTGGATGGCGTGGCGTCGGTCGCGATCCGACAGCGAGACGCACTTCAATGAGCCGCGATCGATCTCAGGGGCACCCGGTCGGGAGGCCAACGCGCAGCCCGCGCTCGACGCCGGGCTGCTCCTCGTGCTCACGTTCATCCTGATCGCGACTGCCGCCACCACCTGGGTGGCCGCGCTGCCGGCGCTCCGGTTCCTGGCGCAGAACGTTCCGGTGCTCAGCCAAGGCCTCGACAGCATCGTGCTCATGCCACCGGGCTTCGGGTTCGGCGCGGCCGCCACGCTGCTCTTGGGTGAACTGGGGCTGCTGCTCCTTCTCTCGGCGAGGAACCCCATGTTCCCCCGGACGTACCTTGCGATTGCGGTGACGCATCTGGGCCTGATCGTGTGCACCCGGACGATGCTCGACGCCATTCGAGTCGTCACCGGGGCTGCCGGGTCGGAGCTTCCGATGCTGCAGTCGGTGGAGGCGGCTGTGGCGGCGCTCGTGCCGGGGCTGACCTGGTCGCTCACTGCCCAGGTGGCCGGATTGCCGCTGCTGATGCTCGGACACGTACGGACCCTGTTCTCGCCGCCTGGCACGGTGATGGGCGAACCGCGCGCGCACCTGCCAGTCGTGGTCGCCGAGCCGTTGAAGGCCCTGGCCACGGCGGGCGTTGGACCGCCGGAGGGGCGCGGTCCCGCCGACGGGCCACGGCTCGGCAGGAAGTTCTTCATACGCGCGGTGTTCCTGGCGTGGCCCCTCGCGGGACGAGTCACGATCGAGGACTTCGACCAGGCCAGGACGCTCACGGCGACGGTCGTCCCGTTCCATCCGCGGCCCACGATGGAGGTCTGGCTCGAGTCGCGCGAGCGCACGCGCATCATCTCGATCGAGTCGCGGCACCTCTTCGGGCTCGGCAACAGGTTCGATGTCAGAGACGGCGCGACGGGCGAGCTCCTGGCCGTCGTGAAGAAGCCGTTTGCGGCGGACTGGCTGGTTCACAGCCCCACGGGGGATCTCGCGGCGGTCGTGACGCGCGAAAGTAGCGGGCTCGGCACGAGTCGGTACGTGGCCCGGGTCGGCGAGCGTCCCGTGGCCGCCTTCTCGTGGTCGAACGTGCTCCGGCCGTCGGTCGAGGCTGACCTCTCCGAGGGCACCGAACAGTGGCTCGATCGAAGACTGGGCGTCGCCCTCGGTGTCTTGCTGTTCGTGAACCTGTCGTTCCTGAGCCGGTGAGAGGCCCTCTCAGGCGAATCGGAATGGCAAAATCCGTGCTCAGACAGGAAGCCGATCACCCTCGCCGTTCTTGCGACGCAGCCGTATGCGATCAAACTTCTCGGCTATCGGTATACTGTAACAAGCTTGGACTGATTCCCGTGTTGCGCGCCCGTCGGCCGGCCCTGGCGTCACCCTTCTTCGCCATGGGGACGCGCCGCTTCCTGGGATACGCCTGTCGGCAACACCTGGAACTCCGGGGGCCCGATTCCGGTGACAGTGCGCAAGGCGTGGCCCGCACCCACCTGAAATCATGGTGCGCCTGGCAGGAGTCGAACCTGCGACCCTCGGATTAGAAGTTCTCAGGCTGAATCATCGAGTCGACACGTCGTTTCAGGAATATAGCTCCCGCGAGAAGCTCGAGCATCAGAGCACTCCGCTGCGAGCAAGTGCGTTGCGGAGCGGCCGGCGAGTGACATGATCGGTGACAGCAACATCGGCTCCGGCAACGGCGAACGCGGATTCGAATCCCGAACGGGCAGCGCCAGTAATCCTTAACGCCTGCGGCAAAGGGCAATCTGGACTACGGACTGTAGACGTCGATGCGACGCACCTCTGAGCCAACTTCGATCCAGACGGTCTCTACATCGCGGGCCGCCTCAGGCCGGGAACACCGGGGTGCCATCGCGGTCGCTCTCGCGAAGCGCCCAGTACAGGTCGTGGACCTTCCGGAACACCGGGCCCGGCCTGCCGGCGCCGATCGCCCTGCCGTCGATCTCGGCCAGGGGCATGATGCCGCCCGCGGTGCTGGTCAGGAACACCTCGTCGGCGGCGTAGAGGTCGTAGGCGGTCAGCTGCGCCTCGTGCACGGGCAACCCGTGCTCGGCGGCCAGCTCGAACACGGTCTGCCGGGTGATCCCCATCAGGATCCCCTCGGGCGGCGAGTACATCGCGCCGCCCTTGACCACGAAGACGTTGAAGCCGGGCCCCTCGGTGACGCGGCCGTCGAGGTCCAGCATGATCGCGACGTCGGCGCCGGCGGACTTGCCCTGTAGCGTCGCCAGGTCGAAGTGCTGGCGGCTCAGCGACTTGATCTTCGGGTCCAGGCACTGCACGGGCAGGGCCCGGGTGGAGACGATCATCGCCCGGCCTCCGGTCTTCATCTGCTCGGGGCCGAGGATCCAGGCGTAGGGAATCGCGAAGACCATCAGGCCGGGGCGGCACTGAGTGAGATCACGCACGCCGACAGGCGGCTCCCCGCGCGTGACGATGGTCTGGATGTAGGCGTTGCGCAGGCCGCACCGGCGCGTCGTCTCCACGATCACGTCGGCCAGTGCCTTCGGCGGCAACGGGCACCGGATGCGGGCCGCGCGCAGCGACAGCTCGAGCCGTTCGAGGTGCGCCGGCAGCTTGAAGATGCGGCCGTTCCAGGCCGAGGTCGTATCGAAGACCGCGTCGCCCCGCAGGAAGCCGACGTCGAAGATGGAGATCCTAGCCTGGTTCCGCGGCACGTACTCACCGTTGAGATAGACGACTAGCGACTCGGCGCTCATGGCGGGCTCCTCCTTCGGCCTGGTCAGCGGCTCACAGCCGGCGGCGTCGTCCAGCCCCGCGCGGCCCGCAGCTCGGCGCGCCGGCGCGCCGTGGCCCCCGCGTCGACCGCCCCCGCGTCGATCACGACCCCGTAGTCCTCGCGCGCCGACTCCGGGCTCACCAGCTCGTTCAGCACGTCGCGCAGCACCCTGGCGGGCTCGCGCTCCAGCGGATCGCCCCAGCCCCCCGGCCCCGGCTGGTCGTGGATGAAGACGTCGCCCCGGCGCATCGGCGTCATGGTCACCTTGGCCGTCAGCTCGCGCTCGCTGCCGCCCGAGATCAGCCGGTTGCGCGAGGGCTTGCCCGGCGTCCCTCCGTAGAGCCCGTACGGCCGGAAGGTGTGACGGTCGGCGCGCACCTGTAGCACGGCCTCGTCCTCCGTGAGCCGGTAGGCCCGGCGGATGGACATGCCGCCGCGGTGCTTGCCGGGCCCGCCGACGTCCGGGATGAGCTCGGTGCAGAGAATCTCGAGCGGCTGCTCGGTCTCCGTCACCTCCGCCGAGGGCAGCGACATGTTGGCAAAGAGGTTGGCGTTGCCGTCGAGCCCGTCGGCCCAGGGCCGGCCGCCCCAGGCCGAGCAGATGAACTCCACGAAGATGAACGGCGTGCGGTCGGCGAAGTAGCCGCCGATGCTCACGCCGGTGTTACCGCCCTCGGAGGCCGCGATGACCCGGTCGGGCAGCATCTGGGCCAGCGCCCCGAACACCGTGTCGATCATCCGGAAGCCCGTCAGCCCGCGCGCCGCGCAGGCGGCGGGCGGGACCGAGTTGGCGATCGTCCCCGGCGGGGCGATCACCTCGATGGGCCGGTAGAAGCCGGCGTTGCAGAGGATCTCGTGGGGCAGGACCGACTTGATGCAGGTGTAGGTCGCGGCGCGCGTGAACGACAGTGTGTTGTTGATGGCGCCCTTCACCTGTGGCGAGGTGCCGGTCCAGTCCGCCACCATCCGGTCGCCCAGCTTGCGCAGCGTGACCGTGAGGGGGATGGGCACGCCGAAGTCGATGCCGTCGTCGTCGATCCAGTCGGTGAATGTCCACTCCCCGTCGGGTAGCTCGGCCAGCGCGGCGCGCGTCAGCCGCTCGGTGTAGTCGAGCATCTCCTCCATGTACGCCGCCACCTGTGCCCAGCCGTGCTTGGCGATCAGCCGGCCGAAGGCTTCCTCGGCGATGTGGCAGGCGGACAGCTGCGCGCGCATGTCGCCGAAGACGCGCACGGGCAGGCGGACGTTCTTCTCCAGCAGGCGGAAGAGCGTCTCGTTCGGCTCGCCGGCGTCGTACATCTTGACCGGCGGGATGCGCAGGCCCTCCTGGAAGATCTCGGTGGAGTCCGAGGCGTTGGAGCCGGCCACCCGCCCGCCCATGTCGGTCTGGTGGCAGATGGTCGCCGCGAAGGCCACGCGGCGGCCCTCGTGGAAGATGGGCTTGAGGATGAACACGTCAGGCAGGTGCATGCCCCCCTCGAACGGATCGTTCAGCGCGAAGACGTCCCCCGGCCGGATCCGGTCGCCGTACCGACGGATCACCGCGGCCAGCGCGTCCGGGAACGAGGAGAGGTGGCCGGGCAGCGTCAGACCCTGCGCGACCGTGCGGCCCTCGGCGTCGCAGAAGGCCGTCGAGTAATCCATGTTGTCCTTGAGCACGCCGGAGTAGGCCGTGCGCAGGATGGTCAGGGCCATCTCGTCGGCGATGGACAGCAGCGTGTTCTTGAACAGCTCGAACCCGATGGGATCGGCCAGCCGCGTGCCCATGACTCAGACCTCCATCACGATGTTGCCCCAGGCATCGAGGCTCGCGCGGGCGCCCGGCGGCACCACGCAGGTCGCGTCATACTCCTCGATCACCGCCGGGCCCTGCCGCGGGTGGCCAGGTCAGCGCGTGAGAGGATAGGCGTCTCCATCCAGCCGACCTGCGAGCCGAAGTACACGCGGCGCGATGGCGTCGCACCGGAGGTTCCCGGCCGCTCGATCTGCACGCGGTCGGGCACCCGGTGGCGATCGCTCAACCCCTGCCCGACCACGCGTAGGCTCACGATCTCGACCGGCTCGTCAACGCCGGCGCGGTGGCCGTAGGTGCGCGCGTGCTCGCGGCCGAACGCCTCCTCGAGCGTCACGGTTGGGGTCACCGGCACGGTCAGCTCGAAGGACTGGCCCTGGTAGCGGCAGTCGGCCGAGCGCGTGATGCGGACGGCGGCAGCGCCGAAGCCCTCTGCGGCGAGCTGGGCACGCGCCTCGCCCTCCAGGCGCCCGAAGGCCTCCTCCAGCTCGGCCGGGTCCAGTCCGCGCGCCCGGCGGCGCCAGGTGCGCACGTAGTGGTGCTCGACCTCCGAGTAGAGGAGCCCGAACGCCGAGAAGAGGCCCGGCGCCGGCGGGACCACGACCCGCGTCATCTCCAGCGCCCGGGCCATCCCCGCCGCGAAAAGCGGGCCGTTGCCCCCGAAGGCAAAGAGCGCGTACTCGCGCGGGTCGCGGCCCCGCTCGCTGGAGACGGCCCGGATCGCGCGCATCATGTTCGAGGCCGCGATCAGATGAGCGCCGTAGGCCGCCTCGGCGAGCGGCAGCCCGAGCGGCTTCGCGATCCGGTGCTCCAGCACCTCGTGCGCGCGGCCGGGGTTCAGCTTGACCGCGCCGCCGGCCAGAGCGGCCGGGTTGAGGTAGCCCAGGACGACGTTGGCGTCGGTGACAGTCGGCTCGGTGCCGCCGAGGTCGTAGCAGAGCGGTCCCGGCGAGGCGCCGGCGCTGCGCGGGCCAACCTGCAGGGCGCCGCCCGCGTCGAGCCAGACGATCGAGCCGCCGCCAGCACCCACCTCGGCCAGGTCGATGGCGGGTACGCGCAGGAGATAGCCGGCGCCGGTCAGCAGGCGGGAGCCGTGCATGATGCCGCCGCCGACCTGGTACTCGGTGGCGCGGCCGACGGCGCCGTCCTCCACGAGCGAGGCCTTGGCGGTGGTGCCGCCCATGTCGAAGGTGATCAGCTTGTCGCGCCCGATCCGCGGCGCCAGCGCCTGGGCGCCCACGACGCCGGCGGCCGGGCCCGACTCGATGATGTGCATCGGCCGGGTCGCCGCCGCTTCGGCCGTCATCAGCCCTCCGTTGGACTGCATGATCAGCAGCGGGCCCCGCAAGTCGATCCCGTCCAGCACGGTCCGAAGCGCGGCCAGGTACCGGCCGACGATCGGCAGCACATAGGTGTTGATCACCGTGGTCGAGGTCCGCTCGTACTCCTTGATCTCCGGCAGCACCTCGCTGCTGATGCAGAGCGTCAGCCCGGGCGCGCGGCGCTGGACCAGCGCTTTGATCCGCTCCTCGTGGACGGGGTTGGCCCAGGCGTTGAGCAGGCAGACCGCGAGCGCCTCGATGCTCAGCCCCAGCAGCGTGTCGAGCGCGCGCTCGACGTCGGCGTCGGCCAGCGCCTGCTGCACCACGCCTTGGGCGTCGATGCGCTCGTTCACCTCCAGGCGCAGGCGGCGCTCGACCAGCGTGGGCGGCTTCTCCCAGGTGAGGTCGTAGAGCCGCGGCATGCGCAGCCGCCGGATCTCCAGCACGTCCCGGAAGCCGCGGGTGGTGATGAGCCCGGTGCGGGCGCCCTTCAGCTCCAGCAGCGCGTTGGAGGCCACGGTGGTGCCGTGCAGTACCTCGATCACGTCGCGGCCCATCAGCCCGGTCTCGTCGAACACCTCGCGGAGGCCGTCCACGATCGCCCGCGCGTAGTCGTCGACGCTGGAGGACACCTTCTTGACGTGCAGCCGCCCGTCGGCGTCCAGGAAGACGATGTCGGTGAACGTCCCGCCGATGTCGACGGCGACACGGAAGCGCGGATCCGGTGCGGAGACCCTAGCCATATCTTTCCTCTTGGCCTCCTGACACCCGTGCTCACCTAGGCGCGGCCGGGGCAGCCATTATAGAGTCCCTGCCGCCGGTGCGCTCCCCGGGACGCGTCGAGGTCGAGACGTTGAGCTGGGAAGAACGGCGGGACGGCCGAAGGGAGCCCCCACACCGAAGCCGCTTAGCCTCGACAGCCTCAAATGCGACGTCGCGATGACGTCGGCTACTCGTACCTCTTGGGCTCAGCGCCGGTCCGATTACATTCGAGACCACGTTCAGCTACACCAAGATTGCATGAGGATCCTGGGATATCGAACACAACCCCGACACCTCGTCTTTGCCAGGATGTAACGGCTTGATTTCATGGTGCGCCTGGCAGGAGTCGAACCTGCGACCCTCGGATTAGAAGTCCGACGCTCTATCCAACTGAGCTACAGGCGCATGAGGCACTTACGATACACTGCCCGCCGCGCCGAGCGGGGGCGGATTACTTTCGGGTAACTCCCTCGCCCGCGGGCGCTACCAGCCGTTCAATGGCCGCATGAAGGTGGGCCGGCGCCAGATGAGCGGACCGCTGGACCATAGCCAAGCTACGCCAGCCGCCAGTTCCTTGACCGTCAGCACGTCCAAGCCAGCCATGACGAGGCGAGACGCAAAGGTGTGGCGGTTGGAGTGCCAGACGTAGGTGTCGAGGTTCGGCGCCTCTGATGGGTCGTCGGGGTGCCTACGCTCACTCGAGGTCGAGCAGGACAGACCGTACCGTCGAGTTCAACGGCACCCGTCGTGCGCGGCCGTTCTTGCTGCGCGGCACGGTGATGAAGCCGCTCAGCAAGTCCACATCCCTCCCGCGCAGGTTCATCTGCTCGCTCCAGCGGAGGCCGGTATTCACGCTGATGACGAAATGCGGGTGGTAGTGGAGCGCGAGCGCCCCCAGGACGGCCAGCTGCGACCCTCCGTATAGCCGAGAGTCCGCAGACCTTGACGGAAGGCATTCCACTCAGGGCCATCCGCCGTGCTGAGAACACCGATGCGCCAGACCTTCGTGCCTTGTTGCGCTCCAGCGACCAGCGGCCGAGTCAGCGCACCGGCCACCGAGGTCAGCAGAAACCGGCGACGGTCCATCATTCAATCACCTGATCCGCCCGCGCCAGCAGCGACGGCGGGATCGTGAGACCGAGGGCCTTGGCGGTTTTGAGGTTGATGACGAGCGTGAACTTCGTTGGCTGCTCTATGGGCAGGCCGCTCGGCTTGCCGCCCTTGAGGATTCTGTCGACATACCCGGCCGATCGGCGTAGCTGGTCCTCGTAGCTCGGTCCGTAGGACATGAGCCCGCCCTCGTCGGCGTATGGCCGCTCCCCGGAGATGACAGCCAGCCGAGCCTTCGCCGCCAGATCGAGGATTGTTGCTCGATGCGTAAAAAAGGGGGGCGAGTCCACCACGTAGAGCGCCTGAGCGCGCGCGCGGTTGACAGCCTCGAATCCTGGCGCGATCTCCTCGGCCGTTCGCACGCTGACAAGGCTCAACTCGATCGGCAGCGAAGGCGCGACGGCCTTCAAATTCTCGACCGCCTTCGCATGATACGGCGTGGGGGGATTCCAGAGGACCACGACCCGGGCAAGGGTCGGCATCGCTTCCTTGAGTAGTTGCAGCCGCTTGGCGCTGAGCTCAGCCAGCATGATCGACAGCCCGGTGACGTTTCCGCCAGGGTGCGAAAGATTTGCGACGACGCCGTCTCCGACTGGATCGGCGACGATGGCCATGACGATGGGGATGGCCGACGTGGCGCGCTGGGCCGCCTTGGTTGCGGGCGTGGTGTCGGCGACGATCACGTCGACTCGGCGCTCAACGAGGTCGGCGGCCAACTGCGGCAGCCGAGCGTAGTCACCGTTAGCCGATCGCCACTCGATCACGACATCGCGCCCCTCGATGTAGCCCGCGTCCCGTAGCCCCTGTCTGAAGGCCTGGGCTTCGGGGCCGGCGGGTGACAAGAGTACGAGGAGGACCCCGATCCGCCGCCGCGATGCTGCCTGCTGCCCCCCGGCGGCGAGCGGCGTGGCGAGAACTCCAGCCAGCGAGGTCACCAGGAAGCGGCGGCGGTCCACTACTCGATGACCTGATCCGCGCGGGCCAGCAGCGACGGCGGGATCGCGAGGCCGAGGGCTTTGGCGGTTCGCGTATTCACGGCCAGCACGAACCGGCTGGGCCGCTCTATCGGTAGGTCTCCCGGCTTGGCGCCTCTCAGGATCCTCCCAACCATCGTCCCGCCTTGCTTGTACAACTCGATCAGGTCCGGACCGTAGGCGATGAGGCCACCGTCCTCCACAAAGAGTGGGAACGGCATAATGGCTGGGAGGCGATGCCTTGACGAGAGGTCCACGAGCTGTCTCCGATAGGTGTTGAAGACAGGTGAAGATAGAATGACCATAGCCCCGGCGCGCGCAACGATGGCGGATCGAAAGACGGCCTCGAAGTCGTTGGGGCCGCGTGCCTCGAACACGTGAAGACGCAGGCCCAACGATGGGGCCGCGGTCTCGGCGCCCCCGAGCGGGACCCGTCCCGTCCCTGGATCCCAGAGTAAGGCCACGCGAGCGGTTTGCGGGACTACTTCCTTGACGAGCTGCAGCCACTTGCCACCCAATTCGGGGAAGTCCAGGAATATGCCGGTGACGTTCCCGCCCGGGCGAGCGAGGCTCGCGACAATTCCGGTCGCCAAAGGATCGGTCTCCAAATCCAGGGCGACGATTGGAATGATCGTCGTTGCTTTCCGGACGGCATCTACTCCTGACGAAGCGGCCGCGAGAATGGCGTGTGGTTTCAGGCGGACTAGTTCGGCCGCGATGTCGGAAAGCCGATCCGCCTTACCTTTCGGGAACCGGAATTCGACGGCCAAATTCCGTCCCTCAGAGTAGCCGTGTTGCCCCAAACCTTGTTTGAAGGCGTCAAGAACGCGGGCGACCTCGGGACTGGGCGGTGCCGGCCTGAGAAGTCCTACCCGTACCACGTTGCCCGCCTGCTGCCCCTCGGCGGCGAGCGGCGCGGCCAGGGCACCGGCCAGCGAGGTCAGCAGGAAGCGGCGGCGGTTCATGGCGAGGATGGTGGGGCAGGCGCGGGTCAGGAGTCAACCATCGAGGATCAGGCACCCACCTCGCCCTGGCCCGTGCCTCGTCCCGCCGCTCAGCGCCCCGAGAGCATGATCCCGACGGCGACGCGACCAATGCACATCAGACACCTGAGTCGCCGCTCGTCCTCGGACTTGAGATCGTCATGCAGCGCATGGAGCCAGCGCTGGAGGGCCTCAGCCTGTGGCCGGGCCATGTGGATGACGAACCGAGGCTCCGGGATGGGGCCGATGACCTCGATGTGGGGGGGGCCATCGAACAACGCGTGGACATCGGCAGGTAGCGGAATGAACGCCGGCAATGGACGCGCTTCATTGACGAACCGCCAACACTCCGGGGTTAGCCTGATCGAAACCAGCACCGGATACCCGGATAGCCGTTGCGCCGCCGTTAGAGACGCCGGTCAGCTCTCGAAGCCGCCATTGTGCCCTCCGGTCCCAGTAGTCACCTTGCCCCCCCGCTCGTACGAACTGTCGACGCGAGCGGCAGTGTGATCGTGAAGCACGTGCCCCTTCCGGCTCCATCACTCTCAGCTCGGACCTTCCCACCGTGAAGTTCTACTAGCGACCGCACGATGGCGAGGCCGAGGCCTACGCCGCCAACGACTCTTGTTGTCGAAGTCTCCGCCTGACGGAACTTGTCGAAGACGTGGGGCAAGAAGTCAGCTTCGATCCCACGCCCAGTGTCCGTCACGACCATGTACGCCTCGGACCCACTCAGCCCGACGCTGACATTCACGCGGCCACCTTGGGGGGTGAACTTGATCGCGTTCGCCATGAGATTCGAGAACACCTGATCCAGGCGCGCCGGGTCACCGTCGATCGGCACGGGGCCCTCGAGAGATGTCACCACTTCGATCTTCGCGGCCGCGGCGGGCGCTCTCCACGCTTCAGCCGACAAGCGAACCAGCTCACAGAGGTCCAGGTACTCAGGAGCAATCTGCGTTTTGCCCGCCGCCATCGACGTGAGGTCCAGAAGGTCGTTGATGAGCCGAAGCTGCTGGTCCAGGCTCCGCCGGATCGCGCCGATCCCCTTGTGGGCGTCCTCGGGTGCCAGTTGCCCCGCCTCGATCAGCCGCACCCATCCCATGGCCGTGTTCAATGGCGTCCGCAGCTCATGGGACAAGACCGCCAAGAAGTCATCCTTCAGCCGGTTGGCCTCTTCTGCGGCAGCACGCGCCTCCCGTTCGCGGGCCAAGAGGGCAGCGCGGACCCCTTCGATGCTCTTCCGATCCGAGATGTCGCGTGCAATCTTGGAGGCCCCCACGACGACCCCGCTCGCGCTCAGAACCGGCGAAACCGTGAGCGAGATGTCGACAGTCGTCCCGTCCTTCCGCATCCGCACGGTCTCGAAATGATCAACCCGCTCCCCACGCCTCAGGCGGGCCAGGACTTGCTCCTCCTCGGCATGGCGATCCGGGGGGATGATGAGGGTGATGTGACGCCCGACGGCTTCCGACGCGGAATGGCCGAAGATCCGCTCAGCCCCAGCATTCCACGATGTGATGACTCCATCGATCGTTTTGCTGACGATGGCGTCGTCCGAGGAGTCGACAATCGCGGCGAGCCGGGCGGCGGCGATCTCGGGATCGTCGTGGGGGCCGGTGGCGGCAGGCATGACCGGAGGATCACAGACTTTCGATCTCGGGGCAACCGCGCTCAACAGCGTGCTCACCCGAAAGAACTCGGGAGACAGTGCGGAAGCTTGGATCAGAAAGCTGTCGACCCAGTCGTCGCCCTTCGCGGATGGGATCGTGGCCACCGCGGCCGGCCGTACTGCCACCCACTGGGTCCCGGACGTCACCCTCCAGCCGAGCACCACGTACTACTGGAAGTGATCGCGACCAGCCACTGCGGCCAGAGGTCGCGCAGCACCGCGTTCAGCTTCACGACGTCGTAAGTGGTTGTAGCGAAAGTGGCCCCCCTCGGGTCCGGCGCGCTACGATGGGCCCGTGAGCGTCTCCACCGACCGGCTGGCGGCCCGTCCCCGCTGGCGTGCGCGCCTGCACGAGGTGATCTTCGAGGCCGACACGCGGGCCGGGCGGGCGTTCGACGTTGGCCTGATGGTGGCGATCCTCGTGAGCGTCGGTGCCGTCATGCTGGAGAGCGTGGCCGACGTCCGCCGCGAGTACGGCGCTGTGCTGAGGGCGGTGGAGTGGAGCCTCACGGCCGCCTTCACGCTCGAATACGTGCTGCGGCTCGTGGCGGTCGATCGTCCGGCCCGCTACGCCCGGAGCTTCTTCGGGCTCATGGACCTGGTGGCGATCGTGCCGACCTACCTGGCGCTGGTGGTGCCGGAAGCGCACTCGCTGATGGTCATCCGGGCCGTCCGGCTGCTCCGCATCTTCCGGATCCTCAAGCTGGCGCAGTTCCTCGGCGAGGCGCAGCTGCTCGTCCTCGCGCTGCGGGCCAGTCGTCGCAAGATCACCGTCTTCCTGGGCGGCATCGTGACCATCGTCATGATCGTCGGCACCCTCATGTACGTCATCGAAGGCGAGGAGCACGGATTCACGAGCATCCCGACCAGCATGTACTGGGCGGTGGTGACGATGACGACGGTGGGCTACGGCGACATCGCCCCCCGGACGGCCGTGGGGCAGTTGCTGGCGGCGCTGCTGATGATCCTGGGCTACGGGATCATCGCGGTCCCCACCGGGATCGTCTCGGTCGAGCTGGCCAACGCTGGGCGCGCCGTGTCGAGGCAGGCGTGCCCATCGTGCGGAGGGGAGGGACACGACATCGACGCCCGCCACTGCAAGTACTGCGGCGCCGGCCTCTGACGCGCACGTAGACAGCGGGGGGCGGTCGAAGAATGTCCGGCGTCTTCATCAGCTACCGGCGTAGCGACAGCGGGCCGGAGGCGCGCCGGCTCTTCGAACGGCTGACCGCGCGGTTTGGCGCCGATCGCGTGTTCATCGATGCGGCCACGCTGGAGCCGGGGCAGGACTTCGCGGTGGCCATCCGGGAGAAGGTCGCGTTCTGCGACGCGCTGGTCGCCGTCATCGGGCCAGGGTGGCTGGACTCGAGGGCGTCGGACGGGCGGCGGCGGCTCGACGATCCCGACGACTGGGTCAGGCTGGAGATCGCCTCGGCCCTGAGCCAGGACGTCCGCGTCATCCCGGCACTCGTCAACGATGCCCCACCGCCCGACGGCGATCGGCTCCCCGCGCCGCTCGCCCCGCTCACCACGCTGCAGGCGATCGAGTTGCGGCCTGGAGAGTTCGATGTCGACGTACGACGCCTGGAGCGGACGCTGGAGCCGCTCGTCTCCGGCGGCAACATCGTCGCATCGTGGTTCGCCCTGCTCACGCGACGTCACCGGGCGCTCGATCCCCTCCGGCTGGATCTCCCGGAGACCCTGTGGCGAGCCGTCGGCGTTCTTCTACTCATGATGCTGGTGGGCGAGGCGCTCAGGCTGCCGGCGACCGCTCGCGCTGGGTTGCCCTACTGGAACGTGGTCTACCTCGGGCTCGACGTGGTCGTGAACGCGATCGAATGGCTTGCCATCGCGGCCGCCCTCCACCTGGCCATGCGCGCGGCGGGAGGCCGCGCCACCCTCCAAAAGACCATCGTGCTCTGTTGCTTCATGTCGGCGTGGCTTCCGCTCATCGCGCTGTCGCAAGTCCCCGTCTGGGGGCTTCGCTTCTCCATCACGCAGGAGATGGGAGACATCGGCTGGCAGCTGAGCACGGGGGTGGAGCACATGACGCGATTCGTGGACCGGCTCGGCGCCTTCGGCATCGCCCGCGTTCTGCTCTCCTTCGCGCTGGCCACCACCCTGTGGGCCCTGCTACTGTCCTCGCTCTACGCGGCGCTGCGGACCCTGCACGGCCTCGGGACCGTACGGGCACTGGCGGCGCTCATGCTCGGCCTCCTCGGAGCCCTCTTCTTCATCGCCGTCTTCTATGCGCCGCTGTCGGGCTCGCTGTACGCCGCGTTTGGCGTCCCCGTGCGCTAGGCGTCACACCTCCAGCACCATCCGCGCCGGGTCCTCGAGCTGCTCCTTGACGCGCACCAGAAAGGTCACCGCCAGTTCGCCGTCCACCAGGCGGTGGTCATACGAGAGCGCCACGTACATCATCGGGCGGATCACGACCTGGCCGCCGATGGCCACCGGGCGCTCCTCGATCTTGTGCATGCCGAGAATGCCCGACTGCGGAGGATTGAGCAGGGGCGTGGACAGCAGGGAGCCGAAGACGCCGCCATTGGTGATCGTGAAGGTGCCGCCGCTCAGGTCGTCGGGCACCAGCTTGCCGTCGCGAGCCCGCGTGGCCACCGCACCGATCGCGCGCTCCAGCTCGGCGAGCGACATCGCGTCGGCGTCGCGCACGACCGGCACCACGAGGCCGCGCGCTGTGCTCACCGCGATGCCAAGGTGCACGCGGCGGTGGTAGACGATATCGTTGCCGTCGATCTGCGCGTTGACCGCGCGGATGTCACGCAGGGCATTGACCGCGGCCCGCGAGAAGAGCGACATGAGGCCGAGGTCCACACCATGCTTGGCGCGGAAGCGCTCGCGGTGGCGCTTGCGCAGGGCGAGGAGCTCGCCGCAGTCGATCTCGTTGACCGTGGTCAGGATCGCTGCCGTGCGCTGCGCGTCCACCAACCGCCGCGCGATCGCCCGGCGAAGCTCGCTCATCGTCACGCGCTCGACATCGGGCTCGGCCGCACGCCCCCCGCCATTGCCGCCGCCATCGGTCGGCGCCGGGCGTGTCGTGGTCGTGGTGGGCGCCGGGGGTACCGCCGGCGTGGCCGCCACCGGCGTCGCCGGGGACGCAACCACTCCCGGACTCGCCGTGCTCGCCGCGGCGGGGCGGTTCGATGGCGGCGCCGTTGCGTCGCTCGGCTTCGCGCGCTCGGGCTTCGCCGAGGCGGTGACCGGCTCGCGCGACGCGGGCGGGGGTGACTCCGCCGGCCGGGCGGGCTCCGGGGTCGGCACCGCGACCTCCTCGATGCGTCCGACCACGGCCCCGACGGCGACGCGGGCGCCGACCTGCTGCGTGATGTGCAGGCGGCCCGAGGTCTCGGCCGGGATCTCCAGCGCCGCCTTTTCGGTCTCGAGCTCGAGTAGAGGCTCGTCGGCGCGGACCAGGGCGCCGTCGTCCTTGAGCCAGCGCACGATGACGCCCTCGCTCACGGACTCGCCGAGCGGGGGGATGCGGACGTCGGCGGCCATGTCAGCGGGCCAGCGCTTGCTCGAGGATGGCCTGGTCCTCGGCCTGGTGAATCGTGTAGCTGCCCGTCGCCGGGCTCGCCGCCTCCTCGCGCCCGATATAGCAGAAGCGGACGTCGGGCCGCAGCAGCGGCGACAGGCGAGGCCGCATGAAAGCCCACGCCCCCTGGTTGGCCGGCTCCTCCTGGATCCAGCAGACCTCCCGCGCCGCCGGGTAGCGGGCGAGCGCGGCCGTGAGCTCCACGGCCGGGAACGGGTAGAGCTGCTCGACGCGTACGATCGCAATGTCCTCGGCGCCGGCCTTCTCGCGGGCGCCGCCGAGTCCGTAGAAGATCTTGCCCGAGCAGAGCAGCACGCGTCGCACGTCAGCGCCGGCGGCGCCGCGCTCGTCATCGAGCACGGCGTGAAAGCCGGCGTCGCTCAGGTCGGTCAGCGAGGAGACCGAGCGTGGATGACGCAGCAGGCTCTTGGGCGACATCACCACCAGCGGCTTGCGGAAGGGCCGGTGCATCTGCCGGCGCAGCAGGTGGAAGAGCTGGGCCGGAGTGGTCGGGTTCACCACCTGAATGTTGTTCTCCGCGCACAGCTGGAGAAACCGCTCGAGCCGGGCGCTCGAGTGCTCGGGGCCCTGGCCCTCGTAGCCGTGCGGAAGCAACAGCACCAGGCCGCTCATGCGCTGCCATTTCGACTCGGCACTGACGAGAAACTGGTCGATGACCACCTGGGCGCCGTTGATGAAATCGCCGTACTGAGCCTCCCACACCACGAGCCGTCGCGGGTCGCCACTCGACATCCCGTACTCGAAGCCGAGTGCGCCCGCCTCGCTCAGCAGGCTGTTGACCGGCTCCAGCAGCGCCTGCTCGAGCCCGGGCCGGCCGTCACCGAGGTGATTGAGAGGAATCCAGGGCCGGCCGTCCTTGGCGTCCCACAGCGCGGCATGACGGTGGCTGAAGGTGCCGCGCACGGTGTCCTGCCCGCTGACGCGCACCGGGATGCCCTCCAGCAGCAGGCTGCCGTAGGCCAGCAGCTCCACCGTTCCCCAGTCGAGCGCCTCGCCTCGGCGGACGCGCTCGACGCGCTGGTCGAGCAGCGTGGCCACACGCGGGTGCGGCGTGAAACCCTCGGGCAGCCGGTGCAGCCCCTCGCCGATCTCGCGCAGCCGGTCGACGGGTACGCGCGTATCGGCGCTCCAGTCGTCGCCCGCCCACCCGAGACCCTGCCACACCCCGCCAAAAGCGAGAACGCGCGGGGGCGGCTTCTCGCGCCGGGCCGTCTCCAGCCCTTCGTTGAGCGCCTGGCGACGGGCGCCCCGGAGGCGCTCGATCTCGTCCTCGCCGAGCACGCCGGCATCGGCCAGCCGCTTGCGGTAGAGCTCCACGACCGAGGGGTGATTGCGGATCTGCTCGTACATCACCGGCTGCGTCATCGACGGATCGTCGCCCTCGTTGTGGCCGTGCCGCCGGTAGCACACGAAGTCGATGAACACGTCGCCACCGAAGGTCTGCCGGTATCCCGCCGCCAGCCGCGCCGCCTGAACGACCGCTTCGGGATCGTCGGCGTTGACGTGGATGACCGGGGCGCGCAGCACCTGGGCCGGGTCCGACGGGTAGCGCGTGAACAGGTAGTCCTCGGGCGCGGTGGTGAAGCCGATCTGGTTGTTGACGATGACGTGGATCGTGCCCCCGGTGGTGAAGCCCGGCAGTGCCGACAGCGCGAGCGTCTCGTACACCACGCCCTGCCCGACGAACGCCGCGTCGCCGTGGAGCAGGACCGGCACCACGGCGCGGCGGGTGGCGTCGCCGCGGTAGCCCTGCTTGGCGCGCACGATCCCCTCCACTACGGGATCGACGGCCTCGAGGTGGCTCGGGTTGGGCGTCATCGAGAGGTGGATCTCGTGGCCATCGGAGGTGTGGCGGTCGTGCGACCAGCCAAGGTGATACTTCACGTCGCCATCGCCCTGGATCTCCTCCGGCAGCGACCCGCCCTCGAACTCCGCGAAGATACTCGGCAGCGGCTTGGCGAGGATGTGCGCGAGGACGTTGAGGCGGCCGCGATGCGGCATGCCCATGACCATCTCGGCTGCGTCGAGGCGCGCCGCCTCCTCGACGAGGGTGTCGAGGAGCGGGATGAGCGCCTCGCCTCCCTCGAGGGAAAAGCGGGTCTGGCTCGGATACTTCACCTGGAGGAAGTGCTCGAACGACTCGGCGGCGACGAGTCGCTCGAGCAGTGCCCGCTGGGCGTCGGGAGTCAGGTCGGGATGGTTGCGGCGCGACTCGACGCGCTCCTGCAGCCACGCGCGCCGCTCCTTGTCGGAGACCGCCAGATACTCCACGCCCAGCGTGCGGCAGTAGGTCTCGGCGAGCGCCGCGACGAGCTCGCGGAGCGGGCCGCGGGCGCCGCCGCGAAACGGCTCCCAGTCCACGACCCGGTCGAGATCGCGAGCGTCGAAGCCGAGCTCCTCGAGCTGCAGGAGCGGGTGGTGACGCGGGCTGTGACCGAGCGGATCGAGGTCGGCGACGAGGTGGCCGAGCTCACGGTAGGCGTGGACGAGCTCGGCGATCTCGGGGGCCCGCGTCGGAGCGCCGGTGCCGCCGCGCGCGAGATCGTAGCCCGCGAAGAACAGAGCCCAGCGGTCGTCGACGGAGGCGGGATTGCGCTGCCAGTCTCGGTAGAGCGATTCCACGTACGCCGGATTCGCGCGAACAACCTCGTCGAGGGGCAGCATGGTGTCGTGAAGCCCTTTGCGGGTTCAGTCTACACGACCCTTGGTGGCCCCGCCCTCGGCGTGGCCGAGGTAGAATCCCGACGTGGTGCGCCCTCCCGCGACCGGTCTTCCCGCCCGACGATCCTGCCGTCGCATGCTGGCGACGGCGGCCGGGCTGGGTCTCCTTCTCGCTGCCACGGCGGCCGATCTGCGTGCCCAGCCCGCGGCCTCAAGCGTTCCTGGACATCCCGGCCTGGCGCTCTACACGCAGAGCTGGGCGGTGGTGGTGGGCGTCGACCGCTTCCGCGACCGGGGCATCTCGCGGCTGCAGTACGCGGCCAACGACGCTCGCGCCGTGGCGCTGGCCCTGAAGGGGCTGGGCTTCCCGGCGGAGAACATCACCCTCCTC
Organism: uncultured Candidatus Rokubacteria bacterium; assembly: GCA_963827505.1. GTDB lineage: Bacteria > Methylomirabilota > Methylomirabilia > Rokubacteriales > CSP1-6 > AR5. The sequence goes on along the minus strand of CAWHBD010000003.1, from coordinate 650,597 downwards.
CTGGACGAGCGGGCGACCCGGGCCGAGGTCGAGCGAGTGCTCTCGGTGGTCGAGGAACTGGGCCACGGGGTCTTCACGCGCAAGCTCCTCGACGGGCTCGCCGGCCACGCCGAAGAGAACCGCGACGGGATCGTGACCGTGGGCGAGCTCGCCGCCTGGATGCATCCGCGGGTCGCGCAGGCCTCGGACTACAAGCAGGACATGCAGTGGGGCACGCTCGACGGCGAGGGCCAGGTCGTTTTTGTCCTGCCCGACTCGGCCCGGATCGCCAGCGGTGATCAGACGACCCGCCTGCACCAGGAGCAACAACGGCTGGTCGAGGAGCGCGCGCGCGTCGAGGCCGAGCGCCGGCGGCTCGAGACCGAGCGCAGCCGGCTGGAGACCGCGCTCCCACCGCCGACGGCAGTGGACCCGCTGGCGCGTGGGCGGCTGCTCTTCGACCTCGACCTCAAGCGGCAGCCGCACGACGTCGATATCGCCGTCGGGAACGAGGCCTTCGACCGCGTCCGGTTCACCGGGCAGGCGGCCGAGGTGAGTCTGCGAGGCAAGACATTCGCCGCGATCGGCATCGCCGGACGAGAGTTCGACGATTTCGTGGCCGAGGTGCGTGTCGCTCCCATCAAGGGAGATGGCTACGTCGCGGTGCAGTCCCGCGTCGGCACCACCGCGTACTATGCCGTGCGCGTCTTGCCATTCGCCGGCACCCTTAGCATCACGCGTGCCCCCAGGGGCCGGCACGACATCCGCGACGAGACCCAGCTCTCCGCCCCCTTCTTGCGGATGCCCATCGTTCGGCCGGGCGCCGAGATCGTCTTCACCGTCGTGCAGCGGGGACCGGACCTCGTCGTGTACCTCGACGGCGCGGAAGCGGCGCGGGCCAGCGACGCGAGCCTGGCGCGCGGCCGCGTGGAGCTGGCCTTTGGAACGCTGGCGGACAGCTTCCAGGTCCAGGTGCGGAGCTTCCGCGTCTGGGCCCTGTCCGGCCGCTGAGGCCGCATGAACGACATCGCCGCCGCTGATGGCCCCGAGATCGCTCCGGTGCGCCCCGGCGAGGCCCTGGACCGGAACGCCCTCGAAGGATGGCTCCGTCCCCGGCTCTCCCAGGCGCTCCCCGGAGCCGACGGCCCGCTCGAGATCCTTCAGTTTCCGAACGGCTCGGCCAACCTGACCTATCTGCTTCGGGTCGGCTCATACGAGCTGGTGCTGCGGCGGCCGCCGATGGGTCAGGTCGCCCCCGGCGCTCACGACATGCGGCGCGAGCACAAGGTGCTGTCACGGCTCTGGCGTCACTTCGACCGGGCGCCGCGCGCGTACCTGCTCTGCGACGATCCGGCCGTCCTCGGCGTCGACTTCTTCGTGATGGAGCGCCGGCGGGGCGAGGTGATCCGCACAGCGATACCGCCGAGCATGCAGGGTCACCACGCCGTCGGCCGCCGGATTGGGCTCGCGCTCGTCGACGCCATGGCCGAGCTGCACAGGCTCGATCCGTCGGCGTGCGAGCTCGGCGATCTCGGCCGGCCGACCGGCTTCGTCGAACGCCAGCTCGACGGATGGGCAAAGCGGTGGCGGCTCGCCCGGTTCGACGACTCGCCGGCCGAGATCGACGTGCTGCACGCCCGCCTCGCGCGTCGGATGCCGCCACTCAGTCGCGCCTCCATCGTTCACAACGACCTGAAGCTGGACAACTGCCAGTTCGGGCCCGCCAACCCCGATCGGGTCGTGTCCATCTTCGACTGGGACATGACCACCCTCGGCGACCCCCTCGTCGACCTCGGGACGCTCCTGAACTACTGGCCCGATCCCGCCGATCCGCCCGATGCCCAGCGGGCGAGCCATGCCGGCCTGAACCGCATGGGCTTACCGGCCCGCGCCGAGGTCGTCGCGCGCTACGCCGAACAGACAGGCGCCGACGTGGCGGGAGTGTGGTGGTGGGAAGCCTTCGCGCTCTGGAAGACCGTCGTCGTCGTTCAGCAGCTCCACCGGCGCTGGGTGCGCGGTGAGAGCCAGGACCCGCGCATGGCGCACATCGCCGATCGGATGCCCTCGCTGATCACCGCGGCTCGCGCCGTGCTGGACGCTGCCGGCGCCTAGTCCGGCTCGGCCATCGTGAGCCGCCCGGCTGTGTCATTCTAGGCCGCCATGGCGACCAGACCCGTGCGTTGTGCGCTGATCGGAGCGGCCGGGCAGCTCGGGTTCGACCTCGCGCGGACCTTCGATCTGCCCGGCGAGCTGATCCGCCTCACGCACGCCGACCTCGACCTGCTCGACCACGACGCGACGGCGCGCGTGCTGCGCGAGCTGCGTCCGACTCACGTCGTCAACACTGCCGCCTACAATCTGGTCGATCGGGCCGAGGACGACCGGGCCGCGGCCTCCGCGCTCAACGCCGAGGCCGTGGGCGCGCTGGCGGACATCTGCGAGTCAGTGGGGGCGACGCTGGCGCATTTCTCGACCGACTACGTCTTCGACGGGCGCCGCGCCACGCCGTATAGCGAAGACGACACGCCGGCGCCCATCAGCGTCTATGGCGAGTCCAAGCTGGCCGGCGAGCGGCTGGCGCTCGGTCGCTGCCGGCGGGCGTTCGTGTTCCGCGTGTGCGGGCTCTTCGGCGTCGCCCGCAGCACCGGCCGGGGCGGGACGAACTTCGTGGAAACGATGCTGCGGCTCGCGCGCGAGGGCAAGCCGATCCGGGTGGTACGCGATCAGGTCGTCGGACCTTCCTACACGCTCGACCTGGCGCCGAAGGTATGGCGGGTGCTGGCGCGGGGGCCCCACGGCGTCTATCACCTGACCAGCGCCGGCCAGACGAGCTGGTACGACTTTGCGCGGGAGATCTTCCGCCTGAGCGGCCTCGCGGCCGATCTGACCGGCGTGATGGCCGCGGAGTACGGAGCCCGGGCCCGGCGGCCGGCCTACTCGGTGCTGGGTCACGGCCGGCTGGCCGCGCTGGGCGAGGACGACCTGCGCCCATGGCCGGAGGCACTCGCGGCGTATCTGCGCGAGCGCACGCAGCTCCCTACTTGACGACCCGATCCGCTTGCAGCACCAACAACCCGGGAGGCACGCGGCCCGTCGTCAGCGCTGCGCCGGCTCCGGCCGGCTCCGGATCCCCGCCCTGCGAATGGCGGCCGACACCAGCCACGGCGCGTGGCGCTGCATGAACACACCGAGCTTGCCGTGGCCGGTGATGACGGCCTCGCGCCGGCGCCAGGCGATCGCGCGCACCATTTGCCGGGCCGCCCGCGCCGGCGACATGATCAGCCAGGCCGGAATCGGCTCGCGCACCTCGTCCTGGAAGGCGCCCGTGTTGTCGACACGGCGGATCTCCGACTCGACGAAGCCCGGACTCAGCAGCGTCACCGCCACGCCGGCCGCCGCCAGCTCGTGACCGAGTGCATTGGCCAGCCCGCGGACGGCGAACTTGCTCATGGAGTACGGCGAGGAGCCGGGCGTGGCGATATAGCCGGCCACGCTGCCGAGAATGGCGAGCCGGCCTTGCGTGGCCTTGAGCGAGGGCAGCGTGGCCTGCACGGTGCGGAGCACGCCGAAGACGTTGGTCTCGAACTGCCGCCGGTAGTCGTCCAGGGCAAGTCGCTCGACCGGCCCCACCACGCCGAAGCCGGCGTTGGCAATCGCGACGTCGATCCGTCCAAAGGCAGTGCGCGTGGCGAGCACGGCACGCTCCACATCGCCATCGATGGTGACGTCCGCGCCCAGAGCCAGGGCCCGATGCCCGCCGGCCTCGATCTCGCGGGCCAGGCCGCGCAGCCGGTCCTCTCGCCGGGCCAGCAGGGCCAGGTCGGCCCCTTGACGGGCGAACTCCCGGGCGAGCGCGGCGCCGATCCCCGAAGAGGCGCCCGTGATCAGCACGACCTGCCCGGCGAACCGGTTCACGGCTGCTGGAGGACGATCGCCTCCTCGGCGAAGGCCGCCGCGACCTTGGCCTTGCGCACGGCGTCGCCGTGGTCGCGCTTGGTCTTGGCCGTCTCGTGGTGGCCCTTGGCCTCGGCGACCTGCTTCTTGGCCTCCTCGATCAGCGGCTTGGTATCGGCCGTGACCTTGCCGCCCTCCGCCTTCTTGATGAGGTCCTCCGCCTGCTTGATGACGACCGGGCAGTTGAACGCCCACGCCCCCGGGGGGACCGCCACGAGCAGAGCGAGCGCGAGGAAAATGCCAATGCGTGTCATGTGACGCCGCCTCCAGGACCACGGGAATGATGAAGCGCTGATTGCGAGTCTAGCGCGAACCCTGCCGGCGCGCGATCAACCCGACCGCCACGCTCGCAGGCACCATGCCAGGCCCGGCGCCGCTCCGGCGGGGGCGGCGCGATACCGGATATGCTCCCTGAGCTCCACATCGGGCACGAAGTGGCCCGGGCGCCCTCCGTCAGCGGCGAAAGCGGATGTAGCGATCGTCGGGCTCGTATCGGCGGCCATGTAGGTGACGACGTCGACCTGGACGTTGTGGTCGTCCTGGAGAGCCAGGGTGCCTCCCTGGTTCCCGAGCTGGACGCCGTTGCCGTCGAGTGAGATGAGGACGGATTGCCCGGCGCAAGTTCCTCCGCACCGCGAGCGTGAGCCTCCTCGCCGCGCCGTACGTCGCGGAGGCGCAACAGCGGCCAAGATCGCTCGAACAGGCTACCTGTCGCCCAACCTGGCTGCTGATAACAAGCACCCGGGATGCTCCCCATTGTCTTCGCTGCTGTTGGGGATCCGGCGGCGAGGGCCGGACGCTAGGGGTACAGCTTCAAGGCCTATGGACCGGGCCACGCTGTTCTGTTTCGGCTTGCCGCTACCTACGTGGACAAGATTCTCAAGGGTACGAAGCCCGGCGACTTTCCGCGCTGTAAATATAAATAATGGTCGGGGCGAGAGGATTTGAACCTCCGGCCCCCTGCTCCCAAAGCGTTCCGGGGAGCGTAGAACCCCACGGAGGACAGCATGCGCGGACTCCCACCGCCCGTGATCGCCGGACCTCGGCCGACCGCATTCGATCGGGCATTCGGTCCGATCGGGCCGGCAACGTGCCCGACCGAAGCGCGGCCGGTCCCGCATTCTCGTTGATTTGGGCGCGGCATGTCGTTTGCCTTGCTCCAGAGACGACAACGGCTCGAGGAATCGACCACTCAAGCACGGAGGCCGGCGATGCTCAACAAGGCCATCACGATCAGCGTGGGAATCCTGTCTCTCACGACGTCGGCCGCGCTGGCGACGGGCTTGACCGAGCGCATGCAGAGCCAGCGCATGACGGTGGTGCGGGTGGACCCCATCAAGGGGCAGTTCCTGTGCGCCGAGCACCAACGCTGGACCAAGCTGGCCAAGGCGGATGTGTCGGCGATCAGCGCGGGCGACATCATCAGCCTCGACCGTGGCGACGGTAACGTCTGGCGAGTCCGGACGGTCCGCAAGGCCGCCGACGAACTGGGGAGCGTCGAGTAGGCTCCGCGCTGCTGACGCGGTTTGGGGCGGCGTAGTGGTCGGGGTGAGAGGATTGAACCTCCGGCCCCCTGCTCCCAAAGCAAACTGGGACGGCACGGTAGATTCAGCACTTACCGTGCCGTTCCTTCGTTCACCGGAGGCTATAGCACACCCTCAAGGACTCTCGTCTCGCACGGGGATCGTCGCGAGCTTCTGTTGGGCCACAACTACGGCACAAGAGCTCTGGGTGGCACTCGATTGTCTGGATAAGTCACCTGTAATGATCGCCATCTTCGACGTCTGCGTTCGCCTGGGCAGACCTTGCCGTGCCGCGTACCGAAGCCGTCCTAACCGGGGGCGTCCTTTTGACGCGAGCGATAAACTTGTTTGGGGGCGGATGAGACGCCCACGCCGGGCTGGTCCAGCGCCATGCGGCGCAGCGGCGGTTCCCGTTAGCCTGAGACGGGGAGCCACCGGGGGATCTCGGGCGTGATCTCCGTCTCGTCCGCCCCCAGTTTGGGTTCAAGGACGGCTCGGTCCTGTATCCCAAGATCCTCGCTTGACCGTGCCACGCCGAAGGGCTCTGGAATTGTGCCTCAGTCGTCCTCTAACGAAGGCGCCCAGCGGCGCGCAGGCGGCGCTTCTTCTGCTTCTTCTTGAACGCGGCGCGTTTGCGCGCGGTCTTCCTGCGAATCCTCTCACGCATAACATTCTCCTATCGGCTTGTGCAGCGGTAAGCTTACTGAATCGAGCTGTTTCGTGCTAGACCCCTGTGGCGTTCGCGTAGAGGTTGTCGTACCTGGCCCGTTCGCCTCAGATGCACTGAATGGTGGCCCCAACGGGATTTGGTTGTCAGACGTGTTTCCAGTCCTGCCCTTCGAAGGGATGGCAGTGGTGCCCTGAACGGGACCCACGAAGGGACTGTTGATGCCCTTCCGTTCGAGGTGCTCGCACTCGCAAGTCATTGATCGGTATGGTTCGGTACCCAACGGTATTCGAGAGCCTTTGGACTGCCGAAGTACGTGGTACTACTAGGCCGCGTATTCCAGCAGAAGCTCCGAGGTTGGCACCAACACTCGACGTTCCGAAGCGGGGCCAGTCCGCTGGCTGGGACGGGCATTCGCACTGCTCTGGTCCGCGTGTCGGCGGTAGACCTGTGGCCTAACGTATGGCTTCGTCGACATTGTTGCTTCACCAAAGGCAGGGGCCTACACTCCCGCCAACGTGGTTGGCGAGGCTCTCCCGCAAATCTGGTATCCGGCGGCAGCACGTGGCGGCGGTGTCAAGGAGTACGCCGACCTCAACGTCCCGTTCAAGTTCGTCTCCGCCAAGTACTGACTCGATGGAGTCGAGCCGCATCCCGCTTGACCGCCTCACCTGGACGCGCTGGCGAAATACCGTGCGCGCCTCCTCGATGTGCTGCGCGCGCTCGGTGTCGAGGGATCACCAGCGTTACCTTCGCGTCAGACGCGCTGCTCGCGGCGCGGCACGATGCCCTGCTCGAACTGGGGCCAGATGGCACCTGAACTTGGCGGCCGGCCCACGAGAAGAGTCCCGCCGCATGAGGCCACATGGACCGATCCGCCTCGCCAGCCCGTCGGAGCTGGTGTTTCAGGTCAACGCGAACGGATCAATCCGCCGCATCGACCACCGCGACGTGATCGTGAACGCCTTCCTCGGCAACGAGATCGAGGGTGGCCCCGCCAACCTCTTCCTGCGCCGGCTCGGCGTGCGCATCGAGTGGACGCCGCTGCTCGGTCCGCGCAGTCCCGGCGCCGTGCGACTCAACGAGCGCGGCCTCGAGGTCGCCGGGGAATGGGACGGGCTCCGCTTTCGCGTATCGTTGCGGCTGGCTGCGTCCGCGCCGTCCTGGCTTCGGCACGTCGAAATCGAGAACGCCGGCCAGGGGGTCAAGACGATCGACCTGCTCTACGCGCAAGACTTCGCGCGCGCTGACTACGGCGGCGTGCGGCTCAACGAGTACTACATCAGCCAGTACGTCGATCCCACGCCGCTGGTGCATTCCACGCGCGGTGTCATGCTCTCGGCGCGACAGAATCTCTCGATCGGCGGGCCCCACCCATGGGCGCTCGTCGGCTCGCTCGCAAAGGCGCTGAGCTTCTGCACCGACGGGCTCCAGCTCCATGGTCTGGCTGCGACGCGTGCGGGCGGTGTGCCCTTCGGTCTCGAAGCGGAGAGCCTGCCGGGCGTGCTACGCCAACACGAGCATGCGCTCGCGGTGATCCGGGACGCGCCAGTGCGACCCGCCCCCGACACGCGCGCCGCGCTCGGCTTCTTCGGCTGGCTCGAGCTCGATCATCCGGGCGCAAGCCCGACGAGCGACCTCACGTTCGCCGACGCTGTGCGCAGCGGAGCCGTCGGCGTGGAGGGCGGCTGGCGCGTCTACTCGCGCGGCGCGGGAATCGCCGTGCGACTCGTGCGCGAGCACCTGCTCGGCCTGCGCCTGCGCCGCTCCTCGATCGGCATCGACCCGGTGCTGCCTCGCACGCTCGACGGGCTCACGGCGCACGTCGAGATCGCCGGTCGCCGGGTCGAGCTGAGCTATCGCGTCGGCCACCGCGGGCATAGGCCGCAGTCGCTGCTGTGCAACGGCGCTCCGCTGGCCTTCGTTCACGAGTCGAACCCGTACCGCGAAGGCGGCGTCGTGGTCGCGATCGCCGCGTTCCGCGAGCGGCTATGCGACGCCGGCAACCAGCTACTCGTCGAGCTCGCTTGAGGAGCCCATGTCCGACGAACTCCTCGACGACTTTCGCGACGTCTCCGGTTGGAGCGCCGTCGCATCCGGTCAAGCAAGGCTCGTGCTCGGTCGCGACACCGGCCCGAGCGGCAGCGCGCTGCGCCTCGAGTACGACTTCAAGGGGGGAGGCGGCTTCGTCGTCGCACGCAAGCTCTTCCCGCGCCGGCTGCCGGAATCGTGGGCGCTCGACTTGCAGATCTGCGGTGCGGCGCCCGCGAACAAGCTTGAGATCAAGCTCGCCGATCCCACCGGCCGCGACGTCTGGTGGTGGCACCGCGACACGTTCGAGTTCCCGGACGCTTGGCAGCCGCTTCGTATCCGCAGCTCAGAGGTCTCGTTCGCATGGGGGCCCGCCGGCGGCGGCGCGTTGCGCGAGCTCGGGGCGATCGAGATCGCGATCGCCGCCGGGCCCGGTGGCAGCGGCGCCGTGTCATTCGCCGACCTACGTCTGGAGGATCTCTCGCTGACCGGACCGCCGCTCGTGCAGGCGTCGAGCGCCGCGCCCGGTCACGAGCCGGCGCACGCGATCGGCGCGTCGCCCACGACAAGCTGGCGCAGCGCGTCCGGCGCGACGCCTCAGTGGGTCGCGCTCGACTTCGGCCGCGAGTACGAGTACGGCGGGCTCGTGATCGACTGGGAGCCTGGTGCCGAGGCGCGCGCCTTCGACGTGCAAGGCTCCGCCGACGGCGCGACGTGGACGACCTTCTGGTCCGCGCGCCAGGCCGAAGGCGAGCGGAGCTACGTCTACCTGTCCGGCGGTGGTCGCTCGCGCCATCTGCGGCTTTATCTGCTCAAAGCGGCCGCGGACGCGGATGCGTTCGGCATCCGCACGCTCGACGTGCGTCCCTTCGACTTCTCGCGTTCGCTCGCCGACTTCTTCCACGCCGTCGCGGCGATCGAGCCGCGTGGTCATTCCCCGCGCTGGCTGCACCGCGAGCAGTCGTACTGGACACCGGTCGGTGTCGCCGGCGCATCGAGCGCCGCGATCCTGAACGAGGAGGGCATGCTCGAGCCGGATCGCGGCTCGCTTTCGCTCGAGCCGTTCCTGTACAGCGACGGCGCGCTGGTGACGTGGGCGGACGCCGAGCAGGCGATCTCGCTCGCGCAGAACTGCCTGCCGATTCCGTCGTCGACATGGCGGCATCGCGATCTCGCTCTCACCACGACGGCCTTCGCCGCCGCGGATCCCACCGGTCCCGTCGCGCGCGCCTGCTACCGCGTCGCAAACCAAGGTGCAGCGCCGAAACGCGTGCGCCTCTTCGTCGCGCTGCGGCCGTTCCAGGTTACGCCTCCGTGGCAGTCGTTCGAGGGTCTCGGCGGGCCCGCCAGCGTGCGCTCGCTGACCTGGCGCGAGGGCGCGGTCGTGGTCGACGGTGGCTTGCGCGTCGTGCCGCTTACGCCCCCGTCGGGTTTCGGCGCGGCGGCTTTCGAGCAGGGCGGAGTGCTGCGCCACATGGTTCACGGTGGGCTGCCGCCACGCACCGCGATCGAAGACGCGTTCGGCTACGCGTCGGGCGCGCTCGCGTGGGATCTCGAGCTGGCGCCCGGCGCCGCGAGCGAGGTGCACGTCGCCGTGCCCTTCGCCGATCGCCCGGCGCTCGGTCCAGTCGCGCACGCTGAGATGCGCGCCGGGAACGTCGCCACGCTCGACGAAGTCACGCGCTACTGGGAGCGCAAGCTCGGCGCTGTAGGCATTCGCCTGCCCGAGAGCGCCGCCGCGTGCGTGAACACGGTGCGGACCGCGACCGCGCACATTCTGGTGAACCGCGACGGCCCGGCGATCCAGCCCGGCCCGCGTCGCTACACGCGGTCGTGGATCCGTGACGGCGCCACGATGTCGGCGGCGCTACTGCGCATGGGCTGTTCCGACGAGGTGCGCGACTTCCTCGACTGGTACGCGCAGTATCAGGCCACTGACGGCAACGTGCCATGCGCAGTCGATCGCAAGGGCGCCGACTGGCTGCCGGAGCACGACAGCCACGGCCAGTTCGTCTTCACCCTCGCGGAGTACTTCCGACTGACCGGCGATCGCCACTTCATGGCGCGGCTGTGGCCAGCCGCACGGCGTGCTGTCTCGTATCTGGAAGCGCTGCGCGCGCAGCGCCTCACGCCGGAGTTCCGCGAGCCCGAGAAGCACGGGCGCTTTGGCATCCTGCCGGAGTCGGCCAGCCACGAGGGCTACCTCGCGCAGCCGGTTCACGCGTACTGGGACGACTTCTGGGCGCTGCGCGGGCTCAGCGACGCGGTGGAGCTGGCGCGCGAGCTCGGCGATGCAGCCGACGCCGCGCGGATCGGAGCGCTGCGCGATGCGCTGCACCGTTGCCTCTACGAGTCGATCGAGACGACGATCGCCACGCGTGCGCTGTCCTACGTCCCCGGCTCGGTGGAGTGGGCGGACTTCGATCCCACCGCGACCGCCACCGCGATCACCACGACCGACGCGCCGCAGCGGCTACCGGCCGCCGTGCTCGCGCGGACCTTCGACGAATACCTCCGCGATCTACGCCGGCGGCGCAACGGCGAGATCGACTGGAACAACTACTCCGCCTACGAGCTCCGCATCCTCGGCGCGTTGGTGCGGCTCGGCCGTCGCGACGACGCGCACGAGGTGCTCGCGTTCTTCCTCGGCGATCGGAGGCCGCAGGCGTGGAACGAATGGCCCGAGATCTCATGGCGCGACCCCCGCAGCCCCGGTCATCTCGGCGACGTGCCGCACGCCTGGATCGGCGCGGAGTTCATTCTCGCGGTGCTCGGCCTGTTCGCGTACGAGCGCCCGGCTGATGACGCGCTGGTGCTCGCGGCCGGCATCTCGGACGGGTGGCTCGACGCGGGGGAGGTCGGCATCGACGATCTCCCGACCTGGTGGGGCCGGCTTCGCTACACGATGCGGAGGCGCCGAGACGGCGCGATCGAGCTCGATCTCGCGCCCGGGCTGCGCCCGCCCCCCGGCGGCATCGTGATCTGCCCGCCGCTGCCGAGACCGCTGGCGACCGTCGAGGTCGATGGTCGCCCGATAGCGGCTTTCGATGCCGAAAGCGCCACGCTGCGGGAATCGCCCGCGCACGTCGTGATGCGGTTCTGACTCGTGGCCGAGCTCGCGAAGGCGTCCGCCGCCCCCCGGATAGAGCTTAGCGGGACTCGGCCGCTCCCGGGTCGCGCCGGAGCGCGTGCTCCGGCCCTGCCTCGGGACCGGACGTCTCCACGATCGAGGCGGGGGCGCTGTCGTGAAGCTCGACGGTGAGCCGGCGCGAGTGGAATGCGCCCAGCGTGCCCCGGTGGCCGATGCTGAACACCGTCGTGTCCGAGAGCCGGTCGCGCACCAGGCGATACAGGCGCGCCTCCGACATCTCGTCGAGCGCCGAGGTCGCCTCGTCGAGGAACAACCAGTCGGGCTTCTGGACCAGCGCCCGTGCAAACGCGACCCGCTGCTGCTGGCCGGGCGAAAGCTGCTGCGCCCAGTGGGCCGCCTCGTCGAGCCGGTCGCCGAGCTCGGGAAGCCCCACCGCGTCGAGCGCCTCGCGCAGCGTCGCATCGCTCACGCCGGCGCTCGGCATCGGATAGCTCACCACGTCTCGCAGCGTGCCGATCGGCAGGTATGGCCGCTGAGGGAGGAAGAGGACCCGGGCGCCTTTCGGCAGCCTGACCTCGCCGCGTCCGAATGGCCAGATGCCGGCGATGGCCCGGATGAGCGTGCTCTTTCCCGAACCCGACGCGCCTGCCAGCAGCACCGCCTCTCCGCGCAGGACCGTGAAATTGACGTTCTCCATGAGCAGGCGGCCGTCGGGCAGGTAGATGTCGACGCCCTCCACGGCGAGGTGCGCGGGGGCGCCCTCCGCGCGCCGGACGCCGCCATCGCTCGACTGCCGCACGCGCTCGAGGGAGCGCTCGAAGCCCGCCAGGCGCTCGACGACGGCGCACCACGCGGCGATCTCCTTGTAAGACTGAACGAAGAAGCTCAGCGCATCCTGCACCTGCTGGAAGGCCTGGTTCGTCTGCATGAGCCCGCCGAGCCCGAGCTCACCGCGGAAGTAGCGGGGCGCGGCGACGATCGACGGGACGATCCACGCGCCGAGCCCGTAGGCCGACGTGAAGTAGGTCATCCGCTTCTGCCGGCGCATGAGGCCCCACCAGTTGCGGACGACATCCTCGAACCGTCCGAGAAACCCGCGGAACTCGTCCTCCTCGCCGCGGTAGAGCGCCACACCCTCGGTGTTCTCGCGGAAGCGGACCAGGCTGAACCGGAAGTCGGCCTCGTACCGCTGCTTGTCGTAGTTCAACCGCACGAGCGGGCGGCCCAGCCAGTCGGTCACCCAGGTGCCCGCGATCGCGTACAGGAGCGCCACCCAGACCATGTAGCCGGGGACGGTGATCGACCACCCTGCCACCGGAATCGTGAGCCAGCCCGACAGCCCCCACAGGATCGCCACGAACGTGACCAGCGTGACCGTGGCGCGCAGGGCCCCGGTGAACAGCCCGAGCGTGTGGGCCGCGAGCAGGTGAACGTCTTCGGCAATGCGCTGATCCGGGTTGTCGGTCTCGCGCGCCATCAGCTGCATTCGGTAGTACGCGCAGTCGTCCAGCCACGCGCGCAGGTAGCGCTTGGTCAGCCAGCGTCGCCAGCGGATCTCGAGCATCTGGTTGAGGTAGACTTGGTAGACCGCGAGTACGATGAAGATGCCGATCAGCCACGTCACCCGGAACAGCTGGAGGCGAAAGGCCACCATGTTCTTGTCCTGGAGCGCGCTGTAGAAGGCGTTGTTCCACTGGTTCAGGAGCACGGTGAGGTACACCATCCCGAGCGTGAGCGCGACGACGGCGACCAGGAGCCCGCGGGCCACCCACCGGTCGTCGGAGAACCAGTACGGGCGGATCATCGCCCAGGCCCGCGGCAGCGTCCGGCGCAAGCTGGTCCCGGCGGGAGCGTCGACGTAGTCGACAGGAGTAGAGTGGGAGACGCCGGGCCCGGAGAGCTGCCGCTCGCCGGTGGTGGCGCTCCGGGGCTCCTGGTCGGGGTCGCGATCCCTAGGAGGCATGCGCTTTAAGCAACTCGCCGCGATAAGCGCGATAAGATAGTGGCGCCGCAGATAATGATTCTACAGGACGGCTCCAGGACGCCCGAGCGGGCGGCGCCCGCCGGAAAGGCGGCGTAGGCCAACTTCGGAGACGGCAGGGTCGAACAATGCGTCAACCGATTCGTCAACGCCTGCTCGCGCCCCTTGGACACGGAGGCCCGGAGGCGCGCGGTCGGATTCCGGGGCTTCCCATCCTGGGCATCGCGCTCGTGGCGATCGGCTGTGCCAGCCCCTCCCTCGTGCCCGGCCCGCAGGCGGCGTCCATCAAGGAGCGCGACCGGGCGCTCGCTCGTCACGCCGATGCCATTCACAGTACCATCGCGCAATCCGGCAGCATGGGCGCTCTCGTCTTTCTCGACGCCAAGGACGGCCGCCTGGTGGTCCTCCCCGGCGACAGTCCGGCCGACGCCTGGGCGCGGCACAGCGCCGCGCCGGAGAGCGACAACAGCCTCATCTCGGCGCCCCCGGTGCTGACCTTCGTGCATCGAGCGGACGTGCCCGAGCCGCCCGAGACCGTGACCCGTCGCGCCCTGCAGCAGCACGAGGAGCTGCGCGCGCTGGTGGCGGCCCTGGACCACGACCGGCGCGAGGCGTACCGGCGGATCGAAGAGCGACTGGACGCCGTGCAGCGCGAGGTCGCGGACTCCGTCGCGAGGACCAGGCAGGAGACGGACACGGCGCTGACCGCCTCGCGCGCGGAGGTCCAGAAAGCGCTGAACTCGTTCTCGGACGATCTGACCACCGTGCGCCAGTTCCTGCTGCAGACCGCCCAGCTCAGCTCGCTCAATCACGAGATGAACGTCGAGAACGCCGGCGGCATCCGCAAGGTCTCGACGGCCAGCCAGGAGCTGTCCGCGAGCGCGGCGAGGCTGCAAGAGGCGATCCGACAACTCTCCGAGAGCCTGGCACAGCAGCTAAAAGAGCTGGGCAGTCGCCTCGAAGCCATCCACGCCAAGATCGGAGCGCTCAAGTGAGACGCGCGCTCCAGGACGGCGGTCGGGGACGACGCGTCCGCATCGTGACGGGCGTCGTCCTCTCGCTGATCGCGGCTGCCGCCGCATCGGCCGGCGAGTGGGAGGACCTGCGCGAGAGCTATGACCGGGCACTCAGGACCCATGCCAAGCGAATCGCCGACATTGGGGCCACGGAGCGCGGGATGTCAGCGGATGTCGTGAAGCACGCGAACAAGATCACGCGGGACCGGATCACCAGCCTCAAAGCGTCGCCGAAGGCGGACGGCAAAGCCCAGGACCTGGCCGATGCCGCCGGGCGCGCCTCCGGCAACGCAGTGGAGCTCGCCGATCTCGCACGAGCCCAGGCGGTGCTCGTCGACCTGGCGACGCGTGAGTGGGGCACCGGCGGGTCTGAGCGGAGCGCCCTTCGCGACTCCATGGTCCGCTTGCAGAGGAGCCTGGAGCGGGCCAACGCGGGCCTGGCGAGCGCAGCAGACATCGCCCTGGCGACGGCCAGCAGCGTCCCGGAGTCCGGCGCCGGCGAGCAGGTCGCGCAGATCGAGGCCCAGGTGAAGGACGCAGGCGATCGTATCAGAACGCGATGGCTGAACCAGCAGGCGGCGCTCGACCGGGAGCGCCAGGAGCGCGAGCGTGCCGCCGCCGAGCGCGGGCGCAGCCTGCGGTGAGCGCTAGGAGTTCTGTCCGGGACAGGCGTTGGAGGTCACGTGCCCGCCTCGGTCAACCGGCCCTGGTCCACGACCAGGACCTTGTCGACCTGTCGGATCGTGGTGAGCCGGTGCGCCACCATCAGCGTCATGCGCGTAGTGTCCGAAGTACTCATCCGAGGGCCAGGCCGCGCGGTGGTAGTAGCGCAACATACCGCCCAACCGCTCGTGGCACCGAATGTGGGTGCCGCTGAACTGGCGGGACCCTAGCGTAATGAGTCTATTGCCGAGCCCCTGATGGTTCCGCTCCCTGTGGTAGTGCGCCACGAACTCGTCGACCGCACCGATCAGGCGCCCTTCGCCGAACAGGATCAGCTGATCCAGGCACTCCTCGTTGTGGGATCTCCACGTGCCGAAGTTCATGACGACGGGGACCTCCTCTCTGAGCCGGTCGCCTGATCCTCGACGTTGACTCCTGACCAGCGCCTGCCCCACCATCCCGGGATGGACCGCCGCCGCTTCCTGCTGACCTCGCTGGCTGGTGCCCTCGCCGGGCCGCGTGCTGCCGAGGCGCAGCAGGCGGGAAAGGTCTACCGAATCGGCTTCCTCTCGGCCATCTCGCCTACCGCTCTCTCGCGTTCTGCCGAGGCGTTCAGGCAAGGACTGCATGAGCTCCGGTGGGTCGAGGGCCAGAACTTCATCATCGACTATCGATATGCGGAAGGGCGGTTCGACTGGCTGGCCGACCTCGCGGCCGAGCTGGTCCGGCTCAAGGTAGACGTCATTGTCGCGGGGGCGACGCCCGTGGCCGTGGCAGCCAAGAACGCCACCGGGACGATTCCCATCGTCATGTTTGGCGTCGGTGATCCGGTTGGGCTCGGACTCATCGCGAGCCTCGCGCGCCCGGCCGGGAACGTCACAGGGTTGGCCTTCAGCGTTGGCCTGGACACGTTCGGCAAGGGGCTGGAGTTGCTCAAGGAGGCCCTCCCCAAGGTTCGGCGCGTGGCCGTCCTCTCGAACCCTGCCAACCCGGCCCACGCGGGCGCGACAAGCAACGTGAAGGCCGTCGCGGGATCGTTGGGCGTGCATCTTCAACTCCTCGAAGCACGCGAGCCCAACCAGTTTGAAGGCGCGTTCGCAGCGATGGCCAGGCAGCGCGTGGAGGCACTCCTCATCGTGTCAGACTCGTTGTTCGTCCTCCACAGAGCGCGCCTGGCCGACCTCGCGGCAATGAACCGGCTCCCCTCGATGCATGGCATCATGGAAAACGTCGAGGCCGGGGGCCTCATGTCGTACGGACCCAGCACCGCCGCGGCCCTCCGACGCGCGGCATTTTTCGTGGACAAGATTCTGAGGGGCTCGAAGCCCGGCGACCTGCCCGTCGAGCAGCCGGCCGAGTTCGAGCTGGTCATCAACCTCAAGACCGCCAAGGCCCTCACGATCCCGCCGTCGCTGCTGGCGCGGGCGGATCAGGTGATCGAATGATGAACCGCCGCCGCTTCCTACTGACTTCGCTGGCGGGTGCGCTGGCCACGCCGCTCGCCGCCGGGGCGCAGCAGGCAGCGACGCCGGCGGGGCCGCAACGCTTCGACTTCGCGGGGCTGAAGGGACACGCCCGCGGGCGCGCACAGGGCGCGTACCGGCCCGTCCGGAACGTCCTACCGAGCGTTCTGGCCCAGCTCGACTACGATCGCTACCAGTCGATCCGCTTTCGTCCAGAGCGAGGCCTCTGGGCCGGAGCGAATCTCGGGTTTCAGCTCCGCTTCTTTCATCTGGGCCGCGGCTTCAACACGCCGGTTCAGATGTACGAGGTCGTCAGCGGACAGGCTCAACCCGTCCGGTACGACCCCGCCATGTTCGATCTGCGCGAGAGTGGCGTCAGCCCCAGGACGTTGCGTCGAGACCTCGGCTTCGCGGGCTTCCGTGTCCATTTCCACACCGACTGGGACAACGACATCGTCGTCTTTCTCGGCGCGAGCTACTTCCGCGCCGTCGGCGGTGAAAAGCAGTACGGCCTGTCCGCGCGCGGGCTCGCCATCGACACCGGACTCGACCGTCCCGAGGAGTTTCCTCACTTCGAGGCGTTCTGGCTCGAGCGCCCCGAAGGAGCGACGAGCCGGCTCACGGTGTATGCCTTGATGGATTCCCCCAGCATCACCGGCGCCTATCGCTTCGATATCACGCCGGGCTCGACGCTCACGATGGACGTGGACGCGGCGCTCTATCCACGGCGACCGATCGAGCGACTGGGCATCGCGCCTCTGACCAGCATGTTCCTGTGCGCGGAACACGATCACCGCATGGCCCACGACTGGCGCCCCGAGATTCACGACTCCGACGGCCTGGCGATGTGGACCGGGGCCGGCGAGCGCATCTGGCGGCCGCTCCTCAATCCGGCGGGAGTGCGCGTGAACTCGTACGCCGATGAGGATCCACGCGGATTCGGCCTGCTGCAGCGCGACCGCGATTTCGATCACTACCAGGACGATGGCGCGTACTACAACCGGAGGCCCAGCGCGTGGGTCGAGCCGAAGGTCTCGGGGAACCGACGCTGGGGCAAGGGCGCCGTCCAGCTCGTCGAGATCCCGACCGTGGACGAGACGGCCGACAACATCGTGGCGTTCTGGAGTTCCGCCGACAAGCCCCAGCCGGGGCAGGAGGTGCTCGTTACCTATCGCATCCATTGGGGAGGCCGCGCGCCGTTCGAGCCGCCCCTCGGACAGGTGGTGGCTACGCGTACCGGCGTGGGCGGCATCGTCGGGCAGAAGCGCAAGCACTTTTCGTGGCGGTTCCTGATCGATTTCGTGGGTGGTCAGCTCGCCGCCCTCGCCAAGGATGCCAAGGTGGAGACCGTCGTCACCGCGTCACGGGGCGCGATCGAACTGGCATTGGCGCGACCCCAAGTGGAGATGGAGGGCTATCGCGCCCTGTTCGAGCTTCGACCGACCGACGACAGTGTCGAGCCGATCGACCTCCGCCTGTACCTGCGCCTCGGGCATGAAGCGCTGACCGAGACCTGGGTCTACCAGTGGACTCCACCACCGGCACCCGAGCGAAGACGGTGGCTCACGCGGGCGCCGGCAGCTTGGGGCTCATCTCCCGCCTGAGGCGCCCCGGACGTGGCCTGGCGGTCAAGTCCGGACCTTGCTGGATAATCTGACGGCCGACGCACTCGTGTTGGGGCGCACGACGGGGCGCACCCGTTCAGCATGAGCCCGGTCGAGTTCCTCGCGAATCGCGCGGAGCTGCCGCTGCTCGAACTTGCCGACCGTCAGGCCGCGCCAGCGGTCAGCGGCGCGGATCAGGGCGGCGTACATGAGCTTCAGCACCGGCCGCTCGCCGAACGCATGCGGGATGATTTTCGTGCGCCGGCGCTCCTCGAGGAAGAGCCGCTCGAGGAGATTGGTGGTGCGGATCACCTTGCGATGGCGCAGCGGGAAGCGCAGATGGGCGATGCAGGCCTCGAAGTCATCGACGAAACACCCCGCCACCGCGGGGAGGTCGCGGCCATGGCCTACATCTTCGACGTCATGGTCAACGGCCAGCGCGTGCGGAAGCAGTACGCGAGCAAGCAGGAGGCAGAGGACGAGCTCGACAAGTTCCGCGACGAGACGAAGAACCCGAAGCCGGTCGTCGTTGTGGCGCCGCCCGTCCCGACGCTTGGCGAGGCGTTCGAGAAGTTCCTCGCCCCAAAGACGCACAAGAAGACGGCCCACGAGTTCGAGCGCGTCGCCACGCACCTGAAGGGCGAGCTCGGCTTGGACACTCCCCTCACCGACATCACGGCCGAGCGGATTGCCGAGTACAAGGCAACGCGGCTGGCGGTCCGTCGTGGCGGCAAGCCGCTCACCGCAGCTGCCGTGAACCGGCCGCTCGGGCTCCTGCGGAACCTGCTGCGTCAGGCGCTCCGGTTGAAGTTCATCCCCGAGGCACTCGAGATCGAGTTCGAGGACGAGCCCGCCGGCGTCGTGCGGTTCCTGCGATCCGACGAAGCAACCCGGCTGCTCGCCGCCTGCAGGAAAAGTCGGAACGGCGTCCTCGCCGATCTGGTGGAGTTCGCGATGTTCACCGGAGTACGCCGGGGTGAGGCGCTCAGCCTGACGTGGGACCGAGTGGACCGTTCGCGCGGTGTCGTCCTGCTGACCGAGACGAAGAGCGGTCGGCCTCGCGAGGTTCAGCTATCGGCGAATGCCGACGCCGCTCTTGCCCGCCAGTGGGCGCGGAACGCCGCCGGACTCGTGTTCGGCAGCCGCAACTGGAACAGCTTCAGGCAGGCCTGGGTGGCCGCCGTCAAGGCGGCCGGCATCGCGAAGTTCCGCTTCCATGACCTGCGGCACACCACGGCGTCCTGGCTCGCCCAGCAGGGTCGTTCGCTGCGAGAGGTAAAGGAGCTTCTCGGCCACTCGGACATCCAGATCACCATGAGGTACGCCCACCTCGCGCCGGACCACCTGCGGGCCGCGGTGGCGTCCCTGGACGGCATCCTCAGCCCGGCCGGACGAGAAGCGCCGGCCGCAACGGCCGAAGAGGTTGGGCTACGGCGCAAGGACGCCACAAGAGCTTCTGTAGAGTCCGAGCGTGCACGGTAAGTGTTGGTCGGGGTGGCCGGATTTGAACCGGCGGCCCCCTGCTCCCAAAGCAGGTGCGCTACCGGGCTGCGCCACACCCCGATGGCCGCGCGTCGCAGCGAGACAGGCCGAAGTATATCATCCGGTCAGCAGCGCCCGGGCCGCCCGGGCCGCCACGCCGCGGTGGCTCACCTCGTGCTTCGCGGAGGCTGATACCTCGCCGAACGTGCGGCCGAACGGCGGGTAGAAGAACAGTGGGTCGTAGCCGAACCCCCCGCTGCCGCGGGGCGCCTCGGTGATGACTCCCTCCACCGTGCCCTCGACGACGCGCTCCCGCCCGCCCGGTTCCACGACCGCGATCACGCAGCGATATCGCGCGGTGCGCCGGGCGGCGGGTAGGCCGCGCAGCCGCTCGAGCAGCAGTGTGTTGCGCGCCTCGTCGTCGGGGCCGCCCCAGCGGGCGGAGTGCAGGCCGGGACCGCCGTCGAGGGCGTCGACCTCGATCCCGGAGTCGTCGCCGAGGGCCACGGCGTCAGTCGCGTCGGCGGCGGCCCGGGCCTTGATGAGCGCGTTCTCGGCGTAGGTGGCGCCGGTCTCCTCGGGCAGCGTCGCGCCCGGCACGTCGGCGAGCAGCACCACCTCGTACGGTACGTCGCCCAGCAGCTCCAGCAGCTCACGGCCCTTGGCGCGATTGAGCGTGGCGACGACGAGGCGCGGCACCTACAGGCTGAAGACTTTCTCGGCGCGGGTGTCGAGCGCCCGCCGCTGCAGCGTGACCAGCTGGCGGATGCCGCGCTCGGCCACGGCCAGCAGCTCGTCCAGGCGCGCGCGGCTGAAGGGCACCTGCTCGGCGGTGCCCTGCACCTCGACGAACTCGCCGCCGCCGGTCATGACGACGTTCATGTCGACCTCGGCGGTCGAGTCCTCGGGATAGTTCAGGTCGAGCAGCGGCTGACCGGCCACGACGCCCTACGCTGATCGCGGCCACGCAGTCGCGCAGGACGGCGGCCGGCTTGATCCCGGCGATCTTGCCCACCGCATCGGCGAGCGCGATCCAGCCGCCGGTGATGGCCGCCGTCCGGGTGCCGCCGTCAGCCTGGATCACATCGCAGTCGATCCACACGGTGTGCTCGCCCAGCTTGCTGCGATCGGTCACCGCGCGCAGCGAACGCCCGACCAGCCGCTGGATCTCCTGCGAGCGGCCGCTCGGCCCGCGGTTCTCGCGGCCCATGCGCGTGTTGGTGGAGCGGGGCAGCATCCCGTACTCGGCGGTGACCCAGCCGAGCTGCTGACCCTTGAGGAACTGCGGCACCTTGTCCTCCACCGTCGCGGTGCAGATCACCTTGGTGGCGCCGAACTCGACCAGCACCGAGCCCTCGGGGTGCAACAGGTAGTCGCGCGTCACCCGGATGGGACGGAGCTGGTCGGAGGCGCGGCCGTCGACGCGGGGCATCGGCGGGCTCAGCGGGGGCTCGCGGCGGCGGTGGACGGCTTGGTGGGAGCGGTGGCGGCCCGGGCCCGCTGATCCCAGGCGCGCTTGTAATCGGCCAGGCCGCTGAAGATGGCCCGCGCGATCTCGTCGCGGTACTTCGCGTCCTTGAGCCGGCGCTCCTCCTTGGGATTGGTGACGAAGCCGATCTCGACCAGGATGGCCGGCATGGCAGCGCCGCCCAGCACGTAGAAGCCCGCCTGCTTGACGCCGCGGTTGGGAATGCGCAGCGTCTGCGACATCGAGTCCAGCACCGTCTCGGCCAGCCGCGAGGACTCCGTCTGGAACTCGGCCTGGGCGAGGTCCCACAGCATCGTCTTGATGATATCGCTGCGGCCCGTCGCTCGCGCCGAAGGCGCTTTCTCGAGCTGGACCACGCTGTTCTCGGCCGCGGCGACCTGGCGGGCGGCGTTGTCGGTGGCCTCGGAGGACAGGAAGTAGACCTCCACCCCCTCGGAGGCGGCCACGCGATGGGCGTTGGCGTGAATGGAAACGAACAGGTCGGCGCGCTCGCGGTTGGCAAAGCTGGTGCGGTCTTTCAGCGTGACGAAGTTGTCGGAGTCGCGGGAGAGGAGCACCTTGACGCCCAGCTGGCCGTCCATCAAGCGGGCCACGCGCCGGGTGACGTCGAGCACGAGCTCTTTCTCCATGAGACCGGCGGGGCCGATGGCGCCCGAGTCGTGCCCGCCGTGGCCCGCGTCGAGCACGATCGTACGCAGCGGGGTGGCGGCCTGCCGCCGGGCGGCCGGCTCCGAGGGACGGGTGAAGTCCAGCACGAGGCGTGGTGGATCCTCCAGCGAGGAGGCGCGCAGGTCGCCGGCGGCGCCCTCGAACACCACGCGCAGGATCGAGTCGCTGCCCACGCGCTCCAGCCGGGCCTCCTCGACGAAGCCGTCGGCGATCGAATCGACCTGGGCCGGGCCGCTCAGTCCCAGCAGGCGGATCCTCGCCTCCTTGGCGCCGCTCGTCTCCACCCGGTGGCTCATGGGACCCGACGTCTCGATCACGATCCGGGTGAAGGAGGGATAGGACCGCGAGCGGAGGTCTTCCAGGGTGATCGCGCGCGCCACCGGCGAGGTGGCCGGCGCCGCGGTTGCCGGCGGCGATGCCGCGATGGCAGCGGTCCCCAGCCGGGGCCCTACCTGCGCGACGAACGTCTCGGGCACCAGCCACACGCCCTTGCGGACGACCACGGGCGCGTCGAGGACCAGGGGCGTGCCGTCCACCAGGATGCGTGCCCAGTTGCGTGTCAGGGTCACCACGCGGCTACCGCTGCGCAGGCGTGCCTGGGCGCCGTCGGGCGTCGCCTCCAGGCGCGACTTGAAGCTCTCGGCCACGCGGGTCAGCTCGACGTAGCTGCGCCCCTCGTGGGTGACGGTGGGCAGGCCAGCGCCAGCCGAGCCGGTGCACAGCACGAGCAAGAAGAGACCGGCGGCGAGGCGCGCTCGCTTCATCGGTACCGGGGATTGTAGCAACCGCGGAAGCCTGCGTGAAATTTGCCGGAGTCCCGACGGCTCGGCATGCTGCTATCACCCCATGGATCCCGCCTCCCGGCCGGCCGCCGCGCCCTCCCGGCGGCCGGGGCACGCTCACCAGTGGGAGGACAACGCGGGCCTCGACCCCCTGTGGGCCATCCTGACGCGGGAGGGAGGGGCCTGGACCGAGGCAGAGTTCTTCGCCACCGGTGAGGAGGAGATCACTCGGCTCTTCGCCTTCATGGGGGCCGGGGGCTTCGCCCCGAGCGGGCGGGTGCCCTTCCTGGACTTCGGCTGCGGGGTGGGCCGGGTGACGCTACCGCTGGCCGCGCGCCTGGGGCCCGGCGTCGGGGTGGACGTCGCCGAGAGGATGGTGGCGCTGGCCCGGGGCTACGCTGCCTCCCGGGCCCCCGGCGTCCGGTTTGTCGTCAACCGCACGACCGACCTGAGCGAGCTCGACCCCGCCCGATTCGAGTTCATCTACTCGCACCTGGTGCTCCATCATCTGACTCCGCGCGACCAGCTCGCTTACCTGGACGCCTTGCTGGGGGCGCTGGCGCCCGGCGGGACGGCGGCGCTTCAGACGATCGAGCCAGCCGGCAGATGGCGGCCGCCGCCGCTGCGTGAGCTCGTACCCACGCGGGCCCGGCGACTGATACGCCGGGCGGTGGCGGCACTGCGCGGTATCCCGCCGCCGCCGGCCCGGCCCGTCGTCGCCATGCACGCGCTCGCCGAGGACCGCGTCCTGGCAGCCGTGGCCGACCGGGGCTGCCGGATACTCGCGGCGCCGTACTCGAACTCGGCCGAGCCGGATCACCGCGGGCGGGTGGAGTTCTTCGAGCGGGAGGAGGCGACGCGGCGTGCCGGTGCCACGCCATTCCTGGCGCGGTTCTACTTCGTGCGCCGACCCGCCGGCCGACTGACGCCGGCCATGAACTCCCCGACAGCTGGATCGGAGTAGGTCGCGATACGCGCCGGGCGGCTCCGCCTGACGGCTACTGTGCGGTCCAGCCTCCGTCGATCACCAGCTCGCTGCCGGTGACGAACGCGGACTCGTCGGAAGCCAGGTACAGGACAGCGAGGGCGACCTCGTCGGCGGTGCCGTAACGACCCATCGGGATGCGCGAGAGCATGCGCTGGTACACGACGGGATCGGCTCGCCGCTGCTCGGTCATCGGCGTGAGGATCGGCCCCGGATGCACGGAGTTGCACGCGGATCCCCTCGCGCGCGTACTGGAGTGCGGTGGTCTTGGTCAGCAGCCGTACCGCTCCCTTGGAGGCCGTGTACTGGGGGCTGCTGTCGTCCATGCCGACCAGGCCCAGCTGGGAGGCGATGTTGACGATCGAGCCGCCGCCGGCGCGGCGGAGCGCGGGGATCGCCGCCCGGGTGCCGAGGAACACACCCTTGGCGTTGACGTCCATCACCCGATCCCACGCCTCGATCGTCGTGTCTTCCACACGGCTGGAGCCGCCGATACCCGCGTTGTTGACGAGGACGTTCAGCGCGCCGTAGCGTTCGACCGCCAGTGCAACCGCCCGCGCCCAGTCGTCCTCTCGGGTGACGTCGAGCCGCACGAAGGTCGCGGCCTCGCCGATCGCGCCGGCCACTGCCGCACCCTCGGCGTCGAGGACGTCGCCCACGACCACACGGGCCCCTTCGCGGGCGAAGAGTCGTGCCTCGGCCGCGCCCATGCCGCGTGCACCGCCACTGATCAGCACGACCTTGCCGGCGAGCCTCGGAGTCCGGGGAGTGTCCATGGCGGTCGAGCCTAACGCAGAGCCCGCCGACGAGCCAGCGGCTTGGCGGGACGGATCAGAGGGCGGCGGGCCCGCCGTCAGACAGCGCGAGTCGGCTCCTTCGGCGGTGTTCCAGACCGGAACGGTGTTCCGTCGTGAAACGCGTCCCGCCCATCCATCTCATCGGTGATTCACCCGCCCACTCAGCGGGACGGGCGGGAGATGTCTCGCCGCCCGTCCCGGTGCGCGATGTTAGCCGCGCGGCGCCTGCAGCTCGTCGCCGCTGCCGCGCGGTGCCTGCAGGTCCTCGTTGTGCCCGCGGGGAGCCTGGAGCCCCTCGTTGCCGCCGCGCGGCGCCTGCAGTCTCGTCCTTACCGCGAGGAGCCTGGAGGCTCTCGTTGTCGCCGCGCGGTGCCTGGATATCCTCGTTGACAGCGCGCGGTGCCTGGATGTCCTGCTCGCGTGGCGCCTGCACCTCGTCGCGCGTCGGCGTCGCCTGAGCACCGGCGGCAGTCAGCAGCGCGGCGGCGAGCGCGATGGCGAATGCATTCTTGCGATTCATATCGACGATGTCCTCCTTCGGGGTTCTATTCACCCCGTCTGTTAGATGAGCCCACGATCCGGACGGTTGCTCTGCCCGGCTCGGCCCGGCCCGAGATAGAGCAGTCGTCGTGCCAGGCGTGATCCGGCTGGAAACGCGTGCTTCGGTGTATTGCGGGAGCTCCGCGCGCAGTTTCACAGCGAAACGAGGCGGTTCACGACGAAACGCCGGCCACTGTGGCACGTCGCTTGCCGCACTGCCTACAATCGATGGACGGGAACTGCAGATGTCGTTACCTCTGATCCTCACCTTCGTGTCGACGCTGGCCTTCGCGATCCAGCTTCTGATCTTCGCGTACCTGTACTCCTCGCACCGCGTGCGCTTCTTCCACTACCTGCTCTGGGCGTGGGGAGCCTACACGCTGTCCAAGGGGCTCAAGCTCCTCGAGGTCCTGCTGCTCGACACCGGCGGCGTGGTCGCTTTCGCGATGGACGTCGCGACGGTGGCCGCGGTCGCCCTCACCCTGGCCGCCGCGCTGGCTCATCGCTGGGACTATCGACTCGACGCACACGACGTGGCCGTGGGCATCGGGCTCGCCATCGTGGTGGCCGCGGTGAGCGACGTCGGCGGCGGCGGCCACGTGGTCGGCATGGGGCTGGGCGCGTTGCAGATTGCGACGGGGGTACTGTTCTGGCCCCGGCGGGGGCGCGACACCGGGTTCCGCGGCGAGCGCCTGCTGGCCGGCCTGCTCGCGCTATGGGGCGTTCACCGCATCGGCGTCCAGTTTGTGAGCGTCGAGCCGGGCACGCCGGCTTATCTCGCCGTGCACGCGACGTTCATCACGCTCTACTTCCTGTCCACCTTCGCGGTGATCATCATGGTGCTGGAGCGGGCGCGCAGCGAGAGCGGGCGACTGCACGCCCGGCTGCGCGAGGCCGAGCGGCTCGCCACGGCCGGCGAGCTCGCCGCCGGCATGGCGCACGAGCTCCGCAACCCGCTCTCGGCCATCCTCAACGCGACCGCGCTGCTGGCCGACGAGACACGGCTGACCGCTGACGAGCGCGCGAGCACGCTGTCCGCGATGAGGACCGAGGCCCGGCGGCTCAACCGAATCCTGTCCGACTTCCTGAAGTTCGCGCGGCCGCAGGCGGCGCGGATGGCGCCGGGAGACCTTCGCGACGTGCTGGAGCACGTCAGCGGACTGATCCGAGACGATCGCCCCCGCGCGGCCCGCGTCGACGTGAAGGTCGCCGTCGATCCCGGGCTGCCGCGCTTTCCTTTCGACCGCGACCAGCTGATCCAGGTGGTGTGGAACCTGGCGCTCAACGGTGTCGAGGCCATGAACGGGCGGTCGGTTGTCGCTGGAGGGCTCCCACCGGAGCGGCCACGTGGCCCTCGCCGTCAGCGACACCGGCCCCGGCATCCCGCCCGAGCGGCGCGAGCACGTGTTCGAGCCGTTCTACACCGGCAAGCCTAACGGTACCGGCCTGGGCCTCACGATCGCCGACCGCATCGTGGCCGCTCACGGCGGTCGCATCGAGATCGACTCCAGCCCCGGCCGGGGCACGCGGGTGACGCTGCTCTTCCCCCTGGCGGCCTCCTGACGTGGCCCGCCTGCTGGTCGTCGACGACGAGCCCTCGGCGCGTAGCACGCTGGCGCTGCTGCTGCGCACGCGCGGACACCGGGTGCTGGAGGCTGACGGTCTCACCGCCACCACCAAGCGCCTCGGCGAGGAGGTGTTCGACCTCGTCATCACCGACCTGCGCATGCCCGACGGCGACGGGCTCGAGGTCCTGCGCGCGGTCAAGGCCCACGCGCCCACCACCGAGGTGATCCTGCTCACCGCCTACGCCGGCTGGCGTTCGGCCAAGGAGGCCATCCGGCTCGGCGCCCTCGACTACTTCGAGAAGGGCGAGGACCCCGACGAGCTGTACCACCGCATCGACAAGGCGCTGGCCGAGCGGCGCTTGCGCCGCGAGAACGAGAACCTGCGCGAGCAGCTCCGGGAGCGCTACGGACTGCCCGGCCTCATCGCTCAGTCCCCGGCAATGCAGGGCGTGCTCGACCTCGTCGAGCGGGTGGCGCCGACCGACGCCACCCTGCTCGTCCTGGGCGAGTCCGGGACGGGCAAGGAAGTCATCGCCAAGGCCGTACACCACGCCAGCCCACGGGCGGCACGGCCGTTCGTGGCCGTCAACTGCGGGGCGGTGCCCGAGACCTTGCTCGAGTCCGAGCTGTTCGGCTTCACGCGCGGCGCGTTCACGGGGGCGGTCGCCAGCAAGCTCGGCCTCTTCGAGGAGGCGCACGGCGGCACGCTGCTACTGGACGAGATCGCCGAGATGCCGGCGGCGCTGCAGGTGAAGCTGCTGCGGGTGCTGCAGAGCGGCGAGATCCGCCGGCTGGGCGCCACCCAGGCGACGACCATCGACGTCCGGGTGATCGCTGCCACCAACCGCGACCTGGCCGCGATGATCGCCGACGGCAGCTTCCGCGAGGACCTGTTCTACCGGCTGAACGTCATCGAGGTCCGCCTGCCGCCGCTGCGGGAGCGCCGCGAGGACATCCCCGTGCTCGCCGAGCACTTCATGGCTCGGGCGGCCGGCAAGCTGAGCCGTGAGGTGCGCTTGTCGGCCGAGGCCGTCGAGCGCCTGCTCCGCTACCCGTGGCCGGGCAACGTGCGCGAGTTGGAGAACGCCGTCGAGCGGGCGGCCATCCTGACCCGAGGCGAGACGGTGACCCCCGACGATCTGCCGCCCCACGTGGCGGCCGCCCTCACGCTCGGCCCCTCCCCGGCCCTGCCGCGGCAGACGACCCTGGCCGACGCCGAGCGCAGCCACATCTTGACGACACTGGAGCGCGTCGGCCGCAACCAGTCGGCGGCGGCCGAGGCTCTGGGCATCGGCCGGACCACGCTCTGGCGCAAGCTCAAAGAATACGGGCTCGATCGGTAGCGCGCGTTCGCCGGCACGCGTCGCTGGTGTTGGGACGACGCGCTGGGGCGACAGGGTCCCCTGAGGTTCCGCGAGAGACTGCCCGGTACGCCCAGGCACGGTCGGAGCCTGGTCCTACGCGTGGCCCTACACGATCGAAGCCAACGGAACCTCAGGAGACCCTGTCGCCCCAGCGCGTCGTCCCAGCACGCCGCAACGCTCGCCGGGAACGCGGGCTGACGGGCGAACTGGGGGCGTCTGATTCGGAAATCTAGTCTTGGGTCGGCCGAGGACCGGGGGGCGGTAAGCGGTGGAGGTGGTTGCCGAAGATGCCGCGGGCGCCGGCGAGGAGGGTGAAGGCGCGGGTGTAGGAGTCGGCTTCGGCCGCGGTGAAGGGCTCGTGGTTGCGGTGGTCGTGCTTGCCGATGAAGGATTGGAGCTCGCCGCGCACGCGCTCCCACTTCTCACGCGTGCGGGCCACCAACCGCGGCACGCAGGGGGCCTCGGTCCCGGCGGCGGCCAAGAGGTGGCTCACGCAGAGTCCGTCGGATCTCCCGTATGCCGCCAGGAGGTCTCCGTCGTCGAAGAGTCGCACCAGCGTGTCCACGTACCGGCGCTCCGCGTCGGCGGCGGTCACGCAGACAGGGCACGCATTCCGCCGGGGGTAGCCGTCGCCGGCGGCGGGTCGGCGGCGGCGACCGAACAGGGCCGAGAGCCAGCTACGGCGCCGAGGCGGGGCGACCTCCAGGCGCCCGATCAGCTCCAGCGCCAGGCGTAGCAGGTCCTCGTAGACGATCGCCGAGCCGAAGCCGGCGTGCGTGATCTCCAGAAGCATCCACGTGTGCCAGTTGCAGAAGCCCCAGGAGGCGCGCAGGGCGCGGCGGGTGTCGGGGTCCGTGACCTGCTCGTACAGGATGGCGTCGAGGTGGCTGCGGCTCTCGCGAACGACGCACCGGCAGATCGGACAGCCCGGCTCGTCGAAGGACTCGACGAGCCGGACGTAGCCGGCGGACTTCTCCTCGGTCATCAGCGATAGAGGGACAGTGGCGATTCGTTGTGTTTCGAGCTGACGTGCCCGCACGCGAGCACCGGCATCATTCTACACCGAGCCGGGATGACGCCACGGGTGTCGAACGGCCTCGATAGGTGGTATGAGTGGACAGACCCGGCCTGGAGGAGCGCCTCGGATGCAGAAGAAGGATCCCCCGGAACCAACGCTGCAGAACCTTCTGCCGCCGAATCTGGACCATCGCTACTTCGCGGACGGCGACAAGCATCCCTTCCGGCCGAAAGCCCAGACGCTCGAGCTCGTCAACGCCTGGTGGCTCGCCGAGGCGGCACTGCTCGCCTACGCCCCCGAGCCCTTCGTGAAGGACACGCTCGCCCGGGCCGGCTTGAACATGAGCCGGTTCTTGTCGAAGGCCGGGACCCAGTGCTACGTGGCGACGTCGGGCAACCTCGTGATCGCCGCCTTCCGCGGCACCCAGGTGCCGAAGCCCGGCGCGGATCCGGATCGCCTCCGACTGTTTCAGGAGGTCGTGACCGACGTGGAGACCGACGCCGGGTTCTCCCTCGTAGAGTGGGGCCAGGGAGGCTGCGTGCACGAGGGTTTCTTGAAGGCGTTCGAAGTCGTCTGGCCGGACCTCCGTGACGAGCTCGCCGAGCACGCACGTCAGCGTCGATCGATCTGGATCACCGGGCACAGTCTCGGCGCCGCGCTGGCGACCCTGGCCGCCGATCGGCTCGGCGGCGTGCAGGCCCTGTACACGTACGGCTCCCCGCGCGTTGGTGATCGCGCGTTCGCGGACGATTTCCACGTGCCCGCTCATCGCTTCGTCCACCATCGCGACATCGTGACGCAGGTGCCACCGGTCGGGCTGTACAAGGGAACGACCGACCAGGGCAACTACACGCACGTCGGGGCGCTCAGATACGTCGACGGCGACGGGCGACTGCACGATCACGAGCCGGGCACGACAGGACTCGGCGACGTGGTCAGGGAGAGCGTGCACTCGCTCTTCAATGGGCAGGCCCGGGTGCGGCTCGGCCGCCTGCTCGAGATCGCCCGGGAACCCTTCGACGACCACGAGCCCATCTACTATGCCATCCGCACGTGGAATCTCTTCGTCGACAGCCGGTCCTGACCCGGACGCGGGACCGCCCTCGAGGTCCTCGTCATACCGAGGGCCCGAGGGCGGTTGAACTGGTGGAGGCGGTGGGAATCGAACCCACGTCCGAAAACCCTCAGCCGCAGGCGTCTACGTCGATAGCCGGTTTATCTTGCTGCTCTCTCGCCCTTCGGTCCTCCATCCGGCAGGAGGGCCACGGGGCCAGCCTCATTTATCTCGCCCATCCCCTGAGGCCAAGTTCTGGGCCAGCCACCAGAATATGATGCCGGTTCCCAGGCCCTGATGGCTCGACCTGGCCGACACTAGCGGTTGTTAGGCCGCCAGAGCTAGCTGGTTATTGGCAGCTAGAAGTTCTCACTTATTAACGAGGGGTGAGAAACCTCGAGACGCAGCCTGGACCTCGCTGATTCCCGTCGAAACCTGTCGCCCCCTTGCTCTCGATTCTACCACTCAGCCCCGTCGAACCTCCCGGGCGGCCTTGTCCATCTCGCGCCGCGTCTGGCGATCGCGCAGGGTCGCGCGCTTGTCGTGCAGCTTCTTGCCGCGGGCCAGACCGATCTCGATCTTGGCCCGGCCGCTCTTGAAGTACAGTCTTGAGCGGGACGACCGTCAGCCCCCGCTCGGCGATCTTGCCGACCAGCCGCCGGATCTCGCGGCCGTGCAGGAGGAGCTTTCGGTCCCGCTCCGGGTCGTGGTTGGCGTCGGTGCCGTGGCTGTAAGGGCTGATGTGGCAGCCGAGCAGCCAGCGCCTCGCCACTCACGGACGGTGGCGTAAGAGTCCTTGAAGTTCACCTGCCCCGTGCGAAGCGACTTGACCTCGGTCCCCCGCAGCACGAGCCCGGCCTCGAACGTCTCGAGGATCTCGTACTCGTGCCGCGCGCGGCGGTTGGTGGCAACGATTCGGTCTTCGGTCATCCTGTGCTCTTGACTTGCCTGGAGCGGGCGGTATCATAAGCGCTCGCCGTGCCGAAGTGGCGGAATTGGCAGACGCGCTAGATTCAGGGTCTAGTGCCCGCAAGGGTGTCGGGGTTCGAGTCCCCGCTTCGGCACCAAATACTACAGCAGCTTAGGCCGCACCCTCCACACACTCTACAGTAGAGACAGGCTCTTGCGCTGAACCGTGCGCTGACGGCGCAGCCCACTCGCAATCCGTCCAACATCAAACTGCGTGACCAGCCGAGCGCAGCCAACTTCTCGTAGCAGCGGCTAACCGGGTCGTCGGTGTACGGCCTGAATGGCGGGATCCGCCTGAACCCGAGCCGTTCATACAGCCGGATCGCGGCCTGCTGGTGGATGCCGGTCTCCAGCCGCAAGAGCGTGACACCGTGCGCTCGAGCGTATTCAGTTAGGTGTTCGACCAGCAACTCACCATACTTGCGGCCACGAAACTCGGGCCTGACATACATTCGCTTCAACTCGCCAAACTCGCGGCCGAACAGACTTGATCCCGCCGCACCCCGCTGGCGCGGTGGGCTACTGCTGATCCGATATCTCCGGCTCCCCGCACGATTACCCGCGTTTTCACGGCGATAGGGTACGCCGCGGCCATCGCGCTGTCTCGGAAGGAGGTGCCCGGATCATATCAAGCATTCTTGACCTTGCCCCTTGGGGCAGGCCCTATTCTGAGCGCATGGAAACGGGCTGCTGATTGGCGAGGTGGCCACCCGTAGCGGTGTCAGCCGCGTTTGCACATCTTGCTGCGCCGGGAGGGCTGGCGGATCAACGCGAAGAGGACGTACCGGCTGTACCGCGACGAGGCGCTCGGCGTGCGAGTGAAGCGGCGCCACAAGCGGGCCAGTCAGCTCCGGGTCGCCCCGGCGCGACCGAGTCGCCCGAATGAGCAGTGGTGCATGGACTTCATGGCAGACCGCCTGGAGGACGGCCGGCGGATCCGGCTGCTGACGGTGGAGGACGTGTTCACGCGAGAATGCCTCGCCGTAGAGGTCGACGTGGCCCTGACGAGCGCGCGCGTGGTCGGCGTGCTCGAGCAGCTCGTGGCCGCGCGGAGCGCGCCGGCGGTGATCACGGTCGACAACGGGTCGGAGTTCTACTCGCGCCGGACGGACGCGTGGGCCTACCAACGCGGCGTCCGGTTGATCTTCAGCCGACCGGGGAAACCGATGGACAATCCGTTCATCGAGAGCTTCAATGGCCGCCTGCGGGATGAGCACCTCAACGTCGAGTTGTTCTTCTCCGTCGCTGACGCACAGCGCAAGACCCTGGAGTGGCAACGAGACTACAACGAGGACCGGCCGCACAGCTCGCTCGGGGACATTTCCCCTCGGGAGTTTGCGGCTCGATGGCAGTTAACCGAGGCCGTAGGAGGCCAAATCCTCAACCTCGAATCGGTCTAGTTTTTCGGGGCAGGTCCTGCACGCTCGCAATGCAAGAGACCCGGCGGGGCCGGGTCCAGGAGATTTCGGGTCAGGTCACTTTCCCACAAAGGGTGACGCATGCGGACAAGAACTCCGGTAGTTGTTCTCCTTGCCACCGCGATCGGCGCGGTGGTCTGTCGTCGGGGGCTCGCACGGATAGGGTCGTCCACATTCGCCGGAGGCCTCGCGCTGGCCGGCTATGGTCCCTTCCCAGAACGCGACCCCATTGCCCAGCAGGATCTCCTGAAACTGCGTCGCGAAGCGGCGGAACGGAATACGACCGCGCGCCGCAGAGTGCTCGTCCGACTGCTCGAACGCACCAAGGCCGAGTACGACCGGTACACCGCGGGCGCACAGAAGCAACCGCCGGTGCTCGACTTCCTGATCGTCTCGGGCGGAGGAGACTGGGGAGCGTTCGGGGCGGGGTTTCTCAAAGGGTGGCACAAGGTGCCTGCCCAGCACCCGCTTGCCAAACCGGAGTTCGACATCGTGACCGGGGTGAGCACCGGCACCTTGATCGCGCCGTTCGCATTTCTAGGGGACAAGCCGGCGATCGACGAGATCGTGACCCTCTACCGCAACCCCGGGGCGGACTGGGTGAAGCGGCGCGGGATGCTCTATTTCCTCCCTGATAACATCTCGTTCGCGGAGGTGCCCGGGCTGGAGCGCGAGATACGCCGGCACATCACCATCGACATGGTTCGCCGCATTGCGAAAGCGGGCGCCGACGGTCGAATGTTGATGGTCAATACGACCAACCTCGACGACGCCACGCCGCGTGTGTTCGACCTGGTCGAGGAAGCGCAGCGCGCCGCCGCCTCGGGTGAGCTCGAGCGTATTCACAACATCATGCTCGCCTCGGCGGGCATCCCCGGCGCGTTCCCGTTCCGGATCATCGACCAGGAGCTCTATGTGGACGGCGGCGTGACGGGGAACATTCTGTATGGCGGGCGGGCTGAAGACGATGACGCCCTGCCGACCGTCTGGCAGCGGACCTATCCAGACGTTCCGATGCCCCAGATCCGCTACTGGGTCATTTTCAACAATCAGTTCCGCCCGGTGCCGCACGTGACACCGCCGAAGTGGCTCGCCGTCGTCCAACGAAGCCTGGAGACGGCAACGCGCGCTTCCACGGCCACCGCGGTGAAGCATCTCGTCGCACAGGCGAAGATCGCCAAGCTCGAGTACAATGCCGACGTTGAAATTCGTCTCGTGTCGATTCCCGGCGACTGGTTCCCGCCAGCACCCGGGGTGTTCGTCAAGGAGACCATGCACACTCTGGCCGATTTGGGCGAGCGCATGGGCGCGGACCCGGAAAGCTGGGGCGACCTACTCACCCGTCACTTCGAGGGTTGAGTCCGCACGCTCTCGTTCGCGCGAGAACCGGCTCAGGCGCCCGTGGAGCAAGGCCACGAGCGCGGCTCGTTGCGATCTCCGGCGCAGCCGTCGGCTGTATCGGGCCCTCCGCCTCGGAGTCCAGCATCACCGTGGCCCATGCACCCGAGGTCAGGCGTGGACCGTACGTCGCCCGGGTGACGACGACGCTCGGCTCCGCGTCCTCGAGCATGGCGGCCAGGCGCTCGGCGGGCGTCGCGGGGTCGAATGGCGCGTAGGCGGCGCCCGCCCGTACGGCGGCCAGAGCGGCCACGACGAGATCGCCCGAGCGCGGCAGCACGAGTGCCACGATCCGTTCTCGACCGGCCCCGAGCGCGCGAAGGCGGTGCGCCAGGAGGCTGGCCTGCGCGTCGAGGGCGCCGTACGTCAACCGCTCTCCATCCTCCACGACCGCCGGGAACGCCGGTGTGGAGTTCGCCCGCTCCGCGATCAGCTCGGTGATGGAGCGGCGGGCAGGGTCATCATTGGACACTGTGACCCTCCTGGACAGCCCGGTTGGATTCGCGCAGTCGCACACTGGCGGACACTGCAAGACGGGTGCCGATCAGCTGACCCGTCTGGGTGGGGCACGCGCGTCGGGGCGCTCCGAACTTCCTCCAACGTGGGTATGAACGTGCAGGACGGGGGTAGTCGGGTTCTCATTCACGACCCTCGGGGCGATCCCCGGCCAGCAGACGACCGCGGCGTTGGGTTGACTCTAGCGGACGATATCGACGGTACCGGTGAAGGTGCAGCCGGGAAGGCCGGTCTGTTGCCCGGCGACCACGCCGGTGAGGTCCAGCCCGGGAGCGGACCCGTTGATGGTGCCGGTACCGGTCCTGCCGGGCCCGGCGAAGGTGAAGGTCGCGGCGACGACCCCGGCCGTCGAGCCGACGACCGCCCGCACGGTGCCCCGGATCGCGTAGACGACGTTGAACCCGGATCCGGTGTCGGCCAGCGTGGCGGTACCGCTGAAGCTCGACGGATTGCCCAGGCTCTGGCTGGTGAAGTCGACCGGCCCCTGGAGGTCGAGGTGGTTGCCCTCAACCAGGCAGGCCGGCTGAAGGTCGAGCGGGATGGTCGCGGTGTTCAGCCTCGTCATGTCAGGGAGCACCGGCAGCACCTTCGTGGTCAGCGTCAACACGTTGTCGCCGAGGGATGTATCGCCGGTGGCCGCGCCGGTCGGGTCGGCGGTCGCCGACACGAAGTAGTTCCCAGCCAGGCGGACGTTTGGCGCCGTGCCCTCCGGGATGACGATCGGCGCGGTGACCGTCGTCGCGGCGTTCGGCAGCAGCGCACCCACCGTTCGCGTGTAGAGCAGATCACCGGTGCCCGCCGTCTGCGCCCCCGGATTGCCGTCGCGGTTGGCGAACACCTTCACGTCGAACGGCGCCGACGCGACGGTCCCGGCGTTCTTCACGACTACCGAGACGTTGGGCGCGCCGGTCGCGCGCCCGCGAATTGCCGCGGCGGGGATCGTGATCGACGTGATCTGGAGATTCGGGGTCAGGACGTTGAGGCTCTTGACCATGACGTTGTTCGTGGCGTTGGCCTCTGCGATACCCTGGCCGTCGGCCTGGGCCAGCAGGAATCGGCCGCCCGGTGACGTGCTACCTGGGATCGTGACCCGCGAGATCGTGGTGAACGAGGCGCCGGGCGCGAGTGTGGCCGTGCTGGTCACGCCGATTGGAATCTGGCTGCCGTCGAGCACGCCCGTCGGCGACAAGAAGAAGCGAACGACGGAGCCGTTGGTCCCCTGCCCGCCGAGGTTCCTCACCGTCGAGGTCACCGGGATCGTCAGGTTGGGCGAAGCGGCGGCGGGGGCCGTGAGCGTCGTCAGCGTCAGGTCCGGCCCCACCACGATCGGGGTCAGCGTGCGCTGCAGGTTGTTGATCTGCTCCGTCGGTCCCGCCTCGGGGACCGGACTCGCCGCGTTCGCCCGGGCGTAGACCCAGTACGTGCCGGGCACGGTCCCGGACGGCAACCGCAGGCTCCTGGTGACGGTGGCGGTGCCCAGGCCCATGATCGCGGGCACCGCGACATCGCCGATCACGGGGCTCGTCAGCGCCGTGACCGGGGACGGCTCGGGCGACAGGTAGAGGCGCGAGGTCGTGGCCGCCGCGCCGCCGGGCGCTGGCGAGAGGTTCCTGATGACCTGCGTCACGCTGATGTTGCCGGTTGGCGCCACCGCTGCCGGTGTCGCCGTCACCGACTGCATCGCGAGATCGGCCAGCACGACGTTGAGGTTCCCCGCCGTCAGTAACGCGTTGTTGCCCTCGTCCGCCTCGAGAACGCCGTTGCCAGGATCCACGATCACCCGGATCCGGTGCGGCCCCGAAGCAGCACTCGGGATCGTGAGCCCTTGGCCGAGCATTACGGTCCCTCCGGCCGGGATCGACGGCAGCGGCGGGCTCGAGCCCAGGGGCACGTCAGGCAGGATCGGTGTCCCGACGGCGTTGACCGGAACGAAGGCGAACCCGACGGCGAACGGCCCCGAGGGAGCGCCGCCCTGGTTCCTCAGCGTGTACGTCACGCTCAGATTGCCGCCCGCCACGACTGCGGCCGGCACCGTCGCCGCCATCGGCACGATGTCGGGCCCTACGACGATCGGCGTCGTGCTGTAGCCGAAGTTGCTCGTCTCGCTCTCGTCCGACTCCGAGACCACGTTGTTCGGGTCGGCCTGCGTGCCGAAGAAGTAGCGGCCCGGCGACAGGTTCACCGGCAGGGTTGCTTGTCGGGTGCTCGAGACCGTCATGCCCGCTCCGACCGCGGGGACGCCGATGGTCCCGAAGTTCACTACCTGGCCACTCGCTGTCTGGTTCACCGATAGGAACAGCCGCGCCCCCGACGCGGGCGCGTTCCCCGGCGCCGGCGCCGCGTTCCTGATCGAATATTGGATCGTCACGGAGCCGCCCGGTGCACTCCTCGCGGGCGAGATCGTGAACGGCGGGACCGTCAAGTTTGGCTTGATCACGTTTACCGAGCCGGTCGTCAGCAGGCTGTTGTTGCCCTCGTCCGCCTCGACCACGTCGTTGCCCGAGTCGGCGATCACCCGGACCCGATGCGGCCCGGACACGATCGGAACCGCAACCACGTCGGTCAGCGGCTTGCTGCCGCCCGCCGGGATCGTCACTCCGTTACGGCCCGGGCTCAAAGCGATCTCGGGGCCGCCCCCCGTCGGCACCAGCACGAAGCTCACGTTGAACGGCCCCGCCGGGGCGCCGCCCTGGTTCTTCAGCGTGTACGTCACGCTCAGGTTGCCGCCCGTCGCGATTGCGGCCGGCACCGTCGCTGCTGTCGGGACGACATCGGGGCCGACGACGAGGCGCGTCGCGCTGGCGCCGAGGTTGTCGGCGAGGTCGTCGTTGGTCTCGACGATCAGGGCGGTCGCGTCGGCGGCGGCCAGGACGAAGTAGCGGCCCGGCAGCGTTCCCGGCGGGACCGTGACGAGCTTCGGCAGGCTGACCACGCCGCCGGCCGGGATCGCGGGCACGGTCACGAAGCCCAGGTCGCCGGCGCTCGCCGTCGGCGTCGTGCCCAGCCGGAGAAGTGTCGAGCTGCCGCCCGCGTTGCCCGGCGACAGTGCGACGTTCTTCACGGTATGGGTGACGGTGACGTTTCCGCCCGGGAAGCTCACCGCCGGGGCGAAGGTCACGGTCTGGACCTTGAGGTTCGATCGCGCCACGTTCACCGTCCCGGTGAGAATGCTGTTGTTGCTCGGATCGGCATCGGCGGTCGGATCGACGCGGACCCGGATGCGATACGACATCGGCAAGGCGTTGGCAGGAATCAATACGCGATCGCTGAAGGCGGTCGTCGCGCCGGCGGCGAAGGCGGCGATCGTCCGTCCGGGGCCGATCGGGATCGGCGTGCCGCTGGGCTGAGGGATCAGCGCGAAGGACACGTCGACGCCGGTCGTCTGCCCTCCCTGGTTCTTCAGCGTGTACGCCACGCTGACGTTGGCCCCGGGCGCGATTCCGGTCACCGTGCTGGCCGCGGTCGGCAGCACATCCGGCCCCACGATCAGGCGCGTGAGGCTGAAGCGCAGGTTGTTGACGTCGTCAGGCTCGGCGATCGTGGCGGGGTCATCCGCCCGGGCGCTCAGGTAGTAGAGACCGACCGGCGCGTTGCCGGGCACGGTCACCGGCTTGCTGATGGTCGCCAGCGCGCCGGAAGCCAGGGCGGGCACCGACACCAGACCCAGGTCTCTCACTGCGCTCAGAGTCTGGCCCGGCCCCATCCGAAGACGCGAGAAGGACCCGCCAGCTGCGCCCGGCGCCGGGGCCAGGTTCTTCACGGTCTGCGTCACCGTGACGTTGCCGCCCGGCAGCGTCGCCGGCGGCGCGAACGTCAACGACTGCACGGCGAGGTCGGGCAGGCCCACGGTGACCACGCCCGTGAGGAAGGTGTTGTTGCTCTCGTCCGCCTCCGCCACGCCGGCCGTGGCATCCGCGGTCACTCGCACCTTGTACGTGCCGGCCGGCGTGTCCGAGGGAACCGGCAGCACGTTCGTGAACGGTGCCGACGCGCCGGCGGCCAGGCTCGGAATGCTCCGGCCGGGCCCGAGCGCGATGTCCGACCCGCCGGCCTGTGGCACAAGGGCGAACGCTACCTCGAAGCCCCCCACCGCCTGCCCGCCCTGGTTCTTGATCGTGGACGTCACGCTCAGGTTGCCGCCCGGGGAGATCCCGCTGCCCGTGGTCGCGGAGGTCACGGTGAGGTCGGGGCCCACCAGGATCGGGGTACCGGAGGCGCCGACGTTGGCGCCCGCACTGCCCTCGAGGAACGTCGCGGTGTCGTTGGCCCGCACCAGGACGAAGTAGCGTCCAACCGGCGTGCTCACAGGCACGTTGACGCCGGTGGCGGTGAGCGCCGGACTCGTCGCGCCGGCCGTGAGCGCGGGGACGCTCACCAGCGCGAGCCGGCCGCCCACCGCCGTAGCCACGCTCTGGTTCACTCCCAAATAGATACCGGAGAAGGAGGCCGGCGCGGCGGCCGGGGCGGTGGCGACGTTACGGACCGTGTGGGTCACGCTGATGTTGGCGCCGGGCGCCGTCACCCTCGGGAAGCCCGTCACCGAGGTCACCGCCAGGTCAGCAAGCACGATCTCGATCGGGACGGACTTCGTGTTGTCGGTCTCGCTGCTCTCGTCCTGCTGGTGGTCGGCGTCGGCGATCGCGCCGATGAAGTAGGTCCCGGCCGGGGCGACGGAGGCGGGAATCTGCACGCTGAGCGTCTTCGCCGGACTCGTCACGCCGCCGCTGAGCGAGCCGAACGCGATGGTTCCCAGCAAGCGGTCGGCGGTCGTGATCACGCTGTCATTGGAGAGATAGAGCTTCAGGTTCGAGGCACCGCCGGCGAGGACGGCGGTATTGCGGATGCTGGCCGTCACGCTGACGTTGGCGCCGGGGACGCCGCTCGCCGGGGCCGTCAGTGTCTGCACCACGAGATTCGGCGGGAACTCGGCGGCGGCCGCGAGGAGGTCGATTCGCGGCACCGCGTGACCCCCGGAGCCGCAGCCGGAGCAGACCGGCCGGGTATCGAGGATTGGCTCGCCGTTGGCCTTCAGGGCGTTCAGCAGCTCGGTGACCGACGCCGACGGCCCGATCTGCCGCAGGACCGCGAAGCCCCCGGCTACGTGGGGGGCCGCCATCGACGTGCCGTCGAAGAACGCGAACGCGTTCGTGGGCACCGACGACTGGATGCTGGAGCCGGGGGCGAACAGCAGGCTCGGGAACAGCCCCGGCGACGCCATGTTCGTGAAGCTCGACACGCCGTCCGTCTTCGTCGAAGA
The DNA here is from genome assembly GCA_963827505.1 of uncultured Candidatus Rokubacteria bacterium. Lineage (GTDB taxonomy): Bacteria > Methylomirabilota > Methylomirabilia > Rokubacteriales > CSP1-6 > AR5. The sequence continues at coordinate 611,319 of CAWHBD010000003.1, read as the reverse complement.
GGCCACCGGAATCGCCGTCGAGATGCAGGCCGGCAAGCTGATCGCATCGGTGAAAAAGGAGTTGCCGGCGGAGATCACCGTCGCCACCCCGGGGTCCGTTGGGTCGCCCGGGTGGGGAGCCCGAAGTTGGTCGATGGCGAACTTCTGAGCGGCCACGTCGCAGGTGCTGGTGAACCGCCCGCCTCCCAGGCTCATGTTCGCGGCGGCGATCCGGCGGCCCGGGAAGATCAGCCGCTGCGCGTGCACGTAGTTCAGCGCCTCGATCTGATCCGAGGTGAAGGTCCGGATGCACGGTCCGGCACCGATGAAGCCGCCGCAATCGAGGTCGCTGTCGAATCGGGAGAAGACCTGGATCGCGATGACGCTGGCCCCCCTGGCCACGCCCGAGAACGTTGACCCCCGTCCGGCCGCGATGCCGGCCACGTGGGTGCCGTGATCGCATCCCTCCACCGCGCACGGCAGCGCGGCGTTGGCCCCGAATGCCGACTCGGCGCCGCCCGGACAGACGCTGGTCGAGGTGGCAGTCGTGCTCGAGAAGCACGCCTCGGCGATGACCTTGCCGCTCAGGAACGGGTGGCTCTTCTGCACCCCGGTGTCGAGCACGGCCACGATCTGGCCGGTGCCGTCGGCGCCCATGGCCCAGACGTCGTTGCCGTTGATCAGGGGCACGCTCTGGGCCAGCAGCAGTGGGTGGGCGACGTCCTCCTCGACCCCAGCGACGATCCCGCGCAGGGCGGCGAGCATCTGCAGGGCCTCGGGGCTGGCCTCGATCGCCATGAGCGGTAGCGCGCCGTTGAACTCGCGCACGATCCGGTGCCGGACCCCGCGGAGATGGTTGCGCACGGCAATCTGCACCCCGGCGAGCATCTGGCGCTGGCCGGCCACGTGGGCCGGCGAGGCCAACAGCCCCTCGGGCGCAAACGGCGCGTTCAACCGCACGATGACCCGCACCGTCCCCTGGGCGGCAGCCTGCGTGCGGAGCGCCTCGGGGACCAGCAAGGGCTCGCTGGACCCGCCCCGGCCGGCGAGCACGACGATGACCAGCGCTATCAGGAGCGCGACGGACAGCAGCCGGATCCTCACGCCCGCATCACCTCAGAGGCGGCTGGGCGATCGACTCGTCGATCCGCGCCACGTTGGCAGACGCGCCGAGGGCCTGCAGCGTATCGGTGGAGGCTTCGAGCGCGATCTGGGGCAGGCCGATGAGCTCCCTGACCACCCGATGACGGGTGGAGGCGATCTCGGCCAGAACGGCCTTCTTGAGGGCGGCGATGGCCGAGGGCGAAGCCCCCTCCGGCGCACGCAGAGTGACGACGACGAGAACCAGGCCCTGGGCCCGAGCCTTGGCCGACAAATCGGGGGCGACGCCGGGCGCCTGAGAGGAGCCGGCGCAGCTGGTCATGGCGAGCACGAGGGCCACGGCCCCCACGAGTGGGCGCCACCAGCCTCGTCGGGCGATCCGATCACGATGACGGCGTCGCGTCAGCGGAGGCGACCGCTCACGTCCACCGGCGAGCCCGCCACTCGGGTCGGGTGGGAGTCGCGAGCGCAGCAAGGGAGACGGTGTTGGGGGTTCAAGAGTCGTCATTAATAGCAAAGACTCACCCATGGTTGCAATCAATGCGACGCGGGCGGGCGGGGCGAGCCCGTGACGGTCACGCTCGCCCCACCCGCGAGCGAGGGGACCGCCAGGGGGCCGAGCGCCGTGCCCGCCCCCGGCGCGGAGGATGACGGAGAGACGAACACGCGCAGGCTTGTCGCCGCTGCCGCGAGTTGCACGAGGATGGCACGCTCCCGCGCGAAAGGCCTTCTGCTGCAGCTCGGCCGGCGCCAGCGGCCGTTCCTGGCTGCGGCCGCCGGAGGCGGCGGCCAGCATCAGGAGCGCGAGGATGACGAGCGTGGCGGCGCTGCGCCGGACCATGGGGGCGACCTCGCACATCGGTGGCCACAAAAGCCGCCGGGATGGTCGTCACGGAGGTCCGTCAGAGGATGACGGGTCCGGCGCGCCGGCGCGCCGGACCTCGAAGGGCGTGACCGATCGACGCCCAGTCTAGGTGGGGCTCTTAGGTGGGGCTCTATAGTGGAAGCAACGTGGAACTCGAGTTTCTACGGCGCCGTGGCTGGGAGGACGGACACCACGCGACGCCAACCGATGGTGGTCATCGATCGGCCACGCGAAGTAGAGCTGTACGCGGCGCCGCCGCGCGGCTAGCTAGCGGACCTCGGCGATGGTGATCGTCCGGCCGAGCCGGGCGGACCGGGCGGCGGCCTCCACGACCTCGAGCGCCAGCACGCCGTCCTCGGCCGGGACGGGGTTGGCCGCGCGGCCCCGGCACGCCTCCAGGAAGGTCCCCAGCTCCAGCCGGAGCGGCTCCTCGCCGCGTACCGGCAGCGCTTCCTTCCCGGTCTCGATCGCCTCCCAGGCGCCGCTGCGCTGCCGGTGCTCGCCGCAGTGCAGCGTCACGGTGGACGCCCCGAAGTCGGCGACCAGGGTGCCTGTCGCGCCGACGATCACGCATTCGCGATGCGTGCCCGGCACGAAGTAGTTGGCCTCGACGACGACCGGTACCTCGCCGTAGGTCACGGTGGTCATCGACATGTCGTCGAGTCCACGCCCGAGGTAGTCGCGCTGCAGCGCCGTGACCGCCGTGGCCTCGCGCCCCAGCAGATACGCGAACAGGTCGAAGTAGTGGATCGCGTCGGTGTGGGTGACGCCGACGTCGGTGCGGGGGCGCTTGAAGCCGGAGAAGCGGCCGGTGGCGTAACGCACGGCGCCGATCCGGCCACCGGCCAGCGCTGCCCGCAGTGTAGAGGTCACCGGGTGGAAGCGGAAGATGTGGCCGACCTGCACGACTCGGGCGGCCGCGCGGGCGGCCGCGGCCACCGCCCGGCCGTCGGCGGCGGCGACGGTCAGCGGCTTCTCGATGAAGCAGTGGCGGCCGGCGGCCAGACATGCCTCGGCCACGGTGCGGTGGCTGTCGGCCGGTGTGACGACGTCGACGGCATCGACGTGGGGCAGCGCAATCCGGAAGTCCTCGACGGCGCGGGCGGACGCCACCCCCTGCCCCACCGCCCACTCCCGGCGGGCCGCGCTGACGTCCGCCACCCACACGGTGGCGCCCAGCTGGGTGAGCACGCGGAGATGGTTCTCGCCCCAGCGGCCGAGGCCGACCAGCAGGACGTTCACCGCGACCTACTCGTCGATCAGCGAGCCGCCCAGGTTCTCGGCGACCTCGTAGCGAAGCAGCCGGTTCTTCATCCATCGCACGGCGAGGAGATCGGCGGTGGCGACGAAGACGCGATTGAGCACGCCGTACTTGGAGCGGCCGAAGCGGCGGGGCCGGTTGCGGACGGGTACCTCGATGACGCGATAGCCGCGTATTCGGAGGAGCGTGGGGATGAAGCGGTGGAATCCGCGGTAGAGGACGAGCTCGCGAAGGCACTCGCGCCGGAACGCGCGGAACGTACAGCCGCTGTCCTGAATGGACTCGTCGCTGATCCGGTTGCGCACTCGGTTGGCGATGCTGGACGAGATGCGCCGCACCGGAGAGTCGCCCTCGCCGCGGTTCACGCGCCAGCCGGTGACGGCGTCCCAGCGGTCGAGGTGCGAGAGCAGCGCGGGGATATCGTGGGGGTCGTTCTGCAGGTCGGCGTCCATGGTGACGACCCAGCGCCCCCGCGACGCCTTGAAGCCGGCGTCGGTCGCCGCCGTCTCGCCCGCGTTGGCCTTGAACCGAACGAGGTGCACGCGCCGATCGGCCTCGCGAAACTCGCGGATGATCTCGGCGCTGCGATCTCGGCTGCCGTCGTCGACGAACACCACCTCGAAGGCCAGGCCCAGCGGCTCCAGGACCTCGCGCAGCTCCGGCCACAGGTGGGGCAGGTTCTCTTCCTCGTTGTAGACGGGAATGACGACGGAGAGGTCAGGCACCCGCGGCCCTCGGTCCCCGCGGGCTGGTCCCTCGCCACTCTCCCACCAGCGTCTGCGGCAGCTGCAACCGGTCGAGCACACGCGCCACGGTGTGATTGATGATGTCGTCCACCTCCTTGGGCCGGTTGTAGAACGCCGGCATCGGGGGCAGCACGACCGCGCCCATCTCGGCGAGCGCCGTCAGCACGCGCAGGTGGCCGAGGTGCAGCGGCGTCTCCCGGACGAGCATGATGAGCGGCCGGCCCTCCTTCAGGGTGACGTCGGCGGCCCGGGTCAGGAGTGTATCGGTGTAGCAGGCGGCGACGGCGGCCGCCGTCTTGATCGAGCACGGCGCCACCACCATGCCGCCCGTGCGGAACGACCCCGACGCCAGCGCGGCGCCGACGTCCTTCACGTCGTAGCGCTGGTGGGCCAGCGCTTCGACGTCGGCGACGGTGTAGTCGGTCTCTTCGATCAGAGTGCGCTTGCCGGCGGCGGAGATGACGAGATGCAGCTCGATGTCGGTGGTGGTGCGCAGGATCTCGAGCAGACGCACGCCGTAGATCGACCCGCTGGCGCCGGTGATGCCGATGACCAGGCGGGTCACAGCCGGAACCGGCGCCGGTAGACTTCCTCGCGCGTCTTCTGGTACAGCACCTCCCACTCGCGGCTGCCCTCGGGCATCGGGCGCGAGTAGGTGGACAGCGTCTTGCGAACCTCGGTGTCGATCGACTCCTCGAGCTTGGACTCCTCGGTGAGTACGCGCATGATCTCGGGCCGCACGTCGTCGGGCGCCCTCACCCGCACGCCCTCGACCGTGCCCAGCTCCTTGATGATCAGATCCGTCAGGTGGAAGATGCGCTCGCGGCTCATCCGCATCAGAGGATGAAACCCCGCTCGCGGGCCAGCTTCTCCTTGACCTTGCCGAGCAGCTGCCGATAGTCGGCCGCCGATTCCTTGATCATTTTGGCGTGATCGAGCAGCAGGCGGCGGGCGTCGGTGTCGAGCTGCTCCTCGGCCGCGATGTTGGCGACCACGACGTGGCGGATGACCTCGCGCACCGGCGCCTCGTCCTTCACCTCGACGATCTTGCGCGTGGTGAGCCGTTTCACGACGGCGTCAGCCATGCGTTGCGCGATCTCTTCGCGGCGAGACATACGAGCAAAAGACTACACGGGCACGACGCAGAGTGTCAAGGAACCGCCGGCAGAACGAGCGTCATCCGGGTGCCGTGCGGCTCGATGTTGTCGGCGCGGATGGTGCCGCCGTGCGCGTCGATCAGCGACTTCACGACGGCGAGACCGAGCCCGGCGCCGCCGGCCGTGCGCACGCCGGCGGCGGTGCGGTAGTAGGGCTCGAAGATTCGAGCGCGGTCGGTCTCGGCGATGCCCGGCCCCTCGTCCTCGACGGTGATCTCCACCGCCGGCGGCGCCGCCTGGGCCCGCGCGGCAACGCGCACGCGGCTGCCTGACGGCGAGTACTTGACGGCGTTCGAGATCAAGTTCTTGACGACCCGGTCGAGGGCGTCGGGATCGGCCTCGAGTGCCGGCAGCGCCGGCGCGCAGTCGACCTCGAACTCGTGCGTGGTCCGGGCCCGCCGCAGCACCTCGACGGCGTCGCCCACGAGGGTGGCGGCATCCACCCGGGTCAGCCGCAACGGCGGGGCCAGACCGCGCTCCAGGCGGGCCAGGTCGAGGAAGTCGCTGACGATGCGGCCGAGTCGCTCGGTCTCGGCGCTCATGATGGCACCGATGCGGGCGAGTTCGGCGGGAGGAAACCGTCGCATGACGAGCAACTCGCTGAACCCCTGCAGTGCCGTCAGCGGCGTGCGCAGCTCGTGGGAGGCGATCGCGACGAACTCCGTCTTCATACGATCCATCTCGACCACGTGGCGGGTGGCGGCCGTCACCTTCTCGGCCAGTTCGTCCGCGAATCGCCGCTGCCGAGCCGCCAGCCGCGCGTTCTCGAGGGCCAGCCCGACATGGGCGGCCAGCACCGGCAGCCACCGGCGCTCGTCGGCGGCGATGTCTCCGACCCGCTCGACCGCCAGCGCGCCGACCACGCCGCCGCGGCCGCCGAGGGGCGCCACGAAGCAGCGGCGGAGCGGGCCGGGGCCGCCGCCGTCGGGCACGAACAGCGGCGCGCCGCTGGCGAGCACCCGAGCGACCGCCGAGCCCCGGGCCACCTTGCCGCCTCCGGCCAGCGTCAACCGGCTCCCGTCGTGCACCGCCAGCCCGACCGTGGCATCCAGACGCGCCTGCAGGCAGGCCCGCAGTCGGGCCAGGGCCAGGTCGAGAGGCGTGTCGCCGTCGACGGCGCGCTGCACGGTGGCCAGCGTCTCGTAGCGTGCGCGCTGACGCCGGGCGACGCCCGCCAGCGCGGCGCTCAGCACGCCGCCGCCCAGCAGCAGCGCGAAGGTCAGCACGCCTTCGAGCACGGCCGGCGTGGCCCCCTCGCGCTCGAGCGCAGGCAGGACGAACGGGGCGTAGAGCAGCACCGCGGCCACCGCGGTCAGCACACCACCGCTGCCGTAGCGCAGCGCGGCCGCCACGACCGGCACGTGGTAGGCATGGCGCCAGAGTGAGGCCGCCTCCGCGCCCGACCATGCGATTCCCAGGGTGATCGCCGCCAGCGCCAGCGCGATGAGCAGAGCCATGAGCGTCAGCGCGGCGCCAGCAGCCGGTAGGCAACGAAGAAGAAGGACGCCGCCGTCAGCGAGGGGCCCAGGGCGCCGGTGCGAGCCACGAGCCAGCAGCTGCCGCTGCCGAGCATCGCCAGGTAGAACGTGGCCCCGGCGGCGATGCCGACCGAATGCGGCAGCAGCGGATCGAGCAGGTAGCGCACCAGCGCCGCTCCCGTCGAGATGGCCGCCGCGGGCGCGAACGACCAGCGCCGATACGCGCGCTCGAAGAGGGCGCCACGGAAGAACAGCTCGGCGGCCAGCACGTTGGCGCCGAGGTCGTACGCCCACCAGTCGGCGAGCTCGAGGAGCGGCCCGGTGCGCACGCGATACCCGAACGTCAGCGAGGTGTTCACGAGCAGATGGGCGCCGAGCAGGAGGCCGAAGACCGCCGCCCCAGCAAGAGCCCCGGCCGGCCGCCATGCCCCAGCGCCGAGCCAGGACCGTCGCCGCCAGCCCAGCCAGGCCGGCACGGCGACGTAGGCGAGCGCACCCACCGGGTGCAACCGCGCGCAGGCCGCCGCGGCGCCGAGGATCAGCGCCGCCTCGATGGGTGCCCAGCGATCCCGGCGCTCGTCGGTAGTCGTCCACGCCAGCGCGGTGCCGAGCAGCGCTCCGTGAGCGGCGGCGAGCCCGACCACGCGCGCGATGTCCTCGGGCAGCGTGAGCACCGCGAACACCCAGGCGGCGACCAGCGTGGCGAGCGCCGGGACGGGCGAGCCGTGGAGGAGGCCTCCCGGCTGGTGCGGGCAGCGGCACTTCCAGTGCGCGCATGATCTCAGGCTGCCTCGGGGTCGCGCACGGTGTCCAGCATGGCCGCGACAACAGCGGGATCGAGGGTACGCCCAGCTTCGCCGGCCAGGTACTCGAGGGCCGTGCCGGCGGGCAGTGCGCCGCGGTACGGACGGTCAGAAGTGAGGGCATCGAAGACGTCGGCGACGGCGACGATGCGAGCCCCCAGAGGGATGGCGCACCCGGCCAGGCCGTCGGGGTATCCGCTGCCGTCCCAGCGCTCGTGGTGGTGGCGAATGGCGAGGCCGCTGCCGGCAAAGAAGTCGAACGGGGCGACGATCTGAGCCCCGATGAGTGGGTGGTTGCGCATGAGCCCCCACTCGCTCTGGTCGAGCGGGCCTCGCTTTCGGAGCACCGTTTCCGGCACACCGATCTTGCCGATGTCGTGCAGGAGCCCGGCTTGCGTGACCATGTCGATCTCGGCCGGAGGTAAGCCGAGCGCTCCGGCGAGACGGCGAGCCAAGGCGCCGACCCGCTCTGAGTGCCCGCGCGTGCAGCCGTCCCTGGCCTCGATGGCGCTGGCGAGGCCCAGGAGCGAGTGGCAGACCGCGCGCCGCAGCTGCCGATAGAGTCGGCGCACGTCCTCGGCGTGGCGCAGGCTCTGCAGCTCGGCCGCCCCTACTCGGGAAGCCATGCGGTCCCCGGCAGCAGTCCCTCCACCAACGACAGCAGCCGTATCGGCGAGAAGGGCTTGGTGAGGTAGTGCGAGGCGCCGGCCGAGAAGCCGCGCGCGATGTCGTCCTGCTGGGCGGCAGCGGTCAGCATGACGATGCGCGCCGCGGCCAGGCCCGGCTCGCGTCGGAGGCGGCGGCATACCTCCAGCCCGCTGAGGTCGGGCAGGTGAACGTCGAGGAAGATCAGCTCCGGCTCGACTTGGGCCGCCAGTTGGAGCGCGCTGGAGCCGTCGGGGGCATGCAGCACCCTGACGCGGTCGTCCTCCAGCGTGACGCGTACGAGCTCGACCACGTGGGCTTCGTCGTCGGCGATCAGGACTGTGAGCATGCCCCGGGATTCAGCAAGGGGCACGCCACGAGAGAAGGCGCTGGAAGATCAGCGCCTTGTGAAACCGCGGAGCGGTGGCCTGCCCAGTGCGCGGGGCAGGCCGCCCGCTCCGTCTGGCAGCGTTACTTGACCTCGACGGCGCCCTTCATGCCCGGGTGGAGGCCGCAGATGTACTCATAGGTGCCGGCCGTGTTGAAGGCCATGACGTGACTCTGTCCCTTCACCAGGATGGGCGAGCGTTCCTTGGTGCTGACGATCGTGACCTGGTGGGGCGAGTCGTCCTCGTTCACCCAGGTCACGGGCTGACCCACCGTGCCGGCCAGCTTGTTCGGCCCGAAGACGAAGCCGGCGATCTTCACGTCGGGCTTGGGCGCGGTGGTCGGGCCCGTCGCCCCCCGCAGCGCCGCCAGCGAGATGACGTAGTCGATCTTCTCGTGGGGCTTGTGGCACTCGAAGCAGCCCTTGTAGTTGGCCTTGTCGTTGAGGACGCCGGCCGGGTTGAAGACCGCGTACTCCCACTCGCCGTTGCGCCACTCGGCCGGGTACTCGGTCCCCCACCCCGCGCGCTTCTCCATGACCGCGACGGCGATGATGTCGCCCTTCATGAAGCGGCCCTTGGCGTCCTTGAGCGGCACGCCCGCCGCGTCCGCCTGGGCCTTGTACTGGACCAGGGTGAGCACGGTCTTGTCCGGCAGCTCCTTACCGGCCTTCATGGCGTCGACGGCGGCCTGGGTGCTGGCGTAAAGCTCACGGTACTGCTTGGTGTCGTGCCGGTCGACGATGCTGTAGAGGACGTGGTCTTTCCAGTTGGCCGGATACGCGATCTTGTCGGGGCCGGCCGCGCCCGGGACCGCCAGGGCTGCAACGGTGACGGCCACGACAGGAACGAGGGTCAGCAGTCGGAACCTCATGCTCGCCTCCTTCAATAGGTGGGTGTCGCGCGACGCCGGGCTCGAAGCACCTCCCGTCAACACGCTGCCACAGAATACGGTTCCCGGCCGCCGCCGGATGTCAGCAGGATGTGAAATCTACTGGCTGCGTCCGGCGACCTGCAGGCGGGTCTGCGCCCGGGCCAGCGCGCACATGGCCCGGGTGTAGTCGATCTCCTCCTGGTTGCGGCCGGCCAGCCGCGCCTCGGCCCGGTCGCGGGCCCGCTCGGCCCGGGCCCGGTCGATCTCGGCCGGCGTCTCGGCGACGTCGGCGAGGATGATGACCTTGTCGTTGCGGACCTCGGCGAACCCGCCGGAGATGGCCACGTGGTGCTCCTCGCGGCCGACCCGGTACGTGACCTCGCCGATCCCGAGGGTGGCCAGCAGCGGAGCGTGGCCGGGCAGCACGCCGAAGTAGCCGTGGCTACCCGGGACGACCACCTCGTCCACTTCGGCGGTCACCACCAGCCGCATGGGCGTGGCCAGCTCGAGCGTCAGCCGGTCGGCCACTCAGGCGACCTCGCGGAGCTTCTTGGCCTTCTCCACCGCCTCGTCGATGTCGCCGACCATGTAGAACGCCTGCTCGGGCAGGTCGTCGTGCTTGCCGTCGACGATCTCCTTGAACGCCTTCGACCGTGTCCGGCGAGCTTCACGTAGCGGCCGGGGGCGCCGGTGAACTGCTCGGCCACGAAGAACGGCTGCGACAGGAAGCGCTGGATCTTGCGGGCCCGGCGCCACCGTCAGCTTGTCCTCGTCGGAGAGCTCTTCCATGCCCAGGATCGCGATGATGTCCTGCAGGTCCTTGTAGCGCTGCAGGATCAACTGCACCGCGCGCGCCGTGGCGTAGTGCTCGGCGCCGAGGATGTTGGGGTCGAGGATGCGCGAGGTCGACGCCAGCGGGATCGACGGCCGGGTAGATGCCGAGCTCGGCGATCTGCCGCGAGAGCACGGTGGTGGCGTCGAGGTGCGCGAAGGCGGTGGCCGGCGCCGGGTCGGTGATGTCGTCGGCGGGCACGTAGATCGCCTGCACCGAGGTGATCGAGCCCTTCTTGGTCGACGTGATTCGCTCCTGCAGCTGGCCCATCTCGGTGCCCAGTGTCGGCTGGTAGCCGACGGCCGAGGGCATCCGGCCCGAGCAGCGCGGACACCTCGGAGCCGGCCTGCGTGAAGCGGAAGATGTTGTCGATGAAGAGCAGCACGTCCTGGCCTTCCTCGTCGCGGAAGTACTCGGCGGCGGTGAGCGCCGGTGAGCGCCGACCCGCAGACGCGAGCCGGGCGGCTCGGTCATCTGGCCGAAGATCAGCGCCGTCTTCTCGATGACGCCCGACTCCTTCATCTCGTGGTAGAGGTCGTTGCCCTCGCGCGTGCGCTCCCCCACCCCGGCGAAGACCGAGATGCCGCCGTGCTGCTTGGCGATGTTGTTGATCAGCTCCTGGATGAGCACGGTCTTGCCGACGCCGGCGCCGCCGAAGAGGCCCGTCTTGCCGCCCTTCGTGTACGGCTCCAGCAGGTCGACGACCTTGATGCCGGTCTCGAACATCTCGACCTTCGTCGACTGGTCCTCGAAGGGCGGGGCCGGCCGGTGGATCGGGTAGCGTCTTGGTCGTCTTGATGGCCGGGCCCTTGTCGACGGGCTCGCCGACGATGTTGAGGATGCGGCCGAGCGTCTCCTTGCCGACCGGGATCGTGATGGGCGCGCCGGTGTCCTCGACGGCCATGCCGCGGGTGAGGCCGTCGGTGGCCGCCATCGCGACCGTGCGCACCTGGCTCTCGCCGAGATGCTGGGCCACCTCCAGCACGAGCTTGGAGGAGTACGCGAAGACGTCCTTGCTGCTCCACGCCCGTGCACCTCAGGGCGTTGTAGATGGCGGGCAGCTGGCCCGGCTCGAACTCGACGTCGACGACCGGCCCGATGACCTGGACGATCTTGCCGTTGCTCATGCGTTCCGCTCCTTGCGTGAGGGCCTCGGCGCCGCCGACGATGTCGAGCAGCTCCTTGGTGATCCGCTCCTGGCGGGCCTTGTTGTACTGGATCGTCAGGATGTCGATCATCTCCTTGGCGTTCTTGGTGGCCGCTTCCATCGCCGTCATGCGCGCGCCGTACTCGCCGGCCAGCGACTCCATCAGCGCGCGGTACACCTGCATCCGCACGTGGCGCGGCAGCAGGTCGTCGAGGATCGCCTCCGGGCTCGGCTCGTAGATGTAGTCGACGGGCGCCTCGCGTCTCGCCCGGCGTCTCCGCCGCGCGCGGGATGGGCAGCAGCTGCTGGCGGACCGGCGCTGGACCGCGACCGAGCGGAACTCGTTGTAGAGGAGCTGGACCTCGTCCACCTCGCTGTCCAGGTACTGCTTCATGAAGTAGTCGGCGAGCTCCGGCGCGTGCGAGTAGGCCAGCCGGTCCCAGAACCCGATCATGTCGCGCTTGACCGTCATGGGACCGGCGGCGGAAGAAGTCGCGGGCCTTGCGTCCCACCACCACCAGCGTCAGCTCGGTCGTGTTCTGACTCGCGCATGAACTCCAGCGCGCCGCCGCAGGATGTTCGAGTTGAAGGCGCCGGCCAGACCCCTGTCGGCGGTGACGATGACGATCTGGCGGCGCGGCCCCTCCCGCTGCTCGAGCAGCGGATGGGCGTCGCCGTCGGTCCCGGTCACGAGGTTGGCGAGCAGCTCGGCCATCTTGTTGGCGTAGGGGCGGGCCGACACGATGCGCTCCTGGGCCCGCCGCAGCTTGGCCGCCGCCACCAGCTTCATGGCGCGCGTGATCTTCTGCGTCGACTGGACCGAGCGGATCCGCCGCCGGATGTCCCGGAGCGTTGCCATGGCGTCAGGCGGCCTTGATCCCCTTGCGCCGCCATGAACTCGGCCTTGGCCTCGGTCACCGCGGTCGCGAGCTGCGTCGCGCAGCGCGTCGGCAGATCTCCTTCTTGTCGCGGATCTCGGCGAGGATCTGCGGCTGCCGCCGCTCGAGCGCAGCCGTAGAAGAATTCCTCGAAGGCGCGCGACGGCGTCGACCGGGACGTCGTCGAGCAGGCCCTGGGTGCCGGCGAAGATGATGGCGACCTGCTTCTCGACCGGCAGCGGCGAGTACTGGCCCTGCTTGAGGATCTCGACCATCCGCTGGCCGCGGGCGAGCTGCATCTGCGTCGCCCGGTCGAGGTCGGAGCCGAACTGCGCGAACGCGGCCAGCTCGCGGTACTGGGCGAGGTCGAGCCGCAGCTTGCCGGCCACCTGCCGCATGGCCTTGATCTGGGCCGAGCCGCCCGACGCGCGAGACCGACAGGCCGACGTTGACGGCCGGCCGGATGCCGGCGTAGAAGAGGTCGGCCTCCAGGTAGATCTGGCCGTCGGTGATCGAGATGACGTTGGTCGGGATGTAGGCCGACACGTCGCCCAGCTGCGTCTCGATGATCGGCAGCGCGGTGAGCGAGCCGCCGCCCGAGCTCGTCGTTCAGCTTGGCCGCGCGCTCGAGCAGCCGCGAGTGGAGGTAGAAGACGTCGCCCGGGTACGCCTCGCGGCCCGGGCGGGCGGCGCAGGAGCAGCGAGAGCTGGCGGTAGGCGGTCGCGTGCTTGGAGAGGTCGTCGTAGATGCAGAGCGCGTGGCGCCTGCTGTCGCGGAAGTACTCGCCCATCGTGCACGCCGGCGTACGGCGCGATGTACTGCAGGGGCGCCGGCTCCGAGGCGGAGGCGACGACGACGGTGGTGTAGGCCATGGCCCCGGCGTCCTCCAGGACCTTCACGACCTGGGCGACGGTGGAGCGCTTCTGCCCGATGGCGACGTAGAAGCAGAAGACGTCCTGCCCCTTCTGGTTGATGATCGTGTCGACGCCGATGGCGGTCTTGCCGGTGCCGCGGTCGCCGATGATCAGCTCGCGCTGGCCGCGGCCGATCGGAATCATGGCGTCGATGGCCTTGATGCCGGTCTGCAGCGGCTCCTTGACCGAGCGTGCGGTCGACCACGCCGGGCGCGTAGCGCTCGATCGGGCGGAACTCCGTCGGTCTCGATCGGGCCCTTGCCGTCGACCGGCTGGCCGAGCGCGTTGACGACGCGGCCGATCAGGGCCTCGCCGACCGGCACCTGGGCGATGCGGTTGGTGCGCTTGACGGTGTCGCCTTCCTTGATGACGCGATCGTCGCCGAGGAGCACGGCGCCGACGTTGTCCTCCTCGAGGTTGAGCACCATGCCGACCACGTCGCCGGGAAACTCCAGGAGCTCGCCGGCCATCGCCTTCTCGAGCCCGTAGACGCGCGCGATGCCGTCGCCGACCTCGATGACGCGACCGACCTCCTGCAGGTCGATCTCCGCCTCGAAGCCCTGAAGCTGGCGCTTGATGATCTCGCTGATCTCTCCGGCCTTGATCATGTCGTCCCCTATCCCGCTCGCCAGTCGCTTGCCGCAAGCGCGCCAGCTGACCGTCGAGGCTGCCGTCCACGATGAGGCTGCCGATCTCGGCGACGAAGCCGCCGAGCAAGGTGTCGTCCGTCACTTCGTCCATCACGACCTGCCGACCGTCGAGCGCGCGGCTGAGCCGGGCCGACAGCGCCGAGCGCTCGCTCTCGGTGAGCGGCGACCGCGGTCCGCACGCGGGCGCGGACGCGACCCTGGGCGGCGTCGAGCAGCCCGCGGTAGGCGGTGGCGATCGCGCCGCAGGTGGTCGGCGCGGCCGTGGGCGGCGACCAGCGACAGCACGTCACGCCCCAGCTTCGACAGCTCCAGGCGCTGCCCGATGTCCTCGGCGATCTTGCGCTTCACCGCCGGCGTGATCCACGGCCGGCTCAGGACCGTCGGCCAGCTCGCGGTCCTCGTGCGTGAGCGCGCGCCGACCTGCTCCAGCTCGGCCTCGATCGCCTCGGCCTGGTTGCGCTCGCCGGCCAGCTCGAAGATCGCCTTGGCGTACGACTTGGCGACGGCCGACGAGGTCTTCACGAGGTCTTCGATGGTGGCGATGGCGTCAGCGACGATGCGGCGATGGTCGTCCTCGCGCAGCGTGCGACGCACGAGCTTCTCGGCGACGGCGACGGCCAGATCGCTGACCTCGCGGCGCAGCTCGTCGCGCGCGCGGCGGACCTCGCCGTCGAGCTGACTCTTCGTGTCCTCGACGAGCTTGCGCGCCTGGGCCTGGGCCGCCTCGATGTGCTTGCGCGACTCCTCGCCGGCTTCCTTGAGCGCCTGCGCGCGGATGGCCGCGGCCTCGGCATAGACCGCGCGCAGCCGGGCCGCGTTCTCTTCCTGCTGGCGCGTCGCCGTCGCCCGCGCCGCCTGCGGCCTCGTCGAGCGACTGCTTGATGGCGTTGGTACGCTCCTCCATTTTCGCCAGGAACGGCTTGTACAGCAGGCGCTGCAGGATGAGGAGGAGGACGAAGAAGTTGACGAACTGCACGATCAGCGACTTGTCGACGCTGATCAGGCCACCGCCGCCGCCGTGCTCACCGCCGCTCTCCGCCGCCCGCGCGATGGCCGGCAGGACGAGGAGCAGCGAGACGATCGCGCACGCGAGCCAGCCGCGCCAGTCGGAGCTACGCTGAGGCATGAGGCAGGTTCCCCCGGTCTCGTGTTGCCGCTGAAGGTTTGTGAAAACTATCACGCGATTCTGTCGCGTGTCAATCGTCCCCGGGGCTCCGGCGCTCGATGACGCCGCCGCCCACCACCTCGTCGTCTCGATACCAGACGCACGACTGTCCGGGCGTGATCGCCCGCTGGGGCGCGTCGAAGCGCACCTCGGCCCGCCCGGGCCCCAGCGCCAGCACGGTCGCCGCGGCCGGCTCGTGATTGTGCCGGATCTTCGCGGTCACACGCAATGGCCCTGACGGCGGCTCGCCGGCGATGAAATGGGCGTGGCTGACCTCCAGCCGGTCGCGTTCGAGGTCGGTGGCATCGCCCACGGTCACCCGGTCGGTTTCGGGGTCGAGGTCGACGACGTAGAGCGGCCGGCTCCCCGCCAGGCCCAGGCCCTTGCGCTGGCCAATCGTGAAGCCGGCCACGCCCGCGTGGCGCCCGAGGGCACGGCCGGCGCCGTCGACGATGGCGCCCGGACGGAACACCGTGGGATCACGGGCGCTCAGGAACTGGCGGTAGTCACCGTCGGCGACGAAGCAGATCTCCTGGCTCTCGGGCTTGTCCGCCGTCGCCAGGCCGAGGCGGCGGGCGTGCTCACGCACCTCGTCCTTCGTCAGCTCGCCGATCGGGAACCGCGCGGCCGCCAGCTGCGCCTGCGTGAGCGGCCACAGGAAGTCCGACTGATCCTTACGTCGATCGCGCGCGCGCCTGAGGACCCAGCGGCCCTCGTCGCGAGTGACGCGCGCGTAGTGGCCGGTGGCCACGGCCGCGGCGTCCCAGGCCTGGGCACGCGCGAGGAGCGAGCCGAACTTCAGATCCGTGTTGCACGCGACGCACGGCACCGGCGTGCGGCCCGGCGATACTCCTCGGCGAACGGGCCGATGACCGCACGATCGAACTCGTCAGCGACATTCAGTAGATAGAAGGGGATGGCGAGCGCGGCGGCCACGCGCCGGGCATCATCGACCGCCTCGGTGCCGCAGCACGATCCGAACCGCGACGCGGCATCGCTGGACTCCCGCCAGGGCCAGACGCGCATCGTGACGCCGACCACGTCGTGGCCCGGCCTCGGTGAGGAGCGCGGCGGCGACGGAGGAGTCGACGCCTCCGCTCATGCCGACGACGACCCGCTCGCGATTCATGCCGTCAGTTTCGCGCGCCGAGCAATGCGGTCAGCCGCTCGAGCTCGTCTGCATTGGCGTACGTCACCTCGATGCGGCCCTGGCGCTCGCTGCCGACCAGGCGTACCCGAGTCATGAGGGCGCGCTGCAACGCGTCCTCGAGCGCCACAATCTCGGCCGAGCGGCGCCGCTGCTTCGGTCGCGGAGGGCGGCCGGCGGTTGCCGTGCGCACCGTGTCCTCGGTGGCCCGCACGGACCACTCGTGCGTGACGATCTCGTCACGCAGCCGGAGTTGCTCGCCGGGCGTCGTCAGGGCGAGCAGCGCGCGAGCGTGGCCCATCGTGAGGCGTCCCATGCGGAGGTCTTCCTGGATCGCGGGCGGCAGGCGGAGCAGGCGAAGGGCGTTCGCGATGGAGCTGCGCTCCTTGCCAACACGCTGGGAGAGCTCTTCCTGAGTCCAGCTGAATCGCATGAGGAGCTTGTCGTATGCCTCGGCCTCCTCCATCGGATTGAGGTCCTCGCGCAGCAGGTTCTCGACCAGGGCCAGCTCGAGGCTCTCCGCGTCCGTGACCTCCCGAACGATCGCTGGGACGCGCGTGAGCCCGGCCTGCCGGGCCGCGCGCCACCGCCGCTCACCGGCAACGAGCTGATAACCGGAGCCCTGTCGACGCACGATGACGGGCTGTATCACGCCCGACGCCTTGATCGACGCAGCCAGTTCGTCCAAAGCACCGGATCTAAAGATTTTCCTGGGCTGATTCGGGTTAGGTTCGACCTCGTCGACGGCCACCTCGACGAGCGTGTCCGCCTCGGTAGGTGTGGAGGAGAGCAGCGCACCGAGCCCTCTTCCAAGTCCGCGCTTATTCATGCTTTATGACCTCCCGGGCCAGCTCGAGGTAGGCGATTGAGCCGCTCGAGCGCAGATCGTGAAGCATTACCGGTTTACCGTGACTCGGCGCCTCGCTGAGGCGGACATTCCGGGGAATGACCGTCTCGAATATTTCGCCTGGAAAGTACCGGTGCACTTCGTCCTTGATCTGGGCGGCCATGCTCGTGCGCCCATCGAACATTGTCAGGACTATCCCTCCCACACGTAGCCCGGGGTTGAGCCGCTCTCGGATGAGCTTGACTGTCTTCAGGAGCTGGGTGAGGCCCTCGAGCGCGTAGAACTCGCACTGGAGCGGTACCAGGACTGTGTCGGCCGCGACCAGGGAGTTGATTGTCAGTAGCCCCAGGGACGGTGGGCAGTCGATGATGACCCAGCACCCAAGACCCGCGGCCTTCAAGGCCGACCTCAGCCGGCTCTCCCGGTTCTCGAGCCCGACGAGCTCGATCTCGGCCCCGACCAGATCGATGTCCGATGGCAAGATCCTGAGATTCGGTATGGCCGTGGGCCTGATCGCTTTCTCGAGCGGCTCGGCTCCCAGCAACACGTGATAGACGGTCGGATTGAGGCCGGCCTTGTCGATCCCGAGACCGGTGGTGGCGTTGCCCTGCGGGTCGAGGTCGACCAGCAGAGTCGGTCGCTCGGCCAGGCCCAGACCCGCCGCAAGGTTCACAGCGGTCGTGGTCTTGCCGACTCCACCCTTCTGGTTGACAACTGCTATGGTCTTAGGCAACTGCGGTATTCCACGGAGACCTTACCACCCATCATGTGTCGGTGTTTCGAAACTGAGTGCTTACGGTCTCGGGGACTGTACAGTGGTGTTCCACGTTCCACAAGCCGTGAGCGCAATAGCGAGTTGGCCGGGGTGCCACCCGCCACAGTCGCCCGACTAGGGCCACTCGATCGGCGCCGGTGTTCCACGTTTCACACTCGAGGACCACGTCAGACCCGATAGACGGCGAAACGACGGGTCTGACCGGGTCGCACGCCCTGGATTTCAGTCCACCCACCTGCGGATATGGGGCGTTGCTCCGGCGGCCCCGACATGACGACCGCGCCCCCCTGGGACACCAACCGCCTCGCGTCAGGTAAAAGAACCTCCGGGTCGCCGGCACACCGCATGACGACCGCGCCGAACGTCCCCTCTGTGTCTGGGCCGAGGCGCTCGAGCCGCTCATTTAGCAGCTGAATTCTGTCGAGACCCAGCTCCCTCACCACCGCAGAGAGAAATGAGACCCGCCGTTGTCTCGACTCGATCAAAGTCACGCGCAGGTCGGGTCGAACAATCTTGATTGGGATGCCGGGGAATCCCGCTCCTGACCCGACGTCTGCCAAGGACTCCAGTTCCGCAGGCAGTACCTGTAGAAACAGCAGGCTATCGAGAAAGAGGTGCTCCACGATCCACTCGGGGTCGCTCGATCCCACGAGGCGTTGCACTCGCTGCCATTTCACCAGGAGGGTCAGATACTTACCGAAGGCTGCCAGCTCCTGCTGATCGAGGGGGCGTCCGAGGATGGCTCTGCCGGCGGACTCTAGCAGGTCAAGCGGCGCGCTCATGGCACTGAGACGGCCGTCGGGATAGAGGCTCCTGCGCGGCCGGAATCACGCGCGAGCCGCGCGTGCCTTGGGCCTGTCCATGTGCCACTGCTGGAGGATCTGCAGAACGTTGGAGACCGTCCAGTACAGGACAAGGCCCGATGCCAGGTTGAGGAACATGAACGTGAAGACGAACGGCATGATCAGCATCATCTTGGCTTGCCGTGGATCGCCGGCGACAGGCGTCATCTTCTGCTGCACGAACATCGTCACGCCCATCAGGATCGGCAGCACGTAGGTTGGGTCCTGGCTCGCCAGGTCGCAGATCCAGAGGTCGGCGCCGAAGAGCCGGCCGAAGCAGAGGAACGCGGCACCCTGCAGATCGACCGAGACGGTCAGGGCCAGGTAGAGCGCGTAGAAAATGGGGACCTGCGCGATCATCGGCAGGCACCCGCCCATCGGGTTCACCTTGTGGCCCCTGTAGAGCTCCATCGTCTCTCGCTGCAAGCGCTGGGGATCGCTCTTGTGCTTGTTCCGTAGCGCGTTGATCTGAGGCTGCAGCGCCTGCATCGCCTTCATCGAACGCATGCTCTTGACCGTCAGCGGGTAGAACAAGATCTTCGAAACGACGGTCAACAGGATGATGGCGACTCCGTAGTTTCCGACGTGCCGGTAGACCCAGTTCAGCAGCAGGAGTATCGGGACCCCGAGCCACTCCATCGGCAAGCCGCCCCAACTCCGGGGAATCGGGAAGCCGCCGAAGTTGATCGCACCCTCGAGGCCCACGGCCTTGAGCCGGTCGTACTCCTTGGGTCCAACGAATACCGTGACGTGCCCCTCCCAGGCCTGGCCGGGAGCAATGCTCGGTGTGGCCTGCACCGCAATGGTCGCCCGACCGACTGGCTCCTTGCTCTTCGCCTCGCACGCCTTGTCCTCACCACGGATGAGGAGCTTGAAGCCCCCTGCGTGCGGGATCATCGCGGACATGTACCAGATGCTGCCCATCCCGATCCACGGGCCGTCGGCGGTGACCGTGTGAATGTTGCAGAGATCCTCGGCGTGGTGAACGCTCCCGTCCGCGGCCCACACGATCTCCGTTGGGTGTTGGCCCTGGAACTTCTCCTTCGGTTTCTCGTCCTTCCAGTCCTGGCGCGTCGACCAGGGCAGGGCAATGGTTACCGTTCGCGCCGTCGGCCCCGTGTTCTCTACGCGGAAGCGCTTGTCGATGACATAGCTATCTGACCGAAAAGTCATGGTTTCTCGCACACGAAGACCCTCGGCGCTCCCGGTCATGACCAGATCCTTGCTAGCCTGCTCCGGTCCGAGGCTCACTGACTCCAGAGAGGCCTGCATTGGTAGGACCTGTGCCGGGCTGCTCGGCGAGGGTGCGATCACCAATCCGGTCGGGCCGAGATCTCCGACCGCAACCATGGCCTTTTCCCCGCGATATCGCAGCACAAACTCCTGGAGCTTGCCGCCCTCGCTGCTCACCCCGGCTTCGTAAAGCGGCGTCGTCACTCTGGTGACGCGCTGGGGCGGTCGGGGCTCGGTCGGAGCCACGGGTGCGGGCAGGGGCGGGACCGCCGAAGGGGCGGGCGCCGGAGTCGGCGCTGCCTCCTGGGTCGCCTGCTCCGCCTGTTTCTGCGGGGGCGCGACGACCTCGTGAGGAACCAGAAACGCCTGATAAAGAATGAGAACAGCGGCCATCAGGGCGACCGCCACGAACGCGCGCTGCTCCATCGTCACGCTGTCGGCCGCTCCCTGGCCGGTGGGGGATCGTAACCCCCGGGATGAAAGGGATGACAGCAAAGGAGCCGGCGGGCTGCCAGCCATGCTCCGCGCCCCAGGCCATGGTCTAGCAAGGCGAGCCGCGCGTACTCCGAGCACGTCGGCGCGAACCGACATGCACGAGGCAGCCATGGTGAGACCACCCGCTGATAGATCTCGACTAGCCCTGCCGCCGCCCGGCCCGGGGTCATGGTCATACCCGCCCCCCGGGAATGGACGCCAGCGCGCTCCTGAGCTGGGCGGTCAGCGCCGCGAACGGCTCACTCAGCGCCGCCGGACGGCCGACGACTACCAACGCCACCTGGGGCGGCGCCGCCTCGCGGCTGGCCCGGTAGGCCTCGCGCAGCCGCCGACGGGCGCGATTGCGCTGCACGGCGTTCTTGAGCTGTCGGCTCACGGCGAATCCTGTGCGAGTCGGCTCAGCCGCCTCGCGCCACAAGACGATGACGGCGGGCCGGTCGATACGTCTGCCTCGTTGGAAAAGCGCCTGGAAGTCGGCGCTGCTGGTCAACCGCTCGCGTCGGGGAAAGCGACCCGTTACACGGTGAGCCGTTTGCGACCCTTGGCGCGCCGGCGCTTGAGCACCTTCCGCCCACCCTTCGTCGACATCCGCTCGCGGAAGCCGTGCGTCTTCGCGCGCCGGCGCCGATTGGGTTGGAACGTCCGCTTCATGAACGCGCTCCCCTTTCCGATCGTCGAACCGCCACAGTGTAGACATGCGGTGATGCGCAGTCAACCGACGAAGCCCTTGCGGCGTCTTCCAACCGTGTGCTACGGTGCCGCATCCGTCGTCCCGGTAAATTCTTGAGAGTGTCCCGGTGTGCAGTGCCTAGCAGCCTGGCGCGGATATCCCAACGAACCTGGCGTTACTGAGTTATCCCCACCTGTGGATAACTCTGTGTGTAAGTGAGGGCTCGGCCAGTGCTGGATAGCCTTTGGGCTCGCCTCCTCGATTCTGCGTCCCGCAAGCTCGCGCCGGCGGTCATCGATTCCTGGGTCCGCCCCTGCCGGCTACTCGCCGTCGAGGGCGATCACCTGCGCATCGGGGCACCGAACCGATTCTCGCGTGACTGGCTCACCCAGCATCATCTCGAGAGCCTGCAACAGGCGGCGGCCGACGTCATCGGCGGCCAGCCCCGGGTCACGATCACCGTCGACGACACGATCGCCCCGACCGCCGAGGATGTGCCCCCCCCGGCGTCGGTGTCACGCGCCGCGGGGGGAGGGACCACCGACGGCCTCAACCCGCGCTACACCTTCGACACCTTCGTCGTCGGCTCCTCCAACCAGTTCGCCCAGGCCGCCTGCCAGGCCGTGGCCGAGCTGCCCTCGCAAGGCCTACAACCCGCTCTTCATCTACGGCGGAGTGGGCCTCGGCAAGACGCACCTGCTCCACGCCGTGGGCCACGAGACCGTGCGCCTCTTCCAGGGCATCGACTGTCGTCTACCTGTCGTCCGAGCGCTTCACCAACGAGCTCATCAACGCCATCCGCTACGACCGCACGGCGGAGTTCCGCGCCCGCTACCGCACCATCGACCTGCTGCTGATCGACGACATCCAGTTCATCTCGGGCAAGGAGCGCACGCAGGAAGAGTTCTTCCACACGTTCAACGACCTCTACGAGTCCCGCAAGCAGATCGTCGTCTCCAGCGACTGCTCGCCCAAGGAGATCCCGGAGATCGAGGAGCGTCTGCGCTCGCGCTTCGAGTGGGGGCTGATCGCCGACATCCAGCCGCCGGACTTCGAGACGCGGGTGGCGATCCTCAAGAAGAAGGCCGCGCTGGAGCGCGTCCGCCTGCCCGACGACGTCGCCTACCTGATCGCCAGCCGCGTGAAGTCGAACATCCGCGAGCTCGAGGGCTCGCTCACGCGGATGATCGCCTTCTGCGCGCTCACCGGACGCGAGATGAGCGTCGACCTCGCCCAGGAAGTGCTCTGCCGACCTCTGGGGCGAGGAAGAGAAGATCATCACCATCGAGCAGATCCAGCGGAAGGTCGCGACTTCTTCGGCATCAAGCTCTAGCGAGCTCAAGGCCAAGAACCGCACCAAGGCCGTCGCGTTCCCTCGCCAGATCGCCATGTACCTCGCCCGCCAGCTCACCCATGCGTCCCTCGTCCGAGGTCGGCCGCGCGTTCGGCGGCAAGGACCACACGACCGTGCTGCATGCCGTCGACAAGATCCAGACACTGCTCCAGGACGACCCCAAACTCACGCAAGACCATCGACGCGACTTATCCAGGGGATCACACTGTGATCCACCGCTCTCCCGGCGATCTCCACACGGCTTGTCCCCGTCGCCGCGCGAGCCGATTCGCCTGCTGCCCCCGGCGCTTTTCGCGTCGCTCACTCCGTCCACAGTGCTCGACGGCTACTCCTCCGACGAAGTTGTATCTTCTTCTTTCTAAACAACAACGGAGATTCTCATGGAAGTCATGCTGGATCGGGACGCGTTCCTCAGAGGCCTCCAGATGGTGCAGAACATCGTCGAGCCCCGGCAGACCCTGCCGATCCTCGCCAATGTGCTGCTCGAGACCGAGGAGCGGCACCGTGCGCCTGACCGCCACCGATCTCGAGGTCGGCGCCCGCGTGTCGGTGCCGGCCCGCGTCGTCGGCAAGGGCGCCATCACGATCTCGGCGCGCAAGCTGGCGGAGATCGTCAAGGAGCTGCCGGCAGCCGCCGGTGGCGCTCAAGGTGCAGTGACAACGCCGCGGTCAGCCTCCGCTGTGCGGGGGCGCACGTACAAGCTGGTCGGGCTTGCCGCCCGACGATTTCCCGCCCGTCGTGCCGGCGTCGCCCGGCGCCTGGCTGACGCTCGAGGCGAAGGTGCTGCGCGACATGCTCGCGCAGACCAGCTTCGCCATCTCCCACGACGAGACGCGGTATGCACTGAACGGCGTGCTGTTCGCACTTCAGGGCAAGGAGGTCCGGCTGGTGGCCACCGACGGCCATCGGCTGGCGCTCGCGGTCCGCGCCGCTCGGCGAGGCGGGGCCGGGCGATCACGGGCATCGTGCCGCGCAAGGCGGTCGCAGGAGATCATGCGCGTGCTGGGGGCAGGTGAGGAGGTCCAGCTCGCGCATCACGGAGAACCAGTTCGTCCTGCAGATGCCGAACTTCGTCATGACGGCCCGGCTCATCGAAGGCCAGTTTCCCGAACTACGAGCCGGTGATCCCGAAGGGCGCATCCCGGCAAGCTGGTGATCAGCCGCGGCGCCGTCGCTGGCGGCCGCGTTGCGCCGGGTGTCGGTGATGGCGGAGGAGCGGAACAAGCCGGTCAAGCTGGTCCTGGCGCCCTCGGTCGTTGCAGCTCACGGCCTCGAGCCAGGATCATCGGCGAGGCCGAGGAGACGCTGGACGTCGACTACGCGGGTGAGGAGATGACCATCGGCTTCAACTCGAAGTACCTGCTCGACGCGCTCGGACCGCATCGAGCAGCGAGCAGATCGTGCTCGAGTTCAAGGACGGTTTGAGCCCCGGAGTGGTCAAGAGCCCGAGCCGACGAGGGCTACTGCTGTGTTATAATGCCCATGCGAATTTAGAGAGGATTTTCGCTCGTATAATGGGAGTCTTAGAGGGTGCAGATCGGATGTGTTCAGCTACTCGAATTCCGTAACTATCGAACCCTCTCCTATCGACCCGACCCCAGGCTCAACGTCCTCACGGGCCGTAACGCACAAGGCAAGACCAATCTCCTCGAGGCGCTGGGCGTCCTGCTGATCGGCCGTTCGTTCCGGACGAGTCGGCTCGCTGAGTTGCCTGCGCTGGGGATCGGCGGCGGCCGTCGCTTAGCGGCGAGCTCGCCGCGGTCGGAAGGCGTCCGCACCGTGCGCCGGAGCCATCCAGCGCCAGGAGGACGGGACCTGGTACGCCACCGGCGAGACCTGTCCCTGGGCGCGGGTGATCGCCTTCGGCTGGCAGGACCTGGCCATCCTCAATGGCGCCCCGGTGGCGCGCCGCGACTTCATCGACGGCTTCGCGGCGCGGCTCGTACGCCGCGCATCTGCGCGGCCCTGGTGCGCTATCGCCGGCTCGTCGGACAGCGGAACCGCCTGCTGCAGTCCCGTGCCACGGCGCGACGCGGCCTGGCGCCGTGGGACGAGCAGCTGGCCGCGGTCGGGCTGGAGTTGATCGACCGCCGGCGGCGCGCGGTGGCCATCTTGCAGACGGAGCTCGCGCGCGTCTATCCGGCTAGTCAGTGGCGGGCGCCAAGGTCGAGGTGCGGATACCGCTGCGTCGCTCGGGCGAGGCGACCGAGCCGGCGGCCTTGCGTGGCGGCGCTCGAGCGGGCGCGGCCCGGGGAGATGCGGCGCGGGCCAGACGCTGGTCGGCCCGCATCGGGACGACCTGCCGATCGAGCTGGACGGCGTCGACGCGCGGGCCTTCGGCTCGCGCGGCCAGCAGCGGCTGCTGGCCCTGGCCCTGCGCGCTGGCCGAGGTGCTGCCGGTGAGCGAGGCGGCCGGCACCGCCCCGGTGCTGCTGCTGGACGACGCGCTGTCCGAGCTGGACCCCGCCGTGCGGCGACAACGTCCTGCGTGAGATCGCAGGCCGCCGAGCAGGTGTTCCTGACCACCGCCGGAGCCGCTCAGCCGTGAGCGGCGGCCGCGGCGCTGGGTCGGTCGAGGGAGGAGGCGATCGCCGCCGCATGAGCGCCTGACCGAGACGTACACCGCGAGCGACATCAAGGTCCTCGAGGGCCTCGAGGCCGTCCGCAAGCGCCCCGCCATGTACATCGGCGACACGGGTGCCTACGGTCTGCACCACCTCGTCTACGAGGCGGTCGACAACTCGGTCGACGAGGCGCTCGGCGGGTTACTGCGACTCGATCAAGGTCATCCTCCACTCCGACGGCTCCTGCTCGGTCGGCGACAACGGGCGCGGCATCCCGGTCGACACCCACAAGGAGACCGGCAAGTCGGCGGCGGAGGTCGTGCTCACCGTGCTCCACGCCGGCGGCAAGTTCGAGCACTCCGCCTACAAGGTCTCGGGCGGCCTGCACGGCGTCGGCGATCTCGGTCGTCAACGCGCTCAGCGAGTGGCTCGAGGTCGAGATCCGCCGCGGCGGCAAAGTGTGGACCCAGCGCTACGAGAAGGGCGGCACGCCAGAGCGACCTCGCCGCCGGCGAGCGAGACGACGACCAAGCACGGCACGATCATCAGCTTCAAGCCGGACGCGACGATCTTCGAGGACACCGACTTCTCGTTCGACACGCTGTCGAACCGCCTGCGCGAGCTGGCCTTCCTGAACAAGGGCCTCAAGATCGTCATCGAGGACGAGCGCGACGAGCCGCAGCCACACCTTCCTGTACAAGGGCGGCATCATCGAGTTCATCAAGCACCTGAACCAGAACAAGACGCCCATCCACCCCAAGGTGCTCTTCTTCGAGGGCAAGAAGGACGACATCGAGGTCGAGGTCGCGCTGCAGTACAACGACGGCTACCAGGAGAGCGTGTTCTCCTTCGCCAACAACATCAACACGCGCGAGGGCGGCACCCATCTCACCGGCTTCCGCGCCGCCCTGACCGGCACCATCGTCGCAACTACGCGCAGGCCAACGGCTTCCTGAAGAACTTCAAGGGCGGCGTTACCGGCGACGACGTGCGCGAGGGGCTGACGCGCGGTCGTCTCCGTGCGCATGCCCGATCCGCAGTTCGAGGGGCAGACCAAGGCCAAGCTCGGCAACACCGACGTCAAGGGCCTCGTCCAGCAGATCGTCAACGAGAAGCTGGCCGAGGCCTTCGAGGAAGATCCGACCACCGCCCGCAAGATCGCCGACAAGTGCGTGCGCGCGGCCCAGGCGCGGGAGGCGGCGCGCAAGGCGCGCGAGCTCACGCGCAAGGGCGGCCGCGACGACGAGGGGCTGGCCGCCAAGCTCGCCGACTGCTCGGAGCGCGATCCCCAGTACCGCGAGCTCTTCCTCGTCGAGGGCGATTCCGCCGGCGGCTCGGCCAAGCAGGGCCGCGACCGCAAGACCCAGGCGGTGCTGCCGCTGCGGGGCAAGATCATCAACTCGGAGAAGGCGCGCTACGACAAGGTCCTGTCCCACAATGAAATCCGGCTGCTCATCTCGGCGCATGGGCACCGGGATCGGCACCGAGGAGTTCGACCTCACGCAAGCTGCGCTACCACAAGGTCATCCTGATGACGGACGCCGACGTGGACGGCGCCCACATCCGCACGCTGCTGCTGACGTTCTTCTTCCGCCACATGATCGCAGGTCATCGAGGCCGGGCACCTCTTCATCGCGCAGCCGCCGCTCTTCAAGGTGAAGAAGGGCAAGGCCGAGAAGTACCTGATGAACGAGCGCGAGTTCGAGGACTTCTTCCTGCTCGGCGTGGGTGGCAGGCGCCGCGCGTGAAGGTGCCGGGCACGAAGGCCCCGGTGACCGGCGACGCGCTGCTGGAGCTGCTGCGGCAGATCTCGGAGTACCGCGGCCTGTTCGCCAAGCTGAGCGCGCCGCGGCGTGCCCGCGCGACGTCCTGGCCGAGCTCCTGCGCCAGAAGTTCAGCGGCACCAAGCGCGGCGTCGGCCACGCCGAGATCGCCGCGGCCGTGGTGTCGGCGGCGGCCGAGCCGTCAACGGCCACAGCGTCGAGGTCGCGGGCGGCGCGATACCGGCGACGCGCCACACGCTGGCGATCGCGGGACCGCACCACGGTCTCGTTCAGCACGGACCTGCTTCAGGTCGCCCGACTACGCCACGCTCCTCGAGCTGTGGGAGAAGCTGGCCGCGGCCGCCAAGGGCCCGCACCGTCGTCCTCGACGAGCAGCGACAAGGAGACGCCGGTCGCAGAGTCTCGACGAGCTTGGGCGATGGCGCTCGAGCGCTCACGGCACGGCGCCAGCTTCCAGCGCTACAAGGGGCTCGGCGAGATGAACCCCGAGCAGCTCTGGGAGACGACCATGAACCCGGAGACGCGGACGCTCCTCAAGGTCACCATGGAGGACGCCGTCGGCGCCGACGAGATGTTCACCGTGCTCATGGGTGACGCCGTCGAGCCGCGTCGGCGTGTTCATCGAGAAGCACGCCCTCGACGTCGTCGAACCTGGACATCTAGGATGCCCGGACCCGCCAGAGCCTCAACGAGCGCCGTTCCGATCGAAGAGGAGATGCGGAAGTCGTACCTCGACTACGCGATGTCCGTCATCGTCGGACGCGCGCTGCCGGACATCCGCGACGGCCTCAAGCCCGTGCATCGCCGCGTGCTGTACACGATGTCACGTGCTCGGGCTGGTCTGGAACCGCGGCTACAAGAAGTCGGCGCGCGTGGTCGGCGACGTGCATGGGCAAGTTCCATCCCCACGGCGACTCGGCCAGTCTACGACACCCTGGTGCGCATGGTCCAGGAGTTCTCGCTGCGCTATCCGCTCGTGGACGGGCAGGGGAACTTCGGCTCGATCGACGGCGACCCGCCGGCGGCCATGCGCTACACCGAGGCGCGGATGGCCCGGATCGCCCACGAGATGCTGGCCGACATCGACAAGGACACCGTCGACTTCGCGCCCAACTACGACGACAACGCAGCAGGAGCCGGTCGTCCTGCCGACGCGAATTCCCGAACCTCCTCGTCAACGGCTCGGCCGGCATCGCGGTCGGCATGGCGACCAACATCCCGCCGCACAACCTCACCGAGGTCGTCGACGGCCTGGTCGCGCTGCATCGACAACCCGACACCACCGTCGAGCGAGCTGACGAAGATCATCACCGGGCCCCGATTTCCCGACGCGCCGGCTACATCTACGGCAGCGGCGGCATCCGCGAGGCCTACACGACCGGCCGCGGCACCATCACGCTGCGGGCCAAGGCCCACGCCGAGAAGCTGCGGGGCGGCCGCGAGGCCATCATCATCACCGAGCTGCCGTACCAGGTGAACAAGGCCAGCGCTGATCGAGAAGATCTCCGAGCTGAGCGCGCGAGAAGAAGATCGAGGGCATCTCGGAGATCCGCGACGAGTCGAACCGCGAAGGCATCCGGGTCGTGCATGGAGCTGGGCCGTGGGCGAGATCCCGCAGATCCTGCTCAACCAGCTCTACAAGCACACCCAGATGCAGACGACGTTCGGCATCATCATGCTGGCGCTGGTCGACCGGCGGCCGCAGGTCGTCAACCTCAAGGAGATGCTCGAGGCGTTCATCAAGTTCCGGCGCGAGGTCGTCACCCGCCGTACGCGCTACGACCTGGCGCGGGCCGAGGAGCGCGCCCACATCCTCGCCGGGCTCCGCAAGGCGGTCGAGCAGCTCGACCTCGTCATCCGCATCATCCGGGGGGCCGCCAACGCCGACGCCGCCCGCGACGACGTTGATGCGCCGGCTCGACCTCTCCGAGATCCAGGCCAAGGCCATCCTCGACATGCGCCTGCAGCGCCTGACCGCAGCTGGAGCGGCAGAAGATCGTCGAGGAGCACGAGGAGACGCTGCGGCCTCATCGAGGAGCTCAAGAGCATCCTCGCCTCCGACGCCAAGCTGATGGGGATCATCAAGGAGGAGCTGGCCGGCCGTGAAGGAAGAGTACGGCGACGCGCGCCGTACCGAGATCCTCGACCGAGACCACCGACCTCACCATCGAGGACCTGCTCGCCGACGAGGAGATGGTGGTCACCATCACCCGCTCCGGCTACATCAAGCGGACGCACGTCGAGGCGTACCGCAGCCAGCGGCGCGGCGGCAAGGGCGTGACCGGGATGGAGACGAAGGAGGAGGACATCGTCGAGGACCTGTTCGTCGCCTCGACCCACTCCTACCTGCTGTTCTTCACCAACCACGGCAAGGTGCACTGGCTCAAGGTGCACGAGATCCCCGAGGGCGGCCGCGCACGCCAAGGGCAAGGCCATGGTCAACCTGCTGTCGCTCGGCGAGGGCGAGCGCGTGGCCACCTGCGTGCCCGTGCGCGACTTCGACGCCGGCGGCTACGTCTTCTTCGCCACCCGCCAGGGCAAGGTGAAGAAGACCGAGCTCGAGGCCTACTCGCACCCGCGCGCGGGCGGCATCCAGGCCATCGGCCTCGACGACGGCGACGAGGTGATGACGGCGCGTCGCACCGACGGCCAGCGCGAGGTGATGATCGCCACCAAGCTCGGCATGGTCGATCCGCTTCACGGAGGAAGAAGTCCGCCCGATGGGCCGCGGCGCCGCCGGCGTGCGCGGCATCGAGGTCGAGGACGACGACCAGGTGATCGCCGCCGACGTCGTGCAGGAGGGCGCGCCAGATCCTCACGATCACCGAGCGCGGGCTACGGCAAGCGGACGCCGCTCGAGGAGTACCGGCTGCAGGGCCGCGCCGGCAAGGGCATCATCGACATCAAGACGGCCGGCCGCAACGGCACGGTGGTGGGCATGCTCCAGGTGCGCGACGGGCGACGACATCCTGCTCGTCACCACCAAGGGCAAGATGATCCGCATCCACGCCGACGAGGTGTCCTCGCAGGGCCGCAACACCATGGGCGTGCGCATCATCGATCTCGACGCCGACGACCGGGTGGGCTCGATCGCCCGCGTCGAAGCCGAGACGCCTTCCCCGGCCGAAGCCACCTAGCCGGCCGTGCTGGACCTGCGCCTCATCCGCGAGCAGCCCGACGGCGGTCGAGCGTGCGCTCGCCGACAAGGGCGGCGGCGACGTGGTCCAGGAGATCCTCGCCCGCGACGCCGAGCGCCGCCGCCTGATCACGGAAGCCGAGGACCTCAAGGCCCACCGCAACCGCACCTCGGCCGATCGGCGCAAGCCAAGCGGCAGCGGCAGGACGCGAGGCTGCGTGGCGCGAGATGCGCGTGGTCGGGGATCGCGTCAAGGCTCTCGACGCCGAGCTCAAGACCGTCGACGACGCGATCGAGGCTCTGCTGGTCGAGGTCCCCAACCTCCCCCATCCGTCGGTGCCGCCCGGGCGGACCGACGCCGACAACGTCGAGGTGCGCCGCTGGGGCACGCCGCGCGAGTTCGCGTTCGCGCCGAAGCCCCACGACGAGCTCGGCGAGGCGCTCGGCCTGCTCGACTTCGAGCGCGCGGCCAAGCTGGCCAAGTCGCGCTTCACCGTGATGTGGGGGTCGCTGGCCCGGCTGGAGCGGGCGCTCGCGCAGTTCATGCTTGACCTCCACACGCGGGAGCATGGCTACACGGAGGTGTGGGTGCCGCAGCTGGTCAGCGGCGAGACGATGCTCAAGACTGGCCAGCTCCCGAAGTTCGAGGAGGGGCTATTCAAGACGGTCGAGGCCGACGAGGGGCGCACGCTCTACCTGATCCCCACCGCCGAGGTGCCGCTCACCGCGCTCCACGCGCGGCGAGATCCTGCCCGAGCGGACCCTGCCGCGCCGCTACACGGCCTTCACGCCCTGCTACCGCCGCGAGGCGGGGACCTACGGCCAGCGACATGAAGGGCATCTTCCGCAAGCACCAGTTCGACAAGGTCGAGCTGGTCAAGCTCACCACGGCCGAGCGGTCCTACGACGAGCTCGAGTCCATGGTGCGCGATGCGCGAGGAGGTCCTGCGCCGGCTCGAGCTGCCGTACCGGGTGGTCGAGCGCTGCACCGGCGACCTGGGCTTCAGCACTGCCAAGGGCTACGACATCGAGGTGTGGCTGCCGGGCCAGGGACGCTACCGGGAGATCTCCTCGTGCTCGAACTACGCGGACTTCGGCGGCCGCCGGGCCGACATCCGGTACCGGCCGGAGGCGGGGGCAAGCCAGAGTTCTGCCACACGCTCAACGGCTCCGGCCTCGCGGTGGGTCGGACGCTGATCGCCATCCTGGAGAACTACCAGGAGGCCGACGGCACCGTGCCAATCCCCGCCGCATTAAGGTCCTACCTTTCGGGCCTGGAGCGATTGACCCCCCGAGCGTGACCGGGAGGCATCTCTCCGCCGCGTCTGGATTGTTTACGCAGTCGCTGTCCCGTCGCGAGGCCCCCAAGCTCGCCGCCGCCGTCGCCGCCTTCGGTGCCGCGCTCGGCGTTCGCCCGCCAGCTCGATCGCCCAGGGTAAGGTCGAGGGCAAGGAAGAGGGCAAGGGCGAGATGAAGGCCGAGGGCAAGGGCGGCTATCCGCTCGCGCGCTGGATCTCTCCCGACGGTGACGAGAGCTTCGGCCACCTGACGCCGCACCCGCAGACCGCCGGTATCTACGGCACTCGCGGGACCGTGGACGACTACCTCACCTCGCAGGGGCTCGCGCCTACTTCGCCATGGCGGAGCGCTACGGCGATCTCTACGACCGCATGGTGGCGGTGATGGAAAGCCTGGACCCCGGCGAGGACATGGACCGCCGCGCCG
Source organism: uncultured Candidatus Rokubacteria bacterium (assembly GCA_963827505.1). GTDB lineage: Bacteria > Methylomirabilota > Methylomirabilia > Rokubacteriales > CSP1-6 > AR5. The sequence goes on along the minus strand of CAWHBD010000003.1, from coordinate 579,864 downwards.
AGCGCCGGGCCGAGATCGACGAGCTGGACGCCGGCACACTCGCCACCGCGCTGTTCGACATCGACGCCACCGTCGCCGAGTACTGCCGCCAGCGTTCGCTGCCGGTGCCTCAAGACATCGACACTCTCGTCGAGCTGCACATCCAGGCCGTCGGGGCGTGGCTCGACGAGGTGGAGGCGAGGAGCAAGCAGTAGGGCTCAGCTCCTTTCAGGTAACGTCACCTCCGCCCAGCCTTGTGTGAGCAGCAATGAATCGATGTTGTGGCGCCGCCGTTCACCACCGCGACGGTCGGGGATATACACCTCGAGCTGACGTCGCCGATCAGCACTGCGACGGTCGGTGATGATTCTGAAGGCCTCGTCTGCCGGCTGATATCCGCGGAGACGGTCGTAGAGATCGCCGCCGTTACGAGCGACGACGATGAGCCGCTGCTCGCCGCGCCCCTGTCGGGCGGCGGCCTCCGCGTTCGTCGCGTCCCAGAACTCACGCGCTGACCGGGCAAGCTCGTGCTCCGCCATCTGGTCTTCCTGCTCTTCGCGCGCGGCCCGACGCTCGGCAGCTGTCGACAAGAGGACCCACGACACGAACAGGGCCCCATAGTAGTAAGGCACCCACCAGCCAGACCGAAGGCCCAGGCCAACGGGCGCGAACGAGGCCACGGCGAGGAACACAAACTTCAGCCAGGTCGAGGCCAGCATTGGCACGGTCACCTATATTGCACAACACCACCCCGGATGAGCACCATGGCATCTTGCGCTGCACGCCTGATGCCAGCGGGCCCGGCGCCCGGACGGTGGAGTTAGGACGACCGATACCATGCGCCGCGCCGCCGCCGCTGCTCGAAGTCTCCGAGCCGATCCTCGACATTGACTCCTGACCCGCGCCTGCCCCACCATCCCGGCATGATTCGTCGCCGCTTCCTGCTGACCTCGCTGGCTGGTGCGATGGGCGCGTCGCTCGCCGCCGAGGCGCAGCAGGCGGGGAAGGTGTACCGGATCGGGTTCCTGGGCCCCGGGACTCCCATAGTCTTTGCCCCCGGCATCGAGGCTCTCCGCCTCGGGCTTCGAGATCACGGCTACGTCGAAGGTAGGAACATCACGATCGAGTATCGGTGGGCTGAAAACCGATACGACCGCCTACCAGAGCTGGCGGCAGAGCTTGTCCGCCTCAACCCCGACGTCATCATCACCCAGGGCACACCGAGCACCCTCGCTGCCAAGCGCGCGACCTCGGCAATCCCCATCGTCATGTCTATCATTGGCAATCCGGTCGAGAACGGGGTCGTCGCCAGCCTGGCGCAGCCTGGGGGTAACATCACGGGCTCGTCGTTCTTCTCGGACGAAGTCACCGCCAAGCGCCTCGAGATTCTGAAGACGGGGTACCCGCCCCTGTTGCGTGTCGGCTTTCTGACAAACCCACAGAATGCCGGAGCGGGCGGCACCAGGCGAGCGATGGAGGCAATGGCGCAGGGGCTCAACGTCCGGGTTCAGTTCCTTGGCGTGCGTACTCCCGACGAGCTCGACGTTGCTCTGACGGCGGCCAAGACGCAGATCGATGGCATCGTGATGGCTGACGAGCAGGTAGTCACTGTAGGAGATTCCCCGAGACGCATTGCCGACTTCACGCTCAAGGGCCGACTGCCGAGTATCGGTCCCTCTCAGTACCCACAAATGGGTGGGCTACTCGGCTACGGGGTTGCCTGGACTGATGTCGTGCGGGGGTCGATGGTCCTCGTGGACAAGATCCTCAAAGGCACGAAGCCAGCGGACCTGCCGATCCAGCAAGCCACGCGGTTCGAGCTAGTGATCAACCTCAAGACCGCGAAGGCCCTCGGCCTCACGATCCCGCCGTCGCTGCTGGCGCGGGCGGATCAGGTGATCGAGTGATCCGACCATCGCCTGTTGAAGTGCCATTCGGCACGAGGAGGGATGAATGGGGCGCGTGCTGACAGATTATGCGATCGCAATCGGATGGGGAGTCGTCGGTGCGATATCCATGGCTGCTGGTCTGGCGATTCTCTTGAAGGTGTTTGACTGGCTGACGCCCATCAACGAGTGGGCGGAGATCCAGAAGGGGAACCTGTCCGTCGCGATCATCATGGCCGCTGTGATCCTTGCTCTGGGCATTGCGGTCGGCTTCGCCATCATGCCTGTCCCGGATGTTCGCCCCTAGACGGGTTGCGACATGACCGTCGCCGAGAGTCTGTTACACCGACATCTGCAGACGCTCGTCGCCGACAACGCGCGCGGGCAGACGTTGCTCGCGGACGATGTCGTCTCGGAGCTGCCCTTCGCGCCAGCTCTCGGCCACCCAGAGCGCGTAGTGGGACGCGCGGAGGTCGAGAAGTTCGCCGCGTGGTTCGTGGGAGCGGTTGAGGGCTTCCGCTTCTTGGATGCGAGGGTCCAGGCATGCGCCGACCCGCAGGCCGCCGTCGCGGAGGTCAAGGGCGAGGGCCGGATCAAGGCGACTGGGGCGTGTCTACCGCCAGGAGTACGTGGTGTTCCTGCGTGCCTCTCAGGGGAAGATCGCGTTCCTGCGCGAGTACTTCGATCCGACCCGGGCGGCGAAGGCGATGAACGCGCCCATCCTCGACCGCGACTCCTGACATGCGGACGGCGGCGTGGGAGGTGTTGAACAAGGAGGAACGCCGATGACGCAGCTTGCTCGAAGAGCTTCGATAGTTGTCGTGCTGCTCCTCCTCGCGTCGGTCAGCACGGCGCCCGCCGACTGTACGTGTGTGTCACTGCGGACGTTCATGCCGGAGGAACGAGGACGATTCGAGGAGCAGTACATGCCGCAGCAGTTCTGGGACCTTCGATCTTGCGTGGCCGATACTGGTCGGCTCCCGCGTCCGACGGCGGTGCCCGACACCGTCGACCCCCGCGGGCCGAAGGCGCGATGAGGAAGCTGCACTCGTCGGGCGCCTTGTGCGCTCTACTGCTCACCGCATGCCACGACATAGGGCCGCGTGGGCACGCTGCCGACGCTGGCCAACCCCGAGTAGGCAGGGGAGATCGTGGTCATTCGAATGGGGCCCCTTCTCGCGGGCCCTGGTGGGCCGTGCGTTGCGGCTCGATGCTAAACAGTCTACTCAGCAGCGAAGGTGCCTCCGGCACTTGACGCGTCCTGCACCCGGTTATTGACCCGTCCGGGCCCCCACGCTAGGGTTGGCGGACCTGAGCCGCGCCCGGCGCGCGGCGAGACCGCGATGAAATGTCCCCGATGCCAGCAGGAGAACCCGGCCCATGCCCGGTTCTGTCTCGGCTGCGGAACCCGCCTTGCGCTGGTCTGCGGCTCCTGCGGCACAGAATTGCCTGGCGGCGCCCGGTTCTGCCTCCAATGCGGCCAAGCCATAGCCGTTGGCGGCGCCGCCGCAAGTCCGTCGCCCGCCCCGGAGTCCTACACGCCCAAACACCTCGCCGAGAAGATCCTCACGTCCAAGGCTGCCCTGGAAGGTGAGCGCAAGCAGGTGACGGTGCTCTTCGCCGACCTGAAGGGCTCAATGGAACTGCTCGCCGACCACGATCCTGAGGAAGCTCGCAAGCTGCTCGACCCGGTTCTCGAGCACATGATGGAAGCCGTCCACCGCTACGAGGGCACGGTGAACCAGGTGATGGGCGACGGCATTATGGCGCTGTTCGGCGCGCCCGTCGCCCATGAGGACCACGCGGTTCGGGCGTGCTACGCAGCGGAAGGTGGGCGGGTCGGAGTCCGGGCAGCGCCGGTGGACGAGCATGTGGAGGTGGCGGTCAGCGATACGGGCGTGGGCATCGCGCCGGAAGATCTGGAGGCGGTATTCGAGGAGTTTCGGCAGGTTGGGGCGGCGGAGAAGAGAGCGGAGGGAACAGGTCTCGGACTTGCCCTGGCCCGGAAGTTTATCGAGCTGCACGGCGGGAGAATCTGGGTCGAAAGCCGGATTGGGGTGGGTTCGACGTTCACTTTCACGCTCCCGGTGCGACGTCAGGGATGAGCTGAGATGAACTGTCCCCGCTGCCTGGCTGAGACAGCTGCTGGCACCCGATTCTGCGGGCAGTGTGCGGCCCCACTGGCGGCAGCGTGCCCTTCCTGTGGTGTGGCGAACCCGCCCGAGAACAGATTCTGCGGGCAGTGTGCGGCGCCGCTGACTGGCACGACGGGTGTGCGCTTCGTCTCTCCCGAGTCCTATACGCCGAAGCACCTCGCTGAGAAGATCCTGACGTCAAAGGGCGCGCTTGAAGGCGAGCGCAAACAGGTGACTGTTCTCTTTGCCGATCTCAAGGGCTCGATGGAGCTGCTTGCCGATCGCGATCCCGAAGAGGCGCGGAAGCTCCTGGACCCGGTGCTCACCCTCATGATGGACGCCGTGCACCGTTACGAGGGCACGGTCAACCAGGTGATGGGCGACGGGATTATGGCGCTCTTCGGCGCACCTCTCGCCCATGAGGATCACGCGGTGCGGGCGTGCTACGCAGCGCTGCGGATGCAGGAAGCCGTGCGGGGTTACTCGGAGGAGCTTCGCCGCACGCAGGGCGTGGAGGTGCAGATCCGCGTCGGACTCAACTCCGGCGACGTCGTGGTGCGCTCAATCGGTAGCGATCTGCGCATGGACTACACCGCCGTGGGCCAGACCACCCACCTGGCGGCCCGCATGGAGCAACTTGCGGCGCCCGGCAACATCCGGCTCACCGCCGAGACGCTACACCTGGCCGAGGGCTTCGTTCACGTGACCTCGCTCGGCCCGGTGCCGATCAAGGGGCTCGGCGAGCCGATCGAGATCTTTGAGCTGACGGGGGCGGGAACAGCGCGGACGCGCCTGCAGGCCGCGGTCCTCCGAGGCCTCACGCGCTTCGTGGGCCGCGACGCCGAAGTCGAGCACCTGCGCCGGGTCCTAGGTCAGGCTGGTGGGGGCCACGGTCAGGTGGTCGCCATCGTGGGCGAGGCCGGGGTGGGCAAGTCTCGGCTGGTCTACGAATTCACCCATTCCCATCGGGTCCAGGATTGGCTGATCCTGGAAACCTCGTCCGTCTCCTACGGCAAGGCCACTAGCTACCTGCCCGTGATCGACCTGCTCAAGGGCTACTTCAAGATCGGCGACCGGGACGATCACCGGGAGATGCGCACCAAGGTGCTGGGCCGAGTGCTGGGCCTGGATCGCGCGTTCGAGCCTCTGCTGCCGCCCATCCTCGCGCTGCTCGACGTGCCGGTTGAGGACGCGGCCTGGCAGAGTTTGGACCCGCCAGAACGCCGCCAGCGCACGCTGGACGCGGTCAAGCGCCTGCTGCTCCGCGAGAGCCAGGGGCAACCATTGCTGGTGGTCTTCGAGGACCTGCACTGGGTCGATGGCGAGACACAGACCCTGCTCGACAGCCTCGTGGAGAGCGTGGGCTCGGCCCGCCTGCTGCTTCTGGTCAACTACCGGCCCGAGTACGAGCACCGCTGGGGGAGCAAGACGGCCTACTCGCAGCTTCGGCTCGACACCCTGCCCGCCGAGAGCGCGGCAGAGCTGCTGGCGGCGCTGCTTGGGCCTGACCCCGGGCTGGCGCCGCTGACGCAGATGCTGGTGAGGCGGGGCAACCCCTTCTTCCTGGAGGAGACGGTGCGGACGCTGGTGGAGACGGGGGTGCTGGTAGGCGAGCGGGGGGCGTACCGGCTGACGCGGTCGGTGGAGACGCTGCAGGTCCCGGCGACGGTGCAGACGATCCTGGCGGCGCGGATCGACCGGCTGCCGGCGGAGGAGAAGCGGCTCTTGCAGGCCGCCTCGGTGATCGGCAAGGACGTGCCCTACGCGCTCTTGGCGGCGATCGCGGAGCAGCCGGAGGAGGCCCTGCGGCGCGGGCTCGCGCATCTCCAGGAGGCGGAGTTCCTCTACGAGACACAGCTCTTCCCGGATCTGGAGTACACCTTCAAGCACGCGCTCACGCACGAGGTTGTGTATTCGGGCATGACGAACGATCGGCGGCGCGCTCTCGATGCCGCAATTGTCGAGGCGATTGAGCACCTCGCTGCCGATAGACTCGCTGAACAGATCGAGCGCTTGGCCAGTCATGCCTTTCGCGGAGAGGTCTGGTCCACGGCCTCAATGTACCTTCAGAAGGCGGCCGCCCGAGCCGCGGCCCGTTGCGCATATCAGCAGGTTGTTGCAGATCTAGCCCGCGCCTTGATAGCGCTGGAGCATCTCCCTGAGAAGCGCGAGACCGCCGAGCAGTTCATCGATGTCAAACTCGCACTGCGCACAGCCACATTGATACTAGGCCATCCCGACGTAGGACTGATGCATGCGCGAGACGCCTTGCTGTCGTCTGAGCGTGTGCAAGATAACGCGCGCATCGCGCTGAGCTGCACCGCGATCGCTCATATTCTTCTGATGCTCGGACGAGGCATGGAAGCGCAACCAGTCGCGTCTCGGGCGCTTGAGGCAGCAGAGGCAGCCGATGACAGCAATGCTCGATTCTCTGCGCATATGATCCTCGGTGGAACGTACTGGATTCTTGGCCACTACCATGAGGGCAGACGGCACTTCGAGGTAACTCTGGCGATGATTCGCGCGGACGCGCTTGATAGCACCTCTGCGCCCTTGCTCCTGTGGCAGGCGGCAGCCAATTCCCGCGCATGGATGGTATTTATCCTGGTGGAGCTAGGCGAGTTTGACCGCGCACTTCAAATAGCGCAAGACGCGGCCAGGCAAGTGGAAGCCCGAGAGATTTTCCATCCGCTCCCGAGATTCGCCCTGGCCTTGTCGTGTGTCAGGCGCGGGGAGGTGCGTTCCATTCCCGACTTGGAACGCGGGCTCGGCCTGTGCAGAGAAATGAACCATATGACCATGCTGGTCCCGTACACCGCAGGGCTCGGTGCGGCATACACTCTGGCGGGACGTGTCGCCGAGGGTATTGCTCTTCTCAAGGAGGCACTCGACAAGGCGGAGGTCCACAATCGGGCCAATCGCTCGCTATTTCAAAGCTGGTTGAGCCAAGCTTACCTTTTGGCTGCGCAGCCCGAGGACGCGATACGGGCGGCTCGCGAAGGCTTGGCTGGTGCTCGTGAGCGATATGAACGTGGTGAGGAGGCCTGGAATCTCCGGGACCTCGCCGAAGCATACGCCTACATCGATCCTCAGCAGACCGACGTGGCCGAGCGTTACTATGCCGAGTCGATGGCGCTCGCAGACGAACTTGGCATGCGCCCGGTTCTGGCCCACTGCCACGCGGGTCTCGCGAAGCTGTATAGGCGCGTCGACAAGCGAACCGCATCAGGTGAGCACCTCGGGGCGGCCACATCGATGTACCGCGACATGGGCATGACGTACTGGTTGGAGAAGGCGGAGGCGGAGATGCGGGAGTTGGGATGATCGTGCATGGTACCGGCTTGGCGAGCCAGCCGCCCTGCCATCCCGGCATGGACCGCCGCCGCTTCCTCCTGACCTCGCTGGCGGGCGCGCTGGCTGCGCCGCTCGCCGCCGACGCGCAGCCACCATCGAAACCTGTACGAGTCGCCCGTGTCGGGGTTCTCAATTATGCGGCGTCTGATGACACGGTCGTGAATGACTTCCGCGATGGTCTACGCGATCTGGGCTACGTTGAGGGACAAAATCTCGCCATCACCTACCGTTGGGCTGACGGAAGTTTGGACCGGCTCTCGGAGCTTGCCCGAGAGCTGGTAATGAGCAACGTCGACGTCATCATTGCGATAGGGCCCGCCGTCTGGGCGGCAAAACGCGCGACGACCAGGATCCCAATCGTAATTGCGTTTAGCGGTGATCCCGTCGGAAACGGCGTGGTATCAAACCTCGCGCGACCAGGCGGAAACGTCACGGGCTTCTCGTATATGTCGACCGAACTAGCTGCCAAACGCCTTGAGTTACTGAACCGTACGTTTCCCGGAAACAATCGCATCGCCATTCTCTACAACCCTGATGAGCCGGCGACGATTCTGGAAATGCGGGAGACGGAGGCTGCGGCGCGTGCGATCGGAGTGACGCTGCAGCAGCTGGCGACCCGCCATCCGGCTGAGTTAGTGCACGCCTTCGCGACAGCGGTTCACGAGCGGGTAGCTTCCGTGCTCGTGTTCACCCATGGATTTGCAGTGCTGAACCGAGGCCGAATTATCGAATTAGCCGCCCGGAATCATCTGCCCACGATGTATGGTTGGCGCGACTTCGTTCACGAAGGCGGGCTGATGTCATACGGCCCCAATATCCGGGTCATCGTTCGGAAAGCGGCGAGTTATGTCGATCGCATCATCAAGGGTGAACAGCCGGGTGCTCTTCCTGTCGAGCAGCCCACCAAGTTCGAGCTGGTCATCAACCTCAAGACCGCGAAGGCCCTCGGCCTCACGATCCCGCCGTCGCTGCTGATGCGCGCGGATCAGGTCATCGAGTGAGCTTGGTGGGCCAGGTGCTTGACGCTCGCGCGGCTCAGGCCATAGCGTGCCGGCGGTGAGGTGATCACTATGTCGCTGTCCCGTAGCGCGGTCGCCGCCATGCTCGCTCTCGGCTCACTCATTACGCCCCTCGTTCCCAGGGCGGAGCAGCCAGGACGGGTGTACAGCATCGGCGTTCTCTCCCACGAGATCTCTCCGCCAGCGGATCTCGAGGCCTTTCAGAAAGGCCTCCGCGAGCTTGGGTACATCGAGGGTAAGAACTTGGTCATCGAGTCGCGGACTGCAAGAGGCAAGAACGAGCGGCTCGCAGCTCTCGCTGATGAGCTAGTGCGGCTGAATGTAGACATTATCGTGACCGTGAATACCCCAGCCGCGCAGGCGGCGAAGAACGCCACTACGACGATCCCGATCGTCGTGACCCGCATTGCCGATCCCGTGAAGGCGGGCCTAGTGTCGAGCCTGGCTCAGCCAGGCAGGAACCTGACTGGTCTGAGCAGCAGTGCCGTCGAAGTCGCCCCCAAGCAGCTTCAGTTGCTGACGGAGATCCTTCCCCGCATCTCGCGGGTTGCCCTGCTATGGAATGCGGAGAACCCAGCCGCGACCATTGGCGCCGGCGAGATGGAGAAAGCGGCCGCCCAGATCAGCCTCCAGGTTCTACGCGTTCCGGTGCGAGTACCGAGCGATTTCCCGAGCGCATTTCAGGCTGCGACGCGGGCCAGCGTCGAAGCGCTCGTGCTGTTCGAGGATCTCTGGCTCATCAATCACCGACTCCAGATCATCAGTCATGCGGCGAGGTACGTTCTGCCGGTCATGTCGCTGTACAGAGACTTTCCTGAGGCAGGGGGTCTCCTCTCGTATGGCACGAGTGCCCGCGCCCTATACCGGCGCGCAGCGTTCTACGTTGACAGGATCCTGAAGGGCACGAGGCCACGAGACCTCCCTATCGAGCAACCGACGACATTCGAGCTGGTCATCAACATGAGGACGGCAAGGGCTCTTGGCCTCACGATCCCACCATCCGTGCTGGCGCGTGCGGATCAGATCATCGAATGATGGACCGCCGCCGTTTCCTGCTGACCGCGCTGGCCGGCGCGCTAGCGGCCCCGCTCGCCGCTGGGGCGCAGCAGGCGGGGCCAGTCCCTAGGATAGGCATTCTCACTCTGTCAGTGCGGTCCTCGACGCCAACGTTCCAGGCCTTTCGTCAGGGACTCCGCGACCAGGGGTATGTGGAAGGCCAGAACATCACTATCGATTTCCGTTTCGCGGATGGACGCCCCGACCGGCTCCGTGACATGGCCACGGAGCTCGTTCGGACGAAGGTCGATGTGATCATCACTGAGAGCGTTCTCGCGGCCCGTGAAGCACGGAATGCCACCGCAACAATTCCTATTGTGACGGCCGTTCATGGTGACCCTGTGGGTGCGGGTCTGGCGGCCAGCATTACCAGGCCTGGCGGCAATGTGACCGGGCTCTCTCTACTCGCCCCCGAATTGAGCGGGAAACGGTTGCAGCTGCTCCAGGAGGTCCATCCAAAAGCCACCCGCGTGGCCATCATCTGGAATGCTAACAATGTCGCGGCCGCTCGCTACCTTGCAGAGAGTCGCTCGGCGGCTCGCTCCCTCGGACTCCAGATTCAGTCCGTCGAGGTTCGAGAGCCGTCAGACTTGGACGCGGCCTTCGCCGCCATAGTTGCCGCGCGGCCCACCGCCCTCATGACGCTACCCGACGGCATGTTGTTGGCACACGCGACCCGCATTGTCGACTTCGCGGCAAGAACCCGCGTCCCAGCCCTCTTTCCTGATCAAGAATTTGCAGCTGCGGGAGGGTTGATTGCCTATGGCCCCAGCCTTGCCGCGAACTTCCGTCTGGCGGCTACATTTGTGGTGAAGATCCTGAAGGGCGCCAAGCCCGCCGACCTGCCTATCGAACAGCCCACGACGTTCTCACTCGTGATCAATGTCAAGACTGCGAAAGCGATGGAGTTCACGATTCCGCCATCGGTGCTGGCGCGGGCGGATCAGGTGATCGAGTAGTGGACCGCCGCCGCTTTCTGCTGACCTCGATGGCTGGGGCCCTTGCCGGGCCGCTTGTCGCCGAGGGCCAGCAGCCGGCGATCACCCGAAACGGTCAGCTCGGCGGCGCCGACTACATCATGCAGGCCCCAGAGAACTGGCGCGGCGGGCTTGTCGTCTTCGCGCACGGCATTCAACGGGGTCCGGGCCGGGGCGATCTCCGCATGTTGCCGATCGCGAGCCACGTCCTTGCCGAAGGGCACGCGTGGATCGCATCCGGCTATCGCGCGCGCGAATATCAGCCCCACCTGTTCATCGAGGACCTCGTCGCGCTCCGCGAGCTGTTCCTGAAGGAGATCGGGCGGCCGCGCTGGTCGATCATCTACGGCCAGTCCATGGGCGGCCACATCACCGTCGCGTCGTTGGAGCTGCGGCCGGGTCTCTACCAGGGCGGTCTGTCAGAATGCGGGCTCGTCGACGGCATCGGGATCGCCGACTACCTGATGGCGTACACCGCCGCCGCCGAGCTGATCTCCGGTGTGCCCATCCTCGATGCGCCCGACAGGCAAGCGTTTGAACCGCTCCTCGAAGGCGTCGTACGGGCGCTCGGCATGCCGGGCTCGTATACCGCGCGCGGGCGGCAGTTCGACAGCGTCGTGAAGTTCCTGATGGGTGCTGATCGCGCCGGCAACGACCTGCCGCTGCGCCGCCAGGGACTCCAGGCGCGGTACCTGCTCAACATCATGCACCGCCCCAAGGACGTCGAGAATGAGCTGAATCCCGGCCTGCGTGCGGCGAGCACCGCCCACGTCAAGTACCGGATCGATCCCGGCCTCGGTCTCACCGAGGACGAGCTCAATGCGCGCGTCAGGCGGATCCATCCGGTGAAGGACGCCCGTTCGCCGACCGCCAACCCGGTGTACGCGGAGCGGACGGGCCGGCTCACGGTGCCGCTCCTCACGCTGCACGAGACCGGCGATGCATGGGTACCGCTCAGCCTCGAGCAGTCGTACAAGCGCCGCACCATGATGGAGGGGACGGACCACCTCCTCGTGCAGCGCGTGGTGCGGGCCCCGAGTCATTGCGGCATCGACGGGTCGACGCGGCGCCAGGCGTTTGACGATCTCGTCGCGTGGATCGAGCGCGGGGTGCGACCGGACGGCGAGGATGTCCTCGCCGCCGATCTGTCACGCGTCGGGCTCAAGTGGACGCCCTACCTGCATCCGGAGGATCCCCTGGCCGCGCGCCGCTGACCGTCACCCTCAAGACCGCCAAGGCCCTCGGCCTCACGATCCCGCCGTCGCTGCTGCTGCGGGCGGATCGGGTGATTGAATGAAGCGCACGGCGGCGAAGCGGGAGCAGTCTCCAGCGACGGCCCCGGCGTCCGAGGAGCCAGATGCCAGCTCGAGCGGGTGAACAGAGAGTAAGGAGAATGAACATGGACCTCGCCACCGTTGACAAACTGCTGACCACGACGCGGACGGTCCGGCGGCGCCTTGACCTCAGTAAGTCGGTGGCGCTCGAGGTCATTCAAGAGTGCCTCGCAGTCGATGCTGCTGGAGTTGGCGACCCGGCGGAACCGCACCGACGATCCCATGGAGCCCGTGTTCAGTCATGCGTACCGGACGGTCGCTCGCGCGTTCCAGCAGGCTGTCCAGCGGGCTCAGGTGGTGCTGCGCGAGGCCGGCAAGGATGCGGCACGACTGGAGGGTTACACCTGGCACGGCAACAGGCACTCATTCGCCTCTCGCCTCGTCATGGCGGGGGTTGACCCGCTGACTGTCCAGAAACTGGGCGGCTGGCGAACCCTCTCGATGGTCCAGCGCTATGGACATCTTGCGCCCGGCCACCTGCACTCGGCAGTCGAGCGGCTCGTTGCCGGTGGCCCTGCTGTCGAACTAGCCCGTAACTTGCCCGCTATGCCGCCTACCGCAGGACTATCGAGGAGGGATGTTTCGGAAGTGTGCGATCCTCAAGGCACGGAGGGCTAGCCTCAACTGGCAAGGCAGTGGACTTGAAATCCACCGGGCCGCGAGGCCCTTGGGGGTTCGAATCCCTCGCCCTCCGCCAATTCCCCGCGAGTTTGCGAGCAGCATCGCCAGCCTACCGTCCTCCGATTCTGGTGACTGTGCCCATCGTTGTGCCCGCCCCCGGCTCGATCGCCGCGAGTTTATCGGCGGCCGCCCGAAGGTCGGCATCGTTCACGATCGCGTAGCGGCGATAGACCGCTTCCGTCTTGTGGCCGGTGAGCTTCATGGCCACGGACCGCGGCACGCCGGCTCGCTCAAGGTTGCGGACTGCGGTGCGTCGAAAGTCGTGGAAGATCCGCGCCGGCACGCCGGCCGCTTCGCACGCAGTCTGCCACGCCCCGCGGATGACGAGCGCCTAGTCCTTGCCAGTTGAGGTTAGCCCTTGGTGCTTTTGACTCGCACACTTCCGTTACATTGATCTCAGTGCGCGGTCGGCGGCCGGCAGGGGACAGTTCCCGCGACTTCCCTAGCGGCAGCGATCGGGGACTAGGCAAAGAACTGCAGCGGGCGCCGGCTAGAAGGTGGTCGCCGGCATTCACATTGCTGGTTGCAAGCATGATGGTGCGACGTCGTCTGCCGGGATGGGCGAGGCTCGCGATAGTGGTGACCGGGCTTCTGCCCGCGGTGGCGGGCTGCGCCTCGGGCGCAGTTCACCAGACGCGGCGCGTCGCCATGTCGGCCGACGGCTCGCGGTCGATCGGCGGGTCGGCCGGCGAGGAGACGATAACGCGCGGCGGCTATCCCGTCTCGCTTGACGACCGCCCGCACGACGGGTCATCGGCCGACGGCGGCCACCCAGTCGCCAGGATGGCGACGCGCTACGTCGGCACACCCTACGTCTGGGGAGGTGCGAGTCCGTCGGGATTCGACTGCTCGGGCTTCGTGAAGTACGTCTACGCTAAGCTCGGAGTCGTGCTGCCGCGTACCGTCAGGGATCAGTACACGATCGGCACCGCGGTATCTCGGGATAGGCTCCGCGCCGGCGACATCGTCTTCTTCGATCGGCTACGCCACAACGGCGTCTATCTCGGCGCTGGTCGGCTCATCCACGCCAGCACCATGGACGGTGCTATAAGGATCGCGAAGCTGAACGAGGGCTGGTTCAAGGAGCGATGGGTGGGCGCGCGGCGCCTCCAGCCGGCGGCCGCGCTTCTCGTGGACGGGTCCGCCACGGTATCCGGTCCCGTCGAACGCATCGGGCGGACGAGTGGATCGACACAGGCGGCAGGGAAGAGGTACGGTGCCGGGCTCATTCCATCATCTTAATCCGCCCACAGCACCAACGACGGCGGGATCGTGGGGCTGAGCGCCTTGGCGGTCTTGAGGTTGATCACGAACTCGAACTTGGTGGGTCCTTCCATAGGGAGATCGGCTGGTTGGGCACCTTTGAGGATCCGGTCAATATACTGGGCCGCACCGCGAAACAGGCGCGAGAGGTCCACACCATAGGCCATCAGGCCGCCCACCTCCACGAAGTTCCGGACGGCAGACATAGTGGGGAGGCGAGCCTCGTTCGCCAGCTCGGCAATGACTCGCCTACCAGAGCCCCGGAATGAGCCGGTATCGCGTAGAGGCGCGGTAGCCGGTCCACGCCGCGTCCTGCGACAGGATCCGCTCCTCCGCCTGGATTCGATACACCAGCGAGGCCCAGCCCACGAGCATCAGCAGCACGCTGCCGCGCGCCCACTCGGTCAAGTTGTAGCCGACGTCGGCCAGGATGTACGCGAGATAGATCGGATGTCGCACGAGCCGGTAGGACCCCGTCGTTGCGAGGTGCCGCAATGCCGGCCGGAGGCCGAATCCTCGGCCCAGCGTGAGAAGGCTGGCGAGGCTCAGGCCCGCCGCGACCGTCACCAGGAGCAGGCCGACGGTCGGCCACACCACGTAACCGGTCCCCCACCGGAGCAACGCCACCTGGGCGTAGGGGTACGCATACGAGACCACGACGGCGACGGTGGACGCCGGTGAGCGATCCTGCGCTCTCGGCGGATGCCGCGTGAGCGCGATGCCGAGCACGAGGACGTGCTGCGCGACGTAGATCCAGTCCGTGGCGGTGAAGCGGGGAACGAGGACGAGGAGAAATCCCAGCTCCACCACCGTCACGACGAACAGGACGAAGTCCGCGACCCGGCCGGCGATCATCAACGCGGCGAGGCGTCGGCGCCGCTGCGGCACAACAGCAGGAATGCTGCGAGAGCGGGCCGCTTCATGACGACGCTCCTCTTACTTGACCTGCCGCGTGTGCGGCAATGGACACTCAATGCCCGCTCGATCATGCCGCTGTGCCTCGACGGCGAGCGGCACAGCGAGGACACCGGCCAGCGAGGTCAGCAGGAAGCGTCTTCGTGCGCGAGCGGCGCCCCGAAGAGCGCCATGATGCCGTCGCCCATCACTTGGTTCACCGTGCCCTCGTAGCTGTGCACAGCATCCATCATGAGCGTGAGGACCGGATCGAGGATCTTGCGCGCCTCCTCGGGATCACGGTCGGCAAGCAATTCCATCGACCCCTTCAGGTCGGCGAACAGCACAGTCACCTGCTTGCGCTCGCCCTCAAGCGCAGCCTTGGAGCTGAGGATCTTCTCGGCCAGGTGTTTGGGGGTGTAAGCCTCGGGGGCGGACGACGGACTTGCGGCGGCAATGTCAGCGGCGACGGCTTGGCCGCATTGGAGGCAGAACCGGGCGCCGCCAGGCAATTCTGTGCCGCACGAGGCGCAGGCCAGCGCGAGGCGGGCTCCGCAGCCGAGACAGAACCGGGCATGCGCCGGGTTCTCCTGTTGGCACCGGGGGCATTTCATGAGCACTCCACGCGCCGGGCGCGCCTCAGGTCCGCCAACCCTAGCGTGAGGGCCCGGGCGGGTCAATAAACAGGTGAGGACGGCGTCAAGTGCCGGAGGCACCTTGGCTGCTGAGTGGACTGTTTAGGCGTCGTCCAACTGAAACCGTCGCTTTAACGCGCCGTATGAGACCCGGCCTTGGCGCCGGAGGAGTGAGATGGCCTTCGGCTCAGGTCCGCCGACGATAGCGTGTCGGCGGGGGAGGGTCAAATGAGCAGCATCTCAAGCTCCGGCGGCAGCCTTGGCGCTACAAATCCCTCACCGTCCGCCACTACATCAAGCAGTTGCTCAGCTGATCTCGCCGAAGCTTCGTCAGGGAACCGGCGCTTAAGCGGTAGCAAAGCGTGGCCAGGCTCGGTAAATCGCATGCCCCGAGCGCCTGAATTAACAGAGTGCTGACAATGAATCAATGAATCAGGCCACTCCGGAGAATCCTCCGACCGCCGCACCCTCCCCGCCGCGCTCGGCTGAGCGGTATGCGGCATCGACGATGGCGACCGCCCGCAGTCCGTCCTCGACGGAAATCGGGAACGGGGCATCCTCACGCAGGGCACGGACGAAGGCGCCTAGCGTCTCTCGCACGGTGGGCACCGGCAAGGGGACGGGGAGCTCGAGGCGTTCGGTGCCGCGCACGAGATGGACGAAACCGTGAACGTGATCCGCTAAGAGGTGGCCTCGGGCGCCGGCCAGGTCGAACAGGCCGACACGGCCGCCCAGCGCTCTTGATCCCGCGATGGTGGCAACGAGGGACGAGTCGCTGAGCTGGCAGGTCATGGCGAAGCTGTCCTCCGTTTCGCGCGTGTGGATCTGCACCGTGCGGCACCAGACCCGGGTGACCTCGCATCCGGTGAGGAAGCGAAGCAGGTCGAAGCTGTGGACACCGGTATGAAGCACAATCCCGCCGCCGCTCTCCGCCCGACGGTCGAGCCAGTCCAACGGAGAGGGTTCGAATCGCTGGCTCAGATAGAGGGCGTGCAGGGGCCCGACCTCGGGCAAGTGCGCGCGGACTGTTTGAACCGTGCTGTTAAAGCGCAGCGTGTGGGCAACCATGGCGCGCACACCGCTGGCGGCCACCAAGCTCGCGATATGACGCGCCGCAACCAGGTTCGTCGCCAGCGGCTTCTCGACGAGCAGGGGCTTGCCCGCGCGGCACGCCGCCTCCACGATGGCCGGGTGGAGCATTGGCGGGACCGCCACGACCACGGCATCCACGCGCGGGTTCGCCACAAGATCATGGTAGTCATCGTAAAAGGCGCAGCGATAGGCCGCAGCGAGCTTCTCGCCTTCGGTTCGGTTCCTTCGGCAGACGGCGACCAGGGCTGCATCCGCCAGGTCATCTACGATGTGGCGGGCGTAGCGAGACCCGTGCTTGCCGAGGCCGATCAGTCCGATGCCAAGCATTGGGCGGGTGGGCAAGTGGCGGGTGCGAGAGTGAGCATCGAGTGAAGCCGAGAGTAGATGACGTTCGGGTCGGGAGCAAGCTGGACGGCTCGTACGAAGGACTGTGTCAGGGCAGGAACGGAAATCCCGCACCCGCTGCTATGGAAAACGGCGGTCACTTTCGATGATGCGCAAGGAGCTGTTCCACTGCCGTCACGAAGTCCTTTATCTTGATCGGCTTGCTCTGGAAAGCGTCGAATCCCGCATCCAACACCCTTTGCCGGTCCCCGGCCATCACAGACGCCGTCATGGCCATCACAGGAATCTCCCGAGTGGCGACCTCGGCGCGGAGCCGTCCTAACGCCTGAATCCCGTCGATCCCAGGCAGGCGGATGTCCATCAGGACTAGGCCCGGGCGGCGCTCTTGAGCGAGGCGGACGCCCTCTTCTCCTGTCTCGGCTTCGATGATCTCGTAGCCCTTGACCGTCAGCAGGTCCCGGACAAGCTTGCGGCTCTTGTCGTCATCCTCGACGACCAGAATCAGCTCAGTCGCCAAGACGCACCGGCAATGTGAATGTGAACGTCGAGCCCACTCCCACCTGGCTCACGACCCAGATTCTCCCGCCATGGAGTTCGATGAACTTGCGGGCCAAGGCAAGTCCAAGACCTGTCCCCTCCGCCTTCTTCTCCGCCGCCCCCACTTGCCGGAACTCCTCGAAGATTGCCTCCTGATCCTCAGGAGCGATGCCGACCCCGGTGTCGGCAACCGCCACCTCGACAAGGCCGTCAGCGGGCCGCGCCCGAACCCCGATCCGACCGCCCTCCGGTGTGAACTTGATGGCATTCGACAGCAGGTTAAGGAGCACTTGCTTGACCTTGCGCTCATCGCCCCGGATCTCGCCAAGGCGCGAGTCAATTGATTGCTCCAGCGTGATGCTCCGGCGCAATGCCCGTTCTCGCACGAGAACCAGCGCATTGTCGATGGCGTGGGGCAAATGGAAGTCAGCCAACTCAAGGTCCATGCGGCCGGCCTCGATCTTCGAGAGATCGAGGATGTCGTTGATCAGCGACAGCAGGTGCTGCCCGGAGGCGTGGATGTCCTTCAAGTACTCGTCCTGCTTCTCGTTCAGCTCACCAAACATCCGGTCGGTCAAGACTTCGGAGAACCCGATGACGGCGTTCAGCGGTGTCCGCAGCTCGTGGGACATGTTGGCGAGGAACTCGGACTTGTGCTGGCTGGCGACTTCGAGCTGCCGGCTCTTGTCCTCGATCTCGCGGTTGCGTGTCTCCAACTCTGTAAACAGTCTCACGTTCTCGATCGCGATGACGGCTTGATCGGCAAAGGTCTGAAGCAGCGTGATTTGCGTGTCCGTAAAGGGGCGGACCTCCGTCCGGAAGGCGGTGATGGAGCCGATTGGCACCCCCTCCCGCAAAAGCGGCACGCCGACCGTAGTGCGAATACGCTCCCGCCGGATAGCCGGTGCGATGTCCGGATACTCCCCCTCGACATCGGCGAGGAGGTCTGGAATGTGCAGCGTCGTGCGGTCTACGATGGTTCGCCCTGACACCGATCCTCGTGTGATCGATCTCGCCTGCCCAGAATCCAGGGTAGATCGCACCGGGCCATGGCGAGCGACGAGTCGCATTGTCTGGTCCTCGGCCCGGAAGATCTGAGCATTCTGGGCCTGGCAGAGCACAGCGGCGCTCTCCACGAGCGCTTCCATGACGGGCTGGAGGTCGGTTGGCGAGCTCGAGATCACGCGTAGGATCTCACTGGTTGCCGTCTGTTGGTCGAGAGCTTCGGTCAGCAACCCCTGTAGGGCCGCATAGGATGGCGCTGGGCGGGCACTTCCGCCGATGGGCTGCAGCGGTGTGCCGCAGTCCCCACAGAACTTCTGGCCCTCGGGATTCTCCCGCTGGCACCGGAGGCACTTCATGAGCACTCCCCCACGCGCCGGGCGCGGCTCAAGTCTGGCGACGATAGCCTGTCGGCGAGGAAGGGTCAAACCACAAGCGAAATCCACCGACCGCCAGCCTAACTCTCGGAGCGTTCCAGTTCCCCCGGGCCGTGAGCAATTTTGACCAGACTTCATGGGTCTGGCGCCGGCAGACTGATCTTGGGTCGGGACGTTGAGGTGGCGTCAATGATGAATCCTGCGACAACGGTGGTGGAGGGTGCGATGGCACAGCTCCAACTCGTTTCCGAGCGGGGGGCGCAGGGTGAGGTCGGGCGCGTCTATGCCGAGATCCGGGAGACGCTCGGTATCTCCTTCGTCCCGAACTTCTTCAAGACGCTGGCGAACTCTCCGACGGCACTTCGCGCTACTTGGGAGGCGTACCGCAACAACTCCTGGCGCGGCGCCGTTCCGACGATACTGAAGGAAATGATGTTCGTTGCAATCTCGACGGCCCGGGACTGTCGCTACTGCGAGATTGCGCACCTGGCCTTCTGCAAGCAACTCGGTGCCGACCAGGGGACTCGTCGTAGTCTCGTCGAGAATCTCGACGCGCTGGCCCCGCGGCGCAGCGGTGATGTGGTCAAGTTCGCGGTCAAGGCGGCCCTGACGCCCGCCGCCATCGACAGCACGGACTACAAGCTTCTGCATGACCACGGGATCTCCGACGCCGAGGTCGCCGAGATTCTCGCCATGACAGCGTTCTCGGTGTACGCCACGACGCTGGCCGACTCCCTCCATCTCTCCGTCGATTCCGAGTTCGAGCAGATCCTTGCCGCCACCTGATCCGCCTCTGCAGCTCGCCGGCATCACCAGCGCGGTCGAACGACGAGACACCACCGGCCTGGCGGTGGCGCGCTCGGCATTGCTGCTCGACGCCTTGTCAGAGATATCGGCGGGCGAGAACGACGAGACGATGCTGCAGGCGCTCGCCGGCAAGCTTCGCTGGCTCATCGGCTTCGTGCGAGTGGACTTCGCGAGGATCTCCGACGACGGTCGAAGCTACCGGGTGCGCACGCTGTTCGAAGCTCGGCCTGACGCCCGCCCACCGTCCGAAGACACGCTGCCGATTACCGAGGGCCCGGCCGCTTCGCTCTTCGCGAGCGGGCGCTCATGGCTCATCACGACCGAGGATGGTGCTCCTCTGCCGCGACGATCGGCACTGGCTGTCCTGCTGGAAGGTGAGCCACGGCAGGGGGCCGTGGTCTTCCACACCTTGGAGCCCGGCGACTTCACGACCGAGGAGATCAGCGCCGCGCGAATGGTCGGACAGCAGCTCGGTGTTGCGCTCGCGCGCTCGACGCTCGTCGCCCGGTTGCGCGCCGAAGTCGAGCGCCGGAGCGCGCTAGAGTCGGAGCTCCGCCAGGCAGTGGCCTTGGCAGAAGCCAGCAACCGTGCGAAGGATGACTTCCTGGCGATGGTCTCCCATGAACTACGGGCGCCGCTGTCGTCGATCGTCGGTTGGGTGGCGATGCTTCGGTCCGGCAAGGTGCCGGCGGACGATCTCGCGAGGGTCCTGGCATCGGTAGAGCGCAACGTGAAGCTTCAGACTCGCCTGGTCGACGACCTCATCGATGCCTCGCGCATCGTCACCGGAAAGCTCCAGTGCATCTCGACCGAGTTCGACCTGCGTAGCGTCGTCACCGATGCCGTCGACGCACACCGTGGCGCCGCCGAGGCGAGCGATATCCTCCTGACGTTGGACGTTCCGCCGCACGCCGTCCGGTACGTCGGGGACGCCGAGCGCCTGCAGCAGGTCATGGGCAACCTGCTCGCGAACGCCGTGAAGTTCACTCCGAGTGGCCGAACGGTCGAGGTGCGCATGGAGCGGATCGCCAGCAGCGCCCAAATCAGCGTTCGGGATCACGGCCGGGGGATCGATTCCAACTTCCTGCCCTACATCTTCGAAGCCTTCCGCCAGGCAGAAGCGGGCACGACACGGACGCATGGCGGCCTCGGCCTCGGGCTCAACATCGCGCGCCACCTCGTCGAGTTGCATGGTGGAGTCATCCGCGCCGAGAGCGCCGGTATCGGGCTCGGTACGATGATGACGGTGGATTTGCCGCTACCCGCGTAGGGCCGTCCCGATACCCTTGGCACGGGCAGCGTGTCAAGGTGGATCGGCCTCTCTTCGACGCTGGTCTCCTCTCTCCACGCTGGTCCCGTGGTAAGTCCGCAACTGTCTGTCCGTCAGCGCGCATAGCCAATCCCGCCTGCACGGCGGGGGACTCTCGGCCGAGAGCCAGATTGGTGAGGGTTTGATACAGTACAGCGGTCGCTGGCCGTGGCAGGTTCACCCTTACGAGCGGGAGAGTGCACTTGAACGCCGATTCGACCTTGATCAGTCCGTACGGTGGGGCGCTCGTCGACCTGATCGTCCCCGCCGAAGCGCGGGCGGCACTGAAGGAGCGTGCCGGCCGGTTGCCGTCCATTCAGCTCTCTGAGCGGGCGCTCTACGATCTCGAGCTACTTGCCACGGGAGGCTTCTCTCCACTCGACCAGTTCATGGGGCGCGCCGACTACGAGCGGGTGGTCGATGAGATGCGGCTGGCCTCGGGGCGCCTGTTCCCCATCCCGGTGACGCTGCCCGTTGCGCGCGATGCGCCCCTCCGCCTCGACGCCGAAGTGGCGCTCCGAGACGCGCGCAACGAGCTGCTCGGCGTGATGACCGTCGAGGAGGCCTACGCGTGGGACCGCAAGGCAACCGCGCAGCAGGTGCTCGGTACCCAGGACGTCGCCCATCCCCTCGTGGCCGAGATGTCGCAGTGGGGGGACGTGAACATCGCGGGCCGGCTCCAGCTTCTCGCCCTACCCGTGCGCCAGGACTTTCGCGATCTGCGCCTGACGCCGGCCGAGACCCGGGCTCGCCTGGCCGAGCGAGGGGCGGGCCGCGTGGTGGCGTTTCAGACGCGCAACCCGTTACACCGGGCGCACGAAGAGCTGACCAAGCGCGCGGCGGCGATGGTGAACGGCACGCTCCTGCTCCACCCCGTGGTGGGAATGACCAAGCCGGGCGACGTGGACTACTACACGCGCGTCCGCACCTACAAGGTGCTCGTGGAGCGCTACTACGACCGGGGCCGCGTGCTTCTGGGGCTGTTGCCACTTGCGATGCGCATGGCGGGGCCGCGGGAGGCGGTGTGGCACGGGATCATCAGGCGCAACTACGGGGCGAGCCACCTGATCGTGGGGCGGGATCACGCGAGCCCCGGCTCCGACTCGGCGGGCAAGCCGTTCTATGGTCCGTACGACGCCCAGGAACTGGTCGAGCGCCTGCAGCCCGATCACGGGGTGAGCGTGCTGCCCTTTGGCGAGATGGTGTACCTGCTCGACGAGGACCGCTACGAGGAGGTCTCTCGCATCCCCCGGGAGGCGCGTACGGCGGCGATCTCGGGCACCCAGGTCCGGGAGGAATTCCTCAATGCGGGGCGCCGCTTGCCGGAGTGGTTCACGCGACCGGAGGTCGGGCAGATCCTGATGGAGACGTACCCGCCGCGCCACCGCCAGGGCGTGTGCGTGTGGTTTACCGGCCTGAGCGGCGCCGGCAAGTCCACGACGGCGGAGATCCTGACCGTGTTGCTGCTGGAGCGGGGACGCCAGGCCACCGTCCTCGACGGGGACGTGGTCCGGACGCATCTCTCCAAGGGCCTGGGCTTCGGGAAGGAGGACCGCGACACGAACATCCGGCGCATCGGGTTCGTGGCGGCAGAGGTGGTGCGCCACGGGGGGGTGGCGGTGTGTGCCGCCGTCAGCCCGTACCGGTCGACGCGAGGCGAGGTGCGCCACATGGTGGGGGCCGACCGCTTCGTGGAGGTGTTCGTGGACACGCCCCTGAAGGTGTGCGAGCAGCGCGACAGCAAGGGAGTCTACGCCAAGGCGCGGCGGGGCGAAATCACGGGGTTCACGGGGATCGACGACCCCTACGAGGCACCGGAGCATTCCGAGCTGACGCTCGACACCGTGGTCACGACGCCGGAGGACAATGCGGCGCGCGTTCTCGCCCACCTCGAGCGCGCCGGCTTCGTGCGCTAGCGTCCGGGGATAGCGTGCGGTCTGCCGTCGGGTCGGGGCCGTACTGGCCCACCCTGGAAGACGCCAGCCACGCCGCGATGCTACCGGACTTCTCAGGCGGGTTCGGGGTCGATGGCGAAGAGTTCGCGGTACGTCCGGAACTGCTTGTCGAGCACGGTGCCATCCAGCCCGAACGCCTCCAGAGCGTAGTCGTGCCGCCCGTGCTTGTGCTGCGGGTTGCTCGCGAGATAGCTGCGCATCCGCCGCTCGCCCTCCGCGCTGAGGAGCAGGCCGAAGTGCGTGTAGATACGGCGGACGGTCCCGATGGGGTCGCGCAACAGCTCCTGGTACCGCACGTCGAAGAAGCGCTCGGCGGCGATGGCGCCGGCATGCCGCATGCGCATGGCGCGCGCGAGCCCGTCGGTCCAGGATTGCATGACTTCTCGACCGATTTCCCGGAGGTCGAGCGGATCGGCGAAGGCCGACTGGAGACTCAGGGTGAGGCTGGCCACCGAGCCGAGCACCGCCCGCGGGTCACGATGTGTCTGGACCACGAGCGCGTCCGGATAGACCGCGAAGAGCGCATCAAGAGCGTAGCAGTGGGCCGGCGCCTTGAGCACCCAGCGCTCGGCCGGCATACGCCACTGGAGATGCTCGAGGAATCGACGGTGGTACGCATAGGCGGGCCGCAGGTCCTGCTCCTTCAGCCACGCCTGGTACGAGGGCACCCGATAGGTCGTGTGGAACCGCGAGCTGAGGAAGCTGTGACTCAGGATGGCGATGCATTCGATGGCGAGGCGGGCCCCGAGGGGATGGATTGCCTTGAAGTCGGGAGCCAGCCAGTCAAGCCACTGCAGTTTTCGCTCCGCGTCTTGGATGCGGGAGTCGATCTCGTAGCGCGCCTGCTCGGGCGGCGGCGACGGCGCCATGACCTCCCAGGCCTGGGCGCCCGGCTCGCGGGGTCCTGCCCGATCAGGTGATGCAACAGCGTCGACCCCGTGCGAGGAAGGCCGATGATGAAGAACGGGCTCGCGATGCGCTCGCCGGCAATGGCGGGATGACGCTTCCGATCCTCGGTCAAGCGCAGGCGGTTGGTGAGGAGCCCGAGCAGATCGCGGCGGGCTACGACCCGGCCGAGCGGCGTGAGGTGGGCCTCCGTCTCCAAGCCGCGAAGGATCTGCCGCAGTGGTTCGCGGAACTCGTCGCCGCCAAAATCCTCGAGACCGGTCTCTCGGCACGCCGCCTCCAGGAGCGAACGCTCCTCGAGGCGGACGAGCTCGAGGCCAACGCGGCGCAGCGACCGGCCCGCGCTGTTGGCGGTGCTGATGACGCGCGCACCGCCGCAGCCGGCTGGTCCACGGCGGGCGGCTGGGCGGAGAGGCTGGCGGCGGCAAAGAGGACGACGACGAGGATGATCGCCTCCGCCTCGGCAAGCCCCGGTAGTCGCCGGCGCAGGGCTGGGCTGCCATCGGAGACGTCGCTTGCGCGCACCGTCCGACGGTTCACGAACGCGAGCGCCAGGACTGTCAGGAGCAGCGCGGCCTTGGTGACGACGAGCGAACCGTAGCCGGTGCCGGCGAGGCCTTGCCAGCTTGCCGTGTAGGTCCAGGCGAGCGGGACGGCGCTGAGCACGAGCGCCCCAACCGAGGCCGCCGCGAGACCCGAAAAACGGCGGACAAGTCCGGGCCACGCCGCCGCCACGCGTGCGTCATGCTGCGCGAGCCGCCACAGGGCGCCAAGCTGCAGGAGGCCGCCCACCCAGACGGCGGCACCGAGCTGGTGGGCCACCGTCAGGATCATGAGGCCCTCACGATGCTCGAGCCGGCCCGCGGCATGAGTGAGCCAGGCACCGCTTGTCGCGAGCAGCCCTGCCAGCGCGCCGACGATGAGCCAGCCCCCGACGGCCCTCGGGCTCGCTCGGAGCCGTACGGCGAAGACAGCCAGGGCGAGGGCCAGGACAGTGCGCGCGATCCCCGCGAGGAAGTGGGGTGTCGCCAGAAGCTCGGCGAGCGGGCTGCGCCCGAGCGTGGCCTCCAGCACGTAAATCTCGAGCAAGAGCGTGGCCTTCTGCGCGAGCGCCAGGCTGACCGCCCCCAGCCCGACGAGATCCAGACAGCGCCGGACGATGCGTGGTGGGAGGTCGCCTCGTCGTGGTGTACGCAGCACGACAAGGCCCCAGACCACGCCGCCCACGGCGAGAGCGAGACCCAACAACCCGAGACCGCGGAGGAGGCCGGTGAGGAAGCCCGAGAGGGTGAGGAGCATCCTGCCCTGGAGGATAGGCGAAAGAGAGCCCGTTCTGAAACGTCCCGCGGCTCGGGCACAGTGGCCGATCGGGCGTTCTGCCCCCCTGAGCGTCCGGCCGGATCGCGGCATCGCGCGGCAAGTGCTCGTCTTCTCCGACATCCGGGGTCGGCACGGTTGATGCCAGCTCAGCCAGCGACCGTACTCGATCAAGGAGGGGCTCGATGCGCGCCATCTTCATCAGCTATCGCAGGCAAGACGCCGAAGGCCAGGCCGGGCGCCTCTTCGATGACCTCAAGACGCAGTTTGGCGAGGACGCGGTCTTCATGGATGTGGCGGGGATCGAGGCGGGGCGGGATTTCCGTCGGGCCATCGACGAGCACGTGGCCTCGTGTGGCGTGTTGCTGGCGGTGATCGGCAAGAGCTGGCTCGACGCGCGAGACGAGGAGGACCGGCGGCGGCTCGATGATCCGATGGATTTCGTGAGGCTCGAAACGGCCTCCGCGCTGCAGCGTGACATCCCCGTCATCCCGGTGCTCGTGCAGGGCGCCCGCATGCCGCGAGCCGAGCAACTCCCGCAGGATCTGGCCGACTTCGCCTATCGCAATGCGGTCGAGCTCACCCATGCCCGGTGGGACTCGGACGTCGAGGTGCTGGTCAAGGCGCTGCGCCCTCATGTAAAGCCGAGCTCGGCGGACGGCCATCGCGTGCCTGTCGACAGGTCAGACAGTGGATCTCAGCCGGTGCAGGCGCTCCCATCTCCCGGTTCTTCTGACGAGGCCGGCATGGCAACGCGTGCGGCCGCCCAGCCGCGGAAGAGGTCTTTGTCGATCGCGCTGGGCGCACTGGCGACGGCCATCGCGCTCACGAGCGGCGGATTTGTGCTCTACCAGAAGTCTACCCAGGGCGCCCAGCTCGCTCGGAAGGCCGAGATCCTGGAGGAAGCGAGACGAGCGGCCGCGAGCGAGCTCGTGGCGGCGAGGAAGCAGGCGGAGGAGAAGGCCGCCGAAGGTCTCGAGGCCAGGAAGCGCGCCAAGGAGCGCGCCGAGGCCGAGGAAAACGCCGCGGCCCGCAAGCGCGCCCAGGAAGCGGCGGCGGCCGAGGAAGGGGGCGAGGGCTCGACGCGCGGAGGCGTGCCCAGGCGAAGGCAGCGGCGGAGGAGCTCGACGCGCGTACACGCGCCCGAGAGAAGGCGGCGGCCGAGGAGCTCGAATCCCGCCGACGCGCGCAGGAGCGGGCGGTGGTCGAGGAACGCGAAAGCAGGAGACGCGCCCAGGAGCAGGCAACGGCGTCGCATCGCGCCCGCTGGCCGTCCTACAACTTCCCGCCACCCAACGGCGGCCTCCTGGTCTTTTCGATCATGCCGGACGGCAATCCGGCGTGCGCCTCCTACAATGGGTCGAGCTGCCTGTGGGGAGTCTCCTACGAGCAGATCGATTTCCCGCGGCTCAAACCCCTGGTCTGCGGCGAGGCGCATCGCGCTCTGTGGCGGACCACGGGCTACGAGAATCCCAGCCACTGGTGCAGCCTGGCCAAGCGGGTGGCGCAGTCGGGCCCGACGGGGACCGGCGGCGTCAGCGGGTCGAGCTCCGGGAGTCGCCTGGCTGAGTCGCCCGGCAGAGTCCTCCGCCGTCAGTAGACGAGAGGCGCCCAAGGACCTGAAAGCGCCCGGCAGTCCCATTTCACGTCCGCTCCGGGGTCGCGGTCGACTATCGTAGGCGGGAGGAGGACGCTGAAGGGTCGATGGACGAGTTCGTGATCGAAGGCCGGGCCGTGCTGCGGGGAGAGGTAACACCGAGCGGCAACAAGAACGCAGCCTTTCCGCTGATCGCGGCCGCATTGCTCACCGATCAGCCGGTGCTCCTGCGGAACCTGCCCGACATCGACGACGTACGCACGATGCTGCAGATCGTCGAGGGACTGGGCGTCGGCGTCACGCGGCATGACACGCACAGCATCACCGTCCAGGCGCGCGAGGTCACGACCGACACGCCGGATCCACGCCTGCTCCGCCGCATCCGGGGCGCACTGGTGCTCATCGGACCACTGCTGGCTCGGCAGGGGAGCGTGCGGGTGGGACGGTTCGGCGGCGACCAGATCGGCCGGCGGCGGATCGACACCCACGTGACCGGACTGCAGGAGCTCGGGGTGACGGCCGAGCACGGCGCCGACCTCGTGCTGCGGACAGACGGGCTGACGGGGCAGGACCTGCTGCTCGAGGAGGCCAGCGTCACCGCCACCGAGAACATCGTGCTCGCGGCGGCGCTGGCGCGCGGCACCACGATCGTCCGCAACGCCGCGAGCGAGCCGCACGTGCAGCAGCTGTGCGAGCTGCTCTGTGCCATGGGGGCACGCATCCAGGGGATCGGCTCCAACACGATCACGATCGACGGCGTCACGTCGCTGCGGGGGGCCGAGTTCACGCTGGGGCCGGACTTCATGGAGGTCGGTAGTCTCGTCGCGTTGGGAGCCATCGCGGGCGACCACGTGACTATCAAGAACGCGGCACCCGAGCACATGCGGATGACGCTCAAGGTCTTCGGCCGGCTCGGCGTCCGGGTGAAGGTCGTCGGTGAGGATCTCGTGGTGCCCGGCGGCGAGGAGCTGCAGATCTCCCAGGACATCGGCGGCGCCATCCCCAGCATCGACGACGGTCCGTGGCCGGCGTTCCCCGCCGACCTCATGAGCGCGGCCCTGGTCGCAGCCACCCAGGCAAACGGTACCGTGCTCTTCCACGAGAAGATGTACGAGAGCCGTCTGTTCTTCGTTGATCGGCTCATCGGCATGGGCGCCCGCATCGTGCTCTGCGATCCGCACCGGGCGCTGGTGAGCGGGCCCAGCCGGCTGCGCGGCGAGGCGGACGGGATCTCGAGCCCGGACATCCGGGCCGGCGTGGCGCTGCTCATGGCCGCGCTGTGCGCCGAGGGCCAGACCGTCATCCGCAGCGTGCATCAGATCGATCGCGGCTACGAGCGGTTCGAGGAGAAGCTGGCCGCCCTCGGCGCGCACATCCGGCGCGTGCCGGCGGCCTAGCGGGTCCGCAGCGTCCGGAAGGTGATCGAGTAGCGGAGCGTCTTCACGGGCGGGATGCTGTGCTGCCACTGCCAGCGCGCCGCCTCCGTGAAGACGTAGCCCGAGCGCGGCCCGAGTAACACCGCGGCCGTCCGGCGCGCCACGCCGGTGCCGCGCTGAAAGCGCAGACGGCAGCCGCTCAGCAGCGAGACACCGACGACCTCGCCGAACTGCGGTGCGTCGCGATGCCACCCGATGCCGGCGCCGACGGGGTACTCGTTCATCAGCACCTCCACGAGCGACTCCGGGGAGACAGCCGCCAGCGCGGCGGCGCGAGCGCGAAGCGGCAGCAGGAAGTCGGGGATCGGCGGTCCCGGCTCGATGCGCCACGACTGGTAGCCATAGACCCACCCGAAGTGCGCCGTGCGCCGCCGCGCGACCCGGCCGCGCATCTCGACCTTCGTGAAGTCGATCCTGCGCACGCGCTCGACCAGGTCCCGCTCCTCGGCCTCCGTCAAGATGTGCGGCGCGTAGTGAAACCCGGCCGGCGGCCTGGCGGCCCTCATGCGCTCAGCATAGACAGCCCGGAGCGGCCGCGCCGAACTTCGAGCGGCCAGGGCCGCCGCCGCCGGCCCTATACTGGCTCGGTGGGCAGCCGCTGCTGGCCGCTGAGCCCCGCCGATCTTGCGCTCCTCTGGGACGAGTGCCCGCGCTGTTTCTACCTCGAGGTCGTGCGCGGATTTCCCCGTCCGCGGCGCCGCGTGACACCGACCCTCGCGCACATCGCCGCACAGATGCGGGCGGGCTGCCATGGACGGCGCACGGAGGCGCTCGCGCCCGAGATGCCGGCTGGTGTCTTCGAGATGCGCGATCGGCGCGTGGAATCGGCACCCGTCGACGTGCACCTTCCCGACGCCGTGCATCGCTGCCTCATCCGCGGCGATATCGACGCTCTCGTACGCCTCGACGCCGGCGGCTATGCGCTCATCGATCTGGCGGCGGCGGGCCGGCGCTCCGACGAGGTGCCGCTCTACGCGCGCCAGCTCCACGCTGCCGCCTATGCGCTCGAGCACCCCGCCGCGGGGGCGCCGGCGGTGGGGCCGGTCACCTGCCTCGGGTTGCTGGTGTTCGAGCCCGAGAAATTCACACGTGAGGCCGGTGGTCTCGGTGTCCTCACGGGTGGGCTCAGCTGGATCGAGGTCCCTCGCGACGACCGCGTGCTGTTTGGCTTTCTGGCCGAGGTCCTGGCCGTCCTGGAGCGCCCGGAGCCGCCCGGAGGGGCGCCGTTGTGCGACTGGTGCGTCTATCGCGACGCCAGTCGCCGCACCGGCCTCTGAGGAAAGACGCCGGCACCCCCATTGCACCCATCGCAGAGTGGTGTGGTGCTCATGATCAAGCAAGCGTGGTGGCTCGTCGTCGCGGGCGCGCTGGTCGTCGGCGGTTGCGCTCATGCTGAACGCACGGCTCCAGCGGCCAGCCTGCCGACCTCGGTGGTGGGACCGGCACCAGCCCAGAATGTCGTCTCGTATCCGGAAGGCCGATACGAGCTGCGCGGTGACGGTGCCTCGATGCCCTTCCACTGGCTCTGGATCCCGGCCGGCAATATCCCGCGGTGAGAAGTCAGTAGGCAACGGGTCCGGGCCCGCCGGGCGCCGCAGTGTATACTACGGGAGCTTTGCCGTTGGAGAGGTGGCCGAGTCGGCCGAAGGCAGCCGCCTGCTAAGCGGTTACAGGGCCAAAAGCTCTGTCCAGGGTTCGAATCCCTGCCTCTCCGCCAGCGGGCCCTTAGCTCAGGTGGACAGAGCGTCGGGCTACGAACCCGAAGGCCAGAGGTTCGAATCCTCTAGGGCCCACCACCTCTCGCGGCGACCGTTCCAAGTGTGACGCACCCGTCCCGAAGGGGACGGGTGTCAGTTCCCAGCCCCGCCCTTTCCAGAGCACGCACGGCCTGGCGCTGCCGCACGTTCGCCTCGAACCAGAAGCATGGCCGGACACGCACGCTCCCATAACGTTCACGCAGCGCCTGGCGTAGCGGCAGCGCCAATGCCTCCGGCGCCGAGGCCTGGGCCTCGACGAGGGCGGGCAGTGCATCGGGGGAGAGACCTCGCACGAGATAGGTGGCGTCGAGGGTTCCGGTGCCACGCGCGCGCGCGACGTTGACCCGCACGATCCAGGCCTCGTGGTTCCAGTAGATGAGGCTCGCGAAGCTCAGGCCGGCGAGGGCGGCGGCGCGGCGGGCCAATCGCTTCGGATCGAGGCCCCGCTCGATCTCCCACGCCAGCAGCGCGAGCGTCGACGCGATCAGGATCATGTAGGCCTGGGCATACAGCCGCGTGGTCGTGAATCCGTACGCGGTCTCGTAGAGCCAGACCCGACGGAAGGCGGAGACCAGCAGCAGCAGCGTCTCCGCCACCAGCGCGATCGCC
Source organism: uncultured Candidatus Rokubacteria bacterium (assembly GCA_963827505.1). Taxonomy (GTDB): domain Bacteria; phylum Methylomirabilota; class Methylomirabilia; order Rokubacteriales; family CSP1-6; genus AR5. The sequence goes on along the minus strand of CAWHBD010000003.1, from coordinate 549,605 downwards.
ACCACGCGCACGGCACGTTCACCTTCGCCACCGCGGGCCCGGCCATCAAGGGCGATGACCAGCAGTGCGCACAGCGTGGCGACGATCGTCAGCTCGTTGAACCCTCGGCGGGCGTACTCCGCGAACGTCACCCCGCTGCCGCTGACGGCCGGCGCGTTGCCGAACAGATAGGACAGCTGCAGAAGCAGAAAGACCGTGAACAGCAGCGTCACCGCGACCAGCACGATCAGCCGCTCGGTGAGCCCGAGCCGTTGGGCGACTCGACGCAGTGGGTAAACGGCCGGGGCGGCGCCGCCGCGAAGGGCCAGGCCGCCAGCGCCGAGCGCGGCCGTGAGGAGCGTCGCGAAGAAGCCGACGCGAGGCAGGAAATTCCAGGCCGCCAGCGTCTCGCGCAGGCCGTGACGGATCGCGGCGAACAGCGGGTCGGCGTCCGCCAGGAGCAGCGCGAAGAGCACGACGACGGCCAGCGCAATGACCGCGCCCCGCACCCACGGCCGCGAGCGATCGGTGGACATGGAGGCGATGCTCTCGGTCACGCGACACTCGACCTCGACCAGGCCGCGCCCGAGCGCCACCCCCGGTGCCGAGGCCATGAACACCGCGCCCATACCGTTCGCGCGTCCATCCGCCGCCAGCCGCGTGCCGATGGCGAAGAGCACGAGGACCGCCAGGATGATCCACCCATGGAACACGGCATCCGTCGTGACGGCCATCCCCGCGGCGAGCAGCACGGCCAGCCCGAGGGCGACACCGAGCGGCGCGGAGATCGAACCGCCGGAGCGCCGGACGCAGAGCAGGAGGCCGACGGCCGCGGTGACGGTCCACACCGCCGCGTTGATCCCCCACGCACCATCGAAGAGCACCCACGTTCCGACGGCGGCCACCGAGACTGCCATGGTCCACAACACGAGCAGCGGGGTCATCGCGCCACCTCCTGAACCGGCGCCACGATCCGGGCGCTCAGTGTCCCGAAGCGCCGCTCGCGACTCCGAAAGTCGGTGATGGCTGCAGCGAGATCGGCGGCGCGGAAGTCGGGCCAGAGTCGCGCGGTGAAGCGCAGCTCGGCGTAGGCGCTCTCCCAGAGCAGGAAGTCGCTCAACCGCTGCTCGCCCCCGGTACGGATCAGCAGATCGACGGCCGTCGCCTCGGCGTCGGTGCCATAGGCCGCGCCGAGCCTGCGCTCGAAGGCGGCGCGGGAGGGCGTGCCGCCCCCTGGCCCCCGCGCGGCGTCCGTGATGGAATCGCGCGAGGAGTAGTCGATCGCCAGCCGCACGTGCAATCCGCTGCGGTGTGCCAGCGCCGCCTCCGTGGCCTCGACGGCCTCGCGCACCGCCGCCGGCAGCCGATCGCGCCGGCCGATGATCGAGAGTCGGACATCGGCGGCCTCCAGTTGGTCACGCTCGGCGGACAGGAAGATGGCGAACAGATCCATCAGCGCGTCGACCTCAGCGCGGGGCCGCGCCCAGTTGTCGGCCGAGAAGGCGAACAGGGTGAGGACGCGGATGCCGAAGCGAGGCGCCGCCTTCACCACTCGGCGCACCGCGTCGACGCCACGCCGATGGCCGGCGGCGCGGGGCAGACCGCGCGTGGTCGCCCATCGTCCGTTGCCGTCCATGATGATCGCCACGTGCGGCGGGCCACTCCGATCGGAAGTACTTTGCATGACAAAGTCTCCAGGCAAAAAAAGAGACGGAGCCTCAGCGCTCCAGGGTGGTGCGGGTAGCGTGAATGAGCGCTTCCATGTGATCGAGATAGCGTTGCAGCTCGCGGCGACCTTGAGGCGTGATCCGGTACTCGGTGCGCGGCCGCCGGTCCTCGAACGTCTTCGTGCAGGTCACGTACTCCGCCTCCTCGAGCTTGCGGGCGTGCACGCTGAGGTTGCCGTCGGTGATCTGCAGCAGGGCCTTGAGGTCGTTGAACGTGAGCGCGTCAGCCGCCGCGAGCGCGCTCACGATGCCCAGCCGGAGGCGGTGATGGATGAGGCCGTCGAGTGCGGGTGCGCGGCGGGCCGCGGCGCCGCGGACTCCCGCCACGGGGCGCTCCGGGGTGACGGGAGCCTCCGGGCGCTTCCGACGGGCTGGCTCAGCCACCGTGGCGCCTCGCGATCACGAATCCGAAGACCACGTGCAGGCCGCCGAAGCCTGTCATCAGCAGCGCGTTGCCCCAGCCCGCCGGCGCCATTGCGGCCGTCGCGCCGAGCGCGACGAACCCCATCCCCATGGCCGGCACGACGCCCACGGAGAAAGCGCCGCCGGCGATCATCGCCGCGCCGTACAACGAGAGCCACAATCCGGGCAGGACGCTCTGGGCTCCGGCCTGGACGAGGGCGACTGTGAGCACCGCACCCGCCAGGACGCTCGGGGCGAAGGCGAGCGCGAACTTCCGCCCTGGCCCCGACAGGAGCGGCCGACCGGCGCTACGGGTCTTGATGGCGGTGCAGACGCCTCCCACCGCGACCGACGCCACCGCCGCGGTGAGCCAGGCGGCCAGCCAGCGGGAACTGCCCACGGCGGCCCCCCCGACCACGCCGGCAACGAGCGCCGCGAGGCCGATGACGACAAGCCCCCAGCCCGAGAGCGTGGTGAATGCCGAGGCTGATTCCATCGTCTCGCGGATGAACCGAAGGTCGGCCATCGCGCGCGCGTGGAGGGCTGGGGCTGGCCGCTGCTCCGTGCTCACGATCCAGCAATAGCTGGCGCGGGCCCTCTACGTCAAGTACTTTGCTTGACAAAGCTGAGCCGTGGTCGGCGAAGCCGAGCGCTCGAGCAAGGGCAGGTGCCCGGCAAGGGCTTGTTTTTCCGTGCTCTGGCAGGTACCGTTAGGCCTCGCTAACAGGGGTTCCGGACCGGGTGTGACTACGTCCTCCAAGCTCGACGACGCGTTCATGCGGGCTGCGCTCGACGAGGCGCGGCAGGCCGAGGCGGCCCAGGAAGTCCCGGTGGGCGCGGTCGTGGTGGTGGCCGATGAGATCGTCGGGCGCGCGCACAACGCCCCGATCTCGCTCGTCGATCCGACCGCGCACGCCGAGATCCTGGCCCTGCGCGAGGCCGCGACCAAGACCGGCAATTACCGGTTGACCGGGGCGACGCTCTACGCCACCGTGGAGCCGTGCGCGATGTGCTGTGGCGCGCTGGTGAACGCGCGGATCGCCCGGCTGGTGTACGGCGCGCGCGAGCCCAAGGCAGGCGCGGTCGAGTCGCTGCACCGCTCTGCTTGACGATCGGCGGCTCAACCACCGCGTCGTGGCGGTGGGCGGCGTCCTGGCCGACGAGAGCGCGGCGCTGCTGCGCGAGTTCTTTGACAGGCGACGACGTTGAACGATCGCGGAGGGGTGGCCGAGCCCGGTTGAAGGCGTCCGACTCGAAATCGGATAGGGGCCCAGAAGGTCCCTCGGGGGTTCAAATCCTCTCCCCTCCGCCAACTTCTCTACCGCGTGCGGAGGGGTGACCGAGCGGCCGAAGGTGCGGCACTGGAAATGCCGTGCGCGGGTAACCCCTGTGCCGTGGGTTCAAATCCCACCCCCTCCGCCATCTTTCGTATCTGAATCGACGTTGCATGACAGGCTTCGGCGTGGCCGTGCTAGACGGGGAGTTAGCGGTGCCCTGTAGCCCGCAATCCGCTTCAGCGGGGTCGAATCCCCTCTCGAGGGCGGCCCGTGTTGAATGAGCCTCGCAGGACGGTGTTGAAGGTTGGGCCCCACGCAACGAGAATCGTCGAACCCCGCCAGGCCCGGAAGGGAGCAACGGTAAGGCGACCCTTTCGTGTGCCGTGGGAGTACCTGACTGGAGCCGGCTCGGTGGGGAGATCGCAGTACGGGTCGATCGACGGAGGGTGCACGGTCACTGTATATGAGCGTTTGCCCGGCTTGAAACGTGGGTGGCCCGAGATAGAAGGTGGTGGCTCCGACTCCTGGGGTCGACCCGATCGGCCAGGTGGTCGCGCGTCCTGCCGGATCCATGAGGTTCACCGGTGAGTTATCAGGTTCTCGCGCGGAAGTATCGGCCGGCGACGTTCGACGCGGTCGTCGGCCAGGATCCGATCGTGCGCACGCTCGGCAATGCGCTGGCCTCCGGGCGCATCGCGCATGCGTACCTGTTCGCCGGTCCCCGCGGCATCGGCAAGACCACCACCGCCCGCCTCCTCGCCCGGGCGCTCCTGTGCCCGCAGCGCAAGGGGGCCGAGCCCTGCGGCACGTGCGAGGTGTGCGCGGACGCGGCGGCCAGCGTGGACATCGTCGAGATCGACGGCGCCTCCAACCGCGGCATCGAGGAGATCCGCACGCTGCGCGAGAACGTCAAGTACTCGCCGTCGCGCGGGCGCTACAAGGTCTACATCATCGACGAGGTCCACCAGCTCACCGAGGCCGCCTTCAACGCGCTCCTCAAGACGCTGGAGGAGCCGCCCGCCCACGTGGTCTTCGTGCTGGCCACCACCGACCCGCGCGACATCCCGGCCACCGTGCTCTCGCGCGTGCCAGCGCTTCGACTTCCGGCCGATCGCCCCCGATCTGCTGACGACGACGCTGGAGGACATCCTCCGCAAGGAGAAGATCGAGTTCGAGCCGGCCGCGCTGCCGGCGGTCGTGCGGGCGGCCGAGGGCTCGCTGCGGGACGCGCTGTCGCTGCTCGACACCGCCATCGCCTACGGCAACGGGCGGCTCGAGGCTCAGACCACCGCGGCGCTGCTCGGCACCACCGCGCCGGCCGAGGTGCGGGCCTTCGCGCAGGCGCTGCTCGCCCACGACCCGACGCCGGCCCTGGAGGCGATCGACCGGGCCGCCCGCGAGGGCGAGGACCTCGGCGCCTTCACCCGCGATGTCATCGAGCTGCTCCGCCGGGCGCTCGTGCTCAAGGCGGCGCCGGCCACGAAGCTGGCCGACGTGCCCCACCCCGAGGCCAACGCGCTGCGCGCGCTCGGCGAGGCTGTCTCGCTCGACGATCTCCTGTACGTGCTGCGCGCGTTCCTCGACGCCGACGAGGTGATGCGCGAGTCGCCCCACCCGCGGGTCGAGCTGGAGATCGCCACCGTGCGAGCGACTCGCCGCCCCCAGCCGCGCGCGCTCGAGGAGGTGCTCAAGCGCGTGGAGGAGGCCGAGGCGCGGCTGCGCCAGCAGGGCGTCGCTGGCCCGGCGCCCGTCCGCGCCCAGGAGAGCCTCCTGACTGGTCTCGATGCGCGCCAGCCGCGCCCCCGGAGCCGCGCCGCGTGTCGCCGCCGGAGCGCCTGGCGGCCGCCGCCCCGCTCGCGGCCGCGCCGCCGCCGGTCCCCCGGGCGGAGTCCCCGCCGCCGCCCGCGAGTGCCGACATGACGACCGGCTGGCAACGGGTCATCGAGGACGTCATGCGACGCAAGCCGATGCTCGGCGCCGTGCTCGCCCAGGCGCGGCCGGCGGGGCTGCGGGAGCGCGAGCTGAGCGTCGTCTTGACCGGAAACCACTTTCATCGTGAGATGCTGGCGGACGGTGTCAACCGCGACCTCATCGCCCAGGCGGTGCGGCGGCACGTCGCCGGCGCCGAGCGGTTCGGCGTCGTGAGCGAGGACGAGGGCAGCGGAGGCGTCAGCGCCACCGAGCACCCGGCGGTGCAGGCGGCGGTGGCGGAGTTCCAGGGCGAGGTGGTGGCGGTGCGACCGCGCCTGCCGGAAGGAGAAGGCCAGTGAAGGGCTTCGGCAACATGATGAAGGAAGCGCAGAAGCTGCAGCAGCAGATGGCCGCGCTGCAGGAAGAGGTCGGCAAGCGCAAGGTCGAGGCGACGGCCGGCGGCGGCATGGTGACCGTGGAGGCCAACGGCAAGCAGGAGATCGTCACCATCAAGATCGACCCCGAGGTCATCAACAAGGACGACGTGCAGATGCTCGAGGACCTCGTGCTCGCCGCCTGCAACGAGGCGCTCCGCAAGTCGCGCGAGCTGGTCCAGCAGGAGCTCGGCAAGCTCACCGGTGGCCTGAAGATCCCCGGCCTCGGGATGTAGGAGGGCCGTGGCCTACTACCCCGAGCCGGTCGCGCGTCTCATCGAGGCCCTGCAGCGGCTGCCCGGCATCGGGCCCAAGACGGCCCAGCGGCTCACGTTCTTCCTCCTCAAGCGCCCCGCCGACGAGGTCGCGCGAGCTGTCCGACTCGCTGGTGGCCGCTCAAGGAGCGCATCGTCTCACTGCTCGACGTGCTTCAACGTCACCGACCAGGACCCCTGCCGCATCTGCTCCGACCCCGCCCGCGACCCCCAGCTGCTCTGTGTCGTCGAGGAGCCCAACGACCTGCTGGCGATGGAGCGCACCGGCGAGTTCAAGGGGCCGCTACCACGTGCTGCTCGGCGCGCTCTCGCCGCTGGACGGCATCGGCCCCGACGACATCAAGGTGCGCGAGCTGCTGGCGCGGCTGGAGGCCGGCGGTGGCGGCGAGGTGATCCTCGCCACCAATCCCAACGTCGAGGGCGAGGCGACCGCGCTCTACCTGGCCAAGCTGCTGCGCCCGCTCGGCGTCCGCATCACCCGCATCGCGCGCGGCCTGCCGGTGGGCGGCGACCTGGAGTACGCCGACCAGGTGACGCTCTCCAAGGCCCTCGAGGGCCGGCGCGAGGTCTCCTAACCGGCCTGCCGCCTCTGCGGCTTGGAGGGGGCCCCCGGTCGCCACGCTGGCGCCCCGCCGGCCTCGGCGGGCGGCCAGGGCCCCGGCTCAGGGGTAGGCGCGCACGAGCCGGCGGATTATAATGACGTGTCGTCAGCGCCGCTGCTGGTCACTCCCCGGTAGCTCAGTTGGTAGAGCGCCTGACTGTTAATCAGGAAGTCGCTGGTTCGAGACCAGCCCGGGGAGCCAATCCTCAAGCCTACTTCGACCCCACCGCGTCCCCCTCGTCCAGAGCTGGTGTCAATCACGGTGCTACTCCGTCCCCCGCCTGCTCGGCTGTGTCACTCACCCGCTGCCGCGTCACAAGCCGCTCAATCGCGCTCCTCTGGTGCCCCGGGGAAAGGTGCGCGTACCGCTGAACCATCGTCAGACTCTTCCAGCCTCCCAGCACTTTGATGGCGAGCAGATCGACGCCTTCCAAGGCGAGGCGGGACGCAAAGGTATGCCGGGTATCGTGAAGGCGAAAATCCTCGATCTCAGCAGCACTGACGGCGCCGGGAACCCCGACGCAATCGCGACGAGTGCCAGTCCGACGACGCCAAAGCACGAGGCCATGACGAGCTCCGTCACGCGACCGAGCGGGGCGGCTGGCCTGGAGAGGTCGTAGTCCGGAATGTCCTCCTTGCCATCGGCGGCCATTAGATCCTCCCTCGAAGTTTAGAAACTAAGCGGCTTACAGACTGCCGCTCACCCCGCTCGACGACCACGGTGCCAGCAATAAAGTCGTGCAACGCACGACGCTTTCGGTTGGTCAGCATGACCACCAGCTCACTCCAGAACCAAACGTCATAGATGAGGTCGACCGCTCGAAAACCTAACGGGAGCGTTTCGGCGAAAGCTGAGCCGCGCTCAAAGTATCCGAGCGAAGACCACTCCGGTCCCGTCCACGTCAACAGCGTATAGCCGGCTCCGATCGTCCAGACCCCGCTAAGGGCGATGTCAACGGAACTGCGTAACAAGGCCTGGCTCGGGCTGATCTGCCTTCCGTCAAGCCGAGTTACCTTAATCTTGGCGGCCATCTTTCCCAGCGTTTGACCCCATCGGCCGTGAAAGTAGACGGCGTAGCCCACCATCAGGAGATTCGACAGCACGTATGTCACGAAGGCGACGAGCGGTGAGAGTCCGAGAAATGGCTCCTGTGCGGCCACGACTGTGAGGAGAACGCCGACATCGATGAACGTCGCCCAAGCTCGCCGAAAGAATCCCGCATATCTCAACGCGCGACCGGATTGATTCGAAGGGTTCACCACAACTCAAGAATCTCCCGCTCGGCGCGCGTCAGTTCCACAGCCGTCCCGGGACGATCTGGCGGCGCATCTCCAGCGCGCGGCGGAGCATCGGTTTCACCTGTGGCCAGGTCTCGTGACCCCAAGGCGCCGATGTGATAGAACGGACCAAGAGGAGCACGCGCACCCACGGGGGCAGATACGGCAGGTCGTTCACTGATGTCATGAGAACAGCCAGACGTTGGTAGCCTCGGTCGAGCCGAGGACCACGACGTCACACAGATGGAGGCTGAGCTCATGATTCTCGTCGGATGCGATTTGCATACGCGCAAGCAGCAGGTCGCTCTGCTCAACACAGACACGGGCGAGCTCCGGGACCAGGAGCTGTCCCATGTCGGCGACGACGTCGAACGCTTCTACGCCGCGTTGTCGCCCCCCGTCACCGTCGGCATCGAGAGCACCGGGTACTCTTTGTGGTTCCACGCGCTCCTGCAGCGCCTGGGCCACACCCTCCTGGTCGGCGAGGCCGCCAAGATCCGGGCGATGGTGGTGCGCAAAACCAAGACCGATCGCCGCGACGCCCGGCATCTCCGGGATCTGCTGAAGGACGACCGCTTCCCCGTGGTTTGGATTCCCGATCCGACGACCCGTGACCTGCGCGCGCTCATCAAACATCGACTTCGACTCGTTCGCATCCGGACGATGGTCAAAAACGGCCTGCACGCCATCGCTCTGAATCAGCGGCTGGCCCTCGGACCTTCGCTGTGGTCGCGCCAGGGCCTGGCCCAATTGCAGGCGCTCGTGCTTCTGCCGCACACGCGCCGTCGGCGAGATGACAGTCTCGAGCTGTTGCAATGGCTGAACGGCCACATCGAAGCGCTTGATCTCCATGTGGCCGCTGCGGCCGCCGCTGATCCCGATGCCTGCCGCCTCATGACTCATCCCGGCGTCGGTCCATTGACCGCACTCGCGACCGTGCTGGTGCTCGGCCCCGTGGGGCGATTCCCCGGCAGTAAGCACGTGGTTAGCTACATCGGGTTGGCGCCCGCCGTCAACGCGTCGGCGGACAAGTACCGACTGGGGCACATCAGCAAGCAAGGCAGCGCGCTCCTCCGCTGGGTGCTCGGCCAGGCGGCTCCGCTCGCGACCCGGGGCGATGCCGCTCTCAAGCGCATCTACTTCGCTGTCCTCCGGCGACGCGGCCGGCCCAAAGCGAAGGTGGCGCTGGCGCGGCGCCTGCTCATCCGGCTCTACGTCATGTTGCGTGATCGGATCGACTACGACGAGTTCTGCCGCCGGGGCCGAGCCCGGCGCGGTGGCCTCGAGTTGGCGGGTACTGCGGTGTAGCCGAGGGCGCCCCGGCCGCGACCGACGCCGCGGCCTCCTGGCTACCGTTCCAGTGCGGGCGTTCTCGGGGTGATTGATGGTCGCCCGTGACCGACTCACTGATTGGGACGCCCACCCTCGACGATCCCACGATCGTCGACGATCGAAGACGACATCATGCGCCGCATCGCGTGCGCGAATGGATGGCTGGTGGACGGTGACCGCAGGCTGCACAGTCGTGGTCTGCCTTGACCCCACGGCCGTTCTCATGGATCGATCACCTGATCCGCCCGCGCCAGCAGCGACGGCGGGATCGTGAGGCCGAGCGCCTTGGCAGTCTTTAAATTGATAGCTAACTGGAAGCTTGTTGGTTGCTCGATCGGTAGATCGCGGGGGGAGTCTCCACGCAGAATTCGGTCGACGTAGTGCGCCACTCGCCGATAGCCGACGTCGTCATCGGCGAAGTATGACATCAAGCCACCAGCATCGACGTCGCGTTTCGTGAGCAACATCGCGGGCAAGCGCCTTTTCAGCGCGAGTTCGGCTGTCTCCTTGCCAAAGGTGCTCGCCTGCCCCGCCAGCCGAAGCACGGCGTGCGCTTGCCATGTCACCGCAGCATCGAAGGCGCTGACGAGATCCCGCAGCGTCCGGACTCGGAGGAGGTGAAACTCAATGCGTCGCGTTCGGCCTGCCGCTTCGAGCTGACGCATCTGCACCGCGACAATCGGCTCGTCCGGATGGGAGAGCAGGGCGACGCGCGTGGCCGTCGGCACGACCTCGCGAAGGATCTCGAGGCGCTTTGCCGCCAGTTCGCCGGCCATGTTCGAGAGCCCGGTCACGTTGCCGGTCGGCCGCGCCAAACTGCTGACAAAGCCCAGAGCGACCGGGTCACCGACCATTGCCATGATTATCGGTACCGACTTCGTAGCGGCGACCGCGGCGCGCGTGCCCGGTGTATTGACCGCCACGATGACGTCCGGGGCCAGCGTAACGAGCTCGCGGGCAAGGGACTCCATTCGGTTGAGATCGCCGCCCGCAGAACGGATCTCAAGCTTTACGTTGACGCCGATACGGTACCCGAGCTCCTGGAGTCCTTGTTTGAAGGCTGTCTCCCACCACTGTGCCGGCGCAGGCGTCAGGACACCGATGGTCCGAGTACGATCCAATGATTGAGCATGGGCGGCTATCGGCGTCGCGAGGATTCCAGCCAGCGAAATCAGCAGGAAGCGGCGGCGGTTCACTACTCAATCACCTGATCCGCCCGCGCCAGCAGCGAGGGTGGGATCGTGAGGCCGAGGGCCTTGGCGGTCTTGAGGTTGATGAGTAGCTCATATATCGTCGGCTGCTCGACAGGCAACGTTTCCGGCCGGGCGCCTTTCAGAATGCGCACGACGAAGCTGGCGGCCTGCCGCGCCATCGCGATCTGGCTCGCCCCGAAAGAGACGAGCCCGCCGTCGTCGACGGCCTCGCGAAACGGATAGGCCGCGGGCAGCCGGCTACTTGCCGAAAAGGCGACGATCTTCTTCCGGTGCTGGTATGCCAGCCCACTGGGAGGCACGTACATTGCGTCGACCTTGCTACGTCTGATGGCCGCCAGCGCAGCGTCAAGGTGCTCGGGCTCGGTGGCCATATGCGGCTCCACTATCATCTTGAGACCCTGAACCGCCGACTTGATGGCCTCCATGGTGACAGGATTGGCTTGGCCGAGAAGGATTGCCACCCGCCTTGCTGTAGGCACCACTTCCCGTAGGACCTCCAGCGTCTTGCTGTACGTGGCCTCGGTCGATGTGAACGCCACCCCGGTAATGTTGGCGCCCGGACGCACGACGCTCTGCACCAGCCCGATCTTCTCTGGCGCCGTCACTGAGACGAAGACGATGGGGATTGTCCGGGTGGCCTGCTGGGCTGCTAGGGCTCCCGCACTTGACCAGACGGCGATGACATCGACGTTGGCGCCGACGAGCTCCACTGCGAACTCCACCAGCTGATCGCCTCGGCCGGCTGTGTGCCGAGTCTCAAAACGGATTGTCTTGTCGGCGATGTAACCTTGCTCGGCCAGGGCCTGCTCGAAGGCCTTGATGAGCGGGTGATCGGTAGTCGTCGGGGATAGCACGCCGACCCTCGGGATTCGCGCAGGCTGAGCCTCGACGGCGAGGGGCGTCGCCAGGACGCCGGCCACCGAGGTCAGCAGGAAGCGGCGGCGGTTCACTACTCGATCACCTGATCCGCCCGCGCCAGCAGCGACGGCGGGATCGTGAGGCCGAGGGCCTTGGCGGTCTTGAGGTTAATGACCAGCTCGAACACGGCGGGCTGTTCGACGGGGAGGTCGCCAGGTCTGGTGCCCTTGAGAATTTTGTCCACGTAACCGACGGTACGCCGGTACACGTCGACCCAGTCGACGCCGTACGACAGCAGCCCGCCGATAACCACGAAGTCGCGGAACCAGTATGCGGCTGGAATGCGGTGGCGCGAGGCGAGGTCGACCACCAGCTTTTGATGCACGATCACAGCAGGATTAGGCAGCACCAACGCCGCGTCGACCCGCTCTTGCGCCATAACGCGAAATGCCTGCTCGATACCCTGAGGGGTCGATGCGGCGACGAACTGCAACGTCAGCCCGAGCCGCGCGGCGGCGGGCCTCAGCAAGTCCGCGATGCTCAAATCTTGTGCTTGGCCCGTGCCGGTCAGAACCGCGACGCGAGAGCTCTTGGGCGCAAGCTCTCTCAGGAGCTCCAGTGTCTTGACGAGAACCTCCTGACCAACGTCCCGCAGGGTTCCCGTAACGTTGCCGCCGGGACGCGGAAGGCTCGCGACGAGGCCGGCTTCGACGGGATTCACGCCGCCGACCATCACAATCGGGATGCTCGCCGTCTCACGGCGGACGGCGAGAGTCGCTGGTGTACCGAGCGTCACGATCACATCGGGCTTTAACCTCACGAGCTCTGCTGCCAAACGCGGGAGCCGCTCGATATCCCCTTCGGCGAAGACATATCGGGACGTGGCGCGTAGACCGCGGCAAGATACCCGATACGATAGATCTTTCCCACCTGCTGCGCCCCGACGGCGAGCGGTGCGGCGACGGCACCAGCCAGCGAGGTCAGCAGGAAGCGGCGGCGGTCCATGCCGGGATGGTGGGGCCGGCGCGGGTCAACAGTCAACGTCGAGGATCAGGCGGACCGGCCTTCAGGTCTTGGATGCGGTGAGGCGCCGTCCCCAAGTACCCGGCGCACGACCGCGACAAGCGCCTCTGGGTCGAAGGAGTCCGTGAAGTAGGCGGCGGCGCCGGCCGCCAGCCCTCGCTCCCGATGCTCGTCGTCTCGGTGAACGGCCGTCTTCAGGATCACCGGGATGTTCTTGGTCAGCGGGTCGTCCTTGAGCCGCTGCAGCACTTCGAAGCCATCCATGTCTGGCAGCGCGATGTCCATCACGATGGCGTCGGTTTGTGACCGCACCAACTGCAGCGCATCGTGGCCCGTGGCGGCCTCGCGCACGGCGAAGCCTGCGGCCGCAAGCGGCCGTGTCATGATGTATCGCGCATCAGGGCGATCATCCACCACCAACACGAGGCGCATGGACTCCCGCCTCCCGCGCGGACTGTCGGAGGCCGCGAGGCTATCCCATTTCGGCTTGCGGGGATAGTTATTCCTGGGCGAGCATGAGCCACCCACCCCGCAGCACGAGCGCCGCCGCCAGCGCCAGCCCCGCGTCATCCAGCGGCACCGCGAGAGCCGTCACCCTCCAGCCAAGGGCTGCGGGGCGGGGGGTCAGGAGCCGCGTGCCAGGGAGTCTAGTTCCACCATCCATCCCGTGCGATCTGCCGCCGCATCTCCAACGCGCGACGCAGTAACGCCTTCACCACCGGCCACGCCTCGTGGCCCCGTGTCGTTGATGTGATCGAGCGGATCAAGAAGAGGACGCGGACCCAGGGGAGCAGATACGGACGGTCGCTCATTCAATTACCGAATCCGCCCGCAGCAGCAGTGACGGTGGTATCGTGAGGCCGAGCGCCTTGGCGGTCTTAAGGTTGACCACAACTCGAATTTGGTGGGCTGCTCGATGGGGAGGTCGGCGGGCTTCGTCCCCATGAGGATTCTGGGGACGTAGTACCCCCCGCCGGGAGTTACTGGCGAGACTTGAGCAGCCGCACGCGGGCACCCTCCTCGTGGGAGACCAGCCGTTGACCTTCTCCGATGAAGGATGCGGTTTCAAGCGCGCGCCGATGTCGCGAGCGAAGGGATACACCTCTATTCTCCCATCCGTGCTCTGCTACTGCCTGCCGGTGGCCATGGCCGATCAGCCCGCGGAGGCCATCGGGACGGCCATCCGGCCCCAGACCGTGCAGCGCCTGGCGCGCGACGCCGGGTTCGGGGACTGCGAGGTGCTGGTCATCGACAACCCGCTGTTCCGCTTCTACCGGCTCGGCGCCTGAGCGGATGGCCAAGCCGGCCCGCTTCCCGGACTTCTTCCTCGTCGGCGCGCCGCGCTGCGGGACGACGTCGCTGAGCCGCTACCTCGCCGCCAACCCCCAGGTGTGCTTTTCGCGGCCCAAGGAGCCCCACTACTTCGCCCTGCTCCCGCCCCAGGCGCCGCTGGACGATCTGGAACCGGCATACCTGGCGCGCTACTTCGCCCACCATCACGCCGGCCACAGGGCGATCGGCGAGGGCTCGGTCTCCTACCTGGCCTCGCCGCGCGCCGTGGAGAGGATCCTGAGCGTTCACCCGCAGGCGAAGTTCATCGCGCTCCTGCGCGATCCGATGGAGATGCTCCCCTCCTATCACCTCCGCCTGCGCTTCCTGCTGATCGAGGACGTGGAGGACTTCGCCACCGCCTGGCGACTACAAGACCCGCGCGCGCGGGGCGAGGGGGTGCCGCGCTACTGCCTCGACCCCCGCCTGCTCCTGTATCGCGAGGTCGCGCGGTACGGTGACCAGGTGGAGCGCCTCTACCGCCTGGCCGGCCGCGAGAACGCCCTCGTGGTGATCTTCGAGGACCTGGCGCGCAACCCGGGCGCCGTCTACCGGCAGGTGCTGAAGTTCATCGAGGTCGACGACGACGGTCAGACGACCTTCCGGCGGCGATACCCCAGCCGCGTCTACCGTTACCGGTGGCTGCAGCGGCTGCTGCACGCCGCGACGCAGCGCAAGCACGCCGTCCAGACGCTCCACAGGCGGGCGAAGGTCAACAAGGCGTCCCCGCTGCGGTCGTGGCTCAAGCGGCTGGCGCGCTGGAACCGGATCGAAGCGCGCCCGGCACCGCTCACCGGCGAGATGCAGGCGACACTGCGCGCCGCGTTCGCCGAGGACGTAGCCCGGCTGTCCGGCCTGCTCGACCGCGACCTCCGCCACTGGCTCGGCGGAGCGCCGCGCGCCTGAAGATCGCCTTCGGCATCGGCCTGGGCTCGAGGCGGTTGAACGGGTGCTGAGGCGTAAAGGCGTCGACGGGTGGCTCAATGACGTCGCGATCGCGCAGGCTCGGTCGATAGGTCACGGGCATCGCCTGGCTCGCACGATCGTTGAGGCGCCGCAGTTCACACGCCCCGCTGAAGCCAGGTCCTGAGACGAGATCAACAGCACGAGATGATGGGTGGCGTAGTGGATCAGGTCATAGCCGATGTATCCGATGACGAATCCGCCGAACAGCTCTCACTAGCAACACTGGCCTACTCGGCCACACCGGCTCCGCAAGTCGGGCCGACCGCGTTATCTCCGATTAACACCGAGGCTGATATTGCGAAAGCGGCCGAGCAGGCAGCGTCTCCCCTCGTTCAGATCGACCTGACTGAGACTGAGGCCGAGGCGCGACAGCGGGAGAGCAACGTAGTCACCAGCATCTGGAATGCAGAACTGCAGGAACGGGCGAACAAGGAGCATCGGGCTACAGTGAAGGCACTCGCAGACCGCCTACTGAGTCATGGCGTCCAGCCGTACCAGAGCGTGATGGATGTCTTTGCCGAGCGTCGGGCCACGGTCTTCATCTTCGAGGTGAAGAGCATCCACATCGACAACTACGTTGCGCAGACGCGAATGGCCCTCGGCCAGCTCTTGCACTACGAGCATACAGAGGTACGAAGTCGGGAAGTGTATCGGGGACGGCTTGATCCGGAAGGCTGTGGTCTATAGTAAAGAGCCTCCAGGAGACATGAAGGATTGGATCGCGGCTGCTGGATTTGCAGTGTTCTGGAGACACAATGGCGCCGTGACCGGAACCAAGGCCAGCGAGGAGGCACTGAAAGAGTTTTTGACTGACTGATCGAGGCCGCCTCCCCACCGCCGCCACGGCGTCCACACAACTCTGAGTGAATGGACTATGATCATGGCGATCGCTTCACATCGTCGAGCTATTGTAGCTTCCGCTTGAATTCGCTCGCGGGCTTCGCGAACCGTCGGGTGGTCTGCATCATGAGCGTTAAGGCGATGCCGCTGCGACCAGACGCGTCGCCTAGGTCCACCAGCCGTCTCTGGCAATCTGTCGACGCATCTGCAGCGCCCGACCCAGCAGCGGCTTCGCCCGTGGCCATGCCTCGTGGCCCCAGGTCGTTGACGTGAACAGGACGCGGACCCAAGGCAGGAGATAGGGCGGTTGAGTCATTCGATGACTTGGTCGGCCCGCGCCAGCAGTGACGGCGGGATCGTGAGGCCGAGGGCCTTGGCGGTCTTGAGGTTGATGACGAGTTCAAAACGGGTTGGCCGTTCGATCGGAAGGTCGCCAGGCCAGGCACCGCCGAGAATCTTCGCAACAAGGGTTGCCGCGGCGCGATGCATCTCACGCTGGCTTGGGCCATACGCCATCAGGGCGCCGTCCTGCGCAAAGTTAGAAGTTAACACGATGCAGGGTAGGCGACTCTTCAGCGCGCTGGCGGCAACAAGACCGCGATATCGTTCCGTAATGCGCGGCGTTGACAGCACGATAAGAGCCTGGGCGCCGCCGCGCGTCGTCGCGCGAAGCGCGGCCGGCAATTCCTCGGGGCCGGCCCAGACGATGGACGAGACGACAATCCCGAGGGCTCGTGCGGCGTCGTTCACCGCCTGATGCTGTGCGGCGGCGAGCGGGGCGTCCCAGAGCACGGCGAGACGCGATATCGAGGGTGACAACTCTCTGAGTAGTTGCACGTGCTTCGCGCTCAACGTCGCCTGATCCAGGAATACGCCAGTAACGTTGCCGCCGGGGCGGGCAAGACTCACCGCGAAGCCGGCTGCTATCGGGTCGGTCTCGTAGTCGTAGCCAACGATGGGAACTGCCTTGGTGGCCTCCCGGGCACCGCGTAGGGCGTACGGGTTTAAGGCATAGATGACCTGGACGCCGAGGCGAGCGAGTTCGGCGGCGAGTTGTCGGAACCGCTCCTGGCTATCAGCATGCCGGTACTCGACGACAAGATTCTGACCCTCGATAAACTGAAACTCCTGCAGCTGGGCGATCAAAGTCGGCATGCTGATCGGCAGCACTTCTCTTGGAGCACCACCCGAACCCCCACTCGTGCGATCTTCCCCGCCTGTTGCGCCTCGGCGGCGAGCGGCGCGGCGAGAGCCCCAGCCAGCGAGGCCAGCAGGAAGTGGCGGCGGTCGATCACTCGATCACCTGATCCGCCCGCGCTAGCAGCGACGGCGGGATCGTCAGGCCGAGGGCCTTGGCGGTCTTGAGGTTGATCACCAGCGCGAACTTGGTCGGGCGCTCGACCGGCATCTCGGAGGGATTCGCGCCTCTGATAATCCTATCAACGTAACTGGCCGTCCTGCGGAAGAGATCAGGCAGATCGACGCCATAACTCATGAGTCCCCCAGCATCCGGGCACTCGCGCCAAGAGTATACGGCGGGCAGCCGACTCTTCGCCGTGAAGTCTACGATGAGGTGTCGGTTCTGCCAGTTCGCGGTGCCTTCAGGGACCAACAGGGCATGTGGCCGTTCGCGAGTGATCACCGAGAACGCGTCGGCATACTCCGATACACCGTGCTCGGCGACAAGGAGCCTCACCCCCAACACCGTGGCGGCAGCCTGCGTACTCAGCTCCCATCGCGCCACCCAGTCCCCCTTTGACGCGAGCACCGCCACTCGGGAGGCTTTCGGCAGCAGCTCTTTGAGCAGTTCCAGCCGCTTCGCGCCCAGGTCAGGGCCGGCATCGACGGTAAGCCCGGTTATGTTCCCACCGGGCCGGGCGAGGCTCTGCACGAGCCCTTCTTCCACCGGAGACGAACCTCCCACCATGACGATGGGCACCGTCTGGGTTACGTCTCTCGCGGCCTTCAACGCCGCGTTCGAGGATGACAAGATGACGTCCGCCTTGAGACGGACCAGCTCTCGGGCAATTTCGGGAAACCGGTCAACCCTGCCCTCGGCAGACCGAATGTCCAAGACTAGATTCTTCCCCTGAACATATCCCAGCTCGCGGAGGGCATGCACGAAAGCTCTGGTCAACGGGTTGATGGGATCAGAGCCCACCAGATCGGATACCGGCACCGCAGCGCCGATGATCCCGAGGCGGTACATCCTCCCCGCCTGCTGAGCGCCAGCGGCAAGCGGCCCGGCGAAGGCCCCGGCCACCGAGGTGAGCAGGAAGCGGCGGCGGTTCATGGCCGGATGGTCCGGTACGTCGCTCATGCGCCGGTTTGTGCAGGGATCGTGAAGCTGAACGTCGAGCCCGCTCCCAGTTGGCTCCGGACCCAGATCCCGCCACCATGCAGCTCGATGAACTTTCGGCGGAGGGTCAGCCCAAGGCGCCTCGATCTTCGAGAGGTCGAGGATGTCGTTGATCCGGCGAGAGCAGATGAGTCCCGGAGGCGTAGATGTCTCATCAAACGCTCGCGCATCTACTGCGACCGCGGTGGGACCTTGATCCACGGCTCTGGGCACGCGGGTGCCGTCGGATAGTATGCCCTAGCACTGGGACAGTAGTACCAGTATGACTCGGGCGGTTGCTGCGCTTTCGCCCGCACACGCCGGATGGCGTCCATCGTGTCCTTTTGCTGCGCGAGGAAGGCATCGCCGAGCTTCTGCATCCACTCGAGCTGGCTGTCCATCAGCTCGAGGACCTGGGGGAAACTAACCAGAGCCTTGACGCTGTCGTCCCATTTGTGTTTTTTGAGCTCTTCGTTGAGCGCGTCGCCCTTCAGGCTTGGATTGGCTTTTGCGAATCGTGCCGCCTGGATCACCTCAAGCGGATACGTGGATGCCATGAAGATCTGCGCCAGGAGCGGGTCCGGATACTTCACAATGGGCGTGACGATCTGCTCCAGCTCCTCGGGCTTGAAGGGACGCGAGTCGGCAATGCGTGGCTGCTGCTCTCCTGTGGCGAGTGGTGCAAATGGAAGGCTCAGAGCTACAACGACTGCGAGCCAGATCTGCCGCATAGGCACCTCGGGGAAAGATGACATCTCACACCGGGATCGTGAACGTGAACGTCGAGCCTAGTCCCACCTGGCTCTGGACCCAGATCCTCCCGCCATGCAGCTCGATGAACTTCCGGGACAGGGCAAGTCCGAGACCTGTCCCCTCGGCCTTCTTCTCCGCCGCCCCAACCTGCCGAAACTCCTCGAACACCGCCTCCTGGTCCTCCGGCGCGATGCCCACCCCCGTGTCGCTGACCGACACCTCCACGAGCTCGTCCATCGGGCGCCGCCGCGGACCTCGACCCGCCCGCCCTCCGGCGTGAACTTGATGGCGTTGGACAGTAGGTTCAGGAGCACCTGCTTGATCTTCCGCTCGTCCGCCCGGATCTCGCCGAGGCGCTCGGTCGATCGACTGCTCCAGCGTGATGCCGCGGCGCACGCGCCCGCTCCCGCACGAGGACCAGCGCGTTCTCGATCGCCTGGGGCAGGTCGAAGTCCGGCAGCTCCAGCTCCATCCGCCCGGCCTCGATCTTCGAGAGGTCGAGGATGTCGTTGATGAGCGACAGCAGGTGCTGGCCGGACGCGTAGATGTCTCTGCAGGTACTCGTCCTGCTTCTCGTTCAGCTCGCCGAACATGCGCTCCGTCAGCACCTCGGAGAACCCGATGATGGCGTTCAGCGGCGTGCGCAGCTCGTGGCGACATGTTGGCGAGGAACTCGGACTTGTGCTGGCTCGCCACCTCGAGCTCGCGGCTCTTGTCCGCGATCTCGCGGAACAGCCGCGCGTTCTGGATGGCCAGGGCGGACTGGGTGGCGAAGGTCTGCAGCAGCTCGACGACCTCGGCGGCGAACTCGCCGGGCGTCTTCCGGAAGACGGTGAGGCCGCCGATGAGCTGATCCTCGCGCACGAGCGGCACGGCGAGCAGCGCGCGGTACCCGGCGCGGATGCAAGGCGTCGCGCAGCCGGCTCTGTTCGCGCCGGGCTGCGCAGATGTCCGGCGATCTGGATCGGCTCGCGCATCTCGGCCAGCCGCCCGGTCGCGCCTTCGCCCTTCCGGACGGGTGTGGCCACGCAGCGCCTGCGACGATCTCGTCTTCGAGATGGTCGGTCGCGCGGGGCTCGAACACCTCGCGCGCCTCGTCGTACTCGTAGATCGACGCCGGCGTCCGCGCCGGCGAGCTGGGTGGCGCGCGCGACGATCGTGTCGAGCACCGTCTGGAGATCGAGCGTGGAGCTGACCGCCCGGCCGACCTCGCCGAGCGCGCGTGAGCTCGCTCGACCGAGCGGGTGAGCTCTGCCGTCCGCGCCTGCAGCTCGCTCAAGCAGGCGCGCGTTCTCGATCGCGATCACCGCCTGGTCGGCGAAGGTCTGGAGGAGCGCGATCTCGTCGTCCGTGAACCCGCCGGGCTCGCGGCGGGTCACCGAGATCGCGCCGACCGCCCCGTCGTGACGGAGCAGCGGCACCACGACCACGCTTCGGTAGCCACGGCCTGGGCGAGCGCCTGCTCGGCTTCGGGCAATCGGGCGATCGGTGTGGGCGTCGGCGATCTTGATCGGCGCGCGACTCGCGAATGGCCTGAGCGTGCGGCCCCTCGGAGTGCAGCGACTCGGGAAGGCCGCTCTCGAGGGCGCGTCGCCGGCGTGCGTCGGTGCTCGTGAGCGCGGCGAGCTCGATCTGATCGCCAGCGAGCCGGGTCAGCGCGCCCGAGTAGCCCCGCAGCAAGCGGACGGCGCTGGTCACGATCGCGTCGAACACCGGCTGGACGTCCGTCTGCGAGCGGCTGATGACGCGCAGGATGTCGCTGGTGGCGGTCTGCGTGTCCAGCGCCGTGGTCAGCTCGCGGTTGCTCGTCTGGAGCTCGGTGAACAGCCGCACGTTCTCGATGGCGATCACCGCCTGGTCGGCGAACGTCTGGAGCAGCGCGATCTCGGCCGTAGAGAACTCTCCGGGTTGCACCCGACTCACGGTGATGATGCCGAGGGGATCGTTGCCACGGAGCATCGGCACCGAGACGAACGAACGGAAGCCCCTCTCGACCGCGTGGCGCCGGAACTCGGTACTGCACGAGGGGTCCGTCTCGACGTCGACGACGGGTGCACTCTCTTCGCGAGCACGGATTGTTCCGGGGGGAGGGTGGGTGGGTGGGGTAGCTGTAGCCGATCCCTGGCGGCGTCGGCACTCCCCGGCAGACCGCCGCGCGCGGCCGCCAGGCTGACCTGTTCGCCATCGTATCGGGTCACCGCGGTGGCCCAGGCCCCAAGGAGCCGCATGGCGCTGTCCGCGATGGCCTCGAAGACGGGCCGCACGTCGGTCTGGCGCCTGGCTGATCACTCGGAGAATCTCGGCGGTCGCCGTCTGCCGGTCGAGCGATTCCGTTAGGTCGCGATTGCGCGCCTGCAGCTCAGTGAACAACCGCACATTCTCGATCGCGATCACCGCCTGATCGGCGAAGGTCCGGAGCAGTGTGATCTGCGTTCTCGGAAAAGGGGCCTGGCGTGGCACGCGTTACAGCGATAGCGCCAATGGGAGCACCCTCCCGCAGCATCGGACGAACAGCCCGCTTCGCCAGCCGACCGCGCGTGAGAGCGTCCGAGGCTCGAACTCCCGATCGACCTCGACGTCAGGTATGTGGACCACCGCGCGGTCCAAAATCGCCCGGGCCGACCCGTGGGCCCGGTCCAGGACGACAGGGATAGACCCGACGCATCTCTTCGAGGGCCTCAGGGGTGTAGTTGTACTGGGCAACTTGATGAATCAGCGCGCCGTCGAACCGCCAAAGAGTTCCGAACAGTCCATCGCAAAGTTTCAGGGCGCTCGTGCACGATCGTGTCGAAAACCGGCTGCGCGTCCGTCTGAGATTGACTGATGACACGCAAGATCTCGGCCGTGGCCGTCTGCTGGTCAAGCGCCTCGGTGATTCGACGATTCTTCTCCTGCAACTCCGTGAACAGCCGGACATTCTCGATGGCGATGACGGCCTGGTCAGCGAATGTCTGGAGGAGCCCGAGCTCGTCGACGGTGAATCCGCCCGGCTCGCCCCGGGTCAGCGAGATCGTTCGATCGCCTCGTCGTGGCGGAGCATGGGCACCATAACCGCACTTCGCCAGCCACGGGCACGAGCGTAGGCGCGGGTGGCTTCGGGCAGCCGCGGATCCGTGTGTGCATCGGCGATATTGAGTGGCGCTCGATCCCGAAGGGCCCGGGCCTGGAAATCCTCGGATTGGAACGGCTGTGGGTATCGTGCCCTCACGGCAGCGTCGCCAGCGGCGTCGGTGCTCGTGAGCGCGACGAGCTCGATCTGATCGCCCGACCTCCGGGTCAGACGAGCCCGAGTACGCTCGCCGCGAACGGACAGCGCTGGCCAGGATCGCATCGAACACCGGCTCACGTCGGTCTGTGAGCGGCTGATGACGCGCAAGATCTCGGCCGTTGCCGTCTGCTGCGTCCAGGGCCTCGTTCAGGGCGCGCTGCTGGTCATTGTATGACGCTGCTGGTGGGCGCGCCCTGGTTCAGTGCGCTTGAACGAGGTACCGCACTCCTCGCAGAACTTCGCGCGGGGTCGACTATCCTGCTGGCACCGCGGACACTTCATCGCCGACTCCCCACGCGCCGGGCGCGGCTCAGGTCCCGCCGACGATAGCGTGGGACGCCGAGGAGGGTCAATAAGCGGGCTGGGAAGGGGCGACCAGACCTATTGGGCGGCTATCCCGCCAGCCAAGGCGAAGTACTAGGCTCCCCGCAGGGGGCCCCATCGACTCGCGTACATCCAGCGCCTGGCCAGCCCAGAACCCTTCAGAGGCAAGCTGGGGCCCCTGGAGAACGTGTGACGACTGCACTGGGACGGATGCGCGCACGCGGGCACCGGCGGTGCCAGGCCCCCGGGTACCCGCGAGAGGGGGCCCCATTCGACGGGCGCGCGAATCCGACGATGCTTGGTGGGTTGCGGGTTCGTCGGGCTAGTTGCGGGCTAGTTCCGAGTCGCTCTCGGTAGCATATCGTCGCGAGGGTCACCACAGTCCGGCGCTCTCTAGGTCGATAAAGCCATGAATATTGGTCTCAGACCTGCGATGGATGACGACTCAGTAGGGCAGAGCGCCGAACCTCGGACCGATTAGAAGTCCGACGCTCTATCCAACTGAGCTACAGGCGCATCAGGTATTTACGAGCTATGGACGACTGATTTTACCGCTTTGTGCCCGCCTTGTGCCCGGAGCCTACCCGAAGGCGGCCCGGTTGACCACGAGTTAGGCGGCAATCTACCCATCCTTGGTGATATCGCGAGCCGCCGCTAGGTCTTCTACTCCGATCTCCGTACGGAGTGCTATTCGAAGCGCCGTTGCTTTGCTCCGAAAAGCAGCCGCTTTGGTCTTGGAGATCGACATACCCTTAGACTCCGAAGTCCGTGGCAATAGGTCATCGACAAGGAATTCACGGAGCTGGAAGAGCTCCGCGCGCACTTGACGCGACAGGAACAGGCCGTGCGTAGAGTAGAAGACTGCGGTGATTTTTTCCGCTAGTTCCCGAGCCGCATGGGCGTCCACCGTGAAGATATCCGATTCTCCTCGGAGCACCCGAGTCGGTCCCGGCGAGAATGACGTCGACTCGAGTGCTGACCATAGTGCTTCACATGCTGCGACCTGCTTGCGTGCAAGTTCACCACGAAAGGACGAGTTAACCTCCTGGCGAAGGCGCCGACGCGTGAGCGCACTAGCGATCAAAGCGGTAACGACGGCTGAGCCGAAACCTACTAGCGAAGCGATGACCGCGGCGTCCATAGTCGTCTGCGCTTGCCGTCTAACGCATCGGCGCTGAGCGGCCGGCGCTGGCGCGCTCAAGCCTGGTATTAGCCGGCATTAGAAGTTCGGAAGCCTGGCGAGTGTCCTGACACGCTCTCGCTCACGTTCAGTCATCTCACGCATCGCCTTCTGAGCGATTGCCCGCAAGAAATACATCTCCTTTTGGTACGCCTCGTCCGTGTACACATCGTACTCATCCCGGATACGGTTCGTTCTGACGAGTAGGTAGCGCAGAAACCAAGCCGGGATCACGAGATCTGCGATGTCTTCCCAACTAGTGGAGCAATCGTGGAGTTGATGCGCGCGACGTTGCAGGGCGGTGTCGCATCTGCCCTTACACGCCCAATAGATGTCACGGATGTGGTGCTTCCCGTCCTCGGTCACACTTTGGACGAAGCTGACGACCGACGGATACTCATGTGCAAAAAGCTCTGGAAGCAGGTCTTTGCCGCAGGATTGGCAATTGAGGGGGAGATATTCGTCCTCGACAACGTGAAGAGGAGCGATGAGACGATAGCTCTGTGGGAAGTAGCGAACCAGTAGTCTTGAGTACCCGATCCGTAGACAGTAGTTCTCGATAAGGTGGCCGTCGAAGATCTGGTAATCGCGCACATGCCCCTGTTGTCGAAGCTTAAGAAGTCGGTTGTTCAGTCCGGCGGACGGTACCGTCGAATAGAAGCCGATGAACCCATTGGCATCGAAAGCTGCCAGCCGCTCAAGAACGTTCTTCTCGTCGGATTCCGACACGGATCTACTGCTCTTCGCGAAGTGCTTGCAGCTAACCAACCACCGAAATGGGTAACGGTTGAGGGTACCTGTGAGACGCTCGACCACAAGAAGATCCTTGCCCTGATCCGCCCCTCGGTCAGGTGGCGATTCGATGGAGAACCCCAACTCGACGAGGAAGTCCCTAGCGAACGCCTCCCATTTCTCCCCATCCTCAGGAACCTCGAGGTAATCGATCATCTGACACCTGTCATCGCCAGCGACACAGTCCCCTCCCAGCCGCTACCAGCAACTAGTGCCGTCTAACTACTATTATGCGCAACCGTGTAACACCTCAAGTGCTGACCTGCTGGTCAGTGTAAGCAGATCGGCGCACGAGGGTCACTAGGGATTGATCCCCCGCGCCGCTCGCCGTCCGTTCCATCTCACCTCGGACATGCTCCGGAGCCAGGTGGGCATATCTGAGGGTCATGGCCATCGAGCCGTGCCCCAGGGTCTCCTTGAGAGACTGGAGCGACCCGCCTCGCATGACGAAGTTCGAGGCGAACGTGTGGCGCAGGTCGTGGAACCGGAAGTCGTCGAGCTGGGCAGCGGCGACGGCGGTCTCGAAGGCTTTGCGGATCTGCTTGTCGGGCCACACACGTGCGACCCGAGATTCCGAGCGAGCGGCAAGCACGCCGTAGACGGCCTGCCGCATTGGTACTTCACGATGGCGCCGCTCATTGCGACTCCAGCCGCCGGAGGTACTGGCTCCTTTGAGCTGCCGACAGTAAGGCATCCCTGCCTCAACGTAAAGGCTGGGCAGCCGCGCACGCGGCATCCCGCCCGGTCCAGCCCAGATGGGACCCGCAGAGGGGACCCAGGCAACCGGTTTGGTCGCGGTCGTTACCCTCACGCTGGGCGACGCGACGAAAGCCTCAACGTTCCGGGTTCGAAGAGATCGCCCGGGCGGCAACGAAGTGATCGGCATAGCTGGCCCAGCGTCTTGAGAGTCGTGTTCTGATCGGCGTTCTCCAGCCGCGTGTAGGTTGGTCGGCTAATCCCCAGTCGCTTCGCCATCTCCGCGTGGGTCATGCCCGCGTTCTCCCGCATCTGGCGTAGTGACTCCGCAAGCCTCCGGGGCAGGTCCACGTCGGCCAGACTTGCGGTGTTCCTGGTTCATATGTGAGCATCCTTCCCTCACTCGGGATCGGCGGCCCAATCCGGGCCGATGCTGGCGGGCGCAATATGCTGCGGGAGGGCAAGCGATGAAGTCGCGTGACTGGGCGGCTTCGAGCAATCGGGTCGCGGTGGCCGTGCTAGTCGTGGTTTCCTTCGCAGGTTGTGGTCCCACGCTCTACCAGCACGCATACACCTACTGCCTACAGCGAGGTGGGGCCGACTATGAATGCGACCGCTTCGCCCGTGATGAAGCGAACCACGCGCAGCAGCAGACGGCGGAACAGATCACGCGTGGGCAGCAAGCGATTAGCCCGGCCGCTCGTCCCAAGCCTTACCCAACACCCAAGCCCACGCTGATGTGTCGGGAGCGGGGACAGTATCTGGTCTGCGAATAACCCAGGTCAATGGTCTGGGCCCGTTGAGGGTTTGGGATTTTGGGGTATTCGGATGGGACCCGTTGGCCTGGGGATAGTGCGACAAACGAAAAGTCGATTCTCGGTGAGACGCGCGCACGCATTCCCGCTGGGCCTAGCGGGCATGGGACTGATCTGCTCCCCGATTGAACTAGACACCGATGGGGCTATCCTGCTGCGGCAGGACGGGAGGGCCTCATGGGCGAGTTTCCACGGAAGTCGGACGGCCGACGCGTCTTCACCGTGGAGTTCAAGCGGGGCGTCGTCCAGCAACTCCTCAAGGGCGAAAAGACGCTGGCGGAGGTCTCGCGCGAGCTGGACATCCAGCCCAGCGTGGTGCGGCAGTGGAAGCGGCGCTTTGAAGCCGGCGCCACCGCGGCCGTCGCGACGAACGAAGACGTCGTGCCCGTGAGCGCACTGCGGGAAGCCCACCAGCGGATTCGCGAACTCGAGCGGGTGCTGGGCAAGAAGCAGATGGAGATCGAGATCCTGCAGGCGGCACAGGAGGTTGTAAAAAAAAGTCCGTGGTTGCGCAAAGGGTCCGGACGGTGACACAGCATCCGGTGGCCGCGATCTGCCGGACGCTGCGGATAGCACGCCAGACGGCGTATTACGCCGCGTGCATCCGGCCAGCGGGCTTCTACCGGAGGCTCGACGACGAGACCGTGCTCCAGCAGATCCGCGCCGTCACGAACAGCCGCGCGACCTACGGCTATCGCCGCGTATGGGCCATGGTCAACCGCACCTTTCGCGCTGGCTACAACCGCAAGCGCATCCGGCGGCTCATGCGGATGCACGGCCTGATGCTGCCGCCGCGAGTCCATCGCCGGCACGGCCGGCCGCATCTCGGCCAGGTCCAGCAGCCCGCGTCGAACCAACGCTGGTGCTCGGACATCTTCCTGATCCCCTGCTGGAGCGGCGAAGTGCTCTCGGTCGCGTTTGCAATCGATTGCCACGATCGGGAGGTCTTCGCGTGGACGGCCTCGCCCCGGCCGCTGACTGGGGGCGACATCCGGACGCTCATGGACAAGGCGCTCTGGGCTCGCTTCGGCGAGACGGTGACGACGGCGCCGCACGCCATCCAGTGGCTCTCGGACAACGGGCCTCAGTATACGGCGACGGCCTCGGTGCTCTACGCCCACGAGCTCGGCCTGATGCCCATCACGACGCCGGCATACAGCCCGGAAAGCAATGGCCTCGCCGAGGGCTTCGTGCACACGTTCAAGCGCGACTACGTGAGCGTCCACGATCTGCAGGACGCCGAGACGGTGCTCGCCCAGCTCGGGCAGTGGTTCGACGACTACAATCGCCAGGCGCCTCACTCGGCGCTCGGCATGCGGCCGCCCACGGAGTACCGGGCGAGCCTAGAACTCACGCCCCCATCTGTCTAGGACTTTGGGGAGCAGATCACGCGTCTGATACGCGAGGCGACGGTCCGTTACTAAGGACGAGATCATCGACGATTCCCGGCTCCAGGTATTGGCAGATTCCATGTCTTGACTTAAACTTCCCGCCACTCTCGGTAATCCCGGGTAGGCAGAACATGGGTGCCACAGCTGCCGACACTTTCGACCGCTCGCTGGAGTTGAGCTACACCGCGCTTCTCCTCCGGCGGAGTTCCCTGGCGCTTCGGCGTCGGGGCCGGCCCGAAGTGCGGGGAGGAAGTCACGGCGCCGAACTTGCGGAACGCATCGGCGCGCTCGTCCGAGCGCCACAACCCTTCGCCTACTGCATTCGGTGCTTGGCTGTCGTTCTCAGGGCGCCGGAGAAACTGGTCCGCGATTCCGCTCAGGTCGCTATTGTTCAGGATGGCATCCGCGTTGAGCGACGGACTTGCCGTCAGTGCGGACGTACGGACGACGCGCTTACTGTCAAGCCGCTGGATTAAACGCAGCCCTCCGCGCAATCACCGCCCCACGCCAGCCAGACGACCGGCCCTTAGGCACGAAGGCCGACAGCATTCGTGCATCCGCTGTGAGCTCACGAGATGCTAGATGACGGCAACGCAGCAAACCTGTAGTGTCACCAACGTCTCTCGCCACGTCGACGAAGCGTGATACACGCCCGGACGCGGCGGAAACGGCGCCGCCCTGTCAGCGCAATCGCTGGGCACCATCGAGAAGGTAAGGACGTCCTGAACGTGATCAAGGATGTTCCCCGGAACCACCGCGACGAGTGAGATGGAGTACAGGCCCGGGTACAGCATGCACTCGGGGATTTCGACACGGAAGCGGTGTTTACCGGCAGCCACGTTGGTGAAATCCGCTCCCGAGTCGGTGCTGGCGAGATCGAGGACCGACAAGCCGGTATCGGCGCGACGGATGGCGACGGCCATGGTCATGGAGCGCAATGACCGGGACAGTTCCACGTCGAATCTCACGACGAGCGTCTCTCCGATGGTGAACGTCGCCTGTGCATCTCCGAGGATGTCGACCAGAGCCGCATCGATGAAACGCGCCTCGCCGATCCCATGATGTCGCCATTCCGATGGATCGGCATGGTGCGCCTCGGCGGCGCTCGCGATGTAGGCAGAGACAACCTCGTCGATCGGCCCCCGCCCTCTCACGCTCCCGCGTTCGAGCCAGAGGCCCGACGTACACAGATTGGCCATGGCGGCCATGTTGTGGCTGACGAACAAAACGGTGCGACCATCCTGCGCGATGTCCCGCATCTTGCGGAGGCACTTGCCCTGAAAGCTGATGTCGCCGACCGCCAGTACCTCGTCGAGGATGAGAATCTCTGGCTCGAGGTGCGCAGCCACGGCAAAAGCCAGCCGCAGCTTCATGCCCGTCGAGTAGTGCTTGACGGGCGTGTCGATGAAATGATCCGTCTCCGAAAAGGCAACGATCTCGTCGAACTGTCGGCTGATCTCGGCCGCTCGCATCCCCAGGATAGCTCCGCTCAGGAACACATTCTCACGGCCGGTCAGCTCCTGGTGAAACCCCGTTCCCACCTCCAGAAGCGAGGCGACGCGGCCGCTCACCTCGGCGCTGCCGGTGGTCGGCTCCGTGATCCGGGACAGGATCTTGAGCAGGGTGCTCTTGCCGGCGCCGTTGCGGCCGACGATGCCAACGACCTCGCCGCGGGTGACCTCGAACGAAGCATCCTTTAGGGCCCAGAACGTGCTCTGGTTCGCGGGGGCGTGACGGCGCCGGAGCAGGGATCCGAGGCCCTCCACGATCCCATCTCGCAATGTGCTGTACCGCTTCCGCCCTACGGTGACCTGGTAGACCTTGGAAAGTCGCTCCGTCCGGATGGCGATATCAGTCATTGCGGGCCTCTCAAGCGAAGGACGGTGTTTTTTCATTTAGGGCGGAGTGTCGCGCGCTGCCGGGACGATCCATCCTGGCTGCGTGGCGAACAGTTCCCCCATGGGGTTGTCGTGCCGAACGTTGCTTCTCGCGGACGGTGATACCTAGGCGGCGGCTACCGGTTCTCTGGCGGACCTCCGAGACAAGCGATGCCTTAAGCGGCCACTATTATCGCAGTGAGTCTTCGACGACGAGCAGCGTCCCGAGCACGTTCCTGGTCCCGGAAAAGGGAGACCTGCGGGCGAGGGCTGCCACGAGATCAGGGTCCGTTGCGATATCACGCATGGCCCGCGCCAGCGCGATACTCATCACATCGAGCCGGGCGTCCTTGGAGTCCGCCTCGGCCTCACGCCGTTTGGTACCCACGTATCGCCGGGTTAGGAGCGTGGCACCGCCGCGTCCATCCGTCACCGCCAGCGCGAGGGCGACTCGCCCGATGTACTGGGTCGTCGCATTGTGACCTGCCGCGTTCAGCCAGAACTCCTCCACGTCGGCGGCAACGCGGATGTCCCCCTCGGCGGGGACTACCGCATGTCCGTTCTTCGTGAGCTCCACGACGAACGCCCCGTGCACGATGTCGGCCACCGGACGCCTCGTTGTAATCGCATCCCCGTTCTCGGGCTTGGCCCCGATCCGCGTCTGATCCATGCGTCGATCGGTGATTGGCCCGACGACGACCCGGAGCGGCGCGACCGATGCGAGCCGTGCGCGGTTCGCGATCGTCTCGGGATAGTCGATGTCGAGAGAAGCGCACCCAGAGAAGGTCGAGAGCGCCACCGCCAGAATCAGTGAGGTCAATCGCGCGTTCATCGTCCGGCGTTCCGCGCGTAGATAAACTCGTTGGCGAGCCGTTGACCCGCGCGCTCGAGCACCTCCTTGAGCGCCTGGCGCGCCAGCTCGCCATCCCCGGTGAACGCCTGGAGCGGAAGCGTTTCGGCGTGAGTGACATCCTCTTCGTGCTCCCACATGACGACGCCGGTCGGACGCACGACGATCTGGGCGCGGGCGTCCGCATAGGCCGCCATCATGTCCGGCTTACCCTCCTGAACGCGGACGATGCCCAAGGCTGGCACGGTTACACGTACGAGCGCGTCGATCTGTCGCCGGTCTTCGCCTGTCGGCTCCCGCTCGAGCGTCTGAATCTGATCGTATTGCCCGCTGGCCAGGAGGGTCCGTGCGAACGCATCGGCGACGGTCGCTCCGGGCGAGGCGCCCACCGCGCGCGATGCCGCCCCGGCCGAACGTCCCCCGTCGGCGAGCCAGTCGATTCCCCGCTGAACGGCCGTGGCCAACGGCGCCAGGGCCGCCGCCTTCGGATACCACTTCACGACCTCGTCGAGCATCCACCCGGTGTCCACTTTTTTGGCGCTCGCCATGGTGAACTTGCTTTCGCCAAACGGTACGACCGCGAGCCGTCGCACCTCCGCAATGGGGCCGCTAAAGGAGGCCGCACCAGATGGAGGAGGCCCGGACGAAGCACAAGCCGACAGCCCGACGAGGGCCACGGCGAGCGTGATAGGGAACTTCCGTGTCATCACTGCGAGCTGGGTCAGCGTGTGCCGCAGATCGAGGCGGATGTCGAAGGCCTGCTCCAATGTGGACGGCGTCTCGGGCAGCGTCGCGAGGACCCCTAGCGCCTGCTCGAACCAGCCCCGGGCATCCGAAGGCGCCGAACGCGCCGTTGCCTTGAGCCCGGCCTGCCGCAGATAGCACACCGCCTTCTCCCGCAGTTCGCCCCGCGCGGCGTGGTGGGCCAGGCGCTCGACCTGCTCGTCGAGCCGATCGCGGTGCAGCGCTCGATGGCCTCGACGATCCGCGCGTGGAGCGCGCGCCGCCGCTCCTGCAGGAGGCCCCCGTAGGCCACCTCGTGGGTCAGCGCGTGCTTGAAGGTGTACTCCGAGATCCGGGAAGAGCTGCGTCTCGTAGAGGAACTCCGCCGCCTGCAGATGCGCGAGCCCGCGCCGCAGGGCCTCCTCCGGCTGCTCCGCGATCGCCGCCAGGAGCGCGTAGGGCACGTCCTTGCCGATCACCGAGGCCGCCTGCAGGAGCTGCTTCTCCTCCGCCGGCAGCCGGTCGATCCGCGCCGCCAGGATCGTCTGCACCGTGGCCGGCACCTGCAGCGCCTCCACCGGCCGCGTCAGCCGGTACGCTCCGCGCTCTCCCGCCAGCGCCCCCGTCTCCACCAGCGTCCGCACCGTCTCCTCCAGGAAGAACGGGTTGCCCCGCTTCACCAGCATCTGCGTCAGCGGCGCCAGCCCGGGGTCCGGCCCGAGCAGCGCCGCCAGCAGCTCCGCCGCGCTCTCCGCGGGCAGGCTGTCGAGCCGGAGCTGGGAGTAGTGCCGTCTTGCTCCCCCAGCGGTGCTCGTACTCGGGGCGGTAGTTCACCAGGAGCAGCAGGCGGGCCGAGCCGCAGGCTCTCCACGAGGCTGTCGAGCAGGGCCTGGGTCTCGCCGTCGATCCAGTGCAGGTCCTCGAAGACCACGCAGCAGCGGCTGCGCCTGGCTCTCCCGCAGCAGCAGGCGCTTGACCGCGTCGAGCGTGCGCTGGCGGCGCTGCGGCGGGTCCAGGTTCTGCCAGCCCGGGTCCTCGACCGGCACGTCGAGCAGCGCGAGCAGCGGGGGCAGCAGGGGCTCGAGCGCGCGGTCCAGGCCCAGCACCCGGCCCAGCACCTTGGCGCGCATCTCCCGGTGGTCGTCCCGGTCGCCGATCTTGAAGTAGCCCTTGAGCAGGTCGATCACCGGGCAGGTAGCTGGTGGCCTTGCCGTAGGAGACGGACGAGGCCTCCAGGATCAGCCAGTCCTGCACCCGATGGGAGTGGGTGAACTCGTAGGTGAGCCGCGACTTGCCCACCCCGGCCTCGCCCACGATGGCGACCACCTGGCCGTGGCCCGCGCCGGCCTGGCCGAGGACCCGGCGCAGGTGCTCGACCTCGGCGTCGCGGCCGACGAAGCGCGTGAGGCCGCGGAGCGGCTGCGGCCTGCAGGCGCGTCCGCGCCGTCCCCGCCCCCGTCAACTCGTAGACCTCCACCGGGTCCGCCAGGCCCTTCACGGGCACTGGCCCGAGCGATCTTCACCTCGACGTAGCCCTCGGCGAGCCGCAGCGTCTCGGCCGGTCAGCAGGATGGTGCCGGGATCGGCCAGCTGCTCCATCCGCGCCGCCAGGTGCGTCGTCTGGCCGACCGCCGTGTAGTCCATGTGCAGATCGCTGCCGATCGAGCGCACGACGACCTCGCCCGAGTTGAGCCCGACGCGGATCTGCACGTCCACCCCGTGCGCGCGGCGCGCCTCCGTCCGCGTACCGCTTCACGGCCTCCTGCATCCGCAGCGCGGCGTAGCAGGCCCGCACCGCGTGATCCTCGTGGGCGAGCGGCGCGCCGAACAGCGCCATGATCCCGTCGCCCATCACCTGGTTGACGGTGCCCTCGTAGCGGTGGACGGCCTCCATCATGTGCTCGAGCACCGGATCGAGCAGCTTCCGCGCCTCCTCCGGATCGCGGTCGGCGAGCAGCTCCATCGAGCCCTTCAGGTCGGCGAAGAGCACGGTGACCTGCTTGCGCTCGCCCTCGAGCGCGGCCTTGGAGGTGAGGATCTTCTCGGCGAGGTGCTTGGGGGTGTACGCCTCGGGGGCGCGCGACAGACTTGAGTCGGCGTTCCCAACGGCTACGGCTTGGCCGCATTGGAGGCAGAACCGGGCGCCGCCAGGCAATTGCTGTGCCGCAGGAGGCGCAAGCCAGCGCGAGGCGGGCTCCGCAGCCGAGACAGAACCGGGCATGGGCCGGGTTCTCCTGCTGGCACCGGGGACACTTCATCCAGCACTCCCACGCGCCGGGCGCGGCTCAGGTCCGCCGACGATAGCGTGGGACGCCGAGGAGGGTCAATAAGCGGGCTGGAAGGGGCGCCCAGACCCATTTGGCGGATCCGCCAGTCAAGGCGAAGTACGCGAGGCTCCCCCGCAGGGGGCCCCATCGACTCGCGTACATCTAGCCTGGCCAGCCCAGACCCTTCAGAGGCAAGCTGGGGCCCCTGGAGAACGTGTGACGACCGCACTGGGACGGATGCGCGCACGCGGGCACCCGCAGGACCTGGCCACCCGGGTACCCGCGAAAGGGGGCCCCATTCGTCGGGCCGCGAGCGTTCAAGTTCCGTCGAAGTTCAGGGGCTCACTTCGGGTCAGTTGGTATCACAGCGGATCACTCGACTCTAGGCGGCGCACTCAGTAAGTCCGCGCCAAAAAGTAGCCGACGTGATCCCGAGTGATATGGAGTAGTCCGGAGCAACAAGGCTCAGCCCCATTTCAAGTCCACTGCCTTGACCGTGATGGCCGATCGGCGCGACTATGCGGCCATACGATCAGGACGGCGATCGCGCTCGCTCGTTTGCGCTGATTTGCGCTAAACGACCCCTTCACCGGGCACGACTTCAGTCCTCTGGGGCGCCGAGGGTCCGCGTCAGTCCTCTAGGCGAGCAACGGGAACTCAAGCCCGCGCGCGAGGTTAGGCAGAACCATGCAGAAAGACTGAGGACCGGCTCATCGCCGGCCCTCGTCTGTTAATCAGGAAGTCGCTGGTTCGAGACCAGCCCGGGGAAGCGACAGCAGCCCGCCGAGCAAAGGGATCCCTTCCTCCGGCGGCATGCTGTGCCCGGCGAGCGTTCGCCCGAGGCGGCGGAGGCAATTGGCCTTCGGTCGTGCCCGAGTAGCCCTTGGTCCCATCCGGCCGGCCCGCCGACCGGCGCGGATGGGACCAAGGTCCAATGGCGATGCGGGTCCCGTGCCCTGACACTGACCCGCGGTAACGCTGTGGGGCCTGCCCGGGCTCGTGCGGCCGGTGAGGGTCGCAGATGTGAGCGGGCGACACGGATAGGGGGTCCGTCATGCGAACGTTCGCCGCGATCGTGGTCGCAGTTGCGCTGACGGCCAGTTCCGCACTGGCCCAGCCGCCAACGCCCGCGTCTTACACACTGCTGGACACCGCCGGCGAATCGCTCTTCGGTGACGTCTATGCCGAGCCTTCGAAGTGGCAGCCTCTCTCGGCGGGCACCTTCTTCAGCGAGGGCTGGAACCGACCGTGGACCAGTCCGCCTCCGGGCCGAGGCGGAGCGCCGAGACAGGGCTGGCTGAACGCCTTCGATGGGGTGTTCTACCGCCTCGGCGTCGCGACCTTCGGCTTCGCCGAGGACTTCCACGACAACGGCAATCAGTACAGCGGCGGCTTCACCCTCTACGCGCCCTTCAGCGCCCGGTTCGAGGTGAGGCTCGACGTACCGTTCATCGTCTCCAACCGGGCTGGATCGGACAATGACTACAGCACGAATTTCGGGGACCTCCAGCTCACGCCCCGCTTCCTCATCTCGGAGAGCCGCGACTTCACCCAGTCATTCAACGTCACGTTCCGCGTCCCGACCGGCTCCGAGGACAACGGCAACGAATTCGCGGCCGTGACCCCGACGTGGGAGTTCTGGTGGAACGCGTGGTCGAAGCTCGTCTTGCGTGGAGGCGCCGGCTTCGCGCTTCCCTACACCGAGAGCGATCGAACCCGCCAGGAGTTCATCGCGAACCTCGCCGCCGGCTACTACTTCACGCCGCACAACCTCGCGCCGTTCGGCGATCTCGTCTTCTACGTGTCCGGCAATCTCAGACAGCCGATCGACAGCGGGCCGAAGGACACCGTCTTCACATTGACGCCCGGCTTCCGCACCCACCTGGGAGCGAACTGGTACCTGCTGGGCGGCGTCGAGGTGCCCGTGACCAGTCCGAAGGCGTTTGACTTCCAGGTTCTCGGGGGGCTGATGAAGGTGTTCTGAGCCGGCCCTCGGCGGCGACGCACTGGCGAGAAACGATAAGGCGCTCGTCGATCGACGGGCGGATTCCGTTTCAGGTCGCCATCGTGACCGCTGATCTGCGGGGAGTCGGTTTACACAGAGCTCGCCTACATGTCCAAGCACACCCTGACCCACCACGCACGTGGCCTACGAGAGCCCTGCTGAGGCAGCGGCGCCGGGCACTCCACTCCTGGGTGGGCGAGATGATCGAGGAGCCTCTACTCCGACCGGCTCGCGGAGTTCTACGAGCCGCCAGCCTGGCACTACATGCGAGCCGAGGTGTGGGGAAGGCTGCGGACGACCACCCCAGGGCCAGCGGCAAAGCGCGGAGCCATTTCTCGTTCGAGATGTTGCTGACGTAGGTCACGGTCTCACGCCCGATCTTCTCCGCGGCCAGCCGTTCCACGTTGTCGAACCAGACGTTGGGATCGAGGCTGCGCTTGGCGGCCTCCGACCGGAGCTGGCGAATGCGGTTGGGCCCGGCATTGTAGGAGGCGAAGGCGAAGAGCCCCTTGTCGAGGTCGGTCATCGGCTCGTCCTTGTAATACTGGTCGATCATGAATCGGATGTACTTGACGCCCGCGTGGATGTTCGGGCCCGCGTGGCCACGGCTCAACTCCGCCGGATCCGCAGCTAGGTGTTGATCGAGAACGCCGCCAGGACCGCCAGGTAAATCAGGACGAGGAGAAGCGCGCCGCTCGGCCGGGGCTCGTCTACGCGTTGTCGTTCACGGTCGGCCTCCTTCGCTGAGGAAACGACGGCCCTGGCCACCGCACCATATGTTGCGTCGCGTCAGGGAGCAATAGGACTAGGTCGAGGCCGCTGGCGATGAGATGCGGATCGGTGAGGCGGGAAATCTCGTGACCTTGAAGGATAAGCGGTTTGGCCGCAGGAGTGGCCCCCAGGAAGTCGCCCCCAACGAGAGCCAAAGATACCCAAGGCCACCTACGTCATTGCCCGAGCGGTTCGGGCCGTGGACGACTCCGGGGAGCCGCTTCCGCCGGTGGACCGCGGTGGGCATCTGGGCACGCGTGCTCGAGGCGCGATCAGCGCCTAACGACGGTGCGCCACGCGCCGTTCGACCGTGCGGCGTACCGCGAGCGCAACCGGTCGGGCGGCTCGTCAATCGGCTCAAGCAGCACCGGCGGGTGGCGACGCGCTATGAGATGCGCGCCGGGCACTACGCGGCATGCTGCTGTTGGCCTCGCTGCTACTCTGGTTTAGCGCCATCCCTGCGTGGGCGCGAGGCGGGGCCGCTCCGGACCGCGCCTCAACCGGCCCGGAGGAGCGTCTCCAACTGCTCGAAAAGCCTTCGAATCTCGGGAGGTGGGGCCAGGCAAAGGGTTCGATACGTGTCGACTACGGGGAGCCAATCCTCTCACACACTTGCTCCCGAGCAATGAGTAACGGCCTCGGTAGTCACCGGGCCCGTCTGGCCGGGACGCGCGTTACAAAAGGACCCATGCGCCATCTCGTCGGGTTCGTCCTGCCTGTCGCGCGTCGGGACCACGTCGTCTTCGTTTTCATCTCATCCTCCTCCTTCCGGGGCGGGCAGACGCCCGCTTCGATCATCTCGTCGACAGGTGAGCGTTGCTATACGACGAGGGTTTCACACGGGCCTGCGTGCTATATTTTTTCCCACGTCAATTCCGGCAGGAGGGGCGGTCATGGGATTCGCAATGTGGACGCGTCTTGCCCTCGTTCTCGGCTTGGCACTTGTCCTGGCCGGGGTGGGAGCCGAGCAGAACGCTTTGGCGCAAGAAGTGCTTACCAACGACAGCGTCATCGGCCTCGTGAAGGCGGGCCTGCCGGAGTCGGTGGTCATACAGAAGATCGGCTCCACGGCGGCCGCTGAACGCAAGTTCGACACGTCGACGGACGGGCTGATCAAGCTCAAGAAGGCCGGCGTCCCGGACAAGGTGATCGAGGCCATGGTGAAGGCACCCGGGACTCCGGCGGCAGCCGCTCCCGCCGCGGCGGGCGATCCAACCATCGCCCATGTCAAGGGTGGCGGCGAGACCCTCCTCAAGCCGATCCACGGCAGCAAGGAGATGAGCGCCGCGCCCTTCGTAGGTTCCCGTCAGGAGGTGGTCCTGCCCACCCCGAAGGCGGAGTACCGCATCACCGAGAAGGAGCCTGTGTTCTCCACGATGCTGCCCGCCGAGCAGTGGATCCTCGCCAAGCTGAAGCCCGGCAAGCGGGATCGCAACCTGCCGATGAGCAAGAACGATGGCTGGGGCTGGGGCGGAGTCAAGTTCCGTGACGGCGTGGACCCCAAGTATGCGATCAAGCTGCTCTCAGAGGCCGGGCCAGGTGGCACCAATAGATTGCGGCCCGAACAGCCGCTGGCGCCGGGCGAGTACGGATTCGTCGCGGTGATCCGCGGCCAGCCGAACCTGGTCGAGGTCTTCGACTTCGGCATCGACTGAGACTTCAGCGTGAGCGAAGTGTAGCCTGTCTTGGGATACGGGACCGAGCCGTCCTTGTACCAAACTGTGGGCGGACGAGACGGAGATCACGCCCGAGATCCCCCGGTGGCTCCCGTCTCAGTCTTCCAGGAACCGCCGCTGCGCCGCCTGGCGCTGGACCAACCCGGCGTGGGCGTCTCATCCGCCTATACCAAGTCTATCGCTCGCGTCACTAGGACGCCCGGTTAGGACGGCTTCAGCACCAGAACGGCGAGAGGGGGCAACGTGAGCGTGAGCGAGTGCGGCTGTCCCTGCCACGGCGCAGGCTCGGCCCACGCGCCGCCCGCGTTGCCGAGGTTGCTGCCACCATACTCGCCCGCGTCACTGTTGATCAGCTCTCGGTAATAGCCTGGCCACTGGACCCCGACCCGGTAGGAGTGGCGTGGCACCGGCGTGAAGTTGCAAACGACGAGGACGAAGTCGCCGGCGTCTCGGGCGCGTCGCACGAACGACACCACGCTCTGTTCCCAGTCGGCACAGTCGATCCACGCGAACCCGGCGGGGTCGGCGTCGAGTTCGTGGAGCGCGCGCTCGCGTCGGTAGAGTCGGTTGAGGTCGCGCACCAGCCGCTGGAGCCCGCGGTGGTAAGGGCCCTCGCCGAGCAAATGCCAGTCGAGGCTCCGGTCGTGGTTCCACTCGCGCCGCTGCCCGATCTCGCCACCCATGAAGAGGAGCTTCTTGCCAGGGTGCGTCCACATGAACGCGTAGAGGGCGCGAAGGTTGGCAAACTGTTGCCAGTTGTCGCCCGGCATTCTGGCGAGGAGCGAGCGCTTGCCGTGCACGACCTCGTCGTGCGAGAGCGGTAGCACAAAGTTCTCCGTCCAGGCGTACAGGAGGCCGAAGGTCAGCCGGTTGTGGTGGTTCTTCCGGTGCACGGGATCGAGGCTCATATAGTCGAGGACGTCGTGCATCCACCCCATGTTCCACTTGAACCCGAAGCCGAGGCCGCCAAGGTACGTTGGACGTGAGACCATCGGCCACGAGGTCGACTCCTCCGCGGCGACGAACACGCCGGGATGGGCGCCGTGCACGACCTCGTTCATGCTGCGGAAGAAGGCGACGGCGCCGAGGTTCTCTCGCCCGCCGAACTTGTTCGGTATCCACTCGCCCGGCTTGCGCGAGTAGTCGAGGTAGAGCGCGGAAGCGACGGCGTCGACCCGGAGACCGTCGGCGTGATAGCGGTCCAGCCAGAAGAGCGCGCTATCAAGCAGGAAGTTCGCGACCTCGTTGCGTCCATAGTTGAAGATGAGCGTGCCCCAGTCGGGATGCTCGCGCTGCCGCGGGTCCGCGTGCTCGTAGAGGTGAGTGCCGTCGAAGTAGACGAGCCCGTGCGGATCACGCGGGAAGTGCGCCGGCACCCAGTCGAGGATCACGCCGACGCCGCGACGGTGGAGATGGTCGACAAAGGCCATGAATTCCCGTGGGCTGCCGTAGCGACGCGAGGGGGCAAAGTAGCCGATCGTCTGATAGCCCCACGAGCCGTAGAACGGGTGTTCCATCACGGGCAGGAGCTCGACGTGCGTGAAGCCCATCTCGATGACGTAGTCCGCGAGCTGGTCCGCCAGCTCGCCATAGTCGAGGAAGCGATCGCCCTGCTCGGGCACGCGCCGCCACGAACCGAGATGCACTTCGTAGATCGACAGCGGCTCGCGAAGCAGCTGGCGTCGGGCCCGCTCGGCGAGCCAGGCCTCGTCGCGCCACCGGAAGTCGTCGAGAGTCGCGACGACGGACGCCGTGCGCGGCGTCTCCGCCTCAAAGGCGAGCGCATAGGGGTCTGATTTCAGTGCGAGCGGCTCTGCGGCGCGGCCGCGGATTTCGAACTTGTAACGCTCGTCCTTCCCCAGCCCCGGCACGAAGATCTCCCAGATGCCGTTGGCTGGATGAAGACGCATCGGATGACACCGGCCGTCCCAGTCATTGAAATCTCCTACGACGCTCACGCGCCGCGCGCTCGGCGCCCACACCGCGAAGGCGACGCCGGTCACGCCGTCGAGGATGGCCGGGTGGGCGCCGAGCTTCTCGTGGGCATGGTGGTGTGTGCCCTCGGCCAGGAGATGCCGATCGAAATCGCTCAGCAGCGACTGGAAACGGTAGGGGTCGTCGATCTCGGTGACGTGGCCGTTCCGCGTCACCTCGAGCCGGTAGGCAAACAGGTCGGACCGGTCGGACAAAACTGCTTCGAAGAACCCCACGGGATGGAGCTGCTCCATCGAGGTCGGTGGTGCGTCAGCGGGCACGATTCGGACGGCGGCCGCGCCGGGCACGATCGCGCGCACCGCCACGGCCGCGCCATCCGGTGTCTGGACGCGGTGCGGTCCGAGCACGGCGAAGGGATCACCATGCCGACCTTCGACGACCGCGCGGATCGCGTCCTCGTCCAGCGTCATGCGTGATACGGAGCGGGCGGCCCAATATCCATGCTCTCATTCTACGAGGCGAAGCAACGAATTTGCCGGCGGTGGGGACCTCCGTCACCGGCAATGAACCGCGCACTTGAATTCGGCAAGCTCGATCAAGTCTCGTTTGGGGAATCGAACTCGCGTTCAACGTGAGCGGCTGAGACGCATCGAAGGCGGCCGTGTAGCAATTTCCATCGACAAGCATGAAGCCGTAAGGCTTTGGGCTTGCGCTGATTTGCGCTGAACGCCCCCGTCAGGCAGGCCGATGTCAGTCTTCAAGTGCTCCGAGGATCCCGCTCAGTCCCCAACGTCAGGTTCGACGCCTGCCAGGCGGCGCACCATCCTAGGCCGGCGAAGATTGGACTGCGGAGCAGGGCGCCGCTTCCCCGCAGGACCGTTCGCTGTGCCGACGGCCTGGGGCCGCGGGGAGGATCCGCGAATGAGTCGCCTGGCTTGGCCGGGCGTCTACTGCGAGCCATCGACCCGGGGAATTATCTGAGTATATTAAATATATATGTTATATTGTCTAAGCACTCAGATACTGAAAGAGGAGAGCACCATGAACACCATGCTTCGCTGGTCCCCGAGCCGGCAGTTCCACTTCCACCGGGACACGGACAACCTATTCGACCAGTTCGTGGGCCGCGCCACGGATGAGGCCGATGAAGGGTCCTCGTGGCGTCCGGCCGCGGAGGGGCGGCTTGAGGGCGGTACCTACGTGATCCAGCTCGCCCTACCGGGCGTGGACCCTAAGGACGTCAAGGTGTCCTGGATGGACAATGTCCTCACCGTCAAGGGCGAGAGCAAGGCCGACCACGACACCACGGGCAAGGACTACTTCGTCCATGAGATGGTGTACGGCGCCTTCGAGCGGAGCTTCCGGCTCCCCGAAGGAGTCGACGCAGCCCAAGTCGAGGCGAAATACGCCAGCGGCATACTCGAGGTGAAGGTC
Organism: uncultured Candidatus Rokubacteria bacterium; assembly: GCA_963827505.1. Lineage (GTDB taxonomy): Bacteria > Methylomirabilota > Methylomirabilia > Rokubacteriales > CSP1-6 > AR5. Next base: position 509,064 of record CAWHBD010000003.1, on the reverse strand, counting down.
CCCGCGCCACGAGTTGCGACGCCGATGGTGATTGAAGTGAAGGCCGCCTAGTCGAGGCTGACGGGACCGAGCCGTGCCGGTATCGATCGGCACGCGCCCGGTTCCTCAAGTCGATTCGCGTCTGGGCCGTTGTGCCGAGCCCTACGAAAAGGCCGATGGCGAAGAACGTCGCGGCGACGAGGATAGGACGTCTGACAAATAGCATCGGCGCCTCCTTGTGCGGCGGGCATGTTGGGACGTGCCAGAAGTCCACAGAGGACGGCGGATGTCACGGGGGCTCCGTGACCGCATGGCCGCCCGAGCTGCCCGTCCCCGCTTCCACAAGATGACCTACAATCTCGCGTGGCACCGACTATGCGAACGACGTGGCCTGACAGGAGAGCACCCCATGAAGTCGAAGAAGAACGGCAAGAGCAAACCTGCTGTGAAGCGTGGGTTGAAAGACCTGCCGTCCAAGAAGACGAGTGACGCGAAGGGCGGGACGAAGATCATGGCCAACGCGCACGAGATGAAGAAGGCCCTCATCGGGAATTTCCCGCGCTAGGGAGCCAACCTCCCACAGACGGACACGGATGGTTTCGCCGTGCGACCGGTGCCCCCTGCGTGATGGCACTCGGTCCGATGTGCTTTGCTGGCGATGGCTACTACCTCCTGTTCGTGTGGTCACCGTCCTTCCGGGCCCGAGCGATCGGCAGATCCCGCTAGTCGGTCGCGGGGCTGCACGCATCGGGCGCCCGTGGGGGAAGACGATTCCCGCGCGCGAGATGTTGTACCTTACTGACCGCCATGTCCTCCACCGCCCCCCGTCCGCTCGCCGTGCAGCTCGGAGAGTTCGTCGCCAACCTGCGCTTCGAGCAGCTGCCGCCCGCGGTCGTGGACAAGGCGAAGGCGGTGGTGAATCACGCCGTCACCGTCGCCCTGGCGGGCTTCAGCTCCGAGCGGCCCGCTGCGGCGCGTCAGGCCGTGCTCTCGCAGGAGCGGCTCGGTCCGCGGCGGGTCGGCACCGGCCAGGGCGCGACGCTGTGGGTGGACGGCGCGCGGGTGACCCGCGTCGGCGCGGTCTTCGCCAACGGCGTGGCGGTGGCGGTCAACAACCAGTGCGACTCGTATCACATGCTCACCCATCCCGGTGTCCTCATCGTTCCCGCCGGACTGGCGACTGCCGAAGGGGAAGGCCGCACCGGGCGGGAGCTGCTGACCGCGCTCGCGGCGGGCTACGAGGTCCAGTGCCGGTGTGCGCGTGACTTTATCCCGTCCACCCCGGCCCACGGCTTTCGGGCCAGCCCCGTCTACGGCATTCTCGGCTGCGCGGCGACGACGGCGAAGCTCCTCGGCCTCGACGCCGAACAGACCACGCACGCCATCGCCCTGGCGGCAAGCTTCGCCGGCAGCCTCATCGAGGGGCAGCGCACCGGCGCGCGCGACGCCGACTTTGCCGAGGGCCAGGCGGCCCGGAGCGGCCTGTGGGCGGCCACCCTGGCCGCCCAGGGCTTCCAGGGGGCGGCGACGGCGCTCGAGGGCCGGGGAGGCTTCTACAACGCGTTCACCGGAAGCCACCGCGGCGACCTCAGCTACAGCTTCACCGGCGCCACCGCGGCGAACCTCGACGACGTCGTCGCCGACCTCGGCCGGCGCTGGGAGATCCTCGACGTCAAGTTCAAGATCTACCCCACGCCCGGGTTCAACCAACCGGTGGTCTGGCTCGCGAGCGAGATGACCGCCCAGCACAAGCTCCACGACGACACCATCGATGGCATCACGCTCGAGATGAACTATCTCGAGACGCGTTATCCCTCCCCGCGCTTTCCGCGCCCCCCGGCGCCCGACGGCAACGGGTTCGGCCGCACGGCCTATATGCTCGCCTACACGGTGGTCACGGGAGACTATCCGGTGCTGGAGCGCAACGTGGAGAATCCCGAAGACGCCGGCGCCTCGGTGGGCGAGGACGTGGCCGCTCGGGTGGCGTCGTTGCAGGCTCGCGTCGAGATCCTCGGTGTGGTCGGCCGGGAATGCTTCGCGCCGCGCCTGACGTTCACGCTGCGCGGTGGACGGCGCGTGACCGGCGAATACCACGGCCGGGAGCTGATGTGGGACTTCGCCCGGGATGCCCGCGAGCTCCGGCGGTTCCTGCCGGGCCTGCCCATCTCGCCGGCCCGGTACGACGCGCTGGTCCAGGCCATCGCCGGCCTGGACGCCGCCCCCGCGGTCGACGAGATACTCGACTTGACGCTGACGAAGTGAGACGCACGCGTTCGAGGCTCGGGTTCGTCGGCGCTCAGGGGGACCGGTGACCCGCGACGATCACCGGGGCAGCATCGAGCTGCAGGGGGTGACGCGACGGTTCGCGCTGCCGCGCGAGGGCCGGGAGTTCACCGCCGTCCAGGACGTCTCCTTCGCGATCGCGGGCGGCGAGTTCGTGTCGATCGTGGGCCCCTCGGGGTGCGGGAAGTCGACGCTGCTCAGTCTCATGGCGGGGCTCGTCCCCGTCACCGAGGGTCGGATCAGCCTGGACGGGCAGCCCGTCGATGGCGTGAATCCACGGCTCGGCTTCGTCTTCCAGCGCGACGCCATCTTTCCCTGGAAGACGGTGGCCCAGAACGTCGGTCTCCCCCTCCTGTTCCGCGGAGTCGACGCGGCCTCGGCGCGCCCGCGGGTGGCCGAGTGGATCGCGCGGATCGGCCTCACCGGCTTCGAGGGCTATCATCCGCATCAGCTGTCGGGGGGCATGCGCAAGCGGGTGGCGCTGGCCATGACGATGGTCCACGATCCCGAGATCGTCCTGATGGACGAGCCGTTCGGCGCGCTCGACGTGCAGACCCGCAATCTCATGGAGAACGACCTGCTCGAGATCTGGGCTCAGTGGCAGCGCACGGTGGTGTTCGTGACCCACGATCTCGAGGAGGCCATCGCGCTGTCCGATCGCATCGTGGTGATGACCGCCTCGCCGGGCCGGGTCAAGGCGGTCTACACGATCAGCCTGCCGCGTCCGCGCTCGGTCACGGAGATCCGCTTCCATCCTGACTTCGGCCGGCTGTACGAGACGATCTGGAAGGACCTCAGGGACGAGGTGCGTATTGGCTACGAGCGGACCCGCCACGGTCTCCCGGGCTGAGATCCGTCTCTGGCGCGGCGTCCTCCTGGGAGCGTTCCTGCTCCTCTGGGAGGTGGCGACGCGTCGGGGCTGGGTCGACCCGTTCTTCGTCAGCCAGCCCACCGTGCTGGCCGCGCAGATCTTCGACTGGATCCGGACCGGGTTCATCCTCCGACACCTGTTCGTGACGATGCAGGAGACCATCATCGGCTTCCTGCTGGGGACCCTGCTCGGGGTGGCGGTCGGCTTCGCCTTTGCCCACTGGCCGAAGCTGGCCGACATCTTCGACCCGCTCATGGTGGCGCTCAACGCCATGCCCCGGGTGGTGCTGGCGCCCCTGTTCATCCTGTGGTTCGGCCTCGGACTGCTGTCCAAGGTGGTGATGGTCATCTCGCTGGTCTTCTTCGTGGTCTTCTTCAGCACCTACACCGGGATCCGCGAGGTGGACCGCGACCTCGTCAACAACGCGCGCGTTCTCGGGGCCAACCCTCGCCATCTGATCCGGCACGTGCTCCTGCCCTCGGCCCTGACGTGGATCTTCTCGAGCCTGCGCACCAGCGTCGGGTTCGCCCTGATCGGCGCCGTGGTCGGTGAGTACCTCGGCTCCCACGAGGGCATGGGCTACGTCATCTCCTACGCGGAGTCGATGTTCAACGCCACCGGCGTGCTGGCCGGGTTGCTCGTCCTGATGGCAGCCGTCATCGCCATCGACGGCGCCCTCAAGCGCCTGGACGCGCGGTTCTCGTACTGGAAGCCGGTTCCGAAATGAGGCGCGCGCCAGCTCAGAGGGAGGATGTCATGCACAGCGTTCTGCGTCGCATCGTGGTGGTGATGATCGTGCTCGTGGTGCTCGCCGCCGCCGCCCCGCCCGCGAGCTGGGCGGCCGAGAAGGTCACGGTCGGCATCGGCGGGGTCGCCCTCATGGTGTACTTGCCGACCGCGCTGGCCAAGTCGAAGGGCTACTTCGCCGAGGAGGGGCTCGACGTCGAGATCCTGGACATCAAGGGCGGCGGCTCCCAGGCCGCGTCGGCCCTCATCGGCGGCTCGGTCGACTTCAGCGCCAACGCCATCGATCACGCCATCAAGGCCAAGGTTCAGAAGAAGGACCTGGTCGCCGTCCACTCGCACGTCCGGCTGCCGGTGATGGGCCTCGTGGTGGCCAACAAGTACAAGGGCGAGATCAAGTCGCTCGCCGACCTCAAAGGACGCCCGGTGGGCGTCACGTCGCCGGGATCGCAGACCCACATGGTGCTGGGCTTCCTGCTGGCCAAGAGCGGCGTGAAGCCGGACGAGGTGAAGATCATCGGCGCCGGCGGCAACACCATGCCGCTGGCCATCGAGAAGGATTCGGTCCATGCCGGCATGATGGTCGACCCGTTCTTCACGGTGTTCCTCAAGCAGGGGAAGGGCTTCGCCCTCGTCGACATGTTCACGAGCAAGGGCACCCTCGACGCCATGGGCGGCGAAGTGCAGGGGACGACCCTGCTGACCCGCCCCGACGTGATCGCCAAGCGGCCCGCCACGGTACAGAAGATGGTGAACGCCCTGGTCAAGGCCAACAAGCTCATCACGTCGTCGTCCGGCGAGGAGCTGGCCAAGCTGGTTCCCAAGGAGCTGGCCGGCGACCCGAAGCTCTACGCCGAGTCGTTCGAGCACGCCCGCGAGGCGTTCCCGCCCGACTCGCTCGTCAGCCGGGAAGGCGTCGCCCGCGTCATCGAGACGATGCGCGTATTCGAGGCCGTCCCGGCCGGAATGAAGATCGAGCCCGAGAGCATCTTCGACAACCGGTACGTGCTGAAGGCGCTAGGCCGCTGAGCAAATTTTTCTCCCGGAGGCGTTCATGAAAGCGTTCCTGACCAGTCTGCTCGTCGTTCTCGTCCTCGCCGGCGGTGTCGCCGAGGCCCAGGTACCCATGCGGGTGCGCGGTACGATCACGGCGTTCGAGGGCAACGTGCTGTCGGTGAAGACGCGCGACGGCAAGGACGTGAGAATCGAGCTGGCCGACCGGGTCGTGGTCGCGGCTGTCCAAGCCGTGAACCTCGCCGACATCAAGGCCGGGGATGGCGTCGGCGCCACCACGAAGCCGGGACCGGACGGCACCCTCACGGCGCTCGAGGTACACGTGTTCCCCGCGAACATGGCGGTCCCCAACGAGGGGCACCGGCCGTGGGATCTGGAGCCGGGCTCGATGATGACCAACGCGAGGGTGACGGCGGTGGTGCAGGCGACCAGCGGGCGGGAGCTGACACTGACCTACAAGGACGGCGCCCAGAAGATCGTCGTGCCGGAGGGCACGCCCATCGTCACCGCGGTGCCGGCCGACCGGTCGGCGCTCAAGCCCGGCGAGTACGTGTTCCTCGGCGCCGAGCAAGGCGCCGACGGCAAGGTGACGGCGTCCGGTCGCATCCAGGTGAGCAAGGACGGGGTCCGGCCGCCCATGTGACGGCGCCGCGCCGGGTCACCCGGTGAAGAAGCGGCGAAGTTCGACAAACGTCTCCGCCGGCGCCTGCTCGGCCGGATAGTGGCCGCACGGCAGCGCCACGCAGCGCACGAGGTCGGTCACGTACGCCGACCACGCCTGCTCGTAGCCATACAGCCGGGCGGTGTGGCTCTGGTCGCCGACGAGCACCAGCACCGGGCACGTGACCCGGTGTCCGTCCTCGAAGTCGTTCGTGTCCATCTCATAGTCGATCGTCGCCCCCGCCCGGTAGTCCTCGCACACCCCGTGAATGCTCTCGGGCGTACAGCAGCGGATGTACTCGCGCAGCGCCTCCTCGCTGATCCCGCCCTTGCCGAAGCCCTGGGAGCCGAGCTTGAGCCGTATGTAGTACTCCTCCTTGCCGGCGAGCAGACGCTCGGGGAAATCGTAGGGCTGCGCCATGAACGACCAGTGATAGGAATTGAGCGCCCACTCGCGGGAGACGTGCGTCCACACGTGATGGGTGGGCAGGATGTCGATCACCGCGAGCTTGACGACCGTGGCGGGGCGGTCGAGCGCCATCCGATACGCGGTACGGGCGCCGCGGTCGTGGCCGGCCACCATGAAGCGTCCGAAGCCGAGCTCCTGCATCACGTCGACCTGGTCCTGCGCCATGCGGCGGAACGAGTAATTGACGTGATCCGGCAGCCCACGGGGCTTGCCGCTGTCGCCGTAGCCGCGCAGATCCGTGGCCACGACGGTGAACGTCTCGGCTAGCCGCGGCGCGATCAGGCGCCAGTGGAAGTGCGTCAACGGGTTGCCGTGCAGGAGGAGCAGCGGCGGCCCGGCGCCGCCCACCACGCCGTGGATCGTGACCTGGGGATCGGTGGTGCCGATGTCGAACCGGCGGAAGCCGTCAAACATGCGAGGCCGGCGCACCGGCGTCGGCGGCCTCGGCCGCCAGCGGGAAGTACACCTTGACCGTCGTGCCTTGTCCGGGAGTGCTGTCGACCCAGACCGACCCCCCGCTCTGCTCGACCACCCCGTACACCGTCGCCAGGCCAAGGCCGGTGCCCTTGCCCTTGGTCTTCGTCGTGAAGAACGGCTCGAAGATCCGACTCTGGACCTCGGCGCTCATGCCCATGCCGGTGTCGGCGACGGCCAGCAGCACGACCGGACCGGCCTGGGCGCCCGCGTGATCGCGGACGAAGGCGGCATCCAGACGCGTGTCGGCCGTCTCGATCCGCACGCGGCCGCCGGTCGGCATCGCGTCCTTCGCGTTGGTGACCAGGTTGACGAGCACGTGCTCGAGCTGGCCGGGATCCGCCAGGATGCTGGCCGAGGACTTCAGCACGATCGTCAGTTCGACGTCCCCGGGGACCAAGTCCCGCAACCGCGGCTCCAGGTCCCGCACGACCTGGCCCAGATCGAGGACGCGCGGCGCCAGGATCTGCTGGCGACTGAAGGCTAGCAGCTGCTTCGTCATCTCGGCCGCCCGCAGGGCGGTGTCGCGGATGACGCCCAGGCTGACGGTGTGGGGGCTGGCCGCGCCCAGTCGCCGCAGCAGGATCTCGACCCGGCCGGTGATGACCGTGAGGAGGTTGCTGAAGTCGTGCGCGACGCCGCCGGCCAGGAGGCCGATCGTCTCGATGCGCTGCAGCCGGCGAACGTTCTGCTCCCGCCGGCGTGGCTCCGTCACGTCCTCGATGATCAGGAGAATGCGGGCAGGGCGCCCGGGGCCGGAACCGATGGGCCGCCCGCCGAGGAGCATCACCCGCGGCCCGAGCGTGGGGATGTCGGTCTCCACCTCGAACTCGTCGAAGGTCTCATTGCGCTGGATGACCCCCCGCAGCAGCTCGAGGAGGCGGGGAACGTTCCACTGGCGGCCGCCCAGCTCGACGAGCAACCGCTGTTCGATGTCAGCTGCCTGCACGCCGAAGGTGTCGTAGAAGGCGCGGTTGGCACCCAGCACGCACAGGTCGGCGTCGAGGACGAGAAGCGACTGGGGGACGGCGTCGACGATGGCCTCGGCGTAGAGCCGGGCCTCGTCCGCCGGGAGGAAGGAGGTCATCGAGCGGATGGCCGTGGGTCGATCGCGATCAGCGCGTCACCCCGTCGTGGTCGGGGCCAGCCCCGTCTTCGCGTACTTGAGATCGCGGTAGTCGCCCGACATGACCGGCGCGTGACGGGCCTGCCCTGGTGGCGCCACGCACTCGATCGTCACGTCCCAGTTGGGATGATTGAAGAAGGCGATCGACAGGCGAGCCCGGTTCTGGGCTTCGGTGAGAGGCGGGTTGGCCACCCGGTGCAGGGTGGACACCCACCGATCGTTGGTCCAGCGCATCAGCAGATCGCCGATGTTCACCACGAACTCCTCGGGCGCGGTGCGAACGTCGACCCAGCGCCCGCTCCGGGTGAGAACCTGCAATCCGCCGGGCACGTCCTCGCCGTTGAGGATCGTCAGCCCGCCGTAGTCGGTGTGGGCGCCGGCCCGGAGCTGGCCCGGCAGGGGCGGGCGCTCCTGGCGCGGGTAGTAGTTCAGGCGCATGGTCCCGATCGAGCGGTTCACCTTGTCGTCGAAGAACGTCTCGTCGAGCCCCAGCCCGAGCGCACTGAGGCGCATGAGAAGCCCGACCAGCTGGTCCATCGCCCTGTAGTAGGTCACGGCGGCGGCCCGGAATTCGGCGGGATCGTCGGGCCAGACGTTCGGCAGGAAGAACTGCCGACCCCGGGCGCCCGTGTAGTAGTCGCCGACGCCGACGTCGACCGGACCCACGTGGTAGAACTCCTTGAGGTCGGGCGGCGCCACGTCGTCGTTGGCCGCCGACAGGGCCTCGCCACCGAGGGCATGGTAGCCGCGCGGCGTGCGCTCGTCGGCCGGCGTCGCCTGCCGCTTGACCATGGTCGGCAGGGTGAAGAACCGGTGGGCGGCGTGGCGCAGCCCCGCCCCCACCGCGGCGGGGACACCATGGCCCGTGATCGCGAAGAAGCCGATCTCGACGCAGGCCCGATCGATCGACCTCGCCACCCGAGCCCGGTCGGCGGCGCCACCCGCCCGGGCGGGCGTGAGGTCGATGACGGGGACGTCGTCCACCGGCGGGCGGCCTACCGCTCGAACATCCGCTTGATCTCCGTCTCGGCCCAGACGATCGCCTCCTTCGGCTTGGCCGCGTTGGTGACGACCCGGGCGAACATGTTGGGGATGACGTAGCTGTTCGTCACCAGCTGGATGCGCTCGTCGGGCGGCGCCGGCCACCCGTACAGGTGCGAGTACTGCACGACGCTCTTGAGCGGCTTGTACTTCGGGTCGATGTCCCACACCGGGTGGTTCTCCATGTCGCGCCACACGGGATGGTTGTAGTTGTCGCCCGACACGACCCACTCGTGGTACTGGGCCGGCTCGAAGAACCAGCGCAGGAACTCGCGGGCGACGTCGACGTTCTTGCTGAACTTCCAGATCCCGAGGCTGCGCGGCACGCCCACCGTGTGACGGCCGCCCGGCCCGGCCGGGGAGGCATGCAAGCCGGTGACGTCGGCGATCGGCAGCTTGTTCTGCTTGGCGACCACGTAATGGCTGATCGGGTTGTGGATCCACGACCCCTTCCCGGAGTTCAGCCACATGTTGTTGGAGGCGTTGTCCCAGGACAGCACGGACGGGTCCATCGCCTCGGCATACAGGGCGCGGACGTACTCGATCGCCGCCTCGGTCTCCTTCGAGTTGATGGCGATCGTCTTGCCGTCCTCGGCCACGTCCTTGCCGCCGAAGCACCACAGGATCGAGTACAGCGTGGTGACCGAGTCGGTGGTCTGGCTGATGGCGATCCCGACCGGGTGGCCGAGCTTCTTCAGCTTGCGGCCCGCCCGCAGCAGGTCGTCCCAGGTGTCGGGTGCCGGCTCGCCCACCTTTTCGAACAGGTCGATGCGGTGGCTGCCCGGGAACGAGCTGAACAGATAGGGCACGCCCAGCCACTGCCCCTTGATGCTCGCGTGCTCCTTGAGGAACGGGAACCACTCGCCGTGCTTACGGGCCAGGTCCGCGCAGATGTCGGAGACGTCGGCCAGCCCCGGCTGGAACAGCCACGGGTAGTGCATCTCGAGACCGACGATGTCATGGCCGGAGCGGGACATCACCTCGGCCGAGAGCTTGGCGGGCATCTGCACGCTCTGGATCTTGTTGCTGCGGACGACGACGCCGGTGGCCTTCGTGAACCGCTTGGCCAGCTCGTCGAGCTTGGCGTCCGACGCGGGCGCGTAGTTCACCGCCGTGAGGAGGCTCAGCTCGCGGGCCGCCCAGCTCGCCGGCGCCCGGCCGAGGACACCGACCGTGCCGATCAGGGCTTGCCCACTGGTGCGGAGGAATCGCCGCCGGGTTACCTGGGTCATCGCATACCTCCAGTGGCGCCGAGGGTAGCCGCCGCCGCGTGCAGGGTCAACACGCGGCACGTCACGGGAGGCCCGGGGGGACGGAAGGGCTAGCGGGCGGCCTCACGAGCGCCGGCGACCGCACGGCTGCCCGATGCCTCGGACCGCACGATGGCCCAGCCGAGCGCGCGGATCTGGTGGTCGACGTTGCGCCAGCGCTGGTTCGGGATGCGGCCGACGTTCGGGGGCGCGGTGCCGCGCCGGTCCTGGATGACGGTCACGGCCGGATTGTCGGTGAGCTCGCGCTGCAGCATCTGGAAAAGCTTGGGCTGCTGCCGGGAGACGATCAGCAAATGACGCGGGCTCTCGTGGCCTGTCGCGATGCCGTGCGCCTCCTCGACGAGCGCGTGCACGGCGCGCACGATCGCCTTCTCGGAGGCGTTGCCGATAAATCGCGAGAGGGCCGACCAGGTCTCGCTACCGCAGGCGGGACACTGCTCGGGGCCGATCTCGAAGGTGACCTCGCAGTCGACGCACAGGGCCAGACGTGACAGCGGGACGTGGAGCCGTGGCGTGGTCAGTTGGGCACGGGATCGCATGATCGACGCGATCTTCGCAAGGCAGGTGCCAGGACGATTTTCGCCTGATTCGGCTGAGACACGTGCTAGGGCTGGCGCGAAGTGACACGACGTGCGCCAGACTGACCCACGCCGTGGCCGGGCCGTGTCAGTCGCGCATCGGCCGCCCCCGAGTCGCCGCAACGCATTGATACTCGACGCGTTTTGGCTGCTCCATCGGCCTGGGGCGCCGGGTCAGTCGTCGATCTTGAACGGATTACGATCGGGCGCCTCACCGTGGGGCACCACCCGAAGGAGTTGTCGCAGTACCACGTTCACGGCCGGGACCCGATGGCGGGTCCACAACCAGAGCCGCTCGGGCCGCGCCCCGAGGCCAGACTTGGGCTCGAGCGCCGTGCGACCGAACGAGATCCGCCGGCATCCCAGCCGGAGCGCCTCGCCGATGACCGCGTGCAGTAGCCCCAGATAGACGGTGTTGCCGACACCACTCTGGCGGTCGAAGCCAACGTAGTAGGCGACCGCGGTCTCGCCATCGCGCAGCATGCTGATGAAGCCGACGATCTCGCCTTCGCGCCGTACCACCAGGCATCGGAAGTCATCGGCGACGGCCTCGGCCAGCGCGGGGAAGAAGCCCGGGGGCAGCGTCACCGGCCGCACGGCCGCATTGCGCAGCACGTCGAGGAAGAGGGCGTGTAGCCGGTCGGCGTGACCGGCGATGTCGTCGAGTCGCTCGATCACGCACCCGGCCTGGGCGAGGTCCTTCTGGATCCTCCGGGCGGCGTTCTTGTACTTGGCGTTCAGGCTCGCCAGATAGTCGTCGTATCCACGCCACGTCGCCGGCAGCGCCAGCACCATGTTGGGGTCGGACTCTACAGGCCGGTACCCGAAACGGCGCAGTGCCGAGGCCTGCTCCATCTCGGGCGCCGACAGGTCCTTGACGAGCGCGAAGTCCGCCTGGCCCGAGAGCCGCTCGGCCCGGCGCACCCTGTAGATGGCCTCGGCGACGCCTGGCCAGATCGATTCCGGTGCCTCGCCCGGAGCGAAGCCGACCGCGTGAGGGCCCCAGGACAGCAAGTTCCCGCACACCAGCACCCGCTCGCGCACTGCCTCGCCGGCCCGGCGAACCGCCGGGGTCAGTGCCCGCCGCAGACGGCTGCGCTCGGTCGAACGTCCGGCCTTGAGCAGGCGGGCGGCGGAGACGGTCGCGACTTGCATGACGACGGCGGCCACGGGCTCGCGGCCACTGAAGATCAGCGCGTAGCGGGGGGTCAGGTTGTCGGGGCCGGCCTCCTCGAGCACCTGGAGATATCGGCGCTGCAGGAACAGGGACTGTCCGGCGCACGCCGCGTCCCAGTGGGCGGCGTCCAGGTAACGGATGCTGTCTCCGATGGCGAAGCCGAACCCCGACGGCCGGTGGCGCTCGCGGTGCCGGGCACGAGCCGAGGCGAGGCGGTCGAGGAGCCGGCGGGACGGTCCGCCGTCGGCCGCCATCGCCTGGGGTCAGCGGCTCCGGGCGCCGACGATGGCGCCGGCGAGCAGCTTGGCGCCTTCGTAACACTTCTCCGGCGACTCGTAGCTGAATGCCAGCCGGATGTAGTTCTCGCCGCCGCCGTTGGCGAAGAACGCCTGGCCCGGCGTGTACTGTACGCGCGCCTGCACGGCCAGCTCGGAGAGGCGCTTGGTGTCGGTGCCGGTCGGCAGGCGTATCCACAGGAAGAAACCGCCCTCGGGACGGCTGACCGTGAAGTCGGTGCCGGCCAGCCCCTCGTCCAGGCCGCGCAGCATGGCGTCGCGCTTGGCACGGTACACCCCGATCAATCGCTCGACGTGCGGGACCAGATTCTCACGCAGGTAGTAGGTGGCCACCCGCGACATGAACGGGTTCACGCCGCCGCCGAACAGGAAGCCTTGGAAGGCGGGGACGAGCTCGGTCGGGGCGCACAGCCAGCCGATCCGCACACCCGCACCGAGGATCTTCGACAGCGTACCGGCCCGGACGACCCGGCTGCCCCGATCGAGTGCGAAGAGCGGCGGCAGCGTCTCGCCCTCGAAGCGCAGCTCACCGTAGGCGTCGTCCTCCAGGATCATCGTCCCGAACTCGTGGGCCAGTTCGATGAGCTCGTAGCGGCGCCGCAGCGACTGGCTGGGCCCGGCCGGGTTCTGGAAGTTGACGATGGTGTAGATCAGCTTGCACGTCCGCCCCTGGCTGCGCAGGGCGACCAGGTGCTCGCGCACAGCCGAGGTCACGATGCCGTCGTCGTCCACCGGCACCGTGAGGATCTCGGGGCCATGGCGGCGGATGGTGTTCAGCGAGCCGGAGAAGGTTGGAGCCTCGGCGATGACCACGTCGCCGGGGTCGATGAAGGCACTGAAGGCCAGGGCCAGCGCCTGGCCGGAGCCGTTGGCCACGATGATGTTCTCGGGCGTGGCCTTGAAGCCCTCGAACCGCTCGTACTTGTGGCAGATCAGCTCGCGCAGCGCCCGGTAGCCCTGCGGCTCGCCGTAGGTCATGGCCGCCGCGCCCTCGGCCTGCATCATGTCGGCGGTCGCCTCGACCATGCCCTCGTAGGGGAACGAGACGGGATCCGGGTAGCCGCCGCCGAACTCGTACAGGGCGCTCATCGAGGGCCGCGGGGTCGCGACGGACACGCCCCACCCGATCCGGGCGCGGCTGGACAGGAGAGATTCGACGGGGTCGCTGGCTCGTGTGGTCATGGTAGCTAGGATACCTCGGGGGGGTGGTGCAGGTGGTAGTCGGTCATGGCCTGCCAGGCCCGGGCCGCCGCGACGACCGTGTTTTCCTCCCAGGCTCGACCCATGAACTGCAGGCTGGTGGGCAGCCCGCTCGCGGTGAGGCCGTTGGGTACTGCGATCGCCGGCAGGCCGGCGGCGTTGCCGATGGCGCCCATCACATCGGGCAGGTTGCCGCGGGCGGCGCTGCGAAACTCGCGATCGAGCGGCGAGGCCACGGCCGGCCGGCCGGGGGCGACGAGCGCATCGAGGCCGGCCAGCACCCGGTCGGCCTCGCGGACGACGTGCGCGCGCAGCCGGAGCGCGCGGATGTAGTCCTTGGCCAGGATGACGTCGCGGGCATAGGGCGCGAAGCGGTCCTCGGGCGCCGTCAGGCCGGCGATGGCGCCGCTCTCGATCATGTCCTCGAACGCGCTGGCCGCCTCGGCCATCAGGATCGTGCGGGTGATCGCCTCGTAGGGCAGATCGGCGACCGTCACCTCCTGCACCGTCCCGACCTTGCGCAGGACATCGAGCGAGCGCTCGAAGGCAAGCCGCACCGGCTCCTCCGCGGTCGCCGCCACGTCGCGGATGACACCGAACCGGAACCGGCGGCTGTCGATGCCGGCCGCGTCGTATCGGAATGGCCGGTGGACGGCGGTCGAGTCGTGCGGGTCGGGCCCGGCGATCGCATCCAGGACCAGTCCACAGTCGTCCGCCGTCAGCGCCAGCGGGCCCAGCTTGTCCAGCGTCCAGCAGAGCGCCATCGCGCCGTGGCGGCTCACGCGGCCGTAGGTCGGGCGCAGTCCGGTCACCCCGCAATTGGCCGCCGGCGAGAGGATCGAGCCCCAGGTCTCCGAGCCGATGGCGAAGGGGACGAGGCCGGCCGCCACGGCTGAGCCCGAGCCGCTGGAGGAGCCGCCGCTCCAGGCGTCGGCGCCCCACGGCGAGATGCCGGGGCCGGTGAACGTGGCGTTCGGCTGCCGGTAGCCCATGCCGCCGGCCAGCTCGACCATGGCGAGCTTGGCGACCAGCACTGCCCCGGCCTGCTCCAGCCGCCGCACCACCGTGGCGTCGGCGTCGAAGGTCTGGGTGCGCAGGGGAGCCGCGCCCCAGCTGGTCGGGATACCGCCAGCCGTGGCCAGCAGATCCTTGGCTCCGTACGGGATGCCGTGCAAGGGCCCCCGCCAGCCACCGGCCGCGATCTCTCCCTCGGCGCGACGGGCCTCGACCAGGGCGCGCTGTCGGGTCACCGTGACGACCGCGTTGTAGCGCGGCCCCAGACGCTCCAGGCGGTCGAGGAACGTCTCGGCGAGCTCCACTGGGGACACCTGGCGGGTGCGCACGGCCTCGGCCAGCTCCCGCACCGGACGGAAGGCGGGGTTCATCAGTCGGCGCGGAAGGGCATGAAGCGGTGCAGCGGCTCGTCGGCGTTGCTCAGCCGCACGGCGCGCAGGGCGGCCACCTGCTCGACGATGGCCTCGACGGCCTGACGTACTCCCTCGAGCTGCTCGGGGGTCAGCCGGTCACCGTAGCGGTGCCGGACGAGGGCGAATCGGAGATCTGCTTCGGTTGGCTGCCGCGGCTCGGTCATGGCGCCGCATCCTACACCGCGGCGGCGGTGGAGGCCACGTGGGCGAGCCGGCCGGCGGCTTCCGTGGTACGCTCGACGCGACGCATCCGAACGAAGTGACCGAACCCAAGAAGAAGAGCTCCAAGCGGCGGCAAAGCGGGAGACGGCGACGGCCGGCCTCCAAGCGCGCCGCCGCGCCGCCTGTCGTCGAGACCCCGGCCGAGCCGATCCCGGTCCCGCCCGTCGCCGCGGCGATCGTCGAGCCAGACGCGGAGCCCGTTCCCGAGATCCCCGTCGTGACCCCCGAGATCGCCTTTGCTGCCCGGGCCGCTGCGCGACCCCCCGAACCTGAGCGCCCGCTGCCGACGACCCGGCGGGCCATCTTCTTCGACGTCGAGAACACGAGCCGGGTCCAGCACATCGCCCGCGTCATCGACCACCTCGCGGTCGACCGCCTGGGTCGCCGCACCGACTTCGTGGCCGTGGGCAACTGGCGGGTCATCGGTCACGACACCGCCCGTCTGCTGGCCGGGCACGGCGCCCAGCTCCTGCACAGCGCGCCCTCGGTGGGTGTGAAGGACTGGAGCGACCTGCGCATCGCGGTGGGGGCCGGCGTGTGGCTGGGCACCGCCCGCCCCGGCGACATCCTGGAGATCATCTCCGACGATCGAGCCTTCGACGCGGTCGGCGATGTCGCCACCGGCCTCGGGGTCGCCTTCCGCCGCATGTCTTATCGCGGCCTGACCGGCCAGTCGCGCGAGATGGAGCCGGCCCCGGTTGCCGCCGTCGAGGCGCCGAGGGCCGATCCCTATGGCGGGCGCCGGCGACGAGGCCGCCGAGGCGGGCGGGGCGGCCCCCGGCGCGAGACGCCGGTGGCAGCGGCATCCATACCCTCGCCTGTGGTCCAGCCGGTGCCGGCCGCGGCCGTAGCCTCGGGCGAGGCGCACACCGCGCCGCACGATGAGCTGCTCGGGGTGGCGCGTGATCTGATCGCCACCTCGCCGAGCGGGGCCGTCACGCTGGACGCACTCGCCAACGCGCTCAAGGCACGCGGCTTTAGTCGCCCGCCCGGCTCGCCGCGGCTCATCACGCGCCTGCGCCGGCTGCGCGAGCTGGCGGTGAGCCGGTCCGGGCACATCACCCTGGTGGGTGGCGAGCGTCTGGTCGACGATCAGCGGCCCGAGCCGACGCCGGCCCAGATCCTGGCCGCGATGCCGGTGCCGGCGCCGCTCTACCGGGATGACGAGCCGGAGAAGCCGATCGAGCCGGACGAAGTCGACGAGGTGGACGGCAACCGCCGCGTCGATCGACCGCTGGACGAGCGTCGCGCCGAGGTCGAGGCCGCCCAGCAGCGCGCCCGCGAGTTCCAGCCGCCCCGGACGCACCAGGCGGCACCCGCCCCGACCGGAGGCGGCGAGCGGGATGACTCGCAACGTCGTCGCCGCTCGCGGCGCGGTGGTCGGCGTCACCGCCGGCCCAGCACCTCCACCGCGTCTTAGTTTCTAGCCGAAACGCCACCCGTCCAGCGCACGCGCGTCGTCCGGAACAATCCGAAGCGGCAACTCCTGGGGGCCCACGATTCCGTGCTCGATCAACGGCGCCAGCGCGGTACGCCCTCGCGTCGTGATCGGAGCCATCAGGCTGGGCATCGACGCGAGCCGTAGGCTGACTGCATGGGTAGACGCGGGCAGGCGGAGGTTTCCATCCGGGGTGACGAGGGAGAACCCGGACCCTCCGCGCGGCCCCACGACCGCCGGGACCTGTGTCCACAGCCGCGAGCGTGACGCCGCCGGGACCGCGTCGACTCGCCCGGACACGACGTCCCAGGCCGCGAGTCCAGCGCGTCGCGCGGCCGGCGTGGCCCGACGGCCGCAGGCGTTGAGAGCCCGCCACGTGAGCGACAGCGCGAGCGAGCGGTCGTGGCAGACCACGTCGTGCGGCGTCCACGGCGGCAGGTGGAGGAGTGACCCGGGTGCCAGCTCCAGCGTCCGCCAGGCGCCCGTGGTCCGCGCTTGCCGCGGGTCGAGATCAGCCGGTGTGCGCGGCTTCACCGGCGGGCCGAGGGTCACGGTGCGCCTGCCCTCCAGCTGAAGCCAGAACGCGTCGACGGGGCCGTCGTGATGCAGACCCATCCCCTGCCGGCCGCGCCCTTCGACGGCGAACAGGAACGAGCACTCCTCGCGCAGCGGCCCCAGCAGACCCGCGCGCAGCGCCACCATCAGCCGCATCAGCCTCGGCAACACCTGGTGGACCTGCGGCAAGAACACCGTCGCGCCGGCAGCCAGGGCCGGGCCGAGCCGTCGGGGATCGCCGGTCCGGTCGTAGCGCCGCTCGGCGGCGATCTGGAACGGCACTCCCGCCCGGGCCATGGCGATGGTCGTCGTGAAGTCGGGGGCGATGGCCCGCCAGGCCCCGTTGCGGGCCGGGAGCACGACCGGGGCACGGGAGAGTCGGCGTCGCCGGAAGCGCGTGACCGCCGCTGGCCCTGCGAACCACGTCGCCAGCGGCGAGACGAGGCAGCGGCGCGGCATCAGGCTAGGCCTGGACCTGGTTGCGTCCGGCCTGCTTGGCGCGATACAGCGCCTCGTCGGCCGCCTGCACGATGTCCTCGGGCTTGCGCGCCAGGCCGTTGGAGCCGGCCACGCCAATGCTGACCGTCACGATGATGCGCTGACGCGGGCCGGCCGCGGGCGGCGACTCCGGCCGGCGGCGCGGCCGGCTGGGCGAGCGCAGCGTGAAGGGCGCCGCCTCGATCGCGCGGCGGAGTTCCTCCAGGTGCTCGTGCGTCTGCGCGACCGACTTGCCGGGAAAGAGCACCGCGAACTCCTCACCGCCGTAGCGGAACGCGCGGCCGCCGCCGCGCACCTCGCCCACGCGCGCGCCGACCATGCGGAGGATCTGATCGCCCACGTCGTGGCCGTGCTCGTCGTTGAAGCGCTTGAAGTGATCGATGTCGACCATGGCCACGGTGTAGACGCCGCGGAGCCGGGTCAGGGCCTCGTTGAGCGCGCGCCGGGCCGGCAGGCCGGTCAGGTCGTCGTCGTAGGCCATGCCGTGCCACGTCTCGATGAGCGAGAGGACGAGGATGAGACCGCCGGTGGCGAAGTAGAGGCTGGAGTCGAGCCCGCCGCCGCCGGCGCAGAAGGCCAGGAATGTCGCGACCAGCGTCCACACGGCGCCGCTCTCGATCGCCGTCGCCTGCCGGGTGGCGCGGCCCGCGATGACGAGGACCGCCAGACCGAAGACCACGAGCGCCGGCGTCGGCAGCGCGCGAAAGCCGACGACGCCGCTGGGCGGCTCGAGCCAGCCCATAAGGGGCAGGAAGAGCGGCTGGCAGATCAGCGCCAGCAGCACGATCTCGGCGGCGAGGAGCGCCAGCGCAGTGCGCCCCGGCCGGGCCAGGAGCCCCCGCTCGGGCAGCCACGCCAGGGCGGCTAGGTCGAGCGGCACCAGCAGGCTGAGCGCGCCGAAGATCACTCGGCCGACCTCGCCGCCGCCGCCGCCGCCCGCTGGGGCCCACCCCAGCAGCGCGCGCTCGGCCAGGAGCAGTACGGCCAGGGCCAGCACGAGGCGGCTGCGGTCGAAGCGCCAGCCGAGCAGGATGCCGCCGGCGAGCACGGTGATCGGGAAGGCGGAGACGATGGGCGCCGCCGCGGTCCGCGACACCGGAGACTGCAGCGCAATGGTCGTGGCCACCAGGAGCAGCGCACCCGGCAGCAGGCGTGAGAAGGCCGCGCTCACGTTCCTCAGCATGCGCTCGCCAGGCGAGAGGATGCCAGGAAAGGACGCGTGGCGCTAGGGGTGGGGCGAGCGGTCTCGCCCCACCCGGGACGGGTGTTGCTAGGCCTTCTCCGTGAGGTAGATGCGCGGCAGCATGTCGAAGTAGATGTTGCCGTCGACGACGGTCTCGCCCTGCTTGTTCTTCTCCAGCCCCTTCACGTTCGGCTTGGCCGCGGCCCACCGGGCCACCCACGCGACCGGGACATAGCCCCCGTCGGTCTGCATGATCTCCTCGGCCTTGGCGTAATTGCGCGAGTCGCTTCTTCTGATCACGGGTGTCGCGGCCCGCCTCGAGCTCCTTGTCGAAGGCGTCGTTGGTCCACGCCTGGCGCTTGCCCTCGGTCTTCTTGCCGTAGAAGGTGTCGAAGTACTCGTTGTGCGGGTCCGGATAGTCCATGAACCAGCGGATCCACACGAGCTGGTAGTTCCTGCCTCCAGAGACCGGCCGCGGAAGACGCGCTGCTCCAGCACCTCCAGCTCCGTCTTCATGTTCAGGTGCTCGAGGAGGACCGCCTGCACCGCCTCGGCGAGCGGCTTGGAGCCGAGGCCTTCCTCGCGCATCGTCAGGGTGATCTTCGGCCAGTTGCGGCCGCCCTCGTACGGCGTGCCCTTGAGCATCGCCATCGCCGCCTTGGGGTCGAAGCGCTGGATGTCCCGGATCTTCTTGTCGTCGAGCGGCGCCCGGGAAGCCGGGGGGAATCATGGAGTGGGCGGGGATGGCGAAGCCATCGGCCACCTTCACCACGTTCTCGCGGTCGATCGCGTGGCCCACCGCCCGCCGCACCTTCACGTTGTCGAACGGCGGCTTCGTCACCTGGGGCATGAGGTACCAGGTGCCCGGGAACGGGTACCGGAAGACGTCCTTGGACTGCGTCCGGGGATCGGTGCTGCAACCGCTTCAGGTCACCGGTCTGCAACGGCGAGTCACGTCGAGCTCGTTGTTCTCGTACGGCAGGGCGCCCGACTGCACCGGGATGATCGGGATGATGACCTTGTCGAGCGTGCACGTCCTTGGCGCCGATAGAAATGCGTGTTCTTGCGGAGCACCACTGCCTTGTTGTGCTCCCACGCCTCGAGCGTGAAGGGGCCGTTGCAGACGATGTTGGCGGCCTCCGTCCACTTGTCGCCGTGCTTCTCGACGGCACGGCCGGTGGGCGGGCAGCGCGGCCAGGTAGGCGGAGAGCACCGGGAAGTAGCCGCGCGGCCCCTCCAGCGTGACCTCCAGCGTCCAGTCGCCCTTGGCCACGCACGCCGACGCCGGAGGCGTCGGGCGACCTTGCTTCTTGTTGAACGGCTCGCCGCCCTTGATGTCGTAAGGAAGTAGCGCGGTACGGGTTCTGCGGTGGCCGGATCCATCTGGCGCTTCCACGACCACTCGAAGTCCTTGCGCGGTGCACGGCGTGCCGTCCGACCACTTCGAGTCCTTGCGGATGGTGAACGTCCACACCGAGCCGTCTGCGTTCGACGCGACCTTCGCGGCCACGTAGGGGACGGGCTGGAAGTCGGCGTCGAACTTCATGAGGCCGGCCCATAGCGCGGGCACGCCGGTGCAGTACAGGTCCTTGTTGAAGTCGTGGCTCGACGGGTCGTTCTGCCACCAGCCGCCGCCGCCGTATCCGGAGGTCTGCTCCTTGGCGAGCTTCTCGCCGGCGGCGAGCTTGGGCGCCGCCGCCGCCGGCCGGGCGTGTCGAATCCGGCCGCGCCCAGCGCGGCCAGGCCGCCGGCCACCCTGAGGAAGTCGCGGCGGCCGACACCGACGGCACCGAGCCGCTCGGCCAGCAGGTCCATCTGCGCATCGGAGATCGGGGATCGCTTCATCGTCGCCTCCTGAGTTGGGATGCCTACTTCATCTTGGGATCGAGCGCGTCGCGTACTCCGTCACCGAAGAAGGTGAAGGAGAGCATCGTGATCGCGATCGCGATGGCCGGGAACACGCACAGGTGCCAGTACGAGCGGATGAACTGCTGGCCCTCGCCGACCATCTGGCCCCACGACGGCGTCGGCGGGTTGATGCCGACACCGATGAAGGACAGGGCGGCCTCCGTGAAGATCGCCTCGGGAATGCCGAAGGTGACCGAGACGACGATCGGGGTGAGCGCGTTGGGCAGGATGTGGCGGCCGAGCAAGCGGCCAGAAGCCGGCGCCGAGGCCCCGGGCGGCCTCGACGTACTCCTTTTCCTTGAGCGCCATCACCTGGGCGCGGGTCTGGCGGGCGATGCCGACCCAGCCGGTGAGGCCGATCGCGATGAAGATGTTCATCAGCCCCGCGCCCAGCATCGACATGACCAGGATGACGAATAGCAGGCGGGGGAACGCGTACATGACGTCGATGAAACGGGTGATCACGAGGTCGGCGCGGCCCCCCAGGTACCCGGACAGCGCGCCGACCGGCACGCCGATGGCAACGACGAATGAACTGAGCGCCGAGCCCGACCAGCATGGAGACGCGCGCACCGTAGATCATGCGGGACAGCACGTCGCGGCCGAGCGCGTCGGTGCCGAGCGGGAAGTCGCGAGAGGGGGCCTCGTTCAGCCGGCCGAAGTTCGTCTTGGTGTAGGACTGCGGCGCGAGCACGTCGGCGAAGATGGCGACCAGGGCCAGCAAGACAACCACGATGCCGCCCGCCATGGCGAGGCTTGTTGCGGAGGAGCCGCCGCCAGGCGTCGCGCCAGAGGCTGGACGAGCTGCGCGCGGTCTCGACCCCGATCGTCGCCGCCTCGCCGACCCGGCGTCGGCGAGAGGCGGGGAGCCGGGGGCGATGTCAGTACCGGATGCGGGGGTCGAGAACGCCATAGGTCAGGTCGACGACGAGGTTCATGATGGCCAGGAACACGCCGTAGGTGAGCACCACGGCCATGATCATCGGATAGTCGCGGCCGGTCATCGAGAGCACGAAGAAGCGTCCCATGCCGGGTACGCGAAAGATGGACTCCACGAAGAAGGATCCGGTTCCCACCGCGGCGAATAGCGGCCCCAGCAGGGTGACGACCGGGATCAGCGCGTTCTTGAGCACGTGCTTGAAGATCACCGGCCCCTCGCCCAGTCCCTTGGCCCGCGCCGTGAGCGTGTAGTCGGCGCGGATCACCTCCAGCATGCTGGCCCGCGTGAAGCGCGCGATGATGCCCATGGGGGCCAGGGCCAGCGTGATGGTCGGCAGGACCCAGTCGCGCGGCGAGTTCCAGCCGCCGGTCGGGAACAGCGGGATCACGAACGAGAACAGGATGATGAGGAAGACGGCCAGGACGAAGTTGGGCACGGCCACCCCGACGCGTCGCCAGCAGCACCGAGATGTAGTCCCAACCGCGGTTCTGGTAAACCGCGGCCAGGACGCCGAGAGTGAGCCCGCCCGCCACCGCCAGCACCAGGGCCATCGACCCCAGCAGCAAGGAGATCGGGAAGGTCTCGCGCAGGATCTCGGCGACGGTCCGGGTCTTGTAGACGAAGGAGAAGCCGAAGTCCCCGCGGACGGCCTTGCTGACGAAGATCGCGAACTGGTGCCAGAGCGGCTTGTCGAGCCCGTAGTGCGGCGGCCAGGTCCTTCTGGGCCTCGGGCGACAGCGGGTTGGCGCCCTCGGCGACGGGATCCAGGGGGCTCCCCGGCGTGGCGTGCATCACCAGGAATGTCACCAGGGCCATGGCCAGCAGGGTCGGGACCAGCCACAGCAGCCTGGAGACGATGTATTGGACCAACCGGATCCCTCCCGTCGCCGCGGCACCAGCCGGGGGCGCAGGCGAGTGTCGATACTATTTGGCATGGGGTGGGGGGAGTCAAGGAGTTAACGGCCCGATGTTGACTCCAGGCCTGCCGGCACCGCAGACTCATCTGACGGGCCGCCCACGCGGGGCCGAGGGGGAAGGCCGCAACAATGAACGCTGAGGAGCGGCGGCTCAAGGAGGCCCAGGAGCGGAGTGCTCACTGGCGCCGGTGGGGCCCCTACCTCAGCGAGCGGCAGTGGGGGACGGTCCGGGAGGACTATAGCCCCGACGGCACGGCCTGGGAGTATCTCCCACACGATCACGCGCGCTCGCGGGCCTACCGCTGGGGTGAGGATGGCCTGGCCGGCATCAGCGACAACCACGCCCGCCTCTGCTTCGCCCTGGCCCTGTGGAACGAGCGCGACGCCATCCTCAAGGAGCGCCTGTTCGGGCTCACTGGCAACGAGGGCAATCACGGCGAGGACGTCAAGGAGTACTACTTCTACCTCGACTCCACCCCCACGCACTCCTACATGAAGTGGCTGTACAAGTACCCGCAGGCGGCCTTCCCGTACACCCAGCTCTGCGAGGAGAACCACCGGCGCGACCGCCGTCAGCCCGAGTACGAGCTGCTCGACACCGGCGTGTTCGAGGGCGACCGCTACTTCGACGTGGTGGTCGAGTACGCCAAGGCCTCCAGCGACGACATCCTCATCCGCTTCACGATCACCAACCGCGGTCCCGACACCGCGCGGTTGCACCTGCTGCCCACCCTGTGGTTCCGCAACACGTGGTCGTGGGACCGGGGGGCGCCCCGGCCCCGCCTGCGCGAGGGTGCCTCGCGGCCGGGCTGGCGGGCCATCGAGGCCGAGCACCTCTCACTCGGCCGGCGCTGGTTGAGCGTGGAGGGCGCCGCCGAGCTGCTGTTCACCGAGAACGACACGAACAAGCAGCGGCTGTGGGGCGTCCCGAACTCGTCGGCGTACGTGAAGGACGCCTTCAACGACTACGTCGTCGACGGCCGGCTGGATGCCGTCAACCCGGCTCGGGTGGGGACGAAGGCTGCGGCCCACCATCGTCTGCACCTGGCCGCCGGCGAGACGACCACGGTGTCGCTGCGGCTGTCGGATGCTCCGCCGAGCAGGGATCCCTTCGGCAAGGCCTTCGACGCGATCGTGGCCGAGCGGATTCGTGAGGCCGACGAGTTCTACCAGCGCTTCGAGCAGACGGCCGGCTCCGAGGACGCTCGGCGGGTGATGCGGCAGTCGTTCGCCGGCCTCCTGTGGAGCAAGCAGTTCTACCAGCTGGACGTCAAGCGCTGGCTGGCCGGCGATCCTACCGAGCCGACGCCGCCCGCGTCGCGTCTGTCCGGTCGCAACCGCGAGTGGGGGCACCTCTACAACGAAGACGTGATCTCGATGCCGGACAAGTGGGAGTACCCGTGGTACGCCGCCTGGGACCTGGCGTTCCACTGCATCCCGCTGGCGATGATCGACCCCGAGTTCGCCAAGTCGCAGCTGATCCTGTTCCTGCGCGAGTGGTACATGCACCCCAACGGCCAGATCCCCGCCTACGAGTGGGCCTTCGGCGACGTCAACCCGCCGGTGCACGCGTGGGCGGTGTGGCGAGTCTACAAGATCGATCGCCGGGTGTCGGGGGTGGCCGACCGGCTGTTCCTGGAGCGCGCCTTCCAGAAGCTGCTGCTGAACTTCACGTGGTGGGTCAACCGCAAGGACGCCAGCGGCAACAACGTGTTCGAGGGCGGGTTCCTCGGGCTCGACAACATCGGGGTGTTCGACCGGTCGGCGCCCCTGCCGGGCGGTGGCCGCCTCGAGCAGTCGGACGGCACCTCCTGGATGGCCATGTACTGCCTCAACATGCTGGCCATCGCGCTGGAGCTGGCGGCCGAGAACCCCGCCTACGAGGACGTGGCCTCCAAGTTCTTCGAGCATTTCGTCTTCATCTCGATGGCGATGAACGAGCGCGGCAACGGCCTGACCCTGTGGGACGAGGAGGACGGCTTCTACTACGACGTCCTCCACATGCCGGGCGACGTCCGCCAGCTCAAGGTGCGCTCGATGGTCGGGCTCATCCCGCTCTTCGCGGTGACGACGCTGGAGCCGGAGATCGTCGACCGGCTGCCCGGTTTCCGCCGGCGGATGCAGTGGTTCATCGACAACCGTCCGGAGTTCCGCAGCCACGTCACCACCACCGTTGGCCCCGGCGGCGGCGTACGCCGCCTGCTGTCGATCGTTCGCCGGCCGCAGCTCCTGCGCGTGCTCGGCTACATGCTGGATCGCGAGGAGTTCCTGTCGCCCTACGGCATCCGGGCGCTCTCGCGCTGGCATCGCGAGCACCCCTACCTCCTTTCGGTCGACGGCACCGAGCACCGCGTGGACTATGAGCCGGCCGAGTCGAGCACGGGGCTGTTCGGCGGCAACTCGAACTGGCGGGGACCGATCTGGTTCCCGGTGAACTACCTGCTCATCGAGTCGCTGCAGAAGTTCCACCACTTCTACGGCGACGACCTGAAGGTCGAGTGCCCGACCGGCTCCAGCCGCCTGCTCAACCTGTGGGAGGTGGCGGCCGAGCTGTCGCGCGGGCTGACGCGGCTGTTTCTGCGGGGGCGCGACGGGCGGCGGCCAATCTACGGCGGCTCCGAGCGCTTCCAGCAAGACCCGCACTGGCGCGACCTCATCCTCTTCTACGAGTACTTCCACGGCGACGAGGGGAGCGGGATCGGCGCCAGCCACCAGACCGGGTGGACGGGCCTGGTGGCCAAGCTCATCGAGCAGAGCGGGGAGTGACCACAGGCGGGAAGTCTCTCCGGGCTGGACGCGATCCGGCCCGCGTGTACGCTGGCATCGACGAAGCGAGGATGGCGCTGTAGCGATCGAGTGACCGAAGCGCATCCCGCCGCCAGGCGGGCAAGCTCAAGAAGGAGGAGATGAATTGGCGACGACGGAACGGATCCGCGAGATCCTGAGCTGGTACGGCAGTGACAGCCCGGGCACCCTCACCAACCTGGCCCGCATGCTGACGGCGGGTACGCTCGGCGGCAGCGGGCGCATGGTGATCCTGCCCGTCGACCAGGGATTCGAGCACGGCCCGGCGCGCAGCTTCGCGCCCAACCCGGCCGGCTACGACCCCCGCTACCACTTCGAGCTAGCCATCGAGGCGGGCTGCAGCGCCTACGCGGCGCCGCTCGGCTTCCTGGAGGCGGGCGCGCGCGATTTCGCCGGCCAGATCCCGCTCATCCTCAAACTCAACAACCACGACGTGCTCCTCGAGGAGAAGGACCCGGTCCAGGCCATCACTGGCTCGGTCCGCGACGCCCTCCGGCTCGGCTGCGTCGGCATCGGCTACACGATCTACCCCGGCTCGACCCATCGGCTGGACATGTACTCGCGCCTGCGCGAGCTGGCCGAGGAGGCGAAGGCCAACGGGCTGGTGGTCGTGGTGTGGTCGTACCCGCGCGGCTCCGGCCTCTCCAAGGAGGGCGAGACCGGCCTCGACGTGACCGCCTACGCCGCCCACATCGCGGCCCAGCTCGGCGCCCACATCGTAAAGGTCAAGCTGCCCTCGGCCCACCTCGAGCAGGCGGCGGCCAAGAAGGTCTACGAGAGCACGGGCGTGCCGGCCGGCACCCTGGCCGAGCGCGTGCGGCACGTCGTGCAGTCCACCTTCAACAGCCGCCGGGTCGTCATCTTCTCGGGCGGGCCGACCACCGGCGACGACCAGGTTTTCGACGAGGTTCGCGCCATTCGTGACGGTGGCGGGTTCGGCTCGATCATCGGCCGCAACTCGTTCCAGCGGAAGAAGCCTGACGCCCTGAAGTTCCTGGCGACCGTGATGGGGATCTACGCCGGCACCCAGAAGTGACGATTGTCGCGGGGGTATCAGCGCCACCAAGACTGCGCTCGCCCTGTTCGACAAGGGCGAGCGCGGCCTAGTGTTCCCGACCGTGGAGGCTCGCCCCTAGGCGTCGGCGGGGGGCGTGTCGGCGTCGTGGGTGAGGGGGAGAGTGACCGTGAAGGTCGTGCCGGTGCCGAGCTCGCTCTTCACGTCGATGGTGCCGCCGTGGCTCTGAACGATGCCCAGGCTGACCGACAGCCCTAGGCCAGTGCCGCTGACCTCCGGCTTCGTGGTGAAGAACGGATCGAAGATCCGGGCGAGGATCTCGGCCGGGATGCCGGGGCCGGTGTCCTCGAACGCGATGTGGGCGGTGCCGGTACCGAGCGTGGTCCGGATGGTGAGCGAGCCCCCGTCCTTCATCGCGTAGACCGCGTTGTTGATGATGTTCAGGAACACCTGCTTGATCCGCGGCACGTCCATCTCCACCATCGGCAGGTCGTCGGCGTAGATCTCGGCCACCGTGACGACGTTGAGCGCGCCCTGCCGCCGCACCATGGCCACCACCTGCTCGAGGACGGTGTTCACGTCGGCGGGCTCCGGCATGAAGTCGCGCTGCCGGCTGAACTGCAGCAGGTCGCGCACGATGTCGCGCGCGCGGGAGGCCTCCTCCTGGATGAGGCCCAACTCCTCGCGCGTGGGGTCATCGGGAGGCAGCCGCTCGGCGATGAAGGACGCGAAGCCCAGCACGGTCGTGAGGGGGTTGTTGATCTCGTGAGCGATGTTGGCCGCCAGCTCGCCGATGGCGGCCAGCTTGGTGGATTGCACCAGCTGGGCCTGGGTCTGCTTGAGCTCGGCCATCTGCTGTTTCACGCCCTCGTAGAGCCGGGAGTTCTCGATGGCGAGGGCCCCCTGCAGGGCGATCCCCTCGGCGAGCCGTAGCTCCTCGGGGGCGAAGCGGTGGGCGTGCTCCGTCCACAGCAGCGAGAAGCCGCCGATCAGCTCGTCCTTCCAGAAGACCGGTTGGATCAGCATCGACTTGTGCGCCACCACTCGGGAGGCCGCGCCGCCGCTCCACGCCTCGCTCTGACTGTCGCCGGCGGCGATGGCGCCCCGGGCGTCCTTGAGCGCCCGGATGACCGGATCGTCGAGCGGGATGCTGGAGGCTGCTGTCGCGCCGAGCACGTCCTTGGGAATGTGGTAGCCGACCAGCGGCACGAAACGCGTGCGGTCGGGCGTCAGCAGCCACGCGACCCCCATGTCGCCGCCGAGCGCCCGCACCATCTCCCGGGTGGCGCGCCGGAGGATCTCGGTGAGATCGAGGGTGGAGCCGATGGCCTGGCTGACCGCCACCAGCGTCTCGTTGTAGCGCAGCCGCCGCTGCGTCTCCTCGTAGAGGCGGGCGTTGCGAATGGCCACCGCCGCCGATGTCGCCAGCGCCTGGACCAGCGCGACCTCCTCGGTCGTGAACTCGCGCCGCTGACGCGAGAGGCCGACCAGCACGCCGACCGGAGCATCCTCCAGGAGGAGTGGCACCGCGACCAGCGACACCAGCCCCTCGGCCTGCGCCCATAGGCGCTCCTTGAGCCGCGGATCGACCGGCAGGTCGGGGATCAGCAGCGGGGTCAGGTGCTCCATGACCCAGCCGACGATGCCCTGGCCCGGCTCGAAGCGCCCGCGACGGTCCCCGGGCTGCTCGGCCAGGCCGGCCTGGGCATGTAGCCGGTACTCGCCCGCCCCCTCGTGCAGCCAGATGCGCACCACGTCGAGGCTGATGCGCGAGCGCACCAGCTCGGTGAAGCGCTGCAGGACGTCGGCGAGCCGCAGTGAGGAGGCGAGCAGGTGGCCCGCCTCGACGAGACTCTGCTGCTCGGCGGCGCGCTGGGCGACGCCGGAATACAGCCGGGCGTTCTCGACCGCGATCGCCACCTGGTTGGCGACGATGTTCAACAGCTGCTCCTCGTCGGCCTTGGCGCCGGGGGGCAGCACATGGCGCGCTGCCATGACCCCGAGCTGCCGGCCTCGCGCCACCAGCGGCAGCGTCCAGTCCACCTCCGACCAGTCCTCGCCGGTGGCGCGCCCGGTGCCGGCCAGCACGCTGCGCGGTCGCTCGGCGCTGTCGCTGGACACCGCCACCCTGACGTCGAGCTCGGGGAGCTCGACCGACAGGCTGCGGGTGCCGAGCGCGCTGGACAGGGCGGGCAGGAGCTGGTCGAGCATCGCGCGGGCCCCGACCTCGGAGGTGATGTCCTGCACCGCGCGGTGCAGGTCGGCCAGCTGGGTGGCGCGGCGCACGAAATGCTGGTTGAGGCGCTTGAGCTCCTCCACCTGGTTGACCAGCCGATGGACCAGCCGCTGGTTGAGCTCGCGGAGGTAGGCCCCCTCCTCGCGCTCCTCGACGTGCTCGCGCTTGCCGTGCAGGAACTCCTCCACCTGCCGGGGAAAGGTGTCGACGTCGATCGGCTTCTGGATGTAGCCGTCGCAGCCGGCCACCAGGCTGCGCTGACGGTCGCCCTCCATCGCATAGGCGGTCAGGGCGACGACCGGCGTGGTGGTGAGGGCCGGGAACGACTTGAGCACCGCCACGACCTCGTAGCCGTCGATGCCGGGCAGGTTGACGTCGAGGAGGATCAGGGCCGGCTCCTCGCGCACGGCAGCCTCGACGCCGGCCAGGCCGTCCTCGGCGTCGACGATCGTGTAGCCCTCGGCCTCGAGGATCGCCCGCACGAGCATGCGGTTCTCGCGATTGTCCTCGACGTACAGGATCTTGGCCTTCTTGCCGTCGCGGCGAATGATGGGAGCGGGCATGGGTGATCCTTTATGCCTGCGCCGCCGTCAGGGGCAGGGTGAAGTGAAACGTCGAGCCCTGGCTCTCGCGGCTCTCCGCCCAGATGCGGCCGCGATGCAGCTCGATGAACTTCTTGCTGATGGCGAGGCCGAGCCCGGTGCCGTCGGCCTGCTGGGCGAGCGGGTTGTCCAGTCGCTGGAACGGCTCGAACAGGCGCTGGAGATCCCCGGGCGAGATGCCGATCCCGGTGTCGGCGACGGAGACGTGCAGGGCGTCCCGATCGTGCCGGACCTGGACCAGCACACGGCCGCTCTGCGTGAACTTGATCGCGTTGGAGAGCAGGTTGAGCAACACCTGCTTGACCCGGGTCCGGTCGGCGTGGACCCGCGGCAGCTCCAGCGGCACGTCCCGCTCGAGCTTCACGCGCTTGTCACGCACCAGCGGCATCGAGGACTGCAGGCACTCCTCGACGATGTCGTGCAGGTCGATCAGCTCCGGCCGCATCTCGAACCGCCCCGCCTCGATGCGCGAGAAGTCGAGGATGCTGTTGATCAGTTCCAGCAGGTGCCGGCTGGAGTTGTGGACGGAGCGCACGTAGGCGTCCTGCCGCTCGTTGAGCTCGCCGTCCAGCCGGTTGAGGAGGACCTTGGAGAAGCCGATGATGGAGTTCAGCGGCGTCCGCAGCTCGTGGGACATGTTGGCGAGGAACTGCGACTTCAGCCGGCTTGCCTCCAGGAGGCGGGCGTTGGAGGTCGCCAGCCCCTCGTAGAGGCGGGCGTTCTCCAGCGAGATCGCCGCCTGGGTGGCCAGCAGCAGGAGCATGTCCAGCTCCTGGTCGTCGTAGATCTCGCCCGAGAGCTTCTCGCCCAGCAGCAGGATGCCGTTGAGCTTGTTCTCCACCTTGAGCGGCACGATGAGGGCGGCCTTGATCGACTCCAGCTCGCCCTCGGCGGTCTCGAAGTAGCGCGCGATGAGGGGGTTGAGCTTGACCTCCTCCTTGACCAGCAACCCTTCGGTGGTGAGCAGCCACTGGGCGATAGGGCTGTCGGCCCGGATCGAATCCAGCGCCGAGCCCTCCTCCACGGTGGTGTCCTCGCGGTAGTTGAGGAAGGCGCCCGTGGCCGGATCGTGGATCATCAGGGTGGCGTGGGTGGCCGGGATGCCGCGCACGAGCCCGTGGACCAGCGTGTCGACCAGCTCGTTGAAGTTCAGGATCGAGCTCATCCGCTTGCTCAGCTGCAGCAGCGTCTCGTAGCACCCCTGTCGCTTGCTGAACACCATGCGCTGGATGCGGTCGTCGATGTTGCGGCCGATAGGCGAGACCAGCACGGTGACGACGGCCCCCAGCGGCACGATGAGCCACAGCGCGCTGGCCTCCTTCAGCTGGAAGTATTCCTCCACGGCCGTGGTGAGCAGGCCGAGGACGACGGTGAGGACAGTCCCCACCAGCGCGTAGACGGCCGTCTTCTTGACGGCGACCGTGACCGCAAACAGGCGGTAGCGGACGATGGAGGTGCCCAGCATCAGGGCGAAGACCATGTTGGCGGGGATGCCGACCGGGTACACGTAGTCGGCGGCCGGCACGAAGCGGCTCAGGATGAAGCGCGCGAAGTCCACCCAGCCCCCGGTCAGGCTCACCAGGGTCCCCAGCATGATGAGGGTCCCGCGGTTGCGCCGGAAGCTGGAGTCGATGCCCCGATTGGCGCGGACGAGGAGGACGACGCCGTAGATCATGAAGCCGTTGAACACGATCAGCAGATAAGGGGCGTAGAGGGGGCCGGTGGCGGGCGCCCAGCCCCAGTACGTCGCCTTCACGCCGCTCATGAAGAGCGGGGTGCCGGACAGATTGATCAGCTCGTAGATGAAGGCGAGTAGGTAGGCCAGGACCAGGGAGGGGCGGTGGCGGGTCGTGCTGTCCAGGAAGATCAGGACGAAGTGGTAGTAGAACGCCGGCAGCGCGATGACACCGATGTGGATGACGATCTCGACGAAGTACGCCGTCCACTCGTCGGGGCTCGTGCGCAGGAGGAAGACGCCGAAATTCCACAGCGCCATCCCGGAGGCGAAGTATGCGAAGACCCGGTTGAGCCGGCTCCCGGGGTTGCGCAGCAGCGACAACCCGGCCAGGGAGACGTTGAGGAAGAACGCTATGAGCGGGAGGAGACTATGAGGGCTCACGGCCGTTCCCCTCGGACGGTTCGAGAGGAAGCGCGACCTTGTCCTTCTTGCGCTGGACTTCGATCTCCTCCTTGAGGATGCCGAAGATCACCAGGTCCCAGTACCGCACGCCGTCGAAGCCGGCCTGGCGGAGGACCCCTTCCTGGCGAAAGCCGTTGCGCCGCAGCGAGTTCATGCTGAGCACGTTGTACTCGTAGACCTTGGCTTCGATGCGCCGGAGGCCGAGGACGTCCACGCCATAGTACGTCAGGAGTTTACCCGCTTCGACACCGAAACCCCGCCTCATTGCTCGGGGGTCGGTGATGATCGTCTCCAGGAACGCGTACCCCTCCAGCAGGTGGATGTTGAAGAGCCTCACCACCCCCACCGGTTTGGTCCAGCCCCGGTTGGCCTCGATGACCAGCACCACCTGCGTAGGGTCGGTCAGCACGGCCTCGAAGAAGGCGGGGGACTTGTCCCAGACGTGCTTGTACGACTGCAAGAACTCGCTGCCGACCATGCGCTCCAGGAACGGATCGTCGACCCAGGCCGACAGGTGCTCGAGGTCCGCGGGCGTGAGAGTGCGCAGGTAGACCCGCGTGCCGCGCGAGATGACGCTGCCGCGCTCGCCGGGAGGCGGGGGCGTCGGGGAAGGGGCGTCGAGCCCCGTGGACACCACCGAGGTCACATTCCGGGACCGTGCGAGAGCGCGAAGGCGACGACCATCCCGGTGTCCTCGAGCGCCCGGCACTCCACGTCATTCGCGCGCAGCCTCAGCGTGCCACTGGGCTGTGCCTCGAGCACCCGGCGGGCCTCGAGCAGGGGGCGGGCAAACGGCAGCCGCCCCAGACCCTCGCGGGTCGGGGCGGCGCTTGTCGTCACTGCGTGCGCGTGCGCGCTGAGGTCAGTCGTGACCACGCCGATCGCGCGCTCCTAGAAATCCACGTCGAAGCGGACGAGCGGCGCCCCGAGGGACAGCTCGTTCGGCTGGATGTTCAGGCAGCGGCCATCCTTCGTCGTCACCGCCTCTACGTTGTCGAGATACGCGAGATCGACGCCGTCGTAGTACTCCGACCACGGGTTCGGATCCGGTGTGGCCGGGCAGAAGAGCTGCCGCAGCGTCAGCGTCACCTTCACGTCGGGGGCGACCTCGACTTCGACGGGGACGTTGCCAGCGAACGGCAGCCGGAAGACGCCGGTGAAGTCCTCACGCTTGCGGCTGCCGTCGGCCTTCACCTTGCCGGAGACGGTTCCGAACGGGATCTGTTTCAGGATGGCCGGCGAGAAATCCATCTTGCCGTTGAACTCGCCCTTCAGGACGACGGCCTCCGGTCCGTCCACCGGGTTGTCGCCCTGGACGACGGTCGTGAAGACGCCGGTGATCGTGCCCAGACCGGTCGTGAGGCTGATATTGTCGGCTCCGAGAACGTTGACCGCGCAGCCGGCCTTCCCGCTCTGGAACTCGGGGACAGGGCACAGCGGCGTTCTCGGCTCGGCCACACCGGTGATCGCGGACATTGCGATGCGCCGGCCGACCGACGGCCCGTTCTTGTGATGGCGCTGGACCAGCTTCATGTTCTCCGTAAGCTCATAGAGGGTCGCACCACCTGCATTGGCCAGGGTCGGCGCGCCAGTCACGGCCACCCCTACCAATCCTAGGATCGCGACCATCCTCATTGTCATGGGCTTCATCTCGGTCTCCTGTCTGCTCCCTGTGCTTCAGGCTCGCCTCGGCGAGGCGTCTCTGGCCCGCTGGGGCCGGTGCGCCATCCAGAGCAAGGGGAGTACCAAACCGGGCTTCCGGCCCATAACCTATTGAAAACCATCTGGGATTGGCGCTGACCGCGTGGATCTCGAGCCGCTGATTCCGGCTGATTCCTTAACGAAAATCCGGGGCGCCCTGTCAACATCGGCGAGAAACTGATCAGGGCCGCGCGGACGACGCCGGCGGGGCCGTCCGCGCCCACGCCAGCAGGCTGATGCCCTCCAGGAAGGTGGTGCGGCGCTCGAGGATCTCGAAGCCAGCGGCGTGCAGCGCGGCGTCGAATTCCTCACGCGTGAGGTAGCGAGGCTCGATGCCGCGGAACAGGTCGAAGATCGCCGTCGGCAACAGCCAGCGGAGCGCCCGGACCGCCGCCCACCAGCCGTGCTGCCGGCGTACCTCGGCGAACGTGCGGCCCACGCGGGCCTGCCGCTCGTAGGTGAGGAATACCGCATGGCCTCCAGGCTTGAGCGCTCGCCGGCAGGCGGCCAGCAGCGCGGCCGGGTCAGGATGCCAGTAGAGCGTGTGCATGCTGACCAGGACATCGAACGCGCCGCCGGTCGGCAGGGGCTCGCGGGCTACGTCCGCGTGGTGGAAGGTGAGTGACAGTCGGGTGCCGCCGTGCCGTCGACGGGCCACCTCCACCAGGTGGGCGACGGCGTCGACGCCGGCCACCGTCCAGCCGCGGCGGGCCAGTCTGGAGGCGACGCTGCCGACCCCGCACGACACGTCCAGGACGCGGGTCCCGACCGGCGGCCCCGGGCGGGCCCCGCGGGCGACGAACGAGCCGACCTCCTCGATCAGCGCCTCGTAGGGCGCGAAGCCCCGCACGATGGCGTCGTAGGTGAGGCCGTAGCCGACGGCGATGAGGCGCTCAACGGCTGGCTGGATGGTCACACGTGTCCCCGCCGGCGAGGCCAGCAGGCTCGTGGTGGACGACGGCACTACGGGGCTGGAAGTCTTCCGCCCCACCGCCTACCCCTGTGTCCCCGCCGTGGCCCACACCAGCACGCTGGCGTCGTTGAGGAACGTCCGGCGTGTCTCCCGCACCGTGAAGCCCGCCGCCTGCACGTTGGCGACGAAGGTCGCCTCGCTCCAGTAGTGAGGGCCGATGCGCCGCCGTGTTGCCTCGAACAGCCCGTGCGGCAGCAGCCACAGCAGCAGGCACCGGAGGGCCGCCGGAAGCCCTTCGCGTGTGCGCAGCTCGCCGAACGTCGCGCGGGGTTGCACCGGACCCGTGTGGTTCACGAAGATCGCGTGCCCGCCCGGCTTGAGCACGCGCCGGGCCTGGGCGAGCAGCGCGAGCGGGTCGGCGTGCGCGTAGAGCGAGTGCACGTTGACCACCTGGTCGAAGGAGGCGTCGCGCAGGGTCTTGACCTTGGCGAGGTCGCCCTGGCTGAAGGCGAGGTTGGCCAGGCGCCGGGCTCGACGCTTCTCGCGCGCCAGCTCGATCAGCGCCCCGTACGGCTCCAGGCCGAGCACGGAGAAGCCCGCCTCGGCGAGGACGAAGGTGAAGTTGCCGGGTCCGCAATCGACGTCGAGCACCTGGAAGGCGCGACGATCCGGTGAGGTGGCCCTGGCCGCGGCCTCCACCAGCTCCAGGACCTCGCCCTGCAGGCGCTGGTAGGGTCCGAACTGCTCGAAGATGTAGTCGTAGACGAGCCCGTAGCCGATCGACAGCATCCGATCGATCGTCCACTGGAGTGGGCGCCGCAGGGATCCCATCACCACCTCGGCTGCGGCCGGCCGGTCCGAGTGCGCCCCGGTTCGTGGGGGCATCATAGACTCCCGTCAGCCGCGACCGGCGAGAACCTTCTCGACGGCTCCGCGCAACTCGTCGGACGTGAAGGGCTTGAGCAGGATCGCGTCGAATCCCATGCGGGTGGCTTCATTGATGATCTCGGGGGTGCCGTGACCCGTGACCAGCACGACCGCCATGCTGGGGTGCAGGGTGCGGGTCTGCTGGAAAACCTCGAACCCGGTCATCCCGGGCATCTTGTAGTCGAGCACCATCAGGTCGAAGGACTCCTTCCGCATCAGCTCGACGGCTGTCTCCCCGCGGTTGGCGCCCTTCACGGCGTAGCCGAGCGCCTGCAGGACGTTCACGCACAGGACCACGACCGGCCCCGCGTCGTCGACGATGAGGATCTTCTTCTTGGCCGGCGTCAAGTGCCCGGGGCCACCGCGGGCGCCACCGGCGCCGCGCTCGTGAGGCTCTCGTAGTGGCGGTTGATCTCCTCCAGGCGCGCGAGCGGGACGCGCATGAAGGCCTCGACCACGGCCGGATCGAAGTGGGAGCCGATGCCGCGGGTGATCTCGGCCTGCGCCTCCTCCAGGGCCAGCGCCGTCCGGTACGGACGGTTCGACGTGATCGCGTCGAAGACATCGGCCACCGTGACGACCCGGGCCACCAGCGGAATATCCTCACCACCGAGGCCGTCGGGATAGCCGGTGCCGTCCCAGCGTTCGTGGTGGTGGCGCACTGCACAGGTCTCACGGGCCAGGAAGCGAAGGGGCTCCAGGATCTTGGCGCCGACCACCGGGTGGCTCTTGATGATCGTGAATTCCTCGGCGGTCAGGCGCTCCGGCTTCCGGAGGATGGTGTCCATGATCGAGAGCTTGCCGAGGTCGTGCAGCATGGCGCCACGGCGAACGACCTCGACCATCTCCGGCGTCATGCCGAGGGCCTCGGCGATCTCCGCCGCATAGAGGGCCACCCGGGCCGAGTGGCCCTTGAGGTAGCGGTCCTTGGACTCGATGGCGTTGACGAAGGCCGTGATGGTGTCGACGAGATTGCGCTCGACGTTCTCGCGAAGGATCAGCTTCTGGAGAGCGACGGCGGTGGTCTGCGCGTAACCCAGCAGCATGTCGCGCTCGTCGGGCAGGAACCCACCGGTGGCAGCTTCCCGCGCCACGCACACGACGCCCATCGTCTGCCCCACGCCCGGAATGATGGCCGCGATCGCCTCGAGGGCGTCGCCGGAGGTGGGGACGGCGACGACCTCGCGGCCGCCGGCGGCGATCAGGTCCGCGAAATCACGCTGCAGGGTCGTCAGCAGACGGGTCACGAGCGGCCCGGCACCCTGCTGGCTGCAGGTGAAGGCGCCCTCGTTACGCAGCAGGATCAGTGCGGCGTCGCTCTTGACGCTCTGCCCGACCAGGGCGAGCACCTCGTCCATGAAGCTCGAGGTCTCCAGCCCTTTCAAGGCCAGATCGCCGATGCGGAACATCACCTCCACGCCCGACTGCCGCCGCGACAGCTCCTCGGTGAGGCCGGCCGGCAGCGGCACCTGGCCATCCCACTTCTGACGGTCGGCCCGGATGCGCGCCAGCAGCTCCTGGATCTCCCGGATGGAGAAGGGCTTGGGCAGGTAGTCGTAGGCTCCATGGCGCAGGCCGAAGACGGCTGAGTTGACCGAGGGGTTGCCGGTGATCAGCACGACGGGCGTGGCGGGCTGCTTGCCCTTCACCGCCCGGAGCAGATCGAGTCCGGACAGTCCCGGCATCTTGATGTCGGAGACCACGAGGTCGTACGGCTGGTCCGTGATCAACGTGAGCGCTTGCTCGGCGGCGGCGGCCTGGGTCACCGTGCACCCGTTGGCCGAGAAGGCCGAGACGAGGAACCGCAGAAGCGACGCGTTGTCGTCGACGACGAGGACACGGAGTACCTCGGGAGCGACGGCGATCGGCGGCGCCACAGCCATGGTCGGCAGTCCCCCTACTTCGTCGTCGACATCTGGCTGAGGAACTCCATCCACTGCCGGGTCAGCACGCCGTCGTTCGGGAACTTCAGCCCCTCGAAGCCCTGAGGCATCGGCGGGGCGGCCGGCTTCGTCGGCTCGGCGGCCGGCTCGGGGGCGACTGGAGCCGGGGTGGTGACGGCCGACTCCAGCGTCAGCGCCGGCTTGGTGTCCAGACTCTCGACCGCCAGCGCGATGACCTGCTCGGGGGTCACTACCGGCTCCGGCTTGGCGGCCTTCTCGAGCTCCAGCGTGAGCGCGGCCACGATCGGCTCGATCACGACGGGGGCCTCGACGGCCGACTCCAGAACGAGCGGCTCCACGATGCTAGACTTCGCGTTGCTGTCAGGGGCCGGGTGGGCGATCGCCTCCTGGGTGGCGGTCATCGCCCCCAGCAGGGAGTCGGCCAGATCCTTGAAGGACACCCGCTCGGGGGCCTGCGCCGCCGCCGTCAGCACGTGGGCCGGCGCCATCGAGGGCACTGCGTCCACCGTGAACGGCCGCACGCTCGGCTGCGGAGCCTCAGGCTCCTTGATCGGCGCCAGGCTCAGCGCCGGCTCGGGGATCATCTCGAGCTCGGGCGTCACGGCGACCGCCTCGATCTCCGGAGCGGTGCTCACTTCGACCACCGGCTCGATCAACGCCTCGATCACCGGCGCCTCGATCTCCGGCTCGATCATCGGCTCGGCCATCAGCGGCTCGGGCTCACGCAGAACCACGGGCTCGGACCGCGGCCGATCCACCCGGGCCATCGGGACAGTCGCCTGCCGGCTCACCATGCTGACTACAGGGGCATGATCCCTCGTCACGGTCGGGCGGTCGGCGGCCCGGGGCCCGCTCACCACGGAATCACCACTGGGCTTCGGCATCTTCGCGCCGGCCACCCGCGTGGCGGGGCCGGTCATCGTGATCACCTTCTCCACCGAACTGGGCGCGCTCGCCGGCGCGACGACCTCGGAACTGCGGGCGGCACCGCGTCGCAGGCGGAGCAGCGACTCGAAGTACACGGTCGGCACCCCGTCGAACTCCAGATGGCGGAACTCCACACAGTCGACCTCGGGGAAGCCCAGCTGCTTGATCTTGCGATGGAACGCGTCGGGCATCCGCTCGACCACGAACAGCAGCCGCGGCGGCCGCTCCTCGGAGAGCTGGCAGCTCGGGTAGAGCCGCACGAGGGCCTCGGGATACTCCAGGCACCACGAGTAGGCCTCGACGGCCTTCAGGAGCATGTCCTCGTTCGCGGTGAAGCCCACGGCGCCCAGCACGAGCGCGCCAACGGTATCGACCCCGATCACGTCGATCGTCGCGTGCCCGAGCAGCAAGCGCGCATCGAGGACGGTGAGGCCCGGCTCGATGGCGTC
Source organism: uncultured Candidatus Rokubacteria bacterium (assembly GCA_963827505.1). Lineage (GTDB taxonomy): Bacteria > Methylomirabilota > Methylomirabilia > Rokubacteriales > CSP1-6 > AR5. Next base: position 471,174 of record CAWHBD010000003.1, on the reverse strand, counting down.
GAAGTTCTCGACGACCAGGGCCTGCAGCTTTTCGACATCCTCGACTCGCAGTTTCCTGACGGCCATTCTCATCGCTGTCGCTCCTCGGCTCGGGTACGGCCGGGTTGTCCCGGCGCTGTTCGCCCTGCTACCGAGCAAAGGGGGTACCAAGGCTGACTGTCATTCACAACCGTATGATCGACAAAGCTTTTTAGTTCCTGAACACCCCGCCTATGTCTCGCTCCCGGGTGATTCCTGGTCGATCGCCGGAACACCCGGCGGGAAGGCTGGCCAGAAACGAGCCAGCCTCAGGAAGCGGGAGGGGCCTCGGTCAGCTTCTTCCGAAGGGTCTGGCGCGTGATGCCCAGGATCTTGGCGGCTTCGCTCTTGTTCCCGTTCACCTGGCGCAGGATCTTGAGGATGTAGGCCCGCTCGATGGCCTCCAGCGTGCGGGGCTGGGTCGACACCTCCTCGGCCACGGGCCCGTCCGTGGTCCCCGCGAACGGCGCCGGGAGCTGGTCGGACTCGATCGTGTCACCGGTGCTCAGGATGACCAGCCGCTCGATAAGGTTCTTGAGCTCACGCACGTTGCCGGGCCAGCCGTAGGCCAGCAACAGCGTTTCCGTCTCGGTCGCCAGTCGCTTGACCGACTTGTGGAACGTGCTGTTGGCCTCGGCCAGGAAGTGGCGCGCCAGCGGCAGGATGTCCTCCCGACGGTCCCGTACGGGCGGGATCGTGAGGGGAATGACGTTCAGACGGTAGAACAGGTCCTCGCGGAACTTTCCGTCCTTCACCATGGCCTCGAGCGAGCGGTTCGTGGCGGCGATCACGCGCACGTCCACCTTGAGGTCCCGGGTGCCGCCGACGCGCTTGAACGTGCGCTCCTGGAGGCACCGCAGCAGCTTGGCCTGGCTGGCCAGCGGGATCTCGCCGACCTCGTCGAGGAACAGGGTTCCGCCGTCGGCGAGCTCCATGAGCCCCTTCTTGGTGCTCTTGGCGTCGGTGAAGGCGCCCTTCTCGTGGCCGAACAGCTCGCTCTCGAAGAGCGTCTCGGTGATCGCAGCGCAGTTGACCTCCATGAAGGGCGAGTTGCGCCGGGCGCTCTCGTAGTGGAGCCCGCGGGCGACGAGCTCCTTGCCAGTGCCACTCTCGCCCTGCACCAAGATGGTGTGAGCCTCGCTCTGGGCCAGCTGGGTGATCACCTCGCGTAGGCGCCGGGTCGGTGCCGACTCGCCGACGATCTGGTTGGTGCGGTATTTCCCCTCCTGCAAGCCCTGCAGGCGGGTGATCTCCCGGCGCGCCTTGACTTCCTCCAGCGCGCGGGTCACCGAGATGCGGAGCTTCTCGAGGTGCTGGAAGGGTTTCTCGAGGTAGTCGGTGGCGCCGTTCTTCATCGCCACGACCGCGCTCTCGATATGGCCGAAGGCGGTGATCATGATGACCGCGGTCTGGGGATGACGGCTGCGCATCTCGCGCAGGACCTGGATACCGTCGATATCCGGCAGCCGCAGATCCACCAGGGCCAGATCGGGCTCGACCTGATCGGCCAGCTCGAGTCCTTCCTTGCCGGCGCCGGCCGTGTGGACCTCGATGTTTTCCTGGGCGAGCACGCGAGAGATGAGAGATCGGATGTTGCGCTCGTCGTCGATCACGAGGACTGAATTCATGCTGAATCGATTGTAGCCGATCGGCCCCCCGTTAAGAAAATACCCAAGTGGTAACGAAAGTGCCGGGGGAGCCTCGGGCATCAGCACCGGAAAACAGGCAAAAGATCTTATACATCAGAGGCTTGCCCTTATTTTGCCCTGTGGCACGTGTCTCGCTTTGAGGGTGACCACGATGAGCAAGCCCGAAACCGGTCGCGACCGAGATGACGCGCGAGGCGTGACGCAACGCCTCAAGCAGCTCATCGCCATCGGCATCGCGCTGACGAGCGAGCGAGAGCTGTCCAGGCTCCTGGAACGAATCGTCGCCGAGGCCCGACACTTCACGAATGCCGAGACCGGGACCCTCTTCCTGCGCGAGGGGGACGTGCTGCGGTTCGCCGTCACCCACCATGACGCGCGCCGCGCCCAGCCGGCCGTCCAGGGGGAGGCCCCACCCGCCGCGGCCGAGCCGCTGCAGCTCACCCAGCCGAGCCTGGCCGGGTACGTCGCGCTCAACGGCCAGCTCGTCAACCTGCCGCACGCCTACCGTGTTGCGCCCGGCCAGTCGTGCGTGCCCTCCGAGCGGTCCGATGCGCTGCTCGACGAGGCGAGCGGCTCGGTCCTGGTGGTGCCGCTGCAGGAGCCCAAGGGTGAGGTGATCGGCGTGCTGCAGCTCGTGAACGCCCGCGACGAGACCGGCGAGATCGTGCCCTTCGCAACCGAGCTCGAAGGGCTGGTCCAGGCGCTGGCCTCGCAGGCGGCGGTCGCCATCCGTAACGCCCGGCTCGAGGAGCTGTCCTTCAAGGATCCGCTGACGGGCGTGTACAACCGCCGCTACTTCGAGCTCCGGCTCGAGGAGGAGGCGCGGCGTCACACCCGATTCGGCGAGCCGCTGTCACTGGTCATGCTCGACCTCGACCGCTTCAAGAACATCAACGACGACTTCGGACATCGGGCCGGTGACGAGACCCTGCGCGAGGCGGCCCAGCTCATCGTGGCCAGCTCTCGGAGCTTCTCGATCGTGACCCGGTTCGGCGGCGATGAGTTCGCCGTCCTCCTCGTCAACACGCCGAAGGCGGGCGCCCTGAAGTACGCTCAACGGATCAAGGACGTGATCGAGCGCCACCGGTTCGCCCACGGTCCGCTCACGGTCAGCGTGGGGATCGCGACGCTGCCCGAGGATGTGGCGGACAGCCATGATCTCCTCCCGGCGGCGGATCGCGCCCTCTATGCCGCGAAGCGGCTCGGTCGCAACCTGATCGAAGTCGCGTAGCCTTTCACGCTCGCCCCCTTGCCGGGCGGCCCTCTCCGCGTCGCCGGACGTCGTTCGGATGCCGCGACGTATACTTCCGTTTATGACGTCGCTTGAGATCCTCGACCGGATCCAGCGCCGCGTGCTCTGGCTCGCGGCGTGGATGGTTCACCAGGCGAACGCCCGCCCGAGCGTCGACGGCCTCAAGGTCGGTGGCCACCAGGCCTCGTCGGCGTCGGTCGTCAGCCTGCTCACCGCGCTCTACTTCGACGCACTCCGGCCTGACCACGTCGTCGCCACCAAGGCCCACGCCTCCCCCGCCTTCTACGCCATCCAGTACCTGCGCGGGAGGCTCAGCGCCGCCGAGCTGCAAGGCCTGCGCGTGTTCGGCGGTCTGCAAGCGTACCCGAGCCGCCGCAAGAACCCGGGGATCGTCGACCTCTCGACGGGCTCGATGGGGCTGGGCGCGGTGGCGGCGACGTTCGGGGGCCTGGCGTCCCGCTACCTGGCGGACCACGGGGCACGGGTACCGCCCGAGCGCTTTGTGGTCATGGTCGGCGATGCCGAGCTCGACGAGGGCAACGTGTGGGAGGCGCTCGGCGAGGACGTCGTGCGCCGGCTCGGCAACGTGCTGTGGATCGTGGACGTCAACCGGCAGAGTCTCGACCGCGTCGTCGCCGATGGCCGCCCGCGCCAGCTCGCCGAGATGTTCCGCGCCGGCGGCTGGCGTGTGGACGAGCTGCGCTGGGGCCGGCGACTGCAGGCGTGCTTCGCGCGGCCCGGTGGCGAGCGTCTCCGGGCCCGGCTGGAGGGTATCTCCAACGTCGAGTACCAGCGGCTCCTCCGCCAGCCCGCCGGCGTGTTGCGCAAGGCCCTGGTCGCCGACGCCGCCGGCGGTATCGACGCGTCCCTCGACCGGCTGCTGGCCGATGTGACCGACGAGGCGCTGGCCGGACTCGTCGCCGACGTCGGCGGCCACGACCTCGATTTGATCCTGAGCGCGTACGAGGCCGCCGGCCGCGAGCGCGATCGCCCCTCGGTGATCCTGGCCCACACGATCAAGGGGTGGGGGTTGCCATTCGCCGGCGATCCGCTCAACCACACCATGGTCACGAACGCGGCGCAGATCGAGGCGCTGCGCGAGGCGCTCGGCGTCGCCCCTGGTGAGGAATGGGCGGGGTTCGCGCCGGGTATGCCGGAGGCCGAGTACATCCGGGCCCTGCCCGGGCTTTTCACGGCGCCGGCGTCGGGACCGGTCCCGGCCGTGCCGGAGTCGCTCGACGAACCGTACGGGGACCAGTCGTCGACGCAGGAAGCCTTCGGTCGTGCGCTCGCCGGGCTCGGCCGGCTGCCGGCCGGCGACGCCGTCGTCACGGTATCGGCCGACGTCGCGGTGACCACGCATCTGGCCGGCTGGATGAACCGCAAGGGTATCTACGGGCTCATGGCGCGCCCCGATCCCTTCGCCGATCTGCCGCAGTCCCTGCGGTGGCGAGAGGGCCCCGACGGGCAGCACGTCGAGCTGGGCATCGCCGAGCACGATCTCTTCCTGATGCTGGCCGCGCTGGGACTTACGGCCGAGCTGTCCGGCGCGACGCTGTTGCCGATCGGCACGCTCTACGATCCGTTCGTCACGCGAGGCCTCGACGCGCTCTACCACGCGCTTTACGCTGGCGCCCGCTTCGTGGTGGCGGCGACGCCGTCCGGCATCAGCCTGGCGCCGGAGGGCGGCGCCCACCAATCGGTGATCACGCCGGGCATCGGCGTCGCGCTCCCCGACCTCGCCTACTACGAGCCGACGTTCGCCCGCGAGGTCGAGTGGATCCTTCTGGCCGGGCTGCGCGCGGTCGCCGACCGACGGGAGAGCCTCTACCTGCGGCTCAGCACGGCCCCCGTCGACCAGCGCCTGGCCCCGCCGCCGAGCGCCGAGTACCGGGCCGCCGTGCTGGCCGGCGGCTACCGCCTCATCGACGCGCGTACCGCCCCCGGCTGGAGCGCCGACAACGCGGTCCACCTGTTCGCGACCGGCGTAACGGTACCGGCCGCAGTCGCGGCCGCGGCCCGGCTCGCCGAGGGGGGCGCGGGCGCCAGCGTCTTCGTGGTGACTAGCCCCGACCGCCTCTACCGCGGGCTCCGGGCGCCGAGGCCCTACATCGAGACGCTGGTCGGGCCTGATGAAGAGGAGGTGCCGGTCGTCTCGGTCATCGACGGCCACTCCCACGCGCTCGCCTTCCTGGGCGGTGCGCTCGGCGTCCCCCAGCTCGCCCTGGGTGTGGACGACTTCGGCCAGTCGGGCACCCGCCTGGACCTCTATCGCCACTACGGCATCGACGCCGACGCCATCGTGACCGCTGCCTCGACGCTGCTGGGGTGACTCGCGACCGCCGCCCCGGCACGGCGGGTGGGCAGGGGGTATACTTCGAGAACTCGATGGTCACGCTCACCGCCGATCGCAAGTCCGCGCTGCGCCGGGAGCTGACGGGTCTGCTCGGGCCCGGGGCGGTGCTGACCGAGCCCGACGAGCTGCTCGTCTACGAGTCCGACGGGTTGACGCTGTTCCGGGCGCTGGCCGACTTCGTCGTGTTCCCGACGACGGCCGAGCACGTGGCGGCCATCGTCAGGCTCGCCAACCGCGAGGGGCTGCCCTTCGTGGCGCGCGGGGCCGGCACCGGGCTGTCGGGCGGCTGCCTGCCGGCCGAGGGCGGCATCGTCATCTCGATGATGCGGATGAACCGCGTGCTCGAGGTCGACTACGACAACCAGATCGCCGTCGTCGAGCCGGGGCTCGTCAACCTGCACCTGTCCTGGGCCGTTGGCCCCCGGGGCTACTACTACGCGCCCGACCCGTCCAGCCAGCAGGCGTGCACCATCGGCGGCAACATCGCCAACAATTCCGGCGGCCCCCACACGCTGAAGTACGGCGTGACGATGAACCACGTGCTCGGTCTCGAGGTCGTGATGCCGGACGGCGAGCTGGTGTGGCTCGGCGGTCGCACGCGGGAGGCGCCGGGCTACGACCTGACCGGCCTCTTCGTCGGCTCCGAGGGCACCTTTGGCATCGCGACCAAGATCGTCGTCCGCATCTTGAAGAAGCCCCAGGCGGTGAAGACGGTGCTGGCGGTCTTCGACCAGGTCGACCAGGCCTCGGCGGCGGTGTCGGCGATCATCGGGCGTGGCCTCGTTCCGGCCGCGGTGGAGATGATCGACCAGCTCACGATCCAGGCCGTCGAGGACGCGTTCGGCTGCGGCTATCCGCGCGACGCGGCTGCCGCGCTGCTCATCGAGGTCGACGGGCTGCGGGCGGGGATGGACGTCGCAGGCCGAGCGCATCGTGGCCGCCTGCCGCGAGTCGGGCGCGCGCGAGGTGCGGGCGGCCGCCGACGAGGCCGAGCGCCAGCTGCTGTGGAAGGGGCGCAAGTCGGCGTTCGGCGCCTACGGCCGCATCTCCCCCGCCTACATGGTGATGGACGGAGTCATCCCGCGCACCAAGCTGCCCTACGTGCTCGGGCGCGTGAACGAGATCGTGGCCGCCCACGGCCTGCGCGTCGGCAACGTGTTCCACGCCGGCGACGGCAACCTGCATCCGAACATCCTGTACGATCCGCGCAAGCCGGGCGAGGAGGCGCGGGTGGTGGAGGCGGGCGCGCGAGATCATGAAGGTCTGCGCCGAGGTCGGCGGGTCGATCTCCGGCGAGCACGGGATCGGGCTCGAGAAATCCGACTTCATGCCGTTCATCTTCTCGCGCGGCGGATCTGGCCTTCATGCAGCAGCTCAAGGACGCCTTCAATCCGACCGGCCTCTGCAATCCGGGCAAGGTCTTTCCGACCAGGAAGTCCTGCGGCGAGGCGGGGCCGATCGCCTACCGGCCGCACGCGATCGAAGAGCAGGGCCTCGCTCAGCGTTTCTGAGCGCGAGCGGATCCGGCCGTTGCCAGCGCTGCTCGACACCCTCCGTGCCACCGTCGGCGCTGCTCACGTCCTCACCGGCGTCGAGCTCTCCCCGTTCGTGGTCGAGGGCCGCACGCCCGAGGCGGCGGTGTTCCCCGGCAGGGTCGAGGAAGTCGCGGCCGTCGTCGCCCAGGCCGCGGCGGCCGGCGTCCCGGTCCTGCCGTGGGGCGGCGGCACCGGGATGGCCGTCGGTGAGCCGCCCCCGCGGGCGGGCATCGTGCTCGGGATGCGCCGGCTGGCCCGGCGTCATCGAGCACGAGCCGGGCGACCTCACGGTCACGGCCGAGGCGGGGCTCACGGTGGACGGTCTGCAAGAGACGCTGCGCGCGCGCGGGCAATGGCTCTCGCTCGACCCGCCCGACGGAGCGCGGGCGACCGTGGGCGGCCTCATCGCCGCCAACGCGGCCGGCCCGCGGCGCCAGCTCTACGGCACCGTGCGCGATCTGCTCATCGGCCTCACCGTCGTCACGGCCGCCGGCGAGGTCGTTCGCGGCGGGGGCAAGGTGGTGAAGAACGTCGCCGGCTACGACCTCCCCAAGCTCTTCGTCGGTTCCTGGGGCACGCTCGGCGTCGTCGTGGACGCGACGTTCAAGCTCCGCCCGCGGCCCGACGACGAGCGCCTCATCGCCGTGCGGTTCGATCGCCTGAAGGACTGTGGCGCCGCTGTCCGGGCGCTGCTGGCCGGCGACCTCATCCCCAACGCCGTCGAGATCCTCGACCCCACCTCGGCGGCGGGGCTCGGCCTGGACGCCACTGCCACGCTCGTCGTCGGCTTCGACGGGCTGCGCGAGCAGATCGAGTGGCAGGCCGCCGAGCTGGCGACGCTGCTCTCCCCGCTGGGCGGCCGCGACCTCGAGCCGCTGCCGGCCGACACGTGGCCGCGGCTGGCCACGATCGGCCGCGACGCGTTCGCCGAGCCGGCGGCGGTGATGACGCTATCGGTGCTCCCCACGCTGGTGGTCGACGTGATGGAGCAGGGGGCGTCAGCGGCCCGGCAGCGTGGGCTCGCCAGCGCGTGGGCCGCCCACGCCGGCGTCGGCATCGTCACCGGCGCGATCGAGGCCGGCCGCGAGGCGGCCACCGTCGCCGGCGCGCTGACCGAGTGGCGCGCGATCGCCGGCGCCGGCGGCGGTCACGCCACCCTCACGTGGGCTCCGCTGGCCGTGAAATCGCAGGTGCCGGTGTGGGGCGACGCCGGCGCGGCCGGACGGATCATGCAGCGGATCAAGGCCCAGCTCGATCCGGGCAACGTGCTGAACCCCGGCCGCTTCGTGGCGGGAATCTGAGCGTGGCCCACACCACCCAGCCCGCCGCGCCGCCGCAACCGCTCACGCTGCACGGCCTCAGCGTCGAGGGCGTGAACCAGTGCGTGCACTGTGGCCTCTGCCTGGCCTACTGCCCGACCTTCTCCGAGCTCGGCACCGAGATGGACTCGCCCCGCGGCCGCATCTTCCTGATCAAGTCGCTGGCCGAGGGGCGCATCGGCCTCAGCGATCCGACGGTCGAGCACCTCTCGCTGTGCTTGGACTGCCGCGCGTGCGAGACCGTGTGTCCGGCCGGCGTGCCCTACGGCCAGCTCATCGAGGCCGCCAAGGCGGAGATCGAGCGGCAGCGGCCGGGCGGACCGGTGCGCCGGACGTTCCGGTGGCTGAACTTCGGTTTACTGCTCGGCCATCCGCGCGTCCTCGCCGCCGCCGCCGCCGGCTTGCGCCTCTACCAAGCCAGCGGGCTGCAGGCCCTCGTGCGTCGCACGGGCCTGGTGCGCCTGCTGCCCGGCACGCTGTCGGTGTGGGAGGCGTTGCTGCCGACCCTGCCGCCGGCCGCCGACCGCGCGCCGTTGCCGCCGGTCACTCCGGCGGTGGGGCCACGGCGTGCGCGGGTGGCGATGCTGACCGGCTGCGTGCAGTCCGTGGTTTTCGGCGCGCACAACCGGGCGACGGCGCGCGTGCTGGCCCGCAACGGCTGCGAGGTGGTGGCGCCGGCCGGCCAGGGCTGCTGCGGCGCCCTCAACGCCCACGGCGGCGATCACGCGCGCGCGCTCGACATGGCCAAGCGCACGATCGAGACCTTCGAGGCGGTCGCCGTCGACGCGGTCATCGTGAACACCTCGGGGTGCGGCGCCCACATGAAGGCTTACGGTACGCTGCTGGCCGCGGAGCCGGCCTGGGCCGAACGGGCGGCCCGCTTCGCGCGCACCGTGCAGGACGTGGCCGAGTTCCTCGCCCGCGAGCCGCTGCGGGGGCCGCTGCGTGCCGGTGCCGATGACCGTGACGTACCACGATCCCTGCCACGTCGTGCACGGCCAGAAGATCCGCCGGCAGCCGCGCGAGCTGCTGGCCCAGATCCCCGGCCTGCGCGTCGTCGACTTGCCCGAGTCCGACTGGTGCTGCGGATCGGCCGGCATCTATAACCTCACCCAGCCGGAGATGGCCGACCGGCTGCTGCGACGCAAGGTGCGCAACGTCGAGTCGACCGGCGCCGATGTCGTCGTCACCGCCAACCCCGGCTGCATCCTGCAGATCCAGGCCGGCCTGCGCGCCCAGGGGCGCGAGCGGCCCGTGCTGCACCTGGTCGAGGTGCTCGACCGAGCCTACCGGTGAGTCGCGTCCCCGGGGCGACACCCGCCGAGCACAAGGCGACGGCACCGACGACGGTCGGCTGCTTCGTGCTCACGGTGTCGGACACGCGGACGCCCGAGAACGACACCGGCGGCGCGGTGATTCGCGAGCTGCTGGCCGGGGCCGGCCACACCGTCGTCGGGTCCACGATCGTGCGCGACGAGCCCGCCGACGTCGCCCGCGTCGTGCGGGAGGCGTGCGCCGACGCCCGCGTGCAGGTCGTGCTCCTGACCGGCGGGACCGGCATCACCTCGCGGGACTCGACCTTCGAGGCGGTCGAGGCGCTGCTCGACAAGCGCCTGCCCGGCTTCGGCGAGCTGTTCCGCGTGCTGTCGTATGAGCAGGTGGGCGCCGCGGCCATGCTGTCGCGGGCCCAGATGGGCATCCACGCCCGGCGCATCGTCGTGTCGCTGCCCGGCTCGCCCAACGCGTGTCGCCTGGCCCTCGAGAGGCTGCTGCTGCCCGAGCTGGGCCACCTCGTGCGCGAAGTCAGCCGCTGACGGGCTCCTCGCCCGGCACGCTATACTTGGGGCGTCCTGCCGCACCAAGGAGGTTCGTATGTCGCGGCTCCGTCCCCTTCTGCTCACGCTGAGCCTCGTTGTGGCGCTGGCCGCCTGCGCGACGGCGGTCGAGGAGCGGAAGTACTGGCGCGAGGACGCCACGGTCACCCCGGCGCCCGAGCTATCGCGCTTCAACTCGCTCCTGGCCGATCTCGCCGACCAGCTCAAGCCAGCGCTGGTCCACGTTCGCGTGCGCCGGGCACCCGGGCAGGACAAGGACGAGGACGGTCCCGGGGAGCCGCGCCGCAGCAGCGGCTCCGGCTTCATCATCGATCCCAGCGGCCTGATCGTGACCAACGCCCACGTGGTGGAGGACGCCGACTGGCTGCAGGTGCGGCTATCCGACGGCCGCCGGTTCTCCGGCAAGGTCATCGGCCATGACGGCCGCGTCGATCTGGCCCTGGTCCGGATCGAGGGCGCTGCCAACCTGCCCACGCTGGCGCTGGCCGACTCCAACCGGGTGCGGGTGGGTGAGTTCGTCCTCGCGCTCGGCCATCCGTTCGGGCTCGAGCAATCGGTGTCGTTCGGCATCGTGAGCCGCAAGGGCTCCCCGCTCACGGTGGCCGCTCCCGGCTTCGACTTCATCCAGACCGATGCGACCATCAACCCCGGCAACTCCGGGGGCCCGCTCGTGAACATGGCCGGCCAGGTCGTCGGCGTCAACAGCATGGCCACCCGCAACGGCTCGATTGGCTTCGCGATTCCCTCGAACCTGGTCAAGCTGTTGGTGCCGCAGCTGGCGACGAAGGGAAAGGTCGAGTGGGGTTGGCTGGGGGTGTCGATCACCGAGGTCGGCGACGACGACCTCAATCGCCTCAAGCTCCGCGAGCCCAAGGGCGTGCTGGTGCGCGGCGTCATGCCGGGCGAGCCGGCCGATCAGGGCGGCGTCAAGACCGACGACGTGATCATTGCCCTCGACGGCACCGCGCTCGAGGCCCCCCGCGACCTGCAGAGGGTGGTCTCGACCACTCCGGTGGGCAAGCGGGTGCGGGTCGTCGTCCTGCGCGCCGGCGAGCAGAAGGAGATGGAAGTCACGATCGGGCGCTACAAGGAACGCGCCGAGCGCCCCTCGCGGTAGCTCACCCCCGCGCCCGCGGGTTCGCGAGCGCGGCCAGCGTGGCCTGCGCCCACGGCGCGTCGAGCGCCGGCGCGGGCTCGTACCCGATCGCACTCGTGATCCGGGCTCCACCCTCCCAGTCCGCCGCCACATCCTCCAGGACCTCCTCCACCGCCAGGAGAAAGAAGCCGAGACCGAACGCCTCGCCCCCCACCACCGGTAGTGGCCCGTCGACCGCGCGAATCTTGACGTACGCGACGGTGTCGGGCTCGATAATGCTGAGCGTTCCCACACCGCGCTCGGCGAGGTTTCGAGCGCTGCCGCTGCCAGCCTGGATGACGAGGCCCAGCGTGCCGGAGTCATACGCACGGAGCTCGAGATAGGAGACCAGCATCGGATGAGGACGACCCGCGGCATCCTGGGTGACGAACGGCAGTCCGACCCCCAGCCGTGTCCCGAGCTGTCGCTGGCTCAGCCGGTCGATGAGCGCGGGCGACAGGGCGGAACCGACGACGCGACTCATGCCAGAAAGCGTAGCAGTCGCGTCACGGCCGCGACAGTCCGGCAACCGGATGGACCCGGTTCCCTGCATCCAGACGCGGACTTGGCCCCTCCCACGGCCGTGGTCCTGGCCTTGCACAACCCCTGGGCGACTCGACTTGAATCGACGCCTGAGGGTGGGGAAAGCCCGGCTGGGTTGTCCCAACCCCTCCCGTGGAGGGTGGTCATGATGGACAACCTGCGCTGGTGGCTGCTGCTGATCGCAGCGGTCATGTTCTCGATGTCCGGCTGTGCCTCCGCCCGGGACCTGGCCATGTGGCAGGAGCACCCCACCCACTACGCCTCGACCGACCACATGACGTTCTCGGCGCGTAACCCGGAAGGCAACGAGCCCGTCATCACCGAGGCCGACAAGGAGAAGGCCCAGGCCGAGAACTGGTGGGGATACCTGGTGCCGCCGGAGCCGCCGGAGCCGCCGGCCGACGTGTCGGGTCGCTGGGTCGGTACCTGGAAGGGGCTGGGGCTGTTCGATTCCCTGCGCGAGGGCTGGGCCGAGGCCACGATGGTCCAGCAGGGGGCGTTAGGGGTCGCGCACCTGAACCTGGACAACACGATCGCGGCCGGCGTGCCGTGGATCGTACGATACGAAGGCTCGAAGGGCGTGCGGCTGGTCTACAAGGTGTCTGGTAACGATGCCGTGATGCGGCACCCCTCCCATCCCGCCGAGATGACCGCCGCCTTCACGCTCGTGAACGACCGCCTGATCGGGACCCTGCCGAACCCCGACGGCCCGGTCGTCATCACGCTGGCCCGCCAGGCCAAGTAGGGCTTCGCGCTCCGCGCCCGCGGCGCTGGTCTAGTAGCCGCGGGCGCGGTCCACCACCTGCAGCAGCGGTTGCCCCTCGACGAACCGCCGGAGGTTCTCCACCCACAGGTCGGCCACGATCGTGTCGCGCGTGGGGTGCAGCCCGCCGACGTGCGGGAGGACGACGATCCCGGGCGTCGTCCAGAACGGGTGGTCCGAGGGCAGCGGCTCGGTCGTGAACACGTCCAGCACGGCGCCGGCGATGCGGCGCTCGCGCACCGCCGCCACCAGGTCGCTGTCGACGACCAGATCGCCTCGCCCGAAGTTCAGCACCCACGCGCCCGGCTTCAGGCGGGCCAGGGCCGCCCGGTCGATGAGCCCGCGCGTATCGCTGGTGGAGGGTAGCAGGAGGAGCAGGTAGTCGGACTCGCCCAGCACTCGGGCCGTCTCGGCGGGCGGATAGACGTGCTCGACGTGGGGGATCGCGACCGGCTCGCGCTTGGTCCCGATGACGCGCATCTCGAGCGCGGCGGCCAGCCGGGCCACCTCGACGCCGATCGCTCCGAGCCCGAGGATGCCCAGCGTGGCGCCGGCCAGCGTGGGGTTGACCCGACGGCGCCACCGCCCGGCCCCCTGGTCGACTACGATGCCGGCCAGGTCCTTGGCGCACAGGAACAGCGCAGCCAGGATGTGCTCGGACATCTGCACGCGATGGGTGCCGCGCGCGCACGTCAGCACGGCTGCCGCCGGCGTGTCGGGCCCGAGCCATTGCTCGCAGCCGCCGGTGAGGGACTGGATCCAGCGCACGCGGGGCGCCCGGTCGCCGAGGCGGGGCGGGGGTCGCCAGGCCAGCATGGCGTCGGCCCGCGCCAGCAGCGCGTCGGCCGGCTCGGTCTTGAGCGGAGTGGTGACGAGATCCACGGAGGCCGTGAGCCCCGCGGTCTCGGCGGCGCGCACGTAGGCGCCGGGGTCGTCGAGCCAGAGCAGGACGGATCGCTTGCTGATGGCAGGTTCCTCGCGGCCCCGATGCTACAATCGCCTCGCCCAATGAGGAAGGGGATCGTGCTCGCCGGAGGCGCCGGCACCCGCCTCTATCCACTCACGCTGGCGGTCAGCAAGCAGCTCGTTCCCGTCTACAACAAGCCGATGGTGTACTACGCCCTGTCCACGCTCATGCTGGCGGGGATCCGCGACATCCTGATCATCACCACGCCCCACGACCAGCCGGCCTTCGAGCGGCTGCTCCACCGCGGCGAGGACCTGGGGTTGCGCATCACGTATGCCGCGCAGCCCCGGCCGGAGGGCATCGCCCAGGCGTTCCTGATCGGACGCGACTTCATCGGCGGCGACCCGGTCGCACTGGCCCTGGGCGACAACCTGTTCTACGGCGAGGGGCTCACCGAGTCCCTACTCCGCGCGGCCGCGCGCACCGAGGGCGGGACGATCTTCGCGTACATGGTGCGCGATCCCGAGCGCTACGGCGTCGTCGACTTCGACCCCTCCGGGCGGGCGGTCGCCATCGAGGAGAAGCCCTCGCGGCCGCGCTCGGCGTGGGCCGTGACCGGGCTGTACTTCTACGACGCCGGCGTCGTCGACGTGGCGGCGGCGCTGCGACCGTCCGCCCGGGGGGAGCTGGAGATCACCGACGTCAACGGCGCCTACCTGCGCCAGGGCCGGCTGCACGTCGAGAGGCTGGGTCGCGGCGTGGCGTGGCTGGACACCGGCACCCACGAGGCGCTGCTGCAGGCCAGCACGTTCATCCAGACGCTGGAGACGCGACAGGGCCTGATGGTGGCCTGTCTCGAGGAGATCGCCTTCCGGGCCGGGTGGATCACCGCCGGCGACGTCGAGCGCATCGCCAAGCCGATGCGCGACAACGCCTACGGCCAGTACCTGCTACGGGTGGTGGCGGGCGAGCCGTGACCGCGTGCTATCCTGACGCGGTCTGATGGAGATCTCCCCCGACGCCAAGCGTGCCTTTCATTTGCAGGCGTACGGACCGGCGCCGGCCATCCACGGAGTGGCGCTGGTGCCGCTGGGCCGCCACGCCGACGACGGCGGCAGCCTGACCGAGCTGATCCGCCTGACCGACGGCCGCGCGGAGGGGCTGGACGCCTTCACCATCCGCCAGGTCAACTTCAGCGAGCTGGCCCCGGGCACCATCAAGGCGTTCCACCTGCACGTCCGCCAGACCGACGTCTGGTACGTACCGCCCGCGGACCGCATGCTGATCGTGCTGATCGACACCCGCCAGGGCTCGCCGTCCGAGGGCACGCGCATGCGGCTCGTGCTCGGCGACGGTGCCTCCCGCCTGCTGCGCATCCCGCCCGGCGTGGCCCACGGGGTGCGCAACCTCGGACCGGGGCCCGGCCGGATCATCTACTTCACCGACGTGCAATTCTCGGCCGAGCCCTCGTCGTGCGACGAGGGCCGGCTGCCGTGGGACTACGCCGGCGCCGACATCTGGGAGGTCACCCGCGGCTAGTGACCTCCGTGGAGCGCGCTGAGGCCGAGGCCGCGCTCGACACTGGAGTCGCGGATGAAGCTGCTGGTCACCGGCGGCGCGGGTTCATCGGGTCGAACTTCATCCGATGGGTCCTGGCCGCGCATCCCGGAGGACAGCGTCGTCAATCTCGACAAGCTCACCTACGCCGGCAACCCGGCGAACCTGGCCGACGTCGAGCACGACCCCCGCTACGCGTTCGTGCACGGCGACATCTGCGACGCCAAGCTCGTGCGCGACGTGGCGCGCGGGATGGATGCGATCGTGAACTTCGCCGCGCCCAGCCACGTCGACCGCTCGATCCTCGACCCCGACGAGTTCCTCCGCAGACCAACGTGCTCGGCGTGCACGTGCTGCTGGAGGCGGTGCGGGAGCTGCGGATCGCCGCGGATGCTGCAGATCAGCACCGACGAGGTGTACGGCTCGATCGCCAGCGGGGCGGCCCGCGAGGACGCGCCATTGCAGCCGTCCAATCCGTACTCGGCGGCCAAGGCCGGCGGCGACCTGCTGGCGCTGGCGGCCTGGCGCACCCACGGCGTGCCGGTGGTCATCACCCGCTCGTCCAACAACTTCGGGCCCTACCAGTACCCGGAGAAGCTGGTCCCGCTGTTCGTGACCAACGCGCTGGAGGACCGGCCGCTGCCGCTCTACGGCGACGGCGGCAGGTGCGCGACTGGCTCTACGTGCTCGACAACTGCGCGGCGATCGACCTTGTGCTGCGACACGGCCGCGACGGGAGAGGTCTACAACATCGGCGGCGGCCACGAGGTGGCGAACCTCGCCCTCACCCGCGAGATCCTGCGCCTGCTCGACAAGCCGGAGGGGCTGATCCAGCCCGTGGCCGACCGACCCGGCCACGACCGTCGCTACGCGCTCGACGCCGCCAAGGTCCGGCAGCTCGGCTGGGCGCCGCGCCACCCGTTCCTCTCGGCGCTGGAGACGACCGTGCGCTGGTACCGCGCGCATCGACGGCCTGGTGGCAGCCGCTGAAGTCCGGCGAGTTCCGCGCGTACTACGAGCGCCAGTACGGGCGGCGATGAGGGCGCACGCCGCCGGTCCGATGAGGGGCTGGATCGCCGCCACCTTGGGGGCACGCTGCTGGTCTGGGCCGGCCTGGCGCTGGCGCGGCCGGCGGCGCGGGAGACCGCGCCCCCACCCCGACGACGTGGCCGCACAGCCCACCTACGTGCGGCGCGTGGAGCCCGCCATCGTCGGCCTCCACGTGCAGGCCGCGGAAGACCGGCCGTCCTCGGCGAGGCTGGGCTCCCGCCGGTTCGGCAGCGCCGTCATCTTCGACCCGCGCGGCTACGCGATCACCGTGAGCTACGTCGTGCTCGACGCCGTCCGCATCGAGGCCCGGCTGCGCGACGGCCGCTCGGTACCGGCCCGGCTGGTCGGCCTCGATCTCGACACCGGCCTCGGCCGTGGTGCAGCTCGAGGGCGCCGGCCCGTGGCCGGTGGCCGAGCTGGGCCGCTCCAGCGATCTGCAGGTGGGCGCCGTCTCCGGCACCGTCGGGCGTCGACGAGGACGGTGACCTCGTGCCACGCGACCAGCCACGCTGCAGGCGGTGCGCCGCTTCTCAGCGTTCTGGGAGTACATGCTGGACCGCGCGCTGCATGCTGGCCCCGTCGATGACCTCGTGGGGTGGCAGCGCCGCCGTCGACGAGCACGGGCGCGTGGTCGGCATCGTCTCGCTGCGGCTGGGCGAGCCGCCCTACGTCAACCTGGCCATCCCGATCGAGAAGTTCCTCGCCGTCAAGGACGAGCTGGTGGCGTCCGGCCGCGTGATGAGCCGGCGGCAACGGGCGTGGCTCGGCCTCTACACGGCCGCCCAGCCCGGCCGCGTCGTGGTCGACGGCTTCAACGAGTCGGGCCCGGCCCGTCGCAGCCGGCTTCCGGCGCGGCGATCAGATCGTCCGTGTCAACGGCGTGGACGTGGCGACCCAGGAGGAGTTCTACGAGCAGCTGTGGCGGCGCCAGGCCGGCGATCTGATCGAGGTCGCGGTGCGGCGCGCCGACCGGGTGCGGGTCATCAGCGTGCGCTCCGATCGATCGCCACCGTCTCTACCCGCCGCCCCGTTGATACACTCGACCTCATGAAGGGCGCCGTCGACACGTACCAGGGACGCGGCCTCATCGCCGACCCGATCCATCAGTACATCCTCTACACGCGCCCGGGCGGGATCCCCGGGGAGGCGACCGAGCAGGACCTCATCGACACGCCGTGGGTCCAGCGCCTGCGGCGCGTGCCCCAGCTGCAGTCGGCGCGCTGGGTGTTCCCGGCCGCCGAGCACAGCCGCTTCCAGCACTCGCTGGGCGCCATGCACCTGGCCGGCCGCTTCGCCCAGCAGCTCTATCCCTCGCTGCGAGCCGATCTTCCCCGACGCGCCGTCGGCGCCGCTCATCGAGGAGCTGCTGCGCGATGGCCGGCCTGCTCCACGACGTCGGCCACGGCCCCTTCGGCCACTTCTTCGACGACAACTTCCTGGTCGACTACGACCTCACCCACGAGCTGCTCGGCCAGCGCATCATCCGCGAAGAGCTGGCCGAGCGTCCTGCGGGGCCTGCGCCGCAGCCCCAACGGGCGCCTTCAACGCCGACGAGCGGATCGATCCCGAGTGGATCTGCTACCTGATGGGCAAGTGCTACACGCCACCCGCTGGAGTCGCATCCCAAGTGGCTGCCGTTCCTCAAGCCGCTGCTGTCCGGCGTCTACACCGCCGACAACATGGACTACGTGCTGCGCGACTCCTACATGTGCGGGGTGGCGGTGGGGCCGATCGACATCGAGCGGATCATCTACTACTCGTTCTTCACCGAGAAGGGGCTGACGCTCGACCGCGAGCGGGATGCAGGCGTTCATCATGTTCCTGAACGCGCGCTTCTACATGTACACCAACGTCTACTACCATCGGACGACGCGCGGGCATCGACCTGCACCTGAAGGAGATCTTCCGCGACACCATGCGGATCGCGTTTCCCTACGACCTGCGCAAGGACCTCCACCCGTACCTGCACCTCACCGAGTGGACGCTGCTGGAAGAGGTCGGCGCTGGCAGGACGCCGACGACCCCGAGCGCCGGGCGCTGGGCGCGGAGTGGCGCCAGGTGCTCGACCGCCGGCTCAAGTGGCGGATGTCGCACGAGGTGGTGCTCGACCACTTCGAGCCGCGCGCGAGGGCCAGGGATTCCTGAACGCCGGACGAGGTCGAGAAGCGGGTGCGCGAGCTTCCTGCCGCCCCGGCTGCGCGACTTCCCGTTCAAGATCGACATGGCGCTGCAGGACCCGCGCCCGCTCAACCCGCTCAAGATGGGTGACCGCCAGATCTACGTGTACGACTCGGCCACCGGCTCGGTGTCGGCAGGAGCCGCTCAGCGAGATCCTCAAGTACCTGCCCGGCAAGGTCGCCCAGTGCCGGATCTTCGCCGTGGACCACGAGCACGACGCCGCCCTCGCCATCGCGCTCAAGCGCGCGCTGAACGAGGAGCCGCCCTCGATCGTGACCAACGTCTGATGGCCGACGCGCGGCTCACCCCCGTCGAGATCGCCGCCCTCCTGACGAGCACGGCCGCCCAGCTCCGGGCCGAGCTGGCCGCGCTGCCCGAGCGCGTCCTCGCCTGGCACCCGGCCCCGGGGGAGTGGTGCGTGAAGGAAGTGATCGGCCACCTGATCGAGGCCGACCGCCGCGGCTTCGACGGCCGGATCCGCATCATCCAGGGCGCCGACACCCCGCTGCTCGAGCGGTGGGAGCCGCCGGACGTCGCCCGCGCGCGGGGCGACTGCGCGAAGTCGGCGGCCGCGCTCCTGGACGAGCTGGTGGCGATGCGACAGGACAGCGCGGCGCTGGTGCGGGGACTGCGCGAGGCCGACCTCGACCGGGCCGGCCGTCATCCGACCGTCGGGCTCCTGCGCGTGCGCGACCTGCTGCAGGAGTGGGTCCACCACGACCGCAACCATCAGCGCCAGGCGCTGGCCAACGTGCAGGCCTACGTATGGCCGGCGATGGGGAACTCGCAGAAGTTCGCGGGGGACTGACTCAGCGCCGGTAGCGCGTGGGATCGGGCACGTCCGCCTCGCCGAACCCCTTGCGGCGAAGCGCACAGGAATCGCAGCGGCCGCAGGCCGCTCCGTCCGGCGCCGGGTCGTAGCAGGACAGCGTGAGCGCGTAATCCACGCCGGCCGCCGTCCCCGCCCGGATGATCTCGGCCTTGGTCAGGCGGATGAGCGGGGTGCGGATGCGCAACCGTTGACGCCCCTCGACGCCGGCCTTCGTGGCCAGGTCGGCCATCCGTTCGAACGCCTCGATGAACTCCGGCCGGCAGTCGGGATAGCCGGAATAGTCGTAGACGTTGACGCCGATGACGATGTCGCTCGCCCTCAGCACCTCCGCCCACGCCAGCGCGAACGCCAGGAAGATCGTGTTGCGGGCGGGCACGTAGGTCACGGGAATCCCGTGGGCCATCGCCTCCGGCGCGCGATCCTTGGGAACCTCGATGTCGGCGGTGAGGGCGGAGCCGCCGAACGCGCGCAGGTCGATGGTGAGCACCTCATGCCGGACCACGCCGAGGGCGGTCGCCACCCGCCGCGCCGCCTCGATCTCGAGCGCGTGGCGCTGGCCGTAGGCCAGCGTCAGCGCATGGAGCGCGAACCCCTCGCGGGCGGTCAGCGCCGCCGCCGTCGTCGAGTCGACACCGCCGCTGAGCAGCACCACCGCCTTGGGCCGGGCGTCCACGACGCCATAGTATGATCGATCGCCCGCGGGAGACACGCGGGACTCAGGGGGCAGGTCATGGAGAAGTTCCGGGGCGTCGACTACTACGGGATCGAGGGGCTGCTGTCCGAGGACGAGCGGATGATCCGGGACGCCGTCCGCGACTGGGTCGAGGCCGAGTTCCTGCCCGTCGTGGCCGAGCATCACCGGGCGGGAACGTTCCCGGTCGCGCTCATTCCCAAGCTGGGTGAGCTGGGCGTGTTCGGCGCCACCCTCAAGGGCTACGGCTGCGCCGGGCTCAACAACGTCGCCTACGGCCTGATCATGCAGGAGCTGGAGCGCGGCGATTCCGGGCTACGCTCGGCCGCCTCCGTGCAGAGCGGCCTCGTCATGTACCCGATCTACGCCTACGGCTCCGACGCGCAGAAGGATCAGTGGCTGCCGCAGCTCGCCGACCGGCGAGAAGGTCGGGCTGCTTCGGCCTCACCGAGCCCGACCACGGCTCCGACCCCGGCTCGATGAAGACGCGCGCCCGGCAGGTGAGCGACGGCTACGTGCTCAACGGCACCAAGCTGTGGATCACCAACGGCTCCATCGCCGACGTTGCCGTGGTGTGGGCCAAGGAGGACGACGGCGAGATCTACGGCTACCTGGTCGAGCGGGGCACGCCCGGGCTTCTCGACGCTCGACATCCACGGCAAGTTCTCGATGCGGGCCTCGATCACCTCCGAGCTGGCCTTCCAGGACTGCAAGATCCCGCTCGCCAACAAGCTCCCCGAGGTCAAGGGGCTACGAGGGCCGCTCGGCTGCCTCAACCAGGCGCGCTACGGCATCGCGTGGGGCGCCGTCGGCGCCGCCATGGCGCTGCTACGACTGGTCGCTGCAGTACGCACAGCAGCGCATCCAGTTCGGCAAGCCGATCGGCTCGTTCCAGCTCGTGCAGCAGAAGCTCGTGTGGATGATCACGGAGATCACCAAGGCCCAGCTCCTGGTGCTGCAGCTCGGCCGGCTCAAGGACGCCGGCACGCTGCGGCCGCAGCAGGTGTCGATGGCCAAGATGAACAACGTCCAGATGGCGCTCGACTCGGCCCGCCTGGCCCGCGACGTCCTGGGCGCGGCCGGCATCGTGGACGAGCATCCGATCATCCGGCACATGATGAATCTGGAGACGGTGAACACGTACGAGGGCACGCACGATATCCACACGCTGATCGTCGGCCGGGACATCACCGGCTGGACGCGTTCGGGATCTGAGAGCGACGATGAGGGCCCGATCTGCTTCGTTGCGGCCGGCGTCCCTCCCTGCGGCGTAGGCGGCCTACGCCTCAGTCGGGAGCGCCGGCCGCGCCTCGCACCTGGACCCTCCTCGTCGCTCTGCTCATCGTGGGTGGAGCCGGAACGACCATCGTCGTGACGCCGGCGTGGGGACAGTCGGGCGAGGTCGTGGTGGTGACGTCGTTCCCCAAAGAATTGTTTGAGGGGTACAAGAAGGCGTTTGAGGCGGCGACGCCGGGTGTGAAGGTCGTGGTGAAGCAGCAGCAGACGAATCAGGGTGTGACCTACCTGCGCGAGACGAAGGCGAAGCCGGATGCGGACATCTTCTGGGTGTCGTCGGTCGATGCGTTTCTGACGCTGAAGCAGGAGGGGCTGCTGGATCGAGTGGTGTTGCCCAAGGATCTGGCGGCGCGGATTCCGGCCAGCGTCGGGGACTTTCCGATTCACGATCCGGACGGGACGTACTTCGGCTTTGCCGTCTCCGGCTATGGGCTGATGTGGAACACGCGCTACCTGCAGGCCAACAAGCTGCCGGTACCGAAGGAGTGGGTCGACCTGGCGGATCCGCGCTACCACGGCCACCTGGTGATGAGCGCGCCCTCGCGCAGCGGGACCACCCATCTGACCGTCGAGGTCATCTTGCAGGCATACGGGTGGCGGAAGGGCTGGGAGCTGCTGCTCGCCGCCGGCGGGAACATGGCGACCATCACCGAGCGCTCGTTCGGCGCCCCCGAGGCGGTCATCTCCGGCCAGGCCGGCGTCGGCGTGGTGATCGACTTCTTCGGACTGTCGGCCATCGCCTCCGGCCAGCCGGTCGACTTCGCCTACCCGTCGCTGACCGCGGTGGTGCCGGCCTCCGTGGGCAAGGTGAAGAACGGCCCCAACAGCGACAACGCCGTGAAGTTCATCCACTACCTGCTCGCCGACGCCGGTCAGGCCCTGCTGTTCACCCCGGAGATCGGCCGGCTGCCCGTGGTCCCCGCCCTTTATGCGAAAGCGCCGAAGGGCTATCCCAACCCATTTCAGCTGAAGCTCGGCGGCGTGAAGTTCGACGCGAAGCTGTCCTCCGCGCGCATCAACCTGGTCAACGCGCTGTTCGACCAGTGCGTGACGTTTCGCCACGCCGAGCTGAAGGGCGCGTGGGGCGCCATCCACCAGGCGGGTGCCGCGGTGGCCAAGGCCCGGGCGGCCGGCAAGAGCGTGGACCGTGCGGAGGCGCTGCTGCGCGAGGCCCGGGCGCTGGCCTCGGCGGTGCCGCTGGACGAGATGGCGGCGAGCAAGTCGCTGAACGACGACTTCAAGGGCAAGGCCGAGGTGAAGGCTCGCTACGAAGGGGAGTGGGACGCCGCTGCCAAGGCCGGCTACGCGAAGGCGCGGGCGGTGGCCGAGCAGGCTCTGGCCGCCACCCGCTGAGCGAGGTCAGGCGCGCGGCATCTCGCCGCTACGGATCGCGATCTCGCGCACGACACCGTTGATCCGGCTCACCGCCTCGCCGATGCGGGCGGCGGCCTCGCTCGTCGCCGACGAGCGCTCCTTCATCTGCAGCAGCTGGGCGCTGGCCAGGATCACCGCCAGCGGGTTGTTGATGCGGTCGCCCAGGTACTCACCGAGCTCTCGCAGCAGCGCCAGCTCGGCCGAGGCCACGTCGCGCTGGGCCTCGGCCATCGTCTGCCGCTCGGCGTCCAGGCGGGCCACCACCTCGTCGAGCGCCTTGGCGCTGGCAGCGACCAGCTCGCGCACGTCCTCGGCGCCGCCGTGGGCCAGCGAGTCGAGGACCACCTGGTGGTAGCGGCGGGCGAACTCGACGTCGCCCAGGAGCTGGCCCAGCGTCTCGTCGTACTCTTCCCGCACGTGACGGGCGACGAGGACCTCGAGCTCCTTGGCCACCTGGTTGGGGGCGATCTCCTTGGCGTCGAGGTAGGCGGTGGCGCCGAGGTCCCGGCCGAAGTCGTGGGAGGCGTCGCCGATGAAGATGCTGCTGTAGAAGATGAAGGGCAGCCGACGCCAGCGCTGGTCCTGGCGGATCGCGCGGCAGAGCTGGAAGCCGTCCATCTTCGGCATCTTGACGTCGGAGACGATGGCGTCGATCGACTCGCGGTCCAGGATTTCCAGGGCCACCGTGCCGTCACCGGCCGTCAGGACTTCGTGACCGGCGCGACCGAACAGGGCGGTGAGCAGGCGGCGGTGAGGGGACGAGTCGTCGACGACGAGGATTCGCATGGCTCAACTATCATTGCAAAGGTCCCGGCGGTTTCATCGCCTATATTCGGGCCCGATGACGGCCCGACCCCTCGGCCAGATCGCCATGTTCGGCGCGCTCTTGGCGTTGCTTGGCGTGTTCGTCGCCTACCCGCTGATCCGGGTGCTCGCGGTGGCGGTGATGGGGCCGGACGGGCCGACGCTTGTCCACCTGGGCAACTTCTTCCGGCGCGCTCTTTTCCTGGAAGCCACGGTCAACACGTTCGTGGCCGGGGCTGCCGCCGTCCTCTTCGGCAGCCTCATCGCGCTGCCGCTGGCCCTGCTGCTCGCCCGGTGTGACTTCCCCGGCCGGGCCCTCGTCCAGACACTCGCGGTGCTGCCGCTCGTCATCCCGCCGTTCGTCGGGGCGGTGGCCTTCCAGCAGGTGCTCGGTCGCAGCGGGGTGGTGAACCTGGCCCTGCTCGACCTGGCCGGCGTCTCGGTGCCCTTCATGGATGGGCTGACGGGCGTCGTCCTCGTGCAGACGCTGCACTATTTTCCGTTCATCCTCATCAACACCGCGGCCGCGCTGGCCGGCATCGACCCGGCCGCCGAGGAGGCCGCCCAGACGCTCGGCTGCCACGGCTGGCGGCTGTTCGTGCGCGTGACCCTGCCGCTGGCGCTGCCCGGCTACGTGGCCGGCGCCCTGCTGACCTTCATCCGCGTCATCGACGACCTCGGCACCCCGCTCATGCTGAACTACCCCAAGCTGCTGGCCCCTCAGGCCTATCTCCGGGTGACGACGGTCGGGATGAACGACGTCGACGGCTACGTGATCTGCGTGATCCTGGTCGCCATTTCCTTGCTGGCGCTGTGGGGCGCCAAGGCCCTGCTGGGCCGGGGCGAGTGGGCCTCGCTGGCCCGCGGGCCGGAGCGGGTTCCTCGGCGCCTCACCGGCGCCCGCGCCGCCGGCGCCTGGGCGCTGGCCAGCCTGCTGCTCGGCGTCGCGCTGCTCCCCCACGCCGGGATCGTCGTGCTGTCGTTCTCCAAGGTGTGGTCGTTCTCCTACGTGCCGACCCGGTGGACGCTCGACAACTACGGCGAGATCCTCGTCCGCGCGCCGCACTTCGTGTGGAACACGGTGCGCTACGCGGTGCTGGCCGCCGGCATCGACGTCGTCCTGGGGGCGGCGATCGCCTGGCTTCTGCTGCGCACGCGTCTGCCCGGACGCGGGCTGCTCGACACCATCGCCACGGTGCCGCTGGCCGTGCCCGGCGTCGTCCTCGCCATCGGGTATCTGCGTGTCTTCCATGGCTGGCAGGTGCCGGGCGTCGAGACGCCGCTCACCTCGCTGTGGATCATCCTCGTCATCGCCTACGCGGTGCGGCGGCTGCCCTACACGGTGCGGGCCGCCTACGCCACGCTGCAGCAGCTGCACGTGTCGATGGAAGAATCCGCGCAGAGCCTCGGCGCGCCGCCGCGCCGAACATTCCGGCGCATCACGCTGCCGCTCATGGCGCGTGGCCTGGTGGCCGGCGGCCTCATCGCATTCGTCACCTCGGCGGTGGAGCTGTCCTCCACCATCTTGCTGGTGCCTCGCATCGAGCTGGGCCCGCTGTCGTACGGGATCTACGTCTACATGCAGTCGGCCGTCGGCCGCGGAGCCGGGGCGGCGCTCGGCGTGGTGGCGATCGTGCTCGTGTTCGCGGGCACCTGGCTGGTCAACCGGCTCACCGACCGCGGCGCCGGTGCGGCCTTCCGGGTCTGAGCGATGGCCGCGGAGATCGAGCTACGGGACGTCGGCCATCGCTACGGCACCATGTGGGCCGTGCGCCACGTGAGCCTGACGGTGGCGCCCGGCGAGTTCTTCACACTGCTCGGGCCGTCGGGCTGCGGCAAGACCACCGTGCTGCGGATGCTGGCCGGCTTCCTCGAGCCGGCCGAGGGCCAGATCCTCTTCGACGGGCGGCCGATCGCCGGCGTGCCGCCCTGGCGGCGCGATCTCGGCCTGGTGTTCCAGAACTACGCGCTGTGGCCCCACCTCTCGGTCTTCGAGCACGTGGCCTTCGGCCTGCGCGAGCGCCGGGTGCCGAAGGTCGAGCGACGCCAGCGGGTGGCCGCCGCGCTGCGCATGGTGGGGCTGGAGGGGTTGGAGACGCGCCGTCCCGGCCAGCTCTCGGGCGGCCAGCAGCAGCGGGTGGCGCTGGCCCGTACGCTGGTGCTGCAGCCACGCGCGCTGCTGCTCGACGAGCCGCTGTCCAACCTGGACGCCCGGCTGCGGGCCCAGATGCGCGTGGAGCTGCGCCGCCTGCATCGCGAGCTCGGCGTGACCACGGTCTACGTCACCCACGACCAGGACGAGGCGATGGCGCTGTCCACCCGGCTGGCCGTGCTCGATCGCGGCGCCCTCGTGCAGCTCGGCACGCCGCTGGAAGTCTACCGCCACCCTCGCACGCGCTTCGTCGCCGACTTCCTGGGGGGGACGAACGTGCTGGCCGGCACGGTGGAGCCGGGTGGCGATGCGGTGCGGCTCGACGAGGGCGTTCGCCTGGTGGTCGACGGGAACGAGGCCGCCGCCGGCGTGCGGGTGCTGTGCCTGGTGCGTCCCGAGGCGGTCCGGCTGGTGGCGGCCGGCGCCGCCGGCCCGAATCACTTCCCGGGCCGCATCGGTGCCGCGGTGTTCCTCGGCGGGCGCTACGACTGCGAGGTGACGTTGGCGGGCGCCCTCACGCTCCGGGCCGAGGTCCCGGCCGGGGCGGCTTCGCCCGCGCCGAGCCCGGGCGAGCCGACGGTGGTCGTGCTCGATCCGGCGGACGTCGTCGTGCTCGAGGACTGAGCGCCGCGGCAGAACGCCACGGGCCGGGCGTGGCGTTCACGCTCGGCCCGTGGGCATCACTTGATCGCGTAGGGATTGATCGGCGTACCGACGCCGCGGGTGACCGGCAGCGGCGGCGCCACCAGCAGGAACGCGTAGCGGCCATCGGCGGCGCAGTCGGCGGCCAGCTCCTCCAGGTAGAAGATCTCACCGAGCGTGAGCCCCATGTTTGGGATCGCCAGGACGTGGAACGGGTTGCGGAAGCCGGCGATCTCGGACGGTCGCACCTCCACCGCGTAGTTGTCGCAGCCGATGGCCGCGATCTCCTTGTCGTGCAGCCAGGGGGCCGCGTAGGAGGACACGCCCGGAAAATCGTCGAGGTCGTAGTGGCGCCAGTCCTTCTTGTCGAGGTAGCGGCTCATGTGGCCGGTGCGGACGAGCAGGATGTCGCCGCGCTTCACCTCGACCTTGGCGGCCGCCGCTGTGCCCTCCAGGTCTGCCACCGTGATCGCGTACCCGGGCTCGAGCGCGCGGACGCCCTTGAAGCGCGCCACGTCCAGCAGCACACCGCGGCCCACGATCTTGTTCGTCGTCTTGTCGATGCTGTTCTTGGCCGCGCCGCTGCTGGTCACGAGGTTGGCGTCGTAGCCGTTCCACATCTTCCCCTCGTAGAAGATATGGGCGAGGCTGTCCCACTGGGTCACGCACTGCAGCGGCATGACGATCCAGTCGTCGGAGCCGCCGTACCCCTGCATCTCCCGCACCTCGGCCGGCGTCCGCGGCTGGTCGCCGCCATCACGGAACATGGCGTGGATCGGGTTGAAGCGTGCGCGGGTCCCACTCTGCGGCCCCTCGCGCTGCAGCGGGATGCCCAGCGCGAACACCTTGCCCGTCGTGGCCAGCCGGGCGGCGGCCGCGATCGCGTCGGGAGTGATGTAGTTCAGGGTGCCGATCTCGTCGTCCGGCCCCCACTTGCCCCAGTTCCGCACTTGCGTCACGAGCTTCCGGAGGATCTCTTCGCTCATGGCCCGCCATCATACGGTACTCTCACGGGCGGGGAACGGCCGGGCAGCGCCCGGCGTTGCTCCAAGGTACCGATTCCACCCTGGGCGAGAGGATTGGAGGACGCCATGACCATGCCGTGGCGACGACGTGCCGTCCTGGTCGCAACCGTGATGCTCCTGCTCGGGGCGGGGCTGCCCGCCCTCGCCCGGGCCGACGGCGGGGGTGGCGGCGACGGCGACCGCCCCAGTTCCTCCGGCGGGACCCCGGCGGACCCCGACTACACCGCCGGGGTGCGGGCGATCAAGGCCGATCGGTTCGCGGAGGCGATCCCGCTGCTGCAGCGCGTGGTCGGCCGGGATCCCCGCAACGCCGACGCTTTCAACTGGCTCGCCTACGCTACCCGACGCCAGGGCGACCCGGCCGCCTCGCTGCCCCTCTACGAGAAGGCGCTGGCCATCAACCCCAAGCACCGGGGCGCCCACGAGTACATCGGCGAGGCCTATCTGATGCTCGGCAACGTGGCCAAGGCCAAGGAGCACCTGGCCCGCCTCGACTCGCTGTGCTTCCTGCCGTGCTCGGAGTATCGCGACCTCAAGAAGGCCGTCGAGCAGTACGAGAAAACCGGCAAGGTGTCCTCCACGCACTGACCCACCGCTTGTCCTCGGGGCCCCCGTCCCGTACGCTCCCGGGTGCCGGTCGCACCGTTCGAGCGGCCGGGACGAGGAGGCCCCGGTGAAGTTCGGCATCTTCTACGAGCTACAGCTGCCCCGGCCGTGGGGCGAGCGGAGCGAATATCAGCTCCTGCAGGACGCGCTGACGCAGATCGAGCTGGCCGACCGGCTCGGCTTCGACTACGCGTGGTCGGTCGAGCACCACTTCCTGGAGGAGTACTCGCACTGCTCGGCGCCCGAGGTCTTCCTGGGGGCGGCGACCCAGCGCACGACGCGCATCCGCCTGGGCCACGGCATCATCCAGCTCCCCACCAACCATCCCATCCGCGTGGCCGAGCGCGTGGCGACCCTCGACCTGCTCTCGGAAGGCCGCGTCGAGCTGGGGCTGGGCGAGGGGCAGGGGCCGGTCGAGCTGCACCCCTTCGGCCGGCGCGTGCGCGACAAGCGCGAGGTGTGGGAGGAATCCGTGCAGGCGCTCCTCCCCGCCTTCACCCAGCAGAAGCACGAGTGGCACGGCGAGTATTTCGACTTCCCCGCGCGCAACGTCGTGCCCAAGCCGATGCAGAAGCCGCACCCGCCGCTGTGGGTGGCGTGCTCGAACATCCAGACGATCGCCAGCGCCGGCCGCTGGGGCATGGGGGCGCTCGGCTTCCAGTTCGTCTCGCCGGATGCCGCGCGGGCGTGGGTGAACCGCTACTACCTCGAGCTGACGCAGAACCTCGCCAAGCTCGCCGACTATCCGACCAACCCGAACATCGCGATGGTCAGCGGCTTCATGTGCGCGCCCACCGACGAGGAGGCACTGGCCAAGGCCTCGGGCTGGACCTTCTTCGTCTTCTGCCTGGGCCACTACGGGCGCAACGGCATCCCCAACCCCGGCGAGGGGAACATGTGGGAGGCCTACCAGGAATGGCGGGGGACGGACAAGGCGCAGGAAACCCTGCGCAGCGGCCTGATCGGCTCGCCGGAGACGATCCGCCGCCGGCTGCGCGAGTTCGAGTCGACCGGCGTCGACCAGGTCATCCTGCTCGCCCAGGCCGGCCGCACCGCCCACGCCGACATCTGCCGCAGTCTCGAGCTGTTCGCGCGCGAGGTGATGCCGGAATTTCACGCGCGCGAGGAGGCGCACGCCCGCTGGAAGGCCGACGTGCTGGCCGGACGGGTGCGGCTGGAGGGCGAGGACGCCGACACCTACAAGCTCTACGCCCACCAGAACGAGGACATCGTGCGCCTCACGCCCGCGGAGCTGAAGGCCAAGATGGCGGCGAAGGAGCGCGCGGCCGGGACCGGGGTCTGACGTGACCGCCGTCTTCGTGCACGGTGTCCCCGACACCGCGCGGGTGTGGCACGCGGTCCTCGATCACCTCGGCCGGCGCGACGTCGTCACGCTGAGCCTGCCGGGGTTCGGCAATCCGGCCCCCGCGGGGTTCGACCCCACGAAGGACGCCTACGCGGCCTGGGTAGCCGAGCAGGTCGCCGCCGTCGACGGGCCGGTCGATCTCGTCGGCCACGACTGGGGCGCGATCCTCGCCCTCCGCGCGGCCTGCCTGCGGCCGGACCGCGTGCGGAGCTGGGCGATCGGCTCCGGCCCGCTCGACCCCGAGTACGTCTGGCACAAGGTCGCCCAGATCTGGCAGACCCCGGAGGTAGGCGAGCAGTTCATGACGAAGTTCACGGCCGCCGCGCTGGAGAAGGGGCTGCCGGAGGAAGGCGTGCTGCCGGCCGACGCCCGCGAGACCGGCGCCTACGTCGACGACACGATGAAGCGCTGCATCCTGCGCCTCTACCGCTCGGCGCTCACCGTTGGCGCCGAGTGGACGCCCGACCTTGCTCGGCTCACCGCACCGGGCCTGGTCCTGTGGGGCGAGCTCGATCCCTATGCCGCCCCCACCTGGGGCGAGCGGCTCGCCGCACGGACCGGCGCGCGGTTCACGCTGCTCCCGGGGTGCCACCACTGGTGGCCGCTGCAGCGGCCGGCCGAGGTGGCGGTGCAGCTCACGCGGCACTGGGAGGGGATCCCGCAATGATCGGTGAGGCGCATCCGCGGCTGGGCGGCGGTCCGCTGGTTACCGGCACCGGCCGGTTCGTGGACGACGTGCGGGTGCCGGGCATGCTGCACGCCGCCGTGCTCCGCTCGCCCCACGCCCACGCCCGCCTGGTCTCGCTCGACACCAAGCGCGCTCGCGACCTGCCGGGCGTGCGCGCGGTCCTGACCGCCGCCGACGTCCCGGCCGCCGCCATCATCCCCAACCGGGTGCCGGCGCCGGCCGGCGCCGACCGCTACCTGCAGCCGGCCATTGCCCGCACCGTCGTCCGCTACGTGGGCGAGCCGGTCGCTCTCGTCGTCGCCGACGATCCGTACATCGCTCGCGACGCCGCCGAGCTGATCGACGCCGTCTACGAGACGCGGCCGGCCTGCCCCTCGGTGACCGCCGCCCTCGCCCCCGGCGCCCCCCGGCTGTTCGACGGCACCGACACCAACAACGTCGCCACCATCACCATGCGGGTGGGCGACGCCGACACCGCGCTGGCTGGCGCCGCGGTCGTCATCCGCGAACGCTTCGACTACCCGCGGCAAACGGCCGCCGCGCTGGAGACGCGCGGGCTCGTGGCCGTGCCGCCCGACCCGCGCGGGGGCGAGCTGCATCTGATCGGCTCCACCAAGTGCATCCACATCAACCGCACGATCCTGGCGCCGATCTTCGGCCTCCCGCCCGGCGCGCTCCGGCTCACCGAGGTCGACGTCGGCGGCGGCTTCGGCGTGCGGGGTGAGCTGTACCCGGAGGACATCCTGGTGCCGCTGGCCGCGCTCAAGCTGGGTCGACCTGTGAAGTGGGTCGAGAGCCGGCGCGAGAACCTCATGGCCGCCAACCACGCGCGTGAGGTCGTCTACGAGATCGAGATCGGCTTCGACGGCGACGGCCACATCCTTGCCATCCGCGCGGTCATCCGCGCCGACATCGGTGCCTACGTGCGGACCGCGGCGCTGGTGCCCGCCGAGTTCGGCGCCGCCCTGCTGCCCGGCCCCTATCGGGTGCCGAGCTACGCCTGCGATCTCTGGTCCGTCGTCACCAACAAGACGCCGGCCGGCACGCTGCGCTCGCCCGGCCGCCCCGAGTGCAACTTCGTCCGCGAGCGGCTGCTGGACCGCGGCGCCGCCCGGCTCGGCCTCGATCCTGCCGAGCTCCGCCGGCGCAACCTGATCCGCGCGGACGAGATGCCCTACGACTGCGGAACAAAGTCGTTCGGCGTGAGCACCGTCTACGACTCCGGTGATTTCCCCGCGCTCTTCGCCGAGCTGCTCCGCCGGCTCGACTACGAGACGGTGCGCGCCGAGCAGAAGGCCCTGAACGCGCGGCCCGGGCTCCGGCGCGGCATCGGTCTGGCCGTGTACGTCGAGAAGACGGGGCTGGGGCCGTTCGAGACGACCCAGGTCGAAGCGCGCGCCGACGGCACGCTCGTCGTGGACACCGGCGCGTCGTCCATGGGCCCGGGGCTGGAGACGGTGCTGGCCCAGATCCTCGGCGAGTCGCTCGGCCTGCCGGCCGTCCGCTTCCACGTCCGCCACGCCGACACCGCCGCCGTCGAGAGCGGCGTCGGCACCTACGGCTCGCGGGGCACCGTGACCGCGGGCAACGCGGCGGCCCTGGCCGCGACCAAGCTCATCGCCGAGGCCCGCGCCCGCGCCGCCGCCCGCCTCGGCGTGCCCGAGACCGACGTGCGCTACGCGAGCGGCGTGCTGGAGGCCGGCGGCCGTCGCGTCACGCTGGCCGAGCTGGCCGCCGAGCGCCGGCTGGCCGCCGGCGCCTCCTTCGAGGTACCCAAGGTGACCTACGCGGGCTGCGCGTGCGCCGTCGTGCTGGACGTCGACCCCGAGACCGGCGTGCTGGCGCTGCGCCGGGTGGTGGTCGGCGCTGACGTGGGGCGGGCCGTGAACCCGGCGCTGGTCGACGCTCAGCTCGTGGGCGGCGTGGCCTTCGGCATCGGCAACACGCTGCACGAGAGCCTCGTCTACGACGGCGACGGCCAGCTCGTCTCCGGGACGTTGATGGACTACGCGCTGCCGTACGCGACCGACGTCCCCGAGGTGATCGGCTTCTACCAGGAGATCCGCGCCAAGACCAACCCGCTCGGCCTGCGCGGCCTCGGCGAGTGCGGCAACCCCGGCCTCGGCGCCGCCATCGCCAACGCGGTGTGCGACGCCCTGGCTCGGCCGGCGCTGGGCATCACGACGTTGCCCCTGACGCCGGCCCTCGTCCTCGCCGCCGTCGCGCGCCCCGACCGCTGATGCGCGCCGCCGACCGGCTGGAGGTGCTGGTCCTCGTCGACAACACCACCGACAGCCTGTCGACCACGCCCCGGCACGTCATCCCCGAGTGGCCCGGGCTGGTCGCCGCGGGCCGGCTGCCGGTGCTGTCCGGCGAGGCGATCTGCCGCGCGCACCACGGCCTGTCGCTGCTCATCACCGCCCACGTCGGCGACGAGCGCCACACCCTGCTGTTCGACGCCGGCCCCGAGGGCGCCACCCTGCTGCGCAACGCCGCCATCCTCGGCGTGGACTTCGGCCAGGTCGAGGCGGTGGTGCTCTCGCACGGCCACTGGGATCACGGCGGTGGTCTGGTTGCCGCGGTCGAGGCGGTGGCCGCTCGGCGCCCGGGAGCACCGGTGCCATGCTTCGTGCATCCGGGCATGTTCGTACAGCGCGGCTCGCAGCGCCCGGATGGCGTGCTGATCGCGCAGGAGCCGGTGCCGACGCCCGAGCGGCTGGCCGCCGCCGGCGCCTCCGTGCAGAACACGCGGCAGGCGCAGACGGTGGGCGGCGACCTCTTCCACGTCAGCGGCGAGATCCCGCGGGTGACGCGCTACGAGACGGGGCTGCCCGGCCACGTGAAGCGGTCTGCCGACGGGCGCACGTGGGAGCCGGACCCGCTCATCATGGACGAGCGCTTCGTCTCGGTGCAGGTGAAGGGCCGGGGCCAGTTCGTCTTCTCGGCGTGCTCGCACGCCGGCATCGTGAACGTCCTCACCCACGCGTGCGAGACCTTCCCGTCGGTGCCGCTGCACGGCGCGATGGGCGGCCTGCACCTGTCCGGCTCGACGGAGCCGATCATCCCCGACACCGTCGCCGACCTGAAGCGCTTCGACCTCGGGGTTCTCGCCCCCGGCCACTGCACGGGCTGGCGGGCCATGAGCGCCCTGGCCCGGGAGTTCGGCGAGGAGCTGGTACCCTCCGCGGTCGGCAAGCGCTACCTGCTGTCGTAGCGGCGTTCCCGCGGTAGGATAGGGCCCCGCGGCTGATCATCGGCCGCGCCAGGAGGTAGGACATGGGTGAGATCCTCGGCCTGGGCCTCACGCACTACCCGCCGCTCATCGGCTCGGACGAGAACATGGCCAACATCTTGAGGGCCGTGCTCAAGGATCCCGGGCTTCCGGAGCGCTACCGCGACTCCGCCAGCTGGCCGGAGCCGATGCGGCGCGAGTACGGCACCGACGGAGCCACCGCCTCGGCCGCCGCCCACCGCGCCGACCTCGTCCGCCACTTCCGCCACGCCCGCACGCTCCTCGACGACTTCCGGCCGGACGTCGTCGTCATGTGGGGCGACGACCAGCACGAGAACTTCACCGAGGACATCATTCCTCCCTTCTGCGTTCTCGCGTACGACGAGGTCGAGGCACGGCACCGGCCGCGCGACGCGTCCAACGTGTGGGGCGAGGGGCCCGATACCGTGTTCCGCATCAAGGGCCACCGCGAGGCCGGCAAGTACCTGGCCGGGCGCCTGCTGGAGCAGGGCGTCGACATGGCCTACGCGTACAAGCCGCTGCACCACCAGGGCCTCGCCCACGCCTTCCTCAACACCGTGCTCTATCTCGACTACGACCGGATCGGCTTCCCCTACCCGGTCGTCGCCTTCCAGGTGAATTGCTATGGCCGGCGCGTGATCGCCCAGCGGGGCGGGCGCGGCAGCCTGGCCCATCCGCTGGCCGAGGCCGATCTCGATCCACCGTCGCCCTCGCCGAAGCGGTGCATGGAGGTCGGCGCCGCGGTCGCCCGGGCCATGCGCGACAGCCCCTGGCGGGTGGCGCTCATCGCCTCGTCGAGCTGGTCACACGCGTTCCTGACCGACAAGAACCACCAGCTCTATCCCGACATCCCCGAGGACCGGAAGCTCTACGAGGCGCTACGGACCGGCGACTACGACACCTGGCGCGATCGCCCGCTGGCCGCCATCGAGGCCTCGGGCCAGCAGGAGATGCTCAACTGGTACATGCTGGCCGGCGCCATGGAGGCGCTCGGCCGCAAGCCTGACACCTGTGAATTCCTCGAGACGTGGTCGTTCAACTCCAACAAGTGCTTCGCGGTGTTCCAGCCATGACGACGACCCGCAACGGCCATGGCCAGCGCCACGGCGCCATCCCTAGGCTCAGTGGCGACATCCGGCCGCTCATCCCGAAGCTCGGCCTTCGCAACTACTGGTATCCGGCGATCACCGACAAGAAGGTCGGCGCGCGCAAGCCGGTCAAGGTGGCGCTGCTGGGCGACGAGATCTGCCTCTTCCGAGGGGCCACCGGCGCCGTCGCCGCCATCCAGGACGTGTGCCCGCACCGCGGGGCCCGGCTGAGCGAGGGCGACTGCCACTACAAGGGCACCGTCGCCTGCCCGTACCACGGCTGGGTGTACGACGAGTCAGGCAAGAACGTGGCCGTGCTCTCCGAGGGGCCGGACTCCGGCGTGTGCGGCAAGCCAGGGACGGAGGCGAAGGTCTATCCCACCCGCACGCTCAAGGGCGTGGTCTTCGTGTGGATGGGCGACGAGGATCCGGCGCCCATCGAGCAGGACGTGCCCGAGGAGTTCTTCGACGACCAGGCGCTGGTGCAGGTCGGTCAGGTCTACTGGCGCTGCAACTGGGAGGTCGCGCTCGAGAACTCGATGGACTCGCACGTGAACTACGTGCACCGCAACGCGGTGGTGGTGGCGCGCGGGGGCTTCATCGCGCGGGGGGCCCAGGGCGAGCACCCGCTGTTCGTGGGTAACGGCTTCGGCGGTGACGTGGCCGAGAGCAACTACATGCGCCGCAGCCCCGCCCAGGACTTCTACCCCAACGGCTGGAAATGGCCGAAGACCAACTACCGGCGGGTGTGGACGTGGATCACCAAGCCGCTGGCCGATCGCGCCCGGCGCAACATCCCGCCGCCGAAGTCCGCGCAATGGTGCGGCGGCCACCACCTGCCCGGGATGTTTCGCGCCGAGTTCGGCTGGGACCTCTACACGCGCATGTGCGTGCCGGTCGAGGAGCAGCTGACGCGGGTGTGGTACTACCACTGCACGCGTCCGAAGAACGCGCTCCGGCGGTTCTGGGACAAGGCGATGTACGCGACCGTGCGCCGGTGGATCATCGAGTACAACTTCTCGCGCCAGGACGAGGCGGTGATGCTCAACCAGCGCTACGACACGCCCGAGAAGCTCTCCGGCACCGATGCCGAGGTGATCCAGTGGCGCAAGCTGGTCGTCACCAAGCACTACGGCGGACGGGACGCCGCGTTCGAGTATCGCAACCCGGACGACCTTCCACCCGACGCGGTGCCGGTGGAACGCGTCTCCGTGCGCTATCTTCAAGAGATGGCCAGGACCAAGACGGTGCGATGAGCCGGCCGGCCGGCCCCGCGACGACCGGGGCGCCGGCGGCCACGAACGAACGCAGGTTCGTTCGCCGACTCTTCGCGACGGTCGTGCTGACGTATGGCTCGGTGTGGCTGGCCGGGTGGATCTGGCCCGCATTCGGTGCGTCACTCCTCGGCCAGCTCGTGGCCATTCCGCCGTTCACCGTGTACCTCCTCGAGGAGCTGGGCATTCCTGGCCTCACCGATCGAGGCCGGTGCGATTGGATGTGGTGCCGACCGACCATCCTCGGCATCGTCATCACGACCCTCGTGTGGCTTCTCGCGGCGTGGTGGGCCTCGCTCGGCATTGCGCGACTGGTCCAAGCGGCGTGCACGGCGAGGGGTGGGGCCACCTCAGCCTGAGCTGACCTCAGCCCCGCCGACGGGCGGCCAGCCAGCGGTCCATCTTGGACTCCAGCACGCTGAGGGGCATGGCGCCGTCGCGCAGCAGCTCGTCGTGGAAGGCGCGCACGTCGAAAGCGGGCCCCAGCGCCGTCTCGGCCCGGCGGCGCAGCTCGACGAATTTGAGCTGGCCGATCTTGTAGCCGAGGGCCTGGCCGGGCCAGACCATGTAGCGCTCGATCTCCCGCTCGTTGTCGGGGGTGGGACCGCCGAGATAGTCGATCGCCTGCTCCCGCGTCCAGCCCTTGGCGTGCAGCCCCACGTCGACGACCAGCCGCTGGGCCCGGAACAGCTCGCCGCCCAGCATGGCAAGGCGGTCGCGCCGGTTGGCGTAGACGCCCAGCTCGGTGCCGAGCGACTCCGCGTAGAGCGCCCAGCCCTCGCCGAAGGCGGTGTACCAGCCGAACCGGCGGTAGGCCGGCAGCTCGGTGTTCTCGCGCTGCAGCGTGACCTGGAAGTGGTGGCCGGGCACGGCCTCGTGCAGGTAGAGGGCGCGAGAGACGCGGGCGCTGCCACCGCTGCGTACATCGGCGCTGTTCAGGTAGAAGACGCCGGGCCGGGAGCCGTCGAGCGCGGCGGCCTCGTAGCTCGAGGACATCGACCGCTCGCGGAACGGCTCGATGGGTCGGATCTCGAACCCGGCCCGCGGGAAGTGGCCGAACAGCTTCGGCATCGCGCTGTCGACGGCCGCGCGGAGCTCGGCGTAGCCCTTCAGCAGCTCGTCGATTGAGCGGTACCGGGTCAGCTCCGGCTCGCCGGCGGCGGCGATCTCCGCCTGCAGCGCAGCGATCGCCCCACGGATTCGCGTGACCTCGGCGACGCCCAGGTCGTAGATTGCCGCCGGCGTGAGGTCGGTTGTCGTCGAGTACCGCACCGCGAAGGCGTACCAGGTGTTGCCGTCGGGCAGGGCACTCAGGCCCGCGGACGTTCGGCAACGCGGCAGGTACTCGTCCTGGATGAAGGTGCGCAGCCGCCGGTAGGCCGGCACGATCTGCTCACGAATCGCCTCGGTGTAGGCCAGGGTCAGGGCCCGGCGTGTCGGCTCGTCGAACCCGACCGGGAAGTTGCGGATGGGCTCGTAGAAGAGGCTGGTCTGCGGATCGTCCACGATGTGGACGTCGAGCTGGGGGAGCACCTTCAGCATCACCGCTCGCGGCTGAGTCACGCCGCGCGCGACGCCCTCACGCATGTTGGCGATCGCGGTGTCCATCCAGATGACGAAGCCACCGATGCGGCCGAGGAAGTCCTGATAGTTGCGCACGGTCTTGAACGGATGGTTGCCGCGGCCGGCGCCCACGACGGGAAAGCGGCTCGGCCAGGTATGCCCCGCCTGGTTGACCGGTAGCAGTTGCCAGGGGAAGCGGAAGGTGTCGAGGCAGCTCGTCAGCCGGTACTCGAAGACGTCGTAGGCCAGCCGCTCGGCACCGTCCAGCCCGGCCGCGTCGAGGCCGTGCAGGCGGGCCAGGTGCCGCGTGCACAGCGCCTTCATCCCGCTCCGGTACTTCTCGCCGATGTCGTTGGCCAGCACTCGATCGTACTGGCGCAGGCCGATCTCGCTCGCCGTGAACGGGTAGTACGGCGTGACGTCGTCGTCGTAGGCGCGGGTGAGGTCGGCCACCCGCGAGGCCGGCCCGAACGGCAGCCCGGCACAGGCGTGGGTGAGCAGGGCCAGCGCGACGAGCACGAGCCGGCGTCCAGGCGAGCGCATCATTGACCGCCTCCGCGACGACGATTATATTCGCCTTTCCTGGTCACGCTGCGTGCGCGAGCGGTCGTACCGACGCCGCGGCCGAAGGCTCGGAGAGAGGAAGTGTTCGCGTGAAGCTCGCCGGCAAGGTCGCGATCGTGACCGGTACCAGCCCCAACATCGGCGGCGGCATCGCCCAGGGGCTCGCCGACGCGGGCGCCCGCGTGGCCTGTGTCGACGTCCAGCCCGACAACGCCCGGCAGTGCGCGGCGGCGATCAGCGGCCGCGGCGGCGAGGCGCTTAGCCTGGTGTGCGACGTCACCGACGAGGCCCAGGTGCAGGCCATGGTCGCGCAGGTGCGGCAGGCGTGGGGCGGCGTCGATGTCCTCGTCAACAATGCCGGCATCCTGGGCGGGCTGAGCGTGCTCGAGATGCCGCTGGAGCGGTGGAACCGCCAGCTGGCCGTCAACCTCACCGGCGCCTTCCTGTGCACCAAGCACGTCGCCGGGATTATGGTCGAGCGGGGGACGCCGGGCAGCATCATCGTCATCGTCTCCACGGCCGGTCACCAGGGCCAGGCCGGGAACATCGGCTACTGCACGAGCAAGAGCGGCCTGCTCAACTTCACGCGCGCCGCCGCCATGGACCTGGCCCGCCACAGTATCCGGGTGAACAGCCTCACTCCGACCGCGACCGACGTCGAGGAAGGGCTGGAGCGCGCCGAGGCATGGGGCCGCGGCCGTCCGGAGCGGCGCGGGCGCATGCTCGATTTCCAGAAGATGGTGCCGATGGGCCGGCTGCCGAGCCCGCGGCACTACGCGAAGGCGGCGGTGTTCCTGGCCTCCGACGACGCCGAGATGATCACCGGGTTCGACCTGCGGGTGGACGCCGGCGCCATCGCCAAGTACTGGCCGTGGATCCCGCAGGCGTGAACAGCGCTGACAGCGCGTTGACGAGGAGCGCCACGGCTTGGCCGGGGCGCGACGAACGTTGGGGGCTTGGGGGCCATATCGGGGCCCCCATGTGGAGAACAACATGACGAATACCGTCGGATTCATCGGACTGGGGGCGATGGGCGGCCCGATGGCGCTCAACCTCATCAAGCACGGATTCCTGCTGGTCGTGCACGACCTCGACCCGACCAAGGCCGAGCGGCTGCGGAGTGCCGGGGCCGCGGTGGCCGAGTCGGCGGAGGCCGTGGCCGCCGCCGTCTCCCGCACCATCTGCATGGTGGAGACGACCGCCCAGGCCGAGGCGGTGATCGCCGGCGAGCACGGCGTCATCCAGCGCGCGCGAGCCGGGCACATCGTGGCGTGCATGAGCACCATCGATCCGCTGGCGGCGCGCCGCCTCGGCGACACGCTGGCCGCGCGCGGCATTGCCATGGTGGACGCGCCGGTGAGCGGCGGCACCGAACGGGCGGCGTCCGGCGAGCTGTCGGTCATCTGCGGCGGCGCCGTCGAGACCGTGAAGGCCTGCGACGACCTCTTCCGCGCCATGGGCAAGAACGTCTTCCACGTGGGCGGGCTCGGCCAGGGGCTGGCCATGAAGCTCGTCAACAACATGCTGGTGCAGGTCAACACGGTGGCCATCGCCGAGGCCCTCGTGCTGGGCGTGAAGGCCGGCCTCGACCCGCAGACGATCTACGACGTGGTGCGCGTGAGCACCGGCACCAGCTTCGCGTTCGAGACGCGGACGCCACGCATCCTCAAGCGCGACTTCGCGCCGGGCGGCACCATCGACATCTCGTTCAAGGACCAGGAGCTGGAGACGCAGTTCGCCAAGCAGCTCGGGGTGCCGGTGCTGCTCGCCAACGTGAGCCAGCAGGTCTACCAGATGGCCCGCGCAGCCGGCCTCAACAAGGAGGACGGCTCCGCGATCATCAAGGTGCTGGAGCGGCTGGCCGGCGTGACGGTCAAGGGAGGAGCCTGAGGGATGGCGACCTACGTGCTGGTTCACGGGGCCTACCAGGGCGGCTGGATCTGGAAGCCGGTGGCCGAGCGGCTGCGCGGGGCCGGCCACGTCGTCCACGCGCCCACACTGGACGGCTGCGCCGAGCGGAAGCACGCGATCCGTCCGGGCATCACGAACTCCACCCACGCGGAGGAGATCGCGCAGTTCATGGTCTACGAGGACCTGCGCGACGTCGTCCTCGTGGGCACCAGCTCGGGCGGCATGGTCGTCTGCCGGGCGGCCGAGCAGTCGGCCGACCGCATCGCCCGCCTGGTCTTCGTCGACGCGCTGGCCCTGCTGCCCGGCGAGCGCATTGCCGACATCGTCAAGCGGCCGGCACCGATGAAGACGGACGTGGCTACCGGCCCCACCCGCGAGGACGCCGAGGGGCGGATGTTCACCGACCTCGACCCCGCCCTGCGCGCGTGGGCGCTGGCCCGCTACACGCTCCACCCGATCGCCGCCATGGACGCGCCGATGGAGCTGAAGGACTTCTGGGACCGCGCGTGGAAGGCCAGCGTCGTCCGCTGCCTGCGCGCCGCCAACCCGCCGGAGGCACACCAGCGGCGCACGGCCGAGCGCCTCAAGGCGCCGTACAGCGAGCTGGACACCGGCCACTACCCGATGCTGAGCCAGCCCGACGAGCTGACGCGCTTGCTGCAGTAGGAGGAGACACGGACATGAGCGTGCAGATGACCGCCGTTCGCTCCGCTCGCGAGCAATACACGGCCAGCCTGGCGGCCGCCGGCCTGGACGCGCCGTGGATGGAGCCGGGCCCGCTGATCAAGCCCAAGGCCTCGGCCATGCAGGCGCGCGCGTGGCGCTGGCGGGACATCGAGCCGCTCATCCATCGCAGCCCGGAGTTCATGGCGCCCGGCCGCGGTGCCGAGCGGCGCATTCTGCGCCTGGACAATCCCGGGGTGCCCGAGCGCACCTCCGGCCACACGATCTCCATCGCCGTCCAGTACCTGCTGCCCGGCGAAGTCGCGCCCGCCCACCGACACACGCCCAACGCCATCCGCTTCATGCTGCACGGCGAGGGGGCCTACACGACGATCGAGGGCGACAAGTTCGTCATGCGCCGCGGCGACCTGGTGGTGACGCCGAGCATGACGTGGCACGACCACGGCAACGACGGCGCCGGGCCCGTCATCTGGACCGACGCCCTCGACTCGCCGGTGGTGCGCTATCTCGAGAACCTGGCGATGGACCCGTACGAGGGTGAGGCCCAGCCCGTGCGCACAGGCCCGCCCGCCCGTCACCTCTGTTATCGATGGGAGACGGCGTACGCGGAGCTGCAGCGGCGGACGCCCGATCCATTCGACGACGTCATCATGGAGTATCTCGATCCGGCAACCGGCGGCTCGGTGGTGCCGGCGCTGGGGTGCTATCTGCAGATGCTGCGGCCGGGCGTGCGGACGCGCGCGCACCGGGAGACATCGAGCGCCGTTTACCACGTGGTGGAGGGCGCCGGCTTCACGGAGATCGACGGCGCGCGCGTCGAGTGGCGCGTGGGCGACTTCTTTGCGATACCGCCGCGGGCGCTGCACGCGCACGGCAACGCCGGCGCCGCACCGGCCATTCTGTACTCGGTGCAGGACGTACCGATGCTGCGCGCGCTGGGATTCTATCGGGCCGAGGGCTAGCGACCGCCTCGGGGCGCGAGGAGCACGGCCACGAGGGCGAGCAGGCCCGGCAGGGCCTGGGTGAACAGGATCGAGGGCTTGGCCGTGATGGCGCCGAACACGCCGGCGATCACCACACAGGTCAGACCGAACACCGTCACGTCGCGACGGTCCGTCGCGAGGCCCCAGATCAGCAGCGCGGCCAGGAAGCCGTTGTAGAGCCCCTGGTTCTTCGCCAGCGTGGCCGACGCCGCCGAGACCTCCGGCGTCATCGCGAAGATCTTCCGCCCGACCGGATGGTCCCAGAAGAACATCTCGAGGACCAGAAAGCCGAGGTGACTCAGGGCGACGAATCCCGTCAACACGCTGGCGATGAGTCTCACGCTGACCCCCTGAGCCTGGCCGAGTCCGACGGTTCGACGCCGATGACGCGCTGGTGGAGGGCGGAGAGGATCTCGTCCACCGCGGCCGTCGCCCACAGCGAGAAGAACGGTGACGCCTGGAGCGCTCCCCAGTCACGGATGAAGCGATCCCAGGCTTGATCGCGCGTCTCGCCGGGTTTGGCGACCTGCATGGCAGTGTACAGGCGCTCCTTGTGGTAGATCGCCGGGAATTCGACGTAGTGATACAGGTACTCGAAGTCCCGGGTGAAGAAGACTGCGACGGGTACGGACTGACACGTCTGCCCGTCCTTGTTGTTGAGGAATGCGTTCACGACATCGGCGTTCGGCGACTGCGCGGGATCGGCTCGGGGGCCGCGGCCGAGCGTGCGGCCGTCGCGCGTGAAGATGCGCAGCTCCAGACCGCCGGTCTCGGCCAGCCTCGCCAGCATGGGCACGTCGCGCCGGCAGTCGGACGACCACTCCTCCGAGATGACCAGCATCCGGGCTGGGCCATTCGGCTGGGCGGCCAGCCACCGGATGGCGGCGATCTGCGACTCGTGGAGGCGGGCGCGCCCGTGCCAGTCACGCAGGAGGCCACTGAAGTCGTGGCGCTTGGGCCCCAGCCACCAGCCGGCCTCGCGGGCGAGGTTCTCGGGGGTGCCGGTGTAGGCCACGTACTCGTCGAGCGTCATGCCCTGAGCGAACCGCTCCGGCCTCACGATGGTGCGGGTCCGACTCGCGAGGTGGCCAGGGCTCGATATCTGGCCGGCGTCAGCCCGAGCACCGCCTTGAAGGTGCGCGTGAAGTGCGCCTGATCGGCGAATCCGACCTCGTAGGCCACGTCGGCGAGCGTTCGGTCGCCGGTCATCCGCTGCCGCGCGAGCGCGAGCCGGCGGCCGAGCAGGTAGCGATGAGGGCTCGTCCCCAGCATCAGCCGGAACTGGCGCGCGAGCTCGTACCGACTGAGCCCCGTGATTGCCTCCAGCTCCGCAGAGCGCACGACGCGGGTTCGCTCCGCCTCGAGGAACTGTCGAGCGCGCTCGACGGCCGGGGCGTCGACTCGGCGTGGTATCGTCGGCCCTCCGCCGGCAGCCAGCAGGCCCTCGGCCAGCTCCACGACGACGGCATCGGCCGCCAGGGGAGCAAGGCCACACCGAAAGGCGTCGGCGACGGCTCGCGCCAGCCGGGCGTTCGTTCCCACGGGCTCGCGCACGAAGGGCAGGGGATGCGGCCGCCCGCGGATCGCCCGCACGGCGTCGGCGATGCGTGAGGGCTCGACGTAGACGATCCGGTAGCCGAAGCCGTCCCGCGTGCCCGCGCGGCCGTCGTGGACCTCGTCGGGATGGAGGACGACGACCTGGCCCGGCCGGCTCACGCGCGCCGCTCCGCGATAGTCGAACACCTGGACACCGGAGTCGGTCGAGCCGATCGCGTAGGTGTCATGGCGGTGCTTCGCGTACGCCTCGCCGGCGAACGAGGCGCGGAGGAGCTCGACACCGCCGACGGGCCCCGCGCCCGCAAGCCAGCCGGCCCCCGACCGTCCGCACGATCGTTCAGAGACCCTCGGCGCCCGATCTGGTGTTGTCACTCATGGGCGAGTCCCGCCAGGGCGGGCGGCCGAGAGGGGGTAGAGGCGCGATGACCAGCGAGCAGGCGGTGGCGTTTCTGCTCTTCGCGGTCGTGGCGGCGGTCACGCCGGGGCCCAGCAACGTCATGCTGACGGCGGCCGGAGCGGCCGGCGGCGTCCTGAAGGGACTGCCCTGCCTGGCCGGCGTGACGGTCGGCATGGGGCTGATGCTGTTCCTGGTGCCGCTCGGCCTGGGGAGCCTGGTTCTCGGGCACCCCCTGGCGCTCACGGTGCTCCGGTGGGGCGGCGCCGCCTTTCTGCTCTGGCTCGCGTGGAAGATCGCGACGTCG
Source organism: uncultured Candidatus Rokubacteria bacterium (assembly GCA_963827505.1). Classification (GTDB taxonomy): domain Bacteria; phylum Methylomirabilota; class Methylomirabilia; order Rokubacteriales; family CSP1-6; genus AR5. The sequence goes on along the minus strand of CAWHBD010000003.1, from coordinate 428,023 downwards.
ACGGGGCCATCGGCGCCCGGCGAGGGCCGTCCGGTCGGATTCGTGGAGGCCGCGGTCTTTCAATGGATCAACCCAAAGTCCTGGCTCGTGGCCGTGAGCGCCGCCGGGACGTATCTTAGCGCGCAGTCGGGCAGTGCCGTCGTGCAGTCCGCGCTCCTGGGCGGGTTGTTCGTCCTCGCGGCCCTGCCCAGCTGCTTCCTCTGGCTCGCGTTCGGCGCCACCGTCCAGCGGCTGCTGCGCGGGCGCCGCGCGATGCGCATCATCAATGTCGCCCTCGGCGCGCTGCTCGCGCTGTCGGTCGCGCTCATCGTGCGATAACCCATCACGCATTCTTCAGCGCCTCGAAGTCGCGCTGCGAGATCGTGCCGTCCGCCGGCACCGCTCCGGAGTCGCGCTCGGCGTCGGAGAACGGGCGGCGCGTGTGGCTCGGCGTCAGCGAGGGGCCGTGCGACACCAGGCGGAGCACCCAGCCGCCCACGGGTACGCGCACGACCTCGAACACCGCCCACGGGAAGCCGGCCGCGACCGGCCGGTACAGGTACTGCCCGGAGAGAAAGAGCGCGCGGCCGTCGTCGAGCAGGAGGTGGTAGCTCACGCCCTCGTCTTCCTGCTCCTCGACGGCCACCGCATCGGTGATCGTGAAGGTCGTGCAGTTCACGTATCCCCGGGCCAGCTCCCGGGAGACGAGATCGTCCAGCTCCTGCAACCGGCGCCGCTCGCGCCGCTGCACCGACACGTACACGCCGGCGGCTGCGAGGACACCCGCCCCAGTGGCGATCGGCAGGATCGCTGCCGGCGGCAGCCACCGTGAGGCCAGGAGCACGACCAGGAACGCGAGGGCTAGGACACACAGCGCCGAGACCAGGCCGGTCCACCACCCGAAGAGCCGGGGGCGGGGCTCACGCAGCCAGGTGCGTTCCTCGTCGGTGAGCGGCCGCGTCGTGAAGACAGGAGGCACACCCGCCGCCTCAGTGGGGGCCGAACAGGCGCCGGGTGAAGTCGTTGGCGAACTTGCGCTCGGGATCGTGGCGCCGCGCGAGGTCGAGGAACTTGACGAAGTGCTCACCGTGCATCCGCCGCAGGTCCTCGTGTCCGAAGGTCTCGTTGAACTTGCCCGGATGCGGCCGAGCGTCGACCTCCCGCATCAGCGCCTCGGCCGCGGCGAAGTATCGCTCGAAACCGCGGGAGTCGTTGATCAGCAGATCGAGCCAGGTGGAACGGCGCCCGCGGCCCGGCCCGATCAGCGTGCGCTCGTGGCCGCCCGGCGTGAAGCGCACCTCGAACAGCGTGTAGGGCAGCGACGCCTCCCGGTAGAGGCGCTCGTAGAGCGCGATGAAGCGATCGCACACCTCGAAGGTGCGCTCGAAGGGGACGGCGAACTCCAGCTCCTGGTGCAGGTGGTAGATCGAGCGATTGAAGGCCTGGTAGCTCTCCATCACCAGGTCGCTGCCCCGCTTGAGCCGGTGGGCGAGCGGAGACAGTCGGGGCAGCAGCCCGGCGTAGGCGATGAGGTTGGCCACCCAGGCGGCCAGCAGGGCGTCGAGCGAGTTGCCCGCGAACTCTCGCAGCGGCCCCAGGGTGGACCTCGGGCGGGTGGTCGGCGTCCACGTATTGATCTGGCACGTGTCGGTGAAGGGGAACAGGTAGAGGCTCAGGTGAACGTGGTCCTGCAAGAGGCGGTCGAGGTTGGCGCGGACGAAGGCGCGGTTCGACATCTCGACCTTCTGCTCGACGTCGAAGCGGGGGACGACATCGACCACCACCTCGGTGATGATGCCGGCCGCCCCGATGCCGCCGATGGCGGCCTTGAAGAGATCGTCGCCGGGCCGGCATTCGTGGACGGTGCCGCTGCCGTCGACCAGCGTGAGGCTCACGACGGCCTCGCTCACGAAGCCCCAGTCGCGCCCGGTGCCGTGGACGTCGGTGGAGATGATGCCGGCGATGCTCTGCGCGTCGTGGGAGGGCAGGTTCCCGAAGGCCAGCCCCTCGCGCAGGAGCAGCCGCGAAGCGTCTCGCACCCGCGTGCCCCCGCGGAACGCCACCCGCCGGGCCGGGAGATCCTTCCAGAGGACACCGTGATAGCGGTCCAGCGACACGAGCGTGTGGTCGGCAACGACGCCGGCGTTGAAGGAGTGGCCGGCGCCGAACACGCGAAGGCCGGTCGAGCCCTTGACGAGGTCGACGATCTCCGCTTCGGTGGCCGGCTGCGCGAAGCAGGCGGGCCGGAAGCGAAAGAGCCGTAGCCAGTTGCGGAACACGCCGCCGCGCACCCGGCCCTCGAGCCAGAGAAACCGGCCCAGCGTGAGGGCGTAGAGGACGATGTTGAGCGTGCTCGTCAGGCCGCAGTAGACGTAGCCCCGGCGTCTCGGCATCGGCGCCCTCCGGCGCGATGGGCTAGCGCGTTCGGTTGTACTCGTAGTCTTCACGCTCGCCGGCGCCGGCCCGTAGCTCGGGTCGCAGCGGCGGGCGCGAGCTATTCAGCTTGGCGTGCACGTCGAGCGCGGCCTGGTCGACCCAGCGCTCCAGCAGCGTGAGCCGGTCGGGGTTGGCGACGCCCTGGAAGATCTCGAACTGCTCGCAGCCGGGCTCCTTCATGCACTCCGCGCAGCGCGCCTTGTACGCCTGGGCCAGCTCCGCGCCCTTGCCCGGCGCGGCGGTGATCGTCACCACGAGTCGGATCGACATGTCGTCTCCTTGGTCTTGGTCAGTCGTCTCGATGAACCGTCTGGGGCGAGAACGCGGGAAGACAGATCGCGACGTACTCGGCTCCGTCAGGGTGGGGCGTGCTGTAACGCACCCACTCGCCCGGCGCCGTGATCACCGCCTGTCCGGCGGCGACGTCCAGCCGGCCGCCTTCGAAAGCCACGCGCCGGCTGCCCTTGAGCACCACGGTGATCTCCTGGAACTCCGGGCGCTGCCCGGGCTCCTCCCAACCGGACGGCGAGCGCATGCGGGCCACGCTGACCGCGGTGATGCCGGTGCTCGGCCGGCCGACGAACTCCTCGATCAGCTTGGGCCTGGTGCCGGCCGCCTCGATCACGACGGGCGCGTCGATCAGTCGGGGCATCGCGATGACCTCGTCGCTGACTCTACCTCAAGCGGGTGCCGGCCTGGTCTACTCGCTCAGCCGAAAGACCGGCAGACGCAGGTGCCACACGATGGCCAGCAGCCGCAGCGTCGCCACCGCGGCCAGGCCGACGCCGAACGCCCATGGCCCTGGCACACCGAGCGCTCTCAGGGCGAGGTACAGCGCGATGCCGGCGATGGCAGCCGTCGCGTAGATGTCTCCGCGGAGGATGAGGGGGACCTGGGCGGTCAGCACGTCGCGCAGCACACCGCCGGCCACGCCGGTCATCGTCCCCATGAGGACGACGATGATGGGCGAGAGCCCGGCGGCCTCGGCGATCTGCGCCCCCGAGATCGCGAACAGCGCCAGCCCGAGGGCGTCGGCCACGAGGAGGGCGTTGCCGGGCGGCGCGTGCAGCCGCATGGCGAGCACCGTCAGCACGGCTGCCGCGGTGGTGATGACGAGATAGGTCGGATCGCGGATCCAGAAGATCGGATGCCGGTTCAGCAGCAGATCGCGCAACGTGCCGCCGCCGATGGCGGTCACGGACGCGATGACGACGACGCCCAGCAGGTCCAGCCGCGCGCGCCCGGCCGCCAGCGCGCCGCTGGTGGCGAAGACCGCCACGCCGAGCAGGTCCAGCACGTAGAGCATTAGTCGGAGGCCTCCGCGTGGTTTGGCCGCCCCGCCGTGTACGCCTCCCAGGCGGCGGCGAGCTTCGGCGATCGCTGGCGGAGCCGCTCGTGGGTCACGCTGCCGCCCCGCATCACGTAGTCGTAGGTGAACGGCACCGGGTCCAGGTGCAGCTTCTCGCGCATGCGCTCGTACCAGACGAAGCTGTGGGCGGCGACCTTCAAGAACCGCTCGACCGCCGGTCGCCTCACGCGCTCGAATTCAGCGAGCGCCGACCGGACGTCGCGGTGGGCGGCGAAGGCCTGGGCCAGGACGATCGCGTCCTCGAGGGCCATGCGGGTGCCCGAGCCGAGCGAGAAGTGCACCGTGCGCAGGGCGTCACCGATGAGCACGACGTTGTCGTGGCTCCAGCGCCGGTTGGTCACCACCTTGAAGTTGAGCCACGAGGACTTGTTGGCGAGGAGCCGGTGACCGCCCAGGTCGTCCCGGAACACGTCCTCGCAGTAGCGGCGGCTCTCGTCTTCCGATTTCTCGGCTAGTCCGGTGGAGGCGAACGTCTCCGCGTCACACTCCACCAGGAAGGTGCTGGCCCGCTCGCCGTACGGGTAGTGATGGGCCACGAACGGACCGTTGGTCGTCTGCCTGAACGTCAGCGTCAGGCAGTCGAAGAGCTGCTGGGTGCCGTACCAGAGGTACTTGTTGGAGAGCATCTCGACCGTCGGCCCGAACTCCGCGCGGTGCGTCTCCCGCACCACGCTGTTGACGCCGTCGGCCCCGACGATCAGGTCACAGCCCCGAAAGGGCGCCAGGTCGGTCAGGCGGGCCTCGAACTCCAGGCGGACGCCCTGCCGGTGACAGTGCTCCTGGAGGATGCGCAGGAGGTCGAGCCGGGCGATGCCGGAGAAGCCGAGCCCATCGATGCGGACCTGCTGGCCCTGGTGGACGATCGCCTGGTCGTCCCAGGTCTGCAGGCTGCCGGTGAGATCGCGGTAGGAGTCGACGTCGGCCGCTTCGAGGAACGAGAGCGCGCGATCGGAGAAGACGACGCCCCAGCCGTAGGTGGCGCCGGCCGGGTTCTGCTCGACCACGGTGATCTCATGGGCGGGATCCTGCTTCTTCATCAGCAGGGCGAAATACAACCCCGCCGGTCCGCCCCCCAGGATGCCGATCTTCACTCGCTTGCTCCCGGCGGCCGCAGGCGAATCCTGACGTTGATCTCGTACGGGACCGGGGGAGGTCCGTCGGGATCAAACCGGATCTGGTCGGCCCCGGCGGTGACCACACCGTGCACGCAGTTCTCGCACAGCACGTTGCCGTCCGGGCTCGTGTAGCCGGCTTCCCACTCGACGACGATACGATTCCGGGCCGGCTCTTCGCAGCGGGGGCATGGCTCGGGGTCGGCGCCGACCTGGGGCACGGAGTCCACGACGATGACGCGAGCAAAGCGGAAGAGCTCGAAGAACGGAATGGGCTCGCCTCCGAACTCCACCTGGATCGGCGCGCTGAGCACCGAACCCACGAGCGCGCCGATTGTTTCGTCGTCGGGGGGCTCCGGCCAGCCGGACACTTCGACGGTCTCCACGTCATGTCCCCCTGCGGGAGATCAGGCGATGGCGCCCGAACTTCTCAGCGCCGCCAGCGCGCCGCTGTCGTACCCGAGCAGCCCGCCCAGCACCTCGTCGGTGTGTTGCCCCACCGTCGGCACCGGCCCCACTCGCGCCGGCGTCTTCGACAGCTTCACCGTCGCCCCCGGCAGGTACATCTCGCCGGCGACGGCGTCCTCCATCTTCACCAGCATCTGCCGTTCCCACAGGTGCGGGTCCTTGGCGACCTCCGGGATTGTCCGCACCGGGGCCGCCGGGATGCCGGCCTCGTGCAGCGCCGCGCACACCTGATCCGCCGTGTGGCTCGCGCACCACGCCTCGATCTTCACGCGGCGATCGCCGCCGGGCGAGCTGCCGGCCAGGGGGGTGTCGTCGTCCGGACCGCCGACGATCTTCATGAGCCGCGCGGCCATCTCGCGCCCGGCGGCGGCGATCACGACCCAGCCGTCCTTCGTACGATAAGGCGGTCGCCCACCCTCGCCGCCCTCGGCGCCGGTCGACAGGTAGTACGACGTGGGGATCTCGACCATCGTGAGGGCGGAGTCGAGCAGGCACACGTCGACCAGCTGGCCCTCGCCCGTGCGCTCGCGATGACGAAGCGCGGCCAGCGTGCCGATCGTCGCGTGCAGCGCGGTGTAGCGATCGACCACGGACGAGGCGGTGCCGACCGGGTGGCCCTCGGGCTGGCCGGTCAGCGCCATGAGGCCGCCCATCGCCTGGCCGAGCGAGTCGAAGGCCGGGCGGTCGCGATAGGGGCCGTACTGGCCGAAGCCCGACACCGACACCAGGATGATGCCGGGGTGGATCGCGCGCAGGCGGTCGTAGTCGAAGCCCATCGCGGCCATCACGCCGGGCCGGAAGTTCTCCAGCACGATGTCGGCCTTGGGCACCAGGGCGGCGAAGACCTCCTTGCCCCTGGCGCTGCGGAGGTCGAGACAGATGCTCTTCTTGCCGCGGTTGTAGACGGAGAAGTAGACGCTCTGACCGCGCACCATCGGCGGGTGGCGCCGCGTCTCCTCGCCGCCGGGCGGCTCGATCTTGATGACCTCGGCGCCGAGGTCGGACAGCAGCATGCCGCCGCGCGGCCCGGCCTGGAACCGCGCCAGCTCGAGAACTCGGACACCGTCGAGCGCACCGGTCATGTTCGTCTCCCTCACTGGAGTCGGAGCGAGCGGCCCCGGCCCCGCCTGGCGCGTGATGTCGCGTAGCGCGAGCGCGGGTGCTTCGTCACCCGGCCTCCCTGCTCGTCTCCCGCACCACGACGCCGGCCGCCTCCTCCTGCAGCATCCACGGCGACGTCGAGTCCTTGTCGCCCCAGCCCCGCGCCAGCGCCTCCATCATGATCTGCTCGGCGACGGCCGCCATCGGCATCGGCACGTCGTACTCGCGGGCCAGCTCGGTGGCCAGGCCGATGTCCTTCCGGGCCAGCTTCAGCGCGAAGCGGACGGTGTCGAAGTTGCCCTTGAAGATGACGTTGGGGAGCATCTGCGAGAGCATCAGCCCCTGGCCGAACGACGCGCCGCGGACGGCCTCCAGCAGCGCCTCCGGCTTGACGCCGGCCTTCACGCCCAGCGTGAACCCCTCGGCGACCAGGCTGCGGGCGGCGATCGAGATCATGTTGTGCACCAGCTTGGCGATGGTGCCGGAGCCGATCGTCCCCATGTAGCCGACCTTGTCGCCGATGGCCTTGAGCACGTCCTTGACCTCGTTGTAGATGGCCTCGTCGCCGCCCACCATCACCTGCAGCGTGCCCCGCTGGGCGCCGTACACCCCGCCGGAGACGGGCGCGTCGAGCACGTGCACGCCCTTGTCCTTGAAGGCGGCGTGCAGCTTGCGCATCACCGTGGGCGAGCCGGTCGACAGGTCCGCGTAGATGGTCCCAGCCACGGCACCGTGGATGATCCCGCCGGGGCCGAGCGCCACCGCCTCGACGTCCTTGGGCCCGGGCAGGGAGGTCAGGATCAGCTCGCTCTGGCGGGCCACGGCCTGGGGGCCGTCGGCCCACTTCGCGCCCGCCTGCAGGTGGGGAGTGGCGGCCTCGGGGCGGACGTCGTTGACGATCAGGGCGTGGCCGGCCTTGATGAGGTTGAGGGCCATCGGCCCGCCCATGTTCCCGAGCCCGATGAATCCGATGCGCATGACTGGGGCCTCCTGGAAGGTCGCGTGCGCCGTATTATGCTCACCTGCTATCCTCTGGGCCACCGGACGATCGAGCTCAACCCCATGACCGAGGGTAAGGCGATGGCCACTGCTGACATCTCCCACGTATTCGTCGGTGCGGCGCAGTTGACGGGCGGAACGCTCGGCGGGCTCTTCCGGCAGCGGGTGGGCGAGGATCGCTGGGAGCGGCTGACCAAGGGGCTGCCCGATCCTCCGATGATCCAGGCCGTCACCGTGCACCCGACCAACCCCCAGGTCATCTTCGTCGGGACCCAGGACGGTCCCTATCGCAGCGACGACGGCGGCACCACCTTCAAGCGACCCGACTTCCCGCGCGACCTGGCCGTGTGGTCGGTCACGGTGCATCCGACCAAGCCGCGCGTGATCTACGCCGGCACCGCGCCCGTCGGGGTCTTCCGCAGCGAGGATGGCGGCGACACCTGGACGCGGCTGGCCAACGCCGTGCAGCCGGAGAAGCTCAAGATGTCCTTCGCCTGCCGCGTGATGCGGATCGGCGTCGAGCCCGGCTCGCCCGACCAGATCCACGCGGCGCTGGAGGTCGGCGGCACCATGCGCAGCCTCGACGGCGGCGAGACGTGGTCGGACGGCAGCGCCGACCTCGTGCAGCTGGCCGCCGACAACCTCAATCTCAAGAGCATGATCCAGAGCGACAGCGAGGCCGAGGGCATGCTCGACGCCCACGCGCTGGCCGTCAGCAGCGCGGCACCGGGCAACGTCTTCCTGGCCGTGCGCATGGGCCTTTTCCAGAGCTCGGACCGCGGGAAGAGCTGGCGCGACATGGAAGTCGGTCGGTTCTCGCCCCTCACCTACGGCCGCGACATCCGCGTATCGCCCCACGATCCGCGTACGCTCTACGCCGCGCTCAGCCCGGCGGCGCGCAGCAAGGACGGCTCGCTCTATCGCAGCACCGACCTCGGCGCCACCTGGTCCCGCATCGACCACGGGGTGAAGGCCGACGCCACGATGATGGCGCTGGCCCTGCACCCGCGTGACCCGCAGCAGATCTACGGCGTGTCGCGCTGCGCGCAGGTGTTCGGCACCCAGGATGGCGGCAAGACGTGGCGGGAGTCGCGGCTGCCCGAGGGCGTGCAGGACGTCTACGCGCTGGCCTGCGCGTAGCGCATGAGCTTCGCGCGACCGCAGCACCTGGTCGAGACCGACTGGCTCGCCAGCCACCTCGAGGACCCGGGCATCCGGGTCCTCGAGTGCACCGTCTTTCTCCAGCCCGCCCCCGACGTGCCGGGCGGCGCCGCGTCGAGTCGGGCCGCGCGAAGTGGGCCGAGGGGCACATCCCCGGCGCCGGCTTCGTCGATCTTCAGGACGAGCTGTCGGACCGCACCTCCAAGCTGCGCTTCATGATGCCGCCGGCCGCGCAGTTCGCCGAGGCGATAGGGCGGGCCGGCGTCGGTGACGGCGTCCGCGTGATCCTCTACGATCGCAACGTCACCATGTGGGCCACGCGCATCTGGTGGATGCTGCGCGCGTTCGGCTTCGACGCCGCGGCGGTGCTGAACGGCGGCTTCAGGAAGTGGAGCCTGGAGGGGCGGCCCGTCGCCACCGACGCCGGCACCCGCCCGGCCCGTACGTTCACGCCGCGCCCGCGCCCGGCGCTGATGACCGACAAGGCCGGGGTGCTCGGCGCCCTCGCCGAGTCGGGCGCCTGCGTGCTGAACGCGCTCAGCGAGGAACAGCATCGGGGGACCGGCGGCAACGTCTACGGCCGCCCCGGCCGCATCGTCGGCAGCGTCAACGTGGCGGCCCGCGACCTCGTCGATCCCAAGACCCACGCGTACCTGCCGGCCGATGTGCTGCGCGCGAAGTTCCAGGCGAGCGGTGCCCTCGACGCCACGCGCGTCGTCACTTACTGCGGCGCCGGCATCGCGGCCTCCAGCGACGCCTTCGTGCTGACGCTGCTCGGCCGCGACGACGTCGCCATCTACGATGCCTCGCTGTCGGAGTGGGCGAATGACTCCTCGCTCCCGATGGAGCGCGGCTGAGAGCCATCACCATGACCACGAGTGCCGTGACCGCGACCCGCTTCGCGCAGGGCCGGACGTTCGACGAGTATCTGAAATATGTGGGCAGCCCCGAGAACCTCGCCCGCGAGGCGTTCGGCAGCTACTTCCCCGACGGCGGCTCCAAGGGCGCAGCGCGCAAGGACAACAGCGCGGTCTTCCGCGAGCGCCACGCCAAGGCCCGGCTGACCGATTACCAGATCGCCGCCATCAAGTGGCTGGCCGCCCAGCCGGACGGACCGGCCAACATGCTGGTGATCTCGGAGGACTGGTCGTCCGACTGCCGCCGCGACGTGCCGATGCTGGCGCGGCTGGCCGAGGCCGGTGGGCTGCAGATGCGCATCTTCAACCGCGACGGCCAGCGCGTCCTGTGGCAGCGCCGGCCCGATCCGGCCGCCGCGCCCGACGCCAACTGGGACCTCATGCTGGAGTTCATGAAGGCTACGGACAGCGGGGAGTGGGCCTCGCTGCCGGCGGTCGGCGTCTATACGAAGGACTTCCGGCTGCTCTGTCGGTATCTCGAATTTCCGAGCGTCTACCAGAAGGACCGCATCCGCGGTCATCAGCAGGCGGCGCGGCCGGGCGAGACCGAGGCCCAGGCCAGGGAACGGGGCATGCGGGAGTTCGCGGCCATGCAGGTCTCGCCCTTCTTCGATCTGTGGGCGTCGGTGGCCGTCGACGAGATTCTCAGCGCGCTCCATCGCCAGGCGGTGCTCGGCTCCGCCTGACGGCGCCGCCGCGTCAGTACCGCCAGTCCGGAACCCCCCATAAATCGGCCAGGACCGGCGGCACGCGTGGGCCAGCTCGAGCGAGCAACGCTACAGGTCCCCAGCGTCGCGCTTCATCGTCGCCAGCTAGTTGCCGACGCCGAGCGCGAACCCGCCCGCGGTGAACGACCACACCGATCCACTTCAGTGTCTTCTCGACGTCTCCGCTACTCCCCCCGTAGGGTGGGATCGAGCAGATCGCGCAGCCAGTCGCCGGTGCGGCTGACGACCAGCGAGGTCAGCATCAGCACGAGGCCCGGGAAGGTCGAGATCCACCACGCGGAGTCGAGGTACTCGCGGCCCTCGTGGACCATCCCGCCCCACGACGGCGTGGGCGGCTGGATGCCGAGCCCCAGGAACGACAGCGTGGCCTCCAGCACGATGGAGCGGGCCAGCTCCAGGGTGGCGATGACGACGAGCGACGACATCACGTTGGGCAGGACGTGGCGGAGCCACCGACGCGAGCGACCGAGCCGCCGAGGGCGTGGATGGCCTCCACGAACTCGCGCGAGCGCAGCACCAGGACCTGCGAGCGCAGGATGCGCGCGTAGGACACCCAGCCCGAGAGCCCGATGACGACGACCAGCGTCGGGAAGCTCGGGCCCAGCACCGCGATGATGCCGATGGCCAGCAGGATGAACGGAAAGGCGAGCTGGGCGTCGGCGAGCGTCATGATCGACGGTGTCCGTCCAGCCGCCGCGGAAGCCGGCCAGGATGCCCGAGCGCCGGCCCCGACGAGCCGCCCACCACCACGGCAGACGAAGCCGACCAGCAGCGAGACGCGGGCGCCGTAGATCACCCGCGAGAGCACGTCGCGGCCGAGGTGATCGGTGCCGAGCAGGTGGGCGCGGCCGTCGGCCGCCTCCAGCGTCGGGGCCGGCCAGCCGGCCGCGCAGCGACTGGCGCTCCGGGTCCTGGGGCGCCAGCCACGGCGCCGCCAGCCGCCACCGACGACCAGCAGCAGCGACGAACAGCGACCCCGGCGAGGGCGAGGCGGCGCGTGCGCCGGGCGCCGCCGGCCGCCGCCGCGGACGGCGTCGCCGACGACCGCGGCGACCTCAGCGGGGACGGACGCGGGGATCGAGGAGGCCATAGACGAGCTCGATCGACGAAGTTGATGACGATGAACACGACCGCCGAGAGGAAGACCGCGCACTGCACCACCGGGTAGTCGCGGTTGTAGATCGACTGGATGGCCAGGCGGCCGATGCCCGGGCCAGGCGAACACCGTCTCGGTGACGACGGCGCCGCCCAGCAGGGTGCCGAACTGCAGCGCCGTGATGGTCACGATCGGCAGGGCGGCGTTCTTGAGGTGTGCTTGAGCACCACGAGCCAGCTCGGCCAGCCCCTTGGCCCGCGCGGTCCGGATGTAGTCGGCGCGCAGCACCTCCAGCACCGCCGAGCGGGTCAGCCGCGCGATCGAGGCCATGGCGAAAGCGCCGAGCGTGAGGGCGGGCAGCACCAGGTGCTCCCAGTCGCCGCGGCCGGAGGTCGGGAACAAGCCGGCCTTCAGCGAGAACAGCAGGATGAACAGGATGCCCAGGAAGAACGTCGGCGCCGACTGGCCGACGAGCGCCACGCCCATGGCCGTGTGATCGAGCGGGGAGTTGCGCTTGACGGCCGACAGCAGGCCGATCGGCACGGCCACGAGCAGCGGCCAGGCCGAAGGCGGTCAGCCCCAGCTCGAGCGGTGGCCGGCAGGTAGCCCATCACCACTCGCAAGCGCCGGCTCCCGGAAGTGGATCGAGCGCCCGAAGTCGCCGCGCAGGATGTTGCCGAGGAAGATCGCGTACTGCACCGGGCAGCGGCCGGTCGAGGCCCAGCTCGCGGCGCACTCGCACGTATCTCGCTGCGCGGCGCGTCGGGCGGCAGCAGCAGCGGCACCGGGTCGCCGCGACAGCCGCATCACCACGAAGACGACCGTGGAGACCAGCCAGAGCGCGACGAGCGCCCGGAAGAGCCGGTGGCCGAGGAAGCCGACGAGCGCGCGCATGAGGGACCGGCCGGGGCCGCGGAGGGCCCCGGCCGGCTCGCTTAGCGTCTAGGCGCGGCGGAACTTGAAGTTGAAGCGCCGGATCTCGAACTGCTGGTTCGGGTTCGGCGTGCACTCGACGTACTTCTGCAGCCCGTAGTCCTCGTAGGGCTGGATGATCGGGAGCCACGGGAAGTGCTCGAGGAAGATCTTGGTCATCTCCTTGTAGGCCTGCGCCGCGGAACTTCTCGTCGACCGAGAAGCGCGCCGCGTTCGCCGAGCTCGTCGAACTTCGGGTGACGCCAGTAGTCCTGGGGCCCGCCGGGACCGAGCAGCCGCCACATCATGCCGTCGGGGTCGCTGAGCGTGGAGGTCGGATCGGACCACCACAGGCCCTTGAACGACTTGTCGCGGTTCTTCTGGGCGCGCACCGAGTACTCGATGACCTCGACCTTGGCGTTGATGCCGACGTCCTTCCACATGGCCCTGGATCGCTTCCGACATCGGCTTGTCGTTGGCCAGTGTAGCCGACGGTGGTCTCGATGAAGATCTCCTCGCCCTTGTAGCCGGCCTTCTTGAGCCGCTCGCGCGCCTCCTTGGGGTCGTAGGCCAGCGGCGGCAGCGAGGCGTCGAAGTGGTTGTCGCCCTTGGCGATCGGCCCGCTGGGCACGATGCCGCGGCCCCGCCACAGCTCCTTCACGATGAGCGTCGCGGTCGATGGCGAGCGACAGCGCCTGCTTGACGAGCGGGTTGTCGAGCGGCTGGACCTTGCTGTTCACGGCCAGCACGTAGAGGCCGGCGTAGAGGGCGCCGGCCACGCGCGTGGTCGGCGTTGCCGTTGACGCGCTCGCCCTGGTCGGGCGGCAGCTGCGGTGATCGATGTCGACCTCGCCCTTGAGCAGGGCGGCGATGCGCGGGCGCCGTCTCCGGGATCGGGCGGAAGATCACGCGGTCGAAGTCGATCTTGCCGCCCCAGTAGTCGGGGTTGGCCTCAAGCACGAGCCTTGTCGTCCTTGGTCCACGAGACGAAGCGCACGGGCCCGGTGCCGACGGGCTTCGCGTTGAAGGCCGTCGGGGCCCACCGACTTGACGTACTTCTCCGGCACGATCTGGCCGCCGTAGAAGGCCAGCCGGGCGGGCAGCAGCGGGTCCGGCTTCTTGGTGTGGATGACGCAGCGTGTCATGGGGTCCGGCGCCTCGATCGCGCTCGATCGTCGTGAGCACGGTGTTGCACCGCGTCTTCAGCGCCGGGTCGCAGCGTGCGCTCGATGCTGTACTTGACGTCGGCCGAGGTGAACGGATCGCCGTTGTGGAACTTCACGCCCGACCGCAGCTTGAAGACCCAGGTCGTCTGGCCCTGCAGCTTCCACTCGGTGGCGAGGCCGGGGTGGAGCTTGCCGTCGGGATGGCGGCTGGTGAGGTTGTCGAACATGTTGAAGGAGACGCGGATGTCGTTGGACGACGTGCTGAAGTGCGGGATCGAAGATAGGCGATGTCGCCGCCCTGGGCGACCACCAGCTCGCGCTTCTGGGTCGTCTGGGCGTGGGCGGGCCGGCCCAGCGCCGGGGCCACCGCGGCGGCCGCGCCCAGCGTGGCCGCGCCCTTCAGGAGTTCGCGTCGCGTCAATCGACTCATGGGCACCTCTTTCGGCGAAGGGGCAGAGCCCCCCGGATCTCGACAGCCAGGAAGTGCGCCTATTCTCGACGGGCCCGGGCCGTCCTGTCAAGGGTGCTCCGCACTTCGAGCCAAGTGCTAGAATCCCCGACACCATGAAAGCCTACGGCGGACGTCGTCGTCATCGGCGGGGGCACCAACGGCACCAGCACCGCCTTCCACCTCACGCTGCTGGGCGTCCGCAACGTCGTGCTCCTCGAGCGCCATCAACTGGCAGCCGGCGCCACCGGCAAGTCGGGCGCGCTCGTCCGCATGCACTACACGAACGAGACCGAGTCGCGCATGGCCTTCGAGAGCCTGAAGGTCTTCCGCAACTTCGGCGAGGTCGTCGGCGGCGACTGCGGCTTCGAGGGCGTGGGGTTCGTGCAGCTGGTCGGCCACCCGTACGCGTCGGCGCTGGAACGCAACGTCGCCCGCCAGCGGCGCCTCGGCATCAACACGCGCATGATCACGCCGGCCGAGGTGCGCGAGATCCTGCCCGGCTGCGAGGTCGCCGACGTCGGCGCCGCTGCCTGGGAGGCCGACTCCGGCTTCGCCGATCCCGCCGCCACCGCCTTCGCCTTCGCCGAGGCGGCCCGGAACCGCGGGGCCACCATCGAGACCGGCGTCGAGGCGCTACGCGTGCTGACCGAGGGCGGCCGGGTGACCGGCGTGGAGACGAGCGCCGGCCGCATCGCCACCTCGAAGGTCGTCGTCGTCGCCGGCGCCTGGGCCTCGACGCTGCTGGCGCCGCTCGGCCTCGACTACGGGCTGGCGCCTCACCGCATCCAGGTCTCGATCTTCCGGTGGCCGGCCGGCTTCACCCAGCGCCACCCGGCCGTGATCGACGCCATCCACAAGGCGTGGTGGCGGCCCGAGGGCCGCGCCTCCACGCTGATCGGCGTCGAGCTGGGCTCGCGACACGCCGACCCCGAGAAGTTCGACGAGAGCGTCGACGAGTCGTACGTGAGCGGCTGCCGGGCCGCGCTCGGCGCCCGCTGGCCGCGCCTGGCCAATGCCACCATGCGAGGCGGCTGGGCGGGAATGATCATGATGAGCCCCGACGGCCGGCCGATCATCGACCAGCTGGGGCCGGAGGGGTTGTGGGGAATGCTCGGCGACTCCGGCACCTCGTTCAAGACGTCGCCGGCCATCGGGCGGTGTCTGGCCGAGTGGATCGTGACGGGCACGCCTTCCACCGTCGACCTGCGTCCGTTCCGGGCCTCGCGCTTTGCCGAGGGTCAGCCGTGGCAGGACGCCGACAACTACGGGCGCGAGCGCCTGACGATCTCGCGCTGATGCTGCGATCGCTGCTTGCGCTGGTCGTGCTGGCCGCGGTTGTGATCGTCGGCGGGTTCGCGGCGGCGCAGTCGTGTGGCCATCGGGGCGATCTCGATGCGCTGTATTGCGATGAGGATCGGGATCTCGTTGCGGATCCGCCCAAGGACCGGAGCAAGCTCGTCAGTCCGGAGACGCTGATCTTCACCTATGTGCCGGTCGAGGATCCGGCCGTGTACGAGACGGCGTGGAGCGACTTCGTCAAGCACCTGGAGAAGGCAACGGGCAAGAAGGTGAAGTTCTTCGGGCTGCAGAACTATGCGGCCCAGATCGAGGCGATGCGCTCGGGGCGGCTGCACATCGCGGCCTACTCGACGGGCTCCGTCGTCTACGCGGTCAACCTGGCGGGGGCGGTCCCATTCTCGATCATGAGGGACCCCAAGGGGCTGAGCGCCTATCACGTGTGGCTGATCGCGGCGGCGAGGAACGACAGGATCAAGACCGTTGCCGATCTCAAGGGCAAGCGCGTGGCCCACGTCTCCCAGACCTCGAACTCCGGCCACCAGGCGCCGGTGTACTTCTTCTCGAAGCTGGGCGTGGTGCCGGGCAAGGACTACCAGATCGCCTACTCGGGCAAGCACGACACCAGCGCGCTCGGGGTGATCAATGGCGACTACGACGCCGCGGTGGTGGCCGACACCGTCATGCAGCGCATGGCCGCCCGCAACGTCCTCAAGGAGAGCGATTACAAGGTCGTCTGGGCGTCCCCGCCGTTTCCCACGGCGGGCTTCGTGTACGCCCACAACCTGGAGCCGCAGCTGGTCGAGAAGATCAAGGAGGCGTTCGTCTCCTTCAAGTTCGAGGGCACCAGCGTGGGGCGCGAGTTCAAGCCGCGCGTCGGCTTCATGCCGCTCGCCTACGCGCGCGACTGGGAGCCCGTGCTCGCCGTGCTCAAGGCCAACGGGGTGACGTTCACCAAGGACTCCGACGAGTACAAGCGCCTGCAGAAGCCCTCCCGCGACTAGGGGGGCCATGTCGGGGCCCCCCGTTCTGACAGTCACCGACCTCGCCAAGACCTACCCGACCGGCGACCGGGCGTTGCGCGGCGTCTCCCTGACGCTGGCCGGCCGCGACGCTGTCTTCGTCATCGGCTCCTCCGGCGCCGGCAAGTCCACGCTGCTGCGCTGCCTGAACCGACTGGTCGAGCCCGACCGCGGCTCCGTGAAGCTCGACGGCGAGGAGGTCACCACGCTGCGGGGCCGCCCGCTGCGGGAGGCGCGCCGCCGCATGGCGATGATCTTCCAGGAGTTCAACCTGGTCGAGCGCCTGACCGTCATGGAGAACGTGCTCTCTGGCCGGCTCGGCTACGTCTCGCTCTGGCGGGCGTGGCGACGGCGATTCCCGTCCGCCGACGTCGAGGCCGCCTACCGAACGCTGGCCCGGGTGGGCCTGGCCGGGTTCGAGAACAAGCGCGCCGACGCGCTCTCGGGCGGCCAGCGCCAGCGGGTCGGCATCGCCCGCGCGCTCGTACAGCGGCCGCGCATCCTGTTGGTGGACGAACCCACCTCGAGTCTCGACCCCCGCACCTCCGAGGCGGTGCTGCGCCTCATCATCGACCTCGCCGGCGAGGATGGCATCCCGGCCCTGGTCAACATCCACGACGTCCCGCTGGCGCGGCAGTTCGCGCGGCGGGTGATCGGCATGCGCGCCGGCGCGATCGTCTATGACGGCGACGCCGTCGGCCTCACCGAGGACACGCTGGCGAACGTCTACGGCGGCGCCGCCGAGGCAGCCTCGTGACCACGGCGACGGGCGCCTGGCGGCCGCCATCGATGTGGCCACGACCGTGGATCGGCCCGGTCGTGTGGCTGGCGCTCGCCGTCTTCCTCGCCTGGAACGTCGTCAGCCTGGAGGTGAACCCCGAGCGGGTCGCGCGCGGGCTCGCCCGCTTGTCCACGGTGGCCGCGCGCGCGTTCCCGCCGGATTTCAGCCGCGGGGGCCTCCTGATCGAAGGCATCGCGGAGTCGCTCGAGATGGCCACGCTGTCCACGCTGTTCGGCGTGCTGCTCGGCATCCCGGTGGCCGTGCTGGCCGCGCGCAACGTGGTGCCGGGCGCCGTGTACGCGGGCGGCCGGGGCGTCATCACCCTGGGCCGGACCTTCCACGAGCTCATCGTGGCCATCCTGCTCGTGAAAGCGGTGGGATTCGGGCCGCTGGCCGGTGTGCTCACGCTCACGCTGAACTCGGTGGGCTTTTTCGGCAAGCTGCTGGCCGAGCAGATCGAGACGATCGACCGCGGCCAGATCGAGGCGGTGCGCGCCACCGGCGCCGGCCGCGGCGCCATCCTGCTCTACGCGGTCCTGCCCCAGGTGCTGCCGCGGGTCATCGGGCTGACGATCTACCAGTGGGACATCCACCTGCGCCAGTCGACGATCATAGGCATCGTCGGGGCCGGCGGCATCGGTGCCACGCTCTACAACGCCTTCTCGCGCTACGACTACGACTTCGTCCTGGCCATC
This sequence comes from uncultured Candidatus Rokubacteria bacterium, assembly GCA_963827505.1. Classification (GTDB taxonomy): domain Bacteria; phylum Methylomirabilota; class Methylomirabilia; order Rokubacteriales; family CSP1-6; genus AR5. The sequence continues at coordinate 410,334 of CAWHBD010000003.1, read as the reverse complement.
CTGCTGGTCATCGTCGGCATCGTGCTGGTCGGCGAGGCGGTGAGCGCGCTGGCGCGCCGCTGGGTGCAATAGGGTGCCGGCCGGCGACGAGGCGGTCGCGCCGGCGGTGCCGGTGCCGGCGACGATCTGGCGGCGCCACACGCCGTGGCAGCGCGGCGCCCGCCTGGCCGGCCAGCTGGGTGTGGCCGCGCTGACTGCGTGGATGCTGACCCGGCTCGGCGTGCGCTGGGACTACGTGGCCGACGCGCCGACCCAGATCGGCGACCTCGTCGGCCGCATGGTCCCGCCCGAATGGTCGTTCGCCGGCGCGCTGGTCGGGCCCACCCTGCAGACGATCAACATCGCCACCGTCGGCACTGCGCTGGCGGTCGTGCTGTCGCTGCCGGTCGCGTTCCTGGCCGCGCTCAACACGACCTTCAATCGAGCGACCTACGCGGCGGCGCGGGCGGTGATGGTCGTGAGCCGGTCGGTCGACACGCTCATCTGGGCGCTGATCTTCATCATCGTGGTCGGCCCCGGCTCGCTGGCCGGCGTGCTGGCCGTGGCCGTACGCTCGATCGGCTTCGTCTCCAAGCTGCTGGCCGAGGGGATCGAGGAGACCGACCGCGGCCAGGTGGAGGCGATCGTCGCCACCGGCGCCGACCGCTGGCGCGTGCTGGCCTACGCGATCGTCCCCCAGGTGCGCCCGGTCTTCGCCGGCGTCTGCGTCTACCGCTGGGACATCAACATCCGCGAGTCGACGGTCCTCGGCCTCGTCGGGGCGGGTGGCATCGGCTTCGCCCTGAACGAGGCGATCCTCGGCCTCGAGTGGCGCCGGGTGGGGCTGATCCTCGTCGTCGTCCTCGCAATCGTCGTCGCTTCGGAGGTCGTCTCGGCGCTCCTGCGCCGGCGGCTGACATAGGGGGATACGGACGTGATCATTGAGCTGATCCGATCGCTGTACGCGTACAGCGCGTGGGCCAACGGGCGCATCCTCGACGCCGCGGCCGGGCTGGATCATGCTCACTTCGTGGCGGCCACCGGCCCCGCCGGCGAGTCGATCCGCGACACGCTCGCCCACACGCTCGGCGCCCAGTGGCTCTACCTCGAGCGGTGGCAGGGGCGATCGCCGCGCAGCATGCCGGCGCCGGGCGATTTCCCCGACCTCGCCGCCGTCCGTGCGCGGTGGGAGGAGATCGAGCGGGCGACGGCCGCCTTCGTCGCCGGCCTGACCGAAGCCCGTCTCGCCGAGGTCGTCGCCTACACGAACTTCCAGGGCGAGCGCTGGGCCTACCCGCTGTGGCAGCAGATGACCCACCAGGTCAACCACGCCACCCAGCACCGCAGCGAGGCCGCCCTGATGCTGACCCAGGCCGGCCACTCGCCGGGCTGGCTGGATCTGCTCTACTTCGTCGATCTGCAAGCGGCGCCGTCCTGAGCGGGTAGCGCCTCGGAAGTCCGCGCGGGTTCTTCCGACGCGGGCCGTGGTGTACCATTGGCAGGTCATGGCTGATTCAAAGCCGGCGGCCTACGAGGCGACGGCCGCTGCGCCCTTCGGCGTCGCCGTCGAGCGCGTCCGGCCACACACCAAGCTCATCGGTCTCCTGGCTCTCGGTCACTTCGTGATCGACGTCAACCAGGGCTCGCTGCCGGCCGTGCTGCCATTCGTCAAGCAGATGCACGCGCTGACCTACGCCCAGGTGGCGATGATCGTGCTGCTGGGCAACCTGACCTCGTCGATCATCCAGCCACTGTTCGGCTACCTGTCCGACCAGGTCGCGCGGCGCTGGATCCTGCCGGCCTCGGTCTTCGTGGCGGGCGCCGGCATCGCGCTGGTCGGCCTGGCGCCCGGCTACCTGGGCGTGCTGGCCCTGGTCATCGTCATGGGCCTCGGCGTGGCGGCGTGGCACCCCGAGGGCTACCGGACCGCCACCGCGGTGGCGGGCGCTCGCAAGGCCACCGCGCTCTCCTGGTTCGCGCTGGGCGGCAACGTGGGCATCGCGGTGGGACCGCCGCTGATGACGTTCCTCGTGACCGGCTTCGGCATGCCGGGCACGCTCGGCATGCTGGTGCCGACGGCGCTGGTCGGCCTGCTGCTGCTCGCCGCCCTGCCCCTGTTCACGAGCGAGGCGACCGCACCCAGGGCGCTGAAGACGAGGACCGAGGGCGCCAACATGCCGGGCGCGATGGCGCTGCTGATCGCCGTGGTCGGCGTCCGCTCATGGGCCTCGCTCGGCTTCTCGACCTTCGTGCCCTTCTACTACCTCGACGTCCTCAAGGCCGACCCCCGCGTGGTCGGCCTGCTGCTCTTCGTGTTCCTGGGCTCGGGCGCGCTGGCCACCGTCATCGCCGGACCGATCGCCGACCGGGTGGGGCCGCGCGCGTTCATGCAGTGGGTGCTGCTGGCCGCCCTGCCGTTCGGCGTGCTCTTCCTGCTGTCGAGCGGCCCGCTCGCCTTCGTCCTGCTCGGCATCTTCGGCGGCGTGCTCACCTCGAGCTTCACGGTCTCGGTCGTGCTCGGCCAGGCCTACCTGCCGCGCAACGCCGGCATGGCGTCGGGCCTCATCGTGGGCTTCGCCATCGGCCTCGGCGGCGCCGGCGTGACGGCGCTGGGCTGGGTGGCCGACCGCTGGGGCGTGGCGACGGCGCTGTGGATCAGCGCGCTGACGCCGCTGGCCGCGTTCGCCCTGACGCGCCTGCTGCCGGCGCCGCGCGACGCCGCCGCGTGAACGACCGGCTCGTCTTCCAGGACGGCGAGCAGGTCTTGCTCATCGACCAGCGCGGCAAGCGCCATCTGATCTTCCTGCGCAAGTCGGAGACGTTTCACTCCGACCGCGGCTGGATCCCTCACGACTCCGTCATCGGGCAGCCGGAGGGCTCGTGGGTGCGCTCCTCGATGGGGCTGCGCTATCTGGCCCTGCGCCCCACGCTCGCCGAGTTCGTGCTGGAGATGCCGCGCGGCGCCCAGGTCATCTATCCCAAGGACCTGGCGATGATCCTGTTCTGGGCCGACGTCTATCCGGGCTGTCGCGTCCTGGAGGCCGGCACCGGCTCCGGCGCCCTCACGCTGGCCCTGCTGCGGGCGGTCGGGCCCGAAGGGCGCGTGATCACCTTCGAGCAGCGCGAGGAGTTCGCCCGCCGGGCGGTGGCCAACATCCACATGCGGGCGGGCGAGGTCACCAACCTGACCGTCCGGCTGATCCCGGTCGAGGAAGGGCTGGCCGACGAGGAGCCGGTGGACCGGGTCGTCTTCGATCTGCCGGAGCCTTGGCGGCTCACCGAGGCCGTCGCCCGCGTGCTCCGGCCGGGCGGCATCTTCATGAGCTACGTACCCACGATCATCCAGTCTCACCAGACCGCCGAGGCGCTCAACCACGACCGTTCCTGGGCGCTGGTGGAGACGTTCGAGACGCTGGTGCGGCCGTGGAACATCGACGGCACCTCCGTGCGGCCGTTCCACCGCATGGTGGCCCACACCGGATTCATCACGGTGGCCCGCCGCGTGGTGCCCGAGGAGGGCCCCCGCGTCGCCCGGCCGCCGATGCCCGAGAGGGACGAGTCATGATCACGTTCATGCGCCGGTATCGCAAGGGGCTGCAGGTCGGCCTGCTCGTCGTCATCGCGGCGTTCGTGGCCTCGCTGTTCGTGTTCGGCTCGAGCGGCTTCGACAAGGGTGGCGAGACCGACGACGCGGTGGCCCGGGTCAACGGCGAGGCGATCTCGCGCCGGCAGTACCAGGATCGTTTCCAGGGCTACATCGAGATGTACTCGCGGAGCAGCCAGGGCCGGCTCACTCCCGAGGTGGCCGAGCAGCTGGGCCTGCCCCAGCGCGTGGTCGACGAGCTCGTCACCGAGGCGGCCGTTGCCCATCGCGCCCAGGCCGAGGGGCTGGGGATGAGCGACGAGGAGTTCAACGCCTCCGTCCACGCCATGCGCGAGTTCCAGGACAACGGGCGCTTTTCGATGGAGCGCTACCGCCGCTTCTTGCAGGCGCGCGGTGTGGAGGCCGAGCGCGAGCTGCGCCGCTACCTGACCTTGCGCAAGGTGCAGCGGCTCATCGTCTCCGGCGTGCGGGTGACCGACGCCGAGGTCGAGCAGGCGTGGGGGCTGCGGCGCGAGGAGGTCCGGGCCTCCTGGGCCCTGGTGGAGCTGGCGCCGCTGGTCACCGCCGCCACCGCCGGCGACGACGAACTGGCCGAGTACCTGAAATCGCGCGGCGAGGAGTTCAAGCAGCCCGAGCGCCGCAAGGTGCAGTACGTCACCCTGGTCGCCAAGGACTTCGCCCCCAAGGTCGCCGACGCCGAGGTCGAGAAGTACTACACCGAGCACGTGAAGGACTACGAGACCCCCCGCCAGGCGCAGGCCAGCCACGTGCTGGTGCGAGTCGGCGAGACTGGCGGCAGCGAAGCCGAGGACCGCGCCCGCGAGAAGATCGCCGCCGTCATCAAGCGCGCGAAAGCCGGCGAGGACTTCGGCAAGCTCGCTCGCGAGGTCACCGAGGACCCCGGCTCCAAGGACAAGGGCGGCGACCTCGGCTGGGTGTCGCCCGGCACGATGGTGCCGGCCTTCGACCAGGCGCTCTTTGCCCTCAAGAAGGGCGAGGTCAGCCCCGAGCCCTTGCGCACGCCGTTCGGCTTCCATGCCATCAAGGTGTTCGACACCCGCGAGGCCTCGCGCAAGCCCATGAAGGAGGTCGCCGCCCAGATCCGTGATCGGCTCTCCGCCGAGGCGGCCGACGTCGCCGCCAAGGCCCGGGCCGACGAGATCCGCCCACCGCTGCAGGCCGCTGCCGACTTTCCGGCCGAGGCCCGCAAGCTGAAGCTGACCCCGGTGGAGACGACGATGACGAAGATCGGCCGGCCGCCGGCGATGCCGGGCATGCCGCCGACCGACACGCTGGAGGAAGCCGCCTTCGGCCTCGCGGTGGGCGGCGTCACCCCGCCGGTCAACACGCCGGCCGGCTGGGTCGTACTCAAGGTGACGGCGACGATCCCGCCCGGCGTCCCCCCGCTGGCCGAGATCCGGGACCGGGTCGTGGCGGCGGTGAAGCGCGGCAAAGCCGACACGGTGGCCTCGACCAAGGTGAAGCAGCTGGCCGACGAGGCCAAGGCCGGCGACCTGCAGGCCGCCGCTCGCAAGGCCGGCGCCACCGTCGGCGACGCTCCCCGTTTCTCGCGCGCCAAGCCGGCCGAGAAGCTCCCGGGCGACGTGCAGATCGCCGCTCTGCAGACGCCGGCCGGCGGCACCACGGCGCCGATCAAGACGCCCCAGGGCTACTACGTGGCCAAGGTGCTGGAGCGGGCGCCGGCGGGGCCGGTGGACCCGGCCGAGCGCGAGAAGCTGCAACGCGAGCTCACCACCCAGAAGCAGAGCCAGGCGTGGGAGCGCTGGGTGCTGGCCGCGCGGGGCGAGTCGAAGATCGAGATGCTCGGGCAGCCGCGCCCGGGGCGGGGCTGATGCGCTCGTCCTTCTACGAGGGCGACCGGCGGTTCCGTATCGGCACCGCGCCCATGCCCACGGCGGGGCCGGGCGAGGCCGTGCTGCGCGTGCGCCGGGTCGGCATCTGCGGCACCGACCTGCACATCTTCCAGGGGCATCTCGATCACCGCATTCCCAAGGGCGGCGTCATCGGCCACGAGACGCTGGCCGAGATCGCCGAGGCACCATCCGCCTCCGGCTTCCACGCCGGCGAGCGGGTGGTGGTGGAGCCGTTGCGCATGTGCGGTGCCTGCCGGGCCTGCCGGATGGGCGCGGCCTACCTCTGCTACCGCCTCCGCGTGCTCGGTGTGGAGGAGCCCGGCGGCATGCAAGAGTACTGGGCGGTGCCGACCGAACGCCTGCTGCGGGTGCCGGTCACGCTCGGCGACGACGAGGCGGCCGTGATCGAGCCGCTGGCCGTGGCGACGCACGACGTCCGCCGGGCCGAGGTGAAGGCGGGTGACGCCGTGCTCGTCCTCGGCGGCGGCCCCATCGGCGCGCTGATCGCCATGGTCGCTCGCCACCGCGGCGCCCGCGTGCTCGTGAGCGAGCTGAACCCGTTCCGCATCGAGATCCTCCGTAAGCTGCGCATCGACGTCGCCGAGCCCGACCAGGACCTCAAGGCCGTGGTCGACGCGTGGACGGCCGGCGACGGTGCCGACGTCGTGTTCGAGGTCACTGGCAATCCCGCCGCCGTGCGCGTGATGACCTCGCTCGTGCGCGTGTGGGGCACGATCAGCATGGTGGCGATCCACGGTGAGTCGGTGCCCGTCGACCTCTATCGCTTCTTCGCCCGCGAGCTCACGCTGCACGGCAGCCGGCTCTACGCGCGCGAGGACTGGGTCGAAGCGATCGCGCTGGCCAGCACCGGCGTCGTCTCGCTCGCTCCGCTCGTCACTCACAGTCTGCCCCTGGCCTCGCTGCAGCACGGCATGGAGGAGGCGCTCCGGGGCGGGCCCGTCATGAAGGTGCTGATCGACCTCTCAGCCTGAGGGTCACCACCGCCCGACGGCACGGCGCTTGCGTAGGAGCGCTGGCGTGAAGACTCGACCGGCCCGCCCGCGCCTAGCAAAAATCGTCACTGATCCAGTCGAGTCCGCCAAGCTGGCGGGGTTGCGCTACGTCAGCGAGACGATGCCGGGACTCCGCCGCCGCCGGGCCGGGCGCGGGTTCACGTACGTGGACGCGGCCGGCCGTCGCGTGCGTGAGCGGGAGACGCTGCGTCGCATCCGCGCGCTGGTCATCCCACCGGCTTGGAACGACGTGTGGATCTGCGGCTCGCCTCACGGCCACATCCAGGCCATCGGCCGCGACGCTCGTGGGCGCAAGCAGTACCGCTACCACGGCCGCTGGCGGCAGGCGCGCGACGAGACCAAGTACACGCGCATGCTGGCCTTCGCCCGGGCACTGCCCCGCATCCGCGCGCGCGTCGCCGAGGACCTGGCTCGGCCGGGGCTGACGCGCGACAAGGTGCTCGCCACCGTGGTGCGGCTGCTCGAGACCACGCTGATCCGCGTGGGCAACGAGGAGTATGCGCGCACGAACCGCTCGTTCGGGCTCACCACCCTGCGCGACCGCCACGTCGACGTCAGCGGCGCCGAGCTGCGGTTCACCTTTCGCGGCAAGGGTGGCAAGGAGCACGACGTCGGCGTCCGCGACCGCGGGGTGGCCCGGATCGTCCGCCGCCTGCAAGATCTGCCCGGCCAGGAGCTCTTCCAGTACGTGGACGAGTCCGGCGAGCGGCGCGCGATCGACTCCGGCGACGTGAACGCCTATCTGCAGATCATCACCGGCGACGACTTCACCGCCAAGGACTTCCGGACGTGGGCCGCCACCGTGCTGGCCGCCCTCGCGCTGGCCGAGGTGCGCACGTTCGCCACCGCGCGGGAGGCCAAGCGCAACGTCGTGCGGGCCATCGAGCGGGTGGCCGCGCGGCTCGGCAACACGCCGACCATCTGTCGCAAGTCCTATGTCCACCCCGAGGTGCTCCACGCCTATCTCGACGGCGTCACGATTCGCGTGCTGAAAGCGCGGACCGAACGCGCCATGGGCGAGCGGCTGCAGACGCTCGACGCCGCGGAAGGGGTGGTGCTCGGAATGCTGCAGCAGCGGCTCGCCCGGGCCGAGGCGGCCCGGGCGGCCTGACCGTTACTGCGTCTTGCTACCGGATCGTCGGCGACGCCGACGGCGCGCTGGGCGGGGTGATCGTCACGTCAACGGTCACGTTGTCACCCTTCTTGATCTGCCGGGCGGTCTCCGACGGCATCTTGACCTCGAACGAATCGTTCGCGGTCTTGATCTTCACCTCGCCATCGCGATCGATGTCGGTGACGGTCCCGACGATTGTCTGCCTGACGCCGACGGGCACGGCCGTGGCCGGCGCCGGAGCCTGCGCCACGACGGCCGGCGTCTGAACCGGCGCCATCGGGGCCTGGGCCACCGCCACGTACTGGCCATTGCGGAGCATCACGACTTCGCCGGACTGGATCATGACTCGCCGCCCGGGCACGAGGGCGGTGAAGGGCGCCGGCTGGTTCTCGACGACCAGCACCGTGTTCGGCGTCACGCGATACATCCGCCCATCATCGAGCAGCACGACCTTCGACTGCGGATCGACGCGCACCACCGTCCCCGTCTCCATCTGCGCCGAGGCGACCGCGACGGTGCCCAGCAGCAGCCCCGCCGCCACGATTCCCATCACTGAACGCATGTAAATCCTCCTGTTTCGCGCGCTGTGTCTGCCGCGCGAATCAGGGGTTATAGAGGAGCAAGCGGCCCGCCAGTACGGTCACGGGCACGGGCCTTGCTGACGGCGGCAACCTGCTGACGCGCGGCGCGAATGCGCGAGGAACTACTGCGGAGCCGGTGAGTCGGAGGGGCGAAGCGGGGGAGCGCCGAGCCGACGCGTGGTCCAGGCGCGGCGACGGCGCGGGAAGCGTACGCCCGCGAAGGCGCGCAGGCCGCTGATGTCGTCGAACATCGAGTAGATGACCGGCGTGACCACCAGCGTCACCAGCAGGCACAACGCCTGACCGCCCACGACGACCAGCGCCAGCGACGCGCGGGAGGCGGCGCCGTCGCCGCGGCCGAGGGCCACCGGCAGCATGCCGGCGATGATGGCCAGCGTCGTCATGAGGATCGGGCGTAGCCGGGCCCGGTCGGCCTGCATCTGCGCCTCGTGGCGAGGCAGGCCGCGCGCTCGCAGCACGTTGGTGTAGTCGACCTGCAGGATGGCGTTCTTCTTCACGACGCCCATCAGCAGGAACAGGCCCATGATCGAGTAGATGTTCAGCGTCTTGCCCAGCACCAGCAGGGTGAGCAGGCCGAACGGGATCGACAGGAACATCGAGACCATGATCGTGACCGGATGGATGAACGACTCGAACTGCGCGGCCAGCACGATGTAGATGAAGGCCAGCGATAGCACCAGCGCGACCAGGAAGTTGAAGATCGCCTCCTGCATGAGCTTGCCGCGCCCGGTGGTGACGATGCCGTACTCGGGCGGCATCTGCTGCTTGGCCACGGAGGCGAACGCCTCGCGCAGCGCGCTGGCCAGCGGCATGTCGTAGAGGTTGGAGATGACGGTGATCGAACGCTCCTGGGCGAGCCGCTCGATCTGGCCGGGGCTGGTGCCGTTCTCGAGGACGGCCAGGTTGGAGAGCTTGACGAGGCCGTCGCGGGCCGGCACATAGAGGTGGGCCAGGGTGTCGGGCCGGGCCCGGAACTCCTCCTTCAGCCGCAGCCGCACGTCGTACTGCTCGCCCAGCTCCCGGAAGAAGCCGACCTTCTCGCCGCCCACCATGGTCCGCAGTGTCGAGGCCACCGCGTCGACGCGCACGCCGAGGTCGGCGGCCTTGTGGCGGTCGACTCGCACCTGGACCTCGGGCTGGCGGTAGGCCTGGGCGGTGTCGGTGTCGACGAACCCGGGCTTGGTGGCGAGGTCGCGGACGACGGCACTGGCGTAGACCTCGAGCTTGGCCAGGTCGGGACCGCGCAGCGTCAGGTTGAACGGCGTCTGCCGGAAGCCGCCGCCGCTGATGAGGTTGATCTGCTGCACGCTGATCCGGGTGCCGGGGAACACGGCCAGGCGCCGGCGCACCTCCTGCTTGATGTCGTCCTGGGTCCGGGCGCGCTGGGTCAGGTGCTTGAGGCCCACGTAGATCGAGACGTCGGAGACCGCCGACTGGAACTGCCCGCGCACGCCGGCGGTCGAGAAGGTCGTGACCACCTCGGGGATGGCGCGGATGGCCTCCTCCATCTGGGCGATCAGCTCGCCGGTGCGCTCCAGCGACGAGCCTGGCGGCGCCTCGGCCACCACCTCGAACTCGCTCATGTCGTCGTCCACGACGAAGTCCAGCCGGGAATTGGTGAGCAGGAACCATCCCGACACCATGATGCCGGCCGCCAGCGCCACCACGATCCAGCGGCGGCGCAGGCACCACTCCAGCAGCCGCTCGTAGCCCGCCTCCACGGCGGCGTAGACGCGGGAGTCCTTGGAGCCGGAGCCGCCGTGGCCGGCGCCGGGCGGCCGGGCCGGCGCCGCCTGGAAGACGCGGGCGGCCAGCATGGGCGTGAGCGTGAAGGCCACCACCAGCGAGACCATGATCGCGAAGGTGGCGGTGAGGCCGAACGAGTTCCAGAACTTGCCGACCAGCCCCCCCATGAACGCCACCGGCAGGAAGATGACGACGAGCGAGATGGTGGTGGCGGTCACCGCCAGCGCGATCTCGCGGGTACCCATGATGGCGGCCTCGAAGGGCGACCGTCCTTCCTCCTCGGTGTGCCGGAAGATGTTCTCCAGCACGATGATGGCGTCGTCGATGACGATGCCGGTCGACAGCGAGAGCCCCAGCATCGTGAGGTTGTTGAGGGTGAAGCCGGCCATGCGCATGGCCAGGAAGGTGGCGATGATCGAGGTCGGGATGGCCAGCGCGGCCACGAAGGCCGGTCGCAGCTTCCGGACCGAGGCGAAGAAGATCATGGTGACGACGATGGCCACCCCGGTCACCTTGAGCAGCGTCTCGGTGTCGGCGACGACGAAGGTGGCGGCCACGGTGCCGGCGATGGCCGCCACCGCCAGCCCCTCCCACAGCACGAGGTTGCCGATGAAGACGGCCACGATGAGGCTGGCCAGCAGCCCGCCCAGCAGCAGATGGTCCTGGACCTCGTGGAACGAGCGCTTGATGAAGCGCGACAGGTCGCGCACGATGTCGAACTTGATGTCCTGGGGCAGCCCCTTCTGGATCTCGTCCAGCTTGGCCTTCAGCCGATCGACGACGGCGACCGTGTTGGTGCCCGACTGCTTGCGGATGACCAGCGAGACCGCGTTGCGGCCGTTGAGCCGGGCCAGCGTGCGCGGCTCCTCCTCGGCGTCGATCACCACCGCCACGTCGCGGACCCGCACCGGACCGGTCTGGCGGTCGGCGACGATCAGGTCCTCGAACCCCTCGGGCGACTCGATCCGCCCGAGCGTGCGCACGCCCTCTTCCCGGGTGCCGCCCGTGAGTCGCCCGCCCGGGATCTCGACGTTCTGGCGGCCGAGCGCGTCCTTGAGCTGCTGGATCGACAGCCCGTAGGCGTTCAATCGGTTCGGATCGGCCAGCACCTGGATCTCGCGCTTGCGGGCCCCGATCAGCGTCAGCGCGCCGACGTCCTTCACCGTCTCCAGCTGACGCTTGATGCGCTTGTCGGCGATCTCGGTGATCTCACGCTGCGAGCGCTGGCCGGAGACGACCACGGCCAGGACCGGCGAGGAGTCCGGATCGACCTTCTCGATGATCGGCGACTCGGTCCCGGCCGGGAGGCTGCCCAGCACGGTGCCGACCTTCTCCCGCACGTCGTTGGCCGCCTCCTGCACGTTTCGCTCGAGGACGAAGGTGGCGAACACCTGGGACTGCCCCTCGATCGTGCTCGACCGCAGCTCGTCGAGCCCGGCGATCGTGTTGATGACCTCCTCGAGCGGCTTGGTGATCTGGCTTTCGATCTCCTCCGGCGACGCTCCCGGCAACCGCGTCGTGATGGTGATCGTCGGCAAATCGACCTTCGGAAAGATGTCCACCCCGAGCTGCACGAACGAGGCGAGCCCGAGCACGACCAGCGACACCAGCAGCATCGTGGTGAAGACCGGTCGCCGGACGAAGACCTCCAGCACTATCGAGCCGCGGCGGCTTCGACCGGCACGCCGTTGAAGAGCGCCGCCAGGTTGGTGATCGCCACCGTCTCGCCCGCCTTCACTCCGTCGGGAATCTCGACCCAGGTGCCCTGGCGGGTCCCCGGCTTCACGACGCGCTCGACCGCCTTGCCGTTGACGACCACGAACACCTTGGTGATGCCGGCGATCGAGGTCACCGCCTCGCTCGGCACGAAGACCGCCGCCGGATCCTCGCGGACGAGCACGTGGCCCTTCGCGAAGAAGCCCGGCCGCAGCGTGCCGTCGCCATTGGGGACACGGGCCTCGACCATGAGCGTGCGGGTCACGACGTCGACGGCCGGCGACACGCGGGTGACGGTGCCGGCGAACGCGCGGTCGCCGAAGGCCTCCACGCCGAGGCGCAGCGTCTGGCCCGGCTTGAGCTCGGGCGCCTGCCGCTCCGGCACCGTGCCCACGTACTTGAGCGGGTTGGCCACCACGATCGTGAACAGCGGCGTGTTCTCCTTCACGTATTCGCCGGCCGAGACGTGGCGCTTGGCGACGAGGCCGGCCAGCGAGGCCCGCACCGTGGTGTCGCCGAAACGCTTCTGGACCAGGCCCAGCGCGGCCTCCCGCTGCTTGACCTGCGACTCGGCCGCCCGCACGGCGGCCAGGTCGGACCCGTACTGGGCGTCGGCCGTCCGCACCTGATCGGGGAACTGCGCGGCCAGCGTGCGGGCGCTGGCCGCCTGGGCGGCGGCGATGTTGAACTGGTTGCGCGCGTTGTCGACGTCGCGGGCGGCGACCAGCTCGCGGGCGTGCAGCTGCTGCGTGCGCTCCATCTCCGAGCGCATGAACGCGAGCTGCGACTCCGCGCGCGCCACGTCGGCCTCCAGCACCGGCAGCGAGTCACGCGTGCGCTTGAGCATCGCCTCGGTGGCGACCGCGGTGGCCCGGGCCCGGGCCAGCGCCTGCTGGCCGGCGCCCAGGTCGGCCTGGGCCTGGTCCACCGCGAGCTGGAACTCGCGGCGATCGTAGTCGGCCAGCACGGCGCCGACGGCGACGCGGTCGCCGAGATCCACGTGGAGGCGGGCCAGCGTCCCCGGCTGCTCGGACTTGGCCTGCACCTCGTCGGCGGCCAGCATGCTGCCGCTCGTCTCCACCGTCCGCTGCACGGCGCGCGACTGGGCGGACGCGACGTTGACCGTGATCGGGCGGAGCGCGGGCGCGGCGCTGCCCGGCGTCGGCTTGGCGGTCTCCGCCTGGGTTCGATTGCAGCCGCTGAGCGCGAGCAGGGCCGGCACGACGAGCAGGCACAGGAGCCGGACCGCAGAAGCCCTCAAGGTCTACCAAGCCTAGCGCATTCCGAGGCTCGTGTTAAGTTACCCGCATGGCGGTGCCGCGGACCCCGATGACCCGGGCCGGTTACGACAAGCTCAAGGACGAGCTGGAACGGCTCAAGCGCGTCGAGCGCCCGGCCATCATCAAGGCCATCGCCGAGGCCCGGGCCCACGGTGATCTCTCCGAGAACGCGGAATACCACGCCGCCCGCGAGAAACAGAGCTTCACCGAGGGCCGGATCAACGAGCTCGACGGCAAGGTGGGCGCTGCCGAGGTGATCGACGCGCCCGTCGGCGGCGATCGGATCACGTTTGCCTCCACCGTGCGCCTGGAGGACGAAGCCGGCAAGGAGGTGCGCTACTGGATCGTCGGCTCCGACGAGGCGGCCCCGGCCAAGGGGCTCATCTCGGTGCTGGCGCCGCTGGCCCGCACGCTCATCGGCAAGCGCGTCGGTGACACCGTCACCGCCCAGCTCCCCAACGGCAAGAAGACGTTCGACATCCTGGAAGTCAATTTTCCCTGGAGCGAGTGACCGACTGATGCCCCACGCCAGCACTCCCGACGGCATCAAACTGTTCTACGAGGAGGTCGGTCAGGGCACGCCGATCGTCCTCGTCCACGAGTTCGCCGACGACGTGAAGGGCTGGGCGGCCCAGGTGAAGTTCTTCGCCCGGCGCTACCGCACGGTGGCCTTCAACGCGCGGGGCTACCCGCCCTCCGACGTGCCGGCCGACCCCGAGCGTTACTCGCAGGCCCAGGCCGCCGAGGACATCAAGGCCATCCTCGACCACCTCAGGCTGCCCAAGGCTCACGTGATCGGACTGTCGATGGGCGGCTACGCGACCCTGCACTTCGGTCTCATGTTCCCCGAGCGCGCGCTGTCCCTCACCGTGGGTGGGGCCGGCTACGGCAGCGTCAGCACCGACCGCGCGGCCTTCCACCGTGACACCGACCTCGTCATCGCGCAGTTCGAGGGCGGCATGGCCAAGGTCGCGGAGTTCTACACGCGAGGGCCGACGCGCGTGCAGTTCATCGCCAAGGACCCCGTGGGCTGGCAGGAGTTCTACGACCGGTTCGCGGCCGGCTCCGCGCTCGGCCACGCCAACACCATGCGCGGGGTGCAGCGACGGCGGCCGTCGATCTTCGAGCTGGAGGACAAGCTCACGAAGCTCGAGGTGCCCACGCTGATCATGACCGGCGACGAGGACGAGCCCTGCCTGGAGCCGGCGCTGTTCATGAAGCGGAAGATCCGCGGCGCCGGCCTGGTCGTGATCCCGAACACCGGCCACGCGATCAACCTCGAGGAGCCCGACCTGTTCAACCGGGCGGTGCTCGACTTCCTCACCGCCGTCGATTCCGGCCGATGGCCGCGGCGCGACCCCGCCTCGAAGTCGGCCTCGGCGATCCTGCCCGCCTCCCCGCCCTCCAGCCGCTGAACGCGACCGTGGGACTCGAGCGCATCGAGGTCGACGGTGATCCGTCCGTGCGTGGCGTGCTGCACGTCGCCCCCGGCGCCGATGGTCTGGTCCTCACGCACGGCGCCGGTGGCAACCGGGACGCGCCGCTGCTGGTGGCCGTGGCGGCGGCGTTCGCGGCGCGGGGCGTGAGCGTGCTGCGCTGCGATCTTCCGTACCGCCAGGCGCGGCCACGGGGCGCGCCGTCGCCGGCCGGTGCCGCTCGCGATCGCGAGGGGCTGCGCGCCGCCCTCGCGGTGCTGCGCGATCGGCTTGGTGGGCGCCTCTTCCTCGGCGGCCACTCCTACGGCGGCCGCATGGCCTCGATGCTGGTGGCGGACGATCCCGCCCTCGCCGCCGCGCTGCTGCTCCAGTCCTATCCGCTGCATCCACCGGGGCAGCCCGAGCGGCTCCGTGTTGACCACCTGCCGCGTCTGCGCACCCCGACCGTGTTCGTCCACGGCGCCACCGACCCGTTCGCCACCGCCGAGGAGCTGGCGCTAGCCCGCGCGCTCGTCCCCGCCCGCACCGCGCTGGTGGCCGTCGCCGGCGGTCATGACCTGGGCTGGGGCACGGCCCGGCGAGACGGTCAGCTCCCCGAGAAGATCGCGGCCGCCGTGCTCGACGTGATCTAGCCGCCCGTCGCCGACGAGGACGAACGGCCCCGAACGCAGGATGCGCGAGGCTGTGGGGGGCTAGCGGAGCGCGTCGCGGAGCTCGCGACTCAGCGTGTCGACCGTGCCCCGGGTGCCGCCGGCGAGCTTCAGCTTCCACTCGCCCTCGGTCTCGAAGCGCCGGTCGCGCAGCCGCTCGCCCCACGGCTTGATGGCCTCACGGATGGCGTTGAGGTCGTAGAGCGTCGCGGCGCAGCTCGCGAGCCCGGGCCATGACGTCGGGGGCGGTGCGGATGAAGGCACGGAGGGCGGCGCCGGTCTTGATCGAGTACTTGCGGCCGGCCCAGGCGGTCGGGAACGTCGTGGACAGCGCCTTGATGTAGTTCAGGAAGAAGCGCTTGGCGTGCGAGCGCACCTCCTGGATCTTGGCTCCGCCGCCCACCTTCTCGACGGTCTCCAGGAAGTCCACGATCTCCTCGGCCAGCGGCGCCTGGCTCACCCGGCCGCGGCCGGTGCCGAGCATCTTGATCTCGCCGTGCAGCGGCGAGGTGTCGTCCTCGTTCAGAGAGCGGATGACGTCGTGGGCCAGGGCCTGGTTGGGGTCAGGGTAGAGCTTGCGCCCGGCCAGGCTGATGATGTGCGAGGGGTTGAGCCGCGTGTGCTTGGCGTTGATCGTGACGAACAGCTCGACGATCTGCCGGGCGTCGAGCGAGTCGAACAGCACCGCCGGCACCTCGATGCCGCCGGCCTCGCCGGCCTGGCTGAGCGAGTGCAGCGCCAGCAACCGATGCTGGCCGTCGAGCACCCGCAGCACGCCGTGCTCCTCGGGGATCTGCAGCAGACCCAGGTCGTGGTGGCCGGCCACCGGCGTGAAGGTGAAGCGCTTCTCGGAGGTGATGATGACCGCGCCCGGGATGGCGGGCAGCGTCGCGGCGTCCTTGCACTCGCGGTAGTAGGCGGCGAGCTCGTCGATCTTCTTGCGGATCACCGGCCGCTGGTAGGCGGTCTCGCTCTCGCTGATTCGCTTCTCCAGCATGTCCCAGTTCACGCGCGCCCGGGCGGCGTTGCGCTTGGTCTTGGGCGCATCGGCCTGGGGACCGCCCGTGTAGCCGAGGACCTCGAACTTGACCAGGCGGTCGATGTCCTTCGCCGTCAGCCCAGCCTGGTAAAACTCGACGCCGAACTGCTTGACGCGGCGCGCAGGCACACTGATCATGGGATGCTCATGTTAACTGATGGGCAAACCCCTGTCAACAGAGGCGTTTTCGGTCGACTTAACGGAGATCGAACGTCTGGGTGGCGAGCCCGGCGATGTGACGGCCGATCGAGAGCGAGGCGGTCGCCGCCGGCGACGGCGCGTTGACCACGTGGATCGAGTCGGGGCCGGTCGCGATGCTGAAGTCGTCCAGGAGCGCGCCATCGGCGCGGACGGCCTGGGCGCGCACGCCGGCGCCACCCGGGGTGATGTCCTCGCCCTTGAGGTCGGGAACCAGCCGCTGCAGCGCCTCCACGAACTTCTTCTTCGATAGCGAGCGATACATCTCGTAGGCGCCCATCTTCCAGTACTTGCGGGCCATCGACCAGAAGCCGCCGTAGCCCAGGGTGCCGGCGAACTCGCGCGGCCGGAAGCTGGTGAACCGGTAGCCCTCGCGGGCGAAGGCGAGCACGGCGTTGGGACCGGCCTCGACCTCGCCGTGGATCGTCCGCGTGAAGTGGACGCCCAGGAACGGGAAGCGGGGATCGGGCACCGGATAGATGAGGCCGCGCACGAGGCTCTCGCGCTCCGGCTTCAGGAAGTAGTACTCGCCGCGGAACGGGATGATCTGGGCCTCGGTCTGCGCCCCGGCCAGCCGCGCCACGACGTCGGAGTATAGCCCCGCGCAGTTGATCAGCTTGCTGGCGGTGATCGTGTGCTGGGCGGTGCTGACGGCGAGGCCGCCGCCCCGCACGCGGGTGATGGCGGTGACCGGGAAGTTGTACTCGATGGTCACGCCGCTGGCGACCAGCTCGCGCCCGATGGTGGCCGCCACCTCGCCGTAGTCGATGATCGCGGTGTTGGGCGAGTGGATGCCGGCCACCGCGCGCACATGCGGCTCGATCTCCTTCACGCGGGCGGCGTCGATCCTCGTCAGCCCCGCCACGCCGTTGGCCGTGCCGCGCTCGAAGAGCGTCTGCAGCGCGGGTAGCTCCTCGGGGGCGGTCGCCACGATGACCTTGCCGCACCGGTCGTACTTGATCGCGTGGGCCTCGCAGAACTCGACCATGAGGCGAGCGCCCTCCACGCACAGGCGCGCCTTGAAGGAGCCGGGCTTGTAGTAGATACCGGAGTGGATGACGCCGCTGTTGTGGCCGGTCTGGTGGCGGCCGAGCGCCGCCTCCTTCTCGCACAGCACGAGCTTGAGCGAGGGCTTCTGCTCGAGCAGCGCGCGGGCCGTGGCCAGCCCGACGATGCCGCCCCCGATGATCGCGATGTCATAGGTCATGGCGGACGTATTATAGTCGCCCCTGATGGCGAAGGCGCGCGCTACCTGCCCGATGTGTCGCCAGCCGCACCACCGGCTGGGCCGGTCCCCGGTTCTGCCCTCGCTCGCCGCCGGCCCCCGCCGGATCGCCCGGGTCGTGGGTCGCGCACGCGGCGCGCGGCTCCGCCGGCGCCCCGAGCCGCGTGAGTGGTCGGTGGTCGAGATCCTGGGCCATCTGCTCGACGCCGAGATCGCGCTCGGCTTCCGGGTTCGCTCGGCGGCGGCCGAGCCGGGCGGGCCGCTGGTAGCCTGGGATCAGGAGAAGTGGACCGCCGGTCTCCACCACCGCCGCGCTGACCCGGTCACCACGCTGGTTGCCTTCACCACGCTGCGCGCCGACACCGTGGCCCTGCTGCGTCGGCTGAGCCCGCGTCAGCGCCGCGCCGCCGGGCGGCATCCCGAGTACGGCGGGCTGCGCATCGACCAGATCCTGGACCACTGGGCCGAGCACGACCTCATCCACCTCGAGCAGATCCAGGCGACACTGAAGACCCTCGCGTCGCGCTGACGCGAGCGGTCGCGATCAGGCGGCGATCTGGAGTGTCCGGCGCGCGGCCAGCAGCTCGGGCGCGTCCGGGGCCAGGCCGATCTCTTCCGCCCGCCGGACCAGCTGCCGACAGGCCTGTCGCTGGAGCACGGTATCGCCGCCGCGCTCGTAGGCCCAGGCCAGGGCCGCCAGCGACTGAACGTGATAGGGATTGGCCAGCAGCCGCTGCTGGGCCAGCTCGACCACCTGCTCCACGTGTCCGAGCCGCCGCTGCAGCTCCAGGAACACGTCGCGGAAGATGTCCTTCTGCTCGCGGCTGCCGCCGCCCATGGTGTGGACCTGCGCCACTGCGGGCGCCATCAATCGGACGGCGGCCGCGTCGTCGCCCTCGATCAGGGCCAGCTCGCCTTCCAGGAGCGAGGCGCCGAGCGTCGACCAGTAGCCGCTCGGGCGGCCCTCGGGTAGGCGCCGGAGACGCTCGACCTGCTGTCGTGCCTTCTCCCACTGTCCGGCCCGGGCGAAGGCCACGCCGATCCAGTGGTGCATCCACACGGTCTGGAAGTCCGCATTGTCCAGGATGCGATCGGCCTGCCCGGCCAGATCTCGCCAGACCGCCGGATCGGTGGCGCCGTGACGCAGGACCTCGAGACGCCACAGCAGCTCGATGCGCTCGTAGAGCGGCAGGGCCGGCGCCGTGGAGGCCCAGTATTCCCGGGTCATGCGCACGTGGCCCAGGAGGGCGTGCGCCTCGGCCAGGTGCCAGAGGATATGCGGGTAGCGCTCGAGCGACGCCGCCCGCTCGAAGGTCTCGAGCGCGTGGCCGTAGTCGCCCCGGGCCTGGTAGGCGTGGGCGACCGCGTGGTAGGTGTACAGGTTGGTCGGGTCCTGGGCCAGGGAGCGCGTGCTCATCTCCAGCCCCTCGTCGTTGTAGCCCGACTGCTCGAGGAAGAAACCCAGCATCGTCTGGTACTGGGGCTCGCCGGGATCGGCCTCCAGGCTCCGGCGCGCGATGCCGATGCCGGCCCGGTAATCGCCCTGGGTGATGCAGTTCAAGCCGGCGATGCGCACCGCGATACGGTCGGTCGGATACCGGGCGGCCAGCCGGCGCAGGCGCTCGTGGGCGGCGATCGCATCACCCCGCTGCATCTCGGCCACCGCCAGCACGTGCTCGCGCTCCCGCTCGTCGTGGGCCGCGTCGGCCCCGGCCGTGGCCTGCCGCGCCGCCGCCGCGGCCAGGTCGACGCGTCCCATCCGCCAGGCGACGTAGGCCCGCGTGCAGTGCGCCAGCGCGAACGACGGGTCGCGCTGCCCGGCCGTGTCGAGGGCGTCCATGACCCCGCCGCGCCAGCGCAGGAACAGGTCGACTCCGCGCTCGTAGGCCGCCAGCGCGTCGGCCGAGGTCGTCGCCACCGCGAGGCCCTTGAGATCGGCGTGCGTCATCGGCGCCCTCCCGCGTCAGTGCCGCTTCAGGAAGCCGAGGACCGCCTCGTTGAAGGCGGCCGGCTGCTCGAGGTTCGCGAGGTGGGCGGCGTCCTTCAGGATGACCAGCTCGGAGCCACCGATGCCCTGGTGGATCGTGCGGGCCATCGCGACGGTGGTGGCGGGATCGTCGGCGCCGACGACCACCATGGTGGACAGCGTGATCTCGCCGAGACGATGGGTCAGGTTGAGCTTGGCAATGGCCTGGCAGCAGGCGACGTAACCGGCGATCGGGGTCGAGCGCACCATCGCCCGGACAGCGTCGGCAATCGACGGGCGGTTCTTGACGGTGTCCGGAGTGAGGAAGCGCCCCACCGTGGTCTCCACGAGTGGCTCCATGCTGCCGCCGGCGTTGACGGCGTCGATGCGCTGCTGCCACAGGGCCGGATCGCCGAGCGGATCCTTGCTGGTGGTGTCGCAGAGGACGAGGCTGCGCAGCACGCTCGGCTTGCGCAGGGCCATGGTCATCCCGGTCATGCCGCCCATCGACAGCCCGACGAAGTGCGTGCGGGTGATCCGCAGGGCGTCGAGCAGGGCCAGCACGTCGTCGGCCAGCAGCTCGAAGCTGTACGGCCCCGGCGCCACGTCGGACTCGCCGTGGCCGCGCTTGTCGTAGCGCAGCACGCGATACTCCCGTGTGAACGCGTCCATCTGCGCGTCCCACATCCGGTGGGTGGTCGCCAGGGAGTTGCTCATGGTGACCCACGGCGCGCCGTCCGGCCCGTCGATGCGGTAGTTGATGTGGACGTCGTTGACCTTCAGCCTCATGGCTTGCTCCTCCTCGACCATGCCGGCGGGATAGCCGCCGGGCGCACGGACGCCGTCGGTCCGGCCGGATGCCGATCCTGCGTGCCGTCACCCCCCGCGGGGGGACGGGCGCGCGGCTACTGGAGCGGCGAGAACGGCGTCGGCTTCCAGATCTTGTTGACGACGCGCTCGACGAGCGGCCCGTTGGCCTCCGAGGCCTTGCGCGCCGCCAGCCACTCGGGATCGGACTGGAACGCCCCCCACGCCTTCTGCCGGTGGGCAAGATCGTCGAAGGCGCAGATGTAGACGAGCTCGTTGTTCTCGCCGATCACGGTGTCCCAGAAGCCGACCACCTTGATCCCGTGCTTGGCGAACAGCTTCATCGTCACGTCGTTGAACCGCTTCTGGATGTCGGGCATGCGGCCGGGCATGGCGTAGTAGGCGCGGTATTCGTAGATCATGGCGGGATGATATACCATCGGGGCCCCGCGGCGCCGGGCGGCGTCGCGGCGCCAGGGAGGCGACGATGGCGGGTAAGTATTTCGAGGAGCTGCAGGTCGGGCACACCTTTCATCACGAGATCGGCCGCACGATCACCGAGGCGGACAACGTCTTCTTCTCGACGCTGACCATGAACCCGCAGCCGCTGCACATCGACTTCCACGCGGCGGCCAAGGCGGAGTTCGGCAAGCCGCTGGTGAACAGCCTGCTCACGCTCGGCATCGCGGTCGGCGTGTCGGTCGGCGAGACCACCCTCGGCACCACCGTCGGCAACCTCGGCTTCGACAAGGTCGAGTTCCCCAAGCCGGTCTTCCACGGCGACACGATCTACGCGGAGACGGAAGTCGTGGACAAGCGCGAGTCCAAGTCGCGCCCGCAGTGGGGCATCGTGACCTTCGAGCACCGCGCCCGCAACCAGCACGGCGACCTCGTCATGCGCGCGCGCCGCAACGCCATGATGCGCAAGAAGTCGGCCTGACATGGCGCTCGGCAAGCGACGGCGCTCGCTGCACTTCGTGCCCGGCGGCAACGAGCGGATGATCGCCAAGGCGCTCACCCTGCCCGCCGACGGGCTCATCCTCGATCTCGAGGACGCGGTGGCGCCCCACCTCAAGGTTGCCACGCGGCCCATCGTCACCCGCTGGCTCAGCGAGCTGGACTTCGGCGGGCGCGAGCGGTGGGTGCGCATGAACCCGATTGCCACCGGGCTCGGCGTGGCCGACCTCGAGGCCACCATCGCCGGCCGCCCCGAGGGCTACGTGGTGCCCAAGCCGCGCCACGCCGGTGATGTCCGCGAGATCGCCCAGATCCTCGACCGGCTCGAGCACCGCCACGGTCTCGAGAACGGCTCCACCAAGCTGGTGCTGATCGCCACCGAGACGCCCGAGGGGCTGCTGAACATCCGCGAGGTGGCGACGGCCAGCCCCCGGATCGTCACCGTGTCGTGGGGTATCGAGGACCTGTCGGCGGCGATGGGGCTGCCGGCCGTGCGCGACGCTCAGAATCGCTACCTCGACATTCCGCGCTACGCTCGCGTCATGTGCACGGTCGTGGCCTCGGCGGCCGGGGTCGAGGCGATGGACACCGTGTACACCGACATCGCCGACCTGGCCGGGCTGCGACGGGAGTGCGAGGAGGGGGTGGCCATGGGCTTCACGGGCAAGATCTCCATCCATCCCTCGCAGATCGAGGTCATCAACGACGTGTTCACGCCGGCCCCGGCCGTGGTCGACGAGGCGCGGGAGCTGGTGACCGCGTTCGAGGAGCACAAGCGGCGCGGCGTCTACGCCTTCCGCTTCAAGGGCCAGATGGTGGACGCCCCCCATCTCACGCGCGCCCTCAAGATTCTCGCCCGGGCGGTCTGAGTCGTGCGCGCGATGCTCCTGCGCGAGCAGGCGCCGGTGTCCGACCGCCCGCTGCGGATGGACGACATCGCCGACCCCACGCCTGGCCCCGGCCAGATCCTGGTCGAGGTGCGGGCGTGCGCCATCTGCCGCACCGACCTGCACGTCGTCGAGGGCGAGCTGCCTCTGCTGCGCACGCCGCTGGTGCCGGGCCACCAGGCGGTCGGCCGGGTGGCGGCCCGTGGCCCCGACGCCACGCGCTTCCGCGAGGGCGACCGCGTGGGCATCGCCTGGCTGCGGCGGAGTTGCGGCCGCTGCCTGTACTGCGCAACCGACCGCGAGAATCTCTGCGAGCGGGCGGAATTCACCGGCTGGCACGCCGACGGCGGCTACGCCGAGCTCGCGGTGATCGACCAGGACTATGCCTACGCGATCCCGGCAGGCTACGACGACGTGCAGGCCGCGCCGCTGCTGTGCGCGGGGATCATCGGCTTCCGCGCGCTGAAGCTCGCCGCGGTGCGGCCGGGCGGACGCCTGGGCATGTACGGCTTCGGCTCCTCGGCCCACGTGACCATCCAGCTCGCCCGCGGCCGCAACATGGAGGTCTACGTGTGCACGCGCGAGCCGGCCCACCGCGAGCTGGCCGCGAGCCTGGGCGCCGCCTGGGTCGGCGACGTGCACGACCCCATGCCGCACCGCGCCGAGGGCACCATCCTCTTCGCGCCGGCCGGTGAGCTGGTGCCGGTCGCCATGCGCAACCTGGCCCGGGGTGGAACACTCGCCCTGGCGGGCATCTACATGACGCCGATTCCCCGGCTCGAGTACGAGGCCGACCTCTTCTACGAGCGGGGCCTCCGCTCGGTGACGGCCAACACCCGGGCCGACGGGGCGGAGTTTCTGGCCGAGGCGGCCCGGGTGCCGGTGCGGCTGGCCACCACGGAGTTCCCCCTGGAGATCGCCAACCAGGCACTGGAGCTGCTCAAACAGGGCGTCATCACGGGCTCGGGGGTTCTCTTGACCGAGTAGGGTTTCCGGGTATCATCGGCCAACCTTCAACGAGGCAGGGAGTCCATGACCGATCAGCAGAACCTCGTCGCCCGCGCCGCCAAGGTACTCCCCGGGGGCGTGCTCGGCAGCCATCGCGCCGCCCCCGGCTTGGAGTTCGTCGTGAAGGACGCGCGAGGACCGTACCTGTGGGACGTCGACGGCCGCCGGTACATCGACTGCCTGCTCGGTTCCGGCCCCATGCTACTGGGCCACGCGCACCCGGCCGTGGTCGACGCCGTGCAGCGCCAGGTCTCCCACGGCACGACGTTCATGCTCCTCAACCAGCCGATCATCGAGCTGGCCGAGGAGATCGTGCGGGCGGTGCCCGGGGCCGAGCAGGTGCGCTTCATGTCGAGCGGCTCCGAGGCCACATTCTTCGCCCTGCGGGTGGCCCGGGCCTTCCGCCAGCGCGACAAAATCATGAAGTTCGAGGGCGGCTTCCACGGCACCCACGACTACGCGCTCATGAGCGTCAGTCCGCGCTCGCCGAAGGCGTTTCCGGCGGCGATGGCCGACTCGGGCGGCATCCCCCACGCCATCGGCGAGGACGTCCTCATCGCGCCCTACAACGACCTCGCCACGACCGAGGCGCTGATCGCGACCCACCACAACGAGCTGGCTGCCGTCATCGTCGAGCCCTACCAGCGCGTGATCGTGCCCCAGCCGGGGTTCCTCACCGGCCTGCGGGCGGTGACCCAGCGCTACGGCGTGCCGCTGGTGTTCGACGAGATCGTCACCGGCTTCCGGCTGGCCTACGGCGGCGCCCAGGAATACTACGGCGTGGTCCCCGACGTGGCCGCCTTCGGCAAGGTGCTGGCGGGCGGCTTTCCGCTGGCGGCCGTGGCCGGGCGGGCCGACATCATGCACCACTTCGACGCCGCGCTGGAAGGCTCGCCGGAGTACGTGTGGCAGGCGGGGACGCTGAACGGCAACCCGGTGGCGGCCGTGGCCGGCCTCGCCACGCTGGCCGAGCTGCGCAAGCCCGGCGCCTACACGAAGCTCTTCGCCACCGGCGCCCGCCTGAAGGAGGGGCTGACCGCGGCCGCCCGCAAGCACGGGATGCCGGCCCAGGTGTGCGGCGAGCCGCCCGTATTCGACATCATCTTCACCGACCGGCCCGTGGTCGACTACCGTGCCACCCTCACCGCCGACCGCCGTCGCATCGCGCTCTTCAACGAGGAGTGCCTGCGCCGCGGCGTGGTGAAGGCGGTGAACAAGATCTACGTCTCGCTCGCCCACAGCGACGCCGACGTCGACGAGCTGGTGGGTGTCTTCGATGCCGCGCTGGCGGCGGTGGCCGCCCGGACGGCTTGATCCCGATCAAAGGAGATCGTGCATGGACCTGAGCCGACGTGACCTGCTCGCCGCCGGTGGCCTTACCCTCGCGGGGACCGCGCTCACCCCGCGATTGGCGCGGGCCCAGACGCCCAAGCGCGGCGGGACGCTGTCGCTCCGGCTCTGGGATCCACCCCACTTCGACCTGCACGGGCCGGGCGGGCTCTCCTACAAGACGCACATCGCGCTGACCTTCACGCATAGCCGGCTCATCAAGCACAAGGCCGGGCCCAACGTGCAGCCCGGGACGTTTCCGCTCGAGGGCGACCTCGCCGAGTCGTGGACGCAGCCCAGCGACACCACCTACGTCTTCAAGCTGCGGCGGGGTGTGAAGTGGCACCCCAAGCCGCCGGTCAACGGGCGCGAGCTCGTGGCCGATGACGTGGTCTACAGCGTCGACCGCTTCCTGACCACCAAGGGCAACGCCAACGCCTTCATGCTGGGCTCGCTCGACAAGGTCGAGGCGCTCGACAAGTACACGGTGAAGTTCACGCTGAAGGAGCCCTTCGCGTGGTTCCTCGACATCCTGGCCAACCCGATGGCGGTGGCCATCGTCGCCAAGGAGTGCGTGGACAAGTTCGGCGACCTCAAGAAGTGGGAGGCGGTCGTCGGCACGGGGCCGTGGATGCTCGACTCGTATCGCCCCAACCAGGGCATGACGCTGGTGCGCAACCCGGCCTACTTCATCCCCGGCCTGCCCTACATCGACCGGATCGAGGTCGCCGTCGACGAGGACAACGCCTCCCGCATCGTCGTCGTTCCTGTCCGGCAAGTACGACCTCGGCTGGGAGAACCCCGGGACCATCAACCGGACGGACTGGGTGCAGATCAAGGACAAGGCTCAAGCCGGCCCGTCCGCACGCGCCGAGTTCCCGTCCAACGTCATGAGCCACATCTCGATGCGCACCGACCAGAAGCCGTTCAGCGACGTCCGCGTCCGCCAGGCCATGTCCCTGGCCATCGACCGCAAGGGCATCATCGACGCGGTCGCCGAGGGCGTGGGGGCGACGAACCCGGCGGTGCCGGCCGCGCTCAAGGAGTGGTCGATCCCGCTGGACCAGCTCGGTGAGGGAGCCAAGTGGTTCCGGTACGATCCCGCCGAGGCCAAGAAGCTGCTGGCGGCGGCCGGCTACCCGAACGGCTTCCCGGCCACCATCTGCTTCACCACCTACGGCTCCACGGTGCTGATCGACTCCATGCAAATCGTCCAGAAGAACCTCAAGGACGTCGGTATCGACGGGAAGATCGACCAGAAGGAGTACGGCGCCTACATCTCGACGTGCTTCTACGGCAACTTCCCGTCGCTGACCTACGGGCCGCAGACGCCGTTCCTGGAGCCGGACACGTTCCTGTTCGGCCAGTACCACCCGGAGCAGCCGCGCAACCAGAGCCACATCAACGACCCGGTCGTGTCCGACATGCTGGTCCGCCAGCGGCGGACGGCCGATCCGGCCAAGCGGCGTGAGGTCATCTACGAGATCCAGCGGTACCTGGCCAAGCAGCAGTACTACGTCGCGACGGACTCCGGCGTGTACGTGGCGGTGTGGGACACCGCCCTCAAGAACTACGGGCCGAACCTCGGCTACGACTACGGCGGGCGGCTGATGGCGGCGTGGCTGGACCGCTAGCGGCGGTCGGTCGGGCGGGCGGCGTCGTCCCGGCGCCGCCCGGCGAGAGCCCATGCTGAGGCGGTACGTCGCTACCCGGCTGCTCATCGCGATTCCCTCGCTGCTGATCGCCTCGCTCGTCGTCTTCGCGCTCCCGCGGCTGATTCCCGGCGACGCCGTCCAGCTCATGCTGGAGGAGAAGGCCTACGCCAAGGACGTCGAGGAGCTGCGGGCCAAGCTGGGGCTGGACCGGCCACTGCACGTGCAGTACTTCGAGTGGGCGGCGCGGGCGGTCCGCGGGGACCTCGGCGAGTCGCTGTGGACGAAGCGGCCGGTGCTGGAGGAGATCGGCAGCCGGCTGCCGATCACGCTCGAGCTGGCGCTGATCGCCCTGGCCATCGCGCTGCTGATCGCGCTGCCCATCGGCATCGTGGCCGCCGTCCGCCACGACACGCTCGCCGACCTCATCGCCCGCAGCGCCGCCATCATCGGGCTGTCGGTGCCGGGGTTCTGGCTGGCCACGCTGCTGATCGTGCTGCCGGCGATCTGGTGGAACTGGCGGCCGTCGGGCGACTTCACGCCGTTCACCACCGACCCGGTGGCCAACCTGCGCCACATGCTGCTGCCCTCGGTGGTCCTGGGCATCGCCGCCGCCGCCGCCCTCATGCGCCTCACCCGCGGCATGCTGCTGGAGGTGCTCCGCCAGGACTACGTGCGCACGGCCTGGGCCAAGGGGCTGGGCGAGCGCGCCATCGTGCTCAAGCACGCGCTGCGCAACGGCGTCATCCCGGTCGTCACGCTGCTCGGCACCCAGCTGCCCCAGATCATTGGCGGCACCGTGATCATCGAGACGATCTTCGGGCTGCCAGGAATGAGCCGCTTTCTCTTCGACGCGATCAACCAGCGCGACTACCCGGTCATCCAGGGCGTCAACCTGGTGGTCGTCTCCACGGTCGTGCTCATCAACCTGGGTGTGGACGCCCTCTACGCCGTCCTCGATCCGCGCATCCGGTACTGATCCGTCATGAGTGAGCCAGGCTCGGCCGCCCTCGACCTCAACGGCACGGTAACGCCGGCGCCCGAGGTCCGGCGGCGGGCGGCCCGGCTGCGCTGGCTCGTGGTGCTGGGCCGCTTCGTGCGCCGCAAGCCGCTGGGCGCGGTGGGGGGCCTGATCGTCCTCGCCATGCTGGTCATGGCGGTGTTCGCCGAGCAGATCGCGCCCTACAAGTACGACGAGACGGTGCGGGGAGCGCGGATGAAGCCGCCCAGTGCGGCCCACTGGCTCGGCACCGACAACCTGAGTCGCGACATGTGGAGCCGGATCGTGTACGGCGCCCGCGTCTCCATCACGATGGGCTTCCTGACCATCACGCTGGCCACGCTGCTGGCGACCACGATCGGCGTCACCAGTGCCTACTTCGGGGGCGCGTGGGACCTGGTCGTGCAGCGTGTGGTCGACGCCTGGCTGTCGTTCCCGTACCTGATCATCATCCTGTCGGTCATGGCCGTGCTGGGCCCGGGGCTCGGCAACGTGGTGATCGCGCTCTCGGTCCTGATCGCGGCCACCAACTCGCGCGTGATCCGCAGCGCCGCGCTCGGCGTCATCCAGCAGGCCTACATCGAGGCGGCCCGGGCCATGGGCTGCGGCCACGCCCGCATCATCCTGCGCCACATCCTGCCCAACGTGACGGCCACGATCATCATCCTGGCCACCATCGGCCTTGGCGCCGTCATCCTGGCCGAGGGCGCGCTGTCCTTTCTCGGGTTCGGGGTGCCGCCGCCGCATCCGGCGTGGGGCGCGATGCTCTCGGGCTCGGGCCGCACGTACATGTTCCGGGCCCCGTGGATGGCGGTGTGGCCCGGCGTGGCGATCTCGCTGGCGGTCTTCGGCTTCAACATGCTCGGCGACGCCCTCCGCGACGTGCTCGATCCGCGGCTCCGCGGGTCGTGAAATGGTGCACGTGCGCGTTGGGCGAGGCTTGACCATGCCCACCGACAGGCGTAGGAAGGAAGAGACGGAACGCGGATCCCGTTCCGTCGGACGCATTCTGGACGTTACAGGGGGTGCGGATGGAAAATACGCCGCCGGACCCGAAGGACGCGCCCGGACGGACCTGCTAGCGGTACGGCCGGCGCCGTGAGCGAATACCAAGCTCCGGCTTTTGCCTGGAGCGCGCGGCCGTAGCGCCGCGCACACACCACAAGGGGATGCCGCGAGCGGAGAAGCAGTACCCTCCGCTTGCGGCCCCCACCTCTCAGTTCTGACCTTCCAGCCGAATGCGTGTCAGCGCCGCCTGCAACAATCCCCGGTACCAGTTGCGTGTCTCGATCACGACGGCCACCGACATCCCGCGCTGCACCGTGAAGGAACCGGGTCGAGAGTATCGTCGCGCGGGCGCGGTTCGTCGGGCATGCTCATGGCGAGCGCAACGGCAATGCCACGCCCGGTGAGCGCGACAAGGATCGCAGGAAGCGAGAGGGTGTCAGGCGGCCCGCTGGGCCGCGCAGCGACGACACGCGCGCGCGTCGAGCTCGGCGCGACTGGTGAGCTGCGCCTGGCACTTCCGGCAGCGAGCATCTCGCAGCATCACGTGATGCGAACGACAGGCCCCGGTGGACTCCTTCTCGGCGTGACGGGTGCAGCCGTCCCAGACGCACTTTCCGAACGTCGCCATAGGCTCTCCTTGCCGCACAACGCGGCGATGCGTGACGAACTTGGGGCGCCAACCGGTGCAAGCGAGGTGCCGCTCGCCCGCGTGAAACCCGACGCAGACTTCACCTCGCCGAGCGCGACACGCAGGGAAGTTTCTTGCCCTTTTCGGTCATGACGTCGACGCTGTGGATGGCCACGGGAGGGCTGTCGCCGCTGGCCGAGGCGGTTCCTCCCTCGTGCCGCCGGACGGTTGACGCCCCGGCGGCCGTGGTGGTTCGGCACGACGAGGCGATCGTCGAAACCCCGACGTGGGCGGCGGCCGGCGCGACGCACTTCGTGCCCGCGTTCTGCGCGCTCAGCACGCGGCCCTTCAGCGTCCGTCTGGAGCTGTCCGTGCGCCGGGAGGGCGCGTGGTCGCCGTGGGTCGCGGGCGTCAGCCTGGGGCCGGCGTCGTTCCCGGCGGCGCCCTCGCACGCTGGCCTCGACGTCGACGTCGATGTGTTTGGCGCTTCTGCCGGAGTCGAGGCCGTGCGGGTACGCGCGCGTCTGCGCGGCCCGTCGCCGGGCGCCGTTCTCGAGGCGCCGTGGGTGCTGGCGCTCTCGGCCTGCGCTCCGGGACCCGTCGCCGCGGAGGACCGGACGGCAGACCCGCCGGGCGTGAGGCTGGCAGTGCCGGCGCGCAGTCAGGTGGAGAGCGGCGGGGCGATCGGCGCGCGGATCTGCTCGCCGACCGCCGTGGCGATGGTGCTCGACTTCTGGGGGCGTGCCGTGAGTCTGGAGGCGCTCGCCGCGGAAATGTTCCATCCCGCCACCGACCTCTACGGCGTCTGGCCGGCGGCCATTCTGGCCGCCGGCCGTCAGGGCGTGGCCGGCTATCTGCTGCGGTTCCCCGACTGGGCGGCGGCGCGCTGGTGCCTGGCCCGGGGCCTGCCGCTGATCGCCTCCGTGCGCTACGGCGCCGGCGAGCTCACGGGCGCCGCCGTTGCGGAGACGCCGGGCCATCTGGTGGTCCTCACGGGTTGGGAGCGGGACGAGGTGCTCGTGAACGATCCGGCCGCGCCGTTCGCGGGCGCGGTCGCGCGTCGCTATCGTCGCGACGAGCTCACGCGGATCTGGCTCGAGCGCAGCGGCGTGGCCTACGTGCTGGCTCCGCCCGGACAGGGCTGAAGCCGGCTCAGAGGTGGGAGATGCGCTCCTGGGGCGGCGGCGACTCGCGGCGGAGCCGGCGCTCGAGGATCTGGCGGGCGATGCTCCGGCCGCCGAGTCCGAAGGCCAGCGCTACCGCGAAGACCACACCACCGAGCGTGATCCCGAACGCCACCAGCACCATCTCTTTGCCAATCCCCAGATGGGTCAGCGCCGTGGCGGCCGCGAAGAGCAGCACCCCCCAGTGCACGCCCCGCGCGACCAGCCGGGCCTCCGGGACGCGCGCGTTGACGGCGGCGATGAGCACACCCTGGCTGAGGAAGTTGGCGACGAGCCAGCCGACCAGCAGGATGAGCGCAGCGGCCAGCAGCGGGGGCAGGAAGGCGATCAACAGCGCGGTCGCGCCGGGAGCCCCCGGCAGCGCCAGGCCGTCGATGCCGACGCTGGCGAACAGGATGAAGATGGCCCAGAAGCAGACGAGCCCGATGACGTCGGCCGGGGGCCGCAGGATGCCCGAGCGGCGCAAGGAGGGCGCCACCCCCCAGCGCTCGAGCAGGTGGTCGACGCCGAGCGCGCGCCCCACGCGGGACACGACGCGCCGCGCCAACCAGGCCAGGAGGAACCCGACCGCCAGCAGGGTCAGCAGGACCAGCAGGCCGGGGAGGATGGCCACCAGGCGCTCCCGTACCTGGAGGAGCCCGGACCAGACGTCGTTCGGCCAGCGGTCGTTGCTCATGGCAAATTACCATTCAGACCTTACACCCGGTACAATGCGGCGCAATGCGTAGGATGACCACCCGGATCGTGATCGTCGCCGCCGTCCTGACTGCCGCCGGCTGCGCCAGCGACGAGCGCCAGTGGCTGAAGCTGAGCGGGAAGTACACCACCGAGGAGTTCCAGCGTGACCACGCCTCCTGCTCGAAGGGTGGCTCGCTCGACGACGCCTGCATGCGGGCCCGCGGGTGGGTGGCGGTCAATCCTATGGGCAAGCCGGAGACGGCCAAGGACCCTCTGGCCCGTGATATCGGCGTGCCGACGACGACCCGCGGCCGGTACTGAGCCAGCGACCCTCGCCCTCCGAGCTCAGCGCCGCCCCCCCGCCATCGCGACTTCCGGCCTGTCCACCTCGATGTAGCGCTGGGCCAGGCCCGCGGCCAGGACACGCACACGCTCCGCCGCGTCGGCATCGCCGGTGAGCAGCGTCAGGCGCTCGGCGATCCGGATGCACTGCTCGACCATCACGCGATCGCCGAGGGTGCCGAACGCCTCCGCGGCGTCGAGCACACCGTTGAGCGAGCCCTGCCGCCGCGCCCGGAACAGCGCCGTCCAGTAACTCTCGCGCGCGCGAGACTCCGCGGCCTTCCTGAAGCCGGGAATCGCCCCGATGCGAAGCGCCGCTCCCGCCACGTCCACCAGGCCTCGCCAGCCCGGCTGGTCGAGGGCGGCCGCGTAGGCGTGCCGCCAGGCCAGCACCGCCGCGCTGGCGTTGCTGGTCGTGATCGCCGTGTCCATCGCTTCGAGATGCGTGGTCCACGGCGCCTGGCTGAGTGTCGGATCGATCATCATGGCTGGTCTCCTCGTGGGAGCGTCGGATCGTGATGTTCGGCTTCGAGGCGCGGGCCTACCCATAGCTCGGATACGTTGCGAACGCGGGCGCGCTTGGCGGGATCGTTCCCGGCTACCCGTTCGGCGAGGCGCAGGGCGTGGATCAGCACGTCACGGTCGCCGAGGTCGCCGAACGCGATGGCGGCGCGGAGCAATCCCTCGAGCGAGCCCTCGCGTTGAGCCCGAAGGAGCGCCGTGCGGTAGGCCTGGCGGGCGTTGGCGTGGCCGTCGGCCAGGCGGTGCGCCGCGGCGCCGACCTCCATCAGGCCCTCCCAGTGCGAACTGCGGACGGCGGCTCCGTACGCGTAGCGCCAGGCGGTCACGGCGGCCGCATCGTCCCCGCGCGCGATGGCGTCATCGACCTGCTGCAGGGGTTGCAGCCAGGCGGATGCCGGCACGCGGCTCGGGCTGCTAGCCGTGAGTACTTCCATGAACGCCAGGGCCAGGATGAGCACTGCGAGCAGCAGTCCGGCCAGCGCCAGCAACGGCGTGTACCAACGGATCGACCAGGAGTCCCGCGTCAGTAGTCTGAACACGGCGGGATGGAAAGGCAATCCAGGTACCAAGACAGAAGCCTCGTGATATCAATATGTTGATAGGTGGTCAGGCCAGCGGTCAGGAGGCTGGTGGTCAGGACTTGAACGGCAAGCTGCTCAACACTTGGGAGCCGGGGTAAGATGCCGGGCATGAAGGGCCTCGGGGATCTGATCGGGGACAGCCCGGGCATCAGGGCTGTACGCGAGACCGTGGCCCGGCTGCTGACCCACCAGCAGGATGTCCGCCGGCTTCCGTCGATCCTGATCGAAGGCGAGACTGGCGCCGGCAAGGGACTCCTGGCCCGGATGATCCATCAGGCCGGACCCCGGCCCCACGGGCCCTTCATCGACGTCAACTGCGCGGCGATCCCGGACAACCTGCTCGAGTCCGAGATGTTCGGCTTCGAGCGCGGCGCCTTCACCGATGCCCGCCGTTCCAAGGCAGGCCTCTTCCAGGCCGCCCATGGCGGCACGATCTTCCTCGACGAGGTCGGGCTGCTGCCGGAGGCCCTGCAGGCCAAGCTGCTCAAGGTGCTGGAGGAGCGCAAGGTGCGCCGGCTCGGGGCCACCCGTGACGAGCCCATCGACGTGTGGGTGCTCACTGCGACCAACGAGGACTTGCGCGTGAGCATGCGCGACCGGCGCTTCCGCGAGGACCTCTACCATCGCCTGGCCATCCTCACCGTGACGTTGCCGCCGCTGCGCGAGCGTGGCGGCGACATCACGACCCTGGCCGAGCACTTTCTGGAGCGCACGTGCGCGGAGTACGGCATCCCGCGCAAGCCCCTGACCGCCGACGCGCGGGCGGCGTTGCTCACCCATCCGTGGCCTGGGAACGTGCGCGAGCTCTCCAACGTCATCGAGCGGGCGGTCCTGCTGGCTCCGGGCGGGGAGCTGACCGCGGCCGAGCTCGGACTGCAGGCGCCGCCCCCGCCGGCGGCGGCGGCCGCGGCCGGTCGGGCGGAGTCTCCGGTGTCGCTCGACGACGCCATGCGCGAGCACCTCGTCGAGGTTCTGGGGCAGACGAGCTGGAACATCTCGCGGACGGCCGCCCTGCTCGGGATCTCGCGCAACACGCTGCGCGCGCGCATGGACAAGTACGGGCTTCGCGAGCGCGAGGGCGCCGTTAAGGCGGCGCCGCCGAGCCGCCGGCCGGCCAGCGTGAGCGTTCCCCCGGCCGAGGTGCCGCCCGTGGTGGCGGCGGCCCCGGTGGTCGCCCCACCGCTGCAGCCGACGCCGTCGTCGGTTCGCCGCTGGGAGCGCCGGCGGGTGGCCTTCGTGCGCGTCGCGCTGGCCCCTCCGACCGGCCCCGAGGCTCCGCTCATCATCGGTCGCGTTCTCGAGGATCTCGTCGCCAAGGTCGCCTCGTTCGGTGGCGCCCTGGAAGGGGTGGGCCCCATCGGGCTGGTGGCCGTCTTCGGACTGGACGCGGCCGGCGATGCGGCCGAGCGGGCGGCCCACGCGGCCATGGCGATCCTCAAGGCGGTGGACCGGGCTCACCGCGAGCAGCAGGCCGACGTGACCGCGCGCGTGGGCCTGCACCTGAGCACCGTGCTGGTGAGCCTGGTGGCCGGCTCGGTCAGTATCGACATGGACGAGCGACGTGACGTCTGGCCACTGCTCGACGAGCTGGTGGAGCGCGCCTCTCTCGGCACGATCGTCACGTCGGACGCGGCGGCGTCGTTTCTACGGCGACGGTTCGAGCTGGCCCCGGGCCCGGCGGGCGGCGCCAGCGGGGCCACGACACACGTGCTCGTCGGCCGCGAGCGCACCGGTCTCGGGCTGCGCGGACGCATGGCGGAGTTCGTGGGGCGCCGCTTCGAGCTCGAGCTGCTGCGTGGGCGCCTGGAATCCGTGAGCCGCCGGCAGGGCCAGGTCGTCACCATCGCGGGCGAGGCGGGGATCGGCAAGTCGCGCCTGGTCCACGAGTTCCACCAGGGACTGGCCCCGGCCGGGGTGGACTGCATCGTGGTGCACTGCTTCCCGTACGGCGGCGCCGTGCCGTATCTGCCGGTGATCGAGCTCGCGCGTACCCTCTGCGGCATCGGCGATCTCGACACGCCGGAGGCCATCACCGGCAAGGCGCACCACGCACTCGGCGAGCTCGGTCGCGACGTCGGCGAGCTGAGCCCGTACCTGCTCCATCTGCTCGGCGTCAAGGAGGGCGGCGAGCGGCTGGCCCTCGAGCCGGAAGCCTCGCTGCGGGCGCGCATCTTCGAGATCGTGCGGCAGCTGCTTCGCCGGCGCAGCCAGCGCGCCCCGCTCGTCGTCGTCGTGGACGACCTGCACTGGATCGACCGCACGTCCGAGGATTTCCTGGCGACGCTGGCCGACAGCCTGCCCGGCGTCGCCATCCTCCTCATCACGACCAGCCGGCCCGACTACCGGGCGCCGTGGAGCAGCAAGTCGTACACGACGCACGTCGCCCTGCAGCCCCTCGATCCCCTCGAGGCCCGGCGCTTCGTGGGCTCCGTCCTGCCCGGAGGTGACGTTCCCGTCGGCGTGATCGACGCGATCCTGGAGCGGGCCGAGGGCAACGCGTTCTTCCTCGAGGAGCTCGCACGCGCAGTGCGGGGCCACGAGGGTCCGGCGACGGCGGTCGTCGTGCCGGACACCGTGCAGGACGTGCTCCAGACCCGCATCGACCGGCTGGCCCCGGCCGACCGGCAGCTGCTGTCGGCTGCCGCGGCCATCGGCAAGGACTTCAGCGGCGCCCTGCTGGAGGCGATCGTCGACGTGCCGGGACCGACCCTCCGGGAGGGACTGGCCCGACTGCAGGCCGCCGAGTTCCTGTACGAGACGACGGCCGGGAGCGACCCCGGCTTCACGTTCCGCCACGCGCTGACGCACGAGGTCGCCTACGAGGGCCTCGAGCTCGCCGAGCGCCGCGCGCTGCACGGTCGCATCGTCGACGCGCTCGAGCACGACCCGCGGGCGCGCTCGGGCGAGGACCTCGTGCGCATGGCCCACCATTCGCTCCAGGCCGAGCGCTGGGCGCCCGCCCTCCGCTACTTCCGCGAGGCCGGCGCCCGGGCGTTCGCCGGAGGCGCTCACCGGGAAGCCGTGGCCTGCTTCGAGCAGGCGCTGGCCGCCCTTAGGAACCTCCCCTCGGACCCCGGGCACCTGCGTGATGCGATCGACCTGCGCATCGACCTGCGGACGTCACTGCTCCCCCCCGGGGAGTACGAGCGCATCTTCACGCATCTGCGCGAGGCCGAGGATCTGGCCGTCGCGCTCGGGGACCAGGGCCGCCTGGGGCGTATCTGCACGTACCTGACTCACTACTTCTTCATCACGGGAGACCAGGATCGCGCGCTCGATCACGGGCGCCGCGCGCTCGCGATCGCCGAGGCGGTGGGTGATGCCGGGCTCCGGGCCGAGGCCCAGCTGCGTCTCGGCCAGGTCCACCATGCCCTCGGCGACTACCGACAGGCGGTGGAGATCCTGGGCGAGCCGCTGCGAGGCCTCACCGGTGACGCGCGGTTCCAGCGCTTCGGCCTGCCGCTCATCTTCGCGGTCGGTTGCCGGCACTGGCTGGCCCGGTCGCTCACCGAGCTCGGGCACTTCGAGGCGGGGCTCGCGCATGCGGAAGAGGCGGTGGCCATCGCCAACGAGGCCGGGCATCCGTTCAGCCGGACCGTCGCCTACTGGACGCTCGGCCACCTGGCCCTCCGGCAGGGTGACGCCAAGCGCGCGCTCGAGGTGCTCGAGCCCGGCCTGGAGCTCGCCCGGAAGTGGACGATCCAGGCCTGGGTGCCGCGGCTCTCCGTTGCCGTCGGCTCGGCACTCGCGCTCACCGGGCGCTCCACCGAGGCCGTGCCGTTGCTCGAGCAGGCGGTGGAGCAGAGCGCGATGATGCGTTCCGCGCACGACTACGCCGGCGCCGTGGTGGCGCTGGGCGAGGGCTACGTGCTGGCCGGCCGCCGGCCCGACGCGGCCCGGGCGACGGCGCGGGCGCTGTCGCTGGCGCGCACCCACCGCGACCGGGGCATCGAGGCGTGGGTGCACTGGATCCGAGGGGAGAGCGCCGTCGAGGACGACCCCGGCGGCGCCGCCGAGGCCTTCCAGGCCGGGCTGGCTCTCGCCGAGGAGCTGGGGATGCGCCCGCTCACCGCGCACTGCCGGCTGGCCCTGGGTGTCGCGGCGCTGCGCGGGAATCGTCGCGCCGAGGCCGCCGAGCAGCTGCAACGAGCCCAGGCGCTCTACACGGAGCTGGGCATGACCCGATGGCTGGCCCGCGCACAAACGGAGCTGCAGGGCCTAGGCTGAAGGCGGGTCGTCCGCGTCCGGCTCGATCGTGAGCTCGACGAGGTCGATGCCGTGCTGCCGGGCCAGCCGCCGGATCTGCAGGCGTAGCGCCTCGGCCGCATGAGCGTCCAGGTCGCCCACGAGCTCGAGGCGTCCGGAGGCTTCGAGCTCGTCCAGGTCGTCGTCGTCAGCCTCGTCCATCGGTCGCTCGTTCTCCCGCCGGCGCCGGCCATTCCCCGGGATAGCGGGAATGGCCGGGCCGGCACCCGTCAGCGCTTCCGCCGCTTCGGCTTCGACTTCCGCTTGGCCTTGACCTTGTGCTTCTTCATGAGCGCCTGGAGCTCCTTCTTGAACTTGGCCAGACGCTTGGCATCCGACTTCGCGACCTGGATCGTGAACTTCGTGTGCGTCTTCTTCGGATCGACAGCGAACATGGTCTCACCTCCTCACGTGGGTGTGTTGCCGTCGGCGGTCTGTAGATCGTGGATCCCGTCGAACAGCTCGTCGGCGTGATAGATCCCCGGCAGGGTGTCGAGGTCACGAACCATGTACCAGTCCTCGACGGAGTCGTCGGGCTCGGGGATCGCCGTCGGCTCGCCCCGGAACACCCGGACGAACGTCGCGGCCATGTTGTGGCGGCCGGTCGCATCGAAGAACGGCGTGATCATCGCGAACCGGCCGGCGTTGATCTCGGTGACGCACGGTCGACCCGCCGTGTCCGCCTTCAGATCCAGGGTGTAGACGCCGGCCGGCCGCTCGTCGACGGCGCGGATCGCGGCCACGCAGACCGCGATGACCTCCGGCTCGACGACGGTGCGGGCCAGGCCCGGGGTCGACGACATCCCGCTGGGCTGGGCGCCGCCGCCGAAGTAGGACAGCCGCTCGCAGACCTTGGTGAGGAGCAACGTCCCGTCCCGCCACACCGACTGCGAGGCGAAGTCCCGGCCCGGCAGGTACTCGGACACCGTGAAGGCCGTGACCGGCACGCCCCGCATCTCGCCCCAGTACTCGATCCAGGCGCGGGCCTGGGCCGGCCGGACCACCGGGATGGCTCCGCGGGATCCGCTGCCGGTACGGATGCGACACCAGCGGCGCGGCCCCGGTAGCTTCGCGAAGATCTCGTCGAGGGCGTCGAGGTGAGGCACCTCGAAGGTGAGCGGCGCCGGCACCCCGTGCTCGCGCAGCCGGACGCTGGTGCGGAACTTGTCCTGGCACGTCTCGATCACCGCCGCCGGTGGCAAGAACACGCGGCCCGCTAGCGCCGCTCGGAGGCTCGAGAGGAGCCGGACGTCGTCGTCGCCGCCGGGGATGCAGAGGTCGATGTTCTCCCTGGCGACGACGGTCTGCAGGGCGGGTAGGAACCCGTCGTCGTCGGGGGCGGGCACCAGGTAGTTCCGGTCGGCCGCCGACTTGCGGAGCGTGAAGCGGTCGGTGTGCACGCCGACGATGACGAGATCGCCGTCGCCGGCGCGCAGGCCGCGCATCAGGTTGTTGGTGGCGCCGGTGCCGGCGCTGAGGACGAGGACCCGGGCCGGCATCGGCTACCCGGCCGCCGGCATGATGTGGCGGAACGCGAAGGCGTCGCGGACGATCTGGGCCAGCGAGCGGCCGCCGAGCTCGGCCGCCACCTGGATCATGGTCCGGGCCACGTGGGGATAGAGATCGTACGGCGAGCTGCGCTCCCACGTCCGGGCCAGCAACGTCGCCACGGCGTCGCGCCCTTCGAGCAACGCGTCCTCGAACCGCGCCGCCTTTGCGCGGTAGTGCACGGCGAACTGGGCCTGGATCGCCGGCAGCTTCTCGCCCACGAACCCGACGGAGGCGCTGGCGACATCGGCCGGGATGGCCCGCCGGCGGACCAGAGCCCGCTCGTAGATGTCCACGAGGACGTCGAAGACGGCGGCGGTCAGTGGCGCCGCCAGCGCGTACTTGAACTTGTCCTGGTCGGCGTCCCATTTCAGCGTGGAGAGCTTGCTGTCGTTGAAGGCCCGCCGCACCGTCAGCTTGCGGCTCAGCTCGCCGACCTTCGAGAGCGCGTTGATCGAGAACAGGTTGCCCCGGGTGCGGCGGAGCAGGTGGGACACCATCGGCTCGAAGTGCAGGAGGGTCACCATGGCGGCGAGATCGGCGAACGCCTCCTCCCGGGCCCGCGGCTCCACCGCCTGCGGGTGGCCGGGGTGGCCCATGACCGCTCGCAGGATGATGTGGCCGACCTCGTGGGAGACGATCTCGAAGTTATCGCACAGCGGGCGCCGCTCGTAGTGGCCGCACTCGATGTAGCCGGGCCGCGAGTAGGCCGTGCCCGACTGGATGCGGGGGATCACCTCGAGGCGCGGGAACTGTTTGTCGAAGTACCACCGGACCTTCCGGCCGAGGTAGTGCTCCCACACCATCAGCGTGCAGCGAATGGCCGCGTAGACCGCGGCGCACGAGAACTCCCGGGCCGTCGAGGTGACGGGCCGGATGTGATCGAAGTGCCCCTCGCGATCCGGCGTCGCGTGCACGCCCGAGACCGCCCGCTGGTAGGGGGGCACGCCCCGCTGCACCCCCTCGGAAAAGTACGGCTGCTTGCCGACGGCGTCGACGACGTACATGGCGTCGTCCTCGGGGCCGGGGCGGATCGGTCCGCGGGAGCCGTCGAGCCAGACGGTGACGGGAACCTCGAAGTCGGGCAGGTCGCGAAGCTGAGGGAACACTCGGAAGCGGATTCCGGTGCGCTGGTGGTGCGTCGTCAGATAGCGCGGCGTCGGCCGCGTCATGTCCCCATCCACCCGCCCCGCCTCCATCGTCGTCAAGTTGGCGACCGTCTCGTCTGCCGTGACGAGGGACCGCGGCCCGACTCTAACACGCCCGGCCTACGGGCGACCCTCCAGCGCACGCGCGATCTGGTCGAGGTGGTTGTCGTCGTGCCAGGCCATGAGCGTGAGGAAGCCGTCGAGGGTGATCCGCCCTCGCACCGGATGTAGGCCGCCTTTGTCCCACTGGGCCGGCGTGAGCTTGGTGAGCGTGGCCAGCGTGTCCTGACGCCGCCCCCGGAAGGCGGCGATCGCCTCCGTGACGTCGTTGCGCAGGTACTGGCGCTCCTCGGCCATCCGGTCCGGGTTGGCGCCCGGCAGCTTGGGATCGACGTCCATCGCGAGGATCTGTTCGAACCGGCTGCCGAAGGCCTCCTCGGCGTCGCGCAGGTGGCAGACGATCTCCTTGGCCGCCCAGTTCTTGGCGTCGGGGCGGCGGGCGAGGACGGTCTCGCTCTGTCCCTTGATGGCGGCGGCCAGCTCGTCGGCGGTGCGGGCGAGGCGTTGCAGGCGGTGCTCCCGCGGCTGCTTGGCGTACTCTTCCATCGTCGGCATCAGGGTTGTCCCTCCACGGATCGGGTGAGCTGCTCCAGGTGATTGTCGTCGTGCCAGGCCATCTGCGCCACCAGCATGTCGATGGTCAGGCGGCCGCGGGTGGGATGCTCGCCGCCCCGCTGCCAGTCGGACGGCGACGAGGCCACCAGCCTCTCCAGCGATTCCCCGCGCCGCCGGCGGAAGTGGGCGAGCGCGGTGGCGGCGTCGTGGCGCAGGTACTGGCGCTCCTCGGCCCATCGGGCCGGCTCGACTTGGTCGAGCGCGGGCTCGGCCATGCTCAGGATCGCGGCGAAGCGGTCGCCGAACATCTCCTCGGTATCGCGCAGGTGGCAAATGATCTCCACCGGCGCCCACGTCCCCGGCGCCGGCCGCCGGGCCAGCGCCCGCGCGCCCCGTCCCTCGATCGCCATCGCCACCTCGCCCGGGGTGGCGGCCAGCCGGGCCAGGCGCTCGTCGGGCGTGCGCTGGAACCAGGCGTCCACGCTGGGCCACGGCGTGCGGCGCTCGGCCACGAGCTGATGGAAGAGGCTCGACTCCCGCTTGTAGAACCCCTCGGTGTGATAGGAGTCGCGCAGTCGCAGCGGGGTGTGGTGGTAGTCGAGGTGGTGCCCGACCTCGTGCAGGAGCGTCCTCAGATATGTCCGGAAGGCGACGACCCGTCGTTGCTTGGCCGTGCGCATCCAGAGCTGGATCTTCGGTGGCTGGCCCCGCTCGAGCGTGTAGAGCCCGTGCAGCTCGCCCCACTTCGCGTGCGGCCGGGCCGCCAGCACCTCGACCTGCACCGGCGGCACGTCGAGCGCATCGGTGAGCCCCCGGATCAGCCGCTCGGTGGCCCGCTGCACCTGCCCTCGATCCTCGGAGGTGAGCGCGGTGGTGAGCGCCGTCACCGCCGGTTGCAGCGCCGCCGGCCGCGGCAGCCGCACCTCCGTGACCTCATCACTCTTCCGATAGACCGCCTGCTGCGCCCGCGTCAGCCGCGCGTAATACGAGAACGGCATCCCAATCGTTGTCGTGAAGAGCGCGCTCGCGCTATGTCAGGAGTTTCGCGCCGCGTTGCCGCTGGGGGCGCGGCGCGTGCGAGGCGGGGTCCGTGGACCCGTTCCTGCCGCGCGTCCCCGTGCGCCCCCCAGCCGGATGGAGCCCAGCCA
Source organism: uncultured Candidatus Rokubacteria bacterium (assembly GCA_963827505.1). Lineage (GTDB taxonomy): Bacteria > Methylomirabilota > Methylomirabilia > Rokubacteriales > CSP1-6 > AR5. Next base: position 369,584 of record CAWHBD010000003.1, on the reverse strand, counting down.
CGGCGGGGCGAGGCGTACTCCAGCCCCGTGGTGCCACGGACCCCGCCTCGCACGCGCCGTGCCCCCAGCGGCAACGCGAGGAGCTAGCGCCCCTGCCAGCGCGGCTTGCGCTTCTCGAGAAACGCCTTGGCGCCTTCGAGCCGATCCTCGGTCGTGCGCAGCAGGGTGGCCAGGTCGTTCTCGAGCCGCAGACCGTCGCCGAGCGACATCTCCAGGCCCTTGGTCACCGCCTCCTTGGCGTAGCGCAGCGCCACCGGCGCCTTGGCGGCCAGCGTTGCCGCCAGCTCGTGGGCCGCCTTCAGTGCCTCGCCGGCCGGCACCACGCGCTCGACCAGGCCGATGCGCAGCGCCTCGGCGGCGTCGACGCGGGCGGCGGTCAGCACCATCTCCAGCGCCTTGCCGCGCCCGACCACGCGCGGCAGCCGCTGGGTACCGCCGCCGCCCGGGATGATGGCGAGGTCGACCTCGGTGAGGCCCAGGCGCGAATCGGCCGCCGCGATCCGGATGTCGCAGGCCAGGGCCAGCTCGAGGCCGCCGCCGAAGCAGTGACCCCCGATGGCCGCGATGATCGGCTGCCAGCACTTCTCCATGGCCGCCCGGAAGTCGAGCCGCCGCCGGTTCTCCCGGAAGACCGTCGGCACCTGGGGCGCGGTGAACTCGCGAATGTCGGCGCCGGCCGAGAAGGCCTTGCCGCCGGCGCCGGTGACCACGATCACCCGGACCGTCTCATCGGTCGCCAGCGTCTCGAAGCAGCGCATCATGTCGCGCCGCAGCGCCTCGTTCATGGCGTTGTGGACGTTCGGGCGGTTGAGGGTGACGGTGGCCACCCCGTCGGCCGCCTCGTACAGGAGCGTCTCGTAGGTCGTCGTCATGGGCTATCGCACGACTTTCTTGGCTCGCAGCTCGTTGATGGTGGCGGCATCGTAGCCGGCCTCCTTCAGCACCTCGTCGGTATGCTGGCCGAGGAGCGGCGGGGGGCCGGGATCGCGCGTGGGCGTGTCGTTGAACACCAGGGGCTGCCCCATGAGGCGCAGCCGACCGACGTCGGGGTGATCGTACTCGTGGACCATGTCGTGGTGCTGGACGGCCGGGTCATCCATGAACTCGAGAATCGTCTTCACCGGCGCGGCCGGGATGTCGTGGGCGGCCAGGATGGCCAGCCACTCCTCGCGGGTCTTCTCGCCGAAGCGCTGCTCGATGATCGGCAGCAGGGCCTCGTTGTTCCGCAGGCGCAGCAGCCAGGAGCCGAAGCGCGGGTCGTCGGCGAACTCCTCCATGCCGAGGGCCTTGCAGAGCTTCACCCAGAACGACTGGTTGCCGCAGGCGACGAAGAACCACTGCCCGTCGCTGCCCTTGTAGAGCCGATAGGTCGGGTTCTCGCGGATGAGCGTCGGCTTGCCGGGATAGTCGAGGACGATGCCGGACTGCAGGGCCAGCACGCCCCGCAGGAGCGAGGTCTCGATGCGCTGACCCCGTCCGGTGCGCTCTCGCACGAACAGCGCGGTCAGCACGGCCTGACAGCCGAGCGCGGCTGTGTAGTAGTCGGTCGGCGCCGAGCGGAGATATTGGGGCGGCCCCCCGAAGCCCTGCAGCGTCATGAGCCCGCCGAGCGCCTGCAGCAGCGGGTCGAAGCCGGGACGATCGGCGTAGGGGCCGGTGGACCCGAAGGCGCTCACCGACAGGTAGATGAGCCGCGGGTTCAGGGCCATCAGCCGCTCGTGGCCGACGCCGAGCCGATCGGCCACGCCGGGGCGCCAGTTCTCCATCACGACATCGCCCTCGCGGGCCAGGCGCTCGACGATCTCGCGGCCCTCGGACGTCTTGAGATTCAGCGCGATCGAGCGCTTGCCGCGGTTCCAGCCGTAGAAGCCGGGCAGCTCGCGGAAGGAGTCGCCCTCCAGCGCCTCCACCTTGACCACGCTGGCGCCGAGGTCGGCCAGCATCATCGCCCCGTAGGAGCCGGCGATGTAGCTCGTCAGATCGACGACGCGGATTCCGTCGAGGGGCGGGGGAGCGGGCGTCACCGACGCGACCTCACCGGGCGACGTGGCTGAGGATCAGCTCGCGGTGATGGTCGGCGTCACCGTACTGCGCCTCCAGCGCCTTGGCCCGCTTGAAGTACAGGTGCAGGTCGTACTCCCAGGTGAAGCCGATGCCGCCGTGCACCTGGATGGCCTCGCCGCACACCTTGCGGGAGGCGTCGCCCACGTAGGCCTTGGCGATCGAGGCGGCCGTCGTCGCCGTCCTCGGCCCCGGCGTCGAGCGCCCACGCCGCGTAGTACACGGCCGAGTGCGAGTTCTCGACCTCCAGCAGCATCTCGGCGCACTTGTGGCGGATGGCCTGGAAGGAGCCGATCGGCTGGCCGAACTGCTCGCGGACCTTGGCGTAGCTCGACCGCCATGTCCAGGCAGCGGCGGGCGGCGCCGAGCATCTCGGCGGCGGCGCCGGCGCCGGCGCGGCGGAGCAGGCGTCCCAGCATCGGCGTCGCCCCGCCCGGCGCGCCGAGCACGTCCTCGCGCGCGCACGGGGACCTTGTCGAGCTTCAGCTCGGCCCAGCGGGTACCCGGGTCCATGCACTGCACGGGTGAGGAGGTCAGCCCGGCCGAGGCCGGATCGACCAGGAACAGCGTCACGCCCTCGGGCGCCCGGGCCGGGATCAGGAGCACGTCGGCCACGTGGGACCAGGCGACGTAGCGCTTGACGCCGGTCAGCGCCCACCCGGTCGGCGTCTTGTCCGCGCGGGTGGCGATCGCCTCCGGGCTCCAGTCGAGGTCGCCGTCGAGCAGCGCGATGGTGGCGCGCGCGTCGCCGGCGGCGATGGCACCGAGCCAGCGCTTCTTCTGGGCGTCGGTGCCGGCCTCGGCGATGGCGGAGGCCACGAGCATCGTCGGCCAGTAGGGGCCGGGATAGGCGGCGCGTCCCAGCTCCTCGAGCAGCAGCGCGGTCTCGACCATGCCGAGCTCGCTGCCGCCGTGGGCCTCCGGCAGCGACAGGCCCAGCCAGCCGAGCTGGGCCATCTCCTTCCACATCGCCTGGCTCTCGCCACGGGGATCGTCCCACAGCAGCCGCACGGTGGCCGGCTTGCAGTGCTCGTCGAGGAAGGCGCGGGCCGAGTTCTTGAGCAGCGTCTGGTCGGGCGTGAACGAGAAGTCCATGGCTCAGGCCTTCAGGCGGTCGGCCCGCACTTCCTTGGGCAGGCCGAGCACGCGCTCACCGATGATGTTCTTCTGGATCTCCGACGAGCCCGGAGTAGATGGTGCCGGCCCGCGCCCACAGGAAGGCGGTGGCCCACGTGCCCGCCTCGCCGGAGGCGGTGTCGATCTCCTCGAACTCCTCGCGCGCGGTCATCAGCTGACCCCACGGGCCCAGGATCTCCAGCGCCGTCTCGTAGTAGCGCTTCTCGAACTCCGTGTAGGAGAGCTTGGTGATCGACGAGGCGGCGCCGGGCGAGCTCGCCCTTGTCGAGCGCGGACAGCACGCGGAGGCCGGCGTAGCGCTGGACCTCCAGCTCGGCGTAGAGCTTGCCCATCTTGGCTCGCACGGCCGGGTCCTCGATCAGCGGCCGGCCGTCCCGCTTGAGCTTCTTGCGCGGCCTTGACGAGCTGGTTGAAGGCGATCGCGTAGCGGGTGACGCGGCCCAGCGAGTTGCCGCCGCGCTCGAAGCCGAGCGTCGTCTGGGCGATCGCCCAGCCCGCCGTTGAGGCGTGCCGATGAGGTCGGACTTGTCGGCGCGCGCGTTCGTCATGAAGACCTCGGAGAAGAGCGAGTGGCCGGTGATCTGCTTGAGCGGCCGCACCTCGACGCCGGGCTGGCGCATGTTCAGCAGGAAGCACGAGATGCCCTTGTGCTTGGCCGCCTTGGCATCGGTGCGGGCGAGCAGGAGCCCCCAGTCGGCGATCGGTCCGCTGGAGGTCCAGATCTTCTGGCCATTGACCACGAAGTGATCGCCGGCGTCCTCGGCGCGCGTCTTGAGCCCGGCCAGATCGGAGCCGGCGTTCGGCTCCGAGTAGAGCTGGCACCAGATCTCCTCGGCGGTCAGGATCTTCTTGAGGTAGCGCTCCTTCTGGGCGTCGCGTGCCGTGCACGATGATCGTCGGCCCGATGAAGCCGATGCCGAGACCGTTGATGGCCGGCGGGCGCCTGGATGCGCGCCATCTCGTCCTGCACGATGGCCTGCTGCATCGCCGTCGCGCCCCAGCCCCCGTACTCCTGGGGCCACAGCATGCCGACGTACCCGGCCTCGTAGAGCTTGCGGTGCCACGCCTTGCGCTCGGCCAGAGTCTTGAGGTCCTCGGTCGGCACGTTGGCCTCGAGCCAGCGCCGGGTCTTGTCGCGAAACGCGCGGTCCTCGGCCGAGTAATTCAGATCCATGCGGGCCTCCTGGGAGTGGCCCGTTTGTAACACGCGGGCCACGGACGAGCAACGCGGGACCCAGCCCGTCATGCGCAAAGTCTCACGCTCCGGGGGACAGGACTGCCGGAGCGTCGAGCTCTAGCCGAGGAGCGTCACGGCTTTGCCAGGATGCTGCCGAGCGTCGGGGGGGCCTGGGGGGCCATATCGGGGCCCCCCAGCTGATAGATCGCCGTATGCAGGATGTGGGCGACGGGGCGGGGCCGCTCGCCGGTGCCGGCCACGATCACCAGGTCCAGCTCGATGAACTCGCGTCCCTTCTTCTCGAACAGCGAGCGCACGCGGCCCCGGGTGGACAGCGTCTCGCCGACGCGGGCGCCGCCGAGGTGACGGATGACACTGCCCACGTGGATCCACGGCCCCACCTGCACGTTCTGACGGAGCGCGCGGTTGGCCTGGTCGAGGTAGAACGCCGGGTGCACCCAGCCATCGCGGCCCCGGTAGATCGGCAGCGGATCGCTCACGCGCTCCAGCCACTCGGCGGCGGCGGCCTCGTCATAGCGGTTCACCGGCGTGCCGAGCGCCTCGAGCGAGGCCAGGTGCGCGCGCGTCGCCTCCGGTCGCGTCTCCGGCAGGGGGGCGTGACGGTACTGCGCCAGGTTCACCGGCGTGGGCGCGCCGGCCGGCAGCGTCGCGGTCAGCGTCGCCGCCTCCGGCTCGGCCGCGGTGGCGCCGGTCACGGTGGCGGCCGACCCTTTGGGGTCGCGAGCCGTCACGACGCCGGCCGCGAGCACCTCCTCGCCGTCCAGCACCGGCTTGAGGAAGCGCACGCTGGCCGTGCCCCGCTCGAGCCAGCCGGGCCCGAAGGCGGCGGCCAGCGGCTCGGTCAGGTACGCGTAGACGGTGACGCCTGGCACCAGGGCGCCGCGGAAGCCGTACCGCTTGGCGGTGGCGTCGTCGTGGATCTTGTTCTCGCTGTTCGAGGACGTGTTGCGGGCCTTGACGCGATAGTCGGGCAGGGGTTCGGGGCTCACGCGCGCGAGTGTACGCACGGGAGCGGGGCCGGTCAATCGGGTCGGAGTCGCGTATAATCCGACCGCATGAAGGCGCTCATCGTCGCCCTGATCGTCGTCGCCGTCATCGTGGTGGCCGTCGGCGCCTGGGCGGTCGGCATCTACAACGGGCTGGTCGGGCTCGACCAGGGCGTGAACGAGAAGTGGGCCCAGGTCCAGAACGTCTACCAGCGCCGGGCCGATCTCATCCCCAATCTGGTCGAGACGGTGAAGGGCTTCGCCGCCCAGGAACGCACCGTCCTGACCGAGGTCGTCGAGGCGCGCGCCAAGGCCACGAGCATCCAGCTCACGCCGGAGGCGCTGAACGATCCCAAGGCGCTGGAGCGCTTCCAGGCGGCGCAGGGCCAGCTCTCGGGCGCCTTGAGCCGGCTGCTGGTGACCGTCGAGCGCTATCCCGAGCTGAAGAGCAACCAGAACTTCCTCAATTTGCAGAGCCAGCTCGAGGGCACCGAGAACCGCATCGCCGTCGAGCGCCGGCGCTTCAACGAGGCGGTGCGCGACTACAACACGCGCCTCGGCCTGTTTCCCGGCACCCTGGTGGCGCGGCTGGCCGGCTTCAGACCCAAGGCGTTCTTCGAGGCGGCGCCCGACGCCGCCACACCGCCGAAGGTGAAGTTCTAATCTGCTGCCGGTAGTACTCCTCCTTCTCGCGCTCACCATTCCGCCCACGCCGACCCAGCGCGTGAACGACTACGCGCCGCCTGCTCTCTCCGACCGACCAGCAGCGACTGGAGGCGCGGCTGACCGAGCGCGAGCGCGCCACCGGCGCCCAGATGGTCGTCGCTGTCTTCCCGTCCCTCGAGGGCGAGAACGACGCCGACTTCGGCATCCGCCTGGCCGAGCAATGGCGGGTGGGGCAGAAGGGCCTCGACAACGGCGTCATTCTCCTCGTGTTCCTGCAGGAGCGCCGCGTGCGGGCCGAGATCGGCTACGGCCTGGAGGCGGTGCTGACCGATGCGGCGGCGGCCCAGATCATCCGGGAGGCGATCGCGCCGAGGTTCCGCGAGCAGCGTTACGCCGCCGGCCTGGAGGCGGCGGTCGACGCGGTGTACGCGCGCATCGAGACGAAGGGGGTGCCGACGGCGCCACGCCGCGGCCTCGGAATATCGCCGTGGACGCTCGGCGTGCTCGGCGTCTTCGGGGTGATCGCGCTCCTGCTGGCCCGGGACGCGATGAGCCCGGGCGGCCGCGCGCGGCGCAGCGGCTACACGGCCGGCGGGCGGCGCGGTTGGGACTCGTCCTCGGTCATCGTCCCCCCGATCTTCGGCGGCTGGGGCCGGGGCGGCGGCGGTGGGGGCGGCGGGGGCGGCGGGTTCTCGTCCGGGGGCGGCAGCTTCGGCGGCGGGGGGGCGAGCGGCTCATGGTAGGAGGCCGGCATCCGCGCTGGACGCGCTCGCTGTTCACGGCAGACGATCTCGAAGCCATCGCCGCCGCCGTGGCCGCCGCCGAGCGCGAGACCTCGGGCGAGATCCGCGTCCACCTCGAGCGGCGGCTGCCGCGCGGTGCTCAGCCGGGCGACGCGCTGCCCCGGGCCAGCTGAGATCTTCACCCGGCTCGGCATGCAGGCGACGGCCGACCGCAACGGCGTGCTGATCTACCTGGCCGTCGAGGATCACCAGCTCGCCATCGCCGGCGACGCCGGCGTGCACGCCCGTGTGGGCGACGAGTACTGGCAGCGCATTCGCGACGCGATGGTCGAGCGCCTCCGCCGCGGCGAGGCACGCGCGGCCGTCCTGCACGCGGTGGCCGAGGTGGGCGAGGTCCTGCGGCGGTTCTTCCCGCCCCGCCCCGACGACCGCAACGAGCTGAGCGATCAGGTCAGCCTGAACTGACCGCGCGACCGCCATCGATCTTCCGCTGCAGAAACCAGCAGAACCAGCCCCGGTACCGTTGCTGCAGATCCGGACGCATCCAGTCCTTGCCGGTCACCACCCCGCGACAGCGCGGGCTCCCGCACCGGCAGTCCAGCACGTACTCCCCGTCGTCGGTCGTCGCCCAGTCGATCGTCAGCTCCTCGCCGGGTACGACGTCACGCATGGCGACCAGCACGATCTGCCCCTGAATGGCCAGGTTGGGATCGCACGAGTGGTTGGTGAAGAGCATGGACCCCTCGCGATGGGCGGCTTGCACGGGGGCGATGACGAGGTCCTCGGTGAGCTGGATCTCGGCCGAGCCCAGCTCCGGCTCCAGCGCCGCCCACTCGGCGGTGGTGAGGACGTACCCGCCCTTGACCGCCACGATCTCGCCGCGGCCGATGGGCTGGGCGGCGAACAGGCCCCGCCCCTGGATCGGGCTCGAGCGGACCTCGGTCTTGGGCGAGCGATACGTGAGCTCCGGCATGCGTGGCCTCGGTCCTCGTATAGCGGAGCGCGCCCGCCGCCGCAAGCGTGGCGAGCGCGTACTCGTTGTATAGTCTTGAGCCATGCACCGCGACGAGATCCCGACTCCGGCTCTGCTCCTCGACCTCGACCGCTTCGAGCGCAACCTGGGCAAGATGGCCGCCCACGTGCGCGGCGCCGGCAAGCAGCTGCGGCCGCACGCCAAGACCCACCGCTGTCCGGAGATCGCCCGGCGCCAGGTGGCGGCGGGCGCGCTCGGCGTCGCCTGCGCCAAGCTGGGCGAGGCCGAGGTGATGGCGCGGGCCGGCGTGCGGGGGCTGCTCATCACCACCGAGGTGGTGGCACCCTCCGCGATCCGCCGGCTCACTCGCCTGACCCGCGAGGCGCCGGACACGATGGTCGTGATCGACCACCCCGATAACGTGCGCGCACTGGCCCAGGCCGCCGTCGAGGACGGCGTCACCCTCAACGTGCTCGTCGACGTCCACGTCGGCGCCCGCCGCACCGGCACCGAGCCTGGCGACCCGGCGCTGGCGCTGGGGCGGCTCGCCGCCGGGCAGCGGGGTCTGCGGCTGCGCGGACTGCAGGGCTACGCCGGTCACTGCGCGCACGTCATGGGCTGGGCCGCCCGTCGCGAGAGCTCGCACTCGGCGATGGCGCCGCTGATGGACACGCGTGCGCGCTTCGAGGCGGCCGGGCTGCCGGTGGAGATCGTGGCCGGTGGCTCCACCGGCACCTACAACATCGACCTCGAGCTGGCCGGCCTCACCGAGCTGCAGGCCGGCTCCTACTGCGTGATGGACCTCGACTACCGTCGGATCGGCGGCCGCGCCGGTGACGCCATGACGGACTTCGAGATGGCGATCACGGTCGTGGCCACCGTGGTGAGCGTGGCCGCCGACCGCGTGATGGTCGACGCCGGCCTCAAGGCCTTCTCCACCGACAAGCCGTTCCCGCCGGAGGCGGTGGAGCGGCCGGGCGTCGAGTACGGCTTCGCCGGCGACGAGCACGGCCGGCTCAGTCTCACCGACCCCTCGCGCGCGCCGAAGCTCGGCGAGCGCATCGAGTTCTTCCCTCCCCACTGCGATCCCACCTTCAACCTCTACGACCGCGTCCACGTGGTCCGGGGGACGAGCGTGCAGGCGGTGTGGGACATCGCGGCCCGTGGCCGCTCGGACTAGCCCGGCGGAATCCCACCCCCCGGCCCCGTCATCCCAAGCGCTGGGAGGACATGGGCATGCTCTCGGAACTGTTCGTATTCGTTGTCATGGCGGGCCTGGTCCTCGGGCCGCTGCTCTGGCGCGCGCACGAGGACCGTCGGCAGGGGCGCGCGCTGGCCGTTCGGGCCGACCTGCACGCCACGCTGTTTCGCGCGCTCGGCGGCGACTCGCTCGTCGCGGTGGAGGTCGAGCCGCCCGCCCTGTGGCGGGCGGGCCGCGTCGTGCTGAGCGCGCCGGCCGACTGGGCGTGGCTGCTCCAGCCGGCGTGGGCCAGCGTGGCTGCGCACGTGCCGGCCGGCTACGAGGTCGTGGTCAGGCCGTCGGCACCGGTGCGGTCGCCCGCCGTCGAGAACCTGGTACTGCACCGCGCCGCCTGAGTCGGGCGAGCGCGCGCCGATGATCCGGCGCGCGCTCGGCCGGACCGGGCTCGACGTCAGCGTGCTCGGCTTCGGCGGCTCCGAGATCGGCTTCGAGAGCACCGAGCCGGCCGCCGTGCGCCGGCTGCTCGACGACGCGCTGGCGGCCGGCCTCAACGTCGTCGACACCGCCGAGTGCTACGGCGACTCCGAGTCGCTCATCGGCGCCGCGCTCGCCGGGCGTCGTCACGACGTTCACCTCTTCACGAAGTGCGGCCACTACGAGGGCTCCGGCCGCGACGACTGGCGTCCGATCTCCCTCGAGCGCAGCATCACCCGCAGCCTCGAGCGTCTGCGCACCGACCACGTCGATCTCCTGCAGCTACACACCTGCTCGGAGGACGACCTGCGCCGGGGCGAGGTGATCGCGGTGCTCGAGCGGGCCCGGGCCCGCGGCCAGGCTCGCTTCATCGGCTACAGCGGCGACGGCCCCGCCGCCCGCTACGCGGTCGAGTGCGGGAGCTTCGACACGCTGCAGACCTCGGTCAGCGTCGCCGATCAGGAGGCGATCGAGCTGACGCTGCCGCTGGCCCACGCCGGCGGCCTGGGCGTCATCGCCAAGCGGCCCATCGCCAACGCGGCCTGGCGCACCGGCCGCCGGCCCGACAATGCCTACCATCACGTCTACTGGGAGCGGCTGCAGCAGCTGGACTATGACTTCCTGCGCCGGCCCCCGGCCGAGTCGGTTGGCGTCGCCATGCGCTTCACCGCCGCCATCCCGGGCGTGCACACGCTGATCGTGGGCACCACCCGCCCCGGCCGCTGGCGCGAGAATGCCGCGTGCTTCGACGAGGGTCCGTTACCACCGGGTGAGTTCGAGCGCATCCGCGCCCGCTGGCGCGGGGTTGCCGACGAGGGATGGATCGGTCAGCGCTGATTCACGTTCCGATGGGACAGATCTCGTTCGACGCTCCGGCCATCGAGCGGCTGAGGCCTCACGGCGACTGCGACGGCGGGCGGCTGATCAGGCCGCGGTCGTAGAGCTCGGCCAGCAGCGCCCGGGCGCGGGGCCGCTCGCCCACGGTCCAGCGCGGGATGTCGGTGGCCGCCGGCTCGTCGACCACGCTCTGCAACTCGCGCTGGGCCTCGGGCCAACGCCGGCCGGCGAGGTAGAGCCGGGCCAGCTCGAGCCGGCCGCCGGTGCGATGCGGGTCGAGCTCGAGCGCGCGTTTGAACAGCGCCTCGGCCTTGACGCGGTCGCCGCCCAGGAGAGCGGGCATCTCGGCGGCGAGGCTGCCGGCCAGGATGAGACCCTCCACGTTGGAGGGGTTCAACCGCAGGACCGTCGCCGATTCCTCACGGATCGTCCCGACCAGGGTGACCGCGCGCATCACGCCCCGGATCTCGGCGAGACGGCCGTAGTTGATCGCCAGCATGAAGTGCGCGCGATCGCTGCGGGAGCTGGCGGCGACCGCCCGGCGCGCCGACTCCGCCCCGCGCTCGTAAGCGGCGATGCGCCCGGGTTCGCCGCCGGCGCGAAACTCGCCGGCGAGGAACCACACGCTGGACAGCTCGATCAGCGTCTCCGGCGCCGGGGCGGCGCCGGCCGCCGCCGCCTCCAGCAGGGCCCGGGCCCGGTCGATGCGGGCAGGGTCCTCGTGCCAGGCGGCCAGCAGCGCGCGGGCGGCGGCGACGGCGTCCTGGGCGCCGACCGGTACCGCCAGCGCCGCGAGCAACGCGAGCAGGAGCGCGGCGACCGCTCCGATGCGCGGCCGCGGGATCACCCGTGCAGGGTCTTCATCACCTCGGCGTTGCCGGTCAGCTCGGCCGGCCGTCCCGCGAAGATGATCTCGCCGCGGTCGATGGCGTAGAGGCGGTCGGCGATGCGGCCGGCGTTCTGCACGTGCGACTCGGCGATGAGCACGGACACGCCGAGGGCCTTGATCGCCCGCACCGCCTCGATGAACCTGGTTACGACGACCGGGGCCAGCCCCTCGAAGGGCTCGTCGAGCAGCAGGACGGTCGGCTTCAGCGTCAGCGCACGGGTGATGGCGAGCATCTTCTTCTGGCCGCCCGACAGGTGCAGGCCGCGCCGGGTGAGGAACTCCTTGATCTCGGGGAAGATCGCGAACACCGCAGTCCTCGGCAGTGACGGCCGCCGCGTCGTGGCCGATCCACGCGGTGATCTGGAAGTTCTCCTCGACCGTGAGGTCGGGAAACACGCCGCAGTCCTCGGGCGCGTAGCCGATGCCCAGGCGCGCCCGCTGGTGCGCGGGCAGGCGGGTGACGTCCCGGCCCTGGAAGCGGACGGCCCCGCTCCGGGCGGGCAGCAACCCCATGATCGTATCGATCGTGGTGGTCTTGCCGGCGCCGTTGCGCCCCACCAGGCACACCGACTCGCCGGCCCCGAGGGTGAGCGAGATCGAGCGCAGGATCTGAGCAGGGCCGCGGTAGGTCTCGACCCGGTCGAGCTCGAGCCGGGGGCCGGGTGTGCTCACGCCGGGGTCTCCGGGGTGCCGATCAGCGTGGTCAGCACCCGCTCGTCGCGACGGATCTGGTCGGGAGTGCCGTCGGCGAGGATCGCGCCCTGGTGCATGGCCACGATCCGGTCGGAGTAGGAGAAGACGACGTCCATGTCGTGCTCGATGATCGCCGCCGAGATCCCCTCCGAGCGCACCACCGCCGAGATCGTGTCCATGATGGGCGCCTTCTCGCGCGTGCTCACGCCGCTGGTCGGCTCGTCGAGGAACAGCAGCTTCGGCTTGAGCGCGTAGGCGATGGCCACGTCGAGCAGCTTGCGCTCGCCCTGGGAGAGGCCGCCGGCCAGCACGCGGGCCTTCGTCTCCATGCGGAAGACGTGCAGGATGTCCATGGCCTCCTGCCAGACCGGCCGGTCCGCCTCGGCCAGCGAGAACAGCTTGCGGGTCTTGCGCTGGCGCGAGAAGATCGACAGCGCCACGTTGTCGAGCGCGGGGAGTTGGTCGAAGAGGTTGACGAGCTGGAAGCTGCGGGCGATGCCGGCCCCGATCCGCTCGTGCACCGGTTGCCGGGTCACATCCTCGCCCCGGAAGATGATCTGGCCCTCGTCGGCCCGCAGCAGCCCGCTGATCAGGTTCACCAGCGTGGTCTTGCCGGCCCCGTTGGAGCCGATCAGCGCCAGCACCTCGCCCTCCTGCACGCGGAAGTCGACGTGATCGACGGCGCGGAACTCGCCGAACCGCTTCAGCAGCTTGCGGGTCTCCAGCAGGAGGCTCACGTCGATCTCCGGCGCGCCCACAGCCGTCCCGCCGTCCCCACGATGCCGGTGGGCAGCGAGAGGACCAGGACGACGAGCACGATGCCGAGCAGGCCCTGCCAGTACACCGTGTAGCCGACCGCGTAGGTCTTCAGGTAGTTGAAGACGATGGCGCCGACGATGGGACCGGTGAACGAGCGGAAGCCGCCCAGCACGGTCATGAAGACGATCTCGCCCGAGAACGTCCAGTGCATGATGTCGGGCGTGGTGAGGCCGTTGAGTGGCACCCACAGGGCGCCGGCGATCCCGGTGAAGACACCGGAGACGAGAAACGCCACCCAGCGGTACTGGCGAACCTGGATGCCGACGAACTCCGCCCGCACCTCGTTGTCGCGGATGGCCTGGAGCGCGCGGCCGAACGGCGAGTTGACGATCACCCACATGAGCGCCACGCAGAGGACGAAGACGCCGAGCACGTAGTAGTAGTAGGCCGTGGCCAGGAACGCGATCTTGTCGCCCTGGCCGGTGACGAGGCCGAGCAGCGTCGGAGTCGGCACCCGCAGGCCGTCGGTGCCGCCCGTGACCCAGAAGAACTTGAAGGCCAGGCTCCACAGCACCTGGGACAGCGCCATGGTCAGGATGCCGAAGAAGATCCGCGTGTAGCGCACGCAGGCCACGCCGAAGACGGCGGTGACGAGCACGCAGGCCACGATGGCGCCGGCCAGGAAGAGCTCCATCGAGGTGACGCCGAGGTACTTCACCATCAGGGCGACCGTGTAGGCGCCGACGCCGAAGTAGGCGGAGTGGCCGAACGAGAGCAGCCCGGTGTAGCCGAGCAGCAGGTTGAAGCCGAGGGCGGCGATGCCCATCACCAGCCCGTAGACGAGCAGGATCGTCTGATACTGGTCGGCGACCCACGGCAGCGCGACCAGCACCACCAGGGCCGGGAGCGCCCAGCCGAGGGTCCGGAAGGGCGAGCGGTGCTCCATCGGGATGGTCGTCGTCGTCGCCGTGCTCATGCGCGTCCGAACAGGCCGGCCGGCCGGATCAGCAGGACGACGGCGGCGATCAGGTAGAGGACGGCCAGCTCGATCTCCGGGAACCACGCGATGCCGGCCTCGCGCACGAAGCCGACGATGACGGCGCCGAGCAGCGCGCCCTCCAGGCTGCCGAGACCACCCACCACGACGACGATGAACGACAGGATCAGCGCGTCGACGCCCATGCCGAGCACGGCTGACTGGCTGGGCACGATGATGGCGCCGCCGAGGCCGGCCATGAGGCAGCCGAGCGTGAAGGCCTGCACGTACACCCGGTTGACGTTCACGCCGAGGGCCGAGGACATGCGCATGTCCTGCGACGTCGCCCGCAGCACCACCCCGAAGCGTGTGCGGTAGATGAAGGCCCACAGGAAGACGGCGGCGAGCCCGCCCACGGCGATGACGAGGAAGTTGTAGGTCGGGTAGATCGACTCGCCGATGGTCACGCTGCCGAAGTTCTCGAACAGCACGCTGGCCGACAGCGGATAGGGGCCCCACAGGAAGCGGATCACGTCGTCGATGATCATCAGCAGGCCGAAGGTCACCAGCAGCTGATACTCCTCGGCCCGCTTGTAGAACGGCCGCAGCAGGGTGGGCTCCAGCACGGCCCCGACGGCGGCGGCGGCCACGGCCCCGGCCGGCAGCAGCACCAGCAGCAGCAGGGTGGATGGCTCGCCCCCGCCGGCCTGGAGGCGGACGGCCACCCCGCCCACGATCCAGGCGGTGACGTAGGCCCCGAACGCGTAGAGGTTGCCGTGGGCGAGGTTCACGATGCGCATGACGCCGTAGATGAGGCTCAGTCCGCCCGCGATCAGGAACAGGACCGAGGCATAGAGCAGGGCGTTGAGGCCGTGGATGACGATGGTGTCCATCAGTCGCCCACGCGATACGGGAGCACCTTCACCTCCGGGTTTACGAGGTTGCCGTTGAGCGCCAGCGCCAGCACGACGCGGTAGGCGCCGGGCTTGAGCCGCCCGGGCAGATCGACGACGAGCCGTCCGGCCTGCACGTCGCGTGCGGCGCCGGCGGCCACGACCTCGTCGCCGGGACCGACCACCGTCCAGTGGGCCGTCAGCGGTTCCCGGGTCGCCTCGCCGGGCGGCCGGGGCTGGAACGGTCCGCGCACGATCTTATACGAGCGCCCGGCCTTCTCGACGGTTTCCACGTCGGCCTGGATCTCGAGCCGGTCGCCCTTGCGCTCGACGGCGCGGATGTAGGCGCGCGTGGGCAGGGCGAACTGGTCGAACGAGCCCACGCCGAGCGGATACGTGAAGTCGCGGAAGACCGGCAGCGTGACCGACTCCGCGGTGACCCGCCCGACCTGGTAGGGCCCGGCGGTGACGAGGACGTGGCCCGTCTTGCGCTGGAACTGCCGTAGCGCACGCCACCGCTCGCGCGCCTCGTCGGGCGCGACGAGGCCGCGCAGCGCCTCCGGCACCCACGCGCGCCGCTCGAGATCGGCGACGATCGGCGCCAGCGCGGCCCGGGTGCGGACGTCCCGCACGAGGTCCAGCCACGGCACACCGCGGCGCCGGGCCTCGCGCTCGGAGAACGCGCCCAGCCCCCGGGCGACCGCCTGCTCCATCAACGCCAGCACGTGCCACGGCACCGGGCTCCACGGCGGCGCCAGCGTGGCGGCGTAGCGCGGGTCGACCGCCGGCTTGAGATAGACCTCGACCAGCGGCACCTGGTAAAAGAGGTGCAGCTCGCCGATCTCCCGCACCTCGGTGTCCACCCGCGCGACCTTCACCGCGGCGAGCGCCTCCCGCAGGGTCGCGCTGGACCGGTCGACCTCGGGGTCGTAGTCGCGGCCACCGCTCACGCCCCACCGGGAGGCGAAGGCATAGGGATAGAGGATGTCGGCCACGCTCATCCGCTGGCCGTCGTGGAGGTTCGACAGCAGCACCCGGTAGACGATCTTCGTGCGCGCCGTGACGCCGGCGCCGGCCGGCCTCAGCGCCCCGCCGGCCGGGACCAGCGCGTCGCCGGGGACCTCGCCGCCGTCCTCGACCGACTGCGGCCGCGCCCGGTTGGGGACGAAGCGCGCGCGGTCGGGGTCGGGCAGCAGGGCCGGATCGCCGACGGCGGCCCAGACCGCCCGCCCGGCCGCGTCGGTGAAGCCGGCGACGGGATTCCACGCCGCCCGGGCGCCGCCCTCGACGCCGACGTGGAGCCAGCCGTTCCACGGGAAGTCCTTGAGCTTCACCGTGCGCAGGAAGATCGGTGAGTCGACGCCGGCCTGCGAGTCGACCGCGATATTCTCCACGCCCTCGGCGTAATCGTCGTTGAGCGCCTCCCGTCGGAGCGTGTAGCCGAGGACCACGCGCTCGCAGCCGGCCGTGGCCTGGCTCACCAGGCGGCGCTCGAGGTTGATGCGCTCGGCGGCCGCCAGCGGCGCGCCTTCGGCGCGCAGGCGGAACGTCTCCTCGGCCGCGCGGCGTGACGCCGGCGACAGGGCCGGCGCTTGCAGCAGCCAGGCGTGGAACCAGCCCTCCTTCAGCCAGGCGGGGCCGTGCCAGCCGGCCAGGCGCGTCTCGACCCCGTCGAGCAGCGAGCGCAGCGTGATCTCCTCGACGATGGCGTCGGCCGTGTCGGCCACGGTGATGCCGGCGCCGGCCAGCGCGCGGGCGAGCGGACCGGCGGCCCGCACGCTCGGCACCGGGCTCGCGGCCCGCTCGCCCGCCCGCTGCGCGAGGTCGTACTGGTGCACGTAATCGGCGTGGTAGGGCGTCACCGGCCACGGATGCGCGATGAACGTCGCGGTGCCGCCGAGGGCCCTGACGACGGCGGCCCCGGCGGCACACCGCGGCTCGGCCTCACCGGCCGGCCGCCGGAAGGTCAGGACCACCCAGCCTCGCAGCGACTCGGCGTGGCGAATCTTCTCGGGCGCACCGGCTGGGAACGGGTCGGCGCCGGCGTAGGCGTGCAGCGCGTTCTTTACGAGGAGCGCGCCGGCCGCGCGCGGCTCGACCCAGCGAACGGTGACCTCCTGGGGATAGAACGCCGGATAGAACGTCAGCTCGTGGCCCGCCCACGCGAGCGGAGCGAGCAGGAGCGCGGCCAGGACGACGGTGAGGATCCTCACAGACGGACGACGGGGGCCGAGCGGCGCGGCCCGGCCCCCGTCGCGATGTGGCTCAGACCTTGATCGTCGGCCAGGTCTTGTCGATCCAAGTGTACGTCGAGGTCGGCTCGCCCTTCGGCCAGCCGGGCGGCGCCGTGATGGAGCGGATGGGGATCGTGATGATGCGGGCCGGGTCCAGGATCGGGAACGGGTACTCGTCGGTGTTCTTGCTGAACCCGATCAGCGCGTCCTTGTAGCCCTGGTGGTTGTCGGGCCGGATGTAGATGTAGCCGGCGGGGCCGGCCAGCATCATGCCCTCCAGCATGGCGATGACGGCGTCATCCTCGGGCCAGCCGCCGACCAGCCGGTTGGCTTTCTCGATGGCGGCCTTGAGCATGTAGGTCGTTGTGTACCCGCCCTCGGCCTGGAAGTTCGGGTACTCGCTGAACCGCTTGTGGTACTTCTCCACGAACGTCTTGTTGTACGGCCACCGGTCGCCGGCGGGGTACGTGAAGTGATAGTTGCTGTGCACGCCGGCGATGACGCCCTCCGGATGGTCCTTGCCGAGCGCGTGCGGCGCCACGCCGAGCGCCAGCGTGGTGGCGAACTTCGCCTTCTGGAACATGCCGTAGCGCAAGGCCTGCTTGTACAGCGCCACGTAGTCGCCGCCCCACACCGAGGACACGACGAGGTCGGGCTTGGACGAGATGGCCTTGGTGATGTGCGAGGAGAAGTCCGTGGTGCCCAGCTTGGGCCAGCCCTCGGAGACGATCTCCGCCTGCGGCATCAGCTTCTTCATGACGATCTTGACGTGGTCGAAGGCGTTGCGGCCGTAGGAGTAGTCGGGGTGGATGTGGGCGATGCGCTTGGCCTTGGGCCACGTCTGGGCGATGGCGAGGGCTGTGGTCACGCCGTCGGCCGACTGGATGTTGGTGGTGCGGAACACGTAGTGCGGGTTGGGCACCGCCTTGTCGAACAGGAAGTCGGTGCAGCCGTCGACGAACATCGTCAGGAGCTTGAGCTCCTCGGCGACGGGGCCGAGAGCCGGCGTGTTGCCGGACGAGGTGATGCCGCAGAAGAAGTCGATCTTCTCCGACAGCTTCAGCCGCCGCATCTCCTTCACGTTGGCGTCGGTGCCGGCGTTCTCGTCGGCCTTGAGCAGCTCGATCTTGCGCTTGCCGAGCAGGCCGCCGGCCGCGTTGATCTCCTCGGCAGCGAGCTGCTGGCCCTTGAACATCGGCTCGCCTAGCACGGCCGCGGGCCCCGTGAAGAACGTCATGTGGCCGATCTTGTAGGGCGTGTCGGGAATGGTGCCCTTCGGGGTGCCCTGGGCGTGGGCGATACCGACGGACGGCAGCCCCGGCAGGGCCGCCAGGGACGCACCCATCGTGACGCCGATGCCTGCCAGAAAATCACGTCGATTCACTTCCGCCATGTGTCCCTCCGTTGGGTGAGCGCGGGTGTCTCGCGACGATCCATTCTCTACCGCGTGGGTCAGGCAGTAGCATGCGGTCTGACCAATTGTCAAGGCGGCCCCTATAATGGGTCGCATGCTGAGCCGCCTCGCCGGCGCGGTGCGGTCGATCGCGCGGGGAATCGGACGCGGTGTCCGCACCCGCCCCGGCACCGCCGCGCTAACGTTCGTGGGCGTCCTCGCGCTCGATGTGCTCGTGCCCCCGTTGCTGCTCTCCGTGGTCCGCACCCCGTGGACGTACTTCACCTTCAACCCGTTCCTCAAGCGGCTGCCCGAGTATCTGAGCTCGCCCACCCCGTGGCCGGACAAGCTCGACTTCCTTTCGCGGGTGGCGCTCTTCTGGTTCTCGGCCGATGGACCGTACGGCCAGCCGGAGTGGGGCTTCGCGGTCGACGGCGCCGACGTCGGTCGGTTCGTGGTCACCGCGCTGCTGGCGGCGGTCTACGTCGCGCTCTGGCTCGAGCGCCGGGCCGGCGGCCGAGCCGGCTGGTCGGCGGGCTCGGGCCGGGCGGGGGGCGCCGTCGGAGCCGGCGTCAGTGTGCTGGGCCTGTCGACGGGGCCGTGCAGCGTCGTCGGGTGTGGGGCACCGGTGCTGCCGGTGGTCGGGCTGGCCTTCACGGGGCTGTCGAGTACGACCCTGGCGTTGCTGTCGGGCGTCTCGCGGGCCTCGGCGATCGCGGTGGTGATCGCGCTGCTGGTCGGGATCGGCTGGCTCGGCTGGCGGCTCGGCGTCGCCGCGCCTCAGGCGGCCGGGCGGTAGGCGATCAGGTAGCGGTGCTCGCCCTCCAGCACGGTCTCGCCGCGCTGGTTGGTCAGCGTCACCCGAAGCGTCAGCAACCCGGCCGAGCGCTTGCGCTCCAGCCCGACCACCTCGTGATCGGGCTTGACCGTGTCGCCGATGAAGACGGGGGCCCGGAAGCGCGTGGTCTGCTCCACGAAGGCGACGATCGAGTGCTCGAGGGTCGGCGCCAGCGTCGAGGCACCCAGCGCGGTCAGCGAGGTCAGCAGCAGGCCGTGGGCCAGCCGCCGGCCGAAGCGCGTGTGCCGGGCGTACTCGTCGTCGTAGTGGATCGGATGAGCGTCGCCCGTCATCCCCGCGAAGAACATGAAGTGGGCGTCGGTCAGCGTCCGGCCCGGGCTTCCGAAGCGGTCGCCAACGCTGAAGTCCTCGAACCAGCGCTGGGTCACGCCGTCCACAGCGCCCAGAACCGCTCGCACGTCTCCGCCGCCGAGGCCGACTCGAAGAGCCGCAGCCGCACCGCCGCCGAGCCGGGCAGCCCGGCCGAGTACCAGGCCAGGTGCTTCTTGAGCTGCACCAGCGCCATGCGCTCGGGCAGGTGGGCCTGGATGAGGGCGATGTGTCGCGCGATGGTGGCCGCCCGTTCCTCACGGCCGGCCGGTGCGCCGCGGAAGATCCACGGCGCTCCCAGGGCGCCGCGGCCGATCATGACGGCCGCGCAGCCCGTGGCCGCCACCATGGCCCGGGCGTCGTCGAGGCTGTGCACGTCGCCGTTGCCGGTGACCGGGATGCGCACCGCCGCCACCACGGCGGCGATGATCTCCCACGGCGCCTGCCCGGTGAACAGCTGCGAGCGCGTGCGAGGGTGCACGGTGACCGCGTCCACGCCCTCGCTCTCGGCCAGCCGGGCGATCTCGACCGCGTTGATCGTGAGGTCGTCCCAGCCGCCCCGCATCTTGACGGTGAAGGGGACGCGCACCGCCTTGCGCATCGTGCGGAAGATGACGGCGGCGGCGAGCGGGTCGCGCATCAGCGCGGAGCCGTGGCCCTTGGTCACGATCTTGCGGACCGGACAGCCCATGTTGAGGTCGATGCCGTCGGCCCCGGTGGCCTCCAGCCGCCGGGCCGCCTCGGCCAGCATGTCGGGGTCGCAGCCCAGCAGCTGCATCACCAGCGGCCGTTCCCCGGGCAGGTAGCGCGTCAGCATCTCGGTCTTGCCGTTGTCGCGCACGTAGGCGTGGGCGTCGATCTCCTCGGTGGTCAGCCGGCCGGCGCCGCTCTCGCGGCACACGAGGCGGAACGGCGCGTTGGTGATGCCGGCCATCGGGGCCAGGCGGAGATCGAAGTCGCTCACCCGACCATTGTACGTCGGGTGGCCGGTGGCAGCCGGCGGCGGGCGAGTGCGTCAGTCGACGAAGGCGATCGCCCGCACGGGGGAGCCGTCGGCGCCCTCGATCCGCAGCGGCAGCGCGGTGAACTGGCAGCGCGGCGCCCGGATCTGGTCGAGATTGGTCAGGTACTCGATCACCGTGATGCCGGCCGGGAAGAAGATGTGGTGGGTTGTGCACTCCTCGCGCGGGACCTTGGTGCCGGGCGAGAAGATGCCGGTGCGGACCGTGTAGTCGGGCGGGTAGTCGTAGCCGACCGCCTTCACGCGCCGGGCCACCAGCCACTCGCAGGCGCTCTGGCCGGTGTAGGGCGCGTCCTTCCAGAACTTCTCGGTGGCCACGTCGACCTTCTTCGGCCAGTCGGTCCACAGCAGGACGATGTCGCCGGCCCGGACGTGACCGGCGTGGCGGTCCAGCTCGGCGGCCGAGACCTCGCCGTTGTCGCCCAGGTGGGTGAGGTCGACCACGGCGGCGGGGCCGATCCACTGATCGACCGGCATCGAGGCCATGTCGCGATCGCCGGGCAGGAAGTGCACCGGCGCGTCGACGTGGGTGTAGGCGTGGCAGGAGATCGTCAGCACCGTGGACTGGAAGTTGTCGCCGCGGGCGTGCGAGCTGCGCAGGACCGGCTCGACCTTCCAGCGGAAGTGCGGCTTGATCGGGAAGCTCAGGTCGACGATGCGCATGGTCAGCTCCTGCGAGCGGCCAGCACGGCCACCGGATAGCCGCCGAAGACGATGCGATCGCCCTCGCGGCGGACCTGCATGTCGAGCGCGTCGTCGGCGAGCGACTCGGCGAAGATCGCGCGAATGCGGTCGGCGTCGCCCGGCCCGGGAAACGACCGCGCGATCAGCCCCTCCAGGACGCCCTCGCGCCGGTACTCGGTCGTGCGCGGGACCGGCAGCCCGGCCCGGCGGAACAGCTCGACGTGCTCGGCCAGGGGCAGCGCCCGCGTGTGGGAAGGATCGCGCAGGAGCTCCATCCGGTTGAAGGCGTCCACCTTGGCCGCCGCCGGCGCGCTGTCGGCCACCAGCACAGTCCCGCCCGGCGCGCACACGCGCGTCATCTCGCGCAGCACGGCCAAGGGATCGAGGAAGTGGTGGAACGCGAAGCGCGCGGTGACGATCGTGAAGGTGCCGTCCGCCCACGGCAGCGGCAGCACGTCGCCCTGCCGCCAGGTGACGTTGCCCACGCCCTGCTCGGTCGCGTGCACCCGGGGCCCGGTCCAGCATGGCCGGGGTCAGGTCGATGCCGGTGGCGTGCCGGACCACCTTGGCAAACGCGCACACGACGAGGCCGGGACCACAGGCCACGTCGAGCACGGTGTCGGCCGGGCCGGCTCCGCTGAACTCCACCAGCAGCCGCAGCGCCGCCTCGTCCTTGATGACGGCGGCGGTGGCGAACGGCACCGCCTGTCGCGTGAACTGGTCGAGGATCAGGTCAGAGTGTTTGCTTGTAGACACGGCCGCCCTTCATGATGACTTTCAGGTTGTCCTGGTTCTGGAACGCTCTCAGGTTCTTGAGCGGGTTGCCCTCCACCACGATCAGGTCGGCGTACTTGTTCGGCTCCACGCTGCCGATCAGGTGCGACATCCGGAACAGCTCGGCGTTGACCTTCGTCGCCGACAGCAGCACCTCCATCGGCTTCATCACCTGGCCCTTCAGCTCGAACTCGACGGCGCGCTGGGTGGCCATGTCGCCGAGCAGGTCGGAGCCCGAGCCGATCTTGCAGCCAGCCTTGTAGGCGTAGGTCAGTCCCTGGATCGACTGCTGACGGGCGAGGTCGATCTTGGCGATCTGGTGATCGCCGATGCCGTAGCGCTTGCCCTCGCGGAAGATGGCCTCGTAGGTGACCATCGTGGGCACCAGAAAGGCGTCGGCGTCCTTGATGGCCTGGGCAGCCGTCTCCCGGATGAGGTTGCCGTGCTCGATCGAGCGCACGCCGGCCTCGATGGCCCGGCGCACGGCCGTGTCGGAGTAGGCGTGGCTGAGGACGTACTTGCCGACGGCCTGGGCCTCCTCCACCGCCGCCCGCATCTCGGCCACGGTGTACTGCGTGGTGTCGAGCTCGTCGGAGGGCGACATGGCGCCACCCGAGGCCATGATCTTGATCTGGTCGACGTCGCGGCGGATGTTCTCGCGGGCGGCCCGGCGGACCTCGTCGGGACCGTCGGCGATGAAGCCGACCATGCCCACGCAGCAGTCGATGGGGTCGGTCCACTCCGAGCGGCGCCGCTTGTCGCCGTGGCCACCGGTCTGCGAGATGTAGCGGCCGGACACGAGCAGGCGGGGACCGACGAAGTGGCCCTCCTCCAGGACCATCCGGAAGCCGTAGTCGGCGCCGCCGGCGTCGCGCACGGTCGTGAACCCCTGCATCAGGCACTCGTGGGCGCGTTGCATCGCCCGGGCGGCGATGTAGGAGGGCGGGTAGTGCCGATGCTGGTCGGTGATGTTCTCGGTCACCGCGCAGATGTGGACGTGGGCGTCGGTGAGGCCCGGCATCAGCGTCTTGCCGGCCAGGTCCAGCGTGGTCACCCGGCCCGGCAGGGCGCCCACCCGGCCCCCCGTCACGACCTCCTTGATGCGATCGTCCTCGACCACGACCGTGGCCCCCTCGACGGGCTCCGCCCCCGTGCAGTCGATCAGGAACGCGTTCGTGAAAACGGTGATACTCATTCCGTTCGCCTATCGGGCCACGATCTTGGCGTCGTACATCCAGACCTTCTCGTCGGCGCGCGGTGTCCACTCGACGGTCTGGGCCACGCCGTAGATGTCGTGCTGCTGCCACAGGAAGACCCAGGGCGCCTCGTCGTGCACCACCTTCTGGAGGTCGGCGTAGGCCTCGGCGCGAGCCTTGGGGTCGAGCAGCGTCTGGGCCCGGGCGATCTTGTCGTCGATCACCTTGTTGTTGCCGTACGACGAGTACGTCTGGTCGGCGAGGAACAGCGGCTGCATCGTGCCCTGGCCGTGAAGGGCCGGGCCCCAGCCCAGGAAGAACAGCTCGCCGGTGTTGCGGTTCTTGATCTTGTCCAGGTGCGTCCCCCACTCGTTCACGACCACGTTGGTCTTGATGCCGAGCCGCTGGAGCTGCGCCCCGATCGCCAGCGAGACGTCCTTGTCGAGCGGGTAGCGGCCCGACGGCGTGTCGAGCGTCAGCGCGAGCTTGGTGGGGTCGACACCCGCCTCCTTGAACAGCGCCTGGGCGCGGGCGGGGTCGTGCTTGTAGCACTCGACCGGCGAATAATCGACGTTGGCCGGAGCCAGGGGGCCGCACATGCGCGTGGCCCGCCCCTTGAGCACCTGCTTGATCAGCTCGTCCACGTCGACCGCGTGGTTCATGGCGCGCCGCACGCGCACGTCCTGCATCGGGCCGGGCTTGAGGTTCACCAGGGCCAGGTAGTTGATCCGTGAGGACACGGTGGCGCGCAGCTTGGCGCGGCCGCTCTTCTCGATCGCCTCCACGGCGTGGGGCGGCACGTCTTTCATGACGTCGATCTCGCCCGAGAGCAGGGCCGCCATTCGCGCGCTGAACTCGGGGATGAAGCGGAAGGTCACCCGGCTCACGTCGGCCGGGCCCTGCCAGTAATCGGCGTTCCGCTCCAGGACCAGCCGCTCGTCACGCTTCCACTCGACGAACTTGAACGGACCGGTGCCGATCGGCTTCTCGGCCAGCTTGGCCGGGCCCAGCTCCTTGAGCGCCTTGGCCGGCATGATCAGCGAGTTGGTCGAGGCCGCGCTGTCCACCAGGTTCGGCCAGGGCCCCTTGGTGACGAAGCGGACGGTGTAGTCGTCGACGACCTGGACCTCCTTCACCAGCCCCCAGTAGGCAGCCGAGGCGAAGTGACTCTTGGTGGCGGGGTCGATCGCCCAGTCGATGGTGGCCTTGACCGAGGCCGCCGTGAAGGGCTCGCCGTTGTGGAACTTCACGCCCTTGCGAAGCTTGAACTCCCACGTCGTGTCGTTGACGATCTTCCAGCTCTCGGCCAGCATCGGCTTGGGCTTGAAGGTCTTGGCGTCGCGGTCGAGCAGGCGGTCGTAGATGTGCTCGAGCATGTTGTTGGTCGTCCAGTCCACGATCATCACACCGAGCATCGTGCGGGGCTCGGCACCGAGCCCGACCACGATCTCCTTGGTCTTCGTGCGGTCCTGGGCGAGGGCGGGGGCGGCGCTCCCGGTGAGGGCGACAACCGCGAGCACGACCATGACGAGACGACGCCTGGTGACCATGAGGCTTCTCCCTGCTGCTGAAGTGGTTGGGGCTCGTAGTGTAGCGCGCGTCACGTCAAACGCCGAGACCCAGTCCGGCCAGCCCCCGGACGGTGATGGCCTCGCCGATGTGCGCGGTGTTGTGTCGGATGGCCGTCTGGCCGAGCTGATGTCCGCGGCTGTGACCCTGCCAGGGGCGATGGCCGACGCCGTCGGTCCACTCGTCGTTCGGCCCGAACGCGCCGGCCGCGGCGGCCCGCGTCGTGTCCTCGAGGCCGAGCGTCTCGTCCCAGGCCTCGCGCCCAAGCGTCTGGACGACCTCGCGGGTGCGGATCCCGACGGCGGATCGATAGGCGCGCACGGCGGCAACGTCGACGCCGTCGCTCAGCTCCGCCACCTCGTCTGCCGTCATGCCGGTGCCCATGTCGCGCCGGGACACTCGCATCCGTCGTGCCCAGTCGTCGTCGAACACCTGGGCGCGGCCGGCCACCACGAGGTTGACCGCGACGTCCTCCGTCCGCGCCATGTGCCAGAGCAGCCACGCCAAGGAGTTGACCCCGGCGGCGGGACGCAGCCGGAGCTGGTCATCGGAGAGTCCACCCAGCCATCGCTCCGATCCGGCCGGACCGCCCCCGACATCGCCGGCGTGGGTGGCGGCGTGCAGTCCGAGGAAGAATCCCACCAAATCCATGGCCGTCCCTCCGTCAGACGCGCAGCTTGGGATCGAGCGTGTCGCGCAGCCAGTCGCCGAGCAGGTTGACGCCGAGGGCGGTGAGGGCGAGGGCGGCGCCGGGGAAGGCGGCCAGCCACCAGGCCACGTACAGGAAGTCGCGGCTCTCGCTCAGCATGCTGCCCCAGGCCGGCGTCGGCGGCTGCACGCCGAAGCCCAGGAAGCTGATGGCCGCCTCGGCCACGATGAACTGCGAGAACTGCAGGCTGGAGACGACGATGATCGACGGCGCCACGTTGGGCAGTATGTGGCGGAACAGCAGGCGGCCCCGGCCCACCCCCAGCGCGGCGGCGGCCTGCACGAAGTCGCGCTGCTTCACCGACAGGACCTCGCCCCGCACCACCCGGGCATAGACGACCCACCCGGCCGCCGCCAGGCTGAGGATGATGTTGCGCAGGCCGAGGCCGACGATCGCGTTGATGGTGAGCGCCAGCAGGATGAACGGGAACGACAGCTGCACGTCGGCCAGCCGCATGAGCACCGCCGACGGCCACCGCTCGACGAAGCCGGCCACCAGGCCCAGGAAGCCCCCGACGATCGCGGTCACGACCACGGTGCACACGCCGATGAAGAGGGCGAGGCGGGCGCCGTAGAGCACGCGGGCCAGCAGGTCGCGCCCGAGCTGATCGGTGCCGAGCGGGTGGTCCGGGCGAGCCCGGCGGCTTGAGGCTCGCCGCGAAGTCGCGCGCGCAGCGGATCGTGCGGCGCCAGCCACGGCGCGGCGACGGCGGCGATGAGGGCGGCGAGCGTGAGGGCGAGGCCCAGCGCTTTCTTCACTGTTGTCGCGGGGGCCGCTTGCCCGGGTAGGGGCGTGGGTGGGCTGTTCGAGAAACGGGCCGGATCTGTCTGCTCACGCTGATCGGATACGGATGCGGGGGTCGAGCCAGCCGTAGGCGAGGTCGACGGCGAGATTCATCAGCGTGTAGACGATCGAGGTGAACGACACGGCGGCCATCACGACCGGGAAGTCGCGGTTGAGCAGCGCCTGCACGGTGAGGCGGCCCAACCCCGGCCACGCGAAGATCGTCTCGGCGATGACGGCACCGCCGAGGAGCTGGCCCGCCTCCAGCCCGGCCAGCGTCACGATCGGGATCGCCGAGTTGCGCAGCGTGTGCTTGCCGATCACGCGCCCTTCGCCCAGCCCCTTGGCTCGCGCCGTCTTGATGAACTCCTCGTTGAGCACGTCGAGCGTGGCCGAACGGGTCAGCCGAGCGACGCGGGCCGCGAAGAAGGCGGCCAGCACCACCGACGGCATGATCAGGTGGGCCACGGTGCCGGTGCCGCCGGTCGGCAGCCAGCGGAGCTGCACGGCGAAGACGTAGATCAGCATGAGCCCGAGCCAGAAGCCCGGCGTGGCCTGGCCCAGCACGGTGGCCACGGTGCCGAGGTGATCGACGAGCGTGTCGCGCCGCACCGCCGTGAGCACGCCGAGCGGCACGGCGACCACCAGTGTCAGCGCGATGGCGCTGCCGGCCAGCAGCAGCGTGGCGGGCAGCCGCTCGAGGACCAGGCCCAGGGCGGGGCGCCGGTAGCGCAGAGACTCGCCGAAGTCGCCGCGCAACGCGCCGCCCATGAAGCGCCCGTACTGCACGAGCAGCGGGTCGTTGAAGCCCAGCCGCTGCCGGAACTCCTCCACATCCTTGCTCTGGATATCCATGGGCAGGAACAGCAGCACCGGGTCGCCCCCCAGCCGCACCATGCCGAACACCGCCGACAGTGACATGAGGACGACCAGCGCAGACTGGGCCAGTCGGGCAATGACGTAGCGCCGCACTAGGACGCGCGGGGACGGCGCTTGCGGTGGTAGCGGATGTTCAGCAGCTCGACGCCAAGCGAGAAGGCCATGGCGAAGTAGATGTAGCCCTTGGGCACGTGCTGGCCGAAGCCGTCGGCCACCAGGAGGACGCCGATCAGGATCAGGAAGGCCAGGGCCAGGATCTTGAGGCTCGGGTGGTGCTCGATGAAACCGTTCACGGGCTCCATCGCGAACAGCATCACCGCCATGGCGATGAGGATGGCCGTCACCATGATCGGCAGGTTGTTCACCATGCCGATCGCGGTGATCACCGAGTCCAGCGAGAAGACGACGTCGAGCACCATGATCTGCACCACGACCGAGGTGAAGCTGCGTCGCGCGCCGCCGCCCGCCGCGTCGTGCTCCTCCGCCTCGACCTTGTCGTAGATCTCCCACGTCGCCTTGGCGATGAGGAAGAGACCGCCGAGCAGGAGGATGAGATCACGCCCGGAGATGTCGCTGCCGAAGGGGATGCGGAACAGCGGCTGGGTGAGCCCCATCATCCACGAGATCGTGAAGAGCAGGAGCAGGCGCGAGCCCAGGGCCAGCCCGAGCCCCAGCTTGCGGGCCAGCGGCTGCTGGGCGGCCGGCAGCCGGCCGGTCACGATCGAGATGAAGACGAGGTTGTCGACGCCGAGAACGATCTCGAGCGCGGCCAAGGTGAGGAGGGCGACGAGCCCGTCGAGCGTGAGGAGGGCGTCCATGGGCCCGCGTATTATCGCAGGCCCGGGCCGTCACTCAGCAACCGCTGTAGTAGCCCTCGACCCAGAGCGGGTGGTAGTAGCCGGTGCTGTACTGGCTGGGCGCGTAGTGACCGTCGATCCAGTAACCGTCCGGCGACCACTGTCCGGCCACCCAGGTGCTGTACGTGTAGGTCTGGGGGACCCACTGGTACGTCCAGTACCCCGGCTGCCAGCACCGGCCCGGTGTCACGAAGACGGTCTGGGGGACGACGAAGACTGGACGATTGTGGCCGGGGTGATGGGGGCGCCTGTCATCACGGCGATCGTTGTCGGAGCGCAGCAGGCCCGGATCACCACCCCGCAGCATGGAGGGTGTCCGCGCCGGCGGCGGGGCCGGGGGGTTATTGAAGCTCCCGGGCTTGGGGGCCAGGTCGGTCGCCTCGGCGGGCCCCAGGGCCAGCGCCGGCAAGGCCAGCACGGCGAACGCGAGTGCCAGAACCCGAGCCAGTCGCATATCCGACTCCCTCCCGTCAGCCGCTTGGACGTCCGGCCCCCAGCCGCTATTCAGCCGACCGCGGCCCCGGGTGATCACCATCCCGCGGCCTCCTCCAGCGTCCGTCGATACCACGGCGCGTCGGGAAAGGTGATGGGACGGACGGCCGGCAACGTCACGCCGGCCTTGCGGTACGCCTCCAGATACGCACGGGCAACGGCCGCGTCACCGACGCCGCCGAGAGCGGTTGCCATCGCCTCCGGCACGGTGCCCTCGCGGTCGTAGACCTGCAGTGCCTCCCCCAGCCCGCTGGCTTCCATCATGGCGCGGTAGAACGGCAGCGAGGCGTAGCGGCCCAGCTCGGTGCGGAACGCGGTGCGGGCCCCCGCCGCGTCGTCGGCGACGGCCAGGGGAACGGCGGCGACGATCTCGAAGCCCTCGAGCGTCTTGCCCGCCCGGCGCCGGCCCCGCTCGATGGCAGGCCGCGCCACGTCGCGCACGTAGTCGGGCGTGCACAGCCACAGGATGGCGCCATCGGCGATCTCGCCGGCCAGCTCGCACATTTTGGGGCCGAGGGCGGCCAGTAAAATGGGGGAGGCCGGAGGCCGCGTGGGCAGCGCCAGGCTCCAGTGCACGCGGAAGTGCTTGCCCTCGAAGGCGGCGCCGGCGCCGAGGGCGCCGCGCAGCACGGCCACGTACTCACGCATCACGGCCAGCGGCTCCACGACCGGCACGCCCAGCATCGTCTCCATCGAGGCCCGATGGCTCACGCCGATGCCGAGCCGGAAGCGTCCGCCCGTCATCTCCGAGAGGGTGAGCGTGGCCTGGGCCATGGTGACGGGGTGGCGTGGATAGATGGGCACCACGCCGTTGCCGAGCCCGATCCGCGAGGTGGCGGCACCGTAGGCCGCCAGCACCAGGAACGAGTCGCGGCCGAGGCCGTGCGTGACCCACACGCTGTCGTAGCCGAGCGCCTCGGCCCGCTTGGCGAGATCGACACCCGCAGCCAGATCGCCCCCGGGGGAAAGATACGCAGCCAGTCGCATGCAGGGTTTCCTTACTTGCGGACGGAGACTTCCATGGCGTCGTCGCCGAAGTCGTGCTCGCGTGACTGCCACACCCCAGCGGGATCGCGCACGTACTCGAGGTAGGGCGCCACGTCGCGACGAAAGACGCCGGTGTTGTCGGCCACGACGACCGCGCCGGCGCCGAGCTTGGGCTCGAGCTGACGCAGGTAATCGAGGTAGTCCTCCTTGCGCGCGTCGATGAGGACGAAATCGAAGCGGCCGGGCAGCAGGGGAATCGCCCGCAGCGCGTCACCGACCACGACCCGGACGCGCTTGCCCAGACCCGCCGCCTCGGCGTTGGCCTTGACGAACTTTGCGAGGTAGTCGTTGGCCTCCAGGCACGTCAACCGGCCGCCCGGGGGCAGCGAGCCGGCGATGAGGATGGCCGAGTATCCGAGCAGCGAGCCGAGCTCGAGTGCGCGCTTGGGCCGGTGCCGGTCGATGAGCCGCCGGATCACGCGTCCCTTGGCGCGCCCGACGTTGGGGATGTGCCAGAGCAGGGTGGCCCGGTCCATCACCGCCAGCATGCGTTGCGCACGCTTGGTCATCGAGCGCTGCTCGACACGCTTCGACTACCGACCCGCCCCCGTCGCGCCGGCGAGCCGGCCGGCAACGCCGTCGGGCACGGGATAGCGGCGCGTGGACGGCCCCGCCTTCACGATCTGCCCGGGCAGCGGGCGGCCGACGATGCTGCTCGACCTGACGGGAGACGTCGACGAGACGATCGAGGTCGATGCCGGTGGCCACCCCCATCGCGTGCAGGCAGTGCACGAGGTCCTCGGAGCAGACATTGCCGGAGGCGCCGGGCGCGAACGGGCAGCCACCGAGGCCGCCGATCGACGCGTCGAAGTGCGTCACGCCGAGCTGCATGGCGGCCAGGATGTTGGGGATCGCCATCGCGCGGGTGTCGTGGGTGTGCAGCGTCCACTCGATGCCGGGGAAGCGCGGGAGCAATCGTTCCAGAACGCCCGCCACCTGCCGCGGATTCGCCATGCCGGTGGTGTCGGCCAGGCCGATGCCGCGGGCGCCGAGGTCGACCAGCCGGGCCACCACCCCTTCCAGGTGGTCGACCGGCACGTCGCCCTCGAACGGGCAACCGAACGAGGTCGAGATGCCGCACTGCAGCGGCACCCCGGCCCGCGTCGCGATCTGGCCCACGGCCCGGAGCTTCTCGATCGACTCGGCGATCGTCATGTTGACGTTGGCCAGGTTGTGGCTCTCGCTCGCCGAGACGACGGTGTGGATGGCGTCCACGCCGGCGTCGACCGCCCGCGAGGCGCCCTTGTCGTTGGGCACCAGCGCGGCGTAGCGGGTGCCGGGCCGCCGTCGGATGGCCGCCATCACGGCCTCGGCGTCGCGCAGCTGGGGGATGGCCTTGGGGCTGACGAACGAGGTGACCTCGATGCGGGGCACGCCGGCCTCGCTCAGGCGATTCACCACCTCGACCTTCTGGTCCGTCGCGATGAACTCCGGCTCGATCTGGAAACCGTCCCGGGTCCCCACCTCGCAGATCGTCACGCGCTCGGGCAGTTGCATTGGCGCCTCCGGCGGGCTCACTGTAGCATGGCGTCGAACCCTTGATCGTGCGGCCAGCATCTCAACGGCAAAGGAGGAGGGCATGAGCGTGAACATCGGCATTTCCGACGACAATCGTCACGGCGTGGTGGCGATCCTCAATACCCTGCTGGCCGACGAGTTCCTGCTGTACACCAAGACGCGCAACTACCACTGGAACGTGACCGGACTGCAGTTCAACGACCTCCACAAGTTCTTCGAGTCGCTCTACGAGGCGCTGGACGAGGTCATCGACGAGGTCGCTGAGCGCACGCGGGCGCTGGACGGCCGGGCGTTCGGCACCCTGGAAGAGTTCAAGACAAAGGCCCGGCTTGGCGAGAAGCCCGGCGTGGTGCCGCCCGCCCGCGAGATGCTGGCCTCGCTGCTGGCCGACCACGAGGCCCTGATCCGGACGCTGCGGGACGACGTCGGCACCGTCAACGACCGGTACAAGGACGTCGGCACGGCGGACTTCCTCACCGGCCTGCTCGAGAAGCACGAGAAGACGGCCTGGATGCTGAGGTCGTTCCTGGCATAGCCGCGGGCCCCGGCGCCAGCGGCCGGGGCCGCCACGGTCACCGCATGCGCTGTCCCAACTGCGCGACCGAGCTCCCCGACAGCGCGAAGTTCTGCCTGGAGTGCGGCCGCGACCTGCGCCCCCGGCCCGGCTTCGCGTCGCCCGCCTCCTACACGCCGCGCCACCTGGCCGAGCGCATCCTCACCACGCGGGCCGCGCTCGAGGGCGAGCACAAGCAGGTCACCGTCCTCTTCTGCGACATCGCCAACTCGACGCCGCTGGCCGAGCGGGTCGGGCCCGAGCGCATGCACGCCCTGCTCAACGGCTTCTTCGAGCTGGCGCTGGCCGAGGTCCACCGCTACGAGGGCACCATCAACCAGTTCCTGGGCGACGGCTTCATGGCGCTGTTCGGCGCCCCGCTCGCCCACGAGGATGACGCCCGCCGCGCCGTCAGCGCCGCCGTGGCCATCCGGCGTGCGCTGCGTGACCGGCGCTCCTACGCCGGCCTCGGCCCCGGAGCCGAGCTGACCGTGCGCATCGGCCTGAACACCGGCCTCGTCGTCGTCGGCTCCATCGGCGACAACCTCCGCATGGACTACACCGCCGTCGGCGACACCACCAACGTCGCCGCCCGTCTGCAGCAGGCGGCCGCCCCCGCCGAGATTCTCGTGGCCGAGGCGACGGCGCGGCTGGTGCGTGGAGACGTGCGCCTGGCCGCGGCCGGCGCCATGGACGTCAAGGGACGTAGTGAGCCGGTGGTGGCCTACAAGGTCCTCGGCCTCGCCCCGCGTCGCTCGGCCTTCGAGCACGCCGCCGAGCGCGCGTTCGGACGCTTCGTGGGTCGCGACGCGGAGCTGCAGCGGCTGGGCGCGCTGCTGGCCGCGGCCCAGGCCGGAGCGGGCCGGCTCGTGCGGGTGATCGGCGAGGCCGGCGCCGGCAAGTCGCGACTGCTCTACGAGCTGCGCCGCACGCTGGGCACGACGGAGCTGACCACGTTGGAGGCGCGCTGTCGCGCCTACGGCGCCGCCATCCCGTACCTGCCGATCCTCGACCTCGTGCGCGGGCAGTGCGGGATCGAGGAGATCGACCCGCCGGAGACGGTGGTGCACAAGGTGCGGGCCACCCTCACCGACCTCGGCCTCGCCGCCGACGAGGGGGCGCCGTTCCTGTTGCGACTGCTCGGGATCAAGAACGAAGGTCTCTTCGAGGACCTCACGGTCGAGTTCATCCGCGCGCGCACGGTCGAGACGCTCCGCGGCCTGCTGCTCGAGGGCAGCCGCCGACGGCCGCTGCTGGTCGTCGTCGAGGACCTGCACTGGATCGACGAAGCCTCGGAGGACTATCTGGGCACGCTGGTGGCGGGGCTCGACGCTGCTGCGATTCTCGTCGTCGCCACCCATCGCCCCGACTGGCAGCCCCAGTGGCCGGAGCCGGCCGGCGCCGAGGCGATCACGCTGGCCCCGCTCGGCGAGGGCGACAGCCTCGCGCTGGTGCAGGCGGTGGCGAGCGCGCAGCTGCCGGAATCGCTCACGCGCGGCATCCTCGATCGCGCCTCCGGCAACCCGCTGTTCCTGGAAGAGCTGGCCCGCGCCGTCACCGCCCAGGGCGACATCAGCGCAGCCGTGCCCGACACGCTGCGTGCGCTGCTCAGCGCGCGCATGGATCGTTTGCCGGCCGCGCCCAAGCGCCTGCTGCAGACCGCCGCCGTGCTGGGCCGCGAGTTTCCTCGCCGGCTGCTGGAGACGGTGTGGGAGGGCCCGGGGTCGGTGGCCGCGCACCTCGCCGAGCTGGCTCGCCTGGACTTCGTGCACGAGCTGAGCGCGGGCGGGGCGCCGGCCTACGCCTTCAACCACGCACTCACGCAGGAAGTGGCCTACGAGAGCCTGCTGGCTGCCCATCGGGCCGTGCTGCACGAGACCGCCGCGCAGACGCTGGAGTCGGCCGGCCAGGGGCGCGCGGAGCGCGAGTGGGAGGCGCTGGCCTACCACTGGACGCGTACGCCCCGCGCCGACAAGGCGGTGGAGGCGCTGCGTCGCGTGGCCACGCGGGCGATGGGCGCCTCGGCCAACGTCGAGGCGGTCGCCGCCCTGCGCGAGGCGGAGACGCACGCCATCCGCCTGACGACCGACCGCGACCGCGTGGTCCTCGAGCTGGCCCTCGAGCGCTCGCAGGCCCAGCTCCTGATCGGCCAGGCCCGAGAAGGTCTCGCCGACCTGCGGGCGCGGGGCGACCTGGTGGAGCGCGTGGACGACGCGTCGCTGACCGCGCAGTACCATTTCCGCCTGGCCTCCCTGCTCGGCATCCTCGGCGATGGCGCGCGGGCCATCGAGCACGCCGAGCTAGCGTTGGCCGAGGCCCGCCGCGCCGGCGACGCCGCCACCGAGGGCAAGGCCGAGTACATCCTTGCCCGCGAGTCGTTCTGGATGGGTGACCTGCAGCGCGGCGTGGATCATGGCCGCCGCGCCGTGGTGCTGCTGGACGGCGTCGGCGAACGCTGGTGGCTGGCGATGGCGCACTGGGCCCGGGCCCTCAGCTACGGGCTGCTCGGTCGCTTCGACGAGGCGCTCGACTCGATCACCTGGGCCAGCACCATCGCCGACAAGCTGCGCGATCGCCGGCTGGCCAGCCAGGCCGCGTGGACCAGCGGCTGGATCCACGCGACGCGCGGCGACTGGGCGACCGGCATCGAGGCGGGGCGGCGCGCCGTCGAGCTGGCCTTCGACGACATGAGCCGCGCGCTGGCCGAGGGCTTCCTGGGCGCGAGCCACCTGGAGAAGGGCGACGCCACCACCGCGCTGCCGCTGCTGGAGCGAGCGGCCGAGGCGTTCGGGCGCCTGGGCTTCCGGCAGCTCGAGGGCTGGTTCACGGTGGTGCAGGGTCGCGCCCACGCGCTGCTCGGCGATCCCACTCGCGCCGAGTCGGTGGCCGGGCGCGGGATGGACGTCGTGGGCGCGCTCAGCTTCGGGCCGGCCATCATGGAGGCGCGCGAGGTCGAGGCGCTGGTCGCCGGCGCCCGCCGCGACCCGGCCGCGGCCACCCGCGCGCTGACCGAGTCCCTGGCCGTGGCCGAGCGCATCGGCGCCCGCTTCCTGGCCGCCCGCACGCGCCTGGCCCTGGCCGAAGTGGCGTGGACCACCGGCGATCGCGACGCCGTCGCCCGCGACGTCACGCCCGCCCACGCCGAGTTCACGGCCATGGGCGCGCCGGTCTGGGCCGCGCGCGCCGCCGAGCTGGCCCAGCAGGCCGGCGTTTCACCAAGCGCGTAGTCAACCCGCGTCCGACCGCCGTCCATCCGGAGCGTGCGGTCTCGCCTCGCTGGCCCCGAGGGTCGGCGGCGCCGCTTATGGCGAGCCGTGCCTCGCGCGTTCTCTCGGGGCGGGGCGAGCGAGCCGCCGACGTCCGACTGGCGCAACCCCAGCCCCCCTGGGGGATGGGGGGCGAGCGAGCCCCGCTTGCGTGGTGCAGGCGGAGCCATCGCGGCGCGGCCGACCCTCGGGGCCAGCGAGGCGAGACCGCACGCTCCGGATGGACGGTGGTCGGACGCGAGGACTACCGGCTCTGGGTCTGGTCGCGGGGCGTGGTGGGGAAGGCTTCGACGACGCGCTCGTTGATGCGCCAGGCCGCGAGGAAGCGCTTCCAGGCGGGTATCGGGTACTCCCCGAGCTTGCGTCGGTACTGGTTGTTCACGCAGTTGTGCCAGCGCAGCACCACCAGGTCGAACTGGGCGTCGGGGGAACCGGCCCGGGCGATGTCGGTGATGGTGCCGCCGCAGTCGCGGGCGGGGTCGACGTCCTCGTAGGGCCGGCGCAGCACGGCGACGTCGTTGGCGCGGAAGAATTCCAGCTTGGTTTCTTCCAGCCACAGGCTGAAGGTCAGCGAACGCTGCAGCCAGCTCACGACCGGCTCCAGCTCGGGGGGCGCCGGCAGGCTGCGCACGTGGCCGAGGGCGGCGTTGCCCCGCTCGAGATTGATCCGCGCGTTCCAGAGGAAGCTCGGCGACTGCGGCGAGCGCGTACGGCAGTCGAGGTAGGCCGGGTCGTCCACCACGCACCGCTCCAGTCGCGGCGCCACCGCCAGGCTGGTCCATCCGGCCAGGTGCGGCGAGAGGATGGCCAGCGCCCGCACGTCCGACTCCGACGTCCGCTTGTCGTCGAAGGTCAGCTGGTACTCGCCGAGCAGCGTCGGGAAGACGATCCGCTGGGTCTCGGCGCCGGCGGCGCCCGGTGCCAGCGCCAGGAGGGCCAGGAGGGCGAGGGGGAGCGCCCGCACGTCAGGCGGGCCGGCGACCGAACATGCCGAGCCCGCGCATGGTCATGACGACGTCCCCGTGCTGATTGAAGATCTCCGAGACCGACCGCACGATGCCGCGATCGGGCTTGCTGCGTGAGGGCACTGCCTCGACCACCGTGAAGCGCACCCGCAGGGTGTCGCCCGGTCGCACCGGTTTGACCCAGCGGATCTCGTCGACGCCGGGCGAGCCCAGCGAGGCGGTGTCCTTGAGGAACGTCTCCCACATCAACCGCATGTAGATGGCGCAGGTGTGCCAG
The DNA here is from genome assembly GCA_963827505.1 of uncultured Candidatus Rokubacteria bacterium. Taxonomy (GTDB): domain Bacteria; phylum Methylomirabilota; class Methylomirabilia; order Rokubacteriales; family CSP1-6; genus AR5. The sequence goes on along the minus strand of CAWHBD010000003.1, from coordinate 333,713 downwards.
CCGCTGGCCAGCAGCCCGCCATAGATCGAGCGCTTGGCCGCCTCGTCGTCGAGGTGGAAGGGCTGGGGATCGAACTGGCCGGCGAAGGTGACGATCTCGTCGCGGGTCACCGTGCGGGGCGGCGACTCGCGCACGTCGCCCGGCGGAAAGTCCTCGAAGTAGAGCATGCGCCCTCAGTAGGACCGCGGCATTTCCAGCACGTGCTCGCCCACGTAGGCCAGCACCAGGTTGTTGTTGATGGGCGCCGTCTTGTACAGGCGGCACTCGCGGAACTTGCGCTCCACGTCGTACTCCTCGGCGTAGCCGTAGCCGCCGTGGCAGTCGATACAGGCGTTGCCCGCCTCCCAGGCCGCCTCCGCGGCCAGGTACTTGGCCATGTTGGCCTCGGCCCCGCACGGCTCGCCGGCGTCGAAGAGCGCGGCGGCCTTGTCGCGCATGAGGGCGGCGGCCTCCACGTTGGTGTAGGCCTTGGCGATCGGGAACTGCACGCCCTGGTTGGTGCCGATCGGCTTGCCGAAGATCACTCGCTGGCGCGAGTAGGCAACCGCCTTGTCGGTGAACCACCGCCCGTCGCCGATCGACTCCGAGGCGACCAGGATCCGCTCGGCGTTCATCCCGGACAGGATGTAGTGGAAGCCGCGGCCCTCCTCGCCCACCAGGCTGTCGGCGGGGATCTCGACGTCGTCGAAGAAGAGCGCGTTGGTCGAGTGGTTCATCATCATGCGCAGGGGCCGGATCTCCAGCCCCTTGAGCCCTCGGATGTCGATGAGGAACACGCTCAGGCCGTCCGTCCGCTTCTTCACCTGCTCGGCTGAGGTCGTACGGGCCAGCAGCAGCATCAGGTCCGACTGCTGGGCGCGCGAGATGAACATCTTGCGCCCGTTCACAACGTAGCGGTCGCCCTTCCGCACGGCCGTCGTCTTGAGCTTGGTCGTGTCGGAGCCAGCGTCGGGCTCGGTGACTCCGAAGGCCTGCAAGCGCAGCTCACCGGTGGCGATCTTCGGCAGGTACGTCTCCTTCTGCCGGTCGCTGCCGTGCCGGAGCACGGTGCCCATGATGTACATCTGGGCGTGGCAGGCCGAGGCGCTGCCGCCGTTGGCGTGGATGGTCTCGAGGATCAAGCCACCCTCGCGCATGCCGAGCCCGGCCCCGCCGTACTCCGGAGGAATGAGGCAGCCGAGGTAGCCGGCCTGGGTCAGCTCGTTGACGAACTTCTCCGGGTACTCGCGGCGGCTGTCGAGGTCGCGCCAGTACTCGCCGGGATAGCGCTTGCAGATCTCGGTGATGCCGACCTTGAGCGCCCGCTGGTCGTCGGTGAGTGCGAGGTCGATGGATGCCATGCTCTGTCCCCTGGGTCAGCGGCCTTTGAACTCGGGTTTCCGCTTCTCGTTGAATGCGCGCACGCCTTCCAGCCGGTCCTCGGTCACCACGGTGGCGTTGTAGGCCTCGATGGCCAGGATCATCGCGGTCTCGAGGTCGGTCTCGCTGCCGTAGGCGATGGCCTTCTTGGCCTGGCGCACGGCAAGGGGGCCGTTGCGAGCGATCGTCGTCGCCAGCTCCGTAGCCTTCGCCTTCGCCTGACCGGCCGGCACGAGGTGGTTGACCAGTCCCGCCGCCTTCGCCTCGTCGGCCTTCATCCGCCGGCCGGTGAAGATCAGCTCCTTGGCGAGCGGGGCGCCGACGATGCGGGGCAGCAGCTGGGTGCCGCCGATGCCGGGGAAGATGCCCAGCGTCGTCTCGGGGACGCCGAACACCGCCGTCTCGCCGGCCACGATGAAGTCGGACAGGATGGCCAGCTCGCAGCCGCCGGCCAGCGCGAACCCCTCGACGGCGGCGATCACCGGCACCGGGCAGCGCAGCACGCGCATCGCCGCCTGCTCGAAGATCACGTGCTGGGCGCGCCAGGTCTCGTCGGTCATCCCGTTGCGCTCCTTGAGATCGCCGCCCGCGCAGAACGCGCGCTCGCCGGCGCCCGTGAACACGATGGCTCGCGCGTCGGCGTCGGCGGCGAGCGCGGTGAAGCAGGCCAGCAGGTCCTGGCCCATGGCGGTGTTCATGGCGTTGTGCTGGTCCGGGCGGTTGAGGGTGACGGTGACGACGTGGCGGTCGTCCGAGCGTGTGAGGAGGAGGTGGTGATACTCCGGGCCCGCGGTCATTGCACCAGCCCCTGGGTTTTCAGATTTCGGACGTCGTCGAGGGTGTAGCCGAGCCAGGTGAGGACGTCGGCGCTGTGCTCGCCGAGCTTGGGCGGGACACGGCGGACGCCGGGGCGGCGGCCGTCCCACTGGATCGGCAGGCCGATCGAGCGGTAGTCGGGCAGGCGCGGATGAGGGGCGCCGACCAGCATCCCGCTGGCCTCGGTCTGCGGCTCCTGCAGCACGCGATCGATGGTGTGGATCGGCGCGCCGGGAACACCGGCGGCGCGCAGGCGCTCGAGCAGGTCGGCGGTCTTGAACGCGCGGGTGCGCGCGGACACCGCCTCCACCACGTCGGCGCGGTGGCGCACGCGCGAGGGGTTGTCGGCGAAGCGTGGATCGTCCAGCAGCCCGGGGGCCTCCAGGGCCCCGGCCAGTCGCACGAACAGCGCATCGGAGGCCGCGCCGATCATCGCGTAGCCGTCGGCGGTCGGGAACGCCTGGTAGGGCGCGATCATGGCCGTGCCCGAGCCCTGCGCCTGCGGCACCTCGCCGCTGCCGAGGTAGCCCATGGCGTGGTACGACACCCACATCAGCGTGGTGTCGAAGAGCGCGGTGGTGACCTCCACGCCGCGACCGGTGCTCTCGCGCTGGCGCAGACCCGCCATGATGCCGAGCGCGGCCCACATGCCGGTGCCCATGTCCACGATCGAGGTGCCGACCCGGGCCGGCTCCTGCCCCGGGTGGCCGTTCACCGACATCAGGCCCGCGTACGCCTGCATGAGCGGATCGTAGCCCGGCAGCTGGGCGAGCGGGCCCCGGGGCCCGTAGGCGGTGATCGAGCAGTAGATGAGCCGCGGGTTGGAGGTGCTGGCCGCCGCGTAGTCGAGACCCAGCTCGGCGATGGCACCGGCCCGCAAGCTCTGCACGAACACGTCGGCGCGGCGGACGAGACGCCGCAGCACCTCGAGACCTCCCTCGCGCTTGAGGTCCAGGGCGAGGCTACGCTTGTTGCGGTTGAACGCCATGAACGAGGCGCTCTCCTCGCCCCAGAACGGTGGCGCCCACGCGCGGGCGTCGTCCCCGCGCCCGGGCCGCTCGACCTTCACGACCTCGGCGCCCATGTCGCCGAGGATCTGCGTGCAGAACGGCCCGGCGACGTTCTGGGTGAGATCGACGACGACGAGACCGTCGAGAGGAAGCGCCACGGCCAGGAGTCTATCACCGGCGCCGGGGGCGGTCTTGACGGGGCTGCCGGGAATCGGTCAGGGTGTGCGCACATGGCCACCCCCGCCCTGGCAATCGACCCCGGTTTACTGCCCCGCCTGGCCCGGGCGATGACGGCTTCCCTCGGCCTGGGCGACCTGCTGGCGGCGGCCAGCCGTGCGGCGGCCGAGCTGGTGCCCGACAGTTTCGTCCTCGTGTGGATCTTGCACGGCGAGCGGCTCCTGCTGCGGGGCGCGGCCGGCGTGCTGGAGGGCGCCCACACCGGTCTGCGTATCGACTTTCCGTTCGGCGAGGGGCTGGCCGGCCACGTCGCCCGCGCCCGTCAGACCCTGGTGGTGGAAAAGCCCGCCGCCGACCCCCGGGTCAGCCGAGGCGACTTCCTGCGAGACGAACGCGTGCGCTGGTTCGTCGGGGTGCCGCTCACTGCGCGATACGCCCTGGAGGGTGTGCTCGGGGTCTTCGTGCGGAGCGCCGACGCGCCCGGCGCGGAGACGGTGGACTCGCTCGGCACCCTGGCCGCCCAGGTCGCGCTCGCCGTGGAGAGCGCGCGACTCGACGCTGACGGTGAGCGGCGGCGGCGCGAGGCCGAGGCGCTGGCCGCAGTGGCCCAGGCGCTGGCCCACTCGCTCGACCCCGGGGTGGTCTCCCAGCTCATCGCCGACACCGTGCTCGCGCTGCTGGGCGCTCGTCAGGCCGCGGTCTACCGACTGACCGCCGACACCGGCGAGCTCATCGCGCTGGCCATTGCCGGCCACCACGCCGAGCGCAACGTGCCGCTCGTGCTGGGTCGCGGGGTGGGGCTGGCCGGCCGCGCCGTGCTGGAGCGCCGGTCGCTGACCACGTCCAATGTGCTCGAGGATCCGACCCTCGTCTATCCGGGCGAGCTGCGCGCCCGGCTCGAGGGGATCCGTCTCGGGGCCGTCATGGCCGCCCCGTTGCTGGTCAACGGAGAGGCCATCGGCGCCCTTGGCGTGGCCGCGCGGCCGGAGGCGGTGTTCGACGCCGACGCGCAGCGGTTGCTGGAGGCGTTTGCCGACCAGGCGGCGGTGGCCCTGAGCAACGCGCGGCTCTTTGCCGCCGAGCGAAGCGCGCGGGCCGACGCCGAGGCGGCCGAGCAGCGCTTCCGGGGGCTGGTCGAGAGCATCGACGCCGTGGTGATCGAGTTCGACGTGGCCACCCGTCGGGTACTTTTCGTGAGCCGGCAGGGCGAGGCGCTGCTCGGCCATCCGGTCGAACTGTGGACGGCCGAGCCGGACTTCTGGCGCGATCACCTCCACCCCGACGACCGTCCGCGCGTGCTGACGTTCACCCACGCCGAGGTGGCCGCTGGCCGCAGCCACGTACAGGAGTACCGGTTGCTGGCCGCCGACGGTCGGGTGGTGTGGGTGCGGGACAGCGCCAGCCTCGTGCGCGAGTCCGGCCAGCCGCCGCGCCTGCGCTGCCTGTACGTGGACGTCACCGAGCGCAAGCGGATGGAGGCCCTGCTGGCCGGCGAGAAGCGCGTGCTGGAGGCGATCGCCGGCGGCGAGTCGCTGCCGCAGCTCCTGGAGGCGCTGTGTCGAGCCGTCGAGTCGCAAGGCGACGGCCGGCTGTGCTCGGTGCTGCTGGTGGATGGCGACCGGCTGCGGAGCGGGGCGGCCCCCGGGCTGCCGCGCGACTTCCTGGCGGCGCTCGACGGCCTGCCCATCGGTCCCCACGCCGCCTCCTGCGGCACCGCCGCCTTCCGCCGCGAGCCCGTGTTCGTCGAGGACGTCGCGATCGATCCGCTGTGGGAGCCGTATCGCGCACTGGCGCTCGGCCACGGGCTGCGCGCGTGCTGGTCGGTCCCCGTCGTGGACGCCGGCGGGCTGCCGCTGGCGACCTTCGCCGTGTACTTCCGGACGCCGCGCCGGCCCGTGGCCGGCGACCGCCGGGTGATCGATCGGATGGCGCGGCTGGCCGGCATCGCCATCGAGCGGGTGCGGGCCGAGGAGGCGTTGCGCGAGAGCGAGCAGCGCTACCGCATGCTCGTGACCAACATCCCCGACGTGGCGTGGCTGGTCGATCGGGCCGGCAACACCGTCTTCATCAGTCCCAACGTCGAGAAGGTCGGCGGCTACACGGCCGAGGAGCTCTACCGGGCGGGCTCGGCCGGCTGGTTCGGCCGCATCCACCCCGACGACCTGTCGATGGTGCGCGGCCACTTCGAGGCGCTGTTCGAGGGCGGGGCGGCTGGCTTCGACGTCGAGTACCGCATGCGCCATCGCGATGGCCGCTGGATCTGGCTGCACGACCGGGCAGTGGCGACCTACCAGGGACACGACACGACCTACGTGTACGGCCTCTATTCGAACATCACGGACCGCAAGCAGGCCGAGGAGATCCGCGCGCTCCTGCTGAACCAGGTCATCACCGTGCAGGAGGAGGAGCGGCGGCGCATCGCCCGCGAGCTGCACGACGAGACGGCGCAGTCGCTAGCCTCGATGCTGCTCGGCCTGAGCGCGCTGCAGGAGACCCGCACCGTGAAGGCGGCCCGGGCCCAGGCCCGCGATCTGCACCAGGTGGCCAGCCACGCGCTGGCCGAGGTGCGACGGCTGGCCTGGGGTCTGCGGCCCAGCGTGCTCGACGATCTCGGCCTGGCGACGGCGGTGGAGCGTTACGCCGAGGAGTTCGGTCGGGCGCGCGGGATCGCGGTGACGCTGCAGACGGCCGGGCTCGACCGTGACCGCATGCCGGCCGCGGTGGAGACGGCCCTCTACCGGATCATGCAGGAGGCCCTCTCGAACGTCGCCCGTCACGCCGAGGCCCACCAGGTGCACGTGCGGCTCGAGCGCCGGGGCGTCACCGTGGCCCTGGTCGTCGAGGACGACGGCCGTGGCTTCGACCCGACCCACCCGCCGGTGGCGAGCGGGACGACTCGTGGCCTCGGGATCCACTCCATGCGCGAGCGGGCCGCCGTGCACAAGGGCTCGCTCGCAATCGACTCGGCCCCAGAGAGCGGCACTCGCGTAGCCGTCGACATCCCGCTGCCGGTCGCGGGCGCGTGAAGAAGATCCGCCTGCTGCTGGCCGACGATCACGCCATCCTGCGCGCGGGTCTGCGGATGCTGCTCGACGCCCAGCCCGACATGGTCGTCGTCGACGAGGCCGCCGACGGCGAGGAGGCGGTGCAGCGGGCGCTGGTCAGCCGACCCGACATGGCCATCGTCGACCTCACCATGCCCGGGCTCAGCGGCGTGCAGACGCTGGAGCGGCTGCGCCGCGAGCTGCCGGCCACCCGCCTGCTCGTGCTCACCATGCACGACGATCCGGCCTACGCGCGGGTGGCCCTTGCCGCCGGCGCCGCCGGTCACGTCGTGAAGGACTCGGACAGCGCCGAGCTGCTGGCGGCGATCCGGGCCGTGCACCGGGGCCGCACGTTCGTGCAGGTCGGCTCGGAGGGGGTCGAGGCTCTCACCGCCACCGATCTGGCCCTGCGGCTGCCGGCGCTCAGCCCACGCGAGCGCCAGGTGCTGGAGCTGCTGGCCCGAGGCCACACCAACCGCGAGGTCGCCGATCGCCTGGCGCTGAGCGTGAAGACCGTGGAGACCCACCGGTCGCGGCTCAGCGACAAGCACGGGCTCACCAGCCGAGCCGACATCGTCCGTCTCGCGCTCGCCCTCGGGCTGCTCGGGCCCTGAGCCGCCCGCCTCCCGGAAAAAGCGGGGGTCGGGGTTTCCCCGACAGAAAAACGCGCGTCGGCGCGGACAATGCTCCCCGATCGAATCAGGCCACGATCGGAGACCCGTGCCAGGGACAGCGCTTCTCGTCGTCGACGGCGAGCCCGCCACCGTGGCCCCGTGAAGCCGTTCACCATCGTCGTCGTCGACGACAACGAGCCGAACCGGGCCGTCATCCGCTTCCTGTTCGAGCCCCCCGACTATCGCGTGCTGGAGGCCGCCGACGGCCTCACCGGGCTCGAGCTGATCCGCGCCGAGCAGCCGGACTGCGTGCTGCTCGATCTGGCCATGCCCGGCCTGAACGGTTTCCAGGTGCTCGACCGCCTGCGCGCCGAGCCCCGCACGCGCGAGATCCCGGTGCTGGTGCTGACCGCCAGCGAGGAGAGCACCGGCGCCATGGAGCGCGCGCTGAAGGCGGGCGCGGTCGACTACCTCACCAAGCCGATCTCGCCAGGGCGAGTGGCGGCACGCGTGCGGGGGGCGATCGAGCGGCGCCGTCTCGTCCAGGAAATGCAGGAGCTGCGCGGCACCTTCACCTCGATGCTGGTCCACGACCTGCGCTCACCGCTGACGATCATCACCGGCTACCTGCAGCTGCTGGAGGGGGCGGCGGAGGCACTGCCGCCCAAGCACCGTCGCTACCTCGGCTCGATCCGCGACGCCTGCACGCGCATGATCCGGCTCATCGGCGACATCCTCGACGTCTCCAAGCTCGAGGAGGGCAAGCTCACGCTCGATCCCGAGCCGCTCGACCTGGTGGAGTTCACGGCCGAGATCGTCGAGCGGCTGCGGCCCGTCGCCGTCCAGCACTCGGTCATGCTCGACTTCAGCCACGCCGAGACGGCGCTGACGGTGACGGCCGACGCCCGCCGCCTGGAGCAGGTGCTCATGAATCTGCTATCCAACGCGCTGAAGTTCACGCCGCCGGGTGGCCGCATCGGCGTCAGCCTGGCGATGGAGGGTGAGTCGGTGCGGGTGGTGGTGAGCGACTCCGGGCCCGGCATCGCGCCCGACGAGATGGCGCTGCTCTTCGAGAAGTTCAGCCAGGCCAGCACCGCCCGGACCGTCGGCAGCCCGGGAAGCGGCCTGGGGCTGGTGATCTGTCGCCACCTGATCGAGGCGCACGGCGGGCGTATCTGGGCGGAGAGCGAGCCCGGCCGCGGGTCGCGCTTCGTCTTCCTGCTCCCCCTGACCGCGCGCGCCAGCTAGTCTCCCGACGCGCGATTGACTAGGAGGCGGCGAGGAGGTCGCGCATGAAGCTGCGGGCGGCGGGGGTGCTCCAGTCGCGGCGGCCGATGGCACGGCCCACGAGGCGACCGGCGCGGTCGACGAGATAGATGGTGGGCGGGCCCCAGACGCCGTAGACGCGGCCGGTGACGTCGCCGCTCTCGTCGAGCAGCACCGGCGCGGTGTAGCCGCGCTCCTTCACGACCCGGCGCACCCGGTCGGGCGACTCGCGAAAATCGATCAGCAGGACCTCGAGCCCCTGGCCCCGGAACTCACGATGCAGCGCGTTGATGGAAGGCAACTCCTCCCGGCAATCCGGTCACCAGGTGGCCCAGTAGAAGAGGAGCACGACCTTGCCGCGGAGATCGGACAGCTTCACCGGGCGGCCATCGAGATCGGGCAGCGTGAAGTCGGGGGCCGGCTTCGGTGTCTCGTAGCGCTGGATGTCGAGCGCCGTGAAGTCCGGCGCGGCCGCCGCCGCCAGCGGGAGCAGCAGCGCCACGACGAGGGCGGCGGCCACGCGCCGGTTCACGAGGCGCCCGAGTCCTTGAGGGCCTTGAGGACCTCCTCGGGATTGAGCAGGTCGAGCGCGTTGGCCATGATCTTCTGGTAGCGGACGACTCCCTGGCGGTCGACGACGAAGTACGCGCGCTTGGCGTAGCGGAAGATCGGGCTCTGCTCGTTCGTCTCCAGGGCCCCCCAGGCCGGCAGCATGCTGCGGCGGAAGTCGGAGAGGAGCAGGTGCTTGGTGCCCTGCTGCTTGGTGAACGCCTCGAGCGTGGCGGCGTGGTCGGCACTGATGCCCACGACCTGGGCACCCGCGGCTTCGAACTGCGGCAGGGCCGCGTCGAAGTCGCGAATCTCCTTCGATCAGGTGTTGGTGAAGGCCTGGATGAACGTGTAGAGGACGACAGGGCCCTTGGCCGTCAGCTCACTGAGCTTGACCGGCTTGTTGCCCGGCCCGACCAGCGTGAACTCGGGGGCCTTGGCGCCGACCTCCAGGGCGAGCGCCGGCGCCGGGAGCAGCCCGGCCGCGACAGCCACGACCAGAACGGCCATTGCAAGACGTGCGGTGCGCATCGATCGCTCCTCCGTGCAGGGGTTGAGGGACCCTCGGTCAAACTCGGCGCCCAGGCAACCCGCGACCCGCGGCCGCGGTTCCCGGCGCGCTACGCCTTGCCGGCCAGCTCCTTGCGAACGAGAGCGGCGCCGGCGGCCAGCCCTCGCAGCTTCTGGTTGCACATGTAGCGGGGAGACCAGCCGAAGCCGCAGTCGGGATTCAGCGTGAGCTTGTCGGCCGGGCACACCTGCAACACCCGCCGGATCCGGGCGCCCACGCTCTCTGCAGTCTCCTCCTGAAAGCCCTTCACGTCCACCACCCCGGCGCCCAGCTCGCGTCCGCCCCCGTACTTCTGCCACAGGTCGACCTCGCTCATCTCCCGGCTGGCGAACTCCAGCACGAACTGGTCGGCCCGGGCGGCCAGCGCTCCGGGGAAGTACGGCGCGTAGGTCCGGGGGAAGCGCGAGCGGCCGAAGCGATTGCCGAAGCAGATGTGAAAGCCCAGCCGGGCCTTCACGCCGTCGGTGGCCAGGTTGAACAGCCGGGCCATCTCCTCGCCCGAGACATTGCCGCGGGCCGGCTCGTCGAGCTGGATCCAGTCGGCCCCGGCCGCCACCAGCGCCTTCAGCTCGGCGTTGATGACCTCGGCAAACCGTTCGGCGACGTCGACCACGCCCTTGTACTGCTTACCGGGATGGATGCGGGAGCCGAAGGTCAATGGTCCCGCGCAGGTGGCCTTGGTCGCCCGGGTCGTGTGCGATTTCAGGTATTCGAACTCCTTGACGATGCCGAGGCCGCCGGGCGGCGTCTCGATGCGGCCGACCGCCTCGTAGCGGGTCTGCTGGTCGTAGCCCCAGGGGCCGACCCGGCGCCGCACGGGCAGGGGCTGGATGCCCTTGATGATGGCGTAGTAAGAGTCGACGTAGCCGTCCAGGCGACGGACCTCGCCATCGGTGATGACGTCGACGCCCGCGCGCTCCATGTCGCGGATGGCGGCATCGGCGGCGTCGTCGAACATCTCGTCGAGGTCGGCGGGGCCGGCATCGCCAGCCTCGTGGGCGCGCACCAGCGTGAACCACCAGCCGGGCTTGCCGTGGGAGCCGACGACCGACGTCGGCAGGACGGGCAGGCTGCTCATGACACTCTTCCTCCGATGACGCGCGCCACCATGGCGTCGCGCCGCGCGTCGTCGGGCGAGCCGGCGAAGATGATCTCGCCGCGCTCGATGACGTACAGGCGGTGCGTCCAGTCCGGCACGTGGTGAATGTTCGACTCCGCGATCACGACGCTACGGCCGAGCCGCGTGATCGCGGCGATCGACTCGGCGAGCGAGGGGATTATAGCCGGGGACAGCCCCTCGAACGGCTCATCGAGCAGGAGCAGGTCGGGGTCGAGGGCCAGGGCCCGGGCGATGGACAGCATCTTGCGCTCGCCGCCCGACATCTGGGTGCCGCCGCGGTCGGCATAGCCGCGCAGGCGCGGGAAGATCTCGTAGGCGAGCGCCACTCGCTCGGCCGCCGGCCGCCCGCCGGGCCGCGTCCAGGTGGCGATCTCGATGTTCTCGGCCACGGTGAGGTTGGCGAAGATCGCGCTGTCCTCGGGCGAGAAGCCGAGCCCGCGGGCGGCGATGGCGTGGGTCGGCAGCCCCGCGATCGACTCGCCCTTGAAGGCGATGATGCCGGCGGCGGGGCGCCGGTAGCCCATGATCGTGCGCAGCGTGGTCGTCTTGCCGGCGCCGTTGCGACCGACGAGGCACACGACCTCTGGCCGGTCCCGACCTCCAGCGAGATGCCGCGCAGGATCTCGCTGGCCTCGATCGTCACCCACACCCCGCGCACGTCCAGGAGCCCCGCCGTCATGGCCGCGGGGTCCGCGGGGCCAGGTAGCTCCGGCCGACGACGGTGTCGATGAGCCGTTCGTCGGCGCGCACGACCGCGGGGGTGGCGTCGGCGAGGACGCGGCCCTCGTGCAGGGCGACGATGCGGTCGGAGTAGCCGAAGACGATGTCCATGTCGTGCTCCACCTGGATGATGGCGTGCACGCCCATGCGGGCGGCTGCCCGCACCAGGGTCTCCATGATGACGTGCTTGTCGGCGGTGCTCACGCCGCTGGTCGGCTCGTCCATCAGGATGACCTCGGGCCGGAGCGCGAAGGCACTGGCCACGTCGAGCAGCTTCTTGTCGCCCTGGGGCAGCGTGCGGGCGAGCTGCCCGAGCTTGTCGCCGAGTCCGAACAGCTCGGCCGTCTCGGTGACCTCGCGCCGCGTCTCCCGGTCGGTGGCCAGAGCGGCGAAGAGCCGCCCGCCCCGGCGACGCCGCGTGAGGACGGGCACCGCGAGCGTCTCGGCCACGGTGAGGGCCGGGAAGACGTTGACGAGCTGGAAGGAGCGGGCCAGGCCGAGCCGGGCCAGCCGTACGGGGCCGACGCCGGTGACGTCGGCGCCCTTGAAGCGGACGCCGCCCGCTCGTCGGCGCCGACCAGTCCGGTGAGGATGTTGACCAGGGTCGTCTTGCCGGCGCCGTTGGGCCCGATGATCGAGACGAACTCGCCGGGCTCGATGGCCAGGCTCACGCCGTCGAGCGCGCGTGAACGCGCCGTAGCGCTTGCGGACGTCGACCGCCTCCAGCAGGCTCACGCCGCCGGCCCCGCGCTCGGACGCCACCAGCCCCAGGAGGCCCCGCGGGAAGAAGATCACGACCACCGCCAGGATGGCGCCGAAGACGAAGCGCCAGTAAGGGTGAGCGACATCACGGTGTCCTGCAGCAGGATGAAGACGAACGCGCCCACCAGGGGCCCGAGGAAATGATCGAAGCCGCCCGAGGAGCGAGCATGAAGACGAGGTTGCCGGAGTGGGTCCAGTAGGCGAGCAGCGGATCGGCCAGCCCGGTCGGCACCCCCAGCAGCGCGCCGCCCACGGCGCCGAAGACGCCGGCGATCACGAAGGCGTACGAAGCGGTAGCGGCCCACGGTAACGCCGAGGCGGCCGCCTTCTCGGGGTTCTCGCGGATCGCCTGCAGGCACAGGCCGAACGGCGAGCGCACGATGCGCCGCATCACCAGCGTGGCGACGACCAGCAGCCCGAGCGCGTAGTAGTAGAAGGGGCCGATGAGGAAGTCGACCTTGTCGAGACCGGCGAAGGCCTGGCCGAGCAGGAGCGGGCGCAGGACACGGCATGCCCTCGTCGCCGCCGGTGAGCGTGTAGAACTTGTAGAGGAAGGAGTAGAAGAGCATGCCGAAGGCGAGCGTCAGCATGCCGAAGTAGATCTTCACGTAGCGCACGCACGAGCAGGCCGACCGGCACCGCCACCACCGCCGCCACCGCGGCCGCCGCCGCGCAGGATCACCTCCAGGTGGAGGACGCGGAAGTGGGTCGTGAGCACGGCGGCGGTGTAGGCGCCGAGGGCGACGAACAGGGCGTGGCCGAAGGACAGCAGGCCGGTGTAGCCGAAGAGCAGGTTGAGGCCGAGCAGGCCGATGCCGTAGGCGAAGGCCGGCAGCATGCAAGGTGACGTGGTAGCGGGCGAGCCACGCAGCGGGGCGGCCAGCAGCGCCCCGACGGCCACGACGCCGAGGCACGCGGGCGATCACGCGGTGGCCCGCGCGAACAGCCCGGCCGGGCGGAGCACGAGCACCGCGATCACGATCACGTAGATGGCCAGCATCTCGACCTCGGGCCAGATCGCGATGGCCCCGGCCTTGAGCAGCCCGACCACGAGCGCGCCCACGAAGGCCCCGCGCATGCTGCCCAGCCCGCCGATCACCACCACCGCGAAGGCCTCCACGATCAGCTCGATGCCCATCTCGTTCATGGCGGCGGTGGCCGGGATGACCAGGGCGCCGCCCACGGTGCCGAGCGCGACCCCCAGCGTGAAGACGCGCGCGTACACGCGCGTGCATGTCCACGCCGAGCGCCTCGCTCATCTCGCGGTTCTCGGCGGTGGCCCGCACGATCCGTCCGAAGCGCGGTGCGGGTCAGCAGCCAGCCCATGCCGAGCGCGATGAGCGCCGCTGGCGGCGATCACGACGAGGTTGTACGACCGGCACCGTGGATCGCGGCCGATGCGTAGCTGGCCGTAGACGAGGTACACGCTGCCGAGCTGGTGGGGCGCGGTGCCCCACACGAAGCGGATCACGTCCTCGAACATGAGGACCAGCGCGAAGGTCAGCAGGAGCTGGAAGCTCTCGTCGCGGCCGTAGATCGTCCGCAGCACGCGCTCGACCGCGGGGCCGATGGCGGCCAGAGCCAGCCCGGCCGCCAGCGAGCACGACCACGAACAGCGGCGCCGGCAGCCCGGCCCCGAGCGCCCACGTCACCGCGGTGACCCCGAAGTACGCGCCCAGGGCGTAGAAGGAGCCGCAGGCGAGGTTGAGGATCTTCTGCACGCCGAAGACCAGCTGCAGCCCCGCCGCCACCAGGAACAGCACGGCGGCGTGGAAGACGCCGCCGAGCACGATGCTGACGCTCTGCTGGATCAGGGCTGCCCGCTCACACCTTCCAGGAGTTGATCCAGTCGTAGAGGCCGACGCCCGACGGCTTCTGGATCTGCTTCGTTCCCATGGCTTCGACGGGTCGATCGTCACGAAGTCGTGCTTGTTCTTGTGCGTCGTGAAGCCCTGGAAGAACGTGGCCTCCATGATGTGGTCCTCGCGGAAGCGGCGCGGGCCCGACAGCGACTCCGCCTCCACGCCCTCCAGCGCGGCGATCACCGCGTCGGGGCCGACGGCCACTTGCCGCCGCCAGCCTTGGCCGCGCGCTCGACGGCGGCCTTGTAGGCGGCGATCGTGAAGTAGCCATGGTCGGACTCGTAGTTCGGCCACTCCTTGAACTTGTCCTGGTGCCAGCGCGAGAACTCCTTCATGAGCGCGCTGGCCTTGGGGTGCTCGAAGTACATCGAGTTGTAGCCGAGCAGCGCGCCCTCCGGCGTGAACGCCTTCTTGAGCGATTCGTGCACGCCGCCGCCGGTGGTCAGCACGAACTTGGGGCCGGTCGTCAGGCCGGCCGCGTGGGCCTGCTTCATGAAGATCGGCGTGTCGCCCGCCCAGAAGCACGAGAAGATCAGGTCCGGCTTGGCCTGCTGCAGCGCGGCCACGTGAGCGGTGAAGTCGGTGGCGCCGAGCTTGGGCCACAGCTCGCTGACGACCTGCACGTCGATGGCGTGCTTCTTCATGATGGCCAGGAACGCCGCCCAGTTGTCGCGCCCGTAGGAGTAGTCGGGGTTGATGCCGGCCACGGTGCGGAACTTGCCCTTCCAGTTCTTGGCGGTGAGGATCGAGGCCATCACGGCCTCGCACTCGTTGTCGGTACGAGCGGAACGCGTACTTCGGCTTCGGCATCGTCTCGTCGACGCCCTTCTGGGTGGTGGCGTCCCAGGCCAGCCAGATCGCTTTCATCTCCTCGGCCACCGGACCCAGGGCCAGCCCGACCCCGGTCGAGATGCCACCGGAGACGATGTCGACCTTGTCCTGCAGGACGAGCTTCCGGAACCGCTCGACCGTGTCCTTGGGGCTCGACTCCTCCTCGACCACCAGGTCGATCTTGCGACCCAGGATGCCGCCGGCCGCGTTGATGCGGTCGGCCGCCCAGGTCACCCCCCGCAGCCCCGACTCGCCCACCGGCGCCAGCACGCCGGCCTTGGCGGCCAGGACGCCAACCTTGACGGGGCCGGATTGCGCGAAGGCGGGCGCGGTGTCGAGGCGCAGCAGGGTGGCCGCCGAGGCGGCTCCGGTGAGGGCCAGGAACTGCCGCCGTGTCGTCCTCATCGATTGTCTCCTTGCGGGGTTACGCGTCATGTCAACCCGCGGACGGGGCCGAAGCGGCACATTCTATCCCGCCGGGCGTCACCCCGGGGATGCTAGAATTCTCGGACAGTTTCGGTGCACGGAGAGGCGAGCGTGTACGTACGATTCTGGGGAACCCGGGGCTCGATCGCGGCGCCCGGTGAGAGCACAGCCCGCTATGGCGGCAACACCTCCTGCGTGGAGGTGCGAGCCGCCGACGGGACCGTGATCGTGCTCGACTGCGGCACCGGGGCCCGGGAGCTCGGTCTGCACCTGGTTCGAACCATGCCCGCGCCGATGCGGCTCCATCTGTTCATCGGCCATACCCATTGGGATCACATCCAGGGCTTCCCGTTCTTCGTCCCCGCCTTCCTGCCCGGCTCCGAGCTGAACGTGTACGCTCCGCTCGGCTTTCAGCAGAGCCTCGAGGAGGCCATGTCCGGGCAGATGGAGTACTCGTACTTCCCGGTGAAGCTGCGCGACCTGCGCTCGCGCATCCACTTCACCGAGCTGGAGGAGGGGTTCTTCCGGGTCGGCGACGTGCTGGTGGAAACCCAGTACCTCAATCACACTGCGCCCACCATCGCCTACCGGATGTCGAGCGGCGGCGCCACCGTGGCCTACGTCACTGACCACGAGCCGTTCTGGAAGTCCGAGGACGGGATCCTCCACCATCCGGGCGATCAGCGGCACATCGCGTTCATGCGCGGTGCCGACCTGGTCATCCACGACGCGCAGTACACCCACGAGGAGTACGCCAACCGGCTCGGTTGGGGCCACTCCACCGTCGAGTACGCGACCGACGTGGCCCTGGCGGCCAGCGTCAAGCGGCTGGCCCTCTTCCACCACGACCCCGGGCCATGACGACAGCGTGATGGAGCGGCTCGAGGCCGATGCCCGCACCCGGGTCAAGGAGTGCCGCGGCGTGCTCGACGTGTTCGCCGCCCGCGAGGGGCTCGAGCTGCAGATCGACGGCAGCAACCGGGCCGCCCCCGTCGCGGAGATCTCGGCACTGCGCCGCCGCCTCATCGCCGGCGCCCGCGTCCTGGTGGTGACGCCGGACGAGACGCAGGTGGCGAGCATCGAGGAGGCACTGGCTGAGGACGGCATGGTGGCACTGCCGGTTCCCGACATGCACGCCGCCCTCACGCGCGGAACCGAGCACCTGCCCGACCTCGCCATCGTCGACACCAACCTGGCCCCCGGTGACGGCGCCGATCTCATCCCCGCCTTCCGAAGCCGCATGGGCCGCGCGAACTTCCCGGTGATCCTGCTGGCCGAGCGGCCGGAGATCAACGCGCTGCACGGGCCGGAGGGGGGCGCCACCGACTACCTGGCCAAGCCGTACAGCCCGCCCATGCTCCGCGCCCGCGTGCGGGCGTGGCTGGCCCGCACGCTGGTCGACTACACGGAGACGGCGCCGACCGGCTCCGTGGAAGCGGTCACGGCGCAGGACGCGCGCGACGACCGAGGCTCCACCCAGACGCTGCTGGCCAGCATGCTGGCCTCGGTGCCGCTCTTCCGTCCCCTGACGCCGGCCCAGCTCAACGCGCTGGTGGCCGAGGCCACCGAGCAGGTCTATCCCTCCGGCCACGTCATCACCCGCCAGGGCGAGCCGCCGCAGTCGCTCTGGGTGCTGCTGTCGGGGCGCGTGCGCGTGGTGGAGGCGACCACCGACGGCCAGGCCGAGATGCTGCTGGGCGAGATCGGCAAGGCCGAGGTCTTCGGCGAGCTCGGGATCCTGCGCGATCAGCCGCGCTCGGCCACGGTCATCGCCGTCGAGCGCACGCATTGCCTGGTGCTGCGGCAGACGGACTTCGTGACCGCGCTCAACGAGTCGGTGCCGCTGGCCAACGGCCTGCTGCGGGTGATCGCCTCGCGGCTGTACGACGCCGACCGCAAGCTGGCCCGCTACGCGCCCGATCCGCTCACCGGTCTCAACGGTCGCCGCGCGCTGCACGAGCAGTACCGGCGCACCGCCGCCGGCGCCCGCCGCCGCAAGAGCGGGCTGCTGCTGCTGGCCCTCGACGTGCTGCACCTGAAGGCGATCAACGACGGCTTTGGCTACACGCTGGGCGATGAGGTCTTGCGCACGGTGGCCGATGCGCTGACCGAGGCCACCCGCACCACCGATGTCGTCGCCCGGTATGGCGGCGACGAGTTCGCCGTGCTCCTCCTGGACGCCCAGCCCACGGACGTCGACATCATCCTGATCCGCGTGCGGGACAAGCTGGCGGCGCTCGCCGCCCAGCGCCGGCTCCCGGTGACGATCGAGTGCACGCCGGGGATCGCCTGGAGCCACAATCCGCCGGAGACGGTCGAGGAATTCTTGCGCGAGGCGGATCGCGACATGCTCGATCGCAAGGCGCGCGCGAGCGAGCGGCGCGAGACCGCGTAGACCCTCACCTGGTCGCCGGGTCGGGCCGGTGGGCGTGGTGGGGTTTGCGGGAACCACGTGGCCGGGGTCGTATCGGGTCCGTTGTGGCTGGGCTCCATCCGGCTGGGCTCCGCGCGGCGCCGCGTGGAGGGAAACGGGTCCCGCCAAACCCCACCACGCCCACCGGCCCGACCCTCCGCGCGAGCTAAGGGGCAGCGACGTCGCTGCGGCGACGTCGGCGGCCTCGTCGCCTCCGCGGCTGGCGCGGGGTGTAGCGGTCTCCTGAGGTTCCGTTGGCTTCGATCGTGGTTACGATCTTGCCCAGGACTAGGCTCCGACCTTCGCGGGCGCGCCGGGTGGTATCTCGCGGAACCGAAGGGGACCGCTACACCCCGCGCCAGCCGCTCACCCTGCCCCCACGCCGCGAGGCGACGGCGCGCTAGGCGGGGGGACGGCGGCGGGAGGAGAACGCGCGGATGCGGGCGCGGGCGGCGGCGCTGGTACGGAGGGCGGCGCCGTAGGCTTCGGGCTCGGTGCCGCGCTTGCCACGGCGGATGTCGGCGACGATCTGCTTGGTGGCGGCGAGGCCCTCGCGGGGCGACGCCGCGATCTCCGTCGCCCACTTCACCGCGCTGGCCTCGAGCGTCGGCGAGGCCACCACGCGGTTGACCAGCCCCATGCGGAGCGCGTCGTTGGCGTGGATCACGCGGCCCGAGAGCAGCAGATCGCGGCCGTGGGCCCCGCCGGCGATGTCGAGGAAGCGGGCGATGCCGTAGCCGGGGTTGAAGCCGAGCGTGACCTCGGGCAGGCCGAGGCGGGCGCGGTCGGAGGCGATGCGCAGGTCCTGGGCGACCGCCAGCATGAGGCCGCCGCCGAGCGCGTGGCCGTCGATGACCGCCATGGTCACCTGCGGCAGCGTGGTGAAGCGATCCATCAGCACGGCGTGGCGGGTCGCCAGTGCCTGGGCCTCGTCGCCGGTGACCGTCTCCATCTCCTTGATGTCGTTGCCGGCGCAGAACGCGCGTCCGTGGCCGCCCACCAGCAGCACCCGCACGTCCTCCTGCGCGGCCACCCGCTCCAGCGCCTGCTCGAGCTCCCCGGTCAAATCCCGGTTCAGCGCGTTGAGGGCCTGGGGGCGATTGAGCGTGAGGCGGAGGACGCCCTCGGCGGCGGGCTGAAGAAGAACCAGGTCGCTCACGTGTTCTTGCGCCGGCCCAGCCAGCTCTTGAGGCCGAATCCGAGGGCGGCGACGGCAGCGGTGACGCCGGCCGCCGGCCAGAAGTTCGTGCGGAAGAACGGCACCTGGAAGAACGGCGAGTGGTGGTCGGAGGGCTTGAGCCGGCCGTCGAGCAGGCCGTCGACGATGGCCATGGACTCGCCCATGAGCACGGCGATCGTCGCCTTCGCGAACGCGGGATCGGCCAGGGCGGGATGGCCGACGTAGCCCTGGCCGCCGTTGCGCAGCGGATAGTTCGGCACGACCCGGGACGCCAGCGAGTAGCGCGCCGGCGGCAGCGTGCGGTACGACTCGTCGACGAGCTCGGGCCGGAGCAGGAGCATCAGCGAGGTCTCCCACCAGCCACCGTGGGCGTCCTCGGCGAAGGCGCCGCGCTCGGCCGCCGTCAACGCGCGGCCCAGCTCGGCCTCGATCCGGTCCATGAAACGCCCGCGCAGGAACTCCCAGGCCAGGTGGCCGGTGAAGGAGGCCATCAGCACGCCGTGGCGTCGAGTGACGATCGCCGATGCCTCGTCGAGGGCGGTGAGGTGGCCGGGGCCGGCGTGACCGTTGGCGACGAGGATGAAGCGGAAGCCAGCGCGGGCGAGCGAATCGCCGTAGTCGACGACCGCGTCGCGGACCACGCGCTGGCGCACGGTGATGGTGCCGACGGTGTCGAAGGTGAACGAGCCGAGGTACAGGGTGGGCGCCAGCACGGCCGACCAGCCGGGCCGGCCCGCCACCACGCGCTCGGCGATGGTCTCGGCGAAGTGGCGGGCGGCGAAGGCATCCACGCCGACGGGCAGGTGGGGGCCATGCTCTTCCAGCGGGCTCACCGTGAGGAGGATGACCGTCTGGTCGCGGTCGAGCGCGTCGAGGGCGGGCGTGGACATCTCTTCCAGGCGATACACAGTCAAAAGCTGCTTCCTTTCGTGGCGGCCAGGTAGTCCTGCTTGGCCCGCTCGAGCTCGGCGACGATGGCCTCCCGCTCGGTGACGAGGCGGCGCGCCGCGTGGCTGTGGGTGACAGCCAGCCGGGCGAAGCGGAGCCGGGTGCGCAGCCAGCCGGCTCCGATCAGGTAACGATACGCGATCAGCCCCGACAGTGGGAGCGAGACGGCGAACGCCGCCGCCCACACGGCGCCCGCCAGCCAGGCCACCAGCCACGTCTCCACGCTCCAGAACAGCGGGAACGCCACGATGCTGGCCAGCAGGCGGATGGTCGCGTAGTCCGTCTCCTTGCGGGCCATGCGGTGGGCCAGCCAGCGCGGCACGTAGTACGGAAGCGCGTTGACGACGGCGCCGTAGCCGAAGAACGGCAGGCCGACGACCGCGTCCCACGAGTAGACGAGTCGCGTCCGCGCCGGAAGCCGCTGGCGTCGTGTGCGCACGACCTCGTCGCGCACGTGGTACTGGGCGAGCAGCGAACGGTAGGCCTGGATGCGCTGCCACAGCGACTCCACCCGCACCGGGTCGGTCGCCTTGAAGTGGCGCAGCGCGTCGGCGATCGAGCGCGACAGCCGTACCGGATCGACGTCGCGGCGGGCCAGCCCGCGCGAGTCCATCACCTGCTGGGCCAGCTCGTCGCGATACAGCTCCGCCACCGCCCCGACCAGGCGCTGGTCGTCGATGCGCTCGACGTTGACGACCTGGGCCTCCATCGCCCACTGCAGATCGCGGGTGAGCGCGTCCACCGCCTTCACCGGGTCGTCCCGGTAGGCGGCCAGGTAGGCGGCGGGCTGGATCGGCTCGCCGAAGGCGACGAGCACGCGACTGCGGAACGACTTGCGCGCCTCGAACGACAGCCCGACCGGGATCATCCGCAGCTCGCCGGGATGATCGGCCTCGTAGCCGAGGGCGATGCGGGCCGCCCCCGTCTTGATGCGCTGTACGCGCACCTCGGCGTGGGTCGTGCCCTCGGGGTAGATCGCCACCAGCCGCCCGCGCGCGAACGCGGCGAAGCAGGCCGAGAAGGTGTCGAGGTTGCGGTCCATCTTGTCGGGGTCGTCCTGCTTGCGATAGACGGGGATGGCGCCGCAGGCCAGGAGGAAGCGCGCCACGATCGGGTTGCGGAACATGGCGGCGGTGGCCAGGTAGTGCACCTTGCGTCGGACCGCGCTGCCTACCACCAGCGAGTCGATGAAGTTGTTCGGATGGTTGGGGCACAACAAGATCGGCCCCGCCGCCGGCACCCGCTCGGGGTGGCGGACGTCGATCGACTTGAACAGGAACCACAGCCAGAACCCCGCGACGGCGCGGACGGCGCGGTAGAAGCGGTCCATGGGGTCGGGCGCGGCGGACCGGCTCATGCGCTATGATGCCGCGCGTGACGCTCGATCGCCTGCCCGAGTGGGTCGCCGCCGATCCCGCCCTCGTCCGTCGGGGCCGCTTTCTCTCCACGACCTTCCTGGTCGAGGTCGGCGACACCGCCTGGCTCGTCACCGTGCACGAGGGGCGCGTGACGCGCGTGGAGCGGGGCCCCTTCCTGATGCGGGAGTGGACGTTCGCCATCCGCGCCTCGGCCGACGCGTGGCGGCGCTACTGGGAGGCGGTGCCGGCGCCCGGCTTCCACGACCTCTTCGCGCTCACCAAGGGCGGCCACGCCCGGGTGGAGGGCGACCTGCAGCCGTTCATGGCCAACCTTCGCTACGTCAAGGACGTGCTCACGCTGCCGCGCGGGAGGGACTGAGTGGCCGAGTTCGAGCCGATCGTCGGCCGCTATCTGCGCCTCGACCTCGACGGTCGCGCCCACCGACTTTACGTGGAGGAGGCCGGGCAGGGCATTCCGCTGGTGTGCCTGCACACGGCGGGCGCCGACAACCGCCAGTGGCGCCACCTGCTGAACGACGCCGAGATCACGCGCCACTTCCGCGTGCTGGCCTTCGACATGCCCTGGCACGGCAAGTCGCTGCCACCGGCCGGCTGGCAGGACGAGGAGTACCAGCTCACCACCCACGGCTACATCGACCTCGTCATGACCTTCATCCGTTCGCTCGGCCTCGAGCGCCCGGTGGTGCTGGGCTGCTCGATCGGCGGCAAGATCGTGCTGGAGCTGGCGCGGCTGCACGCGCCGGCCTTCCGCGCGCTGATCGGGCTGGAATCGGCCGACTACCAGGCGCCGTGGTACGACGATACCGGCTGGCTGCACCGCCCCGACGTGCACGGCGGCGAGGTCAGCGGCGCCATGATGTCGGGGCTCATCGCGCCGCAGAGCCCGAGCGAGACCCGCTGGGACACGCTGTGGATGTACATGCAGGGCGGCCCCGGCGTGTTCAAGGGCGACCTGTTCTTCTATCGCGCCGACGGCGACTTCCGCGACCGGGTCGCCCAGATCGACACCTCGCGATGTCCGCTGTACCTGCTCACCGGCGAGTACGACTTCTCGTGCACCCCCGAGGACACCGAGCGCACCGCCGCCAAGATCAAGGGCGCCCAGGTGACGGTGATGCGGGAGATCGGCCACTTCCCGATGAGCGAGAACCCCGCCCAGTTCCGCCGCTACATCCTGCCGGTGCTGGACGAGATCCGCGCGAGGCACTGAGCGCCTCAGAAGGCCTCGATCCGCCACCCGAGGTCCTCGTCGATGGCGAACCGAACCTCGTAGGAGACGTCGCGGCCGTCCTGCGTGCGCACCGCCACCGTATAGCGGCCGGGCCGCGTGAAACGGTGCTGGCGGCGCGCCAGAGCGGGGCTAGCTCGTGGCATGGCGCCGGAGCAGTGCGTCGAAGTCGTCGGCGGGCAACTGGCGCGCCCACTCGGCGCCCTCGGAATCCGCGCCGTAGGCCTCGCGCATCCAGTCCACCGCCTCCCGCTTCGTGCGGAACAGCCGCCAGACGTGACCGGCGCCGCCGCCCGGCCGGCGCAAGTGGAAGACCGGGTCGTCGGGCGCGGCGCCTTCGTGGACGGTGCGCTGGCCCGCCGCGTCGAGGGTGATCCAGGCCACCGCCACTCCGTGCGCGGACAGCACGCGGGCGCGCAGCGACTCCTCGCGAGGCAGGGACTCGATGTCGCAGAGATGAGGGCCGTAGAAGACGGCCACGGCGTCGGCCGGGACGGCGACCTGGGCCGTCATCGGCTGCTCGCCGGCGGCGTCGAGCAGCGCCTTGGAGTCCTCGCCCACCCAGAAGGTGCCGCCGCCCACGGTCATGTCGGCCCACGCCTCGACGACGGAACCCTTGGGCACGCGGGACCGCCGCCGCACCATCTCGTTGCCGTCGTGCACGAAGTAGAGCCGGTTCACGACACCCGGACGAAGCCTTCCATGAGACGTCGCGCGGTGCGGTACACCGTCACGCGTCTCGGCCCGGGGCTCGCCGCCGGCCGTGTCCACGCGGGCGGCGATCGGCAGCACGCCGGAGGGATGGCCGAGGCGCACGTCGCCGGTCGCGCCGGCCACGCACTCCTGCACCACGGTGCCGGGGATGCGCGCGGCGACCGCCAGGCACATCGCCACGGTGAGCGGGAAGGCGCGGTGGCAGTTGCCCATGGAGATCGCGCGGCCCAGCACGTCGACAGCCCCGGCCGCGTAGCGCGTCGCCGTCGAGCGCGGTGAAGTCGGTCGGTGGCGCCACGAACGCGATCTTCGGCACCGCCGCGCTGCTCCGGCGATGCCCATGCGCGCACGCCGCCTCCACGCGCAGCTTCTCGAGCCGCGCGCCCAGCGCGTGGTCGGCGTCCACGGCCTCGGCGTCTCGGCGCCGGTGAGCCCGAGGTCGCGCGGCGCGGACGAAGACGATCGGGTTGGTGGCGTCCACGCACGAGACCTCGACACCGGCGATGACGTCGCGCGGCGTGGCCGGTCGGCAGCAGGCGGCCGGTGCCGGCGCCGCCGGGATCGACGAAGTCGAGCGCGATGCGCGCGCCGCGGCCGGCCACGCCGGCCAGCTCGAAGTCGCCGGTCACCGCGGCCTCGCCGCCGGCGACGGGCACGTGGGCGACGATGAGCTTCTTGGTGTTGGTGTTGTGGATGCGCACCAGCGGTCTCGCCCTCGCGCGGCGGCCACCAGCCCCTCGTCGATGGCGAAGGGCCCGACCGCCGACGAGCAGTTGCCGCAGTTGCCGGCGTAGTCCACGACGGCCTTGCTTCACCTCGACCTGGGCGAACGTGTAGTCGACGTCGGCGTCCGGCCAGGCTGGGGGCCCGATGATGACCGCCTTCGACAGCGACGAGATGCCGCCGCCGAGCCCGTCGAGCTGGCGCCCGTAGGGGTCGGGGCTGCCGAGCGCGGAGAGCAGGATGCGCGTCGCGCTCGGGCCCCGGCGCCGGCAGGTCGCGCTCGTGGAAGACGAGGCAGCGGCTGGTGCCGCCGCGCATGTAGACGGCCGGGATCTCGCGCTGTGTCATGGCTGCGACCTCCGCGAGGCGCGCTGGCCCGGTCCGATGCGGCGGCTCCGTGTGTGCGCGAGCAGCCCGCCGGCCAGGAGGATGTCGCGCTCGCGCGGCGTGAGCACGCAGCGCGGCCGTGAAGCGCGCGCCCGCGTGCGCGCGTGTTCTCCACGGCGATCCGCGTCGCCGGCGAGCAGCGCCGCGCGCAGGCCGTCGAAGCCGAGCCGGTCGTCGCGCTCGATGGCGTCGCAGGCGGCCGGGTCGTCGAACGTCGAGCGGCACGATGCCCCAGTTGATGAGGTTGGCGCGGTGGATGCGGGCGAAGCTCTTGGCCAGCACGGCGCGCACGCCCAGGTACATGCGGCGCCAGCGCCGCCGCCTCGCGCGAGGAGCCCTGGCCGTAGATCTCGCCGGCCACGATGATGCCACGGCCGGCCGCCCGCGCGCGGGCCACGAACTCGGGGTCCACGTACTTGAACGAGAGCTCGGCGATGGCCGGCACGTTGGAGCGGAACACCAGCACCGCGGTGCCGGACGGGGAGATGTCGTCGGTGGAGACCTTGTCGCCGAGCTTGAGCAGCACCGGCGCCTCCAGCGACTCCGCCACCGGCTCGCCCGAGCGGCACCGGCTTGATGTTCGGCCCCTTGCACGACCTCGCCGCTCGCCCTCGGGCGGCGCACGCAAGCCGGCCACCGAGGCCGCGAAGCGTCGCCGGGCAGCCTCGCCGCCGGGCGGCGACGCCGAGCGTTCGCGGATCGCGTGATGACGCCGGTGAGCGCGGAGGCCGCGGCCATCACCGACGAGCAGAGGTAGATCTCGTCGCCCTTGACGCCGCTGCGGCCCGGGAAGTTGCGGTTGAACGCGCGCAGGCTCCTGGTGCCGGCGGCGGGGACGTGGCCGATGCCCGCGCACGAGCCGCAGGTCGGCTCCGAGACCGTCGCGCCGGCGGCGAGCAGGTCGGCCAGCAGCCCCTCGCGCGCCATCGTCTCGAGGATGCGGTGGCTGCCCGGGAAGACGACGAACGAGATCGACGGATGCACGCTGCCGGCCGCGGACGACGCCGACCACCGACTCCATGTCCTCCCAGGAGCCGTTGGTGCAGGAGCCGACCATCACCTGCTCGATCGCCGTGCCCCGCGACCTCGGTCACCGGGCACCACGCGGTCCGGCGAGCCGGGCAGGGCGACGAGCGGCACGATCGCGCTCGAGGTCGAGCTCGATCTGGTCGTCGTACGTCGCGTCGGCGTCGGCGGCGCAGCGGCCGCCAGTCCGCGCTCGCGGCCGAGCCGCGCGAGGAACGAGCGCGTGACCTCGTCGGAGGGGAAGACGCTGGTGGTCAGCGCCAGCTCCGCGCCCATGTTGGCGATGGTCATGCGCTGGGCGGCCAGCAGGCGTCGGCCAGCCCCGGCCCGCGCGTACTCGAAGATCTTGCCGACTGCCGCCCCGCACGGTGAGCCGCCGCAGCAGCTCCAGGATGACGTCCTTGGCGGTGACCCA
This sequence comes from uncultured Candidatus Rokubacteria bacterium, assembly GCA_963827505.1. GTDB lineage: Bacteria > Methylomirabilota > Methylomirabilia > Rokubacteriales > CSP1-6 > AR5. The sequence continues at coordinate 308,173 of CAWHBD010000003.1, read as the reverse complement.
CGGCTGCAGCTCGCCCGGTGAGCCACACGCGCACGACGGCCGGCATGCCGGAACGAGTACGGACCGCCGCCCATGGCGACCGCCACGTCGAGGCCGCCGGCGCCGATGGCCAGCATCCCGGCGGCGCCGCAGAGCGGCGTGTGGCTGTCGGTGCCGAGCAGCGATCTGGCCGGGGACCGAGAAGGTCTCCATGTGCACCTGGTGGCAGATGCCGTTGCCGGGCTTGGAGAACGTCGCGCCGTACTTGCGCGAGGCGGTCTGCAGATAGCGGTGGTCGTCGGTGTTGCGGGAGTCGGTCTGGTAGACCTGTGGTCGATGTAGGTCGACCGCCCGCGCCGGGCACCACGCGCGGGAAGCCCATGCGCCTCGAACTGCAGCCACGCCTGCGTCCCGTTGGTGTCGGTCAGCAGCACCTGGTCGACGCGGAGGCCGATCTCCTCGCCGAGCGACCGCGCGCCCGGGACCAGGTGGCGTCTCGATCAGCTTGCGGGTCAGGCTCTGGCCGCATCGGCTCGCGCCGCTTGCTCGATCGGCTCGAAGTCGCGGCGCTTGGGGCCCGATGTAGTCGGCGCGGGGGCGGATCAGGCGGTTGTCGTCGTGCTGCTCGAGCGAGGTTGGCGCGTCCAGCCCGCGATGCGGCCGGCCGCGATGACGGGCGTGAACAGGTCGACCGGGATGCCGAGCGAGTAGAAGAGGGGCGCCGAGTAGAAATCGACGTTCGGAATCAGCCCCTTCTCCTTGCGTAGATCCGTTCGTGGAGCTTGACCGCCATCTCGTACCACTTGAACTGGCCCGACTGCCGGCACGCCTCCTCGGCCATGCCCGCGCAGGATGGCCGCCCGGGGGTCGCCGGCCTTGTAGACGCGGTGACCCGAAGCCCATGAAGCGGCCGCTTCTCGGCCAGCGACTGTCTGGGCGAAGGCCTCGACGTTGGCCACCTCGCCGATCTCCATCAGCGTGCGCATGACGGCCTCGCCGGCCCCGCCGTGCAGCGGGCCCTTGAGCGCACCGACCCCGCCGGCCACGGCCGAGTGCATGTCGGACTGCGTGGACGACGATCACGCGCGTCGTGAAGGTGGAGGCGTTCAGCTCGTGCTCGGCGTAGAGGGTGAGGCTGGCGTCGAAGGCCTTAATGGCCGGCTGCGTTGGGTCGCTCGCCGGTGAGCATGTAGAGGAAGTTGGCGGCGTGCGACAGCCCGGCCGCCGGCGTCACCGGCTCCTTGCCCTGGCGCACCCGGTGGTGCGCGCAGATGGCCGTCGCGAACTGGCTCGTGAGCCGCACGGCCTTGCGGAGGTTGGCGGCGTGCGAGTTGTCGGTGGTGTCGGGGTCGGACATGCCCAGGATCGCCACCGCGGCCTGCAGCACGCGCATGGGATCGGTGTCCTTCGGCATGAGCCGGAAGGCCTGGACCAGCTCGGTCGGGATCGCCCGGGCCGCGGTGAGCTCGCACGACGAGGCTGTCGAGCTGGGCTGCCTTGGGCAGCTCGCCGTGCCAGAGCAGGTAGGTGACCTCCTCGAAGGTGGCCAGCCGGGCGAGGTCCGCGATGTCGTAGCCTCGGTAGGCCAGGCGCCCGTTGGCGCCGTCCAGGTCGCACAGCTGGGTCTCGGCGGCGACGACGCCCTCGAGCCCGCGGATGAGGCCACTGGCTTCGGTCATGGTCATGCCCTCTCGAAGTGAAGTTGCAGGCGGAGGCGACGCGCCTCCTCCAGGTGTTCGCGCGCGGCCCGGGCGGCGGCGTCGGCGTCGCGCGCCCGCAGGGCGGCCAGCAGCGCGCGCTGCTCGGCCACCGCCTTCTCGGCGCGCCCGGGGTGGCCCAGCGTCGTGCCCTCCACGCGCAGGATCGCGTCGCGATGCTGGCGGATGAGCGCGGCCAGGCGCCGATTACGGCTGGCCTCGCCGACGAGGTCGCCGAAGCGCGCGCTCAGGGCGGCCAGCCGGCGCGGATCGCTCTCGCGCGCGGTTTCGGCCAGCTCGAGCACGGCGGCCAGCGCGGCCAGCTCGCCGTCGGAAGCGCCCCGCGCGGCCAGCGCCGCCGCCGCCGGCTCCAGGGCCAGCCGGATCTCGTAGACCTCCTCGAGATCGCGGCCGTCGAGCGCCGGAACGGCCACACCCTTGCCGTTGGCGTGGCCGATCAGCCCCTCGCGGGTCAGGCGCTGCAGGGCCTCGCGGACGGGGGTGCGGCTGACGGCCAGGCGGGCGGCCAGGCGCCCCTCGCGCAGCGGCTCGGCCTCGCCGACCGCGCCCTCGCGGATGGCCGCGCGGAGCGTCTGGTAGACCGAGTCGGCCAGGGTGGCGCCCCGCCCGTGCAGGCGCCAGAGGGTCCGGAGGGGGTCGGGCAGCGCTTTGGCCATGGGTACACGACGGTATACCGTGACCGCGCGCTTCGCAACCGGCCCCGGCGAGCCGCCGGTTTGTGCTTCTCGATGCGGGCTGGCAAGCTCGGCCCATGCCGTGGTCGCCGGATCGAGACGCCCTGCGTGGTCGCGTGGCCGTCGTGGCCGGGGCGACCCGAGGGGCCGGGCGGGGCATCGCCGCCGCCCTCGGCGAAGCCGGCGCCACCGTCGTGTGCACCGGGCGCAGCACGCGAGCCGCCCGGTCTGAATACAACCGACCCGAGACGATCGAGGAGACGGCCGAGCTCGTCACGCGCCTCGGCGGCACCGGCATCGCCGTTCCCGCCGATCATCTCGACCCCGCCCAGGTGGCGATCCTGGCCGAGCGGATCCGGACGCGCCACGGCCACGTCGACGTGCTGGTCAACGATATCTGGGGCGGCGAGCTGCTGAAGGGAGGACCGGCCCAGTGGAACACGCCGATCTGGAAGCACGACCTCGGCGACGGTCTGCGGATCCTCCGGCTCGCCATCGACACGCACCTGATCACGTCCCACCACCTGCTGCCGCTGCTGGTCGACAAGCCCGGCGGCCTGCTCGTCGAGGTGACCGACGGCACCGCCGACTACAATGCCTCGCACTACCGCATCTCCGCGTTCTACGACCTGGCCAAGGTGGCGGTCGCCCGGCTGGCCTTCTCCCAGGGACATGAGCTGGCGCCGCACGGCGCGACCGCGGTCGCCATCACGCCCGGCTGGCTTCGCTCCGAGATGATGCTCGACAACTTCGGCGTCACCGAGGAGCGCTGGCGCGACGCCCTGGCGCCGACGCGGGCCGGCGGCCATACCGCCCCCGCCGATTTCGCGCTCTCGGAGTCGCCCCGCTACGTGGGGCGGGCCATCGTCGCGCTGGCTTCGGATCCCGAGCGCGTCCGCTGGAACCAGCAATCGGTCAGCTCCGGTCAACTGGCCCGCGCGTACGGGTTCACCGACCTGGATGGCTCACGGCCCGACATCTGGCGCTATATCGAGGAGATCCGCGAGCGCGGCCTTCAGGCCAACCACGACGACTATCGGTGACTCGCCGCCGCCGGCCCGCGGGCGGACGCCCCCGCGCGAGGCTACTTCCGCTTGCCCTGCCGCTCCCGGCACTCGGCCTGGGGGCTGTACGTCTCCGGCCCGTAGCAGGTGCCGCTCTGGGGAAGCCGCTGGCAGTCACGCCGGGCGGACTCCAGGGCCGGGCCCTTGAGGCTGCGCTCCACTTGGGCCACGCACTCCTGGCGCGGGCTGCACGAGCGCGCCTTCTGGGCCGAGGTGGGCAGGCTCGAGCAATCCTGCGACCAGGCGACCACCGGCACGGCGGCGGTCAGGAGGAGCGACGCGAACAGGATCGACAGGGCGCGGCTCATGGTCATGCTCCTCATTCGTCTGACGCCGGGCGGACCAGGGCTATTCGGGCCGTCGCGACCCGAAGGCGGGCAGCACGCGCTCGGCAAACGCGTGCAGCGCGTCCCAGTCGTACGGTCCCTCGCGGAACGCGATGTTCACCCGCTGGCAGCCGGCGTCGCGGTAACCGGCCAGCAGGTCCATGACCTGCTCGGGCGTGCCCCGCAGGAAGCCGCGCCGCTGATCCTTGCCGAAGTGCGACTGGAAGACGGCCTCGCCGCGGGCCGCCCCGGCGGCGTCGGCACCGAGGTAGAAGCCGACGTTGGCGGTGCGGAGGATCGAGCGGGGGTCGCGGCCCTCCTTCTCACACCAGTCGGTCAGGACCTGGCTCTTCTGGGTCCACACGTCGGGGCCGATGTAGGGAGCGTTCCAGCCATCGGCGTAGCGGGCGGCCGCCCGGAGCGTGCGCTTCTCGCCCTGGCCACCGATCCAGATCGGTACCCGCGGCTGCAGCGGCTTGGGGTTGTTGGGGGCGTTGTCGACCGTGTAGTGCTGGCCGGCGAAGTTCGCACGCTTCTGCTCGCGGTCGAAGAGCATCCGCATGATCTGCGCGTACTCCTCCAGCATGTCCTCGCGCACGCCGATGCGCGGCCACGCGTAGCCGAACGCCTTGCCCTCCACCTCGTGCCAGCCGGCGCCGAGGCCGCAGTCGACGCGGCCGCCCGAGAGGTGATCGATCGTCGTCAGCGACTTGGCGTGCAGGCCGGGGTTGCGGTAGACGACGCAGTAGACCAGCGCGCCCAGCCGCACGCGCCGCGTCTCCATGGCCGCCGCCGTCAGGGTGGCGATCGCCTCGTAGCAGTCGATGTCGCCGCCCCGGGGCGGCGACTCCTGGAAGTGGTCGGACACCGAGAACCAGTCGAAGCCCATGGTGTCGGCGAACTTCCACAGCTTGCGCATCTCGTCGAGGGGGCCGCCCATGTGCCCGATGTGGATCCCGAACGTCATCGCCATCGATGTCAGCTCCTCGGGGCCTGGATGTAGAACGTGCCGGTCGCCATGGCGACCAGCCGGTCGCCGTCGCCGAAGACCTTCGCCTCCAGCACACCGATCCGCTTCGTGCGCTGCACGACGACGGCGTCGACGGCGATGGTCCCGCCGGTCACCGGGGCCAGGTAGCTCATCTTGATCTCCAGCGTCGCGCACTGCTCGCCGCGCTCGAGCCGGTCGAAGAGCGCGGTGCCCATGGCGGAGTCGGCCAGGCTGTAGATCACGCCCCCGTGCAGGGTGCCGTTGGGGTTGAGGTGCTTGGCCTCGACGGCGAGCTCGAAGCGGGCGCGGCCGTCGCCGACGGACTTCGCCCGCATCCCCAGCAGCTCCGCGAACGGCCAGCCCACGGGCCGGCGCCTACTTGAAGTGGGGGTCGATGCGCGCGTCGATCAGGTACGGGCCGCCGCTGGCCAGCGCCCGCCCCATGGCGGGACCCACCTCGGCCACCTTCTCGATCCGCTCGCCGGGCACGCCGAACGACTTGGCGAGCCCGACGTGGTCGATGAGCGGCTTGTCGAGATCCATACCGACGTAGACGTCGTCCTCGGCCGAGAAGCCCTTCAGCCCGAGCGTGCGCTGCTTGAGGATGCGGTACGAGGCGTTGTTGAAGATCACGAAGACGACCGGGACGGAGTCGTGGGCCGCCGTCCACAGTCCCTGGCAGGTGTACATCGCGCTGCCGTCGCCGATCAGCCCGACGACCGGGCGCTGCGGCAGCGCCAGCTTCACGCCAATGGCGGCCGGCAGCCCCCAGCCGATGCCACCGCCGCGCAGGCCGAAGAAGCTCTTGGCGTCCTCGCACTTGAAGAAGGTGCGAACGCCCGCCCCCGAGGAGATCGTCTCGTCGACGATGGTGGCGCCGGCCGGCGTGGCCTGGGCCACCGCGTGCACGAGGGCCAGCGGGGCCATCGGCGCCAGGTTGGCCGACTTCCGGGCGTTCTGCTCGAGGTCGGCGCGCTCGGCCGCGTTGGCGGCCACGGCGGCCTCGCGACGCTTGGCCGCTTGCGGCGGCCCGGTCTTGCCGCTGTGGCGGCGCACCGCCTCGCACAGCTCGGGCAGCGTGGCCTTGGGATCGCCCTGGATGCCCACCGCCGCCGCGTAGTTCTTGCCGATTTCCCAGGGGTCGACGTCGATGTGGATGACGTCCAGACCGTGCGGCATCGGCTCCACGTCGGAGGGTAGCGACAGCGTGAAGAGGTCGGCGCCGATCGAGCACAGCAGGTCGTAGCGCATGAGGAACGCGCGGATGGGCGGGGCCAGCCGCGGGAAGGTGCCGCCGCACAGCGGGTGCGAGAACGGGAAGTTGCAGGTCGAGGCCACGCCCTCGCTGACGACCGAGGCGCCGAGGAGCTCGGCGAGCTCGATCAGCTCGGCCAGCGCGTCGGACTGGGCGACGGCATCACCGGCGACCAGCAGCGGGCGCTCGGCGCGGACGAGCCGCCGGGCCGCCTCGTCGATGGCCGCCCGGTCGCCGACCAGCCGGGGGGCGACGCGCGTGGAGGCGCCGAGATCGATGTCGCGCTCGGCGTTGAGCACGTCGACCGGCAGCGACAGGAACACGGGCCCGGTTGGATGGGCCAGCGCGGTCTTCACGGCGCGGCGCACGATCCGGGGCAGGTCCTCCAGGCGATGGGCCTCGGTCGACCACTTCACGTAGGGCCGCGCGACCGGCGGCAGATCGGACCAGAGGATCGGCTCGGTCACCGTGAAGCACTGGTCGTGCTGGCCGGCCGTGACCAGCAGGGGCGAGCCGGCCTTGTAGGCGTCGTAGAGCATGCCCATCGCGTTGCCCAGCCCCGGCGACACGTGGACGTTCACGGCGCCCAGCCCGCCGCTGGCCTGCGCGTAGCCGTCGGTCATCGCGATGGCCGGCGCCTCCTGCAGGGCCAGCACGTAGCGGATACCGGGCTCGCGGGCGAGGCCGTCCATGAGCGGCAGCTCGGTCGTACCGGGGTTGCCGAACATGACCGAGACGCCTTCGTGCCGGAGGATCTGCAGAAACGCTTGCTTGCCGGAGATGAATGGCATGGTGGCCGCGATGATAAACCCCGTCGACGCTTGATTCCAGGGGTGCTCGGGTGCGACCCTGTCCGACGTGCCCCCCGCCGAATCGCCTCTGATCGTGCGCGCCGCCCGGCGCGAGCCCACGCCGGTCACGCCCGTGTGGCTCATGCGGCAGGCGGGACGCTACCTGCCGGAGTACCGCGCGCTGCGCGAGCGGTACGGATTCCTCGAGCTGTGCCGGACACCGGCGGCCGCCGCCGAGGTCACGCTGCAGCCGGTCCGCCGCTTCGCCGTCGACGCCGCCATCCTGTTCGCCGACATCCTGCTCATCCTGGAGCCGCTCGACGTCGGGCTCGAGTTCGCCAAGGGCGAGGGGCCGGTGATCCACCGGCCCGTGCGCTCGGAGGCCGACGTGGCGCGGCTCAAGCCGATCGACGTGGAGTCGAGCGTGGGCACGGTCTTCGAGACGGTGCGTCTCGTGCGCCGCGAGCTGGCGCCCTCGGTGGCGCTCGTCGGCTTCGCGGGGGCGCCGTTCACCGTCGCCTCCTACGTCGTGGAGGGCGGCGCCTCCCGCGACTACCTGCACACCAAGCGGCTGATGTACGAGGCGCCGGCCGCCTGGCATCGCCTCATGGAGGTGCTGGCCGATGCGACGGCAACCTACCTGAACGGCCAGATCGACGCCGGCGCCCAGATGGTCCAGCTCTTCGATTCCTGGGTCGGCGCGCTGGCGCCCGACGACTACCGGACCTACGTACTGCCCCACACACGCGCGGTCATACGGGCGCTGCGGCCCGGCACGCCGGTCGTCCACTTCGGCACCGGCACCGCCACCCTGCTGCCGCTCATGCGGGAGGCCGGCGGTGACGTCATCGGCCTCGACTGGCGGGTGGACCTGGACCGCGGCTGGGCCGCCGTCGGCCACGACGTCGGCGTGCAGGGCAATCTCGACCCGGCGGTGCTGCTGGCGGCGCCCGCGGTGATTCGCGAGCGGGTGAAGGCGATCCTGGCCCGGGCCGGCGCCCGACCGGGGCACATCTTCAATCTCGGCCACGGCGTGCATCAATCCACGCCCGTCGATCACGTGCGGGCGCTCGTGGACACGGTGCACGAGCTGAGCGCGCGGTGATCGACGCCGTCCTGCTCATCGCATTCGGGGGCCCCACCGCGCCCGCGGAGATCCGGCCCTTCCTCGAGCTGGTCACGCGCGGCCGCCGCATCCCGGCCGAGCGGCTGGAAGAGGTGGTCCACCACTACGAGCAGATGCCCGGCGGGCGCTCGCCGCTGCGCGAGCTGACCGAGGCCCAGGCCGACGGGCTGCGCCGGGCGCTGCTGGCGCGCGGCGGCCCGCTGCCCGTCTTCGTCGGCATGCGCAACTGGCACCCGTTCCTGCACGAGACGCTGGCCGGGATGGCCGCGCGCGGCCATCGCCGTGCGCTCGGCATCATCCTGTCATCGTTCCGCACCGAGGCCTCCTGGGAGCGCTACCTCGCGGACGTCGCCGCCGCCCGCGAGCGCACGCCCGGCGCCCCCGAGATCGTCTTCGCGCCGCCGTGGTTCGAGCACCCGCGCTTCGTGGCGGCGGTGGCAGACGGCGTCGAGCGGGCGCTGGCCGAGGTGCCGGCGGCGGAGCGGGCGGACACTCCGGTGCTGTTCACGGCGCACAGCGTGCCGGCCGCGATGGCCGCCGCCTCGCCGTACGTGGCCGACTTCACGACCACCGCCCGCGCGGTCGCCGCCCGGCTCGGCCACACGCACTGGTCGCTGGCCTACCAGAGCCGGAGCGGCAGCCCGCGCGATTCTTGGCTGGAGCCGGACGTCGGCGACGCCATCCGCGCGATGGCGAAGGACGGGGCGCAGCACGTGGTCGTGTCGCCCGCCGGCTTCGTGTGCGACCACGTCGAGGTGCTGTACGACCTCGACGTCGAGGCTCGGTGGATCGCCGCCGAGGCGGGCGTGACCCTGCACCGCGCCTCCGCGGTGAACGCGCATCCGGAGTTCGTCGCCATGCTGGCCGACCTCGTCCGGACCACCCCGTGAAGCTGCTGGTCGTCGGCGGCGGCATCGCCGGGCTCGGCGCCGCCCACCGGGCGGTGGAGGTGGCCCGCGAGCGGGGGATCGCGCTGGAGCTGACGCTGGTCGAGGCGCGCGAGCGGCTGGGCGGCAGCATCGCCAGCGAGCGCACCGACGGCTTCCTGGTCGAGGCGGGGCCGGACTCCTTCCTGTCCGAGAAGCCGTGGGCGCTCGCGCTGTGCCGGCGCCTCGGCATCGAGGACCGGCTGGTGCGCACCGACGATCGCTTCCGCAAGGTCTTCGTCTGGCACCGGGGCCGACTGCACCCGCTGCCCGACGGATTCCAGCTCCTGGCCCCCACCGCCCTGCTGCCGTTCGCCACCTCGTCGCTGTTCTCGCTGACCGGCAAGCTGCGGATGGCGCTCGATCTGGTACTGCCGCGCGGCGGTGGCGACGACGAAAGCCTCGGCGCCTTCGTGCGCCGCCGGCTGGGTGCGGAGGCGCTCGAGCGCGTCGCCCAGCCGCTGGTGGCCGGCATCTACACCGCCGACCCCGACGACCTCAGCCTGACGGCGACGATGCCGCGCTTCATCGAGCTGGAGCGCACGCAGCGGTCGGTCATCCTGGGCCTGCGCCGCGCGTTGCGCCGGGCCCCGCTGGCCGGCATCAGCGGCGCCCGCTGGTCGCTCTTCGTCACCTTCGCCCACGGCATGGAGGAACTGGTGACGACGCTGGCGGGTCGGCTGCCGGCCGGGGCCGTCGTGCTGAAGCAGCGGGTGAATGGGATGCAGCGCGAGGGCGGGCGCTGGCGGGTCACGACGGCGGAGGGCGGAGCCTTCGTGGCCGACCGGGTCATCGTCGCCACCGAGGCCCACGCGACCGCGCGGCTGGTCCGCTATCTCAATCCGGCGCTGGCCACGCTGCTGGAAGAGATCCCGTACGCCTCGGCGGCGACAGTGTCGCTCGGCTACCGCCGCGCGGACGTGCCCCACGCGCTCGACGGCTTCGGCTTCGTGGTGCCGCGCACCGAGGGCAAGGCGCTGCTGGCCGGAACGTTCTCCAGCGTGAAGTACCCGGGCCGCGCCCCCGAGGGCCACGTCCTGATCCGCGGCTTCCTGGGCGGCATGCTGAACGCGGCGATCTTGACCGAGGACGACGAGACGCTGGTGACGCGCGCGCGCGACGAGCTGCGGGCCGCTCTCGGCGTGACCGTTCGCCCCCGTCCTCACCCGCCTGCACCGCTGGCCCGCCTCGATGCCGCAGTACCGCGTCGGCCACCTCACCCGCGTGGAGACGATCGAGCACTGCGTGGCCGCCCTCCCCGGCCTGACGTTGGCCGGGGGGGCGTACAGCGGCGTCGGTATCGCCGACTGCGTCCACTCCGGCGAGGCGGCCGCCGAGCGAACGCTGAGCTGAACGTTCTCTCGAATACCCTCCGAAGCCCACCGACAATTCCGGGCACTTCCACGCCAGTCTGGCACATCCGGACCGGCCGCCGGCGCCGATGCATCGGAGTAAGGCATGAATTCATAGCGCTTTGATCGGCTGGGCTCGGAGGGCATGCCACTTGCCCTGCGCTCGGACGATGGTTACATGCAGGTCCTCAAACTGGGTTCGACGTCTCAACCAGGCGGGATTCACCGCGGCCGAGCTGATCGTGGTGGTCGGCATCATCGGGATCATCATGGCGGCCTCGGCGCCGTTCTTTCTCTCGTTCCTGCACACCTCGACGCTACGTGCCGGGGCCGAGGAGATGAGCGGTGTGCTGAACCGGGCCCGGCAGCTGGCCATCCGGGACAACACGAGCATGTGCGTGCAGCGGTCCGGGAGCCAGGTGCGATATCGGGCTGGAAGCTGCGCGGGCACCGTGTGGACGGGGCCGGGGACGGACGCGGCCGGACTCATCCAACTGTCGAACAACATCACGGTGACCAACGGGCCCGACGCCCTTTTCACGTACCTGGGAACGGCGACCGCCTCGGGCACCTACACCGTCACCAATCCCCAGGATGGACGCTCCCTGAACGTGACCGTGGCGCCCTCCGGGCGAGTGTCCCTGGGCCCATGAGTCGCCTGCGGAGATTCTCCAACGAGCGCGGGATCACGGTGGCCGAGGTCCTCATCGCCGCCGCCATCCTGGGCATCGGCCTGGCCGCGCTCATGGGCGTGGTGCCGGTCGCGAGCTACGGCATCCAGGACGGATCGCAGACGTCAACGGCGACCTTCCTGGCCCAGCAACGCGTCGAGGAGATCCGCAATGCCGCGTGGACGAGCACGTCCGACTGCGTCGGACTCTCTCCGGACGCCAACTCGGCGCCCGCGGCCTCGCCCGCCGGCACCTGCGGCGCCACGGCGGTGACGTTCGCCGACGAGGCCAGCGTGCCGGGTTTCACGCAATACGCGCGTCGTGTGCGCACCACTGACTGCGGCGTGACCGCGTGCGGCGCGGTCACGCACTCGGCGATGCGCCTGGTCACGGTGACCGTCACGTACCGCCCGATCTCGGCGGCCGGCGGCTCGACCGCCGACACCTCGGTGACTCTCGAATGGCTCATCGCCCAACGCTTGTGAACGAACGCGGTTTCACCCTGGCCGAGCTGCTGGTCGCCACCGCGGTGCTGGGGGTGATCATGCTCGGCGTGCTGACCGTCCAGCGACAGGGACTGAGCGCGTATCAGGTCGGTGCGGCCCGCGTCGAGGTGCAGCAGAATGCGCGCGCCGCCCTGGAGACGATGTTCAACGAGGTGCGGTCTGCCCTCGCGATCACGGCGGTACCGGCCGCGTGCGGAACGGGGCCGGTGCCGACCGGCGGCGGCGGCACCACCATCAGCGTGACCGAGCAGGGGGGGGCGGCCATCCAGTATCAACTGGTCGGCGCCGACCTGCAGCGCAACGGGGCGGTGCTGGTGGGAGGCGTGCAGAGCCTCCGCATCTGGTGCTACGACGCGACCGGTGCCCTGACCGCGACGGCGGCGAACGTGCGCTCGGTGCACGTGCAGGTCACGACCCGGACGGAGTCGGGCGCGGCCACGAACTCCGACCGCAATCAGCACGCCGTGATGGAAGCACGCGTGCGTCTTCGGAACCTCTGACCCCAAGGAGCAGGATGACGATGCGTCCGTTCGCCCTGATGATCGCCCTCGCCCTCACGGTGGCTTGCACCAGCCCGCCGCCGTCGCGACCGGGCCCGACGGCCCGCGATGTAGCCGGCGAAGCCATGGCGGCCATGGAAAGGGGCGAGTGGGCGCGCGCGGCCGATCTCTTGCGTCAGGCCCTGGTCCAGGACCCGGCGCGAGCAAGCCTGCACTACCAGCTGGCCCTAACCGCCACCCACCTGGATCGTCGTGACGAGGCGATCCGCGAATTCCGGTGGGTGCTCGCCAACGTGGCGCCGGAGCTCCCCGAGGCCGTGGAGGCGCGGCGCTGGCTCACCGAGGCGGGGGTGCTGGCCCGTGCGGTCGAGACCCCGGTGGTGCCGTCGACCGAGATCACCGAGGAGACGCCTGGCACCAGCGGTGTACAGGGTCGGGTCGTCTGGGCAGACGGCCGCCCGACCGCCCGGGTACAGATATTTCTCAAGGGTGCGCCGAAGAGCCCCAACGCGGGGCTGCAGTGGGTAATGCGAACCGACGATCTCGGCTCATTCGAGTTCAAGCGGATTCCGGCGGGGACGTACATGCTGACGGACAGGATCGCCGGAGAGCCCACGTGGCGGCTTCGCGTGCTGCTGGCGCCGGGGGCGATCACGACGATCGATCTGGCCGAGACGAACAGCGCCAGGATCCGGGACGACTTCCCGGGAGCGTAACCGTCGGGAGACGCGCCATGAAACTCACACCCATGCTCCGGAACGAGAGCGGCGTCGCCCTGCCGATGGCGATGATCGTCCTCGTCGCCCTCACGACCCTCATGGTCGCCTTCGCCGTGCTGTCCCAGACGGAGCCAGTCATCGCGCACAACCAGCTGCGCGTCACCCAGGCGCGCGCGCACGCCGAAGCCGGCTTCGAGCGCGCGGTGTGGGCCCTTTCCCAGGGCGTCATCGCGCCGGAGACGAACGCCAGCCTGGCGGCACCATTGCCAGTCCCGACGCCGGCTCCATACGACGGGAGCATCTTCGTGGCCAACGGCAACACCGGCGGTTACGTCGTCAGCGTCACGTCCCCCGATCCGGTGGGCAGTCCCAACGCACGGCAGATCACGTCGACCGGCTGGACCCCAACGAACGCGGTGACCGACGCCCGAACGAAGGCCCACCGGCGGATCCAGGCGACCGTCGAGCGCCTGCCGGCGTTCGCGTTCGAGACGCCGTGCGCACTGTGCGTGAAGGGTGACCTGGGAGTGGGAGGCAGCGCTCTCGTCGATGGCACGACCGACACCAGCTGCGGTGACAAGAAAGGCGCGATCACCTCGGGCCGGACGGACATCAGCGGCAGCGCGTCCATCAAGGGCACCGACGGCAACACCATCGACAATCAGGACGGCGGCGACTATCTGCAGAACCAAACGGATCCCGATCTCTTCAGGGGGATCACGCTGGATGCGGGCAACTTCAAGATGCTCCGCGAGCTGGCGAAGAAGAACGGCACCTACTTCGGCCCCGGCTATCCCAACGGGACGGCGGCGGGCAGCCCGAGCTATACCGGCAGCGTCACCTTCAACTCGAGCAACAAGGTGAAGGACGGCATCGTCTTCATCGACACCTTGAGCGGCAGCGACATCCCGACGAACCAGGCCTCTCAGAACCCCGCGGACTTCGGGTCGCTCAGCATCAACGGCAACCCGTTTGTGAGCGGCGCGTTCTCGGGCTGGATCGTCGTGAACGGGTCGCTGAGTATCAGCGGGAACATGGCGATCAACGGACTCGTCTACGCGGTCAATGACCTGACCTACAACGGGACGGGGACCGGGGAGATCCGGGGGCTCGCGATCTCACAGAACGTTCGCGACACGACGGCCACGGCCATCTCGTCGGACGACACCGTCGCACACGGCAACTCGCGAATACGCTTCAATTGCGCAAACCTGACTCCGCCGGCGGGGGCGCCCATCGGCTTCGCGCTGGTTCCCGGGACTTACCGCGAGCTGTCCGACTAGCACGGTGTGCCGCGCCGTCGTGCCGTGGGTGGTGACCCCGGCGGCGCGGCCAATCCGGGCGGGCCTCCGGACCCTCGGTGGCCTGCTCCTCATCGCGAGGTCAGCGCGGCCGCGGTTTCAGTGCCGGCCACGACCGGCACGATCTCGAACTCGATCAGGTGGGACCAGGCCGCTACCCACCGCTGCAGCAGCGTCACGTCGTCGCACTCCATGAGCTGAAAGCAGCGGCCGACGTCGGCGGACACCCAGCTGCCCACGAACCCGAGCCCGTCGGGCATCTGCCGCCCCTTGGCGCGGAACTCGCGATAGACCGCCAGCGCGTCCTGGTTGCGGAACTTCTCGATCACCATGAAGAGCATGGCGGCCTCCCGTCACGCCAGCGCAATGGCGCCGGCCTTGGCAAGCTCCTCGATCCGGGCGGCGTCGTAGCCGAGCATCTCGTCCAGCACCTGGCGCGTGTGCTCGCCGATGCGGTACGGCGCCCCCGCCGAGGGGCCGGTCGGCTTGCCGTCCACGTGGAACGGCGTGGCCGTCACCCGCACTGTGCCACGCCCCCTGTGCGGCACCTCGGGGAACGCGCCGCGCGCTTCCAGGTGCGGCTGGGCGACGACCTCGGTCGGCGACAGGACCGGCGCGGCCGGCAGCCGCGCGGCTCGCAGCGCACCCAGCGCGCGCTCGCGGGTGACGAAGCCGTCCAGCCACTTCACGATGAGGTCGCGCAGCGGTGGCCAGTTCTGGCGCCGGGCCATCGGGGTGGCGAAGCGCGGGTCCTCGGTGAGGTCGGGCCGCTTCATCGCCTCGCACAGGCGCGCCCACAGCTGTGGCGCGCCCACCGTCTGCATCGCGAAGTCGCCGCCCTCGAGGGTGTGGACCACCATGCCCGCGCGAGGCCCCGGATAGACGGCCCCGCCGTTGATGACCGCGCCGTACGTGATGTCCTCGGCGGCGATCATCGCCTCCAGCATGGAGACGTCGAGGTAGGCGCCGTGGCCGGTGCGGCCACGGCGCACGAGCCCGGCCAGGATGGCGCCGAACGCGTGGGTGCCGGCCAGCACGTCGGCCGCCTGCAGATAGCCCACGCGCGGCCCCGGGTCGGTCTCGACGCTCCAGGTGCATGATGCCGGATACCGCGTTGATGATGTGGTGGAAGGCCGGCGTGTCGCGCAAGGGCCCGGTCTGGCCGAAGCCCGAGATCGAGCAGTAGACGATGTCGGGCCGCACGCGCGACAGCGCGGCGTGGTCGCAGCCGATGCGGGCGGCCACGCCGGGCAGGAAGTTCTCGACGGCCACGTCGGCCACGCGGGCCAGGTCCAGCACCACCTCGCGGCCGCGCGGGTTCGACAGGTCGATGGCCACCCCGAGCTTGCCCGCGTTGATCCGCACGAAGTAGGTCGCCTGGTCGGCGCGCCCCTCCTCCACCTGGTAGTAGCCGCGCCGGGTGTCGTCGCCCTCGCCGGGCCGCTCCACCTTCACCACGCGCGCGCCGAGGTCGGCCAGTAGCCGCGTGCAGTACGGTCCGGCCAGCACGCGCGTGAAGTCGAGCACGGTGATGCCGTCGAGGAGCGGAGCGGTTGCGGGCGCCGGGGGCATGGACGATTCCTCCTGATGGATGCGGGCGGCCCCGAGCATACCCGACCCGGCCGCCGGGCGGCACCCCGCGAATGTGATCACACGTGATTCCGGAGCATCAGCTCCTTCGGGTGCGGAGTCAGATAGACCTGGTCGGCGAGGTAGGCGACGTCGAGGCGACGGACGTGGTGCTTGAGCAGGGTGAGGGGGACCACCAGCGGGACCAGGCCGGCGCCGTACTCGGCGATCACCTCGCCCAGCTCGGCACGCTCGTCGTCGGAGAGCTGGCGCTTGAAGAAGCCGGCCAGGTGCTGCAGCACGTTGACGTGGCGGGCCCGGGTGGCGCGGACGGCGAGCGCCTGCATGAAGCGGGTGCCGTAGGTCGTCAGCGTCTCGACGGCAAGGCGCGGACCGGCGCCGGCCACGAGCCGGCCGAGCTCGGTGTATTCGCGTGGGCTGTGGGCGAGGATCGCGAACTTGTGCGCGGCGTGAAAGGCGACGAGATCACGGACCCGCGGCCGGGCGGTGACGAACGCCTGCCAGCGGGCGGCGGCGAACACGCGCTCGATGAAGCTCTCCCGGATGCCGGCGTCGGTGAGCCGGCCCTCCTCCTCCACGGGCAGCATCGGCAGCGCGTCGACCAGAGCACCGGCGAAGAGGCCGCGGCCGACGCGGCCGGGCGCGCCGTCCTCGCCGTACACGCGCACCCGGAAGAGGCCGCACGAGGGGGAGGCGCGCTTGAGGACGTAGCCGTGCAGCCCGAGCCCGGCCAGCTCGCCGACCCGGCCGGCGGCCCACCGTCGCATGCGGGCGGTCAGGTCCTCGCCGGTGCTCTCGACGACGAGCCGTGGCGCGGCGGCATCGTCGCCGACCAGCCGGATTGGCGGGCGCGGCACGCCGAGGCCCACCTCGACCTCCGGACACACCGGTACCCACTCGACGAACGGGCCGAGCGTGTCGACGAGGAAGGCGTCGCGCTTGTGGCCGCCGTCGTAGCGCACCTCGTCGCCCAGCAGGCAGCTCGAGATGCCGAGGCGGATCCTTTCGGGCTCCCACGTGGGCATGGTGCAGGGTG
The DNA here is from genome assembly GCA_963827505.1 of uncultured Candidatus Rokubacteria bacterium. Classification (GTDB taxonomy): domain Bacteria; phylum Methylomirabilota; class Methylomirabilia; order Rokubacteriales; family CSP1-6; genus AR5. Next base: position 291,648 of record CAWHBD010000003.1, on the reverse strand, counting down.
GTAGTGTAGCGCCCATGCCGAACCTCGATGCCGCCCTGCTCGAGCGCCTCACCCGGGACGTCTTCACCGCGCGCGGCGTGCCCGACGGTGACGCCGCCTGGATCGCCACGATGCTGGTCCGGGCGAACCTGCGCGGCCACGACTCCCACGGCGTGATCCGCGTGCCCCAGTACGTGGCCGCGCTCAAGGCCGGCACCCTGAACCCGAAGCCCAACCTGCGATTGGTCGTCGACACCTCGACGGTGGCGATCCTCGACGGCGACGGCGGCTTCGGCCAGGTCGTCGCCCGGCGGGGGATCGGCCTGGCCATCGAGCGGGCGCGCGCCCACGGGCTGGCCGCGGTCGCCCTGCGCGGGGCCAACCACGTCGGCCGCCTGGCCGACTACGCGGAGATGGCGGCCCAGGCCGGGCTGATCGGGCTGCTGTGGGCCAACGCGCGGGGCGGCCTCAACGTGGCGCCGTGGGGCGGGGCGGCCCGCCGGCTCGGCACCAACCCGCACGCGGTCGCGGTGCCGGGGCCCGACGGGGTGGTCTCCATGTCGCACGATTTCGCGAGCAGCGTGTGGGCGGAGGGCAAGCTGCGCGTGAAGTTCAACCGTGGCGAGACGGTGCCGGCCGGCATCATGCTGAACGGTCGCGGCGAGCCGTCGACCGATCCGCGTGAGTACTACACCGAGCCGCCCGGCTCGCTGCTCACCGCCGGCGCTCACAAGGGCTTCGGGCTATCGGTCGCCATCGAGATCCTCGGCGGCATCCTCTCCGGCGCCGGCGCGGCCAGCGGCGAGCCGTCGGTGTTCCGCAACGGCACCCTGATCGTGGCCATCGACCCCGCTCGCTTCCTGCCGCTGGCCGACTTCCACGCGCAGGTCGCCGCGCTGCTGCAGTGGGTGCGCTCGGCGCCGCTCGCCGCCGGGGCCACCGAGATCCTCGTGCCCGGCGAGCCGGAGGCGCGCATGGAGCGCGAGCGGCGGGCCAGCGGGGTGCCGATCGAGGAGACCACCTGGAAGCAGATCCAGGACGTGGCCCGCGAGGTGGGCGTCGATGCTTGAGGCGGTCGGCATGAAGGAGATCACCGAGATCTTCGCGGTGACCGACGCCCTCGGCATCCACCGCGAGATGCTGGTCATCCCGCTCGGTCCCGCCACGCCGGGTCGCGTCAGGCGGCTGCCGAGCGGCAAGCTCGAGATCACGGTCGAGGCGAGCCGCCCGCTCGACGAGTGGCTGAAGGAGCTGCCCGCGCTGATCACCGCCGCCCAGCGGTGACGGCCCGCGGCCTGCGGCGCGAGCTCGGCCTCGTCTCGCTGGCCGCCATCGTCTTCTTCAACGTCAGCGGCGGCCCCTACGGCATCGAGGACGTGGTGTCGACCTTCGGCCCCGGCCTCAGCCTGTTCCTGCTGGTCCTCACCCCGCTGCTGTGGAGCCTGCCCGTCTCCCTCGCGATGGCCGAGCTGGCGGCGGCGATGCCCGACGAGGGCGGCTACGTCACCTGGGTGCGGCGCGCGTTCGGGCCGTTCTGGGGGTTCCAGGTCGGTTGGTGGTCGTGGATCGACAGCTTCGTGGACGTCGCCGTCTATCCGGCGCTGTTCGTCGAGTATCTGCGCTTCTGGCACCCGGCGATGAGCGCCCTCGAGCGATGGCTGCTCGCGGTGGCGTTCATCGTCGTCCTCACCGGCCTGAATGTCGTCGGCGTGCGCCCGACCGGTCAGGCGGCGATCGTGCTGTCGGTGGTCGCGCTGGCGCCGGTCGCGCTGCTCGTGGTGGTCGGGCTGGCCGGCGCCACCCAGGTGCCGTGGCGGCCGCTCGTCGCCGAGGGGCAGAGCCTGGGGACCGGCCTCGGCGTCGGACTGGCCGTCGTGATGTGGAACTACTCGGGCTGGGACACGCCCTCGACGTGCCTGGGCGAGACGCGGGCGCCCGAGCACGCATTCCGCCGCGCGCTCTTCGTGGCCCTGCCGGTCATCGCCGCCGCCTACCTGCTGCCGGTGGGCGCGGTACTGGCCACCGGCGCCTCCGACTGGTCGGCGTGGAAGACGGGGGCATTGCCGGAGCTGGCCGGCGCGGTCGGTGGGCCCTGGCTCGGCCACGCCGTCGCCGTCGGCGCGGTGGTGAGCGCGGCCGGCCTGTTCCTCACGCTGCTGCTGACGAACTCGCGGCTGCCCTACGTGCTCGCCCGCGACGGCCTGCTACCGGCGCGACTGGCCGCGATCCATCCGCGCTTCGGCACGCCGTGGGTTGCCGTCGTGATCTCGGCCGTGCTCTACGCGGCCTTCGCGGCGTTCTCCTTCAAGGAGCTGATCGTGCTCAACGTGTGGCTCTACTCACTCAGCCTGCTCGTCGAGCTGGCCGCCTTCGCGTGGCTGCGCGCCGCCGAGCCGGGGATGGCACGGCCGTGGCGGGTGCCGGGAGGCATCGGGACCGCGCTGATCGTGGCCGGCGTGCCGGCGGCGCTCTCGCTGCTGGCCATGGCGACGGCGGGCTGGCTCAACACGCTGGCGGGGGTGACGGCCGCGCTGACCGGGCCGGCGGCGTGGCTGGCGGCGCGGGCGTCTCGTCGAGATTGTCCTCGATGACCTGGGCGAGGCAGTCCAGCGTCGGCAGCGAGTAGACGTAGGTCTTCCAGGCGACCGCGACCTGATCGGCCCGCTCGCCGGCCGCCGGTAGCGAGTACATCGCCACGCTCACGTTGGGCCCGCGGCCCGCGCACCCGCCGGCACAGGCGTCACGCACGTGCACGCGACCACCCGCCCCGGCCTGTTCCACGAGCCCCCGGAGCGCGGCAAAGACGGCCCGAGCGTCGAGCCGGCGAGCGCGCTGGCCGCGCTCGACCGGCAGCACGACCACACCGGTCTCACGCAGGCAAACGGTGATGACGAGCCGGCGCGGCATCAGCCTGGCAGCCTGGCGGCGGCCAGCCGGGCGGCGGCGTGAACGGCGTCGGAGACAGGCGCACGCCACCGGCAGCGCACCCGGCGCGCCAGCGCACGCTGCACGCCCGCCCGATACCAGGCATCGGCCAGGAGACCGCCGCTCCACGAGACGTTGACGGGGGCGGCGAGGCCGAGCTGCTTGATCACCGAGGCGGCCTGCGCGGCCAGGTGGTCCTGGCCGGCGGCGGTGATCGAGCGAGCCCGGCGATCGCCGCGGCGGGCGCGGGCCAGGACGACGGGCGCGCGGGCGGCGATGCGCGCTACGGCGTCGGGGCGGCGGGCGAGCGCCCGGGCGAGGCCGGCCGCCCCGGGCTGCAGGCGCAACGCCTCCCGGCCGAGCCAGAACGCGGAACCCTCGTCGCCGAGCAACGGGCCGAGTCCCCCGGCGCGGGCGAGGCGGCCCCGGCGGCCGCGGCCCAGCACGATCGATCCGGTGCCGGCCAGGACGAGGACGCCGGGCTCGTCGCCGAGCGCGCCGAGCAGTGCGGCCTCGGCATCGGAGATCACCTCGACGCGGTCAGCCAGGCCGCGCAGCCGGCGGCGCATCCGCGCGCGCTCGGCGGCGGTCCACACGCCACGAGCCGCCACGACGAGCGAGCCCGCCCGGCGCCGCGAGCCCAACAGGGTAGGCAAAAACTTGGCGAGTTCAGGCACGCGGGTGACGCGTTGCACACGGCGCGTGGGGCGCCCGTCACGAACGACGATGGCGCGGATCCACGTGCCGCCCAGATCGATGCCGACCGCGAGCGACGGAAGTCGCTGTCGAACCCAAGACATGGCTGACGGTGGTGCCCATTATGAGGAGTGACGGTCCGAATCGCGAGCGGCGCGAAATCAGCCCGTTTGACCGGGGCGATAGATGGCATAGGCCATGCTCTATTGCGGCCTCTTGCGGGGAGGTCGGGACAAATGGGCAAGGCCTTCATGGCATGGCTGCTGGTCGCAAGTGCGGTGGCCGCACCGGCCACGAGCCCCTCTGATCTCGTGCAGTCCGCCGTCGGCCGGGTCGTGGCCGTGGTCCAGCGTCCCCAGCCCGATGGCGACCTCTCACCCGCGCAGCGGCAGGCCCGCGAGCAGCGCCGCCTCGAGGTGCGCCGCATCGCCGCCGACCTGTTCGACTTCGACGAGATCTCGCGCCGCGCGCTCTCCCGTCACTGGACGAGCCGCAGCCCCGACGAGCAGGCCGAGTTCGTGCGTCTCTTCACGAGCTTGCTGGAGCGGACCTACCTCGGTCGCATCGAGTCCTACTCGGGCGAGAAGATCCTGTACCTGGGCGAGGTGGTCGACGGGCCGTTTGCGACGGTGCGCTCCAAGGTGGTGACGAAGCGGCGGACCGAGACTCCGCTCGACTACCAGCTGCATCTGCGCGACGGTCGCTGGAAGGTGTACGACGTGCTGATCGACCACGTGAGCTTCGTGGCGACGTACCGCAGCGAATTCGCGCGCATCATCCAGCGGGAGTCCTACGCCGCGCTCGTGGAGCGGCTTCGCAAGAGCAACGGCGACGCCGCCGCCATGGTGCGCGCGCCGCGCTGATCCCGATCGGCCCGGCGCGCGGTCTGCCACCGGTGGCGCAAAGCCGCGGTCCCCACGAGGTGGTCGACTAAGATAGGCGGGTGCTCGGCGCCGTCTCGTCCCTGACCTGGCCTGACTACGCGGTTCTCGCCCTCGCGCTCGCGGTGCTCGTGGCCATCGGGGTGGCGTTCAGCCGCGAGCAGCACGACACGGTCGACTTCTTCCTCGCCCGCCGTCACATCCCGTGGTGGGCGGCCTGCCTGAGCTTCCTGGCCACGGAGATCAGCGCGGTCACGATCATCTCGGTGCCAGCGACCGCCTACAGCGAGAACTGGGAGTACGCGCAGTTCTTCATCGGGTCCAGCCTGGCCAAGCTGGCCGTCGCCTTCCTGTTCATCCCGGCCTTCTATCGCCACGACGTGACCACGATCTACGAGTTCCTGGCCCACCGCTTCGGCCAGGCGACCCAGGTGGCGGCGTCGATCTTCTTCTTCATCACCCGGCTGGCCGGCTCCGGCGTCCGCCTGATGGCGGCCGTGCTCGCCGTGTCGATCCTCATGGGCTGGCCGCTGGTGCCGACGCTGGCCGTGTTCACGCTGATCTCGATCCTCTACATCGCCACCGGCGGTGTGAAGGCGGTGGTGTGGACGAACGTCTTCCAGGCGCTGGCGTTCCTGCTCGCCGGCGGCGCCACGCTGGCCTTCCTGCTCTGGCACATCGACGGCGGCCTCGAGGCGGTCGTCCGCGTGGCCGGTGAGGCGGGCCGTCTCAACGTCGTCAACTGGGGGCCGTCGCCGGGGGCCCCCGACTTCTGGCGGCGGGTGCTGACCGAGCCCAACATCGTCTGGGTCGCCGTTCTCAACGGGCTGGTCGGCTCGATGGCCGCCTTCGGCACCGACCACGACCTCATGCAACGGCTGCTCACGGTGGAGACGCGGCGGCGCAGCCAGCTGACGCTGGCCCTGACGCCGATCGGTACGCTCCTCACCCTGGCGATCTACCTCGGGCTCGGCGCCTCCCTCTACACGTTCTACGCGCAGAACCCGGGGTTGCCGGTCTCGCGCCCCGACGAGATCCTGCCCCACTACGTCCAGCAGGTGATGCCGCCGGTGCTGCGGGGCCTGATGCTGAGCGCCATCGTCCTGGCCTCGATCGACTCGCCGCTGGGGTCGCTGGCCGCCTCATTCGTCACTGACATCTACCGGCCGCTGCTCGTGCCGGGCCGGGCCGAGGGGCACTACCTGCGCGTGTCGCGCGTCTGCGTGGTCGTCTTCGGGGTGTTGCTGGGGCTGATCGCCTACGGCTTCTCGTCCTACGACGGGATCCTGTGGCTGGCCTTCAAGATCGCCGGGGTGACGTTCGGCTCGCTGCTCGGGGTGTTCCTGATGGGGCTGCTCAGTCAGCGGCGCGTGGGCGACGTGGCCAACGTGGTGGCCATGGTCATCATGGCCCTCGTGAACCTCACGCTGCTCATGCTCTCCGAGTTCAAGATCCTCACCTTCGCGTGGTCGTGGCTGGTGATCCTGGGGACGGCGGGGACGGTGCTGCTGGCCCTGCTCTTCACCCGGCGCGCGTCGCCGTCGCCTGCCTGACGATGGTGGTGTCGACCAGATCCTCGTAGCGGTGGCGGCGGGTGATGAAGCCTCCGTCGAGGAGGATCTGCTGCAGGTATTCGTAGCCCGGCGCCCGCAGGAGCGGGTCGGCCGCCCACGTGTCCTGGGCCAGGTAGCGCGCCACCGCGGCCTGCCGCACGGCCGGCGCGACGTCGGGGAAGGCGGGGGCGATCAGGGCGGCGACCTCGGCGGCGGTGGCGCCGGCCAGCCACCGCTGGGCTCGGGTCAGTGCGCGGGTGAAGCGGACCAGCACGTCGCGCTGCTCGGTCAGCGCCGTCGTGGTCGTCATGTACGACGAGAACGGCAGCGGTCCAGTGGCCTCGCCCATCGAGGCGGCCAGGTGGGCCGCGCCCTCCCCCAGCAGGATCTCCGTGAACGGCTGCCCCGTCTCCAGGAAATCCCCGTGACCAGCCCGGAAGGCGGCGACGGCCTCGGCCACGGGCAGCGTGCGCTCGATCCGCACCCGGGCCGGATCGACGCCGTGCTTGCGCAGCACCGTCAGCATGCACTGCCACGGCGTCGGCGCCTCCGCGAACGACAGCACTGTCCGCCCGGCCAGCTGCGACCACGCGAAGGGTGGGGCGGGCTCGCGACGGAGCAGGAAGAAGCCGTTGCGGCTGTTCACCTCGGCGAAGTGCACTAGCCGGGGGCCGCCGCGGTCGGCCAGATCGAGGCTGCGCATCACACCGCCCAGGCTCACGGCGGCGGTGCCGTCGATCAGCGCGCCCGTCGTCGTGACGCCGGCGTTGGCGGTCCGGACCTCGACGTCCAGTCCCTCGGCGGCGAAGTGGCCGCCGTGCAGCGTCACGAACTGGGGGGCATAGAAGATCGAGCGGAACGGCTCGTAGACGACGAGCGAGGTGGCCATCAGGGGTGGGTGAGGCGCGCGACGACCGCGTCGAGCTGGCACCTGCGGAAGCCGAACGCGGTCAGGCCGCGCACGCCCGGCGCCAGCAGCGCGGCGTCGTAGGGATCGCGCAGCAGCACCACGGCCAGCCGGCGCGCGCGCGCCTGCACCGCCTCGAGCAGCGCGCGATTCGAGGCGTACAGGTGGGCGTCGAAGAGGAAGAGCACGGTGGCGTCGGCGGCGGCGGCCCGGGCGGCGGCCTCCTCGATCTCCTCCGGCCGGGGCTCGATGCTCACCACGGTCACCTCCGGCGTGATGCCGGCTCCGCCGAAGGCCCCGCGCACCCAGCCTCGCTCGTCGGCCACCTCGGGCTCGATCGTGATGCGGGGCGCGAGGTCCGAGAACCGCGGGAAAACGACGTGCACGCGCCCGTTGAGGGCGCGGGCCAGGTCGGGGGTGCCCCGACCCACCTCGGTCACCGCGCGGGTGGCGATGGCCTGAGCCAGCGGACGGCCGTCGGGCTCGGGGACCGGCTCGCCGCTCTCGCGCCGCATCGGGCGGGCCAGGCGCAGCCGCCGCACGCGCTCGGCCGCGGCCTCGCACTCGTCGAGGGGCAGGCGGCGATCGCGATAGGCCTCGACCAGCGCGGCGGCGGCGGCGCGCTGGGCGGGCGCGGTGTGGCAGACGAGCAACAGATCGTGGCCGGCCGCCGCCGTCCGCACCGTGGCCTCGCCGATCGGGCACGCCTCGCTGACCGCGCCCATCTCGAGGTCGTCGGAGACGATCACGCCATTGAAGCCCAGCTCGCCCCGCAGCCAGTCGCCGACGATGCGGCGCGAGAACGTGGCCGGCACGCCGCTCGGATCGAGCTTGGGGTAGACGGGATGCGAGGTCATCACGGCCTCGATGCCCGCCGCCATCGCCTGCACGAACGGCGGCAGGTGTACCGCGCGCATCTCCTCCGGGGAGGAGTCGATCGTGGGCAGGCGCAGGTGGGCGTCGAGCGGCGAGTGGCCCTTGCCGGGGAAGTGCTTGGCGCAGGCGGACAGCCCACCCTTGGCCATCCCGCGAATGCGCGCCACGCCGTAGCGGGAGACGATCGCGGGGTCCTTGCCGTAGGAGCGGATACCGATGTTGGGGCTGTAGCGGTCGGTCAGCACGTCCAGGCACGGCCCCAGGTTCAGGTCGATGCCGAGCCGGCGCAGCTCGCGGCCCTCGTACAGCCCCTGCTTGAATGCGAAAGCCTCCTCGCCGGCGGTGCCGAGGGCGAGGTTGTCGGGAAAGATCGTGGTGCCGCGGCCCAGCATCACGATGCGGCCTCCCTCGTGATCGGTCGCGACCAGCAGGCGCCGGCCAAGAGCCGACTCGAGCGAGTCCAGCAGCGTCGCCAGGCCGGCGGGGTCCTCGAAGTTTCGCCGGTACAGGATGAGGCCGGCGGCGCGCGTTTCCCGGAAGACAGCGAGGTCGGTGTCGGTCACGGTGGGTCCGGTGAGGCCGATCATCAGGCGCTCGCCGACCAGGTCGGTGATATCGGTCACGTCCCCGATTCTAAGCGGACGCCTGCCACGACCGAGCGATCGGAAAGCGCCGGACCGGGGGGCTCCGGACATGCCAATCTGGCCGGCATCCTGGGAGACAGCGTCGGGACGGCGCCGTCGCTTCCCGCCAGACCGGCCGGCGACGCCACGTAACCCCTTGGATTGTCACACTCCCCGCCTTTCCGGGGGTCTGGCACGTCGGCTGCTCTCCCAGCGCCCGCCGGGACTGCCCCGGCCTGGTCCGATCGGGGAGGTAACGGTCATGGGTAACCCATCCGCGCTCGCGGGTTTGCTGCTGCTCCTGGGGGTGGCCACGGCCTCCCCCGCCGGCGCCCAGACGCCGGGGCTGGTGAGCGGGGCGTACGAACGGCTCTCGCCGGGCAACCAGAAGGTTGCCCGTGCCCTGTTCGACGCGCAGATGGCTGCGCCGATTCCCGGGGCCACGGCCGGGGTCAAGCCGCTCACGCTGGACGAGATCGCCGCCCAGAAGCAGGGCGGCACCGCGTGGGGGCAGGTCTTTCATGCGATGAAGACCCGCGGCCTGCTCCACGAGTCGAACCTGGGCCAGGTGGTGACCCGCTACGAGCACCAGGGCAGAGGCTCGGCGTCGGCCGCCGCTCAGAAGGGCAAGCTGGCCGAGCGATGAACAATCCCTGGAAGGTGACCGTCATTGCGGTCTCGTTGGTTCTGATGACGGCGATCGTGACCGGAGCGGTGGTCGCGAACTGGACGGCGGGCAGCGCGCGGGAGCGCGTCGCCGTCACTCCGCAGGCCGAGCCGCTCAAGTCGGCGGCGACCCGGATGGCGGTGGCGGCCCAGAGCAGCGCCCTGGCGACTCCGCCCCGGGCGACGGTGCAGACGTGCAACCAGCAAGCGTCCATGCAGGCGAACACGCAGGACAAGGCGACCGAGGTCGTGAGGGACGCCGCCATCGGCGCGGTCATCGGCGCCGCCGTGGGCGCCGCCGGTGGGGCCATCGCGGACGGCGGCAAGGGTGCGGGCAAGGGGGCGGCGATCGGCGGCCTCGTCGGCGCCGGCGGCGGCACGCTGTTCGGCCTCAACGAAAACCGCAAGGACGACGAGAAGTACCGCGACGCCTACGCGCGATGCATGCGCTCACGGGGATACTCCAGCTAGCGCGACCACGCCTCCCCCGGCTGGTACCATGGGGGTGAGCCCGAACGGGCCGGGAGACGAACCATGAAGCGTTTCGTGCTCGTGCTCAGCTTCTTCGTGTTGCTGGCGCCGACGCTCCAGGCAGTGGCGGCGGACGACTCCAAGGTCAAGGCCGCCACCAATCAGGTCGAGAGCGGCGCCAAGAAGATCGGCGACGGCAAGGTCGGGGACGGCGTCGAGCAGACGGCCAAGGGCGTCGGCAACACGGTCGTCGAGGGCGCCAAGTACAGCGGCGAGAAGCTCAAGGAGTCGGGCAAGGCCGCCGAGCCCGAGGCCAAGAGCACCTGGACCAACCTCAAGGAGACCGCGAACTCGTTCGGCACCTCGGTGAAGACCTTCTTCACCACCCTGTTCCAGTAATCGACAGGCCCGTGCGGGCCCCGCACACCCCCTTGGACGCCTGACGCGGAGCGCCTCCCGGCGCTCCGCGATCTTCCCCTCGCGCTACCTGTACAGCAGGGCCGCGGCGCGCCGGCGGCGCCACCGCGCGAGGTCGGGCTGCCAGCCCCGCTCGATCGAGCGGAGCGACGCCCCCTGCTCGAGGGCGCGCCGGATACGGTCGGTGCCGAGCAGGATGTCGATTGGCAGCCGCCGCCGCTCGAACTCGTACGGGGGCCGGCGCCAGCGGAAGGCCCGGGGGGCCAATCGGCGGGCCGCGGCGACGACGGCCAGGCCGGTGAGGAACGGCTTGAAGCGCGCGCGGTCGGTGACGTGAAGCTGCACCCCACCGCACACGTGGTCGGCCCACTTCTGGAACGTCGGACGGAAGCGCGCGGGGCGGAAGACGACGCCCGGCAGCCGCTCGGCCGCGAGCGCCTCGGCGTAGTCGTGGGCGTCGAGCCAGGGGGCGCCCACCCATTCGAACGGCCGGGTGGTGCCGCGGCCCTCCGACATGTTGGTGCCCTCGATGAGGCAGCCGCCCGGGTAGACGCGCGCCGTGTCCAGCGTGGGCATGTTGGGCGACGGCGCGACCCAGGGTAGCCCCGTGTCCTCCCACAGCATCGAGCGCCGCCAGCCGCGCAGCCCGACCACGTCCACCGCGCCGCCGAGGGCGTGCGCCTGCTGCAGATGACGGGCGATCTCGCCCAGGGTCATCCCCGGCCGGGCGGCCAGCGGGTAGAGGCCGACGAAGGACGCGAAGGCCGGATCGGGGATATTGCCCTCGACGATCTCGCCACCGAGCGGGTTGGGCCGGTCCAGCACGAGAACGCGCACGCCCGCTCGGGCGCAGGCGCGCATCGCCAGCGCCGTCGTCCACTGGTAGGTGTAGTAGCGGGCGCCGACGTCTTGCAGGTCGATCACCAGCACGTCGAGGCCACGCAGCATCGCCGCGGTCGGCTCGCGGCGCTCGCCGTAGAGGCTGACCACGCGCATGCCAGTGTGGGGATCACGCGCCAGTGGGATGTGCACGAGGTCCTGAGCGGCGCCCCACAGGCCGTGCTCGGGCGCGAACAGGGCAGCCAGCCGCGCCCCCCGCACGTGGCGCAACAGGTCCGCCGCGTGATCGAGCCGCGCGTCGACCGAGGCCTGGTGCGCGAGAAGCCCGAAGCGGCGGCCGCGCAGCAGGCCGAGCCGATGATGGACGAGCACGTCGAGGCCGGACTGGACGGCAGGCACCGGGCCAGAGTGTAGCGCAGCCGGTGTTACCATGCGCGCCATGGCCGCGCGCGTCCGCTACGATCGCCTCGCGACCGAGCGCGCCAACCCGCGGAGCGCGCGGCTCGATCGGCTTGACGCGCGGGGCATCGTGGCTCTCATGAACCGCGAGGACCGGATGGCGGTGGCGGCGGTCGGCCGCGCGGCCCCGGCGATCGCCGCCGCCGTCGACGCGATCGTCGCCGCGCTGGCCGGCGGCGGTCGGCTCTTCTTCGTCGGTGCTGGTACCAGCGGGCGGTTGGGCGTGCTGGAGGCGGCCGAGTGCCCGCCGACGTTCGGCACGCGGCCCGGCCTCGTGCAGGCGATCATGGCCGGCGGCCGCCGCTCGGTGTTCCGCTCCCGCGAGGGCGCCGAGGACGACGGGCGGGCGGCCGCCCGCGCCGTTCGCGCGCGGGCGCGCCGCGGGGACGTCGTCGTGGGTGTCTCCGCTAGCGGGGTTACCCCCTTCGTGCGGGCCGCCCTCGCCGCGGCCCGCGCGCTACGCGCCTCCACCGTGCTCGTGCAGTGCAACGCCCAGCGGAGCCGGGTGGCCGCCGACGTGATCGTCCGGGCGGTGCCCGGGCCCGAGGTCCTGACCGGCTCGACGCGCCTCAAGGCGGGGACGGCGACCAAGCTCGTGCTCAACATGCTGACGACCGCCAGCATGACGCGCCTCGGAAAGGTCTACGGCAATCGGATGATCGACCTGCAGCCGCGCTCCGCCAAGCTGCGGGCGCGCGCCGAGCGGCTGGTGGCCGAGATCGCCGGCGTGCGGCGGGAGCGCGCGCGCCGCGCGCTGCGGGGGGCGCGCGGGCGCGTGCGGCTGGCGATCGTGATGGCGCGCAGGGGCCTGCCCGCCGATGCCGCTGCCCGCGCCTTGCGGGCGGCGGGCGGCTCCCTGCGCTTGGTGCTGGAACCGCCACCCGCCCGCTGACGTTCCCGCCGTCGCCCGCACTCACGAGGTCCGGCGTGGCGTCTCCGGGGTCAGGTGTGGGAGGGGCCGGCGGTGTCCTCGAGACGGACGGGGGTGCGGCCGCGCAGGAAGTCGAAGTCGCAGCCCTGGTCGGCCTGCAGCACGTGGTCCAGGAACAGCCGGCCGTAGCCGCGCGTGAAGTGCGGTGGCCGCGGCGTCCACGCGGCCTGGCGGCGCGCCAGCTCGGCGTCGTCCACCCGGAGGGTCAGCGTGCGCCGGGGCACGTCGAGCGCGATCTCGTCGCCGTCGCGCACCAGCGCCAGCGGGCCGCCGGCCGCCGACTCCGGGGCCACGTGCAGCACCACCGTCCCGTACGAGGTCCCGCTCATGCGGGCGTCGGAGATCCGCACCATGTCCTTGACGCCCTTCTTCAGCAGGCGTGACGGCACCGGCGCTGCCCCCCACTCCGGCATGCCCGGGGCTCCTCGGGGGCCGACGTGCTTGAGGACCAGCACGGAGTGCTCGTCGATGGCGAGGGCCGGATCGTCGATGCGCGCGGTGCAGGTCGGCGTGGTCCTCGAAGACGACGGCGCGGCCCCGGTGGGTCAGCAGCTGCGGTGAGGCCGCCGACACCTTGATGACGGCGCCGCCGGGACAGAGGTTGCCAGTGAGGATGGCCAGGCCGCCCTCGGGCGCCAGCGGCAGGCCCAGCGGCCGGATGACGTCCTCGTTCCAGCAGCGGACGTCGCGGACGTTGTCGGCGAGGCTGTGGCCGTTCACCGTCGGAGCGCCGCCGTGCAGCAGCGGCAGCAGCTCCTTGAGCACGACGGGCAGGCCGCCCGCGTAGAAGAAGTCCTCCATCAGGTACTTGCCGGACGGGCGCAGGTTGAGCAGGAACGGCGTCGTCCGGGACAGCTCGTCGAAGCGGGCGAGGGACAGCGGCACCCCGGCCCGGCCGGCCAGCGCCAGCAGGTGGATGACCGCGTTGGTCGAGCCGCCGATCGCCATGAGCGCGCGGATGGCGTTGTCGAAGGCCGGGGCGGTGAAGATCTCGCTCGGCTTGGGGCCGCCGGCCGTGGCCATCTCGACGGCGCGCCGCCCGGCCAGCTCGGCCAGCGCCAGCCGGCGGGAGTCGGCGGCGGGGATGGCGGCGTTGCCGGGCAGCGTGATGCCGAGCGCCTCGGCCATCGAGGCCATCGTCGAGGCGGTGCCCATCACCATGCAGTGACCGGCCGAGCGCGACATGCACGACTCGAGCCTCGCAGAACTCCTCGTCGGTGATCTGTCCGGCGCGCTTCTCGGCCCACAGCCGCCAGCCGTCGGTTCCGGAGCCGAGCTCCTGGTCGCGCCACTTGCCGCTCAGCATCGGCCCGCCGGTCACCATCACCGCCGGCACGTCGGCCGAGGCGGCCCCCATCAGCATGGCCGGCGTGGTCTTGTCGCAGCCGGACAGGAGGACGACGGCGTCGAGCGGGTAGGCGCGGATGCACTCCTCGACGTCCATCGACATCAGGTTGCGGAACATCATCGTGGTGGGCTTCATCAGCACCTCGCCGAGCGAGATGGTGGGGAACTCGAGCGGAAAGCCGCCGGCCGACCACACGCCCCGCTTCACCGCCTCCGCCACCTGGCGCAGGTGCGCGTTGCAGTTGGTCAGCTCCGACCACGAGTTCGCGATGCCGATGACGGGCCGGCCGTCGAAGACGACGTCGCTGAAGCCCTCGGCCTTGAGCCACGAGCGATGCACGAAGCCGTCGAGGTCCTGACGGCCGAACCAGTTGCGGCTGCGGAGCGGGTGGGATGTCATGGCGCCCTCCGGGATGTGAAGCTTACACGGCGAGACCACCCGAGGGTGGACCGGTTGCACGTCCTGAGCGGGTGTGATGTGATGAGCCCCCTCCGGAAGTGCTCGTCCGACAAGGAGATTGCATGCGGCTGGCCGGCAAGATCGCGGTGGTCACGGGCGGAGGCAGCGGGATCGGGCGGGGCATCGTGCTGGCGATGGCCCGCGAGGGCGCTGACATCGCCATCCCCGACATCCAGGTCCTCAACGCCGAGCGGGTCGCCGACGAGGTCAAGGCGCTGGGACGCAAGGTCATCGCCATGAAGACCGACGTCACCAGCTCGGCCGACGTCAAGGCGATGGTCGATCGCACGCGCGAGGTGCTCGGCAAGATCGACATCCTCGTCAACAACGCGGGCATGGCGGCGCCGCCCGGCATGCCGTTCACGAACAACACCGAGGACGACTGGGACCGGGCGTTCGCGGTCAACACCAAGTCGGTGTTCCTCACCTGCAAGGCGGTGGCGCCGTACTTCATCGAGCGCAAGGCCGGCCGCATCGTCAACATCGCCTCCATCGCGGGGCCGCTCAGCGCGCCCACGATGCCGGCCTACAGCGTGGCCAAGCAGGGCGTCATCACCTTCACGCGCGTGGTTGCCAAGGAGCTGGCGGCGCACGGCGTCACCGTGAACGCCATTTGCCCGGGCGTGCTCTACACCGAGTTCTGGCAGAAGCTGGCCCAGCACATCGCCGACACCAATCCCGCCTTCAAGGGCATGACGGCGCGGCAGGTCTTCGACAAGCGTGTGGGCGACATCGTGCCCATGAAGTGCGAGCAGACACCCGAGGACATCGGCAATGCCGCCGTGTTCCTGGCCTCCGACGAGGCCCGCTACATCACCGGCCAGGCCCTGATGGTGGACGGTGGCTGCGTGATGCACTGAGGGAGTCATGAACTTCGATTTCACGGAGCGGGAAGAGGCGTTTCGCAAAGAGGTCCGGGCGTGGCTGGAGCGGAACCTGCCGGAGGATCTGCGGGGGAAGGCGTTCGCCGCCTCCCGGGCGGACGTGGAAGAGGTCAAGCGGCTGCGGGCGTGGCAGAAGACCATGGCCGAGGCGGGCTACGTCGGCATGGACTGGCCCGTCGAGTTCGGGGGACGGGGGGCGCCGATCACCGAGATGGTGATCCTGTACCAGGAGATGGCGCGGGCGGAGTCGCCGCAGATCGTCAACCGCGGCGGCGTCTCGATGCTGGGGCCGACCCTCATGAAGCTGGGCACGCCCGAGCAGCAGAAGCGCTTCCTGCCGCGGATTCGCACGGCCGAGGATCTCTGGTGCCAGGGCTTCTCGGAGCCGAACGCGGGCTCCGACCTCGCCAATCTCCAGACACGGGCGGTGCTGGACGGCGACCACTTCGTGGTGAACGGCCAGAAGGTGTGGACCAGCATGGGCCACGTGGCCGACTGGTGCTTCCTGCTGGTGCGCACCGACCCCGCCGCCGCCCGCCACAAGGGCATCTCGTTCCTGCTGGTCGACATGAAGACGCCCGGGATCACGGTGCGGCCGCTGCGACAGATCACCGGCGAGGCCGAGTTCAACGAGACCTTCTTCGACAACGTGCGGGTGCCGCGGGCGAACCTGGTCGGCAAGCTCAACGAGGGCTGGAGCGTGGCCATCACCACGCTGGCCTACGAGCGCGACCTGCTCACGTTCATCCGCCACATCTCCCTGCGCAACGCGCTGCACCGGCTGGTGAAGCTGACGCAGAGCCGCGGGCGCGGCGCCGACCCGGTCGTGCGGCAAAAGATCGCCGAGCTGTGGATCGGCGAGCAGGCGCTGGCGCTCAACGGCTATCGCAGCCTCACCAAGATCCTGCGCGGTGGCCAGCCGGGTCCGGAGGGCTCGACCTCCAAGCTGTTCTGGAGCCAGCTCGACCAGGAGCTGGCGCTGGCGGCCACCCACGTCATCGGGCCGTACTCGCAGATCGCCGAGGGCTCGGCGTGGGCGCCCGACGACGGCCAGTGGCAGTTCTACGAGCTGCTGGCCAGGGGCAGCGGCATCCGAGCCGGCACCACCGAGATCCTGCGCAACATCCTGGCCGAGCGCGTGCTGGGCCTGCCCAAGGACTGACGATTCACACCCGAACCGAGGACAACACCATGGCTGACCTGCTCTACGAAGTGAAGGACAAGGTCGCGACGATCACGCTCAACCGGCCCGACAAGCTCAACGCGTTCACCGGCGACATGATCCAGGCGTGGGCCCGCTCACTCGGCGAGGCCCAGGCCGACGACAACGTCAACGTCGTCGTCGTCACCGGCGCCGGCCGCGCCTTCTGCTCGGGCGGCGACGTCGGCCGCATGCGCACGGGCGAGCCGACCGCGCTCGACGGCAAGAACTCGCTGTGGGAGGGCGTGCACCGCGTGCCCAAGCAGCTCGAGCAGATGGACAAGCCGGTCATCGCCATGGTCAACGGTCTCGCCGTCGGCGCCGGCATGGGCATGTGCGTCATGTGCGACATTCGGGTCGCTGCCGTGAGCGCGCGCTTCTCGACCGGCTACGTGCGGGTGGGCCTCGTCCCCGGGGACGGCGACACCTACTTCCTGCCCCGGCTGGTCGGCGCCGCCAAGGCCCTCGAGCTGCTGTGGACCGCCGACTTCATCGAGGCGCCGGAGGCCCACCGGCTCGGCATCGTGCAGCGGGTGGTGCCCGACGCCGAGCTCAAGGACGTGACCTACGCGCTGGCCCGTCAGATCGCCGACGGCCCCCAGATCCCGGTGCGCATGATCAAGCGGCTCGTCTACCAGAGCTTGAAGCTCGACCTGCGGACGCACCTCGACCTCGTGAGCTCGCACATGTCGATCGTGCGCCAGACGGCCGATCACGCCGAGGGCGTGGCGGCGTTCAAGGAGAAGCGCGCCGCCAAGTTCAAGGGCGTGTAGGGCGCCGGCCCCGCCGGCGCCTACTCGATCGGAGTAACGCCGATCTTGTGACGCTGGGCGAGTTTTTGGTAGCCCTCCGGATTGCGGCGGACCCAGTGCTCGGCGGGGGTGCCGGCGAGGGGGCCGCGGACCTTGGCGGGGGTGCCCATCGCGAGCATGCCGTCGGGGACGTCGGTGCCCGGCGTCACGAGGGCGCCGGCGGCAACCATCGCGCGGACGCCGATGCGGGCGCCGTCGAGGACGGTGGCGCCGTTGCCGATCAAGCATTCCTCGGCGAGCCAGGCGGCGTGCACGGTGCAGTTGTGACCGACGGTGGCGCCGGCCCCGACCTCCACGCCCTGGGTGCCGTTGACGTGCAGGACCGAGCAGTCCTGCACGTTGGCGCCGCGATGAATCACGATCGGCTGGAAGTCGGCGCGCACGACCGCGTTGTACCAGACCGACGCGCGCTCCTCGATCGTCACGTCGCCGATGATGACGGCGGTCGGCGCGACGAACGCCGACGGATGCACGTGCGGTGACTTTCCCTCGAAGCTGAACAGTGGCATGGAGTGGACCCTCGCAGTATCCTCAGAAGTGTCCTCATCTTACGCGAAGCCGCCGCGCGCGCCGCCGCTGGAAACGAGGAGTCCGCCATGCACCACCCGAGGATCGCCGCCGTGGCCACGGCCACCCCCACCCATCGGTTCAGTCAGGACGCGCTCCTGCGCCTGGCCGGCTACGGGGACGAGCGCCGCCGCGGCTTCTTCGAGGCCAGCGACATCACCGGCCGGCATCTCTACATCGACCCCGAGCACTTCCAGCCGAACGAGTCGGTGGACGAGCTGAGCGCTCGCTTCCGCCGCGGCGCCCTCGAGCTCGGCGAGCGGGCGGCCCGGGCGGCCCTGGACCGGGCCGGGTGGGCGCCCGATCAGCTCGACTTCATCGCCACCACCACCTGCACGGGCCGGCTCACGCCGAGTCTCGATGCCCACCTGGTCGCGCGCCTCGGCTGTCGGGCCGGCGTGCAGCGCGTGCACGTCGGCGATACCGGCTGCGCCTCCGCCGTGGTCGCGCTCCAGCAGGCGTGGAACCACCTGTGCGCGTTCCCCGACCACCGGGCGCTCGTGGTCGCCGTCGAGATCTGCTCGGCCGCCTACTTCCTCGACGAGCGGCTGGAGAGCGCGGTCGCCCACGCGATCTTCGCCGACGGCGCCGGCGCCGTGGCCCTCGCCCGCGACGGCGCCGGCCCGGCCATCCTCGAGCACCGCACGCTGTTCCGGTCCGAGCATCTCGACGCCATGGGCTTCGAGTATCCGGGCGGGCGACCGCGGGTGATCCTCTCCAAGGACGTGCGGCGCATCGGCAGCGGCATGATGGCCGAGATGGCGCGGGTGCTGATGGACGCTCAGGGGCTCAAGCGCGAGGACGTGCGCGACTGGGTCCTGCACTCGGCCGGCCGCCGCGTGCTCGACCGCGTCCGCGTCTTGCTCGACCTGGACGAGGACGCGCTGGCCCACGCCCGGACCGTCCTGCGCGAGTACGGCAACATGTCCTCGGCCACCATCCTGTTCGTGCTCGAGCGCGCGCTGCGCCGCGAGGGCGTGCCGGGCGAGTGGGGCGTGATGGTGGGGCTGGGCCCCGGCTTCGCCGCCGAGGGCGCGCTGCTGCGCTGGTGAGGGGGCTTGCCCAGATGGGATCTAACTGACCGTGTGGCCGGCTGGAATCCTGGCCGCGCGTAGCGAGCAGACCGAGGTGCTCGACGGCCCGATGCCGCCCGAGGAGCGCGCGGCCGAGCTGCGGGACATCGACCGATTGAATGCCTGGTTCGCCGGCTATGCGCTCAGCCTCCGTCACGTCGCCGCGCGCCTGGGCGCCTCGCCGAGCCGCGGCCGGCGCACGGTGGTGGACGTGGGCGGCGGCGGCGCCCGTTTCGCCGTCCGGCTCACGAGGTGGGCTTGGGGCCGGGGGCACGACGTCCGCGTCATCGTCGTCGAGCGGGACGACGACGCGCTCGCGGTCGCGCGGACCGTGTCATTCCGCAATCCCGGGATCATGCTCGTGCAGGCCGACGCTCATCAGCTGCCCTTCCGGACCGGCGGCGTCGACCTCGTGACCTCCACGCTCCTCCTGCATCATCTGCCGTCGACCGAGGTCGCGGCGTGCCTGCGGGAGATGCGCCGGGCGGCGCGGGTGGGTGTGATCGTCAACGATCTTCTGCGGACTCCGCTGGCCCTGCTGCTGGTATGGGTGGGGACGCGGCTCTTCGCCAGCAGTCGGGCGGCTCGGGTCGATGGCCCGCTGTCAGTGCGGCGTGCGTATTCAGAGACCGAGCTGCGCGGCCTGGCGTCGGAAGCCGGCCTCACGGAGCTGACGGTGCACCGCTATCCCTGGGTCGCCCGACTTATCGCCGTCGCATGATCCACGACGTCGTGATCATCGGAGCCGGACCCGCCGGCGCCGCCGCCGCCCTCCTGCTGGCCGAGCACGGACTCGACGTCGTCGTGCTCGAGCGCGCCGCGCTGCCGCGGCGTCGCATCGTGTGCGGGGAGTACCTGAGCCCCGAGGCCGGCCGGCTGCTCGATCGCCTCGGCGTGCTCAAGACGGTGGACGCGGCGGGCGCCGCCCCGCTGGCCGGCATGCGCATCACCGCGCCGGACGGCACCACCGTCGTGGGTCGCTATCGAGCGGTGGGCGGCTGGCGGCCCTACCGCCACGCCCTCGGCGTGTCGCGCACGACGCTCGACGGGGCGCTGGCCGAGCGGCTGCGGGGTGCGCCGGTCGAGCTGCGCGAGCAGACGCGGGTGGTGGACGTGCACGTCGAGGCCGATCGCGTGGTGGGCGTGCGGGCCGAGGGCCCGGACGGCGGTCCGCTCGACGTGCGTGCGCGAGTGGTGATCGGCGCCGACGGGCGCGCCTCGGTCGTCGCCCAGCGGCTCGGCTGCCGCCATCCGCACCGGCGGCGGCGCCTGGCGCTCATGACGTACGTCAGTGGCCTCGCCGACTGTCACGAGTTCGGCGAGATCTTCGTGGACCCGCCCGACTACGCGATCCTCAACCCGGTGGCGCCGGACCGGGTGAACCTGGGACTGGTGGTGCCGCTCGACCACGCGGCGCCATGGAGCGGCCGGCTCGACGACTTCCTGGCCGCCCGTGTGCGCCAGCTGCCGCACCTGGCCCGTCGCCTGGCCGGGGCCACCCGGGTCGCGCCGATCAACGCGCTCGGCCCGCTCGCGCACCGGGTCGAGCCGCCGCGCGTCGGCGGCGTGCTGCTGATCGGCGACGCCGCCGGCTTCTACGACCCCTTCACCGGCGAGGGCGTCTTCACCGCCCTGCGCTCCGCCGAGCTGGCCACGGAGACCGTTGCTCGCGCGCTGCGCGCCGCCGACGTCTCGGCGGCCGCGCTCGCCACCTACGAGCAGTCACGCCGCCAGGCCTTCAGCGGCAAGGAGCGCGTAACTCGCGCCCTGCAGCTGATCATCGCCCACCGCCGCCTCGCCAACCTCGCCTGCCGCATCCTCACGAAGCGCCCGACCGCCCTCGACGCCCTCCTCGGCGTCATCGGCGACTACATCCCCCCCGCCGCCCTCCCCTCCCTCCTGCTGCACCGCTAGCGCAGCCCTCCGCTCACCCGCAACTGCCGCTGAACGAGATCAAGGATCTGCGTGGCGTCGCTGCGGATGGGGCGCGGACCGGGGCGCGGGGCGACAGGGTCCCCTTCGGTTCCGCGAGAGACTAACCGGGGCGCGAAGGGATGGTCGAAGCCTGTCCTACGCGGGGCCCTACACGATCGAAGCCAACGGAACCTCAGGAGACCCTGTCGCCCCGCGCCCCGGTCCGCGCCCCATCCGCAGCGGCGGCGGTGAGGGTTAACGTTGGCGGCGATGATTCGTCATGACCGACGCTACCAATTCGGGCCGAGGCGGATCAAACGCGGACCCGGGCTTGTGCTTTGCGCGAGGCCCGGTGTAGGTGTAGTGGGCTGTCACTCGGACCGACCCCAGGGGGAGCGATGACCACCCGATCCGACAACCTGCCGCGACGGTTTGCTCGCATCTACACGGCGGCGCTCACGGACGTGATGGACGAGATGGGGCTGCTGCGGCAGACGCTACCCCACGCGATCCAGCCGCTCACGCCCGACATGCGGATGGCCGGCTACGCCTTCACCGCGCGCGGCCGGGCCCATCGGGGCAGCCCCCGCGAGCGCGACGCCACCCTGCGGCGCTTCCTCGGGATGCTCGGCGCGGTGCCGGCCGACTCCGTGCTCGTCCTGGCCGCCAACGACAACGAGGCCGCCCACTTCGGCGAGCTGTCGGCGGAGTGGTTCCGCGCCCGCCGGGTCCGCGGCGCCGTGATCGACGGCAGCACCCGTGACGCCGCCTACATCTCGCGTGTCCGCTTTCCTACCTTCGTCCGATATCGCACGCCCCAGGACTCGGTGCCGCGCTGGCGGGTGAGCGACTGGGGCCAGCCGCTGACGATCGGCGGCGTGCGCGTGAGCCTGGGTGACATCATCGTCGGCGACCTCGACGGCGTGGTGGTGGTGCCCCGGCGGGCCGCCGCCGAGGTCCTGAAGCGCTGCGAGCGGCTGGTGGGGACGGAGAACAAGGTACGGGCGGCGGTGAAGCGCGGGATGACGCCCCTGGCGGCGTACGAGAAGTTCGGCGCGTTCTGAATCAGGGAGAGGTGGGCCCCGCGCGCCGGACGCGTCAGTCCGGCGCGCGGGGCTCGCCCGCTATCCCTCGGCGGTGATCGACCGCTGGCGAGGAGCCCTCCGAGCGTTTTAAGGGAAGCGGAGGCGTCCGGGCCCCGGAGTGATCAGTGTTCCGTCCCGGACTGGTGGATCTCCCGACACATGTCGCAGCTCTCGTCGTCGCCGCAAACGGGACAGAGGCCGGTGTCGCGCAGCCAGCGCCGCGCCTCGCCGTCACGGATGATCGAGGCCAGCGCGGGCCCGAGCTCGTCGGTGAGTCGCGCCTGGTCCTCGGCAAACGCGCGCAGCCCCTTGCGTGCGGAGGCGTGGTGGACCATCACCGCGAAGGCGTTACGGATCAGGGCCTGGTACTCGTCCACGAAGCCCAGCAGCTTCACGATCTCCGGCTTGTCCTGGGCGAGCCGCGCGCGCAGCTCGGGAGACAACCGGCTGCTCGGGGCCAGAATGCGGCGGCGATCCTCGCTCAATCTCAAGACGACTCCTCGCTGCCAGAGGTCTGCCAGAAAACTGCTCGTGCTCATCGTTCCATCCCTGTGTTCCTCAATTGCGGTTGTAAGCGGGGTCCTTGCGGGTGGCGTGCCAGTCGCACGGGAGCCGGAAATCCAGCCAGTTCGGAGACACCAGCAACCCGGCGACGCGAATTTGTAAACTTTCCCGAGTCGCGCCGACGAAGGAGACGAGCGCCGCGGACGCGCTCGACACTCAGCGCCGGCGACGAGACGGACGGGGCGTGGCTTCCGAGCGGGCGATCGGCTCGTCCGGTACCTCGCCGACGCCCGCGATTTCCGGCAGGCCGGCCTGCTTCAGCGGCCGGTTGACGCGATCGCGGATCCACTTGCCATCCCACCACTCGATCGGCGTCACCGACACACCGGAGACGAGCACCTCGAAGTGCAGGTGATCGCCGACGGCCAGGCCGGTGGTGCCGCTGCGGCCGAGCTCCTGCCCCTTGGTGACGGCGTCGCCCGCCTTCACGCCGATGGTCGACAGATGCGCGTAGAGCGTCTGCAGGCCCAGCCCGTGGTCGAGGATCACCGCGTTGCCGTAGATCGTCAGAGGGCCGGAGAAGGCGACCTGGCCGGCGTTGGCGGCCGGCACCGGCGACTGCTTCGTGGAGGCGAGGTCGAAGCCCACGTGGACCTGGGTGTCGACCGTGTGCCCCAGGTACACGTACGTCCGCGTCTCCGCGAAGTTCGAAAACACCTTGGTGTTGCGGGGCTGCACGAAGGGCCCCTCCCACAGGGGCTTGTCCGCCGTCTTGGCGCCGATCTTCAGTTTCTCGTCCTCGGCCTGCCGGCGCTGGTCACGGTTGATGATCAGGAAGCCCTCGATCAGCGGCTGGCTCGGCGGCCGTTGCGGCAGCAGCTCAGGCACCTTGGCCTGCAGGAAGGCCTCGGTGATGTTGATCGTATCGCGCGGGAAAGGGCGCGGCTTGAGCTCGGCCGGCACGCCGCGGGTCGCCATGTTGCCCGCCTCGTCGCGCGCGGTCACCGCCAGCGGCGTGCCCGCCTTGAAGTCCCACGGCAGCGCGATGAGGGCAACGCGCGCGCCCTTGTCGGGGGGGCCATAGGGATAGCTCGGAAAGACGCGGGCCCCGACGCTGACGTCGACCCGGGCAGCGTCGGCGGCGCGGAATGCGATCATGACCGCGCCGCCCGGCGACACGTAGCGCGTCGAGGACAGGATCTCGACCCGGGGCGGCGTGAGATCGACGGTGACGGGCTGCGAGGCCAGTACGGCGTCCTTGGGACGCAGCGGCCGCCAGAAGTCGTCGCTGCCCCATACCTCCAGCGTGGCCGCCCCCTCCTTGAGGCCGAGAGCGGCGTTGTCGATGACGACCGGCAGGTCCGCGCGCCGGGCGCCGGCGTTGGCGGTGGCCACGGTGACCGGCTTGCCGCTCTGGACCACCCGGACCTCGCCCCGGCGCAGGCTGCCGCGCACGGCTTCGAGCGTCACCGTGAACGAGGTGTTGTGACCGAGGAAGCGCGGCGCCGTCAGCGTGGCGCGCGGCCCGGGAACGGACTGGCGCCAGCCGAGATACGACACGCCTCCGACGACCGCGAGGAGAAGGATGACGACCAGGACCGCCCACGCCTTCGTCCGGGACCGCTGAGGCACGACGAGAATGATAACAGACGGTCCGGCCGAGCCCAGCGTTGCTTGACACCCCCCGGGCCGGTCGCTAGATTGACGCGGTGTCTACACTCTGGCTGGTTCCCGCCTTTCCCCTGGCCGGAGCCCTCATCAACGTCCTCTTCGGCCGTCTGACGGGCCGGCGCGCTCACTGGATCGCGGTGCCGGCACTGGCCGGCAGCTTCCTCGCCTCGTGCGCGGTCGCCGCCCGCGCGTGGTCGAGCGGCGCCTTCTCCGACACGCTCTTCACGTGGATCGTGGCCGGCGACTTCGAGACCGGGGTCACCGCCTACGTCGACGCGCTCACCGGCGTCATGCTGCTGGTCGTGACCGGCGTCGGCTTCCTGATCCACCTCTACTCGACCGGCTACATGCACGACGACCCCGGCTACGCGCGGTTCTTCGCGTACCTGAACCTGTTCGTGTTCTCGATGACGATGCTGGTGCTGGCCGGCAACTTCCTGCTCCTCTACGTCTTCTGGGAGGCGGTCGGCCTCTGCTCCTACCTGCTCATCGGCTTCTGGTACACGCGCCCGGCCGCGGCCCAGGCCGGCAAGAAGGCGTTCATCGTCAACCGGGTGGGCGACTTCGGCTTCGGCCTGGGGATCATGCTGGCTGTGGACCGCGCTCGGCACCCTCGACTTCGTCGCGGTGTTCCAAGGGCGCCGCCACGCTGCCGACGGCCACCGCCACCGGCATCGCGCTGCTGCTGTTCATGGGCGCCTGCGGCAAGTCGGCCCAGCTCCCGCTGCACACCTGGCTGCCCGACGCGATGGAGGGGCCGACGCCGGTCTCCGCCCTCATCCACGCCGCCACCATGGTGACGGCCGGCGTCTACATGGTCGCGCGGAGCCACGCGGTGTTCGAGCGCTCGGGGAGCGCGCTGGAAGTGGTGGCCTGGGTCGGCACCATCACTGCGGTCTTCGCGGCGACCATCGGACTGGTGCAGACCGACATCAAGCGCGTGCTGGCGTACTCCACGGTCAGCCAGCTCGGCTACATGTTCGCGGCGGTGGGACTCGGCGCCTACGTGGCCGGCATCTTCCACCTGGTCACCCACGCCTTCTTCAAGGCGCTGCTCTTCCTCGGCGCCGGCAGCGTGATCCACGGGCTGCACGGCGAGCAGGATCTGCGGAAGATGGGCGGGCTCGCCTACAAGCTGCCGATCACGGCCACCACGATGTGGGTCGGCGGCCTCGGCCTGGCCGGGGTGCCGCCGCTGGCCGGCTTCTTCTCCAAGGACGAGATCCTGGCCGCGGCCATGGGCGAGGGCCACACGCTGATGTTTCTCCTGCTGCTGGCCGG
Source organism: uncultured Candidatus Rokubacteria bacterium (assembly GCA_963827505.1). GTDB lineage: Bacteria > Methylomirabilota > Methylomirabilia > Rokubacteriales > CSP1-6 > AR5. The sequence continues at coordinate 266,625 of CAWHBD010000003.1, read as the reverse complement.
GGCCTTCCTGACCGCGTTCTACACCTTCCGCCTGCTGTTCCTGGCCTTCAGCGGCTCGCCCCGCATGGGCAAGGAGGTGCTGCACCACGCCCACGAGTCGCCGTGGGTGATGACGGGCCCGCTCGTGCTGCTGGCGCTGGCGACCGTCGTCGCCGGCTTCGTGCTGGGGCTGCCGCTGGACACCACGCGCTTCGTGCAGCTGCTGAAATCGGTCTTCGCCGAGCACGAGGGTGGCCATTCCAAGCTGGTGCCGCTGCTCTCGGTGGTGGTGGTCGTGGCCGGCTTCGTGCTGGCCCTCTACCGCTACAAGCTCACCCCGGTGAAGCCGGAGCGGGTGGGCCAGCCCAGCACGCCGCTGCGCGCGCTGCTGCTCAACGCCTACTACGTCGACGCCCTCTACGACCGGGTGATCGTGCGGCCGCTGTTCGTCCTGTCGGGGGTGCTGGCCACCGTCTTCGACGCCGGCGTGCTCGACGGCATCGTCAACGGCGTGGGCCGGGCGGTGACGGTGGGGGCGGCCGGGCTGCGCCGGCTGCAGACCGGCTACGCGGTCAACTACGCGCTGACGATGCTGGTCGGGGCCGTGGTCCTAGTCGCCTTCCTCCTCGCACGATGAGCCCATGACCCCCGGCCTGCTCAGCGTCGTGACCTTCCTGCCCGCGGTGGGGGCGGTGGCCCTGGCCCTCGTCCCCCGGCGGCTCGAGGGCGTGCATCGGGCCGGCGCCCTGCTCGTCGCGGTGGCGACGCTGGCGGTGTCGATCCCGCTGTGGACGGGCTTCGTCGGCGACAGCGCCGACTTCCAGTTCGAGGAGGTGTTCCGCTGGCTGCCCTCGCTGGGTGTCAGCTACCACGTCGGCATCGACGGCATCAGCCTGCTGCTCGTCCTCCTCACGACGTTCCTCACACCGGTGGCGCTGGCCTCGGCCTGGTACGCCATCGAGGACCGGACGAAGGAGTTCGTCATCACGATGCTCCTGCTGGAGACGGGGATGCTCGGGGTGTTCGTGAGCCTCGACCTCTTCCTCTTCTTCGTCTTCTGGGAGGCGATGCTCATCCCGATGTACCTGGTGATCGGGGTGTGGGGCGGCGGCAACCGTATCTACGCCGCGGTCAAGTTCGTGCTCTACACCATGGTCGGCTCCGCGCTGATGCTGGTGGCTATCCTGGCCCTCTACTACCAGCACGGGGCCGCCACCGGCGTCTACACCTTCGACGTGCCCGCGCTGGCCCGGTGGGTGCTGCCGCCCGGCACCGCCCAGAACCTCATGTTCCTGGCCTTCGCGCTGGCCTTCGCCATCAAGGTGCCGCTCTTCCCCTTCCACACGTGGCTGCCCGACGCCCACGTGGAGGCGCCCACCGCCGGCTCCATCATCCTGGCCGGCGTGCTGCTGAAGATGGGGACCTACGGCTTCCTGCGCTTCTGCCTACCCCTGTTCCCCGACGCCAGCATCGCGTTCGCGCCGCTCGTCTTCACCCTGGCCGTGATCGGCATCGTGTACGGGGCGTGGGTCTCGACGGTACAGCCCGACCTCAAGAAACTGGTGGCCTACTCGAGCGTGAGCCACCTGGGCTTCGTCATGCTGGGCCTGTTCACGCTGAACCAGCAGGGGCTGGTCGGCGGCGTCATCCAGATGATCAATCACGGCCTCAGCACCGGCGCCCTCTTCCTCATGGTGGGGATGATCTACGAGCGGCGCCACACCCGGCTCATCAGCGAGTTCGGCGGCCTCTGGAAGGTGGTGCCGGCCTTCTCGGCGCTGTTCCTCGTGGTCGTGCTGTCCTCACTGGGGCTGCCCGGCCTCAACGGCTTCGTGGGGGAGTTCCTGGTGCTGGTCGGGGCCTTCCAGGTGAGCGGATGGCTGGCGGCGGCGGCCACCTCCGGCATCGTCTTCGCGGCCGTCTATCTGCTGTGGATGTACCAGCGGGTGGTCTTCGGCGAGATCACGCACGAGGCCAACCGCAGCCTGGCCGACCTCACCCCGCGCGAGTGGGCCATGCTGGTGCCGCTGGTGGTGTTCATCGTCTGGATCGGCGTCTATCCGGCCGCCTTCACCGGCAAGACGGAGGCGACCATCGCCGCGCTCATCGCCCAGGTCCAGAGCAAGGCCAGCGTGGCGCTGGCCCGATGACCTCGAGGCCATGATCCCCGCGCCCCCCGTCTCCCTGTCGGTGCTGCTGCCGGTGCTCATCGTGCTCGGTGCCGCCGCCCTGGTGCTGGTGCTCGACGTGCTGCCGCCCCGCACCAGCAAGGCCCACCTGGGCGGTGTGGCCCTGGCCGGCATCCTGGCCGCGCTGCTGGTCGCCGTCGGCCGCTGGGGCCAGGAGGGTCGCGCCTTCCGCGACATGGTCCTGCTCGACGGCTATGCGCTCTTCTTCGACGTGATCATCTGCTACGCCGCCGCCCTCGTCGTCATGCTGTCGATGGACTACCTGGCGCGGACGGGCCACGAGTCGGGCGAGTACTACAGCCTCGTGCTCTTCGCCACGGCCGGCATGATGCTGATGGCCTCGGCCGGCGACCTCATCGTCGTCTTCCTGGCCCTCGAGCTGATGTCGCTCTCGCTGTACGTGCTGGCCGGCCTGTTCAAGACGCGGCTCACCTCGGGCGAGGCCTCGATGAAGTACTTCCTGCTCGGCGCCTTCGCCAGCTCGTTCCTCCTGTATGGCATCGCGCTGATCTACGGCGCCACCGGCTCCACCAATCTCGACCGCATCGCCGCCTCGGCCGCTGCCAAGGGACCGGAGCCGATGGTGCTGGCCGGCGTCGGCCTGCTGCTGGTCGGTTTCGGCTTCAAGATCTCCTCGGTGCCCTTCCACATGTGGGCGCCCGACGTCTACGAGGGGGCGCCGACCTCGATCACCGCGCTGATCGCCACCGGCTCCAAGGCCGCCGCCTTCGCCGCCATGATCCGCGTCCTCGTGGTGGCGCTGCGCGGCGCCCAGGCCGACTGGTCGGCGCTGCTGTGGGTGGTGGCCGTCGTGACCATGACGGTCGGCAACGTCGTGGCGCTGGCCCAGTCGAACCTCAAGCGGATGCTGGCGTACTCCTCGATCGCGCACGTGGGATACATGCTGACGGGGCTGGTGGCCGGGGGCTCCCAGGGTGCCGGCGCCATCCTGTTCTACCTGCTCGCCTACACGTTCACGACCATCGGCGCCTTCGGCGTCATCGGCCTCTGCTCGCGGGCCGGCGAGGAGGCGGTCGACGTCGGCGACTATGCCGGCCTGGCTCGACGCCACCCGCTGCTGGCGGCGACCCTGGGGCTCTTCCTGCTCTCGCTCATCGGCATCCCGCCGCTGGCCGGCTTCGTCTCGAAGTTCTACCTGTTCGGCTCCGCCGTGCGGGCCGGCTACATCTGGCTGGTGGTCATCGCCATGCTGAACTCCGCCATCGCCGCCTATTACTACCTGCGCGTGATCGTCTACATGTACATGCGGGAGCCGGCCGGCGAGAGCATGGCGGTGGCGCCGTCGTTCGCCGGCGGGCTAGCGCTGGCCATCGCCCTCGTCGGCATCGTGCTGCTGGGGTTGATGCCGGCGCCGTTCGCCGATCTCGCCCAGGCTGCGGTGGCGCCGCTCCTCCGCTAGTGCAGCGCGCGTGCTGGCCGGGCGCGCCGGCGACGGCCGGGGTCGGGGAGGCCGGCCGCGCCGCGGACGGCTCGCCTGTACGCCGCTCCGCGTTCCGAGCGCGGCTTGCGCGGCCCCCCCATCCCCCAGGGGGGGCTGGGGCGCGGCCAGTAGATCGTCGGCGGCGCGCTGCGCCACACTCGGAACGCGGGCGGCGACACGGCTCGCCGTCAAGCGGCGCGGCCGACCTCCCCGACCCCGGCCGTCGCCGGCGCGCCCGGCCAACACCTGTGGCCCTCTCGTTCATGTCCTTCGTGTCGAATTCGTTCTCATGAGGATCGTGCTGCCGCAGCGGGGGTGGCTGTTCGATCTCGACGGGACCGTCTATTTGGGGGAGCAGCTGTTGCCGGGGGCGGCGGAGACGATTGCGGCGTTGCGGGGGGACGGGCGGCGGGTGGCGTTTCTGTCCAACAAGCCGCTGTACACGCGGGGGGATTACGCGGAGAAGCTGACGCGGCTGGGGATTCCGACGACGGCCGACGAGGTGGTGAACTCGTCGATCGTGCTGGTGCGTCATCTCCACAAGCTGGATCCGGGGGCGCCGGTGTTCGTGATCGGGGAGGCGCCGCTGATCGGGGAGCTGCGTGCGCAGGGGTTCGAGGTGCGGGACGACGCGGAGGTACGGTGGGTGGTGATCGCGTTCGACCGGACGTTCGACTACGCCAAGCTCAACACGGCGCTGCAGGCGGTGCGACGGCGCGACGCCCGGCTGATCGCCACCAACCCCGACCGGACGTGTCCGGTCGAGGGCGGCGAGATCCCGGACTGCGCGGGGATGATCGCGGCGGTGGAGGCGGTGACGGCCAAGCCCGTGGAGGCCATCGTGGGCAAGCCGTCGCCGATCATATTGCAGGTGGCGCTGGAGGCCCTCGGCGTGACCGCGTCGGAGTGCGTGATCGTCGGCGACCGGATCGAGACGGACATCGAGATGGGCAAGCGGCTCGGGTTGGCCACCGTGCTGGTCCTCTCCGGCATCACCCAGCCCGGCGATTCGCGCATCGCGGCGCTGGCGCCCGATCTCGTCCTGCCCGACATCCGGTCGCTGCTCGGCTGACCCGGCGTCGCGGCGCTGCCCCGGCGGAGGCGCCCACTTGGCAACCGGGGGTGCCCGGACTATCGTGGTTCCCATGAGAACGCTGACCACCGAGTGGACGCAGGAGATCGGCCGCCGCCAGGAGGGCCTCGTCGCCCTCCGCCGTGACTTCCATCGCCATCCCGAGTTGTCGTTCGAGGAGCGCCGGACCGCCGAGATCATCGCCGAGCGGCTGCACGCGGCCAAGCTCGACGTGCGCACCGGCCTCGGGCGCACGGGGGTCGTCGGTGTGCTGCACGGCGATCGCCCCGGCCGCACCGTCGCCTGGCGCGCCGACATCGACGCGCTGCCGCTGACCGAGATCTTCGAGGCGCCGTTCACCTCGTCGAAGCCCGGGGTCATGCATGCCTGTGGCCACGACGGCCACACCGCCATCGCCATCACGCTGGCCGAGATGCTGGCCGCCCGCCGGCGCGAGCTGCCCGGCACCGCGGTGTTCGTCTTCCAGCCGGCCGAGGAGGTGTTCGGCGGCGCCGCTCCCATGATCGCGGCCGGCGTGCTCGACGACCCGCGGGTAGAGGAGATCTACGGCCTCCACCTGACGACGCAGACGGCGGTGGGGCAGGTGGGGGTGGTCGCAGGGCCCTCGATGGCCTCGGCCGACTTCTTCAACGTCGACATCGCCGGGCGGGGTGGCCACGGCGCCTACCCGCACCTGTCGATCGATCCGATCACGGCCGCCGCCAACATTCTGCTCGGCATGCAGAACCTGGTCTCGCACGAGGTCTCCGCCCACGAGACGGCGGTGCTCACGGTCGGCCAGATCCTCGGCGGCACCAAGCACAACATCATCCCGGCCACCGCGGTCATGCGGGGCTCACTGCGCACCTTCGACGAGACGGTCCGAGAGCAGATCAAGAGCCGGCTGGCCGAGTTCGCCTCCGGCATCGCCCGGGCCTACCGGACCGAGGCGCGGCTGACGTTCGAGGGCGACGGCTGCCCGGCCGTCGTCAACCACGCCCGCGAGACGGCGTTCGTGCGCGAGTGCGTGACGGCCGAGCTGGGGGCCGGCGCGCTGAACCCCGGCCCCCCGGTGATGGCCAGCGACGACATGAGCCTGTTCCTGAACGCGCGGCCCGGCTGCTACTTCCGCGTGGGCATCGCCCCCCGCGAGGGTGGCCCGTATCCGCACCACGCCCCGGAGTATCAGATGAACGAGGACGGGCTGCCGGTCGGCCTACGCGTGGGCCTGACAGTCATGCTCAACGCGCTTGCCGGCTGAGCACAACCGCCCGTGGGGGCTGACCGACGCCGACTATGACGTCGTCGTGCTCGGCGGCGGCATGGCGGGCGCCGGCGCCGCCCGTGACCTGGCCCTGCGCGGCCTCTCGGTCGCGCTGGTCGAGAAGGGCGACTTCGCCTCCGCCACCACCGCCCGCTCCTCGAAGCTGATCCACGGCGGCCTGCGCTACCTGGAGCTGTTCGACTTCGGCCTGGTCCGCGAGTCGCTCGCCGAGCGCGAGCGGCTGGGCCGGCTGGCACCTCACCTGGTGCGGCCACTGCCGTTCCTGGTGCCGATCTACCGCGACTCCTCGCGCGGGCTCATCAAGGTCCGCATCGGCCTCAAGCTCTACGACTGGCTGACGCCGGGCCGCACGCGCGAGCGCTACCGGGTGCTGAGGGCCGTGGATGCGCTGAGCCTGGAGCCCGGCATCCGCTCCGAGGATCTGCGCGGCGCCGGCTACTACTTCGACGACCTGCTGCTCTCCCCGGAGCGGCTGTGTCTGGAGAACGTGCTGTCGGCGTGCCGCCATGGCGCCCGCGCCTACAACTACGCCCAGGTCGAGGAGGTCCGGCGCGACACCGCCGGCCGGCCGAACGGCGTGCGCGTGCGCGATCTCCTGACGGGCACGGTGGCGACGCTGGGCGCCCGGGTGATCGTCAACGCGACGGGGCCGTGGGTGGACGAGCTGCGGGCCCGGGCCAGCGTGAGCGACCACGGCGCCCACGTCCTGCGCCGCACCAAGGGCATCCACTGCCTGCTGCCCCGGCTGACCGAGCGCGCCATCTACCACTCGACCAGCGACGACCGGATGATCTTCGTGATTCCCTGGCGCGAGTTCTCGCTGGTCGGCAGCACCGACACCGACTTCGACGGCGACCTCGACCGCGTCCACGCCACCCGCGACGAGGTGGCCTACCTGCTGGGCGAGGTGCGCCACGTATTGCCCGACCCCCGCGTCGTCCCGAGCGAGGTGCTCTACACCTACGCGGGCGTGCGGCCGCTGTCGTTCGAGGAGGGGCGGCGGGCGTCCGACGTCTCGCGCGCCCACAAGGTCGTGGAGGAGGCGGGCGGTCGCTTCCTGTCGATCACCGGCACCAAGCTGACCTGTTTCCGCAGCCTCGCCGAGGAGCTGGGCGACCGCGTGAGCCGCCAGCTCGGCCGCGCGAGGCCGTCTCCCACCGGGCACCTCACGCTCGACGGCGCCGACGAGGAGGCCGCGCGGATGGAGGCTCACACCTGGCTCGACGTCTCCGCCGACGTGGCCGCCAGCGGCCTCTCCCGCGAGACGCTGGAGACGCTGGTGACGCTCTACGGCCGCAATTATCGCCGGGTGATGGAGCTGGCCGGCAAGCCGGGCGGCGCCGAGCCGCTGTGCCCGACCAGCCCCGACATCGCCGCCCAGCTCCACCACGCCGTGCAGGAGGAGCTGACCGTGTCGCTGCAGGACTTCCTGCTGCGCCGCACCGGGATTGGCACCGGCCGCTGCCAGGGCGGGGACTGCGCGACGGCCATCGGCCAGCGCATGGCCGCGCTGCTCGGCTGGAGCTCACGTCGGCTGGACGCCGAGCTGGAGGCCTATCAGGCCCACGTGGCGCGCTCGCAGCGTTTCCGCGCGTGAGCCGGGGACGGCGGCGCCGGGCTCTGGCCGTCGCGGCGGCGGCCTGGCTCGCAGGCGTCGTCGGCGTCGGCGCGGCCGCCGAGAACGTCCAGACGATTCCCTCCCGGCCCGGCGTCACCCAGTCGTTCCTCCTCGTGCGCCCGCCCGATCGCCCGGTCGCGGCGGCGGTGTTCTTCGCCGGCGGCAACGGCGCCTTGAAATTGGGCTCGGGCCGGCTCGGGCTTGCCGGTAACTTCCTCGTCCGTACCCGGGCGCGCTTTGCCGAGCACGGCCTGCTGGTCGCCGTCGTCGACGCCCCGTCGGACCATCCGGCCGGCCTCGACGGCTTTCGCACCACCGCCGCCCACGCGGCCGACGTGCAGGCGGTGATCGCCGCCCTCCGGGCCGACGCCGCGGTGCCGGTGTGGGTCGTCGGCACCAGCATGGGGACGGTCTCGGCCGCCAACGCCGCCGCCCGGCTCAGCACCGGCGGGCCGGACGGGCTCGTGCTGACCTCCTCGGTGACGCGCCAGGGCCGCGAGCGCTCGGAGACGGTCGGTGACGTGCGCCTGAAGGACGTCCGCGTGCCAACCCTGGTCGTCCACCACCGCCAGGACGCCTGCCGGGCCACGCCCTATGCCGACACGGTCGCGCTCCTGCGCGATTTCTCGACGGTGCCGCGCCGCGAGCTGCTGTCGTTCGACGGAGGCTCGCCGCCGGAGTCGGGGCCGTGCGACGCCCGCGCGGCCCACGGGTACTTCGGGATCGAGGCCGAGGTGGTGACGGCCATCGTGAACTGGATCACGGCGACGCCGCGGCCGTGACCGGCTCGTCAAAAGGGCTGTGCTATAGTCCGGCACGATTCGCCACCCCGTCTCCCCCGAGATCAGGAGGACACCATGAAGGTGTTCACGTCGCGTTCGCTCCCGCTGATCGCGCTGGTGTGCGCGGCCGCGGTGCTGGCGCTGGCTCCGGCCGCCCAGGCCAAGACCGAGGTTCACTTCTGGCACGCCATGACCGGCGCGCTGGCCGAGGCGCTGGAGACGCAGGTCAAGCAGTTCAACGACGGCCAGGGCGAGTACGAGGTGAAACCGCTGCGCAAGGGCAGCTACGCGGAGACGCTGACCGCCGCCATCGCCGCCTACCGGCAGAAGAACCCGCCTCACATCGTGCAGGTCTTCGAGGTCGGCACCCAGACCATGATGCTGTCGGGCGCGGTGTACCCGGTGTGGGAGCTGATGCGCGACAACGAGATCAAGGTCGACTGGAACGACTTCATCAAGCCGGTGGTCGGCTACTACACGAAGGACGGCAAGCTGTACTCGATGCCCTACAATTCGTCGACGCCGATCTTCTACTACAACAAGGACGCCTTCAAGAAGGCCGGCCTCGATCCCGAGAAGCCACCCAAGACGTGGGCGGACGTCGAGGCCTTCTCGAAGAAGATCCTCGCGGCCGGCGCCGCCAAGTGCGGCTTCTCTACCGGGTGGCCGTCGTGGACGATGGTCGAGAACATGCACGCGACGCACGACCAGCCCTTCGCCTCCAAGCACAACGGCTTCGACGCCGTCGAGGGCGTGGAGCTGCAGATCAACGGCGCCTTCGGCCAGAAGCACATCGGCGCGCTGAACGCCTGGCAGAAGGACAATGTGTACTCCTACGGTGGCCGCACCGGCACCGCCGACCCCAAGTTCGTCAACGGCGACTGCGCCATGTACATCCAGTCCTCGGCCCTCATCTCCGGCTTCACCAAGTCGATCAAGTTCGACTGGGGCACCGGTGAGCTGCCCCACTGGGGCGCGCCCTACAAGAAGGCGACGTCGATCATCGGCGGCGCCACCCTGTGGGTGCTCAAGGGCAAGCCGACCGCCGAGTACCGGGGTGTCGCGAGATTCCTGGACTATCTCTCCAAGCCGGAGCAGCAGATGTGGTGGCACGTGAACACCGGCTACCTGGCCATCTCCAACACGGCCGTGCGCAACCTCGAGCAGGGCTACCACTTCGTGAAGAACCCCAAGCAGTACACCGCCTTCGCCCAGCTCACGGGGCTGCCGCCCACGCCGCCGGCGGCCATGAAGGACAAGAAGGCGGCCCCGGTCAAGCCGGAGCGGATCGCAACGCCGAACAGCTCGGGTCTGCGCCTGGGCAACTTCGTGCAGATCCGCGACGTGATCGAGGGCGAGCTGGAGAACATCTACGGCGGCAAGAAGCCGGTGAAGCAGGGGCTCGACGACGCGGTGGCGAAGTCGAACGCGCTGCTCAAGGATTTCGCGGCCACCTACAAGCAATAGCCCGCGGCGGCAGAGGGCACGGGTGAAGCGCACGGTCTTCCCGAACCGCTGGTTGCCTTACCTGCTGGTGGCGCCGCAGGTGGCGGTGACGATCGTCTTCTTCTTCTGGCCGGCCGGCAAGTCACTGTACCTGTCGGTCTTCAAGTCGCCGCCCTTCGGCGGCCGCGACATCTTCGTCGGTCTCGACAACTTCGCGGCCCTGCTGCGCGATCCCGAGTACTACGAGAGCGTCTTCAATTCCTTCGTGTTCGCGGGCGGCGTCACCCTGCTCAGCGTGGCCGGGGGCCTCGTGGTGGCGGTACTGGCCAACCAGAAGATCCGCGGGCTGGGGTTCTACCGGACGGCCCTGCTGTGGCCGTACGGCATCGCCCCCGCCGTGGCCGGCATCATCTTCCTGTTCATCTTCCACCCGGCCTACGGGATCCTGCCCTATCTGCTGTCGTTCGTGACGGCCTACGAGTTCAACTGGCTGCTCAAGGGGTGGATCGCGATGACGCTGGTCATCGTCGCCACCTCGTGGACGCAGCTCGGCTACAACATCGCCTTCTTCCTGGCCGGGCTGCAGGCCATTCCCGCCTCGGTCATGGAGGCGGCCAGCGTCGACGGCGCCGGACCCGTGCGCAAGTTCACGGCGATCATCGTGCCGCTGATCTCGCCCATCACGTTCTACCTGGTCGTCGTCAACATGGTCTTCGCGTTCTTCTCGGCGTTCGGCGTGATCCACGCCGTCACCCAGGGCGGCCCCGGCAACGCCACCGGCATCATGGTCTTCAAGCTGTGGAAGGATGGCTTCATCGGCCTCAACCTGGGGTCGTCGGCCGCCCAGTCGGTCATCCTGATGGCGGTGGTGATCGGGTTGACCATGCTGCAGTTTCGGTTCGCCGAGAAGAGGGTCACGTATTGAACGACCCGGCCCGGGGCGCGACGGTGGCGTTGCCGCGCATCGTGGTCGGCGAGCGCCCGGCGCCCCGCCGCCAGTTCCCGTGGGGGACGGTGCTGGTGCACGGCTCGCTCCTGATCTGCATGGCGGTCATCGCCTTCCCGCTCTACTTCGCCTTCGTCATCTCGACCCAGGAGCTGAGTGAGGTCATCCAGAAGCCGCCCCGGCTGTGGCCGTCGACGCACGCCGTGGAGAACTACGTGGAGGCGTGGCGCCGGTCCGGCATGGCCCATCTCCTCGTCAACTCCGCGATCGTGGCGGTGGCGGTGGCCGTCGGCAAGATCGCCATCTCGATGCTGTCGGCGTTCGCCATCGTCTACTTCCGATTCCGGGGCGCCTCGCTGGTGTTCTGGCTGATCTTCCTTACGCTGATGCTGCCGATCCCGGTGCGCATCCTGCCCACCTACGAGGTTGTCGGCAACCTCGGCTGGCTGAACACCTACGCCGGGCTCTCGGTCCCCCTCATGGCCTCGGCCACCGCCACCTTCCTGTTCCGCCAGTTCTACATGACGGTCCCCAACGAGCTGGCCGAGGCCGCCCAGATCGACGGGGCGGGGCCGCTGCGCTTTCTGTGGTCGTTCCTGCTGCCGCTGTCGTGGGCCAACATCGCCGCGCTGTTCGTCGTGCTGTTCATCTACGGCTGGAACGAGTACTTCTGGCCGCTGCTGATCACCAACACCGAGGAGATGCGCACGGTCGTGATCGGGCTGGAGCGGCTCATCCCGCGCACCGGCACCGAGCTGCCCACCTGGAATCTCATCATGGCCGGCGCCATGATGGCCCTGCTGCCGCCGGTGGCGGTGATCGTCTTCATGCAGCGCTGGTTCGTGAAGGGCCTGATCGAGAGCGAGAAGTAGCGTGGCCACCCGCTACGTCGCCCATCGCGGTGGCGCCTCGCAGTGGCCGGAGAACAGCCTCACCGCTTTCCGCAATGCCATCGCGCTGGGCGCGAGGATCCTGGAGCTGGACGTGCACCTGACCGCCGACGGGACGGTGGCGGTGATCCACGACGCGACCCTGCCGCGCACGAGCAGTGGTACCGGCCCGGTGGCCGCCTGCACGGCCGCCGACCTGCAGCGCGCACGCCTGCGTGGCCCCGACGGCGCCCTCACCGAGGACCACGTTCCCACCCTCGCCGAGGTGCTCGCCCTGGCCGCGCCGGCCGGGGTGGCGCTGCTGGTCGAGATCAAGACGCCGGGACCGGCCGTGCGCTACGAGCGCCGGGGCGACCGGGTCGTCGCCGCCCCCGGCCCGCGTTATGAGCGGCTCGAGCGCAAGGTGCTGGACTTGCTGCAGGGAGCCGGTCTCGCCGAGCGCTCGTTCGTGATGGCCTTCAACCCCGCGGTCCTCACCGAGGTCCGCGTCCTGGCGCCGGCCCAGCCGACCACGCTGCTGGTCGATCGTCGTCACGTCGAGGAGTCTGGCGCCCGGCCCGCCGAGACGGTCGAGTGGGCGACCGAGGCCCGGGCCAGCTTCCTCGGTCTGCACTACTCGATCTGTGACGCGGCCGTGGTCGAGGCGGCCCACCGGGCAAAGATCGGGGTGGGCGTCTTCACCGTCAACGACGAGCCCACCATGCGGCGGCTGGCCGCCCTCGGGGTGGACGTGATCATCAGTGATCGCGCCGACCTCGTCGCCCGGCTGCAGACGGAGGCGTGACATGGGCGGTGCACTCGGCATCCTGCTCGGCCTGCTCCAGCTTCTGATGGGGCTGATCCTATTGTCGCCGGTGGCGTCGCTCGTGGGCTTCGCGCCCGGCCGCACAACAGCGAGCCTCTCGCCCCCGGCCGCGCTGATGGTCCTGGCCTTTACCGCGCCTGCGCTCTGGATGCTCGCGCTGGCCATCTTCAGCTTCCGGGGCCTCACGCCGTGGGCGGCCTGGGCGCTGCGCTGGACGAACATCGCCGCACTCGTCGGGGCCGTGGTGCTCGGGCTGGGGGGTGTGCTCGCGCTGCAGGCGGCGGCGCGCAGCGCCGAGCGCGGCGGCGGGCTGCTGGGCGCATTCGGATTGATCCCGATCACCCTGGGCATCGCGCTCGGCGGCCTGGCCCTGGCGTCACTGTGGCTGCTGCGCGCGGTGAGGCGAACATCCTCTGCCCGTCCTCGGCGCTGACGGCGCATGAAGCGAGCCGCTGGGGTCCTGGCCCTCGGCGTCCTTGTCGTGACCGCCGGCGCCGGCGCGGCGGGGGCGCGGATCGCCGCCCACCGCGGCGGCGCCGCCCTGGCCCCCGAGAACGGGCTGACGGCCTTCCGGGGCGCCCTCGCCCTCGGCGTCGACGCGCTGGAGCTCGACGTGCACCTGACGGCCGACGGTGTACCGGTCGTCATCCACGACGCCACCCTGGAGCGCACGACGACCGGACGGGGCGCCGTCGGCGACATCCCGCTCCCCCAGCTCCGCACGCTGCACCTCAAGGCGCGTGACGGCAGCGTCACCACCGACACGGTGCCGACGCTGACGGAGGTCCTCGACCTGGCGCCGATACCGGTGGAGGTGCTGCCCGAGATCAAGACGGCGGCGGGCGGCCGGCGCTATCCGGGCATCGAGGAGAAGGTCCTCGCCGCGCTGGCCGCGCGCCGCTTCGGCGAGCGGGCGACGCTGCAGGCCTTCGACGAGGCGACGATCCGCCGGGTGCGCGAGCTGGAGCCCACCCAGCGCACCATGCTGCTCGTGTCGGGCCGCCGGCTGGAGAGCGCGAGGGCGGAGGCCACCGAGGCCGTGCGGTGGGCGAGCGCGCTCGGCGCGACCGACCTCGGGATGGACCACCGGCTGGTCGACGCGCGCGTGATCGCCGCCGCCGGCTCCGCGCGGATTCGGCTCTCGGCGTGGACGGTGAACACCGAGGCCGACCTGCGCCGACTCCTCGACCTCGGCGTCGACCTCGTCATGTCCGACCATCCCGACCTCGCCCTGCGGCTGGCCGGCCGCGGGCGGCCCTGACGCGTGGCCGCCCGGCGCTACGTCCTCGCCCTCGACCAGGGGACCACCGGCTCCACCGCGCTCGTCGTGGACGCCGAGGGCGCCGTCCGCGCGCGCGGCTACGCCGAGCTGGCCCAGCACTACCCGCAGCCCGGCTGGGTCGAGCACGAGCCCGAGGAGATCTGGGCGACGACGACGACGGCGGCGGGCCGGGCGCTGGCCGAGGCCCGCGTGACCGGAGCCGAGGTGGCGGCGATCGGCATCACCAACCAGCGCGAGACGACGATCGTGTGGGACCGCGCGACGGGCGCGCCCATCCACCGGGCGATCGTGTGGCAATGCCGACGTACCGCGGGGGCGTGCGATGCGCTGAAGGCCATGGGCGCCGAGCCGTTCGTGCGGGAGCGGACCGGGCTCGTGCTCGACGCCTACTTCTCGGGGACGAAGATCGGCTGGTTGCTCGATCACGTCCCCGGCGCCCGTCGACGGGCCGAGCGGGGCGAGCTGGCCTTTGGCACCGTCGATGCCTGGCTGCTGTGGAAGCTCACCGGCGGCCGCGTGCACGCGACCGACGTCACCAACGCCTCGCGGACGCTGTGCCTCGATCTCCGGTCGGTGGACTGGGACGCCGAGATGCTCGACCTGCTCGGCGTTCCCCGCGCGGTGCTGCCGATCGTCGTCGATTCCTCGGGGGTCTGTGCCGAGACGAATGACCTCGGCTGGCTGCCGGCCGGCGTGCCGATCGCCGGTATCGCGGGCGACCAGCAGGCCGCGCTGTTCGGCCAGGCTTGCTACGAGGTCGGCAGCGCCAAGAACACCTACGGCACCGGCTGCTTCGCGCTGCTCAACACTGGCGCGCGAGCCCGTCGTCTCCGGCCACGGCCTGCTGACCACGGTGGCCTGGCGGATCGGCGGGCGAACGAGCTACGCCCTCGAGGGCGCCGTGTTCATCGCCGGCGCGGCCGTGCAGTGGCTGCGCGACGGTCTCGGCGTCATCGCGCGCGCCGACGAGACGCGCGCGCTCGCCGAGTCGGTGCCCGACACCGGCGGTGTCTACTTCGTGCCGGCCTTCGTCGGTCTCGGCGCGCCCTACTGGGACGCCTACGCGCGCGGCACCATCGTCGGGCTCACCCGCGGCACCACCCGCGCCCACCTGGTGCGGGCGACGCTGGAGGCGATCGCCTACCAGAGCCGCGACGTGCTGGAGGCCATGGCCGCCGACGCCAAGGTGCCGCTGCGCGCGCTGAAAGTCGACGGCGGCGCCGTCGCCAACGACTTCCTCTGCCAGTTCCAGGCCGACGTCCTCGACGCCGCCGTCACCCGGCCGCGCGTCATCGAGACGACCGCGCTGGGGGCGGCATTCCTGGCCGGCCTCGGCGCCGGGCTGTGGCGCTCGCTCGACGCGGTCGCGGCCCGCCAGGCGGTCGACCGTACCTTCACCCCGACCATGGATCCGGCGACGCGTGCCCTTCGTTACGAGGGCTGGCGTCGTGCCGTCGACCGCTCACGCCGCTGGGAAAAGGAGATCTCCGCATGAGACACCCGATCGCGCTCGTCCTGCTCGTGGCGCTCGTCGCCGGCCTGGCGTTCGGCGCCGGCGCTCAGGCCCCGCCCATCGAGGGCGAGCTGACGCTGATCACGCCGGTATCGAAGTTCATCCACGACGCCGCGCTCAAGGCGTTCGCCGACTACGCCAAGGAGAAGTGGAACGTCACCGTGAAGGACCAACGCCATCCCGGCCGGCACGCCGGTCGCCTACGGCCGCATCGTGGAGTGGAAGGGCCGGCCCGACGCCGACATCTTCTGGGGCGGGGAGTCGGCGCTGTTCGAGAAGCTGGCCGAGCAGAAGCTCCTGCAGAAGGTCGAGATCAGCAAGGAGGCTGTGGGATTCGATCCCGGCCTCGATCGGCAAGCCCCGGCCGATCCCGCTCAAGGACCGGGACGGCTTCTGGGTGGGCACCGCGCTGGAGCCGTACGGGCTCGTCTACCACCCGGTGAAGATCAAGCGGCTGGGCATCCCCGAGCCCAAGGAGTGGGACGACCTGCTCAACCCCAAGCTCAAGGGCGAGGTCGCCCAGTGCGCGCCCACTCGCTCGTCGTCGTCCAACGCGACCTACGAGGTCATCCTCTCGATGCTGCGGCGAGGAGAAGGGGTGGGACTGGCTCAAGAAGCTGGCCGCCAACACCGGCCACTTCACCGCGCGCAGCCGGGACGTGCCGACCGTGGTGGCCAAGGGCGAGTTCGCGGCCGGCTTCGCGGTGCCGTCCTACATGGCCTTCGAGGAGAAGCTGGCCGGCTTCGACATCAAGTTACGTCGCGCCCAAGAACGCCTTCGTCACGCCCGGAGCCGATGGCCATCCTGGCCGGCACCCGCAATCCCCGAAGGCGGCGCGCGCGTTCATCGAGTTCCTGCTGACCGAGCGCGGCCAGCGGGTGTTCATGGAGCGCGGCCTGTTCCCGATCACGCCGCAGTACAAGGTGCAGGGGCCGCCCGGCTCCACCGCGGAGCTGGCCGTGCAGTTCACCGGCGGCGTGCGCTCCTACTTCGACGGCGAGGTCGCCAACGTCTACGACGAAGGCGGTGGCGGCCAAGCGGTCGGAAGCGCTCAAGACGCGCTTCCGCTCCGACATCGAGGCGGTGTGGAAGAAGCCCAACTAGTGGAGCTCGTGTGTCGGCGCGCGGCCATGGGATTCGCCAGCAGCGCGCCGAGCCACGTCCGAAGCGAGCGCGGCTCCGACGGCGAGACATCGGAAGTGCGCGGCAGGGTCACCGCCCGTCCACCCCGCCCTATCACCGAGCCTCACGAGACTCACTAGGTGGAGATTGCGCTCAGCGGTGTCAGCAAGCGGTTCGGAACGACGAACGTCGTGGACCGGGCCACCGTGGCGGTGGCGGACGGAGAGCTGTTCACGCTGCTGGGGCCGTCGGGCTGCGGCAAGACCACGCTGCTGCGGTTGATCGCGGGGTTCTACCGGCCGGATGCGGGCGAGATCCGCTTCGGCGGGCGGCGGGTGGACGGGCTGGCCGCCCTACGAGCGGAACATCGGCATGGTCTTCCAGAACTACGCGCTGTGGCCGCACATGACGGTGCGCGCCAACATCACCTACGGCCTGCGGCTGCGCAAGCTGGCGGCCGCCGAGGTCGAGCGGCGGCTGCGGGACGGGCTGCGCCAGGTCAACCTGACCGGGCTGGAGGATCGGTATCCGGGCCAGCTCTCGGGCGGCCAGCAGCAGCGGGTGGCCCTGGCCCGGGCCCTGGTGCTGAACCCCGACATCCTGCTGCTGGACGAGCCGCTGTCCAACCTCGACGCCAAGATCCGGGTGCAGGTGCGCGCCGAGATCCGGCGGCTGCAGCAGGCGCTCGGCATCACCACCGTCTACGTGACCCACGACCAGGAGGAGGCGCTCTCGCTCTCCGACCGGGTCGCGGTGATGCGCGACGGGCGCATGCCAGCAGGTGGCCGCGCCCAAGGACGCTCTACGAGCAGCCGGCCAACCGCTTCGTCGCCGACTTCGTCGGCACCAACAACTTCATCCCGGGCGTGTGCCGCGCGCGCGAGAACGGCCGCAGCGTGGTCGACACCGCGCTCGGCCCCCTCCACGGCCGGCCGGGCGATGGCGTGGCTGCCGGCGCCCGCTGCGTGCTGGCCGTGCGCCCCGAGAACCTGACGCTGGGGATGGTCGCCGACAACGTGTTCGACGGCCGGGTGGTCCTGGCCTCCTACCTGGGCAACACGCTGCGCTACGACGTCGAGACCCCGGCCGGGCTCCTCATCAAGGTGGACGTGCGCGACCCCTGGCACCACCAGCCCCTCGCGGTGGGCCAGCCGGTGCGGGTCGGCTTTCCGGCGTCGGTCGCGCTGACGCTGCCGGACGAGTAGCCGATGGCGACCCCGGAGGTGGCGATCCCCGGCGCGCGGGCGGCCCGGCCGATCCTGCCGGCGATCGGCTACGGAGCGATCTGGCTCTTCCTGATCGTGTTCCTCATCTATCCCGCTTCTGCGCATCTTCTACGACGCCTTCACCGACGAGGCCGGGCGGTTCACGCTGGTGAACTTCGTGCAGTTCGCCGGTGACGCCTACTACCTGCGCTCGCTCGGCAACTCGATCCTGCTCGGCCTCGCCACCGTCGCCTGTACCTCGGTGCTGGGCTTCGCGGTCGCCTTCCTGCTGGTGCGCTTCGACTTCCGCGGGCGCGGCCTGTTCAGCTACCTCACGCTGATCCCGATCATCTCGCCGCCGCTGGTCGGCGTGCTGGGCTTCACGTTCATCCTGGGCCGCGCCGGCACCGTCAACGTGCTGCTCCACGACTGGTTCGACCTGCTCGGCCCCTCAACTTCGTGTACGGCCTCCACGGCGTGCTGCTGGTGGAGACGCTGCACCTGTTCCCGATGATCACGCTCAACGTGGTCGACGCGCTCGGCAAGATCGATCCCTCGCTGGAGGAGGCGGCGGAGAGCGTGGGCGCGCGCGGCTGGACGAAGCTGCGCACGATCACGCTGCCGCTGACGACGCCCGGCTACGTGGCGGGCGCCCTGCTCGTGTTCATCTGGACCTTCTCGGACTTCGCCACGCCGCTCGTGCTGGGCGTGCACGACCTGCTGGCCGCCCAGGCCTACCTGAACATCGTGCAGTTCGTCGATCGGCGGCTGTTCCGCATGGGCATCGTGATCTCGGCGCTGATGGTGCGGCCTCGCCGTCGTGTTCCTGGTCGCCGCCCGTCGCTACGTGGCCATCAAGGACTACTCCTCGCTCTCGTACTCGCGGATCGGCCCGGCGACGGCTGTCGCCGGGTGGCCAGGCCGCGGTCGTCGGCTTCCTGTCGCTGATCATGCTCGCCGTCGTTCATCCCCTACCTCGGCGTCGGCCTCGCCTCGGTGGGCAAGGGCTGGTCGCTGACCCCGTTCCCCGTGCGCTACACGCTGCAGTACTACGAGCGGGTGATCGTGGAGACGCCGAAGTACATCGTGAACAGCTTCCTGTACTCGGCGCTCGCCGGCCTCGGTCTGCGTCGGTGCTCGGCGTGCCCATCGCGTGGATCCTCGGCCCGCACGCGACTGCCCGGCCGCGACACGCTCGACGGCGCTCAACACGCTGATCCTGGCCATGCCCGGCACCGCCATCGGCATCGCCTACATCCGCGCCTTCCACTACACCGCTGCCGGGCTTCGACGCGAAGCTGACCAGTCTCTGGATCGTGCTGCCGCTGGTGCTGGCATCCGCCGGCTGCCCTACACGGTGCGAGGCGCCTACGCCTCGCTGCTGCTCGTGCACCGTTCCATGGAGGAGGCCGCGGCCAGCGTGGGCGCCACCGGGTCTGCGCAGCTTCCGCGACGTGACGCTGCCGTTGATCTGGCGCGGCGTGCTCGTCGGCTCGCTCTTCTCCTTCATGACCTCGCTGCAGGAGGCCTCGGCCGTGCTGTTCCTGTCGCTCGGCGGCTGGGAGACGATCCCGGTCGGCATCTTCGCCTTCTACATCGCCGGCAGCGCCAACGAGGCGGCGGCGCTGGGGTGATCCTGATCGCGGTGGCCGCCCTCAGCGTCCTGATCATCAACCGGGTGGCCGGAGCGCGCATGGGCGGGATGTTCGGGTAGCGGTTGTACTCATCTCCGGTCCGGGACCCCGCTGATTCGGCCGCGAAATCAGACGCTTGCGTGTGCTTGTCGGGGCCGGAGGGCTGTGCTAGTGTTTCGCTTCACATGGCGCCGTCCGGCGAGCAGAACGCCTGGAAAGCGCTCGGCGAGCTGTCGACGATCGGGTTGACGCTGGTCGTGGCCACGGTGATCGGCCTGGCCGGCGGGTACTACCTGGACCGGTGGCTGCACACCTCGCCCTGGCTGACGCTGATCGGCTTGTTGTTCGGGATCGCGGCGGGATTCGTAAACCTCTTTCGATCGGTCAAGCGGGCAGAGCGGAGCATCGATGATCGCAAGTGATCTGACCAGGGGCGTGACGCAACGGACGGCGCTCGCCGTGCTGGTGGCGGCGGTGGCGGCCGGCTGGGTGGGCGGTGGGCCCGGCGTGCTCGGCGTAGTCGCCGGCGGCGCGCTCGCCCTCGGCAGCTTCCGGCTGCTGGCTGCCCGCCTGGGCGCGGTCGTCGCAGCGGCCTCGCCGCTCACCGCGCCGTGGCCGTTGCTGGCGGGGCTGCGCTTCGCGGTCGTGGCGGGGGTGGCGGGGCTGCTGTTCGTCCAGGGCTGGGCGCACCCCGTCGCGTGGCTGGTCGGCTACAGCGCGCTGCCGCTGGCGGTGGTGCTGCAGGGCCTCCGCCTCGCCGGTGAGGAGAGTCGCGCGTGAGCCTCGAGCATCCGCCCATCTTCCGGCTGCCGGGCATCCCCGACCACGTGACCTACACGTGGGTGTTCATGGTGATCCTGGCCGTCGCCGCCTTCGTGGCCTCCCGCAACGTGGCGCTGGTGCCACGGGGGATGCAGAACTTCTTCGAGGTCGTGCTCGAGCAGTTCCAGCAGATGATCGACGACGTCATCGGCCCCGAGGGCCGGCGGTTCCTGCCGCTGATCGCCACGCTCGGCCTGTTCATCCTGGCCGGCAACCTCATGTCCCTGGTGCCGGGGATGTACGGGCCGACCACGAACCTGAACACGACCGCGGCCTGCGCGCTGGTGGTGTTCTTCAGCTACCACTACATCGGCGTGCGCAAGCAGGGCGCGCTCACGTACCTCGCCCACTTCATGGGGCCGGTGCCGCTGGCCCTCAAGCCGCTGATGTTCGTGATCGAGATCATCAGCCACCTGGCTCGTCCGCTCTCGCTCACGCTGCGGCTGTTCGGCAACATGTTCGGCGGCCACATCCTGCTCGCCATCATCTTCTTCCTGATGGGCCTCGACGGCCTCATCGGCTGGGCGCTCTCGGGCCAGCCGCTCGGAGCCGTCGTCGGCGGGATCGGTGGCCTCGTGATGGTCGTGTTCACGGTCGGGTTCCTGTATCCGCTCAAGATCCTGGTCTCGTTCCTCCAGGCGTTCATCTTCGTGATGCTGACGATGCTGTACATCGCGGGGGCCATCGAGGAAGCCGAGCACCACGGGGGCGAGCACCATCCGGCGCATCACTAGCAGATCACACGTACAGAGGAGGGCGGTCGTGCGACGTTCACTCATCCTGGCAGGTCTCGCAGTTCTGGCAGTTCCGGGAGTTCGCGCTGCGCCGCGGACGGCAGTCTGGTGGGGCCGTACTCGGTCGCTGGTGGCCGGCTTCGCCATGGCCTTCGCGGCGGGGCTGTGCGCCCTCGGGCAGGGCAAGGCGGTGGCCTCGGCGGTCGACGCCATGGCGCGCCAGCCCGGCGCCGCCGCCCGCATCCAGACCGCGATGATCATCGGTCTGGCCCTGATCGAGTCGCTCGCGATCTACGTGCTGGTCGTGGCGATGATTCTGCTGTTCGTGCAGCCGATCAAATAGCGGCGCACCAGGGGTTCGGCGGCGCGGGCCCAGTACCCGCGCCGCCGTTGCACATGGCGCGTCCGACCCATCGCCTTCCGAAGATCCCGGAGATGACGATCCGTCGTCTCTCGGTGTACACGCGTTGCCTGCTCCAGCTCGAGGAGGACGGCGTGAAGACCATCTCCTCGCAGGAGCTGGCCGAGCGCTTCAGCCTGAACTCGGCCCAGGTCCGCAAGGACCTCGCGTACTTCGGCGAGTTCGGGGTGCGCGGCATCGGCTACTACGTGTCCGGGCTCAAGGCCGAGCTACAGCGCATCCTCGGCCTCGACCGCGAGTGGCCGGTGGCGCTGGTCGGCATCGGCAACCTCGGCTCGGCCCTCTTCCACTACAAGGGCTTCGGCCGCCAGGGCTTCCGGATCGCGGTGGTGATCGACGACGATCCCGGCCAAGATCGGCCGCGAGATCGACGGGGTCCCCGTCGTGGCCGGTCGCGACATGGCCGCGCGAGATCAAGGCCCGCGGCATCCAGATCGCGATCGTGGCGGTGCCCGCCGAGTCCGCCCAGACCGTCACCGAGCAGCTGGTGACGGCCGGCATCAAGGCCGTGCTGAACTTCGCCCCGACGCGCCTGCGCGTGGGGCGGAGGTCCGGCTCAAGAACGTCGACCTCTCGATCGAGCTGGAGACGCTCTCCTTCTACCTGGCCAAGGGCGCCCGCTAGCCGCCGCTCGCGCCCCCCGGGCGCAACCCCGTGATACGGTGAAGCCGCTGCGATGCTGAAGGATTGGCAGGCGTTCCAAGCCTTGGCGAAGGCCTTCGCCGAGGGACAGGCTTGTCTGCGCGTGGCCGGCCTCGCCGGCTCCGGTCGCCCGCTGGCCGTCGCCGAGCTCCTGCGCGCCCACCCGCGTCCGGCCGTCGTCGTCGTCCGCTCGATGGTCGATGCCCACCGGTGGGCGCAGGATCTGAAGTTCTTCGGCGCCCCCGTGCTGGAGTTCCCCGAGCGGGAGCCGCGTCTGTGGCGGGGCGGCCACCACCGCGAGGCCGACGCCGAGCGCGCGGTCATCGCCCGGCGGCTGGGCGCCGGCGAGCCGGTGGTGGTGGTGGCGACGCCGGCCGGTCTCGACACGCCGCTGCCGCCGCCGGCCGACTTCACGCGCCCGCACGCTGCGCATCGGCACCGGCGACCGCCTGGAGCGCGAGCTGCTGCTGGAGGCCTTCGAGACGGCCGGCTACGAGCGCGTGGAGACGGTCGTCGAGGTGGGGCAGTGGAGCGTGCGGGGCGGCATCGTCGACGTCTTCTCGCCGAGCCACCCGAGCGCCGGTGCGCGCTGGAGTTCTTCGGCGACGAGGTCGAGTCGATCCGCCGCTTCGATCCCACCACCCAGCGCTCGACCGAGATGCTGGACGAGTTGCTGGTGCTGCCGCTCGGCGCCCCCGCCGACGAGGCCGGCGCCGCCTACCTGCTCGACTACGTGCCGGCGCTGGCGCCGATGATCCTCGATGCCCCCGCTCTGCTCGACGAGACCTCCGAGGAGGCGCCGGGCCGCCGGGCCGCTCGGCGTGGTCCTGGGCGAGCGACCCCGCGTGGAGCTGGAGCTGGTCGCCGGCACCGGCGCCGAGCACGCGCTCGACACCCAGGAGGTGCCGCGCTTCACCGGCCACTTCGTGCAGCTCACCGAGGCGCTCGGGCGCTGGCGAGCCGAGGGCTTCACGGTGCGGCTGGTCGTGGCCGACGAGCACCAGGCCGAGCACCTGCGGCAGATCCTGCGCGACCACGACGCTCGAGGTGCCGATCGCGGGGGCGATCGACGCGCCGGAGTCGCCGGCCATCGTCGTCGGCGAGTGCTCGGCGGGCATCGCCGTCGCCGCGGTCGGCCTCGTCCTGCTCACCGAGACCGAGATCTTCGGCGCTCGCCGCCGGCGCGCTGCGCCGGCCGAAGTACCAGCGCGGCGCCGCGCATCGACGGCCTTCACCGACCTGGCGGTCAACGACCTCGTGGTCCACGAGGACCACGGCATCGGCCGTTACCTCGGCCTGCGCACGATGGCCGTCGGCGATCGCGAGGCGTGACTTCCTGCTGCTGGAGTACTCCGAGGGCGGGCCGGCTCTACGTGCCGGTCGAGCGGCTCGACCTGGTCTCCAAGTACCTCGGCGGCGACGCCGGGACCGCCCGGCTCGACCGGCTGGGCGGCGCCTCCTGGCAGCGGGTGAAGGAGTCGGTGCGGGCGGCCCTGCGCGAGATGGCCGAGGAGCTGCTGAAGCTCTACGCGCAGCGGGCGGTGGCCCAGGGCCACGCGTTCACCGGCGACTCGCCGTGGCAGCGCGAGTTCGAGGCGGCCTTCCGATTCGAGGAGACGCCGGACCAGCTCCGGGCCATCGAGGAGGTCAAGCGCGACATGCAGGCCACCCGGCCGATGGACCGGCTGGTCGCCGGCGACGTCGGCTACGGCAAGACCGAGGTCGCCCTGCGCGCCGCCTTCAAGGTGGTAGCCGATGGCCATCAGGTGGCCGTGCTGGTGCCGACCACCGTGCTGGCCCAGCAGCACTGGTCGACCTTCACCGACCGCTTCGGCCCGTTTCCGGCGAAGGTCGAGCTGCTCTCGCGCTTCCGGTCGCCCAAGGAGCAGAAGGCGGTGGTCGAGGGGCTGCGCCAGGGCACGTGTCGACGTCGTCATCGGCACCCACCGCCTGCTCTCCAAGGACGTCGTCTTCAAGAACCTGGGGCTGCTGATCATCGACGAGGAGCACCGGTTCGGCGTCGCCCACAAGGAGCGCATGAAGCAGCTGCGCGCCTCGGTGGACGTGCTGGCGCTCACCGCCACTCCGATCCCGCGCACGCTCTACATGTCGCTCTCGGGCGTGCGCGACATGTCGGTGATCGAGACGCCGCCGCTCGACCGGCTGCCGATCGAGACGGTCGTGCGGCGCTTCAGCAAGGCGGTCATCAAGGAGGCGATCGAGCGGGAGCTGGCCCGCGGCGGCCAGGTGTTCTTCGTGCACAACCGCGTCCAGTCGCTGGTCTCGATGGCCCGCTTCATCCAGGAGCTGGTGCCCGAGGCGCGGGTGATCGTCGGCCACGGCCAGATGAGCGAGCGCGAGCTGGAGGCCACCATGGTGCGGTTCGTGAGCGGCCAGGCCGACGTCCTCGTCTCGACCGCCATCGTGGAGTCCGGGCTCGACATTCCGGCCTCGAACACCATCATCATCAACCGGGCCGACCGCTTCGGCCTCGCCCAGCTCTACCAGCTCCGGGGCCGGGTGGGGCGGGAGCGGCTGCAGGCATACGCTATCTGCTGGTCCCGGCCGACGGGCGGGTCGACGAGCAGGCCCAGCGGCGGCTGCGGGCCCTGCAGGAACTGACCGAGCTGGGGTCCGGGTTCAAGCTGGCCCTGCGCGACCTGGAGATCCGGGGCGCCGGCAACCTGCTGGGGGCCCAGCAGCACGGGCACATCGCGGCGGTCGGCTATCGATCTTTACTCGAAGCTTCTCGCCGAAGCTGTGCAAGAATTGGGCGGCGATAAGACCGGGGTTGCCGTCGAACCGGTCATCAGCGTCGTCGGTCGAAGGGTTCTTGCCCGAGGAGTACGTCCCTGAGGTCAACCAGCGACTCGCGTTCTACAAGCGGCTGGCCGGTGCGACCGGCGATGCCGAAGTGGCCGATCTCCGCGCCGAGCTGCAGGACCGCTTCGGTCCGCTGCCCGAGCCGGCCGACCAGCTTCTCGACATCGTCCGCGTCCGCAGCGCCGCCCGCGCCCTCGGCGTGGAGCGCGTCGAGGCCGGCCAGGGCAAGGCGGTGATCACCTTCTCGCCGGCTACACCGATCGACCCCGGAGCGCCTGGTCGCCGCTATCCAGGCCAGCCGCGGCCGGCTCCGGCTGCGCCGCGAGTTCACCCTGGAGGCCACCATCGCCGCCGGCGATTGGCCGACCACTCGTGACTCGCTGCTGGCCGTCCTGACGGGGCTGACCGCCTGATGCGAGGCGTCAGGCTCCTGGCCCTCGGCCTCGCCGCTCTCCCGATGGCGGGCTGTGCCCTGCCGAGCATGCCGGGCTGGATGCCCTTCAGCAGCAACAAGCCCGCTCCCGCTTCCACCGTCGCCTCGGCGGGAGCCCCCAAGGAGACGCTCGACACACCCAAGCCGGGCGACGTCCGCCAGCGGCCGGTCGACGACAATGACGAGACGGTGACCGATCGCGTCATCGCCGTCGTCAACAACGACGCGATCACGCTGGGCGAGCTGCAGGAGGCCATGCTACTCGTATCGGGCCGAGAACCCGGCCCGCTCCGGCCCGCACCGACGAGGAGCTGCGCCGCGACTTCCTGAACCGGCTCATCGAGAACCGCCTGCAGCTGCAGGAGGCCGAGCGCGAGAAGGTCACCGTCGACGAGGCCGAGCTGAACGAGGAGTTCCTCGACCGCATCAAGCGGTACGGCGCCAGGACCGAGGACGATTTCGAGAAGCTCGTGCGCGGCCAGGGCGTGACGGTGGAGTCGATCAAGAAGCGGCTGCGCGACGGCCTCAAGGTGAACAAGCTCATCCGGCGCAAGGTGACCCTGCGGGTCTCGGTCACCGAGCCGAGATCGACGCAGTACCTGGACGAGAACCGCGCCAAGCTCGAGACCGGCCTGTCCTTCCACGCCCGCCACATCCTGGTCATGCCCGAGGCCGGACAGCGACGTCGGCTGGGAGTCGGCCCGGATCAAGGCCGAGATGCTCCGCACGCAGCTGGAGGACGGGGCCGACTTCGTGGAGCTGGCCAAGCAGCATTCCCGGGACGCCACGGCCAAGGACGGCGGCGACCTCGGCCCCCTCAAGCGGGGGGAGCTGGCTCCCGAGGTCGAGTCCGAGCATGCTCGCCCTGGCGCCTGGCCAGGTTTCCCGCCCGGTCCGCTCCCCGCTCGGGTTCCACATCTTCCGGCTCGAGTCGCAGGAGACTCTCTGGAGGCGGCCAGCATCCGACAGCAGATCCGCGACATCCTATTCAGACAGCAGTTCGATACGCGTCTGGACGAGCTGGCTCAAGGAAATCAAGCAACGCGCCCTCATCGAGGTCCGTATGTGAAAGCCGTTGACAAATGACGGACCCGATGGGAGGATGGGGTCTGAAGACTGCCGCCCCAACCTCGTAGAAAACCTACACAAACGGCGACACAACCCTCGAAGCGGCCGTCACGTGCCGCCCCCGGAGCCCCCGAATGACTGCCCGCCGAGAACGAGGACAACCCAACGCCGCCGAGAACGCCCCCGCCGCCCCCGTCAATGGCATGAACCTCTCCGAGCTCAAGGAGAAGCCGATCACCGATCTGAACGGGCTCGCCAAGGATCTCAACGTCCAGAACTATGAGCGGCCTCCGCAAGCAGGAGCTGATCTTCAAGATCCTCCAGGCGCAGGCCGAGAAAGACGGGCTCATCTACGCCGAGGGCGTGCTGGAGGTCCTCCCCGACGGCTTCGGCTTCCTGCGCGCGCCGGACTACAACTACCTGCCGGGGCCCGACGACATCTACGTCTCGCCCTCCCAGATCCGCCGCTTCGACCTGCGCACCGGCGACACGATCTCCGGCCAGGTGCGGCCGCCCAAGGACACCGAGCGGTACTTCGCGCTCCTCAAGGTCGAGGCGATCAACTTCGAGACGCCCGACCAGGCGCGCGAGAAGATCTTCTTCGACAACCTCACTCCGCTCTACCCGATGGAGCGGCTCCGCCTGGAGCACGACACCGAGCAACCTGACCACCCGGGTGATGGACCTGCTCTGCCCGATCGGCAAGGGCCAGCGCGGACTGATCGTGGCGGCGCCGCGCACCGGCAAGACGATGCTGCTCCAGACCTCGCCAACGCCATCGCCAAGAACCACCCCGAGGTCTACCTCATCGTCCTGCTCATCGACGAGCGGCCGGAAGAGGTCACCGACATGCAGCGCTCGGTGAAGGGCGAGGTCATCTCCTCGACCTTCGACGAGCCGCCGCAGCGCCACGTCCAGGTGGCCGACATGGTCATCGAGAAGGCCAAGCGGCTGGTCGAGCACAAGCGCGACGTCGTGATCCTGCTCGACTCGCATCACCCGCTTCGCGCGCGCCCACAACGCGGTCATCCCGTCCTCGGGCAAGGTGCTGTCGGGCGGTCTCGACGCCAACGCGCTGCAGCGGCCCCGCCGGTTCTTCGCGGCGGCCCGCAACATCGAGGAGGGCGGCTCGCTCACGATCATGGCCACCGCCCTCGATCGACACCGGCAGCCGGATGGACGACGTGATCTTCGAGGAGTTCAAGGGCACCGGCAACATGGAGGTGCACCTGGACCGCCGGCTGATGGACAAGCGCATCTTCCCGACCATCAACATCGAGCAGTCGGGGACCCGGAAGGAGGAGCTCCTCCTGGAGAAGGACGAGCTGCAGAAGGTCTGGCTGCTCCGCAAGGCCCTGTCCCAGCTGAACCCGGTCGAGGCCATGGAGCTCCTGCTCGACAAGCTCAAGCATGACCGCAGTCCAACAAGGAGTTCCTGACCAGATGAACCAGCTGGCTAGCACTCGATGCCGGCTAGCCTCGCGCGGCTCGCCGCCGATCCTGCGCTTCCGGCCGACTGATATCCTTTGAGCTTCCTTTGAGGAGGAGCAGCCGTGAAGGCTGGCATTCATCCGGAATACGTCGACACGACCATCACCTGCAACTGCGGGGAGGTCATCAAGACCCGCTCGACCAGCCGGACATCCGGGTCGAGGTCTGCTCCAAGTGCCATCCCTTCTACACGGGGAAGCAGAAGCTCATGGACACGGCCGGTCGTGTGGAGCGCTTCCAGCGGAAGTACAAGCGGCAGCCCACGACGGCCAGTAGGCCGCCGGTCCCGGCCGCGCCCGGCTCCCACCGGGCTGCTCCTCTCCCCACTCGCTCGCCGCGGGCGGGCGTGCGCGCACGGGAGGCGCTGATCCTCGATGCTGTTTGACAAGCTCCGTCAGATCGAAGAGCGATACGAACGAGCTCGCCCGCCGGCTGGCCGACCCGCCATCTTCTCGGCCAGCAAGCCGAGTACGCCCGCCTGCGCAAGGCAGCACGCCGACAGCCAGGAGATCGTCGAGCGCTTCGGCGAGTACCAGGACGTGCTCAAGCGGATCACCGAGGCCCGCCACATCCTCGGCCGA
Organism: uncultured Candidatus Rokubacteria bacterium; assembly: GCA_963827505.1. Classification (GTDB taxonomy): domain Bacteria; phylum Methylomirabilota; class Methylomirabilia; order Rokubacteriales; family CSP1-6; genus AR5. Next base: position 238,400 of record CAWHBD010000003.1, on the reverse strand, counting down.
GGACGGCGGACCGCGAGCTGCGCGAGCTGGCCCAGGCCGAGGTCGACGAGCTGTCGGCCCGCCAGGTCGTGCTGGAGGACGAGCTCAAGCGCCTGCTGCTGCCCCGCGATCCCAACGACGACAAGAACGTGTTCGTCGAGATCCGGGCCGGCGCCGGCGGCGACGAGGCCGCCCTGTTCGCGGCCGACCTGGCCCGCATGTACACCAAGTACGCCGAGCGCCAGCGCTGGAAGGTCGAGGTGATGGACAGCCACCCCACCGGGGTCGGGCGGCCTCAAGGAGGTCATCCTCTTCGTCCAGGGACGCGGCGGCGTGGAGCCGGCTGAAGTTCGAGCGCGGCGTGCACCGCGTCCAGCGCGTGCCGGCGACCGAGTCGAGCGGGCGCATCCACACCTCCACGGTGACGGTGGCCGTGCTGCCCGAGGCCGAGGACGTGGACGTCAAGGTCGACGAGAAGGACATCCGGGTCGACGTCTACCGCTCGTCCGGGCCCGGCGGCCAGGGCGTCAACACCACCGACTCCGCGGTTCGCATCACCCACATCCCGACCGGGCTCGTCGTGACCTGCCAGGACGAGCGCTCGCAGATCAAGAACCGCGCGAAGGCGCATGCGCGTGCTGAAGGCCCGCCTGCTGGAGCGCGCCCAGGAGGAGCAGGCAGGCGGCCATCGCCGCCGACCGGCGCAGCCAGGTCGGCACCGGCGAGCGCAGCGAGCGCATCCGCACCTACAACTTCCCGCAGAACCGCGTGACCGATCACCGCATCGGGCTGACGCTGCACCGGCTGCCCGAGGTGCTGGAGGGCGACCTCGACGAGCTGATCGAGGCGCTGGCGGCGGCCGAGCAGGTCGAGCAGCTCCAGAAGGTGGCGAGCTGATGGCCGGCGCGGCCGATCCCGACACGCTCGTCGATACCCGACCCACCGTGCGGGCCGCCCTCGATCTCGGGGCGGCCGCCCTGGGCGAGGCCGGCGTCGAGGCGCGGGCGCGTCGACGCCGAGTGGCTGCTGGCCGAGGCGCTGGGCATCGCGCGAGGGCGGCTTGGTTTGCACGGCCAGCAGCCGGTCGAGCCGACTCGCCGCCGCGCGCTACGTCCAGGCGCTGCGCCGCCGGATCGGCCGCGAGCCGCTGCAGCACATCCTCGGGACCCGAGGACTTCCGCGACCTCCGCTCCGGGTGAGCCGGGACGTGCTGGTGCCGCGGCCGGAGACCGAGCTGCTGGCCGAGCTGGGCGCTGGAGCTGCTGCCCGCCCGCGAACGCGCCGCTGGCGATCGATGCCGGCACCGGCTCCGGCTGCGTCGCGTGCGCGCTCGCGTGCGAGCGTCCCGACGTCCGCGTCCTGGCGCTCGACGTGTCGCCGAGCGCCGTCGCCCTGGCTCGCGACAACGTCGCCGCCCTCGGTCTGGCCGGGCGCGTTACCGTGGAGGTCTCCGACCTCTTCGCGGCGCTGGGCCCGGTCCGCGCGGACCTCATCGTCGTCCAACCCGCCCTATCTGCCGAGCGAGGTGATTCCCGACGCTGCCGCCGGAGGTTGCCGGCACGAGCCGCGCCTGGCCCTCGACGGCGGGCCGGACGGCCTCGCGGTGATCCGCCGCCTCGTCGAGGCCGCGCCCCGGTGGCTGGTGCCCGGCGGCTGGCTGTGCTCGAGACCGGGGGCGACGAGCAGGCGCGGGACGTCGTCGCCCTCATGGATGCCCGTGGCTTCACACGCATCGAGACGCGCCCGGACCTGGCCGGGATCGTTCGCTTCGTGGCCGGAGGGATCTCGTCATGCCAGCACGTCTCGATCATCGAAGGCGGCGTGCCGCTCAAGGGTGAGGTGGCGGCCAGCGCCGCCAAGAACGCGGCGCTGCCGGCGCTCGCCGCCGCGCTGCTCACGCGCGGCGCCGGTGACGCTCGACCAACGTCCCCGACCTCGGCGACGTGCCGCACGATGCTCAAGCTGCTTGCAGACGCTCGGCGCCACGGTGACCCGCCGGGGCCGGGAGGCGACGCGTCACCGTCGAGCGCGTCGCCAGCGATCGAGGCGCCGTACGAGCTGGTCTCGACCATGCGCGCCTCGGTGCTCGTGCTGGGCCCGCTCGTGGCTCGCCACGGCTCGGCTCGGGTGGCGCTGCCGGGCGGCTGCGCCATCGGCGTGCGGCCGATCGACCAGCACCTCAAGGGGCTGGCCGCGCTGGGCGCCGAGATCGCCATCGAGAACGGCTACGTCGAGGCCCGGGCTCGCCGGCTCAAGGGCGCGCGCATCGCGACCGACCTCGTCACCGTGACCGGCACCGAGAACCTCATGATGGCCGCCGCGCTCGCCGAGGGCACGACGGTCATCGAGAACGCCGCGCGGGAGCCCGAGGTCGCGCGACCTGGCCGCGGCTGCTCACGGCGATGGGCGCGCGCCTGCACGGCGCGGGGACCGAGCGCATCGAGATCGAGGGCGTGCGCGAGCTGGGCGGCGCGCGTGCACCGCGTGATCCCCGACCGCATCGAGGCCGGCACGCTGCTCGTGGCGGGGGCCATCACGCAGCGGCGACGTCCGCGTCACCGACATGGTCCCCGCCCACGTGGCGGCCGTGCTGACAAGCTCGAGGAGTGCGGCATCGCGGTCGAGATCGGCGGCCGAGCTGGGTGCGAGTACGCGCGCACGGCCGGCCGCGGCCGACCGACATCGTGACGAGCCCGTTCCCGGGCTTCCCGACCGACATGCAGGCGCAGCTGATGACGCTGCTGGGGCTGGCCGAGGGCACCTCGAAGCTGACCGAGACGATTTTCGAGAATCGCTACATGCACGTCGCCGAGCTGGCCCGCATGGGCGCCCGCATCCACACCGAGGGCTCGGTGGCGATCATCCGCGGCGTCGCCGCCTACCAGGGCGCGCCCGTGATGGCCACCGACCTGCGGGCCTCGGCGTCGCTGGTGCTGGCCGGCCTGGCCGCCACGGGCGGACGGAGGTCTCGCGCGTCTACCACCTCGACCGAGGCTACGAGCGGCTGGAGAGCAAGCTGGCCGCGCTCGGCGCCCGCATCGAGCGGCTGAGCGTGACGACGCCAGGCTCACGCTGGCCCTGCCCAAGGGCCGCCTGCTCGACCGCGCCCTGGACCTGCTGCGCGGGCTCGGCGTCGACGGCGTCGACGCAGGACTCGCGCCGGCTGCTCTTCGACCGACGACCCGTCGCGGGCTGCGCTGCTCTTCCTGAAGCCGGCCGACGTGCCGGCCTACGTGAGCTACGGCGCCGCCGACCTCGGCATCGTCGGCAAGGACATCCTGCTCGAGCAGGAGCCCGACGTGTACGAGCCGCTCGACCTCGGCTTCGGCGTGCTGCCGGCTGGTCGTCGCCGAGCCGCGCGAGCTATGGGAGCGCGACGACCCCGCGAAGTGGTCGTGGGTGCGGGTGGCCACCAAGTACCCACGCCTGACCGAGCAGTACTTCTCGGCGCGCGGCATCCAGGTCGAGATCGTCCGCCTCGACGGCTCCATCGAGCTGGCGCCGCTGGTCGGTCTCGCCGAGCGCATCGTCGACCTCGTGCAGTCGGGCGAGACCCTGCGCGCCAACGGCCTCGTCGAGGTGGCGGAGATCATGCACTCCACCGCGCGCCTCATCGTCAACCGCGCGGCGCATGAAGACCGAGTACGCGACCGTCAGCGACCTCATCGCGAAGTTGCGGAATCGGAGCCACGCCACTGCTGGAACAGCCCACCCACGTCGCGAGCCGGCCTCGCGGACCCCGCTACCGTGAAAACGCTCGACGCGCGCGCGCTCGGGGTAGAGGGCGTCGCTCGGGCTGTCGACCGGCCGCCCGTCGGACGTGCCGACCGAGGTCGCGCGGGCCGTCGACGCCATCGTGGCCGACGTCCGCGCTGCGCGGCGACGCCGCGGTCCTCGACTATACCGAGCCGCTTCGATCGGTTGCGCCCGGCCTCCGCGGCCGGCCTGGCCATCGCGCCGGCCGAGCTGGAGGCCGCCGAGCGCCAGATCGAGCCGGCGGTGCGGGCGGCGCTGGCGTACGCGGCGGAGCGGATCGAGCGCTATCACGCCGCCGCGCTGCCAAAGTCGTGGCGGATCACCGACGAGCACGGCTCGCATCCTCGGCCAGGAGGTGCGGCCGCTCGACCGGGTCGGCATCTACGTGCCCGGCGGCCGTGCCGCCTACCCCTCGACGGTGCTGATGACGGCGGTGCCCGCGCGCGTGGCTGGCGTGCGGGAGATCGTCCTGGTCACGCCGCCCGTGCCGAGGGCCGGCGTGCCGGCCGCGGTGCTGGCCGCGGCCCGCGTGGCCGGCGTGACGGAAGGCTACCGCGTGGGCGGCGCCCAGGCGGTGGCCGCGCTCGCCTACGGTACCGCCACCATCCGCCGCGTGGACAAGATCGTCGGGCCCGGCAACGTCTACGTGGCGCTCGCCAAGACGCCGCGTGTTCGGCGACGTCGGCATCGACATGGTGGCCGGCCCGAGCGAGGTCGTGGTGATCGCCGACCGGGCCGCCGATCCCGTCTGCGATTGCCGCCGACCTGCTCGCCCAGGCCGAGCACGACCCGATGGCGCGCGCGCTGCTGATCACCGACGCGCGCCGAGCTGCTGCCCGCCGTGGAGGCGGCGCTGGCCGCGCAGCTCGAGCGGCTGCCCCGCGCGGGCCATCGCCGCCGAGGCGCTGGCCGCGCACGGCGCCTTCGTGCTGGTGGCCGATCTGGAAGCCGCGGTCGACGTGGCCAACCGGCTGGCGCCCGAGCACCTGGAGCTGATGGTCGCCGATCCCCGCCGCGCTGCTGCCGCGGGTGCGGCACGCCGGCGCCATCTTCCTCGGGCGCTCACACGCCCGAGGTGGTCGGCGACTACGTGGCGGGCCCCAACCACGTGCTGCCGACCGGCGGCACCGCGCGCTTCGCCTCGCGCGCTCGGCACCGAGGACTTCGTGAAGCGCTCGAGCGTGATCGAGTACTCGCCGTCGGGGCTGGCGGCGGCCTGGCCGCACCTGGCCGCGCTGGCGGCGCGTCGAGGGGCTGGACGGCCACGGTCGCGGCCGCCCGGTGCGCATCGAGCGCAAGGGAGGCACCAGCGGATGAGCGGCACGACCGATCCCGCGGCAGGCGCGCGTCGAGCGCAAGACGAAGGAGACGGAGATCGCGCTGCAGCTCGAACCTGGACGGCACCGGCGCGTCCAAGGTGCAGACCGCCGATCCCGTTCTTCAACCACATGCTGGAGGCGTGGTCCAAGCACGGCCTCATGGATCTCGCCGTCGACGGCCAGGGGCGACCTCGAGGTCGACATCCACCACACGGTGGAGGACGTCGGGCATCTGCCTGGGCCAGGCGTTGCGCCAGGCCCTCGGCGACAAGCGGGGCATCGTCCGCTACGGCACCGCGTTCGTGCCGATGGACGAGGCGCTGCTGCAGGCCGCGGTCGACCTCTCGGGCCGGCCGTTCCTCGTCTTCAACGTGCCGGTGGCGCGGACGCGGGTCGCCGAACTTCGACCTCGACCTGCTGCAGGACTTCTTCCGCGCCTTCGCCTTCAACGCCGAGATCACCCTGCACGTCAACATGCACTACGGCGAGAACCTGCACCACATCGCCGAGGCGATCGTTCAAGGCGGTGGGCCGCGCGCTCGCCGAGGCCACGCGGCTCAATCCCGCGCATCGCCGGCGTGCTGTCCTCGACCAAGGGCACGCTGTAGTCGTGGAGCCGGGCTTGTGATCGCCGTCGTCGACTACGGCCGGGGCAACCTCGGCACCGTCGAGAAGGCCTTCGCGCCGCGCTCGGCGTGCCGGCGGTCGTCACCCAGGACCCGCGCGTCGTCGACGAGCGCCGAGGCGGTGGTGCTCCCCGGCGACGGCGCCTTCCACGACGCGATGGCCAATCTCGGCCGCGCTCGGCCTGCTCGAGCCGGTCCGCGCGCGCCCTCGACGGCACGCCGGCCGTTCCTCGGCATCTGCCTCGGCTACCAGCTGCTGTTCACCGAGAGCGAGGAGTTCGGCCACGGCCGAGGGCCTCGACGTGCATCCCGGGCGTCGTGCGCCGGTTCCCGCCCGGGCCTCAAGGTGCCGCACATGGGCTGGAACCGCGTGGAGCACGGCGGCGACCTGCGCGCTGTTCGAGGGGATCCGAGCGGGGCGCACTTCTACTTCGTGCACTCGTACTTCCCTGTTGTAGCGAGTGCCGCCAGCACGCGGTAGGGACGAGGGCGGCCTGCACCGTGACGGGCGTGGCTCCGATCGCCCGACACCGCGGTCGACCCAGATCGTCGGCCGCTCTCGACGGCGTGGTGTGACTACGGCGTGCGGTTCGCGGCGGCCATCGAGACCGGGCGCATCTGCGCGACGCAGTTCCACCCCGAGAAGAGCCAGAAGGCGGGGATCCGGCTCCTCGAGAACTTCGCGGCGATCGTGAAGGACAGCCGGTGATCGTGATCCCGGCCGTCGACCTGCGCGGCGGCCGCTGCGTGCGGCTGCGGAGGGCCGCGCGGACGCCGAGACCGTCTTCTCCGACGATCCGGTGGCGATGGCCGCGCGCTGGGTCGGCGCCGGGCGCGCAGCGGCTGCACGTGGTCGACCTCGACGGCGCTTTCGCCGGCGCGCCCCGCCAGACCGCGCTCATCCGCGCAAGATCGTCGAGGCGCGTGCGCCCGGTCCCGGTCGAGGCGGGCGGCGGGCTGCGCGACCTCGGCGGCGCTGGCAGGCCGTGCTGGAGGCCGGCGCGCGCTGGGCGGTGGTCGGCACCCGCGCCGCGCTCGACCCCGCGTTCCTCGGCGAGGTCTGCGACGCCGCGTTCGGCGAGCGGATCATCGTGGCCGTGGACGCCCGCGGCGGTCGGGTCGCCATCGCGGCTGGACGCGAGTCCGGCGACCTCGACGCGTGACCGAGCTCGGCCGGCGCGCGCGGCGAGGCCGGCACGTCGCCCTGCTCTACACCGACGTGAGTCGCGACGGCACCGAGCTGGGCCCCAACGTGGAGGCGACGGCGGCGCTGGCGCGCGCGGCGGGACTGCCCGTCCTCGCCTCGGGCGGCGTCGGGCGCGCTCGACGACCTCGCGCGGCTCGCCGCCGTCCCTGGCGTGCCGGGGCCATCGTGGGCCGCGCGCTCTACACGGGCGCGTGATCTCGCTGCCGGACGCGCTGGCGGCGGTCAAGGCGGCCTGATGCTCGCCAAGCGCATCATCCCGTGCCTGGACGTCAAGGACGGCCGCGTGGTCAAGGGCGTGCGCTTCGTCGACCTGCGCGACGCCGGCGATCCGGTCGAGGCCGCGCTGGCCTACGACGCGCAGGGCGCCGACGAGCTGGTCTTCCTCGACATCACCGCCTCGCACGAGGACCGCGCGATCATGCTGGACGTGGTCCGGCGCACCGCCGAGGGCATCTACATGCCGCTCACGGTGGGCGGCGGCATCGCGCACGGTGGAGGACGTCCGCGCGCTGCTCCGGGCCGGCGCCGACAAGGTCTCGTTCAACACCGCGGCGCTGGCGCGGCCCGAGCCGTGATCCGCGAGGCCGCGCGAGCGCTTCGGCAGCCAGTGCATCGTCGTCGCGATCGACGCCCAAGAACAGCCGCAGGCGAACGGCCACCACGCGCCCGAGCACGCGCCGCCGCCACTGGGGCGTCTACACGCACGGCGGCCGCCGGCCCGACGGGGCGCGACGCGGTCGCGTGGGCGCGCGAGGCCGAGGACGCTCGGGCGCCGGCGAGATCCTGCTCACCAGCATGGACCGCGACGGCACCGGGACGGCTACGACCTCGCGCTCACGCGCGCGGTCGCCGAGGCCGTCGTCGGTCCCGGTGATCGCCTCCGGCGGCGCGGGCACCCTCGAGCACCTCCGCGAGGCGTTCATCGAGGGCGGCGCCGACGCGTCGCTGGTCGCGTCGATCTTCCACTTCGGCCAGCACACGTGCGGCGAGGCCAAGGCGCTACCTGGCCGAGCGCGGGGTCGCAGGTGCGGATCGAGGCGTGAGCGCCGCGGACGACGCTCAAGTGGCGACGCAGCAGCGGGCTCATCCCGGCCGTGGTGCAGGAGACCGAGACCGGCGAGGTGCTGATGGTCGCGTGGATGGACCGCGACGCCGCTGGCCGCCACGCTCGCGCACCGGTGCTCACCCACTTCTGGTCGCGCTCCCGGCAGGCGCCGTGGCGCAAGGGCGAGACGTCCGGCCACGTCCAGCACGTGCGACGGCGTCTACGCCGACTGCGACGCGCGACACGCTCCTGGTCCAGGTGCACCAGGAGGGCGTGGCCTGCCACACCGGCGCGCGCACGTGCTTCTTCACGGCCTGACGGCAGGGGCCAGGGCGCGGCCGGCCGGCATGCTCCGCGATCGCATCGAGTCATCGATCGTGGCGCTCGACCGCAAGACGGCGACCGGCCGGCCGGCTCCTACGTGGCGGCGCTGCTCGAGCAAGGGCGAGGCCGCAGATCTGCCGGAAGATCGGCGAGGAGGCGGCCGAGGTGGTCACCGCCGCCCTGGGCGGCGAGGGCGACGCGCGCGTGGTCGAGGAGGTCGCCGACCTCTGGTTCCACACGCATGGTGCTGCTCGGCCAGCCGCGTCGATCCCGCTGCGCGACGTGTTCGAGGAGCTCGCGCGCCGGCACGCGGCGCCGCCGGCCTCCGGCGGCTGAGCGGCGCGTGCATGCGGCCGCGCCGCCGTACGGCGGCGCTGATCGGCGGTCCTCCTGCTGGCGCTCGGCTGCCTGCGCGGCGACGGCGCCTCGATCGAGCGCGGCGTCTTCCACTCGGCCAAGGGCTACCGGGTGACGCTTCCGGGCCGCGGGTGGGAGGTGGCCGCCGAGCAGCGCGCCGACCTGGCGCTGCGGCAGCGGACCGCACCGGCCGGCATGGTGGCCAACGCCACCTGCGACCGCGGCGGTCGGCGCGCCGCGACTCCGACGTGCTGGTGCGCGCACCTGCCGTTCGGGCTCGCGGGACCGGGCGATGCTCGAGACGAGCGAGGCGCCGGTGAACGGCCGCGTGGCGTCGCACCGGCTGCTGGAAGGACGGATCGCGGCAGACGCGACGAGCGCGTGCGGGTGGAGGCTCGTCGCTGAAGGGCGACCGCTGCGTCTACGACTTCCTCTACGTGGCCCCGCCCGAGGTCTTCGACGCCGGGCGGCGCGACGTTCCGAGCGCTTCGTGCAGAGCTTCGCGGTGCGAGCCGCGATGACCGCTGGACAGCCTGCCTGCCGCCCGCAGACGCGTCCTGTGGTACGGCGGGCTCGGGCTGCTCACGGCCGAGGTGCTCCGCAACCTGGCCCTGCCGCCGCAAGTACCTCCGGCTCGTCGCCCGTCGAGATCGACATCATGGGCGTGCGCTCGCTCGGCGTCGCGCTCACCGCCGCGCTCTTCACCGGCATGGTGCTTCGCGCTGCAGACCGCGGTGAACATGGCCCGCTTCGGCGCCGAGAACTACGTGGGGCCCGATGGTCGCGCTGTCCATCCTGCGCGAGCTGGGGCCGGTGCTCACCGCCATCCTGGTCGGGCGGCAAGGTGGCCTCCGGCATCACCGCCGAGCTGGGCTCGATGAAGGTCACCGAGCAGATCGACGCGCTGCGGGCGCTCGGCGTGAACTACGTCAAGCGGCTGATCGTGCCGCGGGTGCTCGCCGCCCTGCTGGTGTTTCCGCTGCTGACCGTCCTGGCCGACGTCGTCGGGCTGCTCGGCGGCATGCTGATCGTGGTACTTCGAGCGCGGCGTCGACATGTAGCTCTACTGGAACACGATCGCCTACTGGGTGTCCTCCGCGACTTCCTGACCGGGTGTGGCCAAGTGCGTTCTTCTTCGGCGGGCATCGTCACGCTGATCGGCTGCTACAACGGGCTCGCACGACCGGGGGGCACGGAGGGGCTGGGGCGCCACCACGGCGACCGTGGTGCAGGTGGCCATGGGCGTGATCATCTCCGACTTCTTCCTCACCAAGCTGTTCCTGATGCTGTTCTGGTGATGGGGTCGACGCCGCCCGGGCACGCGCCGCGACCCGATCCCCGGCCGACGACCAACCGGTAGTCGAGCTGGTCGACGTCCGCAAGTCGGTTCGAGGCCAACGAGGTGCTCAAGGGCGTGTCGCTGACAGTGCCGCACGGCGAGACGACGCTCGCGATCATGGGCGGCAGCGGCTCCGGCAAGACGGTGCTGCTGCGGCTGATCGCGGGCTTGATCCGGCCGACCAGCGGCGTCGTCCGCGTCTTCGGTCGGCGCATCGACGGCCTCGGCGAGGAGCAGCTGCTGCCGATCCGCCGCCGCATGGGCTACGTGTTCCAGGGGGCGGCCCTCTTCGACTCGCTGTCGGTCTACGAGAACGTCGCCTATCCCGCTGCGCGAGCACACCGGCCTCGGCGAGGCGCAGATCCGGAGCGGGTGCACCGACTTCCTCGTCGCTGGTCGGCCTCGGCGACGAGGTGCTCCGGCTGCCCCGTCGGAGCTGTCAGGCGGCATGCGCAAGCGGGTGGGCATCGCGCGGGCGCTGGCTCAGGAGCCCGAGATGCTGCTGTTCGACGAGCCCACGGCGGGCCTCGATCCGACCAACGCCCGGCTGGTGGCCGAGCTGATCGCGCAGCTGCGGGACGGTGTGTGCGACACCGCCATCGTGGTGACCCACGACCTGGAGTTCGACCCGGACCGTCGCCGACCGGATGGCCATCCTGATCGAGGGCCGCTTCGCGGAGCTCGGCCCGCGCGACGAGGTGCTGGCCTCCGACAACCCGGCTGTGCAGGCCTTCCTGGCCGGCGAGGCGAGAGTGAGGACATGAGCGACGAGGGTAGCCAGCGGGGCCGGACTCTGCGGGTCGGGGTCTTCGTGCTTATCGGCGCTGGCGGCGTTCTTGGGGATGATCTACGCTGCTCGGCGCCCGAGCTCGGCTGTTCGAGCCGCGATACACGATCTCGCGCCGAGTTCACCGAGGTCGGCGGGCTGGTGGAGGGCGCCACCGTGCGGCTGGCCGGCGTGCAGATCGGGCGGGTCAGCGGCGTGCTGCTGCCGCCGCAGCCGGGCGGCAAGGTGCGGGTGGAGCTGACCATCGGCAGCGTTCGCGCGACCGTGTGCGCAAGGATTCGGTGGCCCGGATCGAGACCCAGGGCCTGCTCGGGGACAAGATCATCGAGATCAGCGTGGGCACCTCGGCGGCGGCGCCAGTCAAGCCCGACGAGGTGATCACCTCTCGCGACCCCTTCGACATCAACCGCGTGATGGGCGAGAGCGCCCAGGTGGTGAAGAGCATCGGTACCCTGGCCGACAGCCTGCGGGAGACCGCCCAGACGCTCAACCAGTCGCGCCTGATCGAGGAGGCCACCGCCACCGTGCAGACGGCCCGCAAGGTGACCGATCAGGTGGGGCGGATCGTCGGCGAGGTCGAGCGCGGCAAGGGGTGGGCCCACGTGCTGATCTACGAGGAGCCGGTGGCCCTGCGCCGGGTCAACGAGCTGGTCGCCACCACCCAGTCGCTAGTGGATCGCGTGCAGCGCGGCGAGGGCGCCGCCGGCGTGCTGACCTCCGAGCAGTCGCACGGCGGCGGCCAAGCGCTTCGTGGCAGCGATGGATCGGCTGAGCCGGGTGGTCGAGCAGCCCTCGGCCGAGGACGGCGTGCTGCCGGCGCTGCTCTTCGACCCCAAGTACCGGCCCGTGCTCGACGACATGCGGGTGGTGGCCCACAACCTGCGCGACGTCTCCGACCGCCTGGCCGGGGGCCGTGGCATGCTGGGCAGCCTCGTGAAGGACGAGCCCACCGACGGTGGCATCCGGCAGGCCTCACAGGATTTCCAGGCGGCGCTGGCGAACCTCCGGGAGATCACCGAGAAGATCAAGGACGGCGAGGGCACGGTGGGCGCGCTGATCGCCGACCCGACGATCTACGAGCGGCTCGTCAACATCCTCGACGGCGCCCAGCGCAGCTTCCTGCTCCGCGGCCTGCTGCGCGGTCTCGGCCGGCGACGCCGCCGGGACGGCAAGCCCAAGGAGTGAGGATGCCGCGCGCCGACGAGCGTCTATCGCTGCCAGCAGTGCGGCTTCGCGGCGCCCAAGCCTGGGACCTGCCCGGACTGCAAGCGGCCACCGGCGAGCTGGTGCCACTCGTCGAGGAGCGGGCGGCGTCGGCGCCGGGCGGTCGCCGGGCCGCCGCGCCGGCCGGCACGCGGCCGGTACGGCTGGCCGACGTCGTGATGGACGAGGCCGATCGCACGCTCGACCGGCATCGGCGAGCTGGACCGCGTGCTCGGCGGCGGCGTGGTGCGGGGCTCGCTGGTGCTGATCGGCGGCGACCCCGGCATCGGCAAGAGCACGCTCCTGCTGCAGGCGGCCCGGGCCCTGGCCCGGGTGAGCCCGCCGGTCCTCTACGTGTCGGGCGAGGAGTCGGCGGCCCAGGTGAAGATGCGCGCCGACCGGCTCGGCGTGCGCGGCGACGGCCTACTGCTGTGGGCCGAGAACGACCTGTCGCGTCGTGCAGGCCCAGCTCGACACGATCAAGCCGCGCGCGCTCGTCGTGGACTCCATCCAGACGGTATTCCTGCCCGATCTCGAGTCGGCGCCGGGCAGCGTGGCCCAGGTGCGCGAGTGCGGCGCGCGGCTGATGACGCTGGCCAAGGGGCGGGGCATCGCGACTTTCCTGGTCGGCCACGTCACCAAGGACGGCGCGCTCGCCGGGCCCCGCGTGCTCGAGCACCTGGTCGACACCGTGCTCTACTTCGAGGGCGAGCAGCACCACGCCTACCGCGTGCTGCGGGCGGTGAAGAACCGCTTCGGCTCCACCAACGAGATCGGCGTGTTCGAGATGGCCGAGCCGGCGGCCTGGTCGAGGTCCCGAACCCGTCCGGCTTCTTCCTGGCCGAGCGTCCAGCCGACGCCCCCGGCTCGGTCATCGTCGCCGCCCTCGAGGGCACGCGGCCGCTGCTGCTCGAGCTGCAGGCCCTCGTCGCCCGCGCCTCGCTTCGGCACGCCGCGGCGCACCGTGCTCGGCGCCGACTACAACCGCGTCTGCCTGCTGCTGGCCGTGCTGGAGAAGCGCGTGGGGCTGCCCATCGGCAACCCAGGACGTGTTCGTGAACGTGGCCGGGCGGCGGACGCGTGGCCGAGCCCGCCGCCGACCTCGGCATCGTCGCTCGCCGCGGCCTCGAGCTACCTCGAGCGGCCGGTGCCGGGCGACGTGGTGGTGATCGGCGAGGTCGGGCTCACCGGCGAGGTGCGGGCGGTGAGCGGGCTCGAGGCGCGGCTGCGAGGAGGCCGCGGCAGCTCGGCTTCAACGTCGGCCGATCGTGCCCCAGCAGTAATCTGCCGACGGTGCGCTGCCGCTGGCGGTCCAGGGCGTCGCCTCGGTGAGCGAGGCGCGTGAAGAGCGCTGCTGGGCTGATGGGCACTGCGCTGATCTGCCCGGCGTCGGTCGTGATCGCCGTGCGCCGGCCACCGCCGCGGCTGGCGCTGGCGCCCTCGGTCGGGCTCGGCTCGCTCGCCGGGGCCGCGCTCGGGGCCGTCGCTGCCGCCGCGGCGGTCGCGGTGGAGGTGGTAGCCGGGTGCGGCGCCGCTGACGGCCGCTGCTGTGGACGGCCGGCGGCGCCGTGGGGGGCCTGCTGGCCGGGCTCGCGCTCGGGCACCGCGCTCGGCGCCGTTGACCGGGGCGCGGCCGCGGTGGTGCGCGGCGCGTGTCGCGCCTGCTGGGCGACCTGGGTCGGCGGCGCGGTGGCGCGCGCGACGGCTGCCGGCGAGCTCGGTTCGGCCGGCGCGCGTCGGGCGCAGCGGCGACGAGGTCCTCGACACCTCGGTGCATCATCGACGGGCGTATCGCCGACGTCTGCGCGGCCGGCTTCCTGGACGGCGCCGCTGATCGTGCCCCGCAGTTCGTCGTCGGCCGAGCTGCAGCAGATCGCCGACTCCGCCGACGCCGTGCGCCGCAACCGCGGCCAGCCGCGGCTTCGACGTGCTCCAGCGGCTGCGGCGCAGCCCGGCGCGTCAGCGTGCGAGCTGGACGACCGCGACTTCCCGGCGGTCGCGCGAGGTGGACGGCAAGCTCGTCGAGCTGGCCGCGCGCTCGCGGCGGCGCGCTCGTCACCAACGACTACAACGCTGAGCCGGGTGGCCGAGCTGGCGGGGGTGGCGGTCTCAACATCAACGAGCTGGCCAACGCGCTCAAGCCGGTCGGCGCTGCCCGGCGAGAGCATGCAGGTCCACGTCTGCGGGAGGGCAAGGAGGCCGGCCAGGGTGTGGCCTACCTCGACGACGGCACCATGGTGGTGGTCGAGCACGGCAAGCGACTCATCGGCCAGACGCTGGACGTGACGGTGACCAGCGTGCTCCAGACCTCGGCGGGTCGCATGATCTTCGCGCGGCCGCGCGGGGACGAGGGCGGACGCGATGCCTAGTCTGGCCGTGCTCGTCCCCGCCGGCGGCCTCGGCACTCGCATGGGCAGCCGCACGCCCAAGCAGTATCCTGCGCCTGGCCGGCGCCGCCATCCTGGCCCGCGACGCTGCGCGCACTTCGGCCGGCACCCGCGACGTCGCAGGTGATCGTCGTCGCCGCGCCCGCCGAGCGACGTGGCGCCGACGCGCCGGGTCGTCGGCGCCGTCCGGGCGCCCGGCGGCTCGAGGTGGTGGCCGGCGGGGCCGACCGGCAGGAGTCGGTGTGGCTGGCCCTGCAGGCGAGTCCCCCGACGCCGAGATCGTGCTGGTGCACGACGCGGTGCGCCCGTTCATCGACGCGGCAGCTCGTCGACGCGGTGGTCGACGGCGGCCGCGGCGCGCCATGGCGCGGCGACCTGCGGCGCTGCCGATGCGGGAGACGGTCAAGCGCGTGCGCGACGCGGCGTGGTGAGACGACGCTCGACCGGGCCGGGCCTCTGGGCTGGTCCAGACGCCCCAGGCCTTCCGCGCGCGCGCTGCTGCGGGAGGCGCACGACAAGGCGCGGCGCGACGGCGTTCGTCGGCACCGACGACGCGATGCTGGTCGAGCGGCTGGGCCGCCCGTCCGCGTCGTTCCGGGCCTGGCCGGCAACCTCAAGATCACCACGCCGGAAGATCTCCGGCGCGCCCGATGGTGCGGACGGTGAACCGCGTCGGGCCTCGGCTTCGACCTGCATCCGCTGGTCGAGCGGCCGGCCGCTGGTGCTGGGCGGCGTCAGCGTGCCCGTCGGAGCTGGGGCTCGACGGTCACTCCGACGCCGACGTGCTGACCCACGCGGTCGGCGAGGCGCTGCTCGGCGCCCTGGCCCTCGGCGACCTGGGCCGGCTGTTCCCGGACACCGACCCGCGCTACGGGGTGTCTCGAGCCTGCTGCTCCTGCGGCCACGTGATGGACCTGGTGCGCGGCAACGGTGGCCGCGCTCGTCAACGTCGACGCCACCGTGCTCTGCCCAGGCGCCCCGGCTGGGCGCCACCTGCCCGAGATGGCCAAGCGCCTCGCCGACGTGCTCGGCATCCCGACGGACCGCGTCAGCGTCAAAGCCAAGAGCCCCGAGCACCTGGGCCTGCTCGGCCGCGAGGAGGGCATCGCCGCCATGGCGGTCGTGAGTGTGGAGGTGCCCGGATGACGTGCCGTTCGAGCGCCGGCCAGGCCGACGCAATCCTGGAGGGGAGGTTCGGACGGGGGGCGGGGCCCCCTTCCGAGGCGAATGAAGATCTACAACACGATGACGCGCATGAAGGAGGACTCTCGTCCCGCTCGACGCCCGGCGAGGTCAGGATGTACTCTGCGGGGTGACGGTGTACGACCTCTCCCACGTCGGGCACGCCCGGAGCGCTGATCGTCTTCGACGTGATCGCGCCGCTACCTGCGCTTCGCGCGGCTACCAGGTCACGCTTCGTGCGCAACTTCACCGACGTCGACGACAAGATCATCCGGCGCGCCGCCGCAGGAGGGCGTGACCGCTCGCGAGGTCTCCGAGCGCTACATCGCGCGCCTACCGACGAGGACATGGCCGCGCTCGGCGTGCTGCGCCGCCGGACGTCGAGCCCAAGGCGACCGAGCACATGCCCGAGATGGTCGCGCTCATCGAGCGCCTGATCGCCCGGCGGCTTCGCCTACGTGGTGGACGGCGACGTCTACTTCGAGGTCGCGCGGTTCCCGGCCTACGGCAAGCTCTCGGGCAAGAACCTCGACGAGCTGCAGGCCGGCGCCCGCGTCGAGGTCGACGAGCGCAAGCGCGACCCGCGCGACTTCGCGCTGTGGAAGTCGGCCAAGCCGGGCGAGCCGGCGTGGCCGAGCCCGTGGGGCCCCGGTCGGCCCGGGCTGGCACATCGAGTGCTCGGCGATGTCGATGCAGCTACCTGGGCGAGACGTTCGACATCCACGGCGGCGGCGAGGACCTGATCTTTCCCGCACCACGAGTGCGAGATCGCCCAGACCGAGGCCGCCACCGGCCAGCCCTTCGCCCGCTTCTGGGTGCACAACGGCATGGTCAACCTCGGCGCGCGAGAAGATGTCGAAGTCGCTCGGCAACACGCTGACGATCCGCGACCTGGTCGCCCGCCACGACCCGGCGCCCTGCGCCTGTTCTTGCTCGGCACGCACTACCGCAGTCCGCTCGAGTTCGCGGAGGAGCGGGTGGCGGACAGCGCGCGCGCCCTGGAGCGGCTGTGGCGCGCCGTCGACGACGCGGCCAACGCAGGCGGGCCGGTTGGCGCGCCGCGCCGGGCACGCCCGCGGCCTGGCCGAGCTCGCCGGCGTTCCGGCAGCGCTTCCAGGCCGCGATGGACGACGACTTCAACACCCCGCAGGCGCTCGGCGCGCTCTTCGACCTCGGCCGGGCCCTCACGGGCGCGGCGCAGGTGCGAGCCCGTCGGGCGGGCGCAGTTCCTCGGGGCGCGGGCGAGCTGCGGACGCTGGCCGGTGCTCTGGGTCTCGCAGGGCGCCGCAGGCGGGGCCGGCCGTCGACGAGCAGCTCGGCTCGATCGACTCATCGCCGAGCGGCAGGAGGCCCGGCGGCAGCGGAACTTCGCGGGCCGACGAGCTCCGGGACGAGCTCGACGGGCTGGGCGCGATCCTCGAGGACAAGCCGACCGGGACCGTCGTGGACGCTGGAAGGCGCCGGTGAGCGGACGGACCGCCGTCTGGGGCCGCAACCCGGTCCTGAGCGCTCCTGCGCAGCGGGGGCCGGCGGGCCGAGAGATCGCGATCGCTGGCACGGGCCGCGGGCCCGCTCTCGGAGGTCGTCTGCCCTGGCCCGCCAGGGCGGGATCAAGGTCTCGTACCGGACGCGCGACCAGCTCACCGCCATGGCGGGCACGCCGCACCACCAGGGGGTGGTGGCCCGGGTGGCGGGCGCCGACTACGCCGACCTCGAGGATCTGCTCGCCTTCGCCAGCCGCGCGCGGGAGCCGGCGTTCTTCCTGGCCCTGGACCAGGTCCAGGATCCGCGGAACCTCGGCGCGCTGCTGCGGACGGCGGAGGCCTCCGGGGTGCACGGGGTGATCGTGCCCAAGCACCACGCGGTCGGGCTCACGCGAGGCGGCGGCGCGGACGGCCATGGGCGCGCGTCGAGTACGTCGCCGGTCGCTCGGGAGACCAACCTGGTCAACGCGCTCGAGAGTGCTCAAGAAAGCGGGTATTTGGATCGATGGGCGCGGCCTCCGACGGGCGGCCAGCGGCCCTGGCGAGCTGACCTGCGGGGCCCGGTCTGCCTGGTCCTGGGGAGCGAGGGCGAGGGGCTCCGGCCGCTGGTGGCCCGGACCTGCGACGTCCTGGTCTACGCTCCCCATGCGGGGCGGGTGGGGTCACTGAACGTGTCGGCCGCGGGGGCTGTCCTCTGCTACGAGGTCGGCGCCAGCGCGAGCGGCGCTGAAGCTAGCCATAAAACTCCTTGACTTGTAAGGCCAAGCCCTAACCTAGATTGAAGTTTTGCGACTGCGCTGGCGTAGCTCAGGGGCAGAGCAACTGCCTTGTAAGCAGTGGGTCGGGGGTTCAAATCCTCCCGCCAGCGCCAGCGTTGAGAATGCTTCGTTGCTCGAGGGTCTCTCATTCGATGCCGGCGCGTTCGGGGAGGTACCCAAGTGGCCAAAGGGGGCAGACTGTAAATCTGCTGGCGAACGCCTTCGGGGGTTCAAATCCTCCCCTCCCCACCATTGTAGCGACGGCTGGGCGGACGGATAGGGTCGTGGGTGGCCTGAGCGAGATGCGCGTGGATCCGACTCGCGCCACGACGGTTCACGCAATGGTTCGTACCGGTCGCCAGGGACGGGCGGGAATAGCTCAGCGGTAGAGCGCCAGCCTTCCAAGCTGGGGGTCGCGGGTTCGAATCCCGTTTCCCGCTCCACGCTCGAGCCCGGACGGCTCGCCGGGCGATTGCGAGCGGCTGGGGTTCGGGCCATGTCGAGGCCCCACGAACACAGTATCGACGGGCCCATGTAGCTCAGTTGGCAGAGCGCGTCCTTGGTAAGGACGAGGTCTCCGGTTCAAGCCCGGACATGGGCTCCAGTATTCAGGCGGCAGTCGAGCGCCGCGGTCAACGAGGAGGTAGCGAGGGATGGCCGAAGGCCAAGTACGAGCGGACGAAGCCGCACGTGAACGTGGGGACGATTGGGCACATCGATCACGGCAAGACGACGCTGACGGCGGCGATCACGAAGGTGCTGCACACGAAGAACAAGGGGATCGCGGTGCGGGAGTACGGGTCGATCGACAACGCGCCGGAAGAGCGGGAGCGGGGGATCACGATCGCGGTGGCGCACGTGGAGTACGAGACGGACGAACCGGCACTACGCGCACATCGACTGTCCGGGGCACGCGGACTACATCAAGAACATGATCACGGGGGCGGCGCAGATGGACGGCGCCATCCTGGTGGTGGCGGCGAACGACGGGCCGATGCCGCAGACGCGGGAGCACGTGCTGCTGGCGCGGCAGGTGAACGTGCCGTGCCTGGTGGTGTTCATGAACAAGGTGCGACATGGTGGACGACCCGGAGATTCTGGACCTGGTGGAGCTGGAGGTGCGGGAGTTGCTGAAGAAGTACCAGTTTCCGGGGGACGACATTCCGGTGATCCGGGGGTCGGCGCTGGGGGCGAACGAGAACCCGACGGACGCCGAAGGCGGCGGAGCGCGATCTGGAAGCTGATGGAGGCGGTGGACAGCTACATTCCGACGCCGCCGCGGCCGGTGGACAAGCCGTTTCTGATGCCGATCGAGGACATTTTCTCGATCACGGGGCGGGGGACGGTGGTGACGGGGCGGGTGGAGCGGGGGATCGTGAAGGTGGGCGAGGAGATCGAGATCGTGGGGATGCAGGACGCAGACGCGGAAGTCGGTGGTGACGGGCGTGGAGATGTTCCGCAAGCTGCTGGACGAGGGGCAGGCGGGGGACAACATCGGGGCGCTGCTGCGCGGGATCGACAAGGAAGAGGTGGAGCGGGGGCAGGTGCTGGCGAAGCCGGGGTCGATCAAGCCGCACAAGAAGTTCAAGGCGGAGGTGTACGTGCTGGCGAAGGAAGAGGGGGGGCGGCACACGCCGTTCTTCAACGGGTACCGGCCGCAGTTCTACTTCCGGACGACGGACGTGACGGGGGTGTGCACGTTGCCGGCGGGGGTGGAGATGGTGATGCCGGGGGACAACGTGACGATGGCGATCGAGCTGATCATGCCGATCGCGATGGAGAAGGAGCTGCGGTTCGCGATTCGGGAGGGCGGGCGGACGGTGGGCGCCGGCGTCGTCGACGGAGATCGCGGAGTAGGGCATGCGCGACATCATCTCGATGGCCTGCGGCACCTGTCAGCGCCGCAACTACAGCACCACCAAGAATCGCCGCACCCATCCCGACCGGATGGAGCTGAAGAAGTTCTGCAAGTGGTGCCGCAAGCACACTCCGCACAAGGAAACGAAGTGACGTCGTTCCGGGGAGCGAGGGTTCACCGGCAATAGGGGTGTAGCTCTAACGGCTAGAGCACCGGACTCCAAATCCGGGGGATGGGGGTTCGAATCCCTCCACCCCTGCCATTGCACGCGAAGAGTACGGGGTGGGAGGCGGCAGTTCCTCCCCCGCCATGGCCACAGGGTTCGTCGAGGTCGAGGGAGAGATGCCGGGAGTGATCGGGCGCATCCGGGAGTTCGTAGAGGAAGTCCTCGCGGAATTCCGCAAGGTCTCGTGGCCGAGCCGGCAGGAGCTCGTGAACTCCACGGTGGTGGTCATCGTCGTCACCGTGGTGCTCGCGTTCTTCCTCGGCGGCGTCGACATCGTGTTGGCGCGCGTGGTCGAGTGGATCCTGGGCGCCGGGCCGAAAGGAATCTGAGATGAGCAGTGACGCGCCGACGACGAACAAGCAGTGGTTCGTCGTCCACACGTACTCGGGATTCGAGAACAAGGTCGTCCGAGGCCATCCAGTCGCGGGCCAAGATCTTCGGCATGGGCGAGAAGATCGCCCGGGTGCTGGTCCCCACCGAGAAGGTGGTCGAGGTCCGCAACAAGCAGAAGCGCGAGACCGAGCAGAAGTTCTTCCCCGGCTACGTGCTCGTCGAGATGGAGCTGACCGACGAGACCTGGCACCTCGTGCGCTCGACGCCCAAGGTGACCGGCTTCGTGGGCTCCGGCAACAAGCCGGTGTCGCTGCCGGCCGAACAGGTCGAGGAGATCGTGCGCAACATGGAGGCGGGCGCCGAGAAGCCCAAGCCCAAGTCGGTCTTCCAGCGCGGCGACAAGGTCCGGGTCATCGACGGGCCGTTCGTCAACTTCCAGGGTGTCGTCGAGGACATGAATCCCGAGCGCGGACGGATGAAGGTGGTCGTGCCGGTCTTCGGGCGGCCGACCCCGGTCGAGCTCGAGTACTACCAGGTGGAGCGACCTGTGAAAAAAGTCCAGGCGATGGTCAAGCTGCAGATCCCGGCCGGCAAGGCCAATCCCTCGCCGCCGGTGGGGCCTGCGCTCGGCCAGCACGGCGTCAACATCATGGAGTTCTGCAAGGGCTTCAACGCCCAGACGAACACCCAGGAGGGGCTGATCCTCCCGGTGGTCGTCACGATCTTCGCGGACCGCTCCTTCACCTTCATCGTGAAGACACCGCCGGCGGCCGTGCTGCTCAAGCGGGCGGCGGGCATCGCCAAGGCCTCGGCGGTCCCCCACAAGGACAAGATCGGCAAGGTCACGCGGACCCAGGTCCGGGAGATCGCCCAGACCAAGCTCGTGGACCTCAACACCGACAACGTCGATTCCGCGATGCGGATCATCGAAGGCACCGCCCGCAGCATGGGCATCGAGGTCGTCTAGGAGATCGCCATGGCCACGCACGGTGAGCAAGCGCTACGACACGGCCGCCGGCAAGATCGCCCAGGATCGCCAATACTCGCTCGACGAGGCGATCGGAGTCCTCAAGACGATGCCTGCCGCCAAGTTCGACGAGTCGGTCGACCTCTCGTTCCGGCTCGGGGTCGATCCCAAGCACGCCGACCAGATGGTCCGCGGCGCCGTCGTGCTGCCGCACGGCATCGGCAAGACGGTGCGGGTCGCGGTGTTCGCGAAGGGCGAGAAGGACCGCGAGGCCCGCGAGGCCGGTGCCGACACCGTCGGCGCCGAGGACCTCGTCGAGCGCGTGCAGGGCGGCTGGATGGACTTCGACACCGCCATCGCGACGCCGGATCTCATGGGCCAGGTCGGCCGGCTCGGCAAGGTGCTGGGCCCGCGCGGCCTCATGCCGAACCCGAAGCTCGGCACCGTGACCTTCGACGTCGCGCGCGCGGTGCGCGAGGCCAAGGCCGGCAAGATCGAGTTCCGCGTCGACAAGGCCGGGAACATCCACACGCCGGTCGGCAAGCGGTCGTTCAGCGAGGGGCACCTGCGTGACAACGCGATGGCGCTCATCGAGGCGATCGTGCGGGCCAAGCCCGCCGCCGCCAAGGGCACGTACCTCCGGTCGCTGACGGTGTCGAGCACGATGAGCCCGGGGGTGCCGGTGGACGCGGTGGCGGTCGCGAACCTGTTCAAGAAAGCAGCGAGCTGAGGAGCCCGGGGTGCCAACGCAAGACAAGGTCGAGACGATCGAGGATCTGAAGATCGCGGCTGGACGGGGTCAAGACGGTGCTCCTCACCGAGTACCGGGGGCTGACGGTGTCGCAGCTGTCCGACCTCCGCAAGCAGCTCAAGACCGTCTCGGCCGAGTACAAGATCGTGAAGAACCGGCTGGCCCGGCTGGCCATCGCCTCGTCGAGCTCTGGCCGGTCTCAGCCCGCGCGCTCACCGGCCCCACCGGGCTGGTGCTCGCCAAGGGCGATCCGGTCAGCGTCGCCAAGACGCTGCAGACGTTCGCGCGGACGAACCAGGCGCTCGTCCTCAAGGTCGGCGTGGTCGAGGGCCAGATGCTGGAGCCGGCGGGGCTCAAGGCGCTGGCCGACCTGCCGTCGAGGGACGCGCTGCGGGCCGCCACTCGTCGGCGCCCTGCAGGGACCACTCGCCAGCTGGTGGGCCTGCTGCAGGCGCCCCAGCGCGAGCTCGTGTACGTCCTGGAGCAGCGGGGCAAGATCCGCCCCCGGCGGCCGCCGCGGAGTAACAGGACCAGCACACAGGGGGACCAGACGTCACATGGCGGCGAATGTCGAACAGATCGCCGAGGAGCTCGACAAGCTGACGCTGCTCGAAGCCGCGCAGCTGTCGAAGATGCTGCAGGAGAAGTGGGGCGTGTCGGCGGCGGCGCCGGTGGCGGTGGCCGCGATGCCGGGGGCGGCGGCGGCGGCGGCGGCGCGGCGGCGGCCGAGGAGAAGACGGAGTTCGACGTCATGCTCATGGCGGCCGGCGACAAGAAGATCCAGGTCATCAAGGTCGTGCGCGAGCTCACGGGGCTGGGTCTGAAGGAAGCCAAGGACCTCGTGGACGGCGCGCCCAAGGCGGTGAAGGAGAAGGTCACCAAGGCCGAGGCCGAGGACATGAAGAAGAAGCTCGAGGAGCAGGGCGCCACCGTCCAGGTCAAGTAGCCTCGCCGAGGAGCGCTGGCGAGGCATCCGAGGCGGTCCGCCGACGGAAGGCGTACGGTGACGGCTCGAGTCCTCAGGAGAGAGCCATGGCAGGCACGATTCAGTGCGGGCGCCGCAGTCGTCAGGGACTTCGGGAAGATCCCGTCCATCGTCGAGATCCCGAACCTCATCGAGGTGCAGAAGCGGTCCTACGAGACCGTTCCTCCAGAAGGACGTTCGCGCCGAGCGCCGGGAGGAGATCGGGCTCCAGGCGGTGTTCAAGTCGGTGTTTCCGATCGCCGACTACAACGACAACGCGCTGCTCGAGTTCGACTGCGTACCACTTCGGGGATCCGAAGTACACGGTCGAGGAGTGCCACGACCGGGGCATGACCTTCGCCATCCCCCTCAAGGTCACGCTCCGCCTCGTGGTGTTCGACCACGACAAGGAAGCGAAGACACGCAGCCATCCGCGAGCAGCGGGGCCAGGAGGTCTACCTGGGCGAGCTGCCGCTCATGACCGAGAAGGGCACGTTCATCATCAACGGCACCGAGCGGGTGGTGGTCAGCCAGCTCCAGCGCTCGGCCGGCGTGTTCTTCGACGATGACAAGGGCAAGACGCTGGCCTCCGGCAAGCCGCTCTTCTCGGCCCGCGTGATTCCCTACCGCGGCTCCTGGGTGGAGTTCGACTTCGACGCCAACGACCTCCTGCACGTGCGCGTGGACCGGCGGCGGAAGATGCTACGCCACCGCGTATCCTGCGCGCGTTCTGGTTCCTGGAGAAGGGCGCCGATCCTCTCCGACGAGGAGATCCTGGCCCAGTTCTACGACGCCGAGGAGGTGCTCGGCTTCGAGGACGGCACCGCCTGGGTGAAGGTGCATCCGGAGGCGTCACGTGGGGGCCAAGGTGGCCGACGACGTCAAGCCGCCCCGCGCACCGGAGCCCATCGTCCAGGCGGGCAAGGTGCTCAACGCCAAGCTCGTCGAGAAGCTGGTCGAGGCCGGCGTCGAGAAGATCCCGGTGCGCGGCCGAGGCGCTGGTGGGCCGCCGCACCGGCCACCCGCATCGTGGACACGGAGAGCGGCGAGGTGCTGGTCGGCACCAACACCGAGCTCACCTCGACGCGTCCTCACCCAGGTCATGGGCCGCCGGGTGGCGCCGTTCAAGCTGCTGGTGCTGAGCCCCGGGCAAGATCGACGCCTCGATGTACGAGACGCTGGCGCGCGACCACGTCAAGAACCCCGACGAGGCGCTGGTCGAGATCTACCGCAAGCTGCGGCCGGGCGATCCGCCCACCGTGGAGTCGGCCCGCGCGCTGTTCCGCGGCATGTTCATGGACCCGCGCCGCTACGACCTGGCCCGGGTCGGCCGCTTCATGATCAACAAGAAGCTCAGCATCGAGGCGCCGGCTCAACGTCAAGACGCTGCGCAGCGAGGACATCGTCTCCGTCATCCGGCACCTGCTGCATGGTCAAGCTCGGCAGCAAGCCCGACCGACGACATCGACCACCTCGGCAACCGCCGGGTGCGCTCGGTCGGCGAGCTGCTGGAGAACCAGTTCCGGGTCGGTCTCACGCGGATGGAGCGGGCGGTCAAGGAGCGGATGTCGATCTCCGACATCACCAACCTGATGCCCCACGACCTGATCAACGCCAAGCCGGTCTCGGCGGTGGTCAAGGAGTTCTTCGGCTCCTCGCAGCTCTCGCAGTTCATGGACCAGACGAACCCGCTGGCCGAGCTGACCCACAAGCGCCGGCTGTCCGCCCTGGGGCCGCGCGGTCTCAGCCGGGAGCGCGCCGGGTTCGAGGTGCGCGACGTGCACCCGACCCACTACGGGCGCATCTGCCCCATCGAGACGCCGGAAGGCCCGAACATCGGCCTCATCTCCTCGCTGTCGACGTACGCCCGGACCAACGAGTTCGGCTTCATCGAGACGCCCTACCGCAAGGTCGTCAGCGGGCGGGGTGACCGACGAGATCGATGTTCCTCACCGCGCTCGAAGGAAGAGCAGTTCGTCATCGCGCAGGCCAACGCCGAGATCGACCGGACCGGCAAGTTCATGCAGGAGCGGGTGTCGGCCCGGCAAGGGCGGCGAGTACCGGATGGTGCCGCCGGAAGAGCTGCACTACATGGACGTCTCGCCCAAGCAGCTGGTGTCGGTGGCGGCGGCGCTGATTCCGTTCCTCGAGAACGACGACGCCAACCGGGCGCTCATGGGCTCCAACATGCAGCGGCAGGCCGTTCCGCTGCTGCAGCCGGAGGCGCCGCTGGTGGGCACCGGCATGGAGCACGTGGTGGCCCGCGACTCCGGCTCGGTGGTGGTGGCCAAGCGGCCCGGCGTGGTCGAGTACGTCTCGGCCGACCGCGTGGTGGTGCGGGCGGAGAGCCGGTCGAAGAAGGCCGACCCCGTCCAGGACCTGCCGCTGGACATCTTCAACCTGACGAAGTACCGGCGCTCGAACCAGAACACCTGCATCAACCAGAAGCCCGATCGTGCGGCAAGGGCCAGAAGGTGTCAGGCCGGGCGACGTCATCGCCGACGGGCCGGCCACCGACCAGGGCGAGCTGGCCCTCGGCCGCAACGTGCTGGTCGCCTTCATGCCGTGGGGCGGGTACAACTTCGAGGACGCGATCCTCGTCTCCGAGCGGCTGGTCAAGGACGACCGCTTCACCTCGATCCACATCGAGGAGTTCGAGGTCCAGGCCCGCGACACCAAGCTCGGCAAGGAAGAGGTCACGCGCGACATCCCCAACGTCTCCGAGGAGGCGCTCAAGGACCTCGACGACTCCGGCATCGTGCGCATCGGCGCCAAGGTCAAGGCCGGCGACATCCTCGTCGGCAAGATCACCCCGAAGGGCGAGACGCAGCTGACCCCGGAAGAGAAGCTGCTGCGCGCGATCTTCGGCGAGAAGGCCGGCGACGTGCGCGACAC
This sequence comes from uncultured Candidatus Rokubacteria bacterium, assembly GCA_963827505.1. Taxonomy (GTDB): domain Bacteria; phylum Methylomirabilota; class Methylomirabilia; order Rokubacteriales; family CSP1-6; genus AR5. The sequence goes on along the minus strand of CAWHBD010000003.1, from coordinate 212,653 downwards.
CTCGCTCACGGTGCCGCCCGGCATCGAGGGCACGGTGGTCGACGTGAAGGTGTTCTCGCGGCGCGGCGTCGACAAGGACGAGCGCGCCAAGTCGATCGAGGAGGAGGAGATCGGCGCGCCTGGAGAAGGACTACCAGGACGAGATCGCCATGGTCGAGATGGAGCGCGACCAGAAGCTCAAGAACCTCCTGGTCGGCAAGACCTCCGTCAACGAGCTGTTCGACCCGACCAACAAGGACCCGGCGGGTCACCAAGAAGGGCGACCACATCGAGCGCGCCGGAGCTGGACAACTTCTCCTGGAACGAGCTCAAGAAGGTGAAGGTCAAGGAGGACGACGGCCTCGCCCAGATGATCAAGCGCATCGAGGAGCTCGCCGAAGAGCAGATCGTCGATCTACGACTCCATGCTGGAGGAGCGCATCGGCCGTCTGCGCCGCGGCGACGACCTGCCGCCCGGCGTGATCAAGATGGTGAAGGTCTACGTGGCCGTGAAGCGCAAGCTGTCGGTCGGCGACAAGATGGCCGGCCGCCACGGCAACAAGGGCGTCGTCTCCAAGATCCTGCCCGAAGAGGACATGCCGTTCCTTCCCGACGGCTCTCCGGTGGAGATCGTTCTGAATCCGCTCGGGGTGCCGTCGCGGATGAACGTCGGCCAGATCCTGGAGACCCACCTCGGGCTGGGCGGCCCGCGCCCTCGGCCTGTGGGTGGCCAGCCCCGTGTTCGACGGGGCCACCGAGGCAGGAGATCAAGGAGCACCTCAAGCAGGCCGACATGCCGACCTCCGGCAAGACCCGGCTCTTCGACGGCCGCACCGGCAAGCCGTTCCACCAGGAGGTGACGGTCGGCCAGATCTACATCCTGAAGCTGGCCCACCTCGTCGACGACAAGATGCACGCCCGCTCGATCGGGCCCTACTCGCTGGTCACCCAGCAGCCGCTCGGCGGCAAGGCCCAGTTCGGCGGTCAGCGGTTCGGCGAGATGGAGGTGTGGGCCCTGGAGGCGTACGGCGCCGCCCACACGCTGCAGGAGATGCTGACCGTGAAGTCGGACGACGTCGAGGGACGCAACCGCATCTACGAGGCGATCGTCAAGGGCGAGAACTTCCTCGAGCCCGGCACCCCGGAGTCGTTCAACGTGCTGGTGAAGGAGCTGCAGAGCCTGGCCCTGGACGTCGAGCTGGTCACCAAAGACGGAAAGAAGGCGTCGTGAGGAGAGCGAGCGAAGAGCGCAACGGAGTGGAGCAGCGGCGCGCTGGTCGAATGGTTGAACGGGCGGGTCGGAGCCACGCGCATCTCGAACAAGCCACCGGCGTCTCGAACCGGCCTCACGGCTTCGCTACAAAGGAGAATACTGAATGCTGACGGATCGGCCTTTCGGCAGCCTGATCAGAGAGGACAAGCCCGCCAAGGACCTGTGGGGCATCCTCGATCGGCATGCGAAGCCCATCACGTTTGACGCGATCCGCATCAAGCTGGCGGCGCCCCAGAAGATCCGGGACTGGTCGCACGGCGAGGTGAAGAAGCCGGAGACCATCAACTACCGGACCTTCAAGCCGGAGCGCGACGGCCTCTTCTGCGCGCGCATCTTCGGGCCCACCAAGGACTACGAGTGCGCGTGCGGCAAGTACAAGCGGATGAAGTTCGCCGGCGTCATCTGCGACAAGTGCGGGGTCGAGGTGACGCGGGCCCGGGTCCGGCGCGAGCGGATGGGCCACATCGAGCTGGCCTCGCCGGTGTCGCACGTGTGGTTCTTCAAGGGGCTGCCCAGCCGCATCGGCCAGCTCCTCGACATGTCGCTGCGCGAGCTGGAGAAGATCCTCTACTTCGAGGAGTACGTGTGCCTCGAGTCCGCGGATCAACGGCATCAAGAAGAAGGACCTGGTCGGCGTCGACAAGGTCCGCAAGATGCACGAGGAGCACGGTCCCGAGGCCCTCAAGGTGGGCATGGGGGCCGAGGCCATCCGCGAGCTTCTGCGCGACATGGACCTCGACTCGCTGGCCCGTGACCTCCGCGCCCAGATGCTGGGCGAGACGTCGGTCCAGAAGCGCAAGAAGATCGTCAAGCGGCTGAAGGTCATCGAGGCGTTCCTGAAGTCCGGCAACCAGCCGGAGTGGATGATCCTCGAGGTCATCCCGGTCATTCCGCCGGAGCTGCGGCCGCTGGTGCCGCTCGACGGCGGGCGGTTCGCGACGTCGGACCTCAACGACCTCTACCGCCGCGTCATCAACCGGAACAACCGGCTGAAGCGGCTGATGGACCTGAAGGCGCCCGAGATCATCATCCGTAACGAGAAGCGGATGCTGCAGGAGGCCGTCGACGCGCTGTTCGACAACGGCCGCCGCGGCCGCGTCATCACCGGGCCCAACAACCGCCCGCTGAAGTCCCTGTCCGACACCCTGAAGGGCAAGCAGGGCCGGTTCCGCCAGAACCTGCTCGGCAAGCGCGTGGACTACTCGGGGCGGTCGGTCATCGTGGTCGGTCCCTACCTGAAGCTGCACCAGTGCGGGCTGCCCAAGAAGATGGCGCTGGAGCTGTTCAAGCCGTTCATCCTGCGCAAGCTGGAGGAGCGGGGCATCGCCTCGTCGATCAAGGCGGCCAAGAAGTTCGTGGAGAAGGAGCGGCCGGAGGTCTGGGACATCCTCGACGACGTCATCAAGGAGCACCCGGTGCTGCTCAACCGGGCGCCCACGCTGCACCGGCTCGGCATCCAGGCCTTCGAGCCCATCCTGGTCGAGGGCAAGGCCATCGAGATCCACCCGCTGGTGTGCACGGCCTTCAACGCCGACTTCGACGGCGACCAGATGGCCGTCCACGTGCCGCTGTCCATGGAGGCCCAGCTCGAGGCCCAGGTGCTCATGCTGTCGGCCAACAACATCCTGTCGCCGTCCAACGGCGCCCCCATCGCGGTGCCGACGCAGGACATGGTCCTCGGGATCTACTACCTGACCAAGGAGCGGCTGTCCACCCCCGAGCACCCGGTGCGTGGCGAGGGGCGGCTGTTCGCCGACGCCGAAGAGGTTCGGATTGCCTACGACAACGAGGACATCGACCTCCAGGCCCGCATCCGCCTGCGCTGGAAGACCGGCGAGGTGATCGAGACCACGGTGGGCCGCACGCTCTTCAACGAGATCGTGCCGGAGCCGCTGCGGTTCGTGAACCAGGAGCTGAAGAAGAAGGAGGTCACCTCCCTCGTCGGCCGCTGCATGCAACCAGCTCGGCAACGAGGTCACCGTGCACTTCCTCGACGAGCTGAAGGACCTCGGCTTCCGGTACGCCACCCTGTCGGGTCTCTCGCATCGGCATCGACGACATGCACATCCCGTCGTCGAAGGAGCAGCTGATCGGCAACGCCCGGGCCCAGGTCAACGAGGTCGAGACCGCAGTACCAGGACGGCGTCATCACCAACGGCGAGCGCTACAACAAGGTCGTCGACGTCTGGGCCCACGTCACCGAGCAGATCGCCGACCAGATGTTCAAGGAGCTGGAGGACGGCGAGCAGGGCGGCGAGTTCAACCCCATCTTCATGATGGCCGACTCCGGCGCCCGGGGCTCCAAGCAGCAGATCCGCCAGCTGGCCGGCATGCGCGGCCTCATGGCCAAGCCGTCGGGCGAGATCATCGAGACGCCGATCACGTCGAACTTCCGCGAGGGCCTCACCGTCCTCGAGTACTTCACCTCGACCCACGGCGCCCGCAAGGGTCTCGCCGACACCGCGCTGAAGACGGCCGACTCCGGCTACCTGACGCGCCGGCTGGTCGACGTGGCCCAGGACGTCATCGTCAGCGAGTACGACTGCGGCACCGTCAAGTACATCGAGGCGACGCCGCTCGTGGAGGGCGGCGACATCATCCAGTCGCTCCGGGACCGCATCCTCGGCCGGGTCGCGGCCGAGGACGTGCGGGATCCGCTCTCGCGGCGAGATCATCGTGCAGGCGCAACACCGAGATCAACGAGGAGCTGGCCCAGAAGATCGAGGACTCCGGCCTCGAGCGGGTCCGCATCCGCTCCACCCTGACCTGCGACACCAAGCGCGGCATCTGCGTGCTGTGCTACGGCCGTAACCTCGGCACCGGCCGCCTGGCCGAGCTGGGGGAGGCGGTCGGCATCATCGCCGCCCAGTCGATCGGCGAGCCGGGCACCCAGCTGACGATGCGGACGTTCCACATCGGCGGCACCGCCAGCCGGGTCGTGGAGGCCTCCAAGCACGAGGCCAAGAGCGCCGGCGTCGTGAAGTTCCACAACCTCCGGACCGTCGTCAACCGTGACGGCGACCTCGTCGCCACCAACCGCAACGGCGAGATCGCCGTGGCCGACGAGCGGGGCCGGGAGCAGCGAGCGCTACCCGGTCGTGTACGGCGCCAAGATCAAGGTCAAGGCCGAGCAGAAGATCAAGGCGCGCACGGTGCTGGTCGAGTGGGACCCGTTCACCAACCCGATCCTCACCGAGTTCACCGGCAAGGCGCAGTACCAGGACATCGTGGAGGGCGTGACCGTCCGCGAGGAGTTCGACGAGGTCACCGGCCTGGCCCGCAAGGTCATCATCGAGGACGCCGACGGGCGACTGCAGCCCGGCGTCATCATCTAAGGCGCCCACTCCGAGGGGGCCGGCCCCGCCACCGGCTCGGCGAGCGGCACCGCTACCCGCTGCCGGTGGGCGCCAACCTGTCGGTCGTCGACGGCGCCGACGTGTTCGCGGCCGACATCATCGCCAAGATCCCGCGGGAGACGCACCAAGACCAAGGACATCACCGGCGGTCTGCCGCGGGTGGCCGAGCTCTTCGAGGCCCGCAAGCCGAAGGAGCAGGCGGTCATCACCGAGATCGACGGCGCGGGTCGAGATGGGCGGGTTCGTCAAGGGCATGCGGAAGATCGTGATCCGCGCCGACGACGGCGGAGACCAAGGAGTACCTGATCCCGCGCGGCAAGCACATCAGCGTGCACGAGGGCGACCGGGTGAAGGCGGGCGAGGCCCTGATGGACGGGCTCGCCGAACCCGCACGACTACCTGGCCGTCCTCGGTGACCGCGAGCTGCAGCGGTACCTCGTCAACGAGGTGCAGGAGGTCTACCGCCTGCAGGGCGTGACGATCAACGACAAGCACATCGAGATCATCGTGCGCCAGATGCTGCGGCGGGTGCGGATCGAGGAGGTCGGCGACACCGACTTCGTGGTCGGCGAGCTGGTCGACAAGTTCGTGTTCCAGGAGGAGAACGACCGGGTGCTGAGCCAGGGCAAGCGCGCCGGCCACCGCCAAGCCGGTCCTCCTCGGCATCACCAAGGCCTCGCTGTCGACCGACAGCTTCATCTCGGCGGCCTCCTTCCAGGAGACGACCCGGGTGCTCACGGAGGCGGCCATCAGCGGCAAGACCGACGACCTGCGCGGTCTGAAGGAGAACGTCATCGTCGGCCGGCTGATCCCGGCCGGCACCGGCCTCAACAACTACACGCGGGTCGAGGTCCTGACCCCGGGCGGCGAGGCCGTGAAGCCGCTCGACAGCATGCTGAGCTTCGATCCGCCGGCTCCGGCCGAGCCCACCGACGGTGAGGGCTCGGTAGCCGCGGCCGGTTGAGCGGGCGATGGAGAAACGCGAGACCGGAGCGGCCCGGCTTTGCCGGGCCGTTCCGAGCGCTGGGGGTTGGGGGCCATCTCGGGGCCCCAATGTCCGAACAGTCGACCAAATTGACAACACCGGGGCACTCGGTTATAAAGTGAGAGTTTTGTCGCCGTTCCCGGCGATGGAGACCTATGCCGACCATCAACCAGCTCGTGCGATACGGTCGTGAGGCGGTGCGGAAGAAGTCCAAGACGCCCGCCATGCAGGCGTGCCCGCAGAAGCGGGGCGTGTGCATCCGCGTCTACACCACGACCCCGAAGAAGCCGAACTCGGCCCTCCGCAAGGTGGCCCGCGTGCGGCTCACCAACGGGCATAGAGGTCACCTCGTACATCCCGGGTGTCGGCCACAACCTGCAGGAGCACTCGATCGTGATGATCCGCGGGGGCCGCGTGAAGGACCTGCCGGGCATCCGGTACCACATCATCCGCGGCTCGCTCGACACCGCCGGGGTGGCGGGCCGCAAGCAGAGCCGATCCAAGTACGGCGCCAAGGCGCCGAAGGCGGAGCGTAGGCCATGCGGCGGGCAGGGGCGGCCAAGCGCGAGGTGCTGCCGGATCCCAAGTACGGGAGCCGGCTGGTCGCGAAGTTCGTCAACATCATGATGATCTGCGGCAAGAAGTCGACGGCCGAGCGCATCATGTACGACGCCATGACCGCGGTCGAGGACCGGTCCAAGCAGGAAGCGCTGAAGATGTTCAAGACCGCCATCGACAACGTCAAGCCGGCCGTCGAGGTGAAGTCGCGGCGGGTCGGCGGCTCGACCTACCAGGTGCCGGTCGAGGTACGCCCGGATCGGCGGACCTCGCTGGCCATGCGCTGGATGATCGGCGCCGCCCGGCGACGGTCGGAGCGAAGCATGGCCGACAAGCTGGCGGCCGAGCTGCTCGACGCCGCCAACAACCGGGGCATGGCGGTCAAGAAGCGAGAAGACACGCACAAGATGGCGGAGGCCAACAAGGCGTTCGCGCATTACCGCTGGTAGCGGCCGGTCACCCGCGAAGGGGGGACGGAGGCTGACCCCCTCTTCACGCATGCAGAGCCAAGAGAAAGAGGGACGGACGTGGAGCGGCAGTACTCCGCTGGAAAAGACGCGCAATATCGGCATCATGGCCCACATCGACGCGGGCAAGACGACGACGACCGAGCGCGTCCTGTACTACACCGGACGGTCCTACAAGATCGGCGAGGTCCACGAGGGCACCGCCACCATGGACTGGATGGTGCAGGAACAGGAGCGGGGGATCACCATCACCTCGGCCGCCACCACCTGCTTCTGGCGGGATTGCCGCGTCAACATCATCGACACGCCGGGCCACGTCGACTTCACCGTCGAGGTGGAGCGCTCGCTCCGCGTGCTCGACGGGGCCGTCGCCATCCTCGACGCCGTCTCTGGCGTCGAGCCGCAGACGGAGACGGTGTGGCGCCAGGCCGACAAGTACCAGGTGCCGCGGCTCGTCTACGTCAACAAGATGGACCGCATCGGCGCCGACTACTACCGGTGCCTGGACATGCTGCGCAGCCGCCTCGGCGCCCACCCGGTGGCCATCCAGCTGCCGATCGGCCGCGAGGACCAGTACCGCGGCCTCGTCGATCTCATCGACCAGGTCGCGATGGTGTGGGACGAGGGCGACGAGACGCTCGGCAAGGAATACAAGACCGTCGAGATCCCCGGCGACATGCGCGATCTGGTGAAGGAGTACCGGGAGAAGATGATCGAGGGGCTCGCCGAGGTGGACGAGCACCTCATGGAGAAGTACGTCCAGCGGCGAGGCGATCAGCCCCGAGGAGCTGAAGGCGGCGGTGCGCAAGGGCGCCATCGCCATGACCGTGTTCCCGGTGATCTGCGGCGCCTCCTTCAAGAACAAGGGCGTGCAGCCGCTGCTGGACGCGGTCATCGACTACCTGCCGTCGCCGCTCGACATTCCCCCCATGGTGGGCGTGAATCCCGAGACGGGGGCGACCGAGGAGCGCAAGGCATCGGACGACGCCCCCTTCACGCGCGCTGGCCTTCAAGATCATGAACGACCAGCACGTGGGTCAGCTCGTGTTCCTGCGCGTCTACTCGGGCACGCTCGAGGCCGGCTCCGGTGTGTACAACTCCACCAAGGACAAGAAGGAGCGGATCGGCCGCCTCCTGCGGATGCACGCCAACAAGAAGGAAGAGGTCCCGTCGATCGCGGCCGGTGACATCGCCGCCGCCATCGGCCTCAAGCTGACGACGCACCGGCGACACCCTGTGCGACGCCGACAAGCCGGTCGTGCTGGAATCGATGGACGTTCCCGGAGCCGGTCATCGCGGTGGCCATCGAGCCCAAGACGCAGCGCCGACGAGGAGAAGCTGGGCGTCGCGCTGTCACGGCTGGCCCTGGAAGACCCGACGTTCCGGGTGACCACGGAAGAAGAGACCTCCCAGACGCTCATTCACGGGATGGGCGAGCTGCACCTCGAGATCATCGTCGACCGCCTCCTGCGCGAGTTCCGCGTCGAGGCCAACGTCGGCAAGCCGCAGGTCGCCTACCGGGAGACCATCCGCCGCAAGGGCGAGGCCCAGGGCAAGTTCGTGCGGCAGACGGGCGGCCGCGGCCAGTACGGCGACGTGTACATCGAGGTCGAGCCGAACGACGCCGGCGGTGGCTTCGTGTTCGAGAACAAGATCATCGGCGGTTCGGTGCCGCGGGAGTACGTGCCGGCCGTCGAGAAGGGCATCAAGGAGGCCATGGAGACCGGCATGCATGGCCGGCTACCCGATGGTGGACATCAAGGTCTACCTGACCGATGGCTCCTACCACGACGTGGACTCCTCGGAGATGGCCTTCAAGATCGCCGGCTCCATGGGCTTCAAGGACGCCTGCCGCAAGGCCAAGCCCGCCCTGCTGGAGCCGGTCATGGACGTCGAGGTGGTCACGCCCGAGGAGTACATGGGCGCGATCGTGGGCGACCTCAACAGCCGCCGCGGCCGCATCGTCTCGATGGAGGCCCGCGGCACCTCCCAGGTGATCCGCGCCAACGTTCCGCTGGCGACGATGTTCGGCTACGCGACCGAGATGCGGTCGATGACCCAGGGGCGGGCGACGTACACGATGCAGTTCGCCCGCTACGAAGAGGTCCCGACCTCGATCTCTGAAGAAATCATGGCGAAGGTCGCGGGCAAGCCCGCCGCCCGCGCCGGTACTCGCTGAGAACCACGAGCGTAGTCGGAGGAAGGTAGACGATGGCGAAGGCCAAGTACGAGCGGACGAAGCCGCACGTGAACGTGGGGACGATTGGGCACATCGACCACGGCAAGACGACGCTGACGGCGGCGATCACGAAGGTGCTGCACACGAAGAACAAGGGGATCGCGGTGCGGGAGTACGGCTCGATCGACAACGCGCCGGAAGAGCGGGAGCGGGGGATCACGATTGCGGTGGCGCACGTGGAGTACGAGACGGACAAGCGGCACTACGCGCACATCGACTGTCCGGGGCACGCGGACTACATCAAGAACATGATCACGGGGGCGGCGCAGATGGACGGCGCCATCCTGGTGGTGGCGGCCAACGACGGGCCGATGCCGCAGACGCGGGAGCACGTGCTGCTGGCGCGGCAGGTGAACGTGCCGTTTTTGGTGGTGTTCATGAACAAGGTGCGACATGGTGGACGACGCGGAGATTTTGGATCTGGTGGAGCTGGAAGTGCGGGAATTGCTGAAGAAGTATCAGTTTCCGGGGGACGACGTGCCGGTGATCCGGGGGTCGGCGCTGCAGGCCAACGAGAACCCGACGGACGCCGAAGGCGGCGGAGCGCGATCTGGAAGCTGATGGAGGCGGTGGACAGCTACATCCCGACGCCGCCGCGGCCGGTGGACAAGCCGTTTTTGATGCCGATCGAGGACATTTTCTCGATCACGGGGCGGGGGACGGTGGTGACGGGGCGGGTGGAGCGGGGGATCGTGAAGGTGGGCGAGGAGATCGAGATCGTGGGGATGCAGCGACACCCGCAAGTCGGTGGTGACGGGCGTGGAGATGTTCCGCAAGCTGCTGGACGAGGGGCAGGCGGGGGACAACATTGGCGCGCTGCTGCGCGGGATCGACAAGGAAGAGGTCGAGCGCGGGCAGGTGCTGGCGAAGCCTGGGTCGATCAAGCCCCACAAGAAGTTCAAGGCGGAGGTGTACGTGCTGACGAAGGAAGAGGGGGGGCGGCACACGCCGTTCTTCAACGGGTACCGGCCGCAGTTCTACTTCCGGACGACGGACGTGACGGGGGTGTGCACGTTGCCCGGCGGGGTGGAGATGGTGATGCCGGGGGACAACGTGACGATGGCGATCGAGCTGATCATGCCGATTGCGATGGAGAAGGAGCTGCGGTTCGCGATTCGGGAGGGCGGGCGGACGGTGGGCGCCGGCGTCGTGACGGAGATCGCGGAGTAGAACCATGGCCACCCTGGCCGCCGATCAGAAGATCCGCATCCGTCTCAAGGCGTACGACCATCACCTCCTGGATCGCTCGGTGAAGGAGATCGTGGAGACGGTGCGGCGTACCGGCGCCCGCGTGGCTGGCCCGGTCCTGCTGCCGACGATCATCAACCGGTGGACGGTGCTCCGCTCGCCCCACGTCGACAAGACGTCCCGCGAGCAGTTCGAGATGCGCACCCACAAGCGCCTCCTCGACATCGTCGACCCCACCCCCCAGACTGTCGACGCGCTGATGAAGCTCGACCTGCCCGCCGGCGTCGACGTCGAAATCAAGCTCTAACGAAGAGCGATGAGAAGCATCCATCTGCGTCGTTGCCGACTCGTCCCCTCCCTGCGGCGTATGCGGCATACGCCTCAGTCGGGGACTCCTCGGCGCCTAGCATCTGGACGCTTCTCATCGCTCTTCGTGTCGCTGTGAGGATCGCGTAAACCAATGGCACGCAAAGAAGGACTGATCGGCCGCAAGGTCGGCATGACCCAGATCTTCGGCGACGACGGCAGTCACATCCCGGTGACCGTCGTCCAGGCCGGGCCCTGCACGGTCGTCGGTCACCGGACCCGCGAGCCAGCACGGCTACGACGCCCTCCAGCTCGGGTTCGAGCCGAAGAAGAAGAACATCAGCAAGCCGGTGGCCGGCGTCTTCAAGAAGGCCGAACGTGGCCCCGATGGGGATCGTGCGCGAGGTCCGCCTCGAGAAGCCCGAGCAGGTGGCGGCCTATCCAGGTGGGCCAGACGCTCACCAGCGAGGTCTTCGCGCCCGGCGAGCTCGTCGACGTGGTCGGGGTCACCAAGGGCAAGGGGCTTCCAGGGCGGCGTCAAGCGCTACGGCTGGTTCGGCGGCGACGCCACCCACGGCTCGATGTTCCACCGGGCCCCGGGCTCGATCGGCGCCTCGTCCGATCCCTCGCGCGTGTGGCCGGGTCACCGGCTGCCGGGCCGTATGGGCGGCGATGCGGCGGACCGTCCTGAACGTGCGGGTGGTGCGCGTGATGCCCGAGCAGAACCTCGTGCTCCTCGGCGGCGCGGTGCCCGGCGCCAACGGCTCGCCTGGTCATGCTCCGCAAGAGCGTGAAGACGACCAAGGCAACAGCAGCAGAAAGCGGCGGAGGCAAGAAATAATGCCGACGGTACAGGTCCTCGACGGCAAGGGAAAGCAGGCGGGCACGCTCGAGCTGCGGGCTGACGTGTTCGGCGGGAGGTCAACGGCGCCGCTGCTCCACCAGGCGGTCGTGCGCGAGCTGGCCGACCGTCGGGTCGGGACCCACGACACCAAGGGTCGCAGCGAGGTCTCGGGCGGCGGTCGGAAGCCCTGGAAGCAGAAGGGCACCGGGCCGCGCTCGCCAGGGCTCGCATCCGCGCGACCCAGTGGAAGGGCGGCGGCAAGCCGTTCGGTCCCACGCCGCGCAGCTACGACAAGGCGATGCCGCGGCAGATGCGCCGCGAGGCGCTGCGGGAGGCCGTGGCCGTCGACGATCGACGGCGGGCGAGCTGCGCGGTCGTGGAGAGCATGGCCGGCCGACGGCAAGACGAAGACGCTGGTGGCCGGGCTCGGCCAGCTGGGGTCGCGGCCGGTGCCCACGCTGGTCGTCGTCGCCGCGCTGGGCGACGCGCTGCTCCGGCCGGCCCGCAACGTGCCCTGGCTGACCGTGGAGACGCCCGATCACGTCTCCGTGTACCAGCTGCTGCAGCCACGGCAGGTGGTGTTCGAGCGGGCGGCCCTGCACGCGCTCGAGGAGGCGCTCGGATCATGAGGGACCCGCGCCACGGTGCTCATCCGGCCGCTGATGACGGAGAAGTGCATGCAGCAGAAGGAAGACCTGAACACGGTGACCTTCCAGGTCGCGGCCTGACGCCAACAAGGTGGAGATCCGCGCGGCGGTGGAGAGCGTCTTCAACGTGAAGGTGACGGCCGTTCGCACCGCCTCCTACGAGGGCAAGCTCGAAGCGGATGGGCCGCTTCCAGGGCCGGCGCTCGGACTGGAAGAAGGCGATCGTGACGCTGGCGCCCGGCCACAAGATCGAGCTCGTCGAGGGGGCCTAGCGCCATGGCAATCCGCACCGTCAAGCCGACGTCGCCCGCGCGGCGCTACCTCACGTACGTCACCTACGACGAGATCACCAAGACGACGCCGGAGAAGGGCCTGCTGATCCCCAAGCGGCGTACGAATGGCCGCAACGGCTACGGCCGCATCACGGTGCGGCACCGGGGCGGCGGGGCCAAGCGCATGCTCCGGCAGGTCGACTTCCGCCGCGAGAAGCTCGGGCATCCCGGCCCGGGTGGCGGCCATCGAGTACGATCCGAACCGCTCGGCGCGGCTGGCCCTGCTGCACTACCGGGACGGCGAGAAGCGCTACATCATCGCCCCCCACGGCCTCAAGGTCGGGCGACATCGCTGATGTCGGGGCCGCAGGCCGACATCCTGCCCGGCAACGCGCTGCCCATCCGCAACATCCCGGTCGGCACGCTCGTGCACAACGTCGAGCTGCAGCCCGGCAAGGGCGCGCAGATGTGCCGGAGCGCCGGCACGCCAGGCCCAGCTGCTGGCCAAGGAAGGCGACCGCGCCACCCTCAAGCTGCCCTCGGGCGAGGTGCGGCTGGTGCAGCTGGACTGCATGGCCACCGATCGGCCAGGTCGGCAACCTCGATCACGAGAACGTGTCGGTCGGCAAGGCGGGGCGCGTGCGGCTGGAAGGGCTTCCGGCCCACCGTGCGCGGCACCGTGATGAACCCGGTCGACCACCCGATGGGCGGCGGCGAGGGCAAGGGCAAGGGCAACCACCCGATGACGCCGTGGGGCAAGCCGACCAAGGGCTACAAGACGCGGCGGGGCGCCCGGCCCTCCGACGCCTACATCGTCACGCGCCGGAAGAAATAGGAGCGCGGAGATGGGACGTTCGCTCAAGAAGGGCCCGTACATCGACGAGAAGCTCTACGGTCGCATCGAGGAGCTGAACCGCACCCGGCAGAAGAAGGTGCTGAAGACGTGGTCGCGGCGGTCGACGATCACCCCCGAGTTCGTCGGCCACACGCTCGCCGTCCACAACGGCAAGAAGTTCATCCCGGTCTACGTGACCGAGAACATGGTCGGCCACAAGCTGGGGGAGTTCGCGCTGACGCGCACCTTCAAGGCGCACGGCCAGGCCGAGAAGGCTGCCGCCTCGCCGACGGGCAAGTCGTGAGTCACGCAGCGCTCGGGCCCGGTTCATCCGCGTGTCGGCTCGCAAGGCGCGGCTGGTCCTCGACCAGATCCGCGGCAAGTCGGTGGGCGAGGCCCTGGCCACGCTCGAGTTCACGCCGCAGGCGGCCGCCCGGCTCATCGAGAAGGTGCTGCGCTCGGCGGTGGCCAACGCCGAGCACAACCACCAGGTCCGCAATCTGGACGACCTCCGGGTCGTGCAGGCGGTGGCCGACGGCGGGCCGTCGCTCAAGCGCGTGCAGCCGCGCGCGATGGGCCGCGCGTTCTTCATCAAGCACCGCACGAGCCACCTCACCATCGCGGTGAGCGACGAGTCAACGGCACCCGGGGCGTGCTGACGCGCCCCCGGCACATGCGGGTCCGCCGGCTGCCGACCGCGGTTCCGGCCGCGGCCGCCCCGGTTCCCCGGACCCGGCCCGCCCGGGCGTCGTCGTCGACGCCGCGAGGCAAGGGGCGGACGAAGCCCAAGGAGAAGAACTAGGCGATGGGCCAGAAGACACATCCGATCGGCTTCCGCCTCGGCTCCACGCGGACGTGGAGCTCGCGCTGGTTCGCGACGAAGAGCTACGCCGACCTGCTGCACGAGGACGTGAAGATCCGCCGCTACATCAAGGACGCAGCTGTACCACGCGGGCATCTCGCGGATCGACATCGAGCGCTCGGCCAACCGGGCCCGCATCACGATCTTCACCGCGCGGCCGGGCATCATCATCGGCCGCAAGGGCGCCGAGGTGGAGAAGCTCAAGAACGAGCTCCAGATGCGGACGCGGCAAGGAGATCTACCTCAACATCGAGGAGGTCGTCCACCCCGAGCTCGACGCCCAGCTCGTCGCCGAGAACGTCGCCCTCCAGCTGCAGAAGCGGGTGGCCTTCCGGCGGGCCATGAAGAAGGCGGTCACCTCGGCCCTGCGACTCGGCGCCGACGGCATCCGGATCGCCTGCGCGGGCCGGCTGGGCGGCGGCGAGATCGCCCGCCGCGAGTGGTACCGCGACGGTCGGGTGCCGCTGCACACCATCCGCGCCGACATCGACTACGGGCTGGCCACCGCGCACACCACCTACGGGACCATCGGCGTGAAGGTGTGGATCTTCAAGGGCGAGGTGCTCCGCGCCGCGCCGGCGGAGGCCGTAGGGGCGACCGTCATGCTGATGCCCAAGCGCGTCAAGTACCGCAAGGCCCAGCGCGGCAGCATGAAGGGCAAGGCCCAGCGGGGCTCGACGCTCGCCTTCGGCGAGTTCGGGCTGAAGGCGCTGGAGCCGGGCTGGGTCACCAACCGCCAGATCGAGGCGGCCCGGGTGGCGCTCACCCGCAGTCGTCAAGCGCGGCGGCAAGATCTGGATCCGGGTCTTCCCGGACAAGCCGGTGACCAAGAAGCCGGCCGAGACGCGGATGGGCAAGGGCAAGGGCAACCCCGAGTACTGGGTGGCGGTGGTGAAGCCCGGCCGCATCCTCTACGAGATGGAAGGCGTCGACCAGTCGACGTCGCCCGCGAGGCGTTCCGGCTCGGCCGCCCAGAAGATCGGCATCAAGACCAAGTTCGTGACCCGGACCCGGGCGCTATGAGGACGAGGCATGAAGGCGGCGAAGTGGCGCGACATGTCGGAGCGACGAGCTGCACGCAGAAGGTGCGGGAGCTGTCCGAGGAGGTCTTCAACCTCCGCTTCCAGCTCTCCATGGGCGTGGCCAAGAACCCGTCCCGCATCGGCCAGGCCCGGCGCGATCTGGCCCGGGCCCAGACGATCCTCCGCGAGCGCGACGCATCCGCGGTCGGCGAGCCGCGTGAGGAGGAAAGCGAGTGGGCGAGCGCAAGACCCGGGAAGGCGTCGTGGTGAGCGACAAGATGACAGAAGACGCGGGTGGTGCGGATCGAGCGGGTCTACCGCCATCCCCGCTACCAGCGCGTCATCCGCGATGTCCAAGCAGCTCAAGGCACACGACGAGGAGAACGCCAGCAAGGTCGGCGACCGGGTCCTGATCGAGGAGACGCGACCGCTGTCGAAGGAGAAGCGCTGGCGGATCCGCCAGGTGCTGACCCGCGTGGCCCGGGCATGATCCAGCCGCGCTCGATGCTCGATGTCGCCGACAACTCGGGGGCCAAGAAGGTCCAGTGCATCCGGGTCATGGGCGGCGCCAACAAGCGCTACGCCTCCCTCGGCGACACCGTGATCGTGGCGGTCAAGGAAGCGGCGCCCGACGGCACCGTGAAGAAGGGCGAGGTGGCGCGGGCGGTGGTGGTCCGCACCGTCAAGGAGGTCCGGCGCCGCGACGGCTCCTACATCCGCTTCGACCGCAACGCGGTGGTGCTGCTCAAGCCCGACGACAATCCGGTCGGCACCCGCATCTTCGGGCCGGTGGCGCGCGAGCTGCGCGACCGGCAGTTCACCAAGATCATCTCGCTGGCCCCCGAGGTCTTCTGAGCATGCAGGGCGATTGCCACGTGCGGAAGGGCGACACGGTGGGCGTCATCGCGGGCCGCGAGCGCGGCAAGCGGGGCAAGGTGCTGCACGTGCTCACCGACAAGGGCCGGGTCCTGGTCGAGCACATCAACATGATCAAGAAGCACCAGCGCCCGACCCAGAAGCTGCGGCAGGGCGGCATCATCGAGCGGGAGGGGCCGCTCCCCTCTCCAACGTGCTCCTCGATCTGCGCCCGCTGCGACAAGCCGACCCGCACCGGCGTGACGGTACTGGCCGACGGCCGCAAGGTCCGCACCTGCAAGCGGTGCGGCGAGACCGATGGACAAGGGTTAGCGACATGGCCAAGCCAAGAAGCGCCGACAAGTCCGGCACCCGAAGGCGCCGGCGGGCGGCAAGCCGGCGCCCCGGCGCCCAGCAGCAGCCCCGGCGCGGACAAGGGCGCGCCCGCGGCGCCCGCCGCCAAGACGGCGGCCCAAGGGCAGCGGCGAGGTCCCGCCGCGCCTGAAGGAGCGCTTCGCGGACGCACGGTGATCCCGGCCCTCATGAAGGAGCGCGGGTACGCCAACGCGTTCCAGGTGCCCCGGCTCGAGAAGATCGTGCTCAACATGGGCGTGGGCGAGGGCAAGGACAACGCCAAGATCCTCGACTTCGCCACCGCCGATCTGCAGCCGATCACGGGCCAGAAGCCCATCGTCACCCGGGCCAAGAAGTCGATCGCGAACTTCAAGCTGCGCGAGGGCGTGCCGATCGGGGCCAAGGTCACGCTGCGAGCGGCCGCGGATGTACGAGTTCCTCGATCGGCTCGTGAACGTCGCCCTGCCCCGCGTGCGCGACTTCAAGGGCGTGCCCCCCAAGGGCTTCGACGGCCGGGGCAACTACGCGCTGGGGCTCACGCGAGCAGCTGATCTTCCCCGAGATCGTCTACGACAAGATCGACAAGGTGCGCGGGCATGGACGTCAACATCGTGACGACGGCGCGGACGGACGAGGAAGCCAAGGCGCTCCTCGCGCAGCTCGGCATGCCGTTCAGGGAGTCCTAGAGCATGGCCAAGACTCGCTGATCATCAAGTCGCAGGCGCCGCCGAAGTTCAAGACCGCGCGCGCTACAGGCGCTGCCGGCTGTGCGGGCGGCCGCGCGGCTACCTCCGGAAGTTCCAGATGTGCCGCCTGTGCTTCCGCGAGCTCGCGCTCAAGGGCGAGGTGCCGGGCGTCGTGAAGGCGAGCTGGTAGGCCATGTGAGCGATCCGATCGCCGACCTGCTGACCCGCATCCGCAACGCCAGCAGCGCCGAGCACGAGAAGGTCGACATCCCGTCCTCCAGGCTCAAGGTGCGCATCGCCGAGACTGCTGAAGGATGAGGGGTTCATCAAGAACTTCCGCGTCCTCGAGGACGGCCGCCAGGGCACCCTGCGCGTGTATCTGAAGTACGGCACCGCCAACGAGAGGATGATCTCGGGCCTGGTGCGGGTGTCCACGCCGGGCCGCCGGGTCTACGTCACCCACGACAAGATTCCCTCCATCCTGGCCGGCATGGGCGTGGCCATCCTGTCGACCTCGCGCGGGGTGATGACGGACCGCGAGGCCCGCAAGCAGAAGGTCGGCGGCGAAGTCCTCGCCTACGTGTGGTAGGAGCCGACATGTCCCGCATCGGCAAGAAACCGATCCCGATTCCCCAAGGCGTGAAGGTCGCAGCTCGACGGCCTCACCGTCCGGGCCGAGGGCCCCAAGGGCAAGCTGAGCCAGCCGGTGCCGACCGGGCTGACGGCCAAGGTGGCCGACGGCATTCTCGTCATCGAGCGCGGCAGCGAGGACCGACGGATCCGCGCGCTCCACGGGCTGACCCGGGCGCTGGTGGCCAACATGGTGCACGGCGTCAAGGACGGCTTCGAGCGCAAGCTGGAGATCGTCGGCATCGGCTACCGGGCCCAGCTGCAGGGCAAGAGCATCCAGCTGCCCTGGGCTACTCGCACCCGGTCATGTTCCCGCTGCCCGACGGAGTGACGGCCGAGATCGAGCGGCAGGTGGCCATCACCCTGCGGGGCGCCGACAAGGCCCTGCTCGGCCAGACGGCGCGCCAAGCTGCGGTCCCTGCGGAAGCCCGACCCCTACAAGGGCAAGGGCATCCGTACGCGGACGAGACCGTCCGCCGCAAGGTCGGCAAGAAGGCGGGCGCGAAGTGATCATCAAGGACAAGCGCGGGCCGCGGGCGCAAGTCGGCACCATCGGCTGCGGCGGTGGCGTCAGGGGCACGGCGGAGCGGCCGCGGCTGGCGGTGTTCCGCAGCCTGAACCACATCTACGCCCAGATCGTCGACGACGACAGCCGGCCGCACGCTGGTCGCGGCCGACAGCCGCGCGCAAGGACTTCCGGGCCGGCCAGCCGCGCGGGGCAACGTGGCGGCGGCCAAGGCGGTGGGCGAGGTGCTGGCCCAGCGGGCCAAGGCGGCCGGCATCGAGCAGGTCGTGTTCGACCGCGGCGGGTACAAGTACCACGGACGGGTCAAGGCGCTGGCCGACGCCGCTCGCGCCGGCGGCCTCGTCTTTTGATCGGGTCGATGGAATCGGCCCCGACGCTGGCGGTAACTTGATCGGACGTATCGGCATCAAGTCAGGAGACACTGAGTGGCGGAAGCGAAGATCGATCCCAGCGCGCTGGATCTGAACGACCGCGTCGTCGCCATCAACCGGGTGGCCAAGGTCGTGAAGGGCGGCCGGCGGTTCTCCTTCACCGCGCTCGTCGTGGTGGGCGACGGCCGCGGCCACGTGGGCGTGGGGCTCGGCAAGGCCCACGAGGTGCCGGAGGCGATCCGCAAGGCGGTCGAGCACGCCAAGAAGGACCTCATCTTCGTCGCCGCTCAAGGACACGACGATCCCGTGCGAGATCACCGGGCACTTCGGGGCCGGCGCGCGTGTTTCTCAAGCCGGCCGTCGCAGGGCACCGGGGTCATCGCGGGCGGCGCGGTGCGGCCGTGCTGGAGGCGGCCGGGGTCCAGGACATCCTGACCAAGACGCTGGGGACGAACAACCCGCACAACGTGCTGAAGGCCACCATCGACGCGCTCCGGCGGATCAAGCGCCTTCAAGATCTGCACGCGGCCCGGCGGCGCGGCGGTGACGGCAACGCGGCAGGAGGCGACCCTGGTGCCAAGCAAGAAGCTTAGGGTCACGCTGGTCAAGAGCATCATCGGGCTCAGTCCCAAGCAGGAGGGGACCGTGAAGGCCCTCGGGCTGCGGCGGATCCGCCAGCAGGTGACGCACGACGACAACGCCGACCATCCGCGGCATGATCAAGCCAAGGTTCCGCACGTGCTGGAGGTGAGTCGCGATGAGGCTTGAGGATCTGCGCCCGGCCCCGGGCGCCGACAAGCGCCGCAAGCGCGTGGGCCGCGGCCCCGGCTCCGGCCACGGCAAGACGTCGACCAAGGGGCACAAGGGTCACAAGGCGCGCTCGGGCGGCGGGCAAGCCACCGGCTTCGAGGGCGGCCAGATGCCGCTCTACCGGCGGCATTCCCAAGCGCGGGTTCATGCCCTTCGGCGGCAAGACCGAGTACGCCGTCGTGAACCTCAGCGAGCTGGCGGCCTTCGCGGCGGGCAGCGTGGTCGATCCCGACGCCCTGGTCAAGGCCGGCCTCATCAAGCAGTCGGGACGGGCCCGGGTGAAGGTCCTGGGCGACGGCGACGTCGCCGCACGCGCTCACCGTGCGCGCCCACGCGATCAGCGAAGGCGGCACGGACGAAGATCGAGGGCCAGGGCGGCCGCGTCGAGGTGCTGCCCGAGAAGGAGCAGGCGGCGGCCGCTCGTGATCGAGAGCCTGCAGAGCTTCCAGAACATCTTCAAGATCCCGGAGCTCAAGCGCCGCGTGCTCATCACGACCTCGGCCTGCTGGCCGCCTACCGGCTCGGCGCCCACGTGCCCACGCCCGGCATCGACGGCCACGCGCTTGCCCAGTTCTTCGACCAGGTGCAGGGCACGCTGCTCGGCATGGTCGACCTCTTCTCGGGCGGCAACCTCCGCCGGCTGATCGTCTTCGCGCTCGGCATCATGCCGTACATCTCGGCCTCCATCATCCTGCAGCTGCTGACGGTGGTCATCCCCGCCCTCGAGCGGCTGGCCAAGGAGGGCGAGGCGGGCCGAAGAAGATCACCCAGTACACCCGCTACGGCACCATCGCGCTGTCGCTCGTGCAGTCGCTCGGCATCGCCGTCGGCCTCGAGAGCATGCGCAGCCCGGCCGGGCGTGGCCATCGTGCCCGAACCCGGGCTGGGGCTTCCGGCTCCTGACGATGCATCACGCTCACCGCCGGCACCGCGCTGATCATGTGGCTGGGCGAGCAGATCTCCGAGAAGGGCATCGGCAACGGGATCTCGCTGATCATCTTCGCCGGCATCGTGGTGCGGCTGCCCTCGGCGATCGTGTCGTCCTACACCCTGATCACGACCGGCGAGCTCAAGCTGTTCGTCTTCTGGGGCCTCATCCTCATGATGGTGGCGGTCACCGCGGCGGTCGTCGCTCATGCAGGAGGGGCAGCGCAAGATTCCCGGTGCAGTACGCCAAGCGCGTGGTGGGCCGGCGCGTCTACGGGGGGCAGTCCACCCACATCCCGCTCCGCATCAACACCGCCGGCGTCATCCCGGTCATCTTCGCCTCGTCGCTGATCCTGTTCCCGGCCACGCTGACCCGCTTCATCCCGCACCCGTGGATGCAGGCGGTCGCCGACGCCCTGTCGCCCGGGCCAGCGTGACCTACACCGTGCTGTACATGCGGCCTGATCGTCTTCTTCGCCTACTTCTACACGGCGATCGTGTTCAACCCGATCGACCTCGCCGACAACATGAAGAAGTACGGCGGGCTTCATCCCCGGGGTGCGGCCCGGCAAGAAGACCGCGGAGTACATCGACCGGACGTCCTCACCCGCATCACGCTGCCGGGCGCGCTGTTCCTGGCCCTCATCTCGGTGCTGCCGGACTTGCTCATCCGCTGGTTCAACGTGCCGTTCTACTTCGGCGGCACCAGCCTGCTGATCGTGGTGGGCGTCGCCCTCGACACCGTGCGCCAGATGGAATCGCACCTGCTCATGCGCAACTACGAGGGCTTCCTCAAGCGTCCAAGTCGCGCTCGGGCGCCTTCGCCCGGAGGAGCTGAGTTGCGGCGTCATCTTCCTCGGCCCCCCGGGCGCGGGCAAGGGCACGCAGGCGCGCGAGCTGGCCCGGGAGTGGGGCGTGCCCCAGATCGCCACCGGCGACATGCTGCGGGAGGCGGTGGCGGCGGGGACGCCGCTGGGTCGCGAGGCCAAGCGCTATCATGGACACCGGGGCGCTGGTCCCCGACGACGTGATGATCGGGCTCGATGCGCCGAGCGCCTGCGCCAGCCCGACGCCGGCGGCGGCTTCATCCTCGACGGCTTCCCGCGCACCATCGCCCAGGCCGAGGCGCTCGAGCGCCTGCTGAAGGACCTCGGCCAGAAGCTCGACGCGCGTCGTGTTCTTCGACGTGTCGCCGAGCCGGAGCTGGTGCGCCGGCTGACCGGGCGCCGGGTGTGCCGCGCAGTGTCGGACCGCGCTTCCACACTGGTGTCGGCGCCGCCCCGGCAGGCCGGGCGTGTGCGACCGTGCGGCGGCGAGCTCTACCAGCGCGAGGACGACAGCGAGGCGACGGTCCGCCACCGGCTCGACGTCTACGAGCGGCAGACCGCCCCGCTGCTCGACTACTACCGGCGCCGCGGCCTGCTCGCCTCGATGCCGGGCGAGGGCGCGATGGCACCGTTCGCGACGGCCATCCGCGCGCGGCCGCCGACGGAGGCGCGCGTGATCGAGCTCAAGTCGGCCGCGCGAGATCGGGTTCATGCGGCGGCCGGCCACATCCTCGCCGACGTCATGGAGCGCCTGCGCGGGAGCGTCAAGCCCGGCCTGTCGACCCTGGAGATCGACGAGGACGTCGAGGCGCTTCATCCTGTCGCGCGGGGCGCCCGCCCGGCCTTCAAGGGCTACCGGGGGTTCCCGGCCACCGTGTGCATCTC
Source organism: uncultured Candidatus Rokubacteria bacterium (assembly GCA_963827505.1). Taxonomy (GTDB): domain Bacteria; phylum Methylomirabilota; class Methylomirabilia; order Rokubacteriales; family CSP1-6; genus AR5. The sequence continues at coordinate 190,949 of CAWHBD010000003.1, read as the reverse complement.
GATCAACGAGGAGGTCGTGCACGGCATCCCCGTCCGCGCAGCGCCGGCTGCAGGAGGGCGACATCGTCGGGCTGGACCTCGGGTGTATCGTGGATGGGTACTACGCGGACTGCGCGTTCACGCTCGCCGTCGGGGACGTGCCGCCGAGGGTCCAGGAGCTGCTCGACGTCACCCGCGAGAGCCTGGACAAGGCATCGTCGCAGTGCCGCCCGGGCAGCCGGCTCGCCGACGTCTCCCACGCCGTGCAGTCGCACGTGCGAGGGCCACGGCTTCTCGGTCGTGCGCGCCTTCGTGGGTCACGGCATCGGGCGGGCCCTCCACGAGGAGCCCCAGGTGCCGAACTTCGGGGAGCCCGGGCGCGGGGCCCGCTGCTGCAGGCCGGGCATGGTGCTGGCGATCGAGCCGATGGTCACGATGGGCACGCTGGGAGGTCCGGGTCCTCGACGACGGCTGGACGGCGGTGACGAAGGACGGCAGCCTGGCCGCCCACTTCGAGCACACCATCGCCGTGACGGAGGCGGGGCCGGAGGTGCTGACGCGAGCAAGAGCGGCGGCTCCGCGAGGGCCGCGCTGAAAGCGGCAACATGCCAAAGGAAGACGCGATCGAGGTGGAGGGCACCGTGGTGGAGCCACTGCCGAACGCGATGTTCCGCGTCGAGCTGGAGAACGGGCACCGCGTGCTGGCGCACGTGTGCGGCAAGATGCGGATGAACTTCATCCGGATCCTGCCCGGCGACCAGGTGAAGGTCGAGCTGTCGCCCTACGACCTCACGCGCGGCCGCATCACGTACCGGTTCAAGTAGGGAGCCAGCGAGACCCATGAAGGTGACGACCGTCGGTCAAGACGCGGTGCGAGCACTGCAAGATCGTCAAGCGCCAGGGTGTGGTGCGGATCATCTGCAAGAACCCGCGGCACAAGCAGCGGCAAGGATAGACGGGAGGCGGCGAGGCATATGGCACGGTGGCGGGCGTGGATCTGCCGCGGGAGAAGCGGGGCGAGGTGGCGATCACGTACATCTACGGGATCGGGCAGCGCGACGGCCAAGCGGATTCTCGGCAAGGCCAACATCGATCCGGACAAGCGCGTGAAGGCCTGGACCGACGACGAGACGGCCCGCGTCCGCGAGATCATCGAGCGCGAGCTAAGGTCGAGGGCGACCTGCGGCGCGAGATCTCCATGAACGTCAAGCGCCTCATGGACATCGGCGGCCTACCGCGGCATCCGGCACCGCCGGGGCCTGCCGGTGCGGGGGCAGCGCACGCACACGAACGCCCGGACCCGCAAGGGCCCGCGCAAGGGCGTGATGGTCAAGAAGAAGCCGACAGCGGCGTCGCCGGCCCCGGCCGCCGCGGCCGCCAAGAAAGCATAGGAGCCCAGGATGGCAGAACCGGCAGAAGCCCGCTCCCCGGAAGAAGGGCGGCAAGAAGCGTGAGCGCCGTGAGGTCCGCACCGGCGTTGCCCACGTGCAGGCCACGTTCAACAACACGATCGTGACGCTCACCGACAAGATGGGCAACGTCGTGTCGTGGTCGAGCGCGGGCAGCGCGGGCTTCAAGGGCTCGCGCAAGAGCACGCCCGTTCGCGGCCCAGACCGCCGCGGAGATCGCCGCCCGCAAGGCGATGGAGTTCGGGCTCAAGCAGATCGAGGTGTTCGTCCGGGGCCCGGGGGCCGGGCGCGAGGCGGCCATCCGCTCGCTGCAGGCGGTCGGGCTGGAGATCACCGCGATCCGCGACGTCACCCCGATTCCCCACGACGGCTGCCGCCCGCCCAAGCGGCGGCGGGTGTAGGGGAGGACCGACCATGGCCCGATACCGTGACGCCAAGTGCCGGCTGTGCCGGCGCGAGGGCATGAAGCTCTTCCTCAAGGGTGCTCGTTGTTTCACCGACAAGTGCGCGATCGAGCGCCGGAACTACCCGCCCGGCCATGCACGGCCTGCAGCGCGGCAAGCTGACGCCCTACGGCGTCCAGCTGCGCGAGAAGCAGAAGGCCAAGCGGATCTACGGCGTGCTGGAGACCCAGTTCCGCAAGTACTTCCAGTGGGCGGAGAGCCGAGAAGGGCGTGACCGGCGAGAACCTGCTCCGGCTGCTGGAGCTGCGGCTGGACAACGTCGTCTACCGCATGGGCTTCGCCGCCTCCCGGCGCGAGTCGCGGCAGATGGTGGCCCACGGCCACTTCCAGGTGAACGGACGCAAGGCGAGCGTGCCCTCGTTCCTGACCAAGGTCGGTGACGTGGTGGCGCTGCGCTCGACCTCCAAGCTGGGCCCGCGCCTGGACGACAACGCTCAACGCCGGCCGCGGCCAGATCCCGCAGTGGCTGGACGTCGACGTGAACGGCAAGAAGGCCGTCGTGCGGGGCCTGCCGCTCCGCGAGGACATCCAGATTCCGGTCACCGAGCAGCTCATCGTCGAGCTGTACTGCAAGTAAGGAGGCCGGAGAGGGCATGCCACGCATTCCGTTCCAGAAGCCGAAGAAGGTCGAGTGGGAGATCCTCAGCGACCGGTACGGCCGGTTGGTGGCCGAGCCGTTCGAGAAGGGCTACGCGCTCACCGTCGGCAATTCGCTCCGCCGCACGCTGCTGTCGATCGTGCCGGGGGCGGCGGTGGCGTGGGTCAAGATCGAGGGCGTCAAGGCCACCGACACCAAGATCGCCGGGGTCACCGAGAGCCTCACCGACGTGCTGCTGAACCTCAAGAAGCTGGCCATCCAGGTGCCCTCCGACGAGCCCCGCGTACTGCGGGTGGACGTCACCGGCCCCAAGGAAGTGCGGGGCGAGGACGTGCCGGAGACGGGCGCCGAGATCCTCAACCCGGAGGCGCACCTGTTCACGTTGGAGGCGGGCGCCCGGGTCACGATGGAGCTCGGTGTGGGCGTAGGCCGTCGCTACCAGGCGGCCGACCAGCCCGGCGGCACCACGCCGCCTGGCGCCCTGTCGCTCGACGCTGCCTACTCGCCCATCACGCGGGTGGCCTACAACGTCGAGATGTCGCGGCTGGGCAAGATCACCGACTACGAGAAGCTCGTTCTGGAGGTGTGGACGAACGGGGCGATCGGTCCCGACGACGCGCTGACCCGCGCCTCGTCCTTCCTGCGTGACCACTACGCACCGCTCGCGGCCGGTCGGGACGAGGACGAGGAGGCCGAGGCGGGCGCCGGCGAGGCGTTCCTGCGCGACGCGCTCGCCAAGACGCTGGAGGAGCTGGCGCTGCCGGCCCGGGCCATCAACGCGCTCAAGGGCGCCGACCTGCACCTGGTCGCCGACCTCGTGCAGAAGACGGAAGCCGACCTCGGCGAGGTCAAGAACCTCGGCGACAAGTCGATCGACGAGATCAAGACCGCCCTGGCCGCCCTCGGTCTCTCGCTCGGCATGCGCATCGACCCCAACGTGCTGGGGGCGCTGGGGCGCGGCATTGCGAAGTGAGCCACGTTCGACGTGGCGAGCCGAGCCGCCAATCCGAAACTTGCTGAGCCGCCGATCCTGAATACGGCCGACACCAACAGACGGTAGGGACGAGGACTCCATGAGGCACCGCAAGGACGGCTACAAGCTCGGGCGGCTCACCCAGCACCGGTGGGCGATGTTCCGCAACCTGCTCACCGGGTTGTTCCGCCACGAGCGCATCGAGACGACCGAGGCCAAGGCCAAGGCGATGCGGGGGCTGGCCGACCACGTCATCACCCTGGCCAAGCGCGAGAACCTCCACGCGCGTCGGCAGGTGCTGAGCCTGGTGCCCGATACCGAGGTGGTGGGTCGCATCTTCGACACGATCGTCGCGCGCTTCACCGACCGTCACGGCGGCTACACCCGCATCGTGAAGACGCGCGTCCGCCACGGCGATGCCGCCCCCATGGTGCTGCTGGAGCTGGTCGATCGCCCCGAGACCCCCGCCGACGGCGGCGGCAAGGGCGAGAAGAAGGAAAAGGCTCCGAAGGGCGAGAAGGGCGAGGCGGGGACGGGCGGCCGGCGGAAGAAGCGCGAGAAGGCGGCGGCCGCCGCCGGTTGAGGCGCGCTACGCCGTCTCCCGCTCGCGGTCGATGGCGGGTCCGGATGCCAGCATGGCCGCGCTGACGAGCACGGCCAGACCTGCGAAGACCGCCCAGGGCAGCACGTAGGAATCGGCCCGCACGAGCAGCAGGCCGAACACCGCCGGGCCGACCAGCAGCCCCACCACGATCGAGGCGAACGCCACCCCGCTCAGCAGCCCGGCCGATCGTCGCCCGCCGACCTCGGCGCTGACGACGAAGAAGATGCCGACCCACCCGTAGGCGCCGACGCCGCTCGCAAAGGCCAGCGCCCCGGCCAGCCCCGGCGAGCTGACCGGGTGGGCGGCGTACACCAGGAAGATGGCCGCACCGACGGCGCCCGTGAGCGTCAGCCACAGCGAGCGCCGCCCGGTGAGCCAGCGGTCGCTGGCGGCCCCCAGGACCAGCCGGGAGACGGCGCCGCCCGCCTGCGAGGAGGCCACCAGGAGGCCGGCGCCGATCTTGTCGAAGCCCAGCGCCTGGACGGCGTAGAGCGGCAGGTAGCTCAGCACTGCCGCCTGCACCATCCCCAGGACCAGTCCCGTGGCGAAGAACACGATGAGCGCCGGCCGTCCCAGCCACTCCCAGGCGCCTACTGAAGGGGACACCACACCTCCGTCGAGGACCGCCGGCGCCCCGGCGGCCAGGGGAGCCAGCGTGCGCCAGGTGAGCACGACCGGGACCGCGACGACCGCCCCGCAGGTGACGATGGCGGCACGCCAGCCCAGCAGCGCCGCCACCGCGGGCAGCACCAGGGCGGCGGCAAAACCCCCCAGCGTGAGACCCATCTGCTTGATGCCCATGGCGATGCCGCGCTCGCGGGCCGGAAAGAGATCGATGATGGCGCGTCCGAGGGCCGGATTCACCACGCTCCAGCCGATGCCGGCCACGAACAGCGCGAGCAGGAAGGTGGGGAAGCCGGGCGCCCACGCCCCCGCCATCAGGGCGGCGGCGCCAAGCGCGAGGCCGCCCAGGAAGCTCGTCCGCACGCCGAGCCGGTCGGCCAGCCGGCCGCCCGGCATCGAGAAGAAGAGGCCGCCCAGGTAGATCGACGGGATGATGAAGGCCACCTGCAGACGGGACAGCGCGAAGCCCTCGACGAGGCTCGGCGACAACGGCGAGATCCCCAGCATCCCGAAGGCGCCGGCGCCATAGGAGGCGGTGAGGACCCCGAGCAGCAGCCAGCGCGGTGTCACGCGCCGACGGGGACGATGACCCGCTCCTCCACCGTGAAGCTCTTGATCCGGCCGATGAAGCGCGCCCCGTCGGCGTGCAGAGCCCTGGACTGCGGCGAGGCCATCGCCCGGGCCATGCTCTCGCGGTTGTCGTACCAGAGCTCGGCGATGCCGTCGACCTCGACGTCCAGGGCCGGGATGTCGGGGCGCCGCCGCTCCTCCACGATGTGTGACTGCACGTAGCGCCGCAGCCCCGGCACCGCGTGGGCCAGGGGCGCGTGGATATCGACCCAGTGCCGGACGAACTGCTCGTGGGTCAACCCGTCCTTGCGAGTCAGCAGCGAGATGCTCTTGATCACGTCGTGGGTCCTCCGTGAATGGCCGGGGGTCGGGAGGGGAACGCGGGGAGGCGGGGCCCGGTGCCCCGAGCCCGCCTCCCCCCGCGGCTACTTGAGGTGCTGGCGGAAGTGGGCGAGCGTGCGACGCCAGGCGTCGTCGGCCGCGGCCTTGTTGTAGGCGGCCGTGTTGTCGTCGTTGAAGAAGGCGTGGTCGACGTTGGGATAGATGTGGATCTCCGACAACCTTGCCGGCCTTCTTGATGGCGGCGTCGATGTCGCGGGCCACCTGGGGCGTGACGAAGCCGTCCTTCTCGGCGAAGAGGCCGAGGACGGGACCGGAGAGCTTGGTGTAGTCGGGCTTCACGTTGGGATGGATACCGTAGAAGTTCACGGTCGCGCCAACGCTGGGATTGACGGTCGCCGCGAACAGCGCCAGCTGACCGCCCATGCAGAAGCCGACGGCGCCGATCTTCGCCCCCGTCGACTGCTGGGCCAGGTAGGCGGCGGCGCCGCGCAGGTCCTTCTCGGCCTGGGCGATGTTGAGCGCCATGAACAGCTTGCCGGCGCCGTCGGGCTCGCTGGCGGTCTGGCCGTGGTACATGTCGGGCGCCAGCGCCGTGAAGCCCTCGGCCGCGAAGCGGTCGGCCACGCTCTTGATGTGGCCGACGAGCCCCCACCATTCCTGGATCACCAGGATCCCGGGGCCCTTGCCGGAGGCCGGGGTGGCGAGATAGCCGTGGGTCGTGCTGCCGTTGGAGGGAAACTCCACCATCTTGCCGGGCATTGTCGTTGTCCTCCTTCGCTGGGGTTGGAGCTAGGCGGCGCCGGCGGTCGCGGCCGGGGCCGTCAGGGGTGCGATCTTCACGGCCTTCACCCGGCGGGCGTCGGCCTCGAGCACGGTGATCGCGTAGCCGGGGATCTGGAACTCCTCCCCGGTGCGGGGGATCCGGTGCAGGGTGGCCAGGACCAGTCCGGCCACCGTCTCGTAATCCTGCTTGGGCAGCGTACCAGTCGAGCGCCTCGTTGAGCTCATCGATGTGGGTGCGGGCCGCCACCCAGTAGCTGCCGTCGGGCAGCCGCTCGACCGACGCCGGCGTGCGGTCGTGCTCGTCCTGGATCTCGCCGACGATCTGCTCGACGATGTCCTCCAGCGTCACGATCCCGGTGGCGCCGCCGTACTCGTCCACGACCACGGCCAGCTGGTTGCGCCCCTTCTGCATCTCGCGCAGCAGATCGTCGATGCGCTTGGTCTCGGGCACGTAGGTCGGCTGCCGCATCAGCTCGGTCACGCCGCGCACCTGGCCACCCCGCCGCAGCAGGTCCATGGCCGTGACGACGCCGATCACATTGGTCTCGCGCTGGCTGTAGATGGGCAGGCGCGAGAAGCCGCGCTGACGCACGGTGACGATCGGCCTCGGCGGCGCTGGCGAAGTCGGGCAGCATCGCCACGTCGACCAGCGGCACCATGATCTCGCGCACGGTCGTGTCGCCGAGGTCGAAGATCTTGTCGATCATCTCGGCCTCCTGCGTGCTGACCGACGACCTCACCGGGCTCGATCTGGAGCAGGGCCTTCAGCTCCTCCCGCGAGACGAACTGGCGCGTGTCGGCCCGGGGCCCGCCGAACGCGCGCAGCACCGCGTTGACGATCGTGTTGGCCACGAGCACGAACGGCACCAGGACCCGCGAGGCCCAGGTGAGCGGCCCGTACAGCCGGAGGATGAGGCTCGGTCGCCCACTCGCGAGCGATGGCCTTGGGGATGATCTCTCCGAAGACCAGCATGAGGGGGGTCAGCGCGAAGGTCGTCACGATCCAGGCCAGACCACCCAGGCTGGGTAGCAGCGCGAAGGTCAGCGCGGTGCCGAGCCACGATGTGGGCGATGGTGACGCCCATCATGGCCGTGGAGAGCACGCGCTCGGGGCGGCGGAAGTCCTCCAGGTAGCGGGCGGCGATGGGGCTGCCCTCTTCGGCCAGGTGGCGCAGCCGCACCCGGTTGGCGGCGATGAACGCCATCTCGGCGGCTGAGAAGAACATGGTCGCCAGCAGGCAGAGCCCGGTCAGCCACAGCAGGCCCGTCACGCCACCGCCTCCGCCGACACCGGCTTGCGCAACGCGATGAGCACCTCCACCACCCGGGTGCGCTCGACCTTCTCCACCGTCACCGTCGAGCTCAGGTGTCTCCAGCCGCTCGCCCTTGCGCGGCACCCGGCCGAAGAGGTCGAGCACCCAGCCCCCCACCGTGTGTAGGCCTCGTTGGCGATCGCTGAGCCCGGCCGCGGTGTTCAGGTCCTCCACGGCGAGCTTGCCGGAGACCCGGAAGGTGGACTCGTCGAGCCGCTGGATGAGCCGCTCGGGCTCGTCGTACTCGTCGGCGATCTCCCCGACCAGCTCCTCGAGCAGGTCTTCCAGCGCCACCAGCCCCGCGGTGCCGCCGTACTCGTCCACCACGATGGCCATGTGCAGCTTCTTGGCCTGGAACTCCTGGAGCAGGGCGTCGGCTCGCTTGGATTCGGGCACGAAGTACGGCGGATGCAGGTGAGCGCGGAGGTCGAAGTCGCTGGGCAGGTCGGTGGCCACGTAGGGCAGCAGGTCCTTGGTGTAGAGGATGCCGACGACGACGTCGAGCGAGCCCTCGTAGACCGGCACCCGCGAATGCAGGTTCTCGCGCAGCGCGGGCAGGATCTGCTCGGAGGGCGTGTCGATCGGCAGGCAGAACATGTCGGTGCGCGGCACCATGACCGAGCGCACCAGCGTGTCCTCCAGCTCGAACACCTTGTGGATCATCTCGCGCTCCTCGCGCTCGACGACGCCCTCGCTGGCACCCACGTCGACCAGCGTGCGCAGCTCCTCCTCGCTCAGCTCGGGCTGGCCCTGACGATCGCGGCCGATGAGCTGCACCGTGAGGCTGGTGAGGCCGCCCAGGAGGGCGCGCACCGGAGTGAGCACCGCGCCCAGCCAGGCCACCGGCGGCCCCACGACGGCCAGGAAGCGCTCGGGGTACGTGACCGCGAGCGTCATCGGCAGGACCTCGCCGAAGGTCGTGAGCAACACGGTCATGCCCAGGATGTCGACCACGGGACCGAAGGTCGGGCCGACGAGCTGGTGGGCCAGGTGCGCGGCCAGTCGCGGCACCACCGATGTTGATCAGCGTGATGCCGACGAGCAGCGTGACGAGCAGGTCGTGAGGGCGCTCGATGAGCACGGGCGACCCGCCGGTACCGCCGCTGCGGTCGGCCATGCGGGCCAGGCGCGCGCGCCCGAGCGAGAAGTAGGCGGCCTCGGCGCCGGTCAGCAGCGCCGAGCAGACGATCAGCCCGAGCAGGGCGAGCAGCTGCAGGACGACGCTGGCCATCATGCCCCGGCTCCGCTCGCGGCCGGGCGCCCGGCGAAGTGCTCGTAGCCGCGCGCGACCGTCACCTCGCGGCCGGCCGAGGTCCAGCGCACGGACCCGCCGCCGGCGGTGACCTCGCCGATCGGCGTCAATCGGGCGCCGCCGCCGGCGGCCACCGCTCCCTGCAGCCGCGCCAGGGCCTCCGGCTCGCACGTCAGCAGGAGCTCGTAGTCCTCGCCGCCGCCCGTGGCCCACGCGGTGGGATCGACGCCGAGCGCGGCCGCCACGGCCCGCGTGGCCGCGTCGACCGGGAGGCGGTCCACGTCGACGCGTGCCCCCGCCCCGCTCGCGGCTAGCAGGCGGGGCAGGTCGAGGCCGAGCCCGTCCGAGAGGTCCATCATGGCGGTCACGCCGCCCGCGGCGGCCAGCCACTCGCCCTCGCGGACGCGGGGCGTGGGGCGCAGGTGGGCACCGGTCACCTCGGCCAGACGGCGCCGGATCGACGCCGGCGGGGGCGACGCTCGCGCTCGAGCACCGCGAGTCCGGCCGCCGAGCGGCCGAGGGCCCCGGTCACGGCGATGGCGTCGCCGGGGCGGGCGGTCGAGCGGAGACGCGGCGCCACGGCGTCGCCGAGCAGCGTCACGTTGATCAACCAGCCGTCCGGCGAGGCCGAGGTGTCACCGCCCACGATGGCGACGCCGTGCGGCGCGGGCCAGCGCCAGGGCGCCCTCGTAGAAGGCCTCGATCTCCTCGGTGGGCGTGCCCTCCGGACAGGCCAGCGCCACCAGCGCCCACCGTGGGCGGCCGCCCATCGCGGCGATGTCCGAGAGGTTCACGGCCAGCGCCTTCCAGCCGATGTCGGCGGGCTCGGCCCACCGGCGCCGGAAATGGACGTCTTCCAGGAGCAAGTCGGTCGTGGCCAGCAGCACGGCGCCGGGCCGTGGCTCCAGCACCGCACAGTCGTCGCCGATACCGACTCGCACACCGGCGGTATCGCCGGCGGTACCGGCCAGGGCCTGGATCGCGCGGACCAGCGCCTCCTCGCCCCCTCGAGGCCCGCTCATGGCGCGACGGCCATCGGGGCCGGCACGCCTAGGAAGTTGGCGAGCAGGCGCTTGCCCTCGACCGTCAGGATGGACTCGGGATGGAACTGCACGCCCTCGACCGGATAGCGGCGGTGGCGCAGCCCCATGATCTCGCCGTCCTCGGCCCGGGCCGTGATCTCGAGGTCGGCGGGGACCGTGGCCGCGAGCACGACCAGCGAGTGGTAGCGTGTGGCCACGAACGGGTTCGGCAGCCCAGCGAAGACGCCACGGTCGTCGTGGCGGATGTTCGAGGTCTTGCCGTGCATCTGCATGCGGGCGCGGCGACACGGTCGCGCCGAACGCCTGCCCGATTGCCTGGTGGCCGAGGCAGACGCCCAGGATCGGCGTGGTGGGACCCAGGCGCCGGATGACCTCCAGCGAGACGCCGGCCTGGTCGGGGTGGCCGGGACCGGGCGAGATCACGATGCGCTCGGGCGCCAGACGAGCCACCGCGTCCACGTCGAGCGCGTCGTTGCGCGCGACCTCGAGCTGTCGCCCCCAGCTCGCCCAGGTACTGGACGAGGTTGTACGTGAACGAATCATAGTTGTCGATGACGAGGATCATGGCCGACCCGAGGTGGCGGCGATGCGCAGGGCCAGCACGAGGCCGCGTGCCTTGGAACACGTCTCCTGCCACTCCGTCTTGGGGTCCGAGTCGGCCACGATGCCGGCACCGACCTGGATCGACGCCCGGCGGCCGTGGCAGACGATCGTCCGGATCGTGATGCACGAGTCGAGGTTGCCGGAGTACGAGACGTAGCCCACGGCGCCCGCGTAGGGGCCGCGCTGGGTGGGCTCGATCTCGTCGATGATCTCCATGGCCCGGATCTTCGGCGCTCCCGTCACGGTCCCGGCCGGAAAGCAGGCGCGTAGCACGTCGAAGGCGTCGGAGCCGCGCTTGAGCGTGCCGACGACATGACTGACCAGATGCATGACGTGCGAGTACCGCTCGATGGCCATGAACTCGGTGACCTTGACCGACCCCAGCTCGGACACCCGCCCCACGTCGTTGCGGCCCAGGTCCACCAGCATGACGTGCTCGGCCCGCTCCTTGGGATCGGTCTTCATCATCTGCTCGATCGCCTGGTCCTCGCGCCTCGGTGGCGCCCCGCGGATGGGTGCCGGCGATCGGCCGCTCCTCGACCCGATCACCCTCGACCCGGACCAGGACCTCCGGCGACGAGCCGACGATCGTGGTCTGGCCCCAGCCGCAGGTAGAAGAGGTACGGCGACGGATTGACGGTCCGCAGCGCCCGGTAGACCGTGAACGGCTCGGCCTCCAGCGGGTAGTCGAGGCGACGCGCCAGCACCACCTGGTAGGCATCGCCGGCCGCGATGTACTCCTTGGCCCGCCGCACGGCGTCGGCGAAGGTTGCCTCGTCCATGGTGGAGGTGAAGCCCTCCTCGCCGAGGGCGAGCAGGGGGCCCGGCGCGGGCAGGGTGAGGGCGGTCGCCGGCGCGGGCCGGCCGCGCGAGCTTGGCCAGCGTCATCCCGATTCGCACCGCAGCCTGATCGTACGCGCGGTCGAGCGAGGCCGGATCGCGTTGCTCGATGTGCGCGTTGGCGATGACGAGCAGCCGGTGGCGCAGGTTGTCGAAGACGAGCAGGGTATCGCTGAGCATGAACACCGCGTCGGGGAGGCCGAGGTCGTCCCGGGTGCTCCTCGGCAGCCGCTCCATGTGCTGGACCATGTCGTAGCCGAGGTAGCCGACGGCGCCTCCCTGGAAACGAGGCAGCCCGGGTACGGCGACTGGCTGGAAGTCGGCGAGCAGCCGCCGCAGCGCTTCGAGGGGATCGCCATTGGGCAGGCGCTGGGGTCGCCCCGTCCCGCGTCGCAAGGTGATCCGACCGTCCTTGGCGCTGAGCACCACGAGAGGGTCCGTCCCGAGGAACGAGTAGCGAGCCCACTACCTCGCCGCCCTCGACCGACTCGAGCAGGAACGAGTAGGGACCGGGCCGCAGCCGCAGGTAGGCGGACAGCGGCGTGTCCAGATCCGCCGGCAGCTCGGCGAACACGGGCACGAGGTTCCCCTGACCCGCGAGATCGCGAAACTCCTCCCGGGTAGGGGAAAGGGACGGGATTCCTATGCCGGCGGAACTGATGCGAGGCCCAGCGCCGACGCGCTACACGGCCAGCGCGTCCAGCTTCTCCTTGAGCTTGGCCTTCGGGATGGCGCCGATCACCTGATCGACGACCTTTCCGGCCTTCACGAAGAGGATGGTCGGAATCGAGCGGATGCCGTAGCGGCCGGCCAGCGTGTGGTTCTCGTCGACATTGACCTTGGCCAGGGTCACGCGTCCCGCCGACTCGCGGGCGAGATCCTCGAGAACGGGCGCGATGGCCCGGCAGGGCCCGCACCACTCGGCCCAGAAGTCCACCATGAGCAGCCCCTGGTGGCCGGTGAGGGTCTCGTCGAAATTGGCCTCGGTGAGATGGACCGTCGCCGCGTCACTCATTCCGCGCTCCTCTAAGTAAAAAGTCAACGCCAACGCTAACATGGCACGCGGCCCGGCGCAACTTTGGGGGCTCCTCCGACCGCATGGTTCCCCTGTCAGTTTGGCACCCCCCCATGCTAGAGTCGATCTTACTCATGGAAGCCGCCAAAATCCTGGTCGTCGACGACGAGAAGTCAATTCTGCTGTTGCTCAAGGAAGCCCTCACCCAGTGGGGATACGAGGTCACCTGCGCTCCCTCCGCGGTAGAGGCGCTGGAACTGCTCAAGAACGGCCTGTTCGACGCGCTCATCAGCGACGTCCGCATGCCCGACATGAGTGGTCTCGATCTCCTGCGTGAGGTTCGCAAGCAGGACGAGTCGATCGAGGTCGTCATGATGACGGGCTACCCGACGATCGCCTCGGCCGTGCAGGCGCTGAAGGAGGGAGCCTACGACTACCTCTCCAAGCCCCTGATCCTCGACGAGCTGCGCCACCTCATGGCGCGGATGATGGAGCGCCGCTTCCTGCGGGGCGAGGTCCACACGCTGCGCGCCCGGCTGGGCGAGGAGCTGACCGTCAGTGAGATGGTGGGCTCCTCGGGGCCGATGCAGCAGGTCAAGGACGTCATCTCCAAGGTCGCGGTGACGGACTCCCCGGTCCTGATCGAGGGCGAGAGCGGTACCGGCAAGGAGCTGGTGGCCGCCGCCATCCACCGCATCTCGTCCCGCGCCAAGCGCCCGTTCATCCCCGTGAACTGTAGCGCCATCCCCCAGGACCTGCTCGAGTCCGAGTTCTTCGGCCACGTCCGGGGGGCGTTCTCGGGAGCGGTCGCCGATGCACTGGGCCTCTTCCGCGGGGCCGACGAGGGCACGATCTTCCTGGACGAGATCGCCGAGCTGTCGCCGGCGCTGCAGGTGAAGCTGCTCCGCGTCCTGCAGGAGATGCAGGTCCGTCCCGTCGGCTCGACCAAGGCCTATCCCGTGGACGTTCGAGTCATCGCCGCCACCAACCGCGACCTGGAGCGAGCGATGACCGAGGGCGCCTTCCGGCAGGATCTCTTCTACCGGCTCAACGTGGTGCGCATCACCCTGCCACCCCTGAGGGAGCGCCGCGACGACATCTCGGCCCTGGTGACGCACTTCCTTCGCCGGTTCAATCGCCGGTTCCACCGGGAAGTCCGGGGCATCGCCCCCGACGCACTGGCGGCGCTCAGCGCCTATAGCTTCCCGGGCAACGTCCGGGAGCTGGAGAACCTGATCGAGCGTGCCTACGCAATGGGCGCCCGAGACCAGATCACGCTCGGCGACCTGCCGTCCCTGGGCCGGACCCCCGTCATGGCCCCTGTGGCGGCGGCCGCCGCCTCGGCGAGCAACCAGCCGGTTCCGACCCTGGCCGACGTCGAGCGAGAGCTCATCCTGAAGGCTCTGGCGGTCTTCAAGGACGACAAGGAGGCCGCCGCCAGGGCCCTGGGTATCTCCAGGCGGACGATCTATCGCCGTCTCAAGGAGTACGGCGTCCTCTAGCTCACCCGAGCTCCTGGGGCCGCCTGGAGCCCCTCCCGAGCGTCCGGCTGGTGGCCTCAATTCCCACAGGGCCGGCTCGTTTCTAGTCACGACCGGACTGCCGTAGGCCGTCAACGCGTGCCGGGGCGGCACGCCGAACTGCCCGTTTCAACTCAAAAATCACGTATTCCTGGGCATTTCTCGCTTGGCACGGGCGACGCAAACACGCCCGCCCATGCTTGATACCGAGGTCCCTCAGACGCAGCTCAACTCCAAGCTGGAAGTGACGATCGGGGTCAGCACGGACTCCAATCCGGATACGGCAATCGCCGAAGCGGCTGGCCTGGCCGCCCGCCGGCTCGGCAGCGCCGCCCCAGATTTCGCCCTGGCTGTGACCGCCGGCTCCGTCGCCCGTGACACGGTCGGCTCCCTGCGTGAGGTACTCGGACCCATATCGGTGGCGGGAGGTGCCGCCACTGCGCTGCTCACGGATCACGGCCTCTCGAGGGAAGGAGCGCTCGTCGTCTGCGTGTCCAACGCTGACGGCGCCGCCAGCGGGGTGGCTGCCACTGCCGGTCGCAATATCAGCGAGGCCGGGCAGGCGGCGGCGCGTCTTGTTCTGGCGGGCTGGCCGTTCCGCGCGCGTTACCCACGCGGGCTGGCCTTCGCCTTCGCACGTCCGGAGGGGGATGACGTCGCTCAGACGTTCCTCGCCTCCTGGCGTGACTTCATGGGGCCTAAGATGCGGACCGTCTGCACGGTACTCAACGGCGGCGCGGCGTATGGCCGGGGGGCTGCCCAGCCCCTGGCCAGCGTCGCGTGCGTCGAGGCGCCCTATGCCTCCGGTATCGGCTACACCGACGCGTCCCCGACCGACGGCGTGACGCCCTCCCGGGAGACGCTGGTCCACGGGGCCGCCGACGCCATGCTCACCGCGGTCAAGCGGCTCGAAGGCCGCCCCGCCCGGCTGGTGCTCGTGATCGAGAGCGCGGCGCGCCAGCAGATGCTGGGCTCCGCAATCGCCCAGGAATGGGCGGCCATGCGGGGCGTGGTCGACGATCGGACGCCGTGCGTGGGCTGGGTCGGCACTCATGTGGCCGCCTACGGCCGAGGCGTGCAGCCGACCGACGCTCCGGGCGCCCTGGTCGTCGTGACCCTGGGGGACGCGCCCCGCTGAGCTCGACGGGGGTCCTCGCCCCCGTTCGACTGTCGCCGCGCGCCTGACGGCGCGCTCCCTCGTCCGCTTCCCCCCAGGGCCGACCCGCCGGCCGCGGGTCCGGCGCTAGCGCGCCGCGGCGCGCGGCTGATGACCACTGGAGACGGCTGCTGCCACGCCGAGGCCGACGTACATCACGCCCGAGATCCACCGTTCGCTGGCCAGGAAGCGTGGGTGGCCGCGGAGCCACCCGGCCGCCGTTCCCGCGGTGAACGCGTAGCCACCGTCCGTGATCAGCCCTAGCCCGACGAAGACCAATCCGAGCACGAGAACCTGTCCGCCGATGTGCCCGCGCGACGCGTCGACGAACTGGGGCAGGAAGGCCAGGAAGAACAGCGCGGTCTTCGGGTTGAGCACGTTCACGACCACCCCGTCGAGGAACGCCCGGCGCAAGCGCCGCTCACGCCCGGCCGCGGACGCGGCAGCTTGCGCGAGGATCCGGCGTAGCCCCAGATAGATCAGGTAAGCGGCCCCCAGGAGCTTGACAGCGCCGAAGGCCGCGGCCGAGGCCGCCAGCACGGCCGAGAGGCCGGCCGCGGCTGCCGCCACGTGCACCAGGGTCCCGACGTGTACGCCCAGCATCGAGACGAGCCCGGCCCGCCGGCCCTGATCGATCGTCCGCGCGACGATGTACAGGACTGCCGGGCCTGGCGTGATCAGCAGCACCAGGGCCGCGACGACGAAGAAGCCGAGACTCGTCGAATCGGGAAGGGGAATCATGAGGTCCTCGGTGCCTTGAAGATGCTGGCGGCCCCCGGCGACTTTGTCAACCGTCGCCAGGGGCGGGTGCGGTGCGTCTAGGCGAGGAAGGCGGCCATCACCAGCACGTCGACGAAGTCCGAGCCACGGGGCAGGTGGCGCCGGAGCACCCCTTCCATCTCGAACCCGGCCCGCCGGTAGAGCGCGATCGCCCGCGGATTGTCGCTGGCCACCTCCAGTAACACCTTGCGCAGCCTCATCGCCGCCGCTCTCCGCAGCACCAGGTGGAGCGCCTCGCGCGCGATGCCGCGACCCCAGCAGTCCTTCTCGCCGATGACGACCCCGAAATAAGCGGTGCCGCTCCGGCGGTCGATCCGGTTGAGGGTGGTGAGGCCAACCAGGCGCCCCGATCCCTTGAGGTCGATGGCGAACGTCGCGCGGGTGGGATCGACGGCGACGGTCACCGCCCGCAGCCAGCGCTGGGCTTCGCGGGTCCCGAACGGCGCGTCGCCCCACAGAGCGCCGTGGCGCAGCTCCTCGTCACGGCGCCAGGCGATGACGCGCGGCAGATCTTCCCGGCGGAATGGACGCAGGCGCACCTGCTCGCCGGTGGCGGCCCGCCCACGGAGCGCGCTCACGCGGGCGAGGACCGGACGGCCTCCCGCTCGCTGACGATACGGATGCCGTCGCCCGGCCGCAACCGCCCCTCCGTCAACACGCGCGTGTACACACGGCTGAAGCCGGGGTGCCGTTTCTGGGAGACTCTCGAGTACTGACGGTCGGTGAAGACGGGCGCGATGGTGAGGCAGGGGCTCGTGTACCGCGTGACCTGTAACAGCACGCCCTCGCCGAGCAGCAGGTAGGTGTCCGGCACCACCAGATCCCATGCCAGCCCCTCGGTGGTGACGTTCTCGCCGATCGCGCCCGGCGCGATCGCGTGCCCCTCGGCGGCCAGGGCGTGGATCGCCTCCATCGCGAAGAGACAGACGGCCCGGTCGGGACCGCCGTGGTGCTCGGCGTCCCGGTGGGCATCGCCCTCGAGGCCGAGCCGGGTCACCCAGACCTCGGCGACGGCCCGCTTGGGGACGCCTCCGGCGGAGATGCTGAGCTGTAGGATGCGGCCGGCGCCGGACACTCTCAGGCGTCCTCGCGCCGGATCATGCGCTGGATGGTGGCCTCCAGCACGAGCTCGTCGCGCTGGTTCAGGACGCGGTGCCGGTACGTGACGATGCCGCGGTCGGTCTTCTTCGTCTCCCGCTTGTCGGCCACCTCGACCTCGACGCGGATCGTGTCCCCCTCCAGCACCGGCGCCACCACCCGCAGCTCGCCGCCGAGCCAGGCCATGCCGGTGCCGTGGATGAGGCCGGTCTGCATGACGAGGCCCTCGCTGAGCGAGAAGGTCAGGGCGCCGGGGGCGGCCCGGCGACCGAACACCGACTCTCGCTTGACGTACTCCATGTCGAGAAACAGCGGCTCCGTGAAACCGCACTGGTTGACGAAGTTCACGATGTCGGTCTCCGACACCGTGCGGGCCAGCGTACGGTAGACGTCGCCGACGCGGTGCTTCTCGAACGTCACTCCGGGCGATTGCATGGCACGGTCCTCTCTCCGGAATTACTCGCCGAGATACGCGCGGCGGACCTCGGCGTTCTCACTGAGGGCGGCAGCGGTGCCGTCGAGCACGATGCGGCCGGTCTCCAGCACGTAGCCGCGGTGGGCGATGCTGCAGCGCCATCGCGGCGTTCTGCTCGACCAGCAGGATCGTCGTCCCCTGCCGGTTCACCTCGCCGATGGTCTCGAAGATCTGCTCGACCAGCACGGGGGCCAGGCCCATGGACGGCTCGTCGAGCAGGAGCAGGCGCGGGCGCGCCATCAAGCGCGCGACCGATGGCCAGCATCTGCTGCTCGCCGCCCGACAGTGTGCCCGCCACCTGGGCGAGGCGCTCCTGCAGCCGGGGGAAGAGCGCGAACACGCGCTGCAGGTCGGCGTCGATGCCGTCGTCGGAACGCAGGATAGGCGCCCATCATCGAGGTTCTCGCGCACGGTCAGGCGGTTGAAGATGCGCCGGCCCTCGGGCACGTGGGCGATGCCGAGGCTGACCACGTCGTGGGGCGCGGTGCCCGACCAGCGGCTTGTCCTCGAGACGGATCGTCGCCCTGCCGCGGCGTCAGCAGGCCGGAGATCGTCTTGCAGCGTGGTGGTCTTGCCGGCGCCGTTGTTGCCGAGCAGGGCGACGATCTCGCCCCGGCGCACGCTCCAGCGAGACGCCCTTGAGGGCGTGGATCTCGCCGTAGTAGACGTGCAGGCCGTCACATGGCTGCAGCACGAGGCGCTCCGGGCGGTCGCCCGCCGCGCCGAGATACGCCTCGATCACCCGGGGATCACCCTGGACCTCGCGCGGGCAGCCCTTCGGCGATCTTCTCGCCGTGGTCGAGCACGGTGACCCGGTCGGAGACCTCCATGACGACCCGCATGTTGTGCTCGATGAGCAGGATGGCGAGGTCGAGGTCGCCGACGAGGCGGCGGAGCAGGCCCATCAGCTCGCGCGCCTCGCCCTGGGTCATGCCCGCCGTGGGCTCGTCGAGCAGCAGCAGGGCCGGCTCGGCGGCCAGCGCGCGGGCCAGCTCCAGCCGCCGCTGCTCGCCGTAGGGGAGGTTGCGCGCCACCTCGTTGGCCTTGCCCCGCAGGCCCACGCGCTCGAGCAGCTCGCCGCCGCGCCGCCACAGCCCGCCCTCGATCTCGTGGAACCGCCGGCGGTCCGGCTGAGCACGTCCCAGATGCCGAGGCGTACGCGGGCGTGCATGCCGACCAGCACGTTCTCGATCGCGGTCATGTTGGCGAACAGCCGGATGTTCTGGAAGGTGCGGCAGACGCCCAGCGCGGTGATCTGGTCGGGTCGGAGCCCGCACCAGCGAGTGGCCGCGGAAGGCGACCGTCGCCGGCGTCGGGCTCGTAGATGCCGGTGAAGACGTTGAAAAGCGTGGTCTTGCCGGCGCCGTTGGGGCCGATGATCGAGGCGATGTCCCTCGGTCGAGCGCGTAGTCGACCTGGTTGAGCGCGACCAGGCCGCCGAAGCGCTTGGTGATCCCGCGGGCCTCGAAGAGGGTGGTCACGGGCCCGATACCGTCGACTCCGGCGGAGCTGTGCGGTCAGCTCGCGCTGGCGCCGGCGGGCCGGGAAGATGCCCTGCGGCCGGAAGATCATCATCAGCACGAGGATGACGCCGAACACCATCCGCTCGTACTTGGCCGGCTCCAGCTGGGTGGGCAGGTTGGCCAGGCTGTAGCCGAAGACGCTGACCCCGGCGTTCTTCAGCTCGTTGAGCCACAGCGAGAAGCCCTTGAGCACCTGGAGGTTCAGGACGGTGACCACGGTGGCGCCCAGCACCGCGCCCGGGATCGAGCCCATGCCGCCCAGGATCACCATGGCCAGCACGCCGATCGACTCCAGGAAGGTGAACGACTCCGGGTTGATGAAGATCTGCTTGGCCGAGAACACCACGCCCATCACGCCGGCGAAGGAGGCGCCGCAGGCGAAGGCCAGCAGCTTGGCCCGGACCAGGGGCACGCCCATGGCCTGGGCGGCCATCTCGTCCTCCCGCATGGCCTCCCACGCCCGCCCGATGTGCGAATCCTCCAGCCGCCGGTTCACGAGGATGACCACCACGACAATGATCGAGCACCAGGAAGTAGAGACAGCCTCGTTGTAGGGTCGACGCCGAGCGGGCACGGCGAAGAGGGCGGTCGCGATCGGGGTGATGCCCTTGGGGCCGTTGGTGAGGTTGATCGGCTTGTCGAGGTTGTTGGCCAGCACGCGGATGACCTCGCCGAAGCCGAGGGTGACGATGGCGAGGTAGTCGCCGCGCAGGCGCAGCACCGGCAGCCCGAGCAGCACGCCGGTCAGCGCGGCCACCCCCAGGCCGACGAAGAGGAACACGTAGAACCAGCCCGGCGCCAGCGGGAAGCCGCCGCCGAAGATCAGGTTGGCGTGGGGCGAGCCGAAGATCGCCCACGAGTAGGCGCCGACGGCGAAGAAGGCCACGTAGCCGAGGTCGAGCAGCCCGGCCAGCCCGACCACGATGTTCAGCCCGAGTGCGAGGGCCGCGAAGATGCCGACCTGGGTGGCGACCTCCAGGTAGTACCCGTTGTAGTAGCCGATGAGCGGCATCAGCACGAGCAGCGCCAGTCCCAGGAGGCCCGCGCGGAGCCAGGTGGGGATGCGAGGTCACGTACACGAACAGCAGGGAGCCCTGGAAGGCCAGGAACGCGAGGATGGACCGCGGGAACACGGCGACCAGGATGACCGACAGCGGCAACCACCGCCACGCGCGGCCACCGCGCGGGCGTATCATGCGCGGTCCCGCACGACCTCGCCCAGCA
Organism: uncultured Candidatus Rokubacteria bacterium; assembly: GCA_963827505.1. Taxonomy (GTDB): domain Bacteria; phylum Methylomirabilota; class Methylomirabilia; order Rokubacteriales; family CSP1-6; genus AR5. The sequence goes on along the minus strand of CAWHBD010000003.1, from coordinate 170,761 downwards.
GTCCCTTGGGGCGGAAGATCAGGATCAGGATGAGGACGGAGAAGGCGAAGATGTCCTTGTACTCGGCGCCGAAGGCGCCCCCGGTCAGCAGCGACATGTAGGAGGCGGCGAAGGCCTCCAGCAGACCGAGGACGAGCCCGCCCAGCATCGCGCCGGGAATGTTGCCGATGCCGCCCAGCACGGCCGCGGTGAAGGCCTTCAGGCCGGGAATGAATCCCGTGTAGGGGTTGATCAGGCTGTACTGGATCGCCGAACAGCACCCCGGCGGCGCCGCCCATGGCCCCGCCGATCAGGAACGTGAGCGAGATGATGCGGTTGACGTTGATGCCCATCAGGCTGGCGGCGGCCTGGTCCTCGGCCACCGCGCGGATGGCCGTGCCGATCTTCGTGCGGTTCACGAGCGCGTGCAGTCCGGCCAGAGCATCAGCAGCGCGGCCACGATCACCACCAGCGACTTGCACCGAGACGTCGAGCGTGCTCGGTCAGCTCGAAGCGGTGGTTCATCACGTCCATGGTGGGGTAGACGAGGTTGAAGGCGTTGCGCCAGATGGACTCGAACAGCCGGATCGACGTCCTGCAGGAAGAACGACACGCCAATGGCCGAGATCAGCGGAATCAGCCGGGGCGCCGTCGCGCAGGGGCCGGTAGGCCACGCGCTCCACGGTGACGGCCAGCAGGCCGCTGGCCAGCATGCCCGGCCAGGAGCACCAGGACGAGCACCAGGACCCACGGGATCCGGGCCAGCCAGCCGGCCGACTGCAGCGACAGCAGGATCTCCACGCCGACGAAGGCGCCGAAGATGAAGATCTCGCGAGTGGGCGAAGTTGATGAACTCCAGCACCCCGTAGACCATCGTGTAGCCCGAGCGCGATCAAGGCGTACATGAAGCCCAGGAGAATGCCGTCGAGGAGCACCTGCGGGAAGATCGCGACGAGCAGCTGAAAGTCCATCGGCGCTGACAGCGACGACGGCGGGCGCCGGGCGGCTCGGGCCCACCCGGCGCCGGCGGTCACGCTACTTCTTGGCGGCGGCGGGCGCGGCGATCGTGAGCTGCTTGACGATCTTGTTGTCGCCCCACTTCTCGGGGTTGTCGCTGGCGACCTGCAGCACGAAGTAGAGCGCCTTCTTGCGGTCGCCCTTGCCGTCGAACTCGATCTCGCCGGTGATGCCCTTGTGCTTGACGTTGCGCACGGCCGCCGAGACGTCCTCGCGGGTCGGGGCCTTGCCGCCCTTGGCGGCCGCCTCGATCGCCTTCAGGGCGATCGCGGTGGCGTCGTACGCCTCGGCCGCGTACGGCTCGGGGTTCTTGCTGAACTTCTTCTTGAAGTCGTCCACGAAGCCCTTGGCGCCTTGGCCAGCGCCGAGGCGGGACCGGCCGCCGAGGTGTAGTACATGCCGACGACGGCCTTGCCGGCGATCTTGGTCAGGTCGGAGGAGTCCATGCCGTCGGGGCCCATGAACTTGGCCTTGATGCCCTTCTCGTCGCGCCTGCTTGAAGAACGGCGCGCCCTGGTCGTAGATGCCGCCGAAGTAGATGAGGTCGGGGTTCTTGGCCTTGATCGGGGTGAGGATCGCGTCGAAGTTCGACTTCTCCTCGGTTCCCTCGAAGCCGGCCACGTTGAGGCCCTTCTTCTTCGCGTCGGCCTTGAAGAACTCGGCCACGCCCTGCCCGTAGGTGGTCTTGTCGTGGACGATGTAGACGCTCTTGGCCTTGACGGTGCCGTGCGCGAACTCCGAGCCCACCACGCCCTGCACGTCGTCACGCCCGCACACTCGGTTGACGTTGCCGTAGCCGCGGTCGGTGACGGTCGGGTTGGTGTTGGCCGGCGAGATCATGGCCAGGTTGACTTCCTTGTAGACCTCCGACGACGGGATCGCCACGCCGGAGTTCAGGTGGCCGATGACCGCCAGGATGTCCTTGTCGGCGATGATGTTCTTGCTGTTGGCGACGCCGACGTCGGGCTTGGCCTGATCGTCGAAGGGCACGAGCTCGACCTTGAAGCCGGCCTTCTCGAGGTTGCCCTTGAACTTCTCGACGGCGAGCTGGGCGCCGAGCTTGATGCCCTCGCCGAGCGCGGCCTGGCCGCCCGAGAGCGGGCTCTGGGTGGCGATCTTGATGGTGCCCTTGCCCTGGGCCTGGAGCGGGGAGGCCCCCGGCAGCAGGGCCACGGCCAGCGCCAGGCTGAGGACCAGGACGCCGCGCAGGTGCTTCGAGTTCATGGGAGCCTCCTTGATGAATTGTCGAATCAACGATTTAGCGCGCCGCCAATTTATAGCGACGGCCGGGGGGCGGTCAAGCCCCGCGCCGCCTGGATCAGCCCAAGAAAGCGCTCGGAGGCCGCCCGCGGGTCGTCAGCGGCGCCGACCGCGGAGATGACGGCGACGCCGTCGGCGCCGGCCGCGGATGACCTCCTGCACGTTGTCGGGCGTGATCCCCCCGATCCCTATCAACGGAACACGGATCTCGCCGCGGAGTTTCCGCAGGAGGTCGGGTCCGACCAGCTCGAAGTCGGCCTTGCTGCGGGTGGCGAACATCGAGCCGACGGCGACGTAGTCGGCGCCGTCGGCCTGGGCCGCCCGCGCCTGGGCCACGCTGTGGGTGGACACGCCCAGGATCATGCCGGGGCGCAGCAGCCGCCGGGCCACGCGCGCGGGCAGGTCGTCCTGGCCCAGGTGCACCCCGTCGGCGCCCACAGCCAGGGCCAGGTCCACGCGGTCGTTCACGATGAAGGTCACCCCGGTGGCGCGCGCAGCGGGCCCGCAGGCGCTCGGCCAGCGGCAGTAGCCGGCCCGACGGCCACTCCTTCTCGCGCAGCTGGACGAGCCGGCAGCCGCCGTCCACCGCGGCGGCCAGGACGTCGACGAGGTCGCGATCCCGGGCGACGCCCCGGTCGAGGATGACGTAGAGCGAGGGGTCCATCAGGCCGCGGTCAGCCGCGCGCCGTCGACGCTGGAGAAGCCGCCCTGCGACGAAGGCGGGATCGGCCAGCACCCGGAGATGGAAGGGGATCGTCGTCTTCACCCCCTCGACCACCGTCTCCGCCAGCGCCCGCCGCATCCGCGCGATGGCCTCGGCCCGGTCGCGGCCGTGCACGACGATCTTGGCCAGCAGCGAGTCGTAGAAGGGCGGCACCACGTAGGGCGCCATCAGGTGGCTGTCGACGCGCACGCCGAAGCCGCCCGGCGGCAGCCAGGCCGTCACCCGCCCCGCGCTCGGCGCGAAGGTCACCGGGTCCTCGGCGTTCACGCGGCACTCGAGGGCGTGGCCGCTCGAACGCGCACGTCGTCCTGGCGGTAGCCGAGCGGCTCCCCGGCGGCGATGCGGATCTGCTCCCGGATCAGGTCGATGCCCGTGACCATCTCGGTGACCGGGTGCTCGACCTGGATGCGGGTGTTCATCTCGATGAAGTAGAAGTGGCCGCTGCGGGCGTCGACCAGGAACTCCACGGTGCCGGCGCTCACGTAGTTCACGGCGGCGGCGGCGGCCAGGGCGGCCCTGTGCAGCCCCGCGCGCGTCTCGGCCGGCAGGACCGGGGCGGGCGACTCCTCGATCAGCTTCTGGTGGCGCCGCTGCACCGAGCAGTCGCGCTCGCCCAGATGCAGGCGAATGCCGTTCTTGTCGCCGAGCACCTGCACCTCGACGTGACGGGCCGCCTCGATGAACTTCTCGCAGTAGATCTCCGAGGAGCCGAAGGCCGGCGCCGGCCTCGGCCTGGCAGGCCGCGAAGGCCTGGGCGACCTCGGCGCGGCTGCGCACGATGCGCATGCCGCGGCCGCCGCCACCGGCGGCCGCCTTGAAGATCACCGGGTAGCCGGCAGCATCGGCGACCTCGGCCGCCTCGGCGTCGTCCTTGAGCGGCAGCTCGCTGCCCGGGACCACCGGCACCCCGGCCTGCTTGGCGATCACGCGGGCCTGGGCCTTGTCGCCCATGAGACGGATCGCCTCCGGCGAAGGCCCGATGAAGGTGAGGCCGCAGGCGCGGCAGATATCGGCGAAGGCCGGGTTCTCGGCGAGGAAGCCGTAGCCGGGGTGGATCGCCTCGCTGTCGGTCACCACGGCGGCCGAGATGATCGAGGCCATGTTGAGATAGCTGGAGCGCGGCGTCGTCGGGCCCCACGCAGATCGACTCGTCCGCCGAGCCGGACCGGCAGCGAGTGCGCATCGGCAGTGGAGTGCGCGATCACGGTCTGGATCCCCAGCTCGCGGCAGGTGCGGATGATCCGCAGCGCGATCTCGCCCCGGTTGGCGATCAGGATCTTGTGGAACATCCCGCTACCCGCCCAGCACGCGGCGCCACTGGTGCTCGAGCTCGCTCAGCGACAGCCCGTATGCCGCCGGCACCGCGGCGGCGATGGGCTCGCCGCGCCCCAGGCGTGTCATGAGCTGGCGCATGGCCGGCATCCCGCCCCGATCGAGGAGATCGTGGACCACCCACAGCGCCACCTCGTAGCCGGTGCGAGCCCGGCCGGGGTCAGCGTCACCGAGGAGCTCCTCGAGGCCGAGCAGCGTGGGGCGGCCCGACACCCGCAGCATCGGATCAGGTGTGGCGCCTTCGAGCGCCTGGGCCAGCCCCTCGTGGAGCCAGCGCGGCGCCCGCCCCCGCGCCAGATCGTGGATGGCGGCGTGGGCGTACTCGTGAACGAGGATACGCTCCAGCTCCCGTTGCGGCGGCAGGGCGGCGCCGGCCGGCAGCCGGATCTTGCCGTCGAAGAGCCCGGTGACCCAGCCGTGCACGCGGACCACTTCCTGGAACTGGGAGGCCTCGTACAGGATGACGGTCACGCGCTCGCGGGGCGCCTCGCCGAGCTGGTCGACGACGCGGGCGCGCGCGTTGGTGAGGCCGGTGACCAGCGCCCGCCGCGTGTCGAGGTCGCCGCCGGCGTGCCACTTCACGAGGAAGCTCGTGGTCACCTCGCGGCGGAAGCCCGCTTCGGCGCGGGCCTCGCGCTCCATCTTGTCCAGCAGCCGCCGGGCGGCATCGTGGGTGGGATCGGTGTCGAGGACCGTCCGCAGGTGCGCGAGTGCCCGGGCGGTGTCGTCGCGACGATCGTAGAGGTGGGCGAGCAGGAGTCGAACCTCGGGGTCGAGGTCGGTCCGGGCGGCGGCCTCCAGCGGCGCCAGCGCCTCGTCGGCACGGCCGGCATGGACGGCGGCCAGCCCGAGCCCACGCAGCAGGGGCGGCGCCTCGGGGCTCTGGCGCAGCCCCTGGCGGAAAAGGAGCATCGCCTCGTCCGGCCGGCCCTGGCGCAACGTGCTCCAGCCCCATGCCTCGAAGCACCGGGCGACATCCTCGCGGCGGGCGATGCTGGCGGGCTCGTCGTCCCAGGCCCGGCTGAAGCGCTCGCAGGCGCGAGGGAACTGGCCGGCCGCGTAGAGACGGATCGCCTCGTCGGTGAGCGCGCTCAGACGTGCCGCCGGTGTGACCGGCAGGCGCGGCGCATCGCCCGAGACGCCCGCGCGCGTGCCCCACCACCCGCCGGCCGCCATTGCGGCCACGACGATGGTGGGGACCACGAGGGCGGACAGCCCACGACGGCTGATCATGTGGGGCGGATCAGGATTGCGGGTCGACGAGAAACAGGGGCTGGCCGTACTCCACGGCCTGCCCGTTCTCGACGAGGATACGGGCCACGCGCCCGCCGACCTTGGACTCGATCTCGTTCATGAGCTTCATCGCCTCGATGATGCACAGGACCTGCCCCTCCTTCACCGCGTCGCCCTCCTGCACGTAGGGATCGGCGGTGGGCGAAGAGGCGCGATAGAAGGTGCCGACCATCGGCGCCTCCACCGTGACCAGGGTCGGCGCGATGACATCAGCGACGAGCGGGTGCTCATCGGCCCCGGCCGGCGGCGGCGGTGCCACCGGAGGCGGCGGAGCGACTACGGGCGCCGTGGCCCGTTGCACACGGACCCGCACGTCGCCGGACTCCACCTCCAGCTCGGACAGCCCGAGCTCGCCCAGCAGCGTCGCCAGCCGCCGGGTCAGCTCGACCGTACGCTCGTCGGCCGACGGTCCGCCTACGGACGCCCCCGGGCGGCGCGCCCTGGCCATCAGCCGGCCACGGCCACCCGGCCGAGGTACTCGCCTGTGCGGGTGTCCACCTTGACCACGTCGCCCTCGTTGAGGAAGAGCGGCACCTGGACCACGACGCCGGTCTCCAGCGTGGCGGGCTTGGTGCCGCCCTGGGCGGTGTCGCCGCGGAGGCCGGGATCGGTGCGGCTGACGGTCAGCTCGACGAAGTTCGGCACCTCGACCCCGGTCGGGGAGCCGTCGATGTAGAGCACGTCGACCTCGATGTTCTCCTTGAGGTAGTCGCGAGCGTCGCCGACCTCCTCGGCCGACATCGAGACCTGCTCGTAGGTCTCCGTGTCCATGAAGTTGTAGCGGTCGTCCTTGTACAGGAACTGCATGTGCTTCTCGTCGTACTCGACCAGCTCCACCTTCTCGCCCGAGCGGAATGTGTTGTCGATCACCTTGCCCTGCCGCATGTGCTTGAGCTTGGTGCGTACGAAGGCGCCGCCCTTGCCGGGCTTGACGTGCTGAAAATCGACGATGGCGTACGGCTGCCCGTCGAAGACGATTCGCAGTCCCTTCTTGAATTCCGCGGTCGACACCTGCATGAGCTGATCACCCTCTCCGTCGTGAGTCGGGCCCGCAGGGCGGCTTCCAGCCGCTCGCGGGCCTCGGCATTGTCGGGCCACTTCCGGACGATGCGGGTGAGCACAAGCGCCGCCTCGTCGGCCAGGCCTTGGTCCAGGCACAACTTTCCGAAGGAGAGCGTGACGAACGTGTCGTCGCTCAGCACCCGGGCCAGGCCGCCGCCCTCTCCCGGCGCGGCCGTGTCGGCGCGCAACAACGCCAGCAGCGCGTTGGACTCCCGGTCACCGGGATCCAGCCCGACGGCCTTCTCCAGGTGAGCCACCGCCGCGTCGAGGCGACCCGAGCGCCGGTGGACCTCGGCGGCCAGCCGGTGACGTTGTACGTCCTTCGGGCTCGTCTGCAGAATGGCGTCCACCTCAGCCAGCGCGGGGCCGAGTTGACCGTCGGCGAGCAGCGTCTTGGCCAGGATCAGGCGAGCCGTCGTGTAGTGGGGCCACCGGTGCAGCCCCTCGCGGCAGAGCGTCACGGCGTCCCCCGTGCGCCCCGCTTTACGGTAAAGGTCGGCGAGCTGGGCGAAGGCCAGTGACTCGGGGTCGCGGGCGAGCCGCTCCTCGTGGCGTCGGATGGCCTCGGCCAGCGCCCGGTCGTCGGTCACTGGCCCCTCATGCCCGGACTATATGGAGCCGGAGTTTTCGTTGTCAACGGTCCACCTGCTCGGCGAGGCGGGAATCGAGGGTGTGCGGCAACCGGAGCGGCGAGGGGCGCGGCCGGAGCCCAGCGATTCAGGCGATGACCTCGTCGAGCGCGGCTCGGATGTCGGCCGGCGCCACGTCGTAGACCACCCGGAACTCGCCCAGTCGCGGCGCCAGCACGAAGGGCACGCGGCCGTCGCGGGCTTTCTTGTCGCGCGTCATGGCGGCGAGCACCGCCTCCACGTCCACGGCCCCGGTCCGGACCGGCAGCCCGACGGCGGCCAGCAGTGCCTCCTGGCGGGCGGCGGTCGCCGTCTCGCCGAGGCCAAGGCGGCTGGCCAGACGGGCCTCCGCCACGATCCCGAGAGACACGGCCTCGCCGTGGGTCCACCGCGTGTAGCCGGTGGTGGCCTCCAGTGCGTGGCCGATGGTGTGCCCGTAGTTCAGGGCGTAGCGGAGGTCGCTCTTCTCCTCGGGATCGCGTTCGATGACCGAGGCCTTCAGGCGGCAGGAGCCGCCGATGATTCGCTCCAGCACGTCGAGTCGGCGACCGAGCAGGGCGGCGGCGTCCCGCTCCACCTCCTCGAAGTACGATTGCTCGAGCACGATTCCGTGCTTGACGATCTCGGCCAGCCCGGAGCGGAACTCGCGCTCGGGCAGGGTCCGGACAACGGCCGGATCGACGACCACGAGCCGGGGCTGGTGGAAGGCGCCGATTAGATTCTTGGCCTTGGGGTGATCGATGGCCGTCTTGCCGCCGATCGAGGCGTCGACTTGAGCCAGAACCGTGGTGGGTAACGTCACGAAGTGCATGCCGCGCATGTAGGTGGCCGCCACGAAGCCCGCCAGGTCGCCGACCGCGCCGCCGCCGAGACCGAGCACGGTCGAGGTACGATCGAGGCCGGCCGCGAGCAGTCGGTCCCAGCAGTGCTCGGCTACCGCCAGGGTCTTGGCCGCCTCGCCCTCGGGAACCTCGAGCACGGTGAGCGTGAAGCCCGCCCGTTCCAGCCCCTGGACCACCCCGGCGCCGTGCAGCCGCATGATGCCGGCATCCGTCACCAGGGCCGCCCGGCGGCCCACGCCCAGCGCGCGCAGGCGTTCGCCGACCCCGGCGAGCGCGCCCGATTCGACGACGATGGAGTACGACCGGGGGCCGAGGTTGACGGAGACGATCATCGGGGGCTTCGAGCGACGCCGGCCGGGCCAGCGCCGCGATGCTTCCGCCGCCTCACCGCGAGTGAACCGGGGTGGGGCGGCGGGAGCCGAGGCTCACTGCCGGGGTGCGGGAGAGCTCGGGAGCGAGGCGGTGGTGGCGTCGCGCCGGACGATCGAGGGCGTGATGAAGACCACCAGCTCGGTGGACGTGGTGCGGTCACCGCGCTGCTTGAACAACCAGCCCAGGATCGGGATGTCCCCGAACAGCGGGACGCGGCGCACGGCCTCTTCGGTCTCGCTGTTGGTCACGCCGCCGATCACGAGCCGCTCGCCCTCCTTGATGAGGACCTGCGTTTCGGCCTTGCGCTTGTTGATGGCGGGGGGCTGCCCGCCGCTGGCCCCGAGGTCCACCACGGCGCCGCGGGAGTTGTTCTCGACCAGCACCATCATCTTGATGCGGTTGTTGTCGCCCTCGCGCACGACGGTCGGCGTCACCTCGAGCTTGAGCACCGCCTCCTTGAACTGGATCTGCGTGCCCGCCGAGCTGACCGTGGCGTACGGGATTTCCTCGCCGAGCGAGATGGCCGCCTTGTTGTTCTCGACGGTCACGATCTCCGGGCGCGCCAGGGTCCGGGTCTTGCCCTCGCTCTTCAGTGCCTCGAGCGCGAGGTTGAGGTTCAGGCGGCTCCCCACGATGCCGAACGCGATGCCGGCGGTGCCCGCCGAGACGACGCCCGGCAGGATCGAGCCGATCGGCAGGTTGACGAGGTTTCCGCCGGACGGCAGACCAGTGGTGGAGCTCACCGGCAGGGGCGTGCCGGTGGGCGAACCCACGTTCAGGTTCGGGTTCGGCAGGGTGCCGAGACCGCTGGCCGGGATACCGCCGCTGGTCAGGGTGTTACCCACCTGGCTGGTGAAGCCGCGGCCGACGAGCGTGGCCTGGTTGCCGGTCGCCACCCCACCGCCGCCCCACTGCACGCCCAGCGCGAAGAGGTCGTTACGCGCCAGGATCTCCATGCGTGCCTCGATTTTCACCTGCGGCAGCGGGATGTCGAGCTTCTCGCGGATCAGCACCTTGATCCGGTCGAGGTCAGCCGCGTAGTGACGGATGAACAGCGAGTTCGTCGGCTTGTGGGCCTTGATCGTGATGCCCTTGGCCAGGACATCGACCGACGGCGACGGCGGCGGCGACCCGGGCTGCTGGCCGGGGCCGAACAGCTGCGAGAACGGTGGCGCCGGGATCACGCCGGGACCGGAGGTGGGCGCCGCCGGGGCCGACCCGCCCTGGAGGCCGAGGATGCCCTCGAGCGTCTTCGCGACTTCCTCCGGGTCTGCGTAGGACAGTCGCAGCGTCTCCTCCCGGAGAGGACCGCGCGCGGCCTGCTCGGCGGCCGCCTGCTCGGCAGCGAGCTGGCGGGCCTGCGCCTCTTGCTCCTTGAGCTTGGCCTCGGCCAGCTTCGTGCGAATTTCGGTCTCGGCCTTGACCTTGGCCTCCTCGAGCTTGGCGCGGGCCTCACGCTCCTTGCCGAGCTGATCCTGGCTGACAATCCGGATGACGCCGTCGCGCTCGACCTTCACGAGGCCCTTGGCCTCCATCACGGTGTCGAGGGCGAGGTCCCACGGCACGTTACGCAGCGTGATGGACATCTTGCCCTTCACGTCCTCGCCAATGACGATGTTGCGCGTGCTCTCGGCGGCGAGAATGCGGAGGAGGTTGACGACGTCGGCGTCCTTGAAGTCGAGCGAGATGAGGCGCGGACCATTAGAGGCCGGGGGCGCCGGTGGCGGCGGCGGCGGCGGCGCGACGGGCGCGGTCGGCGCCGGCGCGGCTGGAGCCTGCGCGACGCGGACCGGTTCGGTCGGCGTCGTCTCGGCCGCCTTGGGAGCGGCCGGTACGGGCGCAGCGGCGGCCGCCGGCTTGACGGCCGGCGCCTTCGCCGCGGGCTTGGCGTTGGTAGCGGGGCTCGGCATGGCGACGGGTTCGGCCAGGCGGGCGCTGGTGGCGGTCGGGATCACGATCGCCAGCCCGTCGCTCTCTTCGCGGATCGCATAGCCGACCTTGCGGGTGAGCTCGACCACCACCCGGGCCACGCCGCGCCGGTACTGGCTGCCCCGGATCTGCTTGAGCGGCTCGGCCTCGACGGCCAGCGGGGTCTTGCGCCACCCGTAGCTGGTGTCCGCGAAGTCGAGCACGAGGCGGTACGGCTGGTCGACCAGTTCGGCCTGGTACTTCACCTCACCGGTCGTCTTCACGATGATGGTCACCGAATCCGGCTGCGTGGTGACGCTGACGTCGCGCAGCTCCGTGGCGCTCGGCGCCTGCGCGTCGACCACGGCGCCGACCGGGAGCAGCAGCAGGAGAAGCGCGATCGCGACCGACCGCCGTACGATACCCACCCGTCGCATAGTCATCTAGTTGGCCGCCAGTCTTAGGACCACCCGGTTGGACTGAGTTCCAGGCCTCGCCGAGACGGCGAAAACAACGGTGTCGGCGCCGATCTCCACCAGACGACCGTCGCCGAGCGTATCGCCCGGCTTGAGAATGTATCCGATGCCGTCCTGGGCTTCGACGAGCGCGAGCGTGGTCCTCGCGCTCCGAACGATCCCGGTCAGCTTGGTCGTCGCTACCTCGAGTCCTTTGGGGCCGCCACCGACGATGTCGAGCGGCAGGAACGGATCGCGGCGGTCCTTCGATTCGTACTCGGGACCGCCGGATCGGGGCACGGCCGGCGGCGTCACCAGCGGCGCGGCCGGGCCGCCCGCCGCCGGCGTCGGCGCCGGTGCCGCCGCTGCGACCGGCTTGGGCGGCGCCGCCGGGGGCGGCGCGCCACCGCAGGCCACCAGCGTGGCGCAGATGCCGGTCAGGCCGACGAGCCCTCCGGCGCGACTCACGAGCGGTCTCCGGTTGACCCCGGCACCGCCGCCGCCGGCTTGGGCGCCACGGCGGGCGCAGGCTTGGCCGGAGCCGGGCTGGTGGCGCTCCGGTACATGTAGGTTGCCAACGTCATGTCCGCCCTCATGGAATTCTTGGATTTGCTGAGTCCGGACAGCTTGAACTCGTTGACCGTCACCACCCGCGGCAGCCCGGCCACTCGCTCGAAGAACTTGGCGAGCTGGTGGTAGCCGCCCTCCGCGGAGAGGGCGATCGGGATCTCGTTCACGACGTCCCGGGCGAGCGCCGCGCGGGGCTGGAACAGCGACACCCCGAGTCCGGCCTGCTCGGCCGCCGAGGACAGCGCCCGGTACAGGGTCGGCGTTTCCTTCTCCGACGGCAGCCTGTCCTGGAGCAGGACGAGGCGCTTCTCGAGCTCGACCAGCTCGCGCCGGAAGCGCTCGATCTCGGCGACCTGGGCCCGGGCCTGCATGACCTCGGTGTTGACCTGAGTCTTGCGTTGGACGAGCGCCTCGATGCGCAGCTGAATCGGCGAGATCAGAAAGAAGTAGGCGAGCGCGATGATGGCGACCAGGCCCACGATCCCCAGCACGATCTTGGGGAGCTTTGGTCCATCGACGAAGGTCTGCAGCGGCGCCGGCAGGGCCATATCAGATCTCGAACCGGCAGGTGACCTCGAAGGTCACGAGGCTCGGCGTCTTGTCGATGGCCTGACGGGAGAGGACGATGTCGACTTCCTTGAACTTCCCGGAGGACTTGAGATTGGACATGAAGTCGGAGACCGCGGTCGTCGAGAAGGCGGTACCGTTGAGCTTCATGACGGACTCCTTCTGCTCGAGGCTGGTAATCCACAGGTCCCGCGGGACCGTGTCGATGAACGAGTCGAGCAGGACGATCGACCGGCCCTGGCCCTTGGTGAGGTCCTCCAGGACTGCGACCCGCTTCTTCACCTCGGCCAGTTGCGCCTTCACGCCCGCCCCCTCGCCCAGCGTCGTCTTGAGCGAGGCCAACTCGCGGTTGAGCCGGTCGACGTCGGCGGTCAGTGCGGACTCCTCGGACACCAGGCCGTACCAGTAGAAGCCGAGACCGCCGATGGCGAGAACGTAGAGGAGCCCGAACAGGATCCCGAGGTTGAATGAGGGGACCGACAGGCTCATCGACGGCATCCGCCGCCGCGCTTCGGCCGGAGCGAGGTTGATCCGGATCATTTCGGCTGTTCCTTGTCACCGGGCCGGCGCAGAGCCAACCCGACCGCAACGGCCAGCGCCGGGGCCAGCGCGCCGACATCTCCCGCATAGGCCGGCGCCACCTGGATGCGTTCCAACGGGCGGGCCAACTCGACCGGAATGCCCCAGTTCGACGACAAGTACTCGTTCAGCCCCGGAAGCTGGGCGCAGCCACCCGCCAGCACGATCTTGCCGATGCGCTCGGACTCGGCCGTCGAGGCGAAGTAGTCGAAGGTCCGCTGCACCTCCAGCGAGAGATCACGCGACACCGCCTCCAGCGGCGGCACCAGGGTCTCCCACTTGACGCCGACGTCCTTGCCGAGCTTGGCCGCCTCGGCCTGCTCGAACGAGATGTTGAGTCGCTGCGCGATGGCCTGCGTGTAGTTGTTGCCGCCGAACGGGATGTCGCGCGCGAAGATCGTGGCGCCAGCCCGGAGCACGTTGGTCTTCATGATCGATGCCCCGATGTCGATGAGGGCGACCGCCTCGTCGTCCTCGCCGGGGAAGTTCGCCTCGAACTGGTTGCCCAGCGCGAAGCCGTCGACGTCGACGATGGTCGGACTGAATCCCGCCTGCTCGACGACGGTCATGTAGTCGGTGACCTTGGCCTTCTTCACGGCGACGAGGATGAGATCGAGCTGGCCGCCGTGCTTGCCGACCGTGTGGTGATCGATGAAGACCTCGTCGATCGCAAACGGGATGTGGTGCTCGGCCTCGAGCCGCACGACGTCGTCGATCTCGGCGGTCGGCACCTCGGGGATCTGGATCTTCTTGATGATCAGCTCGCGGCCGCAAATCGAGATCGTCGCATCGGTCGCCTTCACGCCCGCGCGTCCCACGGCTTCCTTGATGGCGTCCGCGACCGTGGCGGGATCGTTGATAGCGCCGTCGGTGATCGTCTCGTTGGGCAGTGACACCATCCCGAAGCCGGTCAACGTCCGTGCAGTGCCGCCCTCGCGGATCTGCACGACCTTCACCGCGCTCGAACCGATGTCCAGGCCGAAGCTCTCGCTCTGTTTTCGGAAGATCTTGTTTAACAAGTCATTTTGCTCGCTGGGAAAGTAGTATAGGGTCCCTCGCGCTTAGGACAAACGTTTTCCCACATACCAGGCTTCGCGGTCTCGCCCCCCTTTCGACGCCACCGCTCGCCGAACCGCCGTGAGGCCGACCCAATCGCCACGCCGCTCATCTCCGCGAGGCCAGCCAGGTCAGCTGGACGGTCCGGCTCGCGTTGCTTCCGGTGCTCAGCGGCGTGTAGTCCACCGTGACCTCGACCAGTCGCAACCCGGAGGTGTTTACCCCGGCGCACGCACCGGTCTCGCAACTGCTGATCCGAACGGTCCGCCGGTACTGAGGTGCACCGGTGACCCCGGCGCTCTCGTCCGGGAATGGCGTCGTGGCCACGCCCAGGCAGGTCGCCCCGGTCGACACCGGTGCCGTGTTCCCGACGGAAGCGCCCAGGCAATCGACGGCGGGCTCGAGCGTCCAGGTGGCGGCGCGTGCGCGCTCGACCATCTGCTCGGCCAGGAACGTCGCCGCCGAGAGCTGGCTGCCGTCCTGGATGCCGTAGCTCGCGATGGGCACGATCACCCCCACGCCCGCCACGGCGGCGCCGATGACGGCGACGGCGAGCAGAACCTCGACGAGGGTGAGCCCACGCTCGTTGAGCAGTCCCCCGCCGGTCACTGGATCCGTACGCGCCCGGTTGTGGCCATGATCACGCTCATGGTGCCGCCGCCGGCCGGATCGGCGACCGTCAGGGTGCCATTGGCAGCGCACGGCGTGGGCGTGGCCGAGCCAGCTCCAAGGTAGTTGAAGCAGAGGTTGCCCGAGCCGCTCACGCTGACGCCGTTGGCCAGCCGGATGGTCCCGTCAGCGTCCGTGCCCACGCCGGTCCAGGCCGCTCCGCCGCAGGTCCCCACGTGATAGCGTGCCCGCGCGCCGTCGTTCGTGACGCACACGGTCGTGTTCAGACGAATGGCCAGCTGCCGGGCACCGTTGAGGACGGCCACGAGCTCCTCGGCTCCGGCCCGCAGGGCGGCCGTGCGAACGTACGCCCACAGGCTCGGGACGCTCACAGCCGCGAGGATGGCCAGGATGGCGATCACGACGACCATCTCGGCCATCGTGAAACCGCGCGGCGCCGCTACGCTCCGCCGAAGCCACTGAGGTACCATTGCAGCACCCTTTCGCCCCAGAGCAGGCCGAACACGCCCCCGGCTGCAAGGAAAGGACCAAAGGGTATGGGGTCTTTCCGGCCTCGCTGGCCGGACGCCATTAGGCTCACAGCCACGATACCGCCCACGACTACAGCGCCGAGGATCGACAAGAGCACGATTTTCCAGCCCAGGAAGGCGCCGAGCATCGCCCCCAGCTTCATGTCGCCTGCACCCATCCCGCCCCCGCTGGCCAGGATGATCACGAAGAAGACACCGCCGCCGACGATGATCCCCATGAGCGACTCGAGCCAGGGTACTCGGCCTGTGGCCAGATTGGCAAGGACCCCTGCCAAAATGCCCGGCAGGGTGATCACATCGGGGAGGATCTGGCGCTCGAGGTCTATTGCCGTCAGGGCAACAAGCACTGCCAGCAGTGCAGCAGCGACGCCCGCCTCGACGGTAGCGCCGAATCGCAGGGCAGCCGTGGCGAAGAGGCCGGCGGTGATGGCCTCGACGATCGGATAGCGCCACAGGATCGGCGCGGAGCAAGCTCGGCAGCGAGCCCGCAAGGCCAGGAACGACAGGATCGGGATGTTGTCGTACCACGCGATCGCAGCCCCGCAGCCCGGGCAGGCCGAGCCCGGACTCCACAGACTCCGGCGCTCGGGCACGCGCGCGATGACCACGTTGAGAAAGCTGCCGATCAGCAGGCCGGCAACGACGAAGGCGGCGATGAGCATTCCTGGGTGGGCTCCTAGACGACATCGATTCCGGCGGCCGGTGATCCGGCCGCCGGAATCGGAGAGATCAGCATCGAACCAGCGTTACGGGCAGGTGGTGCCACCGTTCGAGTCAGCGGCCGTGCCGTCGCCACTGCCGCAGACCAGGAAGGTGCCGTTCGCGGCCAGCGAGTACTTGTACGAGGTGCCCGAGCCCGTCCAGGCGGCGGGAAGCGTCGGGGGCGCTGTTCAGGAACGGACCACCGAGCTGCGTTCTGCGCGTTCGTCTGCTGCGAGAACAGGACGACCGGGAGGTCGCCCGCCGCGGCCGCCGATGGACGTCGGGCAGTTGGTGGCAGCCGCACCGGCCGGAGCCGGCAGCCCACCACAGTGTGCCGCATAGATGCTGACGGCAGATGAAATGGCCCGCGTGTCGGCCTGGCCCTTGGCGATGCGTGCGCGCTGCTGCACGTTGGCGTACAGCGGCACGGCGATGGCCGCCAGGATGCCGATGATCGCGACGACGATGAGGAGCTCGATCAGCGTGAAGCCGCGCTGACCGCCGAACCGCTTGCGCATCAGTCGAAACATTTGAACCCTCCAGGAAGCGACGTGGATGACGTGTCTGGCGCTCGCCTGGTGCATCCGGAATGCCAGGGCCGCCGGATCGGCGGCGCTTTGAGATTCCGATGTATTGCGGGCATGACGGCCGCTTGCAGCGGCGACATTCTGACGACCCTGGCACGGGCCGGGATGCAATTTGTCAGCGCGCTCGTGTCACTTGGTTGGCTCGGCTCGCCGCTGATGAAACTTCTGAAGCTTGTAGCGGAACTGCCGGAAGCTCACCCGCAAGAGCTCGGCCGCGCGGGTCTGCACCCCGCCCACCCGTTCGAGCGCAAGCTGCATGTAGCGATGCTCGATGCGGTCGAGCATCGCCTCCAGATCGATGCCCTCGGCGGGCAGCTCCAGCGGCACCTCGTGGCGGTCACGCGGCTCCCGCAGACTCGGCGGCAGCGCGCTCGGCTCCAGCACCTCGCTCGATCCGAGCACGATGGCGCGTTCGATCACGTTCTCCAGCTCACGGATGTTGCCGGGCCAGTGGTACTGCTCCAGCACGGCCAGTGCCTCCGGGGTCACCCCCCGCACGGATCGGCCCACCTCTCCCGACAGCTTCTTGATGAAGTGGGCGACCAGCAGTGGAATGTCCTCGCGCCGGTCGCGCAGCGGAGGCAGGTGGAGCGGGATGACGTTGAGGCGATAGAAGAGATCCTCGCGCAGCACACCGTCCGTGACGGCCCGGCCCAGGTCACGGTTGGAGGCGGCGATGAGGCGCACGTCGATCTTGACGTCGCGGGTGTCGCCCACGCGGCGGATCTGCCGCTCCTGGATGGCCCGGAGGAGCTTGACCTGCACGGTGTGGGGAATCTCGGTGATCTCGTCCAGGAACAGGGTGCCTCCGTCGGCCGCCGCGAAGAGGCCCTCGGTGCTCGCCACCGCGCCGGTGAAGGCGCCCTTGAGGTGACCGAACAGCTCGGATTCCATCAGGGCCTCGGGTACGGCGCCGCAATTCACGGAGACGAACGGCCCGTTGCGGCGGCTCGATTCCCAGTGAAGCGCCTGGGCGACCAGCTCCTTGCCGGTCCCGCTCTCGCCCGTGATCATGACGGTGGAGCCGCTGTCGGCAGTCTTCCGGATGGTCTCGAAGACGTCCAGGATCTTCGTGCTGCGCCCGACGAAGTTCTCGAATCCGCGCTCCCGGTGCAGCTGCCGCTTGAGGGCTAGATTCTCCTCCTGCAGGCGGCGCCGCTCCAGCGCGTTGGCGACGGTGACCTTGAGCTCGTCGAGCTTGAACGGCTTGGTGACGTAGTCGTAAGCCCCCAGCTTCATCGCCTCGACGGCGGTCTCGGTGGAGGCATAGGCGGTGACGACGAGGACGACGGTGCGCGGCGAGTGCTCCTTGGCCGCCTTGAGGACCGTCATGCCGTCGATCTTGCGCATGCGCAGGTCGGTCACGACGAGATCGAAGCTCTCCGCCTTCAGGGCCTCGATGGCCGGCTCGCCGCCGTCGGCCACCGACACGTCGTAGCCGGCCTGGCGCAGCATGATGGCGAGCAGATCGCGCATGCTCTGCTCGTCGTCGACGACCAGCACCCGGATGTCAGGCATCGACGGCCGGGAGGGTGACGGTGAAGGTGCTGCCGGTCCCGGGCCGGCTGCGTACGTCGATCTCTCCGCCGTGGTCCTGCACGATCCGGTGGACCATGGCCAGCCCGAGGCCGCTGCCGCCCGACTTGTTCGAGAAGAACGGCTCGAAGATGTGGCCGAGGTCCGGGGCGGCGATGCCCTCCCCGGTGTCGTTCACGCGGAGGACGAGCCGGGCCCCGGCCGCGGCCATCGTCACTCGCAGCTCGCCCCCGTCCGGCATGGCCTGTACGGCGTTGAGGCAGAGGTTCCAGACGGCCTGGCGGAACTGCTGGCGGTCCACCGTCCACGTGATGGCCGGTGGGAACTCCCGAACGACCTTGAGCGTCCCCGGGCCGATCTGGTGTTCGAGCAGCAGGAGCACCTCATCCACCGCCTCGGCGACGTTCACGGCCGCGCGGCTGAGCGGCGCCGGCCGCGAGTACTCGAGGAATTCCCGGATGATCCCGTTGAGACGCCCGGTCTCCTTGAGGACGATCTGGGCGAGGCGCTCCCGGGCGTCGTCGGCGGCCCCGGCGGCCATGACTTCGACGGCTCCCGACAGCGCGGCCAGCGGGTTGCGGATCTCATGCGCGATGTTGGCTGCCATCCGGCCGAGCGACGCCAGCCGGTCGGCGGCCCGCATGCGGGCCTCCATCGCGCGGATCGCTGACAGGTCCTCGCAGGCGGCGATGAGGCCGATCCCGCTTCCGTCCCCGGCCCGCAGCGCCGAGAAGGTCATCCGAACGGGCGTCTCCTCGCCGTCGGGCCGGCGCAGCGTTACCTCGCGCCAAGCGGAGCCCCGCGCGGACGCAGCGATCTCGGATTCGACGACGGCCAGCGGGACGCCGCCCCCGAAGACACTCCACGGTTGACCCATGGTGGCGTCGGCGGCGAGACCGGTGATCTGCTCGGCGGCCCGGTTCACGGCCGTCACCCGGTGCCGGCGGTCCAGCGCGATCAGGCCCGTACCGACCGACTCGAAGATGAGGTTGGTGAACGCCTCGAGATCGCGGAGGTCGGCCTGCTTGGTCTCCAGCTCTTCTTGCGTCGAACGGAAGCGCTCGGCCAGCCCGCCGGCGACGATCGCCACCACGAGAAACGTGCCGGTGTTCATGAAGATGGTGATGATCTCGAGCGCGGTGCTCTCCGCGGGCGGCTCGAAGAAGGCCGTCATCGGAAAGACGGTGCGCCCGAATACCAGCCCCGAGTAGAGCGCGCTGCTGGCGGCCGCGATGGTGAGGCCGCCGACCCGTGACAGGAGCACGCAGGCCGCGGTCACTGACAGGACGTAGAGGAACGCGAAGATCGAGCGGGCGCCACCGGTAGCCGCCACCACGGCCGTGATCAGGGCGGAGTCGAGCAGGCAGATCAACCAGGCGACCCGGTGGGGCTTGATCGTCGGCGCGAAGGCGATCAAGAGGCCCGAGCTGCCGACGACGAGCAGCAGGGCCAGCGCCAGGATGCCCCGGTTGGTGCCGGGGAGGAGCTCCTCCGGCAGCGCCGGCCCCACCGCCAGCAGCAGCGCGGCGACCGCGAGCCGCGCGAGCCCGAAGCCGCGCAGCAGACTATGCGAGTCGGCCAGCTTCATTCATCCCCGGCGCCGCGGGGCGCTATTTGATGAGCGTGACCATCTTGAAGATCGGCAGGTACATGGCGATGACGATGCCGCCGACCGACACGCCGAGGAACACGATCATCATCGGCTCCAGCAGCGAGGTCAGTGCCGTGACCGCCGCGTCGACCTCGTCGTCGTAGAAGTCGGCGATCTTGTTCAGCATGGCGTCCAGGGCACCTGTATTCTCGCCGACCGAGATCATGTGCACGACCATCGCCGGGAACACCGGCGTGGTCTTGAGCGGCTCGGCCAGCGTCCCACCCGCCGTCACGTGCTGGCGCGCCTGCATGACCGACTTCTCCACGACCCGGTTGCCGGAGGCGCGGGCGGTGATGAGAAGGCCCTCCAGGATCGGCACACCCGAGGAGATGAGGGTGCCGAGGGTCCGGGTGAAGCGGGCGACCGCGATCTTGCGGATCAGCATGCCGACGACCGGGACCTTCAACATGAAGGTGTCGATTGCCATGCTGCCCTGGTCGGTGTTGTAGTAACGCTTGAGCGCGTAGATGCCGGCGGCCACCACCGCCGCGATCAGGATGATGTACTTGCGCGTGAAGTCCGACATCCAGATGACGATCTTCGTCGGCAGCGGGAGGTCGGCGCCCATGTTCTTGAACATGTTGGCGAACGTGGGCAGCACGAACACCATCATGAAGATGATGACGAGGCAGGCGACGCTGATGATGGTGATGGGGTACACCATCGCGCTCTTGACCTGCGCCTTCAGCTTGGCGGCCTTCTCGATGTAGGTCGACAGGCGCTGCAGACAGACGTCTAGCACGCCGCCCGATTCACCGACGGCGAGCATGTTGACGAAGAGGTTGTCGAACGTCTTTGGATACTTGCCGTAGGACTCGGCCAGCGTGGCGCCGCCCTGGACGTCGTTGGCGATCCGCGCGGTGACATCGCGCAGCACCTTGGACTCGGTCTGCTCGGAGAGGATCTGCAGGCACTGGGCGATCGGCAGGCCGGCGTCGACCATCGTGGAGAACTGGCGGGTGTAGATGGCCATGTCCTTGGCCTTGACCGCGCCGCCGAGCTTGGCCGCGCCGGCCGCGGCGGCGGCCTTCGCCTTGCGCTCCTCCACGGCTGTGGCGACCACGCCCTTGGCGCGTAGCGCCGCCACTGCCGCCGGACGGCTGTCCGCTTCGATCTCGCCGTTGACGGCTGCGGCTCCCGACCGGCCCCTGTACGCGTAGAGCGCCATACCCCCTCCTACGTCGATAGCGTGACGCGCAAGACTTCCTCCACCGTGGTGGTGCCCTCCAATACCTTGATGAGGCCGGCCTGGCGCAGGGTCTTCATGCCCTGGCTTTGCGCCATCTCGCGGATCTCCGCCGTCTGCGCGCCCTTGAGGATGACGGTGCGCAGATCCTCGGTGATCGGCATGACCTCGTAGAGCGCGACGCGGCCCTTCATGCCCGTGAAGTTGCAGGTCTGGCAGCCCTTGCCCTTGAAGAACGTCACCTTGCCGCGCCCCTCGGAGACGTGGCCGTACGGCACCAGGTCGTCCTCGTGGCCCTCGATCGGCTCCTTGCAATCCTTGCAGATCCGGCGTCCGAGCCGCTGGGCCAGGATGAGGAGCAGTGCCGAGGACAGCAGGAAGGGTTGCACGCCCATGTCCACGAGGCGGGCGACCGTCGACGGGCAGTCGTTGGTGTGCAGGGTGGTGAACACCAGGTGGCCGGTGAGGGCCGCCCGGATGCTGATCTGGGCCGTCTCTAGGTCACGGGTCTCACCGACGAGGATGACGTCCGGATCCTGCCGCAGGAACGAGCGGAGGACCGCGGCGAAGGTCCGCCCCACCCCCTCGTTGACCTGAACCTGATTCACGCCCTTCAGGTTGTACTCAACGGGGTCCTCGGCGGTCATTATATTGTGCTCGGGCGCGTTGATCGTGGAGATGGCCGAGTACAGCGTGGTCGTCTTGCCGGATCCGGTCGGCCCCGTGATGAGCACCATGCCGTAAGGCTGGTGGATGGCGTGGCCGAACTTCTCGTAGCTCCAGGGGTCGAAGCCCAGCTTGGTCATGTCGAGCTGCAGCGCGTCCTTGTCGAGGATCCGGAGCACGGCCTTCTCGCCGAAGATCGTGGGCAGGATCGAGACCCGGAAGTCGATCTCGCGGGCGCCGTAGCGAAGCTTGATGCGGCCGTCCTGGGGCAGGCGGCGCTCCGAGATGTCGAGGTTCGACATGATCTTGAGTCGCGAGATGATGGCGGGCTCCAGCCGCTTGGGCGGCGACAGCATCTCGTGCAGCACGCCGTCGATGCGGAACCGGACCCGGAACGTCTTCTCGTACGGCTCCCAGTGCAGGTCGGAGGCGCCCTTGCGGATGGCGTCGACGAGCACCATGTTCACGAGCTTGACGACCGGCGCCTCGTCGGCGGACTCCTTCAGCTCGAAGACGTCGACCTGGGCGCCCGCCTGCTCGTCCTCGACCACCTCGACGTTGCTGGCATCGCCGGTGATCTCCGACATCATGTCGGTCATGGACGAGACCGGCTGGCTCGCCTCGTAGGCTCGGTCGAGCGCCTTCCGGATGGCTGCCTGCGGCGCAACCACCGGCAAGATCTGGAGATTGGTCATGAAGGCGATGTCGTCGAGCGCAAACACGTTGGTGGGGTCGGACATCGCGAGCGTCAGGGTGCCGCCGATGCGCTTGACCGGCAGCACCTCGTACTTCTTGGCGATGTGGGGCGGGACGAGCCGCAACGTCTCGGCGTCGACGTCGAGGTTGGCCAGCGTGATGGAGGGGATGCCGTACTGCCGCGACAGGAACCCGATCAGCTGCTCTTCGCTGATGGCCCCCTGGCGAACCAGCACCGAGCCGAGCTTGTCCGCCTTTCCCTTCTGATCGCCGAGTGCCTGGCG
Organism: uncultured Candidatus Rokubacteria bacterium; assembly: GCA_963827505.1. GTDB lineage: Bacteria > Methylomirabilota > Methylomirabilia > Rokubacteriales > CSP1-6 > AR5. The sequence goes on along the minus strand of CAWHBD010000003.1, from coordinate 148,645 downwards.
AAGCTGGGCTTCGGTGATGAGGCCCTCGGCGACCAGGAGGTCGCCAAGCCGCCGGACCATTTGCTGCCCGAGTTTCACCTGAGCCATGAAGAACTTTTACTGTAACGTACCTAGCCTTTTCAACGTATCGGTAAAGGCACGGAACGTCTCGTCCTGGTACAGGATGAAGACCACCCGTTTCAGTGCTGTTTTCGAGGACTTCAGGTGCGTGATGACGGCGTTGAGCATGGCCTCCGCGGCCGCCGCCGGCGCGACCTGCCCCGCGCCCGTTCCCAAAGCCGGCAGCGCCAAGGACGTGAGCCGGTGCTTGTCGGCCAGGGCAAGGACCGCGCGGGTGGTCCGCGCCACGGTCTCGGCGTCGGTCTTGAGGTCCGTGCCCACCGCGGCTGCGTGGATCACGTGCGTCGCCGGAAGATTGCCGCCCGGCGTCAGCACCGCTTCGCCGACCTCGATCGGCCCTTGCCGTAAGGCCTCTTCCTCGATGAGGCCGCCGCCCTTGCGCTTGATGGTGGCCGCCACGCCCGTGCTCATCGCCAGGCCGGGGCCGGCGGCGTTGACGATGGCATCGACGTCCTGGGCCGTGATGTCGCCGCGCTCGACGGCGACGATCGCCGCGCCGACCTTGGTCTTCATCGCGACCGCTCCTGCGCCTTCACCGCTTCCCACGACTGCTCGAGCTCCGTGGACGACACGCTGGCGACCGACTTCCCCCGGGCGATCAGTTCACTCTCCATGATGGTGAAACGCCGTTGGAACTTCTCGATGGCCCGCTGCAGCGCGTCCTCGGCGTCGATGGACGACAGACGGGCGACGTTAACGAGCGAGAACAGCACATCCCCCAGCTCCTCTTGCACGCGCTCCCGTTCCCCCTCGGCCAGCGCGGCCGCCGCTTCCTGGATCTCCTCTTCGACCTTCGCCCACGCGGCGTGGGCGGTCGGCCAGTCGAAGTTCACGCGGGCGGCCTTACCCTGCATGCGCTGGGCGCGCAGCAGCGCGGGCAGTGCCCGGGGCACGCCGGCGATGACGGAGCGTGGCTGGCCCTCCGTCTCGGCCTCGCGTTGTTTGATGGCCTCCCACTGTGCGACCACCTGATCGGACGTCTCGGCCCGAGCCTCGCCGAACACGTGCGGATGACGGCGCACCATCTTGTCGATGAGCCGGGCGAGCACGTCCGCCATTGCGAAATCGCCTCGCTCGGCCGCCACCTCGGCGTGGAAGACGACCTGGAGCAGGAGGTCGCCCAGCTCGTCCCGGAGGGCACCGGCGTCACCGACTTCGATGGCCTCCAGTACCTCGTAGGCTTCCTCGAGAAGGTACGGCTTCAGGGAAGTCGGCGTCTGTTCGCGGTCCCACGGGCAGCCCTCGGGACCACGCAGGCGGTGCATGATGTCCAGGAGTCGCTCGAACAGAGCACCGGAGGGCTGGGTCATGTGCGTTCCTGGGGGTCGATGAATTATACATCGGGGGTTTGCGCGCCTGCCAGGATCGCTCAGTGCGGAGCGGTCTGGATGACCAGCCGGCCGGGCTCGACGCCGACTCGCTCCACGTACTCCGGCAGCGTCCATTGCAGGAGGCCGACGGCGGCCGGGTCCAGCAACAAGCGAAGCGCCGGCGTCGGAAGGCGCTGGCGACCGATCGAAAATTCATCTACATTTACACGGAGTTGTCGACGAGGTCGATCGTCGTCGACCCGCACGTGAGCGCCAATCCGTAGCCACACTGGCCGGCCTTGCCAGCTGCCGGGCAACAGGTTCGCCACCGAGCCCAGGGACGCCTCGTCGAGCAACTGGCGCAACGGACTCTGGACGTACAGGACGAAACGATCGCCTCCGATCAGTCGAGCGCTCGGGGCGGCGAGCCTGAGACCACGAGCCTCGACGAGGTGACGGGCGAGGAGGGCGTTGATCTCCCCCTCGGTCAGTATCACCGGTTCCCCTCGTCGTCCTTGGCGCCCCAGCTCGAACAGCTTCCGCTGCGCGCGCGAGCCGTCGGCCTGGGTCGTTTCTGGGATCGGCACGTGGGGATCGGCCAGCATCCGGACCGCGGCCCCGACAGCGCCGCCGACGACCACAGCCACCAGGGCCAGGCCCACCACCGTGCCAAGGCATCCAGAGCAGCCCAACCTCATCGCCGTCACCCTATCACGGGCGAATAGAGCTGCCAGTAATTGACAGTATGAGACTCAGATGATATATGACATGTGTACTCAATGGCTGGACCTGGGAGGCCGGCCAGATTCCAAGGAGGACAGAGGACTATGGCTAGAGAACGTTGGCGTCCGTTCGGGACCGTGGACCGCTGGGAACCGTTCGGCAGCCTCGTCGAGGTTGGCAGGTTGTTCGACACCTTTGCCGGTCGACCGATGGCCGGAGCGACGCAGACAGCCCGACCGTGGCTGCCGTCCGTCGATATGCACGAGACGAAGGACGACCTCGTGCTGCGAGTGGAGTTGCCGGGCGTGACCGAGAAGGACGTGGCCGTCTCGATCATCGGCGACCTGCTCACCATCAAGGGTGAGCGCCGGTGGGACGACCAGAGCAAGGATCAGAAGTTCCTGCACGTGGAGCGCGCGTATGGCCAGTTCGAGCGGCTGATCCAGCTGCCGATGGCCGTGCAGGCGGACAAGGTGAAGGCGGCCTACCGCGATGGGGTGCTGGAGATCACGCTCCCCAAGGCGGAGGAGCTCAAGCCGCGCGAGATCAAGATCGACATTCTCTAGGCGAGATCACACGGAGGGGCCCGTGGGGGCCCCTCCCAGCCCCCCGACTTGCGTCGGCGACCCCGACCAGCGGACACGGAGAGCGAAGGGAGACAGCAGACATGGCGAAGGTGATCGGCATCGACCTCGGCACGACCAACTCGGTCGTGGCGGTGATGGAGGGCGGCAACCCCACCGTCATCCCCAACCAGGAGGGGAGCCGGCTCACGCCGTCGGTGGTCGCCTTCACGAAGGACGGCGAGATCCTCGTGGGCCAGGTGGCCAAGCGACAGGCCATCACGAATCCGGAGAACACCGTGTTCTCCATCAAGCGCTTCATGGGCCGCCGTTACGACGAGGTGCGTCCAGGAGATCAAGCTCGTCCCCTACAAGGTGGCCAAGGCGCCACAACGGCGACGCCCGCGTGGAGATGCGGGGCAAGCAGTACTCGCCGCCCGAGATCTCCGCCATGATCCTGCGCAAGCTGAAGGAAGCGGCCGAGGCCTACCTGGGCGAGAAGGTCACCCAGGCGGTCATCACGGTGCCGGCGTACTTCAACGACAGCCAGCGCCAGGCCACCAAGGACGCCGGCAAGATCGCCGGCCTCGAGGTGCTGCGCATCATCAACGAGCCGACCGCGGCCGCGCTGGCCTACGGTCTCGACAAGAAGAAGGAAGAGAAGATCGCCGTGTACGACCTCGGCGGCGGCACCTTCGACATCTCGATCCTCGAGATCGGCGAGGGCGTCTTCGAGGTCAAGGCGACCAACGGCGACACCCACCTCGGCGGTGACGACTTCGACCAGCGGATCATCGACTGGATCGCCGAGCGAGTTCAAGCAAGGAGAACGGCATCGACCTCCGGAAGGACCGCATGGCGCTGCAGCGGCTGAAGGAAGCCGCCGAGAAGGCCAAGATCGAGCTGAGCTCGACGGTGCAGACGGAGATCAACCTGCCGTTCATCACCGCCGACGCCAGCGGGCCGAAGCACCTGGTGATGACGCTGACGCGGGCCAAGCTCGAGTCGCTCGTCGCCGACCTGGTCGAGCGCACGCTGGGGCCGTGCCGGCAGGCGATGAAGGACGCCGGCGTGCACGGCCGAGGACATCGACGAGGTCGTGCTGGTCGGCGGCCAGACGCGCATGCCGAAGGTTCAGGAGGCGGTCAAGCAGCTCTTCGGCAAGGAGCCGCACAAGGGCGTCAACCCCGACGAGGTCGTCGCGGTCGGCGCGGCGGTCCAGGCGGCGGTGCTGACCGGCGAGGTCAAGGACGTGGTGCTGCTCGACGTCACCCCGCTGTCGCTCGGCATCGAGACGCTGGGCGGCGTCATGACGACGCTCATCGCGCGCGAACACGACGATCCCGACCAAGAAGAGCGAGACGTTCACCACGGCCGCCGACAACCAGGACGTCGGTCGAGGTCCACGTGCTGCAGGGCGAGCGGCCGATGGCGCGCGACAACCGCACGCTCGGCAAGTTCCACCTGGTGGGCATCCCGCCGGCGCCGCGCGGCGTGCCGCAGGTCGAGGTCACCTTCGACATCGACGCCAACGGCATCCTGAACGTGTCGGCCCGGGACAAGGCGACCGGCAAGGAGCAGAACGATCACGATCACGGCGTCGTCCGGCGCTGACGAAGGACGACATCGATCGCATGGTGAAGGAAGCCGAGGCCAACGCGGCCGAGGACGCCAAGCGCAAGCAGGAGATCGAGATCGCGCAACCAGGCCGACTCGCTCGTGTATTCGACCGAGCGGACGCTGGCCGAGCACGGCGCCAAGCTGCGGCGAGGCCGACCGCAAGGCGGTCGAGGAGGCGCTCGCCGAGGCGCGGGAAGCGCTCAAGGGCGAGGACCTCGAGCGAATCAAGCGGGCGCACGAAGGCGCTCACGAAGGCCACCCACAAGCTGGCCGAGGTCATGTATCGCGACGCGTCGGCGCCGGGTAACGCGGGGACGCCGGGCGGCGGTCCGGGCCCGACGGCCGGTCAGCCGAGTGGTCCCAAGGAGGGCGAGGTCGTCGACGCCGAGTTCGAGGATCTGGGCGAGAAGAAGTAGGCGGCTATGCGGAGGGACTACTACGCGGTGCTCGGCATCGCGGCGACGGCGGCGCCGCGCGAGATCCGGCAGGCGTACCGCCGGCTCGCGCGGCAGTACTCGCCGGACGTGAATTTCTGGGACGCGACGGCCGGGACCCTGTTCGAGGAGATCGCCGAGGCGTATCGGGTGCTGAGCGACCCGCAGGCGCGGGCCATGTACGACCGGTTCGGGCCCGGCCTCGCCGGCGAGGCGCTCGGCGCCGGGCGCCACGGCGACGACATCCACGTCAACGTCGAGCTCGAGTTCGTCGCCGCCGCCCGCGGCGCCACGCTCGAGCTCGGCGTGCCGCGTTTCTCACCGTGCCCGGCGTGCGGGGCCACGGGCCGGGCCGGGCCGGCGCCGTGCTCGGGCTGCCAGGGGCGCGGCGTGCGTCGCACCATCGATGCCGTGTCGGTCGTCATCCCGCCCGGAGTGGACTCCGGTACCCAGGTGCGCCTCTCGGGTGAGGGCAGCGCGGGGCCGTTCGGCGGGCCCCGCGGCGACCTCGTCGTCAGCACCCGGGTCCACGAGCATCCGTTCTTCGTGCGCCGGGGAGACGGCGTGCACTGCGAGCTGCCGATCGGCCTGTGGGAGGCGGTGCGCGGCGCGCGCATCCGCGTCCCGACTCCGCTCGGCGAGGCGGTGCTGGTGATTCCGCCGGGGACACAGGGGGGCAGCGTGTTCCGCTTGCGTGGACAGGGGTTGCCGCGGCTGGTCGACGGCGCCTCCGGAGACCTGTACGTGACCGTCCGGATCGAGGTCCCGACGGGGCTGGACGCCCGCACCGACGAGCTCGTGCGCGAGCTCGAGCGGCTGCTGCCCGGCCCGGCGCGGGAGGATCTCGGCCGCTACCGGGGAGGCACCTCGTGACCGACCGTTCCAAGCCCGTGTACATGATCGGCGTCGTGGCCGAGATGCTGAAGGTGCATCCTCAGACGCTGCAGGTTCTACGAGAAGAAGGGGCTGGTGCGACCGGGCCGGACCGAGGGCCAGACCCGGATGTATTCCGAGGAGGACCTGGAAGATATCGCGCGGCTGCTTCGTCTGACCCGTGACCTGGGCGTGAATCTAGCCGGCGTCGAGATCATCCTAAAAATGAGACGCCGGATGACCGATATGCAGAGACAGATCGAGGACCTGGTGGGTTACGTCCGCGAGAGCGGCGGCGAGGCCGCCGGCGCCACGCGGGAGCCGCGTGAGGCGCTGGTGCGGGCGGCATCCAACCAGCTCAAGCCCCTCGACCTGTTCTGAGAAAGAAGCTCATCCATGAGTGACGTGAAGGAGTATCGCGCCGGACTCGTCCCCGACATCCTGGGGATTCTGCCTCTGCGGGGCACCGTGCTGCTGCCTCACGCGGTCCTGCCGCTGGGGGCGGGTCGGGCCTCGTCCATTCGACTGATCGAGGAGGCCGTGCAGAGCGGCCGCCTGGTCGGCGCGGTCATGCAGCGCGATCCACAGCAGGACGCGCCTGGCCTCGACGGCCTGCATCCAGTCGGGACCGTCACCGTGATCCACAAGGCCGTCAAGCAGGCCGACGGCAGCCTGCGGCTGATCGTGCAGGGCCTCGGACGCTTCCGCCTCGTCGAGGTGCTCGAGCGCGAGCCCTATCTGCGCGCCCGTGTCGAGGCGATCGAGGAGCCGACGCCCGGGGCCGACCTCGAGCCGGAGGCGCTGACCCGCAGCGTGCGCTCGCTCTTCGAGAAGGTCGTGACGCTGACCCCGGGGCTGCCCGACGAGCTGATCAGCGTGGTGGGCAACACCGAGGCGCCGGGGGCGGTCGCCGACCTCATCGCCGCCACGCTGCCGACGCTGGCCAACGAGCTCAAGCAGCAGCTGCTGGAGACCATCGACGTTCGCGCCCGCCTGCAGACGTTGGCGGCGGCGCTGGCCAAGGAGGCCGAGGTCCTCGAGCTCGGCTCGAAGATCCAGTCCGAGGTTCAGTCCGAGGTGTCGAAGACGCAGCGGGAGTACTACCTGCGCGAGCAGATGAAGGCGATCCAGAAGGAGCTCGGCGACAGCGACGATCGCACGCAGGAGATCGAGACGCTGCGGCAGAAGATCGAGGCAGCCGGGATGCCCGAGGAGGCGCAGAAGGAAGCCCTCCGCGAGCTCGACCGTCTCGCCAAGATGCCGCCCGCCGCGGCGGAGTACACCGTGGCCCGCACCTACATCGACTGGCTGGTCGCGATGCCGTGGAGCCAGGAGACGACCGACGCGGCGGATCTCATCCGCGCCCGCGAGATCCTCGACGAGGACCACGAGGGCGTCGAGAAGATCAAGGAGCGCATCCTCGAGTACCTGGCCGTGAAGAAGATCCGGCCGGGCGGCAGGGACCCGATCCTGTGCTTCGTCGGCCCTCCCGGCGTGGGCAAGACCTCGCTGGGCAGGTCGATCGCCCGCGCGCTCGGCCGTAAGTTCCACCGCGATCTCGCTCGGCGGCATGCGCGACGAGGCGGAGATCCGCGGCCACCGGCGCACGTACATCGGCGCCCTGCCGGGACAGATCGTGCAGGGCCTGCGGCGGGCCGGGAGCAAGAACCCCGTCCTCATGCTGGACGAGATCGACAAGCTCGGCATGGACTTCCGGGGCGACCCCGCCTCGGCCCTGCTCGAGGTGCTCGACCCCGAGCAGAACGACACGTTCCGTGACCACTACCTCGACGTGGCCTTCGACCTGTCGCGGGTGCTGTTCATCACGACCGCCAACGTCATGGACACGGTGCCGGCCCCGCTGCGGGACCGGATGGAGATCATCAACCTCGCCGGCTACACCGAGGAGGAGAAGGTCGCGCATCGCCCGCCAGCACCTAGTGCCCGAGCAGGCACGCGAGCACGGGCTGACGGCCGGCGACGACATCGAGTTCACGCCCGAGGCGCTGCGATTGCTGGCCCGCGGCTACACGCGGGAGGCCGGCGTGCGCAACCTCGAGCGCGAGATCGCCAGCGTCTGCCGCAAGGTGGCCCGCCGCCGGGCCGAGGGCCAGACCGAGCCGGCGCGGATCACGCCCGACACGGTGACCTCGTTCCTAGGTCAGCCACGCGTTCGAGTTCGAGGAGCTGGAGCAACGCACGGGGGTTCCAGGGGTCGTTACCGGGCTGGCGTGGACGCCGGCCGGCGGCGACATCCTTTTCGTCGAGGCCACGCGCATGCCGGGCAAGCGCACGCTGTCGCTCACCGGGCAGCTCGGCGACGTGATGAAGGAGTCGGCTCAGACCGCCCTGGCCTGGGTGCGCTCACACACGAGTGACCTCGGCCTGCCGTCCGACTTCTGGGAGCGCTCGGACATCCATGTTCACGTCCCGGCTGGCGCCATCCCGAAGGACGGGCCCTCGGCCGGCGTGACGATGGCCACCTCGCTGGTCTCGCTGCTGACGGGCGGCCCGTTCGAAACGGCCTGGCCATGACGGGCGAGGTCAGCCTGTCGGGTCGGGTGCTGCCGGTCGGCGGCATCAAGGAGAAGGTGCTGGCGGCCCACCGGGCCGGCGTACGCACCCTGATCCTGCCGCGCCGGAACGAGAAGAACCTGATGGAGGATGTCCCCGCCGCCGTGCGGGACGTCATGACCGTGCACCTCGTGGATACGATCCCCGAGGTCCTGGCGGCCGCGTTCGACGAGGTGCCGAGCCTGACCGAGGCCGACCTGGCCGGTCCGGCACCCCGCTAAAGCCCCGTTCGATCGAGTCGAATTCCCCGGCGGCGCCGGCCGCCGGGGATCGTTGCACCTCGCCCTCACGGTCGCCTAAGATGGGTTCACCGTGTTCGCCGCCCGACTCGCACTGCTGACTGCACTCCTGGCCACCACCCTCGGCGTCACCGCTGCGCGCGCCGAGATGTACAAGCTGGCCGAGCCCGACGGCACCCTGCACTTCACCAATGCCCCGACCGACCCGCGCTACCAGCGCATGGCCGTGTCCTCGGGGACGGCGGCGGGGTGGCTACGGCTGCCGCAGGCCGAGGCGGGGACGGGACCGTACGTCAAGGAGATCCAGGACGCCTCGCAGCGCTACGGGGTTCCGATCCGGCTCGTGTCCGCGGTCATCCGTGCGGAATCCGGCTTCAATCCCCGGGCGGTGTCGCGCAAGGGCGCCCAGGGGCTGATGCAGCTGATGCCCACGACGGCGTCGATCCTGGGCGTACGCAACTCGTTCGATCCGCGCGAGAACATCAACGGCGGCGTGCGCCACCTGCGGGGTCTCATCGATCGGTTCCCGAACAGCCTGCCCCTGGCCATCGCCGCCTACAACGCCGGTGAGAAGGCCGTCGTGCAGCACGGCGGCATTCCGCCGTACCCCGAGACCCAGGACTACGTCACGAAGGTGATGCACTTCTACGGCGGATCGGTCGAGGGCGGCACCACGCCGTCGACGCGGATCTACCAGACGGTCGAGAAGGACGGCACGGTCACCTACACGAACATCCCGCCGCGCGGTCGCCGCTAAGCCTCAGCTCCGCCGCCAGGCCACCTCCAGGAACCGCTCGAGCAGTCGCTGGCGCAGGAACGACTCCACCGCCTCGCGCGTCCCCTCCTCGTGCATGCCCCACAGCGCCGCCCGCTTGCCCTCCGGCGCCATCTGCACGAAGACCTCCTGGTCACGTCCGGCCACCACGGGTAGATCGCCGTAGATGTTCTCGGTGAACTCGTTCACCGCCGGTCCGCCGATGGCGATGGCCGGAAAGAACTCGCCGAGCTCTTGGCCCAGGAGCCACACGTCGGTGACCACCACGGCCGTCCGGTCCTGAGCGCCGTCGGCCCGGGCGGTGATCTCGCGCTTGAGGTCGTAGGCGAGCGGCCGGTCCTCCTCCTCGGGCAGGATCCCGTGACCGACCACGATGAGTACCGTCGAGCGCAGGTCGAAGTACCGCGGCATCAGCGCAACAGCTTGCTCAGCTCCCGGAAGGCGTCCGAGTCGGCAGCGCCCAGGAGCTGGAAGACGACCGTCTCGGTGGCCGTCACCACGGCGCCGGCCTGGCGCGCCTGCTCGAGGCCGATCTCGAGGTTGGCTGGGCGTCGCGAGCATACCGCGTCGGCCACCACCGACACCCGCAACCCCTGCTCCAGCAGGTCGAGGGCGGTGAGCAGCACGTCCACGTGAGCCTCGATGCCGGTCAGGATGACGTGGTCGGCCCCCAGGGAGCGCAGCCGGTCGGTGAAGGCCACGACCCGGGCGCACGAGAACGTGGTCTTCTCGAACGGAGGCGTCTCCCCGAATAGCGCCTTCAGCTCGGGCAGCGTGCGCCCGAGGCCTTTCGGGTATTGCTCGGTCACGACCACGGGGACGTCGAGGCGGTGGGCGGCGTTGACCAGGATCTTCATGTTGGCCACCATGTCGTCACGCCGCTCGGCGTCCATGGCGTTGAAAAGTCGCTCTTGTACGTCGACGACGACCAGTACGGGGCGGGCCATGGCCTCCTCCGGGCAGGAAATCGCAGCAGCGGCGCCATTGTCTCACGGCTTGTTCGGGAGGCCGCTCACGCCCGCCAGGTGCGATCCAGGCTCCGGTACTGCACGGCCTCGGCACAGTGCTCGGCGCGGACCGTGTCGGCCCCCGCGAGGTCGGCGATGGTACGGGCCACGCGTAGCGCGCGGTCGTGCCCGCGCGCCGACAGCCCGAGGCGGCTCATCGCCGCCCCCAGAAGCCGGGCCCCGTCCGGCGCCAGCGGGCAGAGTCGCCGGAGCTGCCGGGGGCTGATCTGGGCGTTCAGCGCCGGGCCGCCCTTGCCCAGGCGGGCGCGCTGGCGCTCGCGTGCGGTCAGCACCCGCGCCCGGATGGTGGGCGAGCCGTCACCGACGGCGGCGCCCTGGAACTCGACAGCTTCCAGCGCCGGCAACTCGACCTGAAGGTCGATGCGGTCGAGCAGGGGCCGCGACAGCCGGCCCGAGATAGCGGCTGCGCTCGGCCGGCGTGCACAGGCAGCGATCGAGCGAGGGGCAGCCGCGCCGGCAGGGGTTGGCGGCGGCCACGAGCTGGAAGCGCGCCGGGAAGTCGCCGATGCCTCGGGCCCGCGCGATGGTGACGCGGGCGTCCTCCAGCGGCTGCCGCAGCGACTCCAGGACGTGCTGCTGGAACTCGGGCAGCTCGTCCAAGAACAGGACGCCCCCGTGGGCGAGCGTGACCTCGCCTGGGTGCGGCACGCTGCCGCCGCCGATCAGCCCCGAGACTGAGATTGTGTGATGCGGCGCCCGGAACGGCCGCTCGCGCACCAGCCCGGCGCGGGCTGGCAGCAGGCCGGCCACTGACCAGATCGTCGAGACCTCGATGAGCTCCTCGCCGTCCAGTGGTGGCAGGACCGCCGCCAGTCGCCGCGCGAGCATCGTCTTGCCGGCCCCCGGCGGCCCGACGAGTAACACGTTGTGACCGCCGGCGGCGGCGATCTCGAGCGCGCGCTTGGCGTGCGCCTGCCCGCGGACGTCGGCGAAGTCGAGCTCCTCGCCCGCGACGGCTGCCGGCTCGGCGGCGACCGGCGCCGGCGCCGCCGCGGTCCCGCTCAGCAGGGCCACGGCGTCGCGCAGGGTCGCCGCCGGCAGGATACGCAGGCCGGTGACGGCCGCCGCCTCACGACAGTTGTCCTCCGGGACCAGCAGCGTGCCGATGCCGCGGCGGCGGCAGGTGAGGCCGACGGCCAGCGTGCCGCGCACCGGCTGGATCTGGCCGTCGAGCGCCAGCTCGCCGACGACCGCGAAGGGACCTACGCGACCGGTGGGGAGCGCCCCGGTGGCGGCCAGGATGCCGAGCGCGATTGGAAGATCGAATGACGCCCCTTCCTTCCGGAGATCGGCGGGTGAGAGGTTGACCGTGATGCGATCGGACGGGAAGGCGAAGCCGGCGTTGCGGATCGCCGTGCGCACACGCTCGCGACTCTCGCGCACAGCCGAATCGGGAAGCCCGACCGTGTTGAACGCCGGCAGCCCAGCGGCGACGTCGACCTCGACGCGCACGAGGGCCGCTTCCACGCCGCGCAGCGCCGCGGACAGGACGTGTGCCAGCACGGACGGCATTCTTCGGTCGCGCGCATCCAGCGTCAATGCCACGAATCTGGTACGGCTGGCCTGACAAGGGACGCTGTGGGAGGGGCTACTTCGGAACGAACTGCGGAGCGATCTGCCGCCAGCGATAGACGTTCGGTGCCGCCTGCTCGATCGTCCACCGCTCCGGGTAGTGAAAGCCGACGGTGGTCTCGCGCACGTAGTAGCCGGGCACCGTGAGCTGCTGCCGCACGATCTGCGGGCCCTCCGGCGGCTTCTCGCCGGGCGGAGCCGCCTCCGGCGGCGCTTCGACCTTGGTCTCCGGGCCCTTGGTGTCCGGCCCCTTGGCCTCGCCGCCCTTGGCCTCGCCGCCCTTGGCTTCGCCGTCCTTGGCCTCACCGTCTTTGGGTTCGCTACCCGCCGGTGGCGCCGGCTCCACGGCCGGAGGCGGAGCGCTCTCCGTGGCGGCGGCCGGCACGATGTACTCCAGCAGGACGGGCTGCGGCGGCACGTAAATGTAGCGGATGAGCTGGCCCTGCGGGGTCGTGATGCCGCTCCACGGCATGGAGGGATGCACCGGCGTGGTCGGCGACACCACCTGGGCGGCGGCCGAGACAGGCAGGGCGAGCAGGACGGGCACCAGCGCGAGGACGATGGATCTCACGTGAGCGATTCTCGGCCGGCACGGCGCCGCGAGTCAACGATCCCGGCGGCCGGCCCCCCAGCGGCTACCGGTGGGGCCCGCCGCGCGGGCCGACCACGACCTCGCGGGGCGCCCGCCCGTGCCGCCCAGGGGCCACGGCGAAGTGGTAGAGTCTGGCGGCATGGCAGCGCAGGCGCGGCCGCCGGAACCTCCGGATGGCCCCCGGGGCCTCCGTCCCGTCATCCTCGTCGTGGACGACGAGCCCGGCCTGCGCGAGTCCTTCCACCTCGTCCTCGACGAAGACTACGAGGTCATCGACGTCCCCGACGGAGCTACCGCGCTCGAGGTCGTGCGCACCTCCCAGATCGACCTCGTCCTGCTCGACATCCGGTTGCCCGGTATGGACGGCATCGAGGTGCTCGAGCGAATCAAGGCGATCGACGAGAGCTTGGAGGTGGTGCTGGTCACGGCGGTCCGCACGGTGCGCACGGCGGTTGCCGCCATGAAGCTCGGCGCCTTCGACTACCTCACGAAGCCCTTCGAGGAGGAGGAGCTGCTGTCGGTCGTTCGCCGCGCGCTGGAGCGGCGCTCCCTCGAGCGCGAGGTCGTGTACCTGCGCGGAGAGCTGGAGCGCCGGCAGGACGCCATGCTCGTGGGGCAGCATCCCGAGATGCAGCGGCTCAACCGGCTGGTGGCCCAGGTAGCCCGTACGACGACCACGGTGCTCATCACCGGTGAGAGCGGCACCGGCAAGGAGCTGGTGGCGCGAGCGATCCACCGGCAGGGGCCCCGGCGCGACAAGCCGTTCGTGGCCGTGAACCCCGCCGCCATCGCCGAGACGCTCGTCGAGTCGGACCTGTTCGGCCACGAGCGTGGGGCCTTCACGGGCGCCTACCAGCGCAAGCTCGGCAAGTTCGAGCTGGCCCAGGGCGGTACCCTGTTCCTCGACGAGATCGCCACGCTGCGCGCGGAGCTGCAGGTCAAGCTGCTGCGCGTGCTGCAGGAGCGTGAGATCGAGCGGGTGGGCGGCGGCCAAGCCATCAAGCTCGACGTCCGCATCATCGCCGCCACCAACGCCGACGTCCCTGCCGCCGTTGCCGCCGGCACCTTTCGCGAGGACCTCTTCTACCGGCTCAACGTCGTGCACCTCACGGTACCGCCCCTGCGGGAGCGCGTCGACGACGTCGAGGCGCTCGTTGCCCACTTCATCCGTCGCTACAACCACGAGTTCGGCAAGCGCATCCAGGGGCTCACCCGGGAGGCCGCGGCGGCACTGCGTCACTACCGGTGGCCCGGGAACGTGCGCGAGCTGCAGAACGTCGTCGAGCGCTCGGTCGTCCTGGTCGAGGGCCCCCTGATCGACGTCGGCGATCTCCCGCTGGAGCTGGCGCTGGCCTCGTCCGACACCACCCGATCCGACGCGCTGCCGCTCAACGAGGCCAGCGATCGCTTCGAGCGCCAGATCGTCCTCCGCACGCTCGGCCGCGTGGACGGCAACGTGAGCGAGGCGGCCCGCGTGCTTGGCATCCACCGCAACTCGCTCAAAGCGAAGCTCGCGCGCTGGAAGGTGCGGGCGCGTGACGTGGGCGGCGCCCAGTAGCAGGACACGCCGCACCGTTGTTGTGCAATTTCGCGGAATGGTCCGCGGAATCACTCGCTTTCATCGCACCACACTCATCGATTGTCGGCCAGCCGCTGTGCACCGGTCCCTCGGAAGCGCCGTGGCGGCGAGGACGATAATCACAAAGAATCGAGGTGTTGCAGGCATGACGCGTCCGCTTCCGGAGTGGCGATCCTATTGCTATACGCTCCAGCGCGTCGAAGCCCTCATGGCGAGGGTTTCCAGGCTCCTTAAGGGGGAGACACATGACCAAGGTACTGGCTGCCGCGATGTTGCTCGCCTCGTTCCTGCTCGCCCTGCCCGTGATCGAGTCCGGCACCTCTGGCTCAACCCAGTTGTTCCAGGCGATCGGCACGGCCGAGGGTGGCGGCGGCGGGTACTAGACCCCTGCTCGACTGCTCCGAGGCGGGGGGGCATGGGCCCCCCTGGCCTCGTCATCCTGCTGCTCGTTGTCCTGGTGGCGTCGCCGGGGCCGGTCCTTGCCCAGTCGCCGACGAGCGACCGGGCCTCGGTGTATCGACGTCCACTCGGCAACGACCCGGCGACGCTCGACCCGGCGCGGATCAGCGACATCTACGGCCTGTCGGTGGCCCAGCAGATTTTCGACGGTCTCGTCGAGTTCGACCAGGCGCTGAGAATCGTGCCCGCCATTGCCCAGTACTGGAAGGCGAGCCGCGACGGGCTGACGTGGACCTTCACGTTGCGCAAGGGCGTCAAGTTTCACGACGGGCGGGCGGTGACGGCGGACGACGTCGTCTACTCCCTCACCCGGCTGCTCGACCCCAAGGTGAAGTCGGCTGCCGCCGACGTCTTCGTCAGCGTGCAGGGGGCGGCGGCGTTTCGCGAGGGGCGGGCGGCGACGGTGAGCGGGTTCACCGCGATCGACCCGTCGACGGTGCGCGTCGTCCTCGACGAGGCGCAGGCGCCGCTGGTGTCCATGCTGGCCATCGGGTACGCGAAGATCGTGCCGCGTGATCGCGTGACCGCGGGCGGGGACGCCTTCGGGCTGGCGCCCGTGGGCACCGGACCGTTCCGGTTCGAGCGCTGGGAGCGCGGGAAGGAGATCGTGCTCGCCGCCAATCCGGAGTACTTCGGCGGCGCCCCCCGCCTGAGCCGCGTTGTCTACCGGGTTTTCCCCGGCGAACAATTCGGTGACATGTTCAACGAGTTCCGACGCGGCCACCTCGAGGACAGCCCGGTGCCGATGCAGGACTACCCGAAGCTGCTGGCCACGACGCAGGGCACGCACGTCAAGCGGACGATGTTCAGCGTGCGCTTCCTCGGCCTGAACACGCGTGTGAAACCGCTCGGCGACGTGCGCGTACGCCAGGCCCTGATGTTCGCCATCGATCGCCAGAAGATCGTCGGGGAGGTCACACGCGGCCGCTTCGCGGTCGCCCGCGGAATCCTGCCACCGGGCACGCTCGGCTACAACCCCCAGCTCAACGGCGCTGGCTACGACCCCGCGCGGGCGCGGGCGCTGCTGGCGGCCGCGGGCTACCCCGGCGGCCGCGGGCTGCCTCCGCTCGCCATCTGGTCGAGCGTGAAGCTGGAGCGCGAGCATCAGCTGATCGTCGAGCACCTGGCCGAGGTGGGAGTGACGGCCGAGTTCAAGTACGTGACGGAGTGGCCGGAGTTCAGCCGGAGGCTGGCGGCCGGACAGTTCCCGATGTTCCAGTACGCGTGGCTAGCCGACGTGCCCGACCCCGACAACTTCCTCTTCAAGCTCTTTCACTCGAAGAGCCCGCGTAACTACACCGGGTACGCGAGCGGTCCCCTGGATGCGCTGCTGGTGCAGGCCCGCAACGAGCCGGACGGGCAGCGCCGGGTCGAGCTCTATCGCCAGGCCGAGCAGCAGGTCATGAACGACGCCGTGGTGATCCCCTTCTTCCACTACACCTACGAGCGCGTCTTCCAGCCCTACGTGAAGAGCATCGAGGTGAGCGGGCTCGGCGATCCCTACATCCCGTTGCGAAAGATCTGGCTCGAGCCGTGAGCCCGCTGATGGTGCGCGCCGCCTCACTGCAGACCAAGCTCCTGTGGGGCACCGTGCTGGTCATCGGCCTGATGATGGCCGCGGTCATGGTGGTCGTCGAGCAGCGCCAGCGCACCGCCGTCATGGAAGAGGCTCGGCGCCGGGGCGAGGTACTCGCGCGTGACCTGGCCGCGGTCTCCCAGGCGCCCCTGCTGCTCTACACGTTCATCACCCTCGAGCAGCACGCCGCCCGCCTGGCTCTCGAGGACGACGTGCGCTATGCGATCGTCCTGGACGCCGAGGGCCGGGTGGCCGCCCACAGCAAGCGACCGGAGGCGGTCGGACTGGTCCTGCCGGGGGTGGTCGACCGTCGGGCCGCGGCCACTACCGAGGCGCTCGTGCAGGAGGCGCGCACCGCCTCCGGCGAGATCCTCGACGACTTCGCGCTGGCGGTGATACAGGGCAAGCAGAAGTGGGGGGTGGTGCGCGTCGGCATGTCGCGCCAGCGTGCCGAAGCCCTGATCCGCCGCACCCGGTGGGAGCTCGGCGGCCTGACCGTCGTCACCCTGCTGCTCGGCGGCCTGGGGGCGGCCCTGGTGGCCCGGCGGATCTCGCGGCCGGTCCAGCAGCTGGCCGAGGGCGCGGCCGCGATCTCGCGCGGCGAGCTCGACCTGAGGATCGAGCCCGGCCAGCGACGACGAGATCGGGCGGCTGGCCGTCGCGTTCAACCACATGGCCGAGCAGCTGCGCCAGCAGCGCGCCGCCGTGGTGGGGGCCAACGCCGAGCTGCGCCAGCGGCTGGACGAGCTGGCCGACCTGAAGAGCTACACCGACAACATCCTGGCCTCTCTCACCAACGGCATCGTCACCGTCGACCTCGACGGTCGTGTGGTCACGCTGAACCCGGCCGCCGAGCTGATGACGGGTTTCTTCGCCGGCGAGGTGACCGGCCGGTACTGCACCGAGGTCTTCGCCCAGACCGCCGAGCTGGGCGAAATCCTGATGGAGACCATCGCCAGCCGCTCGGCCACGCCGGGGGTCGCGGCCACGCTACACCGGCGCAACGGTCGCACGCTGCCGGTCGAGATCAGCGCGGCCCCGCTCAAGGGCGGTGAGGGCAAGGATCTGGGTGTCATCGCCGCCATCCGCGACCTCACCGTCGTGCGCGAGCTGGAGAGCCGGCTGCGCCGCTCCGACCGGCTCGCCGCGCTGGGTGAGCTCGCCGCCGGCCTCGCGCACGAGATCAAGAATCCGCTGACCTCGCTGCTGACCTTCAGCCGCCACCTGTCGCGGCGCTTCGACGACGAGCAGTTCCGCGCGAAGTTCCAGTCGGTGGTGCCGCGCGAGCTGGAGCGCATCAACGGCATCGTGGAGGGACTGCTGGAGCTGGCCCGGCCGGCCCAGGTCAACTTCGCAGCCGTGCGGTTGCCGGCTCTGCTGGAGCGGGCGGTGGAGCTGTACGCCGCCGAGATGGAGCATCACGGCGTCCAGGTCACCCGGGACTACGCGCGCGACCTGCCCGTGGTGTGGGTCGACTCGGAGACGGTGTACCAGGCGTTCGTGAACCTCGTGCGTAACGCGCTCGACGCGATGCCCACGGGCGGCACCCTGACCCTGCGAGCCGGCTGGAGCGACGAGGTCCATCTCGGCTGGGGCGGTCGACGCGGCACCGGCAGCGCCCGCCGCGTGCGCGTCGAGATCGAGGACACCGGCGTTGGCATTCCTCCCACCGTTGCCGATCGTGTCTTCAACCCGTTCTTCAGCACGAAGACCGGCGGCACCGGGCTGGGGCTGGCCCTGACCCACAGGATCATCGAGGACCACGGAGGCACCATCGACTTCCGCAGCGCGGTCGCGGTCGGCACCGTGTTCCGGATCGCGCTCCCGCTCTTTCCCGACCCCCCGGCGGAGGCCGGGTCTCATGGCGACGACCTTCGATGACGTTTCCCCGGCCGGTGGAGTCGGACCCGTGAACCGACAGCACGTGACGCTGCCCGAGGCCCTGGCCGAGGCCGAGCGTCTCAGCCAGGAGCTTGAGCAGGAGCGCGTGCGCGGCCGCCGGCTCGAAGAGGATCTGCGCGACGCCCGGCGGCTGGAGGCCGTGGGTCGCCTGGCGGGCGGCGTGGCCCACGACTTCAGCAACATCCTGGCCGTGATTACCGGCTACAGCGAGCTGATGCTGAAGCGGATGGATCCGACCGATCCGCTCCGGACAGGTGCGGAGTCCATTCGCAAGGCCGCGGTGTGGGGCCTCAACCTCACCCAGCACATGCTCGCCACCAGCCGGGCGGTGGCGCCGGCGCGGACCTCGCTAGACATCAACGCGCTCGCCAGCGGCGTCACCCGTACGTTGCAGCCTCTGCTCGGCGATCGCATCGAGGTGGTCCACCGGCTCGAAGTCGGACTGGGCCGGGTGCTGGCCAACGCCGGCCAGGTCGAGCAGATGCTGATGAACCTGGTGCTCAACGCGCGCGACGCCATGCCGAGCGGCGGTCGTCTCACGATCGAGACTGGGCACACGACGCTGGAGCACGGCTCGGCGGCGGCGCGGCCGGCGGTGATGATTCGCGTGAGCGACACCGGCGTGGGCATGGATTCCGCCACGCTCTCGCGGGCCTTCGAGCCGTACTTCACGACCAAGGCGCCGGGCAAGGGCACCGGGCTCGGCCTGGCCACGGTCTTCGCTTTCGTCACCCAGAGCGGCGGTCACATCGAGGCCTCCAGCGAGGTCGGGCGCGGCTCGATCTTCACGGTCTACCTGCCGCGGGAGGGCGCCGAGGCCGGCGCCGGGGTGATCGCGGCACCGCCCGGGACCGTCACCGTCCTCGTCGTGGAGCCGGAGACCGGCGTGCGCGAGCTGATCGGCGAGATCCTCGACATTCACGGCTACCAGGTGCTGAGCGCCCACGACCTGGACGAGGCGGCGGCGGTAAGCCAGAAGCACGCGGGACCGATCGGCCTGATCGTTGCCGACCTCCTGCTGCCCGGCGTGGCCGGCGACGGGCTGATTCGACGGCTGGGCCCGGACCGGAGCGGCGCTCGCGTCCTCTACATGTCGGGCGATATCGAGGACAGCGTCGAGCAGTATCGCGGGCTGCGACCGGGCGTGGGGTTCCTGCACAAGCCGTTCACGGTCGACGCGCTCATGCAGAAGGTCCACGACATCCTTCTGGTGGGCGGGCCTCGAACGGCCCCCCCCAACTCCCCCGGGCGACCCGACGCCCTCCCCGGCGAGCCGTGAGGCCCCTCGATTCGCGCGTCGAGACGTGCCGTCCTACTGGTTGAGGCGGCGGCGGAGGAAGCCGAGGAAGCCCTGGGGAAGGAAGATGACCATCAGGGTGAAGATGATGCCGACCGGAATCAGGTAGTACTCGGAAGTAGCGCGACAGCCCCTCGCGCAGGAGCAGGAAGAAGGCGGCGCCCGCGATCGGACCCACCAGCGTGCCGACCCCGCCCATGACGTTGAAGATCACGACCTCCCCCGAGATCAGGAAGAAGACGAAGTCGGGCGCCGCGAACTTGTTCTGGATGGCGTACAGCACGCCGGCCAGCCCCGCGAAGAGGCCGGACAGCATCACCGCCACGATCTTGTAGCGCTCGACCGCGTAGCCGATGGCCCGCGTGCGCGGCTCGTTCTCGCGGATCGACTGCAGCACCATCCCGAACGGGCGACTGGGTGATCCGGCGCAGAAGCAGGTAGGACACCGTCACGATCGCCAGCACGAACCAGTGCAGCGTCGTCGGCGTGAAGGCCACCCCGGTCAGCCCGGGCAGGGCCAGGGCCGGCTGCCGGAAGGTCGAGCCCGTTCTCCCCGCCGGTCACCTCGGTCCAGGTGAAGATGATCACGTAGAAGATCTGCGAGAAGACCAGCGTGGTGATCGAGAAGTAGATGTCGCGCAGGCGGGTCGAGAAGTACGCTACGAAGATCGCCACCGCCCCGGCGCCCACCAGCCCGTAGAGGATGGCCAGCCACAGGTTCGGGGGCTTGATGGTGAGCAGGGCGGCGGCGGCGCCGTACATGCCCAGCCCGAAGAACGAGGAGTGGCCGAACGAGACCATGCCGGTGTAGCCGATCAGGATGTCCGAGGACATCGCCAGCAGGCCCCAGATGAGGATCTCGGTGGCGAAGCGGCTCCAGAACGGCGGCAGCACCAGGGGGGCGACGGCGAGGGCCCCGAGGACAATCGCGAAGCCGATCCAGTAGCCGCGGTTCGAGCGCGGAGTCATTTCGGGGTCGGAACGAAGAGACCGGTAGGCCGGAACAGCAGCGTCAGGATGAGCGCCACGAACGACACGATCACGGCCTGGGCGGGGCTGACGAACAGCGAGGCGTAGGCCTCCAGCAGGCTGATGAAGATCGACGCCAGGATCGAGCCGCCCAGGTTGCCCATGCCGCCCACCACCACCACGATGAAGGCACGCAGCGTGAAGTCCGCGCCCATCGTCTGGGTGACGCCGCCCATCGGCCCGAACAGCACGCCGCTGGCCGCCGCCATGGCGGCGCCGATCGCGAAGACCGCCGTGTGCACCCAGGGGCACCGGGATGCCCATCGCCGCCGCCATGATCCGGTCCTGGGTCGTGGCCCGGATCCAGATACCGTAGGTGCCGCGCTTGAGGAAGAGCCACAGCGCGCCGATCATGGCGCCGGCCAGGACGCGCCGTGGCCACCCGGTACCACGGGTATTGCAGGTAGAACAGGTCGAAGCGGCCGGTGATCGGCTCCTGGAGGTTGCGCGCCGACGGTCCCCACTGCCACAGCGCGTACTTCTGCAGCACCAGCGACATGCCGAAGGTGGCCAGGATCGTGGTGAGTGGATCGCGCCCCAGGAGCGGGCGCAGCGTGCTGATCTGCAGGGCGGCGCCGAAGACGGCGATGACCACGGCCGCGGCCAGCAGCGCCACCCAGAAGTTGCCGGTGGCGGCCATGGTGGTGGCCCCCACGAAGCCCGCCCAGCATCACGAGGTCGCCGTGGGCGAAGTTCACCACGTCCATGATGCCGAAGATCAGCGTGAGGCCCGAGGCGACCAGGGCCAGGATCATGCCGTTGACGAGCCCGTTGACCGTCTGTACCAGGATCTGCTCGACCGGAATCCCCACGCTCACACTCCCAGGTACTGGTGGATGACCGTCGTGGTCCGCGCGCAAGGCGGCGGCCGGCGCCTGGTGGCGCACCACGCCCTTCTCCATGATGTAGATCCGGTTGCTGACCGCCAGCGTCAGCGGCACGTTCTGCTCGACGAGCAGGATCGCCACGCCCTCGCGGTGCAGCACGTCGATGATGTCGCGGATCTGCGAGACCATGCGGGGCATCAGCCCCTCGGTCGGCTCGTCGAGCAGGATGATCTTGGGCTCCAGCATCATGGCCCGGGCGATGGCCAGCATCTGCTGCTCCCCGCCCGACAGCGTGCCGCCGGCCTGGTGGCGCCGCTCTCGCAGGACCGGGAACACCGCGTAAACCTTGTCCAGCAGTTGCGCGCGGCGGGCGTCGTCCACACCGGCCCGGTCGAGGCCGGTCCGGAGGTTCTCCAGCACGGTCAGCAGGCGGAAGATGCGCCGGTCCTCCGGCACCCACGCGATGCCGAGGCCGGCGAGGTGATGGGGCGCCAGCCCGGTGATGTCGCGCCCCTCGAAGGTGACGCGGCCGCCGGCCGGACGGGCCAGGCCCATGACGCTCTTGAGGGTCGTCGACTTGCCGACGCCGTTGCGGCCCAGCAGGCCCACCACCTCGCCGGGGCCGACCTCGAGGCTGACGCCGTGCAGGATGTGCGACTTGCCGTAGTAGGTGTGGACGTCGGTCAAGCTCAGCATCAGGTCTTGAGGTAGACCTCCTGCACCCGGGGGTTGGCCTGGATCTCGGCCGGCGTGCCCTCGGCCAGCACCTCGCCGTAGTTCAGCACGGTGATCGTCCGGGCCAGTCCCATCACCACCTCCATGTCGTGCTCGACGATCAGGATGGTGAGGTCGGCCGCGATGCGGCGGATCAGGTCGACGGTGGCGTGCGTCTCCATCACGCTCATGCCGGCCGTCGGCTCGTCCAGGCACAGGAGCTTGGGCTCGGTGGCCAGGGCGATGCCGATCTCGAGGTTGCGCTGCTCACCGTGGGAGAGGTTGGCGGCCAGCTCGTCGGCTTTGTCGAGGAGGCCGACCGAGTCCAGCACGGCCCGGGAGCGGTCGATCACGTCGGTGTAGGCGCGGTGATGGCGCACCAGGCTCCAGCCGTGGCGGCGCGACTGGGCGGCGATGCGCACGTTCTCCAGCACGGAGGCACCGGGCAGGATGTTGGTGATCTGGTACGAGCGCGCCAGCGACCTGCGCGAGATGCGATCGGGCGACAGCCCCGTGATGTCGCCACCGTCGAACAGGATACGGCCCCCGCTGGGGCGGATGACGCCGGTCAGGCAGTTGAAGAAGGTCGATTTCCCGGCGCCGTTGGGCCCGATGATGGCGCGGATCTCCCCCCGGCCCACGGCGACGTTGACGTTGTTGAGCGCAGTGAGGCCGCCGAAGCGAACGGTCAGCCCCTCGGTGCGCAGGATGGGGCCGGCGCCCCCGCCGTCGGAGGCGGGGGCGCCGGCCTGGCTCGACCTCGCGGTCACGCTCAGGCGAACTTGCAGCCGGTCGGTGGCACGAGCGTCTTCTCCTTCGGAATGACGTCGAGCATCTTGTACTTGCCGGACTGGATCTCGAAGATGAACTCGCGCAGGAAGGCCTGGTGGTCTTCCTTGCGCAGCAGCTTGTCGCCCTGCGGGAAGTCGTCGCCTTCCTTCATCTCCAGCCCCTCGAGGGCCTCGATGAGCTTCATGGTGTCTTCCTTGCCGCGGAAGCCCGACTTCTGGATGCCGATCTTGAGCGCGTTCACCGCCTCGTAGTTCGACTGCACGTAGCGGTCGGGCAGCGGCCCCGAGGGGTCGATCTCCTTCAGCCGGCGGGTCGATTCGTCGAGAAACCGCTTGTGATGAGGCGTGTTCAGCACGCCCTCCAGTATCGGCACGTAGCGATCGATGCCGACGAAACCGTCGGCCTTGGCGCCCATGGCCGGCAGGTTGGTGGACACCGCGATGGCACCGTCGCCGGCGAGCTTGTACTTCTTGCTGATCCCGAGGTCGAGCGCTCTGGGTCACGAAGGCGATGCCCTGGGGCCCGAAGAAGATTCCGAAGACGGCGTCGAAGTTGCCGCTGATCTTCGAGAGGAACGGCGTCAGCTCGGTGGTGCCGAGCGGGATGCCAAGCGTGCCGGTGACCTCGCCGCCGTTCTTCTTGATCTCGGCGACGAAGGCGTCCTTGGTCGACTGGCCCCACGCGTAGTCGGCGTAGGCGATGTACCACTTCTTGCCCATCTTGTTGACCATGTACGGCGCCGCCGCCACCGCCTGGGCCGGCGCGTAGTCGAACGGCCGGAAGACGTACCGGCTGCACTTGGACTGGGTGATCGTCGTGTCCAGGCACACGCCGATCATGTAGACGGTCTTGGCCTCTTCGAAGACGGGCATGCAGGCCAGGCAGACGTTGGAGAGGTAGCCGCCCTCGACGAAGTCGACCTTGTCCTCGAGGGTGAGCTTCTCCGCCTTACGACGCCCGATGTCGGGCTTGGATTCGTAGTCGACCACGACGGCCTCGATCGGCCGGCCGTTCACGCCCCCGCTCTTGTTGATGCGCTCCACCGCCATGATCGAGCCGACCAGCGCCGTCTTGCCGCCGGAGGCGGCGGTGCCGGTGAGCGGCTGCATCACGCCCATCTTGTAGGGCTTGGCCTGCCCGAACGCCTCGCGCCACGGCGCCGGCACCAGGATGGTAGCGCCCAGCGCACCGGCCGCCGCCGCGCCCACGCCGAGAAACGTGCGGCGCGTCGTCTTGCCGCTCCACCAGAGCTCTTTGGTCCAGGCTTCGTCCTGCCATCGTTCCGCCATGTTGTTGCCTCCTGTCACTGCCCGTGAAACGGGCACTGGTTCGGGGGAAAAGAGTGGGCCCCTACTTATCACCAACTGGTCAGACCGTGCAAGCGTTGCCAGATTTGACGGTTCCGGAGCCAGCCGGGCCCCGGTCGTCGGCGGGACGGGCCGAGCGGGCTATGCGGGCAGCAGCCCCGAGGCGACGAGCGCGTGCCGGATAGCTTCACGCTCGCCCGCGGACACCTGGGTCAGCGGGGGACGGACGTGGGCGGCGGGGATCCGGCCCAGCAGCACCAGCGCTTCCTTCATCCGGTTGTGCATGTCAACGAACGGAGGCGCGTAGAAGACTCGCACGAGCGGATCGAGGCGGTCATTGATCCGCCGCGCGCCGTCCACGTCGCCCTTGCCGCACGCCTCGAACAGCTCGGCCTGCAGGTCGGCGGCGACGCTGCCCATGCCGGAGATGGCGCCGTCGGCGCCCAGCAGGAAGCTGGCCATCAGCGACATCGTGAAGGACGACAACATGGCCACGGGTCGCCCGGTGGCGCGGACTGCGCGCAGGTTGCGCTCGAAGGCCACGATCTCGTTCGACCAGTCCTTGACGCCGGCCACCTGGGGGATCGCGGCCAGCGTCGCCAGGGTCTCCGGCGCGTAGCCGATGCCGGAGGCGGGCGGGTATTCGAAGACGATGATCGGCAGCCCGACCCCGGCCACCTCGACGAAGTGGCGGAGCACCATGTCCGGCTTGAGCTGGGCGCCCCACATGAACAGCGTGGGCGGGAAGACCAGCACGCCGGCCGCGCCAGCTGCCTTTGCGTCGCGCGCCAGCTCGACGGCCTCGGCGGTGCCGTCGGAGTAGACGCCGGCGATCACCGGGCACCGCCCAGCGACCTCGTCGAGCGCG
Source organism: uncultured Candidatus Rokubacteria bacterium (assembly GCA_963827505.1). Lineage (GTDB taxonomy): Bacteria > Methylomirabilota > Methylomirabilia > Rokubacteriales > CSP1-6 > AR5. The sequence continues at coordinate 123,872 of CAWHBD010000003.1, read as the reverse complement.
ACGGCCAGCGAGCGCTTCCGCTCGTCCCGGCTCAGCGACGAGACCTCGCTGGCGTGGCCGTTGACGACGAGGCCGGTGACCCCCCGGGTGTCGGCGAGCCAGCGCAGGTGACGACGGTAGGCCGGCTCGTCGATCGACAGATCGGCCTTGAACGGCAGGATGTTGGCCGGCATCACCCCCGAGAACCGCAGCGGCTCACGCATGGATCGCTCTCCCTACCAGCCCGAGATGGTCGCCAGGACCTCGCCCGATTGTACGACGCGTCCGAACGCCCGGCCCACGATGTCCAGGGTGGCCCGCTGGATCTCCGGCCACAGGGTGGCCACGCCGTCCTCGACCACGGAGATGCGGTACTCGCGGTTGAAGGCGCCGACCACGGTGGATAGCACGCAGATATCCGTCATCGTCCCGGTCAACACCAGCGAGGTTATGCCACGGGCGCGCAGGGCGCCGTCCAGCTCGGTGCCGGCGAAGCCGTCGTACCAGCGCTTGCGGATGATCAGCTCGTCCGGCCGCGGCGCCAGCGCGTCGATCGTGCCGGCGCTGGCGTCACCCTCCAGGCACGAGGAGGATGGCAGCCCGAAGCCGCGCGGCGCCCCGGGCGCGGCCGGGCGATGCTCGGGATGGAGCTGGCCGACCAGGATGGGTACTGCCGGCGAGTAGGTGAACTCGGTGAACACGACCGGCTGGTTCCGGGCGCGGAAGCCGTCGAGCAGCGCGCCGATGACCGGCACGATCGCCCGGGCCGACGGCACCTCCATCGCCTGGCCGGCCTCGACGAAGCCGCGCTGCATGTCCACCACGAGCAGCGCGGTGCGCCCGGGCTCCAGGCGCAGGACGCGGGCGAACTCCGCGGCGCGGTCGCTCATCGCGGCGCCGCCGCGAGCAGCAGATCGACGTAGGCGTGAGACACGAGCTGATCCTCCTCGATCCCGAGGGCCGTCATCAAGTCACGCGCCTCGGCGACACCGCGCTCGACCGGCTCCCCGTCCTCCAGCACGACCTCCAGCTCGACGAAGCGGCCGAGGTCCTCGACCTCGTCCAGGTGCACGCGCGTCCGGCCCACCATGCGGACGGTGCGCTGCTTGCGCACCACTGCGAGAACGCCGTGGGCGGCGGCCAGCACCGTGCAGAGCCGCTCCGGATCCGCAGTTGGCGCCAGCGTGTACTCGGAGGTTTTCGGCCCCGCCTGGTCGGGCCGCTCGTAGTAGATCAGCTGGCCGGCCGTGGCCGAGAACCGCCGCAGCTTCAGGCGACCGCGCCCACAGCGGAAGAACGTGTCCTCCTGGACCAGCGACTCGCCGGGCCCGGGCGACAGCCGGGCCAGCGCCGCCGTGACCCGTGTGAAGTCGGGGACCGCGGCCTTGATCTCGACGTTGCGGGCCATGGCTCAGATGCTCACGAGCCGGCGTGGCGAGTGGACGACGACCGGTGAGCCCTCGGCCACCAGCGCCGAGACCGCATCGGCACGGCCCGATACGGCTCGTTGTACGCCAGCCAGGCCACGCTGGCGATGGCCACGCGCGGCACGAACTCGCGCACGAAGACCACGCCGCGGCGGGCGTCGCCGCCGGGTGGAATGTGGCGAACGTAGAAGCGCAGGTTCACCTCGTCGAAGTCGGTGTGGAGCGGCACCGGCAGACCGAGCACGCGGGTGCCGAGGAACCGGAAGCCGACGACGCTGACGAGCGCCCGGCCCTGCCACAGGTCCAGCTCGGTGGCGCTCGGCACCAGCGGTGCCAGGACGGCGGGATCGATCTCGTAGTTCAGCATGACCAGGTGCCGCCACTCGGCGGTGAGGAACGGCCGGGTCCGTGCCGCCGCGCTCATCACCGTGGCCGCCGGGCGAGGGCCTGTCGGGCCACCCGGGTGTCCGAGAACGGGTAGGTCCGGCCGTCGACCTCCTGCGTCCGCTCCGCTCCCTTGCCGAGCAGGACGACCACGTCGCCGCCGCGCGCCTCCGCGATAGCTTGCCCGATCGCCCGGGCCCGGTCGAGGTCGACGCGGACGCCCCGCCGCCGGGTGGTCGGGATGCCACGCAGGATGGCCAGGGCGATGGCCCGGGGTCCTCCGTACGAGGGTTGTCGCTGGTCACGGTGATCGCATCGGCGGCACGGGCGGCGATGGCACCCATCAGCGGCCGCTTGGCCTTGTAGCAGTCGCCGCCGCAGCCGAACACCGCGTGCAGCCGGCCGCGCGGGTAGAGGTCGCGCGCCGTCTCCAGGGCCGAGCCGACGCTCTCCGGCGTGTGCGCGTAGTCGACCACCGCGGCCGGATGGCGGGCGGAGGCGCCGGCGACGATCAGGAAGCGGCCGGGGGGCGGTGCCAGGGCGGCGGCATTGGCGACCGCCTGGTGCGGATCGGCCCCGAGGGCGACCGCGCCGGCGAGCGCTGCCAGAACGTTGGCGACGTTGAAGTCGCCGTGCAGGCGCGTGCGGCAGGGCAGGGGGCGCGCGGCCAGGCCGTGGACCGTGAAGGAGGTGCCGTCGAGGCCGTGGACGACGTCGCCAGCCCACAGGCCACCCTGTCCGGGCGCCCAGCCCGTAGGAGGTCAGGTGCACTCCGGGGGCGATCTGCCGCCGGAAGTCCCTCGCGTGAGGGTCGTCGGCATTCACGATCGCCACCGGCGCCGAGCTGGCCGGCCGTGGTCGCAGGTCCCGGAACAGCCGGGCCTTCACGGCCACGTAGTTGCGGACATTGCCGTGGTTGGAGATGTGGTCGGTGCCGATGTTGGTCAATGCGGCGGCGTCGAGGTCGAGCCCGCGATGCACGTTCCACGTCAGGGCTGAGGAGCACAACTCGACCACCAGGCACTGGACACGGGCGCGGCGGGTGGAGGCCACGAAGGCCGCGAAGTCCCCGAGGTGCTCGCACGGGGTCAGCCGGCGGGCGCCGATCCGCGCCGACTCGGTGGTGGAGATGGCCGTTCGGAGGCCGGCCGCCTGCAGGAGCTGGCCGATGAACTCGGTCGTGGAGGTCTTGCCCTTGGTGCCGGTGACCGCGATGGTGCGGACGCCGGCCACGTCCCGGCGCATCCGGGCGTACACGCGAGCCAGGCGGGTGGGGTCAGGCGTCACACGTCCGGCGGGCACGAGTGTCGCCTGACCCTACATGGTCACTGCCGCATCTTGATGTTGCTGAGCCCGCCCTTCACATCACTACCCTTGCCGGCCTTCACCGAGAGATCACGCGTCTTCCCGCTCTTCTTCGCCTTCGCGCCCTTCTTCTTCATGGCCGTCTCCTGACCGAGTTCGAGGCATCCACCCGGCACCCGATGCCGGCTCCCCGTTCCGAGGGTGTTCACCATAGCCGGGCCGAGGCCGGTTCGGCAAGCGGGTGGCCGGCGTGGTTCGGTCAAACGATTCCTTGAACCGCCCATGCCCGGGCGGTCAGCTCGATCGGCCCACCGCGCGTCGACGCCAGGCGCGACTCGAGGTACTGCCGGATTCGTTCTTGTACCTCGCCGCCAACCGAGGCCAGATAGGTCGGGGCCGCGCCTGTACGGCCGAGAAACGGGTTCCAGTAGTCGTCGAAGTCCTGGAAGACAGTTGGAATGTCGATGGCGCGAACCCTCACGGATTTCAGCCCCGCCTGCTCGAACAGGGCCTGGAGCGGCCCCGGCTGGCAAAGCGGGAATCGCTCGGCCTGGTCAAGCCTGGCGTCGTTCGGGCTCACCGCCACGGCGGCGTCCCAGAAGTGCCGCATCATCTGCATGCCACCGGCATAGTCCCAGACATATGCCGCCGCCCGCCCGCCCGGCCTTGTGACCCTGGCCATCTCTCGCGTCATGGATTCGTGGTCGCGAACGAAGTTGAGGACCAAGCCAGACACGGTCACGTCACAGACCGCCGACTCCCACGGCAAGCGCGTCGCATCGCCAGTTTCGAAGCGTACCCGCGGGTCTCCAATGCGTCGCCGCGCCTGAGACACGAAGCCCTCCGACGAGTCGATCCCGTGGATCGATGACGGCTCACCGAGGCTCAGGATGGTGGAGACCAATGCTCCCGTACCGCAGCCGACATCGCCCCACGCGAGGCCCGGAAGAGGCGCCAGCCAGCGAAGGAATTCGGCCGCGACCGTCCGGCTCCAGCGTCCAACGTACTGCTCGTAGGCGTCACCCGAGTCCCAGGCTTCCCCAGTCGTCATGGTCGGCGGGCGGCGCCATCATTCAGTGAGCAGCTTGTCCGCCCACTCGATGAGCTGGACGAAGATCGCCGGATTGGCAAACGAGGCTTTCTTTCCCGCCAGGTCCGTCTCAAGGACTCCACGAGCCCTTGAACAAGCACCTCAGACATGAATTGGTATGCCGAGGGCCACGGTTGCACGCAGGGTCTCCGCCAGCGGTGGCCAGCCCACCGGCACGATGGCGGCCGCTACCGGATCACGCATCAGGGAGACGGCCTCGCCGAGCAGAAAGATCTGTGCGGCGTGGCCGGCCTCGGCCAGCGCGTTCGCGTGCAAGAACGGGAACGCTGACTTGGTTGGATCGTCGGAACCCCAAGCGCTCTTCACAAGTACTTTCATGTTCACCTCGTGGCCATGGTGCCCGGGCAGGCGATGCAGTCAACCGGTCTGGTCATCTGCGCCACCCCGAGCCTCCGATCTCACGGCGTTCAGAAAGGCACTGATCTCACGCGGCGACCTCAGATGGTGGACTCGCTTCTGAAACCGGGCCTCGGAAATGAGCTCTCGGTACTTCGGGGTCAAGTTCCGATGACAAAGCCATAGCACACGATAGCTGTGGATAGTGCTGCTGAACATCGGACTGCCCTCGGGCCAGCCCTCGGGGGTTACGAAGAGCCCCTTGAGGAAGCGCTTCGTTACCCACCGGAAGTGTGTGAGTAGTGGCAGGTCGATGTAGACCAGGGTGTCTGCTGCTGAGAAACGCTCCCAGGCTGATCTCAAGCAACCGAAGCCATCAATGATCCATGCATCACGCCCAACCAGCTCTGCGTGGGCCTTCAGATACTCACCGTGCGGGACTTTGGCCCCACCGGCGCGAAATTGGATCATGTCCAATGGGTAAAGAGGGAGGCGCGTGAGACTTGCCAACCCCCTAGCCAACGTCGATTTGCCGGCACCGGCGTTCCCGAAGACCGCGACCTTCTTCACCCTCAGGCTCTCCCAGCGGGCGCCGGGCTTACACCGGGCCGTGGACGGATTCCTTCAGTCTCTCGCGATGGTGTTCGCTACTTGTCCATCGGCGCAAACCGAACACCCGGCACCACTGCCGCCAACCTTTCGTTCGGCGGTCCATCGCCTCGGCTCTTCACCACGACCGTCAGGCCCTCTCCGGGCACAACCCGTATCGGGGTATCGCCGAGCCGTACCAGATAGCCATTCCCTTCACGCACGTACGCAGCCCCCACTGTGCCCTGCCAGCCCTGGACGGTCGCCTCTGGATCGACGCATCCCAGGCACAACTCGACCAGTTGGAACGGGCTGTCGGGCAACGTGCCCCCCAGATGTGCGCTGGGCGACACGAACTCGCAGAGAAAGCTTGGCAGGCCAGGGAGCAGACCGGCTAGCCCATCGAGATAGCTGATCCGCCAGCGAGCGGCCGGCAGCCTATGCGGCGGGGCGACGAGGTGTCCCTCCCGCGGCTCACTGACGGCCAAGTCGCGCTGACGCAACGCCGTCACCGTAGCATCCAGATCGCCCGGGTCCAACGCCACCGCCTGGAGCCCAAACCGACGTCCAGCCCGGGCACACCAACTCGCCAGCGCCGGCCAACCGTCGAACGCCTCAGCCGAGAGCAGCTCCAGGTTCATCGCTCCGATCGACACGCAGCAAGCCTGGTGGGTCGAGACAGTTCCGTCATAGACCACCGGACAACCCGCCTCGATCCACACCCGCCGTGCCACGTCGAAGTGCTCGACCACGGCAATGACGTGATCGATGCGCTGGACAGGATTGCTCATGACCGAGCCTAGGGCTCAGGTACCCGGAGCGAGCGCACGATGTGCGGAACCTCGAAAGTCGGTCGGTTCGGCCTCGCCTCTCTTCCGCGCCTTCTCTCGAGCGATCTCGTGATTCATGTCAGCCGGAATGAAGGTGACGGGCCTTCCGGCTTGGCGTGCCGCGAGCATCTCATCTCTGGTGACATCGCCTCCGCCAATGGCGACGAATGACGTGCCGCTTTCAACTATTGCTGCCGAGGTGGGCGAGAGATGGTTGGTTCCGGGAACCTGCCCTCCCCAAGTACGGTCTTTGACAAAGAACACATAGTCGACGCACTTGGAGAGGGCAACGCGCTCTTCGCGGGCAAGAGTGGAGACGATGCCCATTGTTGTGAAGCCCTTTTTCTTCGCGATTTCGTAGACCGCCCCGATGCCCTCTGCCGTGGCTCCGATATTGATCAATGTTCTTGCAGAGTCGTGCCGGTCGAGAACGTGTGAGGCGTGCTCCAGCAATGCCTCTGGCGCCTCGTACTGGGCGCCAGAGTAGCCACCGAAGGTCAGCACCGCCATCTGTTTGGTGTGGATGAACGCCTTGATCGACGCAAACGTAGCGTCGCGCACTTCGCGCGGCCCATCACAGGCGTTGGCCGCACCCGAGGTGAAGGCCAAACAGCACGTGATCAGCAGAGCGACGCGAAACATGCGAGCGTGGCTCAAGCCGTATCTCGCGCCGGCAATCACCGTATGTCCCCCACTCCAGAGTCCCTCGCACGCTTCGGCAACGCACCGTTCACAACCACGGCGGCGCGAACGAGAGTCTTCAACGCCTGCTCGTCTATCTTCTCGCCCTCGTGGAAGTCGATGGCACGCCTGGTGTTCCCGTCAAGGCTGGAGTTGAAGAGTCCCGATGGATCCTTCAGAGCCGCCCCTTTGGCGAAGGTCATCTTCACGACGTTCTTGTACGTCTCGCCGGTGCAGATCAATCCGTTGTGCGACCACGCCGGAACCCCTCTCCACTTCCACTCCTCGACGACCTCGGGATCGGCTTCCTTGACCAAGGTACGGAGCCGGCTGAGCATCTTGCCCCGCCAGTCGCCGAGCTCCTTGATTCTCGCGTCAATCAGCTGAGAAGGAGACTTGCTTTTCTGCGCCCCGCTCTTCTTCATGCCCATTTCTCCGCCCCGCTCCTCGTGTCTGGCAAAGGTAGTCCGTGTGCGCGCAGAAACGAGAGCTTGTCCCAGTAGCCGCGCTGAAACACGATCTGCCCACCGACAACGTGGAAGAACCCACATCCTCTGAATCCCACCGGGTCCTGCCACTCGAGGATGGACCATTCGCCGTCCTGAAAAATGTTCTCCACGACGCAGACCATGCTCGCCGAGGCCGGTTCATGCCGGACCACTCGAGCGACCTGTTAGACATCCCGTCCTGACCAGCGCGACGGTCACGCGAGCTCCATGAGCATTGGTGGTCGGTCTCGGTGAGGGAAGGCTAGGCAACCATGCTCCGCGCTGAAAGGACCAAACACTGTCTGAGCGCCAGCGATGCCCCCGACCTGAACGATGTAGACCAATCCGCTGACTCGCTGAACGCCAAGCCAGTTGGTAGTAGCCATCGGAGACAACCCCGGAACTGGATAGCAGGATCAGCTCGCCGACGCCGTTGGCTTCGACGTGACTGCTTCCACGACGGGCAACTCGCGCACTGGGCCAAGAACAGTGACGCATTCTGCTAATGTGGCCACGAGGTGCTCATGCGCTGGACTCGGTCGTCCAAGCGGCTGGGGCGCCACTGTGTGGCGCGACGCGCACGCCGTCGCCGTCGCCAGGATCGCGAGTAGCATCAAGAGGCGTGCGGACGTCTCGGCCGACCGGCCCATTCTGCCGAACCCTGTCATGGCTCGCAGTCTAGCAACTTCACACGCAGACGGGCAGTAGCCTCGGAAGCCCGGGAAGGATCTATTGTCTGCTGGGTGGCAGGGGATCGGCCCGGAGCGTTCAGCGCAGCGCCGGGAGAATCTCCTTGGCAATGATCTCGACCTGCTCCGACTGATACCGGTACGGAATCAGAATGATCCGATCGACGCCCGACGCCACGTGCGCCCGCAGCTGCTCGACGCACTCGCGCGCGCTCCCCCGGATCGCGTGCTCGATGGTCGATTCGCTCCACGCCGCCACGTCCCACTCGGTCTGCAACCACTGACGCATCGGCGCCTCGGTCTCCGCGCGCGACTTCCCGACCAGGATGGCCAGCTGGTTGGTCCCGGTGAGCGTCGTCGGATCGCGCCCGGCCTCGCGGGCGAAACCGACGATCTTCTCCCATCCGCGCTGGTAGCTCTCCGGCGTGTAGAAGTACGTCAGCCAGCCGTCGCCCTTCGTCGCCACGCGCTTGAGGACGGCGTCGACATAGCCGCCGATCAGGATGGGTGGACGCGGGCGCTGGGTCGGGCGCGGGCGCATGACGGCCTCGCGCAGGTTGAACTCGTCGGCTTGCAGTGTCACCCGATCCTCGGTCCACAGGCGGGTGAGGATCTCGAAGTTGCGCTCGAAGAGCCGGCCGCGCTGCTTGAACGGCACACCGACGGCATCGAACTCGCGTGCGTACCAGCCGGCCGCCACGCCGAGGATCAGCCGGCCCTTGCTGATCACGTCCAGCGTGCCGATGGCCTTGGCGGCCACGGTGGGGTTGCGGAGCGGCAGCACCAGCACGCCGGTGCCCAGCTTGATCGTCGAGGTGCGAGCGGCGATGGCGGTCAGGATGCCCACGGCGTCGAGGATCGGAAACGATGGCTCGACGCCCAGGATGACGTGGTCCCACGCCCACAGCGACTCGAAGCCCAGCGCCTCGGCGCGGGCGGCGTAGCGATACAGCTCGTCGATGTCGGGAGTCTCGGTGGGGCCGACGAAGTTCTTGATGGCGAGGCCGAAGTGCACGGGCATGGTCGTCGTCTATCCCAGGAAGCGCCGCTCGGGGTCGAGCGCGCGCAGCATTGCGAGCTCGTCATCGGTCGGCGGCTCGGTGACGCCGACGTCCGGCGCCGTCAGGAGTTCGAAGCCGGTCTCGCCCTGCACCGTCGCCAGCGTCACGCCGGGGTGCACGGCCTCCACGCGCATCCGCTTGCTGTCGGGGTCGAAGCCGAAGATGCCGAGCGTCGTCACCACGCGCGACACGCCGCCGAACAGCAGCCCCGCTTGCGCGGCGGGCGCCGGCGCCACCGAGCCAGGCCGGGCTCGTCACGAAGTCCACGCGTGGCACGAACCGCCGCTTCTCGTGCGCGGTCAGGATGAACACCTCGCGGCATAGCGAGGCGATGTCGTTGGCACCGCCGGTGCCGGGCAGCCGCACCTTCGGCTTCCAGTAGTCGCTGCCGACCACGCTCGTGTTGATGTTGCCGTACATGTCGATCTGGGCGCCGCCCATGAAGCCGTAGTCCAGGAAGCCGCGCTGGGCGAACAGGAACGTGTCGGTGATGCCCGGCAGCATCTGCGCGCGATAGGCCGCGCGCATCTCGTTGGTCGACATCGGCAGCCGCCCCGGTCGGATCTGCGGCCCGATGATCCCTCCCTCGATCACCATCGTCAGCTTCGGCGCGTGGCGCTGCTGAGCGAGCGCGGCCGCCAGGAGCGGCACGCCGACGCCGGCGAACACGGTCGTGTCGTCCTTGAGCTGGCGCGAGCCCATCACTGCCAGCAGCTCGGAGGCGGTGACGCTCATAGCCCCGGCACCAGCTCGCGCGCCGCGTCCTGGGCGCGCTTCAGGCGCTCGCCGCCGAACAGCTCCAGGTAGTCCTCGAAGCTCGCCGGCGCGTGGACATAGCGGGCCAGGTAGTCGCCGACGGCGGTGGGCACGCCGCGGGCGTCGATGTCGACGGTGTACTCGGCGAAGTGCTCGAAGTCCGCGTGGTAGACGGCCCCACACCTCGTGAGGGTAGGCGCCGAACGGCTGCAGCACCAGCGCGTCGACCACGAAGCCGGGGATGACGGTGCGGTCGGGCCGCCGCCGGATCTCTTCCTCCGTCACCAGCTCTTCCGTCGTCACGATCACCGTCGTCGCCGCCCGCGCCATGTCGGCATCCATGTGCGGATAGCCGTCGATCTGGCAGTTGCCGAAGCGGTCGGCCCGGCTCACGTGCAGCAGCGCCACGTCGGGGAACAGCGCGGGCACGGCGGCCAGCGTCTCGCCGGTGTACGGGTCCTGGATCGTCTTCATGCCGCCTACGCCCATCAGGTCCGAGCCCAGCATGGTCAGCGTCGGCAGGAACGGCACCCCCATGCCGGCGGCGCGGAACCGCAAGCCGAAGGCCAGGTGGCTCCATTCCTCCAGCGCCACCTTGCCGGTCTCGACGTAGTGGCGCATGACCTTCGACACGCCCCACGGCAGCCCGATCGACATCCAGGCGGTGACGACGCGCTCGGCGGCGCCGGCGGCCATCATCAGCTCGCCCTCGGTGCACATGAGGTTGCGGGAGAGCGTCAGCCCGGTGCGGCGCTGGCGCAGCACCTCGCGCACCAGGGCCATCGGCGTGCGGGTGAACAGGCAGCCACCGGCGACGACGTGATCGCCGTCCTTCACGCGGCCGGCGGCGTCCTCGAGGCTGGTGAGCTTCTCGCCGGCCGACTTGGCCTTGCCCTCCAGCCGGCGGCGGGCGGCGACGAAGTCGTACTCGCGTGGGTTCAGGTCAGGATCTCCCAGGCGGCCTGGTAGCGGTCGAGCTCGCGCTGCGTCTTCGGGTCCATCGGGTGGTCGCGCACCGGCACGTCCACCTTCTTGTCTTCGCCGCACAGCGCGGTCGTGAAGTACCGCTGGCCGGTGTCGTTGGCCATCGTCACGATCGACGGCAGCTCGGGGTGGCGGGCGGCCAGCTTCAGCGCGGCGGCCACGTTGCAGCCGGTGGAGACACCGCAGAAGAGGCCCTCCTCGGCGGCCAGCCGGCGGGCCATCGTCAGGCTCTCCTCGGTCGTCGTGGTGATGACGCCGGAGAGCTGGGCGACGTCGAGGTTGTCGGGGATGAAACCGTCGCCGATGCCCTCGATGCCGTGCGGCCCCCACTCGCGCCGGGCCAGCAGCGCGCACTCTTCCGGCTCGACGGCGTACAGGCGCACGCGCGCGTCGCGCTCGCGCAGGAAGCGGCCCACGCCGGTTAGGGTGCCGCCGCTGCCCTGCGAGGCCACGAAGGCCCCGATGACGCCGCCCGTCTGCTCCCACACCTCGGGCCCGGTGGTCCGATAGTGGGCCTCGACGTTGTCGGTGTTGTCGAACTGGCCGGGCACCCAGTAGCCGGGCGGGTCGCCCGCGCGGATCTCGACCAGTCGCTGCAGCGACAGGTCGACGTCGCTCTCGCCGCCCGGCGTGAAAACGAGATCGGCCCCGTACGCGCGCATGATCTTCTTGCGCTCCTCGCTCATGCCCTCCGGCATGACGACCGTGCAGCGGTAGCCCTTCACGGCGGCGACGAACGCGCAGGCGATGCCGGCGTTGCCCGTCGAGCACTCCAGCACGCGCATGCCCGGCTTGAGGTCGCCGCGCGCCTCGGCGCGCTCGAACATCCACAGGTAGATGCGGTCCTTGAGGCTGCCGCTCGGCCCGAACCACTCGATCTTCAGGTATACGGCGGGGCGCACCCCAGCCGTGACGCGATTGAGCTTCACCAGCGGCGTACGCCCGACGGCCTCGGCGATCGACGACAGCGCGGTTCGGTAGATATCCCAGCGGATGGTCATGAGCGCCGAATTGTACCTCAGGGGACGCGCAGGCGCCCCTCGAGCACCGGCACCACGCTGCCGCCCACGCTGATGTCGGTCGCCTTGCCGTCCTGTGCGCGCAGGCGGATGTGCACGAAGCTGGGCCGTCCCATCCGCGTGCCCTGCTCGCTGACGATCCGCACCGTCTCGCCGGGCGCGATCAGCCCGTTCAGCACCAGGTAGGCGCCCAGGGGACCGCTGGCCGATCCGGTGGCGGGATCCTCGGGCACCCCGGAGGTGTGCGGCGCGAACATCCGCGAATACGCGCTGTCCGGCCGCTCGGCCGCGAAGACGAAGACCCCGGGCAGCGGCGCGGCGTCGACGGCCCGACGCATGGCGGTCACATCGAGCACGGCCCGGTCGACGGTGGCGCGGTCGCGGAGCGGTACGTAGAGGAACTGCGAGCCCGTGGTGCCGGTGCAGACGGGAGCCCGCGGCTGCAGGTCCGTCTCGTCCAGCCCGAGCGCGGCGGCGACGCCGGCGCGGTCGAGGACCTCGGAGCCGAAGATCGCGTCGCGGTGGCGCATCCACACGAAGCTGGGGCGCGCCGGCGGCCCCTCCAGCGCGACGGCCACCGGGCCGATGCCTTCCTCCAGCGCCGCCCCGGCACCGCCCAGCCGGCCCTCGGTCGCCAGCACCCACGCCGTGCCGATAGTCGGGTGGCCGGCGAACGGCACCTCGCGGGCCGGCGTGAAGATGCGCACGCGGGCGGCACACTCCGGCCGCGTGGCCGGCAGCACGAACGTCGTCTCCGACAGGTTCATCTCGCGCGCGATCGACTGCATCTCGCCGTCGGCGAGCCCGCGCCCGTCGAGGAACACGGCGAGCGGGTTGCCGCCGAACATGCGGTCGGTGAACACGTCGACCTGGACGAACAGGTACTCGCGGGCCATCGACAGGGCAGCATGCGGCGGCGGCGCCGCCTCGTCAAGCGCGCCGGGGCTCAGTCACCGGCGGCGTCGAACGCCGAGCGGACGTGGCGCACGTCGAGGCCGCCGCCCGGATCGACGGTGACGGACACCACGTCGAACCGGCAGCGGGCGCCGTCGAGGCGTCGCCACTTGAGGTAGTGCTGAGCCAGCCGCGTGAGCCGGCGCTGCTTGTGCCAGGACACCGCCGCCGCCGGCGCCTCATCCCAGCCCGTCCGCCGGCACTTGACCTCGACGAAGACGACCACACCGTTGTCGCGACACACCAGGTCGATCTCACCCTCGGCGAAGCGGACGTTGCGCTCGGCGATGGCGAGGCCCGCGCCCTGCAGGAAGCGCGCGGCCGCATCCTCGGCCGCGCGCCCCAGCGTCTGCCGCTTGTCGGTCACGCCACGAGGGTTACCCCGCGCGGCCGGCGAAACAATGTCCAATCTTTCCGACGGTGCGACAACCGGACACGCGACCACGGTCCACCTCTGCGGCGCCCCCGGATCTCACACGTCGAGTCGCTCGACGAATAGCTGCCCCTGGCGCCACTCACTGACGAACGAGCGCCGGTGCAGCGGGCACAGCCCGTGGCGATCGATCGCCGCGATGTGCTCGGGCGTCGCATAGCCCTTGTGGCGCACGAACCCATAGACCGGATACTCGGCGTCGATCTCACGCATCAGCCGGTCACGCGTCACCTTGGCCACGATCGAGGCCGCCGCCACGCTGGCGCAGCGGGCATCGCCGTCGACCAGGTTGCGCTGCGGACATTCCAGGCTGCGCAGAGCCACGAAGTCGGTAATGACCAGCTCGGGCACAACGGGCAGGAGCGCGGCCAGCGCCTGGACCATGGCCACCCGCGTGGCCTCCAGGATGTTGATGCGGTCGATTGTGAGATGGTCGACGACGCCGACGCCGACCGCCACCGCCCGCTCGTGGATGAGCGCGAACAGCTCCTCGCGCCGCTCGGCCGGCAGCACCTTGCTGTCGGCCATGCCGCGGACGCGGCGATCGGGCGAGATCACGACGGCGGCGGCGACGACAGGCCCGGCCAGCGGCCCTCGCCCGGCCTCGTCCACGCCGGCGATGCGGGTCAGACCCGTCCGCCAGGCCTGACCCTCGAACCGGTACGGCGCCGCGGTCGGCGACACGCCGGGGCGGCGCTACTCGTCGGGGGTGTTGGTAGTGGCGGTAGCCGGCACGACGACCACGCGCTTTTCCTTCAGGCGGGCAGCCTTGCCGGCCAGTTCGCGCAGGTAGTAGAGCTTCGAGCGGCGCACGCGGCCCCGCCGCACGACCTCCATCCGATCGATCCGCGGCGAGTGCACGGGGAACGTGCGCTCGACGCCGACTCCGTAGGAGATGCGGCGCACCGTGAACGAGGAGCGTCCGCCCTCGCCGCGGCGGCGGATGACGGTGCCCTCGAACATCTGCAGCCGCTCCTTCTCGCCCTCGATGACCTTGACGTGCACGCGCACCTGGTCGCCAGGCTGGAACCCCTGGCGGTCCTTCTTGAGCTGCGACGCCTCGACTATCCGAATCGCGTCCATGGTGCTCCTCTTTCCTTTCCTGGCTCAGCGCGCGTCGCCGTCGGGCGGCGTCTCTCCGCGCTCGAATCGCTCGATCCAGCGGCGGTCGTCCGCGTCCAGCGGCGCCCGCGTCAGCAGATCCGGCCGCCGCCGCCACGTCCGCCACAGCGCCTGGGTCCGGCGCCAGCGCGCGATGCGCGCGTGGTCGCCCGACAGCAAAATCGCCGGCACTCTCACGCCCTGGTACTCCTCGGGCCGCGTGTACTGCGGCGGCTCCAGCAGCCCGCTCGCGAACGACTCGCGCTCGGCCGCGCCTTCCGACCCCAGCACGCCGGGGAGCAGGCGCGTCACCGCGTCGGTCACGACCAGCGCGGGCACCTCACCGCCGGTCAGCACGTAGTCGCCGATCGACAGCACCTCGTCGGCCAATCCCGTCGTCACGCGCTCGTCCACGCCCTCGTAGCGCCCGGCCAGGAGGATCAGGTGCGATGCGCGCGCCAGCTCGGCCGCGACCTCCTGCGTGAACCGCCGACCGCGCGGGTCCATCAGGACGACCCGAGCCGGGGGCGTGCGCAGCGCCGCGACCGCCGCGAAGAGCGGCTCCGGCTTCAGCACCATGCCGCCGCCACCGCCGAACTGGTAGTCGTCGGTGACCCGGTGCCGACCCTCCGCGTAGTCTCGGAGATTGACCACCCGGATGTCAACGAGCCCCCGGGTGCGCGCGCGGCCCAGGATGGACTCGGAGACGACCGGCTCCACCATCCCCGGAAACAGCGTCACGATGTCGATGCGCATCCGCGGCTCGCCCTACAGCTCGAGCAGTCCCTCCGGCGGCCGGATCACGATCCGCCGCGCCTCGACGTCGACCTCGACCACGATCTCGGCCACCGCCGGGATCAGATGCTCGCGCCCGGCGCCACGCACCACCCACAAGTCGTGGGCCGGCGACGCCTCGACGCCGCTCACCTCGCCGACGGCGCGGCCGTCCTCGGTGCACCACTGCGCACCCGACCAGCTGCCACGGGTAGAAGTGGCCGGGCGGCAGCGGCAGCGCCTGCGCCCGGGGCAGCGCCACCAGCCGTCCCACCAGCGCGGCCGCCGCCTCGACCGAGTCGCAGCCGGCCACCGACAGCAGCACGGCCTCGCCCTGCCTCCGCGCGCCGATTACGCGCCGTACCGACCGCACGTCGGTGGCCTCGTCCCACAGCACGCACTCGGCCAGCCCCTGGAACCGCTCGGGCCGGTCGGTGTGCGGTGTCACCCGCACCTCGCCGCGCAGCCCGTGAGGCCGCGTCACCTCGCCGATGACGACGAGTCCCCGGCCCCGCTCACGGGCGTCCTAGACCACGGCCGCCTTGGCGGCCACCGCGATCAGCTTCTTCACGGTGTTGGAGGGCTGGGCCCCCTTGCTGATCCAGGCGCTGGCCTTCTCCCGGTCGATCTTCATCGTGGGCGGCTGCGTCAGCGGGTTGTAGTGGCCGATCACCTCGATGAACCGGCCGTCCCGCGGAGAGCGGGAGTCCGCCACCACCACGCGGTAGCGCGGCGCTTGCTCGTCCTTCACGTCGGAGTCGAATCGTTACCGCCACGTCGTCACCCCCTGCAGGGTCGGGAACCCCGGCAGCCCCTTGAGCTTGCCGAGCCGGCCCTCCATGCCTTTGAACTGCTTCATCATCTTGCGCAGCTGCGCGTACTGCTTGAGCAGCCGGTTCACGTCCTGCACGCTGGTGCCGCTGCCGCGCGCGATGCGCTGGCGGCGGCTGCCGCTGATGACCTCGGGCCGCGTCCGCTCCGTCGGCGTCATCGAGGAGATGATCGCGTCGAAGCGGGCCAGGTCGGCCTCCTCGCCGTCGAGCTCGGCCGGCCGCGCCCTTGAGCCTCTTGCCGAACGGCACCATGTCCATGATCTGGTCGAGCGGCCCCATCTTGCGCAGCTGCCGGAGCTGCTCGCGGAAGTCCTCCAGCGAGAAGCTGTCCTCGCGGATCTTCCGGGCCAGCTCCTCGGCCTTCTCCTGGTCGACGTTCTGCCTGGGCCTTCTCGACCAGGGACAGCACGTCGCCCATGCCGAGGATGCGCGAGGCCAGACGGTCGGGGTGGAAGGGCTCCAGCGCGTCCGTCTTCTCGCCCACGCCCACGAATGCGATCGGCCGGCCGGTGACGTGGCGGACCGACAGCGCCGCGCCGCCCCGGGAGTCGCCGTCCATCTTGGTGAGGACGACGGCGTCGATGCCGACGGCCGGCATTGAAGCTTTCGGCCACGGTGACGGCGTCCTGACCGGTCATGGCGTCGACGACGAGCAGCACGTGGTGCGGGGTCAGCTCACGCTTGATCGCCTTCAGCTCGTCCAGCATCGCCTCGTCGATGTGCAGGCGGCCGGCGGTGTCGAGCATGCAGCGGCGTCAGCCCCCGCGTGGCCGCCTCCTCGCGCGCGGCCCGGCAGATCTCGATCGGCTGTCTGCGCCCGGCCCGCCCACCACCGGCACGTTGATGCTGGCCGCCCAGCGTCGTGAGCTGGTCCTGGGCGGCCGGCCGGTAGACGTCGGCGGCGGCCAGGATCGGGTGCTGGCCCTGCTTGCCGTACATGCGGGCGAGCTTGGCGGCGGTGGTGGTCTTGCCCGAGCCCTGCAGCCCGATCAGCATGATGACGGTGGGCGGGTGCGCCGCCATCGCCAGGCGGTGGCCGCTGCCGCCGAGCAGCTCGACCAGCTCGTCGTGGACGACCTTGACCACCTGCTGCGCCGGCGTCAGCGACTTCAGCACGTCCTGGCCGACGGCCTTCTCACGCACGCGCTCGATGAAGCCGCGCACGACCTTGAAGTTGACGTCGGCTTCGAGCAGGGCCACGCGCACCTCGCGCAGCGCCTCCTGGATGTTCTCCTCGCGTCAGCCGGCCGCGGCCGCCGAGCCGGTCGAAGATCGTTTGCAGTCTCGTGCTGAGAGAATCGAACATGGAAACACGAAGTCTACGCAACTACGCGGAAGATTTCAACTCCGCGGCGGCGTACCGCCCGGGTGCTGTGTCGCGGGTCAGCGTGCGGCGTCGGCGCTCGCGCGGGGAGCGCCGGCGGACGGGAAGAGGCGGGCGCGGATCGGCTCCCAGCGCAGCACCTGAAGCACGAAGCCGAACGGCAGGAGCAGGGTGGCCAGGGCGACCCAGAAGTCGAGATCACGCCAGCACGTGCGGCGGTCCCATCGTCGAAAGCCCAGCGTGCGCAGACATCGCAGGAGCGTGGTCACACTGGATAGTCCGGCAAGGCGGATGCCAGTGGTGGCAGTCAGGAGAATCAATGACTTGGCGACCGGGCGCCCACGCTGTTTGTGCGTGGCGCGCGTCAATCCTGCGCGGTTACTCGAGGACCTCCACCGCGTCACCGACCGCGATCGTGCCGCCCGTCAGCACCGCGCTGTCGAGCGCCATCCGGCCGTCGAAGTCGTCGACGATGCGCTGAAGGACCGAGAGGTCCTGAGCCTGCGTGTCGGGGTCGTAGGTCGTCATCACGCACCGCCCGCGCAGCTTCTCCATCGCAATGACCACCTCGCCGATGCGCAACCGCCGGCCCGGCCATTGGCGCTCGAGCACGCCCGGTACGCCAGCGACGACCACGTTGGGACGCAGGCGCCGCCCGTCTACCCCGAGGGCCGCGATGGCGCCGTCCGTGGCCACCAGCAGCGGCAGGACGTCGAAGCGCTCGGGCCCGTCGTGCCGGGCCAGCGTGGCCCCGGGGCCCGCCGCCGCCCGCACCGCCGCCGCCGACTCCACCGCTGTCCACGCCCGCCCGTCGATCAGCGGCTCCCCATCCTCGCCGAGCGTCGCGCGCAACCCCAGCAAACGTGGATGATTGCGCGCCGTCACCACGCGCCCCCGCCCATTCCGCACGTGCACGACCCGGTCACCAGCGATCCCATTGGCGGTGACCTCGGCCCGTTGCAGTCGCTCGCCCCCCAGCGACTTCACCGGATAGCGCCAAACCTCCGCCACCCGCATCCCCATGACCGACCTCCAACTGTTCGAGCCCGATACATGGCCGGAGGATTCAGGGAAAGCCTGACGGATCCGTGGGTGCTGGGAACGACGCCGAGGTGAGCGGGAGGGCAGGCCTGCCCCTCCCGCCGGGGGAGCGCTAGCCCGCCGCGCTGCGCATCTGCTTGATGACCGCCGCGGGATCCTTGGCCTCGAAGACGGCCGATCCGGCGACGAGGATGGAGGCGCCGTGGTCGGCCAGCGGCCGCGCGTGCTCGACCTTCACGCCGCCGTCGATGGACACGTCGACCGCGCGGGTACCGAGCTGGCTGCGGATCTGACGGATCTTCGGGTACACGGCCGGGATGAGCTTCTGGCCACCGAACCCCGGGTTCACCGACATGACCAGCACGAGGTCGAGGTCGTCGAGCACGTAGTCGAGCGTCGAGGGATGCGTGCCCGGATTCAGTGCCGCGCCCGAGCGGACCGGGGCACCGCGCTTGTCGGCCAGCTCGCGGATGCTGACGAGCGTGCGCTGCAGGTGGGGACAGGCCTCGACGTGCACCGTGAGCATGTCGGCGCCGCGCGCGGCGAACTCGGCCAGGTACTTCTCGGGCTCGACGATCATCAGATGCAGGTCGAGCGGCAGCCGCGTGCGCTTGCGGATGGCGTCGAGGATCGGGAACCCCATCGTGATGTTCGGCACGAAGCGGCCGTCCATCACATCGATGTGGATCTGGTCGGCGCCCGCCGCCTCCACCCGGGCGATCTCCTCGGCCAGGATGCCGAAGTCGGCGGACAGGATCGAGGGCGCGATCTTGATCACGTCCTTGTTATACCGCAAACGGCGTCAGTGCCGGCGGAAGCGGATGGCCGTGAAGCCGTCGGTGCCGTGGTGGTGAGGCAGACAGCGCACGAAACCCGCCGCGTCGGGTGCGACCGCCGCCCCGGCGGGTGGGTCGATCGCGAAGGTGGGATGAGTGGCCAGGAACTCGCGCGCGACCTCGTCGTTCTCCTCCGGCTCGAGCGAGCAGGTCGCGTAGACGAGCCGCCCGCCCGCCCGCACAAGCGTGGCCGCCGCGGCCAGGATGCCGCGCTGGCGCTGGCCGGCGGCGACGACGTCGGCCGGCTGCCGTCGCCACTTCACCTCGGGATTGCGGCGCAGCACACCCAGGTTGGTGCACGGCGCGTCCACCAGCACGCCGTCGCAATCGCCGGCCCAGCGCGGGGCCAGCATCTCCACCGGCCCCTCGATGGCCTCGGCGATCGTGACGCCGAGTCGCGCGGCGACCTCGCTCACGCGGGCCAGCCGCCCCGGCTGGGGATCGAAGGCCAGCACGCGGCCGCGGTCACCCATGAGCTGGGCCAGGTGCGTCGTCTTCGTTCCCGGGGCCGCGCAGACGTCCGCGATCGTCGTACCGGCCGCGGGCTCGAGCAGCCGCGCCATGAGCATCGAGGCCTCGTCCTGCACCACGCAGGCGCCCTCGACGAAGGCCCGCCAGCGCCCGGGATCGCCGCCGCCCTCGACGACGAGGCCCTCGGGCGCCAGCTCGGTGGGCCGCGTCTGGGCGGCTTCCTCCGCGCCCAGGCGCGCGGCCAGCGCCTCCCGGGTCACCCGGAGCGTGTTGGCGCGCACGGTGAATGGCGGTCGCTCCGTTCAGCGCCCGCATCAGCGCCTCGGCGTCGGCCTCGCCGTAGCGGGTCACCCACCGCGCGGCCATCCACGTGGGAAACGAGCAGCGCGTGGCCAGGGCCTCCAGCGCATCGCGGGGCGGCGGCGGCTCGCGCTCGGCGGCGCCGCGGCGGGCGAAGGCGCGCAGTACCGCGTTGACGTACTCGGCCACGCCGGGAGCACCTCGGGCGAGGCTCACCGCGTCGTTCACGGCTGCGAAGGCGGGGACGCGCTCCAGAAACGCGAGCTGATACGCCGTGAGCCGCAGCAGCACCCGCACCCGCGCGTCGAGCGCGGGCAGCCGCCGCCGCGAGTGGGGGGCCAGGATCCAGTCGAGGTAGCGCTGCCAGCGCAGGGTGCCGTAGACCAGCTCGGTGGCCAGCGCGGCGTCGCGCGGCGGCAGCGCGCGGCGGCGCAGCTCGGCGTCGAGCGCCAGGTCGGCGAACGCCGCGTCGCTCTCGACACGCTCCAGCACGTGCGCGGCCACGGCGCGGGCCGTGGCGGGCCTGCGGGCGGCGTCCTCGCGGCGCGCGGGCCGGCGCCCGGACGCCGCGCTCACGGCGTCTCGAGCCGGTGGCCGGCGGCGAGTCGCGCACCGCGCAGGAACTCGTCCCACCCCATGGCCCGACGGCTCTCCGGCTGCACCTCCAGCGGGAGCACCGCATCCTCGCCGGCGGCGATCGCCAGCGTGCGCTCGTGCGCCACCAGCGTGCCGGGCGCGCCGGTGCCGCCCACGGTCCGCGCGCGCCACAGGGTGAGGGTGCCGCCCGCGGTCGGCGTCGTGGCGCCCGGCCAGGGGTTGCAGCCGCGGACGAGGTTCGACGAGGTCGCGGGCGGGCTGCCGCCAGTCGAGAGCGCCGTCCGGTCTTCTTCAGCCGCGGGGCCAGCGTGGCGGCCTCGTGGCGCTGCGGCACCGGCGTCAGCGTGTCGAGCCGAGCGAGCGTGTCGACGATCACCTCGGCGCCGAGGACGGCCAGCCGCTCGGACAGCTCGCCGGCCGTCTCCTCGGGGCCGATGGGGGTCGCCGCGGTCAGCAGCATGGCCCCGGTGTCCATGCCGGCGTCCATCTGGAACGTCGTGATCCCGGTCACGGTCTCGCCGCGGATGATCGCCCACTGGATGGGCGCCGCCCCGCGATAGCGCGGCAGCACCGAGCCGTGAATGTTGATCGACCCGCGGGTCGGGCGCGTCGAGCACGGCCTGGGGCAGGATCTGCCCGAAGGCGACGACGACGGCGAGTCGGTGCCGATCGCGCGCAGCCGCTCCGGCCACTCCGGATCACGCAGCCGCGCGCGGCTGCAGGACAGGCAGGCCGGCCGCCAGCGCCGCCGTCTTGACCGGCGGCGGGGTCAGGCGCTGGCCGCGGTGCGCGGGCCGGTCGGGCTGGGTGACGACGGTGACGATGTCGTGGTGGCGGCGCAGCGCCTCGAACGCGGGGAGCGCGAAGTCCGGTGTGCCGTAGAAGAGGAGCTTCAGCGGACTACAGCGCGAAGGCGCGGTGGGCGCTGTCCTCGGCGAACCCTTCCTTCTTGATCCGGCGCTTGATCCGGTCGCGCACCACGGGCTCCAGCCGGTCGATGAACAGCACGCCGTCGAGGTGGTCGATCTCGTGCTGGAACACGCGCGCCCGCAGGCCGCGCGCGGTGACCGCGACGGGCCGCCCCTCGAGGTCCTGGGCCTCCAGCGTGACCCACTCCGAGCGCGTGACCTGGGCGAAGACACCCGGCAGCGACAGGCAGCCCTCTTCGGCCGTCACCTTGCCGCCCTGGGCGCTGATGGTGGGATTGACGAGGACCTGGGCGCCGCGGCCCTCCTCGTCGCCGACAACCATCAGCCGCGTCGAGACGCCGACCTGGGGTGCGGCCAGCCCGATGCCGACCTCGTCGTACATCGTCTCGATCATGTCGCTGGCGAGACGCCGGACTTCGGGGGTCACGGCCTCGACGAGAGCGGCGCGACGCCGGAGCACCGGGTCGCCGTAGCGGCGAACTTTCAGGACGGCCATTCGACCGGATCCACCTCCACGTCAATGATACCGCGGCTTCGCGGGCGTGGCCCCCGGAAGTCCTCCATCGCGGCGGCCAGCACCACGGCCAGCTCGGGGTCGCCCTTCACCACGATGCGTCGCGCCCGCTCGCGCCGCTCGGCCACCGGTGGATAGACGACGAGGCGCGGCGAAGCACGGAGCGCGGCCGCCACCTCGTCGGCCAGTCGGGGGGTGTCGCCCCCCCGCACCGTCACCACCGCTAGCCGACGGAACGGAGGATACCCCAGCTCGGCCCGAAACTTGATCTCGTGACGATAGAACGCGGCTAGCTCCTGGCGGGCGATCGCGTCCAGCGCGTAGTGGGTGGGGTTCTGCGACTGGATCACGAGCGCACCCTGCGCGCCCACGCGCTCCGCCGCCGCCCACAGGAGCGCGAACATCCGCTCGCCCGCGCGGAAATCGGGAATGCGCAGGAGCTGGTCGGGCGAGACGAAGCCGGCCAGCCCCAGCGAGGCGGGGCCGAACAGCCGGAGAGCGCCTCGGGTGCCGATGACGATCTCGGCGGCGGCCGCCGCCGCCCGCTGGGCCTCGCCCTTGGCCCCGCGCGAGGCCTCCGGGTCCCAGCGGGCCACGCGCGCCTTGGGGAAGCGCCGCCGCACTGCGTGCTCGACGCGCTCGAGGCCCCAGCCGAAGGGCGACAGCCGCCGGCCCCGGCAGTGCCCGCACGTGTCCATCAGGGGTACCGCGGTGCCGCACAGCCGGCAGGTCAGCGTCGCGCCCGCCCGCGTGTAGGTCAAGGCCAGCGCGCACTCCGGGCAACGCACGATCTCACCGCACTCGTCGCAGGCCAGTGACGAGGCGAGCCGGCTCACCAGCAGAAGAACGCGCCGGCCCGCCGCCAGCGTCTCCCGCACGGCCCGGGCCAGCGGCGGCGTCAGCGGCTCGCGGCGGAGGATCCCGCGGGTATCGGTGATGGTCACGGCCGGCCACGGGCCCGGCGCTGGCGGCGCCATCGTCACGCCGCCGCGATCGGTGGCTCGCCACCACTGCTCGACGCTCGGCGTGGCGGCGGTCAGCAACACGGGCAGGCGCTCGCGCCGCCCGCGCTCCAGCACGACGTCCCGCGAGTGGATGCGCGGCGGGCCCGGCGGCTTGTGGGCCGCCTCGTGCTCGTCGACCAGGGCCAGCAGGGCGCCGGGCGGCAGTGGGGTCGAGCAGCGCCGAGCGAGTGCCGATGGCCACGCGCGCCGTTCCGTCGCCGAACCGGGCCCACGCCTCTGCCCGAGCCGCCTCGGCGGCGCCCGAGTCCAGCCGCGCGACGGCGACGCGGCGGGCAAGCCGCTGGGCCCAGCGCGCCGCCGCCTCGATGTCGGCCACGATCAGCAGCGCGCTGGGCGCGTCGATCATCCGCTCGAGGAGCCGCCGCTCGCGACCGGCGCCGACGAGGAGCTCGACCGGCCCGGCAGCGCCGGCGGCGGCACGGCGGGCGCTCGACCCCGCGCCCGGTGATCTCGGACGGCGGCGGCAGCAGCGCCGCGGCCGTCGAGCCCACCGTCGACAGCGATTCTCGGGCGATCCACGCCACCAGTTCGAGGCGCGGGGGATCGAGCACGGGCGTGCGGTCCACGGCGCCGAGCAGGGCCTTGAGGGCTGATTCGTCGCCCTCGCGCAGCGCCAGCACCACGCCGACGCGCCGCGCCCCCTTGAGTGGCGCCATCACGCGCTGGCCGCGGGCGATCGCCAGACCGGGTGGGACGCGATACGAGAACGGATGGTCGACCGGCGCATCGAAGGCGACCTCGGCGATCACTGTATTGGAGCGTTAGACAGGCTTGAAGCGTGGGTGGCCTGCCATAGAAGGTTTTCGAGCTTCTGTATTGGAGCGTGGGGCCGGCTTGAAGCGTGGGTGGCCTGCCATAGAAGGTTTTCGAGCTTCTGTATTGGAGCGTGGGGCCGGCTTGAAGCGTGGGTGGCCTGCCATAGAAGGTTTTCGAGCTTCTGTATTGGAGCGTGGGGCCGGCTTGAAGCGTGGGTGGCCCGCCGTAGAAGGTTTTCGGCTCCGTTGTTCTCTGCGAAGCGGCCCCGGGTTCTGTGGTTTCGGGCCTTTTGGCTCGTTCCTCACATCGCGGCTGGTCGCTACCGGGTGCGGCGTTGGTCGTACTCCCGCTTGGCGAGCTTGAGGTCGTCCCAGGCCATGCGCTTGTACTCCTGGCCGGGGTTGCGGAGCAGGAAGGCGGGATGGAAGGTCGGGACCAGGATGGCGGCGCCGTAGGGATGGATGCGCCCGCGGAGCTTGCCGATCGGCTCCCTCGTGCGGAGCAGGGCCTGGGTCGCGACGCTGCCGAGCGAGAGGATCACCTTCGGCTGGATGACGCCGAATTGCTCGGCCAGGAACGGCGCGCACGCCGCCAGCTCGTCCGCTCTCGGGATTCCGGTTGCCGGGCGGGCGGCACTTGACCGTGTTGCAGATGTAGACCTCGTCGCGCGTGAGCTTCACCGACTCCAGCATCTTGGTGAGGAGCTGGCCGGCGCGGCCGACGAACGGTAGCCCCTGGGCGTCCTCGTCCGCGCCGGGGCCCTCGCCGATCACGACCAGGTCGGCCTCGGGGTTGCCGGAGCCGAACACGATCGAGTGGCGCCCCTCGCAGAGCTTGCACTGCTTGCAGCCCTGCAAGCGGGCTTCTTGCGCGCGCAGCGCCTCGGCCGGCGACTGCAAGAAGTCGCTGCCGATCGGCACGCTCTCGACGCCGAGGTCGCGGTGGAAGCGAAGCGTGGCGGCGAGGTCGCCGAGGGCGTCGGCCAGCGCGGCCCGCGGATCGTCGCTCAGTGGACGGCCTTTCGCGCCGGGTGAGCGGCGCGCAGCGCGCAGGATCTCGTCGAGGATGGCGTCGGCTACCGCGGGCTTCGGCATCCGGGCCAGCGCCCGGCTGCCGCCCCAGCGGTCGATCAGCAGCACCTCGTTGTCCTCGGCGTCGAAGCCGATGTCGCGGCGGCTCACGTCGTTGGCGACGAGCAGGTCGATGCCCTTGGCCGTCGAGCTTGGCCCGCGCATTGGCCACAACGTCGTTTGTCTCGGCCGCGAAGCCCACGATGAAGCCGCCTCGCCCGCGGGCGGCCACCTCGGCCAGGATGTCGGGATTAGGCGTGAGCTCGAGCGTGAGATCGCGCTTGCCCTTGATCTTCTGGTCGGCCGGCCGCTGCACCCGGTAGTCGGCCACGGCGGCGGCCTTGATGACGATGCTCGCCCGCTCGGCGTGATGCAGGACCGCCTCCCGCATTTCCTCGGCGGTCTGCACGGGGACGAAGGCCGCACCCGCCGGCGGCGCCAGCGCGGTCGGGCCCGAGACGAGCGTGACCTGGGCGCCCCGTCGCGCCGCCGCGGCCGCCAGCGCATAGCCCATGCGGCCCGACGAGCGGTTGGAGATGTAGCGGACGGGATCGATGGGCTCGCGCGTCGGCCCCGCTGTCACCACGACCCGGTCGCCGGCGAGGTCGCGGGCCGGGGTCAGGGCGCTCAGCATGGCTTCGATGATGACGTCCACCTCGGGCAGGCGGCCGCGCGCGCTGAGGCCGGAGGCGAGCGCCCCGGCGTCGGGCTCGAGCACGACCACGCCGCGGGCGCGCAAGGTGGCGACGTTGGCGGCCACGGCGGGGTGCTCCCACATGCCGCCGTCCATGGCCGGCGCCATGATCACCGGGCAGCGGGCGGCCAGCAGCAGCGTCGTCAGGAAGTCGTCGGCGATGCCGTGGGCGGCCTTGGCCGAGCAGGTTGGCGGTGGCCGGCGCCACCACCACGGCCGCCGCCCGCTCGGCCAGGGCCACGTGCTCCACCGCCGCGTCGCTCTGCGGGTCGAACAGGTCTGGTGAGCACCGGCCGGCCCGAGAGCGTGCGGAAGGTGAGCGGCCCCACGAACTCGCGCGCGTGCTCGGTCAGGCACACGGTGACGCGGGCGCCGGCCCGCGTCAGCTCGCGCAGCAGGTAGACCGCCTTGTAGGCGGCGATGGAGCCGGTGACGCCGAGGATGATCTCCCGGCCGTCGAGGGCGACGCTCATCCCTTCGGTCTCGCCCTCGTCCTTCACGCGGTACTCGACCTTGGCGGCGGCGATCTCTTCCAGGGCCGCGCTGGTCGGCTTCTTGTGCTTGGATCTCGACCCGGGTCTGGGCGCCGCGATTGAGCTGACGGGCCCGCTTGGCCGACAGCACGACGAGCAGGTAGCGGTTGGAGACCTTGTTCAGGGCTTCTTCGAGCGAGGGGAACGCCATCAGTTCGGTACCTCCAGGTCGGGGAAGGTGAGGGCCAGGCGCGCCATGCGGCAGCGCTCGGCCTGGATGATCGACTCGAGCTGTTCCATGGCCTCCTTGACGTCACGATTGACGATCAGATAGTCGTAGCGGCGCCACAGCGCGATCTCGTGGCGGGCGCCGCTCCAGCCGGCCGGCGATTTCGCGCTCGGGATCGGAGCGCCGCTCGCGCAGCCGCTGCTCGAGCTCGGCCATCGAGGGCGCCACGATGAAGACCAGCACCGCCTCCGGGTAGCGCGCCCGGAGCTGGGCCGCGCCCTGGGTGTCGATGTCGAGCAGGACGTCGCGGCCGTCGCGCAGGGCCGTCTCCAGGGGCATCGCCGGCGTGCCGTACAGATTGGCTGTGCACGGTCGCCCACTCGGCCAGCTCACCGCGGTCGAGCATGGCGCGGAACTCGGGCTCGCTCACGAAGCGGAAGTCGGTGCCGTCGATCTCGCCCGGGCGCGGCGCCCGCGTGGTCACTGAGACGGAGTAGGCGAGGTCGTGCAGGCGCTGGCGCATCTCCCGGCACAGCGTCGTCTTGCCGGCGCCCGACGGCGCCGACACGACGAACAGGGTGCCCCGGCGACGGATCACTCGGCCGGGCCCCGATCCGTGGCCAGACGCTGAGCCAGGGTAGCCGGCTCCAGCGACGAGAGGATCAGGTGATCGCTCTCGGTCACGATGACGGCTCGCGTGCGCCGTCCGTTGGTGGCGTCGATGAGCTTGGTGCTGCCCTTGGCCCCCTCGATCAGCCGCTTCACCGGCAGGGAGTCGAGGGCGACGATGGCGACGATCTGCCCGGCCACCACCACGTTGCCGTGGCCGACGTTCATGAGTCGCACCGACGAGCCGTTCCGGCTACTCAAGATTTTGCACCTGCTCGCGCATCTTCTCGAGCACGCCCTTGCCGGCCAGCGCCGCCTGGCTCAGTTCGAGGTCGTCGGACTTGCTGCCCACGGTGTTCACCTCGCGGCCGAGCTCCTGGAGGAGGAAATCGAGGGACCGGCCGATGGCACCGCCCTTGTCGAGGACCAGCGCCAGCTCGGCCAGGTGCACGCGCAGCCGGGCCAGCTCCTCGCTGACGTCACCCTTGTCGGCCCACACGGCGGCCTCCGTCACCACGCGCGTCTCGTCGACGCCGGCGGCGCCGAGCAGCGCGTGCAGCCGCTCGCGCAGTCGCTGCTCGCGGCGGGCGACGGCGGCCGGGGCCCGGCCGGCCATGGTGGCGACGATGGCGGCCAGCTCGGCGTGCAGGTCGCGCAGCTCCTGGGCCAGCCGTTCGCCCTCGGCGGTACGCCGGGCCACCAGCTCGTCGAGCGCGCGCCCCAGCGCCTGCTCGACAATGGGCCAGGGCACCACGGTCTCGGTCTGTTCTGCCTCCTCCATCCGCAGCACGCCGGGGCGCTGGAGCAGCCACTCGAGCGTGAGGCTGCCGGTGACGCCGAGATCGGCCAGCTCGGCGGACAGCCCCCGGGCGCGAGCGACGTACTCGCGGGCGAGGGCGACGTCGGTCACGAGCCGCTGCGAGGCCTGCTCGGCGACCGCGGTGGCCTGCACGCTGACGTCCACGCGGCCGCGTTCCAGGCGCGAGGCGACCAGCCGGCGCGCGTCCATCTCCAGCGGGGCAAGCGTGCGGGGTAGGCGGAGGGCGACGTCGAGGTGGCGATGATTGACCGAGCGCGCCTCGACGGTGACGACGAGCGTGTCGCCGCGCACCTCCGCGCGCCCGAACCCGGTCATGCTCCGAACCATCGAGTGCTCCAGAATGGCTGAAATTCTCTGTAGTGTCAATATGTTATGATCCGCCGAGGAGGAGTGCTAATGAGCTGGACTCGCAGGAGATTTCTCGCCACCGCCGGGGTGGGCGCCGGCCTCGCCGCCGGTTGGCCGCGCGCCGCCCGGGCGCAGGCGAGAACGATCACGCTGGCCCACAGCGTGTCGACGTTCGTCTACGGGCAGCACCTCGTCGCCAAGGAGAAGAAGTTCTTCGAGGACGAGGGGGTCAGCGTCCCCGGCTTCATCGTCCCCGGGGGCGGTGCCCGCGTGATCAACGCGCTGACGGCCGGCCAGGCCATGTTCGGGCTGGGCGACTCCAACCACCCGCTCAAGACCACCGAGAAGGGCAGCGACACCGCCATCCTCTTCGCGACCGACACCCGCTGCTCCTACGCCAACATCGTGGTGCGCAAGGAGCTGTACGACAAGGGCGTGAAGTCGGTCGAGGCGCTGGCCGACGCCAAGCTGGTCGGTCGCAAGGCGGTGGTGGCGGCGACCGCCATCGGCTCCGGAACCTACGTCTACGGCGTGTACGTCCTGAGCGGGACGAAAGCCGCCGACGGCAAGCCGGTGAACGAGCACGTGGAGTGGGTGGGCGGCGGTGCCTCCACGACCATGCTGGGCGGGCTCAAGGCCGGCAAGTTCGACGCGATCATGGCGGTGCCCGAGTGGCAGTTCGCCGCCGAGACCGAGGGGTTCGGCCGCCCCATCTACGACGTGCTCGACGAGAAGGCGTGGAACCGCGTCTTCGGTGGGCCGATCCCGGTCACGGTGGGCTACGTGCTGCGCGAGACCATCGAGAAGTCGCCCGACCTCGTCCAGGCCTACGTCAATGCCTGCTACCGGGCCCAGCAGTGGATCCGCAAGGCCAAGGATGAGGAGATCGTGGAGCTCCTCTACAAGCCGTACATGGACACCTTCACGCGGGAGGACGTGCTGAAGTCGGTCCGCTACTACAAGACCATCTTCGACTGGGACTTCCTCATCGCCGAGAAGGACTACGACAACGGCCTCAAGGTGTTCATCCCGACCGCGATCGACAAGGCGATCCCCTACGCCCGGGCCGTCGACCATGTCCTTCGTGAAGAAGGCCCAGGCCAAGTACAAGTCGTGACGGAGTGAAGCGCGCCCGCATCGTCATCCGCGACCTGACGAAGACGTTCCGCGACGACGGCCGCGCGGTGGCCGCCGTCGACGACGTGTCCTTCGAGATTTTCGACCAGGAGTTCGTGGCCATCGTGGGGCCGTCGGGCTGCGGCAAGTCCACCATCCTGAACATGATCGGGGGACTGGTGACGCCGACGGCGGGCGCGGTGGAGATCGACGGCGCCCGGGTGGCGGGAGTGGCACCGCCCCAGGTCGGCTACGTCTTCCAGAAGGACACCGTCTTCCCGTGGCGCACCGTCACCCGCAACATCGCGCTCGGCCTCGAGTATCGCGGGGTGCCGCGGGCCGAGGTGCGAGCGCCGGGTGCGCGAGGCCGTCGCCCTGGCCGGCCTGGCCGGCTTCGAGGACGCCTTCCCGGCCACGCTGTCGGGGGGCATGCGGCAGCGGGTGGCGCTCATGCGCACGCTCGTGGTCGAGCCGCAGATCCTCCTGATGGACGAGCCGTTCGGCGCGCTCGACACTCACACCAAGATCAACCTGCACGCCGAGCTGCTGGCCCTGTGGGAGGCGCGGCACCAGACGGTCGTCTTCGTGACGCACGACCTGTCGGAGGCCATCACGCTGGCCGACCGGGTCGTGGTCATGACGCGCCGGCCCGGGCGGATCAAGCTCGTCCACGCCGTGGGGCTGCCACGCCCGCGCAACGTGATCGAGCTGCGCGAGAGCGACGAGTACGCGCGTGAGTACGGCGCCCTCTGGCACGTGCTCGGAGAAGAGTTCGCGGGGCGGGCGTGATGAGTGAGCGCACGCGCGTGCTGCTGTGGCGGCTGGCCATCCTGGTCGTGCTGGTCGGCGCCTGGGAGTGGCTGACCGGCATCAAGGCGATCTCGCGGACGCCCGGGCTCTACTGGATCGACCCGTTCTTCATCAGCCGCCCCTCGCTGATCGCCAAGCGCTTCGCGTACCTGGCCGGGGGGCAGGTCCGCCTGTCCATCTGGCAGATGGCGTTGTCCACCGTGCAGTCGACGTTGTGGGGCTTCCTGGTGGGCGTGTCCACGGGGTTCGCGGCCGGCCTCGTGCTCGGCCGCAACGACCGGCTGGCCCGGATCCTGTCGCCCTACATCATCGCCTTCAACTCACTGCCGCGCATCGCGCTGGTGCCGCTCATCACGATGATCTTCGGCTTCGGACTGCTGGCCAAGGTCGTGCTGGCGTGGACGATCGTCTTCTTCATCGTATTCTTCAACACCTTCCAGGGCGCCCGCTCGGTCGACGCCGACCTCATCCACTCCGCGCGCTTCCTGGGCGGCTCCGACCGGCAGATCATGCGCACCGTCATCGTGCCCTCGGCGCTGGCGTGGACGTTCGCCTCGCTGACGCCCTCGATCTCCTTCGCGCTGATCGGCGTCGTGGTGGGCGAGTTTCTCGGAGGGGAGTCCGGCGGTGGCCTCGGCTTTCTCATCATCCAGTCGCTCGGCACCCTGAACGCCGCCGACATGATGGTCGCGCTGATCGCGCTGGGCGTGATCGGCATCGTGATGGCGCTCGGCATCAAGCAGGTCGAGATGCGGCTGCTGCGCTGGCGGCCGGAGTACCGCGGCCGCGCGTGAAGCGGTGGGTGTGGCTGGCCGGTGGTCTGGCCGTGCTGCTCGGCCTGCTCGCGCACCGGGCCGCCCGGATGGCGGGGCGGGGTGGCTCGCGACCGTCGGCGCTCGTCTCGGTGGTCACGGCGTGGCTGGGGGCCTGGGTGCTGTGGGGCTTCGTGGGGGGAATGGTCAACCACTACGGCCTGGCGATCTATGACGGGACACTGTTCGCCCTGCTCGCGGTGGCCGGGGCCGTCTGGCAGTATCGGGTGCAGACGCGGCAGGGGCGCCAGCAGGGGCTGGCCATATTCGTCGCCGGCCAGCTGCTGTGGCTCGGCGTCGTGCTCTGGCAGAACGGAGTGTTCATCCAATGAAGACCTCGGACCGTGCGCAGGTCGCCTCTATCCTCGGCCATCGCGGGGAGTTCTTCCGCGTGCTCCAGCAGACCTCGCGCACGCAGTGTGCGGTCATGACGATCGCCCCCGGCGCCGACGGCGGCCCCCCCGAGGAACACGGCGGCGACCAGGTGGTCTACGTGATCGAGGGCGAGGCGGTGGTGCGGATCGGCGGCCGCGAGCACGCGGCCGCCGCCGGCACGCTCGTCACCATCCCGGCCGGTGCCAACCATCACGTGCGCAACCCGGGGACGACGCCGCTGTTCTTCGTGACCGTCTACGCGCCGCCGGAGTACTAGCGCGTCCATTCACCGGTCCTCGCCGGGCCAGCCTCACAGCGGCTTCACCGGCAGGCACAGCTCGCACCGGAACTCGTGCGTCGTTGCGCTCGTCTTGGCCTCGCCGCGATAGATCTCGTAGCAAGGCCGGTCGTCGGGCGCGTAGCCGCTGCCGGGGAGCCACGCGCTGAACATGCTGTTCCAGGCGCCCTCGATCTCATCGGCGGTGCCGGCGAATTCGGTGACTGCGTAGCGGCCACCCCGGACGTCCGTCACGTTGACCCACCGGTCACCCACGAAGTCAGGTGGCACGACGACGCACGCGTCGTAGCGACACTGGGCGGCCGCGGTGATCGACGGGTCGTCGTAGCCGATGCCGAGCCGGATCCGGGCCGGCGTGCAGAGGCCGCGCGGCTCCATCCAGGCGATCAAGCGGTCCCACAGTGCGGGAATCCCGTGAGGCCCGTAGGGTCCGACGTAGCGCATGTAAGCGACGTGGTAGTCGGGAAGATCCTTGACCTGGATGCTCATCGTGCCCTCCTTGCGATGGCTACGATGAGTGTCCACCCGGCCGGGGCGCCGTGCTTTGCGCGGCTTGCGAAGCTGTTTGCCTGGCTTGCGCCGGGGAGCGTGGCCGGCGCGCCAGCGTGCGGCGCCGCCGGCCCGCCACTGAGTCGCGCTCATCCCAAAGTGGGCCCGGAACGCCCGGGCGAAGGTCGCGGCCGAGGCGAACCCATGATCGAGGGCCACCGCGAGGACGCTTGGACTGCCGGGCAGTAGCAGGGCGCCGGCGGCCTTCTCGATCCGCTGCCGCTGGATGAAGCCGAACAGCGTCTCACCGGTGATGGCCCGGAACACTCGGTGGAAGTGGAACGGCGAGAACGCGGCCACCCGGGCTAGCTCGGCCAGAGGCAGCGGCTCGGCGAGATGCTCGCGGACGTGATCGATGACCCGGTTGACCCGCTGCTCGTACTCGAGCCGGCCGTCGCTGCTCACCGGTTCGACGCGGGCGAGGCGACCGTCAGGTACGGCTGCCGGGCTTGGTGGCCTGACTGCCCGCCTTGCACAGCGGGCAGGCGTCCGGCTGGTAGGTGGCAGCCGTCACCGTCGCCAGCGCCACCCGCCTCACCGCGAACGCCGCGGCGCCGCCGCTGCGGTCGATCAGCGACCCGACCCCGACCACGACCCCCCCGAGCATCTCGACGCACTGCACGACCTCGCGCGTCGAGCCGCCGGTCGTGATGACGTCCTCCACCACCAGGCAGCGCTCGCCGGGACTCAGCGTGAAGCCGCGCCGCAGCCGCATCACGCCGTCCTCGCGCTCGGTGAAGAGCGCACGGACGCCCAGCGCGCGGGCGACCTCGTGTGCGACGAGGATTCCGCCGATCGCCGGGGCCAGGACGGTCTGCGGGTGCTCCTCGCGGAAGGCCGCCGCCAGCCCCTCGCCGAGGATGCCGGCCTCCTCGGGGTGCTGGAGCACCAGCGCCGACTGTAGATAGACGTCGGAGTGCAAGCCGGACGTCAGCCGGAAGTGGCCGCGGAGCAGCGCGCCGCGCTTCTCGTACCGCTCGAGCGTCTCGCGTTCCGTGAGCGGAGCCGGTGTCGTCATGGCGACATAGTATGTCACTCCGTCCACGCTCGCGACACAGGGGCGGCACGGACGCGGGCGATTTGGCGCGCCGGGACCCCGCACCGGCCCTTGGCCGTGTCCCGACGGCGCAGACAACCGCCAATCAACACTGTCAGGGCCTGTCCTGTTCGCCTTCCGCACACCGGCAGGTCCCCCCGCTTGGCAGTCCCGTTGCACCTGAGGCGGGCTCGCGCAAAACGTGCCGGGCGTGCGCCGGTGCGGGAGGAGCCAATGGCGAAGGTGATGGTCGTCGACGACGCCTACTCCGAGCTGAAGCTGATGGAGTCGATCCTGCGCGGAGCCGGGCACGACGTCGTCACGCTGATCGACGGTGACGCGCTGGAGGACAAGGTCACGGCCGAGCGTCCCGACGTGCTGCTGCTCGACATCGTCATGCCCAAGCGCAACGGGTACGAGCTGCTGCGCTCGCTCAAGCGCAACGCCGCGACGCGTGGTACGCCGATCGTCCTGGTGTCGTCGAAGAACCAGGAGAGCGACCGCGCGTGGGGCCGCCGGCAGGGCGCCGACGACTATCTCGGCAAGCCGTTCACCTCTGACCAGCTCGTGAGCATGGTGGGCCGCTTTGTCCGCTGAAACGCCGGTCTTGGGCGCGCCCGTCCCCTCGCCGGAGGCCCCACCGGCCGCCCGCGCCTGCGTGGTGATGCTGGGCGGCCGCCCCTTCGCCGTGGACGTCGCCGACGCGCGCGAGGTGGTCGTGCTCGACGCCACCACGCCGGTGCCGGGCGCCCCCCCGGCCGTTCTCGGTGTGATGAACCTGCGCGGCAACGTGCTGCCGGTAGTGGAGGCACGGCCGCTGCTGGGGTTACCGGTTCACAACCGCCGCGATCGCGCGCTGGTGGTGGCCGATGGTGACCAGCGGGCGGCCGTCGTGATCGAGGGCGTGCTCGGCCTCACCGCCTTGGAGGACGTGCAGCCGCAGCCCGCCGGCGAGGGTGACCTGGCTGTGGGCGAGTTCATCGCGGGCCCGGCCGGGCGGGCGACCTTGCTCGACGCCCGCGCCCTGCTGGGGGCGATTCGGCGGGAGTGGACTCCCGTTTCAGGAGGATGAGGATGCAGCGACGAGCCGTCCTTCGCCTGCTCTCCGCCGCGCTGGTGCCCGGCACGCTGGGCCACGCCGTCGCGGCCACCGCCGAGACGTCGCCGGCCCACCGGCGCCGGCCGGTGGGTCCCGGCCGAGCCGATGAGCGCCAGTGCCCCCGGCGTGACGAGCAAGGAAATCCGGATCGGGATGAGCGCGGCGTTCAAGGGCACGGCGGCCGGCCTCGGCACCGAGTTCTACCGCGGGGCCCAGGCCTACTACGACGAGGTGAACGCCCGGGGCGGCGTGCACGGGCGCACGTTGACGGTGGTCGGCCTCGACGACAACTACGAGCCGCTGCCGTGCGTGCGCAACACGATCCAGCTCCTCGAGAAGGAGTCGGTGTTTCTCCTCTCCAACTACGTGGGCACGCCGACGCTGACCCGCGCGCTGCCGGTCATCAAGCGGTACTCCGACAATGGGGTGGTGCTGGTCGGCAACTTCACCGGCGCCCAGCCGCAACGGGAGGCGCCCTACGTCGAGCACGTGTTCAACGTGCGCGCCTCCTACCGGCAGGAGATGGCTGCGCTCGTCGACCGGTTCTGGCAGATGGGCGCCCGGCACCTCGGCGTGTACTCCCAGGCCGACGCCTACGGACGCAGCGGAACCGACGGGGTCACCCGGGCCCTGGCCGGGCGCGGCGCCCGGGTCGCCGCCGAGACGACCTACCAGCGCGGCGCCCGCTTCGACGACGACGTCGCTCCCGCCGTCAACGCCCTCCGCCGCGCCGGCGTCGACGCCGTGCTGTGCACCGGGGCCTACCAGGGCTGCGGCGCCTTCGTGCGCACGGCCCGCGACCTCGGCTGGACGGTCCCGATCTCCAACGTCTCCTTCGTCGGCTCCGACGCCATGCTCCGCTTGCTCATCCAGCACGGCAAGACGACGGGCCGTGACTACACCCGGGCCCTGGTCAATTCCCAGGTGGTGCCGAGCTACGACGACCTCTCGCTGCCCGGAGTGGTCGAATACCGCGGTCTCATGGATCGCTACAACCCCACGCTGCCGGCCGCCCTTCGCGACGACAAGTACGTTCCCCAGCGCTACAGCTTCATCAGTCTGGAGGGCTACGTGAACGCGCGCGTGGTGGTGGAGGCGCTCCGGCGGGCGGGGTCGAGTCCGACCCGGGCCGGTTTCCGGCAGGCGCTGGAGTCGCTCAAGGGCTTCGACCTCGGCATCGGCGCCGCCCTGACCTTCGGCCCCGAACGTCACCAGGGACTCGACAGCGTCTACTTCACGCGCGTCGACGGCGAGCGGTGGGTGCCCATCACCGACTGGACCTTGGCCATGCAGGCCTGAGAGGGAACGGGTCATGAAGAGCGGCAAGCTACGATTCGGCCTCCAGTCCAAGGTCATCCTGTTCCTGGCCGCGGTGCTCATCCCGCTGGCAGCGGTGACGTGGCTCGTCTCGGTGCAGACCCTGCGGCACCGCATGACCGAGGAGTTCACCTCCAAGGGCACCGCCATCGCGAACAGCCTGGCCTCGTCGGGTGTCGATCTCATCCTGACCCGCGACGCCTCGACCGTACAAGCTCTGATCGACCAGTTCGCCGGCATCAGCGGTGTGGCCTACGTCATGGTGTACGACCCGAACAAGGCGCAGATTGCCCACACCTTCGTGCCGTTCGTGCCGCCCGACATCGTCGACAAGAACCTCGTCCCCGGGGACACCGTCAAGCAGGTGCGCGAGATCGAGTATGCGGATCCGGTGACCGGCACTTCCCGGCGCATCATCGACATCGGCATCCCCATGCTGGGTGGCACCCTCGGCACCGTCCGCGTCGGGATGGACCGCGCCATCATCGACGCTGCCGCTGCTCGCTCGGGCTGGTTCCTGTTGGCCGTCTTCGTGACGGTGGCCGCGGTGGCGGGGGCGGCGGGTGCCGTCTTCGCCCGGAGGCTGACCCGGCCGATCGCCCAGATCGTGCGGGTGGCCGAGCGGGTGGGCCGCGGGGATCTCGGCGAGACCGTGAAGGTGACCTCCCGCGACGAGATCGGCCAGCTCGCCCATACCTTCAACGACACGGTGGTCCGGCTGCGTTCTCAGGTCATGACCGAGGGTGAGCGGGACGAGGAGAAGCGCAAGCGCGAGGAGCTGCAGCGCAACATCCAGACCTTCCTGGACACGGTGATGGAGATCTCCCAGGGTGATCTCTCCCGACGCGGCCAGGTCACGCCCGACGTGCTCGGCAACGTGGTCGACTCCATCAACGTGATGGTCGAGGAGATCGCCGCCCTGCTCGCCGACGTGCGCCACGCCGCCCTCCGGGTGGCGGCGAACGCCAACGACATGATCGGGGCCACCGACCAGATGGCCGACGGTGCCCAGGCCCAGGCCCGCGAGATCACGACGGTCAGCCGCACGATGGAGGCGATGAGCCACGCCGTGCGTGAGGTCGCCACCAGTGCCCAGTCCGCCGCCGGCGCCGCCCGCCACACGCTGGAGGCCTCGCGGAAGGGTGACCAGGCGGTGCGCGACAGCCTGGCCGGCATGCAGCGGATCCGCGGCGAGGTCCAGGTCATCGCCAAGAAGATCAAGGGGCTCGGCGACCGCTCGCTCGAGATCTCGGCGATCGTCAACCTGATCGAGGAGCTCGCCTCCCACACCAACCTGCTTGCGCTCAACGCTGCCATCGAGGCGGCCGGCGCCGGCGAGGCCGGCCTGCGCTTCGGTGTCGTCGCCGACGAGATCCGCAAGCTGGCCGAGCGCGCCGCCACGGCCACCAAGGACGTGGCCGGGCTGATCCGAACCGTGCAGGCGGAGACGCAGGAGGCGGTGATGGCGATGGAGGAGGGCACGCGCGAGGTCGAGGCCGGCTACCAGGTCACCATCCGTGCCGAGGAACACCTCAAGGAGATCGCCGGCATGTCGACCTCGTCCGCCGAGCTGGCCCAGGGTATCTCGCGGACCAGCACCGCTCAGGCCGACGGCGTGGAGGGCGTCGCCCGGGCCATGCACTCCATCGCCCAGGTCGCCGTCAACACCGAGCAGGCCGTACTGCAGACCCGCAAGACCGTCGAGGATCTCGTGAAGCTGGCCGATGAGCTGACGCGGAGTCTGTCACGGTTCAAGCTGGCGGCCTGACGCCCGACATGGTCGAGCCGACCGATCAGGAATTCCTCCGGTCGATCTTCCTCATGGAGGCGTGGGACACCCTCGCCGCGATCGAGGACGGCATCGGCCGGCTGGCTGCGGGCACCGAGCCGGCCTGGGATGAGCTGTTCGTCGTCACCCACCGGCTCAAGGGCGCCGCGTCCCTGCAGGGTTTCCGGCAGGTCACCGCGCTCGCGGACGAGGTGGAGCGGGGTCTGCAGCCCTTGAAGGCGGCGACGGCGTCCGAGCGGCGGGCGGCCGCCGCCGAGCTCACGGCTCGGCTGGGCGCACTCAAGTCGGTGCTGGACGCCATCGAGCATCACCGCCCGGAGGAGACGGTGGCGCCGCCGAGCACGGTGCGGCCCCCGCGGCCCACGCCCGCCCTCGACGCCGACCCGGTGCGTCGCGACCTG
This sequence comes from uncultured Candidatus Rokubacteria bacterium, assembly GCA_963827505.1. Lineage (GTDB taxonomy): Bacteria > Methylomirabilota > Methylomirabilia > Rokubacteriales > CSP1-6 > AR5. The sequence continues at coordinate 86,501 of CAWHBD010000003.1, read as the reverse complement.
CTCCGCTTCTTCGCCGACGGCGACGAGGTGCTCACGTACTTCGGCCCCGAGGCGGCCGAGCACCTGGAGGCCATGAGTGCGGCGCTCGTCGCCCTCGAGCGGGAGGGCTCCGGCGATGCCGAGCTGGACGCGCTCTTCCGCGCGGTCCACACGCTCAAGGGCGCCGCCTACGTCGTCGGCTGCACGCCTATCGGCGCCCTCGCCCACGGCCTCGAGGACTTGCTGGTCGCCGTGCGCGGTCACCAGGCCCCGCTGACGCCCGCCGTACTCGAGGCCGCCCTCATCGCAGTCGACACCTTCCGACACATGCTGGACCCGGCCGGCGATCCGTCGCGAGATCTCACGGCCGCGGTGGCCGGCGTTGGCACGCGCGTCGCCGCGATCCTGGCCGCCACTGCCGATGCGCCGGCGCCGCCCGTTGAAGCGCCGCCGGCCCCGTCGCCGTTGCCGCCGCTCCGGCCGGCCCGCCCGGCTCCGCGGGAGGCGAGCGCCCCACGCCGCCGCCAGACCATTCGCGTCGCCCTCGAGCGGCTGGACGGTCTCATGGACCTGGTCGGCGAGCTGGTGGTGGCGCGGAGTGGGCTCGAGCGGCGCCTCGGCGACCTCGATCGTCTCGGCGACGTGCTCTTCGCCAGCCGCGCCCGCCTGGGCCAGGCCGTCAGCGACTTCGAGCGGCGCCACCTCGATCCGCGGCCACCCGACCACCGGACCGCCGAGGCTGCCCCGGCGCCGGCGGTGTCGCCGCGCTCGGTCTCCGAGCTGTTCGCCGAGCTGGAGTTCGACCGCTACGACGACTTCACGCTGCTCGCCCGGAGCGTGGCCGAGATCGCCTCCGACATCGCCGAGGTGCAGGCGGAGGTCGCCGGCCTGGGCCGCGCCGGGCGGGAGGATCTGAGCCTCATGCATCGTCTCACCGGGCGAGGTGCGGGCGGGGCTCGGCCGCGCCCGGCTCGTGCCGATCGGCACCGCTGTACACGCGCTTCGTGCGCCAGGGACAGGAGGCGGCTCGCGCCGCCGGCAAGAGCGTTCGCATCGAGACGAGCGGAGAGTCGGTGGAGCTGGACGCCAGCATCATCGAGCAGATCGTCGATCCGCTGCTGCACATCGTGCAGAACGCGGTCGTGCACGGCCTGGAGACGCCGGAGGAACGCAGCGCCCGGGGCAAGCCGGCCGCCGGGACGGTCACGCTGAGCGCCAGCCACCGGGGCGCCTTCGTCGTGGTGGAGGTCGCCGACGACGGCCGCGGCATCGACGCCGAGCGCCTCCGCCGGCAGGCCGTCGCCCAGGGCTTCGTGCGGCCGGAGATGGCGGCGGCGCTGTCCGACCGGGAGGCGCTGGAGCTGATCTTCCGTCCCGGCTTCAGCACGGCGGCCGAGGTCACCACGGCGGCCGGGCGCGGCGTCGGCATGGACGTGGTGCGCACCAACGTCGGCCGCCTCAACGGCGAGATCGACGTCGACACCGTGCCCGGCGCCGGCACCCGCTTCACGCTGCGGCTGCCGCTCACCGTGCTCGTCACCGAGGCGCTGCTGGTGCGGGTCGGCCCCGAGCTGCTAGCGGTGCCCCTGAACGCGGTGCACGTGATCGCCGCGCTCGGGCCGGAGTCGCGGCGGATGGGACCGGACGGCGAGGCCGCGTTCGTCGAGGGCCGCTGGCTGCCGCTGCTTCATCTCGATCGCGTGCTCGGCCTGCCGGCCACGCCGAGCGGGGTCCAGCCGAGCCTGGTCCTGCGCGGAGGGGCCGGGCTCTTCGCGTGCGCGGTGACCCAGCTGCTGCACAAGGAGGAGATCGTCGTGAAGCCGCTGGGCGCGTTTCTCGAGGGTGTCGGGCCCTACGGCGGCGCCACGGTCTCGGCCGACGGCCGGGTCACCCTGCTCCTCGATGCGGTACGCCTCGGCGAGCTGGCGATGGCGGGTGCGCCGGCCGCGGGCGCCCGTCAGGACCGGACGGCCGCTCGGGCTGACCTCGGAGGTCACGGACCGGGCGCTGGTCACGCGGCCGCCCGGAAGGGGAGCGTGTTGCTCGTGGACGATTCGATCAGCGTGCGGAGGTTCGTCGGCCAGATGCTCGAGAAGGCCGGGTTCGACGTCACCACCGCCAGCGACGGCGCCGACGCGGTCACCCGACTCGGTGAGCGGTCATTCGACGTGATGGTGACCGACCTCGAGATGCCCCGCCTCAACGGCTACGAGCTGCTCGAGGACGTGCGGCGTCGGCCCGGGATGCGGGAGCTCCCGATCGTGATCCTGACCACGCGCTCCGGCGCCAAGCATCAGTCCCTCGCCCGCCGGCTCGGCGTCAGCCACTACGTGACCAAGCCGGTCGCGGAGGACGTGTTCGTGAGGCTCATAGAATCCCTGGCGCTGCCCGGCGGCGCGGAGGCGAAGTCATGAAGGTGCTGGTGGTCGATCCCGATCTCCGGAGGGCTCCCGCGCTCAAGGACACACTGGCGGCCGGGGGCGCCGAGGTGACGATCGCCTCCAGCGGCTCGTTCGCCTTGACGATGCTCGAATGGAATCGCCACGACGTCGTCGTCAGCCGGGCCCGCATCGACGACATGGACGGCCACGAGCTCTGCGCCATCCTCAAGGCCGACCCCGGGACCCGCGAGGTGCGCTTCGTGCTCGTGGCCGGCGCCGACGAGGTCACCGGTGCCGAGACCGCGGCCGCCGGCGTCGATCTGGTGCTGCCGCCCAGCATGACCAGCGGGGCCATCCTGCCGCTGGTCGTCCGGCTCATGCAGGCCAATCGCGCCGCGGGAAGTGAGGCACCCTCGATGTCCGCGCCGCCGCCGGCCCCGGGCGCCGGGTCGGTTGCCGCGCCATCGTCTCCGCTCGTGTCCACGGCTCCACCGGCGACCGTCTCGGTCGCGCGGGAGAACGCGCCGCCGGCCGAGGCCGAGGTGCCGCGCATCAAGCCGGCGGCGGCGCCGCCGCCGCCGGCGGATCCACCGAAGCGCTACGCGACCATGGTGACGGCGGGACCCGAAGGCCCCTGGGCGACCGCTCCATCTGCTCCCCCGCCGGCCGCGCCGCCACCGAAGACGACGCCGGCCGCTACGCCACCCCGACTGGCGCCACCGGGCTCGAGCCCCTCGGCCCCGCCCATGCGCGTGTCAGTGCCGACGGCCCCGCGCTCGGCGCCGTCTCCGGTGCGTGGCAGCACCGGGGCTTCCACGCGTGGCGGCAGTCCGGCGCGGCCCGTCTCGCCGGCCGCCGGTCGTTCCGCCGCCTCGACTGCCGGGCGTCCGGCCGGGCCGGCCTCACCGCGGCCGGCGGCGCCGCCGCCCGCGCGGCCGCCGGCCACACCCTCGGTCCCGGATCTGGCATCGATTCCGAGCGGCACGTTCCAGGGCTCGCTCGAGGTGATGGAGCTGGCTGACCTCACGCAGGCGATCAGTGCCGGCGGCAAGACCGGACGGCTGATCCTGGCGCTGCCGCAGGGCGGGGGTCTGATGCTCTACGACAAGGGACGTATCGTGCACGCCGAATATCGCAACGCCGTCGGCGAGGAAGCGTTCGGAGCGCTCCTCGCCGCATCCCACGCCGACGGGGCTGGACGCTTCTGCTTCTTACCATCACCCGCGGGAGAGTCGACCGGCCACCCGCGGACGATCGACAAGACCGTCGACCAGCTGCTCCTCAGCTGCGCGACGGCGATCGACGAGAAGGGCTAGGCCATGGCGAAGGTGCTCGTGGTCGATGACAGCCTCAGCGTTCGCAAGGTGGTGGAGCGTGCGCTGCTGGCGCGCCAGATGGAGGTCGTCTGCGCCGCCACCGGGAGCGAGGCGCTCGAGTGCATCGAGCGCGACGAGCCGGACATCGTCGTCTGCGACGTCGTGATGCCGGACAAGGACGGTTACGAGATCTGCGAGTTCGTGAAAGGCCACCCGCGCCTGGGGCGCACGCCGGTACTGCTGATGTCGGGCATCGTCAACGACGAGGTGCGCGAGCGGGCCGCGCGGGTGAAGTCGGCCGACGTGCTCAGCAAGCCCTTCGCCGCCGACGACCTGATGCGCAAGCTCGACACCCTGCTCGCGCAGGCCGCGCCGCCCCCGGCGCTCGCGCCGGCCCGGACGGCGCCGCCGGCGGTCTCGCCCGTCATCAGCGGCAACGGTCACGGCCAGAGCGACAACGCACACGTGCCGCCGGCTTCGCCGTCGCCCACGCCGATGACACGGCCGGCCTCGGTCGCCCCGGTGCCGGTGGCGCCGGTCACTCCGGCGCCAATGGCGCCCGCGCCTCCGGCGCCGGGCGGCGCACCGCCGCCGGCCGCCTCCGGCAGCTCGGTGATCCTCAAGCAGTTCGCGGCCATCGAGGGTGTGCAGTGGGCCGTGCTCGCCGACCGTGAGGGCTTCCTGCTCGACGCCTCCGGCGAGGACGTGGTCGACGGCGCCGTGGCCAGCGCGCTCAGCGCGTGCCTGACCGAGTCGTCCGAGGGGCTCGGCCGCGAGCTCCGGCGCGGGCCGCTGCACGGCATGATCCTCGAATACGCGCAGGGCATGGTGGTGCTGTACAGCGTTGGAGCCTCGGCGCTGCTCGCCATCGCCCTCGGTGAGCCATCGGCCCTCGGCAAGGTCCGGTACTTCGCGAAGAGGTCCATCTCCGAACTGCTACAGGCGGTGTGAAGAATGGCCAGGCATCGCACACGGGTTCGGGTCCTGCGTTCGCTGCGAGCAGTGGCGGTGGCGGCAGCTGCCGCGGGCACGGTGACCGCGGCCTTCGAGGCGGACTTCGGTCGCTCCATACTGCTCGCCCCGTCGACGGTGGCCTTGACCCCGCCGGCGGTCTACCTCGTGCTGGCCTTCGTCCTGCTGCGCGGCGTCCCGCTCGGCCGACGACTGGGCTGGGCCCTGGCGGCCTGCGGCATCAACGCGCTGCTCGCCATCATCAGCGGCGTCACGCTGTCGCTGGCGCATCCGATGTCGATGGAGGGTGCGATGCGGCGTGCGCTCTGGGCCTACGCGCCGGGGCCGCTGGTCCACCTCGTGGCCGCGCCGCTGGTCCTGCTCGGGTGGCGCAGCCGGTTGCTGCCATTGCGAACCTTCGTGCGGTTCCGGCCCGCGGCGGATCCGCTGGGGCCGCGGGTGCCGGCGCCGCCACTGGAGGCGTCGACGCCCGATTGGGACTCCGTCCTGCGGGTGGCCTCACCGATGACGTGGGGATCCGGCCCGAGCGGGCCGGTCTTCGACCGGGTCACACGGGAGCCCGAGCCAGACCCGGCGCCGGGACCGCGGCGGCGGCAGGAGCCGGCGCCCCCTCCGGCGGCGGCCGTGATGACGGCACCCGCCGAGGTGGCTAGCGCCTCACCAATGATCGTGCAGGCGCCGCCGGTCGTGATGTCGCCGCCGGTGATGACACCGCCGCCAGCCCCTGCGCCGCCGGCCGTGGTCATGGCGCCGCCTGTGGCGGCGCCGCCGCCGGCGCCTCCACCGGCTCCGATCGTGGTGACGCCACCGCCCACTGCCAGACCGTCGGCGGCTTCGGCTCCGCCCGCCGTCGAGGTATCAGCGGCTCCGGACGAACCGGTCGTCCGGATCCCGTTCGATCGGATCGCGGACCAGCTGCCGCCCGACGTCTTCGTGCTGCCGGCCGAGCGGCTGGCCGAGAGCGTGCGCGAGCCCCATGTCATCGTGGTTCCCAGCCGGCTCGTGGTGCCGCAGCTCCGCGAGGGAGCCGTCGAGATCCCGTGGACGCTGATCGAGGACCAGTTCCCCGAGCTCGCGCTGGCGATGACGAAGAACGAGGTGCGGCTCCGGTTCCCGGGCTGGGTCCTCTCGCTGCCGATGGACGAGGTGGTCCGCCAGCTCCCGTCCCATCTGTACCGCGTGCAGGCGCCGGCGGCCGAGCTCCTCGACATCGACCAGTTTCCCGCGCCGTTCACGCCGCAAGCGCCCGAGCCCGAGGAGACGCCCGCGCCCGAGCCGAGCGCCGCGGCTGCGGTGATGCCCCCGGTGGTGCCGACGTCGGTGATCGAGGCGGCGGCCGAGGAACCGGTCGCCGAGGAGGAGATCCCGAACGTCGTCTTCGCCTTCACGGAGCCGGCCCCGCTCGCAGCGCCGGCGCCTGTCGTGGCTCCGTCCCCGGTGATGCCCGTCGAGGCGGCCGAGCCCGCGCCGGCAATCGCGCCACCGCCGGTAGTCATGGCGCCGCCGGTCGTCATACCGGTGCCGACGATCGAAGCACCACCGGCGCCGGTGGTGGCGGCGGCGCCGCCCGTCCTTCCGGCGGTCGACGAGGAGGCGGAGGCGCTCGGCCGCACGCTGGCGCTGGGGCTCACGCAGCTCGGTGCCTTCGACTGGGAGACGCGCCGTGCCGAGGGCCGGCCGCTGGTGAGCTTCGTGTCGCCGGCGCTCTCGCGAGAGCCGATCGACGCCCTGGCCGTCGGCGCCGCGCCGCTCGTCGCGCGGCTGGCGTCGTGGGGGATCGAGCAGGTCACGATCCGCACCACGCGGGTCGTGTGCGTGCTCACCCCGCTCCTCGGGCGGGGCTGCCTGGCCGCGACCGTCCGGCGCGGCGGTCCGGTGGCGATGCTCGAGATGTTGTCGGCGCGAGCCGGCCGCGCGGCCGGAGGGGCGCCCGGCTCGGTGTCGCCGTCGATTGCCTTCCCCGCGGTCGCGACTGCGCCTGCCACGAACGGCAACGGCCATCGCCTGGCCGAGGTCGCTCGCGCGCTGGCCGCGTTCGGGCCACTGGCCATGTCGGTGGCGGCGGCGGAGGGCGCGGCCCCGAGCGTGTACGTGTTCGGGGGCCAGGATCAGGCCGTGCTGGCCGGCGCCGCTCGCGCGGTGCACGTGACCCTGGTGGCCGGCCACGACCAGGAGGCGCTCGGACGGCTCGAATCGGTGGTGCTGCACCGTGGGCGCGAGCGGGCCGTGCTCCGGCCGCTACGGGGGCCGGGCGGACAGGCGGGCGTGCTGGCCGCGGCCGGCGAGGTTGCACTGGAGGGACGGGCGCATCGTGCGGTCGCCGAGGCGGCCGCGCTTCTGGAGGCGCACTGACGTGTCGATCATCAACTACGCGGCAAAGTGTCATCAACTTCAAGGTCGTCTACTACGGCCCCGGTCTCGCCGGCAAGACGGCCAATCTGCAGTACATCCACCGCTGCCTGCCCGGCGAGAACAAGGGCAAGATGATCTCGCTCGCGACCGGCGACGACCGCACGCTGTTCTTCGACTTCCTGCCGGTGTCGGCGGTCGGCGTGCGCGGATTCACCACGCGGTTCCAGCTCTACACGGTGCCCGGCCAGACGCACTACAACATGACGCGCAAGCTCGTGCTGCGCGGCGTGGACGGGGTGGTGTTCGTGGCCGACTCGCAGTGGGACCGGCTGCGCGAGGACGTCGAGAGCCTCCGCAACCTCGACGACAACCTGCAGGAGTACGGCCTGGACCTGGCGACGATGCCCCACGTCATCCAATACAACAAGCGCGACCTCGGCAACGTCGCGCCGCTCGACTACCTCGAATATCTCCTCAACCGTGGCACCCGACGCGTGCCATTCTTCGAGGCCGTCGCCGTTGACGGCACCGGCGTCTTCGACACCCTCAACACGGTATCGCGCATGGTGCTCGTCAAGGAATTCGGCCAAGCACAGGAGGTCCGCTCGTGAGACTCCACGACATCGTGATCCACGAAAGCGAAGCGGCGCGCATCGACGCCGTCCTGCGGCGATTCCTGAGCGACTCGAGCTGCTCGGCGGCGCTGCTCATCGATCGCAGCGGCCAGCCGCTGGCCGAGGCCGGCACGCGCCCGCACCCTCGACGTCGGCTCCATCGGGGCGCTGGCGGCGGCCGCCTTCAGCTCCACCGCGGCCCTGGCCCAGCTGCTGGGCGAGAGCGAGTTCTCGGTTCTGTTCCACGAGGGCGTGAAGGAGAGCATGCACGTCTCCACCGTGGACGAGCAGACGATCCTGCTCGCGATCTTCGACGACCACACCACGATCGGCATGGTGCGCCTGTTCGCCCGGGAGGCCTGTGCCTCCATCGGTGTCGCGCTCGAGGAGACGCGCAAGCGGCCGAAGCTGGTCGGGGTCCTCGCCACCCCCCTGACCGCCGAGGAGACGCGGCGCGCGAGCGACCATCGCCCCGCCTGAGGGCCGGCTGTCTCAGGGGGAGCAGCGAGAACTGCTCGCCACCGCCGCGGTCTTCGAGAGCGTGGTGGAGGCGGGCGGGCTCGACGAGCCGACCCTCGAGTCGCTGAGGGAGATCTACGAACGGCTCGGCGACGAGCCCCGCCTCGCGCTGACCCTCGAGCGGCTGGCCGCCGTCACCGCGCCGCCGGTGGTTCCTTCGCCGGTGGTGCCGCCGTCGCCGGGGCGGACCCGGTCTCCGGAGCCGCCGCCGGATGACGATCCGCCCCCGGAGTACGAGGCCGTGTACGAGGTGCCGCCCGAGCCGGCGCCGCTGCCGCCGTCGCGGCCGGCGCCGTCTCGCGGAGGCCGGCGCGGCGTTCCGGAGCCTGCCATCGGGTATCCGCTCACGCCGCCGATGCCCCCGGCCCGGAGCCGGGCCGAGTCGATCGCCGCCCAGGGCCGACCGGTTCCCCGGCGCGAGCGTTTGGGCGACCTGCTGGTGGCCGAGGGTGTGATCTCTCCCGGTCAGCTCCACGACGCGCTCCGTGAGCATCGCCTCTCCAAGGAGCGCCTGGGCAGCGTGCTCACCAAGCGCGGCTTCGTGAGCGAGGAGCGCCTCGTCGAGATCCTCTCCAAGGAGCATGGGCTGCCGTCGGTCTCGGTCGACGCCTACGTCGATCACCCCCGACGTCCTGGCGCTGGTACCCCTGCACATCGCGCGCAAGTACGACGTGCTGCCGCTCAAGCCGCGTCGGACAGTGCACTCACGCTGGCGATGGCCGACCCCACCAACGTGTTCGTCGATGGATGAGATCGCCGTTCGATGACGCGGCTGTCAGGTGCTGCCGGTGGTGGCGGCCGGCAAGGCCATCCGCAGGCCGCGATCAACCGGCACGACACGGCAGCGGCGCCGATGACCGATCTGCTGGCCGAGATTGCCGCCGACTCCGGCAACCTGGAGGTGGTGGCCGAGGACCGAGCTGGCCACCAGCCGACGTCTTCGAGCTGAAGGAGTCGGCCGACGAGGCGCCGGTGGTCAAGCTCGTGAACATGATCCTGCTCGACGCCATCCGGCGGGGCGCCTCCGACATCCACCTGGAGCCCTACGAGAAGGTGCTGCCGCATCCGGTTCCGCATCGACGGCGTGCTGCACGAGATGATCACGCCGCCCAAGCGGCTGGAGCCGGCGATCATCTCGCGGCGTGAAGATCATGTCCAACCTGGACATCGCCGAGCGGCGGCTGCCCCAGGACGGCCGCATCAAGCTGCGCTACGACCAGCCGCGAGATCGACTTCCGGGTGTCGACCCTGCCCACGATCTTCGGCGAGAAGACCGTGCATGCGCATCCTGGACAAGGAAGCGCTGCAGCTCGACATGACGCATGCTCGGCTTCGACCCCTGGAGCCTCGAGCAGTTCACCACGGCCATCCACCAGCCCTACGGCATGATCCTCATCACGGGCCCGACCGGCTCCGGCAAGACGACCACGCTGTACTCGGCCATCCACACCATCAACTCGCCCGGCCATCAACATCATGACCGCCGAGGATCCGGTCGAGTACAACCTCAAGGGCGTCAACCAGGTCCAGGTCAACGACGGCATCGGCCGAACCTTCGCCGCGGTCCTGCGCTCGTTCCTGCGGCAGGACCCCGACGTCATCCTGGTCGGCGAGACGCGCGACCTCGAGACGGCCCAGATCGGCATCCGGGCCGCCCTCACCGGCCACCTGGTGCTTCACCACGCTGCACACCAACGACTGCCCATCGACGGTCGCCCGGCTCCTGGACATGGGATCCCGCCCTTCCTACTGTCCTCCTCGCTGCAGCTCATCCTGGCCCAGCGGCTGGGGCGGACGGATCTGCAAGGACTGCAAGGAGCCCTACGAGGTCGACGAGTCGGAGCTGGTCGCCGTTCGGCCACGTGCCGCAGGGGCGTGGCCGCCTGACCCTCCACCGGGGCAGCGGCTGCCAGGCCTGCAACTACTCGGGGATGAAGGGCCGGGTGGCGATCTACGAGGTGATGCCGATCTCCGACGAGCTGCGTCAGCTCATCCTGAAGGACGCCTCCACCGCCGAGCTGCGGACGATGGCCGAGCAGCAAGGGATGAAGTCGCTGCGGCAGGCCGGCCTGGCCAAGGTGCTCGACGGCACGACCACCATGCAGGAGATCCTGCGCGTGACGCTGGCGTGAGCGTCATGCTCCATCGGCTGTGGCGGCCGGCGCTGTCCCGCCGAGAGCCGACCCCGGCCGAACTGTTCGGTCACGCCGACCGGCTCCGGCGCACGGGCCGCTATGACGAGGCCGCCGCGCTCGTCACCCAGGGCCTCGCGCTCGATCCCGCTAGCATCACCGGCCATCTGCTCGCCGCCTACCTGCACGTGGCCCGGCGCACGAACGCGCCAGCCCGGCAGGAGTTCCGGTGGGTGCTCGAGCGCGACGCCTCCCATCCGCGTGCGCTGCTGGGCCTGGCCCGCCTCGCACTGGAGGAAGGCGACGTCGACGGCGGCCGGGAGCTGCTCGTGCGGGCGCTGCGCGTTTACCCCGACTTCCCAGAAGCGCAGGCGCTGCTCGACGGGCTCACCGCTCCCCGCCCGGTGTCGTCGCCTCGACGCCCGCGTCTGGACCGCCTCCGCCTGCCGGCCGCGGCCGACGGCCTCTTCGTGCTGGGCGAGGACGGCGCCGTCCTCGCGGCCCAGCCCGAGACCGCCGGCGAGGGAGGCCACCGCCTGGCCCGGGCGGCCAGCTTCGCCGCCACCGCGCTGCGCCGGGCCGGGCTCGGGGCGCTGCGGCGCGGGGTCGTGGCCGATACCGACGTGACCCACTTCCTGCGCGCCGACGTCACGCTCACGCTGGCGGTGACGCTGCCGCGCACGACGCACATCACGCAGGGCCTGCTGGAGGTCAACCGCCTGTGGGCGGCCGCCCAGCACGAGCTGACCGTCGCGAGGGACGAGATCGACGATCGGGCCGCGACGGCGGCGAGAGGCGGGAGAGTGTCATGAGCCGACTGAGATTGGGCCTCGAGATGGACGGCAGCTCGCGAGGTCGCCAGGTGCGCGACATCGTGCAGGGGCTCGCGCGAGTGTCGGCGGTGCGCGGCGCGCTGCTGGTGGCGCCCGACGGATTCGTGATCGCCGCCGAGGTGCCGCGCGCCGTCGCGCTCGAGCCGCTAGCGGCGCTGGCGGCGACGCTGGGGCGGGACCTCGAGGTGGGAGCCGGCCGGATCGGCCGCGGCGCCTTCCAGGCGGCGATGTTCTCGGCCGACGATGGCACCCTGTTCCTGGCCGCCAGCCGCATCGGCTTCGTCGTCGCACTGGCCGACCCCCAGGGCAACGTGGCGGCGATCCGGAGCGCGCTGGAGGAGGCGGTGACGACGATCGACTCGGCGTGGGGTCCGACCGAGCGACCGGCCAGCACTACGTGAGGTCGTCGAGCGTGAGCCGGAAGCTGGGAACGAAGGTCGCGATGAAGTAGCGGACCTCGGGCAGGTCGATGGCCTCGATCGTGTGGCGCAGCGCCTGCTCGGCCTGACCGAATTCGCGGTTGCCGGCGGTGACCTCCTCCAGGCACTTCATGTAAGCGCACAGCTTGTCGGCTGCCGTGACGAGCGCCTGCTCGTCGGCCGTGGCCGACGTCTGGTGGAGCAGCCCTCCGTAGTCCCCGCGCAGCGGGTCGGGCACCATGCCGAGCAGCTTGTCCCGCGCCACCGTCTCGATCCGCCGGTACGAGGCCTCGATCTCCGGGTTGAAGTACTTGACTGGCCGGGGGAGGTCGCCGGTCAGCACCTCGCCGGCGTCGTGGTACATCCCCAGGACGGCCACCCGCTCGGGACTGACGGCACCGCCGAAGAGCCGGTTGCGGGTGATCGCGAGCGCGTGCGCGATCATGGCCACCCGCAGGCTGTGCTCCTGGATGTTCTCAGCCTGCGTGCTGTGCATCAGGCCCCACCGCCGGATGAAGCGCATCCGCGAGAGGTACGCGAAGAAGTGACTCATGCGCCTGCACGCTAGTGCGGGCGCCGCTGGGAGTCAAGACGGCCGCGATGCTAGAGTGCCCGGAAGAGGCGAGCGCGATGTGGCCATTCCGACGTGCGAAGACGATCCCTCCGGAGCCGACCCCGGCCATGCACGAGGAGGCCAAGCGCAACCCGGGCGGCTGGGTCTACGTCGTGGACGGCACCTTCGGCCCCGACGACGTCGTGCCCGCCGACCGCATCATCGGCGCCTGGAAGGTCGACCGCCACGGCAATCTGACCGGCGCCTTCAAGCCCAACCGCGACTACCGGGGCCAGTCCGGTCGATAGCGGCTGTTCTCGTGGACTGCGGGGGCGCTGGGCGCCGGCCCCTGAGAGCGCCGGCTACTGAAGGCCGATCGCGCTGGCGACGGTTTCGAGATGCAGCGTGGCGTCGCCGAAGTCGGCGCTGGCCGCCTGGATGCGCTTGTGCAGCAGGTGCAACGGATGCTCCTCGCAGTAGCCGATGGCGCCGAAGATCTGATGCCCGCGCCGGGCCACGGTCAGGCACGCCTCGCCCGCATACGCCTTGGCCGTCGCGACGTCGGCGGCGGTGCCCGCCGCCCCCTCGCTGATCTTCCAGGCCGCCACGTACAGGAGTCCGCGCGAGGTGTCGACGTCACGCACGAGATCGGCGCAGGCGTGCTGGATGGCCTGGTGGCCGCCGATCGGCCGGCCGCCCTGCACGCGGGTGCGCGCGTGCTCGACGGCGAGGTCGAGGACGCGCTGGGCGGCGCCCACCATCTCGGCCGTCCGGGCCAGCGCCCCCGCGGTCAGTCCGGCCGCGAGCGCGTCGGCGTCGCCGGCCAGCCGGTCCTCGGCGTGGACGTCCACCGCATCGAACGTGACCTCGAAGAGCTTCTCGCCGCTCAGTGTGTCCAGCGGGAGTCGCGCGACGCCGCGACGGTCGGCTGGTAGCAGCAGGAGGTCGCCGTCGCTCATGACGACGAGCAGGTCAGTGGCGATGTGCGCGTCCTTGACGAACAGCTTGGCGCCGCTCAGCCGGCCCGGCACCGCGCAGCGGAGCGCGACGGCCCGCGGGTCGAACGAGCCGCCGCCCTCTACCATCGCCAGCGTGGCGATCCGCTCGCCCGCGGCCAGCGCGGGGAGCCGCCGCGTGGCGCCGGCGGCGAGCAGGATCGAGGTGGCCACCACCGAGCTCGTCACGAACGGGCCCGGCAGTCCGGCCCGGCCCATCTCCTCCACGAGCAGGACGACGTCCAGCAGCGAGCCGTCGCTGCCGCCGAGGTCGCCGGGGATCAGCAGGCCGGGCCAGCCGAGCTCGGCCATCCGGCGCCAGAGCGTCTCGTCGAAGCCCTGAGGATCGAGGGCCAGGCGCTGGGCCGTCTCCGGCGGGCAGAGCTTTCGGAGAAAATCCCGGGCGGTGGCGATCAGCATCTGCTGGGACGGCGACGGCGTGAAATCCATCGGCTCAGCCCCGCTTCTCGGCGGGCAGGCCGAGGCCGCGCACGGCGATGGTCGTGCGCAGCACCTCGGCGGTGCCACCGGCGATCGTGTGGCCGAGGCTCGTCAGGTAGTCGTGGGAGATCCGGCCGTCGAGGCGGGCGCCCCGCGAGCCCTCGCGCAGCGGTGCCCACGGGCCCAGCAGGTCCATCCCCAGCCGGGCCAGCTTCTGGCCCAGCTCGTCGGCCATGACCTTGGCGACCGCCGTCTCGTAGGTGATCGGGGCGCCGTCGCGGAGCAGGCACGCGGCGCGATAGAAGATGGTCCGGAGGGCCGCGATGTCCGTGGCCATCCCGGCCAGCCGGCGCCGCACGCCCGGATCGCGGGCCAGCGGGGCGCCGTTCGCGTGAGTCGTGTTGGCGTAATCGACGAGCTGGCGCAGCACCCGCTCGAGCGCGGGCGCCTTGTAGATAGCGTCCCCAGAAACGATCGGAGTCGAGGCCGTTCAGCAGCGCCTGGAAGCCCTCGCCCTCGGGGCCGAGCATCGTGTCGGCGGGCACCCGGACATCGTCCAGGAAGACCTCGTAGTGGTAGACCTCGCCGGTGAGGCTCCGGATCGGCCGGATTTGCATGCCGGGGGTTCCGTTGGGTACCACGAACATGCTGAAGCCGCGGCTACGCCGGGCCTCGCGGCTGGTGCGCGTGAAGACGAGGCCGTGAGTGGCGATCCCGGCGTGGCTCGACCAGATCTTGTGGCCGCGGATGATCCAGGAATCGCCGTCGCGCTTGGCCTCGGTGGTGAGTGAGAGCAGATCGGAGCCGGCGCCCGGCTCGCTGTAGCCCTGCCAGAACGTGGCCTCGCCGCGGGCCACGGCGGGCAGCAGCTCGCGCCGCAGCGGCTCGGTGCCGTACTCGATGAGGGCGTCGGCGGTCTGCCAGCAGCCGGCCAGCGGCCCGAACGGCGCGCCGGCCGCGGCCAGCTCCTCGAACAGGACGAGCTTGAAGAACATCGGGCGCTCGGCGCCCCCGAAGGCGCGGGGCCAGGTCATGGCCAGCCACCCGCGCCGGCCCAGCTCGGCCATGAACGCGCGTGAGTGGGCGCCGGAGCCGTAGCCGGCATCCATCCCGTCGAGCGGGTACCGGGCGGCCGGATGCTCGGCGACGAAGCGACGGACCTCGGCGCGGAAGGCCTGTTCCTCGGCCGTGAACCCGAACTCCATGGCTAGCGGCGGACCGCGACGACGCCGTCCTTCAAGACCAGCCGGATGCGCGAGGCGTCGGCCAGCACGCCGACGTCGGCGAGGGGATCGCCGGCGACGGCGATCAGGTCGGCGCGCTTGCCCTTCTCCAGCGTGCCGACCTCGCGCTCGAGGCCGACGCACTCCGCGGCCCAGCCGGTGGCCGCCTGGATCGCCTGCATCGGCGTGAGGCCGGCGGCCACGAGCAGGGGCAGCTCGCCGGCGTTGGGCGGATGGCCGTGGCCGCCGGCGTCGGTGCCCGCCACCACGCGCACGCCCGCCGCCAGCGCGCGGCGGATGCTCTCGCGATGGTGCTCCTGCAGGGCCCGGGCGCGCTCGCGCACGTGGGGGGCCTTCGACTCGCGGTGGTACTCGTAGACCAGCAGCGTCGGCGTCAGGACGATGCCACGCTCGGCCATCATCGGGATCAGCTCGGGGTCCTCGTCGAGATAGCAGCCGTGCTCGACGGAGTCGACGCCGGCCTCCAGGGCCAGCCGCAGGCCGGGACCGCCGAGGGCGTGGCACATGACCTTGCGGCCCTGGGCGTGCGACTCGTCGACCAGCGCGCGCATCTCGTCCAGATTGAAGGCGGGGTCGCTGGGACCGTGGCCGGCCCGCGAGGAGGCGCCGCCGGTCGTGGCGCACTTGATGACGTCGGCGCCGGCTCGGATCATCGTGCGCACCACCCGCCGCACCTCTTCGACGCCGTTGGCGACACCGGCCGGGAGCGCGGGATCGTCGGCCACGAGGCACTCGTGGCCGGACGGGCTCACGCGGTCACCGATACCGCCGATCGGCGAGATGATCGCGATGGCAGTGAGCAGGCGCGGCCCCTGGATCAGCCCCTCGGCGACGGCCGTCCGGAAGCCGGCGTCGAGGCCGCCGGCGTCGCGCACGGTGGTGTAGCCCGCCGCCAGCGTCTGCTCGATCACCCGGCTGGTCCGCACGCTGCGCGTGCTGGCCGGCTCGCTCAGCCCCCAGCGCGCGGTCAGCTCGTAGCCGTGCGAGGCCAAGTGGTCGTGACAATCGATGAGGCCGGGGAGGACGGCGAGGCCCCGGGCGTCGATGACGTCGTCGGCCGCCGGCGGCGGCCCGCCGGCGCCGCTCGTGATGCTCTCGATGCGACCGTCTTGCAGGACGATCGTGGTGTCACGCACCGGGGCGGCACCGGTGCCGTCGATCAGGGTCGCGCCGTACAGGGTGGTCATCGTCGGCCTAGCTCAGCGTGAAGTTGTAGAGTCGCGCGGCGTTCTCGCAGGTGACCTGGCGTCGCACCTCGGCGGGCAGGTGCCCCAGCTCGCGCTGGATGTACTCGCGCGAGTCCGGCCACACGCCGTCCGGATGCGGGAAGTCCGAGCCCCACATGACCTTGTCGGCGCCCAGCTCGTCCAGCAGCTTCACGCCGATGGGGTCGGTCTGGTAGGTGGCCCAGCACTGGCGCTTCCAGTAACCGCTCGGCGGCATCTTCAGCGAGAGGTCCTGGAACTGGTCCTCCCATTCGGCGTCCATGCGCCACAGCACGTAGGGGATCCAGCCGATGCCCGACTCGCCAAGCACGAGCTTGATGTTCGGGAAGCGCTCGAGCACGCCGCTGAAGATCATGGAGGTGAGCACGTTGGCCATGTTGATCTGGAACGCCGTGATGTTGGTCGCGTACGCCGCCCGGGCCACCGAGAGCTCGACCTTCGGCGCGTCGACAGCCTTGGCGCGGGTGGCATCGGAGCCGATCAGGATGATCTTGCGGATGTGATCGGGCACGTAGCCGCCCACGGTGTGGAAGTGCAGCGGCAGGCCGGAGGCGTTCGACGACCTCCCACAGCGGGTTCCAGTGCGGATCCCACAACGGCTTGAGGTCGGCCGAGTTGGCGAGGTCGAGTCCGGCCAGGCCCCCCGCGCTTGGCCACGCGCTCGACCTCGGCGATCGACGCCTCGATCGGGTTGTTGGGGATCGAGGCCAGCCCGGCGAAGCGCCCCGGCTGGGCCGCGCAGAAGTCGGCGAGCCACTCGTTGTAGACCCGCATGACCTCGACGGCCGCCTCGGGGTCGTTCAGGCGGCTGCTGGCGCCGAGCACGCCGTAGAGCACCTCGGCCTGCACGCCGTCGCGATCCTGGTCCTTCACGCGCAGGTGCGGATCGGTCAGCCGGCGGATGCCGCGGCGCCCGTCTTCGTAGAGGCCGGTGGAGGCCATGCGATCGGCGCGATGGATCTTGCCCGGCACGTACACGCGTCCGGCCGAGCCCATCCCGTTGACGAGGCCCAGGTTGGCTCCGCGCTTCGTCGTCCACATGGGCCCGTGCGGGCCCTCGACGACGTGGGGCATGCGGTCCCGCATCTCGGGCGACGCATTGGTGGTGAACAGGTCGGGCGGCAGCCAGCAGAGATCGACGTGGCAGTCGGCGGAGATGAGCTCGTAACGCATCGTGTGCTCCTTCCCCAGTCGGGGCCCCGAGTATAGCGCCGTCCCGCTGGTCGGCGCGCGCGTCAATCCAGATCGAGCAGCAGGGCCGCGTGGTCGCTCAGGGCCAGGCCGCTGCCGATCCGGCGCCGCACGCCCCAGTCGTAGACGAGACCCTTCAGCCGGGGTTGTAGCGCGCGGTTGATGAAGGCCTGATCCAGCCGAAAGCCGTTGCGCCCGTTCGGTGAGTACCACGTGTACTCACGGCGCGGGCCGTGCAAGGACCGGAACGCGTCCACCCAGCCCAGCCGCTCGATCGCGTCGAGCCACGCGACCTCGCGGGGACCGAAGACCGGCACCTCCTCGTCGAAGTCCGGCCGGCCGGAGTTGGTGTCGCCGACGATCACGGCCGGCCCCCGCCGCCAGCCACGGATCATCGCGAGCACCTCGGCGTGGAAGACGTCCTTGCGCCCGGACACGCGATTGGGCACATGCATCACCCCGGCCGTGAACGGGCTCGGCGCCGCCACCTCGGCCAGCAGCCAGCGCGCGGGCTCGGCCGGCTCGGCCCGCCCGCGCACCCGGCGCAGCGGCCAGCGCGACGCCAGCAGCAACCCGTTCACCCCGGGCGCGGCCGGATCGGCTGTCGTGCACTGGTGGGTGAGACCGTGTCCGGCCAGCGCCGCCGCCAGGGCGCAGCTGGGCGGCGTGCCGCGGAACTCGCAGAGCGCGACGACGTCGGGCGCCCACGCCGCCAGGCGCGCGGCGATGCGCATCGTGCGAACGCCGCCGCCCGCGCAGATGTTCCAGAAGACGACCCGCATGGTGGAGGGAGATTGTAGCGCGTGGCCCGTGTGGTAGTGTGGCCTCCGCGATGAGCCCCGAGCCGCCCGCCAAGACGGCGCGCACCGAGTTCGGTTTCTTCACCGAGTTCAGCCAGGCCCCCGGCATGAGCGAGACGGTGGCCTTCGAGCACGCGATGGCCGAGATGATCGCGGCCGAGGACTGCCGCTACGACGCCATCTGGCTGGCCGAGATCCACTTCCAGAAGGACCGGTCCGTCCTGGCCGCGCCGCTGGCGATCGCCGCTGCCCTGGCCGGCCGCACCCGGCGGGTGAAGCTGGGGATCGCCGTGCAGGTGCTGCCGCTGAGCCACCCGCTGCACATCGCCGAGGACGTGGCGACGATCGATCATCTGAGCGGCGGCCGCATCGACCTCGGCGTGGGGCGGAGCGGGCTGCCCGCGCACTACACGGGCTTCAACATCCCCTACGCCGAGAGCCGCGATCGATTCCTGGAGACGCTCGACATCCTCGTGAAGGCGTGGACGCAGGAGCGATTCACCCACGAGGGCAAGTTCTTCCAGTTTCGCGACGTGTGCCTGGTGCCCAAGCCCCGGCAGCGCCCGCACCCGCCCATCCGCATCGCCGCCACCACCCCGGACACCTACCCGATGGTCGGCCGTATGGGCTATCCGGTCTTCCTGGCCGTGCGGACCTCGTCGATCTCCGAGCTGACGAGCTGGATCGGTAGCTACCACCAGGCGTGGAAGGCGGCCGGTCACCCCGGCCGGGGCGAGGTCGGCGTGATCATCCCCGTGTACGTGGCGGACACGGCCCGGCAGGCGCGCGAGGAGCCGGAAGCGAGCGCGATGCACTTCTACCGGTCGATCGGACAGGCGCTGGCCAAGTCGACCACCACGACCATGCGCACGGAGGCGGGCCAGCGTCTGATCGACATCTCCTACGACGAGGTCCTGCGCGACTTCGCCGTCTACGGAACCCCGGAGGCGGTAGCCGACCGGCTGCTGGAGCTGCGCGAAACGCTCGGCTACTCGACGCTCTCGGTGTGGATGAACAGCGGTGGGCAGGTGCCGCACGAGCGCGTGATGAAGTCGATGCGGCTGTTCGCCGAGCGTGTCATGCCGCGACTCGCCTGAGGGTCCGCCGCCTCCGAGCCGAGGACGTTCCAGCTCGGGCGCTCGGCCTGACGATTCCGGGTGTGGACACACTGGCGGGGCGCGTTAGGCTTTGATCAAGTGCGACCAGCGTTGCGAGGAGGGCACGGGCATGCCCGCACGGACTCCGGAGGAGTGCGATCACCTGTTCGGTGAGTACGTCAATCGCGGTGACCTGGACGCCCTGCTAAAGCTGTACGACCCGACCGGTAGCCTGGTCCAGCGTGACGGCGGTGTCGCGAGCGGTCACGCGGCGATCGGGGCGGTCCTGGGGCGCCTCGTGGCCATGCGGTCCCGTCTGACGGTCAAGATTGTGAAGGTGATCAGGGCCGACGAGGATCTCGCGATGGTCTACAGCGACTGGACCATGTCGGCGCCCGGACCGGACGGACCGCCGATCGAGCGTGGCGGCAAGGCGATCGAGGTCGTCCGTCGACAGCGCGATGGAACCTGGCTTTTCGTGCTCGACGACCCGTACGGGCGCGATTGAGGAAGCCAGCGATGCCGATCGCGGGCGTCACGACCCAGCTTCGGACCACCGACCTGGCCGCCTCGGTGCGCTTCTACACCACCAAGGTCGGCCTGGCCCTCGACTTCCAGTACGAGGACTTCTACGCGGGCATCCGCGCCGGCGGTCAGCTCTTTCACCTCAAGCTGGTCGACGAGAAGGATCCGTCGATCGCGTTCGTGGAGAAGGGGGATCACTTCCACCTGTACCTCGAGACGGACGACGCCGACGCCACCGCCGCCGCCCTGAAGCGCAACGGGATTCGCCTCGTGAAGGACGTGCACGAGACGCCGTGGGGAACCCGGGAATTCTCCATCAAGGACGATCAAGGCCACACGCTGTACTTCGGCCAGCGTCGCTAGGGTGAGTACGGAGTCCGACCGGGGAGGCCCCGCTCAGCGGAGAGCGGTGCCGACGTCCTCCAGGATCGCGCGGGCGGCGGCGGCGGGATCGGGCGCGGCCGTGATCGGGCGCCCCACGACGAGGTAGTCGGCGCCGGCGCGGATGGCGGCCGCCGGCGTCGCCGTGCGCATCTGGTCGTCGGCGCGCTCGGCCGGCCGGATACCCGGCGTCAGGATCACCCAGCGTGGTCCCAGCCCCAGTCGGAGCGGCCCGATCTCCTGGGGCGAGGCCACGCAGCCGTCCAGCCCGGCCTCCCGCGCGCGCTCGGGCCAGCCGCAGCACGTGGGCCGGCACGGCGCCCAGCACCCCCACCTCGGTCTCCAGCGACCGCCGGTCGAGGCTCGTGAGCACGGTCACGCCCAGCACGAGCGGCCGCGGCAACGCGAACTCCTTGGCGGCCTTCGCGGCCGACTCGGCGGCCGCCCGCATCATCGCCACACCGCCGGAGGCGTGGACGTTCAGCATGAACACCCCCAGCCGCGTGGCCTCGCGCACGGCGCCCGTCACGGTGTTGGGGATGTCGTGGATACTTCAGATCCAGGAAGACGCGGAAGCCGCGCTTCAGCGCGCGCTCGATGGCGACGGGGCCGGCCGCGGTGAAGAGCTGCGAGCCGATCTTGCAGCCGCCGGCGACGCCGGCCAGCCGGTCCAGCAGCGCGTCGGCGTCCTCGAGCCGGTCGACGTCGAGCGCGACGTACAGGCGGTCCGAGGGGCCCGGCTCAGACATCCGCGTGGTACTCCTGCAGGCTGCGCACCTGGTGCTCCTCCTTCAACAGCGCCTCGATGGCGCCGATGGCGGCCTGGGCCCCGTCGACCGTCAGGTAGTAGGGGACGTTCTGGTTCACGGCGGCCCGGCGGATCAGGTAGGAGTCCTTGCGGGCCCGGCCGTCGCCGGGGGTCTCGATGACCAGAGCGATCTCGCCCTGCTTCATGAGGTCGATGACGTTCGGCCGGTCGGAATCCAGCACCTTGTTGACCAGCTGCACGCTCATCCCCTGCCGCTCGAAGACGCGAGCGGTGCCCGACGGTGGCGACGAGGCCGAACCCCATCTCGGTCAGCCGGCGGGCCAGCGAGGCCACCGCGCGCTTGTCGCGCTGGCGGACGGAGATGAAGATCTTGCCGGAGGCGGGCAGGATCGAGCCGGCCGCGATCTGCGACTTCAGGTAGCTCTTGCGGAAGTCCCGGTCGATGCCCATGACCTCGCCCGTCGACTTCATCTCGGGCCCCAGCACGGTGTCGACCTGCGGGAACTTGATGAAGGGGAAGACCGACTCCTTCACGGCCACGTGCTTGTGCTCGATCGCCTCGATGCCCGTGATGGCCTCGATGCTCTCCCCCAGCATGGCCCGGGTGGCCACCTTGGCCAGCGGCACCCCGATCGCCTTGGAGACGAACGGCACCGTCCGGGAGGCGCGGGGGTTCACCTCCAGCACGTAGATGACGTCGTTGCGGATGGCGAACTGCACGTTGATGAGGCCGATCACGCCCAGGGCCTTGGCCATGGCCTTGGTCTGCGCGCGCAGCGTGACCACCTGGGTCTCGTCGAGCGAGTAGGGCGGCAGCGCGCAGGCGGCGTCGCCAGAGTGCACGCCGGCCTTCTCGATGTGCTCCATGACCCCGCCGACGACCACCCGGTCCTTGTCGGCCACCGCGTCCACGTCGATCTCGAGGGCATCCTCCAGGAACTTGTCGACGAGGATGGGATGCTCGGGCGACACCCGCACCGCCTCCCGCATGTACTGCACGAGGTCCTGCTCGTCGTAGACGATCTGCATGGCCCGGCCGCCCAGCACGTAGCAGGGCCGGACCAGCACCGGGTAGCCGATGCCGGCCGCGATCGTCTGGGCCTCGGTCAGCGAGCGGGCGGTGGCGCCCGGCCGCCTGCTGCGAGCCCGAGCTCGGTGATGAGCACGTTGAACCGCTCGCGGTCCTCGGCCCGGTCGATGGCGTCGGGCGAGGTGCCGAGGATGGGCACGCCGGCCTGCTGCAGCGGCACCGCCAGCTTGAGTGGCGTCTGCCCGCCGAACTGCACGATGACGCCGAGCGGCCGCTCCTTCTCGACGATGTTGAGGACGTCCTCGAGGGTGAGGGGCTCGAAGTAGAGGCGGTCGGAGGTGTCGTAGTCGGTGGAGACGGTCTCCGGGTTGCAGTTGACCATGATCGCCTCCACGCCCATCTCCTTGAGCGCGAAGGCCGCGTGCACGCAGCAGTAGTCGAACTCGATGCCCTGGCCGATGCGGTTGGGGCCGCAGCCGAGGATGATGACCTTGCGGCGGTCGGAGGGCGGCGCCTCGTCCTCCTCCTCGTAGGTCGAGTAGAGGTAGGGCGTGTGGGCGACGAACTCCGCCGCGCACGTGTCCACCGTCTTGAAGGTGGCGCGCGATGCCGCGCTGCTTGCGGAGCGCGCGGATCTCCAGCCTCGGTCCGTCCGGTCAGAGCTCGCGATGCGACGATCGGCGAAGCCGAGCTGCTTGGCCTTGCGCAGCGTGGCGCGGCGAGGTCGAGAGCGTCGCGGGCGATGTCGGCCTCGAAGGCGACGATCTCGCGCAGGTTCTCGAGGAACCACGGATCGATCTTCGACAGCGCGTGGATCGTCGGCCGTCGACATCCCGGCCCGGTAAGCGTCGCCGATGGCGAACAGCCGGTCGGGGTTCGGCACCCGGATCAGCTGGCGCAGCTCGTCTTCCTCCAGCGGCCGGTCGAGCGTGAGCCCCCAGCGGTCCTGCTCGAGGGAGCGCACGGCCTTCTGCAGCGCCTCCTTGAAGGTGCGGCCGATGGCCATGACCTCGCCCACCGACTTCATCTGGGTCGTGAGCGTGCGGTCGGCCTCCGGGAACTTCTCGAAGGCCCAGCGCGGGATCTTGACCACGCAGTAGTCGAGCACGGGCTCGAACGAGGCCGGCGTCTCCCGCGTGATGTCGTTGCGGATCTCGTCGAGCCGGTAGCCGACGGCCAGCTTGGCGGCGATCTTGGCGATGGGGAAGCCGGTGGCCTTGGAGGCCAGGGCCGAGGAGCGGCACACCCGCGGGTTCATCTCGATGACGACCAGCCGGCCGTCCTCGGGGTTGACCGCGAACTGGATGTTCGACCCGCCGGTCTCCACGCCGATCTCGCGGATGATGGCGACGGCGGCGTCGCGCATGAGCTGGTATTCCTTGTCGGTCAGGGTCTGGGCGGGGGCGACGGTGATCGAGTCGCCGGTGTGCACGCCCATCGGATCGAAGTTCTCGATCGAGCAGATGATGACGACGTTGTCGGCGAG
The DNA here is from genome assembly GCA_963827505.1 of uncultured Candidatus Rokubacteria bacterium. GTDB lineage: Bacteria > Methylomirabilota > Methylomirabilia > Rokubacteriales > CSP1-6 > AR5. The sequence continues at coordinate 63,246 of CAWHBD010000003.1, read as the reverse complement.
GTCGCGCATCACCTCGAGCTCGAACTCCTTCCAGCCGATCACCGACTCCTCGATCAGCACGCTGCCGACCGGGCGACATGCTGCAGGCCCCAGCGGACGGCCCCCTCCAGCTCCTCGGGGTTGTAGGCGACGGAGCCGCCGGTGCCGCCCAGCGTGAAGGAGGGGCGGATGATGGCCGGATACCCGGTCGTGGCGGACCACGGTCCGGGCCTCCTCGAACGAGCGCGCGAAGCCCGAGCGGGGCAGGCTCGAGCCCGATGCGCTCCATGGCCTGCCTTGAACAGCTCGCGGTCCTCGGCCTTCTTGATGGCCGGGATCTTGGCGCCGATCAGCTCGACGCCGAAGCGGTCGAGGGTGCCGTTCTCGGCCAGCGCCACGGCCAGGTTCAGGGCGGTCTGGCCGCCCAGCGTGGGCAGCAGCGCGTCGGGGCGCTCGCGCTCGATGATCTTGCGCCACGAACTCCGGCGTGAGCGGCTCCACGTAGGTGCGGTCCGCCATCTCGGGGTCGGTCATGATCGTGGCCGGGTTGCTAGTTGACGAGGACGACCTCGAACCCCTCCTCGCGCAGCGCCTTGCAGCCCTGGGTGCCGGAGTAGTCGAACTCGCAGGCCTGGCCGATGACGATCGGCCCCGAGCCGATGATCAGGATCTTCTTGAGATCGGTGCGCCTGGGCACGTTACTCCTCGACCAGGCCGTAGACGATCGACGTCTCCGGGGCGGCTTCCTCGCGCTTGTACAGCACGTCGTCGATCCGGCCGTCGCCGACCCAGACCGCCTGGCCGTCGCCCCAGAGCTGCTCGCCCGAGCACGCTCATGCGTCGTCCACGCGCTCGCGGATGGCCTTGCGCCTCGAGCGAGGCCTCGCTCTGCGGCCGTGAACGAGGCCCACTCGGGCTTCTGCCCGGCTCCTCGGTGCTTGCGGTACGAGATCAGGTATTTCGGCATGGCGTGGATCAGCTCCCTTTCGGCGCCCGCCCGGCGGCCGTCATGAGATCGGTGAACCGCGCGAACAGGTAGTTCGCATCGTGCGGGCCCGGCGAGGCCTCGGGATGGTACTGCACGCGAGAAGACGGGCAGCTCGCGGTGACGCAGGCCCTCACAGGTGTCGTCGTTGAGGTTCAGGTGAGTCGGCTCCCAGCCGGCGGCGGCCACCGAGGCCGGGTCGACGGCGAAGCTGTGGTTCTGCGAGGTGATCTCGATGCGCCCGGTGGCCAGGTCACGCACCGGGTGGTTGGCGCCGTGGTGGCCGAACGGCAGCTTGTAGGTGCGGCCGCCGGCGGCCAGCCCGATGATCTGATGGCCGAGGCAGATGCCGAACACCGCCACCTTGCCCGACGAGGCCGCGCACCGCCTCGATCAGGTACGGCACGCCCTCCGGATCGCCGGGCCCGTTGGAAAGGAAGACGCCGTCGGGCTTGTGCTCGAGCACCGCCCGCGGTCGTCGTGGAGGCCGGCACCACGATCACCTCGCAGCCGGCCGTGCGGAGCTGGCGCAGGATGTTCAGCTTGATGCCGGAGTCGAAGGCCACCACCTTGAAGCGCGGCGCCGGCGGCGTCGTGTAGCCGCGATCCAGGCGCCACTCGCCCTCCGACCACCCGTACGCCTTGTCGACGGTGACCTCCTTCACGAGGTCCCGGCCGACGATGCCGCGGCAGTGCCTGCACGCGCTGACGCAGGCGGTCGGCGTCGAGGTCGCCGGAGGAGATGATGCCCGTCCTGGGAGCCGTGATCGCGCAGGTGGCGGGTGAGCGCCCGGGTGTCGATGGCCTGCATGCCCGACGATGCCGTGGTTCCTCAGGTAGGCGTCGAGGCTCACGCGCCCCCGCCACGACGACGGGTACGCCGACGCCTCCTTGACGATGAAGCCGTTGGCCCACGGCCGCCGTGATTCGACGTCCTCCGTCGTTGAGGCCGTAGTTGCCGATCATCGGGTAGGTCATGGTGACGATCTGGCCGCGGTAGGAGGGATCGGTGAGGATCTCCTGGTACCCGGACATGGCCGTGTTGAAGATGACCTCGCCCGTGGTCTCGCCCACGGCCCCCAGCGCCTCGCCGCGGAACACGCGGCCGTCGCGCAGGACCAGCACCGCCTCCGTCACTCGCCATACGACGCCGCCTCCCACGATAGTCTTCCACGGGCGCCCCGCGACCGCCCAGCCGCCGAAGGGGGTGTTGCGGCTCCGGGACGCGAAGCGCGCCGGGTCGACGGTCCACTCGGCCTCGGGGTCGAGGATCGTCACGTCAGCTGGCGCGCCCGGGGCCAGGCTGCCGCCCGGCAGTCCCAGCAGGCGCGCGGGGTCGCGGCTGAGCCGCGAGATGAGCGTGGCCAGCGGCAGGGCGCCCGGCCGCACCAGCCGGTCCAGCAGCAGCGCCACCGCCGTCTCCAGCCCGACGATGCCGAAGGCGGCGCGGTCGAACTCGCCCTCCTTCTCGCTGACCGCGTGGGGCGCGTGGTCGGTCGCGATGCAGTCGATGGTGCCGTCGACGAGCGCCTCCAGCAGGACCTCGGTGTCGCGCTTGGAGCGCAGGGGCGGAGCCATCTTCGCGTTGGCGTCGAAGGTGCGCACGGCCTCCTCGGTCAGGAGCAGGTGGTGGGGTGTCACCTCGGCCGTCACCCGCACGCCGCGCGCCTTGGCGTCGCGCACGAGCCGCACGGCCCCGGCCGTCGACAGGTGGGCGATGTGCACATGGGCACCCGTCAGCTCGGCCAGCAGGATGTCGCGCGCCACCATGATGTCCTCGGCGGCGGCGGGGGCGCCGGGGACGCCGAGCTCGGTGGACACGACGCCCTCGTTCATGGAGGTGCCGCGCGAGAGCTGATGATCCTCGGCGTGGCTGATGACCGGCGCGCCCGAAGGGCAGGGTGTACTCCATGGCGCGGCGGTAGAGCGCGGCGTTCATCACGCACTTGCCGTCGTCGGAGAACGCCACGCAGCCGGCCTCGGCCAGCTCGGCCAGCTCGGCCAGCTCCTCGCCCGGCCAGTCCGCGGGTGACGGCGCCGATCGGGTACACCCGCACCGCGCCCTCCACGGCGGCCTTGGCGCAGGATGTAGTCGGTGATCGACGCGGTTGTCGTTCACCGGCTGGGTGTTGGCCATGCAGCACACGGCCGTGAAGCCGCCGGCGGCGGCGGCCCGGGTCCCGCTGGCGACCGTCTCCTTGTACTCGTAGCCGGGCTCGCGCAGGTGCACGTGGATGTCGATGAAGCCCGGGCACACGACCTTGCCGGTGGCGTCGAGGACCGTCGTCGCCGCCTCCCGGGGCAGGTCGCGGCCCACCCGCTCCACGCGCCCGTCGGCGATGAGCACGTCCTGGACGGCGTCCGTCGAGCTGGCGGGATCGACCACGTGGCCGTTCTTGATCAGCAGGCTCATGCCTGGTCCCCGCCCTTGCTGCCGGCCAGCAGGAAGAGCACGCCCATCCGCACGGCCACGCCCTTGGCGACCTGATCGAGGATGACCGAGTAGGGGCCATCGGCCAGCTCCGGCGACAGCTCGATACCGCGGTTCACGGGGCCGGGGTGCATGATCAGCACGTCGGGCCGGGCCTGGGCCCGCAGCTTGTCGAGCGTCAGTCCCCAGTAGCGCGAGTACTCGCGCAGCGAGGGAATGAGGCCGGCGGTCATCCGCTCGTGCTGCAGCCGCAGCATCATGATCACGTCCACGTCGCGGATCGCGTCCTCCAGCCGGTAGGCGACCTTGACGCCCATCTCCTGGATGAAGGGCGGGATCACCGTGGGCGGTCCCGCCACCGTGACCGTCATGCCCAGCTTGCGCATCCCGTGGATGTTCGAGCGGGCCACCCGGCTGTGGGCGATGTCGCCCACGATCGCCACGCTCAGCCCCTCGAAGTGGCCCTTGTGCTCGCGGATGGTCAGCAGATCGAGCAAGGCCTGGGTGGGGTGCTCGTGGGCGCCGTCGCCGGCGTTCACGATCGAGCAGGAGAGATTCCGGGCCAGGAGCTCGGCGGCGCCGGCCGAGGAGTGTCGGACCACGACCACGTCGGGACTCATGGCCGCGATGTTCTTGGCGGTGTCGATGAAGCTCTCGCCCTTGGAAGCGCTGGACCCGCTGGCCGAGAAGTTCACGACGTCGGCCGACAGCCACTTGCCGGCGATCTCGAACGACGTCCGGGTGCGCGTGGAGTTCTCGTAGAACAGGTTCACGATCGTCTTGCCGCGCAGGGCCGGCACCTTCTTGATCTCGCGCCCGGCGATCTCCTGCAGCGTGGCCGCGGTGTCCACGAGCAGCAGGATCTCGGCGGCGTCGAGGTCGCGCATCGCCAAGAGGTCCTTCCGGGTCCAGCCCATGTCAGGCCTCCTCGGGTTCTTCGATCACGACTCGGTCCTCACCATCGTGCTCGCGCAGCCGGACGGCCACGCTCTCGCGCTTGGAGGTTGGCAGGTTCTTGCCGATGTAGTCGGGCCGGATCGGCAGCTCCCGGTGCCCGCGGTCGACCAGGATGGCCAGGTGGATCATGTGCGGCCGGCCCAGGTCGATCAGGGCGTCGAGCGCGGCCCGGATGGTCCGCCCCGTGTAGAGCACGTCGTCGACCAGCACGACGGTCTTGTTCTTGATCGAGAACGGGATGTCGGTGCCGCGGATGACCGGCGCGCCCCGCATGTCGAGGTCGTCGCGGTAGAGCGTGATGTCGAGGGTGCCGACGGGGACGCTGGCGCCGTCGATGGAGGCCAGCTTGGCGGCCAGACGCTGGGCCAGCGTCACCCCCCGGGTGCGCGAGACCGACGAAGGCCAGCTCCTTGGCGCCGCCGTTACGCTCGAGGATCTCGTGCGCGATGCGGGTGAGGGCGCGATCGAGCGCAGCCTCGTCGAGGACCTGCGCTTTTTCGCGCAGGCGGGGGGCTCCGGCCATGACCTCTCCTTGCGAGCCTCTCGGGACTCGCTTAAAGGAAGAGCAGCGTCGGGAACAACTCTACCCGCCCGATCTCGCTCCTGTCAACGGCTCGTCGCGCGCGGCCAGCGCGGCGATGAGCTGATCGAGGTTCACCGGCTTGGTGACGTGGGCGTCGAAGCCGGCCGCGATGGCCTGACGCACGTCCTCGGCCTGGCCGTAGCCGGTGAGGGCGACGAGCCGGGTGCGGAATCCCTCGGTCCGCAGCCGCCGCGCGACCTCCATGCCATCGATGTCGGGCAGTCCGATGTCGCACAGCACGACCTCCGGCCGCAGCCGCCGGGCGGCCGCCACCCCGTCGCTCCCGGTGGGGGCCGTCTCCACGCGCGCGCCCTCCGTCTCCAGCATGACTCGCAGCACGGCGCGGGTGTCGTCGTCGTCCTCCACCACGAGGATCGAGCGCTGGCCGAGCCGCCCGGTCGGGCGCCGGCCATCCAGGGCGGAGGTCGGGGGCGTCGTGGTCAGGGGCAGCTCGACCCGGAAGCAGGCGCCGCGCCCGCTGCCCTCCGAGACCACGCGCACGCGGCCGCCGTGCAGCTCGGTGAGCCGGCGGACCAGATCGAGGCCGATGCCCAGCCCGCCCGCCCGCGTCTGCGTCCCCTGCCGGAACGCCTCGAAGATCACCGGCAGGTCGACGGCCGCGATGCCCTCCCCGGTGTCCTCGACCTCCAGTACGGCGTGCTCGCCGGCCGCCATCAGCCGGACCGTGACGCGGCCGCCCGTCGGCGTGAACTTGAGCGCGTTGGAGATCAGGTTGCCGGTGATCTGCTGGAGCCGGGCGCCGTCGCCCCACAGGGGCAGGGGCCCGCTCGGCAGCTCGGCGGTGAAGCGCAGCCGCTTGAGGGTGGCCCCCTCCTCGTGCGTCTCCACCGCCGTGCGCACGGGATCGCGCAGGTCGAGCGTCTCGAAGCGCAGGGTGAACTTGCCGTGCACGATGCGGGAGAGATCGAGCAGGTCGTCGACCAGGCGCACCTGCTGGCGGATGTTGCGGTGGATCGCGTCGAGCGCGCGGGCCGTCATGTCGTCGAGGCTCCGTTGACGGCGTAGCACCTCCGTCCAGCCCAGGATCGGCTGCAGCGGCGTGCGCAGTTCGTGGGACAGGGCGGCGATGAACTGGTCCTTCAGCCGGCTCGCCTCCTCGGCCATCTCCCGCGCGTCCTCCAGCTCGGCGCGGGCTCGCTCCTGGTCGGTCACGTCCTTCCAGGTCACCAGCGCCGCCTCCACGCTGCCGTCGGGACGGCGGAGCGGGTGGGTGTTGACGTGGAGCTGGCGCCGGCCCGTCCGCGGGTGGTCGAGAGTCAGGTGCTGGCCGCTGACCGCCTCGCCACGCAGCGCCCGCGACGAGGGATAGGCCGCCGGCGCCAGCGGCCGCCCGTCCCGCTCGAACAGCGGCTGCTGCTGCATGCGGGCCTCGAGCGACATGCCCTCGGAGAAGTCGAGCACGCGCCGGCCGGTGTCGTTCATGAACACCAGCCGACCGGCGTCGTCGACGACGAAGATCGCCTCGTCGACCAGGTGCACGATGGCCTGCAGCCGGTCGGCCTGGCGGGCGACCTCGCGCTCCAGCCGCGTGCCCTCCGTGATGTCCTGGACCACGGCCAGCACGCGGCCGGAGTCACCCTCGCCGTCCTCGGCCGGCAACGGGACCGCGTTGACGAGGCAGGTGAGCGCGCGGCCGTCGATCTCGAGCAGCAGCTCGGCGCCGATCACCGCCTGACGCTGCACGAGCGCGCGCGAGATCGGATGCAGGGGCGGCGGCAGCGGGGCGCCGTCGGGTGTACGGGCGTGCACGCGCGCCAGGTGATCGCCGATCGCCCGGCCGACGTCTCGATCGGCGCCGAGCAGGTGGATGGCGGCGACGTTGGCGTGCTCGACGATGCCGGCGGCGTCGACCAGGAGGACGGGCTCGGCCAGAGCGTCGAGGATCGCGGGAGGAATATCCCCGGGACGAGCCGGCCTGCGTGGATCGATACTCACCGCGTCTTCCTGTCGGCGGAGGGCCGGTCCGAGGATAGCACGCGGGTCGAGCCCGGCCGCCCGGCGGTGCGCCACGCGTCGACGGCGAGCAGCGCGACGGCGGCGGCCAGCACGCTCACGCCGGCGGCGAACACGACCCGGCCCAGGCCGGGCGCGTGGTTGCGCAGCGACAGCTCCGACAGGATCCAGTTCCAGTCGTGCACGAGGCCCTCGGCCAGAAGCGGCAGCGCCATGTCCCGGCCGTCGGCGACGTAGATCGCCACGTCGACGAGGCTTTCGCCGGTCCAGAACAGCATGACGGCGGCAGCCGCCGGCTGGCGGTGCCGGAGGAAGTAGCCCGTGCAGACGGCGGGGATCAGCACCTGGTTCAGCGAGCCGCCGAGCACACCCATGAATCGGCCGAGGAGGCCGAAGATCACGTGCCCGGCCTCGTGGAAGACCAGATCGATCAAGTGGACGAAGGCCAGCACGCCGCCGGTGGAGGGCGTGAGCCCGCGCGCGACGATCAGCAGGCCGAGCCAGAGCAGGACCACCAGCCCGCCACCCCGGGCCAGCACCGCCGGGCTCAGCGCCATCGCTCGTGGATCTCGTGCCGGGCCTCGATCGTCACCCGCCCCCGCTTGATCACGAGCGTGCGGGGCGCGATCGTGGCCACCGCCTCCTCGGGCCGCGCGCAGTCCCACACGACGAGGTCGGCGCGGCAGCCGGGGGCCAGGCCGTAGTCGGGCAGGCGCAGCAGCCGGGCCGGGTGCAGGGTGATGGCGGTCAGCAGCGCGCGCAGGTCGGCCGGCGTTCCCATGTGGGCGGCTACCGCCGCCAGGAAGGCCATGTGGCCGAGATCGGCGGTGCCGACGGGCGTGAACGGGTTGCGGATGTTGTTCGAGGCCAGCGCCACCGGCACGCCGGCCGCGAGCAGGCGCCGCACGGGGGTGAGGCCGCGCCGCACGTTGCTCTCGTCGCGGCGTCCCATCAGGTAGAGATCGGTGGCGGGCAGGCAGATCACGCCGACACCAGCGCCGACGATCTCGGCGATGATCTCGTCCTGGCGGTAGCCCGGCACCGCGCTCAGCTCGCTCAGGTGTCCCACCACGACCCGGCCCTGCCAGCCGGCCCGCACCGTCTGGCTGGCGATCTCGCGCACGTGCAGATGCTCGGGCTCGTCGGCGAAGTCGGCGTGGAAATCGGCGTCCACGCCGAAGGCGGTGGCCAGCGCGAAGACGATGCGGATGTGCTCGAGGCCGTCGGTGTCGTTGTAGGGGCAGCCGCCCACCAGGTCGGCCCCCATCGTGAGGGCCCGGCGCAGGAGACCCTCGGTGCCGGGCGCCTTGACGATGCCCTCCTGGGCGAACGCACAGAGCTGCAGGTCCAGCGCCGGTGCGTACTCCTCCCGCAGCGGCAGCATCGCCTCCATCCCGGTCAGGCCGATGATCGGATCGACCTCGACGTGGCTGCGCATCGCCGTCGTGCCCGCCCGCACGGCCAGGTCGAGGACTCGGCGAGCCCGGGCCCGGATATCCTCGACGGTGAACGTGCGCTTGGCCTCGCCGGTGAGTCGGATCGCCTCCTCGAGCGTGCCCGTCCTGGAGACCACACGGTCGTCGAGCAACGCCTTGTCGAGGTGGATGTGCGATTCGACGAGCCCCGGCGTCACCAGCCGGCCGCCGAGCTCGAGCGTCTCGCGCGCCGTCCGGGTCACCGTGCCCACGCTGGCGATGCGGTCGCCGGTGATGGCGACGTCGACCGGGCCGTCGCGGTCGAGCAGGTGGGCCCCGCGCAGCAGCAGGTCGACCGTCTCGCTCATCGTGGGGCGCGCCCCGAGCCGACGGCCATGGGACACACTACGACGAATCCCCGGCCGGCGGAAAGGGCGATGGACTAGAGTAGGGCGCCATGGCCGCTCTGCCCCTCGCCGGGTACCGCGTGCTCGAGCTCGCGCACCTCATCGCGGGGCCCGCGTGCGGCATGTACCTGGCCGACATGGGCGCCGACGTGGTGAAGCTCGAGCAACCCACCGGCGGCGACGCCTCCCGCACCGCCTATGGCAGCCAGCTCGGCGGCGAGAGCGCCGTCTTCGTCACCGTCAACCGCAACAAGCGCAGCCTGGCCCTCGACCTGGCGCGGCCGGAGGGCCGGGCCGCCTTCGAGCGGCTGGTGGCGCGGGCCGACGTCGTGATCGAGGCGTATCGCGGTGGAGTGGCCGAGCGGCTCGGCATCGACTGGGAACGGCTGGCGCCGCTCAATCCCCGGCTCGTCTACTGCTCGCTCTCGGCCTTCGGCCCGACCGGACCGTGGCGCGACAAGCCGGGCGTGGACATGCTCGTGCAGGCCATGGGCGGGCTCATGGCGGTGATGGGCGAGCCGGACGGCCCGCCGGTGCTGTGCGGCGCGCCCGTGCTCGACACGATCGGCGCGCTGATGGCGGGCCAGGGCATCCTCACCGCGCTGCTGCACCGGGAGCGCACCGGGCAGGGTCAGCGCGTGGACGTCTCGCTCCTGAACGGCACGCTCCTGGCGCACGCCGCTCGGCTGTCGATCTTCCTGGCCACGGGCGAGGAGCCGGGCCGCTGGGGCAGCGGCCATCCCTACATCGTGCCCTTCCAGGCCTTCGAGGCGAGCGACGGCTGGGTCTACGTCGCCGTGTGGATCGATCGCCTGTGGGCGCCATTCTGCGCGGCGATCGAGCGGCCCGGCCTGGCCACCGACGGCCGCTTCGCCACCCGGGCCGACCGCCTGCAGCGACGGGCGGAGCTGACCGCCCTGCTGGCCGAGATCTTCCGCGGCCGCCGCGTGGCCGAGTGGATGGCGACGCTCGAGGCCCACGACGTCCTGTGCGCCCCGGTCAACCGCTACGCCGATCTTCCCGACGACCCGCAGGTACGCGCCACCGGCCTCATCGTCGAGCAGGATCACCCGCGGGCCGGCCGCTTCCGCACGCTCGACACGCCGATCCGCCTCGGCCTGACTCCGGGCGGCATCCGGACCCCGGCCCCGGCGCTGGGCGAGCACTCCGACGCCGTCTTGACCGAGGCTGGCCTGGCGCCGGCCGAGATCGCCGGCCTCCGCGCGACCGGCGTCGTCGTCTGACGCCGGCCATCGTCCGTTGCAGCGTTCTGACACCGATGCGTCAGGCCGTCAGGCGCTCGTCACGATCCGCGCGTCCGGCGACGCCTGCGAACAGGGGTAGGGGACTGTCGGCCGCGGGTGGAATGAGCACGACTACAACCCGTCGCGCAATCGCCATGATTACACCGCTCGTGGCAGTCGGCTTGCACACCGGGCGGCGCGTGACGAAGCGGATCCTGGTCGTCGACGACGTGGCCTACCTCCGCGACGTCCAGGTCCTCCTCCTCAGCGACGCCGGCTACGTCACCACGGCGCTCGGCAGCGCCCGCGAGGCGCTCGACAAGCTCGCCGAGCTTGCCCCCGACCTGATCCTGCTCGACGTCTCCATGCCGGGGATGGACGGCCGCCAGTTCCTCCGGCGGCTGCGGGCCACGCCCCAGTGGCAGCGGCTGCCGGTGATCCTCACCACCGGGCGCTCGGTGGATGACGTGGCGCGCGAGAACCGCTGCGACGTGCTGCCCAAGCCGTACAGCGAGGCCGCGCTGCTCGACCTCGTCCAGCGCCTCATCGGCACCGCCGCGAACGGCGGCTCATAGCCCCGCCTCGGCCAGCGCCTCCAGCGCGGCCGTGAAGCAGCCCAGTGGCGCCCGTGCCACTCCCGCCCCCACCTGGCCGGTGCCGGCCCGCCGCCCGGCGATGCCCGTGTTGATGAGCGGCGTCAGCCCCGTCTCGACCACTCGCCGCACGTCGATGCCCACCGGGGTCCCGCGCTCGTCGAGGGCGGGGATGCGGAAGTGCGGGTGTTCGCCGGCCGTGATCTCGCGCATCGCCTCGGTGACCGCCACGGCCTCGGCCATTCCCCCGGCCCCGACGAAGCGCGCCACCGCCGGAGAGGCGGCCATGGCGACGGCGCCGAGGCCGATGGTCTCCACGATGGCGCTGTCGCCCATGTCGGGGTTGGCGTCGTCGGGGCCGAAGCCGGGGAAGTAGAGGCCGACCGGCGTCTCGACCGGCGCGGTGAGCCAGCGGTCGCCCAGCCCGGCCACCCGGATGCCGAACTCGGTGCCGTTGCGGGCCATGGCGGTCACCAAGGTCGAGCCGGCTACGCCGCTGGCGGCATCGGCCGTCGCCTTGCCGGCCGCCATGGCGACGTTCAGGAAGAACTGGTCGTTGCCGGCGATGAACTCGGCCAGCCGCGCCACCGCGTGGTGCCGCCCGCCCGCGCGCGCCATGTGGGGCATGAGCGCCCGGGCGAGGAGGGCGGAGGCGGCCAGGTTGCGCTGGTGCATCTCATCGCCCATTCGCAGTGCCTGGGCCATCAGCGGGCGTAGCGGCAGGCCGCCGGCGGCCGCGGATGGCCGCGCCCAGCAGCGGCCCCGCCTCGTTGGCCAGCCAGCGCAGGCGCGCCACCACGCCGGCGTCGTTGGCGCCGAAGCGCAGGACCTTGCCGAGCCCCTCGTTGATGGTGACGTGGGCGCGGTTGCCGCGTGCCCGGTTCTCGACGCTGAACACCGGCATCGAGCGCGTGATGATGCCGGTCATCGGGCCCACCGCGCGCCAGTGGTGGCAGGGCTCCAACCGCACGCGCCGCCGCTCGACGAGCCGCCGGGCCGCGTCGTCGTTGGCGGCCCAGTCCTCGTAGCGGATCGCGCACAGCACGGCGGCCTGCATCGGCTCGCACATCCGCGCCCACTCGAGCGGCGGTCCCGCGTGCAGCACCACGTGCTCGGGCAGCTCCAGCGCCTCCCAGGCCGGGCGGCAGTCGGCGAGCACCGGCTCGGCGCCGCCCAGCCGGGCGAGCACCTCGGCGTTGGCCGTGTCGATCTCCGCGGTGTGCGCCTGCAACCGCTCCAGCAGGACGGCCAGCCGCGGATCGCCGCCCGCCGGAGGCGTCCACGCCAGGTGCACGACCGGCACGTCGAGCCGCTCCAGCGCGCGGGCGAAGAGGTCGAGCCCGAGGCTGATCACGCGTGGCGGAGTACCGAGGAAGCTGTCCGTCACGGCCGGCCGACCGAGACCCGCGCGGCCACGAGCGCGGCGAGACGCGCGGCCTGGGCGTTGGAATCCATCACGCAAACGCCCGGCCCGCCGGAGCGTGGCCACCTGGCGCGAGCGCACCTGGGGATCCTGCTCGGTACCGGTGACACCGGCGATCACCACGAGACCGCGCCCGGCGGCGGTGACCTGGCGCCGCGCCGCCTCGAGCGCGGGGCCGAGCTCGGCGGCCGGATCGGGATGAGCCCCGTAGCCGAGCACGACGTCGAGCAGCACCACCGCCGTAGCCGGATCGGCGGCCTCGCGCTCGATCCACTCGCGGCGAACGGCGCCGTCGATCATCGGATGGAGGCGACCGAGGGTGAAGGTGTCGTCGCCGAGGTCGACGACCCGATGGCCCGGCCCGTCGCCGCGCACCCCCGCGGCGACCCCGGGTAGGCGCGCGCGCAGCAGGGCCACCGCCTCCCACGCCAGCGTGCCGCCCGAGTACACTCCGCGCACGAATCGCTGGCCGGGCGCGAGCGCCGCCACCTGCGTAGCGACCAGTGACTCGATCTCGGCGGCGGGCGGCGTCACCTCCACCGCGCGCGGCGTTCGGCCGCGGGCCAGGGCGACGGCGGCCAGCGCGGCGTCCTCGAGAGTGGCCGCGACGTACATGGTCGCGCCCGCCGGCCCGGCCGACGGTGCCGCCCCGGGCGTAGCGTCGGCGCCGGCCGCGCAGACGACGCTCGGCTTGCCGAGCGCACGCAGTGCCTCGGTCAGGCGCGCGGCGACGGTGGCCCCGGGCGGCTTGCTGACGACGATCACCACCTCGGTGGCGGGGTCGGCGGCGAGAGCGGCGAGCGCGGCCATCGTCATGCGCCCGCCGACGGCGTCGGACAGGTCGCGACCGCCCACGCCGATGGCGTGCGAGACGCCCTCGCCCTCGGCGGCCAGCCGGCAGCTCACCTCCTGCAGGCCGGTGCCCGAGGCCGCCACCAAGCCGATGCGCCCGCGGGGGACGGCGTTGGCGAAGCCCAGCGGCACGCCGGCCACGAGGGCGGTGCCGCAGTCGGGGCCCATCACGAACAGCCCGCGCTCGGTCGCCACGCGCTTGAGCTCGATCTCGGTCTCGACGGGGACGTTGTCGCTGAAGAGCATCACGTGCAGTCCGGCGTCGAGCGCGCGCCGGGCCTCGGCGCCGGCGTAGACGCCCGGTACCGAGATCAGCGCCAGCGTCGCGTCGGGGAACGCGCGCAGCGCCCCGGCCAGCGTGCGCGGCCGGGGCCGGCTACCGGCCGGGGCCGTCCGGCCCGCGGTCAGCGCGGCCTCGGCGGCGACACAGGCGGCCGCGGCCGTTGCCGCGGCGTCGGCCACGACCGTGATGACGAGGTCGGCGGGGCCGGCGCTCTCCCCCTCGGCGGCGAGGAGGCCGGCCTCGGCCAGCAGCGCGCGGTTCGCCGGCGTGCCCATCATGGCCGCGGCCCGACGGACGCCGGCCACCGCTTCCATGTCGTGGGTGAGTCGCATCAGCGTGACGGAGTCGTGGTAGACGCTGCGGCGCACAAAGTTCCAGACGGGCACCGGCCGATACTACACCACGCCCGCCGCCACCTATTTCGGCGGCGTGATGCCGTAGGCGCGAATCTTCCGGTAGAGGTGGCTGCGCTCGATGCCCAGGCGCTCGGCGGTCCGGGTCATGTTCCAGTCCTGGGCGCGCAGCTCGGACAGGATGTAGGCGCGCTCGAAGCTGTCGCGCGCCTCCTTGAGCGGCTTGCCGTCGCCGGGCTGCGGTGGCGGTGGCGACCTCGGCCTTGGGCCGGAGCGGCGGTGGCAGGTCCTCGGCGCCGATCGTGTCACCGGGCACCATGATGACCAGGCGCTCCACCATGTTGCGCAGCTCGCGCACGTTGCCCGGCCAGTCGTACGTCATGAACCAGGTCAGCGCCGGCGGCGCGACCGCCTTGAGCCGCTTGCCGTTCTCCGCGCAGAACACGCGGATGAAGTGCTCGACGATGGCCGGCACGTCCTCCTTGCGCGTCCGCAGCGGCGGCACCTCGATCGGGATGACGTTGAGCCGGTAGAAGAGGTCCTCGCGGAACCCGCCCTGGGCGATGAGCGAGACCACGTCGCGGTTGGAGGCGGCGATGACGCGGACGTCGACCCGCAGCGTGTCGCGGCCGCCCACCCGCTCGAAGGCCTGCTCCTCGAGGGCGCGCAGCACCTTGGCCTGGGTCTTCAGGCTCATGTCGCCGATCTCGTCGAGGAACAGCGTGCCGCTGATCGGCCGCCTCGAACTTGCCGCGCCGGCGGGCGATGGGCCCCGGTGAAGGCGCCCCGCTCGTGGCCGAACAGCTCGGACTCGATCAGCTCCTCGGGGATGGCGGCGCAGTTGACCTCGACGAACGGCTGGTCGGCGCCGGGCCGACAGCGTGTGGATGGCCCGGGCCACCAGCTCCTTGCCGCTGCCGTTCTCGCCGTGGATGAGCACCCGCCCGCTGCTGGGGGCGGCGGTGGCGATCTGCTCGCGCAGGGCCCGTATCGGCGCGCTCTCGCCGATGATCTCGGTGCGCCGGTCCAGCTGCTCGCGCAGCGAGGCGTTCTCGCGCTCCAGGCGGCCGTGCTCGAGGGCCCGGGTCACCGTGACCAAGCGTCTTCTCGAGCGACAGCGGCTTCTCGATGAAGTCCTAGGCGCCCAGGCGGGTGGCCTTGACCGCCGTCTCGATGGTGCCGTGGCCCGAGATCATGACCACGGTGGCGTCGGGCCGCAGGCGCTTGATCTCGGCCAGGGTCTCCAGGCCGTCCATGCGCGGCATCCAGATGTCGAGGAAGACGAGGTCGGGCATCTCGTCGGCGACCATGCTTCAGGGCCTCGGCGCCGGAGCCGGCCGACGCTGACCCGGTAGCCCTCGTCCTCCAGCACGCCGCGCAGCGCCGTCCGGATGGCCGGCTCGTCGTCGACGATCAGGATGTGCTCGCCCGCCACCGACTACACCTCCACCGGGGCCGGGGTGCGGCGTCACCGGCAGCTCGATGATGAAGCGGCTGCCGCGGGGCTCGTTGTCCTCGACGCTGACGGTGCCGCCGTGCTCGCCGACGATCTCGCTGACGATCGGCAGGCCCAGCCCCATGCCGGTGACCTTGGTCGAGAAGTAGCGGCAAGAAGAGCTTGTCGCGGTCCTCGAGCGGAATGCCGGGGCCGGTGTCGCTCACCACGATGCGCACGCGGCCGGTCTCCGGCAAATACTGTGTCTCCACGGCGACCTCGCCGCCGGCGGCGCCGACCGCCTCCACCGCGTTGTCGACAAGATTCAGCACCGCCCGCTTGACGTGGTCGGGATCGACCTCGCACGGCGGCAGCTCGTCGTGGCGGGTGGCCAGGACGAGGCCGGGGTGGGAGTCACGATAGAGCGAGGCCACGCCCTCCACGATGGGCCGCAGGTCGGTCGGCTTGGGCACGAAGGCCGGCATGCGGGCGAAGCGCGAGAACTCGTCGACCAGCCGGCGCAGCCCGTCGACCTCCTGCATGATCGTGTCGGTGCACTCGGCCACCAGCCGGTGGTCGTCGTCGTCGCCGCCCGCCGAGCCGGCGGCGCAGCCGCTGGGCCGAGAGCTGGATGGGCGTGAGCGGGTTCTTGATCTCGTGGGCGATGCGCTGGGCCACCTCGCGCCAGGCGGCCAGCCGCTGGGCCTTGAGCAGCTCGGTGAGGTCGTCGAAGACCACCACGGCGCCGGCGTATTCGCCGTCTTGGCCCCGCAGCGCGGTGGCGGCGGCCAGCAGCGACTGCGCCACCCCGCCCTGGCGCAAATGCAGCTCCAGCGCGACGCTGCCCGCCCGCGGTCGCCGCGCCCGCTGAACCAGGGTGACGATCTCGCGCAGCTCGGGCGGCGCGAACACCTCTTCCAGCAGCCGGCCCACGCTGGCGGCCTCGGCGATCCCGAACATGCGGGCGGCCGCCCGGTTGATCGTCGTCACCCGTCCGAGCGGGTCGAACGACACCACGCCGGTGGTGATGGCCTCCAGCACGGTCTCGATGTAGCGCCGGCGGTCCTCCAGCTCGGTGTGCTTGTCCTGCAGGTCGAGGTAGGCCTCCTCCAGGCGGCGCTTGGACTGGCCGAGGTCGTCCGTCATGTGGTTGAACGACTCCACCAGCGTACCGATCTCGTCGTCACCGCGCGTCTGGACCTTGTAGGCCAGGTTGCCGGCCGCCACCTCGCGGGTGCCCTCGGCCAGCTGCTCGATGGGCCCGGTGATGCCGCGGGCCAGATAGAGCGCCGAACCAGGTGAACGAGAAGACGACGATCAGCGTCATCAGCAGGAAGAGCAGGATGTAGATGCCCTTGATCGGGTTCTTCAGCAGCTTGAGCTGCTTGTACTCGAGGAAGGCCTGGGAGATGCCGCGCACCCGCTGCTCGAGGCGCTCGGTCACGTGGCTGCCGATCACCACCGCGCCGACGACGCGGCGATCGCCATTGCGCGTCGACCAGATCGGCGTGACCGCCTCGATGAGGTCGCCGTTGGTCAGCTCGCGCACGGTGGTGACTTCCTGGCCGCCGAGTCCGCGCTTGACCTGGTTCTCGTTGAGCTCACGGGTGGGCAGGTCACCCAGGATCGGGTCCCGGACGTGGACCAGCTCCTGGCCGCCGGCGTTGATCACGGTGACCGTGCTGATCGACAGCACGTCCTGCTGCTCGACGAGGTAGGCGGCCAGCGCCTCCCGGCGGTCATCGGCCAGCAGACCGTCCCGGTCGATCACCCGCGCGATGTGCTGGCCGTGGCGCAGCGCGGTGCGCTCCAGGTTGGCGTAGTAGGTCTGGGCCACGCCCAGCGCCTGGTCGAGCGGCCGCTCGACCTGAGGCTTGAACCACCCCTCGATCGACTTGTTGATGAAGTTCGAGGCGATCACGAAGATCAGGATGGCCGGCGCCACCGAGAGCACCAGGAACGCCAGCACCAGCTTGGCCCGGAACCGCGCCCCGATCACGTTCTGACGCCGCTCGAAGCCACACCTTCACGAGGTTGCGGAAGAGCAGCAGGATCAGCAGGAGCAGGAACGATCAGGTTGAGGTTGAACAGCGCGAAGATGACGATGTTGGAGGCGACCGGCAGCTCGGGCGCGAAGATACCGAGGTCGAAGGCGGTGGCGCCGCCGATGAGCAACAGGAAGGCGGCGATGATGACGAGGTTGCGCTTGTGGCGGTTCTGGTCGCTCAGCAGCGGCACGGCTACTGCACCCGCTGCAGCGTCCGGTACTCGGACTGGCGCATCACCTGCTCGGCCGTCCCCGCCATGCGCGTCACGATCGAGTTTTCCCCGTTCAGGGCCGCCTCGGCGTGCACGCGCACGTAGATGACCTCGACCGGGTTCAGGCTGCCGGACGCGCCCAGCTTGAATCCGCGCACCTCGGACAGCACGCGCTGGGCGTCACGAAGGTCGCGCGTCATGTAGGGCGCGCGCGACTCGCCCTTGAGCGTGACCACCTTGTACTCCTTGGTGACGGGGTTGTAGACGAGCTGCCGCTCGACCACCCGGGTCAGCAGCCGGCTGTCGCGCCAGTAGGGGTTGTACTGCCAGAGCTCGATCGTGTAGCGGACGTGGGTGGGGATGCCGCTCTGGATGCCCTCCTGGAAGGCGGGGCCGATGGCGCCGAGCACGGCCACGTTCACGGTCAGCTCATGGTCGTTGAGGAACACGTCCAGGTCGCTGATGCGGAGATCGGCGCCCGCCGGGGCCGTGACCGTGAGGATCAGCGCCGCCAGCGTCACCGCCCAGGTCGACACGCGAGTGCTCGCAGGCATACGCGAACACGCCATTATAGCGCCCGGGGGCAGCGGGGCAGGAACGACGCGGAGAGGCTAGATCGCGGCCGGGGCGGGGGCCGAGGCGAAGGCCTCGGCCTCGCGGGCGGGGGCGACCCGCGCGGCGGCGCCGGCTGTCCGCCGCTCCAGGCCGAGCGCCCGCTGGATTTCGACCACCAGCTCGAAGTTGAGCCCGTGGCCGGCGTTGCGGGCGATGACGTGACCCACGAGGGGCCGACCCAGCAGGGCCAGATCGCCGACGAGGTCGAGCATCTTGTGGCGCACGAACTCGTCGCGGTAGCGCAGGCCGTTGAGCGTGCCGCGCTTGCCGACCACGATGGCGTTGTCGAGGGAGCCGCCCAGCGCCAGGCCGTGCTTGCGCATGGTGCCCAGGTCCTCGAGGAAGCCGTAGGTGCGGGCCGGCGCGTACTCGCTGACGAACGACTCCTCGGTCGGCACCCACGACAGCGTTTGCACTCCGATGGCCGGGTGGTCGTTGTCGAGCGTGTAGCTGATGCGGAACTCGGGAGCCGGCAGGATCTGGATCCAGCGGTTGTCGTTACCGATGCGGACCGGCTGGGGGATCGTGATCGGACGGCGGCGGGCGTTCTGGGTGGTGCGACCGGCGGCGTTCAGGAGCCCGACGAACGGCTTGGCGCTGCCGTCCATCGCCGGAACCTCGGTGCCGTCGACCTCCACCTGCAGGTTGTCGATCCCCAGGCCGGCCGCGGCCGCCATGAGGTGCTCGACCGTCCGGATGCGGGTCCCGTTGCGGCCGATCGTCGTGGCGTAGTGGGAGTCGACCACGCTCTCCGGGGCGGCGGCGATCGGCGGCCCATCCGGCCCCGTCCGGAACACAATGCCCGAGTCGGGCGGCGCCGGGGAGACCGTGATCTTTGCCGGGTTTCCGGAGTGGAGACCGATACCCTCGAGCGCGACCGACCGCCGGATCGTCTGCTGGCGCATGACCGGGCCAGAACACGAGCAACGTGGGTGCCACCCCTGTCAGAAAGACTTACAGCCTTAGAAACCAGTACCTTATGAGCGACCACAAACCACCGGCCAGATCAGAACGTCGCTGGTATGACACGGTGCGCAGGGCCCTAAGTCTCTTTTATGAGACAGCCCTCACGCGCCTTGGGGTCCTACACATCGACGATCACGCGGGTCTCGTGGACGCCGTCCTGGACCGTGACCGCAACCTTGTGGTGCGTCGCTCCCTTCACGACCGTGCCCGTCTGGTGCCTCCCCGGATCGACGGGCTCCCCGTGCAGGACGCCATGGGCGAGCGTATCTGTGCACACCGTCAGCTCTACCCGCCGCACGACGAAGCCCTCGATCTCGTGCACGTAGAGGCACTCGTCGATCCAGGCCACCAGCAGCGCCTCGGGTCCGTCGGCCTGAGCGCGAACTTCTCGATCCTCGCGTCCCTGTACCTGGTCGGGCGTCACCAGCAGGGCGAACACGCCAAGCGTGGCCTGCGCGAAGGCCTCGGCCCGGCTGGCGCCCCAGCCGCGCACGCCCACGTCGGCCTCGACTTCGAAGTGCTCCCAGCCGGCGGCGGTCATCCGAGGTCGCCGAAGCGCGACTGTACGATCGCCACGAGGGCGGGCCCGGCCGTCTCGGTGCGGAGGATCCGCGGACCCAGCGAGGCCACCGTGAACCCTTGCGCCCGGGCGGCCTCGACCTCGGTGGCGGCCAGCCCACCCTCGGGCCCGATCACGAGCAGCACCGAGCGGGGTGCCAGCGCCGCGGCCAGCACCGCGGCCAGCGGGGTCCCGCCGCCCTCCCACAGGCAGAGCGCGAGGTCGGCCGGCTCACCGAGCGCCAGCCACTCGGCCAGGGGCCGCGGCGTCTCGACCTCGGGGATCACCGCCCGGCCGCACTGCTTGGTCGCCTCGCGGGCGACGCGCTGCCAGCGCCGCGCACGCTCGCGCCAGCGCGATGCCTCCAGCCGGACGATCGTGCGCTCGCAGAGGGCGGGGCGCACGCGGGCGACGCCGAGCTCGGTGACGGCGCGGACGATCGCCTCCATCTTGTCGCCCTTGGGCACACCCTGGATGAGCGTGACGGCCAGCGGCGAGGCGGCGACGCCGGCGGCCTCGGCGATCACGGTGCCGGTGGCGGTCTCCCCCACGCTCTCCAGGCGCACGGTGTAGTCGCGGCCGGCGCCGTCGGTGGCGATCACGGTGTCGCCGGGCCGCAGGCGCAGCACGCGCGCGAGATGGCGGGACTCGCCCGCGTCGAAGGTGACGCGGCCGCCGGCGCGCGGCTCAGGCGGAAGCGTGAAGCGGCGCATGGCGCAGGAGCAGGCTGGTCCAGCCCTCGAGGCTGCGGCTGGCCTCGTGACGAAAGCCGTGGGCGGTGAGCGTCGCGATCACCGCCTCGGCCTCCGCGTCGAGCAACCCGCCCAGCACCAGGGCCCCGCCGTCGGTGACGAGCTCGCGGTAACGCGCGGCCAGCGCGTGGTGGGCGGCGGCCAGGAGGTTGGCGAGGACGAGCGGCGCCGGGCCCGCGGCCAGGGTGGCGACGTCGGCGTCGACCGCGCGCACCCGGCTCTCGACGCCGTTGCGGGCGGCGTTCGCGCGCGTGGCCTCGATCGCGTCGGGATCGGTGTCGCAGGCGAGCACGTCGACGACTCCCAGTCGGGCCGCGGCGACGGCCAGGATGCCCGAGCCGGTGCCCAGGTCGAGCGCGCGGGGTGGGGGCGCGGAGGCGACGAGCGACTCGAGCAGCTCGAGGCAGCCGGCGGTGGTGCCGTGATGCCCGGTGCCGAACGCCCGGCCCGGCTCGATGGCCAGGACCACCCGGTCACTCACCGCGGGAATCTCCCACGGCGGCGCCACCAGCAGGGCACGGCCGACGGCGACGGGCCGGAAGTGCTCGCGCCAGGCCGCCGCCCAGTCGGCGTCGGCGACGGGTGCCAACCGTGCCCGCGGGCCGGCGACGAGGCCGAGGGCGCGAAGACCGCCGAGATAGGTGTCGACGCGGGCGGTGAGGGTCTCGGTGTCGACCGTGGCCGGGAAGAAGGCACGCAGGCGGGCTGGCGCCGGTCCGGTCGTCTCCTCGACGACGCCGACCGCGCCCAGCTCCCACAGGAAGTTCGTCAGCGCCTCCGCGGCCTCCTCGCCCGCGTCGGCCGTCAGCTCGACGTAGGCGGAGGCGCCGGCGACGGTGGTCACCCGAGGAGCTTCTTCATGCGCTCGAGGAACGACGTGGCGAGCGGCCCGCGCTCCTTGGAGGCCTCCTCGAACGCCTCCAGCGCCTCGCGCTGCTTGGCGTTGAGCTTGTGCGGCACCTCGAGGAGCAGGCGATAGCAGGTATCGCCGTGGCCGCGATCGCGCAGGCGCGGCATGCCGCGGCCGCGCAGGCGCAGCACCTGGCCCGGCTGGCTGCCGGGGGGCACCTTGAGCTTGGCGGTGCCACCGAGCACGGGCACCTCGAGCTCGGTCCCGAGCGCCAGGTGGGGAAACGACACCGGCAGGTCGCAGTGGAGGTCGGCCCCGTTGCGGCCGAACATCGCGTGCTCGCGCAGGCGGATCAGGACGTAGAAGTCGCCGGCCGGCCCGCCGTTGAGACCGCCCGACCCCTCGCCGGTCAGGCGCATCTGCATGCCGTCCTCGATCCCGGCCGGGATCTTGACCGACAGCAGGCGCTCGCTGCGCAGGCGCCCCTCGCCGCGGCAGCTCTTGCAGGGGCTCTTGTTGATCTGTCCCTCGCCCTGGCATCGCGGGCACGGGCGGGCCACCGTGAGGAAGCCGTGGCTCATCCGCACCTCGCCGCGGCCGCCGCAGCCGTCGCACGCCACCCGGCGCGTGCCCGCCTCGGCGCCGGTACCTCCGCACGTCTCGCACGTCTCCAGCCGCGGCACCTGGACCTTCGTCTCCAGGCCCGCCGCCGCCTCCTCCAGCGTGATCTTCAGCTCGTACTGGAGATCTTCGCCGCGCGCGGCTCGCGTGCGCCGTCCGCGTCCGCTACCGCCCAGGAAGTTCTCGAAGATATCCTCGAAGAGCGAGCCGAATCCGGCGTCGAACCCCGAGGACGAGCCGGTGCCGGGCGCGGTGCCGAAGCGGTCGTAGTGGGCGCGCTTGTCGGGATCGGACAGGCACGCGTAGGCTTCGTTGATCTCCTTGAAGCGATCCTCGGCCTGCTTGTCACCCTGGTTCCGGTCGGGGTGATACTGCATCGCCAGCGTGCGGAAGGCCTTCTTGAGCTCGGCCTCGGTGGCCTGAGGGGTGACGCCGAGCGTCTCGTAGTAGCCGGCCACTTACGCCGCGTTCTCGTCGGGGGCGGCGGCCACCGCGACCAGGGCCGGGCGCAGCACGCGGCCGTGCAGCAGATAGCCGGGGCCCGTCTCGCTGACGACCGTGTCGGGATCGGCCTCGACGCTGACCACGCGGGCGATCGCCTCGTGGCGGGCCGGATCGAAGCGCTGGCCCACCGCCGAGTAGCGGCTGAGGCCGGCCCGCTCGAGCACGCGGAGCAGCTCGCGCTGGATCAGGTCAACGCCCTCGAGGACGTTGGCGGCCGCCCCGCTGCCGGTCCGGGCGGCAGTCAAGGCCCGGTCGAAGTTGTCGAGGACGGGCAGGAGGTCGCGCAGGAGCGCCTCGTTGGCGTACTTGACGCGGTCGTCGGCCGTGCGCTCGAGCCGGCGGCGGACGTTCTCGGTCTCGGCCAGGGCCCGGAGCAGGCGATCCTGGTTGTCCTGGATCTGGCGGCGGAGCTCGTCGATCTCGGCCTGGGCGGAAGGCCCATCCGGCACAGCGGTGTCTGGAGGTGTGCGGTCATCCATAGCTCTGCAAGTATATCAGCGGCCCCGGGGCGGCCGGGGCGTCAGGACGGCAGGTAGAGGTCCTGGCGGACCCGCGATAGCGCCTCGGTCACCTGGCGGGCGGTCTCGTCCACGGCGGCGATCACGTCGGGGTAGGGTAGGCGCCGCGGGCCTACCACGCCCAGGATGCCGAGCACCTGGTCGCGGTACATGTAGGTCGACGTGATCAGGGTGCACTCGCGCATCTCGCTGACGGGGTTCTCGTCGCCGATCGTCACTCGCACGCCCTCGTCGCCGGCCAGCGTGGTCATCATTTCGGCCAGCCGCTCCTTGTGCTCGAAGGTGCGCAGGAGCTGGCGGGTCGTCTCGATGTCCCAGAACTCCGGGTGATCCAGCATGTTGATGGCACCGCTCACGTACAGCGTGCGGCCGCGCAGCATGCCGACGATCTGCTCGGTGACCGCCCGCGCGCGGGTGTGCAGGGTGTCGAGCGGGTCGTCGGGCGCCTGCTCCATCTCCACGATCTCCTGGACGGTGTGATCGCGGAAGCTGCGGGTGAGCTCGCGCCCGAGCGCGCGCACCTCCTCGGGCCCGAGCGGCGGCTGCAGAGTGATCTCGCGCACGGTGAGCCAGCCGGCGTCGGTCACCATGACGGCCAGGGCCCGGTCGTTGTCGAGCGGCCGGAGGTCGACGCGGGCGATCGTGGTGTGCTTGAGCGGCGGCGCCAGCAGCAGGCCGGTCAGCTTGGTGAGCGCCGACAGGTGCGAGGAGGTCTGCTCCATGAAGCCGTCGATGCCCGACGCGACGGGCGCCCAGCGGGCGCTGGGGCGTGGGCAGCCCGGACTGGGGCGGCGGGAACGAGTCGACGTAGAAACGGTACGCCTTGTCGGTGGGCACCCGGCCCGCGCTTGTGTGCGGCTGGGCGAGGTAGCCCATTTCCTCCAGGTCGGACATGGCGTTGCGGATCGTGGCCGGCGACAGGTTCGGGAAGTGGCGCTTGCTGAGCGCCCGGGAGCCCACGGGCTCGGCCGAGTCGATGTACTCGCGGATGACCGCGATCAGCACATTCCGGTGGCGCTCGTCCATCTGACCCGTTGTAGCGGCCGGGCCGGGCCAAGTCAAGGCGGCCACGGCTACAATGCGGCGATGATGGCGCCCCGGATCGATCCCGACCTTGCTGCGCTTTTGGGCCGCGTGTGGCCGCGGCTGCCCGCCGGCGCCGCCCGGGCGGAGGCGATGGGCTTCGCGTGGGCGGCCGTGTCCACGCCCTTCGTGCGCCGGGAGGGTCGCCGCGTCGTCGGCCACGTGGGGGTCATCGAGCTGCCGCTCGTGATGGCGGGGCGGCCGGTGGCCGTCGGCTCCATCCACGCCGTGTGCACCGATCCCGAGCGGCGCGGCCGCGGCCTGGGTCGCGCGCTGATGGAGGAGGCGCTGGCGGCGTGCACCGGGCGCTACGACACGCTGGTGCTGACGACGGCGATCCCGGACTTCTACGTGAAGTTCGGCTTCCGCCCCGTGCGGGAGCACGCGTTCACGCGCGCGCTGCCACCGCGGTCCGGAGCGATGCGCCCGGGCGGCCGCGTCCTGACCGAGCGGCCCGAGGATCTGCAGTTGCTGCGGCGCCTGCTGGCGGCGCGGGCGCCGGTGTCCGAGCGGCTCGGCTCGCTGGAGGACGGCACGGTCTTCGTCGTGGCGCTGTTGCTGACGTGGGGTGACTTCTCGCGCGTCCACTACCACGCCGCGCTCGACCTGCTGACCGTCCACGAGGTGCGCGACCGGACGCTCGTGCTCTACGACGTCGTGGGTGCGGCGATCCCGCCTCTCGGCGCGCTGGCCGACGCCATCGGGGCCGACGCCGACCGCGTCATGACGTTCTTCCATCCCGATCGGCTCGGCGAGGGGTTCGTGGCCGAGCCGCTGGACGCCGCGCTGGCGGCCGCCCACGACGACTGGTTCACGGGACTGATGGCGCGCGGTCCGCTGGCCGTCGAAGGCGGACCGCTCATCCTGCCGCCGCTGACCCGGACCTGAGCCGTGCCTGACTGGTTCGCGGACGAGGCGTTCTGGACGGAGATCTACCCGTTCGAGTTCCCGGATCCGGTCATCGACGCCGGCGTGGCCCAGGTCGACAAGGCCCTCACGCTCAGTGGCGTGCGAGGTGGCGACGCCCTCGACCTCGGTTGCGGCCCCGGCCGCCACGCGATCCCGCTTGCCCGCCACGGCTTTCGCGTGACGGGCGTCGACCTGTCGTCGTTCCACCTGGCCCGGGCCCGCGAGCGAGCCGCCGCGGCCCGGCTCGCGATCGAGCTGGTGCAGTCCGACATGCGCGCCTTCGTGCGGGCCGAGGCCTACGACCTCACCCTGAGCATCTTCACGTCCTTCGGCTACTTCGACGATCCCGCCGACGACCTGCGCGTGCTGCAGAACGTCAAGCGCAGCCTGCGGCCGGGCGGCGTGCTCGTGCTGGACGTGGCCAGCAAGGAGCGCATGGCCCGGGTGCTGCACCCCACGATCTCGCAGCGGACCGCGGACGGCGCACTGCTGGTGCAGCGCCACCGGATCGTCGACGACTGGAGCCGCGTCCGCAACGAGTGGACCGTCGTCCGCGCCGGCCGCGCCCGCACCTTCGAGTTCAGCCTTCGCATCTACTCCGGCCAGGAGCTCAAGGCCCTGCTTGCCGCCGCCGGCTACGCCGACATCACCCTCTACGGCGCGCTCGACGCCCGCCCCTACGACCTCGAAGCCGAACGCCTCGTCGCCGTCGCCCGGCGCTGACGCCGCTTGCGGGATCCAGGCGGAGCCACCGCGGCGCGCCCGGCCTGCAGGCGCCCCCACGCTGCCACCCCACACGCCGGCAGCCCGCGCGCTGCCGGATAGGCAGAGCGTTGCGGTTACGTGTACGACAGACCCATGGTCTCGGCGACGAGCGCCGGCTTGTCCTGGCCCTCGATCTCGACGGTCATCTGCGAGGTGATCCGGACGCCACCCTGGATCTCCTCGACGTTGGCGAGGCGCTGGCGCAGCCGGATGCGCGCGCCGGCCTGCACCGGGGTGATGAAGCGAACCTTGTTGGAGCCGTAGTTCACGCCCCGGCTGCGCTTCTTCACCCGCGTCAGGGTCGCCGCCAGCCGCGGGACCAGCGACAGCGTGAGGTAGCCGTGGGCGATCGTCTTGCCGTCCGGCATTTCCTTACGGGCGCGCTCGACGTCGACGTGGATCCACTGGTGATCGCCGGTGGCCTCGGCGAACTTGTTGATCATCGCCTGGTCGACCGTCATCCAGTCCGAGGGGCCGAGCTCGCGCCCGACGTGCTGCAGTAGCTCCTTGGGGGTCTCGACCTCGAACATGTCGCCTCCTTGCGTGTCGGGTTACCAGTCCGTGAGGGGACCGAGGAAGTTCTCGCCGACCTTGAGTCGGGCCACGCGCCCGTCGGCGCTGAGCTCGAAGACGACGGGTTCGCCATTGCTGCCGTACCCGTTCTTCGTCTCGCTGCGAAAGGCATGCTCGCCGATCGGGGTCAGCCAGGTCACCGTGAGCATCGGATCGGGCAGCGAGGGGTCGAGGAGGGCCAGGCGGCCGTCGACGACGAGGACCTGGGCGTCACCCCAGGGGCTTCGATAGCGGCCGGCATAACGCTCCCAGCCGGTCGGAGGTCCCGCGGGCGCCGCCGGCGCCGCGGCCTTCAGGATGGCCGGCGCTACCCACTGGAACGCTTTCTCCGCGAACAGCAGCGGATTGCCGTCGTCGGCGTTGGTCAGCACGATCACGCCGACGCGGTCGGCCGGGCACAGGTGCACGATCGTGCGATAACCTCGCAGCGCGCCGCCGTGGCCGACGTAGGTCTTGCCCCTGGTGCGCATGATGCGGAAACCCAGGCCCCAGCCGGCCTCCCAGTCGGGCTCCAGCCAGTGCACGCGCTGCATCTCGCGCAGGGTGCTCCCGCGCAGGATCTGGGCGCCGCCGATCGGTGCGTCGCGGAACTGCAGCATCGCGAATCGGGCCAGATCGGCGACGCTGGTCGTCATGTTGGCGGCGGCCGAGATGCCGCGCCCGTCACTGTGGGGCGCGGCCGTGCGCGGGCCGGCCGGCAGCCGGCGCGAGTAGCCGGTGGCGAGGTCGGCGTGGTCAGCGGGCGGCGTCGTCACCCACGTGCGCCGCATGCCGAGCGGCTCGAGGACGTGTTCGGCGACGTACTCGGCGTACGCCCGGCCGGAGACGGCGGCGATCACCTCGCCGGCCAGCGCGAGGCCGAGGTTGGAATACTTCCACTCGGTCTCCGTCGGCAGCGCCGCCTGCTGGGCGGCCAGCCGCTCGCGGATCTGGGGCGCGGTGGGGAACTCGCCGTCGGTCCAATACGGGAACGCCGCCTCGCGTGGCAGCCCCGCGGTGTGGGTGAGCAGATGACGCAGGGTGACCGGCGGCACCTCGGCCCCCGCCCCGCCGATCCGGAACCAGGGCAGGTGCTCCACGAGCGGATCGTCCAGCCGCAGCTTGCCGGCGTCGCGCAGCTGCAGGAGGGCGGTGCTGGTGAAGAGCTTGGTGATCGAGGCGATGCGATAGAGCGTGTCGGGGGTGGCGGGGCGCGCCGGCTCCAGGGCGGCATGGCCGAAGCCCGCGGCCCACACCAGCTCCTGGTCGTGGACGATACCGATCGACAGCCCGGGCACGCCGCTGTAGGCGAGCTGGGCGCCGATCCACGCCGACAGCAGATCGATCGACGTGCGGACGTTGTGGTCGGCGGCGACGCTCACTCCGGCAGGCTCCGGCGCGCCGCCGCCAGCTCCTCCTTCACCGCCTCGACTCCGCGGAAGACCCGGTCCGCCTTCCGGTACCAGTATTGGGCATTGTCGAGGTCGCCCTCGAGCGTGTGCACGATGCCGTGCAGCCACGCAGCGAGGGTGGACTTGTCGGCCTGGACGATCTCGTGGGCCTGCTGCCACGACCCGGCCTCCAGGAGCTCGACGGCGCGCTCGAGCTGACTCATCGTGTTGACGGTGGTCCGGCTCAGTGGCCGACGGTGGCCTTGATGCTGCCCAGGTGCTCATCCATGTGCCCGACCAGCAGCCCACCGGCGAGCTGCCCGGCGCTCATCGCCGGCAGGCCGCTCAGCACGGGGCCGCTGCGGTCGAACTCGGCATCGCCGATGCCGCGCAGGGTGGTGGCGGCCGCCGCCACGTTGCTCTTGTGTAACGCCAGCGTGTCCGCCTTCGTGACGTTGGCGAACTCCTGGGCGTGCTTGGCGTTGCCGGCGTGGATCATGTCCATCGGGATATTCGGGCCGGGCTTGCCGTCGGCGAGCATCTTGAGGATGCCGCAGATCCCTTGATGCGAGCTTGCGATGTGGTGCGCCACCACGCCCACCGGCCACTTCTCGCTCGCGGTCACCTTCTTCCAGTCGGTGTCGGAGAGACGCTCCAGCGTGGCGGTGACTTCCTGCGCCTTCGTCTCGAACTGCTTGGCAAACGCTTCGCCTTTGGCTCCCATGGCAATCCTCCTCGCTAGGGCCTTCGGTGGCCAGATGATACTCCGTCCCCGGGTGGCCCGCTCGCGCCTTCGGATATGATGACCCTCGGAGACCCGATAGATGCGAATCGCCACCTGGAACGTCAACTCGTTGCGGGCCCGGCTCGACAAGGTCACGTGGTGGCTCGAGCGGGCCAAGCCCGACGTGCTCCTGATGCAGGAGACGAAGCTGGCCGACGCCGACGCGCCCGCCGATGTCTTTCGGGCCGCCGGCTACGACCTCGCCCACCACGGTGAGGGGCGCTGGAACGGGGTGGCCATCGCCAGCCGCGTCGGCATCGCGGAGGTCGTCGCCAACTTCGGCGAGCCGCTGCAACGGGCGGCCACCCCCGAGGCGGGAGACGACGAGCCGCTGGCCGAGGCGCGGATGCTGTCGGCCGTGTGCGGCGGCGTGCGTGTCGTCAGCCTGTACGCGCCGAACGGACGCACCGTGGACTCGCCGTTCTACCACGCCAAGCTCGCGTGGTACGCGCGCCTGGCCCGCTGGCTGGAGGAGGCCGCGACACCGGCCGACGCCCTGGCCCTCGGCGGCGACTACAACGTGGCGCCAACCGACGAGGACGTGTGGGACCCGGCCGCCTGCCACGGGGGCACGCACGTGTCGGTGCCGGAGCGCTCGGCCTTCGCGCGCCTGTGCGCATGGGGGCTCACCGATGCCTATCGCCTCCACCACCGCGAGCCCGCTCGCTTCACGTGGTGGGACTACCGCGCCGGCAACTTCCACAAGAACTTCGGCATGCGGATCGATCACCTGCTGGTGACGGCGAGCGTGGCCGGGCGCGTGGTCGCTGCCGAGATCGACCGCGAGGCGCGCAAGGGTAAGCCGGTGCCGTCCGACCACACGCCGCTCGTCGTCGACCTCGACGAGGCTGGGCATCCGTTCGATGCGGGGTGGGCGGATGCCGAGGGCCGCATCGCGCGTCGCCTCCGCTAGCCGCGCGGCGGCGCCGCGGGCCGCGGGCGGCCGGGCGATCAGGGTCCCCGGCGGTTCCGCGAGAGACGACCCGGGGCGCGAAGGGTTGGTCGGAGCCTGTCCTGCGCGAGGCCCTACACGATCGAAGCCAACGGAACCGCCGGAGACCCTGATCGCCCAGCCGCCCGCATCCCGCGCCTCCCCTTCGAGCTAGGCGCGGGTGATTTCGACGCGGTTGTCGTGGAAGACGGCGCCGCCGCCCATGTCGGCGTCGCGTTCGGGGACGGTGGCGTTGGCGTTGGCGGCGCCGGGGACGCGCTTGGGCCAGAAGCCCTTGCTGGCGGCGGCCACGCCCGGGCGCACCGCGTCGCTCACGCGGACCGTCGCCTGGAACTCGCCGCGGTCGTTGTAGATGCGCGCGACGTCGCCGTCCTTCAAGCCCCGCAACCGGCGTCGTCGGGGTGCAACACGACCGCGGGGGCGCCCTGGCGGCGCTCCAGGTCGGGGACGTTGGCAAACATCGAGTTGAGTAGGTAGTGCGAGGCGGGCGCGACCAGCGCCAGCGGGTAGCGCTCGGCCAGGGCGGTGCCCCGCTGGGCGGCTTCGAAGGGCGGCGTGTAGTTTGGGACGGGGTCGAGGCCGGCCTCGATCATGCGGGGCGAGACGAACTCCAGCTTACCGGACGGCGTCGGAAAGCCGTTCGCGAACGGCACGAACGGGGTCGGCACCGTCAATCGCGCCCATCCCTCGGCCTGGAGCCGCTCGAGCGTGATGCCGGCCAGCGCCGGATCGCCGGAATCCAGCACCGACCGCGCGAGGTCGTCGTCGGAGTCGTAGACGCAAGGCTCAGTCACGCCCAGGCGACGGGCGAGGCGGCGGAAGATCTCCGTGTGGGGCAGACACTCGCCGGGGGGCGCCACCGCGGGCTCGTTCCAGTTGAGGTAGAGATGGCCGTAGGCGTAGTGCAGGTCGGCATGCTCGGTCTGCATCGTGCTCGGGAGCAGCAGGTCGGCATAGTCGGCGGTGTCGGTCTGGAAGTTGTCGACGACCACGGTGAACAGGTCCGCGCGGGCGAGGCCCCGGCGGACCTTGCCCTGGTCGGGCACGCTCGCCACCGGGTTGCTCGCATAGACCAGCAGGGAGGCGACGGGCGGGTCGTCCACCTCGAGCAGCGCCTCGCCGAGCCGGGTCATGCTCAGCCGCCGCGTGCCCGGCGGCCGCAGGTCGTCGCGCCAGAGCGCCGCCCAGTTGCCGCGGAAGAAGCCGCGCGTGTCGTAGACGGCGCCGCCGCCGGGGTAGCGCCAGTCGCCGGTCACGCCGGGGATGCAGGTGATGGCCCGCACGGCCATGCCGCCGCCGGCGTGACGCTGCAGTCCCATGGTCAGGCGGATCCCGGTGGGTCGCGTGGTCGCCAGCCGCTCACCGAGCGCCACGATGCGCTCGCGCGGTAGCCCGGTGATCGCGCTCACCCGCTCGGGCGGGAACTCCTCGATGCGGGCACGGAATGCCTCCCAGCCGGTCGTGTGGGCCGCGATGAACTCGCGATCCTCGCCCCCCCGCGCGACCACGACGTGCAACAGGCCGAGGGCCAGCGCGGCGTCGGTGCCGGGAATCGGGGCCAGGTGCTCGTCGACGGCGGCCGCCGTGCGCGTACGCACGGGGTCGATGGCCACCACGTGGGCGCCCGCGCGGCGGGCGGCCTCGACGTACTTCCACAGGTGATGGTTGGTCGTGAGCGTGTTGGTGCCCCAGAGCAGGATCAGCCTCGACGAGGGAAACGTCTCGGGATCCATACCGACCCGGTTGTCGCCCAGCGTGTAACCGGTGCCGTAGCCGCCGGCGATCGTACAGATCGTCATCTGATGCTGCGAGGTGCCGAGGACGTTCCACAGGCGTCGGCCGGCGCCGGCCACGCCCTGGAGCATCCCCATCGTCCCCGAGCCGTAGTAGGGCCACAGTGCCGCCGGCCCGTGGCGATCGAGGATCCCGCGCCAGCGCGTGGCGATCTCATCGAGTGCCTCGTCCCAGGAGACGCGCGCGAACCGGCCCTCGCCCTTGGCGGCGACGCGCCGCTGCGGATGCAGGAGCCGGTCGGGCGCGCGCGTGTAGTCGAGGTAGCGATTGACCTTGGCGCACAGGGCGCCGCGGGTGAACGGGTGGCGGCGGTCGCCGCGCAGGGTCAGCGCCTCGCCGTCGCGGACGGTCACCACCCACGCGCAGGTATCAGGGCAGTCGAGCGGGCAGGCGCCCGGAACCTCGCGCGGCGGAGCGAGGCTCACGTGAGGACCATCTGGGTCTGGATCGTGAGCGAGAGCAGCCGCCCGGAGGCGTCGGTGACGCGGGTCTGCCACACCATCGTGCGCTTGCCGCGATGCAGGGGCGTGGCCTCGGCGCGCACCACGCCGCCGCGGCCCGCGGCCATGAAGTTGGTCTTCGACTCCAGCGTGGTGGTGCCGGCGGCGCCGGGCGGCAGGTTCAGGACGGTCGCGGTGGCGCCGACGGTGTCGGCGAAGGCCATCAACGTGCCGCCGTGCAGGCTGCCGCCGATCGTGGTGAGGTCGTCGCGATAGGTCAGCTCGGCCACGACCCGGTCGGGCGTGGCCTCCACGAAGCGCACGCCGAGGATGTCGCTCAGGGTGCCTTTCAGACGCTCGGTGATGGCGGCGGGGTCGACGGTCATTCCGCGTCCTCCCAGGTCATACGGCTCAGGGTGGTGGTTCGGGTGGAGCCGGTCAACTACCTCCCAGGTAATGTCCCCGCCGCGGGGGCCGGTGTACAGTCCCCGGCATGAATCGGCCGGCGGCGGCGACGGCGGACAGTGGGTTCGGGCGGCTGCTGCGGCAATGGCGGGCGCAGCGCGGGCTGAGCCAGCTCGACCTCTCGGTCGAGGCGGGCGTGTCGTCGCGCCACCTGAGCTTCGTGGAGACGGGCCGGGCCCAGCCGAGCCGGGAGATGGTCCTGCTGCTGGCCCGCACGCTCGACGTACCCCTGCGGGATCGCAACGACCTGCTGGTGGCGGCCGGCTACGCCCCCGTCTACCGGAGAACCGATCTGGATTCGCCGGCCATGGCTCACGTGCGCCGCGCGCTCGACTTCATCCTGCGCCAGCAGGAGCCGTACCCGGCCCTCGTGCTCGATCGTCACTGGAACGTCCTGCAGGTGAACGCGGGCAGCGCACGCGTGCAGGCGCACTTCCTGGACACCACGGCGGTGGCCGCACTCGGCCCGCCCAATGCCATGCGACTGATGTTCCATCCCCACGCCTTCCGCCCCTTCATCGTCAACTGGGAGGCGACGGCGGCCTCGCTGATCCAGTGGCTGCACCGCGACGCGGTGAGCGGGTTCGGCGACGCCCAGACGCGGGCGCTGCTGGAGGAGGTGCTGGCGTATCCGGACGTGCCGCGCCAGTGGCGCCGCCTCGATCTGGACGCCTCCACCACGCCGGTGCTGCCGATCGAGTTCCACCGGGGCGACGTGACCCTGCGCTACTTCACGACCCTGACGAGCCTCGGCACCCCCCACGACATCACGCTGCAGGAGCTGCGAATCGAGTCGTTCTTTCCCGCCGACGAGGACACCGAATCCGTGACGCGCCGGCTGCTCGCCTAGCGTCCGCCGGCCGTGCCGCTACAGGAGGTCGGCGAAGAGCGTGTCGGAGACGAGGAAGCCCGATTCGGTCAGGGCGACCCGCTCGGCCCCCTCGGCGAGGAGGCCGGCCTCTCGCCACCGGGCCAGCGTGCGCGCCAGTGCGGCGTCGCCCTCGATGCGGGCATCGATCCACCCCCGGGGCACGCCATCGACGAGGCGGAGGCCCAGGATCAGCCGCTCGCCGAGCTGCTGGCGCGGCGTCAGGCGCTCGCTGGTGTCGATCGGCAGCGCGCCCGCCTCGAGGATCGAGCAGTAGCGCGCTACCGGCTTGACGTTGCCGTAGCGCACGTCGCCCACGAAGCCGCAGGCGCCGGGGCCGACGGCCAGGTACTCGGCGGCCCGCCAGTAGACCTGGTTGTGGCGCGAGCGGAAGCCGGGCCGCGCGTAGTTCGAGATCTCGTAGTGCTCGAGGCCCCCGGCCGCCGCCGCCCGGGCGCAGGGCCCAGTACTGATCGACCACCGTGCCCTCGGGCGGCAGCCCCTCCACGCCCGTCACGCGCCCACAGGCTGCCCGCGTCGAGCGTGAGCCCGTAGGCCGACAGGTGCTCGGGCTTCCAGTCGAGCACCCCCGCGACGCTGCGCTGCCACGTGGCGGGGTCCTGGCCCGGCAGCCCGTACATGAGGTCGACGCTGACGTTGTCGCAGCCGGCGTCCCGCGCCGCCTCGAACGCGCGCCGGGCGCCGCCGGCGTCATGCAGCCGCCCCAGGCGCGGCAGGATGACGTCGTCCAGCGCTCTGCACGCCCAGGCTGATCCGGGTCACGCCGGCCGCCCGGTAGGCCGCCGAGCTTGTCGCGGCTGACGCTCTCCGGATTGCACTCGACCGTGACCTCGGCGTCCGGCACGACCGCGAAGTGCCCGCGCACGGTGTCCAGGAGCGCGGCCATGTCCTCCGGCGCCAGCAACGACGGCGTCCCGCCGCCGAAGAAGACGGTCTCCAGCGCGATGCCCGGCGCCCACGCGCGAGCCGGCCAGCAGTGCGACCTCCCGCCGGGCCGCCTCGACGTAGCGCCGCATCTCCGCCGCCCCCTCCAGCGGCGCCGTGTTGAACGAGCAGTAGTGACACCGCTTCGTGCAGAACGGAACGTGGATGTAGAGCCCGAGGGATCGCTGCGAGGTTCGGTTCGGCGAGCACGCCCACGGTCGCCGGCCGCGGCGGGTCTACGGGATGTAGCGGCCCAGCCGCCACCAGCGCAGCCAGTGCCGGTCGCCGTCCCACGACCAGTAGATGAGGAAGGCCTTGCCCTTGATCTTGTCGCGCTTGACGAACCCCCAGTAGCGGCGTCCTGGGAGTTGTCGCGGTTGTCGCCCATCACGAAGTAGGAGTCGGCGGGGACGACGAGCGGCTCGCAGCCGTAGGCGTAGCCGCAGTAGCCGGCGGACGCCGTGTGGCTGAGCGCGCCGGGGTTGTGCCGCACGTAGGGCTCCTCGAGGAGCCGGCCGTTGATGAGCACCTGCTGGCCGCGCACCTGGACCGTCTCGCCCGGCCGTGGCCACGATGCGCTTGATGAAGTCGCGCTTCTCGTCCTGCGGATACTTGAAGACGATGATGTCGCCGCGATGGGGGTCGCGCAGGCCGGGCAGCCGGTAGTCGGTCAGCGGCATCTCGGGCCCGAAGAGGAACTTGTTGACCAGGATGTAGTCGCCGACCAGGAGCGTGTCCATCATCGAGCCCGAGGGGATGGTGAAGGCCTGCACGACGAAGGTGCGGATGACCAGGGCCAGGAGGACGGCGATGACGATCGCCTCGACGTACTCGCGGACGACCGACTTCGCCGGCGCGGGCCTGGACGGCGGCTCGCCGGCGGGCTCGGGCCGGCCTCGGGGCGTCGTCATCGCTTGGTCGCTCCGCTCAGCTCTTGAGGACCGACAGGAAGGCTTCCTGCGGCACCTCGACGCGACCGACCTGCTTCATGCGCTTCTTGCCTTCCTTCTGCGTCTCCAGCAGCTTGCGCTTGCGGGTGATGTCACCGCCGTAGCACTTGGCGGTGACGTTCTTGCCCATGGCCTTGACCGTCTCCCGGGCGATGACCCGGCTGCCGATGGCGGCCTGGATGGCCACCTCGAACAGCTGGCGGGGGATGACCGCGCGCAGCTTCTCGACCAGGGCCTTGCCCCGCTCGTAGGCCTTGTCGCGGTGGACGATGATGCGACAGCGCGTCGACGGGGTCGCCGTTGAGGAGGATGTCGAGCTTGACCAGGTCCGACGGCCGGAAGTCGAGGAACTCGTAGTCGAAGGAGGCGTAGCCCTTGGAGATCGACTTCAGCTTGTCGTAGAAGTCCACGACGATCTCGGCCAGCGGGAAGTCGAAGCGGATGTGCACGCGCTTGCCGACGTACTCCAGCGACTTGTGCTCGCCGCGCTTCTCCTGGGCCAGCTTGTAGATGGCGCTCATGAACTCGGTGGGCACGAAGACGGAGCCGCGCACGTACGGCTCCTCCATGCTGCTCGATCCGGTCCGGCGGCGGCAGCTTCGACGGGTTGTCGATCTCCAGTGATCTCGCCCGGCGGTGGTGAGGACCCTGTACGCACCGAGGGGGCGGTGACGATGAGCGAGAGATTGAACTCGCGCTCCAGCCGCTCCTGGACGATCTCCATGTGCAGCATGCCGAGGAAGCCGCAGCGGAAGCCGTAGCCCAGCGCCAGGGACGTCTCCGGCTCGAAGTTGAAGGCCGGAGTCGTTCAGGCGCAGCTTCTCCAGCGCGTCGCGCAGCCCCTCGTACTCGGTGTCCTCGATCGGGTAGAGGCCGGCGAACACCATCGGCTTGGCGTCGCGATAGCCGGGGAACGCCTCCGCGCGTCGGGCCGGAGGGCGTCGGTGATCGTCTCGCCGATCTTGGCGTCGGCCACGCGCTTGATCGCGGCGGTGAGGTAGCCGACCTGGCCGGCCGACAGCTCCTCGACCGGCCGCATGTCGGGGCTGAACACGCCGACCTGCTGGACCTCGTAGCGACCGCCCGTTGGACATCAGCAGGATGCGCTGAGCCGGCGCGGACGCGCCCGTCGAGTGAGGCGGACGTAGACCACGACGCCCTGGTAGGAGTCGTAGAAGGAGTCGAAGACCAGCGCCTTCAGCGGCGCCTCGGCGTCGCCCGTCGGGCGGCGGGATGCGCGCCACGATCGCCTCCAGCACCTCCGGCACGCCGGTGCCGTGCTTGGCCGAGATGGCGAGCGCCTCGCTCGCCGTCGAGGTCGAGCACGCTCGGTGATCTGCCTCTCGGGTGGCGTCGACGTCGGCGGCGGGCAGGTCGATCTTGTTGATGACCGGCACGATCGTCGAGGTTGGCATCGGAGGCCAGGTAGAAGTTGGCCAGCGTCTGGGCCTCGATGCCCTGGGCGGCGTCGACGATGAGCACGGCCCCCTCGCAGGCGGCCAGCGCGCGCGAGACCTCGTAGGAGAAGTCCACGTGGCCCGGGGTGTCGATGAGGTTCAGCGTGTACTCATGGCCGTCGCGGGCGCGGTAGAGCAGTCGCACCGTGTGGGCCTTGATCGTGATCCCACGCTCGCGCTCCAGGTCCATCGAGTCCAGCACCTGGTCGACAGCCTTCTTCGCGTCCATCGTGCCGGTGAGGGACAGGAGACGATCGGCCAGCGTCGACTTGCCGTGGTCGATGTGGGCGACGATCGAGAAGTTGCGAATGCGGGCGAGACTCATCCCGCCTCAGTCTAGCACGCCACTTCGACCGACCCGGCCCGCGCCGGACGCTGCTTCGCACACGGCGGGGCGGGGGCACACCGGGCCCGCTTGAGCGCGCTCGCGCCGGCGGCTTGCCTGCACGACGCGAGCGGGATTCGCTCGGCCGCCCGTCCCCGGCTTCGGTCAGGCGGGGAGCTTGGTGTGGGCGGGGATCTGGGCGTGGGGCTCGAGGACGACGCCGGGGCCGATGGTGGCGTGGGGGCCGATGGTGACATCGCTCGGGACGATGCAGTCGTGGAGGGTCGCGCCGAGGCCGACGTCGACGCGCTCCCAGAGGATGGCGCCCTCGACGCGGGCGCCGGCGGCGATCCGGGAGTGGTCGCCGATGACCGTCAGCGGGCCGACGTGGGCTCCCGCGCCGACTTCGACCCGCTCGCCAATGACCGAGGGGCCCTGCACGCGGGCGTCGGGGGCCACGCGGGCGCTCGGGGCGATCCAGGAGCCGTCGCGCGCCTCGCCGGGCGGGGACAGCGGCGAGCGGACGCGGCCGCCCAGCAGGTCGACCTGGGCGTCGCGGTAGGCGGCGGGACTGCCGATGTCGCGCCAGTAGGAGGCCCCGCTCCAGCCGTAGCAGGGGATACCGTCGGCAATCAGGGCCGGGAAGAACTCGCGCTCGATCGAGACCACGCGGCTGGCCGGGATGCGGTCGAGCAGCGCGGCGTCGATCAGGTAGATGCCGGCGTTGATCGTGTTGGTGGTGATCGGCTCCTCGGCGGTGGGCTTCTCGCGGAAGCGGGCGAGGCGGCCGTCGCCGTGCAGCTCGACGAGGCCGTAGGCACGGGGATCCTCGACCGGCGTGAGGAAGATGGTCGTGCGGGAGCCGCGAGACTCGTGAAGCCGCCGCATGCTGGTCAGGTCGGCGTCGGTGAGGACGTCGCCGTTCAGCACCCATACCGTGCCCCGGGCCAGGTCGGCGGCGTTGCGGACGCCGCCGCCGGTGCCGAGGGGCTCGGTCTCGACCACGTAGCGTAGCCGGACGCCGAGCCGCTCGCCGTCACCCAGGGCCCGGCGGACGTCGTCCACCCGGTAGGAGCAGGCCAGGATGACGTCGGTGACCCCGTGGGCGCGCAGCAGCGCGAGCTGGTAGGCGAGAAACGGGTGCCCGAGCAGCGGCACCACCGGCTTGGCTCGCTCCAGCGTCAGCGGCCGCAGCCGCGTGCCCTGGCCCCCGGCCAGAATGACGGCCTGGGTGGCCGGTGCTATGGGCCCGGCGACCAGGGCTCCGCCTCGGTGATGAGCATCACGGGGATGCCGTCGCGGATCGGATAGGACTTGCGGCAGGCCCGACAGATGATGCGGGTCTCCTCGAAGAGGAGATCGCCCTTGCAGGCGGGGCACACCAGGATGCTCCGCAGCTCCTCGTCGATCATGCGCTCACCCCCTCGTCGCCCAGATGGTCTCAGCGGCCGAGCTTGTGTCGGAACCACTCGAGCGTCAAGCGCAACCCTTCCTCGGTGTCGACCCGGGGCTCCCACGCCAGGAGCGAGCGAGCCCGCCCGATGTCGGGCTGTCGGACCTTGGGGTCGTCCTCGGGCAGGGGCTTGAACACGATCTGACTGCGGGAGCCGGCCAGCCGGAGGATGCGCTCGGCCAGCTGCAGCAGGGTCATCTCGTGGGGGTTGCCGATGTTCACGGGGTCGCTGCCCCCTCGCTCCATGAGCCGCCACAGCCCCTCGACCAGGTCGGAGACGTACTGGAAGGAGCGCGTCTGCGAGCCGTCGCCGAAGACCGTCAGGGGCGCGCCGGTGAGCGCCTGGGTCATGAAGGCAGGGATGGCTCGGCCGTCGTTCAACCGCATGCGGGGTCCGAACGTGTTGAAGATACGGACGATGCGAGTGTCCACACCGTGCACGCGGTGGTAGGCCATCGTCATGGCCTCGGCGAAGCGCTTGGCCTCGTCGTACACCCCGCGCGGCCCGACCGGGTTCACGTTGCCCCAGTAGTCCTCGCGCTGAGGGTGCACGAGCGGATCGCCGTAGACCTCCGAGGTGGAGGCGATGAGGAAGCGTGCGCCCTTGGCCTTGGCCAGGCCGAGCGCGTTGTGGGTGCCGAGCGCGCCGACCTTCAGTGTCTGGATGGGCAGCTCCAGGTAGTCGAGCGGGGAGGCCGGGCTGGCGAAGTGCAGCACCCAGTCGACGGGGCCGTCGACGTGGATGTACTTGGTGACGTCGTGCTTCACGAAGGCGAACCGCTCGTCGATCCAGAACGTCTTGAGATTGTCGGGGGAACCGGTGATGAAGTTGTCCATGCCGAGGACGTCGCAACCGCGGGCCAGCAGGACTCGCACAGGTGGGATCCGATGAAGCCGGCGGCTCCGGTGACCACGACGCGCATCAGGCGCTCCGGTCCATCGCCCGCGGCGGGGTCAGGACTGAATCGGGACGACGGGCTTGCGCCCGATCGAGTGGTATTCGAAGCCGAGCCGGCGCATCCGTTCCGGCTCCCAGATGTTGCGGCCGTCGAACACCGCCGGCCGCCGCATCACGGCCCGCAGCCGCTCGAGGTTGAGGAACTTGAACTCGTTCCACTCCGTGACCAGCGCCACCGCGTCGACGCCGGTGGCCGCCTCGTAGGGCGACTCGCAGTACGTCACGGTGGCCGGCAGCAGCCGGCTCGCGGCTCGGCATGGCCACCGGATCGAAGGCGCGCACGGTGGCGCCGAGCTGCAGGAGCAGCTCGATGACCTCGACGCTACTTGGCCTCGCGCATGTCGTCCGTGTTCGGCTTGAAGGCCAGCCCCAGCACCGCGATCGACCGGCCGGCCAGGGGGTCGAGCGCCTTGGCCATGAGGTCCACGAAGTGGCTGGCCCGCTCACGGTTGATGTCGACCACGGCCTTCAGCAGGGCGAAGTCGTAGCCGAGGGTCGAGCGCCGTGTGCACCAGCGAGTCGGTGTCCTTGGGGAAGCAGGAGCCGCCGTAGCCGAGTCCGGCCGATAGGAAGGCCGAGCCGATGCGGGCGTCGAGCCCCATGCCCTTCATGACCTGGCTCACGTCGGCGCCGGCCAGCTCGCACACGTTGGCGATGGCGTTGATGAACGAGATCTTCGTCGACAGGAAGGCGTTGGAGGCGTACTTGATCATCTCGGCCGACGGCACGTCGGTGATGATCATGGGGCGCTCGAGCGGCGCGTACAGCTCGAGCAGCGTCATCGCCACCTGCTGGGTCGGGGCCCCGATCACGATACGATCCGGCCGCAGCGTGTCCTCGATGGCCGAGCCCTCGCGCAGGAACTCCGGGTTGGAGACGACGTCGAAGGCGCACCGGCCGGGCGCTGGTGCTGCTCGATCACCTCCCGCACGAACTCCCCGGTGCCGACCGGCACCGTGGACTTGTTCACCACCACCGTGTAGCGCTCCATCGCCTCGCCGATCACGCCGGCCACGTCCTCCACCGCGCACAGGTCGGTCGCGCCCGTCGGCCTTGGGCGGCGTGCCCACCGTGATGAACACGATGACCGCGCGGCGCACGGCGGCGGTGAGGTCGGTCGTGAAGGCCAGGCGGCCGTCGGCGACGTTGCGGGCGACCATCTCCTCGAGGCCGGGCTCGTAGATGGGCATGTCACCCGCTTCGAGGTTGTCGACCTTGGCCGCGTCGTTGTCGACGCAGACGACGTCGTTGCCGAGGTCCGCGAACACTGCTCCCGTGACCAGCCCCACGTATCCCGTACCGACGACGCAGATGTTCATATCGGTGGCGAAGCCATGATAGCAGGCGGGGTCGGAGCGGCGTGAAAAAGTGAGAGCGTCAGCGATCTAAACGGTAGGTCTGTCGGAATTTCTTGCAGATTGGAGAAACCTACCCCAGCTCACGCCGCCCGGGGCCCGTCGCCGTCATCCTCGTCGTCAATCTGCGTGCGCGCGTCCCGCACCGCCTCGGTCAGCGACTCGAATCGCTGGCCCGAGATCGAGATCGTGTTGCTGTCCTCGTCGCGTGCCTTCCACATCCACTCGCGTCGGTTGCGACCAACCGGGACGAACTGCACCTGCATCGTGGGCCTCCTTCTCCCCAGCGCTAGCCGGTGGCCAGGAGGCGGTGCAAGGCAGGTGCCACGCACTCTCGACTACGCGGTCTCGTCGGCCTCGGAGGCGACCCAGCGGAAGAACACGATGGTGAACGCCACGATCGGGATGAGCCCCGACGGCACCCACATGATGACGCCGCCCAGGCGCTGATCCTCCAGCGGCGACAGCGCGAAGAGCCGGGGCGCGGCCTCGTAGAACGGATAGAGGACCCGCTCGGCCGCGGTGATCATCGCGGCCACCACTGTCATCGGCATTCCGAATACGAAGAGGTAGAGGAGTTGGGCACCGTAGGGCAGGGCGGGGGCCAGCCGCGAGGACGACACGATCGGCCACCAGCCCAGTGTCGCCGCCACCAGCAGCACCAGGTGCTCGACCACGTGCCAGCCGTGGATCTCCAGCGCGGTGTTGTAGGGGCCGGGCAGGTGCCAGGTCACGAGCGCCACCGCGTACGCTCCGAAGGCCGGCAGCGGCCGCGTTGCGGTGCGCACCACGGCGGCGCCTACGCGCCCGGCCACGATCGGCCGCAGGAGCGCGTCGAACATGAAGGCCGGCAGGCCGGTCAGCAGCAGCGGAGGCACGACCAGCGTGAGCACGAGGTGCTGGACCATGTGCGCGCTGAACAGGTACCAGTCGCTGAGGTCGTGCAGCGGCCCGTTGAGCGCCAGGAGCAGGGCGACGAGCCCGGCCACGAAGCGGACGGCCTGGCCTGGCCGGGGCCGCGTGCCCCGCGCGTGCCAGCCCCACGCCCACGCCGCCGCCAGCAGGCCCGTGACCAGGACGACCTCAGGGTGGATCGATCCGCCCGTCCACGAAAACGGCGGCGGGGGAGTCACGACGTCAGCGAGCGAAGACGAGGAAGGCCCCGGTGAGGGTCATGAGCGCGATGGCCAGGCCGGTGGCGATCAGCAGGGGGCCGACGAAGACAACCGACAGCGGGCGCGGGTCGTAGCGCAGGTGCATGAAGTACATCGCCACCAGGGCGAACTTGGCCAGCGACATCGCCAGCAGCAGCGGCACGATGATCGGCGTCAGCTGGCGGATGTAGATGACGCCGACCTCGAGCGCCGTGATGAACGTGAGGATCAGCGCGACCCTGACGTAGGTCCGGACCGAGGCGTGCTCGGGCGCGGGGTGGCCGGCCGCCGGTGCGTCGTGGCTCACGGGATCAAGTACACCACAGTGAAGATGACGATCCACACCACGTCGACGAAGTGCCAGTAGAGGCCGACCACCTCGACCTTGACCGCGTCCTGCGGGCCGAGGTGGCCTCGCCGCTCCATCACCCATAGCGTCAGCAGCAGGGCGACGCCCAGCGTCACGTGGCCGCCGTGGAAACCGGTCAGCACGAAGAACGTCGAGCCGAACAGGTTCTGCTGCAGGGTCAGCCCCTCGTGGACGAATTCGGTGAACTCCCAGGCCTGGAAGCCCAGAAAGACCAGCCCGAAGAAGGCCGTGCCCAGCAGCCACAGCCGCGCCTGCCGCCGGTCGCCGCGCTGCACCGCGGCCAGGGCCAGCACCATCAGCAGCGAGGACATCAGCAGGTCGAAGGTCGAGAGCGTCGTCAGCGGGATGTTGAGGATCTCGTGGGGGTGGGGGCCGACCACGCTGCGGCCCTTGTAGGCCAGGTAGGTCGCGATCAGCGTGCCGAACAGCAGGCACTCGGAGCCGATGAAGACCCACATCGCCAGCTTGCGGTGGTCGATGCCCAGGACACCGTCCTGGTGGATGTGGGCGGGAGCGCGGTGGTGCTCGAACGCGAAGGCCCAGGTGCCGACGACGACCACGACGGCGCCGGCCACGACCAGGGCCAGGTGGATGAGCGCGCCGGCGGCGGCGAGGGCGATGCCGGCCGCCGTCACGATCGGCCAGAAGGACGGCGCCGGCATGTGGATGACCGTGGGCGTCCGGCGCCGGCGGCAGCGGCGCCGGCTTGCGCCCCCGGCTGTCGCCGTGCTTCTCGCGCCAGAAGGTGTCGCGCCCGTACACGGGCGGGATCGTGTCGAAGTTGTGGACGGGCGGCGGCGACGAGTCCGCCACTCCAGCGTGCGCCCGTCCCAGGGATCGGCCGGGGCCACCGCCCGGTGACGGAGCGCGCGGACGGCCAGGATCGCGAAGATCAGGATGGACAGCGCGATGACGAAGGCGCCGACCGTGGAGACGAGGTTCCAGAACCCCCAGCCGGGTCGGACGCGTAGGTGTAGATCCGCCGCGGCATGCCGACGGCACCGAGATAGTGCTGGGGGAAGAACGTCAGGTTGAAGCCCCCGAACATCAGCCAGAACTGCAGCCGGCCCCAGCCGCTCGTCGAGCAGACGGCCGGTCATCTTCGGCCACCAGTAGTAGGCGCCGGCGAAGCAGGCCGAAGAGGCTGCCGCCGAACAGCACGTAGTGGAAGTGCGCCACCACGAAGTAGGTGTCGGTCTGCTGCAGGTCGACCGGGGGCGAGGCGTGCATGACGCCGCGACAGTCCGCCGATGGTGAACAGCGCGACCAGGCCGACCGCGAAGTAGCAGGGCCACGGTGGGCCGCAGACGGCCGCCCCACAGCGTGGCCAGCCAGTTGAAGATCTTCACGCCGGTCGGGAT
Organism: uncultured Candidatus Rokubacteria bacterium; assembly: GCA_963827505.1. GTDB lineage: Bacteria > Methylomirabilota > Methylomirabilia > Rokubacteriales > CSP1-6 > AR5. Next base: position 20,357 of record CAWHBD010000003.1, on the reverse strand, counting down.
CGCGATCAGCATGGTGGCGATCGAGAAGGCGGCGTCGGCCACCGGCCCCATGCCGACCGCGAACATGTGGTGGCTCCACACGCCGAAGCCGAAGAAGCCGATGAGGACGCCGGAGTAGATCACGACGGGGGCGCCGAACAGCGGCTTGCGCGCGAAGGTCGGCAGCACCTCGGAGACGATGCCCATGGCGGGCAGGATCAGGATGTAGACCTCGGGGTGACCGAAGATCCAGAACAGGTGCTGCCACAGGTGCAGGTCGCCGCCGGCGGTGACGTCGTAGAAGTGGGTGCCGAAGAACCGGTCGAACATCAGGAAGATGAGGCCGACGGTGATGGGCGGGAAGGCGAGGACGATCAGGAACTGCACGGTCAGCGTCATCCAGACGAACACCGGCATCCGCATCAGCGTCATGCCGGGCGCCCGCATGTTCAGGATGGTGACGATGAAGTTGACGCCGGCCAGGATCGAGGAGACGCCGAGGACCTGGAGGCCGAGCATCCAGAAGTCGATGCCCGTGGCCGGGCGAGTACTGGCGCAGCGTGAGGTTCGCGTAGCCGAACCAGCCGCCGTCGGGCGGCGCGCCGACCAGGAAGCTCACGTTGAGGAAGAGCCCGCCGGACAGGAAGATCCAGTAACGACAGCGCGTTCAGCCGCGGGAAGGCCACGTCGCGGGCGCCGATCATGAGCGGGACCATGTAGTTGAAGAAGGCCGCGCTGAACGGCATGATCGCCAGGAACACCATGGTGGTGCCGTGCATCGTGAACAGCTCGTTGAACGTCTCCGCGCTCACCACCGTCGCTGTTCGGGCCGGGCGAGCTGCAGCCGGATGATGAGCGCCTCGATGCCCGCCGATCAGGAAGAACGTGAAGGCCGATCACGCCGTACAGGATGCCGATGCGCTTGTGATCGACGGTGGTGAGCCAGCTCCAGAGACCGGTGACGGCGGGCGCGTGGGCGCGGGCGTGGACGCCGCCAGCGTCGGCCATCGCGGGTCGGCCATCACTTCAGGCTCGCAGGTAGGCGGCCAGCGCCTTGGCCTCGGCGTCGCTCAGGCCGAGGCTCGGCATCTGCGACCCCGGCTTCAGCGCCGGCGGGTCCTTCGAGCCACGCCGCCACGTTCTCGCCGGTGTTGGGCCACAGCCCGGCTCGCGAAGCGCGCGCGGCTGCCGAAGTGCGTGAGGTCGGGCCCGAGCGCTCCGGCCGACACGCCGCGGATGGTGTGGCAGCCCGACGCAGGCGCTGCGCGTGTACAGGGCCTTGCCCTCGGCGGCGGCGCCGTCGGGCTCCGGCGGCGGCCGCCTGCTGGGCGGCCACCCATCGGCTCGAACGCCGCCGGCTCCTCGACGATCACGCGCAAGCGCCATGTTGGCGTGGGACACGCCGCAGAACTCCGCGCACTGGCCCCAGTACTCACCGGCGCGCTCGGGCGTGAGCGTGATGCGGTTGACGCGGCCCGGCACCACGTCGCGCTTGCCGCCGAGCTGCGGCACCCAGAAGCTGTGGATGACGTCGGGCCCGTCCAGCGCGAAGACGACCGGCCGCCCGACGGGCAGGTGCAGCTCGTTGGCGGTGACGATCGTCGAGCGACGGGATAGCGGAACTCCCACCACCACTGCCAGCCGCGCACGGTGACGGTCAGCGCGTGGGCGGTGCCGCCGCGCCCTGGGTACGGAAGATGACCTGGATGGTCGGGATGGCGATGATCAACAGGATGAGGGCCGGCATGATCGTCCACGCCAGCTCCAGCGCGGTGTGGCCCCGGATCTGGCGCGGCAGCCCCGCCGCCCCCGGCTTCTCGCGGAAGCGAACGAGGATGATGCCCAGCGCGGCCGAGACGACGACGGCGATGACCACGCACGCCCACGTGATGATCGAGTAGAGGGACAGGATCGAGCGGTTCAGGTCGGAGCCGGCAACCAGGGTGGACATCGGCCCGTCGAACGCACAGCCGCCAGCTAGCACGATCACCGCGAGGGCGGCGGCGAGCGCGCAGACCGACCCCCGCAAGCTGGGCCGACGGTGCACGCATCGAACGGTAGCGCGCCGGCTGGCACTGCGCAAGTTACGCCCGACGCGCGCAGCGTCGGGAGCAGTTCGGGGCCCGATCCAGGCTACGCGGCCAGGTCGAGGAGGGTGCGGAGCAGGACGTTGGCGCCCCGCTCGATGGCGTCGGCGTCGCTCGTCTCGTCCACGCGGTGGCTCTTGCCGCCGCGCGAGGGGATGAACAGCATCCCGGAGTCGGTGACGAGGGCGAGGTTCTGGGCGTCGTGGCCGGCGGCGGAGTAGAGGGTGGTGCAGCCGAGGCCGAGCTGCTTGCAGGCGGCCGCGACGGCGGCCTGCACGCGTGGCGAGCACGCCACCGGCGTGGTCGCGGAGGTGCGGCGGATCTCGACGCCGATGCCGCGCCGCTGACCGATCTCCTGGGCCAGGGTCTCGCACGCCTGGGCCAGCCGCTCCAGCAGCCCGGGGTCGGGGCTGCGCATCTCGTGCACGAGCTCGGTGCGGCCGGGGACGACGTTGCTGGCCCCCGGGTGGACGTAGACGACGCCGATGTTGGTCACGCTGCGGCCGCCGCCCCGCTCGACCACCAGGTCGCGTGCGTGCAGCGCATAGTCGGCGGCGGCCAGGAAGGAGTCGCGGCGGCGCTCCATCGGCGTCGTGCCGGCGTGATCGGCCTGGCCGATGAAGATCAGCCGCGAGCGCCGCACGCCCGACGATCGAGTCGACAGCTGCCGATCGGCACCCCCGCCTCGTCCAGCCGCGGCCCCTGCTCGATGTGCAGCTCGACGTAAGCGTGCACGGCCCCGGCCGGGGCTGCCGCCGCCGGCGCCTTGGCGGCGTCGTAGCCGGCGCGGGCCATCGCGTCGACGAGGCGTTCGCCGTCGACCGCCGCCATCGTGGGGATCGCGGCGGCCTCGAGCCGTCCGCAGAAGGCCCGCGAGCCGAAGAGGCTGCCGTAGCGTCCTTCCTCGTCGCTCCAGGCGGCGACCACCAGCGGCCGGCGCGGGGCGACGCCGGCCTCGCCGATGGCGTGGAGGCACTCCAGCCCGGCCAGCACGCCGAGGGCGCCGTCGAGAATGCCGCCCTCGGGCACGGTGTCGATGTGCGAGCCGGTCACCACGGCCGGTGCGGCGGCGCTGAAGCTCGAGGTGCCCAGCCCGCCGAAGACGTTGCCGGCCGGATCCACCCAGCCCTGCAGCCCGGCGGCGCGGCATCTCGCCCGAGTAGCCAGGCGCGCGCTTCCTCGTGCGGCGGGCTCCAGCAGGAGCGGGTGACGCCCCCGCCGGGCAAGGCGCCAAAGCGGGCGAGAGCGGCGATGCGCGCGTGCAGCCGGGCGGCGTTGACGGTCGTCATGGCGCAGGAGTATAGCCTTGACGTGTGTGACGGGGGGTCCCTAGAATGAACCACCGTTCAGTGCCGTACCCCGCCCGTAGGAGGGGCCCGTGGACTTCACGCTGACTCCCGACCAGCACGCATTTCGCGAGAGTGTCCGCACGTGGCTCAAGGCGAACATCCCGTCCGAGTGGAAGGCGCTCGGCGCGACCGAGGTGCCCCGCGCCGATATGTACGAGTTCGGCCGGCGGTGGCAGCGGAGGCTGTACGACGGCGGCTTCGTCGGCTCACCTGGCCGCAAGGAGTCCGGCGGCCGGGGCCTGACGTTCGTGGAGGAGATGATCCTGCACGAGGAGATGGCGCTTGCACAAGGCGCCGCCGATCCTGAACATCCTCGGCGTCGGCATGGCCGGCCCGACCATCATCGCCTACGGCACCGAGGACCAGAAGAAGCGATACCCGGCGAAGATCCTCTCCTGCGAGGAGATCTGGTGCCAGGGGTACTCCGAGCCCAACTCCGGCTCCGACCTGGCCGCGCTGCAGACGCGGGCGGTGAAGGACGGCGACCACTACGTGATCAACGGCCAGAAGGTGTGGACGTCGCTCGCCCACATGGCCGACTGGATGATGCTCCTGGCCCGGACGGACCCGGCCGCGCCCAAGCACAAGGGCATCACGTACTTCCTCCTCGACATGCAGCACGCCCGGGCGTCACCGTGAAGCCGCTCAAGCAGATGACCGGCGACGCCGAGTTCAACGAGGTCTACTTCGACAACGTGCGCGTGCCGAGTCGCAGATCCTGGGCGAGGTCAACAACGGCTGGGCGGTCGGCCTCACCACGCTCATGTACGAGCGGCTGGCCCTGGGCTTCGGACTGCAGGTGCGGCTGCGCATCGCGCTGGAGTCGCTCATCGAGATGGGCCGTCGGGTGGACGAAGACGGGCCGCGCCGTCACCCAGGACCCGCGTCCTGCGCCAGAAGCTCGCGCAGCTGTGGATCGACACCGAGGCCTTCAAGTACACGGGCGCCCGCGCGATCACCAAGCTGCTCCGGGGCGAGCTGCCGGGGCCGGAGGCGTCGGCCGGCAAGATGATGCTGGGTGGAGGGGCACCAGAGGCTGCAGGAGCTGGCGATGGAGATCCAGGGCCCGTACGCGCAGCTCATGCAGGGCTGCGATGGGCGGTCGACGGCGGCGTGTGGCAGTACGCGTTCCTGCGCTCGCGCGCCAACTCGATCGAGGGCGGCACCACCGAGATCCAGCAGAACATCATCGGCGAGCGTGTGCTCGGCCTCCCGAAAGGGCTAGGAGAGACCATGGACTTCGGATTCAACCAGGAGCAGGAGCTTCTCCGGGCGACCGCCCGGAAGTTCTTCGAGAACGAGTGCACCTCCGAGTTCGTCCGCACGCGATGGACGAGCCGGCGGGCATGACCGACGCGTTCTGGGCCAAGCTCGCCGAGCAGGGCTGGCTGGGGCTGATCTACCCCGAGGCGTACGGCGGCATGGGGCTCGGGCTTCGTCGACCTCGCCGTGCTCATGGAGGAGATGGGCCGCGCGGTCATGCCGGGGCCGTTCTTCTCGACGGTGCTGCTGGGCGGGCTGGCGATCCTCGAGGCGGGCTGCGACGCGCAGAAGAAGGAGTGGCTCCGCAAGATCGCGATCGGCCAGGCCAAGGTGACGCTCGCCTTGATGGAGCCGAGCGCGCCGCTGGGATGCCGCGGCGGTGACGCTGACGGCGCGCGAGAAGCGGCGGCAAGTTCACGCTGAGCGGGACCAAGCTCTTCGTGCCGGACGCGCACACTCGCCGACGCGCTCGTGGTCGTGGCCGCGCACGCGCGAGGGCAAGCGGCGCCGAGGACGGGCTCAGCCTGTTCCTCGTGCCCCCGCAGCGCCAAGGGCGTCGACGTGAAGCTGCTGCCGACGATGGACCAGACGCGCAAGCTCTGCGAGGTGACGCTTCGCCGACGTCGCGTCGGCGCCGACGCGCTGCTGGGCGGCCAAGGACGGCGCCTGGGCCGCCGCTGGCCCGCGTGCTCGACCGCGCCACCGTGGCGCTCTGCGCGGAGATGTGCGGGGGCGCCCAGCAGGTGCTCGACATGACCGACGGAGTACGCGAAGATCCGCCATGCCTTCGGCCAGCCGATCGGCTCCTACCAGGGCGTCAAGCACAAGGCCGCCGACATGCTGGTGGACGTCGAGAACGCCAAGTCGCATCACCTACTACGCGGCGTGGGCCGTCGACGAGGACGTGCCGGAGGCGCCGCTGGCGGCGTCGCATGGCCAAGGCTTACGTCTCCGACGCCTTCCGCAAGGTCGCCGGCGCCGGCATCCAGCTCCACGGCGGCATCGGCTTCACGTGGGAGCACGACCTGCACCTGTACTTCAAGCGCGCGAAGTGTCGGAGTTCACGCTTCGGCGACGCGACGTAGCACCGGGAGCGGGTGGCGCAGTTGATCAATCTGTAGTGGCGGCGCCACCGACGCCGTAACGACCGGGTTGTTCTAGTTCGAGGGGGGCACGTCGAACGCGCCCCCCTCAAACTCCCCCAGTCGCGTTGCGAGCGAGCCGTCGGCTCGCTCGATCCTGCGACAGTACGCTCATCCAACAACTCCCACATCGGGCTTGGTTTTCGACCCTCCGGGCGCGCTCTGATCGAGGTTCCCAGCTTTCTGACGCTCCCTTTCGTCCTCGGATTTCTCCGGTTCATCCTCCGGCGCCGACCGCTGGTGAGATTGGGCCCCTGGGGGCCGTTGGGGGCCATAAGGTGCGATCACCTGGTAGGCGGGAGGGCCGGCGATGGGTGAGCGGGTGACGGTGACGGACGTCAGCAAGACGTACCGGCTGGGTGAGGTGATGGTCACGGCGCTGGCCGGGGTGTCGCTGGCGGTGAAGGCGGGGGAGTCCTGACCGGCTCGGCGACGAACCTCGCCCGGCCCGGCGTGGCTGGCGTGGTGACGACCTCGGTGGCTCTGCGGGTCACCACCGGCTTCTTCGACAACACGCTGAACCCGACCGTGCTCGCCGTGGTCGGCACCGACCGCGGCGATCTGCGCGTGAGCCCTCGCCTCGACTGGCTGGCGACCGGCTCGCTGACCGTCTCGCTCGGCGCCGATCTGTTCGAGGGGCCGAGTCAGACGCTGTACGGGCAGTTCGACCGCAACGACCGTGTGACCCTCACCACGACATGGAGGTTCTGACCATGAACCGACGCTGCGGCGCTAACGGACTCATGCTCGCGGGAGTGATCGTGACGCTGGTCGGTCTCGGGGTCGTGCTGGTTCGGACTCTGGGCGTCCCGCGCGAGTGGACGACGGTGCTGGTCGGCCTCGCGCTGCTTGGCGCCGGCCTGGCCCGGCGCGCGCTGCGCTCCGGCGACGGCACCTGATACGATCGCCGCGATGACGACCGAGGGGCGCCACCGGCACGGTCCCGGCTACTGGCTTCGGGTCGCCGTCGTCGGCGGGGTCGCCTCGCTGCTGCTGACGGCGATGCTGGTCAGCCTCGGCGAGACCACCCGGCTGCCGGTGGTGCTCCGGCACACGCTCGTGCACTCCACGATCATGGCTGGGCTATGCGGCGCCCTCGTGCCCGGCATCCGCCACCGGCTGGGCGGCGCCCGTGCGGTCGTTGGGTGGGCGGTGACGATCCCCGCGCTGCTGACTCTGGCCGCCGTGGGCAGCGGGCTCGCCTGCGCACTGATCGTGCTGGTCGAGGCCTTGGGATGGGGCGGATGCTGGCCGTGCCTGACCTCTGCCTACCCGATCAACGCGCTGCTGACCATGACGGCGGGCGTGGGCATGACGCTCTACGAGTCCCAGCGCCTGCGCCTGGAAGGAGTCCGGCTCGAGCTGCGCGCCCGCGAGCTCGACCACGAGCGCGCCCGCAAGATGGCGCTGGAGGCGCGGCTAGCCTCGCTGGAGTCGCGCCTGCAGCCGCACTTCCTGTTCAACACGCTCAACGCGATCTCGGCCCTCATACAGGAAGACCCCGACCACGCCGAGCGGATGGTGGAGCGGCTGGCCGCGCTGCTGCGCTTCTCGCTCGACGCCACGGGCCGGGGGGTGGTGCCGCTGGCCGACGAGCTGAAGATCGTGACCGACTACCTGGAGATCGAGCGAACGCGGCTAGGGGAGCGGCTGGCGTTCAGCATCGACGTCCCCGCCGAGCTCGCGCGGGCCGAGGTGCCGCCGCTGTCGATCCAGACGCTGGTCGAGAACAGCGTGAAGCACGCCGTGGCGCCGCGGCCGAGCGGCGGTCGCATCCGGGTGACCGCGACCACCACCGATGGCGCGGTCGCGCTGGCCGTGTGGGACGACGGCCCCGGCTTCTCCGACGCCGCCCTGCGGCCCGGCCACGGTCTGGAGAGCCTGCAGGCGCGGCTGCAGGCGCGCTACGGCGACGCGGCGACGCTGAAGATCGTCGCGCGCGACGGCGGCACCCAGGTGACCGTGGCGCTGCCGCGGTCGACGTCGTGAGCACCGGCGGCCGCCTGCGCGCCTTCCTCATCGACGACGAGCCGCTGGCCATCACGCGCCTGGCCCGGATGCTGGAGTCGACCGGTCGCGTGGAAGTGGTGGGCCGCGCGACCGACCCCGCCCTGGGACTGGAGCAGGTCCGCGCCCAGCCGATCGACGTGCTGTTCCTCGACATCCACATGCCCGGGCTCAGTGGCTTCGAGGTCGTCGAGCAGGTCCCGCCGGGCCCCGCCGTCGTCTTCACGACGGCCCACGACCAGCACGCCGTGCAAGCGTTCGAGGTCAACGCGGTCGACTACCTGCTCAAGCCCATCGAGGCCGCCCGCCTGGACCGCGCGCTCGATCGGATCGCCGGCCGCCGCGCTGACGGCGGCGCCGACGTGCGCGCGACGCTGGAGCGGCTGGCCCGTCACCTGCGCGGCGGCGACTTCCTGGACCACCTGGCCTCGCGTCTCCGTGATCGCGTCCACCTGGTGCCGATCGAGCAGGTAAGCCACATGGTCGCTCGTGACCGCGCCACCTACGCGGTGACGGCGGTCACCGAGCACGTGCTCGACATGACGATCGCGGAGCTGGAGCGCCGCCTTGATCCGGCGCGCTTCTTCCGCATCCACCGCGGCGTTCTCGTCAACGTCGCCTGGGTCGATCAGCTGCGCGCCGACGAGGACGGCCACCTGCAGGTCTGCTTGAAGGACTCCCGCCGCACCGAGCTGGCCGTGGCCCGCGACCGGGTACGGCCGCTCAAGGAGCGCCTCGGCGTCGTGTGAGCGGTGGCGTAGAGTAGGAGCATGACCGAGTCCGCTGCCGTCCCCGGCCGTGCCCCGCCCCGCTGCGTCTGTCGTCATCGTGCGGGAATCGCCGCCCGGCGCCCCTGAGCCGCTCGAGGTGTGGATGATCCGCCGCCACCAGACCATGAAGTTTCTCGGCGGCTACTACGCATTCCCGGGCGGACGGGTCGACGCGGCCGATGGCGCGGCCGAGGCGCTGGCCTGCTGCCACGGCGTCGACGTGACGGCGGCCGAGGCGACCTTCCCCGGCCACGACGGCGGCCCTGCGCTGGCGTTCTGGGTGACGGCCGTGCGCGAGCTGCTGGAGGAGAGCGGCATCCTGTTCGCGTGCGACGCCGCCGGCCGTCCCATCGACGGGCACGACCGGGCCACGCGCGATCTCATCGCCGGCCTGCGCAAGGAGCTGATGGCGGGCACGCCGCTGCCTGCGCTGATGGCGCGCCAAGGATGGCGGTGCGATCTACGCGGGCTGCGTTACCTCTCGCACTTCATCACGCCTACCTCGAGCCCGATCCGCTTCACCGCGCGCTTCTTCCTGTGCCGGGTGCTCGCCGACCAAGCGCCCGCTCTCTTCACCGAGGAGACGTCGGAGGCGTTCTGGATCCACCCCGGCGAGGGCTACCGCCGCTTCGTCGCCGGCGAGATGAAGATGGCCGAGCCGGCGGAGTACGGCCTCGGCTACCTGGCGCAATTCCGGTCACTTGCCGAGCTGTGGGCTGCGCACGCTGACGGCCGTCACAAGTTCCATGGCGTGGTCGATCGAGTGCACGGCTTCTGGAAGGACTTCGACTGGAAGCAGAATCGATTTCCTACGCAAACGCAGTAGAAACAAAGCCAAATCCGCTCTCGCTATCCACAAGCTATACACATTTCTGCGGTGACATCTGCGGTTGCGACGTCGGGACCTGTACGTGGTGGTGATATAGGCATATGTGGAGCGACACAGCGATCCCCGGCCTGGCCTCGATGATCTGGTACGTGATCCAGCCCGCGTAGCCTTGCTGCCGCCCGACCAGCGGGCGGCGCTGCTCACCGATGTTGTCGCCCTGCTCTTCGCCCTGGGCGCCGCCTCTAGCACCGGTGCCGACCGGCTCCTGACGGTCAAGGAAGCCGCCCTCAAGCTCGGCTGCTCGCCAGACACCCTCTACAAGAACAAGCGCCATCCCTGCCGCGTGCAGCACGGGCGATCGGTGCGATTCAGCGAAAAGGCCATCGAGGCGGCCATCCGACGCCAGCTCCGGGGGCAAGCCTAGCCATGTCCGCCTATCCCCACGCGGATTCACGCCGTCTCGTGCTCGCCAGGCATGTTGAACCCCTTCGCCGGGCTCTCTGAGCGTGGGCGGGCCGGCATTCCGCCGGTCACATCACGCCTGGAGGGTTCGATGGTCTTCGCCAAGGAGAGGCGCACCGAAGAGGACGTCCTGGTCGACCGACTGACCGAGAGGCCTGCCGCACGCACCGCACGCATCCGCCGCAAGAAGGTCGATCCCGACTTGAAGCGCGCCATCGCCCGGCTGCTTGCCGAGGATCTAGACCTCTCGCCGGCCGACCTCGGCCTACCGCGCCCGTATGTCCGTCAACGCTGCCAAGGGCGGTCGAGCACGCGCTAACGCACTGACCCCGGCTCGACGGCGGGCCATCGCCAAGCACGCAGCTGCCGCTCGCCTCGCCGGAGGCCGGCCGATGGCTAAGAGCCGGGAGTGGGGCCGGCTGTACAAGCAACGAAACTCGCGCTTCTGGTGGTATCGCATCGGCTTCCAGGGCCGCATCATCTGCCAGTCGACCAAGACGGCCACAAGCGCCAAGCAGCCGAGGTCCTCAAGACCAAGCGCCAGGAGCTGGAGGCCGCACGAGGCGGCTTCATCAACCTGCCCACCTTCGACGCCAAGCGGATCACCGTCGGCGAGCTGATCGATGCCTTGCTGACCGACTACGAGGTGCGAGAGCGGCGGTCAATTGCCGTCGCCCGGTCACATCTCAAGCGCATCCGAGAGGAAGTAGGCCAGGTGCGGGCCGTGGACCTGAAGACTAAGCACCTCGTCGAATACCAGGTGACCCGGCGTCGCGCCAAGGCGGCAGGAGGGACCATCAATCGCGAGGTCTCCCTGCTGCGTCGTGCCGTCCGAGGTTTCCTCGAGGAGCAACGACTGCCGGTGCCTCGGGTGACGCCGCTACCCGAGAACGTCCGTGAGGGCTTCTTCAACCGGGCGGAGGTCGCGGCTCTCATCCAGCACCTGCCGGCCGACCTGCACGACTTCGTGTGGTTCGGCTTCCTGACCGGGTGGCGCAAGGGGGAGATCGCCAGCCTCAGTGGGCCGACGTGGATGAGGAGGCCGAGACCGTCCGGCTCTCGTGGCGGAAGAGCAAGAACAAACAGGCCCGTACGATAGCCCTGGAGGGCGAGCTTGCTGCCATCATCAAGCGCCAGTCGATCGCCCGGGCTGAGCGGGTGTGAGAGGGCACGACAGCGCCTATGTCTTCGTCAGGGCCTTGAGAGGGACCCGAAACATGAGGTCGCGAGGCCTGCCGGTCGTGGACTTCGGCGTCGTCTGGAAGGCGGCGTGTGAGAAAGCTGGCCTCGAGGGCGGCTGTTCCACGACCTGCGACGCTCGGCGGCCCGCAACATGGACCGCGCCGGCGTCTCCCGCCATGTGGCCATGCAGATCACCGGACACAAGACCGGAATCGATGTACCGCCGCTACAACATCGTGACCGAGTCGGACATTCGCGCTGCGCTCGCCAAGACCCAAACCTACCTCGACACTCTGCCCATCACGAAGGGCTGAGCGATTTAGGTTATGCTGCGGCCCCGCCGGCTCGCTGCCGTCTGGGTAGGCGGGGCGCAGCAACTGCCCGAAGGGAGGTTGTAAGGATGGACAACGACCGCCCGCGAACGCGACCGGATTCCTCCTATGAGTTCACCGTTGGCTCAGGTCGCTTCAAGGCTCAACGAGTCCTCTCATTCTGGCGGCCTTGGCCGGGACAGTGACCGCCATTGCGATTTTTCCTTTCGGGTCCGGCGAAGGAAGCCTCTCAGTCGACGAAGGTACTCGCCACGCTCGAAGAGCGCCTCGTGAGCCACGGCAGGCTACCGAAGCGCTGACGACGGTTTTAGCGAAGGACCTTGAATCGGTGCGTGCCGAGATGCGCAAACTCACGGCCTTGCCTACCCACAGCAGATTGTCTCCCAGCTCGACGTTCGACGGTGCACTCGAGGACGTGGCGGCCCGACTCAGCAAGATCGAGACCGTGATACTTAATGACCCCGCTAAGTCGCTCGAGATGCCGTTGCTTGGTAACGAACTTGAACACACAAAAAAAGGTTATCAGTCGGATTTGGTGGCCCTGAAAGAGGAGGTCGGCCGCATCTACGACCTGACGAAGTGGTTCATAGGTCTGATGTTCACGATGGCGCTTGGCGTGATTGGGCTCGCTGTGACCAACTTTTTTCAAGACCGGGTCATCGAAGAACGGCTGACAGCTAACGCGCCTGCGAGCCGCACGGAACGCTATAGTTTTGTGGATAGCCCTGCGTCGCTTCATGCGTAACTAGACGATTCGGGTACGTTTTTCCGGCGGCTCACGTTTCGTTAGGCAGGGAACCGCCTTCAGCTAGGCAGCAGGGGAGCACAGGGCAGGCGCCCGATAGCGTGTCCTAGCGCCGCCTAGACGACCAGGCAACGGCCGCCAGACAGCTTCGAGCAGGCGTGGAATCGGCGTCGAGCACTGCCCTTCGCATTCAAAGACGGGGAAGGTCCTCGGCACGCAGCACATCCCGTCTACCGGAGGCGCGTATGGCCAGGGCCAAACATCCGAGGTTGCGCGATGCGATGCCGGTCTGGATCGAACAACAGGCCGCGAGCGGCGACATCCGGGCATCAACCGCGGGGATCTACAAGGGTCGGCTACGCCACTGGGTCTACCCGCATCCCCTCAAGGGCGGCGGGGTCCTCGGCAACCTGCCCATCAACCCGGTAACCCGAGAACACCTCGGCTCGCTCATCCTGCGAATCAAGGCGGCGGGTCGGTCGGCCTCGATCATCGATGGAGTCAGGAACCCGCTGCGGTCGTTCTTCCAGGCCCAGGTCGAGATGCGAGCGAGTCCTCACGGCCAATCCCGCCGTTGATCTCAAGTTCTTCGTCGGAAAGGGCGCCCACAAGCGGTCACGGGCCAACGGGGTGAAGTATTTCAAGCCGGATGAGGCTGGGAAGCTCCTTGCCGCCGCTCCCGGCTTGACTCCGAGGTGGGAACCCTTCATCCGGACGGCACTCGGCGGCGGGCTTCGGTGGGGCGAGCTGGTGGGCCTCTACAAGGATGACCTGGACCTCGCGAAGGGGCGGCTACACGTCCAGCGCACCCTCAGTGACAACCGAAAGATGGAGCCGCCGAAGAATGGCCGGCCCCGGTTCGTGACCCTGTCGCGAGGCTTGGTGAAGGCGCTGGCTGTCCACCTCCAGTCGGTCGACCGCGAGGGCCAGCGTCGCAAGTGGTCGCCGGCATCCCGGCAGCTTGTCTTCCCCACTCCGGGCGGCCACGTGGCAAGCTACTCCAACTTCCACGGCTCGGTCTGGCGACCGGTCATGGAGAAGGCCGGGATCCCGTATCGGAGCTTCAATTCGACACGGCACACCTACGCTACCTCGATGCTCGAGGCCGGGGCGGACATCCGGTGGGTCCAGCAGCAGCTCGGCCATTCATCGATTCAGATGACCGTGGACGTGTACGGTAGCCACGCCGTGAGCGATCAAGGTAGGGCTCTTACAAGGTTGGATCGCCTTCTGAAGTCCTAAGAGTGTCAACGTCCATCGGACACTGCCCATTCTTGACGCATGAGTGTTTATTCGCCGGGGAAACTGACCGGCTTGTTGGGTCACATCTGTCGATATACAGCTGCAAATAAAGACGAATACCGATCTGGCACCAGAAGTGCCGTATGTCTCATACAAGCGGCCCGAACAGAACAGAGGGATGCGGCGAAGCGGTCTCCTCGCAGTACCGGCACTGGAGCCGTGGCTATGAAGGCGGCATTGACGGAAGCCGAGGTAGCAGCGACGACGCCCCCCGGACAGGTTGTTCCGATCGCTACTGCGAATCGGGGCCCCGACGAAGCTACTCGGAAGGGACTGCTTGAGCGCTACGAGAAATTCGTTACGTGGTGCGAGAAGGTCAGCCACGGCAGCTCACAGTTCAAGGACCTTAACTTTCGGCTTCTGGCTGCGATCAGCTATATGTGCCTCAACGGCGGCGCCATCGTACTAATGCTGTTCCTTGGCATTGCCTTCTGCGCCTTCATGGCGCACCACTACAGCAGTCCCTGGGTCGAGTTGGTCAGCCTCGTAAGGAATCTCTGGAGTGCTCAATGACACCGCGGACGGCAAGCATTGGCATCCGAGTTAAGGGCTGTTCCAGAGGCTGCCGCCCCTGCGGACGGAGATTGGAATGCGACCTGATTCCGTTCGGTTAGTCAGCGCCTAAATGGCGTCAGGCGGCGAGAGTGGCTAGGGGGGCACAGCCCTCAGCGCCAAAGCGGCTGTCAGGGTCGTTTCCCGGCCCCTCATTGGCCTTCCTGGCAGGCATGCGCGGCCAGAACCGCGCCTGGCCGGAGCAGGGTGACCGGATCAGTGAGGTCTACTTACACCCAGTAGTCGGCGAGGCGGGAAGGCATGGCGGCCGGCTTCGTCAAGGATTCGACCTCAGCATCATCGCGTCCCGCCATCAGAGTACGGAGGTACTTCTTCACCGCGTGCCTTCCAGCCTCGTTGTCATGGTAGTGAGCGAGACCTGCGACCACGGCTGGAGTACAGGCCCACAGGCCTACCGGGATGTCATTCATCTCGGTGTTGGCGCAGATGACGTAGCCCGGCGATTCAGACTTCACGCCGACCAGTTCGACATGGACGTACTCATCGCCGAGGAGACGCCTCATGAGCGTCGCGCGGGGATGTCGGGGCCTCCCCCTCGAGGGCATCAGCGAGCGTGAAGCTGGCCGGCGATGGCGGCGCCGTTGGGTAGCTGCGAGGCGGCTAGAGAGACGACCGACCGGAGCGCCGCCCGAGCCTCCTCAAGGTCACGCATCGCGGCGTCGCGCTGTTCAGCGAGCCGTAGGAGCGCCTCGTCGAGGCGCCGATTGCTCTCCTGCGCCGCGTCTAGCTCTTGCCGCAAGCGCCTGCTCTCCTGGCGCTCCGCGCCCAGGAGCTGCACCGCAACCTCCATCCCAATCTGACCTTCCTGCAATTCGTCGTCCATTCGCTTCGCCTCCAGGCAAGAGCGTACCGGCCCGGCTCGCCTGAAAACAATGGGTTAGATTGGGCCGTTTTCAAATGTGGGCGTCTAGTTCCACCAGCCGTCCCGCGCGATCTGGCGCCGCATCTCCAACGCGCGACGCAGCAGCGGCTGCACGAGCAGCCGTGTCGTATCGTCCCAAGTCGTCGATGTGATGGAGCGGATCAGGAACAGGACGCGGATCCACGGGAGCAGGTACGGCGCGGTGGTTCACTCGATGACCTGATCCGCCCGCGCCAGCAGCGACGGCGGGATCGTGAGGCCGAGCGCTTTGGCGGTCTTCAAGTTGAAGACGAGTTGAAAATGTGTGGGCTGCTCCACGGGCAAATCGCCGGGTGTGGCGCCTTTGAGGATCTTGTCGACGTAGATGGCCGCGCGCTTCGGCAGATCGCTGAACTCCGACGCATAGGCGACCAAGCCCGCCCGCTTCCGCGAAACGCCGGAGGCCGGACACTGCAGGTAATCGGTGTTTGAGCGTGAGTCGCACGAGCGTTCGATCGGACCTCCGGATCCACCGTGAAGATGGGCTGGACGACAACGCCTTCCAACCCGATCTCGCGCGATCGAGCCGAGCGCAGCATCGAGTTCTCCAACGCTTCCCAGGATGGCCGGCCGAAACTGGAAGCCGAGTCTCCGGGCCGACGACTCGGCCTCGCCGAGAAACTCGCGATGTAGCGGATCCTCGCTGTGCACCACGCAGGCGAACCGCGTGGCGCGAGGCAAGTGTTTCCCGGAGCAGCTCGACGGTCTTGCCGGCCAACTCGACCAGCGCCAGCGACAGACCCGTGACGTTGCCCCCGGGCCGCGCCAAGTTGGTGACGAGCCCTGTCCGGAGCGCGTCACCGGCCGCGGCCATGATGATCGGAATGTGGCGCGTCGCCTCCATGGCCGCCTGAACGCTCGGCGTAGCAGAGGCGACGATGAGATCCATGTTCGCGCGGAGGAGTGCTGCGGCCAGCGTCGGGAGGCGATCGGTCTGGCCGTCTGCCCAGCGGTGCTCGATGACGACGTTGCGCCCTTCGACGTAGCCGAGGTCGACGAGGGCTCGCCGGAACCCCTCCCGAAACGGCTCCGGGGCGCCAAACGACAGCACACCGATGCGGGCGACTTTGTCCGCCTGCTGCGCGCCCACAACGGGCGGCACGGCGAAGGCACCAGCCATCGAGGTCAGCAGAAAGCGGCGGCGGTCCATCACTCGATCACCTGATCCGCCCGCGCCAGCAGCGACGGCGGGATCGTCAGGCCGAGGGCCTTGGCGGTCTTGAGGTTGATGACCAGTTCGAACTTCGTCGGCTGCTCCATCGGCAAATCACCGGGCTGAACGCCCCGAAGAATCTTAACGACGTAGGCTGCCGCGCTGCGATACGCATCGGGCACGTGAGTGCCATAAGACATCAGGCCACCTGCGTCTACGCCAGCTCGAAGGGGCCACATGGAAGCCAGTCCCCTTCGCAGTGCTAGATCGTTGACCGGTCGGCTGTTGGGGCCAAAGAAGAGCGGCTCACCGAGGACGACAAACCCTGTCGCCTCCGCTTGCTTCATCAGCGCAAATGCGCTGTTCGAAGTCCTCCGGGCTGCGGACTCCGGTCGGCACAAGCCTCACCCCGAGCTTGCCAGCCGCCTCTTCAGTGGCCTTCAACCAGAGTGCGTTGACGGAAGACGTGGTATTGAAGAGAACAGCGATGCGCGGCCTGCCGGGAAGGACCGCCTTCAACAACTCCAGGTTCTTACCATAGATCTCCGCGCCGGCCACGATTGCGATCCCCGTGATGTTGCCGCCCGGCCGGGCAAGACTCTTGACGAGCCCAAGGCGAACTGGTTCCTCGGCACGCGTCATTGCGATAGGGGTCTTCGGAGCTGCCTCCCGCACGGCCACGGCTACTCTGTTGACGGTCACCAGGAACACATCGACACTGAGGTGAGCCAATTCGGTGGCAAGAGGGGAAAGCCGCTCAACTCTTCCCTCAGCTGATCTGCTCTCAATCGCGAGGTTTCGTCCCTCAATGTACCCGTGCTCACCCAGCGCCTGCTTGAATGCATCAAGGGGACCCACGGAACTCCCTGTCAGATACCCGATCTTGGCGACCTTCCCCGCCTGCTGCGCCTCGGCGGCGAGCGGCGCGGCGAGGGCACCAGCCAGCGAGGTCAGCAGGAAGCGGCGGCGGTCCATGCCGGGATGGTGGGGCAGACGCCGGTCAAGAGTCAACGTCGAGGATCAAGGCGCGTTAGGGCCTCGGTGCTTTGCGGGTCGAGTTCATTTCCCTGGCGTGCCTCCTCCGCCGGGTCCTTTCTTCGCTCTTTCACGCCCGCCCACCCCGGCACCTTCACCTTGAGCCAGGACCGCGTCCTGCCGCCGACGTAGCGGGGCTGAGGCGGTCCTTCGCGGTGGGGGTCATGGGCTATACTGCGGAGCGCTCGAGGTCAATCCCGAACCTTAGCCGACCAACAGACAGGAACCCTATGATCAGAGCCAGAACGACCACGGCCTTGTTGATAGCCAGCGTCCTCACGTCGTGTGCGACGGCCGCCCCGCCCTCGGGTCCCGATACGGAGATACAAAAGAAAGTGCGCGGCGATGTTGAACAATGCAACACCGCTGCGGGCGGCAGGGCGGGCAGCATCACCGCGACACCGGAAGGCAAATACTCGTTTCAAATCATCGGCGCGCCCAGCGCCGAGGCGATCCTCGTGTGTATGAGAGCAAGGGATACTCCGGCACCCGCCTGGACAATTCGATGGACCACGGAGGAAAAGACATGATCCGCAGTGGAGGCGAAGGCCAGGCGCTCCGGAACTAACCGGAAGCGCTACGGCTCACGCTGCTTGTCTAGCGTCGCCCTGGGCGTCGGCGCCACGCCGAAGCCGCGCGGTGGCATCACGTCGAGTCGGGGATTCTGTCGTCACCCAGAACCGCCCGCTTCAGCTTCTGGAAGCGCTGCGCTTGTGGCAGCGTCGGCCACGCTGTCCACCGGTTCCTTGCGGCGGACTCGGCGCTCCTTCACCATGTCCTTCCACTCCTCCCGCGTGACCACGCCCTTCCGCGACAGCACGTCGACAAGAGCCCGTTGCTCTTGGCTGCGCAGGTAGAGAGCGTGATCGATCGACGCGATCTGCTCAATCAGCCACTCGAAGATCTGCCGCTCCTTGGTGTCCACTCAGCATCCTCCCCACGCTTCATGGCTGTCCTGATGCCTGACTCTGCCGCCCCACCACCCCCCACGCCGCCATCTGCACCGCCCGCCACGGCGTCGCCGCCACGCCGTAGCCCCTCGGCGCCAGCAGCGCGCTCTCGCCCATGAACTGCGCCCTCCACTCGCCCTCGGTGATGTGGCTCAAGCGACAGACGCAGACCCTGCCGCTCGACGCCTACGGTGATGAGCCCGACGCCGGTCCAGGAGTCCAGCCAGCGATGCAGGAGCTGCAGCTCGGGCTCGGGGCGGAGCCGGAGGAAGCCGAGGGCGGCGCGGAGGTTGGCAAGGCGAGCATCCATCTGGTCAGTCGCCGTCAGGCGGCGCCCATCGCGCAGACCGCGGAGAACTTGTCGTTCGCACTCGGACTCGCCGGGCGCGACCACCTCCCGTGAATGATCTACGGAAAAGGGCGAGGATCCTTCGCGGCAACTTCGTTAGTGCTTTGCTGCACCTGGGGATGTGATGGCCCCGTTGAACGAACCGGAGGTGACGCCGGTCGTCTGGTCAAGCAAGCGGTCCAGAGTGAAGCTACCGGAGGCGCCGGCAAATCGACCTGTGCCACCGGTAATTGTGTTGATCTCCACGATGTGGCGACACCGGGTGTCTCCGTCGGTTCACCCTGTCCGACGATCTCCGTAAAGATGCTGTCTCCGTTGGCCGCGACGAAGTGATAGGTCCCGGTTGCTGAACCGTTCGAGAGGTTCACCGTCAAGTCCCACGTCACCGTAAAGAGGCCAAGATGGCTGGCGATTCCCGTGCCGCTCCCATCAACCAATAGTGTCGGACCCTGAACGACGTTGATTTCAGTTCCTGAACGGAACCGCGGAAGGGCACCAGCTTTTTCGCGGTGGCCGGATCGGCGAGCGCCAATGTCAACAACACCGCGGTCACTGTCAGATAGGTGCTGACCTTCATGCTCGTTTTCATCTGACCTGCCCTTTTCGGCTGGAGTGAGTTGCTGGCGAGACATACCACCGCCGCGAACCGACCCCTGCGACGAAGAAGCGCGAGGATACAAGGACGGAGGACACGCCATCGCATCACTCGATCACCTGATCCGCCCGCGCCAGCACCGACGGCGGGATCGTGAGGCCGAGGGCCTTGGCGGTCTTGAGGTTGATGACCAGCTCGAACTTGGTGGGCTGCTCGACGGGCAGGTCGCCGGGCTTGGCGCCCTTCGAGGATCCTGTCCACGTAGCTCGCCGCGCGCCGATACATGTCGGGAAAGTTCGGGCCGTAGGACATCAGGCCACCGGCCTCCACGAACTCCTTCGTGTCATAGATCGCCGGCAGTCGATGCTTGGCGGCGAGCTCGACGATGCGCTGTCGCGGTGAGACGTCGAGCAGACGGGACGAGCACGCGCCGCGCGCGCGCCTCGGCCATCGCGGTCGAACGCGCGTGCGCTCGATTCCGCGGGCACCCCGCACCGTCGAGTCGGTGAAGCTCGATACCGAGCGCTCGGCGCCGCGCTTCGAGCCTGCCTCGAGCAGTCGGATCGGCGGGATCGTCGGATTCCAGAGCACGGCCGACCCGCGTGACCGCGGGACCGCCTCCTTCAGCAGCTCGAGCCGCTTGCGCCAAGGTCGTCGACAGCGAGCGTCAAGCCCGGTGAGATTCCCGCCGGGCCGGGCGAGGCTCGCGACGAGCCCGCTCCGACCGGGTCGCCGACGACGGCCATGACGATCGGGATCGTGCTGGTCGCCTGCTTCGCCGCGCAGCGCGGCCGGCGTCGCCGACGCGACGATGACGTCGACCTTCGAGCCGCACGAGCTCGGCCGCCAGCGCGGGCAGCCGTTCGAGCTGCCCTCGGCCCATCGGTACTCGATGGCGATATTCTGTCCCTCGACCTAGCCGAGCTCGCGAGCCCTCGCCGGAACGCTCGACGGCGCCGGACGTGGGTCGGGTGTGCCGACGAGAGCCGATCCGGGACACCTTCCCGGCCGTGCTGCGCCTCGGCGGCGAGCGGCGCGGCGAGAGCACCGGCCAGCGAGGTCAGCAGGAAGCGCGCGGCGGTCCATCACTCGATCACCTGTCCGCCCGCGCCAGCACCGACGGCGGGATCGTGAGGCCGAGCGCCTTGGCGGTCTTGAGGTTGATGACCAGCTCGAACTTGGTGGGCTGCTCGATGGGCAGGTCGGCGGGCTTCGCGCCCTTGAGGATGCGTCCACGTAGGCCGCCGCGCGCCGAAGCATGGCATGAACGTTCGGGCCGTACGACATGAGCCCCCCGGCATCGACGAACTCGCGCCAACCAAACATTGTGGGCTGGCTGCTGCCGCGCGGCC
>CAWHBD010000002.1:0-1022454 GCA_963827505.1 uncultured Candidatus Rokubacteria bacterium | reverse complement strand
GGCGGGCGGCGCGGATGGCGGGAAGGAGGCCGCCGGCCAGCCCGATGACCAGCGCCCACACGAGGCCCTTGGCCGAGCAGGCCGCGCGTGACGCGGAAGTCGAAGGCGACCTGGGAGAAGGTGTTGAAGTTGAGCGTGGAGAGCGACGCGCCGTCGCAGTAGAGCGTAGGCCAGCGCCGCCGCCGACCGCGCCGCCCACCAGCGCCAGCAGCCAGCGCCTCGATCATCACCGAGACGACCACCGGCGTGCCGCCGAAGCCGATCGCGCGCAGGGTGGCGATCTCCACCTGGCGGCTGGCGATCGCCGAGTACATGCAGTTGAGCGCGCCGAAGGTGGCGCCGATCGCCATGAAGACGGCCACGCTGTAGCCGAGCACGTCGATCAGCGTTGGACAGCACCGTGGCCTGCTTGGCGTAGTACTCCGGCTCGCGCAGCACGCTGATCGACAGCCGGCGGTCGCGCGCGACCGCTCGCGTTGACGCGCGGCCAGGCCGGCGTCGGAGGCGATCGGCGAGCGTGGCGGTGACCGACTGGAAGCCCGTGCGCCGGAAGGCGGACATCGCCACGTCGGCGTCGGCCCAGATCTCGGACTCGTGCACGTCGCCGCCGCTGGCGAAGATGCCGACCACGGTCCAGTCGCTGTCGCGGAAGCCGATGCGCGAGCCGACCTCCAGCCCGGCGAACTGGCGCGGCGGCCTTGCGGCCCACGATCACCTCGCGCACCCCGCGCGCGAAGCGGCGGCCCTCCACCAGCGCCAGCTCGTCGCGGATGCCGAAGGCGGCCGGCTGCACGCCGCGGAACGGCACGTTGTTGGGATCGGTCTCGCCGCGGCGCGGCAGGTCGACCATCACCACGAGCTCGGCGGAGGCCAGCGGAACGCCCTCGCCGTCGCGGGCGATGGCCGGCAGGCTCGTCAGCAGCGACGGCCTGGTCGCGCGCGACGCCGCTGGACAGCTCGGCGTCGGAGCCGGCGCGCAGCATGATCACGCGGCCGGGCCGCCCGGTGCTGGCCAGCGTGTGGCGGAAGCCCTCGGCCATGGCCAGCACGGACACGAGCACGCCGACCACGCCGGCGATGCCGATGACGACCACCAGCGAGGTGCCGAGCCGCGCGGCGGGACGTTCCGCAGGTTGATCAGCGTGATCTGGGCGACCTGGTTCAGCCAGGCCATGCGCTCAGCGGTGCCCGGCCAGCGCGTCGACGATGCGCAGGCGCCGCACGCGCAGCGCGGGCGGCAGGCCGACGACGATGGCCAGCCCGAGGGCGAGCGCCGCCGGCCAGCAGCCACGTGCTCGGCGGCGATGAACAGCGGCGGGAAGCGGCCGCCGGTGGCGCCGTTGAGCACCGGCATGCAGCGCTGACCGCCGCCGCCATGCCCGACGCCGCCGCCGAGGGCCAGCAGCAGCGCGGCCTCGCCGAGCACGAGCGCGGTCACCTTGCCGTCGGAGAAGCCGAGCGTCTTGAGCATGGCCAGCTCGGGGATGCGCTCGCGGATCGACTGGGCCATGGTGTTGCCGGTCAGGATCAGGATCGTGAAGAAGACGGCGATGAGGATGCGCGTGACGAGGGCGCCGATGTCGCCGATCTGCTTGGCGAAGCCGATCGCGAACTCCTTCTCGGGCTGGGTCTTCGTCTCGTCGGGCGAGTTGGCGAACAGGCGGTCGATGTCGGCGGCGATGGCCTTGGCCTGGCTCGGAGTCGGCCACGCGCACGATGTACCAGCCGGTCTTGCCGCGGCCGAACTGGCGCGCCTCGTCGAAGTAGGCCACGTTGATCAGCACCATGTCGGTGTTGCCGCGCACGGCCGGGTCGTCGGCGTCCAGCACGCCGACCAGGTCGAACTCCCAGTTCAGGCTGCCGTCGGTCTTGGTGTGGATCTCGGAGGCGATCGGGAGCTTCTGCCCGACCTTCCAGCCGTAACGGTCGACGAGACGCTGGCCGGCGATGGCCCCGGTGCGCGTCTTGACGAAGCGCCTCGCGCTGGGCGGGGGCGACGATGAACTCCGGGTACATGTCGAGGTAGCGGGCCGGATCGACCGCGAACACCGGGAAGGCATTGCTCTCGTTCTGGTACTTGGCGCCGAACCAGTCGGCGCTGGCCACGGCCACCACGCCCGGCACGCGCTCGATGCGGCGCAGGTAGCCCATCGGCAGCGGCTCGATGATCGAGTAGCGGGCGGTGGTGAGCAGGCGCTTGGCGTCGGCGGCGTCGGCCCCCGACTCGAACGCGATCTGCACGGCCTGGAGCAGGCCGAAGAGCAGGAAGGCTACCAGCACCGACAGCAGCGTGAGCACCGTGCGCGTCTTCTTCCGGAACAGCTGCGCCCACAGCAACGGCAGGAACTTCACGCGGGCGCGGCTCCGGCGGCGGTGGCCAGCGTGCCCTTGTCCAGGTGCAGCGCCCGCTGGGCGTACTCGGCGGCCTTGGGGTCGTGGGTGACCATCACGATGGTCTTGCCGTGCTCGCGGTTGAGCATCTGCAGCAGCAGCATGATCTCGCTGCGCGGTGGCCCGGTCGAGGTCGCCGGTGGGCTCGTCGCAGACCAGCAGCGTGGGATCGGACACGATGGCCCGGGCGATCGCCACCCGCTGCTCCTGGCCGCCCGACAGCTCCCGGGGCTTGTGGCCGGCCCGGTCGGCCAGGCCGACCAGCTCGAGCGCGATGGCGGCGTGCCGCCGCCGCTGGGCGGCGCCGAGGCTCGTCAGCAGCAGCGGCAGCTCGACGTTGCGCTGGGCCGAGAGCACCGGCAGCAGGTTGTAGAACTGGAAGACGAAGCCCACGTTGGCCGCGCGCCAGCGCGACAGCTCGCCGCTGCCGAGCCGGTCGATGCGGTGGCCGTCGACGGTGATCGAGCCGGCGGTCGGCGTGTCGAGGCCGCCGATCAGGTTCAGCAGGGTGGTCTTGCCGGAGCCCGACGGGCCCATCAGCGCCACGAAGTCGCCGCGGGGGATGTCGAGGTCGACGCCGTGCAGCACCTCGATGGTCTCGCCGCCCCGCCGGTACGTCTTGGTGACACCGCGGATCTCGACGAGCGCGCTCATGGCTGGTCGTGCGGGGCCCCGAGAAGGCCGCCCACACCCCCCCACGCTCGGAGCGCCCCGGGGGACCCGTGGCGCTCCTCGATCGCAGGCGCGCTCATCGGCTCCCCTCGGCGACCCGCACGGCGTCGCCGTCCTTCAGCGTGGGCGACGGCGCCACCACCACGCGCTCGCCGGCCTTCAAGCCACTGACGACCTCGCGCTCGGTCCCGACGGCCTGGCCCAGCGTGACCGGCCGCCGCTCCACGCGGTCGCCGGCGTGGACGAAGACCGCGGCGCTGGTGCCCTCGCCGCGCACGGCGTCGGCGGGAACGAGGACGGCCGGCACCGGCGGCGGGGCGCCGGCGGTCGGCTGCGTGGTCAGGAAGGCGACGCGGACGCCCATGTCGGGCACGATGCGCGGGTCCTTCGACTTGAGGGCGATGCGGACCTTCACCGTGGCCTTGCTGCGGTCGGCGGTCGGGATGATCGCGATCACCGAGCCCGGGATCTTCCAGTCCGGGTACGCGTTCAGCGTGGCCTCCACCGGCTGCTCGGCGGTGACCCGGTTGATGAACGACTCGTTGACGTCGACCTGGATCTCCAGCGAGTCCATGTCCACGATGGTGCCGATACCGGTGCGGGTGAAGCCGCCGCCGGCCGAGATCGGCGAGATCATCTCCCCCGGCTGGGCTGACTTGGCCACGACCACGCCGCTGAACGGCGCCCGGATGACCGTGTTGTCGAGCTGGACCTCGGCCACCCGCACGGTCTCGCCGGCCACCCGCACCTGCTCGACGTTGTTGGCGAGGCGGGCGCGCAGCATGTCGCGCTGGGCGAGGGCGGCGTCCAGCGCCTGGGCGGCCACCAGCTGGCGCTCCGCCAGCTCCTGCTGGCGCGTGTAGTCGCGCTCGGCCTGGGCGAGGAGCGCGCGGATCTCGCCCTCCTGCGAACGGGCGGCGGCCAGCTGGGCGCGCGAGAGCGTCAGCTGAGCCCGGGCCTCGGTGTCGTCGAGCCGGGCCAGCACGGCGCCCTCCTTCACGCGCTGGCCTTCCTCGATGAGCACCTCGGTGACCTTGCCGGTGATCTTCGCGGACACGGTGGCCTGCCGGCGCGCGGTCACGTAGCCGCTGGCGTCGAGCACCGTGCCGGCGCCGCTGGCGGCGACGGCGGCGCGGGCGGCCACGGTGCGCACGACCGGCGGCGCGAGCCGGCCCCACGCCAGCCAAGCGCCGGCCGCGACCACCGCCAGCGTCACCACGGCGACGGCCAGCCAGCGGCCGCGCGCCCGCCGGGGCTGGGCGTCACGGTCGATGCGAAGCTCCTTGAGGAGATCGGAGGTCGGCATGGCAGGCAACTCATCCAGTGTGCCACAGGCGAGGCAGCGGGTCGTGTCCCGGGTCTGGTGGAAAAGAGAAGTGGCGCATTCTTCCGGTTGGTGAAGTGCACGACCAGCCGGCTGCCCTGGCACGGCGGCCACCGGAGGAACGCGCCACGAGGAGCTGCGGGCCGCCCTCGGCACGAGTCCTTACGAGCGCAGCGAAGGCCGGCGGGGCTACCGCAACGGCAGCCGGGAGCGGACACTCACGGGACCGACGGGTCCCGTCGCGCTCGCGTTGCCTCGGGCCACCCCCTTCTGCGGCACCAGCGCGAAAGAGTGGACCTCGACGATCGGCCCGCGCTATCAGCGGCGAATGCCCGCGGTCAATGAAGCGGTATCGCCCGCACCGCCTACGCGACTTTCGAGCGCACGTGGGCCAGCGCTGCTCGAGCGTGGTGACGAACCTTCGAGAAGGCGGCGACGAACTCCTCACCTTCTTTCGCCTCCCGAAGCGCAGTGGAAAGCGCTGCGCAGTACGAACGTGATCGAGCGGCTTCATGAGGAGTTTTGCCGCCGCGTGAAAACGCAGGGCTCGCTGCCAAGCGAACACGCGTCGCTGGTCTTGCTCTGTAGCCTCGTGGCGAGCGGGCAGATAAAGTTGCGCCGAATCGATGGCTGGCGGAAGATCGCCGTGGTGCTCAGCCAGCACACCGCAGTGGCGGCTTGATGATCAGACGCGCTGCGCTCGCAGTCGCCCTCGCCCTCGGTTTGCTCGCCGCGCCGTACGGCGTCCGGGGGCAGACGCCCGGGAATGTCCATCGTGTGGGGATCATCCACGTCAGCGGCCATCACCACGCCGTGGTGGACGGACTGCGGCAAGGGCTCCGGGAACTCGGGCTCGAAGAGGGTAAACAGCTCGTCCTGGACATCCGGGAGATCGAGGGCGATCCGAATGCGGCCGAGCAGGCGGCGAGGGATCTCGAACGAGGGAAAGTCGACCTCATCTACACGGTCACCTCGCAAGTCACGATCTCGGCAAGACGGGCGACGGCACGGACCCCTATCGTGTTCTACGTTGGGGCCGATCCGGTCGCGTTGGGGCTGGTGGAGAGCCCGGCGAAGCCGGGCGGGCGGTTGACGGGCGTCCACGGCCTCACGCGCGACATCACCGCAAAGCGCCTGGCAGTCCTGAAGGAGATGATCCCGAGGCTCCGTCGGGTGGTAACGTTCTATAACCCCGGTGAGCCGCTGTCGAGAGAGAACGCCCGGCTAGGCCGGGACGCCGCGCGGCAGTTAGGCGTGCAGGTTGTCGAGCGACACGTGGCCTCGATCGAGGAACTCCGCCTGAAGCTGCAGGGGCTCAAGTCGCGCGAAGTGGACGCCTACTTCCACACGCCGGGCTTGCTGGAAACAAGCCAGGCCTTGCAGATCATCGAGGCTACAAGGGGCAAGAAGTTACCGACGATGTTCCATGAGCAGAGCTTGGTCGCCAAAGGCGCCCTTGCGAGCTACGGTACCAACTACCAAGAGATCGGCCGTCTGTCGGCGAAGCATGTCCAGCGGATCCTGTCGGGTAGCCACCCGAAGGACCTACCGGTTGAGAACTACGACAAGGTCGGATTCGCCCTCAATCTCCGCATCGCGCGGGAGATCGGTCTCACGATCCCGCAGTCGCTACGACTGCAGGCGGATCAGATCATTGAATGACCGGAAGCCGCGCCGCTATTTCCACCGCAATCGGGACCCACCGGCCGGAGTGGCCGGTGCTAGACTCCGCCGCAAAGGAGGACGAGCATGGCCAAACTACCCGATCCGCTCGACACGCTGGCGCCCGACGCCCGCCGCGTGTACGAGAAGATCACCGCCAAGCGCGGCCCGGTGCGGGGGCCGTTCGCCTCGCTGATGCATCATCCGGTGCTGGCCGAGCGCGTGGGAGACATGGGCGAGTACCTGCGGTTCAACGGGACGCTGCCGGGTGATATCCGCGAGCTGGCGGTGCTGATCACGGCCCGGGCCATCAACCAGCCCTATGAGTGGGTGGCGCACGCGAAGATCGCGCGCTCCGAGGGGCTGCCCGACGAGGTCGTCGAGCGCGTGCGCACGCAGGGCGACCTGGCCACGCTGCCCCCACGCCTGGCGCGGCCCGCGCGCCTGGTGCAGCACGTCCTCGCCTATGAGTCGATTCCGCGGGCCCTGCAGGACGAGCTGCAGCGCGAGCTCGGCATCACGGGCGTGATGGAGCTGGTGATCCTGGCGGGGCACTACCGTCTGATCGCCGGCGTCCTCTTCGCCTTCGACACGCCGCTGCCGGACGGCGCCCCCGCGCCCTTTTGAGGCGGTTCGTCCCGGTGCTGGCGGCGGCGGGCGTGCTGGCGCTCGCCGCCACGCTGGTCGCGCTCACGCTGCGACCGGCGGCGGTGCCGACCTACGCGCCGACCGCGCCGGGGCCGCGGGAGGCCCCGCCCCGGCTCGTGGGCCCGGTCCTCTACACGGTCGACGCCACCGACCCCGAGACGTGGCGGCCGTTCTCCTTCCGGCTCGGCTCCGTGGTCGACGCCGGAACGCGCGGCTGGGACCTGGCGTTTCGCCGCTACGCGATCGTGGCCGGCGCCGGCGCCGGCATCCGCGACCTGGGTGAGGTGCGTTTCGACGAGGTGCGCACGGTGCCCGCCGACGGGTACGCGTCCAACGAGGGTGGGGGCGAGCCGCGCAATCCAGCCATCGGGAGCTGGTACCACTACGGATTCTTCACCCACGTGCTCAGCCCCAGGCCGCGCGTGTGGGCGGTGCGCACCACCGACAGCCGCTACGCCAAGCTGGAGATCATCGGCTACTACTGCCCGGGGCCGAACCCCGGCTGCCTGACCATGCGCTACGTCTACCAGGGCGACGGCTCGACGACCGTGGCGCCGTGACATAGGATGCCCGCATGAGCCAGACCATCCGCGTCCACCTCCGCATTCCCGGCACCGCGCCCATGCCCCAGCTGATGCGTCTCATCCGGGACGTCGAGGCCGCCGGATTCGACGGCGCCGGCATCCTCGACAGCCAGCTCCTGTCGCGCGACACCTTCGTCGTGCTGGGCCAGGCCGCCACCCAGACCTCGCGGCTCACTCTGTTCCCGGCCGTCACCAACCCGTTCACCCGCGATGCCTCCGTGCTCGCCAGTGCGATCCAGACGGTCGAGGAGCTCGCACCGGGACGCGTGAAGTTCGTGATCGGCACCGGCTACACCTCGGCCAGCACCATCGGCCGCAAGCCGGCCACGCTGAACGAGATGCGCGCCTGTATCGCAACCGTGAAGGGGTTGCTGGCCGGCCAGAGCGTCGACTTCGCAGGAACGCCGGGCCGGCTGGGCTACGCGTCGGGGCGACGACTGCCGGTGATCATGGCCGCCTCGGGGCCGAAGGCCATCGAGGTCGCTGGCGAGGTCGCCGATGGCGTGCTGCTGCTGGTCGGCTTCAACCGCGGCATCATCGAGCGCGCGCTCGATCACCTCGAGCGGGGCGCCAAGCGCGGGGGTCGGCGGCTCGACGATCTGGAGATCATCTGGGCGGTGCGCATCGGCACGGCGGCCACCACGGCCGAGGCGCGCCGGGTGGCGCGGCCGACCGCGGTGCACTGGGGCGTCCTGCGCTGGGGTGGGTACTGGCTGGAGCCGGCCGGGCTCACGCTGCCCAAGCTCGAGGTGCCGGACGCCGTGCACCGGATCTATCCCGATCTCTCCCACGCCCACGACTGGGAAGCCGCCATCGCGGCGACGGCGTTCGTCCCCGACGAGGTCGCCGCCCAGCTCTGCGACGCGGTCGGCCTGATCGGCACGGCGGCCGACTGCGCCGCCCGCATCCTCGAGACGGCGAAGCTCGGCGTGCGCAATCTCTACCTCATGCCGCTGCAGACCTTCACCCCGCCCGAGGCGGAGATCGCTGCCTTCCGCGACGTCGTGTTCCCGAGGCTGCGCGCGGCGGGGTAGGTCGCGAGGCCGGCGGCCTCGGCCGCGGGCGGAGGACGAGGCGGATGGACGACATTCTGGTCGGCGTGCTGCGGGGGCCAACGGTGACGCTGCGACCGCTCGCGGTCGCCGATGCCGCCGCGCTGGCCTCGGCGGCGGCGGAGTCGCGGTCGGAGTTTGGCTACACGCGTGTCCCCGACGGAGCGGAAGATGCGCGGGCCTACATCGAGCTGGCCCTGGCCGACCGCGCCGCCGGGCGCCGGATTCCCTTCGCGATCGTGTGGCAGGAGCGGCTGGTGGGTTCCACGAGCTACCTGGACCCGCAGCGGTGGCGGTGGCCGGCGGGATCGCCGCTGCAGCGGACCGATCGCCCCGACACCGTCGAGATCGGCTCCACCTGGCTCGGCGCCTCCGCCCAGCGCACGCGATGCAACACCGAGGCGAAGCACCTCTTGCTGTCCCATGCCTTCGACATCTGGGGCGTGCATCGAGTCTCGCTGAAGACCGACGAGCGCAACGCCAAGTCCCGCCGCGCCATCGAGAGGCTCGGGGCGCTGTTCGAGGGGGTGCGCCGCGCCGACATGCCGAGCGCGGAGGGGACCGTGCGCAACTCCGCGTACTACTCGATCATGCGGAGCGAGTGGCCCGACGTGCGCAAGAAGCTCGAGGAAGCGCTGGCACGCTAGCATGCACGCGCGACTCCGGGTTCCCGGCCTCGCCGCCATCCTGGCCGCCGCCGCGCTGGTACCGGGGGTCGGCTTCGCCGACCCCAGCTCCCCGGCCGTCGAGGAGCGGCGCCAGCCATCAGCGTCACCCGACGCCGACAACCAGTACGACCGCGGCATGCGCGCCCGGGTGGCCCACGACTGGGCGGCCGCGGCCGAGGCGTTTCGCCGTGCCCTGGCGTTCCGGGCCGTGTTTCCCGAGGCGTGGAACGAGCTGGGGTTTGCGCTCCGCAACCAGGGGCACTACGCCGAATCGCTGGCCGCCTACGACGAGGCGCTGCGCCAGCGGCCGGACTTTCCCGAGGCCCTCGAGTACCTGGGCGAGGCCTACGTGAAGCTGGGACGGCTGGACGACGCGCAGCGCGTGCTCGAGCGGCTGTACCCGCTCGATCCCACCCGCGCCGCCGAGCTGGCGGAGGAGATCAGAACCGCGACGCGCTGAGCGTCACGTCGGCCTGGGTCCACGCGCGACGGAAGGTCTCCTCGGTCTGCGTGGCTTCGGCCGTCTTGCCCTGCGCGCGCTGGCTCTGGGCCAGACCGTACAGCGCCCAGCCGTTGCCCGGATTGTTCTTGAGGTCCTCGCGGTAGACCTGCTCGGCCGAGGCCGCCCGGTTGCCCTGCAGCAGCACGGCGCCCAGCGCGTGACGCACCGGGAAGTACCAGGGGGGCGGCTCGGTGAACCAGTGCGTGTCCTGCTCGGTCACGGCGGCGCGCAGGAGCCGCTCGGCGGTGGCGGTGTCACCGGCCTTGGCCGCGATCTCGCCGGCCAGCACGTTGGCGGCGAGCTGTAGCAGGTTCCGGGCCCGGAAGAAGAACGCGACCGTCCGCTCGGCGGGCACCGACTGGAGGATGGCCTCCAGCTCGCCCAGCTCCCGGCGCGCGTCGGGCGCCTGGCCCTTGGCCGAGAACGCCAGCCCTCGCGCGTAGTGCCACACACCGCGCGT
The DNA here is from genome assembly GCA_963827505.1 of uncultured Candidatus Rokubacteria bacterium. Classification (GTDB taxonomy): domain Bacteria; phylum Methylomirabilota; class Methylomirabilia; order Rokubacteriales; family CSP1-6; genus AR5. The sequence goes on along the minus strand of CAWHBD010000002.1, from coordinate 1,012,491 downwards.
GTAGAGCCACTCCCGCGGCGGCGCCGGCTCGCGCAGGACCTCGTCCCACCGGCCGAAGCGCACCAGCGCCACGACCGGCGCCACCGGTGCCGTCTCCATGTCCGGCATCTGCTTGATCATCTCGGCGGAGGCGTTGCTCGCGAACTCGCGGGCGGCCCGCAGTGTCTCGGCGCTGCGGCCCTGCATGCTGGCCGACTGCCAGATGAAATCGATGTTGTGCGGGTGGTAGAGGCCGCGATAGATCGGGCTCGGCTGCGCCGTCTTGAAGTAGGCGACGTCGGCCTGCACGGCGGCGACGTTGGCGCTGACGGCATCGGCGTAACGGCCGACGCGCCAGTAGATGTGCGAGGGCATGTGCACGATGTGGCCGGCGCCCGGCATCAGTCGGAGGAGGCGGTCGGCGGCGGCCTCGGCGCGGCCAGGCTGCCGGCTGGCCTCGACGGCGTGGATGTACAGATGCAGGGCGCCCGGATGATTCGGCTCCTTCGCCAGCACGCGTTCCAGCGTCTGCACGATCTCGTCGGTGCCGGGCTGCGGCGTGCCGTCGGGCGTCCACAGGTTCCACGGCCGCAGGTTCATCATGGCGTCGGCGAAGAACGTCGCGGCCTCGAGATCGTCGGGGAACTGCCGCGCCACCTCGCGCATGGCGTCGGCGTAGGCGCGGTCCAGAGTCTCCCGCTTGACGGCTGGATCCTCGGAGTGACGGCGAGCGATGGCGTCGATCAGGGCGCGCTCGACCGGCCGGGCGCCGTCGCCGAGCCGGCGCGCGCCCGCCACCGCGGCTAGCGCGCGCTTCTCGCGCTCGGCGTCGGTGGGATGGTTGTAGTTCGACCCCTCGGTGATCGCGATACCCCAGAAGCACATCGCGCAGCGGGGATCGCGCCGTACGCCCTCCCGGAACGCCCGCTGGGCCTCGTGGTGGTTGAAGGCGTAGACCAATCGCAGGCCCTGATCGAACCAGCGCTGAGCGTCGGGGGAGGCGGTGGAGATGCGATACGAGTAGGTGCCGAGCGAGTCGTAGCGCACTGGACGGGTGTCGACCGGGCGCAGACCATGGAGGTCGTGCCCCTCGGGCTCCTGGGCACACGCCCCCAGCACCAGCATCAGGCCGGCGAGGGCGATCCACCGGAGTCGTCTCATGATGGCCGAGAGGATACACCCGGACCCGGCCCGGGAGTACGGAGGCCGGGATATCATCGAGCCATGCGGAGACCCGCACCGCGGGCACGCCGGCCCGGGCCGGGTCCCACGCCGCCGCGGCTGCCGGTGGCGCGCGCGCTCGAGCGTCTGCGCTCCGTGTCGATCGTGGATGACGCGACGCATACCGACGGCGAAATCGCCGAAGGCCGCTTCGCCGGCGCCACGGCCACCCGGCTGACGCTCGCTCGGGTCGTTCTCCGTGACGTCGACCTGACCGCCGCGCGGCTGGACAAGCTCACGCTCAGCGACGTGCGCCTCACGAACTGCGACCTCGCCAATGCCGTGTGGCGGGAGAGCACCCTCGATCGGGTGGAGCTGATCGGATGCCGGGTAACGGGACTCGACCTGACGGAGGCGTCGGCGACGAGCCTGGTGCTGCGCGACTGTGTCGGCAGCCTCGCCAGCTTCAGATTCGCCGCCCTGAAGCGCGCGCGATTCGAGGATTGCGGGCTGCCCGAGGCCGACTTTCTGAACGCCGTGCTCACGGAGGTCGTCTTCCGGAGATGTGATCTGAAGAGCGCCGTGTTCCATGGCACTCGGGCCAGTGGCGCCGATCTTCGAGGCTGCACGCTCGACGACCTGCGGATCGGCCCCGCCGACCTGGCTGGCGCGGTGATCGATCCGATCCAGCTCATGGCGCTGGCCCGCCGGCTGGCCGCGAACCAGGGCATCGTCGTGCGGGCTCTGGAGGACGACGGAGTGGCCTGACCGATCATCAAGGTATGATGGCCGCCACACGCCGTGGCCGCCTCGACGCCCATCGCTGCACCCTCGATGTTCGCCGCCCTCAAGACCCGCAACTACTGTCTCTACTGGATCGGCCTGGTCTTCTACGTCCTTGGCCATCGCGCCGAGTACGTGACGTTCGCGTGGATGACATGGGAGGTGACCCACGAGCCGATGGCGCTCGGCTGGCTCGGCCTGGCCCAGGGCGCGCCGCTGCTCGTCTTCCAGCTCGTCGGGGGCGTGCTCGCCGATCGCACCGACCGGCTGCGGCTGCTGCTGGGGACGCAGATCCTCACCGCCCTCGTTCTCACCGCCGCGTTCCTGCTGACCGTCCTCGGCTGGCTGCGTGTGCACCATCTGCTGGTGCTCGCTGCGCTGAGCAACACGTTCCGCGCGTTCGACGAGCCGAGCCGGATGTCATTGGTGCCCCAGCTCATCGACCGGGCGCGGCTGCCCAACGCGATCGCGCTCGGATCGATTCCCTGGCAGGCGGGCCGCATGATCGGCCCCTCGGTCGCCGGCATCCTCATCGCGGCCTTCGGCGGTGCCGTCGGCTTCGGGCTGGCGGCCGGCGCCTCCTGCGTGGCCCTGGCGCTCTACAGCCGGCTGCAGCTCGGCGGCGTCAGACCGACGAGCGACGGCCAGCACGTCCTGCAGCAGTTCGCCGACGGCCTCCGCTTCGTCGCCGGCAACTTCGTCTTCACGGCGCTGATCGGACTGGCCCTCCTGAACAGCGTGTTCGGCCTGTCCTACGTCACGCTGCTGCCCATCTACGCCGACGTGTACTTCGGCACCGGCTCGAGCGGCTACGGCCTCCTCAACGCCGCCCACGGCCTCGGCGCCCTGGGCGGCACGCTGACGATCGCCACGGTCGCGCACCGCCTGCACCGACCGGGCCCGGTGCTGCTCACCGGGGCCGCCTGCATGGGCTTGTTGCTGATGGCGTTCTCGCAGTCGCCCTCGGTGTCGGTGGCGTTGCCGCTGCTGGCGCTGGTCGGCTTCAGCAACACGTTCTACCTGACCCAGGTGAGCACGTTCATCCAGCAGCGTGTCCCCGACCACCTCCGCGGCCGTGTCCTCAGCCTCTATTCGCTCTGCTGGAACCTGCTCCCCCTCGGCGGCCTCCTCGGTGGCGTCCTCGCCGCCGCCGTCGACGCCCGCTTCGCCATCCTCTTCGGCGGCGGAATGGTCGCCATCAACGCCCTCGTCCTGCTGACGTCCACCCGCCTGCGCGCCCTCCGCTGACGCCCGGCGCGGGCTCCGAGGCCGCCACGTCGCGTCAGCCCTGGACCGGGCCCGGGCAATGCCGAGGGCGCGCCTTGCGGCGGAGCCGTGGCGAGCGGCTTCTATCGGGGCGGGATGAGCGAGCCGCCGACGGAGGACAGCCGGCACCCGAGCCCCCCTGGGGGATGGGGGGTCGAGCGAATCCCGCTTGCGTGGTACAGGCGGAGCCGCCGGCGCGACCGCGGCATGCCCGGGCCCGGTCCAGGGCTGACGCGACGTGGCGGCCTCGGAGCCCACGCCGAGCGTCAGCGGGCGGTGCAGGTGGGTGGCTTGGGCGAGGTCGGTTGTCGGTCTATGCTTGGGCACTGACGCGACCGAGGGGGATGCCATGACCGCTCAGCCGGGACACGGGTTCGCGATCACGTCCGATCTTCGCCAGGGGCTGCGCAGCGAGATTCCGCTGCCGACGCGGCTCGTCTCCAACGAGGAGTTCCCGCCGCTGCCGCAGACCGCGGCCCAGCGCGCGGTCGAGGACCGGATCCTCGCCGAGGCGGGGCGGCTGGCGCCGCGGCTGGGGCTGAGCCGGCGCGACTTCCTGGCGACGAGCGGCGGCATGGCGGCGTCGCTGCTGGCCATGAACGCCGTCTTCGGGCGGTTCTTCGACGTGCTGCCGGTCGAGGCGGCCGAGCCGGCGGCGTTCCAGGAGCGCGCGGGTGCGCCGTGCTTCATCTTCGACGTGCAGCTCCACTACGTCGGCGCCGGCTACGATCCCGGCGAACGAGGAGGCAGCGCGCAAGGGCGCGGTCAGCAAGGGGGCGCTGCTGGGGCTGCGCAGGTCGGCGCGGCGGCTCAATCCGAAGCTGGCCTCGGACCGGGGCACGATGGCCGATCTCTCGTGGGCCAACATGGTCAAGGAAGTGTTCCTCGACAGCGAGACGTCGATCGGACTGATCTCGACGCCGCCCGGCCCGTATCCGCAGGAGGCGGTGGTGCCGCCGCAGGAGATGACGCACATCCGCGACGAGATCAACCGCATCACGCAGTCACGCCGGATGCTGGCCCACGGGCTGATCACCCCGCAGCTCGGCCAGGCCGACCTCGACTTCATGGATCAGCAGGCGGCCTCGCTCAAGGTCGACGCCTGGAAGGGCTACACCGGCGCCGCGCCCAAGGGCTTCGACCACGGCTGGTTCGTGGACGACGAGAAGATCGCCTACCCGATGCTGGAGCGCGCGCGCAAGCTCGGGGTCAAGCGCGTCTGCCTGCACAAGGGGCTGCCGCTGGGCCCGGTCGCCGACTACAACCACCCGCGCGACGTGATCAAGGCCGCCCGCGATTTTCCGGACATCGACTTCCTGCTCTATCACGCCGGCCTGCTCGGCGTGACGGCGCGCCAAGCCCTCGGGTGAGGTGCCGTGGACCACCGAGTTCTGCCAGATGAAGAAGAAGGAGCCCGGGCTCCGCAACATCTACATGGAGCTCGGCTCGACCTTCGGCCAGCTGGTGACGACGAACCCGACGGCCTGCGCGCACCTGGTCGGCCAGATCATCGACGCTTTCGGCGCCGATCACGTGCTGTGGGGCACGGACTCGATCTGGTACGGGACGCCGCAGTGGCAGATCGAGGCGTTCCGGCGCTTCGAGATTCCGCCGGCGCTGGTCGACAGCCACAAGTACGCACCGCTCACGCGGACCGTCAAGGAGCAGATCTTCGGGCTGAACGCGGCGCGCGTCTTCGGCGTCGACGTCCAGCGCCAAGCGCAACGAGATCCCCAAGGACTACCTGAGCCGAATGAAGATGGCCTACCTGGACGACGGCCGCGATCCCAGCCATCGCTGGTATGGATGGGTTAGAGTCTGAGGTCGAACTGGGGTACCCTGAAGCATCGCTCGCCCGGCGGGCGGCATCATACTCGGGAAGGGGAGGACGGATCGGATGAAGACGCTCAAGGAGATGCTCGCGGAAGCTCGGGCCGTCGTGCCGGAGGAAGGACCCGCGGACCTGCAGCGGCGCCTGGCCGCCGGAGAGCCCGTCACCGTCATCGACGTGCGCGATCCCGACGAGTACCGTGAGGGCTACATCGAGCCGGCCACCAACGTCAGCCGGGGCTTCCTCGAGTTCCGCATCGGCAGCGTGGCGCCCGACGCCGACCACGCCGATCGTCCTCTACTGCCAGACCGGGCTGCGGTCCATGCTGTCGGCCAAGGCGCTCAAGGACCTCGGCTACAGCAACGTCGTCAACCTGCAGGGCGGCTTCCAGCGGTGGGTGCAGTCCGGGCTGCCGGTCGTCAAGGACGCCACGATGGGCACCGAGCAGCTGCAGCGCTACAGCCGTCACTTCCTGCTGGCCCAGGTCGGCGAGAAGGGGCAGCGCAAGCTGCTGCGCTCCAAGGTGCTGCTGATCGGTGCCGGCGGGCTCGGCTCGCCGACGGCGCTCTACCTGGCCGCGGCCGGCGTGGGCACCATCGGCCTCATGGACGGCGACGTCGTCGACATCACCGAACCTCCAGCGGCAGATCCTGCACACCACGGCGGACGTCGGCAAGCCCAAGGTCGAGTCGGGCATGCGCACGCTGCGCGCGCTCAACCCCGACGTGAAGGTGGTGGCCATCCCCGAGCGGATCACCGCCGACAACGCGCTCGAGCTGATCGCCGACTACGACGTCGTCGTGGACGGCTCCGACAACTTCGGCACGCGCTACCTGGTCAACGACGCCTGCTACCTGGCGGGCAAGCCGCAAGTCCACGGCTCCATCTTCCAGTTCGAGGGCATGGCCTCGGTGTTCGCGCCCGAACCAGGGTCCCTGCTACCGCTGCCTGTACCCGACGCCGCCGCCGCCGGGCCTGGTGCCCTCCTGCGCGGAGGCGGGTGTGCTGGGCGTGCTGCCAGGGATGATCGGCCTGGTGCAGGCGACCGAGACGATCAAGCTGCTGCTCGGCCTCGGCGAGCCGCTGGTGGGTCGCCTGCTCACCTACGACGCACTCGGCATGCGCTTCCGCGAGGTTCGGCTGCGCCGCGATCCGGGCTGCCCGCTGTGCGGCGTGGCGCCGACCATCAAGGATCTGTCCAGCCACTCGAGCGACGCCGCCCTGTACTGTGAGGCGCCGGCCGACGTCGCCGCCAGCGTCGGAGCGAGGGCCGGCTCGGCTTAGCCGGGCTGGCTACGCCACTGTCACGCCGGGCGCGCCCGCCTGGATCTCGCCGATGACCGCGGCGCGGTCGAAGCCCTCCGATCGGAACGAGGCGAGCACGTCATCCACCGCGGCCGGGCTGCAGCTGACCAGGAGGCCGCCGCTCGTCTGCGGGTCGGTCAACAGGACGCGCGCGGTCTTGTCGTGCCCGCCCAGGTCAATCATGTCGCCGTAGCCCGCCCAGTTCCGTCCTGACGCGCCGGTGACATGGCCGGCCCGTGTCAGGGCCTCGACCTCGGGCAGGAACGGCAGCGCGTCCCAGCGCACGGTCGCTCGCACGCCGGCCCCCTTGCACACCTCGACCAGGTGGCCCAGGAGCCCGAAGCCGGTCACGTCGGTGAGGGCGTGCACGCCATCCAGGCGTGCCAGCTTCGGTCCCGGCGTGTTCAGCTTCGTGGTGCTGTCGAGGAAGGCCCGGTACTGGGCCTCGCTCAGCTGGTCCTGCTTGTGGGCGGCGCTGTAGATGCCGACGCCGAGCGGCTTACCGAGCACGATCTTGTCGCCGGGCCGGGCCGTGGAGTTGCGCTTGAGGTGGCGGGGGTCGACGAGGCCGATGGCGACCAGGCCGTAGATCGCCTCGACCGAGTCGACGCTGTGGCCGCCGGCCACCGGGATGCCGGCCCGCTTGCACACCGACTGGCCGCCCTCGAGGATGCGGCGGATCGTCTCGACGGGCAGCTTGTCGATCGGCATGCCGACTAGCGCCAGGGCGAACAGGGGCGTGCCGCCCATCGCGTAGACGTCCGAGATGGCGTTGGTGGCGGCGATGGCTCCGAAGTCGAACGGGTCGTCGACGATCGGCATGAAGAAGTCGGTCGTGGCCACGATGGCCTGCGTGTCGTTGATGCGATAGACGGCGGCGTCGTCGCTGGTCTCCACCCCCACCAGCAGGTCCGGTGGCGTGAGGCCGCCCACCGTGCCCGCGATGATCTTCTCGAGCACGGCGGGGGCGAGCTTGCAGCCGCAGCCGCCACCGTGGGAGAGGCTGGTGAGCCTGACACCGGACTCGACTGTGCTCATGAACTGGGTCTCCTCCCCGGTGATTCTCGGGAATGGCGGACGGTTGTGCAACTCCAAGCTCAGGACCCGCCCGGCCGGTCCCGCCGCCGCCCGGCCGAGAGATCCAGGACACCGCGTCGATCGACTTGATAGAGTAGGGCATCAGGTGAACTCGTACCCGCTCTCTCTCCGGCAGCTGCACCATGCGGCACGCTGCGCTTCCCGCCCTGTGCGCGCATCACCGCGGATCACTTCGTGCTGAACCCAGAGCGCTCGGTCCCGCCCGCCTCATCGGCGCGGCGCCCGGGATGACCGGAGGTCGACGATGAAGTTCGGACTGCGCTACGCCAGCCTCGGGAAGTATTCCAACGGTCCGGCCGCGGTCGAGCTGGCCCAGGCCGCCGAGGCGGCCGGCTTCGACTCGATCTGGACGGTCGAGCACGTGGTGGTGCCCCACGCCTACCAGTCGCGCTACCCGTACTCGCCGACCGGTCGCATGGGCTCCGGCCTCGAGGATTTTCCGATCCCCGACCCGCTGATCTGGCTGGCCTACGTGGCCTCGGCCACGCGCACGCTCAAGCTCGGCACGGCGATCCTGATCCTGCCCCAGCGCAACCCCGTCGTCACGGCCAAGGCCGTGGCCACGCTCGACCACCTGGCCGGTGCGGGCCGGGTGCTGCTGGGCATCGGCGTGGGCTGGCTGGCCGAGGAGTTCGCGACGCTCGGCGTGCCCTTCGACGACCGAGGTCCGCGCACCGACGAGTACGTGGCGGCGATGCGCGCGCTGTGGAGCCAGGAGCGCGCGAGCTTCCACGGCCGCTTCGTGGCCTTCGACGAGGTCTTCTGCCGGCCCCGCCCGGCGGCGGGCCGCATCCCCATCATCGTCGGCGGCGATACCCGGGCCGCCGCCCGCCGAGCCGGCCGCCTGGGCGACGGCTACTTCCCGGCGCGCGGCGCCCCCTCCGAGCTCTTCGACGAGATGCGCCGCGCCGCCGAGGCGGCCGGGCGGAACCCGGCCGAGATCGAGATCACCGTGGCCGCCCCGGTCGAGCCCGCCGAGATCGAGGCGCTGGCCCGGGCGGGCGTGACGCGGGTGGCGGTGCCGGTCAGCTCCGGCGCCGGGCTGCCCGCACAGGTCAAGACACCGGACGACGTGCTGCAGTACGGAAAGAACGTGATCGCGAGGTTTGCTCGATGAGTGAGTGCAAGCATGGGTTGAGGTCCGGCTGCTCCTATTGCCACGCCATCCCCCGCGGGGAGATGATCGACAAGCACCCCGGACAGAAGAAGCGCGTCAAGCCCGCCTCCCGGCTGTCCGACAAGATGAACGACCGGATGACCGCGCTCAAGGCACGGCTGAAGAAGATTCGAGGCGACTGACGGCCTCGCCCCTCAGGGGCGCAGCGTCGTCCGAAGAAACGCCGTCACGTCCTCGGGCGCCCGGCGGCGCGCCTCCCGGTCGCCGCCCGCGGTCGCGCCGCGCGTCAGGCAGGAGCGCCCATAGCTCGCCGCGGAGCGGGTGATGTCCTCACCGGTCGCGCGCAGCGTGACGGTGAAGCGATCGAGATCGACCCGCATGTCGCAGTTCCGGCCGCCTCGGCGACGTACCAGTCGCTGCAGTACGGGTAGAGCGCCACGTGGGCGGCGAAGCGGGTGGCCTCGTCGACGACGGCGCGCCGGAACGGCTCCAGCGCGGTGTAAAGCGCGACCTGGCCGCCCTTGGAAAATCCGATCACGCCGATGCGCGCCGGGTCGACGCGGGGGTGGGTGGTCAACAGCGCCAGCGCGGCCAGCGCGTCGGCGACGTTGGCGGCGGTCGAGAGCTGACCCTGGTCGGTGGCGGTCTGGCGGACGCCGCGGGGGCCGAAGCTGTCGACGACGAAGGTGGCGAAGCCCGCCTCGCCGAGCCGCTCGGCCCACCAGCCCTCGCGCTCCTCGCTGACGCCGGCGCTGCCGTGGGCGACGACCATGGCGGCGACGCGGTCGGCGCCGGCCGGCAGCCTCAGCGTGCCGGCGATCGTGGCCTTTGGCATCGACTCTCGCCGGGCGAGCTGGAAGTAGCCGGAGGGTGTCACGCTCTCGAACCGGATGGCGCCGGCGCGGCCGTCGGCCAGGCTCGCGCCCGGCGCGGGGTCGGCGGCGGGCGCGGCCGCCGCCGCGGCCAGCAGGAGCCCACCGGCGACGGCTGCCGCGCGATGGCGGCTCAGCGCATGAGGCTGGGCAGCCACAGCGAGAGCCACGGGAACGCCACCAGGATGGCCAGGCGCACGACGTCGGCCCACATGAAGGGCAGCACGCCGCTGAACACGGTGCCCGTGCTCACGTCGGGCAGCAGCGTGCGCAGCACGAACATGTTCATGCCGACCGGCGGGCTGATGAGGCCGATCTCCACCACGCACACGATGACGATGCCGAACCAGATCGGGTCGAAGCCCAGGTGCGACGATCACCGGGAAGAATACCGGGATCGTCAGCAGGATCATCGACAGCTCCTCCATGGCGGTGCCGAGCACGACGTAGATCCCGCAGATGGCCGCCACCACCATCGTCGGGCTCACGTTGAAGCGGGTGACGAAGGCCTTGAGGTCGGCCGGCATCGTCGTGATGTTGACGAACTCGGCGAAGATCAGCGCACCGATCAGGATCATGAACAGCATGGCGGTGGTGCGCGCGCTCTCGAGCAGCGCGGCGTAGAGGGTGCGGCCGGTGAGGGCCCGGCGCCACAGCGCGAAGATCATGGCCCCGAAGGCGCCCATCGCCGCCCCCTCGGTGGCGGTGAAGAAGCCGCCGTAGATGCCGCCCATCACGAAGAAGAAGAGCGCGGCCACCGCCCACACGTCCTTGAGCGCGAGCAGCCGCTCGCGCCAGCTCGAGCGCTCGCCGGGCGGGCCGGAGGCGGGGTCGCGCCAGGTCATGTAGGCCACGGCGCCGCACAGCAGGAGCGCGCCCAGGATGCCGGGGATGACGCCGGCCGCGAACAGCTTGCCGATGTTCGTCTCGGTGAAGACGCCGTAGATCACCATGATCGTCGAGGGCGGAATCATGATGCCGAGGGTGCCGCCGCCGGCCACCACGCCGGCGGCCAGCCGATCGGAGTAGCCGAAGCGCTTCATCGACGGGTAGGCGACCTTGGCAAAGGTGGCGGCGGTGGCGATCGACGAGCCGCAGATGCCGCCGAAGCCGGCCGAGGCCCACACGGTGGCCATGGCGAGGCCGCCGCGCAGGTGGCCGATGAAGGCGTAGGCGGCCCGGAACAGCTCCTGCGACATGCCGGCCCGGGTGACGAAGTTGCCCATCAGGATGAACAGCGGCACCACCGACAGCGTGTAGTTGCGACCGGTCTCGTAGAGCTTGGTCTGGACGATGGCGAAGGCCACCGTCCAGTTCCAGTCGCGCATGTACGCATAGCCCACCATGCCGACGATCGCCATCGCGAACGAGATGGGCACCCGCAGAAGGCACAGCGCCATCATCAGGCTGAGGCCGGCCAGCCCCTCCATCATCGGCGCTCGACCACCTTGTAGAGATGGATGAGGCCGGCCAGGGCCAGGGTGATGCGCCATGAAGTACACGAAGGGACCGTAGGCGATGCGGAGCACGTCGGTGGCGTCGCCGTAGGCCCAGATCCGGTCGGCCTTGCGCCAGACCAGCCACGTCGAGCAGGAACATGAAGGCCGCGTTAACGACCTGCACGAGCCGCGCGATCCCGCGCTGCCCCCGGGAACCGAGCAAGCGATCGACGAAGTCCATGACGGCGTGCTCGTCGGAGAACGACACCAGCGGCAGGCCGGCGAAGATCAGCACGAGCAGCATCAGCTCGGTGACCTCGAAGGCGCCGCGGACGGGCCGGCTGAAGACGTAGCGCGCCACCACGTCGACGACGGTCAGGAACATCATGGCCAGCAGGATGGCGGACGCGGCGACGCCGAGCAGCGAGTCGGCGTGCCGCTTCCAGCCCTGGTCGGGCGCGGTCACTTGCCGGCGGCGACCTTCTTCAGCTCCTCGCGGAACTCCTCGAGGATCTTGGCGGCGTCCACGCCCTTGGCGCTGGCCTTCTTCACCCAGTCGTCGACGATCGGGGCCGAGCGCTTCTTGACCTCGGCCACGAACTCGGGGTTGGCGTTGACGATCTTGACGCCGGACTTCTTGAGCGCGTCCATGCCCTTGCGGTCTGCCTCGTCCCAGGAGGCGCCGGCCAGGCGGGCCAGGTGCTCACCGGCGAGCTTCTCGATCGCGTCCTGGTCCTGCTTGGGCAGCTTGTTCCACTTGTCCTCGTTCATGAAGAAGCCGAAGGCGGAGCTGTACATGCCGCCCGGGAACAGCGTGGCCTGCTCCAGCACGGTGTCGAGCTTGAACGAGATGATCGACTCCAGCGGGAAGAAGACGCCGTCGGCCACGCCGGAGCTGAGCAGCTCGTACGACTCCGGCGCCGGCTTCACGAAGGCCGAGGCGCCCAGCGCCTTGGCGACCGCCTCGGCGATGCCGCCGCCCGTGCGGATCTTCAGCCCCTGGACGTCGCCGATGCCGGCCACCGCCTTCTTGGTGAACATCTGGCCGGGGCCGTGCGTGAACACGCCGAGCTGCTTGACGCCCTTGTACTCGCCGACCTTGTGGAAGTGCTTCCAGTAGATGCGCGAGTAGGCGACGGAATTGATCAGCGCCGTCTCGCCGGCCCCGGGCAGCTCCGGCATGAGCGGCAGGATGTGGCGGGCCGGCGTGTAGCTGGCCGTGACGTACGAGAGATCGACCAGCCCTTCCCGGACGGCGTCGAAGGTGCCGGGCGGCGCCGACGGGTGCTTGGGCAGCATCGTGAACTTCACGCGGCCCCCGGTGGCCTTCTCGACCTCGGTGGCCCAGCCTTGCAGGACGACACTGGTGAGGTGGTGCTGCGGCGACACCCACGACGACATCGTGAGCGTCGTCGTCTGGGCCAGGGCCGGCTGCCCGGCCGCGAGGACGACGGCGACCAGTGCCGCGATCACGATTCTCCTCGGGTTGACCATGCTCTCCTCCAATCGACCGGATGGCGATTCTTGTCGCCCGGTAGTGTAGCGGGTTCCGCGGGACGTCGCCGAGGAAGGCGGTGCCCACCGCGCTAGGAATCGCGCCAGGCGCCGATCGCACGCTGGACATTGGCGGGATCCGGATAGCGGGCTTCCACCTCCGCGATCGCGGCCGTAACTTCGGCCGGGGTCGGTACGAGGTCGGCCACGGGGATGCGAAAGTCGTAGGCCGAGACCTCGCCGGCCGGCAGCCGCGTGTGGAGCGGCAGCGCCTCGGCGCGGCGATGGCGCAGCAGGCGCTCGTACACGCGCTGATAGAGGATCGGATCGTAGGGGACGTCGCCGCCGGCCAGGTCACGCCACAGCGCCTGCAGCACCGGGGGCGGGGCGTCCTCGCGCTCGCGCGGATGCAGCGGCTGGTGAGCCCGCCGCTCGCGCTCGGCCTCGAGGTGCGCGCGGAGCTCGCGCGAGGGCACCGGGATCACGAAGGTGGCGCTGGGCGCGGTCAGCAACGGCTCTGCGGCGTCGGCGATGGGCCGGGCCAGATCGACGAGTCGATGGCCGATGAACGGCGTCTCGCCGATCAAGAGGTGCTCGGAGCCTCGGTGGCGCGCGTGCCAGGCGACGAGCGCTGCCCGCGCCCAGCGCCCCACGGCCAGCCGGATCACGCCGTGGGTGACGCCGGCCTCCTGCGGGTAGCGCCGCCCGGCCTCGCCGGCCTCGAATGGGGGACGCGCGACGTCCCACTGCAGCAGGTGGATGCGGCGCCCGCCGGCGTGGGCCAGGTGGGCCAGCTCGCGGATCAGCAGGCTCTTGCCGGTGCCGGGCAAGCCGGCGAAGAACACCAGGCGCGCGTCCCGGGCCAGCGTGGCCAGAGCGGCGGCCAGCGGCGGATCGCCGTCGATCAGCACAGCGGTGATTCTATCCTCGGGGCGGATATTTGACTCCGCTCCCCGACGTTGCTATGTATAGGCGAACCGCATGCCCACCGTTGAGCGCCGCCGGGAACCTCGGGTCACCGTCCATCTGCCGCTACGCTTCACGTTTGCCGGCAAGACCATCGATTCGCGTGTGGTCGACCTGTCCAACTCTGGCATCCTCTTTCACACTCCGGAGCCCCTGCCGGTGATGAGCCGGATGCAGATGACGCTGGAGCTGCCGGAGGCCAAGCGGGAGGCACCCATCACGATCATCGGCGTCGTCGTTCGCTGCGCCGAGGTTCGTGGCCGGGCCAAGGCCCCGTACGACGCGGCGATCTTCTTCGAGGAGATCTCGCCGGCGTCCGCCCGCGCCCGGCTGCAGCGCTTCGTCGGGGAGCACCTGGCCTCGACGTAGCCCACGTCCTCGCGCCGGCGAGCGTAGCCTCTCAGGCGCCGGCCATCTGTCGCTGGTCAATGAAAATGTCGTGGGTACTGCAACGTGAAAATGTCATGCCCGGTGAGGGAGGGGGGTTTTGATCGGGGCCCGCAGCGAGAAGGAGGCGCGCCAGGGATGGCGGGCCGGGCGGCGGGGGGTGGCGGCCGCCAAGGCCTCGAGGGCGTGTTGCAAGGTGCGGCGGGGGGCGCGGGGCGGCGGGCGCACGGGCGCACGGGTGATGGGCTGCGGCACGAGGGTGAAGTCCGGGCCGGTCGCCTGCTGCGCGATGAGGCGGCCGTCGTAGAAGACGACGACCCGCCCATCGAGCAGTTCGCGCACCTCCACGCGACAGCGCGCAAAGGAGCGGTGATGGGGCCCCGGCGGGATGGCGATGAGCCGGCCGCCCAGCCGCACCGTGTTGTCGCGGCCGACGACGCGCCGGTAGCGACAGCCCAGCACGAGCGGCAGATCGGCGGGCGGGCGGCGCCACACGGCCGGCGCCGCCGCGGGGTGGGCGAAGCGGTGATTGAAGTCGACGCGGAAGCTCGGCAACAGGGCGTTGGCGGCGGCCCGGGTGGCGACGCCCGCGATGCGCAGCTCGCTCACGAGCCGATCCTGCAGGGTGGCCCACAGGCGCTCGATGCGCCCCTTGGCCTGGGGCGACGCGGCGCGGATATAGCCAATGCCCAGGTCCTGGAGCACGCGGCCCAAGTGCGTGGGCGCCTGGACCCCGGCCAGTTGCTCGCCCAGGCTCCAGTGACGGTCGGTGCGCACCAGGATATTCACGCCGTCGCCGTACAGCGCCACGGGCAGGCCATAGGTCGTGACCATCTGCTGCACGAGCGTGGCGTAGCCATGGAGGTCCTCGGTCGGCTGGAAATGCAGCGCCACCACCTCGGAGGTGGCGTCATCGATGGCGCCCAGCAGCGTCATGACCGGCCCGCGGCCCTGCAGCCAGTCGAACGGACTGCCGTCGAGCTGCACCAACTGACCGGCGGCGGCTTCCCGCGGCCGCCGGGCGCGATGCTGGGCGGGTCGCCGGCGATGCACGGCGGGCCAGCCCAGGGCCTGCCGAAGGCGTCGTACGGACTCCCGCGAAATCGCCACGCCGTGCCGCTCGCGCAACTTCTCCGTGAGGTGGGTGTCGTTGAAGCCCGCGTAGCGATCCTGCAGCAGGGCCTGCACCTGGGCGCCCACCGCGGCCGGCAGCCGCCGCGGCGACAGGCGCCCGCGCCCTGATGCCGCACGGCCAGGGGGCCGCCGTCCCGGACCCGCCGCTTCAGCCGCTGGAACTGCCGGATCGTGAGGTGCAGGGCCTGAGCGCCTTCCCGGTTCGTGATGCGGCCCGCCAGGGCGGCTTGCACCAGCCCTGCCCGGGGGATTTCCTTGCGGCTCATCGTGATGGTCTCCATGGCGGGATGACCTTTTCACGGAGCAGCTACCCCATGACATTTTCATGTAGCAACAGCACTCAGGCGCCGGCCATCTTGACACTCGCGCCCCGCCCCGCCTAGTCTCCCACTCGCGGCACGGATCGTGACGAAGAGCCTCCGGCGGGTCTTGCGCAGTACCGTGGTGATCGTGGGCGGGATCTTCGCGCTGGCGATTGTCGTGATGGCCCTCTTCGCCGGGCTGCTGGCGCCGTACCCGCCCGACGAGCAGAACTTCGACCTCATCGAGGCCAAGCCGGGTGCGCAAGCGCTCTTCGGTACCGACCGGTTCGGCCGGGACGTGCTCAGCCGGGTCATCCACGGCGCCCGGGTGTCGCTCTACGTCGCCGTGACGTCGATCGGGCTGGCGATGGTCGCCGGCGGGGCGCTGGGGCTGGTGGCGGGGTACGTCGGCGGCGCCTGGGACAACGCCATCAACCGCGTGATGGACGTGTTCTTCAGCATCCCCGGACTGCTGCTAGCCGTCGGCGTGGCGGCGATGCGTGGCCCCGGCGTGAACAGCGCGGTGGTGGCCATCACCATTCTCTACACGCCGCTGTTCGTGCGGGTGATGCGGGCGCCGGTCCTGGCCGAGCGCGAGAAGGAATACGTGGAGGCCGTGCGAGCCCTGGGGGCCAGCCGCCTCGCGGTCGCGCTCAAGCACGTGCTGCCCAACGTGCTGTCGCCGTTCGTGGTGCAGGGCACCGTTGCCTTCTCGCAGGCCATCCTCATCGAGGCCTCGCTGAGCTACCTCGGACTGTCCGCGCAGCCGCCCACGCCGTCGTGGGGCAACATGCTGAACGAGGGGCGAACCTATCTGGAGACCGCGCCGTGGATCTCGGTGTTTCCGGGCGTCGCGATCATGATCGCCGTACTGGCGTTCAACCTGATCGGCGACGGGCTCCGTGACATTCTCGACCCGAATGCATGAGGAGGACGACATGCCCACTTCCCTGACTCGACGCCAGCTCCTGCAGGCCGGCGGTCTCACCCTCGGTACGCTCTCCCTCGGCCGGAGCGCGTTCGGCCAGGCGCCCAAGGACGGCGGCACCTTCGTCTCGGCCCGCACGACGGAGGCGACCGGGCTCGATCCCCAGCTGGTGCCGGCCTTCTCGCGCAGCGCGCCGGTCGCCGCTCATGTACAACCAGCTCGTCCGCTTCGAGCCGGACATGACGCCGGTGCCAGAGCTGGCCGAGTCGTGGCAGGTGAGCAACGACGGCCTGACGTGGACCTTCAAGCTCAGACAGGGCGTGAAGTTCCACGACGGCCAGGAGATGACCTCGGCCGACGTGAAGTTCACCTTCGACCGCTTGTTCGAGAAGTCGCCTGGGAAGTCGGACTTCATCGCGGTCGACAAGGTCGAGCCGGCCGGCAAGCACGCCGTCAAGTTCGTGACGAAGGAGCCCTTCGCGGGACTGCTGGCGGCGCTGGGAGGCTTCTGGGGCTTCATCATCAGCGAGGCCGGTATCAAGAAGCACGGCGACCTCAACAAGGCCGCACTCGGAACCGGGCCCTTCATGCTGGACGACTGGAAGGTCGAGCAGCAGATGACCCTCAAGAAGCACCCCGGCTACTTCAAGAAGGGGCTGCCCTACGTCGATCAGGTGGTGCTCCGCATCATCCCCGACGAGGCCAACATCGTCGCGGCGCTGCGAACGGCGCAGATTCACCACGCCTTCATCGAGGACAACAAGAACTTCAACCTGCTCAAGGACGAGAAGACGCTCACCGGGTACCGCAGCTCGCGCCTGGGTTACGACTTCCTGAACATCAACGCCAGCCGGGGCCCGCTCAAGGACGTCCGGGTACGACAGGCCATCTCCTACGCAGTCGACCGGTCCCAGGTCCTGCGGGTCGCGGCCTCCGGCTTCGGCCGGCTCACGGCGCCGGCGACGGCGCCCATGAAGCAGTGGCAGCTTCCCGAGGAGCAGTGGGCGAAGTACTACAAGCCCGACGTCGAGCAGGCCAAGAAGCTGATGGCCGAGGCCGGCCAGGCGGCCGGCTTCACCGTGAAGCTGGGCGTGATCCCGACCTTCCCCACGATGGTCTCGGGGGCGCCGGTCATTGCGGCCCAGCTCAAGCGGATCGGCATCACCGCGGAGATCGAGAACGTGGAGTACGCGGTCTGGATCAAGCGGTGGCTGGCCAAGGACTTCGACCTGACGATGAACACCACGCCCGGCTACGCTGACCCTGACACCGCGTTTTTCCGCGCGCTGCACTCGACCAAGGGTCAGAACTGGAACTCGTGGAGCGTGCCGGAGCTGGATGCCCTGATGGAGGAGGGGCGGCGCACCCTGGACGGCAAGAAGCGCAAGGAGATCTACGACCGGGTGCAGGTGATGATCCTCGAGAACGTGCCGCACCTGTGGCTCTTCTCGGCCGACACCATCGACTTCACCCAGACGTCCGTCAAGGGCTTCCGGCAGCACCCGACGACGTTGCTGTACGGGTTCGAGGGCGTGTGGCTCGACCGCGTGTGACGAGCGGCGGAGCCTCGCGGGCGGGGACCCTCGACCGCTCGAGACTTTCTGGGACCGGATGGCGGCGTGGGTAGGTACGTCGCTGTCCGGCTCTACTCGATGGTGCTCACGCTGGTGGGGCTGTCGATGCTGGTGTTCTTGATGTTGCGGCTGGTACCGGGCACGGTGGTCGAGCAGATGATTGGCGCCGACGCGATCGTCAGCCCGGCGATGGTGGCCGAGCTCAAGCGTTTCTTCGGGCTCGACCAGCCGTGGTGGCGGCAGTACGCCGTGTGGATCGGCGGTCTCGCCACCGGCGACCTCGGCACCTCGTGGCGGACGGGCAAGCCGGTATTCACCCTCATCCTCGAGCGGCTGCCGGTGACGATCGAGCTGACCGCCCTCGCGGTGGCCTTCGCTCTGCTGCTCGGCATTCCGGCCGGCATCGTGTCGGCCACGCGCCGGGACCAGCCGATCGACACCGCCACCCGGGTCGGCACCCTGCTCGGGCTCTCGGTCCCGGTGTTCTGGCAGGGGACGATGCTGATCCTGTTCTTCTCCATCTACCTGCGCTGGATGCCTCCTGTGGTGTGGGTGGATTTCCTCACCGACCCCCGTCGCAACCTCACGATCATGCTGCTGCCCGCGCTGTGCCTGGGCACCGCCAGCGCCGCCAACATCGCCCGCACCACGCGGGCCTCCATGCTCGACGTACTCCGCTCGGAGTACATCCGCACGGCCGCGGCCAAAGGGCTGGCCAGCCGCCTGGTCATCCTCAAGCACGCTCTCAAGAACGCGCTCATCCCCATCGTCACCGTGGCCGGGCTGCAGGTCGGTATCCTCCTCGGGGGCACCGTTGTCGTGGAGGAGGTGTTCACGCTGCCCGGCGTGGGGCGGCTGGTTCTGTGGTCGATCTACCAACGTGACTACCCCCTCACACAGTCCACCATCCTGTTCATCGCGGTGATGTTCATGACCATCAACCTGGCCGTCGACGTGCTGTACGGGTACCTCGACCCGCGCATCCGCTACGGCACCTGAAGGAGGCGCCATGCGAGCCTCGGTCCTCTACGAGCAGGGCAAGCCGCTTGGAATCGAAGAGCTGGAGCTGGAGGCGCCTCGCACCGGAGAGGTGCGGGTGCGCATGGTGGCCAGCGGCGTCTGTCACTCCTGCCTGCACGCCGCCGACGGCTCCTGGCAGGGCGTGCCGGTGCCGATCGTCCTCGGCGACGAGGGCGCCGGCGTGGTGGAGGAGATCGGCCCCGGCGTCGGCGACCTCGTGCCCGGCGACCCGGTGATCCTGTCGTGGGCGCCCACGTGCGGCCGCTGCCACTACTGCGTGATTGGCCGCCCCAACCTGTGCGAGCGGCGCCAGCCGGGGCGGGGCGTGCTGCCGGACGGCACCACCCGGATGACCTTGCATGGCCGGCCCGTCTACCACTACGGCCACGTCGCCACCTACGCCTCGACCACGGTCGTGCACGAGTCGTGCGCGATCCGCATCGACAAGAACATGCCGCTCGACCGGGCGGCGCTCATCGGCTGCTCGGTCATGACCGGCGTGGGCGCCGTCATCAACACGGCGGCGGTCCCGCCCGGCGCCAGCATCGCGGTGTTCGGCGTCGGCGGCGTCGGCCTCAACGTGGTGCAGGGGGGCGCGCTCGTGGCCGCCCACCCGGTCATCGCCGTCGACGTCAGGGCGGCCAAGCTGGAGCACGCACGGGCGCTGGGCGCCAGCCATCTGGTCGATGCCTCGCGCGAGGATGCCGTGGCGGCCATCCGCCGCATCACCCGGCTAGGCGCCGACTACACCTTCGTGGCCGTCGGCGACACCCGGGCGGTGAGCCAGGCCGTGGAGGCGCTGGCTCCGGGCGGCACCTGCGTGCTCATCGGTGTGCCCGAGACCGGCGCCACCGTGCCGATGGATGTGCGGCCGCTGGTGACCGGCGAGCGTGTGATCCGCGGCAGCAGCTACGGCGGCGCCCGCACCCGTGAGGATCTGCCGCGGCTGGTCAATCTCTACCTGGCCGGCAAGCTGAAGGTCGACCAGCTCATCACCCGCCGCTACGGCCTGGACGAGGCGAACGAGGCGTTCCGCGCGCTGGCCGCCGGCGAGCTGGCGCGGGGACTTATCGTGTTTTAGCTCGGAGGGGGCTTCGCCCCCTTCCGACGGTCGTCGCGCGCCTGGGGGCGCGCTCCTTCCTGCCTCCCCCAGAATCGGATTGCGCCGGCAAAGCCGGCGCTCGAACGGAGATGGTCGAATGCGGGAACTCGTGTTTGCGCTGGAGTTCAGGGGGACGGCGGGGGCGGTGGCGGGGTCGGAGAGTCGGCGGCAGGCGCGGAGCGTGGCGGGAAGTCAGGCGCTGTCGACGGTGCTGGGGGGCGAGGGGATTGCTGCGCGAGTCGAGCCGGTGGCGGGGGAGAGCGCGGTGCTGGAGTCGCGAGTCGAGCGGTTCGGGGACGGCAGCTTCGTCGAGGACGGTACCATCACCTATGGCAGCGCCGGCACCGTGACGTTCGAGACGCTCGGGCGCGGGTGGGTGGGGCCGGCGCCGCGATCGGGCTGGGTGGTGGGGGGCGTGGTGTGGACGATCACCGGGGGGACCGGTGGCTTCGCCGGCGCCCGGGGAGTGATCACCTCCAACTTCACCGTCGGCACGAGGGGCGAGGTGATCGACGACCATTTCACGCGGATGTACCTGCCGTGAAGGGCCCGCTCGCCGCCCGCTGAATCTGCGTACACTCCAGAGCGGATGATTACGGTCCGCCAGGTCAGCAAGCGGTACGGCGCCACGGTCGCGCTCGAGGACGTCTCGCTCGAGGTCACGCCCCGCACGACCCACGTGCTGCTCGGCTCCAGCGGCTCCGGCAAGTCCACCCTGCTGCGCGTGATCCTGGGACTGGTCGAGCCCGACGCCGGCGAGGCCCGCGTGGACGGCGTGGTCGTCACCCCCGCCACCCGCCGCCACCTGGTCGGCCGCGTCGGCTACGTCGTGCAGGAAGGCGGGCTCTACCCGCATCTCACGGTGCGCGGCAACGTGAGCCTGCCGGCCGAGGCGCTGGGGTGGCCACGGGCGCGGACCGCCGAGCGCGTGCGGGGGCTGGCCCAGCTGGCCGGCATCGACGAGGCGATGCTGGCGCGCTATCCGGCCGAGCTGAGCGGAGGGCAGCGCCAGCGCGTGGGCCTCATGCGCGCGCTCGTGCTGGATCCGCCGCTGCTGCTGCTCGACGAGCCGCTCGGCGCCCTCGATCCAATCGTGCGGGCCGATTTGCAGACCGAGTTGCGCCGCCTGTTCGGCGCGCTCGGCAAGACCGTGCTCCTCGTCACCCACGACGTCCGGGAGGCCGTGCTGCTCGGCGCCGCCATCACGCTCCTGCGCGCGGGTCGGGTCGTGCAACAGGGGACGTTCGCCGATCTCGCCCACAAGCCGGCCGAGCCGTTCGTGACCGAGTTCCTGAGCGCCCAGGCGCCGCCGCCCGAGCTACGGGAATATCTTTGATGGAAGGGGCCCAGACATCCCCCGTCAGGTCTCTGGCCATGCGCGTGGTTGTCCCCCTGGTGCTCGCGGTCGCGGTGGCCGCCCCGGCGCACGCGGCCTCCACGGTCCGCGTGGGCTCGAAGTCGTTCACCGAGAGCTACGTGGTCGCGGAGATCGCGGCCCAGGTGATGGAGGCAGCCGGCGAGGCCCCCGTCGAGCGGCGCGTGGGACTGGGCGGCACCGGGATCGCGTACCGGGCCGTTGCTCACGGTAGCGTCGACCTCTATCCGGAGTACACGGGCACGATCGCCCGCGCGATCCTCAAGGACCCATCGGTCGACTCGCTGGAAGCGATCCGGGCCGGGCTGCGACCACGGGGGCTGACCATCAGCGCCCCGCTCGGCTTCGAGAACACCTACGCGCTAGCGGTGCGCGCCGACCTCGCGCAGCGCCTTGGCCTGGCCCGCATCAGCGACCTCGCACGTCATCCGGAGCTGACCGGCGCCTTCACCTCCGGCTTCCTGGAGCGCGACGACGGCTGGCCGGGGCTGCGCCGTCACTACGGACTGACCCTGGCCAGCGCGCGCACCATCGAGCACGCGCTCGCCTATCAAGCGCTGGAGCGCGGCACCGTAGATGTCATCGACGTGTTCTCCACCGACGGCCGGCTGGCCCGAGCGGGCGTCGTGGTCCTCCACGACGACCAGCGCTTCTTTCCGAGCTACGCTGCCGTCCTGCTGGCCCGGACGGAGTTCGTGGAGGGTCACCCGCGGGCGTGGGCGGCGCTGGAGGGGGCCCTGGTCGGGCGGCTTGACGGCGCCACCATGACCCGGCTCAACGCGCTCGCGGACCTCGGGGGACGCAGCGCGCGCCAGGTCGCCGCGCGCTTCCTGGGCCGCGAGATCACCGACGCCGAGGAGCGGGCCCGCCTGGCCCGCGAGCTGGGTGCCCTCACCCTCGAGCACCTGGGGCTGGTGGCGGCCGCGGTGGCGCTGGCGGTCGTGGCCGGAGTTCCGCTGGGGATCGTGGCCGCGCGCTCGGCGGGGGTGGGCCAGGTCGAGCTGATGGCGGTCGGCGTCCTGCAGACCATCCCCGCTCTGGCGCTGCTGTGCTTCATGATCCCGCTTCTTGGCATCGGCACGCTGCCCGCGCTCGTCGCGCTCTTCCTCTACGCGCTGCTCCCGATCGTGCGCGGCACCGCCACGGGGCTGTCGACGCTCGAGCGCCAGCTGCTGGAGATCGCCGACGTGCTGGGGCTGACGGGCTGGCGCCGGCTGGCCCGGATCGAGCTGCCGCTGGCCTCGGTCAGTATCCTGGCCGGCGTGAAGACCGCCGCCATCTGGACGGTCGGCACCGCCACGCTGGCGGCCTTCATCGGCGGCGGCGGCTACGGCACGCTGATCGTCCGCGGCCTCGCGCTCGACGACACCACGACCATCCTCGCCGGCGCCATCCCCGCCGCCCTCATGGCCCTGCTCCTCCACGGGCTCTTCGAGCTCGTCGACCGCCTCCTGGTCCCCCGCGGCCTCCGCCTCGTCATGTCCCACCCCCGCTGACCGGAAGCCGCGTTCCCGCATCCGATCGTCGGGCCGATCGCGCGTACTCTCGGCGAGCGGGGCGGCGGCTGGGGCGACAGGGTCCCCTGAGGTTCCGTTGGCTTCGATCGTGTAGGGCCACACCTAGGACCAGGCTCCGACCGTGCCTGCGCGCACCGGATGGTCTCTCGCGGAACCGAGGGGACCCTGTCGCCCCGGCCGCCCGCCCCGCTCGCCGGCGACCCACGAGCGAACGGGACGGAGGCCTAGACGGTCGCGGGGAGCGAGGGCTCGCCGGTCGGCTCGAGGAGGGCGTTGAGGCGGCGGCAGAGGTCGAGGACGGCGTCGGACCGGTCGGGGAACCAGGCGTGAAGCCACTCGGGCCGCTCGAAGAACGCCAGCGGCGGCTGGCCGGTACGGCGGATGGCGCCGCGGCGGACGAGGCCGCTGGCGTTGATGAAGCTCACGTCGTCCAGGATGTGGCCCGGGGCGGCGAAGCCCGGCGAGACGGGGCAGAGCGCGCGCAGGGGCGGCAGCGACTCGGCCACGCAGCGCAGGCAGAAGGCGTGAGCGCGCGCCCGCACGGCCGGCGCCAGCGTCTCCAGCACCCGCCGCATGGTGATGCCGGAGAAGATCGTGTCGTCGACGATCGCCAGCGACGCCGCCGTCTCCACGCCCGCGAGCTGCTCGGCGAGCGCGATCCCGGTCGGGCTCACCACGGCGTAGCCGCCGCGGCCGTCCTCCTCGCGGGTCAGGTCGACGCGGCGGATCATGGGGAACCAGCCGGTCTCCGTGTGGACCTGACGAGCGACCCGCTCGCCGGCCCGGCCGATCCCGATGGCGAGGGCGAATGGCGTGTAGGCGCCGCCCGCAACCAGCGCGGCGATCTGTTCCCGCACGGTCAGCACCGTGACGCGCGCGGTGTCGCGACCGACCAGGGCCAGCAGCGACTGCGCCAGCGCGGACTCCGGTGAGCCGGTCCCGTGACGCTCGCGCACCTCTTGGGTGAGATCGTCGTGGACGTAGAGCCGTCCGGGCGTCGGAGTGCCGCTCACGGCGTGGGTTTCAGGCGGCCGCGCGCGGGACGCCTGCCGCCGCGGCTTTCGTCCGCGGCGCCGCCAGCGCCAGCGCGAAGCGGCCGCCGGCGTCGGTGTGCCAGGCGCCGAGGCGGAGCCCGGCCGTCTCCAGCATGGCGCGCGTCGAGTCGCGCGTGAACTTGTACGAGCTCTCGGTCCAGATGCTCTCGCCCGCCGCCAGCCGCATGGTGAGGTCCAGCCGCGGGATGCGCACGGTCTGCGGCGCCTCCGCCACCAGGTGCATCTCGATGCGGCGCTCGGCCGTGTTGTACCAGGCGTGATGACGGAACGCCTCCGGCCGGAAGTCGGCGCCGAGGCCGCGGTTGACGACGTGCAGGATGTTGCGGTTGAACCGTGCGGTCACCCCGGCGGCGTCGTTGTAAGCGGCCTCCAGCACGGCGGGGTCCTTCACGAGGTCGACGCCGAGCAGCAGCCGATCGCCGCGCCGCAGCAGCTCGCGAATCTGTCCGAGCACCGCCCGCCGGGCCGGATCGTCGAGGTTGCCGATGGTGCTGCCCAGGAAGAGCACCAGGCGCCGGCCGCTCGGCGGCGGCACGTGGATCAGGTGGCGCTCGAAGTCACCGACGATGGCGTGCACCCGTAGCGCAGGATCCTCGGCCAGAAGGCGCTCGGCCGAGGCGGCCACCGTGCTCTCGTCGACGTCGACGGGCGTGTAGCGCAGCGGGCGGCCGCCGCGGGCCCCGAGCAGGCGACGCGTCTTGAGTGAGAAGCCGGAGCCGAGCTCGACGACGTCGTCGGGGGCCAGCCGGCCCATCAGCGCCGGCGCTAGCGTGTCCAGCAGGGCGTCCTCGGTGCGGGTCAGGTAGTACTCGGGCAGCCGCGTGATCTCCTCGAACAGCTGCGAGCCGGCGGCGTCGTAGAAGTACTTGGGCGGCAGCGAGCGCGGTCGTGTCCCGAGCCCGCGCCGGACGTCCTCGGCCATCGTCTTCAGGGTGGTATGGGGATCCGCGTGGACCTCGACCCGGTATCGCACGTGGGGGGCTCCTTGCTCCGCCGGCCGGGAAGGCGCGGCGGCGTCGGTCAGGCGTCGTCGGCCAGCCGGATCCCGGAGAACTGCCAGCGGGCGTCCGGGGGAAAGAAATTGCGGTAGCTCGCGCGAATGTGTGAATGCGGGGTCACACATGAGCCGCCCCGCAGGACCATCTGGTTGACCATGAACTTGCCGTTGTACTCCCCGACTGCGCCCGCTGCCGGGCGGTAGCCCGGGTAGGACGTGTAGGCGCTCTGCGTCCATTCCCACACGTCACCGAACATCTGGCCGTCGTCGCCGGCCGACAGCGGCAGGGGGTGGAAGATACCGGTGTCCTGGAAGTTGCCGCGAACCGGCGCGTCCGCCGCCGTGTGCTCCCACTCATGCTCGGTGGGTAAGCGAGCGCCGTGCCAGCGGGCGTAGGCATCCGCCTCGTAGTAGCTCACGTGGGCGACGGGGGCGTGCGGGTCCAGCGGGAGAAGCCCGCTCAGCGTCTGCGTCCACCAGGTGCCGTCGCGCCACGTCCAGTAGAGCGGCGCCTGCCAGCCGCGCTCCTGCACGACCCGCCAGCCTTCCGAGAGCCACAGCGGCGCCGTGCGATAGCCACCGGCGTTCATGAACTCCAGGTACTCGCCGCTGGTGACGAGCCGATCGGCGAGCTGGAAGGCGTGCAGGTAGACGGTGTGACGGGGCTGCTCGTTGTCGAACGCGAAGCCGGGCCCGTCGTGACCGATGCGGGCCAGCCCCGCGTCGTACGCGCGCCAGCCCAGGCGCGGCGGCGCAGTCCCCCGGGGCGGCGCCACCGCGTGGTAGGCCGGATGGAGCGGGTTCACGGCGAGGTTGTACTTGATGTCGGTGAGGATCAGCTCCTGGTGCTGCTGCTCGTGGTTGAGGCCCAGCTCGATCAGCGGCGCCAGCTCGGTCAGCCGTGCCTCCGGGCCGTGCTCCAGCAGGGTGGCCATGCCGCGATCGACCCAGGTGCGATAGGCGTGGATCTCGGCCACCGACGGCCGCGAGAGGTGGCCACGGTCGGGCCGCGAGAACTGGGGACCGACGCCGTTGTAGTAGGAGTTGAACAGGACCCGGTAAGCCGGGTGCAGGGGCATGTAGCCGGGCAGGTCCGGCTCCAGCAGGAACGTGTCGAAGAACCACGAGACGTGGGCCAGGTGCCACTTCGTCGGGCTGACGTCGGCCATCGCCTGCACGACGTGGTCCTCGGCCGACAGCGGCGCGCAGAGTCGCTCCGTCGTCCGCCGCACGTCGTGATACCGCGCGAGGAGAGTGGAGCGGTCGAGCGGCGGGGCGCCGGCAGTCCGCACCGATGGGGTGCTCATGGGCTGCCGGATGATAGGCATGCCTTGCGGAGTGCTGCAAGCCGACGCTCCGGCGAGCGTCGGCCCCGAAACGACGGCGGGTACTACGCGCTCTTGGCTCTAGCTCCGCGGGAATGGGCGCCCGAACGATAGGGTGCGCGAGGCACCGAGCGATCCACGTCCATCGTCAGCAGACGCGTACGGCCGTCCTTCATGGCGGCCTCGATCGTCGGGAAGCTCCGCGGGGATTCTTCCACCGTCTCTCCCGCGTAGTTCACGATCCGCCAGCGCCAGTCCGGTGCTCCAGGTGTCGAGAACGCTCCCACTTGCATGGTCGCACCTCCTACGATGCTTCGACCGCGACCTCGTGAACCCTGACCACGCGCAACGCGGCCAGCACGCGAATGACCGTCCAGCTCGGGTCGTACTCCCAAGCCGACATGCTGAACTTGGGGGCGCGCGGGTGGGCGTGGTGGTTGTTGTGCAGGCTTTCACCAGCCGTCACGAACGACAGCAGGCGGATGTTGTAGGCGGAATTACCGAACGTCTGCCGTCCATGCCAGTGGCCGAGCCCGTTGATCAGGGGTGCCACCACGCCCACGTAGAGGACGGCGTGCAGCACCATCGCGGCCAGCCCGGCCCAGAAGCCGAGGATCAGGCAGAGCGTCCCGGTACCCAGGGCCAGACCCGTCCAGCCGTGCGAGAAGACCAGGCGGTCGAAGCGGTCCTCGGCCAGATCCGGCGCGAAGCGACGCAGGGTTTCGGCCTTGCGGGCCTCCCGTGCGTAGTAGTAGACGTTGAACAGCTGGACGCGCCAGAACCCCTCGATCTTGGGGCTGTGGGGGTCGCCCTCGCGGTCGGTGAAGGTGTGGTGCTTGCGGTGTACCGCCACCCACTCCTGACGGCGCTGGCCGGTGGTGAGCCAGAGCATGGCCCGGCAGGCCAGCTCGGCCGCTGGGTGGAGGGCCAGAGACCGGTGCGCCAAGCCTCGATGCAGGTAGATCGAGGTGATGAGCACGGCCATTTGCGTCAGGGCGACGGCAACAAGGACGATCAGTACGATGTGCAAGGAGTCCAAGATACCACGGTTCGGTGGCCCGGCCCGGCACTACTTATGCGTGGCCGCCGGTCGTTCCTCGCGTATACTGAAGTCCGTCTGAGTCGATCGCGGCCCGATCGTGGGTCGCCGCCAAGTCTAGGCAGACCGCGTTTCCCCGGTTCTTCCGCTTCGTGGGGCGTGTGATGACGGTGCGGAAGATTGCCGAGGCCCTGAAGGGCCTCACCGGAGAACCTTCGATGTCGTTCGACACCTTTGATTTGCACCCCGACCTGCTGCGCGCGGTCGCCGCGCTCGGCTACACGACGCCCACCCCCGTGCAGGCCAGCGCCATTCCGCCCGGCCACGCCGGCCGCGACGTACTCGCGTGCGCGGCGACCGGGACCGGCAAGACGGCCGCGTTCCTGCTGCCGATCCTGCACCGGTTGCTGCCCGGCCCCCGGCGCATCACCCGCGCGCTCGTGCTGGCGCCCACGCGTGAGCTGGCCGCCCAGATCGACGAGCACCGCGTCGCCCTCGGCCGCTACACCAACCTCCGGGGCGCCGCCATCTTCGGCGGGGTGGCCATGGGCCCGCAGGAGACGGCGCTACGCCGCGGGGTGGAAATCCTCGTCGCGACGCCCGGCCGTCTCCTCGATCACCTGCGTCAGCCCTACGCGCGCCTCGATCGCGTGGACATCGTCGTGCTCGACGAGGCCGACCGGATGCTCGACATGGGCTTCCTGCCCGACGTGCGGCGGATCTTGAAGACGCTGTCGTCGCAGCGGCAGACCCTGCTGTTCTCGGCGACGCTGCCGCCCGACATCGTCGCGCTGGCCCGGGACTTCCTGAAGGACCCCGCCCGCATCGACGTCGAGCGTCCGTCGGCGCCGGCCGCGGGGGTGCGCCACACAGCCTACCCGGTGAACCGGGAGGAGAAGATTCCGCTGCTCCTCGACCTGCTGCGCCGTCCCGACGTACACAACGTGCTGGCCTTCACGCGCACGAAGCACCGGGCCGACCGGCTGGCCACCGCGCTCACGCGCGGCGGCGTCTCCGCCGACCGCATCCACGGTAACCGCAGCCAGGCCCAGCGCACGAAGGCCCTGGCCGCGTTCAAGGCGGGCCACCTGCGCGTCCTGGTCGCAACGGACATCGCCGCCCGCGGCATCGACGTGACCGGCCTCAGCCACGTCGTGAACTTCGACATGCCCGACGCCCCCGAGAGCTACATCCACCGCGTCGGCCGCACCGCGAGAGCCGAAGCTGTCGGCGACGCCGTGACGTTCGTCACCCCCGAGGAAGAAGCCGAATTTCGGACGATCGAGCGCGCCGTCCGCCGCCCCATCCTCCGCATCGACCATCGCGTCGTCCGCGTTTAGTTCCACATGGGGGCCCCGACATGGCCCCCACACCCCCAGATACTCGCAACCGCCCCGGCGCAGCCGGGGCGGCGCTGGACACCGCATGACCGCCGCGAGGGGCGCCGCGGCTCAGCCGCGGTGCCCCTCGACGCCCCCAAGCTCCAATCGTCTGAAGGCTGCGCCCGTCCGATGTCACGCGTGGCGGCGGGGGGCGCGGGCGGTGGGGCGACGGGGTCCCCGGCGGTTCCGTTGGCTTCGATCGTGTAAGGCCACACGTGGGACAGGCTCCGACCTTACCTTCGCGTATCGGAGTCGTCTCACGCGGAACCGCCGGGGACCCCGTCGCCCCACCGCCCGCGCCCCCCGCCGTCGCCGCGTGACGACGGTGAGGCTCAGCCCTTCAGGCCACTGAGCCTCACCCCTT
Organism: uncultured Candidatus Rokubacteria bacterium; assembly: GCA_963827505.1. Taxonomy (GTDB): domain Bacteria; phylum Methylomirabilota; class Methylomirabilia; order Rokubacteriales; family CSP1-6; genus AR5. The sequence goes on along the minus strand of CAWHBD010000002.1, from coordinate 983,679 downwards.
CGACAATCCGCCGGTTGGCGACCACGAACACGACGAGCAGCGGCACGGCGCTGAGCGCCGCGCCCGCCATGATCGGTCCGTACGACTCCGCGCTGTAGGCGCTGCGCAGCAGGGCCAGCGCCACCGGCAGCGGGAACATCTCGGGCTTGTTGACGGCGATCAACGGCCACAGGAAGTCGTTCCACGCCGACCGGAAGGCGAAGATCGCCAGCGCGGCCAGCACCGGCTGCGACAGCGGCAGCACGATGCGGCTGAACACCTGCCAGGCGTTGGCGCCGTCGATGCGGGCGGCGTCCTCCAGCTCGCCCGGCATGGTCAGGAAGAACTGGCGCAGCAGGAAGACGCCGAAGGCGAAGGTCATGGCCGCCTCCGGGACGATCAGCCCCTGGTAGCTGCTCAGCCAGCCGAGCCGCTGCACCAGCACGTACTGCGGCACCAGCACCACCGCGTTGGGAATCATCAGGCTGCCGATCAGCAGGGTGAAGACGAGGTCACGGCCGGGGAAGCGCATGCGGGCCAGCGGGTAGGCGGTCATGGCGCTGGTCGCGAGCACGACCACCACCGTTCCCAGCGCGACCACCAGGCTGTTCACGAACGCCCGCCCGATGCGCGCCGTCCGCGAGCTGCCCAGCAACACCTCGTGATAGTGGTCGAGGGTCGCCGGCCACGGGATCCACTCCGGCGGCAGCTTCACGATGTCGGCCGTCACCTTGAACGAGGTCACCACCACCCACACGATCGGCAGCAGCCACACGACGGCCAGCACGCCCAGCGCGACGGTGAGGGCGAGGCCGTGGCGATCGCGCCGCATCCTCAGTACTCCGTGTGGCCGCGCAGCAGCCGGAACTGCAGCACGGAGAAGACGAGGATGACGGCGAAGAGCACCCAGGCCATGGCCGAGGCGGCGCCGAACTGGAAGAAGTTCTGGAAGGCGGCTTCGAACAGGTGCTGTACGACCGTGCGGGTGGCGTCGCCGGGACCGCCGCCGGTGAGGACGAACACCTGGCCGAAGAGCTGGAACGAGCCGATCACGTGGGTGACGACGACGAACAGCAGCACGGGCCGCAGCAGCGGCAGCGTGATGGACCGGAACGCCCGCCAGCCGCCGGCGCCATCGAGCGCGGCGGCCTCGTACAGGTCGCGCGGAATGTCCTGGAGCCCGGCCAGGTAGACGACCAGGTAGTAGCCGGTCACCCACCACACGGTCGTGAGGATGATCGCCCACATGGCGGTGGAGGGATCGGCCAGCCACGAGCGGGCCGGCGCGCCGAGCGCGCGCAGGTAGTAGTTGAACGGCCCCACGACCGGATCGAGCAGCCACAGCCAGGCCAGGCCGACGGTGACGACCGAGAGCGTGAACGGGAAAAAGAACACGCTCCGCAGCAGGCTCCGCAGGCGGCCGCGGTTCAGGGCGATGGCCAGCGCCAGGGGCACGGCCAGGATCGGCAGCGTGCTGGCGATCGTGTAGAAGGCGGTGTTGGCGAGGCTGACGTGGAAGCGCGTGTCGTCGAGCAGGCGCGTGTAGTTGGCGAGGCCGACGAACTGCGAGGCCGCGCGCCCGAGCCGCGCGTTCGTGAACGACAGCTGCAGCCCCTCCAGCAGGGGATAGACGCGGAAGACCGCGAACAGCAGCAGGCCCGGCGCCAGGAACAAGTACGCCGTCCGGGCCTGGCCCCGGCGGCGCTGCCCGGCTGTCACCCTATTCCGGCAGCGCGTTGATCTGGCGCGCCAGGTCCTCCATCGCCGCCTTGGGAGCCTTCTGACCCGTGTAGACGGCCTCGATCACCGGTCGCGTGACGTTCTCGGCCGCGACCCACTTCGGCGTGCCCTGACCGACCTGCCAGTTCGGCGCCTGAGCGAGCAGGGTCTTGAGGACCGGATCGGCGGTGACGCGCGGATCGCTGTGGGCCTTGCGGCTGGCCGAGACCTGGCCGGCCTTCAGCGTCCACTCGGCGACGTGATCGGTCATCCACCGCACGTGGGTCCAGGCGGCGTCGCGGCGCGCACGATCGGCCGTCTTCACCTTGGGGAAGCTGTACTGGTGCGGCATCGACCACACCACCGGCTGCTTGAACAGTCGCGGGACCGGCGCCGCCGTGAAGTCGACCTTGGCCTCGCGCAGACCCGTGAAGTTCCAGGAGCCGGCGATCCACATGCCGAGCCGGCCGGCGATGAACGCGTCGCGGCAGTTGGCGTTGGCGGGCGGCGCCACCTTGTGCTGGTTGGGCAGCGCGGCGAAGAACTCGGCGACCTCGAGCGCGGCCGGCTCGGCCACCGCCGCCCGCTTGAGGTCGGCCGCGTAGATGTTGGCGCCGTTCTGCCAGAGCAGATTGTGAAAGCCCCAGGTGTAGCGGCCGGGGTTGGCGGTGCCGATGGCGAAGCCGAAGGCCTCGCCCTTGGTCATGGCCTTGGCCATGGTGACCAGCTCGTCGCGGCTCGCCGGCACCTTGGGCTTGCCGTCGGCGCCGACCAGGCCGGCTTCCTTCATGACCTTCACGTTCAGGTAGAGCAGGTGCTGGGGCACGTCGAGCGGCAGCGAGTAGCGCTTGCCCTGGAACGTTCCACCCTGCCAGGTGGCCGGCAGGTAGTCCTCGCCGCGGAAGCCTTTGCCGCCGAGCGCGCCCTCGTCGATCGCCTCCAGCACGCCGTCGCTGGCGAAGTGCGGGACCTCGACGGTGTGGATGAGCGCGAGGTCCGGACCCTCGCCGGCGGGGACGGAGACCTGCAGCTTGGCGTAGAGCTCGGCCCACGGCAGCCGCTGCTGCTCGATGCGGATGCCGGTCTCCTTGGTGAACCGATCGATCAGCTCGTCCATCACCTTGCCGTCGGCGCCGGTGAGGCCGTTCCAGTAGGTGAAGGTGGCCTTGGGCTGGGCGAGGCCGTGGCGCGGCCACGCGGCCGCCGCCGTCGCGGTCACCGCGGCGCCGGTCAGGAAGGTGCGACGGCTCACTGCGCTGTGTGCCCGATCCATGGCTCTGTCCTCCGGCGCCGCGCTCGCGGTCGCGATGGCCGAGACTCTACGGGCACTCTCCGATAACTGTCAACCACGCGGCCGGCGCGTTGACACTCACGGGCCTCGCTCTTAGACTCCGCGGGTCATGACCCGCATCGGCCTCGATCTCGCCCGCCGCCTCGGCTCCGTCGACCCCCGTATCTTCGGACAGTTCGTCGAGCACCTGGGCCGCTGCATCTACGGCGGTATCTACGAGGAAGGCTCGCCGCTCAGCGACGCCCGCGGCTTCCGGCGTGACGTGCTCGACGCCGCCCGGCCGTTGCGCGCGCCCGTGCTCCGCTGGCCCGGGGGCAACTTCGTGAGCGGCTACCACTGGCTCGACGGCGTCGGCCCCAAGGACCAGCGGCCCCGCCGCACCGACCTGGCCTGGTACGCCGAGGAGTCGAACCGCTTCGGCACCGACGAGTTCATCGAGTACTGTCGCGTGCTCGGCACCGAGCCGTTCATTTGCGTGAACATGGGCTCCGGCACCATGGACGAGGCGCAGGCCTGGGTGGAGTACTGCAACGGCACCGGCAACACCTCGTGGGCCAACCTGCGCCGGCAGCACGGCCACCCCGAGCCGTACCGCGTACGCTACTGGGGACTCGGCAACGAGATGTACGGCGGCTGGCAGATCGGCAACATGAACGCCCACGACTACGTCAAGAAGGCGCGCGCGTTCGCCATGGTCATGAAGCGGACCGACCCGTCCATCGAGCTGATCGGCTGCGGCCAGAACGGTTGGAGCGAGTGGGACGAGATCGCCATCGGCGGGCTGGCCGAGTTCATCGACTACCACAGCATCCACCTCTACACCGGCTGCCCCGACCACTACGCCACCGTCTTCCAGTCGCACCAGGCCGAGCGGGCGGTCCGGATCTGCGCGGCGCTGATCGAGCGCGTGCGCTACGCCCAGCGCATCGCCCATCCGATTCACATCGCCTTCGACGAGTGGAACGTGTGGTACCGGACGCGCAGCCACGAGGACCGGGTGGGCGGGGTCGAGGAGCGCTACAACCTCTCGGACGCGCTGGCCGTCGCCACCTACCTGAACGGGTTCGTCCGCAACTGCCGCACGGTGCGGCTGGCCAACTTCGCCCAGCTCGTCAACGCCATCGCCCCCATCTTCACCAATCGCGAGGGGCTCTTCTTGCAGACGATCTATCACCCGCTGCGGCTCTACGCCGAGCACACGCTGGCGGTAGCCCTCGACACCCACGTCGACTCCGACACCTACGACCTGCCGCCGGCCCAGGAGGCCGACGCCGGCGGCCGCGTCGTCCACGTGGCGGACCTCGGGCCGTTTCCGCTGGTCGATGCCGTCGCCACCTGCGACGCCGACGCCCGCGAGATGGCGGTCGCTATCGTCAACCGCGACCGCGACCGCGATCGGCCGACCACGCTCGACCTGGCCGGCGCCGTCATCGCGGGGCCGGTGCGGGCGTGGGAGGTCAACGGGCCCGACGTCGGCGCCGTCAACTCGTTCGAGCATCCGCGGCGCGTCGACGTCCACGAACGGGTCCTCGCCGCCGGCGGCGCCAGGCTCGCGCTGACGCTGCCGGCGCACTCGATCACGGTGCTGCGCTTCGACATCCGGCGCCCGTAGCGAGATCCGGAGGACCCCATGGCAGACGCCGCGCGCCCGCCGTTTCGCGCCGACCACGTCGGCAGTCTCCTGCGTCCACCTGCGCTCAAGACGTTGCGGCTCGACCGGGATGCCGGCCGGGTCAACGCCGCCGCTCTGCGCGCCGCCGAGGACGCGGCCGTCCGGGAGGTGGTCCGGCTGCAGGAGGCGGCCGGCCTGCAGGGCATCACCGACGGCGAGATGCGTCGCCAGTCCTGGCACATGGACTTCCTGCTCCAGCTGGGCGGCTGGTCGAGCCAGGGCCAGCGCATCCCGGTGACGTTTCACGGCAAGGCCGGCGACGTGAACTTCACCCGGCCCGACCTGGCCATCACGAGCCGGGTGACCCGGCCGAAGCCGATCTTTGTGGAGGGGTTCGCGTTCCTGAAGTCCGTCGTCACCCGCACTCCCAAGCTGACGATCCCGTCGCCGTGCATGCTCTACTCGCAGGTGGGCCGCACGCACATCGACCGCGCGCCCTATCCCGACCTCGACGTCTTCGTGGCTGACACCGCCGCCGCCTATCGGGCCGAGATCGCCGATCTCTACGCGGCCGGCTGCCGGTACCTGCAGCTGGACGACGTGAGCCTGGCCTATCTCTGTGACGAGGAGATGCGTGCCCAGAACGCGGCCCGGGGCGAGGATCCCGACGCCCAGCTCCGGCTCTCGGTCCAGCTGGTGCAGCAGACGCTGCGCGACAAGCCGCGTGACCTGACCGTCTGCACGCACCTGTGCCGGGGGAACTTCCGCTCGAGCTGGCGGGCCCAGGGTGGCTACGGCCGCATCGCCGAGACGATCTTCACCCAGCTGCCGTACGACGGCTTTTTCCTCGAGTTCGACGACGCTCGCTCGGGGGACTTCTCGCCGTTGCGCTTCGTGCCCCGCCAGGTGCGGGTGGTGCTGGGGCTGGTGACCAGCAAGGACGGCCGGCTCGAGCGCAAGGACGACATCAAGCGCCGCCTGGACGAGGCCGCCCGGTACGTGCCGCTCGAGCAGCTGTGCGTGAGCCCGCAGTGCGGCTTCTCCTCGACCGTCGAGGGCAACGAGGTGACGGTCGAGGAGGAGAAGGCCAAGCTGGCCCTCTGCGTCGAGGTGGCGCGCGAGGTGTGGGGGACGCTGTGACCGTGGCCACGCGCGTGGCCCGCGCGGACGTCGTCGGCAGCCTCCTGCGCCCGTCGTACCTGAAGGACGCGCGGCAAGGCGCGCGGGCCGGGACCGTCGGCGACGTCGAGCTGCGCGCCGCCGAGGATCGCGCCGTCCGCGAGGCCATCGCGCTGCAGGAGGCGGCCGGGCTCGACGTCATCACCGACGGCGAGCTGCGGCGCAACTCGTGGGTGGTCACGATCCCGCTGCGCCCGGAGGCGCGCCCGTACGCGCCGCTGGCCGGCTACGAGTTCCTGCCGGCCGACCCCGGCTGGTGGTCCTTGTGGAAGGAGCCGGACGGACGGCCGGCCCACGTCTACGACGCTCCGGTGCGGCCGTTCGTGACGCGGCCGGTCTCGGTCGTGCGGGATCTCGTGGGCCAGGAGTACGCGTTCCTGCGGGCCAACGCCCGTGCCCGCACCAAGCTGACGATCCCCGCCCCGAGCTGGCACCGCATCTTCTGGCACCCGGAACACTCGCGGGCCGCCTATCCGACCGCCGAGGACTTCCTGCGCGCCATCGCCGCCTACCTGCGTGACGAGGTGATCCCGCGGGTGAGCGCCGCCGGCGGCGACTACCTGCAGCTGGACGCGCCGAACTACGCCCAGTGGCACGTCGATCCGGACAATCGCGCGGCGTTCCAGTCGTGGGGCCACGACATGGCGGCCGAGCTCGCCGCCGATGCCGAGATCGACAACCTGGTCTTCGAGGGCGTGCGCGGCCTGACGCGCGCGATCCACATCTGCCGGGGCAACGCGCCCGGCGGTCGCTGGCTCGCCAACGGCGGTTACGGCACCATCGCGGCCGAGGTGTTCCCGCGGCTGACCAACGTCGACCGGCTGCTGCTGGAGTACGACACGCCGCGCGCCGGCGACTTCGGCCCGCTCCGCCACGTCCGCCCGGGCGCCGAGGTGGTGCTGGGCCTGCTGACCACCAAGCAGGGCGCGCTCGAGGACGCCGCCACGGTCGAGGCGCGCATCCGGGAGGCGGCGCGCCTGGTGCCGCTGGAGCGGCTCGCCGTGAGTCCGCAGTGCGGCTTCGCCTCCGGCGAGGCCGGCAACCCGCTCACGCCGGCCGAGCAGGAGGCGAAGCTCCGGCTCGTCGGTGCCGTCGCCCGCCGGGTGTGGCCGTAGCCCTCGCGTCGCCCAGCTCCGGTTGACAGATTCTATTTGTCGAGAATAATTATCAACGAGACAAGGTGAGGCCAATGCCAGGCGCGCTCGAGCGGTTCGTCACCCGGTGCCGGGCGGCCGGGCTCGTCCTCACGCCGCAGCGACTCACGGTCTTCCGGCACCTGGCGGCCGGGCACGGTCACCCGAGCGCGGAAGAGCTGCATGCGGCCGTGCGGCGCGAGCTGCCCACCCTCTCGCTGGCCACCGTGTACAAGACGCTCGACTCGCTGGCCCGCCTGGGGGCGGTGCGGCGGGTCAGGGGGGGCGGGGCCCGCGGTCGCTGGGACGCCGGGCTGGAATCCCATCACCACCTCGTGTGCATCGAATGTGGGAGCGTGCGTGACGTGTACGACGCCCGGCTCGACGCGGTGAAGCGGCGGGCGGCGGTGCTGGCCGGCCGCCACGGGTTCGCGGCCTCGAGCCACGTGGTGGACATTCTTGGACGCTGTGCGGCCTGTCAGGCCGCCCCCCGCGCGCCGGCTGCCCGCCGCCGCGCACGCAATCGACGGAACTCTCACGGAGGAAGACGCAGACGATGAGCATGATCGGACAGAAGGAGCCCGAGTGGGCCGGCACCGCTTACCACAAGGGCGAGCAGAAGAAGCTGAGCAGCAAGGACTTCGCCGGCAAGTGGCACGTCCTCTACTGGTACCCCCTGGATTTCACGTTCGTGTGCCCAACCGAGATCCGCGGCTTCCAGGATCACCTCAAGGAGTTCGGTGACGACAAGATCGACGTCGTGGGGGTCAGCACGGACTCGTTCTTCAGCCACAAGGCCTGGTTCGCCGATCGGCAGACGTTCCCGAGCGAGATCACGCACCCGGTCATGGGTGACACCAACCACTCCATCAGCCGCGCGTTCGGCGTGCTGAAGGAGGACGCGGGCATCGCCTACCGGGCCTCGGTCATCGTCGACGACAAGGGCGTCATCCGCGCCTACCACGTCAACGACACCGCGGTCGGCCGCAGCCCCAAGGAAGTGCTCCGCACCGCCCAGGCCCTGCAGAGTGGCGGCCTGTGCGGCGCCGACTGGAAGAAGGGCGAGAAGTTCGTCGGATAGCCGAAAGCAAGAACGACCGACAACAGGAAGTCATACACAGAACTAGAGCGGCGCTCCGGCTCCGCCGGGGCGCCGCGAACGACGGGGGGCTGGGGGGCGATCTCGTGGCCCCCCATCTACAAAATGACACGGTTGGAAGCGATCGACGGCACCACGTGGGAGGGGTTGCTCGCCGCCCCCTGGTCGGTGCTCATGCTGGGCAAGAGCGACTGCGAGCACTGCGCCGAGTACACCGAGGAGCTGCAGACGTTCCTGGCCGCCGACCAGACGTACGGCGATGTCCGCTTCGGCAAGATCCTGCTGGACCGCGGTGGCCTCGTCGGCTTCAAGCGGGCCAACTCGTGGCTGGCCGACGTGGACGTCCTGCCGTACACCTTGATCTATCGCGGGGGCGAGAAGGTCGCGGAGTTCGCCGGCGGCGGCATTGGGCGGCTGTCGGCGCGGCTGGAGCGCCTGCGCTCCGAGTCGGACTGATCTCGACCCGCGTCGCGGCCCTTTCGACGCGGCTGCCTGAAGCGCCTTCGATGTAGTTGTTGCCACCGCCCTCCTGTTCGCCCCGCAGCTCCACGCGTGCGAGCGATGCCTGACGGCCCGGACTGTGCAACACGGGACCCGGTGCGCGTCGAGAACCGTCAAATCCGAGGCCGTGAATCGGAGCATGGAGGGGGCGAGCGATGGTGAATGTGACGGAGCGAGCCAAGGTTGTGCTGAAGAGCGCCCTGTCGCGTAGCGTCGAGGAGGAGGGGATCGGGTTGAGGGTCGAGATCTCCGGGGAGGGTACGTGTTCCCTCTTCCCCGACCGGGAGAAGGCGGGTGACCAGGTCGTCGAGCACGAGGGAGACGTGCTCTTGCTCATCGGAACCGAGGCCTTACAGCCGCTGGACGGAGCAACGATCGACCTTGCGGAAACGCCGGAAGGGGCTCAGCTGGTTGTCACCAGGCCGGAGGGCTTCGCGGACGAGGAGGAGGCCGAGGCCTAGTCTCGCGGCTCATTCCGGGACGTCCCGGCCGAGCCGGGGCGTCCCGGAGTCTCTGGATCAGAGCGCCTTCAGCACCGAATCGGCGTCGCTCACCTCGAACTTGCCGGGGGCCTCGACGTTGACGGCCTTGACCACGCCGTTGTCCACCACCATCGCGTAGCGCTGCGAGCGCACGCCCATGCCGCGCGAGGTCAGATCCATCTCGAGGCCGAGCGCCTTGGTGAACACGGCGCTGCCGTCCGCCATCATGCGGACCTTGTTGTCGGCCTTCTGCTCCTTACCCCACGCGCCCATCACGAAGGCGTCGTTGACGGAGACGCACCACACCTCGTCCACGCCCTTGGCCTTGAGCTTGTCGATGTTCTGCACGTAGCTCGGCACGTGCTTGGCCGAGCAGGTGGGGGTGAACGCGCCGGGCAGGCCGAAGATCACGATCTTCTTGCCCTTGGTGAGATCGCCGACCTGGAAGGCGTTGGGGCCCACGCTGCAGCCCGGGCGCTCGTCGGTAATCAGCTCGGTCAGCGTGCCATCGGGAATCCGGTCACCTACCTTGATCGCCATGCCGGTCTCCTTGTGCTTGTCGTGTCGTGCGTCCGCCTGACGCCCGTCGAAGCCTACCACGGGTAGGCTACAATCGCCCGCGGAGGGCGCCCCCAATGGCCTCCGTGGCGTTCGGCATCTTCGACCACGTCGACCGCGGCGATGAGCCGCTCGGCCGGCTCTACGAGCAGCGGCTGCGCCTGGTGGAGGCGGCCGACGCCGCCGGCTTCCGCACCTATCACGTGGCCGAGCATCACGCCACGCCGCTCGGCATGGCGCCCACCCCGGGCGTGTACCTCGCCGCCGTCGCCCAGCGCACGCGCCGCTTGCGCTTCGGCCCCCTCGTCTACCTGCTGCCGCTCTACACGCCGCTGCGCCTGATCGAGGAGATCTGCATGCTCGACCAGCTCAGCGGCGGCCGCTTCGAGCTGGGCGTGGGCCGCGGCATCTCGCCGTACGAGCTGGCCTACAGCGGGGTCGATTTCCTGGCCGCCCAGGAGATCTACGAGGAGTCGCTGGAGATCATCCTGGCCGGTCTGCGCGGCGGCCGTCTGACGCACCACGGCCGTCACTACACGTACCGCGGCGTGCCCATGGAGCTGGCGCCGGTGCAGACGCCGCACCCGCCGCTGTGGCAGGGCGTGGTGCGGCCCGACGGCGCCGCCGCCGCTGCCCGCCGCGGCGTGAACATCGTGAGCACGCTCGGCAGCACGGCCATCAAGCCGCTCGTCGAGCGCTACTTCGAGGCGTGGTCGGCGCCGGCCGGCGCCCCGCCGCCGTTCGTCGGGCTGCAGCGCTCGGTCTTCGTCGCCGACACCGACGCCGAGGCCCTGCGGCTGGGCCGGTCCGCCTACCAGCGCTGGTACGAGAGCCTCACCCACCTGTGGCGACAGTTCAACACGGTACCGATGCGCTTTGCGGAGACGCTCGACCGCGCGATCGAGATCGACACTGCCGTCGTCGGCTCTCCGGCGACCGTGCGGGCCGAGGTCGAGCGCCATCTCGCCGCCAGCGGCGCCAACTACTTCGTCGGCCGGTTCGTCTACGGCAACATGTCGTTCGAGGCCGCCCTGCGCTCGATCGAGCTCTTCGCCCACGAGGTGATGCCGCACTTCGCGCGCTGAGCCGCCGGGGCTATGATCGCGGACAGTGTCCCGTACATGGCTCCTCCTCGTCCTCGTCCTGCTGGGGTGCGCCACCGTGCCACCCCCGTCCACACCGAGCGTCGATGTCCGGCCCCCGATCGCGGCCACCCCGCCGCCGTCGGCCCCCACGAAGGCGGCGCTCGAGCGCGGTCAGGCGCTGCTCGCCCGCGGCGAGCTGGTGGCCGCTGCCACCGCGCTGCGGGAGGCGCTGCGGCAGCAGCCCGATCTCACCGCCGCCCGCGTAAGCCTGGGGCTCACGTTGCAGGCGCTGGGCGACCTCGACGCCGCCGTCGAGGAGCTGCGGGCCGCGGTGCGCCGGCAGCCGGACGACGTCGAGGCCCGGCTGGCGCTCGCGCGAACGCTGGTGGCGAAGCAGGAGTGGCCGGCCGCGCGCGAGGAGCTGGAGCGTGTGCTCGGCGCGCAGCCGGACCGGCTGGAGGCGCGCTATGCGCTCGGTCTCGTGCGCTACGCCCAGGGTGACGGCGCCGGCGCCATCGACGCCTACCGGCGCGTCCTCGCCTCCGATCCCGCCCAGGCCGACGCCCGCTACAACCTGGCCCTCGTACTCAAGCTCGCGCGGCGGGAGGCTGAGGCGACGCCGGAATTCGTCGCCGCCGCCCAGGCCGGTCACGCCCGCGCCCAGTACTTCGCCGGCGCCGCCTACGCCGCCGGGCTCGGCGTCGAGCGTCAGCTGGCGGCGGCGGTGGCGTGGTGGTTCCGCGCGGCCGAGCAAGGCGTGCCCCAGGCCGCCGACGCCCTCGCGCAGCTCCGGCAGGTGGCGGTCGGACGCGGCCGCGGCAGCGCCGCCGAGCGGCAGGCCGCCGAGCAGGCGTTCGCCGAGTACCGCGCCACGCTGTGGACGGAGTTCCCCGAGCTCACCCCGAGCGCGGACGACACGGTCGGCGCGGCGCTCCTGCGCCAGGGCCGCGCCAGCGAGGCCGTGGTCGTGCTCATCCGCGAGGCCTCGGCCCTCAGCCAGCCGGCCCAGAGCCAGCTGGAGACGCTCTATGAGCAGGGGATGGACGGCGTGCCGGCGCGCGATCCGCGCATCCTGGCCTACATGAAAGGCGCGGCCGCCGAGGGGCTGCGCCCGCCGCCGCGCTGAGCCCCCGCGTGTCGCGCGCCCTGCTCGCCCTCATGATCGCCGCGGCGGCGACCCTCGCCGCCGCCGCCGTCGTCACCCTCGGGGGATCCGCCGTCGCCACGCTGGAGCTGAGCGCGCGCGACGCGCTGGCACCGCCGCTGGCTCCCGTGAGCCCCGCCCTCGTCGTCGTGGCGCGCGACGCCGCAAGTGAGGCGCGCCTGGGCGGAGGCGCCTGGGACCGCGCTGTCCTCGCCCGCGCGGTGGGCAGCGTGGCTCGAGCCGGCGCCGTGGCGATCGGGCTCGATACGCCGCCCGGCCGCGCGAGCGCGCCCGGACGCGGCGGAGCCGCGAGCGACGCGCTGCTCGCTCACGCCGCCGCCGCGGCGGGCAACGTCGTGTTCGCCCTGCCGGCCGATCCCGGGCCGCCGCTCGACCAGCCGGCGCGGGCCGTCGGTCACACGCTGGCGCCGGCCGGCGACGACGGTCTCGTGCGCCGCGTGCCGCTCGTTGTCCGGCGCGACGGCGCGGAGATCTTCGCGTTCGGCGTGACGCTGGCGGCGGTGGCCGGCGGTGAGCCCCCGGGGCGGATCGTCGTCCGCATCCCGGCCGCGGCCGACGGCACTGCGACTCCGCGCTGGGCGCCCGACCTGCACGTCATGCCGTTCAGCGAGCTGTGGGAGGCGATCGAGCAGGGCGACGCCGAGCGGGTGCGACGGCTGGCCGAGGGCAAGACCGTGCTGTTCATGATCGACCCGGCGCCGGCCGCGCACGTGACGCCGATCGGCCCGCTCTCGGGGGTCGCCGTGCAGGCCGAGCTGCTGAACGCGGTGCTGACAGGCGCCTGGCTGCGCTCGGTGCCGCCGGCCTGGGCCTGGACCGCCACCGCGGTGCTCGCCGCGCTTGCGGCCTGGCTCGGGCTCGCGCGACGAACCTCGGCGGCGGTCGTGGGTGTCGCGCTGCTGGCGGGGGCGGGCGTGGGCGCCCTGACGCTGACGCCGTGGCTGGGCGGTCCCGTCCTGCCGGTCGTGGCGCCGCTGGCGGCCGTGCTGGCGGCAGGTGCGAGCGCGCTGGTGTGGGGCCAGGTCGTCGCCGCTCGCCGACTGCGCGGGCTGGAGGGCGAGGTCGGCGCCATTCGCGATGCGCTGGTGCGGCAGGAGTCGACGGTCGAGGCGCTGGAGGAGGACCTGGAGGCGGCCCGCGCCGCCGTCGCGCGCTCCAGCGGCGCCGAGCGCGACCTCCTGCAGGCGGCCGAGGCGCTGCGCGGTCAGCTCGGCGAGGCGCGCGCCCAGGAGGCACAGACGCGCGCCCATCTGCAGGCGCTCGAGGGCGAGCTGCGCGCGGCGGCACCCGGGCCGGCCGGGCTCGCGGACGCCGATCTGGAGCGGCTGCGGAGCCAGTGCGCCGAGGTCGGCATCGTCACCCGCGATCGTGGCGTGCTGGCGCTCTTCCAGGATCTACGGAAGGCCGCGCGGGCCCCGCTGCCGATCCTGATCTCCGGCGAGCCCGGCACCGGCAAGGAGCTGTTCGCGCGCGCCGCGCACCGGCTCAGTGAGCGTGCGACCGGGCCCTTCGTGGCGGTGAACATGGCGGCCATCGCCCCCGAGCTGTTCGAGAGCGAGCTGTTCGGCCACGTGCGCGGCAGCTTCACGGGCGCCGTTGGCGAGCGCAAGGGCTACTTCGAGCAGGCCCACGGCGGGACGATCTTCCTGGACGAGATCGGAGAGCTGCGAGCCGAGCACCAGGGCAAGCTCCTGCGCGTGCTCCAGGAGCGGACGTTCCACCGGGTCGGGGCCACTCGCCCGACCTCGGTCGACGTGCGGGTGGTGGCCGCGACCAACCGAGACCTCCAACGCGGCGTGGCCGAGGGGTGGTTCCGCGAGGACCTGCTGTTCCGGCTGCGCGGCGTCGTCCTGACCCTGCCGCCGCTGCGGGAGCGGCCTGACGACGTGGCACCACTGGCCGATCTCTTCCTGCGCTCGGCGGCGGCCGAGGCGGGCCGCCCGGCCTCGCTCTCGGAGAACGCCCTGCGGGCGCTGCAGCGGCATTCCTGGCCGGGCAACGTCCGCGAGCTGCAGCACTGCCTGGGCCGGGCCGTCGCCTTGGCCGGGCGCGAGGTCCTGACTCCGGACGACCTGCGGCTCGAACCGGCGGCCCCGCCGCGGGCGGAGACCGCTGACGGCGACGGCGCCGTGCTGGCCTCGCTGCGCCGCCACGGGTTCGACATGCAGGCCACCGCCCGCTCGCTCGGCTGGGACCGCAGCACCGTGACCCAGCGGCTGAAGGGGATGGGCTTCCAGGCGCTGGTCGAGTCCGGAGGTGACCGGGGGCGCGCGGCGGCCGCGCTGGCCGGCGAGCCGGGGCTGATCCGGACGGTCGAGCTGAAGCTGGGGGAGTACCACGAGCACCTGCTGCGGTTCGCCGCCGGGTTCGACTCTGCCGAGGCCGCACTGGCCGCCTGCCGTCGCCGGTTCAAGAATCTCCCCGAGCGGCACTTCCCCTCCCTCGAGAAGCTGGTCCGCGACCGCTTCAAGTAGTTTCCCAGCCGCGCCGTGCGGGGAGCGTGCGGGGACGCTGAGGCATCCCCGCAGCCCCGCACCTCTAAATGATTGAAAAGACTTAATCCGGTCATGGCTCCGACGTTGCTCTGTCTGCGACGTCCAGGAGGAACGAGACATGGCCAACAGCCAGTCGCAGAGAACCGGAAGTGGCAGGGAGATCGCGATGCTCGTCGGCGTCCTCGTACTGGTCGCCGCCGTCACGGTGGGCACGTACTGGGTCCGCTCCAGGGACGCGGAGGCCTCCGGCCAGCCGCCGGCCACTACCACCCCGGCCCCGTCCCCGCGGCCGCGGGCCGTGGCGCCGGCGCCGACCACCGGCGAGGTGTTGCACGCCGACATCTACTTCGACTTCAAGAGCGATCGGCTCCGGGCCGAGGCCGTCCGCCTGCTGCAGGACAAGGCCGGCCAGATGGAGCACGGCAGTACCTGGGCGGTCCTGATCCAGGGCTACGCCGACCGCCAGGGACCGGCGGAGTACAACCGGCTGCTGGCCCAGCGCCGGGCCACCGCGGTGAAGCAGTTCCTGGTCGAGCTGGGCGTGCCGGAGCCGTCCATCAAGGTCGTCACGATCGGCCAGGAGGGTGCGCTGTGCGACGAGCCGTCGGCGGAGTGCCAGCAGCTGAACCGGCGTGTCCACCTGGAGATCCGCAAGCTCGCCCGTTCGGCCGCCGAGCCGGTCCGGCCGCGGCTGGCCGTAGGTGACACGCTCGACACGGTGGCCGGCCAGCGGGAGCAGCCATGATCCTGGCCCGGTTGACGATCGCCCTGCTGCTGGTCCTCGCAACGACGCCGGCCCTGGCTCAGGGCCGGCGCGTCACCGAGGGGGCGCTCCTGTGGAAGACGGCTGGACAGCCGGTGGCCGAGCCGGCCCCGCTGCTCGACACCGACGTCGAGATCCGGGTGACGGGCATGGTCGTGCGCGCGGTCGTCCGCCAGCACTTCACGAACCCCAGTGCGGAGTGGGCCGAGGGCGTCTACGTGTTCCCATTGCCCGAGGACGCTGCCGTCGATCGGCTGCGGATGACGGTTGGCGACCGGGTGCTCGAGGGCGTCGTCCGCGAGCGCGCCGCCGCCCGCGCTGCCTACGCCCAAGCGCGGCAGGAGGGCCGGCGCGCCACGATGGTCGAGCAGGAGCGGCCCAACATCTTCACCACCTCGGTCGCCAACATCCCGCCGGGGGCGGCGGTCGGTATCGAGATCGAGTACCAGCAGGCCGTGCGCTACGAGTCGGGCCGGTTCGCCCTGCGCTTTCCGATGGTGGTGGGACCACGGTACATCCCGCGGGCTCGAGTCTCCGCGGCCGTAGTCCCGGCCGGGGACGATGACGAGGACCGCGCCGACGCCTCGCGGATCACGCCGCCGGTAGCGCATCCCGCCGACGGCAAGATCAACCCGGTCACGCTGCGCGTCGCGCTCGAGGCCGGCGTGCCGCTGGCCGCGGTCGAGTCGTCCTCCCACGCGATCCACACGCAGACGCTGAGCGGCGACCGGTACGAGATCGATCTGGCCGAGATCAGCGTTCCCGCCGATCGCGATTTCCAGCTCACGTGGACGCCAGTGATCGGCGCCGCCCCGACCGCGGCGGTGCTGGCGGAGGCCCGGGGCGACGAGGTCTTCGCGCTGCTGATGGTGATGCCACCGTTGGCGCCACCCGGAGAGGACGCACGCCTGCCGCGCGAGGTGGTCTTCGTCCTCGACCACTCGGGCTCGATGGCCGGAGCGTCCATCGAGCAGGCGCGGTCGGCGCTGCAGCTGGCGCTGGCCCGGTTGCGGCCGGTCGACCGCTTCAATGTGGTCCGCTTCAACCACCGCACCGACGCCCTGTTCCCCCGCGCCCAGGCCGCCGACCGTGCGAGCCTGGCCGCCGCCCAGCGCTACGTCGACGCCATCCGGGCCGATGGCGGCACCGAGATGCTGCCGGCCCTGCAGCTGGCGCTCGATGGCGCCGAGCACGCCGACCGGCTGCGGCAGGTGATCTTCCTCACCGACGGGGCGGTCGGCAACGAGGAGCGGCTGTTCCAGACCATCCGCGAGCGCCTCGGCGGCAGCCGGCTCTTCACGATCGGCATCGGCTCAGCCCCCAACAGCCACTTCATGCGCGAGGCCGCGCGCCTGGGCCGGGGAACGTTCACCTACATCGGCAGCCCCGCCGAGGTGAAGGAGAAGATGTCCGCACTGTTCCGCAAGCTGGAATCGCCGGTGCTCGCCGACGTCCGGCTCGAGCTGCCCGGTACCGCCGACGCCGAGATCGTGCCAGGGCCGATTCCCGATCTCTACGTGGGCGAGCCGATCCTCGTGGCGGTGCGGACGGGCGCGCTGCCCGCCGAGGCGGTCGTGCGCGGACGGTTCGGCGCCACGCCCTGGGAGGCCCGCGTACCGCTGCACCAGGCTGCTCCCGGCGCCGGCCTGTCGGGACACTGGGCACGGGCCAAGATCGCCATGCTGCTCGACCGCCGGCAGCCTGGTACGGTCGACGACGACGTGCGCCATGCGGTGCTCGACGTGGCGCTGCGCCACCACCTGGTGAGCGCCTACACGAGCCTCGTCGCCGTGGACGTCACGCCGGCGCGGCCCGCCGACGCGGGGCTCACGACCCACGCGCTGCCGACGAACCTGCCGGACGGCTGGGAGTACGACGCCGTGGCCGGACTGGGGCAGGGCGCCACGCCGGGCCCGCTGCATCTGGCCGTCGGGCTGGCCGCGTTGCTGCTGGCGGCCGCGCTCACCCTGGCCCGCCGGCGGAAGCTTGCGCTCGTGCCGGTGAGGCGGCGGCGTGACCGATAGGATCCTGCGCGCCCTGGCGGTGGCCCTCGCCGCCGTCGCGGCGTGGCAGGTCGGAGGCGGAGTCTGGATCTACGCCAAGGCCGGCCTCGGTCAGTACCTGCTGCAGCGCGCGTGGGCGCGCACCTTGGCCGGCGAGCGCGACGTCAAGCCATGGCCCTGGGCCGACTCCTGGCCGGTGGCGCGGCTGCGGGTGCCGGCCCACGGGGTCGATCTCATCGTGCTCGACGGCGTCAGCGGCCGTGCGCTGGCGTGGGGTCCCGGCCGGGCCGGAGTGCGGCCCGGCCGGGCGGGCACCATCGTCCTCAGCGGTCACCGCGACACCCACTTCCGCTTCCTGCCGCGCCTGACCCCGGGGGACGAGATCGTGGTGGAGACGTCCGACCGGCCGCCGGCGCGCTTCACCGTCCGTGAGGCGATGGTGGTGGATGCGCGCACGGCCGTGATCGGCCACGCCCCCGACGACGCGGCCGGGCTCGTGCTGCTGACGTGCTATCCGTTCGACGCGCTGGCCCCGGGTGGATCGCTGCGCTACGTGGTCACCGCCGACGCGGTATCATCCGTGGGCGGTTTCCGCCATGAAGATCCGTTCCCACCTGATCCTCCTCGTCCTTGGCGCCGTGCTGCCGGTGCTGGCCTTCTCGGCGGTCATGGGCTTTGTCTTCTGGCGGCAGCAGCGTGAGGCGTTCGAGGCGCGCTTCCTCGAGCGGGTACGCGCGATGGCCGTCGCCCTCGATCGTGAGCTGGAGGGCCACGTGCGGGCCCTGCAGGTGCTCGGCCACTCCCCACGCCTGGCCGGCGACGACCTGCGCGGCTTCTACGCCGAGGCCGGGCGCGTGCGCGAGGCGCAGCAAACGTGGAGCACGGTCCTCCTGACCGACCCGGCCGGCGGCGAGGTGTTCGACGTGCGGCGGCCGTTCGGGGCCGCGCTGCCTCACGGCGCCCTCGGTGTCACCGCCGCCCGGGTGGCGGTCGGCGGCCGCCCGGCGGTGAGCGCGCTGCTCCGCGATCCCGTGAGCGGCGACCACGTCACGGCCGTCATGGTGCCGGTCAAGCGTGGCGCCGACGTCTCCCACGTGCTCGTCGCGGTGATCGAGATCCCGGCGTGGCTGCGATTCCTGTCCAGCTACCCGGTCGCCGCCGACGCCACGATGACGCTCCTCGACCAGGACGGCATCGTGATCGCGCGCACGCTGAACCACGAGCGGTGGATCGGCCAGCGGCCAGCCCCGGCCCTGTACGAGAGCTCGCGGCACCGGTTCGAGCACGCCTACCGGAGCGTCGGGCTCGAGGGCCAGTGGTTCTACTCCGCCCACAGCCGCTCGGCCGTCTCCAGCTGGACGGTGGCGACCGGGGTGCCGGTGGTCGGCGTCGAGCGCGAGCTGCGGGGCTCCACCGTGGCCATCAGCGGCGGCGCCGTCGCGACGGCCGCGCTTGCCGTCGCGCTGGCCCTGGTCTTCGGCCGTCGGGTGGCACGGCCGGTGACCGCGCTGGCCCGGTCCGCCTCGGTCCTGGCCACCGGTGAGCGGCCGGCGCCGTCGCCGCCCACGACGATCGAGGAGGTCGCCGAGGTGGCTCACGCCTTCGACGACGCGGCCGGCCGGCTGCGCGTGCTGCTCGACAACGAGCGGGCGGCGCGGGCCCAGGCCGAGGCGGCGAACCGCCTGAAGGACGAGTTCCTGGCGACGCTCTCGCACGAGCTGCGGACGCCGCTCAACGCCGTCTTCGGCTGGGCCCGCGTGCTACGGGCCGGGTCCGCGGCTCCCGACGCGCTCGACCGCGGCCTCGAGGTGATCGAACGCAACGCGGTGGCGCAGGTGCGGCTGATCGAGGACCTGCTCGACGTCTCTCGCATCGTCACCGGCAAGATGCGGTTGAGCGTGCGGGGTGTCGAGCTGCCGGCCGTGGTGGAGGCCGCGCTCGACGCCATCCGGCCGGCCGCGACCGCCAAGGACATCCGCCTGTCGTCCGTGCTGGATCCCGCCGCCGGGCCCGTGATCGGCGACCCCGACCGCCTGCAGCAAGTGGTGTGGAACCTCCTGTCGAACGCGATCAAGTTCACGCCCAGGGGGGGCCGCGTGCAGGCGACCCTCGCGCGCGTGACCTCGCACGTCGAGATCGCGGTCAGCGACAGCGGCCTGGGGATGGCGCCGGAGCTGCTGCCCCACGTGTTCGAGCGCTTCCAGCAGGGCGACAGCAGCAGCACCCGCCAGCACGGCGGCCTCGGGATCGGCCTGGCCCTGGTCCGCCACCTCACCGAGCTACACGGCGGCTCGGTGGAGGCCCGGAGCGGCGGCGCCGGTCAAGGCGCCACCTTCATCGTGAAGCTGCCGATCAGCCTGGCCGCCGAGCCGCCGTTGCCGTCACGCGTGCACCCGGCGGTCTCGGTCGAACGGGTGCCGGTGGCCGGGCCGTCTCTGAAGGGCGTCCGGCTCCTGCTGGTGGACGATCAACCTGACACCCTCGAGCTCTTCGGGCATCTGCTCGGCCGGACCGGTGCCGAGATCGAGACGGCGACCTCGGTTGCGGAGGCGATGTCCGCGTTCGCGCGACGCCCCCCCGACGTGCTGATGGCCGACGTCGAGATGCCGGGCGAGGACGGCTATGCGCTGATACGCCGGGTGCGCGCGCTCGATCCCGCCAAGGGTGGGGCGGTGCCGGCGGTAGCGGTCACGGCCTACGGGCGGGTCGAGGATCGCGTCCGGTTGCTCGCGGCGGGATACAGCATGCACGTGCCCAAGCCGGTCGAGCCGGCGGAGCTGATCGCGGTTCTCGCAACCCTCGCGCGTCGTACGTAGCGTCCGGCGACGGGCGGCGGCGGGCTCGCGGCGCGGGCGCCGGGGCGATAGGGTCCCCGGCGGTTCCGCGAGAGACGACCCGGGGGCGCGAAGGGGTGGTCGGAGCCTGTCCTACTCGAGGCCCTACACGATCGAAGCCAACGGAACCGCCGGAGACCCTATCGCCCCGGCGCCCGCGCCGCGAGCCGCCGACCACGTGCCAGTGGACGAACGAACGACCAGACGGACGGACGAGTCGCTGTTTGCGGCGCTAGCGGGGGCGGCGGCGGGGGCGACTGGGGCCGGTGTAGCCGAGGGCGCGGTCTCGGGCGATCAGGGTCGTGTTGCGGGTGCGTGGGGGGCCGTAGCCGCCGCCGCCGGGGGTGCTGACCAGGACGCGGTCGCCGCGCTCCAGGACGTATTGCTTGCGGTTGTCGACGCGGCGGTTGTTGATGCGAACGTCGCCACGGCCGCCGGCGGCGCCGCCGGCCAGGCCGGGGGCCGGATAGGTCGTGCGCTCGGCCATCACGCTGAGCACGATGGGGCGGGGCGAGCGGCTCTCGATCAGGATGTCCTGGCCGAGGCCGCCGCGGAAGCGGCCGGCGCCGCCGGAGCCGGAGCGCAGGCGCTTGTAGTGGAAGAAGAGTGGACTGTTGCGCTCGGCGACCTCCACCGGCGTGGACGAGATGTTGCTGGGCCACGACAGCACGTTCTCGCCGTCCTTCACCGGGGTGGCGCCCATGCCGCCGTTGAAGAACAGCACGGTCGTGTACGGCTTGCCGTCCTCGCGCGTGCTCGACTGGCTCAGCGCCCACAGCGGCGAGCCGGCCCCGGCCATGACGCGCTCGGGGATCACCTGGTGAAGGGCGCCCAGCACCAGCGCCGGCACGTAGTGGCCGGTGGTCGCCCGGCTCACGACCGCGGCCGGGAAGCGCGGGTTGAGCAGCGAGCCCTCGGGGGCGGTGACCGTGATCGGGCGGTACATGCCCTCGTTGTTGGGCAGCCCCGGCAGCAGCGCGCAGCGCACCGCGTAGGCGGTCATCGCGTAGGTGTAGGCCAGCACGCAGTTGATGGCGCGCGGCTGCTGGGGCGAGGTGCCGGTGTAGTCGGCCGTGATCTCGTCGCCGGCCACGGTGAGCGCGACCTTGAAATCGAACGGCACGCCGGTACCGTCGGTGCGGAAGCCGTAGCGGTAGGTGCCGTCGGGCACCGCGCGGATCGCCGCGCGCATGGCGCGCTCGGAGCGCGCGAACAGCTCGTCGCCCAGCTCGTCGAGGGTGGCGAGGTCGTAATCGTCCATCAGCGCCTTCACGCGCCGCTCCATCAGCTCGTTGGCGCTGGCCTGGGCCCAGATGTCGCCCATGGTCTGGTCGGGCGTCCGCACGTTGGCGCGCACCAGCTGCACCAGCGTGTCGTCGGTGCGACCGGCCCGCACCAGCCACGTCAGCGGGATGTGCAGCCCTTCCTCGAAGATCTCGCGGGCCTCGATGGCCCGGATGCGGCCGCCGATGTCCGGCATGTGCGAGGTCGTCGCCGAGAAGGCCACCAGCCGGTCGCCGTGGAAGATCGGCTTGAGCACCGAGACGTCGCTCATGTGGCCGGTGCCCATCCAGGCGTTGTTGGTGATGAGCACGTCGCCCGGCCGCATGCGCGCGGCGCCCAGCTCGCGCAGGAAGTGGCGCACGGTGGCGGGCAGGGTACCGATGAACGAGGGGATGCTGCCACTGTTCTGGGCCAGGGCGTAGCCGCGGGCGTCGGTGAGCACGCAGGCGAAGTCGTTGGCCTCGTTGGAGAGCGTGGAGAACGAGGTGCGCACGATGGCCTTGGCCGCCTCGTCGACGACCGAGATGATGCGCGTCCACAGCACCTCGAGCGTGACGGCGTCGAGCTTGGTCGTCACGGCAGGGTCACCACGATGTTACCGCTGGGCACCACCCGGCCCACGCCGCCGGGGCCGATCACCAGCGTCGAGCCTTCTTCCTCCACCACGGCGGGGCCGCGGATCTCGTCGCCGGGGGCCAGGCGCGTGCGGTCGTACACGGTCGTCTCCTCGAAGCCGCGGGGCTGGGGAAAGTAGGCGGGGCGCGTGCCCTTGACGGCGCTGCCACCGCCGCCGCCGGCCTCGCCGCGGGCGGCCACGTCAGCGCTTGGCCGATCGAAGGGGGCTACGCCCCCCTCGAACTCCCCCGCGACCGGCGCCCGCACGGCCACGCGGATGTTGATGAACTCGATCGGCACGTCGGGCGGGGTGAGCGCGAACTTCTCTCGGTAGGCCGTCTCGAAGGCGGCCGTCAGCCGCCGGCGCGAGGCCTCGGAGTCGTCGTACGGTCCGTCGGGCAGGCCGACGACGAGGTCGAAGCCCTGACCGAGGAAGCGCCCGTCGGCCAGGCGGCGCACGGTCGCGGTGTCCAGCTGAAGGCCGGTGTCGGCCATGACTGCGCGGGCGTCGGCCTCCAGCCGGGCGAAGGCCTGCTCCAGCGCGCCGACGCGATCGCGGTCGAGACGGATGCCGACGGTGGCCACGCGGTCGACGCGGGCCGGGGCGACCAGCAGCCCGAGCGCGGAGGCCACGCCGGCGGCGGGCGGGCAGATGACCTGGCGCAGGCCGAGCTTGCGCGCGACCTCGTAGGCGTGGACGGGGCCGGCGCCGCCGGTGCAGAGCAGCGCGTAGTCACGCGGGTCGCGGCCACGCTCGGCCACGTGCACGCGGGCGGCACCGGCCATGTTCTCGTTCACCACGTCGTGGATGCCCCACGCCACCTCGGTGAGCGAGAGCCCCACCCGTCCGGCCAGTGCCTCCAGCGCCGCCCGCGCCGCCGCCATGTCCACGCGCACCTCGCCGCCGGCGAAGTAGTCGGGGTTGAGGTAGCCGAGGACGAAGTCGGCGTCGGTCACCGTGGGCTCGGCGCCGCCCAGGCCGTAGGCGGCGGGGCCGGGCTGCGAGCCGGCGCTGCGCGGCCCGACCTTGAGCAAGCCGATCTCGTCGACGTGGGCGATGGAGCCGCCGCCGGCGCCGATCTCGATCAGCTCGATCGTCGAGATGCGGATGGGCAGGCCGCTGCCCTCGAGGAAGCGCTTCTGGCGGGCCGCCTCGAAGGCGTAGGCGGTGAGCGGCTCGCCGCCGTCGACCAGGCTGAGCTTGGCGGTGGTGCCGCCCATGTCGAAGGCCAGCAGGTTGCCCCGGCTGTCGGGGCTGCCGAAGAAGGCCGCGGCCAGCGCGCCCGCCGCCGGCCCCGATTCCAGCATCTGCACGGGCGTGCGCTCGGCCTCGGCTACGTGGGTGAGGCCGCCGCTCGAGAGCATCAGCAGCAGCGGGGCCGGGATCCCGAGATCGGCTACCCGCCCGGCCATGGCCGCGAGGTACTGGCGGGCCAGCGGCTTGATGTAGGCGTTGGCCACCGTGGTCGAGGCCCGCTCGTACTCGCGGATCTCCGGCGCGACCTCGTGCGAGGTCGTCACCGTGATCGTCCGGTGGCGGCGGGCGAGGAGGCGGGCCGCCGCGGCCTCGTGACGGGGGTTGGCGTAGGCGTGAAGGAACACGACCGCGATCGACGTCACGCCGGCCGCGGCCAGCCGCTTCGCCTGGGCCTCGAGGCCGCGGGCGTCGAGCTTCGTCATGACCGAGCCGTCGGCGCGCATGCGCTCGGTCACCTCCAGCCGCAGGTGACGCGGCACCAGCGGCTCCGGCTTGACGATGTTCAGGTCGTACAGCTCGAACTTCCGCTCGCGCCCGATCTCGAGCGTGTCGGCGAAGCCGGCGGTGGTGATGAGGCCGGTGACGGCGCCGCGGCGCTCGATCAGCGCGTTGGTGAAGAGCGTGGTGGCATGCACCACGCGCGTGAAGTCGGCGGGGGGCACGGCGTCTCGCGCCAGCAGCGTCGCCACGCCGGCCGCGACCGCCCGGGCGGGGTCGTCGTGCGTGGTGAGCACCTTGCGGCTGAGCTGCCGCCCGCGCGCGTGGTCGTAGACGACGATGTCGGTGAAGGTCCCGCCGATGTCGATGCCGAGCGAGTAGCTCACGGCTTGAGCTTGAGGTCCTCGAAGGGCGCCGAGTAGGCGAAGCCAGGGATGATGTTGGCGCCGCTGACATCCACGCGCGGCCCCACGCCCCAGATGAACCCCAGCTCGTAGATGGGCACGTGCATGGCGTGCTCGGTGATCATCTTCTGGATCTGGAGCACCATCGCCTCGCGCTTCTTGGGATCGACCTCGCGGGCCTGGCGGACGTAGAGGTCGTCCACCGGCGGCAGCGAGCCGTAGGCGTAGATCCCGTTCTTGATGGCGTAGGGCTCGAGCCGGGTGGCGGCGTTGCCCATGGAGGCGGTGATGACCAGGATGATGCCGTGCAGCTTCTTGTCGCGCCACGCCGACATGTAGGCCGCCCGCTCCATCGTGCGCAGGCGGCTGCGGATGCCGACCGCCTGCAGCTGGCTCTGCAGCGCCTCGGCCATGGAGTTGTAGGGCGGGAACGGATAGAAGTCGCCGGCGTCGAAGCCGTTGGGATAACCGGCCTCGGCCAGCAACTTCTTCGCGCGGGCCGGATCGAAGGGCAGGGGCTCGACCGGCAGGGCGAACTGGAAGATGCGGGGGACGATGGAGCCGGTCAGGCGCGAGAGGCCCAGCGTCTCGGCCTGGTTCACGGCCGCCCGGTCGACGGCGTGGTTGGCGGCCAGGCGTACGCGCCGGTCGTGCCAGGGCGACTTGGGATCCCACTGATCGGGCAGGTCGAGCCAGAAGGCGCCGGTCAGCAGCGGCGCCTCCAGCCGGAAGCCCGGCGTCTTGCGGATCTCCTCGGCCACGGGCCCGGTGAGCAGGTAGGCGATGTCCACCTCGCCCCGCTTGAGCGCCGCCGCCCGCGTGGTCTCCTCCACCATCGAGCGCATGATCAGTCGCTTGACGCTCGGCGCCTTGCGCCAGTAGCCGTCGAAGGCCTCCAGTACCAGCTCGACGCCGGGGTTGAAGGAGGCGACGCGATAGGGGCCGGCGCCGATCGGCGCGCGCTTGAAGCCGTCGTCGCCGACTTTCTCGACGTACTTCTTCGGCACGATCCAGCCCACGCCGGAGGCGGTGGTGCCGTAGAACAGCATGAAGTCCGGCCACGGCTCGCGCAGGACGAAGCGGACCTGGCTCGGGCTGAGGACCTGGACCTCCTTGACCTTTTCCTTCAGGAGCGTGTTGCTGGCGCCCTTGTACCGCTCGTAGGAGAACTTCACGTCGTCCGCGGTGACTGGCGAGCCGTCATGGAACTTCGCGTTCTTGCGCAGTGTGAACGTGTAGCTGAGGTTGTCGCGCGACTCCTGCCACGACTCGGCCAGGCTGGGCGAGGTCATGCCGGCCGCCATCGGCTTCACCAGCGCGTCGTGGACGGCGTACATGACCATGTAGGGCGTGTTGAACGCCTCCGTCTCGGCCGGATCGAGCCAGCGGGCCGCGAGGGTGACGTGCAGGGCCCAGCGCATCTCGCCCTCGGCAGCCGCGACGGGCGTCGGGGACGGCGCGAGCAGGGTGAGGAGCGCGAGGCAGGCGAGGAGGTGCCGCAGGCCGGGAACGTTCATGCGCGCACAGTAGGGCCGGCCCCCGTGGAAATCAAGGGGCCGCGCCCGGCTGACGCGCGCGGGGCGCGCGTCAGTCGCGGAGCGTCAGGGTGGGGATACCGCTGTCGCGCGCCACCCGGTCGGCAACGCCGGGTGCGAGCGCACTGCGTAGCCGGCCGGAGCGCCCGGCCGCGAGCGCGATGAGATCGGCGTGGAACGCCTCGGCCTCGACCACGATTTCCTTGGCCGGTTCACCGAAGCGCACGACCGCCTCGACGGGGACGCCAACCAGCTCGGCCTCGGCGTGCTGCAGATCGGCCAGCCCCTCGGCGGTGAGCCGCTCCATCTCCTGGTCGACGAATGCCACGATGCGGCCGTGATTGCCGACCACCTGGGTGGGTACCGGCAGCACGCGCAGCAGGCGCACCGTCGAGCCGGCGTCCCGCGCCAGCGCGGCCACGACCGGCAGGATCGCCTCGCTGTCCTCGCGCGGATCGATCGGGGTGAGAATTCGCTTCGCCATTGTTGTCCTCCCGCCATTGCGATGGCGCCCTCGGGGGGTGGGATTCATCGTGAATCTGCGGAATCCCCGGGGCGGTGGCGGGCATCTCACCAAGGTGATGATGAAGGGCGGAGACCGGTGAGACTGTTCTACCTGATCGTGACGTTGCTGCTGATCGTGTCGCTGGGGCTACTGGAAGTCGTGGCCGCGCGCGGCCTGACGGTGACGCCCTAGGTCTGCGGCTCGCCCGCGTCAGCGGCGTCGGTCAGCAGGACCCAGTCGTCGACGCCCTCGGCGGCCGGGCGCTGGTTGGGCGCGGTGGCCATGACACGGCCGCGACTGGCCGAGAACCACTCCCACTGTCCGACGGGGGCGCCCGGAGCGCCCGACTCCTCGGCGGAGCCCATTTCCGGACCGGCGGCGCCCTGGGTGGCGCGCTCGGCCTTGCGGGCGCGCTTGGCTTCCTGGCGGGATCGCGCCGTCGCCTCGCGCTGTCGACGATCGAATCCATAGTTCCTTCGACGCGCCATATACCTCCTGACGGATTCTGACTTCGAGCGGGCTCCGAGACCTGAACGACGAGGGCGAAAGCACCTTAACCCGACCCGCAAGGCCGCGCAAGTTTTCCGCTGTATGATGGCGAGCCATGGACATCGGCTGCCATCTCCCGAACCAGGGGCCCCTCGCCACCGGCGAGGCGGTCACCACCTTCGCCCGCGAGGCCGATCGGCGTGGCATCGCCTCGCTGTGGGTGAGCGACCACGTGATCTTCCCGCGCACCGCGACCGGCAGCTATCCGGGCGGGCGCTTCCCGCATCCGCCCGACAAGCCGTACCTGGAGCCAGTCGTGGTACTGGCCGCGGCCGCCGTGTGTACGACGCGCGCGCGACTGGGCGCCTCGGTGTTCATCCTCGGTCACCGCCACCCGGTCGTCATGGCCAAGATGCTGACCTCCATCGACGCGCTCTCCCAGGGGCGGCTCATCTGCGGGGTCGGGGTCGGCTGGTGGAAGGAAGAGCTGGAGATCCTGGGCGTGCCGTTCCACCGGCGGGGCCGCCAGGCCGACGAGATCCTGAAGGTCTTCAAGGCGCTGTGGTCGGACGACAATCCCTCGTTCGACGGCGAGTTCTTCCGGTTCCGCGACATCGGCTTCGCGCCCAAGCCCGTGCAGAAGCCGCACCCACCGCTGTGGGTTGGCGGCGACAGCCCCGGCGCCTTCCGCCGGGTGGTGACGCTCGGCGACGGCTGGCACGCGACGTCCAAGACACCGGCCGAGTTCGCCGACGCCCTCACGCGCCTGCGGGCCGCGGCCGACACGGCGCGGCGCCGCTTCGAGACAATCGAGCTGTCGCTGCGGTACGCGTTGCGCGACGAGCTGCTGGCCAAGGGCGCCCAGGCCGTCGTCGACGAGCTGGCGGCCTACAAGCGCCTGGGGCTGAGCCACATCCTGCTGGAGTTCCGCCGTGACGACCTCGGCCGCATGCTGGAGATCCTCGACCTCGTGACCGGCACCGTGCGCCCCGCCGTCGATCGCGCCTGACCCGGAGGTCACCATGGGGACCATCACTCCGAAGCTCACGCAGATCGCCGCGGGCCTGCGCTTCCCCGAGGGCCCGGTGGCGATGCCGGACGGCTCGATCGTCCTGGTCGAGATCGAGCGCCGCACGCTCTCGCGCGTCACCCCCGACGGCAAGGTGCAGGTGATCGCCACGCTGGGTGGCGGCCCCAACGGGGCGGCCCTGGGACCGAACGGGAAGATCTACGTCACCAACAACGGCGGGCTGAAGTTCATGGAGCGTCCCGGGCGCCTCTTCCCGGTGGCCCAGGCCGACGACTACACGACCGGCAGCATCCAGATCGTGGACCCGGTCACCGGCAAGTTCGAGACGCTGTACGACGCCTGTGACGGGCAGCGTCTGCGCGGCCCCAACGACCTGGTGTTCGACGGCGCCGGTGGTTTCTGGTTCACCGACCTCGGCAAGACGCGCGAGCGCGACGCCGACCGCGGCGTCGTCTACTACGCGAAGGCCGACGGCTCGAAGATCACCGAGGCGATCTTTCCGCTGGAGCGGCCCAACGGCATCGGGCTGTCGCCCGACGAGCGCACGCTGTACGTGGTCGAGACACCGACGGCGCGGTGCTGGTCGTTCACGCTGTCGGGCCCCGGGCAGATCGAGTCGGCCAACGGAACGTACCGGGGCGAGAAGGGCCGCGTGGTCGTCGGCCTCGGCGGCTACCAGATGTTCGACTCGCTGGCCGTGGACAGCGAAGGGCACGTGGCGGCCGCCACGCTCATCAGCGGGGCCGTGAGCGACATCTGGCCGGACGGCAGCCGGGTCGATCAGTACATGCTGCCCGACATGATGGTCACCAACGTCTGCTTCGGCGGTCGCGACCTCCGCACCGCCTACGCGACGTTGTCGATGGGCGGCACGCTCGTGTCGTTCGAGTGGCCGCGACCGGGGCTTCCGCTGAACTATCTCAACCGCTAGGAGACTGCCAATGCTTGCGATGTGGGTGAAGGTGCGCGTGAAGCCGAACGAGCGCGATCGCTTCCTCAAGGCCATCGAGATCGACGCGCTCGGCTCCGAGAAGGACGAGCCGCAGTGCTACCGGTTCAACGTGCTGCAGGACGCGGCCGACCCGAACGTCTACTACTTCTACGAGGTGTACGAGAACGAAGCGGCGCTGGAGAAGCACCGGGCGGCGCCGCACTACGCGGTCTGGCGCGCGGCGGCCGACACGCTCGACGGCCCCACCGAGCCGACGAAGTGCAAGACCGTGTTCCCGAGCGCCAGCCCCTACTGGACGACGAAGCGGTAGGCGGAGGCAAGGGCCGGGGGGCCCGGGGGCCCCCCGGCGGTCGCTCAGTTGCGGTAGGACGAGTCGGTCCGGTCCAGCCGGCGCAGCAGGCCCGGCCACACCAGCGCGGCCGCGCTCCGCCGCGGGGCGCCGCCGCCCTGCATCGTCGCGTAGGAGGCGTCCAGCACTTCCTTGCTGACATGGGTCAGCTCACCGCCGCCGGCCTGGGCGCGGACCTGGATGGCGCAGGAGGCCTCCAGGTAGTACATGCGCGTGAAGGCCTCGGCGACCGTCTCGCCGACGGTGATGAGGCCGTGGTTCTTCAAGATGAGGTGGACGTTGGTGCCGAGGTCCGCGACCAGGCGCGGCTTCTCGTCGTCGCGCGTGGCCGGGCCCTCGAAGTCGTGGTAGCCGAGGCTGCCGAGGACGGCCATCGAGTGCTGGGACAGCGGCAGCAGGCCGCCGTGCTGGGCGGAGACGGCCACGCCGTTCACCGTGTGGGTGTGGAGCACGCACAGGGCGTCGTGGCGGGCGGCGTGGATGGCGCTGTGGATGACGAAGCCAGCCGCGTTCACCGGGAACGGCGAGTCGCCGATCTTCTGGCCGTCGAGGCCGATCTTCACTAGGCTGGAAGCCGTGATCTCGTCGAAGAACAGCCCGTAGGGGTTGATCAGGAACTGGTCGTGGCTGCCGGGCACGCGCGCACTGATGTGCGTGAAGACCAGGTCTTCCCACCCGAAGCGGGCCACCAGCCGATACGACGCGGCCAGGTCGACGCGGATGGCCCACTCCTCGGGCGAGACCTTGTCCTTGAGCGAGGGAATCTCGAGCGCGGTCGTCATCAGGGGTCCCTTTCTAGCGCAGGTTGTAGAGCCGGGCGACGTTCTCGGAGGTGATCTTGCGACGCACGCGGTCGGAGAAGCTACTGAGGTTCTTCTCGAGGATAGTGCGCGAGTTGGGCCACAGGCAGTCCGGGTGCGGGTAGTCGGCACCCCAGATGATGTTGTCCTCGCCGATGAGCGGCACGATCGGCTCCAGGTAGTTGTCCTGCTGGTACGTCACGAACCCCTGCCGCCGGAAGTAGTCGCTGGGCCGGAGCTTGAAGCCGAGGCTGCGGGCCCGGTCCTCGTACTCGGTGTCGAGGCGATCGAACACGTAGGGCAGCCACGTCACTCCCGACTCGCCCAGCACGAAGTTGAAGTCCGGGTACTGCTCGCAGGCTCCCGAGGCCAGGATCGACACCAGGACTTCCATGGTGTCGAGCTGGAACAGCGAGGAGCGCACCAGACGGTACTGGGTGAAGTACTCCTTCTCCATCTTCGGGTCGTCGGGGGCGCGGATGGCCTTGAACCCGGTGGAGTGGAACGAGATCGGGAAGCGGCACTCGGCGGCGGCCTCCCACAGCGGGTACCAGCCGTGGTGATAGAGCGGCAAGCTCATGCGCTTGAAGGCGAGGTCGCCACCGCGCAGCCCCAGCTTGGCGCAGCGTCGCACCTCGGCCGCCGCCTCGATCGGATCGTTGTTGGGCACGATGGCCAGCGGGAACACGCGATTGGGATCGGAGCGCCTGGCGAAGTCGGCCGCCCAGTCGTTGTACACGCGGTCGCACCACATGCGCAGGCCGGGGTCGGCGATCATCTCGTTGATCATCAGGCAGCCGTAGATGATCTCGGCGTCGAGCCCGTCACGGTCGAGATCGGCCAGCCGCATCTCGGGCGTGGTCGGCCGCGGCTTGGCACCGGGCTGGTAGTTCCACTCGAAGCCGGCGTCCCTCATCTCGTCGATGTGCGCGAAGCTGCCCTTGGTGTAGGGCAGGAAGCCGGGGCCGACGCCGTTCCACATGCCCTTGTCCTGAGCCTCGACGAACCAGTGCAGCCCGTCGTCCAGCAGCTCGGTGCGGGGCGCCAGCAGCTTCCACTTGTTGGGTGCCTGCGCGGACCAGAGATCGGGCGGGCAGTAGGTGAGGTCGATGTGGTTGTCGCCGGAGATCAGCCGGTCCTGCTGCATGGCCATGACGGGCTCCTTTGTTGAGCCGGATGGTACTCCGGAACGCGGCCGGCCGGCCAGCCTTCAGTTCAGCGAGGGTCCTCGCGCGAGCCCCCGCCCACCAGGCGGCGGATGAGGCCCATGAAGATGAGGGCCAGCCCGGCCATCAGGGGAACCCAGTAGGCCGGGACGTGCCAGACCTTGATGAGCACGATGCAGAGACCGATGACGCTCAAGACCATGCCTGCCACCAGGAGCCCGTTCCCCGACCTGTCCGCCATGTGGCGTGCCTCGCTCTCGTGCGGCTCGTGGTACTCGGTGACGCTGGAAGACCGCGAGCGCACGGGCGCACCGTAGCGCGGGAGCAAGAGGTGGTCAACCTCATGGAGGGCCGAAGCGACCCCCTCGATCGCGAAATTCCACGTCTGGAGGAGGAACGTAGGGGGGAGATCCAGCCGACTCGTACACGATCGGTCGTGCGCGTCTAGATACCGCGAAAAGTATGACGAGGCTTGCTGTCGCGATGACCACGGTTGCCGCGAGGGCTAGGGTCTCCTACCCCCTCTGGTCCTACTTCCGCAACCGGCTCAGCGGCCGCCGAGGGCGGTGATGAGGATGGCGCCGACGACGATGAGGGCGGCGCCGGCGACGACGCGGGCGTTCAGGGTCTCGACGCCGCGCAGGAAGAGCATGGAGAAGAGGATGACGAAGAGCGGGGTGACGTTGGTGAGCGGGGAGACGACGCTCACGCTGCCAATGCTGAGGGCGAGGACGACCAGGAACACCCCCAGGTTCTCGGTGACGCCGGCGGCCAGGAAGTAGAGCAGGCTGGGGCCCCGGCAGATCATCGCGTCGCGCTGGCCGGAGGCCAGCAGGAACCCCGTGAACACCACGAGCGCCGTGGTGACGTTCACCGCCGTCCCCGGTACCGGCGCCATGCCGCCGAGCGCGATCTTTCGCAAGATCGCCACGATGCCGAAGCACGTGGCCGAGAGGATCGGCAGCCAGAGCTGCGCGGGGCGCACGCCCAGGCTGCGGCCGCCGGTGGAGAGCAGCGTCGCCCCCGCCACGATGACGAGCGTGCCGGCCACGATGGGGATGGTGACGTGCTCGCCGAGCAGCAGGATGGCCAGCCCCGACGAGACCAGCGGCGTCACGTTCATGAAGGCGCCGGTGATGGAGGCCCCCACCGCCTCGATGGCGAAGAAGCGCAGCACCCGGCCCGCCACCGTGCCGATCAGCCCGGCCAGTACGAAGAGGGCGAAGGCGGTCAGCGTCGGCTGCCCGATCCCGCCGGTGAAGAGCACGCCGACCCAGAGGCACACGCTGCCGACGAGCATGTTGATCCACACGCCGGTGTAGGGGCCGTAGCCGCGCAGACCCTGACGGATGAAGATCGTCGCCGCCGACGAGAGGAGGGCACTGGACAGCGCGAGCGCGGCGACGGTGCCGGACACCGGGGCGATGCTATCATCTCCGGCGCCAGGAGGCTCCTCATGCGTGAAGACGTCGCGGTCGAGACCGAGGCCACCGAGCTGCTCCGCACGCTGATCCGCAACGGCTGCGTCAACACCGGCGAGGCGACCTCCGGCCACGAGGACCGCAGCGTGGACGCGCTCGAGGCGTACTTCGCCGGATCGGGACTCTCGTGCGAGCGCTACACCTCCGAGCCCGGCCGGATGAGCCTCATCACGCGCCTCGAGGGGACCGACCCCAAGGCGCCCACGCTCCTGCTGATGGGCCACACCGACGTGGTGCCGGTGAACGCCTCCGGATGGCAGCGCGATCCCTTCGCCGGCGACCTCGTCGACGGCATCGTGTGGGGCCGCGGCGCCATCGACATGCTGAACCTGACCGCCACGATGGCCGTGGCCATGCGGCGGATGGCGGCGAGCGGATGGAAGCCGCGCGGCACGCTGATCTACCTGGCCGTGGCCGACGAGGAGGCCGGGGGGTTCCTGGGCGCCGGCCACCTGGTCGAGCACCACGCGGATGCCGTGAAGTGCGACTACGTCATCACCGAGAGCGGCGGGGTACCGATCCCGACGAAGTCGGGCCACACGCTGAAGGTCACGGTGGGCGAGAAGGGCGGCAACTGGCGCCGCCTGATCGTGCGCGGCACACCCGGCCACGGCTCGCGCCCGTTCCGGACCGACAACGCGCTCGTCACTGCCGCCAAGGTCATCCAGCGGCTGGCCGAGTACCGGCCGAAGGCGCGCATCCTGGATGCCTGGCGTGGGTACATCGAGGCGCTCGACCTCGAGCCCGGACTGACCGAGGCGCTGACCGATCCCGACCGGGTGTGGGAGACGGCGCGCGACCTCGACAACCTGGCCCTGGCCCGCGAGGCCCACGCCTGCACGCACACGACGTTCTCGCCGAACATCGCCCACGGGGGGACGAAGGTGAACGTCATTCCCGACCGCGTGGATCTGGACGTCGACATCCGCTCGCTGCCCGGCATCGAGCAGCACGAGGTCGAGGCGATGATCAAGGAGGCGCTCGGCAACCTCGCCGACCGGGTGACGATCGAGACGCCGGCCGACCGCAAGCGCGGTGGCAGCGTGTCGCCGACCGACACGCCCCTGATGGCGGCCATCTCCCGCGTCTCCAAGCGGTTGATGCCGGACAGCCGGGTGGTGCCCGCCATCACCACCGGCGGCACCGACGCCAAGTTCTTCCGCTGGAAAGGCATCCCGTCTTACGGCTTCGGCCTGCACTCCACGCGCATCCCGTACACCGAGTACCCGGTGATGTTCCACGGCCACAACGAGCGCGTGGACACCGAGAGCTTGAAGCTCTCGGCGATCATGTGGGAGACGCTCTGCCGCGATTTCCTCGGGTAGTCGTCTCCGAGTGTCGCTGATCGGTCGTTCGTCGACGGGCTGGGGCCTCGTCGCGGCGGGGTTCATCACGTTCGCGGTCTCCGCCGGGCTGATGCACTCGTACCCCGTCTTCTTCGTCGCCTTCCTCGCCGCCTTCGGCTGGGGGCGGGCGGAGGCCTCGCTCGCCTACTCGGCCTCGCAGCTCCTCACGGGTGCCAGCTCGCCGGCGGTGGGCGTGCTCGTCGATCGGGTAGGGCCGCGGCGGCTCGTGATGATGGGCGGCGTGCTGCTGGCGGCCGGCCTCGCCCTGAGCGCGCAGGTGACCGCACTGTGGCACCTGATCGCGCTGTACGGCGTGGTCATGACAGTGGGCGCCAACTGCCTGGGCCTGGTGGTGCTCACGCCGATGATCTCCCGCGCGTTCGTCCACAAGCGCGGGCTCGTGCTGTCGATCGTGCAGGCGGCCAACGGCTTCGGACGGGCGGCTTCGGTGCCGGTCGTACAGTACCTCATCACCACGGTGGGCTGGCGGCGCGCGTACCTGGTGCTGGCGGTGTTCATGACGATCGTGATCCTGCCGCTCGCGCAGTTCTTCCGCGGGGGTGGTGCGGCGCCGGTGGCGCGGGAGGTGGCGGCGCCGACGACGGGCGCGCCGGACTGGACCCTGGCGGAGGCGATGGCGACGCCGCACTTCTGGCTGCTGTTCCTCGTCTATCTGCTCACCGGGCTCGGCAGCTTCTTCGTCTCGCTGCACCAGCTCGCCTTCGCCGCCGACCTGGGGTTCGACACCCTGCACGCGGCGAGCGTACTGGGGATGGGCAGCTTCCTGTCCGTGGCCGGCACCATCTTCACCGGCACCATCTCCGACTACGTGGGCCGGGAGGTCTCGGCCATCATCGCCTACGGCATCTCGATCGTTGGCGTCATCGCCGCGCTGTTCATCACGAGCGCGGACCAGACGTGGCTGCTGTGGATCCACGCCTGCTTCTTCGGCCTTACGTGGGGTGCGCGCGGGCCGATGATCACCGCCAAGACGGCCGACCTGTTCCAGGGGCGCCACCTGGGGGCGATTCTCGGCGTGATCTCGATCGGCACCGGAATCGGCGCCGCCGTCGGAGCGTGGGCGAGCGGCCTGATCTTCGACCTGTCCGGAAGCTACCGGCTGGCGTTCATCCTGTCGATCGCGTCCTACCTGGCGGGGTGTGTGGCCTTCTGGTTCCTGCGACGGCCGGCGGTGCCTCGGGGTTGAACTGGCGCCGCCTCTTGACCTCGGGGCGCTTCAGTTCATGCTGGTTCCATGTCGGAGAGATACCTGGATCGCGGCCGGCGAGCGTACGACCGCCGCGCGTGGAAACACGCCCACGAGCTCCTGTTGCTGGCCGATCGCGAGAACACCCTGCGCCCGGGGGACCTCGAGCGGCTGGCGAACGCGGCGTTCCTGATCGGACGCGAGACGGAGTTCGAGCGCGCGCTGGAGCGCGCCCACCGAGCATACCGGGACGCGGGCGACGGCAGGAGCGCGGCCCGCTGCGCATTCTGGATCGGCCTCCGCCTTCTCCTGACCGGCAAGAGCGGCGCCGCGACCGGATGGTTGGCGCGGGGGCAGCGGCTGCTCGGTGAGGAGGGAACCGAGGCGGTGGAGGAGGGGTATCTGCTGCTCCCCGTCGCGGAGCAGCATCTCCAGGCGGGCGAGTGGGAGCGCGCGCGCGCGGCCGCCCGCGAGGCGACCGGCTTCGGCACCCGTCTCGGCGACCGTGACCTGGTCGCGGCCGCGCGGCACGTGGAGGGGCGGACGCTCCTCGAGATGGGCCGGGTCGAGGAGGGGTTCGCGCTGCTCGACGAGGCGATGGTCGAGGTCATGTCCGGCGAGCTGTCTCCGATGATGACCGGTCTGGTCTACTGCAGCGTGATCAACTACTGCCAGCGCGTCCACGCGCTCGGTCGCGCGCGCGAGTGGACGGCCGCGCTCGGCCGCTGGTGCAAGGAGCAGCGCCAGATGGTGGTCTTCACCACGACGTGCCTGGTGCATCGCGCCGAGATCCTGCAGCTCCAGGGCGCATGGGCGGACGCGCTGGCCGAGGCTCGCCGGGCCTGCCGGCAGCACACGGAGGGCATCGGCAAGTACCCGTCCGGCGCTGCGTTCTACCAGCAAGGCGAGATCCTCCGGCTGCGGGGGGAGCTCGACGCCGCCGAGACGGCCTATCGCAGCGCCAGCCGGGCCGGCGCTGAGCCGCAGCCGGGCCTCGCGCTGCTGTGGCTGGCACGGGGGCGCACGCGCGCGGCGGCTGCGGCCATCGGGCGCGCGCTCGGCGAGACGGTCGAGCCGCTCGGGCGCGCCCGATTCCTGCCGGCCAGGGTCGAGATCCTGCTGGCCGGACGCGACCACGAAGGAGCCCGCGCGGCCTGCGCCGAGCTCGCGGAGATCGCCGTGAGGTTCCCCATCGACGTGCTGCGGGCGAGCTCCGCGCAAGCCCAGGGCGTCCTCGAGCTGGCCGCCGGGAACCCGCGCGAGGCGCTGGTGCGGCTGCGGCTCGCCTGGAAGGAATGGCAGGCGCTCGAGATCCCGCACGCCGTGGCTCGCGCCCGCGAGCTGCTGGGCCTCGCCTGCCGCGCGCTCGGCGATCGGGCGGGGGGGCGGATGGAGCTCGAGGCGGCGCGGGCGGTCTACGAGGGCCTGGGCGCTGGCCCCGACATCGTCCGGGTCGACGCGCTCCTGGCCCATCGGGCCGACGCCGGCCCCAACGGTCTCACGTCCCGTGAGGTCCAGGTGCTGCGTCTGGTCGCGGCCGGCAAGTCCAACAAGGAGGTCGCCGACGCGTTCTCCCTCAGCGTCAAGACGGTCGAGCGCCACGTCGGCAACATCCTGACGAAGCTCGACGTCCCCTCCCGCGCTGCCGCGACGGCCTGGGCCTACGAGAACGAGGTGGTCCGCCCGACCGGGTGAGGGAAAACCCCCACCCGGCCCCCGCCTGCGCGGTGAGTGCTCTCCCCGAAGCCGAGACGCCCGCGGCTCCGTAGCCTGGAGCCAGATTCGATCGAGCACCGCCAGGAGGGACGTATGGAAGCGACGAGACACGAGCGACTGCGGCGGATCGACGCGACGCCCTCGGAGAGCGCTGAATGAGCGCCCGCGGGTACGACGCCATCGTGGTCGGCGCGCGCTGTGCGGGCGCCCCGACGGCCATGCTGCTCGCGCGCAAGGGCTACCGGGTGCTCGCGGTCGACCGCGCGACGTTCCCGAGCGACACCGTGTCCACCCACCTCATCCATCCACCCGGGGTCGGTGCGCTGAGGCGATGGGGTCTGCTCGACGGTGTCATCGCGACCGGATGTCCGGCCATCGACACGTACGCCTTCGATTTCGGCCCGTTCACCCTCACCGGGTTCCCCGGAACGGATCGCGCGGACGTCGCCTATGCGCCGCGCCGGACGGTGCTCGACAAGATCCTGGTGGACGCCGCCTCCGCCGCCGGGGTCGAAGTCCGGGAAGGGTTCACGGTGGAGGAGATCGTTTTCGACGGCGACCGGGTGGCCGGCATCCGCGGGCGCGGCCGGGGTGGCGCGTCGGTGGCCGAGCAGGCGCGTGTCGTGGTCGGTGCCGACGGGCTTCACTCGCTCGTCGCGCGGGCCGTGAATGCGGAGCGGTACCGAGAGATGGCACCCCTCCTCGTCGCCTACTACTCGTACTGGAGCGGGATGCCGGTCGACGGTCGATTCCGGGCCTACAGCCGGCCGCACCGCGGGTTCGCGGCGTGGCCGACCAACGACGGTCTCACGCTGGTCATCGGAGGCTGGCCGTATTCGGAGTTCGAGTCGAACAAGGCGGACATCGAGGGCAACTTCCTCAAGGTGATCGACCTTGCGCCGGACCTTTCGGATCGCCTCCGGAGGGCGCGCCGCGAGGAGCGGTTCGCCGGCATGGCCGTGCCTGGATTCTTCCGAAAGCCCTTCGGGCCCGGGTGGGCGCTGGTGGGCGACGCCGGGTACAACAAGGACTTCATCACGGCGCAGGGGATCCAGGACGCCTTCCGGGATGCCGAGCTGTGCGTCCGGGCGCTGGACGAGGCGTACTCAGGTCGGCGCCCGTTCCAGGAGGCGATGGCCGACTATCGAGCGGCGCGCGACGGGCACGTCCTGCCGATGTACGAGTTCACCGCGGGATTCGCCTCACTGGAGCCTCCACCGCCCGAGCTGCAGCAGCTTCTCCAGGCGGCGCACGGGAACCAGGAAGCGATGGACGGCTTCGCCCGCGTCAATGCGGGGGTCACCTCCCCTGCGGAGTTCTTCTCCGAGGAGAACGTCAAGCGGATCTTCGCGGCCACCCGCTGATTTCGCATCCGACCTGGCGGGCTCCACCGGGGCCGCGGCCGAGCCGACGCAACTCGCCTGGTACTTCGATGATCCTCCTCCTCCCGGTTCATTGGCATCGGCTTTTGCCGCTATCACCACGTGAATGCCGCCGCCCAGCGACGAGACCCGAAGTCGCTCCTCAACTGGACCGAGCGCATCGTCCGGATGCGCAAGGAGGTCCGAGGTCGGCTGGGGCGACTTCGTGATCCTGCCGATCCGCGACCCGGCCGTTCTCGCCCTGCGCTACGACTGGCGCAACAACTCGGTGCTGTTCGTGCACAACCTGTCGGACACGCCGCGGGAGGTGGCGTTCGCCACCGGGCTGCCCGACCGCGAGGGCCGCGTGCTGGTGAATCTACTGACCGAGGACCACAGCAACGCCGGCAAGGACGGCCAGCATCACCTGTTGCTCGAGGCATTCGGGTATCGGTGGTACCGGGTCGGTGGCCTCGACTACCTCCTCAAGCGTAGCGACATCGAGATGCCACCGCGTAAGTGAGGGGCCGCCCTCGGCGGGCGACCCCCCCGACGGTCACTTCGGGGTCGACTTCATCGACCCGCTCGGTGCGGGCCCGTTATTCTTCAGTCCAAGGTCGACAGTGACGGAGTCACCCTTCTTGACGCTGGCCAACGCCGCCGGAGGGAAGTGCAGCTTCATCGACCCCTCCGAGGTCTTGACGTCGACCCAGCCCTTCTTGGCGTCGACCTTGGTGACTTGGCCCTCCATGCTGTGATGGCCCATCGTCGCCGGGGCCTGGGCAGAGGCCATGGTCGCTCCCAGCAAGAGCAGGCCGGTGGTCATCCCGAGAACTCGCTTGGTCGTCATTTCATCCTCCATGTGTCGTCGTACGCTTACGCGGCGTCGCGTCCGCGGAGCGGCGGGCAGTAGATCTGCTCGGCGCCGCAACTGGTCCACTCGCGCTCGAAGTACTCGGCGTCCTGGGGCGAGCGCGGAGTGACCCCCATCACGATGCCGCCCTCGCGCACGCCCCGGTCGTACAGGCGTGCGCGGTCCTCCGATCCCGTACCCGATGAGGCCGCCGATGATCGCGCCGATGGCGCCACCGGTGCCGGCGCCCGTCAGCGCCGCTGCCAGCGTTCCCATCGCGATGATCGGCAGGCCCGGCACCGCGATGCCCACGCGGCGAGGCCGGCGAGCAGGGCGCCCAGCCCGCCACCGGCCACGGCGCCCGCTCCCGCTCCCTGGGCCACCTTGGTGCCCAACTCGTGCGCCGATCCTCGTCCCCGCTGAAGAGCCGCCGCCGGGTATCATCAGACATCAGCAGGCTCACGTCGTCGCTGCCGTAGCCGCGGCTGGTCAGCGTTCCGTACGCGCGCTCCGCACTATCCCGGTCCCGGAAAAGACCGGTCATGATGGTCCGTCGATCGTCTGCCATGGGTTTCCTCCTTGCGAGCTTTCGATACTGAGCGGCAAGGTCGATGCCAGCGATATCGCGTGGCATTTCAGCCAGACCCGCAGCACCTCGGCCACGCTCCACGCCTGGGCGACGCAGCCGCGGGGCGTGTACGGCGCCTCGGCGTCGAAGACCTCGCTGATCGAGCCGACGCACGCCTCGCCCAGGTGGCGGCGAAGCCCGTCGAGGAAGCCGTCGGCGCCCCGCGCGGTCGTCCGGGTGCACCTTGCAGCCAGGCGTCGATGAACGGGCCGATCAGCCAGCGCCCAGACCGTGCCCTGGTGGTAGGCCGCGTCGCGCGCGCGCAGGTCGCCGTAGTAGCTGCGCCTTGTAGTCGGGGTGGCCCGGGGCGAGCGAGCGCAGGCCCGACCGGCGTCAGCAGCCGCTCGCGCACCACGTCCAGCACCGGCTCCCAGCGGCCGCGTCCAGCACCGGGTGGTCGAGCGAGATCGCGAAGACCTGGTTCGGCCGGCACGCCGGGTCGTCGCCGCCCTCTCGGCCGTCGACGACGTCGTACAGGTAGCCGCCCGCCTCGTACCAGAAGCGCCGTTGAACGACTCGCGGCACGCGCTGCCGGCGTCGCCGCACCGGCGGCGGCGGCCGCGTCGCCGTCGCTCCGTCGCGCAGCCAGCCTTCGAGCAGCCGCAGGGCGTTGTACCAGAGCGCGTTGATCTCCACCGCCTTGCCGCGCCGCGGCGTCACCACCCAGTCGTCGACCTTGGCGTCCATCCAGGTCAGCTGATAGCCCTCGCGCCCCCTGCGCAGCAGGCCGTCGGCCGGATCGACGCCGATGCCGAACCGCGTGCCGCGCAGGTGGTGCTCGACGATGTCGCGCAGCTTCGGCAGCAGCAGCCGCAGCGTCGCGCGGTCGCCGGTCGCGTCGACGTAGCGGTCGAGCGGCGTGGAAGAACCACAGGGTGGCGTCGGCGGTGTGGTAGAGGCCCTCGTTCTCGCCCTCGGGGAAGCAGTTGGGGATCAGGCCGTCGCGGACGTGGTGGGCGAAGGTGCGGAGGATGTAGCCGGCCTCGGGTGCCGGCCGGTGGTCAGCGTCAGCCCCTCGAGGCTGATCATGGTGTCGCGGCCCCAGTCGGTGAACCAGTGGTAGCCGGCGATGACCGTGCGGACCTCGTCGCCGGCCGCGCGCGGCGCGGGCGGCGTCCTCGACGCGGCCGGCCGGCGTGATGAGGAACTGGTCGGCGGCCAGCACCAGCTCGGCCGCCGACCCCGTCGCGGGCGGCCGCGGGCGCCGCGGCGATCAGCCGCCGCCGGCGCTCGCGCTCGGCCGTCGCAGCGCCTCGCGCCGGCGACGGCGCGTCGACCGCGTCCCAGGGCTCGGTCGAGGCGACCAGCGTGGCCGGCGCTCGCCGGCGCCAGGTCGGCGCGGAAGTAGCCCGGGGCTCCACAGCGCGCCCTGCGACGTCGTAGCCGCGGCTGCTCCTCGACGCGGTAGAGGCACCTCGCGCGACTCTGGCGCGCTCGATCGGTGAACGCCGGCCGCTCGCCGTCGCAGCCGCAGCCGCAGCGGCGGCAGCTGCTGCCCGGCCGGCGCAGTCTCGTAGCGGTCGTCCGATGGCGGTGAGGCCGTACGGCGCCGCCGAGGCGGTCGACTGACCGGGTCGTCGTGCGCCGCGGAAGTGGACCGAGCGGCGGCAGCTTCAGCCGCACCGGGCCGTCGCCCTCGAGCAGCCGGTAGCTGACGTGGACGGTGTTCTGCCGGTGGGGCAGGCAGCAGCCGCTTCTCGAGGACGAAGCCGTCGACCTCGTAGCGCCAGACCGGCAGGCCGGCCTCCAGGCGGAACTCGGTGAGGTGCTCGGCGCCGTGCGATCGAGCGCCGGCCGCCGACGCGCTCCTCGCCGCCGAGCCGCACGGTGCGCGCCGTCCGGCAGGCGGACGTGCTCGGAGAGGTGGTTGAGCATCACGATGCGGCCGAGCGGCGCCGGCAGGGCGGCGACGAGCAGGCCGTGGTAGCGGCGCGTGGCGACGCCGGCGACGGTGCCGGAGGCGTAGCCGCCCAGGCCGTTGGTGACCAGCCACTCGCGGTCAGGGCGTCGAGCGAGCGGCTCGCCGGCGGCCAGCTCGGCGGCGATCGGTCGCCGCCGGGTCCAGCGGCATCGACGCCGTGGTCAGGGTCACTCCAGTGCATGCTCGCCGACGTGCAGCCGCTTCCACTCCGGCGCCGTGCCGACTCTCGCGACTGCGCGGTCTCGACGACGGCGGCCGCGGCTCGCACGGCCAGCACGACGGCGGCCTCGCCGGGGATGTGCCAGCCGTCCGCGGCGTCCAGCGGCGGCGTGCCGTCGCCGCCGTAGCGCGGGTCCTCGCTCGACCAGCAGCACCGTCCCAGCGCGTGGCCCGCCGGCGGCGCGAGCAGCGGCTCGGGCAGCCGGGTCGAGGTGCAGGTCGCGGCCGAGGTTGACGAGCAGCAGCCGGTCGCGCCGCCGGTCGTCGCCGAAGAAGCGCAGCACGAACGCCTCCGGCCCGAGCACCGCGCCGTCGACGCCGCCGCCGGCCTGGGCTCGCGAACGCCGGGTCCTCGCGGCGCAGCCGCAGCAGGTCGCGGTGCAGCGCGTAGGCCGGCGCGTGCCGCTCGCGCTCGCGCGAAGTCGAGCTTGCAGCGCTCGAACGTCGCCGGGTCGCTGCGGGTCGGGCAGCCGGCGTCGGCAGTCTCGGGCGGTCGCGAGGCTGCGGGAACTGGGCGAGGAACTCGGCCCGGCCCTTGCGGACCAGCTCGGCGCAGCTCCGGCTTGTGGTCGGCGAAGTAGAGGAACGGGCTGGACGCGGCGAACTCCTGCCCCTGGAACAGCATCGGCGTCGCCGGGCCGAGCAGCAGCAGGGCCGTCATCGCCCGGTAGCGGCCCGGGCTCGTCGAGCGCGTGGCAGCCGCTCGCCGCGGCCGGAGTTGGCGACCTGGTCGTGGTTCTGGAGGAAGTTGACGAACGCCGCCGGCGGCAGGTCGAACGCCGGGCGTGCCGCGCCGCTTGCTTCTGCCAGGGGTAGTACTGGCCCTGGTAGAGGTAGCCGTACTTGGCGGCGGAGACGAACTCCTGCGGGCGTGCCGCGGTAGTCGGTGTAGTAGGCCTCGTTGCGGCCGGTCAGCGCGACCGGCGCGGTGTGGTGGAAGTCGTCGTTCCACAGCGCGTCGAGGCCGTAGCCGCCCTGCTCGAGCGGGCGGACCAGGCGCGTCTCTGCGGCTCGTTCTCGGCCGACGAGCGACGATCGCCGCGCCGCGCCG
Source organism: uncultured Candidatus Rokubacteria bacterium (assembly GCA_963827505.1). Lineage (GTDB taxonomy): Bacteria > Methylomirabilota > Methylomirabilia > Rokubacteriales > CSP1-6 > AR5. Next base: position 941,173 of record CAWHBD010000002.1, on the reverse strand, counting down.
GCCGCCTCGCGGCCGCGCCGGCCGATCGCGGCCAGGATGTGGTCCGGGCGAGTCGTCGAAGATCGTGCTGCGTCGCGTCGAGGCGCAGGCCGTCGAGGTGGAACTCGTCGATCCAGTAGCCGGCGTTGGCGACGAAGAACTCGCGCACCGGGCCGCTGTCCGGCGCCGTCGAAGTTGATGCGCCTCGCCCCAGTCGGTCGTGTACCGGTCGGTGAAGTAGGCCGGCGGCGAACTGCTCGCAGGTAGTTGCCGTCCGGGCCGAGGTGGTTGTAGACGACGTCGAGGATGACGCCGAGGCCCAGCGGCGTGGGCGCGATCGACGAAGCGCGCGGAAGTCGTCCGGGCGTGCCGTAGAGCCGCGTCGGGGCGAACAGGTCGACGCCGTCGTAGCCCCAGCCGAAGCGGCCGGGGAACTCGGCGACCGGCATGACCTCGAGCACCGTGATGCCGAGCGTCGGCGAGCTCCGGCAGCTCGCGCGGCCGCGGCCGCCCAGGTCCCCTCGCGGCGTGAACGTGCCGACGTGCATCTCGTAGATGCACCTGGCCGTCGCGGCGGACGCCGCTGCCAGCCGGCGTCGGTCCACGCGAACGCGGCGGGGTCGATCGACCTCGGACGGGCCGTGCGGGCCCTCCGGCTGGAAGCGCGAGGCCGGGTCGGGGTAGGCGCTCGGTCGCCGTCGAGGCGGTAGCGGTAGCGGGCGCCGGCGCGCGGCGTCGGCGCGGCGCCGGAGAAGTAGCCGTTTCCCTCGCGCTCCAGCTCCACGACGGTCCCCGGCTGCGTGATGACCTCTAGCGCCCGGGCGCGGGGGCGCCCAGACGCGGAAGTGTGCGCCACCGTCGGCGCACGGTTCCGCGCCGGCGGGCAGTCGTCGATGCGGCATCTCGGCCCGCTAGTGTTCAAGCGCCATGCCGCCCACCGTCGCGGGGCTAGCTCGGGCCTGAGCTGGAGCTACAGCGCGAGCTCCCGTCCGACGCCGCGCATGTCGAGCTCGAACTCCAGCCCCTGGATCGGCGGGCGGCTCGGATACCAGCGCACGCCGTGGATCGCCGCCGGCCCCGCCAGGCGCAGGATCTCGTCCTCGACCAGGCCGTGGATCGGATGCGCCGTGTACACATCGAGCATGGTGATCCGGTTCCAGGCGCCGCCCAGCGCCCACATCCGGTCCTGCATGATCCCCATCACGAAGCGGGCCTTCTCGCGCATGGCCTCCGGCGACGTCTCGCCGCGTCGGACGATGCCCTCGGGGCCGCGGGCGGTGCCGCGCAACTCACCGGCGCCGGCCACCACGAAGGTCGGCTGCGGGGTGGCGCCGGCCACGGTGTAGTCGAAGGCGTAGAGCGACGGCTCGTGGGGGGCGCCGACGACCGGGGCCACGTTGGTGCGGGGGATGGGGTTCTCGCCGTCGACGAGGATGCCCCACGCGGCCAGGAGTGCCCGGTAGCCCTCGTTGAAGCCGTCGAAGCCGTCGAAGGTGAACGGGGCCGGGCTGCGCAGCATGATGCCGCACAGCGCGGTGCGCGGACGCCCGACCTCGCGCAGGTGGCGGTCGATGCGCGCGAACCCCTCGCGCCAGGGCACCGGGGCGGTCAGCGTCGCGTGCACGATCTCCCAGCCCGGCTGGGCCACGACGCCGGACGAGAAGGCCGGGATGCCGGGCAGGAACCGGTAGCCGCCGTGGGGGACGTCACGAAGCAAGCTCGACCTCCGCGCTCATGGCCACCGTGCCCTCCGGAGTGACGGCCCACAGCTCGCACCCGCGCCCGTCGGCCGTCGGCCGGCCGCGCAGCTCGAACGGCGCGGTGTCGAAGAGCGGCGCCCGAGCCTGGGTGGCGTAGCTGCGCAGGACGCGGCCGGGGTTGCTGTCGCGGGCGAAGTCGATCAGCAGCGTCGTCGTCAGCGGGCCGTGCACGACCAGGCCCGGGTAGCCCTCGGTCTTCGTCGCCCACCCGAGATCGTAGTGGATGCGGTGGCTGTTGAAGGTCAGCGCCGAGAAGCGGAACAGGAGCACGGGGTCGGGCGTGATCCGCCGGCGCCATGGCACCTCCGTGGGTGCCGGCTCGCGCCGCGGCGCCTGGTTGCCCTCGCCGGCCTTGACCTCCTCGCGAAAGACCGTGCGGCGCTCGTCTTCCAGGGCGAGGCCGTCGGGACCGAACACGCGGTTGACCACGGTGGCGAAGACCAGCGTGCCGGTGCCACCGTGCTTGACGCTGATGTCGGCCAGCTCGATCTCGCGGCGCACGGCCTCGCCGATGCGCAGCGGCCGGTGGAAGCGCACGCGCTCGCCGGCGAACATCCGCCGGGGGAACGGCATCGGCGGCACCACGCCGGCATCGCGGGGGCTGCCGTCGGGCCGCAGCTCCTCGGGCCGATACTGGGGTAGGAAGTAGAGTGCCAGCCACGCCGGCGGCAGCGGGTCGCCGGCCTTGTACTCGGGCTCGGGGCGGCCAAAGGCCAGCCGGAGCAGGTTGGCGGGGCCGGCGTGCAGCACGTCGCTGGCCGTCACCTTGCGCCCGATGTGGGTCTTGAGCTCGTCCAGGTTGATCGTCGTCGTCATCGTGATCTCTTTCACCTTTCCGAGAGAAAGCCGCGCACGATTCGCAGGAACTCGTCGAGCTGGTCGTGGTGCAGCCAGTGGCCCGCTCGCTCGATGCCGACGACGCGGGCGTTGGGAAAGTGGGCGGCGCGCCCATCGGCGGCCGGGTCGCCGGCCCAGCGGCTCTCGCGGCCGTGCAGCAGCAGCGTGGGGCAGGTGATGCGCGACCACAGGAGCTGGATGTCCCGCCGCGACATGTCGTAGGGCGGAAACGCGCGCACGTAGTTGTCGAACTTCCAGGAGTAGGTGCCGTCCTCGTTCTGGTTGACGCCGTGCTCGGTGAGGTGGCGGGCCTGGGCGGCCGTCAGGTGCTTGTTCTCGTCCTGCATGCGCTTGAAGGCGTCCTCGATGGTGGCGTACCGGCGCGGCAGCCGCCCGGCCAGCCCCCGCTGTTCCTGAATCCACTCGTCGAAGCGCGTGACGATCGTCCGGGCCGCGTACTCGGCCAGCCGGGCGGGGCCGGGGCCGAGCCCCTCGATGACCACCAGCCTGGCCACGGTCTCCGGGTAGAGGCCGGCGTAGCGCAGCGTGATGTTGCCGCCGAGCGAGTGAGCGAGAATCGTCACCGGCGCCAGCTTCTGCTGGTGGATGAGCTGGGCGAGGTCGTAGATGTAGCCGGCCATCGAGTAGTTGGCGTCCGTCGACCACTGGCTGTCGCCGTGGCCGCGCAGGTCGGGGGCGATGACGTGCCAGTCCTCGCGCAGGGCGGCGGCCGTCCAGTCCCAGTTACGACAGTGGTCGCGGCCACCGTGCAGCATCAGCAGCGGCGGCTTGCTCACGTTCCCCCAGTCGACGTAGTGCAGGCGCAGCCGCTGGGAGAAGAAGCTGTGGGACGTGGGGCCGGGCGTCGAGTCGGTCATCGGTTGGCTTCGTATGCTAGCATCCCGGACGGATTCAGCGAGGCCGATGGGAGGACGTCATGGGAACGTTCCGGCTGTATACGGGTCCGGATGGACAGGGGCGGATCGAGACGATCAACATCGAGAAGAAGGACGAGTGGCTCAAGGGATTGCCCACGACCCAGATCTCGTTCAGCGTGTGGCCAGTGGGCCGCTTCCTCGACTGGCACCCGGCGCCGCGCCGGCAGTTCGTCGTCATCCTGTCGGGCCAGCTCGAGATCGGACTGGGTGACGGCTCCAAGCACGTGTTCGGGCCCGGCGACGCCCGGCTGGTCGAGGACACCACCGGCCAGGGGCACACGACTCGCGTCGTCAGCACGGAGCCCGTGGTGACCGCGACGATCCCGCTCGCCCAGCAGTGAGGAGAGAGACCATGGCCAGGAAGATCCTGTTCGCTCCCAGCCAGCCCGACGTGATTCTCACCATGGCCAAGACCATGACGCCGGCCGGCTTCGAGCTGGTCGTCGCCGATCCCGGCACGCCGGAGTTCATCCAGGCCGCCGGCGACGCCGAGTTCTACCTGGGCCTCGCCCGCCGCATGGGCGGCGAGTTCTTCCGCTCGGCGCCCAACCTCAAGCTGGTCCAGCTGCTCAGCGCCGGCTACGACCACGTGGACATCGAGGCGGCCCGCAAGAGCAAGGTGCCGGTGTCCAACAACGGCGGCGCCAACGCGCTGGCCGTGGCCGAGCACACGATCATGCTGATCCTGGCCGTGCTGAAGCGGGTGGTGCAGTTCCACAACTCGGTGGCAGCGGGCAAGTGGCGCGTGGGCAACCCGGCCGACGTCCGCGTGTACGAGATGGGCAACCGCACCCTCGGCATCGTGGGGCTGGGTAACATCGGCAAGAAGGTGGCCCGGCGCGCCCGGGCGTTCGACACCAAGGTGCAGTACTACGACATCCGCCGGCTGAGCGAGGCCGAGGAGGACGCGCTCGGCGTCCGCTTCGTGCTCTTCGACGAGCTGCTGCGGACCTCTGACATCGTCAGCCTGCACGTGCCCCTCGACGATTCCACCCGCAACCTCATCGGCGCCCGCGAGCTGGGGCTGATGAAGCGCGAGGCCATCATCGTCAATACGTGCCGGGGGCCGGTCATCGACGAGACCGCGCTCTTCGAGGCGCTGAAGGCCAACCGGATCCTGGGGGCCGGGCTCGACGTGATGGTCGACGAGCCGCCCAAGGCCGAGCACCCGTTCTTCACGCTGCCCAACGTCACGCTGACGCCGCACTCGGCGGGTCCGACCTGGGAGAACTGGACCTCGCGGTTCCGCAACGGCTTCGACAACATCCAGCGCGTGGCCGCCGGCCGGGCGCCGCTGTGGGTCGTCCCGGAGCTCGCGGATCTGGTGTGAGCGCGATCGCGTGAGGGGAGCGCGCGGGGGGCCACGCCGGTGGCCCCCCGCGACGCGACGGCTCTACTTCTTCACGGTCTTGTTGTAGGCCTGCTCGACGTTGAGACCGATGCGATCGCGGTACTGTCCGAGCGGGTACTTCGACATGCCCTTCTCGTACGTCGGCGCCAGGTCGTCGCCGATCTTCTTCTTCATGTCATCGAGCGTCGCCCCGGCGGCGGCCTCCTTCTTCACGGCGGCGACCAAGTCGGTCAGGTAACCGCGGAAGAACGTGAGGTGGCTCTTCGGGGCCGGGTCGCCGTGGCCCACGACGACCCGCTCGACGTCGAGCTTCTCGAGCTCGCCGACCGTCTGGGCCCACTCCTCCGGGTAGCCGTCGTTCAGGAACGGCATCCAGTCCACGACCGCGTCGCCCGTCACCAGCACCTTCTCCTTCGGCAGGTAGATGAACAGGTCACCGTCGGTGTGACCGCGACCGACGACCATGAGGCGGATCTCGCGGCCACCTTCCTGCAGCGTCGTCGTGCTGCCTACCGTGCGCGCGGGCACCGGCGGCTTCATCGTCTTGAGCTCGGCCAGATAGGCCTCGGCCTGGGCCAGGTTGCTCTTCAGGCGGGCCTTGGTCGCCGCGTCGGGCGCCTTCTGGATGTCGTCCTTGATCTTGGCGATGTCGGCCGGCATCGCCGCCGCCTGCTTCTCGATGAAGGCCACACCTCCGTTCATCTGGTTGGGGTCGGTCATGCGCGCCTTGCACCGGTCGGAGGCGATGACCTCGCAGCCGGGGTTGGCCTGGGTGTAAACCTGGTTGCCCTGCCAGTGGTCCCAGTGGAAGTGCGTGTTGATGATCTTCTTGACCGGCTTCTTGGTGACGCCCTGGATGTCCTTGTAGAGCGCCTGCGCCGCCGACGGCTTGGAGTGCGTGTCGACGATGACGACGCCGTCGTTCGTCTCGATCACCGCCGCATTGGAGTTGACCTTGTAGCGCGCCGCTGCCACCGCCGCCCACACACCGTCGCCGACCTTCTTCAGCTCGAACGACTCCGCCCCCGCCGTCTGGGCGTAGGCGTTGACCCCGCAGCACAGCTCATGCGGATCCAGCGTGTACACCGCCGCCGCGATCGTCGCCTGGGCCAGGACCTGCCGTCGCGTCCATCCTTCGGCCATCGAAGTCCCGCCCCGCCGGGCGTCGGTCGCCCGGCTCACACGGTGAACGGCATCGGTCACCAGAGAGCGGTGGAGCCCCTAATCCGCCCGGAAGATCAGATCGGGCGTCAGATCCTTGATGCGGGTGCGGCCGCACAGCCCCATGTTGATGGACAGCTCGTCGCGCATGATCTCGCACACGCGGGCCACGCCGTCGGCGCCGTCGGCGGCCAGCCCCCACAGCATCGTCCGCCCGCACGCCACCACCCGGGCTCCCCGCGCCAAGGCCTTGATGACGTCGGTCCCGCGGTTGAAGCCGCCGTCCACGATGATCTCGGCGCGCCCGGCCACCGCGTCGGCGACCGCGGGCAGCGCCTCGATCGTCGACTGGGTGTGGTCGAGCTGGCGGCCGCCGTGGTTCGACACCCAGATGAGCCGCACGCCCATCTCGACGGCCCGCCGGGCGTCGGCCACCGTCATGATGCCCTTGAGGCCCACCGGCAGCTTCGTCGTCTTCATCAGCCACTCGACGTCGGCCCAGGTCAGCCCCGACTGGAAGTCGGGCAGGGGACCGCGCGGATTGGGCGCGACCTCCATGGCGGCTCGCGGGCTGAAGCGGTGGTACACGTCCCGCTCGCGCCGGCTGTACTTCTGCACGTCGACGGTGAGGGCGACCGCCTTGTAGCCGGAGCTCTCCACCCGGGCCAGCAGCTCGCCCATCCAGCCGTGATCGCCGTGGGCGTAGAGCTGGAACATCTGCGGGGCCGAGCCGTTCTTGGCGACGTCCTCCACCGGCCAGCCGGTGGCGCCGCTCAGCCACTGCAGGGTCTGGCCGCGGCCGGCGCCGCGCGCCATCTCGACGTCGCCCTCGGGATGGAAGAGGACGAGGCCGCCCATCGGCGCCACCGCGACCGGCCACGTCAGCGGGACCCCGAGCAGGGTGGTGGTGAGGTCGATCTTCCGCACGTCCACGAGCACGTTCTGCTGGATGGCCAGCCGGTCGAGGTGGCGGCGGTTGCGGCGCTTGGAGCTCTCGGTCTCGGCGGCGCCGTCACCGAAGTTCCAGTGATCGCGGGGCAGGCGCTCGCGGGCGGCACGGCGGATCTCGGGCAGTGTCACGAACTTGGGCGCGGAGGCAGTCGGTGTCATGGCGACTGGTAATATACGCCAGAACCCTCGGCCCAGGAGGCCCCCTCGATGAAGATCGCAGACGACGTGACCCAACTGGTCGGCAACACGCCCCTGGTCCGGCTCCGCCGTGTCACCGACGGCGCCAAGGCGGAGATCGTCGCCAAGCTCGAGTTCTACAGCCCCGCCCACAGCGTCAAGGACCGCATCGGCGTGTCCATGATCGACGCGGCCGAGCGCGCGGGCAAGATCAAGCCCGACACCATCATCCTGGAGCCGACCAGCGGCAACACCGGCATCGGCCTGGCCTTCGTGTGCGCCGCCCGCGGCTACCGCTGCGCGCTGATCATGCCGGACACGATGAGCAAGGAGCGCCGCATGCTGCTGCGCGCCTACGGCGCCGAACTCATCCTCACGCCCGGCAGCGAGGGGATGCCAGGGTGCATCAAGAAGGCGGAAGCGCTGGCGGCCAGCGACCCGCGTTACTTCATCCCCCAGCAGTTCGAGAACCCGGCCAACCCCGAGGTCCATCGCAAGACGACCGCCGAGGAGATCTGGCGCGACACCGACGGCCGCGCCGACATCCTGGTGGCCGGCATCGGCACCGGCGGGACCATCACGGGCGTGGGCGAGGTGATCAAGGCGCGCAAGCCCTCGTTCCGCTGCGTGGCGGTCGAGCCCGACGCCTCTGCCGTCCTCTCGGGCGGGCAGCGAGGCCCGCACCCGATCCAGGGCATCGGGGCCGGCTTCGTCCCCGGCGTACTCAATACGAAGATCTACGACGAGATCGTGCGCGTGAAGAACGACGACGCGCTGGCGATGGCCCGCCGGTCGGCCAAGGAGGAGGGCCTGCTGGTGGGAATCTCGTCCGGCGCCGCGATCTGGGCCGCCGTCGAGGTGGCCCGGCGGGCAGAGAACGCCGGCAAGATGCTGGTCGTCATCATCCCGTCGTTCGGCGAGCGCTACCTGAGCACGCCGCTCTTCGCCGACCTCGCCGACTAGATGTGACCGGCGACCGCTGATCTCTGCGCGCTAGGAGCGGGGAGACACGACCGCGCCGCCCATGGCGCCGACGCGTACGGGCGAGGCGGCCGCATCGCACGTCACCAGCAGGCTCGCGGTCGCCGTGGTACCGGTCACGCCGCGGGCGGTCACGATCAGCTCGTTCAAACCGGGCCGTAGCGGGATGCCGGCCGCCGACCAGCTCGTGGTGCCCTCGGCTCGGCCCCGCCCGCCGCGCGCGTTGGCCCAGGTCACCTCGGCGACGCCGAGCGGGTCGCTGGCACTGCCGCTGAGGTTGATGGTGGACAGGGGCGTACGGGCGGTCGTGGCGGAGGCCGGATAGAGGATCGTCACCGCCAGGCGTGGCGGCACGACCGAGACCACCACCAGCGTGGCGGTTCCCATCTTGCCGGACGTGTCGCGGGCCGTGACCGTGATGACGTTGCGGCCCGGCTGCAGGACGATCTCCGGAACCCACCACCGTGTCACCCCGCTGGCGATGCCGCGCCCGCCCCGGTCGTTGGTCCAGCTCACCTCCGCCAGGACGATCTCGCCGCCGGCGATGCCACCCAGCGAGATGACGGTGGCGGTGCTGCGGTAGGCCGGGTCCAGCGTGGGGACCGTGATGGCCACGGTGGGTGGAGCGGCGCCGTCACCGGGCGGCGACTGAGCCCTCCCGGGGCGGACGTCCGAGTCGCAGACGACGGCCAGGATGCTGACGACGGTGAGGCAGACGGCGCGGCTCCAGTGCATGTGGTTGTCGAGGACGTGAGATGTCGGAGGAAGGGCCCCCGTGCCGCCAGCGGTCCACCGAATCACATGGCAAGCGGCGAGCCAACCGGGGACTGAAGATCAGAGGCTGGATGTGCTGATGTTGTTGACGTTTTACGGGACCGTCCTGGTACCGCTGGGCCTGTGGAAAACTCCTGCGCGCAAGAAGCGACGGACTAGCGGACCGAGCTGCTGGCCAGGGCCGGCTCGCCCCACGCGTAGTCGACCGCGACCTCGCAGGCGGCGCCCTTGACGGCGTACCGGGCGCGATGATCTGGACCGGCCGTGCCGTGGCTGACGACGTCGAGCGGCATGCGACCTTCCGGGGGCACGTAGAGCGGCTTCCGCGTTGAGGCCCCCGCCTGCTGGAGCTCGACCACGATCGCGGCGCCCGGCTCGAAGCCCTGGGTGGTGACGATGAACCGATCCCCGCGACGCGAGGCCAGCTCCAGGGAGACGCCGCAGCCGCCGTTGCGGGCGGCGATCGGTCGAGGCGTCACCTTCGTGACCGCCACAACCGCGTGGTCGGCGGAGACGAGCGCGATCTCCCAGGCCGCACCCCGCGGATACGAGCCGGGATCGAAGACGATCTCCTCGAGCCGGCGCGGCTGCCCGGCGCCATCGATCGTCTCCAGAGCGCCGGTGTCACCCACCCGGAACCCCGAGGCCACCTGCTGGAATGGCCCGCCGAAGTCCTTCGTCCAGATGCCGAACAGCACACCACGCGGCACACCGGTGGCCACCAGACGGTACGCCGGGGTCCCCGTCGGGCTCGCCGTCGGCCGCTCGACGAGCGTGAGCTGGACCCCGGGCGTTGGCCGGCGCGGATCGAACCCCGCCACACCGTGCCGGGCCGCGACGGGGGCGGCGTGGGCCGTAAGCAGCACCGCCAGCACGAGCCCGACCAGGCTCCGCCTCACTGGATCCTCACGAACTTCGCGACGGACGGGATCCCGTTCGTGTCGACGATGAACAGCATGTAGTAGCCGGGCGGCGCCAGGTTGGCGTTGGCGGGCGCGTGCACGGTCAGCGTGGTGCCCGAGGCCGTGAACGACAATGGCACGTAGCGCTGATCGGCGTTGAACGAGTGCGTGACCGAGCCCGGCTTGACGAGGGCTACCGACTCGATGCGGGCAGCGTCGGGCGTGGGCACCATCATCGTCGCCCCGTAGCTCGTCGTGGCGGGCGCCGTCGTGATCACCGGCCGCGCTCCCTTGAAAAGGTACGGCGGCGAGAAGATCTCGATGGAGGTCTGGTCCGTCGCGGCAGCAGGGCCGTTGAAGCGGCCACCGCCACCGACCAGCACTTGGCCGTCGGGCAGCAGCAGAGCGATCGAGTGATAGAGCCGCGGCGTCTGCATGGCGGCCAGCGTCGTCCACGACTTCGTCACCGGGGACCACAGCTCGGCGGGGCCGATGGCGCCGTCCAGGCCGACGGCGTCGGTGGTGTCGCCGCCGCCGGTGACGAGCACCTGGCCGTCAGGCAGAAGCGTCAGGTTGTGGTACGCGCGCGGGAAGGCCATCGGGGCCGTCTCCTGCCAGGATCGGGGCGCCGGCTTGGTCATGTCGAGGACGTACGTCGTCGCCGCCGACGGCACCACCGGGACGTCGGAGTCGAAGTTCGTTCCCGCCTTCATGATCTGGCCGGGCCGGTACATGACCGCACTGCCGCCGGCGACCGCGACGGGATCGACGATCGACCACGTCTGGGTCGCGACGTCGAGGACCCGGCTGACGATGGTGTCCTCGGTGGCGCTGGCCGCCAGGACCTTGCCGTCGGGGAGGACGAACATGTGCGGATAGAACGGCAGGCTGGCGGTGGCACTCGACAGCGCCGTCCACGTGTTGGCCTGCGGATCGTAGATCTCCGGCGTGTCGACGTAGCACCCGAAGCAGCCGTCCTCGCCGGCCGTGACCAGCAGCCGCCCGCTGGGCAGCGTGGTGGCGGTCGGATACCAGCGGGCCCGGCTCATCGGGGGGAGCGCCTCCCACTCCTCGGTCACCGGATCGTAGACGTTGGCGTCGAGCAGGCCGAGGTGGGCGTCGATGTGTCCGCCCACGACGAACATCCGACCGTCGGGCAGCGCACAGTGGCCCGCGCAGAAGATGTTGGTCGCGGTGGACCCCGTCGGAGCGAACGTGTTCGACGCCGGATCCCAGAGATGGACGCTGTCTCCACCGCCCACGGCCTCCCAGACCGCCACCGGGCCCGTCCGCAGCAGCGTGGCGTGGATCGGGACGAGGGGTGCCGCGAAGGGCCCCGCCCACTGGCCGGTGGCCGCCGGCGACTGGGAGCCGACCGGCGTCGCCATGTCGTTGCGGATCTCGACCTGGGACAGCGCCCGGTCGTACAGGCGGACGTCGTCGATTCGCCCGCGGAAGTACTCGCCCCCGATCGTGTTGCCCCCGATGCGGAGGGCGCCCGTGGACGTCGCGATCGGACCCGTGACACCGCGACTCGCCACGAACACGCCGTTGACGTATAGCCGCAGCGTGCTGCCGTCGTAGGTGCCGGCCAGGTGGGTCCACGCGTGGAGCGGAACGATGGCCGGCCCATTCAGCGCGCGCTCGCCCGCCTCCTCCGCGGACAGGTTGATCTCGGTGCGGGGGCGGCCGGTCGACGAGCCGGCGCGGAGGGCATAGACGAGCTGCCCGGGCTGCTCTTTCATGATGGCCGTGCCGCCGCGGGTGGACATCGCCGTCGGATAGACCCAGGCTTCCAGGGTCATGCCCGAGGTGAGATCGAGCGAGGCGCTGGACGGCACCGTGACGAACCCGGAGCCGTGGAACGCGAGTGCGCTGCCGAACTTGCCTTCCGAGGTCCAGTCGACCGTGCCGTGCAGCGTACCGGTGTTGTCGTTGCCAGAGAGGTCGGCGACCGTCGGGCCGCTGCCCTCGTCGAAGCCGTAGGCGGCGACCGGGCCGCCGGTGATGAGCTGGACGTCACCCGGGTCGCCCCCCGCGGGCAGGGTGATGCCGGCGGGCGAGGCCACGGCGGCGGTGCGGGGCGGGCTCGGGGCGGCGCCGGCCGCGGGGCTCGTCACGGTGCTCCACGTGATGGTGCTCGTAGGCGTCGCGCCCGTCAGTGGGGCGGCGATGCGCGAGGTGGACGGGCTGGCCTCGTAGACGACGCTGACGGCGGCCGTGGCGATGTTGCCCAGGAGGTCGCGCGCGGTCACGACCAGCTCGTTCCAGCCCGGCTCCAGCGGCACGCCTGCCGCCGACCAGGTCGTCGTGCCGCTCGCCGCGCCCTGGCCGCCGCGGTCACTGGTCCAGGTGACCTCGACGATCGCCACGCGGCTGTCCACCACGCCACTGACGTCGACGCTCGGCCGGCTGGTGTAGACCGGCGACGCCGGCGCGAGGATCGTGACGATGGGCGGGTCTGTCGACTGCGCGAGCGCGGGATGCGCGCCAAGCAGGAGGCTGCCCAGAAGCAGGGCGGCCATCAGTATGCGGTCAGTGCGGGTGGGGGTCACGTCGGGTGCCGGGAATATGATGGCGGACCTCCCGGCCGCGCACCAAGGTCCTTCAGCGGCGAGGCGGGCGCCTCGCCGCTGACTGGCCAGTTCCCGACAGGATCGGCTACTTGATCAGGCCGTAGAACCTTCCCGCGTTCTCGCAGGTGATCTTGTGGGCGACGTCGGCCGGCAGGTGGCCGAACTGCTCCTCGATGTACTTCGAGGACTCCGGCCATACGCCGTCGGCGTGTGGGTAGTCCGAGCCCCACATGAGCGTCTCCACGCCCATCTCGTCGATGAGCTTGGCGCCGATGCGGTCGAACTGGAACGTGCCCTTGCACTGACGGCGCCAGTAGTCGCTGGGCTTCATGGTGAGGCCGAGGTCGCGGAAGCGGTCCTCCCACTCGAAGTCCATGCGGTCGAGCGCGTAGGGGATCCAGCCGATGCCGCTCTCGCCGAACGAGATCCGCACGTTGGGGTAGCGCTCGAGGACGGCGGCGCCGATGACGGCGGCCAGGATGTTCACCAGGTTCATCTGGAAGCCCGACACCACCGTGAAGAACGCCGCGCGCCGGCTCTGGCCCGTCGCCTTGTCCAGCACGTTGGGCGCGATGGCCGGGAACGTGTGGAAGTGCAGCGGCAGGTTCACCTCGTGGACGGCCTTCCACAGCGGCTCCCACACGGGATGCCACATCGGCTCCATGTCCCACGAGCAAGAGAGCTCCAGGCCTCGCAGCCCCAGCTTGGCCACGCGGTGGATCTCCTTCACGGCGGCGTCGATGTCGCCGTAGGGCAGGCAGGCCAGGCCGATGAACCGCGCGGGGTCGTGCTGGCAGAAGTCGACCAGCCAGTCGTTGTAGATGCGGAACATCTCGTTGGCCGCCACCGGATCGTTGAGCCGCGTCGCGGCGCCGAGAATGCCGAAGATCACCTCGGCGTCCACGCCGTCGCGCTGCATGTCCTTGGCGCGCAGCGCCGGGTCGGTGGGGTGGCGATGGCCCTTGGCGCCGTCCTCGTAGAGGCCCGTCGCCGCCATGACGTCCACGCGATAGTTCTGACCGGGCACGAGCTTCTGACCGGCCGGCCCGACGCCGTTGAGGAGCCCGAACGAGCCACCGTTCTTGCACGTCCAGTACGGGCCGTCGGGGCCGTCGGTGACGTACGGCATCCGCTCCTTGAGCGTCGGCGACGCGTTGCTGGTGAAGAAGTCGGGCGCGAGCATCGGCAGGTCGATGTGGCAGTCGGCGGAGATCCTGGTGTAGGGCATCATGCCTCCTCAGCGGGCCTTGAGCCGCAGCTCCTCGTACGGTGCCGTGTAAGGATAACTCGGAACGAGGGTCAGGGCGCTCTCCTCGACGCGGGGGCCGTAGGCGCGGATGAGGGCGTTCTCCCACACCGGCGCGAAGACGACCCGCTCGTAGAGGATGCGCTGGATCTGGTGCAGCAGCTCCTCGCGCTTCTTGCGGTCGAGCTCGCGGGCCTGGCGCTGGAAGAGGTCCTCCACCTCGGGCACGACGCCATAGGCGTACATACCCCCCCGCGTGGCCAGCGCCTCGATGCGGGTGGCGGCGTTGCCGCCCGCGCCGAGGCCGGCCATCACCACGCCGCGCATCTTCTTCTCGCGCCACGCGGTGAGGAAGGCGGCCCGCTCCATCGTCCGCAAGCGGGTGCGGATGCCGACCGCGGCCAGGTTGCCCACGATCGCCTCGCCGGCCGAGAAGTACGGCGCGTTGGGGTTGAGGTCGCCGGCGTCGAAGCCGTTGGGGTAGCCGGCTTCGGCCAGCAGCGCCTTGGCCCGCTTGGGATCGAAGGGGTGCGGTTCCAGCGGCAGCGCGAACTCCATCGCCCGGGGCGCGATACTGCCGCCGAGGGCACCGAAGCCAAGAAACTCCGACTCGTTGATCGCCTTGCGGTCGATGGCGACGCTGGCGGCCAGCCGCACGCGGCGGTCGGCCCACGGCGACTTCGGATCCCACTGCTCGACGAAGTCGAGGAAGAAGACGGTGTTGGTGCGCCAGCCGGTCAGCGTGAGTCCGGGCGTGCGCCGGACCTCCTCCGCCACCGGCCCCTTCAGGTAGTAGGCGACGTCGGCATCGCCCCGCTTGAGCGCGGCCGCCCGCGTCGTCTCGTCGGGAATGGATCTCAGGATGAGGCGCTTGACGGCCGGCGCCTTGCGCCAGTAGCCGTCGAAGGCCTCCAGCACCAGCTCCACGCCGGGGTTGAACGAGACGAACTTGTAGGGGCCGGCGCCAATCGGCGCCTTCTTGTACGCCTCGTCGCCGACGCGCTCGATGTACTTCTTGGGCACGACCCAGCCGGCCCCGGTGGCGGTCGTGCCGTAGAACGTCATGAAGTCAGGCCACGGCTCCTTGAGCACGAAGCGGACGCGGCGGGTGTCGACGACCCGCACCTCCTTGACCTTCTCCTTCAGCAGGGCGGCGGCCCCGCCCTTGTAGCGCTCGAACGTGAACTTCACGTCCTCGGCGGTGACCGGCGTCGCCGTCGTGGAACTTCGCGTTGGCCCGGAGCAGGAAATCGTAGATGGTGCCGTCGGGCGAGGCCGTCCACGACTCGGCGAGGCTCGGCGTGGTGGGGCCGGCCGGCATCGGCTTCACGAGCGCGTCGTGGATGGCGTAGAGGACCATGAACGGCGTGATGGCCGCCTCGGTCTCGCCGGGGTCGAGCCAGCGCGAGGCGATGGTGACGTGGACGGCCCACACCATCTGGCCGTCGACGGCGAGCGCGGGCTGGATGTCGGCGGCGATCCCGCCGGCAGTGAGCAGCGAGAGGGCGACGAGCGTACGGACGATACGGGTCACGGGTCAGGCCTCCTCGGACGTCGCAGATTCGTGCGGCGACAGTAGGGGATGCCGCCGGGCCGTGTCAACGCGGGCCGGGGTTGGCACGGCAGCAGGTGCGGCAGGAGCTCGTGCGTGTCGGCCAGGACGGCGAGGGCCACGATGACCGCGGCCGCGGGAAGCTCCTGACGGATGGCGGACGCCTCAGCGCCTCGGTCGGCCCTCGAGAGCGGCAGCCTCGGCCATCGCCGTGCTCGGGCGAGGGAAGCGGGGAACGCGGGCGCAGTAATCGTCGTAGGCCGCGCCGAAGCGGGCTCGGAAGTGGGCCTCCTCGAGCGGGATCGTGATCCGGTACATCGTGACGAGGACGGCCGGGATCAACGTGAGCGCGGCCGCGCTCTCTCCGAGCAGCGCGACTCCCAGGCCGATGAGGAGCATGCTGACGTGGCCGAGGTTGCCGCTTCGTCGGTGGGGCCGGGGATCTCGCACTGCCGGTATTCGACGGGGGACGAGCGCGCGCTCGTGGGTGTGCCCGGCGATCCACAACCGCAGCAGGAGCCCGGCGGCGGTACAGAGCCCTCCGGGGATGTCGAAGCCCAGCAGGTCGAGCCAGAAATACCCCTCGGCCATGGGCGGTTTCAGCAACAGCAGGGCGACGAGTGCCACCGGGCCGAGGCTCTGCCAGCGATAGATCGCCCTGGTCCAGGGGGCCGGCAACGTGGCCAGGCGCCTGCCCGCGTCGGGATGGCGCTCGTGCCACCAGACCGCCCCTGCGGCGCGCCCAGACCGAAGCCGCGCGGGCGGCGTACGACGCGAGGGCCAGTGGGCGCGCAGCGCCATCCGGGAGAAGGCCACCAGGCCGATACAGACCGCGGCGACCGCGTACGGGATCCACCTCGCCCGCCGGCCACGCATCGCGCTCGCCGCGAAGTAGGCCGCCATGGTGTAGAAGGCGGCGGCAGCCGCGGCATGCCCGCTGGGGAAGCCGAGCGCCAACCCGTGGGGACGGGTGCGGCCGATGGCGAGCTTGCCGAGTCCCTCGAGCCCCGACGCGAGCAGCATGGCGGCGGCCCAGAGCCACCAGTGGCGGAGGAAGCGGCCGGGCAGCAGGACGATCAGGAAGACGGCGGCGGGAAACAGGACCGTGTTGCTGCCGAATCGGCTGATCGACCGCCAGAGGTCGGACTTGGGGACGGCGACCAGCACGGCCTCGTAGACGTTGCGCTCCACGGACAGGACGCCGGCGAGGCGGGTGAGCAACGCCAGCCCCACGAAGACCACACCCGCGGTGACACCGACCCATCCCCAGTCCATCGCGGCGTCACGCGGTGGCGTCGCCGGGGCTTCTCCCGTGGCCACCTATCGCCAGACCCTGCTGGGCGCAGGATACTCAGCACCACGAGGGCGCCACCCGCCACGACGTGCGTCAGCCGGCCGGAGGTGAGGCCGGTGAGCAGCGTCCAGACCCCCAGGGCCCAGGCCAGGAGCAGGAGCGCCCGTGGCTGGCGAAGGTCAGGCATCGATCCGGCGCATCATGCCGCTACCATACCGCACTGGAAAAAGTTTTCCCTCTGTAACCCTTCTTCACACTCCCGTCGTCTCAATGAGCGTATCCCCAAGGTGAATGGATCCGATGGGTGCCATGACCCGGGTGCTGCTGGTCGACGACGACGTTGAGCTGGCCGAGCTGGTGAGCGAGTACCTGGCCCGGGAGGCTTCGTGCTGGACGCCGAGGACGACGGCCCGCGCGGCGTCGAGCGGGTTCTCTCCGGCGACTACCAGCTCGCCGTCCTCGACGTCATGCTGCCCGGCGTGAGCGGCTTCGACCTGCTGCGCTCGATCCGCGCCGCCTCGGCGGTCCCGGTGCTCATGCTGACCGCTCGCGGCGACGACGTGGACCGCATCGTGCTCCAGCTGGGGTGGAGGACAACCTGTCGAAGCCGTTCAACCCTCGCGAGCTGTGGCGCGCATCCGGGCCATTCTGCGCCGGGCGCCGGCGGACGGCCGCGTCGCCGGCGACCGCCCGGCCGCGCGCCTCGTCGTCGACGACGTGGCCATGGATCTCGGCGCCCGAGTCGTCCGGCGAGCGGGGGCACCGGTCGAGCTGACCGCTGTGGAGTTCGCGCTGCTCGAGCTGCTGCTGCGCGCGGCCGGCTCGGTGGTGCGGCGCGACGACCTCGCCCGGGGCGCACTCGGCCGCGGCCTGCTGCCGTTCGACCGCAGCATCGACGTGCACGTGAGCCGGATTCGCAAGAAGCTCGGGCCCCGGGCGGATGGCGGCGAGCGGATGCGCTGCGCATCCTGGAGGACGAGGCGCGCGTGCAGGACGAGGCGGTGGCCGCCGCCGAGCGGTCCGTCGCCTGCTCCACGACGCGCCATCGGTGCAGGTGCTCCGGCTGCTCGCGGTCTGCGTGACGGCGGCGGCCGCCTGCTACGGCCTCGCCCGCCACGTGGCGCGGCCCCTGACCACGCTGCGGACGGCGACCCGGGAGCTGGCGGCGGGGAACCTCGCCGTGCGGGTGGGAGCGACGCTGGGGCGGCGCCCCGACGAGTTCGGCGACCTTGCGCGCGACTTCGATCGCATGGCCGAGCGGATCGACGGCCTCGTCAGCGCCGAGCGGCGCCTGCTGCGCGACATCTCCCACGAGCTGCGCTCGCCGCTGGCCCGGCTCAACGTCGCGCTCGGCCTGGCCCGCCACCAGGCGGGCGAGGATCAGGCGGCCCTGGACCGGATCGAGCGGGAGGCTGAGCGGCTGAACTCGCTCATCGGCCAGCTGCTGATGCTCGCCCGGCTGGAGAGCGGGACTACCGGGCCGCGGGACCGTCGACCTCCGCGCGCTCGTCCGCGAGGTGGCCGAGGACGCGGACTTCGAGGCGCGCAGCCGTCACCGCGCGGTGCGGGTCGTCGAGACGTGCTCGGCCGGCGTGCGCGGCGACCCCGAGCTGCTGCGCAGCGCCGTCGAGAACATCGTGCCGCAACGCCGTTCGGCACACGCGGGAGGGGACCGCCGTGGAGATCGACATGCACGCCGAGTCCGGGGGCTCCCGGCGCGTGTCGATCCGGGTCCGCGATCGCGGCCCTGGCGTGCCGGAGGCGGCGCTGCCATTCATCTTCGAGCCCTTCTACCGCGTGGGCGACGGGCGGGAGCGTGGCACCGGAGGCGTCGGCCTCGGCCTGACGATCGCGCATCGCACGATCCGCCTGCACGGGGGCAGCCTGCGCGCGAACCAACGCCCCCGACGGCGGTCTCGTCGTCGAGCTGAGGCTGCCGGCGTCGCCGATCGCGGCTCCGGCTGGCGACGAGACCTCCCTTCCGCATTCACACTTCTTGTCGAACTCTTAACTGTGGGCGCTCCGCGGCTCCGGTACACCGGAGTCGTGGGGCCTGACGCGTCGAATCGTGGTTGACCACGCGACGACGGCTCCCGGAAGAGAGGGTGACGCTCATGAGCAGATTGGCCACGGTGACGCTTTCGATTGCACTCGGTCTGGTCCTCGGCGCCGGCGTCGGGGTCGCGAGGGCCGACGGGCCCGGCGCGGCGTACGCGGGCGAGGAGATCGGTACGATCCGGTTCCTCGACCGTGCCCTGAACCTGGTCGTCCTCGCTGGCGGTGACGAGTTCTACGCCACCGACCAGCGAATGCTCAGCAACCTGACCGTGGGCGAGCTGGTGAAGGTCGACTTCACCCACGACAGCTATCTCAATCATCACCACCGAGACGAGCGATGGGGGACAGCTCGGACGGCGATGCCGCAGATGCCTCAGGATCATTGAGGCGTGCGGGTGGCGTCCGGGCGGGGGAGGTGTCTCCCTCGCTCGGGCGGCGCCCGCGGAGGGCCGCCGCCTGACCGCCGCCGTGCTGCTCGTCGAGAACCTCGGTGGCGGGTGGAGCGAGCGCGAGCTGCCCTCCGCCGCCGAGGTCACGCGCTAGCGCCAGTCGTCGACGGAGACGGTCTTCTGGTAGTTGCAGCCCATGATGCGCCAGTACCCGTTGGTCTCGCCGCCGACGACCACGACGTGAATGTCCTCGCGCCGGAACATCGGGATCAGCTCGTCGGGCGCCGGCTTCAGGCGGCTCGCCCACGGCTCCTCGCCGAACGTCGCGCGCGGGTAGATGTAGTTCTGCACGAGCTGGTAGTCCCAGTACTCGCCGGCCGGCATCTGCGCGTTGTCGTGCAGCCAGTCGATCAGCGCGTCCTTCTTCGTGAAGCCGCCGCGGGTCACGAACTGCTGGGCGGCGATGGGGTCGAGCAGCAGCGTGGGCGGCCCGTTGGGGTCGATCCCGCGCAACAGGTTCCGCACGTGCTCGCGCCAGTAGCGCTCGCGCAGCCCCAGCGTGAACGACGTCGCGCGGCACCCCGGAGAAGACGCTGACCGCGCTCTCGGCGGGCCGGCGGCCGTGCTGCACGTGGAAGGGCTCCCACGGGCTGCGCTCCTCGTTCTCGGCGAACGTGAGGCTGTTGTAGGCGTAGTTGTTGCCCTGGTTGCCCATGTAGCTGAGCCCGGGCACCGAGCCGCCCTGGCCGTTCTGCGAGAGCAGGCCGAAGGCCCGCCCGATGGTCGCGTTGGCGTGGTTGTACGGCCCCAGCGCGCCGGTGCCGGCGTTCATCCCGATCTCGTGACGGACGGGGCCGTTGACGACCGCCATGGCCGCCATCGCGCTGGAGCTGCTGCTGCGCGCGGTCACGCCGGTCGCGGCCAGGGCGAGGATCACCGGAAAGTACTCGGGGCGGGCGCCGGCCATGACGGCGTTCACCGCGACCTTCTCGACCGAGTACTCCCAGTGCTCGCGGAAGTGGGTGGACCGCATGCGCCCGACGATCTCGTCGGGCCGGTGCCGCGTGTGCGCCAGCATGGCCGCCACCCGCTCCTCGGTCGGCAGCACGATCGGCAGCATGTCCGTCCAGTGGTTGTCGAGGAACAGCCGGTGGAGATGGTCCTCGGTGTCCGGGCTCGACGAGGCGGGGCGTGGAGCGGTCGAACTCCGCCGGCCCCAGCTCGTCGTCGGCGAACGGGCGGGTGAGGCCGTCGACGACCTCCTGCATGACCGGCCGGCCGGTGATGGGGTCGCGGCCGTCGACGTAGGCGCGCAGCTCGGCCGGCGTCTTGCCCATGATCGGCTGGGGGACGAACACCTGGCGCAGCCCCGGCATGCCGTTGACCTGGGCCACCGAGCGGACGACCCGGTCGAACTTGTCGGTGTGGACGGCCACGGTGGGGACCCCGTACTCCGTCTCGAGCGTCATCGCGTGCGCGGCGACCGCCGGCGCGCAGGTACTTCAGTGGCCGACGCCGAGGATGGCCGCGTGGCCCCTCGACTTGATCTCCTCCCACGTGGTGGGGTCGTCGTGCAGGTAGACGTTCGAGATGCGCTTGACGATCGTCCGCACGCCGGGCAGGTGCTCGCGCGAACCACCCCTGCATCTGACCCAGGAAGACGTCGGAGTCGTCGAACCGGCAGTCGACCAGGTAGACCGTCTTGCCCTCGAGCGTGTCGAGGCGCGGGGCCGGCGGCCGGCGGGTGACCTTCGGCGGGAAGCCGACGGGGTTGAGCACGCTGAGCTGGCTCATGGCGCGGGCATCACACTACCACGAGCATGGGCCGTCGGGCATGATGGGCGCCGGAGGTGATGGCGCATGCCGTGCGATCCCTCGGTGTTCGCAGAGATCCCGGTCTTCTCGCTGCTCGACGCCGACGAGCGGGCGGTGCTGGCCGAGCAGGTCGAGCTACGCCGCTTCCGACCCCGCCAGCGCATCTTCAAGCCGGGCGACGGCGGCGGCAAGGCGTACGTCCTGCTCAGCGGCCGTGTGCAGATCGTCATGATCGACGACGACAACCAGGAGGTCGTCATCGATGAACCGGCCGGCGGTGAGATGTTCGGCCTGGCTTCGATGCTGTCCGACTCGCCCCACCGCACGGCCGCGCGCACGCTGGAGGAGACCACGACCATCGAGATCGAGCGCGGTGACCTCGCGGCCCTGATGCAGCGCAAGCCGCTGGCCGGCCTCGACATCCTGACGATGGTCGGCCGCCAGTTCCACGCGGCCCAGGACCTGGTCCGCATGCGCTCCGCCCGCAACCCCAACGAGGTGATCGCCGAGCAGCTGACGGTGGGCGATCGCCTCGCCGACGCCGTCGCGCGCTTCGGGGGATCGTGGGCCTTCATCATCACGTTCGGGGTCGTGCTGACCGCCTGGGTGGCCGTCAACGTGGTCCTGACGACGCGCGCCTGGGATCCCTATCCGTTCATCCTGCTGAACCTGTTCCTGTCGATGCTGGCCGCGCTCCAGGCGCCGATCATCATGATGAGCCAGAACCGCCAGGACGCGAAGGACCGGGTCCGGAGCGAGCTCGACTTCGCGGTCAACCGCAAGGCTGAGGCCGAGATCATCCAGCTCGCGGCCAAGCTCAACCGGCTCGAGGATCGGCTGGACGACCTCGCGCGTGACGGGTAGGCGCGACACCCCGGGCGTTTCGTCACGCCGCCGGGCAAGACGACGTGGCCTACGTCTCGGCCCAGGTGGTGGACACCGGGACCGGCATCCCGGCCGAGCACCGCGACCAGATCTTCGAGTCGTTCTTCACGACCAAGGTCGAGGGCAAGGGCACCGGGCTCGGCCTGGCCGTCACCCGGGACATCGTGAAGAACCACGAGGGCACGATCGAGGTCGACAGCGCCCCCGACAAGGGCACGACCATGACCGTCAACCTGCCGCTCTGGTGTGCATGAGGGCGGGGGGCCGACATGGCCCCCCACTCCCCCTAGACGCCGGCGCGCTTGAGCACGGCGGCGATGTTCTCGGGCGCCGGCTTGCGCGCGCCGCTGTCGACCTCGTGCATGATGTCGACGACCGCCGTCGAGACCGGCGTGGGCACACCCTTGGCCCGCCCCTGCGCGACCACGTGGCCGTTCATGTAGTCGATCTCGGTCGGCCGACCCTTGGTCACGTCCTGGGCCATCGAGGCCTTCCAGTTGCGCGTGGACGCCGTCTTGGGCGTGAGCATCTCGTCGAGGGCCTGGTACGTCTCACGCCGGTTGGAGTCGGCCCAGCGCTCGGCCGTCTCGCCGTTGAACTTGGGGATGGTGTAGCCGAGAGCCAGCCCGACCCGCGCTGACTCGCCGGCCAGGTGGATGGAGATCGCGCGGCCGACCTCGCTGCCGGCGATCTCGCCGGAGCCGAGGCCCGACATGCCCTGCACGGGGTTGCCCATGGAGTTGGCGCAGAGCTTCGACCACCGCTCGCCCCACAGGTTGTCGGTCGTCAGCGAGCCATCGACGACCTTCAGCATCTCGGCCACCTCCTGCGCGCGTGGCGTGATCCGGCCGTCGTGCTCGCCGGCCCGGAAGACGTCGTGGCCCTTGTTGCCGCCGCGCTCCATGCCGCGCTCGACCTCGCCCGGCCGCCAGCACGCCACCCCGATCTTCGACATGATGAGCCCGATCGAGCGGTTGGCCCCGGCCACGGCGGCCACGCGCGGATCGGGCCAGCAGTTCTGGGAGGAGACCACGTAGCCCTCGGGCTTGAGGTGACGCAGCGCGAGGTGGGTCGCCCACTCGGTGTCGTAGACCTTCATCGCCACGAAGGCCACGTCGAAGTCGCGGGGGAGCCGCTGGCTCTCGTGCAGGTGGACGGCGGCGGGCCGGGCGTTGAAGGGGTCGTGGGGCCCCGTCACGTCGATGCCCTTGCGGTTGATGGTGTCGACCTGCTCGGCCCAGGCGTCGATCAGGGTGACGGCGTGGCCGGCTCGGGAGAGGAACGCGCCCAGGTAGCTGCCGATGGCGCCGGCGCCGACGAACAGGATCTTCTTGCTCACGGGGTCCTCCTGCGGGATGTGGGTGGGCGCATTATCGCTCCGTTCGGGGCGGCAACGCGAGCCCACCCGGGGCCCACCAGTTCCAGCGCCCGAGCAGGCGCATGGTGGCCGGCACCAGCAGCGCGCGCACGATGGTGGCGTCCACGATGACCGCGATGCCCATGCCGATGCCCATGGCCTTGATCATCGTCACCGAGTTGGCGACGCCGAAGCCGAAGAACACGCCGGCCATGATGAGCGCAGCCCCGGTGATGAGCCGGCCGGTGTGGGCCAGGCTCTGGGCCACCGCCAGCGCGTTGTCGCCGGTCTCCAGCCACTCCTCGTGGGTGCGGGCGAGCAGCAGCACCTCGTAGTCCATCGACAGCCCGTAGATGATGCAGAACATGATGAGCGGGATCGGCGTCTCGATGGGGGCGGGCGTGAAGTTGAGCAGCCAGGCCAGGTGCCCCTCCTGGAAGATCCACACCAGGGCGCCGTAAGAGGCGGTGACAGACAGCAGGTTCATCACGATGGCCTTGAGCGGCAAGAGTAAGGAGCGCAGCAGCAGGAACAGCGCGATGTAGGTGGCGATCACGATGAAGCCGATGGCGGTCGGGGTGGCGGCACGCACGACGTCGATGAAGTCGAGGTCGAAGGCGGTGGGTCCGGTCAGGAGCAGCTCGGCGTCGATCGGCGGATGCTCGGCCCGGATGCGGCGCACCAGCGCTCGCGCCTCGTCGCTGGTGGGCGTCAGGTGGGTATGCACGGCCACGACGAGGACCTGGGGGCCGGCCATCTGCTGGAAGGCGACGTCGAGGCCGGGGGGCCGGAAGGCCGCGGGGACGGCCGCGATCTGGATGTACTGCTCCGGCGAGATGCCCGGGGCCAGGTCCACGATGCTGTCGATGCGGGTGACGCCGGGCAGCGTCCGCACCCAGCGGGTCAGGTCGTAGAGCGCCCGGATACGCGGAGCGGCGAGCGGACTGCCCTCGCGGTAGCGCAGGACCAGCACGATCGGGTTGGTGTCGGCGCCGGGGAACTCGCGCTGCAGCACCTCGGCGCCGCGGCGCGACTCGCGCTCGGCCGGCAGCGTGGTGGCGTCGCCGGCGCCGAGGCGGAGTCGCTGCAGCGGTAGCCCCGCGGCCACCAGCACGAGCACGACGGGGATCACCACGGGCCACGGCCGCGCCATGACGAATCCGGCCACGCGGTACCAGAAGCGGGAATCGCGGCCGCTGCCGGGGCGGCCCACGAAGGGCACGCGGAGGGCGTCGACGCGGGGGCCCAGGATGGCCAGCAGCGCGGCCAGGAACGTCAGCGCGTAGACGACGGCGGCCGCGACGACGATCATGCCCGCCATCCCCAGCGAACTGATCGTGTTCATGCGGAGGATCATGAGGCTGGCCAGCCCGATCGCCACCGTGAGGCCGGAGAAGACGACGGCGCGCCCGGCGGTCTCCAGCGTGTGGGCCAGCGCCTCCGGGACCGGGTGCTCGCGCATCTCCTCGCGGAAGCGGGTGACCACGAATAGCGAGTAGTCGATGGCCACGCCGAGCCCGATCATGCTGACGATGTTGGCGGCGTAGCCGGAGACGGGCGTGATCCGGCCCAGCAGCAGCGTGCCGGCCAGGCCGACGGCCACGGCCAGCACGCCGACGACCACCGGGAGCATGGCGGCGACGCCGGAGCCGAAGACCAGCAGGAGCAGCACCAGGACCAGCGGCAGCACGACCAGTTCCGAGCGGCGCAGGTCATCCCGCGTGACCTGGACGAAGTCGTTGTTCATGGCCGCCGGCCCCGTCGCCAGGATCTCCAGGGTGTCGGAGCGCACCTGACTGCGGATGGCGGTGTAGAGCCCGGGCGGCAGGCCGCCGAAGGTCATCGAGGCAAAGGCGGGCGCCCGCCCGGTCAGTTCCACCGAGGCCAGCGTGCGGTGGCCGTCGCGCGACAGGCGCGTGGCGTCCGGCGGCTGCGTGTCCCACGCGGTGCGAATGCGCGCCACGCGCTTGTCGGCCTTCAACGGGCTCAGCGCGCGCTCGACCTCCGCCCGGAAGGGCGGGTCGGTGGCGTTCTGTGTGGGGTGGCTGAAGACGAGGCCGATCGTGGGCGGACGGCCGGGCAGCTCGCGGTCGATCAGCTCGACGGCCCGGACCGCGTCGGTGACCGGCGGATGGACCTCCCTCTCGAGGTCGGTGCCGGCGAGCAGGAGCCACGCGGCCGGCACCAGCGGCACGAACGACAGCACCAGGAGTGGCCAGCGGAACCGATACGCGATTCGACCCCAGGCAGCGAGCAGGGTAGACGAGCCTCCTCAGGACGGCCTCGCGACGACCTTCTAGTGCGTTATCATACCGGCCCGCAGAGCCCAATCGGAGGATTGATGATCATGAGCAGCGGCAACGGCGCGAGCGCTCACGGCGTGCGGCAGGTGGCCTGGTTCGACTGTCCGGGCGGCGGCCAGGTGGTGGTGGACGGCCGCGTCGCCTGCATCGCCCACATGAAGGCGCCGCACGGCACGACGCTGGTCGACGTCAGCGACCCCAAGGCGCCGCGCCAGCTCTCGACGCTGGACGTGCCGGCCGGGACGCATTCTCACAAGGTCCGCGCCGTCGATCGGCTCATGCTCGTGAACCGCGAGGGCCACGGTGGGCAGCCGGGGACGGGGGCGGGTGGGCTCGGGATCTGGGACATCTCCACGCCCAGCCGGCCGCGCGAGATCGCCTTCTGGCGCTCGGGCGGGCTCGGCGTCCATCGCTTCACCTTCGACGGTCGCTACGCCTACATCTCGCCGGAGATGGACGGCTATCAGGGCAACATCGTCATGATCCTCGACCTCGCCGATCCGGCCCGGCCGCAAGAGGTCGGGCGGTGGTGGATGCCGGGCCAGTGGACGGGCGGCGGCGAGACGCCGTCGTGGAAGGGGCGTCAGCACCGCTGCCATCATCCGATCCGGCAGGGCAACCGGCTCTACGTCAGCTACTGGCACGGCGGCTTCGTCATCCTCGACATCGAGGACATGGCCAAGCCGAAGCTGGTGTCCGGCCTCGACTGGAGCCCGCCGTTCATCACGCCCACGCACACCGCGCTGCCGGTGCCGTTCCCCCTGCAGGGGCGGCGGGTGATGGTGGTGGCCGACGAAGACGTCGCCAAGCTCGAGCCAGGGCCGCCGTCGTTCCTGTGGCTGGTCGACATCACCGACGAGAAGCACCCGATGCCGTTCGCCAGCTTCCAGGTGGCCGGGGTCGACGGCAGCCCCCAGCCGGAGTTCACCGGCTGCCACCAGCCCGTCGAGACGATCACGAGCCCCGAGATCCCGGTGGCGTGGTTCGCCTACGGCCTGCGCGTCGTCGACATCAGCGCGCCCCACGCGCCGCGCGAGGTGGGCCACTTCCTGCCGGCGCCGCCGGCCGGCCACGATCGCGTGTGCAGCAACGACGTGTTCGTGGATGACCGCGGGCTCATCTACCTGATCGACCGGGGCCGGGGCCTGCACATCCTCGAGCGCGTGTAGCCTGCTCGTCCTCAAGCTCGTCCTCGTCCCCGGCCTGGTGGCGGCGGTGACGCTGGGCGCGCGGCGGTGGGGCCCCCGGGTCGGCGGGTGGCTGACGGCGCTGCCGCTCGTCGCCGGCCCCACGCTGTTCTTCCTGGCGGTGGAGCAGGGGGTCCAATTCGCGGCCCGCGCCGCGCTGAGCACGCTGGTGGGGCTGATCGGCGTGGCGGCGTTCGGCGTCGTCTACGGCTGGACGGCGACTCGCCACGGCTGGCCGCTGAGCCTGCTGGCGAGCTGGGCGGCGTTCGTGATGACGACCGTCGCGGCGCAGGTGGTGCCGTGGACGCCGGCGGCGGCGCTCGTGGCCACGCTGGCCGCGTTCGCGATCGGCGCCCGGGTGCTGCCGACCGAGCGGGGGCGCGCGGCGCCGCTGGCGTCGCCCGCGTGGGATCTGCCGCTGCGCATGGTAGGGACGCTCGCCGTCGTGCTCACCGTCACCTCGCTGGCCGAGCGGCTCGGGCCCGCCCTGAGCGGCGCCTTCACGCCGTTCCCCGTCGCACTGGCGGTGCTGATCGTCTTCGCCCACGCCCAGGACGGCGCGCCGCTGGCGCTGCGACTGCTGCGCGGCTTCTTTCCAGCCATGTGGGGGTTCGCGCTGTTCTGCCTCATCGTGGCGGTCGCGATGGTGCCGCTCGGGCCGGGGCCGGCGTTCCTGCTGGCCCTCGCCGTCCAGGCCGTCGTGCACGGCCTCGTCTTGTGGCGAATGATTCGGGTAGGGAACGCGGCTGCACGTGATGTCACGCGGTTGTAGCGCACGCAGGTCCGCCCAACCCTGCTGGATCCCGCCAAGCGACGCACCCCGGCGCACCCACCGTCGGCGGCCACGGCGTCGAGTCTCCGGTCGTGATCTTCGAGGAGTTCGCCAGCGATTGGGCGCATGACTTCAAGGGGGCGCCCCGTGGATGGCGCTACTGGTACGCGGACCATTGTGGCGCGGCGGGGGGCGATGAGCAGGCTAACCGATCTCGGCACGATTCTGCATCGAGCTGCGCGCGCGGGGGACCGTTCACGCCCTGCCCACGATGACGCCGCTGCCAACTCAAGGTGCTTCTACGTAGGGCGACGAAGGGCACTCGTCAGCCAGCCGGCCCCCAAACCAATCCCACAGAGCGTCGCACCGAGGCTGGCCGCAAGGGGCTCCAACTGAATCATCATAAGCCCGACCGACGCCAGTCCGAGGATCGGAACGATCGGAATGCCGTGAATCGCCCCGGAAACAGCGAACGGACGCGGCGTTTCTGGATGGGTGCGCCGAAGGATGATGACCGTTGCGTTGACCGCGAGAAACACGACGTACACGGCGAAGTCAGTGACGGCCGCGATGACGGTGAACTCACCGAGCCCGGCGAAGGCTGCGGCGACCAGCACGGCCACGATGATGGCGCGGACCGGCGTCCCCCGCGTGGGATGGACCGCCGCCAGCGCACGGGGCAACGCGCCTGCCCTTCCCATTCCGTAGATCACCCGCGACCCCGCCGTCACGGCCAACAGCGTCGTATTTGTCGTCGTCATGACCGCGATGGCCGCAACCACCGTGGCCCCACGATGTCCGAGCACATGAGCCATGACATCTGCGAGCGGGCGTGGCGACGCGGCCAGCGCCTCCGCTCCAAGCACGCTCACCGCCGCGACGGCTACTGCGATGTAGAGAATCGTCGAGAGCCCGAGCGCCAACAGGAGCGCGCGCGGCACTGTTCGTGTGGGATCTCGTGTCTCTTCGGCAAGCGTGATGACTTCGTCGAAGCCGATGAAGGCGAAGAACACGAGGGCCGCGGCCCCGAGCACGCCAGCGACACCAGGGCCCGTAAAAAGGTCAACCTCACCCACGTGCGGCGCCCCGATCGCAATGACCAGTACCAGCCCACCGACTTGGACAGCGCTGAGCCCCACGATGAGTCTGGCCGACTGCTTGACACCGACAAGCGCGATCACGCAGACAGCTGCCAAGAGCCCGAGCGCGGCGACGCGGGAGTCGATCTGGATAAAGTAGTGAACGTAACGTCCAAACCCGATCGACACGGTGGCCGCCGCCACGACCAAGCCCAAGATCATTGTCCAGCCAACGCCGAACGCGACCCATTCCGGCAACGCGCGCCGGGTGTATTCGTACTCACCGGCTGCGCTCGGAAACATGGAACTGAGTTCGGCGTAGCTGAAACCAGTCAGGGCACTGAGAACGGCAGCGAAGAGGAAGGCGGCCCAGACGAGCGGGCCGGCGTGCGCGGTCGCTGCGCCGAGGAGGACGTAGATCCCTGCGCCGATGATGATTCCCACACCGCCAGCAGTCACCTCGGTCAAGCCGAGGACACGCCGCAGCGACGACGTGGCGTCGACAGACGCAGCGCCCTGATGGCGGGCGGACATCAGCGGACGACGAGTACGGGGGCCGGGGACCGGTTCAGGGCACCGGTAGCCACGCTTCCGAGTAGAGCGCCTCTGAGTCCCCCGCGCGCCACGCGCCCCAACAATCAGCAGATCGCATTCGCTTTCTTGCACAACATCGAGCAACTCTGCCAAGGGAGCACCGGATCGTACTTCGGTCCGCGTTCTCCAGCCAGCCCGCCTGAGTCGGGTTGCGGCAGCGTCCGCATCCCGTCGGGCCCGGCTCAACCGTTCCTTGTTGAGCTGGGCGGCGTTGTGCAAGATCGTTGCTCTGACGGACGCAGGAAGGCGCCCGGCTGTCGGGACGACGATCGGCTCATTGACTCGCACCACCGTGATGACGGTCCCCGGGTCGCGGCGAAGGCGCGCGGTCAGCTCGACGGCTTGTCGGGCGTTGGGCGAGCCGTCGACTCCGATAGCGATTCGACGGATCTGACCTACGCCCCGGCGCACGACAAGTACAGGCATGCGCGCGCGACCGACGACATCGCGCGAGACGCTTCCCATCAGGAGTCGCCGGAAGGTGCCATGACCCCTCCAGCCGAGCACGATGACGTTCGCGGAAAAGCGCTTGGCCGCCCCCAAGATGGCGTCGGCTGGCGCCTGTTCCGCGACCGTCACTTCAGCGTCCGGCCAGTGTTTCGCAAGACTCCGGCGCGCAGCCGTGGCCGTACGCTCCAAGGCCTTTGAGACCGCGATCTGCACATACGCCGGCGGGCCGCCAATCCAGTTCGGCGGTGAGGCGACGAGCCCGCGCACCTGGCTGCCGCGGGGCCAGGGGAACGCACACGCGGTTGACAAGGCCGCCTGTGCCGCTGGTGATCCGTCCGTAGCGATCAAGACGCGGAAGCCGCCTCGCCTGCGGGATGAGCGTCGCATCGCGTCAGCCTCCAAAAGATGGGTGATCGGGGGTGCGGCTGATGATGCCGGCCGCACCGCGATGCATCGGGTTCGGCCACGGCGGGGCATGATCTCAGGAATGGGGTCGAATCATCAAGGGTCTGCTCAGGTCGGCGGCTTCACCTGCAGTCCTCGTCCAGCAGCCGCCCGAATCCTCAGCAGTGCCAAATGCGCCCTGTAACTACGCGGATTGTTTGCTAGTGGATGATTCGGGTAGGATAGGCCCCCACGGAGGACAGGCATGGCAGAGTCGATTCCCGCGCCGCTCATCATCGACACGCTCAAGGACACCTTCCGCGAGGCGCGGGCCGCCCGCACGGCCGAGGGATGGGGCAAGCCGGCGACCGACCACCTCGGCTGGATCCTCAGCGTCCCCGATACCCACCAGAAGACCGTGCTGGCCGCGCTCGACAAGGAAGAGTCGATCCGCGTGCTGACGTGCGCCACCGAGGACGAGGCGGCGACAATCGCGGCCGGCCTCTACATGGGCGGCGAGCCGGTGGTGCTGATGATCCAGCACGCCGGCCTCTACGCCTCGGTCAACACGCTGCGCGGTGTGTCGATGGATGGCAAGGTGCCGATCTTCTACATGATCGGCCTGCTCAGCCGGGAGAAGGACAAGGACCCCAAGGACTCCCGCCACTCGATGGTGCGCTATGCCGAGCCGTTGCTGAACACCTTCGGCGTGCCGCACGCCCGCATGGAAGGGCCCGACGACGTCCATCTGATCCCCGAGTACTACCGCCTGAGC
Organism: uncultured Candidatus Rokubacteria bacterium; assembly: GCA_963827505.1. GTDB lineage: Bacteria > Methylomirabilota > Methylomirabilia > Rokubacteriales > CSP1-6 > AR5. The sequence continues at coordinate 910,646 of CAWHBD010000002.1, read as the reverse complement.
CGGCAGCGGCGTGGCCCCACCGCCGTGCTGGTCGGGCTGGAGACCATCTGACATGGCGATGAAGCCCGAGGAAGTCCTGAAGGTGATCCAGGCCGGCCGCGGCAACGCGATCTGCGTGCCGACCATGACGACGTCGCCGGCCTGGCGGGAGCTCGCCCCCGACGATCTGTCCGTCGGCTGCGTGGGCTTCATGGGCGGCGCCTCGTCGCTCGGCCTCGGTCTGGCGCTGGCCCGCCCCGAGCGGCGGGTGATCGTGTTCGACGGCGACGGCTCGCTGCTGATGCAGCTCGGCTCGCTGGCGACCATCGCCGGCGCCCGGCCGCGCAACCTGGTGCACCTGTTGTTCAAGAACGGCGTGTATCACACCTCCGGCTCGCAGGAGATTCCGGGCGGGTTGACGGTGGACTTCGTGACGATGGCGCGCGGGGCCGGTTACCGCACGGCGCTGTCGATCGGCGAGCTGGACGACTTCAAGCGGCGGTTCCCCGGCTTCCTCACCGCCGAGGGTCCCATCTTCGTCGAGCTACACACCACGCTCGCTGACCAGACACCGATGACGGCGCGCGGCGGCGTGCCGTTCCCCGATCAGATCGACCGTCTGCGCGGGCGGCTATTGCAAGGCGCCGCCTAGTACCCCTGGCGCGGGGCGGGCGGGATGAGCTCGCCCCGCCCGCCCGCTGAGAGGCTACGCGCAGCAGTCCGAGGAATCCGACCCGCCCGCGATGGTCTTGCGGCGCTCGACGAGCTCGACCCGGCAATCGTCCGGCGCCTTCAGGAATGCGATGCGCGCGCCGCCCGGGTTCTGGATCGGCCCCTCCAGCAGCTTGGCCCCGAGCTTCTCCAGCCGTGCGATGTCGGTCTCGAGGTGCTCGGAGTCGAAGCCGAAGTGCTCGAGGCCGTGGTGGGGGTTGGCGTCGCCGGCCCCCAGCTTCTCGTTGGTGCGGGCGCCCGAGATGTTGACCGCCATCCCGCCGTCCTCGCTCTGGCAGCGGATGAAGCGGTCGCCGAACACGCGCGTCTCGTCGCCCACGATCTTGAAGGCGAAGGCCTTCTCATACCACTCGGCGGTCTTGCGCGGGTCGGGAGACTTCAGGTGGATGTGATTGATCCGGAACGGCATGGCGATCTCTCCTCTCGGGTGACGGCCTCGACTGCCTGAGCCTCAGCGCCCGCGGAACACCGGGTCGCGCTTGTCGACGAAGGCGCGGATGCCCTCGCGGGCGTCCTCCGTCTCGAAGCAGATGTTCTGCGCGAAGGTCTCGCCCTCCAGCGCCTCGGCCAGACCGCGCTCGGCGTTGGCGTAGAGCGAGTGCTTGGCCAGGCGAATGGCCACCGGGGGTCCGGCGGCGATACGGCGCGCCACCGCGCCGGCCGCGGCCAGCAGCTCCTCGGGGGCGACGACGCGGCTCACGATGCCCAGGCGCAGCGCCTCGGCGGCGTCGATGATCTCGCCGGTGAAGATCATCTCGGCCGCGCGGGCCATGCCGACGACGCGGGGCAGGAAGTACGTCCCGCCCCAGTCGGGGTGGAGCCCACGCTTGACGAACGCCTGGGAGAACCGGGCAGCAGTCGAGGCGATGCGGATGTCGCAGCCGAGCGCCAGGTTCATGCCGGCGCCGGCGGCGGCCCCGTTGACGGCGGCGATGATCGGCTGCGGCGCCTCGCGCATGGCCAGCAGCGTGCGGTCACGCCCCGGCGCGATCTTCTCGACCAGCGGGCGCTCTCGCTTGCCGTCCTTGGCCTCCTGCATCGCCTTGACGTCGCCGCCGGCACAGAACCCCTTGCCGGCGCCGGTGATGATCATGACGCGCACGTCGGAATCGGCACTGGAGCGCGTGATGGCGTCGTGCAGGTCGTCGCGCAGCGAGCCGCCCAACGCGTTGAGCCGCTCGGGACGGTTGAGCGTCAGGGTCGCGACGCCGTCCTTCACCTCGTAGAGCAGGCACTCGTAGGTCATGGCGATCGCTCCCTCAGGCGGAGAAGGTTCGCAGCACGCGGCCGGGACGTCCACAGTCGGCGCGCACGCCGTGCTCGTCGGCGGTGCGGACGCCGTTCACCCAGACCCCGTGCACGCCCACGGCGGGCGTGTCGAGGCGACTGGCACCGGTCGGCAGGTCGTTGACGCGGCGCTTGGGCCCGCGCCCGACCGTGGCCGGATCGAACAGCAGCAGGTCGGCCCAGGCGCCGGGGGCGATCCGGCCCCGGCCCTCGATGCGATAGGCCGTGGCCACGTCGCTCGTTACCCGCTTGACCGCCTCGGGCAGCGTCAGGTCGCCGCGCTCGCGCACCCAGTGGCCGAACAGGTGCAGCCCGAAGGCGGCGTCGCACAGGAACGACAGGTGGGCGCCGGCGTCCGACAGCGCTACGGCGGCATTGGGATGGCGCAGCAGCTTGCGCACCTCGTTCTCGTCGGTGTTGAACAGCTTGCAGTCGAACATCGCGTCCAGCTCGCCGTCGAGGCCGAAGTCGAGGAAGACGTCGAAGGGATCGCGCCCGGAGGCGTCCGCGAGCGCGCCGATCGTCTGGCCCTCCAGCGCCTGGTGCTCGGGGCGGCGGACCTCGGCGATGGCCAGGTGGGGGAAGGTCTGGTAGCTGAAGCGGTTCGGCACCCCGGGCGTGGCCGCCTCTTCCTTGAGCCGCTTGCGGAAGGACGGGTCGGCCAGCACTCGCCGGTAGGCGGCCTCGTCCGTCGCCACGATCGCCGGCCGCCAGGCCAGGAAGGCCTCCAGCGGGTAGGGATGGCGCAGGGTGAACTCCATGCCGAGCGGGAAGCAGCCGACCTGCGCCCACAGCTCGCGGCCGCGGCTGCGCGCTGCCTCGATCTCGCCGATCTCGCGGAACACGCGGGTGGGATCGCCGGGATCGACGAACATGGCGGCGATCATCACGGGCCGCCCGCTGGCGGCGGCGATCTTCTCCAGCCACGGCACCGTGGAGGTCATGCCCTTGGTGAGCATGAACACGCCGCGCCCGGCCTCGCCGAGGGCACCGGTCAGCGCCAGCATCTCGGCCTCGTCGGCCAGCCGCGAGGGCATGGGCATGCCGGCCTCGCCGTTGTGCTGCTCGAGCGTGGACGTCGCGAAGCCGATGGCGCCGGCCCGTACCGCCTCCAGCACCAGCCGCTTCATCTCGGCGATCTCGGCCGTCGGTGGCCGGCGCGCTTCGTGGCGTCGGCGCCCAGCACGTAGGTGCGCACCGAGGAGTGGCCGACGAAGCTGGCCACGTTGGGCACCACGCCCCGGCGTTCCATGGCGTCCAGATATTGCGGGTACGTCTCGAAGTCCCACCGCACGCCGGCCCGCAGCGCCTCCAGCGACATGCCCTCGACGTGGGTGAGCGCGCGCAGGGTCAGGTCGCGATCGGGCTCGCGGCAGGGCGCGATGGTGAAGCCGCAGTTGCCGATGACGACGGTGGTGACGCCGAGCGCGGTGGACGGCGTGGCGAACGGGTCCCAGGTGAGCTGGGCGTCGTAGTGCGTGTGGATGTCCACGATGCCCGGCGAGAGCGTGAGCCCGCGGGCATCCACGCGCTCACGGGCGGGGCCGAGGTCCGTCCCCACGGCGGCGATGCGGCCACCGGCGACGGCGACGCCGCCGGGCCGCGGGGCGCCGCCGAGGCCGTCGATGACGACGGCGTTGTCGATGACGAGGTCGTGCACGAGGGCGTCTTCTATCCGTGCATCACGAGGCCGCCGTCCACACTCAGCGCCTGCCCGGTCATGTAGCCGGCGCGCGGGGAGGCGAGGAAGCCGATGACGGCGGCGACGTCCTCCGGCCGCTCCATCCGGCCCAGCGGCACCGTGTCCAGCCGCTTCTTCGTGAACTCCTCGGGCGTCTGGCCGAGCAGCGCGCTCTGCTCGCGGGCGACCATGGCCCACATGTCGGTCTCGACGAAGCCCGGGCACACGCAGTTGACACGGATGCCGTCGGCGGCGTGGGCCAGCGCCAGGCTCTTGGTCATGCTGATGACCGCGGCCTTGCTGGCGTTGTAGGGCAGGTTGGTCTTGCTGCCGACCTTGCCGGCCATCGAGGCCAGGCTGACGATGCTGCCGCGCTTCTCCGCGATCATGGCCGGGAGCACCGCCTGGGTGGCGAAGAACACCGCCTTGGCGTTGATCGTCATGATCGCGTCCCAGTGCTCCTCGGTGACCTCCAGCGCCGCCGCCGCGCGATAGATGCCGGCGTTGTTGACGAGGACGTCGATGCGGCCGAAGGCGGCCAGCGTGCGCTGGACCATGGCGGCCAGGTCGCTGCGCCTGGTGACGTCGGTGGGGATCACGGCGGCCCGGCGGCCGGCGTCTTGCACGAGGGCCGCGGTCTTGTCGGCGCCGCCGGTGTCCAGCTCGGCCACGACGATGTCAGCGCCCATGCGGGCCAGCTCCAGCGCGGTGGCCCGCCCGATCCCCCGGCCCGCTCCCGTGATGATCGCGACTTGCCCTTGCAGCTCCATGACTGTCTCCTTGGATGGCTGGCGCGGCAGTCGGCCGACGCGCCGACGGCGCCGAGCGTCCGGCTGCGAGCCGGGCGCCGGCGCCGTCAGGTGGTGCGTCGAGTCCTTACTTCTTGGCCATGCCCAGCCGCTGCTCGAGCAGCAGCTTGACCTCGTTGGCGGCGCCGCGCCACAGCGCCCCGCCCGGCTCCTCGTAGGCGGCCTGGACCTGCTTGCGGAACTCCGCCATCGCCGCGTCCTGCTGCTCCTTGGGCGCGCCGTCGAGCGTCTTGGCGCGGATCTGGGCCGCCTTGGTCGTGGCGGCGTGGGCGCGCTCCATCCAGCGGCCGATCTCGTTCCAGTCCTTGTCGAAGAACACGACGACCGGGATGGACTGGTAGCCGTTGTTCAGGAATGTGTCGCGCAGCTCCGCGTTCTGGTCGCGGAAGAACACGCGCAGCTCAGCGCCCGGCACCGCCTCGACGATGTGGGCGATGAGCGGGGAGTTGCGATGCACGTCGCCGCACCAGTTCTCGGCTAGCATCACGACATACTTGAGGCCGGTGACGGTGCTGAAGAACTTCCGCTCGTCCTCGGTCAGGTTGGACTTGGCGTAATTGGCCTCGGTCCGGGCCTGGGTATCGCCCATCTGGGCCATGTAGTCCTTCCACGTCAGGCCTTTGCTGAACCGCGCGTCGTCCATGGGAATCCTGAGCTGAGCCATGTGTCTCCTCCGATTGGGGTGTCGAGACCGTGTCGCGACCTCGTTCGGGGCCCTTTATACACCCAAAGCCAACCCTCGTCGCGCCCCCCACCCGGGCGGCTGTGGTAAGACTGTGCGGTGCCTCCGCCCGCTCGCCGTTGGCTGATCGTCCTGGCGCTGTTCGTCGTGACCTACGGGATCTCCACTCCGCTGGCCGCCTACGGCGTCTTCCTGCCCGTCTTCGCCGAGACCTTCGGCTGGAGCCGGGGGGCCATCGCCACCGCGCTGTCCATCAACCTGCTGCTGGGCGGGGTAGCGGGCTTCGTGGTCGGCGCCCTCGCCGACCGGCATGGCCCCCGCGTGATGCTGGTGGTGACGGTCGCGCTGGCCGGCGCCGCCTTCGCGCTGGTGTCCACGGTCAACGCGCTGTGGCAGCTTTACCTGTTCGTGGGGCTGCTGGGCGGGGTGGGCATGTCCAGCTTTTATCTGCTGGCGGCGGCGACGGTGACGCACTGGTTCGACGAGCGGCGAGGCCTGGCGCTGGCGCTCGTGCTGGTCGGCTTCAACCTCGGCTACATCTCGGCCGGTCCGCTGGCGGCCTCGCTCATCGCCGCCCTCGGCTGGCGAGCGGCCTACGCGCTGCTCGGCACCGGCTGCGGGCTCATCACGCTGATCGCTGCGCTGACGGTCCGGCTGCCGCGCCCGTCCGAGGTGGCCGCGCTCCGCCGTCCGCTGCACGCCCGCGGGCGGTGGTACTCACGCCGGGGTGCCCGGCGTCACCTTGCGGGCGGCGCTGGCAGATCCGCGGCAATGGCTGCTCAACGTCTCCTGGTTCTTGCTGGGGGGCCTGGCCCTGATGATCTCGGTCCACGCCGTGCCGTTCGCGCGCGACCAGGGGATCAGCCTGGCGGCGGCCTCACTGGCACTCACGGCGTACGGGCTCGGCTCCGTGAGCGGACGGCTGACGGCAGGAGCGGTGTCGGAGCGGCTGGGCGCCCACACGACCGTCCGCATCGGCTACGTCGTGCAGATCGTGGCGCTGGTGGCGCTGCCGTGGGTGCCGTCGCGCGAGGCGTTGCTGGCCACCCTCGGACTGTTCGGTGTCGGCTTCGCGGCGTCGGACACCATGATCACGAAGGTGATCCCGGACGTGTTCGGCGTGCGCGCGATCGGGGGGATCATGGGCGTGCTGACGCTGGGGTGGCGGTGCGGCGCGGCGCTGGGGCCGGCCCTCGCGGGGTTCGTGTACGACGCGACGGGATCGTACACGGTGCCGTTCGGGGCGGCGCCGGTGGCGGTGCTAATCAGCTGGGGACTCTTCTCCCTGGCCACGCGCCGAGGCCGATGAAAATCGGCCATCTGCGTCGTTGCCTCCTTGCTCCTCCCTGCGGCGTGGGCGGCCCACGCCTCAGTCGTCGCGCGTCGGCGCCTAGCATCTGGCCGATTTTGATCGGCCTCGGGACCATGGGCAGCACACGGGGAGCACACGCCAAACAAGACAGAGGAGACGTGAGATGGACTGCTGTGCGCACGAGGGGCCGGACGGGGGCGATGCGCGGTTCGACTTCAAGAAGGTTGCCGACGGCGTGCACGTGGCGGTGGCGGCGCCGGCCTACAAGGTCAACTGCAACACCGCGATCATCGAGAACGACGATGGGGTGATGGTCGTGGACACGCACTCCAAGCCGTCGGCGGCGCGGGTGATCGTCGAGCGCCTGCGCCAGATGACCAGCGAAGCCGGTGCGCTACGTCGTCAACACGCACTTCCACTGGGACCACTGGCACGGCAACGAGGTCTATCCGGCCGCCTATCCGAACGCCGAGATCGTCACCAACCAGATCACGCGCGAGGCGATGGTGAAGAAGGGGCTCAAGCGCATCCAGGACCACGTGCGCACGGTGCCGGCCGAGGTCGCCAAGCTGCGCGCCGAGGCGGCGGCGGCGCCCACGACCGCCCAGCGCGAGAAGCTCACGGCCGACCTCCGGCTGGCCGAGGCGTACCTGGCCGAGGTGAAGGCGCTGAAGCCCGCGCTGCCCACGATCGCCTTCGAGCAGACGATGAAGCTGTACCGGCGCGATCGTGAGATCCACCTGCTGCACCTGGGCCGCGCCCACACCGAGGGCGACGTGTTCGTCTACCTGCCGAAGGAGAAGGTCGTGATCACCGGCGACGCCATGATCGGCTGGACCCCGTACATGGGCGACGGCTACCCGGAGGACTGGGCGGGCACGCTCGATCGCCTTGCCCAGCTCGACTTCACCCACATCATCATGGGCCACGGGGACGTGGCCGATCGCGACTGGCTCCGGACCTTCCGCGGCTACGTCAGCGACATGGTCGAGGCGGTGCGGCGCGAGGTCGCGACCGGCGCCACGCTGGACGAGGTCAAGCAGCGGGTCACCGCCGCGCTGGCCCCGACCTACGAGAAGCCGTTCTCGCTCTACGGCGAGTACCGGCCGTGGCGTGCTGGCCTGGCCGCCAACATCGAGCGCACGTTCGGGATGGTCAGCTGAGCGGAGGTGACGCGAGGCCGGGCGGGCCGCCGACGGACGCGATCGTCGTCCGGGCGGCGGCCGTGCTCGGCCTCGTGTGGTTCGGCGACGCGCTGATCTACGTCGTGCTGCCACTGCACGCCGAGGCGTTCGGCCTCGGTCTCGGGATGGTCGGTGTCGCCCTCTCGCTCAACCGGATCGTCCGCATCGTCGGCTACGGCTGGGTCGCGGTCCTGCACCGGCGGCTCGGGCTGCGCGCGCTCACCGCGTCGGCCGCGCTGGGGGCGGCGCTGTCGACGGTGGGATATGGGCTGGCGCTCGGCCTGCTGCCGCTGCTGGCCGCACGCCTCGTGTGGGGCTTCGCCTACGGCGTGCTCAACGTGACGACGACTGCCTACGCCATCGGCGATGGGCAGGGGACCGGCCGGCGGGTCGGGCTCAACCGCGCGGTTGGCACCGTGGGGCCGGCGCTGGCGCTGAGCGGTGGCGCCTGGCTGGCGGGTGTCGTGGGGCCGCGCGACGTGTTCCTCATCCTCGGCGTGCTGGGGCTGCTGGCGGTGCCGCTGGCGCTGACCTTGCCGCCCGAGGTGACCACCGCCTCCGAGCGGGGCCGGCCAGCGGCGACACGCTGGCGCCCGTCCATGCTGAACGTCCTGTTCTTCACGATCTCCGCCGTCGACGGCGCCTTCGCCATGACCCTCTCGCTGCTCTTCGCGGGCTCGCTCGGCGTGGGCTCGGCCCTGCTGGCAGCGGGGCTGCTGCTGGCGCTGCAGCGCGTGGCCGTCGTGGTGCTCTCGCTCGTCGCCGGGCGGATGATCGACCGGCTCGGCGCCGACCGCTTGCTCATGCCGTGCGTGGTGATCGTGATCGTCGGCCTGATCGGTCTCGCCCAGGGGATCGTCTACCCGGCCGCGATCGTCATCATCGTGGCGCGGGCCTTCCTGTCGAACGTGGGCCCGGTGCTGGCGACCCGGGAGCGATCGGGGAGCACGGTGGAGCGGCTGGCCGCCTTCGCGACGTGGGTCGATTCGGGGCTCGCGGTCGGCCCGCTCGTCGGCGGATTCGTCGTCGCCCGCCTGGGCCTGCCGCTCCTGTACGGCGCGTTGGCCGTGGGTATCGCGGTTGCGCTGGCCGGCTACCGCCTGACTGCAGGGCGCGTGTATGGAATCCGCGGCATTGACGCGCATCCGGGTGGGTCGTAGCCTCGGACGCATGGCGTATCCGATGCGTACGCACCGGTGGACGCGAGCGGCGTACGACCAGCTCATCGAGATCGGCATCTTCGCCCCCGGCGAGGCGCTCGAGCTGCTCGACGGCGACATCATCGTCGCCGAGCCGCAGAGCGGCCCGCACTATACGGCCATCTACCTCGCCGAGGAAGTGTTGAGGGCCGCGTTCGGGGTCGGCTGGGTCATCCGCACCCAGGCGCCGATCGCGCTGGACGACCTGTCGGAGCCCGAGCCAGACGTGGCGGTCGCGCCGGGCACGCCGCGGGAGTACAGCCGTGAGCATCCAGCGCGGCCCGTCCTCATCGTGGAGGTCGCGGCGTCCAGCCTGGCGCTCGACCGGGACCACAAGGGGAGCCTCTACGCCCGCGCGGGCCTGCAAGACTACTGGATCGTCAACCTGGTCGACCAGGTGCTCGAGCTCTATCGCGCGCCCACTGTGGATGCGACGGCCCCATTCGGCTGGCGCTACGCGTCGACCCTCGTGCTGGGGCCGGAGTCGGTCGTCGCCCCGCTCGCGGCGCCCGGCGCGGCCGTGCGGGTGGCCAGTCTGCTTCCGTGAGTGGGCGGCGGCCCGGCTAGCTCCGCCAGCGGCGCTTACGTGTCGAGCGGGTCCGTGGCGTCGGGGCCGATCCACTGAATGCCGGCACCGGCGCCCTTCACCGCGATGACTTCGACCTCGACCACCAGCTCGGGTCGCGCCAGGCCGCTGATGCGGCAGCCGAGCGAGGTGGGATGGCTCTTCGCGAACGGCGTCGGGCCGGCGCCGTGCGCGCGGTTCTGCGTCGCCCCCTCGACCGTGAACGTCCGCCGGCGCACGACGTCCTCGAGCGAGGCGCCGGCCTGGCCGAGCGCCCATCCAATTGTGTCCATCGCCAGGTCGTACTGGCGGGCCCAGTCGTGCGGCGCCTGCACCTCGCCGCTGGACGACACGGAGGTGCAGCCGCTCAGGAAGACCTGATCGCCCACGGCCACGGCGCGCGCGTAGCCCCGCGGCTTCTCGCGCTGGTGCTGCGTGTAGATGTCGCGCCGCGCGCCGGCGGCGCCGATGACGGCCTCCGCCTCGATCTCGACGAGCAGCTCGGGGCGCACCAGCGCCGGTACGCCGAGCAGGGTGGAGACGGGCCGCACCTCGCCGAGGGCCTCGACGAACGCGCGGGTGTAGTCGGCGCTCTTGCCAAGGTCGGTGAGGAACGTCTTCGTGTAGACGATGTCGCCGGGCACGCCGCCGGCCTCGGCCAGCGCGCGAAGGATCGTGTCCATCGTCGCGCGCGTCTGCCGGTACATGTCGCCGGGCCCCTCGACGACGCCACCCGCCTTGAGGGCCGTCGAGCCGGAGATGAACACCCGGTCGCCCACCCGCACGGCCCGCGAGTACGCGTACACGCCCTCCAGGGGGCCCCCAGAGGAGATGCGCCGCGCGGAGGCGGCGGCGCCGTCGACGGCGTCGAACTCGATCTCGATGAGCTGGCTGGGCCGGGCCAGGCCGTTGACCTGCACCAGGGTAGAGGCCGGGCGGGCGTCGCTGAAGTAACGGGCGACGGCGCGGGCCGCGGCGTCGGCCACGCCGATGTCGGTCACGTAGACGCGGCTGCGGACCACGTCGGCGAGCCGGCCACCCGCCTTGCCCATGCTCCACTCGGCGATCTTCATGATCGCCTCGACCTGCCGGGCCACGTCGCCCTCGCCGCGCACGTTGCCCTGGCGGTCGATGGCGGTGGTGCCCGACTGCAGCACGGTGTCCCCGACGCGGAGCGCGCGCGAGTAGTGGGCGAGCGATTCGAGCTGGCGACCGGATGTGACGTTGATGCGGCGTGAGGGTGTCATGCGCGCCAGGATAGCACCACGCGTGCGCGCTAGCCGGAGGCGCTACGTGAGGGCGCGGACGCTCCAGGTGGCCACGGGGCGCACCAGGCCCTTGAGGACGAGCGGGCCGATGTCGTCGGCCTGGACCAGATTTTCCACGGCCGCGGCGACGCGGGCCGAGATGAGGATCTGGCCGGCGCCGGCCTCGCCGCACAGCCGGGCGGCGAGGTTCGTCACGGTGCCGATCGCGCCGTAGTCCAGCGCCCCTCGAAGCCGATGGCGCCGATCGTGGCGTAGCCCTGGGCGATGCCGACGCCGAGGGCCAGGCCCCAGCCGCGCTTGCGCCAGCCAGCGGCCAGGCCGGCGACCACGTCCCGCATGGCCACGGCCATGCGGACGGCCCGCTCGGCCGGGTTGGGGACCTCGACCGGGTCGTTGAAGAAGATCATCATTCCATCGCCGGTGAAGCGCTCCAGCGTACCCTCGTGCGCCAGGATCAGCCGGCCCATCTCCGCGTGGTACTCGCGCAGCACGTCCATCACTTCCTCGGGCTCGGCCGTCTCGGCGAAGGCGGTGAAGCCCCGCAGGTCGAGGAACACCACGGTCACCTCGCGCCGGTGGGTCTTCAGCGGGTCGTCGGCGCCGCCGGCCACGATCAGCTCGGCCAGCTGCGGGGAGAAGAAGCGCTTGAGCCGGCCGAGCCGCTCGAGCTGGGCGACCTGCTCGGCGACGCGCTGCTCCAGCGTCTGGTTCCATTCCGCCAGCTCGCGGCGGTGCCGCGCCTCCTGGTCGTGCAGCCGCTTCTTCTCCAGGCAGGCGCCGATCCGGGCCTGCAGGAGCACGGGATCGAAGGGCTTGCCCAGGTAGTCCTCGGCGCCGAGCTGGATGCAGCGCACGACGCTGTCCATCTCGTCGAGCGCCGAGATCATCAGCACGGGGATGTCGCGCAGCGTCGGGTCGGCCTTGAGCCGCTGCAGCACCGCGTAGCCGTCCAGGTCCGGCATCATGACGTCGAGAAGCACGAGGTCGACGGCGGTGTCGGCGCAGCGTGCCGAGGGCGGCGTGCCCGCCGGCGGCGGTCAGCACCTCGTAGCCCTGGCGCCGGAGGCGCCGAGCGAGCATGTCGCGGTTGTCCTCGATGTCGTCCACGACCAGGATCATTCCGCGTCGCTCGGCCGGCGGCCCGGCGTCCGCGCCGGCGGCCGCCGCGCGGCCGTGCCTGCTCCGGGACGGGCGGCACACCCCCGTGACGCAGCAGCTCGTCGAGCCGGGCGGTGGCCGAGCGGATGCGGTCCAGATCGGCGATGAGGGTGGCGGTGCCGGCCTGCGCGGCCCGCCGACCGAGCGCCTCGCCTGCCACGCGAACGCGCTCGAGAGGCGGGGCCAGCCGGCCGAGCGCGGCCGCGAGGTCCGGCGGTCCCGTCTGTCCGCGCGCCAGCACTTCGTTGAGCAGCCCGAGCAGCTCGCGGGCGTCGGCGTGAAGGGCGGTCAGGGCCGCGGCGAGATCGGGCTGGTCGCCGGCCTCGAGCTCCTCGAGCAGCATCTCGGCGTAGCCGATGATGTGGTTCAGCGGCGTGCGCAGCTCGTGGCGAAGCTGCGCGGCGGGGTCGGTGCTCACGCGCCGGTCGGCGCGCCCGAGCAGCGCCTCGATCTTCTCGAGCAGCCGGGTCAGCTCGACGGGCTTGGTGTCGAAGTCGTCGCAGCCCGCCGCCAGGGCCTTCTCGCGATCGCCGGACATGGCGTGGGCGGTGAGCGCGATCACGGGAATGCCGCGCGTCTCCGGCGCGGCCTTGATCTGGCGCGTCGCCTCCCAGCCGTCGATCCCGGGCAGGCTCATGTCCATCAGGATCAGCGCGGGCGCCTCGGACCTGCGCCATGGCCAGCCCCTGCTCGCCGTCCACGGCGATGGCCACCTCGTAGCCGCGCCGGGCGAGGCGGCGCGAGAGCATGTCGCGGTTCATCTCGTTGTCCTCGACCAGCAGGATCTTGGCCATCAGCCTCTCGATCGCCGGCGGGCGACGCTGGCCGCCACCAGCTCGCGCACGTCGGCCAGCAGCTCGTCGCGGCCGTGCGTGCCCTTCTGGAGGATCTTCTGCGACGTAGCCGTTGAGCCGCTCACGATCGTCGCGCCGACAGGTCCTTGGCGGTGATCGACGACGACCGGGATCGACCGCCAGGCCTCGTCGCGCCGGAGCTCGGCGACGAACTCGAAGCCGTCCATCTCCGGCATCATGAGGTCGAGCAGGATGAGGCCGGGCGCCCGGCTCGCGCAGCGGCACCGAGCGCCGCCCGGCCGTTCTCGGCCTCGACCACGGCGTAGCCCTCGGTTCGAGCATGCGCCGCAGGAGCTGCGCGGACGTCGGCGTCGTCGTCCACGACCAGCACCGGGCAGGTCGCGCCGGTGCTGCGTGGCAGCACGGTCACCAGCCGCTCGCGGTCGATCGGCTTGGTCAGGTAGTCGGCGGCGCCGAGGGCGTAGCCGAGGTTTCGGTCGTCGACGATGGTCAGCATGATGACCGGGATGTCGGCGACGGCGGGGTCGGCCTTGAGGGCGGCGAGCACCGCCCAGCCGTCCATGCCCGGCATCATGACGTCGAGTGTGATCGCGTCGGGACGCAGCTCGCGGGCGCGGCGCAGCCCCTCCTCGCCGCCGGCCGCGGTGACGACGCGGAAGCCCTCCTTGGTGAGGAATCGCTGCATGAGGTCCCGCACCGCCGGCTCGTCGTCGATGACCAGCACGGTGCCGGCACCGGCGTGGCGCGGCTGGTGCCGACGACGCCGGTGCCGCGGACTCGGCGTCGCCGGCGTCGGCCACCTGAGCCGGGCAGCCGGATGGTGAAGGCGCTGCCCCGGCCCGGCCTCGCTCTCGACGGTCACGTCGCCGCCCATCATCCGGCAGAACCGCCGGCTGAGCGCCAGGCCGAGGCCGGTGCCGCCGTACCGGCGCGTGGTGGCGGCGTCGGCCTGGGTGAACGCCTCGAACAGCCGGGCCGAGCTGCTCGGGCGTCATGCCGATGCCGGTGTCGCTCACGCTGAAGACCAGCCAGTCCTGGCCGTCCATCGTCTCGCGGGCCACCGCGAGCGCCGACCGTCCCCTGCTCGGTGAACTTGCAGGCGTTGCTCAGCAGGTTGAACAGCGCCTGGCGCACCTTGGTCAGTCCGCCTGCATCGTGCCGATCGCGTCCGGGCAGCGCACGTCCAGGCGGTTGGCGTTCTTCGCGGCCAGCGGCTGGATCACGGCGGCGATGTCCCGGACCAGGCGCGGCCACGTCGAAGTCCTCGAGGTACAGCTCCATCTTGCCGGCCTCGATCTTGGAGAGGTCGAGCACGGCGTTGATGAGCTCCAGCAGGTGCTTGCCGGCCGCGTTGATCTTCTTCAGGTCGTCGGTGAACTGCTCGGCTCCGAGGTCCGCGGCCTCCTCCTGGAGCATCTCGCTGTAGCCGATGATGGCGTTGAGCGGCGTGCGCAGCTCGTGGGACATGTTGGCCAGGAACTCGGACTTGTGGCGGTCGGCGGCTTCGAGCTGCCGGCCCTTGTCCTCGATCTCGCGGAACAGCCGCGCGTTCTGGATGGCCAGCGCCGACTGGCTGGCGAAGGTCTTGAGCAGGTCGATGACCTCGGAGGAGAATTCTCCCGGCGTCCTCTTGGTGACGGTGAGCCCGCCGATCAGGTGGTCCTCGCGCAGCAGGGGAACGGCCAGGAGCGCCCGGTTCCCGTCCGCAGCAAGACGTCACGCAGGCGGCCCACTGTAGGCGCCCGGCTCGGCGATGTCGGCGATCTGGACTGGCTCGAGCGTCACGCGCCATGCGCCCGGCCGCGCCCTCGCCCCGTCGGATCGGCGCGCGCCGGGCGACGGTCGACCACCTCCTCGGCAGCCGTGGGTGGCGCGAAGAGGAGCTCCTCGGTGCGCTCGTCGTACTCGTAGACCGTGCACGAGTCCGTGCCGGCCAGCTGGCTGGCGCGGGAGACGATCGTGTTGAGCACGGTCTCCAGGTCGAGCGTCGAGCTGAGCGCCTGGCTGACCTCGCCCAGCGCCTGCAGCTCCTGGACCGACCGCGTGAGCTCGCCCGTGCGGGCCTGCAGCTCGCTGAGCAGCCGCGCGTTCTCGATGGCGATGGCCGCCTGGTCGGCGAAGGTCTCCATCAGCGCGATCTGGCCGTCGGTGAACGGCCGGACCTCGAGTCGGTAAATGGTGATCACGCCGAGCAGCTCGTCCGCCCTGAGCATCGGGATCGCCAGCATGGTCCGGATGGGAGTCGACCTGCCGCGACCGCGTAGGTGTACTCGGGGTCGGCCTGAGCATCGTGAACGTGCATGGTGCGCCGCTCGAGGGCGGCCCGCGCCGCGGCGCTCCCGCGTCCGGGCGCGATGGGATTCCGCTCGAGGAATGCTCCGCAGCTCGGGGAGATGTGTTGTGGGTCGACCACGACTCGCAGACGCTGACCGTCGAAGCGGCAGATGATCGCGCGTTCGGCCTCGCACAGCCTGACCGCGTTCTCGGCCAGCGTCTCGAAGACCGGCTGGAGATCGAAGGTTGACCGGCCGATCACCTTGAGCAGCTCGCTGGTCGCCGTCTGCTGCTCGAGCGCCACCCGCAGCTCGCCGTTGCGGGCGTCCAGCTCGGTGAAGAGCCGCACGTTCTCGATGGCGATGACCGCCTGGTCGGCGAAGGTCTTCAGGAGCTCCACGTGGCTCGCGGCGAATGGTCCCGGCTCCGGCCGCTGAATGACGATGGCGCCGATCGGCGCTCCATCGGCCCGCAGCATCGGAACGCCGAGCAAGCTGCGAAAGTGGGTCCGGGTGACCATGTCGGGGTGGTACTCCGGGTCATCCCGGACGTCATGGATCGCGGCGACGGCCCGGTCGAGGATGGCGCGGCCAGACACCTGCGACCGCGTCGGTGGCATCGGATACGCGCGTTGCAGGACCGCCAGCGTCTCGGGCGGCACGTTGTGGTGGGCGACGAGGTGAAGCTGCCGGGCGTCGAAGCGATAGAGGGCCGCGGTGTCGGCGCCGGACAGCTGCACCGCGCTGCGCACGATCGTCGCGAACACCGGCTGCACGTCGGTCGGCGAGCTGCTGATCACGCGCAGGATCTCGGCGGTCGCCGTCTGTCGCTCGAGCGCATCGGTCAGGTCGGCGTTCCGGGCCTGGAGCTCGGTGAGCAGGCGGGCGTTCTCGATGGCGATGGCGGCCTGATCGGCGAAGGTCTCCATGCAGGGCGATCTGGCCGTCGGTGAACGGCCGGACCTCGTAGCGGTAGATGATGATCACGCCGAGCAGCTCGTCCGCCCTCAGCATGGGGACCGCCAGCACGGTCCGGATGCGGATGGCCATCGATGCGTCCGGCCGTACGTGATACTCGGGATCGGCCTGAGACGTCGTGGATGTGGACGCGTGCGCCGCTCGAGGGCGGCGCGCGCCGGCGCACGCTCTCGCGGCCGGGCGCGATGGGATTCTGCTCGACGAACGCCCGCAGCTCGGCGGAGACATTGTGGGAGGCGACGAGTCGCTAGGACCTGACCGTCGAAGCGGAAGACAACGCGCGCTCGGCCTCGCACAGCCGGACCGCGTTCTCGGCCAGCGTCTCGAAGACCGGCTGGAGATCGAAGGTGGACCGGCCGATCACCTTGAGCAGCTCGCTGGTCGCCGTCTGCTGCTCGAGCGCCACCCGCAGCTCGCTGTTGCGGGCCTCCAGCTCCTTGAACAGGCGGACGTTCTCGATGGCGATGACCGCCTGATCGGCAAAGGTCTGGAGCAGTCCGATCTGCTTGTCGCTGAAGGCTCCCGGCTCGCCGCGCGCAGACAACGATCGCGCCGATGGGGCTGTCCCTCGCGTAGCATCGGCACGCGCGAGGACGCCGTCCGATAGCCGCCCGGCGCTCGCGCGTGCTGCGCATACTCGGGATCGGCTCAGCACGTCCTCGACGTGGACAACGGTCGCGCGTCGAGGATCGCGCGCCCGCATCACGGTGCCGCCGGCTCGCGAGGCGTGGGTACGCCGCTGCCAGCGCCGGCAGGACGCTCCGGCGTCACGTTGTCGGCGGCGCCGACGAGAGGCATCATCTCGCCGTCGAAGCGTGAACACGGTACCGTGACGCCCGCCGCAGAGTCGGCGGCGCTCTGAGACGATCGCGTCGAAGATCGGCTGCACGTCGGTCGGCGAGCTGGCTGATCACGCGCAGGATCTCGCTCGGTCGCCGTCTGCTGCTCCAGCGCCTCGGTCAGGTCGGCGTTCTTGGCCTGCAGCTCGTTGAACAGGCGCACGTTCTCGATGGCGATGACGGCCTGGTCGGCGAAGGTCTTGAGCAGCGCGATCTGCTCGTCGGCGAAGGGCCGAACCTCGGGCAGGCGCGGAGACCATGATCGAGCCGATCGCGACGCCCTCCGCAGCATCGGGACGTTCAGCGCCGTGCGGTGCCGACCGCGCGCGTCAACTCCTTGCGCTCCGGGTACTCCGTCGGCCTCGACGTCGGGGATGTGGATCGACCGACGTCAGGATCGCCCGGGCATCGAGCACCGACGTCCGACTGGCCGTCGCCGGATACGAGGCGGCGCGAGACTTCGCTCGACGGGGCTTCTGAAGGGATCGTCCCGTGACTGGGCGACCGAGCAGGAGCCGGTCACCGTCGCAGCGGAAGATAGTGGCGTCCTGAAGGCCCTCGCACAGCCGGGACCGCGCTCTCGGCCGATGGTGTCGAAGACCGGCTGATGTCGGTCGGGCGAGCTGGAGATCACGCGCAGGATCTCGCTCGTCGCCGTCTGCTGCTCCAGGGCCACGGTGAGGTCGGTGTTCCGGGCCTGCAGCTCGGTGAGCAGCCGAGCGTTCTCGATGGCGATCACCGCCTGGTCGGCGAACGTCTGCGACAGGTCGATCTGCTTCCGGTGAACGCGCGGACCGTCGCGTCCGCCACATGAAGAACAGGCCCGATCAGCTCGTCCTGCCGCAGCATGGGGACGGCCAGCACGGTACGGTAGCCGCCGCGCTCGCTGCGCCTCGTGTATGCCCCCATTCCGGATCGGCGTCCAGACGTCGATGATGTGGCACCGTCCGGTGCTCGATGGCGGCCCGCCCGATCGCCGAGCCGCGTCCGGGCCGGATGACTTCCTGCCGCCAGAACTCGCGGAACTCGGGGCTGGCGCCAGATTCCGCGAGAAAGCCCGAGAACACCTCGCCGTCGAACCGTGCGAAGACGGCGCCCACTCGGCGCCGGCCAGCCGGGTGGCGTTCTCGACCGGGTTTCGAGCACCGGCTGGACGTCGAAAGTGGAGCGGCTGATAACCCTGAGCACTTCGGCGGTCGCCGTCTGCTGCTCGAGGGCGCCCGCAGCTCGCTGTTGCGCGCCTCCAGCTCCGTGAACAGGCGGACGTTCTCGATGGCGATGACCGCCTGGTCGGCGAAGGTCTTCACGAGCTCGACCTGGGCAGCCGTGAAGGGCTTGACCTGGCGGCGGCCGCAGCCGATCACGCCGATGGGCACGCCATCCCGGAGGATGGGAACGCCCAGGTAGGTCCGATAGGGTGCGGCACGCTGGAGCACCTCCAGCGTCCGCGGATCGTACTCCGGGTCCGCCCGGACGTCCCGGACGTGCACCGGCCGGCCCTCGACGAACGCCCGGCCGATGATGAAGTCCCGCAGGGGCGGCCGCGGGAAGAGGCTCTGATAAGCCGCCGTCTCCTCCGGCGACATGTTGCTGATCGCCACCAGGTGGAGCAGCTCGCCGTCGAACCGTGCCACCGCGCTGAACTCGGCGTCGCAAATCCGGGCCGCGTGGGCGACGATGGCCTCGAAGACGGGCTGGGCGTCGGAGGGCGAGGCGGAGATCACCCTCAAGATTTCGCGCGTAGCCGCCTCTCGCTGCTGCGTTTCGGCCATCGTCTTCTGCAGGCGCGCCGCCTTCGCCCTCTCGCGGGCGAGAGACTTCCGCGACGCTTCGACCTGGGCGGCGAGCTCGGCTTTGGTGATGGATCCCATCGATCAGCCCCGGGGTGGGTCGCGCTCGGATTGTGCCGGCAGCGTAGCCTCCCGGCGAGGTGTGGTCAAGAAACGCGTCGCAGTGCGTCAGCCTTGCGGCGCTCGGTCTCCGCGACCACGGTGGCCCGAGCCAGCACGACCTGGGCGCGCTTGTACACGGGCACGTCGACCATCTTGCCGTCGAGGTTCACCGAGGCGGTGCCGCGGCGTACGCCGTCCTCGAACGCTTCGACGACCCGCCGCGCATGCTCGACCTTGGCCGGATCCGGCGTGAACACCCGGTTCAGCACGGTCACCTGGTCGGGATGGATGCACCCGGCGCCCTCGCACCCGAGCTGGCGCGCCCGCTGGGCGGCGCCCTCGAAGACCGCGAGGTCGCGGAACCCGGCGATGCTGCCGACCAGGCCGGTGGGCTGGACTCCGACCACCTTGCAGACGGTGACGAGATGGGCGACCGGGTACAGGAGCTCCATGCCGTCCGCCGAGGGCTCCACGCCCAGCTCCAGGCAGTAGTCCTCCACGCCGATGCTCATGGTGGCGATGCGGTCGCTGGAGCGGGCGATCTCCTCGATGGCCAGGAACCCCCGCGGGGTCTCGAGGGCGAGCGACAGGCGCACGTGGCCAGCGGTGAGGCCGCGCGCCCGCTCCAGGCGCTCGACCTGCGCGACGATCGCCTGGATCTGCGCGGCGGTCTCCGCCTTGGGGATCGACAGGCCATCGAGGCCGGGGTGGACGGCGGCGTCGATGTCGTCGGTGAGCAGGGCGGGGTCGTTGTTCACGCGCACCAGCACCTCGGCGCCACCGCGGCCGGCGACGGCCAGGGAGCCCTGGACCAGCTTCCGGGCGCTGGCCTTCTCCTGGGGCGGCACCGAGTCCTCGAGGTCGAGGACGATGGCGTCGGCGCCGCGGGCGTAGGCCTTCTCCACGAAGCGGGGGACGTTGACCGGCAGGATCAGCGAGGAGCGACGGGCGCGGGAGACGGCCATGGTCAGATGACGCCTTTCTGGGTGAGCGCGGCGATGCGCTCGTCGGAGTAGCCGATGCGGGCGAAGACCTCGTGGTTGTGCTGGCCGACCGCCGGCGCCGCCGTGCGCAGCCGGCCCGGGGTGCCGCTGAGCCGCGGCACCACGGCGTGCATGGGCACCTCGCCCATGTCGGCGTCGGGCGCCTCGACCACGATGCCGCGCTCCTGCACGTGCGGATCGTCGAGGAACTGGCCGATGTCGTAGACGGGCGCGGCCGTCACCTCGGCCTCCTCGAAGAACGCGATGGCGTCGGCCAGCGTACGCTGCTTGATGAACCCGCCGACGATGCCGTCGACCTCCTCGCGGCGCTTCACGCGCTCGGTGTTGGTCTTGAACCTCGGGTCCTGGTTCAGGTCGTCGCGGCCGATGGCGCGGAAGAGCCGCTCGGTCATGGCCTGGGTCGAGGCGGAGATGGCCACCCAGCCGCCGTCGCTCGTGGCGTAGACGTTGCGGGGAGACGTGCCCTCGGAGGCGCTGCCGACGCGCTTGCGGACCTTCTTCGAGAGCTTGTAGATCGCCGCCTCGGGCCCGAGGATCGAGAAGATCGACTCCAGCAGGCTGACGTCGATGACCTGGCCACGTCCGCCGTTGATCTCGACGTTGCGCACGGCGATGACGGTGGCCATGGCGCCGGAGAGCCCCGCGATCATGTCGGCCATGGCCAGCGGCGGCAGCACCGGCTCGCGATCCTCGAAGCCGTTGCGCGAGGCGAAGCCCGACATGGCCTCGACGAGAGTGCCGAAGCCGGGGCGCCGGGCGTAGGGCCCCGTCTGACCGAACCCCGACACCCGCACGACGACCAGCTTCGGATTGCGCTCGAGCAGCCGGTCCGGCCCGACGCCCAGCTTTTCGAGATAGCGGTAGCGGAAGCTCTCGATCAGCACGTCGAAGTGGGCGGCGAGGTCGAGGATGACCCCGGGCGCCTCTGGCGATTTCAGATCGAGCGTGATGCTCTTCTTGTTCCGCGCGTAGACCTTCCAGTGCACGCTCACGCCGGCCTCGCGCCAGTCGCGCAGGGTGTCGCCGCGGCCGGGGGATTCGACCTTCACCACCTCGGCCCCGAAGTCGGCGAGCTGCAGGCTCAGCATGTTGCCGGCCACGAGCCGGGAGAAGTCGAGCACGCGCACGCCGCGCAGCGGCCCGGCGGCGTCCGGCTCGAACGGGTGCTTCGGAATGGGCATCGGTTCTCCTCCGGAGGGCCAAGTGTACCGTCCCCCGCCGAGCATGGGCGGCCGGAATGTCCGGCGGCGGGTGCGCTACTATGCCGGGGATGGACGGGACACCGATGCAGCGCCGGGATGTCCTCGCTGGGCTCGTCACCGCTCTCGTTGCTCCGGGTGTCGCCGCCGCCCAGCCCCGGAAGGTCTATCGGATCGGCGTGCTTGGCTTCTCGCCGGCGACGGCCGCCATGAGCGGGCCGCAACCCAGCAATCCGTTCGTCGCGGCTTTCCTGCGGGGCATGAGCGAGCTGGGTTACGTGTACGGCGAGCACTTCGTGACCGAGCCACGCGGGGCCGAGGGTCGGGTCGAGCGTTACCCGGACTTCGCCGCCGAGCTCGTTCGACTCCAGGTCGACGTGATCGTTGCGGTCGCGGCGTCACTGCCCGCCCTGAAAGAGGCGACCTCGACCATTCCCATCGTCATGGCGGGCTATCCCGACCCGGTCGGGCTGGGATTCGTGCAGAGCCTCGGCCGACCGGGGGCCAACATCACGGGGCTCAGCCTGCAGTCGATCGAGCTGACGGCCAAGCGGCTGGAGCTGCTCAAGGAGCTCGTGCCGGCGGCGGCGGTGGTGGCGGTCCTCTGGGATCGGCGAAGCCGTCCCGTGTGGGAGGAGGCCGATCGCGCGGCCCGATCCCGAGGCTGGAAGCTGCTGTCGCTGGAGATTCGAGACGCCGCCGACATCGAGGCGGCCTTCAAGACGGCCAAGGCCGCGCGCGCCGGCTCCCTGCTCGCGGCGGCCGGTCCGGTGGTGCCGCACTTCCGACGCGTGACGGAGCTCGCCGCCGGGCACCGGCTTCCCGTCATGTACGAGTTCAGCTTCTTCGTCGAGGCCGGCGGGCTGATGTCCTACGGCGGGGACCTCGTCGATGTCTGGCAACGGGCAGCGACCTTCGTCGACCGGATTCTCAAGGGACGCAAGCCGGCCGACCTTCCCATCGAGCAGCCGTCGAAGTACGAGCTCGTCGTCAACCTCGCCACCGCGAAGGCGCTGAGCCTCCCGATCCCGACCTCGTTACGGCTACGGGCCGACCGACTGATCGAATAGCAGCGGCCGCTCAGGCGGTGAGGCCCGTCTCCACGATCGACCGGATCTCGGCCACGCTCTTGCCGCCCAGGCCCAGCTGATCGAGGTTGCGTCCCTCGGCGCGGAAGTCCCGGCGGAGCATGGCGGATGTGAGCGAGATGAGGCCGTCCATCACCGGAGTGGCCACGGCGGCGGCCCGACCCAGGCTCGACATGGCGACGAGGCCGCACGGCACGTCCTCCACGACGTACTTGTGCTGGAGCGACGTCGGCGTCGGCGTCCACTGGTAGGGGCCGGTCGGCTCGTGGGTCAGGCGGTGGAAGGTCTCCGGCAGGGAGGCGCCTCCGAGCCCATAGGTCTGTAGCAGCCACTGGTGGATGCCGGGCACCTGCACGCCGAACGCGTCGGCGATGGCCAGGCGCTCGGCGTCGAGCGCCTCCAGCAGCGTCACCAAGCTCGTCGTGTAGCCTTCGGCGTAGAAACGATAGGCGTTGCCGCTGCCCTCGAGGCGGCCGATGTTGCCCACCATGTTCGCGACGTGGAGGGTGGCGTTCATGTTGGTGAGGCCGGTCGTCAGGATGCTGGGGGCGGCGACGGCCTGCGGAAAGGCCGGGGCCAGCCGGGCGACGACCGCCGCGGTCCGTCGCGCGGGCAGCGAGGCGATCTGCAGGAAGCGCTTCACGATGGTCATCCGTACGCGCGTGGGCTCCGGCCACGCGAGCGAGTATGGGTAGTTGTCCATCTCCGCCACGTCGATCGCCGCCTGACAGCCGGCGGCGCGCAGCTCGCGTCGCACGACGAGCGAGCCGCCGGTGCCGCCCTGGATCAGCAAGATCGTCTGGCCGTCTCGGACGACCCGGGCGAGCCCGCGCGCGACGTCGGCGTGGAAGTGGCTGCCGGTGACCACGATGATCACGTCCGCACCCTCCACGGCCGGGGCGAGCCGAGGCGTCACGAGCTCGAGGGGGGCGAAGCCCTCGACCAGGCCCTCGACGTCGAGCCCGCCGCGCTCGCGCGCCTTCGCGATGCGAGCCTCGTCGACGTCGTGCAGGCGAAGACGGTAGCCCCGGAGTCCGAGGTTCGCGACGAGCGCGATGCCCCCCAGGCCCGCTCCGATGATCGCCACCGTGCCCATGCCCCCGTGCTGGTTCACTGGAGCGCCAAGTGTACGCGGCGGCGCGTCAGCGCGTCGAGGCGGGCTGGGGCAGCAGGGCGGGCGGGGCCGGGGCGGCGACGATGGCCTGCCGTCGCGCGAGGACCACCGAGACCGCGAAGGCGGCGTACATGACGGCCACGGCGAGCGTCCACGGCGAGGACGACAACCGACCATCGCCGAGCTGGAGGGCGAAGACCAGCACCGGGCCGAGGGCCAGCACCGCCCGGACCGTCACCGGCGAGGCCAGGGCCACGCCGATCTGGTTGATGTAGTTTGGCAGGACGATCAGCAGGAACGCCGCGAGCGCCACGCCCCCGAGCACACCCGGCGCCAGGCCGGCCAGGAGCGTCGTCGGTGAGCCCAGGGCGAACACGCCGGCCAGCACAACGGCGCCCGGAAAGCGCATCGCCAGCAGCGTGGCCGGACGCTGCCCGGTGTCGTTGAGCGCGCGGCAGAGCAGCGTGCTGATCGAGATCGACACGCCGCCGGCCAGCGCCAGGACGATGCCGAGCGCGGCCATCGGCAAGGGCTGGGTGCCGAGCCCGGAGCGGCCGCCGAGCACGACGACGGCGGCGGCGACCAGCGAGGCCGTCAAGCCGAGCTGCAGCATCCGCTCCCCGCGACCGAGCGTCGTGCGGAGTGAGCTGGGCACGAGCCCGTCCACCCACCGCACCGACAGGGGACCGATGCCATAGAAGAGCACCTGGACCAGGGCTGGCTCCACGGTCTTCAGCGCGAAGAAGAACGACAGCCAGGCGAAGCCGGTCGTGGCGTTGATCCAGAACAGCGGGGCCGGTCGACGCACCAGGGCGGCGACGCCGGCGGGATCACGCGCCAGCGCCACCGGCAGGAAGACCAGCGAGCACAGCGCGAACGCCGTCAACGCCACCAGCAGGGGATCGACCCGCTGGAGAAGGCCGCCCAGATAGACGTCCCGCACGGCGGTGGAGGCGGCGAAGGTCAGCGACAGCAGGAAGCCGGCGATCTCTCCGGGGCGGCGCGATCGGATCGGGGTGGCGGTGAGCATGGTCGCCGGGGGTATACGCACCGGGCGGCGGGTCAGGGTGGAACGACCCGACTTGACCTCGGCCCAGGTCGGCCCTAACGTCGCAGCAATGAACCGGCGCCGATTTCTGGTGACCTGCCTGGCCGGGGCGGTCGCGGCGCCGTTCGCCGCCGAAGCCGTGAGCGCGGAGCCGGTTGGCGTGGTGACGGAGCTGCACGTCAGAGAGGGCCGGATTGAAATCAAGCCCTCCGATGGTGACGGCTGGCATGTCGCGAAGCCCTTGCGGTCACTGCGACCGGGCGACCAGATCCGAGCGATCGGGCCGGCACGATCCGTCATCGTCTTGGCGGGGACGTCCGACGTCACCGTGATCACGGCGACGAACTCTCCATTCGTCGTGCCGGCGCCGCGGCAATCGACGCTCGTGGACCGAGCGAAATCCAAGCTGCGCGAGGGAAAGGAAACGGTCGCGGGGGAGCGGAAGAAGGCCCAGGTGCGGGTCGGGGCCGTCTCGTCGCTTCAAACGATGCCGGGCGGTAAGACGTACAAGGAGATGGCGGTGCGCAGCGTCCGTGCGCAGCCGCCGATCATCCTGGCGCCGCGCGATACGCGAGTGCTCCCGGGCGCGCTCGCCTTCGATTGGGCCGGCTCCGATCGGTTGAAGTACTCCGTGAAGCTGCGAGGCCCCCAGGGCGCCGTCCTCTGGGAGCGCACAAACGTCCAGAGCCGCCCGGTGTCGTATCCGGCGACTGCGCCCAAGCTGGCGCCGGGCGTCCGCTACACCTGGGAACTGTCGACACGCGAGCACGGGGTGCAGAAGGCCTCGTTCGAAGTGGCCTCGCTCGCCGATACCGCCCGGGTCACCGAGGCGCTGGGCGCACTGGCGCCGGGCACCGCCGAGAGTCATCCGCCGGTAACGTTGGCCCTCATGCGGGCCGGCTTGCTGTTCAAGGAAAGCCTCTATGCGGACGCGCGGCGTGAGCTGGTGACTGCGATCGGCACGTCGCCCGACGAGCCGACCCTGCATCTCGTGCTCGGCCACGTCTACGACCGCACGGGGCTTCTCTATCTCGCCTCGAGTGAGTTCGACCAGGCGACGGCTCTGGCCGCCCCCAGGTGACCTACGGGTTCCTCACCCCGATGCTCGGCACCTCGTAGCTCTGCGGCGTCGATGGCCCGATGCTGGGGACGGTCATCGGCGGGTAGGCCTGGATGGAGCCGATCCCGATGCTGGGGACCTCGTACGGACGCGGTGAGGTCGTGCCGATGCTGGGAGCCGTGGGCGTCGGATAGGCCGGCGGCGTCCTCAGCCCGATGCTCGGGACCTCGTACGCGCGCGGCGACGAGATCCCGATGCTCGGGGCCGTGGCCGGGGGATAGGCCGGCGGCGTCCTGATCCCGATGCTCGGAACGGTCTGGGGAGGCGGCGGCCAGCTCTGGGCCTCGGCCGGCAGGACGGTGAAGAGTCCGCTCGTGGCGAGCGCGACCAGCAGCGCAATCAGACTCGTCATACCGCCCCCTCGCTGTGAAGCTTGGCGATCTCGTCCTTCGAATAGCCCAGCTCGCCCAGCACGTGGTCGGTGTGCTCGCCGAGGTCGGGCGAGGCGCTCACCACCTGGCCCGGCGTGCGCGACAGCGTGACCGGCAGGTTCTGGACCTCCTGCTCGCCCAGGCGCGGGTGCGTGATCTTGGTGGCCAGCTTCAGGTGGCGGATCTGCTCGTCCTCGAAGACTTCCTTCACGTTGAGGATGGGGCCGCACGGCACACCGGCCTTGTTGAGGATCTCGACCCACTCCGCGCTGGTCTTGTTGACCGTGGCCTTCTCCAGCTCCTCGTTGCAGGCCACGCGATTCTTCGAGCGGTCCTGCGGCGTCTTGAACCGCGGGTCGTCGATCAGGGGCTTGACGTCGAGCGCCTCGCAGAGGCGACGGTACATGTGCTGGCCGGAGGCCGCGATGTTCATGTGGCCGTCGGCGGTCTTGAACACGCCGGTCGGGATGCCGGTCGGGTGATCGTTGCCGGCCTGGGGCGGGATCTCCTTGCCCATGAGCCAGCGCGTCGTCTGGAAGTCGAGCATCCGCACCATCGCCTCCAGCAGCGAGGTGTGCACCCACTGGCCCTTGCCCGAGCGCTCGCGCTCCAGCAGCGCGACGAGCACGCCGTGGGCGAGGAACATGCCGGCGGTGAGATCGGCGATCGGGATGCCGACCCGCACCGGCCCCTGGCCGGGCAGCCCGGTCACCGACATGAGCCCGCCGAGACCCTGGGCGATCTGGTCGTAGCCGGGCCGGTCACGGTACGGGCCCGATTGACCGAAGCCCGAGATGCTCGCGTAGACCAGCCGCGGATTGACCTTGCTCAGCGCCTCATAGTCGATGCCGAGGCGCGTCTTCACGTCGGGTCGAAAGTTCTCGACGATGACGTCGGCCTTGGCGACGAGCTTCTTGAGCACCTCGACGCCCTTGGGGTGCTTGAGGTCGAGCGTGATCGACCGCTTGTTGCGGTGGAGGTTCTGGAAGTCGAACTCGTCCCGGGTGAAGTCGTCCTGCTCGCGCGACTCGACCTTGATGACCTTGGCCCCCATCTCGGCGAGCTGGCGGACGCAAGTGGGGCCGGACCGGGCGCGCGTGAGGTCGATGACGGTATAGGGCTCGAGCGGCAGGCTCATCGGACGTTCCCTCCGGCCGCGAGTATACCGCGGTCAGGTCTTGAGCCGGGGGTCGAGCACGTCGCGCAGGCCGTCGCCGAGCAGGTTCATGCCCAGCACGGTCAGCATGATGCCGAGACCCGGGAACGTGGAGATCCACCAGGCCTCACGCAGGTAGTCGCGGCCCTCGCTCAGCATGCGGCCCCACTCGGGCTGCGGGGGCTGGCTGCCGAGCCCCAGGAAGCTGAGGGCGGCCGAGGCCAGGATGGCGGTGCCGAGGCCGAGGGTGGCGGTGACCACCAGCGGCGCCACGACGTTGGGCAGGATGTAGCGGGCCAGGATGGACGGATCGCGGGTCCCGAGCGCGCGGGCGGCCTCCACGTAGAGGTTCTCGCGCGCGGCCAGCACGCTGCCGCGCACCAGCCGGGCGTAGGTCGGCACCGCCGACAGCCCGACCGCGATCATCACGTTGGTGAGGCCGGGCGTGAGCACGCTCACGATGGCCAG
Organism: uncultured Candidatus Rokubacteria bacterium; assembly: GCA_963827505.1. GTDB lineage: Bacteria > Methylomirabilota > Methylomirabilia > Rokubacteriales > CSP1-6 > AR5. Next base: position 883,425 of record CAWHBD010000002.1, on the reverse strand, counting down.
CGCCAACAGAATTCCGGGGAAGGCCAGCAGCACGTCCATCACCCGCATGACGAACGAGTCGAGACGGCCGCCGTAGAACCCGGCTACCAGCCCGATCGGCGCTCCGACCACGACGGCGATGGTGACGGCGATCAGTCCCACCGTCAGCGAGATGCGCGCGCCGTGCACCACCCGGCTGGCCACGTCCCGGCCGAGCTGGTCGCTGCCGAGCCAGTAGCCGGCGCCGGGCGGCTGCAGCGCGGCCCGGGGCGCCGTCTTGATCGGATCGCGCGGGCTCAGCCAGGGCGCGCCCATCGCCATCAGCGCCAGGGCGCCGAGGATGATCAGGCCCACCAGCGCGCCGCGGTGGCGGAGGAGCCGGCGCCCGAGGTCGGTCACCGGGCCAGGCGGATGCGGGGGTCGGCGTACGCGTAGGCGACGTCGACCAGCAGGTTGATCAGCACATAGGTCGTCGCCACGAACAGCACCACGCCCTGCACGAGCGGGAAGTCCTTGTTGAGGATGCCGCCCACGATCAGGCGGCCCAGCCCCGGCCGGCTGAACACCGTCTCCACGATGACGGCGCCGGCCAGCAGGTTGCCGAACTGCAGCCCGAAGATCGTGATGATCGGGATCAGCGCGTTCTTGAGCGCGTGGCGCACGACCACGGCGAAGCCGCCGAGGCCCTTGGCCCGGGCGGTGCGGACGTAGTCCTGCCCCAGCACCTCCAGCATGCTGGAGCGGGTGAGCCGGGCGATGATCGCGGCCGCGATCATGCCGAGCGTGATCGCCGGCAGGACCAGGTGATGGAGATCGCCGCCGCCGGTGGCCGGGAACCACCCCAGGTGCAGCGAGAAGACGAAGATCAGCAGCAGGCCCAGCCAGAAGCTCGGCATCGAGACGCCGAGCAGGGCGGTGCCCATCGAGGCGACGTCGAGCCACGAGTTGCGCGACAGCGCCGCCACCAGCCCCAGCGGGATGCCGAGGCCCACGGCGACCACCATGGCGGCCAGCGCGAGCTGGGCGGTGCTGCCGAGGTTCTCGCCGATCTCGATCGTCACCGGCCGGCGGCTGCGGATCGAGGTGCCGAGGTCGCCGCGGACGGCGTTGGACACGAAGCGGCCGTACTGCTTGGGGATCGGCTCGTCCAGGTGGAGCTGCGCGCGCATCTGCGCCACCTGGTCGGGGTTGGTGACGAACTCGGCCAGCATCATCTTGACCGGGTCGCCCGGGACCGAGGAACAGCATGCTGAAGACGGCCAGCGTCACCCCGAACAGGACGGGGACGACGGCGAGGATCCGCCGCAGGACCCACGTCAGCATGACGCGTGGCCGGGCGGCGGGGCTACTTGCGCAGCGTCGCGTCACCCAGGACCGGGTAGGCGTTGAAGTTGTACTTCACTCCCTGCACGCCGGTCCGGTACGCCCACACCGACAGCTCGTCGACCAGCGGCACGGTCAGCGCCTCGTCGAGCGCGAGCTGGGCGATCGACAGGTAGATCGCGCGCCGCTTGGCCGGGTCGGCCTCCCGCCGGCCCTGCTCCAGCATCTGGTCGAGCTTGGCGTTCTTCACGCAGGACCAGTTGAAGTTGGCGCCGACCAGCGAGGCGTGGAAGAGCGAGAACACGCCGTCGGGGTCGGTGGCCCGCAGGAACATGACCGGTCCGTGCGTCGCGCAGCGGTAGTTGTCCTCGTACCACGGCGGCCGGGCCTGGGCCTTGATCTTCACGTCGATGCCGACGTCGTGGAGCAGCGACCTGGATGAGCTGGGCCGTCGGATCGGTCCCGCCGCCGTACTCGATGGCGTTGAGGACGATCTCGAGCCGCTGGCCGCCCTTGGTGCGGATACCGTCGGCTGCCCGGCTGCCAGCCGGCCTCGCCCAGCAGGGCCTTGGCCTTGCCGAGGTCGAACGGATAGGCCGCCTTCAGCGACGGGTCGTCGAGCATGACCGCGGTGAGGGGCGAGCTGGCCTTGAGCGCGGTGCCCTTGTACACGGTGGCCAGGAAGGCGTCCTTGTCGATGGCGTAGTTGATGGCGCGCCGGACCTTCACGTCGTCCATGGGCGGCTTGGTGACGTTGAGCAGCCAGATGCGCGGCACACCCGGCCACGGCGCCTTCTCGACGCGGATCGCCGTGTTCTTCTCCAGGCGGGGTAGCGACTGGGCCGGCACGTTGTACACGCCCTGGGTCTCGCCGCTCTCCAGCGTCGTCACCCGCGTGCCCGCCTCCGGGATGAACTTCCAGACGACCGTCTCGAGCTGGGCGGGCCGGTCCGGTCGCTCCACGGCGCCTTGCGCTTGTAGTCGGGGTTGCGGACCATCGTGGCGTGGTCCTTGGCGACGTACTCCTTGATCATGAACTGGCCGGTGCCGATCGGCCGCGTGTGGACCGCGTCGCCGCTCTCCCGCACCGCCTTGGGCGAGACCATGCTGAGGGTGCCGGCGGCGGCGTAGGTGAGGAACGGCGCGTAGGCCGTCTCGAAGCTGACCTGCACGGAGAACTCGTCGAGGACCTTGGAGCCGGCGTAGCCCGGCGAGCTGGGCCCGCGACGCCGCCCGCCTTGAACTTGGGATCGACGATCCGGTCGAAGTTGAACTTCACGGCGTCGGCGTTGAACGGCGTGCCGTCGTGGAACTTGACGTCGCGCCGGAGCTTGAAGGTGACGCTGCGCCCGTCCTTGGCCGTGGTCCACGACTCGGCCAGCCACGGCTGCGAGCTTGCCGTCGGGGCCCTTGTAGAGGAGGTTCTCGGTCACCGAGGCGATGATCTGGTAGGTCACCGCCGACGGCGAGGCGTGGGGATCGAGGGTCGGGCGGCTCCTGGTCGAGCCCGAGCACGAGGGCGCCGGGTCCTTGGGCCTCGGCCCGGGGCGACGCCGAGTGCGTGAGCAGGACGACAGCCAGGACAGCCGTGAGCCACAGCGGTGCGCGGAACCGTCGCATGATGAGGCCTCCTCGAGTCGAGCGGCAGTATACCGCGCGCCCTCCGCTTGACGCCGGGCCGCCTCCGGCGCTACCTGGATTCATGGCCCCTCGCGTGACGGCAACCTGGCTGGTGGTGGTGGCGTGCGTGGTCTCGACGCTCGGTTGCTCGGCGGCCAGCCGGCCGGCCGGGCCGGAAGCGGCGTCGCGGCTCTCGGTGACATTCGTGCAGCCGGAGCGGTTCACCGACGTGAAGGACAGCGTCCTGCGGTCGGAGCGGGGCACCGCCGACCTGCTCGGCGACCTCGGCCGCTACCTGCGCGCCGAGGGCGAGCGGCAGGTGCCGGCGGGCCTGGCCCTGGAGGTCCGCGTCACCGACGTCGACCTGGCCGGCGAGATCGAGCCCTGGCGGGGACCGCAGTTCGACCGGGTGCGCATCATGCGAGAGATCTACGCGCCCCGCATCGACCTGGAGTTCCGCCTGGTCGACGGCCAGGGCGCCGTCGTCAAGCAGGGCCGCCGCGTGCTGCGCGACCCTCTCTATCTCACCCGCGCCGCCAGCAATGACAGCGACCGCCTGCGCTACGACAAGCAACTGCTCGGCGACTGGCTCCGCCAGGAATTCGGGACGCAGTCCTAGCCTCGGCCGGAGGCATCGCGCTGCCGCCGCGGCGGTGCTAGGCTTTCGTGCCATGAACATCACCGTCCTCGACGACTGGCAGAACACCGTCCGCGCCCTCCCGGCCTTCGCCAAGGTCGCCGGCCACAACGTCACCATCTGGAACGACCACAGCAAGGACGTCGACGTGCTGGCCAAGCGACTGGCCGACACCGAGGCGCTGTGCCTGATCCGCGAGCGCACTCCGATCCGGGCGCCGCTGCTGGAGCGGCTCGACAAGCTGCGCATCATCAGCCAGATCGGCGTGTTTCCGCACGTCGACCTGGCGGCGTGCACCCGGCGCGGGGTGATCATGTCGGCGCTGGGCGGGCCCGGCGGCGGGCCGTCCTACGCCACCGCCGAGCTCACGTGGGGGATGATCATTGCCTGCTTCCGCAACCTCCACACGGAGGCGGTCGCCCTGCGGGCAGGCAAGTGGCAGGCCCACCCGATCGGCATCGGGCTGCGCGGCAAGACCTTGGGCATCTGGGGCTACGGCAAGATCGGCGCGGTCGTCGCCGGGTACGGCCGGGCCTTCGGCATGAAGGTGCTGGCCTTCGGCCGCGAAGGCTCGGCGGCGGCTGCGCGGGCGGCTGGCGATGCGGTCGTCAGCAAGGAAGAGATGCTCGAGCGGTCGGACGTCGTCTCGATCCACTTGCGCCTGATCGACGCCACCCGCGGTATCGTCACCGCGGCCGACCTCGCCCGGATGAAGCCGACCGCGCTGTTCGTGAACACGAGCCGGGCCGGCCTCGTGGTTCCCGGCGCGCTGGAGTCGGCCCTGAAGGCCGGCCGTCCCGGCATGGCCGCGGTGGATGTCTTCGAGGAGGAGCCGATCCCGCCGAGCGGCCACCCGCTGCTGAAGATGGACAACGTGCTGGCGCTGCCGCACCTTGGTTACGTCGAGCGCGACGGCCTCGAGCACCAGTTCAACACGATCTTCGACCAGGTCCTCGCCTACGCGGCCGGCAAGCCGATCAACGTCCACAACCCCGAGGTCGTGAAGGGATAGCGACCGTGCTTCCGGGCCTCGTCGTCGCCGCGCTGCTGCTGCTGTCGCCGCTGGCCGCCGGTGCCCAGACGGGGACGCCCGAGGAGCAGACGTTCCTCGACATCTATCGAGAGCTGGTCGAGATCAACACGACCGACTCCGTCGGTGACAACACCAAGGCGGCCGAGGCCATGGCGGCCCGGCTGAAGGCGGCCGGGTTCCCCGCCGCCGACGTCCAGGTGCTGGCACCCCATCCGAAGAAGGGCAACCTGGTCGCCCGCCTGCGCGGCAGCGGCAACGGTAAGCCGCTACTGTTGCTGGCCCACCTCGACGTGGTGGAGGCGCGGCGCGAGGACTGGTCGGTCGATCCGTTCACGCTGCTCGAGAAGGACGGCTACTTCTACGGCCGCGGCACCAGCGACGACAAGGCGATGGCGGCGATCTTCGTCGACTCGCTCATCCGGCTCAAGCGCGAGGGCTTCACGCCCGCGCGTGACCTGATCGTGGCCCTCACCGCCGACGAGGAGCTGGGCGCCTCGTCGAAGTACAACGGCGTGCGCTGGCTGCTGGCCAACCATCGCCCGCTGATCGAGGCGGGCATGGTCATCAACGAGGGCGGGGGCGGTGAGCTGCGCGGCGGGCGCCACCTGGTGAATCGCCTGCAGACCAGCGAGAAGGTCCCGCTCAGCTACCGGCTCGAGGTCACCAACGCCGGCGGCCACAGCTCGCGCCCCACCAAGGACAACGCCATCTATCAGCTCGCCGAGGGGCTGACGCGGCTGTCGACGTTCGACTTCCCGGTCCGGATGAACGAGGCCACCCGCCTGTACTTCGAGCGCACCGCCTCGCTGCACACCGGCCAGCTCGCCGACGACATGCGCGCGGTCGCCCGCATCCCACCCGATACCGAGGCGCTGGCCCGACTGTCGCGCGACACGGTGTACAACGCGTTTCTCCGCACCACCTGCGTGGCCACGCGGCTGGAGGGCGGCCACGCCAACAACGCGCTGCCGCAGATGGCCCGGGCGGTGGTGAACTGCCGCATCCTGCCCGATCATCCGGCCGAGGACGTGCAGCGCACGCTGGTGCAGGTTGTGGGCGGCGCTCCCATCACCATCACGCCGATGGGTGAGCCCTTCAACGGGCCGTCGTCGCCGCTCGACCCCGACCTGCTGGCCCGGGTCGAGCGGATCACCAGCGACATGTGGCCGGGCACGATCGTGATCCCGACCATGGGTACCGGCGCCACCGACAGTCGCTGGCTGCGGGCCGCCGGCTTCCCGAGCTACGGGGTGTCCGGCCTGTTCCTCGGCGAGAGTCGCGCCCACGGCCGTGACGAGCGCATAGGCGTCAAGGACCTCTATGCCGGGCGCCAGTTTCTCCACCGACTGATCAAGGACCTGGCCACCGCCCCGTAGGCGCGCAGCAGCGCGCTGGCCCGTCGGCGCGGGCTCCGCCTGGTCCCGGGCGCCTCGCGTCGAGCCTCTTCACCGAGCAAGCGGTCCCGGGTGGCGCGGGCCCGGGCTTCCTGCAGGCGGTCGCGAGCGATCTGCTGCAGCAGGTATTCGTTGTCACTCATCGGTTGGCCTCGTCATGCCGGACGCAGTGGACCATCGCGCCGGCGTCCGCGGCAGCCGTCAGATCTCGATCACCCCGCTCCGGATTGGGAGCGGGTCGGCCGCGCGGGATGTTGCTACACTGCCGGCGTGCAATGGGACGATCTGCGCGTGTTCCTCGCCGTGGCTCAAACCGGTAGCCTGCGACGCGCCGCCCGCGCGCTCCACCTGGGCCAGCCCACCGTCGTCCGCCACCTGCGCCAGCTCGAGCAGGCGCTGCGGGCGCGCCTGTTCGAGCGGACGCCCGACGGCCACCGCCTCACACGCTGGGGCCAGGACCTGCTGCCGCTGGCCCAGAGCATGGCCGACACGGCGACGGCCATCGACCGCCGCGGCGCCACCTTCGGCGAGGAGGCCGGTGGGCTCGTACGCGTGGCCGCCGACGAGTGGGCGGCTCGCTTCCTGGCCCCGCGCCTGGCCGAGCTAGCCGAGGCCCACCAGGACCTCACGGTGGAGCTGGCGGAGACCCACCTCGAGCCCGATCTCGGCCGGCGCGAGGCGGACTTGTTCATCCGCCACGGGTTGCCGTCGCGCGGTCAGCTGGTCCGCGTGGCCCTGGGCACGATGGCGACCGCGGTGTACGGCACCACCGAGCTCGCCGGGGAGCACGCGGCCGCGCGCACCGAGGGACGCTGGCGCGACTGCCCGTGGGTCGCCTACGACACGCCGCACGAGTACTTTCGCTCGATGGCGTGGCTGGCCGAGCGGGTGGGCGACCGGCCGCCGCGCGTCCGCGCCAACCGGGTCGCCCTGCAGCTCGAGGCCGTGCGCGCCGGCGCCGGTCTCGGCCTCGTGCCGTGCTTCGTCGGCGACGCCGAACCGGCCCTGGTGCGGCTCTCGGCGCCGATCGCCGACCTCGCCATCGACTACTGGCTGCTCTATCACCCGGACCTCAAGACCGTCGCGCGCGTCCGCCGCGTGAGCGACTGGATCCGCACGGTCTTCCGCGAGGCCCGACCGGAGCTGCAGGGACGGCGCAGCCCGGCGCCGGCCGTTCGCACCGGAACACACCAATGAGTCACGTACGGTTCGGGGGCGTGCTGGGCCGGGCGGCAGGCCGTGGCCCGCGCCCGCGCGCATGGCTCGCCGGTCGCCGCTGCTCGTTCGGAGCGGGGCTCGCTGCGACCCCCCATCCCCCAGAGGGGGTGGCGCGGGGGCATCCGACCGCCGGCGGCTTGCTCGCCCCACTCCGAACAAGCGCGGCGACAACGGCTCGCCATGAAGCGCGGGCGCGGGCCACGGCCTGCCGCCCGGCCCAGCACGCCCCCGAATCGTACGAGACTCTATAGAAGAGGACTGCATGTATCTCGATCCGAGGTTGTGGGCGATGACGCGGGGGGTGCGCGGACGTATCGCCGCCACCGTACTGGTCGGACTGGCCGCGGTGGCGACCGGGATCGCGCGGCTGGTGCTGCTCGGCTGGCTGCTGGCCCGCGTGCTGCAGGGTGAGCCGCTGGCCTCGCTGACCGGCGCCATCGTGCTGACCGCGGCGGCGGTGGTGCTGCGCAGCCTGCTCGACGACACCCGGGCGATGATGGCTCACCACACGGCGGCCCGCGTGCAGACCCGGCTGCGCCAGAACCTCTACGACCACATCGTCGCGCTGGGCCCCGCCCATTTCTCGGGCGCGCGTACCGCCGAGGTGATGCTCTCGCTGGTCGAGGGCATCCAGCAGCTCGAGACGTACTTCGGCCAGTACCTCCCGCAGCTCTTCGTGGCGGCGCTGACGCCGGTGCTGATCTTCGGCTTCGTGGCCTTCCTCGACCTGCCCGTCGCGCTGGTGATGCTGGCCGCCGCCATCCTCATCCTCATCGCGCCCACGCTGTGGCACCGCTGGGACAGCCGGGCCAGCCTCTCGCGCAGCCGGGCCTACTCGGCCTTCGGCGCCGACTTCCTCGACGCGGTGCAGGGACTGGCCACGCTCAAGGCCTTCGGGCAGAGCGGCGAGCGCGGGCGCCGGCTGGAGGAGCGGGCCCACGCCCTGTTCAAGAGCACGATGTGGGTGCTCAGCACCAACACGCTGGCCCGCGGCATCACCGACACCGGCATCGCCGTGGGCGCGGCGGCGGCGCTGGCGCTGGGCGCCTGGCGGGTCGGGGGCGGGGTCATGGAGCTGTCGGCCCTGCTCGTGATCCTCATGCTCGGCGTGGAGGTGTTCCGGCCGTTGCGCGAGCTGCGCGTGCTGCTGCACCAGGGGATGCTGGGACTGGCCGCCGCGCGCGGCATCTTCGGACTGCTCGACGCCGAGCCGCTGGTCCGCGACCGGGCCGAGGGACCGGAGCCCGCCGACGCCGGCGTGGTGTTCGACGAGGTCACCTTCGCGTACCCGGGGACGACGCGGGTCGTGCACGGCGGCTTGTCCTTCGCGGTGCCACCGGGCGGCGGGTGGGGTTCGTCGGCGCCAGCGGCTCCGGCAAGTCGACGATCGCCCGGCTGCTGCTGCGCTTCCACGACCCCGAGCGCGGACGCGTCACCATCGGCGGCCGCGACCTGCGCGCGCTGAGCCTGGCCCAGATCCGCCGGCGCATCGCCGTCGTCAGCCAGGACACCTAGCTCTTCCACGGCACCGTCGAGGACAACATCCGCATGGGCCGGCCGGAGGCGACCGACGAGGACCTGCGAGGCGGCGGCCCGTGCGGCCAACGCCGAGGAGTTCATCGATCGCCTGCCGCAGGGCTACGCCACGGTGGTCGGCGAGCGCGGCGTGCGACTGTCGGGGGGCCAGCGGCAGCGCATCGCCATCGCGCGCGCGCTGCTGCGCGATGCGCCCATCCTGGTGCTGGACGAGGCGCTGTCCTCGGTGGACGCCGAGAGCGAGTCGCTGATCCAGGCTGCGCTCGACCGGCTGATGATCGGGCGCACCACGCTCATCTTCGCCCACCGGCTGTCGAGCGTGATCGGCGCCGACTCGCATCCTCGTGCTCGACGGAGGCCGGGTGGCCGAGCGCGGCACCCACGCCGAGCTGCTCGTACGGGGCGGCGTCTACGCGCACCTGATGGCCGCGCAGGCGCGGGACGGCGCCGGGGCCAGCGTCGCCGATCGCGCGTCTGGTGATGAACGGGGCGGCCACCAATGGCGACGGCCCGGTCGGCAGCGGCGCCGAGGAGCCGGACGCCATCGTCGAGCGCCGGCGACATCGGCTGGGGCGCCGTGCTCGGCACGCTGCTGGCCAAGACGCGTGGCTACCGCGGCCGCCTGACCCTGACGTTCGGGCTCGGCATCGCGCGGGTGGCCGCGCTCATCGGCATCGGTGCTCTCAGCGCGCTGGCCGTGCGCGCGGTCACCCGTGGGGAGTCGGCGGCGGCACTGCTCGTTGCGCTCGTGCTGGTCGCGCCGCTGGCCGGCATCCTGCACTGGCTCGAGTCCTGGCTCGCCCACGACGTCGCGTATCGGCTCCTGGCCGACATGCGGCTGGAGGTCTATCGCAAGCTCGACGCGCTGGCGCCCGCCTATCTCACCCGGCGCCGCACCGGCGACCTGGCCGGCGTGGCCACGCACGACGTCGAGCTGATCGAGTACTTCTTCGCCCACACGGTGACGCCGGCGCTGGTGGCCGTGCTGCTACCGGCCGCCGTCCTCGTCACGCTGGCCGTCTTCGCGCCGCCGCTGGCCCTGGTGCTGGTGCCGTTCCTGCTCTTCACCGCGCTGCTGCCCGTGCTCGGCCGCGGCCGCATCGATCGGCTCAGCTCGCGCGCGCGCGAGGCCTCCGGCGAGCTCAACGCCCACGTCGTCGACACCGTCCAGGGGCTCGGGGAGATCGTCGCCTACGGCCGGGTGCGCGCGTGGGGCGAGCTGCTGGCGGCCAAGGCGCGGCGCTTCTACGACGCTGCGCCTGCCGTTCCTGCGCGACCTGGCGCGGCAGAGCGCACTGCAGGAGACGGCCACCGGGCTCGGCGGCCTTGCGGTGACCGCGGTCGGCGCCTGGCTGGCTCACGCGGGGCGCCTCGATCCGGCCGCGCTGCCGCTGCTGACGCTGCTCGCGCTGTCGGCGTTCGTGCCGCTGTGGGAGATCGCGCAGGTCGGCCGCCAGCTGGCCGACACGCTGGCCTCGGCCCGCCGCCTCCACGCCGTCCAGTCCGAGCCGGTGCCCGTCACCGATGGACCCGGCGTGCCGGCCGCCATCAGCCCGAGCGCGCTCGCGGTCGAGCTGGCCGACGTCACCTTCGCGTATCCGGGACGGCCGCGGCCGGCCCTGGCCGGCGTGTCGCTGCGTGTGCCCGTCGGCAGCACCGTCGCGCTCGTCGGACCGTCCGGGGCCGGCAAGACGACGGTCGCCAACCTGCTGCTGCGCTTCTGGGACCCGCAGAGCGGTGTGGTGCGGCTGCTCGGCCACGACCTGCGCCAGTACCGGCTCGACGATCTGCGCCGGCGGATCGCGCTGGTCGCCCAGGACACCTACCTGTTCAACGACACGCTGCGCGCGAACATCATGCTCGCGCGGCCGGAGGCCGACGAGCGGGCGCTGGCCGCCGCGCTCGAGCGCGCCGCGCTGGCCGACGTGGTCGCCGCCTTGCCCGAGGGGCTCGAGACGCGGGTCGGCGAGCGGGGCGCCAAGCTGTCGGGCGGTCAGCGCCAGCGCGTGGCCATCGCCCGGGCATTTCTCAAGAACGCGCCGGTGCTGATCCTCGACGAGGCGACGTCGCACCTCGACGCGGTCAGCGAGATGGCCGTGCGTGACGCGCTCGAGCGCCTGGCCCGCGATCGCACGACGCTGGTGATCGCCCACCGCCTGTCGACCGTGCGCGACGCCGACGCCGATCCTGGTCTTCGAGCAGGGGCGGGTGGTGGAGACCGGTACCCACGCGGTGCTGCTCGCCCGCGGTGGCCTCTACGCCCACCTGGTCGCGCGCCAGCTGGCGGCGGGGGCGGCGCTGGCGAGCTAGGACAAGAGGTCGGCGGCGGTCACGAGCGCCGCGGCCTGGTCAAGGTCTCGAATCTCAGACGATGGGCCACCGGGGCCGGCCGGGGGTGACCCCGGTGCGGGCCAGCAGCTTCTCGCCGATCTCCTGCACCTTGGCGTACAGGCGCGGCTCGTCCACGAACGTCTGGCGATAGGCGTCGATCACCACGCGGCCGTCGACGACGACCGTGTGCACGCTGCGGCCGTCGGCGTTGTAGACGAGGTTGCTGAGCGGGTTGAACATCGCCTGCCACTCCGGCCGCTGCGTGTCGAACAGCACGAGGTCGGCCTTCTTGCCGGCCTCGAGCGAGCCGATCTCGTCGCCGAGACCGAGCGCCTGGGCGCCGGTCAGCGTGGCCAGCTCCACGGCGGTCTCGGCCGGGATCTGCTTCATGTCCTGGCGGGCGTCCTTGTACTGGATGGCCGCCATGTTCATCGCCCGCACGATGTCGAGATGGTTGCGAGTTGTTCGGCGAGTCGCAGCCGAGCGCCACCTTCACGCCCTTGGCCAGCAGCTCGGGCAGGCGACCGTGCTCGCCCACGCCGCGGCCGCCCTTGGCGGCGGTGACGGGACACATCGCCGCCGTCGTGCCCGTGCGCGCCATGGCGTCGATCTCGGCGGCGTCGATGCCGAGGACGTGGGCGAGGACCATGTTGGGGCCGAGCACGCCGAGCGAGTCGAGGTACTGCGTCGGGCTCGGGCTCTGGTGGCGGCTCTGATAGTCCTGGCGCGCCTTCACTCCGCTGTTGTGGTGCAGGGTCAGCGAGGTGCCGTGGTCGTCAGCCACGCGCTTGAGCGCGCGGAGCAGGTCGGCGCTGCACGTCTCCGCCGAGAACGGCATGGCCCACGCGCGCACACGGCCATTCAGCCGCCCGTGCCAGGTCTTAAGGAAGGCGGCGCTGCGGGCGACCGCCTCCTTCGTCTCGAACCGGGGCAGGGGGAAGGGCGCCGCCTGGTCCGTCACGCACTCGCCGAGGATCACCCGGATGCCGGCGTCCTCGTAGGCCTGCAGGCAGGCATCCGGGAACTTGGTGCTGCCCGGATCGACGAAGGCCACGGTCCCGTTCTTCAGCAGCTCGACGAGGCCGAGTAGCGTGCTGGCGTGCTCCTCCTCCTCGGTCATGGCCATCTGCAGCTTGAACACGGTCGGCAGCGGGCTGCCCACGTCGTCGGGGAAGATGCCGCGCACCACGTGGCCGTAGCTGATGTGCATGTGCCCGTTGACGAACCCCGGGGTGACGACCATGTGGCGGGCGTCGATGACCCGGTCGGCGCGGGCCGAGGCCAGCTCGGCGGCCTTGCCCACCTGGCGGATGCGGCCGTCCTCGATCAGGACGCTGCCGTCCTGGATGATGCGGCGCTGCGGGTCGACGGTCACGAGGTAGCGGGCATGGTCGATCTTCAGGCTTGGAGTCGGCATGGGCCGTATCTTGCCACGCCTTGCCGAGGCGGTATATGGTCGGATGCATGAACGACACCCAGCGGATCACCGGCGTCCTGTCCCCGGTCGTCACCCCCTTCAAGGCCGATCTCGCGCCCGACCCCGAGCGCTTCGTGCGCCAGTGCCGGTGGCTGCTGTCACAGAACGTGGGGCTGGCGGTCTTCGGCACCAACTCGGAGGCCAACTCCCTGTCGGTGGAGGAGAAGATCGAGCTGCTCGACCGGCTGGTCGGCGGCGGGCGTCGATCCGGCGCGCATGATGCCGGGCACCGGGTGCTGCGCGATCACCGACTCGGTGCGGCTGACCGCGCACGCGGTGAAGCTCGGGCTGCGGCGGCGTGCTGATGCTGCCGCCCTTCTACTACAAGGGCGTCAGCGACGACGGTCTGTTCCGGAGCTTCGCCGAGATCATCGAGCGGGTGGGGGAGTCGCGGCTGCGCGTGTACCTCTACCACATCCCGCCGGTGGCCCAGGTGCCGATCACGCTCGGCCTCGTGGAGCGGCTGCTCAAGGCCTATCCGACCCAGATCGCCGGCATGAAGGACAGCGGCGGCGACTGGAAGCAACACGCAGGCCTTCCTCGACGCGTTCGCCGCAGGGGGGCTTCGACGTCTTCCCCGGCGCCGAGACGTTCCTGCTGCAGGGCATGCGGCACGGCGGCGCCGGCTGCATCAGCGCGACCGCCAACGTGAACCCGGCGCCGATCGCGCGGCTCTACGACACCTGGCAGGCCGGCGACGCCGACGCCCAGCAGGCGCGGCTCGACGTGATCCGCGGCATCTTCGCGAAGTTCCCGATGATCCCGGCCCTCAAGGCCGCCGTCGCCCACTACGGCGGCGACCCGTCGTGGGCGCACGGTGCGGCCGCCGCTCGTGGCGCTCACGCCCGAGCAGGCGCGGGCGCTCGTGAGCGAGCTCGACGCCGCCGGCTTCACGATGCCGGGGCTGCGGGCATGAGCGCTCCCAAGCCGGTCGTCTTCGAGTTCGGCATGGGCGTGGACGTCCACGGCCTCGACGGCACCAAGGCCGCGTGCCGCGCGGTGCTCGGACGCCATCCGCCACTCGAGCCTGCCGCTGTTCGCCGACGTGCGAGCCCGCGGCGGCAAGATGCTGGTCGACGTGACGGTCGGCATCCCCGACCCGGCGTCGATCGACGTCGAGCGTGTGCGCAAGGAGCTGCCGCACGGCGAGGTCACGGTGAAGCCGGTGGTGGGCGGCCTCAAGGTGCCGGGCTCCGACACCCTGATCGCCTGCGTCGGCGATCACGGTCAGCATGGTCGAGGGATGAGCCCGGCGGCCTCGGCCTCAAGCGCTTGCAGCACCTGGTGCTGTGGGTGGCCGATGTCGAGCGCAGCGTGCGCTTCTATTGCGACGTGCTCGGCTTCGAGGTCGCAGCGACGGTACCCCGACCGCGGCGTTCCTGACGATCCCGGGCTCTGGCGACGACCACAACCTCGGTCTCTTCGAGCAGCCCGCGCTGCGCCCGCCCGACGAGGGCGTGGCTCGCATGTACCACGCGGCCTGGGAGGTCGGTGAGCTGACCGACCTCGCCCGGGCCAAGCAACGGCTGATCCAGGTGCGCTCGCTCGTCGGCTCCTCCGACCACGGCACCAGCCTGTCGCTCTATGCCAAGGACCCGGACGGCCTCGAGTTCGAGATCTTCTGGACGGTGCCCGAGGCGCGCCGGCCGGCACGCGCCCGCTCGACCTCGAGGGCGAGCTGACCCGGCGCGGTCTCAGTGTCCGCTGATGGCTCGCCACCACGCCCCACCCGAGTCACTAGCTCGCCCACCACACACGGGAGATCGTTGATGCGACTCAGCGGGAGGACCGCGCTCATCACGGGCGCCAGCCGGAATATCGGACGCGCCATTGCGCTGGCGTACGCGGCCGAGGGTGCCGATCTGCTGCTCAACACCCGGGTGAACGGCGAGGAGCTGGAGGCGGTGGCGGCCGAGTGCCGGAAGGCGGGGGTGCGGGTGGTGACGGCGCTGGCCGATGTGGCCGACGCCGCCGCCGTGCAGGCGATGGTCACCCGCGGGCTGGGCGAGCTGGGCGCCATCGACGTGCTCGTGAGCAACGCGGCCATCCGCCCGCACACGAGCCTCACCGACACCACGGTGGAGGACTGGCACCGCGTGATGGGGGTGAACCTGCACTCGGCGTTCTACCTGGCCCGGGCCGTGGTGCCCGCCATGAAGGAGCGCCGGCGCGGCAGCATCATCGCGATGGGCGGGTTGTCGAGCGTCACCGGTCGGCCCAACACCGCGGCGGTGACCACCGCCAAGACCGGCCTGCTCGGCCTCGTCCGCGCGCTCGCGGCCGAGCTGGGGCCGTTCGGGATCCGCGCCAACATGGTGATGCCCGGCTACATCGACACCGAGCGGCGCTACGCCGAGTGGTATCCGGAGTTCAAGCAGACGCCGCCCGGCTCGCCCGAGCAGCTCAAGCAGATCCCGCTCGGCCGTCTCGGACGGCCGGAGGACATCGCCGACGCCTGCCTGTTCCTCGCCAGCGACGCCTCCGCCTACGTGACCGGCGACACCCTTCGCGTCATGGGCGGGCGCTTCATCAGCTGATCGGTCCTTGATCCCGGCCCCGGCCGGCGACACGCCCCCCGTGACGCTCGGCGAGCTCTATCGCGGCTTCTTCCACGCCGGCGCCCGCGGCTTCGGCGGCGCCATGCCGTGGGCCCGGCGCATGCTGGTCGAGGAGCGGCGCTGGCTGACCGCCCCGGAGTTCAACGACGTCTTCGGGCTCTGCAACTTCCTGCCCGGCCCCAACATCGTGAACGTGTCGGTCGTCGTGGGCGCCCGCTTCGGCGGTCCTCGCGGTGCCGTCGTCGCGTTCCTCGGATTGCTCACGCTGCCGTTCCTGGTGGTGCTCGCGCTGGCCGCGCTGTACTCGCGCTACGGTCAGCTGCCCGGCATCGACGCGGTGCTGCGGGGCGTCGGCGCGGCGGCGGGGGGCCTCGTCTTCGCCACCGGCCTCAAGATGGCCGAGGGGCTGCCGCGCACGCTGCTGGCGGCGGCTTTTCTCCTGCTGGCCTTCGTGGCCATCGGGCTGCTGCGGTGGCCGCTCGTTCCCGTCATGCTGACGCTGGCCCCGCTGAGCGTGCTGGCCGTCTGGCTGCGCCGCCCGTGAGCCCGCTGGTCACGATCGCGCTGCGCTTCATGGTGCTCTCCCTCGTCGCCGTCGGCGGCGTGCAGAGCATCCTGCCGGAGGTGCATCGCGTCGCCGTCGAGGTGCACCACTGGGTGACCGACGCCGAGTTCACGCAGATGTTCGTGATCGCCCGGGCCGCGCCGGGGCCGAACATGCTGCTGGTCACGCTCATCGGCTGGCACGTCGCCGGGCTGCCGGGCGCGGTGGTGGCGACGGCGGCCGTGTGCGTGCCGTCGTGCACCCTCAGCTACTTCGTGGCCCGGGTCTGGCAGCGCTTCCGCGGCGCGCCGTGGCGCCGGGTGGTGGAGGCGGGGCTGGCCCCGATCACGGTCGGCCTCGTGCTCGCCACCGGCTGGCTGGTGATGCGGGGAGCTCCCGGCGGCTGGGTCGCGCTCACCATCACCGCCGTCACCACCGGGCTGGTGCTCTTCACGCGAATCAATCCCGTGTGGCTGTTTGCCGCGGCGGGCCTCCTCGGCCTGCTCGGCCTGGTTTGAAGGTTGACTTGAACAGAATAATTAGGTATCCCTAACACCCGCAGCCAGCCACCGCCGTACGCTCGCGCGCCCGGCGTAGCCAGCCGAGACAGGTCCCGGCTCTCCCGGGACCGGAGGGGAGCTGGCGCCCGACATGACGCTTCGCACCGCCGTCTTCTGGCTTCACCTGGCCACCGGACTCACGGCGGGCACGGTGATTCTGGTGATGTCGGTGACAGGGGTGCTGCTGGCCTTCGAGCCGCAGCTCGTCGAGCGGGCCGAGCGCGACCTGTGGCGGGCGGCTCCACCGACCGTCGACGCCCCCCGCCTCCCGCTGGCGGCCGTGGTGGCGGGGGCGCCGGTCCCGGCCGGGAACGAGCGTGCGACCACCGTCTCCTTCCGCCCCGACCCCCGCGCCTCGGTACGCGTCGGCTTCGGACGGGAGGGCTCGGTCTTCATGAACCCCTACACCGGCGCCGTCGTCGGCCCCGGCTCCCGCACCCACGATGTGCTGCACGCCATCGAGGACTGGCACCGCTGGCTCGGCTCGCGCGACCTGGGTCGCCCGATCACCGGTGCCTGCAACCTGGCCTTCCTGGGGCTGGCGCTGAGCGGCTTCTATCTATGGTGGCCGCGCGCGTGGAGTCGCTCGGCGGTGCGGGCCGTGACCGTCCTCGACGTGCGGCTGCGCGGGCGGCCCCGTGACTTCAACTGGCACAACGCCATCGGGTTCTGGTGCGCGCCCATTCTGCTAGCGCTCACGCTCACCGGTGCCGTCATGTCCTACCAGTGGGCCAACGATCTGCTGTACCGGATGACCGGCAACGAGCCGCCGCCGGCGGCTTCTCCGGCCGCGGCCCGCGCGGCGCGCCCGGCCGCCGGGTCCCGCCCCGAAGGCGAGCGCCGCCGGACAGGGGGCGAGGGCAAGCCGCTCGACCTCGACGCGCTCTACACGCGAGCCGCCGCCCAGTCGCCGGGCTGGGTGACCCTGACCCTGCGGCTGCCCCAGCGGCCGGGGGGCCCGGTGACCGCCTTCATCCAGGAGCCGCCGTCCTGGCACCCGAGCCCGCGCTCGGTGCTCACGCTCGACGCCGCCACCGCGGAGGTCGTGCGCTGGGAGCCGTTCGCCGCCGCCAACATGGGTCGCAAGCTGCGCGTGCTCGCCCGCGTCCTGCACACCGGCGAGGTGGGCGGCGTCGTCGGCCAGCTCGTCGCCGGCCTGGCCTCGGCGGGCGGCTCCGTGCTCGTCTACACCGGCGTCGCCCTCGCGTGGCGCCGTTACCGCGGATGGAGCGTCCGGGGCCGCCGCGTCGCCCCCGGCGCCGAACGCACCGACACCGAGATCGCTTCGACATCGTGAGTACGCGTCTGTACGCCAGCCAGCCACGGGGAACCACCGTGCCGAGCCAGCCCGACGTGACGACCACCACACGGGAGGCTTCGCATGCGTCAGCTCCGTCGCTCGATTCGTCGCTCCACGTCCCGCCGACTCCGGGGCCTGCTGGCGCCCACCATGGGCGTCGGCCTGTTTCTCGCCTCGTCGACCGCGTTCGCCCAGGGGCAGCCCCCGGGACCGGCGCAACCGCAGCCGCCGGCGCCCTCGCAGGACGACGTCCAGCTGCCCGGCGTGGACGTGCGCGGGCAGGGGCGGGAGTACCGCGCGCCCTCGTCGGACCTGTACAAGCTGCCCGACCTCCTCAAGGACACGCCGCAGTCGATCACGGTCGTGCCCCAGCAGATCATGCGCGAGCAGGCCGTGTTCAATCTGCGGGATGCGCTCCGCAACGTGACCGGCATCAGCCTGGCGGCCGGCGAGGGCGGTGGCGCCCAGGGCGACAACCTCACGCTGCGCGGCTTCTCGGCCCGCAACGACATCTTCATCGACGGCGTGCGTGACATCGGCCAGTACTCGCGCGACAGCTTCAACCTCGATTCGGTGGAGGTGCTCAAGGGCCCCTCGTCCGTGCTGTTCGGCCGCGGCTCCACCGGCGGCGTCATCAACCAGGTGAGCAAGGTCCCCAACCTGACCCCGAGCTACATCTTCAGCATCACCGGGGGGTCGGGGCCGTTCTTCCGCGGCTCGATCGATCTGAACCAGCCGATCGACGGCACCGCCGCCTTCCGGTTCAACGCGTTCGGTCAGGACAACGACGTCGAGGGACGTGACGAGACCCACACCACACGCTGGGGCGCGGCGCCGTCCTTCACCATCGGCCTCGGCACCCCGACCCGGCTCACCGCCAGCTACTACTACCTGGCCGACAGCAACCAGCCCGACTACGGCTTCCCGTACGTCTTCGGCGAGCCGGCCAAGGTGGACCGCGACACCTACTACGGCCTGAACGACCGCGATTTCGAGAAGGACAACGTCCACATCGGCACGCTCCGGTTCGAGCACGCCTTCAACGAGGACATCCGCCTGCGCAACACGCTGCGCTTCGCGTACTACGGGCGCCAGGTGGCCGTGTCCACGCTGGCCGTGCAGGGCAACCCCGCGGCGGGCACCCCGCTCAACGCCATCTCCGTGAGCCGGGCCGGCGCCGCCCGCGACCAGGCCGACACCGCGCTCATCAACGTGACCGACGTCATCGCCAAGTTCTCGACGTTCGGGCTCAAGCACACCCTGGTGACCGGGGTGGAGTTCGGCCGCGAGACGTCCAACATCCAGCGCTACACCTTCGCCGGCGGTGGCCCGGGCTCGCTCATCACGCCGGTGATCAATCCGGATCCCGACGCCAATCTGGCCGGGATAAGCAAGGTCACCAACTTCCGCGGTGACACCACCGCCTTCTCGTTCGGCGTCTTCGCCGTCGACGAGCTGTCGATCACCGACTGGCTCAAGATCATGGGCGGGGTCCGCTACGATCTCTTCGACGCCGACTTCCGCAACGCGTTCCTGGGCCAGCGCTTCTCGCGCACCGACACCGCCGTCAGCCCCCGGGCCGCCCTCGTCGTGCTGCCGACCAAGGCCCAGACCTACTACTTCTCCTACGGCACCTCGTTCAACCCCTCGGCCGAGGCGCTCTCGCTGGCCGTCAACAACGCCAACACGGAACCCGAGAAGAACGAGACGTTCGAGGTCGGCGGCAAGTGGGACGTGATGGACGGCCGCCTCGGGTTGCGGGCCGCGCTGTTCCAGACCAACAAGACCAACGCCCGGACGACCGACCCCGCCCTCGGCATCCAGGTGCTGGAGGGCGAGCAGCGGGTGCGGGGCTTCGAGCTGGAGGCGATCGGCCGCATCCTGCCGAGCCTGGAACATCTTCGCCGGCTACACCTATCTCGACTCGCGGGTGCTCGAGGCCCTGGAGGTGACCAACGGCATTCCCGTGAAGGGCAAGCGGGTGCAGAACGTGCCCGAGAACACGTTCAGCTTGTGGACGACCTACGACATCACCGATCAGTGGCAGGTGGGCGGCGGCGTCGTGTACGTCGACCAGCGCTTCGCCAACACCACCAACGTGAACCGGGCGCCCAGCTATGTGCGGGCCGACCTGACCGCCGCCTACAAGCCCATCAAGCCGCTGGAGCTCCGGATGAACATCATCAACCTCGCCGACGAGGTGTACTTCGATCAGGTCCATCCCTCGCACATCGTGCCGGGCGCCGCCCGGACCTTCCTCTTCACCGGTACCTGGAGGTTCTGACCCGACGTCATGCTGTTGCACGTGCCGAAGGTCCTCACCGACGCCCAGGTGGCGCGCTGCCGCGAGCTGATGGAGCGCGCCGCCTGGGTGGACGGGCGGGTGACCGCCGGCCACCAGTCGGCCAAGGCCAAGGACAATCTGCAGATTCCCGAGGGCAGCCCCGAGGCGCGCGAGATGGGCGACATGATCGTCGCCGCCCTCGAGCGCAACCCGCTCTTCATCTCGGCGGCGCTGCCGCTGCGGGTGTTCCCGCCGCTGTTCAACTGTTACCGGCCGGGCATGACCTTCGGCGCCCACGTCGACAACGCCATCCGGCAGGTCACCGGTACGCCGTTCCGCATCCGTACCGACCTCGCCACGACGCTGTTCCTGACGCGGCCGGAGGAGTACGACGGCGGCGAGCTGGTCGTGGAGGACACCTACGGCGCCCACTCGGTGAAGCTGCCGGCCGGCGACCTCATCCTGTACCCGGCCACCAGCCTGCATCGTGTGACCCCGGTAACGCGGGGCGCGCGGCTGTCCTCGTTCTTCTGGATCCAGAGCATGGTCCGCGACGACGGGCGGCGCGCGCTGCTGTTCGACTTCGACATGGCCATCAACCAGGTGAGCCAGGCCGTGCCCGACCACGCCGGCGTCGTCGCGCTGACCAGCTGCTACCACAACCTCCTGCGGCAGTGGGCTGACTCGTGACGCGTGGCGGCCAGCGCCTGGAGTGTGCTGCTGGCGCTGGTCGTAACCCTGCTGGTGGGTGGGGCGAGCGGAGCGGCGCCGGCCGCCGACACGCCGGGCCGCCGCGCCCAGACCATCCTGCACATGCTCGACTACGTCGGCGTCGACTACCCGGGCGCGGTGCAGGACGGCAAGGTCACCGACGAGTCGGAGTTCAAGGAGCAGGTCGACTTCGTGTCCCAGACCCTCACGATGCTGGGCGAGCTGCCGGACCGGCCCGAGCGCGCGGCCCTGGTGACGCAGACGCGGCAGCTGCTGGCGCTCGTGCAGGGCAAGGGCCCAGCGGCCGAGGTCACCCGGCTGGCCGGAGAGATCCGCTGGGCCGTGATCAAGGCGTACCAGGTGCCGGTGGCGCCGTCGCGCGCACCCGACCTGCGCGCGGCGCGCGAGCTGTACGCGGCCCGCTGCGCGGCCTGCCACGGCGCCGAGGGGCGCGCCGACGGGCCGGCCGCCAAGGGGCTGGATCCAGCACCGACCAACTTCCACGACCGCGAGCGTCTCGACCGGCTGAGCGCCTACGGGCTCTACAGCACGATCACGCTCGGCGTGCCCGGCACGGCCATGACCGCGTTCGCCGATCTCTCCGACGAGCGAGCGGTGGGGGCTGGCGCTGCATCGTGGCCAGCCTGGCCGATGCGCGCGGCCGAGCGGCAGCGTGGCGCCGCGCTGTGGGACCAAGGGCGGGGCCGCGCGGTGTTCGCCGACCTGGCGGCCCTGGCCACCACCACGGCGGCGGAGACCACGGCCCGCCAGGGCGAGGAGGGGGCCGCGCTGCTGGCCTTTCTGCGGACGCGGCCGGACGTGCTGGCCCGCACCGGCAACGAGGCGCTGGTCCGCAGCGTCCGCCTGCTCGGCGAGAGCCTCGATGCATATCGCGCGGGGCGGACGCGCGAGGCGCAAGACCTCGCGGTCGCCAGCTACCTCGACGGCTTCGAGCTGGTCGAGGCGAGCCTGGACGCGGTCGATCGACAGCTTCGCGTCACCGTCGAGACGGAGATGATCCGCTATCGCGGCCTGCTGCGCGACGGCGCGCCGCTGCCGACCGTCGAGGCGCAGGCCACGCGCCTGCAGGGTCTGCTGTCCGATAGCCAGCGCCTGCTCGCCGAGACCGGGCTGTCGTCGGGGCCCGCGTTCGTGAGCGCGTTCTTCATCCTGTTGCGCGAGGGGCTGGAGGCGGTGCTGGTGGTGGCGGCGGTCATCGCGCTGCTCGTGCGCGCGGGCCGGCGCGACGGCCTGCCGGCGGTGCACGCCGGCTGGATTGTCGCCCTCGCGCTGGGCGCGCTGACCTGGCTCGTCGCCTCCTACGTCGTCACCATCAGCGGGGCGACCCGTGAGGTCACCGAGGGGCTGACCGCCCTGGTGGCCGCGGCCATCCTGCTGTACGTCGGCTTCTGGATGCACGACAAGTCGCACGCCAGGCGCTGGCAGTCCTACGTGCAAGGGCGGCTGTCGGGCGCGTTGAGCCGCGGCACCACCTGGGGCCTGGCCGGCGTCTCGTTCCTGGCCGTGTACCGCGAAGTGTTCGAGACCGTGCTCTTCTATCAGGCGCTGTGGCTGCAGACGGCGCCGGGCAGCGAGCACGCTCTGCTGGGCGGGCTGGCCGCCGCAGCGGTCGCGCTGGCGATTCTGTCGTGGCTGATCGTGCGCGGGGGCCTGCGGCTGCCGCTCGGCCTGTTCTTCGGAATGACCTCGATCGTGCTGGCCGTGCTGGCCGTGGTGCTGGCCGGAAAGGGGATCGCCGCGCTGCAGGAGGCGGCGGTCCTGGCGCATCATCCGATCACGGCGCCGCGCATCCCGTTGATCGGGCTCTATCCCGATCTGCTCGGCGTGCTGTTACAGGTGGCGCTGGCCACCACCATCGTGGCCGGCTTCACGTGGCGCTCCCGCGCCGTCCGCCGCGAGGGCTGAGCTACTTCGTCCCCAGCTTGGCGGGGTCGAGCTTGTCGATCTCCCGCATCGCCTGCTCGCGCACCTCGTTGTGCTCCGAGGCGCGCTTGAATGCTTCCCGGGCCCCGGTCGGGTTGTTGAGACGCAGGCGCACCACGCCGAGGTTGAACCACGTCTTGCCGTCGTCACGCAGGCTCACCGCACGCGTGAAGGCCTTCTCGCTGGCGGCCAGGTCGTTGCGCTCGTAGTACGTCCGCGCCAGCAGGAGCCACACCTCGGGCGACGTGCTGTTGGCGCCGGCCAGCGTCTCCAGATGGGGCAGGGCGGTGTCGCGCTGACCCTTGTCGTAGAGCATGAAGGCCAGCCGCAGCCGCACGTCCTGGCTGTCGGAACGGAGCACCAGCGCCTTGTCGAAGGCCGCGCGCGCCTCGTCGGTCTTGCCGAGATGCTCGAGCGCCAGCCCCAGATCGCGCTGGCTCGCGAAGGAGGCCGGGTAGCGCTTCACGACGTTGCCGAAGGCGTCGGCGGCCTCACCCCAGGCCGAGCGGCCCATCGCCGACTGGCCCAGCAGATACCAGGCGAGCAGGTGATCGGGATACGCGGCAATTGCCTCCCGGGCGAACTGCGAGGCGCGCGCATAGTCCTTCGTCTCGGCCGCCTGCACCGCCTGGCGGTACAGCGCGAAGGCCGGGTCGTCGGTGAGCGTCTGGGCGTGCGCGGTGGTCGCGATGCCGGCCACGGTGAGGACGGCGGCCAGCCAGCGTCTCATCGGTTGGCCAGCTCGAAGTTGACGGGAAGGGTGGCCCACACGGTCACGGCGGTGGCGCCGCGGCGGGCCGGCTCGAACTGCCACTGCTTGACGGCGTCGACGGCGGCGCGGTCGAGGTCGCGATGGCCGGCTGAGCGCTTGACGATGATCTGGCCGACCTGGCCGGTGCTCAGCACCTCGACGCTGAGCAGGGTCACGCCCTGGGCGCGATCGCGGATCGCGCTGTCGGGATACTCCGGCTTGACCTGATAGCCGCCACCCAGTGGTCGGGCCAGCGTCGTCAGGCCGGTGCCCGTGGCGGCGACCTGGGACGATGCGGCTCCCGACGAGGCCAGGCCCTGACCGCGAGGTCCGGCTGCGCCGCTGCCACCGCTGGCGCTGGGTCCCGGCGCCACCAGCAGGTCGCCGCCCGCGAAGAGCCGGCCGGCGCCGGCCGGGGCGCCGACCACGGGCCCCGGGGCCGAGGGCATCGCCGATGGCACCAGCGTGCTGTCCACGCGCGGCGCCTCCGCCCGCGGCGGCGCCGGCGAATCGAGCAGGTTCGGCGTCATCGTCGGCGCTGGATCGACCACCTTGGGCGCCGGCGCCGGCGTCACGATGCGCGGTGGCACCGGCTTCACGCGGGGCGGCGGCGGTGGTGGCGGGGGCGCCGGCTCGGGGGCCGACAGTCGCACGACCTCGATCGCTACCGCCGGGCCGGGCGACAGATACATCGACGTGCCCATCGACGCCGCGGCGGCGGCGCCGGCCACGTGCAGGCCGAGCGAGGCCAGCACCCACCAGCCGAAGACGCGCTCCGTCATTGCTGCGCCGCCTCCGGACGGATCGCGATGGCCATGCGGGTGACCCCGGCCGTGCGCACCTCGTCCAGCACCTCGACGACCCGGCCGTGGGCGACGGCCTCGTCGGCGGTGATCACGATGGCGACCTCGCGGTTGGCGCCGACCAGGCCGCGCAGCCGCTCGCCCAGCGTCGCTCGCGTGACGGGCTGTCGGTCGAGGTAGGCCTGGCCGTCACGAGCGACGGTGATGGCGGCGGTCTCGGCCGGCGGCGTGGTGCCGGTGGAGGCGCGCGGCAGGTTGACCGGCAGCCCGCGGTACACCGTCATCGACAGGCTGGCCATCATGAAGAAGATGAGCAGGAAGAAGACCACGTCGATCATGGGGACGATCTCGATGCGCGCGCGCTTGCGGTCGCGCCGGCGCAGGATCATGCGGCGGCGACCGGCTCGCCGTGGGCGGCCCGCTCGGCCAGCAGCAGCTCGAGCCGGGAGCCGTAGCCCTCGATCGTGTCGAGCATGACCTCCACGCGGCTGTTGAAGAAGTTGAACGGCACCAGCGCCGCGATGGCCACGCCGAGGCCGGCCGCGGTGGCGATCAGCGCCTCGCCGACGCCGCCGGTGATGGCGTTGGGCGAGTTCATGCCCGACTGGGCCATGACCCCGAACGCGCTGATCATGCCGGTCACGGTGCCGAGCAAGCCCAGCAGTGGTGACAGCGTGATGATCGTGTCGAGGACCGGCAGGAACCGCTTGAGCCGGGCCGTCTCCACGCGGGCTGTCGACTCCATGGCCAGCGTGGCGGCGGGGTTGCGATGGCGGATGCCCGCCGCCAGCACCCGAGCCGCCGGCGAGCGCGAGGCCTCGCCCAGGCGGCACGCCTCGTCCCAGTGGCCGCCGGCCGCCCGGGCCAGCACGGCCTCGGGGTCGGCGCCGTGGGCCAGGCCTCGCCAGGTCCAGGCGCGCTCGAGGATCACGGCCAGCGCGACCACGGAGCAGGCGGCCAGGGGGATCATCACGGGTCCCCCCTTCACGAGCAGGGCGACGAGCGCGCTCATCGCGCGATCTCCGCCGACGTCCACGGGCGTGACATCTGGGCCTCCGTCGAATCCGTGAGTCCCGGGCGCCGGGGGCGCCGGGTCCGTGGCTGGCTAGCCGGGTCGGGACGACCGGGCGGGCTGGCTATTTCGTCAGGATCAGCTTGTCGGACTTCGTGATCCGCAGGTGGTACTCCTGCCCGCGGTGCACGATCACGAGCTCCCGCTCGCGCTGCAGCAGGGTCTCGGTGTCGATCCGGCGCACCGACCCCCGCCGTCGGCCATCGTCGGCCGCCGGGTCCACGCTGGCCGGGTGCATGCGAGGCCCTCCCTCTCAGTTCCGATTCGGTATCCCGTACCTCGATGGTTAGGGTTACCTAATAATCGGTGACCTGTCAAGCCAGGAAGTCGCGGAGGGCGGCCAGGACGGCGTCGGGGTTGTCCTCGTGCAGGGTGTGCACCGCCCGGGGGATCTCGACGAAACGGCCCCGGGGTAGCTCCTTGACCATGCGTTCGGCCACGTCGCGGTCGAGGACGGTGCTGTGCTCGCCGCGCAGGACGAGGGTAGGCGGGGTGACCGTACGCAGCAGCGCCCACCAGTCGATGTCGCCGGTCGTCCGCCGCGTCTTCACGCTCGGGTGCCACTTCCAGACCAGGGCGCCGTCGGGACGGGGGCGGAGGCTGTGCGAGGCGACCCACCGGTAGTAGTGGATGCCGGGGAAGGGGTTGCCGCGGTACAGGTGCTGCGCGGCCTGCTCGATGCTCTCCCACGTGTCCGGCTCCGGGGGGCCGGCCGACGGCGCGCTGGCCCTGGCGCTGATCTCGGGGCCGATGTCGACCACGACCAGCTTCTGCACCCGCTCCGGCCGCTTCGAGGCGAAGTAGAGGCCGTTGCGGCCGCCCATCGAGAGGCCGACCAGCACGAAGGCGCCGAGGCCGAGCTGATCGACGACGCCCACGATGTCGTCGAAGGCCACGACCGGGTTGTAGACGTCGGCGGGGTCGCTGTCGCCATGGCCGCGCTGGTCCAGCGCCAGCACGTGGAAGTGCGGCTGCAGCGCGATGCTGAGCGTGTCCCACGCGTGGGCGTGCCCGGTGAAGCCGTGCAGCAGCAGCAGCGGGGGCCGGGCGTCGCCGCCCCAGTCGAGCAGGTGCAGGCGGAGGCCGTTGACGGTGAGGTCGCGCTCGATCGGTCGCAGGAGGTTCATGTCCCCGAGGATATACCAGGCAGCAGGGCGGCGCGGCCGACGAGGGCGTTGCGGCGCAGGAGCTCGTGAGCCTCCTCGGCGCCCTCCAGGGGGAAGGTACGGCTGACGACGGCGCGGATGCGGCGCTGGCGAAGCAGCTCCAGCGTCTGCTGGATCTCGGTCAGGGTCACGTAGCGCGAGCCGTGGATCTCCAGCATGTCGTACAGCATGCGGCCGGGATCGACCGCGAACGACGCGTCGATGCCGAAGACGCTGCGCGGTCGGCTGCCGATGATGACGAGGCGGCCGCCCCGCGCCAGCGCGGCCAGGGACATCTCCAGCGTCTCGCGCGAGGCCACGAAGTCGATGGCGGCGTCGACGCCGCGCCCGTCGGTGACGGCGCGGACCTGCGTTGCCACGTCGCCGCCGCGGCCGTCGACCACGGCGTCGGCGCCCCAGTCCCGAGCCGCCTGCAGCTTGGCGTCGGTGACGTCGACGGCCACCACCCAGCCGCCGCACAGCTTGGCCATCTGCACGCCGTGGATGCCGACCCCACCGCCGGCACCCACGATCAGCACCGTGTCACCGGGGCCGACGCGCGCCTCCGCGCGGCACGCGTGGTATGGCGTGGCGATGGCGTCGGTGGCGATGGCGGCGTCGACGTCGCTCACCTCGGGCGGGATCGGGGTGACGTTGGCGCCCGGGATGGCCATGTACTCTGCGTAGCCGCCGTCGCAGGCCTGGCCCACGTAGCCGCGGAACGCCGTGCACAGCGTCTCGCGCCCGCTTCGGCAAAAACGGCAGGTCCGGCAGGTCAGGTAGAAGTGGCAGACGACGCGATCACCCGGCTTGACGTGGGTGACCTCAGCGCCGGCCTCGACCACTTCGCCGGCCACCTCGTGGCCGGGGATGCGGGGGAAGGACGTCACCCGGCCGGGATTGGCGGTCATGATGACGACCGTGAGACCGACGCCGGCGGCCCGCACCCGCAGCAGCACGTCGCTGGGGCCGATCGAGGGAATGGGGACCTTGGCTACTTGTAGGGGCTTGCCGAATGCGGGCAGGACCATCGCCCTCATCGTCATGA
The DNA here is from genome assembly GCA_963827505.1 of uncultured Candidatus Rokubacteria bacterium. Classification (GTDB taxonomy): domain Bacteria; phylum Methylomirabilota; class Methylomirabilia; order Rokubacteriales; family CSP1-6; genus AR5. Next base: position 856,157 of record CAWHBD010000002.1, on the reverse strand, counting down.
CCGTGCTACCGTACCACGATGCCCGGTGCGCCGGCCGTTTCCGGTCTCCTCAGCGAGGTCGCGTCCACGCGACAACGGCCCCACGAGCCCCGCCGCCGCTGGTTCTCGTCCGAGCATCTCGACCTCATCGTGTGGCTCGACGCGGTCGGGCATCCGAGCGGCTTTCAGCTCTGCTACGGCAAGCCGCGCGCGGAGCACGCCCTGACCTGGACGTCCGCCGAGGGATTCGCGCACGGGGCGGTCGACGACGGCCACGACGTGGGGCTCGCCTACAAAGGCTCGCCGGTACTCGTGGCCGACGGCGGGCTCGACGTTGCCGGTCTCGAGCGCGTGTTCTGCGCGGCGGGCGCGCACGTTCCGGAAGACCTGACGGCGTTCGTCGTCAGCCGCCTGCGCGCTCACCCGGCCCACACCGGCGGCTAGACAGCCGTGATCATCCACACCGGTTTCGTCGATCTCGACACGCCGACCGGTCCGATGCGGACCCACGTCTACGCGCCGGCGCCGCCGACCGGCACCGCCCGCTACCCCGGACTGTTGCTCTATCCCGAGATCTACCAGCAGACGGGGCCGATCGTGCGGCTGTCGCAGCAGCTCGCCGGCCACGGCTACGTGGTGATGGCGCCCGAGATCTATCACGAGCACGAGCCCCCGGGCACGGTGCTCGCGTACGACAAGGCCGGCACCGACAAGGGCAACGCCTACAAGGCGACGACGACGCTCGCCACGTTCGACCACGATGCGGCCGTCGTCATCCGTGCGCTCGGCGCGCATCCAGCGTGCAACGGGCGCATTGGCGCCGTGGGCGTCTGTCTCGGCGGGCACCTGGCCTTCCGCGCGGCGCTACAGCCCCAGGTCTTGGCCGCGACCTGCTTCTACGCAACGGACTTGCAGGGCGGCATCCTGGCCGGCGGCACCTGCGTCGACACGCTGGCTCGCGCCCGCGACATCCGCGGCGAGCTCCTACTGGTCTGGGGCCGCCAGGACCCCCACGTCCCCGATGGCGCGCGCGCCGGCATCTACCAGGCCCTCGTCGCCGCCGGCACGACGTTCACCTGGCACGAGTTCAACGCCCAGCACGCCTTCATGCGCGACGAGGGACCGCGCTACGACGCCGAGGCCGCGCGCATCGCCCTGGGTCTCGCGCTCTCGCTCTTCCAGCGCACGCTCTGATCTTCATCCATGGGATACGGCGTGGGCGGGCGGATCGTTCGAGTGGTCCTCGTTACTGCGGCGGCGTTCGTCGCGATCCTGCTGCTGACGCTGGGGGTGTTCCGCTGGCAGGCCCATGCGCGCGAGACGAAGACGCGCCTGGAGGCCGCGCCCGCCGGCGGTCGGTTCGTCCGCGCCGCCGACGTCGACGTGTTCGTGCAGGAGCTCGGCCCCGCCGACGCGCCCGTGGTGCTCTTCGTGCACGGCATGGGCGCGTGGAGCGAGTTGTGGCGCGAGACGCTCGCCGCCACGGCCGCGGCCGGCTTCCGGGCGGTGGCGCTCGACCTGCCGCCCTTCGGATTCTCCGAGCGTCCGACCACCGGCGCCTACGGCCGTCAGCCTCAGGCCCGCCGCATCCTCGGCGTCATCGACGCCCTCGGTGTCGAGCAGGTGACGCTGGTCGGCCACTCCTTCGGCGGCGGCCCTACGATGGAGGCGGTGCTGCTGGCCCCGCAGCGCGTGCGGGCCCTGGTCTTGGCCGATGCCGCGATCGGCCTCGACGTCGCGAGCGCCGGCGGCGGCCCGGTCGCCGCGGTGCTGGGTGCACGCGCGCTGCGCAACGCCGTCGTCTCGGCCACCGCGACCAATCCGCTGCTCAGCCGCTCGCTGCTGGCCCGTTTCGTCGCGCGGCCGGCGGCGGTGACCGATGCGCGCGTGCGCGTGTTGCAGCATCCGCTCGTCGTCCAGGGGGCCACCGACGCCTTCGGCGACTGGCTGCTCGACTTCCTCACCTCGCACGACGTTCTGCTCAGCACCGACAGCACGACCTACCGCTCGCTCGCGCTGCCGACCCTCATCATCTGGGGCGATCGCGACACCACCACCCCGCTCCCCCCGGGCCAGCGCCTGGCCCAGGTGATCGCCGGCGCCGACCTCGCCGTCATGCCCGGCATCGGCCACATGCCCCAGCTCGAAGACGTCGACCAGTTCAACCGCCTCCTCCTGACCTTCCTGGAACGGCAGCGCGGCGCGCGTCCGTAGCGTGCGGCGGCGGTCAGTGGTAGCTCAGAGTACCTGTGATGAGTTGCTCCGACACGCCAGTCCGGACGTGTAAAGTCTCCGTTCTGCTCCGCTGAGCGACCCAACGCCGTCCGAGGGCCCGACGGAAGTCGCCCGTAATTGGACGGAGCGTGCGCCCAGTGGCCGGGCCGCGCTATCGCTCTTGCGCCGAGTGACGAGCCGCGTCGGGGGCGGGGAGGCCATTCTTGAGCTTCTTCGTTGCCTCACCAAGAACCTCGCCCGCTCTGGTTTTGACCTGTGGCAGCTGCTGATCCACATACGTCTTGATCTGGGAGCGATAACGCCAAGCCGCCCATCCACCGAGTGCTAGAAGAAGTAACCGGATCATCGTTTTTCCTCCTGAGCTTTCGTCAATTTATCTACTGTATCTACGCGCTTCCGGCCGAGGCACGGCTCCCCCCCGGCGTGCCTAGGCGCGCTGGCTGCCGAGCGTCAGGCGATAGATCGCAAGGACCGCCACGGCGCCGACAACCGCCATGATGAAGCCCACCGGCTCTCCGGTCCGATACATGCCGAGGACCCGGCCGATCCAGCCGCCGAGCACGCCGCCGACGATTCCGAGGACGATGGTGAGGATCATGCCGCCCGGGTCCCGGCCCGGCATGACGAACTTCGCGACGACACCCACGACAAGACCGAAGACGATCCAAAGGATGATTTCCATGGCTACCCCCTTGCTCCGGTAGCGCAATAAGCGGGCCATCGCGAAGGTGGCCGGGCGGGCGCGTCCTCGACACAAGGCCGTCCGAGCGCGCGCGCTACTCGCCGAAGAGGCGCTGCCACCAGACACGGCCGTCAGGCCGGGCGCCGCCGCCCATCCGCCGGCGCACATCCTCGATCGGCCACCCGGTGAGCGAGGCCAGCGCGCTCGCCTCCTGCTCGGCGCGCGCCCGCAACGACTCGCGGTAGCGGCGCCCCGCCTCACAGGTGGCCTCGCCGGTGAACGCGTTGCGCAGCACGTAGCGGCCCTGGAAGCTCGCGCGGTCGGCCGTTTCCTGGAAGACGAGGTCGTCGGGGAAGCGGGCGGCGTCGTAGCGGACGTGCAGCCGGGTGACGAACGTGTTCACCGGCATCGGCCCCCGCATCCGACCCGCACCGGGGCTGTCGGCGCTGCCGCTGTCCTGAAGCCAGAAGACCCCCAGCTTGCGCAGCTCCTCCGGCGACAGCGGATCGGCGGCGCAGGGATCGCACCAGCTCATGTCCCACGCGTACTCGAGGAAGACCGCGCGCATGTCCTCGCGCCGGACCTGCTCGGCGAACATGGCGCGATAGAAGGCCGGGAACTCGGTCTTCACGTAGGCGGGCAGCTCGACGTCGGTGGGCAGCCGCACGGTCCGGTAGTTCGTCGTCTCCACACGGCCGCGGCGTGTCAGCGCCAGCACGAACAGCTCCTGGGGGCCGTCGGCGTTCACCGTGCCCAGGCGGATGGGCAGCATGAACTTCGGCGACTCGAAGGCGAGCTGCAGCGGGCGCAGGTAGGTGTAGCCCAGCGAGGCCTGCTCCTGGAGATTCACGCGCGCGACGAAGAACTTCATGCCCTGCTTGAGGTAGCTGGCCAGCACGGGCGCGGCCCCGGGCGGTAGCCGGTAGCCGTTGTCGCGCAGCCACGTCCCGAGCCCTGCGCTCTCGCGAGCGGAGAGGATGAGGATGTCGTACTCGCCCACCGTGTACTGGGCCTCGATCGTGACGCCGAGGCTGCGCGCCCGCTCCGGCGCCGCGTCGCGCGTCACCGACTTCTGGGCCTGACCGAAGGCGGTGGCGGCGGGCAGCGGCCGGCTGCACGGATCGGGGTCGTAGTACTCGACGAGCCGGGGCGCGGTGAAGGCGTCGAGGCGCTCGACGAGGGCGCGGTCACCGACGCGGATCTGGCCCTTCTCGAGGACGGTCGGCACCGGCACCACCAGCGCGAACTCCTTGGGATCGCCCCGGAAGTCGTTGGCCATGGTGATGACGGTCTTGTTGTCGTGGCGCACGAGGACGACCTTCGAGGCCTGGTTGAAGAGCTTGGTGTCGGCCTTGGCCACGTAGAACCCACAGAAGGCGGGGGCGCTCGAGCTGGTCAGGCCCACGGCGAGCATGGCGACGGCGGTGGCGACGAGAGGCTTCATGACGGGCTCCTTTTCACGGCGGCTCCGGTGCCGGGCGCCGTCCAGTCGTAGCGGCGGCCCGGCAGCAGGTGGTCGATCAGCGGCACGGCGAGCGAGCAGGCGGCCAGTGACCACAGCAGCGGGTTGGTCTGGAACAGCCGGAACTGCACGACGTAGGCGCCGGCCGCGACCATGATCGCGAAAACGACGCGGCCGGCGCGCGAGTCGGGTGTCGTCCTCGGGTCGGAGATCATGAAGAACGCGAAGAGGACGAGCGCGCCGCTGCCCAGCCGGTGCAGGGGAATGTCGAGCGGATCGCCCAGCCACACCGCGCGTCCCAGGACGAGGGCCGCGTGCGCCGCCAGGAACGTCCACGTCACGTCGGCGCGGGCGGCCCGGTTGACCACCAACCCGCCGGCGGCAGCGAGGAAGAAGGCGAAGACCGCCGCGCTGCCCCACTGGCCGGGCGCGACCCACACCCGGTCGGTGATCAGCAGCATCAGCACCAGCGCGCCGTTGGTGGGGTTGAAGACGTGCTTGCCGCGCACGCGCACGAGGAACTTGCTAGCGACGGCCACGACGGCCGTGAGGGCCGCCAGCTCCAGAGCCCCGGTGCGGAGCAGCAGGCACAGCGACAGCCCGGAGATCAGCGCGCTCCGTGGGTCGAAGCGGCCGCCGGCCAGGTGCGCGGCCGCCAGCTGCGCGCCGACCGCGCAGGCCAGGATGACGGCCACAGCTCCCGGCGCGATGTCGAAGCCGAGCCCCAGCACGCCGTAGGTCAGCAGGCCGGCCAGCGTGGCGATCTGGTAGAGCCGCGGGTCCCACCGCCGGGGGACCGGGGGGGCCCCGGCCCGCGCGAGCGGCACCGGCGGCGAGGGCGTGGTCAGAGTCGTCATGCCGCGTTAGACCGGGCGACGGCCGGAAAGTTCCCGGCCGGTCCGGCCCGGCGTACACTCTGCCGGTGCCCCGGGGCCGGATCTTCTACGGATGGTGGATCGTCGCCGCCGGCTTCGGCCTCGAGGGGCTGATCGGCGCCCTCATGTTTCACGCCTACGGCGCCTATGCGGTCCTCCTGCGCGAGGAGTTCGGCTGGAGCAAGACCATGCTCTCGGCGGCCTTCGCGATGGCGCGCGCGGAGAGCGGCATCCTGGGGCCGGTGCAGGGGTGGCTCACCGACCGCTTTGGCCCCCGCGTGCTGATCCGCGTCGGCATGGTCATCTTCGGCGTCGGGTTCATGCTCTTCAGCCGCATCGAGGGCCCCGTCGCCTTCTTCCTGACGTTCTTCATGATGGCGCTCGGCTCGAGCCTCGGCGGCTACCTGCCGGTCGGCGTGGCCGTCGTCGCGTGGTTCCGCCGCCGCCGGGCCCTGGCCCTCAGCATCAGCGCCAGCGGGATGGCGATCGGCGGCCTGCTCACGCCGCTGGTCGTGCTGGCGGCCAGCCGGGTGGGCTGGCGGTGGACCGCGTTTGCCTCCGGCCTGCTGGTGATCGCCGTCGGGGTGCCGCTGGGCCAGCTGATGCGGCGCCGCCCGGAGGCCTACGGCTGGACGGTCGACGGCGATACGCCGGAGACGGCGGCCGCGGCGGCCGATGCCCGCGTGCGGGCCGCGCCCGTGCAGCGCGACTTCACGCCGCGCGAGGCGCTGGCCACGCGCGCCTTCTGGTACATCTCGCTCGGCCACGCCGCCTCGCTGCTGGTCGTCTCAGCGGTCATGGTCCACATGGTCCTCCACGTGACCGAGCGGCTTGGCTACGCGCTGCCCCAGGCCGGCTCGGTGGTGGCGGCCATGACCGTGATGCAGGCCATCGGGCAGCTGAGCGGCGGCTGGCTCGGCGACCGCTTCAGCAAGCGGCGGATCGCCGCCGGCTGCATGCTGGGCCACGCCGCCGCGCTGATGATCCTGGCCTTTGCCTCGGCGTTCTGGATGGTGGTCGTCTTCGCGATCCTGCACGGCACCGCGTGGGGGATGCGGGGGCCGCTGATGGGGGCGATCCGCGCCGACTACTTCGGCAGCGCCGCCTTCGGCACGATCACCGGCATCTCGTCCATGGTGCTCATGGTCGGCATGATGGGCGGCCCGCTGGTGGCCGGCATCCTGGCCGACCGCACCGGCAGCTACGTGCCGGGCTTCAGCGTGCTGGCGGCCTGCTCGGCCCTGGGCTCCGTCTTCTTCTTGCTCGCCCGCCGCCCGCTGCCGGCTCGCTGAGCGCGGTCAGCGCAGGAGCACCTCGGCCAGGAAGGCCTCGACCCGGCGCTGGGCGTCGCGCGTCGCCGAGGCGTCGAAGACCAGCAGCTTGCCGTACTCGTTGAAGCGCCGGGGCGAGTTGAAGTCGAACGAGTGGGTGGCGTCCGGATAGACGACCAGGCGCACCCGGCCGGGCACCCGCAGCTCCTGGTAGGCGCGCAGTCCCTCGCAGGGCGGTGCCGGCGTCCAGTCGTCCTTGTCGCCGATCAGGATCAGGACGGGCGCGTAGAAGTCGCGGCTGGAGGCGCCGGCGCAGGCCGGGTAGTACGCGATTCCGCCGCGCAGGCGCAGCGGCACGTCGGCCAGCCCGGCCACGCGCTCGTCCATGGCCGCCAGCACGGTCGAGCCACCGTGCGACAGCCCCTGCACGATCGCCCGGCCCGGATCGATGACGCCCTGGCGTCCCAGGTGGTCGAGCGCCCGGTAGACGTCGAGCGCGCGCGTGACGGGTCCCGGCTCGCCGCCGGTGCACGTGTGCCGCACGCCGCGCGAGCCGAAGCTGTCGAGCACCAGCCCGGCGATCCCACGGGCGGCGTACCAGCCGGCGTAGTCCTGCAGCTGGCTCCAGGTGCCGCGGGCCAGGTCGAGCTGCAGTCCGCTGCAGCCGTGCAGCAGGACGACGACCGGGAACGGCGCCGTCCCGGTGGGCAGCGTGAGCGAAGCCCCCAGCGCGGGGCAGCGCGGGTGGAAGCGGCAGCCGGACGGCGGATTGAACGCGCTCGGCACCTCGCCGGCCAGCACCGCCACCTCGCGAGCGTCGTCGGGATGGGCGGGCAGCGCGTTGTCGAGCAGCGCCTGCGTGTAGGGGTGCAGCGGGTGCGCGTACAGCTCGTCGCTGGGCCCCGTCTCGACGAGCTTGCCGAGGTACATGACGCCGATGCGCGTGCTCACGTACTTCACGACGGCAAGGTCGTGGGCGATGAACAGGTAGCTCACGCCCAGCCGGTCCCGGATCTCGCGCAGCAGGTTCATGACCTGGGCGGGGATCGACACGTCGAGCGCGGAGACCGCCTCGTCGAGCAGGATGCACTCGGGGCTGGTCGTCAGCGCCCGGGCCAGCGCGACGCGCTGGCGCTGGCCGCCTGACAGCTCGTGCGGGTAGTCGTCCATGATGCCGGGGCGCAGCCCCACCCGGGCCAGCGAGGCCTGGATGCGCTCGTCGAGCTCGGCCCGGGTCAGCTCGGGCTGCGTCTGGGCCAGCGGCTCACCGACCGTGGTTCGGATCGTCAAGCGCGGGTTGAGCGAGCTGTACGGATCCTGGAAGACCGCCTGCACGGCCCGGCGGTACTCGCGCTGCTCGGCGCCGGCCAGCCCGTGCACGTCGCGGCCGCGGAACAGGACGGCGCCGGCCGACGGCTTCTCCAGGCGCAGCACCAGGCGGGCGGTGGTCGTCTTGCCGCATCCGCTCTCGCCGACGAGTCCCAGCGTCTCGCCTCGCCGCAGGACGAAGTCCACCCCGTCCAGCGCCTTGATGGTGCCCACGCAGCGGCCGAACACGGTGCCGCGTGCGACCGTGAAGTGCTTGGTGAGCCCGCGCGCCTGCAGGACTACGTCGCTGTCTGAACGGGCGGCCGCCGGTCAGGGGCGCGCGCCCCCGCCGCAAGGTGGGCAGGCAGCTCAGCAGGCCGATCGTGTAGGGATGGCGCGGCCGGTCGAAGATCTCGCGGGTGGGGCCGGTCTCGACGATGCGGCCGGCGTACATGACGGCCACGCGGTCGCACAGCTTGGCCACGATGCCGAGGTCGTGGGTGACGAAGATCATGGCCAGCCCCGTCTCCCGCTGGATGTCCTTCAGCAGGCGCAGGTACTGGCTGGATCGTCACGTCGAGCGAGGTCGTCGGCTCGTCCGCGATGAGCAGGCTCGGCTGGCAGGAGATGGCGATGGCGCCGGCCACCCGCTGGCGGACCTCTCAGGCGAATGTAGCGGGATGGTAGCGCCTCTTGCGGAAGGTGTAAACGCCGGCCGACTTCTGTCACACGCTGCCGGGGGCCTCATTTGCGATAATCGCGGTCACCCATAGGGACATGGCCGACATATTCCTCAGCTACGCCAGTGCCGACCGGGATCGGGCGCGGGCCCTCGCCGACGCCCTCGCGGTCCAGGGCTGGTCGGTGTGGTGGGATCGGACCATTCCACCCGGACGGCAGTTCGACGAGGTGATCGAAGAGGAGCTGGCCGCGGCGGGGTGCGTGGTCGTGTTGTGGTCAAAGGCGTCCGTCGTCTCGTCCTGGGTCAAGACGGAGGCAGCCGAGGCGCGGGACAGAAGGATTCTCGTGCCCGTCCTCATCGAGGACGCGAAGATCCCGCTCGAGTTCAAGCGCCTGCAGGCGGCCGACCTGTCGCGCTGGCGAGCGGGACCGCCCCCGGCCGACGATCTCTTCCGCGCGATCGCCGCGCAGCTCAGACAGCCCGGGCAGTCGTCGACCGCACGAGCCGATGCTGCCGCCGAACCCGCGGAGGCTACGCCGGCCGAATCGCCTCGGCGCCCGAGCGCGCCCGCCCGCTCGCCGAGAAGCCTTGCCACGATCGGCGGTGTCGCGATCGTCGCCGGAGTGATCGTGGCCTATCTCGCCTACGTCGGGACGGGCGGGCGTCGCGCCGAGGAGCCCGCGGCCCCGGCCCGACCGCCGCAGGCGGCGCCGGAAGTCGCAACTCCTCCGGCGCCGATCGCTCCACCGCCGAGCGCGGTGCCGGCTCGGCCGCCGGCAACGGCGCGCCCTCGCCCCGCGACCCCTTCACCGATCGACATCAGCGGCCGGTGGCGCGACACGACGTGGGGCCACGTGTCGCAGATCACGCAGAACGGCGAGGCGTTTCACTACACGGTCTGGGGTGCCGCGTGTCGAGGCAACTTCCAGTCCTCCGGCACCGGGATGATCCGCGGCAATCGCGTCGAGAGCACGTACCGGTCGACGATGCCGTCCGAGGGCCGGTGCTCGGGCACGGTGTCGGCCGACGGCACCCAGATTCGCTCGACGTGCGTGGACTCGGTGTGTGGCTCGTTCCCGGCGGCCACGGTCCGGCAGTAGCGCGCCCCGGTTCCACCCGCCCCTCTACGGCGCCATCAGCAGAGTCTCGATGTCGTTGAGTACCGTCTGGGGGTGGAGAAAGGTCGAGTCGTAGATCTCCCGCACGACGGCGTTCTCATCGATGAGGAAGACCTTGAGGACGTGCGACAGCTCGCGCCGCCCGGCGGGGCCGCGGATCGAGCGAACGTCCTGACCGAAGCCGTCCAGGAGCGGCGCCAGCGACTGCGATGAGCGGGTGGTGAGAAAGCTCCACGGCACGCCGGTGCGATCCTCGGTCGCCCGGCGCCCGGCGTAGGCGCGCATCGCCGCCGGGGTGTCGTGCCGGGGATCGAACGAGAGCGTCACGAGCCGCACCTTGCCCCGCAGCCCCGGCCGGTTGCCGATCGCCGGCCGGAGCGCATCGAAGACCCGGTAGGCGAGGGGGCAACCGTCGGGATCGACGCAGGTGGTGTAGATGAAGCCGAGCAGCGTGATGCGCTCGCGTGTGAAACGGCGGAGCGGCTGGGCCCGGCCCTGGAGATCGAGCACCTCGCCGTCCGGGGCCGCCATGATCCGGTGCAGGGTGTAGGTGCCCGGCGCCGGCGGCTCGTAGTCGAGCGCGGGCACCGGAGCAGCGTCGTGCGCGAGAGCGGGGGCGACGCTGGCGCCGGCCAGCCACGCCAGCGCCAGCGCCACCGCCCGCCGCCTCACGGCGACTTCAGCGCGTTCGCGCCCAGCTTCATGTGGTGGGCGCGGCCCAGCTGTTCCTTGGTGAAGTCCACCTCGAAGGCCGGCTTCAGCTCCTTGCCGTTCCAGCTGAAGGCGCGCAGGAACTGCTCGTTGTCGGCGCCGCCCTTGTCCCAGTTGGCGAGCAGGGACGAGGTGATGTACAGGCGCTTGCCGTCCCAGCTCTGCGAGATCATGTTGATCTGCTTGCCGGTGACCTTCTCGTACGTCTGCTTGGGCGCCTCGGGATTGCTCAGATCGAAGTAGCGCGTGGTGCCGTCCATGAACGTGTTGACCCACAGCCCCTTGCCGTCGCGCGTGATGCTGATGTCGACGGGCAGCGGGATCTTGGCGGGGTCGCCGATGGTGCCCACCTCCTTGGCCTGCCACTGGCCCTTGACCTGCTTGATCAGCCAGAGCTTGGAGGTGAGGGCGGCGGCCGTGATGGCCCAGTTGTCGCCCGCGTTGAGCGACCAGCGGATCTCCAGCGGCGCGCCGGGCACGCTGAAGACCGTGGTCGGCTTCATGGCCTTGAGGTCCCACGCCGCCATGGTGGTGCCGAACTTCTTCATGGCCTCGCCGTCCTTGATCAGCTCGCCGAGCGGGCGCATGTAGTTCTGGTAGCCGGTGAAGCTCGACGTGAGCAGGACGTTCTTCTTCGGGTTGACCGCGAGGTCGTAGCCGTAGCCATCGCCGCCGCCGTCGGTCGGCATCGGGTAGGCCGCGATGTAGTCGCCCTTGTTGTTGTAGAGCGCCATGCCGGTGACGCCGCCCTTGTCCTTCGTGTTCGACAGCGCCTGCACCAGCATCCGGCCCGGCAGTGCGTAGTAGGTGTGCGGCCCCAGGTAGCCGGACTTGTCGGCCATGTCGTCGATCGTCTTCACGAGCTTGGGCTTGGCCGGATCGCTGGCGATGTCGAACACGTAGATCTTGGGCTCGGCCAGGCCGCCGGCCCAGATGAAGCGCCGGTCGTCCGTGAACCCCATGTGGTGGGCCTCGCCCCGGGTGCCGACCGACACCGAGCCGAGCACCTTGCCGTACGTCTTCGATTTCGGGTTGACGTCGATCGTCACCAGCTTGTCGGAGCCATCGCCCATGCCCTCGACGCCCGAGCGTCCAGACGTAGACGTAGTCCTCTTGGCCCTTGATCAGCTTGGCGATGTAGGGGGAGTTGCAGGTCTCATCGGCGGCTGCGGCACCGACCCCGATGAGCCAGGCCAGGGCCACGGTCACGGCCATCACGAGGGAGAAGGATGAACGTTGAACGACCATGCGTGTGAGCCTCCTCATAGCGTCATCTCGAGCGCGTACAGGCCACCGGCGAACCGGTCCACCGCGTAGACGATACCCCGTTCGTCGATGAAGACGTCGTTGATCTGCACGGCCCCGGCCCGGGAGCCCCGGGGTGCGGCCGGCACGTGGTAGGCGACCTCCCGGGGCTGGAACGGGTCGGACACGTCGAAGGCACGCACGCCGCCGTTGAAGAAGGTGCCGACCACGATCGTCTCCGAGATCCAGGCGCCGGGCGCGGGGCGGTTCTCGTGCAGGTTGTGAGCCCCGTAGCGCCCACCCCGGCCCTTGAACTCGTCGATCGGGGGCAGCGGGCAGGTGGCGATCGGCACCGGGTTGCTCTCGTCGCGCACGTCGACGATCCAGACCAGCTTGGGCCAGTCCTCGCCGGCGTCGCGCACCGCCTCGTCGGAGACGATCATCAGCCCGCGGCTGAGCAGCGGGAGCAGCGTGTGGGTGAAGCCCGGGAAGGGCGGATGGTAGTCCCAGCGGCTCACCAGCTTCGGGTGGGCGAGGTCGGCGATGTCGAGGATGACGGCGCCGCCGTCGAGGTAACCGACCCAGGCCCGGTCGGGCCGTTGCGGGTAGACGTTGGTGTTGTGGGCGCGGAAGCCGGAGTCGAAGGCGGCGTGGCGGACGGGCGGCGGCTCGGTGTCGCCCTCGCGAGTGCCGGGCAGCCACCAGCGCCCCACCTCGACGGGCCGGGAGGGCTGCCGCACGTCCACGATGCGGTAGCACTGGTCGTCCTTGGGATTGCGCGCCTTGAAGTCGGCGGCTCCGCTGGCGATGTGGACGTAGGCCCCGTCCACGAACCACAGGTGGTGCACACCGCGCGAGTGGGGGCCGGAGGCATCGAAGAACGCGATCGATCTCGGCTTGCCCGGATCGGCGACGTCGAAGATCTCGAAGCCGGCCGGCGTGAGGCCGACCGTCTTGGTCTGGTAGGCGACGACGAGCAGGTCGCCGGCCAGGTCGAGTGAATTCGAGCGCATGTCGGGGTGGGGGAGATCGGTCTGGAGGATCACCGACGGCTTGCGGGGATCGGTCACGTCGACCGCGGTCACGTTCTTGGGCGCCGACTCGTGGGCCAGCCACAGCACCCGGCGGCCGTCGCGGGCGAGCTGGATGACCATGCCCTCGCCGACGTTGCCGAAGCCGCCGAGGTCGTGCTGGGCGAGGAGCTTCATGTTCCGAGAGGACTCCGGCGTCGTCATGGGATCAGCCCGCGACCGTCATGCGGGCCACCTGACGGGCGCGCCAGTCGGCGCGCGAGGCGAAGCCGGGGCGACTCCGGCAGATGCGCTCGGTCGTCTGCATGATCGTCTCCACCGGCGCCTCGAGGTCGAATGGCTCGGCGAAAGGCTGCGGCGTGTGCCAGGGGGTGTCGACGAAGAGCTCGACCCGATTGCCCTCGGGGTCGGGGAAGTAGATCGACCAGGCGTTGCCGTGGGTCACGATCCGGAACTCCTTGATCGCCGCCTCGCGGAGCCGCCCGTGGGCGGCCTTGAGGTCGGTGAGCGACGGGAGCTTGAACGAGATCTGGTTGACCACGTTGTAGTCGACGCCGGGCGGCCGGCCCGTGACCAGCACCAGCTGGTGGTGCTCGTCGGGGTCGTGCGAGAGAAAGACGAGCGTGGGGCCGTCGTCGCGCAGGGCTCCGCGGTCGCTGACGAGGAGCCCGACCACGCGGGTGTAGAAGTCCTCCATGCGGCCGAGATCGGTCACGTGGATGCCGAAGTGGCTGAAGGCAGGAGCGGTCGCTGTCATCGTCCAGGTCCTCCTCACGGGGTGGCGGAGTTGACGCATAATACCGCCCATGCCACCTCAGGAGCGGACGATCTCGGTCGGCGGCGTGGACGTGCACGTGTGGGTCGGAGGCCAGGGGGCGCCGCTGCTCGTGCTCCACGGCGCCGGCGGCAATCGCGGCTGGACGCGCTCGATGGCGCGTATCGCCGAGCGGTTCACGGTGTGGGCGCCCACCCATCCGGGCTTCGGGACGTCGGGCGACGCCGAGTGGATGGAGGGCATCGACGACCTCGCGCGCTTCTACCTGTGGTTCATCGACGCCGCCGGGCTGGGCCGTCCCCACCTGCTCGGCCATTCGATCGGCGGCTGGATGGCGGCGGAGATGGCGGCGATGAGCCCGGGCTCGATCGACCGGCTGGTGCTGGTGGCGCCGGTCGGGCTGAAGCCGGAGGCCGGCGAGATCCTCGACGTCTTCTTCTACACGCCGGTGCAGCTGCGCGACCTCACGGTCCACGACCCCAAGACGATCCCCGAGTGGGAGGAGTTGTTCACCAGGCCGCCGACACCGGCCGAGCAGGAGATCGCCCTGCGCAACCGCGAGATGACGGCGCGGCTGACCTGGAAGCCGTACATGCACAACCCCCGGCTGGCGCAGTTCCTGCCGCGTGTGAGCAATCCGGCGCTCATCGTGTGGGGCCGCGAGGATCGGATCGTGCCGGTCGTGTGCGGCGAGCAGTACCGGCGCCTGCTGCCGAACGCGACGCTGAAGGTGCTGGAGGCGTGCGGCCATCTGCCCCCGATCGAGCAGCCGGACGTCTACGCCCGGCTCGTGAGCGACTTCCTCGGAGGATCGATCCCGGCATGAAGCTCTACTACTTCAGCGAGATGCCCCACCACGAGTATCCCGACGGGGCGGGCGACGAGTACCCGTCGCTGCGCCTGGCCTTTCCCAACCGGTTTTTCGACCGCGAGAAGGCGGCGGCGAACTACCAGCGCTACCTGACCGAGTACGAGCTGGCCGACCGGGTGGGCTTCGACGGGCTCATGATCAACGAGCACCATTCGACGCCGTCGTGCGTCAACGTCGGCGCCAACATGACGGCGGCCATCCTGGCCCGCACCACCCAGCGGGCCAAGCTGCTGATCCTCGGCAACATCCTGCCGATCGAGGACAACCCGGTGCGGATGGCCGAGCAGCTCGCCATGGCCGACCTGATCTCGGGCGGCCGCGTGCTGTCGGGCTTCGTGCGCGGCGTCGGCGTGGAGACCTGGTGGGCGAACACCAATCCCGTCCACAACCGCGAGCGGTTCGAGGAGTGTCACGACCTGATCTTGAAGTGCTGGACGGAGCCCGGGCCGTTCCGCTGGGAGGGCCGGCACTACCACTTCCGCCACGTGAACCCCTGGTGCCTGCCGCTGCAGAAACCCTACCCGCCGATCTGGGTGCCCGGCACGGCCAGTCCGGAGACCGCGGTGTGGGCCGGCCGCCGCGGCTACACCTACGTGCCGTTCCTGGTGCCGTTCGACATCGCCCGTGAGCTGTTCGACTTCTACCGGCAGGGCGCGGCCGAGGTCGGCCGCACGGTGACGCCGGACAATCTCGGCTTCCTGATCTGCGCGGTGACGGCCGACACCAAGGCCAAGGCACTCGAGGCCGGCCGGCACTTCGTGTGGCGCATGGGCCCGACGCTGCGAGGGCCGGCCGAGTACTTCTCGCCGCCGGGCATGCGCTCGCGGGCCGGCGCCGAGTTCGCCCTCAAGGCGCGCCCGCGCTCGCTGTCGAGCATGAGCTACGAGGACCTCGTCGCCGAGCACTTCATCATCGCGAGCACCGCGGACGAGGTTGCCGACCGCTTCGCCCACGTGCAGCGGCAGCTCGGCATCGGCCACCTGCTGCTGGAGGCTCAGGAGTCGCGCATGGACCATGAGACGACGATGCGATCGATCGAGCTGATGGGCGCCAAGGTGATCCCCGCGATGGCCGGCGTATGAGCCTCGACCAGCCGGCCGTCCAGCGGTTTCTCGACACCAAGCACATCGCCGTGCTGGCCACCGTACAGCCCGACGGCTCGCCGCTCGCCACCGCGATGTGGTTCCTGCACGACCGCTCGACGCTGACGATGATCAGCGTCGACAATCTCCAGAAGGTGCACAACCTCCGCCGTGACCCGCGGGTGTCGGTGGTGGCCGAAGCCTCCGATGCGATGGGCAGCCACGGCCGGGGGGTGGCGCTGCAGGGACGGGCGGAGTTCCTGGCCGACGGACCGGAGCGCCGCGCGCTCGTGGACCGCTTCCACGCCAAGTACCCGGAGCTCGCCCACCACTGGAAGGGGCGCGCCATGCCCGCCAACCGCGTGATGTTCCGGATCACGCCCGGGCGCGTGCGGCCCTGGGGGCTGGACTAGGGTCTCAACGACCGCCGGAGTTCCAGTAGGCGCGCATCAGCTCGTGCGACCAGGCCGGCTGGCGCAGCGTCGTGCGGGGTGGCTGGCTGGGCGAAGATGCCCACGCGCGGGCAGTGGGTGTTGCCGCGCGGATGCCGGGCCCCGCGCTCGACCGCGGACTCGGCGACGCGGTCGAAGTGGAAGAGGACCTCCGCTCGCCCCCTCGGCGTACGCGGTGGTCAGGTGGGCAGCCCGAACAGCGACGTCATGCGCCGGGCCTCGGCCAGCGCGGCGACCGCCTCGTCCGGGGGCCGCCGCTCGTAGCGGCTGGCGGCGTCCAGGAAGCGCGGCAGCAGCGAGAGGTCGCCGGCGCTGTTGAGGTGGATGCCGGGCACGCCCATCGCCCAGTGCACGGCCAGGTCGATGTCGGCCTGGGCCTCCAGCGGCTGATACCATGTCGCGTGCGTGCGGTCGGCGGTCGCCCACGGACCCCGCGCGATCGACTTGATGACCTGCACCGCCACGTTGCGCTCGCGGCAGATGGCCAGCACCTCGTCGAAGGCCTGGCGATACCGCTCGTTCTGCGCGAAGAACACGTTGTACGGCATCAGCACGGAGTCGAAGTCGAACCGGGCCAGGCTGCGCCGGTGCATGGCCGGAATGGTCCAGCCGTGACCGGTGACGCCGATGAAACGGGCCAGTCCCTGGGCGCGCGCCTCGACCAGTGCCTCCAGCGCCCCGCCGGGGCCCATGGCCTGGTCCCAGTCGTCGGGATGACCGAGGGAGTGCATCTGGATGAGGTCGACGTGATCGACGCGCAGTCGCTCGAGCGAGCGATGCAGATCCTCCCGCGCCCCGCGGGCGTCACGGCTGCCCGTCTTGGTGGCCAGGAAGAAGTCCTTCCGGTGGCGGGCCATCCAGGGGCCGATCCGCAGCTCGGAATCGCCGTAGCGCGCGGCGGTGTCGATGTGGTTCACGCCGTGGCGCAGCAGCACGTCCAGCGCCCGGTCGGCCTCGTCCTGGCTGACCCGGGCCATCGCCGCTGCCCCGAACAGCGTCACCGTGCTCGTGTGCCCCGTGCGTCCGAACGGCCGTCGCTCGATCATGGCGCCTCCCGTCGTCGGTTGCTGGTGGGCATGATACTCGCGCTGCTGGCGCTCGTCGCGGGGTGCCCGGCCGCCGCCTCCGACACGAAGCTCTCCGGCCTGGAGGGCCACCTGCGCGCCCGGTTCCCGCTCGGGGTGTGGACGCAGCCGGCGGGCGACGCCGAGCTGGACGCCGCCATGCGGCGCGCCGTCGACGACTGGAACGCGCTGTTCCGCGAGGTGCTGGGCCTGGCCGCCTTCGCGGTGGCGCCGCGGGAGACGGCCCAGGTGCGAGTCAACCTGGAGCCGGCCGCGACCGCCGGCCTCATGGGCGTGACGTATCTGCAGACCGACGATACCGGAGTCATCGAGATGCCGGTCAGCATCACCGTGACGGAGCCGACCGCGCGCGGGCAGACGAGCCGGGCGACGCTGCTCTACCAGGTCGTCGCCCACGAGCTGGGCCACGCGCTCGGCCTGCCGCACGTGCGCGACCCCCGCTCGCTGATGTGCTGCGAGCGCGGCGCCGTCGACTTCAACGATCCGGCAGCCCGCGACGCCTACGTCGAGGCGCGCCGCCATCCCGATCTGAAGTCGGTCCGGGCCGAGCTGGCCGAGCACTACGCGCGCTTCTGGCGCCGTTGAACAGCGCCGCCGGCCCGGGTAGGATCGCTCGCGTCACCACGCCGTGACCCCCACCACACAGGAGCCGACCATGCCGACCGTCCGCGTCAGCCGCCGTCATCTTCTCAAGGGCGTCGCCACCACCACCGCCGGCGTCGCCGCCTTCCCGTGGCCGCTCCGGGCCCAGGCCAAGACGATCAAGGTCGGCGTGGTGAGCCCGATCACCGGCGCCATGGCCGAGGTGGGCGGCGACTGCCGGCTCGGCGCCCAGCTGGCGGCCGAGGCCATCAACGCCGCCGGCGGCATCAAGTCGCTGGGCGGGGCCAAGCTCGAGCTGCTGCTCGGCGACAGCGAGACCAAGGTGGAGGTCGCGCGCTCGGAGGCCGACCGGCTGATCGGCACCGGCGCCCAGCTCCTCACCGGCGGCTTCCACTCCGCCCACGTCGCCGTCGTCTCGGCCCTGGCCCAGCAGCGCCGGGTGCCGTACATGATCGACATCACCGGCGTGGACGCGATCACCGCCAACATCGCCAAGTCGGTGCGGGAGGGGCAGCAGAAGGTCCAGTACGTCTACCGCAACTTCCCCGGCCTGGTGACCTTCGGGCGCAACGCGGTGAAGTACATGACCGAGGTCTTCCGGGAGGCGGGGGTGAGCCCCAAGCGGGTGGTCGTCATGTACTCCAACGACCTGTTCGGCAAGAACCAATCGGCGGGGTTCGAGGCCGCCGTCAAGGCGCTGAACCCCGGCTTCGAGATCGTGGAGAGCATCGCGTACCCGGAAACGGCAGCCGACCTGTCCACCGAGATGTCGCGGGCCAAGGCGCTCAAGCCGGACATCATCGCGCCGGTCACGCGACCGGCGACCGCGATCATCCTGCTGGAGGAGCTGGCCAAGCAGCGCGTGGACGTCATGGGGGTGATCAGCCCGGGCGCGCCCGGGCTCTACGAGCCCGGCCAGATCAAGCAGCTCAAGGAGCTGATCGAGCACGTCATGGACGCCGCCCCCTGGCCAAACTACAAGAGCCCGTTCACCCAGAAGGTGGCGGCTGACTTCGCCAAGCGCTCCAGCGGCCGGTACTTCGACGCCAGCGGCGCCTTCGCCTACGAGGCCATGCAGCTCATCGGCGATGCGCTCGAGCGGGCGGCCTCGACCGACCCCGACGCCATCGTGGCCGCCATCAAGAAGACCAACTTCACGGGCGGCGTGACCGTGGCCAATGGGCCCGTGGTCTTCAACGAGGTGGGCGACAACCCCAACGCCAGCACCGCGCTGATCCAGATCCTCGGCCAGAAGCCGAAGGTGGTGTGGCCCAAGGACAACGCCGAGGCGAAGTTCGTCTTCCCCCGGCCCAAGAAATAGCGATGCGGGTCTTCGTCTTCGACCTGCTGCCGTACGCCGAGCACCTCGATCATCTGAAGGAGGGGCGGGAGCTGCCGTGGCCGCTGCCCAGGCGGCACTTCAAGCCCGCCGTCGCCGTGCGCACGTACGAGGAGCACCTGACGGCGTGGGAGACGCTGGACCGCCTCGGCTACGACGGCGTGGGCTTCAACGAGCACCACACCTCGCCCTATGGCCTGATGAACTCGCCCAACATCATGGCCGCCTCGGCGGCCCAGCGCACCCGGCGGCTGAAGCTGTTGATCTACGGCAACCTGCTGCCGCTGCACGACCCGCTCCGGCTGGCCGAGGAGCTGGCCATGCTGGACTGCCTCTCGGGCGGGCGCATCGTCTCCGGCTTCGCCCGCGGCATCCCACGCGAGCACAACGTCTACACGGTGCCGCTGCGCGAGTCGCGGGCCCGCTTCGAGGAGGCGTGGGAGATCATCCGCCGGGCGTGGACCGAGGAGTCGTTCTCGTTCACCGGGACGTTCTGGTCCTACGAGAACGTGGCCATCTGGCCGCGGCCGGTGCAGCAGCCGCACCCGCCGGTCTGGGTGCCGGTGACCGGCAGCAAGGAGACGATCGAGTGGGCGGGCCGCCACGACGTGCCGATCACGCCGGGGCTGGTACCCACGCGGGGACTGCGCGAGGACATCATCCGCTACTACGCCAAGTGCCTGAGCGAGCACGGGCACCGATTGACGCCGGAGCACCTGATCATCCAGGCCAGCGCGTACGTCGCCGACAGCAAGGCCCAGGCCGTCCGCGAAGCAGGCCCGTACACGCTCTACTTCAACCAGACGCTGTTCAGCCACGGCAACATCAGTGACGCCTCGCTGCAGCGGGACGCCGGCTACCTGAGCTCCGGGTCCTTCGACTACGTGCGGCCGGAGAACATGCACGCGGTGTCTGGCGACCGCGAACACTTCCGGGGCATGACGATGGCCGACGTGGAGCGCGACGCCGAGCAGATGGCGTGGGGGACGGCTGACGAGGTGATCGAGCGAATCACCAGCGCGGCCGACCACGCGGGAGCGAATACCGTCCTGATCAACATGAACCGGGGGGCGATGCCGCAGGAGATGTTCCTGGAGCAGATCCATCGGTTCGGCAGCAAGGTGTTGCCGGCCCTGCAGGCGCACCAGGTCACCCGGACGCTCGTCTAGCCATGCGCGTGCTGGCGACGCTGCCCCAGGATGACCTCAACGAGGTGCCGGCCGCTGCCCGTGCGGCGGAGGCCGCGGGCTATGACGGCCTCGTGACGATGGAGAACCGCAACGAGCCGTTCCTGGCCCTCGGCGTGGCCGCGGTCAATACCACGCGGATCGGGTTGGCCACGGGAATCGCCATCGCGTTCTCGCGGAGCCCCATGGCCGTGGCCAACGCGAGCTGGGACTTGCAGGTCGCCTCCCGCGGCCGCTTCGTGCTGGGGCTCGGCTCGCAGGTGCGGGCGCACAACGAGAACCGGTTCAGCGTGAAGTGGACGCCGCCGGCGCCGCGGCTGCGCGAGTACGTCGAGGCGTTGCGGGCAATCTGGCGGTGCTGGGAGCAGGGCGGCAAGCTCGACTACCAGGGTCAGCACTACCGGTTCACGCTGATGACCCCGAACTTCGTCCCCAACTCGACCCAGCAGCCAATGGTGCCGGTGACCTTGGCGGCGGTGGGGTCGGCCATGCTGCGGGTCGCCGGCGAGGTGGCCGACGGCGTGCGGCTGCACCCGTTCTGCACGCGGCGCTACCTCGACGAGGTCGTGATGCACGAGCTGAGAGCCGGCTTCGTGAAGAGCGGGCGAGCGCGGGAGCGGTTCGAGATCTCGGGCGGCGGCTTCATCGCAACCGGGGCGGATGCCGAGGCCGTCGCCAAGATGGTCGAGTGGGTGCGGTATCGCGTGGCCTTCTACGGCTCGACGCCGGCCTACTGGCCGGTGCTCGAGGTCCACGGCCTCCAGGAGCTGGGACACAAGCTGAACGTCATGTCCAAGGCCGGGCAGTGGGACGCCATGGCCCGCGAGATCTCCGACGACGTCGTGCGGCTCTTCGCCGCGATCGGCACCCATCGGGAGCTGGCCGGGGTCGTCGCCGAGCGGTTCGGCGGGGCGGCCGACGCGGTGGCCCTGTCGGGCGGCTACGGCGTGAAGCAGGACATCCCGGCCGACCTCATCCAGGACATCCGGCGCATCCCCAGCGTGTTCACGGGTTTTCCGGTGGGCTGGTAGCTCTCGGCCTCAGTCGACGGCCTCGTCCAGGATCTCCCTCGAGTTCACGCACATCGGGAGGCGCCGGGCGAGCGCCAGTCCCGAGATCGTCTCCCGCGCTGCTGGGCCGCCGCGGCTTCGCTCTCCTCGACGTAGAGACGCGTGATGTCGACGTTCGGATTGATCAGCACGCCGACACGCGACAACCCCGGGATCCAGCGTGACCGTCTGCCCGTCGACGTACCCCAGCTCCCGGAGCCCTTGCCGGACGGCGTCGAGGTAGGGGCCTTCCTCGGTGGCGCTGGCCGCGTGCCAGAGGACCGCGATCCGGGGCGTACGCCGGCTCGGCTGCGCCCGGGCCACAGCCGGCGCGGCGACGATGACCGCGCCGAGCATCGCGACGAGGTCACGCCGCCTCAGGGGGCCGGAGGTCATCAGCGCTGGTTCATGGCCCGGTCCGCGATCTCGACCGTCTTCTTGTCCTTGTCGAACTTCAGCGTCTTCTGGGTCTCGACGTCACCACCGGTCACCCGGATGAAGAAGGTGTCGTCGCCAAACTCGATCGAGTGGATGTCGCCGACGGCGAAGACGGCGGCCTGGCCCGGCTCGTTCAGGAACTCCTTCTGCAGCTCGACCTCGGCGTGGCCGGGCTTGGTGCCGTCGTCCAGACGGCGCCAGCGGCGCATGCGGGTGGGGTTCTTGTAGTTGCCGTAGATCACCCAGCAGGGGCCGTGGTCGTGAATGGCGGAGTTGCCGGCCTTCTCGCGCCCGTGAACGAGCACGTGGATGTCGGTCTCGGGATCGTGCCCGATGGTGGTGCGGGTGGCGTAGGGAACCGGATCACCGAGATGCTTCTTCAGCAGCTCGGGGTTGTGCAGCAGTTTCTCGAGGTGGTCGCGGATCTCGGCCAGGCCGGAGGGCACGCCCTTGGCCTTGATGGTCGCGCGCGTGTCGGCGAAGAACTGATCGAGCGTGTACTGGCTCATCGGGCGGCTCCTTTCCAGCTTCCGTAGCGTCCGTTCTCGACCGAGGTGAGGAACTCCGACACCAGCTGGTTGAATAGCCCCGGCTCCTCGATGTTGACCGTGTGGCCGGTCATGGGCACGACGACGAGGCCGGCGTGCGGGATGTGCTTCTTCATGAAGAGCCCGGGGCCCAGGCACGGCTCGTCCTGGTCGCCGACCACGACCAGCGTCGGTGCCGTGATCTTCTTGAGATCGGGCTCGAGCTGGTAGATGGTCTTGCGCTTCATCTGGATGCCGCGGGCCATGAGGGCCGAGCCCACGCCGGAGTGATCGAGCACGTTGCGCATGAACTCGGCGTGGCCGCGCGGGTCCTTCTCGGCGAAGCCGCGGCGGGCAGGGTTGGCGGCGAAGTTGCGGGCCTTGGCCTCGGCGCCCTCGCGCTCGTACAGATCGGCCTGGCGGGCGGCGTTCTTCACAAACTCCTCGGGATTGTCGCTACCGCTGCCGGCCCCGCAGATGATGAGGCTGGCCGCCAGGTCGGGGTGGCGAATACCGAAGTTCACCGTCACGCCGCCGCCCAGCGACAGGCCGCCCACATGGGCCTTCCGGATCCCCAGGTGCTGCATGAGCGCGCGCAGATCCTCCACCAGGATCTCGACCGAATAGGCGCCGCCGTCTTTCGGGATCTCCGACGGCGGGTAGCCCCGGTAATTCCAGGTCACCACCCGGTAGCGCCGGGAGAAGTACCGGACCTGCTGCTCCCAGGAGCGGTAGTCGCCGCCGTACTCGTGGCACCAGATCAGCGGAAAACCGGAGCCAGTGTCCTCGTAGTGGAGGTCGATGGGGCCGGTGGATGAGGCGAGGCGAGCGATCGGCATGGCTCCTCCAGTGGCGCGGCGTCGCGCGCAGGGCGAATCATATCACCCGGCCGCCGGGGGCCGGGGACAGTGATACCATCTCGCCATGGCTGACAAACCGATCCGCGTGGGGTTCGTGGGGGCCGGCGCCAATACCCGCAAGCATCACATTCCCAAGCTCAAGGCGCAGCCGGGCGTGGAGCTGACGGCGGTCGCCAACCGGTCGAAGGAGTCGGGCGAGCGCGTGGCCAAGGAGTTCGGCATCGCGCGGGTGCACGACGACTGGCGGCAGGTGGTGGAGGCCAAGGACGTCGACGCCATCTGCATCGGGACCTGGCCGTACACGCACCGCGAGATGACGGTGGCCGCGCTCAGCGCCGGCAAGCACGTGCTGTGCGAGGCCCGCATGGCCATGAACGCCGCCGAGGGGCGCGAGATGCTGGCCGCCTCCCGCAAGGCGCCCCAGCTCGTGGCTCAGCTGGTGCCGGCGCCGCACACGCTCGAGGTCGACCGCGTCCTCGTGAAGCTGCTCGCCGAGGGGTACGCGGGCGAGATCCACGCCGTCGAGGTGCAGGGCACGCAGCAGGGGCGCTTCGCCGAGCTGGGCGACGCCATGCACTGGCGCCAGGACATGCGCCTGAGCGGCAACAACATCATGAACATGGGCATCTGGTACGAAGCCATGATGCGCTGGCTCGGCCCCGCCAAGCGCGTGATGGCCATGACCAAGATCGCCAAGGCCAAGCGGAAGGACGAGACCGGGGCCTGGCAGGACGTGAAGGTCCCCGACCACGTCGACATCCTGGTGAACTTCAAGACCTCGGTCGCCCACCTGCGCTTCAGCTCGCTCACGGCCTTCGCGCCGCCGCCGGAGGCGTGGATCTTCGGCAGCGACGGCACCCTGCACGTCGAGGTCGACGCCAAGCGGCTGACCGGCGCCCGGCGCGGCGATGCGGCCATGGCCGAGATCGTCATCCCGGCCGACCAACGGATCGGCTGGCGGGTCGAGGAGGAGTTCGTCAACGCCGTCCGCGGGCGCGAGAAGATCACGCACACCAACTTCGAGGATGGCGTGCGCTACATGGAGTTCACCGACGCCGTCGCCAAGAGCTACGCCAGCGGACAGGCCGTCGACGTGAAGGACCTGTGAGAGGGATCCGTCAATGAAGACCATCGTGGTGCTGCCGGGCGAGGGGATCGGGATCGAGGTCATCGACGCCACCTGCGAGGTGCTGGCCGGCACCGGCCTGCCGCTGAAGATCGAGACGCCGCCGCAGGGCGCCGCCGCCACCAAGAGCCACGGCACCCCGCTGCCGGACGAGACGAAGCGCGCGGCCCGCGAGGCCGACGGCGTGCTGTTCGGCGCGGCCGGACCATCGTCCTCCCCGGTCGTCTCGTGGCTGCGCTGGGAGATGGACGCCTTCGCCGGCGTCCGTCCGATCCGCTACTACCCGGGCATGAAGTCGCCGCTGGCCGATCCCGACGGCATCGACTACATCCTGCTGCGCGAGAACAGCGAGGGGATGTACCCGGGCCGCGAGGGCGACCTGGCCGACATCGTGCGGCTCATGCCCGAGCTGAGCGACCGCACCGGCCGGAAGATCACGCACTATGGAACCGACGGACGCTTCGCCGTGAAGGTGGCGACGCCCCGTGGCGCCGAGCGCATCGCCCGCGTCGCCGTCGACCTGGCCCGCAAGCGCAAGGCGGCCGGCAAGCCCGGCAAGATCACGTGCGTCACCAAGTCCAACGTCCTGCCGCAGACCGACGGGCTGTTTCAGGCCACCGTCGAGCGGGTGGTGCGCGCGGCCGGCCTCGACTTCGAGCACTTCCACGTGGACGACGCCGCCCGTCGGCTGGTGCGCTTCCCGAAGTCGATGGACGTCGTGCTGTGCATGAACCTCTACGGCGACATCCTGTCCGACCTCGGCGCCGAGACGGCCGGCGGCCTCGGGCTGGCCCCGTCGGGGTGCTTTGGCGAGAACTGGGCGTACTTCGAGTCGGTACACGGCTCGGCGCCGGACATCGCCGGCCGTGGCATCGCCAACCCGACGGCGACCATCCTGTCGGCAGCCCTGATGCTCGACCACGTCGGCTTCCCGGCCGAGGCCGAGCGGCTGCGCGGCGCCATCGGGCGGGTCTACCGCGACGGCACGACGCTGACGCCCGACCAGGGCGGCGGAGCCAAGACGCGCGACATGGCCCAGGCCGTGCTCGCCGCGTACCGCAACGCGTGAGCGGCGACCTCGCGGCCCTGTGGCCGCTCGACCCCGACGTCGTCTTCCTCAACCACGGCTCGTTCGGCGCCTGCCCGACCGAGGTGCTTCGCTACCAGGCGGCCCTGCGGGCCGAGATGGAAGCCGAGCCGGTGCGGTTCCTCTCCCGCGAGCTGGACGACCGGCTCGCGACGGCCCGGGCGGCGCTGGGCGCGTTCATTGGCGCCGACCCCGAGGACCTGGCCTTCGTCACCAACGCCACCAGCGGGGTCAATGCGGTGCTGCGCTCGCGCGCCTTCGCCGCCGGCGATGAGCTGCTCACGACCGACCACGTCTACGGCGCCTGCCGCAACACGCTGAACTTCGTGGCCGAGCGGTCGGGGGCCCGCGTGGTCATCGTCACCGTGCCGTTCCCCGTGACGTCCCCCGACGAGGTGGTGGCGGCGGTGCTGGCGAAGGTCACCCCGCGCACGCGGCTGGCCCTGCTGGATCACATCACCAGCCCCACCGCGCTCATCCTGCCGATCGAGCGGCTCATCGCCGAGCTGAGCACCCGCGGCGTCGACGTGCTGGTCGACGGCGCCCACGCGCCCGGCATGGTGCCGCTGAACCTGGCCACGCTGGGCGCCACCTACTACAGCGGCAACTGCCACAAGTGGCTCTGCGCGCCCAAGGGCTCGGCGTTCCTGTGGACGCGGCGCGACCAGCAACCCGACGTGCGGCCGCTGACGATCAGCCACGGCGCCAGCGCGGTGCGCCCCGGCTACTCGCGCTTCCGCCTGGAGTTCGACTGGACGGGCACCAGCGATCCCACCGCCTGGCTGACCGTGCCCAAGGCGATCGAGTACCTCGGTACCCTGGTCGAGGGCGGCTGGCCGGCGCTGATGGCCCGCAACCACGCGCTGGCGCTCGAGGCCCGTACGCTGCTGTGCGCGGCCGCCGGCACGCCGCCCGTGTGCCCGGACGCGATGGTCGGCTCGCTCGCCGCCGTGCGGCTGCCCGATGGCACCACCGACGTGGGCTGGCGCCGGCCCGATCCGCTGCAGCCGCAGCTGTTCGACGACTGGCGCATCGAGGTGCCGGTGATGAGCTGGCCGGCGGCGCCGCGCCGGCTGGTCCGCATCTCGGCCCAGCTCTACAACCGCCGCGAGCAGTACGAGCGGCTGGCCGAGGCGCTCCGCAAGGAGCTGGTCCGGTGATCTCACGCCGGCTGGCGCTGGCGGTGATGGCGCTGGCGCTGCTGGCCCTCGGCGCCTGCCAGCGCGGCGGCGACGGCATCAAGGTGGTCATCGCCGACTACAGCAAGGACCACACGCGGCCGTTCTGGCAGGCCCTGGCCGAGCGTACACGAAGCAGACGGGCGTGAAGGTCGACCTGCAGGTGATCGACTGGAACTCCATCGACCAGCAGGTCAGCACGATGATCCAGAACAACCAGCCGCCCGACATCCTGAACCTCAACGCGTTCGCCAGCTACGCCAAGGACGGCCTGCTCTACACCGCCGACGAGGTCGCTCTCGCCCAAGACGCGCGAGGACTTCCTCGGACGCCTTCGTGCGGGGCGGCGAGTACCGCGGCAAGCTCTACGGCTTGCCGATCCTCGTCGAGCGCCCGCGCGTTCTTCTACAACCGGACGCTGCTCGCCCAGGCCGGCCTCGCCGGCGCCGCCGCGGACCTGGGACGAGTTCGTGCAGGCCGCGCCGCAAGGTCCAGGCGCTCGGCGGCGGCACCATCGGCTACGCGCTGCCGCTCGGGCCGGAGGAGGCGCAGGCCGAGTGGTCGATCTGGATGTGGAACAACGGCGGCGACTGGAAGGCCGGCGAGGCGTGGGCGATCGACAGCGAGCAAGAACGTGCAGGCCCTGCAGTTCCTGGCCGACGCTCGCCAACAAGCACAAGGTGACCCAGGTCAACCCGGGCAAGACCAACCGCACCGACGGCGCCTTCCAGCTGTTCAAGGACGGCAAGGTGGGCATGGTCATGGGCTTCAGCCCGCTCGCCGCCCAGCTCGACGCCGAGGGCAAGGTGGACTACGGCGTGGCGCGAGATGCCGACCAACGCCGGCGCCAGCGTGACCCTCGGCGTCGAGGACTACCTGATGGCCTTCAAGAAGAAGGGCAACCAGGACGCGGTGAAGGAGTTCCTCGACCTCTACTACCAGCCGGAGAACATCACCCGCTGGATCGCCGCCGAGGGGTTCCTGCCGGTGACGAAGTCCGGCCTGCGCCAGATGAGCGACAACGCCGAAGCTCAAGCCGTACCTGGACGCGCTGCCCAACGCGCGGCTGGCGCCCACCACCGATCCCGCCTGGGACAAGGTGAAGCTCGACGTGCAGCAGAGCATCGGGCTGGCCGTGCAGCCGGGCGGCGACCCGCGGCAGGTGCTCGCGTCGATCCAGAAGAACGCCGCGGCCGCGGCGGGCGGCCGCTGACGCCGCTGCACGCCGCGGGGCGCGGGCGTGGCGGGCGCTGCGTCTGGCTCGGGCCCAGCCTGGCGCTCATCGTCGCCGTCGTGCTCTATCCGGCCGTCCGAGCTCGTCCGCGCCTCGTTCGCTCGATACTCCATCACCGGGTCTCTACCAGGGGTCGGTCGGCACCGCCAACTACGCCCGGCTGCGCCGAGCAGGCGGCGCTGCCGGCGGTCGTCGCCAACACCGTCGTGTGGGTGGTCGTCGTCGTCGGGGTCACGCTCCTGATCTCGCTCGGGCTCGCGCAGTTCCTCAACCTCGAGTTCCCCGGGCGCCGGCTGGTGCGGTGGGCGCTGATCGTGCCGTGGGCGGCCTCGCTCATCATGACCGCCAAGCTGTTCGTGTGGATCTACGACTACTACTTCGGCGTCCTCAACCACGCGCTGGTCGTCGCTCGGCCTGCTCCGGCAGCCGGTCGACTGGCTGGGCGACGACGCGCACCGTGATGGGCGCCATGATCGCCGTCGGCGTCTTCGTCTCGCTGCCGTTCACCACCTACGTCCTGCTGGCCGGCCTGCAGACGATCCCCGGCGAGGTGTACGAGGCCGCCCGGGTGGACGGCGCCTCCGCGTGGCGCAGCTACCGGTCGGTGACGCTGCCGCTGCTGCGGCCGGCGCTGCTGGTGGCCACCGTGCTCAACGTCATCTACGTCTTCAACTCGTTTCCCATCGTGTGGACGCTGAACGATCGCAACCCCGGCTTCGGTCACGACACGACGATCACGTACATGTACAAGATCGCGTTCAAGAGCTCGCTGCGCGACGTCGGCCTGTCGGCGGCGCTGGGGGTCGTCAACGTGCCGTCATCCTGGTGGCCGTCTTCGTCTACCTGCGCGCCATTCGCTGGCGCGAGCAGGAGGCCTGAGCCTGTCGCGCGCGGCGTGCTGCTGGCGCGGGGCCGGACAGCTCCTGGCCCTGGTGCTGGTCTGCGCCATATCGTGGTGATGCTGCTGACCGCGCTCAAGCCGGCCGGCGAGCTGCGGACGACCCCACCGCGGCTGCTGCCGGTCGCGTGGCAGCCGGGCAACTTCCTGGAAGTGCTCCGGGACCCGGCCTTCCAGGGCTGGCTGTCGGTGTCCCTGGTGGTGGCGCTGGCCTCGACGGCGCTCGTGATCGTGGCGGCGGTGCCGGCCGCGTACTACACCGCCCGCCACCGGTTCCGCGGGCCGCGCGGCCTTCCTGTTCCTGGTGCTCGTCACCCAGATGTTCGCGCCGACGGCGCTGGTGGTGGGGCTCTACCGGGAGTTCTTCGAGCTGGGGCTCATCAACACCTACGCGGCGCTGATCCTCACCAACGCCGCCTTCAACCTGGCCTTCGCCATCTGGATCCTACGAGCGTTCTTCGCCTCGATCCCGCGCGAGATCGAGGAGGCGGCGGCGGTGGACGGCTGCGGTCGGCTGCGCACGCTGGTGGGCATCGTGCTGCCGCTGTCGCTGCCCGGCATCGTGACCGCGGCCATCTTCGCCTTCATCGCCGCCTGGAACGAGTACATCGTCGCGCTGACCCTGATGACCGACCCCGCCCTGAAGCCGCTCACGGTCGGCATCACCTCCTACGTGACCGCCTACGTGCAGCACTGGAACTCGCTGTTCGCCGCCTCGGTGATCGCCATCGTCCCGGTGGTCGTGCTGTTCGCGCTGGTCGAGCGCTACCTGGTCGGCGGACTGACGGCCGGGAGTCTCAAGTAGGCGGTACTATCGTCGCGCGGAGGACGCCATGCCAGGTCGCGATCTGACCTTCACGCCGGCCGGAGAGCTGGTGAAGCTGTACCGGGCCCGCCGGACCTCGCCGCTCGAGGTCATGCAGGAGCTCCTGGCCCGCGTCGACGCGGTCAATCCGACCGTGAACGCCGTCGTCACGCTCGCTCGCGACGCGGCGCTGTGGAACGCCCGGCGGGCCACCGCCGCCCTCAAGCGGGGGGCGGCGCTGCCGCCGCTGTTCGGGGTGCCGGTGACCATCAAGGACGTCACCCCGACTGCCGGCATCCGCACCACCCAGGGGTCCAAGCTGTTCGAAGACCACGTGCCCACCGAGGACGCCCTGGTGGTCGAGCGGCTGCGTGCGGCCGGCGCCATCGTGCTCGGCAAGACCAACACGCCGGAGTTCGCGTTCGGCCCCAACACGGTCAACGCGGTCTTCGGGGCGACCCGCAATCCGTGGGACCTGACGCGCACGGCCGGCGGCTCCAGCGGCGGCGCGGCGGCGGCGCTGGCCACCGGCATGTGCCCGCTGGCCGAGGGGACGGACCTGGGCGGCTCGCTGCGCGGACCCGCCTCGTTCTGCGGCGTCGTGGGGTTTCGGACGACGCCCGGGCTGATCCCCGATATCCCTCGGCGCTGGCCTGGGATTCCTATTCGGTCGAAGGGCCGATGGCGCGCACCGTTGCGGACGCGGCGCTGATGCTGGCGGCGATGGCCGGGCCCGACGATCGGGCCCCGCTGTCCTACGAGGTCGATGCGCGGCAGTTCACGGCGGCGGTGAAGACACCGTCGGTGAAGGGCTGGCGGGTGGCGTGGACCATCGACCTCGGTGGGCTGGTCATGGTCGACGACGAGGTGCGCGCGCTCTTCGAGCAGGCGGTGCGCGTGTTCCGCTCGCTCGGCGCCCGGACGGAGGCGGCCTGCCCGGACATGAGCGATGTGCCGGAGATCGTGCGCCTCACGCGCGGCCTGCTGATGGTGGCGCGGCACGCGGACAAGCTGCCCGAGCACCGCGCGGTGCTCCAGGCCGGGCTGGTGGAGAACACCGAGGCGGGGCTGGCCCTGTCCCCGCGGGAGATCGCCGAGGGCGAGCTGCTGCGGACGCGTCAGTGGCAGCGCGTGCGCGAGTTCATGGACACCCGCGACGTCTGGCTCACGCCGACCATGGCCGTGCCGCCATTCCCGATCGAGCACCCGCACATCCTGGAGGTCAACGGCAAGCCGGTCGGCAAGGCGATGCAGCGCTCGCACCTGACGTACGCCTTCTCGGTGCTGGGACTGCCGGCGATCTCGATCCCGTGTGGCTTCACGCGCTCGGGCCTGCCCGTGGGGCTGCAGATCGTGGGCAAGCGACGCGGAGAGGCGGCCGTGCTGCGAGGGGCGGCGGCCTTCGAGGCCGCGCAACCGTGGAGCGAGCGCGTTCCGCCGGTCGTCCGATCATCGCCGCGCTGACGGTCGACTCCGGCCTGGAGCCGCCCGGTCGGGCCCGTCGCGTCTGACGTCGAGCCACTCCAGACGGTTGGCCGTCTCCCAGGCGCGGAGAGCCACGGCTCGCGTCGCCAGCCCGTCGATCTGGACGCGGTGCAGCACCTGCTCGGAGGTCACTTCCCGGGTCCTCACGCTGGCGGTGTAGCCGTGCTCGCGGATGGTCCGGGCGAGCTCGGTGGCGGCGGCCTGGCTCGGGTAGGAGCCGACGACGAGGCGATACGATCCGTCGGGCTGGCGCCGGAGGAGGCCTTCCATGTTGAGCGGAGGCAGCCGGAGGGTTTGGCCGGCCGCCACCACGTCGAGATCCTGGAGCTCGGGATTGAGCTCGTGGATCAGGTCCAGGGCGAGCGAGCTGTGGCGGCCGTAGTGGTCGAACACGATTCGCGAAATCGTCCCGCCCGCGGGGACGGTGAGCGACCGTGCCGTGACCCGGGCGGGCCCCGCAGTCCGCCCGGCTCGCTCGCCACTCGCCGGTCCGCCCGCGGACGGCACTCGGGGATCGGTCACCGGCGTTGCCGCCGGCGCCGTCGTGGCCGGACCGGGCTCGGGCGTGGTGGCGGGGGTTGCCTGGCGGGTCGGGGCCGGAACAGGCTGGGTGGGGGGCTCGGGACTGGGGTCTTGCGCGGGTGGCCGGCCGCCGATGATGGTATCTCGCCAGCCGGCGACCCGGTCGGATAGGAAAACACGCGCGCCGCCGTCGAGGCGACCGCCAGTCGCCACGGCAAGCACGCCGAGCAGCGTGACCACGATGCCGGCGGCAAAGCCGGTCACGGCCCAGCGGCGGCCGCCGGTCCTGGGCGCGGCCGTGACCGGCGATGTGGTCGTCCGGCGCTCGGGCGTTTCGACGGTGGCCACCGAGCGCGGCGGCGTCCCCCGCGGGGTCAGCCGCAGGTCGGCCGCGACGCCGTCGATCATCTGGCCGGTCACCCGCTGATGGTCGGTCGCGTAGGCCAGCACGAGGGCGTTGTCGCAGAAGACGTTGATCAGTCGCGGAATGCCGCGCACGTACGGGATCAGCGTCTGGATCGCGTCGTCGGTGAACAGATCCCGCCGGGCCCGGCCCACGACGCGGAGGCGGTAGTCGATGTACGGCTCGACCTCGGCGTCATCGAGCGGATCCAGGCGAAAGCGGACGGCGATGCGCTGGGCGACCTGTCGGAGTGACGGGTCGGCGAGCTTGTCCTCCAGCTCGGGTTGCCCGACGAGCACGATCTGCAGCAGCTTGGCAGTGGCCGTTTCGAGGTTCGAGATGAGGCGGAGGTTCTCGAGGGCCTCGTTGGTGAGGTTCTGTGCCTCGTCGAGCAAGAGGACCACGGTCCCGCCGCTCTTGGCCTCCGCGATCAGGAACTTGTTGAGGGCCTGCAGGCGGGCGACCCGACTCAGCCCGGTCACCGGGATCTGGAGCTCGCTGCAGATGTATTCAACGAGCTCTTCGAACGTGAGCGTGCTGTTGTACGCGAAGACGGTCTTGAGCGCCGGATTCATGTTGTCCATGAGCCGGCGGAGCAGGGTCGTCTTCCCGGTGCCGACCTCGCCGGTCAGCGCGATGAAGCCCTTGCGCTCCTCGATCCCGTACAGGAGCGTCGCGTACGCTTCCTGGTACGCCCGGTTCGTGTACTGGAAGGCCGGGTCGGGCGTCGAGTTGAAGGGCTTCTGGCGGAGCCCGAAGTACTTTTCGTACACGCGTGGCTCAGGCCGCGACGGCCTCGGCGGGCCGACGCATCGAATGGGTCATACCGTATCCGCCGTAGGATGTCTTGACCCGCAAAGTGCTGTAAGCGAAGCCATGTCCGCGTGGGCTACGGTAGCATATCGGTCAACACGCTGGCGGGGCTCGGGCGGCCATCAGGCTCAGAGCGCCAGGCAAGCAGCGCCGACTCGGGGCCGGCGGCCTTTGCCTCCGGCAGTGCCTCACGGCTCCCGCCAGATCAGATCACGAGCCAGTTGTGGAGGGTGTCGCGGCGCTGCGCGTTCGCAGCACGGTCGCCGCGAGGTCTGCATGATCCACATGACTTCCGGGCGGGCAGCCCACTCTCACTTGTCGCTCTTGCCGATGAGCTCCCGTCTGTAGCTCTAGCTGACACTCCTCCGTCAAGAACTCGACGCGGGCGCACAGAAGATTTGCACAGAGCCCGCGGGTTTAGCGGGTTTCTCGCATTCCGGTGTCCAAATCATCTGGCACTCCACTTGCCCGGTCCCGCGCCGGGTCTGATTGCGACCGGGCTGACGAACAGCCGACTGACCTCGTGGACGTTCGTGCCTCTGCATGGAGATCAGAGGCGGGAGTGGTGTCCTCGAGCGGCGCAACGGAAGGAGTGCTGATGAAGGCGGCCGTCTGGTCCGTGTTTGTCCTTGTAGCGTCGCTACTGGGCTTGGTCGTCGGTGCCGACGCGGCGACGCTAACCGTGAGGTGGACGGCCCCGTCCACCAACGCGAACGGCACCCCGCTGACGGACCTCGCGGGCTATCGGCTTTATATCGGGACCTCGACGCCGACCTGTCCTGGCTCCTCGTACCATGCCATCGCCTCGTCCACGACCTCGCCACTCGCGAACCAGACCGTGAGCGCCACGCTCACGAATCTCAACCCCGGCGCCACGTACTGGGTGCGGATCTCCGCGGTCGATCGCAACGGCAACCAGAGCGCGTGTTCGCCGACCGCGAGCGGGGTCGCCAAGGGGGCCCTCAACGTGTCCCCCACCGGCGCCGTGAACTTCGGCAGCCTCCTCCTGGGCGCGTTCCTCGATCGTACGTACACGGTCCAGAACACGAGCGGCGCCAGCGTGTCCGGGGGCGCCAGTGTGGGCTCACCGTTCAGCATCGTATCCGGCGCGTCCTTCACCCTGGCGGCCGGCGCGAGCACGTCCGTGGTCGTTCGATTCCGCCCCCTCGCCCTCGGTAGCTTTGCCTCGAACGTGAACTTCACGGCCCAGGGCGAGACCGTCTCGCGCGCCGTCAGCGGTTCGGTTACCGGATCCGACCCCGCTCCGCCGGCCTCGACGCCGACGCTGTCGGTCAGTCGTACGGGGAGCGGATCCGGAACCGTGAACAGCTCGCCGTCGGGAATCGCGTGTGGCACCGATTGCTCCCAGACTTACGTGTCGGGGACCCGGGTGACACTCACGGCGAGCGCCGCGTCCGGCTCCGTCTTCGCAGGCTGGAGCGGCGGAGGCTGTGCGGGCACCGGGACCTGCAGCGTGACCGTCAATACGCTCATCGGGGTGACCGCCACCTTCAACAGCACCACGACCACGACGCGAACGCTCACGGTCAGCCGGTCGGGCAGCGGAACGGGGACCGTGACCAGCGCGCCGGCGGGGATCACGTGCGGCACCGACTGCACCCAGGCCTACACCTACGGGACCCGGGTGACGCTGACGGCGAGCGCGGCGTCGGGCTCGGTCTTCGGAGGCTGGAGTGGCGGGGGGTGTACGGGGACCGGGACCTGCAGCGTGACGCTCAATGCGGCCACCGGGGTCACCGCCACCTTCAACCCGGCCACGTCGACCTCGCGGCCGGACCTGATCGTGAGCTCGCTCTCGATCCCGTCGACGGTGTATCGCGGCGGCTCGTATACCCTCAGCTTCGGCGTAAAGAACCAGGGGTCTGTCACGTCGGCGGCGACGCAGCTCAGGATCCACATGTCAGTGAACAGCTCCCTCTCCTCGGACGATGCACTGTTGCAGACGCGGAGCCTCAGCACCATCGCGGCCGGCGCCACGGTATCGAGGACGCTGACCGGGACGATTCCATCGGGGGCCCCGGCCGGAGTGTATTACATGATCCTGGCGGTGGACCCCAATGGCGCGGTCGCCGAATCGAACGAGGGCAATAATACCCTCGTGAGGGCGATCACGGTTCGCTGACAAACGCCAGCGGGGCGGCGCCGCTCGCGGGCTGGTACTAGGTTTCCGACCTCAGATAGGCGCGGCCTCCCCACGAGCCGCCCGCGCTCAGGGCGGCGGTGGCAGTGGCCGCGAGGTCGCGCCACTCCTTGCGCGGCCAGTCGTCGAGGTAGCGCTTGAACTGCCGGCGGCTCGAGAAGACGGGGAAGGAATTGCGGTCCACGGCTTCGTAGATCCCACGGCAGAAGCTCTCGATCTCTCGCTGGGCTCGCACGGGATCGAACGTCCGCCCCCCGTAGATCGAGCCCAGGAGCTCGAGCTCGGCCAGGGTCGCCAGCGCCCAGGCCTGCTTCTCGCCCGTGGCCTTGCGCAGGTCCCAGTCGGCGATCTGACGGGCGGCCGCCCACCAGGCGCCGTAGTCGGCGACGAGAGCGTCGCCGACGTTCTCGGGCGCCAGCACCGCTGTCATCGACAGATACTGGGTGATCACCCAATGATTGAACGGCTCGGCGTCGAGGGCGCGACGATAGAACTCACAGGCCGTCTCGTAGGCCCTACGCGCGCGGTCCTCGTCCTTCTCGGCCCGGAAGAGGTTGCCGATGCGCTTCTCGCTGGCCGCGCTCATGCCGAGGCGCTCGGCCCGCTCGGCGTTGGGCGCCGTGGCAGGCAGGGCGCCCCGCCACTTCTCGAGATCGTCCCGGATGGACTCGTAGAGGGTGTTGAGCTCGGGGCACGCCGCCAGCGCGGACACGCTCGTCGTGGCGGCGGCGGGCGAGGCCAGTAGCATCTGCTCCGCCCGGTCGAACTTCACCTCGATCCGCTGCCGGGTCTGGCGGTTGCGGAACGCCTCGACCTGCCGGTCGAAGTCCGACGGCACCACCGCATAGGCCACGATGCTGCCCCAGTCGTGGGTCCCGGTCGAGTCGGTCCGCAGGCGCTGGCGCAGCGCCCGGAGCACCCACCGGGGATCGTCGCCGCGAAGGATGCCGGAATACAGGACCTCGGCGGCGATCGACGAGGCCCGCATCCAGAGCGGGAACTGCGAGGCGATCACCCACGGGATCTCACCCTCGTGCAGGGCGTGAGCAATGCTGCCGCCCGGGGTGATGACGGAGCCCGGATGACCGGAATCGCACGTCGCCAGGCTGACCAGGGTCGGGCGAAAGCGCGTCGTCCCCATCGAATCCTTGGCCGTCAGCGCCGTGGCCAGGACATCGCCGGCGACGACGTCCTTGACCAGGTCGTCGCTGTCGGCGCAGAGGGCCAGGCCGTAGTGGCGGTCTCCCTCCTGGCTGATCGGCTCGCCGTGGGCCAGGATGTGCACGTGCGTGTATTCGGTCTCGGCGCAGGCCCGGCGGATCTTCTGCAGCGAGGCGTTCGGGAGCACGGTCAGGAGCTTCTTGACCTCCTCGAGCCGCGCGGTCGGGTCGGACTTCCACTTGATCCAGGGCTCGACCGCCCGCCGCAGGCCCTCGAGGTGATCCTGGGCCGGCACCGGCGCCAGACCGTTCGGGGACGCGAACGCGAACAGGATGCGAGGGGCGCGGTTCCAGTAGACCGGCAGCGGTCGCCCGCGCCGGACCTCGCGGGTGAGTGACAGGGGGACCGTCGGCTGCAAGAACAGCGGCGCGCCGGAACCGGGGAAGCCGTCCGCCCCGATGGCCAGCTCGAAGGGAATCAGGGCCAGCTCGTAGGCGGGTCGTGACCAGCCGCAGATGCACCAGCTCGTTCTGGCTGCTGGCGGCGGTGCCGATCTCGGAGAGCAGCGCGGGGATCTGGGCGAGAACCCGCCCGAGCGCCTCGCCGATCTCGCGGACCTCGGTGGCCTGCTGCTGGGGCGACACCACGACGCCGCCGGTGACGTAGCGCAGCCGCTCGAGGCGGTTCAGCAGGTGGCGATGCTCGAACGGAAGCTGCACGGTCACCGGGCCGTCGGCCCCGCACAGGGCGAGGTACGGCGTCAGTGGCGAGAGGAGCTGGTTGTGCGCGGGCCCCGGCCGCAGCAGCTCCAGCTTGACGTTGCGGATCTCAGCCATGTCAGGCCCTCACGAACTTCCGCATCACCTTGCGGGAAATTGGCGAGCGGCCCTCGATGTGGGCCAGCTCTCCAACGACGCCGGCCCCCTCGGTCTTGATGCAGACGGCGCTCGTCTGGCTCAGGACCAGCGGCTGCCCGTCGAACGTGGCGGCGTCGATGCTGCTCATCCGGCCGTCGACCAGCACGTCGTACACGGACTTGAACGAGGCCGTGTCCTTCAGCATGCCGTCGGTGAATCGCATCAGCCGGATCCAGGTGCCGCAGTTGAAGTAGAGCCGGCTGCCGCCCATGTCGATGGCCCGTTCCAGGTGCGTGTGGCCGGTGACGGTGATTCCGATGTCCGGCCCCACCCCCTTGGTGACCTCCTGGAAGGTGGGGTCGCGGTCGTCGAGGTCGAACGTCTTGTCGCCGGCCAGCCAGTCGAGGAGGGCGCGTCGCAGCGCCTCGTCCTTGCCGACGCCGGTCATCCAGCCGGTCAGCCGGTCCCAGACGAGCTGCGGAGCCCCGAGCGTCTCGTCGGCCGGGCGCCCAGCCGCCGGGCGCCCCTGCAGACTCTGCTCCGCCGCCAGCAGCATGGCGTCCGCACCGGTGCTGGATCGAGCGGTGCTGCCACGCAGACCCCCGCTCAGGTTGGGGCCGAGGAGCTGATCGGCCGTGACCACGCGGCTGGTGGTGATCGGGGGCGCCGCGAAGCTGTCGGAGGAGAGGCGCCCCTCGTAGTCGGCGCCCCCGCGCACCCGTTCGCCGACGACTGGCAGCACGCTCGTGATGCGGCTGGCCAGGGACGGCTCGAGCACCGCGAGCACGCCGACCGCAGCCTGGGTCTCCGGCTTCAGCAGGTCGATCCAGGCATACCGGCGTTTCACCTCGTTCATGACGTCCTTGACCATCTTGGTGCCGGCGTTCGGCTCCCACTCGGAAGGTCCCACCGGGCGGCCGGCGTTCAGCCGGCGCGACACCCGGGCGAGATCCTCGTAGCGGACGTAGTTCCAGGCGTCCACCTCGTTGCCGTGGGTGCAGTACACGCGGGTGCCACCGACCAGGCATGTGTAGCCGGCGCCGTACGTCGAGAACTCGATTCGCCCCCGCGCGGCCGGATCGTCGCCGGCCAGTCGGGCGACGAGAAGCCGCTGGACGGGCGGCAGCGCCAGCTCGAGATCGTGATTGCCGATCACCAGCACGAGGGTTCGATTCTTCGTGCGCACGAAGTCGGCGAGGGCGGCCCACACGGGCGAGAAGGCAGGGTCCCTATCGATGATGCGCTCGATGGTGGCGACGGCGGTCTCGATGGCGATGTAGCCGGGCACGTCCTCCGCCAGGGTGTCGACGATGTCGCCGTCGAGCACGAGCGCGACCTGGCCGTCCGGGCGCTGCTCGCGGACCCAGCGGACGAAGCCGGCCAGCCGTGCCGTCTCGCCCAGGATCTGGAAGCCGGGGGCTCCCCCCATGTGCAGGTCCGAGATGACGTGCAGCTCGTCGAACGTGGGCAGGTTCATCGCGGCCCTCCAGTTCCCGTCGTTGCCGTCGTGGTGTGCGGGGGGCGGGCAAAAGCCGTCATGTCACAACCTAGCGGAATGGCCGCGGCGGCGTCAATGATTGGCGGGAGCGGGGATGCCCCGAGCCGCTGGACGGTCAGGGCCCCCGGTGCACGCGGAACGCCGGGGGAATGATCTGCTCGACCCCGGCACCGTCCCAGCGCCAGCTCGACACGTTACCCCAGTAGTGGCGCGTGGCCTCGCGGGCCTTGGCGTAGACCTCCGACTCGTCCACGCGTGTCAGCCGGCCGTCCTGTACCAGGACCTTGCCGTCCACGATCACCGTGTGCACGTCGCGGCCGCTGGCGGCGTCCACCAGTGCCTTGATGGGATCGGCGTACATGCCGGCCCCCACGTGGTCGAGGTCGATCAGGAGGACGTCGGCCTTGGCGCCCGGGGCCAGCCGGCCGAGGTCGTCGCGGCGGATGAAGCGACAGCCGCCCAGCGTGGCGGCGTTGAAGACGTCGCGGTGCTGACCGGCCTGGTAGTTGCCGTCGGTGGTCTTGGCCAGGATCGAGGCCCACCGCAGCTCGGAGACGATGTCGAGCGGGAAGGTGTCGGTGCCGAGCGAGATCGTCACGCCGGCGTCGAGGTAGCGCTGGAAGGAGAGCAGCGTCATCGCCATCTTGGCGTACTTGTACGGGCAGTGGCCCAGGGTGGCGCCGCGCTCGGCCATCGTCTTGACGTCGTCGCCGAAAGGGTGACCGGTCCACGGGTGGCCGGCCCTGAAGACGCCGTGACCGATCAGGGTGCGGTCGTCCAGGAAGCCGATGTCGGCCAGGAACTGGATGGGCGTCTTGCGGTACTCGCCCATGATCTGCTGGAACTCGATCAGGTTGCCGCCGGCGTGGGTGTGGATGGGCACGTCGAGCTCGCGGGCGGCGTCCCGGCCCTCGCGCAGCAGCCGCTCGGTGCACGTCTCCACCTGGGCGGCGTTCAGCATGCCGCGCAGCCGCCCGCTGGCGGTCTTGTCGAAGCTCTTCACGAAGCCGACGGCTTCCTTCAGCCGCTGGCGGCCCACCGCCGTGTCCTCGTCGTAGGTCAGGCGGCCCTGGGCATCCATATATGTGTCGCGGTCGCGGAAGGGCGGGCTGCCGTAGACGCGCACGCCGAGCTCGTCCACCAGGCGCGCGTAGCCGTCCCAATCACCGCGCAGGCCGCCGACGTCGATGATGGTGGTGGTGCCGTTCTTGAGGGCGTGCAGGAAGACGTACGTCCGCAGCGCGGCGACCGCCGCGGCCGGCGGCGGCGTCATCTTGCCCTTCAGTGGTGCCGCGAAGCTCATGTAGTTGGACGTCCGGTAGTCGTTCTTGGCCATGTCGAGCAGCAGGTAGTCGCCGGCGTTGCCAGCGGTGTGCACGTGCGTGTTGATGAAGCCGGGGGAGACGAGCTTGCCGCGGGCGGCGATACGGGTGTCGGCGGGGCCGGTGTAGGCGGGGCCGGCGTGAACGATCCGGTCGTCCTCGAAGACCACGCTGCCGGCCTCGTGGACCTCGTGCGTCGTGCCGTTGAAGGCCACCACCCAGCCACCCTCGATGTGCGTGCGCATATCCGCGGTCTCCTCTCGCGCCGGCGATTATACGCGCGACGGTGGCCACCCCGGAGGCCTCGGTCGGCTGGGTAAACCAAGGTCCAATAGGCAGGGCGGGCGACCTCACCCATACTTCAGTCGTGGAAGTGTAGACCTGCCTTGAGCCGGCTCTTTCTCGACTCCCGCGCGGCGCGGGTCACCTGGACCATCCTGGCGATCCTCGGCGTCATCGGGCTGGCGTACGCCGTGCGAGGAGTGCTGCTCCTGATCGCCCTGTCGCTGTTCTTCGCGTATCTGCTCTTTCCCGTGGTGCGGCTCACGCAACGGTGGGTGACGCAGCGCCGATCGTTGGCGATCGGGCTCGTGTACCTCGTGGTGCTGGCCGTGCTGGTCGGGACCGGAATCGCGGTTGGGCCGCGCCTGTCGAGCGAGGTCCAGAGCCTTGCACAGAAACTTCCGGAGATGTCGAAGCAGATCCAGAGCGGCCAGATGGTCGAGCGCATGCTCCAGCGCCGGGGGTGGGAGTGGCGGGAGATTGCCGAGATCGAGCGGCTGGCCCGGGCTCACATGGGCGAGATCATCGGATATGTCCAGCAGGCGGTGGCGGCGCTGCTGGGGTGGCTCGCCGGCGCCTGGGTGATCGTGCTCATCCCTGTCCTGGCCTTCTTCATCCTGAAGGACGCGGAGCAATTCACTTCCGCGACCATCTCGCGCCTGAGCCAGCGGCGCCATCGAGGGGTGGGATGGGGCATCGCCGAGGACCTTCATCTCTTGCTGGGGCAGTACGTCCGGGCCCAGGTGCTGCTGGCCCTGATCACGTTCGTCGTGTGGGCGGCGGTGTTCCTGGTGGCCGGCGTCCCGTACGCGCTGGTCCTCGCGGCCATCGGCGGCGCGCTGGAGTTCATTCCCGTGGTCGGCCCGCTGACCGCCGGTCTTCTCGCCATCGGGGTGAGCTTCTTCGGCGGCTACGGGCACCCATGGCTCGTGGCGGCGTTCGTGCTCGTCTGGCGCGGCATCCAGGACTATGCCTGCGTGCCCCTCATCATGGGGCGCGGCATCGAGATTCATCCCGCTCTGGTGGTCGTCGGAGTGCTGGCGGGGGGCGAACTCGCCGGTGTCGCCGGGATGTTCCTGTCCGTCCCGGTCATCGCGGCTGTCCGGATCGTCTGGCGGCGGTTGCAGGCGCCCCGGGGCCCGCTGGTCGACGACCGAGAGCCCGACCGAGCGGTCGCATCACCGCAGCTCCTGTGAGTTCCGTCCCTGGCCCCCGCCGCTCCTCGCCGGGCGCTGGCGGTATCCCGGCCCGGCTGACGCCGGCCGTCGTCTGGTCGCTGCTCGGCGAGACGCTCTACGAGTGGTACGAGGACCGGGCGGCGCGGCTGGGGGCGGCGCTGGCGTACTACACCGTCTTCGCACTGGCGCCGGGGCTGATCGTCATCATCGCCGTCACCGCGCTCGTGCTGGGGAAGGTGGCGGCCCAGGGTCAGATCATCGCCGAGGTCCAGGACCTCATCGGGGTCGCTGGCGCTGAAGCGATTCGGGCTGCCATCGAGAGCACCGGAGGCAAGGGAAGCGGCCTGCACGCCACCGGGCTCGGCGTCATCACGCTCATCTTCGGACTCTGGGGCGTCTTCGGAGAGCTCCAGGACGCGCTGAACACCATCTGGGGCGTGACGACCAGGCCCGGGCGGGGGGTGCTCGAGATCATCAAGGCCCGGTTCTGGTCATTCACGGTGGTCGTCGGCGTCGGATTCCTGCTGCTCGTGTCCCTGGGCGCCAGCGCCTGGCTGGCGGCGTTCGGGGAGTTCTTCTCCGGGCTGTTGCCGCTCCCGCCCGCGGTGATGCAGGCGGCCAACGCCATCCTGTCGTTCGTCGTCATCGGCCTCATGTTCGCCGTCATCTATCGGCTGCTGCCGGATGTGCGGCTCGCGTGGCGGAACGTGTGGGTCGGCGCCGCCGTGACGGCGCTGCTCTTCACGCTCGGCAAGTCGCTGATCGGACTCTACCTGGGGCGGAGCGCGGCGGCGTCGGTGTACGGGGCGGCCGGTTCCTTCGTCGTCATCCTGCTGTGGATCTACTACTCAGCCCAGGTGTTCTTCTTCGGCGCCGAGTTCACGAAGGTCTACTCGCGGCACTTCGGGGCGATCGTGGTTCCCGACAAGAGTGCGGTGCCCCTGACGCCGGCGGCGCGGGCGGCGCAGGGCATGGACCGCCACAGCAAGGGCTCGTGATTGCCCTCCCGGCCGCCGGCTGCTGGCCCGGGCCGGTTATACTCGCAGCCGAGACCACCCTGGAGGGCCTCGAGATCGCCTCGCCCACGCCGGACCGCGCCGCCGTCACGATTCACCCGCTCCGCACGGCCGACCTCGATGGCGCCTTGGCCGCGAACGATGCCGTCGGCTGGCCGGGACGTCGCCTCCTGTTCGACTTCTACCGCGCGCGGGATGACAGCGCGCTCTTCGTGGCCGAGGTGGGTGGTGAGATCGCCGGCACCGCCGGCGCGACCGTCTTTCCGGGCGTGTCGCCGACCGGGTGGGTGCACGGTATTGTCGTCCGGCCAGAGTACCAGCGCATTGGGCTGGGGGCGCGCCTCACCGAGGCCTCGATCGCGTGGCTACGAGCGCGGTCGGCCGGTACGGTGCTGTTGCTGGCGACGGAGGCCGGACGCCCGGTGTACGAGCGCCTGGGCTTCACGGCCGGCCAACGGTACGGGTCATTCGCCTGGCCGACCATGAAGCGTGACCCGGGCGCGCCGACTCGGCCGTTACGCGCCGAGCATCTCGCCGCCGTGCTCGCGCTGGACCGCGAGGCCACCGGCGAGGACCGGGGAACGTTCATCAAGTCGCTGGCGACGTCGGGCTGGGTCGCCACGCGTAGTGGGGAGGTCAGCGGGTTCCACCTGGCGTGCCCGTGGGGTGGCGGCCCGACGATCGCGCGTGACGTTGCCAGCGGCCTGGCGTTGCTGGGGCTGGCGGGGTCGGTGGACCGGCGGCCGTCGCGCGGCCCCGGGCTCCCCGAGGCGAATCAGGCGGCCGTGCAGTATCTGGCCGGCGTGGGGATCACGCCCGAGCGCTACGTGACGCGGATGTGGCTGGGCGCCCCGCCGCAGTGGCGCGCCGAGATGGTCTTCGGCGTGTTCAACTTCGGCGTCGCCTGACGCGACGGACGACCTATACTCGCGACCCATGGGATCCGAGCCGCGCCTCCTCGAAGGTATCCGCGTCATCGACGCCGCCAGCTTCATCGCCGGGCCGGTGGCCACCACGGCCATGGCCGACTTCGGCGCCGACGTCATCAAGGTCGAGCCGCCGACCGGCGACACCTACCGGGTGCGCAACGCCGGCTATCCGCCCAGCCCGTACAACTTTCCGTGGATCGTCGACAACCGGAACAAGCGCGGGGTGGCGATCGACCTGCGCACGGAGGACGGCCGGCGCCTGCTGCATCGCCTGGTCAAGGGCACCGACGTGTTCGTCACCAACGTGCCGCTCGACGGCCGGGCCCGCCTCGGCGTGCGCTGGGCGGACCTGGCCCCGCTCAACCCGCGGCTGATCTACGGCTCGATCACCGCCTACGGCGAGGAGGGAGCGGAGGCGAGCCGGCCGGGCTTCGACAGCACCGCGCTGTGGGCGCGGACGGGGCTGATGGACCTCGTGCGGCCCTCGCCGGAGGCGCCGCCCGCGCGCTCGCTGCCGGGCATGGGTGATCACCCCACCGGCACGGCGCTCTTCGGCGCCATCATGGCCGCTCTCTACCAGCGCGAGCGCACCGGCCGGGGCGCGATGGTGTCGACCTCGCTGATGGCCAACGGCCTCTGGCTGAATGCGATCGCCGCCCAGGGCATTCTGTGCGGCGCCCGCACGGTGGTACGGCCGCCGCGCGAGGAGGCGGTGGACGCCCTCGGTAACCTCTATCGCACGCGCGACAACCGGTGGTTCCTCATCGCGCTGACGCCCGACGGTCGGCGCTGGCAGGACTTCACCGCGGCCATCGACCGGCCTGACCTCGTCGCCGATGCGCGCTTTGCCACGCCGGCGGCCCGGCGCGCCAACGTGCGGGCGCTCATCGCCGTCCTCGACGCGGTCTTCGCCGCGCGCGACTGGGCGGAGTGGCGGCGCGTGCTGGAGGCGGCCGGCATCGCCTTCGGCGTCGTGGGGACGGTGGACGAGATCCCCCACGATCCCCAGATGCGGGCGTGCGGCGCGCTGGTGCCGATCG
Source organism: uncultured Candidatus Rokubacteria bacterium (assembly GCA_963827505.1). GTDB lineage: Bacteria > Methylomirabilota > Methylomirabilia > Rokubacteriales > CSP1-6 > AR5. Next base: position 812,295 of record CAWHBD010000002.1, on the reverse strand, counting down.
ACGACCCCCGGGTGGGCGCGTCCTTCACGGTGAGCAGCCCGCTGCAGATCGCCGGCCAGGAGAAAGTGCCGGCCACCATGGCGCCGGAGATCGGCGAGCACACGGTGGAGGTCCTGCGCGAGGCCGGCGTCGAGCCGGCCGAGATCGACCGCCTGCTCCGTGATGGCGTCATCGCGCAGGCGAAGGAGGCGCACTGAGCGGCCTCGCGATCGGGATCGCCATCGGGTTCGTCGCGCTCGGCGTCACCCTCTGTGTCGTCGGAGGACGGATGTCGAGGCCACGCCGGCTCGGCGGCGGGCAACGCCGGGCGCTGCTCCAGGCCCTCGGCTCTTTGCCCTCCCTGCCGGTCCGGGTGTCGGCGGTCAACGAGCAGGAAGCCATCCACTATGCGCGCGAGCTTCGCGACGCGCTGGCCGAGGCGCGCTGGCCGGTCACCGGCGTCTTCAAGTGCCACCGCGATGCGGGCGCGACCGGCGTGACCCTGGCGGTGCGCAACGTCGTCGCTCCTCCCGGCGAGGCGATCGCGCTCATGAACACGTTGCGTCGCATCGGGATCCCGGCCAACTGGCATCACGAGCCAGGTCTGAGCGGGGATCGCATCATCGAGGTGCGGATCGGCGGGGCCTCGGTGGGCACCTCGGACGAGTCACTCCTTGACGAGGCGTAGCCGCTAGCGCAGTATCGCCGGTCAACCGGGCCCGCCGGCGGCGGGCGCGTCAGGAAGGTGTGCTGTGGGCACTGGCGAGTTGTCCCCCGATCGCGGCAAGAGCCTCCCGATCATGCTGGCGGGTGTTCCGCCGCTGGTGGACCGTGTCCACGAGCTGCGGAGGCTCGGCCACTGGCTCCAGGAGGCCGTCCAGGGTCGGCCTCGCGTCGTCCTTCTCGACGGTGATGCCGGGATCGGCAAGACGCGGCTCCTGCAGGAGGTGCGGACGGCCGGCCAGCGCAGCGGGGTGCAGGTCTGCTTCGGCCGCTGCTACGAGGATCTCTCGCTGCCGTACCTGCCGTTCGTCGAATCGCTGCTGCCGCAGCTCGAGCAAGCTCCCCCGGAGATCTGGCAGGGCCTCGGGGACGGCCTGGACGCGATCCGGCGGCTCCTGCATCGGGTGGGTGGGACGGCCACGGCGCGTCCCTCCGTGTCGAACCAGGCCGACTACGAGAAGCTGCAGCTCTTCGTCGCGGTGGGCCAGGCCTGCGTCACGCTCGCCCAGCGTCGGCCGTTGCTCATCGTCCTCGACGATCTCCACTGGGCCGACCGGCTCTCGCTGGATCTGTTCGATCACCTGGTGTTCACCATCGCCGACCGGGCGACGCGAGAGGCGGTGCCGCTCCTCGTCATCGGGACGTATCGCCCGATCATCACCGAGAACCGGCTGGCTCGCCTGGTCGGCCGGATTCGACGGGAGGAGATCTGTCGGCTCGTGACGCTCGAGGGGTTGGCCGAGCCCGACGTGCAGGAGCTCATCGCCGGGCTCGGTCTGGCCCGGCCGTCGCATCAGCTCACCGCCACTGTGAGCGAGGCGACCCGCGGCAACCCGCTGTTCGTGCAGGAGGTCCTCGACTACCTCCTGCGTGAGCGGGCGATCGAAGAACAGGGGGATATCTCGTCACACCGGCCGCTCCCACGGATCTGCGGCTGCCCGATCAGGTCAGCGTCGCTGTCCTCAGCCGGGTTGCGGAGCTCAGCGAGCCGTGCCGGGACGTGCTCCGGCTGGCGGCGTTGCTCGGCGACAGCTTCTCGCTGCCGATCCTGGCGGCGGTGACCGGCATGGGCGAGGACCGGCTGCTGACCCTGCTCGAGGAGAGCACGCGCCATCGCCTGATCCGCAGCGAGGGCGAGATCTTCCGGTTCGCGCACCCCATCATCCGGCAGGTGTACTACCAGGACCCGACTCCTCCTCGCCGGCAGCGGTTGCACAAGCAGATCGCCGAGAGCTTGCAGCGCTTCTACGCCGACCGCGCCGACGTGCACTTGCTGGAGATCACCCACCACCTCGTCCGGGCCGGCTCGATCATTTCTGCCGACGTCGTCGTCGACCACGCGCGACGCGCGGCCGACGACGCCTACCGGGTCTTCGCGTGGAGCGAGGCCGCCTACTACTACGAAGCGGCGCTGACGGCGGGAGAGGCCGGTGGCCGTCTGTCCGTGGTCGACCAGGCCGCCCTCCATTACTGGGCGGGGCTGGCGCACTACTGCAACCAGGACGTCGGCCCCTGCCTGCATCACTTCGAGAGGGCCATCGAGGCCTACCGGCACGCCGACGACATCCCCGGCCTCGGCCGGGCGCTGATGGAAAAGACGCGGACCCAGTTCACGCTGGCCGCCGTTCCGCTCGGGACCGTGGCCGACGTCAAACCCCTCGAGGAGGTCCTGGCCGCACTGGGTCAGCGCGAGCCCGCGCTGCGCGGCCACATCGCGGCGGTGATGTCCGAGGCATACCGCAGCGGACGCCAGTCCGTGCCGGCCCGACGGTACGCCGAGCAAGCGATCGAGATCGGTCGGCAGCTCGGGGACGACTTTCTGGCAGGGTATGCGAGCTTCGCGCTGGCCCTGGCCTACATCAACGACCTGCAGGTTCGGGAGGCGCTCAAGGGATGGGAGGACGCCCTCGTCCATGCGCGCCGGGCCGAGGACTTCATCCGCGAGAGCTGGACGCTGCACCGCATCCCTCTCGCGCTCACCCTCCTCGGGCGCTTCGCCGAGGCCGAGCGCACCGCCCTGCAGGCGTGCGAGTCGACGCGCACGTCACACGACTGGAGCAACTACTCGCTCGGGTTGTCCCACCTGGCCTCGGTCGCGGTCGGGCTCGGCGACTTCGACATGGCGGAGCAGCACGCGCGGGAGACCATGCTGATGGTGGTCCGATCCCGCTATCCGTGGGGCGGGCTGCGCTCCCTGCTGGCGCTGGCCTGCACCCGCACACTGCAGGGCGCCTGGGCGGAGGCCGAGGATGCGCTGGACGTGCTGTCCGACCGCGGGCGCGTGTTCGAGGATCCGGGGCCGGTGGTGCGTGCCTTCGTCCTGGTCTTCCGCCACCTCCTCCGCGCCCACGCCGGACGGATCGAGCGGTCGCTGGACACACTCGCCGAAGACCTGATGGCGGTCGCGGGCAGCGACACGTACTCGCTGGCCCCGCTGTGTGCCCTCGCCGAGCTGGGCAGCCTCGCGGCAGTGCCGGAGATCGCCGACCGCCCGTACCGGGCCCTGGCCCGCGCCGTCGAGCGCGGGGTGATCTTCTCGAGCGGCTGGATGTTCTCCATCCCGCGGGTCCTGGCGGTCGCCGACACCGCGAACCGGCGCTGGGACGCCGCCGAGCGCCACGTCGAGAGAGCGATCGAGGCGGGCATCAGGGTCGGGGCCCATCCCGAGCTGGCCCGGACCTACGCGGACTATGCAGAGATGCTGCTCGCTCGAGGCGGCCGGGGCGACCGTGACCGGGCGATCGAGCTGCTCTGGCAGGCCTACCCGCTCCTGGTCGAGCTCGGCATGCCTTCGTTTGCGCGGCGTGCCGCCCGGCTGGCCGAAACGCTGGACATCCGCCTGCCGGCCGCGGAAGCGTCACCACCGTCGTACCCCGACGATCTCAACGAGAGGGAAGTCGGGGTCCTGATCCGCATGGCCCGGGGTCGCTCCAACCAGGAGATCGCCGGCGAGCTCGTGCTGGGTCAGCAGACGGTCGCCGACCACCTGACGAACATCCTCAGCAAGACGAAGGTCAAGGACCAGCCGGACGCGCGTAGCTATGCCGTGGCCAAGGGGTTGGAGCCATCGATCGAGCGCGCGCCACCGGGCCCGCGGCCGGCGCCGTCGCCCGCCGGCGCCTCCGTGCTCCGGATCATCCTGGTCAGTGACATCGCGGCCTCCGCCGTCCTGATCAACCAGGCCGGCGACGCGCGGGCCCATGCGCTGCTCCGTACTCACGACGCCCTCATTCGGAGCTGCCTGGCCGCCCATCAGGGCGAGGAGATCGCCCACACCGGCGATGGGATCGAGGCCTCGTTCGTCTCCGCCTCGGGGGCGGTCGAGTGTGCGGTGGCCATTCAGGAGGCGCTCGCCCGACACAACCGCGAGCACCCCACGATTGCGCTCAACGTGCGCATCGGGATCAACGCCGGCGAGCCCATCGTGACCGAGGGCCGACTGTTCGGCACCGCGGTTCACACCACCTTCCGGATCTGCGCCCGCGCCCGGGCCGGGCAGATCTTGATCTCCGACGTCATCCACCAGCTCGTCGCCGGCAAGGGGTTCGTGCTGGCCAGTCGGGGGCGGGTGGCGCTGAAAGGGCTCGAGCGTGTCCGTCTGTACGAGGTGATCTGGAGACCGGAGAGCACGTAGAGAAAGGAGCGACACATGGGTGACGGGGTCAAGGGACACATCACGAAGGGGCCGATTCACGCGAAGGTCGACGCGGTGCTCAATCGGCAGGACCAGCCGGGAGGGCCCTTCGTCAGGCGCGCGGCCTTTCTCGCCGCGCTCATCAAGGCGAAGGTGGCCGAGGACTATCTGGGCCTCATCCAGGCCGAGGGCGTCAATCCAGTCATGGTGGGGTACCTGCGGGAAACGTGGTACGGCACCACCGCTCCCAAGGGCTGGTGGCTGCACCTGCAGCCGATCTTCCCGATCCTGCACCAGGGCCTCATCAAGACGATCGAGGAGGCTGGCGATCAGCTGCTGATCGACTCCTACTGGCTCCCGGCCGCCAACACCACGGCCGTCGAGGTGGTCGTGGCCCGTAGCGCGCGACAGGTCACGCGGCTCATCCTGACGCCGCCCAGCGACGGGCCCATGAATCCCCGGAACACCCCCGCCCCCATGTGGGTGGTCAAGGGCCGGGCCGGAGCGCAGGAGCAACCCGGGTTCGTCACGATCGACGAAGCCGTGGAATCCGTGGCGGGGAACGTCGTCACGTGGCGGCGCCGCGAGCTGCCGTAGATCCGGTCATGACGGACGGCGCCGACCCGGTCGGCGCCGCTCCGGCTCCGATGCCTTCCTACCTGGACATCGTCGCCTACTACGACGCGTGCCTGCGGCGCTACGGGGATACGCATCTCGGCGCCGACTGGTCGAACGCTCGCGACGCGGCCACCCGCTACCGCATCATGCTCGAGGTCGTTCGGGCCCCGGCGCCCCTGACGGTGTCCCTGCTCGATTTCGGCTGTGGGGCCTCGCGCCTGCTCGACTTCATCCTGAGCGAAGGGCGACCGGGCATCGAGTACAGCGGCCTCGATCTGTCGCCGGAGGGCCTCGCGCTGTCACGCCGCAAGCACGCCGGGGTTCCCTACTACTGTGTCGACGTCCTCGAGCCCGGCGCCGAGCTCCCCGTGTTCGACTACGTGGTGATGAACGGCGTCTTCACCGAGCGACGCGAGCTGACCGTCGAGGCGATGCTCGCGTACATGCTCGCGGTCCTGGAGGCGATGTTCGCACGGACGCGAGTGGGTCTCGCCTTCAACGTCATGTCGGCGACGCTCGGCTGGGAGCTGCCGCACCTCTTCCACCTGCCGGCCGATCGACTGGCCGCGGCGCTCACCACCCGGCTGACCAGCAACTTCGTCGTGCGTGCCGACTACCATCTTCCCGACTACACGGTCTATGTGTACCGATGACGCCCGCGGCAGAACGATAGCTGCTATCCTCCGTCGCGGGTTGGGGTACCCGCCGACGGCCTGAGGGCCGTTCCGCCACTCAGGGCCGGTCCGCTCGGACCCGGCGCTGCACGGGGAAGAAGCGCAGATCCCATCGCTCGGCGACCAGCCCCCACAGCCCCTGCGGGTAGCGCATCATCGCCACGACGGCCAGCGTGCCGAGCAGGATCATGTACCAGCTTCCGTAGTCAGCCAGCAGCTCGCGCAGGAGGAAGAACACGAGGGTGCCGACGATCGGCCCCTCCAGGGTGCCGAGGCCGCCGATCACCACGATGAAGATCGTGTAGGCGGTCCAGTTGATGGAGAAGGCGGCGTCGGGCGAGATGCGGAGCAGGTTCAGGTAGAGCAGCGCGCCCGTCGTGCCCGTCCCGAACGCCGCGACCAGGTAGACCGCGAGCTTCGTGCGGAACACGTCGACGCCCAGACTCTGCGAGGCCGGCTCGCTGTCGCGCACCGCCATCAGCCCCAGGCCCAGGCGCGAGCGCAGATAGACGTAGATGGCGGCGATCGCGGCCACGCCGAGGGCGACGGCCAGCCCGTAGGTCGCCAGCTCTCGGGTCTCCCGGGCCAGCGGGAACACCGCTTTCAGGGTGCGCCCGGTGCCGCGGCCGAGCGCGCCGGTGTTGGCAATCAGCAGACGATAGACCTCGGCCACCGCCCAGGTGCCGACCGCGAAGTATCCGCCGGAGAACCGGAAGACCAGCGCCGCGGTGGGCAGCGCGAACGCCGCTGCGACCAGGCCGGCCAGCGGCACCGCCAGGAACGGGTTCACGCCGACATCGTCGGCCAGCACCATGAGAGCGTAGCCGCCCAGGCCCACATACGCCTGCTGGCCGATGGAGACGAGCCCGGCGTAACCGGCCAGGAGGTTCCACATCTGGGCCAGGACCAGCATCGCGATGAACTCGACGATCGCGCGCATCACGCCGGCGTCGCTCGTCCACGGCAGCGCGAGGAGGGCGGCGATCACGAGGACGCCCACGACGGCCCCGGCCCGACTGGCCGGGGTGGTGCGCTCGACCGTGACCGTCATGCGCGCGCCCGGTGCCGGCGGCCGGTCACGAGTCGGCGCGCCGGGATTTCGAGAACAGCCCGGCCGGGCGCAGGAGCAGGACCAGCAGGAAGACCAGATGGCCGGTCAGCACGCCCCACCCCGGGGAGAGGCGGGCGCCGGTCGTCTGGGCGACGCCGAGGATCACGCCGCCGACCAGCGTGCCCCACAGCGAGCCCAGCCCGCCGATGATTACCGCCTCGAAGGCGAAGAGCAGCCGGTCGGGGCCGCTGCTGAACGTGAACGTCGTCCGGATGCCGAGGAAGATGCCGGCGATTGCCACGATGGCCAGTGACAGCGCCATCGCCAGCCCGTACAGGCGGCCGTTGTCGATGCCCATGAGCGCCGCCGTCGCGCCATCGTCAGAGGCCGCGCGGAAGGCGCGGCCGACGGCCGTGCGGCCGATGAGGAGCTGCAAGCCGACGAGGAGCAGGACGGCCACGGCGAAGGTGAGGAGCGGAAACCAGCCGACGGCCAGGCCGCCGCCCAGTGGCAGGCTGGCCGTCTCGATCCCGCCCGGGTTCAGCCGGCGCGAGTCGGCCGAGAACGTCTCGAGCAGGCCGTTCTGGATCACGATCGATAGCCCGAACGTCACCAGCACGGCGGGCAGGATGCCGCGCCCGAGCAGACGGTTGAGGACGAGCCGCTGCAGACCGTAGCCGGCCACGGCCATGACCGGCACGACCAGGAACAGGGCGAGCAGGGGATTGAGGTCGAGCATCTGCACGGCGACGACGGCGAGGAAGGCGGCGAGGATGCTGAAGTCGCCGTGGGCCAGGTTCACCAGGCGCATGACGCCGAAGATCAGCGACAGCCCCGTGGCGAACAGCGCGTAGAGGCCGCCCAGCAGCACGCCCTGCACGATGGTGTCGAGCCAGGCCACGGCTCAGCTCCCGAAGTAGGCGGCCGCGATCTGCGCGCGGGTGAGCCGGGCCGGCACGTCGTGCAGCGACACGCTGCCCTTGCGGAAGCAGTACACGCGCTGGGCCACGGCCAGCACGCGACTGACGTCCTGCTCGACCACGAGCAGCGTGGTGCCCTCGGCTCGCACGGCGGCCAGCGTCTCGTAGAGGTGCTGGACGACGACCGGGGCCAGGCCGAGCGAGATCTCGTCCACGAGCAGGAGGCGCGGGTTGGCCATCAGGCCGCGGCCGATGGCCAGCATCTGCTGCTCGCCACCCGAGAGGTTGGTGCCCGGCTGATCGCGGCGCCGGCCGAGGATGGGGAAGAGCCCGTAGACGCGCTCCAGCGTCCACGGCCCCGGGCGCGCGGCGATAGGCGCCGACCAGAAGGTTCTCCTCGTACCGACAGGCTGGGGAAGATCCTCCGACCCTCCGGTACCAGCACGATGCCGAGATCGACCAGCGCGGGCGCCGGCTGGCCGCCGATCGGCCGGCCGTCGAAGATCACCACGTCACGGGGCACCGGCAGGGCGCCCACCAGGGCCCGCAGGAAGGTGCGTCTTGCCGGCGCCGTTGGCGCCGATGACGGCGACCGTCTCGCCCTCGGCGACCTCGAGCGAGACGCCGAAGAGCGCCTGGAAGTCGCCGTAGAAGCGCTGAGAGGTCGTGCACGCGCAGCAGCGTCACGGCACGTCGATCCCGAGGTAGACGCGCTGCACGTCGGGGCTGGCCATGACCGCATCCGGCGAACCCTCCACCAGGCAGCGACCGAAGTCGATGGCCACCAGCCGGTCCACCACCGCCCGCAGCGCGTGCACGATGTGCTCGATCCAGACGATCGACACGCCGCGGGCCCGGATGTCGCGCACGACCACCACCAGAGCCTGCACCTCGGGCTCGGTGAGGCCGCCGGCGATCTCGTCGAGCAGCAGCACGCGAGGCTGGGTGGCCAGAGCGCGGGCCAGCTCCAGTCGCTTCCGCTCGAGCAGCGTGAGAGCGCCGGCCCGGGTGTTGGCGCTTGCGCCGCGAGGCCGGTCTGCTCCAGCGTGCCCAGACACGCCCGGTAGGCGTCGCGCTCGGAGCGACCCGCCGCCGTGGGTGGCGCCGACCAGAACGTTCTCGAAGACGGTCATCGCCTCGAAGGGATGGGGGATCTGGTGGGTGAGGGCGATGCCGGCGCGGCAGCGCGCATGGGCAGGCATCGCAGTGACGTCGCGGCCGTCGAAGTGCACGGCGCCGCGATCGGGGCGCAGGCGGCCGGCCATGAGATTGAGCGCCGTCGTCTTGCCGGCGCCGTTGGGGCCGATGACGCCGACCGCCTCTCGCTCGTTCACGGCGAGCGTGAGGCGGTCGAGGACCTGCAGCGAGCCGAAGGCGCGCGAGACCTCCTGGAGCGCGAGGAGCGCCGTCGGGTCGTAGGCCTGCCGGAGCGGCCGCAGCTTGCCGGCGGCGGGAATGGCCGGCGCGCTGCGATTGCTCACGATGGTGATGTCGAACCGAGGCTCCTTCGTCTTGGCTGCCCCCACTGGCCGCCGACCAGCGGCGTCTTCGTCACGTTGGGGACCGGGCCCTTGGCCCAGCTGATCGGACCCACGATGGTGTCGAGGCTGGTGGCCTTGATGGCGGCGACGATGACGCCCTTGTCGTCGAGGGTCTTGGACCGCTTGAGGGCGTCGAGGCCGACCTCGAACAGCGCGTGGATGAAGCCGAGCGGCTGGGTCCACTGCTTCTTCGACTCGCGCGTGTACTCGGCCGCGAAGGCGGCGGCGGTGGCCCCGGTCAGCGAGGACTTGAACGGGTGCTGGGGCGTCCACCACACCTCGGTCGACATGCCGTCACCGAGCGTCGCCGAGCGCCTCCACCGAGCGGGGGAACAGCAGCGCCTTGCCGACGCTGGCCACCTTGGGCCGGAAGCCCTGCTGGGCGGCCTGCTTCCAGAAGGTCGTCCAGTCGGGCGGGATCGGCACCCCGGTGACGATCTCGACCTTCTCCTTCTTGAAGGTCGCGATCTGTGCCGAGAAGTCGTCGGACAGGTTCGGATAGCGGCCGGGGTCGATCACCTTGTAGCCGGCCTTGGTCAGCGCGGGCGGGAAGCCGCGCTCCTTGTCGCCCCACGCGTTGCCGTCGCCGTCGTTGGGCCACAAGCGCGCCGACGACCTTGTTCGTCTCCACCGAGTTCCACATGTCGATGAAGACACCGATGATGTCCTCCAGCCCCCAGAAGAAGTGATAGGTCGACTTGAAGCCGACGTCCGGCTTGCCGCCGCGGGCGAAGAACCACGGCTGCCACGGGCACACCGACGAGATGGCCGGCGTGCCGTTGACCTCGCACTGGTCGGAGACGGGGTTGGTCGTCTCCGGCGTGCTGGCCACGAGCATGAGATCGATCTTGTCGGACAGGATGAGCCGCGAGGCCACCTCGGCCGCGCGGTTGGGGTCCGACTGGCTGTCCCGCACGAGGATCTCGACCGGGTGGGTGGTGCCGTGCATGGCGAGGCCCTTGCCGACGGCCTTGCGGACGCCGCCGATCACGAAGCTGTCGGCCTCGCCGAACCCGGCCAGCGGCCCCGTCTGCGGGCTCACGTATCCGATCTTGATCGGGCGTCCCTGCCGCGCGGGCCCGCCCCGGGGAGACGGCGATGAGTGCCGCTCCCGCCGCGCTGACCCGCAGGAACTCCCGACGCCCAACCCTTCGACGCTCAGCCATATCGCCCGCACCTTTCCGAGCGCCGGCCCGGCCGGCGCCATCCGTGCCTGGGGAGGTCAGAACTGAACAGGGGTGGGCGGCATCTTGCCGCTCGCGTAGAGCTCCGGCAGCCCGGCGAGGCGTTCTCCCACACGAGCAGCATCGAGCGCTTCGGCGAGAAGCCGCGATGGCGGATGTCGGCCGGCATGGCGGCCACGTCACCGGCCTTCATCGTGACGCGCGCCCGCACCGCGCCCGTCTCCCGGTCCTCGACCTCCCACTGGATCTCGTCGCTGAGCTGCACGAACCACTCGACGCGGTCGTTGCCGTGGATGACCGGCAGGATGTACTCCTCCGTCGTCGGACAGTAGAGGCTCGCCTTGCAGACGGAGACGACCGACGGGTTCCAGGTGACGTCGGAGCGCGAGAGATAGGCGAACAGGTTGAAGCAGACCACCTCGTCCTCGAAGCCCGGCTCGGCGATCACCTCGGGCTCGTCCTGGGGCACGTCCGCGGAAGTGGCGGTTGATCGGGGAAGCCACTCTCGTCGCTGCGCGTCGGCTCGTCACCGGGCGCGCCGATCATCCGCTTGGCGGTCACCCGGTGGCGGGTGATCGCCTCCTTGTTGCTGCCGTTCTTGGGGCCGAACGCGCTGCCGGTCTCCTGCGGGGCTGGCGAACGGATCGAACCCGGCGTTGGTCCAGTCGTCGAGCATCGCCTCGAAGACGCGCGAGATCAGCGGCGTCGGGAACCGCTCGCTGTGGTCCAGCTTGGCCTTGCGGTAGTGCTCGTTGAAGCGGCCGGCGAAGAGGTCGACCGAGCCGTAGTGGTTCACGGTGCCGACGACGGCGTCGAAGTTGACGGTGCCGTAGAAGAAGCCCCAGGCGATGTCGCGCTGCAGCGCGCGCAGAAAGGCGTCGACCGGCAGCAGGTGACGGCCCTTCGGCCACGCCACGTGCGCGAAGTACTCATCCCGGCTGAACGTGAAGGCGCCCAGTGTGAAGGTCCGGTAGCCGTGTCGGTTGGGCTCGATCGATCCGACCTCGGGGAGGGTATCGGTGGTCTGGCTCATGGCGTCGTGGCCTCCTTCAGCTCTTCGGCCGCGGGGAGATCTGGCAGATGTCCGCCCAGCGCTGGACGGTGTCGGCGCCGGCCAGGGTCTGGAGCAGGACGACCCCGGGCCGCGCCGAGTGGAACTGGTAGGCGGCGCCGACCGGCAGCAGCGTCATGTGGCCGCGCCGCGCCTTCACCACGCCCATCTTCTTGCCGGCCGGCGTCCCGGTCAGGCCGACCGAGCCCGCTGTCCCCGCCGGCACCACGCCGGGATCGGCGAGCTTCAACAGACGGATCTCGACCTCGCCGTCCATCACGAGCGCGAACTCGTCCTGGCCGGGGCTGCGCCAGCCCGAGGTGCCCTCGATGCGAATGGCCTCGATCACGTACTCGATGTTCTTGCCGACCGCGACCTTCTCGAATGGCTTGGCCCTCGAGGCGACCTCGAAGATGTTCGAGAAGACGTAGTTGCGCGCGTCGTCGTTGATGACCTCGACGCCGCCCTTCTCATAGCGCTCGAGCGACCCGAAGCGTGTGGCGTGGTGCTCCATCGCGCGTCTCCTTTCGGTCTGATCCCGTCGTTACCGACGCCGAGTCACCGGCAGAGACCCCCCAGCGCCCCCTGCTCTCCGTGACTCAAGCGGCCCATCTCGCCGCCGGTCGTGGCGCCGGCGCGCCTGCTCGACCAGCCCGCGGCGGACCAGGTTGGCCACGACCACCGTGGTGTTGCCGTCGCTGCGGAGCAGCTTGGCGCCGAGGTCACGCTGGCACAAGGGCCCGTGGTGCCGCCTCCAGGACCCCGAACTGGCCGATCGTGAGGGCCAGCCGCGGCCATAACGCCGTCCACCCGGGCGGTGACGGCCTCGGCGGCGCGCGAGCTTGATGTACGCGTCGAGCGCGGCGGTCTCGGCCGGAGTGCCGGACAACGCGTCGGTATGGTTCGAATTTGAAAGGTTTCTAAGCTCCGCGGCGGGGATTGTCAAGAGAAGCCGTATCATGGCGCCCGTGACGGGCAAGCAACGGCGGTATCTGCGCGCGCTCGGCCAGCGCTTGGCCGCGACGCTGCACGTGGGGCACGAGGGGGTGAGCGAGGCGGTGGTGCGTCAGGCCGACGCGTTGCTGGAGGCGCACGAGCTGATCAAGGCGCGCATGGGCGACAACGCCCCCGCCGACCGCCACGACATCGCCGAGGAGCTGGCCGGGCGCACCGGCGCCGACCTCACCCAGGTTCTCGGCCGCACCGCCCTCCTCTACCGCCCCCGCACCAAGGAGCCGACCATCGTCCTGCCGATGGATGCGGGTCGCTAGCGCCCGCTCGCGGCCGGCTCGGCCTGCTTGTTGCGCAGCTTGGCGATCAGGGCAGGGTAGGACTCGGTCTGGATGATCTTGTTGAACTGTTGGCGGTAGTTCGACACCAGGCTCACACCCTCGATGATCACGTCGTAGACCAGCCAGCGGCTATTGGCGCGGTGCATGCGGTATTCGACCGGCACTTCCGCGCCCCGTGGCGTGACGATCATCGTCTTCACCGTTGCCTGGTCGCCATCCACCGTCTCGTTGGTGTAGCGGACCTTCTCCCCCTGGTACTGGTCGACCTTCGACAGGTAGGCCCGGTCGAGCAGGTCGGCAAACAGGTCCACGAACTCCTTCTGCTCCGCGGGCGTGCGCTGAGCCCAGTGGGGGCCGAGGGCGCGCTTAGCCGTCTCCGAATAGTCGAAGACGGTCTCGGCGATGCGGCGGACGTCGCCCCGATGCTGTCCTGGCCGGCTCTTGCTCGAGGCATCGACGACGCGGATGATCTCGTCGATCCGCTGCTTGAGCTGCTCGGTCGGTTCGCCGGCGTAGGCTAGGGAACTCGGGAGCGTCAGCAGTGCGGCGGCGAGCACTAGGTATCTCATGCTTCGAGACTTTGCAACACAGGTGCCAGCGACGTTCCCTCGAGGCCCCGTGTCTTGCCGTCGGTGGTAGTCTCCGGGGAATGCCACGCTCCACCGTCCCCCTGCGCGCGGTCACCGCGCTATTCCTGCAGCGTCAGCACCTCCTGCGGCCCCTGGCGACTCCGCTGACGGTGCCGCGCCTCACCCGTTTCGTGGAGGACGTGGGCGGGATCCAGCTCGACTCGATCAACGTGCTCGACCGCGCCCACTATTTGACCGTCTGGAGCCGCTTCGGCCCCTACGATCGTGCCTGGCTGGACCGCGCCGTCTACCGGCGCCGGCTCCTGTTCGAGTACTGGGCTCACGCGGCCTGCCTGGTGCCGGTGAGCGCGCTGCCGTGGTGGCGCCGGGCCATGCTCGACTATCGCGGCCGCCACACCGGCTGGTCGGACTGGCTGCGCCGCAACGGCAAGGTCCTGACCCGCGTGCGCGACAGCGTGACCGCCAATGGCCCCATGGCCAACGCCGACTTCGAGGGGCGACGGCCCGCCGGGGCCGGTGGGTGGTGGTCCTGGCGGCCCGTGCAACACGCGCTGCACTACCTGTGGATGACCGGTGCGCTCACGATCCACTCGCGCCAGCACTTCCACAAGCGCTACGACCTGTTCGAGCGCGCGATGCCGGCGATCGCCGCCTGCCAGGCCGTCTCGGCCGAGGAGTTCCGTCGCTGGCATCTCGAGCGCTCGCTGCACGCGATGGGCGCGGCAACCGAGCAGGACCTGGCCGGCTACCTGACGTTCCCGAAGTTCGGGCCGGGGGGCCGGCGAGCCCCGCTGCGCGCCATGCTCGCGAGTGGCGAGGTCCGCGAGGTCGAGGTCGAGGGCACGCGCGGCCGCTGGCTCGTGCTCGCTCGCGACCTGCCGGCGCTGCGTCGGGCCTCGACGGCCTCGCCGGCGGGCACCACGCTGCTATCGCCCTTCGACTCGCTGCTCTGGTACCGCGGGCGCGTCGCGCGGCTGTTCGGGTTCGACTACCGCATCGAGGTCTACACGCCCGGTGACCAGCGCGTGCACGGCTACTACACGCTGCCGATCCTCCACCACGGCCGCCTCATCGGCCGCATCGATGCCAAGGCCCACCGCTCCGAGCGCCGCCTGGAAGTCCGGCACGTGCACTTCGAGCCATGGGTCGCCAGCGGGGCGGCGGCGCCCAGCGGGGGACCGCTGCTCGATGTGGACGAAGTGCTGCACGGTGTCGCGGCGGCCTTGCGCTCGCTGGCCACGTTCGTGGGTGGCGCCGATCTGCGGCTCCGCCGAGTGACGCCGCATCGCCTGCGGACGCCGCTCTCGAGCGCCTTGCGCAGCACACCCGCCCCGGCGGCGCTCTAGCCGGGGCTTGACACTCCTTCGGGCGGGGGCGCATGATTGTCACCTATAGTGGTCTAACGTTTACAGGCACAAGGGAGGAGCGAGCCATGATGCAAGGCCTGCGAGCCCTCGGCGGGACAGTCCGGGTTGTTCACCTGTCGGTCTGGATGTCGGCCCTTTTCCTCGTCGCGCCGGTCGCCGCCAACGAGGTCGTGCAGTGGAACGACACCACCATGAAGGCCATCGAGGCGAACGGGCAGAGCGCCATCGTCTCGACGCGCACGCTGGCGATGGTCCATGCAGCGGTGCACGACGCCCTGAACGCGATCAGTCGTCGCTACGATGCGTACTACTTCGAGGGCCCCGGAGATGCTGCCGCGTCGCCCGAGGCCGCGATCGCCGCGGCCGCCCATACCGTGCTGGTTGCCGTGGTGGGCGGCTTCGGCACACCCGCCCAGAAGGGCGCCACGCTCGCCTTGCTCGACCAGGCCTACGCGGCATCGCTCGCTCGCGTCACGGATGGCCCGGCCCGGAATACGGGAGTCGCGGTCGGTCGGGCGGCCGGGGCCGCGATGCTCAGGCTCCGTCAGGACGATGGCGCAACTCGAGACGCGCCCTACACGCCCGGGCTCGGCGCCGGTCGGTGGCGGCCCCATCCGAACCCAGTGCCGGCGAACCCACCTATCGCCAACCCGGATATGGCTCGGGGTTATGCGGCCTCGGTCGTGCCCGGCTGGGGCAACGTCGCTCCGTTCACCTTGCTATCAGCGTCACAGTTCTGGCTGCCCGGGCCTCCGGCCCTGACGAGCCCGGTCTACGCGCGCGACTTCAATGAGGTCAAGACCCTCGGAGGGAAGGTCAGTACGGCCCGCACGGCCGACCAGACCGAGATCGCTCGGTTCTGGTTCGAGGGCCCGGGAGCCTGGAACAGGATCTCACGCGCGGTGGCCGCGACGCGTGGCCTCGATGCGCGCGACAGCGCCCGCCTCTTCGCTCTCGTCAACCTCGCGATGGCCGACGCCTACATCGCCGGCTTCAAGATCCGCTACGTCTACGACTCCTGGCGGCCAGTCACGGCCATTCGCGAGGGGGACAACGACGCTAACGACGCGACGGTGGGCGACCCGGCCTGGGACAGTCACCAGAACACTCCGGCGGTCTCCGACTATCCGTCGACGCAAAGCACCTTCAGTGGCGCGGCCGCGGTCGTCCTCGCCAGCGTTCTGGGCGGCGATCAAGCCAACTTCTCGTTCACGAGCGGCAAGCCGTTCGAGGGACTCACGCGGTCCTTCACGAGCTTCTCCCAGGCGGCCCGGGAGAGCGCCGATTCCCGCGTCTATGCGGGCATCCACTTCCGCAGCGCATGCGAGGACGGTCTCGCGCTCGGGCGGAAGGTCGGGCAGCGGACCGCGACGATGTACCTGCAGCCGGTACGAAAGTAGGTGCGAAGGGCGCCGTCGGGTGGCTTGCCGACCGGCAGGTCGCCCGGCGGCAGTCGTGGGCATGGGGACGGGCATGCGTGAGGCGGGAACCCTCCGCTGGATCCTTCGGGTAGCGCCCTCGGACTCGTCGTTCTCGTCTGGCCCGCGCCCAGCGTTCTATGGTTCGTCTTCGTGTGGAAGCTCGCCACCGAAGCCCTCCGGCCGCTCGCCGGGGAGCCGATCTGGGAGTTCATCGAGCGCGGGGGAAGCTATGGCGCGCCGCTGACCCTGGCCTGGCTCCAGGCGCGACGTGTGTAGCCCACCGGCCACCCTGATCTCGCTACGCCGCGGCGACCTTGACCTCGCGGGCAAGCCGCTCCATGGCCTTTTGCATCGCCGGCACCCCCGTCCGGGGCAGGTCGAACGTCATCCACGCCGCACCGAGGCCACGCACGCGCCGGATGTCCGAGGCGATCTCGCCCGTCGACCCCTGGAACGCCGCGCGTCCTGACCCCTTCGGCGAGTCGGTCAGATCGAGCTGGTTGCGCGGCGCCAGCGAGACTGCGTTGGCGCGACCGGCCTTGGCCGCGAGCTCACGGAGCGTCTTGTAACCCTTCTCGATGTCGTCCAGGCTCAGCGCCAGTGGGTGCCAGGCGTCACCCAGCTCGGCGCAGCGGCGCACGGCCGGGCTCGACACGGTGCCGGGCGCGCCGCCGACCCAGATCGGTGGGTGGGGTTGCTGGACCGGGCGCGGCGAGAAGGTCGCGCCCGAATAGCTCACGTAGTGGCCCTTGTACTCGGGCACGTCGGCCGCGAAGGCGGCCTTGATCGCGCGGATGTAGTCGTCGCTCAGCTTGCCCCGCTCGTGGAACGGCAGCCGCAGGTCGACGAACTCCGCCTCGTCCCAGCCGACGCCGACGCCGAAGATGAAGCGCCCGCCCGAGGCCTGGTCGACCGTGGCCGCCGCCTTGGCCGCGACCAGCGGATTGCGGTACGGCAGCACGATGACGCTGGCGCCCAGCTGGATGCGCCGGGTGCGGCCGGCCAGGAAGGCGAGCAGCGAGAACGGATCGGGCCAGTGGCCGCCGTAGGCTTGGGTGGTGGCGGGCTTGGCCAGGATGTGGTCGGGGACGAAGACGCCGTCGAGGCCCAGCTCCTCGGCGCGGGTCGCCAGCGTCTCGGCCTCGGCGACGGTGAGCTGCCAGATCGGAAGCACGACCCCGTATTTCATGATGCGCTCAGCTCCTCGCCGCGGCGGCCGGGCGCAGGATCTCGTCCCAGGGGCCGGGGAAGCGGCCCTTCTCGGCCTCGGTCGAATTGGTGAAGGGCCGCTCGCGGTTCCACTGGCTGCGCGGCAGCTCGTAGTACACCTCGAGGCCGTTGCCGTCGGGATCGGAGAAGTACACGCCGATCGACACCGTGTGGTCGGCGACATGCAGCGGGATGCCCCGGGCCTTCAGGCGCTGGTACATCTCGGCGAGGTCGTCGAGGCTGCCCATCCGCCAGGCAACGTGGTTGAGGCCCACCTGATTCTTCTGCGGCGCCAGCGCGTCCTCGCCCACCTCGAAGAGCGCGATGTCGTGGGCGTGGCCAGGGTCGCAGGCCAGGAAGGCCGCCCGCATCTTGCCGCTGTCCGGGAACTTGGCGATGTCCTGCGTGTGCAAGCCGAAGACGTCCGTGTACCACTGGTGGGCGCGCTCGGCGTTGCGGACGTAGATGTTCACGTGGTCGAGAGCCGCGGGTGTGTAGGCCATGGGGTCGTCTCCTGTGTCAGGGGTCTCGCGTCAAGGGGCACCGCGCTCGATCGCCTGCTGGCGCAGGGCGTGGTCGGCGAGCACCAGCGCCGCCATCGCCTCCACCATCGGCACCGCGCGGGGCAGCACGCAGGGATCGTGGCGGCCGCGGCCGGTGATGGTGGTGTCCTCGCGGGCGACGCTGACGGTGTGCTGCTCGCGCATGATGGTGGCGGTCGGCTTGAACGCCACCCGGAAGTAGATCGTCTCGCCGTTGGTGATCCCGCCCTGGACGCCGCCGCGAGCGATTCGTGCGCGTGCGCACGCGCCCGGTGTCCATGTAGAACTCGTCGTTGTGCTCGGAGCCGCGCAGGTCGGTGCCGGCGAAGCCGGAGCCGATCTCGAAGCCCTTGCTGGCCGGCAGGCTCAGCACCGCCTTGGCGAGGTCGGCCTCCAGCCGGTCGAACACCGGCTCGCCCCAGCCGGGCGGGCAGCCGCGCACCGCGCAGGTCACGACGCCGCCGAGCGAGTCGCCGTCCTTGCGCGCGGCCTCGACGGCCGCGATCATCCGCTCGGCCGCGCCCAGGTCCGGGCAGCGGATCGGCGTCAGGTCGACCTCGTCGCGCGTCACCCGCTCGGGATCGCAGTCGACGGTGAGGGTGCCGACCTTCGACACCCAGGCGACGACGTCACACGGAAGCGCTCGGTCGAGCAGCTTGCGCGCGATGGCGCCGGCGGCGACGCGGCCGGCCGTCTCGCGGGCGCTGGTGCGGCCGCCGCCGCGCCAGTCGCGGGTGCCGTACTTGGCGTCGTAGGTGTAGTCGGCGTGGCTCGGCCGGTACTTCTGCTGGACCTCGCGGTAGTCGCCCGGGCGCATGTCCTGGTTGGGGATGGAGAGGCTGATCGGCGTGCCGAGCGTGTGGCCCTCGAAGACGCCGGAGAGGATCTGGACCGTGTCCGTCTCCTTGCGCTGGGTCACGAGCGCGCTCTGCCCGGGCGCGCGGCGATCGAGGTCGGGCTGGATGTCGGCCTCGGACAGGGCCAGGCGGGGCGGACAGCCGTCGACGACGGCGCCGAGGGCGGCGCCGTGGGACTCGCCCCACGTGGTCACGCGGAACAGGTGGCCCAAGGTGTTTCCCACGGCCACGAGGATACTCCATCAGCCTGCGTGATCGTTCCGATCACGAGGTTTGATTGGCGGGGCCGGAAGGGCCGGCCCACCATGAGCGATGGAGGGCCACGAGCCATGAGCGAGACGCTGGAGCACGTCATGACCATCACCGATCGGCCGCCCGCCGTCATGGTCGAGGGCCAGGGCTCGTGGCTGCGTGACGCCGATGGGCGCACGTACCTGGACTTCGTACAGGGCTGGGCGGTCAACTGCCTGGGCCACGGCCATCCGGTCGTGGTGGAGGCGCTGCGCGCCCAGGCCGGCCGCCTGATGAACTGCAGCCCCGCCTTCCACAACGCCCCGATGGCCCGGCTGGCCACGCTGGTGGCCGAGTCCAGCGGCCTCGACCGGGTGTTCTTCTGCAACAGCGGGGCGGAGGCCAACGAGGGCGCGATCAAGCTGGCCCGCAAGTGGGGCCGGCTGCACCGCGCCGGCGCCTTCGAGATCGTCACGACACACGGAGGTTTTCACGGCCGCACGCTGGCCACGATGGCCGCCTCCGGCAAGCCGGCCTTCGAGCCGCTGTTCGAGCCCAAGGTGTCGGGCTTCACCAAGGTGCCGCTGAACGACCTTGACGCGATGGCGGCCGCCATCACCGAGCGCACGGTCGCCGTGATGGTGGAGCCGATCCAGGGCGAGGCCGGCGTGATTTCCGCCACCGACGACTACCTGCGCGGGCTGCGGGCGCTGACGACCGCGCGGGGGGTGCTGCTGATCCTGGACGAGATCCAGACCGGCATCGGGCGCACCGGCCGGCTCTACGGCTTCGAGCACGCCGGCGTGCAGCCCGACATCATGACGCTGGGCAAGGGGATCGGCGGCGGGGTGCCGCTGGCGGCACTGGTGGCGAGCGAGGCGGTGAGCTGCTTCGAGGCCGGTGACCAGGGCGGCACCTTCAACGGCAACGCGCTGATGACCGCGGTCGGCTGCGCGGTGCTGGAGACCGTGAACACGCTCGCGTTCCTGGCCGCCGTGCGTGATACCGGCGCCTACCTGGCCGGCCGCCTCGCGGCACTGTCAGCGGCGCACGGCCACGGCGAGGTTCGCGGCCGCGGGCTCCTGCTGGCGCTCGCCCTCGGCCACGGCGAGGGCCAGAAGATCGTCGACGGCGCCCGCGAGCGTGGCCTGCTGATCAACGCGCCGCGCCCCGACGCGCTGCGCTTCATGCCGGCGCTGACGGTCACCCGCGACGAGATCGACCGGATGGTGGAGCTGCTGGCGCCCTGCCTGGGGTGACCGCCTACACGCTCAGCGCGAGCTCGAACGTCGTCGCGTAGCCCTGGCCGCCGCGGGTGACGGAGGCCAGGAGCTGGCGGCCGCCGCTCCGGAAGAGGCCGTCGCCGTCGTTGCGCAGCCGCTGGCGACCCCGGCGGGCGTACGGCTCCAGCGCGTGCACCTGGTCGGTGAGCGCGTCGTCGAAGTAGATCTGCGAGGTGAACTCGTGGCCGCGGGCGGCGGCGGCCCCGGTCCGCACCTTGAAGTGGACGTGGACGGCCCGGCCCGCGTAGGCGCCGGGGTAGATCGTCGTGAAGCGCGCCAGACCGGCGGCGTCCGTCGTTTGGGCGCCCCGCAGGAACTTCTGGCCCACCGTGCTGCCGCCGGGATCGCGGACGTCGGAGTAGGCGCCGAGCGCGTCGCAGTGCCAGACGTCCACGACCGCTCCGGGTAGCGGGGTGCAGGCGCCGCCGCGCAGCGTGGACACCGCGAAGGCCAGCTGCAGCTGGGCGCCTGAGCGAACCTCGCCGGTGGCCGGGTCCGACCGGATGTCGGCGCGGTTCAGCCGCTCGTCCACGAAGTAAGGGCCCTCGGTCTGCTGCGGTCGCACCACGCAGACGGGCACCTGGGCGCCGGCGACGCGAGGGGGGAGCAACCCGGCGCCGGTGAAGCCCAGCAGGGCCACGACCTCGCGACGGCTGAGCAGTCGACCGACGGGCGTGTCGTCGTTCGTCATGCCTTCCAGTTTACCCAGGCTTTTTGCGGAACAGGCTCACGTCGTCGGGGTTGACGAGGTCGGGCACCGTCCAGCCATCGAGGTCGTACTCGGCCATGCACTGCTCGGCGAACTCCCGCAGGCGCCGGGCCTGGCCCCCGCCCTGGGCGATCTGCAGCGTGATGGTGCGCACCGTCTCCGGCGCGCCCGCGTAGTTGCGCTCGTACAACTCGTGGCGGCCGCCGAACTCGGTGCCGACGGCGTCCCACAGCAGCTTCATGAGCTTGACGCGCTCGACGGCGTCAGTGCCGTCGGAGCCGCGCAGGTAGCGGTCGAGGTAGGGCCGCAGCTCGGGCGACTGGAAGTCGGCGGCGTGCGAGTTGAGGTAGATCAGGCCGCTGCCCAGGATCGACTCCGTCAGCTCCTTCACGCGCGGGTAGGCGATCGTGGCCAGGACGCGATAGGCCTGGGCCGACTCGGGGTTCGGCAGCACGGTGGAGCCGGCCCACGCCACCGGGGCCCGGGCCATCGACTCCGTGAGGCCCCAGAACAGGTGACGCCAGGCGATGACCTCGCCGATGGCGGCCTGGGCGGCGCGGCTGTCGGCCGAGCCGACGGCGTCGACCGCCTTGAGCAGGAGGCCGGCGATGAAATCCAGCTTCACGGCCAGGCGCACGCAGCCGTGGAACATGGCGCGGGCGAGGAAGCCGGAGTCCTGGAAGAACGTGTTCGACTTGGCCACGTCCTCGTAGACGAGGACGTTCTCCCACGGGACCAGGGCGTGGTCCAGGACCAGGATCGCGTCGTTCTCGTCCATCCGGCTGCTGAGAGGGTAGTCGAACGGGCTGCCCATCACCTCAGCCGCCATCGCGTACGACGGACGACAGATGAGCTTCACGCCCGGCGTGTCCATGGTGGCGATGAAGACCACCCCGAACTCCTTGGTCTTGATCGGCATCGTGGACGGATGGGCGATGAAGTTGGCGTGGGTGAGGGCGGAGCCGGTGGCGACGACCTTGGCCCCGCTGATCACCAAACCGGCGTCGGTCTCCTTCTCGACGTGGACGTACACGTCCCCCACCTCGTCGGGCGGCCGGTGGCGGTCCACCGGGGGCTGCACCAGCGCGTGGTTCAGGTACAGCACGCGCTCCTGGGCCTGGCGGTACCAGCGGCGGGCGTTGTCCTGGTAGGGCGCGTAGAAATCAGCGTTGGCGCCGAGCGTGGCCAGGAAGGCCGCCTTGTAGTCGGGCGAGCGGCCCATCCAGCCGTAGCTCAGCCGCGCCCACGCCGCGATGGCATCGCGGCACGCCACCAGATCGTCGACGGTGGCCGGCGCCCTGAAGTAGCGGTGGGTGAAGCTGCCGGAGCCGGTGTCGGTCGGGCAGGTCAGCACCTCGCGCTGGGCGGGGTCGTGCAGGGCGTCGTAGAGGCGGGCCAGCATCCGGGCGGGATTCCGGAAGGCCGGATGCGTGGTGACGTCGGCGACGCGCTGGCCGTAGATCCAGATCTCGCGCCCGTCGCGGAGGCTCTCGAGGAACTCTCGCCCGGTCAGGGGAGGCATGGCCGCGATCGTAGTGGCAGTCGCCCGGCGATGCAACGCGCGGCGGCTCCAGGGCTGCAACGGGATCCTCGGCCGCGAACGTGTACGCTCTGCGGACCCTCGCCTGGGAGGATGTCATGAAGGAGCGTGTCCAGCTGGAGCGGCCGTCGGGACGGCGGGTCGACGACTTCCTGGCGGGCGTGCGTCGCAGCCGGCGGCTGCACGGTGCCTGGGTCACGCCGCCCGCCACCGCGGCCGCCTACCGCGAGTACCTGCGCCGGTTGCGAACCTCGACCCAGGCGGGCTATCTCATCGGCCGGGTAGACTCCGGCGAGCTGGTCGGCGTGGTCAACGTGAGCGAGATCGTACGAGGGAATTTCCAGAGCGCCTACCTCGGCTACTACGCGTTCAGCCCCCACGCGGGGCAGGGACTGATGGCCGAGGGGCTGGGGCTGGTCGTCAGCGACGCGTTCGAACGCCTGGGCCTGCACCGGCTGGAGGCCAACGTGCAGCCGGGCAACGAGAAGTCGCGCCGGCTCGTGCGGCGCCTGGGATTCCGGCGCGAGGGTCTGTCGCCTGGCTACCTCATGATCGCCGGGCGCTGGCGCGACCACGAGCGGTGGGCCATTCTCGCGGATGAGTGGCGCGAGCGGAGGTAGGGCTACCAGAACTCCTTGGAGGCGAGGCGGGCGCCCGCGGCCAGCGTGGCGAGCTTGGCCCAGACGATGTCGGGATCGACGGCTGACTGGCCAACCCAGGTGCCGAAGCCGCAGTCGGTGCCGGCGATGACGTTGTCGCGGCCGACCAGCTTGGCGTAGCGGGCGATGCGCTCGGCGACCAGCTCGGGGTGCTCGATGAAGTTCGTCGTCGAATCGATCACGCCGGGGATGAGCACCTTGCCGGCCGGTAGCTTCACGCGCTCGAATACGCGCCACTCGTGGCCGTGGCGCGGGTTGGCGGCCTCGAACGAGATCCCGTTGACCCGCGCGGTGAAGACGACGTCGATGATGTCGGCCAGCGGCACGTCGTAGTGGTGTGGCCCCTCGTAGTTGCCCCAGCAGAGATGCACGCGGGCCTGGTCGGGCGGGACGTTGGCGAGGGCGTGGTTGAGCGCCTCGATGTGCAGGCGGGCGGCCTTGCGGAACTCCTCGGTGCTGAGGGCGGCGTACTGGATGTGGCGCCCCATGGCCAGGTCGGGGCAGTCGATCTGCAGCACGAAGCCCGCCCGGGCCACGGCCTCGTACTCGGGGCGCATCGCCTCGGCGATCGCGAACAGGTATTTCTCGTGGCTGCCGTAGTGCTCGTCGCGGAAGAAGAGCGAGATGACGCCGGGCGAGGCGGCGGTGAGGAAGCCCTCGGCCGCCTTCGCGCCGGCCAGCGCGGCGCCGAGGTTGGCGGCGTCGGCGGCAGCGGCGCCGTCGTCGCGGCTGGCCACGGGGCCCGTGCAGGCCGGCGTCTTGCGGCGGGCGCGGCCGGGGTCGCCGAACACACGCCTGGCCATGCCGGGGAAATCCACCAGGTCCTGGTACTGCAGCGGATGACTGGCCCCCGCGAAACCCGTGAGCCGATCCTTGGGGTAGGTGGCGTACGACGGCTTGCTCATCTCGCCGTCGTCCACCCCGTCGACGCCGGCCTCGATCTGCTTGCCGACGACCTCGGCGACCGAGGCGCGGATGCGCGCGGCCAGGGCGGCGGCGTCCACCGGCACGCCCTCCTCCTTGGCGAACATCGTCCGGATCAGATCCTCCGGCCGCGGAAGGCTGCCGGTGTGCGTCGTCAGGAACCGCTCGGTGCTGCGCTTCACGTCAGGGGGTGGTGCCCGGCGTGTCGAGATCGCGGGCGCCGGAGGTGCGCTGGCGGAATTCGGCTGGCGCCTCACGGCCGGCTCGCGAGTAGGCCTGGCTGATCGCCTCGACGTTGGGGCTGAAGATCGTCTTGCGATTGTCGCGCGCCCACTCGTTGGAGCCGCGTGGCATGTCGCCCGAGCCCTGGAAGGGTGGCATGACGTAGCGCGCGAACAGCTCGTAGCTCTTCAGCGTCTGCTCGCGCGTCGCCCACTCGTGGGCGCGGAAGAGCAGGCCACCGAACCCGCCGCCGCTGAGCTCCTCCAGCTTCTTGATGCCGCGCACGACCGTCTCGACCGAGCCCACCAGCGTGGTACCCATCTTCACGCCCTCGGTGAGCGGATCATCGGAGCGGCCGGGCGGGCGACCGAGCGTCTCCTCGAAGTAGGTTACCGTCTCGTGGCGCTCGGCCCGCTTGACCTGGCGCATGGCCTCCTCGTCGTCCTCGGCCACGTGGACGTTGACCACGAGCTTCCAGTTCTTACGGTCCAGTGTCTTGCCGTGCTTGGCGGCGGTCTCCTCACCCATCTTCCATTGGTTGGCCAAGGCCTCCGGCCCGCCGGGAATGCCGGCGCCGAGCGAGAGCACGCCGAGGCCGTGGCGCCCGGCCGCGATGACACCCGACGGCGTCATGACGCTGGCGACGGCGATCGGGAAGTGGGGCTCGGTGTACGGGGCCAGGTGCAGGCGCGCCTGGCGCAGCTCGAACCAGTCGGTCTTCAGCGTGACCGGCTCCTCGCACTTCAGCAGCGCCATGATGGCGTCGAGCGACTCGTCCATACGCGGGCGCTGGGTGACCGGTTCGATGCCCATCATGTAGGCGTCGGAGACGAGGGCGCCGGGACCGCAGCCGAGCATGGCCCGGCCGCGCGTCATGTGGTCGAGCTGCACGAAGCGCTGGGCCACCAGGAACGGGTGGTGGTAGGGCAGGCTGGTCACGCCCGAGCCCAGCATGATGTGCTTGGTGCGCTGGGCGGCGGCGCCGATGAAGATCTCCGGCGAGGCGATCAGCTCCCAGCCGGCCGAGTGGTGCTCGCCGATCCACACCTCGTCGTAGCCCAGATAGTCCAGCCACTCGATCAGCTCCATGTCGCGGTCGAGGGCGAGCGTGGGGTTCTCGCCGACTCGGTGGAAGGGCGCCAGGAAGATGCCGAACTTCATTCCCTTGTGGGCCATGAGATCTCCGGTGTCGATCGGTTAGCCGGCCGGCTCGCCCGCGTTCACCGCGAGGACCTGGCCAGAGATGTTGCGCGCCGCCGGGCTGCACAGGAAGGCGGCGGCCGACGAGATGTCAGAGGCGGTGGCCATGCGCTTGAGGGGCGAGCGCTCCAGCATCGCCTTGCGCATCGCCTCCGGCGTGATTCCGCGCACGCGGGCCTGGCCCTCGATGACGCTGTCGATGCGGTCACCCTCGATGGCGCCGGGCGCGACGCAGTTGACCGTGATGTTGTGCGGCGCCAGCTCGAGCGCCATGCCGTAGGTCATCCCGACCTGGCCGGCCTTGGCCGAGCAGTACCCGATCCGATAGGGCAGGCCGCGCCGGCCCGCCCCCGAGGAGATGTTGACGATGGCGCCGCCACCGGCCTTGATCATCTCCGGCACCGTGAAGCGAATGCACATGTAGGAAGAGGTCAGGCACGAGTTGATCGTGTAGAACCAGTCCTCCTCGGTGTACTCCGTTACCGGCTTGGTGGGGCCGCCGTCGCCGGCGTTGTTGACCAGCGTGTCGATCTTGCCGAAGGCCTTGAGGCCGGCGGCCACGATCTTCTTGACGTCGGCTTCCTTGGCGGCGTCCCCGGTGAGCGCGATGGCCTTGCCGCCGGCCTTGGTGACGAGGTTGGCCGTCTCCTCCACCAGCGCGCCCGAGCGGGCAGCGCAGACGACCGCCGCCCCCTCCTTGGCGAACAGCTGGCTCATGACCCGTCCGATGCCCTTGCTGGCGCCCGTGATCACCGCGACCTTGCCGTCGAGGATTCCCATGTGCCGTCCTTGGCCCCCGGTGCTCCGAGGTTTCTATCGAGGACTATACTTGACAGCCGCGCCGGGCGCGCGGAAAGTCACGGCATGCCCGCCCCCACCGATCCCCTCATCCAGAAGCTCGATCAGGTCGTGAACGACGTCCTCGCGTACTTCTCCGGCCCCGGCCGTACCAGCACCGCCCGCGTCGATCGTTGGCAGGGGCGCGATGTCCTGCAGCACTTCCTGTACTTCCACGACGCGACGGCGTGGGGGCTGGAGTCGGCCACCCAGGGCGGGCCGCCGTGGCCGCTGCCGGCCGACGCCGACACCATCAACGAGGTGTGCCGCCAGCTGCGCGAGCACGAGAGCGTGGACGACCTGATCGGGCAGCTCCGGCTCGCCCATGCCCGGCTCATCGGTGCCGCCCGGCGCTCGCCCGACCTCGACCGGCCGTGCTTCCGGCGCACCAACGGCGAGACGGTCACGGGCCGCCAGCGTCTCGAGGTGCTCGCCCACCACTGGGCCGAGCACGTACAGCAGCTGCAGGCCGCCGCCGGTCGCTGAGCTCGGCCGCATGAAGATCGAGAGCCTGGAAGCCATTCCCATCGAGATCCCGCTCCGGCGGAACTTCGGCGGCAGCACGTATGCCGTCCTCAAGCGCAGCACGATCGTGACCCGCCTGCGCACCGATGCCGGCCTGGTCAGCGAGGTCTACAACGGCGACAACCGTGACCACGGGCCTGAGCTGGTCCGGCTGGTCCAGGAGGCGCTGGCGCCGCGAGTGAAGGGGCTGAGCGTGTTCGAGGGCGAGCGGATCTGGGACGCGATGTTCGCGCTCAGCCACACCTACCGCAATCGCAAGCTGCTGATGGAGGCGATCGCGTGCGTGGACTGCGCGGTGTGGGACGTGGTCGGCAAGGCCAGCGGCACCGGCGTGGTCGAGCTGCTCGGCGGCACCCGCCGCCCGCTGCCGATCATCTCGATCGGCGGCTACTACGTGGAGGGCAAGACCCTCGCCGACATCGGCCGCGAGATGGAAGCGTACCGCGCGGCCGGCATGGCCGGGTGCAAGTTCAAGGTCGGCGGTCTCGCCCCTGCGGACGACGCCCAGCGCGTGGAGGCGGCCCGCCGGGCGGCCGGCGCCGACTTCGTGCTGGCGGTCGACGCCAACTGCGGCTGGTCGGTCGAGGACGCGGTGCGCTTCGCCCACCTGGTCGAGCCGCTCGGCATCGCGTGGTTCGAGGAGCCCTGCCACTGGTACGACGACGCCGCGATGATGGCGCGTGTGCGCAAGGCCATCCGCATCCCGATCACGGCCGGGCAGAGCGAGATCACCAGCCACGGGGTGCGCCGGTTGCTCGACGCCGGCGCCGTCGACCTCGTCAACGTGGACGCCTCCGAGTGCGGCGGCGTCACCGAATGGCGGCGGGCGGCCGCGCTCTGCCAGCCGGCCGGCGTGCGGATGGCCCATCACGAGGAGTCGCAGATCTCCCAGCACCTGCTGGCCGGAGTCCTCCACGGCACCTACGTCGAGTGCTTTGCCGACCCCGAGCGCGACCCGGTCTGGCAGACGATGTGGGCCAACCGGCCGGCGCCGAAGAACGGGACCATCGAGCTGTCGGCGGGACCGGGCTTCGGGATCGTGCTCGACGAGGCGATGGTGGAGCGCTACCGGGCCGATCGCGGCTGACGCTGCACGAGGGCTAGCAGCCCCGCCGCCGTCAGCACCACCGCCGCCGCGCTCAGGGCCAGCGACCAGTGCACGCCGATGACGGCGCCGAGGACGCCCACGGTGACACCGCTGCCGGCGCGGAGGCCGAGGATGGCGGTGTTGAACAGGCCGACCACGCGGCCGCGCACGGGCGGCGGCGCCAGCATCTGCACCAGCGTCTGGGCGATCGAGGTGAAGGCCAGGTTGAAGATGCCGGCCAGCACCAGCAGGGCCACCGCGACCGGGTAGCTGGTGGCGAGCGGGAAGAGGCCGATCGTCACCCCCCAGGCGGCGGCGCACACGATGGCCGTGCGGGCGCTGGGCTGCAGCACGTTCACGCTCTCCAGCACCACCGTCCCCACGATGGCCCCGCCCGCGTTGGCGGCCAGCAGCACGCTGTACCAGAGGCCAGCCTCGTCGGAGCCGAGGTCGTGCGCGTACTCCGGCATCTGCGCCTGGAAGGCGTTGCCCACGAAGAACGAGGTGATGCCGCCCAGCGCGATCATGGTGAGCAGACGCCGGTCGCCCCGGACCTGGCCCAGCAGCCGCCAGGCGTCCCCGAGCCCCAGGCGGGCCCGGACCGGCTGGCCGGCCGCGTGGAGGTGGCCCGTGTGGCGCACGCGTAGGAGCAGGATCGAGAACGGGAAGTAGAGGGCGACGTTGGCGAGCAGGCCACCGGCGGGCCCCAGCAGCAGCATGAGGCCGCCGCCCACCGCGGGGCCGAGCAGGATCGCCAGGTAGCGGCTGCTGGCGTTCAGTCGGATGGCGCTGGGCAGGTGGCCGGCGCCGACCATGTCGTGGATGATCAGCTGCTGGGCGGGGGCACCGATGACCCCGGCGGCGCCGTGGACGAGCAGGATCACGACCGCGTGCCACACCTGCAGCCGGTCGGTGAGGAAGAGCACGCCCCAGGCGATCGAGGCCAGCATGAACAGCCCCTGCGAGATCTGGATCAGCCGGCGGCAGTCGTAGCGGTCGGCGAGAGCGCCGGCGTGGAAGGAGAAGAGCAGGAACGGCACCCAGTGGCTGATGACCGCGAAGCCGCCCAGCGTGGGCGAGTGGAACTTCTGGAACATGACCCAGTAGCTGATGACGTGCTCGATGTTGTCGGCCGTCATGGCGGTCAGGCCGAACGCGTAGTACCAGCGGTAGTCGCGCGAATGCAGGGCGGCGAAGCGGGGGGCGGCCGACGAAGCCGAGGCGGAAGCGACGGTCACTTGATCAGCTGGTCGAAGACTCCGTCCCACGGCTCGGGTGGCACATCTCGGTACTCCACGCAGCGCCGCGCCAGGGTCCGTGAAGGACCGTCATCCGACCGAAGCCTCAGCGCCTGGTGGAACAGGGCCAGCGCCTCCGTCCACATTCCTTTGCGATAGGCCTCCAGCGCCTCGGCATAGGCGAACAGCGCCTGATCGTGCTCGGAGACCAGCGCGGCCCCGGCCTTCGCGACGAGCTCGTAGATCCGGACGACCTGGGTGCGCCCCTTCACGCGAACCATGTCGAGCTCGCGGAGCCGGAACGCGTTTTCGACGAGACCCGCGGTGTTCTCTCCGATGATGATGTCGGTTCCGTAGACCTTGTTCAGGCCTTCCAGGCGCGAACCGAGGTTCACCTGGTCGCCGACGACCCCGTAGGCGAACCGATACTTGGAGCCGAGATTGCCGACGACCATCGGGCCGGAGTTGATCCCGGTGCGGGCCCGGATGTGGGGACGACCGACCTTCGCCCACTCGGCAGCCAGGATCCGGGTCTGCTCGCGCATGGCCAGCGCCGCCTCGCATGCCCGCCGCGCGTGGTCCGCTTCTGCGAGGGGTGCGCCGAAGAAGGCGAGCAGCTGGTCCCCCACGTATTCCTTCAGGGTGCCGTGCTGCAGGAAGATCTGCTCGGTCACCCGGTCGTAGTACTCGGACAGCATCACCGTCATCTCGTGGGCCGAATGGCGCTCCGAGTAGGTGGTGAACCCTTCCAGGTCGCTGAAGAGGACCGTGAGCACCTTCTCTTCCCCGCCCAGCTTGAGACGGGCGGGGTCCTTGATCATCTCCTCGACCACGTGCTCGGCGACGTACTGCTTGAAGGTGCCCTTGATCTTCTTGCGCTCCCGCTGCTCGGTGACGTAGTAGTAGACGGTCAGCGCGATGTACACGGTCGTCAGCGCTAGCAGCGGATACACTATGCTCAGCCACAGCCGGGCACTGATGAAGAGCCAGCGGGCCAAAAGGATGTAGAGCGCGAAGAGCCCCACCGTGAAGAGCAGTCCCTTGATCGGAGCAAGACGGGTGAGGGCGACGCCGGTCAGGGCGCTCAGTCCGACGATCGCGAAGATGTCGAAGATCCTCGCCCACTCGGGCTTCGCCATGAAGCTCTGTGTCAAAATGTTGTCGACGACGGTGGCGTGCACCTCGGTGCCGGGGTAACGCGGATCGACCGGTGTGTTCCTCAGATCATATGTCGCGACGGCAGTGGCCCCGATCAGCACGATCCGATTCCGGAAGGCAGCCCGCGGCACCTTGCCGGCCAGGACATCGGTCACCGAGAAGTACGGGAACGTCTTGGGACGCCCGAGATAGTTGATGAGCAGGCGGCCCGACTCGTCCGTGGGCACGAATCGCTCGCCGATCTGAACGCCCTCGACGCCATGGTCGCCCAATTCGACGGTCAGCGGGGGCCGGCCCAGATAATGCCAGGCCGCCACCAGCCCCAGGGGCGGAAAGAGATCTTCGCCGCCCTGGATGACCAGAGGCATCCAGCGAAGCACGCCATCGCGATCACCCTGCAAGCTGAAGTAGCCGGAAGCCGCGGCCACGTCATTGAGGATCGACAGATTGGTCTGGGGGGCGTGCCCCTTGATGAGCGGAGGCTCGTGGGCCCGCGCGCCGCGCTGGCGGATGCGCGGATACTTCGAGCCGGCGATCTGCTGCAATCGCCGCTCGGTCTCGGCCGGGTCCAGCTGGTACTCGAGCGTGGACTGGTCGTGAAAGAAATACCCGAGCACCACTGAGGCCTTCGATCGCTTGATGGCCTCGACCAGCGCGAGGTCATTATCGGCGCTGCGACGCCGCTCGGTCACGAATCGGCGCAGACGCTCGTCGCTGATGGCCAGCGTGTCCAGCTGCTCCGCGAACTGGTCGATGAGTACGAGCTGAGAATTCTCGTCCGGCTCCGAGAAGATGACATCGAATGCGATCACCTTCGCGCCTTCTCCGGAAAGGGCGTCGATGAGAGCGGCGATCTTCGTGCGAGGCCATGGCCACCGGCCTTCGACCTCGAGGCTCTTCTCGTCGATGACCACCATCGCCACCGCCGGCGAGGGCTTCAGAGCCCCCCGGGAGACGAAGCGGAGATCGTAGGTCTTCAGCTCGAGCAGCTCCAGGATGTGGATGTCGAGGCCGTACAGCGTCAGGACCGCCAGCAGGCTGGCGACCATGAGGGAGGCCGGATTGATCCAGCGCGACCGCCTGAAGACGCGCGTGATGGAGAGGCGGCTGCGCAGGCGTCTCACCGGCCAGCCTCATTCCGCGATGGGCGGCCTGGACACCGAACGATGCGACCGCATTCCGGGGTGCCGCCGTTCAACGCGGCTACTCTAGCACGATCGCACGAAAGCGCGGCCGACCGGGCGGAAGTCGCCGCCCAGCCGGCCTGGCGATGCAGACGACGTTACGGGGTCGGGGGGCAGTTTTCCTCACCGAGTCTGCAGCAATCGTAAGGACGCGGCTCGGGCAGATTAGTCTTTTTGTTCCACTTCAGGGTTCCAGGACTCGGGAGCGTGCAGCTAAATGTATCGTTCTCGATCTCCCCGTTTTCATCGTCGTATTTGACGCCTGCCTGGAACGTGATGGGGACGAAGTCAAGCGCAAACTGGCCAGGCGTGCAGAACTGGTCGTACGCCGCGAGAGCAGCGCCCACGAGCCTCGCTGTGCAGACCACGTTTGCTGTCCCGCCATTCTGGTTCGAAACGACGTTCTGGGGGAGGATGGGCACCGGCCCCCCATCACACGTCAGCTGGGTCTGCCCCTGGATCGGGGCCAACGTCTGGCCGGGCGGTTGATTGCCGCCGGAGTTCCCGCAGAACAGGAGACCGAAAGTTCCGGTGACGTCAATGGCCGCGTCGAATGTCTTGGGATTCTGGTTGAGGTTCCCCGTGTGATTCACCTGCGCGCTAATCTGGACACCCTTCACGGTGAAGCACGTCCCGCCGATGTAACGCGTCCCGGTGGGTGGCGGACACCCCGCATGAGCGTCGGTAGCAGAGAACGCGAGTACGCCGAAGAAACCGAAACCGCCCACAAAAAGAATCGAGAGTGCGATGAACCGTCCTCGTGTCAAGGTGAATCCTCCCCGCCGCCCAACGCGGCGTCGCTATGGTGTTGCGCACACTTCACTCGGTGCCTTGTGTTTCTTCTTCCTGCGCCGCGTGCTCACGCGGCGCAGTCAGCTACGGACCACCGCCAACGGCAAGTTCCGTCATGCGCGACACTTACGGGAACGCCAGCGTCACCTTGCCGAAGATCGTTCTGGTCGGCTGGATCAGAGGGTTCTGGGCGTCGCGATCGAAGAACTTGAAGTCCTGATCGAGCAGGTTCGCGACCCCGAAGCTGATGAAGCCATATCGTCGGGGCAAGCGATAGCCGATCGCCGCGTCGACGGTCCAGAACTGATCGTCACCCGCTTCAACGCCGCCCGAGAGGCGGTTGAACCTTCCGAATTGATTCCAGTACGTCGCGGTCAGATTGGTGCTGATGCCCGACGGGTGGAAGAAGCTCACCCCCAAGGGGAGCCGATGTGTCGTCAATTCAAACCGGTCCTCGAAGACGTCCCTCGTGAATCGTTCGAACACGTATTCTGCTCTCAACGCCACCCATGGATGCGGCGTCCAGAAAACATAGGTGCGCGTCACGAGCTCGTCGTCGTTGAGCGTCGTGGTGCCGGGATTGTTCGGGTCCGAGAGGATATCGATGACTTTGAATTCGCCTTCACGCTTGGAGACTTGCACGCCTGCGAAGAGATCCTTGGTGAAGCGCTGATCGATGGCTCCGCCGTATAGCCACGCTTTCGTGCCATTCGGGTCGTCGAAGAACTGGTTGAATCCAGCGACCTGCGTCGGCTCCAGGGTCTGATCCGTGATCAGTGTTCGCTTCACGGCCCTGAACGCGGCGGCCCGGAGGGTCGTTCCCTTGAACGGCTCCCAGACCACCCCGGCCTTGGGGTTGATCTGCGTCGTCTCGCCTACTTCGGGAGACTCACCGTCCAGCGAATCGACGCTGAGACCTGCCGTGAAGCTCAGGCTCTTCAGGGGATTGATGTACACGTATCCGTATCCGTTGACGTGCTGGAGATCGGTACCGGTGCGCCCGCGGAGCTCGGGCGGGAGCCCGACCAGGGCTGCGAATGCGGGATCGAGGCCGGTCACTAGGTCGATGCGTCCGTCAACGTCAAAGTACCCGACGCCGCTCGTCACGTTGACGTAGCGAGAGCGGAACAGATGCTGAAGCTCGACGCTGAGCGCGCTCTCGGGCCTCCGGGCAGATACGGACGTGACCGGGAAGGCGTCCTGGTCGTCAGTCAACTTGAACTCGGCGTCCTGATACATCAACGAGCCAAGGAGAATCGAATTCGGCGAGAACGCGTGACGCGCGCCAATGCGGTAGGAGTCCCTGTCTTCCGTGTTTCGTTCGCCGGGGAAGAAGTCTTCCTCGAAGAAGCGCTGAACGACATCTCCGTGTTCGAGGCGTCGACGGCGATACTCTGCCTGGATGCTCGTGCTCGGTGTCAGCTCGACCTGAACGAACGCGTTCGTGATGTCATCCTTCTGGTCTGCGTTCGTTCGCCATCCGTCGGTGGAGAAGTGGCTGTGTCCGACGCTGAAGGACACGTTCTTGTAGATGCCCCCGATCACACCCTCGCCGGCGTACGTGCTGTTGTTGCCGACGAGACCGGTCGTCTGAAGGGTCACGCCGTTTCGATTGAAGATCGGGTTGAACTCGTTGAAGGACAGGCCGCCAGGGCCACCCGCGTTGATGAGGAAGAGGTTGCTCTCCGCGAGCCGGGGCTGGATGGGCGTCGTGTTGAGCGGCTGCAGGAGCTGCGACTGGAGCAACTCGCTGACGCGGGCGATCTCGTGACGCGGCTGGCTCGCGTAAGAGTCGGCGAGCAAGCGGTGGGCCGAGTAGTTCGCCGGATCCGTGTTGACGGATTTCCAGCCTTCAACGAGCGCAAGCTGCTGGAAGCCCAGGTCGCTGTAGATTCGCCCCTGGCTCGCGCTGCGGGCCGCCTCGTCAGCATCGAGGAGCAGGCGGGAGCGGTACACCGCGCGGTTGTCGTTGAGCTCGATCGCCCGCTGCATGTCGCGCAGGGCCTCGACCGGCCGGTTGGTGGTCTGCTTGGCGATGGCGTCGTAGAACGGTGGCGTCGGATCGTTGGGATCCAGCTGCTTGGCCATCTCGTACTCGCGCTGGTCCAGCCCGGTCCGCTTCTCCTCGTAGTAGGTCTTGCCCAGATAGCTCCGGACGATCGCGTTCGAGGGATCGAGGCTGGCCGCCGTCTCGATCTCCCGGCCGCCCTCGCGCAGATTGCCCTCGCGGATCTTGGCCAGACCCAGGCCCAGGCGGGCCAGCGGGTCGGCCTGATCGAGCACGATGGCCTTCTCGAAGGCGGCCTTGGCGTCCTTCGTCTTGACGCGCATCAGGTAGGCGAAGCCGAGGACGGTCTGGGTCCGCGACAGGTTGGGCTCGAGGACGACGGCGCGGTCAGCGGCGCGCTGGGCGCGGTCGAGCTCGCCGAAGGACGCCCATAGCTCCGAGACCCGGGCCCATCCCAGCGCGTTGTTGGGATCCAGCGCCACGGCATTCTCGGCGCTGGCCCGGGCGCCTTCGAGGTCGAAGCGCGCTTGCTGGGCGTAGGAGAGAGCGAGGTGGGCGGTGGCCGACTTCGGCGACGACTGGACCGCCTGCTGGGCGGTGGCCAGTGCCCTGGTCTTGTCACCCTGGGTGATCGCGATGATCGTCTGCAGCGCCAGGGCGTTGGCGTCGCTCGGCGCCAGCCGCAGGGCGCGCTCGATGTCGGCGGCGGCCTCGTCCACGCGCCCGACCGTGAGCAACAGATGCGCCCGGTAAGTGAAGAAGCGCGGATCAGGGACGGTCGGCGGGGCGGCCGCGATGGCGTCAAACGCACCCTTGATGTCCCCGCCCGTGTACGACTCGAGCGATCGGCGAACCATGCCCTGCCAGTCGGTGCCAACCGGAAACTCGTCCCGCTTGAAATAAAGGACCGGCGGATAGTGCAGCGTCCACTGCACGGCATCGCGTGGACGCGCCACGACGCGCGCCACCGGGGCCTTGCCCGTCTCGGCGACGGCCGATTGCCCGCTGGTCAGCGTGAGGCTTCCGGCCGGGTTCTGGGCCACGACCGTGCCCTCGAAGACCGTCAGCAACGCACGGTCTGCTTCCAGCCCGATGAAGAACTCCGTGCCTCGGACGCCGGCCACGGTGAACGGTGTCTGTACTTCGAGGCTGCGGGGACCGCGGCTGAAGAAGTGCGCCGCACCTCGCAGCAGGTTCACCACCCCCGTGCTCTGGTCCTTGACCGGCTCGACGGTCATCTCGGTATTGGCGTTCATCCGGAGCACCGACTGGTCGAGCATGGCGATGTCAGCGCGGCTTCGCTCGTGCACACGAATGGAATCGCCCGGTGAAAAGATGTCGTTCAGCCGGACCGGCTGCCAGGAAGCCTGGCCCACGCGACGCACCTCCACCAGACCCTGGACCGAGACCGCCTTCGCCACCAGAGCGCCGGATATCTGCGCGAGAGTGACGGGAGGCCAGAGGAGTCCCATGAGCATCGCGCCGGTCAAGACCACACGGGAAACGTTTGAAAATCTCATTGCGCGCCCTCCACAATCTGAGCGGCGACAGTATGGTGTGCTTGTCACCTCGCGTCAATGAACAAATCCTCTCGTAAGGCCTCGGCGAGGTTCTGTCACGTGCGTCTGTCAGTAGGGGATCTCGTCTGGTGGCGAGGGGATCTCGTGGTGGAGGACGGTGCCTATGTGAGGATCTATAGCTCTCATCGGCTAAGCCCCGTCAAATTCTCCGACGATCGAGGCGCTGCCCAGGGATCCGCCCGGCTCGCCCGGCTCCAGGCCCTGGGGTTTCGGTGGGGGCGGCGCTTGGCGTAGAGTGCTGCCGTGACCGCCGGCACCTCGGCCGCGCGACTCCTCTGGTACCTCGTCTGGACCTACGTCCTCGCCTCGGCCGCCGCGGTCGGCGTCACCTTCTTCCTGATCCTCCTGGGCTTCGAGTTCACCCTGCGCCAGTGGGGGTTGTTCGTGGCCATCGCGGCCTTCGTCATTCCCTGCTACACCCTGCCCGACATCGTCATGATTGCCCGCCACATCCGGCCGATCACCACGGTGCTGCAGGCCCTCGATCGGGGCGAGCGCCCGACGTCGGCCGCCGCCTCCCGGGCCATCGTG
Source organism: uncultured Candidatus Rokubacteria bacterium (assembly GCA_963827505.1). Taxonomy (GTDB): domain Bacteria; phylum Methylomirabilota; class Methylomirabilia; order Rokubacteriales; family CSP1-6; genus AR5. Next base: position 775,934 of record CAWHBD010000002.1, on the reverse strand, counting down.
CGGGCGCTGAACCTGCCGTTCTTCTCCTTCCTGCGCGTCACCCTCTTCCACGGCCCCGCCGCCGCCCTCTGCGCCGGGCTCGGCCTGTACGTCGCCAACCGGGTGGCCGATGGGGGCTTCGCCACCTGGCAGATCGTGGGGCTCACGCTCAGCATCTTCCTGTTCGCCTCGCCGGCCCACGCCATCTCCGAGTTCTTCGTCATCGCCAAGCGGATCATTCCGCAGGTCGAGCGGCTGTGGGCGTACTGCGAGCGCGTCGAGCTGGAGGACCAGAAGCGCATCATCGCGATCCGGCTGCGCAGCAAGCTGCTCTACCTGTCCATCTTCCTCAACTCGCTGCCCCTGCTGTTCTTCGCCGGCAGCATCGTCTTCAAGGTGGACCGGCTGCTCCTGAGCCTCGGGGTCGACGCCCGCCTCGAGCAGATGTGGCCGATCCTGTCGTGGGCGGTCGGGGTGGTCCTGGTCTGCATGGTCGGAACGCTCGCCATGTCGGTGTTCACCGCCTCCGAGGTGTCACGCTCGGCGGCCCGGCTGGCCCAGGCAATGCGCGGCGTCGAGCACGGCGATCTCGACAACGACCTGAAGCTCAGCTCGACCGACGAGTACGCCGAGCTCTTCCGGGGCTTCAACTTGATGCTGGCCAGTCTGCGGGAAGAGGTGCGCATCCTGCAGCTCTCCCACGACCTCGCCGGGGAGCTGAACCTCGACCGGCTCCTCTCGCGGCTGATGCACGCCACCACCGAGCTGCTCGGCGCCGACCGCAGCACGCTGTTCCTGTACGACCGGAAGACGAACGAGCTGTTCTCGCGGGTGGCGGAGGGGCTGGAAATCCGTGAGATCCGCATCGCGCCCGACACCGGGATCGCCGGCGCCGTCTTCCAGTCCCGCCGGACCGAGAACATCGCCGATCCCTACCACGACCCCCGCTTCAACAAGGCGGTGGACCGGGCCACCGGGTACCACACCGAGAGCATCCTGGCCATGCCGATCGTCAACAAGGGGGGTGACTGCATCGGCGTCACCCAGGTGCTCAACAAGCGGGGCGGACGGTTCACGGCCCGGGACGAGGCACGGCTGGGGGCGTTCACGGCCCAGATCACGATCGCCCTGGAGAACGCCAAGCTCTTCGAGGACGTCCTCAACGAGCGCAACTACAACGAGGGCATCCTCCGCTCGACCACCGACGGCATCGTCACCCTGGACACCGACGACCGCATCCTCACCGCCAACGAGGCGGCGCTGCGCATCCTGAAAGCCGCCCGCGGCGACGTCATCGCCCGTCCGGTCACCGCCGTCTTCACCGGCCCCAACGCCTGGGTCGTGCAGAACCTCCAGAAGGTCAAGCAGAGCAACCGGCGGGAGATCGCGGTCGAGATGGAGCTGCGGCTGGGCGAGAGCGACACCGCCTCCGTCAACCTCGCCGTCAACCCGCTGATCGACATCAACGAGGAGCACATCGGCTCCATGCTCGTGCTGGAGGACATCACGAGCGAGAAGCGCATCCGGAGCACGATGGCCCGCTACATGTCGCCGGAGGTGGCCGAGCAGCTCCTGGCCGCCGGCGAGGCGGTGCTGGGCGGCAAGGACCAGAAGGTCTCCATCCTGTTCTCCGACGTGCGCGACTTCACCGCCATCTCGGAGGCGCTGGGCGCCCGGGAGACGGTGTCGATGCTCAACGAGTACTTCGAGCGGATGGTGGACGTGGTCCTCAGCCACGGCGGCGTGCTCGACAAGTTCATCGGAGACGCCGTGATGGCGCTGTTCGGCGTGCCCTTCAACGGCGCCCACGATGCCGACGACGCGGTGGAGGTGGCCAACCTCATGTTCGTGGCGCTGGGCGTGCTCAACCGCGACCGCCGCCGGGGCGGCAAGGCGCCGCTCGACATCGGCGTGGGCATCGCCACCGGGGTGGTGGTGGTGGGCAACATCGGCTCCACCCGGCGCATGGAGTACACCGCCATCGGCGACTCGGTCAACCTGGCCTCGCGGCTGGAGAGCGCCACCAAGTTCTATGGCGCCAAGATCCTGATCAGCGAGGCCACCCGGGCCGACCTGCGGCAGCCGGCGCTCCTGCGCGAGATCGATCGGCTCCGCGTGCAGGGCAAGCACGAGCCGGTGGCGATCTACGAGGCGATGGACCACCTGACCGAGACGGTGTTTCCGAACCTGTCGCCCACGGTGGAGCGGTACGCCGAGGGGATTCAGCTCTACCGGGCGCGAGAGTTCAAGAACGCGCTGACCTGCTTCAAGGAGGCGCTGACGCTGCATCCCGGCGACCAGCCGTCACGGATCTACGTCGAGCGCTGCGAGCACTTCGTGGCGACGCCGCCCCCGGCCGACTGGGACGGCGTGTGGACGATGACCAGCAAGTAGCCGGCGCCGGCTCACTTGATGAAGTAGCCGGTCACCTTCCAGGCGCCGTTCTCTTCCTGCATCGGCGTGACGGTCTCCACGGCGGCCTTCTTGTGCTCGAAGGTCGTGTCGTACTGGATGATCACGTACTTGCCGTCCGGCGCGCCCGGCAGCGACGTCTTCGACTCGACGGACTTGACGCGACGGGACAGGAGCTTGCCGAGCGGGCCCCGAGCCGCCCCCAGGGCGTCCGTCCACATGCCGCGATCCACCGTGTCCCGGAAGAGCGTGGCCGCGGCGTTCCAGCTGTCCGCGTACTTCTGCTGATCGACCAGGATCAGCCAGGCTTCGGCCTGCTTGGCGGCGGTGATCTCGTCCTGATCGAGGGCCCCGGCCGGCCGGCCGAGCGCGAGCATCACCACCATCACCGCCACCCTTGTCACCCGCAGCATGCGTCGCTCCTGTCCCTGGACGCAGTCTAGCAAGCCGGGGGGATCTCCCCGAACAGTGTCGATTCGCCGCTCAGCGGCGCGTCAGCTCCTCCCGCAGGCGGGTGGCGATGATAGCCTCGTCGCCGGGCTGGAGGTTGATCGCGTCGATGGCGATCTCGTCGCCGTAGCCGCCCTGGTGGGCGCCCTGCTGGACGTAGATGTGGGGCTCGCCCTTGGCGAGGGCGACCTGGACGGCGTGCGGGGTGGGGCCGACCCACTCGGGCGTGAAGTAGACGACGGCGTGGGGGATGACGCGGTTGACGTGATCGTGCTCGACCACGATGCGCAGGCCGGGGATCTCGCCCAGTGCCTCCACGATCGCGGTGCAGGCGTCGGTGTAGCGCTTCATCTCGGCCTTCTCGTCCTCGGCCATGAAGAGCTCGAGCGCGGTCACCAGCCCGCAGACCTCCTCCTTCGAGGTCTTGGCCGCTCGGGCCAGCGCCTGGTTGGGGCTGGCGTTGAGCGTCACCGCCCGGATCAAGTCGCGGCGGCCGGCCAGGATGCCGGTCGACTGCGGCCCGCGGATGCCCTTGCCGCCGCTGAAGCTCACCAGGTCGGCCCCGAGGCGCAGGAACTTCGTGAGGTTCTCGCGCGGCGGCAGCATCGAGGCCGCATCCACGATGACCGGCACGCCCCGCGTGTGGGCGATGGCGATCACCTGGTCCAGCGGCAGGATGCCGGGCGGGCTCGTGAAGGGCGAGATGAGGTGGGCGACGGCCGCCGTCCGCTCGGTGATCGCGTCCTCCAGCTCGAAGGGCTGCGTGCGCCGGGCCAGGCCGATCTCCACCAGGACACCGCCGGCCACCCGGTAGGCCTGGTCGTAGGCGAACCGGTGCGCCCGCTGGATGACGATCTCGTTGCGCATGCCGCGCGTGTCGGGCAGCCGCGTGATCTTCGCAGGGTCGGGGCCGGCGATGCACGCGGCGGCTTGTAGGATGAGCCCGGCGCTGGCGCCGGCAGTGACGAACGCGGCCTCGGCGCCGAGCATGCGGGCGACGGCGGCGCCGGCCGCCTCGTTCAGCTCGTCCAGGTTGACGAGGGCGCGCGAGGCCTCGCGCATCGTCTCCAGCACCTCCGGCCGCAGCATCGAGCCGCCGTAGCGGGTGGTGGTGCCGGAGCCGTGGATGACGGGACGCACGCCGAGGCGGCGATAGATCTCGGGAACGGGCTTGGGCGTCTGCACGGCTCTTCCTTTCGGGCTAGGTGTGGGCCTCGTGTCGCGCTTACCGCGACCGCGCGACGATCGCCGCCGCGCCCTCGTCGAAGCACAGGGCGTTGAAGGCGGGCACGTCCTCGCCCAGGCACCGGTCGAGCTTGGCCAGCTCGGCCTGGATGCGGCCGGCCAGGGTCTCGGACAGCTCGCGGAGCGCCTGGGTGGGCGCCGAGTCGGAGTACTCGATGAGGGTGACGACCGTGGCCAGCCGTGAGTTGAGCTTGGCCGGGAACATGCGCGGGTCGTCGGCGCGGACCTGGATCAGCTCGCCCTCGATCGCCGTCAGCGCGCGGGCGAGGGCCTGGGCGGCGTCCTTGACCCGTGGCGTCTGCGCGCGCCCGGCCCACGTCTCGGCCTGGGCTCGCACCTCACGCAGGGTCAGCACCGCGTCGTGCACGCGCGTCAGCAGCTCGTGGCTCCGGGTGGCCCACGCGTACTGCTCGCGGAGATCGTCGTCGGTGGCCGGGCCCCGTGGGTCTCGCACGATCTCGATCGGCTGCGTGAGCGTGCGGCCGCCGACGGTGAGCCGCACCTGGTAGGTGCCGGGGGGCACGCGGGGGGCCGCCAGCATCTCGACGGTGCCGCCGCGTCCCTTGTTGTCAGGCAGCTTGGTGGCGTCGCGACCACGCAGGTTCCAGACGAAGCGGTTGGCGCCGGCCTGCTTGGTGGGGCGCGGCTCGTCGTCGCCGGTGAGCTCGGGCTTGGCCTCCGGCGCCGACTCGCCACCAGCCGCGCTGAGCGAGGTCGCCACCGGTACGGCGGCGGGGGGCTGGCGGCGGCTCGTGAACGAGCGGAGCTCGCGGCCGCCGGCGTCGAGGAACGCGAGCACGACGTCGCCGGCGGGCGCCTCCTTCAGCCAGTAGTGGACGATGACGCCGCTCGGCGGGTTCTCGCCGGCGTCGAGCGGCTGTTCCTTCTTCTCGCCGGTGGGCGTCTCGACCAGCCGGTAGGCGTAGCCGATCGACCCCACCATCCGATACGCCACCTCGCGTCCGGGGCCGGGCTTCGAGCCATGGCCTCGATACGCGCGCCAGCGCACCGTCGGACGGGGCGGGAACAGGTGGGCGTCGTCGTCGGGCATCGCCGCCGCCATCTGGTGCAGCGGCGTGAGGTCATCGAGGATCCAGAACGCGCGGCCGTGGGTGGCGACCACGAGGTCGGTGTCCTTCACGATCAGGTCGTGAATCGGCGCCACCGGCAGGTTGGACCGCAGGCGCTGCCAAGCGCCGCCGTCGTCGAGCGAGACCCACACGCCGCTCTCGGTGCCGGCGTAGAGGAGGCCCCGGCGCGTCGGGTCCTCGCGGATGACGCGCGTGAATTCGCCCTCGGGCAGTCCGGCCGTGATGCGCGTCCACGTGCGCCCGTAGTCGCCCGTCCGGAACAGGTACGGGCGGGTGTCGTCGAGCTTGTAGCGGGTGGCCGCCACGTAGCAGGTGGCCGCGTCGTGGGGCGAGGGCTCCAGCACGCTGACCAGCGCCCACTCGCCCAGGTCGGGCGGCGTCACCGCCTGCCACGTCTTGCCGCGGTCGCGCGAGAGGTGGACGAGCCCGTCGTCGGTGCCGGCCCACAGCACGTCACGCTCGCGCGGCGACTCGGCCAGCGCGAAGATCGTGCAGTAGACCTCGGCCCCCGTGTTGTCGCGCGTGATGGGACCGCCCGACAGGCCCAGCTTGCTCGGGTCGTTGCGCGTGAGGTCCTCGCTGAGGATCTCCCACGTATGGCCCTCGTCGACCGAGCGGAAGATCCGGTTGCCGGCGATCCACAGCTCGCGCGGGTCCCAGCGCGAGTAGAAGACCGGGAACGTCCACTGGAAGCGGTAGCGATGGTCGGCGGGCGGATTGCCCATGCCGTACTGCTCGGGCCACACGCTGATGATGCGCTCCTGGCCGCTGCGGTGATCGTAGTGGATGAGCCGGCCCATGCCGGGCCCGGTGCCGATCGAGCCGCCGACCACGATGTTGGGGTCGCCCGGCTTCACGGCGATGTACCCGCTCTCGCCGCCGCCGGGCTGCACCTGGTCGATGGCGGCGATCGCCCCGCGGTGCGACTGGCTCGGCAGGCTGATCGCCCAGTTGTCCTGCTGGGAGCCGTAGATCCGGTAGGGGCGCTGGTCGTCGGCGCACACGTGGTAGAACTGCGCCGTCGGCTGGTTGTAGATCGACGACCACGACCCGCTGCCGTTGAACGACACGCAGGCGCCGCCGTCGTTGCCCTCGATCATCCGGCGCGGGTCGGCGGGATCGATCCAGAGGTCGTGATTGTCGCCGTGCGGGGTGGCCACCTCGCCGAACGTCTTGCCGCCGTCGATCGACTTCCACAGCGAGTAGTCAGCCACCCACACCGTGTCGACGTCGCCGGGGTCGGCGAACACGTGCATGTAGTACCAGGGACGGCCGCGCAGCCCCGGCTCCTCGCTCCCGCGCTGCCAGGTGGCGCCGCCGTCGTCGGAGCGGAACAGCGCGCCGTCGTCGGCCTCGATCACGGCGTAGACGCGCCGGCCGTCGGCCGGCGACACGGCGACGCCGATCCGCCCCAGCACGCCGCACGGCAGGCCGGGATTGCGCGAGATGTCGGTCCAGGTGTCCCCGCCGTCGGTCGACCTCCACAGCGACGAGTCGGGGCCGCCGCTGGACATGCCCCACGGCGTGCGCTGAGCCTGCCAGACCGCGGCGTAGAGGATGCGCGGGTTGTGCGCGTCCAGGCAGAGGTCGACGGCCCCGGCACCCTCGCTCTTGAAGAGGACCTGCTCCCAGCTCGCCCCGCCGTCGCGCGAGCGGAACACGCCGCGCTCACGGTTCGGACCCCAGGCGTGGCCGAGCGCGGCGACGTAGACCAGATCGGGATCGCTGGGGTGCACGCGCACACGCCCGATGTGGCGGGTGTCGCGCAGGCCGCGGTTCACCCAGGTGCGGCCGCCGTCGGTGGAGCGGTAGACGCCGTCACCGTGCGAGACGTTGCCGCGGATGCACGCCTCGCCGGTGCCGGCGTAGATGACGTTGGGATCCGACGGGGCGACGGCCAGCGCCCCCACCGCCGCCGTCTCGAAGAAGCCGTCGGAGACGTTCTCCCAGTAGGTGCCGCCGTCGGTCGTCTTCCACACCCCGCCCGCGCAGGCGCCGAAGTAGAAGGTCATCGCCTCGGTCGGGTGACCGGCCACCGCGACCACGCGGCCGCCGCGGTGCGGTCCCACCAGCCGCCACTGCAGCGACTCGAATCGCCGGGGATCGAGAGCCATGCGCGGCAGCCTCCCCTCAGGCGACCTGGTAGCGCTTGAGCGCGCCCTGGTCGAAGGCCAGGCCGAGGCCGGGCTTGCTGGGGACGACGAGGTGGCCCTTGTCCAGCGCCGGCGTCTCCTCGAAGAGCTGTAGCGTCCACGGCATGTACTCGACGGTGAGGCCGTTGGGAATGGCGGCGATCAGGTGGACGTGGAACTCGGGAATGAGGTGGCTGACCACCGGCAGGTTGAAGGCCTCGGCCATGCCGGCAATCTTCATCCACTGGGTGATGCCGCCCGCTCTCAGCAGGTCGATCATCACGATGTCGATCGAGCGGTGCTCGAGCAGGTGACGGAAGGGCGTGATGCCGTAGTGATACTCGCCGGCGGCGATCGGCGTGCCGAGCGCGTCGGCGATGCGGGCCAGCCCCGGGTAGTCGTCGTGGGTGGTCGGATCTTCCAGCCAGAAGAGCTGGTAGGGCTCGATGCGGCGGCCGACCTCGATGGCCTGGTTCACGCTCCACAGCTGGTTGATGTCGCACATGAGATCGATGTCGGGGCCGATCGCCTCGCGCATGACCCGCACCCGCTCGATCGAGGCGCCCAGAGTCGGCTCGCTGCCGCACTGCATCTTCATCTGGCGGAAGCCCATGTCGCGTAGCCGCAGGCCGGCCTTGGCAAGGTAGTCGATCGAGTGCGGCCGCATCAGGGCCCCGCTGGCGTAGGTGGGCACCCGCTCGCGCAGGCCGCCGAGCAGCGCGCACACCGAGTGGCCGAGGGCTTTGCCCTTGAGATCCCAGCACGCGATGTCCACCGCCGAGAGGGCCAGGGTGAAGATGCCGCCGGGGCCGGAGCTGCCGGCGGCGCGCCGGCACTTGGCGGTGATCGCCTCCACCTGCGTCGGATCGTCGCCGACGATCAGCCCGGCGAGGCCGTCCACGGCGGCCTTGAGCGCCGGCGTGAGCGCGCCGCCGAAGAAGGTGAGGCCGATGCCCACCAGGCCCTGGTCGGTGCCGAGCTCGAGCGTGACGAACTCGCGTGTGTCAGTGGGGGCAGGCAGACCGACCACCAGCGGGTTGTCGGCGGGCGTGCGCAGGATGCGCGTGGTGACGTGCGTGATCTTCATGCGCCTCTCCTTTGGGTTCCGGCCGTCTACAGTACCGCAGACCGGCGGGCTCGTGACGGTGAACCGGGAGAGGCGGGCGGGGGTGGACGGCGCCGGCGCTCCGGGCGTGCGACGCGTGGCCCGGAGCGCCGGCTTGATGCGGTGAATGGCGGCTAGCGCCAGCGGCGGTCGTGCTTCCAGTGGCCGGGATGGCCGTGAGCGCGCGAGAACCCGCGCGGATGCTGCCCGTACACGTACACCGGCGCGGGCCGCACGAACACCGGCGCCGGCGCCACCACGACCGGCCGCGGCGCGACGATGTACCGCGGAGGCGGCGGCGCGACCACGACGGGCGCCGGGCCGACGTACACGGGCTGCGGCGCCACGATGACCGGCCGCGGGGCCACCCCGCCGAAGATGCCCGTGCCCGAGATGATCTGGTTGAACACCGCGAAGGCACCGAGGCCCAGGGCCGCGTCGGTGGCCGAGTCGGCCAGCGCGATCCCGGGGATCAGCAGCAGCGCCACCACCATGAGCGCAGCCACGGTCTTCATCGCAGGTCCTCCTTGCCGGCCACCCGGCTGGTTCTGGGAGCTTAGACGCCGCCAGGGGGAGGGGTATTCTGGGCGCATGGAGCAGCGACAACTTGGTCGGACCGACATGCACGCGAGCATTCTGGGCTTCGGCGGCTCGGAGATTGGCTACGAGCGGGCGAGCGCCCGCACCGTCGAGCGTCTGCTCGGGGGCGCGCTCGACGCCGGGCTCAACGTCGTGGACACGGCCGAGTGCTACGAGGACAGCGAGGTCCTGATCGGCAAGGCGCTCGGTGCCCACCGGGCCCGGGTTCATCTGTTCACCAAGTGCGGCCACGCGGGCGGGTGGGGGAGGGCCGACTGGCGGCCGGCCGCGCTGCTCAAGAGCCTCGAGCGCAGTCTGAAGCGTCTGGCCACCGATCACGTCGATCTCATCCAGCTCCACAGCTGCTCGCTGGCCCAGCTGCGCAAGGGCGACGTCATCGAGGCGCTGGAGCGGGCGCGCGAGCGGGGCTGGACGCGCTACGTCGGCTATAGCGGCGACGGCGAGGCCGCGCGCTATGCGATCGAGTGCGGACGCTTCGACACGCTGCAGACCTCGGTGAGTATTGCCGACCAGCAGGCGCTCGACCTCACGCTGCCGGTGGCCCGGGCGCGGGGCGTGGGGGTGATCGCCAAGCGGCCGCTGGCGAACGTGGCGTGGCGCTACACGCGCAAGCCGGCCGAGTCCTACTACCAGGACTACTGGTCGCGCCTGCGCGCGCTCGACTACGACTTCCTGAAGGGCGACGCGGCGGTGGCGACGGCCCTGCGCTTCACGCTGGCCGCACCCGGTGTGCACACGGCGATCGTTGGCACCACGAAGCCGGAGCGCTGGCCCGCCAACGCCGCGCTGCTGGCGAAGGGGCCGCTGCCCGCCGCCGACTTCGAGCACATCCGCGCCCGCTGGCGCCAGGTGGCCGCGCCCTCGTGGGAGGGGCAGGTCTGAAGGTCCGTAAACGTCCAGCCGCGCCCCGCGTCTTACACGTAAGCAGCGATTCGCTCGCTCGGAGGAGAACACGTGAGCATGCGGGTGTCGCGCATGGCGATGCTGGCGATCGTCGTGGGGGGGCTGCTGTCGGGGTGCGTCGTAGCGGAGCCGCCGGTGGTCGCGGCGCCCCCGGCCGCCGCCGGTGGCGTGGCGGAAGATAGGCGAGCGGTGAGACTCGGGCGGCGGCAATTCCTCTCGGGAGCGCTGGCGCTCGGCGCCACGCAGCTGGCGCCGATTCCCCGCCGCGCTGGCGCCCAGCCCCGGTTCGCCGCCTCACCGTTCACGCTTGGTGTCGCCTCCGGCTATCCGCTGCCGAGCGGCGTCGTTCTGTGGACCCGGCTGGCGCCGGCGCCGCTGCAGCCGGGCGGGGGGATGTCGCCCGAGGTCGTGCCGGTCGAGTGGGAGGTCGCCAGCGACGAGCGCATGGGCCAGGTCGTCCAGCGCGGCACCGCCACGGCCACGCCGGAGTGGGCGCACTCCGTGCACGTCGAGGTCGAGGGGCTCGAGCCCGGCCGCTGGTACTGGTATCGCTTCCGCGCCGGCGGGCAGGTGAGCGTGGTCGGGCGCACGCGCACGGCGCCGGCGGGCAACGCCGCGGTCGACCGCCTCCGCTTCGCGTTTGCCTCGTGCCAGCAGTACGAGCAGGGCTACTACGGTGCCTACCACCGCCTGCTGGCCGACGACCTCGACCTGGTCGTCTTCCTGGGCGACTACATCTACGAATCATCGTGGGGTCGTGACCACGTGCGCAAGCACGGCGCCCCCGAGCCGCACACGCTCGACGACTACCGCATTCGCCACGCGCTCTACAAGACCGACCCCGATCTGCAGGCGGCCCATCAGGCGTGCCCGTGGATCTTCACGTGGGACGACCACGAGGTGGCCAACGACTACGCCGACGACCGCTCGCAGTTCGCCCACCCGCGCGAGTGGTTCCTGCTCCGGCGCGCTGCCGCCTACCGGGCCTACTACGAGCACATGCCCCTGCGGCGCCAGATGGTGCCCCTGGGCTCGCAGATGCGGCTCTATCACCGCGTCGGGTTCGGAACGCTCGTGCAGTTTCACATGCTCGACGATCGGCAGTTCCGCTCCCATCAGGCCTGCGTGGGGCCGGGCGGCGGCGGCTCGGCCGTCACCGACGCCGAAGCCTGCTCCGAGCGCCTGGATCCGCGCCTCACCATGCTGGGCGAGGTCCAGGACCGGTGGCTCGAGACCGGCCTCGACCGATCGGCCGCCCGCTGGAACGTCATCGGGCAGCAGACACTCATGGCCCAGCTCGATAGCAAGCCGGGCGCCGGCCAGCAGTTCTGGACGGACGGCTGGGACGGCTACCCGGCCGCGCGCCGCCGCCTGCTCGACTACCTGGGCACGCGCAAGCCCGCCAACCCGGTCGTGATCGGCGGCGACGTGCACATGTTCTGGGTGACCGACCTCAAGCCCGACTTCGACGACGCCAGGTCGCCCGTGGTGGCCTCGGAGATCGTGGGCACCTCGATCTCCTCGCAGAACCGCCGCAAGCAGGAGGACGTCGACGCGATCGTGGCCGACAACGCGCACGTGCGCTTCGGCAATCCGACGCGTCGCGGGTACGTGCGCGTCGAGGTGACGCCGCAGCGCCTGCGCGCCGACCTGCGGGCGATGCGCTCGGTCACCCAGCCGCGCGCCGAGGCCGACACGCTGGCCTCGTTCGTGGTGCAAGACGGGCGCCCCGGCGCCGTGCGCGCGTAGTCGCGCCGCCCCTACCGCGCCAGCCACTCCACGGCACGCCGATGACTGTCCAGCAGACTGCTCACGCGCGCAGGATCCGTCCGCCCCCAGCCGCACTCGGTCGCCACGCCGAAGCGCGGGGTGACGGGGCAGGCGGTGGCGAGGCGGCGGCGGTCGCCGTGCTCGTCGGCGTGATGGATCAAGCCCAGGTAGAGCCGCGTGGGCGCCGGCCGGCGAAGCGCGTGCAGCGGCAGGAAGTAGGCAGCGTCGTCGCGCTCGCGCGGGACCGGCAGGTGGAGGAAGTCGACCGGGCGTTGCACGCGGGCGAAGATCGCGTTGGCCAGCTCGGTCAGGATCGCGGTGTCCTTCGGCATCACCAGGTGCTGATCGGCCGGGCTGCCGTAACAGAGGTGATAACCGAGCTCGACCCCGGCGGGGACGGCGTCACCGAGGCGGCCGAGCAGGGCGACGATCCGCTCCTTGTAGTCGGGCGGGCGCGTCGGGAAGTAGTTCTCGTAGACGAGCACCTCCTGGCAGATGTCCCACTGGATGCTGAGCGCCGCCGCCGGCACGCCCGCCACGATCTCGCGCAGCGCGTGAAGCAGGGCGCGCTCGTACGTGGCCAGGTAGGCGTCTTGCGCGCGGGGGCTGACGTACATGCACGCGCTCGACATCGGGGTCGGCAGACAGACCTGGAAGCGCACGCCGTCGGCCAGGACGCCGTCCCGGCGGAGTCGCTCGAAGATCCTCCACGAATCCAGGGCGGCGCCGGCGTAGCCGGTCTCGAACGCCACCGCGCCGGGATCGACGTCGTCCTTGAAGCGCAACAGCTCGGAGCGACGCAGCAGCGAGCCGTCCCACTGCCGCAGCTCGAGCAATCCGGCCTCGCGGTCCACCTCCATCGCCGGGTGGCGCTCGAGCATGGTGCGCTGCCACCAGACCCAGCGGCGGCGCTCGCCCGTCTCGCCGTCGGGCACGCGGGCGAGCAGGCCGCCGAGCGAGCCGGCCAGCGTGCGGAACACCGCCTCGGTGGTCGCCAGCGGGACGCTGCCGATGAGATGGGCGAGACCCCGCGCGGACGTATCGGCCATGGGGTACCTCCTGAACGCTCGCTTCGCTTACACTACCAAGCCATGCGCATCGGGGTCCTGATTCCCACGCGAGGCGTGGTGATGCAGTCGGCGCGGCGGCCGCCGGTGGAGGAGTGCTGGACGATGGCCCGTCACGCCGACGCGGCCGGCTACGACGCCGTCTGGGTCGGCGACAGCATCGTGGCCAAGCCGCGCCTGGAGCCCCTGACCACGCTGGCGTACCTGGCCGGCATGACCGAGCGGGTGCGGCTGGGCACCGCGGTGCTGCTGCCGGCGTTGCGTCACCCGGTCGTGCTGGCCGGGCAGATTGCCAACGTTGATCAGATCTCCCGCGGCCGCGTCGTCCTTGGCCTCGGCGTGGGCTGGAGCCTGCCCTCGGCCGAGCGCGAGTGGGCGGCGTGTGGCGCCGACCACAAGCGACGCGTGCGGCGGCTGGAGGAGCACGTGGAGCTGTGGCGGACGCTGTGGCGCGGCGAGCCGGTGAGCCGTGGCGGCGACGACTACGCGCTGACCGACCACACGATCGGCCCGCTGCCGTGGACGGAGGCGGGGCCGCCGGTCCTCATCACCGCCGCCAACCGTGGGGAGTTCCTGCCCGCGCAGTTCGACCGGTTCGCGCGCGCTGGGCGACGGCATCATCACCACCTACGTCCACGCCGAGGAGTGCCGGAGCGTGCGCGAGCACGCCGAGGCGGCCGCGGCGCGCCGGGGGCGGACGGTGGCCGGGTTCCCCCTGTGCGTCTACACCACGGTCCGGATGGACGATGACGCGCAGGCCGCCGAGCGCTTCACCACCGAATTCCTGGCCGCCTACTACGGGGGCGGCGTGCACTCGCGCGGCACCATGGGGCTGGGGCCGGCCGACGCCGTCATCACCGCGTTGCGACGCTACGCCGCGGCCGGCGTCACCGACCTGTGCGTGCGGTTCGTGGGTGACGACCAGCTCGATCAGCTCGAGCGCTTCACCCGCGAGGTCCTGCCGGCGCTGCGCGAAGGGTAGTCTCGGTCATTCGATCAGCCGATCCGCGCGCGACAGGAGCGACGGCGGAACGGTGACGCCAAGCGCTTTGGCCGTTCGAAGGTTGAGGACGAGGCTGAACTTGGTGGCCTGTTCGAAGGGGAGGTCTCCGGGCCGAGCGCCCTTGAGGATCCTGTCGACGAAGCGAGCCGCTCGCCGCGATGCATGACCGCCCTCGTGGCTCGGACGTAGTCAGCAGCCATTCATTTCCGTGGCATGCGGCTGCGAGGGGCCCGCAGGTCCCTCGCAGCCGGTGGCCGGGATTACTTCGGTGCCGGCGCGTACTTACCCGAGAGCTGCGGCGTCGTCGGCGGGTCCAGCTTCTTCTCCTGGCGCTGCAGGCGCGTCTCGCGCGACCACGTGCGCTTGAGATCGTCACGGATGTTGAAGCGCAGGCGCCCCAGCCCCTCGGTCTCCAGCTCGACCACGTCACCGTTCTGGAACGCGCTCAGCCCCCGGTGGTTGGTGCCGGTGGCGAGGATGTCGCCGGGCTCGAGGGTGTGAATCGAGGTCACCCACTCGATGCACTTGGGGATCTTGTGGGCCATGTCGTCGGTGTTGAAGTTCTGCATGAGCTGCCCATTGACCCACAGCTTGATCTGCAGGTGGTGCGGGTCGGCGATCTCGTCGGCGGTGACCAGGTACGGGCCGATGGGACAGAAGGTGTCGCGCGACTTCATCTGGTAGAACATGTTGCCGGCCGGCGGCAGGCCCCGCGCCGAGCCGTCGATGAAGTTCATGTAGCCGAAGATGTAGCTCATGGCGTCGGCCGCCCGCACGTTGCTGGCGCGCTTGCCGATGACGATGGCCATCTCGGCCTCGCCCTCGAAGATGGTGGCGGGGACGTCGGGCAGCACCATGGTGTCGCCGGGGCCGATGATGCTGCCGGGCGACTTGTGGAACGCGTTGATCGGGGCCGGCTCGGTGCGGGTGCCGTCCTCCATGTAGTTCACGGCCATGGCGTCGATGTTGTAGGGCTTGGGGATCGGGGGCCGGACGCGCACGCTGGTCACCGGCACCCCGCTGCCCTTGGCCACGGCGGCCTCGAGCTTGCCCCTGTACTCGCCGAAGCGGGCGATCAGGCCGCTGATGAGGTCGTGCGGCCCGATGTGCGGGATGTCCTGCACGGCCGCGGAGACGTCGACCACCGACTCACCCTTGAGCACGCCCAGCTTGAAGTCGTCGAAGTAGAGCAGTTTCACGGTGCCCTCCTGTCCGTCCTGGGGACGCCGGGACTATATCAGCGCCGGGAGGCCATCGCCACGCGGTACGATCGGCCCCATGACGACGCCGATGCGCCCCCTGCCGGAGAGCGTCGCGCGCTGGATTGTCCGCCGCCGGTGGCTGCGGTTGGCCGACGCCCTCATCATGGGGATCGTGCTGTGGGTGGGCGCCGCGCTGGTGCTGGGCTGGGAGCGGGTCAAGGTGGCCGCGCTGGTGGCGGTCGTGCTCGTGGTCGTGGGCGGAGCGGTGCAGGGGCTCCGGTCCCGCTGGCGGCCGGTCAGCGGATGGGTCGGGCTGCGGATCAGCGCCGGCCTCCGGCCGGGCGACCGGGCCTGGTACCTGCGCGCGCACGAGGCCAGCATGGTCGTGGTGACCGCCTGCCACGGTGTCCGGTTGGTGGTCGCGCGGCCGGATCTGCAGGACGAGGGGATCAGCGTACGGCGCACGCGCGTGTTCGTGATGCCGGTCGACGGCTCGTGAGCGCCCGGCGCCCTCGATGGACTGACCGTTCGAGGTGTCAGGCCAGCGGCGCCCGGGAACTTTGGCGCCGCCCAGGCGGTTAACCCGCGCGGCGCTCCACTCCAACCGCTCCGAGAGGAGAACACCGATGAGGATGACGAGTCTCCTGTCCACGATCGCTGCCGCGGCCCTGCTGTTCACAGCCGCCACCGCGGCCGCCCAGGCGCCACCTCCATACGGCGCCCCGATCAGCCTGGAGCAGGCCAAGAAGGTCATGGCCGGTGCCGAGGCCGAGGCGAAGAAGAACAACTGGCCGGTAGTGATCGTCGTCCTGGACGCCGGTGGCAACCTGGTCATGCTCCAGCGTCTGGACAACACCCAGTGGGGCAGCGTCGAGATCGCCAAGGAGAAAGCCCGCTCGGCGGTCGCGCTGCGGCGGCCGACGAAGGCGCTGCAGGACCTCATCGCGCAGGGGGGCGCCAACCTGCGGCTGCTGACCATCGGCTACAGCGTGCTCGAGGGCGGCATCCCGATCGTCGTCGACGGCAAGATCATCGGCTCCGTCGGCGTGTCCGGCGTCACCTCCCAGCAGGACGCCCAGATCGGTCAGGCTGGCATCGACGCCCTGAAGTAGTCGGCGAGCGCGGCGGGCCGGGGCGTCAACCCGGCCCGGCCGCGCTATCCTAAGTGTCTGTATGGTCCTGGAGAACGCCCGCAGCGCCGCCCGTGCCCTCCGCGTGAACAAGCTCCGCAGTGGGCTCACCATGCTCGGCATCGTGATCGGCGTAGGCGCGCTCATCGCCATGGTCGCGGTGGGCGCCGGCGCCCAGGCCCGGCTGGCGGAGCAGATCCAGAGCCTCGGCACCAATCTCATCGTCGTGACCGCTGGCACCATAAGAGCCAGGGCGTCCGCGCCGGCCAGGCCACCGGCGTGACCCTCACAGAGGACGATGCCCTGGCGATGCAATCGGAGATCCCGGCCATCCAGGCGGCGGCGGCCACGTGGGCCAGCACGATGCAGGTCGTGCACGGCAACCAGAACTGGGGAACCCTGGTCAGCGGCATCATGCCGGAGTGGCTGGACGTGAAGGAACGGAGCGTGCCCGAAGGGCGTCCCATCACGACCGACGACCACCGCGCGGCGGCCAAGGTCGTGCTCGTCGGTCAGACCGCGGCCTACCACCTCTTCGGCGACGAGGATCCGGTCGGCCTGACGATCCGGATCCGCCGGGTGCCGTTCACAGTCATCGGGGTGCTGGAGCGCAAGGGGCAGAGCACGTCGGGTTGGGACCAGGACGACAATCGTGATGATTCCGCTGTCCACCGCACGGCAGAAGCTCTTCGGCCGGGTCACGGGCAAGGCGCGGGCGATCTGGGTGATCACGGCGAAGGTGCGGGAGGGCGAGGACATGGTCGAGGCGGAGGCGCAGATCCGGGGCCTCCTGCGCCAGCGGCACCGCCTGCTGCCCGAGCAGGACGACGACTTCACGCTTCGCAATCCCGATGAGGTGCAGGAGAAGTATCGGGAGGCCTCCCAGATCATGACCTATCTCCTGGCCGCCGTCGCCTCCGTCTCGCTGCTCGTCGGCGGTATCGGGATCATGAACATCATGCTGGTGTCCGTGACCGAGAGGACCCGCGAGATCGGGCTCCGGATGGCGGTCGGGGCGCGGAGTCGCGACATCCTCACGCAGTTCCTGGTCGAGGCCCTCACCCTCTCGTTGATCGGTGGTGCGATCGGCATCGCCCTGGGGGTCGGCGGTTCCCACGCGATCACCTACTTCGCCGAGTGGCAGACGCTGATCGCCGTCGACACGATCGCCGTCGCGTTCTTCTTTGCCGCGGCCGTCGGCGTCCTGTCCGGCCTCTACCCCGCCCGCCGAGCCGCCCGCCTCGACCCCATCGAAGCCCTCCGGCACGAATGAGCGTCCGGGCTGCTGCGCGCGGAGGCGCTACATGGTCGGGCTCGTGAACTCCCCACCCATCGCGACCAGCGCCCACGGCCCCGCCTGCGCATCCCAGCTGAAGCCGATGTGGGCCGAGAGCGCGTGTTGGTCGCGGAAGAGGCGCTGGATCGGGTAGCGGTCGTAGATGCCGTTGGCGCCAGCGAGCGCGTGCAGGGAGTCGATGGCCTCCGTGCACTGCTCCATCGCCCACGCCACGTTGCGCTTGAACCGCAGCTTCTCCTCGAGCGTCGGCGCCCGGCCCTCCTGGGCGATGCGCTCGGCGTCCAGGCAGTCCGTGCGAATGCTGAGCCGGGCGGCGTCGACCTGGGCCGCGGCGCGGGCCACCCGGAGCTGTACCGCCTGGAAGTCGCGCATGCGCAGCCCCGTGTAGTTGGTGCTGCGCTCCTTGATGGCCCCGATCGTGAGGTCGACCGCCGCCTGGGCGTTGCCGACACCCGCCGCCGCCAGGCAGTGGGAGCCGAGCGCAGAGAGCGGGATGCGGTACAGCGGGTTGCGGTTGGTGCCGGCGCCGGGAAACTCCGTCCCTCCGCGGGCCAGGTACATGCAGAGGGCGCGGTACTCGGGCACGAACACGTCCTTGGCCCGGACCGACTTGGATCCCGTGCTGCGCATCCCCACGACGTGCCAGTCGTCGACGATCTCGTATTCGCCGCGCGGCACCAGGCACATGCGGTGATCGACCACGCGGTCGCCGTCGCGCACGGTGACCGCCAGCATGTTCCAGGTGGCCGGGTCGACGCCGCTCGAGAAGTTCCAGAAGCCGCTCACGACGAAGCCGCCGTCCACGCGGCGGCCGTTCCCTTGCGGGTAGGCGATGCCGGAGGCGATGAGGGCGTCGGGGTCCGGGCCCCAGATCTCCGCCTGGGCCCGCTCGTCGTAGAGCGCCAGCATCCAGTGGTGGATGCCGAGGTTGGCCACGTTCCACGCCGTGGAGGCGCAGCCGCGGGCGATCTCGAAGGGAACGTCGAAGATCGCTACGAACGGCAGCTCCATGCCGCCCCACCGCCGGGGCTGGTGGAAGCGGAAGAGACCGGCCCGGTGCAGGTCGGCCAGCGTGTCCTTCTCCATCTGGCGTTCCGACTCCGCCCGGTCGGCCCGCTCGCGCAGGGCGGGCGCCAGGGCCCGCGCCCGCCGCACCGCCTCGTCGAGGGTGACAGCGGTGAAGCCGGTCGACGTCACGCCCGCATCCCGGCTGCCTGGGGCATCTTCGAGTAGTCCTCGCCGCCCCAGTCGGTGACGTCCTTGAGGCCGAAGAAGTTCAGCTCGATGGTGAGGCCGTTGGGGTCCTTGACGAAGATCTGGTAGAGATCGAACTCGGGCAGCGAGCGCGGCTGAAAGTCGAGGCCGCGCTCCTTGAAGCGCCGGATGAACCCACCCGGCTCGGTGGCCACGAACGCGATGTGGTCGACGACGCCGGCGTGGTCGGTGACGGCGTTCTTCGGAGTTCCGAGGTAGTACAGCTCGGAGTTGGCGATGCCGTCGGGGCCCATGTGGACCTGGATCTTGCCGTTCACGCCGAGCCAGTAGCCGGGGAACGGGAAGCTCGGCCGCGGCATCACCTGGAAGCCAAGCACGTCGCAATAGAAGTCCTTCGTCTGCTCCAGATCGTTGGCGCGCACGAAGTAGTGGTTGAGCTCGCTGACGGGCATGGCGTCCTCCTGGGTTAGCGGTAGTATATGCTCCGAAGCGCCGAGGAGGAATCCATGGACCCCAATACGAAGAAGACGACGCTGCGGATGATTCCCTACGGGCTCTACGTGCTGACCGCCGCCAGCGGTGATCGCGTCTCTGCCGGCACCGTGAACTGGGTCACGCAAGCCTCGTTCGAGCCGCCCCTGGTCGTGGTGGGTGTCAAGACCGACGCCCACGGCCACGCCCTCATCAAGGAGTCGAAGGCCTTCGCGCTCAACGTGCTCGGCAAGGGCCAGCAGGCGATGGCCTTCACGTTCTTCAAGCCGGCCGAGCGGCAGGGGCAGACGATCTCGGGTGAGCCGTTCCGCGCGGGCAAGACCGGCGCGCCCGATCCTCACCAACACGCCGGCCTACATCGAGTGCACGCTGGAGACGACGGTGGAGATGGGCGATCACTCCATCTTCGTCGGCAAGGTCGTCGAGGCCGGGCTCACGAAGGCGCCCGAGGGCCGGGCCGACGACGCCACCCTGTGGTTGAAGGACCTCGGCGACAAGGTCTTCTACGGCGGGTAGCGGCGCCGGCCCGGGCGGCGTTACTTGAGCTTCAGCTCCTCGGCGGGGCCCACGTAGGGGAAGCCCTGGATCATTCCCGCGGTGGACTGCGTCCACGCGCGGGCCGATGCCCCACAGGAATGCCTGCTGGAAGATCGGCGCCACCTGCACCTGGTCCACGACCATCTTCTGGATCTGGTGCAGCAGCGCCTCGCGCTGCTTGCGGTCCAGCTCCCGGGCCTGCCGCTGGAAAAGCTCGTCGATCTCCGGCAGCGAGCCGTAGGCGTACATGCCGCCGCGGGTCATGAACGGCTCGAGGCGAGCGGCGGCGTTGCCGGCCGCACCGGTGGCGCCGATGACCAGCCCCTTGAGCTTCTTGTCGTGCCAGTTGCTCATGAACGTCGCCCGTTCCATGGTCCGCACGCGGGTGCGGATGCCGACGGCGCCGAGGAAGTTCGCTACCGTCTCGCCCAGCGAGGTGTAGGGCGGCAGCGGGGTGAGGTCGCCGCCGTCGAAGCCGTTGGCGTGGCCCGCCTCGGCCAGCAGTTGCTTGGCCCGCTTGACGTCGTAGCGCGGGGCCTCCACCGTCAGCGCGAAGTCGAACTGCGGCGGCACGAAGGCGCCGGCCGGCTTGCCGAACCCGAGCATCTCGGCCTGGTTGATGGCGTCGCGGTCGATGGCCAGGCTGGCCGCCAGCCGCACGCGGCGGTCGTTCCACGGCGACTTCGGGTCCCACCGCTCGAGGAAGTCCAGCCAGTAGATGCCGTAGAGCAGCGGCGCCGCCACCTGGATGCCCGGCGTCTTCTTGAGGTCCTCGGCGACGGCGCCCCCGAAGAGGATAGGCGGCGTCGATCTCCCCGGCCTTCACGGCGGCGGCCCGCGTCGTCTCGTCCACGATCGAGCGCATCACCAGGCGCTTGACCGACGGCGCCTTGCGCCAGTAGTCGGGGAACGCCTCCATGACCAGCTCGACGCCGGGATTGAAGGAGACGAACTTGTAGGGGCCGGCCCCGATCGGCGCCTTCTTGAAGCCGTCGTCGCCCACCTTCTCGATGTACTTCTTGGGCACGATCCAGCCCGCCCCGGTGGCCGAGGTGCCGTAGAAGGCGATGAAGTCGGGCCACGCCTCCTTGAGGACGAAGCGCACGCGGGTCGGCGCGAGCACCTGGACCTCCTTGACCTTGTCCTTGAGGACCTTGGCCGAGGCGCCCTTGTACCGCTCGAAGGTGAACTTCACGTCCTCGGCCGTCACCGGGTCGCCGTTGTGGAACTTGGCGTTCTTGCGCAGGACGAACTCATAGCTGAGCCCGTCCTTGGACGCCGTCCACGATTCGGCCAGGCTCGGCGTGCTGATCCCGGCCGGCATCGGCTTGAGCAGCGCGTCGTGCAGAGGGTACAGGACCATGAAGGGGGTGATGAGCGCCTCGGTCTCACCGGGATCCAGCCAGCGTGAGACCAGCGTCACGTGCAGGCCGATTACCATGGTGCCCGGCTCGGGGGCGGCGAGCGCGGGGCTACCGATCGCGCCGGCGACCAGGATCAGAAGGAGGACGGCGACGACCGGACGGACGACTCGATGCGTCATCTCAAGGGCCTCCCAATTGTGAAAGCGTGAAGGTTCGTGGGCTGCTACAGGAACGCTCGATGATAGACCGGATCGGCCGTCAGCGTCGTGACGTCAGCGCCGGACCGGTCGAGACCGTCAGACGGTGGTGGGAACGGCGGTCACCGGGCACGAGCGCCCGGGCTCGGCCGGGCAGCGCACCGTGGCAGGGCAGTGCCGCGCGCGGCGGATGAACGTGCAGCCAGCCTCGCAGCGCAGGCGACGCCGGGGCCGCCGCGCGGGCCGGGTCACGGCTCGGGGAGGGGCTATGGCCGGAGCGGCCTCGAGCGCTGCGAGAGGGCGGGCGACGACGTCGGTGTCCCCCACCGCCTCCGCATGGCGGACGTAGGTTTCGATCGAGGCTACGACGACGCGCACGTCCACGTCGAGCAGCGTGATGCCCGCCACCGACACCCGGAGCCAGGCGTCGATCACGATGCCGCGGTCGAGCACCCGGTCGAGTACCTCGGCCACGCTCGCCTGGGGCTCGCTTCGCTTGATGGCCATCCCCCGGGAAACTGCAAGCGGGGTGCCGGCTACTTGTCGAGCCACACCTCCTGCATCCGCGCGTAGTTGTAGAGCGAGTTCTGAGGCAGCAGGTTCTTCACATACGGCCAGTGGGTGAAGTACTCGTTGCGCCAGCCCAGCATCGGCCGGGCGACGTCGGCCTCGAGCTTGCGCTGGATGTCCCAGACCAGCTTCAGCCGCTTGGCCCGATCGAGCTCGCCCGACTGCTGCTCGATGAGCCGGTCCATCGCCTCGTCGCAGTAGTCGGTGTAGTTGCGCGAGGCGCCGCACTTGTAGTTCTCGAACAGGTACCCGTCGGGGTCGTCGATGCCGGAGGCGGTGAGGTTGGCGCCGATCTGGTACTCCCGCCGCGCCAGCGCGGGGAAGTACTGCGCCGACTCGACCTGCTTGACGATGGCCTCGACGCCCACCTGACGGAGCTGATCGGCCACGAACGAGGCGAGGTCGACGTAGATGGCGATGTTCCGCGTGGTGAGGTCGACCCGGAGCGGCTTGCCGGGCCCGAAGCCGGCCTCGGCGAGGAGCCGGCGCGCCTCGGCCTTGTCGCGGGCGGGGTCGCGATAGCCGGCCAGCGCCTTGAGATCCTTCTCGAGCAGGCCCCAGCTGCCGTGGGGCGGTGACATGAGGGCGGAGCCGACGATGGCGCCGTCGTGACGTACGCCCTTGACGTAGGCGTAACGGTCGAGAGCGAAGTTGACGGCCCGGCGCACGGCCGGATTGTCGAACGGCGCCCGCTTGTGGTTCACCAGCACGTTGTCGCTGCCGTTCTGGCCGATGACGCGAACGACGAGGGAGGGCGCCCCTTGCTTGAGCGTCTCCGCCATCGTCTTGGTCATCTCGAGCGGCTGCGAGGTGTCCAGGCGGCCGGTCTGCAGCGCGGCCAGCCGGGTGCCACGCTCCGTGATGATCGGGTAGCGGATGCCGTCCAGATAGGGCCGGCCGGGGACGAAGTAGTCCGGGTTGCGCTCCAGCTCGACCATGGTGCCGGGCAGATACTGCTTGAGCTTGAAGGGGCCGGTGCCCACGCAGCGCTGGCGCAGGTCGTTGAGCGGCACGTGGGCGGGGTAGACGGGCGAGTAGCCGGAGGCCAGCATGAGCAGCAGCGAGGGCTGCGGGCGCTTGAGGCGGAAGACCACCGTGTGCGGCTCGGGCGCCTCGATCGCCTCCACGTTGGCGTACCAGTCCTTGCGTGGGTTCAGGCGCAGCTTGGCCGGGGCGTCGGCCGCCTCGCGGACGACGTCGTAGGTGTACTTGACGTCCTTCGCGGTGAACGGCTGGCCGTCGTGCCACTTGACGTTCTTGCGCAGGAAGAACACCAGATTGCGGTAGTTGTCCTGCCACGACCACTTCTCGGCCAGCTCGGGGATGACCGTCTCCGTCGTGTTCACCTGCTTGAGCGGATCGAAGATGACCAGGTTGGAGAAGCACGGCGCCACCGGCCACACGCCGGCGATGGTGGCCGACTCGTGGATCGAGAAGCCGGGCGGGTTCTCGATCAGCATGGCGTTGAGGATGCCCCCGCGCTTGGGCGCCTGGGCGGTGAGGGGGCCGGCCACACCCAGCACGACGAGCAGGGTGGCGAGGCCGACGGCGAGGGACGACAGCGAACGACCGGTCATGAGTATCCTCCCTGGCGGAGCACGATGGCGCATACTACCGCACCCGCGACGACGCGGCCGCGACCGCCCACTCACTCGAGCACGTGATCCGCCCGCGCCAGCAGCAAGGGCGGGACCGTCAGTCCGAGCACCTTGGCGGTCTTGAGGTTGATGACCAGCTCGAATTTGGTCGGCTGCTCGACGGGCAGATCGGCGGGCTTCGTTCCCTTGAGGATCCTGTCGACGTAGATGGAGGCGCGCCGCGCTCTGCCGCCCCTCGGGCCCGACCTCTACCGATTAGGGAGACGGTCGCGCGGCAGACGGGCGAGTCCGTGCGACTGATCGGTCATCGCTTCCAGAACTCCTGCGATGGGATGCGGAACGCTCGGTTGAAGCGCGAGGACGCGTTCTCCCAATGCCCAACCAGTCGAGCTTGGTGGTCACCTGAAATCCGCCTGGTTGAACTCGAGCTTGAACCCCCGCACTCGCGGGTCGATCTCGATCTGCCGGCTCCAGGTGACTCGTGGCAGATCGCCGGGCGCCGCGCCGGTCGGGCGGGCCACCAGGTGGTGTTGTCCAGATTGAAAGGCAAGACGGATGTCGGCCTTTGGCCAAAGAACGGTCAACGGTGCTGTCCCAGGCATATCGGGGTCCTGGTTCAGATAGACGACAATCGCCCATGACGTGCCGTTGACGAGGGTGCCTACCGAGACGGATTGGCCGCTGGCCGAATTCGGTCTTGAAGCCGACACAACGTTCACTCCCGGTGGCGGCGGGCAGCCCGGAGAGCCCTCGTAGGCCTGGCGTACCTCCTCCTGCTGGATGGTCACCTCCGAGAGGCCCACGGTGGCCACGCCGAGGAAGAAGCGGCCGAAATACTTGCCGTCGCGGTCCGCGATCGTATCGCACGGTCGGACGGCCAGGCTGGCGCACCCCCCGAGCGTCACGAGCACGGCGAGCGAACTTGCTACCTGACGGCCAGCCGACCAGAGTAAGCGCATGCCCAATCGCTCCTCATCACTAATCCTTCTATCGATGTCACGCGAGGATTGTACGTCAGCTCCTCCATTGGGACCTCAGTGGCACCCGGGTTCACTTGGTTACCGTCGTCGTAGTGACTACTGATTCCACGCAGCTCGCCGGCCACGCCCGCGCCTTCGCAAGGTCCGGGCGCGGGCCTCCGGGGCGGGCGTTGCAGGTTTCCGAAAACGTCATGGGAAGCCGCCCGCGACCGTATCATCCCTCCATGGTGGAACCGGTGAGTTGGCAATCAATCCGCGATCGGCGCTGGCTCATCGCGGCTGTCCTGATCGCGGTTACGGTCCTCGTCGGCTATCTTGTCAGCGGTCCTTCCCCTCCGCGGAGGATCATCCTCGCGACCGGCCAGCCCGGTGGGATGTACGACTCGTTCGGCGCCCGGTACGTGTCCCGCCTCGACCGCATCGGGCTTCACACCGACGTCGTCCGGACCAACGGCTCGCTCGACAACCTCCAGCGACTGCTCCGGGGTGAGGTCCACGTGGCCTTCGTGCAGGGCGGCACCTACTCGCTCGTCCCAGACCCCGAGGCGCGCATACGCGGTCTCGCTGCCGTCTATCTGGAGCCGCTCTGGGTGTTTCATCGGGGAACCTCGGCCGTGCGCTCGCTCTCCGAGCTGGCCGGCCGCCGCATCTCGATCGGCTTGCCCGCCAGCGGCACGGAAGCGGCGGCGGCGGCCTTGCTGCGCGAGCACGGCATCGACCCGACGGACCCGAACATCGTGCGGCTGGCCAACACGGAGGCCCGTGAACAGCTCCAGCAGGGCCGCCTCCAGGCGGGGTTCTTCGTGACATCGTACCGCGATCCGGTCGTCGCCGACTTGCTCGGGCGGCCCGACATCACGCTGCTCAGCTTTGACCGTGACCACGCGTACACGCGGAAATTTCCGGGGCTCACGACGGTCAAGCTTCAGGAAGGGCTGGTCGATCTGCACCGCAATCTCCCCGCGAAAGACACGACCTTGCTGGCGCCGACGGCGCTGCTGGCGTGCCGGGCCGATCTCCATCCGCGCGTCGTCGAGCAGATCTTGAAGATCGCACAGTCGATCCATGGCCCGGGCAGCTTGATCGACCCCCCGTTCCGGTTTCCGAGTCGCGAGGGTGTGGACGTGCCGCTGCACGAGGCGGCGGAGGTCTATCTCACCCAGGGCGAGTCGTTCCTCTCCCGGATGCTGCCGTACTCCTTGCTTCGCTGGACGCTGATCCTCCGCGTGCTCGCCGTGTCGCTGATTCTGTGGATCCCGCTGGTTCGCTTCCTGCCGGAGGTAGCGGGCTGGCGGGTCGACCGCCGCTTGGGGCGCCTCTACGTCGCTCTGCGGGATGCTGAGCGGCGTCTCGTGGCGGCTCAGGACCCGGGGACGCTGCGGACAGAAATCGCCGCGCTCGACCGTCTCTTCCTCGAGGCCCAGCCGCTCTGCCACGAGGTACCGGCTACCCGCCAGCGCGACGCCTATGACTGGCGGGTGCACGTCGCCTTCGTTCGCTCGCACGCGACGACGCGGCTCACCGCGATGGAGGGCGGGGCGACAACCCACGCGGCGACAACCCACGCCGAGCCGGGATCAGAAGTGTGACCCGTCCAGGAGGGTGAGGCGAGACCCGGAGATCAGCGCGTTCAGGGCGTCTTGGAGTGCAGCCGTGCCGTCACGCCCTCGCCGCGCTCGCTTCGGCCCTCGATCACGAGGGTGCGCTGAGTCGCCGTCGCGTAGAGCGTGCCCTTCGCCGTCGCGCGGGGCCCCCGAAACTGCAGGATGCCACCCGTCGCCTCGACGCGGCCCTGGGCATCGAGCTCCCCGATCGTGCGCGCGCCCTGCATCTTGTAGGTCCCGTCAGGGCTGATCGTCACCTCGACGAAGTCTTCCTGGCGGCGGCCGGAGACCTCCAGCAGTCCTCTCCAGTGGCCGGCGACGCTCCGCACATCGGTGACGGTCACCGGGCTGCCGCGGTCGGTCGCACCACCGGTGGGGGCGCAGCCGGAGAGCAGCGCGACCACGACCAGTGCTCCCAGCACCACAGCCGGCTGCCACGTCGCCGCCGTCCGGGGACGATCAACTCGGGTCCACATTCTCATGCCAGGGATGATACCGCCATTTGGGGACGCGCGCCGCCTCGCGCGGCGGATAACTTCGCTGGCTTGTCCAGCGAAACTGCGAGGGCCTGGGGTAGGTCAACTCGACCATGTCCCCGGGCTTCACCCCTCGAGGCGGGCTGGGTGCCACTCCCGTAGCTCATGTTTCCGATTACCTTGGGCTGGCGGAGGTCGAGGAGGCGGGGCATACTACCGCGCATCGCCGGGGACCCGGCAGGACCCTGGTGAGCGGCGCCTCGCCGCGGGCGAACCGGCAATCGAAGAGCAGTGACCCATCCGAAAGGAGTCCAGCGTGATTTACGAGATCCGGACGTATCAGATTGCTCCCGGAAGCCTGGCCGAAGTCGAGAAGCGCTTCGGCGATGCCTACGAGTACCGCAAGAAGTACTCGGAGCTGACCGCCTTCTGGCACACCGAGATCGGTCCCCTCAACGAGATCATCCACGTGTGGGGGTACAACGATCTGGCCGAACGCGCGAAGATCCGGGGCGAGGCGGCGAAGGACACGAACTGGCCACCGAAGATCGGCGAGTTCGTCCAGGCCATGCGCTCGGAGATCATCTCGCCCTTCGGCTTCGTGCCGGCCCCGCGGCCGGGCAAGATGGGCCCCTTCTTCGAGATCCGCTACTACACGCTGAAGCCGGGCATGCTGGCCGAGACGGCCAAGGGCTGGGAAGGCAAGATCGGGGAGCGCACGAAGATGTCGCCGGTCGTCTTCGCGGGCGGCGTGGAGTTCGGCAAGGCCAACGGCTTCGTGCACATCTGGGCCTACAACAGCCTGGACCAGCGCATGCAGGTCCGTGACGAGGCGCGCAAGAAGGGCGTGTGGCCGCCCGGCGGTGGCGGCGGCCGCCTGATCACGCAGGAGACCAAGATCGTCATGCCGTCGGCGTTCTCGCCCCTGCAGTAGTCAGCGGCGAGGCTCCGGCGCCCACAGACCGAACGACGCGGCTGCCGCGGCCAGCAGTACGGCCGCGGTGGCCAGCGCCACGTCGGCCCCGAACAGGTCGGTGATGAGGCCGAGGACGATCGGTCCCAGCACGTAGCCGGCGTCGGAGAGCATCCGGAAGGCGCTCATCGCTGCCGCGTTCATCCCGGGCGGCGCCACGTCGGCCGCGTAGGCGGCCGGTGCCGCTCCGCTCACGCCGGTCGCCAGGCTCCACACCACGCACGCCGTCAGGAACCACGCGTACGACGGGGCCGCGATGAAGACCAGCATGGAGGCCGCCGACATCACGGTGGCCGGCACGATCAGCAGCTTGCGCCCGAAGCGGTCCATGAGCATCCCCGAGGGATAGATCACCACGAGCCCCACCAGGCTCGCCACCGCCAGCCCCACGCCGATCCGGTCGGCGCTCAGGCCCAGCCGGTCGCGGGCCAGCACGGGGATCACGTTGAAGAGCGCGCCCGTGCGCGCCACCGCACCCACGAAGGAGATCAGCGTGGCCAGCGCGAAGCCGATGCGGCCGGTGAGCAGCCGCAGCTGGGCCCCGAAGGCCGGCAGCTCGGCGGTCACCACCGCGGCGCCGCTGGCGTGGCCGGCGCGTGTCTCCGGGATCTGCAGCCACGCCACCGCCGCGGCCAGCGTGCCGGTCACCGCGTAGACCAGGAACGGCGCCATGAGACCGAGGCGCTCGGCCAGCAGCCCGCCCGGCACCGGCCCCACGCCCACCGCGAACAGGAACACGCCCTGATAGATCGCCATCGTGCGGCCGCGGTTGGCCGGCGTCGTGATGTCGGCCAGCACGATGGTGCCGCCGATCAGCACCAGCGAGGCGCCGGCGCCGGCGACGAAGCGGCCGGCGATGAAGAGCGGGTAGGTGGGGGCGAAGGCGCAGGCGAGGTTGCCGGCGGCGGTGACGAGGCCGCCGAGGGCGAGCGTGCCGCGCCGACCGACCCGGTCGGCGAGCTGGCCGGCCGGCACCGCCACCAGGAAGCGCGCGAGGCCGTAGACCGCAATGGCCAGGCCGATCGCCGACTGGCCTACGCCGAACGAGCGGGCGTACAGCGCCAGCACTGCCACCACCGCGCCGAAGCCGAGCTGGTTGACGGCCACCAGCACGCAGAGCCAGACGAGGATCCGCGTGCGGTCGGGGTGCGCCGCGGGGCCGTTCAGCGGATGTCGTCGCCGAGTCGGTAGTCGGCGGTCAGCTCGTCGAGCCGGCTCTTGAGGCCGGGGTCGAGGCTCTTGCCCACGGCGGCGATGGCCTCGTCGAGCTGGGCGGGCCGGCTGGCGCCGACGATGGGCGAGGTGATCGCGGGATGGGCGAGCACCCAGGCCAGCGCGAGCTGGACCATCGACATCCCCGCCTCGGCGGCGAGTGCGCGCAGCGCCTCGACGCTCTCGAACTCGCGCTCGCGCCAGTAGCGTTCCTGGTAGCGCTTGGCGGCGGTGCCGAGGGTGAACCGCGTGCCGGCCGTCGGACCCGACTCGCGCCGGTGCTTGCCCGACAGCATCCCGCCGGCCAGCGGGTTGTAGGGGATGACGGCCAGTCCCTCGGCCTCGCACAGCGGCAGGAGCTCACGCTCGATCTGGCGGAAGAGCAGGTTGTAGCGCGGCTGCACGGTGTCGAAGCGCGCCAGGCCGAGCACCTCGCTGCGGCCGAGCGCCCGGGCGGTCTGCCAGGCCGGGTAATTCGAGCAGCCGACGTAGCGGGCCTTGCCGGCCCGGATCACGTCGTCGAAGGCCCGCAGCGTCTCGTCGATCGGGGTGTCGGCGTCCGGGTGATGCGCCTGGTAGAGATCGACGTAGTCGGTCTGCAGGCGGCGCAGCGAGGCGTCGATGGCGTCGAGGATGTGCTTGCGGGAGAGGCCGCGGTCCCACGAGCGGGAGCCGGTGGCCCCGTGACACTTGGTGGCTACGATGAACTCGTGGCGGCGCCCGCGCAGCCAGCGCCCGAGGATCTCCTCGGTCCGGCCCACCGTGTCAGGGGTGCCGCCGAGCGGGTAGACGTCGGCGGTGTCGAGGAACGTGATGCCACCATCGGCCGCCCGGTCGAGGATGGCGCACGACGCCGGCTCGTCGCACTGCAGACCGAAGGTCATCGTACCCAGGCACAGGCGCGAGACCGGCAGCCCGGTGCGGCCGAGCCGGACGTGGCGCATCGGTCAGCGACCCTTGAACTGCGGGCGGCGCTTCTCTCCGAAGGCCTTGACGCCTTCCTGGTAGTCCTCGCTGTTGAAGCAGTCGGCGATGAGCCGTTCGAGCAGGGCCAGATCGCGCTTGTCGGGCGCGTAGCCGAGCTGCTCCACGGTGTTCTTGGCCGACTTGATCGTGAGCGGCGCGTTGCGCGAGATGGTCTCCGCGTACTTGCGGGTGAAGGCCTCCAGCTCCGCCTTGGGCACCACCTGGTTGACCAGGCCCATCCGCCAGGCATCCTGGGAGCTGAAGTCGGTGCGGGCGGTGAAGAAGATCTCCTTGGTGTAGGCGGGGCCGACCAGCTTCATCAGCTTCTCCATGCCGGAGTAGTGATAGCCGAGGCCGAGACGGGCGGCCGGCACACCGAAGCGCGCGTCGTCCGAGCAGATGCGCAGATCGCAGCCGATGGCGATGGCCAGGCCGCCGCCGATGCAGAAGCCGTGGATCATGGCCAGCAGCGGCTTCTGCAGGTGGGCCAGCGCCTCGCCGCCGCGGGCGGAGATACGCCGGTAGTTCTCCTCGTCGGCCATGTTCTTCCGCTTGTCCTTGAACTGGGAGATGTCCGCGCCGGAGACGAACGCCTGCTCGCCGGCGCCGCGCAGGATGACCACCCGGATGTTGTCGTCGGTGGCCAGGTCCTCCACGTACTTCGGCATCAGCTCCCACATCTCCTGGCTGACGGCGTTCCGCTTCTCCGGCTGGTTGAAGATGATCCAGCCGATCGGCCCGTCCTTCTCCATCAGCAGCTTCGGCGTCTCACTCATGAGCGGCGTCTCCTTTATGGGCTCGCCTCGGGCGGGCCGGCCGCGGACACGGTCGCGCGCCCTCGGCGTCGCACAACGGCGGCGTGGCACGTCCGGTTTATCTCGTCCGGGCGCCCGGCGCAAGTCGTGATACGGTGGCGCCGGTTTCGAAGCATCCGAGTATCGAGTGCCTCGATCGCAGGGCGCGCCGAGCGGGGCGCCACGGCGATGCGGGATGGGCAATCGAGGGGTGCGGCCGGGTACGCCACGCGAAGTGGGTGGCAGAGAATCGAGGGAGCGCCACGGCGGAGCCGTGGCGCCCCGAGGCTACGGGGGGTCCGGGGGCCATATCGGGGCCCCCGGTCAAACAGGAGGCAGGTATGGCACTGGGGTTCGCGCTGTTCGCAGGCACCGCCGCCGAGGTCATTCGCGCCGCCGCGGGTGAGGCCGAGGCGCTCGGCTACACCTCGTTCTGGGTCAACCATCCAGGCTCGACCGACGGGCTCGCCGCCCTCGCCGAGGCCGCTAGCCAGACGCAGCGCGTGGCGCTCGGCGTGGGCGTCATCCCGCTGCACACGCGCGGCCCCGAGAGCATCGTGGCGGGCGTGCGCGACACGCGGCTACCGCTGGACCGGCTGCTGCTCGGCGTCGGCAGCCCCAACCCCAAGTCACTGGATCGGGTGCGTACGGGCGTTGCCGCGCTGCGAGCGCAGCTCTCCACGCGGATCGTCGTGGCGGCGCTCGGCCCCAAGATGTGCCGCCTGGCCGGCGAGGTCGCCGACGGCGTGCTGCTGAACTGGCTGACCCCGGAATACGCGCGCCGCTCGGCCGACATCGTCCGTGAGGGGGCGGCGGCGGCCCGGCGCCCGGCGCCCACGATCTACGCCTACGTCCGGCTCGCGCTGGGCACGGCGGCCACCGCCCGGGTGGGCGAGGAGGCCGACCGCTACGCGCGGATCCCGGCCTACGCCGCTAACTTCGATCGCATGGGCGTGAAGCCGGTCGACACCGCCATCGCCGTGCAGCAGCCCGCGGCCATCCGCACCGCGCTCGAGGCGTGGCGCGGCGCAGTCGACGAGGTGGTGCTGCGTGCCGTCACCGCCACCGACACCCTCGACGAGACCCTGGCGCTGGTGCGGGCCGCCAAGCCGGTCTAGCGACGCACGGTGGCGGGGGTGGGCGCGGCCTGTGTCGACTTCGCGCCATTGTTTTGAGGGACCCTCCCGCGTAGTCTTCGGCGATGGGGACATTCAAGGTGCGGGTGGAGATCGGTGACGCAACGGGCGACCGCCGGGAGAGCCTCGAGGCGCTCGTCGACACGGGAGCGACGTACACGATGGTCCCCGCGCCGCTGCTGAGGCGGCTGGGCGTCTATCCCCACACGCGCGACGTCTTCACGCTCGCCGACGGCCGGCAGGTCGAGCACGACATCGGCCACGGCTGGATTCGAGTCGAAGGCCGAACGGTGATCACGCTTGTCGTGTTCGGAGATGCCGCCAGCGAACCGTTGTTGGGGGCCTACGCGCTCGAAGGTCTGCGCCTCGCCCCCGATCCGGTTGGACGGCGGCTGGTTCCCGGCCCGGCCTTGCTCATGGAGCTGAGCGCCTAGCTAGCGACCGAGCAAGAGCCGCCGCGCCTCCTCGTTCTGGGGGGCCAGCTCGAGGCCGCGCCGCAGGGCGCTGAACGCCTCGCCGTTCTCGCCCTCCCTCAGATGCGCCTTGCCCAGGTTAATGTACGCACTCACATCTCGCGGCTCCAGCTTGATGCCCTCGCGCAGCAGACCGATCGCGCCGCGCGCCTCGCCCGCCTCCAGCGCCTGCCGGCCGCCGTCGATCAGCGTGCGGGCGAACTCCTGGCGCGCCTTGGGGTCGGAGATGCGGGCGAGACCGTCGGCGATGACACGGCCGGCCGCGGTCCAGTCGCGGCTGCCGAGATACGCGCGGGCGGCGCTCAGATAGCCCTGGGCCTCACCCGGCCGCAGCCTGATGTAGTCGACGAAGAGCCCGGCGGCATCCTTGAAGGCGCCACGCTCCAGGGCCGCCCTGCCGCCGCCCCAGAGCGATTCGCCCAGGGTGGCCAGCACGCTGGTGTCCGCGGGGGCCAGATCGAGCGCCTTGCGGGCGCTGGCGATGGCCGAGGACCAGTCGACCTTGCCGATGTAGGCCTGGGCCGAGTAGAGATACGCCTTCCACTGGAGGGGATCACGGCGGATGACCTCGGTCAGCTTGGCCAGCGCCTCGTCGTAGCGCTTGGCGTCGAGCAGCTCCTTGGCCTGGGCCAGGAGCGACTCGATCGTCTCCATCCGGCTCATCGTCGCGCAGCCGACGCCGAGCACGGCCACGACCAGCAGCAGGATGGCGACGAGCGGCGTGCGCCTCACGCCGGCCGTACCGGGTAACGCTCGGGATTCTGCTCGAACGTTTCCTTGCAGGCCCGGCAGCAGAAGTACGTGACGCGATTTCCCATTTGCGAATGGTAGCGCGCCGTCGCGATCTCCACCGTCATTCCGCAGATGGGATCGAGCGCCTCGGTCGGCGCGGCCGAGGTGGGCGCCGGCGTCGCCTCGGCGAGCTTGTCGCCGCGGTGGTGCTGGACGATCTCGGCCAGGATGCTGATGGCGATCTCGGCTGGCGTGACGGCGCCGAGGTCGAGGCCGGCCGGCGCCTTGAAGCGGCCCAGCCGCTCGGAGGGCACGCCCCGCTGCCGCAGCCGGTCGACGACCGACGCGGCCCGGCGGCGGCTGGCCACGAGACTGACGTAGCCGGCGTCGGTCCTCAGCACGCGCTCCAGCGCGTCCTCGTCGGAGTCCGCGTGGGTGGCCACGACCACCGACGCGCGCCGCCCGAGCCCGAGCGTCTCGAGGCTCGCCCAGGCGGCGTCGTCATGCAATGGCACGACCGAGTAGCCGGCGGCCTGGCCCAGCGTGGCCAGCGTGTCGACGACGGGCCCGTGGCCGAGCAGGACCAGCAGCGGGACCGGCAGGTACGGCTCCACGTAGATCTCCAGCGTGCCGCCGCTGTGGCACGTCATCGGATAGTCGAGGATGCCCTCGGCGCGGTCGGAGACGCGACCGCCCTCGCCGTACAGGCCGACGAGCCGCGGTCGCCCGTCGCGTAGCGCATGCAGGGCCTCGCGTACCACCACCGGCTCCGCGCAGGCGCCGCCGACCCATCCCTCGACCCGGCCGTCGGCGGTGACCAGCGCCTTGGCACCCGGCTTGGCCGAGGTCGGCGCCTCGCAGCGCACCACCGTGGCGAGCGCGAACGGCTCGCCCCGGCGCTGCAGCTCGGCGGCGCGCTCCAGCAGCGTGAGCGTCACTCGGTGACCCCGTGCTCCCGGAGCAGCTTCCACACCTTGGCCGGCGTGATCGGAATATCGATGTGGCGCACGCCCAGGTGCCACAGGGCGTCGACCACCGCATTCGCGATGGCCGCCGGCGCACCGACCGTGGCCGACTCGCCCACGCCCTTGGCGCCGAGCGGATGGTGCGGCGACGGCGTCATCGTGTGGCCGGTCTCCCACTTCGGCGTCTCCACCGCCGTCGGCAGCAGGTAGTCGATGAAGCTGCCGCCCTGCACGTTGCCGTTCTCGTCGTAGGAGATCTCCTCGAACAGCGCCGGCGCCAGCCCCATCGTGAGGCCACCGTGGATCTGGCCCTCGACGATCATCGGGTTGATGATGTTGCCGCAGTCGTCGATGGCCACGAAGCGGCGGACCTTGACCTCGCCGGTGCCCTTGTCGATGTCGACCACGCAGATGTAGCTGCCGAACGGGAAGGTGAGGTTCGGCGGATCGTAGTAGCTGACCGCCTCGAGGCCGGCTTCCATCCCCTGCGGGTGGTTGGTGTAGGCGGCGAAGGCGATCTCCTGGATCGTCTTGGACTTGCCGGGCGCGCCCTTGACCGAGAACTTCCCGGGCTCCCACTCGAGGTCCTCCTCGGCGACCTCCAGCAGGTGGGCGGCGATCTTGCGCGCCTTGTCGCGGATCTTGCGGGCGGCCATGGCCGCGGCGGCGCCGGCCACCGGCGTCGAGCGGCTGGCGTAGGTGCCCAGGCCGTAGGGCGCGGTGTCGGTGTCGCCCTCCTCGACCTGGATGTCCGCGGCCGGGATGCCGAGCTCCTCGGCCAGGATCTGGGCGTAGGTCGTCTCGTGGCCCTGGCCCTGCGACTTCGTTCCGAAGCGGGCGATGGCCTTGCCGGTCGGATGAATGCGCATCTCGCACGAGTCGAACATCTTGAGGCCGAGGATGTCGAAGTGCTTCGAGGGCCCGGCGCCGACGATCTCGGTGAAGCTGGAGATGCCGATGCCCATCAGCTCGCCGCGGGCGCGCTTCTCCACCTGCTCCCGCCGGAGCTCGGCGTAGCCGATCATGTCCATGGCCTTCTGGAGGGCCCCCGCGTAGTTGCCGCTGTCGTACTCCCAGCCGAGTGCGGACTTGTAGGGGAACTGCTCGGGCTTGATGAAGTTCTTCATCCGGAAGTCGGCCGGGTCCATGTTGAGCTCGTGCGCCATCAGGTCGGCCATGCGCTCGATCGTGTGCACGGCCTCGGTCACGCGGAACGAGCAGCGGTAGGCGATGCCGCCGGGCGGCTTGTTGGTATAGACGCCGTCCACCTCGACGTGGGCGGCCTTGAGGTCGTAGGAGCCGGTGCAGACGTGGAACAGCCCGGCCGGGAACTTCGACGGGTTGGCGGCGGCGTCGGCGTAGCCGTGGTCGGCCAGCGTCTTGATACGCAGCGCGGTGATGGTGCCGTCCTTCTTGGCGGCCAGCTCGGCCGTGAT
This sequence comes from uncultured Candidatus Rokubacteria bacterium, assembly GCA_963827505.1. Lineage (GTDB taxonomy): Bacteria > Methylomirabilota > Methylomirabilia > Rokubacteriales > CSP1-6 > AR5. Next base: position 740,828 of record CAWHBD010000002.1, on the reverse strand, counting down.
GTGGTAGTCGCGCGCGAAGGAGTCGGCCTGAAGATTCTCCATCCGGTCCTCGATCCACTTCACCGGCTTGCCGGTCAGGACCGAGGCCGCCACCGCGATGACGTAGCCGGGGTAGACCGGCACCTTGCCGCCGAAGCCGCCGCCGATGTCGGGCGAGATGATCCGGATCTTGTGCTCGGCCAGGCCGACGTGGCCGGCCACCAGCGCGAACACCGTGCGGATGGCGTGCGGCGCCTGGGTCGTCATCCAGACCGTGAGCTTGCCCATCACCTTGTCGAAGTGGGCGACGCAGCCGCAGGTCTCGATCGAGGCCACGTGGATGCGCGGGATGTAGATGTCCTGCTTGACGGTGACGTCGGCCTCGGCCATGGCGCGATCGGTGGCGGCCCGATCGCCCCACTCCCAGTGCCAGATGTGGTTGTCCTTCTTGTCCTTCTTGTCGGTGCGCAGCACCGGAGCCCCGGGCAGCAGGGCCTTGTGCGGATCGACCACCACCGGCAGCGGCTCGTACTCGACCTCCACGACGGCGGCACCGTCGGCGGCGGCGTAGCGGCTGGTCGCCAGCACCGCCGCGACCTCCTGGGCCTGGTACATGACCTTCTCGACCGGCAGCACCATCTGGGTGTCCGACATCAACGTCGGCATCCAGTGCAGGTTGTACTTGGCCAGGTCCTGGCCGGTGATGACGGCGAGCACGCCGGGCACCGCCAGAGCCTTGGCGGAGTCGATCTTGACGATCTTCGCGTGGGCGTAGGGGCTGCGGACGATATCCAGGTAGAGCATGCCGGGCAGCTGGACGTCGTCGACGTAGGTGCCCTCGCCCGCGGATGAAGCGCGGGTCCTCCTTGCGCTTGACCGAATGACCCATGCCGCCGACTTCGGCCGTGGTTCTCGGCTCCATCAGGCGCCTCCCTGCGACAGCGTGGCCGCCGCGTGCTGGACGGCCTTCACGATGTTCACGTAGCCGGTGCAGCGACACAGGTTGCCCGAGATGGCCGTGCGGATCTCGTCCTCGCTCGGCCGGGGATTCTTCTGCAGGAAGGCGTAGCCGGTCATCAGCATCCCGGGCGTGCAGTAACCGCACTGCAGGCCGTGCTCGCTCATGAACGAGGCCTGCAGGGGGTGCAGCTTGCCGTCCTGCTCCAGACCCTCGACGGTCATGAGCTGCTTGCCGTTGGCCTGCACGGCGAAGACCGTGCACGACTTCACCGGGCGACCTTCCATGAGGACGGTGCAGGCCCCGCAGTGGCTGGTGTCGCAGCCGATGTGGGTGCCGGTGAGCCGCAGCACCTCGCGGAGCAGGTGGACCAGCAGGAGGCGGGGCTCGACGTCGGCCTCGTGCTTCTCGCCGTTGACCGAGAGCTGCACGCGCATCGTGGTCACGTCCTTCCCTCGGCGCGCGCGATCGCCCGGCGCACCGCCCGCGCCGTGAGCACCCGCACCAGATCACGCTTGTACTCGACCGATCCCCGCAGATCCTCGGCCGGCTCCGACGCCTCGGCGGCGAGCCGGGCCGCCTGCGCAATCGTCGCCTCGTCCGGCTTCTTGCCCTTCAGCGCGGCCTCGGCCCGGGTGGCCTTGATCGGCGTCAGCCCGACGTTGGTGAGGCCGATGCCGATCTGCTCGCAGGCGCCGGCAGCCGACAGCGTGAGCTGCACCGCCACCGCCGCGGTGGCGAAGTCGCCCACCTTGCGCTCCAGCTTCACGTAGGCGCCGCCGCTGCGCGGCGCCGGCACCGGCACCCGGATCTCGACGACGATCTCGGCCGGCCCCAGCGCGGTGGCAAAGGGCCCGGTGAAGAACGCGGTGATCGGGATCCGCCGCTCGCCGCCGGGGCCGGTGGCCACGACCTCGGCGCCCAGTGCCAGCATCGTGGCCGGGTGGTCGTTGGCCGGGTCGGCGTGGGCGAGGTTGCCGCCGACGGTGGCGAGGTTGCGCACGATCGGATCGGCGATGACCTTCGAGGTCTCGTGCAGGAGCGGGTAGCGGTCGCGGATCAGCGCAGATTCCTCGAGCTCCGACTCCCGGGTCAGCGCGCCGATCCTCAGGAATCCGTCCACCTCGCGCAGCCCGGCGAGGCCGGGGATGCCGTTGATGTCGACGACGTGAGGAGGACTGGACAGGCGCAGCTTCATGATCGGGATGAGGCTCTGGCCGCCCGAGAGGATCTTGGCGTCCTCACCCAGCCGGGCCAGCAGGGCGGTGGCTTCGGCGAGCGACGTCGGGGCGTGGTAGTCGAACGCGGCCGGGATCATCGTCGGTCCCCTTCCGTGTGCGGGGCGTTGAACGCGTCTCGTACCGGCTATGACGGGCTGTCGGGCGCACCGTACTACGTCCGGCAACCAAGTCAAGCCGCCCCAGCCGGACGTCGCCACCGGCTGCGCTATCATGCCGCCCGTGGACGGCGGCGGCCCGGAAGCTCACGTGACGATCGTGCCGGCCACCCGGGCCGACGCTCCCGGGGTGATCGACCTCATCGCCCGCGTGTTCGTGGAGTACGGGTGGATCTGGGATTCGGCCAACGAGGTCCCCGACCTCATCCGCTGGACGCCGTACGAGCCGCCGGGGGGCGCCTTCTTCATCGTCCGCCGGGAGGGCGCGGTCGTCGGCTCGGTCGGCGTCGATCGCGTGGACGCCGCCACCGCCGAGCTGCACCGGCTCTACCTGGATCCGCGCGTGCGGGGCCGCGGCCTCGGGGACAGCCTCGTCGAGACGATCGTCGAGTGGTGCCGGCGCGCCGGGCTGGCGCGACTGGTGCTGTGGTCGGACACGCGCTTCGTGCACGCGCACCGTCTCTACCTGCGTCACGGCTTCCGCCAGACCGGCGAGCGCGTGCTGCCGGAGGACGTCAACCAGACGCGGGAGTACCACTTCGAGCGGATGGTCTGAGCCGGCCCCGGCGGGCTACGGCAGGTCGGCCGCGATCGCGGCGTAGAAGGCGTGCACCCGGGCGCGCAGGGCGCTGGCCGCCTCACCCCACACGAGCTGGTTGGCGTCCCAGTGAACCAGCTCGTTGAGGTGGTCGGCGTTCTCCAGGAATCCCTTGAAGTAGCCGTCGCGCCAGCGGGCCGAGCGGACCGACACGAGACCGTCGTTCTCACCCTCGGCGGCCTCGACGATCTCGAACGCCGGCTGCAGGAGCGGGATGACGGCGGGACGCGGCTGCCGGCCGGCGTAGGTCTGGAAGCGGATGGTCGTCTGGCACGCGTCCTCGAAGGCTTGCACCTCCGGACGCTTGTTGAAGTCCCGGCACACCGCGGTCGTCAGGTCCCGCAGGCCCTCGACGTTCACCAGGACCGCCCGCAGCGCCGCCGGCAGCTCCGGGAAACGGTCGAGCCCCCAGTCCGCGAAGGACGAGCCCTCGTGGGGCGTCGAGATGGTGGTGAGCGAGGCGACCCGCTCGTGCAGGCGGCCACGGGTGCGATCGTTGAACAGCATGTGCCGGGCGTCGAGGCCGCCCGTGCCGTGGGCGATGACGTTGACCTGCGGCGCCCGCGCCTCGTCGAGCACGCGCTGCAGGTTGGTGGCGAGCTGCTCGGCCCGGGCCTCGACGCTGGCCGCGAACGCGACCCGCGAATGGTAGACGCGGTGCCCGCGGCGGCGGAGCATCGTGCGCACGCCTCGGAAGTAGTGCAGCTCGTCGAGGGCGGCATCGTCGGTGTTGTCGACCCGGGGGGCGGTGTTCCAGAGGACGTCGAAGCGACAGAGGCCGTGGGCGAGGACGATCGGGAAGGGCATGTCGTCTCGTTTGGCGGGCCAGCGTATCATGCCCAGCGAGTCCCCCGCGGATGCGACCCTTTCGATTCGGCGTGAATGTGCGGAGCACCGCCTCGGCGGCGGACTGGACCGCCCTCGCGAGGAAGGTCGAGGACCTCGGTTACACCTCGCTCAACGTGCCTGACCACCTCGCGGACATGCTGGCGCCGATTCCGGCGCTGGCCGTGGCGGCCGCGGTGACCACGCGGTTGCGCGTCAGCACCATGGTGCTCGACAACGAGTTTCGCCACCCCGTCCTTGTCGCGCGCGAGGCCGCCACGCTCGATCTTCTCAGTGACGGCCGACTCGACCTGGGCCTGGGCGCGGGCCACATGAAGTCGGAGTTCGACCAGGCGGGGCTGCGGTTCGATCGGGGCGCCGTGCGCGTCGAGCGGCTGGCCGAGGCGGTCACCATCGTCAAGGGCCTGCTCGCCGGAGAGACGGTCACCTTCGCCGGCCACCACTACCAGGTCACGGGCCATACGATCTATCCGCGCCCCGTGCAGCGTCCGCATCCGCCGATCGTCATCGGCGGCAACGGCCCGCGGCTGCTCGCGCTGGCGGCCGCCGAGGCCGACGTCGTGGGACTGTCCGGGATCACCTTCCGGCGCGGCGGCACCGAGCCCGACCTCACGGCGTTCCGGGCGGCCGCGGTGGACGAGCGTGTACGGCACCTGCGCGAGGCGGCGGGCGTGCGCTTCGAGCGGCTCGAGCTGAGCGCCCTGGTCCAGCGGGTGATCGTGACCGACGATCGTCGCGCCGGGGCCGAGGAGCTGGCCCGGCGGTGGCCCGCCCTCGGCGTCGATGACATCCTGGACAGCCCGTTCCTGCTGCTCGGTACGCTCGACGAGATCGCCGGCCAGCTCGTCGCCCGGCGCGCCCGCTGGGGCATCTCGTCCTACGTCATCTTCGAGCCAGCGCTCGACGCCTTCGCATCGATCGTCGCTCGGCTGGCGGGACGCTAGCGCGTTCGTGGACTGCGGTGCTACTCGGCCGGGGCGGGGAGGCCGGGGTCGCGTTCGGCAGACTGCGCCTGGGCGGCCTGGCTGCGGCGGGCGATGGCGTCGGCGCGGACGCGACGCATGAAGGGGATCAGGATCACCACGCCGCAGAAGACGACGAGCATCAGCCAGAAGTCGTCGGCGTAGGAGAGCACCTGCGCCTGCACGACCGTCTCCCGGTAGAGCATCGCCATCGCCCGCCGGCCGGCCGTGAACGAGTCGCTCCCCTGGGCCAGGAAGTGCTCGGTCCAGTCCTGGAGCCGGTCGGCCATGGCCGGGTTCCAGTTGTGGAGATGGCTGATCAGCGTGGCCTGGTGCTGCTGGCTGCGCCGCGCCAGCAGGGTCGTGGCCAGGGCGACCCCGGTGCTGCCGCCGATGTTGCGCACGAGGTTGTAGGCGGCGGTCGCGTTGGCCAGCCGCTCGGTCGGGATGGTGGCCAGGGCCAGGGCCTGCAGCGGCACGAAGATGAATCCAAACGAGAAGCCCTGCACGAAGCGGGGCCAGGCCAGACTCCAGAAGTCCATCGTGGAGGTGACGTGGGTCATGAGGCCGAGCGCGGCGGCCTGGAGCAGGCACCCGAAGGCGAGCATCAGCCGCTGGTCGACGCGGGAGACGAGGCGGCCGGAGATCATCAGCGCGATCATCGTGCCGAGGCCGCCGGGGGCCAGCGTGAGTCCGGCCGTCCACGCGTCGTAGCCGAGGATCTTCTGCGTGTAGAGCGCCACCAGCAGCAGGCTCGAGTTGAAACCGAGGCCGATCAGGAAGATGGCCAGCGAGCTGACGCCGAAGTTGCGATCGCGGAAGACGTTGAGGTCGAGGATCGGCTCCTCGACCGTGGCCTCGCGGAGCACGAAGCCGACCAGCGCGCAGATGGCGAAGACCCCCGTGCCCAGGATGAACGGCGAGTCGAACCAGTCCTGGCGCTCGCCGAGATCGAGCACCAGCTGTAAGCACCCGAAGCCGGCCATCATGAGCACGATGCCGGCGATGTCGACGCGCCGGGGCTTGCGATGGAACGAGGCGTCGAACAGGAACGCGCTCACCATGAAGAAGGCGATGATGCCGATCGGCAGGTTGATGTAGAAGATCCACCGCCACGACCAGTTGTCGGCGATGTAGCCGCCCACCGTGGGTCCCAGGATGGGCGCCAGCATGATGCCGAAGCCCCAGACCGCCATGGCGGTGCCGCGCTCCTTCAGCGGGAAGATCTCCCACATGATCGCCTGGGCCATCGGGATGACGGGACCGCCCCCGAGGCCCTGCAGGATGCGCATGAGCACGAGGAACTCGAGATTGGGCGCCATGCCGGAGAGAAACGAGCTGGTCGTGAAGGTCACGGTGCAGATCAGGTAGAAGCGCCGGCGGCCGAAGACCGCCGTGAGCCAGCCGCTGGCCGGGATGATGACGGCGTTGGCGGCCAGGTATGAAGTGATGACCCAGGACATCTCGTCGATACTCGCCGAGAACGAGCCCTGCATGTGGGGCAGCGCCACGTTGGTGATGCTGGTGTCGAGCACCTGCATCACCGTGACCATCATCACCGAGAAGGTGATGGCCCACTTGCGGCCGGTCCCGAGCGGCGCGTCGGTCATCAGGATTTCTCGCGGCCCCGGATCGGGGCTGACGTCAAGGGCGTGGCGATGCCCTCAGCGAAGGATCCGGGTGGCACGGGCTCGAATGGACGGAGGGATCGTCAGCCCCAGGGGGCGGGCGGCGTCGAGGTTGACGATGAGGTCGAACTTGGAGGGCTCCTCGATCGGCAGGTCGCCCGGCCGCGCGCCGCGCAGGATCCGGTCGACGAACGCCGCCGAGCGCTCGTGCACGCTGAACAGATCCGCCCCGTAGGACATGAGGCCGCCGGCTTCGGCGTACGTGTAGAGCCAGTACACCGCCGGCAGCCGGTGCCGCTCGGCCAGGGCAACGACGCGCCGATGGTCTGCCTCGAGAACGATGGGGTCGGCCCGCACCAGCAGGCCGTCCACGCGCGACCGCACCAGATTCTCGAACACGGAGTCGATGTCCCCCGGTCCGTGGACGTCGACGTACACGAGCTGGACGCCGACGGCCTTGGCGGCGGCGTCCAGCTGCTGCCGTCCCCCGGGCGGCAGGCGCGCCCCGGTGCTCCCCAGCACCCCGACGCGGGTCAGGCGGGGCACGGCCTCCCGGAGGAGCTCCAGCTGCTTCACGAGCAGGTCCTGGGCGAGCAGGGTGAGCCCGGTGACGTTGCCGCCGGGGCGGGCCAGGCTCGCGACGAGGCCGAGCTCGATCGGGTCGAGGCCGGAGGCGGACATCACGATCGGGACCGTGGTGGTGACCTGCTTGGCGACCCTGATCGCCGCGGAGGTCCGGGCGACGATCACGTCCGCCGGCAGGGCCACGAGCTCGCGGGCCTGCTCGAGCATCTGTCGCTCGTCGCCTTCCGCGTAGCGGTACTCGAGCCGGAGGTTGCGACCGGGCGTCCACCCGGCGCCGGCGAGCCCGCGCTCGAGCGCACGCCGGCTCTCGACGGCGATCGCCGTGTTCCCCGAGCCTGCGGTGAGAACGCCGACCGTCCGCATCTCGCGCGACTGCCCGAGGGCTGCCAGCGGCGCCACCACGACCGCGACGGCGAGGGTAACGAGGAGGCGTCTCATCATCAGGTGGCGTCCGCCATCGCTGCGTATTCTAGATCAAAGCGGCGGCCGGGCTGGGCGTCAAGGCGGCCGTGGAGTCGCGGCCTTAGCCCGGCGCGGCTACTTCGCCGGGGCCGGACCGGCCGACAGGCGCACGAGGAACTTCCCGAGGTCGCGCGCCATGCCTCCCGGGGAAGAGCTATCCGGGCTCGATGTACGGGTCCCAGAACCCCGGGGCCGGGTCGATCGGCTGGATGACGTCGACCCAGGTGCCGGCCGGATCGCGTACGGCGAAGCGCCGCTGTCCCCAGGGCTCGTCGTGCAGGGGATACGCGATTGCCACCCCGGCTCGCTGAACGCGCTCGAATTCCGCGGCTGCGTCCGCCACCTGAAGGGTGAGGAGCAGGCCCCGGCCGCTGAACGCGTCACGACCGGGAGGCTGGGAAGGATGGTCGGGATCCATGAAGGCGAGCCCGAAGGGATGGTCGCCGGTGGCGGCGAGGTAGACGAACCACGACGCCTCGAAGACCACCTGAAAGCCGAACCAGCGGCGATAGAAGTCCCGGCATTCGACGCGCTTGTCGGTGACGATGATCGAGTACAGATCCTTGATGTGCACGCCGAGAGCGTTCTCGTCTACGGGCGCACGGGCGGGTAGCTCCGGTCGTACGCCGGCGTCTTCAGGAACTCCTCGGGCTTGTACGTCCAGAACTGAGACACCATCGGGTAGGTGTGAATCACGGTGTTCTGCAGACGGCCGCCCACCTTCTCGACCTTCAGGATGTAGACGTTCTGGGTGGGGTTGTTGTACTCGTCCAGCTTGATCGGACCGCGCGGGTCCTCGGTGGTCTCGCTGGCCTTGCGGATGGCGGCCAGGAAGCGCGCGCGGTCCTCGACCTTGCCCTCGACGGCCTTGGCGGCCTCGGTGATCCAGCGGCCGGTGCTGTACATCACGGCGTGGAAGTACGCGGGCGGGCGCTTCAGTCGCGCCTCGGCGAGCTTCATGAACGTCTGGTTGGCCGGGGTCGTCAGTGTGGGCGCCCAGATCAGCGAGCCGACGACACCGATCGCCTCGTCGCCCATCGAACGCAGGGCGGACTCGTCGGTGAACACGCCGATGCCGAGGAGCGGGTGCTTGTCCTTGAGGCCGCTCTCGCCGTACTGCTTGGCGAAGCGGACGGCCTGGCCCGCCACGAAGACCTGGACCACGGCGTCGACGTCACGGGGGACCTGAGCGAGATAGGGGGCGAAGTCCATCGCGTTGAGGGGCACCCATGTCTTCTGCACCACGCGGCCGCCGGCGTCCTCGAACACGCGCTGGAAGCCGCCCAGACATTCGTGCCCGAAGGGGTTGTCCATGGCCAGGGCCGCCACTCGCTTGTACTTGAGGATCTTGGCCGCGTAGTCGCCGAGCGGGTGCATGGGCTGGCTGGCCGCGAAGTTGGTGCGGAGGATCCACTTGGGCGGACGCCGCTTGGTGAGATCGTCGGGCGTGGTCAGGAAGAGCGACGGCAGCTCGTCGCGCTCGATGGGCGGGACCAGCGCGTACCCGATGTTCGCGAGCAGGACGCCGGTGAGCACATGGACCTTGTCCTGCTGGACGAGCTTCCGGTACTTGGCCTGGGCCGTGGCCGGGTTGCCCTCGTCGTCCTCCTCGATCAGCTCCACCTTGCGGCCGGCCACCTGGCCACCGGCCGCCTCCAGCCCCATCTTCAGCCCGTCGAGCATGTCCTTGCCGGCCTGGGCGAAGATCCCGGTCATCGGAGCCAGGAAGCCGATGCGGATGGGATCGGCGGCGGAGGCCGCACCGCTGCCGAGTAGCCACGTGGCGACCGCAATGACACCGACCGACAAGACCAGGCGGGGGACGCGATGCGTCACGAGAGCCTCCTCGAGCCGGAATGTTGACCGACGGCTCAGCATAGTACGGCATCCGATGGTAGAGTCGAGGCCGCGATGGACTGGCAAAAGGAGATGGACGAGCTGCGGCGCCGCGAGGCCTTCGCCGAGGAGCTGGGCGGCGCCGAGCGCGTGAAGCGGCAGCACGACGGCGGGCGGCTGACGATCCGCGAGCGGATCGACCCGGCTCGCCGATCCGGACAGCTTCCACGAGCTCGGCAAGATCGCCGGCCGCGCCACCTACGACGCCAAGAACGACCTCGAGAGCTTCACGCCGTCGAACTTCGTCTTCGGGCGAGCCAGGATCGACGGGCGGCCCGTCGTCATCGGCGGCGACGACTTCACGGTGCGGGGCGGCTCGGCCGACGCGACGATCAAGGGCAAGCACAACATGTGCGAGCGGATGGCCCACGACCTCCGGCTGCCGCTGATCCGCCTGGTCGAGGGTTCGGGCGGCGGCGGCTCGGTCAAGACCATCGAGACGACCGGGCGCGCCAACGTCCCCGCCGTGGACGGCTGGGAGCAGGTCGTGACCAACATGGGCACGATCCCGCGGGTGGCGCTCGGGCTTGGCTCCGTCGCCGGCCTCGGCGCCGCGCACCTGGCCGCCGCCCACTACTCGGTGATGATCAAGGACCGGTCGGCGCATGTTCGTGGCCGGTCCGCCGGTCGTCGAGCGGCTCGGCCAGAAGCTCACGAAGAACGAGCTGGGCGGCTGGGAGATCCAGCTCAAGGCCGGCGCCGTCGACCACGCCGTCGACACCGAGGACGACGCCTTCGCGTGCGCGCGCCGCTTCCTGTCCTACCTGCCGTCTTCGGTCGACGACGTGCCGCCGCGCGGCCCGCAGACCGACGACCCGCAGCGTCGCGAGGAGTGGCTGTCCGACGCCATTCCGCGCGACGTGCGCAAGCCGTACAAGATGCGCGCGATCGTCGAGGCGGTGGTCGACCGCGGCTCGTTCTTCGAGATGTCGGCGCTCTACGGCCGCGCCATCATCACGGGCTTCGCGCGCCTGGACGGCTGGCCGGTGGCGCTGATGGCGAGCGATCCGTTCTTCTACGGCGGCGCCTGGACGGCCGACACCTGCCAGAAGGTCGAGCGCTTCGTCGACCTCGCGCAGACCTTCCATCTGCCGATCGTCTATCTGGTCGACTGCCCGGGCTTCCTCATCGGCCTGGAGGCCGAGAAGACGGGGACGATCAAGCAGGGCGTGCGCGCGATGTCGGCCATCTGGCAGTCGACGGTGCCGTGGTGCGCGGTGATCGTCCGCAACGTCTTCGGCGTGGCCGGCGCCGCCCACCGCAACGGCAGCCAGCTACTGCACGCGCTACGCGTGGCCGTCGGGGCGCTGGGGCTCGCTGCCGCTCGAGGGCGGCATCGAGGCGGCGTATCGCGCCGACATCGACGCGGCGCCGGACCCGAAGGAGAAGATGGCCGAGATCGAGGAGCGGCTGACCAAGCTGCGCTCGCCGTTCCGCTCGGCCGAGACGTTCTGGATCGAGGAGATCATCGACCCGCGCGAGACGCGGCCGCTGATCTGCGAGTTCGCCAACCTGGCAGCGCCGCTGCGGCGGCCGGGGCCGACGACCCACCCGATGCGACCGTAGTCGCGCGCGCATGTTCGCGGGCTCCGCTCGTCGTGTCGCCCGCCTCCTGCTGACCGGCTCGCCGCTGGGCCGCCTGGTTCATCGTGTCGCCCGGATCCCTGTCTCCGTTCACGCCAAGCTCCTGGGCGCCTTTCTAGTCATTACCCTGCTCTTCATTGCCATGGGAGCGGTGAGCCTGGGGATCATCGCCAGGGTCGGCCGCCAGAGTCAGCTCCTGGACGAGGCGCATCTGCGGGTCGATGCGTCGCGTCAGATCGCGCACGCCCTGGCCATGCAGATGAATTTCACGGCGACGGCGCTCCTCCTGAAGGACGAGCCGACAATCGCGAAGATCTTGCGGGAGAACAATCGCTTGAACGATACGCTGGTGCGCATCGAGCAGGCGGCGCCGCCCGAAGAGCGTGAAATCATCGACCGGATCCGAGCCGCCCAGGACCAGGTCCTCACCACGGTGGCGGATATCGCGAACTTCATCCGCGACGACAAGCTCGAGGATGCCATGGCGCTCCAGCGCGGCAAGGGCGTTCCGCTCTACGCGCAGATCGACGAGCTCGTCCAGCAGGTCGTGGCCATCGAAGAGGACACGATCAGCACCCTGAGGCAGAGCGTCGACGCCGGCCGCCGCCGGACCTTCGTGCTGCTGGGAGCCTTCGTCGGCGCCTCGATCACCCTGGCGCTCGTCATGGGGTTCGTGACCTCGTGGTCGTTCATCCTGCCCGTCCAGGAGGCCGAGCGCTTCCTGGAGCAGGTGGCGAAGGGCGACTTCAGCACGACCATCAACGTGCCCAACCGGGACGAGTTCGGTGCCCTCGCCGCCCACATGAACCGGATGAGCGGCGAGCTGCGTCGCCTGTACGAGCAGCTCGAGCGAGCGAGCAAGGCGAAATCGGACTTCTTGGCCAGCATGAGCCACGAGTTGCGCACGCCTCTCAACGCGATCCTCGGATTCACCGAGCTGATCGTGGACGGCGTCTACGGCGACATCCCGGAGAGCCTCCGGAACACCGTGTCCGACATCAACACCTGTGGCAACCAGCTCCTCGCCCTGATCAACGACGTCCTCGACCTCTCCAAGATCGAGGCCAACCGCATGGAGTTGAACCTCGACGACTATGCGGTCGAAGAAATCGTGAACCGCGTTCGGTTGTCGCTGGGGGCCTTGGCCCAAGAAAAGGGGTTGCGGTTTCAGGTGACGGCCGAGGACGATATCCCGATGGCCTACGGCGATGCCCAGCGGGTCACCCAGTGCCTCATGAACTTGACCGGAAACGCGCTGAAGTTCACTCGGCAGGGACACGTCGAGATCCGAGTCGAACGCCAGGGCGACATGCTCCTCTATCGGATCTCCGACACCGGGATCGGGATTGCTGCCGACCAGATCCAGACCCTGTTCACCGAGTTCCGCCAGGTCGACCCGACCATCTCACGGGACTTCGGTGGGACCGGCCTCGGTCTCAGTATCACGAGGAAATTCGTCGAGCTGCACGGGGGGCGGATCTGGGTGGAGAGCGAGCTCGGAACGGGCTCCACGTTCCTGTTCACCATTCCCTTGCGGCTGCGACGGACGGAGACCGTATGACGGCGAAGAGGATCCTGTACGTGGAGGACAACGCGTTCAATCGAAAGCTCGTGCGGGATCTTCTGCAGCGGACGGCCTACCAGGTGCTCGAGGCGGTCGATGGCGATGCGGGACTGGGGGCGGCTCGGCGCGAGTTGCCAGACCTCGTCATCATGGACATTCAACTGCCCCGGATGTCAGGTCTGGACGTGACCCGAGCGCTGCGCGCCGACGCGACCACCGCGCATATCCCGATCATCGTCATCACCTCGTTTGCTCTCAGCGGGGACGAACAGAAGGCGAAGGCCGCCGGGGCGACCGCCTATCTGGCCAAGCCGTACAGCCCCCGGGAGCTCCTCCAGACCATCCGTCAGCTCGCCCCGGAAGCCTGAGCGACGGCCGGGTCACCGCTGACTCTCCGCGAATGGTCCTCGAGCGGCTCAGCGTTTCTTCGGAGCGGCGGGTTTCCCTACGTCCGGGCGTGCATCGGGCACGAAGCCGTCGCGGTTTGGCATCTTCACCGCCGGCAGCGTCTGCGCATTGAGGACGTCGGCTTCGCCGATGATCCCGTTCAGGAACAGGAGGTACGCCGTCACCGCGTAGACCTGGTCAGGGGTGAGGGAGCCGGGCTCATCGAAGGGCTGCGCCCGGTTGATGTAGCTCCAGAGAGTCGTGGCATAGGGCCAGAACTTGCCAATCGTCAGGACAGGCTTGCCGCCAAGGAGCCAATCAAGGTTCTCGCTGAGCTCGGCCGAGGTCAATGGGCCGCGGCCGCCGACAAGGGCCCTGTACTTCGGGTCGTCGCCATTCTCGCCGTGGCACGAAGCGCATCGGTCCGCGTAAAGGGGCTTGCCGAGCACCGCGGTGCCCTGACCCGGCGGCAAGCCCCGGCCATCGGGCGGGATGGTGAGGTCCCAGGCCTTGACCTCCTCGGCCGTAGGGGCGCGACCGACGCCGTACGTCGGCATCTGGGCCGGCGCCCCGGATATCGCGACCGAGGTCACCATGAGAAGCGCCGCCCCCAGCCCGAGCCCATGCTTACGCGTGGACATTCTGGACGCTCCCGTCGGCCCGCACCTTCCAGCTCTGGATGGCATTGTTGTGATAGACCGAGTTCAGGCCGCGGACCTTGACCAATTCGGCCAGCTTCGGCTGGACGTAGCCGGTTTCGTCGATACACCGCGACTGGAGAATGGTTTCGCGCCCGTCCCACCGCCAGTCGAGCGCGAAGCGCGTGTGGGCGAATCGGAGGATGGGCGCCTGGAGCCGTGCTTCTCGCCAGGTCTTTCCACCATTGGTGGAGATCTCGACGCGGCGGACGAACCCGCGACCCGACCACGCCAGTCCCCTGAGCTCATACACGCCGGGACCCGGCAACCGCTGACCACCTGACGGGAAGGTGATGACCGACTTCGCCTCCATGACGAACAGGAACTGCCGGGCCTTGCCGCTAGGCAGGAGACTGGTGTGGTCCGGGGCTTCCATGCGTGTCATGTATGGCCGGTCGACCACCTTGATGCGTCGCAACCACTTGACGTTGACGTTGCCCTCCCAGCCCGGAACGATGAGCCGGAGCGGGTAGCCGTTGCCCGGCCGAGCCGCCTCACCATTCTGGCCGTAGGCAACCAGAACGTCGTCCATGGCCTTCGCCATCGGGATGCTACGCTCGTTGCCGGTGGCGTCCGCCCCCTCGGCGACGATCCAGGCGGCGCCCTTGTGCGCGCCGGCCTCGCGCAGCAGCAGCGAGAGCGCCACTCCCGTCCACTCGCTGCAGCTCGTGAGGCCGTGCGTGAATCGGGCTTTGTCCGCCGTGGGCGCGCGCCACTCCGAACGGGTGTTGCCAGCGCACTCCAAGAAAAGGATGCGAGACGTCGAGGGCAATCGCTTGAGCTCCTCGATCGTGAGCATCAAGGGACGCTCGACCATCCCGTGGATCAGCAGGCGGTGCCGGCGAGGATCGATGTCGGGAATGCCGCCACGACAGACTTCGTAGTGGAGTGCCGACGGCGTGATGATGCCCACCGTGTCTTCCAGGGGCGTGAAATTTCCGCCCCACTCGTCCGGCATGAACGGCGGCCCTTTCTCTTTCAGGGTTTCCTCGAAGCGGGATCGTTCTCCGTAGGGCACCATCGGGCCCCCCACAACCTTCGAGGGATCATCGGGAGCCGGCGCGGGCTGGCCGTGCCCGGGAACGGGGGGCCCACCCGCGGCGAGCGCGGCGCCGAGGGCAAGACCACGCTTCAGGAACCGCCGCCGAGAAGACTCCGGGGCACCGGGCGGCTGGGGTCCGCGAGCAGAGCGCTCCATAGATACCTCCTTCTCAGCGCGCACGAACGATAGACGAGGGGGGACATCATGCCACGGGCGGAGATCTGTCGACAGGATTCTTGACCGCCGCCGCCGCGGGCGCTAAGCTCGCCGCACCTCGAACGCTTTCACACGATCAACACGCGAGGTTTGTCATGCGCACGCCTGCGAAAGCGGTAGCCGGATTTCTGGGCCTCGCCCTCGGGTGCGGCGCGGCCGGCAGGGTCGACGCCGGGACCATCAAAGGCACCGTCCGACTTGCCGGTGGTCCCGTGGAGGTCAAGAAGCTCAAGGTTACCGTGGATCACACGACGTGCGGCACCACCAAGGATGCGGAAGACGTCGTCGTGTCGCCCGACATGGGCCTGCGCAACGTCGTGGTGTCACTGATGACGCCCCCACCGGACGTGAAGTGGGGTGTGCCGCCGCCCGTCCAGGTGGACCAGAGACAGTGTGTCTTCGTTCCGCGCGTGGTCGTGGTGCCGGTCGGAGGCACCGTCGAGTTCCTAAACAGCGACCGGCTCCTCCACAACCTCCACAGCGCCAGCGGCGGAGACAATCCCACCTTCAACCGGACCCAGCCCAAGGGGCGGGCGATTCCAATTGCGTTCCGCCGGCCCGAGATCATTCGCATCGACTGTGACCTGCATCCATGGATGCGGGCCTGGGTGGTGGTGGCGGAGCATCCCTTCTATGCGCTGAGCAATGACAAGGGAGAGTTCACGCTCGAGAACGTGCCGCCCGGGACCTACACGCTGCGGGTCTGGCACGAGAGCCTACCCGTCGTGAAGAAGGACGTGACGGTCTCGGATGGCGTCTCGGCGGTAGCCGTGGAGATGACCCGCAAGTAGGGTGCGGATGAAGGGTCGCTCCGGGAGCATCCTGCCGGCAACGGTGCCGCGGCGCCGCCTGCTGCTCGCCACCCTCTTCGCCGCCCAGGTCGGCGGCAGCACCGGTCACTCGATCGGCATGGCGGTGGGCGGCATCATGGCGGCCAGCATCACCGGGACCAACGCCTGGATCGGCCTGCCCGTCGCCGTCGGCGCGCTGGGAGCGGCACTGGCGAGCTGGCCACTGTCACGCCTGATGGGCCGCTTCGGCAGGCGGCCGGGGCTGGTGATTGGCTACGGCCTCGCCGTGGCCGGCTCCGTGCTGGCGATGGCCGGCGTGCTCGTCTCGAGCTTCGTGCTGTTCCTGGCCGGCATGACGCTGTTCGGGATCTCGAACACCTCAAACCTGCTGGCCCGCTACGCGGCCGCCGACATCTCGCCGGCCGCGCACCGCGGCCGGGCCATGGGCCTGATCGTGTGGGGCTCGACCATCGGCTCCATCCTCGGGCCGAACCTCATGGCGCCGGCGGTGCGGGTGGGCGCGCTGCTGGGGCTATCGCCGGTGGGCAGCGCGTTCCTCATCAGCGTGGCCGGCTACGCGCTGTCGGCGATCCTGATCGAGGTGCTGCTGCGACCCGATCCGCTGGCGATCGCCCGCCGGCTGGAGGCGCCGGCGGCGGGCACGACGGCGGCGCCGGCGCGCCGGCTCGGCGCCATCGTGCGGGACCCGCGCGTGCGCATCGCCTTCGGCTCGCTGATGGCCGGCCAGCTCGTCATGATCGGCACCACGTCGACCTCGCCGGTCTACCTGCACAACCACGGGCACGCCGTGGGCACGATCGGGCTGGCGGTGGCCATGCACCTGGGTGGCATGTACGTGGCGTCACCGCTGTCGGGGTGGCTGAGCGATCGCTTCGGCCGCGGCATGATGATCGCCGTCGGCGGCCTCGTCCTCCTGGTCGCGATGGCCATCGCCGGGCTCGTGCCCAGCCACGACAGCGGCCTCGTGATGATCGGCCTGTTCCTCAACGGCGTGGGCTGGAACTTCGCCTTCGTCGCCGCCAGTGCGTTGCTCACCGACGCGCTCTCGCCCAGCGAGCGCACGTCGATCCAGGGCCTCGCCGACCTGGTCATGGGTCTCCTCGGAGCCTTCGGCAGCGCGGCCGGGGGATTCGTCCTGGGAACCCTGGGGTTCGGCGTGCTCAACGCGCTGGGTTCGGCCATCATCATCGCCGGCCTGGCCGTCGGCATCCGGCACCTGCCGCTCGCCCAGCGGGCCGGGTGGCGGGCGGTTCGCGCCTGAGTCGGTAGTGAGGGGCCAGCAGCATCTCCGACCTTCCCTGACAGGTGACGCAAGTTGTAATTGACAAGGCGTCGCCCGCTGTCTAGACTCGCGGCGCTTTGCGGAGTCGTCCGTACCTCACAGGTTGTCTTCGAAGGAGGGACGCGCATGCCGAAACTGATCCCCTTGAAGTCCGCGGTCGTGTTCACTCTCGCCGCGGTCGTCGTCGCCTTCCTCGCGGGCTCGTACAGTGCCCCGGTGCCGGCCACGGCCCAGGCGCCCATCCGCTGGAAGGTCCAGACCGCGTGGCCGCTCGGCGTCTTCCCGGACGACGCCGCCAAGCTCCTCGTCGCGACCATCGACAAGACCTCGGGCGGGCGGCTCAAGATCGACCTCTCGCCGGCCGGCGCGGTCGTACCGCCCTTCGAGATCCAGGACGCCGTGAGCCGCGGCGTGCTCGACGCCGGGCACACCACCCCCGGCTACATCATCGGCAAGCTGGCGGCCTTCATCCCGCTGACCCACGGGCCGCTGTTCGGCATGGACTTCATCGACTACTACGGCTGGTACTGGGAGGGCGGCGGCCACGAGCTGCTCCAGGAGGCCTACCAGCAGAAGCTGAAGATGAACGTCGTCAGCTTCCAGGTCCATCCCGAAGGACCTCAGGCGATGGGCTGGTTCAAGAAGGAGATCCGCAGCTTCAACGACATCAAGGGACAGCGCTATCGCATCTTCGGCATCGGCGCCGAGACCTACAGCAAGCTGGGCATCGCCACCGTGACGCTCCCCGGCGGCGAGATCGTGCCCGCCCTCGAGCGGGGCGCGATCGACGGCGCCGAGTGGGTGAACTGCTCGGACGACAAGATCCTGGGCATCGACAAGATCGCCAAGTTCCACTACGCGCCGGGGATGCACGAGCCGGTGACGGTCGGCGAGTTCATCATCAACAAGGGTAAGTAGGACGCGCTGCCGGCCGATCTCAAGGAGATCGTCAAGGCGGCCGTCCAGGCCTCGTACTGGAACCACTTCGTGCGATTCCAGGAGAAGACGGCCAAGGCGTGCCAGGAGATGCTGGCCTCCGGCGTCAAGATCATCAAGACGAGCGACGAGCTGAACCGGCGCTTCCTGCAGGTGTACGACGAGATCCAGAACGCCAACGCCAGCAAGGACGAGTTCTACAAGAAGGTCCTCGACTCGCAGAAGAAGTACTCCAGCCTCGTCGTCCCCTACCGCCTCTCGTACTGGCCGAACTACGAGTTCATCGCTGAGCACTACTACAAGGACAAGATCTGGCTGAAGTAGTTCGGCCGCCATCCGGGCCGCCTGCTCCCGGGCGATGGGGCCGAGACCTCGGCCCCATCGCCCTTACCGATCGCCCCACCGGAGGGACGATGTGACGACGCCGCAAGGGCAGGGTCACGAAGACGTCGCGTACGGCTTTCGCAGGACGATCGAGGCGATCGATCGGTTCGCCGACTGGACGGGCCGGATCATGGCCTGGCTCATCATCCCGATGACCATCGCCGTCACCTGGGAGGTCGTGGCCCGGCACTTCTTCCGCGCGCCCACCATCTGGGCGTTCGACCTGACCTACATGCTGTACGGCACCCACTTCATGCTGGGGACCGCCTACACGCTCATGCGCATCGGCCACGTCCGCACCGACATGCTCTATTCGCGACTGGTCCATCCGCCGCCAGAACTGGATCGACGCGATCGGCTACTTCTTCTTCTTCTTTCCCGCGATGATCCTGCTCTTCTACTTCGGCTGGCAGGAGTTCTATCACGCCTTCTCGATCGGCGAGACGTCGGACGCGAGCCCCTGGCGTCCCATCGTGTGGCCGTTCAAGGGCGTCATCCCCCTGACCGCGCTGCTCCTGCTGATCCAGGGCGTCGCCGAACTGCTCAAGAGCATCTACGCGATCCGCACGGGACGCGAGTGGGCCAAACGGGAGGTCATCGAGATCGGATGATAAGTCCAGAACTCCTCGGCGCCATCATGCTCGTGGTCATGCTGGGCGCTATCTTCATCGGCTTCCCCATCTCGTTCACGCTCCTGCTGCTGGCGTTGATATTCGGCTGGATCGGGCTCGGCGATCGGGCGTTCTACATCATGGTCTTCCAGACGATCGGGATCATGAAGGAGGAGGTGCTGGCGGCGGTCCCGTTATTCATCTTCATGGGCTACTTGATGGAGCAGGGCGGCCTCATGGAGCGTCTGTTCAGGGGCTTCCAGCTCCTGATGGGCCCCGTCCCCGGCTCGCTCTACGTCGGCGTCCTCATCACCGCCACCATCTTCGGCATCGCCGCCGGCACCGTTGGCGCCACCGTCGTGCTGATGGGCATCATGGCGGTGCCGATCATGACCAAGAACGGCTACAACATCCCGATGTCCGCCGGCGCGATCACCGCGGGCGGCACGCTCGGCATCCTGGTTCCGCCCAGCGTGATGCTGGTCGTGATGGGCCCGGTCATGGGCGTCTCCGTCGCCGAGCTCTATGCCTCCTGCTTCGGCCCCGGGTTCCTGCTGGCCGGCATCTTCATCGTGTACTGCCTCGTCCGCAGCCTCATCAACCCGTCGCTCGGGCCGCCGCTGCCAGCCGAGGAGCGGTCCGGGAGCATCTGGGAGATCGTCGTCGAGCTGACGCTGGGCATGCTGCCGCACGCCATCCTCATCATCGCCACGCTGGGGACGATCATCTGGGGCTGGGCGACGCCGACCGAGGCTGCCGCGATGGGCGTCGTGGGCGCCGCGTTCCTGGCCGTCATCTACGGGCAGTTCACGTGGCAGCGGCTCAAGGACGCGGTCTACAACACGCTGCTGCAGTCCAGCACGGTCATCTTCCTGGCCGTGTGCGGCAACGTCTTCGGCGCCGTCTTCTCGCGGCTGGGACGGCGACGGTCGCCACCAACGCGATGCTGGCGTGGCAGATCCCGCCGGTGGCGATGCTGACCCTGATCATGGTCGTGATCTTCCTGCTCGGCTGGCCCTTCGAGTGGCCGGCGATCATCCTCGTCTTCGTGCCGCTCATGCAGCCGATCATCGCAGGCGCAGAAGATCGACATGCTCTGGTTCGCCACGCTGATCGCGGTGAACCTCCAGACGGCCTTCCTGTCGCCGCCGGTCGCGATGTCGGCGTACTACCTCAAAGGTGTGGCGCCGGCGTGGAGTCTTCGGGGACATCTACCGCGGCATGGGTCAGTTCATGATCCTGCAGCTCATCGGCCTGGCCCTCTGCATCATCTTCCCGAGCCATCTCACTCTGGTTCCCGCGGTATCTCTTCGGCAAGTGAAAGGAGAGCGCTTGCCATGAAGACCAGGAGACTTGCCCTCACCTGGATCGCCTTCGCTCTGCCCGTCCTGATCCTCGCCGCCGCCATCTGGCGCGGCCCCGGTGACGCCGCCGCGCAGCAGAAGTTCGTCTGGAAGGTGCAGAGCACCTGGCCCGCCACCAACCTCTTGCACGTCTCCGCCCTCGAGCTGGCCAAGATGGTGGAGGAGATGTCGGGCGGCCGCCTCAAGTGGGAGATGTCGGCGGCCGGCACCATCGTCGGGCGCCTTCGAGGTGCTCGATGCCGTCAACCGCGGCATCATCGACGCCTCGCCATGCGTGGCCGGGCTACTGGGCGGGCAAGAACTCGGCGGCCGGCCTGTTCGGCCCGGGCCCGGCGGGCCCTTCGGCATGGACCGCGAGGAATACCTCGGCTGGCTCTTCGCCGGCGGCGGGCTCGAGCTCTACAACGAGCTGCTCCAGAAAGAGCTGAAGATGAACGTGGTGGTCCCGGTCTTCACGACGAGCCTGCCGTACTGGGAGCCGCTCGGCTGGTTCAAGAAGCCGTTCAGCAGCCTCGACGACCTGCGCAAGATGCGCTTCCGCACCTCGGGCCTCGGCATGGAGATGATGAAGACGCATGGGCATCTCCGTGGTGACGCTGGCCGGCGGCGAGGTCATCCCCGCGCTCGAGCGCGGAGCGATCGAAGGCGCGGAGTGGGCCGTCCCGAGCCACGACATCCTGATGGGCTTCCACAACGTCACCAAGAACTACTACATGCCCGACCTGCGCCAGCCCGCCTCCTACCAGGAAGTGCTGATCAACAAGAAGAAGTGGGACGAGCTGCCGAAGGACCTCCAGGCCATCGTGAAGTGGGCGGGCATGGCCGAGATCATCCGCATGACCGCCTACAGCGTGGACCAGGACAGCAAGGCGGTCGAGGAGCTCGAGAAGAAGCACGGCGTGAAGATCCTCAAGACGCCGGATGACGTCCTCAAGGCCCAGCTCCCGGCCATCGACAAGGTCTACGAGGCCGAGGCCCAGAAGAACCCGTTCTTCGCCAAGGTCCTCAAGTCCCAGAAGGACTTCGCCTCACGGGCGGTGCCGCACGCGCAGAAGATCCGCCCGCCGATCGAAGTGGTCGTCGCGCACTACTGGAAGAAGTAGCCGGCCGGCGATCGGGCGCTCCTGGAGATCAGGAGCGCCCGATCTCGATGTGGTGGAAGCCTCCGTTCCCGGACCTGTACTGCCGCCCCTCATTTGTCCATCAATACAGGTGACACGCGGTGACGCGCCCGGGCTTGACCTCTTTGAACGCAGGCTCACGCGTCGCGCACTCCGGCATCACGCGTGGACAACGGGGATGGAAGCGGCAGCCGGCCGGCGGATTCATTGGATTCGGGACTTCGCCCGTCAGCACGAGGCGCTGCCGCCGGGCCGAGGGATGTAGTGGCAGCGCGGCCGACAGGAGCGCCTGCGTATAGGGGTGGAGCGGGTCGGTGTAGACCGCCCCGCAATCCCCCGTCTCCACGAGCTGTCCCGCGTACATGACGGCCAGCCGGGTGGCCAGGTAGCGCGCGGCGGCCAGATCGTGCGAGATCATGATGTACGCCAGCCCCAGCCTTTCTTGAAGGCCCTTGAGGAGATTCAGGATCTGGGCGCGGATCGAGACGTCCAGGGCCGACACCGGCTCGTCCAGGACGATGAACTTCGGGTAGGTCACCAGGGCCCGGGCGATGGCGATCCGCTGTCGCTGACCGCCACTGAACTCGTGCGGGTAGAGGCTGCCGCTGTCCCGCCGCAGTCCGACGAACTGGAGGACTTCCGCGACGCGCTCGCGCACGGCGGCCCGGCTCAGGCCATTGTCGGGTGGCAGCGGCTCGGCGACGATGTGCTCCACCCGCATCCGTGGATTCAACGAGCTATACGGATCCTGGAACACCGCCTGGACTGCGCGGCGATAGCCGGCGAGGTCGTCACGATCGAAGGTCTCGGTCGCCTTGCCGTCGAAGAGCAGGGAGCCGGCGGTGGGACGCTCCAGGAGCAGGAACAGCTTGGCGAGGGTGGTCTTGCCCGACCCCGACTCCCCGACGATGCCGAGAGTCTCGCCCTCGGCCACCTGAACGCTCACCCCGTCCAGCGCCTTGATGACGCCGTGCGGTCGGCCGATCGCGAAGCCGCGCGGCCCGGGGAAATACTTCTTCAGGCCAACGCCCTGGAGGATCATCGCGGCTGCGCCTCGGAGCCGAGCGCGACCCAGCAGTGCGCGACGTGACCGTTCTGCACGGATACCCCGGGCGGATACTCCGTCTCGCACTGCGGTTGCCGCTCAGGGCAGCGCGGCGCGAAGGGACAGCCCGACGGCAGTTGCGTCAGGTCCGGCGGTTGCCCGCCGATCTCGATCAACCGCTCGTGTTTGAGCTCGACATCCGGCAGGCAGCGCAACAGGGCCCGCGTGTAGGGATGCGCAGGGTGATTGAACACCTCGAGTGTGGTGCCGATCTCCACGATCCGGCCCGCGTACATCACGGCCACCCGGTCGGCGTTGGCGGCCACGATCCCGAAATCGTGGGTGACCAGGATGACCGCGACCCCGGTGGCCGCCTGCACTTCTTTGAGGAGGTCCAGGTACTGGGCCTGAATGGTCACGTCGAGCGAGGTCGTGGGCTCGTCGGCAATGAGCAGCCGGGGTGCGCACGACAGCGCGATGGCGCTGGATACCCGCTGGCGCATGCCGCCGCTGAGCTGGTGCTGGTAGTGGGCGAGCCGGCTGGCCGCGCCCGGGATGCGCAGGCGGGATAGCGCGTCCAGCACGCGCGCGCGCAGGGCGGCCCCCCGCAGCCCCTGGTGCAACCGCACGACCTCGCTGAGCTGGGTGCCGATCGTCAACCCCGGGTTCAACGACGTCATCGGGTCCTGCAGGACCATGGCGATCTGCTTGCCGCGCACGCGCCGCATCTCGGCGGCGCTCTTGTCGAGGAGGTCCTCGCCATCGAGGAGGATCCGGCCACCGACAATGCGGCCGGCTGGCTCGGGGACGAGACGCACCAGCGAGAGGCACGTCACCGACTTGCCCGATCCCGACTCGCCCACGAGGGCCAGGGTCTCCCCAGCGTGGAGCACGAAGCTCACGCCGTCGACGGCCTTGGTGACGCCACGACGGGTGAAGAAGTGTGTCTTGAGATCTTCGACCACCAGCAAGGGGGAGTTCCCCACGGCGGTTGCTCACTTACCCTTCAGCCTGAGGTCTTCATAGGGCGCGGAGAACGCCCAGCCGGGGATGAGTCCGAGGGCCGACTCGGCCACCCGCGGGCCCTGCGCGTGAATGAAGCCGAGCTCCCAGATCGGGGCGTACACCGCTTTCTCGTGCACGAGCTGCTGGATCCGGTGAAGCATCGCTTCGCGCCGCTTCCGGTCCAGCTCCCCGGCCTGCTCCCGGAAGAGCCCGTCGATGTCGGGATAGCTGCCGTACACGTAGGGGCCGCCCGCGGCCACGAAGTTCTCGAGGCGGGTTGCCGCGTTCCCGAAGGCGCCGCTGATGCTGTAGAGCAGGTTCTTCAGCTTCTTGTCCTGGTAGCTCTTGAAGAACGCCGCCCGTTCCAGCGGCCTCAGCCTCACCCGGATCCCCACCGCCTGCAGGTAGTTGATCGCCGCCTCGCTCATGGTGTCAGTGGCGGCGTCGCACCAGAGGTCCCCGGCGTCGAATCCGCTCGGGTAGCCGGCCTCGGCGAGGAGCTGCCTGGCCCGGGCCGGATCGAAGGTGTGGCCGGGCGGCTGCCAGTAGAAGTCGAAGGTCTGGGGGATGATGCTCCAGGTGACCCGCGAGAAGCCGAGCGTGATCGCTCTGTTCATGGCCTGGCGGTCGATCGCGTGGTTAGCGGCCAGGCGGATCCTTCGATCCGCCCACGGAGACTTCGGGTCCCACTGATCGAGGAACACGAGCCAGTGGGTCGACACGATGGGGGTGGGCCGCAGGGTGAGCCCGGGCGTCCGCTGCGCCTCTTCGGCCAGCGCGCTCTGGAGCAGGTAGACGACGTCGGCCTCGCCGCGCTTGAGCATGGCCAGACGGGTGGCCTCGTCCGGGATCGCTTTCAGGGTCAGCCGCTTCACGCTCGGGACCTTCCGCCAGTAGTGCTCGTGGGCCTCCAGCACCAGCTCGATCCCTGGCGTGAAAGAAACGAAGCGGTAGGGGCCCGCTCCCACGGGAGCCCTCTTGAAGCCGTCGTCGCCGACCTTCTCGAGGTACTTCCTGGGCACGATCCAGCCGGCCCCGGTGGCGAGGCTTCCGTAGTAGGTCATGAAGTCGGGCCAGGGCTCCTTGAGCCGGAAGCGGACCCGGCCGGGATCGACGACCTCGACCACGGGGACGCGCTCCTTGAGGAGGCGCGCCGCGGCGCCCCGATAGCGCTCGAAGGAGAACTTCACGTCGTCGGCGGTGACGGGATCGCCGTTGTGGAACTTGACTCCCGGGCGAAGCACGAACTCGTAGACGAGGCTGTCCTTCGACATGGTCCAGGACTCGGCCAGGCTCGGGGCCATGGCGTTGCCGGGCATCGGCTTCACCAGCGCGTCGTGCAGGGCGTAGAGAATCATGAACGGCGTGCCGATCCCCGGGGTCTCGGCGGGGTCGAACCACGTGGGGGCGAGCGAGACATGCACCCCCCACGTCATCTGACCCTCGGGCGCCGCCGCGGCCGGTGCGGCCGCGACGAGCAGAGCGGTGAAGGCGACAATTGAAGTCAGGCTTCTCATGGCGATCCTCCGGCAGCGTGGACACTTCATGCGTCGGCGGCAGTGGCGCCTCGAGCCGGGGCTTCGCCGGGGACGGGGTCGATCGCCGCCGTCGCGCCGCTCGCCTGTCGCAGCTTCGGGTCGAGATGGTCACGCAGCCAGTCGCCCATCAGGTTGACGGCGAGCACCGTGAGCAGCATCGCGAGGCCCGGGAAGAGCGAGATCCACCACGCCGTCGCCAGGAAGCCGCGGCCGTCGGCGATCATCAGCCCCCAGGCTGGATTCGGCGGCGGAACGCCGACGCCAAGAAAGGACAGCGTGCCCTCCAGCAGGATCACGTACCCCACCTGCAGCGTTGAGATCACGAGCAGCGTTGGTACCACGTTGGGGAAGATGTGGCGCCGGATGATCCACGCGCTCGAGCGCCCGGCCACCACCGCCAGCGCCACGAAGTCCTGCTCCTTGACGGCGAGCGTCTCGCCGCGGATCTGGCGGGCGAAGCGCGGCCACAGCAGCAGCGCGATCACCAGCACGACGTTGCGGAAGCTCGGCTCGGAGACGGCCACCATCACCACGGCGATCAAAATGGTCGGCAGCGACAAGCCGACGTCGGTCAGGCGCATGAGCAGGGCGTCGGTGAGCCCACCCCGGTAGCCGGCGATCAGCCCCAGCAGCGTGCCCAGCGTGCCGGCCACGCCGATGGCGACGAGCGAGACCAGCAGGGAGATGCGACTGCCCCAGATGATGCGGCTCAGCATGTCACGCCCGAACCGGTCGGTGCCGAGCGGGTGCTCGGAGTTGCCACCCCCCATCCAGATGGGTGGGATCGACTTCTTGACGATGTCGCCGCCGGTCGGGCTGTGGGGCGCCAGGAACGGCGCGAAGACGGCCGTGACGACCAGCGCACCCAGGATCAGGCCGGCGAACCAAGGACGCTCCCGCCTACGCGGAGTAATGGCGGATCCTGGGGTTGAGGTAGCTGTAGAGCAGATCGACGAAGAGGTTGCCGGTCAGGTAGAGCGCGCTCAGCACCAGCACCCCCGCCTGCACGATGGGATAGTCGCGCGTGGTGATCGACTCCAGAATCAGCCGCCCCAGACCGGGCCACGCAAACACGGTCTCGGTGACCACCGCGCCGCCCAGGAACTGCACGAACAGCAGGACGGCGAAGGTGACGACGGGCAGCAGGGCGTTGCGCAAGCCGTGCTTCCAGAGCACGACCGGCTCCGGCAGCCCCTTGAGCCGGGCAAACTTGATGTAGTCGGAGCCGAGTACCTCCAGCATGGCCGAGCGGGTGAGTCGCAGGATGGCGGCCGAGGTGAAGTAGCCGAGCGTGAAGGCGGGCAGGATGAGGTGCAGGAGCCCACCCCGGCCGCCGGCCGGCAGCACGCCCAGCACCACGCCGAAGAACAGGATCAGCATGAGGCCCAGCCAGAACGTCGGCATCGACTGGCCCAGCACCGCGAAGACGCGCGCTGCGCGATCGAGTGCTCCGCCCCGGCGCACCGCCGAGTACATGCCGAGCGGCACCCCGATGAGGACGCTCAGGAGCATCGCCGTGACGCCCAGCTCGACCGTGGCCGGCAACCGCTCGCGGATGTGCTGGGTGACCGGTCGGCGGGACAGGATGGAGTGGCCGAAGTCGCCGAGCGCGAGATTGCGCACGTAGAGGACGTATTGCACGGGCAGGGGCCGATCGAGGCCGAGGTGACGCGTGAGGACCTCCTGGTCGCGCTCGCTGGCGCTGACGTCGAGCAGCAGGTGGACCGGGTTCCCCGACAGGCGCGTGAGCACGAACACGATGCTGATCACCGCCAGCATGCTCAGCACCGTCTGCAGCATCCGCCCGATCAGGTAGCGCCCCATGGCTACTTCCTGGTGACGTACTCCCAGTTGTGGAAGCCCATGTGGCCGGGGATCAGCGGCCATTCGCCGACCTTGGGGCCGACGCCGGCGATGGCATGGGCGGCGCCGATGGCCACCCCCGGTACGTATTCCTGCAGCCACGGGCCCAGCTCGTCGCGCATGATGCGACTGCGCTCCTGCGCGCTCGGCTGGACGGCAAGCCGGTCGATGAACTCGTCGAGCTTGGGATGCTCCATGAACAGGTTCAGCGCGGCCTTCGTGTAGCCGGCGCGGAACATGACCTCCC
The DNA here is from genome assembly GCA_963827505.1 of uncultured Candidatus Rokubacteria bacterium. Lineage (GTDB taxonomy): Bacteria > Methylomirabilota > Methylomirabilia > Rokubacteriales > CSP1-6 > AR5. Next base: position 713,819 of record CAWHBD010000002.1, on the reverse strand, counting down.
ACGGCTCCGGCGCCACCAGGGGCGCCGCGTAGGCCAGCGCCACCCCCGGGTACGCGCGAGCGCGGAAGTCCGCGGCGAAGATGGCGCGGTCCAGCGGTCGCCGCTTCACCCGGATGCCGATCTTCTCCCAGTAGGTGGCGACCGCCTCGCCGACGTCGGGCAGGTAGCCGCGTCCCGGCCACGCCGTGAGGTTCATCGTCACGTCGAAGCCGCCCGGGTAGCCGGCCTCGGCCAGCATCTGCCTGGCCTTCGGCGGATCATAGGGGTACGGCTTCCTCGAGGCGTCGGTCGTCCACGGGTCGCTGGGGTAGGAGAGCCAGGAACCGACGACGCTACCGAGCCCGCCCAGCACCCGCTGCATGATGGCCTGCTTGTCGACGGCGAGGTTGAGGGCCAACCGCACCTTGCGCGCTCGCTCGGCGTCGGGCTGCGCCCACGGGACCTTGGGGTCGTAGGTGGGCTTGGTCGCCCACTGGCCGCCGAGGATGATGTAGACCCAGGAGACGTTGGGCATGACCAGCGTGCGCACGCCTACCTTCTTCAGCTCCTCGACGTACTCACCGCCGACCTCGATGACGTCGACGGAGCCGGCTCGCAGCATCGCCATGCGGGTCGCCGGCTCCGGTACTTTCAGGAAGACGAGGCGCTTGAAGTGCGGCGTTGCTCGCCAGTGGTTCTCGACCGCCTCGTAGACGATGCGGTCGCCGCGCACGTGCTCGGCGAACTTCCACGGCCCCGTTGCCACCGGGTTGCGCTCGGCTTGCTCGCCCGCCTCGATCGCGCGCTTGGACTGGATGAAGGCCACCGAGGAGAACAGCCCCTGGTTGACCTTGTTGCCGAACACGACCGACGGCTTGTCGAAGCGCACCGTGAGGGTGAGTGGGTCCTCGACCTCCATGCTCTTGATCAGCCGGAACTCCGGGGCCAGCGAGTTGGCCGAGCCGTCCTTGACCAGCGTGGCGAAGGTGTGGCGCACGTCCTCCGCCGTCAACGCATCGCCGTTGTGGAAGCGGACGCCCTTGCGGAGGTGGAACTTCCATGTGCGGCCGCCGTCCAGCACCTGCCAGCGCTCGGCCAGCATGGGGCTCAGCTCGCCGGTCTTGGGATCGCGGGTGAGGAGGTTCTCGAACAGGGGCTTGAGGACGACATCCTCGGCCCCGACGTACTGGTTGGGTAGCCACCGCTCGTTACCGAAGGTGGCGACGGCCACCGTTAGCGTCCCTTCGGGCTTGGCGGCGGCGGGGGAGGCGACGAACGTGACGATAGCGAGGGCGAAGGCGAGAGCGATCCCGAGCGGTCGGTTCATGAGCGGTCCTCCTCGGAGAGGTCGGACGGTCAGGGCCGCGGGACAGGTGCGAGGGATGCTACCGCCGCCGGGAGGGAAAGACAACACGTCACGGCGGCGAGGCGTTGCAGTCCTTGAACGGTCCGACGACCTCGGTGGCGAAGCGCTCGAGCTGCTCGAGGTCGTAGTCGCAGGTCGCCAGGACCATGTCCTGGATGCCGCCGGCCTCGAGGTCGCGGATCCGCTCGACGATCTCCCGCGTGGTTCCCAGGAAGTACGACTGCTGGAGGTTCTCGAAGGTCCGATGCGTGCCCATCACCCGCTCGAACACCGGCCGCTGCAGTTGCAGTGCCTCGTCGTGGTCGTTCGTGTCGACCAGATGCGCGAAGTTGAGGTGACCGTAGCGGAGGGAGTCAGGGGCACGCCCGTTCTTGACGAGATGATCACGGATCGCCCGCACGTCGTCCTTGACCATCTGCTGGCTGCCGGCAGCCCGGGCCAGCCAGCCGTCGGCGCCAGCGATCCGCGCCAGCACCGGCGGGGCGAGGTAGGGTCTGTCGGGCGACAGCGAGGTCTGGATCTTGGAGCCACCACCGACCCACAGCTCAGGCAAGCGCGGCAGCAGCGGCTCGATGGTGACGTGCTCGAACCGGTAGTACGTGCCGGCGAAGCTCACGTCGCGCTCGGTCAGCAGGCGGCGGAGCGCGGCGATCATCTCGTCGGTGCGCCGGCCGCGCTCGGCCAGCTTCATGCCGAGCGTCTCGAACTCGTGCTGGTCCCAGCCCGGCCCGACCCCCAGCACGAAGCGTCCGCCCGACAGATGCCAGAGGGTCTGGATCTCACGGGCCAGCGTGACCGGATGGTAGTAGGGGAGGATCAGCAGGCCGGTGGCCAGCCGGATCCGCGTCGTCACGCTGGCCGCGTGGGCCAGGCACAGCAGGGGCGACATCCAGACGGTGCCGTAGAGGCCGGGCGCCTGCAGGAAGTGCTCGGCCACCCACAGCGCATCGAAGCCGAGCTCCTCGGCCTTGCGCGCGAACTCCTTGACGCGGGCAGCCTGGTCGAGGCCGAGATCCCGCCCCGCGAACGTCGGAAGGTAGACGCCGAATCTCATGGGCGCCCGGCCTCGCCCTCTTCAGGCCGGCTCCGTGCGGCCCCAGACGACGGCCAGCACCGTTGCGCCGTTGGTCGTCGTCACGGTGTGGACGCACCCGTTGGGCCGGTAGTTCATGTTGCCGGTGGTCACCGCCCCCGATTCATCGGCATTCGCGCCCTCGACCATGAAGATCAGCTCGTCGCCCACGTGGCGATGGCGGGCGAGGACCGCGCCCGGCTCGAAGCGCGCCAGAAGAGCGCGCCGCGGATTCACGGTGTCCTCCCAGAGCTTCTTCTGCCGCACGCCCGGCCGCGTCTCGATCCAGGGGAGGTCACTCGCGGTGACGACTCGTGAGGACGGGCCGGAGCCGCGTTCGGTGGCCGGCTCGACGCCGCCGGTGACGATCGCGAGCAGGGTCGCGCCGTTCTTGCTCGACACCGTGTGCACGCAGCCGTCGGGACGGTAGCCGAGGTTCCCGGCCGTCACCGTGCCGGACTCGTCGCTGATGGCGCCCTCGATCACGAAGATCAGCTCGTCCCCCACGTGCCGGTGCAGGGGGAGCTGGGCGCCGGACTCGAGACGGGTCAGCAGGGCGCGGCGCTTCGTCTCCGGATGCTCCCAGATGTGCTTGGTCCGGACTCCGGGCTGTCGGTCCTGCCAGGGGAGGTCGCTGAGCGAGATGATCTCGGATAGCGGGGTCTTGGTCGTCATGGCGAGGATGCTACCGCCGAGCCACCGGCAGCGCCATCGCGTTTGCCGACGGGCCCGGGTGGCGCTATTGTCGGGCACGCCGCGGGGAGGACCACGATGACGATGGATCCACAGCCCGGAAGCCTCAACGGCCTGGTCGACGTCGAGCGGGGGTTCGTCAGCCGCGAGATCTTCGTCAACGAGGAGCTCTACCGGCGGGAGCAGGAGCAGGTCTTCGCCCGCGCCTGGCTCTTCATCGGTCACGAGAGCCAGATCCCCAAGGCGGGCGACTTCGTGGTGTCGTCGATGGGCGAGGAGTCGGTCATCCTCTGCCGGGACCGGGCCCGGCGCATCCGCGTGTTCCTGAACTCGTGCCGGCACCGCGGCATGAAGGTGTGCCGCTACGACGAGGGCAACACGGTCGAGTTCATGTGCCCCTACCACGGCTGGAGCTACGGGACCGACGGCGCCCTGGTGGGCGTGCCGTTCTTGAAGGACGCCTACGGCGCCCAGCTCGACCGCAGCCAGTGGGGGTTGATCGAGGTCGCCCAGCTCGAGAACTACAAGGGCGCCGTGTGGGCGACGTGGGACGCCACGGCTCCGTCGTTCCTCGATTACATCGGCGGCTACAAGGTCTACCTCGACCTCCTGCTGGACGCCTGGGACGGACGCGAGGGCGGCACCGAGGTGATCGGCGGCATCCACAAGTGGCTGATCCCCTGTAACTGGAAGTTCCCGGCCGAGAACTTCTCGGGCGACCGCTACCACGGCGTGAGCCACCGCTCGGTCGACATGGTCGGTATCGGTCCCAGCGGCCAGGGGCGGCGTGACATGGGTGAGCGCAACCAGGCGCGCTGGCTCGACGTGTCGTTCCCCGAGCTGGGTCACTCGATGATCGCCTTCCTGCGCCCGCACGACGCGCCGCTGGCGCCCAGCTATCAGGACGCGCCGGTCGTGGCCGACTACTTCAAGCGGTGCGAGGAGGAGCGCCGGCGCCGGCGCGGCGAGCACTGGCGGCTCTTCGGCGGCCCCGGCACCGTGTTCCCCAACATGTCCCCGCTGGCCCGGCAGCCGCGCACGCTGGCCGTCTGGCACCCGCGGGGGCCGCACCAGACGGAGGTGTGGCGCTGGTACCTGGTCGACGCCGACGCGCCGGCCGAGGTGAAGGACTTCCTGCGCCACTACTACATCCGCTACTCGGGGCCGTCGGGACTGACCGAGCAGGACGACATGGAGAACTGGAACTACGCCCACAAGGCCAGTCGCGGCACCATCGCGCGCCAGTATCCCTACAACTACGAGATGGGGCTGGGCCGGGCCACCCGCGATTTCGAGGATCACGGGCTGCGACTGCCCGGCACCATCATGGACGTGCCGCCGGGGGCGGCCAGCGAGAACAATCAGCGCGGCTTCTACACGCGCTGGCGCCAGTTCATGGAGGCGGGGGGCTGGAAGGACCTCGGCGCGTGAGCGACCTCGACCGGCTGCTCCTGAAGGAGGAGATCGAGGCGTTCCTGTACCACGAGGCCGAGCTGCTGGACGAGCGCCGCTACGAAGAGTGGCTGGATCTCTTCACCGAGGACGCCCACTACTTCATGCCGATGCGACGCAACGTTCCCCACGACGAGCCGGAGCGCGAGTTCACGCGGGCGGGAACCGACGTCAACTGGTTCGACGAGGGCAAGGACACGTTGACGCGGCGGGTGAAGCAGATCCTCACCGGCGATCCACTGGGCCGAGGAGCCACCCTCGCGGACCTGCCACATCGTCTCCAACGTGCAGGTCCTGGCCGCGGACGCCCGCCGAGGTGACGGTGAAGAGCCGCTTCCTCGTCTATCGCAACCGGGTGGAGACGGAGACCGACTTCCTGGTCGGCAAGCGCGAGGACGTGTTGCGGCGCCGGGACGGCGGCTGGAAGATCGCCCGCCGCAAGATCGTCCTCGACCAGAACGTCCTGCTGGCCAAGAACCTGACGGTCTTCTTCTAGGGTTGCTGCGGCTACTCCTCCTCGCTCCTCCCCGTCACGCCGAACCCGTTCATCTGACCACTGATGAGTGATGTCGCGGGGGCTGCCACGGCGATGGGCACACTCGTCAGGGCGAGGGCGGCCAACTGCGGACGCCGTTCTTCATCCCAGAGCCAGAAGCATCCGACGTGGAGCTGGAGAGGGGCCTTACCGCCCGCCAGGGAGATCCCTTCCATGACGAACTCGTGCTTCGTGATGATGCGCTCGCAGGCATCGCAGGTTTCGCCGTCGCCTGGCCCGCCCCAGACTCGCGGGATGCTGTCGAGCGGCAGCCGACCATCGGCGAGCTTGCTCAGGATGAGGAGACGCAGAACTTCGGGGTTCATGGCGACGGCCCTCCCCGTGGACAACCGGCTAGCAAAGCCAGATTCACCCGAGTCTCAGCGTTCAGCGAGCGCCAACTCGAAAGGCCGAGGTGCAGGCGACCGCACTATAGGCGCAGGACGGGCGCTCCGATGGTCAAAAGTGCTCACTCGGGGAAACGACCCGCGGGACCGCCTGTCCGCGGCTCAGTCGAAGATGATGCCGCCGTCGACGTTGAAGGACTGCCCGGTGATGTTGCGGGCCCCCGGCGAGGCCAGGAACACGGCCAGTGCCGCGATGTCCTCGGGGTCGTTGGGCCGGCCCAGCGGGATGTTGGCGTTGCGCCGCTGTTGCATCTCCTCGAGCGTCACGCCCTCCTCCTTGGCTCGGCTGGCGAGGTTGTCGTTGGAGAGCGCCGTGACGGTGGTGCCCGGGCAGATCGCGTTCACGTTGATGTTGTGGCGCGCGAGCTGCAGCGCGGCCATGCGCGTCATGCCGATGACGGCGCCCTTGCTGCCCGCGTAGATCGCGTTGGAGGCGCCCACGTAGCCCTTGCCGGCGATCGAGGCGATGTTGACGACGACACCGCTGCGGCGGGGGATCATCTCGCGGGCCACGCGCTGCAGGCAGAAGAAGACGCCCTTGCCGTTGACGCGCATGATCCGGTCCCAGTCCGCCTCGGTCAGGTCCATGATGTAGGCCCGACGGGTGACGCCAGCGTTGTTCACGAGGACGTCGATCCGCCCGAAGGTCTGGGCGACCCGGCCGACCATCTGGTCGATGCTGGCCAGGTCGCCGACGTCGGTGGCCAGGGCCAGGCTCTTGCGGCCCAGCGCGGTGACGGCGGCGGCGGTCTTTTCAGCGGCGGCCTTGTCGATGTCCACGACGGCGACGTCAGCGCCGGCCCCGGCCAGGGCCAGCGCGGTGGCGTGGCCGATGCCGTGGGCGGCGCCGGTGACGATGGCGACGCGGTCGGTGAGCGTGCTCATGCGGGTGTCCCTCCAGCCGCTTTCCAGCGGGCCAGCTTCTCCTGCAGGCGCGGCAGCCGTTGGGCGGCGTCGACGATGAAGCGCTCGTGGGTGCCCCGGCCCGCCTCGTCCAGTTCGTCGCGCACCTCGACGCTGAAGCCGAGCTTGCGGCGGTCGACGGTCGTGAGCGTGACCGTGATCGTGACCGTCATCCCCACAAGCGTCCCCGCCAGGTGGGCGACGTCGACGCGCGTGCCGACGGTGGCCTGGCCCGGCGCCAGGTACGGCTGCACCGCCTCGATGGCGGTGCGCTCGATGAGGCGGATCATGTCGGGCGTGGACAGCACGCGCAGCGGCTCCCCGCGCAGGTGAGCCGGCGTCATGTCATCGGTGACCGTGATCGTGGCCACGTGCTTGAGTCCGACTTCCAGCTTCTTGTCGCCGTCGCTCATCGGATCCTTCCTATTCCTGGAGCCCCGGATCGGGCGCGGTCGGCGCCCGGGGTGAGCTTACTACGGACTCGCCGGCCGGAGCCGCCCTGGCGGCGGCCCGCGCGACCACCACGAGCCCGGCCGAGGCGAGGGCCGCGGCCAGGGTGAACTCACCCACGCCGCGGTAGCCCCCCACGCTGAGGATCCAGCCGCCGACGCCTGCCCCGAGAGCCCAGCCCACCTGGTGGCTCATGGCGATCAGCCCATTCAGGGCGCCACGATGCTGCTCGCTGAGGCCGAGCACGATCGCCATGAACGGCACCCGGCTGGCCGCGTTGGACAGGCCGAAGCCGAAGCCGGCGCCGACCGAGAGGGCCAGGTGCGCTGGCCACACGAACGCCGCGAGGCCGCATAGCCCCGACAGCACCAGCATCACGCTCGCCAGTCCCACGCGATCGAAGCGGTCGGCCACGAAGCCGCCGCCGACCGCGCCGATCAGGGCGCCGACCGCAATCAGGAACAGCGCGGGCGCCACCGTCACTGGGTCGAGGCCGTAGCGCTGGATGAGGAACGAGGCCAGATAGAGCGTGACCACCATGAAGGTCACCCGTTCGCACAGGTTGGACAGCAGCAGCGTCGTGAGGTGTGGGCGCCCGAAGAGGTACCGGTACGCCTGCCACGGCGTCTCGCCCGCGGAGATCTGCGGGGCCGCGCGCGGGTAGGCGAGCCACACGAAGAGCGCGGCGACGACGAGGCCGAGCCCGGCGACGACGAACGCCGCGCGCCAGCCCCAGACGCCGCCGACGGCGCCGACCGCGGGGACGCCGAGCAGGGCCGCGAAGCTGAAGCTGGTGGTTGTCCACGCGATCATCCGGCCGCGCTGCGCGGGTGGATAGTGGTCCACGAGGCCGGCCAGGATCGTCGGCGGGCCGCCGCTGCCGAAGCAGCCGGTGAGCAGCCGGAGGGCGGCCAGCATCCAGTACCGGGTGGCGAAGGCGCCGGCGATCGTGCAGGCGGCCACGCCGAGCAGCGCCACGATGATGACCGGCCGCCGGCCGAGCCGGTCGCTGAGCAGTCCCCATAGCGGTGCGCCCAGGGCCCACGGCACCGAGGTCAGGACGACGAGCTGTCCGATCCGGGCCGCCGACACCTCCAGATCCTCGGCCATGACGAGCAGCAGCGGCGCCAGAAATCCGACGGTGGTGACCACCATCGACTGCGCGAAGACGGACGGGACGAGCGGCCAGTAGCTGCGCGCGGTCATCCGCGCGCGGATCGGCGGGCGAGGGCGGCGGCCGCCGGCGCCACGAACACCACGACCGTCGCCGCCAGCATCACGGCGGCCTGCGGCGAGGCCCACAGCTCGCGCAGATCGCCGCGGCCGATCGTCAGCGCCTGCAGCAGCGAGCGCTCCAGCAGCGGACCCAGCACCAGGCCGAGCACGAGCGGGGCCGGGTCGTAGCCGAGCCGCCGCATCGCGTAGCCGAGCACGCCGGCACCGACCATCACCCACACGTCGAAGGCGTTGTTGTTGTCGGCGAAGGCGGCGACCGCGCACAGCACGAGCACGCCGGGCATCAGATAGCGCTGGGGGATCGTGGCCACGCGGGCGAAAAGGCCGACCAGGGGCAGGTTGAGCAGGAGCAGCATCACGTTGCCGACGTAGAAGCTGCCTATGACGCCCCAGAACACCTGGGGGTGATCACGCAGCAGGAACGGGCCCGGCGTGACACCCATGAGCAGCATGCCGCTGAGCAGCACGGCCGTGGAGGGCGTGAACGGCAGCCCGAGCGACAGCAAGGGGATCATGCCCCCGCCGGCGGCGGCGTTGTTGGCCGCCTCCGGCCCGGCCACGCCCTCGATGGCGCCGGCGCCCAGCTCCGCGCGATACCGCGAGACCTTCTTTTCCACGCCGTAGGAGACGAACGAGGCGATCGTCGCCGCCGGTCCGGGCACGAGGCCGACCAGGAAGCCAAGGACGGTGCCCCGCGCCATCGCCGGCGCCGAGCGGCGAAGCTCCTCCCGGCTGGGGTAGAGCTCGCGGAAGCGCACACGCGCCACCGGCGTCGCCGAGGCCGGCGCGGCCAGCGTGGACAGCACCTCGGCCACGCCGAACAGGCCGGCCGTCACGGCGATGAAGCTGAGCCCGGCCTGGGCGCCGGCGACGTCCAGCGTGAAACGCACGGTGCCGCCGAGCGGGTCCATGCCGACCGTGGACAGCATGATCCCGAGCACGACCATGGCCAGCGACTTCGGCCGCGAGCCGCCGGTGAGATTGGCCAGGAGGACGAGGCCGAGGAGGGCGAAGGCGAAGTATTCGGCGGGGCCGAAGGCCAGCGCCGCCCGGGCGACGAGCGGCGCGGCCACTTGCAGCGCGATCACGCTGAAGGTGCCGGCCACGAACGACGCGATGGCTGCGACGGCCAGCGCCGCCCCGGCCCGGCCCTTGCGCGCCAGCCGGTAGCCGTCGATGGTCGTCACCACGCTGGCCGCCTCACCGGGAACGTTGACCAGGATCGACGTCGTCGAGCCGCCGTACATCGAGCCGTAGTAGATGCCAGCCAGCATGATGAGCCCGGCCGTTGGCCCCAGCTTGATGATGACCGGCAGCACCAGGGCCATGGCGCCGGCCGGACCCAGCCCGGGCAGCACGCCGACGATGGTGCCGAGGACGACGCCCACGAAGCAGGCGAGCAGGTTGGGCGGCGTGAGCGCGACGAGCAGCTCGGTCACGGCAATGGCACCCCGAGCCAGGACCCGAAGATGACCCGGCTGGCCAGGGTGATGCCGAGCGCGAGCGCGACCGGCCGCCACCAGCCGTCGAGCCCCATGAGCCGGGCGGCGACGACCACCAGCGCGAACGAGGTGGGCAGGAAGCCCAGCCGTGGCAGGGCAGCGGCGTAGATCACGAGCGCAGCGGACATGAGCAGTGGTCCGCGGGTGACCTGGCCGGCGCCGGCATCGACGGGCGGCGCCGCCCGGCCGGCCGAGAAGAGCTGCCAGAGCGCCAGCCCGAGCAGCGCCAGCCCCGCCGCCAGCGGGAAGATGCCGGGCCCAGGCGTGGCGAGCGTGTCGAGCGGATAGCGGCGGCCAGCGATGAGGTAGGCCACCGCGGCGACGGCCAGGCCGGCGGCACACCACTGCTCGGCGGAGGGCCGCGTCATCGAGCGGCCGCTACTGTTTCTTGAGCCCGATCTGCTCCATCAGCGAGGCGATCTCGCGGTCGTCGCGCGCCACGAACGCGTCGAACTCACGGGCGCCGCGCAGCTCGACGCCGGCGCCCATCCGGGTCGCGAACTCGCGGAACTCGGGGCTCTGCGCGGCCTGGGTGAAGGCGCGCTCGAGCCGGACGATCACGCCCTCCGGCGTGCCCTTCGGCGCGGCGATCCCCCGCCAGAGCGCCATGGTGAGATCAACGCCGCTCTCCTTGAGGGTGGGGACGTCCGGCAGGCTGCCCAGCCGCTTCTCGCCCGACACCGCCAGCACCCGTACCTGCCGGCCGGTCACCTGGGTCATGATCTCCGCCGGCAGCTGCACGCTCGCCTCGATCTTGTCCCCGAGCACGGTGGTGACGGCCAGCTCGCGACCGAACGGCACGTGCGTCAGCTTGGTGCCCGTGCGGTTCTCGAAGGCCACTGCCATGAGGTGCGTGAAGCTGCCCCGGCCGGAGTTGCCGATGCGGACCTGGCCCGGGTGCGCGCGGGCGTGCGCGATCAGCTCGCGGATGTCCTTCCAGGGCGCGTCGGCCTTGACGGCCAGCGAGACCGGCTCGCTGGTGAGGGCGGCGACGCCGGCGAACGCCGTATGGTCGAACTTCATGTTGCCGGCGTGGTAGGCGGTGCTGATGCTGTTGGAGTTCCAGACGAGCGCGTAGCCGTCCGGGCTCTGGCCCTTCACGTAGGTGTAGCCGAGGGCGCCGCCGGCTCCGGTGCGGTTGACGACGGCCACCGGCTGACCGAGATCCCGGGCCGCCAGCTCGGCCAGCTTGCGGGCCAGCAGGTCGGCGGCGCTACCGGCGCCGAAGAGCACGGTCAGCTCGATGGGCTTGTCAGGAAACGCCGCCGCCGGCGCCGCCCCGCCGCCGAGGGCGGCCACCGCCACCGCGAGCACGCGAACGAGGGCCCGCACCCTCATGGGTGCAGGACCACCTTGATCGGATCGCCGGTGCGCTTCTCGAGCACGTCCATCGCCTCGTGGACCCGGGCGAGCGGGAAATGGTGGGTGATGAGCGGCTTGGCGGTGAGCCGGCCGGCCGCCATCAGGGCGAGCGCGCGGCCCACGCTGGTGCCGCCTTCGCCGCGCTCGGTGTAGATGGTGATGTTTCGCCGCACCGCGTGCGTGATGTCGGCGGTGACGGGACCGTGGTAGAAGGCCACGAGCAGCACCTTGCCGCCCGACTTTGCCATCTTGATCGACTGGTCGAAGGTGTCGTCGCCGCCCGCGCAGTCGATGACGAGGTCGGCGCCCTTGTCGTGCGTGGCCGCCATCACGGCCGCCACCGGGTCTGCCTCGCGGCTGTTCACGACGACGTCGGCGCCGAGCTGCCGGCCCATGTCCAGGCGCGACGCCCGGGTGCCGGTGAGGATCACCCGGGTGGCACCGAGCGCCTTCACGAGCTGGATGGCCATGAGGCCGATCGGGCCAGGCCCGAGCACGGCCACCGTCTCGCCGGCGAAGTAGCCGCCGGCGTTCTCCAGCCCGAACAGCGGGCTGCCGGAGGTCATCACCACGGTCGACTCGTCGTAATCGACCCCGTCGGGGATTCGGTAGAGCGTGTTGACGTGGTTCACCGCGTACTCGGCGAGCCCGCCGTTGGTGGTGAACCCGTTGGCGCGGTGGCCGCGCTTCATGTTGCCGTAGTTCAGACACGCCGTGTACTGGCCCCGGATGCAGTTCTCGCAGCGGCGGCAGCCCATGTGGGCCTCGACCACCACCCGGTCGCCGACCTGGAACTCGTCCACCGTCCGGCCGATGGCGACCACGTCGCCCGCGTACTCGTGACCGAAGATGAACTCGCCGTAGGGCGGCATCAGCGGCATGCCGGTGTGGATGATCTTCAGATCGGTGCCACACACGCCGCATGCGCGCACACGCACCAGGACGTCCTCGTCACCCGGCACCGGCACCGGCCGCTCCTGCAGCTCGAACGTGTGGGGGGCGACGAGCACCGTCGCCGTCATCGTCCGGGGGATCTCCATCGGAGGCTCTCCTTGTCGCGCGGCGCTCACGGCGCCGGCGGGGCTGGCGGCCTGCCCTTCTGATCGGTGTCCTCCGGTCGAGGGGCACGGCGATCGGGCCACTGCCAGGACTGTATACTAGCCGCGCCTTGCGCCGCATCTCTCTCGTCTGTGGCGGAAGCCTCGCCGTGCTTGGAATCGTCGCCCTCGTCGAGGCATTCCGCCTGCGCGACGGCTGGACGGGTGCGCGCCTCATGCCGGCGGTGGTGGGGGTGACGCTGTTGCTGCTCGGGGTGGCCCACACCCGGATAGGGCTCGCCGCCGAGGCGTGGCCGGCCGCCGCCGGCCGCCGGCGGGTGGTCGCCCTGCTGGGTCTGCTGGTACTGTACGTCGTGCTGCTGCCGGTGCTCGGCTTCCTGCTCGCCACCGCGCTGTTCGCGCTGCCGCTAGTCCGCGTGCTGGGCCTCTCGTCGTGGCCGCGGGCGGCCCTGACGGCCGCGGCCATCGCGGTCGCCAGCCACGTCGTGTTCAAGCACTGGCTCGGCATGCCGCTGCCTGTGGGAGTACTCGGGCTATAAACCGCAGAGAGTCAGGGACTCTCCCCGGTCCTCACCTCCGGCCGATTGGCGTGCGGATTGAGTGGTGCGAGAGCAGCGTGAGCAAGCCGCTCAGCGCGAAGAGGCGAAGCAGGGCAGCACCGAACAACCTCAGGCGTTTCGACGCGGCTGGGGTCATCCCGCTTTGACGTGACGGGTGGTAGAGGCCGGAGGGTGCCCGGGATCGCCGCCGGCGAGGGCCCCTCGGCGTCCAGCCGGCGACGCGGCGGCGGCGGCGACATCGCGGTAGCAGGCGCTCGGGGACTCGTGCGTGAGTGAACGCGAGACGGAGCGGTCACATGAACAGGGGGCAGTGGCCCTCGGGCGTAGCTCGGCGGCGTCCTCCGAACGAGGGCCGCATGCCGAAGCATGTCGCCGACCACCGGCCGGACCACCTCGAAGGCGGCGCGGTGGCCCGCCTCGTTCCAGTGCCCATCGCAAGGAAGGTAGATGTCCTCCGGCTCCAGCCCGCGATCAAGCCACAGCTCCAGCAGGTCGAGGGTCCTGACCCCGCGTCGCTCCAGGACGCCGCGCATGTGGGCGACCGTCGACTTCGCCTGCGCGCCGGGATGCGTGACGACATAGTCCCAGGACTTGTAGTCAGGGAAAAACACCACGAGAACAGGTCGGGGTGACGCGCTCTTCCTGATGGCGACGAGGGTGTCGGTCACGCGAGCGATCCTGGCCGCATCCGTCTCGAAGTAGCCGACGTAGGAGCCCGCACGGGGGTACCGCAAGACGCTGGCGTTGTAGCGCACGTCGCGGTAGAGGCCGTAGACCCAGAACAGCCGGAACAGGTTTTGGACGACGGTTCGGTCCTCAGGGTTGTCTCGGTCGTACTGGTCCGCGAACGGCGACGGCTCCGTAGGGGAAGGCCGCGAGCGTGGGTAGACGATCTTGCCTTTCTCACCGTAGTAAGGGATGTACCGGCGCGCGAAGTCGGGCCTCTGTCGGGCGAAGTCGAGGTCGTTGTCGATGAAGTCATTCTCCGGCAGGACCCCGATGATCACCGCGTCGTGGTCGAATTGCTTCACGAGCTTCTCGTACAGGATCTTGTACTGCAGCGGCCCGAAGTGGGTCATGCCGAAGTTGAGGATCTCCATGCCCAGGTGCTTCTCCAGCAGGTTGCTGAGCCGGCGGTCCTCGTCCACCGCGAACCCTTCGACGAAGCTGTCCCCCAGCATGACGGCCCGCTTGGTGCCGGCGGTCACCGACCGCTCGCGGTCGCGGGCGCCGTGGGAGTTTGATCGGTACGACACGGAGTAGCAGTTGTGGGTGTCGTTCGCAGTACTCGACGGCTTGTGCCACGCACCCCAGTCGTGGCGTTCCGTCCTCCACAGGTGCTGGTTGTTGATCTTCTCGAGGTACAGCGGCCGGTAGTACGTGCGGGCAAACAGCAGGAAGTAGCCCGCCGTGAGCCCCTCGACAACGAGTAGCGTCCCGAGCAGCAGGACAACCCAGAGCGCGAACCGCTTCCCGCGTGTCTGCATGGCTGACACTCTGTGTTTCGACTACACGCGACGGTAGTCCGCAGCGCTCGGTACTTGACGATACCTTGGGATCACGCCACGTGAGACGGACCGGTCACGTGCTGACCGAGCCCGGTGTTCGTTACCGCTTTTACCGCCGACTTCCGCCGGCTAACGCCCAGGCTCCGGCGGCCCTGGTGGCGTCCCCACGTCGACAGGCACGACCGGCGCCGCGGTGGGCTTTTCGACCGACTCCACGAAGGCGCTGATGCCCGGGCTCGAGTACACGCCGAAGCCGTCGGTCAGCGTGCCTCGGCGGCCGCCGCGTGTTTCGATCGCGTAGACGATCGACATGTCGTCAGGATCGGAGACGCCCTCGTAGCGGGCGAACTGTCGGATGACGACGTCGCGCGGGCCGAAGCTGTCTCCCCTCTCGGTGCTCTTCAGCGCCCCTTCGTGCACGGTGAAGTGCTCGATGTACCCGTCGCGCTCGAGGCGCTCGATCACGTCCTTCTCGCTGCGCATGGGGCCTTACGCCTCCTTCCGACAGCGCGCCCGCGACATCTTTGCGGTAGCGGCCTCCCGGCCTTCCGCCGTCCGATTGGGGTCGTCATGAGGCCGAAGCTGATGGAGGCGCCATAGAATCCGAGCCATACAGCGCCGTTGTGCAAGGCTAGTGCCATTGATTCGTTGATCTCGCTGCAGCTCACAGCAGCTGGCGAACGGCGCCGCGCTGGAGACGATCCAGCGGATCTAGGCCACGTAGACCTACCAAACGACGACCGCTACAGCATCATCGCCCAGGGGCACGACCACGCGACGGCTGCCGCGAAAGTCCAAGTTACAAGTTACATTTCGGCCGAGTTAAGTGACAATCGGGGCCGCGATGCCGAGAAACCCGTGGGGCAAGTGCTCTCGATTGCTCGATAGTTACGCTCTGTGCTGCCGTAGCCGGCACTGGCTCGGCAACCCTTGCCCCCGGGTCTGATCGGCCTCTGAGTGGAGACGGTCGGGTTTCTGCTGAACGGCTTCGGCCAGGCGCTGACGCCGCAGAATTTGCTGTTCGCGCTGCTGGGCTCGGTGCTGGGCACGCTCGTGGGCGTGCTACCGGGAATCGGCCCGACCTCGGGGATCGCGATCCTGCTGCCGCTGACCTCGTTCCTGCCGCCGACGCCGGCCATCATCATGCTGGCGGCCATCTACTACGGCGCCATGTACGGCGGCTCCACCACCGCCATCCTGGTCAACATCCCGGGCGAGGTGGCCTCGGTGGTGACCACGCTCGACGGCTACCAGATGGCGCGGCAGGGGCGGGCGGGGCCGGCACTGGCCATCGCCGCCATCTCCTCGTTCGTGGCGGGGACGCTGGGGCTGGTAGGCCTGACGTTCTTCGCGCCGCCGCTGGCCGACGTGGCGCTCGCCATCGGCCCGCCCGAGTACTTTGGCCTCGTGGTGCTGGCCTTCAGCGTGGTGGTGAGCCTGTCCGGTGCCTCGCTCGTGAAGGGGCTGAGCGCGGCCGCCCTCGGCGCGCTGGTGGCGCTGGTCGGCCTGGATCCGATGTCGGGCGAGCGTCGCTTCGCCTTCGGCAGCACGATGCTGCTGGGCGGCATCGACTTCATCGCCGTGATCATCGGCCTGTTTGCCATCACCGAGGTCCTGCTCGGGGTGGAGGAGAAGACGGGCGCCGTCTCCCTGGCGCCCATCGGCCGGATGCTGCCGAGCCGTGACGAGCTGCGAGCCTGCGCGGGGACCATGCTGCGGGCAACCGGCGTGGGCTTCGCGCTTGGCCTGCTGCCCGGCTGCACGCCGGGGGCGATCTCGTTCATCTCCTACGACCTCGAGCGGCGGGTCTCGCGTACGCCGGAGCGGTTCGGCCACGGCGCCATCGAGGGCGTGGCGGCACCGGAGGGAGCCAACAACGCCACCACGAGCGCTGGTTTCGTCCCGCTCTTCGCCCTGGGGTTGCCCGCCACGCCCGCCCTGGCCGTGCTGCTCAGCGGCCTCATGATCTACGGGCTGCAGCCGGGCCCGCTGCTCTTCGAGAAGCAGCCGCAGTTCGTGTGGACCGTCATCGCCAGCATGTACGTGGGCAACGTCATGCTGCTGATCCTCAACCTGCCGCTGGTCGGCCTGTGGGCCCGACTGTGCCGGGTGCCCTACGCGCTGATGGCGCCGCTCATCCTGATCTTCAGCGTGCTGGGGGCCTTCAGCGTGCGCAACAGCTTCGCCGACGTCGGCATGGCGCTCGGCTTCGGCGTCCTCGGCTACCTCATGATGAAGCTCGGCTACCCCACGGCGCCGCTGGTGCTGGCGCTGATCCTGACCCCGATGCTGGAGAGCGCGCTCCGGCAGTCGCTCAGCATGGCCCACGGCAGCGCGTCGATCTTCCTGGCGCGGCCGTTCGCGCTCGGGCTGATCGGTGCCGGCCTCGCCCTCACGACCTGGACCCTGATCTCGAGACGCGGGAGGTGACCCTCATGACACGGATCGTCGCGATCGCCCTGCTCCTCACCGGTCTGCTGGCCGCCCCGGCCGCCGCCCAGACCGCCTATCCCACCAAGCCGATCGAGATCATCGTCGGCTACGCGCCCGGCGGTGGCGCCGACGTGGCGGCCCGGCTGATCGCGGCCCACGCCTCGAAGAAGTGGGGCCAGCCGGTCAACGTCGTCAACATGCCGGGCGCCTCCGGCATCACCGGCGCCCTGCGCGCCCTCAACGCGCGGCCTGACGGCTACACGCTGCTGCTGGAGCCGCATGCCACCGCCTCGATGCTGTTCGCGGTGGAGAGCGACGTGCCGTTCAAGATGGACGGCAAGACGCCCATCGCGCTCGTCACGCTCGACCCGGTCATCTACACGGTCAAGGCCGACTCGCCGTGGAAGACACTGGCCGAGGTCGCGGCCGCCGCCAAGGCCAACCCCAAGGCCTTCCGCTACGGCATCGCCGGCGTGTCCGGCGTGGCGGCGTTCTCGGTCTCGCAGTTTCTCTTCGCTGCCGGCGTGCCCATCGCCGACACCAACAAGGTGGTCTTCACCGGCGGCGCGCCCGCGCTCACGGCGCTGGCCGGCGGCCACGTGGACTTCGCCGGCCAGCAGTGGAGCGAGTCGGCGGGGCTGATCGCCGGCGCCAAGCTCCGCGCGCTGGCCGTCGTCAATCCCACGCGCCTGGCCGCCTTTCCCGAGGTGCCGACGGCCAAGGAGGCGGGCTTCCCCGATCTCGACGTGGTCGGCTGGCAGGGCCTGGCAGGACCGCCGAAGCTGCCGGCGGCGATCGTCGCGAAGTGGGTGGCGCTCGTCGAGGAGGCGGCCAAGGACCCGGCCTTCATGGAGCAAGCGCAGAAGGTCAGCAAGGTGATCGCCTTCAAGGGCCCCGACGCCTACTGGCAATTCCAGCAGGACGAGCTGAAGAAGTACCTGCCCCTGGCCACGCGGATGGGTATTCGCAAGTAGGGTGGTGCTACTCCTTGTAGTCCAGGCCGGCCCCCGCGAACTTCGACTTCATGGCGGGGGAGGTCAGGAACGCGACGAAGGCGCGGGCCACGTCGGGCGTGGTGGCCTTGGTGGTGAGGCCGGTGGAGTAGACGGTCACCTTCTGGATGTCCTTCGGCAGCGGCCCCACCAGCGTCACGCCCTTGACCGGCACGATCTCGCTGATCTGGTGCACGACCATCTCCACCTCACCCTTGGCGACCAGCTCGGCCGGGTAGCCACCCGGCACCAGCGTGGTCTTCGGCTTCACCGCCTCCGCGATGCCGAACTTCTGCAGCAGGCTCGCGAAGTAGATGCCGCTGGTGGCGCCCTGGGCGGGATCGACGTAGGTGATCGACCGGGTGGCCACCAGCGCCTGCTTGAAGGCCTCGGTCGTCGAGATGTCCGGCTTGGGGGCGCCGTCGCGCACGCCGACGCCCATGCCGGTGCGGGCGATGTCGACGCGGCTGGCCGTGACGAGCGCCCCCTCCTGGATCGCTGCGTCGATGGCGACGTCGCTCATGATGACGAGGTCGGCGGGGCCGGCAGCCAGCCGCTTGCGGGTGACACCCACCGTCCCGAACTCGAGGGCGACCGTGTGGCCCGTCTCTTTCGAGAACGCCTGGGCCAGCTCGCTGACGATCGAGCGCACGGCGCCCGCGCTGAGCACGGTGATCTCGGCCGCCTCGGCCTGGCCGACGCCGGTCAGCAGCACCACGCCCACGAGCCCCCGCACGATCCCCGTCCTCACCTTCATCGCCGTCCCCCTGACGCCTCGTGATTTAATCGCCGGCATGAGCCATGCCCGTCCGCTCGTGCTCGCGCTGATCGTGATGATCCTCGCCCTGGCGGCGCCGCCAGCGCCGGCCCAGGACCCTCGGCTGGCCGAAGCCCGGCGCGAGGGCAAGGTGGTGTGGCACACCGCGCTGGCCCTCGACTCCGCCCAGCGCCTGGCCACCCGCTTCGAGCAGGCGTACCCGGGGATCAAGGTCGAGGTGCACCGCTCGGGCTCCGAGCGGATCTTGCAGCGGATCATGCAGGAGCTGTCGGCGGGAATCAAGAACGCCGACGTCGTGAACACCTCCGACACCGGCCACTACGTGTTCTTCAAGCGCAAGGGACTGCTGGCCCGCTACACGCCGGCCGGCGCCGACCGGCTGTCGCCGCTGTTCCGCGACCCCGACGGCATGGCGTGGGGCTGGCGCGCCTTCCCCCTCGTCATCCCGTACAACACCAAGCAAGTGGCGGCGGCCGATGCGCCGAAGGTGTGGAAGGATCTGCTCGACCCGCGCTGGAAGGACAAGCTCGTCGTCGCCCACCCGGGCTACGCCGGCTCGGTCATCACGCAGATCCTGGCCCTGGTCAATCTCTACGGCTGGGAGTACTGGACCCAGCTCGCCAAGAACCGGCCGATGCTCGTGCAGTCGATCCACGATCCGGGGCGGACGGTCGTGTCCGGCGAGCGGGCGGCCGGCGTGAACGGCGCCGACTACGGGCTGCTGTGGACCGAGCGGCGGAAGGGGAGCCCGGTCGCCGCGGCCTATCCGAGCGACGGCGTCGTGCTGGTGTTTTCGCCGACGGCGATCATGAGCTTCGCGCCTCATCCGACGGCCGCGCGCCTGTTCACCGACTTCATTTTCACACGCGAGATCCAGCAGGTG
The DNA here is from genome assembly GCA_963827505.1 of uncultured Candidatus Rokubacteria bacterium. GTDB lineage: Bacteria > Methylomirabilota > Methylomirabilia > Rokubacteriales > CSP1-6 > AR5. The sequence goes on along the minus strand of CAWHBD010000002.1, from coordinate 694,650 downwards.
ATGGCCGAGGCGGAGGGGCTCTACGCCGCCCATCCCGAGGTGACGTACCCGGCCGACCGGCCCAAGCTCGGCGAGCTCAAGGTGCTGACGGTCGATCCTGAGGAGATCGAGCGGCGCACCGAGGAGGTGAAGAAGAAGTTCGTCCAGCTGTTCGGCGCCTGAGGCGTCCCCCGACTACTGGAAGATCTCGTTGAAGCGCTTCTTCAGCGCCGCCGCGTCCTTCTCGATCTGGTCGTAGTCCACGCCGATGAGCTTGATCTGGTCGAGCGGGGGGTTGCCGGGCGGCGGCTCGATGTCGGCGCGGGCCGCATAGATGCCCTCGCCGGGGAACAGCTTCTGGACGGCGTCGCCGATCATGAACTCGGCGAAGGCCCGGGCCGCGTTGGGGTGGGGCGAGCCCTTGATGACGGCGGTCGGGGCCGGGATCGCGAAGGTGCCGTCGGTGGGGAAGATCGACTGCACCTTGTGGCCGGCCTTGCGATCGGTCCACGCCCACTGGTCGGCGCCCTCGGCGGCCAGCAGCCGCTCGCCGCGGGTGAGCGCCTCCGAGACCTGCTGGTGGCCCTGGACGATCATCACGTCGTTGGCCCGCAGCTTCTGGTAGAACTCCCAGCCGTACCGGCGCGACAGCGTGCCCACGATCATGAGCTGGATGGCGGTGTAGGAGGGATCGGCCATCACCATCTGGCCCTTGTACCTGGGGTCGGTCAGGTCGGTCCAGTTCTTCGGCGGCGCCAGCCCCTTGTCCGTGCGCGCCACCATCCCGACCACGTTCAGCCGCTGGGCGACATGGTAGCCCTTGGGGTCCTTCACCTCGTCGCGGACCTTGTCGAAGTTCCGCGGCCGGAAGGGGACGAAGAGGTCCCGCTTGATCATGGCGCCGGCGGCGGCGGGATCGGAGACCGTGAGCACGTCGGCCACGACGCGGCGGGCGTCGATCTCCTGGAGAAACCGGCGCAGCACCGCCGAGCCGCCCGAGCGGAACAGCTCCACCCGGATGCCCGTCTGCTCCTGGAACATGGTGGCGATCTTCTGGGCCGTCCCCACCGGCGTGGAGGTGTACCAGGTGACGCCGCCCTCCTTCTTGGCGGCGGCGAGGTCGACCGGGTCCGGCGTGAAGCTGCCCTGGCCGGTGGCACCGGCGGCCAGCCCGAGTATCACGAGCACGATGGCGAGTCGAAGTCGGCGCATGGCGGTCCTCAGGCGCCCCGGTAGATCGGCGCCGGCTGGCTGAAGAAGGCGTGAAGGATGTGATAGGGGATCTCGAAATTCTTCTGCTGGAAGCTCGCGTGGGCGATGCCCGGCATGACCGCGAACTGCTTGTCGGGGTTGGGCAGGCGTGTGAAGAAGTCGAGCAGGTCCTCGAGGCTGGCGATGCCGTCGTACTGGCCGCGCATGACGATGGTCGGGACCAGGATGCGGGCCGGATCGACCACCGGCAGGTTGGCGCACATGTCGACGTAGGTGCCGGTCGGCACCGAGTCATCCAGGGCGAGGATGGCGGCGCCGAAGGCCTCGATCGTCGCCTCGTCGGCGGTGCCGGGATGGTCGCGCGTGAAGATGCTGCGCACGAAGGCGCGATCGATGGGGCGGCGGTTCCGCGCGCGGAACTCCGGCAGCCGCTTGGTGCGCTCGGCCAGGGTGGGGCTGCCGCGGCCCGTCCACACGAACGCGTCGAGAGCCAGACGAGCGACGCGGGCGGGGTGGCGCTGGGCGAAGAGCGCACGCCCGGAGCGCGCCCGACGAGATGCCGTACACGAGGAACGAGGACACCCCGCGCGTGCGCATGATGTAGTCGGTCGCCGCCTCGAGATCGTCGGCGCCGGTGGCGATGTCGAAGTTGATCGGCCGGTGCTTGGCCGAGCGGCCGTAGCCCTCCATGTCCACGCACCAGGTGTCGTAGCCCAGGCGGGCGAAGTGGTCCATGGCCGAGGAGTCGGGGCGGCCGGGCACCTGAAGATCGAACGTGGGCGTCGAGGCCATCGACGAGCCGTGGACGAAGAGGATCGTTCCCAGGCGCCCCGGCGAGGTGACGGCGGCCTTCTCCCACAGGAAGAGCTTGCTCGATCCCTTCTGTGCCCAGTGCTCGGTCATCGCCTCGTGTCCTCCTCGCTCTATAGGGTGAATACGCTCGCGGCCTCGGTGTCGATGGCGACCTCGACGCGCTGACCGACCTCGAAGACCCCGCGCGGGTCGGCCTGGACGCGTACGCGCGTGCCGTCGTCCAGCGTCACGTGGCAGTCGGTGAGGTTGCCGAGGAACGTGACCTCGGCGACGCGGCCGGCCAGCGCCCCGTTGGCGGGAGGCCCCGCCGCGGTCAGTCGGATGCTCTCGGGCCGGATGGCCACGTGCACGGTCTGGCCCTCGGCAAGACCGGGCGGCAGGGTGACCGCGAGCAGGCGATCACCGGCGAGCGCGACCAGGCTGCGGTCTCCGGCGTCACGCGCCACCCGGGCCGGGATCAAGTTCACCAGCCCCATGAAGTCCGCGACCGTCTTGCTGGCCGGCCGGGCGTAGACCTCGCGCGGACTCCCGAGCTGCGCGACCTCGCCCAGGTGCATGACGGCGATTCGATCGGAGAGCGCCATCGCTTCCGACTGATCGTGGGTGACGTAGACGAACGTGATGCCGGTGCGGCGCTGCAGCTCCTTCAGCTCCCAGCGCATGCGCTCGCGCAGCTTGGCGTCGAGGTTCGAGAGCGGCTCGTCGAGCAGCAGGATGCCGGGCTCCACGACGAGGCTGCGAGCCAGCGCCACCCGCTGCTGCTGACCGCCGCTCAGCTCGTTCGGATAGCGCTGCTCGAGGCCGGCCAGGTTCACCAGCTCCAGCACACGGGCCACCCGCGTGCGCGCCTCGGCCCGGGCGACCCGGCGGACCTCCAGCCCGAAGGCGACGTTCTGGTACACCGTGCGGTGGGGCCAGATCGCGTAGTTCTGGAAGACCATGCCCATGCCCCGCCGCTCGGGCGGCACGACGCCGGAAGGCGTGGAGAGCGTGGTCGACCCCGACCGGATCGTGCCGGCGTCGGGTGCCATGAACCCGGCGATCAGCCGCAGGAGCGTGGTCTTGCCGCAGCCGCTCGGGCCCAGCAGCGTGACGAACTCGTGATCGGCGACGCTCAGCGACAGATCGCGCACCGCCACGACCTCACCGAACCGCTTGCTGACGCGCTCGATCTCGATCCCGGCCATCGGCTACCGATCCCCGTGGAGCTCGATCGCGCTGGGGCCGGGCTCGGGACGCGGGTGGCGGGCCGTGGCCCGCGCCCGCGCGCATGGTTCGCCGGTCGCCGCTGCTCGTTCGGAGCGCGGCTCGCTGCGACCCCCCATCCCCCGGAGGGGGTGGCGTGAGGGCATCCGAGCGTCGGCGGCTTGCTCGCCACACTCCGAACGAGCGCGGCGACAACGGCTCGCCATGAAGCGCGGGCGCGAGCCACGGCCCACCGCCCACGTCCCGAGCCCGGCCCCAGCGCGACCGATCTCCATGGCAATCACGAGCCGGCCGCCGGGGGCTCGAGAGTGGCGCGGCCGCGCCCGAGGCGGGTGGCGAGGGCGATGGCGGTGGTGATGATGACCATGGTCACGATGGACGAGCGCGGCGACGGGCTCCAGGGCGCCGGTCTCGTAGAGGTTGTACACCGCGACGGCCAGCGTGATCGAGCCCGAGCTGAAGAGCAGGATCGACGCCGACAGCTCCTGGAGCGCGGGGACGAACACGAGCAGCCAGCCGGCGAACAGGCCGGGCCGGGCCAGCGGCAGCGTGACGCTGGTGAACGTGCGTAGCCAGCCGCCGCCCGTGATGCGCGCGCTCTCTTCCAGCGAGGCGTCGATCTGCCGGAAGGCGGCGTTGGCGGAGCGGACGCCGAGGGGCACGTAGCGGGAGGTGTAGGCGAGCAGGATGATGAGCAGGGTGCCGTAGATGGGCAGCGGCATCCGCAGCCAGAACTGGATGAGGGCGACGGCCACCACGATCCCCGGCAGCCCGAGCGGGATCAGCGAGACGTAGTCGAGCGCCTTGCGGCCGCGCAGCCGCGTGCGGAGGTCGATCCAGCCGACGAGGCTGCCGAGCAGCACGGCCAGGGTCGCCGCCGCCCCGGCCAGGAGCAGGCTGTTCACGATCGCCCGTCGGGTCACGTCGTACTCCAGCAGGACGAATCGGTAGTGCTGGAGCGTGAGGTTTTGCCAGAAATGCAGCCCCCACGATCGCGAGACGGAGACGGCTAGCAGGGTCAGGTAGGGCGCCAGCACGGCGACCACGCAGACGGCAATCGCGAAGGCGGCCACGCCGCAGCGGGCCGGCCCCAGGTCGACGCGCCGGGGGCGGCTGCCCTTGCCGCCGAGCGTGACGTAGGAGCGGCGGGCCAGGTAGCGGCGCTGCAGGTAGAGCGCGGCGACCGTGATGGCGACGAAGACCAGCGACATCGCCGAGGCCAGGCCGTACTGGGGCGGATAGTCGAAGAGCGCGTAGATGCGCGTGGGCAGGGTGAAGACCCGCCCGGGCAGACCGATGATCGCCTGCGACCCGAACAGCGCGATCGCGTTCACGAAGGCGATCAGGGCGCCGGAGAGCACGGCCGGCGCCACCAGCGGCAGGGTCACCGCCCGCGCGATCTTCCAGCGGCCGGCGCCGAGGATCTGCCCCGACTCCTCCAGCGAGGCGTCGACCGACTCCAGCGCGCTCGACGCCAGGAGGTAGACGAACGGGAAGGTGTGGAGCACGGTCACCAGCACCAGCCCCGCCATCGAGAAGATGTTGAACGTGAGCGCCGGCAGCCCGGCGACGTCGCGCAGGAAGCGATTGACGAGGCCGGCGTTGGGGCTGAACAGGTTCACGAACGCGATGGCGGTGAGGAACGGCGGCGTGACGTAGGCGACGACCGCGATCAGGTGGATGAGGCGGCGGGCCGGCGTGTTGGTGCGGCTGACCGCCCACGCCAGCGGCAGCCCGATGGCGACGCTGAGCACCGCCGTCCACGTGCCGAGGACGAGCGAGTTGATGCAGCGCCTGCGTGTAGAGCCGGCTGCCGAACGCCTCCCGGAAGTGGGCGAGCGTGAGGTAGCCGCCCTCGCTGAGGCTGCCCCACACCAGGGACGCCAGCGGCAGCACGACGAGCAGGACGAGCGCCACGGCCGCGACGGCCAGGACGGCGTGCTCGACTCCCAGTGACCGCGGCTCGTCGGGCGCCGGGCCCGTCGCCGCCGGGCTCAGTTGCCCTTCCGGGGCGCGGCCTGCAGCACCTCTGCCAGGTCCTGTTTCCAGAACTTCGCCTGGCCGGTGGTGCCGTGGCCGGCGGTCTGGTCGCTGGCCGGGATCAATCGCACGCGGCCGTGCTTCACCCGCTTGATCTCGCGGTCGAGGATCCCAAGCTCGGGCGGGTTGCGCTCGTCGTCGGCGGAGTTGATCGCCAGCAGGACCGCCTCGATGCGCTCCAGGCCGGCCGCGGCGTTGTAGTCGCGGGAGGAGTCCCACTGGTACAGATGGTCGTTGGCGTCTCCGCGGAAGGGCGCGGTCAGGCGCTGGTTCAGTAGCTGATCGGCTTTCTCGCGCGTGGGCGCCGTCGCGTACAGCCGCTGATTGCCACCGCTGGTCGCGATGGCGTAGAAGACCGAGGCGAACTGCAGGCTGCGGGGCTGCTTCGTGTAGTTGCCGTTCATCCACTCCGGGTCGTTCCGGATGGCGTCGATGATCAGCCGGCGCATCATCCAGTTGCGGGCCGACATCTCCGTCGGCAGCGACGCCATCGGCACCGCCACGTCCATGAGGCCAGGGTACTTCTGCGCCCACATCCAGGTCTGCATGCCGCCCATGGAGTTGCCGACCACGAGGCGGAGGCGCCGGACCCCCAGGTGCTCGGTCACCAGGCGGTACTGGGCGGTGACCATGTCGTCGTAGTTGTACTTCGGGAAGTTCATGCGGAGCCCGTCGGAGGGCTTGGAGGACTTCCCGGTGCCGATGGCGTCGGGCAGGATCACGTAGTAACGGCCGGCGTCGAGTGGCTGGCCCGGGCCGAACAGCTCGCCGGCGAAGGCCGGCGTCAGCAGGCTGGCGCTGGAGCCGGTCGTGCCGTGGAGCACCAGCACCGGCTCGCCGGTGGGGGCGCCGACGGTGGCGTAGTGCAGGCGTAGCTCGGGCAGTACCTCGCCGGTGTGGAACCGGAAGTCGCGAACCACCCAGCTGCCCTCCTTCGGCGCCGGATAGTCGGCGGCGTGAGCCGGAAGGGCCAGCAGGGGAAGGGCCACCGCCCACACAGCCCAGACGAGAATCCTGACGAGCGTCATGTCGGTCTCCTCCGCGGGATACGAGCCGCACTCTTCACAAGCACTCTCATGGCCTCCGCCAGGGCCTCATGCTCCCTTGACCTCCATCCGGGTCCACGACTCGAACAGCTTGATGATGGCGGCGAAGTCGTTCTGGCCCTCCCCCAGCGCGGCGCAGGCGTTGTAGAGCTGGTGCAGCAGGCTCGTGGCCGGCACCGGGACGTCGTGGCTGCGGGCCATGTCCACGGCCAAACCGAGATCCTTGCGGGCCAGGTCCACCGTGAAGCCCGGCGCGAAGTTCCGGGCCAGGATGTTGGGGAACCGCTTCTCGAAGTGGTACGAGCGGCCGGCGCTCGTGCGGAGGATGTCGAGCAGCCGCTGCGGCTCCATCCCCGCCCGCACGCCCAGCACGAATGCCTCGGCGGCGACCAGCACGTTGCCCATCGACATGACGTTGTTGACCAGCTTGACGACGCTGCCGGCGCCGGAGGGCCCCGCGTAGTGAATGGCCGGGCCCAGCACGGCCAGCACGTCCCGGACCTGGTCGAACGCCGCGCGGTCGCCGCCGACGATGATGACGAGCGCGCCGGTCTCCGCCTCGCGCCAGCCGCCGCTCACCGGCGCGTCGAGGTACTGAACACCTCGAGCCGCAGCGGCCACGCTGACCGCGCGGCTCGTCTCTGGGTCCACCGTGCTCGTGTCGACGAGGACCACGCCCGACCGCACGCCCTCGAGCACGCCATCGGGCCCCAGGTAGACCGACCGCACCGTGGCCGGCAGCGGCACGCTCGTGAAGACGATGTCGCTCCGCTGCGCGACCTCCTTCGGCGAGGCGCAAGCGGCCGCGCCAGCGGCGGCCAGCGCGCCGACCTTGGCCCGATCGACGTCGTGCACGGCCAGGGGGTGACCCGCCCGCGCCAGCGTCCCCGCCATGCGGCCGCCCATGACGCCGAGGCCGATGAAACCGATCCGCGCCCGCTCGCTCATCGCGTTGTCCCCAATCAGTAGTGCCGCGGCTCAGGCGAGCAGCGGCGCCAGCTCGCTCGTGTCTTTCACGTGCTCCAGATCCTCCACCATCGCCACGAAGCGCTCGAGGCGCTCGCGGGGGAGCGGGCGGACGGCGGCGCCCGCCGCCGTGACGAAGCGCTCGACGCAGTCGCCCAGCGTGAAGGGCTTGCTCGGATGACCCTTCACGAAGGGCTCGCATCCCGCGATCACCCGCCCGTCGGTGGTCTCGATCCGCACGTCCATGGGCGGGTAGAGCATCGGCAGCGCGTCCTTGGCCGGATCGACGCGCGTCTCCACCCGGGCGGCCAGCGCCAGCAGCCCGGGGTCGCGGATCGCCTCCTCGGTGAACTCCCCGAGCGTCACCTGCCGCCGGGCGATGGCCGCGGCCACCGTGAACGGGATGCTGAACTTCGCCGCCCCTGGCGTCGACGGTGCCGTCTTCGGGGCGCCCGTGGCGTCGAAGCCGCACTGGGTGGCGCCCATCGTGTTGGTCGCCACCGTCACGCGCCGCACCTGCTCGGGCCGAAGGGCGTGCTCCCGGACCAGCTCGAGCGCCGTGGCGATCGCGTGATGCGTGTACTTGCAGGTGGGGTAGGGCTTGAGGCTGTTGTTGACGATCTCGTTCCGCCGGCCGAGATCGCCCAGCAGGGCTTCCTCGTCGTAGTCGCCGCGGAAGTAGAGGCGATAGAGCCCGAACTCGCCCAGGAGAGGGTTGCGCGGCCCCTGGAACCCCTCGCGCGCCATGTCGATGGCGAGAATGCCGGCCGCCGCCGCGGAGCCGGCCGGGGTCCACAGGCTCCACGCGCCCTCGACCGTCGGCTGCACGTTGCCGCTGCACGAGGCGTACGCGATACCGATCGCGTCGAGCATGCGCTCCTCGTCGAGCCCGAGGAGCCGCGCGCCCATGGCCGCCACGCTCATGGGAGCCATCGTCTCGGCCATCCAGCCGATCGCCTTGGACTTGCCGGCGCCCATCCGGAGGCGGCAGAGCATGTCCACGCCGAGCGCGATGCCGAGCGCCAGCTCGCGTCCGCTCACCGGCGCCGGCGTGCCTTCCACCAGCGCGAGCGCGGCCGGCACCATGCAGACGCCGACGTGACCGCCGCCGCTCTCGTGCGTGCCGTCCAGCTCGCAGCAGCGGGCCATCACGCCGTTCGCCAGCGCCGCCATCGGCGCCGCCACCCGCCCACCGTGGGCCAGCAGCGTGCTGCCCGTCCCCCCTCCGTACCGCTGCGCGATCCGGGCGATCCCGCGCCCAGCCTCGCTCGAGCTTCCGGCAAGCGCGGCACCCGCGGTATCGAGCACGGTCATCTTCACCGCGTCGACGACCGGCATCGGGAGGTCCTCGTACCGCGCCGAGACCAGGTGAGTCACGAGCTTCCTGATCGGGTCCATGGCTGGCTCCCTCACCCCGGCTTCCAGGCCGCGGCCTTCCCGCCCTCGCTGCAGCCGCGTTTCGCGGCCGACTCTATACCTGATCGGCCACTCGGCCAACGGGGACGCGCAGACGCCTGACGATGGCGGTCACGTGCAGCGCGGTCGTGTCGAGGACCGGGACCCCGGCGATGACCGGCGTGGCCAGGAGCAGGGGCAGCTCGGTGCCCCCGAGAATGACCCCGTCAATACCTTCCTCGGTCTGCAGGCGGCTGACCAGCGCTACGAACTGGGCACGGGTGTCGTCTCGGAACTCCCCCTTGAGGAGCTCCCCGACGTACCGTTCGTGAATCCAGGCCCGGTCGGCTTCCGTCGGTGTCACCACGACCACGCCCTGGCGGGCGCACACCGTGGGGTAGAAGGATGCGTCCATGGTGAATCGCGTCCCCAGCAGCGCCAGGCGCCCCAGTCCGCGCCGCTGGGCTTCCTGGGCACACGCTTCGACGATGCTCACCAGCGGGACGGGTGACCGGGCCGCGAGCTCGTCGAAGACGATGTGGGGTGTGTTCGCGGTCATGGCGACGAAGTCCACCCCGGCGCCGGCGAGCCGGCGCAGTGACGCCAGGAGATAGTCGGTGAGTGCGGCCAGGTCGGTCCCGACCAGGTGAAGGGCCCAGCGCACATCGAGACTGTCGATGACGATGGACGGAGAGGTCGATCCCTCGAGCTGCGCCCACGTCTCCAGAATGCGGCGGTAGTAGTCGATCGTGGACTCGGGGCCGAGTCCGCCGACGAGGCCGACGGTCGTCATCGGCCCTCACCCTCGGCCGGCGCTCAGCCGCGCGCCGGCACCACGTAGCCGTAGCGCAGGTTGCTGCGCGCCGGCCCCGCCTGCTCGTACTCCGCCTTCCGCGCCGCCAGGCGGTCGGTGGCCAGCGCCGCCCGCCGCTCGTACTTGTACAGGCGCGCGTTGTTCTCACCGAAGATCGCGCTCTTCACCGGGCCATCCGCCGCGCCGAGCGGGGCGAAGCCGTACTTCTTCTGCATGTCCTCGGGAATCTCCAGCCGTCGCAGCGCCTCGATCTGCCACTGGGGAGAGCCGGTCCAGATGGCGTCGGTGCCCCACACCACGTGATCGGCGCCGAGGCCCTTGACGAGCTGGCCCAGCATGGCCGCGCACACCCGCGGATCGGCCACCGTGCTCTGGGCGAAGATCTGACCGAGGTCGGCGTACACGTTGCGGACGCCGTACTTGGCCGGGATCTCGGCGAGGTCGGTCACCCACTCGATGCGGCCGGTCTTCTCGAACTGATCCCAGGCGTCCTCCACCCGGCCGGCCCCGGCGAAGCGGTAGGCCGAGTGGTAGATGACGAAGTTGAGCTGCGGCCAGTCCTTGGCGGCCTGGCCCACGTCGCGCACGTCGCAGTAGGCGGTGAGGTGGGGGAACTGCTTCTCGACCGAGGGCGCGAACAGGCCCTTGTGCACGCACACGTTGACGAGGCCGGCCTTGGCGAACTTCTCGTACGCCTTGTAGGCGACCTTGTCGTCGTCCATGCGCCACGGGTATTTGCTGAGCTGCTTGTTGGTGTTGTCGCCGATCGTGTAGCCCTTGAAGGAGTCGGGCTTGAGCTCGGTGATGGTTCGGTCGACGGCCTCCAGCCAGCCGGGCTGGCCCGGCGTGAAGATGGCGTGGGTCAGCATGCGGCGCGAGCCGGCCTCGCGGTTCACGCGCTCGCGGGCCTGGGCTTTCATCTCGTTGGTGAGGAACCAGTCCTGGGGGAGGTCGGACGGCGCCCCGGAGATGAGCGCAACCTTGGTGTCGCTGTCGAGGTAGATCTCTTTGTAGTAGTTCGCGAACTTCAGGTCCTCGATCGTCTGCGGCTTGCCGGCCAGGGCGGGGTTCCAGCCGGCCTTGCCGACCGACTCGCGCGCCCGCACGAAGCCCATCAGCCGGGTGTCGTCGCGCAGGAAGTGGGTGTGGCAGTCCATGACGAACTGCTTGCTCAGCGCGCCGGCGCGCTCCTTGGCCATCTCGGGGGTCTGGGCCTCGGCCCGGGTGACGTCGTAGAGGGCGCCGTAGACCTCGTTCATCGCCAGGAATGCCGCCGCCATCCCGGCGGCGGTGCGGAAGAACTGCCGACGGCTCAGCCCCTGGCGCCGACCCAGCGTGTCGCCGAGCGCCTTGGTGCGCGCCTCCACCTGCTGCTGGCGCGGCGTCTGGGGCGCCGGGTAGTACTCGTCACTGGAGACGATCTGGGTGGGGATGGGACCGGCGAAGGCGGCCCGCTCGGCGGGCTGCAGCGCGGCGATCTCGGCGTCGCTGAGCAGTCTCATGGCGTTCTCCTACGCGATCTTGACGATGCCGGGCTCGATCTCCTTGAAGCGCTCGGACACCTGCGGGTCGTGGCCGGCCACGATGAGCTTCTGCGGCCCGGCCAGCGTGTGGATCGTCTCGAAGGCCTGCACCATCTCGGGTAGGTTGGTGATGATCTGCACCGGCTGCCGCGTCTCGACATTGTGATAGAAGTGCGAGGCGTCGGAGGTCAGTACGACCGGCCCTCGGGCCGTGTTCACGGTCACGATCTGCAGCCCCGCGGTGTGGCCTCCCACCCGGTGCACGCGCAGGCCCGGCAGCACCTCGCGCTCGCCCTCCACGATGCGGATGCGGTTGGCGTAGTTCAGCGTCACCAGCCCGGCCATGGCGTTGACGTTGGCGGAGCCACGGAAGGCCGGCGTGGCCGCGAACGGTCCCGTCCAGAACGCGACCTCGTCCTTCTGGATCCAGAACTCGGCCTTGGGAAACAGGCTGTGGCCGGCCCAGTGGTCGTAGTGCAGGTGGCTGATGAGCGAGATCGAGATATCGGCCGGCTTCACGCCGACCTTCTCGACGACCCGGGCCGGGCTCACGTAGCCGCGGATGTGCCGCTCCTGGGCGTCGTCCTCGAGGAAGCCGGTGTCGACCAGGACGGGGTGGGGGCCACCCATGATGAGCCACACGAAATAGTGCAGCGTCAGCTTGTCGTGCGAGCCCTCCCGGTAGAAGAACTGGCACTTGGTGGTGTCGCGCTCGCCGTACTTGAGCGCGTAGACCTCGTAGACGGGCTCAGTGGCCATGGCCCACCGCCGTGTGGAGATCGGCGATCGGCACCAGCCGCCCGTGCAGGGGCAGCAGCCGGTCGACGGCCAGGTTCAGACGCTTGAGGTTGTCGACCAGATTGACAGTGAACGGGCTCGGTGGCATCGGCGGCGGCGTGCCCGCCGCCGTGGGCGTGAAAACGTCGGCTTCGCTCAAGAGCTTCTCCTTCGGTAGATAGACCATCAGCAGTCCGTCGGCGTGGGCGTTGCCGGCGATGTGGTGGATCTCCACGGTCCGGGTGCCGTCGGTCAGCACGCGGCGGTCGCGCACGCCCTCGACGACTGGCTTGCGCGCCGACTTCGCCATGTGGTCGGGCGCGAGCGTGGCCGGCGCCGCCAGCGACCGCTCGAAGAACGCGCGGTTGGCCTCGTGGGTGACGACGGTCGCCCCCTCGGCGGCGAACGCGCGGAGGCCGCCGGAGTGATCGAAGTGGTGGTGGCTGGCGACGACGTAGCGGATGGGCTTGCCGGGCGCCAAGCTCCGGGCCTCGGCGACGACGGCCAGCGCCCGTTCGTCGTTGAGTGGTCCCTCGACCACGATCAGGTGGTCCTTCATCTCGATGACGACGCTGTGGTGAGTGCCGCCGGTCAGATACCAGACGCCGTCGGCCACCATCTGGGTGGCGACCTTGCCGTAGAACCCGGCCGCCGCCCGGGCGGTGTCGGGCACCTGGATGTCGACGGCCACGTTGGGTTTCACGTCGGTCACGGTGAGATCCAGCGTCGCGAATCCGCCGGACGACTGGCGAATGCGCGTCGGGAACTTCACGCCGCCGAAGTCCCGGTACTCGGCGTAGGTGACCTCGATCGGCGTGTCGCCCAGGACGGGGTTGGGTATCACCGCCTCGATGCGCTCCACCAGGTTCCCGTCGCTGAGCGCGGCCCGGATGGTCATGCGTCCGGGCACCGTGAAGACGATCACGCGGCCCTGGACGGTGGCGTTGTGGGCGGCCGCCGCCTTGATGACTCCATGCGGGGTGGCCCACAGCTGGAACTGTCGCTCGGCCAGGGTGATCGGAGCCGGGATCGCCGCCGGACCCGCCACGTTCCAGGCGTGGTCGCCACTCAGCCAGAACGATTGCCGCTGCTCGCCGCGGATGGGCTGCTGGCCACCGCCGCGCACCGGGTTGTCGCCCTGCACGCGCACGAGCTCATCGCGGAGCGAGGCGGTCTCGTAGTTGACGGTGCGGGTGAAGCTCTTGACGGTGAGTCGTGGCCACGGGTGGCCCGGCACCGCGCTCTGCCCGAAGGCGAAGTTGACGCCGTTGCCGCTGTACTCGAGCGACTTGAGGCTGTCGGCACCGAGGGCTATCGCGGCCGTGGTCAGCGTGGCGCGGGCGTCCTGGGCGGCGGCGGACAGCGGCAGGGCGAGCAGCAGTGCGGCCGTCAACGCGAGCGCGGTACGCATGCCGGGCCTCCTTGCGCGGGGTGTGCGGACGGATGCTAGCATACAGTCCCTTCAACCGTCGAAAGGAGCCAGACCGTGAGCACACCAAAAGCCGCAACATCCGCGCGCGACGAGGTCCGGACCGTCGCCCCCAAGCTCATCGAGATGACCGAGAAGGTCGTGTACGGCGACGTCTGGGAGCGTCCGCAGCTGTCCAAGCGGGACCGGAGCCTCATCACCGTCGCGGGGCTGATCGCCATGTACCGGGGCGACCAGCTCACCGGGCACATCGAGCGTGCCCTCGCCAACGGGGTGACGCGCGAGGAGATCGGCGAGGTCATCACCCACATGGCCCTGTACGCGGGGTGGCCCACGGCCATGACCGCCGGGCGCATCGCCAAGAAGGTCTTCGAAGGAGCGAAGTCATGAAGATCGGATTCATCGGGCTCGGGACCATGGGCCGCCACATGGCGGCCAATCTGCAGAAGGCCGGGCACGAGCTGGTGGTCCACGACGTCCGCCGCGAGGCGGCCGAGTCGCATGTGAAGGCCGGCGCCCGCTGGGCCGACTCGCCCCGGGCCGTGGCCGAGGGCACCGACGTGGTGTTCACCTCGCTGCCGGAGCCGAAGGACGTCGAGGCTGTGGCGCTCGACGAGAAGACCGGCCTGCTGTCCGGTCTCACCGCTGGCAAGGCTTTCTTCGATCTGTCGACGAACTCGCCCACGGTCGTCCGCAAGCTCCACGCGGTGTTCAAGGCGCGTGGCGTCGACATGTTCGACGCCCCGGTGAGCGGCGGCCCCAAGGGCGCCGAGTCTGGGCGGCTGGCGCTGTGGATCGGCGGCGATGAGGACGCGTTCAAGAAATACAAGCCGGTGGTCGACGCCATCGGTGACCAGGCGTACTACGTCGGCCCCATCGGCGCCGGCTCGGTCGCCAAGCTCGTGCACAACTGCGCCGGCTACATGGTGCAGACCGCGATGGCCGAGGTCTTCACGATGGGCGTGAAGGCCGGCGTCGATCCGCTCACCATCTGGAAAGCCGTGCGCCAGGGCGCCGGCGGCCGCCGCCGCACGTTCGACGGCCTCGCCGATCAGTTCCTGCCCGGCACCTTCGACCCGCCGTGGTTCGCGCTACGGCTGGCCCACAAGGACGTCTCGCTGGCCGTGCAGCTCGGGCGCGAGAACAAGGTGCCGATGCGGCTGGCCAACATGACGCTGGAGGAGATGACGGAGGCCATGAACCGCGGCTGGGCCGACCGCGACTCGCGCGTGGCGATGCTGCTGCAGGAGGAGCGCGCCGGCGTCGAGATCAAGGTGCCGGCGGCGGCGCTCAAGGAGGTCCTCGACAAGGACAAGAAGTGACGGGTCACGTCGAGCTGAACCGCGCGGTCTGGGACCGCCTCAGCGTGGAATACGCTGAGGGCGGCCGTCGCGGCTGGTCCGAGTCCGAGCTGACGTGGGGCATCTGGGGCCTTCCGGAACGGGAGGTACGCGCCCTGCCCGAGGTGGCGGACCGCGACGTCGTCGAGCTCGGGTGCGGTACTGCCTACTGGTCGGCGTGGCTGGCCCGACGGGGCGCGCGGGTGGTGGGGCTCGACAACTCGTCGCGCCAGCTCGCCACCGCCCGCGCGCTCCAGCTCGAGCACCGTCTGGTCTTTCCGCTCATTCATGCCGACGCCGAATGGGTGCCGCTCGCCGATGCCTGCTTCGACCTGGCGCTGTCGGAGTACGGCGCCAGCATCTGGTGCGATCCCTACCGATGGATTCCCGAGGCCGCTCGAGTGCTGCGGCCCGGCGGTGAGCTGGTGTTCCTCAAGCACGGTACCCTGCTGATGCTGTGCGCGCCCGACGGCGAGGGGGCGGCCGATGCGCATCTGAAGCGTGACTATTTCGGCCTGCACCGCCTCGAGTGGTCGGACGTCGAGTCGATCGAGTTTTCCTTGCCCGTCGGGGAGTGGATTCGCCTCTTTCGCGCCAACGGCCTGGAAGTCCTGGACCTGATCGAGCTGCGAGCGCCCGCCGACGGCACCACCCGCTATCCCTACGTGACGGCGGCGTGGGCGCATCGCTGGCCATCGGAGGAGATCTGGCGGGTGCGCAAGCGTTGACAGCGGACGTCTGCGCGCGCTAGAAGGCGCTCACCGTGGCTCAGCCCTCCGCCGCCCGCCGTCTGGCCCGCTTCGTCCTCGGTCTGTCCCTCGATGCCGTGCCCGCTTCCGTCCGCGCGCAGGCCTCGCTGCTCGCCCTCGACACGCTGGGCAACGCGCTGGCGGCGGCCCGCGAGGACTTCGGCGTCGCCGTGCTCGACGTCGCCGAGGGGCTGGGCGGCCCGGCCGAGAGCTCGCTGCTGGGCCGCCGCGGCCGCGTGGCCGCCGCCAACGCGGTCCTCGCCAACGCGACGCTCGCCCACGGTCTCGACTTCGACGACACGCGCGAGGACGCCATCGTGCACACCGGCTGCGTCGCCGTCACTGCCGCGCTGGCGGTGGGGGAGGCCACGGGCGCGAGCGGCCGCGCGGTGCTGGAAGCGCTGATCGCCGCGGTCGAAGTGATGTGCCGGGTCGGGCTGGCGGTGCCGGGGGCCCTGCACGCACGCCACTTCCATCCAACCTCGATCACCTCGAGCTTCGCCGCCGCCGCCGCGGCCGTCCGGCTGTACGGGCTGACCGAGGACCAGCTCGTGCACGCGTTCGGGATCTGTGGCAGCCAGGCGGCCGGGATCATCGAGTACCTCACCGACGGCTCGTGGACGAAGCGGCTGCACCCGGGCTGGGGCGCCCACGCCGGGGTCGTCGCCACGCGGCTGGCCCGCTCGGGATTCACCGGCCCCGAGACGGTGCTGGAGGGCGGCCACGGCCTCTACGCCGCCTTCGCCGGTGGTCACGACGCCTCGAGGCTCGACGCGCTGCTCGACCGCCTCGGCAGAACGTGGGAGCTGGCGGAGCTGACTCTCAAGCCGTATCCCTGCGGGTCGATTGCCCAGCCGTACATGGACTGTGCGATGCGCCTGCGCGACCGGGTGCGACCCGACGACATCGTCGCCGTCCGCTGCCGCACCGCTGCTGGGCCGGTCCCCCGCCTGTGGGAGCCGCTGGACGCCAAGCACGCGCCCCCCAACGGCTACGCCGCGAAGTTCAGCTTGCCGTATCTGCTCGCCAGCATTCTCGTCCGGGGGCGCGCGGGCCTCGCCGAGTTCGAGGACGCCGCTGTGCGCGACCCGGCGGTGCTGGACGTCGCCCGGCGGGTCACCTACGAGCTCGACGGCACCATCGACTACCCGCGGCAATTCGTCGGAGACGTCGAAGTCGCTCTCGCCGGCGGGCGCGCGGTACGCGAGCGCCAGGACCGCCCCCGTGGCGGCCCCGACGCGCCACTCACCCGGGCTGAGATCGAGGCGAAGTTCCGGGGAAACGCCGGGCTCGCGCTCCCCGCCGACCAGGTCGACCGCGTCATCGACGCCGTGGGGGGGCTCGCGGAGGCGCCGCTGGCCGGGCTCCTCGCGGCGCTGAGACCGTAGGCGCGCGCCGCCATCCTCGGACACGGGTTCAGACCGCGACGGGCGGCCGAACCTCTAGGAGAACACGATGGCCTTGAAGGATACGATTGCACTCGGCATGTCGCTGCCGCATCGCTCCCCGGATCCGATCGACATGGCGGTGGTGCGCCAGGTCGCCCAGCGCGCCGACGCCTTGGGGTTCCGTGATCTCTGGGTGACCGAGAATGCGGTTGACCACGTGTTCTCCTTCGACGCCCTGGTGGTGCTGACCCACGCGGCCGCCCTCACCACGAGGATCCGGCTCGGCGTAGCCGTGCTGGTCCTGCCCATCCAGAGCCCCATCCACGTCGCCCACCAGGTGGCCACCCTCGACTACGTGAGCAACGGCCGCGCCATCCTCGGCGTCGGCCTGGGCCGGGACCACCATTACGCGGAGTTCCAGGTGCCCAGCGAGCATCGCGTGCGGCGGTTCCGCGAAGGCGTCGAGGTCATCAAGGCGCTGTGGACCGAGGCGAAGGTCGACTACCGCGGCGGCATCTTCCAGCTCGAGGGCGGCACCATGGCCCTCAAGCCCGTGCAGAAGCCGCGCCCGCCGATCTGGCTGGGCGGTGACCACCCCGATGCGGTCCGCCGCGCCGCTGTCATCGCCGACGGCTGGATGGGGGCGGGCGGCTCGAGCACGGCGAGCTTTTCGCGGAACGTCCCGCTCCTCCGCGCAGAGCTGGAGAAGGTCGGGCGCGACCCGGCTACATTCCCGATCTCGAAGCGTGTGTTCCTGTCGGTGGACGACCGCGCCGACGTCGCCCGGGCCGAGCTCGACCGCTGGTTCACCACCGTGTATCGCAACCCCGCCGGCACCGATGCCTCGGGCGTGCACGGCACGCCCGAGCAGGTGCGCGAGCGGCTCGAAGAGCTGGTCGCCGCCGGCGCCAACCATCTCCTTCTCAACCCCGTCGGCCGTTACGTCGAGCAGGTGGAAGCGGTGGCCGCCCTCGTCGGCCTCAGCTCCTGACTCCCGGGCAGCGCCCTCGTCCGCGAGGACCGTCGCCAAGGCCGCCAGGTACCGGGTCTCTCCCGGGCACCATCTGGCGATGCTGCATCGGTTGCCATGCCTAACGGGACCCGGCGGGCGCCTTCTTCAGCTCCGGGATGACGTGCTTGCCGAACATCTCGATCGACGTCATGACCGTGTCGTGTGGCACCGTCTCCGTCGCCATCAGGAACTGCAGCTCGTCCACGCCTGCCTCCTCGTGGATGGCGATGCTGCGCAAGCAGCTCTCCGGATCGCCGGCGACGAGCACCCCGCGATCGACCAGCGTGTCGGCGTCGATCTGGTTCCACAGCGCCGAGGCGATCTGACCCGAGCCGCCGGAGAGATCGACCTCGGGCGCGCCCTCGGCCCCCTCGGTCTTGAGGTAGCGTGCGAAGTTGGCCCGCAGGTGATCCGGCACGCCGCCCCACGACTCGACGAGCTGCTCGTACAGATGGGTCTGGTCCTTCAGGTAGGGGCGATCGGGGCCGAAGAAGGTGCGCAGCGACTTGGCCGACAGCTCGCGCGCGGCCGAGTTGTCGGGCCCGCACAGGCCCATGGTGGAGCTCAGCCACTGGCCGTTGATGAATTTCCCGACCGGCTTGGCGTCGCGGACCCGCTCCTTGTAGGTCTTGATGTGGGGCGCCAGGAAGGACGGCGAGGCCACGCTCAGCGCCATCACGCCGATGCCGAGCTCGGCGGCCAGCTGGTAAGTGGCCGGCTGCAGTGCCGCCACCCAGATGCCGGGGTGCGGCTTCTGGTACGGCTTGGGGCGGACGTCGCGGGGCGGGACGTTCCAGAACTGCCCCTCCCAGGAGAACTGGCCGTCTTCCCAGATCTTCGGGATCATCCGCAGCGATTCCTCCCACATGGCCCGCGTGTTGCGCGGGTCGATGCCCATGCCCATCTGCTCGTAGGCGGCCGAGCGGCCGGTGCCGAACTCGACCCGCCCGCCGGACATGTGATCGACCATGGCCACCCGCTCGGCGACCCGGACCGGATGGTGGTAGGGGAGGATCACGACGCCGAAACCCAGCCGGATGCGCTTGGTCAGCCGGCTCAGGGCGCCGAAGATGACCTCCGGGCAGGGCGACATCGAGAAGCTGGTCAGGAAGTGATGCTCGACGAACCAGACGGTGTCGAAGCCCATCCGATCGGCCAGCACGCACTGCTCGATCGTCTCCTCGATCACCGCGTGGTCGTCGACGACGGGCCGCTGCATCTCGTAGGCGAGACTCAATCGCATGGGGCCATTCCTCTCTGGACGTCCTGACCGGGACGCGATGATGGCATGGTGGGATTTCGCGGGCAAGGGTATGATCCATCACCATGTCCAAGCTCATCCGCGCTCTCACCGTGCTCGTCGCGCTCCTCGCCACCGCCGCCGGCGCCGCCGCCCAGGACGCCCGGCTGGAGGCGGCGAAGAAGGAAGGCAAGGTCGTCTGGTACACCTCGCTGGCGCTGCCCAGCGCCGAGAAGGTGGCCAAGCTGTTCGAGACGGCCTATCCCGGCGTGAAGGTCGAGGTCCACCGCACCGGCTCCGCAGCGGATCCTCTCAGCGCGTCATGCAGGAGCTACAGGCAGGCATCAAGAACGTGGACGTCGTCCACACCTCCGACGCCGGCCACTTCGTCCTGCTCAAGGGCAAGAACCTGCTGCTGAAGTACACGCCGGCCGGCGTCGAGGGGTTTCCGGCCGGCTTCAAGGACAAGGACGGCTACTACTACGGCCTGCGCGCCACCGTGAGCGTGATCGCCTACAACACCAAGGCGGTGCCGGCCGCCGAGGCGCCCCAGACGTGGAAGGACCTGCTCGATCCGAAGTGGAAGGGCAAGATGGTCACCGCCCACCCGGGTTACAGCGGCGTCATCGCGACTCACGTGCTGGCGCTCGTGAACCAGCACGGTTGGGACTACTTCAAGCAGCTCGCCCAGAACCGGCTGATGCTCGTGCAGTCCGCGGTCGACCCCTCCGGCGTGGTGGCCTCGGGCGAGCGGGCGGTGGCGGTGGACGGCGGCGAGTACACGTTCTACCAGACCAAGAAGAAGGGCAATCCGATCGAGATCGTCTATCCCAAGGAGGGCGTGCCGCTCATCGTCTCGCCGACGGCGATCACGAGCTTCTCCACCCATCCCAACGCCGCGAAGCTCTTCACCGACTTCAGCTTCAGCCGCGAGATCCAGCAGGTGATGGCCGACACCGAGGGGCTCTACACCGGCCACCCGGAGGTGAAGTACCCCACCGACAAGCCGAAGCTGACCGACCTGAAGCTGCTGCAGCGTCGACCCCGAGGAGCTCGAGAAGCGCAACGAGGAGATCAAGAAGCGCTTCGTGGAGTTCTTCGGCGCGTGAAGCTCGGCTTCCGGTGAGCCGGGTCCTGACCACCGACGTCGCGGAGGCCGGGCGGCCGCGCCGGCTGGCCGGCCTCGACCGCGCGCTGCCGGTGTGGGCGGCCGTCATCCTCGCCCTCGTGTTCCTCATGGCGATGCCGCTCGGCTGGCTGGTGTGGATGAGCGTGGGCGCGGCCGGCGGCGCCACCCCGCGCCACTACCTGGCCGTGCTCGAGAGCCCGGCCCTGATGAAGGCGCTCTGGAACACGGTGGTGCTGGCCTTCTGGGTCGGGCCTCGCCTCGATCGCGCTCGGCGCGCCGCTGGCGTGGCTGACCGCGCGCACCGACCTGCCCGGCAAGGGGCTCATCCGCGGCCTCGTGCTGGCCTCGTTCGTGACGCCGCCGTTCCTCGGCGCCTTCGCGTGGGTGATGCTGGCCGGGCCCAACGCCGGGCTGCTCAACGTGCTCTGGCGCGACGTGACCGGCGCCGATGGTCCGCTCGTCAACATCTTCACGATGACCGGCCTCGTCTTCGTGGTGACGATCTACACCTTCCCGTACGTCTACATCATGATCGCCAACACGCTGGCCCTCATCGCCTCCGACCTCGAGGAGGCGGCGGCCATCCTGGGCGCGGGCCGCTTCGCCAGTCGCCCGCACGGTGACGCTGCCCCTGGTGGCGCCGGCGGTCGTGAGCGGCTTCATCCTGGCGGTGCTGCAGGCGCTCGCGCTGTTCGGTTCGCCCGCCATCCTGGCCCTGCCCGCCGGCTTCCACACGATCACCACGCAGATCTGGGCGCTGTTCCAGTACCCGCCCAAGGTCGAGATGGCGGCGGCCGTTCTCGATGCCGCTCCTGCTCGCCACCGCGCTGCTGCTGCTGGTGCAGAAGCGCTTGCTCGGCCGGCGCGGCTACGCGGCGGTGGGCGGCAAGGGCGGACAGCGCCGCCGCGATCCCGCTCGGCGCCTGGCGCTATCCGGCCCTGCTCGGGCTGCCTGGTCGTGATGGCCTGCGCGATCTTCCTGCCCTACGGCATCCTCGCCAAGGCGGCCTTCGCGCGCGCGTGGGCGCAGCCGCTCACGTGGAGCAACGTCACCCTCGGCAACTTCACCTTCACGTTCTTCGAGTACAGCGCCACCCAGGCCGCCATCGTGAACACGCTGGAGCTGGGCGTGGCTCACCGCGACCGTCGGCGCCGTGCTGGTGGCGCTGCTGCCTACGTCACCAGCCGCAAGCTCATCGTCGGCCACCAGCTCGTGGCCTTCCTCGCCCTGGCGCCCAGTCGTCATTCCGGGCGTGGTCCTCGCGGTGGCGCTGTTCATCGCCTACACGCGGCCGCCCTTCGTGCTCTACGGCACGCTCTGGCATCCTGTTCGTCGCCTACCTCACCAAGGAGATGCCGGTCGGCTACGCGCAGTCCGACGCCACCTTCCGCGACGATCCCCCCCGAGCTGGAGGACGCCGGCCGCATCCTGGGCGCGGGCCGGCTGCGCGTGCTGCGCGACGATCACGGCGCCGCTGGCCCGCAGCGGCATCATCGCCGCCTGGTGCTTCATCTTCATCGGCGTCATCCGCGAGCTGTCGGCCTCGATCATCCTGTTCACGCCCAACACCAAGGTGATGTCGGTGGTGATCTTCGACCTCAAGGAGGAGGGCCAGTTCGGCGCCATCGCCGTCCTCGGCATCTTCATGCTGGTGCTGACCTTCGCCACGGTCGCGCTGGTGCAGCGCGCGCTCGGCCGCGACGTCCTCGGAGTGACGGCGAGTGACGTGCCCGGCGTGAGCCTCAAGGGCCTGAGCCAGCGCTACGGCGACGTCGCCGCCGTGAAGGAGCTCTCGCTCGAGGTCAAGCCGGGCGAGCTGGTCGCCCTGCTGGGACCGTCCGGCTGCGGCAAGACGACGACGCTGCGGCTGGTGGCGGGCTTCCTGGCGCCGGAGGCCGGCGAGATCTGGGTGGGCGACCGCTGCCTGTCCTCGTCGGCGACGGTCGTGCCGCCCGAGCGGCGGCGCATGGCGATGATCTTCCAGAGCTATGCGCTGTGGCCCCACATGACGGTGGCCCAGAACGTGGGCTACGGCCTGCGCTTCAAGCGCAGCCTCGCGCGGCGCCGAGCGCGATCGGAAGGTGACCGAGATGCTGCGGGTCGTGCAGCTCGCGGGCTACGAGGCGCGCTACCCCGGCGAGCTCTCGCGGCGGCCAGCAGCAGCGGGTCGCGGTCGCGCGGGCGCTGGTGGTCGAGCCGGAGATCCTGCTGCTCGACGAGCCTCTCTCCAACCTGGACGCCAACCTGCGCGAGGAGATGCGCTTCGAGATCCGGCGCCTGCACGAGGCGTTCGGGATCACGACCCTCTACGTCACCCACGACCAGGCCGAGGCCATGGTCATCTCCGACCGCATCGCGGTGCTCGGACCGCGGGCGCGTCGCCCAGGTCGGCACCGCCGACGAGCTCTTCGATGCGGCCGCGCACGCCGCTTCGTGGCGGAGTTCATCGGCAAGACCAACCTCGTGGAGGGCGTGGCCGTCGCCGCCGACACGATCGCGGTCGGCTCGCTGCGGCTACGCGTGGCCTCGGCCGGCCTGGCGTCCGGTGCGCCGGGTCGCGGTGTCGATTCGTCCCCACGACATCGCGCTGGCGTCGCCCGGCAGCGGGGCGACCGGCGTCAATGCGCTGCGGGGGACGGTGCAGCGCGCCAGCTTCCTGGGCGACAGCGTGGACTGTCAGGTCCGCGTGGCCGAGAGCGACGTCGTGCTGCGCGTCGCCGCCCCGGCCGCCCACCGCGTGCGGCCCGGCGAGGCCGTGGGTCTGTCGATCGATCCCGCCGCCTGCGTGCCCCTGGTGGCCACCGAGGAGTGACGATGAGCATGCAACGACGTCCGCTGGAAGGCATCCGGGTGCTGGAGCTGGCCCAGGTCGTGGCCGGGCCGTTCTGCGGAACGCTGATGGCCGAGTTCGGCGCCGAGGTGATCAAGACGGAGATTCCCGGCAAGGGCGACGACCTGCGCCGCCTGGGTCCGAGCGAGGACGGGACCTCCTACTGGTTCGCCACCGACAACCGCAACAAGAAGCTGATGACGCTCGACCTGCACACGCCGGCCGGCCAGGACATCGTCCGCCGGCTGGTGGCGAAGTGCGACGTCGTGCTCGAGAACTTCCGGCCCGGCGTGCTGGAGAAGTGGGGTCTCGGCTGGGAGCAGCTACACGCCATCAATCCACGCCTGGTCATGGCCCGCATCACCGCCTTCGGCCAGACGGGGCCGCTGCGCCAGGGGCCAGGCTACGCGGCGATCGGCTCCGCGTTCGGCGGCACCTGGTACCTCAACGGCTCCGCCGACCGGCCCCCGGCCCGGCCGACGCCCGTCTATCCCGACTACATGACCGGGCTCTTCACCGCCTTCGGCGTGCTGACTGCGCTGCGCCACCGCGACCTGACGGGTGAGGGGCAGTGGATCGACGCCGCCCTCTACGAGTCGGCGTTCCGGGTGCTCGAGTACACGACGACGGCCTACGGCCGGCGCGGCCTGGTGCGCGAGCGCGGCGGCCTGCAGCACTCGGGCTGGCCGGGCGGCGCCTTCCAGACCCAGGACGGCCACTGGGTCGTCTTCACCGCGCCCGCCCAGCACCTGTTCGAGCGGCTGTGCGCGATGCTCGGCCAGCCCGACCTGCCGAAAGACCCGCGCTTCGCCACCGCGGAGGAGCGACCCAAGCACATCCCGCTAATTCTGGAGATGGCCACGGCGTGGTTCGCGGCCCGGCCGTTCGACAAGGCGATCGAGGGGCTGAAGACCCACGACATCCCGCACTCGCCGATCATGAGCATCGCCGACATCTTCACCGACCCCCACTTCCGCGAGCGCGACATGCTCCTCGACGTGCCCGACGAGAAGCTCGGCATGCTGAAGCAGCCCGGCGTCGTTCCCAAGCTCTCGCTCACCCCCGGCCGCGTCGACCACGCCGGCGCCTCCCTGGGCCGCCACACCGACGAAATCCTGACTGGATTGCTGGAAATGTCGCCGGCCGACATCGCCACCCTGCGAAAGGATGGAGTGATCTGATGGCTCTCGTGGACCCCGGTGGCGCCGACAGGCGGGCGCAGGCACCGTGCATGCCACGGCCGCACCGGCGGCTCGCCTGTATTGCGCGAGCGCGGTTCGCTCGGCCCCCCATCCCCCAGAGGGGGCTCGGGTGTCCGCTGTCGGCCGCCGGCGGCTCGCTCACCCCGCCCCGAGAGAGTGCGCTCGCCACGGCTCGCCGCAAGGCGCGGCCGCGACATGCACGGTGCCTGCGCCCGCCTGTCGGCGCCACCGGCTTCCACGGGGACTGTTCACGATGAAATTCGGCGTGTGCGTGATGGCCAATGTCGACGAGATCGGATTTTTCAGCCATGCCGAGACGCTCGGATACGACTCGGTGTGGGTGACGGACAGCCAGATGCTGTACTCCGACTGCTATGCCGTGCTGGCGCTAGCGGCGCGGCAGACGACGAAGCTGCGGCTGGGGCCCGGCACCGCCATCTGCGGCACGCGCATCCCGCCGGTGCACGTGGCGGCGATGGCCACGCTGAACCGGCTGGCCCCCGGTCGCGTGCTGCTCGGCCTCGGCACCGGCAACACGGCGATGCGCTCGATGGGCCAGCGGCCGATGAAGGTCGCCGACTACCGCGAATACCTGCGAGTGATCCGCGCCCTGCTGGACGGCGACACGGTGGCCTACACGTACAACGGCCTCACCCGGCCGGTGAAGATGCTGCTGGCCGATCGCAAGTACACGAGCCTGCAGCCGCCCATCCCGCTGTACGTGTCGGGCTTCGGGCCCCGGGCCATGGAGCTGGCCGGCGAGTTCGGCGACGGTCTCGTCTTCGCCATCCCGCCCCGCGGCACCCCGGTGCGGGAGGCCCTCGGGCACGCGCGAACGGGCGCAACCCGGGCCGGCCGCCCGCTGACCGGCTTCCGCAACTGCGCCCTCACCAACGTCGTGCTGCTCGAGCCGGGTGAGGCGGTCGACTCGCCGCGGGTGGTCCAGACGATCGGGCCCAACGTCATGGCCAGCGTCTACTACTTCTACGACGAGGTGCACGAGCGCGGTGTGGAGCCGCCGGGCTTCCTGCGCCGCATGTGGAAGCGGTACTGCGCGCTCGTGGAGGAGACGCCGCTGGCCCACCGCCACTTCCGGACTCACGAGTACCACTACACCGACCTGCATCCCGGCGAGGCCGAGCTGATCGATGCCGACCTGATCCGCGCCACCTGCCTGGTCGGTACCGCCGAGGAGCTGGTAGACCAGATCCGCGAGCTCGAGCAGCAGGGGCTGCAGGAGCTGATGTTCGCCACCGGCACCGACGCCAAGTGGCGCTTCGCCGAGGAGTTCGCGCGCCGCGTGATGGCGCGGGTATAGGGAGCATCCATGCACTTCGGCCTGTTCTCCACCAACGCCTACGCGTGCAGCTATCCGGACGTCGTGGCCGGCGTGGCCCGCGCCGCCGAGGCGGCCGGTCTCGAGTCACTGTGGGGCGGCGAGCACGTCGTGCTGCCGGATCCGCAGGCGCCGCCCTCGCCGATGGCGCCGCAGGATCGCATCCTGGACCCGGTCATCGCGCTGACGTACTGCGCGGCGGTCACCACGCGGGTGCGGCTCGGCACCGGCATCATCATCCTGCCGCAGCGCAACCCGCTCGTGCTGGCCAAGGAGCTGGCCAGCCTGGACGTGCTGTCGAACGGGCGGCTGATCTTCGGCATCGGCGTGGGCTACCTGCAGCCGGAGTTCCGCGCGCTCGGGGCGCCGTACGAGCAGCGCGGCGCGGTCACCGACGACTACCTGGCCGCCATGCAGGCGATCTGGAGCCAGACCAAGCCCGCTTACCAGGGACGCTTCGTGTCGTTCGCCGACATCCAGGCGCATCCGCAGCCGGTGCAGCGCCCGCATCCGCCGATCGTCGTCGGCGGCCGCACGGCCGCCGCCTTCCGCCGGGCGGTGCAGCAGGGCAACGGCTGGTACGGCTTCGGGCTGGACGTGGACGGGACGGCCCAGGCCTTGGCGGGACTGAGGACGGCGGCGCAGCAGTACGCGCGGCCGGCTCACCTGGGGCCGCTCGAGATCAGCATCACGCCGGGGCGGGGCGCCGGCGTCGACCTCGCCACCGCCGAGAAGTTCACGGCGCTCGGCGTGCACCGCCTGATCCTGATGCCATCGCCGCGGCTCGACGGCGCCGGGCTCGAGCGCTACGTGGACGACGTGGGGACGCGGCTGGTCGGGAAGGTGTAGCGCCCCGCTCAGCGGTCCGCGAGCTCGAGGCCGGGCGGCCGGGGCAGGTCGGGGCGCGCCGCGAACAGCCGCGACCAGGCGGCCCGGGCGACTCGCTCGGCCTCGGCGACCAGCGCGGGCTCGTCCAGCGTCAGCACGCGATGGTCGCGCATGATCCAGTGGCCGTCGACCATCACGCTCTCGACGTCGCCGGCCTGGCCGTTGTGCACGAAGTCGGAGACGACGCGGAGCGCCGGCGTCAGGTGGGGCCGGCGCAGATCGACGACGATGAGGTCGGCCCGGTTGCCGGGCGCCAGCCAGCCGCCATCGGCGATGCCCAGCGCCGCGTAGCCGTTGCGTGTGGCCCACGTCAGCACGTCCTCCGGGGTCGGCCGCCGCCCATCCTGCCGGCGCACGCGCTCCATGAACAGCGCGGTGCGCATGACCTCGACCATGTCCTCGGCCATGTTGTCGGTGCCGAGCGTGATGAGGCAGCCGGCCCGCTCCAGCGCCTCGGCGCGCGGGCGACAGCCCGCGGCGGGCGGCGATGGCGGAGTTGAAGGCGACGGCCGCGCCGGCGGCGCCGAGCACGCGCTCCTCCTCGGCCGTCATGCACCGGCAGTGGGCGGCCACCAGCCGGTTGGACAGGAACCCCTCGCGCGCCAAGTACTCGGTGGGCGGCACGCCGCGCTGCTCCTGAACCGCGGCGACCTCGCCCCAGATCTGGTTGAGGTGCACGGTGGCGAGCACGCCGAGCTCGTCCTGCAGCTTGCGCAGCGGTCCGAGCAGCGCCGGCGAGCACATGTCCGGCGCCCACGCGGCCAGCCCCGTGTGCACGCGGCCGCCGGCGGCGCCGTCCCAGCGGCGATGGAGCGCGGCGATGCGCTCGAGGCCGCGCTCGCCGAGAGCGCGATCCACCTCGAATGGCCCCGGCTGGCCGATCGACGCCTTCGCGCGGTCCCACGCGCGCTCGCACAGCAGCAGGCGCAGGCCAGTGCCGGCCAGCGCCCCGGCGTAGGAGTTGATGCCGGTGCCTTCCTCCAGCGCCACCGTGGTCCCGCTGCGGATCGCCTCCAGCGCGCCGAGCAGGACCATCACGCGCTCCTCGTCGGCGCTCAGCGCCGGCGTGGGCAGCGGGGCCAGGCCGCCCGTGAACGGCGGCGTGTGGGAGGGTGAGAGGTCCTCGTAGATTCCCCGCGCGAGGACGCGGGAAAGGTGCGTGTGAGTGTTGGCTAGCCCCGGGAGGACGGCGCGGCCGCGCCCGTCCACGCGCTCGGCCGCCGGATGCCGCCCGAGCGTCTCGGCCGTGGGGCCGATGGCCGTGATGCGGCCGCCGTCCACGACCACGGCGGCGCCGTAGTGGATGGCGCCGGCGTCGTCCCCGGTGACGATCGTCGTGTCGTGGACGATCGTGGCGGCCACGTCAGCTTCTCGGTGGTCGGATCGCGGCCACCGGCGTGGGCAGCTCGTCGGGGTCGATCGGGATCTCGACGACGGCCGGCTGGCCGCACGCGAACGCCTCCTTCATGACGTCGCCGACCTGGTCGGGGTGCTCGACGTAGAAGCCGGCGGCGCCGAACAGCCGTGCGAACGCGTCGTAGCGCGGGTTGCCGATGTCGCAGCCGATGTAGCGGCCGCCGAAGAACTGCCGCTGGTAGGCCTTCTCGGAGCCCCAGCAGTTGTTGTTCATGACCAGCGTGACGACGTTGATCCGGTGGCGCACCGCCGTCTCGATCTCCTGGGCGTTCATCAGGAAGCCGCCGTCGCCGTGGATGGCCAGCACCGGCGCCTCCGGCCGGCCGAGCTTGGCGCCCAGCGCCTCCGGAAACGCGAAGCCGAGGCCGCCGAGGTCGAGCGGGGTGAGGAAGCTGCGCGGCGTCGCGAACGACAGGCGGTCGTAGCCGTAGGCCGGCGCCGCCCCGGCGTCGAGCGCCACGATCGTGTCGGGCGGCAGCGCGCGCCGCAGCTCGGCGTACACCCGCTGGGGCTTGAGCGGCATGCTGCTCAGCCCGGCCTCCGCCGCCAACCGGGCCTGGCGCTGCTCGCGCAGCTCCGTGGCCTCCCGCCGCCATTCGGCCGGCGCCGGCGCGGCGCCCTCGTGGGCCAGCAGGTCGAGCAGCGCCTGGCAGGCCAGGCGGGCGTCGGCCTGGATGGCGACGGCCAGCGGGTAGTAGCGGCCGAGGTCGCCGCCGTCGACGTCGATCTGCACGATCGGCGTGTCGCGCGCGATGTAGCGGTGATCGAAGTGCGTGGTGAAGTGGCCCAGCCGCGAGCCGATGGCCAGGATGAGATCCGCGCGCCGGCAGGCGGCCGCGGCCTCCGGCGAGCCGGCGCGGCCGAGCGGTCCGATGTAGAGCGGGTGGGCGTTGGGCACCGTGTCGTTGCGGCCGTAGGCGGTGATGGCGGGCAGCGCGTACTTCTCGCTGAGCCGCACGACGAGGTCGCTCGCCTCCGCCCAGCTCACGCCGCCACCGACCAGCAGGAGGGGTCGCCGGGCCTCGCGCAGCAGCCGCGCCGTGGCCCGGATGGCCTCGGGGTGCGGCGGCGTGGGATGACTCGCGCGGTAGGCCTCCGGCTCCAGCGGGGCCGGCGGCGTGACCCGGTCGCTGAGGACGTCGCGCGGGATCTCGACGAAGACCGGACCCTTGCGGCCGCTCATCGCCGCCCGCAGGGCGCCCCTGAGGATCTCGGGGATGCGCTCGGCCTGCTGGACCTGCACGGCCAGCTTGCTCACCGGCCGGAACATCCCGAGGAGGTCGTACTCCTGGAAGGCGTCCTTGCCCTGGTGCGCCCGCTCGATGCCTCCCACCAGCGTGACGACCGGCGAGTGGCCGACGTGGGCGGCGGCCACGCCGGTCAACAGATTCGTGGCGCCGGGGCCGCTGGTCACCAGGCACACGCCGGGCTGCCCGGTGACGCGGGCGAGGCCGTCGGCCATGAAGGCGGCCGCCTGTTCGTGGCGGACGTTGATGTACTCGACCGAGCGGTCGTCGTAGAGCGCGTCGAGCACGTCGAGAAAGGTCGAGCCCACGATGCCGAAGATGTAGCGGACGCCCTCGGCCTTGAGCAGATCGACGACCAGGCGGCCGCCGGTGACGTCCGCCATCAGAACCAGCCCGCCTTGTCGACGACGTTGCGCAGCGGCTGGCCGGCCACGAAGCGCCGGGCGTTGTCGAGGAGCACCTCGAAGCGGCGCTCGTCCAGATAAGGGCCGTGGCCAGCCGTGTGGGGCGTGATCAGCACGTTGGGCAGCGTCCACAGCGGGTGATCGGCCGGCAGCGGCTCCTGCTCGAACACATCGAGGGCGGCGCCGGCGATCTCACCGGCGCGGAGCGCGGCGACCAGGTCGTCCAGGCGCGTCGTCATCCCGCGCCCGATGTTGATGAAGTAGGCCGTGCGCTTCATGCGCTGCAGGCGCGCCCGATTCATGAATCCCTCGGTGGCGGGCGTTTGGGGCACCGTGAGGATGACGAAGTCGGCCAGCGGCAGCAGCGAGTCGAGCGCGTCGGGCCCATCCAGCTTGTGCACGCCGGGCGGGGCTTCCCGGCGACGGGCGTCCACGCCCATCACGTGCATGCCGAAGGCAGCGCACAGGCGGGCGGTCTCGGCGCCGATGCCCCCCACGCCCACGATGAGCGCGGTCGTCTCCGGCAAGTAGACACGCCGCTGGTCTCGCCCGACTCCGGCCGCCACTGGCGCCGGAGCTGTCGCGGCATGTACAGCTGAAAGCCCCGCGCAAAAGCCAGCACGAAGGCCATGATGTGGGCGCCGATGTGGTCGTTGTAGATCTCGCGGATTGGTGACGACGGCCGGATGGGCTACCAGCTCGGGCGTGTAGTACCCGGCCGGCGGGGCCGCTTGCGGGGCCTGCAGCCAGCGCAGCTTGGCGGCCTTGCGCACCACGGCCGGCGGCATCGTGCCGAAGGCGGCCTCGGCGTGAGTCGCGACGCGGGCGGCCTCGGCGGCGTCCTCGGCCACGACGATCTCGAGACCGGGCAGGGCCTCGGCCAGGCGCGCGGCCCAGGCCCGGGTCGTCGCCGACTGCGGTGGGAGCATCAGTAAGGTCGGCATCAGCTCAGCGTCGCTCCCTGGGCGTTGACGTAGACGGAGTAGATCGACTGGCTGGCCGCCATGAACAGGCGGTTGCGCTTGACGCCGCCGAAGCACAGGTTGGCGGTGCGCTCGGGCAGCAGGATGCGGCCGATCATGGTGCCGGCCGGGTTGAAGATCGCCACGCCGTCTTCCCCGTCGCCGCCGGCCCAGCCGCACCAGAGGTTGCCGTCGGTGTCACAGCGGAAGCCGTCGGGGACGCCCGCCCCGCAGTCGATGAACACCCGGCCGTTGGCCACCGCGGTGCCGTCGGCAACCACGTCGTACACGCGGATCTGCCGCGGCACGGCGCCGCTGACGACCACGTAGAGCTTCGTCTCGTCAGGCGAGAAGGCCAGCCCGTTGGGGCGAGGGATGTCACCGATCACCGCCGAGGCGCCGGCCGTCGCGACCGACCCGGTAGACGTTGGTGGGCAGCTCGACGGTCGCCACGTGCCCCTCGTAGTTGCTCAGGATACCGAAGGGGGGGTCGGTGAACCAGACGGAGTCGTCCGACTTCACCACGACGTCGTTGGGGGAGTTCAGCGGCTTGCCCTCGAAGCGGTCGAGGACGACGCTGAGCGTCCCATCGTACTCGGTGCGGGTCACCCGGCGAGTGTCGTGCTCGCAGGTGACCAGCCGGCCCTGGCGGTCACGGGTGTTGCCGTTGGCGTAGCTCGACGGCTTGCGGAACACGCTGACGACGCCCGTTTCCTCGTCCCAGCGCATGATCCGGTTGTTGGGGATGTCGCTCCACAGCAGGCAGCGGTTGTCGCCGAGCCACACGGGCCCCTCGGCCCACCGGAAGCCGGTGGCGAGGCGCTCGACGGCGCCGTTGCCGACGCGGTAGCGCGCGAAGCTGGGGTCGAGGACGCGGATCGACGGGTCGGGATAGCGGCCGGGGTTGGTGTCCACGGCCGGGAGTCTAGCACTCGTGGCGCCAGCCGTCGCGCGCGAGCATGCTATCCTCCGGGTAATTCGGCGTTTCCGTCATGGCTGTCAGAAACCCTGCAGTGAGCGCCGCCAGGAACGACGCCCCGGACCGGGACGGTCTGAGCTGGGGTGTGGCGTTCTTGTTGACGCGGACCCCGCTGGGCCGGTTGGTCGGCTGGGTCGCGCGGGTGCGGGCGTCCGTCCACACCAAGCTCCTCGTTGCCTTCCTGGTGATCACCGCGCTGTTCATCGCCATGGCCGCGGTCAGCCTCGACACCATCGCGCGGACGGCGGCGCAGAGCCGGAAGATGCACGAGGCGCACGAACGAGTGGAGTGGTCACAGCAGATCGACCACGCGCTCGCGCGGCAGATGCACTTGACGGCGCTGGCCCTGGTGCTCCGCGACGAGGCCTCGGTCGCGCGTATCCTTCGCGAGAACAACCGGTTCAACGCCACTCTCGCCCGGCGCGAGGTGGTGGCGACCGAGGAGGAGCGTGGCCTGATCCAGCAGATTCGCGGCCGCCAGGACGGGGTCATGACCACGGTCGCCGATATCGCCAACGCGATTCGGGACGGCAACCTCGACGAGGCGAGCTCGGGGCTGCTC
Source organism: uncultured Candidatus Rokubacteria bacterium (assembly GCA_963827505.1). Classification (GTDB taxonomy): domain Bacteria; phylum Methylomirabilota; class Methylomirabilia; order Rokubacteriales; family CSP1-6; genus AR5. The sequence continues at coordinate 662,765 of CAWHBD010000002.1, read as the reverse complement.
GATCGACAGGAGCGGGCCTACCAGGACATCGAGGCGCTGGTCGCCCGCCTGGTCGAGGTCGAGAACCGTCACATGCTGGAGCTCAAGGAGGCGGTGGAGACCTCGAACTTCCGATCGATCGTGCTGACCGCGTGCTTCGCCGCCCTGGCCATCATTCTGGCCCTGCTCTGCGGCTTCGTCATCTCGTGGTCGTGTCTGTTGCCGCTTCGGGAGGCCCAGGAGTTCCTGGCCGCCGTCAGCGCCGGGAACTTCACGGCGAGGATCGCCGTCCCCAACCGTGACGAGTTCGGCGACCAGGCCGCGCGCATGAACCGCATGAGCGACGAGATCGGTCGGCTCGTGGACGAGCAGCGGCTGGCCGCCAACACACTCCGGGAGCTCAACGGGCGCCTGGAGCAGGCCAGCCGGGCCAAGTCGGAGTTCCTGGCCAGCATGAGCCACGAGCTCCGCACCCCGATGAACGCGATCCTCGGCTTCACGGAGATGGTGAGAGACAATCTCTACGGCGAGGTCCCGGCCGGGCTGCAGGAGCCGCTGGCCGACATCCAGACGAATGGCCGTCACCTGCTCGGGCTGATCAACGACGTCCTGGACCTGTCCAAGATCGAGGCGGGCCGGATGGACCTGCTCCTGCAGGAGTACGCCGTGCTCGACGTCGTGGAGTCGGTGCGGGCGTCGCTCCGGTCGCTGGCCGCCGAGCGCGGGCTGGAATTCATCACGCGGGTGCCGGCGGAGGTGCCCATCGCCTACGGGGATGCCAAGCGGCTGACCCAGTGCCTGATGAACCTGGCCGGCAACGCGCTGAAGTTCACGCGGCAGGGACGGGTGGAGATCGCCGTCGATCAGGAGGGTGACGAGCTGATCTATCGTGTCACCGATACCGGCATCGGTATCGCTAAAGAGGATCTGGCCAAGGTCTTCGACGAGTTCCGCCAGGTCGACGGCGCCGCCACCCGGGAGTTCGGCGGGACCGGTCTCGGCCTGAGCATCACGAAGCGGTTCATCGAGATGCACGGCGGCCGTATCGGGGTCGAGAGCGAGCTGGGTCGGGGCTCCAGCTTCTGGTTCGCGGTCCCGCTCCGGGTGTCGGAGGCGACATGAAACAGGCGACCGTGCTGTACGTCGAGGACAACGAGTACAACCGCAAGATCGTGCGCCAGCTGCTCACCCAGACGACCTTTCGCCTCCGGGAGGCGGTCGATGGCGAAGCCGCCCTGGGGATGGTACGGCAAGAGCGTCCGGACCTGATCCTGATGGACGTGCAGCTGCCCCGGATGTCCGGCCTGGACGTGACCCGCGCGCTGCGCCTCGACCCGGCCACGGCGGATGTGCCCATCATCGTCGTGACCTCGTTCGCGCTGAGCGGGGACGACCAGCGGGCGCTGGCGGCCGGCGCCTCCGCCTACATCGCCAAGCCGTACAGTCCCCGCGAGCTGCTGGCGCTCATCCGCAAGTTCCTCTCCGACGGATGAGCGCGAGCGAAGAGGAGCCTGCCATGAGACACCCCGGGACTGCCCCCAGCCGAGTCGTCCGAGCGGCCGCCGTGGCGCTGGCGCTGGCGTGGGTGACGCCTCATCCGGCGGCGGGCGGCCAGGAGGAGCAGTTCACGCCGGAGTTTCGCGAAGTGCGCTCGAGCTTCGACCCCAAGCACACCCCGCGGATCGGGGCCCCCGATTCGGTGAAACGAGGGCAGTGGTTCGAGGTGACGGTCGGGGTCGATCATCCCTCGCTGGCCGAGCACTTCGTCCGGTCCATCGCCCTCTACAAGGACACGGCCGAGATTGCGCGCGTCTACTTGCACCCGGTGTTCTCGGCGCCGAAGATCACCTTCACCATCGCGCTCGACGAGGGTGGAACGCTGCGCGTGCTGGCCGAGCCGACCCATTCGGCCGCGTGGGAGGCGTCGAAGAAGATCAGCGTCGTGCCGTGAGGGGGCGGGGTCGCTAGCGGGCGCGCAGCTCGATCGTCAGGGGAGTTGCCCCCTCGCCGACCGTGACCTTCTGCGAGACCTCGCCCAGCCGCTCGTGCCAGACGCGCACCACGTACGGCCCCGGCGGAAGCTGGTCCAGCTTGAAGCGGCCCTGGCCGTCGGTCAGCGCGTGGAACGGGTGCGGCGCCACCACCACCCAGCCGCGCATCCACGAATGCAGATCGCAATCGATGCGCACGATCTCCGGCCGGGTGAAGGTGATCGGAATGGTCCGGCCCTTGGGCTGCGTCCGGTTGAACGCCGCGTTGGCCGCGGAGACGCTGTGGAGATTGTGCAGGAGACGGTCACTGTTGAGGAACTCGACGGTGCCGCTGGCGGGCACGATCACGACCCGCGGCACGAACACGCAGTCTTTCTGATCCATCGGCACGGTGGCGGAGGGCGGGGCCGATGGCGCCCCCGGCGGCGGTGACTCCAGCCACACGACCACGTTCCGGATCTCGCGCGCACCCGAGACGATCAGGTCGGCGGCAGCTTGCTCGGTGCCGCAGACGTACTGATCGATGGTGATGGGGATCTTCTTGGACGGTGGGACTTCGCCGGCGAGGATGACCCGCCCCTGGATCTCGCCGGACCGGGCCGGGCTCGGCGGCAGAACCGTGCACGCCGTGACGACCAGAAGGGCAACCACGGAGCCACTCCACGTCATGGCGGCCACGATACCACGGCTGCGACGGCGCCACCGGCGCGGAGAGCCCGCGTCCGCGCCGGGCCCGTCTGCCTCGTGGTATCGTGCAGGCGCTCGCAACGGGAGGACGACGATGCGCGTGAGAGGGCTGAGATGTCTCGGGATCCTGATGGTGACCGTCCTCGTTGCCGGCCTCGGGGCCTCGGCGGGGCAGGCGCAGACGCCCCGCAAGGGCGGCGTGCTGCGGGTCGGCATGATCGGGGAGCCGCCCACGCTGGACGGGCACACGACGACCGCGGTCATCACCCGTGAGATCGCCGTCAACATCTTCGAGGGGCTGTACGCGCTCGACGCCAAGTACCAACCGGTCGCGCTGCTGGCCGACGGCCACGAGGTCCTCGACGGCGGCAAGCGCTATGCGATCCGGCTGCGCAAGGACGTGAAGTTCCACAACGGCAAGGCGCTCACCGCGGACGACGTCGTCGCCTCGCTCCGGCGCTGGGGGACCATCGCCGGCACCGGCAAGGCCACCTTCAAGGTGGTGGAGGCGGTCGAGGCCAAGGGACCGAACGCGATCGAGATCCGGCTCAAGGAGCCGTCGGGCAGCCTGCTGACGGTGCTGGCCGGGGTCGACAACGCCGCCTTCATCTATCCCAAGGAAGTCATCGACGCCGCCGGCGCCGCCCAGCTCAAGGAGTTCGTCGGCACCGGGCCGTTCAAGTTCGTCGAGCACAAGCCGGATCGCCACGTGAAGCTGGCCCGCTTCGACGGCTACGCGGCCCGCGGTGAGGCGCCGAGCGGGCTGGCCGGGCGCCGGACGGCCTACGTCGACGAGATCCTGTTCATGCCGGTGCCCGACTACGCCACCCGCCAGGCCGGCATGGTCACCGGCGAGTACGACTACATCCAGCAGGTCAAGCCCGACCAGTACGAGCGCCTGAAGTCGTCACCGGGCGTGGAGACCGTCGTCGTCAAGCCGTACGGATGGGCGACGATCGCCTTCAACCTGAAGCAAGGGCTGATGACCGACGTGAAGCTGCGCCAGGCCGCCCAGGCCGCGCTCGACGTCGAGCCGATGATCCTGGCCGGGGTCGGGCACAAGGACTTCTACCGGGTCGACCCCGGCCTGTTCTTCCAGGAGCTACCGTGGCACTCGAAGGTGGGGGCCGCGCTGTACAACCAGCGCGACAAGGACAAGGCCCGGCGCCTGCTGAAGGAGGCCGGCTACACCGGCCAGCCGATGCGCTGGATCGTCACCACCGAGTACGAGCACCACTACAAGCCGGCAGTGGTGGCCAAGAGCCAGCTCGAGGAGGTCGGCTTCAAGATCGACCTGCAGGTCTCGGACTGGGCCACGGTGGTCCAGCGGCGCAACAAGCCGGAGCTGTGGGACGCCTTCAGCACGGCGTTCGTGTTCGTGCCGGTGCCGGCCACCTCCTCCCAGGTCCTCTGCGACTGGCCAGGCTGGTGGTGCAATCCCGAGAAGGACGCACTGTTGCAGGCGATGGGGCGCGAGCTCGACTTCAAGAAACAGTACGCGATGTGGGAGAAGGTCCAGACGATGTTCTACGCGGAGGCGCCCCGCATCAAGATCGGCGACTACTTCCGTCTCGACGCCCGCCGCAAGAACGTGGGCGGCTACGAGCCCGGCCCCTACATGCACTTCTGGAACGTCTGGCTCGACCGCTGAGCCGAGGAGCCCCCACCATGCGAGACCTCGTCCAGAAATTCAACGAGCTGTGCGACGCGCTGCCGTTCCAGACCAGCTGGTACCTGAAAGACCTGGCCACCGGCGCCCGGGCCGACCGCTTCGGCGGCGTGCCGGTGCCCTCGGCCAGCACCCGCAAGATCTCGATCATGATGGCGGCGCTGGCCGCGGTGCACGCCGGCAAGCTATCGCTGGACCAGAAGGTCACGATCGAGGCGAAGTACCAGGACAACGACTCCGGCACCTTCCAGCACCTGACACCCGGCTTCTGGATCACGCTGCGTGACGCGATGGTGATGATGATCATCGTCAGCGACAACACCTGCACGGGCACCGTCGTCGACCTGGTCGGGCTCGATACCGTCCAGCGCTGGTGCGACGGCGTCGGCATGGTCGGCACCACGCATCGCTTCGGCATCCCGCCCAAGCTCGGCCGTGACCACACGCTGGAGCAGGTGACGACCACCACACCGAACGACCAGGGGATGCTGCTGGAGCTGATCCTCCAGGCTACGACCGACGCCGCGGTCGCACGCAAGCTGGGCTCCACGCCGGAGCTGTGCAAGCTCGGCCTCGACATCCTCTCGTGGCAGAAGCTCAAGACCCGGCTGCCCTCGCAGCTGCCGCTCGGCACCAAGGTGGCCCACAAGACGGGGACGGGCTCGCGCGGCTTCATGGATGCCGGCATCGTCTTCAAGGGCGACCGCCCGCTCTTCATCCTGACCGCCTACACGGAGCACGTGCCCGAGGCGCTGCCCGACGGCACGCCGGGCTTCACGGCCGCCTACCAGCTCATGGGCCGCATGGCGCGGCTGGCCTGGGACCGGCTCGGCGGGTGAGATCGATCATGACGGGACGGGGAGGGCGAGCGGGCGCGACCCGGCGAGTCGTCTGACGCCCATGCGCCTGGGCGTCCTCGTTCCCGCCGGCAACCCGACCATCGAGCCCGAGCTCTACCGGATGGCGCCGCGCTCGCTGACCATCCACTTTGCTCGCCTGGACACGCTGGCCGGTGAGCCCGGCGGCGTCGACGGCATGGAGCGCCGCACGCTGGGCTATCTCGATTCGGTGCCGGTCGCGACGCGCTCGCTGGCCGCCGTGAAGCCCGACGCCGTCGTGCTGGCGCACACCGCGGTGAGCTATCTGAGCCTCTTCGCCGGCGAGGCCGCCCTTCACACACGCCTGGCGCAGCTGACCGGTGCGCGCGTCTTCACCGCGGCCGGCGCCATCCACGCCGCCCTGCGCCACCTGGGCGCCCACCGCCTGGCGCTGGCCACGCCATACCCCGAGTCGATCAGCGCCGCCGGCCGGACGTACTGGGAGGCCGCCGGCTTCGAGATCGTCGCGCATCGTCGTCTCGACACCCTGAACATCTACGACGAGAGCGAAGACCGCGCCCACGCACTCGGCCGCTCTGCCGACACTCCCACCGCCGACGTCGTCCTGATCAGCGGCACCGGCCTCCCGACCGCCGGCATCATCGAGCGTCTGGAGAAAGATCTGAACAAGCCCGTCGTGACCAGCCAGGCCGCCACCCTCTGGCACGCCCTGACGCTGCTGCAGATCCGCGACCGCATGACGGGCTACGGCCGCCTGTTATCCGAACCCAGAACCCAACCGCGGTAGCCCAACCCAGGCGCGGCGGGGGTGGACAGCTTCCCGGGTCGGTCCTGGGGTCTGGAGGACCCGTTCCCGCCACCTATGACCGTGCGAGGCCCAGCCGGATGGAGCCCAGCCACCCCCGGATCGAAGCGGCCCCCATCCGCGTGGTCGCCCAGACCCCAGGACCGACCCGGGAAGCTGTCCGCCCCCGCCGCGTCGGAGTAGTTACTGCCAGCGGATGAAGGCTTTGATCTTCGGATACTCCGGCGGCTTACCCTCAACGTCGACGATCCGCCATCCATCCGGCGCCTCGAGCAGCAGGTTGCCGTTGCTGAACGCGATGTATTTACCCCAGGCCTTCGGCACCGTGATCTCGTACTTCGGCGCGATGGTCTGGGCCTGGGCAACGCCGGGCAGCGCGCGCTCGAGCACGCTCGGCAGCAGCGGCCGGGCCGCGATCACGACCAGGGCCACGGCGATCACGGTGAGCACGATCCTGGTGTAGCGATCCATCAGTTCCTCCCTGCGTTCGGGTGAGCTTCGACTCGACTACGACGGTGAGGGCGGCGTGCGCCGGTCCGGCCAGAACCGGGTGCCGGCCCGCGCGTAACCGCCGCCAAGACCGACGGGGGTGCCGTCGGCGCGCCAGCAGGACGCGCCGGTGAGGGTGCCGTCGGCCTCGAAGGCGATGGCGCCCATGCCGCCGGCCACGTGGGGGACGGCAACCACGTGATGGCCCCTCTCGGCCAGGCCCGCGCGCACCTCGGCGCCGACGGCGGCCTCGACCTCCAGCTCCTGGCCCTGAGTCCACACGCGCGGTGCCTCGACCGCCTCCTGCAGCGACATGCCGTGATCGACGACGTTGACGACGGCCTGCAGGACGGACGGGAAGATCTTGGTGCCGCCCGGCAGCCCCAGCGCCAGCACCGGCCGGCCGTCGCGCAGGAGCATCGTGGGCGCCATCGAGCTGGTCATCCGCTTGCCGGGCTCGATCGACAGCGGCGTGCCCGGATGCGGATCGAAGATGGCCATCGTGTTGTTCAGCATCATGCCGGTGCCCGGTACCATCGCCCGGGAGCCGAAGAGGGCGTGGATCGTCTGGGTCGCGGCGACCACGTTGCCGTCGCTGTCGGCGACCGTCACGTGCGTGGTGTGCGGCGAGCCGGCGGCCACGCCGGCGACCGGCGCGCCGGCCTTGGTCATATCGATGTCGGCACGGCGCGCGGCCGCATAGTCCTTAGCGATCAGCCGCGCGACCGGCACGTCGACGTACGCCGGATCGCCGGTGGCCGCCGCCCGGTCGGCGAAGGCGATCTTCATCGCCTCGGCCAGCAGATGGATGCCGTCCACGGTGCCGAAGCCGAGCCCGGCCACGTCGAAGCCCTCCAGCATGTTCAGGATCTGGATCAGGTGGATGCCCCCACCGGTCGGCGGCGGGCAGCCGGCCACCTCGAAGCCGCGATAGGTGCCGCGCACCGGCGAGCGCTCGACCGTGCGGTAGCCCTCGAGGTCGGCGAGCGTGATCAGGCCGCCCTCGCGGGCCATGTGCTCGGCCACGCGGCCGCCGAGGGCGCCGCCGTAGAGGACGGCTGGGCCGGCGGTGGCGATCGATCGCAGCGTGTCGGCGTAGTCGGTCTGCACCAGCCGCTCGCCCCGACCGAGCGGGGTGCCGCCGGGCAGGAACACGCGGGCGCTGGCGGGGAAGCGGGCCAGGTCGGGCGCAGCCTCGATGAGGCATTCGGCGAGATAGCCGGTGACGCGGAAGCCGCGCGCGGCGTGGCGGATGGCCGGCGCCGTGACCGTCTCGAGATCGAGCGTGCCGAAGCGGGTCAGCATCTCGCACCAGCCTGCCAGCGTGCCGGGCACGCCTACCGCGCGCAGACCGACGCTGTTCTCCTGGCCCGCGACCTCCATGTAGTCCGGCCACGTATCGGAGCGCGGGCGGTACATATCGGGCCGGGCGGCGGCGGGAGCGGTGGTGTAGCCGTCGATCACCGTGTGGCGGCCCCCGGCCAGGAACAGGTGGGCGTGGCCGGCGCCGAAGATCCCCACCATCATCGGCTCGACGACGGTGAGCGCGAACAGCGCGGCCACCGCGGCGTCGACGGCGTTGCCGCCGGCCGCCAGCATCTCGGCACCGGCCGCCGAGGCCAGCGGGTGGTTGGTCACCACCATGCCGCGGGCGGCCTGCACGGGGCGCTTCTCGGTCTGGAACGCGGTGCCGGCCCGGGCGCGCCAGCTCATTTCGCCAGCCACGAGTTCCAGAAGTACATGCGGGCGGCGGTCCGGAAGGGGCCGCGCAGGTCGCGCCGGGCCACGTCGAGCGTGAAGTAGTCGCCGAGCTTCACGCGGCCCACGTCCTCGTAGAAGATCGCCTGCATCCGCTCGACGAGCGCCTTGCGCTTCTTCACGTCGTTCTCCCGGGTCAGCTCGGCCAGGAGCTGCTCTTTCTCCTCGTGACACCAGTTACCCCACCAGTTGCAGCGGAACACGATGTGATTGGCGGGGTCGGCGGTGAAGACGAGACCGGTGGAGGCGACGTCCCACAGCTCCGGCTTGAGCGCGCGCGAGTTCAGGGTGGCCCAGTCGAGCACCTGGAGATCGACGTTGAAGCCGACCTGGTCGAGCTGCTGCTTGGCCACCTCGGCGTTCTTGTACATGAACTCGTACTCGCGCGTGGTCGCCCACCGGATCGGCTGCCGGGCGTAGCCGGCCTCCTTCAGGAGGCGCCGAGCCTTGTCGGCGTCGTGCTGGTTGTAGGCCTTGGCGCCGACCGTCGAGTGCCACGGCTGCTCGGGGAAGAAGAGGCCGGGATCGAGGCGGTAGAACGTCTTGCTGCCGAAGCCGCCGATCATGACGGGCTCCATGTCGAGGGCGGCCTGGAACGCCTGGCGGATCTTCTTGTCCGTCATGACGCCGGCCTTGTGATTGAGGACGGCGACCGCCCAGCCGCGCGGCTTGACGATGCGCGGGTCGAGCTGGGGCAGCGACTTGATCCGGTCGTAGGAGTCCTGCTTCACGAACATCGCGTGGTGGTACTCGCCGGTCTCCACGCCGGCCAGCCGCACGGCGGTGTCGGGGACCGGGATGAACAGGATCTCGTCGAAGTACGCGACGCGCTTGCCGCCGAAGCCGCTGGCCGGCTCGCTGCGCGCGACGTAGTCCTTGAAGCGGGCCAGCTTGAGGTGCCGGTCCGCCTTGTGCTCGACGAAGCGGTAGGGGCCGGTGCCGGTGTATTCCTTGAGGGGCCCATCGCCGGCGGCCTCGATGACTTCCTTCGGATAGACGGCGCCGTGCGGCTCGGCGAGGCCGAAGAGCAGCGAGGCGGACGGCTGCTTGAGCGCCAGCACGACCGTGTGCGGGTCCTTGGCGTCGATGCTCTCGACGTTGGCCCACAGGCTCTTGCCGAGCGAGGCCAGCTGGCCCCAGCGCTTGAGCGAGGGGACGACGTCGGCCGCGGTCATCTCCTTGCCGTTGTGGAACTTGACGCCCTTGCGCAGCGTGATCGTGTGGCGGCGGCCGCCCTCGCTGATTGCGTGGGTGTCGGCGAGCAGGGGCACCGGGTTGAAGCTCGCGTCGTACGTGAACAGCGTCTCGTTCACGTGCCACATGATCTCGTACACGATGGTCGCGGTGGACATGGGCATGTCGAGCGTGGGCGGCTCGCCAATCGTGGCCACCTTGAGGACACCGCCCATGCGCGGCGTCTCCTGGGCGATCACGGGGGCGGTGACGAGCAATGCGAGCGTGAGGACGGCGAGCGTGAGCCGGATCATGCGCGCCCGCCGATGAACGTGGCGATCGTCGTCCGCGGGACGCCGACCTGCTCGCCGGCGGCCAGGATCTCCTCCCAGGTCGTGGCGTCCACCTCGATGCCGGACCGCGACCGCTCGGCCCGGGCCAGCCGCTCGGGGTCGCCGGGCACGAGCACCGGCGCCTTGGGGTCGACCGGCGGCGAGGCCTTGACGTAGTCGACGAAGCCGTCGATCTCGCGACGCAGCCAGTCCACACCCGCGAACCGAGCGGAGTCGATGACCACCGCGAACATGTTGTTGATGACGCCGCCGGCGCGCGGGTTGCCGGGCTGGATGGTCGGCCCCCCGGACAACGCTCCGGCCAGCAGCTCGGTGACGACGGCCAGCGCATAGCCCTTGTGGCCGCCGAACGGGAGCAGGGCGCCGTGCGGCTCGGTGTACATCACGTTGGGATCGCGGGTGGGCTTGCCGGCGGGGTCAATCAGGATCCCCGCCTCGACCTCGTGCCCCTCGTTCCTGGCCACGCGGACCTTACCCATGGCGATGGCGCTGGTGGCCATGTCGAGCAGGATCGGCGGCTGCTGCTCGGTGCCGGGGAAGGCGATGCAGACGGGGTTGGTGACGAAGCGGCCGTCGGTGCCCCGGAACGGCGCCACCAGCGCGCGGTGGTCGGTGACGTTGACGAAGTGCAGGGAGACGAGGCCGGCGGCGCTGGCCAGCTCGCCGTAGGCACCCACGCGGCCGATGTGATGGGCGTTGGCGAGCGTCATGGCCACCACCCCGATCTGGCGGCACCGCGCGATGGCCGCGGCCATCGCCTCGCCGGCCACCGGCCGGCCGTAGCCCCGACCGCCGTCGAACATCAGCGCGGGGCCGTCGTCCTTCACCGTCTTGGCGCGCGTGTTGGGCATCACGAGGCCGGCCTTCAGGTGGCGCACGTAGGTCGGGATCATGCCGACCCCGTGGCTGTCGTGACCGGCCAGGTTCGCCTGCACGAGGTGGTCGGCGACGAGCTCGGCCTCGGCGTCGGCGCTGCCGCCGGCGCTCACGATGGCGCTGATGGTGCGTCGCAGGGCATCGGCCGAGGCGCGCATGCGCTTACTCGACTTCCTTCAGCCTGAGCACCTCGGGCCGGCCGTCCATGAACTCGCCCATCTTGCGGCCGAGCGTCTTGAAGTGCTCCGTCGCGCGGTGCGCCTCGACGGCGGCCTGGTCGACGTAGCGCTCCATGAAGACGTAGGTGTTCGGGGCCTCGCCGTGGTGCAGGGCGTAGAGCTTGCACCCGGGCTCGCTGGCGTTGACCTTGGCCACCAGCTCCTTGGCGACCGCCTCGAACTGCTTGTCCATTCCGGGCTTGACCTTGAGCGTCGCGACGACCCCGAGCATTGACGTCCTCCCTTGGTGGGGGCCCGAGGCGGCCCCAGGTCCTCGTCCGTGCGAGGGGCCCCGGCGGCGCCGTGGCTCCCTCGTCGTCTCATGTTGACGACATCCGCGCACCCCGCCGAGGCGAGTGGCACCCGGCGAGATGCGCCCCGGAAAGATCGGGACACGTCTCGCGCCGGGGCGCGCCCGCAAGACGGCGCTCGCACCGTACCACAGTCCCCTATAATCCCGGCAACCGGAGGAGGTTGCCATGCGCTACGGCATCGTCATGTTCTCCACGCACTACGCGATCCGCCCCGATGAACTGGCGCGCGCGGTCGAGGCGCGCGGCTTCGAGTCGCTGTGGATCCCCGAGCACACCCATATCCCGGCCAGCCGCCGCAGCCCGTGGCCGGGCGGGCCCAACCTGCCCAAGGAGTACTGGCATTCCTACGATCCGTTCATCGCGCTCACCATGGCGGCGGGGGCGACCACCACGCTGCGGCTGGGGACCGGCATCTGCCTCGTGATCGAGCGCGACCCGATCACGCTGGCCAAGGAGGTCGCCAGCCTCGATCATCTTTCCGGCGGCCGCTTCCTCTTCGGCATCGGCGGCGGCTGGAACGCCGAGGAAATGGAAGACCACGGCACCGCCTTCAAGACGCGCTTCCGGCGGCTCCGCGAGCAGATCCTGGCCATGAAGGAGATCTGGACGAAGGACGAGGCCGAGTACCACGGCGAGTTCGTCAGGTTCGACAAGATGTGGTCGTTCCCGAAGCCCGCCCAGCGCCCGCACCCGCCCATCCTCATGGGCGGCGACGGCCCCACCACCTTCGACCGCGTGCTCGAGTACGCGGATGGCTGGATGCCCGTGGTCAGCCGCATGGGCGCCACCTTCGCCGACAAGATGACCCTGCTGCAGCGTCGAGCCAAGGAGGCCGGTCGTGGATCGATTCCCGTCAGCGCCTTCATGGTGAAGCCCGATCGCGCCGTGCTCGATCCCCTCGAGGCCGCCGGCGTGGAGCGGGCCATCTTCGGGGTGCCGTCGGAGACGCCGGACAAGGTGCTGCCGCTGCTCGACGCCTACGCGAAGCTGATTCGCTGAAGTCGGCGCGCCGCGACGGGGCGGCGATAACGCCGGCCCCGTCGCGCCGCGCGCGGCGATTCGATTCGGAACGTCAGGAGTTGGGGCCGCGCTCCATCGAGACGGGCTGCCACCGCCGCAGGCCGGACTTCTCGAGCGAGCCGGGGTTGACGCAGCTGCGGGGCCAGCGGCCGGTGAGGGCCAGCGCGATCTCGGCGCCCACGCGGCGGCGGCGGGCCGGGTCGAAGCGGGCCGAGGCCGAGGCGACGTGGGCGGTCAGGATCACGTTTTCCATCTTCATCAGCGCATTGTTGGTCTCAGGCGGCTCCTGCTCCAGCACGTCGAGCCCGGCTGCCGCGATCCAACCCTCCTCCAGCGCCTTGATCAGCCCCCGCTCGTCCACGGTGGCGCCGCGACCGGTGTTGACGAAGATCGCCTCACGCTTCATCTGGCGGAAGTGCTCCTCGCGCAGGAGGTGGTAGGCCTCCGGGGTGGAGGGCAGGTGGTTGGTGATGATGTCGGAGCGCTGCAGCACCTCGGGGAGGCTGGCCGGCTCCACGCCGTACTGGCTCATCACCAGCTCCTCGACGTAGGGATCGTAGGCGATCATGCGCAGGCCGAACGGACGGGCCCGCATGGCCACCGCGCGGGCCACGTGGCCGAAGGCCACGAAGCCGAGCGTCAGCCCCATCAGCCGCGGGAACTGCAGGAGCTGGGGTCGCCCTTCCTTCCACCGGCCCTCGCGGACCATGCGGTCCTGCACGACCAGCCGCCGGAACGTGGAGAGGATCAGCATCATGGCGTGGTCGGCCACTTCCTCGATGAAGGTGTCCGGCACGTTGGTGACGGGAATGCCCTTGGCGGTGGCGGCGGCGACGTCCACCGAGTCGACGCCCACGCTGCCGAGCGCGATGATCTTGCAGCGATCGAGGCCGTCGATGATCTTCTTCGTGATCGGCCTTCCCTTGGCGTAGAGCGCGTCGGCATCCCGCGCGGCCGCCACGAACTCGTCCTCGCTCTTGGCGGCGATCTCGACGATCTCGGCGCCGAGCGGGGCGAGCGTTTCCATCTCCGGCTCGTAGCCGGTGCCCGGCGCACTGTAGGTAACTCCGGCTGGGGTGACCACCTTGAACTTCGCCACGTCGGTCCTCCTGGCAGGGATTTCGACCTCGCTCTGACGCGAGGGTTTTATAGACGCTTTTCCGGGCAATTACCAGCCCCGGCCGGACCTTCGATAATTAGGGTTGACGACGCGAAGTAGTTAGGTATACCTAATCTCATGCGACCGAGACGGGCTCAGGCGGTGGCAGGGGAGGGGGGTCGGGCATGACGCTCATGCTGGTGCGCGACATGCGGGTCTGCCCCAACCACCGCACCGCCGTCGTGCGGCTGGACGATACCCAGCGCCACCTCACGATGACGTTCTCGGCCGACGCCACCGAGGCCTCCCGGCTAGCCCGCGTGATCGAGCGCGGCCCCCAGACCTGCCACCCGGTCTTCGACTTCGTGGGCGCCCTGCTCGGCTCGTTCGAGGCCGGGGTCGCGCGCATCGTGCTGGACGACGTGCAGGGCGAGGGGATCGCCGGGCTGGTCTACGTGGGGTGGGGCGGCGGGGAGCTACCGGTTCCGTGCTATCCGCCCGACGCGATCGCGCTGGCCCTGCGCGCCGGTGTCCCGATCTACGCGACCGCGGCCGCCCTCGCCCACGCCGAGCCGGCGCCGCCCGCGCCTGGCGCCATCACCGCCTGGCTCGACTCCGTGCGTCCCGACGATTTCCAAGCCTCTCCGGGAGAACCATCCGCATGATCGTGTGTCTGTGCGCCGGCGTGCCAAGCAGCACCATCGAGGCTGTCATCGAGCGAGGGGCGGCCTGTCCGGAGGACGTCGCCGCCGCCTGCGGGGCGGGTGCCGACTGTGGCGCCTGCCTGGATTCGCTCAGCGCGATGCTGGTCCAGGGCGGCGGCGGCGCCGCCCTGGACCTCGCCTCCAGCTGACGCGGCGCCGTCCCTACTCCGCCAGCCAGACCGTATCGAGCTGCTGGTTCAGGAAGTGAGCGGGCGTGACCGTCCAGCCCCGCACCTTGCTGCTGTGGACCACGATGCGGTTGTACTGCAGCGTGTAGATGTAGCGAACCTCCTCGTCGAGTAGCCGCTTCTCGAAGGCGCGCAGGTGCCGCTTGCGCTCCTCCGGATCGGTGGCCCGGGCCTGCTTGGTGTACAGGTCGTCGAGCACCTCGTCCTTGTATCCGCCCCAGTTGCGGTCGGATTTGCCGGCCGACTGGAACTTCTCGATGTCGATGTCGGGCTCCACGACGAAGCTGCACTGGAAGTCCATGGCCACGTCGAAGTCGCCCCGCTTCAGCATCGGGTGATAGGCCGACGCCTCGATCGTCTCCTGCTTGACGTTCAGCCCGATCTGCCGCCACTGGTCGACCAGCCAGATGCCGGTCGGCTCGTAGGGGTGAGGGATGCCGCGGTTCTTGAAGGTGAAGGAGAAGCCCTCGGGGATGCCGGCCTCCTTCAGGAGACGGCGGGCCTCGGCGCGGCTGGCGTTGACGTCACGGCTGTAGCCGGCCAGCTTCTCGAGCTCGGCCGGCGGCGTCGCCCACGGTGTGCCCGGCACCTGGATGCCGGCGACGTCCTTGACGATCGTGATCTTCGACAGGCTCTGCGAGGCCTGCCAGCGGTCCAGCGCCAGCGTCAGCGCCTTGCGCACGCGCCGATCGTCCCACGGCTTGCGATGCTGGTTCATGGCCACCAGCAGCACGCAGTCCCACGGGCTCTCCTGCACGGTCACCTTCGAGCCCAGCGCGTTCACCAGCGTGTCGCGCTCGGCCGGGCTGAAGCCCCGGAACTGGGCGTGGGCCCGCTCGCCGCGGACGGCGGCCACCTGGGCGGCGTTGGACGTGATGAAGATCGCGCGGTAGCCGTCGAGGTAGGGCTTGCCCTTGTCCCAGTAGTCGGGGTTCTTCTTGCCGACCCAGTGCGAGCCCTTCACGTGCTCCACGAACTTGAAGGGGCCGGTGCCCATGACGTTCTTGGCGTACCACTGCTGGTCCTTGGCCAGGATGTCGGCCTTGAAGATCCAGCTGTAGGGTGAGGCCAGCGTGACGAGGAACGACGACTCCGGCCACTTGAGGTGGAAGCGGATCGTGTTGGCGTCGGGAGCCTCGACCGCTTCCACCGAGCCGTAGTTGCCCTTGCGGTACGAGGTCACGCCCGGCGGGGGATTGACGATGCGGTCGTAGCTGGCCTTGACGTCGCGCGAGGTCATCACGCTGCCGTCGTGGAACTTCACGCCCGGCCGCAGCTTGAGCGTGTAGACGCGGCCGTCGCGCGAGATCGTCCACGACTCGGCGAGGTCGGGCACCGGCTTGGTCCCGGTCTTGTCGAAGGGGTCGATGCGCAGCAGCGTGTTGTAGTGGGGGGCGAGCGGGTGGACGACACCGAAGGTCCCCTCGGCGTGGCCGTCGTACGTCGGCGGCTCCGAGGGCACCACGAAGATCAGCTCGCCGCCGCTACGGGGCTTGTCCTGGGCGTGCGCGACGGCGAGCCCGCTCACCACCGTCACCAGCAGTATCGCGACCACGAAAGTTAGACGTCGCAAGGGGACACCTCCAAGCGAGAAATGTAGCAGCTTCCGTAGACGGCCAGCAACTCAGACGGCCCCGAACTCGCGCCTAGGGCATGCCTGGCATGTCGACCCGCGTGTAATACCGGGCCTCGCCGAGCGCGTCGACCCGCTGCCAGAAATCGGGCAGCGCGGCCAGTCCCGTCTCGTTGACGCCCGCCCCCTGGCGCCAGATGCACCAGGATTCGGGGTGGAGGCGACTCGCCTCACGGATCCACCGCTCGCCTTCTTCGCGCTCGCCCCGGCGGACCAGGAGCTGGCCGAGCCGGAACATCGCCTGGGCCCGCGCGGTGTCCTCGCGCGGCGCCGGCAGGTGCTCGCGCGCTCGGGCCGCGGTGAGGGCGTAGGCGCTCTCGGGGCCGTGGCGGACCCAGTCGCGGATGGCGTCGAGGTAGGTCGCCTTCGCCTGCGCGGTGAGACGGGCCACGTCCTCCGGCATCTCCCGCGTCTCCCGGTTCATCTTGCGGAACCCCTCGTAGGCGCCGGCCGGCTCCGCGGGCCGCACGATCCGACCGGCCTCGTCGATCCACACCGCCTGCGGCACGTTGACGATGCCGTAGAGCTCGGCGAGCCGATGCTCGCGATCGATCAGCGTCGGATAGGTCGGCTGGGCCGCCTCGATCCACGGCAACGGGTCACCCTCGCGACTGTCCATCGCCACCGCGATCACCACGAAGCCGAGCGGCCCCAGCTCCTCGTAGACGGTCTGCCACACGGGCAGATCGCGGCGGCAGCCTCACCACGACGCCCAGGTGACGAGCAAGACCTTCTTGCCGCGCTGCTCGGAGAGCCGATGCACACGACCGGTCGCGTCGGGCAGCGCGAACTCCGGCGCCTCCAGCGTGGCCAGCGCCGCCGCGCGATCGCGCGCGCTCTGCGCGAGCACCCAGGCATCACCCCGGTCGCTGTGCACCGCGGGCTGACCCAGATGGCGCCACAGCGCGGCCAGGTCGATGCGTCCGCCGTCGGCAAACTCCCGCTCGCGCCCGGCGGGCAGCGGCACGCAGACCGGCCCCCGGCAGAGCCCCTCCGGCTTGGCCACCCAGCCCGTCGCCGCTTCCGCGTCCGGCGCGGGACACCAGAGCGTCGTCGTGGAGGCTTGTGCTCCGGGCACCGCGAACTCCCCAGAATCCGTCAGCAGCGTGACCATGTCGTGACCTCTCTGGACAGGAGTTGCTTGCAACGTGGCGCGAGCGGTAGACGATGCCGAAAGTGCCCTCGGCGCCGTCGTCAATCGGCGGCGCCGAGGGCCCGGGTGAAGCTCAGCTCAGGCGAACATCGAGAAGTCTTCGGCCTTCTCCGTGATGAACTCCAGCAGCGCCGGCACGCCCTCACGCGTCTTGGCGACGGCGCGGCGGATGGCCGGGATGATGTCGTCGGGCTCCGTCACGCGCTCGCCGTGGCCGCCCAGTGCCTTGGCGAACTCGGCGTAGTTACCGCTGATGTCGGTCGAGCGATACTTCTCGGTAGCCGCCTTCATGACCTTCAGCTCGATGGCCATCGAGAAGTTGTTGGAGAGCACGGACAGGATCGGGATGCGCTCGCGCACGGCCGTCTCGAAGTCCATGCCCGTGAAGCCGATGGCGGCGTCACCCCAGAAGTTGATGCAGAGCTTCTCGGGCTGGGCCAGCTTGGCGCCCATGGCGAGGCCAAGGCCGTAGCCGAGCTGGGTGGTCTTGCCCCAGCCGATGTAGGTCAGCGGCTCGGTGGGCTCCCAGAACGGCGAGATCTGGTCGCGCGGGCTGCCGGCGTCGTGCGTGATGATCGTGTTGGCGACGTCGACGGTGTGCATCAGGTCCCACAGCACCCGATACGGTGACAGCGGCGAGGTCTTCTGCGTGAGCCGGGGCATCCACTGGGCCAGCCACTCCTGCTTCAGGGTGGCGATCTCCTTGGTGACGGCGCCCAGCCGGCCGCGCGGCTTGCCCTTGAGCCGGTCCTTCACCTCGAGGATCAGCGCGTCCAGCGTGAGCCCGGCGTCGCCGGCCAGCGCGAGGTCGGCCACGATGTCCTTGTTGATGTCGAGCGGATCCAGCGTGGCGTGGGCGATGCGCTTGCCTTTGGGCATGGCCACGCCGTAGTTCGTCGACGCGAAGCTGCAGCCGATGCCGAAGATGAGGTCGGCGTTGTTCAGGAAGTGGTGGAGCTGCTTGCTGATCGAGCGCCCACCCGAGCCCAGCGACAGGGGATGGTTCTCCGGGAACGCGCTCTTGCCCTGCAGGCTGGTCGTGACCGGCGCTTCCAGCAGCTCGGCCAGCTCGCGCAGCTGCTTCCACGCGCGCGCGTAGTGCACGCCCTGACCGGCGTAGATCACCAGCCGATTGGCGGCGACGAGGGCGGCGGCCAGCTCGGTCACCGCCTGCGGGTCGGGCGCCATGCGCAGCCGCGGCGCCGGCGTGTAGACGAAGTCGTCGGGGACCTCGGCGCGCATCACGTCCACCGGGATCTCGACCATCACCGGCCGCGGCCGGCCGTTCTTGACCTGCGTGAACGCCCGCCGCATGGCATCCGGTACCGACTCCGGCAGGATGACCTGCTCGCACCACTTGGTGACGTGCTGGAAGTTCAGCAGGGAGGAGAAGTTAGGCGTGATGTTGAGCAGCTTGCGCGGATAGCCGCCCGGTAGCACCACGATCGGCACCGAGTCGCCGAAGGCCTGGGCCACGCCGCCGAAGGCGTTCTCGGTGCCGGGCCCGTGCTGCATGGCGAAGACGCCGATGCGCTGGCCGGACGAGATGCGGCTGACGGCGTCGGCCATGTGCAGGCCGACCCGCTCCTGACGGACGATGATCGTCCGGATGTCCTCCTCGGCGGCGGCCTCGATGATCTGGTTGACCGGGTAGCCGATGAGGAACTCGACCCCCTCTTTCTTGAGGATCTTGGCGACGGCGGTGGCGGCTTTCACGGAAGTCTCCTCTCTTGAGGCCGGCCGGAACCGGCCGCACGCAGGGTACCATAGGCCCGCGGGAGGCGTGGTTGATGGCCAGGGTCGGATTGAGTCGGCGTCAGCTCCTGAAACTGGGTGTCACCGCGGCGGGTGCAACGCTCACGCCCATCACGTGGTCGGCGGGTGCGCCGCGGTCGGCCGCCGTCTCCGCCGACGACAGCGACAGCCACGCCCGGGCGGCGCAGCTCGCCTACCGGGAGAGCCTGGCCCGCCTGCGGCGGAGCGTCGCCGCGGCCGACGGCACCGAGGCGTGGGAGGTCGGCACCGGCACGCTCGCCTCGCCCCCGGCCCTGCTGCGCTCGGCCCGCCACTCGCGTCCCGGCAAGGCTGACTTCGACATCCTGATCATCGGCTCCGGCTACGGCGGCGCCGTGTCGGCGGCCCGGCTGGCCATGGCGCGGCGGCCCGGCGTGCGCATCGGACTGCTCGAGCGCGGGCGCGAGTGGGTGCCGGGGACCTTTCCGGACCGGCTGACCTCCTTCAACCCGCTGCTGCCGTTCAGCCGGAAGACCTCGTGGCTGCGCGAGCAGCTCTCGGCCAACCCGCTCGGCCTGTTCGGATTCCACGAGGGCGACGTGCAGGTCGTCGTCGGCAGCGGGCTGGGCGGCAGCTCGCTCACCAATTGCGCGGTGGCGCTGGAGGCGGAGGACGAGGTCTTCCGGCAGGCGGCGTGGCCCGAGGAGCTGCGCTCCAAGGATGTGCTGCGCCCGTACTACGAGACGGCCCGCCGCATGCTGGATCCGCACCCCACGCCCGAGGACCGCTTCACCCTCAAGCTCCGCACGCACCTGGGGACGGCCGCGCGCCTCAATTCCACGGGCGTGTGGCAGGCCAAGGCCTATCGCGTCCCCATCGCCATCACCTTCGCCGAGGGGACCAACGCGCAGGGGATGCGGCAGCACGGCTGCGTGCAGTGCGGTGACTGCGGCACCGGTTGTAACGTCGGCGCCAAGAACTCGCTGGACATGAACTACCTGCCGCTGGCGTGGGCCAACGGCGTGCAGATGTTCTCGCAGGTCGAGGTCGCCAGCATCCGCAAGGCCGACGGCGTCTACAACGTCGACTACGTCCTGCGCCCGGACCCGGCCCGCCCGGGCCGCGAGGAGCCGGGGTTCGTGACGGCCTCCGTCGTGATCCTCGCCGGCGGCACCATGGGCTCCAATGCGATCCTTCTGCGCTCGCAAAGACCCGGCGGCATCACGACCTCACGCTGGCTCGGGAAGGGGTTCTCGGGCAACGGCAACTACCTGGGGTTCGTCGACTACCAGTACACCGACCCCACCGTCTACACGGACAGCGGCGGTGTTGGCGTGGCCAACGGGACGCCCCGGTACCCGGTGGGTGCATACATCGAGGGCGCCATCGACTTCCGCGGCGCTGGGCGGCCGCTCGACCGGCGCGTCGTCATCGAGGACATCGCCCATGCCAGTCCACTCGCCAATGGTGTGGCGCTGCTGATGCTGGCCGATCTGGATCGAGCCATGACCTTGCTCGGCTGCGGTCACGACCGGGCCGAGGGCGAGATCCGGCTCGAGCGCGACCTCGTGAGCGTCCACTGGCCGGACTACGGGCGGCAGTCGAGCCACGCCGAGCTGGCGCGGCTGATGGAGCAGTACGCGGGGGCCTTCGGCGGCAAGTTCACGCCGTTCACACCGGCCCGCAACTACTCGGCCCACCCGCTCGGTGGCTGCCGTATGGGCGCCTCGGCGGCCAGCGGCGTGGTGAATCACCGCGGCCAGGTCTTCGACACCACCGAGAGCGAGGAGGGCCGGGCCGTGCACCCCGGCCTCTACGTCGCCGACGCGGCGATCATCCCGACCGCGCTCGGCAACAACCCGCTGCTCACGATCACGGCGCTCGCCGAGCGGATCGCCGAGCTCATCGTGACCGATCCCACCCACGCCGCGCTGTTCCGACCGGCGTGATGAGGACCGGGCGCGGTGCCGGCGGCGTGGCGCCGGCCGTGCGCGGCCTGCTCGCGCTGACCCTGGTGGCCGGCCGCACTCGTGGCGGCCGCAGCGCCGGTGCCGCCGGGGCTCTCCGACGATCAGCGACGTCGCCTGGCCGCCGGCGAGGTGGTCGTCCGCGACGTCATGCCGCCCGGCGCCAGCCCCTCCGCCCGCGGCGGCACCGCCGTGGCGGTCGTGCGGGCCTCCCCCGAGCAGGTGTGGCGCATCCTGGTGGACTATCCCGGTCACGCGCGGTACTACCCGAGGGTCGTGGCCGTCGAGGTGGTGCAGAGCGACGAGCGGCGCGCCGTCGTCCGCTACGATGTCGCGATCGGCCCCTTCGCCTTCAGTTTCCACATGGACAAGTACCCTGATCCCAAGCGACGCCGGATCGAGTGGCACCTGGCCGAGGGGCACGGCCACGGCCTCTTCCGCGAGAACTCCGGCTACTGGGCCGTCGACGAGGTGGACCGCGGCAGCCTCGTCACCTACGCGATCGCCGTACGCACCGTCCTGCCCGCCTTCGTCACCGGCAGATCCGAGCGCGACAGCCTGGTGGAGACGATGACGGCCATGCGCAAGCTGGCCGAGGAGAGCACCGCCTCGCCGCGTAAGCCGTGAGGGCCCGCCCGCGCTACCAGAGCGCGAACCACCAGCCCGACGGATGCCAGAGCGCCGCCTGCACGCGCGTCGAGGCGAGGACCAGCCGGCGGTAGGTTGCGGGGGTCGGCGGCTCGCCGCCATTCCAGCGCGCGAGGAGCCGCTCGACCTCCGCGCGGTCCACGGCGAGGGCGCGCCGCAGCAATCCGGCCACGCGCTGGCTGGCCTCGACCGCCGCGTAGAGCTTCAGCAGCGTCCGGGCGTCGGCGCGCGGGTCGGCCTGCATGTCACGCCAGCCCAGGGCCCCGTCAGCACTCGCCGCGTGGACGGCCAGCTGGGTCACCCAGCGCGCGCCGGCCACGAGCCGGCCGTAGTCCAGCGTGTCGGGTGTGTCGGCCGGCGTGTGGTACGTCTCCGTCCGCCCTGTCGTCAGAAAGAGGAAGGGCCGCCGTCCGTGCTCGCGCAGACCGTGGTAGTCGCTGCGGGCAAACCGGGAACCGGGCACGAACGGGTAGGCCTCGATCATCGGCAGGCTCAACCGGACCGGCGCCACGCCCGCGATCGGCGCCAGATCCCGCACGAGCATGGCCGCGCCGGGATCCGCCTCCCCGCCGAGGACGAACAGCGCGTCGCCGAGGCCGGCCGCAGCCAGCTCCGGTGAGGGGCGCCCGCCCATGAGATCGAGCACGAGGGCGAGGTACAAGCGATGGAGCGGTAGCGGCGGGTGCCGCCAGAACCACGAGGACCCCATCCGCTCGGTCCGGATGTCGGGCGGCTCCTCGGCGTCGGGGAACAGCAGGACGACGTGGCGGCGCACGGGGGGCCGGAGGCGACCGAGCGTGTCACCCAGCGCGAGCAACAGGGCGACCGAGCTGGCGTTGTCGTCGGCGCCGGCGTGCACCTCGCCATGGATCACCCCGCGGTGATCGTAGTGCGCGACCAGCACCACCCAGTCGGCGTCAGCCGAGGCGGCGCGATAGATCGCGCCGACGTTGACGCCGTGGGGAGCGGGGCCGCCGCCATCTGGCGAGGTCGGCTGCTCGAACCGCCCGTCGAAGAGCGGTCCGAGGCCGGCCGACTGCAGGCGCCCGACGAGATACGCCCGGGCTCGCGCGCCGCCCTCGCTCCCGCGCAAGCGTCCCTGGAACGCGGGCGAGGCGAGCGCCCGCACGTCGGGCTCGAGCGTGGCCGGGTCGAGCGCGGCAGCGGCGGCGACGGCGTGCTCGCCGGCGCGTGGCGGGCCGGTGGACTCCGCCGGGTCGTCGACGAACTCGTACCGCAGCGGCGCCAGCGGGCCCGTCGCGCACCCGGCCAGAAGGCCCGCGGCCACGAGCGAGACGAGGGCGAGGGCCCGGCGTCTCAGTGGCGTTTCAGGAAGTCGAGGGCGACGGCGACGTGCATGGCGACGCCGGCCGGCAGGGCGGACTCGTTGACGATCATCCGATTGGAGTGGTTGGGCGGGGCCGGCCCCTCGGCCGGCCGCGTGCCCAGGAAGGCGAAGGCGCCGGTCACGCGCTGCAGGACGTAGGAGAAGTCCTCGCTGCCCATGATGGGCGTGGCCATCGATTGCACGCGCTCGGGGCCGAGCAGCTCGGTGGCGACGCGCGCCACCCGGTCGGCGAAGGCCTCGTCGTTGACGGTGACCGGGTAACCACGGATCAGGTTCACCTCGACCGAGGCCCCGTGGGCGGCGGCGACGCCGTCAGCCACGCGCTTGACCCCGTCCAGCATGCTGGTGCGGGTCTTCTCCGACACCGTCCGGATCGTGCCGAGCAGGCTGGCGGTCTCGGGGATGATGTTGCGCGTGGTGCCGGCCTCGATCTTCGCCACGGTGAGCACGGCCGGGTCGAAGGCGTTCACCCGCCTGGTCGTCAGCGTCTGGAACGCCTGCACGATCTCACAGGCGATCGGGATGGGGTCGAGGCAGTCGTGGGGCGCCGAGGCGTGGCCGCCCTCGCCGCGCACCACGATCTGGAAGGTGTCGCCGGAGGCCAGCATGGCGCCGCCCCGGGTAGCGATGACGCCGGCCGGGTGGCGCGCGCCCACGTGCAAGCCGAAGGCGGCGTCCGGCTTGTGGTCGCCGTCGAGCAGCCCCTCCTCGATCATCACGCGCGCGCCGTGGTAGCCCTCCTCGCCCGGCTGGAACATGAACACGATCCGGCCGGCCAGCGTGGCCCGCCGGGCGGCCAGCATGCGGGCGGCGCTCAGCAGCATGGCCACGTGGCTGTCGTGACCGCAGGCGTGCATGGCGCCGGCGACCTCGGAGGCGAACGGCAGCCCCGTGTCCTCCTGCAGCGGCAGCGCATCCATGTCGGCGCGCAGCAGCATCGTGGGACCCGGGTGCGCCCCCTCCAGCGTGGCGACCACGGACGTCGTGCGCGAGCCCGTGCGAATCGCCAGCCCGAGCGGCGCCAGCGCGTCCAGCACGACCTGCTGGGTCCGCGGCAGCGTGAGGCCGATCTCCGGCTGGCGGTGGATGCGGCGGCGGAGGTCGACCGTGTCGTCCAGCAGGGCCCGCGCTTCGTCGAGAAGGCTCGTGGTCTGAATGGTCGCCATGGCGCCCGAGGGTATCACGGGGTACACCTGTGGTGGGACAGGGGCCGGAACGATGCAGGACTTCGAGACGATCGAGGTCGAGACGAGCGAGACGAGTATCTTCGTGCGCTCGCGGGGGGCGGGCGCGCCGGTCCTGTTGCTCCACGGCTTTCCGCAAACGCACCTGATGTGGCGCGGCGTCGCGCCACTGCTGGCCCGCGATTTCACGGTCGTCTGTGCCGACCTTCGCGGCTACGGACGCAGCGGGTGCCCACCCTCGACGCCCGACCATGCGCCCTATGCCAAGCGGGCCATGGCGCGGGACATGGTGCTCGTCATGGAGCGGCTCGGCTTTCCGCGCTTCTCGATCGCCGGGCACGATCGGGGCGGCCGCGTTGCCTATCGCCTGGCTCTCGACCATCCCGGCCGGGTTGACCGTCTTGCCGTCCTCGACGTCCTGCCGACGGAGACCGCCTGGGACCGAGCCGACGCCAGATTCACGCTGGCCTACTGGCCCTGGTCGCTCCTGGCGCAGCCCGAGCCGCTCCCTGAACGCATCCTGGCGGCGGCGCCTGAAGCCATCGTCGACGACGCGCTGGGGCAGTGGGGCTCCCCGGCGGGGGCATTTCCTCCCGAGGTGCGGGCGGCCTACGTCCAGGCGCTTCGCGATCCCGCCCGCGCACACGCTATCTGCGAGGAGTATCGGGCTGCCGCGACCCTCGATCGCGAGCACGACAAGGCGGATCGGGCGAACGGGCGGCGCATCGCCTGTCCGGTTCTGGCGCTCTGGAGCGCCGGGGGGCCGCTCGACACCTGGTACGCCGAGGTAGGCGGACCCGTGGCTCTGTGGCGAGCGTGGAGCGACGCCGTGCGAGGTCACGCGCTCGACGGCGGCCATTTCTTCCCGGAGCAGGCGCCTGGCCCGACCGCCGAGGCCTTGAAGCGCTTCTTCGGGTCGGGAGCCCCGGGCAGTCGCATGGGGTAAGATCGGGCCCATGCGCCTCGGCTACTTCGCCATGCCCCTGCACCCGCCCGGAGCCGACATCGCCCAGACCCTCGACGACGACCTCGATCAGCTGGCGCTGCTCGACCGCCTCGGCTACGAGGAGGCGTGGATCGGCGAGCACTTCACCGCGCAGTGGGAGAACATCCCGTGCCCGGACCTGTTCATCGCCCGCGCGCTCGGCGTGACGAAGCGGATGAAGCTGGCCACCGGCGTGTCCTGTCTGCCCAACCACGACCCGCTCATGCTGGCCCAGCGCATCGCCCAGCTCGACCAGATGGCGCGCGGCCGCTTCTACTGGGGAGTGGGGTCGGGTGGATTCCCGGGCGACTTCCAGCTCTTCGAGGTCGACGGCAAGACCGGGCAGCAGCGCGGGATGACGCGGGAGATCCTGGACACGGTCATCCAGCTGTGGACCGATCCCAAGCCGGGGGTGTACGAGTCGACGCAGCGGAACTGGCGCTTCCGGATCCCCGAGCCTCAGGACGACATCGGGCTACGCCTGCATCTCAAGCCGTACCAGCAACCGCATCCGCCGATCGGCGTGGCCGGGGTCTCCTCGGGGTCGGAGACGCTGATGCTGGCCGGCGAGCGCGGCTACATTCCGATGAGCATCAACTTCGTCCCGCCCCGCATCTTGAAGACGCACTGGGACGCCGTGGCCGCCGGCGCGGCCCGGGTGGGGCGGCCCGCGGACCGATCCACCTGGCGCATCGCCCGTGACGTCTATGTGGCCGACACCGATGCCCAGGCCAAGCGTGAGGCCCTGTCGGGCACGCTGGCGCGCGATTATAGAGACTATTTCCTGAGACTCATCCCGAAGCTGCGCGGCTTCGAGATGCTCAAGCTCGACCCGGCCATGCCGGATGCCGACGTGACGCTGGACTACCTGATGGAGAACATCTGGATCGTCGGAAGCCCGGAGACGGTGGCCCGCAAGGTGGCCGCCCTCGGCGAGGCGGTCGGCGGATTCGGCACGCTGCTGGTGATCGCCCACGAGTGGCAGCCGCGGGCAGCCTGGGAACACTCCGTCACGCTGCTCAAGGAACAGGTTCTGCCCCGACTGGAGGCCCGTCGATGAACATCTTCAAGGCGATGGCAGTGAAGGATCCCGACCAGGTGAGCCGGGCCATCCCGGTGATCGACGTGGCCCCGGCGTTCGCGGGCGAGCCCGGCGGGCTCGAGACCGTCGCCGCCCAGGTGCGGGAGGCCAGCGAGCGCGTCGGGTTCTTCTACGTGCTCGGCCACGGCGTGCCCCAGGCGCTGATCGACGATGCCTTCGCGGCGTCGCGCGAGTTCCACGCGCTGCCGCTCGAGGCCAAGCTGGCCCTCAAGCTGAATCAGAACAACATTGGCTATCTGCCCGTGAACGAAAGCATGCAGAAGGCCTCCACCGTTCACAAGGCGACCCGGCCAAACTTCAACGAGAGCTTCTTCATCAGCCACGACCGTGGAGCCGATCATCCCGATGTCGTGGCCGGGACCCCGCTGCGCGGCGCCAACCAGTGGCCGGCCGGTCGGGAGCGGATGCGCGCGGCCATGGTCCGCTACTTCAAGGCGATGGAGGGGCTGGGCGAGCGCACTCTGCCGGTGCTGGCTCGCGCCCTGGCCATGCCGCCCGGGTTCTTCGGGCCGCTCTTCGCTGACGAGGCCCACATCAACCTGCGGTTCCTGCACTATCCACCGCAGGAAATCGACGACCCCGAGCAGTTCGGCCAGGGCCCGCACACCGACAACTCGTTCATCACCTTCCTGGCCCGCGAGGACACCCCGGGCCTGGCCGTGCGCCTGCCCAGCGGCGAGTGGCTGTCGCCCCCGCTCATCGAGGGCACCTTCCTGGTCAACCTCGGCAACGTCATGAAGCGCTGGTCAAACGACCGCTTCCTGTCAACCCCGCACGGCGTCGTCAACGATTCCGGCCGCGACCGCTACTCGATCGCCTTCTTCTACAGCCCCAACGTCAACGCCACGATCGAATGCCTCCCCAGCTGCACCACTCCGGCTGACCCGCCCCGGTACGCTCCCGCCCTCTACGGCGACCTCGTCAGAGCCTTCTACAGCGCCAACTACTTCCACCAAAAGGACCACGCCGCCACAGCCTGAGTCGCGATTGCGCAAGGAGTCGAGCGGACCCGGCTACGAGCCGATCGTTCGAGCGGTTTGTCGTTGGAGATGATCGGCTCGCCTGTCAGTGAGGGCTGCCGTGAGGTGGGGCGGGCTCGTGGGTGGGGCCTGTGCGACCCGTTTCCCGCCGCGCGTTACCGCGCCGAGCCCAGCCGGATGGAGCCCAGCCACCTAACGACCCGAGTCGGTCTCCAACATCGTGGTCGCACAGGCCCCCACCCACCAGCCCCGCCCCACCCCACGAAGCGCGAGTCTAGAGGCTCACCGGCCTCCCGATCGCATCCGCGATGATCCGAACGAGCGCCCCCGGGCTGACCGGCTTCGTCACGTGCGCGGTGAAGCCGGCCGCGAGGGCCCGGTCGCGATTCTCCTCGCCCGCATACGCCGTCAGCGCCACCGCCGGGATCCGCCCACCGTGCTCGCGCTCCCGCTCGCGCACCCGCGTCACGAGGTCGTAGCCGTCGGCGCCGGGCATCCCGATGTCGCTGACGAGCACGTCGACGAACGTCCGACCCAGGATGTCGAGCGCGGCGTCGACCGACTCGGCGGCGAACACCTCGGCGCCGCAGTCGGCCAGCACCGTCTGCACGAACCGGCGTGAGTCCTCGTGGTCGTCCACGACGAGGGCCCGGACGCGGTCCAGCCGCGGCAGCCCGGCGTCCTCGCGCGGCCGGCGTATCTCCGGTCCCGCCGACAGGGCCTGGGGGCGGGCCTCCTCGGCGAGCACCGGCAGGTGGACGGCGAAGGCCGCGCCCCGGCCGCGGCCGGCGCTGGTGGCCTCCACGCGGCCGCCATGCAGGGCGACGAGCCGCCTCACGATGGCCAGGCCCAGGCCCAGTCCGCCGTGTCGCCGGGTGCTGCTGCTGTCGGCCTGCCGGAAGCTCTCGAAGATGTGCGGCAGCATCCCCGGTTCGATGCCCTGACCGGTGTCGCTGACCGTGACCCGGGCCAGGGCGTCGTGCCGGTCGAGGCGGACGTCGATGTGTCCGCCCTCGGGGGTGAACTTGGCGGCGTTGCCGAGCAGGTTGACCAGGATCTGCTCGAGCCGCACGGCGTCGCCGGCCACCCAGGCGGCCTCGGGGTCGATGGTGCAGGTGACCGTCTGATGGCGCGCCTCGGTCTCCGGACGGACCGAGTCGAGCGCGTGCTCGATGACGATCCGCATGTCTACCGGGCGCTTGTCGATCTGCAGCTTGCCGGCCACGATGCGGGAGACGTCGAGCAGATCGTTGATGAGCTGGGCCTGCACGCGCGTGTTGCGCTCGATGCTGGCCAGGGCGCCGGAGGCCTCGTCGCCGCTCAGCCGGCCCGAGCGCAGCATCAGCACCCAGCCCAGCATCGCCGTCAGCGGCGTGCGCAGCTCGTGCGAGAGGGTGGCCAGGAACTGGTCTTTGGCCCGGTTGGCGCCCTCGGCCTCCGCGTAGAGCCGCGCGTTGTCGACGGCGATGGCCGCCCGATGGGCCAGGTCGCGGGCCAGCGCGAGGTCGGCCGGGCCGTAGCGCCGGTCGGAGCGGGTCGCGATGAAGGACAGCGTGCCCACCGTGCGCCCGCGGGCCACGAGCGGCACCACCATGATCGACTTGGGCGAGAGCTGCCGCAGGAGCTGCAGCCCCTCCAGCCAGGCGGGGCCGATCTCGGGCACCAGCAGCGGCTCACCAGCCCGCATCCGCTCCAGGAACGGCAGCAAGGCCGGCAGCTCCAGGGCTGGGGCCAGCCGCTCGACCGCCTCGGCCACGCGTGAGCCGTCGGCGTCGGCGCCGGCGGCGTGCAGGCGCCGGCCGGCGACCGGCTCGGCCAGATGCACGAGGCACCAGTCGGCGAAGGCCGGCACCGCCAGGCCGACCAAGCTGTCGAGCGTGGCGCCGCGGTCGAGCGAGGAGGACAGCAGCTCGCTGGCCTCGGCCAGGAAGCGCGAGCGCTGGGCGACCGCCTCGGCGTCGGCGCGCGCGGCCTGCTCGGCGGCCAGCAACCGGTCGCGCTCCTCGGCCAGGCGCTTGCGCTCGGTGATGTCGATCATCAGGCCACGTAGCTGCACCACGCCGCCATCAGCGAGCCGCACGGGCTGCACGGTGTTGCTCATCCAGACCAGGCGGCCGTCGGCGGCGATCATCGGGTATTCCAGCCGGCCCTCCCGCCCGGTGGTGGCGAGCGTGCGCAGCTCGGCCAGGGCGGTCTCGCGGTCGTCGGGATGGATCAACCGCGTCCAGAACGGGCCGTCGCTCTGCCACTGCCGCAGCGGGTAGCCGAGCAGGCTCTCGGCGCGGCGGCTGACGAACGTGAGCTCCAGCGTGGTGGCGTCGGCTTCCCAGACGATCGCGTCGAGGCCGTCGATGAGCCCGGCGAAGCGTGCGTGGGCCTCCTCGGCCTGCCGGTACTGGCGGCTGCGATCGACGGCAGCCGCCGCCCGGTCAGCCAGCTCCTGGGTTGTGGCCAGGTCGTCGGCGGTGTAGGGCTCGCCGGCGCCGCGAACGACCATCAGGGTCCCGACGACGTGACCGCGGCTGACGAGGGGCACCAGCATCGCCGATCGCAAGCCGAGGCCGTCGACCAGCCGCGCCTGCTCCTCGCCGCGCACCAAGCGCTGGCGGTCTTCCTCGGTGACCTCAGCCATCAGCTCGGCCTGGCCGCTGGCCAGCGCCTCGGCGAGGGCCTCGGGCAGGTCGGCACCGGTGACGGGCCGCGCCTGGTAGAGGCGGGCCAGCGGCTCGCGAGCGGGATCGGCGTGGGCGACCGCGAGACGGTGCAACACGCCATCGTCCCCGACCAGGTCGATGACGCACCAATCCGCGAGGCTGCCGGCGGTGAGCCGGGCCAGGCCAGTCAGTGTGGTGGTGTAGTCGGCCGACAGCGTCAGCATGCGGCTGGCCTCGGCGAGCAGCCAGGACTGCTGGGCAGCCACCTCGGCCTCGGAGCGGGCGGCCTGCTCGCGCCGCAGTATCTCGGCCCGACTCGCTCTCCTGACGCTTGTGCTCGGTGATGTCGCGCAGCACGAGCATGCACAGGGGGCCGCCGGGGCCGTCGATGCGCGAGACCGCGGTGTCGAGCGCGAACTCGGTACCGTCGCGGCGGAAGCCCACCGGGTTGTCGCCGCTGCCGGTCGTGATCGCCCGCAGCCGGCCGCGGGCGCCCTCGAGGTGGGCGTCGAGCACGCGCAGGAAGCGTTGCGAGAAGAAGCGGTCGGCGGCCACGCCGATGGCCTCGCCGGCTTCGCAGCCGAACAGCACCTCGGCCGCGCGGTTGAACTGGATCACCCGGCGGCCGGCGTCGATGCACATGATCGCGGCCGGCGCTCCCTCCAGCGTCGCGGCCAGCCGCGCCTCGGCCGCCCGCAGCCGTCCCTCGGTCTCCTTGCGGGCCGCGCCCGAGGCCGCGATCGCACGAGCGAGATCGTCCAGCTCACGGATCGGCAGTGGCCCCAGCGCCGGCGCCTCGCCGTGGCCGATCGCACGCGCGGCGGTGGTGACGGCGGTGGCGACGTCGGCGATGCGGCGGGAGACGGTGATCGTCAACCCGAGCGCCAGCACGAGCAGCGCCACCCCCGCCCCGACCCAACCGGTGGCCGGAGACTCGGCCTGCAGGACGAGGCCGGCGGTGAGCGCGCCCAGCGGCAGGGTGGCGGCGACGAGGAGGAGCAGGTGGCCGCGGAGTGAGATCGTGGTACTGGACTGCCGGAGTTTCATGGGGTGACCCCGAGCAACATCTGCACCAACCATCGCGTGTCACCCAAGTGGCGTGAGGGTAGGCAGAACGCCTCCCGGCGGCGTCATCGTCTGATCGCCGCGTGACAGGGGATGACGATGGATGGACGGCGGGCGGGCCGTCGGATCACCGGCCCGCGTGCGCCTGCTCAGCCTCGGGGAATGCGTGCGATCCCGGGCAGGCGCCCGAGGAAGTTGCCGCTCACGCCGCCGTCGACCACGAGATCGTGGCCGTTGACGTAGCGCGCGTCGGAACCGAGCAAGAACGCGATGACGTCGGCCATGTCCTCCGGAGTGGCCACGCGTCCGAGCGGGACGAGCGCGTCGCGCTCGGCGGTCAGGGCGGCGTCGGCGTAGACGGCGGCGGTCATGCCCGTGCGCACCATGCCGGGCGACACCGCGTTCACCCGGATGCCGTCGCGCCCGAACTCCTGGGCCAGCACCTGGACCAGCATGATGACGGCGGCCTTGCTGGGACCATAGGCGCCGAGGTTCGCGTGCGGGTTGCTGCCGGACATCGATCCGGTCGCCACGATGGCGCCGCCGGCCGCCTTCAGGGCGGGATGGGCGGCCTTGGCCAGCAGCCACGTGGCCCGCGTGTTCACCGCGAACAGGAAGTCCCAGTCGGCGACGGAGTACTGGGTCAGCGGACCCGGCCGGTTCACGCCGGCGTTGCTGACGAGGCCGTCGAGACCACCGAATCGCTTGACGGCCTCGTCGACGACCCGGGCGGGGGCGTCGGCGGTGGCCATGTCGCCCGCCAGCGGCAGCGCCTCGGCGCCCAGTGTCCGCAGCTCGTCGGCCAGACGGTCGAGCCCTGTCGAGGACCCGACGTCGACCGCCGCGATCTGGGCCCCCTTGCCCGCCGCCCGCGCATCGCGCGCCAGCCGCAGACAGGTGGCCCGTCCGATCCCACTCGCCGCTCCCGTCACCAGGACTCGCATGGCGTCCTCCAGCGGCGAAGTGTACCGCACGGTAGCGTGTCGTCCATCAGCCCAGGCCGATCTCGCGGAGATGGCGGAGGACGCCGGGATGCAGGAGGTCGCGCGACGGCGCCGCCGCCAGCGTGTTGGCCGCGGTCGTCTCGGCCGCCTGCGGCAGCCGCGCGGCCAGCGCCGCCTGGCCGGCGTGCAGCGCGCGGGCGAGGCGATAGACGACGTCCTCGCCCAGCGTGGGGCGCGCCATCACGAAGCTCCACGACCCCACGGAGATGATCGGCTCGCGCTGGCCGGGATAGGAGCCGGCCGGGACGGTCAGCGTCTTGAGGAAAGTGTGCCTGGCCTGGATGCGACGGATGCCGTCGGCGTCGGGGCCGAGCAGCCGGCCCCCGGCGCCGGTCACGGTGGCGAAGCCGGGCCAGCCGATGCCGCCGCCCCACAGCGCGGCGGCGCGACCGTCGAGCACCATGGCGGGGCCGTCGCCGGCCCGGTCGAGATAGATCGCCTCGAAGTCGCGGGCCTGGTCGAGGCCGAGCCCGTCGAGGACGTAGCGGGCCAGGATCACCAAGCCGGAGCCGCGGGCGCCGAACACCACCGGCTTGCCGCGCAGGTCCTCGATGGCGCGCACGGGCGAATCGCCGCGGACGACGAACATCCCCGGCGTCGAGTACATGGCGGCGAAGATTTTCAGGTCGGCGGGCGGGCGGCCGATGCCGCGCAGCGCCTCGTAGGCGACCTCGCCCTGCACGAGGGCCAGGTCGAGCTGGCCGGCCTCCAGCAGCGGCACGTTCTCGGTGCTGCCCTTCGTGTTGCGCGTCGTCACCCCGAGCGAGGGATCGACCTCGTTCAGCACGGCGGCGACGGCGTCGCCGTAGACGGGGAAGCCACCCCCGGGGGTCGCGGTGCCGAGGACGACGCTCATGATTTCTTGGCGGCGCGGGCGATGGCGGCGATCTGGTCGGCGAAGTTCACCTGACTGTCGTCCTCCGGCCGATAGCCGATCTTCCGCTTCGCGCTGGCCAGGCTCCAGAACCGGTGCGTGTTGCCGCTGATGCCGTAGACGATCAGGAACGGGATGCCGTTATCGTCGGTGATGTCCTCCGTCTCCACCATGCGGATCGCCTGCTGGACCTGGTCGCGCGCGGACAGGTAGGCGCCGAGCGCCCGGTGCATGGTCGGGATGTCGCCCGGCTTGATGGTGTCGAGATCGTTGTCGCGGGGGCCGCCGATGCGCCACTGCACGACCTCCAGCTTCTTGCCATCGACCTTGCCGGTGGCGAAGACGAAGCCCAGCAGCTCGTACGAGGCCTTCGACCAGCCGTACCAGTTGTCGGAGCGCGGCGGCATCTCCGGCGTGACCATGTCGACCCGGCCGTCCCAGACCAGGCGCTCGTAGTAGTCGGAGGCGTGGTTGGAGCTGCACACCACCACGCGGCGGACGCCTTCTTCCAGCGCGACACGGTAGACGTTGTACGCCATCCCGACGTTGGTGTGCTCGGCCTGGAACTTGGCGTCGCTGTTGTCCTGCCAGGTATCGGCGGTCATGCCGGGGGCCCGCACGAAGCCACAGTGGATGACCGCGTCGGCGCCGCGGAAGTGCTGACGGTACAGATTGCGGTCGGGGTTGGTGAGATCGACCACCACGGCCCGCGGGATCGCGGTGCCGTCGTGGGCGGTCGGCTTGATGTCGATGGGCAGCACGTCCCAGCGCTCGTCGAGCGCCTTGAACATGCGCTGGGCCACACGCCCGCCCGCTCCGGTCAGGACCACGCGACGCTTCGCCATCACTTCGCCTCCACGGAGTGTCCGACGATGGACGCGCTCCGGTTCGTTATGGAATTCAGCATTGCCGCGTAGTTTCTCACAGGTACACCGCCGCCGCTTCCTGCTGACCTCGGTGGCTGGAGCAGTCGCCGCGCCGCTCGCCGTTGGGGCCCTCTTCCCGTACCGGGAGTTGGTCCAGGCGGGCGGGCTTGCGTCGTACGAGCTGAATTATCCGGCCATGTTCCGGCGGGCCGCCACGTACGTGGACAAGATTCTCAAGGGCGCTCGGCCGGCGGATCTCCCCATTGAGCAGCCGACGCAGTTCCAGTTGGTCATCAATCTCAGGACCGCCAAGGCGCTCGGCCTCACGATCCCGCCCTCGCTCCGGGCGCGGGCGGATCAGGTGATCGATCCATGAGAACGGCCATGGGGTCAAGGCACACCACGACTGTGCAGCCTGCGGTCACCGTCCACCAGCCATCCATGCGCGCACGCGATGCGGCGCATGATGTCGTCTTCGATCGTCGACGATCGAAGGATCGTCGAGGGTGGGCGTCCCAATCAGTGAGTCGGTCACGGGCGACCATCAATCACCCCGAGAACGCCCGCACTGGAACGGTAGCCAGGAGGCCGCGGCGTCGGTCGCGGCCGGGGCGCCCTCGGCTACACCGCAGTACCCGCCAACTCGAGGCCACCGCGCCGGGCTCGGCCCCGGCGGCAGAACTCGTCGTAGTCGATCCGATCACGCAACATGACGTAGAGCCGGATGATCAGGCGCCGCGCCAGCGCCACCTTCGCTTTGGGCCGGCCGCGTCGCCGGAGGACAGCGAAGTAGATGCGCTTGAGAGCGGCATCGCCCCGGGTCGCGAGCGGAGCCGCCTGGCCGAGCACCCAGCGGAGGAGCGCGCTGGCGCCAACCCGATGTAGCTAACCACGTGTGTACTGCCAGGGAATCGCCCCACGGGGCCGAGCACCAGCACGGTCGCGAGTGCGGTCAATGGACCGACGCCGGGATGAGTCATGAGGCGGCCGGGATGGAGATCAAGCGCTTCGATGTGGCCGTTCAGCCATTGCAACAGGTCGAGACTGTCATCTCGCCGACGGCGCGTGTGCGGCAGAAGCACGAGCGCCTGCAATTGGGCCAGGCCCTGGCGCGACCACAGCGAAGGTCCGAGGGCCAGCCGCTGATTCAGAGCGATGGCGTGCAGGCCGTTTTTGACCATCGTCCGGATGCGAACGAGTCGAAGTCGATGTTTGATGAGCGCGCGCAGGTCACAGTCGTCGGATCGGGAATCCAAACCACGGGGAAGCGGTCGTCCTTCAGCAGATCCCGGAGATGCCGGGCGTCGCGGCGATCGGTCTTGGTTTTGCGCACCACCATCGCCCGGATCTTGGCGGCCTCGCCGACCAAGAGGGTGTGGCCCAGGCGCTGCAGGAGCGCGTGGAACCACAAAGAGTACCCGGTGCTCTCGATGCCGACGGTGACGGGGGGCGACAACGCGGCGTAGAAGCGTTCGACGTCGTCGCCGACATGGGACAGCTCCTGGTCCCGGAGCTCGCCCGTGTCTGTGTTGAGCAGAGCGACCTGCTGCTTGCGCGTATGCAAATCGCATCCGACGAGAATCATGAGCTCAGCCTCCATCTGTGTGACGTCGTGGTCCTCGGCTCGACCGAGGCTACCAACGTCTGGCTGTTCTCATGACATCAGTGAGCGACCCCGGGCCGCTGAAGCCCTACTTCCCAGGCCGGTCCGGACCCTGGGAGAGTGTTCGCAGCCGATAGAGGCCCTCGTGGGCGGTGATGTAGAGGGTGCGTTTATCGGGCCCCGAAAAGGCCAGGTTGGCGGGCTGTCGAGGCACCGCGACCGTGCCGAGATAGCTTCCACCGGCGTCGAAGACCTGAACGCCGGTGACGGTCGCGACGTACAATCGGCCGGCGCTATCCAGGGCGATGCCATCAGCGATGCTGGGTTTTCCTCGTGGAATGCCCCGCAGGTTCGCGAAGGGGCGCCTGTTGATGAGGCTGCCGTCCGCCTGAACATCGAACGCGAAGACGATGTTGCCGAGGGTATCGGCAACCAGCAGAATCTTTTCATCCCGCGTCAGAGTCAGCCCATTGGGCTGCCGAATGTCGTCTGAAACAAGGAGGATGCGTGCATCAGGTCGGATGTAGTAGACGAAGGCGTTTCCTTGGTGGCCGTGTGGTCCCGGGTCGGTGACGTAAATCCCACCGCGTCGATCCACGATCAAATCGTTCGGCCTCCGAAGGGTCTGGCCCAGGGCGGTCTGTGTTGCGACCGTTGCCACGGCCCCCCGGCTATCGATTCGGATCACGCGCTGGCCCTCGCCCTCGGCCGCGAACAGATTGCCGCCTCGGTCGAACGCAAGGCCGTTCGCCGCACCCGTTTTATCGCGAAAGACGTCGATACCGCCCGATGGATTCAAGCGATATATCACGTTGGCCCGAAGATCGGTGAAGTAGAGACCCCCGTCCGCTGCGCCGACTGGGCCTTCGGTGAACTGGAAGCCTTCTTTTACCAACTCGACTGTTGCGCCCGCCGCAACGACACC
Source organism: uncultured Candidatus Rokubacteria bacterium (assembly GCA_963827505.1). Classification (GTDB taxonomy): domain Bacteria; phylum Methylomirabilota; class Methylomirabilia; order Rokubacteriales; family CSP1-6; genus AR5. Next base: position 626,878 of record CAWHBD010000002.1, on the reverse strand, counting down.
GGGAATGCCCGACGCGAGCCCCTGAGAGACAGGCTCACAACCAAGAAGTAGCGATGACAAGACGAGAAGCGGCGTTAACCGGAGCGTGCTCGGCCTCCTTCCTTCTCGATGTCGGGAGACCCAGTAGTCGTGACGTCCCCGACCGCGCCAGCAGGCGCGCCAACGATGCGGCATCCTCAGCTCAGGTTCGTTAGGTGCGACCTGGAGGAAGCCGCGTCATCGAGGGGCGGCTGAATCGCTGCGACCAGGGCCAGTATCACGAGGCGGGCCACACGCCGCGGTGAGGACGCCCTGGATGCTGGCGGCAGGCGTGCCCAATGTGAGTTGCTCCAAGGTGATTCGTGACGCCTCCCTGACCGCGACTGTTGTAGAGAGCTGGGCCAGCCGGTGCACCTCCTGAATCTGAGCCAGGAACTCGCGGTAAGTCATCAAGCCGGCGCCGAGGTCCGTCATCGAGCGACGAAACGTCACGCACGCCGCCGCGCCGAAGCTATCGAGGTGGTCTGGGGTATCTGGATTTCGGGCGAAATCGGGGCCCCTGATAACTCTGGTCACCTTAGGCTCGCGCACGAGCACAGCGATCCCGACAACGGCCAAGCCGACAAGCAGAGTGCCGGCGACGGCTCGCCTTGCAGCACGGATGTCCCGCATCCAGCAGCTATGCCCCGTCCAGTTCAAGGGCAGAATCGATGCCATCGACTTGCAATTCCCCATTCCACCGATGTTCGCCCATCGATAATGGCCCGACGGGAACGAGCAGGTAAGCCGGCCCTCGCCATCTTGAAGCCGGGCTTCGGTGAGTATCGCTTTAAGGGTCGGATTCCTGGCCACCGCACTTTTCTGCCCAACGAGAGGAAGTCAGCAAAGCGCGGGATCGGTTCCGCTCGACGGAGAAGCTCGTGCGCGACGCGACCGAGCGCTCTCGTGACCTGCACGGCTGCTCCGGCGCCACCCGGCGTAGGCCCGGCAAGTCATTCGGCTGCTGCTAGGCGACGCGCGGTGGGACGCTGAGCCATTCGCCGACGCCTCGGGGAGGGATACCGGCTCCCGGCGACGGGCGACTATCGGCGGCTTGTGGGCCGTGAACTACATCGCTCACGATCGGTCACTTCGCCTCCACGACTCGATGATGTTGGACGCCGAGCCTCGTGATACCCAGCTCGACCACGTCGCCGGGCTGCAGGTAGCGCGGTGGCTTGAACCCGTGACCGACGCCGGCGGGCGTCCCGGTGGAGATGAGGTCGCCGGAACGCAGCGACATGAACCGGCTGACGTAGGCGACCAGCGCGGCGACGCTGAAGATCATCTTGGCGGTGGTGCCCTGCTGGCGGCGCTCGCCGTTGACGGTGGTCCACAGCTCGAGGGCCTGCGGATCGCCGACCTCGTCGGCGGTCACCAGCCAGGGGCCGACTGGCCCGAAGGTGTCCGCGCTCTTGCCCTTGGTGGTGGTGCCGCCGTGCTCCATCTGGAAGGCGCGCTCGGAGACGTCGTTCACGATGCAGTAGGCGACGACGTGGCCGAGCGCCTTGCCCTCGTCGACACTGCGCGCGTCACGCCCGATCACCGCGGCCAGCTCGCACTCGTAGTCGAGCTTGACGCCGCCCCGGGGCCGGATCGTCGCATCGTCGGGCCCGCATAGCGCGCTCGGCGCCTTGATGAAGACGGTCGGCTCCTTGGGCAGGGCCATCCCGACCTCCTCGGCGTGGTCGGTGTAGTTCAGTCCGATGCAGACCATCTTGCCGATGCCGGCCAGTGGGCAGCCGAGGCGCGGCTTGCCTCGGACCACCGGTAGCCGCGCGGTCTTCACGCCTCGCAGGCGCTTGAGCGCGGCCGGCGTGAGGACGTCCGGGGTGATGTCCTTGACGACCCTGGAGAGATCGCGCAAGACGCCCTCGGCATCGATGAGCCCGGGCTTCTCCTGACCGGAACGGCCGTAGCGGACCAGCTTCATCGGGTGGCTCCCTTCACGGCGGTAGCGTGACGGCGGTGAGGCACGACGGCGCGGATTCTATCACCGCGCCGGCGACGGCGGAGCGCCGAGCCGGTGTGCGGCGTGACGGTAGAAATCGTGGAAGTCCTGCACGGGGGCCTCGACCGAGAGCACCGGGAGCGGAAAGCAGTGGTCGAGCCCGTCGAGGCTCGACTGGCGCCCGAGCCGGTCGAGGAGCTGCCCCGCCAGGCCGGCCCTGACCGCTCCTCGCCGGTCGAGGAACTGCCCCCACAGAGGCATGTGTCGGAATCGACCGGTGAGCACGTGCGCCGTGGCCAGGTACGAAAGCGGGAACAGCCGGCGATACGCCTCGAGGTTGTACAGCCACGACGCCCCGACCACGCGAACGGGCCGGGGCAGGGGCTCGAAGAGGGCGGCCAGCTCGGCCCGGCGCCGGCCGATGCGATCGGCGCCGAGCGGGGAGTGGCTGTCCGTCTCGACGTTCTGGAAATGGAGGCGGATCCGCTCCTCGCTCAACCGGGAGTAGGCGAAGCAGCCGGAGGTCGCCTCCACGGCCGGCCCGGCCATGGCGCCCGCCCGGGCCGCGAAGAAGCGGTACGTCCACTCGCGCGGGTCGTTCGTGGCCGTCAGGCCGCTCACGTACTCCTGCCAGGTTGGATGCGCGGAGTCGAAGTCGCGACCCAGGCCGAGCCGGATATAGAGATTGGTGTAGTCCATGAGCACGGAGGCCAACGATCGCCCCGACAGGGCGGTGACCGCGGTGGCGAAGTCGAGCTGGAGATCGAAGAACGCCTTCGCGTAGATCATGCCGGTGGCCGTTCACTCGCGCAGGCGCGGATCGAGCAGGTCGCGCAGGGCGTCGCCCAGCACGTTGAAGGCGAAGACGGCCAGCGTCAGCGCCAGGCCCGGGAAGATCGACAGCCACGGCGCCCGCACCATGTAGCTGCGGCCGGTCGCGCTGAGCATGCCGCCCCACGAGGGCCGGGGCGGTGGCACCCCGTAGCCGAGAAAGCTGATGGCGGCCTCGACCAGGATGACGAAGCTGACGTAGGTGCTGGCGCTGACGATGATGGGCGCCACCACGTTGGGCAGGACGTGGCGCAGCAGCACGCGGCCGTGGGAGGCGCCGCCGGCCCGGCTGGCCTCGATGTAAGCGTGCTCGCGCACCACCAGCGTCGCGCCGCGGATGATGCGTGACTGCGGGAAGGCCTGGCTGAGCCCGAGGGCCACGATCACGCTGCCGAGCCCGGGCCCCATGAGCACCAGCAGCACGATCACCATCACCAGCCCCAGGGAAGGCCAGCCAGGCGTCGACCAGCCGCTGGAGAACGAGGTCCACGGTGCGGCCGAAGTACCTTTCGTGGTCACTCGCCGCGGAAGACGGGCTTGCGCTTCTCGAGCATGGCGCGGCGACCCTCGCCGGCATCGGCGCTCTGGCGCGCCAGCAGCGCGGCCGCATCGAGATCGGCGTGGTCGACGCTCGGGCGCGCCGCCACGGCGCGCTGGACGACGGACTTCATGCCGGCCAGCGACAGCGGCGCGTTGTCGGCGATGCTGCGGGCCAGCGCCTGGGCGGCCGACTCGACCTCGGCGCCCGGCACCACCTGATGGACCATGCCGATCTCGTACGCACGCCGGCCGTCGATCGGTCGTCCGGTGAAGAGCAGCTGGCGCGTGTGAGCGGGCCCGATGATCTCCACCAGTTTCTGCCCGAGCGGGAAGGGCACGATCATCCCGATGCGCGCCAGCGGCATGCCGATGCGTGCGCTCTCGGCCATCACACGCAGGTCGCAGTGCAGCGCCAGCTCGCAGCCGCCGGCGATGGCGTCGCCGTGGACGAGCGCGATGGTCGGATGGCGCGAGCGCTCGATCCGCTGCAGGACGCCGACCACGTCACCCTCGGGGTCGCGAGCGCCGCCGCGCGATTCCATCTCCTTGAGGTCCATGCCCGAGCAGAAGGCCGAGCCGGCCCCGCGCACGACGACGACGCGCACGTCGCGCCGGCCGTCGAAGTCGTCGAAGGCCGCGCGCAGTCCGATCAGCAGGGCGCCGTTCATGGCGTTGCGCCGCTCGGGGCGATTCATGGTTACGGTGGCGATGCCGTCAGCGACGGTGGTGAGGATCTCGTCAGCCATGGCGGCGATGGTATCATCCCGGCCCATGGCGATGTTCCCAGGGTTCACCCTTCCCGACGAGCTCCGGATCCTGCGCGAGCAGGTCCGCCGGTTCATCCGCGACGAGATCGTCCCCCTCGAGCAGCGGATCGATCCCGATGCGCCCGGCATTCCCGACGAGGACTTCGAGCGGCTGTCGGCCAAGACCAAGGCGGCCGGCCTGTGGGCGCTGGGGGCGCCCGAGAAGTACGGCGGCGGCGGGCTCGACACCTTCAGCATGTCGGTGGTGCTGGAGGAGATGTCGCAGCACCGCATGGGACTCTACAGCCCCGGCTGCGGCGTCTTCGGTCGCTACCCGCCGCCGGCCATCTGGGCGGGGACGGAGGCGCAGATCCAGAAGTACGCGGTGCCGACGATCCGCGAGGGCTGGCGGACCTTCTTCGCCATCACCGAGCCGTCGGGTGGCTCCGATCCGGCCGGCGCCATCCAGAGCCGCGCCGAGCGGCGCGGCGACACGTGGGTGCTGAACGGCCGCAAGGTCTTCATCTCCAGCGCGCACAACGGCAAGTGGGGCGTGGTGTTCGCGCGCACGAACAAGGAGAAGGGCCGGGCCGGCATCTCCTGCTTCATCCTCGAGCCCGGCACGCCCGGCTTCACCGCCACGCCCATCCGCACCATCCGGACCCAGTCCATTCCCAACGACGTCGTGTTCGAGGACTGCGAGCTGCCGGCCGACGCGCCTGGTCGGCCAGGAGGGGCAGGGGCTCGACCTCGCCTTCGACCTGCTCGTGAAGAACCGCTTCCCGTACTCGGCCTGCAACCTCGGCGTGGCCGTGGCCGCCCACCGGATGGCCATCGCCCACGCCAAGCAGCGCTCGACGTTCGGGGCGCCGCTCAGCACGCGCCAGGCCATCCAATGGATGCTGGCCGACGCCGAGGTCGAGCTGCGGGCGTGCCGGTGGCTCATCTGGGAGGGCGCCTGGAAGGCCGATCGCGGCGAGGACGCCCGGGTGGAGGCCTCGATCGCCAAGCTCTACTCGAGCGAGGTGCTGGGGCGCGTGATCGACGCCGCCGTGCAGATTCACGGCGGCTATGGGGTGTCGAAGGAGTTTCCGCTGGAGCGCTGGTATCGCGAGGCCCGCGTACGCCGCATCGGCGAGGGGCCCTCGGAGGTGCATCGCATGGTCATCGCCCGCTCGCTGTTCCGCTGATGCTGCCGCTGGAGGGCGTCCGCGTCGTCGAGGTCGCGCAGAACCTGGCCGGGCCGATGGCGGCCGAGATCCTGGCCCACATGGGCGCCGACGTCATCAAGGTGGAGCGGCCCGAGGGTGACGACGCCCGCCGCTGGGGCCCGCCGTTCTTCAACGGCACCTCGCCGGGCTATCTCGCCGTCAACGCCAACAAGCGCTCGATCACGGTCGATCTCAAGGACAAGGCCGCCGTCGAGCGCCTGATCGAGCTGATCGGCGAGGCCGACGTGCTCGTGCAGAATCTGCGGCCGGGCTCGCTCGAGGCGCTGGGGCTCGGCGCCGAGGTGCTGACGAAGAAGTTCCCGCGGCTCATCTACTGCTCGGTGTGGGCCTTCGGGCGCACGGGCCCGCTCAAGATGAAGCCGGGCTACGAGCCGATGGTGCAGGCCTTCTCCGGTCTGATGATGATGAACGGCGACGAGGGGGGACCGCCCACGCGCATCGGCACCTCGGTCCTCGACTACGGCACCGGGATGTGGGCTGCCATGGGCGTGCTGGCCGCGCCTGGTTGGACGGGTCGCCGACCGGCCGCGGTGGGACCGTCGACGCCTCGCTCTACGAGACGGGGCTGGCGTGGCTCAAGGGCCACTACGCCAGCTTCCGCACCTCCGGCGTGGTGCCCGAGCGCCATCGCACGGGCAGCAATCGCGTGGTGCCGTTCCAGGCGTTCGAGACGAAGACGGGCCCCGTCATCGTGGCCGCCGGCAACGACCGGCTGTTCGTCAAGCTCGCCAACGTCGTCGGCCACCCCGAGTGGGTGAAGGATCCGCGCTTCGAGACCAACGCCGCCCGGGTCGAGAACAAGGCCGCGCTCTGCGATCAGATCGACGCGATCTTCCTCACGCGCAGCAAGGGCGAGTGGATCGACCTGCTCGAGGCCGAGGGGCGTGCCGTGCGCGGTGATCAACAGCCTGCCAGACGCGGCCGCCCATCCCCAGGCGGTGGCGCTCGACATGATCCAGCCGATGCCGGGCGAGGACTTCTCGCTCGTCGCGCTGCCGGTGTCCTTCGACGGCGCCCGACCCAAGATCCGCTGGGCGCCGCCGGGCATCGGCGAGCACGACAAGTCGTTCGCGGCCGGAGAGCGCTGGCGCCCGCGCTGACCCTGGGCGGCCAGGGCGGGCCTTACGAGGCCCGACCCTCGGTGTGGTCCCGCCGTCAGCGGACGGCGGCGGGGGCGACGGTCGAGCCGGTGAAGCCCTGGGCCTTCAGCGGCTGCATCACGAAGGCGAACTCGTAGACCTTCTTGGCGGCCAGCTCGTCCAGCTTCAGGTTCTCCAGGATGTGGATGCCGTTGACGGCCAGCATGATCTGGTGAACAGGGAGCGAGAGCTGCGGGTCGGGGTTCGGGGCCACCTCGACCGGCCAGTTGTCGGCGCCGACCAGGAGCGGGTCTTGCGTGGCCAGCCACTCGGCCGCGGCCACGCCGATCCCCGGGCACGTCCTCATGTAGCGCGCGTTGTCCTTGGCCCACAGCTTGTTCCAGCCCGTGTTGATGAGGATCGCGTCGCCGGGCTGGAGCTGGATGTTCTGGCGCTGCAGGGCCTGCTGCAGGTCCTCGGGCGTGATCTGGTAGGTATCGCCGAGCATGTCCACACCCTTGAGCGCGGCGACGTCGATCAGCACGCCCCGGGCCATCAGGGTGCCCACCTTCTCGATGCCCAGCTTGGTGAAGCCGGTCCGGGTAGAGATCTCGTCGGTCTTGAAGCAGTTGTAGTGGCTGAACTCGATCGACTGGTGGGCGAAGCCGTCGAACTGGGTGCCGACCTGGCCGATCTCGCTGACGACCAGCTCCTCGTTGCTGCCGCGCCGGTTCGAGAACAGGTTCATGAAGGTGCGCTTGACGTGCACGTCGAAGCGCCGCGTGGCGCTGATCGGCATCTTGTCGTTCAGCACGTGGGCGATCTCGATGACCTCGCCGGTCTTGATCAGCCGGGTGGCCTTGAGGACGGTGTCCGGCTTCATGTGGTTGGCCGAGCCGCGCTCGTCGCTGGCGCCCCACTTCGAGGGACAGCGCTGGGTCTCGGCCGGCGGCCTCCACGTCTGGGCGTGGGCGGCGGCGGTGGTCAAGCCCAGGGCGGCGGTGAGAGCGATGCCCAGCGTGAGGGTGCGCATGGGAGGCCTCCTCGATGATCGATGTCTCGCGCCGCGATACTACTCCTCGGGCAGCCCCAGGGCCTGGCGCAGCGCCGCCCTGCGGAACTGCGACTCCGACCACGACCGGCCGCCGCTGAGGCCGCCGTCCACCACCAGCGCCTCGCCGTTGACGAACGTCGAGTCGTCGCTGGCCAGCCACAGGGCGGCCTGGGCGATGTCCTCCGGCAGCCCGGCGCGCTTGATGGGCTGCACGTTCTCGAGGACGCCCTTCATGAGCGGCACCAGCGCGTCGGCCTCCTCGACCGACATCCCCAGCCCCTTGCCGAAGATCGGCGTGGCGATGCCGCCCGGACAGATGCAGTTCACGCGCACGTTGTGCTCGCCGAGTTCCATGGCCACCGTCCGGGTGAGCTGGATGACCGCGGCCTTGGCGGCGCTGTACACGTGGGGGCCAAAGCCGGAACGGAGCCCCGCCACGCTGGCGGTGCTGATGATGGAGCCGCCGCCCTGGCGCTTCATGACCGGGGCCGCGTGCTTCATGCCGAGCAGCACGCCCCGGAGGAGCACCCCGATCGTCTCGTCGAAGCCGGCGACGGTGACCGCCTCGATGCGGCCACCCACGCCCCCGTAGCCGGCGTTGTTGAAGATGCAGTCGAGCCGGCCGAAGCGGCGCACGGCGTCGGCGACCGCCGCCTCGACGTCGGCCTCGCGGCTGACGTCGGTATGCGCGAAGGCCGTCCGCGCGCCCAGCTCGGCGGCCAGCCGCCGCCCGCGCTCGTCCTGGATGTCGGCAATCGTCACCGCCGCGCCCTCGGCCACGAACAGGCGCACGGTGGCCTCGCCGATGCCGCTGGCCCCGCCGGTGATGAGCGCGACCTTGCCGGCCAGTCGGCTCACGACGCCTTCGGGGCCAGGGGGGCGCCGCCCCACCGCTCCAGCATCGCGAACTCGGCCACCGCCTTGCGCTTGAGCTTGGACAGCGTCTTCACCGGGCGCCCGAGCGGCATGACGGCCGCCACCGCCACGTGCGGAGGGATGCCGAGCAGCGCCTGGATGCGCGGCTCCTCGGCCACCGCCAGCGTCGTGATGGTGCCGGCGAACCCCTCGTGCCGCGCCGCCAGCAGGATGTTCCAGGCGAACGGGTAGATCGAGGCGCCGCTGATCACCCCCACGCGCTCGAGATTCTGGTCCGTCGAGGCGACCACCTTGAGATCGACGCAGATCACGAGGACGACGGCCGCCTTGGTGACCGTCTCGGTCAGGTGCGGCGGCGCCGGCGTCCGCTCGATGGTGGCGGCGTCGACGCGCGGGGGATCGATCGTGTTCCAGGGGTTCTCGCCGTTCTGCACCTGCGCGGTGTAGCGCTTGGCGGCCGGCTCGGTCAGCGCGGCCAGCGCGGCCCGGGTGGCCGGATCGCGCACGACGATCACCCGCCAGCCCTGGCGGTTGCCCCCGCTCGGCGCGAAGCGCGCGTGGTCGAGGATGCGGTGGAGGGTGTCGTCGGGGAGGGGATCGCCGGTGTAGGTCCGTCCGGAGAACGTCGAGCGCATTACCTCGAACAGCTCCATGCCTGGCCTCCGCGCCCGGGTTGGGCCCGCTCATCCTAGCAAGCCGGGCCCCACCCGACCCTTAATTGACTAAACTATTTAGGCCCTGTATAGTTGATGGACCATGGTCGCCCGCCGCGCCCCCCGTGTCATCACCCGCGATACCGAGAGGCTGCTCGACCTGCTGAATGCGCTGGGCAGCACCACGTTCCGCCAGCTCCTGTGGCAGAAGTCCAACGCGCTGGATCTGACCTACGCCCAGTCGCAGGTGCTCTTCCACGTGAGCGCCCAGCCCGGCTGTCACATGGGCGACGTGGCCAAGACCTTCGCCGTCACCCTGCCAGCCGTGACCCACATCGTCGACCGCCTCGAGCAGAAGGACCTCATGCAGCGCGCCGACGATCCGGCCGACCGGCGAGCCTACGTGCTGGAGCTCACGCGGCGGGGCGCCGAGATCGCCGCCGAGCTGCAAGCGGTACGCATGCGCGGCCTCGAGCGCGTCGTGGCCCGGCTCAGCCCCACCCAGCGCCAGCACGTGATCGAGGGGCTGGAGGCGCTGGTCGACGCCGCCCAGGCCAAGCCGCGGAGTCGGCGGTGAGCGCCGCCGCCCGGCGCGCGCTGGCCTGGCTGACGATTGCCGTCCTGCCGCTGACCGGCTGCTCGGATCGCGCCAGCGGCACGCCGGCTAAGGCCACCATCCCGGCGGTGCCGGTCGCCGTCGCCGACGTGGTCCAGCGCGACGTGCCGGTGCAGGTCACCGCCGTCGGCAACGTGCAGGGGCTCACCACCGTCGCCGTGAAGTCGCAGATCGCCGGCCAGATCGTGCAGGTGCACTTCCGGGAGGGGCAGGAGGTCCGCCGTGGCGACCTGCTGTTCACGATCGACCCGCGGCCGCTGGAGGCGGCGCTCCGGCAGGCCCAGGCCAACGTGACGCAGAACACCGCCCAGCTCCGCCAGGCCGAGGCCACCCTCGTGCAGCGGCGAGCCGAGATGGCCCAGGCCGAGGCCAACATCGCCCGCGACGTCGCCCAGATGGACAACGCCCGAAATCAGGAGCAGCGCTATCGCGAGCTGATCGCGCGCGAGCTGATCGCCCGCGAGCAGTACGACCAGATCCGCACCAACTCCGCCGCCATGGAGGCCACTGTGCAGGCCGACCGGGCGGCGCTGGAGAACGCGCGCGCCTCGGCCCAGGCCGCCGCCGCCGCCATCGACAACGCCCGCGCCGTCATCCTGGCCGGCGAGGCGATGATCGACAATGCCCGCCTGCAGCTGGCCTACACGACCATCAAGGCGCCGATGGACGGGCGCACCGGCAGCATCCTGGTCCAGGCCGGCAACGTCGTGAAGGGCAACGACGACGGCCCGCTGGTGGTCCTCACCCAGGTGCATCCGATCTACGTCTCCTTCGCGGTGCCCGAGCAGCATCTGGCCGACATCAAGCGCTACGGGGCGGTGGCTCCGCTGCCGGTCGCGGCCTATCCCGACCGGACGCGCCCGCCGGCCCGCGGCGAGGTGACCTTCGTCAACAGCACGGTCGACGCCACGACCGGCACCATCACACTGAAGGCCACGTTTCCCAACACGGACAACGCGCTGTGGCCGGGGCAGTTCATCGACGTGGTCCTGACGCTGACGACCCAGCCGAACGCCATCGTGGTGCCGACCCAGGCCATCCAGCCGGGCCAGCAGGGCAGCTACGTCTTCGTGGTGAAGCCCGACCTGACGGTCGATTCGCGGCGGGTCGAGCCGGGCCGCCGGCTGGAGCGGGAGACCATCGTCGACAAGGGGCTGGCCGCCGGCGAGCGGATCGTCATCGACGGTCAGCTCCGCCTGCGCCCGGGCACCAAGGTCGAGATCAAGACACCGTCGTGAACACCGACCTCTTCATCAAGCGGCCCGTTCTCACCACGCTGTTCATGACGGCGCTGCTGCTGGCCGGCGTCATGGGCTACCGCCTGCTGCCGGTCAGCGATCTGCCCAACGTCGACTTCCCGACCATCCAGGTGCAGGCCGCGCTGCCCGGCGCCAGCCCCGAGACCATGGCCTCGGCGGTGGCCACGCCGCTCGAGCGGCAGTTCACGACGATCGCCGGCATCGACTCGATGACCTCGTCGAGCGCGCTGGGGCTGACCCAGATCACCATCCAGTTCACGCTCAGCCGCAGCATCGACGCCGCCGCCCAGGACGTGCAGGCCGCCATCACCAAGACGCTGCCGCTGCTGCCGCCCGGCATGCCGACGCCGCCCACCTACCAGAAAGTGAATCCGGCCGACCAGCCGGTGCTGTACCTGGCGCTCAGCTCGCCGACGCTGCCGCTGTACACGGTGGACGAGTACGCCCAGACGTGGCTCGGCCAGCGCATCTCGACGATCAGCGGCGTGGCCCAGGTGCAGGTGTTCGGCTCCCAGAAGTACGCGGTGCGCGTGCAGGTCGACCCCCGGGCCCTGGCCGCGCGCGGCATCGGCATCGACGAGGTCGAGCAGGCCATCAACCGGGGCAACGTCAACTTGCCGACCGGTACGCTGTACGGACAGAAGCAGGCCTACACCATCCAGGCCTCGGGCCAGCTCACCGACGCCGCCGCCTACCGGCCGCTGGTCGTCGCCTACCGCAACGGCTCGCCGGTGCGGCTGGAGGAGCTGGGACGCGTCATCGACAGCGTGCAGACCGACAAGGTGGCGAGCTGGTACAACGACGAGCGGGCGGTGATCCTGGCCATCCAGCGGCAGCCGGGGACGAACACCGTCGAGGTGGTCGACGCCATCCGGGCCCTGCTGCCCACCTTCCGCACCCAGCTGCCGGCCGCCGTCAATCTCAACGTCCTCTACGACCGCTCGGTGGCCATCCGGGAGTCGGTGCACGACGTGCAGTTCACGCTGATGCTCAGCATCGCGCTGGTCGTGCTGGTCATCTTCCTGTTCCTGCGCAACCTGTCGGCGACGCTCATCCCCAGCCTGGCCGTGCCGATGTCCATCATCACGACGTTCGCCGCCATGTACCTGCTCGGCTACACGATCGACATCCTGTCGCTGATGGCCCTGACGCTGTGTGTCGGCTTCGTGGTGGACGACGCCGTCGTCATGCTGGAGAACATCGTTCGCCACATGGAGCAGGGCGAGAGCCGCATGGAGGCCGCCCTCAAGGGTGCCCGAGAGATCGGCTTCACCATCCTGTCGATGACGCTGTCGCTGGCCGCCGTCTTCCTGCCGGTGCTGTTCATGGGCGGCGTGGTCGGCCGCCTGCTGCACGAGTTCGCGGTGGTCATCGGCGTGGCGGTGCTGGTCTCCGGCCTCGTCTCGCTCACGCTGACCCCCATGCTGTGCAGCCGCTTCCTGCGCCCGCCCACCGAGTCGCACGGCCGCTTCTACCGGACCTCCGAGCGCTTCTTCGACGGAATGCTGCGGACGTACGACGTCACCCTGCAGTGGGCGCTGCGCCACCCGCGCCTCACGGTGGGCTCGCTGGCGGTCACGCTGGTGGTGACGGCGATGCTGTTCGTGGCCATCCCCAAGGGGTTCATCCCCAACGAGGACACCGGCCAGATCTTCGCCTTCACGGAGGCCGCCCAGGACATCTCCTTCGAGGCGATGGCCGAGAAGCAGCGGGCGGTGGCGGCGATCCTCCTGAAGGAGCCGTACATCGAGCAGTTCATGTCGTCGATCGGGGCCGGCGGCTCCAACATCGTGCCCAACACCGGCCGCATCTTCATGCGCCTCAAGCCCCACGCCGAGCGGCCGCCGGTGGAGGAGGTCATCCGGGAGCTGCGGCCGAAGCTGGCCACCGTGCCGGGCATCAACGTGTACCCGCAGGTCCTGCCGACCATCCGCATCGGCGGTCAGCTCACCAAGGCGCTCTACCAGTACACGCTCCAGGACGCCGACCTCGCCGAGCTCTACAAGTGGGCGCCCATCCTGTTCGAGAAGATCCGGGCGCTGCCGGCGCTGCAAGACGTCAACACCGACCTGCTCATCACCAGCCCCCAGGTGCGCATCGACATCGACCGCAACCGGGCTTCCGCCCTCGGCGTCAGCGCCGACCAGCTGGAGAGCGCGCTCTACGCCGCCTACGGCTCCAAGCAGGTGTCGACGATCTACACGCCGTCCAACCAGTACTGGGTGATCCTCGAGGTCGACCCGCAGTACCAGCGCGACCCCAGCGCCCTGTCGCGCCTCTACGTGCGGGCCGCCGGCGGCGCCCTGGTACCGCTGGGGTCGGTGGCCCAGATCACGACCGGCGTGGGACCGCTCACGGTGACCCACCTCGGGCAGCTACCGTCGGTGACGATCTCGTTCAACCCCAAGCCCGGGGTGTCGCTCAGCGAGGCTGTGGCCCAGGTCGACGCCCTCCGGCGCGAGCTGCGGCCGCCGGCCACGCTGAGCATGAGCTTCCAGGGCACCGCCCAGGCCTTCCAGGACTCGCTCAAGGGGCAGGGGCTGCTGCTGCTCGCTACCGTGCTCGTCATCTACATCGTGCTCGGCATTCTGTACGAGAGCTTCGTGCACCCCCTGACGATCCTGTCCGGCCTGCCCTCGGCCGGCGTCGGCGCGCTGCTCACGCTCTACCTGTTCGGCGCCGAGCTGAACGTCTACGGCTTCGTCGGCATCATCCTGCTGGTCGGCATCGTCAAGAAGAACGCGATCATGATGATCGACTTCGCGCTGGAGGCCGAGCGGGGCGGCATGCCGCCGGCCGAGGCCATCTACCGCGGCTGCCTGCTGCGCTTCCGCCCGATCATGATGACCACGATGGCCGCGCTGCTGGGCACGCTGCCGATCGCCCTCGGATTCGGCGCCGGCGCCGACGCCCGCCGTCCGCTCGGCCTGGCCGTGGTCGGCGGCCTCTTGCTCTCGCAGCTCCTGACGCTGTACATCACGCCCGTGATCTACATCTACATGGAGCGCTTCCAGAAGGCGCTCGGCTCGCCGTGGCCGCGGCTGCGCCGCCTGTTCGGGGCGCCCGCGCGTCAGCCCGCGCCGGCCCCGGCCTCGGTCGGCGCCGCCGCCCGCCGCCCCGACTGAAGACCCGCACCGCCAGCGCCGTCCCAGTTCCTGGACGGGAACACGCTGAACCACCGGCTCCGGCCACGACGGCCGAGGTCGGCAGCGACGTGTCCGACTGTCGGGCCTTGCAGCGAGCCGTACCGCCAACGGTTCTCTCCAGGGCGGGGTGAGCGAGCCACCGACGATCGACCGGCCGAGCCCCCGCCCCCACTGGGGGATGGGAGGCCCGAGCGAGCCCCGCACGCGCAATATAGGCGAGCCGCCGGCCCGACAGTCGGACACGTCGCTGCCGGCCTCGGCCGTCGTGGCCGCAGCCGGTACAGAGAGCTTCCGTTCAGGGCTATAGTCTCGCCATGACATCCAAGCCCGCGGTGAGTCTCGTGGCAGTGGCCGGACGTCGCAAGGCGACGCTCGAGCTGGCGCAGCAGCTGGAGAAGGAGGGCTTCGGCGGCATCTACTGCCCGAGCCCGGGCGACGGCCTGGCCCTGTGCGAGGCGCTGGCCCTGGCCACGCGCGAGATCGCGTTCGGCACCAGCATCGCCAACATCTACACGCGCCACCCGTTCGACTACGCTCAGACGGCCGCCGTCGTCCACGAGCTGTCGGGCGGCCGCTTCCGCTTTGGCGTCGGCGTGAGCCACGGCCCCACCCACCAGCGGCTCGCGCTGCAGGTCGGCAAGCCGCTGGAGGACATCCGCAAGTTCGTCGGGGACGTGCGGGCGGCCGAGAGCCAGGTGGGCACGCTGCCCCCGCTGGTTCTGGCCACCCTGCGCAAGCGCATGCTGGAGCTGTCGGCCGAGATCGCGCAGGGCGCCGTGTGGGCCAACGGCGCCCGCTCGCACATGAAGGAATCGCTCTCGGTATTGCCGGAGGCCCGTCGGGCCGACCCGGCGTTCTTCATCGGCGACATGATCCCGACCTGTATCGACGCGGACCGGGCGGCCGCCGCCGCCGTCAACCGCCGCACCCTGACGGGGTACGTGAAGCTGCCGAACTACCAGAACTACTGGATCGAGGCCGGCTACGCCGATGAGATGCAGGCGATCCGGGCGGCGATCGCCGCCAAGCAGGACGACAAGATCCCGTCGCTGATGTCAGACCGCTGGCTGCGCGACGTCACGCTGTTCGGGCCGGCGGCCGAGGTGCGGGAGGGGGTGGAGGCGTGGCGGGCGACCGGTGTGCGGACGGTCATCCTGGTGCCGTCGTCCACGCGTGGTGGCCAGATGAAGGCCTTCGAGGAGCTGATCGCCGCGTTCCGCTAGCTAGCCGAGCACCATCCGCTTGAAGGCCTCCGCGTGGCGCAGGCCACCCTTCTTGCCGTCGCGGATCGCCCACGCCTTGAGGAGCTGATCGACCCACTCGCCCTTGCCGACCTGCGAGCGGTGGGCCTTGAGCGCGCGGCACTTGGCGGCGAGCGTGGCCGAGATGTCGACGAACACGTCCGGATCGACCGCGCCCGAGATGAAGACCTGCTTGACCTTGTGGGGCTCGAGGCCCTCGGCGATCAGCTCCGGGAAGATCGCGCGCGTCTCCGACGACGGGAAGACGGCGTCGAGAGCGGCGCTGCTGGCCGCGCGGTGGTCGGGGTGGTTCATGTACTCGCGGCCGTAGTACCGCACGGTGGGGTCGCCGGTCACGACGATGTCCGGCCGGTACCGCCGGATCACGCGGGTGAGATCGCGGCGCAGGGCCAGCGTCGGCTCCAGCGTGCCGTCGACGTAGCCGAGCAGCATCACCTCGTGGACGCCCAGGATCTTCGCGGCCGCCCGTGTCTCCTTCTCGCGGATGGGGATGAGCCCCTCGTTGGAGGGCGTGTGCTCGTTCACGCCGGCGCCGCCGGTGGTGACCAGGCAGAAGGCGACGTCGCGCCCCTCGCGAGCCCAGCGGGCCACGGTGCCACCGATGGTGAACTCGTGGTCGTCGGGATGGGCGGCGATGCAGAGGATGCGTCGCAGCGACGCCCCCAGCGTGTGGCCGCCGGTCGCCGCCCGCGCCATCAGCGCCGCCCGAGCGCCTCCGTGGTCTCTTCGAGCGCCTTCGTGAACTTCCGCAGCATCTCCTCGACCTCGCCCTCGGAGATGATCAGCGGCGGACACAGCGCGACCGTGTCTTGCAGATTCCGCACGATCAGGCCGTTGGCCTGGGCCCGGGTGACGAACAGCGCTCCGGCGCTGCCGAGCGGGTCGAACATGCCGCGGCCCGGCTTGTCGGGTACCAGCTCGACGCCGGCCACCAGCCCCACGCCCCGCACCTCGCCCACCAGCGGGTGGCCGGCCAGCTTGCGCACGCCGTCCTGCAGCATCGGCCCCACGCGGCGGACGTGGGCCGAGCAGGTCGCGCTCCTCGTAGATGTCGAGCACCTCCAGCGCGACGGCGCACGCGGCCGGGTGGCCGGTGTAGGTGTAGCCGTGGGCGAACACGCCCAGCTTCTCGCTCTGGCCGACGCAGGCCCGGTAGATCTCCTCGGAGATGACCGTGGCCGACAGGGGCAGGTAGCCGGAGGTGATGGCCTTGGCCATCGTCATGATGTCGGGGGTCATGCCGAAGGTCTCGGTGCCGAACATCTTGCCGGTGCGCCCGAAGCCGCAGATGACCTCGTCGGCGATGAGCAGCACGTCGTGCTTCTTCAGCACCGCCTGGATCTTCTCGAAGTAGGTGGCGGGCGGCACGATGACGCCGCCGGCGCCCATCACCGGCTCGGCGATGAACGCCGCCACCGTGTCGGGGTCCTCGCGCTGGATCTGGGCGTCGAGGTTCTCGGCCAGGCGGGTGGCGAACTGCTCCTCCGTCTCGCCCGGCTTGCCGTAGCGATAGAAGTACGGGCAATCGGTGTGGCGGACCTGCGGGATCGGCAGGTCGAAGTCGCGGTGGGAGGCGGCCAGGCCGGTGAGGCTGGCCGCCACCATCGTGGTGCCGTGATACGCCCGCTGGCGCGAGATGATCTTCTTCTTCCGGTGGCGGCCGCGCGCGTTGTTGTAGTACCAGACCAGCTTGACCGCGCTCTCGTTGGCCTCGGAGCCGGAGTTGTTGAAGAACACCTTGGACATGGGGACCGGCATGAGCTTGACGATCCGCTCGGCCAGCGTGATGGCCACGTCGTTGGCCTTGCCGCCGAACTGGTGGTAGTAGGGCAGCCGCCGCAGCTGCTGCGAGGCCGCCTCGGCCAGCCGCTCCTCGCCGAACCCGAGCGCCGTGCACCAGAGGCCGGCCAGCGCCTCCAGGTACTCGCGGCCCGACTCGTCGTAGACGTACACGCCCTTGCCGCGGTTGATGACCAGCGGCCCCTCGCTCTCGTGCCGGCCGAGGTTGGTGAAGGGATGGAGCTGGTAGGCGACGTCGCGGCCGCGGCTGGTGGTGCGTGTCGTGTCCATGGTCGGGCAGGATAGCGCATCCGCGGGGCATCGCAATCGTGAGCCTTGACCCTGCCCTCCGGCGGGCCTAGGCTCCGGCCGAGTGGTCCGGAGTGGAGAGAGGGAGGCCGCGATGAGGCGGACAGGCGTGGCGAGGGCGGCGACGACGATGCTGGTACTCGCGGTGGCCCTGGCCGGCTGTGCCTCGGCGAACAACGGGGGGGCGGTCTCCGCCTCGGCGGCGGGTGCGCCGGTCTTCGAGGTGGACCCGTTCTGGCCCAAGCCGCTGCCGAACAACTGGCTCATGGGCCAGGCGGCCGGCGTCGCCGCGGACCGGCGTGACCACGTCTGGGTGGTGCAGCGGCCCAAGAGCCTGACCGAGGACGAGCGCGGCGCCACCCTCAAGCCGCCGCGCTCGCTGTGCTGTGCGCCGGCGCCGTCGGTGATGGAGTTCGACAAGACGGGCGCCCTGGTGCAGGCGTGGGGCGGCCCCGGTGCCGGTCACCCGTGGCCGGACAACGAGCACGGCATCTACGTGGACGACAAGGACAACGTCTGGCTGGCCGGCAACGGTCCCAAGGACGGGATGATTCTGAAGTTCACGCGCGACGGCAAGTTCCTCATGAAGATCGGCGAGCCGGGCGTGATCGGCAACGATGCGGACACCCGTCATCTCAACCGGCCCGCCAACCTCGTGGTCGATCCGGCCACGCGCGAGCTGTTCGTCGCCGACGGCTACGGCAACCACCGCGTGATCGTGTTCGACGCCGAGACCGGCGCCTACAAGCGGCACTGGGGCGCCAACGGCCGGCCGCCGGGCGACGCCGGCGTGAAGGGATTCGGCAATCCCGTGCACTGCATCCGGCTCTCGCGCGACGGTCTCGTGTACGTCTGCGACCGGGCGAACAACCGCATCCAGGTCTTCCGCAAGGACGGCTCCTTCGTGCGCGAGTTCGTGGTGGCGCCGGAGACGCGCGGCAACGGCTCCACCTGGGACGTCGACCTCTCGCAGGACGCCGGCCAGACCCACCTCTACAACGCCGATGGCGAGAACAACCAGGTGTGGATGCTCCTGCGCGAGAGCGGTCGCGTGCTCGGCAGCTTCGGCCGCAACGGGCGCTCGGCCGGACAGTTCCACTGGATTCACAACATGGCTGTCGACTCGGCGGGGAACATCTACACGACCGAGGTCGACAGCGGCAAGCGCGCCCAGAAGTTCGTCCTGAAGTCGAGGTGATGGCCATGACCGACGAGCAGCAGCGCATCCGTGGATACCTCGTGGCCCAGGCCGCCAAGCTGGCGCCGCGCGAGATCGTCGAGAAGGTCCAGGTGGCCATGCTCCAGCTGAAGGCGGCGGCGGGCGCGGTGCCGCCGGTGGCCTTCGGCGTCACCCCGGCGCCGGGGGAGTGGAGCGCCAACGAGGTGATGGCGCACGTGGTGGAGTCCGGCCGCCACTTCGGTGGCGCCATCGTGCGGCTGCTCGACGGCCAGGCGCCCGGCGCCCCCGCGACGCCGCCGCCCGTGACGTCACCCCGCGGCCGCTGGCCACGTGGTGGGCGCTGCTCGAGCGCGATCGGGCGACGGTGTTCGAGCGCGTCCTCGCCGCCGAGCCCACCGCCCGGCTCGACGCCACCGTCGAGCACCCGTTCTTCGGGCCGTTGAACTGGCGGGAGACGCTGCTGTTCATTCGCCTCCACGACCTCGACCACGCCGGCCAGCTGCAGAAGATCGCCGCGGCGGTGGCGCCGGCCCGCTCGGCCTGATGCGCGCCGCCATCGGGCTGCGCCTGGAGTCGAACGAGGACTGGGAGCAGGCCGCCACCTACGTCGTCGAGGCCGAGCGGCTCGGCGTCGACTTCGTGTGGTCGCACGAGTCGTGGGGGCTCGACGCGGCTACCCCGCTGGCCTTCATGGCTGCTCGCACCTCGCGCATCCGGCTGGGCTCGGGGATCATGCAGGCGGGCACGCGCACGCCGGCGCTGCTGGCCATGACCGCCATGAGCCTGGCCTCGATGTCGGGCGGCCGCTTCGTGCTCGGGCTGGGCGTGAGCGGTCCCCAGGTGATCGAGGGCTGGCACGGCATTCGGTTCGATCGCCCCGTCACCCGCATGCGGGAGACGGCGGAGATCGTCCGCCGTGCCGTCCGGGGCGAACGCGTGGCCTTCAAGGGCCAGGTCTACGAGCTGCCGCTACCGGGCGGGGAGGGCAAGGCGCTCCGCTCGTCGGCAGCCCCGCGCGAGGTGCCGATCTACCTGGCGACGCTGTCGCCGCGCAGTCTCGAGATGACCGGCGAGATCGCCGACGGCTGGCTGGGGACGTCCTTCATGCCCGAGCACGCGCGCGTCTTCTTCGATCATATCGAGGCCGGCGCCCGGCGGGCCGGCCGCTCGCTGACCGCGCTCGACCTGCACGCCGGCGGCCACCTGGCCTTCGGCGACGACGTCGAGCGGATGATCGCCGCCCGCAAGCCCGGCCTGGCCTTCACGCTCGGCGCCATGGGCTCGCGCCAGCACAACTTCTACAACGACGCGTTCAAGCGCGCCGGCTACACCGACGCCGCCGTCGAGGTGCAACGGTTGTGGCTGGACGGCAAGCGCGACGAGGCCGCCGCCCGGGTGCCCGACGAGCTGGCGGTGAAGGTGAACCTGCTGGGTACGGAGGCGATGGTGCGCAACCGTATCGACACCTATCGAGCGGCCGGGATCACCACCCTGCGCGTCGACCCTGGCGGGCGCACCGTGAAGGAACGCCTCGAGACGCTCGCCCGCTTCATGGATCTGCTGCGGGCCGCGTAGTCGCTACACGTGCGCGATGGCGTCGATCTCGAGCCTGACGCCGCGTGGGAAATCCTTGACGGCGACCGTGGACCGCGCCGGCGGCACCGTGCCGACATGCTTCTTGTAGACGGCGTTCATTGCGGCGAAGTCGTCGTGGCTGGCCAGGAACACCGTCGTCTTGACCAGCTTGTCCATGCGGCTGCCGGACGCCTCGATGATGGCGCGCAGGTTTGTCATGACCTGCTCGGTCTGCTCCTCGATGGTCGTGCCCACGACCTCGCCGGCCGGCGACAGCGGGAGCTGGCCGGACACGAACACGAGATCGCCGAAGCGGATGGCCTGCGAGTAGGGTGCGCCCTGCAGCGGCGCCGGTGCCTTGTCGGTGCGGATGGGCGACTTGGTGGCCACGGTTGGCTCCTCCTCAGGGCACGGGATCGATGGGCGTCGGCAGGCCGTGGCGCGCCTCGATCACCTCGGCGGCGTCCAGGCACAGGTCTTCCCGGTAGCGGGAGCCGATGACCTGCACGCCGAGCGGGACGTGGCCGGCCCGGCCAGTCGGCACGGCCACCGCGGGCAGGCCGAGCAGGTTCACGGCGACCAGCAGCCGCTGGGCGCGTGCGGCCTCGGCCGCTCGGGCCGCCGTCGTGGTGTCGAAGCCCACCTCGAACGGAGGCTCCGTGGACACCGGGCCCACCACCAGCGGATAGCGCTCCAGGAACAGCATCCAGTCGCGTAGATGCCGCGTGCGCTCGCCCATGGCCTTGACGTAGCCGCCCAGGTCGACGTCGGGCGTGCCGGCCAGCATGAAGTCGAGCGAGCGGTTGATGTCGACGCCGCCGTGCTTGCGGATGTAGGGCTGGGTCACGTGGCGCATCTCGTTGACCACGATCGCCGACCAGCAGGCGGCGACCCCGGCCACGTCGGGCGGCTCCACCTCTTCGACGGCATAGCCGCCCTCGGCCAGCGCGGCGCCGGCGGCCCGCACGGCCGCCGCCACCGCGGGATCGACGCCGAGCCCGGAGGGATCGACGGTGAGCGCGACGCGGAGCGGTCGTGGCGGCGGCGGGCCCTCGAGCGGCGCCGGGACCCACCACGGATCCGGGGATCGCCCGCGCTCATGGCGGCCAGGCCGAGGCGCACGTCGGCCACGCGGCGGGCGAGCGGACCCTGCACAGACATGATCTGCATGCCGAGCGGGCGCTCCTCGGTGACGGTTGCGTTGTAGGCGGCCACGCGGCCCAGGGTGGGTCGGATGCCGGCCACGCCGCAGCAGTAGGCCGGGTAGCGCACGGAGCCGCCGAGATCGTTGCCGTGGGCGAGCGGCGCGATGCCGACAGGCGAGCGCGGCCGCCGCGCCGCCGCTGGAGCCCCCCGGCGTGCGGTCACGGTGCCAGGGATTGAACGTGCGGCCGCGCAGATCGTTGTCGGTGTGCCAGCGCAGGCTGAAGGCCGGCGTGTTGGTGCGCCCGATGATGACCGCGCCCGCCCGCTTCCAGCTGGCGACCACCGGACTGTCGGTCTTCGCGATGACGTCCTTGAAGGCGACGACGCCGTTGGCGGTGGCCGCGCCCTCCTGATCGATGTTCTCCTTGATCGTCACCGGCACGCCGTGCAGCGGCCCCAGCGGCTCGCCCCGACGCCGCGCGCCGTCGGCGCGATCGGCGGCGGCCAGGGCCGCCTCGGCAAGCACCACGGTGACGGCGTTCAGCTTGGGATTGACCGCCTCCAGCCGGGCGAGGACCGACCGCGTCGCCTCGCGGCTCGAGATCTTTCCGGTGCGGATGCCGTTGGCCAGGGGGCCGGCGTCCCAGCGCCAGAGATCGGTGTCCATCGATGCTCCTCCGCGGTCCGGCCGCCTGAGGTTCGACGGCGAATCGCGGTGCATCGTACCACCGCGCGGCGCCTCAGCGCTCTGGCTCCCGCCTCACGTTGAGGAGCACACGCCGCCAGAACGCGCCCTCTTCGCCGCGGTAGAACTCGGCGACCTTCGCCGCTCGATTCTCCGCCTCAACGCGGCCGTGCGTCTGCACGAGCCAGCGCGCCGTACGCTGAGCGGGGTCACCGGACGTGGTCGGCGCGGCCTGGGGGGCGGCGGGCGCCGCCGCCGACGGCGGGGCGGCAGGCGTCGCCGCCGACGGGAGGTCCGCCGGACGTGGAGCGTCGGTTTGAGGGACGGGCGCCGCCGGCGCGGGCGGGGCAGGCGGCGCTGTCGTGGCGTGCGGCGCGGACGGGCCGGGTGCAGCCGGCGCGCCGGTCGCCGGGCTGGAGGTTTCCGGACGCGTCGCTGGTACCGAGGCGACCGATGGCGTGGACGTCGGGCCACGTGCCATGAGGCGCTTGATGAGGAGCGCGTTGGAAATCGCGAGCACGACGGCGATCAGGGCCAGAGCCGCGATGGCCGCGACCATCATCTGGTGACGCCGGTGCCGCTCTCCCCGCTCGCGGCGCTCCCTGATGAACTCCAGCATGCGAGCGTCGGCCTGCGGCTCGTCGGATCCTGGCCGGTCCGGGTTCGGCATCGATTTACCCTCCCTGGTCCATCGGGTTGCAAGCATGCCAACCGCGTACCAGCGACCCTCGTGACCCGATAGGCCTCCCGCGCGCCCGTATTACAATTCGCCCGTGAGCGCGCTCACCGCGGAAGTGGTCATCTGTGGCGCAGGGATTGCCGGTATCGCCGCTGCCTATCACCTGGCCGTGCGCCACGGCATGCGCGACGTCGTCCTCGTGGACGAGCGCCCGCCTCTGTCGTTGACGAGCGACAAGTCGGCCGAGTGCTATCGCAACTGGTGGCCGGGACCCGGCGACGCGATGGTCGCCGCGATGAATCGCAGCATCGATCTCCTGGAGGAGCTGGCCCGCGAGAGCGGCAACGTCTTTCAGATGAACCGCCGCGGCTACCTCTTCGCCACCGCCGATCCCGCGCGGGTCGCGATGTTCGAGCGGGCCGCCGCCGACGCGGCCGCGCTCGGCGTGGGCCCGGCGCGCCGGCACGACCGCCCGGACGCCGACTATCGCCCCTCGGCCCCGGATGGCTTCGAGGAGCCGCTGACCGGCACCGACGTCATCACGGATCGCGCGGTCATCCGCCGTCACTTCGGCTGGCTCGCCGACGACACCGTAGCGCTGCTCCACGCGCGGCGGTGCGGCTGGTTCAGCGGCCAGCAGCTCGGCATGTACCTGCTCGAACGCGCGCGGGACAAGGGCGTCCGTATCCTCGAGGGCCGGGTGGAGCGCGTCGAGACGGCCGGGGGACGCGTGACGGCCGTGAAGGTGAGCAGCGCCGGCGGCGCCCAGACGCTGACGACGCCGCGCTTCGTCGTGGCCGCCGGGCCGCTGCTGAGATCGGTCGGCCGGCTGGTGGGCGTCGATCTCCCGGTGTTCTGCGAGCGGCACGCCAAGCTGTCGTTCAACGACGTGCTGGGGGCGATGCCGCGGGAAGCGCCGCTGACCATCTGGACCGATCCCGTGCGGCTACCGTGGTCGGACGACGAGCGTGCGGAGCTGGCGGACTCCGAGCACCGGCGCTTGCTGGACGAGTTCCCGCCCGGTGTGCACGGGCGTCCCGAGGGGGCCGGCGAGAGCCGATCGGTGCTGCTGATCTGGACCTACGACGTGGAGCCGGTGCCGCCGACCTTCCCGGTGCAGTTCGACCCGGCCTACGCGGAGATCGCCATGCGCGGCATGGCGCGCATGGTGCCGGCCATGGCCGGCTACCTGTCGCGCCTGCCGCGCGCGTTCGTCGACGGCGGCTACTACACCAAGACGCGCGAGAATCGCTTCCTGGCCGGCCCACTCCTGCTCGAGGGCGCGTTCGTCATTGGCGCCCTCTCCGGCTACGGCCTCATGTCCTCCAACACTGCCGCTGATCTCCTCGCCGCTCATATCACCGGCGCGCCACTCCCACCCTACGCCCCCGCCTTCATGCTCTCCCGCTACGACGACCCCACCTACGTCGCCGCCCTCGACACCTGGACCGACTCCGGCCAACTGTAAAATCCCAGTCGCCCGCCGCGAAGTCAGGCGCCGAAGGTTTAGGCAGGCTTGTGCGGAGCTGCGGACTCCCGCGTGGATCGGCACTCTCTCCTATACCGACACCGCCGAGCGTAGCGCCGCCGTCGCGGGCGGGCGTGGGGGGCGTGGGGACCCCCGGCGCGTCATTTCCGATGGCTCGCCGTCGGAGCCGCGCTCGCTCGGGACGGGACTCGGCGCGTCGCCGACGACCGGCTGGCCGCCGACCCAGCCCCTTGGGGGATGGGGGCCCGCGCGAGTCCCGTCCCGAGCGAGCAAACGGCGACAGGCGAGCCATCGCGACGCGCCGGGGGTCCCCACGCCCCCCACGCCCGCCCGTGACGAGCGGCGCGACCGCTAGTCGTCGATAGCCTGGAGCACGAAGCTCTTGAGCAGCTGCCGATAGTGAACGCGGATCGCCCCCGGCGCCTGAGTCATCGAGACGACGACGAGCTGTTCCTTGGGATCGATCCAGAACGCGGTGCCGTAGGCGCCGCCCCAGTTGTAGTCGCCCGCCGTCCCGGTGAGGCTGGCCAGTCCGGTCTCACGGCGTACGGCGAAGCCAAGGCCGAAGCCGTAGCCGGGGCCGGGCGAATAGTCGCCGGCGCCCGGGATGGTGCCGAGGTGGTCGGTGGTCATGTACTCGACGGTCTTGCGACCGAGAATGCGGGCGCCGTCCAGCGAGCCGCGGTTGAGCAGCATCTGGGCGAAGCGGACGTAGTCGGCGGCGGCGGCGACGGCGCAGCCGCCGCCGCACTCGAACTTGGCCGGTACCGTCACGTCGGGGACCGTCACCGGCTTGCCGGTGTCGGGATCGGTGGCGAAGGCCTGGGCGAGGCGGCCTTGCTTGGGGCCGGGCACCACGAAGCCGGTGTCGACCATCTTGAGCGGCTGCCACAGGCGCTCGTCGAGGAACTGGCCGAGCGGTTTGCCGGAGACCACCTCGACCACGCGGCCGAGGACGTCGCTCGAGAAGCCGTACTCCCAGCGCGTGCCCGGATGGAAGAGCAGCGGCGCCTTGGCGAGCCGGTCGATGAACTCGGCCGAGGTCACCTGGCGGGAGGCCGCGCTGGACGAGGCCGGGTACAGCTTGTGGATGGCGGTCGTACCCCGATTGCCATACGTGAGGCCGGAGGTGTGGCGCAGCAGGTCCTGGATCGTCATCTCCCGCTCGGCCGGGGTCAGCGCCAGCATCGCCTTCCCGGTCATCGGATCGATGCGCTCGCCGCCGACCTGCATGGCGCCGATGGCCGGGATGTACTTGGACACGGGGTCGCTCACGAACAGTCGTCCGTCCTCGTACAGCATCATGGCAGCCACCGACACCATGGGCTTGGTCATCGAGGCGATACGGAAGATCGCGTCGAGGGGCATCGGCGCCCCGGCCGGCTTGTCACGGAAGCCGACGGCCTCGGCGTAGGCGATCTTCCCGCGCCGGGCGATGACGACCACGGCGCCGGGGATGCGGCCGCGCTCGACGTCGGCCTTGAGCGTCTCGGTGATACGGGCCAGTCGCGCCGACGACAAGCCGACCTCCTCGGGCTTGGCGGACGGCAGCTCGGCCGCGCGGGCGGACGGGGCGGTGCACAGCGCGACCGTGAGGACCAGCAGGACTGCGAAGCGACGCATCGTCGGTCTCCTGTCTAGCGGATGGACGGTTTGGGCGGGGCGACGGGCGGGAACACCGCCCGTCGCCCCGCCCAGCGCTCACGCCGAGCGGCGGGCGACGTAGCCGAAGCGAGCGTTGCTGCGCTCGCCGCCGGCGGCGACGTACTCCGATCGGATCGCAGCGATCTTGTCGTTGGTGATGGCGCCGAGGGCCGCCTTGACGTGCACGTTGTAGAGACTGGCCGCGTTGCCCCCGAAGATGGCGCTCTTCACCATCCCGTCGGCCGGGCCCAGCGGCCGGAAGCCGTGCTTCTTCTGCATCTCGGCCGGGATCTCCAGCCGCCGGAGCGCCTCGATCTGCCACTGCGGCGAGCCGTACCAGACGGAGTCCGAGCCCCACAGCACGCGCTCGGCACCCAGGCCGCGCACCAGCGTGCCCACGAAGGCGGCGGCGAAGCGCGGGTCGGCGACGGCCGAGTTGGCGAAGGCGGTGCCGATCTCGGCGTAGACGTTGTTCACCCCGAACTTGCCAGGGATCTCGGCGAGGTCGGTCGCCCACTTGATGCGGCCGGTCTGGTCGAACTCGGCGAGGGCGGCGGCCGGCGGCTCCAGGAAGGCTCGCAGGGCGCCGTGATAGATGACGAAGTTGATCTTGGGCCAGTCCTTGGCGGCCTTGCCGAGGTCGGCCACCGTCGCGTACTCCCAGGCCCCCGCCCACGACTTCTCGTAGTCGAGCGGCAACAGCCCCTTGTGAATGCAGACCGTGTTGATCCCGCTCTTGCTGATCTTCTCGTAGAACGGGTACATCAGCTTCTCGTCGTCGAGCCGCCAGAACGAGCCGAGCTTGGAGGGGAACAGCGGATCGCCGATCGTGTAGCCCTTCCAGCTGTCGGGCTTCAGGGTGGCGATGGCGCGGTCGACCTCGTTCATCCAGCCGTTCTTCTTCGGCGTGAAGACGGTGTGGGCGAGCAGCCGTCGCGAGCCGGCGATGCGGTTGATGGCGGCCCGGGCGGCGACGATCTGGTCGTTGTTCAGCAGGTCCCAGGTCGGATCGTCGAAGGGCGCGCCCGACAGCAGCGCCACCTTGGTGTCGCTGTCGACGTAGATCTCCTTCACGTAGTTCTCGAACTTGAAGCGGGCCAGGTCCTTCTCGCCGGCCAGCGCCGGGTTCCAGTGCTGCTTGGCGTACTTGGCGAGATCGAGCAGGCCGTCCTGCCGGAAGTCGTCGCGCACGAAGTGCGTCTGCACGTCGAAGATGAACTGGCCGGCGAGCCCGTCGGCGCGGGCGGCCGCCACGCCGGGCTGCTGGGCCTCGGCCGCGGTCACCTCGAAGAGCGGGCCGAAGACCTCGTTCATGGCGAGGAACGCTGCCGCCATGCCGGCCGAACTGGCCAGGAAGCCGCGCCGGCTCATGCCGTGTCGCGGGCCGAGCTGCTCGGCCATCTCCTTGATGCGCGTCTCCACGCGCTGCTGCTCTCGTGTCTGTGGCAACGGGTTGAACTCGCCGTTGGACACGATCTGGGTGGGGACCGGCGATCGGAACGAGCCGGTCTCGGCGGGCGCGGTCTGCTTCAGCTCGGAAGGACTGAGATAGTGGGGCATCGTTGACCTCCCTCGACGCTCGCGGGCGTCGGCGAGCTCAGCCTAGGACGTTGCGGGCTGCTCCTCAAGGGGCATGCGTCGCCGCGTGTGAAACGCGGCACGAGTCGCGCCGGCCCGGTCGCCGGCGCGTGGCGCGGGCGGCGGGGTGACAGGGTCCCCTGCGGTTCCGCGAGAAACTACCGGGGGGCGCGAAGGGATGGTCGGAGCCTGTCCGGCGTGTGGCGTTACACGATCGAAGCCAACGGAACCGCAGGAGACCCTGTCACCCCGCCGCCCGCACCACGGGCCGGGACCGCGCGCGACTGGCCTACAAATCTCGGCCCGACACACTGGGTCTCCTCTGTGAGCATCAGTCTGGATGTGGCTCCGGCGTCAGACGAGGCGGGCGCGGAGTTTGGAGCTGAGGGCGTCGACGATCATGACCATGGCGATGGTGACCAGGAGGGCGGTGGAGGCGGCGCGGTAGTCGATCATGCGGAGGTAGGTCTGCAGGTAGAAGCCGATGCCGCCGGCGCCGACGAAGCCGAGGACGGTGGCGGCACGGATGTTGGTCTCCAGGCGGTAGAGGACGTAGGAGAGGAAGAGCGGGAGCACCTGGGGCAGCACGCCGTAGCGGAGCACCTGCAGGCGGGTGGCGCCGGTGGCGGTGACGGCGTCCACCGGGCCGGGCTCGATGCCCTCGATGGCCTCGGAGTAGAGCTTGGCCAGCGACGTCGTCGTATAGGCGATCACGGCGAGGACGCCGGGGAAGGGGCCGAGACCGACCGCCGCCACGAAGACCAGGGCATAGACGAGCGTGTCGATGCTTCGGAAGAAGTTCAGCACGACCCGGGCTGGCTGGAACAGCGGCGCCGGCGCAACGTTGCGCGCCGACAGGAAGCCGAGCGGCAGCGCCAGCGCCGCCGCCACGGCGGTGCCGAGCAGCGCGATCTCCACCGTCTTGAGCGCGCCGGCCAGCGCGGCTGGCAGCACACTGGGGTCGGGCGGGACGGATCGGCGCAGGAAGTCGAGGATCCACGGGATGCCGTTGATCAGGCGGACGGGGTCGGCGCCGGTGTCCCACGCCACCCACGCCAGGACCACCAGCCCCCCGAAGAGCGCCGCGCGCTTCATCGGCTCGGCCCGTAGATCGCCTCGACCACCGCCGGCGTCACCGCGCCCGGCGGCCCATCGAAGGTCACCCGCCCGGCGCGGAAGCCGACAATGCGGCTGGCGTAGGCCAGGGCCGTCTCGAGCTGGTGCTGGCTGACGACCAGCGTGAGTCGTCGCTCGCTGTTGATCGATTTCAGGATGCCCATGATCTCCGCGGTGAGGGCAGGATCGAGGCTCGCGGTCGGCTCGTCGGCCAGGATCACCGCCGGCGCCTGGGCCAGCGCGCGGGCGATGGCGACGCGCTGCTGCTCGCCGCCCGACAGGGTGTCGGCGCGGCGGCCGGCCAGGTGGGCGAGACCGACCTGCTCCAGGCACGCGTGGGCCAGGGCCCGGTCGGCCTCGGGGAAGCGGCCGAGCAGGCTCGGCAGCGGCGGCACGTAGCCGAGCCGTCCCGCCAGCACGTTGTCGAGCACGCACGCGCGGCGAACGAGGTTGAACTGCTGGAACACCATCCCGATCTGCCGGCGCGCCGCTCGCAGCGCCACCCGACCCGCGCCCGTCACCGGGCGCCCGGCCACTCGCACGGTGCCGGCGGTCGGCTCCACCAGGCGGTTGATCGCGCGCAGGAACGTCGTCTTGCCGCTGCCGCTGCGGCCCAGGATCACCACGAACTCCCCGGGCTGCACGGCGAGATCGATGCCGTCCACGGCAACCACGGCCGGCGGCAGCACGACACGCAGGCCGGTCACCTCGATCATGGCGCTCATGGCGCGCCGCCGGCGGGCGGGGTGGGGCTCAGCGAGGCCGGGCGCCGAGCAGGTCCATGGCGGCCCGCACGGAGTCGTACTCGCGGTCGTCGGCGTCGTCGAAGCCGTCGATCTCGTACAGGCGCTTGAGCAAGGCGGCGTGGGCGGGGCCGCGGATCTGCAGCAGGGCAGCCCGCACCCTGGCGACCAGCGCAGGGTCGAGGCCGTCGCGGGCGGCGATGCCCGCCTCGGGGATGGCCGGCGTCTCGGCAACGACGACGATGCGCTCGCGCTCGGCCGGGTCCTTCAGGTACTGCTCGCGCGCGAGGTCGAAGGATGCGATGGCGTCGACGTGACCGTTGAGCAGAGCCCGCATGCTGGCGTCGTGGGCGCCGGAGAAGACGACCTCCTTGAAGAAGGTCTTGGGGTCGCGGTTCGTCACCAGGCCGCGCTGGACCAGCAGCACCATCGGGTAGATGTAGCCGGAGGACGAGGCGGGATCGACGAAGGCCATGGTCTTGCCACGCAGCTCCTCGACGCTCTTGATCCCCGACTCGCGCCGCACGTAGATGCGCGCGGTGAACGATGACTTGCCATGCCACAGGTTCTTGGCGACGATTCGCGCCTTCGCCTCGCGGCTGGCGAGGACGTAGCCCCCGGGGTGGACGAAGGCGAGGTCGGCCGTCCGGTTGCGCAGGGCCTCGATCACCGCGGCGTAGTCGGAGGCCACGGTTACCCGGATCGGCACCCCCACGAGCTTGCCGAGGACCTGGCCGAACTCCTCGCCGGTGGCCATCAGGTCAGTCGGCTTCTGGGATGGCGTGAGCACCAGGTGCAGCGAGGACTGGGCCAGCGCCGGGCCGGTGGCGCCGAGCGCGAGCCCCAGCGCCAGCGTGACGGTGAAGCGCCGCCGGGAGAGGGCAGTCATCGCGCCCTGAGGATAGACGGGCCGGCCCGGGGCGGCAAGCATACTTCGGCGTCAGTTCGAGGCTTTGATGGTTAAATGGGTCGCCATGTCGCGAGAGATCGTGATCGTCGATGACCACGAGGGAGTCCGGGACGCTCTCGTCGGTATGGTGGAGGAGGCTGGCTACGTCGCCGTCGCCTTCGAGAGCGGCGCCGGGGCGCTGGCCCGCATCGCCGAGCACCGGCCGGCGCTCGTCCTGCTCGACATGATGATGCCCGAGGTCGACGGGGCCGACTTCCTGGCTCGCCTGACCCAGCTCCGCGACGGACGCAACGTCCCGGTCATCGTGGTCTCGGCCATGGGTCACCTGTTGCAAGGGCTCCGCCAGTCGGACGTCAACGCTGCCGGGGTGGCCGAGGTGCTGCCCAAGCCGGTCAGCTACACGAACCTCATCGCGGCGATCACCCGGGTCATCGGACCACCTTGACCCGGGAGAGGCGTTTGGGGACAATCGGGTGCCGTGACGACCACTCCGACGGCTCGTAAGGGTAAGACGGTGGCGAAGTCGCCGCGCAAACGCGCGGGGAAGGCGATCGAGGCGCAGGCCAAGATCGTCCGCTTCGTTCCCCGCCACCTCCTCGAGCAGGTCGAGAGCTCTCGCGGCTGTCACAAGTGCGGCAGCCTCTTCGTCGAGGTGGAGCCGGCCTTCATCCACTGCCGCTATTGCGGCAGCCTCTCGCGCATTCGTGGCGCCTCGCTCCTGGCCCAGGAGGAGTGGGAGATGCGGTCCGGCATGCGGCTGGCATCCTGACCGCTCCGTCCTGATCAGCCCCACGTAGTCTTCACTTCTCGCATTCCTGTCGTACGATCTGACCGTGGATTCGCCCACCGCCGGCGCGCGCGTGCTCGCCCACCAGCGAGTCGGGGCCGGGCCCCAGCCGCTCGTGCTGCTGCACGGCCTGCTCGGCAGCGCGCGCAATCTCGCCACGCTGGCCCGCGAGATCGTCGCCCGCCGCGGCGATCTCGCAGTCGTTGCCCTCGACCTCACCGGTCACGGCGCCTCCCCGCCACTGCCCCCCGACGCCGACACCGCCACGCTGGCCTCCGACGTCCTCGCCACCGCCGACGCCCTCGGCCTGAGCGCGCCGCTGACGCTGGTCGGTCACTCGCTCGGCGGTCGTGTCGCCCTGCGGGCGGCGCAGCGCGCTCCCGCGGACGTCGCCGCCGTGACGCTGCTGGACATCGCGCCGGGTCCGGTGGAGGGCGACGGCGTCACGCGCGTGCTGGAAATCGTGGCGCGGGCGCCGGACGTGTTCGCCAGCCGCGGCGAGGCCCGCACGCAGTTCGTCGCGGCGGGGGTCGCGCCCGCGCTGGCCGACTGGCTGTTGCTGAACCTCGAGCCGGTCGGCGATACCTATCGCTGGCGCATCGATCGCAGCGCACTGGCCGCATTGCACACACGGATGGCACGCGAAGACCTGTGGCCGGTGGTCGAAGAGGCGCGCGAGTGGTCGCTGCGCTGCGTGCGTGGCGCGGCGTCGCACTATGTGAGCGACGGCGATGCGCGACGGCTCGAGGCTGCGCGTTGTTCCGTGGTGACGATCGCCGGCGCCGGTCACTTTCTGCACGCCGAACGACCCCGGGAGGTGGCCGAGGCTATCGCGGCGTTGGGGGCCTGACGCCGGGCCGTCAGGGGTGTCCGTACGCCGTCAGGGACGGCGGCCAGGTCCGCGGAAAGGCAGCCGCCCGGGTGGCGGAATGCTTCTTGCCTACCGTTTCCCGTCCATGGGCAAGCTGGGTCGTGGTCTCGCGTTGTCCGTCGTCGTCTCGCTCCTGGCGCTGAGCCTGGCCATCTACGGGGCCCGGGTCTCGCCGGCCGAGCCACCGCCGGCCAAGGCCGCGCCGACCTCCCTGGCAGCGGGACGATTCTTCGTCCTGCTTCCCGACGGCCGGGTCGAGATCACCGATGGCTGGAGTCGGCGGGCCTTCAAGTGGAACGGCCACCAATGGCTGCAGGTCGAGTCGCTCTCGCAGCCGCGCCCCGACTCGCGCTAGCTCCGGCCTGGCCGGTGTGGCCGACGTATACTCGGCCCCTGGCCATGAGTCCTCCTCGCCGCTCGCCCGACCACTCGCGCGCGTCCGCGCCTCGGCGCTGCCGCTGGGCGCGCGAGCCGCTCGACGTCGAGTACCACGACCGCGAGTGGGGCGTGCCCGTGCGCGACGACCGGGTCCTCTTCGAGTTCCTCCTGCTCGAGGGCGCCCAGGCCGGGTTGTCGTGGTCGACGATCCTGCGCAAGCGTGCGGCCTTCCGGCGCGCCTTCGCCGAGTTCGACCCCCGGCGCGTCGCCCGCTTCGACGCCGCCGACGTGCGGCGGCTGCTCGTCGACGAGGGCATCGTGCGCAACCGGGCCAAGGTCGCGGCCGCCATCGGCAATGCGCAGGCGTTCCTGGCCGTGCAGGCCGAGTACGGCTCGTACGCGGAGTACCTGTGGCGCTTCGTGAGCGGGCGGCCGCTGCAGAACCAGCGACGGTCGGCGCGGTCGGTCCCGGCCGAAACCCCGCTGTCGCGCGCGCTCAGCGACGACCTGCGGCGGCGCGGCTTCCGCTTCGTGGGGCCGACGATCTGCTACGCGTTCATGCAGGCCGTCGGCCTCGTGAACGACCATACGCTGGACTGCTTCCGCCATCGGCCGGTGGCCCGCCTGGCCGGCCGCTCGCCCCGTCGTCTCGGCGTCGCCGGCGCCTGACCGTCCGCGGCCACCGCGCGAGATCCTCGAGGAGCGCGGTGGCGATGAGCCGGCCGCGCAGCGCCATCACCCGCCGCCCGGTCTCCGCGCGCGCCGCCGCCGGCCAGCCGAAGTAGCCGCGGCCGCCCGGGTCCATCCGCTCGAAGCGTCGCACGCCGGCGGCCAGGGCGGCGGCCCAGTCGACCCACGCCGGCGGCAGGCGACGGACGAGGCTCCGCCGTACCAGGGTCGGCGCCACCGACAGGACCATCGCGGTCTCGACCTCGCCCGAGTGCCACTCGCGGTCCGGCCGCGGACTCTGCATGAGCGCACGCACTCGCGGGTCGAGCATGGGATTGGGACGGCCGTCGTCGAGGGCGAAGCCGGCCACCAGGACCTGGACGCGACCGCCGCGGGCGAGTGCGCGGCGGGCGGCGGCGATGGCGCGCAGGTGATCGGGATCGGCCTGGTAGTTGGTGAGCACGAATCGACGGAAACCGTGGCTCGCCAGCCCGCGGACGATCTCCACGATGAGGCGGCTCGTCGTCGACACCGACAGCGAGACGGTGCCGCTCCAGGTGACGGCCAGCGTGCTGGCGCCATACGGCAGCGACGGCGCCAGGACGGGGTGCCAGCCGCCCCGGCGCAGATGCGGCGCGATGCGCCGCGCCAGCTCGTCGGCGCCCAGCCAGTCCACTGACAGCGGCAGGTGGGGACCGTGCTGCTCGACGGCGCCGAGCGGCAGCACGATCACGCTGCGCCGGTCGCGGGCCAGCCGCCGCGCCTCGGGCCAGGTGAGCTCGGCCAGCCGGATCATCGGCGCGAGCATACCAGTGATAGACTCGACAGCATCACAACACCCGCATAAACAGCGGCCCCGCTCGACCCAGGGCAGGGAGTGATTGGAACCCTCCCTGTTCGACGGCGAGCCCGACGCATGCTCGTACTCCCGTAGCGGAGGTAGAAGTACGGGCCGTGGATGCAGGTCGTGGACGCCGCCATTCGAAGGCGTCGTCGTGCTGGCGTATTCCTCGGCTTCTGACCGGGGGGCTGCGGCCGGCCGTCCAATCGCTGTAACATGCAGTCACGCCGCGCGAAGGAGGCAGCCATGGCCGACGAGATCCTGGGCGAGCGAGGCAAGACCCTCGAGAACGAGTTCTTCCGCAAGGAGGACGAGCGGCTCATCGCGAAGCTGCGCGAGCTCAAGGCGAAGGAAGCCACCCGAGAGGAGCTCTCCCGGATCTCCGGCATCAAGAACACGGCGATTCTGGACCGGCTCATCCAGCTCGGCATTCATGCCGAGACCCTCGTCGCCCTGTCCATCGTGCCCCTCGCCGAGGTGGCGTGGGCCGACGGGGCGATCGACGCGAAGGAGGAACAGGCCGTCCTCGACCGTGCCGCGAAGTCCGGCGTCACCCCGGGCTCAAGCAGCTACGACCTCCTCAAGAGCTGGCTAGAGCGCCGACCCGAGCCGAGGCTCCTCACCGCCTGGATCCATATGATCCAGGGCATTAGCGAGAACCTGACGGCCGAGCAGGTCGAGACGCTACGCGCGGGCCTCGTCGAGCGCGTCGGGGCCGTGGCCGGCGCGAGCGGCGGCGTGCTCGGGATGGGCAAGATCTCGAGCGCGGAGGCGGAGGTGATCCGCCAGCTCGAGTCCGCGTTCCGCACGAAGTAACCAGCAGCCCGGTACCCCGAGCCAAGCCCCTTCACCTCGGTCTGCTGGACCAGCACCGGGTACACGATGCAGGCCGAGCCGGGGCGCTACAACCTCGTGATCATGTCCGGCACGGGGATGATGCTCTCCACGGGCGGCGACTGCGGGAGGTTCGTCAGCACAAGCACGTTGCGATGGGCCGACGCCTTGCCGCCTGCAGCCGGCGCGGCGTGAGCCACGGTAATCCGAGTCCATGATCTGGACTACATCACGCAACCATGGTTGCGTGGAATGTTGCGATGGGTACTCTTCTGGCCCTTCCTGACCACCTCGACACGCGAAAAGCTCAGTAAATGCGGGGTTCGTCTTCCTGTTCACGTTCCCAATGATAGACTCGCGGGCATCCTTCGCAGGGACCGAATCTGCGAATCCTAGAGATGAGATCCGGGGGTTGCCCATGCGTATCGCCATCATCGGCTCGGGCGCGATCGGGTGTGTCGTCGGCGGGATGCTCACCAAGGCGGGGCGTGACGTCACGCTCATCGACCAGTGGCCGGAGCACGTGGAGACGATCAAGCGGCAGGGGCTGCGGCTGTCCGGCACCTGCGGCGACCACGTCATCCGCGTCAAGGCCCTGCACGTGCACGAGCTGCAGTCGATCACCCAGCCGTTCGACGCGGTCTTCATCTCGGTGAAGTCGTACGATACCGAGTGGGCCACCGCGCTGTCGCTGGCCTACCTGGCCCGTCCGGACGGGGTCGTGGTCGACTTCCAGAACGGCATCAACGACGAGCGGGTGGCGGCGGTAGCCGGCCGCGAGCGCACGCTCGGCTGCGTCATCACGATCGGCGCCGGCCTCTACGAGGCGGGCCACGCCATGCGCACCGACAGCCAGGCCATCGGCTTCAAGATCGGCGAGCTGGATGGCCGCGAGACCGACCGCGCGCGCAAGCTGGCCGAGGTCATGAACGACGTGGCCGGCACGAAGGTCACGCCCAACCTGTTCGGCGAGCGGTGGTCGAAGCTGACGGTCAACTGCATGGCCAACCCGCTGGCCGGGCTGAGCGGCCTCGGCTCGGCCGAGATCCGCAGCGTGCCGGAGCCGGCGCGCATCGCCGTGCAGGTGGCCGCCGAGGCCATCCTGGTCGGCCGCAAGTGCGGCTTCGAGGTGGAGCCGATCTACGGCATCGACACCCAGCGCTTCGTCGACGCGGCGGCCGGGCGCGGCACCCAGTCGCTGCTCGACGAGATGGCGGCGGGGGCCACGCGGCTGGCCGGTGGCCGCCCGTCGATGCTTCAGGACGTGATGCGGGGCCGCCGCACCGAGATCGACTACCTCAACGGCTACGTCGTCGACCAGGGGCGGCGGGTCGGCGTGAAGACGCCGTTCAACGAGAAGGTCGTGGAGCTGGTCCACAGCCACGGCGTCGGCACGCTCAAGCCCGACCCCAAGAACCTGGAGCCGCTGGCCCGGATGCTGCCGCGCTAACGGAGGCCACGATGCGGGTAGAGATCAAGCGCTGCTTCGTGTGAGGGGACATCCGGCGGGAGGCGGGACGCCTCGCCGATGACCTCGGTACGGCGCTCGGGGAGCGGCCTCGGCTGCGCCTGGGCGGCCTCGGGGTGCTCGACGTGATCGTGGACGGCAAGGTGGTGTTCTCCCGGAAGGCGGAGGGGCTCACCCCGCCGGTGGGCGAGCTGGTCGCCCGGGTGAGGAGAGGCTGATGGACACGTTCCGGTTCGGCGAGGTGAGCATCACCCGGGTGGTGGAGATCGGCCGCTCGTCGTATGCCACCACGAGCATGCTGCCCGAGTCCACGCCGGAGGCGATCGCGCGCCACCACGGCTGGCTCAAGCCCGACTTCTTCGACGAGGCCACCGGCGACCTCGGCTCGCGCATCCAGACCTGGGTCGTTCGGATGCCCGGGCGCACCATCCTCATCGACACCGGCGTTGGCAACGGCAAGGAGCGCCACGAGACGCCGCTCTGGAATCGCCGGCAGGGCACGTGGCTCGACGACCTGGCGACGGCCGGCGTCAAGCCCGAGCAGGTCGACACGGTCGTGTGCACGCACCTGCACGTCGACCACGTCGGCTGGAACACGCGCCTGGACGGCGAGCGCTGGGTGCCCACGTTCCCGAACGCGCGTTACGTCATCCACGGCGAGGAATGGCAGTTCTGGAAGTGGGAGAGCGAGCAGGGGCGCGAGCCCTCGGGCTGCATCGCCGACAGCGTGCTACCCGTGGTCGACGCCGGCCGGGTGACGCTGGTGGATCAAGACCACGAGATCGCGCCCGGGCTACGCTTCGAGCCCGCGCCGGGACACACCCCGAGCCACGTGGTCGTCCGGCTGACAACGCCGGCGGGCCAGGCGGTCTTCGCCGGCGACCTCATGCACCGCACAGTGCAGGTGGCCGAGCCGCAGTGGAACAGCCAGTTCTGCCATGACGGCGGGCGGGCCCGGAAGACGCGCGAGGACTTTCTCGAGCGCCACGCCGACAGCGGCGTGCTCATCCTGCCGGCGCACTTCCCGCGGCCTGGCTATGTCGTCCGTTCTGGCCCCGGCTTCCGCTTCACGCCTGCCGGGTAACCGCCTGCCCGGCTCCGCGCAGGTCGCCGGCGGGCGGCGTGGGCGCCGGGGCGACCGGGTCCCCTGAGGTTCCGCGAGAGACTACCCGGTGCGCCTAGGCATGGTCGGAGCCTGGTCCTAGGTGTTGGCCCGACACGATCGAAGCCAACGGAACCTCAGGAGACCCGGTCGCCCCGGCACCCACGCCGCCCGCCGGCGGCGCGCGTGGCCAGACGAGGCGAATCCCTGACGCGAGACACTAACCGGCGACCGGCGGGCGGCGGTTGATCCAGGGGCGGGCGGCTTCGAGCTGGGCGGCGAGGCGGAAGATGGTTGCTTCGTCGCCGTAGCGGGCGACGACCTGGACGGCGACCGGGAGTCCGTCGGGGCTGTGACCCAGCGGGAGCATCATTGCGGGCTGGCCGCTCAGGTTGAACCAGACGGTGAAGGGCGAGAACGTAAAGACGCGCCGCCAGTACTCGTCTACGTCGTCGAGCATCATGTCGATCCAGCCGAGCCTGGGCGGCACCATGGCCAGGCCGGGAGTGAGCAGCACGTCCCAGTCGGCGTGGAAGGCGGCGAGCTGGCGGCCGAGGCGATGGGCCGTCTGGGTGGCGCGCACGTAGTCGGCGGCGGAGATGCGCTCTCCCTTCTGGCCGGTAGCGTAGGTGATCTTCTCCACCTCGCCGGGTCGGGCGGCGCGACCCGCTGTTGGGTGACTGTTGAGGTTGACCACGGTGTTGGCCGCGGCCAGCGTCAGGAACGTGGGGACGACGGCGGCGCCGTCGACGACCGGGTCGGCCTCTTGTACCTGGTGGCCGAGGTCGGCGCATATGCGGGCGGTCTCGCGGAGCACGCGCAGCGGCTCGGCCTCGACCTGGGCGCCGTTGGGCGAGGTGGCCGTCCAGGCAATCCGGAGCCGGCCCGGCGCGATCCCGACTTCCTTCAGGAAGGGACGCGCGGGCGGCGGCGCCGCGTAGGGATCGCCGGGGCCGGCGCCGGCGGTGGCGTCGAGCAGGGCGGCGCTGTCGCGCACGCTCAGCGAGACCGCGTGCTCGACCGAGCAGCCCGCCAGCCCCTCGCCGGCGTACGGCGCCATCGTGTTGCGACCCCGGGTTGGCTTGAGCCCCACCAGCCCACAGCACGCCGCCGGCGCCCGGATCGACCCGAACCCGTCGGTGGCGTGGGCCAGCGGCAGCATGCGCGCACCGACCGCCGCTGCCGCCCCGCCGCTGGAGCCCCCGGAAATGCGCGTGACGTCCCAGGGGTTACGCGTCGGCCCGTGCAGCTGGGGCTCGCAGGTGAGGCTCAGCCCCAGCTCGCAGGTGTTGGTGCGGCCGAAGATCACCAGGCCGGCGCGGCGGAGGCGGACGACGTGCTCGCTGTCGGCGGCCGGTGGCGGGGCGTCGGCGAAGAAGCGCGAGCTGCGCGTCATGCGGACGCCGGCGAGCGAGGCCGTCAGGTCCTTCATCAGGAACGGCACGCCGGTGAGCGGGCCGTCGGGCAGGCCGTCGGCGATCGCCTTGCGGGCGAGGTCGTAGAGCGGCATCGTCACCGCGTTCACCGCCGGGTTGCGCGACTCCACGCGCTCGATGGCCGCCTCCAGCAGCTCGGCCGGGGTGACCTTCTTGCGACGGACGAGGTCGGCCAGGCCGAGCGCGTCGTAGGCCTCGTACTCCGCGAATCCCTTCATGGGGCTCTCTCCAGGGCGAGGTAGGCGGGAATGGCCAGGGCGGCGAAGAGCAGGCCGAGGCCGGCGTCGCCCGTGTCGTACCAGCCCTCCTCGTGCAACAGGTTGATCGCACCAAGCGACCGGCCGTCCCAGACGACCGGCAGGTTCAGCACCGAGCCGCAGCCGAGCGAGGCGATGAGCGCGTGGTCGAAGAAGACCTCGCGGATGTCGGCGGCCGTCCGCCCCAGGTAGGGCTGCTGGCGCCGCAGCACCTGCTCCGCCCATGGCGTGGGATTGAGCGCCTTGCGACCGCCCACCGGGTACTCGCGTGGATGGGTCGTGTAGACGCGCTCGGAGTCGCCGGAGTCGGCGTGATAGCGCATCAGCGTGAAGAGGCGATGGCCGAGGACGGCACCGAGGGCAGCGTCGAGCGCGCCGTACAGGGCCTCGGGCTGGCCCGGCATGGTGCCGACGGCCGCGACCGCGGCCAGGTGGGGGCGGGGATCGACCGCCGCCGCCCGACTCACGGTGTCGCCTCGCGCGGCAGCCGCTCGGGCAGCAGGCCGGCCGGGCGCACGCGCAGCACCACCAGCAGGCTGGCGCCGATGAGCAGCTCGCGTACCGCTGCGACCTGTACGGGCTGCAAGCCCGGCAGCCAGCCGGTGGCGAAGCGGGTCGCCTCCATGAAGAAGACGACCAGGAAGGCGCCGACGACCGCGCCCCAGTTGTTGCCGGTGCCGCCCGCGGTGAGCGCCAGCACGACGTAGATGGTGATGAGCGGCACGAACACCTCGGGGGCGATGTAGGACGTGTAGTGACCCCACAGGGCGCCGGCCAGCCCCAGGATGCCGGCGCTGACCGCGAAGGCCTCGACCTTGAAGCGGATGACGTGCTTGCCGGCAACGGCCGCCACCTGGTCGTCGTCACGGATCGCGCGGAGGACGCGGCCGTAGGGCGAGTGGCGGACGCGCTGCAGGACGAGCAGCACCAGCGCGACCGCCAGCACCGCGATGACCAGGAAGATCACGTTGAAGACCGCCGGCGTCACCCGGCCACGCCACGGCCCCGGGATACCGGAGATCCCGTCGGTCCCGTTGGTCAGCCAGATCTCGTTGCTAGCGGTCAGCCGGACGACCTCCGAGAACCCCAGCGTGATGATGGCCAGGTAGTCGCCCCGCAGCCGCGCGGTGATCATCGCCATCGCGATGCCGGCCAGCGCCGTGAGCACCACGGCCGCCGTCAGCCCGATGACGATCGGAACGCCGCCGCGCCTGGTCGCCAGCGCCGAGACGTACGCGCCGAGGCCGAAGAACCCCACGAGCCCCAGGTTGATCATCCCCGCCATGCCCCACACGAGATTCAGGCCGAGCGCCAGCAGCGCGTACAGACAGGCGAACACGGCCATGGCGATGAGGTAGTTCTCCATCAGTAGGCACGCTCGCCCAGCAAACCGCGTGGTCGCAGGGTCAGGACGAGCAGGATGGCGACGAAGCCGACCGCGGTGCGGTAGGCGGGCGCCAGCGAGAGCAGCGACAGCTCCTCGGCCACCCCGATCGTCAGGGCGCCGACCACCGCGCCGGGGATCGAGCCGAGGCCGCCGACGACGGCGGCGGCGAAGACGGAGAGGATCACGCGGAAGCCGGTGAGGGGATCGATGCTGGTGTCCAGGCCGAGCAGCATGCCGCCGACGCCGGCCAGCCCCATGCTCCCGAAGTTGGTCGAGCCGGGCCACGCGGTCGGCGTCGATGCCCTTGAGGCTGGCCAGCGTGGGATCGTCGGCCACCGCGCGCATGGCCTTGCCCATCCGGGTGAAGGCGAGGAAGAGGAAGACAGCGGCCATGGCCACCACGGCGATGCCGAGGTTCTCCACCTGCTGGGGGCCGATGCGCACGCCCGCCCAGTGCCAGTCACGGCGCAGCGGCAGGTCGTAGCCGCGCAAGTCGTTGCCGAAGAGGAAGCGCACGACGTTCTCCAGCACGATGGTCAACGCCACCGCGCCGATGGCGGTGGTGAGGGCGCCGGCCGGGCGCAGCGGGCGCAGGACCAGATCGTCGCTGGCCACGCCGGCGGCGCCGGCCACCAGGAAGGCCACGGCCACCGCGGCCCACGCCGGCCAGCCGAGGGCCACGTTGACGACGTAGCCGGCGAAGGCGCCGATCGTCGCGTGGGAGGCGACGGTGAAGTTGGGGAAGCGCAGCACCGCATAGATGGCGGTGAAGCCGATGGCCGGCACCGCCAGGATCGTTCCGGCCACCAGGCCGTTCACCAGCAGCTGCGGGACCTCGGCCAGCACGTCAGATCAGCTTCACGACCTTGAACTTGGCCCCCTGGGCCTGATCGAAGCGGATCTTGCAGTCCAGGATGTCGCCGGTCTCGGTGAAGTCGCAGGGCCCGCTGGCGCCCTCGTAGTTGATCTCCTGGCCCTGGGCCAGCAGCTTCAGCCCGGCGACGGCGCTGTCCACCTTGGCGCCGCCGCCCTGGGCGATCTTCCGCACGGTGTCGCGGATCGCCGTGCCGGTGGCCTCGCCCTTGGCCTTCGCGATCGCCAGCACCACCAGGCTGATCGTGATCGTGGCACTGGCAGGAGTACGGATCGAGATCGCTGGCGCCGAGGAACGCGGCCAGCCGCTTGTAGCCCGCGGAGTCGACGGCGGGTGAGGGCGTGGCGGTGTAGGTCCCGTCGCTGACCTCGGCCGGGCACGGAGTCGAGCAGCTTCTGGTTGACCGCGTAGCCCTGGGCGACCTTGGCTCCGGTGTAGCCCGCCTTGAACAATTCCTTGAGCAAGACCGTGCAGTCCGGCGTGTAGCCGTTGAGATAGATCATGTCCGGCTTGGCCCGCAGCGCCTGGTCGATCTCCGAGCGAAAGGTTGTCTTGTCCTTGTCGTAGATCACCGCACCGACCAGCTCGGCGCCGCCCTTGGGCAGCAGCTCCTGCAGCCGCTTCTGCGAGGGCAGCGCGAACGGCGTCTGGGCGGCGAGCACGAACACGCGCTTGACCTTGAGCGAGATCAGGAAGTCGCCGAGCTTGCCGATCTGCAGATTGGTGTTGGGCTGGGTACGGATCAGGTAGCCCTGGTGCGGGAGCTGGGTGATGGTGTCGGAGCCCGACACGGTGGTGAGGAAGGTCTTGCTCTCCCAGCACAGCGGCGCCACCGCGGTGGTGACGGCCGAGGCCCAGGTCCCCATGATTGCGGCCACCTTGTCGACGTCGATCAGCTTGCGGGCGGCGCGCACGGCCGCCTCCGGGTTGGTCTGGTCGTCCTCGCTCACGAGCTGCAGCGGGCGCCCCAGCACGCCCCCGGCCGCGTTGACCTCCTGGGCCACGAACTCCATCGCCTTGCGCATCGAGGGGCCGTAGGAGCCGCCGGCTCCGGTGAGCGGGGTCAGCGTGCCGAGCTTGATGGGCGCCGCCTGGGCCGTTACCGGGTCGGGCAGGGCGGCGAGGGCGAGGGTGGAGCCGGCGGCCTGCAGGAAGGCCCGCCGGGAGAGGCGTGCGCGGCGATGAGGCATGCGAGTGTCTCCTTGGTCGAGGGTCGTCGTCTGGGAGTCAGCGAGGATCATAGCGCCGGGTCACCCGCCCAGGAAGATCCGGCGCACGTCGGGATCGGCGGCCAGCGCGGCGGCCGCGCCGGTGCGACTGTTGCGGCCGTCGACCAGGATGTAGCCGCGCGCCGCGATGGCGAGCGCCTCCAGCGCGTTCTGCTCGACCATGACGATGGCCACCCCGTCGCGGTTGATGGCGCCGATGGTCTCGAACAGGCGCTCGGCGGCCATCGGCGCCAGCCCCGCCGAGGGCTCGTCGAGCAGGAGCAGGCTCGGCTCCACCATGAGCGCCATCGCCATGGCCAGGATCTGTCGCTGGCCGCCCGACAGCGTGCGGGCGGCGTGGCGCCGGCGCTCGGCCAACAGCGGGAAGCGTCCGAAGATCTCCTCGATACGCCGGCGGGCGTGGGAGGGGTCGAGATAGCCGCCCATCTCGAGGTTCTCGCGCACGGACAGGGTGGGGAAGACGTTGCGCTCCTGGGGCACGAAGGCCACACCCAGCGCGCTGATCTCGCGCGGCCGTCGTCCCTCGATGGGCGTGTCGCCCAGGCGCACGTGGCCGCGGCTGGGCGCCAGCACGCCGGCGATGACCTTGAGCAGCGTCGACTTGCCGGCGCCGTTGGGGCCGATCACGCTCACGATCTCGCCCGGCCCGACCTCGAGGTCCACGCCCTTGAGGACCTCGTCGGCGGCGCTGTAGCCGGCGACAACGCCCTCGACGCTTAGGAGGCCCACCGGCGCCGTCCCATGTAGGCCTCCTGTACGCGGGGGTCGGCCGCCACCTCGGCGAACGCCCCCTCGGCCAGGTGCCGCCCCTCGGCCATGACGATCACCGGCTGGCAGAGGCGCGCAATGACGTCGAGGTGGTGCTCGATGATCAGGAAGGTGAGGCCGTCGACGCGCAGCGCCTGCAGGTGATCGCCGATCTCGCGAGCCAGGGTGGGGTTGACGCCGGCGATCGGCTCGTCGAGCAGGATGAGCTTGGGATCGGTCATCAGCGCCCGGCCGAGCTCCAGCAGCTTCTTCTGGCCGCCCGACAGGTCGGAGGCGGCATCGTCGGCGACGCGCGCGAGGTTCAGCCGCCTGGCCACCGCCACCGCACGCTCGCGCAGCTCGTCCTCGCGCCGCCGGGCCGCCGGGCTGCGCGCAACCGCCTGCCACAGGGCCTCGCCGGGCTGGCGATCACCGTAGAGCATGAGGTTCTCGAGCACGGAGAGGCGAGGGAAGCCGCGGGCGATCTGGAAGGTGCGCACCAGCCCCGCCTGGGTGACGCGATCCGGACGCCAGCCGGTAATCTCGCGGCCGTCGAAGACGACGCGGCCCCCGCCGGGCGGGATCAGGCCGGACACGCAGTTGAACAGCGTCGTCTTGCCGGCGCCGTTGGGACCGATGAGGCCGGTGATCGTGCGCGGCTCCACGGCGAGATCCACGCCGTCGAGCGCGCGGATGCCGTAGAAGCTGCGGTGAAGACCGCGGACGTCGAGCAGGGCCACGCTGCGGGAGACGGTATCATGGGGCGCCATGGAGGTGCGGGTCCGGCTGGCGGTGAACGGGCAGGCCGTCGACCGGGCCGTCGACGGGCGCCGTTCGCTCGCCGACTTCCTGCGCGACGACCTCGCCCTCACCGGCACCCACGTCGGCTGCGAGCACGGCGTGTGCGGGGCCTGCACCGTTCTCGTCGACGGTGAGAGCGCGCGCAGCTGCCTGCTGCTGGCCGTGCAGCTCGACGGCGCCGCGGTGACGACGATCGAGGGGCTGACGCCCGCGGCCGGACTCGGCCCGCTGCAGGCCGCGTTCCGCGACTGCCGTGCGCATCCTGAAATACGTCGTCGTGCAGGACTGCGGCCGCGAGCTGAACCCGTTGATCGTGGAGGGGATGGTGCACGGCTCGACCGCGCACGGGATCGGGGCGGCTCTGCTGGAGGAGTTCCGCTACGACGACGCCGGGCAGCTGCTGACCTCGACCTTCATGGACTACCTCAAGCCGACCGCCCTCGACGTCCCCGACATCGAGGTGGGCCGGCTGGAGCACCCCTCACCGTTCACCGCGCTGGGCGCCAAGGGCGTGGGCGAGGGCGGCGCCATTCCGGGCCCGGCCGCCGTCGCCAACGCGGTCGACGACGCGC
The DNA here is from genome assembly GCA_963827505.1 of uncultured Candidatus Rokubacteria bacterium. GTDB lineage: Bacteria > Methylomirabilota > Methylomirabilia > Rokubacteriales > CSP1-6 > AR5. The sequence continues at coordinate 582,529 of CAWHBD010000002.1, read as the reverse complement.
TGGCCCACCTCGGCGTCGTCGTCCGCTCGCTGCCGATCACGCCCGACGCCGTGTGGCGCTGGCTGGCCCGTGGTGGGCAGGAGTCACGGGCGTGATCCGCCCCGTCGGCATCTACCACGAACAACGCGGAACCTCGGGAGACCCGGTCGCCCCGCCGCCCGCCCCGCGCCGCCGGACGAGCTAGCGTCCCTTCCAGTCCGCCTTCCGCTTCTCGAGAAACGCGCTGACACCCTCCTGAAAGTCCTCGGACAGGTAGCACGAGAGGATCAGGTCCTCGAGGCTCTTCGGCGTGACGATCGCGATGTAGCGGCGGGTGGCCTCCTTGACCGCGGCCAGCGTGAGCGGAGCGTGCTCGGTGATGCGGCCGGCCAGCTCGCGGGTTCGCGCCTCCAGCTCGCCGGCCGGATGAACCTGGTCGACCAGCCCCATCGTTTTCGCCTCGGGGGCACCGATCAGCCGGGCCGTGATCACCATCTCGCGGGCGCGCACCGGCCCCACGGTCGCCACGAGCAGGGCCAGGCTGGCGGGCGCGGCGAAGTTGCCGAGCGTGCGGGCGATGGGCGCGCCGAAGCGCGCGTGCTCGGCGGCCAGGCGGAGGTCGCAGGCCAGCGACATGAACATGCCACCGCCGACGGCGTCGCCCTGGATCATCGCGATCGTGGGCTTGCGCATCCCGGCGATGCGGTTCAGCACGCGGCCGATCCGCGCCTCGTAGCCGAGCGCGTCCTCCTTCGTCTTGAACGCCTTGAACTGCCGGATGTCGGTGCCGCTCACGAAGGCCTTGTCGCCGGCCCCTCGGAGGATGACCACCCGCACGCCGTCGTCGGCGTCGAGGCGCTCGCAGAGCCCGTGCAGGCCCTCGTACATCTCGAAGGTCATGGCATTGCGGGCCTCGGGCCGGTTGATCGTCACGACGGCGACGCGGTCAGCCTGCTCGAGGGTGAGATGGTCGGCGATGGTCTCGATCATGGCTCACGATAGCCTATCGCCGAGTTCGCCTGCTACTCTTAGGGCCATGGCTTGGCTTGTCCGTGCCCGCGCCCACGACGTCGTCGTCGCCGCGGCGCCCGACGTTGTTCTCCTGCACGGCGTGGCGGTGCTTCGTCGCCTCGGCGCCCGCATCACCCGCTACGACGCCGAGGCCGGCACGGCCGAGGCGCGCCTGCGGCGCTTCACGCGGCCGGCTCTCGTCCGCCTGCGCGCGGAGGCGGCCGGCGAGGCCGCCACCCGGCTGCGCGTGGAGAGCGATGCCCTGGCCTGGGCCCCGGTGTTCCGGCGCTTCCGCGGCGACCTCCTTCTCCTGGAGCAGCCCCCGGCGTGACCCGGCGCGTGGCGCTCGTCACCGGCTTCGAGGCCTTCAGCGGCCACGCGGCCAATCCCTCGCTCGAGGTCGCCAAGGCCCTGGACGGCCGCGCGGTGAGCGACGTCGTGGTCCGGAGTGCAGTGCTGCCGGTGCACCACGCCGAGGCCGGGCCGCTGGTGCGCCGGCTGCTCGACGACACCGATCCCGTCGCCGTCCTGCACCTGGGTCTCGCCGGCGGCCGGGCCCGGATCGCGCTGGAGCGGGTGGCCGTCAACGTGATGGACTACGACACGCCGGACAACGCCGGGTATCGCGCCCAGGGCGAGCCGTGCGTGCCGGACGGCCCGCCCGCGTATTTCGCCACGCTGCCCCTGACCGCGATCCTTGCCGCGCTGCTCGCCGAAGGCATCCCGGCCTACGTGTCGAACACGGCCGGGACCTACCTCTGCAACCAGACGATGTACGGCACCCTGCACGAGCTGGCCCGGCGCCGTCACCGGATCCCAGCCGGCTTCATCCACCTGCCGCTGTTGCCCGCGATGGTCGCCGCCGGCGGGCTCGAGCAGCCCAGCATGGACGCCGGCCTCATGGTTCGCGCGGTCGAGATCGCGCTCGGCGTCGTCCTCCGCGCCCCGTGACCGAGCGTGGCCGCAACGTGCTGCTGCTGGGGGCGGACTACGGCCTCTTCCTGGTCGGCTTGGCGTTCGCCTCGCAGGCCACCATCCTGCCGGCGTTTGCGGCCTGGCTCGGCGCTCCCAACGTGGTCATCGGCGCCATCCCGGCGGTGATGACGCTCGGCTGGTTCCTGCCGGCGCTGTTCGCGGCCGGCTACACGGAGACGCTGCCGCGGCAGTGGCCGTTCATCATGCGGTGGACCGGCTGGGAGCGCGCGCCGTACCTCGTCATGGCTGTGGCCGCCTTCGTGACGGCCGAGCGGGCGCCGGGCCTCACCCTGGCCGTTGTGCTCCTCATGCTGCTGGTGAGCACCGGCATCGGCGGCCTGCTGATGCCGTCGTGGATGGACCTCATCGGTCGCGCGGTGCCCACGGCGGCGCGTGGACGGTTCTTCGCGCTGGCCAGCCTGGCCGCCGGTGTCGTGGGCTTCGCGGCCAGCTTCCTCGTCGCCGACGTGCTGGCCCGGGTGCCGGCCCCGCGCAGCTACGGCATCTGCTTTCTCCTGGCCTCGGCCTGCCTGGGGCTGTCGTGGCTGGCGCTGGCGTTCGTACGTGAGCCCGCCGGCCGCGTGACCCGGGCGCCGGTGCCACTGGGCGTCTACCTGGCCCGGGTACCGGCGCTGCTGCGGCGCGATCGCAACCTGGCATGGTTCCTCGGCGCCCGCACGCTGGCCATCGCCGGGGTGATGGCCAGCGGCTTCTACACGGTGTACGCGCTGCAGGCCTGGCAGGCGCCGCCGGCCCGGGCCGGCGTCTTCACCGCGCTGCTCGTCGCCGGTCACGCCCTGGGCACGCTGACGCTCGGCTGGGTCGCGGATCACGCGGGGCACCGCCTGGTGCTGCTGATCGGGACCGGCGCCGCCGTCGCCGCCAACGTCGTCGCGCTGCTGGCCACGCGACTCGGAGCGTTCGAGACGGTGTTCGTGCTTTCGGGTGTGCACACGGCCGCGGTCAACGTCTCCGCGCTCAACGTGCTGCTGGAGTTCGCGCCCGGCGCCGACGAGCGGCCCACCTATATCGGTCTCGGCTCCACGCTCATGGCGCCGGTGGCCTTCGCCACGCCGCTGATCGGCGGGCTGATGGCCGACGGGCTGGGCTTCCGCGCCGTGTTCGTCACTGCGCTGGTGGCGGGGGCCGTCGGCTTGATCGTGCTGGCCACGCGCGTGCGTGACCCGCGGTGGGTCGGGACCCGGACGGCCGGGGAGGTGGCGGCGTGAACGCGCTCCTGCTCGATCTCGACGACACGCTGCTGGACTACTCGGGTGGTGTCGACGGCTGCTGGGCGGGGGCGTGCGCCGACGCGGCCGCCGACGTCGCCCAGGCGGCGCTGGTTGCCGCACTGGCGGAGACGCGCCGCTCGTTCTGGACCGATCCCGAGCGCAACCGGCGCGAGCGAGTCGACATGCTGCGAGCGTGGACGCAGATCGCCAGCCAGGCACTCGAGCGGTGCGGCGCCGATGCCCAGCTCGGCGCGGCGATCGCCCAGGCGTTCGCGACCCGCCGGCACGCCGTCATGCGGCTCTTTCCCGACGCGCTGCGGTGCCTCACGGCCCTGCGCGAGCGCGGGCTGCCGCTCGCGATGGTCACCAACGGGGACGCGCGGGAGCAGCGGGCCAAGATCGAGCGTCACGGTCTCGCGCGGTTCTTCGACGCGATCGTCATCGAGGGCGAGTTCGGCGCTGGCAAGCCCGACGCCGCGGTCTACCGGACGGCGCTGGCCGGCCTCGGCGTCGAGCCTGGGCCCGAGGTGTGGATGGTGGGCGACCACCTCGAGTTCGACGTCGCCGGCCCCCAGCGACTGGGGCTGAGGGCCGCCTGGCTCGATCGCCCGGGGCAGGGTATGCCGGCCGGCGCCATGGTCCGTCCCGATCGGATCCTGCGCGGCCTGGACGAGCTGCTGGCGACGAGTGCCGGCTAGGGTGCGGCCGTGACTCTGATGAGGCTGGCGATCTGGCTGGCGACCGCGTTCTTCGTCGGGATGCTGTTCTCCCCGTTGGTCACGGAGATGCTGGCGCGGCTCAGCGGCGGTGGCTCGACCGGGATGCCCTGACGGCGCGCCCGATCGCGCGCCCGATCACCGTCCCCAGCGATAGTCCCCGTCCGAGCCAAGCCGTCCCCTCCCGCTGCGGCGATCCTCCGGCGTTGCGCTCTTCCGCCCGCTGCCGGGCTTCTTGGGTCGCCCGGAGTCGCCACCGGGACCGGGAGGTCCTGCGCGTCGGTCACCACGCCGATTGCCGCCCTTGCCCTGTTCGGGGACCGGAGGCGTCCAGCCACCCCCACCGCCGCCCACTCTGGGGCCGGCACCCGCACCGGTGCGAGGCCCGTATCCGCCTCCGCCACCACTGGGTCGGGGCGCATACCCCCCACCGGCCGGCCGGTCGGGACGGGGAGCGAAGCCACCGGTCGGGCGCGGGCGGGGAGGACCACCGGCCCCGCGCGGGGTCGCCTTGTCGACGCGGATCATCCGGCCGTCCAGGCTGGAGCCGTTGAGCGCGCTGATGGCCCGCTCGGCCTCCTGCTCGCTCCCCATCTCCACGAACCCGAATCCCCGGGACCGTCCGGTCTCCCGGTCCGTCATGACCGCCGCCGACTGCACGGGCCCGAAGCGCGCGAACGCATCGCGCAGCCCGTCCGTCGAGGTGGTGAACGCCAGCCCGCCCACGAACAGCCTCACCGACATGAGAACGCTCCTTTCATTTCACGCTACCGGAAGACCCTCAGTATATCGAGCGGGGGCGCGCTGTCTCATCCCGGCAGCAGCAGCACGACGCCGGTGAGGAAGGCCGCGACCATGACCGACTCGAGCAGCACCTCGCGCGCCTGTCGCTTGAGCTGGCCGGCCATCCAGGTGTCGTCGACGGCTCCCAGGCCCCGATCGATCTCGCACTGACCACGGGCGGCCAGCATCACGCAGGTATGGTCGCGGGCCTGCAACAGCCCCATGGCCGCGCCCAGGAACGGCAGGAACAGCGCCAGGCGGGCGCCTCGGGCGACGCCGAGCCCTACCAGCAGGGCAGTGGCCCCGACACCCCCGACGAGGAGTACGATGCCGAGGGTTACGCGCCGGCGCCGGCCGCCGGGTCCGATGTTCCGTGCGAGCGTGGCCATGCCCCAATCCCCGCTTAAGGTATCACCGTTGCGGTCGATAACCTTGCGTCCGTCCGGAGGCGACATGCTAGATTGGGCCTCTGAGAGGCGCCCCCCGGGGCAGCGAGGGCCGACATGGAACAGGTGCAGATCCGCGAGCGGTTCACGCGCTGGATCGAGGATACGAAGGAGCTGTTCGCGCTGTTGCCCGAGCTGCTCGACCACGATCAGCAGCTCACCGCGAAGAGCGACCACGCCGAGCAGGAGACCGAGCGGCTGCGCCGGGAGCTGACCGAGCTGCGCAAGGAGCTGGCCGAGGCCAAGACCTCGGGTGGTGATCTCCGGCGCGAGCACGACGACGTCCAGAAAGAGCTGGACGCGCTCCGGCGGGAGAACGAGCAGCTTCGTACCGACAAGGACGATGCTGGCCAGGCGCTGGCCAAGGTCCTGGAGACGGTGCAGGCCACCAACCAGATCGCCCAGCGGCTCGGCGTCACCCGCAGCCCGTTCGCCCGGCGCGACGCTTCGGCTCCCACCACTCCCCAGCCCGCCCCGCACGAGTAGCGCACACCGGCGTCGCGGGGGCGACTAGCCCCGGACGCGGAAGGGCGACTTGGTGTCCTTCCGCAGGAAGACGTTGAGCTCGTAGCGCCGATCCACCGTCGGGTCCGGGTTGAACACCGCCACCCACAGCGCGCCGTACTCCTTTCCCAGCCCCGGCACGTGCAGGCCGTCCGCGGAAATGCGCTTGGCGTCGAGCTTGGTGCCGGCGCGCCCACCCGCCGTGACGCTCACCACCCAGCCGGAGTCCGAGGGCGCCCCGTCGGCGACGACCTTGAAGCCGGCACCGCGCGCCTCCTTGACGTCGGCGGAGACCTGGATGAAGCGGGCGGTGAGGGCGCCGAGGGTCATCTTGAACTTGTGCTCGTTGTAGCGCTGGCCGTCGCTGGCCAGGCGCTGCCCGGACAGCTCGGTGTCCCCGATGCGAGCCGACGGGCGCTGCAGGATCCGCGTGTCTTCCTTGGATTCTAGGATGCGGAACTGGAACCACACGCCCGGCTCGGGCAGGGCGGCGACCAGCACGTTCTTGACGAAGTCGGCGTAGGTCTCCCGGAGGCGCCCCTCGGCGATGAGGTAGTCGTAGAGCTGGGCTCCCACCGGCCGGGTCTGGCCGGGCTTGAGACTGTTGAGCGCGTTGCCCACGCAGCCGGGGTTCTGCTTCTCGACGTGGTCCATCAGGATCGAGTAGCCGTAGGCGAGCAGCCCGTCCTCGTACTCGGGGCTGCGCTGGATCGGGACCGAGAGCAGGAAGGGATACTTGCCGAGCTCCTCGCGGACGGCGCTGGCGAAATCGTGGCTGGATTTCCAGCCGGACCAGCGCGCCCATGCCGCCAGCCACCACTGCGCCGTCTCGTCGGGTCCGGACGACTCGACGGCCGCCTCCGGCTCGGGCGTCGGGGCCGCATCGACCATCGCCACCGGCTCCGCCGCCATCTCGGGCTCCAGTTCGGGTTCCGGCGGCACGTCGTCCTCGATCGTGACCGGTTCCGTCTCGAGGCTGGCCGCGACCGGCTCCGGTTCCACCGCGGCCTCCGGCTCGAGGTCCGGAGTCACCACGGGCGAGGCGTCGTCCTCGGCGCTGGGCGCCAGCTCGAGCGCGGGCGCTTCGGGCTCGGGCACCGCCTCCGGCTCGGGAGCTGGTGGCTCCGGTGCGGGTGGCTCGACGAAATCGCCCTCGAATCCGAGCCGGCCGCGCGCCGCCGCGACCGCCAGCGCGCGGCCGAACCCGCGCGACACGCTCTCCTCGAGCTGCGAGTAGCCGTCGTCGTCCAGGGCGTCGCGGGTCTCGACCATGGAGAGCAGGTCGGCGAAGGGGCGCACCCCGTCGACGGCCTGGCGCGTCTCGTCCGAGTCCAGCTCGGTGAGCGCCTGGATCGCGGCGCGAGCCTGCCGCGCGCGAGCGTGGCTGGCGACGAGCGCGGGGAACTCGGGATCGTCGGCGTGGATGATCTCGAGTGCGCGATCGAGAACGGCCATCGCGCTCTGCTGGATCCGCTCGAGTGCCTCGCGACGTGCCCGCTCACGCAGGGCTGCCTCGATGGCGCGGAGCAGGGGCTCGAGGTCGCGCAAGCTCTGGGGCGGGAGCGCGGTCGGAACCCCGGCCGCATCGGCGACCGTGAGGGCTTGGGAGCGGAGCTGCTGGAACTGGCCCCGTGCTCCCGCCAGCGCGTCGACGAGGCCGTTGTCGGGCGGAGCGCCGGCGCCCTGCAGGGCCCGGGCCGCCTCGTCGAGGCTGGCGCCGAGCTCGACGAAGCGCTGGGTCAGCGCCGTGAGCTCACGGCCAATTTCCTCGACGTTTGCGTCCATCCGGGGGTCCAGCGGCAGCGAAGATTCTAGGTTTCCCGGGCACGGCGTGTCAAACAGCAAACGCGATAGGTGGTTGGGCGGCGTCGCGCGACGCCCCCTACAGAGGGTCGGACACTCCGGCTAGGACCCACCGGTGTCGATCCCCTACAATCGCGCCGCAGAGCACCTCCGAGGTCCGGATCACCGACACCCGGTAGCCTGTCCTCGCGCGCGGCTGCTGTACGATGAGGGACCGTGCGCGATCGCGTGGCGCTGCCCCTCATCGGTGTGCTGTCGGTGGTGGTCGTGGTGGTCGTCGGTGTGCTGCTGCTCGGGCACACGCCCGGCCAAGGCGGCCGGGCCGACGTGGCCGCACTGCCGACGCTGAACGCATTCCTCAACGGGAGCAGCGCCGTCCTGCTGGCCACGGGGTGGGTCTTCATCCGGCGGCGCCGCATCGCCGCCCACCGCGCATGCATGCTTGGCGCGTTCTGCGTCTCGGTGCTGTTCCTGGTCTCCTACGTGACCTACCACGCCCTCGCCGGGTCCCGGCCTTTCACCGGCCACGGCTGGGTACGCTGGCTGTACTTTCCGATCCTCGTCTCGCACATCGTGCTGGCGGCGGCCATGGTGCCATTCGTGCTGACGACGCTCTACCGGGCCCTGGGTGGCGAGTTCGCGCGGCACGCGAGGCTCGCCCGGCTGACGCTGCCGGTGTGGCTCTACGTTTCGGTGACCGGCGTCGTCGTCTACTGGATGCTCTATCACCTCTTCGGCTGAGCGGGCAGGGTCGGATCAGGCGGTCAGCGCGCCGCGGAAGACCGTGACGGCCCGGCCGGCCAGCAAGGCGCGGTCGCCGGCGAGGCGAACGCGGACGGTGCCGCCGCGCCGCGAGGCCTGGTAGCCGGTCAGCTCCGTCCGGCCCAAGCGCGCGGCCCAGAACGGTCCAAGGCAGCAGTGGGCAGAGCCGGTGACCGGGTCCTCGGGAATGCCCGCGCGCGGCGCGAAGAAGCGTGACACGAAGTCGACGCCGGGCTCGTCGGACGGCGCGGTGACGATCACCCCGCGCGTCGGCACCGTGGCCAGCCGCGCGAGGTCCGGCGCCAGCGCCCGTACGGCGGCGGCGCCGTCCACCTCGACCAGCCAGTCGAACCGGTTGCGACCCGCCCACTTGGCGGTCACCCCGAGGGCGGCGGCCAGGGAGGGCGGAGGCTCGGTGGCCACGGCTGGCTCGGCCGGGAAGTCGAGCTCGATCCAGTCGCCGCGCCGCGCCGCGGTCAGCACGCCGCTGCGCGTGTGGAAGCGCGCGGTGGCCTCCGGCGCCAGGCGGCGCTCCTGCCAGAGGACGTGGGCGGTGGCCAGCGTGGCGTGCCCGCAGAGATCCACCTCGATCGTCGGCGTGAACCAGCGCAGTCCGAACCCGTCCGGCTCCGCCGTCACGAAGGCCGTCTCGGGCAGGTTCAGCTCGGCGGCGAGCGCTTGCATCCATTCCGCCTCGCGCGGACCGTCGAGCAGGCAGACCGCGGCCGGGTTGCCGGCGAAGGGCTGCGCGGTGAACGCGTCGACGTGGATGAGCGGCAGTCCCATGGCGTCGTCCTCCTCGTCCGCCCGGCGTAGCATACCCGCATGCGCGGCGTGGAGCAGATCCCGTGGCTGTACGATCTCATCTGCGCGATAGCCGAGTGGCAGGGGCTCGCCCGCTGGCGCCGGTGGCTGGCCGGCGGTGCCACCGGACGCACACTCGACCTCGGCTGCGGGACCGGCCGCAACCTCCCGCTGCTCGCAGGCACGCGGTCGATCGGTCTCGATCCCTCGTGGTCATCGCTGCGTCGGGCTCGCCGCCGCGCCGCCGGCGTGGCGCTGGTGCAGGGGAGCGCCGAGGCGCTGCCCTTTCGCGATGGCGTGTTCGATACCGTGGTGAGCGGCCTCGTGCTCTGCAGCGTGCCCGACCCGGCCCGCGGCCTGGCCGAGGTGCGTCGCGTGCTCCGCCCCGGCGGTACGCTGCGGGCCCTCGAGCACGTGCGCGCCACCGTGGCCTGGCGGGCGCGCGTGCAGGACCTCATCCAGCCGGCGTGGACCTGGGTGGCGGGCGGCTGCCACCCCAACCGCGACACCGAACGGGCCGTGGAGCGCGCGGGCTTCACGATTGACGCCGAGGGCCGGCGGGCCCGGGCCAACCTGCGCCGCTTCGTCGCGCGACGCTCCAGGTCGTGAGTAGAATGAACGCATGAGTCGCGCCGAGCCCGATCTCAGCCGGTACGGGGTGCTCGCCGAATACAACCGCAAGCGCCGCTTCGAGGTGACGCCGGAGCCGCCCGGTCGGCCCGGCCGCCGCCGCACGAAGGGACTGGCCTTCGTCATCCAGAAGCACCGGGCCACCGCCCTGCATTACGACCTGCGGCTCGAGCACGAGGGAGCGATGGAGTCGTGGGCGGTGCCCAAGGGCCCCTCGCTCGATCCCGCCCACAAGCGGCTGGCCATGATGACCGAGCCCCACCCGATGGACTACAACGCCTTCGAGGGCGTGATTCCCGAGCGCGAGTACGGCGGGGGCACCGTGATGATCTGGGACCGGGGGACGTGGGAGCCGGAGACCGCGGACGTCACCGCCGGCCTGGCCAAGGGCGAGCTGAAGTTCCGGCTGCGCGGGCGCAAGCTGAACGGCTCCTGGGTGCTGGTCCGCACGCGCAACCGCCAGTGGCTGCTCATCAAGCATCGCGATCGCTTCGCCTCGACCGACGAGGTGACGCTCAGCCGGCCGCTCTCGGTCGTCTCCCGCCGGACGATGGCCGGCATCGCCCGCGCGGCCGGGGCCACGCCGCGCCAGCTCGAGCTGGCGCTCGCCGCTGACCCGCCCCGCGCCTCCCGCTCGGCGTGACGTGGGCCCGGAGCGCGTGCCCGCGCGGGTGGCGCCGATGCTCGCCACCCTCGTGGACGCGCCGTTTCACCGGCCGGGGTGGGTGTGGGAGGAGAAGTACGACGGCATCCGCCTGATCGCCCTCAAGGACGGCCGACGCCTTCGCCTGCTCACCCGCAACGACAAGGACCGCACCGCCGACTTCCCGGAGGTGGCCGCCGCGCTGGCCGCGTTGCCGGCGCCCGCGCTCGTGCTCGATGGCGAGGCCGTCGTCTTCGACGCCGCCGGCGTCTCGCGTTTCCAGCTGCTGCAGCAGCGCGCCGCCGGCGCCTCCCCGCCCATCTACGTCGCCTTCGATTGCCTGCACGCCCGCGGCCACGACCTCACCGGCGAACCGCTCGAAGTCCGGCGCGCGAAGCTCGAGGCCGAGGTCCGCGAGGGCTCGCGGCTGCGCGTGGCCCGGCGGCTGGCCGACGACGGCCTCGCCGCCTTCGCCGAGGCGCGCCGGCGCGGGCTGGAGGGGGTGATCGGTAAAGCCCCGGCGTCGCCGTACGTGCCGGGAGTGCGATCACCGGCGTGGGTCAAGGTGAAGGTGCGAGCCGAGGAGGAGTTCGTGGTGGGAGGCTTCACGGCCCCGCGGGGCGGCCGCCAGCACCTGGGCGCCCTGCTGGTTGGCGCCTGGGACGGCGATGCCTTGCGCTACGCGGGCAAGGTCGGCACGGGCTTCACCGAGGCCACGCTGACCGACCTGCAGCGGCGGCTGGCGCCGCTGGTGCGCCAGCATTCGCCGTTCGCCGACGCGCCCCGAGCGCGCGACGTCACCTGGACCGAGCCGCGCCTCGTCGCCCAGCTCGGCTTCACCGAGCGCACCGGCGACGGCAAGCTACGCCACCCCGTCTTCCTCGGCCTGCGCGACGACAAGCCCGGCGCCGACGTGCGGTGGTCGGCCCCGGCGGCGAGCCTCGTGGCACCGACGACCTCCTCCGAGGTCAAACGGAATAGCGGTCGCGGACCCGCTCGAGCACCTGACGGCGCGACTCGCCCGGCGGCGCGCCGGCCGTCTCGATCGCCGCGATCTCGTCGGCCAGCTCCGGATCCTTGATCATCTCCCGCACCCACGCGGAGTATTCGCGGCCCGCGAGATGGTGCGCCCAGGTCGCCTCGTCCACACCCTCGGCCAGCTCGGCGAAGCGCACGAGATTGACGGCGCGCAGGTTGAGCGCACCGGCGGGGCCGCGGAAGAAGAACGAGCGCTCGGGCGGCAGCTCGCCTTCCGTGTACTTGCGGACGTGGCGGCGGTGGTGCACGCGGCGGCGGGTGACCCGGAAGCGCACGGCCCGGGCGGTGGGCTCGAGCCACGCCAGCGCCGCCTCGCCGCGCTCGAGGACGGGGCCGGGGATATCCAGCGCGTCGCCGCGGCCGGCCCGGGCGGTCAGCACCGTGCGCACGCCGGCCTGGAACGCCACCAGCTCGGTGGACGCCACCACGTTGGGCAGCGGCCGCACGGATGCCGCCAGCTCGCCGGGATCGAGGGTGATCAGGGCGAGCCCCTCGGCACCGGGACGGACGAGGTCGACGGCGGGCGAGCCCTCGGCCGGAAGCACGTGGTGGGCCTCGTCGATGATGAGCCAGTGGGGCAGGCCGGTCGCCGAGCGGACGGTCGCGACCGTGGCCAGCACCTTCGTCGCGTAGGGGACCTTCTCGGCCAGGGTCATCGCGCTCAGGTCGAGGACGAGACTGGTGTGCGAGTGGCGCAGGAGCTGGTCCATCTCTTCGGGCGTCGGCAGCGCCTGCTCGCCCTTGCCGCCGAACACCACGACGCCCGGCACCTCCGCCAGCGTGCGGTAGTCGCCCTCGGGATCGAGCAGCAGCAGCGTGCGCCCGGCCTCGAGCACGCGCTCGGCCAGCACCCCGGTCAGCGTGCTCTTGCCGCTGCCGGAGGGGCCGACGATGAGCAGGCGCGTGCCGTGCGCGGGTACGGCCACGGCGGCGCCGTCGGCCGCCTCGCCCAGCCGCAGGTGATGGCGGACCAGTCGCGGGACGAGGTCCACGAGATCGTTGAGCAGATGCTCCTCGATGAACTCCACGGTGCCGACCGAGGCCATGCCGCGGGTGACGTAGTCGGCGCGCTCGCGCAGCGCCGGGACCGCGTCGGCCACGGCCACCGAGCATTCACACATGGCCAGGAACGCGTGATCGTTCTCGGCGTCGCCGATGCCGACCATGTTGCGCGGCGACAGCTCCAGGGCGGCCAGCGCGGCCGTCAGCCCGGTCCCCTTGGTGACGCCGCCCGGCAGCAGCATGAGCGCGCCCTTGTTGAAGACGAGCGAGCGCTCGACCCCGGTCTCCTGGATGGCGGCCAGGGTGGCTTCGGCGAAGGGCGCGTCCGTGGCCAGGATCGCGCTGCCGACGGCGAAGGGAACGCCGCGCCGCTCGAGCGCCTCGATCAGCGCCGGCTCGGGCGGATCGCCCAGCCGGCGCATCTCGCGGCGCTCCGGGAAGTAGAGCAGGGCGCCGTTCTCGGCGACGACCGCGTCGAACAGCTGGGCGAGATCGGGGCAGACCGACTGGAGATCGGGCAGCATGCGGCCGGTGACGAGCAGGAGCTTGCGACCGGTCGCGCGCACCCGCTGGAGCGCGCGCGCCGTGGCCGCGTCGACGCGGTTGTGCTCGGCGATGGTCCCGTCGTAGTCGGTAGCGAAGACGTGGATGTTCACGGGCGCAATTTCACGGTACCACGGCGCTCGAGGCTGCCTCGAGCCCGAGCAGCTCGCGGTAGACGGCGGTGGTGCGCGTCATGGCCGCGTCCAGCGAGTGGTGCTCACGCACCAGCGCCTGCCCGCGGTGGGCCATCGCACGGGCGCCGGCCCGGTCGGCCAGGCACTCCGCGATGGCCGCAGCCAGCCCGGCGACATCGCCGGCGGGCACCAGCCGCCCGGTGACGCCGTCACGCACCAGCTCGCGGCTGCCGCCCACGTCGGTGGCCACCACCGGGGTGCCGACCGCGAGCGCCTGCGCGATCACCTGGGAGGCGGCCTCCGACCGAATCGAGGGGAGCACGAGCACATCGAGCGCGGCCATGACCTCCGGGATGTCGCGGCGGAAGCCGGTCATCCGTACCGCGTCGTCGAGCCCGAGCGCGCTCACGCGCCGTCGCACGTCCTCGAATCCGATGCCGTCGCCCACGATGAGGAAACGCGCGGTCGGCTCGCCCGCCAGCACCGCCCGGGCGGCCTCGAGAAACAGGTCGTGGCCCTTGGAGCCGCGGATGTTCGCGACGAGACCGACGACGGGCGCGTCGTCGAGCCCGAGCTCACCGCGGACGCCGGCGCCGGAGACGGCCGGATGAAAGCGTGCGGTGTCGACCCCGGGGGCGATGGGGACGATGCGCGTGGACGGCACGCCCGCCGCCGCCACCACCCGCGCGGCCGCCTCGCCGCTGCTGATGATGCGATCGGCGAGCCGATAGACGAGCGCCCGCCGGCGCGGGATGGCGATGGTGACGTGGCGGCTGCGCACGACCGGACGGCGGCACGAGCGGGCAGCCATCCCGCCCAGCCAGCTGTCGATCGAGCTGTGCGTGTGGACGATCGCAACGTCGTGCTCGGCGATGACGCGGCGCAGGGCGAACAGCGCGGGAAGGTCCAGCGGCCGCCGCATACGGACGGACAGGGCGGGTACACCGAGGCGGGCACTCTCGGCGAGCAACCGACTGCCCGGCTGGCCGGCGATCAGCGCCGGCCAGCCGTGGTCGATCAGCCAGCGAGCCTCGGCGACGATTCGGATCTCCTGACCGCCGAAGCCCACCGACGCCTCGGTGTGCAGGACAGAGCGCCGCGTCTCGCTCACCCTGCCATTCTACCGGCCGGGTGCTCGATCGAACGACGTCCTGTCAGTGTTGCAGGAGGCTGCTTACCAGCGGGGCCGGCCGCCGCCGCCGCCACCACCCCGGCCGCCGCCACCACCCCCGCTGCCAGGGGACTTGGCGCGCTCGACCTGAATGGTCCGGCCGTCGACCGACGTGCCGTTGAGCTTGCTGATCGCCTGTTCGGCATCCTCCGGCGTCGCCATTTCGACGAAGCCGAAGCCGCGCGAGCGACCGGTGTCGCGGTCGGTCACCACCGCCGCCGACTCGACACTGCCGGTCGCGGCGAAGACCTCGCGCAGACGCTCGTTGGAGGTGGAGAAGGACAACCCGCCGACGAAGAGCTTGACGGCCATGGGGAGCGCTCCTTTAGGACCGGGTACCCTGAACCGCGCAGCGCCAGACTGGCCAGAGTATACACTGGACCCCTGTGGGATCGATCGAGCAATTCCTCGAGGAGTTCACCTACCTTGGGGTCTCTTTCGTGTTGTTCCTGGCCGGCCTCGGCCTGCCTATCCCCGAAGAGATTCCCATCCTGGCCAGCGGCGTCCTCGCCCGCGAGGGAGTGGTGCGCTGGTGGCTGATGCTCCCCGTTTGCGTGATCGGCGTGCTGTCCGGCGACGTGGCGCTCTACTGGATCGGGCGTCACTGGGGTGAGCGCGTCCTGGCCTGGGGCCCCGTGCGATGGGTCCTCACCGTCGAGCGCGAGAAGGCGCTGATGGCGGCCTACCGGCAGCACGGTGTCAAGATCGTGTTCACGGCCAGGCACGTCATGGGCTTGCGAGCCGCGGCGTTTCTCACGGCTGGCATCGCGCGTGTCCCCTTCGGCAAGTTCCTGCTTGTCGACCTGGCGGCGGCGCTCGTCGGCGTTCCCGTCGGCTTCGGGCTGGCCTTCTTCTTCACCGACCAGCTCGAGGAGATCATCGCCGGCGTCCATCGCGTCGAACGGTGGCTGGTGATCGCCGCGCTGGTAGCCGTCGCGGCGTGGATCGCGGTCCGGGCCTATCGGCGCAGCCGCCTGCTTGGG
The DNA here is from genome assembly GCA_963827505.1 of uncultured Candidatus Rokubacteria bacterium. Classification (GTDB taxonomy): domain Bacteria; phylum Methylomirabilota; class Methylomirabilia; order Rokubacteriales; family CSP1-6; genus AR5. Next base: position 567,370 of record CAWHBD010000002.1, on the reverse strand, counting down.
GTCGAGGCACGCTCGGACCGGGGCGGGGGCCGGGCCTGACCGCGTGCTCCTGACCGCGTGCTATAGTCCGAGCCAGGCCGTGGTGACGACGGGCGAGCGCAAGCCGTGGCACGCGATCTTCCGGCTGCTGGAGCGGGACGAGCGTGTCTTCGCCGTCCTCCTCGCCGCTGCCATGGTCGGTGGTCTCGCCACGCTCGGACTCGACCCGCTGCGACCCCGCGAGCGCATCGACCTCTACTCCCTGGTCGTCTGGTTCGCGCTCTACAAGGTGGGCATCTTCGCGCTGGTCACCGTGTACCCCCGCTCGACGCGGTCGATCTTCCTCGGCGCCCTCGGCATCGACATGCTGCTCGTCTTCGTGCTCATCTTCCTCACCGGCGGCGGCTACAGCCTGTTCTACATCCTGTTTTTCCCGCTGGTCGCCGTCAACGCCTACTACTTCGGCCCCTGGCTGGGGCTGGCCGCGGCGCTCATCGCCGGCGGCCTCTACGCCGCGGCGGCCGCCCTGGCCACGCCGTGGGTCGGCTGGACGCCGGTGACGATCCTGGCGGTGCTGTTCGGGCTGCCGGCCGTCACCGTCGGCATGGTGGCCGGGCGCGAGCGGCGCGCGCGCGGCGAGGTGGAGCGGCTCAACGCCGAGGTGACCGGCACGCTCAATCGCTTGCAGACCACCCAGCAGGAGCTGCTGGTGGCCGAGCGCATGGCCACGGTCGGGCGGCTGTCGCTGCGGGTCGCCCACGAGGTGCGCAACCCGATCGCCGCCATCGAGCTGAACGCCGAGATGCTGCAGGACATCGTGCGGGGCCATCCGGGCGCCGACATGGACGAGGCCACCGGGCTGGTGGCGGCCATCCGTGACCAGGTCAACACGCTGGACGCGCTGACCGAGGAGTACCTGGCCTTCGCCCGCTTCCCCAAGCCGCACTTCGAGGACGAGTCGATCAACCACCTCATCGAGGAGCTGGCCGCCTTCGTGCGGCCGGTGGCCGCCCGCCAGGGGCTGGCGATCCACGTCGCGACCGACGCCGCCGTGCCGCTGATGGAGATCGACCGCGGCCTGCTGCGCCAGGCGGTCCACAATCTCGTGAAGAACGGTATGGAGGCGCTCTCGCGCGGCGGCGCCCTGACGATCGAGAGCCACCGCGGCGACGACGCCGTGGAGATCGCGGTGTCGGACACCGGCGGCGGCATCACCACCGAGATCGGCCGAGCGGCTGTTCGAGCCGTTCTTCACGACCAAGCCGCAGGGCACCGGGCTCGGGCTGTCGATCACCCGGCAGATCATCGAGGAGCACGGCGGTACCCTGACCTGGCGCAATCGCGAGGGCGCCGGGGCCACCTTCGTCATCCGCCTGCCGATCAAGCGGCCGGTCAGCCATGTCTGAGTCCGGCTACCCTGCTGGTCGCCGACGACGATCCGGGCCTGCGCGAGAGCCTCGAGCGCACGCTCACGCGCGAGGGCTATCGCGTCGTGCTCGCCCCCGACGGCCGGCCGCGCTCGAGCGGCGTCCAGGTCGGGGGTATCGACCTGATCGCTGACCGACCTCAAGATGCCCGGCCTCACCGGCCTCGAGCTGCTGCGGGCGGCCAAGGCCATCGCCCCCGACGTCGACGTGATCCTCCTCACCGCCTTCGGCACCGTCGAGGAGGCGGTGAAGGCGATGAAGGACGGGGCCTACGACTTCCTGACCAAGCCCTTCCGCCGCGAGCAGCTCCTCAAGCTGATCGTCAAGGCGCTCGAGCGGCGCGACCTCATCGAGAAGAACAAGGCCCTGCAGCGGCGGCTCGACGACCTGCTCGGGCAGGGCACGATGATCGGCGCCAGCCCCGCGTTCCGCCGCATGATGACGCTGGTCGAGCAGGTGGCCGACAGCTCGGCCACCGTGCTGATCCAGGGCGAGAGCGGCACCGGCAAGGAGCTGGTGCGGCCCGGGCCATCCACGACCGCTCGGCGGCGCAAGGGTGGGCCCTTCGTGGCCGTCAACTGCGCGGCGCTGCCGGAGACGCTGCTGGAGTCCGAGCTGTTCGGCTACGAGAAGGGCGCGTTCACCGGCGCCGCCGGCCGCAAGGAGGGCCGCTTCGAGCTCGCCGACGGCGGCACGCTGTTCCTCGACGAGGTGGCCGACCTGTCGCCCGTGACCCAGCCCAAGATCCTGCGCGTGCTGCAGGAGGGCGAGTTCGAGCGACTGGGCGGCACCCGCAGCCAGCGGGTCGACGTGCGGATCGTGGCCGCCACCAACCAGGACCTGACCGCAGATCGTGAAGGACAAGCGCTTCCGCGAGGACCTCTTCTACCGTCTCAACGTCATCACTGTCAACGTGCCGCCCCTGCGCGACCGTCGCGAGGACGTTGCCGTGCTCGCCCATCACTTCGTGCGCATCTACGCCGCCAAGAACAACCGCCGTCTCGAGGGCTTCAGCGACGAGGCGGTGCGGCAGCCTCGAGGCCTACTCGTGGCCGGGCAACGTGCGGGAGCTCGAGAACGTCGTCGAGCGCGCCGTCGTGCTGGCCCGGGGCACTCGCATCGAGGTGGCCGACCTGCCGCCCGACATCGCGGGGGCGACTCCGCTGCCGGAGGGCGTACTGTCGGTCCGTATCGGCACGCCGCTGGCCGAGGTGACGGCCCGGCTGCTGGAGGAGACGTTGCGAGTGACCAAGGGCAACAAGACGCTCACCGCACGCCTGCTCGGCATCGACGTGCGCACCGTCGCCCGCAAGCTCGAGCGTCAGGAGGGCGAGGGCGGCGGCGTCCCGCCGGCCGACGCGGAGCCGGCCTGACATGAAGGCCCTGCTCGTCACCCGCGAGTACCCTCCGCACATCTACGGCGGCGCCGGCGTGGTCGTCGATCAGCTCAGCCGCGCGCTGGCCCGACGCATGGGCGTGGAGGTGCGGTGCTTCGGGCCGCGCGATCCCCGCGCCGACGGCATCACGCTGCGCGGCTACACCCCGTGGGACCGCGTGGGCGGCAAGGACGTCCGCTACGCGCCGGCCCTGGAGACGCTCTCGATCGGCCTGGCCATGGCCCGCGACCCGGTCGACGCCGACGTGGTGCACGCCCACACGTGGTACGCGGACATGGGCGCGCTGTGGATCAGCCAGCTGCACCGGATCCCGCTGGTGGTGACCCTGCACAGCATGGAGCCGCTCCGCCCGTGGAAGGCCGACCAGCTCGGCAGCGGCTACCTCGTGTCCTCGTGGATCGAGAAGACCGCGGTGGAGGCCGCCCACCGGGTGATCGCCGTCTCCCACAAGATGCGCGAGGACATCCTCGCCCACTTCGGCGCCGATCCCGCTCGGGTGGTCGTGATCCACAACGGCATCGATCCCGACCTCTTCAAGCGGACGGCGGCGCGCGACGCGCTGGATCGGCTGGGCGTCCGGGCGCCCTACGTGCTGTTCGTCGGTCGCATCACCGATCAGAAGGGCATCTTCCACCTGCTCGAGGCCTCCCGTCGGCTGCCGGCCGGCGTGCAGGTGGTGGTGTGTGCTTCCGCTCCCGACACGCCCGAGATCGAGGAGCGCCTGCGGCGGACGGTGGCGACCATGCCCAACGTCCTCTGGATCAACGAGATGGTGCCCGTACCCGTGGTGACCCAGCTCTACAGCCACGCGGCCGTGTTCGCCTGTCCCTCGGTCTACGAGCCGTTCGGCCTCATCAATCTGGAGGCGATGGCCTGCGAGACGGCGGTGGTGGCCTCGGCCGTCGGCGGCATCGTCGAGGTCGTGGAGGACGGGCGGACCGGCGTGCTCGTGGAGCCGGCCCGGCCCGACGTGCTGGCCGACGCGCTCAACCGCGTGCTCGCCGATCCCGAGCGGGCCCGGGCCATGGGTCAGGCCGGGCGGCGCCGCGTCGAGGCGCACTTCTCGTGGGCGTCGATCGCCGAGCGCACCGAGCAGGTCTACGCCGAGGCCGCCGACGAGTTCCGCCGCACCTCGGGCGACTGAGGGCGTGCTCGCCGACTGCCGGGGCTTCGTCTTCGATCTCGACGGCTGTGTCTGGCACGGCGCCACGCTGATCCCGGGCGCTGGCGAGACGCTGACCGCGCTGCACCGGGCCGGGCGCGGTGTGGCCTTCCTCACCAACAACTCGCGGGCGACCGGCGCCGACATGCGCGACAAGCTGCGCGGACTGGGGCTCGAGTGGGTCGAGCACGCGCTCACGCCGCTCGAGATCCTGGGTGAGGTCGTGGCCGAGCGCTACGGCCCCTCGCGCGTGCTGGTCATCGGCGCCCCCGAGCTGGCCGCGGTCGTCGCCGCCGCCGGCCACGAGGTGATCGCCGTGAAGGACTACCGGCGAGCCACGGTGGTGGCGGTCGGCAACGACTTCGACCTCTCGTACGAGCGCCTCACCGCCGCCGCCCGCGCCGCGGCCACCGGAGCGCCGCTGGTGACGCCCAACGTCGACCCGCGGATGCCGATTGAGGACGGCGATTTCCTGCCGGGCTGCGGGGCCATCGTGGCCGCGGTGAGGGCGGCGGCCGGCGTGCGGCCGATCGTCGTGGGCAAGCCGGAGCCGCCGCTCTTTCGCATCGCGCTGCGCCGGCTCGGGCTCGAGCCCACCCAGGCGGCGATGGTCGGGGACAGTGTGGAGTCGGACATCGCCGGCGGCCGCGGGGTGGGCATGCGGACGGTGCTGTACGCCCCCGACGGCGCGGCGGCCGGCGCCGCCGACGTCGTCGTCGGCTCGTGGAAGGAGCTCGCGCGTCTGGCCGGCGTCACGACGCCATGACGGAGCCGGTGGCGACGCTGCTCGCCGACCTGCCCGCCGACGTCGCCGCGGCTCTCGACGATTTTGTCGCGGCCGCCCGCGCCGCCTTCGTCGACCGCCTGGAGTCGGTCGTGCTCTTCGGCAGCGCGGCCGAGGCGGCGCTGCGCGCCACCTCCGACCTGAACGTCATCCTCGTGCTGACCGCCTTCGAGCGCACCCAGGCCGACCAGGTGGGCCAGGCGGTGCGCCACGCCCACGCCACCGTGCGCCTGCGGGCGATGTTCCTGCTCGCCGACGAGGTCGCCGCCGCCGCCGAGGCCTTCGCGCAGAAGTTCGACGACGTGCGCCGCCGCCACCGCGTGCTGTGGGGGCGCGATCCGTTCGCGACGCTGGCACCGTCGCGGGCGGCGCTGGTGGGCCGCGTGAACCAGGTGCTGCTGAACCTCGCCCTGCGCCTGCGCGCGGCCTACGTCGAGCGGAGCCCGCGCGAGGAGCAGCTGGTCGCCGTCGTCGCCGATGCCGCGGCCCCGCTCCGCACCGCGGCCGCCAGCCTCCTCGACCTGGAGGGCCGCCGGGCGCCCTCGCCGAAGGCGGCGCTGCGCGAGGTCGCGCAGGCCGTCGGCGGGCCGCTGATCGAGGCCGCGCTGATCCGGATGAGCCAGGCCCGCGAGACCGGCACGCTGCCGCCCGGCGTCGCCGGGGAGACGCTGCTCGAGCTGGCTGCGCTGGCGGGCGCGATGCGAGCGCGGTTGCGCGCCCTGGGCTGAGGCGTGCGCAACCCGCTCGACCTCGCCGGCCCCGACTTCCTCGTCTTCTACACGCTCCTCGCCCTCGTCACGCTCGGGCTGCTCTACGTCGCCCGGGAGGCCGGCGAGTCGGGCTCAGCGCCGCGCATCGACACTGGCGATGCGTACTTCATCGCCTACCTGCGCGGCGGTAAGCCGGAGGCGCTGCGCGTGGCCACCATCGCCCTCATCGATCGCGGCCTGCTCGTCGCCGACGAGGCGACCCGCACGGTGCTCGCCCCCGCGCAGCTGACCAAGCCCCAGCACCCGCTCGAGCTGGCCCTCGTGCGCCACTTCGAGCAGTCACACCTGGCGACGACCGTTTTCGGTAGCGACGAGCTCGCCGCCGTCTGCGCGGACTACGAGCGCCGCCTCGCGGCCCTGGGCCTGGTGCCCGATGCCGCGCGACGCTCGGCCCGTCGCCGCCTCTTGGGGGCGGCGCTGGTGGTGCTCATCGGGATGTCGGTGGCCAAGATCGGCGTCGCGCTCGCTGCGCGGGCGAAGCAACGTGCTCTTCCTCGTCGTGCTGACCGTCGTCGCCGGCATCCTGGCCGTTCGGGTGGCCACCCCGCGGTTGACGTCCCGCGGCCGCGCGCTGCTGACCGACCTGCGGCGGCTGTTCGTGCGGCTGCGCGCTCGCGCGCCGAGCCTGCGTCGAGGCGGCGCCAGCGCCGACGTCGTGCTGCTGGCCGCCGTGTTCGGTCTGGCCGCGCTGCCGCGCTCGACCTTCGGGTACGCGCAGGTGCTGTACCCGAAGGCCACGTCCGGTGGGTCGTCGGCGACGTCGTCATGCGGCTCCTCGTGTGGCTCGTCGTGTGGTGGAGGCGGGGGCGGCGGCTGCGGCGGATGTGGGGGCGGCGGTGGTGGAGGCGGCGACTGATGGTCGGACCGGATCGCGTGGGCCTCGGCTGGCGTGGGGAGCTGGCGGCCGGAATCCTCGCCCACCTCGACCGGATCGACGTGGTCGAGGTGATCGCCGACGACTACCTCGGGGCCGGCCGCCGGACCCTCCGCGCGCTGCGCACGCTGGCCATCCAGGTCCCGCTGGTGCTGCACGGCGTCTCGCTCGGGCTCGCCTCGTCGGCGCCGGTGGACGGCCGCCGGCTCGACGCCCTCGCGCGGGTCGTCGGTGCCGTCGAGCCTCAGGCGTGGTCCGAGCACCTGGCCTTCGTGCGCGGTGGCGGCCTCGAGCTGGGCCACCTGGCGGCGCCGCCGCGTCGCGACGCCACGCTCGACGGCCTGGCCGCTAACGTCGCGCGCGCCCGCGCCATCGTCGGCACCGCGCCGGCGCTGGAGAACGTGGCGACGCTGATCGACCCGCCCGGCAGCGACCGTGACGAACCGACGTGGCTCGCCGACGCCCTCGCCGCCACCGGCGGCGAGCTGCTGCTGGACCTCCACAACCTCCACGCCAACGCCCTCAATTTCGGCTTCGACGCCCGGGCGGCGCTGGCCCGGCTGCCGCTCGCGCGCGTGCGCATCGTGCATCTGGCTGGCGGCGGCTGGATCGGCGCGCCCGGCGACGCGCGGCGGCGGCTCGACGATCATCGTCACGATGTGCCGTCGGCGGTCTTCGATCTCCTGGCCGAGCTGGCGGCCCGCGCGCCCCAGCCGCTGACCGTGATCCTCGAGCGCGACGGCGACTATCCGCCGATCGCGTCCCTGCTGGCCGAGCTGGCTCGCGCGCGGGCGGCGCTGGCCGGCGGGCGTGAGCGGGCGGCCGCATGAGCGCGTCGCTGGAGGCGTACCTGGCGAGGCTCTATCTCGACGCTGACGCGAGGCGTGCCTTCGCCGCCGACCCGCGCGGGGCGGCCGCCCGCGCCGGGCTTGACGCCACCGACGTCACTGCGCTGGAGCGGGTCGATCACGTCGGGCTGGAGCTGACCGCGCGCTCGCTGCACGCCAAGCGCCTCGTCCGTCCCCGCCACTGGCTGCGCCGCCTCCTGGATCGCTGGCGCCGCCGCGGCTGATCCCGGCGGAGGGAATCTCAGCGCGTCGGCGGCGCGGCCTCGGTCGGGCGTCCGAGCAGCGCGTGAGCGCGCGCGAGGGCCAGCCGCGGCTCCGGCGCGTCGGGGCGCGCGGCGCGTGCCCGCTCGAGGTGGGGCACGGCGTCGGCGGCGCGTCCAACCTCGAGCAGGGCTAGCCCCAGGTACGTCACCGCGTCCAGGTTGTCGGGCTGGAGGGAGACCGCGCGCTGCAAGTACGGTAACGCGTCGCCGGCGCGGCCGCCCCGCAGGTAGGCCTGGCCCGCGTGGGCCTGGTCACGCCCCCGATGCGGGCGCAGGTCGGCGGCGCGCTGCAGGTGCGGGATCGCGGCGACGAAGTCCCCGCGGTTGCCGAGGGTGCCGCCATACTGAGCGTGACACCAGCCGCAGTCCGGCTCCACGGCGAGCGTGTAGAGGAAGAGCGTGTCGGTGTCGCGCCAGACCTGCACCTGCCACCAGGTCATCGCGCCCAGGCAGGCGATCCACGCCGTCGCGACCAGCGGGGCCACGCTGGCCAGCCGGGGACGGCTGGCCGCCACCATCACCCCGCCACCGATGAGCAAGCACAGCCCGAGCGAGGGCAGATAGCCGAAGCGGTCGGCCACGATCTGAGGGCCCGCGTGGATGAGGCCGCTCACCGGCGCCAGCGTGACGGCATACGCCAGCCACGCGGCGAGCCCGGCCGGCCATCGTCGGCGCGCCGCCACCAGCGCCACCGTGACGCCCGCCACGACGGCGAGGGCCGGCAGGAACGGCCACTCGAGCGGCGACACCCGCACCGGCAGCTCGTACATCGGCACGAGGTCGAGCGGGGCCAGGGTCTTCCACGGGTAGAAGACGAGGCTGTAGGCGGCCATCGCCAGCCGCGCAACCGGGGAATAGAGCGCCAGCGGCGTCACCCGGACGGTGGCGTGCATGGTCTGGCTCGTGATCACCACCGCGGCGACGGCGAGCACCACGTAGGGCACTTTCTCCAGCAAGACCCGGCGCGCGGCTGGCGCACGCCACTGGCGCGGGTCGAGCCGGCGCAGCGGATAGACGTCGAGGATGAGCAGGACGAAGGGCAGCGATACCAGCATCGACTTGGAGAGCAGGCCGAGCGCGAACAGCGCGATCGAGGCCAGATACCACCGGCGCCGGGGAGCGCTCTCGGTGGTGGCCGAGCGCAGCCACGCCAGCGCCGAGAGCAGGTAGAACAGCGCGGCCAGCACGTCGCGTCGCTCGGTGATCCACGCCACCGACTCCACGCGCAGCGGGTGCAGGGCGAACAGCAGGGCGGCGGCCAGCGCGCCGAGGCGGAGCGGCCCCGCGCCCACGCCCGGCCGGGCGGCGGCGAGCAGCCGACGCGCCAGGACGAAGAAGAGCACGGCGTTGCCGGCGTGCAGCAGGATGTTGCCGAGGTGGTAGCCGGCGGGGTTCATGCCCCACAGCGCGTAGTCGACGCCGTGGGTCAGCCAAGTCACCGGTGTCCAGTGGCCCATGATGACGCCGCCCAGCATCCAGCGCAGCTGGGCCGCCCCCAGCCCCCGGTAGTGCGGGTTGCGCAGGAAATTCTGATCGTCGTCGTAGTCGAGCCATCCGTGGCCCAGCGCCGGCGCGAAGACGACGAGGGTCACGGCGGCCAGGGCGAGCGCGGCGAGGAGGTCGAGGCGAGCGGGGGCGGGGCGGGGGAGCCCTGGCATGGTCAGATCCACCATGGCATTGGCGGCCCTCGCGCCGCAAGGATGCCGTGTGCGCTCGCGGTCGACCGGCCTGTTCGCACGACGTTCCGGGACCGTCAGCCGCGCATCGCTCGACCGGATCGTAGAAATGCCATTGCATTCCCCGACGAGGACCTAGGGCACGTGAGGAGAGGTGGCGCATCGTTTGCCGACGCCGCCCGGGAAGGCAAGAACTTCTCGGCGGGGGTGGGTAGTGCAGCGGTGGATGGCGGCGACGCTCGGTCCTGTGCTCGTGGCACTCGCCAGCGCCGTCTTCGCGTTCGGAGAGACCACGCTTGTCGGCGGCGGGTTGACGGCACTGCCCACGGTGACCCTCGGGCCCAATCTTCTGGCCAACGGCGGGTTCGAGACCCTCAGCGGAGGAGCACCGGCGTCGTGGACGGCGGGGTCGGGGCTGGGCATGGACCAGCTCGTCCAGCATTCGGGCATCTTCAGCTACCGGGCGGCCGGGCGCTTCGCCACCGCGAGTCAGACGCTGCAGCTTCGCCCGGGCACCTACCGGCTCTCCGGCTGGATCAGGACCGAGGGGATCGGCAGCGGCACCAGCAGCGGCGTGCGGCTGCAATTCGACTTCCGGCCTGCCGTGCATGACTGGAAGACGACAGACGTGATCTCCGGTACGCGGGACCGGACACTCTTCCAGCTGCCGAACCTCGTCGTCACCCAGGACGCGACGGTGACGATCAAGCTCGAGAACGACAACAACGCACCCGGCACCGCCTGGTTCGACGACGTGCAGCTGCAGCGGGAGCAGCCCCAGATGCTCGAGGCATTCATGCTCTACCCGAACTTCCGCGGCATGCTCTTCGACGACCAGTCGTCGACGTTGAAGTTCGACGTCACGGTGACGGCGCCCGGCGACTTCGGCCGCTACCGCGTGGCCGGCACGCTCCGGGACGAGGCCACCGAGCAGGTGCTGGTGAGCCAGCACTACCCGGCGGCGGCGAATCTGGTGGCCGAGCTCGAGGGTGGGGCCATGCAGATGGGCCGTCCCTACCTGGCCACGTTCTCGCTCATCGACGCCAGCAGCCACGCCACGATCGCGAGCTATCCGGGTTACCGGGTCTCGCGGGCGTCCGGGGCGGCACGGCAGTCGATGAACATCTCGTTCGACGCCAGGAACCGGGTGCTGGTGCGGGGCACGCCCCGCTTCGTGCTCGGGGTCTACGACTCCGGGTCCGGCTACGGCGCCGAGGACGCGTTCTGGGAGAGCCAGGTGTGATCGCCGACCGGCGAGCGCCGGCTGCTCGGGATGAACATCAACTTCTACCTGAACTACTGGTACGGCGAGGCGCCCGCCGACGCGATGACGGCGCTCATGACCAATCTGCCGAGGCGCGGGGTCATGTACCTGCAGACCGGTAACTGCTTCGACAAGGTTCCGGCCGGCCAGCAACTTCCGGATCAACGGCTCTGACGCCTACGTGCGGGACATGGCGCCCACCCCGGTCTCGGTGGCCACTACACCATCGACGAGTGCCTGTCGGCCCTCATCCCGGGCGCGTTCGCCCAGTACGACCGGCTGCGGCGCCTCGACCCCGGCACGCTGACGTTCTCGACGAACGTCGGCAGCCCCGACCTCGTCCGCTGGCGCGACAGCGCGGACATCATCTCGACCGGTCCGTACCCGGTGTTTGGCGCCGAGCCGGCCGGGGGCTACAACCACCGCCAGGTCGCCGACTGGACGGCCCGGTCCCGCGACGCCGTCAAGGGCGCGCGGCCGGTCATGACCCTCCTGCAGTTCTTCGCATTCACCGCCCATGGCCGCTTCCCCACGCGGCTGGAGATGCGCAACCATGCCTGGATGGCCATCGTCGAGGGGCCAGCGGGCTCTGGTGGTGGAGCCTCGGCGACGACGCGCTGGCGTCCGTCTGCGCGGGCTGGTGCGCGGAGAAGACCGGCTACTTGAACAACCTCAAGTCCGCGTCAACGAGATCGCCGCGCTGGAGCCCGCGCTCCTCGCCGACGACGCGCCCGGCGCGCTGCGAGGCAACTCCAACCCGACCGCGATCCGGACGAAGGTCAAGCTGGTCAACGGGCGTGGCTACGTGTTCGCCTACAACACGACCAATACCCGGACGGCCGCAACCTTCACCTGGGCGACCGCGCCCGGCCTCGTGACCGTCGATGCCGAGAACAGGACGCTGGTGGCCACGGGAACGGCGTTCACCGACTCGTTCGGCCCCTACGAGGCGCACGTCTATGTGCTCGCCCCACCACCGCCCCGCACTGAGGTGGGCCGGTGAGCCGGCTCGATCTCGGCTTTCGGGTCGGCCGCTGTCGCTGGTCAATGAAAATGTCGTGGGTACTGCAACGTGAAAATGTCATGCCCGGTGAGGGAGGGGGGTTTTGATCGGGGCCCGCAGCGAGAAGGAGGCGCGCCAGGGATGGCGGGCCGGGCGGCGGGGGGTGGCGGCCGCCAAGGCCTCGAGGGCGTGTTGCAAGGTGCGGCGGGGGGCGCGGGGCGGCGGGCGCACGGGCGCACGGGTGATGGGCTGCGGCACGAGGGTGAAGTCCGGGCCGGCCGCCTGCTGCGCGATGAGGCGGCCGTCGTAGAAGACGACGACCCGCCCATCGAGCAGTTCGCGCACCTCCACGCGACAGCGCGCAAAGGAGCGGTGATGGGGCCCCGGCGGGATGGCGATGAGCCGGCCGCCCAGCCGCACCGTGTTGTCGCGGCCGACGACGCGCCGGTAGCGACAGCCCAGCACGAGCGGCAGATCGGCGGGCGGGCGGCGCCACACGGCCGGCGCCGCCGCGGGGTGGGCGAAGCGGTGATTGAAGTCGACGCGGAAGCTCGGCAACAGGGCGTTGGCGGCGGCCCGGGTGGCGACGCCCGCGATGCGCAGCTCGCTCACGAGCCGATCCTGCAGGGTGGCCCACAGGCGCTCGATGCGCCCCTTGGCCTGGGGCGACGCGGCGCGGATATAGCCAATGCCCAGGTCCTGGAGCACGCGGCCCAAGTGCGTGGGCGCCTGGACCCCGGCCAGTTGCTCGCCCAGGCTCCAGTGACGGTCGGTGCGCACCAGGATATTCACGCCGTCGCCGTACAGCGCCACGGGCAGGCCATAGGTCGTGACCATCTGCTGCACGAGCGTGGCGTAGCCATGGAGGTCCTCGGTCGGCTGGAAATGCAGCGCCACCACCTCGGAGGTGGCGTCATCGATGGCGCCCAGCAGCGTCATGACCGGCCCGCGGCCCTGCAGCCAGTCGAACGGACTGCCGTCGAGCTGCACCAACTGACCGGCGGCGGCTTCCCGCGGCCGCCGGGCGCGATGCTGGGCGGGCCGCCGGCGATGCACGGCGGGCCAGCCCAGGGCCTGCCGAAGGCGTCGTACGGACTCCCGCGAAATCGCCACGCCGTGCCGCTCGCGCAACTTCTCCGTGAGGTGGGTGTCGTTGAAGCCCGCGTAGCGATCCTGCAGCAGGGCCTGCACCTGGGCGCCCACCGCGGCCGGCAGCCGCCGCGGCGACAGGCGCCCGCGCCCCTGATGCCGCACGGCCAGGGGGCCGCCGTCCCGGACCCGCCGCTTCAGCCGCTGGAACTGCCGGATCGTGAGGTGCAGGGCCTGAGCGCCTTCCCGGTTCGTGATGCGGCCCGCCAGGGCGGCTTGCACCAGCCCTGCCCGGGGGATTTCCTTGCGGCTCATCGTGATGGTCTCCATGGCGGGATGACCTTTTCACGGAGCAGCTACCCCATGACATTTTCATGTAGCAACAGCACTTTCGGGTCGGCCGCTTGACTCCCGGCCCGGCCAGGGCCTAGTCTCGGTCCATGGCGCTCACGTTCCGCAAGATCCATCCGTGCTTCGCCGCCGAGGTCGGCCCCGTCGACCTCCGGACCGTTCACGACGCCGAGACGCTCGCCGAGATCCGCGCGGGCATGGACGAGTACGCCGTGCTCGTCTTCCGCGACCAGCCCTTCACTGACGAGGAGCAACTCGCGTTCGCGCGGCGCCTGGACGGTGAGCTGCACACCAAGACGGGCGCGCGGGTCCTGGTCAAGAGCCGGCTCGGCAACGAGGCGGTGGCCGACATCTCGAACCTGGACGAAGACGGCGGCATCATGCAGTCCGGCGACCGGCGCCGCATGTATTCGCTGGGCAACCGGCTGTGGCACACCGACGCGTCCTTCCAGGATCCGCCGGGCCGCTATTCGATGCTCTCGGCCAAGGTGGTCCCCGCCCTCGGCGCTGATACCGAGTTCGCCGACACTCGCGCGGCCTACGACGCGCTCGATGCCGACGCCAAGGCACGGCTGGCGGGGCTGCGCGTGCATCACTCGATCGCCCACTCGCGCCAGATCCTCGGCTTCGAGTTCTCCCCCGACGAGGCGGAGGCCCTCAAGGGCGCCTTCCACCCTCTCGTGCGGACCTTGCCGCGCTCCGACCGGCGGTCGCTCTACGTGGCCTCCCACGCTTCGCGGATCGTCGACTGGCCGGTGCCCGAGGGGCGGCTGCTCCTGCACGACCTCATCGAGCACGCCACCCAGCGCGAGTTCGTCTACCGTCATCGCTGGCAGGTCGGCGACCTCGTGATCTGGGACAACCGCGCCACGATGCACCGCGCGACACCGTTCGACGACGCCAAGTACCGTCGCGAGCTCCGGCGCGTCACCACGCTCGATCTGCCGTAGCTGGCGCCCGCGCGGTGTTGAGAGCGAAACCTGAGGTCGAGGCGCTCACGCCGTACGTCGCGCCGCTGGAGGGGCGGCGGCCCCTGCTGCGCCTGGACTTCAACGAGAGCACGGTCGGGCCCTCGCCGAAAGTCATCGAGGCCATCCGCGCACTGCCCCCGGCAGCGTACGCGACCTACCCCGAATACGCGGGCCTTGCCGAGGCGTTCACCGCTACGCTCGGGGTCCCGGCCGGACACGTCGAGGCTTTCAACGGGGTCGACGCGGCGATCCACGCGATCTTCGATGCCTACGGCGAGCGAGGCGCGTGCTTCCTGACCACCGAGCCGACCTTCGGCTACTACGAGCCGTGCGCCCAGCAGCAGGGGATGCGCATCGAGGCCGTCCCCTACGACGACGATCTCGGCTATCCGCTGGCGGCGGTGCGCCGGCGGCTGGCGGCGGCACCGCGGCTGTTCTTCGTCTGCAATCCGAACAACCCGACCGGCACCCTGCTGCCACCGGCCACCATCCTGGAGCTCGCCCGGGCGGCGCCGGACACGCTGGTCGTGGTCGATGAGCTCTACGTGGCGTTCACGGGATGCTCGGTGGTGCCGGAGGCGCTGGCGCTGCCCAACGTGATCGCGCTGCAGTCGCTGTCCAAGGCGGCGGGCCTGGCCGCGCTCCGCCTGGGCTTCGCGATCGGGCCCGCCGCCGTCCTCGATCGGCTGCGCCGGGTCACCGGCCCGTACGACATCAACATGTTTGCCGTCGTGGCCGGGCAGGCGGCGCTGGCCGATCCCGACCACATGCGGCGATACGTGGCGGAGGTCGCCGCCGCCCGCGAGTGGACGGTCGAGCGGCTCGGTCGTCTCGGGGTGCGGCACGCCGCCGGCGGCGGCAACTACATGCTGGTGTGGCCGCCGCGCGATCTCGAGGGGGTGGTGCGGGCGCTGCGCGAGCGCGGGGTCCTGGTGCGCAGCATGGCTCGCAAGCCCGTCATCGACGGCAGCTTCCGGCTGACGCTCGGCACCCGCGCCGACATGCAGCGCTTCATGAGCGCCTTCGAGGATGTCCTGCGATGAAGATCACGCGCGTCGAGACGCTCGTCGTCAACCTGCCCATGGTCATCGACGGCGCCACGCCGATGCTCGGCGGCCGGGCCCGGACCAGCATCGACATGCTGCTGGTCCGCGTCGAGACCGATGCCGGCATCACCGGCTGGGGCGAGGCCTTCGGGCATCGCATCTTCCACGCGACCAGGGCCGTCCTCGACACGCTGCTGGGGCCGATGTGCATCGGGCGCGACCCCGGACAGATCGCCGCCCTCACGGACGATCTGCAACGCGTGCTGCACGGCGTGGGCCGCGGCGGCCCCACGATGTACGCGCTCTCCGGCCTGGACATCGCGCTGTGGGACATCGCCGGCAAGGCCGCCGGCCTGCCGCTCTACCGGCTGCTGGGTGGCAGCCCGCGCGCCGAACTGCCGGCCTACGCGAGCCTGTTGCGCTACGGCGCCGCCGAGGCCGTCGCCCACTACACCGAGCAGGCGCTGGGGCGCGGCTATCGGTACCTGAAGCTGCACGAGATCACGGTGCCGGAGGTGCGGGCGGCGCGCGACGTGGCCGGCGGCGAGGTGCCGATCATGCTCGATACCAACTGTCCGTGGACGGTGGCCGAGGCCGTCGTGATGGCCCGACGGCTGGCCCCGCTCGACCTGCACTGGCTCGAGGAGCCGGTGTGGCCGCCCGAGAACCTGGCCGGCCTGGCCGAGGTCCGCGCCCGCGGCGGCATCCCCACCGCGGCGGGCGAGAACTACGGCACCGCCTGGGAGTTCCGCCGCGCTTTCGAGGCGGGGGCGCTGACGTACGCGCAGCCGAGCGTCACGAAGATCGGCGGCGTGACCGAGCTGCGCCGGGTGATGACGCTGGCCGAGGCGTTCGGCGTGGAGGTGGTGCCGCACTCTGCGTACTTCGGCCCCGGCCTGCTGGCGTCCATCCACTGCATCGCCGCGATGCCCCGCGAATCTCTTGTCGAGCGCTTCTACTGCGACTTCGAGGAAAATCCCCTCGGCGACGCCATCCACCCCCACCACGGCCGCATCCCCATCCCCCAAGCCCCCGGCCTCGGCGTCGACCCCGACCCCGCAGTGCTCGCCCGCCTGCGAGTCGGGTAGGTCGCGGGATGTGGGAGGGTCCGGATGGCAGATTCGTGCGCCGGAAGTGAGCATTGCCGGCGCGCGGCGCGGACCCAGAGGTCAAGGGAAAACTTGGCGCGGCGAGGAGCCGGTGAGTGTAAGGAGCGCTGACACCGCGCGTGGGACTCGGCCGGAGTCGACTCAGCTTCCCCAGCTCACACCCTCGCCGCCGTCGACGGCGAGGGCGACGCCGGTGACGAAGGCGGCCTCGTCGGAGTGCAGGTAGAGCGCGGCGAAGGCGACGTCCCAGCCGGTTCCCATTCGCCGGCGCAGGGGGACGCGGCGGTCACGAGTGGCGATGACCTCCTCGCGGCTCGTGCCCTGCGCTACCCGGGCCTCGATCGCCATCGGCGTGTTCATGAGACCAGGGAGGATTGCGTTGGCGCGCACCCCGTAGCGAGCGTTGGCGGCGGCGAGATTCTCGGTGAGGGCTACGACGGCGGCCTTGGTGGTCTTGTAGCCGACGAGCGGGTATGCGTTGCGGGCGGCCATCGACGAGATGTTGACGATCGAGCCGCCGCTCTCGCGCAGGGCGGGCAGCGCGTGCTTGCACGCCAGCCACATGCCCTTGAGGTTGACGTCGAAGCTGCGCTGGAACGCCGCCTCGGTCAGCTCGGTCGCCGAGGCGTCGCCGAGAGCCAGGCTGGCCCCGACGTTGTTGTGCAGGATGTGCAGATGGCCCAGGCGCTCGAGGGCGCCGGCGATCAGCGCACGGGCGGCGTCCTCGCTCGTGATGTCCGCCTCGAAGGGCCAGGCTTGGCCGCCCTCGGCGGTAATCATCTCCACCGTCTCGCGCGCGGAGTCGAGGTGGCGGTCGGCCACGATGACGCGCGCGCCCTCGCGGGCCAGGACGATGGCCGTGGCCCGACCGTTGCCGACCGTCTCGCCGCGCGTCTGGCCGCCGCCCACCACGACCGCCGCCTTGCCGTTCACGCGTCCCGCCATCGCCGAATCCTCGCGTTCGCCCGATTGGAAGTCGCTCCAGCTTACCCCAGGCGTGGCCGGCGACCGGCGAGGTCGGTGCCTTCGGCGGGGGCGAAGCGCGGCGCTGCCGCGCTCAGGAGGCGATGCGCGCGCGGTCGCCGCCGCGCCGTGCGAAGCGATCGAGAACCACGGCAGCGGCGATCTCGGCGAGAGGCTCGAGCCGGCCGGAGGTGCCGAGCACGAGATCGGCCATGGCGCGCGTAGGCTCGACGTAGGTGTGGTGGGCCTCGCGTACGGTCGTGGCGAGCTGGGTCAGTACGGCCTCGGGCGTCCGGCCTCGCTCGCCGACGTCCCGGGCCAGGCGGCGCTCGAACCGGACCCGCTCGGGCGCGTCGAGGAATATGCGGAGGTCGAGCCGGGCCCGAACCGTCGGATCCCACAGCAGGAAGACGCCCTCGACCACGACGATGGGGCGGGGCAGGACCGCCACGCCGTCGCCGACCCTCCGGTGGATCGTGAAGGAGTAGATGGGAGGACGGACAGAACGTCCGGCCCGCAGGGCGCCAAGGTGCTGCAGGAACAGCGCCTGATCCAGCGCCTCGGGGACGTCGTAGTCGGCCATCGCCCGCGCCCCGACTGAGCGCGCGGCGCCGTCACGGTAGTACGCGTCATGAGCGAGCAGCGCCGCGCGACCAGGTCCCAGGGCCGCGACCAATGCCTGGGCTAGGGCGCTCTTGCCGCTGCCGCTGCCGCCGCCGATGCCCACCAGCAGCGCGGAAGTGCTGAGGCCGGGCTGGCTCGTCATGCGGCGATGGCCCGCGGCCGTACGCCGCTCGCTGGCCGCGAGAGCGGCTCGAAGAGCTTGATCACAGGATGTCTCCTCCTATCGTCAGCACGCCTGGCTGGCGGCCGGGTCCTGCTTGAGGCCCATGTCCTTGATCTTGTAGAGGAGGGCGCGGTAGCTGATCTTCAGCATCTTGGCCGTCTTCACGCGGTTCCAGCGGCACTGCTCGAGCGCGCGCCCGATGACCTCACGCTCGGCCTCCAGGACCGCGCGCCGGGAGATGTCCTTGAGCGAGAGCCCCTTGATGGAGGCCAACGGCGCCAACGCGGTGGGGGCGGTCACCGCCGGGGCGATCAGGGTGCGGGCGATCGTCCCGTCCTGGAGCACGATCATCCGCTTGATGAAGTTCTCCAATTCGCGGATGTTGCCGGGCCAGTCATGGGCCACGAGGGCCGGCAGGGTGTCGGCGCCGAGCTCGGGCGCCGCCACCTGGTACGTCCGTGCGTAGCGCTCGACGAAGTAGTCGACGAGGCCGGGAATCTCCTGGCGCCGATCGCGCAGCGGCGGCACCAGGATATTGATGACGTTGAGTCGGTAGAAGAGGTCCTCGCGGAAGCGGCCGGCCGCCACCTCGCGCGTGAGGTCCCGGTTGGTTGCGCAGATCGTCCGCACGTCCACACGGATGTTGTGGTGGCCACCCACCCGGGAGAACTCGCCGTCCTGCAGCACGTGGAGCAGCTTGGCCTGCAGGGCCGGGTGGAGCTCGCCGATCTCGTCCAGGAAGATGGTTCCGCCGTCGGCGAGCTCGAAGCGGCCGGGCTTGCGCTGGTGGGCGCCGGTGAAGGCGCCTCGCTCGTGGCCGAACAGCTCGCTCTCCAGCAGCTCATGCGGCATCGCCGCGCAGTTCACCTTGATGAAGGCAGCCCGGCGGCGCGACGAGTGCATGTGGATGCCCCGGGCCACCAGCTCCTTGCCGACGCCGGTCTCGCCGCACACCAGCACGGTGACGTCGGCCCGCGCGGCCTGCTCGATCACCTGCTGGATCTCTCGCATCTGGGGGCTGATCAACAGGGCCAGCTCACGCTGCAGGCGCTCGCGGCTGTCCTCGACCGGCGCCTCCGCAGTCGGCTCCCGACGGGGCCGGCTGACCAGGGCTCGGATCGCGGTCTCGAGATCCTCGGAGGTGTAGGGCCGTCGGATGAAGTCGTCGGCACCGGCCTGGATGGCCTCCACGATCTGGGCGCTGTGGCCGGCATCGGCGATCATGATGACGGGCCCCGACTCGGCCAATTCGGGCGCCCGGCGCACGAGCTCGATGCCGGACATCCCGGGCAGGCGGATCGCTACGACAGAGAAGGCGACGCGCGTGTCGCCCAGCAACTCGAGCGCTTCTTCCGCGCTGCTCGCCACCAGCGGGCTGTATCCCAGTTGGCTGAGCTGGACGAGAACGCGGCGGCGCTGATCCGGATCGCTCTCGACGAGCAGCGCCTGCCGGGTGGCAGTGGACGTATGCAGATCCTTCACTTGCATGTCGTCGGTGTTCGCAAGAGGCGTGCCGAACACGTGCGTTGCGCGTTTGCTCGCCGGCGCGGCGGTTGAACACGGCAACCGGGGCGCCCCCGTGGGCGTGCCGTGCCGAATGAGGGAATGCTTTTCCCGAGTCATCCTGACCGCTTGCCGCAGGATGACCGTGACAAGTGAAGCGGGCGACGCCGTGCTAGCTGTTTCTGGGGTGCAGCCGCTCGATGGCCTGATGATAGTGGGTGAGCGCCGACGGCTTCTGGATGACGTCGACGGCACCGAGCTCTTTCACGCGCTCGACCTCGTCGGCGGTGGCGTGGCCGGTGATGACGACGACGGCCAGCCCCGGCTTCAGCCGCTTGACCGCAGCCATGACGTCCAGGCCGTTCATCCCAGGCATGGAGACGTCGAGGAACATGGCGTCGAGCGGCAGCGTGTTGAGCTGATCGAGCGCCTCCTGCCCGGAGTGCACGACGGTCGTGCGATGGCCTTGCCGCGAAAGCGAGCGAGCCAGCACTTCGGCCACCTGGGGCTCGTCGTCCACGATCATGATTTCCATGCTCTTTCCCTCCGTCTGCGTAAATATTACACCGACTTATTGTTGTTTCTACAAAGATCTAAGGGAAACATTCAGGCAGATTCGTCCGAAGTGCTTGTAATCATGGGGAGAGGTAGTGGGTAAATGCTTGGCACACCCACTGCAAATCCCTGCAGCCATGCTGTGGAAGAAACCGACTTTCACGAAACCCACGGGGGGATCTGACCAACATGAGTGATGTGCTCCTTGGCCTGTGCAGCAGCGGCAAGATGCAGCCGATCCGGGACCTGGTCTCCAAGGTCGCCGTGACCAACACCACGGTCCTGCTGCGCGGAGAGAGCGGAGTGGGCAAGGAGGTCGTGGCGCGCGCGATCCACAAGGCCTCGCCGCGGGCGGCCCGACAGTTCCTCAAGGTGAACTGCGCCGCGCTGCCGGGGGAGCTGCTCGAGTCCGAGCTGTTCGGCCATGAGAAGGGCGCGTTCACCGGCGCCTATCGTCAGAAGCCGGGCAAGTTCGAGGCGGCCGACCAGGGCACGCTCCTGCTCGACGAGATCGGCGAGATGCCTCTGCGCCTGCAGGCCAAGCTTCTGCACGTGCTCCAGGACGGCGAGTTCTCGCGGGTCGGCGGCGAGAAGATCATCGACACCGACGTGCGGTTGATCGCCGCGACCAATCGCGACCTCGAGGCCTCGATGCGCATGCATCAGTTCCGGGAGGACCTCTACTACCGGCTCAACGTCATCGAGATACGCATCCCGCCGCTGCGCGAGCGCCGGGAGGAGATCCCCGTGCTCGTCGACCACTTCCTGCGCGCGTTCAACACGCAGTACGGCCGCACGGTCGACGTGCCGGCAGAGACGCTGCGGGCCTTCGTCGACTATCAGTGGCCGGGCAACATCCGCGAGCTCGAGAACGCGGTGAAGCGGATCGTGGTGCTCGGTAGCGCGCGGCCGGTGCACGTCGAGATCGTCGCCAACCTGAACAGCGCCCGCCTGGGCGGCCGGCCCGGCGGCGTGGCCCCGGAGCCCCGGCCGAATCCCGACGCCCCGATCAGCCTCAAGGACATCGCGCGCCAGGCCGCCCGCGACGCCGAGCGCGTGGCGATCAAGGAAGTGCTGGACCGCGTGCACTGGAATCGCGCCAAGGCGGCCCGCCTCCTCCAGATCAGCTACAAGGCGCTCCTCTACAAGATCGTGCAATGCGGTCTCGTCGTGCACGACACGGACAAGGAAGAGAAGCCCAAGGAGGTCATGGCCTCCTGACGGCACGCAGCAGCATCGTGTAACGCGAGAACTCGAAGCCGCATCGTCGCCTCCTCGGCGAGCAGGAGGCGAGCAAGCCTCGTGCCCGGCCGCGGAGTGCCGCAACCGTGCGCCCACGTGGCCCGCCGGCCGCCGGAAATGCCCGGCCGGCCGGCGGGCACGGTAAGCGCCTTCTCAATTCGCGAAAGGTTTCGCCTGCCGGATTCCGGCGGGCGGGCTGCGTGTTACCCTAGCAGCCATGTTCGATATCGGGCTGCAGGAGATGCTGGTGATCGGCGTGCTGGCGCTCCTCGTGTTCGGCCCATCGAAGCTCCCCGAGCTGGGCCGCATGGTCGGCCGGGCGATGCGTGAGTTCCGTCGGGCCAGCGACGAGTTCCGCTCGACCGTCGAGACGAACCTGCACATCAACGACCCGGATCCGCCACCGCCCGAGACCGCGCCCACGACGACGGCCGCCGAACCGGAGATGCCGGTGCCGCTGCCGTCGGAGCTGGAGCCGGTCAGTCCCGAGACGACCTCGATCGGTTCCACCGCCGAGCCCGAGCACGGCGAGCCGTTCGTGGCGCAGCGGGGCTCCCGGCTCTTCCATCGCCGCGAGTGCAGCTGGGTGCCGCGCATTCCGGAGATCGACCGGGTCTATCTCAAGCGCGTCGCCGAGGCCCGGGAACAGGGGTACGGGACGTGCCCGGTCTGCGAGCCGTGGGAGCCGGCGTGATGCCGGCTCCTCTCTAGAAGCCCCTCCGGCTGTCCTTCGTACGCCTCCTACTATTCGCTTGACTGCTCAACACTGGTTGAGTATCGTCGAGGGCCTGGGAGGATCGATGCGAGAGCTCACCACCCGGCAGCGCGATGTCCTGAACTTCATGCGGGCTTTCTCCACGCGCCACGGTGTCCCCCCGACCGTGCGTGAGATCGGGGAGAGATTTCACGTCACGCCCCGCGCTGCCTTCGATCACCTCCGTGCGCTCGAGCGCAAAGGTATGCTGCAGCGCAGATCGGGCCCGGGCCGTACGGCCCGCGCTCTGACGCTCAGCGAGGCCGCCGGTGGTCGGGCAGGGGGGCCGTCGGTCCCCATCCTCGGCCGCATCGCCGCCGGGCAGCCGTTGCTGGCGGAGGAGAACCGCGAGGGAGACCTTCCGATCGCCGCCGGCGCGCTGCCGGCCGCTCCCGAGGACATGTTTGCCCTCCGGGTGCGGGGTGAGAGCATGATCAACGCCCACATCTGTGACGGCGACCTCGTCTTGGTCCGCCGTCAGGACAGCGCCCAGGCCAACGACATCGTCGTGGCGCTGGTGGAGTCAGAGTCGGGCGACGAGGCGACCGTCAAGCGCTTCCAGCGCGACGGCGACCGCGTCGTCCTCAAGCCCGAGCACCCGACGATGTCGCCGATCGTCATCGATCCGCGCGAGCGCCAGGTTCGCATCCTGGGCAAAGTCGTCGGCGTGCTGCGGGGCTTCTGAGACAGACCGTGCGAAGCCGATGCTGGAGGCCGTCATGAACGCTTACGCCGTCTCGTATCCGTCCCTGCAACGCCGCCTGATCGCCAACCGCCGGTCCCGCGCCCTTTTTTTGCCGCGTACTACTCAACACGTGCGCAGGGTCGCCAGGATCTCCGCCCATCACCGTCGTGCGCGTCGCACGTATCTGCCTCGCGCGCATCGGGCCTCGGTGCCGACCGAGATCGCCCGTGCCGCTCTTGCTCTCACCGCCGTCGCCGCCTGGGCCGCCGCCGTGTATCTGCTCGCGGCCTGAGGCCTTCATCGGGATTCGCCGCCACGGCTCCCGAGCCCGCCATCCGGACGCACGCGTAGGGGAGTCCCGCGGCAGCGAGTCGTACGGCCGCGGGCTCCCTCCGTGCGGGCTTTGTCCGACTCAGTCGGCGCGTTCGAAGACGCGGGCGTCGATGAACAGGTCGAGCAGCGCCCCGTCGAGCGCGCCGGTGCGCTGCTCGTCCCGCAGGGTTTCGAGCGCTTCCTCTACCCGGATCGCCTTCCGGTACGGCCGGTCGGTGGCCGTCAGCGCGTCGTAGATATCGGCGATTGCCATCATGCGCGACTGCACGGGGATGTGGTCGCCGGTGGCGCCGAACGGGTAGCCGGTGCCGTTCAGCTTCTCGTGGTGGGAGCGGGCGATCTCGGGGATGCGCCGGAACTCGCGCGTCCACGGGATCTGAGCCAGGAACTGGAATGTGTGGACGACATGCTGCTGGATCTCGCGCCGCTCGGCCTCGGTCAGGCTGCCGCGGCCGATGGCGAGCACGCCGGCCTCGTCGGGGGTGAGCAGGGTATGCCGCCGCCCTCGGTGGTCTTCCCACGAGCGGGCGGTGATGCGCAGCAGCTGGCTCGTGAAGTCCTGCGACTGCACGCTCGGCTCGTTCAAGGTGAGGATGACGTCCAGCGCCTCGTTCAGCTCGGCGATGGCCGTGGCCAGCTCGGCGTCCAGCTTGGCCGCGTGCTCGGCGTAGCCCCGGTCTCGCTGCAGCGCCAGGTCCAGCTTGCGGCGCGTGACCCCGAGTTCCAGGTCGCGCATCAGGAGCTCGAGCCGGTGGCGGATGCGGTCCAGGTCTCCCGGGTAGAGCTTCTTGGACTTCACCAGCACGTGCTCACGCACGCCGACCTTGCCGAAGTCGTGCAGGAGCGCGGCATAGCGCAGCTCGCGCAACTCGTCGGCGGTGAAGCGCAGGCTGCCGTAGGGCCCGCGCTCGGCCCGGTTCACCACCTCGGCCAGGCCCACCGTGAGGTCGGCGACCCGGAAGGAGTGGCCGGAGGTGGTTGGGTCGCGCGACTCGATCGCGGTGACCGACGCCTTCACGAACCCCTCGAACAGCACGCTGATGCTGTCGTACAGCCGACGGTTGGCGAGCGCCACCGCGGCCTGGGAGGCGAGCGAGCCGACGAGCCGCACGTGGCGGTCGTCGTAGGGCCGCACGTGCTCCGCGACCTCGGCCGCCGAGCGCAGCGGCCCGTCGAAATCCGGCCGACAGTTGATGAGCTGCACGGCGCCGAGGGTCTCGCCCTGGGGCGTACGCATCGGCACCACGAGCATCGACATCGTGCGGTAGCCGGCGTGCTCGTCGAACCATCGATTGATCTGGAAGCGGGAGCCGGGGGGCGGGCGGTAGGCGTCGGCCAGATTCAGGACCTCGCCGGTGAGGGCCACGTAGCCGGCCACGCTGGTCTCGTCGAGCGGCAGGGGGACCGCCTGGAAGTTGATCGCCACGCTGGCGTTCTGGGCCAGCGTGAAGCGCAGCCGTCGGCCCCCGTCGGGCGCGTCCTCGACCAGGTAGAGCGAGCCGGCGTCGCTGCGCGTGATCTCACGGGCCTTGGTCAGGATCGTCTCGAGCAGGACGTCGAGGTCACGCTCGGCCGACAGCTGCAGGCCGATCGCGTTGAGCTCTCCCAGTTCACGCTCCAGTCGGGCCCGGCCGGCGGCCGCGTCGAGGTCGGCGAAGGCGTTGGCGACGGCCCGGGCCACGAGCGGCCGGCCGGCGCCGACCGGCACCAGGCCGTACCAGGCGGCCGGCCACGGCCCCGGCGCCGTGGCCTCCACGACGCCCAGGAGGCGGGTCCGAGGCCCCGGCGCCGGGGCGATGGTGTCCGAGGTGAGGACGACGCCCTCCACCGAGGCCGTCGGCGGCCGGGGCCGCACGTCGAACTCGTCGGTGAGCAGCGCGGCGGCGGCCGTGGCGGCCGGCGAGGCGGCGTCGTAGAAAACGCGGCGCATGCAGGCAGCCTAGTGTGCGGGGGCGGGGAGAGTCAAATGACGGCCTCCGCACCGAGCGTCGTTGGCGACCTCTTACAATGACCCCGTGACGGCTTTCGCGGAGTTCGCGGCCCTGGGGCGGCAGCTGGAAGCGACGGCCGGTCGCCTCGAGAAGCGCCGGCTCGTGGCCGGGTTCCTGGGCGCCGTCGAGCCCGGCGAGGTGGGGCTGGCCGTGGCCTTCCTCACCGCCCACCCGTTCCCCACCTCCGATGTCAGGGTGCTGGGCGTGCGCGGCCTGCCACGCGACGTTCCGCCCGCCGCCGTGGCCTCGCTCAGCGTGCGCGACGTCGGCGCCGCCTTCGCGTCAGTGGCCGAGGCCGCCGGCGCCGGGTCACGCCGCACGCGCGAGGAGCGGCTGGCCGAGCTCGTGACCCGGGCCACGCCCGAGGAGCGAGAGTTCCTCGGCCGCATCATCGGAGGCGAGCTGCGCACCGGCGTATCTCACGGGCTCGTGCTGGAGGCGATCGCTGCGGCGGCGGTAGTCCGGCTGGAGGTCGTGCGGCGGGCCGCGCTCTTCCTGGGCGACCTCTCGGCCGTCGCCGAGCTGGCGCGCAGCGGCGGCGAGCCGGCGCTGACCGGGGTGGCGCCGCGGCCGTTCGTGCCCCTGCTACCGATGCTGGCCGAGATCGTCACCGACTTCGACGAGGTCCTGCGCGCCCACGAGGGGACCACGGCGCTGGAGTTCAAGTACGACGGCGCCCGCGTGCAGGTCCATCACGACGGTACCCGCGTAGGCATCTGGACGCGCCGGCTGTCCGACGTCACCCGTAGCCTGCCCGACGTCGTCGCCGTTGCCCGATCGCTGGAGGATGCGCCGTTCATCCTGGACGGCGAGGTCGTCGCCCTCGACGCCGCCGGCCGGCCGCTGCCGTTCCAGGAGCTGATGCGGCGCTTCCGCCGCGTACACGGTGTGGAGGCACTCGCGCGGGAGATGCCACTGGCCCTGCACTTCTTCGATTGCCTTCTCGCCGACGGGCGCTCGCTGATCGACGCGCCCCAGGCCGAACGCTGGGAGGCCCTGCGCCGGGTCACGGGCGATCGGCACCTGGCCGAGCGCGCCGTCGTGACCGATGCCGAGACGGCTCGGGCCTTCCACGCGCGCGCGCTGGCGGCCGGTCACGAGGGCGTCATGGCCAAGGACCCGCGCTCGACCTACGAGCCGGGCGGTCGCGGCAAGCGCTGGTTCAAGCTCAAGGCCGCCGAGACCGTGGACTGTGTGATCGTGGCCGCCGACCGCGGCTCCGGCCGCCGGGTCGGGTGGCTGTCGAACTATCACCTGGCCGTGCGCGACGACGACGGCTTCGCCGAGGTAGGCAAGACGTTCAAGGGGCTCACCGACGCGGAGTTCGCGGCGATGACCGAGCGGCTGCAGGGCCTGGCCGTGGACGACGACGGCTACACCGTGCGGGTGCGACCCGAGGTCGTCGTCGAGGTCGACTACAACGAGATCCAGCGGAGCCCGACCTATCCTTCCGGCCTCGCCCTGCGCTTCGCCCGCATCGCCCGCATCCGCGAGGACAAGGGGGCCGGCCAGGCCACCACGCTGACCGAGCTGCGCGGCCTCTACGAACGCCAGTTCGCGACGAAGGGCCGCAACGCGTGATCCAGAAGCTCCCCATCCGGATGGTAGAATCACGCCTCGTGAGCGCGCGCGTCTCGACCGGCGTTCCCCCGCTCGACACCATGCTCGGCGGCGGTCTGCTGCCCGGCACCCTCGCCGTGGTCTACGGCGCCACCGGCATCGGCAAGACCCACCTGGGCCTGACCTTCGCCGACCACGGGCGGACGGCCGACGGCGCCCGCGGCGTCGTCTTCGACATGAACGGTCGTGGCGACTCCCAGCAGCACGCCGAGTACGCCGAGCGCCTGTTCGGCTGGACGCTGGGCGAGTGGACGCACACGGTGCCGCCGATGACGGAGCCGTACCCGCCGGCCGACCAGATGGCCGCCTACTACTCCAACGCCTTCAAGTGGGTGGGGCGGGTGCGCGACTTCCAGGTGCCGACGCCGGACGGTAGCTGGGAGTACGACTGGAACTGGAAGGCCACCTACAACCAGGCGCTCTACACGGTGCGGCCGTTCCTGTACTTCCACTTCGGGGCCGGCACTCGCCGCATCGTGGTAGACGGCGTGGAGCCGATGGACTCGCCCGCCGACTCCATCCAGTTCCACCTCTTCGACGAGCTGTACCGGAAGACGATCCACCGCGACGCCGAGACGCTGGGCATGGAGATCTGCCTGCCGGTGTGGAAGCACCGCGAGTTCATCGACACCCACCTGTACGACCACACCCAGGTCACCACGCTGCTGCTCGTCACCACCGAAGAGACGCGGCTGGAAGATCTGCTGGCCCGCAAGGTCGCCACCGGGGACATCGGCGCCACCGCCAACACGATCATCGTGCTCGGCAGCGAGCGCGAGGGCTCGCGGCTGGCCCGCAAGCTGTGCGTGGTAAAGCACCGCGGCAGCGCCATGTCCGACGAGATCGTCGAGTACCGCGTGGGGCCGAACGGCCTCGAGCTCGGCTGAGGAGTCGCCCGCGGTGGCCGCGCCCGCGTTTCCGGGCCCGGCGTTTCCCTGCATCGACGCCCACGTCCACCTGCACCCGGAGCGGCTGGCCCGGGCGATCGAGCGCTGGTTCGCCGATCACGGCTGGATGGCCAGCCATCCCTTCGACCCCGACGCCGTGGCCGACACGCTCCGGGCTCGCGGGGTGCGGCGCTTCTGCTTCTTCTCCTACGCGCACAAGCCGGGGATGGCACGCGAGCTGAACCGCTGGCTGTCCGGCCAGGCGGCCCGGCTGCCGGAGACGATCGCCCTGGGCACGCTGCATCCCGACGATCCCGACCTCGATGAGGTGGCCCGCGAGGCGACTGGTGACCTCGGGTTGCGCGGCTTCAAGTTCCATCACTCCGTGCAGCGCTTTCACGTGGACGACGAGCGGCTGTTCGGCGTCTACGAGCGGGCGGAGGCGGCCGGCCACGTCTTCGTCCTGCACGTGGGCACGCTGCCGTACCGCGACCCGTTCACGGGCGTCGAGCGGTTCGCGCGGCTCATGGCCCGCTTCCCACGGCTGCGGGTCTGCGTCGCCCACATGGGCGCCTTCCAGAGCCCGGAGTTCCTGGCCCTGCTACCGCGGTACCCTCACGTGTACGTGGACACGACGATGACCATGACGCCGCTCGCCACGCCGTTCGTGGGCGGGGATCCGACCGCGGTGTCGGACGTGGATCTGGTGCGCCACCAGGACCGCGTGCTGTTCGGCTCGGACTTTCCGCTGACTCCGTATGACTACGACGAGGAGCGGCGGTGGGCCTGGCAGCGTGGGCTCGACGAGGCTGTGCGGCAGAAGATCTTCCACGACAACGCGCTCCGCTTCTTCGGCCTCGCCTGAGCGGGGCGCCGTGGCCCCGCGCACTCCCCAGCTCCGCCTCGACCGTCTGGCCCCAGCCGCAGTGGCCCTCCTGCGCGCGGTCCGGCTCGCGGCCGGTCGCGATGCCCGCCACGTCGTGCTCGTCGGCGGGGCCGTGCGTGACGCCGTGCTGGGTCGGTCGGGCGCCGACCTGGACCTCGCGGTGCCACACGGCGCCCTGGCCCTGGCCGAGCGAGTCGCCGCGCGGCTCGGGGCCACGGCGGTGGTGCTCGACGCCGAGCGCGGCGCCGCCCGGGTGGCCGGTCCCGGCCTGCAGCTCGACCTCAACGATTTCCGGGCGCCCAGCCTGGAGGGCGACCTCGTCGCCCGCGACTTCACGGTGAACGCACTGGCGGTGCCGCTCGAGCTGCTGGTGACGGCCGGACAGGCGCCAATCGTCGATCCCACGGGCGGCCTCGAGGACCTGCGTCGGCGTCGGCTGCGGCCGGCCGGGCCCGGCGTGCTGACTGACGATCCGCTGCGCCCCCTGCGCGCCGTACGCCTGGAGGCCACGCTGGGCTTGCGGCTCACGCCGGCGGCGGTGCGGCTCGTGCGTGCCGCGGCGCCGGCCCTGGGCCGCGTGTCGGTCGAGCGCGTGCGGGACGAGGTGGTAACGCTGCTGCGTCTGCCGGCCACCGGCCGCGCGCTGCGCCGGGCGGAGGCGCTGGGACTGCTGGCCGTGATCCTGCCGGAGATCGCCCCGATGCGGGCGGCTGCCCAGCCGTTGCCGCATCGCTTCAACGTGCTCGAGCATTCCTTACAGGCCGTCGAGGCGAGCGACCGGGTGCTGGCCCGCCTGGAGGCACTGGTGCCGTTCGGGGACGAGCTGGCTCGGCACTTGACCGAGGGGCTCGGCGGCGCGCTCGACCGAGCGGCGGTGCTGAAGCTCGCGGCGCTGCTCCACGACGTGGCCAAGCCGGAAACACGGCGGCTGGTGGGCGGCCGCGTACGCTTCTTCGAGCACGACGTGATCGGGGCCGCCCGCGCCCGCGCCATCGGCGAGCGCTGGCGGCTGCCCGAGCGCGCCGTCGCCTTGCTCGAGCGGCTGGTGCGCCATCACCTGCGCCCCATGCACCTGGGGCAGGTGGGGGCGGTGACGCGCCGGGCGCGCTACCGCTTCTACCGTGACCTCGGGGCCGACACGCGGGATCTGCTCCTGCTGGCGCTCGTCGACGGCGCCGCCGTCACCGGTGCCTCGCCACTGGCCGTCTGGCGACGGGCCGGTCTGCTGCGCGACCTGCTCGGCGGCTGGCGGGACGCAGACAGTGCCGCGGCCGCACCACCGTTGCTGCGCGGCGAGGACGTCATGACCCGCTTCGCGCTGCCGCCGGGTCCGGTCGTCGGCCACCTGCTGGCCCGCGCCCGCGAGGCCCAGGACCTGGGGATCGTGCGCACGCGGGAGGAGGCGCTAGCATATCTTGACTCCTCCGCCGGCGGCCCATAAAGTATCGCCACTCAACGCGAACCATCCCCTCGGTCGAGGAGGTCCCCAGATGAGTCACTGGCGTAGTGTCGTCGTCGTCCTCTCGGTCCTGTCCCTGCCGCTGGCGGCGGCTGCGGCGCCGGCCGGCAAGGTGATCATCGCCCAGGGCGTCGATCCGACGACGCTCGACATGATGAACCAGCAGGAGCAGCCGGCGGGCAACGTCGGCGCCCAGATGTACGAGGCGCTGCTCGAGCGCGACCAGAGCCTGAAGCTGGTGCCCATGCTGGCGGCCGAGATGCCCAAGCTGGTGGCGCCCACCACGTGGGAGTTCAAGCTGCGCCGGGGCGTGAAGTTTCACAACGGCGAGGACTTCAACGCCGAGTCGGTGAAGTTCAGCATCGAGCGGCTGGTCAACCCGGCCAACAAGCTGCGCGGCTCGTCGTCGTTCGCGCCTATCGACCGGGTGGAGATCGTCGATCCGTACACGGTGCAGATCCACACCAAGAAGCCATGGCCGACCTTCCTGGCGCACATCGCGTTACGCCAGGCCTCGATCTATCCCGCCCAAGGAGTACGCGGGCAAGGACGACGGCGGATATCTCGCGCAATCCGATCGGGACCGGCCCCTACAAGTTCGTGCGGTGGTCGAAGGACGAGGAGATCGTCATGGAGGCGTTCCCCGGCTATTGGGGAGGGGCGCCGAAGATCAAGACGGTCGTGTTCAAGCCGATCCCCGACGACGCGGTCCGGGTGGCCGCCCTGCAGAACGGCGAGATCGACGTGGCGGTGAACATCCCGCCCCACCTGGCCGGCATCATCGAGAAGCACCCCAAGATCTTCCTGAGCACGGCGCCGTCCATCCGGACGATCCAGCTCATGATCTACACGCACCAGATGGACGCCGAGCACAAGCCGACCGGCGCCTACTCCGGCCCCACCGCCGACAAGCGGGTCCGCCAGGCGCTCGCCTACGCCATCGACGCCGACGAGATCATCAAGAGCGTGATGGACGGCAAGGCCGTGCGGGTGGCCACCATGCTGCCCAGCATGCACTTCGGGTTCGACCCATCGCTCAAGCCGATCAAGCAGGACGTCGCCCGCAGCAAGAAGCTGCTGGCCGAGGCCGGCTTCCCCAACGGCGTGGACATCGCGCTGAACGGCCCGCAGGGCCGCTACGTGCGCGACAAGGAAGTGGCCGAGGCGGTCACCGGCCAGCTCAACAAGGCCGGCGTTCGCACCACGCTGCGCACCTTCGAGTTCGTGAACTACCTCAACAGCATGGTGTACGTGCACAAGGCCGGTCCGGTGTGGCTGATCGGCTGGGGCCATCCGACGATGGACGCCGAGGCCATCTACGTGCCGCTCTTCAAGTCGCCCAACATCTTCGTCAACTGGCATAACGCCGGACTTCAACGGGATGGTCGAGGAAGCCCAGACGACGATGGACGAGAAGAAGCGACTCGCCCAGTACCAGCGCATCAACAAGCTGTGGATCGAGGAAGTCCCCGCGATCCCGCTCTACCAGCAGATCGACCTCTACGGCGCCAACCGGCGGCTGACCTGGAAGGCCCGCAGCGACGAGTTGATCCGCGCCTACGACATGAGCCTGAAGGACGGCAAGTAGCGGGCCGCGGTACAATACCAGCCGTCGAGCGGCCGTAATTCAGTGGCAGAATGCCAGCTTCCCAAGCTGGACGTCGCCGGTTCGAATCCGGTCGGCCGCTCCAAACTGGCGGGGGGCTACGGGGCAACCCGTAGCCCCCTCGTCGTCTCGGCTCACCGGCCTCCAACCCACGGACCGACGCTTCTCACCGACTGGCCCCGGCCTCGTCTCCGACGAAACCGGGGAGGATAGCCTTGAAGAACGCGTTCCGCACGAGGTTGACCATCGTCGTCCAGGTGCCCGCCTTCGGATTCTCGAGCGGCCCAACGATGGGCGTGATCGTGGCAATGTCCTGGCGTTGGCGGTTGCGAAGTAGCTTGCTGACGATGTTCGCAGCCTTTTCCTTGATCCTCTGCCCGACACTCTTCTCACGATCCAGCTGGGGCTCGTAGACCTTCAGATCATGAATCAGGGGCTTGACGTAGCCGTCGACGCGCCCGTTCTTCACGCGGAGCTCGGAGTACACGGAAAACAACCCCGAGGCGACGTCGATTCCGCCGTGTGCGCGCAGTAGGTCGTTCATGCGTCGTACGTCCACTTGCTCGATGCGGCTGCTGAGCTGGAAGTCTGGCCCGTCGGAGCCGGGGCGGATCGTGGCCGTGACCTCGGTCTCACCACTTCCCATGAAGCGGGCGGTGACCCGAGCCGTCATCGTTGCCTCGGTCTGCTGATTGGTGAAGTTCTCCATCTGAGCGTCGATATCGCTCAGATAGACGCGATAGCGGGGCCGAGCGCTCTCGTTGACGAATCCCAGCGTGGCGCCGTTGATGCTGATCCGCCGCGCCGCGAGACGGACGTTTGGCACGTTGATCCCATGCCGTGCCAGGTCGGCCGCCTCTTTCACCGGCTGGGCCGAGATCTTGCGGTAGGCGTAGTCGGCCTGCACCCCATCCAGGTTGACGTAGTCCAGGTCGACCACCGTGACGTCGGGCGAGTACTCGACACTACCAGCGACCGAGAACGTGCCCCGGGTCACGCTGAGCCCGTAGGGAGCGGCAAGGGGACCGAGCTGGTCGAGTGCGACCCGCGTCAGCTCCAGGCGGCCCTTGAAGGCTGGGTACGGCTCGCGCAACAGGTCAGCGGCGCCGTCGACGCGGAGCCGGCCGCCGATCATGACAGCCTCCAGCGTCAGTGGTGACGGATACACGTCCGGCCCGGAGGCCGCGATACGGATGTTTCGCACGTCCATGTTCAATGCCCGGAGGGTCGATGGTCCAGCTTCGGCGTAGTCGACCGATGCGTCCTGGAGGCGAAACAGATCGATGGCGTGCATAAACTCCAGCAGTTTTGCCAGCGTGCAGTCCTTCACTACGACCCGAGGATTCTCCAGCACGTGAACGACCTGCGCCCGCCCGGCGTCGACCTGGGCTCCGATGACCAGAATGCCGGCCACGAGGCGCCCGCGGAGTAGGGGCGCTAGCCGGAGATCGGTCGATACTCGCGGAATCCTGACCAGTGGCGTATCGGGATGGGCATCTTGCACTATGTCCAGGTCACGGAGGTGAACAGACAGGCCCAGCGGACGGACATCCAAGCCACCGATCCGTGCGCTGTAACCCTGCACGCACGCGTTGAGCTGCCGCTCGGCGACGCGGCGCAGAGACCCCGCCGCAAGGATCGGCACGACGGTCACGAGGACGATCAGCAAGGCGAGGGCACCGAGCGTCCATCTCCATCGGCGACTCATCGACCTCTCGACTCACCAATCCCAGCAATCATTGCCGCAGCCATGCCTCCTCGATTCACCAACGAGCGGACGCAAGTCGAGGCCCGCCTTGTTGCCGTTACGCTTCCGGAGAGGGCAACCGTCGTGCCAGTGAGGCCGGGGCCGGGACGGCTGGGTTACCGATCCGACTCCTCGAAAAGCTCTACAATGCGCGCGACATGAAGGCGTCTTTCACAATGACCCTGACTAGCCAAGCAGGAGCCCGATATGCGTCCGAACATCCTTCGCGAGCGGCTGCGCACCGGCCAGCCGACCTTCGGCACCCACATCCACACCGTGTGGCCCGCCGTGGCCGAGCTGGCCGGGCGCGCCGGAGTCTTCGACTACGTGGAGTTCGTGGGTGAGTACGCGCCCTACGACCTCTTCGCCCTGGAGAACCTGGCGCGCGCGGTGGAGGCCTTCCCGCACATGACGGCGATGATGAAGATCGAGCAGCAGCCGCGCACGTACCTGGCGGTCCGCGCCATCGGGGCTGGCATCCAGAACGTGCTGTTTGCCGATCCGCGCACGGTGGACGACGTGCGGGAGTGCGTGCGCGCGGTGCGCGCGGAGACGCCCTCCACCGGCGGCATCCACGGGGTGGGCATGCGCCGCGACGTGGGTTACGTGGTGGACGTGGGCTCGCCCGCCTTCGTGCAGGCCCTCGAGGACGCGGTGGTGGCGGTGATGATCGAGAAGGCTTCGGCCGTGGAGCACCTGGAGGCGATGCTCTCCGTCAAGGGCGTGGACATGGTGCAGTTCGGCCCCGCCGACTACTCCATGAGCATCGGCATCCCAGGGCAGTGGGAGCACCCGCGCGTGAAGGAGGCGGAAGCGCACGTGATCAAGACCGCCCTGCGCCTGGGCGTGGCGCCGCGCGTGGAGATCGACACACCGGACCAGGCGCAGCCCTACCTCGACATGGGCGTGCGCCACTTCTGCATGGGCTGGGACGTGGGCATCCTTTTCGACTGGTTCAAATCGAACGGAGCGAAGCTCCGCGCCATGATGGGAACCTGAGCACCGCGCCAGCCGGGCCGCGGGCCAGTGGAGGCTCGGTTAGGGCAGCATGAGCCAAATGCGCGCGGCCGTCCTCGCCCAGCCCGGCAAGAGACCGACGTTCAGCTTCAAGTCGCGGGGCGGGCCATCGTTGCCTTGGAGCCGACCCTCCAGCGTCATGCCATCGTCGCGCATTTGGACGCCCAGCCACGCCCCGGACACTCCCTTGTTCCCGGACACACGCCCCCCAACCTTGAACCCCTTACCGTCCACTGTCAGGTCAATGTCCAGGGATTTGGCCCGTCTGCTCTCGGCACTCGGAGTTAGAGGGACATCGCGCTCGTTCGGTGGGGTGGGCGGAACGTAGGGAGCAACAGGGTCGGCTTCTAATGCTGTGGCCGCTGGGTCTGCCTCGCGCAGCAGGGTGAGTTCGTCGGCGGAAGCGGTGGCTGTCACGAGAGTCACGGCACACAGGGCGCTTCCGGCTAGGAAGAGCTTGAACATCGGATGATTCTCCTATTGGCGCCCGGGGCGGGCGCAGCATGTTCCCCCAGTTTGTAGCGGGGGAATGACGTGGGAAGTCTACACCCCGATGCCAGCCCGATAGTCGGCCGGGCTCCGCATCTCTGGCGCCGAGTGCGGCGCCTGGGTGTTGTCGTCGTCGACGCTCAGTCGCGGATCATGATGAGGACCATCTTGAAGCGGCCCACCGCCTTGACGGCATGGGGCTGGCCGGCGGGCAGCTGGAGCAGCTGCCCGGAGCTGACGCGATGGAGCTTGCCGGCGACAGAGATCTCGGCCTCGCCGTCGACGATCACCACGAGCGCGTCGAAGCGGGTGGTGTGCTCGCTCAGGCCCTCGCCGCCGTCGAACGCAAACGCGGTGACGGTACCCCCCTCTTTCTTAACAAGGGTGCGGCTGACGACAGCGCCTGCCTGGTAGTCGAGGAGCGCGGACAGGGCAACGACGCCCTCGAGCGCGGCTGGTGCGTTCCGATCGGCGGTCATGGTGCCTCCCCCGGAGACTCGTAGAGCCGAGTCAAGTAGATACCTCGAAAGCAGACTTTGCGGGCGTTGTTGTTCCCCTGTTCCCGCAGCCGTCACGCAACTCGCCAGCCCTCACCGGACAGGACCTGTGGATCCGCTGAGTCGCACGCGAGGTCGTTGGCCTCTGACATGCTACGCAGCTATGTCATGCGGAGGCCGAGTTCCGTGTCCGGTGGTTATCGACTCCTCGTGCTTTCCGAGGAGGCCTGGACGGCAGCCGAAAAACTCGGCCAAATGGCCGGCGTTAGCGCCGACAGCTTCATTGAAGGAGTGCTCCTCGAACTCTTTCTAAATCACCAGGAGCATGTCGGGAGCGTGGAGCCAGCGCCACCAGCGCCTCCGAAGCAGCCTGACGTCATCCCGATCTCTCGGGGGCGCACAGGTGGACGACGTGGTCGTGATCGCAGTCCGCTCCCGCCAGCCGGATAGCAACAGACCGCGCCGATGCCCACCCTGGTGCTCACGACCTCGATGGCCGACGAACTCGGCGTTGCGCGTCCGGATCTACTCGGCCCGACACTCAGCGTGGACGCGGGGCGCCTGCTTGAGGCACTTCTCATGTCCCGCGGTTTCGATTTAGGCCGCACTGCCCACGTCAGCGAAATGGTGGGCGGCAGCGGGTTCGTGCTGACGCAGTAGTCCGAGACGCGGCAGCCCACCGGCGCTGGAGCTGAAGAAGGAGGGCCCGCCGTGCGCGTCGGCGGCATGGTGCTTGCGCTCACCGGGGGACTTGAAGCGCGGCCGAGGCAGGTCGAACCCACCAACCGGGCATTCGCGCACCACCGCGCGGGAGAGAATCACGATGAACGCGATCCAACTGCTCAAGAACGAACACGAGAAGGCCAAGCAGGCGTTCGAGGAGATCCAGGCGGCGAGCGCGAGCCAGCGCGCGGAGCTCTGGGCGAAGCTCGAGCCGGAGCTGAAAGTGCACGAGGAGATGGAAGAGACGGCGCTGTATGGACCCGTGGCGCAGGACGTCGGATCAGAGGACGAGACGCTGAAGGAGTGGCAGGGGCATCATCAGGAGGAAGTCGCCGAGGCGGAAGCACTGATCCAGGAGATCGGTGAGCTCGACCCGACGGCCGACGAGTGGATGGAGACGGTCGAGGAGCTGCAGCAGGCGCTCGAGCATCACATCCAGGAAGAAGAAGAAGACATCTGGCCGCGGATCCATCAGGTATGGGATGACTCGAAGCTGGAGAAGGCCGGAGAGCAGATGGAGACCCTGAAGCGCCAGAAGATGCCGCGGGCCGCCTGAGAGGACAGACCGAAAGAGCCGGGGACGAGCGCCCTTAGGGCTGGCCCCTCGGGGCGAGCGTCGCGTCGACGAGCGCCAGGAGCTCGGTGACGTCGAAGGGCTTGGTCAGGTAGGCACGGGCGCCGAGTGCCAGGAGCCGCTCGATCTGGGCGGGCGTGGCGTCGGCGCTCAGGATCACGACCGGGATGTCGCGGGTGTCGGGATCCGCGAGGAGGCGGGCCAGAACCTCGTCGCCCGGGATGTCGGGCAAGTGCAGATCGAGCAGGATGAGTCCGGGGCCGTGGGCGCGGGCCAGATCGATCGCGGCCCGGCCCTGCATCGAGGCTTGCACCGACACGCCGGGGCGACGGGTGACAATGCGCTGCAGGAGCTGGATGTTGGCGACGTTGTCCTCGACGTAGAGGATCTTGCCTCGCGTCGCCCTCGGCCCTGTCGGCGTCCCCGGGATGTCGGGGATGGTCTCGCGGGCCCCCGGCGCCTCGGCGGCGGCCACGTCTACGGTGAACGTCGTCCCTTCACCCACGCTGCTCTCGACCTGGATGGTGCCACCCATGGCCTCGACCAGCCGCTTGGACAGAGCCAGGCCGAGCCCCGTGCCCTCGATGGCGGTGGCGTCGGCGTCGAGCCGATCGAAGGGCGTGAAGAGGCGATCCAGCATCTCGGGCGGGATCCCGTGCCCGGTGTCGCGGACCGCGAGCCGGACGCGCGCCGACCTCGGCTCGGTCAAACTGGACACGGCGACCGTGCCGGCCTCGCCGTTGTACTTGACCGCGTTGGAGAGGAGGTTCAGCAGGACCTGCTGCAGGCGCTGGCGATCGGCCATCACGTACACGTCGGTGGTCGGCCCCGTCACCGGCAGCTGCACGCCGCGGGCGGCGGCCTGGGGCCGCATCAGCTCGAGCGCGGCGGTGATGACCTCGGCGGCGCTCACAGGCTCCAGCGAGATCGACAGCCGGCCCGCCTCGATCCGTGCGATGTCGAGCACCTCATTGATCAGCGCCAGCAGGTGGCGGCCGGCCCGGAGGATGTGCTCGACGCTCTCGGGGTCGGGTTTGCCGTCGCCCATCTCGAGGATCTGGCCGAAGCCGAGGATGGCGTTGAGAGGGGTGCGCAGCTCGTGGCTCATCCGTGACAGGAACTCGCTCTTGGCACGATTGGCGGCCTCGGCGGCGGCCTCGGCGCGCCGGCGCTCGGCCACCTCGGTGGCCAGCTCCGCGTTGGCGCCGACGAGGCGGGCGTAGAGGCGGCCGTTCTCGATCAGCAGCACCAGAAGCACGAAGCTGGCCGCCATCAGCCCGTAAATGCGGCCCGCGTAGAAGCCAAGGTCGAACCGGCCGGCGTTGAGGACTGCGGCCAGCGCGATGTCGAAGAGCCACGCGCACATCACCACCATCAGCCACAGGTCGAGCACCGTGTGCGGCCGCCGGCGCCAGAGGACGGTCAGAGCCACGAGGCTCAGCGCCCACGTGCTGGAAACGACGATGACCATCACGGGGGTGTACTGGTTGCCCCGCATGATCGGCGGGAGCCAGGCCTGGCCGGCCGTGGCCAGCAGGGTCAGCCCGCTCACGACGGTGACGACCGCCGCCACGCTGGCCAGCACCGGGATGGCCGCGCGGCGGCGCGCCTCGCCGGGCTCGTCCTTGAGCACCGCATAGGCGATGACCAGGATCGGGAAGCCGCCGTGCCAGAACATGTACAGCCAGGCGGTGCTCTGGGGGCCGGCACCGAGGAGCCCGGTCGGAGCGAACAGGCCGGGGAAGGTGAGGGCGTGGGCGACGGTGATGAGGGCGGTGAAGGTGTAGCCACTGGCCAGCACCAGCAGGGCCCGGCCGCGCAGGAAGGTGAACTGGCCGAAGAGCAGGACCGCGGTGATCAGGTCGGTGACGACGAGGATCGATTCGTAGATCGGGATGAAGGCCGCCACCGGGGCCAGCTTCACCTTGGCGAACGGAGCCAGCGTCGCGAAGATCGCGGCCGAGACCAGCACGACCGCCAGCGCGAGCCGGTGCTCGGCGCGCCCTGCCGGCAGCGTCGACAGGAACACCCGGCGCTCGTCGGCCATGAGATCCAGCCTACGGCGAACCCCGCGCGGAGCGGGCGCACATTCGTTCGTGGGAGCAGCGGCCCCGGGTCCGGCGGTGGCGGCCGGCCGAACCCGGGGCCCGGTGGGCTAGGCGGTCTTGCGCTCCTGCCGGATCTCGCCACGCCAGGCGCCGGTCTCCCGGCCACGCGACTCGACGAACTCCTTGAAGCGCTGGAGATCGCCCGCTACACGGTGGCTCACGACGCCGAGCGCGTCGCCGACGTTCTCGACGACCCCCTCCGGCTCGTAGTCGAGCTGCAGCATGAGGCGCGTGCGGCTGTCGGCGATCCGGTGGAACGTCACCACGCCGCCATTGCGCTTCCCGGCCCGCGCCCGCCAGGCGATGCGCTCGTCGGGCACCTGTTCGGTGATCTCGGCGATCCACTGCTCTTCCTTGCCGCCGATCTCGACCGACCAGCGCAGGGTCTTGTCGTCCATCTGGCGCACCTCACGCACGCCCTCCATGAACTTCGGGAACTCCTCGAACTGCGTCCACTGGTTGTAGGCGACCCGCACGGGAACCTCGACCTCGATGGACTTCTCGATTGTCGTCATCAATTCTCTCCTGTCGTGAGATCAGGAGTAGAGTTGTCGCAACTTCGATGCCAGGCACTGGTCCCTTGACACCCTTCCGTCGGCTGCCTAGAGTGCAGCGCGCATGAGCGATCGCTGGATCGGCAAGTCGGTGCCGCGCGTCGAGGACGGTCGGCTCCTGACCGGCCGGGGCACCTTCATCGACGACCACCCGCCGGTGGCCAACGCCTGCCACGCGGCGATCGTCCGCTCGCCCCACCCGCACGCGCGCATTCTCGGCTACGACCTGCAGGCGGCGCTCGCCATGGAGGGCGTCGTCGGCGTGATCACCGGCGCCGACGTGGCCCAGGCGTGCAAGCCGTTCGGCGTGGGGGTGACGACGCCCGTCCACTACTACCCGGCCGCCATCGACAAGGTGCGCTTCGTGGGCGAGCCGGTGGCCGTGGTTGTCGCCCGCGATCGCTACCTGGCCGAGGACGCCGCCGAGATGGTCGGTGTCGACTACGAGCCGCTGCCCGCCGTGGTCGATCCGGAGAAGGCGCTGGAGCCGGACGCGCCGATCCTGCACGACCGGGTCGGCTCCAACCTGGCCGGCCACCGGCGACTCGTCTACGGCGATCCCGACCAGGCCTTTGCTGACGCCGACGTGGTCGTCCGCGAGCGCTTCAAGTTCCCGAAGTACGGCTCGACGCCGATCGAGACGTACGGGGTGATCGCGCGCTGGGAGCCGATCGACGGCGTGCTGACGATCTGGTCCAACTTCATGGGGCCCTTCATCATGCACCCGCTCGTCGCTCGGGTGCTGCAGCTGCCGGAGAACCGGCTGCGCTTCATCGTGCCGCCCGACATCGGCGGCTCCTTCGGAATCAAGAGCAGCATCTATCCGTACCTGGCCCTGATGGGGCTGGCCGCCATGAAGCTCGGGGTGCCGGTGAAGTGGATCGAGGACCGGCGCGAGCACCTGCTGGCCTCGTCCAGCGGAACCGACCGCGTGGCCTGGCGCGAGGTGGCGGCGCGCAAGGACGGCACCATCCTCGGCATGCGGTTCAAGTGGTACGACAACGTCGGCGGCTACATCCGCAGCCCGGAGCCCGGGTGCAGCTTCCGCCCCACCGGCAACTTCGTGGGTCCGTACAATTTCCAGAACCTCGAGGTCGACGCCTCGGTGGTGATGACCAACAAGAGCCTGACCGGGCCGAACCGCGGCTACGCCTGCGGCCACCTCTACTTCGAGACCGAGCGGATGATCGACCTGCTGGCCGCGCGGCTGGGAATCGATCCGGTCGAGATCCGTCGGCGCAACCTGATCGGAGCCGACAGCTTCCCGTACCGGACGCCCACCGGCGGCCTCTACGACAGCGGCGACTACCAGGCCACCTTCGACAAGGCGCTCACGGTGGCGAAGTACGACGAGCTGCAGCGCGAGCAGGCCCAGGCGCGGGCGGCCGGGCGCTACTTCGGCATCGGCCTGGCGCTGGCGGTCGATCCCTCGGTCTCCAACATGGGCTACGTCGCCACCGCGCTCGACCCCCAGTTCCGGGCCAAGCCCGAGTACCTCGCGAAGTCGGGGGCCATCGACGCGGCCACCATCAAGATCGACCCGCTCGGCCGGGTGATCGCCATCCTGGGCACGACGCCGCAGGGGCAGGGACACCAGACGATCGTCTCGCAGATCGTCGCCGACGAGCTGGGGCTGGCCCCGCGCGACGTGACCGTGGTGGACGAGATGGACACGTTCACCCGTGTGTGGTCGATCTCTTCCGGCACCTACTCCAGCCGCTTCGGCTCGGTGGGCACCAGCGCGGTGGCGCTGGCGGCGCGCAAGCTCAAGACCAAGCTGGTCGCCTACGCCGCCCACCTGATGGACCTGCCCGCCGATGCCGTCGAGTTCCGCGACGGCGGCGTGCACCGCAAGCTCGGCTCGGGCGCCGCCTACTCCATCAAGGATCTGGCCGGGCGCGCCCACTGGAACACCGAGTCGCTGCCGGAGGACATGGAGCCGGGGCTGCAGGCCACCGCGGTGTTCGGCTTCACGGTGGCCAAGGCCGTGGACGCCGACGACCGGGTGAACTCGTCGAACACCTACGGGTTCATCGCCGAGGTGATGGCGGTCGAGGTCGATCCCGACACCGCCGCCATCACGATCGTGAAGTACGTCACCGTCCACGACGCCGGCACCATCATCAACCCGATGATCGTCGAGGGGCAGATCTACGGCGGCGCCCTGCACGGGCTGGGCGGGGCGCTGTACGAGGAGCTGGCCTACGACGACGACGGCCAGCTCCTGACCGGCACCTTCATGGACTACCTGGTGCCGACGGCGACCGAGGCCCCCGAGATCGAGATCGCCCACGTGGTGTCGCCCTCGCCGCTGACGACGCTCGGCTCCAAGGGGCTCGGCGAGTCCTCGTCGATGACCGTCCCCGCCGTCATCGCCAACGCCGTCAGCGACGCCCTCGCGCCGCTCGGCATCAGCATCACCGAGCTACCGATGACCCCGACCCGCCTGCACGCGCTAATCAAGGCCGCGAGAGAAGAACGTAGGCTCCAATGAATCGGAGAGAGGGACGGAGCCGAAACCCTTCTCGAACAGGCCACCCACGAACGAAGCCGGCCTCACGGCACCCGCTACAATGAAGCCGCCGCGCTTCGAGTATCACGCCCCGGGCAGCATCGACGACGCCGTCGCGCTCCTCGCCCGCTACGGCGGCGACGCCAAGGTCCTGGCCGGGGGCCAGAGCCTGATGCCGATGCTGAACTTCCGGCTGGCCCGGCCCGCCGCGCTCATCGACGTCAACCGGATCGCGGCGCTGGCCTACGTGCGCGAGGACAACGGCACCATCGCGTTCGGCGCGATGACTCGGCAGCGCACCATCGAGTTCTCGCCGGTAGTGGCGCGGCAGCTACCGCTCCTGCTGGAGGCCACGCGCTGGGTCGGCCACCTGCCGATCCGCTCGCGCGGGACCATCGGCGGCTCGATCGCCCACGCCGATCCCTCGGCCGAGTACCCGGCGGTGCTGACGGCGCTGGACGGCGAGGTGGTGGCGCAGGGGCCAAGGGGCCGCGCGCACGCTGAAGGCGGAGGAGTTGTTCGAGACGTACCTGACGACGCGCCTGGCGCCGGACGAGCTGCTGGTCGAGGTGCGGCTGCCGGCGACGCCGGCCGGCGCCGGCCACGCCTTCGAGGAGTTCGCCCGCCGGCACGGCGACTTCGCGATCGTCGGCATCGCCGCGCTGATCGTCCGCGACGGTGATCGGTGCACCGTGGCCCGCCTGGCCTCGGCCGGCGCCGGCCCGGTGCCGGTGCGGCTGCGGGCCGCCGAGGCGATCCTCGAGCGTGACGGTCTCGGCCCAGCCGCGATCGAGGCGGCCGCCGCTCGCGCCGCCGAGCTGGTGGAGCCTGACGCCGACGTCCACGCCTCGGCCGACTATCGCCGTCACCTGGTCGGGGTCCTGACCGCCCGCGCGCTTCGCCGGGCCGTTGAGCAGAGTCGCCAACCTTCTCGATCAGGCCACCCACGAAGCGAGCCGGCCTCGCGGCCCCCGCTACAATGACCGTCGCCGTCAGCCTGACCGTCAACGGGGCGCTTCGCGAGGGCCGCTGTCCCCCGCGCAAGCTTCTGGTCGACTTCCTGCGCGAGGACCTGGGGCTGACCGGCACCCACGTCGGCTGCGAGCACGGCATCTGCGGCGCCTGCACGATCCTGGTCAACGGCGAGGCCGCGCGCTCCTGCCTGATGCTGGCCGTCCAGGCCGACGGCGCCGAGATCATGACGATCGAGGGGCTGATGAAGGACGGCGTCCTCCACCCACTCCAGGAGGCGTTTCGCCAGCACCACGGCCTGCAGTGTGGCTTCTGCACGCCGGGGATGCTGCTGACCGCGCTCGACCTGCTGCGCGTGAAGCCCGACCCGAGCGAGGCCGAGGTGCGCGAGGGCCTCTCGGCCGTGCTGTGCCGCTGCACCGGGTACCACGGCATCGTCAAGGCCGTCCAGGCTGCCGCCCCCGTCCTCCGCGGCTCAAGGTAGCCGTGCTCCTTCAGCAGCTGGTCAACGGCGTGATGCTCGGCGCCGTGTACGCCCTCATCGCCATCGGCTACACGCTGATCTTCGGCGTGCTCGGCATGCTGCACCTGGCCCACGGCGAGGTTTTCATGGTCGGGGCCTTCGTGGGGCTGCTGGTAGCCACCACCTACTCGGGCAACGTGATGCTGGCCCTGGCGGCGGCCATGCTGGCCACGGGGCTCCTGGGCGTGCTCATCGAGCGCGTCGCGTTCCGGCCGCTGCGCGGTGCTCACCACCTGGCCCCGCTGGCGACGACGATCGGCGCCGGTATCGCGCTGCAGGAAACCGCCCGCTGGTACTTCGGCCCCGAGCAGAAGGGCTTCCCGGCGGCGATCGCCGCGATCTCGTGGGAGCTGGGGCCGCTGCGCGTGTCCTCCGTGCAGGTGTTCATCCTGGCCTCGGCCATCGTCCTGATGGCAGCGGTGTCCGTGTTCCTGGCCCGTACGCGGGCGGGGCGGGCGGTGCGGGCCACGGCCGAGGACCCGGCCGTGGCCGGGCTGCTCGGGGTGAACGTGAGCGCGGTGGTCGTGCTGGTCTTCTTCGTCGCCTCCGCGCTGGCCGGGGCGGCCGGCGTCCTGGTCGGCCTGGCCTACAACTCCGTGCACCCGTTCATCGGCGTGCAGATGGGCATCAAGGGCCTCGTCGTGATGCTGCTGGGCGGGCTGGGCAACGTGCCGGGTGCGATGGTGGGTGGGCTCGTCCTGGGCATCCTCGAGGTGCTCGGCGTCGCCTACTTCGCCTCGTCGTATCGCGACGCCTTCGCCTTCGGTGCCGTCATGCTGATGCTGCTGGTGCGCCCCGAGGGCCTGCTCGGGCTGCGCCTGCCCCGGCGGGACTGACGTGATCGGCCCCTATCTCGAGGACGTGCTGATCCAGCTCGGGATCAACCTGATCCTGGCGCTGTCGCTCTATTTCCCGCTCTCGGCCGGTCAGCTCTCGCTCGGCCAGGGGGGCTTCATGGCGATCGGCGCCTACGCTTCGTCCTGGCTCACGGCCGGCCTTGGCTGGCCGTGGCCGGTGGCCTTCGCGCTGGCGGCGGTGGCGGCCGGCGTCGTCGGGGCGCTGGTGGGGCTGCCGGCGCTGCGTGTGCGCGGCATCTATCTGGTCCTGATGACGATGGCCTTCGGCGAGATCGTTCGTGTATTCTTCCTCAACTTCGCCCCCACGGGTGCCGCCCAGGGGTTTCGCGGCATGCCGTTCGTGACGTCGCTGCCGCTGGTGGCGGGGCTGGCGGTGGCGGTGACCGTGCTGGCCGCCCGCACGGCCGGCTCCCGGATGGGGCGCGCGTTCGCCGCCATCAACCGCGACGAGCTCGCCGCCGAGGTGATCGGCGTCGACGTCACCCGCGCCAAGCTGGCGTCGTTCACGGTGGGCGCGGTGGTGGCGGGGCTGGCCGGTGCCCTGTGGGCCCACTACGTGCAATTCATCGAGCCGGAGGAATTCGGCTTCGCCCGGTCCGTGATGCCGTTCACCTTCGTGGTCGTGG
This sequence comes from uncultured Candidatus Rokubacteria bacterium, assembly GCA_963827505.1. GTDB lineage: Bacteria > Methylomirabilota > Methylomirabilia > Rokubacteriales > CSP1-6 > AR5. The sequence continues at coordinate 522,887 of CAWHBD010000002.1, read as the reverse complement.
GCGGCATCGAGACGTTCTGGGGGGCGGTGGCGGGGGCCGCGGTGCTGACGCTGCTGCCCGAGTGGCTGCGCTTTCTCAAGGAGTGGCGGCTCGCCCTGTACGGGTTGGCGATGCTCGCCGTCATGATCGTTCGGCCGCAGGGGCTGATCGACCATCGCCTGCTCGGGGCGGTGCGCCGGTGGCTGCCCGGCCATGCGAGGGGGGTTGCGCGATGAGATACCGCTGGCTGTCCGTGATCGCTGCCGTCGCGCTGGTGACGGGGACGCTGGCCGGCAGCGCGCCGGCCAAGGTCGGGGGCAAGTCCGTCAAGCTGGGAGCGATCTACTCGATCACCGGCAAGGGGGCCGAGTGGGGCGAGCACAGCAAGATCGCCACCGAGATCGCCGTCGAGGAGATCAACAAGGCGGGGGGTGTCGGCGGCGTGCCGCTGGAGGTGCTCATCCAGGATACCGGCACCGAGGTGGCGCCGGCCATCTCGCTGGCCCGCAAGCTCATCCTCGAGGACAAGGTCCTGTCCATCCTGGGGCCGTGCTTCTCCTCGGAGTTCGAGGCGCTGGCCCCGCTGCTCGACCGGCTCAAGACGATGATCGTCTCGCAGTGCTCGGCCAAGCCGGGCATCTCGGCGCTCTCCCAGTGGGCCTTCCGCAACACGCTCACCAGCGACAAGCAGCTGGCGCCGGCCGTCGAGCTCTGGCAGAAGCGGTATTCCATCAAGACGGCGGCAATCATCTACGACTCCGCCGACGCGGTCTCGGCCGCCGAGGGCAGCGCCGTGCTGCCGGCGCTGCTCAAGAAGGCCGGCGTCGAGGTCAAGGAATCGCTGACCTACCAGACGAAGGACATCGACTTCAGCGCCCAGATCACCAAGGTCAAGGCGCTCAACCCCGACGGCATCGCGCTGGGCGCCTGCTACCAGCAGGCCGCCAACATCGTGCGGGAGGCGCGCAAGCAGGGGCTCAAGCAGCCGTTCCTGGCCAGCGCGTGCGTGGGCTCGCCGGAGTTCGCCAAGCTGGTCGGCAAGGACGGCGAGGGCTCCATCATCGGCTCGGCCGGCTGGCCCGACGATCCCAAGCCGAAGACGGCCGCCTTCCTGAAGAAGTTCATGGAGAAGTCGGGCGGCAAGAAGCCCAACTACGGCGGCATGCGTTCCTACGACAACGTCTACATCACCAAGTGGGTGATCGAGACGGGCGGGGTGACGAACGAGGCCAAGGATCTCGACGCTGACCGCGATCGCATCCGCCTCGGCTGGACCAAGGTCAAGGACTTCGACGGGATCACCGGCCTGACGACCATCAACGCCGAGCGTGACGGCGCCGGCAAGTCGACGCTGCTCACCGTCAAGGACGGCCAGCTGGTCAAGGTCGACTACTAGGTGCGGCGCGAGCGGCCCTAGGCCCCGCGGAGGTCCAGTGCTGCTCGAGCTGCGCGGCGTCAGCAAGTCGTTCGGGGGGCTGCGGGTGCTGGATGGCGTCGACCTCGAGGTCGAGGCGGGCGCCGTCCACGCGCTGATCGGGCCCAACGGGTCCGGCAAGACGACACTGCTGAACTGCGTGAGCGGGATCCTGGCACCTGACGCGGGGCAGATCCGCCTGCGCGATCTCCGCGTCGACGGGCTGCGACCACACCGGCGGACAGCGCTGGGGCTCGGGCGTACCTTCCAGAACATCCGCCTGTTCGCCGGTATGAGCGTGCTCGACAACGTGCTGGTCGGCCGCCACTGTCGCACCCACGCCGGGCTCGTCCGGGCCTGGACGCGCGTGCCGTTCGGCACGCCGGCCGAGGAGCGCGAGTCGCGTGAGCGGGCGCGGGCGCTGCTGGCGCTGGTCGGCCTCGCCGCCCGCGCGACCGACGCGGCCGAGGGGCTGCCCCTGGCCGACCAGCGGCGGCTGGAGATCGCGCGAGCGCTGGCCGGCGAGCCGGCGCTGCTGCTGCTGGACGAGCCGGCCGCCGGCATGAACGCCACGGAGAAGCACGGCATCAACCGGCTCATCCGCGACATCGTCGCCACCGGCTGCACCATCGTGCTCGTCGAGCACGACATCGGCCTCGTGATGGACGTCTCCAGCCGCGTGACGGTCCTGAACTTCGGCCAGAAGATCGCCGACGGCACCCCGGCCGAGGTGCAGCGCGATCCCCTGGTGATCGAGGCCTACCTGGGCCAGGAGGCCTGAGCGTGGAGGTGCTCGAAGTCGAGGACCTCGCGGTCTCCTACCGCACGATCCGCGCGGTCCGCGGCGTGTCGTTCAGCGTGCGCCACGGCGAGGTGGTGGCGCTGCTCGGCGCCAACGGCGCCGGCAAGTCGACGCTGCTGCGCGCGGTGGCCGGCCTGCGGGCGCCCGACGCCGGGCGCGTGCGCTTCGAGGGCATCGACATCACCGGATGGCCGTCGCACCGGGTCGCGCGCCGGGGACTGCGGCTGGTGCCGGAGGGGCGCGGGCTGCTGGCCCGCATGACGGTGTGGGAGAACCTGCTGATGGGCCAGTACGCGACGGCGGCCGCCACCCGGGCCGACCTCGACGCCGCCCTCGAGCGCTTCCCTGTGCTGAGCCAGCGGCGCACGCAGATCGCCGCCACGCTGTCGGGGGGTGAGCAGCAGATGCTGGCCATCGCCCGCGCCCTGGTCGCGCGCCCGGCCCTGCTGATGCTCGACGAGCCCTCGCTCGGCCTGGCCCCGTTGCTGGTGCGCCAGATCTTCGGCGTCGTGGCCGAGCTCAAGCGCGAGGGCGTCACCATCGTGCTGGTCGAGCAGAACGCCCGTCAGGCCCTGGCGGTGGCCGACCGCGCCTACATCCTGGAGACTGGCCAGGTCGTGCTGAGCGGCCCGGCCGCCGAGCTCGCCGCCGGCGAAGCCGTGCAACGCGCCTATCTGGGCGGGCCCGCGTAACGGGGTTCCGCCCCGCCGCGGCCCGACCGGACAGCTCAGGCTAGCCGCGCTCGCGGCCGCTGAGGCGGCCGACGCTGTCGGCGAGGGCCTCGAGCGTCACGGGCTTGGACAGCAGGAAGTCGACGGCCGCGCGCATCTCGGCCGTGGGCTGCGGCTGCGGCACGTCGCCCCATCCCGTAATGATGCCGACCGGCAGCGTGTGCCGCCGCGCCTTGACGGCGGCGGCCACCTCCCAACCCGACATGACCGGCATCACGAGATCGGTGAGGACGAGGTCGATGTCGCCGTCCTCCTCCAGGTGCCGCATGGCCTCGGAGCCACTCCCCGCTTCGACCACCGTGTGACTCTGGGTGCTGAGCATCTCGGCCAGGGCCAGTCGGACGTCGGCTTCGTCGTCGACGAGCAGGATGCGCAGCGGTCGGCGGGGCAGGGGTGCGGCAGGCGGCGCCGCGGGCACGGCGCCAGCCGGTAGCGGGAGCGACACCCGGACCGTGGTGCCGTGCCCCGGCTCGCTCTGGATCGTCAGCTCGCCCCCGTGACGACGGGTGATGCCGAAGGCGACGCTGAGCCCGAGCCCCGTGGACTTGACTCCCTTGGTCGTGAAGAACGGCTCGTGGGCGCGCAGCCGCACCTCCTCGGACATGCCGAGCCCGGTGTCGGTCACCGTCAGCGCGAGGGCGGTCTCGGCCACCCCGGTCTCGATCGAGAGTTGGCCGCCCCGGGGCATGGCCTCGATGGCGTTGAGGACCAGGTTGGTGAGCAGCTCGCGCAGGGCGGGGGCATCGCCGTGCATCTCCGGCACGGCGGTCAACCGGGGCTGCACGTGGATCTCGATGCCCTCCGCCTGGGCCGATTCCTGCCAGCGCTCGCGGGACATTTCGATCACGTCCTTCACGATGAGGTTGAGGTCGACCGTGCCCGGCTCGGCGGTGCGCCGCATCCCGGCGAACTGCTGCAGCCGCCGCACGACCTCCGCCCCGTCCTTGGCGGCCTTCTCGACGATCTCGAGCGCGCGGAGCACGCGCTCCTCCCGCACGCTCCGGCGCAGGAGCTGGACGCGTCCCACCACGATCGTCAGCAGGTTGTTGAGGTGGTGGGCCGCGCCGCCGGCCAGCTCGCCGAGCGCCCGCAGCGTCTCCCCCTGGACCAGGCGCCGTTGCATGACGCGCAGATCCCGGAGGGCGCGCTGGACGTCCTCGTAGAGGCCGGCGTTGTCGAGCGCGACGGCGGCGTGATCCGCGAACGACCCGAGGTAGGCCAGCTCCTCGGCCGAGTAGGGCCGGGGCGTTGCGGTCGTGAAGGACAGCACGCCAAGGAGCGTGTCGCGGATCTTCACCGGCAGCCCCAGATAGGTCTCGTCGGCGAAGAGCGGCTCGCCGGTCGCAGCGACCCTGGCCGCGTGGCGGTGGCCGGGGGGCAGGCTCGGGTCCGACGGCATGAGGCCGCCCACCAGCGCCGCCACCCGGAGCTCGCCGTTGAGGCGATCCCGCAAGAGCAGCGCGACGTGCGGCGTACCGGAGATGGCCGAGGCCTCCTGCACGATCGTCTGCGGGATGGTGGTGGTGTCGAGCCCGCCCAGCATCGTGCGCACGGCCCGGAGCAGCGTGGCCAGCTCGCCGGTGCGCCGGACCGAGGCGCCGTGCAGCCGCGCCTGCTCGATGGCCACCGCCGCCTGCTGGGCCAGTCCCGTCAGGAGCCGGACCTCGCGGGCGTCGTGCGCCCGGGGCGCCCGCCAGAAGAAGGTGATCGCACCGAGCACCGTCTCCTTGCTGATGAGCGGAACCGCCAGTGTCGCCCGACGCCCGTCGCGTGCGACCACCTCGCGCAGCGGGGCGCCGGGCCGACCCGCCTCGGCCTCGTCCATCGGCAGCGGCTGGCGGTCGAGGTCGCCGATGAAGAACGGCGCCCGCGTCTGAGCGGCGATGCCGCCGGCCCCTTGGCCCACGGCGAGCGAGACCTTCGGCCAGCTCTCGTCGACGCCGCGCTGGGCGCGGACGTACAGGCGCTGATCCGCCGGATCCAGCTCGAGGACCGCGCACTGCTGGGCGCCGCTCAGCCGCATGGCGGCGTCCACGACGGCATCGAGCACGGTGGGCAGGTCGAGCGTCGAGGTGAGCGTGGTGCCGATCTCGTGCAGCGCGGTCAGCTCGTCGGCCCGCGAGTGGGCCTCCTGGTAGAGCCGCGCATTCTCCGCCACCAGCGCGATCTGGCCGGCGATCGCGCTGGCCAGATCGACGGACGAGCGCTCCCATCGGCGGCGCACGCGGGCGGTGAGGCGCAGCACGCCGATCGCCTCGCCCTTGCGGACGATCGGCACGATGAGCAGGCTGTCGTCGACCTCGACCGGGCGCTTGCTGCGTGAGGCCTCCGCCTCAGCCAGCGGGGCGTCGGCGGGCACGACGGCGCCCGGCCACAGCTGGATCGCGCAGCGCTCGGCGTCCAGCGCCCGGGCCGCACGCTGCGAGAGATCCGCCAGCGCCGCCGGCAGGTCGAGCGTGGCGCCCAGCGCCTCCGCCGTGGCCAGCAGGATCTCGGTGCGCTCGGCCCGTCCGAGCTGCTCGGCGTACAATCGCGCGTTGACGATGGCGGGCGCGGCGGGCACGCACATCGCCTCGGCCCGGACCAGGTCGGCGCCGGTGTAGGGGCGGCCGCCGCGGCGGAAGAGCGCCAGCATGCCCAGCGGGGCGCCGTCCCCGACCAGGGGCACGACGAGCGCCGAGCGGAACTCCTCGGTCTGCAGCCAGCGATGCAGCTCGGGCCGGGCCGCGGCCGGCAGCTCGAGCACGATGGCCGGGCCCGGCCGGTCCACCAGCCACGCGGTGACGTCGCGGCCGGGCGGGGGGGCGAGGCGGCTGACGATCTCGGAGTGGGTGAAGCCGGCCTCCCCGCGCAGGACCAGCTCGCGGTCTCGAGGGTCGAGCAGCCACACGCCGGCGGCGTCGGCGGCGAGGTTGGTGCGCGCGAGCTCAGTGAGCCGGGCCATCAGGCGGTCCAGGTCGAGGGTGCCGCCGAGGGCACGGGTGGCCTCGGCCAGGAGTGCTGAGCCCGGCTGGGAGGACGACCGGGCGGGACGCCGGGGCCCGCCGGCTGCCAACGCTAGGCGGGTCCGAAGCCGACGGCGGTCTGGCCCCCGCTGACCAGCGGACGGAAGCGCACCGGCAGGCCGACGGCAAGCTGTTCCAGGGGCACGTCGACGACCCGGCCCAGGATCGAGACGCCTTCCTTCATCTGCACGGCGGCGATCGCGTACGGCACCTCGCCCGCCCGGCCGCGGGGGGCGACGCGGATCACCGTGTAGCTGGCGATCGTGCCCTCGCCGGACAGCGGCGCCGGCGCCCACGTGCGGTGCGAGCAGTCCGCACAGAACTCCCGCGGGGGGATCGCCAGCGCGCCGCAGTGGCCGCACCGTACCGCCGTCAGCCGTCCCTCGCGGGCCTGCTCGAAGAACTGGCGCTGCGTGATCGTCGTCTCAGTCACGACCGAACATCGACACGAGCACGGTGGCGGTGTTGCCCCCCAGCGTGTGGGTGAGCCCGACCTTGGCGCCGTCGACCTGTCGGCGACCGGCGTCGGACCGCAACTGGGTGACGATCTCGGCGATCTGGGCCGCCCCGGTGGCGCCGATGGGATGCCCCTTGGCCTTGAGGCCGCCCGAGGGGTTGACGGGAATCTTGCCGCCGAGGCTCGTCCACCCCTTCTCGGCGGCGACGCCGCCGGCGCCCGGCTCGAACAGGCCGAGGCCCTCGGTGGCCACGATCTCGGCGATCGTGAAGCAGTCGTGCAGCTCCACCACGTCGACGTCGGTCGGCCCGAGCCCGGCCTGGCGGTAGGCCGCCGCCGCTGCCCGCTCGGTGGCCGGCACCCGGGAGAGGTCGCGCTTGTCACCGATCAGCATCCAGTCGGAGGCGGCCGCGGAGGCCAGCACCCAGATCGGGCGGCGGGCCTTGCGCGCGACCTCCTCGGAGACGACCACGAGGGCGGCGCCGCCGTCGGTGAACGGGCAGCAGTCGTAGAGCTTGAGCGGGTCGGCCACCATCGCGGATTTGAGGACCTGCTCGAGCGTGATCTCCTTCTGGAACTGCGCCTTGGGATTCAGTACGCCGTGCTTGTGGTTCTTCACGGCCACCGACGCCATCTGGGCTTCGGTGGTTCCGTACTTGGTCATGTGGGCACGCGCCACCAGCGCGAACACCCCGGGGAATGTGAGGCCGAGCGTCTGCTCCCAGCGCGCATCGGAGGCGTAGGCGAAGTACTCGGTGGACTCCTCGGTCGTCACGTTCAGCACGCGTTCGGCGCCGCCGACCAGGACGACCTCGGAGGTGCCGGAGGCCACGTCCATGACGGCGTGCCGGAAGGCCGCGTGCGACGAGGCGCATGCGGTCTCGAACCGCGTGGTGGGGACGGTGGGGATGCCGAGCACGGAGGCGGCCTGCGGCCCGGTGTGCAGCTGCTTCTCGGTCTCCCCGCCCACCACGTTGCCGTAGTAGAGCGCCTGCACGGCGCTGGCCGGCAGCTCCGCGTCGGTCAGCGCCTCCGCAGCGGCCTCGGCGAACAGCTCCGCCGAGGTCCGGTCGTGCTTGCCGAACTTCGTGACCCCGACGCCGATGACTGCGACTCGCCGCATGCGCCCTCCCGGGATGGTGGCTACGTGACGACCGACCAATCATAGCAGAGGTGACGCACTGCGCCGGGGCCGGGGAAGGCCGTCCAATTACTTTGGTGACACCCGGGCTCGCCGGTTTCAATAGTGGGGTCGGCGAAAGGGGGGAGTGGGCGGCCATGCTGAGCGAGGAGGCGCTGATCGTCCTGGCGGCGTTCTGCGCCTGCGGCTTGCTGGTGCTGGGTGTGCTGGAGCTGATCTGGCCCACGCGCCCGCGGCATCCCGTGCGCGTGCGGCGTCCTGCTCCCGCCGGCCGGGTCCTGGCCGCCCGGGCGGCGCGCCTGCCCCGAACGAACCTGCTCGAACGCCGCCCGCTCGAACCCAGGCCGAGTGCCCCTGGCCGCCGGACATCCCAGCCACGGCCGCAGGAGGTGCCCGTGTCCGTGGTGTCGGTGCCGCCGGCCCCGACGCCCGCCGCCGCCGAGGTCGCAGCGTCGCCGCGGGTCGGCTCGGTCGTCGACGAGTGCTTCGCGCTGCACCAGGCCGGTCAGCATGCCGAGGTCCTCGCGCTCGCCACCGCGTCGCTGCGGGGCGAGGTTGATGGGACCACGACGGCGGCGCTCTGGAGCGTGGTGGCGCTGGCGCAGCAGGGCCTCGGGGACGACGCGGAGGCCCGGACGGCGCTGCGGGCCGCCGTCGCCGCCGCCGCGCCGGCCGACCAGCCGACCTATCAGCGCCAGCTCGCCGCGCTGGCCGACGGCGTGGCCCGCCGGCTGCTGGCCGAGGCCGCGCAGCATCCGCGCGGCGACTCGGAGGCCTCCCTGGCGGCCGTGCGCGGGGCGGTGGAGTGGCTGGAGCATGCCGTGGCCGCCGCGCCCGCCGATCCCGCCCTCGCCGAGCAGAGTGCTGGGGCGCTGGTCAAGCTGTGGCGCGCCTACGAGCGCACGGCGACGGCCCTGCTGCAACGCCAGGACTTCTTCGCCGGCCGCCGCCTGCTCGGCGAGGCGCTGGCCGATCCCCGCGTGCCGCCCGAGCGCGTCGACACCTTCCGGGAGATGGTCACTGCCACCTTCAGCGGTGAGATCGGCCAGCTCACCGCCCGGGCCGTGCGCGGCGTGCAGGACGGCCGCGAGACCGATGCCCTCCGCGCGCTGGAGCGGGCCGAGGCGCTGCTGGCGACGCTCAACGACGAGGTGCTGTCGGCCAAGCGCCGCGAAGAGGTGGACCGGCGCCTGTGGTGGAGCTACTGCAAGCTCGGCGAGCGGCGGCTGGCCGCGGCCGAGCCCGAGACGGCGCTGGAGCCGCTCGTGCACGCGCTCGGCTACGACGTGGGGGCCGAGCGGCACGAGGAGACGCGGGCGCTGCTCGAGCGCGCGCTGGACGGCGCCGCCGATCGCGAGGCGGCGATCGTCTATTGCGATCGGCTGTGGGCACGGCTATACGGGGCGACCGAGACGCTCCTCGGCGATCTCACCGGCGCCTCCGGACCGACGCAGCGGTTGTTCGAGACGCTGGACCGCTGACGGGCCTCGCCGCCCTCAGGCGGCGGGGACGGTGATCGAGCGGACGAAGTCGCGGTTCAGCGCGATGCCGAGGCCGGGCCGCTCGGGAGCGAGCACGAAGCCGTCCTTCAGGTCGAATGGCTCCTCGACCAGGTCGTGCAGCAGCGGATTCTCTCCCCGCGAGAACTCCAGGGCGTTCACGCACGGCGTGGCCACGGCCAGGTGCAGGCCGGAGGCGAACAGCACGGCACCCCCCCAGAGGTGGGGAGCGACGGTGAGGCCGTGAGTGGCGGCCAGCGCGCAGATGCGCAGCGTCTCCGTGATGCCGCCGGCGATGGCCACGTCGGGCTGGAGCACGTCGACCGCGCGCGCCTCGATGAGGTCGCGGAACGCGAAGCGCGTCTGCTCGGTCTCCCCGGCGGCGATCGGGATGTCGGTGGCGGCGCGCACCTCGGCCTGACCGGCCACGTTGTCGGGCGAGACCGGCTCCTCCAGCCAGCCGAGGTCGCAGTCGGCGACCTTGCGGGCGAAGCGCTGGGCTTCCCGCACGGACCAGGTGCCGTGGGCGTCGACCATGAGTCCCACCTCGGGGCCGAGCGCCTCGCGGGCTTCCCGCACCCGGGCCGCGGAGTCGTCCACGCTCTTGTCCTGCAGCCCCACCCGCATCTTCACCGCCCGGTGGCCGCGCTCGACGTATTGCCGGAGCTGCTTGCCCACCCCGCCCACCGGGGCCCAGCCACCCGAGGCATAGGCGGGAATCCGCTCGCGCAGCCGGCCGCCGAGCAGCCGCCAGACGGGCTGACCCAGCGACTTGCCGAGTAGGTCCCACAGCGCGATGTCGATACCGGACAGCGCCGAGATCGTGATCCCCCGCCGCCCGACGACCGGGAAGGTGCGACCGTGCGCGGCCACGTAGTGCGCGCGGGTGCCGTTGTAGATCGCCTCCCACAGGGCGGTGATGTCGCGGGGATCGCGGCCCATCAGCAGCGGCGCCAGCTCGGCGTGGATCAGGGTGACGAGGGCGGCGTAGTTGCCGAGGTTGCCGACGCCGACCTTGGCCTCGCCGAGGCCGGTGAGCCCCTGGTCGGTGTCGATCTCGACCAGGCACGTGTTGAAGGAGTCGTTGACGCCGAAGTCGCTGGTGTGACGCCGCTCGGCCGGGATGAGCGCGCGCAGCCAGGCCGCGCGCACGGCCGTGATCTTCACGCGCTCACGGCTCGGTGCTGCGCCGCCGGATCTCCTCGAGCAGCGCCTCCGGCACCCGGAGGAACGCCTCCACGACGGCGGCGTCGAAGTGCGAGCCGGCGCAGCGCTTGAGCTCCGTCTTGGCGGCGTCGAAGGGGATGGCCTTGGAGTACGGACGGTCGAAGGTCATGGCGTCGAAGGCGTCGACCACCGAGAAGATGCGCGCGCCGACGGGGATGTCCTCGCCAGCGATGCCACGCGGGTAGCCGGTGCCGTCCCACTTCTCGTGGTGGGCGTAGACGATGGGCACGGCGCCGCGCAGGAACGGGATCTTCTCGATCAGGCGGCGCCCGATCTCGGGGTGGGTGCGCATCACGCCCCACTCGTCGGGAGTCAGGGGACCCGGCTTCAGCAGGATGGAGTCGGGGATGCCGATCTTGCCGATGTCGTGCAGCAGCACGCCGTGGGCGAGATCGCGCAGCTCGGCCTCGGGCAGGCCGTACTCGCGGGCGGTGGCCAGCGCGTAGCCGTGCACTCGGCGGGAATGGGCCTCGGTGCCGACGTCGCGGGTGTCGAGGGCGGAGCCGAGCGCCTCCAGCGTCGACCGGTACGTCGACTCCAGCTCGCGATAGGCGGCGGCCAGGTGGTGGGTGGCCTGCTCCACCCGGCTCTCCAGCATCGCGTGGTACTGGCGCCGCTCCAGCAGGAGCTGGCGGCGCTCCAGCGCCCGGTCGGCGGCGATGAGCAGCTCGTCGACGTTGACCGGCTTCATGATGAAGTCGTAGGCCCCGAGCTTGAGGCTCTCGATGGCCGTCTTCACGTCGGCGGCCCCGGTGAGGACGATGACGGCGGCGTCGGGATCGGCCTCGCGCACCTGCTGGAGGAGCTCGATGCCGGTCATGACCGGCATCTTCAGATCGGTGACGGTGAGGGGGGGCCGGGCCGCCCGGAACATCGCCGCCCCCTCGCGCCCGTCCTGGGCCAGCCGGCAGTTGTAGCCGGCGGTCAGGAAGATCTGGTGGAGGACGTCTCGGACCTGGCGATCATCGTCGACGATGAGGATGTCCCTGTTTGGCTCCACGTCACGGCACTCGTTGCGGCGAAGGGGTCGCCGCCACCTGATTCTTGCCGGCCCTCTTGGCCGCGTACAACGCCTCGTCCGCCGCCCGAAACAGATCCTCGGCCGTCCCGGCCTCGTCGTCGGGCAGGCTGGCCACGCCGAAGCTGGCCGTGATCACCCTGCCGTGCGAGAAGGGGTACTTGGCGACCACCTCGCGGATGCGGTCCGCGTAGAGACGGGCGCCGGCCTTGGAGGTCTCCACCAGCAGGACGGCGAACTCGTCACCGCCGTACCGGGAGACCACGTTGATGCCGCGCGAGTGCTTCATGAGGATCTGGGAGACCTCGCGCAGGGTCTCGTCGCCCATCATGTGGCCGAAATCGTCGTTGACTGCCTTGAAGTTGTCGAGGTCGAGCAGCACCACCGACACCGGATGGTTGAAGCGCCGATATCGCGACAGCTCCTCCTCCAGCCGGAGCGAGAAGAAGCGCCGGTTGTACAGTCCGGTGACGTCGTCCTTGAACGAGGTCTCCTTCAGCCTGGCGTTGGTGGTCTCCAGCTCCTTGTAAGCGGCGTCCAGCCGGGTCGCAAAGGTGTTGATCTCGGTCGCCTGCTGCTCGATGGTGACGAGCATCTTGTTGAACGAGGTCATCAGGGTGCCCACCTCGTCCTGGCGGCGCTCGAAACCCGACAGAGGTCCATCGCTGCCGAGCAGCGCACCCATGCGGGCCACGATGCGGCCGAGGTCCCAGATGACCCAGGCCCCGGCCAGCATCCCCAGGACCGTGAACACGACCAGCAACTGCAGGATGCCGAACTTCAAGGTCTCGCCGGGACGCAGTGTGGGTAGGACCAGACCGATCACGACGAAGGTGAGGACCAGGATCGGAACGATCGATGACAGAACGAGCGCTACCAGGACCTTGCTCTTGATCCGCTGGCCAGCGCGCGCTACGTCGATGTCGGTCTCGCCCGGCATTGGAGAGCATTATTCTAGTTGCCGCTCAGACGTGTCAATGTAAGAATTTTCACAGAGTTATGGGCTATAGCCCCGATAGGAACCTCGACTGCGTAGGGCTGTTCTGTCCCATGCCCATCCTCAAGACGCGCGACGCGCTGAAGGCGATGGCCGTTGGGCAGGTGCTCGAGATGACCTCCGACGACCCGGCCTCGGAGGCCGACATGAAGAGCTGGACCACCCGCACGGGCCACGAGCTTCTGGAGATCGTCAGGAATGGCGCGGTCTTCCGGTTCATCGTCCGAAAGACCCGCTAGCCCGGGGGTCGCCCCCGCCGCTCGGGTCTACCTCGACTACGGCGGGTTCTCGCCGGTCGACCCGCGCGTGGTGGCCTTCATGCGCCCGTTCCTCGAGGGTGGCGTGGGCAATCCGGCGGCGCTGCACTCCCACGGCCTGGAAGCCAGGGCCTCGCTCGATGGCGCCCGGGCCAAGGTGGCGCGGCTGATCGGCGGCGCCGCCGCCGGGGTCATCTTCACGGCCAGCGCGACCGAGGCCAACAACCTGGCCATCAGGGGCGTCGCCCAGCGTGCCCGGGGGCGCCATGTCGTCGCCTCCGCAGTCGAGCACATCTCGGTCGTGAACCCCTGCCGAGCGCTCGAGAAGCAGGGCTGGAGCGTCAGCTGGCTGCCGGTCGACCGCGAGGGGCAGGTCGACCCCGAGGCGGCGGCGCGGGCGCTGCGCGAGGACACCGCGCTGCTCTCGGTCATGGCTGCCAATGGCGAGATCGGCGTGCTGCAGTCGGTGCGAGAGCTCGGGCGTCTGGCCCGCGCCCGGGGCGTGCCGTTCCACGTCGATGGCGTGGGCGCGGTGGGCCGGCTGCCGCTCAACGTGGAGGAGTGTGCGATCGATCTGCTGGCACTGTCGTCCAACGACCTGTACGGACCGCCGGGTAGCGGGGCTCTGTGGGTGCGGCCGGACGTGGCACTGGCGCCGATCATGTTGGGAGGTGGGCAAGAGGGCGGCTACCGCTCGGGGACCGAGAACGTGCCGGCCATCGTGGGTATGGGCGTCGCCGCCGACCTGGCCCGCAACGAGCGGGCGGGGGAGGTCGCGCGGATCACGCCGCTGCGCGACCGGCTGCTCGACGGCCTGCTGGCCGAGGTGGAGCAGGCCCGGGTGACCGGTCCCCGCGGTCCCCGCCGGCTACCGCATCACGCCAGCGTGGTCGTGCCCGGGGTGAAGGCCGACGCCGTGCTGCTCGAGCTCGACATGCGGGGCGTGGCGGCGTCCTCGGGGTCGGCCTGCAACCTCACCACCGGCGAGCCGTCGCACGTGCTGCGAGCCATCGGCTGCTCGCGCGAGGAGGCCGAGGGCTCGCTGTGCTTCACGCTCGGCCGCTGGACGACCGCCGCCGAGATCGACAGCGTCCTCGACGTCGTGCCGGGCGTCGTGGCGCGCCTGCGCCGGCTCGCGCCCCGGTGAGACTCTTCCTGTTCGATGTCGACGGCACGCTGGTGACGGCGCGCGGCGCCGGCCGCACCGCCTTTGGCCGCGCGCTGCTGAAGACCTACGACACCACCGGGCCCATCGAGGACTACGACTTTCGCGGCAAGACCGACCAGCGGATCGTGTGGGACCTCATGCGCGGCGCCGGCCTGGACGACGCGCGCATCGCCGCTGGCGTCGCCGCCGTCTTCGAGGCGTACGTGGCCGAGCTGGAGGCGCTCATCGGCGACGGCGCCCGGGTGTCCATCATGCCCGGCGTCGCCGAGGTGGTCCGCGCGCTGGCCGCCCGCGCCGACGCCGTCGTCGGGCTGCTGACCGGCAACATCGAGCCGGGGGCGCAGGTGAAGCTGCGGCCCACCGGTCTGTGGCCGCTCTTCCGGCTGGGCGCGTACGGCTCCGATGACATGGACCGCCGGCGGCTGCCGGCCATCGCCTGCGAGCGCGCCCACCGACTGATCGGCCGCCGCTTCGCGTTCCAGGAGGTGACGATCATCGGCGACACGCCGCTCGACGTCGACTGCGCGCGGGCCTGCGGGGCGTTCGCGGTGGCGGTCGCCACCGGCTTTCACCCCGCCGACGACCTGACCGCCTGCGCGCCCGACCTGTTCTTCAACGACTTCTCCGACGTGCCGGCCACGCTCGCCGCGCTGACCGCGCCCCGCTGATGCGCCTGTTCGTCCTCTATCTGCACCTGCTCGGCGGAGTGATCTGGATCGGCGGCCTCGCCTACCAGGCCCACGTCCTGCTGCCGGCCGCTCGCCGCGGCGCCGTCGCGCCCTTCGCCGAGTCAGCCCGCCGCGCGCGTCCGGTGACGTGGACCGCCATCGCCGTCGTCGTGCTGACCGGCTTCTACAACGTCACCCAGCTCGGCGATCTCAAGCACGTCATGGAGACCGGCGCCGGCCTGATGCTCGCCGGCAAGTTCACCCTCGTGATCCTCGCCGTCGCCCTCTCCAGCCAGCGCGACTTCGCCCAGGTGACGTTGCTGAACGCCGCCCTCGCCGGCGGCGGCGACCCCACCCGCCCCCTCCGCTCGATCGCCCGCCTCGACCGCATCGTCCTCGTGCTGGCCCTCATCGTCATCTACCTCGGCCTCGCCGTCTCCCGCGCCTGACGTCGGCGTCGCCGCCGCGACCGGGGGAGACACGAGAGGACGATGTCGTGCGCGCTGGAATTCCGTACTGCCGTACCGTGCGGAGCTTCCCAGGGAGGAGTGCGCCGCAGGCGCGCGACGACCGTCGGAAGGGAGGCGCAGCCCCCCTCCGAGCTCAAATGCCTGTGATCTTGATCCCCGAGTTCTTCAGCTTGTGGCGGCGGTTGATCGTCGCCAGCACGGCGGTGATGCCCTCCAGCGGACCGGCGTTGCTCAACGCCCCCACGTCGAGCACCCGCAGCCCCATCGAGCGGCCGAGCTCGGTGACGGTGGCCTTGGCGGCGGCGTCCTGGCCGCAGATCAGCAGGTCGCAGTCGATCGGATGCTCGGCGTCGGCCAGCTCGTGGGCGGCGATGTGGTGGAACGCGGCCACCACGCGCGCCTCGGGCAGCAGGGCGGCCACTTCTTCTCCGCTGGAGCCGATCGGCGGCGGCGTGAACAGCCGCGGGCCTCCGAAGGTGAGCGGCACCACCGTGCTCACCACCGTCTTGCCGTTGCACGCCTCCCGCACCTCGGGGAGCGTGTTGGCCAGCCCGCTGGCCGGCAGCGCGATCACGACCAGCTCGCCGAGCTCGGCGGCTTCCTTGTTCGAGTGGCCGACGATGGGGATCGCATGGGCCACGTCGCGCAGCTCGGCGGCCTTGGTCCGGGCCCGCTCCGGATCGCGGGAGCCGATGATGATCGAGTGGCCGAGCTTCGCCCAGCGTACGGCCAGGCCGGCGCCCTCCTTGCCGGTTCCTCCCAGAATCGCGATGTTCACGAGCGTCTCCTATCGGAAGAGGTCACGGGCGGGGTCGCGCAGCAGTGCCTTGGAGCCCTCTTCGCTGGGCGCCAGCGGCAGGCCGCGTACGATGGCGGCGGGAATGCGGTCGAGCTTGCCCATCACGGGCTCGGCGGCGGCGGCCAGCTCGTCGGCGATGGCCAGGATGGTGGCCTGCAACGGCCGGCCGGCCGGATCGCGCTCGCCCAGGTAACTGCGCAGCGGCGCGAAGCCGGCCACGCCGATGGCGATGTTGACGAGCCCCTCGCGCCACGGCCGTCCGAACGTGTCGGCCACGATCACGTGGATCTCCACGCGCGTCTGCGCGCGCACGGCGTCTCGGAAGGCGCGGGCGGAGCGGTCGGGGTCCTCGGGCAGGAGGGCGACCATGTCGGCGTCGACGTTGGACTGATCGACGCCGGCGTTGGCGCACACCCAGCCGTGGCGGGTCTCGGTCACCAGGACGCCGCGGTCCATGCGGACCACGCGGCGCGACTCACGCAGGATCACCTCGATCAGGCGTGGGTCGCGGCCCAGCTCGGTCGCGAACGTCGTCGCCATCGTCGACGGCGTGATGTCGGTCAGGTTCAGGAGCCGGCCCTCGGCCTTGGAGATGACCTTCTGGCTCAGTACGAGCACGTCGCCGGCGACCAGGGGCGTGCCCTGCGCCGCCGCGGCCTGCACGACGATACGGGCCACGTCGTCACCGGGCCGCACCTCGCCGATGCCCTCCACGCCGATGACCTCGTAGCGCGGTGGCATCGGTCAGCGGGGCGCCAGCGCGGCGCGCTCGAGGATGCCCCACCCGGCCACGAGCCGTGCGCTCTCGGTGTGGGCGCCGGCGGCGAGCAGCGCGGCGAGGTCGTCACGGTCGTCGACGTCGAGGCTGAGGCCGGGCAGGCGCACCACGCGGGGCTCGAGGCCCAGCGCTCGCGCCGCCGCCAGGTGATTGGCGAACGACGGCTCGCCGAACCGCAGCGGCATCGCGGCGGGTGGCGCCAGCGCCACGCCGTTGGTGCCGAGCTCCGAGCGCGACGGCGTGAAGGCGACGGCGGGCGGCGCCGCCAGCGCCGCGGCGAGCGTCCGGATCTCCTCGGCCGTGACGCAGGGCACGTCACCGGGGATCGTCAGGAAGACCTCGGCGCCGGCGCGCGCGGCCTCGGCCTGGGCGGCGGCCACCGCGGCGGTGTGACCGCGGTTCTCGGCCTCGGCCAGCGGCACGGCGCCGAAGCGGCGGGCCAGGGCGGCCGCCTCCGGCTCGCGCGTCACCACCCACACCCGGTCCAGGCCGGCGTCGGTGACGGCGCGGAGGACGTCGGTCAGCATCGCCCTGGCCAGCGCGCTTCGCCGGGACGCGTCGAGCACCGGCACCAGTCGCTGCTTGGCGTTGACGAGATCCTTGACGGGGACGGCGGCGACGATCATGCGGCCCGGTCCTGGTCCATACGCAGGCAGTCTACCGCCATCACGCGGCTTCCAGCACCCGCCGCGCCAGGGCGACCTCGCGTGCCCGATCGGTCATCATCACGTCGGTCGCGATCGCCCGCACCCCAGCCCGCTCCAGCGCCGGAGCGGCACCGGTATCGCGCGGATCGATCAGCAGCGCGCCCAGCCACGGCGCGTAGGCGGCGGCCACGCCGGCCGGGGAGACCTCGAGGCCGCGAGCGCTCATGAGCCGGCCGGCGGGACCGCTGACCGGGGCGCCGCCGATGATCGGGCTGACGCCGACCACGCGGCGTGTACTCGTCAGGGCGGCCACGACGCCCGGCACCGCCAGGATGGGGCCGACCGAGGTCACCGGGTTGGACGGGCACACCACCACGAGGTCGGCCTCGGCCAGCGCGGCCAGCACGCCCGGCGCCGGCCGTGCCTCGGCCGCGCCCGCGTACTCGACGGCCACGACGTTGCCGGCGGCCCGATCGCGCACGAAGTATTCCTGGAAGGCCAGCCGCGCCGACGTGGTCTGCACGAAGGTGCGCACCGGCTGATCGCTCATCGGCAGGATTCGCGCGGTGACGCCGAGGCGGTCGGCCAGCCGCGCCGTCACCGCCGACAGCGGCTCGCCCGTGCGCAGGGCGGCGGTGCGGGTCAGGTGCACGGCCAGGTCGCGATCGCCGAGGCCGAACCAGCTTGCCGCCCCCAGCCCGGCCATGACCTCCAGGCACCGAAAGGACTCGTCCGCGCGGCCCCAGCCGCGGCCGACGTCGAGCAGGCCGGCCAGCGCGTAGGTGACGGTGTCGAGATCGGGCGAGACGTGCAGGCCCCAGACCTCGGTGTCGTCGCCGGTGTTGCCGATGATCGTGAGGTCGTGGGGGCCGAGACAGGCGGCGAGGCCGCGCAACAACTTGGCGGCGCCGGTCCCGCCGGCGAGCGCCGTCACCCGCATGGCGGCGGGCCGGCTCAGGCTTCGGCGGCGGCTTCGCGCAGCGTCCAGAGCGCGCTGCCGCCTCGCCACGCGTAGAGCCCAGCGCCGGCCCGGCCCGCCAGCGCGGGTGGCAGCGCCACCTCCGGAACGGGAATGAAGCCGAAGCGAATCCACACCCGGTCCAGTCCCTGCGGTCGCGCAAAGAGCGTGACGGCGCCCAGCGCGGTGGCGTGATCGATGGCAGCGGCGAGGAGCTGGCTGGCGACCTCGAGGGGATCGTCGGGCCCGTCGCCGGTCACGACGACGGGCCCGTGCAGCATGACGGCGGTGGAGGGCCGCTCGGCGGCGACGGCGCCGACCAGGCGCTCACCGCTCGCGGCGGCCGTCCACGCGCCCCAGGCGAAGGTGACGCGGTCCGGCCAGGGAGTGGCAGCGAAGTCGAACAGCGCCCGGGCCCGTTCGGCGTCCGGGAGCGGTCGATAGCCCACGCCCTGCCAGACGCGCGGGAGCGTCGCCGATGCGAGAGAGGGAGCGGCCGCGATCTGCTCGCCGGGCGCGGACGCGTCCGCCGGCGACGAGGCTGACCGTGGGGCGGCGGGCCGTCGGCCCCCCGCCCGGCCGCCAGGCTTACTTCTTGCCAAGCACCGTGTCCTTCAAGCTCTTGGCGAGGCGGAACTTGCACACGCGCTTCGCCGGGATCTTGATGGGCTCTCCGGTCTGGGGGTTGCGGCCGATGCGCGCCTTGCGATTCGCGAGCACGAGTTTGCCGAAGCCCGGCAGCACGAACGCACCGCTCTTCTTCGCCTCGCGGGACGCGAGCACCAGCGTCTCGTCGAGAACGCCCTCGATCTGTTTCTTCGAGAGATTGGTCTTCTCGGCGATGTGCGCCAGCGTCGCGGACTTCGTCATGGTCTTCGCCACAGGGAGCCTCCTATCGAGGGGGTGAGTTGAGAACGAGACGCATTAGTACCACAGGCCGTGGAGCACGGCTACCGCTGCGTGAAGCGAAACTCGCCGGAGGCGATGAGGCGACGGTAGGAGCCGAAGCGCGTCTCGGCGTCGTCGACCCGGTCGAGCTCCGTCGTGGGGTCGTCGCCGGCCTCATAGGTACGGACGACGTTGTAGAGCGTGTCGCGCTGGACGGGCATCCGACCGGCGTCGCGAATCCAGCCGCACCAGCTCGGCCGGCCCCACGAGCTGGCCGTACTGGGCGCCGGCCGACGTCGAGATCGACTCGTTGATGAGGGTGCCGCCGAGGTCGTTGGCGCCGGCGTCGAGCAGCACCTGGGAGAACTTCGGTCCCTCCTTCACCCATGATGCCTGGATGTTGCGGAGGACGGGGCCGAGCATCAGGCGGGCCAGCGCGTGCATGCGGATCGACCTCGAAGCCGGTGGCGCCGGGGCGTACGCCGGGCACCAGCGCCTTGGAGTACATGGGCGCCTCGCTGTGGATGAGCGACAGCGGCACGAACTCGGTGAAGCCGCCGGTGTCCTTCTGGATGGACCGCAGCAGCGCCATGTGGCGCACCCAGTGGGCGGCCGTCTCCACGTGGCCGTACATGATGGTGGAGGTGGTGCGGATGCCCAGCGCGTGGGCGGTCGTGATGACCTCCATCCACTGGTCCACGGTGATGCGGCCGCGGGCGATCAGATCGCGGATGGGCTGATCGAGGATCTCGGCCGAGGTGCCGGGCAGCGTGCCCAGCCCGGCGTCCTTCAGCTCGGTCAGGTACTCCTGGATCGGCAACCCGGAGCGGATCGAGCCGTACAGCACCTCCTCGGGAGAGAACGCGTGCAGGTGCAGCTTCGGGAGCGCGGCCCGGAGGGCCCGGGTGAGATCGATGTAGAAGCGCCCGTCCAGCTTGGGCGGCAGCCCGGCCTGGATGCAGACCTCGGTGGCGCCCAGCTCCCACGCCTCCCGCGCCCGCCGCACGACCTCGTCGATGGGCAGCAGGTAGCCCTCCTCCTCGCGGTGGTCGCGGGAGAAGGCGCAGAAGCCGCAGTGCTTGATGCACACGTTGGTGAAGTTGATGTTGCGATTGACGACGTAGGTGACGGCGTCGCCCACCTGCCGGTGGCGCAGCTCGTCGGCGACGAGCGTGAGCGCCTGCAGATCGCGCCCGGTGGCGACGGCGAGCGTCTCGGCCTCGGGCACCGTGACCTCGGTGCCGTCCAGAACGCGGGCCAGGATCGCGCGGACATCGCGGGAGACCCGGTCGAGGGTGGAGGAGAGGCTACCAGCGTCGCCAGTGCTCATGGGTCTTCCTCACGAGGCCGTCGGAGTCGATCAGCGCCGCCACCCGATCGCGCAGCTGCGCGTCGAGGAACTCGGCGCGCGTCGCGTACTCGGGATAGACGGCCAGTCGCTCGCGGAAATCGAAGCCCTGCTGCTCGGTGGCCTCGCGCAGCGCGCGCAGGCCCGGCCAGGGTCTCTCGGGGTTGATGTGGTCGGGCGTGAGCGGCGACACGCCGCCCCAGTCGTTGAGCCCGGCCGCCAGCAGCTTGGGGTACACGCCCGGCGTCAGGTTGGGCGGCGCCTGGATGTTGATGTCAGGGCCGAGGACGAGCCGGGCGACCGCGACCGTACGGAGCAGATCGTCGAGCGTCGGCTCCGGCGCGTCCCGCATCGGGATGCGCGGCTTGGCCCGGAAGTTCTGCACGATCACTTCCTGGATGTGGCCCCACCGCTCGTGCAGCTCGCGGATGGCCACCAGCGCGTCCACGCGCTCGCGCGGGGTCTCGCCGATGCCGATCAGGATCCCGGTGGTGAAGGGGATGCCGAGCTTGCCGGCGAGGCCGATCGTGCGCAGGCGCCGGGCCGGCACCTTGTCAGGCGCGTTGTCGTGGGCGAGCCCGGGGCCGAGCAGCCGGTCGGCCACGGTCTCCAGCATGATGCCCATGCTGACGTTGACCTCGCGCAGCGCGGCCAGGTCGCGCTCGCCCATCAACCCCGGATTGGCGTGGGGCAGCAGCGGCGACTCGGCCAGCGTCAGCGCGCACATTGCGCGCAGGTACGACAGCGTCGTCGCGTGGCCGTGCCGCTTCAGGAACTCGCGGTGCTCGGCGAAGCGCGCCTC
Organism: uncultured Candidatus Rokubacteria bacterium; assembly: GCA_963827505.1. Lineage (GTDB taxonomy): Bacteria > Methylomirabilota > Methylomirabilia > Rokubacteriales > CSP1-6 > AR5. Next base: position 501,834 of record CAWHBD010000002.1, on the reverse strand, counting down.
CGGCCGATCGCCCAGCGAGAACAGCGCCTCCTTGGCGCCCAGCCGGCCGCCGGCCTGCACGAGGGCCACCACCTCGTCCGGGCTCAGCGTGTGGGCGCCGGGCTCGCCGGGATCGCGGCGGAAGGTGCAGTAGCCGCAGTAGTCACGGCAGAGCGTGGTCAGCGGCACGAAGACCTTGGCCGAGAAGGTGACCGTGCGCCCGCGGCCCCGATCGCGCACCTCGCCAGCCCGCGCGAGCAGATCATCGAGCCCGCCCGCCGGCCCCTCGATCAGCGCACACGCCTCAGCATGCGTGATCATCGCCCACCCTTGCGCCGACGGTTGGCCGGCCGCGCTGCGCGCTTCTTCGAAGGCGCAGCCGGACGACGGTTGACTGCGGACCCGGATCCACGCGCTCCTCGGGCCAGGCCACCTGCGTCCTGACCCGATCTCGCGGACCCCGCTCCAACAGCCAGCTTCGGCCGCACCTCCCGCGCGAAGCGCTCGAGGTTCTCGAGCACCAGGCGCAGGTCCTGGGTGGTGAAGTCGAACACGAAGTGGGTGACGCCGGCGTTGGCGTAGGCACGGATGTCGGCGATCACCTGCTCGGCGGTGCCCTGGAAGAGCGGCCGCTCGCCCGCCGGCGGCTTCAAGCGCTTGGGCCGGACCTCCATCGGAACGCGCACGCTGAGGGTGACCGCGCCGGGATCGCGGCCCGCCTCCCGCGCCCACGCGGCGATCTGCTGGGCCCGCTTGGCATAGTCCTCGGGGAACAGCAGACCCGGCGGCCGCAGCGCGATCGGGTGCCAGCCGTCCCCCAGCGTGGCCGCGCGCCGCACGGCGGCGTCGGTGTGGCCGCCGATCCACACGGGAATGCCGCCGGTTTGCACCGGCTTGGGCAGGGCGTGGACGTTGCTGACGCTCACGTAGCGGCCGGAGAAACTCACGGGGTCCGTGGTCCACGTTGCCCGCATGAACTTCAGGTATTCGTCGGTCACCGGGCCGCGCTCGTCGAACGGCGGCGCGCCGAGTGCCTCGAACTCCTCGCGCAGCCAGCCGACGCCGGCCCCCAGGATGACCCGGCCGCCCGAGAGCTGGTCGATGGTGGCCAGGATCTTTGCCGTCACCAGGGGGTGGCGATAGGGGATGACCAGCACGCTGGTCCCGAGCCGCGCCCGTCGCGTGACGCGCGAGAGGGCGCCGAGCATGGCCAGCGGCTCCAGGTAGTCCTGGGCGGCGCCGCCGGGGAGCTGGCCCGTCGCCGAGTACGGGTACACCGAGCGCGCCATCGACGCCGGCAGCACGACGTGATCGGTGACGAAGATCGACGCGTAGCCGAGCGCGTCGGCCTTCGCGGCGATCTTGAGTACCTGGTCGGGCTTGGCCAGTGGGCCGCGGCCGGGAAGCGAGATGCCGAACTCCACTGAGGTCCCTCCGGAGGACGAACGGCTCGTGACGACGGCGCTCATAGTAGGCCACGCCTGCAACCATTGCAAACGGCGGTGCAATCAGCTTCTTTCGATCGGATCTCGCGCGTATGCTACGCGGGTGAGCGCCACCTTGTTGGGGACGCCGCTCGGCTGGGTGATGTGGGCGATCCCGGCGTTTCTCTTCCTGATCGGCTTCTTCCACCGCGCCGCGCCAGGTGTGATCGCCCGCGACCTCATGCAGGCCTTCGACGCGACCGGTGCCACCGTGGGCTCGCTGGCCGCCACCTACTTCTATTCGTACGCCGCACTGATGATCCCGGCCGGCCTCCTGCTCGACGCGTTCGGGGCGCGCCGCGTGATGACCCTCGGGGGAGCGGTGATGGGGCTGGGGACACTGGTCATGGGGGCGGCCCCTTCGGCGCCGCTGCTCTTCGCGGGGCGTCTGCTGATCGGCGCCGGTGCCAGCGTCACCTTCGTCGGCACCCTGAAGATCGCCGCCGCGTGGTTCCCGCCCGCCCGCTTCGGGTTCCTGGCCGCGGTGAGCGCCACCGTGGGCGTGCTGGGTTCGCTCGTCTCGACGCTGCCCCTGGCCGCGCTGGTGGCTCTCGTGGGCTGGCGGAGCGCGTTCACCGGCGTTGGAGTCGTCACCTTGATCGCCACCGCGGCGTGCGCCGCCGTGGTCCGCGATCGGCCGGCGAGCGCAGGGACGGTGCCGGCGGCGCCCGGGCTGGCGGCGGTGCTCGGGGGCGCCGGGCAGGTGCTGCGCAACCCGCACACGTGGCCGCCGTTCCTCGCCTTTTTCTGCTTCTACACGGTGGTCGGCAATCAGGCGCTGTGGGTCGTGCCGTACCTGCGCGACGTCTACGGCCTGGGGCTGACCCAAGCGGCCTTCTACGCGATGGCGACCCCGCTGGCGCTACTGGTCGCGGGGCCGCTGACCGGCTTCGCCTCGGATCGTGTCGTCGGACGCCGCAAGGCCGTGTGCCTGGCGCTGAGTGCCGCCCAGCTCGCGCTGTGGGGGGTATTCGTCGGTACCCTCGGCTCGCTGTCGCTGCCTGCCCTGCACGCGCTGCTGTTCGCCATGGGGCTCGCCGGCGGCGCCTTCGTGCTGGTGTGGCCGATCGGGCGCGAGGTGAACCCGCCCCACCTGGACGGCGTGGCGGTGGCCGTCGTGAACCTGGGTGGCTTCCTGGGGGCGGCGATCACGCAGGGGCCGATCGGCGCCCGGCTCGACGCCCGATGGGCGGGAGCCCTCGTCGACGGGGCCCGCCGGTACCCGGTCGAGGCCTACCGAGACGCCTTCGGCGTCTGTGCGGTGTTCGTGGCCGCGGCGGTGGCGCTCTGCCTGCTCATGCGGGAGACCCGGGGGCGCAATATCTACGCGGAGCTCCGCGGCGGAGTGCTCCGGGAGCCGGCGTGACGCAGGCGGCGGCCGGGAGCCGCGCCGATGCTATCATCGCGCTGGCCGACGAGACGGCACCGGCGGCCGCCGGGTGGGAAACGCCCCCGCCGGCGAGGTCCGTCGGGAGCCCTTCCCGCTGACCCTGGACATGTCAACACGCGCGATCTGGAATCCGAGTCTGGCGCCGGCATTCCCGGCGGTGACCGCTGCCGAGGACCGTCAGGGTCCCTGAGGGCAGGCGGAAGGCATGCGGCTCGCGTCCAAGATCTTCCTCGGCTTCTCGCTGGTCATCGTGGTGCTGGCCGCGGTCGGCGTCTTCGGCCTGCGCGCGGTCGGCCGCCTGGTGTCGGTGAACCGGGAGATCGCCAGCGAGACGCTGCCGGCGCTGCGCCTCACCACCGGGGTGCGCGACTCGCTGCTGACCATGGCCCGCCTGGAGGCTCGCCTGGCCATCCTGCGCGATCAGCGCTACGCGGATCTCTGGCGGGAGAGCGCCGCCCACGCTCGCGCCGACCTCATCCGGCTCGGGGATCTCGTCCGCAGCGGACCGGAGGCGGCCCGGCTGACGTCGGCCCGGGAGGCGTTCGAGCGCTACTACACCGCGGTCGTCGAGGAGCACGCCCGGTTGCTGGCCAACAGCTCCGCCCCGCCGCCGTCCCTGACCGACGCGCCCGCGCGTCAGCTGGCCGAGCAGACCGAGACGGAGATGGAGGCGCTGCAGCAGGCCACCCATGCGCGGGTGCTCCGCACCCAGGCCGAGGTGGCGCGGCTGGAGCAGCGGACGTGGAAGGGCGTGGGGATCGCGCTGGCGACCGCGCTGGTGCTCGCCTTGCTCACCACCGCGGTCATCGCCCTGCGCATCACGCGCTCGCTGCGCCGGCTGTCGGCGGCGACCAGCGCGGTGGCGGCCGGCTCGTTCCGGGAGCCGATCCCGGCCGGTGGTCGCGACGAGGTCGGCGTGCTGGCCCGTTCGTTCAACGCGATGGCCGCCCGCCTGCGCCAGCACGACGAGGAGAAGGAGGAGTTCTTCGCCACGCTCTCGCACGAGCTGCGCTCGCCCATCACCTCGGTGCGGGAGGCCGCCCACCTGCTGGCCGACGGGGTCCCCGGCCCGCTGACGACGAAGCAGACGCGCATGGTCGACATCATCCGCCGCTCCACCGATCGGCTCCTGCGTCTCGTCAACCAGATCCTCGACGTCTCTCGGCTGCGGGCCGGCGTGCTGCCGCTCGAGCGGGTACCGCTCGACCTGGACTGGCTCGTCGGGCGGGCGATCGACGAGCTGCGGCCCCAGGCGGACGAGGCGCGGGTGACGCTCGCTCGCGAGCGCGTCGGCACCCGCTTCACCGTGGTTGGTGACGAGGACCGCCTGGTCCAGGTGGTCGTCAACCTGCTCGCCAACGCCGTGCGCTTCACCCCGGTCGGGGGCCGGGTGACCGTCCGTCTGGTCGACGCCGGACCCGAGTGCGAGCTGCAGGTCGAGGACACCGGCGTGGGCATTCCGACCTCGGAGCTGCCGCACGTCTTCGAGTCCTATCGCCAGGCGCATCCGGGCAAGGGAGGCACCGGCCTGGGCCTGGCCATCGTGCGGGGCCTGGTGCAGGCGCACGGCGGGCGGGTGACGGCCGAGTCGCAGGAGGGCAAGGGCAGCCGCTTCACGGTGCTCCTGCCCCGGGATCGGGCCGCATGAGCGGGCTCCGGGGCGTGATCGCCGGCGGCGTGCTGGTCGTGACCGTGGGCGGCTGCGCGAGCTGGCCGCTGGCCCGCGCCGGCCAGCCGATGCTGGAGCGTGCCGACCGGCTCGCCCACGAGGGGGCGTGGGAGGACGCGGCGGCCGCGTACGGCGAGTATCTGGATCACCATCCCCAGGCCGAGGAGGCGCCGCGGGCGGCGGCCAGCCGTGATGCGCTGCGGGCGCTCATCACGGCGCGCGCCGAGCTGTCGAAAGCCCGCGAGGAGCTGGGCCGGTCGCGCGAGGAGCTGGCGCGCCTGCGCGAGGAGATCGCGCGTCGCGACGGCGAGCTGGGGCGGGTGCGCCAGGAGACCGAGCGCCTCAAGGTCGACCTGGAGAGGCTCAAGCAGGTCGACCTCAAGCTGGAGCGTCGCAAGTGAAGCGCAAGATCCTCGTGGTCGACGACGACACCGCCATCGTGGAGGTGCTGGAGATGCGCCTGGCCACGATGGGCTTCGACGTCACCGCCACCGTCGATCCCCAGGCTGCCGTCACCGCCGTCGAGGGAGCGCGATTCGACGTCGCGCTGCTCGACCTGCGCATGGAGCCGACCGACGGCATCGCGCTGATGGAGGCCGTGCACGCCCGCCAGCCCCGACTGCCGGTGCTGATCATGACGGCCCACGGCACCATCGAGACGGCGGTCACCGCGGTGCAGCGCGGCGCCTTCGACTACCTCACCAAGCCGTTTCTGCGCGACGAGCTGCGGGCCAAGATCGTCCGCGCGCTGGCCAGCCGCCGGTGGGCCCGCGATCGCGAGCGGCTGCTCGCCGTGGGCCAGACCCTTGCGTCCTCGGGCATCATGGCTCGCGTGCTCGATGCAGTGGCCCAGGGCGCGGTGGAGACGACCGAGGCGGAGCGCTGCGTGGTCTTCCAGCAGGACCGCGGCCGGCTGGTGCCGATGGCCAGCGCGGGCTCGCCGCCCCCGTCGTGGGCCGCGCTGGAGGAGGCCGCTACCGCCGCCATGGCCAAGGGGCTGCCGGTGACCTTCCCCGGCAGCGACAGCGCCGCCATCGTGGCCGCCCCCCTCGTCGTGCAGCGGGGGCCGGCCGGCGCAGTCGTCATCGAGACGGCGCCCGGTATCGAGCCCACCGACGACGACCTCGATCTGCTGGCGCTGTTCTCCTCGCAGGCGGCGGTGGCCGTGCGCAACACGCACGAGCTGGAGCGGCTGCGTAGCGGCGCTCTGGCCGCGCTCGGTCGCATGGCCACGGAGGTTGCCCACGAGCTGAAGAACCCGCTGGCCGGGCTGCGTCTATACGCGCGCCACCTCGAGGCGCGGCTCGGCAAGAACGGTGACGCCGACGGCGCCGGCCTGGCCCAGAAGATCACGGCGACGGTCGATCATCTGGCCACCGTGGTGCAGGAGATCACGGCGTTCGGGCGCCCCCCCGAGCTGCACCGCGTGGCCACCGACGTGCACGCGCTGCTGGACGAGTGCCTGGCCTTCGCTCAGGCCAAGTGCGAGACGCCGGGCGTCGAGGTGCTCCAGGACTACGATCCGGCCTGTCCGTACGCGCTGCTCGACGTCCGGGAGCTCCGCAAGGCGTTCCTCAATCTGGTCCTCAACGGGATGGAGGCGCTGGCCGCGGGCGGCCGGATGACGGTCACCACCGCGTACGCCGCCGACACCCGGACGATGACCGTCACGATCGAGGACACCGGCGCCGGGATGAGCGAGGAGACGCTCTCGCGGATGTTCGATCTGTTCTTCACGACCAAGCCGCAGGGCACCGGTCTCGGGATGGCGCTGGCCCGGTCGGTGATCGACCTGCACGCAGGAGAGCTGACGATCAACAGCACGGTGGGCAAGGGAACCCGGGTGACGGTGCGACTGCCGGTGGAGCCGGCGCCGGCTCCCCCCGACGGAGCGCAGGCATGAGACACACCGTCCTGGTCGTTGACGACGAGGCGTCGATCGCCGACGGCCTCCGGCTCACGCTCGAGGCCGAGGGGTATTCGGTGCGCATCGCCGGCTCGGTCCGCACGGGGCTGGCCGCGGTCACCCAGGCCGACGCCCATGTGGCCATCGTGGACCTGATGCTGCCCGATGGCGACGGCCTGGCGCTCACGCGCGAGCTCAAGAGCCGCGACCCCGCCCTGGAGGTCATCGTCATCACGGCCTACGGCTCGGTGCGCAAGGCCATGGAGGCGACCAAGGGCGCCGGCGCCTTCCACGTCGTCGAGAAGCCCTTCGAGCCGGAAGAGGTGCTGGGGCTCGTCAAGACCGCGCTCGAGCACCGCAAGCTGGTGGTCGAGAACACCGAGCTGCGCCGCCGGCTGGTCGAGCAGACCGCCGACAGCGAGATCCTGGGTTCAGCGCCGGGAATCCAGCGGGTCATGGAGACGATCGCCTCGGTGGCCGACACCGACGCCAACGTGCTGATCATCGGCGAGAGCGGCACCGGCAAGGAGCTGATCGCCAACGCGCTGCACGAACGCAGCGTGCGCCGCGACGGGCCCTGGATCAAGATCAACTGCGCGGCGCTGCCCAAGGACCTGATCGAGTCGGAGCTGTTCGGCCACACCAAGGGCTCCTTCACCGGCGCCACCACCGAGAAGGTCGGTCTGCTGGAGGAGGCCCACAAGGGCTCGCTCCTCCTCGACGAGATCACCGAGATGCCGATCGACCTGCAGGCCAAGCTGCTGCGCGTGCTCGAGGACCGGGTCGTGCGCCGGCTGGGCGGCGCCAAGTCGATCCCCGTCGATTTTCGCCTGCTGTCCTCGACCAACCGCAGCCCCGAGCAGGCGGTCAAGGAGGGGCAGCTTCGGCAGGATCTCTACTTCCGCATCAACACCGTGACGATCGGCGTGCCGCCGCTGCGCGAGCGACGCGAGGACCTCCCGATGCTGGTGCGCGCCTTCCTCGAGCGCTATCGCGCCAAGCACCAGCGGCCGATCGACGCCATCGAGCCCGAGGCCTACCGGCGACTGCTCAGCTACGCCTGGCCGGGCAACGTGCGCGAGCTGCAGCACGCGCTGGAGCGGGCCGTCCTGGTGGCCCGCGGGCGGGAGGTCACGCTGGCCGACCTGCCGGAGTCGCTGCAGCACGGCGGCGGCGAGGGCGGGCTGGCGGGATCCATCGCGCCGTCCGAGGTGCCGGCCGGGTCGCTCGAGGAGATCGAGCGGGCGTCCATCCTCAAGGCGCTGGACGCCACCCGCTGGAACAAGCAGGCCGCCGCCGCGCTGCTCGGCCTGCGCCGGCCCACGCTGTACTCGAAGATGCGGAAGCACAACATCCCCCAGCGCCGGCCTTGATTGACGTGGGGCCCCGAATGGCCCCCAACCCCCCCAGCGCGCCCCCTCGCACGCGTTCCGGCCCACCCACGATTTGACCTTTCGCTGACGTCGGGGCGGGCCGCGGACTCCGCGATCCCCCGGCTCGAGAGCGCTCCGAAGCTCGTCGGCCCGCGGGCCCTGTGCAGCAGGGTCGGGGCAGGTAGGGAGCCCGAAAGGCGTGCAGGCGGCGGCTGGCTGCCCAACAAACGGGCATATGAGAGCCGCCCCATCTCCGTAACTTCCTGGTTTTGTTGACTCTCGAGAGGGCACGCGCGTTGCTCCGTCGGCCGCCCTCGGGAGGGGCGTACGCCAAATGAAAAAGATCGAGGCCATCATCAAGCCGTTCAAGCTGGACGACGTCAAGGAGGCCCTGACCGGGATCGGCATCATCGGGATGACGGTCTCCGAGGTGCGCGGCTTCGGGCGGCAGAAGGGGCACACCGAGCTGTACCGCGGCGGTGAGTACACGGTCGACTTCCTGCCCAAGATCAAGGTCGAGGTCGTGGTCCCCGATCACCTCGTCGACAAGGTCGCCGAGGTGGTGGCGGGCGCGGCGAAGACCGGCAACATCGGTGACGGCAAGATCTTCGTGTCGCCGGTCGAAACCGCCATCCGAATTCGGACGGGCGAGCGCGACGAGAGCGCGCTCTAAATCCAGGAGGCCACCGTGAAACGGCTCACACTCGCCCTGGTAACGCTGCTCGGCTGTCTTCACCTGTCGGCGTCGCCCTCGCGCAGACGCCCGCCGCCGGCGGCGGCGCCCGCGGCCGCGACCGCAAGCCCGCCGACGCACCGCGCCGGCCCCCGGCGCTCCGGCCGCCGCCGCGCCGGCCCCGGCCTCGAAGATCGACAAGGGCGACACGGCGTGGCTGCTGACCTCCTCGGCCCTGGTGCTCATGATGACCGCGCCCGGCCTGGCCCTCTTCTACGGCGGCATGGTGCGGCAGAAGAACGCGCTCGCCACGCTGATGCAGAGCTTCATCATCATGGCCGTCATCTCGATCCAGTGGGTGCTGTGGGGCTACAGCTGGCGTTCGGCCCCGACAAGGGCGGGATCATCGGCGGCCTCGACTGGATCGGGCTGCGCGGGGTGGGCGCCGAGCCCTTCGACGCCTACTCGCAAGACGATCCCGCACCAGGTGTTCATGCTGTTCCAGATGATGTTCGCCATCATCACCCCGGCGCTCATCACCGGCGCCTTCGCCGAGCGCAAGAAGTTCTCGGCCTTCCTGCTCTTCACGGTGCTGTGGGCCACGTTCATCTACGACCCGCTGGCCCACTGGGTGTGGGGCGACGGCGGCTGGCTCACGAAGCTCGGCGCGCTGGACTTCGCCGGCGGCACCGTCGTGCACATCTCCTCCGGCGTCTCGGCGCTCGTGTGCGCGATCATGCATCGGCAAGCGCAAGGGCTACGGGCACCAGCCGATGCAGCCGCACAACCTGCCCATGACGGTGATGGGGGCCGCGCTGCTGTGGTTCGGCTGGTTCGGCTTCAACGCCGGCAGCGCGCTCGAGGCCAACGGCCTCGCCGCCAGCGCCTTCCTGGCCACCAACACGGCGGCGGCGGCGGCGGCGCTGGGCTGGATGTTCACGGAGTGGATGGCGCGCGGCAAGCCGACGGTGCTGGGCGCGGCGTCGGGGGCGGTGGCGGGGCTGGTGGCCATCACGCCCGGCGTCCGGCTTCGTGGGGCCGGTGTCGTCCATCGTCATCGGCGCGCTGGCCGGCGCCGTCTGCTACACGGCCTGCAACCTCAAATCGAAGCTCGGCTACGACGACTCGCTGGACGTGGTCGGCGTGCACGGCGTGGGCGGCACCTGGGGCGCCATCGCCACCGGCCTCTTCGCCACCAAGACGGTGAACGAGGCGGGCGGCGACGGCCTCCTCTACGGCAACCCGGGTCAGCTGTGGACGCAGATCGTCGCGGTGGCGGCGACCTATGGTCCTGGCCATCGTCGGCACCTGGGTCATCCTGAAGGTCGTCGACGCCATCGTGGGGCTACGGGTCAGCGACGAGGACGAGGTGGTCGGGCTCGACCTCTCGCAGCACTCGGAGACGGCCTACGCGATGGGCGGCGGATCGTACAGCGAGTTCACGGCCGGTAGCGCGTTCGGCGAAGCGCTGCGCCCGACGGAAGCGAAGGCCCGTCCGGCCCACTAGCGGTGAGTGGCTTGATTTCACGGGATCGGACCACTAAGGTATTCGGGCTGACGGCCCCCGGCGGGGCCGTCGGTCGTATCGCTCACACCTCACGGAGGAGAAGGAGTCGCGCATGACCGCCAAGGATGTCCTCAAGCTGGCCAAGGAGAAGGGCGTCAAGATCGTCGATCTCCGTTTCATCGACCTGCCGGGTCTCTGGCAGCACTTCTCGATCCCGGTGTCCGAGCTCAGCGAGGGCATCTTCGAGGACGGGCTCGGCTTCGACGGCTCGTCGATCCGCGGCTTCCAGACCATCGACGAGTCCGACATGCTGCTGATCCCGGATCCGACGCACGGCCCAGATGGATCCGTTCACCGCGGTGCCCACGCTGGTGCTGATCTGCAACGTCAAGGATCCGGTCACCGGCAAGTGGTACACCCGCGACCCCCGCTACATCGCCCAGAAGGCCGAGGCCTACGTCAAGAAGAGCGGCGTCGCGGACACGATCTTCATCGGCCCCGAGCTGGAGTTCTTCTTCTTCGACTCCATCCGCTTCGACCAGAACTACCACTCCGGCTACTACTTCATCGACTCGGAGGCGGGCGCCTGGAACAGCGGCAAGGAGGGCACGCCCGACCAGCCGAACCTCGGCTACAAGCCGCGCTACAAGCAGGGCTACTTCCCGGTGCCGCCGATGGACCAGTTCCAGGACATCCGGTCGGACATGGTGCTGGCCCTGGAGTCGGTCGGCGTGCGGGTCGAGGTGCACCACCACGAGGTGGCCACCGGCGGCCAGACCGAGATCGACATGCGCTTCGACACGCTGACGAAGATGGCCGACAAGGTCCTCTGGTACAAGTACTGCGCGAAGAACACCGCCCGGAAGTGGGGCAAGACCGCGACCTTCATGCCCAAGCCGCTGTTCCAGGACAACGGCTCCGGCATGCACACCCACCAGTCGCTGTGGAAGAACGGCAAGAACCTCTTCTACGAGCGGGGCGGCTACGCCGACATCTCGCAAGATGTGCCTCTACTACATCGGCGGCATCCTCAAGCACGCGCCGGCGCTGCTGGCCCTGATCGCGCCGTCGACCAACTCCTACAAGCGACTGGTGCCGGGCTACGAGGCGCCGATCAACCTCGTGTACAGCCAGCGCAACCGCTCGGCCGCCATCCGGATCCCGATGTACTCCAAGTCGGAGGGGGCCAAGCGCATCGAGTTCCGCACGCCCGACCCGACCTGCAACCCGTACCTGTCGTTCGCGGCCTGCGTGATGGCCGGCCTCGACGGCATCGCCAACAAGATCGATCCCGGCAAGCCGGTCGACAAGGACCTCTACGAGCTGCCGGCCGCGGAGCAGAAGAAGATCAAGCAGCTGCCGGGCGCCCTCGTCGATCGTGCTCGACAACCTCGAGAAGAGCCACGACTGGCTGCTCAAGGGCGACGTCTTCACGCCCGACGTCATCGAGACGTGGATCGAGTACAAGCGGAAGAACGAGGTCGACGCGGTGCGGCTGCGGCCGCATCCGTAGGAGTTCGCGCTCTACTACGATATTTGAAAGTTGGGGGGGAGCGCCGCCGCTCCCCCCAACACCCCCCCAGCGGCAGCTTCTGCCATCGCCTTCCGCCTTCCTATCCCCCGTGGCTTTGCGCTGCTTCGGAAACCAGCAGGTCGCCCGACGTGCCGAGTCCGTGGGCATCGGCGAATCGAGCGGGAGTGTTCAACCGGCTGATTTCGTGTGAGAGCCGGGGTGGCATTGGGCTTGCGGTGGGTGGGGGTATGGCCAAGGTGATGACGAGGACGAGTGTGCGGTGGCGGGTGGTGGTCGTGGACGATCATGAGCGGTCGCGGGCCGACGTGCGGGCGGCGGTGATGGCGGCGGGTGGGGAAGTGGCGGGCGAGGCCACGCGTGGCGCCGAGGCGGTGGCGATGATCAACGAGGCCCGGCCCGACGTGGCGATCTTCGCCGTCGGCCTGCCCGACGGCGACGGGGTGGCCGCGGCGGCGGCGGTGACCAGCACCACCGGCTGTCCGGTCGTGCTCTTCACCAGCCACACCGCGACGACCTCGTGGCGCGTGCCCAGGCCGCCGGCGTGATGGCCTACCTGCTGAAGCCGCTGCGACCGGCCGAGCTGGCCCCCAGCCTCGATCTCGCGGTCGCCCGCTTCGCCGAGACCCGCCAGCTCCGTCAGACCCTCGAGGAGCGCAAGGTCATCGAGCGCGCCAAGGGCCGGATCATGGACCGCCTCAACCTCACCGAGGACGAGGCGTTCCGTCGTCTGCGCCGGGCCGCCATGAACAGTCGCCGGCCGATGGTGGAGATCGCCCGGGCACTGCTCGTCTCCGAGTCAGTCACCGCGGATCTGCCGAGGATTTAGGCAGTCCTGCCGGCGCCGGTCCCGGCGCCGGCAGTGAATTCGCGCACTTGTCGTTCGGTACACCCCTTGCTATCCCACGCCGCCCGAGCGGACAACGACGTCCAGCCGCGGAAACAAACCGCGTGCAGTGCACACCCGCGCAGAGCAAAGGAGACGTCGGATGGCCGTTTACTCACGCAGGGACTTCCTCAAGGGCAGCCTGGCTGCCGGCGCCGGGCTCGCCGCGCTCGGCGGCCTCCCGAGCATCATCACGGCGCAGAGCAAGGAGCCGATCAAGATCGGCGTCCTCCACTCGCTGTCCGGCACGATGGCCATCACCGAGATGTCGCTGCGCGACGTCGTGCTGATGGCGGTGGAGGAGATCAACGCCAAGGGCGGGGTGATGGGCCGGCAAGACTCGAGCCGGTCGTCGTCGACCCGGCCTCCAACTGGGAGCTGTTCGCGGAGAAGGCCAAGCAGCTCATCGCTCCAGGACAAGGTCGCCGTCACCTTCGGCTGCTGGACGTCGGTCAGCCGCAAGTCGGTGCTGCCGGTGTTCGAGAACAACAACGGCCTGCTCTTCTACCCCGTGCAGTACGAGGGCGAGGAGTCAGCAAGAACGTCTTCTACACCGGCGCCACGCCCAACCAGCAGCTCATCCCGGCCGCCGAGTACATGATGACGAAGGAGGGCGGCGAGCAACAAGAAGTTCTACCTGCTCGGCACCGACTACGTCTTCCCGCGCACGGCCAACAAGATCCTCAAGGCGTTCCTGATGGCCAAGGGCGTGCCCGAGGACGAACATCGCCGAGGAGTACACGCCGTTCAACCACCAGGACTACCAGACGATCGTCGGCAAGATCAAGCGCTTCGCCACCGGCGGCAACGCCTCGCGTGCTCTCGACGATCAACGGCGACAGCAACGTGCCGTTCTACAAGGAGTTCGCCAACCAGGGCCTGACGCGCCGAGAACGCGCCCGATCATGGCGTTCAGGGTGGCCGAGGACGAGCTGCGCGGCATGGACACCGAGAAGCTGGTCGGCCACCTGGCCGCCTGGAACTACTTCCAGTCGGTCGACACGCCGGAGAACAAGAAGTTCGTCGAGCGCGTTCAAGGAGTACTGCGCAGAAGAACAACCTGCCCGGCGGCGACAAGCGCGTGACCGACGACCCGATCGAGGCCGCCTACTTCGGCGTCTACGTCTGGAAGCAGGCGGTCGAGAAGGCCGAAGTCGTTCGACGTCGACGAGGTTCGCAAGGCGGTCTACGGCCTGGAGTTCGTCGCGCCGGGCGGCAAGATGAAGATGGACGAGGCGAACCACCACACCTACAAGCCGGTCCTCATCGGCGAGATCCTCAAGGACGGCCAGTTCAAGGTCGTCTCGCGCTCCAAGGGCCTCGTGAAGGCGGAGCCGTGGAGCGAGTACACCAGCCCCGACAAGGGCTGCGACTGGGTGAAGGAGAAGGGGACGTACCAGAAGAAGGCATGATGCGTACGGTTCGCCCTCGCGGCACTGCTCCTGGCGTGGCTCACGGCTCCGGCCGTGGGCCACGCCGCCCCGTCCGCCGCCGACGTCGAGCGGGCGCTGGCCGACCTGGCCGGCGCCGATGCCGAGCGGCGGGCGGCGGCGGTCGCCGTGCTGGGTCAGACCCGCGACCGCGAAGTGGATCGCGTTCCTCGGCGCGCTACGCGACGGAGCCGTGTACGCGCGGCAAGACGGGAGAGCAGCTCGAGGTCCGTCGTCGGCGGCGGCAAGTCGACGCAAGGCGACAAGGACGTGATCGAGATCAAGACGGCCTACGACGGCACCGCGCTGGGCACGGTGCCGGCTGGCCGACCTCGTCGAGGTCGCGGCCGACCGGCGGCTGCGCATCGCCATCAAGCCGTTCCTGGATGCCGACGAGACCCGTGGCCAGCTCGCCAATCCCGATCCCGACGTGCGCCGGGGGGCGGCCATCAAGCTCGGCAACCAGGCCGAGGCGGCGGCGGCGCCGACGCTCGAGACCGCGCTCGCCACCGAGAAGGATCCGTGGGTGCGCCACGCGCTGGCCGAGGCCCTCGCCCTGATCCGCCTGGCCCACGGCGACGGGGCGGCCCGCGCGGCTGCGGCCACCACGCTGGCCGGGCTGCACTCGCTCAGCGCGGTGCCGGGGCTCAAGCGGCTGGAGGCGGACGCCGGCGCCTCGGCGGCCGAGCGCCAGGCGGCGGCGGCGGCCATCAAGCAGATCGAGCGCTGGACGCTGCTGACGACCGCGCTGGAGACAGCCTTCCAGGGGGCGTCGCTCGCCTCGATCCTGCTGCTCATGGCGCTGGGGCTGGCCATCGTGTTCGGGCTGATGGGCGTCATCAACATGGCGCACGGCGAGCTCATGGCGCTCGGGCGCCTACACGACCTACGTCGTGCAGAACTGGTTCCGGGCGGCGTGGCCGCAGGCCTTCGACGCCTACTTCCTGGTCGCGCTGCCGCTGTCGTTCCTGGTGGCGGCGGCGGCGGGGGTGGTGCTGGAGCGTGGGGTGATCCGCCGCCTGTACGGCCGTCCGCTGGAGACGCTGCTGCTCACCTGGGGCGCCTCGCTCATCATCCAGCAGGGACTGCGCCTGTGGTTCGGCGCCGCCAACGTCGACGTGAGCTCGCCCCGCTGGCTGTCGGGCGGCGTGCCGGTGATGGTCGGCGCTGCAGCTGCCCTACAACCGGCTGTTCATCATCGGGCTGGCCGCGATCAGCGTCGCCGCCATGTACTGGCTGCTGTTCCGCAGCGCGGCGCGGGCCTGCGCATCCGCGCGGTCACCCAGAACCGCGGCGATGAGCGCGTGCCTGGGCGTGCGCGCCTCGCTGGGTGGACGCCACCACCTTCGCGCTGGGCGCGGGGCTGGCCGGGCTGGCCGGCTGCGCGCTCACCCAGATCGGCAACGTGGGGCCGTCGCTGGGCCAGAACTACATCGTCGACTCGTTCATGGTCGTCGTCACCGGCGGCGTCGGCAAGCTGGCCGGCACCATCCTGGCCGCGGCCGGCATCGGCGGCCTCAACAAGGGCATCGAGCCGGCCCTGGGCGCCGTCTTCGCCAAGGTCGCGATCCTGATCGCGGTGATCCTGTTCCTGCAGCGGCGGCCGGCCGGCCTCTTCGCCACCCGCGGACGGAATGCGGAAGCCTGAGCCGGTCCTGCTGGCGCTGGCCGGCTTCGTCCTCGTGGTGGGGCTGCCGCTCGCGCAACATGCTGCCGCCCGACTCACCGCTGCACGTCTCCAACTTCACGCTGAACCTGTTCGGCAAGTTCCTGACCTACGCGATCCTGGCCCTCGGCCTCGATCTGCTGTGGGGCTACGCGGGGGTGCTCAGCCTGGGCCACGGCGTGTTCTTCGGCCTCGGCGCCTACGCGATGGGCATGCACCTGATGCTGGAGATCGGCGCCAAGAGCGTCTACCAGAGCGCGCTGCCCGACTTCATGGTCTGGAACCAGGTGAAGGAGCTGCCGCTCTTCTGGCGGCCGTTCAACAGCGCGGCGTTCACGCTGGTGGCGATCGTGGTGGTGCCGGCGCTGTTCGCCCTGGTCTTCGGCTTCCTCGCCTTCCGCAGCCGCATCCGGGGCGTGTACCTCTCGATCATCACGCAGGCGCTGGCGATGTCGGCGTGGCTGGTCTTCAACCGCAACGAGATGAACCTGGGCGGGACCAACGGCCTGGCCGACTTCAAGACCTTCTTCGGGGTGCCGCTCAACCAGCCCTCCACCCAGCGCCTGCTCTACGTGATCACCGCGGTGACGCTGGTGGCGGCGTGGGCGCTGTGCCGGTGGATCACCCGCTCGCGGGCCGGCAAGGTGCTGGTGGCCATCCGCGACAGCGAGACCCGCGTCCTCTTCTCGGGCTACTCGCCGGCCGACTACAAGCTGTTCGTGTTCGTCGTCTCGGCGGTGCTGGCCGGCGTGGCCGGCGCCCTCTACGCCCCCCAGGTCGGCATCATCACGCCGGCCAAGATCGGCGTGCTGCCGTCCATCGAGATGGTGGTGTGGGTGGCCGCGGGGGGCCGCGGCACGCTGGTCGGCGCCGTGCTGGGGGCCATCGGCGTGAACTGGATGCAGTCCTGGCTCACCACCAGCTACCCCGACCTCTGGCTGCTCTTCCTGGGCGCCCTCTTCATGGGGGTGGTCCTCTTCTTCCCCGACGGCGCCCTCGGTGCCCTCCAGCGCCTGTTCGGTCTGCTGCGCCCCGCGGCACCCGCACCGTCCCCGGTAGTCACACCACCAATTCAATCAATCGGCGAGAACAAGCTCGACGCGCCGCCTCTAGGGCAGGCCACCCTCGCCCCGAGCCGGGCACGCGGCTCCGATACAACAGCATGAACGACGCGATCGTCTACCTCGAGGACGTCACCGTCTCCTACGAGGGGTTCAAGGCCCTCGACCGGCTGAACTTCTTCATGGACCGGCGCGAGCTGCGCGTGGTCATCGGCCCCAACGGCGCCGGCAAGACGACCCTGCTCGACGTCATCTCCGGGCGCGTCAGGCCGGTGCACGGGCGGGTCATCTTCGGGCGCAGCACCGACCTCACGGTCATGACCGAGAACCAGATCGCCGCGCTCGGCATCGGCCGCAAGTTCCAGACCCCGTCGGTGTTCGTCAATCTGACCGTGTGGGAGAACGTCGAGCTGTCGCTGCGGCGGCCGAGCAAGGGCGTGGTGGCGACGTTGCTCAGGCGCGACGCCGCCGAGGCTCGCGACCGGATCGCCGCCACCCTGGACACGGTCGGGCTGGGGGCCAAGGCCCGGGACCAGGCCGGGGCGCTGTCGCACGGCGAGAAGCAGTGGCTGGAGATCGGGATGGTCATGGCCCAGGATCCTGAGCTGCTCCTGGTCGACGAGCCGGTGGCCGGCCTGACCGACGAGGAAACGGCACGCACCGGCGAGCTGCTCATGTCCATCGCGGCGGAGCGCTCGGTGCTCGTCATCGAGCACGACATGGAGTTCGTGCGCCAGATCGCCCGCACGGTCACCGTTCTCCACCAGGGCACGGTGCTGTGCGAGGGGCCGGTAGAGCAGGTCCAGCAGGATCCCCGGGTGCTGGAGGTCTACCTCGGGCATCGCCGCAGCGGGGACGCGGTGGAGGCGGGGCGGTGAGCGGCGCCGGCGGGCCGATGCTGTCCGTCGAGCGGCTCGACGCCGGCTACGGCGGCTCCCAGATTCTCTGGAGCGTCGACCTGAGCGTGGCCTCGGGGCAGGTGGTCTGCCTCATGGGACGCAACGGCGTCGGCAAGACCACGCTGCTCAAGACGATCATGGGGCTGCTGCCCGCCCGCGGCGGGCGCGTCACGCTCGACGGCGTCGACGTGACCCGATGGGCGCCCGATCGCCGGGCCCGGGCCGGCATCGGCTACGTGCCGCAGGGGCGCGAGATCTTCCCCCACCTCACCGTGGAGGAGAACCTCCGCATGTCGCTGCTCGGCTGCGGCCGCGCCCGTGACCTCGACGAGGCTTTGGCGCTCTTCCCGACGCTGCAGCGGTTGCTCGGCCGCAAGGGCGGCGTGCTCTCCGGCGGCGAGCAGCAGCAGCTGGCGATCGGCCGGGCGCTGCTGACCAAGCCCAAGCTGCTGATGTTCGACGAGCCGACCGAGGGCATCCAGCCCTCCATCGTGATGGAGATCGAGGACGCGATCCGGCGCATCCGGAGCGAGCTGGGGCTGGCGGTGCTGCTGGTCGAGCAGTACCTCGACTTCGCCGAGCGGCTGGCCGATGCGTACGTGATCATGGCCAAGGGCGCCGTCGTGGCCGGCGGGCCCACCGCCGAGCTGCGACTGGAGACCGTCCGCCACCATCTTGCGGTATAACGTGGCCGGGCGCGGCACGGCCGCGAACGCCCGATAGCGAGGTCCGCCGATGCACCTCACACCACGCGAGCAGGAGAAGCTGCTCATCTTCACGGCCGCCGAGGTGGCGCGTCGCCGGCGCGCCCGCGGCCTCAAGCTCAACCATCCCGAGGCCCTGGCCCTCATCACCGCCGAGATCCTGGAGGGCATCCGTGACGGCCGTACCGTGTCCGACCTGATGGCCGCCGGCCTCGACATCCTGCACCGCGACGACGTCATGGAAGGCGTGCCGGAGATGATCGACGAGGTTCAGGTGGAGGGCACCTTTCCGGACGGCACCAAGCTCGTCACTGTCCATCGACCCATCCGCTGAGCCCGCCCAGGCGGCTCCAAGCTGCTCCTCACGCCTGAGGGAGGAACCCCTTGATTCCTGGAGAGTATTTTCTAGAGGACGGTGAGATCGTCGCCAACGCCGGCCGGCGCACTGCCGAGCTGATCGTCGCCAACACGGCCGACCGGCCCATCCAGGTCGGCTCCCACTTTCACTTCTTCGAGGCCAACCGCGCCCTTCGCTTCGACCGGGCCCAGGCCTTCGGCATGCGGCTGAACATCCCGGCCGGCACTGCTGTGCGCTTCGAGCCCGGCGACGAGAAGCGCGTGACGCTGGTCGAGCTGGCGGGCGCGCGACGGGTGTTCGGCCTCAACGGCCTGACCGAGGGCGGAACCCGGGACGCCGCGCTGCGGCGGCTGGCTGACTGGCAGCGGCCGTGAGGCCGGCCGCAGGGAGCCCACGCCCATGACCTTGCGCATCCCGCGACGGCAGTACGCCGATCTTTATGGCCCCACGACCGGCGATCGCGTCCGCCTGGCTGACACCGACCTGCTCATCCGGATCGAGCGGGACCTGACGGTGCCGGGCGAGGAGGCGAAGTTCGGCGGCGGCAAGGTCATTCGCGACGGCATGGGCCAGTCGTCGCGGGCCACCCGCGGCGAGCAGACGCTCGACACGGTCATCACCAACGCCATCGTCGTCGACCACTAGGGGATCGTGAAGGCCGACATCGGCATCCGCGACGGCCGCATCGTCGGGCTCGGCAAGGCCGGCAACCCCGACCTGATGGCAGGCGTCACGCCGGGCATGGTGATCGGCGCCGCCACGGAGGTCATCGCGGGCGAGGGCAGGATCGTGACCCCCGGCGGCCTCGACACCCACATCCACTTCATCTGTCCCCAGGTCGTGACCGAGGCCATCAGCGCGGGTCTCACCACGCTGCTGGGCGGCGGCACCGGCCCCGCCACCGGCACCGCGGCCACCACGTGCACGCCCGGCGAGTGGAACATCCACCGCATGCTCGAGGCTGCCGAGGCGTTTCCGGTCAACCTCGGGTTCCTTGGGAAGGGCAACGCCTCGGCGCCCGACCCGCTGCGCGAGCAGATCGCCGCCGGGGTCATCGGCCTCAAGCTGCACGAGGACTGGGGGACGACGCCGGCCGCCATCGACTGCGCGCTGTCGGTGGCCGAGGAGTACGACGTGCAGGTGGCGATCCACACCGACACGCTGAACGAGGCGGGGTTCGTGGAGGACTCGATCCGCGCGTTCAAGGGGCGGACGATCCACACCTACCACACCGAGGGCGCCGGCGGTGGCCACGCCCCCGACATCCTCCGGGTGGTCGGCGAGGCCAACTGCCTGCCGTCGTCCACCAACCCGACGATGCCATTCACCGTGAACACGATGGACGAGCACCTGGACATGCTGATGGTCTGCCACCATCTCAACGCCGCCATTCCCGAGGACCTCGCCTTCGCCGAGTCGCGCATCCGCGCCGAGACGATCGCCGCCGAGGACGTGCTGCACGACCTGGGCGCCATCAGCATGATGTCCTCCGACTCGCAGGCGATGGGCCGCATCGGCGAGGTGATCATCCGAACCTGGCAGACGGCCGACAAGATGAAGAAGCAGCGCGGGGCCCTGCCCGGCGAGACGGCCGGCGACGACAACCGGCGCGTCAAGCGCTACGTGGCCAAGTACACGATCAACCCCGCGATCGCCCACGGCCTCGCCGAGCACGTAGGCTCCATCGAGGCCGGCAAGCTGGCCGACCTCGTGCTCTGGAAGCCGGCCTTCTTCGGCGTCAAGCCGGAGATGGTGGTCAAGGGCGGGCTGATCGCGTGGGCGGCCATGGGCGATCCCAACGCCTCGATCCCGACGCCGCAGCCGGTGCTGTACCGGCCGATGTTCGGCGCGCTCGGCCGGGCGCGGGCCTCGACCGCGCTGCTGTTCGTGTCGGCGGCCGCGCTGGCGGCGGACGTGCCGGGCCGACTCGGCCTTGCCAAGCGGGCGGTGGCGGTGTCGCGGTGCCGGGGCATCGGCAAGCGCGACATGATTCACAACGACGCGTTGCCACGGATCGAGGTGGATCCGGAGACGTATGAGGTGCGCGCGGATGGAGAGCGGCTGACTTGCGAGCCCGCGCGTGTCCTCCCCATGGCCCAGCGGTACTTCCTATTTTGAACGGGCGATGAAAACCGGCCATCTGCGTCGTTGGCGCTGCGCTCCTCGCTGCGGCGTACTCGGAGTACGCCTCGCTCCGGTGCTCGCGCCGCCTAGCATCTGGCCGGTTTTGATCGCCCTGATTTATCTAACATTCATCGAATTGGTTGGCGGCCGGTGGGACTCGGCGCGCAGCCCTGCGGCGTATGAGGCATACGCCTGGGGCGAACAGTGGTGGGGGGGAGTGGTCGTTCGGTTGGCGAGCGCGCAGCCCGACGGCGTATGAGGCATACGCCTGGGGCGAACGGTGGTGGGGGAGTGGTCGTTCGGTTGGCGAGTGCGGAGCCAGGCGGCGTATGAGGCATACGCCTGAGGCGAACGCGCGGTGAGTGGTGCGATCGGGGGCGTCACCATCGTCACGGACGTGGGTGCGCGTGTCGCTGCGGACCTGGGGGGGCGGGAGCGGGATGTGCTGGTGTTGACGGCGGAGGAGCGGCGGTGGGGGCGGCGGCGGGTGGTGACGCGAGGGGGAAGGGAGCTGGCGCTGGCGCTGCCGACGGGGAGCGTGCTGGCGCCGGGTGCCGTGCTGCACGTCGAGGCGGAGTGGTTCGTCGTCGTCGAGGCGGCGGAGGAGGCGGTGCTGGCGGTGTGGCCGCGGACGCGGGACGAGGGGTTGCGGGTGGCGTTCGAGGTGGGCAACCGACACTTCACCCTGGCCGTCGACGGGGAGCGGGTGCTGGTGCCCGACGATCCGGCCATGGAGCAGCTGCTGCGGCGCCTTCAGGTGCCGTTCGAGCGTACGCGCGCGGTGTTCGTGCCGCTGGGGCAGGGGCACCGGCATGACTGAGGCGTGGCTGGCCGCGCTGCAGTTCGCCGACGGGCTGTTTCCGGCCGGCGGCTTCGCCCACTCGTTCGGCCTGGAGACGTACGCGCAGGACGGGCTCGTGCGCGATCGCGCCGGGCTGGAGACGTTCGTCGTCGCCCACCTCGAGGGCTCGGCGGGCCCCGCCGACGCCGTGGCGGTGGCCGTCGCGGTGCGCGCTCGCCGCCGCCGGGGACGTGGCGGAGTGGATCGCGCTCGACGAGCGGCTCGAGGCCATGAAGGCGGTGCCGGAGTTCGCGCGAGGCCAGCCGCCAGATGGGACGGCAGACGCTGCGGGTGGCCGCCGCGCTCGGGGACGACGGCGTCCTGGCCGAGCTGGCCCGCGCGGTCGGCGAGGGCCTGGCGCCCGGCCACCACGCCGACGGTCTTCGGCGCGGCGCTCGGGCGCGCGGGCGTCGCGCCCGAGTCGCCGCGGCGGCCTACCTGCACTCGACGGCGGCGCTGCTGGTCGGCGCCGGCCTGCGGCTGATCGCGCTCGGACAGCTCGACGGCCAGCGGGTGCTGGCGGCGGTGCGGCCCCGCCTCGCGCGGCTGGCGGCGGCCGCGGCGGCGGCGGCGGCCGGACGACATGTGGTCGTTCAACCCCGGACTCGAGCTGGCCGGCCTCCGCCACGCTACGCTCGACACGAGGCTCTTCCGCTCATGAGAACCACGCTGCCCCGCCCCCTCAAGATCGGCATCGGTGGTCCGGTCGGCTCCGGCAAGACCGCGCTGACCGAGGCGCTCTGCCTGCGCCTGCGCGACGTGCTCGACATGGCCGTGATCACCAACGACATCTACACGCGGGAGGACGCCGAGTTCCTCGTGCGCCGCGGCGCCTTGCCGCCCGCCCGGGTCGTGGGCGTGGAGACCGGTGGCTGCCCGCACACGGCCATCCGCGAGGACGCCTCGGTGAACCTCGAGGCGGTCCGGGCGCTGACCGTAGCGTTTCCCGCGCTCGACCTCCTGCTCATCGAGAGCGGCGGCGACAATCTTGCCGCGACCTTCAGTCCCGAGCTGGTCGACGCCACCATCTACGTGATCGACGTCGCCGAGGGCGAGAAGATCCCGCGCAAGGGCGGGCCGGGCATCATCCGCTCCGACCTGCTCGTCATCAACAAGATCGACCTGGCGCCCCACGTGGGCGCCGACCTCGGCGTGATGGAGCGCGACGCGCGCCGCCAGCGCTCCGGTCGCCCCTTCGTGTTCACCAATCTCAAGAGCGGGCAGGGGGTGGACGCGATCCTCGAGTGGCTCCGCCATGATTTGTTGCTGGCGCCGGCGTGACCACCGCCACCCGGGTCGGCCGCGACGGCACCCTGCGGCTGGCCTTCGAGCGGCGCGCGGCCGCGACCGTGCTGACGGCGTGCCGCTACACGCTGCCGTTGCAGGTGCTGGCGCCGGTCGCGGTCGCGGACGCCGCCGCGATCGTGTCGATGCTGAACCCGACCGGCGGGGTGCTCGGGGGTGATCGGCTGGAGATCGACGTCGCCGTCGGCCCCGGTGCCCACGCCTGCCTCACCACGCCGTCGGCGACGCGGGTGTATCGCGCGACGGCCGAGCCCGCCGTGCAGCGGGCCCGGCTGACCCTGAGCCGCGGCGCGGTCGCCGAGTGGGTGCCCGACCACACCATCCCCTCGGCCGGCGCGGCGCTGCGCCAGTCGCTGGAAGTCGCCGCCGCCGAGGGCGCCGCGTTGATCGCGGTCGACGCCTTCGCGGCCGGCCGGGTGGCCCGGGGTGAGGCGTGGCACTTCGCCCGCCTCGACAGCGCGCTCACCGTGCGCGACGCGGCCGGGCTCCTCCTGCACGATCGCTTCGTCCTGACCGGGGGCGAGCGATGGTGCGGCCTTGGTCTCGCCGAGAACCATCCCTACTTCGCGACCGTCGTCGTCGTGGCCGACACCGGCCTCGAGGCCTTCCTCGCCGAGCTGCCCTCGGCGCTGGCCGCGATTCCTGGCGCCCGGGCCGGCGCCGCCCGGCTACCGCGACGCGGCGCCCTCGTCCGCTGTCTTGCCGCCACCGCCCCGGCGCTCACGGACGTGCTGGATGCGACGTGGACGCTGGCCCGCCGCCACCTCCTGGGTCTGCCCCCACTGGCCCTGCGCAAGTTCTAGCGACTCGCGGGCGGTTGGGTGATGCCGGAGGCCGGGTTGCTCCGAAACGAGCAGCGGCGACCGGCGAGCCATGCGCGCGGGTGCGGGTCAGGGTGCACAACCCGGCCTCCGGCATCGCCCACCTGCCCGCGAGTCGCGAGTGGCGCCCCGTGCTGGCGCCCGCGTGACGTTTCCGTTACACTCCGGTCCACATGTTCTCGCTCATCCCGCGCGAGGTGCGGTTCTTCGACCTGTTCGAGCAGCAGTCCCAGCACATCATCAAGGGGGCCCAGCTGCTGCGGGAGCTGGTCAACAACTTCAGCGACGCCCGGGCCAAGTCCCACGCGATCAAGGAAGTCGAGCACCAGGGCGACCAGGTCACCCACGACATCGTGAAGAAGCTCAACACCACCTTCATCACCCCGATCGACCGCGAGGACATCCACGACCTCGCCACCCGGCTCGACGACGTGCTGGACTTCATCGAGGCGGCGGCCGAGCGGCTCGTGGTCTACCGCATCAAGGAGCCGACCTCGGCCTGCCGGGCCATGGCCGAGGTGATCGTGCAGCAGACGCACGCCATGGAGCGGGCCATCAAGTGCCTGCGTACGATGGATCCCGGCTTCCACGAGCACGCCGTGGAGGTCAACCGGCTCGAGAACAGCGCCGACAACCTGCTGCGCGACAGCCTGGCGGCCCTGTTCGAGGAGCAGGCCGACCCCATCGAGGTGATCAAGTGGAAGGAGATCTACGAGACGATGGAGACCGTCACCGACCGCTGTGAGGACGTGGTGAACGTGATCGAGGGGATCATCCTGAAGATGGCCTGATCCGAGCCGTGCTCTCCATCGTCGTCTTCATCGTCCTCGTCGCCCTCATCTTCGATTTCATCAACGGCTTCCACGACGCCGCCAACTCGATCGCCACCGTCGTCTCCACCCGGGTGCTCACGCCGTTGCAGGCCGTGGTGTGGGCGGCGCTCTTCAACTTCGTGGCCGCCTTCGGCTTCGGCGTGCACGTGGCGACCACGGTCGGCAAGGGCGTGGTCCACGCGAACATCGTCGACCAGTGGGTGATCCTGGCCGGGCTGATCGGCGCCATCGCCTGGGACCTGGTGACGTGGTGGTGGGGCCTGCCGACCTCGTCGTCGCATGCGCTCATCGGCGGCTTCGCCGGCGCCGCCGTGGTGAAGGCGGGCTTCGGCTCGCTCGTCGCCTCCGGCCTCGTCAAGATCGGCGTGTTCATGGTCCTGGCGCCCCTGATCGGGTTCGTCGTCGGCTTCCTGATGATGCTGCTGACCTTCTGGGTCTTCCGCCACGCCACCCCGGGGCGCGTGGACCGGATCTTTCGGCGCGGCCAGCTCGTGTCGGCCGCGGCCTACAGTCTCGGGCACGGCACCAACGACGCCCAGAAGACGATGGGCATCATCGCCGTGCTGCTCTTCTCGACCGGCCACCTGGGGCCGGAGTTCTACGTGCCGTTCTGGGTCATCATGGCCGCCCACGCGGCCCTGGCGCTGGGGACGATGATGGGCGGCTGGCGCATCGTGAAGACCATGGGGATGCGGATCACCAAGTTGCGTCCGGTCGGCGGCTTCTGCGCGGAGACCGGTGGGGCCGTGACCCTCATCGGCACCGCGCTGGCCGGGATTCCGGTCTCCACCACCCAGACCATCAGCGGCGCCATCATGGGCGTCGGTTCGCTGCAGCGATTCTCGGCGGTGCGGTGGGGGGTGGCGGGCCGTATCCTGTGGGCGTGGATCCTCACCATTCCGGCCTCGGCGCTCGCCGCCGCCGCCACCTGGCTGCTGCTCCGGCTCCTCGGCGCCTGACCGGCGGCTGACGGCGTGGCGACCGACGTCCTGATCGTCGAGGACGAGCCGGACATCCGCAATCTCATCGTGCATCACCTGACGCGCGACGGCTTTCGCTGCCGGGTCGCCGCCACCGGTCCCGAGGCGCTGAGCCGCGTGCGCGCAGGCGCCCCCGATCTCGTCGTGCTCGACCTGATGCTGCCGGACATGGACGGCTTGGAGGTCTGCCGCCGGCTGCGGGGCGACCCCACCACCGCCTCCGTCCCGATCATCATGCTGACGGCCCGCGCCGACGAGGTGGACCGGATCGTCGGGCTCGAGATGGGCGCCGACGATTACGTGGCCAAGCCGTTCTCGCCCAAGGAGCTGGTGGCGCGCGTGCGCGCGGTGCTCCGGCGAACGCGGCCGAGCGAGACGGCCCGCCCGCTCGGGGCCGGCGGCGTGAGCCTCGACGTGGCCCGTCACCTCGTCACCGTGGACGGCCGCGCCGTGGAGCTGACACCCAAGGAGTTCGACCTGCTCCACGCGCTGCTGGAGGCGGCCGGCCGCGTGCTCTCGCGCGAGCACCTGCTCAACCGGGTCTGGGGGTACTCGCGCGCCGACGAGATCGAGTCGCGGACGGTCGACGTCCACATCCGCCGGCTGCGGGCCAAGCTCGGCGCCGAGGAGCGGCGCATCGCGACCATCAAGGGTGTGGGCTATCGGTTCGAGATGGAGTAGCCGGGTCGGTGGTACATTGAGGGCGTGATGAGCTTTCGTAGACGTAACCTGATCCGGCGCTTGGCCCGTTCCACCGTCGGCTGCCTCCTCGGCGGTGCGATGGCGATCCAGCTCGGACCCACGACCACCTCGCAGGCGGTCAACCAGATCAATGCCACCTCGATGCGGGGCATGCCGTCGGTAGCACCGACGCCCGTCCCACGGACGGACATGATCTGGGTGCCGGCCCGGGTCGTGAACCTGCCGGGTGAGGGGACAGTCACTGTGCCCGCGCACTGGGAGCGCCGGCTCGACGGCCGCGACGTCTACGTGCCGTCACTGACCGTCCGCGGCACCCAGACCGGCCAGACCACGACGCTGCCGGCCGGCACCCGGCCTCCCGTCGAAGAGCGCCTCGGCCCCTAGACCGTTCGCGCAGATCGTCGCCGAGGCGCCCATGGACTTCCGCCCGGTGGCCGTCGTTCGCGAGTACCTGCCGCAGGTCCCGACGCACTAGGCGAGGGCGCGGGCAGGCTATGATGGCCCCCATGCTGAGGCGCCTCGCCCGGTTCGTCAGCGGCCGGATCGCTGTCAAGCTCACGCTGACGCTGGTCGGGTTCGTGGCGATCAGCATGCTGGCGGCCGGCCTCTATCTCGGCCGCGCCCTCGACCGCTTCGCCGTGGCCTCGCTGGAGGCGCGGCTCGTCACCGCCGGCCGGCTCCTGCACGACGAGGCGCGGGCCCTGCTGGCCCGCGGCGCCGGCGCCGACGTGCTCGAGGCCTTCGTGCGTCGGGCGGCCCGTCCGACCGAGTCACGCGTCACCGTCATTGCCCCCGATGGTGCCGTGGTGGGTGACTCCGAGGTGGCCAGAGCCGAGCTGCCGCGGTTGGAGAATCACCGCGACCGGCCCGAGATCCGGGCCGCCCTGCAGGGGCGCGTGGGGCGCGACCTGCGAACCAGCGCCTCCGTCCACGCCCCCCTCCTGTACGTGGCCCTGCCTGTGCGCGAGGGAGACCGGGTGATCGGCGTGATCCGCCTGGCCCTGCCCCTGTCCGCGGTGACCTCGTCCTACGACCAGATCAATCGCGTGATGCTGGCTGGCGGCCTGGTGGCGCTGGCCGTGGCCTTCGGCATCGGGATCTTCGTGGCGGGGCGGGTGACACGGCCGGTGGTGGAGATGCAGGCCATCGCCCGGCAGATGAGCGAGGGCCAGTTCGCGGTGCGGGCGCCGACGCGCTCGGACGACGAGCTGGGCGCGCTCGGCCGCGCGCTCAACGTCATGGTGCTGCGCCTGCGCGAGCAGATCCAGAACCTCGAGGCCGAGCGGGCCAAGGCCACGGCGATCCTCGACGGCATGGTGGAGGGCGTGGTGGCCGTCGACGGCCAGGAGGGCATCCTCCTCATGAACGAGCGGGCCCGGACGATGTTCGGCGTGGGCCACGGGCGCGGGGAGGGCAAGCCGTTCCTGGAGGTGATCCGCAACGCCGACCTGCACGAGATCTTCCGCTCCGGCCGCACGGCCGGCGGCGTGTTCCGCCGCGAGCTGCGGCTGGTCCATCCGGCTGACCGCACGCTGCGCGTCACCGCGGTGCCCTTGCGGCTGGCCGGCGAGGAGCCGGGGCTGGTGCTGGTCGTGGACGACATCACCGAGCTGCGCCGCCTGGAACACGTGCGCACGGAGTTCGTCGCCAACGTCTCCCACGAGCTGCGCACGCCGCTCACGGCGATCCAGGGCTACCTGGAGACCCTGCTGGGCGGGGCGCTGGACGAGCCCGAGCACTCTCGCCGCTTCGTGGACATCGCCTTCCGCCACACCGAGCGGCTGGGCCGCTTGCTCAACGACCTCACCGATCTCTCCAACATCGAGCTCGGCAAGGTCTCGCTCCGGCTGGCGCCGACGATGCTGCGGCCGGTCGTCGACTTCGTCCTGGAGGTGGTCGCCGCCAAGGCCCGTGACGGCGAGGTGACCCTGACCGCCGAGGTGCCCGAGGCGATCATCGTCCAGGCCGACCACGACCGCCTGGTCCAGATCCTCATCAACCTCGTGGACAACGCGGTGAAGTACACGCCGGCCGGCGGCAGCGTGACCGTGCGGGCACGGCCCACGGTGCGGGGCCGGATCGAGCTGAGCGTGAGCGACACCGGCGTCGGCATCCCCCGCGCCGATCTGCCGCGGATCACCGAGCGGTTCTATCGCGTGGACAAGGCCCGCTCGCGCGAGCTGGGCGGTACCGGCCTGGGGCTGGCGATCGTGAAGCACCTGGTGCTCGCCCACGGCGGCGACCTGGGGATCGATAGCGAGGAGGGGCGCGGCACGACGGTGCGCGTGCTGTTTCCCGAGGGCGGCGGCTCCGCCGATGCCCAGCTAGTGCTGCCGATGCCGGCGGCGGAGGTGTGATGGCTCCGGTCGTGATCGTCAGCATTGACGGCTTCTCGGCGGCCCTGGCCGCCGACCCGACACTGCGCCTTCCCGCGCTTCGGGAACTGGCCGCGCGGGGTGTGGCCGCCGCCGGCCTGCGGCCCGCGTTCCCCAGCGTGACGTGGCCCTGCCACACGACGCTGGTCACCGGGACCGCGCCCGCCCGCCACGGGATCCTGGGCAACGAGGTGCTCGACCGGGCCAGTGGCCGCGTCCTGTTCCACGAGGGCGATGTCTGCGACACGCCGCCGCGCGTGCCCACGCTGTGGGACGCCACGGCGGCGGCCGGTCGGTCGAGCGCGGCGCTCTGCTGGCCCAAGACGCGTGGGGTCACCGCGCTGACCGACAATGTGCCGGAGTTCCTCGACCAGGAACTGTTCGAGGCGCGGGCATCGCGGCCGTTGTGGGAAGAGGCGCGCGCGCTCGGGCTACCGGTGGACCGCTACGCGGGCTGGAGCACCGTGCGCGCGCTCAGCCCGCTGCAGGACTGGCTCACACTGCAGCTGGCGCGCCACGTCCTGCGCCGTCGGCCGCCCGACCTGCTGCTCGTGCACTTCCTGATGGTCGACAGCTTCCAGCACGAGTTCGGACCGGCCAGTCCGGAGGCGCGTTGGGCAATGGAGCACGCCGACGAGCTGCTGGCCACCCTGCTGGCTGGTCTCGAGGCCTCGGGCCAGCTGGAGCGAACGAACGTGATCGTCGTCGGCGACCATGGCTTCGTCGAGGTGGCTCACCGCGCGTTGCCCAACGATGTCCTACGCGCGGCCGGACTGCTGCGGCTGGACGCCGACGGGCGCGTGACGGGCGAGGCCCGGGTGATCGCCAACGGGGGCTCGGCGCACGTCTACGTGACCCCCGGCCGAGGGAACGTCGAGCGGGTGCGCGACGTTCTGGCGGTTGCGCCCGGCGTGGCCGAGGTCGTGGGGGCCGAGGCGTTCGCCGATCTGGGGCTGCCGCAGCCCGGCGAGGATCCGACCCAGGGTGACCTGGTGTTGCATGCGGCCGAGGGTTGCTTCTTCACGAGCCATGCCACGCCGGAGCAGGCCGCCACGGCCCTCGGCTACCGCGGCACCCACGGCCATCGCCCCGACGACCCGCGCCTGCACGCCGGCTTCGTGGCGGCGGGGCCGTCGATCGTGAGTGGGGCGCGCGTGGGTGTCCTCGACCAGCGCGAGGTCGCTCCCACGGCGGCGGCAATGCTCGGCCTGAGCTTGCCCACCGCCGAGTACCCGCCCTCCCCGCTGATTCTCGACCGCGCGTAGCCCGCTCTCGTCGGCGACTCGCCGCTGCTCCCGACCCCGCCGCGCCACTGCGCCTCGCCGCGGCCGCGGTGTCGCCGCGCCGTCACCGAATCTTCACGGGGGTCGCCGGACGGCGGTCACACGACATGGTCATGCTGTGCGCGCGGGCAGACTCGTTTCCGTGAGAAGGAGGCCACGATGAACACCCTGTATCCGACCTTCCGGTGGCTCGAGCGTGGTCACGGTGACCCGGTGGTGCTGCTCCACGGCCTCATGGGCACGATGGAGCACTGGGACGGCACGCTGGAGGCGCTGGCGGGCCATGGCCCCGGAGATCCCGATCCTCGACGGCGCGCGGGCCGAGGCGTCGGTCGAGGGGCTCACGCACTACGTCGGCGCCTTCATGGAGGCACTCGACCTGCCGCCGGCCGTGGTCGGCGGGAACTCGCTCGGCGGCCACCTGGCGCTGGAGCTGGCCCTTCGCTATCCGGCGCGCGTGAGCGGGCTGATCCTCACCGGCTCGTCGGGTCTCCTCGAGCGCGGCTTCACCCGCGGCGTGCCGCACGTCCCGACCGCGGCGTTCGTCCGCGCCCGGATGGAGGAGATCTTCTACGACGCCACGCTGGTGACGCCGAGCTGGGTGGATTCAGTGCGACGGGTTCTCACCACGCGCGTCTCGGCCCGGCGCGTGCTCCACGTCGCCGCTCGGCCAAGCGCTCGAATCTCGAGGCGCGGCTGGGCAAGATCCGGGTGCCCACGCTGCTGGTGTGGGGCAAGGACGACCGGATCACCCCGCCCGAGATCGCCGAACGGTTCCGCGCGCTCCTGCCCGACGCCCACCTCGAGCTCATCGCCAACTGCGGTCACGCGCCAATGCTCGAGCAGCCGCTGATCTTCAACGCCCTGGTGGAGGACTGGCTCGACGAGACCCACGCCCGCCGGCGCGCCGCCGTCCGCAGGGCGTCGCGGTGATCGCGCGGGTCGGCGGAGCGCTGCTCGACCGCGCCGCCGGCCGCCGCCGGCGCGCGCTGGAGCACGTGAGCCGCGAGGCGATCCAGGTGCAGGAGGCGACGCTCCGGGCGCACGTCCGCACGGCCCGCAACACCGAGTTCGGCCTCGCCCACGGCTTCGCGTCCATCCGCGGCGTGGCCGACTACCAGACGCGGGTGCCGCTGCGAGACTACCTCGCCCTGCGGGCCTCGTGGGACGCCGCGCTGGCCGGTGCCTCCCACGTGACCTGGCCGGGGCGACCCCTCCTGTGGGTGAGGACCGCGGGGACGACGGCCGGGGACAAGACGATTCCGGTCACGCCGGAGGCGTACCACGCCCACCGCCGCGGCGGCTGGGACGCGCTGCTGATGGCCGCGGAGCGGGTCGGCGGTCGAGCGCTGCTGGGGGGATCGCTGTTGATGCTGGGCGGGAGCACGTCGTTGCAGCCAGCCCCCCGCCGGCGCCCTCGTCGGCGATCTCTCGGGGGTGATGGCCAGGAGGCTGCCGCCGGGACTGTGGAGCCGGTACTCGCCGGGCCCGGAGATCGCGCGGATCCCCGACTGGGAGACGCGCCTCGCGGCGGTGGCGGCGCTCGTCGAGGGCCAGGATCTGCGGCTGGTCGCGGGCATGCCGTCCTGGATGCTGGTGATGCTGGAGCACGTCGCGCGTCGCAGCGCCGTCTCCGGCCGGCGCGACGGGCTCGCGGGGCTGTGGCCCGCGCTTGGGGTCTTCGTCCACGGTGGGGTCTCGTTCGCGCCCTACCGGGGCATGTTCGAGGCGCAGCTGGGCCGGCGGCTGGAGTACGTCGAGGTCTATTCCGCCTCCGAGGCCTTCGTCGCCGTGCAGACCGAGCGGCGCGGCGGGCTCACGCTCATGCTCGACTATGGCGTCTTCTACGAGTTCGTCCCGGTGGAGGATCTCGGGCTCTCCCGGCCCCGCCGCCACACGGTGGCCGACGTCGAGCTCGACCGCCCCTACGCCGTGGTGCTGACGACGCCGGCCGGCCTCTGGTCCTACGTCCTCGGCGACACCGTGCGCTTCACCGCGCGCGACCCGCTGCGCCTTGTCATCACCGGCCGCACGCGCCACTTCGTCAACGCGTTCGGCGAGAACGTCATCGTCGAGGAGGTCGAACAGGCGCTGCTGGCCGCGTGCTGGGCGACCGGCGCCGACGTCGCCGAGTTCACGGTGGCGCCGCGCTTTCCGGAGCGCGACGAGGCGCGGGGTGGCCACGACTGGCTGGTGGAGTTCCGCGCCGGGCCGGTCGATCGCGAGGCGTTCGTCGGGGCACTCGACGCCGCGCTGCAGCGGCTGAACAGCGACTACTGCATGAAGCGGGCGGGCGATCTGGGCATGCAAGCGCCGCGACTGCTGGCGCTGCCGCCCGGGGCGTTCCACCGCTGGATGCAGGCCGCCGGGAAGCTCGGCGACCAGCACAAAATCCCTCGCGTGACCAACAGCCGGATCCTTGCCGACGCGCTGCTGTCCAGCGCGGAGATCACGCCCCCCGCCGGCGTGCCCGCATGAGTGGCGACCTCGCCGGCCGTGTATCCGAGCCACGAAGAAGAAGGAGGAGCCATGCCGTCGACCGATGATCGTCGTCTCAGTCGTCGCGCCTTTCTGCGAGATGCGACGTTGACCGCGGCCGTCGTGTCGGCCGGCTGGCCAGGGAGGCCCGTGGCGGCCCAGCCCGCCGAGCGCGCGCGGCCGGGGGCCCCGCACGGGGTGCAGAGCGGCGATGTCAGCCACCACTCGGCCGTCGTGTGGAGCGCAACCGATCGCCCTGCCCGGATGATCGTCGAGTACGCGACGACCGAGCGGTTCGCCGACGTCCGGCGCATCGTGGGGCCGGTGGCGCTCCCGGAGACCGGCCACGCCGCCCAGGTCGTGCTGACCGAGCGCCGGCCGGCCAGGACGTCTTCTACCGGGTGACGTTCCAGGATCTCGGCGACCTGAAGTCCACGAGCGCGCCCGTGGCCGGCCGCTTCCGGACGGCGCCCGCCGACCGGCGTGAGGTGAGCTTCGCGTGGTCCGGCGACACCGCCGGGCAGGGGTGGGGTATCAACCCCGAGTGGGGTGGCATGAAGATCTACGAGACGCTGCGCGCCCTGCAGCCCGACTTCTTCGTGCACAGCGGCGACATGATCTACGCCGACGGCCCGATCGTGGCCGAGGTGCCGCTGGCGGCGGGCGGCGTATGGCGCAACGTCGTCACGCCCGAGAAGGCCAAGGTTGCCGAGACGCTCGACGAGTTCCGCGGCAACTACCGGTACAACCTCATGGACGCCCACGTCCGCCGCTTCAACGCCGAGATCGCCCAGTACGTGCAGTGGGACGACCACGAGGTCACCAACAACTGGTTCCACGAGCGGATCCTGGAGGATCCCCGCTACACCGAGAAGCGAGTGGCGCTGCTGGCCGCCCGGGCCAAGCGGGCGATGTTCGAGTTCACGCCGCTCCGCCCGCACCCGGTCGAGCCCGAGCGCGTCTACCGGCTGGTTCGGCGGGGCCCATTGCTCGACCTCTTCATGCTCGACATGCGCAGCTACCGCGGCCCCAATGGCGACAACCGCCAGAGCGAGCTCACCGACGAGGCCCGCATCCTCGGCGTCGAGCAGATGCGCTGGCTCAAGCAGTCTCTGCTGCGGTCCCGGGCGACGTGGAAGGTGATCGCGGCCGACATGCCGCTGGGGCTGGTCGTCTATCACGACGCCGGCAAGCAATGGGGCTCGGAGGCCGTGGCCCAGGGCGACGGGCCGCCGCTCGGGCGAGAGCTGGAGATCGCCGACCTGCTGCGGTTCATCAAGCACAACGGCATCGACAACGTGGTGTGGATCACCGCCGACGTGCACTACTGCGCGACGCATTTGTACGATCCGGCCCACGCCCGATTCACCGACTTCACCCCGTTCTACGAGTTCGTCTCGGGGCCGCTGCACGCCGGCGGCTTCGGCCCCAACGCGCTCGACGACACCTTCGGCCCCCGCGTGCTGTTCACGCGGCATCCGGGGGCCCGGGTGAACGCGCCCCCCACCGAGGGCGGCCTTTACCTCGGCCACGTCCGCATCGACGGTCGCACGCGCGCGATGACCGTGACACACCGGGATCTCGCCGGAGCCGAGCTCGACCGGCGGGAGCTCGCGCCCCGGGCGTGACCGCGATGGCGTGCCGCGTGTCGCGCAACCTTCACCCGGGTGTCATCGGCCCGCAATGCGGTCCCGCTACGGTGGCCCGCGACATGACATCGATCATCTCGCCCGTGATCAGCATCGATCGGGTTGCCAAGAGCTTCCGGGGCAGGTGCGCGCTGGACCATGTCTCGGCCACGATCCACCCCGGCCAGTTCGTGGCGATCATCGGCCGCTCCGGCGCCGGCAAGACGACGCTGCTGCGCTGCCTCACCCGCGCGGTCACGGCCGGCTCCGGCGCCATCCACTTCGACGACGTCGACCTGGCCACCCTGGACGGCCACGCGTTGCGCGGGCACCGGGCCCGGGTGGGGATGATCTACCAGCAGTTCAACCTCGTGAAGCGGCTGCGCGTGGTCGACAACGTGCTGGTCGGCCGGCTGCCCCACCTGACCGGCTGGCGGCGGTGGGCAGCGGTCGGGCGCTGGTTCGAGCCGGCCGAGCGCGCGGTCGCCCTGCGCTGCCTGGCCCACGTGGGCATGGTCGAGAAGGTCTGGCAGCGGGCCGACACGCTGTCGGGTGGCGAGCAACAGCGGGTGGCCATCGCCCGGATCCTGGCCCAAGGGCCGAGCGTGATCCTGGCCGATGAGCCGGTGGCGAGCCTCGACGTCCTCAACGGGCGGATGGTGATGGACACGTTGCGGCGCATCGCCACCGAGTCGGGGCTGACCGTGATTGCCACCCTCCACCACGTCGACTACGCCCGTGGCTATGCCGATCGCGTCCTCGGTCTCCGGGCGGGGGGCCTCGTGTTCAACGGGCCCCCGGCCGAGCTGACCGACGACATGCTAGTGGACATCTTCGGCGAGTACCCGGCCCCGCTGCCGGCGGCGAACCCGGCGATGCCCGACGCCGCCGTCGCATGAGCGTGGCCACCAGGGCCCTGACCGGGCTCGGAGCCGGCCCGGTCCCGGTCGCACCGCCTCACGCCTCGCCCCTGCGTCGGAACTTGCTGGCCCTGCTGGGCGCCGTCGTCGTCCTCGCCGTCGCCGGTCGGATCATCGAGCTGCGTCCGCTGGAGCTGGTGCGGGACGTCGGCAACATCGGTCAGTTCCTCAAGGGATACCTGAACCCGTCGTTCGCGAACGTGGGCGAGTACGCCTGGCAGTGCGTCGTCACCGTGTGCATCGCGCTGTGGGGGACGGTACTGGCCGCGGCCATCGCGGTGCCGCTCGGCCTGCTCGGCGCCCGCAACCTGGCCCCGCACCCGGTGGTCTACCTGGCCGCGCGGCGCCTGATGGACGTGCTGCGGGCGGTGAACGAGTTCGTCTTCGCGCTCATGTTCGTCACCGCGGTCGGTCTCGGCCCCTTCGCCGGCATGCTCGCGCTGGGGCTGCACACCGGCGGCGTGCTCGGCAAGCTGCTGAGCGAGACGATCGAGGCGATCGACCCCGGCCAGCTGGAGGGGGTGGCGGCAGTGGGCGCCGGTCGGGTCCACGTGATCACCTTCGGCGTGGTGCCGCAGGTGATGCCCAACTTCCTGTCCTACATCCTGCTCCGCTTCGAGTCGGACATCCGCTCCGCCTCGGTCATCGGCATGGTAGGCGGTGGCGGCATCGGCTTCTACCTGTGGGACACCATCCGGGCCTTCAACGACCGGGAGGCGGCCACGGTGATCCTGCTCATCGTCGCCATGGTCATGTGCGTCGACGTCGTGTCCTCCCGGATCCGGCGCGTGGCGATCTAGACACGCCTTCGCCCCTGAAAGGAGCTGGTTCATGCGCATGCTCAGACTGCTCGGCCTCGCGGCGCTCGTCGTGCTGTCCCTGGTCGCGGGCGCTCCGGCCCAGGACGCCTCGTGGCCGAAGGAGCTCACGTTCGCGCTGCTGTCGACCGAGAACGCGGCCGAGGTCACGCGCCGGTGGGGTCCGATCATCGCCCAGCTCGAGAAGGACCTGCGCGTTCGCATCAAGCACGTGACCGCCACCGACTACCGGGGCACCATCGAGGCGCTGAAGTTCAAGAAGGCGGAGATCGGCCACCTCGGGCCCAAGTCCTACGTGGAGGCCTCCACCAACAACTACGCCAACGTCGAGCCCATGGCCCAGCTCCAGCTCGCCAACGGCTCGCTCGGCTATCGGTCGTGTCTCATCGTGCACGCGGACTCCGACCTGTTCAGCCCCGAGGACACCGCAGGCAGGACCTTCGCGTTCAACGATCCCAACTCGACCTCCGGCTACCTGGTGCCGTCCTCGTTCTTCATGACCGAGATGGGGATCGATCCGCAGAAGCACTTCGGCAAGGTGATCTTCTCGGGCTCGCACGAGGCCTCGATCCTGGCCGTGGCCAACCGCAAGGTCGAAGTGGCCTCGACGAACCTGCCCGATCTGCAGCAGCTGACGCGCGAGAACAAGGTGCCGCGGGGGGCGCTGCGCGTGATCTGGGTGTCCAAGCTCATCCCCAACGATCCGGTCGTCGTCCGCAAGGACCTGCCGCCGAGCCTGAAGGCCGCGATCCAGGAGTCGCTGGTGTCGATGAAGAGCCGGACTCCGGAGGCCTTCAAGGACATCGGCGCCTGGGTCGGTGGCTTCGTGCCGGCCGACGACGCCAAGTACCAGGTGATCCGGGACCTCAACGAGACGGCCAAGCGGCTGAAGGCGGCGAAGTGATGGTGCTGGCGCGCCTGGCCGGTGTCCTCGCACGGCTCACCGAGTCGTCGGCAGCGGCTCCGGCGTGCCGCGACTGCCGGAGGCCGATGGCGCTCCGCCGCGAGGACGCGGTGGGGGCGTTCGTGGTGGAGCAGGTGTACGCCTGTGATCGGTGCGGGCGGCACCTGACCCGCGTCCAGCCGTGGGCCATTCCCGACTGAGCCCGGCGATGCCTGACCCGCACGCGGCGCGACGCCGCTGGATGTCGGAGCTCGCGCTGGCCACGACGGAGACGCTGGAGGCCCGGTGGGCGAGGCTGGCCGAGCCGCCGCGCTATCGCCGGCTGCGCGGTCCCGAGGTCGGCCTCGTCATGGTACGGGGCCGGGCCGGCGGCACCGGGGCCCGCTTCAACCTGGGCGAGATGACGGTCAGCCGCTGCACGGTGCGGCTCGACGACGGCACGCTCGGCCACGCCTGGGTCGGGGGTCGTGATCGGCGCCACGCCGAGCTGGCGGCGGTCTTCGACGCGCTGCTGCAGGACCCGGAGCGAGGTGTGGTTCTCGGCGCGGGGCTGATCGACGCCCTCGCACGGGATCGGGCCGAGCGGCGCCAGGCCGCCGCGGCCCGGGTGGCCGCCTCCCGCGTGGAGTTCTTCACGATGGTCCGGGGAGAAGACTGATGACCGTTCACGCCGGGTTCGCCGATCCTGTCCTCGACGCCCAGCGCGCGTTCCGCGCCGTGCTCGACGCGATGGCCCATCCGGGCCGGGTGGTGACGCTGGCGCCGCTGGAGGCGCCGGCTCCGCTCGGCGCTGCGAGCGCCGCGGTGTGTCTCGCGTTGCTCGACCTCGACACCCCGGTCTGGCTCGACCCGGCCGCCGCCACGGCCGAGGTCGTCGCCTATCTCCGGTTTCACTGCGGCGCGCCCGCTAGTCGGCGCGCCCCGCCGCCGCCGCTTCGCGGTCATCACCGACGCTCCGGCGATGCCGCCGCTCGACGCGTTCGAGCCGGGCACCGACGAGCGGCCCGATCGCTCGGCGACGCTGGTCGATCCAGGTCGGCGGACCTCGTCGGGGGGCGCGGTCGGCGCCTGACGGGACCGGGGATCGAGCGGCGAGGCGCGGCTGGAGGTGAGCGGGGCGCCGGCCCTGTGGCGCGGGCCTGCGCGCCAGCGCGGCGCGTTTCCCGCGCGGGGTCGACGTCATCCTGTGCGCCGACGCGCCGGCTGGCCGCGCTGCCGCGCACGACGCGCGTGGAGGCCTGAGCGGTGTACGTCGCGGTCAAGGGCGGCGAGCGGGCAATCGCCGCACGCGCACCGGCTCCTGGCCGAGGACCGGCGCGGCGACCCGGCCGTCCCCGAGCTCGACGCTGGCGCAGATCAGCGGGCAGCTCGGCCTGGCGGTCGACCGGGTGATGACCGAGGGCTCGCTGCTACGACCCCGGGCTGGCCGCGCTGGCCATCAAGCAGGCGCGCGGCGACCTGCTCGAGGCGATCTTCCTGCTCCGCGCGTACCGCACGACGCTGCCGCGCTTCGGCGTCGAGCCGCCCGATCGATACCGCGCGCCATGGCGCTGCGCCGCCGGATCTCGGCCACGTTCAAGGACCTGCCGGGCGGCCAGCTCCTGGGCCCGACGTTCGACTACACGCACCGCCTGCTCGACTTCGATCTGGCCGACGGCGCCGGCCGCGGACGACACGAGCCGGTTGTCGGCCGGAGCCCCGACGCGGCCGACGCTCCGGGCGAGCCCGTGCCGCGGGTCATCGACCTTCTCGACCACGAGGGGCTGATCGAGACCGAGGACCCGACGCCGAGCGATCGCCCGGTGGCGCGACCTCACCCGCGAGCCGCTCGGCTTCCCGGCCGACCGCGACGCCCGCCTGCAGAACCTGGCGCGCGGCGACGAGGGGTTCCTGCTCGCGCTCGGCTACTCGACCCAGCGCGGCTACGGGCGCAACCATCCGTTCGCCGGCGAGATCCGCTAGGGCGAGGTCGCCGTCGAGATCGTGCCCGAGG
The DNA here is from genome assembly GCA_963827505.1 of uncultured Candidatus Rokubacteria bacterium. Lineage (GTDB taxonomy): Bacteria > Methylomirabilota > Methylomirabilia > Rokubacteriales > CSP1-6 > AR5. The sequence goes on along the minus strand of CAWHBD010000002.1, from coordinate 463,313 downwards.
AGCTCGGCTTCGCCGATCGACGATCGCCGAGATCGCGGTGACCGAGTGCCAGATGGTGAACCAGTTCAAGGGCTCGGCCGCGGCGCCGCCCCAGTTCACGCGCGGCTACGGCCTGGCCTTCGGCCACGCCGAGCGCAAGGCGATGGCGATGGCGCTGGTGGACCGGGCGCTCCGCGCGGCGCGAGCTCGGCGAGGACGCCGGTCTCGCCCGCCCAGGACGAGGAGTTCGTGCTCTATCACAGCGACAACGTCGAGGCCTCGGGCTTCGTGCAGCACCTGAAGCTGCCGCACTACGTCGACTTCCAGTCCGAGCTGGTGCTGCTGCGGACGCTGCGCGCGGAGGCGGGCGCGAGGCGCCGTGAGCCGACTACAACTTCGCGTTCCTCGACGAGCAGACCAAGCGCATGATCCGCCGCGCCATCCTGAAGGCGGTGGCCATCCCCGGCTACCAGGTGCCGTTCGGCAGCCGCGAGATGCCGCTGCCCTACGGCTGGGGCACGGGCGGCATCCAGGTGACCGCCAGCGTCATCGGGCCCGACGACGTGCTCAAGGTGATCGACCAGGGCGCCGACGACACCACCAACGCCGTGAGCATCCGCCAGTTCTTCGCGCGCACCGACCGGCGTGCGCACCACGACGCGCACCGACGGAGGCCACGCTGATCCAGACGCGCCACCGCATCCCCGAGACGCCGCTGGCGGCCGGGCAGATCCTCGTCTTCCAGGTGCCGATCCCGGAGCCGCTGCGCTGGCTCGAGCCGCGCGAGACCGAGACGCGGACGATGCACGCGCTCGAGGAGTACGGCGTCGATGCACGTCCGGCTCTACGAGGACATCACGCGTCACGGCCATGTCGCGACCGACCTACGACTACCCGGTCGTCGTCAACGGCCGCTATCTCATGCGCCCCTCGCCGATCCCGAAGTTCGACAACCCCAAGCTGGACCGGAGCCCGGCGCTGCTGCTCTTCGGCGCCGGCCGCGAGAAGCGCATCTACGCGGTGCCGCCCCACACGCCGCGTGAAGAGCCTCGACTTCGAGGACCACCCGTTCGACCGTCGAGACGCTGGGAGCGGCCGTGCGCCCTGTGCGGCGCCACGCGGCGTGCTTCCTCGACGAGATCATCGTGGACGACAAGGGCGGGCGGCATGTTCGTGTGCTCCGACACCGACTACTGCGCGCGCCGGCGCAGCCCGGCGAGGCCGGCGTCGGCATGAGCCGCAGGAGCGGCCGCTGCTCCGCGTGCGCGGGCTCACGCAAGCTGCTACGGCGCGCAGGTCGGCTGCCTCGACGTGGGCTTCGACCTGTGGCCGGGCGAGGTGCTCGGCGTCGTCGGCGAGTCGGGCTCGGGCAAGACCACCCTCCTCGGCTGTCTGTGCGCGGCCGGGTGGTGCCGACGGCGGGAACGGTCGAAGTTCACGCACGCGCGAGGGCACGCGGTGGACGTCTGCGCGCTGTCCGAGGCGGCGCGGCGTCGCCTGGCGCGCACCGACTGGGGCTTCGTGCACCAGAACCCGCGCGACGGCCTGCGGATGGGCGGTCACCGCCGGCGCCAACGTCGGCGAGCGGCTGATGGCGCTCGGCGCGCGCCACTACGGCGCGCATCCGCGCGGCCGCGCTGGACTGGCTCGGCCAGGTCGAGATCGACGCCGACCGCATCGACGACCTGCCCGCCGACGTTCTCGGGCGGCATGCAGCAGCGGCTGCAGATCGCGCGCAACCTCGTCACGCGCCCGCGCCTCGTGTTCATGGACGAGCCGACCGGCGGGCTCGACGTCTCGGTGCAGGCGCGGCTGCTCGACCTGCTGCGCGGGCTGGTGGCCGACCTCGGGCTCGCCGCCATCGTCGTCACCCACGACCTCGCGGTGGCGCGCCTGCTGGCCCATCGGCTGCTCGTCATGCGCCGCGGGCGAGGTGGTCGAGTCCGGCCTCACCGACCAGGTGCTCGACGATCCCCAGCACCCCTACACGCAGCTGCTCGTGTCCTCGGTGCTGCAGCCGTGAGCGTGGCCATCGCCGATCGAGGGGCTGCGCAAGACCTTCACGCTGCACACTCCAGGGTGGCGCAGCGCGCTGCCGGTGCTGCGCGGCGTCGATCTCACGGTCGCGCCGGGCGAGTGCGTGGCGCTCGCGGACCCGTCGGGAGCGGGCAAGAGCACGCTGCTGCGCTGCCTCTACGGCAACTACCGGCCGCAGGCGGGGTGCGCATCCTGGTGCGGCACGGGACGGTGTCGTGGACATGGTCGGCGCCGAGCCGCGCGTTGTCCTCGACGTCCGCCGGCGCATCGTCGGCTATGTGAGCCAGTTCCTGCGGGTGATCCCGCGGGTGCCCGCGCTGGAGGTCGTGGCCGAGCCGCTCCGGGCCCTCGGCGTGCCGCGGGTCGATGCGCGCGCCCGGGCGCGCGGCCGTGCTGGAGCGGCTGCGGCATCCCGGCGCGGCTGTGGACGCTGTCGCCGGTGACGTTCTCGGGCGGCGAGCAGCAGCGCGTCAACGTCGCCCGCGGGCTGCGCGGCCGAGCATCCGGTCCTCCTGCTGGACGAGCCCACGGCCTCGCTCGACGCCGACAGCCGGGCGCTGGTCGTGTCGGCTGCTCGTGGAGGCGCGCGCAGCGGGGCGACGGCGATGCTCGGCACCTTCCACGACGCCGAGGTGCGGGGGGCCGTGAGCACGCGAGTCGACGGCGCTGCACGGGGCGGCGGCATGAGTGGCCTGGCGCTCGGCAATGCGCTGATCGTCACCCGCGAGGAGGCGTTCGTTGGCTCGCTGCGGGCCGAGAGGGGCCGCATCGCGGAGGTGGTGCCGGGCGTGGCGTGCGCACCCGGGCGCGCTCGACTGCGAGCGGCGACTAGCTCCTGCCGGGCCTCGTCGAGCTGCATACCGACGTGCTGGAGCGCCACGCCTTTCCGCGCCCGGGCGTGCGGTGGCCGGAGGACGGCCGCGGTCGTCGCCTACGACGCTCAGCTCGCCAGCGCGGGGATCACGACCGTCGTTCGACAGCCTGGCCGTCGGCTACGTGTTCGACACCGGCCAGCGGCCGCGCGATCCCCGTCCGCTCGCCGATGCCGTGCGCTCAGGCGCAGGCTCGAGGCCTCCTGCGCGCCGATCACTTTCTCCATGTTCGCTGCGAGGTTGGCACGGCGTCAGGTGCTGGACGACTTCGAGCCGTTCGCGGACGATCCGCTGGTGCGGCTCGTCTCGCTGATGGACCACACGCCGGGCCAGCGACAGTTCGTCAGCCTCGACAAGTACCGCGAGTACAACCAGGGCAAGTACGGGCTGAGCGACGCGCAGATGGACGGCGCTGATCGCGTCGCGTCTGGCCGACCAGGCCGCCTACGGCGATCGGCACCGCGAGGCGATCACCCAGCGGTGCCAGGAGCGCGGGCTGACGCTGGTCAGCCACGACGACGCCACCGTGGCCCACGTCGAGGAGGCGGCCAAGATCGGCACGGCGATCGCCGAGTTCCCGACGACGCTGGAGGCCGCCCACGCCGCCCGGGCCTACGGCCTGGCCATCCTGGCCGGTGCGCCCAATCTCGTCTGCGGCCGCTCGCACTCCGGCAATGTCGCCGCCGCCGACCTCGCGCGGCACGACCGGCTCGACATCCTGTCCTCGGACTACGTGCCGGCCTCGCTGCTCCACGCCGCGGTCCTGCTGCACACGCAGCTTGGCTGGCCGCTGCCGGCGGCGATCGCCACCGTGACCGCGACCCCGGCGGAGCGCGTCGGGCCTCGACGACCGTGGCGACATCGCCCCGGGCCGCCGGGCCGACCTCGTGCGCGTAAGCCTCGTGGATGGCCTGCCGGTCGTCCGGGCCGTCTGGCGGCTGGGCGAGCGCGTGGCCTGAGTGGGCGAGCCTGTGTTCGACCCCCACAATTCACCGTTCCGTCATCATCCGGTAACGCCTCCCACGGCATCATCCCGGCCATGCGGAGCGTGACGTGATCGAGCTGCTCGGGATCGGAGTGCCGGGGAGCCGGGGTGAGTGGCTGCTCCACCGCGTCTGCGCCACCCTCGAGGCCGGCGAGGTGACGGTGGTCCTGTCGAGCGATCCCGCGGAGCGGAGCGCGCTGCTCGACGCCGTCACGGGACGCCGGGTGCCAGAGGAGGGGCGAGTCTGGGTGAGCCGGGCCCCCCTGATGCCAGGGTCGCGGGGCCAGATCCGCCGGCTGTGCGTCGAGGTCGATCCCGGATCGACGCTCGTCGCCCGCCGGTCGCTGTTCTGGAACGCGGTGGCGCCGGTGTCGGGCTCACGCGCCCTCGGCCGACTGCTCCGCTTGCCCCGTCGCCGCGAGCGCGACGCCGTACGGACTGCGCTCGAGCGCGTCGGCCTGCGCGGGCGGGCCGAGGAGCCGGTCGGCCGGCTGTCGCCGTTCGACCGGATGCGGTTCTGCATTGCCCGCGCTCTGGCCCGCGGCCCGCGGCACTTGGTCGTGCGGGAGCCTGACTCGGCGGTGGGAGCAGACGAGCTAGGCGGCCTGCTGGCCCTGCTGCGGCTCATCGCCCGCAGCGACAAGCTCGGGGTGGTGGTGAGCCTCGCCGACGGCGACGTCGGGCGGCGCTTCGCCGACCGTCTGCTGCTCCTGCACGAGGGCCGGCTCGTGTTTCACGGCCGCGTCGAGGCCCTCGATGAGGCGCGCAACGCCTGGCACGCGGGAGCGCTCATCCGATGAGCGGGGCCGCCGCGCTCGACCTCGTGAGTCTCTTCACCGAGGCGGGTCGGCGGGCCTACGGTGAGGCCGTCACCCAGCTCGCCCACGCCCTGCAGTGCGCGGCCCTCGCCCACCGTGACCGGGCCGACGACGAGGTCGTCGTGGCCGCCCTCCTGCACGACGTCGGTCACCTGGTCGAGCGGCAGGAGGATCGCCCCGAGCACCATCACGGCAGCGGCGGCGCCGCCTTCGTGCAACCCTACGTGCCGTCGCGCATCGCCTGGCTGATCGAGCACCACGTGGTCGCCAAGCGATACCTCTGCACGGTCGACGCGCGCTACGTGGAGCATCTCTCGCTCGCCTCCCGCCGCTCCTATGCTCTGCAGGGCGCGCGGCTGGAGCCAGACGAGCAGCTGGGGCTGGAGACGCGCCCCTGGTTCGTCGACGCCGTACGGCTCCGCCGGTGGGACGACGCGGCGAAGGTGCCGGGCGCGGCCTGTCCGCCGCTGATCGAGTACGCGCCGCTGCTGGAGCGTCACTTCGGTCCCCAGGCCTGGACGGCCGGGCCGGGCATCGATCGCTGACGATGAGTGCCGACGAGCGCGTGGGTTCGGCGATTCGCGGGCGCCTCGCCGCCGACCTCGCCGTCCGGGGCGGCCGGCTCGCCCTCGAGTATTTCCATCGGGCCCAGGTCTCGTGGAAGCCGGACGGCTCGATGGTCACCGACGCCGACCTCGTGATCCAGGAGGACCTGGCCGCGCAGATCGCGCGCGCCTTCCCCGACGACGCCGTCGTGGGCGAGGAGGGGCAGTGGGACGCGGATCAGGGCGCGCTCTACTCCTGGGTGCTGGACCCTATCGACGGCACCAACAACTTCGGCCGGGGGCTGCCCGGCTTCTCGATCTCGATCGGCGTGCTCCGCAACGGCCAGCCCTACGCCGGCGCCGTCTACGATCCGGTCTCGCGCTGGCTCTTCACCGGCTGTGTCGGGCGGGGCGCGTGGCTCAACGACCGGTCGCTCCGGGCGCGGCCGGCACCGCTGACCCGCAGCTCGCTCGTCTCGGTCCGCACGCCCCTGGAGGACGGCACGCCGCCCTTCGTCGACGAGTGGCTGCGGCGATACCGGCTACGTCGGTTCGGCTCGACGGCGCTGCACCTGTGCTATGTCGCCCTCGGCGCCCTCGATCTCGTCCACGATCATCGGGCGTCGCTCTGGGACGTCGCCGGGGCAGCGCCGGTCTTGCTGGAGGCCGGCGGTGTCCTCACCACCGCCGACGGCGCCCCGCTCTTTCCCGCGACGGCCGCGCACCTGGGCGGCGCCCCGATCGCATTCCTGGCCGGCAATCGCGGCAGTCACGCCCAGGCGCTGACCGAGTTCGTCGGCGCCGTCCCGCTCGCTCGCTAGCTGTCCACCGCCGTCCACTGAGATATCCCCAAGTGATACGGATCGGCGCGTCGCTGTCGCCGAAGATTTACGACGCCGTCATCGTCCCGTAACCCCCGGGGTCGACACTCGGCCGCGATGAAGATCGCCACGTCGACACGCGGATTGGGCCGGGTGCTGGTTGTCGAGGACGAGCGCGGACGTCGCCGAGCTGATCCGCTACAACCTCGGCAAGGAAGGCTACGACGTCGTCGTCGCGGCTAACGGCGCCGACGCCCTCAAGCAGGCCCGGGAGGCGCGCCCGGACGTCGATCCTGCTGGACATCATGGTCCCGCAGCTCAACGGCTGGGAGGTCTGCCGCCGGCTCAAGCAGGACGCCGAGACCGCGCGCCATCCCCGTGATCATGGTGACCGGCCGGGCCGAGGAAGGCGACAAGGTGCTCGGCTTCGAGATGGGCGCCGACGACTACGTGACCAAGCCGTTCTCGCCCGCGCGAGCTGCTGGCCCGCGTGCGGGCGGTGGTCCGGCGCGGACGGGCCGACGGCGCCGAGCGCAAGGCGCCAGTGCTCAGGGCCGGCGACCTCGAGATCGACCGTCATCGCTTCGAGGTCCGGATGAAGGGTCGGCCCGTCGAGCTCACGCCCAAGGAGTTCGAGCTGCTCGCCACCCTGGTCGGCGCGCCGGGGCGGGTGTTCGGCCGGGAGGAGCTGCTGGACCTCGTCTGGGGCCGCGACGGCTTCGTGGAGCCGCGCACCGTGGACGTGCACGTGGCCCGGCTGCGCGCCAAGTTCACCGCCGCCCGGCTGCCCGACGCCCGCGATCGAGACGGTGCGGGGAGTCGGCTACCGCTTCCGGGAGTCCCGGCCGTTCGTAACACAACCGTAACACGCCTGTCACCGCCCCGCAACGCCGGCACGGGACCATGCAGACCACACACGAGGAGAGAACAGAGATGAAGAATGCGTGGAAGTCTCGCAGCGATGGCCGCGTCGCGTGCTGCTGCTCGGCGGCGTCGCCGTCGCGCCCAGGTCCAAGCTGGATCCGGGCCTGCCGGCGTACAAGGCGACGAGCGGCGTCAGCGGCAACATCTCGAGCATCGGCTCCGACACCCTCAACAACCTGATGACCCTCTGGGCCGAGACAGTTCAGCAAGTTCTACCCGAACGCCAAGATCCAGATCGAGGGCAAGGGCTCGTCCACGGCGCCGCCGGCGCTCATCGCCGGCACCGCCCAGCTCGGCCCGATGTCGCGCGAGATGAAGGGCACCGAGATCGACCAGTTCGAGAAGAAGTACGGCTACAAGCCGACGGCGCATCCGCACCTCGGTCGACGCGCTGGCGGTCTTCGTGAACAAGGACAACCCGATCAAGTGCCTGAGCCTCGCCCAGGTGGACGCGGTGTTCTCGAAGTCGCGCCGCCGCGGCGCGAAGGATGACGTCGAGACCTGGGGCCAGCTCGGCCTCACCGGCGAGTGGGCCGCCAAGCCCGATCAGCCTCTACGGCCGCAACTCGGCCTCCGGCACCTACGGGTTCTTCAAGGAGCACGCGCTCAAGAACGGCGACTTCAAGGACGAGGTGAAGGAGCAGCCGGGCTCGGCCTCGGTGGTGCAGGGCGTCACGGTCGACCGGTTCGCCATGGGCTACAGCGGCATCGGCTACGCCACCGCCGGGGTCCGGGCGGTGCCGCTCGCCGAGAAGGACGGCGGCAAGTGCTATCGAGGCGACCGCCGACAACGCCTACAGCGGCGCCTACCCGCTGGCCCGGTTCCTGTTCGTCTACGTCAACAAGGCGCCCGGCAAGCCGCTGGATCCGCTGACCCGGGAGTTCGTGCAAGCTGATGCTGTCGCAAGGAGGGCCAGGAGGTCGTCGTCAAGGACGGCTACTTCCCGATCCCGGCCCCGATCGCCAAGGAAGAGCTGAACAAGGTCCAGTAGGTGGCCATCGACGACGCTCGAGCGGGCGGGCCGGCTGCCCGGCCCGCCCGCTGACCGTCTCCCGGGCCCGGACGGCGCGTCGGATCCTCGCTCGACCGCTGGGCCTCCCGCCTGGTGGTGCGTCGGCGGGATCGTCGTCATCGCCGTCGATCCTGGCCATCCTGTTCGTGATCGCTGGCCGAGATCGTGGCCACTGTTCCAGGCCGCCGACGGCCGAGCGCGATCGGCGCAGGCGGCTCGCGGGCGCGGCGCCGGCCGCCGGCGATGCCGCTGGGCGTCGACGAGTATCGCGAGATCGCCTACGCCATCACCCCGGCGGGCACGCTGCAGTTCACGCCCCTGCGCGTGGCCGGCGCCTACCCGCCGGTGCCGGTGCCCGGGCTCGAGGGCGCCCGGGTGACGGCGGTCGCCGACGACGGGACGCGGCCAGCACGCGCTCGGCACCTCCGACGGCCGCGTGGTGCCGCTCGAGGTCCGGTTCGACGCCGACTTCAAGGACGGCCAGCGCGTGCTCACGCCGCAGCAGGAGTTCGGCGACGCCGGCTGCGCTCGACCCCGAGCGCGCGGCGGCCGATCCTGCGGCTGGCCGGCGGCCGCCACCGGCGCCGGTCCGATCGTGGTCGCCCAGGTCGGTCCCGCGCGAGCTCGTCGTGCAGACGCGTGGTCGAGAAGAAGGCGCTGATCGGGGCGCCGCGGCGCGAGGAATCGATCCAGGCCCTGGCGGTCGAGGCCGAGGGCGAGATCACGGCGCTGCGGCTCGACGGGCGCGGCGAGGATCTGTTCCTCGGCACCTCCGCGCGGGCAGGTCGTCCGCTACGACCTGCGCGACACGGCGGCGCCCCGCGCGTGGCCGAGACGGTGGCGGCGGCGCCGGCCGGGCGCGCCGATCACCGCTGCTGCAGTTCCTGATCGGCGACCGCACCCTGGTGGTCGGCGACCGAGGCCGGTGGCGTCTCGACCTGGCAGGTGGTGCCGCCGCCGACGGGCGGCGAGGCGCCGCCTGACCCGCATCGCACCAGTTCACCGCGCACGGCGCCCGGGTCGTGGCGGCGAGCCGCGTCGCGCCGCGACAAGGGCTTCGTCACCGTCGACGCCGGCGGGCAGGCCTGCACGTCAACTACGGCACGTCGGGCGACGACCGCTGCTCGAGCGTGCCGGCGATGGCGCGGCGCTCCGCGCCGTCGTGTTCGCCCCCAAGGCCGACGGGCTGCTGACGCTCGACGAGCAGGGCCGTCTCGCGCACTGGGCGCTGCGACAACCCGCACCCGGAGATCACCCTCGGCACCGCTGTTCGGCAAGGTCTGGTACGAGGGGTACTCGCAGCCCGGCGTACGTCTGGCAGTCGACCGGCGGCACCGACGACTTCGAGGCCAAGTTCAGCCTGACGCCCGCTGATCTACGGCACGCTGAAGGGGACGTTCTACGCGCTGCTGTTCGCGGTGCCGCTGGCGCTGCTCGCCGCCGTCTACGTGAGCGAGTTCATGCACCCGACGGTGAAGGCGTACGTGAAGCCGGTGGTCGAGATCATGGCGGCGCTGCCCAGCGTGGTGCTGGGCTTCCTGGCCGGGCTGTGGCTGGCGCCCGATGGTCGAGCGGGTCGTGCCCGGGCTCTTCCTGCTGCCGCTCGTCGCTGACCGTGTGCATCCTCGTCGCGCTGCTGCTGTGGCAGTCGCTGCCGCTGCCGCATCCGCGGCCGCTTCCGGACCGGCACCGAGGTGTTCCTGCTGGTGCCGGTGGTGCGTCGTGGGCGCCTGGCTGGCCTTCGCGCTGGGCGGCCTCGTCGAGAGCGCGGCTGCTCGCCGGCAACTACCGGGGCTGGCTCCTCGTCCGCGCTGGGGCTCACCTACGACCAGCGCAACTCGCTGGTGGTGGGCGTGGCGATGGGCTTCGCGGTGATCCCGATCATCTTCACGATCGCCGAGGACTCGCTGGCCAACGTGCCCCAGCACCTGCGCGCGGGCTCGCTGGCGCTCGGCGCCAACCGCTGGCAGACCGCCCTGCGCATCGTGCTGCCCACCGCGAGCCCCGGCATCTTCTCGGCGATCATGATCGGCTTCGGGCGGGCGGTGGGCGAGACGATGATCGTGCTCATGGCGACCGGCAACACGCCGGTGATGGACTGGAGCATCTTCAACGGCTTCCGCGCGCTGTCGCGCCAACATCGCGGTCGAGCTGCCGGAGGCGCCGGAGGGCGGCACGCTGTTCCGGGTCCTGTTCCTCGCCGCCTTCCTGCTCTTCTGCCTGACCTTCGTCGTCAACACCGTGGCCGAGCTGGTGCGCCTGCGCCTGCGCCGGAAGTACCGCTACCTGTGAGCCGCCGAGCGCCTGCCAGCTGTGGCGGAGCGGCGAGCCGTTCATCTGGCTCACCGGTGGCGCGCTGCCCTGGCCCTGCTCATGGTCGCTGGCCTGATCGGCATCATCCTGTCCAACGGCGCTCGGCTTCTTCTGGCCGGCCGAGGTCCTGCGCGCTCACCCTGCAGGACGGCAAGGCGCTGACCGGCCAGTGGCCGAGCGCGAGCGGGTTCCCGGGCGCGGCCGGCCAGTACCGGCATCAAGCTGAAGGTGGCCAACCGCGACCTCTACGGGGCCGACTTCGTGTGGGTCGACGAGGCCCAGATCGTCGCGCGCGAGCGACCCCCGGAGGTCGCGGTCATCGAGCGGACGGAGTGGGGGCTCCTCGATCGGCACCATCAAGGAGGTGCGCGAGGGCGAGCGCGTGGTCGCCGCCGGCCCGCGCCGCGTGGGCCGAGCTCGAGCCGGCGCCTGCCCGAGGTCGACCGCGCTCCGCGCCGGAGATCCGCGGCATCGAGCGCGGCGACATCGGCGCCATCAACCACGCCCAGGAGCAGATCCGCCTGCGGCTGCAGGGCGCTCGAGCTGCGACGGCGTCACCGACCGGCCCGACGGTGGAGGCGCTGCGGGCGCGAGATCGCGGCGCTCCAGGAGCGCTACAAGGAGCAGGAGGCCCGCCTGGTCGAGCTGCGCGACGCGGCAGACGGCGCAGCCGTCGTGGTGACGGCCGACGGCGGCAAGGAGAAGGAGCTGCCGCTGGCCCAGGTCGCTCGACGTGCACTTTCCCAACGCAGATGGGCATCGCGCGCCAAGGCCGCGCACTACGCCGGCCGGGTGTGGGAGTTCGTCTCCGACGACCCGCGCGAGTCGAACACCGAGGGCGGGCGTGTTCCCGGCCATCTTCGGCACCGTGATGATGGTCTTCATCATGAGCTCCTGGTGACGCCGCTGGGCGTGCTCGCCGCCTTCTACCTGCGCGAGTACGCCCGGCAGGGCGCCTTCGTGAGCGCGGTGCGGATCGCCGTCAACAACCTGGCCGGCGTGCCGTCCATCGTGTTCGGCGTCTTCGGCGTGGGCTTCTTCATCTACATCGTGGGCGGCACCATCGACCGGCTCTTCTTCGCCGAGGCGCTGCCCACCCCGACCTTCGGCACCGGCGGCATCCTGTGGGCCTCGCTCACGCTGGCCCTGCTGACGGTGCCGGTGGTGATCGTGGCCACCGAGGAGGGGCTGGCCGCGATCCCGCGCGGCACGCGCGAGGCCTCGCTGGCGCTGTCGGCGCGACCAAGCTGGAGACGACGCTGCGCGTGGTCCTGCCGGCGGTCATGCCGTCGATCCTCACCGGCCTCATCCTGGCCATGGCCCGCGCCGCCGGCGAGGTGGCGCCGCTGATGATCACCGGCGTCGTGAAGCTGGCGCCCGTCGCTGCCGATCGACGGCTTCTGGCCGTTCCTGCACCTCGACCGGAAGTTCATGCACCTGGGCTTCCACATCTACGACGTCGGCTTCCAGTCGCCCGAACGTGGACGCGGCCCGCCCGATGGTCTTCGCGACCACGCTGCTCCTGCTGGTGATCGTGGTCTTCCTGAACCTGTTCGCGATCGCGCATGCGCAACCGGCTGCGCCGGCAGTACGCGACGTCGGCGGTCTAGGCCGAGGAGACACGTGATGGCTGGACCCGTCGCAGGTCGGCCGCGAGCCTCGAATCCGCGCGCGGCAGCCGCCGCCATCATGGAGACGCCCATGGTCGAGATCGAGCACCTGTCCCTCTGGTACGGCGACAAGCAGGCGCTCAAGGACGTCTCGATGTCGGTCCCCAAGCACCGGATCACCGCCTACATCGGCCCGTCGGGCTGCGGCAAGTCGCACCCTGCTCCGCTGCCTCAACCGCATGAACGACCTCGTCGACGGCGTGCACGATCACGGGCGCCATCCGCATCGGCGGCGCCGACATCTACGATCCCGCGCTCGACGTCACCGAGCTGCGCAAGCGGGTGGGCATGGTGTTCCAGAAGTCCAACCCGTTCCCGAAGTCGATCTTCGAGAACGTCGCCTACGGGCCCCGCATCCTCGGCGTGCGGCAGCCGGCGCCGACCTCGACGGCATCGTGGAGCGGAGCCTGCGCGCGGCCGCCCTGTGGGACGAGGTGCAGGACCGGCTCACGAGAGCGCGCTCGGCCTCTCGGGCGGGCAGCAGCAGCGGCTCTGCATCGCCCGGGCCATCGCGGTGGAGCCCGACGTGCTGCTCGATGGACGAGCCGTGCTCGGCGCTCGACCCCATCGCCACCGGCCAGGATCGAGGAGCTGATGCTCGAGCTGAAGAACAGCTACACGATCGTCATCGTCACCCACAACATGCAGCAGGCGGCCCGCGTGTCGGACTACACGGGCTTCATGCTCCTGGGCGAGCTGGTGGAGTTCGGCGTCACCCGGGAGCTCTTCACCAATCCGCGGGACCAGCAGACCGAGGACTACATCACCGGCCGGTTCGGCTAGGGCGGAGGCCCGCATGCAGCGGCACTTCCACGAGGAGCTGGAGGCGCTCAAGCAGACCCTGCTCGCCATGGGCGGGCTGGTCGAGGACCAGATCCGCGCGGGTCATGACGCGCGCTCCTCGAGCGCGACGACGAGCTCGCCCAGGAGGTCATCGACCGCGACCGTCAGGTGAACGCCTACGACGTCGAGGTCGACGAGAAGTGCGTGGAGCTGCTCGCCCTGCACCAGCCGGCGGCCGGCGACCTCCGCTTCATCACCACCGCCATGAAGATCGTCACCGACCTCGAGCGCATCGGCGACCAGGCGGTGAACATCGCCCAGCGGGCGCTGGAGCTGAACCAGGAGCCCCAGCTCAAGCCCTACATCGACCTGCCCCGCATGGCCGAGCGCGCCCAGCGCATGGTGAAGGAGAGCCTGGACGCCTTCGTGGCCCGCGACACCGCGCTGGCCCGGCGGGTGTGCGGCGAGGACGCCGAGGTCGACGCGCTCAAGGAGCAGATCTTCCGCGAGCTGCTGACCTTCATGATGGAGGACGCCGCGCACGATCCCGCGCGCCATCCGGCCTGATCCTCATCTCCCGGTTCCTGGAGCGGGTCGCCGACCACGCCACCAACATCGCCGAGATGGTCATCTACATGGTCGACAGCAAGATGGTGCGGCACACCCTGGCCTGATCGCCTATCGTAGGGAGGCGTGCGCTCGGCCTACGCTCTGCTCCTCGGCGCCAACCTCGTCTACGCGACGTCCTACGTCGCCATTCGCGTCGTGCTCGACGAGCTGCCACCCGCCCTGCTGGCGCTCGTGCGGCTGGTCGTCGGCGCCGCCGTCCTGATCCCGCTCGTGCGGATGCTCGAGCCCGGGACGGCGCCGCCGGACCGGGCCGACGCCCGGCGCATCGTCTGGATGGGCGTCATCGGCTTCGCCGGCGCCTTCGCCTTCGGCCACTGGGGGCTGGCCCGGTCGACCGCCACCAACGCCGCGCTGCTGATCATCGTCGAGCCGGTGTCGATCATGGCGCTCAGCCCGCTGGTCCTGGGCGAGCGCATGAGCCGCCGGGAGGCGGCCGGCGCCGTCCTGGCCGTGCTGGGCGCCGTCGTCGTCATCCTCAACGGCGTGCCGGGAGTCACGCGCGGGCTGGCGCCGCACTGGCGCGGTGACCTCCTCCTCGTGCTCTCCGGCCTCGCCTTCGGCGCCTACACGCTGCTCGGCCGCGGCGTGCTGAGCCGCCACAGCCCGTTGCGGGTGACCGTGCGCTCGATCGTGTGGGGCGCGGTGGTCATGGTCCCGTTCGTCGTCGCCGAATGGCTGGGGGGCGCCCGGCCGGTGCTGACGGCCGCCTCGGTGGCCGGCGCCCTCTACCTGGCGGTGGTGATCACGGCGTTCGGCTACCTGCTGTGGAACTGGGCGCTGGCTCGGGTCGCCGCTCCCCAGGTGGCGGTCTTCGTCACCGTGCAGCCGATCGGCGGCGCCATCCTGGGAATCGTGCTCCTGCACGAGCCGCTGACGGCCTTCACGGTGGCCGGCGGCGCGCTGATCGCGCTGGGGCTTTCGTTGACCGTCACCGGGCGGCAGTGACGGTATACTGAATCGTGGCTGAAGCACGTCGCTATCAACTGCAGAACGAAGCCGCCAACCGCCTGATCGCCGAGCTGGTCGACGCCGCCGGGGTCACGTCCGAGCGGCGCGGGTACGTGCAGCACCTGCTGACTACCGTGCTCAAGCTGCACGAGGACGGCGCCCAGCCCGGTGACCTCAAAGTCACCACCGCCGCCCTCAAGGAGCTGCGCTACGCCTACAAGGTGTTCGCTCCCTACCGGGGCGTGCGCAAGGTGACCGTGTTCGGCTCTGCTCGCACCGCGATGAGCGAGGAGGCCGCGGTGACCGCGCGCGACTTCGGCCAGCGCATGGTGCAGGAGGGCTGGATGGTCGTCACCGGAGCCGGCGCCGGAATCATGGGTGCTGCCCAGGAAGGCGCCGGCGGCGAGCAGAGCTTCGGGCTGAATATCCGGCTGCCGTTCGAGCAGGAGGCCAACCCGTGGATCGCCGCCGATCCCAAGCTCATCACGTTCAAGTACTTCTTCACGCGCAAGCTGTTCCTGGTGAAGGAGGCGAGTGCGGTCGTGCTGTTTCCGGGCGGGTTCGGCACGATGGACGAGTGCTTCGAGCTGCTGACGCTCATGCAGACCGGCAAGTCGGCCATCGTTCCGGTCGTCCTGGTGGAGACGGGGCCCAAGCCGTACTGGCGCATCTGGGATCGCTTCGTGCAGGGCGTGCTGGTGGATCGCCGGCTCATCGAGCCCGGCGACACCGGCTTCTATCGCATCGTCGACAGCGTGGACGAGGCGGTGGACCAGATCACCGACTTCTACCGGGTCTTCCAGTCCTCGCGCATCGTCGGCGACCATCTCGTCTTCCGGCTCACGCGCGCGCTCACGGACGTCGAGATCGGCGAGCTCCAGCAGCAGTTCGAGGACATCCTGAAGGGACCGCTCGACCAGGCTCCGGGCCCGGTGCCGCAGGAGCTGAACGAGTGTCCCGAGATGCCGCGGCTGATCATCCCGTTCGCCCGCTCGTCCTACTCCCGGCTCCGCCGCCTGATCGACCGGGTCAACAGCTTCGGCGGACCGCTCGCCGCCCCGACCGCTACTCGGGCTCGGGGCGCTCCTGGGTGAGCTGGCATTCCGTGCAGACCCAGGTGCGCATGACGACCTTGCTCTGATCGTCGCGCCGCAATGTCCACGGAATGAACCCCGCCTTCCCGCACCGCGGACACTTCTCCGGCCTCGCCCCCGGCGGCAACTGCGACGGCAACCAAGGAACCTTCGCTGGCATGACGGAATGATACAACGCTTTCGAGCGCGGGCTTCGCCCGCGCCATCCTGTTTTTGGAGCTAGGGGGAGGCAGGAAGGAGCGCGCCGAAAGGCGCGCGACGACCGTCGGAAGGGGGACGAGTCCCCTCCGAGCTAAATTCTTGGATCCACCGCGTCGCGGAGCCGGTCGCCGACGAGGTTGATGGCCAGCACCGTGGCCAGGATGGCCAGGCCCGGGAAGGTCGGCAGCCACCAGGCCACGCTGACGAAGTCCCGGCCGAGCGCGATCATCTGGCCCCACGTCGGGTAGCTCCGGCCCGAGCCCACGCCGAGGAACGACAGCGCCGCCTCCTGCAGGATGGCCTGGGCGACCTGCAGCGTCGACAGCACCACGATCGACGAGAACGTGTTGGGCAGGACGTGGCGCAGCAGGATCCGGGGGGCGCCGATGCCGAGCGCTCGCGCCGCCTCGACGAAGTCCTTCTCGCGCAGGGCCAGCACCTCGGCCCGGACCACCCGCGCGTAGCGCTCCCAGCCCGTCAGGCCCAGCACGAGCGATGATCGTGACGAGGCTCGGGCCCAGCGCGGCCACGAAGGCCAGGGCCAGGAGGATCTGCGGGAACGACAGCGTGATGTCGACGATCGTCATGAGCACGGTGTCCACGCGCCCGCCCACGAACCCGCTGACGAGCCCCAGCGTCACCCCGACCAGCACGCTGACGATGACCGCCAGCACACCGACGAGCAGCGAGATGCGGGCGCCGTGGATGATGCGGCTCAGGATGTCGCGTCCGACCTGATCGGTGCCGAGCAGGTAGGTCGGGTTGCCGCCCGCCGCCCACACCGGAGGTGTGAACCGCCGGATCAGGCTCTGCTTGGCCGGGTCGTGGGGCGCGATCCACGGCGCGCGCCAGCGCCGCCCCGACCACGATCGCGAGGATGAGCGCGCCGACCAGGGCGGCCGGGTTGCGCGCGAACTTGCGCCACGCGCGAGAGGCGCCGGCGGCCGGCCGGACCTCGTCGGCGTAGGCGAGCGTGGAGGAGGGCAGGGAACCGATGGCCACTCAGCGGACCCGGATCTGTGGGTTCAGGTAGACGTAGAGGACGTCGACCAGGAAGTTCACGCTCACCACCATCATGGCCAGCATGAACACCCCGGCCTGTACGACCGGGAAGTCGAGCTGGCGGATGGCGCCCACGATGAGCCGCCCGACGCCCGGGTATCGCGAACACCGTCTCGGTGATCACGGCGCCGCCCAGCAGGAGCCCGAACTGCAGCCCGGTGACGGTCACCAGGGGCAGCGCCGCGTTCTTGAGGGCGTGGCGGCAGATCACGAGCCACTCCGACACGCCCTTGGCCCGCGCCGTGCGCACGTAGTCGAGGCCGACGACCTCGAGCATGCTGGAGCGCACGATGCGCAGGAGCAGCGGCGCGGTGAAGGTGCTGAGGGTGGCGGTGGGCAGCACGATCGACGCCCACGACTCCCACCCCGATACCGGCAGCATCCGCCACTGCACGGAGAAGAGCAGGATGAGCATGATGCCGGTCCAGAACACCGGCATCGACTGGCCGAGGAACACCGATGCCGGTCGCCACCTGGTCCACCGCGCGAGTCACGCCGGATCGCGCTGTAGATGCCCACCGGCACCGCGATGGCCATGGCCAGGGCCATCGAGCAGGCCGTGAGCAGCAGCGTGGTCGGCATGCGCTCGATGACCAGCCCGAAGCGCCGGCGTGCGGTGGAAGAACGAGTTGCCGAAGTTGCCGCGTGGCGGCGTTTCCGAAGAAGCGCGCGAACTGGACCGGCAGCGGATCGTGCAGCCCGAGGGTCAGGCGCAGGACGGCCCGGTCGGCTTCCGGCGCCTCCGGCATGATGAGGGCGACGGGGTCGCCGCTGGCGTGCAGGATCGCGAACGTCACCAGCGAGACGCCCGATCACCACCACCACCAGCCGGACGAGCCGGCGGACGCACGAAGGCCGTCACGGGCGGCCCGGGCACGCCTACTTCTTGGGCTTGGCGTCGAAGAGCCAGAGCCACTCGTCGCCGCGGGCGGCGTACTCGACCTTCTTGGAGATGGCCAGCGTGTCGTACTGGGTGAACAGGAAGATGGCGGGCGCCTCCTCGCGGATCAGCTTCTGGATCTGCGAGTAGGTCCGCTTCCGGCGCGGCTGGTCCACCGTGGAGCGCGCCTCGTCGATCAGCTTGTCGAGCCCCTCCACGCGCGTGTAGTGCTTGCCGATCCAGCCGCCCGGCTCGGTGTGGAAGAGCGGGTGCAGGACGGCGTCGGCGTCGAAGACCGAGTAGTTGCCCCACGATGCCGTAGGCGGCGTTGGTGGCCTTGCCCTCGGCCTGGAAGAACTTGTTCCAGGCCGGACCCGGGTCCCACATCCGGGCGTTGGTGCGGAGGCCGACCTCGGTCAGCATCTGGGCGATCGCCTCGAAGACCGGCCGGAACTCGACGAAGGCGCTGTGGGCGGTGATGTCGACGCCGTTGGGGAAGCCGGCCTGGGCCAGGAGCTCCTTGGCCTTCTTGGGATCGTAGGGGAAGGGCGTCACCTCGGCGTCGAAGCCGAAGGCCAGCGGCTGCACCACCGTCGCGACCTGCTGGCCGAGGCCGCCCATGAGCTTCTGGATGATGGCCTGCTTGTCGATCGCGTAGTTGGCCGCCTGCCGCACGGCCTTCTTGTCGAAGGGCGGACTGGCGCATGTCGAGCTCGACGTAGTGCACGCGCAGGATGGGCGTCGAGCGACACGTAGGTCTGCGGATGCGACTTCAGCTCGGGGACGAGGTCGGCGGAGACGTTGCGGATCAGGTCCACGCCGCCCGGTCTTCATCTCGGCGATCTGGGTGGCCACCTCGGGCACGGCCCGGATGACCAGGTGCTTGAAGGCCGGCTTGCCGCGCCAGTGCCGTCGAAGGCCTCGAGCCGGATGAACTGGTCGCGCTTCCACTCCACGAACTTCCAGGGCCCGGTCCCGACCGGCGGCCGTGGTGCCGAACGCCTCGTCGCCGACCTTCTCGATGTGCTTCTTCGGCACGATCGGGAAGAAGACCAGCCGCTCCAGCAGTAGCGGGAACGGCTTGTCGGTGATGAGGTGGACGGTGTCGGCGTCGACGATCCGGACCTCCTTGATGGCGCGGATGTTGCCGTACTGCGGCGACTTCTTCTTCTCCTTGCCCGGCTCCAGCACGCGGTCGAAGGAGAACTTCACGTCCTCGGCGGTGAGGGGATCGCCGTTGTGGAACTTGACGCCCTTGCGCAGCTTGAACTCCCACTGGGTGTCGCTGACCGCCTTCCACGAGGTGGCCAGGGACGGCTCGTACTCGAGCTTGGTGTTGCGGTGCAGCAGCGAGTCGAACATGTTGATGTTGACGAGGATCCCGACCCGCTCGAAGTGCATGTGCGGGTCGAGGGTTGGCGCGTGCGAGACGAGCGCGACAGTGAGGGTGTCCTTGGGCTGGGCGTGGCCGGCCGGCGGGAGGGCGAGCAAGAGGGCCAGGACCAGGAATGGATGGAGCCAGCGCGTCATCAGTTGCCTCCTTGTGACCCGGGATCGGGGGACTGCCGAGGGCGACGCTGCCTCGAGCGTGTGACAGGCAGCATATATCACGGCGGGGCCGTCATTGACAATGCGCCCGGCCGCCGGGGCCGCGAGTACAATACCGTCATGCGTCGCTTCCGGGTCGCGCTCGCCCAGATCAACCCCACCGTCGGGGACCTGGCGGGCAACGTCGCCCGGATCCGCGCCGTCCTCGAGCAGGCGCGGGGCGTCGGTGCCCAGCTGGTGGCCTTCCCGGAGCTGGCGATCACCGGCTACCCCCCCGAGGACCTCCTGTTCAAGTCGGCGTTCATCGAGGCCAACCTCAAGGCGCTGGCCGAGGTGGCCGCCGCCACCGCCGGCCTCACCGCCGTCGTGGGGTTCGTGGACAAGCGCGACGACATCTTCAACGCCGCCGCCGTCCTGCACGACGGCGCCGTGGCGGGCGTCTATCACAAGCAATACCTGCCCAACTACGGGGTGTTCGACGAGAACCGCTACTTCCAGGCCGGCACCGAGGCGCCGGTGTTCACCCTGGGCGAGACGTCGTTCGGCGTCAACATCTGCGAGGACATCTGGTATCCGACCGGCCCCACGACCCGGCAGGCGCTGGCGGGGGCCGAGCTGGTCGTCACCATCAACGCCTCGCCCTACCACGCCGGCAAGGGCCACCTGCGCGAGCGGATGATCGCGACCCGGGCCGCCGACGACGTGGTGTGCCTGGCCTTCGTCAACATGGTGGGCGGCCAGGACGAGCTGGTCTTCGACGGCGGCAGTCTCGTGGTCAACGAGCGCGGCGAGCCGGTGGCGCGCGGGTCGCCAGTTCGCCGAGGACTTCGTCGTCGCCGACCTCGACCTCGACGCCGTCTTCCGCGCGCGCCTGCACGACTCCCGGCGGCGCAAGGAGAAGCAGCGGGCCGTCGAGGCCTGCCCGCGTCGTGCTGCCGCCGCTGGCGGCGGCGGCCACGCCCGCGCTGCCGTCCCGCGCGGTGACGCCGCTGCCGCCGGTCGACGAGGTCTACGAGGCGCTGGTGCTCGGCACCCGTGACTACGTTCGCAAGAACGGCTTCACCCACGTGGTCATCGGGCTGTCGGGCGGCATCGACTCCTCGGTCGTGGCCGCCATCGCGGTGGAGGCGCTGGGCCGGGAGAACGTCACCGGCGTCACCATGCCCTCGCCGTACTCGTCGTCCGGCACCCGGGGCGACGCCCGGCGGCTGGCCAGGAACCTCGGCATCGACTTCCTGACACTGCCCATCACGCCGGTCTTCAAGGGCTTCAAGCGGACGCTGGCAGCGCCCTTCAAGGGGCTCAAGGAGGACGTGGCCGAGGAGAACATCCAGGCCCGCGTGCGCGGCACCCTGCTGATGGCGCTCAGCAACAAGTTCGGCTGGCTCGTCCTCACCACCGGCAACAAGAGCGAGATCGCGGTCGGCTACTCGACGCTATACGGGGACATGGCCGGCGGGTTCGCGGTGATCAAGGACGTGCCCAAGACGCTCGTGTACGAGGTCTCGCGCCACGTCAACGCGCGGGCCGGGCGCGCCGTCATCCCCGAGTCGGTCTTCGACCGTGCGCCGTCGGCGGAGCTGCGGCCGGACCAGACGGACCAGGACACGCTGCCGCCGTACGCCGAGCTCGACGCGATCCTCCAGGCCTACGTCGAGGAGGACCGGGGCGTGAGCGACCTGGTGGCCCGCGGCTTCGGCGAGGAGACCGTGCGCCGGGTGATCCGCATGGTCGACGTCAACGAGTACAAGCGCCGCCAGGGCCCCATCGGCGTCAAGATCACGCCGCGGGCGTTCGGCCGCGACTGGCGCCTGCCCATCGTCAACCGCTTCCGCGAACGCTGACGCGTGGGCGCGAGGCCCCCGGCACCGACTCCGCTCGCTCGCGTACTGCCCCTGCTGCTGCTCTGGGGGTACCTCGTCCTGGCCGGCTGTGCCACGGGCTTCGTCCACCGCGGCGACGCGCGGGCGACGACGCGGGGGCCCGAGATCCTCGTGCTGGCCGGCGGGCGCAGCCACTACTTCGAGAACCGGTCACCGCACTGCCTGGCCTACACGCTGCCCGGCCAGTGGGAGTTCGCGACGCAGGAACCCGCGCTGCGCGCCGTCGACGGCCGGGTCGTGGCCGTGACCCTCTACGCCAACCCCTCCGGCGGCGACGGCGTCACCCAGACGCTGGCCTACATCATCGCCGACATCGAGAAGAGCTGGAGCGGATCGACGCCGAGCACGATCGAGCCGTTCGTCGCCGCTCGCGCCGGGGCGCTGCTGTTACGATTCGACGAGCTGACGGTGACGCCGAGCATCGCCGGCCGCCCGATCGGGACGGCGACGACGGCGGTCGGGCAGAAGGTCCAGCTGCCCCACCGCGTCGTCGCGCCGTTGGCCGCGGGCTTCACGCTGGTGGCGACCGTCTACGACGACGAGGACGCCCGGCAGATCCTCGCCACGCTCGAGACCACCGAGGAGCCGCAGTGCTGGCACAACCTCATCCGCAAGCGATTTCCCAGGATCAGCTCGTGAGCCGCTGCCGGTGGCCGGCCGCCTTCGTGTCAGCGGCGGGTGACTGACCGCGCGGTCCCGGCGGTCGTTCAGACAACCTCGGCGCCGTCGCAGGGCTACAGACTCGGCTGGCTCGTCGCGTGTACGTCGCTGGCCAGCGCCGCCGACCCGACCATGACCATGCACCTCAGCGCCAGCCTGGGGACCTGGGGTCTGGTCGTGGGCGGGCTGTACACGCTCTGGAAGCTCGTCATCGGCGTCGCCGCCACGACCGTCCGCCGTGGGGCTGGTACGTGCTGCTGGCCAGCCAGCCCCTTCTCCTCGTGTGGGCCGTCGTCTACACGATCGCCTTCGGCCCCGGACGGACGGACGTGGTGATCATCTTCGTTCTCGCGACCGTCACCGCCGGCGTCGGCTTCGCGTACTTCTACAAGCGCCGCGCGATGTTCGGGGCGACGTGGCGATGGCGGGGGCTGGAGCGGTGGTTGCCGGGCTGGGCGCAGTCCGAATCGATCGATCCCGTCGTGAGGCGCGGGTACGCCGGCCTCTCGCCCGTCCGTCGCCGGGCGTTCATCGCCGCGACGGTGATCATGACCGCGATCGTGGTCTTCGGAAAGTGACGGCGGCCGCCTAGCCGGCCACGCCCTCCATCTGCAGCGCGTAGAGCCGGCGGTAGACGCCGTCGCGGGCGATCAGCTCGTCGTGGCGGCCGACCTCGGCCAGCCGGCCCTCGTGGACGACGACGATGCGATCGGCGTTGCGCACGGTGGCCAGGCGATGGGCGATCACCAGCACGGTGCGACCACGCATGAGCTCGGCCAGCGCCTGCTGCACCATGAACTCGCTCTCGGCGTCGAGGTCGGAGGTGGCCTCGTCCAGGATCAGGATGGGCGGGTCCTTCAGGAACGCGCGGGCGATGGCCAGGCGCTGGCGCTGGCCGCCGCTGAGGCGGACGCCGCGCTCGCCGACCAGGGTGGCGTAGCCCTCGGGGCAGGCGAGGATGAACTCCTCGGCGTTGGCCTGGCGGGCGGCCCGCGAGATCTCCTCGGTGGTGGCGCCGGGCCGGCCGTAGGCGATGTTGTAGTGGATCGAGTCGCTGAACAGGAACGTCTCCTGGGTCACCACGGCGATCTGGGCGCGGAGCGAGGCCTGGGTGACGTCGCGCACGTCGTGGCCGTCCACGGTGATGCGGCCCGAGGTCACCTCGTGGAAGCGCGGCACCAGGTCGATGAGCGTCGACTTGCCGGCCCCGCTCATCCCGACGAAGGCCACCACCTCGCCGCGGCGGACGTCCAGGGTGATGTCCCGCAGCGTGAGGCTCGGTCGAGCCCGGGTAGCGGAACGACGCGTCCTCGAAGCGCAGCGACTCCCGGAAGCCGGGCAGGGGATGGGCGCCGGGCCGGTCGGCGATGGCCGGCGGCGTGTCGAGGATCTCGAACACGCGCTCGACCGACGAGGTGGACTGCTGGATGGTGTTCATGATGCGCGAGAGCTGGCGCACGGGGCCGTAGATCAGCGCCAGCGCCGCCGTGAACGAGAAGAAGTCGCCGGGGGTCATGGCGCCGGCGATGACCTGGTGGCCGCCGTACCAGAGCGCGCCCATGATGCCGAAGGCGGCCAGCACCTCCATGAGCGGCTCGGTGATCTCGTCGGTGCGGTGATCCTTCAGCGCCAGGTCGAGGAGCCGGCGGTTCACCCGGTCGAAGCGCTCCGCCTCGTGCCCCTCGCGGCCGAACGCCTTGACGATCTTCGTCCCCGAGAAGGCCTCGTGCAGGAGCACGTTCAGCTCGGCCACCTTCTCCTGCGAGCGCTTGTTGATCCGGTACAGCCGGCGGCCGATCGAGCGCACGGCCACGCCGACGAACGGGAAAGACGATCAGCGCGATCAGGGCCAGCCGCCACTCGCGGACCAGCATGACCGACAGCAGCGCGATCACCATCGCCACCTGCCGGAAGGCCATGACCAGCACCGTCGACGAGACCCGGGCCAGGCGGTTGACGTCGGTGACGACGCGCGACATCAGCTCGGCCGAGTGCAGGTCGGCGAAGAACGACAGCGGCATGGCCTGGATGTGCGTGTAGAGCCCGCGGCGCAGCGTGGCGACCACGCGCTCGCCGACCGAGGCCATCAGGTACGACTGCCCGTAGCGGGCCGAACCCCTTGCCCAGGTAGGCGCCGAGCAGCAGCAGCGGGATGAGCCTGCAGCATGGCCTCGTCGCGGCGGATGAAGATGTCGTCCATGGCCGGCTTCACCAGCCACGCGATGGCACCCTCCATGGCGGCGACGATCAGGGCCAGCGCCGCGCCCAGGATCAGCACGGGCAGGTAGGGCCGCATGAGCGGCAGCAGTCGGCGGTACACGACGACGGCGTCGTCTCACGCGGCCCCGCCCGCGACCAGTCGGCGGTAGAGCGCCTCGGTGGCGTCGAGCTTGGCGCGCAGCGAGAAGTGGCGCCTCCACGCGCTTGCGCCCCGCCCGAGCCATCGTCTGAGCGGCCGTCGGGTCGGCCGAGCAGCCGTAGCACCGCCTCGGCCAGCGCGGCCGGCTGGCGCGGCGGCACCAGCAGCCCCGTCTCGCCGTCGGTCGATCAGCTCCGGCATGCCCTCGAGATCGGTGGCGACCACCGGTCGCTCGCACGCCAGCGCCTCCCGAATCGAGCCGGTGATGCCGAGCCCGGCGTAGGAGGCGTCGACGACGACGTCGGAGGCGTCGAGGATCGCCGGCACGTCGTCGCGGTGGCCGAGGGTCAGCACGCGCCCTTCGAGGCCGCGCCGCCCGCGCCCGCTCGGCGATCTCGACGACGCGCGGTGGCGGCGCGCCCACGAAGAGCAGTCGCGCGCGGTCGCAGCCGGCGGCAATGGTGCGCATCGCCTCCAGCACGTCCGTCCAGCCGCGCCACGAGCGCACGCCGACCTGCGTGATCAGCGCGTGCCCGGCGGTGAGGCCGAGCTCGCGGCGCACGAGGCCGCCGTCCACGCCCGGGTGGAACCGCTCGAGGTCCGTGCCCGAGTAGATCGACCTCGACCTTGCCGGCGGGCACGCCGGAGGCCACCAGCCCGTCGCTTGATCGACTCGGCAGACGGCGACGATCGCGTGCACCCGGCGGCTCGTGTAGCCCACGCGGTGCACGCGGTCGATCGGGAAGCTCACCCCGCGGTTGAGGACGAGCAGCGGCCCGGGCGCCGATCGAGGCCGGCCAGCAGCGTGAGCGTGCGCGCCCGGCCCTTGTGGGCGTGGGCGATCTGGATGCGCTGCTGCGCGGATCAGCCGGGCCAGCCGCCACGCCGCGCGCGGGTCGTAGGGCCGCCGCATGGGGATGGCCGCGTGGGCGAGGCCCGGCCTCCCGGCAGCGAGCCGCCCACACCTCGCTGGGCGGCGTGACCACGGTGATCGTGGTGGCCGCGGGCGGCCAGGCCTCGAGCGAGCTCGCGCAGCTGGATGGCCGCGCCCGTGAAGAAGTCCCCCTTCGGGTAGATCTGCGAGGATCCGAAGGGGGGTTCCCGCCATCAGGCTCCGAAGAACTCTCTCACCGCCGCCGCCACCGCGTCGATCTCGGCCTCGGTGTGGCCGGCGGAGATCGGCAGGTCAGGATCTCGTTCACGAGCTGCTCGGTCGCGGGCAGTGGCGGCCCGGCGAAGCGCTCCACGGCCGGCTGCCGGTGGGTCGCCACCGGGTAGTGGATGCCGGTCTGGATGCTCGCGCGCCTTGAGGAACGCCGCCAGCTCGTCCCGGCGCGGCGTGCGCACGACGTAGAGGTGATAGACGTGGCAGGCGCCCGGACGCTCGCGCGGCAGGCCCAGCGGCAGCCCGGCCAGGGCCGCATCGGTAGCGGGCGGCCAGGGCGCGACGGCGCGTCGTTCATCGCGTCGAGCCGGCGCAGCAGCACCCGGCCGATCGACGCCTGGATGTCGTTGAAGCGCAGGTTGAAGCCGACCTCGGCGTGCAGGTCCTTGCTGAGGCGGCCGTGGTCACGCAGCCGCCGGCAGCGGGCGGCGATCTCGTCGTCGTCGGTCACGACGGCGCCGCCGTCGCCCATGACGGTGAGGTTCTTGGACGGGTAGAACGAGAAGACCGCCGCGCGCCCGAAGCCGCCGACCTTCTTGCCCCGCCAGGCCGCCCCGTGGGCCTGCGCGCAATCTTCCAGCATCCACACGCCCATCCGGCGCGCAGCTCACGGATGGCGTCAAGGTCGACCGGCTGTCCGTAGAGGTGCACGGGCATCAGCCCGACCGTGCGCGGCGTCGCCTTGGCGGCGGCGTCCGACCGGATCCATCGTGTAGTAGTCGTCGGCGTCGACGAAGACCGGCGTGGCCTCCGCGAAGCAGATGGCCTCGATGGTCGGGAAGGCCGTGTGGGAGGGCACCAGGATCTCGTCGCCGGCCTTGACGCCGAGCGCGCGCAGAGTGAGCCACAGCCCGGCGGTGGCGGAGTTGCTCAGCACGCAGTGGCGGACGCCGACGTAGCGAGCCAGCTCGGCCTCGAATGCACGGCACTCGGGGCCGAGGATGTACTGGCGGGAGTCGATGGCCGCCAGGACCGCCTGCTTGATCTCGTCGTCCACCGGCGGCCGGGACAGCGGGATCGCGCTCACGTCAGGCTCCTGGGCTGGGACTGGCGAGTCGGTCGTACTGACCCCGGAAGTAGAGCAGGGGCTCGCCCGGCGTCGCACCTGAGCCCGCTCGACCCGGCCGACGAAGATGGTGTGGTCGCCCTCCACGTGCACGCGTGACGGTGGTGCACTCGAGCTGGGCGAGGGCCCCGGTCGATCAGCGGCAGCTCGAGGTCGCTGATCGAGTGGGGGACGCCGTCGAACTTGTCGCAGGCGCGAGGAGGCGAACGTTGCGCGAGATCGCCTCCTGGTCGGCGGCTCAGGACGTTGACCGCGAAGCAGCCCGCTCCCTGATGCGCGGGGTAGCTCTGCGACTTGTGGTCGACGCAGACCAGGACGAGCGGGGGATCCAGCGACACCGAGGAGAACGCGCTCGCGGTCAGGCCGGTCGGGCGCCCGTCGATGTCGCAGGTGGTGATGATGGTGACTCCGCGTAGCGAAGTGACCGAGAACGCGTGCGAAAGTCGTCGGCGGGGATCACCGGTCTTTATGTAGCAGGAAGGTTCGGCGAATGCAAGATCTCGAAGGCTGCGCCCGCACCGTGCTGTATAGTCGCGGCGGTATGGCGCATCCGAGCAGCAGATCCTGGACGCGCTGCGCGGCGTCCGTGATCCCGACAGCCAGAAGGACATCGTGGCGCTCGGGCTCGTCCGCGACCTCGCGATCGCACGACGCCGGGGTCAGCTTCACGCTGGCCTTCACCGGCCAGGCGCCAGCCACCAAGGCCGAGCGTGCACAGCATGGCCACGCGAGCTGGTCGGGCAGCTCCCGGGCGTGGCGCGGGTGCAGATCAAGATGGGCGGCGGGCCGCCGCCGGCCCCGGCCGCCCATGCCCAGCGCCCGGGCAGGACACGCGCACGCCCACGGTCAGCCCCAGAGCCAGGCGCCACCGCCGCGGCCGGACTTCATCCCCGAGGTCCGCCACACCGTCGCGGTGTCCTCGGGCAAGGGCGGGGTGGGCAAGTCCACGGTGGCGGTGAACCTGGCGCTGGCGCTCCGGCAGAGCGGGCGCCACCGTCGGCATCATCGACGTCGACGTGTACGGCCCCGACGTGCCGCTGATGCTCGGCACCAAGGGCAAGCCGGGCATGTTCGACAACCGGATCATTCCGGTCGAGGCCCACGGCATCAAGATCATGTCGATCGGGCTGCTCGTGAGCGACAAGGAGCCGCTGGTCTGGCGCGGTCCCGATGATCCACTCGTTCATCCAGCAGATGCTGCAAGGACGTCATGTGGGGCGCGCTCGACTACCTGGTGTTCGACATGCCTCCCGGCACCGGCGACGCCCAGCTCTCGCTCTCCCAGGTACTGCCGCTCGAGCGGCGTGGTCATGGTGACGACCCCGCAGGACGTGGCGCTGCTCGACGTGCGCAAGGCCATCGGCATGTTCCAGCGACTCAACGTGCCGATCCTCGGGCGTCGTCGAGAACATGAGCACTTCGCCGCGCCCGCACTGCGGCCAGCACACCAGCATCTTCGGCGAGGCCGGTGGCCAGCGGGTGGCCGACGAGTACGGCGTGCCGCTGCTGGCCCGATCTCCGCTCGATCCCGAGACGCGCGTGGGCGGCGACGAGGGCACGCCGATCACCGTGCGCCAGCCCGACTCGGCCCAGGCGGCAGGCGTTCCGGAACCTCGCCGCCGCCGTCACCAGCGCGCATCGACGAGCTGGCCGCGCTCGGCTCGCTGCCGAAGATCAGCTGACGCGCCGGGCATGGCGGCACCGGTCGTCATCTCCCGATCTTCCCGCTACCCGACGTGACGTTCTTCCCGCACACGCTGCTGCCCCTGCACGTCTTCGAGGCCCGCTACCGGGCGATGGTGACCGACGTCCTCGAGCGCGACCGGCGACTGGCCGTGGTCGGGCTGCAGGCCGGGCTACGAGGCGAGCTACGCGGGCAAGCCGGCCGTGCACGCGGTGGCGGGGCTCGGCGAGATCGTCGCCTGCGAGCGCCTGGCCACCGGGCGCTACAACATCCTCCTGCGGGGCGAGGCCCGCATCCGGCTCGAGCAGCGAGCTGCCGAGCGACACGCTCTACCGGGTCGTCCGCGCGCACCGGCTGCCCGACGTCGAGGCCGGCGACGCTGCTCCGCGCGCTGGCCCGCATCCGCGCCGCCTGTCGCACGCTGCTGGACGCGCTCCAGCGCCCGGCCAACCTGCTCGACACCGCCCTGGCCGAGGGCCAGGGCGCGGGCGCCATCGCCGATCGCGTGGCGGCGGCTGTCCTGCCCGACCCCGACCTGCGCCAGAGCCTGCTGGAGACCCCGGAGGTGGCCACGCGGGTGACCCGCGTCGCCGACGCGGTGGAGGCGCTCGTTCGCGAGCTGAAGGGCGGTCGCGAGTGACGCTCCGGCGCGGCCTCCTCGTGGCCCTGCTCCTGCTGGTGGCGGCGGCCGCCGCCGACGCGCGGTCGTGGAGCTGGCTCGGCGTGCGAATCCGCGACCTCAGCGAGCAGGAGATGGACGAGCTGGCGGGCCGCCACGGCATCGGCGAGGGCTTCGGCGTCGTGATCGTGGAGGTCATGGAGGACACGCCGGCCGCCCGGGCCGGGATGCGCTCCGGCGACATCGTGGTCGCCGTCGAGGGACGACCGGTGACCGACACTCGCCTGCTCCAGCGGCTGATCGCGCGGGCCCCCGTCGACAGCGACGTGCGGCTCACGGTCCTGCGCCGGGAGGGGCGCCGGCCCCTGCCGGTCCGGCTGATGGCCATGCCGCGAGGGGTCGCCGGGGAACGCCTGGCCGCCGAGTTCGGTTTCGTCCTGCAAGAGTCGCAGCCGGTGGCCGGGCGGGAGGCGCGCCCCTCGCCCAGCATGCCGGCGGTGACCTTCGTGGCCAAGGGCAGCCCGGCCGAGAAGGCAGGGCTGGAGGTGGGCGACGTCCTGCTGCAGATCAACGAGCAGGCGGTTCTGACTCGCGACGCCGCCCGGGAGGCACTGGGTGAGATCGGGATGGAGCGGCCACTGCAGCTCACGGTCCGGCGGGACGGCGGCCATGTGAGCCTGACCCTGCCGGCACCGGACGTCCGCCCGTAAACTTGACAGAAGTGCGATAGGGCCAGTATTTTCGCCATGGTCTGACCGAGAGACCACGCGGATCTCTCAGGCACCCTCATTGAGGAGGACGGGCACATGAACACTCCGCAGGCAGCCCCCGAGGCATCGCGTCGAAGGTTCCTGACAGGAGCGGCCGTGGCGGCGACGGGCGCCGCAGCCCTGGGCTTCCCGATGGTCGCCAAGGCGCAGGGCCCGATCTCCATGCGCTGGCAGAGCACGTGGCCGCAGAAGGACATCTTCCACGAGTACGCGCTCGACTTCGCCAAGAAGGTCAACGACATGACGGGCGGCGACCTCAAGATCGAGGTGCTGCCGGCCGGCGCGGTCGTCCCGGCCTTCGGCCTGCTCGACGCCGTGTCGAAGGGCACGCTCGACGGCGGCCACGGCGTCCTCGTCTACCACTACGGCAAGCAGACGGCGCTGGCGCTGTGGGGCTCGGGCCCCGCCTTCGGCATGGACGCCAACATGCTGCTGTCCTGGCACAAGTACGGCGGCGGCAAGCAGCTGCTGACCAAGCTCTACGCCTCGATCGGCGCCAACGTCGTGTCGTTCCCGTACGGGCCCATGGCCACGCAGCCGCTGGGCTGGTTCAAGAAGCCGGTCACCAAGGCCGACGACTTCAAGGGCCTCAAGTTCCGGACGGTCGGCATCTCGATCGACGTGTTCACGGGGCTGGGCGCCGCCGTCAACGCGCTGCCGGGCGGCGAGATCGTGCCGGCCATGGACCGCGGCCTCCTCGACGCCGCCGAGTTCAACAACGCCACCTCCGACCGCATCCTCGGCTTCGCCGACGTCTCCAAGGTGTGCATGCTGCAGAGCTACC
Organism: uncultured Candidatus Rokubacteria bacterium; assembly: GCA_963827505.1. Taxonomy (GTDB): domain Bacteria; phylum Methylomirabilota; class Methylomirabilia; order Rokubacteriales; family CSP1-6; genus AR5. The sequence continues at coordinate 433,200 of CAWHBD010000002.1, read as the reverse complement.
ACCAGAACGCCGAGCAGTTCGAGATCACGTTCAACAAGACCAAGTTCGACGCCCTGCCCGACAAGATGAAGGCCATCATCGAGTACGCCGTCGAGGCGGCCTCGGCCGACATGGCGTGGAAGGCGATCGACCGCTACTCCAAGGACTACATCGAGCTGCAGACGAAGGACAAGGTGCGCTTCTACAAGACGCCGGACTCGGTGCTGCAGAGGCAGCTGGAGATCTACGACGCGCGTCGCCGACAAGAAGGCCGCCGACAACCCGATGTTCAAGGAGATCGTCGAGTCCCAGAAGGCCTTCGCGGCGCGGGCGGTGAAGTGGGACCTCGACACCAACGTGAGCCGCCGCATGGCGTACAACCACTACTTCGGCAAGCCCGCCCCGAAGAAGAGCTAGCGACCTCCGTGGCCGTCTCCGCGTCGTCCCGGCCGTCACCCGGCGCCCGCCGGGTGGCCGGGCCGGCGGTTCGCCGCCGATGAGCGCCACCGCGCTTCATCCGCGCCGTCGACCAGCTCAGCTACTGGTCGGGCAAGACCTTCGCGTGGCTCATCGTGGCCCTCACGTTCGTCGTCGTCCATCGAGGTGTTCAAGCGCTACATCCTCAACGCGCCGACGGCGTGGATCTTCGACTTCAACAACATGCTGTACGGGACGCTGTTCATGATGTGCGGCGCCTACACCCTGGCCCAGGCCGGCCACGTCCGCGCCGACTTCGTCTACGTCTACATGAAGCCGCGCGGCCAGGCCGCGCTCGACCTGACCCTCTACCTGCTCTTCTTCATCCCGTGCATGCTCGGGCTCATCTACGCGGGGGGCGGCTTCGCCGCCGACTCCTGGCGCATCGGCGAGCACTCCACGGTCACCGCCGAGGGGCCGCCGGTCTACCACTTCAAGACGCGTGATTCCCGATCGCCGGCGTGCTCGTCATGCTCCAGGGGCTGGCCGAGATCGTGCGCTGCGTCGTCTGCCTGCGCACCGGGGCGTGGCCGGCGCGGCTGGCCGACGTCGAGGAGATCGACGTCATCGACACCCAGCTCGGGCACAGCCAGTACGTGGACGAGGAGTCGCGCCGGGCGGCCATGGAGGGGGCCAAGGCGATCGACGAGGCCGCCCGTCACCGGAGCGTGATGGAGGAGGGCGTCGTCCACGAGCGGGCGATCCGGGACGACGAGCCCAAGCCGTGAGCGATCCCTCGCTCGGTCTCATCGATGCTGGGACTCATCGTGGTCGCCATCATGATGGGCTACCCGACCGCGTTCACGCTGATGGGCCTCGGCATGGTCTTCGGGTTCATCGCGTTCTGGGTGCCCGGGGCCCACTGGTACGACAACCGGATCTTCGACCTCATCGCCCAGCGCACCTACGGGGTGATGACCAACGACACCCTGCTGTCGGTCCCGCTGTTCGTCTTCATGGGCTACATCATGGAGCGGGCGGCGCTGGTCGACCGCATGTTCCACAGCGTCCAGCTCGCCTTCCGCCGCGTGCCGGCCTCGCTGGCGGTGACGACGCTGCTGGTGTGCGCCTTCTGGGGCATCGCCTCCGGCATCGTCGGGGCCGTCGTCGTGCTCATGGGCGTCATCGCCCTGCGGCCGATGCTCAAGGCGGGCTACGACATCCGGCTGGCCTCGGGGGCCATCACCGCGGGGGGCACGCTGGGCATCCTGATCCCCCCCTCGGTCATGCTGATCGTCTACGCGGCGGTGGCCGGCCAGTCGATCGTCAAGCTGTACGCGGCGGCGATGCTGCCGGGCTTCTTCCTGACGTTCCTCTACCTCGTCTACATCCTGGGCTGGGCGATCATCAACCCGAAGATCGCCCCCAAGCTGGCGCCCGACCAGTATCGCGTCGCGGTGCCGGCCTACCTGGCCGCGCTGGAGCGCGGGCGCTCGGGCCGCATCGTGCCCGGGCTCCTCGGCGCCGCCCTTCGGCCGGCCCGAGCGGCCGCCGGCGCCGGCTACCGGGCGATCGCGCGGGACGTCGCCGCGCTGGCGGTGCCCGTCCTGCTCGACGGCCGGCACCTTCGGGGCGACGTGGTGGTACGTCGTCGTCTACAACGCCCCGGAGGTCACGGCAGCTCGCCCCGGCGCCGAGCCCACGGCCCGTCGCGGCTGCCCCGGCACCGCCGCGCCGCGCCGGTCGCCGCCGGCGAGGACAAGCCGCAGGAGCTGGGCTCCGCCGTGGAGGCTGAGCCCGTGCAGGAGCTGGGGTCGGGGGCCTCGTCGGAGAGCACGGCGCGCTCACCGCGAACCGAGGGGCCACCCGAGGAGATGACGTCGCTGCGGGACGCCACGGCGGTGACGTCGGCCGGCAAGGTGCCCGCGCACTTCTATCCCTGGTTCTGGGGGCTGGCGGCGTTCTCGGGGCTCCTGCTCGCCGTCTACTTCTGGCGGATGGACGGCGAGCAGCTCGAGATCCTCAAGGAGCTGATCGTCTCGGTCGTGCCGCTCGGCGTGCTCACCGCGGTGGTGCTGGCGGTGATCCTGTTCGGCATCTGCACCGCGACGGAGTCGGCCGCCATCGGCGCCCTCGGCGCGCTCTACCTGGCGGTGATGGCGCGCTACCCGCGCCAGGTCTGGTGGTGGAGCCTGGTCGGGTTCGTGGTCGGGGTCACGCTCGGCTGGTGGCAGGAAGAGACGCTGGCCTCGCTGCTGGTGGCCGGCTCGATCGGCGGGACGTTCCTGGGCACCGTCGTGCCGGGCCTGTGGCACCTGCGGGACTCCCCCGAGCTCCGCGAGAACCTCAAGCAGTCGACCTTCCTCACCGCCAAGACGACGGCGATGGTGTGCTGGCTCTTCGTCGGCTCCGCCCTCTTCTCCGCCGTGTTCGCCCTGCACGGGGGCCAGTCGCTCATCGAGCGCTGGGTGCTCGGCCTGAACCTGTCGCCCGCTGGGGTTCACGATCATCGCCCAGCTCATCATCTTCCTGCTCGGCTGGCCGCTGGAGTGGACCGAGATCATCGTCATCTTCTGTCCGATCTTCATCCCCTTGCTGACCCACTTCCAGATCGATCCGCTGCTCTTCGGCACCATGGTCGCGGTCAACCTGCAGGCCGCGTTCCTGTCGCCGCCGGTGGCGATGTCGGCGTTCTACCTGAAGGGAGTGGCCCCCAAGCACGTCACGCTCAACCAGATCTTCGCGGGCATGATGCCGTACATGATCATCGTGGTCGTGTGTCTCGTCTTCATGCACGTGTGGCCGGGCATGACGCTGTGGCTGCCGGAGTTTCTCTACGGGAAGTAGCCCGGAGGGGGACTTCGTCCCCCTTCCGGCGGTCGTCGCGCGACTGGCGTCGCGCTCCTTCCTGCCTCCCCCTCGGACCGGATTGCGCGGGCGAAGCCCGCGCTCGAGCGCGGTTGATCAGACCGTCTCGCTGATAAGGGTTGTTGGCGGAGGGGCGAGAGACGCCGGCTGACGTCGTCCTGGGCTAGGATTACGCGGGCACGTGGGTGCTGGGCGTGGAGCCAATGGGGAGGAGGGGGTGGTGGGATGGATTTGACGGATCTGTATGCGGTGTCGGCGGGGGAGGGGGCGCGGCTGATTCGGGATGGGGTGATCAGCTCGGAGCAGCTGGTCGAGGCGTGCCTGGCGCGCATCCGGGCCGTCGATCGGGACGTCGAGGCGTGGACCTTCCTGGACCCGGAGCTGGCGCTGGGGCAGGCGAGGGCGGCGGACGAGGCGCGGATGTCGGGCCGAGTGATCGGGCCGCTGCACGGCGTGCCGGTGGCCTTGAAGGACATCATCGACACCGCCGACATGCCGACCGAGAACGGCTCGGTGCTGCACGCCGGCCGGACGCCTTCCCGGGACGCGAGCGTGACGGCGATGCTGCGGGGGGCGGGCGCGGTCATCCTGGGCAAGACGGTGACCACGGAGTTCGCGACGCGACAGCCGGGCAAGACGCGCAACCCGCACGACCCGGCCCACACGCCGGGTGGATCGTCGAGCGGCTCGGCGGCGGCGGTGGCGGCGGGCATGGTCCCGCTGGCGCTCGGCAGCCAGACCGGCGGCTCCACCATCCGGCCCGCCTCCTACTGCGGCGTGTACGGCCTCAAGCCGACCCACGGGCTGATTCCGCGCCACGGCATGTTCCAGCTCTCGCGCACGCTGGATCACGTGGGGCTGTTCGCGCGCTCCATCGACGATCTCGCTCTGCTTACTGGAGCAGCTGGCCGGCCACGACGAGCGTGATCCCGACACCCGGCCACGCGCGCGTGTGCCCTACCGGCAGCTCGCTGGCGAGGAGCCCCCGCTGCCGCCGATGTTCGCTTTCGTGAAGACGACGATGTGGGACGCGGTCGACCCCGACGCCCGCGAGGCCTTCGAGGAGCTGGCCGCCGTGCTCGGCGATCGCCTAGAGGAGGTGGAGCTGGTGAGGCCGGCCGCGGAGACGGCCGAGTGGCATCGCACCATCATGAACGCCGAGCTGGCGGTGAACCTCGACCGGGAATGGCGGACCGGACGGGCGGGGCTGTCGAACTCGCTGCGGGCCAGCATCGAGCGCGGCCACGAGGTGCGCGCCCCCCACTACCTGCGCGCGCTGGCCCGCATCCCCGAGCTGCAGGCGAGCTTCACGGAGCTGTTCGAGCAGCGTTACGACGCCATCCTGACCCCGGCCGCCCCCGGCACGGCGCCGGCGGGACTCGACTCGACCGGCGATCCGGCCTTCTGCGCGCTGTGGACGCTCGCCGGGATGCCCGCCATCAGCGTGCCCATCATGCGCGGCGCTAACGGCCTGCCGCTCGGTGTCCAGCTCGTCGGGCCTCGCCACGGCGATGCGCGTCTCCTGCGCACCGCACGCTGGCTGGTGGGAGCGGTCTCGCCCGCCGCCTAGTCTCCGGAGCGGCGATTCGTCCGGCCCGTGTTGCGGTGGAGGAGTCCGGTGCTCGGGGTGGGGTCCGTGGCACCACGGGGCTGGAGTCCGCATCGGGCCGTTGGCGGCTGGGCTCCATCAGGCTGGGGGGCGTACGGTGATGGTTGGCGGGAACGGGTCCACGGACCCCACCCCGAGCACCGGACTCCCCCACCGCAACCCGGGGGGCGAATCATCGACCAGGGAGACTAGCGGCGGGCGGTTCGCTGAACTTCGGCGCGGCTCGATTCCAGGGTGTGGCGGGCGGTGCCGTCGGGGTCATAGTGGTCCAGGCCGGGACGGGTGACGGGGATGAGGAGGCGGACGGCGCGGGGGTGGTCGCCGGCGGTGGCGGCCCGGATGCCGCGGTCGAAGCGCCAGCCGAGGTAGGTGTGCACGGCCGTGTGGATGGCAGTGATCACCACGAAGAGGGCGAGTGCGGCGACGGCGGCTTGCGGCGCGGCGCCGCGGCCGAGCAGGTCGGGGCCGAGGCCGGTCGCAGTCGCCAGTAGTACGGCCCCGCCGAGCGCGAGCGACGCGATCAGGCCGACCGTCAGGTTGTAGCCATTCAGGCCGCGCCGGAATTCGGTGGCGGCGGTCGGCTGGTGGGGCATGCTCCGACGCTAGGCCGTTGCGGCCGCCGGGGTCAAGAAAGGAACGGCAAGCTGGTGAAGGGAACGGTCCGCGCCCGCCTCCACGCGCTGTTTCCGGGCACGTCCGGGCGGAGCCTCAAGCAGTGGCTGGAGCGGGGGCGGGTGCGCGTCAACGGCACCGTCGTCCGGCGGGGCGACGCGCCGGTCCGGACCGCCGATCGCGTCGAGTTGGGGTCACCCCCCGACGCGCCCATCCCGGCGCCGCTGCGGCTGGTCCACGAGGACGCCGAGATCCTCGTGATCGACAAGGCGCCCGGCCTGCTCACGATCGCCGACCTGAGCGAGCGCGAGCGGACGGCCTACCGGCTGCTGCGCGACTGGATGGACGGCCGCGACGCCGGCCGCGTCTTCGTCGTCCACCGGCTCGACCGCGAGACGTCCGGCCTGCTGGTCTTCGCGCGGACGCTCAAGGCCAAGGACGTGCTGCAGGAGCAGTTCCGCGCGCGGACGCCCGAGCGTGTCTACGTGGCCCGCGTGGAGGGCAACATCCGCGACGACACCGGCACGCTGACCTCGAGACTGGTCGAGGACCGCTCGCTGCGCGTCCGGCCTTCCCGCGACACCCGCCAGGGCCGGGAGGCGATCACGCGCTACCGGGTGCTGGCGCGAGAGGAGGGCGCAACGGTGCTGGAGCTGTCGCTGGTGACCGGGCGCCGCGGCCAGATTCGCGCACAGCTGGCCGAGCTCGGGCACCCGATCGTCGGCGACCGCGCCTACGGCGGCCGCCGGGATCCGCTGGGCCGCGTGTGCTTGCACGCCACCCGCCTGGGCTTCGTGCATCCCGACGGCCGGCGGGTCGCGTTCGAGAGCCCGCCGCCGTCGGGATTCCGGGCGCGGGCGGTCAGGAGGCGCGGGCGGCCTTGAGCTTGAGGTTCTGCTCGAGGAACGCGAGCATCTTGGCCCAGGCGTCGGCGCCCTGCTTGGGCCGGTGGCGCTCGGCGTTCATGAAGTTCAGGAAGGCGTGGCCGGCTCCCTCGTAACTGTGGAACTCGTGCGGCTTGCCGTGCCGGGTCATCTCGGCGTCGATCTTCTTCACGTCGTCGGGCGAGGGGTTGGCGTCCTCCAGCCCGAAGAAGCCGATGGTCCGACAAGCGATCTGGCCGGTCAGCTCGAGCGGCGCCGGGCCCTCGCCCCACGGCTTCATGATGTTGCCGCCGTAGAACACGCCGGCCACTTTCCAGTTGGCGGGCCGGGCGCCGGCCAGCAGGTACGTGATGCGTCCGCCCATGCAGAAGCCGAGCACGGCGAGATCGCCGACCCGGACCTCGGTCAGCCCCTTGAGGTGGGCGGTGGCGGCGTCGGCGTCGGCGAGGATCTCACGGTCGCGCAGCCGGCCGACGCGGGTCATCATGTCGCCGTCCGGGGGCTGGCGGTGATAGAGATCGGGCGCGATCGCTGCGTAGCCGTTGCGCGCGAGATCCTCCACCCGATCCTCGACGAAGCGATCGAGGCCGGGCCCGTGCATGATGACGACGACACCGGGTACGGCGCCGCCGCCGGGCGGGGTGTCCAGGTAAACCCGCATCGGCTGTCCATCGACCTGAATGGTGTCCCAGCGTGCCATCGACATTCCTCCCGGGGCCAGGTTGCGTGGTCAGTGGCCAGAGCATACCCTAGCGCGGGCTCCTGGGAGGGCGCCCCGCGCATGAGCCTCACCCTGCAGCAGGCGACGACGATCGTGGAGACCGCGCTACGCACTGGTCGCGAGACGACCTGTGCGCCGCTGGCGGTGGCGGTGCTGGACGCCGGCGGGCACCTGAAGGCCTTCGCACGCGAGGACGGCGCCGGCATCGTGCGGCCCCAGATCGCGGTGGGCAAGGCGTGGGGCGCGCTGGGGATGGGCTTCGGCTCTCGCACGCTGGCCCGCCGGGTGGCTGACGGACAGGCGCAGCAGCAGGCGTTCTTCGCGGCCCTCAACGCCATGTCGGACGGCCGCGTGGTGCCGGCCGCCGGCGGCGTGCTGATCCGCGATGCGGGCGGAGACATCCTCGGTGCGGTCGGGATCTCCGGCGACACCTCCGACAAGGATGAGGCCTGCGCCGTGGCCGGCATCGCCGCGGCGCGCCTGGTCGCCGATCCCGGCGCGTGATCGCGTGGTGCCGGCCGCCGGCCGGGCGTCTGTTAAGATCATGCCGGCATGATCGTCCTCGGCATCTCGGAGACGCATTGCGCGACCGCGGCCATCCTGCACGACGGCGTCGTCGTGGGCTGCGCCTCCGAGGAGCGCTTCACCCGTCTCAAGAACGACGCCGGCTATCCGCGCCGGGCCATCGACGCCCTCCTGCGCGAGCTACGGCTGCGCCCCCAGCAGATCGACCTGGTGGCGCTGGCCGGCCGCCGCGCCTACGCGCGCGACTGGATGAACCGCGTGCTCCACGACGGCGACTACGCGCGCGAGTACTACGGCGTGCGGCTGCAGGAGCCGCGGACCGGGCTACGCAAGCGCGCGCGCAAGCTGGGCGCTCGCCTCGGGCTGATCGAGCCGGCCCAGGGCAAGTTCACGTTGTCGGAGAACGAGCGGCTGGGGCTGGTGGACGGCCATCTCGGCCTCGGCGCCGAGCGGATCGTGACGCTCGATCACCACACCTGCCACGCCGCCTCCGCGTACTTCGGCGCGCCGTTCACGGGGGCGCCCGCGCTGGTGCTCACCAACGACAACTCCGGTGACGGTCTCTGCGCCACCGCCTCCAGCGCCAGCGGTACCGCGCTGCAGCGCCACGAGGCCGCCCCCAGCGCACCCGGCTCGCTCGGATCGTTCTACTCGTTCGTGACGCTGCTGCTCGGCATGAAGTTCGGGGAGCACGAGTACAAGGTGATGGGGCTGGCCCCCTACGCCCCGGCCAAGGCGGTGGAGCGCGCCGTCGCCGCCCTCGGGGAGACCTTCGGCCTCGTGGAGGACACGCCGGCCCGCTTCGCCTGGCGGCGCCGGGGCGGCCGCTACCGGCTGCTGCTGGAGGACACGCTGGGCCAGCGCTTCGACGCGGTGGCGGGTGGCGCCCAGCAGATGGTCGAGGATCTGCTGCTGCGATGGGCGCGGCTCATGCACACGCGCTACGGCGGCGAGCGGCTGGCCCTGGGCGGCGGCGTGTTCATGAACGTCAAGGCCAACATGCGGCTGGCCGACGAGGAGTGGGTGCGCGACCTCTTCGTGTTCCCGTCGTGCGGCGACGAGTCCAATGCGATCGGCGCCGCCTACCTCGGCTACGTGGATGCCTGCGCCGGGGCCGGCGTCGAGGCCCGGCCGGCTCCGCTGGGGCCCGCCTACCTGGGGCCTTCGATCGACGACGCCGAGGTCGAGGACCTCGTGCGCCGCCGCGATCTCGGAGCCCGACACCGCGTGAGCGAGCCCGAGCAGATGGAGGAGCGCATCGCCGATCTGCTCGTCTCCGACGGTGTGGTCGCCCGCTGCGCCGGCCGCATGGAGTTCGGCGCCCGCTCGCTCGGCAACCGTTCGATCCTGGCCAACCCGGCCGATCACCGGGTGGTCGGGCTCATCAATCGCATGATCAAGAACCGGGATTTCTGGATGCCGTTCGCCCCGAGCGTGCTGCGGGAGCGCGAGGGCGACTACCTGGTGAACCCCAAGGGGCTTGCCTCGCCGTACATGATGCTGGCCTTCCCCACCAACCCCAAGCGGCGTGACGAGATCGTTGCCGCGGTGCACCCTCAGGACGGCACCGCCCGGGCCCACATCGTGGACGAGACGTGGAACCCCGGCTACCACCGCGTGATTCGCGAATTCGAGCGACGCACCGGGACCGGGGCGGTCCTGAACACCTCGTTCAACCTGCATGGCGAGCCGCTGGTCGGATCACCGGCCGACGCGGTGGACACGTTCGAGCGCTCAGGACTGCCGCACCTCGCGCTCGGACGGTATCTGATCTCCAAGCGGTGAACGGCCCACCTTCAGGAGGCGCGACATGCTCGGCGAATTCAAGACCTTCATCATGCGGGGCAACATGGTCGATCTCGCGGTCGGCATCGTGATCGGAGCGGCCTTCACCACCGTGGTCGGCTCGTTCGTGAGCGACATCTTGATGCCGCCGGTCGGACTGCTGCTGGGCAAGGTGGACTTCGCCAACCTGTTCGTCACGCTGGGCAGCGGGAGCTTCCCGACCATCGCCGCCGCCAAGGCGGCCGGAGTCCCCACGCTGAACTACGGGCTGTTCATCAACAGCATCATCAACCTGGTCATCGTGGGCTTCGCCGTCTTCCTGGTGGTCAAGAACGTGAACCGCCTGCGTGGCCCCGAGCCGGTGGCGGCGCCAACGACGCGCGAGTGCCCGGCCTGCACCAGCCAGATCCCGCTCCGGGCTCGCCGGTGTCCGCACTGCACCTCGGAGGTCGCGCCCCGCTAGAGTGGCGGAGCTCTACGACCGCATCGGCCGCGGCTACGGCGCCTACCGGCGGCCGGATGCGCGGGTAGCCGCGGCCATCGACGCCGCCCTCGGCGAGGCGGTCACGATCGTCAACGTGGGAGCCGGCGCCGGCTCCTACGAGCCGGGCGGGCGCCGGGTGGTCGCCGTCGAGCCCTCGGCGGCCATGATCGCCCAGCGGCCGCCCGGCGCCGCGCCGGCCCTGCAAGCGTCAGCCACGGACCTGCCGTTCCGCGACGCCGCCTTCGACGCGACGCTGGCCATACTGACGGTGCACCACTGGCCGGACCGCACCCGGGGCCTGGCCGAGCTCGCCCGCGTCGCCGCATGCGTGGTGTTGCTGACGTGGGATCCGGCCACGCCGCGCTTCTGGCTCGTCGACGAATATTTCCCTGGCATCTGGGCGATCGACCGGCCCATCTTCCCGACGCTGGACGAGCTGCGTCGCCGGCTGGGGCCGATCGAGGTCCGGCCGGTGCCGGTGCCGCACGACTGCACGGACGGCTTCGTCGGCGCCTACTGGCGGCGCCCGGAGGCCTACCTCGATCCCGGCGTGCGCGGGGCGATGTCGACGTTCAGCAAGCTGGGCGACGCCGAACCCGGCCTGGCCCGGCTGCATCGTGATCTCGCCGACGGCACCTGGCGTCGGCGCCACGCCGACCTGCTGGACCTCGAGGAGCTGGACCTGGGCTACCGGCTGGTGATCCGCCGGCCGTAGCCGTCGGGGCGATCAGTAGCCGCGCGTGCGATCGACGACGTGCTGCAGCGGGCGTCCGCGCAGCCAGCGGGCGAGGTTGTCGTTGAAGACCGGCGCGATCTCCTCGGCGGTGCTGGGCCCGGCCACGTGGGGCGTGATCACGACGTTGTCGAGCTCCCACAGCGGGTGCTCGGCGGGCAGCGGCTCGGTCGGGAACACGTCGAGGACGGCCCCCGCGATGCGCCTGGTCCGCAGCGCCTCCAGCAGCGCCGCCTCGTCGACCACCGCGCCGCGGCCGATGTTCAGCAGCCAGGCGTCCGGCCGCATCGCCGCCAGCGCCTCGGCGTCGATGAGGCCGCGCGTCTTCTTCGTCAGCGGCACCACGACCACCACGAAGTCGGCGGCGGCCAGGGCCCGGGCCAGGTAGCCCGGCCGGTACACGCGCTCCACGGCCGGCACCCGCTCGCCCGAGCGGCTGACGCCGATGACGTGCATGCCGACGGCGCGGGCCACCCGGGCGATCTCGCGGCCGATGTCGCCCACGCCCACCAGCGTCAGCGTCTTGCCGCGCAGCCGTCCCGGCAGCACGTCCTCGCGCCAGCGTCGCTCGCGCTGAGCCGCGCGGTAGACCTCGGTCTTCTGGGTGACCCACGAGCACCAGCCGAGCACGTATTCGCTCATCCACGGGCCGAAGATGCCCGGCGCCCGCGTGACGACGATCCGGGCCGGGAGCTCCGGCACCAGCACCCAGTCCACGCCCGCCCCCATGGCCTGCAGCCACTGCAGGCGCCGCGCCTTGCCGTAGAGCACCGGCGGCAGCTTCCACGCGTAGGCCGCCTGGACCTCGCCGATGACCGAGGCGGCCTCGCTCTCGGTGGCGCAGACGTGCAGGGTGACCTCGCGTCCGGCCGGGATGCGGATCAGCTGCGCGTACTGCGGGGCCTCGTCGGGGTGGTAGACGAGCAGTGAGGCCGGGGCCGCCTCCGGCACCGACATCAGGCGCCGAGCGCCCGCAGCATGGCGTCGTCGGCCGAGAAGTCGATCTCGCGCCGATCGAGGCCCTCGCCCTGGTACCACTCGAGCGTGTGGAGCAGCCCGGCCCCCAGCGTGTAGCTGGGGCTCACCCCCAGCTCGGCGCGGACGCGGGCGGTCGTGTACACGGCGTGGCAGTCGTACACGAGGTTCTGGCCAAAGGGGACCGGCGTCTGGCCGACCTTGGGCGGCGTGAAGATCAGCGTGAGGTGGCGCTTCATGACCTCGGCGATCAGCTCGACGAAGCCGACCTGGGTGATCGCCTCCTCGCCGCTGACGTTGTAGGCGCGCCCGAACGCGGCCGGCACGCCGAGCATGGCGGCCATGGCGTCGGCCAGGTCGGCCACGTGGCCGAACTGCCGGAGCCAGCCGCCCTCTCCCGGCACCAGGATGGGGCGGTCGCGCACGAGACGGTCGAAGAAGAACGTCTCGTTGTTGCGCGTGTTGAGCGGCCCGTACACGTGGGTGGGCCGCACGATGGTCACCGGCAGCCCCCGCGCGCGGTGCCGCTCCATCAGGACGTCCTCGCCGGCGATCTTGTGCTTCGCGTAGTCACCCCAGTAGAGCGTGCGCGCGGTGTCCTCGTCGAAGGGGATCGGCCGCGCGTGGTCGTACACGCGGCCGGTGGACACGAACAGCACGTGACCGACCGCCGCCGGCGCGTCGAGCAGCGCCGCCACGTCCTCGCCGAGCGTGGGCGCGTAGGTGACGTCGACCAGGCCGTCGAAGCGCTCGCCGGCCAGCGCCGCCCGCAGAGCGCCGTGGTCCTTGCGGTCGGCGACGATGGCCTGCACGCCGGCCGGCAGTCGGGCCGGCCGGCGGCCGCGGTTGAGGACGGTGACGTCGTGGCCGTCGCGCCGCAGCGCCTGGACCAGGTGCAGGCTGATGAATTCGGTGCCGCCGGCGACGAGGACCCGCACGTCAGCCGATGGCGACCGCGACGCAGGTCGTGGTGCGGGTCACTCCGTCGATGATGCCGATCTCGTCGGTGACCAGTCGCCCGATGGCGTCCAGGGTGGCGCCCTCGACCTGGGCGATGAAGTCGTAGGGGCCGGTGACGGCGTCGAGGTGAGCCAGGCTGGAGCCGGAGCCGGCGATCCGGCTCAGCTCCTTCTTGACCGACTTGGTCTTGCCGGGGGCCGTCTCGATCAGCACGAACGCCTTCATCCCGCGCCGCGGTGTCTTCGTCGCCATGTTTGCCTCCATTGGCTCAGGGCCGGGGCGCGCTGCGCAGCTGGGTCAGCGTCGCCCGGAACCAGGTCGGCCGCTCCAGGGCCTGCGCGCCCTCCAGGTCGATCCGCGTACCGCGCTCCTCGGTGTGGTTGGCCGGGTCGAAGCTCGCCACCAGTTGCAGTTGGGTCGGGCCCATCCGCAAGGTGAGCGACTCGCCGGCGCTCTCGTCGCCCAGCCGCGCGACGATCACGAAGAGCCCCGCCGCGTCACTCTCCCCGAGGTAGGAGAAGCCGGTCTTGTCGCGCGTCAGCTCCAGGCGTTGCCCGGGGCGGGGCTGGCCGGCCGCGTCCTTGACGTAGCCGAGCACCGTGTAGCGATAGAAGATCTCGTGCTCGGCCGTCGCCGTGCTTGCGGCGGCCGCGAGCAGCAGCGGGAGCAGCCACCGTGCGCGTCTCATCCGATCAGGGTCACGCCTCGCCGCCAGAGTCTAGCAGAAGCCGCTGGAGCAGCGTGCGATGGCACCGCTCGGGATCGGCGCAGCTGCACAGCAGCGTGAGGGCCCCGCGGCCGGCGAGGCCCCGGAGCTCGGCGAGCGCGGCCTGCGCCTCGGCGCGCTGCAGGCCGGCCCGATAGCGCGGCACGTACTGCGCCCAGGTGATCTCCCCATCCAGGAAGCTGCGCAGCAGCGGAATGACCGGCCCCAGCTCGCGCAGCCAGACGTCGACCTTCTCCTTGCGGATCCCGCGCGGCCAATAGCGCATGACCAGCACGCGGGTGCCGTCGGCAGCCGCCGGCGCCTCGTACACCCGCTTGGTGGCCACTCGCGCGCTGGCCGGCGGGCGCGTCCGGTCCGCGGCGCGCCGGGTCGGCCGCGGGCGCGCGGCCGCGGAGCGACCGGCACGCGCCTTCACGCCGGCCTCGAAGGAGTGGCCATGGCGGCCAAGCGTACCCTGCCTGCGCGCGCTCCACTAGGGCGCGGAGGTCGCTGGCACGCGGACTGCTCTGCTCCGTGCGGGTATACAGGGCGTTGCCGGGGTCCGATGGGCGGGCTCCGATCATCGCGTGAACACCAGACAGGCGATTCCGCGCCGGCGATGCCGAGCGCGAGACACGGAGTGAGAGTCATGCGCGGTCCAACGTTCAAGGTCGTCGTCGCGCTGCTGATGGTCGTGGCGTTCGCGTCGGGCTGCCAGTCGATGACCGGCCGCAGCACCGGCCGGGTGATCGACGACTCGACCATCACGGCCGAGGTGAAGGCCAAGCTGGTCGGTGAGAAGGCGTCGAACTTCACGCGGGTCGGCGTCAACACGGTCAACGGCCAGGTGCACCTCGACGGCGTGGTCGATTCGGTCGATCAGAAGGTGCGGGCCGAGGAGATTGCCCGGCAGGTGAAGGGCGTGGGCCGCGTGGTCAATAGTCTGCAGATCTCGACGCCGGCGGCCTCGCCCGGCTCAACGCGGTAGTCGAGGACCCGGGTAGCCGTCCCAGCTGAGGCGCGCGCCGTCGGCGCTGAAGCCGGCCTCCGCGAAGGCCGAGAAGGCTTCGCTGTCGCGAACGGGCCGGCCGTCCCAGATGAGAATCTCCAGCCGGCGGACCGGGCGCAGCGTGAGCGGGCGATCAAGCATCGCCTGCAGCGCGCGCACGGTCCCCGGCAGGTCGACCGGCTCGAAGCCGCCGAGCGGGGTCAGCTCGCGGCCGTAGTTCTCGGCCAGCAGCACGGGCCGCCCGGCCCGCAGCACGAGCCAGGCATGAGCCAGCCGCGCCACGCTCAGCCGCGAGCCGTCGCGGCGCGACAACGGCCACACCCGGCCCCACAGGTTGGCGGGGTCGACGATGTTCGTGAGGACGTGTGGCTCGGCCCGGCGGGTGGCCGGCGCCGTCAGCGCGGCCAGCGCGTCCTCGAGCGCGTACTGCTCGCCGGAGAGCCCCTCGACGAAGTAGCCCCGTACGACCTCGCCGCCGTACTCCATGCGCAGCAGCACGTGGCGCAGCGTGGCCCAGTCGCCACGCGCCAGCTCGCGCGCCACCACGCCGTAGCGGGCCAGGAGGAGGTGGGCCCAGGCCTCGTCGCGATCCTCGGGTGACAGCGGTTCCTCCTCGGCCAGCGCACTCCAGCGGCCGACCGGCGGCAGGTGGACGAGCGGGCCACGGGCCTGGCCGCGGCGAGGACGCCGACGGGCGGGGCCCCGCGTGTCGATCGCACGTGGTGCCGTGCTCGCGGCGACGATCGCGCTGAAGGTGTCGGGAGTGGCCAGGCCTGCCCGGAACAGGGCCCACAGGGCGTCGAGGACCTGGGGGCCGTCGAGGCCCGTGGCTCGACCCAGGTCGCGGGCGAACGAGGCACCGCGCAGCTGCAGGTGGAGCAGGACGTTCTTCACGGCGGGCTCCAGCGGCGGCCGCTCGGTGCTCTCGCGCAGCCAGCCGACGTTCTCCCGCAGCGCGGCTCCCACGCGGCCCGAGCGGCCGCGATCGCCGCCCCCCGGCTCGAACACCGTCCACACGATCTCGCCCGAGAGGCCGAGCCGGTCGAGCCACTCGCGCTGGTAGCCGTCGATCCGCGCGGGTAGCAGGTCCTGCTCCCACACGCGGGCCGCGAAGTCCTCGCCCTGCAGCAGCTCGAGGGCGGCGAGGACGCCGGGAGGACCGACCAGGCGCTGCTCGGGGTGCAGGTGATGGCGACGCAGCAGGAAGGCCGAGAACTGCTCGGCGGTGACCACCGGCCGCGGGATGCGTCGGGCGTGGACCTGGCGCCGCTGGATCTCGTCCAGCACGGCAACGTGCACGTACTGTCGACCCTCGACGCCCTCGACGAACGTGCCCTCGCGCACCACGCCGCGCAGGACGAGGCGATCGAGCGCGGGGGTGACCTCGGCGGCGACGAGGCCGTAGCGGGCGGCCAGTGCGTCGGCCGACATCGGGCCCCGGGTGCGCAGCACCCGCAAGGTGAGACGCTCCAGCCCGGCCTCGGTCGCCAGGCCGGCGTAGAGCGTGGCGTCGGTGGCCGGGATCCACGTACACCGCCCGCCGCCGAACTCGACCTCGACGATCCGCCGCTCGGCCACCAGGGCCGCGATCAGCGCGTCAGCCTCCCCCAGCACGCGCTCGGCGATCTCTGCGCGCGTGAGGTCGCCGAGGTCGTCCAGGATCGCAGCCAGCTCGTTGGCGTCGCGGGCCCGGCGCTCGGGTGTCGTCTTCTGCAGCTCGGCCTCGACGGCGGCGACGATGTCGGCGCGCATCGGTCCCGGCGCCACGCTCCACGCCTTGCGCATCACGATCGTGTCGCTGCGCCGCTCCTCGGCGTGGCCGGCGTCCAGGTAGGCCCAGTCCCAGGCCATCAGCAGCGGGTAGACGAAGGGCGAGGGCAGCGGGGTGTCGACGTGGCGCGTCCACAGCTCGCCGTCCTGCAGCCGCTCGAGCAGGCGCTTGAGGCGGGGGACGTCGTAGGCGTCGTGGAAGCACTCGCGCAGCGTCTCGGCCACCACCGGGAAATCGGGCTGGCCGCGCACGGACTCCAGCAGCGCGTCGGCCTTCAGCCGTTGCAGGTAGGCGGGCGTGCGCTGGCCGCGCGTCATGCGCGGGATGAACAGCGCGCGCACGGCCGCATGGCGGAAGCGGGTGGCGAACATCGGCGAGCCGATGAGTGCCTCGCCGAGCAGCGGGTCGAGCTCGTCGGGCCCCACCAGGGTGACGAGCCGCTCGGGGGCGGGCGGCACCTGGCCGGGCGCGAAGGACAGCAGGATGCCGTCGTCGACGTGGCTGGCCTCGACGAGCAGGCCGAAGCGCCGGCGGACCTGCTCGCGCAGGGCCATGCCCCAGGCGCCATTGACCCGCATGCCGAAGACGGAGTGGATCATGGCGTGCCGGCCGCCCATCTCGTCGGAGAACGACTCCACGACGATGCCCTGGTCGTCGGGCACGCCCTGCAGCACCTCGCCGGCCTTGACCAGCCAGGCATGCATCGCGCGCACGGCACGGCTGTCGAGACCGGCCTCGGCGGTCGCCCACGCGTCGAAGTCGGGGTCGTCGAGCTTGTCGGCGGCGTCTCGGCGCAGGCGACCGACCGCCACCCCGAGATCGAACGAGCGGGAGGGGTGCTCGCCCTTCCAGAACGGAATGGTCGGCGCCATGCCCTGGGCGTCCTCGACCAGGACGCGGCCGGCCTTGACCTTGGCGATCTTCCAGGCGTGGGAGCCGAGCAGGAACACGTCGCCGGGCAGGCTCTCGGTGACGAACTCCTCGTCGAGGGTGCCGACCTTGAGGTCCGTCTCGGTCACGTAGACGTCGAGCAGCCCGGCGTCGGGAATGGTGCCGCCGGCGGTCAGCGCCAGGAAGCGGGTGCCTCGGCGGGCGTGGAGCCGATCGTTGACGCGGTCCCAGAGGATGCGGGGCGCGATCCCCTTGACCTCCAGCGGCAGCGGCTCCGCCACCGCCCGGACGACCTCCACGAAGGTCGCGCGGGAGAGCGCGCGGTACGGGGCGGCGTTGATGAAGCGCCGGTGCAGGGTGTCGACGTCGAGCGACTCGGCGGCCACCGCCGCCACGATCTGCTGGGCGAGGACGTCGAGCGGGGCCTCGGGCATCGCGATGCGGTCGAGCGAGCGCTCGCGGATCGCCCGCACGACCGCAGCCGCCTCCATCAGCTCCTCGCCTTTCGTCACCAGGATGCGGCCCTTGGAGGTGCGGGAGAGCAGGTGGCCGGCCCGGCCCACGCGCTGCAGGGCGGCGGCGACGTTGCGCGGCGACTGCACCTGCACGACGAGGTCGATGGCGCCCACGTCGATGCCGAGCTCCAGCGAGGAGGTGGCGACCAGCGCGCGTAGCTCGCCGGCCTTCAGGCGGTTCTCGGCGTCCAGCCGGGCCCGACGCGAGAGCGAGCCGTGGTGGGCGGCCACTCGACCGTCGGTGACCCGGTCGTTGAGATCGCGGGCCAGGCGCTCGGCCGCGCGCCGGCTCTGGGCGAAGACCAGCGTCGTGCGATGCGCCTGGACCAGTTCGGCGATCTGCTGCAGGGCGGCGTCCCAGACCGTGTCGCTGGTCGTGGTGAGGAAGTCGTCGACCGGCGAGACGACCTGCACGTCGAGGTCGCGCGAGAAGCCGGTGTCGATCAGCACGGGGTCACGGGCGGTAGCGCCGGTGAGGAAGGCCAGCGCGTCTTCTACCGGTCGCACCGTGGCCGACAGGCCGATCCGCTGGGGGCGGGCAGCGGTCCCGTCGCCCTCCACCAGCGCCTGCAGCCGCTCCAGCGAGAGGGCCAGGTGGGCCCCGCGCTTGCTGGCCATCAGCGCGTGGACCTCGTCCACGATCACGAACCGCGCCTGAGCCAGCGCCGGCCGGAAACCCTGGGTCGTGAGCAGGATGTACAGCGACTCCGGCGTGGTGATGAGTACGTGCGGCGGGCGGCGCGTCATGGCCTGGCGGGCGGCGGCCAGCGTGTCGCCGGTGCGCACGGCCACTCGGACCTCGGGCAGGTCGAGGCCGTCGGCGGCCGCCGCGGCGCGGAGGCCGGCCAGCGGCTCGCGCAGGTTCTTCTCGATGTCGTTGTTGAGCGCGCGCAGCGGTGAGACGTAGACCACGTACACGCGGTCCTCGAGGCGTCGCTCCAGGCCGAGCCGGTGCAGGTGGTCGAGCGCCCACAGGAAGGCGGCCAGCGTCTTGCCGGAGCCAGTCGGCGCCACGATGAGCGTGTCGCGGCCGGAGGCGATGGCCTCCCAGCCCTCGCGCTGCGGGCGGGTCGCGTCGGCGAACGTCTCGGTGAACCAGCGGCGGACGAAGGGGAGGAACTCCGGCATCCCGACCATTGTACCCGGCGTGTGGAGTACGCTGTCCCGATGCGAGACGTGGACGCGGCGGTGATCGTGGTCGGCGGTGGTCCGGCCGGGTCGCTCGCCGCGCTGGCCCTGGCCCGGCGCGGCGTCGACGTCCTCGTCCTCGACAAGAAGCCCTTTCCGCGCGACAAGCCGTGCGGCGGTGGCATTCGCTACGGGGTCTACCGGCGCTTCCCCGATCTCGCCGAGCACCTGCGCTCGACGGTGGCCATCCACGAGATCCACCGCGTGCTGATGGAGTCGCCGGCCGGCCATGCCGTGACGGCCTCCGGCGATGCGCCGTTCTACCTCACGCTGCGCCGCACCGAGCTCGACGCCGCCCTGCTGGCCCGGGCCCGCGCCGAGGGCGCCCGGGTCCTGGAGCGCGCACGGGTGACGGGGATCGAGCCCGGCGCCGACGGCGTCGTGGTTCACTGCGTCGACGGCCGCGCGCTGACCGCCCGGCTCGTGATCGGCGCCGACGGGGTCAACAGCGTGGTGGCGCGGGCGGCCGGGCTCACGACGGGCTTTGCCGAGGAGACGCTGGCCATCGACACGATGGAGGAGACGCCGCTGGCCGAGCTGTCGATGGCCGCCCCCGACACGATGTACGTGGCCTACGGTTACAAGGGCTGGCCCGGGTACGGCTACGTGTTCCCCAAGCGGGATTGCGTCGACTTCGGCGTCGGCTTCCTGCTGCCGTTCTTCAAGCAGACGCTGACCGGGCCGCCCTACGCGCACCACGCGCGGTTTCTCGACGAGGTCGCCGCCCGCGGCATCGTGCGCGGCCGCTCCAATCCCGCCAACTTCAAGGCGTACCGGCTGCCGCTGGGGGGGCCGCTGGCCCGGACCTACGCCGAGCGTGTCCTCGTCTGCGGCGACGCCGGCGGCTTCGTCAACGCCTACACGGGCGAGGGGATCTACCACGCGATGGTGACGGGCCGCCACGCCGGCGAGGTGGCGGCCGACGCCGTGCAGGCCGGCGACGGCTCGGCCGCCCGGCTGGCGGCCTACGAGAGGCGCTGGCGCGAGGAGATCGGCGACGAGCTCGCCGACTCCGTGCGCATCCAGCGCCGGCTGTTCGCCAATCCGTCCCTGGCCGATGCGATCATCCGTGCCGCCGCGCTCGACGCCCGGCTGTGCCGGCTCTTCGCGCTGGTGGCGCTGGGCGAGGCGAGCCTGCGCCGGCACCGGCTGGAGATGGCGTGGCGATTCTTCGTGGCCCGCGCGAGGTGGCGATGGCGACGGATGACGCGTTCGACCAAGGCGGCCACCTGATCGTACAATCGAAGGCGTGAAGATCGTCTCGATCGGCGGCGGGCCGGCCGGCCTGTACCTCGCGATCTTGATGAAGAGGGCCGATCCGGCCCACGAGGTGATCGTCCTCGAGCGCAATCGCTCCGACGACACCTTCGGCTTCGGCGTGGTCTTCTCCGATGCCACCCTCGACAACTTCCGCGAGGCCGACCCTGAGACGCACGCCGCCATCACCCGAGCCTTCGCCCACTGGGACGACATCGATATCCACTACCGGGGGCAGGTGTTGACCTCGACCGGCCACGGCTTCGCCGGCCTCTCCCGCCAGCGGCTGCTCGACATCCTCCAGGCCCGGGCCACCGACCTGGGTGTGGTCCTCCGCTTTTCCACGGAGGTCGATCGGCCGGAGGCGTGGGCGGGGGCCGACCTCGTGCTGGCCGCCGACGGGGTGAACTCCTGGGTGCGCCAGCGCCATGCCCGTCACTTCCGGCCGCGCATCGACTGGCGCCGCAACCGGTTCGTCTGGCTCGGCACGACGTTCCCGTTCCGGGCCTTCACCTTCATGTTCAAGGAGGACGAGCACGGGCTGTGGCGCGTGCACGCCTACAGCTACGACCGCCACCACTCGACGTTCATCCTCGAGTGCACGGAGGACACCTGGCGGCGGGCCGGCCTGGACGAGGCCCGCGAGGACGACACGGTGGCGTTCGCGCAGGCGCTGTTCGCGCGCGAGCTGGAGGGCCATCCGATCTTGAACAATCGCTCGCTGTGGCGGGCCTTCCCGGTCATCCGCAACGACGCCTGGTACCACGACAACATCGTCCTCGTCGGCGACGCCGCCCACACCGCGCACTTCTCGATCGGCTCCGGCACCAAGCTCGCGATGGAGGACGCCATCGCTCTCAGCCGCAGCCTGCAGGCCCACGACGAGGTGCGGCGGGCACTGCCGGCCTACGAGGCGGAGCGCCGGCCCCAGGTCGAGGCGCTGCAGCGCGCGGCCCAGCGCAGCCTGGAGTGGTTCGAGCACACCGAGCGGTACCACGGCCGCCTGGAGCCCGCCCAGCTCGCCTACAGCCTGCTCACGCGCAGCCTGCGGGTGACGCACGACAGCCTGAAGGCCCGCGACGCCAAGCTCGTGGCCACGGTCGACGGCTGGCTCGCCGAGAAGGCTGCGCAGCAGAGCGGCGTGACGGTGCCCGCGGCCCCGCTCCCGCCGCCGATGTTCACGCCGTTCCGGCTCCGAGGACTGGTGCTGTCCAACCGCGTCGTCGTCTCGCCGATGTGCCAGTACTCGGCCGAGGACGGCACGCCGGGCGACTGGCACCTGGTGCATCTGGGCAGTCGCGCGGTCGGCGGGGCGGGGCTGGTGATGACGGAGATGACCGACGTCAGCCGCGACGGGCGCATCAGCCCTGGCTGCACCGGCCTGTACAAGCCCGAGCACGTGGCCGCGTGGAAGCGCATCGTCGACTTCGTGCACGGCGCCAGCCCGGCCCGGATCGGCATCCAGCTCGCCCACGCCGGGCGCAAGGGCTCCACGCGCCGGCTGTGGGAGGGCATCGACGAGCCCTTGCCCGAGGGCAACTGGCCGCTGATCTCGGCGTCGCCGATCCCGTACTTCCCGCACAGCCAGGTCCCGCGCGAGATGGACCGCGGGGACATGGACGCCGTGCGCGACGACTTCGTGCGAGCCACCCGCATGGCCGAGGAGGCCGGCTTCGACCTGCTCGAGCTCCACATCGCCCACGGCTACCTGCTGGCGTCGTTCCTGTCGCCGCTCACCAACCGGCGTGCCGATGCCTACGGCGGCGCGCTCGCCAACCGCCTGCGCTTCCCGCTCGAGGTCTTCGACGCCGTCCGGGCGGCATGGCCTGTCGCCAAGCCCATCTCGGTCCGGCTCTCGGCCACCGACTGGAAGGAGGGCGGCCTGTCGCCGAGGGATGCCGTCGAGGTGGCGCGCGCGCTACGCACCCACGGCTGTGACATCGTCGACGTGTCGGCCGGCAACACGGTGCCCGATCAGGCGCCCGATCACGGCCGCCTGTTCCAGACGCCGTTCAGCGACCGGATCCGCCACGAGGCCGGCATTCCGACCATGACCGTCGGCGGCGTCGCCTCCAGCGCCGACGTCAACTCGATCATCGCCGCCGGCCGCGCCGACCTCTGCGTCCTGGCCCGTGCCCACCTCTACGACCCCTACTGGACCCGCCACGCCGCCCGCGACCAGGGCCTCGACCTCCCCTGGCCCGACCAGTACATCTCAGTGAAGACCTTCACCCCCCGCCCGACGTAGCCCGCCGTCCGAAGTTCAGATTCGCCTGAAGCGGTGTTGGGGACGCCGGTGCGCGGGGAGCGGGCGATGGAGCGACAGGGTTTCCTGAGGGTCCGTTGGCTTCGATCGTGTAGGGCCACACGTAGGACAGGCTCCGACCATGCCACGGCGCATCGGGTCGTCTCTCGCGGAACCGAAGGGGACCCTGTCGCTCCATCGCCCGCTCCCCGCGCACCGGCGTGGCCGGCGCGGGGGAACGCGCTCAGCCGCTGTGCGAGCGGCTGAGCCAGGACTGCAGGCGTGCGACGAGGTGCGTGGGCTTGAACGGCTTCGTGAGGTAGTCGGTCACGCCGGCGGTGAAGCCCGCTGCCGTGTCCTGGGCGTCGGCACGCCCGGTGATGAGGACGACCGGAACCTCGGCCAGCCTGGGATCGCTCTCCTGACGCAGCGCCCGGCACACGGACAGCCCGTCCTGCCCCGGCATCATCCAGTCGAGCACGACGATGTCCGGCCGCTCGTCGCGGGCGAGCTGCAGCGCGGTGTCGCCGTCGGTGGCCGTGATGACCCGGTAGCCCTCCGGCTCCAGCGTCTCCAAGATTACCGCCATCACGTCGGGGTCGTCGTCGGCCACGAGGATCGTCGTCTTCTCTGGCGCTGCCATCCGCGCGGCCGTGGAGGCGACCACCGGCGTGGACGACGTCGGCGTGGCGCCGGGCCGCACGACCACCAGGTACTGGCCCTCGGCGGCCGCGAACACCTCGGGGCCGTCCTTGGCCGGCAGGCGCTTGCGGCAGCTGGCGAGGAGCCGGTCGATGGCGCGGTCGGTGCGCGACGGCTCGTGGTGGAAGAGGGCGAGCCGGCGGACTCGCGCCGCCACCGCGAAGTCGACGGCCCACTCGGCCGGCGTGTGCCCCCACGACAGCCGGGCCGGGTACTCCTCTAGCGTGTACGTCGCGTCGTGGATCACCAGGTCGGCTCCGGCCAGGAACTCGATGTGGCGGGCGTCCTCGCGATGCACCCGCGCGGCCTCGCCGGTGGCCTCCGGATGGTGGCGCGAGTGGGGCTCGTGGTCGGTGGCGTAGACGACGGCCACCCCTCCGGCCTCCAGCCGGTAGGCGAGCGCGGGCGCCGGATGGTTCATGTAGCGGGTGGTCACGCGGACAGCGTCGAGGTTGAAGGCCCCCTCACTCAGCTCGTGGTAGCGAATGGTCGCGGCCAGCTCGCCGAGCGGCACCGGAAAGTACGTGCGGTGCATCTGGCCGCCGAGGATCTCCTCCAACGTGCGGCCCACCTGGCGTGGCGCGTACACGTCCCACTCGCTGCCGGAAACGAACAGCGGCGCGAAAAACGGGAAGCCCTGGATATGGTCCCAGTGCGTGTGAGTGATCAGCAGGTGACCGCGCATCGGGCCGGGGTAGGTGGTGACGAGTTGCTGGCCCAGCTCGTGGGCGCCGGTGCCGCAGTCGAGCACGATCAGCGTGCCGTCGGACCGGACCTCGACGCAGGAGGTATTGCCCCCGTACCGGACGGTGGCCGGGCCCGGCTTGGGGATGGAGCCGCGGGTGCCCCAGAAGCGAATCCGCATGCCACCCTCCGCTGGCGCGGTCGCCAGCCGTGACTGAAGTCTATGGTATGACACACCGCACGGCCCCGGGAAGGGTTTGCGCCCGCCGGTCGGAGGCCGGGCCCGGCCCTTGTGCGGTCAGAGCGCCAGCAGCTCGTGCCTCAGTGCCTCGTCATCGCGAAGGCGCGCGGCCGGTCCGCTGAAGCGGATCGAGCCCTTCTCCAGCACGTAGACGCGGTCGGCCAGCGCGAGCGAGAACTCGACGTTCTGCTCGGCGAGCAGGATCGTGAGCCCCTCGCGCCTGAGGCGTTCGACCTGCTCGCGCAGGTGGTCGACCACCAGCGGCGCCAGCCCCTCGGACGGCTCGTCGAGCAGCAGCAGCTCGGGGTTGCCCATGAGCGTTCGGGCGATGGTGAGCATCTGCTGCTCGCCGCCGGAGAGGAAGCCACCGTTGCGCGAGCGCACAGCTCGCGCAGCTTGGGGAAGAGGTCGAAGACGCGCTCGACCGTGAAGCCGCCGGCCGGCGGCGCCGCGCTCGCCACGTCGAGGTTTTCCCACACCGTCAGGTCGGCGAAGATGCGGCGGTCCTCGGGCACGAAGCCGATGCCCGGCGCGGGCGATCCGGTAGGGCGCCCAGCCGGTGATGTCGCGTGCCCTTCCACACGACGCGGCCGCGGCTGCGGCGGGGTGAGGCCCATGATGCTGCGCATGGTCGTGGTCTTGCCGACGCCGTTGCGGCCGAGCAGGCACACGCACTCGCCCGCGCGGCATCTCGAGCGACACGCCGAACAGCACCGCGACAGGCCGTAGGCGGTGTGGAGTCTCGCGCACCTCGAGCAGCGGCGGCGGCGTGCTCACCGGCGCTCGCCCGAGGTAGACGCGGCGCACCTCGGGATCGGCGCGCACCTCGGCCGGCGCGCCCTCGGCGATCACCCGGCCCTGGTGGAGCACGGTGATGCGCTGGGCGATGGAGAACACCACCTCCATGTCGTGCTCGGTGAACAGCAGCGTCAGGCCGCGCTCGCGGGCGATGCGCTCGATCAGACGGATGGTCTCGCGCGTCTCGGTGGCCGACATGCCGGCCGTCGGCTCGTCGAGGAGCAGGAGCGCCGGCTCGCAGCGCCAGCGCGATGCCCAGCTCGAGCTGCTTCTGGGCGCCGTGGGAGAGGAAGCCGGACTGACCTCCCCGGCGCTGGTCGAGCAGGCCGACCGCGCCCAGCAGCGCCGTCGGTCTCGTCCCGGTAGAGCCGCGTCCACGCGGCTCGAACAGGTTCGCAGCCCCGCCCACGGTGGGACAGGAAGGCGGCCTGCACGTTCTCGTAGACGGTCAGGCTTGCGGGAAGATGTTGGTGCGCTGGAACGAGCGCCCCATGCCCGAGCCGGCAGAGTCGTGCGGGGCGATGCCGGTGATGTCGCGGCCCTTGAAGCACCACGGGCCGGCGTCGGGCCGGAGGTGACCGGTGATCAGGTTGAAGAGCGTGGTCTTGCCCGGCGCCGTTGGGACCGATGATGGCGCTGATCGAGCCCGCGGGCCACCGTCGAGGCTCACGCCGCCCACGGCCTGGAAGCCGTCGAAGCTCTTGCGGACGTCGCGCACCTCAAGCACGCGCGCGGCCTCCGCCAGGCGCCGGCTGCCGAGCGCTGCGACGGCGCCCGGCGAGCCCGCCGGGGAAGACGAAGAGCAGGATGACCAGGATGGTGCCGAGGACGAGCGGCCAGTACTCGGTGTAGGACGACGATCTGCTGGTTGAGCCAGAGCAGCACGAGGGCGCCGACGGCGGGGCCGTAGAACGCGCCCATGCCGCCCAGCAGCGTCATGATCAGCACCTCGGAGGACTTCGTCCAGTAGGCGAAGTCGGGGAAGACGCCGCGGTTGAAGATGCCGAAGAGCCCGCCGGCGAGGCCCGGCGAAGGCGCCCGGCCAGCACGAAGGCGGCCAGCTCGTAGCGCCGGACGTTGACCCCGATGAACTCCGCGCGCTCGGCGTTCTCGCGGATCGTCGTCAGCATGCGCCCGAACGGCGAGCCGACGATGCGCCGGAGCAGCCACAGGCAGAGGGCGACCATCAGCACAGCGTCAGGAAGTAGAAGTACTCGCGCCGTGCGGTAGCCGCCCACCAGCGGCAGCACCGGCGAGCGTCCACCCAGTCGAAGCTCGGGTAGGGGATCTCCGGCATGCCCTGCTCGCCGCCCGTGACCTCGTTCCACTTGAAGCAGATGGCCCACACGATCTGGGCGAAGGCCAGCGTGAGCATCGCGAAGTAGATCCGCGTGAGCCGCACGCAGAAGAAGCCGAAGACGAGCGCGAAGGCGCCGGCCACCACGCCGGCGGCCGGGAAGGCGAGCAGGAATGGCACCGCCAGCTTCTTCATCAGGAGCCCGGTCGTGTAGGCGCCGATGCCGAAGTAGGCGGCGTGGCCGAACGACACCAGGCCGGTGTAGCCGACGAGCAGGTTGAGGCTGGTGGCGAACAGCGCCCAGATGACGATGTCGTTGGCCAGGAACGTGTAGAAGCGCGAGCCGAGCGGCGGGCACGCAGAACGCGGCCACGAGGACGAGCAGACCCCACGGCAGCCGGGCCAGCTGCGCCATCACTTGAGCGGGCGGCCCAGCAGGCCCCACGGCCGGATGATGAGCACGCCGGCCATGAGGGCGAAGACCGAGAAGATCGAGAAGCGCGGGAAGAACAGGATGCCGAACGACAGCACCTGGCCGTAGACGAGCGCGCCGAGGAAGGTCCCCCAGAACGAGCCGAGGCCGCCGATGACCACGACCACGAAGGCCTCGACGATGATCTCGGTGTCCATGCCGGGCACGATGGTCGCGCATCGGGCGTGACGAGGGCGCCGCCGAGGCCGCCGAGGAACGAGGCGATCACGAAGACGCCCGTGTAGAGCGCGTCGACGTTGACGCCGAGGGCGCCGAGCGTCTCGCGGTCGAGCGCCGCCGCGCGGATGAAGCGGCCCGACCCGCGTGCGCTGCAGCACGAACCAGAAGCCGAGCGCGATGGCCGGCCCCAGCAGCAGGATGAACAGGTTGTAGTAGGGGATGGTGGCGCCGAAGAGCGAGAAGCGCGCCGGTCGAGCCCGGGCGGCCGGCTCACCGACTTCTGCTGCGTGCCCCAGATCATCTTCGCGGCGTCGCTCAGGATCAGCACCAGCGCGTAAGTGAACAGTAGCTGGTAGAGCTCCTCCTTGCCGTAGAGGTGGCGGAACAGCAGCCGCTCGATGATCCCGCCCAGCAGCGCCACCGCAGTGGCGGCGCCCAGCGCGGCCAGCCAGAACCGGCCGCCGCCCACGCCCAGCCACTGCACGAGCTGGAAAGCCGAGTAGGCGCCGAGCATGTAGAAGGTGCCGTGCGCGAAGTTGAGCACGCGCAGCACGCCGAAGATGAGCGACAGCCCGGAGGCGATGAGGAACAGGAACATCGCCGCCGTGAGGCCGCTGATCGACTGCGCGAAGACGAACGAGGGATCGGGCATGTAGGACGCGTTAGGTTACCCCCGAAGGTCGAGGGGCGCCACGGCTCCGCCGGGGCGCCCCGAGCGACCTGGGGGTCTGGGGGCCATGTCGTGGCCCCCAGTCCAATCAATCCATGAACTTCGTGGGATCGACGTACACGGCGGGCTTCATGATCGCGAACGGGTACTTGGGGTCCATCGCGGTCTTGCCGTAGAGCTGGCCGCGGTTCGCCTGGTGGTCCTTTTCCCGGATCGTCTGCGGCCCGATCGGCGTCTCGACCGTGAGGCCGAGCAGGGCCTTGGCCACCTTGTCGGAGTCGGTGCTGTTGGCCTTCTTGATCGCCTCGACCAGGAACTGCATGCCGGTGTAGCCCTGGATGGCCCACGACGACGGATACTCGTCCTTCAGGTACTTCGACAGCCGCGCCGTGTAGTCCTTGTGGGCCTGGCGTCTCGCCCCAGTAGAAGGCGTCGTAGGCGTTGCCCCAGATGCCGACCGGGTAGTCGGCGCCCATCGACTTGGTCGTCTCCGGCGTAGCCGCCTCCCCGAGGCCGAGGAAGTTGTACTTCACGGCGTCGAACACGCCGAGCGCCTTGGCCTGCTTGGAGTAGGTGACGAAGAAGCCGCCCCAGATGCGACGAAACGATGGCCTCCGGCTTCTTGGCCATCTGGGCGTTGATGAACGGCGTTGTAGTCCTGCTCGCCGAGCTTGGGCCACTGCTGGTCCACGATCTGCACGCTCGGCTTGATCTTCTTGATGTGCTCGACGAACGCCTTGGTGACGTCCTGGCCGTAGGCGTAGTCGAAGGCGATCGTGGCGACCTTCGTGACCGGCCACTTGGCCACGATCTCGGCGGCGCTGCGGCCCTCCATCGTGGTGTTGGCGGCGACGCGGAACACGTAGGGGTGCAGCTTGTCGGGGGCGGTGAGCTGGTCGGTCTTCGGGATCGGCGCGATGAAGACGATCTTGTTCTCCTTGGCCACCACCGAGACGGCCGGGCCCTCGGCGGAGGTCAGCGTACCGACCAGGAAGTCGACGTTGTCCTTCAGGATGAGCTCGCGCGCACTGCGCACCGCTTCGTTGGCGTCGGCCTTGGAGTCGCGCACGATGAGCTCGATCTTGCGGCCGAGCACGCCGCCCTTGGCGTTGACCTCCTCGACGTACATCTGGCGCCCTTGGAGGCGGGCTCGCCGAAGAGGGCGCCGCGGGCCGGAGAGCGAGCATGGGCATGCCGACCTTGATCGGCTTCTGGGCGTCGGCGGCCGATCGGCACGGCCAGCGATCAGGGCGAGCGAGCAGGATCAGCAGCAGTGCGTCGTTGCATGACGACCTCCTTGTCGAGTCGGCGCGCTCAGAACGCCGGCAGGCCGGGGACGGTACGCGCACCCGGTACAGCGACGTCGAGGCGGTGATGAACAGCGAGCGATAATCGTCGTCGCCCCACGCGAAGTTCGCCGTGTACTCGGGAACCGTCAGATCACCCCGAGCAGGTTCGCGTCGGGGTCGAACACGTGGATGCCGCCCGGCCCGCAGCAGTACACGTTGCCGGCGGAGTCGAGCTTCATGCCGTCGGGCGCGCCCGGCCCGTCGCCCTTCGTCTCGGCCCAGAGCCGGCCGTCGGCGGAGCGCCGCCGTCGGGGGCCACGTCGAAGACGCGGATGTGCTTGCGGGCGGTGTCGTTGATGAACAGGCGCGCCTCGTCGAGCGAGAAGCAGAGCCCGTTGGGACGCTCGAAGTCGTCGACGAGCAGTGTGGGCGACTTGGGGTCGGCGCCGACCCGGAAGACACCCTGGAAGGCGAGCTCCTGGGGCCGCTCGACCCCGTAGAACTTGGCCCGGCCGTAGGGCGGATCGCTGAAGTAGATGCCGCCGTCGGATCGGCACACGATGTCGTTGGGGCTGTTGAGTTGCCGGCCCTGGTAGTGCGTGGCGAGCGGCACGATGCGGCCGTCGGCCTCGGTGCGGGTCACCTGGCTGCTAGGCGTGCTCGCAGGCGACCAGACGCCCCTGGCGGTCATAGGTGAGCCCGTTGGACATGTTGCAGGGCTTGCGGAAGGTGGTGACGCCGTCCCGGGCCGACCACCGGCGCAGGTGATCGCCGGGCATGTCGCTGAAGAGCAGGTACTTTCCGGTCGGGTGCCACAGCGGCCCCTCGGTGAAGAGGAAGCCGGTCCCGAGCTTCTCGAACCGTGAGCCGCGGTCACTTCTTGCCGGCGCTCCCGGCTTGCCGGCCACGTACCAGTCGGGCGGTGTCACCTCCTTGAAGACCACCCATACCGCCTCGCGCGGCAGCTTGCAGACGTCGGTGATGGCGTCGGTGACCCGGCGGGCGATCTCGTCCTTGCGGTCCTTGCCGTGGCCCTCGTAGATCGTGATGTTGACGAACGGCATGGCGTCCCTCCGTTGGGTCGTCGAAAAGCGCGCTCACACTACCATGCGGGGCCCGGGGCGGCCAACTTGCGCTGGCCGCCCTCGCCGGACCACCTCAGAACCTCCGGGTCACCCACTGGCCGCCCTTCATGACCGACAGGCGGGTCCGGTCTTGGAGGACGGCGATGTCCTGCAGCGGATCGCCGTCGACGACGACCAGGTCGGCAAGCTTGCCGGGGGTCAGGGTGCCGATCCGGTCCTGCATGCGCATCAACTCGGCCCCGTGGCGGGTGGCGCAGGTGATCGCCTCCAGCGGCGTGAAGCCGATGACGTCGACGAACACCTGGACGTCCTTGGCGTACTCCCCGTGGGGGTTCCAGGCGAAGCCAAAATCACCGCCCGGGCACATCCGGATGCCCAGCTCGCGCGCGCGTCGATACGTATCGGAGGCCTGCTTGATCTCGTCGTGCAGCCCGCTGGGGCGGACGACGGCCTCGGTGATGCCGAAGCGCGGCCCGTTCTCGATGATCGAGTAGAGATAGCGCAGCCCCGGCACCAGTGTCAGCCCCTGGTCGCGGATCTGCTTCAGCGTGTCGTCGCTGGCGTAGGTCGCGTGCTCGATCGAGTCGACGCCGGCCCGGGCGGCCACCTCGCTCGAGCGTTCGCCGCGCACGTGGGCGGCGACCATCCGGCCGCGCATGTGGGCCTCGTCGACCAGTGCCTGGACCTCGGGCAGCGTGTAGGTGCAGTCGGCGATGGGTGTGTGGGGTAACAGCGCGTCGCCGCCGACGTAGCACTTCACCACATCGGCGCCGTCCTTGATGACCCGTCGCACCGCTGCCCGGATCTGCTCGGGGCCATCGGCGATCAGCGCCAGGCCCTCCATGCCGAGCTTGAGATAGGACGGGTTCCAGTCGGCCATGCCGCCGGTGGCGCAGATGTCGCGGCCGGCCGCCAGCAGTCGCGGGCCGGGGAAGAGCCCCTCGTTGATGGCGCGCTTGAGCGCCACGTCGACGGCGTGAACCGAGCCGGCCGAGCGGGCCGCCGTGTAGCCACAGTGCAGCACCAGCTCCGCGTTCTTCGCCGACAGGAGCGTGGAGTACTCGGGCGGACAGTTCAGGTCGAGGTCGGCGATCTGCTTCACGTCGTTGTAGGAGAGGTGCAGGTGAGCCTCGACCAGGCCGGGGATCACGGTGCGGCCGGCGAGATCGAGCGCGACGGCGGCGTCGGGACCGGGTGCATCGGCCCCGGCCAGCGGGCCGGCGTGGACGATCGTGTCGCCCTCGATCAGCAGCGCGGCGCCGTCCTGGGCTGCGCGGCCGGTGCCGTCGATCAGTCGCGCATTGCGAAGCAGGGTGCGCATCGCTGCACCTCCGGGGCGGGGTGGATTGTAGCAGACGCCATCGTAGACTGGAGTTGCGCCATGCCATCACCAGCGGCTCTCCGCCTCGGCTCGACCGGATGTACGACGACGCGCAAGCTCTGGCTCGGCATGATCGTCGCCATCGTGCTGCTCGGGCTTCCAGCCCTTGCCCAGGAGGCGACGCGCTCGCCCACGCCGATCCCGGTGCGGCTGCCCGCGCGCGCCATCGACGTCGTGCGCGGCCTCGAGCATCCGTGGGGGCTCGCGTTTCTGCCCGACGGCCGCCTGCTCGTCACCGAGCGGGCGGGGCGCTTGCGGCTCGTCGCGCCGAGCGGCCGCCTTTCCGATCCGCTGGCCGGTGTGCCGGGGGTCGCGACTGGCGGCCAGGGAGGCCTGCTCGACGTGGCGCTGAGCCCGAGCTTTGCCCAGGATCGGCTCGTCTACCTGTCCTTCTCGGAGCCGGGAGCGGGCGGGGCCGGCACGGCGGTGGCGCGAGGACGGCTGGGCGAGCGCGGGCTGGAAGGAACAGAGGTGGTGTGGCGCCAGGTGCCTAAGGTCACCAGCGAGTTCCACTGGGGCTCGCGGCTCGTGTTTCGCCCCGACGGCACGCTGTTCGTCACGCTCGGCGACCGATTGTCCCGGCGCGACGCCGCCCAGGACCTGGCGGTGACCATTGGCAAGATCGTGCGCATCAACCCCGATGGCTCGGCCCCCCGCGACAACCCGTTCGTCGGCCGCGACGGCGCCCGCCCTGAGATCTGGTCATACGGGCACCGCAACGTGCAGGGGGCCACCCTGGACGCGCGGGGCGAGCTGTGGACGGCCGAGCACGGCGCCCGTGGCGGTGACGAGCTGAACAATCCGCGCGCCGGCCGCAACTACGGCTGGCCGATCATCACCTACGGCGTCGACTACTCCGGCACCCGCATCGGCGTCGGCACTTCGCGCCCGGGGATGGAGCAGCCCGTCTACTACTGGGATCCCGTCATCGCGCCCTCGGGCGCCCTGTTCTACACGGCCGACCGCTTCCCCGCCTGGCGCGGCGACCTGTTCCTCGCCTCACTGCAGCGCCGCGGCCTCGTCCGCCTGCGCCTTCTCAACGGCCGCGTCGCCGCCGAGGAACGCTACACGCTGACACCCAACGCCCGCATCCGCGACGTCCGCCAAGGCCCCGACGGCCTCATCTACCTGCTGACCGACGAGCCCAACGGCCGCATCGTCCGCCTGGAGCCCGAACGCTAACCGATGCGCGTCGCGTGAGAGAGGTTGGCCCTTCTGCCAGCCGGGATCGCCGGTGGGCGGCGGGGGCGGCAGGGCGACAGGGCCCCCTTCGGTTCCGCGAGAGACGACCCGGCGCGCGAAGGCGCGGTCGGAGCCTGGTCCTACGTGAGGCCCTACACGATCGAAGCCAACGGAACCTCAGGAGGCCCTGTCGCCCTGCCGCCCCCGCCGCCCAGCGGCGCCGCCCGCGCCAGCGGGCCGAACGTTAGGCCAGACCCATCTGCGTCTGGATCGCGCGTGCAAGCGAGCTGAACGGCGATTCGAGCTCGGCGACGATCGAGAAGTGATCGTGGCCGGGCAGGTCCATCACCTCGATCGGCACCCCGCGTGCCCGCCACGCCGCCGCCAGGGCGTCGGTCTGCCGGTGGTACTCGGGACCCTCGGCGCCGCCGAGGGCCAGGATGAGCGGCGTCGGCCGCGACGGGGCCAGGAGCACGGGACTGTTGCGCTGCGCCACCTCGGGCGTCAGTGCCAGGACCTGATTGAGATAGCAGAGGCGGATGGGCTCGAGGTCGTACAGGCCGCTGACCGCGCACCCTGACTTGACGACGTCGGCGGGGACGCCCAGCGCCGGCCAGTCGGTGGCGAGCAGCATGGCTACCAGGTGGCCGCCGGCCGAGTGGCCGGAGATGGAGATCCGACCGGGATCGCCGCCCCACTCGGTGGCGTGACGGTGCACCCAGGCCACGGCGGCGCGGCACTGCCGCACGAGCGTGTCGAGGTCGATCGAGGGCACGAGGCCGTAGTTGATGACGACGGTGGCGGCGCCGGCTGGTCCCAGCCCGCGCGCCACGAAGCTGAAGTCGGCCTTGTCCATGCGCTGCCAGTAGCCCCCGTGGATGAAGACGTGCACCGGGGCCGGCCCCGGCCGCGTGGCCGGGAAGATGTCGAGGCGCTCGGCGTGATGGGCGCCGTACGGTACGTCGAAGCGGAGCGGCAGCTCGGCGCGGGTCCGGGCACTCTCGCCGCCGGCGCGGGCCATCCAGTCCATGGCGTTCTTGACCTTGACGCGATTGTTGTACTCGGCGTCGAGGGCCTTCTGATCGTAGTCACGGAACACGGGTGCGGCCATCAGATGAGCCTCCTCAGGAACTGGGCCTTGTCCATTCGGCGTCGTACGTTGTCGGCGTGGCGGCGATACGCGACGCTGCCGGAGCCCGGGTGCCACGTGGTCGGACTCGGCAGGGCGGCGGCCAGCAGGGCCGCCTCGTCGTCGCCGAGGTCGGCGGCCGCCTTGCCGAAGTAGCGGCGGCTGGCGCTGTCGACCCCCCACACGCCCGGGCCGAATTCTACGACGTTGAGGTACAGCTCGAGCAGGCGGCGCTTGCCGAGCGTGCGCTCGAGCTGCCAGGTCAGGATCGCCTCCCGCATCTTGCGGAGCGGGTCGCGGGCGGGCGACAGCCACAAGTTCTTGGCGAGCTGCTGGCTGATGGTCGAGGCGCCCCGCGGCAGCTCGCCTTCCTCGATCGCCTGCGTGAGCGCCTTGCGGATCTCGCCGCTGTCGAATCCGCGATGCGAGAAGAAGTTGATGTCCTCGGCCACCAGCACCGCCACCTTCATGGACGGCGCGATCGAACCGTACGCGGCCCACCGCCGATCGATCTGATCGCTTCGCCCGGCCTGACGCTGCGCCGCCCGCCAGCGCTCGATGAACGCGGTCGTGGCTGGTGGCCGCGCGGCCAGCGCGCCGACGTTGGGCCACGCCCACACCTCCCAGGCGAGCCACGCCACGACGGCGAGCACGACCAGGATGAGCAGGCGGCGGAGGCCGCGCCGCCGTCGCCTACGGGCGGGCATGCTCGGCGATCAGGCGGGACGCGGCCACGAGGGGGGCGACAGCCGGCGTTTGCCGTCGCGGGCGAGGGGCACGCCGGGCTCGTCGACCGCCACCCGGTCCCAGAGCTTGCAGGTCACCTGCTTGTGGTGCTGGTCGAGCCCCTCGCAGTAGTTGGTGAACTCGCAGCGGCGCACGAGGTCGCCGTGGCCGAGGCGGACCTTGCGGAACCAATCGGGGTCGGCCAGCGACTGGCGGGCGGCGGCGACGAAGTCGGCCTCGCCCCGCTGCAGGATCCCCTCGGCCTGCTCGAAAGAGAAGATGCCGCCGCTGGTGACGACCGGCGTGTCGTGACCGGCGGCGCGCACGGCGGTCCGGATGGCGGCGGCCAGCGGCACGTTGCGCCCGAACGGTCCCCGCACGTCGGAGATCACGGTGGGCATGCACTCGTAGCCGGAGCGGCCCGTGTAGGGATATACAGCCTCGCCGACCTTGGGCTGGCGGGCGTCCTCGAACCGGCCGCCTTTTGAGATCGACAGGTAGTCGACGCCGGCGGCCGCGAACCGGCCGCCGAACCAGACGGCGTCCTCGAGGCGGCTACCCCCCTCGACGACGTCGTCGCCCAGGTAGCGGATGCCGACTGCGTAGCCGGCGCCCACCCGGGCGCGGACCGCGTCAAGGACCTCGAGCGGCAGCCGCACACGGTGCTCACGCGCCCCGCCGTAGCCGTCGTCGCGCGTGTTCAGCCGCGAGAGAAACGAGGCCATCGTGTAGGCGTGGGCATAGTGCAGCTCCACGCCATCGAAGCCGGCCGCGCGTGCCCGGTCGGCCGCCGCCGCGAAGAGCCCGGGCAGCGTGCGGGGCAGCTCGCGCACCCACGGCAGGTGGGTGTCGACGACACGCTCGCGATAGCCGTAGTCGAGCGCCTCCCGCTGGCGCGCGGTGAGCGCCGCGTCCAGCACTACGCGGTCGGCGCCCAGCAGGTACGTGCGCACGGCCGGCTCCGGCGCCGTGAGCCATCCGGCCTCGCCGCTGGCGAGGGCCAGGCGCCGCCGCACAGCGTCGTCTACCTCGAGGAAGCGCAGGAAGAACTTCTCGGGCTCGGGCCGGCGGCGGACGGCCAGGAAGTCGATGAGCTGCACGAGCAGGCGCGTGCGGCCGCTGCTGCGCTCGCGGACGGTGTCCACGAGGCGCTGGAGGCCGGGAATGAACCGATCGTCACCGATGCGGAGCAGGGGACCGCTGGCGACGTCGCGGATGCCGGTAGCTTCCACGACGAGCACACCCGGCTGCCCCTCGGCGAAGCGCGCGTACCACTGCAGCACCTCCGGCGTGACCTGGCCATCCTCGGTGGCACGCCACGGCACCATGGCCGGCACCCACGTGCGCTCGGCGACGGCCAGCGGCCCCAGGCGTGCGGGCGAGAACCAGCGCGAGGCCGCCGCCTCCTCGGCGGTTGGCCAGCGCACAGCCGGCAGCGCGTGCCGGACGCGAAGGCGCTCGACGACCTCCGCGCTCATGCCAGGGCGGCGACGCCCTCGATCTCGATGAGGCAGCCGTCGGCGGCGTCGAACAGGTCGCGGACGCCGACCAGCGTCATGGCAGGGAAGTGCTTGCCGAAGTACTCCCGGTAAACGGTGCCGATCTCGGTCAGCCGGAGCTTGTAGTCGTTGGCATCGAGCACGTAGATCGTCAGCTTCACGATGTCGGTCATGTCGCCACCGGCGGCGCTCATGACCGTCTGGATGTTGCGGCAGACCTGGCGGAACTGGACGATGAGGTCGCCCCGGCCCACGAGGGCGTTCTGCTCGTCACGGGCAACCTGGCCGGCGATGAAGACGATCCGACCCCGCTTGACCTCGTAGCCGTACGAGAAGCCGGCCGGCTTGGGCAGCGTCCGCGGCCGCACCGCGCTGATGTGGTCCTTCATGGCTCCCTCCGCTGGGGCGCGGTCCCGTCGAGCACGACGGCCTCGCCGTTGATGGTGTCGTCGCGCACGAGGCGCAGAACCGCGTCGGCGACCTCGGCCGGCTCGATCAGACGGCCACCCGGGTTCAGGGCGGCCATCGCCGCCACCGCGTCCTCGAAGGCGCGCCCGGTCCGCGCCGCGATGGCGCGGGCCCCGTTCCACACGATGTCGGTTGCCGCGAAGCCCGGGCAGACGGCATTGATGGTGACGCCGCGCCCGGCCACCTCGGCGGCCAGCGCCCGGGTGAGTCCGACCAGCGCGTGCTTGGAGGCCGTATACGCGCTCACGTAAGGCGCGCCGTGCAGGCCGGCCATGGAGGCGACGTTGACCACCCGGCCGCGCCGGCGCTCGAGCATGCCGGGCAGCAGGGCCCGCGCCGTGAGGTAAGGGCCGGTGGCGTTGACACGCAGGTGGTGCTCCCACAGCGCGAGGTCGGTGCGCACGAACGGGGCGGACTCCGCGATGCCGGCGTTGTTGACGAGGACGTCGACCGGACCCAGCGCGCCGGCGGCGGCGGCCGCCGCCGTCACCGAGGCCGGCTCCGTCACGTCGAGCGCGACCGCCAGCGCCTCCCCGCCGGCGGCGCGGATCTCCGCGACCACCGCCGCGACCTGCTCCGGCGTCCGGGCGCCGACCGCCACGGCGAGTCCCGCCTGGGCCAGCGCCATCGCCACCGCGCGCCCGAGGCCGCGACCACCGCCGGTGACGAACGCCACCCGCATCACGTGGGCGCCGCCGGCGGCTACGGGCTCTCGACGCAGAACAGGAAGAGGAGCGGCCGGGTCCCGGTCTCGTTGGGATTGCTGAGGCAGCGCGTGCGCGGGGCCTGCGAGGCGCGCGGGGGCGAGGCGGCGGGCGCGGCGCAGCCGGCGAGCACGACGAGCGCGACGAGGCAGAGGAGGGTGCGTCGGATCCAGGTCATCGGCGCATATTATCGCCCGCCCTCGCGCGGCGGGAAGGTGTATATAGCGACGCGATGGCGCGAGGGTTCGTCGCGATGACGCCGAAGCAGGCCGTCGAGCGGCTGCGGCCCGGCATGCGGGTGCTGCTGCCGCCCGGCTGCGGGGAGCCGCGCGCGCTCGTCGCCGAGATCTGCCGGCAGTCCGAGCGGCTGCCCGACCTCACGCTCATGGGCGGGATCCACCTCGGCGACTATCCGTGGGCCCGGCCGGAATGTGCGGCGCTCCGCTACGCCACCTGGCACATGTCGCCCCGGCTGGAGGACGCCCGCCGGCGCGGCCGCGTCGAGTTCCTGCCGGTGCGCTACTTCGACGTGGCGACCGAGTTCGCTGCCCGGCGGCCGCTGGCCGCCCGACTGCGTGCTGGTGCACACCGCGCCGCCCGACGCGCGCGGCTACCTGAGCCTCGGCGTCGGCGTGGGCGTGGCGCTGCCGGCGGCGCGGCTGGCCCCGCTCGTCATCGCCCAGGTCAATCCCGCGCATGCCGCGCACCCGCGGCAATGCGTGGCTGCACGCCAGCCAGGTCGACATCCGCGTGGACGTCGACGAGCGCGCTGGTGGAGTACCCGCCACCGGTGGTGGGCGCGGTCGAGCGCGCGATCGGCGCCCACGTGGCGGCCCTGGTGCCGGACGGCGCCGCCGTCCAGGTGGGCGTCGGGCGCCATTCCGCAGGCGGTGCTCGAGGCGCTTGACCGGTCACCGCGACCTCGCCCTGCACTCGCTGCTGGTCGACCATGGCGTGGCCCTGGTCGAGCGCGGCGTCGTGACCGGCGCGCGCAAGCGCGTGCATCGCGGGCGGATGGACCTGGCCGAGGCCATGGGCACGCGGCGCACGTTCGACTTTCTCGGCGCCAGCGACACGGTCAACATGGAGTCGGCGGCCTACACGCACGACCCCGACGTCATCGCGCGCCTCGACCGGTTCGTCGCCATCAACTCGGCGCTCGAGGTGGACCTGACCGGACAGGTCACCGCCGAGAGCCTGGGGCCGCGGCAGGTGGCGGGGATCGGGGGGCAGTTCGACTTCGTGCTGGGCGCCTCGCGCTCGGCCGGCGGTCTGTCGGTGATCGCGCTGCCGTCGACGGGCCGGGAGGGCGCCGTCTCGCGGATCGTGCCGCGGCTGACGGCGGGGGCGGCGGTCACCACGCCTCGGTACCTGGCCGACTGGGTCGTGACCGAGCACGGGGCGGCGCGGCTGCGAGGGCTGTCGGACACAGCGAGGGCCACGGCGTTGCTCACCGTGGCCCATCCGCGTTTCCAGGGGGAACTCGAGCGTGCGCTTACTTCTTAGCGGCGTCGATCTTCGCGAAGATCTCCTCGTCGGTCGGGAACCGGTACGTCTCCTGGTTGGTGTAGGCGGTCTGGCCGTCGATGTACACCTCGAAGATGCCGCCCACGCCTTCCTTCAGGCGCGCCGTCATGCCGTACTTGCTCTGGATGGAGGCCTGCAGACTGGAGGCCTGGGGGAGGTAGTTTCACTCCCCGCAATACAGGATCTCGATGTCCATGACTCGTCCCTCCCCCCGGGCAGGATTGTTACGTCATTGTATATGACGTGTCCGGGCGCCATCCCGATTCCATGCTCGCCCTGATCGACACCGATCCGGGCCTCGACGACGCCCTGGCGCTGCTGTACGCCTGGAACTCGCCGGACCTGCGGCTGGCCGCCCTCACCACGGTGGCTGGCAACGTGCCGGTGGCCGCGGCCACCCGCAACCTGCTGCGCCTCGTGGCGCTGCGCCGGCATCGTGCCGCCGCCCATCGCCGAGGGGGCGGCGGCGCCGCTGGGCCGCCCGCTGGTGACGGCGACCGCGTACCACGGCGAGGACGGCCTGGGGGACCTCCCGGAGTGGCCCCCCTCGGCGGGGACGCTGGTGCCCCAGAGCGCGGCCGAGCTGATCGTGCAGACGGCCCGGCAGGCGGTCGAGCCCCTGACCCTGATCGCGCTCGGGCCGCTGACCAACGTGGCCCTGGCACTGGAGCGTGACCGGGTGGCGCTGGGGCGGCTGGCCCGCGTGGTGGTGATGGGCGGCGCCGTCGACGTGCGCGGCAACGTGACGCCGACCGCGGAGTTCAACATCCACGTCGATCCCGAGGCCGCCGCGCGCGTGGTCGCGGCGGCGCTGCCGGTGGACTTCGTCCCGCTCGACGCCACCCGCCAGGCCGTCGTCTCGCGCGAGGACTTCGAGCGCGCGCTGGGCCGCTGCCCAGGCCCGCTGGCCACCCGCGTGGCCGCCTTCACGCGGCGCGGGTTCACCGGCGATGCGGGAACCTCGGGCATGGTGTTGCACGACCCGCTGGCGGTGGCGGCCGCGCTCGATCCGAGCCTCGTCGGCTGGGAGGAAACGCGCATCGAGGTCGCCCCCGACGGGCAGACGCGGCGGGCGGCCGGCCCGGTCAACTGTCGTTTCGCGCGCCGTGTCGACACCTCACGGTTCCTGGCCGCGTTCCTGGAGCGGCTGTGCCCCGCGTCCTGATCGTCGGCTCGGCCAACGCCGACTTCACCGTCACCCTTCCGCGGCTGCCGCGGCCGGGGGAGACCGTCAGCGAGGGCACGCTGTTCCTCGCGCGCGGCGGCAAGGGCGCCAACCAGGCGGTGGCGGCGCGGCGGCTGGGCGCCGATGTGCGGCTGATCGGCTGCGTCGGTGACGACGCCTCCGGGCGAGAGATCCGACAGGCGCTGGCCGGCGAGGGCATCGGCGTGGACGGGCTCGGCACCAGCGGCTCGGCGGCCACGGGCACCGCGCTCATCGTCGTCGACGCCGAGGGACGCAACCAGATCGCGGTGGCGCCGGGAGCGAACCGGGCGCTGTCGCCGGCCGACGTCGAGCAGCGTGCGGCCGACTTCGACTGGGCCGAGGTGCTCGTGTGCTCGCTGGAGGTGCCGCTGACCACGGTTCGCCACGCCGTGGAGCACGCGCGACGTCACGGCGTCCGCACGATCGTGAACCCGGCGCCGCTGCCCGAGCGTGGCCTCGACTTTTTGAGCCTCGCCGACTACGTCACCCCGAACGAGGGCGAGGCGGCGGGCCTGGCGCGCACCGCGTCGGGCGCCGGCGACGAGGCGCTGGCGGCGGGAGTGCGGGCGCTGGGAGTGGCCCACGCCATCGTCACGCTGGGCGAGCGCGGCCTGGTAGCCGACGGGCCCGACGGCCGCCTGCACGTCCCCGCCTTCGCCGTGAGGGCGGTCGACACGACCGGCGCCGGCGACGCCTTCAACGGCGCGCTCGCGGTAGGGCTGGCCGAGGGTCTGGCGCTCCCGGCGGCCCTTCGCTTCGCGAGCGCGGCGGCGGCGCTCGCGTGTACTCGACGAGGCGCGCAGCCGTCGATGCCGACGCGCGGCGAGGTCGAGCGGCTCGCCGGCTAGCTCCCGCACGGCCTGCGGAGGCGGCGCGCGGCGCGGGCGGCGGGGCTGGACGGGGCGACAGGGTCCCCTGCGGTTCCGCGTGAGACGAGCGGATACGCGAAGGGGCGGTCGAAGCCTGGTCCTACGTGAGGCCTTACACGATCGAAGCCAACGGAACCGCAGGAGACCCTGTCGCCCCGTCCAGCCCCGCCGCCCGCGCCGCGCGCCGGCCACGCGCGATCGGTCAGCTGCGGGCTTCGGCTAGGGCAGGCGGGCGCGGAGGGCGGTGGTGCGGGCGAGGGCGAGCTCGATCGTGCGGGGGGCGAGCTGGCCGCGCTCGAGGGCGTGGCGGATGGCGGTGAGGGCGACGTGGGCGGCGGAGCGGCCGTCGGGCAGGCGATCGTCGGCGATGAGCAGGACGTCGACGCCGGCGGCGAGGGCGAGGACGGCGGCCTCGTCGAGGCCGTAGTGCTGCTCGATGGCGCCCATGCGGAGGTCGTCGCTGACGACCACGCCGTCCCAGCCGAGCTCGCCGCGCAGCAGATCGGTGATCGTCGGGCGGGACAGCGTCGCCGGGTAGCGGCGGTCGAGCTTGCGGTTGAACACGTGCGCGGTCATCACGGCGTCCACCACGTGCTCGCCCATCAGCGTCCGGTAGGGCGCCAGCTCCAGCTCGGGCCGAGCGGTGTCGGTGACGTCCACGAACCCCAGGTGCGAGTCGGTGAAGCTCGAGCCGTGGCCGGGGAAGTGCTTCAGCGCTGTGAGCAGTCCGGCTGCGCGCATGCCGGCCAGGTAGGCGCGCGCATGGGCGGCGACGCGGGCGGGGTCGGCGGCGAAGCTCCGCCCGGTGGCGACGATGACGGGGTTGGCGGGGTTGTAGCCGACGTCGACGACGGGCGCCAGATTCCAGTCGATGCCGGCCTCGCGCAGCAGCGCGCCGATGCGGCGCGCCTCCAGCTCGGTCAGCGCCAGGTCGCCGGAGTCGCCGAGCTCCTGGTGCGAGAGCGTGGCCGTGTAGCCAGCGGCCGTGCCCAGGCGCATGACCCGCCCGCCCTCGCCGTCGACCGCTACCAGCGGCGCCCGGCCGGTGCACGCCTGCGCGCGGTCGGCGATCCAGCGCGTGAGCCGTCCGACCTGGCCCGCATCGACGACGTTGCGCCCGAAGAGCAGCACGCCGCCGGCGCGCGACTCGCACACGAGCCGCTCCAGCCCCGCGTTGCCCTCGCCGGCCGTGCCGTGAAAACCCACCAGCAGCAGCTCACCCAGCCGCGGCAGCAGCGGCGCCAATGCCGCCGGCTCCGGTGGAGTCATGGTACGACACCCGGTCCCGACGAGCAGGACGACGGCGAGCGCAGTGGAGAACCACCTTCGAGCGCCGGTCGAGCCGGCGCCCTCGTGCGGGGAGCGGCAGCGGAGGAGGCCGTCGAGACCCCCGCCGAGGTCTATTGTGCCGCGGCGACGAGCCGTCGGACGCGCTCGGGGTCGACCGGGTTGGCGACGTCGCCGCCGCGCTTGAGCGAGGTCCCGACGATGAGCCCGTCGGCGATCGACAGCAGCTCGGCGGCGGTCTCCGGGGTAGCGCCGCTGCCGACGAGGAGCGGCACGTCGGGGACGGCGCCGCGCACGCGCTTGACGTCGGCCAGCGAGGTGGCGGCACCGGTGGCGGCACCGGAGACGACGAGGCCGTCGGCGAGGCCGCGGTGGCGCAGGTCGCGCGCGTGCTGCTCGAGGTCGACCGGCGCCAGGGGGACGGCGTGCTTGCCGCCGACGTCGGCGAAGATCTGCACGTCGGCGCCGAGCAACCGGCGGTCGCGCAGGGTGGCGTGGGCGTCGGACTGCACCAGGCCCTGGTCGGCGACGACGGCGCCG
Source organism: uncultured Candidatus Rokubacteria bacterium (assembly GCA_963827505.1). GTDB lineage: Bacteria > Methylomirabilota > Methylomirabilia > Rokubacteriales > CSP1-6 > AR5. Next base: position 391,129 of record CAWHBD010000002.1, on the reverse strand, counting down.
GCGTGGACGTTGACGCGGATGAAGCGGGCGCCGACCGCGCAGGCGATGGCCAGCGCCGAGCGCGCGTCGTTCTTGAGCACATTGATGCCGAGGGTGGCGGTCGGCAGCGCCCGGCGCACCTCGTGGGCGACGACGGTGAGTGCGGCGACAGTGGCCGCCTCGACGCGGCCGGGCGTGAAGGGGACGTCGCCGTGGTTCTCGATCAGCAGCGCGTCCATGCCGCCGTCGATCAGCGCGCGGGCGTCGCTCACGGCGGCGGCGATCACGCGCTGCATGGAGCCGTCCCAGCGCGGGCTTGCGGGCAGCGGGGCGACGTGGACCATCCCGATGAGGCGCATGCGACGGCCGATTGTAGCACGCGCCAACGGTTGGACAGCCCGACGGGGACGTGGCTATAGTGGCGCGTCAATGTCGACGCGCGGGGTGTTCTTCGGCTGGTGGGTCGCGCTGTCGTTCTCGGTGATGGCGTTCCTGGCCAGCGGGATCCGCTTCGCCGTCGGGCCTTTCCTCAAGCCCATGGTGGCCGACCTCGGCCTCGACCGGGCCAGCTTCTCGCTCGTCATCGCCGTCGGCCTGCTGCTATTCGGCCTGCTGCAGCCGTTCGTGGGCCGACTCGGTAGACGCCATTGGCGCCCGCCCCGTGCTGGTCGGCGGCGCGCTGTTGCTGGGGCTCTCGCTCGTGGCCACCGGGCTGGCCACCCGCCTGTGGCATCTCTACGTCTTCAACGCGCTCGGGGCCGCGATCGGTCTGGCCGCGACCGGCCAGGTGGTCGGGGCGTCCGTCATCTCGCGCTGGTTCACGCGACGCCGCGCCACCGCACTGTCGCTGGTCGGCTCGGCCGGAATGGCCGGTGTCACCCTCATGGTGCCGGTCGCGATGTGGGGCGTCCTCACGATTGGCTGGCGGGAGACGTACATCGTCTTCGGCGTCGCCGTCGTCGTGCTGATCGTGCCCCTGGCGCTCTGGCTCGTGCGCGAGTCGCCGGAGGCGATGGGGCTCAGCCCCGACGGGCTGCCGCCGGCGCCGCCGACCGGCCTCCCCGTCGTCGAGCGCACGGCGCTGGGCGACGCGCTGCAGACACTTCCGTTCTGGCAACTGGCCGGCGGGCTCTTCGGCTGCGGGTTCTCGATGAGCTTGCTCTCCGCCCACGGCGTGCCGATGCTGACCGACCACGGCTACCACCCGATGGTCGCTTCGTGGGCGCTGGGGCTGCTGGGCGGCTCCTCGATCGGGTTCGCGTTCGTGCTCGGTATGCTGTCCGATCGCCTCGGACGCCGGCCGGTGCTCGCGTGGGTGTACGGCACCCGGGCGCTGATCTTCGTCGGGCTCCTGCTCGTGCGGGACCAGCCAGTCCTGCTCCTGGTCATCGCTCTCGTGGGCGGCGCCAGCATGTCGGGGAGTCTGGCCGCGGCCTCCGCGCTGTCGGCGGAGATCTTCGGGCGGCTGTCGATGGGTTCGATCTACGGCACGATGTTCCTCTTCCACCAGACCGGCTCCGCGCTCGGCTCCTGGCTGTCCGGCGCGCTGTTCGAGGCGACCGGTGGCTACGGGGCCGCCTTCGGCGTGGCCAGCGCGTTGCTGGCTGGCGCCGCGCTGCTCAGCGCCACCATCGTCGAAGGGCCGCGCCGGGTCGTCCAGCTGGCGCCGGTGGCCGGAGGAGAGTGACGATGCCTGCGCCTGCCCGCACCGCGCTCGTGGTCATCGATGCCCAGCAGGAGTACTTCGCGCCCGTCGGCAAGGTGGTGCTGCCCGACGGTCCCGCCGCCGTGCACCGCATCGCCCGGGCGCTGGCGTGGGCGCGCGCCGAGGGCGTGCCGGTCGTGCACGTGGTGCACGAGAGCCGCCGACCCAACGCGGCGACGTTCGCGCCCGGCAGCCCTGCGCTGGAGATCCATCCCGAGGCGAAGCCCGCGCCCGGCGAGCCGGTGCTGACCAAGCACCTGCCGGGCTCGTTCACGGGCACCGGGCTCGAGGCGCTGCTGCGCGAGCGGGGCGTCGAGCGGTTGCTCGTGAGCGGCTTCATGACGCAGATGTGCGTGGACACGACGACGCGACAGGCCGCCCACCTGGGATTTCAGGTGACGGTGCTCGCCGACGCCTGCGCTGCCAAGGCGGTGACGGGCCCCGACGGCGTGGCGATCGCCGCCGACCAGGTGCACCGCACGCACCTCGGAAGCCTGAGCGGATTCCTGGCGGACATCAAGACCGTCGACGACGTGGCCGGCTAGACCGAGGAGCGCGCCGGCTGAGCCGGGGCCCGACGAACGCGTGGGGGTTGGGGGCCATGTCGGGGCCCCCATCTCAATCAAGGAGACATACCGTGGGCTACCAGACGCTGCTCGTGGACCGGGCGGGGGCATTCGCCACCATCACGCTGAACCGTCCCGAGGCGCGCAACGCCATCGACCTGCTGATGCGCCAGGAGCTGGTGGCGGCCATGGACGAGGTCGAGGCCGACGAGGCCACGCAGGTGCTCATCCTCACCGGGGCCGGCGGCCACTTCTGCGCGGGCGGTGACGTGAAGAGCATGCGTGAGAGGCGCTTGACCGCGGCCGAAGGCCGGGCCCGCGTCGAGTCGCTGAACCGGATGGTGCTGCGGCTCGTCGACTTCCCGCGCCCGACGATCGCGATGGTGGACGGCTACGCGGTCGGCGCCGGCACCAACCTGGCCCTCTGCTGCGACCTGGTGGTGGCCTCCGACCGTGCCCGCTTCGGCGAGCTCTTCAACAAGATCGGCCTCGTCCCCGACGGCGGCGGCACCTGGCTGCTCTCGCGGCTGGTCGGCCTGGCGCGGGCCAAGGAGCTGATCTTCACGGGCGAGGTGTTCGACGCCGCCGAGGCCGCGCGGATCGGCCTCGTCAACCGCGTGGTGCCGGCGGCGGACCTGGCGACGGTGACGCGCGCGCTCGCCGAGCGCATCGCGGCCGGCCCGCCCAACGTCCTGCGGCTCGCCAAGCACATGGTGAATCGCGCGGCGACGACCGATCTCGCCGCCGCGCTCGACCTGGAGGCCTACTCGCAGGGGCTGTCGATCGCTGCGGACGACCATCAGGAAGGGATTGCGGCCTTCTTCGAGAAGCGGCCGCCGAGGTTCACCGGCCGCTAGCGGCACGCGGCGGGGGCGACGGGGCGACTGGGTCTCCGGCGTTTCCGCGTGAGACGACCGGATGCGCGAAGGCGTGGTCGGAGCCTGTCCTACGGGTGGCCCGACACGATCGAAGCCAACGGAAACGCCGGAGACCCAGTCGCCCCGTCGCCCCCGCCGCACGCCGCCAACGCGCGCATCAGTTCGGATGACCGACTCGGATGAAAGCCTCGGGCGAAGGCACGCCTACGCGCGGGCGGGTTAGTTCTTGGGGGCGGTGTCTGGGGGTGGGGCGGCGGAGGTGTCGGGGGTGGGCTGGGGCGCCGTGCGGGGGCGTAGGGGCAGGCCCGAGCGCGGCGTCTGACGGACCGGAGGACCGGTGGGCCGCGCCGTTCCTGGGTCGGCCTGGATCGGCACGATGACGCCCGGGGCGGCCGCGGCGCTTCCAGCGTCTTGTGGCGTGGCCGGCGCGGGCGGCGCCACGCTGAGCGGGGCCGGTGGCAGTACGACTGGGTTCGGCGGGAGGAGTCCCGAAGGCCCGGGCGGTGGCACGGCCGGAATCGGCGGAACGCCGGTGGGCCCGGGTGGAGCCGGTACGGCCGGGATCGGCGCGCTCGCGGGCGGCGCCGGAAAAGCCGGGGCCGGCTCGACGGGCGCCGGCTGGGGCACCGGCACCCCCGCCGGTGGCGTGGTCACGGTGGGCGGGCGCGGCGAGTTGCCGATCGCCCGGTTCAGCTCCGGCGTCGTCCGCCGCAGCTCGTCGGTGATGCGGGCGGCGTCGAGCGCGGTGCCGATCACGCGGGGCGTGATCAGCAGGAGAAGCTCCGTCTTCTCGATCTTCTTTTCCTTGAAGCCGAACAGGTACCCGAGGATCGGGACGTTCTTGAGCAAGGGGACCCCGCGATCGTCCACGGTGACCTGGTCCTGGATCAGGCCGCCCAGAACCAGCGTCTGGTTGTTGAGCAAGACCACCGAGGTCTCCGCCTCCCGCTTGATGAACTAGGGCGAGTTGGTCGGCGGCACCGAGGGACCGACCGCGTTGACCTCCTGCTTGACGTCGATAGCCACCGTACCGCGCTCGCCGATCCGCGGCGTCACCGTGAGCACGACGCCGGCGTCGCGGTACTCGACCGTCTGGTTGACGCCGCCCGTCGTGATGCTGGTGTTGGTGCTACCGGCGGTGGTGCCGGGCGTGCTGATCGGTACTCTGCTGGCCGGTGACGATGGGTACCGAGGTTGACACGTTGATGACGGCCTTCTTGTTCTCGGAGGTCATCACGTGCGGGTTCGACACGATGTTGACGCGGTTCTCGGAGGCGAGCGCGTTGAGGATCGCGAAGAACTCCTGGCTTGCGAAGGCGAACGCGGTCAGGCCACCGCCGGCCAGGGGAACGAGACTCCTGGCTATTGGCGCGAGCGAGAACGAGTCGCCCACGGCCGGAGGCGCCGCCGAGATGGCCTGTTGCCCGATCCGGAAGCTACCCTGCTTGAGCGCCCAGTCCAGGCCCAGCCGGGTGTCGTCGGTGAGCGTGATCTCGGCGACCAGCACCTCGATCAGCACCTGGCGCGGCATCCGGTCGAGCTGCTTGATCGTGGTCTCGACGTCGAGCCACTGCCGGGGCGTGGTGGTGACGATGACCGCGTTGGTCACCTCATCGGCAATGAACCGCACCTGTCCCTCGGCCGCCGGGGCGTCGGCGACGCCCAGCAGCCCGCCGGGACCGACCGACGGCGGGGGAGGCGGCGGCACCGCCGGGCTGCCGCCGGGCCGGCCGGCCTGACTGCCGCCCGTGGTCGTCGTCGCCGACGTCGTCTGGACGGTCTCGCGCCCGGTGTAGATCGCGTTGAGCGTCGCCGCCAGGTCCTTCGATTTGGCGTTCTCGGCGTAGTAGATGAACACGCGGCGCCCGCCGGTGACGTTGATGTCGATCTTCTCGATGACCCGGCGGATCGTCTCCATCTCGCCCTTGCGCGCATTGACGAGGAGCGAGTTCGAGCGGCGCTCGGGCACGATGAGCGGTGGCCGATCGGCTCCGCCGGTGGCGCCGGCCGGGGCGGCCCCCGGCGTCGGCTGCACCGGGATCGGCGCCGCCGGCAGCCCCGCGGTGGGCCCGCCGGTGCCGGCCCCGCGCAGGCGGCCGGACTGGAAGAGCTGATTCAGGATGTTGGCCATCTCGCCGGCATCCGCGTACTGCAGCGGGATGATCTGCAACTCGTCGATGGCCACCTCGACGTCGACGAGCCGGATGATGTCGAGCAGGCGGGAGATGTTCGACGCGGAGTCCGTGATGATGAGTACGCCCGTCTCGCGGTTGGCGATGAGGGTGCCGCGGGCGGAGATGAGCGGCCGTAGCAGCGTGCCGAGGTCGTTGACCGGCGCGAAGCGGACCGGCACGATCTGCGTGATGATCTCGTCGCTGGCGCGCGAGGGGTCGGCGACGGCGCCCACGATGGTCGGCACCGCCCGCTCGCGGGCGCCCTCGACCGGCACGATCTTGTAGAGGTTGCCGGAGCGGACGGCAGTGATGCCGTGCACCTCGAGGATAGCCAGGAGCACGCCGAAGACGTCCTCCTGCGGGATCCGTCCCGAGGTCTGCACCGTGACCTTCTTGCCCGCCACGCCCGGGCCCATGCACGTAGTTGAAGCCCACGATCTCGCTCGCGGCGTGGATGACGGTCTCGATGTCGGCGTTGTCGAAATTGAGGACGATGAAGCGGCCGCGCTGTCCGGGGGGCACCGGCGGCACCGTGGGCGGTGCGACGGGCGGCGGTGGTGCCGGTGGCGGCGACGCCACGCGCGGGGGCTCGGCCGGGGGCGGCTCGGTGCGCGGCCCCACGGACTGCGCGATCGGTGCCGGCGGCGGGGGCGGTGCTTCGACGACGGGCGCAGGCATCGGCGGCAGCGGCGGCTCGACGGTGCGGGTGACCTTGGCCGGAGCCGCGCACCCGGTGCCGAAGGCGAGGAGAAGCAGGATGGCAATGCCGCGCCTCACATCACTGTTGCGGCGCATCTGTCGGCGAACCTTGTGGGAGGCGACGCAGGAGATTCGGGGGAAGCGGACGGCGCCCGGGGATGATCGGCGGCGAGCCTGGCGGCACGACCTGCCCGGGGATGGGCGCCACGATCCCGGGCGGGGGCGCGACCTGGCCGGGGACGGGTGCGATGGTGCTCGCGGCCGGAGGAATGACGCCGGGAAGCATCGGAGTTCCGCCGACCGGCTGGACACCCGGCTGGCCCGGCTGGGCCGCCGTTGCCGGCAGCGGGGCGGGCCGCGGCTTGCCGGGGTCGCGGAGGCGGACGTCCATGCTGCCGTCGGGCCGATTGATCACCACGTTGTCGGCGCCGATCGTCTGCACGGTCCCGCCCGCCACGGCGTCACCAACGCGATAGCCGGCGACCCGCTTGGTGGTCGGATCCTCGAGATATGCGATGGGTGCGCCGTCGCGCAGCACCACGCCGAAGAGGTTCGGCTTCACCGCGGGCGCGGCGGCGACGGTGGTGGTGGTCGGCGGACTCTCGGACCGCGTGGGGCTGAACAGGTTGCGCGCGGACACCGTCGTGTAGGCCCCGGCCTGGTTGCGGGGCGTCTCCTCAGGGGCGGTGGCCGGTGCGGACGGACGGGGGCGCGAGGCCAGCGGCATGGCCATGGGCACCATGAGCTGCCGCACGATGAACGCCGCGCTGGCGCCGGCGATCAGCAACAAGAGGCCGTTGATGACGAGTAGTTTTCTGGGTATCACGTCTTCGACTTGCCGGGCAGGATGAACCCGGACACGGTCAGAGTCGCGAGCAACTCTCTGGGTTGGCTGACGTTCACTACTCTTACGCGTAAGTCTTGTACGGTCAACAATTTCTCCGTCGCCTCCAGCTTGGCCAGCAGATCTACGAGCTGCCGGATCTCGCCGGAAACGGCGATTTCCACGGGGATTTCGAGCAGCTCGCCACGCTCCACCGGCGGCAGGATGCGCTCGCTCCGGATCTCGGTATTGGCCTGGGCGGCCATCTCCTTGGTCAGTTTCTGCAGCTCGGAAGCGGCCACGGCCGGGGAGGCCTCGGTCAGGAAGCGCGCGGACAGGCGTTCGATGTCGGCCGTGGTGGTCTCGAGGTCCTTGGCGAAGCCGTCCTTGCGGGCGAGCAGGTCGAGTCGGCGCGCGAGCACCTGCGAGCGACTCGGCACCAGATCGGAGTTGAGCCGGCTGCGCTCGGCGAGCGGCTCGACGATGAACAGCCAGCCCACCACCAGGACCAGGCCGACGACGCCGACGATCACGATGGTCCGCTCGCGGCGCGAGAGGGTGCCGATCATGGCCGTCCACCTCCGGGCCGGGCCGGCCGCTGCGTCGGCAGGGGAAGGATCTGGCCGGGCGGAGGCTGGACCGTGGGAGGTGGCTGCACCGCCGGGCCCGGGGCGACCTGGCCGGGCGGAAGCTGCACAGCTGGAGCTGGTTGCGGTGCTCGGGGCGGACGCAGGGTCGGATCGATGACCCCGGGAGGCGTGACTGCCGGCCCGCCGGCCGGCGTGAACGTGGGGCCCAGAGCCTGGGCGCCGCCGGGCTCCCACGCCGCCCGGATGCGGAACTGCTCCTTCTCGCGGCCGCGCGTGACCGGCGAGGAGAACTCGACGCGCTCGAGCCGGGGCGAGTTCTCGAGCAGCGGGATCAGGGCACTGGCCGCCGCCGCCTGGCCGGTCAGCTCCACCCCCTTCTGGTCGAACGACACCGTGGTGAGCCAGGTATCGGCCGGCAGGAGGTCGGTCAGATCGCGCAGCACCGGCAGCGGGCGCAGGGCGCCGTTCTCGACGCCGGTGATGGTGCCGACCAGCTTGCGCTTGCGTTCGAGGTCACGCACGACGCGCTCGACGGCGCGCACCTGCGGCTCCAGTCGCGTGATCTCGGCGTTGATACGGCTGAGGTGACGCTGCTCGCGCAGGCCGGGGACGAGGAGCGCGGTGACGAGCAGCAGGGCCGTCACCGTGGCCAGGCCGAGCGTGAACCCCTGGGCGCGGGTGACGCGACGCGGGCGCAGCGCGGGTGGGAGGAGGTCGAGCGCGCGGCCGCGGCGCGCCGAGGCCACGGCCAGCGCCAGCTCCTGGCCGCCGCGATCCTCCGGCGCCAGCGCGGCCAGCCGATCGAGAACGCGGGCCGTGTAAGCCGGCTGGCTGAGCGGAGCGCCGAGCTCGGCCAGCGCGCCGACGTCGGCGAGCGGATCGCCGGACAGCCAGATCGCGTCGCAATCGCGCCAGCGCACTGACGCCAGCGAGCGCCGAACTTCCTCGGCGAGCGTGGCGTCGTCGGGGGCGGCGGCGGTGCGGCTCAGCAGCAGCGCGGGACCGTGCAGGCACAGGACGTCGGCGGCGGCGCCGACGCGGTGCACCCACACCACGCGGCGGTCGTGGTCGGGGCGCGCGAGCGCGATCAGATCGTGGGCCGCCACCGTGAGCGACGCCGGCCGCAGCCGCGCCTCCTCGGCGATCCGCAGCGCCGACTCGACCACGCGCGGCTCGGCGGCGACGACGAGCACGCGCTGCAGCGGATCCTGGCCGCGGCCACCCGCCTCGGGCGCCAGCGGCACGTAGTCGAAGGCCGGATCGTCGGCGGCGAAGGGCAGGTGTCCGTCCAGGTTGAGGCGGACCATCTCGCGCATGTCGCCGCTGACCGTGGGCAGCTCCATCGGCCGCACGAACACCGAGCCCCGCGTGAGTGCCAGCGCCACCGTGCGCGGAGTCAGCTGTCGCGCGTTCAGCTCGTCGCGCAACGCCGCCGCCGGATTCTCGGTGGCGATGCTGAACACGTTCACTCGGTCTCTGGTGACGGCGGCCACGGTCAGCCGATCGTGCAGGAGCACGACGCCCAGGCGCGTCTGGGAGAGCTTCAACTTCACCGGCCACAACCTCATAGTGTCGAGATTAAACGGTAAACCCGCGCGGACTGAAGCAAATCCGAGAGCTCAGCGGAGGCCCGACCATTCCAGGATGGCGACCGTCTCCCCCCCGGAGTCGGTGCGCTTCTGCACGATGGCGGTGATGCGGGCCCGCACCTGGCCTTCCACGATGCCCTGGGCCTCGATCCGGAAGGTGCGGCTGGTCACCGTGAGCCCCCGGCCGCCGAACCGGTGCCCCTGCCCGTAGGGGCCAAGTCGCCGTTGTTGCTCGATCTCCGTCAGCTCGGCGTCCCCCAGGCCGAGGGCCCGCAGCACCTCGCGCCGGGCGGTGTTGATGTTGACGCCCGAGGTCGGCTTGGTGGTTACCAGGTCGGCCAGGCCGGGCCGGCCCTCCACCCCCTCCAGGAGCTGGGTGGTCACCCCCTTGATCTGGATCAGCTCGTTGACCGAGTCCAGGTTGGCGTTCTTGGACCGGTAGGGGATGGGGCGCTTGAGGTAGGTGTCCTCGCTCTCGGCGCCGTTGACCCGATGATCCTCGTTGGGGTCACGCCAGTCCTGGATGCTGTCGACCACGACGTCGCGGTCCTGCCTCTCCAGACCGATGACCTCCAGCAGCTTGCCGATCCGCTCGGCCGTCGTCCCGTTCAGGTTGAGCCGGGCCTCCTCGTCGCTGATGCAGTAGGTGAACTGGCCCCCGCCGAGCGCCACGTCGCGATGCGGCAGCCGCTTGATGGCCAGCCGCTCGCGCGAGTAGAAGGTCAGCGGGCAGTCCACCTCGGGGTCGGCGTCCTTGTCGTTGCCCACGCCGACGAAGGCGAACTCGACGACCAGCTCGCGGATCGCCTGCTCCACGGCGGCCTCGGCCAGGTGGGTGGCGATCAGCGTGTCCTTGTAGACGCGGGCGGCGCTGGCCTCCAGCCGCATCGAGTACGCGAACTCGGCGCCGATGACCGCCACGAAGCCGAGGACCAGCAGCACCGCCACCAGCGCGAAGCCGCGCTGGCCGCCGGCGCTCGAGCCCCGCCACCGCCGCTTCATTGCGGCGCCGCCGTTCGGAGCGACACCGTGAGCGGCGGCATCTCCTCGACGCGTCCGTTGATCGAGGTGGCCACGGTGATCCGGACCGCGCGCGGCGTGGCCTTGGCCTCGGCGCCGTCCCAGGTGTCCTTCCAGCCGCCCTCGTCCATGTAGGCGAACTTGAGCGCCGTCACGCTGGGATCGCGGTAGACGATCGCCGCCTCGGTGAAGGGCTCGCGATTGGGCAGCGCTCGCTGGCGCACCACCAGGCCCGGCTCGCCGCTGTCGCCGAAGGCGAGCACCACCGCGGTGAAGGCGATCGGGATCGAGGCCGGGAACGGCGCCGCCTGCGTCACGAACTCCATGCGCTTCTCGGTGCCGGCGAAGAGCACGACCGGGTCCGGGGCCAGCTCGCGCGAGGCCCGGTAGGGATGGGTGGCCGAGACCGCGCGGGCCAGGATGAGCGCCACGCTGCGAACGTGCTGGTGAGCCTCGGCTCGGTTCTCTCCCTGCCGCCAGGAGGCCACCGCCACCCGCAGGCCCCCGAAGGCGATGGCCAGTAGCGCACCCACGATGGCCAGCGCGATCAGCAGCTCGATCAGGGTGAAGCCGCGGTCGCCGCCGAGGGGGCGCTTCACGGCCGTCGGGCCTCTTCCTGCTGGGCGGTCTCGGAGATCGTGCGCAGGGTGCTCACGCCGACGGTGCGCCGCTGCTCGTTCCACCCAACCTGCACGTTGATCTCGTACACGTGCCACTTGGGGGGCGGCCCGGGCCCTCGAGGTCGGGGGCGGCGATCGGCTTGGTGACGCGCGTCCACGCGAAGGCGCCTTCCGTGCCCTCCTCGCGACCTTCCTTGGGGACGACGACCTCGCGGGCTTTCTGGTCGGCGATGAGGATGGCGCGCTGGTGGTCGCCCGAGAGCTTGAGCAGCCGCAGCCCCTGGGCGAAGCCCTGCACGGCCACCACGATCGTGAGGCTGAGGATCGCGAAGGCGACCAGCACCTCGATGAGGGTGAAGCCGCCCTGGCGTCTCACAGGCGGCTGTTCCGGACCCGCCCGGTGAGACCGTCGACGGTGACGCGGTAGACGACGCCACCGGTGGCCAGCCGGAAGTCGCCGCCGCTGGAGCCGCCCTGGGGGTCGAACCGCACGGTGAGCGCCGGGGGCGGATCGGCCTCGATGACGAGGCGCTCGGAGAGCATGCGCGTCTCGCGCACGTCCCCGTCGGGGCCGCCGACGCGCCGGCTCACGCGGTGGGCGGCGGGATCGACGACCACAGCCTGGGCGGTGCGGGTGACGATCGCCCGCTCGCGGGCGTGGCGAAGCATGGCCGCGAAGCCGGCCACCTCGGCCCGCGCACGCAGCGTCTCCGTGGAGCGCCCGATAGTCGGAATGGCGAGCCCGACCGCCAGGGCGATGACGATCAGCGTGACGATGAGCTCCAGGAGGGTGAAGCCGCGCTCGTTGGTTACCGCTTCTCCACGTCCCATGACACGATGTCGGTGTTCTCGCCCTCGCCGCCGGGAGCGCCGTCGGCGCCCTCCGACCACAGGTCGTACTCACCGTGTTGCCCCGGCGCCCGGTACTTGTAGGGGTTGCCCCACGGGTCCTTGGGGACCGTCTTCTTCAAGTAGGGGCCGTTCCAGTTCTGGCTGCCGGGGTTCTTCTGCAGGGCGTCCACGCCCTGTGAGGTGTTGGGATAGCTGCCGACGTCGAGGCGGTACTGGTCCAGGCCGGCGCCGATCAGCTCGATCTGGGCCTTGGCGGCGGCCTGCTTGGCCTGGCCCACGCGCCCGAACAACCGGGGACCGACGAGGCCGACGAGCAGGCCGAGCACGATCATGACGACCAGCAGCTCGATCAGGGTGAAGCCGTGCTGGTTGGCGAGGAGGCGACGCCACCGCCTCACAGCGGCACCTCGTTGATGGAGAAGATGGCCAGCAGCATCGCCACGACGATGAATGCCACGAGTACCCCCATGCCCACGATGATGGCGGGCTCGAGCAGGCCGAGCACGCGCTTGAGGTCGCTGCGAACGTCGGTCTCGAACGTCTCGGCGACCTTGAGGAGCATCTCCTCGAGGCGACCGGTCTCCTCGCCGACGCGCACCATGTGCACCGCCAGCGCCGGGAACGCGGTGTGCTCCTGCATCCCCGCCGCCAGCGTGCCGCCCGCGCTTGACGCCGTCGGCCAGCCCGACCGACGGCGCGAGCCCACCGCCTGGTTGGACATCATGTCGCCGACGACGGCCATCGCGCCCAGCACCGGCACCCCGCTCTTGAGCATCGTGCCGAGGGTCCGCGCGAAGCGCGCGGTCTCCACCTTCAGGGCCAGCGCGCCGGCGACCGGCAGCCGCAGCAGGAGCTGGTCCCACTGGGCCCGGCCCTGCGGGGTGCCCGTCCAGATGCGCCAGGCCAGCACGCCGGCCATGGCCAGCGTCGCGCCCACCCACCAGTAGCTCGTCATGGCCGCGCTGACGCTCAGGAGGATCTGCGTGGGCAACGGGATGGTCTGCCCGAGATCGTTGAAGATGGTGGCGAAGCGGGGGATGACGAAGGTCATCAGGAACACGATGGCGGCGGCGCCCACGCCGGTGATGACGAGCGGGTAGGCCAGGGCCGAGACCACGGCCTCGTTGAAGGCGGCTCGGGCCTCCAGGAACTCGGCCAGCCGCCGCAGCGACACCTCCAGCACGCCGCCCTTCTCGCCGGCCCGCACCATGTTGATGTACAGGCGCGAGAACGGCCGCGGGTGGTGCTTGGCCAGCGCTTCGCTGAGGGAGGAGCCGCCGCGCACGCTGTGCAGCAGGTCGGTGACGATCGTCTTCATGCGTGGCGAGGCGGCCAGCTCTTCCAGGATGGCCAGGGCGCGGTCGAGCGGCAACCCCGCCTCGAAGAGCGTGGCCAGCTCTGGGTGAGGGCCAGCAGGTCGCGGTGGCGGACACGCGCGAGCCGCCGGCGCTGCCCAGCGAGAAGAGCGAGGCACGCTCGCCTTGGGCGGCGACCTTGATCGGGAAGTAGGCTTCCTTGCGGAGGCGCTCGATGACGGCGCGAGCGTCGTTCGCCTCCATGACTCCGTCGATCGTCTGCCCGCGCCGGTCAGCTGCCCGGTAGGCGAAGACGGGCATTTCGCTCAGGCGTCTTCCTGCGTGACTCGGAGGATTTCCTCGACGGTGGTGACGCCCTCGCAGGCGCGCTTGACCAGCCGTCCATCCGCAGCGTGACCATCCCGCGCTGGATCGCGTGCTGGCGGATGTCGCGGGTGGAGGCGCGGCGCAAGATCAGGCTGCGGGCGTCCTCGTCGATGACGAACAGCTCGTAGATGCCCGTGCGGCCGCGGTACCCCGTCCCCCGGCACTCGTCGCAGCCCTTGCCCCGGAACAGCACGGCGCTCAGGCGGACCGTCGACGCCGAGGGCGTCGAGGTCGGCCCGGGACGGCGTGTCGGGCACCCGGCAAGCCGCGCAGATGCGACGCACGAGCCGCTGGGCGAGCACGCCCTCCAGCACCGAGGCGACCAGGTACGGCTCCACGCCCATGTCTTGCAGGCGCGTGATGGCGCCGGGGGCGTCGTTGGTGTGCAGGGTGGAGAAGACGAGGTGGCCGGTGAGCGAGGCCTGGATGGCGATCTCGGCCGTCTCCAGGTCGCGGATCTCGCCGACCAGGATGACGTCGGGGTCCTGGCGGACGATGTGGCGGAGCCCGCTGCGCGAAGCTGAGGCCGATCTTGGACTTCACCGGGATCTGGTTGACGCCCTTGAGCTGGTACTCGACGGGGTCCTCGACGGTGATGATCTTCAGGCCGGGGCCGTTGATCTTGTCGAGCGCGGCGTAGAGGGTGGTGGTCTTGCCGGAGCCGGTCGGCCCGGTGACGAGCAGGATGCCGTGCGGGCGCTTGATGAGCGACTCGAAGCGCTTGAGGGTGTCGCTCGGGAATCCGAGCTTCTCGAGCGGGCAGGAAGACGCTGGAGCGCTGTCAGCAGCCGCATGACGATCGACTCGCCGTGCACGGTGGGCATGGTCGACACGCGGATGTCCACGCGCCGGCCGTGCAGCGTGACCCGGATGCGACCGTCCTGGGGCAGCCGGCGCTCGGCGATGTTCATCTCGGCCATGATCTTGATGCGCGAGGTGACGGCGGCCTGCAGGCGGCGGGGCGGCGCCTCCTGCTCGTACAGGATGCCGTCGATGCGGTAGCGGATGCGCAGCGTGTCCTCGAAGGGCTCGATGTGGATGTCGGAGGCCTCGCTGCTGATCGCGTTCTCGACGAGCAGGTTGACGAGCCGGACCACGGGCGCCTCGAAGGCCATGTCGCGCAGGTGATTGACGTCCTCGTCGCCCTCGGGCCCCCCCTCGTCCTCCATGCCCTCGACGATGCGCTGCAGTGGGGTGGCGGCGCCGTCGTAGGTGCGATCGAGCGCCTCGGTGATGGCCACGGCCGGGCTGACGACGATCTTCACGTTGAGTCCGGTCACCTGCCGCAGCTCGTCGGTGATGAGCGTGTTGAGCGGGATCGGCCGACGCCACCGTGAGGGTGGTGCCCTCGAGGTTGATCGGGCACACGCGCACCTGGCGCAGGTACTTGGCCGAGACGTTCTTGAGCACCGGCACCGAGGACGGGAACTCCTCGCGCCACAGGTAGGGCAGATCCTGCTGCAGGGCCAGCGCGCGGAGGACGTCGTCGTCGGTCACCGCGCCGAGGGCGACGAGCGCCTCGCCGATCCGCTCGCCGTTGGTCTGCGCGCGCGCGAGCGCTCGTTGTACGACGTCGGGAGTGGTGAGACCCTCCTGCACGAGGATCTCGCCGAGAAGGCGGGACGTTGCAATGGCCATGTTATGCTCGCCGCCAGCATGTTAGCATACCTGGCTTTCGCGGCCGTCGCGGCAGCTGCCGATGTGGCGGGCGCGGTCATCGTCACCACCGCCCACAAGCGGCGCTACGCGCCGCTCCGGTACTTCGTAGCGGCGGGGGCGGGCTTCATGCTGGCCGCCGCCTTCGTCCGGATGCTTCCCGAGGCCACCCACGTGCCGCATGCCTACCTGTTCGTGCTGCTCGGCTACTTCGGCGTCCACCTGTTCGAGCACACCTTTGCCCCCCACTTTCACTTCGGCGAGGAGACCCACCCCGAGGCGCTGCTGCGCCCGTCGGCCGGCTGGCTGGCCGTGGTGGGGCTCGGCGTGCACACGCTGTTCGACGGCGTGGCCATCGCGGCCGGGTTCATGGTGAGTCCCACCCTGGGCGGCCTGCTGTTCCTCGCGGTGGTCATCCACAAGATCCCCGAGGGCTTCACCATCGCGTCCATCATGCTGGCCGGCGGCTACTCGCGGGCGGCCGCGGTGGGCGCGGGGGCCGCGCTCGGCGTGCTCACCCTGGCGGGGGCGGTGCTCACCGGCGCCATGGCCGAGAATCACGTGGGGTACGCGCTGGCGCTCTCGGCGGGCGTCACCATCTACATCGCCGCCTCCGACCTCATCCCGGAGGTCAACCGGGAGGGCGGGCCGGCCCTGGCCTGGACCGTCTTCGCCGGCCTCCTGTTCTTCATCCTCGCCGACTGGCTGCTGTCCGCCTTCGTCACCCACTGATGCGGGCCCGTGCCGCGCTCGTGCTGCACGGCCCCAACCTGAACCTGCTCGGCAGCCGGGAGCCCGGCGTTTACGGACGGGTGACGCTGGTCGAGGTCGACCGGTTGGTGCGCGAGCACGGACGGCGGCGCGGGGTGCGCGTGGAGTGCCGGCAGTCGAACTTCGAGGGCGAGCTGGTGGGGTGGCTGCAGGGGGCCGAGCGGGAAGGGTTCGCGGGCGTGGTCTTCAATCCCGGCGCCTTTACCCACTACTCGATCGCGCTGCGCGACGCCGTCGCCGCCATCCCACTGCCCGTCGTCGAGGTCCACCTGTCGAACGTCCACGGCCGCGAGGAGTTCCGCCGGCACTCGGTCATCGCGGCTGTGGCGCGCGGACAGATCGCTGGCTTCGGCCCCCGGAGCTACGTGCTCGGCCTCGACGCCCTGCTCGGCCTGGACGAGGCCCGGCCCCACCCGCGCGTGAATCAGCGCCGTCGGCCGCGCGTCTAACGCGTGACGGGCGGAGTCGGTAGGTGACGGTCTGTGGACAACGACGACGCCGCCCTGATCGAGCGATGTCGCGCAGGCGACCTGACGGCCTTCGAGCCGCTGGTCGAGAAGTACCGCCAGCGCGTCTGGCGCCTGGCCTACAACTTCCTACGTGATCGCGAGGAGGCGTGGGACGTGGCGCAGGAGGCGTTCATCCGGGCCTACCAGGCGCTGCCGTCCTTCCGCGGGCAGTCGGCGTTCTACACGTGGCTCTACCGGATCGTGATGAACGTCGCCGCCGACCGGGCGCGATCGCGCGGCGCCCGTGGGCGCGCGTTCGGAACCGAGCGGGTGCCGGAGGAGGACTGGGACCGTGTACTGGCCGATCAGAACTCCGCGGACGAGGCGCCCGACGTCGCCGCCGCCCGTCGCGAGCAGCGCCGCAAGATCGACGAGGCGCTCGCGATGCTGCCCGAGCACCACCGGAAGATCATCGTGCTGAGCGATCTGGAAGGCTTGTCCTACCGCGAGATCGCGGACACACTCGAGATACCGATGGGGACCGTCATGTCACGCCTGCACAACGCTCGCAAGCGGCTTCGGGACGCGCTGAAGCCCTTGCTGCTCGCGCTGCTCGTCTTCGGGGCGCTGCTGGCCGCGACGGCTCCGCGCCCGGTGCAGGCCGGCGACCCGATCGTGCGCTTCGGGGCCCGGGTGCTCCTCGGTACCGACGCGCCGTTGCCGGCGGGGGTGCACGCGGCGCCGGCGGCCGGCGACGAGCGCATGGTGGCGTTCATCCCGAAGCTGCGGCAGCTGTTCCGGTACCGCGAGTATGCGTCGCTGGAGCGGTATCGGGCGGAGGTGGCGGTGGGGACGTTGCAGGTGTGGACGATTCCGGGCGAGCGGAGGCTGGAGTTGCTGCCGGAGTCGGTAGCGGGGGATACGGTGCGGATGCGGGTGCGGCTGGTGCGGGGGGATATGACGGAGCTGGTCACCGACATACGGGCGGCGCGGGGGAGTCCGGCGGTGATCGGTGGGCCGAGGCATGGGGATGGGGTCTTGATTATTGTGGTGTGGGCGAACGCGAACCCGTCCGCCACGCCCGAGCGCCGATAAGGGCGCATCTGCTTCGTTGACTCGTCGTGCGCTCCCTGCGACGTGGCCGGGCCACGTCTCAGTCGCGCACTCCTCGTCGCCTCGCATCTGCACCCTTCTCGGCGCTCGGGCTCCCTTGGCGTGAGGGGAGAACGGAGGGGGCGGGGCCCCCTCCGGACCTCCCCGGGGTGCCGGCTGCGCCGGCACCGGATTCGGCGGTGATTCGGACGGTGAGTGGGGAGAACGAACGGAGGGGCGGGGCCCCTCCGGACCTCCCCGGGCGCCGGCTGCGCCGGCGCCAAGGTTCGTTGCGGATCAGCTGGTTTGGCGGCCCTTCCTATGTTTTCGGATCAGGGTGTTCGTGGAGCTGTCGTGCGTGAGCTTGGGGTCTGTCTGGGTGGCGAGTTCGGGGATGATTCGGTTGGCGAGGGCCTTGCCGAGCTCGACACCCCACTGGTCGAAGGAGTTGATGCGCCAGACGGTGCCTTGGACGAAGACCTTGTGCTCGTAGAGGGCGATGAGGGCGCCGAGGGTCGCCGGGGTCAGGCGGGCGGCGAGGATGGTGTTGGTGGGGCGGTTGCCCTCGAAGGTGCGGTGGGGGACCTGGAAATCCGGAACGCCTTCGGCGGCGACTTCCTGGGCGGTCTTGCCGAAGGCGAGGGCTTCGGTCTGGGCGAAGAAGTTGGCCATGAGCTGGTCGTGCTGCTCGAGCAAGGGCGTGGTCGTCTGGTGGAAACCGATGAAGTCGCTGGGGATGAGCTTGGTGCCCTGGTGGATGAGCTGGTAGTACGCGTGCTGACCGTTGGTGCCGGGGGTGCCCCACACGATGGGGCCGGTCTGGTAGGTGACGCGGTTGCCGTCGAGGTCGACCGACTTGCCGTCGGACTCCATGTCGAGCTGCTGTAGATAGGCGGACAGCCGGCCGAGATAGTGGCTGTAGGGCAGAACGGCGTGGGTCTGGGCGCCGAAGAAGTCGTTGTACCAGATGCCGAGCAGGCCGAGCAGGACCGGCAGGTTGCGCGCGAACGGGGTCGAGCGGAAGTGCTCGTCCATGGCGCGAAAGCCGCCCAGCATCGCTCGGAAGTGCTCGGGGCCGATGGCGACCATCAGTGACAGGCCGATGGCCGAGTCGTACGAGTAGCGCCCGCCCACCCAGTCCCAGAAACCGAACATGTTGGCGGTGTCGATGCCGAACTTCGAGACCTCGGCGGCGTTGGTGGAGACGGCCACGAAGTGCTTGGCCACGGCCTGCTCGTTCTTGAGCGTGGCCAGCGTCCAGTCGCGAGCGACTCTGGCGTTGGTCAGCGTCTCCAGCGTGGTGAACGTCTTGGAGGCGACGACGAACAGCGTCTCGGCCGGGTCGAGGTCCACCGTGGCCTCGCTGAAGTCGGCGGGGTCGACGTTGGACACGAAGCGCACGGTGAGGGCGCGGTCGGCGTAGGGCCGGAGCGCGTCGTAGGCCATGGCGGGACCGAGGTCGGAGCCGCCGATGCCGATGTTGACGACGTTCTTGATGCGCCGGCCCGTGTGGCCCTTCCAGGCCCCGCTCCGCACCCGGGTGGCGAAGTCGGCCATGCGGTCGAGCACGGCGTGGACGGCGGGCACCACGTCCTCACCGTCGACCACGATCGACTCGCCCCGCGGCGCCCGCAGGGCGACGTGCAGGACCGCGCGCTTCTCGGTGATGTTGATCTTCTCGCCGCGGAACATCGCATCCCGCCGGGTGGCCACGCCGGAGGTGTCGGCGAGCTCGACCAGCAGCCGCAGCGTCTCGTCGGTCACGCGGTTCTTGGAGTAATCGAGGGTGAGCCCGGCGCCCTCGGCGACGAGCCGCTCGCCGCGCGCGGCATCCTGGGCGAAGAGCGCCCGCAGGTGCACGTCCTTCATCTGCTGGTAGTGCGCCTCGAGAGCCTGCCAGGCGGGACGGCGGGTCACCGATTCGGTTGCTGTGGGCACGGGGTCTCCTCTCGGCATGGGGGCGTCCGGAGCCCCCAATGCTGTCAATCGCGTGTGAGGGCGCGGGCGCGGCCGTCGTCCCAGACCAGGACGGTGTGGGCCATGCCCACGAAGAGTCCGGTGCCGACCACGCCCGGGATCGCGCGCAACGTCGCATCGAGCAGGGCAGGGTCGGGGATCGAGCCCACCGCGGCGTCGAGGATGAGGTTGCCGTTGTCGGTGACGACGGGGGTGCCGTCCTTGACGCGCACCACCGGCGGATGGCCGAGCTCGGTGAGGCGGCGGCGGGCGAACGGCATCGCGAAGGGCACGACCTCGACCGGGAGCCGGCCGCGGCCACCGAGGGTCTTGACGAGCTTCTCGGCGCCGACCAGCACGATGAAGCGGCGTGCCGCGGCCGCCACGATCTTCTCGCGCACCAGCGCGCCGCCGTAGCCCTTGATAAGGTCCAGCCGGGGATCGACCTCGTCGGCGCCGTCCACTGCGACGTCGAGCGCCACCGGCTCGTCGATCAGCGGGATGCCAAGCCGCCGGGCAAGCGTGGCGCTGGCCTCCGAGGTGGGCACGCCGGTGACGGCTAGCCCGTCCTTGACCGCGCGGCCGAGGGCGTGAATGAACGCGGTGGCGGCCTGGCCGGTGCCCAGCCCCACCACGTGGCCCGACTTCACCTCGGCGAGGGCTGCGGCCCCGAGGGCGGCCGCCTCCTGGTCGGTCATCGTGTCCTCCCGTGACGGACCTCTATAATAGACCGCCATGAGCCAGGGTGAGGAACGCTACTTCCAGGAACGCGCGCGGATCGAGCAGGGCCACGTGCAGCTATCGCGACAAGCTCCGCGCCGAGGGCAAGCTCTTCGTGCGCGACCGCCTCAAGCTCCTGCTCGATCCGGGCACCGAGTTCCAGGAGGACTGGCTCTTCGCCCGCAACCAGGAGGCGGACACGCCGGCCGACGGCGTCGTCACCGGCGTGGGGCGGGTGGGCGGCCGCACCGTGTGCATCATGGCCAACGACTACACGGTGAAGGCCGGCTCCTGGGGCGAGAAGACGGTGCAGAAGATCGTCCGCATCCAGGAGAAGGCGCGCAGCGGCTGCAGATCCCGCTGCTCTACCTGGTCGACGCCGCCGGCGGTCGCATCTCCGAGCAGATCAAGATCTTCCCTGGCCGCTTCCACGCCGGCCGCATCTTCTACAACGAGGTCCAGCTCTCCGGCGTGGTCCCCCAGGTGTGCATCCTGTTCGGGCCGTCGCCGGCCGGGCTCGGCCTACCTGCCCGCGCTCACCGATCTCGTGATCATGGTCGACGGCAAGGCCTCGCTCTACGTCGGCAGCGCCCCGCATGGTCGAGATGGCCATCGGCGAGAAGACGACGCTGGAGGAGCTGGGCGGCGCGCGCATGCACTGCGACGGTCTCGGGCTGCGGCGACGTGCTGGCCGCCTCCGACGAGGAGGCCATCGAGCTGGCCAAGCGCTACCTCGTCCTACATGCCGGCCTCGTACCAGCGAGCACCGGCCCCGCATCGCAGCGCCGCCGAGCCGAAGCCCGGCCGCGCCATCGAGGACATCGTGCCCTACGACCAGCGCAAGTGGTTCGACATGTACGAGGTGATCGACCGGCGTCGTCGACGCGGGCTCGTTCTTCGAGATCAAGCGGCTCTTCGCGGGCGAGATCATCGTGGGGCTCGCCCGGCTCGGGGGCCGGGCGGTCGGCATCGTGGCCAATCAGCCCAAGGTCAAGGGCGGCGTGCTGATGGTGGACTCCTCCGACAAGGCCGCGCGGTTCATCTGGCTCTGCAACGCGTTCAACATCCCGCTCGTCTACCTCTCCGACGTCGCGGGGTTCATGGTCGGCACCAAGGTCGAGCGGCAAGGCATCATCCGCCACGGCGCCAAGATGGTCTTCGCGACCTCGCAGGCGACGGTGCCGAAGATCTGCGTCATCGTGCGCAAGTGCTACGGCGCCGGGCTCTACGCGATGTGCGGTCCCGCCTTCGAGCCCGACGCCGTGCTGGCGCTGCCCCAGGGCCAGATCGCGATCATGGGGCCGGAGCCCGCCGTGAACGCCGTCTACTACAACAAGATCATGGAGCTGCCAGAGGCCGAGCGGGCGGCGTTCGTGAAGGCCAAGCGCGACGAGTACGCGAAGGACGTCGACGTCTACAAGCTCGCCTCGGAGATGCTGGTCGACGACATCGTGCCGGGTTCGACCCTGCGCGACGAGCTGATCAAGCGGCTGGGCTACGCCGAGAGCAAGGCCCAGGTCTTCCCCCCGCGCCGCAATCCCGTGTTGCCGGTGTAGCGCGTCAGGGCCTGGACGCGACGTCATCGCGGCGACACGGTGCCGGGCCGGATTGACCCACCCGCGCGCCAACCCCTCGCCGTCACGAGCGGAACAATTGGTGTGGCCCTTGCACGATCGGGCGCCCACCTATGAAGCCGCGCACGCAGACCCTGCTGCTCACCGGGGCGATCGTCGTCCTTCTGCTGCTCGCCTTCGATCATCTCGGCCGGATGAGCGGCCGCTTCTTCGGGCGCTCGTGGCCGTCGATGCGGGGGCTGGCGCACTACCTGGCCGGCGACTACGGCGGTGCCGCCCGCGCCTATCGTGAAGAGCTCCGACGCCGGGCGTCGGGTGGGGCGACGCTGACGTCGTCGCTCCTCCTGGCGAGAGGCGATCTCGAGCAGGCGGAGAGTCGCGCGCGGGCAGAGGCGCAGATCGCTCCCACCGACCCCGAGCCGGTGCTGACGCAGGCCGAAATCGCGCTGGCCCGTCGCGATTGGGCCTCGGCGGTGGCGCTGGCCGGCCGCGTGCTGGCGACGCGGCGAGACGACTATGACGCGCTCCTGGTGACGGCCGTCGCCCACGCCCGCCAGGGTTCGGCCCCCGCGGCCGTCGACGCTCTGAAGCGGGCGTTGCGCTACGAGAAGGCCGAGCGACGGGCCACCGTGTTCTTGGCGGTGCTGGAGGCCACCGGCGATCTCGACGATCGGCCCTTCCAGGCGCGGTCGAATTGCCTGCTGGCCCACCTGCATCGCTATCTGCGGATCTACGATCCCGGCCAGGCCGGTCCGGCGACGCGCTACGCTCAGCGGGCGATCGAGATCGGCGACCGTGCCGACGACGCCCACGTGACGCTGGCCATGATCGATGTCAAGCAAGGGCGGCCGACGGCGGTGCTCGCGCGGCTGCAGCAGGCCCTGGCCGTGAATCCGCGCAACACGGCCGCGCTCCTCGGCGTCGCCCGTCATCGCAGCGATCGCGGCGAGCTCGCCGAGGCGTATCGGCTCACCCGGGCGGCCTTCGACGCCGAGCCCCACGACCCCTTCGTCGCCGCCACGCTCCACGGCCTCCTCGTGCAGAAGCTGGGCGACTACCGCCAGGCGCTGGTGCTGGCCGAGGCGAGCGTGGTCCGCGACGCCAGTGACGCCGAGGCGTGGGGGCGCCAGGGCGCGGTGCTGCTCCACCTGGGCGACTACCCGCGCGCGCTCCAGAGTTACCAGCAAGCGGCGACGCTCGCTCCGCGCACGGCGGAGCTGGAGGACGGCATCGGCCACGTGCTGCTGCGACTCGGCCGCGAGGAGGAGGCCCTGGCGGCCTATCAGCGCGCCATCGCGCTCGACCCGCTCCGGCCGGGTCCGCACTTCGGTCTGGGCAGCATCCACGGCAACGCGCGACGCTGGGCCGACGCGCTTCGGGAATACGAGTTGGGGTACGCCCTCGGCGGCCGTGACGTCGGCCACGTGGTCGGCCTCTGCTCGCTCTACGTGGAGACCGGTCGCCGGGCCCAGGCCAGCGCGTGCCTCGCCGAGGTGCTCATGCGCGATCCCGACAACGTGGAGGGCTTGTCCCTGCAAGAGCACTTGCGCGGCGTCCAGCGCAGCGCGAGCCGCGGGCAATGAGGGGCATGCTGCGGATCGCCCGCATCACCGTCGCCGATCTCGCCCTGAGCGCGCTGGCCGGCTGGTCGGTGTGGGCGCAGTTCGTCTATCGGACCCCCAGCCGATACGTCACCGTCGTCCTGGCCGGCGTGGCCGGAGCCTGCATGGGCCTCACGCTCGCCTTCTGGCTGCACGCCATGCTGCGCGGGGTCCGGGTCCGGGATCGTCGGCTGTCCGTCGTCGCCATCGGCTACCGCGTCTGTGCGCTCGCCATCCTCGGCGTCTGCTTCTACGGCCTGTTCCTGTTCACCAACGGCAAGTTCGACGTCTCCGAACCGGCGCATCACTCCACCGAGATCGTGCGGCTCGGCATGGACGAGGCCGGGATCGGGATCCGGGTGCCGTTCGGGTGGGCCGACGTCCAGTCCTGGCGCCGCCCCGGTCAGCTCGAGCGGATCGTGATCCGCCCGGAGGAGCGCGAGCGCCTGTGGGGCGGGCAGGCGGTGGTGGTGTCGGTGCGCTCGGGCTTCTATGGAACGCCCTGGGTGTCTGGCATCGAGGCCGACGTCGAGAAGCACAGTCGCGCGATCCTTGCTGTCGCTCCCGACGCCGGCCAGATCCGCAGAGACCTGGCGGACTTCTACGTGCGGCTCGGCCGTTTCACGGAGGCCGCGATCACGACCCGGGAGTACGCGCGCCGCTTTCCCGACGATCGGACCTTCCCGGTGCGGATCGCTCGGCTGTTGACCGCGCGCGATCGCTTTGCGGACGTGGTGACGACGCTGGCCGACGTGGCGCCGAGGCGAGAGGACGCCCACGTGTACATGCTGCTCGGCCACTCGCTGGCCGCGCAGGGACGGCGGGCGGAGGGCATCGCCTACCTGGAGCGCGCCCGGACCATGCAGCCCGGCCACTGGTGGCCGTACTACGCGCTGGGCTGGGCCTACAGCGGAACGGGCGACTACGCGCGCGCGGTGGCGTCGTTCCAGCGAGCCGTCGAGCTCCGGCCCGGTCTGTACGACGTCGAGCGGGAGCTCCAGCGCATCCGTCCGCTCGCGACGCGCGCCGCGATGTGAGGGCCGGTCAGGCTTCGAACTTCTTCCGCGTCACCGCCAGCTGCTTGGCGATCGTCGCCGGCAGCCGCGAGCCGAACGAGCCGTAGAACTCCTCGAGATCCTGTAGCGCCGGCAGCCACTCGCCGGCATCACAGCGCAGCGCCTCGCGAAGCTGGGCCGGGCTGACGCTGAGCCCGCCGAGGTCCAGGGCACCGTCGGCGGGGACGAAGCCCACCGGCGTCTCCCGGGCCTGCCCGCCACCGCGGATGCGCTCGACCATCCACTTGAGCACGCGCACGTTCTCGCCGTAGCCGGGCCAGAGGAACTTGCCGGCGGCGTCCTTGCGGAACCAGTTCACCCGGAAGAGGCGGGGCGGGCGGGTCAGGCGCGGCTGCAGGGATAGCCAGTGACTGAAGTAATCGGCCATGTTGTAGCCGCAGAACGGGATCATCGCCATCGGGTCGCGGCGGACCACGCCGACCTTGCCGGTGATGGCCGCCGTCGTCTCCGTGCTCATGGCCGAGCCGAGGAAGACGCCGTGGTTCCAGTCGAAGGCTTCGAACACGAGCGGGATGGTCTGCGTGCGCCGCGAGCCGAAGATCAGGCCGGAGATCGGCACGCCCTGCGGGTCCTCCCAGTGCGGCGACACCGACGGGCACTGGGCGACCGGTACCGTGAAGCGCGAGTTGGGATGCGCGGCCGGGCCCGTGCCCGGGTCCCACGCGCGGCCCTGCCAGTCTTCCATCCCGCGCGGCGCATCGGGCGTGAGGCCCTCCCACCACGGCTCCCGATCGGGCGTGAGCGCCACGTTGGTGAAGATCGTGTTCGAGCGGACCATGGCGGTGGCGTTGGGATTGGTCTTGGGGCTGGTGTTGGGCGCCACGCCGAAGAAGCCGCGCTCGGGGTTGATGGCGCGCAGCTGGCCGCTGGCGTCCACGTGCATCCACGCGATGTCGTCGCCCACCGTCCACACGCGCCAGCCCGGCAGCTGCGAGACCGCCATGGCCAGGTTGGTCTTGCCGGAGGCGCTCGGCATCGCCCCGGCCAGGTAGGTGACGCGGCCCTCGGGGTCCTCGACGCCGATGATCAGCATGTGCTCGGCGAGCCAGCCCTCCTGGCGCGCCTGGGACGACGCCAGCCGGAGCGCGTGGCACTTCTTGCCCAGCAGCGCGTTGCCGCCGTAGCCGGAGCCCACGCTCCAGATCAGCTTCTCCTCCGGGAAGTGCATGATCAGCCGGCGGTCGGGGGAGAGATCGCCCAGCGAGTGGACGCCGCCGATGAAGTCGTCGCCGCTTCGCATGGCCGCGAGCGCCACCTGGCCCACCCGCGTCATGATGTGCATGCTCGCCACGACGTACGCGCTGTCGGTCACCATGATTCCCACGCGGCTCATCGTGGAGCCGGCCGGGCCCATGAGGTAGGGGATGACGTACATCGTGCGGCCGCGCATCGCGCCCTTCAGATAGCCGCCCGCCCGGCTCTTGGCCTCCGCCGGCGCCATCCAGTTGTTCGTGGGGCCGGCGTCCTGCTTGTCGCGCGTACAGATGAACGTCAGCTGCTCGGTGCGCGCGACGTCGCTCGGGTTGCTCCGGTGCAGGTAGGAATCGGGATAGGTCCGGGGGTTCAGTGGCAAGAGCGTGCCGTCCGCCAGCATGGCCTGGACGAGGGAGTCGTACTCGGGCTTCGAGCCATCGCACCAGACGACGCGCGCGGGCTGCGTGAGCCCGGCGACGCCGTCGACCCACTGTTCAGCGACACTGCTCACGCTCATGACGTGATCCTCTTGTGATTCGCCGGTGACTGGGTCGAAATGACCTAAAAACCAAGGTACTTAGCCCGGAGAACAGCGTCAAGAGAAAGTCCGCCGACAGTGGCCCCGCGGTCGCAAAAAGCCCCACGTTTTCAGACGGTTGTCGAGCGCCGTGCTAGATTCGGGCCCGTGTCGGAACTGGTCCGCGCCATCCGCTATCTCACCATCGTGCCGATGCCCCGCGAGCCTCACGGCGAGCCGGACGCCCCCGGGCGAGCCGCCGGGTGGTTTCCCGTGGTGGGGCTGGGGCTCGGTGGGCTGCTCGTGCTCGTCGATCAGGTGATGGGGCGGATGCTCCCGCCGCTGCCGGCCGCCGTGCTCGTCGTGGTCGCGTGGAAGGTCGTCACCGGTGGCCTGCATCTCGACGGTCTCGCCGACTGTCTGGACGGACTGGCCGGCCGCGACCGCGAGCATCGCCTGGCCATCATGCGTGACAGCCGCATCGGTACCTTCGGCGCCGCCGGCCTCGTCCTCTTCCTGATGCTCGAGGCCGTGGCTGTCGCCGAGCTGCCGTCCTCGGTGCGATGGCGCGTGCTGCTGGCGGCGCCCGCCATCGCGCGGGTCGCGCCGCCCGTGCTGGCCCGACTCTTCGGCGCCGCGCGGGCCGAGGGGCAGGGGGCCGCGTTCGTCGCGAGCGTGGGCCGGCTGGGCGCGTCGCTGGCGGTGGCCGTCGCGCTGCTCGTGACGTTCGTCGCGCTGGGGCCGGCCGGCGTGGTCGCGATGGCGCTCGCGCTGGGGGCGGCCGTCGCCGCCGCGGCGTTCCTGGCCCGCCGAGCTGGGCGGCCTCACCGGCGACGCATTCGGCGCCGCCGTCGAGGGCTCGGAGCTGGTCGTGCTCCTGACGGTGCTCGCCTGGCTCGGGGCCCAAGCGTGATCTACCTGCTGCGCCACGGCGAGGTGGTCGGCGCCGAGACGCGCCGCTTCATCGGCCACCTTGACGTGCCGCTGTCGGCCATCGGCGAGCGCCAGTGCGCCGCCCAGGCGACGCGGCTGCGCGGCGTGGAGCTGGCCGCCGTGTTCTCCAGTGACCTGGCGCGCGCGCGTCGCAGCGCCGAGATCATCGCCACCCCGCACGGGCTGACGCCGCTGCCGTTGCCGGCGCTGCGCGAGATGGCGATGGGCCGGTGGGACGGCCTCACCGCCGCCGAGATCCGTGCCCGTGAGCCGGAGGCGTTTGCCGACTGGATGGCCCGGGTGGGAGAGTTTCCGTTTCCCGAGGGCGAGAGCGTGCCCGACCTAGTGGCCCGGGCGGTGCCCGCATTCGAGTCCATCGCGGCGGCTCACGCGGGTCGGTCGATCGCCATCGTGGCCCACGGCGGCACCAACCGCGCGCTGCTCTGCCACGTGTTCGGGCTGCCGCTGGGACGGCTGCTGGCCTTCGGGCAGGACTACGGGGCGCTCACCGTGCTCGAAGCCGAGGCGCGGGGCTGGGCCCTGCGCCGGCTGAACGAGAGGCCGATGCTATAATTCCGCCGCCGCGGTTCGCTCACGCCCGAGAGAAAAGGAGCCCGACATGCCTCGCCTCATTGCTGCCGTCCTCGTGCTCGTCGTTCTCGCCCTCGGGGCCGCCTCGGCGGGCGCCCAGGACCAGCCCCGCATGGGCGGCGTGTTCAAGGCCGCGATGATCGGCGAGCCGCCCACGCTCGACCTGCACACCACGACCGCCGTCATCGTCCAGCAGATCACCTGGCACGTCTACGAGGGGCTCTACACCTACGACAAGAGCTACAACGCCGTCCCCCTGCTGGTCGACAGCCACGCCGTCGGCGACAGCGGCCGCACATACACCTTCAAGCTGCGCCGCGGCGTGAAGTTCCACAACGGCAAGGAGCTCACCGCGGCCGACGTCGTGCGCCTCGCTCAAGCGCTGGGGCAGCTGGCCACCCCGGGCAAGCAGTTCTGGCGCAATGTCGAGGGGGTCGAGGCCAAGGACCCGTACACGGTGGCGATGTACCTCAAGGAGCCGTCGGGCGCGCTGCTGATGGGGCTGGCCCGGCCGAACAGCGGCGCCGTGATCTATCCGAAGGAGATCATGGACGCCGCCGGCGACAACCAGATCAAGGAGTTCATCGGCACCGGGCCCTACCGCTTCGTCGAGCACAAGCCCGACCGCCACGTCGGCTGGCCCGCTTCAAGGAGTACGCCGCGCGGACCGACGCGCCCGAGGGCTTCGGCGGCAAGCGCACCGCGTACCTCGACGAGATCCTGTTCATCCCGGTGCCGGACGTGGCCGTGCGGCTGGCCGGGGTGGAGACGGGCGAGTACCACTTCGGGCAGCAGATCCAGCAGGACCAGTACGACCGGATGAAGACCATGCCGGCCGTGGTGGCGGCCATCAGCAAGCCCGAGGGCTGGACCACCGCGGTGCTGAACCACAAGCAGGGTCTCATGACCGACAAGCGCGTCCGCCAGGCCTTCCAGGCCGCGCTCGACATGGAGCCGATCATGGCGGCCGGCTTCGGCAACAAGGCGTTCTACCGCCTCGACCCCGGCCTGTCGTTCGCCGAGCAGCCGCAGTGGCACAGCCGGGTGGCGGGCGAGCTCTACAACCAGAAGAACCCGGCCAAGGCCAAGAAGCTCCTCGCCGACGCCGGCTACGCCGGCCAGCCGGTCCGCTGGATCACCACGAAGGAATACCAGTGGATGTACAAGAACGCGCTGGTGGCCAAGCAGCAGCTGGAGGCGGCCGGGTTCAAGGTGGACCTCCAGGTGGTCGACTGGGCCACGCTGGTGCAACGGCGCAACAAGCCGGAGGTGTGGGACGTGTTCTCCACCGGGATCACGTTCAACCCGGAGCCCGCGTTCAGCACCGGCGACCAGCTGCGCCTGGCCGGGCTGGTGGTGTCACGAGGACAAGGAGCAGTGGATGGAGGCGCTCGCCCGCGAGAGCGACCCCCGGAAGCGGCGGGCCATGTGGGAGAAGGTGCAGACCCTCTTCTACGAGGACGTCGGCCGTGTGAAGTTCGGCGACTACTTCGGTCTCACCGCGGTCCGCAAGGAAGTGCAGGGATATCGCGCGACCAACGAGATGAACCTGTGGAACGTGTGGCTGAAGTGATCCGCGCGTGAAGACCTACGTCCTGCGCCGCCTGCTCGCGCTGCTGCCGGTGGCGCTGGTGGTGGCGACGGTGGCCTTCATCCTGATCCACCTGGCCCCCGGCGATCCCGCCTCCGTCATCGCCGGGCCCGACGCCACCCGCGCCGACGTGGAGCGCATCGAGAAGCAGCTCGGCCTCGACGCGCCGATGCCGGTGCAGCTCGTGCGGTGGTTCGGGCGCCTGGTCCAGGGCGACCTCGGCCAGTCGATCTTCCTGCGCAAGCCGGTGACCGAGGCCATCCTCGATCGCGTCGAGCCGACGCTGCTGCTGACGCTGTTCGCCATCGTCATCTCGATCGCTGATCGGCGTGCCGGCCGGCGTCATCTCGGCCCGCTACCACAACACGCCGACCGATCAGGTGCTCATGGTCATCGCGCTCCTCGGGGTGTCGATCCCCAACTTCCTGCTGGGCCTGCTCTTCATCCTGTTCTTCTCGGTGTGGCTCGGCTGGTTCCCGGTGGCCGGCTACTCGCCGCTGGAGTACGGGCTGGCTGAAGACGCTGCGCTCGCTGGTGCTGCCGGCGCTTTGCGCTCGGCCTCGTGCAGTCGGCGCTCATCGCCCGCATCGCCCGCTCGTCGATGCTCGACGTGCTGCGCGAGCAGTTCATCACCGCCGGCCGGGCCAAGGGGCTGGGCGAGCGGTCGGTCATCTACAAGCACGCCCTCAAGAACGCGATGATCCCCACGGTGACCATCATCGGCATCACGTTCGCCATCCTGATCTCGGGGGCGGTGGTGGTGGAGACCGTCTTCAACATCCCGGGGCTCGGCCGGCTCATCATCTCGGCCGTCCTCCGGCGCGACTACCCGGTGATCCAGGGCGTGGTGCTGTGCATCGCCGGCATGTACATGCTGATCAACCTCGCCGTCGACCTGTCCTACATCCTGTTCGACCCCCGGGTGAAGTACCAGTGAGCGGCCGGTCGTGAGCGTCATCGCGCTGCCCCGTCCCGACGCCGCCCGTCCCTCCCCGCGGCCGCGCTGGTTCGTGCTGCTGACCCGACGCAAGACCACGCTGGCCGGGGCCCTCCTCATGCTCCTGATGCTGGGGCTCGGCATCCTGGCGCCGCTGATCGCCGGCAACCCGGCCCACATGGACGTGGCCGGCCGGCTGGCCGCGCCGGGCCGGGCCCACTGGTTCGGCACCGACGACGTCGGGCGCGACGTGTGGGCCCGCGTGGTCTACGGCGCCCGCCTGTCGCTGCTGGTCGGCCTCGCCGTCGTCGTGCTCTCGTTCGCGGTCGGCGTCGTCTGCGGGGTGGTGGCCGGCTACTATCGCCGCCTCGACAACGTGGTCATGCGGGTGATGGACGGTCTCATGGCCTTCCCGGCCATCGTGCTGGCCATCGCGCTCATGGCCGCCCTCGGCCCCAGCGTGATCAACGTCATCGTGGCCATCGGCTGTCGTGTACTCGCCGCGGGTGGCCCGCGTGGTGCGCGGCTCGGTGCTGGTCATCCGGGAGACCACCTACGTGGAGGCCGCCCGCGCGCTGGGCGTCTCCGACTTCTTCCTGATCACGCGGCACGTGCTGCCCAACTGCATGTCGCCGGTGATCGTGCAGGGCTCGTTCGTGTTCGCGGCGGCCGTGCTGACCGAGGCCGCGCTGTCCTTCCTCGGTGTCGGCGTGCCGCCCTACGTGCCCTCGTGGGGCGTGATCCTGGCCGAGGGACGTCTGTACATCCAGCAGGCGCCGTGGCTCGTGCTCTACCCCGGGGTCGCCATCATGCTCACGATCTTCGGACTCAACCTGTTCGGCGACGGCCTGCGCGACATGCTCGACCCCAAGATCCGGGGTCTGGCCACCGAGCGCCAGCGCGCCGCCTAGGAGACCACCATGCCGCCCCATCGCCGCGCCTACCGTCCGACCGTGATGGGCACTCGCGGGGCCGTCGCCTCCGCGCACCCGCTGGCCTCGATGGCCGGCATCCAGACGCTGCTGGCCGGCGGCAACGCGGTCGACGCCGCCGTCGCCGTCGGCTCCACGCTCAACGTCGTGGAGCCGTTCATGTCGAGCATCGGCGGTATCGGGCTCATGCTCGTGTCCCGGCCCAACGGCGAGCGCCACGTGCTGGACTTCATCGGCGCCGCCCCGCGGGCGGCCGACGTCACCCGC
Source organism: uncultured Candidatus Rokubacteria bacterium (assembly GCA_963827505.1). Taxonomy (GTDB): domain Bacteria; phylum Methylomirabilota; class Methylomirabilia; order Rokubacteriales; family CSP1-6; genus AR5. Next base: position 360,095 of record CAWHBD010000002.1, on the reverse strand, counting down.
TGCACCGAGGCCGAGCAGGCCACCGGACCCAAGGCGTGCGCGACGCCTGGCAACCTGGGCGGCTGGCTCACCGCTCATGCGCGCTTCGGACGACTGCCGCGCGCGACCGTGCTGGAGCCGGCCATCGGCCACGCCGAGCGCGGGGTGCCGCTGACGTTCAAGAACGTCGACTTCTTCACGGGCGCCCGCGAGACGCTGCGGGTCTCGCGGGAGGCCGAGCGGCTCTACTGGCCGAATGGCGGCCCCCGGGCCGGCGCGGTGTCGACGTACAAGGACCTGGCGGCGACGCTGCGGCAGGTGGCCGAGGGTGGGCTCGAGGCCTTCTACCGCGGGCCCATCGCCAGGGCGATCACCCGGGCGGTGCAAGAGGCGGGTGGGTGGCTGACCGAGGAAGACCTGGCCGCCTTCGAGCCGGTCTGGCGGCAGCCGGCCACGATCACGTACCGCGGGGCGCAGGTGTGCTCGATGCCGGCGCCGTTCTCGGCCTTCCAGATGCTGGAGACGCTGAACATCCTGGAGGGCTACGACCTGCGCGGGTGGGGGCACAACTCGATCGATTACCTGCACCACCTGATCGAGGCCATCAAGCTCGGCTCGGCCGATCGCCTCGCCTACGCGTACGGCGAGGGGGCGCCGATGGCGGGGCTGCTCTCCAAGGCCTACGCGGCCGCGCAGCGCGCGCGCATCGACGGCCGGCGGGCGGCGGTGAGCGAGGGCGAGCGCTACGACGCGCGCACGCTGGCTGGCCAGATCGCCGAGGGGCACCCGGCGAAGTTCGAGAACGAGCAGACCACCCACTTCGCGTGCGCGGACGGCGAGGGCATGGTGGTGTCGGTCACGCAGACGCTGGGGGCGCCGTTCGGCTCCGGCTTCGCCGTGCCCGGCACCGGCATCGTGCTCAACAACATCCTCAAGTGGGCGGACCGCGACCCGGCCTCGCCCAACGTGCTCAAGCCCGGGCGCAAGTCTGGCACCATGATGTCGCCGACCCAGGTCTTCCGTGACGGCGCCTTCCGGCTGTCGATCGGCACCCCGGGCTCGTACGGCATCTTGCAGACGCAGCCGCAGATGCTGCTCAACGTCCTCGAGTTCGACATGAACGTCCAGGAGGCGATCGAGGCCCCGCGCCTGCGCGTGTACCGCGACCGCCTGGTGGATGTGGAGGGACGCCTGGACGAGGGCACGCGGGCCGGCCTCGCCGCCCGCGGTCACGAGCTCAATGTGCTCGACGACTGGTCGTGGGTGGTCGGCGGGGGCCAGGGCATCGCGCGCGACCCGGATTCCGGCGCGCTCATGGCCGGGGCCGACCCGCGCCGCGACGGGTACGCGCTGGCCGTCTGATCTTCGCTTCGGCGGGAGTCGGGGCGGCTACGACCTGCGGGTCATGGCGGCGACGACGCGGCAGAGCTCCCAGGGATCGATGGGCTTGCGGATGTGGGCCTGGAAGCCGGCGGGCAGCGTGCGGTCGGGACCGTGGGTGGCGCCGTGGGCGGTGATGGCGATGACCGGCAGCCCGCCGCCGGCCTCGAGCGGCAGCGCCCGGAGCGACGTCACGAACCAGTAGCCGTCGTGCAGCGGCATCGCGATGTCGCACACGATCACGTCGGGCAGGACGCGCTGCAGTGTCTCGAGTCCCTCGGCGGCGCTGGCAACGGCGCTCACCAGGGCCCCGCAGTAGCGCAGCACGGTCCCGATGAGGTCCCGCGCCTCCGGATCGTCGTCGATGATCAGGACATGGACGCCCGCCAACGCGTCGCCGGGCAGCGGGTCGTGTCGCCCCATGGTGACTACGGCGCCTGTGTGACCGCACGGCATGGCATCAACTCACCGTCATCAGGCTCGAGACGAGCCGGCAAAGCCCCCACGGATCGAGCGGGGTGCGCAGGCACCCCTGGTAGCCGCTCAACCGCACCAGGTCGTCGTCGGCCTCGCGCGCGATCGCGATGGCGGGCACCACGCCTCCGTACTCGGGCTTGAGGTTGCGCACGCCGCGAATGAATCCGAACCCGTCGTCGTCGGTCAGGGCCACGATGAGCACGTCGGGCTTCACCTGGCGCATCACCGCGAGCGCGTCGTTCACCGAGGCGGTCGGCGTCACCAGCGCGCCGCAGTAGGTGAGGATCTCGCGCAGCGTCTCCCGGCCCCGCGGGTTACTGTCGACGACCAGCGCCCACACGCCGCGCAGCGAATCGACCGAGAAGAACCCGCCGTGGGGCATGCTCATCAGTCGGTCGCAATCGGGGTGCCAGCGAGCGGCATGGAGACGTCGAACGGTCGGATGGCGCCGGGGACGGTGAGGACGATCGGACGGACGAAGGCGGACGTACGTGCGCTCGACACGACTGCCCGAGCATAGGCACGACACGTGCGCGCTGCAAGCGATGACGCGTGCGGTGAGAAAAAGTTTCCTCGGGTGCCCGACTATGGACGGCGAAACCCGACTAGGGACGGCGAAAGAGGATGGGCCCCAGGAACGATTCGGCGGTCGAGTTGGTGTCGTTGGAGTCGATGGCGACCGAGAGCGCGCTGGGACCGTCCGGCTCGGCGCCGTAAATGCGCCGATAGTCCTCGGCGACGTTGCGACGCTCGGTGAGCCACTTGCCGAGCTCGGCCGGCCCCGAGCGGACCACGACGTAGGTCACCGTGCCCGTCTTCTCGCTCTTGCAGGTCGTGCCCACCGGCTCGGTCGAGTCCCACACGTAGCCGATGATCTGGGAGCGGACGGCCTCGGGGAAGCGCGGCCACACCACGAAGACCTGACCGGCCTGGTCGTCGGTGGCCTTGCGACACGAGTTGCCAGCCTTGGGCAGGGCAGTGACCTTCCACGACCACTCGAGGAGCGGCGTCTCCTTGAGGTTGACCTTGCCCTTGATCTCCTTGGAGATCGTGGAGCCCTCGTTGGCGCTGCGCAGGTGCAGCGACTTGCGCCCCTCGTCGGTGACGATCGTGAAGTCGTACTTGGGGCTGCCCCAGTTCTGCCCGTTCCAGCCGGCCGGGATCCCCTTGCTGCCGGCGGGCTGGGTCGACCAGTCCTCGACGGGGAACTGATCGGCGGCGCCGGCGGTGGCCGCCAGCGAGAGCAGGAGCACGGCAACCAGGCGCGAGCGCATGAGGTGACACCTCCCGGGCAAGTTGGCCTGTATGATACCGTCTGGCCGTGGCGGAACCCTTCGATTCCGTGCGCGTCGACAAGTGGCTGTGGGCCGCGCGCGTGTTCAAGACCCGCACCCTCGCCGCCGACGCGTGCGACGGCGGCAAGGTGGACGTCAACGCGCAGGCCGCCAAGCCGGCCAAGGCCCTGCGTCCCGGCGACGTCGTCCACGTGACGCTGCCCCAGGGCCGCAAGCGCATCCTGAAGGTGGCCGCGCTCGGCGACCGGCGCGGCTCGCCCGCGACCGCTCGCACCCTGTTCGAGGATCTCACGCCACCGGAGCCGCGCCAGCCGCGCTGGGCCCAGCCGCCGCGGCGCGAACCCGGCGCCGGCCGCCCGACCAAGCGCGAACGCCGCGACATCGACCGCCTCCGGAACTGGTAGGCGAGGACAAAGGATCCCCATGGACACCTATGACTGGAACGCGATCGTCGACGGCCTCAACCGCTATCTGCGCCTGCGCTCGATCCCCATCGGCATGAAGCTGTTCGAGACGGTGGAGGAGATGGAGGCGATCCCCAAGATCCGCCGCCCCCGCGCCAAGCACACCACCGATCAGATCGTGGCCCAGGCCCGCCAGCTCGGCTGGACGGTGGGCATCACGATGGCCGATCTCATCGGGGCCCAGTGCGGCGCGGTGATCGGCCTGCACCCCCAGGATGACGAGTGGCTGTCGGGCAAGCGGATGGCCGGCGTGTGGTTCCAGACGCTCGAAGACGCCAGCGCGCATCAGCACGCGATGGACGTGGTGCCCCACGGCCGCTACCGCGCCATGGCGGTGTCACCGCTGACGGCCGGCCGGCTGGAGCCGCCCGACATCTGCCTGATCTACGGCACGCCGGGCCAGATGATCTTCTTCATCAACGGGCTGCAGTGGACGGGCTACAAGAAGCTGTCGTTCACGTCGGTGGGTGAGTCGGCCTGCGCCGACTCCTGGGGCAAGGCCCTGCGCACCGGCGAGCCGGCGCTGACGATCCCGTGCTACGCCGAGCGGCGCTACGGCGGCGTGGCCGACGACGAGCTGCTGATGGCGATCCCGCCGCGCTTCCTGCCCAAGGTGATCGATGGGCTGGCGGCGCTGTCGAAGAACGGGCTGCGCTACCCGATCCCGCCCTACGGCATCCAGTCGGACGCTGGCGCGGGACTCGCCGTCTCGTACGCCGACAAGGACAAGAAGGCTTAGCGTACCGGCGACGGCGTCGCCGGTACGAGCGGAGACGCGCGGGGCGGCTCGACGCCGCATGGCTCGCCGGTCGCCGCGGCTCGCCATGAGGCGCGCCGGGACGTCGAGCCGCCCCGCGCGTCTCCGCCCGCACCAGCGCCACCGTGGGCGCGCGCGGCAGCCTAAGGCTGCGTGAGGGTTACGTAGAGGCGCTTGTTGATCCGGCCCTTGTTTTCGGTGCGGGTTATCGTGAAGCGGCCGAGAGCGGCGGTGGTGGGGACGTGGGTGCCGCCGCAGGCCTGGGCATCGAAGCCGGCGATCTCGACGATGCGCACGCGGCCATCGACCACCGGCGGCTCGGCCTCGAGGGTGCGGCGCAGGTCGTCGCGGGCGCGGAACTCCGCCTCGGGGATTGTGTACGACCTCAGCGGGCGGTCATCGGCCAGCACCCCGTTGACCTTGGTCTCCAGCTCCGCGCACAGCGCGGGCGACAGTCCCTCCAGCTTGAAGTCGATCCGCGAGTAGTCCACGCCGATCTGCACGCCGGTGATCCAGCCGCCGTAGTCGCGTCGCGTGAGGGTGTTCAGCACGTGCAGCACCGTGTGGTAGCGCGTGAGCGCGAGTCGTCGCGCCGCGTCCACGCGCAGCCGGACCGTCCGGCCGACGAGATCGCGGGCGGGTGGTGGCGCCGTGACGTGCCAGATGACCGCATCGGCATCGGCCCGAGCCCCGGTGATCACCAGCGCCTCGCCGTCGCCGATCTCGACCCAGCCGTGGTCAGGGGGCTGGCCGCCGCCGCCCGGGTAGACGCAGCTGCGATCGCACGCGAGCGCGTCGGGCGTCACCGCCACCACCGCGGCCTCGGCCTCGAGCCGGTGATCGTCGGTCAGGTAGAGACGCGTGGTCGGGGTCATGCGTGCCTCCTTATTACCATCCGGTCGACGCGCGGGTTGCGGCAACTTCCGGTGTCTGTTACGGTTTGCGCGCTGTACGCGCCCGGGTGCCCGGACAACGGGCCCAGGGAAGGCGGTGTGAAGCCGCCGCGACCCCGTCACTGTAATCGGGGACGAAACCCGCGGACGCCACTGGCCGTGAGGCTGGGAAGGCGCGGGGAGTAGGACGATCCGAGAGCCAGGAGACCTGCCCGCGCGCGCACTCATCACGTCCGGTCTTCGCGGGAGGATCCGGCAACGGTGGCGTCGTCACTCTTCATCGTCGGCGGTGCGCGCAGCGGCAAGAGCCGTTTCGCCGTTACCGGTCTGCCCGCTCGCGGACGCGTCACCTTCGTGGCCACGGCCGAGGCCGGCGACGCCGACATGGCCGCGCGCATCGCCCGCCATCAGGCTGAGCGTCCGTCCCACTGGACGACCGTCGAGGCGCCGCGCGATCTCGTTCCCCGACTGGCCGGGGCCCAGCGCGACGCCGACACCGTTGTCGTCGACTGCCTCACGCTGTGGGTGGCCAACCTCCTGCTGCGGGGCGACGCCGACGAGGCCATCGTGAAGGCGGCCGACGCCCTGGCCGCGCTCGTGGCCGCGCCCGCGGCCGACCTGCGTCTCGTCTCCAACGAGGTCGGTCTTGGCGTGCACCCACCCACGGCCGAGGGCCGGCGCTTCCGCGACCTCCTCGGCCTCGTGAACCAGCGGGTGGCGGCCGCCGCTCACCGCGTCGTGCTGCTGGTCGCCGGCCTGCCGCTCACCATCAAGGATGCGCCGTCCGGGAGCCCGTTCGGTGGACCGACTCACGAAGCTCCGTGAGGCGATCGGCGGCCCCCACGAGGCCGCCGCCGCCGAGGCTCGACGCCACCTGGACGCGCTCACCAAGCCGCCTGGCAGCCTGGGCCGCCTCGAAGAGCTGGCCGTGCGGCTCGTCGCGCTCACCGGCCGGGCCCCGTGCGTGGCCTCGCCCGTGATCTTCACGCTGGCTGCCGACCATGGCGTCGTTGCCGAGGGCGTGAGCGCCTATCCGCAGTCGGTGACCGCCCAGATGGTCGAGAACTTCCTGCGGGGAGGCGCGGCGGTCAACGTGCTGGCCCGCGCTGCCGGCGCCCGCGTCGTTGTCGCCGACTTCGGCGTGGCCACGTCGCTGGGCGCGCCGTCCGGTCTGGTGGTGCGCCGCGTCGCCGCCGGCACCGCCAACCTGGCCCTGGGCCCGGCGATGACGCTCGCCCAGGCGGTAGAGGCGATCGCGGCCGGCGCGTCGCTGGCCGAGGAGGCGATCGCCGCCGGCGCCGACCTGCTCGGCACCGGCGAGATGGGCATCGGCAACACGACCGCGGCCAGCGCGATCACCGCCGCCATCACCGGTGCCGCCGCCGCCGCCGTCACCGGCCGCGGCACCGGCGTCGACGACGCCGGCCACCGGCGCAAGATCGCCGTGGTGGAGCGCGCCCTCCGCGTCAACGCGCCCGATCCCGGCGACGGGCTCGCGGTGCTGGCCCGGCTCGGCGGCTTCGAGATCGCCGGGCTCGTCGGCGTCATGCTCGCCGCCGCGGCCCACCGCGTGCCCGTCGCGCTCGACGGCTTCATCGCTGGCGCCGCCGCGCTCGTCGCCGCCACGCTGGCGCCCGCCGCGCGCCACGCGATGTTCGCCTCGCACCGCTCGGCCGAGCCCGGCCACGCGGTGGCGCTTCGCCACCTCGGCCTCGAGCCCTACCTGTCGCTCGATCTGCGACTGGGCGAGGGGACGGGGGCGGCGCTGTTCATCCCCCTGGCGCGGGCGGCGGCGGCCGTCTACGGCGAGATGGCGACGTTCAAGTCGGCGGGAGTCGACGGCCCGGCGTGAGCGCGCGCAGCATTCGTCGACGCCGGCGCGGCGCGCCGATCATGCTCGCGCTCGTGCTGGCGGCCGCCCTGGTGCCGGTGGCAGCGTCTCCGGCGCTCGCGCTGACCCTGCGCGACATGCTGGGGCGCGAGGTGACGATGCCGTCGCCGCCGCGGCGCATCGTCTCGCTGGTGCCGAGCGTGACCGAGATCGTCTTCTCGCTGGGCGCCCAGGACCGCCTCGTCGGGCGCACCGACTTCTGCGACTACCCGGCGGCGGTCAAGGACAAGCCCAGCGTGGGCGGCATGGTGAATCCCAGCCTCGAGACGCTGGTGACGCTCAAGCCCGACCTGGTCGTGGCCACCGACGAGGGGAACCGGCAGGAGACCGTCCGCCAGCTCGAGCGGCTGCGTATCCCGACGTACCTCGTGCACGCCAACCGTATCGCGGAGACCGTGGACCTCATCGCGCGCGTCGGCGAGCTGACCGGGCGCCAGGCCGAGGTCCCGCGGCTGACCGGCGAGATGCTGCGCCGCATCGAGGCGGTGCGACGGGCGGTGGCGCCGTTCTCGCGGCCGCGCGTCCTCTACGTGCTGTGGCCCGACCCGCTGATCGTGCCGGGACGGGCCTCGATGCTGACCGAGCTGATCGACGTGGCGGGCGGCGCCTCGATCACCGCCGGCGACGGCGATGCGTATCCGCGCTTCAGCCTGGAGGCGGCCGTGGCCCGCGCGCCCGAGGTCATCATCCTGGCCGATCACTCCACGGGCAGCTCGACGGCGGGGCGGTCCTCGCCGGAGAAGTGGGCGCGGCTGGCGAGCGTGCCGGCCATCCGGGCCGGCCGGCTGCACTCCGCCGACCTCTCGCTGCTGCACCGCTACGGGCCGCGGGTGCCGGAGGGGCTCGAGATGCTGGCGCGCATCATCCACCCGGAGGCGTTCCGGTGAGCGCGGGGCGACGGCTCGCGCTCGCGCTGGGCGTGCTGGGGCTGGCGCTGCTCGCCGTCGCCGCGCTCTCGCTCTTCCTGGGCAGCGCCGGCCTGGCGCCGGGCGCGGTGGCGCGGGCGCTGACCGGCCGGGCCGGCCCCGAGTCGATCGAGGCGGTGGTGACGCTCGAGCTCCGGCTGCCGCGCGTGATCGCCGCCGCCCTGGCCGGCGGCGCCCTGGCGGTGGCGGGCGTCGCCTTCCAGGGGTTGACGCGCAATCCGCTGGCCGAGCCGGCGGTGCTCGGTGTGTCGAGCGGCGCGGCCTTCGGCGTCGTCCTCGCCCAGATCTTCGGCCTCGGCCTGTCGGTCGTGCAGGCGCTCGGCGTCACCGTCTTCGCGTTCGCGGGGGCGCTGCTGGCCGCCGGCGCCGTCTATCTGATCGCGATGGTGCCGGGCGGGCTGTCGATCCAGACGCTGTTGCTGGCCGGTGTGATCGTGGGGATCTTCTTCACCTCGGCCATCACCGTGCTGATCTCGGTCATCGATTTCAACCGGCTGGGCGGCGTGGTGCATTGGCTGCTCGGCAACCTGGCGCCGATCCCGCCCGCCTCCCTGGCCCTGTTCGCGCTGCTGGCCCTGGCCGGCTTCTGGCTGATCCTGCGATCCGCCCGCGAGCTGAACCTGCTCGCGCTCGGCGAGGAGGCGGCCATCCAGCTCGGCGTGGACGCCGCCCGGCTCAAGCGGCGCGTGTTCGTGGCGGCGGCGCTGCTGACCGGGACCGTGGTGGCCTTCACGGGACCGATCGGCTTCGTCGGCCTCGTCGTGCCCCACCTGCTGCGCGGGGTGCTCGGGCAGGACAACCGGCTGCTGGTGCCCACCGCGCTGGTGGCCGGCGGCATCTTCCTGCTCGCCGCCGACACGCTGGCTCGCAACATCGTGGCGCCGGCCGAGCTGTCGGTGGGCGTCATCACGTCCTTCTGCGGCGCGCCGTTCTTCGTCTACCTGCTGCGCTCGCGCTACCGGGCCAGCCTGTGAGCCTCGTCGAATTCGTCGACGTCGCCTTCGCGTATCCGGAGCCGGAGCGGCGCCGCGAGGGCGGCTTCAGCCTGAGCGGCGTGTCGTTCGCCATCGAGGCCGGCGAGGTGTTCGGCGTGATCGGCCCCAACAGCGCGGGCAAGACCACGCTGCTGCGACTGCTGACGCGGGTGGTGACGCCCGGGCGGGGCGAGGTGCGGCTGGACGGCCGCCCGCTCGGCCGGCTGGCCCACGCCGAGCTGGCCCGCCAGATCGCCGTGGTGCCCCAGGACGCGCCGCGGCCGTTCCCGTTCTCGGTCGAGCAGCTCGTGCTGATGGGCCGCTACCCGCACGGCCCCGGGCGTTTCTTCGAGAGCGACGCCGACCGTGCGGTGGCGGTGGCGGCCATGGAGGCCACCGGGCGTGCGGCACCTGGCCGCGCTGCCGCTCGGCCAGCTCTCGGGCGGCGAGCGCCAGCGCGCGATGCTGGCCCGCGCGCTGGCCCAGCAGCCGCGGCTGCTCGTGCTGGACGAGCCGACCTCTCATCTCGACCTGCGCTACCAGGCCGAGACGGCGGCGCTGCTCCGGCAGGTCAACGTCGAGCGCGGGATGACGGTGCTGCTCGTCTCCCACGACCTCGACCTCGCCGGCCGAGGTGTGCGATCGCCTGCTGCTGCTCGGCGGCGGCCGCGTGGCCCGGGTGGGGCCGCCGGAGGCGGTGCTGCAGCGCGAGGTCCTGGAGCCGGTGTTCGGCTGCGCCGTCGTCGTCGACGTCAACGCCGCGAGCGGCCGCCCGGTGGTGCGAGTGGCCTGGCCGGACGCACCGGCCGGAAGGAGGTAGGCCAGGGAGGCACCGCACGCAATCGGCCCCGGGGGAAGGGAAGCCGGTCGGGCGCCCGAGCGAGGGCGCCGAAGCCGGCACGGTCGCGCCACTGTGAGTGGGGAGCGCCGTCCAGGTCCCGCGCCACGCGCGGGAGTCACTGTCTGGTCGTCAGATCGGCCGGATGGGAAGGCATGGGCGGCGGCGACGATCCACGAGTCAGGAGACCTGCCCCGAGGCCACGGCATCCACCCTTTCGCGATGGAAGGAGCGGAACAGATGGTCCGGACATTCGTGGTCGCGCTGCTGCTGGTGGGGCTCGCCGCCGTCCCGGCCGGCGCCCAGGAGACCAAGCGGCTGGAACCGGTGATCGTGACGGGTACGCTGCTGGAGACGCCGGCCGAGCAGACGGGCGCCTCGGTGACGGTCATCGAGGGCGAGGCGTTCGACACGCGTCACTACCCGACGGTCGACGACGCGCTGCGCAACGTACCCGGCGTGGAGATCCGTCGCTCGGGCTCGCTCGGCAAGACGACCTCCATCAGCATCCGCGGCGCCAATCCCAACCAGGTGCAGGTGCTCGTGGACGGCGTGCGGGTCAAGAGCCCCACGCTCGGGTCCGGCCGAGCTGGCCGACATCGCGCCCGACATGATCGAGCGCATCGAGATCATCCGCGGGCCCGCAGTCCACGGTCTACGGCGCCGACGCCATCGGCGGCGTCGTGCACATCATCACCAAGCGGGGCAGCGGACCCCCGACCGGGTGGGCCTCGCAGGAGGCCGGCAACTACGACACCCTGCGCAGCCGGGCCGGCGTCAGCGGGTCCTGGCAGTGGTTCGACTACGCGATCGGCTTCTACCACCTGGAGTCGGACGGGCGATTCATCAACGATGCCCTCGACCAGAACGCGGCGAGCGCCCGCTTCGGCGTCTGCTCTGCCGGGCGACACCCGAGTCGGGGTGGCGGTCCGCTACAACAAGACCGACGTCGGCCTGCCGATCGAGTTCGTCGGCAACCCCAGCCCCAACGTCCCCAAGCTCTTCGATCCCAACACCCGCCAGGAGAGCGAGACCTACACGGCCAGCATCGACGTGCGCACGCGGCCGCTCAGCTGGTGGGAGGGCGAGCTGCGCGCTTCCCGCTACGAGAACAACCAGGCCTTCATCGACCCCCGCGATCCGTTCCTGTGCCCGCCGGCGACGTTCGGGCCGCCTTGCGATTTCCCGGGCCGGTTCAAGGTGAGCCGCAACGAGGTGGAGGGACGGAGCCACTTCCACATCGGCACCTGGTCCACCTCGACGTTCGGGATGGAGTGGCGGGAGGAGAGCGCCAACGTGCAGGGCACCAGCGCCTTCACGCCGCACACCGAGACGGTGGCCGGCCTCTTCGAGCAGAAGTTCCGCTTCTTCGACCGGCTGTTCATGTCGGCCGGCGTGCGGGTGGAGGACAACAGCGCCTTCGGCCGCTCGACCACCGAGCGCGGCTCGCTCGCCTACGTGATCAAGGAATGGGGCACCCGGCTGCACGGCGGCGCCGGTAGCGGCTTCCGGGTCCCGACCTTCAACGACCTGTTCTTCCCCGGCTTCTCCAATCCCAGCCTGGAGCCTGAGAAGTCGTTCTCGTGGGACGTCGGCGTGGACCAGCGTCTGTGGAACGACCGCATCAAGCTGGGGCTGACCTACTTCCACAACAAGTTCACCAACCAGATCTTCTGCTGCCTGCCGTTGCCGGGGCCGCCGTTCGCGACGACCGCGAACATCGGCCGCTCGCGCGCGGCCGGCATCGAGTTCGTCTCCGAGGTCGTCATTCTGGAGAACCTCGTCGCCGCCCTCAACTACACGTACACCGACACCGAGAACCTCATGACCGACCGGTGGCTGCCCCGGGAGCCGCAGCATCGCTGGAACGGCTCGCTCACCTGGGAGCCGATCCGCCGGCTGTCGCTGTTCGGCGAGATCCACGTGGTGACCAAGCAGTTCGAGACGCTCGGCAACGTGTACAACTCTGGCCACGTGCGGGTCGACCTGGGGGGGACGTGGCGGTTGCTGGAGCGTTACGGCAAACTCAAGGCGCTCGACCTGACGGCTCGCATCCAGAACGCGCTCGACGAGGGCTACGCCGAGGTCCAGGGCTTCCCGGCCCTCGGCATCCAGGCCCTGGTCGGGCTGCGCGCGACCTTTCAGTGACGAGGTGAGATGACGGCGATCGAAGGCGTCGAGGTCGCGATCGATCGTGAGGCCGTCACGGTGACGGCCTCGCGGCCGCTCGTGGTGCTGTCCTCGGCGGTGGTGGGCGGAGGGCTCGCGACCGCCCGGGCCATCGTCAACCTCCACGTGGACAAGCACTGCCCCTGGGGCGACGCCGAGCTGCGGCTCGATGCCTTCGCCGCCGGCCGGGGGCTGCCGAAGCCACGGGTCGGCCTCCTCACCGCGGCCTGGACCGAGCGGGCTCAGGTCGCGGGAGAGCACGCCCACGGGATCAGCGCGCTGGTCGTCACGACGGTCGGGCTCGGGAACGTGGTCGCCGCCGGCTGGAGTCCGGCGGCGGCGGCGGCGCCGGGCACGATCAACACGATCGTGGTCGTCGACGCGGAGGTCGAGCCCGCCGCGCTCGTGAACCTGGCGTTGACGGTGACCGAGGTGAAGACGCTCGTGCTGACGGCGGCGGGGCTGCCGTGCGCGGACGGTCGACCCCCCAGCGGCACCTCGACCGACGCCGTCGTCGTGGCGGCCACCGGGCGTGGCCCGATCGTGCGCTTCGGGGGACCGATCAGCGAGGCCGGCTGGGCCGTGGCCCAGGCCGCCCGCCGCGGAATGACCGACGGCGTGCGTCGCTGGATGGACGAGCACCCGTGACGCGGCGGCTATCCGCGTGGCTCGGGCTCTCGCTGGCGATCCACGCCGGTCTGGCGACGGTCACGCTCCACGCGCTCAACGGGACGGATCTGCCCGTCCTGTTCATCGATCTTCGCGAACTCACCAACCCCGGCGGGGGAACGCCGACCGCGGGAAGCGGTCACGGCGCGGCAGTGGCGCCGGTCGCCGGCCCCTCGCCGCGGGGCGGGACGCTGGCCCGTCGTGGGCCGCCGCCGCCCGCGTCCCGGTCGGCGGTGCCGGTCGCCGATGCACCTCTCGAGTCGCCGCCCGCAATGGCGCCACCGGCACCACCGCTCGAGCCCGCGCCGACGCGGACCCCCGAACCGCCACGAGTGCGGCTCGACGCCGCACCCGTGCCCGACCCGGCGGCCGCGACGGCCCCGATGGAAACCATCCCGCCGGTGGTGGGCGTCGGTCCTCCGCGCCTCGGCGGGGCCGGTCGCGGGGAGTCGGTCTCGCCCTCGGCCGGCTCCGTCAGCGGAGGCGCCGATGCCCCGGCCGGGTCGGCCGCGGGGGCGGGCTCGGCGGCGACGGGGGGATCCGGCGCCGCGGGCTCCGGCGACGGCGCGGCCCTCGCGCGCGGTGTCCCCGGGGACGGCGCGGGCGACGGCCTCCCCGACATCATGTACGACGAGCTGCTCCGCCGCCTCCGCCGAGCCCTCGTCTACCCGTCCCAGGCGCGCCAGCGGCGGATCATGGGCGTCGTCGAGGTCGTCCTCGAAATCCAGCCCTCCGGCACGATCACGCAGGTCGCCGTGATCGCCTCGTCCTCGCACCAGATCCTGGACGACGCGGCCGTCGAGACGCTGCGCGGCCTGGGCCGCCTGCCGTTCCCGCCCGGTGTGCGGCCGCGGAAGCTCAGCGTACGGGTGCCCGTGGTGTACGAGCTTCGGTAGGGGCCTCGGCGTGAAGGCGGGGCGGCGCGCGGCGCCGGGTTTCGGGTAGGATGCGGCATGCTCCAGGCCCACGCCGACGTCGTTACCGAGCCGGATGGCAGCATCACGCGCTACGCCGATGTGCCGGTGGCCAGCGACACGGTGGAGCGGCTCATGACCGAGGTGTTCCGCGAGCACTGGGCGGCGATCTTCGCGGGGCCGGTCATCGAGGGCGCCGCCTACGAGATCCGTTTCGTGGCGCCGCCGGCCGTCTCGATGCTCGACGGCTATCTCACCGTCGACACCGGCGCCTGGCACTTCCACCTCTGCGTCGGGGCCCACCGGGGCGCGGCCACGCCGGAGCAGGCGCGCGTGCGGCGGGCGGCGCGGGCCGCGTTCTTCCACACCGACGGCGGCACCTGCGTGCCGGGCGCGTGGGGGCTTCGCCTGTGGAATGGGCGGGGCGAGCAGATGATCACCGTGTTCTTCCCCAATCCGTGGCTCGACGACGCCGGCGACCGCGTGCGCGAGCCGTGCTGGGAGCGCACCGCGCTCTGGGAGGAGCTGCGCCGCCGCTACGCCGCTGCCCCATGAAGCGGGCCGTGCTCGTCCTCGGCCTCGTGCTCCTGCCGCTGGGCGCCGGAGCCGTGGAGGTCGAGCCGATCTCTCCCGATCGCGCCGGCTTCGTCACCGGGACCGGCACGGTGGGCGCCGGCGCCGTCCAGCTCGAGGGCGGCGTGGCTTACGGCCGCGAGCGTATCGCCGCGTCGCCGACCCAGCGCCGCTTCGGCGTCGAGGTCGCAGTGCGGGGGGGCCTCACCGAGCGACTGGAAGTCGGCTTCACCGGCGAGCCGGTGGTGGTGCAGCGTGGCGGGGACAACGTCACCGACCACGGCAACTTCGGCCTGACGGCCAAGTACCGGTTCCTCGACGCGGCCGAAGGCTCGTGGCTTCCCTCGCTCGCGGTGCTGCCGTTCGTGACGCTGCCGGTCAATGAGCCGCCGCTCGGCTCCGGCAAGACCGACGTCGGCGCGCTGCTCCTGGCCAGCTTCGGCCAGCCGGCGCACTTCAACCTCGATCTCAACGCGGGCCTGGTCGCCGTCGGCCAGTCGCGGCCGAGTGGCTACCTGCTGCAGGGTGTCGTCGCCGGCGGTCTGTCGCGCGATCTCACCGACCGCTTCACGCTATTTAGCGAGGTCCTCTATGCCTCCCGTGACGAGCGCGATGGCCGCGACCGTGTGTCGCTCGATGCCGGCGTGATCGTCCGGCCCACGCCTGCCGTCGCCCTCGACGCCTCCGTCGTGACCACGCTGGCTGGTAGCGGCCCCGAGTGGGCGCTGCGAGGCGGCGTCAGCGTGCGCTTCGGCCGTTGACGCGCGCGGCGTGCCTGATGGTGCAGGGCACGTCCTCGGGTGTCGGCAAGAGTCTGCTCGCCGCCGCCCTGTGCCGTCTCTTCGCGCGCGCCGGGTGGCGGGTGGCGCCGTTCAAGGCCCAGAACATGTCGCTCAACGCTGCCGTCACCGCCGACGGCGGCGAGATCGGTCGGGCCCAGGCCGCCCAGGCGGCCGCGGCCGGCATCGAGCCTACGGTGGACATGAACCCGATCTTGTTGAAGCCGGAGGGCGACGACCTCTCCCAGCTCGTCGTCCGGGGCCGCGCGGCCGGCCACGTCAGCTTCCGCGAGTATCGGGCGTGGCAGGCCGCGCTGCGGCCCGTGGTCGCCGAGAGCCTCGACCGGCTGCGCGCGGACCACGACGTCGTGGTGATCGAGGGCGCCGGCAGCCCGGCCGAGATCAACCTGCGCGACGCCGACCTCGTGAACATGCACGTCGCCCATCTGGCCGGGGCGCCGGTGCTGCTGGTCGGCGATATCGACCGGGGTGGGGTGTTCGCGGCGCTGGTGGGCACGCTGGCGCTCCTGCCGCCGGCCGACCGCGTCCGCGTGGCCGGCCTCGTGGTGAACCGCCTGCGCGGGGACGCGACCCTGCTCGCGCCGGGGCTGCTAGAGCTCACGGCGCTGACCGGCGTGCCCGTGCTGGGTGTGGTGCCGTGGATCGACGAGCGGCTCATGCCGGCCGAAGATTCGCTCGACCTCGACGAGACGTCTTCCGTGGGCAGCCCGGCGGTACTCGACGTCGCCGTCGTCCGGCTGCCCCGGATCGCGAACTTCGACGACTTCGAGTGGCTGGCCGACGAGCCGGGCGTGCAATTGCGGTGGGTGCGGCGCGCGGCCGACGTGGCCGGTGCCGACCTGATCGTCCTGCCTGGTAGCAAGAGCACCGCCGCCGACCTCGCCTGGTTGCGCGAGCGCGGGCTGGCCGACGCGGTGGTGACCGCCGCGCGGGCGGGGCGCGCCGTGCTCGGCGTCTGTGGGGGCTACCAGATGCTCGGCCGCGCGCTCCACGATCCCGCCGGCGTGGAGTCGACGACCGCGTCGATGGATGGCCTCGGCCTGCTGGCGGTGGAGACGGTCTTCGCGCCCGCCAAGACCGTGGTGCGCGTGCGGGCCCGCGCGACCGGTGCCGCCGGACCCTTCGCCGGCGCGCGAGACATCGAGATCGACGCCTACGAGATCCACGCGGGGGTGACGCATCTGCTCGCCGACGGCGTCGCCCGTCCCTTCGCCGTCACCCGGCCGGGTGCGGCGACGGTCGGGACCCTGGACGGCGCCACCGACGCCGCGGGTTCGATCACCGGGACCTACCTGCACGGGATCTTCGCCAGTGGCGCCGTGCGGAGCGCCCTGCTGACCTGGCTGGCCGCCCGCGCCGGGCGCCCGCCCGATCCGCGCTGGGGTCAGGCTGACGCGCGACCACGCCGGTGGGACCGGCTCGCCGACATCGTGGGCGGCGCTCTCGACGTCAAGGCTATCGGCGCGCTCGTCGGCCGCGGCCTCTGAGCGGTCGTGTCGCCGACGCTCCACGCGGTCGTCGTCGTCCTCATCGCGATCGTCCTCGACCTCGGGTTCGGCGATCCACCGAATCGGTTCCACCCGGTGGCGTGGATCGGTCGCGTGCTCGCGGTCGGCCGGGCCGTGTTGTGCCGGGGCGGGGCGGTACGGCTGCTGCTGAGCGGCGCGGTGCTGACGCTGGGGGTGACGGCGGCGGTCGCTGCGGCGGGGGCGCTCGTGCTCATGGTGGGCTCCGTGCTCGGACCGGTCGGCCTCGTCCTGGAGGCGGCGGTCCTCAAGTGCGCCATCTCCCCGCGTGGTCTCGCCGGGGCCGCGTGGGCGGTCGCGGCGGCGCTGGAGCGGGGCGATCTCGACGGGGCGCGCGCCAGCCTCGGCTGTCACCTCGTCAGCCGTCCCACGGCCGGACTGGACGCGATGCAGGTGGCCTCGGGCGCCATCGAGTCGGTGGCCGAGAACCTCACCGACGCGCTGGTGGCGCCGGTCGTGTTCTTCCTCGTGTTCGGGCTGCCGGGCGCGATCGCCTATCGCGCGCTCAACACGGCCGACACGATGCTCGGGTATCGGGAGGGCCCGCTCGAGTACTTCGGCAAGTTCGCCGCTCGCCTCGACGACGTCGCGAACTTCGTGCCCGCCCGGCTGGCCGCCCTGGCCATCGTGGTGGCCGCGGGGATATCGGGACCGGCGGCGTGGTCGGCGATGGCCCGCGATCACCTCCGCACCTCGAGCCCGAACGCCGGCTGGACGATGGCGGCGATGGCCGGGGCGCTCGGTGTCACGCTCCAGAAGCCGGCGGCCTATCGCCTCGGCCGGGGCCGCCCCCCCGTCGCCACTGATATCGAGCGCGCGATCCGCGTCGCGGCGCGGGCCGCGGCCCTCGCGATCGCCGGGCTTCTGACGGTCCATCTGATCGCTCAAAATCCACGATCTCACGAGATCTTGGCCAGGTTGTCCTCATAGGATCGACGAGGGTGGGGCCCGACCGAGACTGCGGGCGTGGACCGTGGCGCCGCCGGCCGGATCGGCCTGTGCAGGTCTGGCGCCGGATTTTCAGTCGAGTCGCCGGGGTCGACACGCGGATCTCCACCGCCGGCGTCGATCGCGGTGTCGCGAGGCCGCGCGCTCACGTCGGCGTGCAGGCGATGTCACGCCGACGGAGGGCCTGCGCGCGGTGCGGGGTCCGTCCCTCGTGCGCGGGTTTTTCTTCGGCCCCCCTCGTGAGTGCGCCGTATAGTGAGCGGTAACCGCCGCCGACGTGCGGCGTTTTCTATTTGTCGATGAACCTGACCGAGCGACTGACGCACGCCGTGACGACCGCGCTCGCCGCCGCGGGCCTGCCGGCCGCCTCCGACTGCGCCTGGGAAGTGCCGCGTCAGGCCGAGCACGGTGACTACGCCACCAACGTCGCCATGACGCTCGCGCGTCCGGCCCGACGTCCCCCGCGCCAGATCGCCGAGGCGATCGTGCGCCACTTTCCGCCAATGCCCGAGGTGGACCGACTCGAGATCGCGGGGCCGGGATTCGTCAACGTCTTCCTCGCGCCCGCGTGGTGCGCGCTGGCCCTGCGCGAGATCCTCGCCGCCGGTGCCGACTACGGCCGGAGCGGCGAGCGGGCCGGGGAGCGTGTGCGGATCGAGTTCGTCTCCGCGAATCCCACCGGGCCGCTCGTCATCGTCAACGCGCGGGCCGCGGCCATCGGGGACGCGCTCGCGCGCCTGCTGCGCGCCCGCGGCGCGGCCGTCACCACCGAGTTCTACGTCAACGACGCCGGCAACCAGTTCGAGGCGCTGGCGCGCTCGTTCGAGGTGCGCGTCCGCCAGGCGGTGGGGGAGCCGGCCGAGCTGCCCGCCAACGCGTACCCCGGCGAGTATCTGGTCGACCTCGCCGGCGAATACGTGACCGAGCACAAGCTGGTGACGGCCGCGGATCTGGAGGCGCACCTGGCCCGGCTGGCGGCGACCGGCCGGCCGACCGAGCAGCTCGGCCGGTGGGCGGTGGTGCGCATCGTGGAGAGCCAGCGGCGTGTCCTCGCCGACTACGGCGTCGAGTTCGACGTGTGGTCCTCCGAGCAGCGCGACGTGCGGGACCGCGGGCTCCCCGCCCGGATGCTGGACGACCTGGCCGCGCGGGGGCTCACCTACGAGGCCGACGGCGCCCTGTGGTTCCGCTCGACCGGCGTGGGGGAGGAGGCTGCCGACGACAAGGATCGGGTGCTGCGCCGGGGCAGCGGCGAGGCCACCTACTTCGCGGTCGACGTCGCGTTTCACCATTACGTGAAGTTTGCCGCCGCTGACCGGTTGATCAACCTGCTCGGCCCCGACCACCACGGCTACGTCGGCCGCATGCGCGCGGCGATGGAGGCGCTGGGGCACCCGCCGGATGCCTTCGAGGTGCTGATCGTCCAGCTCGTCACGCTGCTGCGCGACGGCCAGCCGGTGCGCATGTCCAAGCGGCGCGGCGAGTTCGTGCTGATGGAGGAGCTGCTGGAGGAGGTCGGCCGCGACGCCGCCCGGTTCACGTTCCTGACCCGTCGCCACGACAGCCCGCTCGAGTTCGACCTGGCCGTCGCCACGCGCCAGTCGAGCGACAACCCGGTCTACTACGTGCAGTACGCGCATGCGCGCATCCGCTCGATCGCACGTCAGGCGGTCGAGCAAGGGATCGCCGTCCCGGCGTGGGAGGCCATCGACACCTCGCCGCTCACCGAGGGGGAAGAGCAGGCGCTGATCAAGCGGCTGCTGGACTATCCCGAGATGGTCCGGGGGGCGGCGCGGGCCCACGAGCCCCACCGTGTGGCGTTCTGGCTGCGGGAGCTCGCGGGCGCGTTTCATCCCTACTACAAGAATCACCGCGTGATCCAGGATGATCGGCGGCTGACGCTGGCTCGACTGGCGCTGTGCGCTGCCGTCGGCGGCGTCATCGCCAACGGTCTCGACCTGCTCGGCGTCGGCGCCCCGGAGACGATGTAGATGGCGGCTATGCGAGGGCGGCAGCAGGGAAGCCGGACGGGCACCTTCCTGGTTCTGGCCGGGATCGTCGGCGTGCTGAGCGCCACCTTCATCGCCGGCGTGTGGACGGGGCGCAACTGGCCGGTGATCACCGGCAGCCCGCGGTCCCCGGTCGCCGCCGAGCCGGCGGCACCGCGCCGGGTCGCCGCTGATCGAGCGCCGCGCGCGCCGGACACGATGCCGGCGCTGACCTTCTATCAGGACCTCACGGCGCCGTTGACCGCCCCGCCGCCGCCCAGCAAGCCGGCGGTCCGGCCGCCCCGGCCGGCCGAGCCGCGACGTGAGGAGGCCGCCCGGGCCGAGGCCGCTCCTCCCCCGGCGGCGGCGCCGCGCATCGAGCTGCCCGCGGCCGGGGAGAGCAGCGGCCGCTTCACGGTCCAGGTGGCCGCGTACAACACCCGCCCGCCGGCCGAGGCGCTGCGCGCGACGCTAGCGACGGCCGGTCACGCCGCGCGCATCCTGGAATCCGAGTCGGGCTCCGGCGTGCGCTACCGCGTGCAGGTCGGATCCTTCCCGACCCGTGAGGCGGCGCGCGAGGTGGCGGCGCGCCTGGCCGCCGAGCGGGCGCAGCCCACGTTCGTCACCACGCGCTGAGTGATGCCGCCCCAGCCGGGCCGGGTGCTGATCGACGAGAGCGAGCTGCAGACCCGCATCGCCGAGCTCGGCGCCGAGCTGGCCCGCGACCTCGGCCGCGAGCGGCCGATCCTGGTCGGTGTCCTGCAGGGTGCGTTCATGTTCATGGCCGACCTCATCCGGGCCACCCCGATCGAGCTCACCACCGACTTCATCGGCGTCGCCAGCTATGCGGCCGGCAAGTCCTCAGGCCAGGTGCGCATCGTGTCCGACCTCAGCGTGTCGATCGAGGGACGCAGCGTCGTCATCGTCGAGGACATCGTGGACACCGGCCTCACCCTGACCTACCTGAAGCGATCGCTAGAGGCCCGGCACCCGCGCAGCCTGCGGGTCTGCGTCCTGGTCGACAAGGTCGAACGGCGCACGGTGGACGTGGCCGTCGACTACGTGGGCTTCACCATCCCCAACGTCTTCGTGGTCGGCTACGGCTTCGACCACGACGGGCTCTACCGCAACCTGCCCTACGTGGCGGCCCTGGAGGGGGACTGATCGGCCCACCCGCGGTGGTTGTGCAACGCGTCAATGCAGCCTCGTGCTACAATCTCCCCGCATGAATCCGTTCTACAAAAACCTCGCCCTGTGGATGGTGATCGGCCTCATCGTCATCCTGCTCTTCACTGTGTTCAGCAGCCTCGCAGCAGGGCGGCCAGGAGTCGCCGAACTTCTCGGACTTCCTGCGAGCGGTCGAGCTGGGTCGCGTCGAGTCGGTGACGATCCGCGGCAATCTCGTGACCTGCACGCTGAAGGACGGCGGCCAGCCGCTGCGGACCTTCATCGTCGACTACCCGGACCTCATCAAGATGCTCCGCGAGCGCGGGGTCCGGATCGCGGTGAAGCCGCCCGACAGCAACCCCTGGTACACGATCGTCCTGCAGTGGTTCCCGATGCTGCTGTTCATCGGCGTGTGGATCTTCTTCATGCGCCAGATGCAGGGCGGCGGGGCCAAGGCGCTGTCGCTTCGGCAAGGCCCGCGCTCGACTGATCTCGGAGAAGCAGAACAAGATCACGTTCCAGGACGTGGCGGGCGTCGACGAGGCCAAGGAAGAGCTCCGCGAGATCATCGAGTTCCTGAAGGACCCTCAGAAGTTCCAGAAGCTCGGCGGCAAGATCCCCAAGGGCGTGCTGCTGGTCGGCCCGCCCGGCACGGGCAAGACGCTGCTGGCCAAGGCCATCGCCGGCGAGGCGAACGTTCCCGTTCTTCTCGATCTCGGGCTCCGACTTCGTCGAGATGTTCGTCGGCGTCGGCGCCTCCCGTGTTCGGGACCTGTTCGAGCAGGGCAAGAAGCACGCGCCCTGCATCATCTTCATGGACGAGATCGACGCGGTGGGCCGCCACCGCGGCGCCGGCCTGGGCGGCGGCCACGACGAGCGCGAGCAGACGCTGAACCAGCTCCTGGTCGAGATGGACGGCTTCGAGACCAACGAGGGCGTCATCCTCATCGCGGCCACCAACCGGCCCGACGTGCTCGACCCCGCGCTGCTGCGGCCCGGGCCGCTTCGACCGGCAGGTGGTGGTGCCGCGGCCGGACGTGAAGGGCCGCGAGGAGATCCTGCGCGTCCACGCGCGACGGATCCCGCTCGCCCCCAACGTCGATCTCAAGGTGCTGGCCCGAGGGACGCCCGGCTTCTCGGGGGCCGACCTCGCCAACCTCGTCAACGAGGCGGCGCTGCTGGCGGCCCGGCAGAACAAGAAGCTCGTCGAGATGCTCGACTTCGAGAACGCCAAGGACAAGGTCCTGATGGGCGTCGAGCGGCGCTCGATGATCATCAGCGACGACCGAGAAGCGCACGATCGCCTACCACGAGGCCGGCCACGCGCTCGTCGCCGACTTCCTGCCGGGCGCCGATCCGCTGCACAAGGTGACGATCATCCCGCGCGGTCGGGCGCTGGGTCTGACCCATGCAGCTGCCGATCGGACGACAAGTACAACTACTCGCGCGACTACCTGATCAACCGCATCACGATCCTGCTCGGCGGCCGCGCGGCCGAGGAGATCGTGCTGCAGCAGCAGACCACCGGCGCCGGCGACGACCTCGAGAAGGCCACCGAGATGGCGCGCAAGATGGTCTGCGAGTGGGGCATGTCGGACAAGCTGGGGCCGCTCACCTTCGGCAAGAGCGAGGAGCACATCTTCCTCGGTCGCGAGGTGGCGCGCCAGAAGGACTACAGCGAGGAGACCGCGCTGGCTCATCGACGGCGAGATCAAGCGCATCGTGGTGGAGTGCGCGGCGCGGGCCCGGCACATCCTCGAGGAGAACATCGAGAAGCTCCACGCGCTCGCCCGCGCCCTCCTCGAGCGCGAGTCGCTCGACTCCGAAGAGATCGCGCGCATCCTGCGCGCCCAGCCGTTCACCGAGGCTCCCGCGCCGGCGTAGTCCCGCCGTGAGGCGTGGTATCACCGCCGAGCTGGCAGGCCTCACCGTCGGTGACGGACGGCCGGTCGCCGTGATCGGTGTCGTCAACGTCAGCCCCGAGTCCTTCCACCCAGGCTCCGTCTATCGAGGCGAGGAGGCGATCGTGAGAGCCGCACTGGCCATGGTCGACGCCGGCGCCGCCCTCATCGACGTCGGGGCCCGCTCCACGGCGCCCTACCTCGACACCGACGTCGACGAGGCGACCGAGGCCGGGCGGCTGGCTCACGCGGTCGAGACGCTCGCCGCCAAGCTGTCGGTGCCCGTCTCCGCCGATACCTCGCGCCCAGGACCGGCTCGCGCCGCGCTCGAGGCGGGGGCGCGCGTCATCAACGACGTCTCGACCTTGCGCGATCCCGGCCTCGCCCGGCTCGTCGCCGAGCACTCGGCTGGTCTGATCCTCATGGCGGCGCCGGCCAGGCTCGAGGGGGCGTCGGGACGCCGGCGACCACCGGCCGACTCCGGCCGGCCCTCGCCGGTAACGCTGGTCAAGCGTCTGCTGGGCGCGGGACTACGCCGGGCGGCCCAGGCCCAGATCCCCCGCGAGCGAATCGTCGTGGACCCGGGCATCGGGTTCTTCCGCGACCAGGTCCTGTCGTGGGACGCGTGGGACGTGCGCGTGCTGGCGGACCTCCGGGCGCTGCTGGCGCTGGGACGGCCGCTCTGCGTCGGCGTGTCTCGCAAGTCGTTCATCGGGGCGATCGTCGATCGTGCGGCCACCTCGGAGCGCCTGGCGGGCTCGCTGGCGGCCACCACCATCGCGGTCATGAACGGGGCGGCGCTGATCCGGACCCACGACGTCGGAGAGACGCGCGATGCCGTCCGGGTGGCCGAGCGCGTGCGGCGATGAGCCAGATCCTGGCGGCGTGGCGGTGGCGTGACGTGCTGGACATCCTGCTGGTGGCGGTGCTGCTCTATCGCGTGCTGACGCTGTTCCGCGGCACCCGCGCGGTGCAGATCACGATCGGTCTGGCGGTGCTGGCCGGGGCCGCGATGGGCGCGCGGGCCCTCGAGCTGTCGAGCCTGGGCTGGCTCCTCGATCACTTCTGGTCGTTCTGGGTGGTGGCGCTGATCGTCGTCTTCCAGCCCGAGCTACGGCGGGCGCTGGCCTGGATCGGGCAGGGGTCGACGATCCAGCGCGTGCTGGGCGACACCGCCGAGGGCGCGCGGGTCGTGCACGAGGTGGTGCGCGCCACCGAGTCACTGGCCGGCCGTCGCATCGGCGCTCTCATCGTGCTCGAGCGGGCGACGGGGCTGCGCCAGTACGCCGAGCTGGGAGTGGCCCTCGACGCGCTCGTCTCCTCCGATCTGCTGACCAGCGTCTTCCTGCCGTACTCGCCGCTGCACGACGGCGCCGTCTTCATCCAGGGCGGGCGGGTGGTCGCGGCCGGCTGTTTCCTGCCGCTCTCGCGCAACACACAGATCGGGCGCGCCCTCGGCACGCGTCATCGGGCCGCCCTCGGTATCGCCGAGGAGACCGACGCGATCGCGGTGGTGGCCTCGGAGGAGACGGGCCGGCTGTCGCTGGCCGTGGCCGGCCGGATCGAGCCGGTGGCCGACGCTGGCGCCTTGCGCAGCCGCCTGGACGAGCTGATGGGCGTGGGCTCCGGGCCCGCTCGCGAAGGGGTGGGGATGAGCGCGCTTCGCCGCCTGTGGGGACGGCAGCCGGCGGTCGGCGCCGACAGCTCCGGCGGCTCCTCGCAGTCCTGATGGATCTCACGCCTCGCGAGGAGCACTAGGATGCTGCATGCGCTCGTCGACAGCTGGCAGCTCAAGCTGCTGTCGCTCCTCTTGGCCGTTGGCCTATGGCTGTTCGTGGGGACGGCCGATCGGGTGGAGATCGCGCTCTCGGTGCCGGTGGAGTACGTGGGGCTGGAGGGCCCACTGACGGTCGAGGGGCGGCGCCAGGAGACGGTCGAGGTCCAGGTGCAGGCGGCGCGGTCGGTCGCCGAGCGGGTCAATCCCGCCTCGGTCCGCGTCCGGCTGGATGTCAGCCGTCTGCGCGAGGGTGACAACCTCGTGCATTTGCTGCCCGATGCGGTCGAGACCCCGCGTGGGGTGAAGGTGACTCGCCTGGCCCCGGCCTGGGCCTCGGTGCGCGTGGTGCGGGCCGCGAGCAAGATCGTGCCAGTCGTGGTGCGGGTCCAGGGACAGCCTGCCCCCGCCCACGTGCTCCGGCGGGTGGTGGTCGAGCCTGCCACTGTGGAGATCAAGGGCCCCCGCACTACAATCGAACTGCGGACCGCCGTCGACACGCTCCCCGTGGACGTGTCGGGGCGCCGCGAGGCGGTGACGCGGACGGTGGGCCTGGTGCTCCCCGAATCGATCTATCCCGTCGACCGGCGTACGGTCGAGGTCACCGTGGATATCCGGCCAGAGGAGACGATACGGCGATGACCCGGCTGTTCGGGACTGACGGAATTCGGGGCGTGGCCAACGAGCCGCCGCTGACGCCCGACCTGGCCTACCGGGTGGGGCGCGAGCTGGTGGCGACGCTGGCCGCCCAGCATGGCAGCGAGCGGGTGCGCGTCGTCATCGGCCGCGACACCCGGCGCTCCGGCCCGCTGCTCGAGGCGGCGATGGTGGGCGGCCTGCTCTCGGCCGGGCGCCGACTGTTTCTCGGTCGGCGTGCTCCCCACGCCCGGCATCGCGCTGCTCACCCGCGCGCTCGACGCCCACGGCGGCATCGTGCTGTCCGCCTCCCACAACCCGTTCGAGGACAACGGCATCAAGCTGTTCTCCTCGGAGGGCACCAAGTTCCCCGACGCCTGGGAGGAGCAGATCGAGGGCCACCTGGCCGGCGAGGACCGGGCACCGCGGGCGCGGGGGGCGGCGATCGGCCGGCTCACCACCTATGCCCGGGCCGAGAAGTACTACGTCGACTTCCTCACTCGCTGCTTCCCGCTCGACCTGACCGGGCTGACGATCGTGGTGGACTGCGCGCACGGCGCCACCTACCGTGTGGCCCCGAGCGTCTTCCGCCGTCTGGGGGCGCGCGTGCTGACCGCCAACGTCCGGCCCGACGGCACCAACATCAACGCCGGCTGCGGCGCGCTGCATCCACGGGGGCTGGGGCGGCGCCTGGGCGCGGCCGGCGCCGACATCGGCTTTGCCTTCGACGGTGACGGTGACCGCCTCATCCTGGTCGACCACCTCGGCGAGGTTCGCGACGGCGACTACGCGCTGGTGATCGCCGCCCGTCACATGGCCGGGAGCGGACGACTCAAGGCCAACACCGTCGTCACCACCGTCATGGCCAACCTCGGCCTCGACGAGGCCCTGAAGACGGCTGGCATCCAGGTCGTCAAGACGCAGGTCGGTGACCGCTACGTGCACGAGGAGATGCTGCGGCTGGGCGCCAACCTCGGCGGCGAGCAGTCCGGTCATCTGCTCTTCCCCGATCACGCTCCGACCGGGGACGGGATCCTGTCGGCGCTGGCCGTGCTGTCGGTGATGCTGGAGACCGGCGAGCGGCTGGCCTCCCTGGCCGCCTGCATGCGGAAGTTCCCCCAGGTGCTGGTCAACGTGCCGGTGGCCCGCAAGCCGCCGATCGACTCGCTGGAGGGCGTGACCGAGCGCATCCGCGCCTTCGAGAGCGAGCTGGACGGCAGCGGGCGGATCCTGGTGCGCTACTCAGGGACCGAGTCGCTGGCGCGCGTGATGATCGAGGGCGCCGACGACGCCCGCATCCGCGTGATGGCCGACGAGCTGGCCTCCACGATCAAGCGCGAGGTCGGCGGCTGATGGTCGTGCGCGGGGTCGGCGTCGACCTCGTGCGGATTCCGCGCATGCGCGAGACCATCGCCCGGTGGGACGAGCGGTTCCTGCGCCGCGTGTTCACCGACCGGGAGATCGACGACTGCCGCGCGCGCCGCGACCCCGCGCCCCACTTCGCCGCGCGCTTCGCCGCCAAGGAGGCGGGGATGAAGGCGCTCGGCACCGGGCTGCGGCTGGGCGTGACCTGGCGCGAGCTCGAGGTGCGGCGCGCGCCGGACCAGGCGCCCACGCTGGAGCTGCACGGCCGCACCCGCGAGCTCGGCCTGGCTCGCGGCGGCCGTCGCATGCTGCTGTCGCTGTCCCACGATGGCGACTACGCGCTCGCCCACGCATTGCTGGTGGACGATGACCAGGCTGTCGGCGTGGATCCGGCCACTCGCTAGCGTGGCCGTCGCCTCCGTCGCCCTCCACGGCTGTGCCGCCCACCGTGTGGAGCCGACCGGGCCGGCCGCTGGTCAGGTCGACGTGAGACCGGGGCGGGCGGGCGTCGTGGTGGCCGCCCCCCACGGCACCAGCGACGTCGGCACCGCCGACATGGCCGCCGAGATCGCGCGGCGCACCGGCTTCGGCCTCGTCGTCGCCACCGGGTTTTCGTTCCCCGCCGCCGGCGACGCCGGCCCCGCTCGGCGCTTCCAGGTGAACCGCCCGCTGGAAGGCGTGCCGGGCCGTCCGGCCGTCGAGCATGAGCGGACCGAGCCGGCCCGCCGGGTGTACGAGATCTACGAGCAACGCGTGCTGGAGGCCGCCCAAGGGACGCTGCGCTTCTACGCGGAGCTGCACGGCAACGCGCGGCAGGCCTGCGCCGGCCAGATCGAGATCGCCACCGTCGGCGTCGACCATGAGCTGGCGCTGCGCCTGCGCGCCCTCGCCGAGCTGATCCGCGACGCCCACCTGCGCTTCAACGGTGAGGTCGAGCGGCTGGCGGTGCTGGTCGAGCCTGCGGATGCCGTGACCTATCAGGCGACGGGCGCCAAGCGCGACGGGATCCTGCGTCTGCCCGAGCGTGCCCTGCACATCGAGCTGCCGCGCTGCGCGCGCCGCGACTGGCGCGAGGCCTACACCGCGATCCTCGCCGACTTCCTGGCGCAGGCGGTGGCCTGGCCGTTTGGACGATGACCTCGCGCCCCGCGCTCCCGATCCGCGCCGGGTCTGTCAGCGGGCTCGGCGGGGGGCGCTAGCGGTGCGGCCGGTCTTCACGGCGGACGAGATGCGGCGGGTGGATCAGCGGGCGGTCCGGGAGCTGGGGATTCCGGGCGCGACGCTGATGGAGAATGCCGGGCGGGCAGCGGCGGCTTGCATCCAGGACGCCCTGGGTGATCTGGGGCTTCCGCGCAGCGGCGTGCGCGTGGCGGTGGTGTGCGGCAAGGGGGGAAACGGCGGCGACGGGTTCGTCGTCGGGCGGTGGCTCGCGCGGGCCGGCCACCAGGTCCAGGTCTTCCTGCTCGCGCGGCCCGATGATCTGCGCGGCGATCCTGCGCTGAAGTTGCGCGAGATGGAGGCCGCCGGGCTCCGAGCCCACATGATCGAGGATGGCGTCACGCTGGCCCCCGCGCTGGGCGAGGCCCAGCTCGTCGTCGACGCGCTGCTCGGCACCGGGGCCCGCGGACAACCGGCACCGCCGATCGCCACCGCCATCGAGCAGATGAACGCATGCGGCCGCCCGGTGGTCGCGCTCGACATTCCCTCGGGGCTCTCGGCCGACGGCTCCCCGCCCGAGGGGCCCGTGGTACGGGCGGTGCTCACGCCGACGTTTGCCGGCCTCAAGCGCGGACTGGTGAGCGGTCCCGGCGTTGGCCTGGCCGGTCGCGTCATCGTCGTCGACATCGGTGTTCCAGCGGCCGAGGTCGAGCGTGGCGTCGAGACGTTCGTGCTCGGCCCGGAGGACGTGCGGCGCCACATCCCGCCCCGTGCGCGTGACACCCACAAGGGGAGCTACGGCCACCTGCTCGTCGTGGGCGGCTCGGTCGGCAAGACGGGCGCCGCCGCGCTCGCCGCTCGCGGGGCGATGCGGGCGGGCGCCGGGTTGGTGACGGTGGCGACAGCGGCCAGCGCGCAACCGGTCGTCGCCGGTCTGCTCGTGGAGGCGATGAGCGAGCCGCTGCCGGAGACCGCCGGCGGCACGATCGCGCTGGCGGCGCACGAGCGGCTGCGCGGGCTGATCGAGCGACGGGATGCGGTGGCGCTCGGCCCCGGCCTCGGCCTGGACGAGGACACGCAGGCGCTCGCCCGCGCGCTGGTGTTCGAGTGCGCGCAGCCGATGGTGGTCGACGCCGACGCGCTGACGGCGCTGGCCGGCCATCTCGATCGTCTGCGCGGCGCTGCCGGGGCCCGGTGTCTGACGCCGCATCCCGGCGAGATGGCCCGGGTGCTGGGGGCCAGCATTGCCGACGTACAGCGCGACCGCATCGCCACCGTCCGGCAGTTCGCCACCGCCCACGAGACGCCGGTGGTGCTCAAGGGCGCCACCAGCGTGATCGGGCTGCCCGACGGCACCGTGCTCCTGAATCCCACCGGCAACCCCGGCATGGCCAGCGGCGGCACCGGTGACGTGCTGTCCGGCGTGGCGGGCGCATTCCTGGCCCGCGGCCTTTCGGCCGGCGCGGCGCTCGCGGCGGCCGTCTACCTGCACGGCCTGGCCGGGGACGTCGCCGCCGAGCGCCACGGGCAGGAATCGCTCGTGGCCGGCGACGTCATCGAGGGGCTGCCCGAGGCCTTCCGCCGTGTCGGGATCGGCTTCTAGGCACGCCGCCGCCACGCCCGCGGATACCGCGGCGGCGGGTGAGGTCCTCGGCCGTACCCTCGGCAGTGGAGACGTGGTGGCGCTCTACGGCGAGCTGGGCGCGGGCAAGACGTGCTTCGTGCAGGGGCTGGCGCGCGGTCTGGACGTGCGCGTCAACCCGACCAGCCCGACCTTCGTCATGGTCAACGAGTACCGCGGGCGCCTGCCCGTGCATCACGTCGACGCCTATCGCGCCGCCACCCTCACCGAGCTGATCGATCTGGGCCTCCTCGACCTCCTCGGCGGCGTCGGCGTCACGGTCGTGGAGTGGGCCGACCGGGCGGAGGCGTTGCTGCCGGACCGCACGGTGCGCGTGCGCATCGAGGGGCTGGGTGACGAGCCGCGCACCATCGCGATCGAAGACCCGCGCGCCGCCGCCTGAGGCGGTGTATCGGACTCGCAGTATTGACGCGGGCCGAGCGCCGGCCGTACGACTGGCGCATGAGCCTGGAGCAGTGGCCTACCAGCGAACGGCCGCGCGAGCGCCTCTACCACAGCGGCGCCGACGCCCTGGCCGACGCCGAGCTGCTGGCCCTGCAGCTCGGCTCGGGTCGCCGGGGCCGCAACGCCGTCGACGTCGCCCGCGAGATGCTGGCCGCCTACGGCTCGCTGTCCGGTGTGGCCTCGCGTGAGCTGGCCGAGCTGGCGCGGCTGCCCGGGGTCGGTCGCGCCAAGGCGGCGCGGCTGGCGTCGGCCTTCGAGCTGACGCGCCGGCTGCGGGCGCGCACGCCCGGCGCGCGGACGTCGCTCGGCAGCCCGGCCGAGGTCCACGCGGCCTTCGGCCCCTTGATGGAAGACCTGCCGCGCGAGGTCTTTCGCGTGGCCCTGCTCGACGCCCAGAACGGCCTGCTGCGCGACGTGATCGTCTCCGAGGGCACACTCTCGGCGAGCCTCGTGCACCCACGAGAGGTCTTCAAGCCGGCCCTCCTCGAGCCGGCCGCCTCCCTGATCCTGCTGCACAACCACCCCAGCGGAGACCCCACGCCGAGCCGGGAGGATCTCAAGCTCACGCGCCAGCTCGTCGAGTGCGCGCGGATGCTCGAGCTGCGCATCAACGACCACGTGGTCATCGGGCGCGGCCGATATGTGAGCCTGGCCGAAAAGGGTATGATTTAGCCGCCGACGAGGGCGAGGGCGCGCGCGAGGTGGGGGCCGTGGTACCACGGGGCCGGGGTCGTTTCGAATCGACCGTGGCTGGGCTCCATCCGGCTGGAGGGCGCGCGGTATCGCGCGGCGGGAACGGGTCCACGGCCCCCACCTCGCGCGCGCCCTCACCCTCGTCGACGGCGTGGCGCTGACATCTGACCTTGGCTGCTGAGGCAACGGTTTGATCAGGAGAAGGAGGGGAGATGGGGATCAGGGTGCGGAATGTGGGGCATGTGGTGTTGAAGGTGCGGGAGATTGAGAGGGCGGCGCGCTTCTATCGGGACGTGCTGGGGCTGAAGGAGGTCGCGCGGGGAAACTTTGGGCGGCCGATGGCGTTCTTCTCGACCGGTGACAACCATCACGACGTCGCCGTGCTCGAGGTCGGCGCCGAGGCGGCGCTGCCGCAAGCAGGGGCGGTGGGGCTCTACCACGTCGCCCTGCGGATCGGGACGACGCTCGACGAGTTACGGGCGGCGAAGGCCCACCTGGAGGCGCATGGCTATACCAAGCTCCGACTGACCGATCACGTCGTAAGCCAGTCGATCTATCTGGACGATCCGGATGGCAACGGGGTCGAGCTCTACGTCGACGGCGATCCCGCGATCTGGCGGGAGGATCCCAGTCGGGTGGCCTCGGTAGGACCGCTCACGCTCTGAGCGGTCTTCCGCGTCAGCCTTTCGCGAGTTTCTCGATCTCTTTCCGCGACATCGTCTGCAGCCGCGTGAGAAGTCCCTTCACCTTCCGCTCGGAGGAGTGATCCGCGAGGATCAGCTTCTTCGAGCGACTGCCGTTGGCGATGTAGGCGACCCAGTCATCGAGGTTCGGCGTTCCTCGGTATGCGACCGTCACCCCGCTCAATCGCATCCGGCGACGCCCTTCGACCTTCGCGAGTGGTTTACGCCCCTCCATCGCGGATTCGCCCTCTCATTATGTGCCGGTCGGGGAACGACCGAGGTACCAAGGTGTAAACGTCGTCAAGCACGCGGGACAAAGTACGAGTGCGGAGATTTCACGTCAAGACTTCGTTTGCGGCCGTCAAATGTGCGCTTCGCGCACGGGCCGAGCACTTCACCCAGTCATCATCGGCTAAAAACTCCGACAGGGGCAGCTTGTGGACGAATGATGCGGTAATTTAGTGACACCTGTTCGCGAGCCCGCGCCATACCGTGCGAATTTCTCGCCTGTGGATAGATGTGGACAAGTGGATAACCTGTGAGCAACTTGCGGGCGACTAGCGGCCCCGCACCAGCCGTTCCAGGATCCGGCGCGCGAGAATTGGCCCACGCGTGATGAATCCCGTGAAGAATCCGACGGCGCGCGCGCCCTCGGCGAGCAGGGCGGCGGCCTTGTCAGGCGCGTCGACGCCGCCGGTCGCGATGATCTCCACCGAATCGCCGAAGCGCTTGCGCGTGCGGCGCAGGTTGTCGAGCGTGGCGGCGAAGATCTCGGGCCCGCTGAGTCCGCCCGCCCGCTGCGACAGCCGCGGCTCCTCGATCCTCCGCGTGTTGCCATAGTTCACGATGCGCACGCCGGCCTCGAGCGCGGCGGGGATGATGTCGCGCTCGTTCACGTCGGCGAAGTCGGGCGACAGCTTGAGGACGAGCGGCCGCGGTGAGACCGCCCCCAGTGCCTCCAGCACTTCGCGCAGCTCACGCGGCCGCTCGTTCCACGCGTAGACGAGCTTGGTGTTCGGCGAGGAGATGTTGATCTCGACGAGGTCGCCGAGCGGGGCCAGGGCGCGCACGAGGGCCACGTAGTCCTCCACGCACTCGCCGGCCACGCTCACGATGAGCGGCACGCGGTGCGCCAGCCCGGTGATGGACGCCCGGAAGGCCTCGAGCCCCGGGTTCTGGAAGCCGTTGCAGTTGACCAGCCCCGGCCCCGCGGGCGAGCGCCGGCGCACCAGGTTGGGCTGCGGGTGGCCGGGCCGTGGGTTCACGGTGATCGTCTTCGCCGTCACCGCGCCGAAGCCGAGTCCCATCGCCCGCCGCAGGATGCGCGGGTCGTAGTACTGCGCGGCCAGGATCAGCGGGTTCGCCAGGGCCACGCCGCCCAGCGTCGTGCGCAGGCGCGGGTCGTCCAGGCGGAACGCGGCGAGGCGATCGAGGGGCAGATGGCGCAGGGCCGTCTGCCCGAGCGCGATGGCGGTGGGCTCGGGGAGACGGCTCAGGACGCCATCGTAAAAAGCCCGATAGAGCGTGGCGATGGCGCGGGTCATCGGAGAACGGGATCGAGGATAGCATGGGGTCATGCCGGTCGGCCGGCGGCCTTGACCTGGGGTGGGGACGGCCTTTAGGGTAACGCGTGAGGAGGAGCCGGGAGATTCTGACTCGCTGGATCGCCGTCGGCGTCGCGCTCTGTGCCACCGCGTGCGCCTCGGCCCAGCCGGCGCCGTCCGTTGCGCTGACGGAGCGGAGAGCGGCGGTGGCGCGCTTCTCCTTCGCGACCGACACCTTCGCCTTCCCCAACATGATTCGGGCCCGCACCCCCCCGCGCGAGGATCTCTACGCCAACTACTGCTTCGTCCTCGCGCGCGGGCTGCGCCAGTTCTTCGCCTTCGCGCGCTTCGATCCGGCCGCACCCCGTCTGTCCAGCGAGGCGTACGCCGAGCGCGTGCGCGCCGTCGCCGCGCGCCCGCCCTGGCAGGCCGCGCCGGCGGACGATCGGGTCGTGATCCCGGGCTACGCCAACCTCCGCGAGTTCTCGCGCGCCGAGGAGGCCGCCGTCAAGGCCGGCCTGGGCGGACGCTTGTGGACACTCGTGCACTGGACGAACTGGCGGGTGACCCTCCCGCTGCCGCCCGGACACCAGGTCGGTGTGGCCCGCGAGGTGATGGACGAGCTCGACGCCGGCCGCCTCGTGCAGTTGCTGGTGACCAACTGGCCGACGCCCGAGCTTAACCACACCGTCGTCACCTACGCGTATCGCGCGGGGCCGGCGGGCGTCGAGTTCGTGGTCTGGGACCCCAACGACCCCGACCACGCCGGCCTGCTGAGCTTCGATACCGGCGATCGCCATTTCCACGCCACCCGGCTGTATGACACCGAGCCCGGCGTCATCCGAGCGTTCCGGATGGCCTACGCGTGGTGGATGTGACGAGGGATTCGTGGCCGTCGGCAGAGGCGGCCGGGATGCCGGCGCCGCGGAGCGCGGTCCCTGCGTCCTGACCGGGTCGCCATCGTCGCCGCCGGCGTGGCCACGCCGGTCGGGCTCGATCTGGACGCGTTCTGGTCCGGCCTGCTGGCCGGCGCCGACGGCATCTCGGCCATCGAGCGATTTGCCACCGCCGACCTGCGCGTGGGCCGCGGCGGTGAGATCAAGAAGCTGCCGCCGGTCGCACTCGGCATCCGGTCGCGCGCCGCCGCCCTGCTCGTGGCCGCCGCCGCCGATCTCGGCGCCCGGGCCCGGCTCGACGCCGACCCCGCGCGCATCGCGGTCGTTGTCGGCACTGCGCTCGGCGGTGTCGAGGAGCTCGACCACGCGTTGATCGACGACGGCAGCCCCCACCGTGCGCTCGACGGGCTCTACGACAGTCCGGCCCACGCGCTGGCCGCCTGGCTGGGTGCGCGGGGACCGGTGTTGACGGTGTCCTCGGCATGCGCCTCCGGTGCGACCGCGCTCGGGCTCGGCGCCGACCTGCTCCGCGAGGGCGCCGCCGACCTCGTCGTGGCCGGCGGCTACGACGTTCTGTGCCGCTTCGTGATGCGCGGCTTCGACGCGCTCCGCTCGCTCGCCCGCGAGCGCGTGCGCCCGTTCGACCGGCGCCGGACCGGACTGCTGCTCGGCGAGGCGGCCGGTCTGGTGCTGCTGGCGCGCGAGGCCGACGTTCGCACCCCGCGCCTGGGCCGCTTGCTCGGCCACGGCAGTGCCAGCGACGCCTCGCACATCGCCGCGCCCGACGGCGAGGGGCGGGGGCTGGAGGCAGCGGTGCGGGCGGCGCTGGCCGCCGGCGACGCCGACGCCTCGGACCTCGACTTCGTGAGCGCCCACGGCACCGGGACCGTCCTCAACGACCGGATCGAGACCGCCGTGCTGCGGCGCGTCCTCGGCAACCGCGCCGGCGCCGTGCCGGTTAACTCCATCAAGGGGGCGCTGGGGCACACGATGGGGGCGGCCGCCACGCTGGAGGCCATCATGTGCCTGCTGGCCGCCCGGGACGGCTGGATCCCGCCGACGGTGGGCTACGAGGAGCCGGACCCGGCCTGCGACCTCGACTACGTGCCGGGCGCATGCCGGGCGCTGCGGCCGCGCCGAATGCTCAGCACCTCGCTGGGCTTCGGCGGCTGTAACGCCGCACTGGTGCTGGAGGGCGGCGGGGCATGAGCCCGGGCGTACAGGTGGAGGCCGTGGGAGTATTGACGGGCTGGGGTCCGGGTGTCGCGGCGCTCCCGGTCGAGGCCCGGGTCGCGGCCGGGGGCCGCGCGGTCATCCCGCTGGCGCGTCCGGCCCTGGACGGTGGGCGGTTCCGGCGGGCCACCCGCGAATGCCTGCTCGGCGTCGCGGCCGTCGAGGCCATGCTGGGCGACGCCGGCGTGGACCGCGAGGCTATTCGCGGCCCCGGCACCGCCCTGATGTTCGTGACGGCGGCGGGCTACGGGGCCTCCAACGTCGAGTGGCTGGCCGGCCAGGCGGGGACGCTGCACTTCCCGTACACGGCGCCGAGCGTGCTGCCGGGCGAGGTTGCAATCGAGTTCGGCCTGACGGGACCTTATGTCATTCTGATCGGCGGCCCGACAGCCACCGTGGACGGTCTGTGGCAGGTGGCCCGGTTGATGGCGGCCGGCCGTTGCGAACGGGCCCTGGTGGTGGCCGTGGAGACGTTCGTGGAGTGCGAGGCCCTGTGGCGACGCGCGCGGTGGACGTTGCCGGGCCCGCTGGTCGAGTCGGCGGCGTGCGCGCTCATCGGGCCCGGCGACCACGCTCCGGCGTACCGGGCGACGGCGACCGCGGGATCGCTGGAGCGGCTCGCCGAGAGCCGGGCGGGGCGGACGTTGGCCTGCGGGCCACTCGTCGCGCTGGGGCTGGCTCGCGAGGCTGGTCACCGGGAGGCGCTCGTGAGCGGGACGTGGCGGGGTCGCACGGCTGCCATCGACCTGGCGCTGGCCCCGCGGCCGGCCCGGGTGTAATCGGCCGAGACGCGCAGGAGGGTCATGGAAGCGAAGGACGTGTTCGACGAGCTGAAGACGATCCTGGTCGCGCGGCTGAAGTTCGATCCCCTCCGCGCGGCCGAGGTGGCGCAGGAGACCCCGCTGCCCAAGGGGGTCGAGGGCTCGATCGGCCTCGACTCGCTCGACTTCATCGAGCTGTCGATCGCCATCGAGGAGCGCTTCGGCGTCATGCTCGACGAATCAGAGAACCTCACCGCGCACTTCACGTCCTTCGACACGCTGTCGCGCTTCATTGCGGGGCGGCTCGGCGCCGCATGAGACGGGTGCTCGTCACCGGTCTGGGGGCCGTCAGCCCCTTCGGAGCCGGCGTGAAGACGTACTGGGCCGGCCTCGCCGCCGGCACCTGCGCCATCCGGCCGATGACCCTCGTCGACGCCACCGGCTTCCGCTGCCGCATCGCTGCCGAGGTCCCTGAGCTGGTCGCCAGCTCGCCCCGCCGCTCGCGCGCCGACC
This sequence comes from uncultured Candidatus Rokubacteria bacterium, assembly GCA_963827505.1. Lineage (GTDB taxonomy): Bacteria > Methylomirabilota > Methylomirabilia > Rokubacteriales > CSP1-6 > AR5. The sequence continues at coordinate 324,224 of CAWHBD010000002.1, read as the reverse complement.
GGCTGGCGCTGGGCGCCGTCGGCGAGGCGCTCGAGGACGCCGCGCTGGGCCGGGCCGAGCGGGCCGGGGCCGCGCTGATCGTGGGCGCCGTCGGCGGCGGCATGCTGGAGGCCGAGAGCTGGTACTGGGCCCGCGCGCGCGGCGAGAGCACCCCGAGGTGGGCGGCCTCGCTGCGCTCGATGCTGCCGGCCGCCCACGCCGAGACCATCGCCCACCGGGTCGGGCTCGGCGGCCCCCGTCACACGGTCGTCACTGCCTGCTCGTCGGGAGCCGTCGCGCTGGCCGAGGCGGCCGAGCTCATCGCCGACGGCGTGGTCGATTGCGCGGTGGCCGGCGGCGTCGATGCGGTGACTCGGCTGTGCTTCATGGGCTTCAACGCGCTCAAGCTGCTCGACCCCGAGCCCTGCCGGCCGTTCGATCGCGACCGCCGCGGCATGTCGATCGGGGAGGGCGCGGCCTTCGTCGTCCTGGAAGCCGCCGAGCACGCGCGGGCGCGCGGCGCCCGGGCCTACGCGCGAGCTAGCCGGGCACGGGATGACGACCGACGCCTACCACGTGACCGCGCCCCAGCCCGAGGGCGAGGGGATGGTGCGGGCGATGCGGACGGCGCTGGCGACGGCCGGCGTGGCGGCGACGGACGTCGGCTATGTAAACGCGCACGGCACGGCCACGCCCCAGAACGACCGGATCGAGGCGCGGGCGATCACCGAGGTGTTCGGCGCCGGCCGGCCGCTCGTCAGCTCCAACAAGTCGATGATCGGCCACACGATGGCCGCGGCCGGCAGCCTGGAGGCGGTCGCCACCATCCTGACGCTCACGCACGAGACGGTGCCGCCCACCGCGAACCTCGTCACCCCCGATCCCGAGGTCGACTTCGACTGCGTGCCGCGCGTGGCCCGCGAGGTGGCGGTGGGGCACGCGATCTCCAACTCGTTCGGATTCGGCGGGCAGAACATCACACTCCTCTTCCGGCGCGCCTGAGACGATGGTGGTGTCGCCGCGACGCGGGGTCGTCATCACCGGCGTGGGCGTGGTCAACGCCGTCGTGGTCGGTGCCTCGCCCGCGCTGGCCGACTGGCTCGCAGCGCCGCGGGCGGCGCCGCGGGCGCCGGCCGGCGGCGCCCGCCCGGCCGTGCGGCTGCCCACCACGACCCTGAGCGCGCTGATCGATCCCGGCGAGGGACGGCGACTGGCCCGCGTGTGCCAGCTCACCGTCGCCGCCGCGCGGCTGGCCGTCGCCGAGTCCGGTCTTGACCCAGCGGCCGGCCTCGGCCTCGTGATCGGCAGCGAGCTGGGCGACTTCACCTCGACCATCGCCTTCGCCGACGGGTACCTCGCCCGGGGACCGGCCGGCCTCTCGCCGCTGCTCTTCCCCAACACCGTGATGAACACGATGGCGTCGACGACCGCGATCGCGGTGGCGGCGCGCCAGCTGTCGCTGACGATCAACGTGCCGACGGTGTCCGGCGAGCTCGCCGTCGCGCGAGCGGCGGCCGCGGTGGCTGCCGGCCGCGTGGACGCGGTGCTGGCGGGTGGCGTCGACGAGCTCGATCCGCTGGTGGCCGAGATGCTCGATGCGCTCGGCGACGACGGTGTGCGCGGCGAGGGCGCGACGTTCCTCGTACTCGAGGCCGAGACGACGGCCCGCGCGCGCGGCGCCGCCGTGCTCGGACGGGTCGCGGGATCGGCGTGGCGCTCACTGGCGGCGCGGCCGTGGGGCGTGGGGCGTGCCGTCGTCTCCCGCGCGATCCAGGAGGCGCTCGAGCGCGCTGGGCGGCCGGCGCCGGGGTGGCTCTACGCCTCGGCGAGCGGCGACGCGCCACGGGATGCCTGGGAGGCGCGGGTGGTGGCGGCCGCGCTGGGCGCGGACGCAGCATCGGTCTCGCTCGGCGGGCTGGTCGGTCATCACGCCGGCCTCGGCGCCCTGCACGTGGCGGCGGCGGCGTGGACGGCGCGGACCGGTCGGCTGCCCGCCAGTGACGGCGGGCCCCCCCGCAATGTGAGCGGCGGCGGTCTGGTACACGCCCTCGGACGCGGCGGCGGCCATGTGGCGTTGGTGGTGGAGGCAGCATGACGGCGGTGATCGTGATTCCGGTGTTCAACGAGGCGGCGACGGTGGGTCGGGTGGTGAAGGCCGCCCGCCTGCACGGTCCCGTGCTCGTGGTCGACGACGGCTCTCGCGACGATAGCGGCGGTGTCGCGGCGCGGGCTGGCGCCAAGGTGCTGCGCCACGTCCGGCGGCTCGGCAAGGCCCAGGCGCTCCGTACCGGCATCACGGCCGCGCGCGGGCTCGGCGCCTCGGCCGTCGTCACGCTGGACGGCGACGGCCAGCACGACCCGGCCGCCATTCCCGCGCTGCTGGACGCCGCCCGCGCGGCCCGGCGGGCGGTCGTCGTCGGCAACCGACTCGGCGGGCCCGGCGCGCTGCCGCCGGCGCGTCGCAATGCCATCCGCGTGGCGAGCTTCTTCACGAACTGGACGAGCGGCCTGCCGCTCGGCGACAGCCAGTCCGGATTCCGCGTCTATCCGCTGGCGCTCTTCGACGAGATCCACCCGCGCCGCGGTGGCTTCGTGTTCGAGACCGAGATCCTGCTGGCCGCCGCCGATCGTGGCTGGACGGTCGTCGAGGTCGGGGTGGCGGCGATCCCGCGGACGGGGGAGCGTAGCCGCTTCCGTCCGGTCCGCGACGGCGTGGCGATCGGCGGCTTCCTGGCCGGGCGGGTGGTGCGGCGGTGGGGACGGGAGGCGCGCATCATCGCCGGCGAGCTGTTCGCGGTCTTCGAGCCCGACCGGCTGGCCACGCGCCACGAGGCCATCCTCCAAGCGGCATCGCCGTACGCCGACTCGCCGGCGCGGTGGAGCGCGGCCTTCGGCGCCGCCGCCGCCCGGCGGGCCGGCCTGCGCCTGGGCACCATCTGGCGCAGCACACGGCGGCGCGGCACCGCGGCGGCGGCCGCCGCCACGCTGGCCGCCCCGGTGACGCTGCCGCTGCTGCTGCTGCAGACGCTGTTGCCCAGGGGCCTGCCCGACGTGGTCACGCCGCTGGTGAACGCCGTGTACGGACGGATGCCGACGCCGGGGGCCGGCGGCGCCGAGCCGCGGCGGGCGCCGGCCGAGAGCGGCGCGCTGCCGGAGCGGTCATGACGCCCGCCACCTACGACGTCGCGGTGATCGGCGGCGGGCCCGGCGGCTCCAGCGTGGCCAACCACCTGGCCCGCGGCGGCCTGCGGGTGGGGCTGTTCGAGCGAGAGGTGTTCCCGCGCTTCAAGGTCGGCGAGTCGCTGGTACCGGCCACCATGCTGCTGCTCGAGCGCCTCGGCGCGCTGGAGCCGGTCGCGAAAGGGGGCTTCCAGGTCAAGTACGGGGCGACCTTCCACGATCAGGAGACCGGCCTCGGCCACACCTTCTACTTCCTGCAGGGTATGCCGTGGCCGAACTGGACCTACAACGTGCCCCGCGCGGAGTTCGACACGATCCTGCTCGATCACGCGCGCAAGCAGGGCGTGCAGGTGCACCAGCCGGCCACCGTCGGCGCCGTGACCTTCGACAGCGAGGGGGTCACGCTGCAGGTGGAGAGCGGCGGCGAGCAGACGAGCCACCGCGCGCGCTTCCTGGTCGACGCCAGCGGGCGCGACGGCTTCGTGGCCGGGCGCTTCGGGAGGCGGCAGCGCGTGCCGAACCTGGGCAAGGTCGCGCTCTTCGCCCACTACCGGGGGGCCGATCGCTTCCCCGGGGTCGAGGAGGGCAACATCCGCCTCTACCTCTTCGACGGCGGCTGGTTCTGGTGGATCCCGTTCACGGGCGATGTGACGAGTGTGGGCGCGGTGCTGCACGCCCGCACGGTACGTGAGTACGAGGGCCCGCCGGAGGCACTGTTCGAGGCGATGGTGCAGCGCTGCGACGCCGTGCGCGAGCACCTGGCTCGGGCCGAGCGGGTGACGCCGATTCACCGCGCCGCCAACTTCGCCTACACGAACGCGCCGATCGTGGGCGATCGCTACCTGTGCGTGGGCGACGCCATCGCGTTCGTCGACCCGATCTTCTCCAGCGGCGTCTTCATCGCGATGCGGACCGGCGAGCTGGCCGCCGCCGCGATCCTCGCCGCCTTCGCCGACGGCCGGTTCTCGGCCCGTCGTTTCGCCGGCTACGAGCGCCGCGTGTGGCGCGGGGTGGCGCCGTTCTTCAAGTTCATCAACAAGTACTATGAGCCCGCCTTTCTCGAGCTCTTCCTGCAGCCCCGCAATACCTTCGGCGTCGTCACCGCCGTCCTCAACGTCCTCTCCGGTGGCAGCTTCATCCGCATGCCGTTGCGCGTGCGCTTCGCTCTCGCCCTCCTCTTCAGCCTCACCCGCATCAACACCTGGACCCGCCGCCGCGCGGGCCAGCCGGTGGAGTCACGACTGGAATGGTAGTGCGAGCCGAGGCGGCGGCGAGGCGAGCCTGTGAATTCGAGATACGACCGAATCGGCTCCGCGCGTAGTCGACGACCCGCGTGAGCCAGGAAGACCGATGCATCCGCTGATCAAGACCCTGCGCGGCTATGCCTTCACCATCGCGGGAATCGCAATCGGGGTGGCGGGGATCGTGGCGCTGGGGGCGATGGCCGAGCGGATCGTGCGCTTCGTCGAGGGTGGTGATCGCTTCGTCCTCGGCCAGATCTCCGTCGCCGGCCGCGGCATGGGCATGGGCACCGGCTTCACGGCCGGCGGCCTGCTGCCGGCGGCCAGCATCCGCGCCATCGCCGAGGTGCCGGGTGTCTCCGGCGTGCAGGCGCAGGTGATGCTGCCGCTCAACCCTTCGACCTCGCAGTTCATGACGCTCACCCAGGAGCTGGTCCTCGGCGTCGACCTCACCGTGGCGACCCCCAACCGCCACTACCCGCGGCTGCCTGTCGGGGAGGGACGCTATCTGGTTCCGGGGGACCGCCGGGTGGCGGTCGTGGGCGCCTCCTTCGCCTCCTCGCGCGGCCTGCGGGTCGGCGATTCGCTGACGCTCGAGGGGACGGCCTACCAGGTCGTCGGGATCCTGCAGCGCACGCTCACCGCGCCCGACCGGTTCGTCGTCGTCTCGATCGACGACGCCCGCCAGCAGTGGGTGGCCAAGGATCCGCTGCTACGCACCGTGATCGCCACCGGCGCGGCCGCCCTCAACGCACCCGACCTCAATACCGGGGCCGCGGTTGGGTGGCGCGAGGGCGAGGATCCCGACGCGGTCGCCCACCGCATCGCCGAGCGGGTGTCCGGCGTCAACGTGCAGATCCCGAGCGATCTCAGCCGGCTGCTCCGCACCTCGACCGCGTTCTTCTCGGCCCTGCTGGGCGGCATCGGTGTGCTGGCCTTCGTGATCGGGGGGCTGTCGCTGGCCAACACGGTCGCCGCCGCCGTCTTCGAGCGCATCCGCGACTTCGGCGTCAAGCGTGCGCTGGGTGCCACCGACCTCCGCCTGGGTGGCGAGGTGCTGGGCGAGGCGCTGGCGGTCACGCTCACGGGCGGCGCGGTCGGCGTCGGGCTGGCGATGCTCCTTGGCGCCGTCGTGGACGGCTGGGCGGCCCGCACCGGGCAGCAGCTCTTCGTGTTCTCGGGGCGGCTGCTGGGCGGCACGCTCATCTTCTCCGTGCTGCTGGGAGCGGCGGCGGCCGCCTACGCGACCGTGCGCGTCGTGCGGCTGTCGCCGGCCGAGGCGATCCGCCGCGGTGCTTGAGGCACGGGAGCTCGTGAAGGCCTACCGGGCCCCGGCCGGCCCACCGATCCGCGCGCTCGACGGCGTGACCCTGACGGTGCCGGCCGGGCAGGTGGCGGTGGTGCTGGGCGCCTCCGGCTCCGGCAAGAGCACGCTCCTCAATGTGGTGGGACTCCTGGAAGACGCCGATGCCGGCGAGGTGCGGATGGGCGGTGAGCGGGTGAGTGCCTTCGGCCGCTCGGCCCAGAGCCGGGCCCGGGCCCGTTACCTCGGCTTCGTCTTCCAGTCGTTCCTGCTGCTGCCCTCGCTGACCGCGCTCGACAACGTGCTGCTGGCCGCTCGCTACGCCGGCCACCGCGGCCCCGCGCCCCGCCGCCGGGCGGGCGAGCTGCTCGCCGAGCTCGGCGTGGCCGAGCGCTCCGGCCACTACCCGGCCCAGCTCTCGGGCGGCGAGCAGCAGCGCGTGGCGTTCTGCCGCGCGGTGCTGAACGATCCGCCGCTGCTGCTGGCCGACGAGCCGACCGGTAACCTCGATGACGTCAACGGCGCGCGCCATCTGGAAATCGCTGCGGGCGCGGGCGCGGACCGGCGCCGCGGTGGTGGTGGTGACTCACCGCGCCGACGCTGTCGTCGGCACCGACGCCGTGTACCGTATGGATCACGGGCGGCTCGACGCCGGGCCGCCGATCTCGGAAGGAGGGATGGCATGAAGACGAGTGTGGGCGCGCTGGGGCTGGCTCTGGCGATCGCCACCACCGCCCTCGCGGCAGGCTCGGTGGACAAGACGTTCAACGCGCCGATCGATCGGGTGTGGAGCACCACCGAGGCGGTGCTCAAGCACCTGGGCTGGGACATCGACAAGGCCGACCGTACGATCGGCTTCATCACGACCGATTCCCGCCGCGTCGACGGCGAGAACTACGGCGTGTACGAGAAGGCCCTGCGTCATCGTCTCCGTCTGAACGTCAAGGCCGCCGGCGAGGGCCGCACCACCGTGAGCATCGAACGCGCCCTGTTCAAGCGGGAGCGGATCCTGTTCGTCGACAAGGACGAGCCGGTGACCGCGCCCGACCAGAACGTCGAGAAGGCGGTGCTCGACGCGATCGGCAAGGGTCTGTGATCAAGACCATCGTCCTCGTGCTGATCGCCGGCCTGCTGGGGGGCACCGGCCACGTGCTGCTGTCCAAGGGAATGAAGACGATCGGCGACCTCACGGAGGCGCCGGCGGCCCGGATCGGCGGCATGGTCGGCCGCACCGTCAGCAACCCCTGGGTCCTCACCGGCGTGGTGCTGCAGGCCTCGTTCTTCTTCCTGTACCTGACCCTGCTGTCCCGGGCCGACGTGAGCAAGATCCTGCCGATGACCGCCTTCGACTACATCGTCGTGGCGCTCCTCGCTCAGATGTTCCTCGCCGAGCCCGTCACGGCGGCCCGATGGACCGGCATCGGCTTCATCGTGCTTGGGGTGTTCCTGGTGTCTCGAACCTGAGCGGGCGGGCTTCGGCCGTGGCCGCCGCCGTGCTGGCGGTCGCGGTGGCGGTGCCGTTCCTGCTCACCGGCCTCGGTGCCGTCCCCTTCGACGACCCGGGCGAGGGGATGCACGCGCAGATCGCGCGCGAGATGCTGGCGGGCGGTCGGGTGCTGCCACTCACGCTGGGCGGCGTGCCATACGTGGACAAGCCGCCGCTGCTCTATGCGCTGATGGCGGCCGCGTTCTCCGTCGCCGGTCCCTCCGAGGGGGCGGCGCGGCTGGTGTCGGCCCTCGCCGCGCTGGTGGCCGTGGGCTTCACCGCCTGGCTGGGCGCGCGTCTCGGCGATGCCCGCACCGGGCTGGTGGCCGGCCTGGCGCTGCTCGCCTCGATCGGCTTCTTCGTCTACGGGCGCTACGTCCGGCCGGACGCACTCTTCGTGGCCACGCTGGCGGTCGGCTTCGCGCTGGCCCTGTCCGGCCTCGTCGAGCGCCGGCCGGCGCGGGTGGTGGTCGGCCTGGCCGCCTTCGGGCTGGCCGCGCTCGCGAAGGACCCGCTGGGCGCGGTGGCGCCGCCACTGGCCATCGGGCTGGCCATGGCCCTGGCGCGGTGCGGGCGGCCGGTCGCCCGCTGGTTGCCGTGGCCAGGCGTGGTGGTGGCGCTCGGGCTGGCGTTCGGCTGGTGGGCGCTGGCCGAGGCGGCCACGCCGGGCTACACCTGGTACACCGTCGTCGACAACCACGTGCTGAACGTCGCGCGCGCCCGCGTGTTCCCCGACGAGGACGTGCCGCTGTCGGCGCTGGAGTTCGCGACGGTGGGGCTGCTGGGCGCCGCGCCGTGGGTCGTCCCGGCCGCGGGCATGGCCGCGCGGCTGGCGCGGGATCGCGCGTGGCGCGATCCGGCCGAGGTACCGTGGATCGCGCTGGCCCTGTGGGGCGGCGGCGTCTTCGTGCTCACCGCGCTGTCGCCGTTCCGCCTGCCCCACTATGGGCTGCCCGCCTACCCGGCGATCGCGCTGCTGGCCGCGCGCGGCTGGCGCGACCTGGGCGTGCGGTGGCTGGCCGCCGCCCACGCCATCATCCTCGGCGGGCTGGCGCTGGCCTGCGGACTGGCGTGGGCCACCGACGGCGCGGCCTTCATGACGCGCGTGATCGGCGTCAGCGACGTGGCCAGTCGCAAGAGCGCGGTGCTGGCGGCGGCCCCGCCGGTGCCCGCGTGGTCCGCCTTCCAGCCGCTCGTCGGTGCCGCCGCGCTCGTGCTGGGCCTCGGCGCCCTGGCGCTCGCGATCGCCGCGATCGCTCGGGCGCGCGTGGTCGCCGTCTACGCCACGCTGGTGACGCTGTGCCTGTTGCTGCCGAGCGCGGCCGCGGGGCTGAACCTGGTCTCGGCCCACCGCGCGGTGGCGGGGCTGGCCGCGGAGGTGCGGCGGCGGGCCGCGGTCGAGGACGTCGTCGCCCACGAGGGGCCGATCGAGAACGCCGGCGCGCTCGAGTGGTACTCGGGGCGGCGGCCGGTGATCGTCGACGGGCGCCGTAGCGTGCTCGCCTTCGGCGCGACCCGCCCCGAGGGACGCGACGCCTTCTGGGACGGCCGCCGCCTGAGCGAGGAATGGCGGGGGCCGGGGCGCGTGTGGCTCATCACGGGCCGGCCGCCGCAGCTCAGCGTGGTGGCGGGGCTCGCCGACGCCGAGCTCGTCGCCGCCGGCGGCGGCCGGCGACTGTACGTGAACCGGGTACCGTGACGGCGATCAGCTAACATGGCCTCGATGCCCGACTACGCGAGGACGTTGTTCCTGCATCCGCCGTCTTTCGAGGGCTTCGACGGTGGCGCCGGCTCCCGCTACCAGGCTCGTCGCGAGGTCCGCTCATTCTGGTATCCGACGTGGCTGGCCCAGCCGGCCGCGCTGGTGCCGGGCTCGCGGCTCGTCGACGCGCCGCCCGACGGCCTCACCCTGGCCGAGGTGCTGCCGCTGGCCCGCGACTACGACCTCGCGGTGCTGCACACCAGCGCGCCCTCGTTCGCCCACGACGTGAAGGTCGCCGAGGCCCTGCGTGACAGCAACCCGCACCTGCGCCTCGGCTTCGTGGGCGCCCACGTGGCCGTCGCGCGGGAGGCCGCCCTGCAGGCCTCGCGGGCCATCGACTTCGTGGCCGGTAGCGAGTTCGACTTCACCATCCAGGAGATCGCCCAGGGCCGGCCGCTGGATCGGGTGGCGGGTCTCTCGTACCGCGTCAACGGCCACGTCGACCGCACACCCGAGCGCGCCGTGCTGGAGGACATGGACCGGCTGCCCTTCGTGGTCGACGTCTACAAGCGCGACCTCGAGGTCGAGCACTACTTCATCGGTTACCTACTCCACCCCTACGTCTCGCTCTACACCGGCCGGGGCTGCCGCTCGAAGTGCACGTTCTGTCTGTGGCCGCAGACCGTGGGTGGCCACCGCTACCGTACGCGCTCGGTCGAGCACGTGGTGGCCGAGATCGCCCACGCCACCCGACTGTTCCCTCAGGTGAAGGAGTACTTCTTCGACGACGATACCTTCACCGACGACCTGCCGCGGGCCGAGGCCATCGCCCGGGGGCTGGGCCGGCTGGGCGTGACGTGGTCGTGCAACGCCAAGGCCGACGTGCCCCACGCCACCCTCAAGGTCCTCAAGGACAACGGCCTGCGACTGCTCCTGGTCGGCTACGAGTCGGGCAACCAGGCCATCCTCAACAACATCAAGAAGGGGATCCGCATCGACCGCGCCCGGGAGTTCACCCGCCACGCCAAGGCCCTCGGAATCACGATCCACGGCACGTTCATCGTGGGGCTGCCGGGCGAAACGCGGGAGACGATCGAGGAGACGATGCGGTTCGCGCTCGACATCGATCCCGACACGATCCAGGTCTCGCTGGCCGCTCCGTACCCCGGCACCGCGCTGCACCGCGAGGCCCGCGAGCGAGGCTGGCTGCACGAGGACGGCCTCGTCGACGCCGGCGGCGTGCAGACGAGCGTGCTGGGCTACCCGCACCTGGGCCGCGACGAGATCTTCAGCGCGCTGGAGCAGTTCTATCGCCGGTTCTACTTCCGGCGTCGCAAGATCTTCGCGATCGGCGGCGAGATGCTCCGCGACCGGGCGGTGCTCCGGCGCCGACTGGGCGAGGGCGCCGAGTTCCTGCGCTTCCTCGGCCGCCGCCGGCGCCGGGTGGTGTGAGTCTGGCGATCCTCAGCCGCGCGCTGACAGCAGGTCAGCTACGGTGGTGAGCGCGTAGCCCTGCGCGCGCACGCCCTGCAGTAGCGCGGGCAGCGCCTGCAGCAGCCGCTTCGGTGCCGCCGGGGTGCCCTCGGCGTCGTGGAGGTCCACGATGGCCCCCGGATGCACGCGGGCGAGCACGTGATCGACCTGGCGGGCGGCCGGCACCGGCCGCCGCCCTTCCGGTTGGATCGACCAGAACACGCAGCGCTCGCCGAACCGTCGCAGCGTCGGGAACATCGCCGCGTTCACCATCCCCCACGGCGGCCGGAAGTGACGAGGGGCGAGGCCCGTGAGGTCGGCCAGCCGGTCGTGGGCCCGGCCGATCTCGGCCGCCGTCGCCCCCGGACCGCACAGCCACAGGCAGCGGTGCGACCACGAGTGGTTGCCGACCTCGTGGCCCTCGGCTGTCATCCGTCGCACGAGCGCCGGCGCCCGATCGGCGCGCTCGCCGATCAGGAAGAACGTGGCCCGCACTCCCACGGCACCCAGCGCGTCGAGCAGGCGCGGCGTCCATTCGGGATCGGGTCCGTCGTCGAAGGTCAGCGCCAGGCGACGGCTGGCGCGCGGCCCGTGCCAGGCGCAGGCCGGCGTCACGAGATGCGGCAGCCACGCCCAGCCGATCCAGGCGGCGGCGCCGAGCGCGGCGAGCTGGCCGATCACGAGCGCGCCCGGGGCTGGGCGAGGACCGCGTCGACGATCCGGGCGGTGGCGTCGGGACGGCGCACGCGGCGGATGCCGTCGCGCAGATGCTCGAGGATGGCCGGCTCGCTCAGCGCCCGCTCGAGCTGGCGCGCCAGCTCGCCGCGCGATCGGGCCGCCAGCGCGATGCCGGCCCGGGCGGCGAAGCGCTCGTTGCGCTGCTCCTGGCCCGGCAGCGAGCCGTAGAGCACCATGGGCAAGTCGGCGGCCATGGCCTCGGCCAGGGTCATGCCCCCGGCCTTGGTGACCAGCACGTCGGCGGCGGCCATCAGCGTGCGGATGTCGTCAGCGTACCCCACCACGCGGATGGCGGTGCCGGCGGCCAGCCGCTGCAGCCGCTCGACCAATGCCGCGTCGCGGCCGGCCACCACGATGGCCTGCACGGGGCCGGGCAGGCGGCCCAGCGTACGCACGACGTCGGGCAGCCGCCCCACGGCGCCATGGGAGCCCGCCATGACCAGCACCAGCGGTGCGTCGACCCGAACGCCGAGCCGGCGGCGGACGGCCGCGGCGTCCATCCGTCGGGCGAACTCCGGGCGCAGCGGCACGCCAGTGACCACGACGCGCTCGCGGGGGATGCCCCGGGCGACGAACTCGTGGCCGACCTCCTCGGCGGCGACGCAGTAGCGGTCGATGCCGCGGGCGATCCACTGGCTGTGCGCGACGAAGTCGGTCACCACCGTCGTGTGCGGCGGCACCGGCTGACCCTCGCCGGCGAGCGCGGACAGCGCGGCGGCGGGGGTGGCGTGGACGGTGACCACGGCGTCGGGGCGGAGCGCGGCGAGACGCGCAGCCAGGCGCGGGGTCCCGAGGCGCGTCATCCCGAAGGCGAGCGGCGAGTCGCTCGGCATGCGGTCGCCCAGCGCGTACGCGGCCGCCCACGCCAGCGGCGCCCGGCGCAGCAGGGTCAGGTAGAGGTGCCGGCTGGCCCGCTCGAAGAGCGGGTGGACGAGCTCGCGGAAGTGATCGACGACGGTGACGGTGGCGCCGCGAGCGACGAAGCCGGCGGCCAGGCTCCGCGCGGCCTCGTTGTGGCCGGAGCCGTAGCTCGCGGTGAGGATCAGGACGTGTCTCACACCCGCTCCGCGTGGCGGATGAAGTAGCGCGTCACCTCGCCGCGGCGCGCCGGTCCCGCGGCCTTCAGCGCCACCTCGAGCCCGAGCTTCACGAGACCGCCGCCGAGCCGGCTGTCGAGCGCGGCCCGGGCCAGGCGGGCGGCGGCGCCGCCCCGGGACGCGAGCGCGAACCGCACGCTGCGGATGATCCAGCGCGGCTTGGACCAGTGCCACTCGTCCACCACGCGGCCGCCGCACCGCTCGACGAGCGCCCGCATCGTGGCCGGGGTGAAGTGGACCAGGTGCCGGGGGAAGTCGAGGCCGGACCAGTGGCGCCCGAACAGGGAGCCACCCCAGCCACCGACGTTGGGCACCTCGACCACCATGAGCCCGTCCGCGGCCAGCCACGCGAGCATGTTGCGGAGCGCCCGGGCCGGGTCGGGCAGGTGCTCGACGACGTGGAAGGCGGTGATGAGGTCGAAGCTGCCCCGGGGCAGCGTGACCTGGGCCGGATCGCCGACGATCACGTCGGGGGCGACCGTGCGCGCGGTAGCCGCCGCCTCCGGGTCGAGCTCGATCCCGTTCACGCGCCAGCCGACCGCGGCCATCTGCTGCAGGAACCGGCCGGTCGCGCAGCCGACGTCGAGCAGGCGGCCGCCGCTGATCCACGGCGGGAAGTTCTTCACGACCCGGCGCCGCCGCAGCCGCGCCCGCACCCGGTCGGCCGCCCCCACGTCAGCCGTGTCGACGTGCGCGTAGCCGAGCCGGCGGGCCAGCACCCAGCGCACGGCGGGCGAGCGGTCGCGCAGCACCCGACCGAGGTCGGGATCCCGCGCGTGGGGCGGGTAGTCGGCCGGGTACATCCGGTCGAGCTGGTCGCGGCGCACGCGCGGGTTCTGGTAGAGCAGTCCGCACCGCTCGCAGCGGGAGAGGGGAAAGCGGCCGGGCACGCCGAGCGCGACGTCCGGCTCGGCGCAGAGCACGGTGGCGTCGGGGGCGCCGCACAGGGGGCAGGCGATCGCCTCCAGCTCGAGCGTGGCGGTCACGCGGCGGCCGACACGACGAACGACTTGCCGGCCACGAACCGGTCGTTGGCGTGCAACCGGAACTCGTACCGCCCGGGACGATCCAGGCCGAGGTTCTCGAGCGCGAAGATCAGATCGCCCGCCGTCATGCGGTCGGCGAACGTCGCCTGCAGCGTGCCCTGGGCCACGACGTGCCCGTCGTCCAGCCGCACCAGCTCCAGCCGGATCGTGTACTCGCCCTCGGCGTCGCCGAGCTTGGCGTAGACCGACAGGGCCCGGTGCACGACCGGAAAGCGGGCGGCGCTGATGTTCTCGAAGATACCGACGAGACTGATCTTGCCGGTGCCGTGCTCCCGGATGGTGAGATCGCACAGGAGCATCGCGTTGAGGCTCGGATGGGGCCGCGGCACTCCGCTCACCGCGCCATCGTACGTCGGTCCCGCCGCCGGGCCAAGTCTCGCGGCGGGCGGGGCCCGGTGGGACACTGCAGGAGGAGGGGGGAGTGGCGGGCGGGCCGCAACGTTCGTGGCTGGATGACGAGCTTGTTACACTTGAAGCGCATCAGGGGGCCGCGACCGGCGCCGGCGGCGACCGCACCGGCGACCAGGCGCAGAGGCCATCAGCCTCGTCAAGGAGTTGGGGACGACCGTGGCGATAATTGGCCCACTCGAAGACGGTGACAACGGACCGGAGCGCGCTGGCGAGCGCCTTCCCTACGGCGTAGCGCAGCGGAGGCCGTCGGCGGCCGCGCGTGGGGCCGGCCTCGTGCTGATTGCCGACGACACGTTCGACACCCGCGAGATCTACGATGTGTACCTCACCCGCTGCGGATTCTCCGTGCTGACGGCCGCGGACGGCGAGGCGGCGGTGCAGACGGCGGTGGAGTCGCGGCCCGACGTGGTCGTCCTGGATCTGTCGATGCCCCGTGTGGACGGCGTCGCCGCGACGAAGCGCCTCAAGGAGCATCCGGAGACGCGGCACATCCCCGTGATCGTTGTCACCGGCTTCCCCCACCAGGCCGCTCAGCGCCGCGCCATCGAGGCGGGCGCCGACGCCTTCTTGACGAAGCCCTGCATGCCGGACGAGCTGGAGGCGGCGGTCCGGAGCCTGCTCGGCCGACGCAGCGCCTGATGACCCGTTCGCCCCACCCTGGTTGACGTACTAAGGCGTGCGCCATAAGGTCGGCAGGATGGATCGCCGTCGCTTCCTGCTGACCTCGGTGGCCGGTGTCCTCGCCACGCCGGTCACCGCGCGGGCGCAGCCGGCCGGAAAGATGTCCCGGGTCGGCTTCATGGCCAACGGCAAGCGGCAGACCCATGAAGCCCTGCGGGCGGCTCTCGTGGACGGTCTCCGAGATCTGGCCTGGGTCGAGGGCAAGAATCTCTCGATGGAAGACCGCTGGGCCGACGGTGACCTCGGACGACATCCGCGGCTCGCCGCCGAGCTGGCCGCGCTCAACGTGGATGTCATCGTGCTGGCCGGTACGGCCGCGGCGCGGGCCGCGATCCAGGCGACGCGGACGATCCCGATCGTGGTCACGGCCGTTGGCGATCCCGTGGCCGCCGGCCTCGTGCGGAGCCTGGCCAGGCCCGGAGCCAACCTGACCGGTCTCGCCTGGCAGGCCGGTGATCTCGTCACCAAGCAGATGCAGCTGCTCCGGGAGATGGTGCCGACCGCGGCGAGGCTCGCCGCGCTGTTCCACGCCGCGAACCCGACGGCCCGAGCCGGCGTCGAAGTGGCCGCCCGATCACTCGGAGTGAAGCTCGAGATCCTCGAGGTGGGCGCCCCCGCCGACATCCCGGCGGCCTTCGAGGCCGCCCAGCGGGGACGAGCGGAGGCGGTCATCGTCCTGCCGTCCCCGATGTTCTACGCGGCGCGCCGCCGACTGGCCGAGCTGGCTGCGCGCCATCGCGTGCCGACGATCTACGAGGTGAAGGAGTACGTGCAGGAGGGAGGACTCGCCTCCTACGGTCCGAGCTTTCCCGAGATGTATCGTCGGGCCGCGACGTACGTCGACAAGATCCTCAAGGGAGCGGCCCCCGGTGAGCTCCCCATGGAGCAACCGACGAAGTTCGAGCTGGCCATCAACATCAAGGCCGCCAGGGCTCTCGGCCTCACCATCCCGCCCTCCCTCGTGGTGCAGGCGGAGGTCATCGAGTGAGGTGGCGGCCGCGCGGTTGACTCGCGCTGGCGAAGTGGGTAACTTGTCCCGCCCGGTCGATTAGCTCAGTTGGCAGAGCACCGGCCTCACATGCTGGTGCAGTAGTTCCGGCCCCTCGGCAGATCGCACATTGCCGAGGGGTTCTTCTTTTCGCCCTTGGCTGGAGGTGGCTGGTGGTGGGCCGAGGCGGATGCTCGCGGGCACGTTCTCGGGCACGTTCCGCCCCCCTCCGGGGGCGAAAAATCGACCGCGCGCTGCCTACGTCACATAGACTTCGGCCGGCGTACAAGATTTTCAGGGTCATCAAGTCGTTCGGCCGCGACCCAGACCGCCCATCCAGAGCCCGTGGTGGCGTCCAGTCGCGCGAAAGACGACCCGGTCAGGGGTAGGGGCGAGAGTGGTTGGTGCCGTTGACCGTCCCCATCGCCCTCGCGTAGAGTCAGCCCCAGCATCGAGAGCGCGGCGAGGGCGAACTGGCGCCCAGCGACCCGCCCCCAACCTGCCAAGGCGGCCCGGCAAGGTGGGAAGCCAGGACATGATGCGGGCGCCGTCGAGGGGCGCCAACGGGGGCTTCGATGAACAACCCCACCAACCCGCTCCGCAATGCCATCGGTGACCGCTCTCCTCAGTGGTGGCAGTTCCCGGCCGACGTGTACCTGGATCACCGGCGCCTGAGCTGGGCGCTTGCCGAGGAACGTGGAGACGTTCGCTGCCGCCCCGCAGCCGACACGGTCCTCGTTCACCGTCAGCGCGCACCGCACGTCACGGAAGCACTACTCGGTGGCCGGGACGTAGTGGTACTCGAGGAGGCACTCGCCCTGCCAAACAGGACGCCGCCCCTGCCCGTGCCGCCGTCGCCTGCTGCCGGCCCCGGCCGCGAGTCGCAGTCCTTGGCGACCGACACCAGGACCAGCCGCTGGCGTGTCCTCTGGGGCTGGCTCGGCGTCGCGGCCGGCGTCGCGATGCTGGTGGCGGCTCTTCTGGTGCGGCTGGATGACGCGGGGCTGGCGCTGGCGGCGGCGCTGGTGCTGCGGGGTGGACGACTGATCCTCGGTAGTTGACCCCGACCCGCGCCTACCCCACCATCCCGGCAATGGACCGCCGATGCTTCCTGCTGACCTCGCTGGCTGGGGCCGTCGCTGGGCCGCGCGCCGCTGGGGCGCAGCAGGCGGGGAAGGTGTACCGCCTCGGGATCATCGGCGCTGCGGTGCCGGTATCCGATCTGGTGGGCTCTGATCCGATCAACCCGTTGACCAGAGCTTTCGTGCATGCCCTCCGCGAGCTGGGGTATGTCCAGGGGAAGAATCTAGTCTTGGACATTCGGTCTGCCGAGGGCAGGGTTGACCGGTTTCCCGAAATTGCCCGAGAGCTGGTCCGTCTCAAGGCGGACGTCATCTTGTCATCCTCGAACGCGGCGTTGAAGGCCGCGAGAGACGTAACCCAGACGGTGCCCATCGTCATGGTGGGAGGTTCGTCTCCGGTGGAAGAAGGGCTCGTGCAGAGCCTCGCCCGGCCCGGTGGGAACATAACCGGGCTTACCGTCGATGCCGGCCCTGACCTGGGCGCGAAGCGGCTGGAACTGCTTAAAGAGCTGCTGCCGAAAGCCTCCCGAGTGGCGGTGCTCGCGTCAAAGGGGGACTGGGTGGCGCGATGGGAGCTGAGTACGCAGGCTGCCGCCACGGTGTTGGGGGTGAGGCTCCTTGTCGCCGAGCACGGTGTATCGGAGTATGCCGACGCGTTCTCGGTGATCACTCGCGAACGGCCACATGCCCTGTTGGTCCCTGAAGGCACCGCGAACTGGCAGAACCGACACCTCATCGTAGACTTCACGGCGAAGAGTCGGCTGCCCGCCGTATACCCTTGGCGCGAGTGCCCGGATGCTGGGGGACTCATGAGTTATGGCGTCGATCTGCCTGATCTCTTCCGCAGGGCGGCCAGTTACGTTGATAGGATTATCAGAGGCGCGAATCCCTCCGAGATGCCGGTCGAGCGCCCGACCAAGTTCGCGCTGGTGATCAACCTCAAGACCGCGAAGACCCTCGGCCTCACGATCCCGCCGTCGCTGCTGGCGCGCGCGGATCAGGTGATTGAATGATGGACCGTCGCCGGTTTCTGCTGACCGCGATGGCGGGTGCGCTAACCCGGCCGCTGGTCGCTGGAGCGCAACAAGGCACGAAGGTCTGGCGCATTGGTGTTCTGAGCACGGCGGATGGCCCTGAGTGGGATGCCTTCCGTCAAGGTCTGCGGACTCTCGGCTATACGGAGGGTCGCAACATGGTCATCGAGTATCGATGGCATGCCGGGAAGTTCGACAACCTTCCGGCTTTTGCCGCCGAGCTCGTGAGCCTCAAGGTGGATCTCATCGTGACATCAGCGCCGTTGCCCACGCGAGCTGCCAAAGCAGCAACAGCAACCATTCCCATTGTTTTCGTGAGTGTCGCGGACCCTGTTGGCCTCAGATTCGTCGAGAGCATCTCACGACCCGGAGGGAACATCACCGGATTCCAGACACTCGTGCCGGGGGGATTTGGTGGAAAACAGTTGGAGCTGTTGAATCCGCTGCACCGACCCTTCTTCGAAGAGACGGGCCCAGCCGCAGATGCCTTGAAGCTGAAGCTCCAAGCCGTCGAGGCGCGCACGGCTGATGAGCTCGAGAAAGCTTTCGACACCGCGATCCGCGAGCAGGCCGATGCGATGCAGGTCTACGGGGACCCGATCGTGTTCTTACACCGAAAGCTCATCGCAGAGCTTGCACTTAAGCGCCGCCTCCCGACGCTCTACCTGTTCAAGCCCAACGTGGACGCGGGTGGATTGCTGTCGTATGGACCTAGCGAGCCTGACATGTTGAGGCGCGCCGCAACTTCGGTCGATCGGATTCTAAAGGGCACGAAGCCGGGCGATCTTCCTGTGGAGCAGCCGACAGTATTCGAGTTGGCGATCAACCTTAAGACCGACCGCCAAAGCGCTGGGCCTCACGATCCCTCCATCGGTGCTGCTGCGTGCGGACCACATCATCGAATGAGGCGGATGGGGTCTCAGTAGCGGCACACCAAGCCGAAGACGCTCGACGACCTGGGGCCATGAGGCGTCGCCGGTGGTGAAGCCACTGCTGCGCCGGGCGTTGGAGATGCGGCGGCAGATCGCGCGGGACGGCTGGTGGAACTGAACACGCCGCATCGGGCGGTCAGAAATGCGTCGTGGTCGAAAAGCAGGCTCAAGTTTCACGGACGAGATTGCGGCGCGGTTCCGCGACGACGCCGCACGAGCAGCTCCCGGTGGTAGCAGGACGGAGTTCAGGGGTTGGGGTAGTCGCGCAGGTGGCGATACTTCTCGCGTTCCTGCTCGGGCTCCACGGGCGGCATGGACCGCCGTTTGGTGATGAGATAGATGAGCGCAGCGAGTCCACATACAAGGATCACGAACCCCGCGACCATCATCTCGATCTCCCCCGCCTGCCTCAGGCCTCTGGAGGCCAGCAGCATGAGGCCTGCAACGGTGACCGTCAACGCCTGCGTTCGGCTACAGTGCCGACCATGGACCGTCGCCTCTCATCCCTCCGGGCCGCCCTCGGCTTCCTACGCCTCCCGCCCCGCGAGCCCGAGCTGCAGCTCCTGCACCGGTGGCTCGATTCCTGGGAGGGCGTCGGCCTCATCACCGTGGGCGTCGAGCGGAACGGGCTGCGGCTGTCGCTGTCCCACATTACCGAGGGCGAGTGGCGGGCGACGTTCATGGGTGACAGCGCGCCGCGGGCACCCAGAGGCTACGGCGTGGCGCCGACGCCGTGGCGGGCGGTGCAGCGGGCGGCGTGGGCGGCGGTGAAGCGCGCCGCGTGATGCCCGACGAGCGCGACGCTTGTTGCCTGCGATGATCACCCGCGCGCGAACGGGTCGTCGATGGCGACCCGCCAGCTACCGTCCGGCTGGTGCCGGACGACTTCGAGCGCCTTGCCGGCCGTCTCGCTCAGCGTGCCGTCGGGACGCTTCACCGACATGCTCCAGCCGCTGTAGACCAACGCGAGATCGTGTCCCGTCCCGACCGCCTTGACCACCTCGGTACGGAACGACGGCCGCATCTCCACCAGCCTACTGAGCATGACGCGGATCTCATCGTGTCCCGCCGCCACGCTGCCGTCCCGCCGTACGAGCTGGCAGCCCGGCTCATACAGCGTCATCAGGCCTTCGAGGTCGCCTGCGTTCACGTACTCCGCGAACAGGCGATCGCAATCACCCGGATCGGTCGCCATGGAAACCTCCTTGGGCCGGGGAGCAAGGCACGGGCGCGGCGGTACAATCGTTCAGTGCTGCCGCCAGTACACTCCCATGGCCCCCACGCTCGTCCGCGAGCCGTTCCACCGCCGCGGCTGGGTCTACGAAGAGAAGGTGGACTGGCGGATCTCGCCTACAAGGATGGAACCAGCGTCCGCCTCCTCAGCCGCAACGGCATCAACCACGCTGGCAGGTTCCGCGATGTCGCCGCCGCGGTCGCCGCCCTGCCAGATGAGACACTGGTGCTCGACGGCGAGGTGGCCATCTCCGACAAGCAGCTCCGCTCCCGCTTCGACTGGCTTCGCGAGCCAGATCCAGACGCCGTGGCGTCGCCGCCGCTCTACATGGCGATCGACCTGCTCTACTGCGACCGCCGCGCGATTCCCTCCTAGGCGGCGCTCGTCGCCAGTTGAGCCTCGGTCGCGCGGACGACGAACACCGGAACAGCCGCGTGCCGCAAGACCGCCTCTGCCACGGAGCCGAAGAACAGGCGTCCCAGCCCGGTCCGTCCATGCGTCATCATGCCGATCAGATCGGCCTGGCATTCCCGGGCGCCGGCAACGATCTCTGGGGCCGCCTCACCCGTCCGCACCGTCGTGGTCACGGGGAAGCCATCCGCAACCAGACCGGCGGCCACCCCCCGCAGGTATGCCTCGGCCTCCTCCCTCAGCCGTTCCCCCTGGTCAAGGATGATCGGCCGGGTACCCCCTTGCACGATTTTCGGCGTGACCGTGGGAACAACTCGCAACAGGGTGATCTCCAGTCCGAGCGGCCGGGCCAGCCTCGAGACGAACGGTAGAATGGCCTCCGCCAGTGGCGAGCCGTCGAGCGGAACGAGCACACGATGATACGTCTCAGGAGTGCCCATAAAACCCTCCGGTGGACGAAGCATCTGATCCTAGCCTGCCCCCGTTTGCCGAAAGTGCAAGCGCGTTCCCGGTGCGCCGGCTGGCGCCGAACGGCCTGGAGGCATGGGCCAGGTTCTGGTCAGCGGATACGAGGGGCTCGTCGCCAAGGACGAGGAGAGCTCCTACGTCGGAGGCAGGACGCGGGCCTGGCTCAAGGTGAAGGTGCCGGGGTGGACGGCCCTGAAGGTCACCGGCGTAGCGCGCCGACAGAGCGCAGTGGCGGCCAACGGCCGGCTGCAATGGCGCGGGCAACAGCACGTGAGGCGCGCACGCGGAGTTCGAGCACGACCGATCAGGGACAGGCGCGGGCTCAGGGCCGGCGCATCGGCCCGCCGAGCGTTGCATCGTGTCGACGCTGAACAGGCCGGCGAACTGCTGACCTTGGCCTCGACCACCGCCCCGTCGAAAGACTGACGCTGCACGGCGACCTTGTCACTCATGAAAGGCACGCCAGTGACCGTGTCGATGAGGCCAACGACGCCTCGGTGCCCACGGGTGCAGCACCGGTGCCCACCGGCGCAGCACCACCGTCACGACTCAGCCGCCGCTCCGCGGACCCCGGTTGGTAGAACGCGGCAGAATGCGCACTTCTGGGTGTGGCAGGCCTCTTGCCATTCCCCCCGGTCAACAGCACCGGGAGCACATGGGACGCGGAGGAGCCGCTCGGCGGCGCAAACCACGCCATCCCCGTGTAGCCCGGTGCTGGGTGCTGCATTCTGTATCGGGGTTGCGAGCACTGACGGTGCCCGCCTCGCAGAGTCGAGGCCTCCCCGTGCCGGGACAGGTGCCACCTGTCCGAGTCCTTCACCCGCGAGGGTTGGCGAACGAGGGGGTGGTCTGTCCAGGCGCGGGTGGAGAACGTCCCCGTGTCTCCTTCGCTCGCCCCCCTCCTGACACGGTGTGGCGGGGCGCCTTCGTCATGACTTCCGGCGCACCGCCGTCCGCAACATGGTCAACAGCGGCATTGCGGAGCGCGTAGCGATGAAGGTGACCGGGCACAAGACGAGGGCAGTCTTCGACCGCTACCACATCGTCAGCCCTGGTGACCTCAAGGATGTCGCTCAGAAGCTCGCGGGCACGTTCTCGGGCACGTCGCAGTCGCGTACGGTTGACGCGGTATCCGCATGTACGTAGAATCCCGAATCACGGTCGATTAGCTCAGTTGGCAGAGCACCGGCCTCACATGCCGGGGGTCGCTGGTTCAAGTCCAGCATCGACCACCACTCCTCCTGTCCCCTTCCAGGCACATTGACGTTCCGCTTCGGCCCGCCTACCGTGGCCGCCATGCGTGCGACGCTGGTCGCTCACGCGATCCACGACCGTCGGGCCCGGCGCCTTGGCGGTGGGACGCGCGTGATAGGATGAGCGCAGCTGTCGCCGTATTGAGTTGGCACTCTACCGGGAGCCAGGACGACGATGAAGATCTGCATTTTCTTTGACGGCCAGAACTTCTACCGGTCGTTGCAGCGGTTCGACGAGAACCTCAGGGTCGACTACGACCGGCTGGCGGCGTGGATCACGCAGGCCGTCGGTGGCCCCGCCGCGATGTTCGGCGGCGCCTACTACTACGTCGGTCTGTCGGCCGACGCGCCCGTGGTCGTCGAGGCATTCCTCAAGGGATTGGAGCTGCGGCCGGGGTACTTCGTCAAGCGCGACCGCCGGGTCCGCCGCAGCGTGCGCTGCCCGGCCTGTGGCTCCGAGAACGAGTACACGACCGAGAAGCGCGTCGACACCCGCCTGGTCGCCGAGCTCATCCACTACGCGGCCAACGGCGCCTACGACGCCGCCGTGCTGGTGTCCGGCGACGACGACTTCGTGCCAGCGGTGGAGGCCGTCAACGCGCTCGGCAAGCAGGTGTGGGTGGCGACGTGGTCGGCCGACGAGCTGTCGACCGATCTGCGCGTGCGATGCTTCGGCCACATCCACCTCAGCGATGGCGTCCCCAGCTTCCGGGTGGATCGGCTGCCGCGCGACCGCGACCGCGGTCCGGCAGCAGTACGCACCGAGACCCGGCCGCCGCGTCCGGCAGCCTCGCGCATGGCGGCCCCGGCCGGACGAGGGGCGCCGGGGACGGCCCTCGATCGCGGCCTCGGCGAACTGCAGCGCGCGGAGGCGCGGCTCCCCCACGTCAGCCGCGGCTATTTCGTCATGCGGTGGAAGTCGCACCTGCTGCCGGCCGCCGGCCACGAGCGCGAGCAGCTCGTGCAACAGATGCTCGACGCGGGTCTCGCCGAAGAGGTCGAGGTGGCGGGGCCGGACGGACGCGTGGTCATCGCGCTGCGCAGCCGCGAGCCAAACGGCAACGTGGCGCTGCCCGAGCAGGCCTGAGCGACTCCGGCGTGACGCTGGCCCGCCGGCTCGCCGGGTTCTCGGCGGGGCTCGATTTTGCCGACCTGCCATCGGCCGTCGTCGCTAGCGTCCGGCTGCGCACGCTCGACATTCTCGGCATCGCGCTGGCGGCGTCCACCCGCGAGACGGCCCCATCGCTGCTTGGCGCGCTCGACGGATGGGGGGCGGGGGGCGACTGCACGGTCGTCGGCACCAAGCGCACGGCTGCCGCCCCGCTGGCCATCCTCGTGAACGGCGCCCTGGCCCACAGCCTGGACTTCGACGACACTCACGCCGCCTCGATCACGCACGCCTCCGCCGTCGTGGTGCCGGTGGCCCTCGCGGTGGGCGAGGCGACTGGTGTCGACGGCCGCGCGTTCATCACCGCCGCCGTCGCGGGGTACGAGGTCATCGCGCGGCTGGGCATGGCCGCCTCCGGGGCCTTCCACGCGCGTGGCTGGCACGCGACGGCGGTGTGCGGGCCGTTCGCGGCCGCGCTGGTGGCCGGACGGCTCGAGGGGCTGGACGCCGAGCGACTCACCGCCGCCCTGGGCATCGCCGGCAGCTTCGCCTCGGGCGGGCTCGAGTTCCTGCAGGATGGCTCGTGGGTGAAGCGGGTACACGCCGGCTGGGCGGGCCACGCGGGCGCGGTGGCGGCGGCGCTGGCCCGCGGCGGCTTTACCGGACCGGCGACGATCCTGGACGGACGGTTCGGCTTCTACCGTACCTTCCTTGACGCCGAGCCCGACCCGGCGCCGTTCACGAGCCTCGGCCGCGAGTGGGAGACACCGGGGATCGGCTTCAAGCCTTACCCGTGCTGCCACTACAACCACGCCTACCTCGACTGCGCGCTCGAGCTGCGCCAGGCCCACGGGCTCACCGCCGCCGACGTGGAGAGCGTCGAGTGCCGCGTGCCCGCCGGTGAGGTGCCGATCGTGTGCGAGCCACGGGAGGCCAAGCTGCGGCCGCGCACGCCCTACGACGCGCAGTTCAGCCTGCCGTACTCGGTGGCATCAGCCCTGCTAGACGGCCGCATTGGTCTTGACACCTATGTCCCCGAGCGACTGAACGAGTCGCAACGGCTGGCGCTGGCCGCCCGCGTCACCCACGCGGTCGATCCCGACTCCACGTTTCCGCGCGGCTTTCCCGGCTGGGTGCGGCTGCGACTACGCGACGGTCGTGTACTCGAGGCCAGGGCACCGGACGGGCGGGGAAGCCTGGCACGCCCGATGCTCCCGGCGACCCTGATCGCGAAGTTCCGGGACAACGCCGGGCGCGCGCTGCCGGCGGCGCGTGTAGATGAGCTGGAGCGCACGGTGCTGGACCTCGACACCCTGACCGACGTACGGTTGCTTGCCGCCCTCTGCCGCGGGTGAGGTGCTGGGGGCTCCACTGGCAGGCCGTCCGGCGGTCCGGTACAATAGACTCATGCGAGCCTTTCTGGCCGTCCTCGTCACCGGTCTGGGGCTACTGACCGCACTGCCGGTCACCGCGCAGCAGATCGAGGTCGACACCACCAAGCAGCAGGACGTCGAGCGCGAGCCGCGCGTGGTGGCGCCACCGCTGCACTACGAGACCACCCGACCGCCCGACACCGACTACTACCCGCAGGGCACCAAGGTCGAGCACGATCCCGCCTTCATCGAGCCGTCGGCGTCCTCGTGGGAGAACGCTCAGAGCTCGGGACGGATGGGGTTCTCGGGCTGGACGGCGCCCAATCCGCCGGTGGGATCGCCGGTCGGCGGCTGGCGCGACATCAGCGGCTGGTTCGCGCTCGGGTTCTCGGTCACGTGGGGCGGCCCGCCCGCCGCGCCGAAGGCCCCTCAGCCGCGCTAGTGACCGCTCCCCGATGGCCGCAGGGCGCTCGGGCGGCTTGCGCCTTCACGTTCGATCTCGACGCTGAGACCCTGTGGATGGCCAGGGGCGTCGCCGAGCCGGTGGCGCTGTCGCAGGGCACCTTCGGGGTGCGCGAGGCGCTGCCGCGCATCCTCGATCTCCTACATCGCACCGAGATCTCTGCCTCGTTCTTCATCCCGGCCTGGGTGGCCGAGCACCATCCCGAGGCTGTCAAGGCGATCGTCGCCGGCGGCCACGAGGTCGGCTGTCACGGTGACGTGCACGAGCGGGTCAGCGATCTGGACGAGGCCCAGGAGGAGAAGATCCTGGTGCGCAGCGTGGAGGTCCTGACCGGGCTGGTGGGCCGGCGCCCGATCGGCTATCGCGCGCCCGCCTGGCAGCTCTCCGGGCGGACGCTGGCGCTGCTGGCGCGGCACGGCTTCGAGTACTCCTCGAACATGATGGACCGCCTGCGGCCCTACCTGCACCCGGCGACTGAGGGGCGGCGGCTGGTCGAGATTCCGGTAGCGTGGGTGCTCGACGACGCACCCTTCTTCATGTTCACCGGACAGCGCGCCATGCAGCCGCCGGGGCCGGTGCTGCAGGGCTGGCTGACCGAGCTGGACGGCATCACGGAGGTCGGCGGCGTCACCAACTTCACCTTCCACCCGCAGATCATCGGGCGGCCCTCGCGCTTCGCCTGCCTGCGCGAGCTGGTCGAGCACGCCCGCCACACCCCCAAGCTGTGGCTGGCGCGGCTGGAGCAGATCGCCACCCACGCCCGCGCCGAGCTCACCTGATGCCGCTGCTGCGCGGCAACCTGCACGCGCACACCACCTTCTCCGACGGCGTCCGCTCGCCCCAGGCGCTGGTCGACGAGTACGAGACGCGCGGCTACGACTTCCTGGCCATCACGGACCACGAGGATCACTACAACTGGGTCGAGCCGGGCTACCAGCGCGCGCTCGACCGGCTGCGTCCCAACCTGGTGCTGTTCAGGGGCATCGAGGTCAACTTCGATCCGATCGCCCAGCACGTCGGCAAGGTGATCGGCGACACCGAGACGCTGTGGGTGCTCAATCACCCCGCGCGCTACAAGCTGAGCGTTGCGGAGACGGTGGAGCGCGTCACCATGATCCAGGCGGCTGGCTGGCCGCTGGCCGCGATCGAGGTGACCGACACCGGGATGTATCGACCGACCTACGACACCGACGCGATTCCGCTGGTGAAGATCGCCACCGACGACGCGCATCGCCCGCCGCACTTCGGCCGGGCCTGGATCGAGGTGGAGGCGGCGCGCGACCGCGACGCCATCATCCGCGCCATCCGGGCCGGCGACGTCCGCATCCGCTTCAGTGAAGACTGACCGCCGGCCCCAGCCCCCGGGCGGCGACGCCGGTTCTCGCCTCCCGACGGCTGTGGTAGCCTTGGCGCGCGATGACGCAGACGATCCACATCGGCCACAGCCCCGATCCCGACGACGCGTTCATGTTCTACGCGCTCACGGCCGGCAAGATCACCATCCCGGGTGTGCGGATCGAGCACGTGCTGGAGGACATCGAGACGCTGAACCGTCGCTCCCGCACCGGTGAGCTCGAGGTGACGGCGGTCTCGTTTGCGACCTACCTGCTGATCGCCGAGCAGTACCGGATGATGGATCCCGGCGCCTCGATGGGGAAGGGCTACGGCCCGATCCTGGTCGCCCGCGGGCCGACTCCCGTTGCCGAGATCGACCGGCACGTGGTGGCCATCCCCGGCAAGCACACGACCGCCGCGCTGCTGCTGCGGCTCTTCGTCGGCGATCCGCCGTTGATCGAGGTGGCGTTCGACAAGATCCCGCAGGCGGTGCTCGAGGGCCAGGCCGACCTCGGGCTGCTCATCCACGAGGGCCAGATCACGCATCAGCGGATGGGGCTCACCAAGGTCCTCGACCTCGGCGAGTCGCTGGCAGCGGGAGACGGGGCTGCCGCTGCCCCTCGGGGTCAACGTGATGCGCCGCGATCTCGGTGAGGACATGCACCGAGCGCTCTCGCAGGCGCTGCGCGACTCGATCGCCTGGGCCCACGCCAACGTGGACGAGGCCCTCGAGTACGCGATGCGTTACGGCCGGGGAATCGACAAGGAAACCTGCCGCCGCTTCGTCCTCATGTACGTCAACGACTACACGCTGGCCCTCGGCCCCGACGGCCGCGCCGCCCTCGAACGCCTCTTCACGATGGCCCACCGCAAAGGCCTGATCCCCGCCGTCCCCCCGATCGACCCCATCTAGTTCTGGCCGCCGCCGATCGATTCCGGACGGACGATACTGGCTCGTCGACTGCGTTGCCGGCGGGCGTCGTGGGGGCGGGGCGACAGGGTTCCCTGAGGTTCCGTTGGCTTCGATCGTGTAAGGCCCCGCGTAGGACAGGCTCCGACCATCTCTTGGCGCTCCGGGTTGTCTCGCGCGGAACCGAAGGGGACCCTGTCGCCCCGCTCCCACGACGCCCGCCGCCGCGCGCCGGTGCGGACTAGTAGCGCGCCAGGATCTCGTATTCGGTGGTGCGCTGGGCAGGAGTGAAGCCGGCTTCGCGGATCAGCGTGACGATCTCCTCGACCGTGATCGTGTTCACGTAGTCCGCCGCCTTGTGGACGTTCTCCTCGAAGAGGGTGCCGCCCCAGTCGTCGGCCCCGAAGTGCAGCGCGACCTGCCCGGCCTGCTTGCCCTCGGAGAACCAGGACGCCTGGATGTGGGGGAAGTTGTCGAGGTAGAGACGGGACACCGCGAGCATGCGCAGATACGCGCTGGGGCCCTTGTAGTGCTTGATCCACTTCTCGAGCAGCGTGTTGCCCGGCTTGAACGACCACGGCACGAAGGCGGTGAAGCCGCCGTGCTCGTCCTGCAGCGTGCGGATCGCGTCGAAGTGGTCGAGCAGATCGTCCACCTGCTCGACGTGGCCGTACATCATGGTGGCGGTCGACTTGAAGCCGCGTCGATGGGCCGCCCGGTGGACCGACAGCCAGGCCTCGGCGCCGCCCTTCTTGGGCTCGATGCGGGTGCGCACGCGGTCGGACAGCACCTCGGCACCGCCGCCGGGGAGCGTGCGCTGACCGGCCTCCCACAGGTGGTCGAGGACGTCCTCGAAGGTGATGCCGGTCACCTGGGCCATCGTGCGGATCTCGGAGGCGGTGAAGAAGTGGGGGGTGACCTGCGGAAAGCGGCGGCGAGTCTCCCGGACCAGGGTCAGGTAGTAGTCGAGTGGCAGCGCCGGGTTGTGGCCGCCCTGCAGGAGCACGGTGGTGGCGCCCTTGGACGCCGCGAACTCGACCTTGGCCAGCACCTCGTCGACGGTGAGCGTCCACGCTTCCTTGTCGCCCGGCTTGCGGTAGAACGCGCAGAACTGGCAGTCGGTGATGCAGACGTTGGTGTAGTTGGGGTTGGTGTCGATCACGAAGGTGACCACGCGCTCGGGGTGGCGGGCGAAGCGCGCCTCGCTGGCGAGCGTGCCGACTTCGAGCAGCGGTGCCTCCGTCAGCAGATGGCGGCCCTCGTCGCGGTCCAGCCGCTTGCCGTTCACGACCTTGTCGCGGACCTGGTCGAGCATCGGCCTCAGTTGTACACCTGCACGACGTTGTAGAGAGCGTCGCGCTCGACCGGCGTCTTGCCGGCGTCGCGGATCATCCGGAAGAGCTGCTCGCGGGCCAGACCGGCGGGGGTCTGGGCACCCGAGAGGTGCTGGATGCGCTCGTCCTCCAGCGTGCCGTTGACGTCGTCGGCGCCGAAGTGCAGCGCGATGGATGCGGTCTCCTCGCCCAGCGTCACCCAGTACGCCTCCACGTGGGGGAAGTTGTCGAGGAGCAGGCGGGCGACGGCGATCGTCTTCAGGCTATCGCCGGGCGGCGTCTGCCGCGGCACCAGCTTGGTGGTGGCCGTCTGGTAGGCCAGGGGGACGAAGGTCAGGAAGCCGCCGGTGGCGTCCTGCTGGGCGCGCAGGCGAAGCATGTGCTCGACCCGCTCGGCCACCGTCTCCACGTGGCCGTACAGCATCGTCGCGTTGGTCTTGAGGCCGAGGCCGTGGGCGATGCCGTGGATCTCGCACCAGCGCTCGGGATCGGCCTTGCCCGTGTACTTGAGGAGCTTGGCCAGCCGCGGCGAGAAGATCTCGGCGCCGCCCCCCGGCATCGACTGCAGGCCGGCGGCCTTGAGGCGGGTCAGCGTCTCCAGGGGCTCGAGCTTCCAGCGCCGCCAGAAGTAGTCGATCTCGGCCGCGGTGAACGCCTTGATCTGCACCTCGGGGCGGGCAGCGTGGATGGCGGCGATCATCCGCTCGTAGTAGTCGAACGGCCAGTCGGGATGGTGGCCGCCGACGATGTGCACCTCGCGCATGTCGTCCTTCACCATGCCGACCATGTCCTCGATGGTGTGCTCGTAGGCGCCGGCCTCGCCGGGCTTGCGGGCAAAGCCGCAGAACGAGCAGGACAGCACGCACAGGTTGGTCGGCGTGATGTGGCGATTGATGACGAAGTAGACGCGGTCGCCCTCGCGCCGGGTCTTCACCGCATCGGCCAGGCGGCCGACGCCGAGCAGGTCGTCGGTCTCGAACAGGGCCAGCGCGTCCTCGCGGTCGAGGCGGGCGCCGGCCTCAACCTTCGCGGCGATCGGTTCGAGCCGGGCATCGCTGAAGCGCACTCGCTCTTCCTCCCTGCCGGTGTGCCGCCGAGGGGACTGGCTAGCCGGACGTCTGATGCTAGCGACGGGTGTAACCCGCTGTCAAGAAACGCTTTTTGGGAGGCGCCACGAGACGCCGTGCTATTTCTCGAAACCCATCAATTCGCGCGGCCGTACGGCCGGGTGCTCGTCCTGATCTATCCGACCTTCACGGTGCCCTTCTGGACGTGGCTGCTCATGGGCTTCTTCAAGTCGCTGCCGAAGGAGGTCGAGGAGTCGGCGATGGTCGACGGCTGCAGCCGGGTCGCCGCCATCTGGCGGATGGTGCTGCCACCGGTCGCGCTGGTGCGCGGCGATGTGTACGCTACACCTTCTTCCTCGACCGGTTCATCGCCGGCTTCACGGTCGGCGCGAGCGCGATCAAATGACCGTGGCGCGCGCTTGGGCCCTGTTCACAGGCTCGGCTCACCCGTCGAACGGGCTCACCTCGCACGGCCACGCCGGCTTCACCGTCGGAGCGATCAAGTGATTGTGCCGCGCGTGCTATCCTACGGCCCTCGATGAACGGTCCGCCCCGCCGGTGGTTCGAGGAGATCGAGGTCGGTGAGGAGTCCGAGTCCCCGGGCCGCACGGTGACCGAGGCCGACATCGTCATCTTCGCGGGCCTCTCGGGCGACTACAACATCCTGCACACCGACGCCGAGTTCATGAAGTCGTCCACCTTCGGCGAGCGCATCGCCCACGGTCTGCTCGGCCTGGCCATCCAGTCCGGGCTCTTCACGCGGGCGAGCGTTCCCTACGCCACCCTCGGCGCCGGCACCCTGCGCTGGAAGTTCAAGGGACCGATCAAGATCGGCGACACCATCCGGGTGCGGGCCAAGGTCAGCGCCAAGAAGGAGACCGACAAGCCCGACCGCGGCATCGTCTCGGTGGAGCGCCAGGTCCTCAACCAGCGGGACGAGGTGGTGCAGGAGGGCGAGACGGATCTCGTCGTGGAGCGCCGGCCCGCCGGCTGAGCGTGCGATGGCGGGGCCGGTGCGCTTCTACTTCGAGGACGTGCAGCTGCACGGCGTGCTCGACACGCCGGCCATGACGGTCACCGAGACCCACGTTGCCGTCTACGCCGGCCTCAGTCACGATCTGCCGACCGAGCCCGGCCTGGTCCCCGAGCTTCTGCCGCTGTGCCTGACGCCCGGCCTCGGCTGGCGCGTCAACCAGCCGCCGCTGGCCGTGCTGGCCTTCATGGGCTTCGAGTGGGAGGTGCTCCACCCGGTGCGAGTGGGCGACACCATCCACAGCCGCTCGCGCACGGCCGTCAAGCGCTCGATGCGCGAGGGCGGCGTCATCGTCGAGGAGCGGCAGGTGATCAACCAGCACGGCGCCGTCGTCCAGAAGGGCCGCTTCACCTTCCTCGTCGCGAAGCGCCCGGTGTGAGCCTCGGCGGCCCCCCCCGGGGGGGCCGCGGTCGGCGGCGACGGCTGTGGAAGCAGCCGCCCTGACAGGTGTAGCCGCTTGACAAGCCGCGCCGCTCGCAGTAGAACGGCGTCACTTTTCCGAAGGTCCTCGTGCCGGCCCTTGATCGTCTTGTGTGAAAGGAGCCCGCTCATGACCGCTCGGCTCGATCGTCGTCGCTTCCTGCAGGTCTCGGCCGGGTTTGCCGCCGGCCTCTCGCTTACCGCCCTCGATCGCGCCCCCGCCCTGGCGCAGAAGCGCGAGCTGACCTTCCTGTCCTGGAACCACTTCGTGCCGGCCGCCGACGACGAGCTGCGCAAGCAGGCGGAGGCGTTCGGCAAGCAGGTGGGGGCCACCGTGCGTGTCGACACGATCGCCCACCTGCAATTGCCGGTGAAGCGGGCGGCCGAGGCGCAGTCGCAATCCGGCCACGACCTGCTGCTCACGGGCGGAGCCGATCCGTTCCTGTTCGAGAACCAGCTCGCCGACGTCGGCGACCTCGTGGACGATCTCGGCAAGAAATACGGCGGCTGGTACCCCTTCGCGGCCGAGTCCTGCCAGACGAAGTCGGGCTGGAAGGCCGTGCCGTGGTTCTGGATCTCGTTCCCGGCCACCTATAACATGGCGCACTTCAAAAAGGCGGGGCTCGAGTACCCGAAGACGTGGGCCGAGCTGCTCCAGCACGGCAAGATCCTCAAGAAGCAGGGGAACCCGGTCGGCATCGCCATCAGTCACTGCGCGGACGCCAACACCACGTACTGGTCGGTGGCCTGGTGCAACGGCGCCAGGGTGCTCGAAGCCGACGGCAAGACGCCCGCGATCAACTCCGAGAAAACGGCCCAGGTGATCGAGTGGTACAAGGAGCTGTACCGTGACGCGATGGACCCCGAGGTCCTGTCGTGGGACGACGCCTCCAACAACCGCGGCATGCTCGCGGGCAAGTACTCCTGGATTCACAACCCGATCAGTCCGTACAACGCCGCCCTCAAGGAGAAGATGCCGATCGCCGACGACATCAATCACCATCCGAGCCCGGCCGGTCCCGCCGGCACGCACTCGGCGCCCCCGATCAACATGGTCAGCATCTGGAAGTTCTCCAAGAACATCCCGCTCGCCAAGGACTTTCTGAGGTTCCTCCTCCAGAAAGAGAACTACGACGCCTGGATCGTGGCCAGCAACGCGTTCAACCATCCGCCCCTGAGGCACCTCGCTGACCATCCGATCTGGGCGCGGAACCCCAAGTTCGCGATGCTGCCCAAGGAAGCGGAGTTCGCCCATCCCCGAGGGTGGCCGGCCAAACCCAGCGATGCGGTCGCCCGCGTCGAGGTCAACTACATCCTGCCCGACATGGTCGCCAAGGCGGTGAACGGCATGCCGACCAAGCGCGCCATGGAGTGGGGCCAGGACCAGGTCGCCCTGGCCGTGAAGGGACAGCTCAAGGCGAGCGGCTGAGCCATGGCCATCGGATCGCGCGCGCTGGACGTCGCCCGCGTTCATGGCCTCGGGCGCATGGCGCGCGCCCGCGAGTGGTGGGAGCAGGAGCACGTCTTCGGCTACGGCCTGATCCTGCCCGCATTCCTGCTGATCGCCTGCCTGGTCGCTTATCCGTTTGGCATGGCCATCTACTTCAGCCTGTCGGACTACTGGGTGGGCTCGCCGGGCAGCTTCGTCGGCCTCGGCAACTTCCGGGAGATCGTCGCCAACGAGGTCTTCCGGCAGACGGTGTTCAACTCGTTCGTCTTCACGGCGATCGCGCTCACGTGCAAGGCCGTGCTCGGGGTGTGGCTGGCCGTCCTGCTCGCCCGCAATCTCAAGGGTAAGCGTCTGCTGCGCGGCGCCGTCCTGCTGCCGTGGGTCATCCCCACCGCGCTGTCCACGCTCGGGTGGTGGTGGATGTTCGACTCGCTGTACAGCGTCGTGAACTGGACGGGGATCCGCCTGGGCTTGATCACGGCGCCGGGCCCCAACTGGCTGGGGATGTCGACCTACGCGATGGCCGCCGTCATCACCGTGAACGTGTGGCGCGGCCTGCCCTTCTTCGCGATCACCGTGCTGGCCGGTCTCGTGTCGATCCCGCGGGAGTTCTACGAGGCGGCCGAGGTCGATGGAGCCTCATCGTTCAAGCGCTTCTGGTACGTGACGCTGCCCCTGCTGAAGCCGGTGCTGGCCGTCGTCATCCTGTTCTCCACGATCTTCACCTTCAACGACTTCAACATCGTCTACGTGCTGACGCGGGGCGGGCCGGTGAACACCACGCACCTGTTCGCGACGCTCGCCTACCAGGTCGGGCTGCAGGGCGGCAACCTGGGGCAGGGGGCCGCCATCTCGCTGTTCATGCTGCCGATGCTCGGGCTCGTGGTCTTCTTCCAGCTCCGCTACATCAGGAGGGAGTGACGATGATCACGGGAGTCCGCAGCCGGGGCGCCCGGCTCCGCTCGACGGCGTTCGGGTACGCCAACCTGGTACCGTTCGTGTTCTTCGCGTTGTTTCCCTTCTACTTCATGGTCATCACGTCGTTCAAATCCAACGCCGAGCTCTACAGCCTGAAATCGGTACCGCTGTGGATCCAGAACGGCGCCATCATCGAGCACTACCGCTACCTGTTCGGGCGGACCGAGTTCCTGACCTGGATCACCAACAGCCTGATCATCAGCGTGGTGGCAACCAGCATCTCGCTGGTGATCTCGCTGCTGGCCGGTTACAGCCTGGCCCGCCTCCGCTTCCGCGGCGTCGGCTCGTTCGGGACCGCGGTCTTCATCACCTACCTGGTTCCGCCGACCCTGCTGTTCCTGCCGCTCTCGCAGGTCGTCGTCTGGCTGGGCATCGCCGACACCATCTGGGCCCTGATCGTGACCTATCCGACGTTCCTGGTCCCGTTCTCGACCTGGCTGCTCATGGGCTACTTCCGCACCATCCCCCGGGAGATCGAGGAGTGCGCGCTCGTCGACGGGGCCAGCCGCATGCAGACGCTGCTGCGCATCGCCCTGCCGATGGCCATTCCCGGGATCGTCTGCGTTGTCCTGTTCGGCTTCACGCTGACCTGGAACGAGTTCATCTACGCGCTGACGTTCGTCTCTCAGTCCACCAACAAGACGGCGATCGTCGGGGTGACCGCCGACCTGATCCGAGGCGACATCTACTACTGGGGCTCGCTGATGGCGGGCGCGGTGCTGGCCTCGGTCCCCGTCGTGGCCTGCTACGTCTTCTTCCTCGACTACTACGTCTCCGGCCTCACCGCCGGGGCCGTGAAGGGTTGATCTCGGCCGTTTGCATCGGCCGGCGCGGCTGCTCACCACTCTGCTGAAGGAGGCTTCTCATGCCAAGAACGACGCGTCGGGAATTTCTGTCGGCGGCCGCGGTGACCGGGGCGGCGCTGGCGTTGGATCGGGCGCCCGCGTTCGCGCAGAAGCGGGAGCTGACGTTTCTGAGCGTGAATCATTTCGTGCCGGCGTCGGACGATGAGCTGCGGCGGCAGGCGGAGCTGTTCGGTAAGCAGGCGGGGGTCGCCGTTCGGGTGGATACGATCGCCGGGCTGCAGCTGCCGGCCAAGCGCGCGGCCGAGGCGCAGGCGCAATCCGGTCACGACCTGGTCTTCCTGAGCCACGCCGATCCGTACCTGTTCGAGAACCAGCTCGTCGACCTGGGACCGCTGGTCGAGACGCTCGGCAAGCAGTACGGCGGCTGGTATCCCTTCGCCGCCGAGTCCGCCCAGACCAACACGGGGTGGAAGGCGGTCCCCTGGTTCTGGGTCTCGTTTCCCGCCAGCTACAACATGGCGCACTTCCGGAAGGCCGGGCTGGAGCCGCCGAAGACGTGGGACGAGCTGCTCAAGCAGGGACGGATCCTTAAGAAGCAGGGCAACCCGATCGGCATCGCGATCAGCCACACGGGCGACGCGAACACCACGTTCTGGGCGGTCCTGTGGGGCTTCGGCGGCAAGGTGCTGGAGGCCGATGGCAAGACGCCGGCCATCCTCTCCGACAAGACCGCGCAGGCCATCGAGTGGTACAAGGAGACCTACCGGGACGCGATGGAGCCCGAGGTCCTCTCCTGGGACGACGCCTCCAACAACCGGGGTCTCGTGTCCGGTAAATTATCCTGGATCCACAACCCGATAAGCCCGTACAACACCGCGCTGAAGGAGAAGATGCCGATCGCCGACGACATCAACCACCATCCCACCCCGGCCGGGCCGGCCGGCAGCCACAACTCGCCGGGGATCAACGCCGTGGGGATCTGGAAGTTCTCGAAGAACATCGAGCCCGCCAAGGAGTTCATCCAGTTCCTGTTCCGGAAAGAGAACTTCGACGCATTCATCGCGGCCGCCCTGGGCTTCAACATGGCGCCGCTCCGGAACCTGGCCGAACATCCGATCTGGGCGAAGAATCCCAAGCTGGCCATGCTGCCCAAGGAAGCGGAGTCGGCCCACGCGCGCGGGTGGCCGTCGCGGCCGAACGATGCCGTGCGCCGGATCGAGAACAACTACGTGCTGCCCGACATGGTGGCCAAGACGCTGAACGGCATGCCGACCAAGCGCGCGATGGAATGGGCGCAGGCGCAGGTGGTCGAGGCGCTGCGGGGACAGCTCAAGCCGGCGGGGTAGGGGGAGCCGGCCTCCGGCGGGCGTGCTAGACTGCCACCCCATCGGAGGACCGCCATGAATTTTCCGCTCGCGTCGTCAACGCCGGCCGCGCTGGGGTTCGAGTCGGACCATCTCGACCGTCTGGCCAAGACGATCGAGGGGCACATCCGGCAGGGGCGCTACCCGGGCGCCCAGATCGCGCTCGCCCGGCGGGGCCAGCTGGCGCTGTACCGGTCGTTCGGCGACGCCAGCCTGGAGCCGTCGCGGCAGCCGGCTGCCGACGACACGCTGTGGCTGCTCTACTCGAACACCAAGGTGATCACGGCGTGCGCGGTGTGGCTGCTGGTCGAACGCGGCGCCCTGCGCTTCACCGACACGATCGCCGAGCACGTGCCCGGCTTCGAGGCCAACGGCAAGGGCGCCATCACGCTGATCGACGTCCTCACCCACCGGGGCGGCTTCCCCAACGCCGACGTGCCGAAGGAGGCGTGGGAGGATCACGAGCTCCTGCGCCGGGTGGTCTGCAACTTCACGCTGGAGTTCACGCCGGGCACGCGAATGCACTACCACGGCCGGGCCGCGCACTGGACGGCCGCCGTCCTCATCGAGGCGCTGACCAAGCAGGACTACCGCACGTTCATCCGCGAGAACATCGTGGGCCCGCTCGGCCTGGCCGGTGAGCTGTTCGTGGGGCTGCCGGAGGTCGAGGGCAAGCGGGCGGCGGACATGCACGAGCCCTCGGCCGACGGCGGCAAGATTGTGCGCCGGGCCGAGGAGAACAACGCGGCCTTCCGCAAGGCCGGCACGCCGGGCGGGGGCGGTTACTCGACCGCCCGAGCCATGGCGGCCTTCTACCAGATGCTGGGCGCCGGCGGCACGCTCAACGGTGTGCGCCTGCTGTCGCCGCGCATGGTGCAGTACGTGACGCGCAACCACACCGGCGACATGGTCGACGCCTACATGGGCATGCCGATGCACCGGGGCCTCGGCCCCCACTCGCGCGGGACCACCGCGACCATCCGCGGGCTCGGCTCGCTGGCCTCGCCGCGTACCTTCGGCCACGGCGGCGTCGGCTCGTCGTACTGCTGGGCCGATCCCGACTCCGGCGTGTCCTTCGCGTACCTGACCAACGGCCGGCTGCCCGATCCCTGGCACAGCCAGCGCATGGACGTGATCAGCAACTGCGTGCACAGCGCGATCAATCTGTAGATGGGGGCCCCGACATGGCCCCCAAACCCCCAGTCGCTCACAACCGCCCCGGCGCAGCCGGGGCGGTGCTCGACAGCCCGCTCGGCGGGGGCCCTGATATGACCCCCCATACCCCCCATTGGCGGCTCGGAGCGGCCCCGGCGGAGCCGGGGCGCTCCTCGAAGCGCGCTTCGTAAGGAGGCATCTCCATGGCGTTCGATCCCCGCCACAAGAGCCGGGCCCTGCTGGACGGTCCCGACCGGGCGGCCGCCCGCTCGTACTTCCGGGCGGTCGGCTTCACCGACGAGGACCTCGCGCGCCCGCTGGTCGGCATCGCCCACTGCTGGATCGAGCTGACCCCGTGCAACTCGAATCACCGCAAGCTCGCCCAGAAGGTCGCCGAGGGGGTGCGGGCCAACGGCGGCACCCCGATCGAGTTCAACACGATCTCGGTCACCGACGGGATCGCCATGGGCACCGAGGGGATGAAGGCCTCGCTCATCAGTCGTGACTGGATTGCCGACTCGGTCGAGCTGGTCGCGCGCGGCCACCTGCTGGACGGCCTGGTGACGCTGTCGGGCTGCGACAAGACGATCCCGGCCATGGTCATGGCGATGGCCCGGCTCAACCTGCCGTCGGTCATGCTCTACGGCGGCTCGATCATGTACGGCGAGTACAAGGGCAAGCGGATGACCGTGCAGGACATCTTCGAGGCCATCGGTGCCCGCAACGCCGGCAAGATCGACGACAAGGAGCTGCACGCAGTCGAGTGCGCGGCGTGCCCGGGCGAGGGCGCCTGCGGCGGTCAGTTCACCGCCAACACGATGGCCACCGCCTTCGCGATGCTCGGGGTGTCGCCGATGGGCTTCAACGACGTGCCGGCACCCGACCCGCACAAGGAAGAGATCGCCTACCAGACCGGTCGGCTGGCCATGGACGTGCTGCGCAAGGGGCTGACGCCGCGCCAGATCATTACCAAGAAGGCGCTCTACAACTCGATCGCCGGCGTCATGGCGACGGGCGGCTCCACCAACGCCGTGCTGCACCTGCTGGCCGTCGCCAAGGAAGCCGGCGTCAAGCTGACGATCGACGAGTTCGACCGGATCTCGCGCAAGACCCCGCTGCTGGCCGACATGAAGCCGTGGGGCAACTTCACCGCGCCCGAGATGCACGACGCCGGCGGCATGGGTGTCGTCGCCAGGCGGCTGCTCGACGCCGGTCTGCTCAACGACAAGGAGATGACCGTCACCGGCCGCACCATCGGCGATGAGGCGCGGGCGGCGCGGGAGACGCCCGGCCAGAAGGTGGTCCACGCGCTCGACGATCCCATCAAGCCCGAGGGCGGGCTCGTCATCCTGCGCGGCAACCTCGCCCCCGACGGCTGCGTGGCCAAGGTCTCCGGCCAGAAGCGCGACGTGCATCGCGGCCCCGCGCGGGTCTTCGAGCGCGAGGAGGACGCCTTCGCGGCCGTCAAGGCCGGCCGCATCAAGCCCAACGACGTGGTGGTGATCCGCTGGGAGGGGCCCAAGGGCGGGCCCGGCATGCGCGAGATGCTGCACGTGACCGGCGCCATCCAGGGCGCCGGGCTCGGCGAGACCGTCGCGCTCATGACCGACGGGCGCTTCTCGGGCGCCACCCACGGCTTCATGATCGGCCACGTGGCCCCCGAGGCCGCCGACGGGGGCCCCATCGGCGCCCTCAAGACCGGCGACGTGATCGTGGTGGACATCAAGAAGCGGCGTGCTCGACGTGGAGCTGTCGGCCGCCGAGCTCAAGCGCCGGCTCAAGGCGGTGAAGCGGCCCAAGCCGCGCTACACCAGCGGCGTCATGGCCAAGTACGCGCGCCTGGTGTCGAGCGCCTCCGATGGAGCCGTCACCGGCTGAGCCGCCGGCGGGCGTCAGCCCGCGCTTCTGGGCCCTGCTGCGGGCGGAGCCACTGCGGGATCTCGAGGTCCTCGACGTCGGCACCGGCACCGGCCGGCTCGCCCTGGCGCTGGCCCCGCACGCTCGTCGCGTGATCGGCGTCGATCGCGACGCTGCCGCCATCGAGGAGGCGGCTCACCGGGCCGCGGCCGCGCACCTGACCAACGTCGAGTTCCTCGGCCTCGACGCCGAGGCCCAGGCCGACTACCACGGGCTCGTCACGGCGCCGGGCGGACCTGGCCTGATCGTCGCCCACCTGTGCGTGTCCGACCGCATCGTGGAGATCAGCGGGCGCTCGCTCGAGCGCGGCCGCGCGCTGGCGTTCGTCGCCTTCCACACCGATCAGTGGCGCGAGACCGGCCGCCGCTCGCGCTTCGCCTACGACGAGAACCGCGCGCGCCGGGTGCTGGCCGGGTGCGGGTTCGCCGTGGAGCACCTGGAGGTGGAGCAGGAGGTGCAGCGCTTCGACTCGGTGGAGGCAGCGCTGGCGGCGGCCATCGGGCTGCAGGAGCGGTGGGCGGCTGACGGCCGCTGGTTTCACTACATGCGCTTCCTGGAGGAGGGCGGGCGGACGCTCACCCGCAGCCACCTGATCGGCCGGGCCCGCAAGACGTGACGCTGACGGCGCTGGCGCTGACCGCGGCCGTCAAGGCCCGGGCCCTCGAGATCGGCTTCGATCGCGTCGCCGTCGCCGCCGCCGGGCCGGCCGAGCACGCCGCCGCCTTCGAGGCGTGGCTCGACGCCGGCTACGCCGGCGGCATGGACTACCTGGCCGAGACGCGGGTCGACCGGCAGGACCCGGAGCGGCTGCTGCCGGGCTGCCGCGCGGTGGTGGCGGTGGCGCTGGCGTACGGCCCGCGCGAGGACGACCCCAGCTGGGCGCCGGTCTCCCGCTACGCGCGCGGCGCCGACTATCACAAGCTCATCCGGTCACGGCTGACCGAGCTCAAGGCCTACCTGCGCGAGGCCGGCGGGGCGGCGGTGGACAGCCGGGCCGCCGTCGACACCAGCGCCGTGCTCGAACGTGACCTCGCTGCCCGGGCCGGACTCGGCTGGATCGGCAAGAACGCCAACCTCATCGCGCCGAGCGCGGGCTCCTACTTCTTCATCGGCATCGTGCTGACCACGGCCGCGCTCGTCGCCGACGAGGCGGTGGTCGATCACTGTGGGACCTGCACGGCGTGCCTCGACGCCTGCCCGACCAGCGCCTTCGTCGCCCCCCGAGTCCTCGACGCGCGCCGGTGCCTGGCCTACCTCACGATCGAGCATCGCGGCGACGTCCCCGACGAGTGGAAGCCAGCGATGGGCGAGTGGCTCTTCGGCTGCGACGTGTGCCAAGAGGTGTGCCCGTGGAACCGCAAGGCGCCCCCCGCGCGCGACCCCGCGCTGGCCCCGGCGGCACCACTGCCCCCGCTCACCGAGCTGGTCACGATGGATGACGCCACCTTCCGCGAGCGCTTCCGCGGCACCGCCATGAAGCGCGCCCGCCGCCCTGGCCTGGCCCGCAACGCCGCCCTCATGCTCGCCCACCGCCGCGACCCAGCCGCCGCCCCCGCGCTGCGCGCCGCCCTCCACGACCCCGACCCCGGCGTCCGCCGAGCCGCCGCCTGGGCCCTCACACGCCTCGAAGCTCCTCCGGCGCCACCCCCACCGGCCTGAGCGCTCATCGTGGAGCACGGTGCGCTGGGGCGGAGGCGCCCGAGGCCGGAGGTCTGCGGGCGCGCCATCACGGCGAGCCGTTGTCGCCGTTGGTCGCTCCGG
This sequence comes from uncultured Candidatus Rokubacteria bacterium, assembly GCA_963827505.1. GTDB lineage: Bacteria > Methylomirabilota > Methylomirabilia > Rokubacteriales > CSP1-6 > AR5. Next base: position 284,011 of record CAWHBD010000002.1, on the reverse strand, counting down.
GTGCGGCGAGCGAGCCGCCGACAACTCGAAGTGGCCACGGCCGATCCCCTTGGGGGGATGGGGGGCCCGAGCGAGCCGTGCCCGGAGCGGCCTACGGCGACAGGCGAGCCGTGCCGGCGCGCCCGCGGACCTCCGGCCTCGGGCGCCTCCGCCCCAGCGCGCCGAGTTCCACGGTGAGCGCTACACGCGGACGGGGGCGGGGCGGCCGAACAATCCGTGGGGCCGCGCGAGCAGCATCGCGAGCAGGACGAGGTACGAGGCGATGCTGCTGAAGCCGCCGCCGAGGAGCTCGTCGAGATAGCTGGCCGCCAGCGCCTCCAGCACGCCGACCACCACGGCCGCCACGAGGGTACCCGCGACGCTGTCCAGCCCGCCGAGGATCACGATCGGGAAAACCTTGAGGCCGACCAGCACCACCCCAAATCCGGTCCCGGCCACGAACGTCCACAGCGTTCCGGCGATCACGGAGAGGATCCCCACCAGCCCCCAGGTGATCGCGAAGTGGCGGTGGACGTCGATGCCCATCGCCATGGCGATCTGCTGGTCATCGGCGATGGCACGCAGAGCCAACCCGGTGCGGCTGGACCGGAAGAACCACGTGGCCAGGGCGACGACCACCACGGCGATGAGGGCCGTGATCAGCTTGTCGGTTGACACGAGGACACCGTGGACGGCGATCGGCTCCGGCGAGATCGGCAACGGGATCCGACGCGGTACATCCCGGAACACGATCGCGGCGCCGCCGCGCACGAGCGCGCCCAGTCCCAGCGTCACCATGATCAGCGCGATGACCGGTCGCCCCTGCAGAGGTCGGAGGACGACGCGGTTGAGGGCGAGGCCGATCGCGAACATCCCCAGGCAGGCGGCGACGAGGCTGGCGGTGAGGCCCAGGTTCAGAGTCCACAGGCTGCCCGCCACGAGGACTGCCGCCAGCATCGTCCATTCGCCGAGGGCAAAGTTGATCATGCCGGAGGCGCGGTACACGATCACGAACGAGAGCGCGATCGGCGCGTACAGCGCGCCGGTCAGGGCGCCGTCCACCAGCACCGTGAGGTGGAAGGTCACGGCCCAGCATCATACGCCACCGCCGCTGCCCGTCGTTGGTATCACCATTGCACTCCATATCGATTGCTGCGGGCAGCGTTGCCCGTGGGCCGAAAGGAGCCAACGATGGCGGACCGTATGAAGGATCACGAGAACAAGGACGCGGAAGAGAGCGGCCGGCCGGTCCAGCTGGATCCGGAGCCGCAGCACGACAAGCAGGACAAGAGCAAGCAGGGCATGGACAAGGACAAGCAGGGGTGGAGCACGGCCAGAAGCCGGGCCAGCAGCACGGCGCCAACCGCTAGGCACCATACCCGAGGGCGACATCGAGCCGCCTCGACCGCGACGCGCTATCCTGGGCGCATGCGGGTGAGGCGGCTCGATCATTTTGGAGTGGACGTGGCGGACCTGGCGCGCGCTGAGCGCTTCTACACCGAGGTGCTCGGCATGGCTGTCGACATGCGGCTGCCCGACCAGATCCTGCTGCGCTACGGGGACGGCGCCTGCGCGCTCTTCCTCAAGCCCGGGCGTTCACCCGGCGCGCTCGACCAGGTCACGCACCCGCTCGGCAAGAGCCACCACGCCTTCGAAGTCTCGTGGGACGACTACCGTGCCGCCGCGGGGCTCTTCGCCGCGCGGGGGATCCCGTACCACGCGCCCATTGATTGGGGTGATCACGAGTGTCTGTACTTCCTCGACCCTGACGGCAACCTGCTGGAGCTGATCGGCTACAAGCCCGCCTGAGCCGCCCCGGTTGTAGTTGACACGGCGGCCTCCTCCAGCGTACTCAGAGCCGCATGATCATTCACCTCGTCGCCCTCGTGGCTCTGGTCCTGGGCGCCGTCGTGTGGCCGGCCGGGGCCGACGAGCCCTATCCCACGAGGCCCGTGTCCGTCGTCGTGCCGTTTCCCCCCGGCGGGATCGCCGACGTCACCGCGCGGCCCCTGGCCGCCGCCCTCGAGCGCACGCTCAAGCAGCCGGTGGTCGTCACCAACAAGGCCGGTGCAGCCGGGGCGGTGGGCACGCAGTCGGTCGCCGTGGCCAAGCCCGACGGCTACACGCTGCTGCTGGGGCTGGTGAGCATCTCGACCATTCCCGAGGTCGACGGCCTGTTCGGCCGGCCCCCGGCGTTCACGCGCGATCAGTTCGTCGGCATCGCGCGCCTGAACGCCGATCCGCCATTGCTGGTGGTGAACGCCGAGATGCCCTGGAAGTCGGTCAAGGAGCTGCTGGACGACGCGCGCAAGCGGCCGGGGGAGATCACCTACACGTCCTCGGGCATCTACGGCGCCTCCCACGTGCCGGTGGAGATGCTGCTGCACGCGGCCGGCGGTCTGAAGATGCGCCACCTGCCGACCACCGGCGGCGCCCCCGCCACCACCGCCGTGCTCGGCAAGCACGCCGCGCTGTGGGCCTCGCCGCCGGCCTTGGCCATCCCGCACATCAAGGCCGGTAAGATGCGGCCGCTGGCCACGTGGGGTGCCACGCGGCTGGCTGCCTTTCCCGAGGTGCCGACGCTCCGGGAGGCCGGCTTCGACGTCGAGTACTATCTGTGGGCGGCGCTCTTCGCGCCGCGCGGCGTGCCGGCGTCCGTTGTGAAGACGCTCCGCGACGCCACCCGCCAGGCCGTGGCCGACGCCGAGTTCCGGTCGGCGATGGAGAAGGTGCAGACGCCGATCGCCTACCAGGACGCCGACGAGTTCAAAGCCTTCTGGGATCGCGACGCCGGCATCCTGGCCGACGTCATCAAGAAGATCGGACGGGTCGAGGCCAAGTGACGGCGATCGACGTCCACACGCACGTGATTCCTCCCGGGTGGGAGGACTGGGCGACGAAGTTCGGCGGCGAGCGGTGGCCGCGCCTGGTCGAGCGGGACGCCTGCCACGCCACGATCATGACGGGCGCTCAGTTCTTCCGGGACGTCGACGACCGCTCCTGGAACGGCGAGCGGAGGATCGAGGACATGGATCGCCTGGGCATCGAGTGCCAGGCCTTGTCGCCGCCTCCCGTGATGTTCTGCTACTGGGCCGACGCCCGCGCCACCGACGCCTTCGCCCGCATGCAGAACGAGAACGTGGCCGCGGTCGTCGCCCGCCATCCCCGGCGCTTCGTCGGCATGGCCACGGTGCCGCTGCAGGACACCGACCTCGCCGTCAAGGAGCTGCGCTACTGCCGCGAGCGGCTGGGGTTGCGGGCGGTCGAGATCGGCAGCTGCCCGGCCGGCCGTGACTTCGACGATCCGGTGCTGTTCCCGTTCTTCGAGGCGTGCGCCGCGCTGGACGTGGCCGTCTTCGTCCACCCGGCGGTGCCCCTGGTCGGACAGGAGCGGCTCACGAAGTACTACTTCCCGCTCATCGTCGGCAATCCGCTGGAGACTGCGCTGGCCGCCTCCAAGCTGATCTACGGCGGTGTGCTGGAGCGGCTGCCCGACCTGCGCGTGTGTTTCGCGCACGGCGGCGGCGCGTTTCCCTTCACGCTGGCGCGGCTGGATCACGGCTGGAAGGTGCGGCCAGAGGGGCCGGCGGCGATCCCGCGGCCGCCGCGAGAGTACGCGCGCAAGCTCTTCTTCGACTCGCTCACGCTGAGCGCGAGCAATCTGCGGTTCCTGGTCGAGCAGTTTGGAGCCGATCACGTGGTGATCGGCAGCGACTATCCCTTCGACATGGGCAGTGTCGACCCCGTCGGCGCCGTCGGCGAGGCCGGGCTGCCGGCCGCCGCTCGCGAGCAGATCGAGGGTGGCACCGCCCGCCGCTTCCTCGGCCTCTGAGCCGGTGAGCTGGGTCGGACGCCCGCTCCGCCGGCGCGAGGACGCGCCGCTGCTCACCGGCCGCGGCCGCTTCGTCGACGACCTGGCGCCGGCTGGCCTCACGCATCTGGCGCTGGCCCGCAGCCCCCATGCCCACGCCCGGGTGGCCCGCCTCGACGTGCGGCGCGCGGGCAAGGCCCCGGGCGTCGTGGCCGTCGTCACCGGCGCCGACCTCGACGGCATCGGCGCCTTGCCGGTCAACCGGCTCTTCCGCGACATGATCGTGCCCCCCAATCCGCTGCTGGCCGGCGAGCGGGTGCACGCTCAGGGAACGCCGGTCGCCGCCGTCGTCGCGGAGTCGCCGGCGGCGGCCTGGGATGCGGTGGCGCTGATCCGGGCCGAGTACGAGGCGCTGCCGGGCGTGGCGTTGCCGCGGCCGGCGCTGGCGGCGGGCGCGCCCGCACTGTTCGACGTGGCGCCCGGCAACCGCGCGCTGGGCCAGACGTGGCACGCTGGCGATCCCGAGGCTGCCTTCGCGGGCGCCGCGCGGGTGGTGGAGCTGACCGTGCAGCAGAATCTGGTGGCCGGTGTCCCCATGGAGACGCGCGGCGCGGTGGCCACGTGGGACGCGGTCGCCGGCGAGCTGACGCTGTGGACCTCGACGCAGGCCCCGTTCCGCATCCGCTCCGAGATCGCGCGCATGCTGGGGCTGGACGAGGCGCGCGTGCGGGTGATCGCGCCCGACGTCGGCGGCGGCTTCGGCGTCAAGGGCGGGCCGTATCGTGAGGAGCCCCTGGTGGCCTGGCTGGCGCGCCGGCTGAACCGGCCGGTGAAGTGGATCGCCACGCGCCAGGAGGACATGCTCACGACTCAGCACTCGCGGGGGGCGGCGTCCACCGGCGCCCTCGCCGTCGACTCCGAGGGCCGCGTGCGCGGCCTGCGCGCGCGGATCGAGGCGCCGCTCGGCGCGTACTTGTCGTTTTCGGCCTCGACGAATCCGCGGAACCACGCCCGCTGCCTGCCCGGCGCCTACACGATCCGCGACGTCGACATCCAGGTAATCGGCGCGCTGACCTCGACGCCGCCGGTCGGCGCGTACCGGGGCGCCGGCCGGCCGGAGGCGGCGTTCCTCATCGAGCGGCTGATCGACGAGGCGGCGCGCGCGCTCGGGCTGGACCCGGCCGAGATCCGCCGTCGCAACCTGATCCCGCGCGACGCGTTCCCGTACACGACGGCGACCGGCCAGGTCTACGACTCCGGCGACTACACCCTGGCCCTCGACCAGGCCCTGGCCTCCGCCGACTACGCCGGCCTGCGCCGCGCCCAGGCCGAGCGGCGGGCCCGCGGCGAGCTGGTCGGCATCGGGCTGGCCACGTACGTGGAGCCGGCCGCACTCGGCTGGGAGAGCGGCGTGGTGCGCATGGAGCGCTCGGGCGCGGTCACGGCGATCACCGGCTCGAGTCCCCACGGCCAGGGCCACGAGACGACGTTCGCCCAGGTCGTGGCCGACCACCTCGGCGTCGAACCCGACACGATCACCGTGCGCCACGGCGACACTGCCGGCGCCCCTCAGGGCTCGGGCACGGCGGGCAGCCGCAGCACCGCGCTCGGTGGCGGCGCTCTCGTGCTGGCCGCGCGCGACGTGCGCAGCAAGGGGCGGCGACTCGCCGCGTCGATGCTGGAGGCGGCGGTCGAGGATGTGGTGGCCGTCCCCGGCGGCTTTCACGTGGTCGGTGCCGCCGACCGCACGGTGCCGTGGCGGGCCGTCGCCGACCTCGCCTACCGGATGGGCGCGCTGCCCGCCGGCGAGGAGCCGGGGCTGGAGGCCACGCGGTTCTTCGAGGCCCCGGGCGAGGTGTGGAGCTCGGGCGCCTTCGTCGTGGCCGTCCGCGTCGAGCGCGAGACGGGCGTGATCGTGCCCGAGCGCATCGTGTGGGTGGACGACGCGGGCACGATCGTGAACCCGCTGCTGGCCGACGGCCAGCTCGAGGGCTCGCTGGCCCAGGCGTGGGGGCAGATCGTCATGGAGGCGATCACCTTCGACGCCGACGGCCACCTGCTCACCGGCACGCTGATGGACTACGCGATTCCCCGCGCCGACGAGGTGCCGGTGGCCGAGATCCACCACGTGGTCACCGCCTCGCCCTACAACCCGCTCGGTGCCAAGGGACTGGGCGAGGCCGGCACGATCGGCCTGCCCCCGGCCCTGGTCAACGCCGTGGTGGATGCGCTGGCCCCGCTCGGCGTGCGGCACCTCGACATGCCGCTGACGCCGGCGCGGATCTGGGCGGCCATCGGCGGGCGATGACCACCGGGCGGCTCAGCGGCGTCGCGCTCGCGCTGCTGGCCGCCGTCGTCCTGGAGGAGTGCTGGCGCACGCGCCTGCCGCTCGGCACGCTCGCCAACCCCGGGCCCGCCTACATGCCGGTGCTGCTCGCGCTCGCGCTGCTGGGCTCGGGGGTGCTCGTCGCCGCGCTGGACCGCGCGCCGACGGCGCTGAGCGCAGCGGGCTGGCAGGAGTGGCGGCACACCGTCGCCATCCTGGCCACCTGCGCGTTCGTGGCGCTGGCCCTGGAGCGGCTCGGGTACCGGCTGACGATAGCCGTGGCGTGCGCGTTCCTGCTGGCCGTGGTGGAGCGCAAGGGCCCGGTGACCACGCTCCTGTTCTCGGTCGGGATCGCCGTTGGCACCTACTACCTGTTCGACACGCTCCTCCGGGTTCAGCTGCCGCGCGGCCCCCTCGGGCTCTGATGCTGGAGACCCTGTCCAACCTGGGACTGGGCTTTTCGGTGGCGCTGTCGCCGCCGATCCTCTTCTACGCGTTCGTCGGGTGCGTCGTGGGCACCCTGGTCGGCGTGCTGCCCGGCGTCGGCCCGCTGGCGGGGATCAGCCTGTTGCTGCCCGCCACCTTCGGTCTGGACGCCACCCGCGCCATCGTGATGCTGGCCGGCATCTACTACGGCGCCATGTACGGCGGCTCGACCACCTCGATCCTCATGCGCATCCCGGGCGAGGCGGCCTCGGTGATGACGTGCATCGACGGCTACGCGATGGCCCGCCAGGGGCGCGGTGGGGCGGCGCTGGCCATCGCCGCCGTCGGCTCCTACGTCGCCGGGACCGTCAGTGTGCTGGGGCTGATGGTCCTGGCCCCGCCGCTGGCCGACTTCGCCCTGCGCTTCGGACCGCCCGAGTATCTGGCCCTGCTGCTGCTCGGTCTGTTCGTGCTGGCCTACATGAGCGCGGGCTCGATGCTGAAGTCGCTGGCCATGGCCTCGTTTGGCCTGCTACTGGGCATGGTTGGCATCGATCAGATGAGCGGCTACTTCCGATTCGCCTACGGGGTGGTGGAGCTCGGCGACGGCCTGGGGGTGGTGCCGGTGGCGGTGGGGCTGTTCGGGGTCGCCGAGATCCTGGCCACGGCGGGGCAAGCGACCCCGCCCCAGGTGGTGAAGCCGCGTCTGCGCGAGCTGCTGCCCTCGAGGCAGGAGTGGCGCGAGTCGGCGGCGCCGATCGGGCGGGGCACCGTGCTGGGCTTCCTCATCGGCATCCTGCCGGGCTCGGCCCACATCATCTCGAGCTTCGTCTCCTACGCGGTCGAGCGCCGGCTGTCGCGGCATCCCGAGCGCTTCGGCCATGGGGCGGTCGCCGGGGTGGCCGGGCCCGAATCGGCGAACAACGCGGCGACCTCAGGGGCGATGGTGCCGATGCTGGCACTGGGGGTGCCGTCGGGGCCGATCCCGGCCGTGATGCTGGCGGCGATGATGGTGCACGGGGTGTCGCCGGGGCCCCTGCTCATCCAGCAGCAGCCGGCGCTCTTCTGGGGCTTCATCGCCTCGATGTACGTGGGCAACGTCGTGCTGCTGGTCCTGAACCTGCCCCTGGTCGGACTCTTCGTGAACATCCTGCGCGTGCCCTATCCGTACCTGTACCCGGCCATCCTCGTCTTCTCGATCCTCGGTGTCTATGCCGTCAACGGCAGCGTCGTGGACGTGTGGATCATGCTGATCATGGGTGTGCTGGGGTGGATCCTGCGCAAGCTCGGGTTCGAGACGGCGCCGGTGGTGCTGGGCGTGGTGCTGGCGCCGATGATCGAGCTGAGTCTGCGCCAGTCGCTGGCGATGTCCGACGGCCACTACGGTATCTTCGTGCAGCGGCCCATCGCCGGCGCCTTGCTGGCCGTCGTCGCCCTCCTGGTGGCGCTCAACCTGTACTCGTTCGTGCGGCGCGGCCTCGACTGGCGCGCCCGCCTGGCCCTGGCCGAAAGGGGAGAGGAGCCCTCATGACTGCTCGCCGTCTGCTCGCCGCCGCCGCCGTCCTCGTCCTGACCGTGCCGCTCGTCGCGGCCGCCCAGGAAGCGTACCCCTCGCGCCCGATCACGCTGGTGGCGCCGTTCCCGCCCGGCGGCGTGGCCGACCTGACCGCCCGGCCGGTGGCGGCCGCGATGGAGAAGGTGCTCAAGAACCCGGTCGGCGTCGTGAACAAGACCGGCGCGGCGGGGGCGGTCGGCATGCAGTTCGTCGCCACCAGCAAGCCCGACGGTTACACGCTGCTGCTCGCGCTGTCGTCCATCTCGATCATCCCCGAGGCCGACAAGATCTTCGATCGCCAGCCGGCGTTCACGGTGGATCAGTTCGCGCCGATCGCGCTCATCTCGGCCGATCCGACGATCCTCGTCGTGCGCGCCGAGAGCCCGTGGAAGACGGCCAGGGAGTTCATCGACGACGCCAGGAAGCGACCCGGGCAGATCTCGTACTCCTCGTCGGGCATCTACGGCACCCTGCACATGGCCATGGAGCTGCTCTCCCACGCCGCCGGCGTGAAGCTGCGCCACGTACCCCACGCCGGAGCGGGCCCCGCGCTCACCGCGATCCTGGGGGGCCACGTCGACGCGCTGGCTTCGGGGCCGGCGGTGGTCCTGCCCCACATCAAGGCCGGCAAGCTGCGCGCACTGGCCGGCTGGGGCGACAAGCGGGTGGCGGCGCTGCCGGAGGTGCCGACGTTCAAGGAGCTCGGCTATCCAGACGCCGAGTTCTACATCTGGGCGGGGCTGTTCGCCCCGAAGGGAACTCCGGAGCCGGTGCTGGCGAAGCTCCGCGAAGCTGCGCGCGCGGCGGTTGGGGAGGCGGACTTCAAGTCGGCGATGGACAAGCTGGAGACGCCGATCGCGTTCAAGCAGGGAGCGGAGTTCCAGACCTTCTTCGACGCCGATGCCAAGCGGCTGGCGGCGGGGGTGCGCAAGGTCGGGCGGGTCGAGGAGAAGAAGTAGCCGGCGAGGGTCGGGGTGACGCGCGTGTTACAATTTTGGCGTCATGGCGATCTTGAAAGTCGCGAGGTTAGGGCACCCGGTGCTGCGGCAGAAGGCGGAACCGGTGCCGCTGGCGGAGATCAGGTCGGCCGGCGTGCAGCGGTTCATCGACGACATGGTCGAGACGATGCGCGAGTACGACGGCGCGGGTCTCGCCGCCAATCAGGTGCACACCCTTCTGCAGGTCGCCGTCATCGAGGTCGATAGCAATCCCCGGTATCCCGACGCCGAAGGCATCCCGCTGACCGTGCTGATCAATCCGGTCGTCACGCCGCTGGGTGAGGAGAAGGAAGACGGCTGGGAGGGGTGCTTGTCGGTCCCGGACATGCGGGGCGTGGTCTCCCGGCATACGTCGGTGCGGCTGGACTGCTACGACCGTGAGGCCAACCCGGTCAGCCTCCTCGCCAAGGACTTCTTCGCCCGGGTCATCCAGCACGAGACCGATCACCTCAATGGCATCGTCTACGTCGACCGCATGACCGACCTCCGGACCCTCAGCCACATCGCCGAGTGGAATAAGCACTGGCTGGGGATCCGTGAGCAAAATGACTGACGCCGAGCCCAGGGTCGTCGCGGTGGTCCGCGACCTGTTCTTCGTGGCGCGCATCCGCGAGACCGCCCGCCTGGCCGGCATCCCCCTGGTGTTCGCCCGCACCCCCGAGGAGATCACCGCCGCCCTCGCCCCGCCCACGCGCTTCGTGCTGCTCGACCTCACCAGCGGCTTCGATTACGCGAAGGTGTTCGAGGCGATCGAGGGCGCCGGCGCGCCGCCCGTGCTGGCCTACACCACGCACGTGCTGGCCCGGCAGACCCAGCCCTGGCACGGGCGGTGCGCCCGGGTCGTCACCAAGGAGACGCTCACGCAGGAGCTGCCCGCGCTCCTGCGCGACGGGGTGGCGGCATGAACGCCGCGGAGTTCGTCGCCGGCCTCGACGCCGACAATCAGACACTGCTGAAGGCGCTCGAGCCCGACGCCACCCTCAAGCCCGAGATCGACGGTCCCCTCAACGTCCCCAACCTCCTGAAGGTCGCGCTCAAGAACGAGATCGAGGCCACCGAAATCGCCGCCCGCTGGCTCGTTACCAGCGACGACGTGCAGGTGAAGCTGGCCCTGGCCCGTCAGGTTGGGGACGAGGCCAAGCACTATCGGCTCATCGCCGATCGGCTGGGCGCGCTCGGCATCGACGTCTCCACGCTGGACCCGCTGGCGACCGGCTACGGCCCCCTGTTCAAGTATCTCGACTCGCTCCTGACCACGGTGGAGCGGGTGGCGGCCGGGCAGTTCACGCGGGAGGCGATCGCCGTGGTCAAGAACCGACAGTTCATCGACTTCTGTGAGCGGGTGGGGGACCGGGAGACGGCGGCTCTCTACCGCGACACGATCGAGCCGGACGAGCGCTATCACCACGAGCTGGGCCGGCGGCTGCTGCTGCGCCTGGCGACGACGCCGGAGGCGCAGGCGGCGGCCACCCGTGCCGCCCGCCGTACGCTGGAGCTGGCCGACGAGCTGCAGCGCAAGGCCCTGGCCACGGCCGGGATCCACCACGCTCCGGGCTGCTGACGGGACATGGACCCGGCGGTCCGCGCCTTCCACGATCTGCTGCGAGTCCCGGACGCTAACGTCGATCTGTCCCGGGCGGCGCTGGCCGTGGCCCGCATCGAGTACCCCGACCTCGACGAAAAGTACGAGCTGACCCGGCTGGACGGCCTGGCCGGCCGCGTGGGCGTCACGCGACGCACCGAGCCGGCCGTCGCGCTCGAGCGACTGCGCCGGTTCCTCTTCGAGGAGGAAGGCTTCCGCGGCAACGCCGACGAGTACTACGATCCCCGCAACTCCTGCCTGAACGACGTCCTCGATCGCAAGCTCGGCATCCCGATCACGCTGTCGGTGCTGACCATCGAGATGGGCCGTCGCGTCGGGCTCGACATCGTCGGCGTGGGGCTGCCCGGCCACTTCTTCGTGAGCGCCCGGGTCGGCAGCCAGGCCGTCCTGCTCGACCCCTTCCACGGTGGCTCGATCATCACGCCCTCGTCGGCGGCCGACGTCGCCTCGCGGGCGGTGGGCCGACCGGTGAAGATCGAGGAGGCGCACTGGGCGCCCTGCTCGGCGCGCGGCATCGTGGTGCGCATGCTGCGCAACCTCAAGACGATCTACGCGCGCCGCTCCGACTGGGCCCGCGCGCTGGGCGTCGTCGATCGCCTGCTCCTCATCGATGCCGACACGCCCACACACCTGCGGGACCGCGGCACCGTACTGGTGAAGGCCGGCCGTCTGTGGGAGGGTGCGGCGGAGTGGGAGTCGTACCTCAACCGCTATCCCCACGCCCAGGACGCCGAGGCCTTCCGCCAGGAGCTGCGGCGCGTCCGCCAGGAGCTGGGCTCTCGCAACTAGTCCCGTGAGGACCCGCGGCCCGCTCGGCCTGTGCGTGGCGCTCGCTCTCCTGCTCTCCGCTTGCGCGGCGGGCGTGGTGCCCATCGGCGCCGGTGGCGGACCGTTCACCCCTGATACCGACGAGCGCCTGCTGTGGGCCCAGGCCGACAAGGACGCCACCGCGCTGCTCGCCCGCGTTCGCCTCTACGACGACGCCGCGCTCGTCGCTTACCTGACCGGGCTGGCCGAGCGCCTCACGCCCGCGGCCGCCCGGAGCGCCGGCGGCCCGGTGCCGCGGGTGATCCTCCTGCGCGATCCGACGCTGAGCGCCTTCGCGTGGCCGGACGGGCGCGTATTTGTGCACACGGGGCTGGTGGCCGCGGTCGACAGCGAGGCCCAGCTCGCGCTCGTGCTGGCCCGCGAGCTGGCTCACGTGGTGCAGCGCCACGCGCTCGTCGCCTGGCGCGACGGCCGCGTCGGCCCGACGCCGGTTCTCGATGTTGGCCCGCTGGCCCCGACGGCCGCGGCGATCCGCGCCGGGAAGCTCCCCGTCGCGACACTGGCGGCCGTGACGGGCTACGACGAGAGCGCGGAGCGCGCGGCCGACGTGGCCAGCCTCGCCGCCGTCGTGGGCGCCGGCTGGGACGCGGGCGAGGCCATCGCGGTCTGGCCCACGCTGGCGCGCCAGGCGGGTGAGCGCGGCGCGCTGGAGACCCTGCTCCTGGGACGGCCTGTGTGGCTGCGGGAGCGCATCGAAGCGACCGGCGGCGGTTCGGCCCCCGCCGCCGTGACCGCCGACGGCGCTTTCGAGGCGCGCCGGCGCGCGCTCGTGCGCGACAACGCGGGTGACGACACGCGACGTGGTCGCTTTGCGCTTGCCCGGCGGCAGCTCGATCGCGTGCTGGCCGCCGACCCCGGTGACGCCGCCGCGATCGTGGCCGACGGCGAGCTGTATCGCCTGCGGTCGCAGCGGGCGGCCACGCCGGAGGAGCGCGACGCCGAGATCCGGCTGGCTCGCGCGCGCTACATGCGGGCGCTGGCGCTCGATCCCGCGCGGGTCGAGGCGCACCGGCAGCTCGGGCTGCTGTACTTCCAGCAGCAGAGCTTCGGGCGGGCGCGCGAGGCGCTGCAGGCGTACCTGGCCGGAGCTCCGGGCGCGGCCGACGCCGCCCGCATTGCCGAGTACGTGCGGGAGCTGGGGCGCTGATGACGGACAAGCGCTGGTCGCTCTCGGTGCCGATCGACGGCTTCACGCTGTCCGAGCACACCGATCTCGCCCGCGAGCTCGAGGGGCGGGGCTATCGTGACGCCTGGTCCTACGAGGCCGACGGCCTCGACTGCTTCACTGCGCTGGCGCCGGTGGCGCTCGCCACCCGGCTGCGGCTGGGCACGGCCATCGCCAACGTGTTCACGCGCGGGCCCGCCACGCTGGCCATGTCGGCAGCCGGCCTGGCCGACCTGGCGCCGGGGCGCTTCATCCTCGGCCTCGGCGCCGGCTCCCAGCCCATCGTGGAGGCGTGGAACGGCGGCCGCTTCGCGCTGCCGGCCACGCGCGTGCGCGAGATGGTCCAGGTCGTGCGCGCCATCCTGAGCGGCGAGCGCGTGGTCTTCAAGGGCAAGGCGCTGAGCGTCGACGGCTTCCGGCTGGTGCGGCCGCCGGCGGGGCCGGTGCCGATCTACGTGGCCGCCCTCCGGCCGGGGATGCTGCAGGTGGCGGGGGAGGTCGCCGACGGCGTGATCCTGAACTGGCTGGCCGCCACCGACGTTCCGCGCGCCGTCGCCGTCGTGCGCGAGGCCGCCGCCCGAGCCGGGCGCGACCCGGCCGCGGTCGAGATCACCGCGCGCCTGCTCGTCAACGTCGATCCGCCCGGCGGCGAGGCCGACGTCGGCGTGCGGCGTCACGTCACCGCCTATCTCAACGTGCCGGTGTACCGCGCCTACCAGGAGTGGCTTGGGCGCGGCGTCGCGCTCGGCCCCATGTGGGAGGCGTGGGCCCGCGGTGATCGCAAGGCGGCGGTGGCCGCGGTGCCGCCCGGCGTGATGGATGACCTCATCCTGCGCGGGTCGATGGCCGAGATCGGCGCCCACGTGCAGCGCTACCTCGACGCCGGCATCGACACCGCGTTCCTGCAGGTCTCCACGCTGGAGCAGGACCCGGACCGCCGGCGGCGTCTCCTGCTCGACGCGCTGCGGGCGCTGGCGCCGTCGGCGCGCTGAGCGGCGGGGCCTTCAGGCCCCCGCGGTGAGCCGGGCCTTGAGCACCTTGCCGGTCGCGCTGCGCGGCAGCGCCGCCAGCAGCGTGACGCGGCGCGGGTACTTGAAGGCGGCCAGCCGCTCGCGGCACCAGGCGATCAGCTCCTCGGCGCCGGCGGCATCGCCGGGCTTCAGCGCCACGAAGGCCGCGATCTCCTCGCCGAGCGCCGCGTCCGGCACGCCCACCACGGCGGCCTCCGCCACCGCCGGGTGGGCGAGCAGGACCGTCTCCACCTCGGCCGGGAAGATCGAGTAGCCACCGCGCTTGATGCGCTCGCGCTTGCGGCCCACGATCGTCACGTAGCCATCCGGCGGTGAGCCGCGCGATGTCGCCGGTCCGGAACCAGCCGTCGGCCAGCACCGCCGCGGTGTCGCCGGAGCTGCCGAGGTACCCGTCCATCACGGCCGGGGTATGGATCAGTAGCTCGCCCTCGTCGCCGGCGGGCAGCGCGCGTCCCTCGTCGTCCACCACGCGGATCTTCACGCCCGGCACCGGCCGCCCCACGCACTCGGCGTGGTCGGTGGGGTCGGCGGCCAGGTAGGAGAGCGGACGGAAGAGCTCCGTGCTGCCGTAGCCACGGACGATGCGGACCCCGGTACGCGCGCGCCAGGCCTGGGCCAGGTCCCACGGACAGGGCGCCGCCCCCGACACGCCCAGGCGCAAGTGGGAACCGCCGGTGAAGCCAGGCACCTCGAGCAGGCGGTGGAACATCGTCGCCACCGCCGGCAACACGCTCACCCTCTCGCGCGCGATCACGTCGGCCACGACGACGGGCACGAAGCGCTCCACCAGACGCACGGTGACACCGAAGAGCAGCGGGGCCAGCAGCGCGCCGTTGAGGCCGAAGGCATGAGAGAGGGGCAGTGCGCCCAGCACCACGTCGTCGTCGCGCAGCGCCGATGACCGGGCCGCCCCACGAGCGGTTGGCGAACGTCAACGCCGCGTGCGACAGGACGGCGCCCTTGGGTCGACCCGTGCTGCCCGAGGTGTAGAGCACCAGCGCGGCGGCCTCGCCGCGGATCCCGTCGGCCGCGGCGCGCTCGATCACGGTGCCGTCGGCGCCGGTCTCCACCACGAGGGCGGGGCGCAGGTCGGCCAGGATGTCGGCGCGCTCCTCGGCCTTGAGCAGGGGGTCGAGCGGAGCCACGGTGACGCCGGCCGCCAGCCCGCCGAGCACGGTGGCGACGAGCTCGGGGCGATTGGCCAGGCTGACGGCCACGCGATCGCCTTCGCCGAGGCCCCGAGCACGCAGTCGGCCGGCGAGGTCGGCGGCGGCGGCGGCGAGGTCGCGCGTAGTGACAGCGCCCCGCCGTCCCAGCGCAGGGCCAGGTGGTCGGGGCGGCGGCGGGCGACGGCCTCGACCAGGCCGGCGAAGTTGCCGCTCACGCCGCGATCAGCCCAGGTAGTCCTCGGTCCGGATGCGCTGCCACACCTCCGGGGGCACCCGGTGGCGCGGCGTGTAGGCGCCCAGCGTAGGCTTGGCCGTGGCGTCCACGCCCCACTTGGCGGTGTAGCCGTCTTCACGCGTCGACGGATCGAGGTCGGAGCCGCGGGCGTTGGTGATGATGGTGATGTCGCGATCGGGCTGGCTGCGAGTGGCCAGCGCCCAGTTGACCTGGCGGTCGTCGAAGACGTCGACGTCGTGGTCGACGACGACCACGCGCTTCATGTAGAGGTCGGCGCCGAAGACGGCCATGATCGCGTTCTTGGCCTGGCCGGGCAGCCGCTGCTCGATCGACACGTAACAGGTGAACGGCCCCGGCACCCGCACCGCCTTGACCGAGGGGACCATCGCCCGTACCGCCCGGTAGAGGTTGGCCTCCATCGGGATCGTGGACAGCAGCATGTGATCGAGGTGGGCGACCGTGATGTCCTGGAACATCGCGTCGCGCCGGTGGGTGATCGCCGTGTAGCGGACGATCTCGCGCTGCCGCTCGCCCAGGCTGTAGCCGGTGAACTCGCCGAACGGCCCCTCCGCCACGCGCCCCTCCGGCAGGATCTCGCCCTCCAGGATCAGCTCGGCGTGGGCCGGAACGAGCACGTCGGAAGTCTCGCACTTGACCAGCTCGAGCGGTTCGCCGAGCAGGGCGCCCATGATGGCGCGCTCGTCCTCGTCGATGGAGCCGATGGCCAGCGCGCCGAGCGCGATGGCCGGGTGCACGCCGATGGCGAAGGCCACCGGCAGCGGCTCGCCCCGGGCCTCGGCGATCTTGTAGAACTCCCACAGGTGCTTGCCGAGGGTGAGGTGGATCGAGGTCCGGTCGCGCCCCTGGACCATCAGCCGGTTGTAGGCGCAGTTCCAGGTGCCGCTGGCGGGGTCCTTGGCGAACGAGATGGCGGCGGTGACGTAGGGGCCGGCGTCACGGTCGTGGTGGACGATCTGGGGCAGCGCCGTCAGGTCGACCTCGCCCCCGCGCTTGACGACGTCCTTCACCGGTCCCGTCGCCACGACGCGGGGAGGCACCGGCCGCTCCATCGCGCGCAGGTAGGTCGGGAGCATCTGGTCGGGGGCGGCGTTGATGGCTGCGGCCAGCCGGCTGCGGCTGGCGTGCAAGTTGGTGAGGACGGGCCAGGTGGTGCCGGTGACGTTCTCGAACAGCAGGACGGGCCGGCGCCGGCCCTCCTTCTCGAGCTTGGCGACCAGGGCCGTGATCTCGTAGGCCGGGTCGACGGGCTTGCTGACGATCTGGAAATCGGCCGGCCGCGTTCGCTTGATGAGGTCCAGGAAACCGCGAAGATCCTGCGCCATCACGCCTCCTCGGGCACGGCCCGCCGCGCCGTACGCTGGTAGTACCAGCCGAGCGCGGCGATGGCCGCCCCCAGCACCACCGACAACGCGACCGACCACCCGTGGGAGACGACCAGCCACCAGGTGGTCACGTCGCGCATGACCATGTCCCCGGCTACGTAGCCGAGCACACCGCCGCCCAGCCAGATGATCCACGGCCACCGGTCCATGAGCAGGGAAAGCAGGGCGCTGCCGAAGACGACGAGCGGCAGCGACAGCGCGATGCCGATCACGACCAGGAGCATCTCGCCCTTGGCGGTGCCGGCCACGGCCAGCACGTTGTCGAGGCTCATGGCGGCGTCGGCAATGATGATGACCCAGATCGCCTCGCGCAGGGAGGTTGCCTCGCGCACGCCGTGACCCTCGCCCTCCGCGGACTGCGGCCGCACCAGCTTGACGGCGATCCAGATCAGCATGAGACCGCCCGCCGTCTGCAGGAAGGGCAGTTTCAGCAGCCACGTAGCGATGAAGATGAAGACCAGGCGCAGGATGACCGCCCCGGCCGTGCCCCAGATGCGCCCCATGAGCTTCAGGCGCGGAGGCAGGGTCCGGACGGCCAGCGCGATCACCAGGGCGTTGTCGCCGGCGAGGGTCAGATCGATCAGGATGATGCCGAGCAGACGCGCCCAGAACTCGGGATCGATCATGTCGCCGCCATTGTAGCGCGGAGGCCCGCGGGGGCGGGGCCGCTCAGGAGGCGGAGGCGGAGATGGAGCCGGCGAGCGTGTCGCGCAGGGCCCGGTGAAGGCCCTCGATGTCCAGCGGCTTGCGGAGCACCGTGAAGCCCAGCCGCCGTTCGTCGGGATCGAGCTCTCCGGTGAACGCCGTGAAGAGGATGACGCCGATCGTGGGGTCCAGCACGCGGACCCCGGCCACCACGTCCAGGCCGGAGAGATTGGGCATGGTCAGGTCGGTCAGCACCGCGTCGTATCGGCCGCGTACGAACAGCGCCAGCCCCTCGATCCCGTCGACGGCCGCGTCGGCCTCGTAGCCCCAGTTGCTGAGCAGGTCGCAGAGGAGCATGCGGACGTAGCGATCGTCGTCGATGACGAGAATGCGGGCGCGCTCGGTCGGCGCCTCCGCGGTTGGCATCGCACGCTCTCGCTCCATGACCGAGGCGACAGTAGGGCGGCTGGCGTCTTCGTGCAACGAGAATGGCACCCGCTAGACATGCGGACGCCATCGCACTCACCCCGCTTCCGGCCCCTGGGCATGCGGGTTCGATGGATGCCGGCTGCGAGGGTCCCACGAACACGCGGCGGAACGGGCTGATCAGTCCGCGCCGCCGCGCCAGTCCGGGAGAATTTCGTTTTGTGGATACCTGTGGACAAGTGGATAAGCGTGAGGGCCTACAACCGGTACAGGCGCCGGGCGTTGTCGGCGAGGATCTTCTGCTTCTGGCCGTCGCTCAGGTCGCCGCGCTGGCGGATCTCGTCGATCGAGGCCGGCCACGAGTGATCCCAGTGCGGGAAGTCGCTGGCGTAGACGATCTGGTTCTCTCCCACCAGCTTGACGGCCTGGGGCAGCAGCCACTCGTCGGCCTCGCACGAGAAGTAGATGTTGCCCGATCGCACGTACTCGCTCGGCTTCTTCTTGAGCACCGGGGCCTCGGAGGCCCGCTTGGCGTACTCGTCGTCCATCCGCTCCATCCAGTACGGGGCCCAGCCGCAGCCGGCCTCCAGGAAGGCGATGCGCACGTCGGGGAATCGCTCGGGGATGCCCTCCAGGATGATCGAGGTCAGCTGGCGCATCTGCCCGAAGGCGTGCGAGCAGGTGTGAGCCTGGATGAAGGCGGGGAACAGGTCGACGCCGGCGCCGCCCAGGTGCGAGCCGGAGGCGTGAATGCCCAGCATCGTGTCCAGCCGCTGGGCTTCCTCGTAGACGTCGGCGTAGCGGTTGTCACCGAGCAGATGACCGCCGTCGGCCGGGAGCATGGCGCCGCACAGCCCCAGCTCGCGCACGGCCCGCCGCAGCTCGGGCGCGCACGCCTCCGGCACCTGCACCGGCAGCAGCGCCACGGCCTGCAGCCGCTTGCTCTTCTTCACGAACTCCTCGTGCAGGAACGTGTTGTAGGCGCGGCACAGCGCCACCGCCCACTGCCGATCCTTCAGGAAGCTCATGAACAGGCCGAGTGTCGGGTAGAGGACGGCGCTCTCCATCCCTCCCTTGTCCAGCGCCTTCAGCCAGGCGTCGGTGGTGCCGGCCAGGTCGTTGAAGGTGTTGAGCAGGCGGCGGTCCCAGCCGTCCCAGGGGTAGAAGAACTGGTTGATGGGGCGGCGCTTGAACGGCTCGTCCAGGTACTTCGCAATCTGCTCCTGGCTCTCGGTGACGTGGCCGTCGGCGTCGATCACGGTCATGGCTTCATCCTCCAGGTCGGGATCGCTTCGGGATTGATCACGTGGGCGGGCGCCTCGCCACGGCCCACGGCCAGGATCTGCTCGAGCGCGAGGGCGAGATTGGCCCGGCGGCCGGCCTCGCTGTGGCCGATGTTGTGGGGCGTCAGGATCAACCGCTCCGGATCGACGGTCCGGTAGGGATGCGGGTTCGGCAGCGGCTCCTCGGCGAAGGCGTCGACGGCGGCCCCGGCGATCCAGCGCTCGCCGACGGCCCGGGCCACCGCCGATTCGTCCACCAGCTCGCCCCGGGCGGTGTTGAGGAGGACCGCGCTCGGCTTCATGGCCCGCAGCGCCTTCTCGTTGATGATCGCTCGCGTCTCCTCGGTGAGCACGGCATGCACGGTGACGATGTCCGACTCGGCCAGGAGGGTCGGCAGGTCGACGAGCGTCACCCCCACGGCAGCGGCGCGCTCGCCGGCACGTAGGGATCGGTGGCGAGCAGGCGCACGTCCCAGCCGGCCAGCCGCCGGGCCACGTGGGTGCCGATGCGCCCGAGGCCCACGATGCCGACCGTCTTGCCGAACAGGAAGTCGCCGCGGTCCTCGCGGCGGGCCCACTCGCCCGAGCGCAGCCGGCTCTCGCCGCGCTTCACTCGCTTGAGCAGCATCAGCAGCAAGCCGATCGTGGCCTCGGCGACCGCGATGAAGTTCTCCTTGGTAGGGCTGTTGGCGACCAGCACGCCCAGCCGGGTGGCCGCCGGCACGTCGATCTTGTCCAGCGGGTCGAGCTCCTCGGGCGGCCCGCTGGGGCCGGTGGCGATGATGGTCAGCCGGCGCCCCGTCACGGGATCATCACGTTGTGGGCCCCGACATGGCCCCCCACACCCCCCACGCTCGGAGCGCCCCGGGGAACCCGGGGCACCCCTCGATCACGGGCGCGCTCACGGCTTCTTGCAGATGACGTTGAGCAGGGCTGGGCGCTTGTCCTCGCGGACCACGCGGAGCGCCTGGCGCACCATCTCCGGCAGCACGGAGGGATCTTCCACCCGCTCGGCCCAGTGGCCGGAGGCGCGGGCGATCAGCTCGTAGTCGGGCGACGGCTCGAGGTCGCTCAGCGGCATCGACGCGGCCCGGGCCGCCCATCCCTGGGGGGCGTGCGAGGTGACCGAGCGCTTCACCGCGTTCCACACGCGGTTGTTGAAGATGACGTTGAGCACGGGCAGCTTGTGGGCCCGGGCCGCCCAGTGGGCGGCCGTCGGCGTGCCGAAGATGTAGGCGCCGTCACCGACGCAGCACACGATCGTCTTGTCGGGCGCGGCGAGCTTGGCGCCGAGCGCGGCGCCCAGCCCCCAGCCCAGCCCGGAGGCGGGCGACTGGCTGAAGTAGCTGCCGGGTTTCCGCAGCTTGACCTGGTTGGTGTCGAGGTCGTACTCGTTCACGACGATCGTGTCGTCGTCGATCGCGTCCCCGATGCAGCGCGACAGCCACGCCATGTCGATGGGGCTGTCGCCCCGCACGGCGGCGCTCCGCGTGGCGCAGGCCTCGACATACTTGCGGTGCTCGGCCTCCCACCGCTTGCGGCGGGTCTCCACGCTGTTGGCGTCCACGCGGCGGGCGACGGCCGCCGCCAGCGCCGCCAGCGTCAGCCGGGGGGCGCCGGCCAGGCCGAGGTCGACGGCGAAGCCGCGGATCGGGTAGCGCGAGAAGAGCGGGTCGTGGCCGACCTGGATGACGGTCGTTTCCGGTCCCGGCGATCGGAGAGCGGGGAACCAGGGCGCGTCGGTCTCGACCACGACGATGGGATCGGCGTCGGCGAGCTGCGGCGTGGGGTCGCCGCCGCAGTAGAGCGGGTGGTCGTGGGGGAAGTTCAGGTGCGTGGCCGACTGCTCGAAGACGGGTATGCCGAGAGCGTCGGCCAGCGCCACCAGCGGCGGCACCGCCAGGGGATCGCGTCCCGAGGACTTGGTGATGATGATCGGGTTGCGGCCGGTGACCAGCAACTCGGCCGCGCGCTCGATGGCGGCGGGATCGGCGACGCTGGCCGCGGGCGGTCCGACGCGCGGTGGGTCGTAGTACTCGAGGTTGTCGAGCTTCTCGGAGAGCGTCTCCCGCGGCAAGGTGAGATAGACCGGGCCCTGCGGCTCGCTGCGGGCGATGGCCAGCGCGCGGTCGACCACGGTCTCGAGCTGGCCGCCCAGGCGCAGCTCGTAGTCCCACTTCACGAACTCCCGGACCATCGCGCCCTGGTCGAACGACTCCTGGGCCCAGTGGATGTGGCGGTTGCGGGCGCCGAGCAGCTTGTCCTCGGTGATCGGCGTGCGGCCGGCCGTGACCAGGATGGGAGCGTGAGCCCGGGCGGCGTTGATGATGCCGCCCAGCGCGTTGGCGGTGCCCACGATGACGTGGACCATGACGACCTGCGGCCGTCCCGTGACCATCGCGTAGCCGTGGGCCATGCCGATGGCCGTGATCTCGTGGGGCGCGATGATCGCCCGCGGCAGCACCTGACCCTCGGCCGCGCGCTTGGCGAACGCCTCGATGATCGGGGCGAAGTCGGTGCCGGCGTTCCCGAAGAAGTACTCGACGCCGCGCGAGGCGAGCAGCTCCAGGTACGCCTCGGCCGCGCTCTCGACCGCCACTTTCTTCAGCATGGGATGGTCTCCACGATTAGGGGGTCAGGACCTTCTGCTGGGCCTGGTCCATCGCCGGGCTCCAGGCGCCCTTGTCCTTGTAGAAGCGGATCGCCCCGGTATGGTACGGCAGCGTCGGCTCGGGGTCGACGAAGCGGTCGCGTGTCCACTCCTTCAGGAGCGGGTGGATCGGGTGCAGCTCCTCGACGCGGTCCCAGATGGCCTTCAGCGTCGCCTCGACGACGGCGTCGGGCACGCTCTTGCTCGCGACCAGGTAGGTGTCGTAGGCGAGGAAACAGGTGTCTTCCACGCACGGCGGTGGCGGTGCCCGCCTTTACCACGCGCCCATAGTAGCCGGGCACGGCCTTCTTGAGCCGGGCCTGGCCCTCGGGCGAGCAGTCGATGGAGACGTGGCGCACGCCCACGGCGGTGTCGGCCTCCTTGGTCTTGGCCGCGCCGAGCGCGTGCTCGGTGACGTCGGCCCGGCCCTGCACCAGCGCGTCGACACCGTCGTTGACCGCGGGCACGGGGACGACCTTCACGTCGCTCCAGGTGAGGCCGGCGCTGGCGAGGTGGCCGAACATGTTGTACCAGACGGCCAGGTGGGCCGGGTACTCGCCGGTCATCCGCTTGCCCTTCACGTCGGTGACGCTCTTGATCGGCGAGTCCTTGCGCACGAGCAAACCGACCAGCAGCGGCGCTCCCCGCTGGATCACGCGCACGTTGGGTGAGTGCTGGAAGGGGTTGCGGCCGCCGATCTTGTAGTTGGGGCCACGGTAGGCCAGCCCCACGTCGACCGCGTTGATCGTGCCGAACTCCATCTCGCCGTTGTCGAGCAGCGGCAGCATGGTGCTGGTGCCCGAGTGGGGCTGCACGGCCATCTGCATGCCGGTGCCCTGGCTCACGACCTTGGCCAGGCCGCTGGCCACCGCGTAGTAGCCGGTGCCGGGCGGGTTGCTGCCGATCGTGACCGCTTTGGGCAGGCCCTGGGCCCAGGCCGCGGTCGCGGCGGCGACGACGAGCAGAGTGGCGATCGGCACTCTCATCCGGGACCTCCTCGCAGCGGCGCCTAGCCTATCACTGCCGGGAGCGAAGATGGAGCGCCTTGCCCACCTCGTAACCAGGTTTCGGGTACGAACGGCTACTGCGCGGGAGCGCCGCGCAGGCGGGCCGTGCGCTCGACGGCGACGAGCGTGCCGCCCAGCAGGAGCCCGGCGACATCGAGGACAACCTCCGACACCCCCGGCACCGGTGGCGCCATCATGCACAGCCCGGCGGCGAGCACCCACACGCGCCGGCCCCAGCCGAGCGGGCGGAACAGGTAGCCGGCGCAGCCGATGCCGAGCAGAACGACGCCGATCGAGGCAGTGGCGACCGTCAGGACGATCTCCCCCGGCGTGCCGACCAGGATGAGGGCAGGGTGGAACACGAAGACGAACGGCACGATGTAGGCAACGATCCCGAGCCGCATGCCCGTCCAGCCCGTCTTCCAGAAGTCTGACTTCGCGATGGCGGCCGCCGCGTAGGTGGCCAGGCAGTCGGGTGGGGTAATCAGCGAGAGCATGCCGAAGTAGAACAGGAACAGGTGCGCGGCCAGCGGCACGATGCCGAGCTGGGCCAGGGCGGGGCCGATGAGCACGGCCAGGGTGACGTAGACGACCGTCGTCGGCAGCGACATGCCGAGCAGGATGCTGACCAGCGCAGTGAGGACGAGCAGCACCACGACGTTGCCACCGGCCATGGTGACCAGCAGCAGCGGCAGCTTGGAGGTGAAGCCCGAAAGGTGCAGGGCGCCGATGACGATGCCGGCCAAGGTCGTGATGGCGACCAGGTCCAGCATCGTGCGCCCGGTGCCCTCGACAGCGTCCAGCACGCCCCGCCAGCTCGGCCGCGTCTCCTTCTGGATCGCGCCGACCAGGAAGGTGACGGCGACGGCCAGCATGCCGGCCTGGCCGGCGTCCCAGCCGGACATCATCAGCGTGTAGACGAGCACGGCGAGCGGGATCAGGAAGACCCAGCCGCGGCGGATGATCGTGCGGAAGCGCGGGATGTGCTCGCGCGGCAGGCCGGCCAGCCCGTGCTTGGCCGCCTCCAGGTCTACCTGGACGAACAGGGCCAGGTAGTAGAGCGCGGCCGGGATGGCGGCGGCCAACGCCACCTGGCCGTAGGAGATGCCCAGGTACTCGGCGATGAGGAATGCCGCCGCCCCCATGACCGGCGGCATGATCTGGCCGCCGTTGGACGACACCGCCTCGATGGCCGCGGCCACGTGGGGTGGGTAGCCGGCGCGTTTCATCATGGGGATGGTGATGGCGCCGTCGACGACCACGTTGGCGACGGCGCTGCCCGAGACCATGCCGTACAGGCTGGAGGAGACGACTGACATCTTGGCGGCGCCGCCGCGATATCGCCCCATCGCCACCAGCGCCAGGTCGCTCAGGAACTTGTCGCCGCCGACGGCCTGCAGCGCCTGGCCGAAGAAGATGTAGGCGACCACGATGCTGGCCGTCACCGCCAGCGGCAGCCCCAGGATGCCGTTGGTGTCCAGGTAGAGATAGACGGCGATGCGGCCCCACGGCGAGCCCTTGGCGTAGAGCATCCCGGGCAGCAGCCAGGCGAACTTCGCGTAGAGGATGCAGGCGGCGGCGATCCACATCAGCGCCCAGCCGGCCAGTCGCCGCACCGCCTCCAGCACGAGAACCATCGCGACGGCACCGAGGGCCAGCTTGTCGGTACTGAGGACGCCGAGCGAGTACGCGAGGGAGGGGTAGAAGACCACGATGTAGCCGCCGACGAGCAGGCTGCCGAGGGCGCCGAGCCAGTCGTACCACGGCACCGAGCCCGCCGACCCCCGCGGTGAGGCCCGCACGGCCAGGAACACCGGCGCCAGGCCGAGGGCCAGGAACAGGCCGAGGTACTGCTCGTTGAAGAACGTGAAGGGCAGGGCGTGGTGGAGCCGGGCGGCCCAGGCGGCGCCCACCAGCGTGAGGGTGACGAGCAGCGTCCGCTCGACCGTGCGTGCCGGGCCGGTGAGCTCGCGGAACTTCGCGATGACCTCGGTCACGGAAGCGGAGTGTACAACGGGGCTCTGGAGTACAGTAGCCGCATGACAGCCGGACGCGTCCGCGGCGGCTTCAACCAGTACGGCTTCACCGTCGGCATCCTCATGCTCGACACGCGGTTCCCGCGCATTCACGGCGACATGGGCAACGCCGGCACCTTCCCGTTCCCGGTGCGCTACCACCGGGTGGCCGGCGCCGTTCCCGATCTCGTCGTGCGGCGCGGCGCCGAGGGCACCCTGCCGGCCTTCGTGGAGGGGGCGCGGGCGCTGGAGCGCGAGGGGGTGGGCGCCATCACGACCAACTGCGGCTTCCTGGTGAAGTACCAGCGGGAGCTGGCGGCGGCAGTGACGGTGCCGGTCTTCACCTCCAGCCTCCTGCTGGTGCCGCTCGTGTACCGCATGCTGGCCCCGGGCCGGCGGGTGGGGCTGATGACCGTGAATGCCTCCAGTCTGACCCCCGAGCACCTGGCCGGGGCCGGCATCCCGGCCGATCTGCCCCTGGCCGTGGCGGGGATGGAGGGCGAGAAGGAGTTCACGCGGGTGATGCTGGACGACGAGATGGAGCTGGACGTCGACCTCGCCCGCGAGGAGCACGTGCGGGTGGCCCGCCGGCTGGTGGCCACCCACCCCGACATCGGGGCGATCGTGCTCGAGTGCACCAACATGCCGCCCTACACGGCCGACATCCAGCGGGAGACGGGCCGCCCGGTCTTCGACATCACCACGCTCGTCCGCATGGCGCACGACGCCCTGGCCAGTGGGCGGGCGCCCCGCCCCGCCTGATCCGCCACCTCGCCGCGAGCTCCCCCCGGCGAACCAGGAAACTTGCCGGGCACCGGGCGGTCCGGTATAAGGTCCGGGACGAGCACGGTTCGATTGGTCTCCGCGCGGCTTGCGGGCGGGCCTACGGACCTCGACGGCTGAACGGACCCCGATAGGGGAGGGCGCATGGCACCCAGGTCGTCCCGTTCCCCGCAGAAACCCCATCGTCGGTCTTCCGATGTGCACGGAGGTGTCCCGGCCGATTCACGGCCAGGACCAGGGTGAACCGCGACGACAAGGAGGTCACGCGATGGCGACGACCGCGGCATCGAAAGCCGGACCCACGGGTGGCCGGGGAGGGGCCGGGGGAGACCTGACCGAGCGGCAGAGGGAGGACTACTGGCGCTACAACGTCAGGCTCACGACGATCCTGCTGGTCATCTGGTTCGTGGTCACCTTCATCATCTCCGGCCTCATGGCCGGGTGGCTGAACAACTACACCATCCTCGGCTTCCCGCTCGGCTACTACATGGCGGCGCAGGGCTCGCTGGCCATCTTCGTCCTCGAGATCGCGGTCTACGCCTACCTGATGAACAAGAAGGACGAAGAGTATCGGCATCCGCGAGGAGGGCTAGCGCGACCATGAGCCTGGACAAGATCTTCGGCCTCTACACCGATCGGCTTCCTCGGCGATCACCGTGCTCATCGGGATCGGCGAGACGATCGGCCTGTTCAGCAACCAGATGATCGGCTGGATCTTCATGGCGCTGTCGCTGCTGATCTACGTCTTCATCGGCATCGTCACCCGGACCTCCAATCCCGACCAGTACTACGTGGCCGGCCGCGGCGTGCCCGCCGTCTACAACGGCATGGCGACCGGCTCCGACTGGATGTCGGCCGCGTCGTTCATCTCCATGGGCGGCGCGCTGTCCGCCCAGGGCTTCGCGGGCCTGGCCTACGTCATGGGCTGGACCGGCGGCTATCTGCTGCTGGCCGTCTTCCTCGGCCCCTACCTGCGGCAGTTCGGCGCCTACACGATTCCCGACTTCCTGGGCGCCCGCTTCGGCGGCAACCAGGCGCGGATCGTCGGCGTCATCGGCGCGATCGTGTGCTCGTTCACGTATCTCATCGCGCAGGTGACCGGCGTCGGGCTGATCGTCTCCCGCTTCATCGGCCTCGACTTCAACGTCGGCGTGTTCGTCGGCCTCCTCGGCGTGCTGTTCTGCTCGGTGCTGGGCGGCATGAAGTCGGTCACGTGGACCCAGGTCGCGCAGTACATCATCCTGATCGTCTCCTACCTTGTCCCCGTCGTGTACCTGTCGTGGACCGCTCTTCTCGATCCCGGTCCCCGAGCTGACCTACGGGCAGCTCCTCCAGCAGAACAACAAGCGGGCCTTCGAGATCACCCGCGACGCCAAGGAGAAGGAGACGCGGGCGCTCTGGAAGAAGGAGGCCGACGACGCCAACGCCAAGATCAAGGCGGGCGGGCTCCCCGAGGCCGAGGTCGAGAAGCTGAAGGCCCAGGCCGCCCTGGCCACTCGCCAGGCGACTGCGCCGGCGGCCAGCGAGGACGCGAAGTTCAGCCGCTACCTGACGGTGCCGACCGGCGACCGGCATGTGGAACTTCCTGGCCCTGACGTTCTGCCTGATGGTCGGCACCGCCGGCCTGCCCCACATCCTGACCCGCTACTACACCACGCCGTCGGTGCGGCAGGCGCGCACCTCGGTGGCGTGGTCGCTGTTCTTCATCTTCCTGCTCTACTTCACGGCGCCGGCCTATGCGGCCTTCGCGCGGTTCACCATCTACGCCAAGCTGGTCGGCACCAAGATCTCCGAGCTGCCGCGCTGGGTGACGCTGTGGCAGCCGGCCGGCCTCTTCAGCGTCGTCGACAAGAACGGCGACGGCATCGTGCAGTGGGCCGACTTCGTCGTTCGAGTCCACCGACTTCGTCGTGCTCTCGATGCCGGAGATCGCCGGGCTGCCGTTCGTGATCACCGGCCTCGTGATGGCCGGGGGGCTGGCCGCCGCGCTGTCGACGGCGGACGGCCTGCTGCTCACGATCGCCAACGCCATCTCCCACGATCTCTACTACAACGTCATCGACCACACGGCCTCGCTGACCAAGCGGCTCACCATCACCAAGGTGCTGCTCATCGTCACCGCGCTCATCTCGGCCTGGGTGGCCACCTTCCGCGTCGCCATCATCGTGGAGCTGGTGGCGTGGGCGTTCAGCCTGGCCGGCGCCTCCTTCTTCCCGGCGCTCGTCATGGGCATCTGGTGGAAGCGCGCCAACAAGGCCGGGGCCGTCGTCGGCATGTGGGCCGGCCTCGCTGGTCACGGCCTACTACATGATCGGCAGCCGCTTCTACGGCGTGTCCTGGTTCGGCACCCAGACGATCGCGTCGGCCATCTTCGGCCTGCCGGTCGGGTTCCTCACGATCTGGATCGTCTCGCTGCTGACCGCGCCGCCGCCGCAGGAGGTGCAGGACCTCGTGACCAGCGTCCGCTATCCGAAGTCGGGGCAGGGCACCAAGGGCGATCCGCTGGGTCGCGACCTCCGGGAAGTGCCGGCCCACTGATCATCGTCGGGGGGAGCGCGCCGCTCCCCCCGACACCTCCCAGCGGCCTGCTATCATCGCGCCCGTGAACGAGATCGGGCTCCGGCTGCTGATGCTCGCCAACACGGTGGTCCCGTTCGTCTTCTTCATGGCCGCCATCTACCTCGCCCTGCACATCGTCTTCGCGCGGCTGATCGGCTCCCCGGACAGCCCGGTCGTGTGGTTCTTCGGCGTCGTCACCGGGCCGCTGACGCGGCCCGTCCGCGCCTGGCTCGGGCGGGGGACGCCCGAGGCGCGGGTGCGCCTCCTGGCCCTCGGGGTCTACGTGACGCTGTGGCTGGCGAGCCGGGCGTTCTTCGTCTGGCTCGGCGCGGCGCTTCAGGGATAGGATGCTCGCGCTCGCCGCCGCCGATGCCGTGTCCGTCGTCCTCTTCGGGACCCTGTATGCCGTGGCCGGCGCCCGCGTGCTCCCGCAGCTTGCGTTCGTGGCCTGCCTGGGCGTGCTCTTCGTCCTCATGACCGCCCTGTGGGTGCGCACCGAGGCTCGTCATCGGCGACTCACGCCGGTGCGCCGCCTCGGTCGGGTCGTGATCGGGCTGCTCATCGTCCTCGTGGCGACGCCCGTCATCGTGCTGGGCCCGCTGTTCTGGCTCGCCGAGCAGCTGCCCGTCGAGACCGGGCTGCACGCCGCCCAGGCGGGCATCATGACGCTCGTGCTGATCGCCCTCGTCCTCGTCGTCTTCGTCAACGTCACCGGGATGGTGGTGGCGGTGATCCGCTCGGTGTTCGGCGGGCGCGCAGCGCGCGGCGAGCGTTCGAATCCGTGATGCCGCTTTCGGGTAGAATGGCCGCGTGATCTGCCGACGGGAGATCCTCGTGGCGATCCTGATCTACGTCGCGCTCGACCTGTCGCTGCCCGCGATGCCAGGTGCCTTCGTGTTCGAAGTCGCGGACTCTGTCGAGAGCATCGGTGGCGGTCGGATGGCGACCCGCGCGGTCGTCTTCCTCACGCCTGCCCCGAGCCCGGTGTCGCCGATATCGCAGCTGCGCACCGCTCGTCCCCATCGCCGACTCGCCGGCGGCGAGGTCCCGCAGTTCGGGTCTCCCCGGGCGCGCTGTCTGTCCCGCGCCGCCGGCGACCCGTCCGAACCCTCCGAAGAGCCGCACTAGATCTCTCCTCCGCCTGATGCTCGGCGTCCCGGCCCGGGACGCTGATCGCCATTTCCAGGTTCCTGTCCTGACGCTGTCCCGACGACCGGGACGGAGGAGGCAACGATGGCCAAGGTCGGACGGTTCGTCATCGATCCGAAGGCCGGCGCGTATTGCCAGGTCACCCTCGACAGCGGAGAGAAGATCATCGTCAACCACGACAAGGGCGGCTTCAAGGGCGGGCAGCTGACGATCGAGGTGTCGAAGCTCATGGGCTTCAGCTCTGAGCG
The DNA here is from genome assembly GCA_963827505.1 of uncultured Candidatus Rokubacteria bacterium. Lineage (GTDB taxonomy): Bacteria > Methylomirabilota > Methylomirabilia > Rokubacteriales > CSP1-6 > AR5. The sequence continues at coordinate 254,717 of CAWHBD010000002.1, read as the reverse complement.
GATCTTCACGTGCGACCTGGACAGTCCGGAAGGTGCGGCCGCGCTCGGCCGGCTGGCCGGTGGCGCGCAGGGTGCCGAGGCCACGCCGCTGGGGGCGTTCGTGAAGTACGTCAGTGAGTGCAAGTCGGTCGCGGAGCTGAAGACGCGCTGTGCGTCGCTGCTATCCGGGTAGGGAGGCGTGCACGACCTGCTCCTCGGATTCGTGGTTGTCTGGCTAGCCGCCGTTCGCGTGCCGGCTGATCTCGGAAGGCCCGCGGCCGCGCGAGTGGTACTGGGGGCGGCGCTCACCACGTTCGTGGCGCCACCGTGGCTGAAGGCGCTGTAGGCGCGGGAGCGGGGCGGAGCGGTGATACGATCGGGGCGCATGCAGAGCGCGGCGAGGACAACCGCCTGAACGCGCCTCCGCTCTACACCGTCCTGCCGTTCGTGGCCATGCTGCTGGCCATCGCCGTCTGTCCGCTCCGGGTGCCGCACTGGTGGGAGGCCAATCGTAACAAGCTGATCGTCTCGGCGGTGCTGGGGTTGCCGGTGCTCGCGATGTACGGCGTCAGCCAGCCGGCCACCTTGCTGCACACGGCCCAGGACTACGTCTCCTTCATCGTGCTGCTGGCCGGGCTGTTCGTCGTCTCCGGCGGCATCCTGCTGCGGGGCGATCTCGTCGCCACCCCGGCCACCAACACCGGCTTCCTCGCGCTGGGCGGGCTCCTGGCGTCCTTCGTCGGCACCACCGGGGCCTCCATGCTGCTGGTGCGGCCGCTGCTGCAGACGAACAGCGAGCGCACGCGCGTGAAGCACACCGTGGTGTTCTTCATCTTCGTGGTGTCCAACGTCGGGGGGATGCTGACGCCGCTCGGCGATCCGCCGCTGTTCCTCGGCTACCTGGCCGGGGTGCCGTTCGCGTGGACCTTCCGGCTGTGGCCCCAGTGGGGGCTCATGCTGCTCGTGCTGCTGGCCGCGTTCTTCGTCTACGACTCCGTGCAGTTCGCGCGAGAGCCGCTGACCGCCCTCCGCCGCGACCGCGGCCACGTCGAGCCGCTGCGCGTGCTCGGCGGTCTCAACGCCGTGTGGCTGGCCGGGGTCGTGCTGGCCGTCGCGTTTCTGCACGCGCCGTGGCGCGAGCTGGCCATCGTGCGCCCTCGCCGCGCTGTCGCTGAGGCTCACGCCGGCCCGCATCCGCCGCGACAACGGCTTCTCGGCGGGGCCGATGGTCGAGGTGGCGGTGCTGTTCGCCGGGATCTTCCTGACCATGATCCCCGCCCTCGACCTGCTGCGCCTGCGGGGGGACGAGCTCGGCGTGCGGGCGCCGTGGCAGTTCTTCTGGGCCTCGGGCACGCTGTCGTCGTTCCTCGACAACGCCCCCACCTATCTCACCTTCCTGGCCCTGGGGCAGGGGCTGCGGCTGCCGGCCGAGGTCGTGGGCGTGCCGGCCGAGATCCTGGTCGCCATCAGCGTGGGCTCGGTGGCGATGGGCGCCAACACCTACATCGGCAACGCCCCCAACTTCATGGTCAAGGCGATCGCCGAGGAGGCCGGCGTGAAGATGCCGAGCTTCTTCGGCTACATGGTGTACAGCGGCGCGATCTTGCTGCCGCTGTTCGTGCTCGTCACGCTTGTCTTCTTCCGCTGAGCCGCTCGATCAGCTCGCGGTCGGCTGGCGGGGAAGTCGTAGTCGGCCAGCCGCGCCGGCTCTATCCACTCCATGGCCTGCTCCTCGCGGGGGACGATCGCGCCCGACTCGTGCCGGCAGTCGAAGAAGTGCAGGACCACCGTGCGGTCGGGATACTCCCAGCGGACGGTCTCGACGAGACCCCCCACCGCGAACGTCGCCGACAGCTCCTCGATGAGCTCCCGGCGCAGGCAGGCGGCGGGCGTCTCGCCGGCCTCGACCTTGCCGCCCGGGAACTCCCAGAGCCCGGCCAGATGCGAGCCGCGCCGGCGCTGGGTGATGAGGTAGCGGCCGGCTGCGTCGCGGATGAGACCGGCGGCGACTTCGATCACCAGCGGCACCGCGGCTCTCAGCGCTCGCTGGCGGCGACCGGCCGCGCGTAGGTCGCACAGAACCCGCGCATCGGACACGCCGCGCAGCGAGGCCGTCGCGGCGTGCACCAGGTGGCGCCGAAGTCCATGAGGGCCTGGTTGAAGTCGTAGCCGCGGCCGGCCGGCACCAGCCGCTCGGCCAGTCCCCACAACGCGGTGTCGCCGCGCACGCGGGCGGTACGGCGGGGGCCGAGGAACACGCGGCTCAGCACCCGCCGGACGTTGGTGTCGAGGACGGCCACGTCGCGCCCGAACGCGAAAGACAGCACGGCGCCCGCGGTGTAGCGCCCCACCCCCGGCAGCGCGCGCAGCCGCTCGGCGTCGTCGGGCAGGCGGCCGCGGTAGCGGGCCACCGTCTCGCAGGCGATGGCGTGCAGGCGCAGGGGACGGATGTTGTAGCCGAGCGGGTACCAGAGCTGCCGCACGTCCTCCACCGGCGCCCGGGCCAGCGCACGCAGCGAGGGATAGCGCTTGAGGAACTGACGGTACTTGGGGATCACCCGGTCGACCTGCGTCTGCTGCAGCATGATCTCGGAGACGAGCACCCGGTAAGGCTCCCGCGTGCGCCGCCACGGCAGGTCGCGGCCGTGACGCGCGTACCAGGCGAGGAGCCGGCGCTGGAAGCGGCGCACGGCGTCGCGTGGCGGCGGTCGCACGCGAGGAATCTATCGGTCGCCCCGGCCGGTGTCAACGCGGCTCATGTAGAATGACCGCGATGACGACGAGCGACGCAGGGGCGGAGTACGCGGCGGCGCGGCGCGGGGTGGCCCTGATCGACCGGCGCGAGCACGGCGTGCTCGAGGCGACCGGGCGCGACCGCGCGACCTTCCTGAACGCGCTGCTCAGCAACGACGTGAAGTCGCTGACCCCGGGGCAGGGGTGCGCCGCGACCCTGCTCGACGTCCACGGCAAGGTCCAGGTGGTCGTCCTGGTCTGGGTGCTGGACGATCGGATCCTGCTCGTTACCCCGCCCGGCACCGCGACTTCCACCCTGGAGGCGCTCGACAAGTACCTGTTCTCGGAGAAGGTCGACCTGCGCGACGCCAGCGAGGAGTGGGCGCTGCTGATGGTGGTCGGGCCGGAGGTTCCCGGGCTGGTCGAGCGGCTGGCCGGGGCCGTGCCCGAGGCGCGTCCGTGGGCGCACGTCGTCGGGCGGCTCGACGGCGTCGAGGTCCGGCTCGTGCGCGGCAATGGTGAGACCGGCGAGCCGGAGATCTGGATCGCCGCCCCCGTTGCCGACGCCGAGCGGGCGCGGAAGGCCCTGACCGGCGCCGGCGCGCTGACGCTCGGCGTGACGGCGCTGGAGTCGCTGCGCATCGAGGCCGGCACGCCGCGGTTTCCCGCCGACATCGGCCCCGCCGTGCTGCTGCCCGAGGTGCCGTTCGAGACACTGGTGTCCCATACGAAGGGCTGCTATCCGGGGCAGGAAGTCGTGGTCCGCATCCGCGACCGCGGCCACGTCAACCGCCACCTGCGCGGCCTGGTGCTCGAGGGTGACGCGGTGCCGCCGGCCGGCAGCGAGGTCGTCGCCGGCGATGCCGCCATCGGCGCGGTGACGAGCGGGGCCCACTCGCTCGCGCTGGGCCGTCCGATCGCCCTCGCCATGATCCGCCGCCAGCACGCCGAGCCAGGGACCGCCGTCGGAGTCCGGATCGGCGACCGCGTCGTCCCCGCCACCGTGAGCGCGCTGCCGTTCACGCGGTGACGAGCACGCCGTGAGCGAGAACCGACTGGCCCGGGAGACGAGTCCCTACCTGCTGCAGCACGCCCACAACCCGGTCGACTGGTACCCGTGGGGTGAAGAGGCGTTCGCCCGGGCCCGGGCCGAGGACAAGCCCGTGCTGCTCTCGGTCGGCTACTCCGCCTGTCACTGGTGCCACGTGATGGAGCGGGAGTCGTTCGAGAACCCCGACATCGCCGCCGTGATGAACGCCGGCTTCGTCAACGTGAAGGTCGACCGCGAGGAGCGCCCGGACGTCGACCACATCTACATGCAGGCCGTGCAGTCGCTGACCGGCCACGGCGGCTGGCCGATGACGGTCTTCCTCACGCCGGACGGCACGCCGTTCTACGGCGGCACCTACTTCCCGCCCGAGGATCGCCACGGCCTGCCCGGCTTCCCGCGCCTGCTCGCCGCGCTGGGCGACGCCTGGCGTACGCGCCGCGCCGAGGTCGTGCAGTCCGGCCGCGAGCTCGCGGAGTCGCTGGGCCAGACCGACCGGCTGCGGCGGGCGGCGACCCTGCTCGGCGACGAGCAGCTCTTCGCCGCCTTCCAGGGTATCTCCTCGCAGTTCGACGAGGAGTGGGGCGGACTCGGCGGCGCCCCGAAGTTCCCCCAGCCGATGATCTGGGAGTTCGTGCTGCGCTTCTTCAAGCGCACGGGGAACCCCTACGCGCAGCGCATGGTTCACACGACGTTGATCCGCATGGCCCGCGGCGGTATGTACGATCAGCTCGGCGGCGGCTTCGCCCGCTACTCGGTCGATCCCCACTGGATGATCCCGCACTTCGAGAAGATGCTGTACGACAATGCCCAGCTCGCCTCGCTCTACCTGCACGCGTGGCTGGCCTTCGGCGATCCCGAGTGCCGGCGGGTGTGCGAGGAGACGCTCGACTACGTCCTGCGCGACATGACCGATCCGGCCGGTGGCTTCTACTCGGCCGAGGACGCCGACTCCGAGGGCCACGAGGGCAAGTTCTACGTGTGGACCCCCGAGGAGATCCGGGCGGTGCTCGGCCCCGACGCCGATCGCGCGCTCGCGTACTGGGGCGTGGACCGCGGCCCCAACTTCGAGGGGAAGAGCAACCTGTTCGTGGCCGGCGAGCCGGATCCGGAGTCGGTGGCGCCGCTGCGGAAGCGCCTGCTGGAGGCACGCGCCAAGCGCGTGCGTCCGGGCCGCGACGACAAGGTGCTGGCGGCGTGGAACGGCCTGGCCTGTCGGGTGCTGGCCGAGGCCGGCCGCGCGCTGGGCCGCGCCGACTACGTGGCGGCGGCCGTGCGCAACGCCGAGTTCCTGCTGGGCGCCATGCGTCGGGACGGGCGGCTGCAGCGCACCTGGAAGGCCGGCCAGGCCCGGCTCAAGGGCTACCTCGAGGACTACGCGATGGTCGCCGCCGCCCTGATCGACGTCTACGAGGCCACGTTCGAGCGGCGCTGGCTCGACGCTGCCCGCGAGCTCGCCGACGACATGGTGCGGCTGTTCTGGGACGGCGAGCTCGACGGCTTCTACGACACCGGCCACGACCACGAGCGGCTCATCGTTCGCCCCCGCAATCTCTTCGACAACGCCGTGCCCTGCGGCACCTCGGTGGCGATCGAGACGCTGCTGCGGCTGGCCGTGCTGACCGGCGAGGCAGGCTACGAGACGCGGGCGCTGACCGCCCTGCGGCCCATCGCCGACCTCCTCGGTCGCCATCCGGCCGCATTCGGGCGCTTCCTGTGCGCGCTCGACTTCCACCTGGGTCCGAAGGTCGAGGTCGCGCTGATCGCGCGTAACGGCAGTGCCGAACCGCTGGCCGCCGAGGTCTTCGGCCGCTTCCTGCCGAACAGGGTGGTGGCCGGCATGGTCGCCGGCGATGCAAGTGCCGGCGCCGGTATGCCCCTGCTCGAGGGGCGCACCATGGTCGACGGCAAGACGACCGCGTACGTCTGTCGCAACTACGCTTGTGAGCTGCCGGTCACCGACCCTGCGGCACTGGCTCGCCAGCTGGAGGCCGTGTGATTTGCCACATCAACGTGCGGCAGTGAGAGGGGGTCCTGTGAAAACACGGACGCGAGCACTGCTCACTGCGCTGGTCGCGCTCCTGCTCGGCGCGACGTCAACGTCGGCCCAGCTTCCCGATTTCCTGAAGGGACTGCCGCAGCTTCCGTCGTCGGGCGGTGGGCTGGGTGACGCTCGCATCGCGCAAGGTCTCAAGGAAGCACTCAAGGTCGGGACCGAGAACGCGGTGGGTGTCACGGGGCGGGTGGACGGGTACTTCGCCAACCAGGCGATCAAGATCCTGATGCCCGAGCGGCTCAAGTCGCTGGAGCAGGGGCTGCGCCTGACCGGACAGGGCGATCGTGTCGACGAGCTGGTGCTGGGCATGAACCGCGCCGCCGAGAAGGCCGCGCCGGCCGCGCGGGAGATCTTCGTCGGCGCGATCGGCGACATGGGCATCGACGACGCCCGCAAGATCCTCTCGGGGCCCGACACCGCCGCCACCGAGTACTTCAAGGGCAAGACGACCCCCAAGCTGACGACGGCCTTCCAGCCGGTGGTCGAGCGCACGATGGGCGAGGTTGGCGTGGCCCGCCAGTACAAGGATCTCCTGGGCCAGGCCCAGGCCATTCCGTTCTTCCGGGCCGAGGACTACGACCTCAACCGCTACGTGGTCGGCAAGTCGCTGGACGGCCTCTTCCACGTCGTCGGTGACGAGGAGCGCAAGATCCGCACGAACCCTACCGCGCGGACGACCGACCTGTTGCGCGAGGTGTTCAGCAAGCGCTGAGCGCCGTGCCGCGGACCGCGCCATCACGCCGCTTGGCGGTCCGGCCGAGCGTGAAGAGGTAGGCGGCCAGCACCCAGTGGAAGGTGACCGGGATCGGGTGCGAGCCGGTCACCACCAGCCGGATCAGCATCGCCAGGGCATAGATCGCGGCGAGCCACTGCAGCCGGCGTCCCGCCCGCGGTTGGACCCGCGCGAAGAACCCGTGGCCTCGCCACACGTCACGATCGATCACCGCCTGCATGATCAGGATGCACACCTGGACTGGCAGCAGGACCCGGTAGGGCAGGAGGCCCGAGTACCAGGCTTCCATCGGCGGTAGCCAGCCAACCCCCAGGAAGGCGACGAGCACCTGGCCAAGCACCCGGGCGCCGAAGAGCCCGGTCAGCGCCGCCAGGACGAGAGCCGCGGGCGCGGGCCGGGTCACCACGCTGCCTCGCAGGGAGCGGCGTGCTCGAGACGGCGAACGACGTCGCGGCGACTGGTCTCGTCCCACTCCGGCCGGAGCGCGCTCCACTTGTGCTGGCTCTCCCGCCGCCCCCCGGCGATCTCCGCGCGGCACACGCGCTCGGACCAGCCCGGCCGCATGACGAAGAGTCGCGGCGCCTGCAGCCGACTCGACGCCCGCTTGGCGGCGTACTCGATGTTCACCTCGCTCAGCGCCCGATCGAAGGCGGCGGCGAACGAGGCCGGCGCCGCCGCAGGCCCCGCCGGCGTCGGCTCGACGAGCAGGTCGTAGCGGGCGGCCTCGACGTCCGGGATCAGGCGGAACTGCCAGACGCCGAGGCCGGTCGCCCGCGCGGCGGCGTGCACGGCGTGCAGGACGTGGTTGAGGTGCAGCTTCTCGCCGGTGATGCTCAGCATGTCGCGCCCCTTGCGCACGAAGGCGACCCGCGGCGTGCGCCCGTGGAAGCCGCGCACCTCGACGACGTCGTTCAGGTCGTAGCGGTAGAGGCCGTTGGCCCCGGTGATGACCACGTGGTAGCGGCGGCCGTCCTGCAGCTCGTGCGCGAGCCAGGGCCGCGGCGCCGGGTCGTCGACCTGCTCCTCGGCGATGAACTCGAAGAACGTCGTGTGGACGGCGAGCACACCGGCGGCGTCGTCGTCCTCGAGGGGGATCGTGAGCCGTCCTTCGCTGGCGATGAGCCCGAGGTCGCGGCGGGCGACGCCGGGGAAATGCGCGTCGAGGTGACGGGCCTGGACGCCGGCGCTGCCGCCGAGCCAGCAGGCGACCAGCGCCAGCTCCGGCCAGCACTCGCCGAGGATCAGACGGCCGCTCACCCGGGCCACGCTCGACAGCTCGGTGGCCCGCCGTCGGTCCGGCTGGAGCCCGGCGGTGAGCGCTGCCCGCAGCTCGGTCGCGCTGACGTCGGCCCCGGCGATCGGCGCCACGTCGTCCACGCCGAGCACGCCGTCGCGAATCGCGCGGATCATCTCCTCGGAGCGACGCCCGGCGGTCTCGGCCAGCCGGAGGAGGGTGCTGGCGTTCGGCGTGCCGATCGAGGACACGGCGTGGCCCAGCCCCAGCCGGGCGGCAACGAAGTAGCGCGTCTCGTGGTCGCGGATCAGGGCCACCGCATAGGGCAGGGCCTGTCGACGACGGACGAGCCAGGGCAGGCGCCGGTAGGTCATCCCGGTCATCGCCCCATAGGGCGCCCCGCCGGGTGTCGTGCCTTCCACCGCGGGCCCGACCATGGTGAGGACGTGCCGGTCCAGCATCGCGGGATGCTCCCGGAGGCCGTGGACGGTCCACAGCCGCATGAGCGCGGCGGCCTGCCGGGCGGAGGTCGGCGTCACCGGGATGAACTTCGGCTCGGCGGTCGTGCCGCTGGTTGTGGCGAACATCAGCGGGGCCTCCGCCGTGAGGACGCGCGGCTCGCCGGCCAGCACGCGGCTCACGTACGGCCGCAGCGCCTCGTAGTCGCGGACCGGCACCCGTTGCGCGTACTCGCGGGGCGACGGGAGACCGCCCAGGTCGTGGTCGCGCGCGAACGCGGTGTCGGCGTTGGCGCGCAGCAGGCGCTCGAGCACGCGGGCCTGGGCCTCGGCCGGCCGCGCGGTCGCGGCCTCGAACACGTGGCGACGCGCCCACTGCTGGACCGCGAGCGCGGAGGCGAGCCAGCGGCCCACGCTCAGCACCCCGTCCCGAGCTCGCGCACCGTGGGGGCGTGCTGGCGCAGCCGCGCCTCGATCACCCGGACGCCGAGGCCGGGCCCGCTCAGCAGCGGCGCCTCGCCACGGTGCCCGAACCGCACGCTCTCGATGCTGACGTCCTCGCTGAGCAGCAGGGTCCCGAACGAGCCCTCGACGAACGTGACCTCGGGGAGCGCCGCCGCCAGGTGCCGGCCGGCGGCGGAGAGGATGGCCGTCTCGCCCACCTGGCTACCGACCTGGACGCCGAGGCCGGCGGCGGCCGCCCGGGTAGCGATGGCCAGCGAGCGCGCGAGGCCGCCGCACTTGGAGACGCGGACGTTGAAGAAGTCCACCGCGTGCTCGGCGATGAGCTCCTCGGCGTCGGCCACCGTCACCAGCGACTCGTCGGCCATCAGCGGTACCGGCACAGCCTCCCGGAGCCGCGCGTAGTTCGCCCCCCGCGGCAGCGGTTGCTCGATGGCGGCGACGCCGAGCGGTGCCACCGCACGCAGAACCTCGACCGCGCGCTCGAGGCACCAGGCGCCGTTGGCGTCGAGCCGCAGGGACACGTCGGGGCCCAGGGCCTCCCGGACGGCGCGTACCCGGACGATGTCGTCCTCGAAGCCGACCTTGACCTTGACGTGGCGCAGACCGGCCGCGCGCATCTGTCGAGCGTGCTTGACCGCGCGGTCCACCGGGCCGGCCGTGATCACGCCGCTGTAGGTCACGCGCCCACGTCGAGGCGGCAGGACCGCCGCCGCCGACCGGCCGGCCCGCCGGAGCATGCAGTCGAGAATCGCCAGCTCCAGCCCGGCCCGGGCGGCGTGAGGCGCCACCGTACCGGGCAGGCTCGTGTCCGGGATGAAGGCGTCGAGCCCGGCCAGGTGGCCCATCGGCGGCAGATCGCGCTCGGCCACCCGGGGCCACAGCTCCCGGGCGAGGTGATCGAGCATCGCCTCGACCGTCTCGCCGGTGACGTACGGACGCGGGACTCCCTCGCCGTACCCCTCGGTTCCCGCCTCGTCACGCACGCGCACAACGACCGAGTCACAGGCCCGCCGTTCGCGGGCGCTGTGGCTGAACGACTCCACGAACGGGATTCGCAGCGCGTAGAGCGTGGCCGCCACGAGCCTCATCGCCAGTACCGCCGGGTGAAGACGTTCTCGCGCAGCGCCATCTCGACGATCGTCAGCGCCTCGTCGTCGCTCATCTCGTAGTAGCGCGCGTACGCCTCGAGATCGGCCAGCCCCTGCTCGGCGTGGCCGACGTCGACCTCGGAGTGGTGGGTGAACCAGACGAGGGCCGTCGCCGGCAGTCCCCGGTGGGCGGCCAGCGCGCGCGCGAAGCGGCCCGACACCCGGGACAGCATGAACTCGAAGGCCACGATCTCGGCGAGGGCGGCGAGCCCCACCTCGCGGAGCGAGCCGTACAGCAGCGGCTCGGTCACGACGCGGCGAAGGTCCTCGTCGGCCCGCGCCGCTACCACGCTCAGCCGGTCGGCCAGCCCCGCGCCCGCCAGCAGGTCCACGAGCAGGTCGGGGTGCGGCCGGCCATCCGGCTCGTCAAGACCCATCTCCTCCAGGAGGTTGTGCCGGAGATCGGCGGCTGCGGCGGGCGGCGCCAGCGCGTAGAGGAAGGCCAGCAGATGAGGCGAGCGCAGGTGAGCGCGGGCCACGTTTTCGATGAAGGCGTCGTACTCCTCGGGCGTTGCCCGGCCGTCCTCCAGCGCGCGGAACTGCGGCGAGGCCGTCAGATCGTCGACCTGTCCCTCGAAGGCTTTCTCGACTGCCGTACGAAACACGCCTGAGTCGCTGTCCATGCTGGCCTCCCCGTCCTGCTTGACACGACACGGACCATGCCAGGGGCAGCTGGTGGTTTGTTTAGTCGTTCATGGACAGCTAGTTGTGGGCCCTCAGCGAGGATCTGGCTTAAGGCCAGTGGCCGCGACTGCATGGACACCGAAGGTACAGGCCATGTACGGTGGCTGAACGATGAAGTTGATGACACCCGAGGAGCAGAGGCTGGCGGAAGCGATCTCCAGACTGGCGTACTGCAACCCGTTCCTTCCCGAGCGCATCGACGCCGAGCGCCAAGCCCTGGGCCCGGGGTTCATCGCCGGCGGTACCCTCTGGCACGCGTCCGGGGCACCCGCGCCGGCTCCCAACATCGGCGCGATCCGGGAGAGGGCCGAGGCTCTGTCAGAGCAGCTGGCCGCCCGGTTGACCGCCGGACCGCGTCCCGAGGCGGAGGAGCTGAGCCTCTACGAGGACGTGGTCGTCTACCGGCTCTTCAGCCGCTACGAGGACGACTTCTATGGCCTGATCGACTCCGGCGGCGCGGCCACGGCCGTTGGCTTCTATTCCAGGTTTCGGCAGGACGTCGAGCGCCTGCTGCCGAACCCGGCGGCGGCTCGCGATGCCCCACACCTGTTCGCGACGTTCTTCCAGGTCCGGCGCGCGTTTCATCTCATCTTCCGGAACATCGTCGGCAACTCGGCGCCGATCGTCCGACTGCGGGCGGCCGCCTGGCAGTCGATCTTCACGCGCGACGTGCGGCGGTACCGGCGCTCGCTGTACCGGCGCATGGGCGACGTGGCCACGCTGATCAACGGGCCGTCGGGTACCGGCAAGGAGCTGGTGGCGCGGGCCATCGGCCTGGCCCGCTACGTCCCGTTCGACGCCGAGCGCGCGGTGTTTGCCGAGAACTACGCGGAGTCGTTCTACGCGCTGGCGCCGGCGGCCTTGTCGCCCACGCTGATCGAGTCCGAGCTGTTCGGTCACCGGCGCGGCGCCTTCACCGGCGCGGTCCAGGACCGGGTGGGCTGGCTGGAGGTGTGTCCGCCGCTCGGGGCCGTCTTCCTGGACGAGATCGGCGAGCTCGATCCGTCCCTGCAGGTGAAGCTGCTGCGGGTGCTGCAGACGCGGACCTTCCAGCGACTGGGGGACACGCGCGACCGCCGGTTCGAGGGCAAGATCATCGCCGCCACCAACCGGGACCTCGCCCGGGAGATCGAGGCCCGGCGCTTCCGCGAGGATCTCTACTACCGGCTCTGCTCGGACCTGATCGTCACGCCGTCGCTCGAGGAGCAGCTGCGGGCGGCGCCGGGTGAGCGGGCGGCGCTCGTGCGTTTCGTGGCCGGTCGGGTGGCGGGGGAGAGCGAGGCGGAGAGCCTGGCCGAGGAGAGCGAGCGCTGGATCGACGCCAACCTGGGTGCGGGCTATCGCTGGCCAGGCAACTTCCGGGAGCTGGAGCAGTGCGTGCGCAACGTGATGATCCGCGGTGAGTATCGGCCGCCGCTGGCGGGGAGCCCATCGGCCCGCCAGCGCGTAGCGGACGACGTCCTGGCCGGCTCACTGAGTGCCGAGGAGATGCTCCGCCGGTACTGCACGCTCGTCTACGCGCAGACCAGCAGCTACCAGGAGACGGGCCGCCGCCTCGGTCTCGACCGCCGCACCGTGCGCGAGAAGATCGACACCCGGCTCCTGACCGAGCTGCGGGGCGATGGTTGACTGCGAGGGCTGTCAAGCGTGGCCGGCGAGACGACTCGTCACCGGTAGGCGCACGGTGGGACGGGCGTGCGGAAGGGCGCCTGCGTGAGGTGGTCGCCGGGGGCGAACAGCCGGAGCTGGTGCGGCGCCGGGGCGGGCGCCAGCCGGCGGCCGTGCAGGGCGAGGTAGTAGCCGGCGCGCACGGTGTCAACGCCGATCCGGCGCAGGTCGGGGAGGCCCCGCAGCACGGCGCGCCGCCGCTCCTCCACGATGATCCGCGCCGCCTTCGGTCCCACGCCGGGGACGCGTAGCAGGAGCTCGAGCGGCGCCCGCGTGACCTCTAGCGGAAAGCGCGCGGGGTGGGCGAGCGCCCACGCCGTCTTGGGATCGTGCTCCAGGGGCAGGTTGCCACCGGCCTCGAACGCCAGCTCCTCCACGCCGAAGCCGTACTCCCGTAGCAGGTGCTCGGCCTGGTAGAGGCGTGACTCGCGGGCGGCCGGCGTGGGCGCGAACCCCTCGAAGGGCGTCCCCACGACAGGCTGGAAGGCGCTGAAGTGGGCGTGGTGGAGCAGACGCTGGCGCTCCAGTCGCGCGACGAGCCCGAGCACCTCCCGGTCGTGCTCGCCCACGGCTCCCACGACGAACTGGGTGGTGGTGCTTCCGCGACGGCCGGGGCCGCCGTCCTCACGCGCCTCGCGATACAGCCGCCCGGCTAGCTCCAGCTTCGGCAGCAGATCGCCGGTGAGGTTCTTCTCCTTGGCGAGCGTGCGGACGTGGGCGTCGGTCGGCCCCTCGAGGTTCACCGAGATGCGCGTGGCCAACCGGGCGGCTGCCTCCACCTGCGCCGTCTCGGCGCCGGGCAGGAGCTTGATGTGGATATAGCCGCCAAAACCTTCCTTGTGGCGCAACAGCTCGAGCGTGGCCAGCATGCGGTCGGTGGCGCGCGTGGGCCGGCCGGGCACGCCGGAGGTGAGGAACAGGCCCTGGGCGAGTCCCTTGCGATTGACGTCCATGAAGGTGGTGGCGACCTCCTCCGGACTGACGGTCGCCCGCGGGACCTTGCCGCCGCAGTAGGTGGGACAGTATCCGCAGGACAGCGAGCAGGCGTTGGTCTGCATGACCCGCATGAGGTTGATGGCGCCGCCCTCGGGCAGCCGGGCCTGGGCGATGCCCATGGAGGTGATCGGGCGCCCGCCCACCGGGACCGATCGGCGGTACTTCGGCATGCCCTGCTCGCGGTCGGGTAGGGCTGCTTCGCTCAGGAGCTCAATGCGGCGTCTCAGGTCCATGCCCGCACATATACCAAACAACCGACGAGTAGTCTAGCGCGGCCCCGCTGACGGCGGCCGGTGCGGGCGTCGGGGTGACAGGGTCCCCTGCGGTTCCGCGAGAGACGACCCGATTCGCGAAGGGTTGGTCGGAGCCTGGTCCTACGCGTGGCCCTACGCGATCGAAGCCAACGGAACCGCAGGGGACCCTGTCACCCCGACGCCCCCACCGGCCGCCGGGAACCCGCAGCGCTGAAAGCCCGCGTGTCAGCTCTAGTCTGCGACGGCGACGGCGCCGAGACTCGTCAGGCGGTCGATTTCCGGGGTGTCGATGCCGAGCTCGGTCAGGACTTCGCGGGTGTGTTGGCCGAGGCGGGGGGCGGCGCGGCGCACGGGTGGGCGTGTGCCGCCGACGGCGAAGGGGAAGCCGAGCATGCGCACGGTGCCGAGGCCGGGCTGGTCGACGTCGCGGACCATGCCCATGTGGCGGACCTGGGCGTCGTCGAAGACCTGGTCGAACTCGTAGATGGGACCGGCGGCGATGCCGGCGCCGATCAGGCGCTCGACCCACTCGTTGACCGTGCGCTTGGCCAGGGCTCCCTCGATGCGCGCCTTGAAGTCGGGATGGTTGGCGACGCGCGCCTCGTTGGTTGCGAAGCGCGGCTCCGTGATCAATCCCTCGTCTCCGAGCGCGCGGCAGAACTTCTCGTACTGGTCGGGGTTCAGGATGACGACGTTGATGAACCCGTCGCTGGCCTGAAACGCCTCGGCCGGCGTGACGTTCGGATTGCGGTTGCCCACGCGCTTGGGGGCCACACCGGAAGAGAAGTAGTGCGCCGAGGGATCGGGCAGCAGGGCCACGCTGGAGGCGAGCAGGCTCACGTCGACGTGCTGGCCGCGGCCGGTGCGGAAGCGCTGCACCAGGGCTGCGCACACCGCGCCGAAGGCGATGTAGGAGGCGGCGACGTCGGAGATCGAGCCGCCGGGCCGCGTGGGTGGATCGCCCGGCTGGCCGGTCAGGGCCATCAGCCCGCTCATGCCCATGGCGATCGTGTTGTAGCCGGGCCGGCGCGCGTAGGGGCCGTCCTGGCCGTAGCCGCTCACCGAGGCGTAGACGACAGTCGGGTTGGCGGCGCTCAGCGCCGCGTAGCCGAGACCGAGGCGCTCGGCGACGCCGGGCACGAAGTTCTCCAGCACGACGTCGGACCGCTTCGCCAGCTCGCGAATGATCTTGAGGCCCTCGGGGTGCTGCAGGTCGACGGCGATCGCCCGCTTGTTCCGGTTGATCGTGGCAAAGCCCAGGCTCATGCCGTCCTTGCTGGTGCCGAGGTAGCGCATGTCGTCGCCGCGACCCGGCCGCTCGACCTTCACGACGTCGGCGCCGAGATCGGCCAGCATCATGGCGCAGTAGGGGCCGGCGATGACCCGGGAGAGATCGAGGACGCGGAGGCCGTCGAGCATCAGGAGCGCTCCAGGAAGCCCTCGGTCATCGCATTGACCTCGGGCATGCCGGCGCGGGCGATGGCGTTGATGCGCGCCTTCATCTCGGCCAGGGGCTTGAACGGCTTCTTCGCCATGAACTCCGCGTACTCGCGGGCGGCCTTCATGACGTCGGTGCCGGGGACGACCTTGTTGACGAGCCCCCACTGCCGCGCCTCCTCGGCCGTGTAGCGCCGGCAGTCCATGATGATCTCCTTGGCGCGGGCGGGGCCGACCAGCCGGACGAAGCGGGTGGTGGAGGCCACGCCGAGCGGCACGCCGAGGTCCACCTCGGGGATCCACAGCTGGGCCTCGGCCGCCGCGATGCGGAAGTCGCAGGCCAGTGTCAGCCCCCAACCCCCGCCGACCGCATGGCCGTTGATGGCGGCGATGGTCGTCTGCTCGAGGCCTTCCAGCACCGTGTTGGCGCGCTCGAAGAGCCGGCGGAACTGGCTCTTGCGCGAGGTCATCGCCGTGCGGCGCTCCTCGGCCGACATGCTGCTCTTGAGCCCGGCGTCGGCGCCCGCCGAGAAGACCGGCGGGGCGCCGGTCACGATGACCACCCGGGTGCTGGGATCGTCGCGCAGCTCGGCAAAGGCCGCCCCCAGGTCAGTCAACATGGGGTCGCTGAGCGAGTTGCGGCGGTCGGGGCGGTTCAGTGTGACGGTGGCGATGAGGCCGTCGCGCGTGAGGAGGACGTTTTCACCCATGGCGGAAGCATTATCATAGGGGCCGGCCTATGACTACCGACACCGACGGCATCGTCTGGCGCCCCACCCCCGAAGTCATCGAGCGCTCCCGCATCGGCCGCTTCATGCGCGCCCACGGCATCGCCACCCTGGACGACCTGCAGCGGCGGTCCGTCGCCGATCCCGAGTGGTACTGGGACGCGGTCGTGCGCGACCTGGGCGTGCGGTGGACCACGCCCTACACGCGCGTGCTGGACGGCTCGCGCGGTGTCGCCTGGCCGCACTGGTTCCCCGGCGGCCGCCTGAACTTCACCGACAACTGCGTCGATCGCCACGTCGATGCCGGGCGCGGGGGCAAGCCGGCCATCGTCTGGGAGGGAGACGACGGCCAGTCGCGCACGCTGACCTATGCGGAGCTGGCCGTCGAGGTGAACCGCCTGGCCAACGCGCTGAAGACGCTCGGCGTGGGCGAGGGCGATCGGGTCGGTGTCTTCCTGCCGATGTCGCCGGAGGCGGCGATCGCCACGCTGGCCGTCGTCAAGATCGGGGCGATCTACACGCCGTGCTTCTCCGGCTTCGGCGCCGGCGCGGTGGCCTCGCGCCTGTCCGACTGCGAGGCCAAGCTGCTGATCACGGCCGACGGCTTCCACCGCCGTGGCCAGATCATCAAGATGAAGGAGACGGCCGACGAGGCCGTGGCCCAGTGCCCGTCCGTCAAGAACGTGCTGGTGTACAGGAGGCTGGGGCGCGAGATCCCGTGGACAGCCGGGCGCGATCGCTGGTGGCACGAGGCCGTGGCCGGGCAGAGCGATCGCGCGGCGGCGCTGGCGGTCGAGGCCGACCGCCCGTGCCTCATCATCTACACCTCGGGGACGACGGGCCGGCCCAAGGGCGCGGTGCTCACCCACGGCGGCTTCCTCATCAAGACCGCGCACGACTTCGGCTACTGCATGGACGTCGGCGAGAACGACCGCCTGTTCTGGTTGACCGATCTCGGCTGGCTCATGGGGCCGATGGCGTTCACCGCCGGGCTCTTCCACGGCGGCACCGTCGTGGTATTCGAGGGCGTTCCCGACTATCCCAAGCCCGATCGGCTGTGGGGGCTGGTCGAGCGCCACCGCATCAGCGTGATGGGGCTGTCGCCCACGGCGGTGCGCGCGTTGATGCCGCACGGTCCCGAGCACGTGCACGCCCACGATCTGTCGTCGCTGCGCATCCTGGGCTCGACCGGCGAGCCGTGGAATCCCGAGCCCTACCGCTGGCTCTTCGAGAACGCCGGCAAGGCACGCCTCCCGATCATCAACTACACCGGCGGCACGGAGATCTCGGGGGGCATTCTCAGCTGCTTCCCGATCGCGCCGATCAAGCCGTGCTCGTTCGCGGGCCCGATCCCCGGCATGGCTGCCGAGTGCTTCGGCGACGAGGGCACGCCGGTGCGCGGGCAGGTGGGCGAGCTGGTGATCACGAAGCCGTGGCCGGGGATGACGGCGGGGTTCTGGCGCGACGCCGAGCGCTACGAGGAGACGTACTGGTCGCGCTGGCCCGACGTGTGGGTGCACGGCGACTGGGCGTACGTCGACCCCGACGGCTTCTGGTACATCCAGGGCCGCTCCGACGACACGCTGAAGATCGCCGGCAAGCGACTGGGGCCGGCGGAGGTCGAGTCGGTGCTGGTCGGCCACCCGGATGTCCTCGAGGCCGGCGTCATCGGCGTGCCCCACGAGGTCAAGGGCGAGGCCGTCGTCTGCTTCGTCGTCCTACGTCCGGGGCGCGCGGCCTCCGAGCCGCTCCGGGTCGAGCTGTCGAACCGGGTCGCCCAGGAGATGGGCAAGGCGCTCAAGCCGGAGAAGATCCTGTTCACGCGCGATCTGCCCAAGACCCGCAGCGCCAAGATCATGCGCCGGGTCATCCGCGCGACGTATCTCGGCAAGCCGGCCGGCGACGTGTCGTCGCTGGAGAACCCGGATGCCGTCAAGGCGATCGGCGAGGCGCGCTGAACGCGGCTCGAGTACGACGAAGTGTCTTGAGCTGACTCCCGGGGTATACTTCCAGCCGTCGCCGTGGGGGGAGGATTCCTGAGAACCGGGTGCGGCCCGGGACCCCTCGAACCTGCTCTGGGTAATTCCAGCGAAGGGAACACGGTGGCGGAGTAGAGCGCGGCCGCACCCTTGACAGAGGGGAGCGGCCGTTTGTGTCTGTGAAGATCACCGTCAACGGCAAGCCGATGGACGTGGAGCCCGGCCTCACCGTCGAGGGCCTGCTCACCCTCCTCAACGTCAAGCGCGAGTACACAGCGGTGGCCGTCAATCGCGACGTGGTGACCAAGCGCGACTACGACGCCCTGAAGCTGTCGGACGGCGACAAGGTCGAGATCGTTCGTCCCATGGGGGGAGGCTAGATTCATGTACGACACCAACCTGGTCCTCGGTGGCAAAGAGTTCACGTCCCGGCTGATCGTGGGGACCGGCAAGTACAGCACGCTGCCGATCATGCGCGACGCCCACGAGGCCTCCGGTGCGGAGATCGTCACCGTCGCCGTGCGGCGCGTGAGCTTGCCCGGCACCGGCGAGTCGATCCTGGACTACATCGACACCAAGCGCTTCACGTTGCTGCCGAACACGGCCGGCTGCTACACGGCCGACGAGGCGATCCGCACGTGCTACCTCGCGCGGGAGGCGGGGCTGGGCGAGATGGTCAAGCTGGAGGTCATCGGAGATCAGCGCACGCTGTTTCCCGACGTGATCGGGCTGCTGGAGGCGACGCAGACGCTCGCCCGTGACGGCTTCATCGTCATGCCGTACACCAACGACGACCCGGTGATGGCCAAGAAGCTCCAGGACGCGGGGGCGGCCTGCGTGATGCCGCTGGGGGCGCCGATCGGCTCCGGGCTCGGGATCCGCAATCCGTACAACATCAAGATCATTCTGGAGTCGGTCACGGTGCCGGTCATCGTGGACGCCGGCGTGGGCACGGCCTCCGATGCCGCCATCGCCATGGAGCTGGGCGTCGACGGCGTGCTGATGAACACCGCCATCGCGGGGTCGCCCGACGCCGTCTCGATGGCCAGGGCGATGAAGCTGGCCGTCGAGGCCGGGCGCCTGGCCTACAAGGCCGGGCGCATCGGCAAGAAGCTGTACGCGACAGCGTCCTCGCCGCTCGAGGGCCTGCCCGATTGGACGAGCTGAGCCTCTGCCTGGTCACTGACCGCACGCAGACCGGTGGCCGGGACCTCGTCGCCGTCGTCGGCGAGTGCCTGGCCGCCGGTCTCCCGACGGTTCAGGTCCGCGAGAAGGACCTGGGCGCCGGCGATCTCGCCCTCCTGGGCCGGCGTCTGGTGACGCTGACCCGTGATGCCCGGGCGATGCTCGTCGTCAACGATCGCGTCGACGTCGCGCTGGCGGTCGGTGCCGACGCCGTACAGCGCACCCACACCTCGCTGACCGTCGAGGACATCCGCGCGGTGGCCGGCCGGCGACTGCGCATCGGGGTGTCGGTCCACACGCTGGAAGACGCGGTCGACGCCGAGCTGAAGGGCGCCGACTGGGTGACCTACGGGCCGGTCTACGACACGCCGAGCAAGCGTCCCTACGGGGCGCCGCAGGGGGTCGAACGGCTGGCCACGGTGGCGCGCGGCCTGCGCATCCCGGTCGTGGCGATCGGCGGCATCACGCCGGAGCGGGTGAAGGAGTGCCGCGCGGCCGGCGCCCGCGGCGTCGCCGCGATCTCCTCGATCCTGGCCGCCGACTCGCCGGCCGCGGCGACGCGACGCTTCCTCGACGCCCTGCGCGGCTGAGTCAGGGCGACGGCGGCGTGCTCGACTTCTGGATGTCGAGCATGGGTGGCAGCGCGCCCTGCTGGGGCACTTCCTCGACCGTGGTGATCTGGTTCATCCGCTTGACGATGTCGCGGATCTTGTCGGCGCCGCCCTTGGCCCCGGCGATCCACCGGGCCTGATCGCTGTCGGTGGGAATGCCGCGGGCCATCAGGGCCAGCCCGCCCACGACGGCCATGAGCGGGTTGTTGATCTCGTGGGCGGCGGCGTGGGCGAGAGCAGCCACCGCCCGGAGCTGGGCGGCGTCGCGCCGGGCCGCCTCGGCCGCCTGGGCGGCGACCACCTGCGTGAACAGCCGGGCGACGAGGCCGACGCCGACCACGTGGAGCAGGAGCAGCCACGCCCACACCGGCGTCAGCATCTCCACGCCGCGAGCGCCGAGCAGCAGGAACGAGGCCGCCGTGGTCAGCCATACCGCCACGCTCAGCGCCAGCGAGTGACGCAGGCCGACGCCGCCGTCGCGCTGCGCCCACCGCCGCACCGCCACCGCAGCGGCGGCGATGGCGGCGATGCCGATCACGCCGGCCGGGGTGCCGCTGCCACCCATCCACACGCGGTAGGCGGCCGCCACCGCCGCGGCCAGCGCGCCGGCCGGTCCGCCCTCGACGAGCGCCACCAGCGCGATGGGGACGGCCCGGGCGTCCACGTAGCGATCGTCCCCGACGTGGATGCGCGAGATCATCAGCACGACGGCCACGACGCCGAAGGTCAGCCCGGTGGCTATCGGCCGCACGCGCCGCAAGGCCTGGCCGCCGGCTTCGAACCAGCGGACGAGATACGAGTACGCGACCAGGCCGAGGCTCACCACACCGGCCGCCTCGATGACGTGGTGGTAGTCCATGGCGGTAGAATAGCGCGCGGAGGAGCGGCCATGACCAGGATCGAGATCAAGCGGCGCGTGGAGGCGGCGATCGATCGGCGAGCCGAAGAGATCATCGGGCTCGGCGAGCAGATCCGCAAGAACCCCGAGCTGGGCTTCAAGGAGGTCAAGACCGCCCGCCTGGTCGAGGAAACCATGGGCCGCATCGGCCTGGCCCCCAAGGGCGGCCTCGCCCTCACCGGCGTGCGCGCGGACGTGGCCGGCCGCGGCGGCGACGGGCCGACCTTCGCGCTGCTCGGCGAGCTGGACGCGCTCGTGGTCGCCGGCCACCCGGTCGCCGATCCCCAGACCGGGGCTGCCCACGCCTGCGGCCACAACGCCCAGGTGGCGGGGCTGCTTGGCGCCGCGATGGGGTTGCTCGACGCCCAGGCCTTCGATCACCTGGCCGGGCGTCTCGTCTTCTTCGCGGTGCCGGCCGAGGAGTACGGCGACGTGGAGTGGCGCGTGGCCCAGGCGCGGGCGGGGCGGCTGGAGTTTCTCGGCGGCAAGCCCGAGCTGCTACGGCTGGGTCACTTCGACGACGTCGATCTGTCGATGATGATCCACATGACCTCGCGGACCGAGGACGGCAAGACCGGCGTGCCCACCTCCAACAACGGCTGCATCGTGAAGACCATCCGCTACGTCGGCCGCGCCTCCCACGCCGGCGGGGCGCCCCACCAGGGCATCAACGCGCTCTACGCCGCCCAGATCGGCCTGGCCGCGATCAACGCCATCCGCGAGACCTTCCGTGACGAGGATACGATCCGCGTGCATCCGATCATCACCCACGGCGGCTCCCAGGTGAACGTGATCCCGGGCGAGGTGCGGCTGGAGACCTACGTGCGCGGCCGCACGGTGGAGGCGATCCTCGACGCCAACAAGAAGGTCGACCGCGCGCTCCGGGCCGGGGCGCTGGCGCTGGGGGCGAAGGTCGAGATCGAGACGCTGCCCGGCTACATGCCGATGACGTGCGACGCCACGATGGCCCGGATGTACCGCGAGCATATGGCGCCGGTCGTCGGCGAGGAGCACTACCGGCAGATCGGCCACCGCACCGGCTCCACCGACATGGGTGACCTCAGCATGGTGATGCCGGTCCTGCACCCTTACATGGGCGGCGCCACCGGCTCCGGCCACGGCGCCGACTATCAGATCGTCGACGAGAAGCTCGCCTATCTCGGCACCGCCAAGGCCTTGGCCGCGATGGCGATCGACCTGCTCGCCGACGGCGCGGCCGGGGCGCGCGAGGTGCTGAAGGCCGCGAAGCCGCCGATGACGCGCGAGCAGTACCTGACCTTCCAGCGCGGCATCGCGAAGCGCGAGGTGTACGAAGGGTAGGCCCCTCAGCGCGTCGGCTTGGGCACGCTCCTGACCGCGAGGGCGCCGACCTTCTTACCCATGTCGGTGCCCACCTCCGTCGAGGTCCGGTAGTGCACCCCGTCGTAGATGCGCGCGACCGCGACCTCCTGCACGAAGTCGCCGACCGTCTTCCACGTCCGGACGGCGCCGCCCGCCGTCGAGCTGCTCGAGCGGAGGAGCGGCGTCGGGCCGCTGCCGATCTCGGCCTCGAGCACGGCACCCAGGGACGCCGACACGATGCAGTGCGCGCACGGATACTCGGGGTGCATCGGCGTGTCGATGAACGGCGTCCAGCCCGGGTCACGGACGTCGCCCTCGGCGTTGCGGATGGCGGTGACTGGCCGCCAGAGGTTGTAGGTGTACTTGGCGTCGAACACGGCGATCAGCGCGTCGTCCATGGCCATCGCGGCCACCGCCAGCAGGCGCGCGTTGTCGGTGGCGTCACGGCCGGGCGCCTCCGCGATCGAGCGCGCGACGGGCCAGTACACGACCGGGGCCGTCGCCTCCCAGAACGTGGCGATCGCCGTCTGCTCCGGCGTGCGCTTCGTGCTGGTCTTGCTGCCGAGCGCCTTGATCTCGTCGAGGTCGCGCTTCCAGGCCTCACTGGTCAAGGCTGGCGGGGGGCCGGGACGAAACTGCTGGCCGCTGGTCATCACCCACGGCCGGCGCTTGCCCCAGTGGGGGACGGCCGGGAACACCGTAGGCACGTAGACGCCGGGGGTGGTGTGCGGTCGGTACGTGTTGGGTGCCATCGCCCCATCGTCCGCACAGGCGGCGAGGACGGCAGCCGCCGCCTGCTCGCCGACGGCGATGCCGTCGGTCTTGGCGGGGCCGTCGGGCAGGGGCTTGAGCGCGGCCTGGTAGTCCGCGTCGATCGCGACCTGCTGACCCGGCATGAGCTTCAGCAGGGCGCTCCGCGAGGCGGCCGCGACCGCGGCCTCCAGCGAGGCGCCGGGCGGCGCGGTGAGCTTCACGCGCTGGGCGGGATAGCGCCCGGTGACAGCGTTGGCGGCCTCGAAGACCGACACCTGGACGATGGCCATCATTCGCACGGAGATGGGCGTGGCGGGATGGCGGGAGGCGATCTCGGCGGCCCGACCGTTCGCCTCGGTGACGACGTCGGCCTGAGCGGCCGGAGCGGCGGTCAGGAGCGCGGCGGCCAGGAGTCCGAGCCATGCACGGCGGTGAAGACTGAGCATCGCGTTCTCCTTCTGGTGTTGTCGACCGGGCTAACCGTTCACGTCCAACCCAAGCGCCAGGCGGCCCGTGTAGCGGCGCTGGACGGCCCCACGCACCGGGTGATAGCGCGCCGCCTGCACGTCACGAAACAGCCGCTCGAGCCCGAGCACGCGGAAGAAGCCGGCGCCGCGGGCGACCTCCATCGCCGCCTCGACGGTGCGGATCGCGGCCTGCCCGGCCAGCCGGCGGCCGATCAGCACCTGGTTGGTGATCTCGGGGTCCGTCCGCTCGCCGCCGGCGGCGTCGACCATCGAACGCAGGGCCAGCCGGGCGGCGGCCAGCTCCACCTCCATGGCGCCGACGTCGTCCTGGGTCTCTGCCTCGTCGCGGCGCTTGGCCACCGTCCGCACCGCGATGTCGCGGGCGGCCTCGGCCACGCCGACGTACACCGAGTAGATCAGCGGCAGCGCCGTAGCGGCGACGACGTGCCACAGGGGCGACCAGCGGCCGGCCGGCCGCCGTACGCCGACCGCGGCGTCGGGCACGAAGACACCGTCGAGCGTGACGTCGTGGGAGCCGGTGCCGCGCATGCCGAGGGCGCGCCAGTTGTCGTGGATCGTCACCCCGGGCGCCCGCAGCGGGATGGCGACGTGCAGCACGGTGGAGCCCTCGCGGGGATCGTCGAGGAGCGCCATCGTCATGAACAGGTCTCCAGCCGGCGCCCCGCTGACGAACACCTTGCGCGCCGTCACGCGGTAGCCGCCGTCCACCGGCTCGGCCCGGCCGGAGCCAGCGAGCCAGTCGGCCCCGCCGCTGGTGACCAGGATCAGCTCCTCGGCGGCGACCCGGCGCAGCAGCGGCTCGCCCACGCCCTGCTCGTGACGCCAGCGCCAGGTCGGAATGAGCACCTGGTGGGTGTGCATCGCCAGCGTCAGGGCGGTGGCGCTGCAGCCGTGGGCGAGCAGGCGCAGCACCTCGCACATCTCGGCGTGTGAGGCGCCGCCGCCGCCCAGCTCGGCGGGGACCCCGGCCGAGAACAGGCGCCGCCCACGCAGCTCGGCGTAGTTGTCGGCCACGAACGCGTCGGTGTCGTCGTGGCCGGCCGCACGCGCCGCGAAGCCCGAGGCCAGCTCGCGAGCGAGGCCGACCCAGTGGGTCCGTACACGGCCATCGGTCGGTGCGGTCCGCGACATCACCATGGCGAAGCGCCCTCCCTGCGACTCCGGCCGGGAGCCGGTCCGTCGCGCGTCAACCATGTCAAGGAGTCGGGCGGTCGCCAAGGCCTAAAAATGGACTTGCCGCGGCCGTCCCCGGTGCCTAGAGTCGGTGCCCATGAAGGGCTACGGCCA
The DNA here is from genome assembly GCA_963827505.1 of uncultured Candidatus Rokubacteria bacterium. GTDB lineage: Bacteria > Methylomirabilota > Methylomirabilia > Rokubacteriales > CSP1-6 > AR5. Next base: position 230,554 of record CAWHBD010000002.1, on the reverse strand, counting down.
GTTCTGTCCGATCGCCGTCGCTGCCGAGGTCTTCGCCGAGCGGTGGACCCCGCTGATCCTGAGAGAGCTGTTCGCCGGCGAGCGCCGCTTCAATGACATCCGCCGCGGGGTGCCGCTCATCTCGCGCTCCCTGCTGGCGACGCGCCTGCGCGAGCTGGAAGACGCCGGCGTCGTGGAGAGCCGGCCGCTCGCCCGTGGCCGGGGACGGGACTACCGCCTGACGCCGGGCGGGGAGGAGCTCCGGCAGGTGGTCGACGGGCTCGGCGCCTGGGGCCAGCGGTGGGCCACCGGCCAGTTCGATCCGCACAACATCGATGTCGGTGTGCTCATGTGGAACGTGCGTCGCCGGGTCGACGTGAAGCGCCTGCCCGCCCAGCGGCTCGTCGTGCGGTTCGACTTCCGGGCCGTGCCGTCCCACTACAAGGGGATGCGGACGTGGTGGCTCATCCTGGACCGCCGCGAGGTCGATCTCTGTCTCAAGGACCCGGGCTTCGACGTCGACGTGATCGTCACCGCCGACGCCACCACGATGGCGCGCGTCTGGATGGGCGAGGTCGATCTCGGGCAGGCGATGCGGGCGGGGACCGTGCGGCTGGAGGGGCCACGCCTGCTCGTGCAGGCGCTGCCCGGCTGGCTCCTGCTCAGCCACTTCGCCCACGTCGAGCGCCCCGCCACCACCGGCTGAGCCGATGTACGGCAAGACCGGTGTCGATTTCCCGCAGCGCGTCGTCTGCCTGACCGCCGAGACGACCGAGATCGCCTTCGCGCTCGGCGCCGGCGACCGCGTGGTGGGCGTGCCCGGCACCGCCCGGCGGCCGGAGGCGGCGCGGGAGCGGGCGCGGGTGGGCGGCTTCACCACGTTCCGCGCCGACAAGATCCTGGGCCTCGAGCCCGACCTGGTGCTGGCGTTCTCGGATCTGCAGTCCGACGTCGTGCGCGAGCTCGTCACCGCCGGCGTGGCCGTGCTGTGCACCAACCAGCGCTCGTTCGACGACGTCCTGCGCGCGATCTTGCTGATCGGCGGCGCGCTCGGCCGCGAGCCGGCGGCGCGGGAGCTGGTCGCCGATATGCGAGACGAGGTCACCCAGATCCGCGAGTACTCCTCCGGCTGGCCGGACCGGCCCCGCGTGTACTTCGAGGAGTGGATGGATCCGCTCATCAGCGGCATCGGCTGGGTGTCGGACCTGATCGAGATCGCCGGCGGCGGCGACGTCTTCGCCGAGCTGCGCGGGCACGGCGGCGCCCGCGAGCGCATCGTCACCGCCGAGGAGGTCGCGCGGCGCGATCCGCAGATCATCCTCGCCTCGTGGTGCGGCAAACCGGTTGATCGCGCGGCCATCCTGGCGCGACCGGGCTGGGCGGCGGTGGCGGCCGTCGCCTCCGGGCACGTCCACGAGATTCCGGGTGAGGACGTGCTGGCGCCGGGGCCGTCGCTCATGCACGGACTGCGCAGGATTCACGAGATAATCCACACCTTTCAGGGCGACTGAAGCCTTCCACGGCGGGCTACAATGAAAGACGCGTAAAAGTTTGGGACGCGGCGGACGCCGCGTTAGGATTGGAGCCCTCCGAGCCCATGGACGATCTCGCTCATACGAGTCCAGAGCATTTCTTTTCCGATCGATTCAACGTCACTCCCGCTCTCATGGAACGGCTCCTCGGCGGCAGCCTGACCGGCCGCGTCGACGACGCCGACATCTATCTCGAGTACCGCGTCAACGAGGAGCTGGTGCTGGAGGAGAACGTCGTCAAGAAGGCCTCCCGCCACGTGAGTCAGGGCGCCGGCGTGCGCGCGCAGGCCGAGGCGCGCACCGGCTACGCCCACACCGACGACATCTCGCTGCCGAACCTCGAGGAGGCCGCCCGCCAGGCCCGCGCCATCGCCGACCGGGCCACCACCTCCGGCGTGCTGGCGGTGCCGAGCCGCGGCCGCGCCCACGACCTCTACACGCTGGCCGAGGCGCCGATCGTCACCGCGCTGGCGCGCAAGCTGGAGCTGCTCCGCAAGATCGACACCGCCGCTCGCGCCAGCGATCCTCGCATCGCCCAGGTGATCGTCAGCCTGGCCAGCGAGGAGATCGTGATGCTCATCGCCACCGCCTCGGGCTGGACGATCGGCGACGTGCGGCCGCTCACGCGGCTGAACGTGACGGTCATCGCCGAGGAAAACGGCAAGCGTGAGATCGGCTCCTGGGGCGGGGGCGGCCGGGTGCCCTTCGACTTCTACCTGGAGGACGAGCGGTGGACGCGCTTCGCCAACGAGGCCGCCCGTCAGGCTCTCCTCAAGCTCCGGGCGGTGGCGGCGCCGGCCGGCACCATGACGGTGGTGCTCGGGCCCGGCTGGCCCGGCATCCTGCTGCACGAGGCGATCGGCCACGGGCTGGAGGGCGACTTCAACCGCAAGGGCGTGTCGGCGTTCGCCGGCCGCCTGGGCCAGAAGGTGGCCTCCGAGCTGGTCACCGTCGTGGACGACGGCACCATCCCCAACCGCCGGGGCTCGCTCAACGTGGACGACGAGGGCACGCCGACCGGCCGTACCGTGCTGATCGAGAACGGCGTCCTCACCGGCTACATGCAGGACCGGCTCAACGCGCGGCTCATGAAGATGGCGCCCACCGGTAACGGCCGCCGCGAGTCGTACGCGCACCCGCCGATGCCGCGCATGACGAACACGTTCATGCTGGCCGGGCAGGACGATCCGGAGGAGATCCTCCGGTCCGTGCAGAACGGCCTCTATGCGGTGACGTTCGGCGGCGGCCAGGTCGACATCACCAGCGGCAAGTTCGTCTTCTCGGCCAGCGAGGCTTACCTGATCGAGAACGGGCGGGTCACCGCGCCCGTCAAGGGCGCCACGCTGATCGGCAACGGACCCGACGCGCTGGTGCGGGTGAGCCGGGTCGGCCACGACCTGGCCCTCGACGAGGGCGTCGGCACCTGCGGCAAGGACGGCCAGTCGGTGCCGGTCGGTGTAGGGTTGCCGACCATTCGCATCGACGGCATGACGGTCGGCGGAACCCAGGTGTGAGCGGCGAGGCGCTCCGGCCCGAGCTGCTGACCGACGTGCTCGGCCGGGCCCGCGCCCGTGGGGCCACCGAGGCCGACGGCTTCCTGATCGAGGAGCAGCACTTCAGCGCCTCGGTCCGGCTCGGCCTGGTCGACACCGTGACACACTCCCGCGAGCAGCGGCTGTCGCTGCGCGTGTTCGCCGGCAAGGCCTCGGCCGCCGCCTCCACCTCCGACCTCTCACGCGCCTCGCTGGAGCGGGTCGTGGACGAGGCGACCGCGCTGGCCCGCGTCACCGCGGAGGATCCGCACGCCGGGCTGCCCGATCCGGCCGCGCTCATCACGGCGGTGCCAGACCTCCAGCTCGAGGAGCAGGGGGCCGAGGACCTGACGCCCGAGGCCAAGATCGAGCTGGCTCGGCGGGCCGAGGCGGCCGCGCTCGAGAGCGATCCGCGCATCGCCAACTCCGAGGGGGCCGAGTACTGGGACCGGCGCGCCCGCTACGTCTACGCGACCTCGCACGGCTTCGCCCGCGGCTACGCCACGACGTCCTTCGGGCTGTCGGTCTCCCCGGTCGCCTCCGCCGAGGGCGAGATGCAGCGCGACTACTGGTATTCGGCCGCCCGCCATCGGGGCGCGCTCGAGGACCCGGTCGCCATCGGCCGCACGGCCGCCCGCCGCGCGCTGCGCCGGCTGGGTGGGCGCAAGGTGAAGACCGTCGAGGTGCCGGTGGTTTTCGATCCCGACACCGCGGCCAGCCTCGTGCGCTCGATCGCCGGGGCGGCCAGCGGTCCCGGCCTGTACCGGCGCGCCTCGTTCCTGTTGGACCGGCTCGGCAAGCGGGTCGCCGTGCCCGCGGTGACGATCGTGGACGACGGGCTCATCCCGCGCGCGCTGGGCTCGCGGCCCTTCGACGGCGAGGGGCTGGCGACGAGGCCCACGACGCTGGTGGGCGAGGGCGTGCTCGAGTCCTACCTGCTCGACAGCTACAGCGCGCGCAAGCTCGGGCTGAGCTCCACCCACCACGCCTCTCGCGACGGCGCCGGGGTGGGCGTGTCGACCACGAACCTCATACTCCGGCCGGGGCCGACGCCGCCCTCGGAGCTGATCGGCTCCGTCAAGAACGGTCTCTATGTCACCGAGCTGATCGGGTTCGGCGTCAACGGCGTCACCGGCGACTATTCCCGGGGCGCGGTCGGGCTGTGGATCGAGAACGGCGAGCTGACCTACCCGGTGGAAGAGGTGACCGTGGCCGGCAACCTGCTGGACATGTTCGGGGCGATCGAGGGGATTGGCAACGACCTGGTTTTGCGCGACCGTACCGTGTCGCCGACACTGCTGATCGGCCGCATGGTGGTGGCCGGCAACTGAGAGGCCCCGGATGGTGATCGACAGTCACTGTCACCTGCACGATCCGGCGTTTGCCGACGTGCCGGAGACGCTGCGGGTGGCCCTGGCCCACGACGTGTACGGCGCGGTGGGCGTGGGCTGCGACCCCGAGACGAACCTCCGGACCCTGGCGGCGGCCGCGGTGGGGCCGCGAGGGACCTGGGCCTGCCTGGGCTTCCACCCCGACTGGACGTCGCTCACCGAGACGGACCTCGACCATGTCGAGGAGCAGGTCCACGAGCACCACGGGCACATCGTCGGGATCGGCGAGGTGGGGCTGCCGTGGTACTCGCTCGACCGGCGCCAGCGATCCGGCCTCGCTGATGACACGGGGCCGCGCACGCCTGGACCGGATGCTGGCCCTGGCCGCGCGCTACGATCTGCCGGTGGCCCTGCACGCGCCCCACGGCGCCGCCGTCGGCGCGTTGGAGGCACTCAAGCGCCACCGGATCGAGCGGGCGGTGTTCCACTGGCACAAGGCGCCGGCCGAGGTCACCCGCCAGATCGTCGACGCCGGCTTCTTCGTGTCCGTCACGCCGGAGGTCGTCTATCGCGAGCGGGACCGGGATCTGGTGCTCCAGGTGCCGCTCGGCTCGCTGCTGGTCGAGAGCGACGCGCCGTGGAAGTACGACGGCGAGTTCGCCACGCTGTCGTCGGGGCCGTGGCTGGCGGCACGGGTGGCGGAGGAGGTCGCCAAGCTCAAGCAGCTGCCCGTCGACGACACGATGCTCGAGCTGACCTCGAATACCTGCCGCCTCTTCGATCTCGCCTGGCGGTGACCGCGGAGCGGTCCCGCGTCCCCGTGGCCGGGGGCGCCCTCGCCCTGGTCCTGGACCTGCCGGCGCGTGAGCGCGCTCCCTGTGTGGTGGCCTGTCACGGTCTTGGCGCCACCAAGGACGGCGACAAGTACTTGATGCTGGCCGAGGCGCTTCCGGCCGTCGGCCTGGCGCTGGCGCGATTCGACTTCCGCGGCTGCGGCGAGTCGAGCGGCACCGAGGAGGAGACGACGATCGCCAGCCGGATCGAGGACGTGGAGGCCGTGTTGACCCGGCTGGCCGGTCACCCGCGGCTCGACGGCCGGGTGGGGCTGCTGGGCTCTAGTCTTGGGGGCTTCGTGGCGCTCCAGGTCGTGGCGCGATGCCCGGGGCTGCCGGTGGTCACCTGGAACGCGCCGGCTAGCCTGACCGAACTGGCCAACGACGACCTCGAGGAGGGGCGCGGCCTCGGGGTACCGTTCGCGCTCGAGTATGCGACGGGACGCTATGCCTTGGCGCCGCTCGGCCTGCCGATGCACCTGATCGTCCACGGCGAGGCCGACGCGGTGGTCAGCCTCGAGCACGGCGTCGCCCTGCACGAGCGGGCGGCCGAGCCCTGCGAGCTCCTGCTCATCCCCGGCGGCGACCACCGCCTGACCGACCCCGTCCACCGGGCCCAGGCCGTCGCCAGTAGCCGGGATTGGCTCCTGCGCTTCCTCGGCTGAGGGGCGGCCCCGCCCGCTCGATCACACCGCGTACGGCGAGACGGCCCCGACCGTCGAGACGGCCTCCGACTCGGGGCAGTAGTCGTAGCTCTCCGGCGGCCCGAGGAGCAGAGGTGCCAGTTCGGGCAGCAGACCGTCAAGGGTGAAGGCAGCCGAGGCTGCCGCGCCCAGCAGCGCGGCGTCGCGGACCGCGGTCAGGAGCAGCGAGGTGCGCGGATCCTCCCGAGAGTGGGCTACGAGCACGTAGCCCGGCTGGTAGAGCCCGACGGCGCGCTCGAGGAAGTGGGCCAGGGCCGCCACCACCGTTGCCGCCCGTCCCGGCCGCGCGGTGAAGACCGTAAGGGCCAGGGACGAGGCGTCAAGCGGCACCCGTCGAAACTCGCGAACAGCGATCAGCGTGTGCTCGCCGGATACCAGCGGTAAACCGGGCGCGTCCTCGGAGTTGTGCACGGCGTAGTGTGCGAAGCGGCGGGGATCGGCGAGGCTGCGAAAGCGGGAGCGGGCATGAACCCTGGCGTCGAGCAGCAAGTCCTCGATGTGCCTGCCCATGGGGTCGGCGGCGTCCTCGTCGAGGGCGTAGAGCTGCAGTACTCGCACCCAGCCGGATCGTGATCGAAGCATGACCGCCTAGGTAGCAACCGACATGCCGTACAACGGCCACGCCAACCTATCGGGTGTGGCAGACACTTCCCAGCGCCCCGCTTTTGCAATGGCCGTCCGCCGACGTCCCGGGTGACAAGGGTCCGACGGCCGTTGTAAGCCCGTGTACGCGTCCGGCCGACGGCCCCACGGACGCCCTTGGGTAAAAAGTTTCACAGTGTCAATGACTTGGGCTCCTCCGCCCACGGCCTCCGTGTGTATGATGGGAAGAGTCGTCAGGAGAACGGCCTGAATGACTCTCCCGTCCGTCGAGATGTTTTACTGGCTGGCCAACCTGGTCCTCGCGACCTCGGCCTTCGGCGTTGCCATTCTCATCGTGCGCGCCATCCATCGGCGTGCCTCGCAGCGCGTGGAACCGCTCGGTATGGTCTTCGCGCTGGTCTTCCTCGCCATCGGGCTCCGGGCGGCCGTCCGCATCTGGGCGGGCCCGTGGTCGCCGGGGGAGAGCGTGGGGGTGAGCCTGGTCGTGGTCGACTGGCTGGTGGCGGCGGCCACCTTTACGTTTCTGCTCCTGCGAGGGCGCTACAAGGTCTTCATCGAGACAGCGGGCCTGGTCCGGGAGTACGAGACCGAGTACGCCCAGAAGGACCGCGAGGCCCGGGCGCTGGCCCAGGTGAACGAGGAGCTGCGGCGCCTGGACCAGCTCAAGAGCGAGTTCCTGGCGATGGTCAGCCACGAGCTGCGCACGCCGCTCACCGCCATCATCGGCTACAGCCGGCTGCTCTCGCGCCAGGTCCACGGGCCCCTCAGCCCTCGCCAGCTCGAGCACCAGGAGGCGATCTTCCGCAGCGCCCAGCGCCTCAGCGACCTGATCAACGACCTGCTGGACGTCTCGCGGCTGGAGGCCGGCCGCGTCGAGCTGAACGCGCGGCCGACCCGGGTACGCCAGATCGTCGACCAGGTGGTGGCCGTGGTGGGGGTGGCGGCCCACGCCAAGGAGATCCGCATCGACAACGCGGTGCCGGCCGACCTGCCGCTCGTGAACGCCGATCCCTCGCGCCTGCAGCAGATCCTCGTCAACCTGGTCGGCAACGGCGTGAAGTTCAGCTCGAACGGGGGCCTGGTGCGGGTGTCGGCCGCGCAGCAGCGGAACCAGGTGTGGGTCTCGATCGAGGACCGAGGCGTCGGCATCGCCAAGGACGAGCTGGCGCGAATCTGGGACCCCTTCTACCAGGTCGAGGCCCCGATGCAGCGCCGCCACGGCGGCTCCGGCCTGGGGCTGGCCATCGTACGCCGCCTGGTCGAGCTGCACGGCGGCGTCGTGCGCGCCGAGAGCGAGGGCGAGAACCGCGGCAGTCGCTTCACCTTCACGCTGCCACTGGCGGCGGAGCCGGCGCTCGTCGAGGCGGGGGTGCCGGCCGAGCCGAGCCCGATCGAGCCGTTCCTGGAGGGACGGGAGGTGCTGGTCGTCGAGGACGAGCCGCAGACGCAGGACCTGATGCGGCTGGTCGTCGAGGACATGCTGGGCGGCGTGGCCCGCATCTGCGACGATGGCGAGCAGGCGATCCGGGAAGCCGCCGAGCGGCCACCCACGCTCATCCTGCTCGACCTCATGCTGCCGCGGCTGAGCGGCTGGGAGGTCGCTCGCCGGCTGCGCCAGAGCCCACGGACCGCCGCCGTGCCCATCATCGCGGTGTCCGCGCTGTCACGCTCGCAGGAGCGCGAGGCCGCACAGCACGCCGGCTGCGATGCCTACCTGACCAAGCCGTTCACGCCCGACGACCTGATCCGGGTCGTGACCGCGACGCTGCAGAGTCACGGCGTGGTGCTTCGATGAGCGCCACCCCCGCTGCCCGCCTGCTCGTGGTCGAGGACAACCGCGACACCGCCCTGCTGCTGCGCGACCTGCTGGTCGCCGAGGGGTACGAAGTCGAATCTGTGCCGACCGGCGAGGCGGCGCTGACGGCGCTGGAGCGCACGCCCGAGATGGACCTGCTCGTGCTGGATCTCATGCTGCCCGGGATGAGCGGCTACGAGGTGATCGAGCGCATGCGAGCCCAGCCCGGACTGGCCACCACGCCGATCCTGGTCCTGAGCGCGCTGTCGAGCCCGTCGGCGCGCATCCGCGGCCTCCGCGACGGCGCCGACGACTACATGATCAAGCCGTTCCTGCCCGAGGAGCTGGTGGCCCGGACCCGCACGCTGGTGACCGGGCGGCTGCTGAGCCGGCGCACGGCGGAGATCCAGGCCCTCGAGGAGATCGCCGAGGCGGCGTTGACGGTCGGCGATCCCGACGCGCTGCTCAGCAAGATGGTCGAGATCGTGGCCCGCGTCTTCGGCGCCGACGCCGCCGCCATCCTGCTGCTCGACGAGGGCCGGCGCGCGTTGCACGGGCGCGCCGCCACCGGCCTCGGCGGCGACGGCCGCCGGGTCGCCATGCCGGCGGACGCCGGCGAGGCGGCGATCGTCTTGCGCACGCTGGCGCCGCTGCTCGTCCCCGACGGCGCCTCGGCCGACCCGCGCGTGGTCAACCCGGCCATCCGGGCCGGCGGCTTCCGCTCGCTGATGGTGGCCCCGCTCATCGTCGGCGGTGTCGCGATCGGCGTGCTGGAGGTCGCCCGGCGCGCCCGCCCGCTCGATACCCGCGCCGACCGGCTGCTGCGCATCGTGGCCGACCGCATCGCCGTCACCATGGAGCACGCGCGCCTGCAGTCCGAGGCCCGTGAGCTGGCCGACGTCGTGCGGCGCATCGGCGAGGGCGTCGTGGTGACCAACGGCCACGACGAGGTCGTCTTCGCCAATCGAGCGTTCGCCGAGATGGTGGGCACCTCGGCCGAGACGCTGCGCGGGCGGCCGTGGACCGCGCTGCTGGCCACCTCCCAGGACGTGGCCGCCCTCACCAGCCAGATGCGCCAGCCGAGCTGGCAGGGCGAGGTGCTACTGCTCACCCGGGGTGGGGATCCGCGGCCCGTCCTCGTCTCGCTGTCCACGGCCACCGCCGCCGACGGTGAGGTGCAGCGCATCGGTGTGTTCCGCGACGTCAGCCGCGAGCACGAGCTGCGTTTCCGGCTGATCCGCGAGCAGAAGTTCCGCACGCTGGGCTCGCTGGCGGCCGGCGTGGCCCACAACATCAACAACCGGCTGACCCCGGTCCTGGGGTGGACGGAGATGCTGATGGAGCGCCTGGCCGCCGACGAGGCGATCGATCGCGACGAGCTGGTCCACGCGCTGCGGGTGATCAACCAGGGCGCCTCCGACAGCGTCGAGACGGTGCGCCGGCTTCAAGACTACTCGCGCCCGGCCCGTGTGCGCGGTCCCGAGAGCGTGCAGCTCCGCGACGTGCTGGAGCACCTGCTGGCCCTCACGCGCCCACAGTGGGACAACGAGGCGGCCCGGCGCGGGATCCGCTACGAGATCGACCTCAAGGCCGAGCCCACGCCCCAGATCCTGGCCGTGGCCAGCGAGATCCGGGAGGCGCTGCTCAACATCCTCGAGAACGCGCTGGCGGCGATGCCGTCGGGCGGGCGGCTTACCCTGCACGTGCGCGGCGAGGGCGACGGGGCCGTGGTCTCGGTGACCGACACCGGGGGCGGCATGAGCCCCGAGGTCCAGCGGCTGGCCTTCGAGCCGTTCTTCACGACGCGCGCCAGCGAGGGGGGCTCGGGACTGGGACTGAGCCTGGCCCAGGAGATCGTGCACCGTTACCGGGGCTCGATCCGCGTGACGAGCCGAGAGGGCGTCGGCACCACCTTCACGCTGGCCTTCCCGCCGATCAGCGCCGAGGCCGTCCGGCCGCCGACGTTGGTGCCGAGCCTGGACCCGCTACGGATCCTCGTCGTCGAGGACGAGCCGGAGGTGCTCGACGTCATCCGGGCCATGCTGGTGGCTGCCGGTCACACCGTGATGAGCGCGGCGTCCGGCCGTGAGGCGCTCGAGCTGTTCGAGCAGGAGACGACCGACGTGGTCGTGACCGACCTCGGGATGCCCGGCATGACCGGCCTGGCCCTGGCCGAGGAGCTGAAGCGCCGACGCTCGGTGCCGGTGGTGCTGCTGACCGGCTGGGCCGACGAGCTCGACGCCGCTCACGCCCGCCACGTCGACGTCCTGCTCGCCAAGCCGACCACGCGTGAGCGACTCGTCGCGGGGCTGGCCAAGGCCGTGCCCGATCGCGTCCGACCCGTCTAAGACCGCGCGCGTTCCCGCCGGGTGGTGTGGGCGGCGGGGGGACAGGGTCCCCTGCGGTTCCGCGTGAGACGGCTCGTGGGCGCGAAGGGGTGGTCGGAGCCTGGTCCTACGCGGGGCCTTACGCGATCGAAGCCAACGGAACCGCAGGAGACCCTGTCCCCCCGCCGCCCACACCACCCGGCGGGAACGCGTGCCGTGGCGCCGGTCGGGCGCGCGTAACGCCCACGAGCATCGGGAACGGAAGCTCAGGGAGAGCCTTCACTTCCGTCGGCGGCGCGTGCTGTGGCCGCGGGGCGCGGCGGTTGGCTAGCGGGGGTGGGTGGTGGCGAGGTAGAGGACGGCGAGGCCGGCGATGATGCGGTAGAGGGCGAAGGGGATGAACCCGTGGGCGCGGACCCAGGCCATGAACCAGGCGACGACGGCGTAGGCGACGGCGAAGGAGACGACGAAGCCGAGGCCGAGGACGGCCCAGGCGTGCGCGTCGTGGGGCATCGCGGTGCCGGCGCCGCCGCCGGGGGACCGTAGCGCGCGCAGCAGATCGTAGAGCGTCGCCGCCACCATGGTCGGCATCGAGAGGAAGAACGAGAACTCGAGGGCGGCGGGGCGGCTCATGCCGGCCAGCTCGCCGCCGGTGATCGTGGCCATCGATCTCGAGGTGCCGGGGAACACCGCGGCCACGACCTGGCAGCCGCCGATCCACAGCGCCTGGGCGACGCTCATCTGCTCCAGCCGCTCGGTCAGGTCGTGGCCCGCCCTGGTGCGAGCGGCGTGGAGCACGTCGACGACCCACATCACGACGCCGCCGACGAGCAGCGCCCACCCCATGATCGTCAGGCTCTCGAGATTCTTGCCGATGACTGCCGTCAGCAGGTAGGCGGGGATGGCGGTGGCGAGAAAGGCGAGCACGGTCAGAGTGAGGGGATGGCGGAGCGGAGCCCGGTCACTCCGGGCGCCGCCCGGGAACGTGCGCACGAAGCCGACCAGGCGCGCGCGGAAGTAGATGGGCAGGCACAGCACGGCGCCGAGCTGGATCACGATCGTGAACGTCTTCCAGTAGGCGTCGGCCATGTCGACGCCGAGCAGCGCCTCCACGACGCGCAGGTGGGCCGTGGAGCTGATCGGCAGGAACTCGGTCAGCCCCTCGACCACGCCCAGGATCGCCGCGAGCAGGAAGTCGTTCACCCGACGACGTCTTCGCCGCCGTCGACGCCGATCACGTTACCCGTCAGCCAGGCGGTGTCCTCGTGCGAGAGCGCCACCAGCGCGCGGGCCACGTCCTCCGGCGTCGTCAGCCGGCCCGAGGGGTTGCGACGGAGCGCGGTCTCCTCCAGCACGGTGTAGCCGGGGATCTTCTGCGCGGCCGCGGTGGCGGTGACGCCGGCCCGGATCGCATTGGCGGTGATCCCACGCGGCGCCAGCTCGACGGCGAGCTGGCGGACGTGCGACTCCAGGGCGGCCTTGGCGGCGGAGACGGGGCCGTAGTACGGCAGCGCCCGGGTGCCGCCGGAGGAGGTCATCGCGAACAGACGACCGCCGGCACCCATGAGCCCCCGCGCGACCACGTCCTGCGTCCAGTACACGAGGGAGTGGGCCATGACCTCGAGCGTCATGTTGACCTGGGCGGGCGTGACGGCGTCGGCGGGATCGTCGGCGACGTACGGCTTGAGAGTGCCGAAGGCCAGCGAGTGCAGGAGCACGCGGAGGCGGCCGGTCTGGCCGCTCTCGGCCAGCACGCGTTCCATGGCCACCACCACCTCGGCCCGGCGCTCGGGATCGGCGGCATTGACGTTGAAGAAGTGGGCGCGCCGGCCGAGCGCCTCGACGTCGGCGGCGACGCGCTCGGCGGCCGCCAGCGTCGTCCGCCGGTCGAGGTGGACGCCGAAGACGTCGAGACCGGCCCCGGCCAGGGCGCGGACCGCGGCGGCGCCGAAGCCGGACGAGGCGCCGAGCACGAGAGCCCAGCCGGAGAGACGGATCGGAGCGGGGGGCGCAACCATGCGTCGGGCGGAATTCGATCGTAGAATTCGAGCGGCATGCCGAAGACTGCGGGGATCATTCTGATCGGCAACGAGATCCTCTCCGGCAAGATCGCCGACGCCAACGCGGCCTATCTCTGCCGCGAGCTGCGGGCGCTCGGCGTCGACGTGCGCCGGATCACGGTGATCCCCGACGAGGTCCAGCTCATCGCCGAGGTCGTCGCCGAGTTCAGCCGCGACTTTGACGTCGTGTTCACCTCGGGCGGGGTGGGACCGACGCACGATGACGTCACCCTGGAAGGCGTGGCCCGGGCCATGACGGTCCCGGTGGTGCGCGATCCGGTCCTGGCCGATCTCATCCAGCGGTACTCGCGCGGTCCCGTCACCGAGGCGGCGCTGCGCATGGCCGACATTCCCGACGGGGCGGAGCTGGTCGGCGGCGAGAGCGTGCGCTTCCCGACCGTGCTCATGCGCAACGTGTACGTGCTGCCCGGCGTGCCCGAGATCTTCCGGGCCAAGTTCGACGCCCTCCGGGAGCGGTTCCGCGACCAGCCCATCCACCTCAAGAACGTGTTCGTGTCGATCGGGGAGGGGACGCTGGCCGACTATCTCAACCACCTGCTCGCCGACTTCCCGCTCCTGCAGCTGGGTTCCTACCCGGAGTTCTCCAACCCCGAGTACAAGGTGAAGGTGACGCTCGAATCGCGCGACCGCGGCTACGTCGAGCAGGCCCTGGCCGACTTCCTGGCCCGGCTGCCGGCCGAGGTCGTGGTGAAGATCACCTGACGCGACCGGGCGGATAGCGCTCCCGGTGCCGCGGGTCCCGTTCGGTCTCGCCCTGCTCGCGGTCGGCCTGATGTACGTGCTCGGGCTCGGCGCCGGGCCCTTCCTCGATCCGCCCGAGGGTTTCCACGCCGTCATTGCCCAGACCGTGCGCGACTCCGGCGACGGGGTCACGCTGCGGATGGACGGCGTCCGTTACTTCGACAAGCCGCCCCTGCTGTACTGGCTGATGGCGGCCTCGTTCGCGGTGGCCGGCCCCACCGAGGCGGCCGCGCGGGTGTGGCCGGCGCTGGCCGCGGTCGGAGTGGCGGCGGTGACGGGCCGGATCGGCATGATCCTGGGTGGCCCCCGGGTGGGGCTGCTGGCGGCACTCTTCACCGCGGCCAACCTGGGCATGTTCGTCTTCGGCCGTCAGGTCAAGCCCGACCTGCCGTTCGTCCTGTTCATCGTGCTGGCCTACGCCGGGTTCATCGTGGCCTATCGGGGCGGCGGGCGCTGGGGTCTCGTGCTCTTCTACGGAAGCCTGGGGCTGGCGACGCTCACCAAGGACGTGCTCGGCGCGGTGGGGCCGCTCATCGTGGTCGGGCTCTTCCTGTGGCTCACGCGCGAGCGGCCGTACGGGGTGTGGGCGCCGTGGTGGGGGGTCGCGATCCTGGTCGGCGTCGCGCTGCCGTGGTACCTGGCCGTGGAGCTGCGCAACGACGGCTTCCTCTGGTACACGCTCGTCGACAACCACCTGCTGAACTTCACCCGCCAGCGCCTCTTCCCCGACGAGGACGTGCCGCTGGGGGCGCTCCAGTTCCTGGGCGTCACCGTGCTGGCGTTCCTGCCGTGGATGCTGGCCCTGCCGTGGGCGCTGCGCCGGGCGTTGCGGCCGCCGTGGGCCGACGCCGACGCCCGGCTGTGGGGACTGCTGGGGCTGTGGGCCGTCGTCGTGATCGGCTTCTTCACGGTCTCGCCGTTCAGGTTGCCGCACTACGGGCTGCCCGCATTCCCCGCGCTCGCCCTGCTGGCGGCGCGGGCGTGGGACGACTGCATCGAGGCCCTGCCCGGCGCGGCGACGCCGCGCGCCCTGATGGTACCGGTGCTCGTGCTGTTCGCCGGCCTCGCGCTGGTCTCCGGGCTGGGCGCGCTCGATCGCCTGCCGGTCACCGCCGCTGCCCTCCAGAACTTCGACGTGGCGGCGCGCAACCTGGCCGCGCGGGGACAGGCGGCGGCGTCCCCGCCGCTGGACGCCTACGTATCGCAGCTGGTCAAGAGCGCGCTCGTCTTCGCGGCCGCCACCGCGGCCATGGCGGTGGCGGTGTGGAAACGGTGGCCCGCCGCCGGCGTCGGCGTCGCCCTCGCCGCCATGATCGCGTTCCTGCCCACGGCGGGCGAGGGGATGGCCCAGTTCGCGCGTGCGCGCTCGGTGCGGCCGATCACGGAGGCGCTGGTGCGGCGACTGGCGCCGACCGACCGCGTGGTGCACGAGGGCGCGCTCGAGAACAGCGCCTCGTTCCTGCTGGCCCTGCGCCGGCCCGTGCAGGTGGTCGAGGGGCTGCAGTCCAACCTGGCTTTCGGCGCCACCTTCCCCGAGGCGCGCGACGTGTTCTGGAGCGCGACGCGCCTGCGCCAGGCGTGGGCGGGACCGGAGCGCTGCTTCCTCGTGTCCACCGTCGAGCCGTCGCGGAGCGTCGCCGCGACGCTCGCGCCCCTGCACCCACTGGCCCAGGGCGGCGGGCGCTGGCTCTACAGCAACCGAGAGGATTGACCGGGCTCTAGGGGGCGGCGCCGAGGACGTGGGAGGCGTGGTGGTGGACGATCCGCCAGCCGGTCGGGGCGCGCTCGAAGAGGTTGGTGGCGAGGATGGCGGTGACCGAGACGCGCTCGCCCAGCTCGGACAGGATGTTCTCGGTGCAGGTGACCCAGGCGAGGTCGTCGCCGACGTGGACGGTGACGTCGGACAGAGTGAAGCGCATCTCCTGGGTGTTCTCGAAGATCCGCCGCCACGACTCCCGCACCGCGTCCCACCCGCACAGTAGCGGCCAGCCGGGGTGCACGCATCGCACGTGCTCTCCGTGCGCCCACACGGCGTCCATCTCGTCGAGGTCGAGCGCCTCGAAAGCCCGGTAGAAAGCCGCGTTGGCCTCCTCGACGTCGCCGGGAGCCGTCATGCGCGCATGTTACCATCGCGATATGGCGCGGCCCGCCTCGGAGTCCTCGCTCGCGATCGACGCCCGCGAGGTGACCAAGACCTTCCGCTCGGGATGGCTGCGCCGCCGCGAGACGCCCGCCCTCCGCGGCGCCTCGCTGGCGGTCCGGCGCGGCAGCATCGTCGGGCTGCTGGGGCCCAACGGCGCCGGCAAGACGACGTTCCTGTCGATCCTGGCCACGCTGCTGGTTCCCGACGGCGGCCACGCCCATATCCTCGGCCTCGACGTCACCCGCGACGCCAAGGCGCTGCGGCGGCGCATCAACATGGCCAGCGGGCGCCCCTCGTTCCTGTGGAGTCTGAAGGTCGAGGAGATCGTCGAGTTCTACGGGCGGCTCTACGGGCTGGCCGGCGCGCGGTTGCGCCGGCGGGTGGGCGAGCTGATCGAGCAGTACGAGTTGACCGACTACCGCCGCGCCCACTACAGCGAGCTCTCCACCGGCATCAAGCAGCGGGTGGCGCTGGCCAAGGCGCTCGTGAACGACCCCGAGCTGCTGTTCCTCGACGAGCCCACGCTGGGCCTCGATCCCGACGTGTCGGTGCGCGTGCGTCGCCACGTGGCCGATCTCCGCCGGGAGCGCGGCGTCACCATCGTGCTGACCACGCACTACATGCGAGAGGCCGAGGAGCTGTGCGATGAGATCGGCTTCATCAAGGCCGGCCGCATCCTGGCCCACGGCACCGCCGATGCGCTCAAGCGCCAGATCGGCCTCGGGGACGTGATCGCGCTGAAGCTCGACCCGGCGCGTCCGGACTGGTTGGCCGAGGCGCCCGGCGTGCTGCGGGTCGGTCACGACGACGGCTGGCTGGAGCTGACGGTGGACGACGCCGAGAAGCGGCTGCCCGACCTGCTGCGTGCGCTCCTGGCCGAGGGCGTGGTGGTGCGCAACGTCCAGGTGCACGAGGCCGACCTGGAGGACGTCTTCGTTGAGCTGGCGCGCTGAGCTGCTGGCCGCGTGGGCGGTGGTCGTCCGCAACGCCCTCATGGGCGTGCGCAACGTCTTCTTCTTCTTCGAGCTGCTGTTCTGGCCCGTAGTCGGCGTGCTGTCGATCGGGCTCATGACACGCTTCCTGGGGCTCACGCCCGCCCAGGGCGCCTTCGTGCTGGTCGGGACCATCGCGCTGTCGGTCATCAACGTGTGCCAGCTCGAGGTCGCCTACGCGATGTTGCTCGACGTGTGGTCGAAGTCGGTCAAGCACCAGTTCATGGCGCCGATCGGCGTGCGGCACCTCACGGTCGGCGCCTGGCTGGTCGGGATGCTGCGCGGCTTCGTCATCTTCGTGTTGCTGGCCGCTCTGGGCGCGTGGGCCTTCGACTTCCAGGTGCTGGCGCCGGGGATGGGGGCGGTCGCCGCCTTCCTGGCCGGCTGCTTCCTCACCGCGTGGATCGTCGGAGTGCTGGTCTGCGCGCTGATCACCCTGTTCGGCTCGCGGGCCGAGGCTTTCGCCTGGGCCAGCACGAATCTGGTACTGGTGCTGGCCGGCATCTACTACCCGGTGTCAGTGCTGCCGGCACCGGTGGCCGCGGTGGCCGCGCGCCATTCCGCTCACGTATTTCCTCGATGCCTACCGGGCGCACTTCGGCTTCGCCCCCGAGTTCGCCTCGCCGCTCGCCACCGGCTTCGCGCTGTCGGCCGTCTACGCCGTGCTCGCCCATTGGGCGTTCCGGGCGGCGGTGGAGCGGGCCCGGCAGAACGGCCTGCTGCTGAAGATGTCGGAGTGATTCGGAGCGCGCGGACCACGCCCCGGGCTTGACGGCCGGGGCCACCCGGCCGATCATTCGGCCGCGACGGGAGGGACCCATGAGCGCCACCAGCGGTTTCCGGACGCAGCTGGAGCAGGCCGTCAACGCGCGGCACAGCCGCCTCAACCCGTTCACCGAGAAGTGGGTGAAGGGCGAGCTGACCCGGGACCAGATCGGCGCCTGGGTGGCCCAGCACTACCAGTACGTCTCGCAGTTTCCGCGCTGGTGCGCGGCGGTCTACGCCGAGTGTCCGGACGCCGACGCCCGCGATTTCCTGCTCGAGAACATCGTCGAGGAGGAGTCGGGCGTGAAGCACGTCGACCTGCTGATCCGCTTCGGCGAGGCGTGCGGCGTCAGCCGGCACCAGGTGGAGACGACGCGGCAGCTGCCGACGACGCGCGCCCTCACCGCGTGGTGCTACGAGACGTCGCGGCGGCCCTTCCACATCGCCGCCGCCGGACTGCTGGTGGGGCTGGAGTCGCAGGTGCCGGGTATCTACAAGCGCAACCTGCCGCCCCTCCGGACCCACTACGGTTTCAACGACCGCGAGGTGGAGTTCTTCGCCATCCACATCGAGGCCGACGAGGTCCACGGCGAGCGCGGCTACCAGATCGTCGAGCGGCATTGTGTGACCGACGCCATGAAGGACGAGGCGCTCGATCAGGTGCGGCAGGCGGCCGAGATGCGCTGGCAGTACATGAGCGGACTCTTCCGCGCGTTCGTCGCCAAGGAGGACCTGTGAGCGAGGTCCGCGCCGCGGCCCTCGCCGACCTGGCCCCCGAACGCCCGGTCTCGGTCACGCTCAACGGCATCCCGGTCGCACTGGTACGGATCGGCGAGCAGGTGCATGCGATCGGCGATGCCTGCACCCACCAGGGCGGGCCGCTCGGCGAGGGCATCCTGAAGGGCACGCGGCTGGCGTGTCCGTGGCACGGCTGGATGTACGACGTCCGCACCGGCCAGTGCATGTTCCCCCAGCGGGGCGCGCCGGTGCCGTCGTACGCGGTCCGCGTCGAGGGGGGCGAGGTCTGGGTCGACCTGCCGTGACCGCGCTGTCGCTCGAGCAGGCGCGCGTCTGCATCGGTCGCGGGATCGGCAAGGCGCGCGAGCTCGGCTTCGAAGTCGCCATCGCCGTCGTCGACGAGGCCGGCCATCTGATCGCGTGCGACCGGATGGACGGCGCCCTGTGGGTGACGCCGGAGATCGCCCGCGCCAAGGCCAACGCGGCGGCCGGCTTCCGGGCGAGCACGCAGGACCTGGAGGAGCGCTTCACCCGGCGGATGCTCTTCGCCGACAACGTGGCCACGCTGGGCGACTACGCCTTCGTCTTCGGCAAGGGGGGCGTGCCGGTCGTCGAGGACGGCCGGGTGGTCGGCGCGGTCGGCGTCAGCGGCGCGGTGCCGGCCGACAACGACCACGCCATCGCGGACGCTGCCGCCGGGCATCCGACCGTCCCCACGAGCCACTGAGCCGCATGGGGCCGCGCGATGGCCCCCGCTCCGCCCCCGCCGTCCCTTGAGCTGGTTCGCGCTCTCGCTGGGCGCCGCAGTGACCCAGGCTGCGCAGTTCGCCGTCGTCAAGGCGCGGGCCCAGGGCATTCCCGTGCTGGTCATCGTCGCCTCCAACCAGACGGTGGCGGTGACGGCCTGGCTCATCTTCTTCGTCGTCACCGGACGGTCCGTCGCCATGCCGGACGGCCGGGCGTGGGTGGCCATCGTGGTGTCGGCGATCTTCGTGGCGGTGATGAACGGGCTGCTGGCCCGGGCGAGCTCGCGCGGCGACATCTCGATCGTCGGCGCCGTCTTCGCTCTCAGCCCGGTCTTCACGGTGATCCCCGACGCCGTCCTCTCGGGAACCCTGCCGAGCCCGCTCGGATGGCTGGGGCTGGCCCTCGCGGTGACGGGGACCGTGACCCTGGCCGGCGGGGCCGGGGTCGTCGGACGGCTGCGTGCGCTGTTCGCGCGGCGCGACGCACTGGACGCGCTCGGCGCGGCCATCCTGCTGGGCATCGTCGCCTCGATCGACCGCTGGGGTGCGCTGGCCCTGGGGCCGCCGACCTACCTGCTGTACTCGCACGGCGTGACCGCCGCGCTGGCCGGCAGTCTCGCCCTCGCCACCACGCCCACCGGCGTTCGGGCCGGCTTCCGTCCGGCCAACCTCGTGACGCTGGTGGGCCACGGCCTGCTCGGCGTGACGGGCACCGGCCTGCAGACCACCGCGCTGACCTCCGCCCCCGCCGCCTACGTCAACGCCGTCCGCCGGATGTCCGCCGTCATCGCCGTCGTGCTGGGCTCGACGCTATTTCGCGAGCCCGACCCCGGGCGTCGCCTCGCCGCCGCCCTGCTGGCCTGCCTCGGCGCCGCCTGCCTGCTCCTGGCCCGCTGACGGTGCTTGACCCTGGGCGGTGACGGAGGGCAGCGTATGGCTCACGTGCACGATGACGGAAGGAGATGGCCGGGATGGCTGAATCGTTCGGCGACTTCGAGCGCCGTGGCTGGGAAGACTCGGCGGTGTGCGCCCAGTACGACGACTACTTCTCGAGAATCACGACCCGGTCCATCGGCGCGCTGCTCGACGCGGTCCACCTCGGTGACGGCGACCACGTCCTCGACGTGGCCACGGGCCCGGGGTACGTGGCGGGAGCGGCGGCACCCCGCGTGGCCCGGGTCGTCGGCGTCGACTTCTCCCGGCAGCAGCTGGAGCGGGCTCGCCGCCGGTATCCGAGCGTCACCTTCGAGCAAGGCGACGCCGGCGCGCTGCCGTTCGAGTCGGCGAGCTTCGACGTCGTGATCAGCAACTACGGCATGCCGCACTTCCCCGAGCCCGACCTCTTCCTTCGCGAGGCATTTCGCGTGTTGCGCGGTGCCGGGCGCCTCGCGTTCACCGTGTGGGACGTGCCCTCGGTGGCCAAGGGTCTCGGCACCGTGTACGGGGCGATCCAGCGCCACGGATCCCTCGACGTCGGGTTGCCGGTCGGCCCCAGCTTCTTTCTCTTCAGCGATCCTGGCCAGTCCCACGAGAGTCTGGCGCGGGCGGGCTTCGAGGCGATCTCCATCACGAAGGTGCCACAGCTCTGGGAGCTGCCCGGCGCCGACGACCTGTTCGAGACCGTGCTCAACGCCACCGTTCGCGCCGGGGCCACCCTGCGGGCCCAGCGCCCGGAGGCGCTGACGGCGATCCGCGAGTCGATCCGGGAGGCCATGGCCGGCTACTCGAGCGGCGGCGCGTACCAGGTGCCGATGGACGCCGTCCTGGCCACGGCGATCAAGCCGCACCGCGACCCGTAGTCGCGTCCGGGAGCGGACCGGCGGCGGCCGGCCCGCTCCCGGCGCCGACTACTCGTACACGACGACGCTGCGCTTGACCTCGCCCTTCAGCATCCGGTCGAAGGCGTGGTTGAGGTCGCTCAGCGGGATGCGCCGCGTGATCATCTCGTCGAGCTTGTAGCGGCCGGACATGTAGAGGTCGATCAGCATCGGCACGTCGGTGCGCTGATGGCCGCCGCCGAAGGAGCTGCCGGTGAGGATGCGCTGCTGCAGGAACAGGCTGGGGTCGAGCGACAGCCGGGTGCCGGCGGGGGAGACGCCGACGACGACGCAGGTGCCGCCCCGGTGGGTAGCGAGCAGTGCCTGCTCCATGGTGGCCTGGGTACCGACGATCTCGAAGGCGTAGTCGACACCGCCGGTGCCGCTGATTGCCTGCACGCGCGCGACCGGGTCCTCGGTGGCGGCGTTCACCACGTGGGTGGCGCCGAACTCCTCGGCCCAGGCCAGCTTCTGCGGCATGACGTCGACGGCGATGATCTTGCCGGCGCCCACGAGCCGCGCGGCCTGGATCGTATTCAGCCCCACGCCGCCGCACCCCCACACGGCCACGCTGGCGCCCGGCGGCACCTTGGCGCGGTTGAAGACGGGGCCAGCGCCGGCCAGCACACCACAGCTCACCAGGCAGGCGACGTCGAGCGGGACGTCCTTGCGGATCGGGATGACGCTCACCTCCGGCAGCACGGAGTGGGTGGCGTAGCCGGCCACCTGCAGATAGTGGTGCAGGCTGGTCGCACCCTTCCGGAAGCGCGAGGTCCCGTCGAGCATGAACCAGCGCGGCTTGTCACGGAGCGCGCACATCGTGGGCTGGCCGCCGATGCAGTAGCTGCAGCGGCCGCAGGACGGGATGTAGCTCGAGCACACGTGGTCGCCGGGCTTGACCGTCTCGACCCCGGGCCCGATGCGCTCGACCACCCCGGCCGCCTCGTGGCCGAGCACGACCGGCAACGGATGGGGCGCGTCGCCGGTGATCACGTGAAAGTCGCTGTGGCAGACGCCGTTGGCCGCCCACCGGACCTGCACCTCGTACGGGCCCGGATCGAGCAGCTCGACGTCTTCGATGACCAGGGGCTTCTTGAGCTCGTAGAGCACGGCTGCTGTCGCCTTCATGGGAGCTCCTCCTCGTGCGTGGGGCAATGGTACGTCAGTACAGGTGACACGCCACCAGCCGGCCGTCCACCGAACGGAGCGCCGGCTCCTGCGTCGCACACTGCGGCATCACCGCGGGACAGCGCGTGTGGAAGCGGCAGCCGCCGGGCGGGGCCAGCGGGCTCGGCACCTCGCCGGACAGGGCCGTCTCCTGGCGCGGCGCGTCGACGTCGAGCGGGCAGCGCGGCCGTGAAGAGCGCCTGCGTGTACGGATGCCGGGGCGCGAGCGCGACCAGGTCGGCCTCGCCCCATTCGACGATCTGGCCCAGGTACATGACGGCGATGCTGCGGCTCATGTGGGCCACGGCGGCGAGGTCGTGGGCGATGAACAGGTAGGACACGCCCAGGCGCTTCTGCAGATCGCGTCAACAGATTGAGGATCTGGGCGCGGATCGAGACGTCCAGGGCCGAGACGGGCTCGTCGAGCACGATGAGCCGCGGCGACAGGGCCAGCGCGCGGGCGATGGCGATGCGCTGGCGCTGCCCGCCCGAGAACTCGTGAGGGAACAGCGCCGTCGACCGCTCGGGGAGCCCGACCAGCTCCAGCAGCTCGGCCACGCGGCGGCGGCGGGCATCCGCGGTCGAGCGTCGTCGTTGATCACGAGCGGCTCGGCCACGATGGTGGCCACGCGCATCCGCGGGTCGAGCGAGGCGTACGGATCCTGGAAGACGGCCTGAACGGAGCGGCGGTAGTGGCGCCGCCCCTCGCGGTCGTGCGCGAGCACGTCCGCGCCCCTCGAAGCGGATGGCGCCGGCCGTGGGCCGCTCGAGGCCGAGGATCAGCCGCGACGTCGTGGTCTTGCCGCAGCCCGACTCGCCCACCAGTCCCAGGGTGTCGCCGGCCGCGAGCGCGAACGAGACGGCGTCGACGGCGCGGACGAGGTGGCGGTGTCCAGCCGAACAGCCCGCGCCGCACCGCGAAGTGCTTGGTGAGGCGCTCGACCTCGAGCAGCGGCGTCACCGGCGCGGCCTCACGCGGGGAGCGTTCAGCCAGCATCGTGTCGCGTGGCCGGGGACGACCAGCGTCTCAGCCGGGCGCCTCCACCCGGCAGCGGTCCATGGCGTGCGGGCAGCGCGGCGCGAACGCGCAGCCGGCCGGCAGGTTGGCCAGGTCCGGCGGCTGCCCTCGATGGTCGTCAGGCGGTCGCGCCGGGCCCCGAGGCGCGGGATCGACGTCCAGCAGCGCCCGCGTGTACGGATGAGCCGGCGCCGTGAAGACCCCGCGCACCGGGCCGATCTCCACGATGCGCCCGCGCGTACATCACCGCGACACGGTCGCACATCCGCGCCACGATGCCGAGGTTGTGGGTGACGAAGATCATCGCCAGCCGCTGGCGCTCCTGGAGCTCCTTCAGCAGCCCGAGATACTGGGCCTGGATGGTGAGGTCGAGGCTGGTCGTCGGCTCGTCGGCGATGAGCAGCCGCGGCGGGGCGGCGATGGCCATGGCGCCGACGACGCGCTGGCGCATGCCGCCCGAGAGCTGGTGCGGGAAGGCGCGCAGCCGCGCCGCCGGGCGAGGGGATGCGCACGGAGGCCAGCAGCTCGGTGGCCCGCGCGGTGAGCGCCGCGGCCGCGCAGGCCGTGGTACATGGCCACCGGCTCCCGCACCTGCATGCCGATGGAGAACACCGGGTTGAGCGAGCTCATCGGGTCCTGCAGGATCATGGCGACCCGGCGGCCGCGGATCCGCTGCATCTCGTCCTCGCTCTTGGTCAGGAGATCCTCGCCGTCGAGCAGGACGCTGGCCGCCGACGATGCGCGCGGCCGGCCGCGGCACCAGCCGGACCAGGCTGAGGCAGGTCATGCTCTTGCCGGAGCCGGATTCGCCGACCAGTCCCGAGCGTCTCGCCCTCGGCCACCGCGAACGACACGCCGTCGACGGCCTTGATCGTGCCCCAGCGGGTGACGATGTGGGTGCGGAGGTCGCGGACGTCGATGACGGGCGATGGCCACGGGTGCCGCTGCCTCAGAGCTGGCGGAGCTTGGGGTCGAGGGTGTCGCGCAGCCAGTCGCCGAGCAGGTTGAAGGCGAGGACGACGAGCAGGATGGCGAGCCCGGGCAGGAACGACACCCACCAGGCGCTGGTCACGAAATCCCGCCCCTCGGCGATCATCGAGCCCCAGGCCGGCGTCGGCGGTGGGATGCCCGCGCCCAGGAACGACAGCGACGGCCTCGACGATGATGACGTAGCCGATCTGCAGCGTCACCAGCACGACCAGCGTGTTCATCGTGTTGGGCGCCAGGTGGCGCGTGATGATCCGCCAGCCGCCGGCGCCGGCGATGCGGGCCTGGGCGATGAAGTCGAGCTCCATCAGCGTCAGCACCTGGCCGCGGATGACGCGCGCGTAGCGCGCCCACAGGATCACCGCGATGGCCAGGACCACGTTGGAGAAGCTCGGGCCCGACGGTGACGGCGAGGATCAGCGCGAGCAGGATCACCGGGAACGACATGGTGGCGTCGGTCACGCGCATGAGCGACGGCGTCGACGCGGCCGCCGTAGTAGCCGGCCACGAGGCCGATGGCGGCGCCGATGACCGCTGGCCAGCAGCACGGTCACCACGCCGGCGGCCAGCGACACCCGGGCGCCGCACATGATGCGCGAGCCAGCATGTCGCGCCCGAGCCGGTCGGTGCCGAGGGGATGCGCCCAGCTGCCGCGCTCGTCCCAGACCGGCGGCGTGAAGCGACGGCGGAGCGACTGCTCGTAGGGACTGGCCGGGCTCGAGCAGCGGGGCCAGGATCGCCACCACGACGAACGCGGTGATGATGCCGAGCGGGATCAACGGCAGCCGTCGCCCGCGCGCGGCCGCGGCCGGGCTGGCCGGCGTCGCCGGGAGCGCGAGCGGAGGAGCCGGCCGGGTCAGCGGCCATGCCGGCTCACCGGGCGTAGCGGATGCGCGGGTCGATGAAGGCGTACAGGAGTCGACGCCGAGGCTGACCACGGCGACGATGGCGGCGGTGGTGAGCACGACGGCCTGGATCACCGGGAAGTCGCGCGAGCTGATGCCCTCGTAGGCGAGCCGGCCGAGGCCGGGCCAGGCGAACACCGTCTCCACCACGATGGCCGTGGTCACCAGGATCGAGAAGTAGATCCCGGCGAAGGTGACGACGGGAATGAGCGCGTTCTTGAGGGCGTGCATCCAGACCACCCGGCGCTCGACCACGCCTTTGACGCGGGCCAGCTTGACGTACTCGGAGTCGAGCACCTCCAGCATGCCGGAGCGGAGCAGCCGCATCAGCCCCGCCACCACGAACCAGCCGAGCGTGAAGCCGGGCAGGACGTAGCTGGCGAGCCCCTCGTTGCCGCCGGCGGGCAGCCACTGCAGCCGCCCGGCCACGAACTCGACCAGGATGATCGCCACCCAGAACGTCGGCAGCGACTGGCCGAGCACCGAGATGATCTGGGCCGCGCGGTCGATGCCGGTGCCCTTGTTCACCGCGGCCAGGACGCCGAGGGGGAACGCCATGGCCAGAGAGATCGCTCATGGCGAACAGGGCCAGCTTGAGCGAGTTGGGCAGCCGCTCGCGCAGCAGCTCGTTGACCGGCCGCCGGGCCCGGATCGAGGTGCCGAAGTCGCCGGTCACCGCCCGGCCGACGAAGGTCAGGTACTGCTCGACGTAGGGACGATCGAGGCCGAGGTAGCGGCGGGCGTTGTCGAAGTCCTCCTCGGTCGCCGACATCGGCAGGATCATGTGCAGGGGTCGCCGGTGGAGCGGGCCAGCACGAACACCACGACCGAGAGGATGGCCAGCGCGATCAGCGACTGCACGAGCCGGGAGAGGACGAAGCGGATCATGCGTGGTCGGCGGCGGGGAGCCGTCGCCCCCCGCCGCCGTCACCCCCGCCGGCTACTTGCCGGCCGCGAGCTGCTCGAGGAACAGGTCGTACATCACGGTGCCCGGGGTCCACTTGCCGAGCGTCTTGGACGTCGCGTAGGGCGAGTGGAGGTAGACGACCGGGACGCCGACGTGCTCGCTGCGCAGCCGTGTGAAGATGTTCCGCATCAGCGTGTTGATCTTCTCGCGGTCGGTCTGACGCATGACCTGGGCGATCATCGCGTCGACCTCGGGGTCGTTGGCGGTATCGTTGGACTTCGACGGGCTGTACGCCATCTTCTCGAGCAGGGCGTAGGTGCCGATCCAGTCGCGGTTGGCGATGTTGTAGTAGCCGACGGCCTCCGGCGCCTTGCGGTCCACCCAGAGCTTCCGGAAGGCGGCGTAGTCGACCGGGATCAGCTTGGGCTTCACGCCGACCTTCTCCCAGTAGCCGGCCAGCGCCTCGGCGAAGGCCTTGCCCTCGGGCAGGCCCGGGCAGCTGGTAGGCGTAGATGTCGAGGGGGAAGCCGTTGGCGTGGCCGGCCTCGGCCAGCAGCTTCTTGGCGCGGGCGACGTCGTAGGGGTACTGCATGTCCGGCGTCACCTTGAAGCCCACGTCCTTGAACGACCACGACAGGCCCATCGGGATGGCGGCCGGCTCGGCGTGGCCCCCGAAGATCGACTGGGCGATCTCGTTGCGGTCGACGGCGAGGTTCAGGGCCTCGCGTACGCGCTTGTCCTTCGTCGGACCGACGCGGCCGTCGGGGCCGAGGACCCACTAGGCGTGCAGGATGGCCTCTTCCTTGCGGAAGTGCATCGGGTAGCCTTCCTTCTGCAGCTCCTTGACCCGTTCCCGGCTGATCTCGACGACGTCGCCCTCACCGCGGCGCAGCAGCGCGATGCGGGTGGTCTCCTCGGGCACCAGCTTGAACGTGAGGTTCTTGTACTTCGGGGTGCCGATGCGCCAGTGGCTGTCCATCGCGGTCAGCTTGATGTGGGCCCCCGTGACCTGCTCCACGAACTTGTAGGGACCGCTGCCGACCGGCTTGCGGGCGAACACGTCGTCGCCGTTGGCCTCGATGTACTTCTTCGGCAGCACCATGCCCTCGGTCGACAGCGACCGCGACAGGTAGGTCGGGATGATCAGCGTCGACTCCTTGGTCACGATGACGACGCGGTCCGGCGCCGGGGTCTCGATGTCCTGGATCAGCGTGCGCAGCGGCCCCGCGTAGCCGGTGGTCGAGCGCTTGCCGATGGCCCGCTGCAGGCTGAACTTCACGTCCTCGGAGGTCAGGTCGTCGCCGTTGTGGAACTTGACGCCCTTGCGCAGGTGAAAGGTCCACCGCTTGTGATCGGCCGAGTTCTCCCACTTGATCGCGATGCCACCGGCCGGCGACGGCGTGCCGTCGGGCGTCGTTCCGACCAGGTAGTCGAACATGGGCGACAGGTAGTACTTCACGATGTGACCCTGCAGGACCGGGTCGAGTGTTTCCCCCGAGAAGCTCGACAAGACGACCACCAGCTCGTTCTTCGTCTGGGCCCCGGCGGGGGTGGCCAGCGCGCCGACCGCGATGACGAGCGACAGGGACAGGGCCGTGATCCGGATCGAGCGCCTCATGGCTGAGTCCTCCGGGGTGACGGGGATTGAGGGCCGGATTCTAGCAGAGCCTTGTGGAGCACGCCGTCCTTCATGATCATCTTGATGTTGGCGCGGTCCTGGAGGATGGCGATGTCGGTAAGGGGATCGCCGTCGACCAGCAGCAGATCGGCGAGCGCGCCCAGCTGGACGACGCCGAGCTCGCCGGGGAGGCCCATGAGCTCGCCGCCCAGACGGGTGGCCGCGACGAGCGTCTCCATCGGCGTGAAGCCGAGGACCTCGACGAAGAGCCAGAGATCGCGCGCGTAGGTGCCGTGCGGCGTGGCTGGGAAGCCGTAGTCGCCGCCGGGCAGGACGCGGATGCCCCGCTTGCGCAAGCGGCCGACCACGTCGATCGACACGTCGAGCTCGTGCTGGAAGGCCCGCGCGCGGGAGGCGGGGAGGCCGGGCGCCTGGCTCAAGTTGTAGGTGAGGCCGAGCGCGGGGCCCACGAAGACGCGGTCGCGGGCGGCCTCCAGCGCGTCCAGCGCCCGCTCGTCGGCGTAGTTGGCGTGATAGATGACCTCGACGCCGTGGCGGAGCGCGAGCATCACGGAGTCCGCGCTGCGACAGTGGGCGGCCACGCGCAGCCCGGCCGCCCGCGCCACCTCCATGGCGGCGGCCACCTCGACCTCCGTCATCGGCGTGGCCTCGGAGGGAAAGCTGGACGTCCCCAGATCGCCGGACAGGTTCAGCTTGAGGAGATCGACGCCCTCGCGGGCGAGGATGCGGCACACGCGGCGGATGGCGTCGGGGCCGTCGGCCACCCAGGCGAACGTCGGCGTGTCGTAGTGGGGCAGATGCAGGAGGTTGGCGTCGCCGAGCCCACCCGACACCGTGATCTCGGGGCCGTTGGCGAGCAGCCGCGGCCCCGGCACGCGCCCGGCCTCGATCTCGCGCTTGAGGACGACGTCCAGCCGCGCCTTGGGGGCCGCCGCCGAGAAGGCGCTGGTGTAGCCGCAGTCGAGCATGGTCCGGGCGTTGCGCACGGTGAGCAGCATGTGCTCCTCGGGCGGCAGGCGCGTCAGCTCGGTGGAGGCGGCGTCGGCCAGGCCGATGTGGGCGTGCGACTCGATCAGCCCGGGCATCAGCGTGGCGCCGCCGCCGTCGATCACGATGGCGTCGGCGGCCGCCGGCGCCGCGGCCCCGGCCGTGACGGCCGAGATGCGGTTGCCCTCCACGCGCACGCTCCCGGCGAACGGCTCCCGGCCGGTGCCGTCGAGGACGCGGACATTCGTGAGCTGGTAGGCCGCCACCGCTCAGCCCCCGAGCGCGCCCTGGGTGTTGACGTAGAGCGAGTAAAGCGACGTGCTGGCCGGCATGAACAGCCGGTTGCGATAGGTGCCCCCGAAGCAGAGGTTCGCGCAGCGCTCGGGCAGGTCGATGCGCCCGATGAGCTTGCCGTCCGGGTTGAAGACCGACACGCCGTCGAGCCCCTCCTTGCCCATGCCCCAGCCGCACCAGAGGTTGCCGTCGACGTCACAGCGGAAGCCGTCGGGGGTGCCGGGGCCGGCGTCGATGAACGGGCGCTTGTTGGCCAGGCGGGTGCCGCCGTCGAGCACGTCGAACACCTGGATGACGCGCGGGGTGAGCGCGGCCTCGACGACGTAGAGCCTGGACTCGTCGGGCGAGAAGGCCAGCCCGTTGGGCCGGCCGACGTCGCCCGTCGCCACCGTGAGCTGGCCCGTCTTGCCGTCGACCCGGTAGACGTTGGTCGGCAGCTCCGGCTTGGCGATGTAGCCCTCGTAGAAGCCCAGGATGCCGAACGGCGGGTCGGTGAACCAGATCGAGCCGTCCGACTTGCAGACGATGTCGTTCGGCGAGTTCAGCGGCTTGCCCTGGAAGCGGTCGGCCACCACGGTGACGGTGCCGTCGTACTCGGTGCGGGTCACCCGCCGGCCGCCGTGCTCGCACGTGAGCAGCCGGCCCTGGCGGTCACGCGTGTTGCCGTTGGAGAAGTTCGACGGCTTGCGGAACACGCTGGTGGCACCGGTCTCCTCGTCCCACCGCATGATCCGGTTGTTGGGGATGTCGCTCCAGAGCAGGTAGCGCCCGTCGCCGAACCACACGGGCCCCTCCGACCAGCGAAACCCGGTGGCCAGGCGCTCGACCTTGGCCAGGCCCAGGCGATACCGCGCGAAGCTCGGATCGACCACCTGCACGGCCGGGTCGGGGTAGCGCGGGCTGGGCTGCCACTGCGCGAAGGCCCGCGAGGCCAGCATCACGGTGGCGGCGGCGGTGCCCGTGGTCAGGAACGTCCGGCGGGTGGTGCGCATGGCTCTCTCCTCGGCGCTGCGGGCTGGGGTGGACAGGGCGCGGTCGTGTGACACGCTGGCCGCGAGCCTAGTAGACCGACGGGGGCCGGTCAAGGCGGTGGGGTGGATCGAGCCCAGCGCCGACGTCTACCGGCCGACGAACTTCTTCACGCTGGCGCGGATGCCGTCGGGGTCGAGGCCGTGCTTGGCGTAGAGCCCCTTGGCGTCGCCGGACTCGCCGAAGCCGATCACGCCCAGCCGCTTGAGCGGCGTCGGGCACAGCTCACCCAGCGCCTCGGCCACTGCCCCGCCGAGCCCGCCGGCGATCGCGTGGTCCTCGACGGTGACCACGCGGCGGGTGCGCGTGGCCGACCGCACCAGCGCGTCCTCGTCCAGCGGCTTGATCGACGCCGCGTTGATCACCTCGGCCGAGATGCCGTCGGCCTCCAGCCGCGTGGCCGCCTGGAGCGCGTTGAACACGGTGCCGCCGCTGGCGATCACGGTGACATCGGTGCCGGCGCGCAGCGTGGCCCAGCGGCCAACCAGGAACCGGTAGCCCTCCGGCGAGACCGGCTCCAGGTTCTGGCGCGTCAGCCGCAGGTAGACCGGCCCCTGGTGCTCGACCGCCCACGCGATGACCTGCTTCGTCTCCACCTCGTCGGCCGGCTGCACGATCATCACGTTGGGCAGGGCGCGCAGACAGGCGATGTCCTCCAGCCCCATCTGGCTGTAGCCGTCCTCGCCGATCGCGATGCCGGCGTGGGTGCCGACGATCTTCACGTTGGCGCTGGTGTAGGCCACCGAGATCCGGATCGTCTCGAAGCGGCCGACCACGAAGCAGGCGAAGGAGCACACGAAGGGGATGCGACCGGTCAGGGCCAGGCCGGCGCCCACGCCGATCATGTTGGACTCGGCGATGCCGAGGTTGAAGGCGCGACCCGGATACTTCTTGGCGAACCCGACCGTCATCGTCGACTTCGAGAGGTCGGCGTCGAGGGTGACGATCCGCTCGTCGCGGGCGCCGAGGTCGAGCAGGGCTTCACCGAACGCCGCGCGGGAGGCCTTGGCCGGCACGCGTTCCTCCTACTTCTTGCCGAGCCCGCGCAGCTCGTCGACGATGGCGCGGGTGGTGGTGTCGGTGGCGAGGTAGTCGGGCCAGGCGGCCTCGGTCACGCCGAGGATCTCGCGGATGGCCGCCATCGCCTCCTCGGGCTTGGGCGACTTCCCGTGCCACTCGGGATTGTTCTCCATGAACGACACGCCCTTGCCCTTCACCGTGTGGGCGACGATGAGGCTCGGCACGCCGTGGGTGGCCTCGGCCTGATCGAGTGCCTTTTCGATCTGCCCGAAGTCGTGCCCGTCGATCTCGACCGCGGGCCAGCCGAAGGCCTGCCACTTGGCCACGAGGGGCTCCAGGTCGCAGATCTTGGCCGTGAAGTCATCGAGCTGGATCTTGTTGTAGTCGACGATGACCGTGAGGTTGTCGAGCGGATGGTCGGGCTGCCCCGAACTTGGGCGCGGTCATGGCCGCCTCCCAGACCTGGCCCTCCTGGATCTCGCCGTCGCCGAGGACACAGTACACACGGGCCGGCGAGCTCGCGAGCTTGAGGCCGAGGGCCATACCGCAGGCGAGGGACAGCCCCTGGCCGAGCGAGCCGGTCGCCGCCTCGATGCCCGGCAGGGCGACGCGGTCCGGGTGGCCCTGCAGCGGGCTGCCCAGCTTGCGCAGCGTGATGAGCTGCTCTTCCGGGAAGTAGCCGGCCCGGGCCATGACCGTGTAGAGCGCCGGCACCGCGTGCCCCTTGGAGAGCACGATGCGGTCGCGGTCGGGCCAGTCGGGGCGCTTCGGATCGTGGCGGAGGCGACCGAAGGCGATGGTCACCAGCAGGTCGATCACCGACAGCGAGCCCCCCGGGTGGCCGGAGCCGGCGTGGGTGAGCATGCGGATGATCTGCACGCGGCAGGCCCGGGCGATCGCGGCCAGCTTGCCGTCAGCCGTCACGGTAGGTCCTCCTGATTCTCGGCGATCGCATCGACCCGGACACCGGAGACGGCGATCTCGGGGGCGTACACGACCTCGTCGGCCGCCCACACGATCGTGCCCTTGGCGTCCTTGGTCACCCCGACGACGTTGTTGAGGAACGTGGCGATGTTGTCGTTGATCCGGAGCACGTTGGCCTTCAGCGGCGCGACGATGCGACCGCCGCGAATGATATAAGAATCGGCCACCACGGTACAGGTGAAATCACCGGCACGCGGCCCGTTGATCGGGTAGGTGTACCAGATGCGTCCGACGTAGAGTCCGTCGCCGACCCGCCGCAACAGCTCGTCGTGTCCGATCGGCTCGCGACCTTCGACCACGATGTTGGAGGCCGCCACGCCGGCCTCGCTGTCGAACTGACGACCGCCGCCGGCGCCGAAGCGGAAGCCGTTGCGCGGCACCAGCGCCGCTGCCGCCGCGGCGCCGGTGGCGCCCAGCTTGTCGGCCAGCGCCGGGTCGCGGAGCAGGCGCTGGGCGCAGTACCAGTTGGTGAGGCAGCCGGCGAGCGCGCCATCCCGGATCAGATCGGTGCGCCCCGTGGGCAGCCCCTCGCAGGTGATGCCCTTGGAGCCGACGAGGCCCGGCCGAGCGCCGTCGTCGTAGATGGTGAGGAGCGGTGAGGCCACGCGCCGTCCCAGCCGGCCCAGGAACGGCGTCGCCGAGGCGTAGAACGCGTCGGCGTTGCAGGCGGGCACGATCAGGTTGTTCATGATGTCGGCCACCGGCTGGTGACCGAACACCACCGTGTACCGGCCCGACGGCACCCGCTCGCCGCCCACCGCGTCGATGGCGGCCTGGGCCGCCGTCACCCCGGCCTCGTCGGTGAAGTCGTCGAGGCGGGTGGCGAGCGACCAGCCCGAGCCCTTAGCGCCGTGTCCCTCGACCATGCCGGTGACGAACGCGCTGATCAGGGTGGACTCGTCGGTCTGCACGCGCGGCTGGTGGCTGGACACGATCGCGATCCGCTCCTGGAGGATCGTCACATCGCCGCCCAGGATCAGACCGAGCCGCCGCAGCCCCTCGTCGCTGCCGGCCAGCTCGGCCAGCCGTGAGGAGTTCACGAACGTCCGCAGCGCCCCGTTCACGATCGTCCACCCCGACTCGACCAGCCGATCGTCCGACACGTCCATCACCGCCGGGTCGTGGTACTCGACGAGTGTCCGCGTCTCCGGCGAGGGTTTCGGCAGCGACACGAACTCCGGATCGACGACCGCCGCCCGCCGCGCCTTCGCCAGCGCCCGCTCCGCCCCCGCCAGGCCGAGATCGCTCGGCTCACACCCGAATCCCACCCGCCGCCCGTCGGCCCCGTCGAACACCGCCTGGATCCCCAGCCCGTACCCATCGACCGACTTCGGCTCCTCCACCCCATTGCACGGAATGTGCGACGTGTAGTTCAGCCTCGCCAGCAGACTCCCATTCGCCGCCGCAAACACCTCCACCTCACTGACGTCACTCTGCCCCCGCGCCAGTTCGAATGCTTTCTCAGCCGCGCGCGCGAGCTCCGCCGTAGTCCGCACGCCTAGTGGTCTCCGTGGAGCGTGGTGACAGCGGGGGCCGTGGAGACCGTGGGCGGCGGGCACGCCATCATGGCGAGGCGTTGTCGCCGTTCGAGCGGAGGGTTCGACGAGCCACGAGAGTCACTAGTGGCGCGGGTTGTTCGAGACGGCGGTACCGAGCACGGGGTAGCCCTTGGCGTGCCACCCCGGCAACCCTTCGTCGAGGACACGATGGTTGCGCCAGCCGAGCGTGTAGAGGATGTTGCTGGCCCCCCGGGCCATGGCGTGCGGGCAGGTTCAGTAGAAGACGACGAGGCCGGTCTTCGAGATCTCGGTGGCGCGGGCCTCGATCGCCCGTAGCGGCATCGAGCGCGCGTCCTTGATGTGCATCTCCTGGAAGGCGTCCCAGGTGCGGACGTCGATGACATCGGCACGGGTACCCCGGTCGACGAGCGCCTTCAGCTCGTCGGCCTTGATGAAGTTCACGGGTGCGTCCGGCGGCGCGGCCGGGGCGGCGCCCACCAGCAGCACGCTCGCGGCCACCAGCGTCATCAGGAGACGGCGCACGGCTCAGCCCCCTGCCAGCCGGGCCCGGCTGCGCATGGTGGGCCCGCCGTTACCGAGCTTCTTGGTCTGCATGGGCTGCCCCTTGCCGCAGTTCGGGATCGGATAGAGCGCGAAGTCCGAGCCGACGGCGTCCACGTTCATGAGGTACTCGCGGGTATCGGCCATGATGCCGCCGTCCCGGTAGAGCCGGCCGAGCCGGCCATCGCGGATCTCGTAGACCTTGCGCGCGGAGATCCGGAAGTTCTCGCGGCTCTCGGCGATCGACGGGATGCGGTGGCCGACCAGGTACCAGCCGCGGTCGACCTCGGCGATGATCTCGCGGGCGTCGCGCTCACCGCCGGCGAAGACCGTGCTCGACATGCGGATCAGCGGCACCAGCGCGGCGTCGGTCGATTTGAAGTGGCCGTTGGGGGCGCCGCCGAAGATCGCCGCCGTCTGCCGGCTGTTCATGAAGCCCGTGAGCACGCCGCGGTCGATGTGCACAACGCGCCGGGCCGGCGTGCCCTCGTGGTCGTAGACGTAGTGGCCGTAGCCGGGCAGGGCGGGATCGGAGTACGCGCTCACCAGCGGCGAGGCGATGGCCCGGCCCACCTGGTGGTCGTCGAGACCGGCCAGCAGCCACGAGCGCCCGGCGTAGGCGGTCTCCATCTTGAGCGCGCGATCGAGCTCGACCGGATGGCCGACGATCTCGTGGGAGACGAGCGTGTTGTAGTGAGGGTCGGTCACCACGACCTCGGGGTGCTCGCTCGTCGGCAGGGCCGGCGCGGCCGCCAGCTCCACGCTCTCGCGGGCCAGGGCCAGCGCGAAGTCGGCGAACGGCGGCTGCACGAGCGGCGGCTCCTGCACCCCGTCGGTGAGGATCTCCCAGCCGCGCTGGTGGCCGGTCACGTCGTACAGCTCCTGGCTGACCTCGCCCGCCACGCCGACGACCAGGCACAGCCCCTGGGTGAGCGCGAAGGTCTGGTCGATGAGGGCGCCCTCGGTGGAGGCGAACAGCTCGCGCGAGAGCTGGGTGAGCGTGGAGACGTAGTTGTGCTTGATCGCGGGGTCGACGGCGGCCACCCGGCGCGACACCTCGGTGGTATAGGCCACCATGTCGCCGAGCGGAACCGCGCGCGGGTCGATCGCGTAGATGGCGGGCACGGTAT
This sequence comes from uncultured Candidatus Rokubacteria bacterium, assembly GCA_963827505.1. Lineage (GTDB taxonomy): Bacteria > Methylomirabilota > Methylomirabilia > Rokubacteriales > CSP1-6 > AR5. Next base: position 195,768 of record CAWHBD010000002.1, on the reverse strand, counting down.
CCTCGCGCACGTCGATCGGGTGCAGCCGCGTGTCGGCCAGCGACTCCCCGAGCGGGCCGTACTTGCCCCGCGCGCCTGGCCTTGAGCTCGCCGTTCACCATGGCGCGCCGGTAGGCCCGCTCCAGCGCCTCGCGCAGCCGGCGGGGCAGATCGGCCAGGTCGGCGGTACCGAGCGTGAGCCCGACCCAGCCGGGCGCGACGGCCCGGTCGCCGGCGAGGACGCGAACACCGGCGGCGAAGCCGTAGTCGTCGCTGGACGACTTGCTCTCGCCGTTCTCGGCGGTGGCGTACTTGCCCTCGGCGACCTCCAGCCGCACGTCGGCGTAGGCCAGGTGCGGCAGCCCGCGGGCGGCGTCGCGGAGCAGATCGCGGACGTCACCCTTGAGCGCGTCGATGAGGTCGATGGTGATGCGCGCGGTCGTCACAGGGGCTCGGCGAACGGTTCGACGGTGACGTACTCGCCGGCCGCGACGTCGCCGCGGTCCTCCTCGAGGACGATGAGGCAGTTGCCGGTGACCATCGAGGACAGGATGCCAGAGCCCTGGGGCCCGGTGGTGCGCACCTCCCAGTCGCCGTCCCGGTAGCCGAGCACGCCGCGCTTGAACTCGCGGCGGCCCGGGCGCTTGCGCAGCGGCTCGGTGGTGCGCGCGCGCCAGGTCGTGGGCGTCAGCCGGCGGCGCCCGGCCAGCTTCCACAACGCCGGCCGCACGAACAACATGAAGGTCAGCAGGGAAGCGACCGGGTTGCCGGGCAGGCCGAAGAACGTCGTCTGACCGATGTGGCCGAAGGCCAGGGGTCGGCCCGGCTGCATGGCCACCTGCCAGAAGTCGACGGTGCCGAGGTCGGCGAGCACGCTCTTGACGAGATCGTAGACGCCGACCGAGACGCCGCCGGAGGTCAGCACGACGTCGGCCACGCCGGCGGCCTCCCGCAGCCGGGTGGTCAGCTCGATGCGCTCGTCAGGCACGATGCCGAGGTCGATGACCACACCACCGCACTGCTCGACCGAGCCGCGCAGCGTGAAGCGGTTGGCGTCGTAGATCTGCCCGGGCCGTCGCGGCGTGCCCGGCTCGGCCACCTCGTCGCCGGTCGACAGCAACGCCACCCGGGGCCGGCGGTGCACGCCGAGCTGCCAGAGGCCGAGCGAGGTGATGAGACCGATCTCCTGGGGGCGCAGGACGGTGCCCCGCTCGATCACGATCCCGCCCGCCTCCACGTCCTCGCCGCGCATGCGAACGTTCACGCCCTTGTCGATGGCGCCGATGCGCACGCGATCGCCGGTGCGCTCCACGACTTCCTGGGGGTAGACGGTGTCGGCGCCGGCCGGCATCGGCGCGCCGGTCATGATCCGCAGGGCCTGGCCGGGCCGAAGGGTGTCGGCGAACACCGCCCCGGCCGCCAGGTCGCCGACCACGTCGAGCTCGCGGGTGCCGGTGACGGGGATCTCGGCGCTGGCGACCGCGTAGCCATCCACGGCGGAGTTGTCTGCGGGCGGCACGTCGAAGGGCGCCTGCACGTCGACGGCGAGCACGCGGGCGAGCGCGCGCGTCACCGGCACCACCTCGGGCGGCACCGGGCCGGCGATCTGGTCGAGGATGTGCTCCTGGCCCTCGCGCACGGCGATCATGAGTGCCATTATACGGTCCATGGATGAGGCGCCAGCCCCGCGGCCCGCCGGCTTCTGGATCCGGGCGCTGGCGCTGGCGATCGACGGCGTGGTGTTCGGCCTCGTGCACGCCTCCTTCAGCGCGCTGGCCACCGTCCTGATCGGCCCCGGCTCCGAGGGCGAAGGCGGCGGCCACCCCTCGGTGCTCTTGTTCACGTTACTGTTCACGGCCGCCTACGCGACGGTCCTGCACGCGGTCGCCGGCCAGACCATCGGCAAGAGCCTGGTCGGCGTGCGGGTCGTCGCCCTCGACGGCGCCCCGCTCACGGCTGGGCCGGCCCTGCTGCGTTACCTGGCCTACTACATCTCGGTCATTCCTCTCGGTTTCGGCTTTCTGGTCGCCGCGCTCCGTCGTGACAAGCGGGCGCTCCACGACCTGATCGCGGGCAGCCGCGTCGAGCGCACGGCGCCCCGCCGCCGCGTCATCCGGCGCGCCGTACCGGTCCGGCCGCCGGTGGGGACGCTCCAGGAGCCGGCCGTGCCCCACGCCGAGCCCGGGCCGAGCGTGTGATCCCAACGCTGCCGCTGCGGCTGCGCAACCGTCTGGCCGAGACGATCCTGGCCGCGCTGCGCGACACGGCGGCCCGGCGCGAGCTGGCCGGGCTGGCGGTCGAGCCCGGCGCCCGCGGCTGGCTCACGGACGACGAGGGCCGGTGGGCCGACCCGCTCGCCGCGCGAGCACGGAGCGCGTGCGCCGCCCTGGCGGATCGCCCGCTGCTGAGCGAGACGCCCGACCTCGGCGAGACGCTCGAGGCCGCGGCGGCGCTGTTCGACGCCGGCCTCTATTTCGAGGTCCACGAGATCCTGGAGCCACACTGGATGACCGCCGGCGGCGAGGCCCGCGAGGCATTGCAGGGGCTGATCCAGATCGCGGTCGCCTGGCAGCATTTCGCCAACGGCAACCTCGCGGGGGCCCGCTCGCTGTTCCTGGAGGGCAGCGGGCGGCTGCACGGCGCCCGGCTCCGCGATCTCGACCTCGAGTCGTTTGCCCGGGCAGCGGCGGTGGCGGCGGATCGCGTCGCCTCCGGGCTGCCGATCTCCCCGCCGCCGTTTCCCCACTGACCGGTCGTTTCCCCACTCACCCAGGAGGCAGCATGGACCTCGAACTGAACGACAAGGTCGCCCTCGTGACGGGCGCCAGCAAGGGCATCGGCAAGGCCGTGGCGCTCGCGCTGGCTACGGAGGGCGCGCGGGTGGCAATCGTCGCCCGCGACGCCGGCATGCTCGACAAGGTCGCCGCCGAGTGCCGGGACCGCTCGCGCCGCGACGCCATCGCGGTGGCCGCCGATCTCTCGAGGCTGGAAGAGGTCGACCGGGTGGTCGGCACCGTGAAGGACCGGCTGGGCCGCGTGGACATCCTGGTGAACAACGCGGGCGCCATCCGCGGCGGCGCGTTCCTGTCCATTCCGGACGCGCAGTGGAGCGAGGACTGGAACCTCAAGCTGCTGGGCTACATCCGGATGTCACGGGCGATCTTCCCGATCATGCAGGCTCAGGGCGGCGGCCGCATCTGCAACGTGGTCGGCGCGGCCGGGCGCAATCCTTCGCCGGGCTACCTCACCGGTGGGGCCGCCAACGCGGCGCTGATCAACTTCAGCAAGGGCCTGGCCGACCTCGGCGCCCCCTCGAAGATCCTCGTCACGGCCGTGTCTCCGGCCGCCACCCGGACCGAGCGGTGGGACTCGCTCATCGCCCAGCAGGCCGCGGCGAGTGGGCGCAGCGTTCAGGACTTGCAGGCCGAGGCCGAGGCGCCATACAAGCTCGGCCGCATCGCCTCCTCGGAGGACATCGCCGACATGGTGTGCTTCCTGGTCTCGGCGCGGGCTTCGTTCGTGACCGGCATCTGCATCACGGTCGACGGCGGATCGACCCGTGGCGTCTACCCCTGATACCCGCGTGATATAACGCCGGAGCCGGGGGGCCTGACCGGCCCCCCGGGCATCCCGGTCTCCCCAATTGGAAAGGGGAGAATCCTGCCTTGACATGCGTTACCTCCTGTAACTACTCTCTCTGCCCATAGTCCAGGCTCGGCAGTGTCTCTATCGCCCCTTGCATGAGGGCAGGAGGTCGCGCGATGTCCGCTAAGCTCTTTGTCGGAAACCTCTCCTTTCAGGCCACCGAGGAGGATCTACGTGAGCTCTTCGCCCAGGCCGGTAACGTGGACACCGTGCGCATCATCACGGACCAGTTCACGGGCCGCCCGCGAGGCTTCGGCTTCGTGGAGATGGCAACCAAGGAAGAGGCGCTCAAGGCGGTCGAGATGCTGAACGGCCGGCTGTTCCGCGACCGCAACCTGGTCGTGGACGAGGCGCGCCCGCAGCCCCAGCGGGGCGGTGGGGGGGGCGGTGGCCCGCGCGGCGACCGGGGCCCACGCTCGAGCAGCGGAGGGGGCGGCGGCTGGCGGAGATAGCCTCCAGGGCGATCTCAGACAGAGCGACGTAACCAGCTAGAAAAGCGACAGCTGGGCCTCGTTCTCTACCGTGTCGTCTCGGTAGGGGACGAGGCCTTCCATCTCCGTGAATCGGCGGAACCGCTCCCAGATTTCCAGGACCTTGCCCTGGTAGTGCTCGACGTTCTCGTCGGGGCGGTCGGGATTCCACTCGGCCGCCAGGCGGGCCTGCTCGTTGACCACGACGTTGCGGCTGCGGCCGGCCACGTAGTAGGAGACCTGATCGCCGGGCTGGCAGGCCCGCCCGGTGGCGAGCATCAGCTCGTAGGCGGCCGATGGCCCGCGCAGTCCCGCGGCCACCCGCTCTCGGTAGACATCGACCGTCTCCTGTAAGGTCTCGGTCCTGGCGAACTGGCGAACCGGTACCCTATGGGTGGCGAAATCGGCCAGCCAGCGATCGATGACCCCCCGGACCTCGCCCCGGCGCCCCTCCAGCAGCAGGCGCACGACCTCTTCGATGACCCGGCGCTGGAACGGCTCCAGCCCCCGCGAGCGGAAGCCCGAGCCCTTGAGCTGCACGCGGCCCCGGCCGTCGAGCAGCGCGTAGGTCTTCATCTTGTAGGACAGCATTGCGGCCAGGCGGGCGTCGAGCTCCAGCGCGATGCCCTCGGGCAGGCCGGCCGCGATGGTCTCCAGCAGGGCGGCGTCGTCGGTGTCGGCGTGGCCGGCGGGGGCCAGGAAGTACACGCCGTCGGTGTCGGCCTCGATGGGGGTGGCGCCCAGCGCGGTGAGCCGGTCGACGATGGCGGTGACGATCCGGCGGCCCTCGGTGGTGACCCGGTCGGCCGCGGCGAAGTCGTTGAAGTGTCCACTGCCGAAGGCCAGGTAGCCGTAGAAGGCGTTGATGAGGATCTTGAAGGTCTGCTGGAGCGCGTGCTGATGGCGCCGCTCCTCCGGCTCGGCCGCCGTGCGGGCCAGCCGCTTGGCCGTCACCCGCACGTCGCGCAGGTGATCGAGCAGTCCGAGGAACACCCCGAGCTCGTCCGAGGCCGGTGCCACCTTCTCGGCCAGCATCAGCGAGGGATAGAGCGAGGTCACGTCGACGTGCAGCACCGGCCCCCCCACGCCCTGCCGCCAGATCGCCGTCAGGCCGCCGCCGACCGACTGGCTGGCCCGGGCGTGGGGATGGCGTGACCACGGTGCAGGTACTCGCGCACCAGCAGAGCGTCGATCTTGGCCGCGGCGCCGCGCAGGGTGGCGGCCTGGTAGTCGAACGGCAGCAGCTGGGCCTGCGCAAAGTAGGGCGGAGCCAGGATGGCGCCGATGGCCAGGGTCTCCACGGCGTCGTCGGCAGCGTAGGCCATGAGGCGGTCGGGCGCCTCGGCCAGCTCGCGGGCGATGTTGGAGGCGTCGAGGTAGGTGCGATCCGCCGCGGCCACGCCGAGGTGGCGGGCGATGTCCTTGAGGCCGAACGAGGGCAGGTCGCGGGCGCCCACGTCGTGCAGCTGGGCCAGCATCCACGTGTCGACCACGTGGCGGCCGCCGATCTCGTAGCGCCGATAGCCGATGCTGCGCTCGGCCACCTGCAGGCGAGCGGGGCGACCGCGCAGCTCGGTCCCGTCGCGGCCCCAGGCCAGGCGTACTCGATGCCGCCGCGCGCGCGCTTCCAGATACTCGAGGTCGAACCGGAAGATGTTGTGGCCTTCGATCACGTCGGGGTCGCGCTCCCGGATGAGCCGGGTCGTCTCCTCCAGCAGCGCCGGCTCGTCCAGGCGGTCGCCGCGCACCACGTGCGTGAAGCCGGTGGAGTCGGCCAGCGCGACAGCGACGATGCGGTCGGCCTCACGGGCGGCGTTGGGGAACTCGCCCTGGCCGCCGGTCACGACCTCGATGTCCAGCGCCATCCGTCGCAGGTCGCCGAAGCGCATCCCCCCGAACGAGGTGCGGCCGCCGGCGAGCAGGTACTGCTGGACCGGGTCGGGCACGAACCGGTAGGGCGCGGCGGCAAGGTCGGGGGCGAGGCCGCTGCGCTGCCGGCAGAGGTCGCGGGCGGCGAGCGCCTCGGACCAGCTCGCGAAGCGGGCGCGCCAGCGCAGGGCGCCCGCTCCGGCCAGCGACTCCACGCCGAGCAGCCCCGGTGCCTGCCCGAGGAGCGCGGGGTCGGCGAGCAGCAGGAAGGGCGTGAAGGGCACGACCTCGACGACGGTGGCCTCGCCGTCGCGGCGCCAGACCCGGATGGCGCGGCCCTCCTCGGCGAGGGCGAAGGCCACGAGCCCGGGCGTCGGATCGGCGCCGAAGAGGAGCGGCGAGTGCTGGCTCAGCCGGCCGCTTCCTCGACCGCCGCGCGATACACGGAGAGATCGGCGAGGCCGACCAGCGCCCGGCCGGTTTCGGGGAAGATCACGGTCGGGATCGCGCGCACGTGGTGTTCGGTGACAGCGGCCTCGTAGTCGGCCATGACGGCCTGGCGTGCGAGCCCGCTGGCCAGGTCGGCCTCGAAGCGCGACTCGTCGGCGCCGATCTCGCCGATCACGCGGGCGAGCACGGCGGCATCGGCGATGTCGAGGCTACGGGTGAAGTACGCCTCGAACAGCGCCTGGTGTGCGCGCTCGAACAGCGCCTCACCTTGCTTGGCCACGCACTTGGCGGCTTCCAGCGCGGGTAGGCTGAAGCCGGGCATGCTCTCGTGGGGCCACGGGGTGAATGTGATGCCGTCGATCGCGGACATCTGCCCGCAGCGCCGCCAGCCGTCCTCGCGATAGGTCCCCTTGAACGGCGTGCGGGGGGCCGGCGTGGGCCGCAGCGGAAACGCCCGGTGCTCGACGACGAGGTCGGGGCCCCACGCTTCCTGGATGCGCCGGAGGCGGACCGCCGCCGGGTAACACCAGGGTCAGAGATAGTCGCTGTAGACGATTGCGCGAACGGAAGCGGGCATGGGCGGATTCTATACCCGCCGACCGGTGTATGCTCGACGCATGCTTCGTCACGCTTGGGCGGTGCTGTGCGCCTCCGTCTTGCTCGCGTCCTGCGCCGGTCCCACGGTGGCCTTCCCGAACGCGACCCCGGGGACGCCGCGCGTCATTTCGGCCGCCGAAGTCCGTCCGGACGGCGCCGGGCCGTTCGCCGCGGTCGTCCTGCTGCACGGCTGTCACGGGGTGTCGGACTCGACGCGGCAGTGGGCCGGGTGGCTGCGCGATCGCGGCTACGTCGCCCTCATCGTCGACTCGTGGGCACCGCGCGGGATCCGCGACGGCTGCGTGCCGGGTCCGGACATCCCGAGCAGTGAGCGGTTCGACGATGCCGTGGGCGCCTTGCGGTGGCTGCACACCCGGCCCTACGTCGACCGCCGGCGCGTCGGCGCGGTCGGCTGGTCCAACGGCGGGGTCTTCGCGATGTCGGTCGTGAACGGGCCGAGCCTGGAGCGGGCGCGAGCGCGCGGCGTGGAGATGCCGGCGCCCGGCTTCGCGGCCTCGGTCGCGATGTACCCCGGTGGCTGCTACTCGCTCGTGGAGGAGCTCGTGGTGCGACCGCTGCTGCTGCTCATCGGCGACGCCGACGACTGGACGCTGCCCGCCGAGTGCGCGCGCATGGTCGAGGCGATGCGTGCCCGCGGCGCCGACGCGACCTTGGTTCGTTACCCGGGCGCCGTCCACTACTTCGACGTCGTCGGGCAGCCGCGGGTCGTGCTGCACGAGGTCGAGAACCGCAACAAGCCGGGTGGCTGCTGCGGCGCCAGCGTGGGCTACGACCCGAGCGCCGACGCCGACGCCCATCGGCGCGTCGAGGAGTTCTTCGCCCGGCATCTGGGGCCGCGCTGAACGATGGACGCGCCCGTCGAGTTCGTCAAGCAGCTGTTGCCGAGCGTGGTGAACGTCCACGCCACGGTGCCGCGCGGGCACCCGTCCACCCGCATCCTGGGCGACGAACGCATGGGCAGCGGCCTGGTCGTGGACGCCACCGGCCTCGTGCTCACCGTCAACTACGTGGTGATGGGCGCCAGCGTCGTCGACGTGGCCCCCCTCAAGGGGCGCCGCATGAAGGCCGAGGTGGTGGCCCAGGACTTCGAGGTGGGGCTGGCGCTCCTCCGCGCGAAGCGCCCGGGGCTACCCGCGGTGACGCTGGCGGCCCGGCCGCCCGAGCGCGGCGACGCCGTGGTCGGCATCGCCTCGTCCGGGGTGCACGAGGTCCGGGTGAGCGGTGGCATCGTGACCTACCTGGGGGAGTTCGAGGCGCACTGGGAGTACCTGCTCGACCACGGGATCGTCTCCAGCGCCGCCAACCCCGGCTTTGGCGGCGGCGGCCTCTTCAACCTCGGTGGTCACGCGGTCGGCGTGCTGTACCTCAACCTCAACGAGATTGCCCGCAACTCCCTGGCGATCCCCATCGAGTGCTATCGCGAGCACGCCGACGAGCTGCTCCGGTACGGCCGGGTGACGAGCCGGCCCCGGCGAGCGTGGCTGGGGGTGTTCGCTCATGCGCTCGACGACGGCGTGATCGTCTTCGGGATCGTGCCGGGTGGCCCCGGCGACAAGGGCGGTCTCCGGGAGGGCGACCAGATCGTCTCGCTCAATGCCCAGGAGGTGGGCACGCGACGCGAGTTCTACACGAGCCTGTGGCGCCACGAGCCGGGCGAGCGGCTGACCTTCGAGGTCATGCGCGACAACGCCGTCCGTCGCCTCGAGATCACCGGCGGCGACCGCGCCGAGTTCTTCAAGCAAGTCTAGCCGGCGGCATGCGTGACGTAAGATCACGGCAGCTTCGGCGGCCCGGCCGCCAGGGGGACACGGGATGGATCTGGGACTGAGCGGCAAGGTGGCGCTGGTGACGGCGGCGAGCAAGGGGATGGGCAAGGCGTGCGCGATGGGGCTGGCCGCGGAGGGCGCACGGGTGGTCATGTGCGCGCGCAACGAGGGCGATCTGAAGGCGGCGGTGGACGAGGTGAAGACGGCGACGAAGGCCGACGTCCTCGGCGTGCCGGCGGACGTGACGAAGGCCGATCAGGTGCGCGCGCTGGTGGGACGAGTGACGAGCACGTTCGGCGCGCCCGACATCCTCATCGCCAACTGCGGGGGGCCGCCGCGCGGCTACTTCGACGAGTTCGGCGACGACGCCTGGCTGGGCGCCGTCGAGGTCTCGCTCATGTCCACCGTGCGGCTGATCCGCGAGGTGCTGCCCGGCATGCGGGCCAAGCGCTGGGGGCGCATCCTCACGATCCAGTCGGTGTCCGTGAAGCAGCCGCTGCCCGAGCTGCTGCTGTCCAACGCCGTGCGGCCGGGCGTGGCCGGCATGATGAAGACGCTGGCCCTGCAGCTGGGTAAGGAGAACATCCTGGTCAACACCCTCTGCCCGGGCAAGATCCTCACCGACCGGCTGCTGGGCGGCCTCAAGCAGTCGGGCCTCACGCGCGAGGCGTACCTGGCCCAGCAGGGGGCGGAGGTGCCGATGGGGCGGGTGGGGACCGCCGAGGAGTTCGCCGCCGTCGCGGTCTTCCTGGCCTCGGAGCGGGCCTCGTACGTCACGGGTGTCGCCCTCCAGGTGGACGGCGGCCTGGTGCGCGGCCTGCTGTAGACCGTGCTGGGGCTGCGCGGGGCCGTCTCGCGCTTCTTCGCGGAGAGCGGGTTCTTCCTCGCCGCCGGCCTGGCGTTCTTCTTCCTGGTCTGCGTCGTCCCGCTGCTGCTGCTGGGCGCCTCCACGCTCGGCTTCGTGCTGTCCAGCCAGGCAGCCGCCGAGGAGGCGGTGAACCAGCTCACCCGTAACTTCCCCGTCTACCGTCGCGAGATCACCAACGCCATCCTGAGGATCGTGGAGACGCGCGCGGTGTCGGGAATCGCCGGCACGCTGACGCTGATCTTCTTCTCGACGCCGCTGTTCGGCGCCACCCGGCTGGTGCTGCATCGCATGCTGGGGGTGCGGGCGGGCGGCGGCTACGTGAGCAACCTGCTGCTCGACAGCGGCATGGTGCTGGTGCTCACCGTCATGCTCTTCGCCTCGACCTCCGCCACGTGGCTCTTCCAGTGGTTCCAGGAGTTCGTGGTGCGTCCCCATCACGTCGGCTGGCGTGGGGCCTACGCGATGGCCATCGGCTTCAGCGTCGGGCTGTCCACGCTGATGTTCTACTTCGGCTACCGCTATGTGCCCCGCCGTCGGCCCCGCATGTGGACGGCCCTGGTCGGCGGCGTGCTGGCCGCCAGCCTGTGGGAGGTGGCCAAGCAGCTCTTCCGCCTCTACATCCGCAACGTCGGCGTCTACGACCAGATCTACGGGCCCCTCGGGGTCCTCGTCGCCTTTGTCATGTTCATCTACTACTCCGCCATCGTCTTCGTCTTCGGGGCCGCCTACGTGGCCTCGCTCGACGCCCGCCGCCGCTAGGTCGATCGTCGCCGAGCGGCCGGGGGGCCGGGGTGGGGGCTGCTCGGCCCGGGGCGTCGGGGCGTGGTATCGTGTCGGCGCTTTTCAGGGTGGGGAGGAATCGCGCATGGTGCTCAAGGGCAAGGCGGCGGTGGTGACCGGGGCGGCGCGCGGCGTGGGACGCGAGGTCGCCATGCTGATGGCGAAGCACGGCGCCCGGGTGGTCGTGAACGACTATGGCGGCACCGAGATCGGGACCGGCTCGGACCGCAAGCCGGCCGACGAGGTCGTCGAGGAGATCCGCAAGGCGGGCGGCGAGGCCGTGGCGAACTACGACTCGGTGGCGACCATGGCGGGCGGCCAGGCGATCGTGAAGACCGCCGTCGACGCCTTCGGCCGCGTCGACATCGTCGTCAACAACGCCGGCATCCTGCGCGACCGCATGATCTTCAACATGACCGAGGAGGAGTGGGACGCCGTCATCAACACCCACCTCAAGGGCACCTTCGCGGTGACGCGGGCGGCCGCCCCGCTCATGCGCGAGCAGAAGTGGGGCCGCGTCATCAACATGACCTCCACCTCCGGCCTCATCGGCAACGTGGGCCAGGCCAACTACGCCGCCGCCAAGCTCGGCATCTTCGGCCTGACGAAGGCGACGGCGCTGGACATGGCCCGCTACAACGTCACCGCCAACTGCATCTCGCCCTTCGCGTGGACGCGGATGATCGGCACCATCCCCACCGAGACGGAGGTCCAGAAGGCGCGCGTGGAGAAGATCAAGAAGCTGTCGCCGGCCCACATCGCGCCGGTGGCCGCCTTCCTCGCCTCGGACACCGCCAAGGACATCACCGGCCAGGTGTTCGGAGTCCGGGGCAAGGAGATCATGCTCTTCAGCCACGAGCGTCCGATCATGCGCGTGCACCACGACGAGGGGTGGACGGTCGAGCGGTTGACCGAGATGTTCCCGGGTACGCTGCAACACCACCTCGTCCCGATGGTGACCTCGGGCCAGTACTTCAACTACGACCCACTCGTGTAACTGAGGGTCAACTACTCAAAATGACTGATGACGGCGCTGAGTCCTTTCGGCTCAACTCCGGCCCTGCTCCGGTGGTACTCCGGTCCGCGCGCTTGGCCGAGATGGCGGCGGCGTACGCCCCGACCTTGTGGCGCCGGTCGCCGGCCGTCAGGTGCAGGTAGTAGTCTTCGGTGACCTTGACCGACGAGTGCCTGAGCTGCTGGGCCACGTAGTGGCGAGTCGCTCGGGCCTCAGACGCCTGCCCGCTGAAGTAGGAAGACGCCCAGGGCGATGAGCGCCAGCGCGAGGATTCGACTCGGGCCAAGCGGCTCGTCGAGCGCGACGACGCCCACAACCAAGACGAGACTCATCTGCGTCGCAACTACGACCGGTGATGACGACAGCTTGAATCCGCGCGAGTAGGCCAGCATCCCGAGGATCGTCGTGCTGGCCGCAAAGACTCCCGCCAGGATCATCAGCACAGTGCCCCGCGTGCTGAGCACTACGCCCGTAGGCGCGTCCCGCATGGCGATGAACGCGCCAAGACTGAAGGGCAGGGCGGTCGCTGAGACGATCAGCGCGCCGAGAGCGGGATTGACGCCACCCGCAGCCAGCTTGAGGCAGACCGAATAGCTCGCCGACATGGCTCCGGCAGCGAGTGCGAGTACCAGCGGGGCCATCGTCATGGCTCTTCCTCCCTCGCGCATCGGTGCAGCAACTCGTCAAGCGCGTTCTGCGTGCCGCACCGCCGCCCATGCCGCCCGCTGCACCGCCTGCCACGGCGACGCCGCCACGCCGTAGCCCCTCGGTGCCAGCAGCGCGCTCTCACCCATGAACTGCGCCCGCCACTCGCCCTCAGTGATGTGGGTCAAGGACAGACGCAGACCTTGACGCTCGACACCCACGGTGATGAGGCCGACGACGGTCCAGGTGTCAAGCCAGCGGTGGGCAGGGGCCAGCTCCGGCGCGTGAGCACGGACGACCACGGCGGCGAGCGCAGCGCGCAGGCGACGGCCACGCACATCTAGCACGGCAGACGCGGCGGAGCTTTCAAAACGCTCGCCATCAAGTCCTGTAGGGAGCTCCCGCCTAGTGCGGCACCTCAATCTTGTTCGCGAAGTCGTCGCCGTCGCTCGACACGAATTTGCTCCCTTTCGAAAGCGGTCAAACGGGCAGGCACAGGGCTCGAGCCTTCAACCTGCGCATAACCGTGATTCATACGGCGTCCCCTTTCGTCAGCGTGACATCGACAGCGAGGTGAACGCATATCGCGTAAGCGCGAATGGCTCGACCTCGTGCGTCTAGTTACACCAGCCGTTCCACGCGATCTGCCGTCGCATCTCCAACGCGCGTGCAGCAGCGGCTTCACCTCGGGCCATGCCTCGTGGCCCCACTGCGTGGACGTGATCGAGCGAACGAGGAGTAGCACGCGGACCCCGGGAAGGAAGTAGGGCGGGTGGGTCACTCGATTATCCGATCCGCCCGCAGCAGCAGCGCTGGAGGAATCATCACACCGAGAGCCTTGGCCGTCTTCAGGTTGATCGTGAGGTCGAACTTCGTCGGCTGCTCGACGGGAAGAGTGGCGGGGTTCGCGCCCCGGAGAATCTTGTCTACGTACGCGGCGAGACGTCGGAACAAGTGCGGGACGTCAGTGGCGTGCGACAACAAGCCGCCTGCGTCCCAGTCCCGGATGACAGAGAACATCGACGGCAATCGGTACTTCACTGCCAGTTGGGCGAGGCGTCGCTCATGAATTCCGAACTGACTGTCGTTGACTACCAGCACCGCGTCGGCACGCTGCTTTTGCGCCGTCGCGAAGACCCGCTCGTAGTCGTCCGGGCTGGGTGCTTCGAGTGACTGAATCGTCACCCCGAGGGTCGGCGCGACATCTTTCAGACGTTTCAACGCGGGGACCGAAGAGGCGTTGTGAGGGTCCCACAGCATGGCGACGCGGGATGCGGCTGGAACGGCCTCCTTGAGGAGTTGCAGATTCTTCACCTCGAGCGTGTCAAGCTGAAGTGCGATCCCGGTCACATTGCCGCCGGGCCGCGCCAAGCTGCGCACCAACCCCGCTGCAACCGGGTCTCCAATCACTGCGACGATTGGGATCTTGTGCGAAACACGTTGGGTGGTGATCGCGGCCCGCCCTGTCCACGTCACGATGACGTCGACCTGAAGATTGACAAGCTCCGCGATGATCGACGAGGCAAAATCGCCGGACGCCGGCCCAATGCGATGTTCAATGATGAGATTGTCGCGTTCTAGCCACCCCAGCTGGCGGAGGGTATCCCGGAATGTATCCAGATATGCTTCCCCGGGTTGCAGGTAGCCCACGCGCACGACCGTTTTGGGCTGCTGTGCGTCCACAGTGATTGGGATGATCGACATTCCCGCCAGGGACGCCAGAAGGAACCGGCGGCGCTGCGCCCCCGCGACGAGCGGCACAGCGAGGGCACCAGCCAGCGAGGTGAGCAAGAAACGGCGGCGGTCCACTACTCGATCACCTGATCGGCCCGCGCCAGCAGCGACGGCGGGATCGTGAGGCCGAGGGCTTTGGCGGCCTTCAGGTTGATGACCAACTCGAACTTGGTCGGTTGTTCAACGGGAAGGTCGGCGGGTTTGACGCCCTTCAGGATCCTGTGGACGTAGGTGGCGGTAGCTCCCTCCAGGCCAACCCGATCTGCATCATAGACCATCAGGCCGCCCGCGTCGGCGATTGGCCTATTCGAGTATATTGCGGGCAATTTGTGGCGGGCGGCGAGCTCGGTGATTCGTGCACGGTGAACAACAAATATGCTCGCGGAGGTGACGAGCAGCGCTTCAGCGCGCTCCTTGACTCCAGCGGTGAACGCGGCTGGAAGGTCGTCGGCCGTACCGATTCCTCGAATCTGCAGCTGCAGACCCAGCGAGGGAGCTGTCTTCTTGAGTTCTTCGATGTGAAGCCCTGAAATCGGATCGACGAGGTATGCGAGCACGAGCACTCGCGAAGTTCGAGGCGCGATGGCCTTCAACAGCTCCAGACGCTTGGCAGAGAGTCCAGGAGCCATGGTTGTCACGCCCGTGACGTTTCCCCCTGGTCGACCGAGGCTGTCTACAAGCCCTGTCCCCACAGGGTCGCCCAGTGTCAGCATGACGATGGGGATTGTGCGGGTTACGTTCTTCGCGGCCTGAGCGAACGGCGTAGTGGTTACGACGATGATGTCCGTGTTGAGGCGCAGGCATTCGGTGGCGAGGGCGGGCAAGCGGTCGGCCCGACCATCCGCCGAGAGATAGTCGATGGTGAGGGTCTGCCCATCCACGTAACCCAGGTCGCGCAGACCTTTAAAGAACGCACCGAATCGTGTCGACCGAAGGGTACCTGGATCGAACGTCAGGAAGCAGAGGCGAGGTACGTTCGCACCCGCCTGCGCCTCAGTAGTGAGCGGCCGAGCGAAGGCTCCGGCCAGCGAGGTCAGCAGGAAGCGGCGGCGGTCGATCATTCGATCACCTGATCCGCCCGCAGCAGCAGCGACGGCGGGATCGTGAGCCCGAGGGCTTTGGCGGTCTTGAGGTTGATCAGGAGCTCGAAGGTCGTCGGCTGCTCGACGGGCAGGGTCGCCGGCGCGGCGCCGTCGAAAATCTTGCCGATGTAGGCCGCCGCGCGCCGGTACATCGCCGAGACGTTCGGCCCGTACGTCATCAAGAGGTTCCCGTCTTCCACGAACTCGGGTGTCCACGCGATCGCCGGGAGTCTGTTCTTGGCAGCGAGCTCGGCTATCTGCGTTCGTTGACCGAAGAGCGTGCTGTCCGAGAGAACGATGAGGGCCCCAGCCCGCTCGCGGGTCATGGCCGCGAAAGCCAGGTCGAGCCGGCGCACGTCTCTGGCCTCGACGGACTGAACCTGTATGCCGAGTGCCCGGGCCCCCGCTTCGGTTTCTCTCAGCTCGGATTGCGACGAGGGATTTTTGGGATTCCACAGGATGGCGATTCGTGTCAGGCCAGGAACGGCTTCACGAAGCAGCTCCAGCCGCTTGGCCGTCATGTCCGATCCCATGGTCGCAAGCCCGGTCACGGTTCCCCCGGGTCGCGTGAGACTGGCGACCAGTCCGGCGCCAACGGGGTCGTTCGCCACGGCAAAGACGATTGGCGTGGTCGTTGTCGCTCGGCGGGCCGCCAGGGTGGCGAGGGTCCCTTGAGTCACGACGACGTCAACCTTGAGCCGCACCAAGTCCACCGCGAGTGCGGACAGGCGATCCTCGTTCCCCTCGGCCCAGCGGTACTCGATGGCGAGATTCTGGCCTTCGACGTAGCCGAGCTCTCGAAGCCCATGCTTGAACGCCGCGAGGCGGGAACCAGCCGCGGAAGCGGAGCCCGGCGACAGCAGCCCCACTCGCCAACTCTTCCCTGCCTGCTGCGCCCCGGCGGCGAGCGGCGCAGCGAGCGCCCCGGCCAGCGAGGTCAGCAGGAAGCGGCGGCGGTCCATGCCGGGATGGTGGGGCAGGCGCGGGTCAGGGTCAACCATCGAGGATCAGGCGCCCACCGCGTACCACCAACGCCGCCGCCAGCGCCAGCCCCGCGTCATCCAGCGGCACCAAAAGAGCCGTCACCAGCACCGCGACGCCCGCCGCGATGCCGAGCCAGCCCCAGATGTCGCGCCAAGGGCTGGTCCTGCTGTCGGCTGACAGCGCCCGCGACTCGGGGTCGGGGCCGGCAGCGGGCGACGGCGGCAGGCGTACGGGCTCGGGCGGCGTTCGAGCTGGTAGGGCAAGAGCGTCCTCTAGCATCAGCACCTCACGGCCGCCGAGTAGGGCTACCGCGATGTCCTCTGCACGCTCGCGGTGAACGAGAACGACGCCGCGCTCCGAGATGAACACCACGTCGCCCAGATCTTCGGCCAGCACCCAGTTTCGATGTCTCCGGTCGAGATACGCATCGACGCAAAGCTCCAGCCAAGGGCTGCGCGGCGGGGTGATCAGGTAGCTCACCGTCTACCTCCCCTCGCGCCGGGCACGCGCGCGGGTGATAGGGATGACGGGCGCGCGGTGGTTCTCGCGTTTCGTTCGGCAGGCCTCGGCTTCGGCGCGGGTGAGGTGGAGATGGTCGCAGAGCGTGCCATGGACCACCGACTGGTAGAAGGGGATGTTGAGGGGACCGCCGCCCGTGTACCGCTTGATCGTGGAGAGCCCCTGTTGGCGCTGGTGCGCCCGCATCATGTCCTGGCTCTTCCCACCGTGCCGGCTGCGTGGTCGGTTGGGGGCGGGTCGCTGGGCGCCAGTGGCCCTCGCCGCGCTCTCGATGCTGGGGCTGACTCTACGCGAGGACGAGGGCGACGGTCAACAACACGCCGCCGCGCGAGGACCCGTTCGAGGAGCCGGCGCCGAGGGCTACGCCAGAGGCGGGGCCTGATGGGGGGCGAAGGGGCAGCCGGTCAAGCTCCGCGTCGGGGCGGGCAGTTGCCGAAGTATGTGGGAGCGGGGAGTAATCGCGCTCAGTCACGATTTCGACCCTTGTGACCAGCGCGTCATCGGTGAGCAGGCAGACACAGAAATCCCTCGTCGTGTCGCCGCTGGGTTCGAAGCCGTGAAGCTCCTGATCCGACTGAGGCATGCGAAGGCCGTCGAGCAGGGTCTTGAGGCGGCCGTCGATGTCGCCGCCACTGAAGATCGAGCCAGGGGGATCGCGGCGCAGCATTTCAATCTTCACTTCTGCGACGAGGTTACTGCCGAAGAGTCCACCCACGAGGCCTACGAACCTGAATCCACCCATCTCGATGCCGCCACCCATTGCCGGCACCGTCCAGAACCTCTGATCTTCCTCGCAGTACTCAAGTAGCTGAGGATGGAACGTCCGTCGCAGACGATTCTTCACTGCCCTGGACGAGTCCGCGCTACGGGAGGGAAGCGGGCCCTCGTAAGTGAGAACGAAACTCATGCTGAGAGTCTCACCGCCACCCACCCCGCGACCGCATCAGGGCCGTCGCTTCGCTTCGTCAAGCTGTTGTAGCCGCTGCTTGAACTCGCTTGCCCGCTGTGCGTACCGCTCGGTGGTCTGCTTCATGAGCTGGAGCGCGTGCTGCCTGAACTCATTGCTCGCCTTCAGCATCTCGTCGGAGTCCTTAATCTTGATGAGCCGATCAAACTCGTTGAGGACGAGCCACTCATCGTGCGGCAGGAAGTCCTCAAGCATCCCGTACATCGAACACAGCCGATCGTGGGTGAGCGCGCCATCGGCTGGCTGCTGCTGATCGGGATGGCCGTCGTGACAGGAAGCGTGATGGTCTGGATGGCTGACGGCTCGGTCAGCCGGGCTGTGGCACTGAGCATCGGCATGGCGTTGCCGATGCTGGGCATCATGCTCCGGGCTGGTGGGTGCGGCGGACGCCGGGCGCGGTCGTGACGCGGCGCCTGCGCGACGCGGTCCTGGTCCTGGCCGGCGCCGTCGCTGCGTTGGGCGCCGTCGCTGCGTTCTACTGGTTGGTGCCGTGAGCGTCTTGGCGCCCCGTCTCGTCCCTTGACGCCCGCGCCCCAGCCCCAGTAGGCTCCCAGGACCGGAGGCACGGGCCCGTACCTGCTCCGGTTCCATGAGACGAACTGAGACAATCTGCTACTCGCTGAGACAACGGCTCACTCAATACTTCAACATCTTCCGCATCTTGGACGGCACTCCCACCGATGTACTTCAACTACGACCCACTGGTGTGAGCCGGCGGGGCGGCACGCCGCTACGAGGCGTCGTCGTCGCGCTCGCACTCCTGGGAGCGACCGGGTGCGGCGAGGCGGGGCGGATCGTGCTGCCCGTCGCGCTCGCCGAGCCGTCGAGCTCGTTGCGCTACCCGGACGACTTCGCCAGTCACGAGGCGGTCGTGCGCGGGGTGGCGACGATCATGGCCCGGGACCTTGGCCTGGCCGTCCCCGACCACGTCACGGTCTACATCTACGCCTCGCGCGCGGTCTTCGAGAAGGGGCTGATCAGCGACGGGCGCCTGCCGATGGTGCGGGCCGCCGAGCTCAGCGAGTTCGCCGTCGGCGTCGGCAAGCGCCGGCAGCTCCTGCTCCACGACCACGGCGGCTCCCCCGCCGCCCGTGACTGGCTGCGGCTGGTCGCCCACGAGCTCACCCACGTGGCCCAGATCGAGCTCGCCCACGGCGAGGGCCGCGCCGAGCAGTGGCTCGTCGAGGGCATGGCGGAGTGGGCGGCGTTCCGCGTGCTCGAGCGGCTCGGCGTCGACACCTTGCTGGAGCGGCGGGCGGCGGCGGTCGGCCACGTGCGCGACCATCCCGCGCTGCGCGCGCGTCATCTCGATCTGGAGGGGCTGGGCACCTCGCGCGGCTTCACCGAGCGTCATCTGCGGGACGGCTCGCTGGCGACCTATCAGCTCGCATTCCTGATGACCGACCACCTGATTCGCCGCCACGGCTTCGAGGCGCTGCTCCGCTACTTCCGGGAGTTCGCGAGCGACCGGGGCCGGCGCGAGAGCTTTCGGCTCGCCTTCGGTCAGACGCTCGGCGAGTTCGAGCGTGAGGTGCTCGAGCATCTCGGCGAGGTGGTGCGCTGAGCGGCGTCCGCTACGCCCTGCTGCCGTGCCTCCTCGTGCTGCTGGCCGGGGCCGCCGCCGCGCCGGACAGCCTGCTGGTGGCGGTGACCGAGGTCCGCGCCACCGCGGCGATCGTGTGGGCGCGGGCCGGGCGTCCGGGGCCGGTGACGATCGAGGTGAGCGCGGAAGGCGGCGAGGCGCCGCGGCGGCTGACCGTTCCCGCCGCGGCCACCGAGGATTTCGTCGTCCGGGTCCCCGTCGAGGGGCTCGCGCCGGCCACCCACTACCGCTACCAGGTGGCGCACTACGGCGAGCGGATGGACGGCACGTTCACGACGGCGCCGGCGGCCGACGAGGCGGCTCGGGTCACCTTCCAGTGGAGCGGCGATCTCGGGGGCGGCGGTCACTGCCGGCCGGTCGGCGGGGAGTACCGCATCTTCCGCGCGATGGCCCGGCTGCCCGCCGACTTTTTCCTGTTCGTCGGGGACACGGCGTACACCGACGTCGCGTGCAACAAGCCCGATACGATCGCCGGCGCCAACTTCCGGGCCACCACGCTGGCCGAATACCGGGCCCGGCACCGCTACAACCGGGAGGATCCGGCCCTGCAGGCCTACCTCCGCCGGACGCCGGTGTACGCGACGTGGGACGACCACGAGGTGAAGAACGACTTCGCCGGCACCACCGAGCCCCGCATGCCGGTCGGCCGGCGGGCGTTCCTGGACTACTGGCCGGTCGCGGCCGGCGCCGACCCGGCCCGCATCTACCGGAGCGTGCGCTGGGGTCGCCTGCTGGAGGTGTTCATCCTCGACACCCGGCAGTACCGGAGCGACAACGCGCTGCTCGACGGCCCCAGCAAGACGATGCTGGGCGCTGATCAGCTCCGGTGGCTGCTCGACGCGCTGCCGGCCTCGACGGCGACGTGGAAGGTACTGGTCAGCTGCAGCCCGCTGTCGGTGCCGACCGGACGGCCGGAGCGGCGGGACGGATGGTCCAACGCCAACGTGTTCGGGATGGCTCCCGAGGAGGGGACCGGATTCGTCACCGAACGCGACGCCATCCTGCGCGAATTCCGCGTACGTGGTGTCCGCAACCTGGTCGTGCTCGCTGCCGACGTCCACCACGCCGAGGTGATTCGCCACCAGCCCCATCGCGAGTGGGCGTTTCACGAGATGATCGCCGGTCCGCTGTCGGCGCCCACGGGCCGCCCGCGGCCGCTGGATCAGCGGCTGGGGCCGCGGACGCTCTTCGCCCAGGGGGGTCTCTACAACTTCGGGGAGATCACGATCGACCCCGCGCAGCTCACGGTACGCTTGCTCGACGAGGACGGCACCGTGATGTTTACCCACACGATCGAGCCCGAGTAGGAGGACGCCATGACCGAGCTGACGCTGGAGATGGCCGAACAGGCGCTGCGCGCGGCGCAGGCCCGCGCACGGGAGCTGGGCACGCCCATGACCATCACCGTGGTGGACGAGGGAGGCCGGCTGGTGTTGTGCGCGCGCGGCAACGACACCGGCTTCTTCACGCCGGAGACGTCACGGGCCAAGGCGGTGGCCGCCGCGGCCTTCCGCCGGTCCACCACCGAGCTGTCCGAGCTGGCCGCCAAGGGCTCGGCCTTCTGGAAAACGGTTCCGGTGATCCTCGAGGGCGAGGCGCTGCCGACTCCGGGCGGCGCCCCGATCCTGCGCGGCGGCCGTGCCATCGGCGGCATCGGCTGCGGTGGCGGCACCGGCGAGCAAGACCAGCAATGCGCCGACGCCGGCGCCGCCGCCGTCAAGTAACGAGGGCCTCGCGCGCTTTCGGCCGGCGACCCACGATCAGCCAGGCCAGGACTCCCACTGCGGTCAGCCCGACCCCGAGCCACTCGATCACGCCCGCGCCGTAGCTCAGCTCGACCGTCGCGACGGCGGTCGGGAGCGCGGCCTCGAGGTCGCCGAGGGCGCCTCGGCGTGTCGGCAGCGGGACGCCGCCGGCGGCCGCGCGCCAGAGCGGATAGTAGGCGACGCGGAGCGAGGCCCAGCCGTCGGGGCGGCGATCGGCATCCACGCGCCAGGATCCGGGCTCGACCGGATGCGGCAGCGCGACCGGGGGGGCCTGCCAGATCACGAAGGGCGGTTCGCTCCGCCGCGACGCGAAGACCGCGTTGTCGGCGAGGGCGGTCAGGCGCGGCACGTCCTCGTCGAGGGCCACGACCACGCTCACGCCCAGCCGCCGCGCGAATACGTTGAATTTGTCGGCGCCGAGCGCCTCCAGCGGCGCCCCGAACAGCGTGCGGCCGTCCAGCCGCTCGACGAGCTTGGTGATCGGCCCCGGGCCCGGGTCACCGCGATACACGAGGGCGGCGATCGGCGAGGGATGCGTGAAGGTCCCGTTGACGATCGCCCGGCCGGCCGCCAGCGGGGCGAGCGCGGTGACATGGGTGTGCGGACGCCACCACTCGGTCCCGAAGACGAGCGGCACTCCGGAGCGCACGAACAGCACCCGGCCCTCGGGGGCCTCCCGCAGCGCCGCCCACAGCGCGGGCAGGCGCAGTCCCCGCTCGGTGGCCGCGAAGGACGGCCAGCCGCCGGCCCGCGGCCACAGCGACAGCGTGTCGCGCCCGGTCAGCGACAGCGCCACCGTGGCGAGCACCACGGCGAGGGCAGCGACACCGACGGGCACGCGGCGCCAGGCGGCGAGTTGCGGCAGCACGCGGCCGGTACCCACGCCGGCGGCCAGCACGAGCGCCAGCCAGAAGCCGTCCAGCACCCGGTCGGCGGGCAGCCACGCCAGCCCGAGCGGCTCGAGGACCACGGCATCCAGGGCGACCACCGCGGCCATCGCCCACGGCAGGCGCACGAGCACGCGCTCGAAGGGAGTGAGTGGAAGGCGCCCGGCCGCAATCGCGCCGATGATGAGGACGACCGCGAGCGGGTGGGCGACGAGCGCCTCGCCGAGACTCACCGGCGTCACCGCGCCCCAGGCGAGGGCGCGCGTGTGGGCGAGCCGGACGAGGAGCGGCACCGTCCAGAACGCCGTCAGCAGGGCGGCTACCACGAGCCCCAGCAGGGCGGCGATCGCGCGCTGGCGGCGGCCGGTGCCCGCGAGTGTGGCCAGGGCGAGCAGTGTCACCGCGACGGGCAGGTGGGCGGGGTGCAGGAGCACGATCAGCGCGGTGAGCGCGGCGACGGTCCTGATCGGAAGCGGACCGCTCGTCCAGCCGGCGAGGGCGGCCGCAAGCAGCGGCACGATCGCCCAGCCCAGTCGTGCGGGGGCCATGCCGACGTGCACGCCCCCCTCGACGCCGCTCATGAGCCACGGCCACAGCGATAGCGTCGACACCACGAAGGCGCCGGGCAGCGCCAGCCAGCCGTTGCCCAGCACGCGGGTCAGGGCGACCCACGCGGTGACGCCGGGGGCGAGGTAGGCGAGCCACACCATCGCCTGGTAGGCGCCGGCGACCGTCACCATGCCCAGCGACATGGCGTGGATCAGCGCGCCGAGGTAGGCAAAGGCAGGAGGATAGAATTGAAGCTCGGGATAGCCCGTCCACCACCCGAAGTTCCAGGCCCACGGCGCCGGCCCGTGCGTGACCACGTGCCAGAGGCGGTAGAGTTGCCCCGGGTGGTCGTCGAAGACGGGCAGCGACCGGCCGAGGGCGGCCGAGGCGAAAGCGACACCGTAGACGACCAGGAGCGCGAGCGGAGCCGCCTGACTTGACACGGCGGGAATCATAACCAAGATCGCGAGAGGCGCCGGTAAGCAGTAAAATGCCCGGCGAGGAGACCTGACATGCCGGTGAAGGTGCGAATTCCCACCCCGCTCCGGGCGGTGACCCAGGGCAACGCCGAGGTCAAGGCCACGGGCGATACCGTGGACGACATCATCGGCGATCTCGAGCGCCAGTACCCGGGACTGCGCGACCGCCTGGTGGACGAAACCGGCGAGCTCCGCCGCTTCGTCAACATCTACGTCAACCAGGAGGACATCCGGTTCATGCAGAACCGGGAGACCGTCCTCAAGGACGGCGACGAGGTCGCGATCGTTCCCGCCATCGCCGGAGGCCGCTGAGCGCCCCGGCGTTTCCCGTGCGCATCTCCGAGCGCGTGCAGGGGTTCACCGAGTCGGTCATCCGCGAGATGACCCGGGTGGTGAGCCAGGTCGGCGGCGTCAACCTTGCCCAGGGGATGCCGAACTTCCCGCCGCCCCGCGGCTGTCGTCGACGCGGCCCACGCCGCCCTCGACGGTGACTTCCACCAGTACGCGATTACCTGGGGCGCGCCGCGGCTCCGGCAGGCCATCGCCGACAAGTATCGGGCGTTCTACGGCATGGACGTCGATCCCGAGCGGCACGTGACCGTGTGCTGCGGCTCAACCGAGACCATGCTGTCGACGCTGCTGGCCGTCCTCAATCCCGGCGACGAGGTCATCGTCTTCGAGCCGTTCTACGAGAACTACGGGCCGGGCTGCATCATCTCGGGCGCAGTGCCGATCTGGGTGCCGCTGGAGCCGCCGGACTTCTCGTTCGACCCCGACCGGCTGGCCCGGGCGGTGACCCCCCGCACGCGGGCCATCATCTTCAACAGCCCCAACAATCCCTCGGGCAAGGTCTTCTCGCGGGCCGATCTGCAGGCCATCGCCGACCTCTGCCTGCGCCACGACCTGCTGGCCATCACCGACGAGATCTACGAGCACATCGTCTACGATGGCCTCGGTCACACGCCGATCGCGACCCTGCCGGGCATGGCCGAGCGGACCATCACCATCTCGGGGATCTCGAAGTCCTACTCGGTCACCGGCTGGCGGGTCGGCTAGGCGGTGGCGCCGGAGGACCTCAGCGTCGGCATCCGGCGCGCCCACGACTTCGTCACGGTGGGAGCGCCGCACCCGCTGCAAGAGGCCGCCGCCGTCGCGCTCGGGCTGCCGGCCTCGTACTACGTGGCGCTGCGCGAGGGCTACCAGGCCCGGCGGGACCTGCTGTTCGACTACGTCGAGCGGGCGGGCTTCGTGACGTGGAAGCCGCACGGTGCGTACTACATCCTCACGGAGGCCGGCCACTTCATCAAGCGGCTGGGCCTCGCCGACGACACCGCGTTCGCCATGTGGCTCATCAAGGAGATCGGCGTCGCCACGGTGCCGGGCTCCTCGTTCTACGCGCATCCCGAGCTGGGGCGGACCAAGATCCGCTTCTGCTTCCCCAAGACCGACGACGTCCTCGTGGACGCCGGGGAGCGCCTGCAGAAGCTCCGCACGCTTGCCGGCTGACCCGCGCGAGGCGGCCGCCGCCATCTGGCGGGCGGCCCTGGCTGCCGGCGACGTCGACCCGCTCCTGCGCCGGCACCTCCACCTGACCGGCTCGACGCTGCGCGCCGGCGAGCGCCGGGTCGACCTCGACCGCGTGCGCCGCGTGCTCGTGCTGGGCGCCGGCAAGGCGGGGGCGTCCATGGCCCGCACGGTGGAGGCGATGCTCGGCTCGCGCGTCAGCGAGGGCTTCGTGGTGGTGAAGGACGGCTACCGGCTGCCGTCGGCGCGGATCGAGATCGCCGAGGCCGGTCACCCGGTGCCGGACGCTCGCGGCCTCGCGGCCTCGGCGCGGCTGCTGGCCCTGGCGGAGTCGGCCACGGCCGAGGACCTCGTGCTGTTCCTCGTCTCCGGCG
Source organism: uncultured Candidatus Rokubacteria bacterium (assembly GCA_963827505.1). Lineage (GTDB taxonomy): Bacteria > Methylomirabilota > Methylomirabilia > Rokubacteriales > CSP1-6 > AR5. The sequence goes on along the minus strand of CAWHBD010000002.1, from coordinate 171,195 downwards.
GCGGCTCCGCGCTAACGCCGGCCCCGGTGCCGCCGATCACGCTGCCGGAGAAGCAAGCGGTGACGCGGCTCCTCCTGGCGGCCGGAGCCACCATCAACGAGCTGAACGCGGTGCGCAAGCACCTGTCGCGCTTCAAGGGTGGGCTGCTGGCCCGGGCCGCGTGGCCGGCCGCGGTGCTCACGCTGGCGCTGTCCGACGTCATCGGCGATCCGCTCGACGTCATCGCCTCGGGCCCCACCGCGCCCGATCCGACCAGCTATGCCGACGCGCTGGCCGTGCTGGAGCGCCGGGGCGTCGTCGAGCGAACGCCGGCGACGATCCTGGAAAGGCTGCGCGCCGGTGGCCGAGATGAGGTTGACGAGACGCCCAAGCCCGGCGACCGCGTCTTCGAGCGCGTCAGCAACGTGGTCATCGGCAATAACGCGCTCGTCGTCGAGGCGGCCGCCGCCGAGGCGGAGCGGCAGGGCTACCGGCCCCACGTGCTCACGCGGGCGCTGCAGGGCGAGGCGCGCGACGTTGCGCGTGACCTTCTCGCCCGGGCGCGCGCACTGCCGGGACCGGCGGCGCTCATCGCCGGCGGCGAGACGACGGTGACCGTACGGGGTCAGGGACGGGGCGGACGCTGCCAGGAGTTCGCGCTGGCGGCGGCGCTGGCGCTGGAGGCCGGCGATCCGCTGGTGGTGCTGGCGGCGGGCACCGACGGGACCGACGGCCCCACCGACGCTGCCGGCGGGCTCGTCGACGGTGGGACCGTGGCGCGCAGCCGAGCCGCTGGTCTCGACGCGGCGCGATGCCTGGACGACAACGACGCCCACGCGCTCCTCGCGGCGGCCGGCGACGACGTGACCACCGGGCCCACGAACACCAACCTGCTCGACCTCTACCTGGTCCTGCACCCCTAGGTCGCGGCGATGCCGACGGTGTTCTCCCACGCGGTCGCCGGGCTCGCCATCACGACGCTCGTCCGGAGCCCCGGGCGCCTCGGACGGCTGGCGGTGGTGGGCGCACTGTGTGCCGCCGCGCCGGACCTCGACGTGGTGGGGCTCTGGCTGGGCGTACCGTGGGGCCACGCGCTGGGCCACCGCGGGATCACCCACTCGCTGGCCTTCGCCGCTGCGCTCGCCGCGGTCGCGGTGCTCACGCTGTTTCGCGGTCCGGCCGGCCGCGGGCGGCGCGGCGTTCTGTGGCTGGCGCTGTTCCTCGCCACGGCTTCGCACGGCGTGCTCGACGCGATGACCGACGGGGGCTCCGGTGTCGCGTTCTTTGCGCCGTTCGACAACGCCCGCCACTTCTTCCCGTGGCGCCCGATCCCGGTCTCGCCGATCGGCGTCAGCAGCTTCTTCACGCGGCGCGGCCTCGACATTCTCGAGGCCGAGGCCTTCGTGATCTGGTTGCCGGCGGCCGCGATCGTGGTGGTCGGTGCGCTGGCGCGGCGGCGGGCATGAGAACGCGGGCAGTGCTGCTGGACCTCGACGGCACCCTGACCGACCCCCGACCCGGCATCGTGCGCAGCATCCGCCACGCCCTCGATCGGCTCCGTCGCCCGTGCCCGGACGACGACGTGCTCGCGACCTGCATCGGGCCGCCCCTGCGCGGCAGCTTCGGCCGACTGCTGCAGACGACGGATCCCGCGTGTATCGAGCAGGCGATGGGGTTCTACCGAGAGCGTTTCGCAGAGGTCGGCCTCTACGAGAACGAGGTCTACGCCGGCATCCCGGCCATGCTCGACGCGCTCGGCAGCACGGGCGGACGGCTCTACGTCGCGACTGCCAAGCCGGCGGTGTTCGCCGAGCGGATCGTCCGCCACTTCGCCCTCGACCACCACTTCGCCGGCGTCTACGGCCCCGATCTCGACGGCCATCTCGACGACAAGGCCGACCTGCTGCGCCACCTGCTCGCCACCGAGCGCCTCGACCACCGCGACGCGGTCATGGTCGGCGACCGCGCCAACGACATGGCGGCCGCCCACGCCAACGCCCTGCGCGCGATCGGCGTCCTCTGGGGCTACGGCTCCCGCGCCGAGCTACTCACCGCCGGCGCCCGCGCCGTGTGCGACACCCCCAAAGACCTCCCCACGTGCCTCGCGACGCTGAACACCCCGTGCGACCGCTGAGGCTCGAGGTCAAGTCATGCCTCGGCGATGGACCCGATCGGAGAGAGACCATGCGGTGAGGCCCGTAGAGCCGGCGGGCGGCGCGGGCGATCCGGGCGGGGGCGATGGGGTCTCCTGAGGTTCCGTTGGCTTCGATCGTGTAGGGCCACACGTAGGACCAGGCTCCGACCGCCCCTTCGCGCACCGGGTCGTCTCTCGCGGAACCGAAGGGGACCCCATCGCCCCCGCCCGGATCGCCCGCACCGCCCGCCGGCGCCCCGCGCGAGCGCGGTGGGCTAGGAGGGCCGCGGCCAGCGCCCGGTAGCGCGCAGCGCCTCGAAGACGCGCGCCGGCGTCACCGGCAGCCGCGTGATCTCGGCGCCGTAGTCGGCCAGCGCATCCTCGACCGCGCCCGCGATCATCGCCCCCGGGGAGATGACGCCGCTCTCGCCCACGCCCTTGATGCCGAGATCGTTGACGGTGGACGGGAACTCGAGGTGGACGACGTCGAGACTGGGGAAGTCGGCGGCGCGCGGAATCGCGTAGTCCATCAGCGAGCCGGTGACGAGCTGTCCCTGGGCGTCGTGGACGACTTCCTCCAGCATCGCGCTGCCCAGCCCCTGGGAGGTGCCGCCGTGCACCTGGCCCTCGACGACCATGGGGTTGATCGACCGCCCGCTGTCGTGCACGACCGCGTGGCGCAGCACGGCCAGCGTGCACGTCTCCAGATCGACCTCCACCACGGCGGCGTGGGCGCCGAAGGCCCAGGTGACGCTGTTGGGGTAGAAGAACACGCAGGCGCCGAGGCCGGGGCCCCCGGCGTTCGCCAGCGCCTTGCTGCGTACGGCGGCGCGGGCGACGCGGGCCAGCGGCAGCCGCTTGTCGGGCGCACCCGCCACCCACACGTCACCGTCGGCCACGACGACGTCCTCGGCGGCGCACTCGAACAGCTCGGCGGCGACCAGCCGGCTCTTGCGCGCGACCTCGCGGGCCGAGCGGGCCACGGCCGGCCCCGCCACCGCGGCCACGCGGCTGGCGATCGTGCCCATGCCGAAGCCCACGCGATCGGTGTCGCCCCCGCGCACGACGACGCGCTCGACCGGCACGCCAAGCTCGGCCGCGCAGACCTGGGCCAGGGTGGTCTCGTGAGCCTGGCCCTGGGCGCCCACGCCGACGTCGACCAGCACGAGGCCGCTCGGATCGACGCTCACGTCGGCGCCCTCGAAGGGCCCGATGCCGGTGCCCTCGACGTAGGCCGACAGCCCGATCCCGATCGGTCGCATCGACCGCCGCCGCGCGCGCTTGCTCGGTGCGCCAGCCGGCGTAGTCCAGCCGTTCGAGCAAGGCGTCGAAGGCGGCCACGTAGTCGGCGGTGTCGTAGGTGATCGGCACGCCGTCGCGGTAGGTGAGACCGGTCGCGAATGGCATCTGCTCGCGGCGGATGAGGTTGTGGCGGCGGAACGCCGCCGGATCCATGCCGATGGCCCGGGCGCCCCGGTCGAGCAGGCGGTCGAGGACGAGCGCGGCCTCGGGCCGGCCGGCGCCGCGGTAGGCGGCGCCGAAGCTCTTGTGGGTGACGATGTTGTCGGCGCGGGCGCGGTAGTTGGGCACCCGATACGGACCGACGAGGTGGTTCATGGTGTTGGCGGTCATGGCGCCGCCCAGCGTCGGGAACGCGCCGTGATCACGCGTGAACGTCGTCTCCAGCGCGGTGATCGTTCCATCGCGCCGCACGCCGAGCCGGGCGGTGTGGACCTGGTCGCGGTCGCCGGAGGCGGTGAGGAAGTGCTCGCGCCGCGTCTCCACCCATTTCACGGGCCGGCGGAGCCGGCGGGCGACGGCCGGCACCAGCACGTCTTCTGGATAGACGTGGCCCTTGATGCCGAAGCCGCCGCCGACGTCCGGCGCGATGACGCGCACCGAGTCCTCCGGTAGGTCGAGCGCCGCAGCGACGGCGGCGCGCACGTTGAACGGCACCTGCGTGGACGACCACACCGTCAGCCGCCCGCTCTCGGCATCGGGTGCGGCCAGCACCGCGCGCCCCTCGATCGGCACGCCGGTGACGCGGGGGTAGGCGAGCCCGACCTCGACCACCGCCTCGGCCTCGGCAAATCCGCGCGCGACGTCGCCGGTGCCCGCCTCCTGGCGTCCCGCCCGATTGTCGCGCCAGCCGTCGTGCACGAGCGCGGGTGCGGGGACGACCGGCGCGGCGGCCACCGGCAGCGGCTCGTAGTCGACGACGACGGCCTCGGCGCCGTCGACCGCGCGGTAAGGGTCGTCGGCGACGACGACCGCCACGGCCTCGCCCACGTGACGTACGCGCTCGCCGGCCATCACAGGATGCACGTAGACCGGCCACTCCGGCTCGCGGATGAGCGGCGGTACCGAGGCGCCAAGCTCGGGCGCGTCGCGAACGGTGAGGGCGGCGAGCACGCCGGGGCGGCGGAGCGCAGGGGCGGCGTCGACGCGGAGCACCCGGGCGTGGGCGTGGGGGCTGCGGACCAGCGCCAGATGCACCATACCCGGCAGGCTCAGGTCGTCGACGAAACGACCGCTGCCGGTGAGGAGCCGCCGGTCCTCCTTGCGCTTGAGCGAGGCGCCGATCAAGAGCGGGCCGCCGCGCCCTCCGCGCGCAGATGGACGTCGCGCTGAGCCTGCAGGCCGGTGTCGGTGTAGGTCATCAGCTCGGGGCGCCCCTTGCCGAGCATGACTTGCAGATAGGCCGGCTCGAGGCCGACGTTCTCGTAACCGTGGATGACGTTGGCCGGGCACGACACGCAGTCCCACTCGCCGAGCACGGCGTCCACCTGCTGGCCGGCCTCGTCCTGGAAGAAGACGCGCACCTTTCCGCGCAGGATGAAGAAGATCTCCTCGACCTCGTGGGTGTGGGCGGCGTTGCCCTGGCCCGGCGGCACGAACATGACGCTGAGGGTGAAGTGCTCGGCGGGAATGTAGTGGCCATCGGTCTTACCGGAGGCGCCGTAACCGATGAAGCGATGCTGCGCTCGCCGAAAGCCCTCGACGCGCGCGTCGGCGAACGCATCCCAGTCGGAAACTCGGTTCGTCCAACGCGCGACCTGCGTATCGAGAAGCTGCGTGAGTGACTCCGCCATCGTGAGTTCCCCCGGCGGGAAATTCTATCAGAGCAGGTGCACAAGAGAGAGGCGAGCTGGTGTAAGTAGCAGGAATCGTACGGAGGCAGTTTGGTCGCCCACCGGGTTATCCACGGCTCACGCACAGGAGCTGGGGATATCTTCGGTTGCTCGCGCTCGCTCGTCGAAGGGCAGACCATTGCGTGCGGGCCGAAGTCGCCGTGATATTCTTTGCCCCTGATGTCGCGCGCCAACCTGCTGGGCCTTCAACCGTCAGAGCTGGAAGACCTGGCCGTCTCCCTCGACGCTTCTCGCTATCGGGGGCGGCAGCTGGCGACCTGGATCTATCGCAAGGGTGTCTTCGATCTCGACGCCATGACGGACCTGCCGCGGGATTTCCGGGCCCGCCTGGCCGAGACGCACGAGATCGTGGTGCCGGAGGTCGAGCGGGCGACGCCCTCGCAGGACGGCAGCCGCAAGCTAGTGTTTCGGCTGGCCGACGACCGGCGGGTGCAGCGCGGTTCTCATGCCCGACGATGGACGGATCACGCTCTGCCTGTCGACCCAGGTCGGCTGCGGCTTCGCCTGCACCTTCTGCCTGACCGGGACGATGGGCCTCGACCGCAATCTCGACACCGGCGAGATCGTGGGCCAGCTGCTCGCGGCCAACGCACTGCTCGAAGGCGAGGAGCGGGTGACCCACCTGGTCTTCATGGGCATGGGTGAGCCGCTGGCGAACTACGCCAACCTGGTGGCCGCCCTGCGCATCCTGACCGATCAGCGCCTCGGCCTCGGCTACTCGCCGCGACGCATCACCGTGTCGACGGTCGGGCTCGTGGCCGGGATCGACCGGCTCGGGCGCGAGGATCTCCGGGTGAACCTGGCGATCTCGCTACACGCCGCCTCCGATGAGGTTCGCGGCCGGCTGATGCCGGTGAATCGCTCGTGGAACCTCGAAGCGCTGATGGCGGCCATTCGCCGCTACCCGCTGGCCGCCGCGTCAGCGCGTGTTCTTCGAGTACGTGATGCTGGAGGACGTCAACGACAGCCCCGAGGAGGCCCGCCGCCTCGTGCGGCTGCTGCAGGGGATCCGCGCCAAGGTGAACCTGATCCCGTTCAACGACTGGGACGGCGCCGACTTCCACCGGCCGCCGCTGGCACGCATCCTGGCCTTCCAGGCGATCCTGATCGAGGCCGGTCTAACTACCACGGTGCGCTGGAGCAAGGGCGAGGACATCGGGGCGGCGTGCGGCCAGCTCAAGGAGCCCGTGGTCGCGTGAGCCAGACGGTCGCGTTCACGACGCTCGGCTGCCGCCTGAACCAGGTCGACACCCTCCAGATGCAAGCGGCGCTCGAAGCCGGCGGCTTCCGGGCGGTGCCGTCGGTAGCCGGCGCCGACATCGTCGTGGTCAACACGTGCACGGTGACGGCCAGGGCCGAGCTCTCGGACCGCCAGGCCATCCGGCGCGCCGTCCGGCTCAGCCCGCAAGCACGCGTGGTGGTGACGGGGTGCTGGGCGCAGACGAACCCGGCGGCGATCGCGGGGCTGGACGGTGTCGATCTGGTGGTCGGCAACACCGACAAGGCGCGGCTGCCCACGCTGCTCGAGGACCTGCTGGCGAGGCCTCGCAGCGAGTCACGCGTCGAGGTGGCGGACGTGGGCTCGGCGCGGCTGCTCCCGGTGGCGCTGCTGCCGCACGCCAACGGCCGTGCCCGGGCATTCGTGAAGGTCCAGGACGGCTGCCAGCACCGCTGCGCGTTCTGCATCGTGCCGTTCGCGCGCGGAGCCAGCCGTAGCCTCGCTCCGGAGGTCGTCGAGGATCAGGTGCGCCGGCTGGTCGCCGGCGGCCACCCGGAGATCGTCCTCACGGGCGTCGACCTCGGCCACTACGGCGCCGACCTGCGCCCGCGCGCGAGCCTGGCCGCGCTGCTGGGGCGGCTGCTCGGGGTGGGGGGCTTGCGCTGGCTGAGGCTGTCGTCGATCCTGCCTTCCTACTTCACGGAGGACGTGCTCGACATCGTCACCACCGCGCCGACCATCGCCCCGCATTTCCACGTACCGCTGCAGAGCGGCAGCGACCGCGTGCTGCGCCTGATGCGGCGCCCCTACACGACCGCGACATACCGCCGGGTGGTCGACCGCCTGGCTGCTGCCCATCCACGCCTGGGGCTGGGCGCCGACGTCATCGTCGGCTTTCCCGGCGAGACCGAGGCGGACTTCGCGGCGACGCTGGCCCTCGTCGAGGCGCTGCCGTTCTCCTACCTCCACGTCTTCCCGTACTCCGTGCGGCCGGGGACGGCGGCGGCGAGGCTGCCGGAGCGGGTCGACGGCCGCACGATCGCCGCGCGGGCCCGCCGGCTGCGCGAGCTGGACGCGGCGCGCCGGCGGGCGTTCCGCGAGGCGATGGTGGGCCGGGTGGAGGACGTGCTGGTGCTGGAGACGCCGCGACCGGTGCAGCGGCGATCTCACCGGCCTCACCGGCAACTACATCGAGGTCTCCTTCGCGGGGCCCGAGCACTTGCGGCGGGGCGTCGCCCGCGTACGCGTGACGCGGGCGGGTGAGGTGTCGGCGAGCGGGGTGCTGGAGGACGCCCGGGCGGCATGAGCGGCCCGGCCATCGGTGTCATCGGCGGCAGCGGGCTCTACGAGCTGCCGGGCCTGACCGACGTGCGCTGGAAGCGTGTGCGGACGCCGTTCGGCGATCCCTCCGACGAGTTCTGCACCGGCACGCTTCCAGGGCCGGTCGGTGATCTTCCTGCCCCGTCACGGTCGTGGGCACCGGCTCATGCCGAGCGAATTGAACTTCCGTGCCAATATCTGGGGGCTCAAGTCGCTCGGCGCCGAGTGGGTGCTCTCGGTCTCGGCCGTGGGCAGCATGAAGGAGACGATCCACCCGCTCGATCTGGTCGTGCCCTCGACAGTTCTACGACGCCACCCGGCGGCGCGTCTCCACGTTCTTCGGCGACGGCATCGTGGCCCACGTGGGGATGGCCGATCCGGTCTGCCCCACGCTGGCCGACGCCCTCGAGAAGGCGGCCCGGGCCACCGGTGCCACCGTGCACCGGGGCGGGACCTACATCTGCATCGAGGGGCCGCAGTTCTCCACGCAAGGCGGAGTCGCGATACGTACCGGGGCTGGGGCGTGGACGTCATCGGCATGACGAACATGCCGGAGGCCAAGCTCGCCCGGGAGGCCGAGCTGTGCTACGCGACGCTGGCGCTCGTGACCGACTACGACGTCTGGCACGAGAGCCACGCGACGGTTACGGTGGAGGCGGTGATCGCAGAACCTGCTCCGAACGTGGCCACGGCCAAGGACGTCCTGGCCCGTGTGTTACCGGCCATCGGGCCGCCGCGTACGTGCCCGTGCCCGAGTCTGCTCGACCACGCCGTCATCACCGCGCCGGCGGGCTTTCCGCTGTCGACGCGTCGCCGCCTGGACCTGCTGCTGGGCAAGTACTTCCCGCTGGCGGCGAAGAAGCCGCGGAAGACCCGGCGTGGCTGACCTCGACGTCGTCGGCATCGGCAACGCCCTGGTCGACGTGCTCAGCCGTGAGAGCGACGCGTTCCTGACGGCGCAGGGGCTGACCAAGGGCGCGATGCAGCTCGTCGACGAGGGCCGGGCGGCCGAGCTCTACGCGGCGATGGGCCCCGCGATGGAGGTCTCCGGCGGCTCGGCCGCCAACACCATCGTCGGCGTGGCCTCGTTCGGCGGGCGCGCCCACTACGTGGGCAAGGTGCGCGACGACCAGCTCGGCGAGGTGTTCCGACACGACCTCGCGGCCGTCGGCGTCGGCTACGCCACGGCTCCGGCCACGACCGGCCCTTCGACCGGGCGCTGCCTGATCGTGGTCACGCCCGACGCCCAGCGCACCCTGACGACCTATCTCGGCGCCTCGGTCCACCTCGGCCCCGCCGACGTCGATCGTGCGCTGATCGAGCGGGCCGGCATCCTCTATCTGGAGGGTTACCTGTTCGACCCGCCGGAGGCGCAGCGTGCGTTCCGGACGGCTGCCGACATGGCCCACGCCGCCGGCCGCAAGGTGGCCCTCACGCTGTCGGATCCGTTCTGCGTCGACCGTCACCGCGCCGCCTTCCGGGAGCTGGTCGAGCGCCACGTCGACATCCTGTTCGCCAACGAGGTCGAGATCCGCTCACTGTACGAGGCCGCCGACTTCGACGCCGCGCTGCAGCAGGCGCGGCGCCACTGCGCGGTGGCCGCGCTCACGCGGAGCGAGCTCGGCTCGGTGGTGGCGGCCGGGGACGAGATCCACGTCATCGACGCCCATCCGGTCGCCCAGGTCGTCGACACCACCGGGGCCGGTGACCTCTACGCGGCCGGGTTCATGGTGGGACTGAGCCGCGGCCTCGACCTGGCCACCTGCGGGCGTCTCGGCTCGCTGGCCGCCGCCGAGGTCATCTCGCACGTCGGGGCGCGCCCGCAGGCGCCGCTGGTCGAGCTGGCGCGGGGGCTGCCGTGAGCACGACGTCGGCGCTCGACGCCAAGTACGCGCGGCTCGTGGCGCTGCTGCGCCAGACCGGCGGCGCGATCGTCGCCTTCTCGGGCGGCGTCGACTCCACCCTGCTGGCGCGGGCTGCCGCCGATGCCCTCGGCGAGCGGGCCGTGCTGGTCACGGCGGACTCCGAGACGTATCCGGAGGCCGAGCTGGCCGAGGCGAGAAGGCTCGGCGAGCTGCTGGGGCTGCGCCACGTGATCGTGCGGACGGAGGAGCTGGCCAATCCCGAGTACGCGCGCAACGGCGCCAACCGCTGCTTCTTCTGCAAGGACGAGCTGTTCGCGCGGCTGGCCCCCGTGGCCGAGCGCGAGGGTATCCGCACCCTGGTCTACGGCGCCAACGTCGACGATCTGGGCGATCACCGGCCGGGGATGAAGGCGGCGTCCGAGCACGGCGTGCGGGCGCCGCTGATCGAGGCCGCGCTGACCAAGGCCGAGATCCGCGACCTGTCGCGTGCGCTCGGGCTGCCCACGTGGGACAAGCCCTCGTTCGCCTGCCTGTCCTCGCGCTTCCAGTACGGCGACCACATCACTGCCGACAAGCTGCGCCAGGTGGACGCCGCCGAGACCTTCGTGCGCTCGCTCGGCTTCCGGCAGTTCCGGGTGCGTCACCACGAACGGCTGGCCCGGCTGGAGATCCCCGTCGAGGAGATCCCGCGCCTGTGGGAGGAGGGTCGCCACGAGGCGATCGTGGCCCGCTTCCGCGAGCTGGGCTACATCTACGTCGCCGTCGACCTGGCCGGCTTCCAGTCCGGCAGCGCCAACCTTCTGCTCGGCCTCAAGCGGCGCGCCAATGGATAGGGACGCCCTGCGGGGGATGCTCGACGAGGTGCAGCGCGGGCGGCTGGGGGTGGACGCCGCGCTGGCCCGGCTGGCCGGTCTGCCGTTCGAGGATCTCGGCTTCGCCAAGGTCGATCACCACCGGGCGCTGCGCGCGGGGGGCCCGGAGGCGGTGTTCTGTCCCGGCAAGACGCCGGAGCAGGTGGTCGCCATCGTCGGCCGCCTGGCCGAGCATCACGTCAACGTGCTGGCCACCCGCTGCGAGGCGGCGGTCGCCGCCGCCGTCGAGGCCGCCGGCCTGCCGTGCCGGTATCACGCGAACGCTCGACTGCTCGTCGTGCGGCCGACCGCGGTGGACGGCGTCGGCCTGATCGTCGTGGCAGCGGCGGGGACGGCCGACCTGCCGGTGGCCGAGGAGGCCGCCCTCGTGGCGGAGGCGCTCGGCAACCGGGTCGAGCGCCTTCACGACTGCGGTGTGGCCGGGCTGCACCGGTTGCTCGCACACCGCGAGACCCTGAGCGAGGCCAACGCGATCGTGGCCGTGGCCGGGATGGAGGGCGCGCTGCCGAGCGTGATCGGCGGCCTCGTCGACCGCCCGGTGATCGCGGTGCCGACCAGCGTCGGCTATGGCGCCTCGTTCAATGGCCTCGCCGCGCTCCTGGCCATGTTGAACTCGTGCGCCCCCGGGGTGTCGGTGGTCAACATCGACAACGGCTATGGCGCGGCCGCATCAGGCCAGCCAGATCAACCGCCTCGCCTGCAAGCTCGGGTAGCGGCGCCGATGAGCGTCGCATGACTTCGTTGCGCTCCTCGGGGCCGCCTGCGGCGTATGCGGCATACGCCTCAGCGCCGCCTTCGTCGCGCGCCTCGTCCTGCTCGCTCCTCGCCAACGCCTCATGGTTGGTGTGATGGAACGTCTCTCGACCGGCCCGGTGGCCTGATGGGTCGGGTCATTTACTTCGATTGTCCGAGTGGGGCGTCGGGGGACATGGTGCTGGGGGCGCTGGTCGATGCGGGGGTGCCGCTGGAGGCGCTGCGGGCGGAGCTGGGGAAGCTGGGTGTGGCGGGATGGACGCTGACGGCGCGCGAGGTGCGGCGGGGGGCGTTCCGGGCGACCAAGATCGACGTTGAAGTCGACCGTGCGGTGCCGCGTGAGTCTCGCCACCTGGCCGACATCGTGGCGATCCTGGCGGGTAGTGGGTTGCCGGCGGCGGTGGTGGCCACGGCCACGCGGATCTTCACGCGGCTGGCCGAGGCGGAGGCACGCGTGCACGGCAGCACGGTCGAGGCGGTGCACTTCCACGAGGTGGGCGCGATCGACGCGATCGTGGACGTCACCGGTGCCGTGCTCGGCCTGCACCTGCTGGGTGCGGCCGCGGTGCACGTCTCGGCGCTGCCGGTGGGTGGCGGCTTCGTCGACACGGCCCACGGGCGCATGCCCGTCCCGGGGCCGGGGACGGTCGAGCTGCTGCGCGGCTTCCCGGTGGTCGACACCGGCGTCCGCGCCGAGCTGGTGACGCCGACCGGTGCCGCCATCCTCACCACGCTGGCCACGGGCGCCGGGCCGGATGCCGGCCATGACGGTCGAGCGCGTCGGCTACGGGGCGGGTACGGCCGACCTGCCCGACACGCCCAACGTGCTGCGGTGCTTCGTGGGCGAGACCGACCGAGGCGGCGGGCACCGAGACGATCGCCCAGGTCGAGACGACCATCGACGACATGTCGCCGCAGCTCTACGAGCCGCTCATGGACCGGCTCTTCGAGGCCGGTGCCCTCGACGTTTTCCTCACGCCCGTCATCATGAAGCGCAGCCGTCCCGGCACCGTGCTGACCGCCCTGTGCCCGCCCGACCGGGTGGGCGACCTGTCCCGGGTGCTGTTCGAGGAATCGTCGACGATCGGGGTGCGGTGGTCGGAGATGTCGCGAGCCCGGCTCGACCGCGAGATGGTGACGATCACGACCGCCTACGGCACCCTGCCGGCCAAGGTCTCGCGACTGGGCGGCCGGATCGTGACCGTCACCCCCGAGTTCGCCGACGTCGCGCGAATCGCCCGCGAGAAGGGGCTGCCGGTGCGCGAGGTTCTCGACCAGGCCCGGGCCGACGCCCGGGCGCTGCTGGGGCGTTCGTAAGCCATCGTGGCCGTTGACAGCCCCTGGCGAACGGCATAGGCTTCATCCCCGCAAGGCGTGCTGCGTCTCTAACCGCCCGATCTGGAGGACGAGTCGTGAAACTGCCAATCAAGACGACGATCAACGGCCAGACCTACAGCCACGAAGTGGAGCCGCGGCTCCTGCTCGTCCACTACATTCGCGAGACGGTTGGCCTGACGGGCACGCACGTCGGCTGCGACACCAGCCAGTGCGGCGCCTGCACCATCCTCATGAACGGGCAGGCGGTGAAGGCGTGCACGCTGTTCGCCGTCCAGGCCGACGGCGCGAAGATCATGACCATCGAGGGGCTGGCCAAGAACGGCGAGCTGCACCCCATCCAGCAGGGCTTCTGGGAGAAGCACGGGCTGCAGTGCGGCTTCTGCACGCCGGGCATGATCATGGCGGCCCACCAGATGCTCGAGCGCTACCCCAGCCCGTCCGAGGAGCAGATCCGCCACCAGCTCGAGGGCAACCTGTGCCGGTGCACCGGCTACCACAACATCGTGAAGGCGATCCAGTGCGCGGCCGAGAAGATGGCCGGGAAGAAGTGAGGTCGGGTCATGGCGGCAACGATTGAGCGGGTGCTCGGCAAGTCGATCAAGCGCCGCGAGGACCCCCGGTTCATCACCGGCAAGGGCACCTACACCGACGACGTGAAGCTGCCCGGCATGACCTACGCGGCCTTCGTCCGCAGCCCCCACGCGCACGCCCGGATCAAGAAGATCGACACGGCGCCGCCGCCGAAGCACCCCGGGGTCGTCGCGGTCTTCACCGGCAAGGACATGACGGGCGTCAACTCGCTGCCGTGCGGCTGGCTCCTCCCGGAGCTGAAGGTCCCGCCCCACATGCCGCTGGCCAGCGACGCCGCCCGCTACGTGGGCGATCCGGTGGCCGTCGTCATCGCGGAGACGCAGTACGCGGCCCGCGACGCCGCCGAGAAGGTCCAGGTCGACCTGGGAGCCGCTGCCGGCCGTGAGCGCACACCGAGCAGGCCGACGGCCAAGGCGCTCGCCGCAGATCCACGAGGTGGCGCCCGGCAACACGGCCTTCAAGTGGCAGATCGGCGACGCCGCCGCGGTCACCGACCGCCTTCAAGGGCGTCACCGTGGTGTAAGAAGCGCATCGTCAACCAGCGGCTGGTCGCCAACGCCGATGGAGCCGCGCGCCTGCGTGGCCCGCTACGACGACGCCACCGGCGAGCTGACGCTGTGGGTGACCTCGCAGAACCCGCACGTGCACCGGCTGCTGATGGCCGCCTTCGTGCTCGGCATCCCCGAGCACAAGGTCCGGGTCATCGCGCCCGACGTCGGCGGCGGCTTCGGCTCCAAGATCTTCCTCTACAACGAGGAGACCGTCTGCTCGTGGGCGACCCGCAAGATCAAGCGGCCGGTCAAGTGGACGTCGACCCGTCGGGAGGCATTCCAGACCGACGCCCACGGCCGTGACCACGTGACCGACGCCGAGATGGCGTTCAGCCCCGAGGGCAAGATCCTCGGCCTGCGCGTCAAGACGATCGCCAACCTGGGCGCCTACCTCTCGACGTTCGCGCCGGCGGTGCCGACCTATCTCTACGCGACCCTGCTCAACGGCGTGTACGAGATGCCGGCGATCCACGCCGAGGTCACCGGCGTCTTCACCAACACGACGCCGGTCGACGCCTACCGCGGGGCCGGGCGGCCGGAGGCGGCCTACCTGCTCGAGCGGATGATCGACGCCGGCGCCGCCGCGCTCAAGATGGACCCCGCCGAGCTGCGGCGGAAGAACTTCATCCCCAAGTTCGACAACGGGTATCAGACGAAGGTCGCGCTGAGCTACGACAGCGGCAACTACGAGGCCGCCTCGACAAGCTGCTGGCCTTCATCGACTACCGAAGTTCCGCGCCGACCAGGCCGCCGCCCGCCAGCAGGGCCGTCTCATCGGCATCGGGCTTTCGACGTACATCGAGGCGTGCTCCATCGCGCCCTCCAAGGTCGTGGGCTCGCTCGGCGCCCAGGCCGGCCTCTACGAGTCAGGCAAGATTCGCGTGCACCCGACCGGCGGCGTGACGGTCTACACCGGCTCCCACTCGCACGGGCAGGGGCACGAGACGACGTTTGCGCAGCTGGTGGCCGACGAGCTCGGGTATCCCCATGGAGCAGATCGAGATCGTCCACGGCGACACCGGCCAGATCCCCTTCGGCATGGGCACCTACGGCAGCCGCTCGGCCGCGGTCGGGCGGCACCGCCATGCTGATGTCGCTCGAAAGATCAAGGAGAAGGGCAAGAAGATCGCCGCCCACCTCCTCGAGGCCTCACCCGACGACATGGAGTACGAGAACGGCCAGTTCCAGGTGAAGGGCGCCCCGGGCAAGGCGGTGCCGTTCGGCCAGGTGGCGCTGACCGCCTACGTGCCCCACAACTATCCGGAGGGGCTCGAGCCGGGGCTCGAGGAGACGTCGCTTCTACGATCCGTCGAACTTCTGCTTCCCGTTCGGCGCTCACGCCTGCGTGGTCGAGGTCGACCGCGACACCGGCCACGTGAAGGTCCTGCGCTACATCGCGGTGGACGACGTCGGCAACGTCATCAACCCCATGATCGTCGACGGCATGGTTCACGGCGGCATCGCGCAGGGGGTGGGGCAGGCGCTGTGGGAGGGCGCGGTCTACGACGGCTCGGCCAGCTCGTGTCGGGCAGCATGATGGACTACGCGATGCCCAAGGCCGACATGCTGCCGATGTACGAGACCGACCGCACGGTGACCCCGACGCCGGTGAATCCCCTGGGTGTCAAGGGCGCGGGCGAGACCGGGACGATCGCGGCCACGCCCGCCGTCGTCAACGCGGTGATCGACGCGCTGGCCCCGCTGGGGATCGACCACATCGAGACGATGCCGCTCAGCCCCGAACGGGTGTGGGCGGCCATGCAAAACGCCAAGCGCCGGGAAGTAAGAGGAGAGCCGACATGTACCCAGCCGCCTTCGAGTATCACGCGCCCGCCACGGTGAAGGATGCGCTCGAGCTGCTCGGCAAGCTCGGACGACGCCAAGATCCTGGCCGGCGGCCACAGCCTGGTGCCGATGATGAAGCTGCGCCTGGCCCAGCCCAAGCACATCATCGACCTCCGCAAGGTGACCGGGCTCACCGGCATCAAGGAGGAGGAGACGCTCATCACCGTCGGCGCCATGACCACCCACTAGGACGTGGAATCGTCGAAGGCGCTGAAGAGCAAGTGCCGTGGTGGTGTCGGAGACGGCCGCCATGATCGGCGACCCCGCCGTGCGCAACAAGGGCACGATCGGCGGCTCGCTGGCCCACGCGCGACCCCGCCGCCGACATGCCGGCCACCGCCATCGCCCTCGGCTTCGAGTTCGTGTGCGAGGGGCCCAAGGCCAAGCGCACGGTGAAGGTCGACGACTGGTTCAAGGGGCTGATGGACGACCGCGCTGAAGGAAGACGAGCTGCTGACGCGAGGTGCGCATCCCCGTATGGCCGGCCGGCAGCGGAGCGGCCTACCTCAAGTTCCCGCACCCGGCCTCGCGCTTCGCGGTGGTGGGCGTGTGCGCGGCGGTGACGCTCGACAAGACCGGCACCTGCACCAAGGCCAGCGTGGGTGTGACCGGCGCCGGTACCAAGGCGGTGCGGGCCAAGGGAGTGGAGGCGGGGCTGGTCGGCAAGCGCCTCGACGCCGCGACCATCGAGGCGGCGGCCCAGAAGGCCGCCGACGGCGTCGACGTCCAGGCCGACCTGCAGGGCTCGGTCGAGTACAAGTCGCACCTGTGCCGCGTGTTCGCCAAGCGGGCCCTCGAGGCCGCGGTGAAGCGCGCTCAGGGCTAGCGATCGTTCGCGCTCACCGACGGGATCGGCGGGGCGGGAGGTCGGGTGATCGCCGCGCAGGGCAGGCGGCGAGTGCGCCTGCATGGCTCGCCTGTCGCCGTAACTCGCTCCGGGACTCGGCTCGCTCGAGCCCCCCATCCCCCAGAGGGGGCTCGGCCGTGGGCTCTTCGATTCGTCGGCGGCTCGCTCGCCGAGCCCCTGCCGCTCGAACGGCGACGACGGCTCGCCATGATGGCGCGCTCGCGGCCTGCCCTGCGCGGCGATCGCCCGACTGCTGCCCACCCCGCCGAGCCTGCCGGCGACTCAGTGCCGTCGTCAGTCCTGAGTCGCCATGATCGCGGGCGTTGTTTTGGCGGCGGGGTTTGCGCGGAGGATGGGGCGGCAGAAGTTGTTGCTGGAGTTGCGGGGGAAGCCGGTGGTCCGGTGGAGTGTGGAGGCGGTGCTGCCGCACGTTGGGGATCTCGTGGTCGTGACGGGGCAAGACGATGCGGGGGTGCGGGCCGCGCTCGAGGGGCTGGCGGTGCGGTTCGCGGTGAATCCGCGGCCGCAGGCGGGGCAGGGGTCGTCGATCGGCGTGGGGATGGCGGCGCTGAAGCCGTGGACGGCGGCGGTGCTCGTCGCGCTCGGGGATCAGCCGCGTCTGCCGGACGGCGTGATCCCCGCGCTGTTCCAGGCCCGCGAGAAGACGGGCAAGACGATCGTGGCGCCGGTCTATCGAGGGACCCAGGGCACGCCTGTGCTGTTCTCCGGCGAGGTCTTCGCCGAGCTGGCCGCCCTTGCCGGCGACGCCGGCGCGCGGGCCGTGGTGCAGGCGCGCCCCGACCGGGTGGCGCGGGTGGAGATCGACGCGCCGATGCCCGCCGACGTGGACACGCCCGAGGACTACGCGCGTCTTCATGTACAATAGCGATTCGTGCGCGAAGAGATCCGGAAGATCCAGTCGTTGATGGAGTCGGCCGAGTACGTCACCGATGCCCCGGTGGCGACCTCGGTGCACCTGGCCCTCAGCCTCCGCAAACCGCTGCTGATCGAGGGGCACGCCGGTGTGGGCAAGACCGAGGTCGCCAAGGTCATGGCCCGCATGCTGGAGACGAACCTCATCCGGCTGCAGTGCTACGAGGGGCTCGACGCCGCGGCCGCGCTGTACGAGTGGAACTACCAGAAGCAGCTCCTGCACATCAAGCTGCGGGAGACCGAGCACCACTCCGTCGACCAGGAAGAGCACGAGATCTTCTCGGAGCCCTTCCTGCTCAAGCGGCCGCTGCTGCAGGCCATCACCCAGGAGCGCTCGCCGGTGCTGCTGGTGGACGAGGTCGACCGCGCTGACGAGGAGTTCGAGGCCTTCATGCTCGAGGTCTTCTCGGACTGGCAGGTGACCATCCCCGAGATCGGCACCATCAAGGCTACGCATCCGCCTCACGTCATCCTCACCTCCAACCGCACCCGCGAGCTCAGCGACGCGCTCCGGCGCCGCTGCCTCTACCTGTGGATCGACTACCCGGGCTACGACAAGGAAGTGGCGATCGTCGAGCGCAAGGTGCCGGGCATCGATGGGCGCCTGGCCCGGGAGATCGGGCGGTTCATGGAGTCGCTGCGCCGGGTCCGGCTGGCCAAGGTGCCGGGCGTGGCCGAGTCGCTCGACTGGGCCAACGCGCTGGCCAGCCTGCATGCCGACCACCTCGACGAGACGCTCGTGGTCGAGACGCTGGGCTGCGTCCTCAAGGACGCCGACGACATCAAGCGCTTCCGCGCGGAGGTAGGGAAGGCCGGCCTGGCGCCGTTCCTCCAGGTCCCGAGCTAGTGTCCGAGCGCGCGCTCAGTCGCGCGGTCGTCCGCTTCGCCACGCTGCTACGCCGCCAGTCGCTGCCCATCACGCCCCGCCAGGTCATCGACGCCGCCCGCACCCTCGAGCTGATCGACCTCGGCGACCGCCACGAGGTGTATCTCGGCCTCCGGGCCGGGCTGGTGACCCGCCCCGAGGAGGTCGCGATCTTCGATCGCTGCTTCGAGACCTTCTGGCGGGCCCGCACCGAGGCCGACGAGGTGGCCGAAGCGCTGGCGGGGCCCCCGGTGCCCGGCGAGGCGCCGGACGCGCCGGTCGAGAGCCAGGGCGCCCGCAAGGAGCGGCTGGAGCTGGAGGGGTGGGGCGACGAGGAGGGGGCCGAGGACGACGGCGAGCCGCTGGGGGTGCCGGTAGCCTCCGAGATCGAGGCCATGGTCACCCGCGACTTCTCGACCTTCAGCGCCGACCAGCTCGACGAGCTGCTGCGGGTCACCGTGCAGATCGCCCGGCGGCTGGCCCGGCGGGTGAGTCGCCGGCGCCGGCCGGTGCGGCGGCGGGGCCGGATCGACCTGCGGCGCACGCTGCGGGCCAACCTGACGCGCGGCGAGATCATCGAGCTGCGCTACCGCCAGCGCAAGAAGCGCAAGGTGCGGCTGGTCCTGCTGTGCGATGTCTCCGGCTCGATGGACCTGTACAGCCGCTTCCTCCTGCAGTTCCTCTTCGCGCTCCAGCACGTGTTCGCGCGCGTGGAGACGTTCACGTTCTCCGTGCATCTCACCCGGGTCACCGACCACCTGCGTGCGCGCTCCTACCGGCAGGTCCTCCGCCGGCTGCAGGAGCTGCGCGACTGGTCGGGGGGCACCCGCATCGGCGAGTCGCTGGCCGAGTTCAACCGCGGCTGGTCGCACCTGGTGGACCGACGCACCATCGTGATCCTGCTCTCCGACGGCTGGGACACCGGCGACCCCGAGGTGCTGGCCACCGAGCTGCTGCGGATCAAACGACGGGCGGGGCGGGTCATCTGGCTCAACCCGCTCCTGGGCAACCCCTCCTACCAGCCGCTCACCCGTGGCATGGCCGCCGCCCTGCCTCTCGTCGACCACTTCGCCGCGGCCCACAACCTGGCCGCGCTGCGCGAGCTCGCCGACCGCCTGCATCTGTAAGCTCTCTGCCCGGCTCCGCTTCGCGATGGCCGTTCTCCTCGGCCCCACCCGGGACGTCCGACGCTGATCCGGTGCGTTTTGGTCTCGGCAAGCGTATGATTGAGGCGTCGTGGCCGAACCCATCGATCACATTGATGAATTGCGCCGGGCCCGAGGCCGGGTGGCCGTCGCCACCCTGGTCAACACGCACGGAACCACGCCCCGTAAGGAAGGCGCCAAGATGGTCGTGGGCGAGGGCGGCGATATCGTCGGCTCGGTCACGATCGGAGGCTGCGTCGACGCGCAGGTGATCGAGGAAGCGGAAGACGTCCTCAGCACCATGCGCCCCCGGCTGCTCGAGCTGAACCTCGGAGACGAGGAGGCCTGGGAGATCGGTCTCACCTGCGGTGGCACCATCGAGGTCTTCGTCGAGCCGCTGGCCCTCGACCGCAGCGACGACACCGCCGCTCGATTCTACGAGCGCGTGCACGCCCACGCGCGCGGCGGTGGCCGGGGCGCGATCGTCACTCGCCTGGCGGGTGATGCCGGCAAGCTGATGGTGCTCGACGACGGCACCGTCGAGGGGACGTTCGGAGAGACGTTCCTCGACCAGCGCTTCGTGGCCGAGGCACGCGAGGTGATCGCGGCCGGAGCCTCGCGCACGCTGTTCCTGGAGGGTGTGCGGGCGTTCGCGGAAGTGGTCACGCCGCCCGCGCTGCTGCTGGTGGTCGGCGCCAGCCACGTGGCCATGCCGCTGCTGGCCCTGGCCCGTACGCTCGGCTACCGAACCGCCGTGCTCGACGGCCGTCCTCGCTTCGCGACCCGCGAACGCTTCCCCGACGCCGACGACCTGCAGATCGGTATCCCCTCGGAGCTGATCACCAGCTACCCGCTGATCCCCACGACGGCGGTGGTCCTGGTGGCCCACGACTACAAGTACGACCTGCCGGTCCTCAAGCACGCGCTGGGCACGACCGTGGGCTACATCGGCATGCTCGGCTCGGCCCGGCGGGGCGCGGCCATTCTGAACCTCCTGCGCGAGGACGGCCAGGACGAGGCGAGCCTGGCCCGGGTGCGGGTGCCGATCGGCCTCGATCTGGGCGCCCGCAGCGCGCCGGAGATCGCGCTGGCGATCCTGGCCGAGATCCAGGCCGTCCGGGCCGGGACCAGCGGCCAGCCGATGAGCGTCGTCCGGAAGCGCGCGCCGTGAAGGCGATCGCTCAGCGGCGAGAGGGCGTCACTGCCGACGCTCTGCTCGACCGCGTCCTGTGCCACGACGTCCGTGACGCGCGCCGGCCGGGTGGCCGCGCCCAAGGGCGCGCGCGTCGACGCGGCGGTAGCCCAGACGCTGCTCGGCATTCCCTGGGACGAGATCCACCTGCTGGCGCTCGAGCCCGGCGACGTGCACGAGGAGGACGCCGGCCGTCGCCTGGCCGGCGCCGTCGTGGGCGACGGCGTCGACGTCCGCGGGTATACGGGCGGGCAGTGGACCCTGGGCGCGACGCGACGCGGCCTGCTGCGGATTCGCACGGCGGCCCTGACCGAGGTCAACGCGCAGGAGGGGATGTCGGTGTTCACCCTCTTCGACGGCCAGCCGGTCGAGCCGGGCGAGGCCGTCGCCAAGGCCAAGGTCACCCCGCTGGCGATCGCCGAGACGACCGTGCGGGCGGTGGAGACGGTGGCCGCCTCCGTGGGCGGCGTCATCCTCGTCGCCGGCTTCCGCCCCGCCACCGTCGGCGCCGTCGCTCGCGAGAGCCTGGATGCTCGCCAGCGCGCCCGCTTCGACTCGGCGCTTCGTCAGAAGATCGACTGGTTCGGCGGCCGCCTGCTTGACGTGCGCTTCGCCGGCGGCTCCGACCGGGCCGTGGCGGACGAGCTGCGGGAGCTGCGCAAGGCGGGCGCCGACGTACTGATCGTGGCCGGCGCCTCCGCGCTGGATCCGCTCGATCCCGTCTTCGGTGGCCTCACGCTGCTCGGCGCCACCATGGAGCGGCACGGCGTGCCCGCCCATCCCGGCAGCCTGCTGTGGCTGGCCCGCTGGGACGGCTTCCCCGTGCTGGGGATGCCGACGTGCGGGATGTTCTCGCAGGCGACGACCTTCGACCTGGTGCTGCCGCGGATCCTGGCGGGCGACTTCATGGGCAATCGTGACCTCGCCGCGCTGGGCCACGGCGGCCTGCTGTCTCGGGAGATGGCGTACCGATTCCCGCCGTACCGGGCCAACGCCGCCCGCGGAGAGCTCGAGTGACGGCCGCGATCAAGGCCGGACTCTACAGCGACACGATCCGGGAGCGCTGGCGCCGGCCACGGTTCCGGGGCGAGCTGCCGGGCGCGACCGCCCAGGCCGAGGACGTCAACCCGCTCTGCGGCGACCGCGTGCGCATGATGGTGGACCTGCGCGATGGCACCGTCGCCGGCGTCCGGTTCACCGGTGACTCCTGCGCCATCTGCACCGCCTCGGCCGACGTGACGGCCGAGCTGGCCGAGGGGCGGCCCGCGGTGGACGCGGCCCGACTGACGACCGAGGACGTGCTGGCCGTGCTGCAGGCCGACATTCGCCCGACCCGCATGCGGTGCGTGGCACTGCCGGTGTCGGTGCTCCAGAAAGCGCTGGCCCCATGAGCCTGGACGAGAAGACGCGCGGCGATTTCCCCATCCTCGACCGCATCGTCAACGGCCACCGGCTGGTCTACCTGGACTCCGCCGCCTCGAGCCAGCGACCCCGCACGGTCATCGAGGCCATGTCGCAGTACTACGCGCACGAGCCACGCCAACGTGCACCGCTCGATCCACACGCTGGGCGAGGAGGCGACCGCCCTGTACGAGGCTGCCCGTGATCGGGTGCAGCGCTTCATCGGCGCGGCCCGCCGGGAGGAGGTCGTCCTCACGCGAGGAACGACCGACGGCCTGAATCTGGTGGCCTCGGCGCTGGGACGGACGCTGCGGCCGGGCGACGAGGTCCTCATCACCGACCTGGAGCACCACTCCAACATCGTGCCGTGGCAGATGGCGGTCCGCGATCGCGGCGCCTCCATCCGATCGATTCCCGTCGCGGCCGACGGCCAGCTCGACCTCGCGGCCTTCGAGCGGCTGCTCGGCCCGCGCACCCGGGTGCTGGCCTTCGCCCACGTCTCCAACGTGCTCGGCACCATCACCCCGGTGGCGCAGCTGTGCGCGCGAGCCCGCCAGGTGGGGGCCGTGACCGTGGTCGATGGAGCTCAGGCGGCGCCGCACCTGCCGCTGGATATCTCGGCGCTGGGCTGTGATTTTTACGTCTTCTCCAGCCACAAGATGCTGGGCCCGACCGGCATTGGCGTGCTGTGGGGCCGCCACGAGGCGCTCGAGGCGCTGGAGCCCACGCGGGGCGGCGGCGAGATGATCAAGGAAGTGTGGATCGACCGGGCGCGCTGGAACGACCTGCCGTGGCGGTTCGAGCCCGGCACCCCGCCGATCGCCGAGGCCGTGGGGCTGAACGCCGCCATCGAGTACCTCGAGAAGCTCGGCATGGAGCGGGTGACCGAGCACGAGCGGGGGCTGGCCCGGCAGACGGTCGAGGTGCTGGCGGCGATCCCCGGCGTCACTGTCTACGGACCACCGGCCAGCGTGGATCGCGGCGCCGTCGTGTCGTTCAGCGTCGACGGACTGCACCCGCACGACGTCGCGGCCCTGCTCGATCAGGAGGGCATCGCGGTGCGGGCCGGCCACCACTGCGCCCAGCCGCTCATGCGCGGTCTCGGCATCACCGGGACCGCCCGGGCGAGCTTTTCCGTCTACACCTCACCGGAGGACATCTCGCTCCTCGCCCACGCCCTGGCCGCGTTGCGCACGCAGCTCTGAGCGGCATGGCGCCGCAAGGGCCCCGCAACCCGTTCGTCTCGCCCCGGTTCGGTCAGCTCGCCACGTTCATGCTGCTGCCGGCGGCCGAGTCGCCGGAGGGGCTCGACGTGGCGATGCTCGGGATCCCGTACGACGGTGGCGTGTCGTACCGGACGGGCGCGCGGTTCGGGCCGCGGGCCGTGCGCGAGCAGTCCTCGCTCATCCGGCCCTGGAATCCCGTGCTCAAGGTGCACCCGTTCGAGCGCCTGCGGGTGGCCGATTGCGGGGACGTCGACGTGGTGCCGATCTCGATCGAGCGGACGCACGAGGCGATCGAGCGGAAGATCGACGTGGTGCTGGCGGCCGGCGCCCGGCCGCTGTCGATCGGCGGCGATCACTCGATCACGCTGCCGCTGCTGCGCGCCCTGGCCCGACGCCACGGGCCGCTGGCCGTCGTGCACTTCGACGCCCATCCTGACACCTGGGACGAGTATTTCGGCAGCAAGCTCTTCCACGGCACGCCGTTCCGCCGGGCCATCGAGGCGGGGGCGATCGATCCCAAGCGGATGATCCAGGTGGGCATCCGGGGGCCGCTCTACGGGCCCGAGGACTTCGCGTATCACGACGAGCACGGCATCGAGGTGCTCCGGATCGAGGCGATCAAGGAGCGGGGGCTGCCGTGGGCGGCCGAGCGGCTGGCCCGGCTGCGCGGCATGCCGCTCTACTGCTCGTTCGACATCGACGCCTGCGACCCCGCCTACGCGCCGGCCACGGGAACCCCGGAGGTCGGCGGGCTGAGCGCGTGGGAGGCGCTGAGCCTGGTGCGTGCGCTGGCGGGGACCACGCTCGTCGGCGCCGACGTGGTGGAGGTCTGCCCGCCCTATGACGGGCCCGGCCAGATCACCTCGCTGCTCGCCGCCAACCTGGCCTTCGAGATCCTCGGCGTGATGGCGCTCGGGGCATGAGCCGGCGCCTCATCGCGCTGGCGCTCGTGCTGATCGCCGGCGCGCTGGCCGTCTCGCCGGCGGCGGCCGCCCCGGCGCCGGTCGCGACCATCCCGATCGACGGCGTCATCAACCCGGTGACGGTGCGGCTGGTGGAGGCCGCGCTGGCCCGCGCCCAGGCCGAGCGGGCCGGCGCCCTGGTCATCCTGCTCGATACGCCGGGGGGCCTGGAGCGCTCGATGCGGCTGATCTGCCAGCGTCTGCTCAACGCCGAGATCCCGGTGATCGTCTACGTCGCGCCGACCGGCGGCCGGGCGGCCTCGGCGGGCGTGTTCATCACCATGGCCGCCCACGTGGCCGCCATGGCGCCGGCGACCAACATCGGGGCGGCGCACCCGGTGGCCGTTGGCGGGAAGCATCGACAAGGAGAGCATGAAGAAGATCGAGAACGACGCGGCCGCCTTCGCCCGCACCATCGCCGTGGAGCGCGGACGCAACGCCGACTGGGCGGAGAAGGCGGTGCGCGAGTCGGTGTCGATCACCGAGCGGGAGGCGGTCAAGCTCAAGGTGGTGGACCTCGTCGCCGACTCGCTGCCCGACCTGCTCGAGAAGATCGATGGCCGTGCGGTGAAGACGAGCCGGGGCCCCGTCACGCTGCAGACGAAGGGCGCCACCGTGACCCCCATCGACGTCGGCTTCCGCGACCGCGTCCTCAACGTCATCACGGACCCCAACGTCGCCTACATCCTGATGATGCTGGGCATGCTGGGGCTCTTCTTCGAGCTGTCGACCCCGGGCGCCATCCTGCCCGGCGTCATCGGCGGCATCTCGCTGATCCTGGCCTTCTTCGCCTTTCAGAGCCTGCCGCTCAACTTCGCCGGACTCCTGCTGATCCTGTTCGGCATCGTGCTGTTCATCGCGGAGATCAAGGTCGTCAGCCACGGGGTGCTGGCCATCGGGGGTGTCGTGGCGATGGCGCTCGGCTCGCTCATGCTGTTCGACGCCCCCGAGGTCGGCTTCCGGGTGTCATGGCGGGTGATCCTCCCCACGGTGGGGGCGACCGCCGGGATGTTCCTGTTCGTGATCGCGGCCGGGATCCGCGCGCTGACGGCGCGCTCGCCGGTCGGCGGGCCGGCGCTGGTCGGTGAGACCGGGGCGGCGCGGGTCCGGCTGGACCCGGAGGGCCAGGTGCTGGTCCACGGCGAGCTGTGGCGGGCGGTGTCCCGGGGCGGGCCCATCGAGGAAGGCACGCGGGTTCGCGTGGTCGACGTGCACGGCTTGACGCTCACCGTCGAGAAGACGGCAGAGGGAGGCACCTCATGATCTCCGTCGACTGGCTGCTCACCCTGGTGGTCGCGGCCGCGATCCTCTTCTTCCTGGCCTCGTTCATCCGCGTGGTCCCCGAGTACGAGCGGGTGATCATCTTCCGGCTCGGCCGCAAGACCAAGGCGATCTTCAACCCGGGCGGGGACGGCAACGGGCCCGGCCTCGTGCTGCTGGTGCCGTTCATCGACAAGATCGCCAGGCTCAGCCTGCGGACGGTCGCCATCGACGTGCCCCCCCAGGACGTCATCACCCGCGACAACGTGTCGATCAAGGTGAACGCGGTCATCTTCTTCCGCGTGATCGACCCCGGCAGGCCGTCCTGTCGGTCGAGGACTACCTGTACGCGACCTCCCAGCTGTCCCAGACCACGCTGCGCAGCGTGCTGGGCCAGATGGAGCTGGACGACCTGCTGGCCGCCCGCGACAAGATCAACCAGCAGCTGCAGCGGATCATCGACGAGCACACCGAGCCCGTGGGGCGTGAAGGTCTCGGCGGTCGAGGTCAAGCACGATCGACCTCCCCCAGGACATGCAGCGCGCCATGTCCAAGCAGGCCGAGGCCGAGCGCGAGCGGCGGGCCAAGGTGATCAACGCCGAGGGCGAGTTCCAGGCCGCCGCCAAGCTGGGCGAGGCCGCCGAGGTGCTGATGCGCTTCCCGGTCGCCGTGCAGCTCCGCTATCTGCAGACGATGCGCGAGATCGCCTCCGAGCGGAACACGACCACGTTCTTCCCGCTGCCGATGGACCTGCTGGGCCCGCTGCTGAACCGGGTCACCGGGGCGGGGGACGCCGGCAAGCCGTGAGCGTGGTTGGCGCGCCGGCGCCAGCCATGTAGAATACGAGGGCCTCGGGTCTGGGGGGTTAGCTCAGTTGGGAGAGCGCGGCGTTCGCAACGCCGAGGTCGAGGGTTCGAATCCCTTACCCTCCACCATGAAGAAAAACCCGCATGAACAGCGGGGATCAGCGCAGGAAGCACCCGCACCGGGGCTCCAGGGGACCATAGGGGACCAGCGGAGCCCCGGAGCGCGGGGACTGCGAGGGCAAGGATGGCCGGCAAGAAGCGCCGCACGCGTCGCATCATGGAGCCCCACGAGGCTGACGAGAAGACGCCCTGCGAGTCCTGCCGTATCGATCTGCTGATCCTCAAGCGCGCTCACGAGCTGACCGTTGAGCAGGGGCACGCGACGAACATCGTGCAGTCCCTCCAGAACGAGGCCGCGCTGGAGGCGATGTGGCGCCGGCCGTCGAAGCGGCAGCCGTTCAAGCAGAAGAAGCAGAAGCCGACACCCTGACCCTCGCCGCCCGCTGAACGCAAGAAGGGCCGGGATCGCCTCCCGGCCCTTCTGCTTCTACCCGTCCCCGATGCGCCCTACTCGCTGGTCGCCTTCCGCCCCAGCAGCATCCGCTCTACGCCGCCCAGCTCGCCCCGGTTGCCGATCAGGAAGTGGTTGTACGTGCCGAGCGTCTGCTGGATCGTCGCGTGCCCGAGGTACTTCTGCACCTTGTGATCGGGCTCGCCCGTCCGCAGCGCCCAGGACGCGAAGGTATGGCGCGTCGCGTGGTACTTGATCGGCTGCAGCCCCATCTCGCGCTGCATCTTGGTCCAGAAGTGTTCGTAGAACGCGCCCGAGCTGCCCGCGATGCGGTGCCCCTGGTTCGGGAACATCAGCCGCACCTCGCGCGTCTCGCGCCGGCCACGCCGGTCCACGAACGTGACCTCGCTGCCCTTGTACCCTTCGCCATCGAGCAGCATCTGGTGCCGCTGCAGGGCCTGCCGTAGGGTCTGCGTCAGCGGTACGCGCCGGTTGTCGGAGTCCTTCACCGGGTTCGTGACCTTCGCCTTCTCCGACCACGTCCGCTGCACGCAGA
Organism: uncultured Candidatus Rokubacteria bacterium; assembly: GCA_963827505.1. Classification (GTDB taxonomy): domain Bacteria; phylum Methylomirabilota; class Methylomirabilia; order Rokubacteriales; family CSP1-6; genus AR5. The sequence goes on along the minus strand of CAWHBD010000002.1, from coordinate 143,872 downwards.
TCACGCCCTCATCCCACTTGATGTCATCGGCCTGGAGCGCGACCGACTCGCCCCACCGCAGCCCGCCCAACATCCCGGTGACCATGAACGCGTAGCGTCTCGGGTAGTCGTCCGCAGCGCGGTCCATCAGCCTCATGGCGACCTCGGGCTCGAAGTGCTTGACCTCTTCGCGGTCCTTCTTCTGTCGCTTCTTGCCGATCCACTCGCCAAGCTCGGCCCCCGGGTTGAGGAACTCGGCGGGCAGCACGCCCTCCGCGATGAGGCGCGAGAACGTCGCCTTGATCGGGTGGCGGATGCCGTCGATGATGGCGTTCGACTTCCCGGCGATCTTCACGGCGGCGATCACCTCGCCCACGATCTTCCTCGTGACGCGGTCGACGGTCACACTGCCGATGCGCGGGGTGACCCAGAGGCGCTGAGTGCTGCGGTACCGGTACAAGGTCGCGCCGCGCAGCTCGGCCTCTCGTTCCAGGCGCGCGAGGTTGACGGCGACGGCGTCGGCCAGGGTCGGGTAGATCTTGGGCGCCTGCCCGCGCGCAGCGTCGGCCTCATCCAGCCGGCGCCTGATCTCGGCCATGGGCATCGTGAGCGCCAGCCGCTCGAACGAGGCGCGCAACTCCCTGGCCTCGCGCTCGGTTCTCGTAGAACTTCTTGAACGGCTTGCCGCCGTCCGCGAAGCGGACCCGGAGAACCCACTGCTTGCCGTTCTTCGACTTGTCGCGCCCGATGTAGACGGTGACCGGCAGCTTCATCACTTGCCCCCCTTGAGCAGCTTCTCCAGCGCCAGCTCTACCGCACCTTGAAACCCGCCGAGGTCATGCTGCGCCGCGTAGATCTTGGCCGCCCTGATCACCGACGCCTTGAGCCGCACCGTCGTCTGGACCACCTCGTCTTCCGCCATCGGGTCTGCCCCCTGGCCGAGAACAGTACACCGATGACATCAACGGTGTCAATCGGCCTCGACCAGTCCCAGCTCGCGCAGGTTGGAGAGGAGCTGGGGCCGGCCGACTGAGCGGGACCCGCGTAGCCATCCGTCGAAGTCGTCACGGCGCACGAGGATCTTGGTCCCCGGTCTGGACGCTGGCAGCGCCGTCGCCGGGTCCGCGTTGATGTAGCCCAGCAGGGTGGTCCGGCTCAGGCTGCTGTACGCGGAGAGCTGGCGCAGGGACATCACCTCGGGCCACGCGCGACCTGGACCTGACCGAGGAGCCGGCGCCTGAGGCCGGGCGCTGGCCGTCGCCGTCTGCCCTGCCGCGAGGCCGGCGAGCTGGGCGAGAACTGCGAGTAGCTGATCCTGGGGCATCTCCCCGGCATGGGAGGCCAGGACCTGGAGAGCGTTGTGAACGGCGCTACTGACTGTCGAAGTTGGTCATCACCAAGGGCTCCTCTTCTTGCGCCGTGCGCGAGCTTGCTCGCGCGCATCCCGACGCGATGCATGGGCACCGACCAGTCGTGAGCGTTGCCAACGCCCCCTCCCCGGTCACGGCCTGCTTGCCGTTCAGGGTGCCACTGGCCCGGCCACGAGCGCCGAGCGGGAGAACGTGGGTGCAGGAAGCGCGCCGCGCGTGTGAGCTGCGGTTCCGCGTCCTAGCGTGCGGTTCCGCGAGATGCCGGCGCGGCGCTGCCTCGATCTTCGGCAGAGCGTCAGCAGCGTGCCGCCTGAGTGGGCACCCGATGAGGTCTCGTCGCGCACGACCGCGAATACCGGGGTTGCACGCCGGTCCAGCATGTGGTGCAAGGCTTGCTGTAGGGTTCTCTCACCTGCCGTAGCCCACTGCGCCGAGTCCGACCTTGCACTTGCACCCGTCGTCTGCCCGCCGAGCCCGGCTCGGCATTCCTTCTACCCATGCCCAGAGAGGTGATCGCGCATGCGCAGCCCGGCACGGCTCCCGCCGCCCACATTGCTGCGCGTCCTGCCCGAGAGCATCCCCGACGAGCTGAAGGCCCGTGACCAATGGGTCTGCTGGCGTGAGGAGCCCCGGCTGAACGAGGACGGCACGCCGTCCCTGGACAACGATGGTGTACCGAAGTTGACCAAGCCCCCGCGTGACCCACGCACCGGCCGGCACGCTGAGGTGGACGAGCCGGCGACGTGGGTGAGCTACACCGAGGCCCTCATGGCGTACGACGCTGGCGAGTACGACGGCATCGGGTACGTCATGACGGCTGACGACCCGTACGTCGGCGTCGATCTCGACCACTGCCGCGACCTCGTGACGGGTGACGTTGCCCTGTGGGCGCAGATCATCATCGACGCCCTCGACACCTACACCGAGATCTCGCCCAGCGGGGAAGGCCTCCGGTTGTTCGCCCGAGCCGCGTTGCCAGTCGCCGGGCGCAGTCGTGGAGGGCAGGGCGACGACGGGCGCGGCAAGATCGAGATGTACGCGGCGGGGCACTACCTGACGGTCACCGGCCATCGCGACGGCGACACCGCATCCGGTATCGAGGACCGCGAGGACGCCCTGCGCGACCTCTACGCCACGATCTTCGGGGAGCTGCCGCCAACGCCCGAGCTGCCGGCGACGCCCGTGGCGGTGCTGACGCCGAGCTGCGTGGAGCTGGGCGACGAGGAGCTGATCGAACGCGCGCGGCGGGCCGCTGACGGCGTGAAGTTCTCGGCGTTGTTCGACCACGGGGACAGGACGAGCTACGGCGGCGACGCGTCGGCGGCTGACATGGCACTGTGCGGCCTGCTCGCGTTCTGGACCTGCAAGGACGCCGGCCAGATGAACCGGGTGTTCCGGCGCTCGGGGCTGATGCGGGCGAAGTGGGACGAGAAGCACGCAGCCGATGGCAGCACATACGGTGAGCTGACGGTCAGGCGGGCCATCTCGGGCTGCACGCGGATCTACGAGCTGACCAAGACACCGACCAGGACCCACACCATGCGGGAGGTGTTGATGACACAGACAAGTGCGCCATCGGCGCGCGAGGTGCAGAACTTTCCGACGCTGACTGTGATGACCGGGGGCTTGCGCGGACTCTGGGTGATCGGCGGTGCGCCGAAGTCAGGCAAGAGTACGTTGGCCACGAACATTGTGGCGAACGTCGCCTGCGAGGAGCTGCCGGTCCTCTACCTCGATCTGGAGAACGACACCGGCCCTGAGACGCGTGTGATAGGTGAGCGTATCGAGAGCGCCTACGGCAGCGACGCCCCCGCGCTGGACCACCTCTACGGCTTCCGTCGCCTCGCGGACCTGGAGGCAGAGGCCGCGCAGCGTCCGGGCGCGCTGATCGTCATCGACCATCTGCAGCTCCTGGCGCGCGGCGAGAACGCCAAGACCGCGACCGACGCCGTGATCCACCGGTTCGTTGACTGGGTCGGGCAGGGGTTCACGGTCCTGGCGCTGTCTCAGGTGAGCCGCGCGAGCTATGGGCGCCGGCCGATGATGTCGGACTTCAAGGAGAGCGGCGGCATTGAAGCGGCAGCGGCAGCGGCGATGTTCGTCTGGAGACCCTCCGAGCGGGTGCCGTCGCGAGTGACGGTTGTCGGGCTGCGCCACTCTGCGTTGCCGCCCTACGAGCTGGAGATGATGCGGCAGAACTGGAAGCTCATCGAGGGGCAGAGGCTGGCGATGAGCAGCCGGGCTCGCCTGTCGTCCGAGCCGCAGGCCCCGAAGTTGACCCCCGTGCAGCAGGCAGTCGCCAAGCTGGGCGGTGCCGCCACGACCGCCGAGATCCTGCGCGAGCTGCGGCTGCACAAGCGCCGGAAGACGGGCGAGCGCCGGTTGCAGGACGCCGTCGCCAGCGGCGAAATCGTGCGGGTCGGCAAGGGGGCGTACGCGATCCCTCAAAACATCCCTCAAACATCCCTCACGGGTGAGGGATCGAGTGAGGGATCGTCGATCAGGGCCATCTATGCGTGAATGCTGGCGATTCTGGCTCACGACCTGCTACTCGGAGGCGTCGGGGTGATCCCCTAGATAGACCAACTACTGAGGGATCAGGAGGCTGTCTGGAACGAGATCCGGTCGAGTAGTCGGTCGGATGGCTCCTCCTCCCCGTGTTCATCCTCCTGGCTCTGCTACTTGACTCAGGAGGAGCAGGCGTGAGGGACGCGAGGCTGGTGACTCATGACTGTCGCGCCTGAGACAGTCACCAGAACCGCAACGGCCGTCTCCGTCCACTGGGGTCAGACCCACGGTCCAGCTCGGGGCTAAGGCTCGGGCGCACCTCAGCGCGTCTTGGTGCGCCGCTCCTCCGCATCCAGGTACCGGGTCAGGGCCTCCAGGGTGACCGCGTTCAGTGACTTGCCGCTCGCCCCACAGAACTTCTTCAGCCTCATGGCCAGCTCTGCGGGGAGACGCAGCCCGAGCTGGGCGTAGAGGCGGATCTCGGGCTCCTCGGGCGTGCGCTTGGCCATCAGCCGCCGACCTCGACGGCGTCGCAAACCTGCTCGTTGGCGACGGCAAACAACGGGCTGTCGACAGCCGCGATCTGCGCGGGTTCCAGCGACGCCCGGCGGGCACCCTTTGCGACAGCGCGGGCGACCGCGCTGGGATGGACTCCGAGCTGGCGAGCGACCGCACGCAGCGCGAGGCCGGAAGCCAGCAGCACGCCGGCCTCTCCGGCATCGACACGATGCACGCGCGGCCGGCCGATGCGCCGGCCCTGAGCCCGCGCCCGCGTAATCCCAGCCATGACCCGGTCCCTGATGAGGTCGCGCTCAAACTCCGCGATGGCCGCCAGCATGTGGAACAGCAGCCGCCCCGAGGGCGTCGTCGTATCGAGCTGCTGGTCGAGGACCACGAGATCGACCCTCAGCGCCTGCAGCTCGCTTCCGAGGGCGACGAGCTGGTGCGTGGAGCGGGCCAGACGGTCCAGCTTCACGCAGACGACAACGTCGATCCTGCGGGCTCTGGCGGCCCGTAGAAGGGCATCCAGGGCGGGGCGCTGCTCTTTCGCCCCCGAGATGCCCGCGTCCACGTACTCAGGGGCCTGCCATCCACGAGCCGAGGCGAAGGCACGCAGGGCCTGGAGCTGGTTCTCGGCGGTCTGCTCGTTGGTGCTGACTCGGGCATAGAGCGCGGCGCGCTTCATGATGGCCTCCCAGGCTGGTACAAGTAGTGCAAGCAAGTAGTACATCATCATCCTCCCGCCTGTCAACCACCCCCCCAGACCCTCGAAGGAGATCCACCCACATGTCCTGCCCGTCCTGCTCGCACATCCATACCAACGTCTACACGGCAGTCAGCTGCCACTTCGGCCTGCGGCTGGCCCAAGTGACGCCCCAACCACCGACCGTCGTGGCGCCCGCCGCACCGTTGCCGCGCAGAAGCTGGGAGTCGGAGACTGCGCACGCGTGTCGGGTCGAGCGGTGGCATGCGGAGCGCGCGGGCTCGCATGCTCTCCTGGGCGTGCAGAAAGAGGGGAGCGGTAGGGTGGTACAGGGTGGCCCTGACGCGCGTCCATGCGCTGCAGTAGGTTCAAGCACTTCCACTACGGTTCTCCCTGACGCGCGAGTGCTGCAGATCTCCTCCGGGCGCGCTGGACGCAGTGGTCGCCCGCGCGTGGCGCGCGTCGAGCAGCAGCGCAAGGCACGCGAGCATGCCCGCGCTTACCGCCAACGCCAACACGCCGCGCAGCTCGCGGCCGGCGACGCGCAGCTCGCGGCCCTGGGGCGGATGCCGGGCGCGTGAGCCGGGGGTTGGTCCCCAAAAAATGGGGCGCGCGGGGCGAGCGTCAGGTGTGATCCGGTGGGCGTACAGGATTCTTGGAGTACGCGGTCACTAGCCGGCCGCTGTCACGATGCGCCGTGGCGAACGTTCAGCGGCAAGGCGCAGACGCCCTCGCGGCGGCGGCACCGCCACCCCCAGCTCGCGCATGAGCCGGAGCAGATACCGCCCGCCAGGGCGGGCCCTCAGTGGTTGCCCTGGTCGTCCATCCCGTCGCAATTGTAAGTTGCGATTGACAAGTTGGTTGGTGTCTTGATACTTCTATGAGCCGGCGTATCACACCACGTGTACTACGCACCACGCTTCGATGTCAGCAGGAGGCTGTGTATGCCCAGCGACCGATGGCCGGGTGTGGGAGAACGGATCCGGGAATCCATCAAGGAGAACGGATTTGTCAACCGCCAGGGCGACGCGGATGTCTCACGCTTCGCGATGACGAACGGCTGGGTACCGACCTACGTCTATCGCTGGATCAATAACCTCGTCACGCCAGACAGGGCCAATCTGCTGAAGCTCGGGAACGTGCTGAAGATCGCCCCCGCGTGGATTCTCTTCGGCGATGATGTCGAAAAGGAACCCAAGGCACGTCGTCGCGGCCGCAAGCTCGAATGAACTCGTACCGCGCTCCAACACGGTTGCCGTCCTCAACTTCCGCGGTCGTCGGGCCGCCACTGCGACAGCGACCTCGTGGAACCGGCGACTATGATCGACTCCGGTGCGGCTGACGAGTGGGACGCGGGCGCCGTCCTTGTAGGTGAGCATCCGGTATCCGTCCACCTTCTCCTCGTAGATCCAGCCGGGCGGGTGGAACGGCTCGCGGACCAGCGTGGGGTGCATGGGGGCGTACAGCATCCTACCGTGCAGGGGAGGCGGCGGTGCGGATCGCGGTCAGGACGCCTTCTGCGATCCGCCGAGGCCGTTCCGCGATGCCCCCGACTTCCGCCGTGAGGCGGCGGGGATCTACCTCGATGACCTTCGTCCCCACGGTCACCGGCACGCCGTCGTGGGTCAGCCCTCGCAGCAGGCCGTCGAGCGGGGCCCCGACCGGGGTCGAGTCGATCTCTGCGATCGGCTCACCTTGATGAACGGTGTCCCCGATCCGCGCCTTGGTGCGGAACACTCCGTTGATCGGGGCGTAGACGTAGCGGTCGCGCGCATGACCGCTGATCTCCCGAGGTTCGCCTTCGAGTGGGCGTGACGACCCCTCGGTGATGACCGTCCCGAGCCCATCCCAACTTGTCTCAACGACCGCATCGGCGTGACTCCCCACGGTCAAACTCGGCCCCAAGCCCACGGTGAAGCGAGCGAGGCCCCGTTGCACCTCGGCGTCGGCGTGCTTCCGCATCCTGGCATCGACGAGGACGGCCGGCTGGAGCGCCGCGAGCAGCGCGCCGAGGTCGCCAACGTACACCGGGATCGCCTCATTGTCGGCCAGCATGGCGTTGACTTGATCAAGGTCGGCTGCGCGGACTGCGCGCCGGCCCTCAAGCACCGCGTGCCCGTCGAACACTGCATCTGCGAAGGCCATCCCTCGCCGTGTCGTGGTGGGTGCTGGGCCGTCATGCATCACAACCGAGTGACCGACGCCGAAGAGCCGATGGGCTATGGCCGACGCGATGTCGCCCACGCCTCGGACGACGACGATCACGCCGCCTCCTTTGAGACTGCCGCCCACGCCGCCATCTGCACCGCCCGCCACGGCATCGGCGCCACGCCGTAGCCCCTCGGTGCCAGCAGCGCGCTGTCACCCATGAACGTCGCCCGCCACTCGCCCTCGGTGATGTGGCTCAGCGACAACCGCAAGCCCTGGCGCTCGACGCCCACGGTGATGAGGCCGACGCCAGTCCACGAGTCCAGGCAGCGATGGAGCATCTGCAGCTCGGGCTCGCGGGGCGGGAGGCGGAGGAAGCCGAGGGCGGCGCGGAGATTCCTCGCGCGCTCCGTCACCTCGCCTTCCCGCTCGTACGAACCGCCGACGCGAGGGGCAGGGTGATCGTGAAGCGCGCGCCCCTTCCGGCTCCCTCACTCTCCGCTCGGACGTGCCCCCCGTGAAGTTCTACCAGCGACCGCACGATGGCAAGGCCAAGGCCCACGCCGCCAACGACCCTTGTTGTCGAGGTCTCCGCCTGACGAAATCGTTCGAAGATGTGGGGCAGGAAGTCAGATTCGATCCCTCGCCCCGTATCCGCGACGACCAGGTGCGCCTCGGAGCCACGCAGCCCGACGCTGACGCTCACGCGGCCACCTTGGGGGGTGAACTTGATCGCGTTCGCCATGAGGTTCGAGAACACCTGATCCAGGCGCTCCGGGTCCCCATAGATCGGTGCTGGCCCCTCGAGAGATGTCACCACTTCGACCTTCGCGGTCGCGGCCGGCGCTCTCCACGCTTCAACCGACAAGCGAACAAGCTCACAGAGGTCCAAATACTCAGGAGCAATCTGCGTCTTGCCCGCCGCCATCGACGTGAGGTCCAGCAGGTCGTTGATGAGCCGAAGCTGCTGGTTCAGGCTCCGCCGGATCGCGCCGATCCCCTTGCGCGCTTCCTCGGGTGGCAGTTGCCCCGCCTCGATCAGCCGCACCCATCCCATGGCCGTGTTCAGCGGCGTCCGCAGCTCATGACAAGACCGCCAAGAAGTCATCCTTCAGCCGGTTGGTCTCTTCGGCGGCAGCACGTGCGTCCCGTTCGCGGGCCAGGAGGGCAGCGCGGGCCCGTTCCATGCCCTTCTGCTCCGAGATGTCCCGCGCGATCTTGGAGGCCCCCACGACGGCCCCGCTCGCGCTCCGAAGCGGCGAGACCGTGAGCGAGATGTCGATGGCCGTCCCGTCCTTCCGTATCCGCACGGTCTCGAAGTGATCGACCCGCTCCCCCCGCCTCAGCCGGGCCAGGACTTGCTCCTCCTCGGCATGGCGATCCTTGGGGATGATGAGGGTGATGTGACGCCCGACGGCTTCCGACGCGGAGTAGCCGAACATCCGTTCGGCCCCAGCATTCCACGACGTGATGACCCCGTCGATTGTTTTACTGACGATGGCGTCGTCGGAGGAGTCGACAATCGCGGCGAGCCGGGCGGCGGCGATCTCGGGATCGTCGTGGGGGGCGGAAGGCGAGGAAGGAGCTTGCTCGTCGCTCATTCAATCACCTGATCCGCGCGCGCCAGCAGCGACGGCGGGATCGTGAGGCCGAGGGCCTTGGCGGTCTTGAGGTTGATCCGCAGCTCGAACTTCATCGGGCTGCTCGGTAGGGCAGGTCCAGCGGTTTGGCTCCTTGTCAAAATCTTGTCATTTGATGGAACGCTTGGCGATCGGTCCTATGTAATCGCCACGTTCCAGAAGACTGGCGCAGTGAACTTGAGGATGCCATGGACGTTCTTTCTAAAGGCTGTCCGGTTGTCCCACTCTCCCCAGGGCACGAAGGTTACCTCGTCGAGCGCGATCTTCTGGATATCATCGGCTAGCTGCTTGCGCCTCTTCTCATCGGTCGCCCGTACCCATTCGGTTATGAGTTTCTCGAGAAGCGGGATGTTGGGCCAGCCGAACCAGGCCCCGTGGCCGGCTCCCGATACCGCGAAGTGGACGGCCGGACTAATCACGTCCGCGCCAGTGAAGTAGGTATGTAGGATGTTCCAGCCGCCCTTGCTGGGCGGCTCCTTTCGGGCCCGGACGGCGAGGTTCTCCGACCAGTCCATCGGCCTGAGTTCGACATTGAACCCGATGGACTCGAGCCGTCGGCGCGTGACGATGGCGGCGTAGTTGAGGAACACATAGTCGGTGACCTGGATCACCACCACTGGCCGGCCATCGTAGCCAGACTCCTTCACGAGCTGCCTCGCCCTGGCGAGATCGGGGCTCATGAGCGGCTCGGCGCCGGCCTTCGTAGCGTGGGGCCCCTTGCAGGCGAAGACCGAATGACAGGGCCGGTAATAATCGGTGATTCCAACGGCCAACGAAAGATATGTAGTTTGGTCCATCATATAGAGCAGCGCCTGCCGAGCTTTCTTGTTGTTGAACGGTGGGTGCAGATGGTTCGGCCGGAGCCAGCCCTGGGTACCAAGAGGATCAGGAATGAAGGTTCGCAGGGCTGGGTTCTGTTCGATCTTCGGGATGAAGTCGAGCGGTGGCTGCTCCCACCAATCGACCTCACCCGCTGCGAGGGCGTCCGCCGCCGTCAGTGGGTCCGGCATGTAACGCCAAATTACTCTGTCGAGATAGGCCTTCTTGCCGCCCGTCGATCCGCTCGGTCCTTCGTTACGCGGGGCATAGGCAGGGTTCCGCACATACACGGCCTGGCTACCCGGCTGCCACTCGTCCCTGACGAACTTGAACGGCCCGGAGCCGACGACCTCCTTGATCTGCTCATCCGCGGAGGTAGCCGCAATGTGTGCCGGCATCATGAAGGGTACGTTGCTGGACGGCTTTCCCAGCGCATCGAGCACGGGGCCGAAGCGCTCGGCGAGCTCGAGAGTGAATGTCTTCGAGTCGACCGGCGCGAGTTTCCCGGTGTGTGCCATGAGGAGCTGGCCGAAGCGGTCTCTTTTCCCCCATCGCTTCAGCGACTCCACACAGTCTTCCGGCCGGACCGGCTGGCCGTCGTGCCATCGGAGGCCATCGCGCAGCGTGAACGCGTATTTCATGCCGTCCTTCGACACAGTGAAGTGATCGACCATTTGCGGCTTGATCTGAAGCTGTTCGTCGGTGCCGAAGAGAGTGTCGTACACGAGGTAGCCATGGTTGCGCGTGATGTAGGCGGTGGTCCAGATGGGATCCAGGATCCTCAGGTCGGCCTGCGCCACGAAGCGAAGGGCCCGACCGGCCTTTTGAGCGTGGACCGACGGAGCCCCCAGCGTCGCGGCGGCCGCCGTCGCTGCTGCACCCCCTAGGAGCTGTCGGCGACTAAGCTGAGATTTGCGATGTGGACTCATTTTCTCCTTCGTACCACCCCGCCTGAGAGGTGACATCAGGCTCTGGTCGCCATTGCCGTGCCCTACCGGCGGTGACACAGCCCTTCTCACAACGGCCCCGCGCTGATCCGCATCCTCGGTAGGCGAGCGGTCCATGCCGGGACGGTACGGCGGCTGGTTCGCCAAGCCGATACCGTGCATGGTCATCCCAACTCATGCATCTCCGCCTCCGCCTTCTCCAGCCAGTGCGTCATCCCCATCTCGCGGTACACCGGACAACACGCTCTGTTCGGTCCTCACGTTTGATGACGATCGAGGAGATGTTCCACTGCAGCCACGAAGTCTCTTATCTTGATCGGCTTGCTCTGGAAGGCGTCGAACCCTGCGTCCAACACCCTCTGCCGATCCCCGGACATCACCGACGCGGTCATGGCCATAACGGGAATCCCCCGAGTGGCGACCTCGGCTCGCAGCCGTTCGAGCGCCTGGATCCCGTCGATGCCGGGTAGTCGAATGTCCATCAAGATCAGGCTCGGGCGGCGCTCTTGGGCGAGGTCGACACCCTCTTCTCCCGTCGCGGCCTCGATGATCTCGTAGCCCTTGAACGTCAGCAGATCGCGGACGAGCTTTCGACTCTTGCTATCGTCCTCGACGACGAGGACCACCTCAGTTGCCATGGCGCACCGGGAGTGTGAACGTAAACGTCGTACCGCCGCCCGTGTACCGCTTGATCATGGAGAGCCCCTGTTGGCGCTGGTGGCGCCCGCATCATGTCCTGGCTCCTCCCACCTTGCCGGCTGTCGTTGGCAGGTTGGGGGCGGGTCGTCGGGCACCAGTGGCCCTCGCCGCGCTCTCGATGCTGGGGGTGACTCTACGCGAAGGCGATGGGGACGGTCAACGGGGCGCGCTGGCGTTCATGTGAAGCAGGCGAAGCGCGCGAGGCGGATTCTGCTGCCACGCGGACCAGTTCGAGGAGCCGGCCGCGAAGCCTGAGGCCGCGCCCGACGAGAGGAGTGTGGGCGGGCGGCAGTTGCCGAAGTAGCCGCTCGGCCAGCGGACCAAAGGTGTTGTCGACCCCGTCACCTGCGCGCTATTGTGGGCGCAGTGGACCCGGCGCTGAGCGGCATCCGCATCGTAATCGCCGAGGACCACGACGACACGTGAGACATCCTTGAGCAGGTGCTGGGCCATCTAGGGGCGACGGCGATCCCGGTGGCGTCGGCGCGTGAGGCGCTGGCCCTGAGCGCAGCAGCCGACATCATCGTCACCGACTTCGTCATGCCAGGTGAGGACGGGGTCTGGCTGCTGGAACAGGTGAACCAGCAGCCGCGCCCCATCCCGGTGGTCTCGGTGAGCGGGTACGCGGCGAGTCAGGTCCCCCGCCTCGCCCAGGCGCCCTTCGCCAGGAAGCTGCTGAAGCCGATAGACCCCTGGGTGTTGGGCGGGATCATCGACGACGTGCTACGGGGCAGAGACGGGGACTCGCCGGCACCTGGGTTGCCTTGATGGGGCGGATGTCAGCGCAGCCCCTGCTTGGTATCGTCGTCGTGGTGGTCGATGATGACCCCGACGCCCTCGACCTGTTCAGGGCCATCCTGGAGTATCACGGGGCGCTGGTGATGTGTGTCCCAGGACCGCAGCCGGCGCTGGAGCTGCTGGCCCGTATGCGACCTGATGTCCTCGTCTCCGACTTGCAGATGCCTGACTGGGACGGCGCGTGGCTGATCGCCGAGGCACGCAACCGGGGCCTGCTCACGGGCGTCGGGACCTTGCTCGTGACCGCAGCAGCCATGACGCCGCAGGTGCGGGACGCCGGCTTCGATGCCTACCTGCGTAAGCCCGTCGATCCCCACCAGCTCTGCGACAGGGTCTGCGCGTTGGCGCGCTTGTCGCTCAACCAGTAGCGTGGCCATCACCACCCCGACCATGACCCGGGCGCCGAGCGGGCCGAGCTTCACGGTCGGGGGGCAGTTGCCGAAGTAGGTGGCGGCGTCAGGGGACCACTGGGGACCAGCTTTGACCGTTTCTGGTCCCCTTTGGATGGTCACAACCTGCAAGTTCCTTGATTATTTGACGTTCGCGAGGTCGAATCCCTTACCCTCCACCATTACCTTTTCGCCGCGTAGACATTGACGATGATGCACGGAGAAGCAACCGCAGGGGCCCCAACGGACCACTACGGACCAGCGGGGACTCGGCGCGCGGACTGACGGGGGCAGCGGATGGCTCGCAGACGTGTTCCCGATCCGCGCGTGGTAGTAAGTGCCAAGCGTCTGCTGGATCGTGGCGTGCCCGAGGTAGAGTTGCACCTTGTGACCCGGCTCCCCTGACATGAGCGCCCACGACGCGAAGGTGTGCCGCGTCGCGTGGTACCTCAGCGGCAGCGACCCTCGACTCCACCCGTCGCCCTCGACCGTCCACCCCGGCACCTTCACCTTGAGCCAGGATCTAGTCCTGCCGCCGACGTAGAAGCTCGCCTCATCCTTCCCGACCAGCCCCCTGTAGCCGCTGGCCAGACCTGAGCTCAGGCGTCCAGGCCGTTGTCCGCCAGGCGGCAGGACGTAGGTGCCAGCGTCAGCGCGGTCGCGACGCCACCGGCGCTCAGTGTCACGGTTCGCGGGTCGAGGCGGGGTCACACGGAAGCTCGACGTGAAGCGTGAGACCCCGAGCATCGTTCCGCGTGGCCCAGATACGCCCGCCATGCGCCTCCACGATTGAGCGACTGATCGCCAGCCCCATCCCCAGCCCATGCGGCTTGGTGCTGACGAAGCGCTCGAAGATTCGCTCCAGCTCTAAATCTTCGAACCCGACTCCGCTGTCACAGATCGCGACGGCGATACGCCGAACCATGGGCTGGCTAACGTCGATCCGAATCTCGCGTAGGCCGTCCGCGGTGAGGGCAGTGGCCTCTGCAGCGTTGACGACGAGGTTCATGACGACCTGCCTGAGTTGAATGGAGTCTCCGAGGACGGACGGCAGCGTCTCTCCGCGCATGAACCGCACCGCGACATGTTTGCCCTGCATGTCGCCCCGGAGCAGGTCCAGCACGTCGTCGATCAGCACGTTGATGTCCACCGCGGCGCGCTCTGCATGTTCCTTGCGGAACAGGGCCCGCAGCCGGTCGATAGTCTGCGAGGCGCGCTTGGCATCGTCGGCGATATCGATGAGCGCGTCATTGACCTCGCGTGGCTTCGTCTGCTCGATAGCCAAGAATCGACGCGTAGCACTGGCATTTGCCACGATGGCGGCCAGAGGCTGATTGAGCTCGTGGGCGATCGACGCGGTCAGCTCGCCCAGGGTCGCGACCCGCAGCGCATGCGCCAGCTCGTCACGCTGGCGCAGCGTCTCCTCCTCGGCCTGGCGTCGGCGCTCCTCGCTCTCCAGCACGGCGTCGTCCGCGCGCTTGCGCGCAAGAACGGTCGCGAAGACGTCGGCGAGCAGCCGCAACCTGGCGATGAGCCCCTCGGGCCACTCCCCCTCACTGCGCAGACGACTGAATCCGACCGCGCCCACGACCGCGCCGTCGACGACGAGCGGCACGGCAGCCAGGGCGCTGACGCCGCGCCCGGCCAGGCTTCGGCGGTCGGTTGCCGCCTCCTCCGGGAGCGAGTCGAGCCGTGTGATCTCGACGACATCGCCGCGGCTCAGTCGCGCCCCGATCCATGGGAAGGACTCGACGTCGGCTATCGGTGTCGGGAACAGCAGGATGCCGGCACGTGTCCACGAGTGCGTTGTGCGCATCGTGGTCGTTCCCGTCTCTCTCGTGGCCACGACTGCCCGGTCGAAGTCCAGCGTCTCCACCACCCGTTGCAGCATGCGCTCGATCGTCTGGTCGACCGCGCTCGTCGGGAGAGTAAGGAACTCGGCGGACACTTCGGACAGCAGGGTCTCGAACCGCAGGCGCTCGGCCAGCGTACGCTGCGCCCGTCGACGCTCCGCGCGGCTGACGAGCAGGCCGGCGATGAGGACGCTCTGCAGGAGGAGCAGGGCGGCGCCTCCCGTGAGGTACCACTTGTACAGTTCCCAGGACGATGCCGTCCGGAAGTTGACAATGCTGCCCGTGGGGAGCCGCCTCTCGTCGAGTCCCCAACGCTGGAGCTGCCGCCAGTCGAACATGTCGGCATAGGCCCAGGGTTCGGCGACGGGAATGCTCGCCGGAGTCGCCCCGCGAAGGATTCGCAGCCCCATCGCCGCGGCGTGGCGCGCATGCTTGTCGAGGCTGTAGACATGCCCGCCGACCGCGCCCAGACCGAGGTACTGGTCGACCGACACATAGACCGGAGCATTGGCGGCCTTTGTGATCAGCGAGAGAGCGCGGTGAGGGATGAACGCGCGCCCCTCGCCGTCGGCCAGGAGGGTTAGGTAGAGAACCACGCTGTGCGGCGGCAGCCGCGACACCGTCGTCAGTAGATCACCCATGGACAGCTCAGTGACATAGGTGATGGCCACCCGGCCCTCGAACGACTTGAAGTCACGGCGTGCAATGGCCTGCAGCTGTCGGTCGAACCTGGAGGTACCCCCCAGGACGAAGACGCGCTGGGTTGTCGGCTGCAGGCGCAAAGCGATGTCGAGCGTCGGTGCGAAGTCGCGTCTCAGCAGGACTCCAGTGACGTTCGCCCTCAGCGTCTTGCCCTCGAGGTCGGACGCATCGGCGCCACAGAACACGATAGGAACGCCGGGAAACAGCAACTCTCCATGCCGTAGCAGGAAGTCCAAAGACGGCTCTATGAGGGCGACGACAAGGTCCAACCGCGTGCCCGCGTACTTACGCCGAAAGTGATCGCGTAACACGCCATCATGGCCTTGGTCCCTGAACTGCGAAAGGTTCAGCGACTCGCTGTAGAACTCGACGTCGCCGGCTAGCTCCGACGTGAAGGCCTCGCGTAGGCTCCGATTGATGATGGCCAGGCCCGGAAAGTCCTTATCCTCGTCGAACAGGAGCAAGATCTTCGGCCGCGCTTCCGCGGCCTCCTGCAGCACACCCGCGATGAGCAGCAGCACCACGACGGCGAGGACGGCGGCTCTGCCTAACTCCAAGCGTGGAGCAGCCAGCGCAGCGCGAAAGCGACGGCCGTGCGCGTCTAGTTCCACCCGCCGTCCCGCGCGATCTGCCGCCGCATTTCCAGCGCACGGCGCAGCAGCGGCTGCACGAGCCGCCGTGTCGTGTTGTCCCAATCCGTCGACGTGATCGAGCGGATCAGGAACAGGACGCGGACCCCGGGCAGGAGGTAGGTTGGGTGAGTCACTCAATCACCTGATCCGCCCGCGCCAACAGCGACCGCGGGATTGTGAGGCCGAGCGCCTGGGCGGCCGTGCGATTGATGACGAACTCGAACGTGTTGGGTTGCTCGATGGGCAGCTCCGAAGGTCGGGCCCCCTTGAGGATCTTGTCGACGAAGACGGCGTCGCCGGCGCAACGCATCCCAGTCCGCCGAGTACGCCATGAGCCCACCCGCTTCCGCATGCTTGCGGAACGAGTACTTCGCTGGGAGGCGGTGCTTGAGGGCAAGCTCGGCGAGACGCGCTCGCTGGGAGAGCAGCAAGTCATCAGCACCGACGAGAAGGCCACCGATTCGCTGCTTCGCCAGCGGGCGAACGCGCCGTCCAGTTCCGCGGCGGCGGACATTGGCGCCGGCTGCACGGTCAGCTTCATCATGGGCGCGACCTTCCTGGTCTGTTCCCACGCCGAGACGTTCCCCGGGTTGCTGGGGTTCCACATGTAGGCGATGGAGGATCCGCGCCGAATGACTTCCGTGAGCAGTCCTAGCCTCTTCTCGATGAGGTCAGAGCTGAGCGCCGTGACGCCGGTGATGTTGCCGCCTGGGCGGGGAAGGCTGGCGACCAAGCCATCAGCTACGGGATCGACCCCCACGATCATGACGATGGGGATGCTGCTGGTCGCCCGCTTGGCCGCCCGGATCGCAGGAGTTCCTCCCGTGTAGATCACATCCACCTTGAGGTGGACCAGCTCTGCGGCAAGAACATCGAGCTGCTCGGTGGTCATCGCCAGCCGCTCTTCCAGCAGCAGGTTCCGTCCCTCGACCCAGCCCAGCTCGCGCAGAGTCTTGACGAACGCCGATTGAGCGAGGTCCTGGGTTCGGGGCGTGTCGGCGGAGAGCAGACCGACCCGGTACACCTTCTCGGCCGGCTGCGCGTCAGCCGCGAGCGGCCCAGCGAGAGCCCCAGCCAGCGAGGTCAGCAGGAAGTGGCGGCGGTCCACGCTGGGATGGTGGGGCAGGCGCGGGTCAGGAGTCAACGTCGGGGATGGGGCCGCTCGGCTCGGCCCGCGCACTGACCATGCGATACTTCCGGCGTGGATCCCAAGGCGAGAGCGATCATCCGCGAGTGGAAGCAGCATCTTGCCCAGATGCGCCAGCGCGGCCAGCTCAAGCGCCAGCTCGCCCGGCTACGCCTGACCACTGTGGAGTTGGCGGAGATGGTAATCCGGAAGGGCCGCCGGCCGTAGGCGTCTGGGGGCAACGCAGGTCAGGAGTCAACGTCGAGGATCATCCGCCCACCTCTCAGCACCAGCGCCGCTGCCAGCGCCAGCCCTGAGTCATCCAGCGGCACCGCGAGAGCCGTCACCAGCACCGCGACGCCAGCCGTGAGGCCGAGCCAGCCCCAGATCTCGCGCGAGCGGCTGGTCCTGGTGCCGGCCGACAGCGCCCGCGACTCGCGGCTGGGGCCGGCAGTAGGCGACGGCGGCAGGTGTAGGGGCTCGGGCGGCGTCCTGGCCGGCAGGGCGAGTGCCTCTTCCAGCGGCGGCCTGGTCGGCCTCCTCGGGGGTCAACCGGTCGCGCAGGGCGCGGAGCACGGCCGCGGTCGCCTGTCGCGAGTCCTCCAGGGAATCGATATCGGCCGCGATGCTCACTCGCGAGTACAGGGTTCGCGCCTTCATGATTGCGCTCCTTCGCGCTCGAAGCGCCAGGTGTTCGCTGCGTTCGCCGTCGCCGGAGTTGTGCAATGCGGGTGCCGCACCCCGTTGCCGAAACAGCGTGCGATCTCGGCCGGTTGTGCGAGCTTCTCGCCGCAAGCCGCGCACGAAAGTGGCGCAGAGCCGCCCGGGTGGGGCGCTGGCTCTCCGCCGGGGACGCGATGGTCCGCATCACCCTGACGAGCGAGCCGAGCACCCTGAGCGCGAGGACGGCGCTCCGCCTCGCGAGCATGAGACCCGAGCGCGACGAGTGCTTCAGGCATGGTCCCGGGTGGCGCGGTCGACCACGCGAACGGCGCCGGTGAGGATGTGTCGAGCCTGGCCATCGTCGGCCTCGATGATGAGACTGCCGTCGGTGTCGATGCCCCGGGCCCAACCCTGGCAGACCTCGCCCGCCGTCCGCGCCTCGAGCCGGTGACCACGCAGGACGTCGCGCGCTTGCCAGGCGGCATGCACGGCCTCTGGGCCCCGCGACAGAAAGGTCTGGTGCCACTTCTCGAGTCGGTTCAGCAGGCTCGCCGCAAAGGCGTTGCGGTCCACCTCCCGACCCAGGACGTCGCGCAATGACGCGGCAGCCTCGGCGGCGGGGCCGAGCCCGGTCGCCAGCTCCGCCGACGGCACGTTGAGGTTCACGCCGATGCCGAGGATCACGTAGGCCAGTCGGCCGCTGATCACCGGTGCCTGGACGAGGACGCCGCCCAGCTTGCGGTCGCCCACCACGACGTCGTTCGGCCACTTGATCCGGGCCGGGGCTCCCGCGAGCCACACCGCCTCGGCCAGGGCCAGCGACGCGATCGGCGCGAACAGGGGCAACTCACGTGGTGCGATGCGTGGGTGGAACAGGACCGAGACGTAGAGGTTCGTCGCCTCCGGCGAGAACCAGGCGCTGCCGTGCCGCCCGCGGCCCGCCGTCTGCGCCTCGGCCAGCACGACCGTGCCTTCGGTGGCCCCTCGGTCGGCCACGCGGGCCAGCGCCTTGTTGGTGGAGTCGACGCTGCCGAAGATGTACACGTGATGGCCCACGACCTCGGTTGTCAGGTGTCGGCGCAGGCCATCCAGGCTCAGGCGATCGCACGCGCGTTCCATCACCACACCCTCATTCCAGGACTGTCGAACGGTGTCGTCGCGATCAGGTAGACCAGCGAGGGGCCATAGGCCAGGACGATGAGAATCAGCGCGAGCGTGAGCCAGGGACGGAAGCGGCCGGGCGTGTCGAAGGCGGTCACGATGAGCGCCGCCATGAACAGGAGCGCGCCATTCGGGTGGTGGCTCTCCGGCATCCGTACTCCTCCTTGACTACGCGCTCGCGCGTGGTCGATGCATGCAGATGGAGCAACAGAGGTGCCACGGGCGATCGTTGCAAAGTCGCGGACTTAGCACGCAATGGCTGGGGCATCGCTGCCTCAGACGAGGAACGAGAGCCCCGCTCGACGGCCGCCCGAGACGTGAGGGAGCCAACGACGGCATCGATCTCGACCGCGAGTCTTGTCGTCGGTGTGGCCGCAGCCGGCACTCCGGAGTCAGATCATCATGGCTGGTGTGGCGGGTGTCGTCTCGGGCTCGCGGCACGCGTGCGAGGCGCTCCAGCCCTCGTCGGTGCTCTGCGCGTGGCCGGCTAGGGCGCGCTCGCGATGGCGCTGACGTCTGGCGTTGACGCCCTCTTGGGGCCTCGTTAAGAGGAGCTGCGTCGACGATCTACGCGCCGCCCTTCGGGGACCGGCCGACCTCAGTCGCCAGGGCCTTGATGAGGTCCGCCCGAGTCACGATGCCAACGAGCCGGCCGTCGTGCACCACCGGCAGACGGCGGATTCGCCTGTTCTGCATGATCGACGCTGCGGTCTCGATGCCCCACACCGGACTGATCGAGACCACCGAGCGCGTCATCACCTCGCCGACGGTGGTGCCCGCCGCCTTCTGATACTCACGCGCGAGCTGCTCGCCATTTTCGAAGAACGAGTGCCACCAGGGCCGCTCCCGCCGGCGCGTCTGCCGGAGAATGAGATCGCCTTCGCTGATGATGCCGACGAGCCGGCCGTCGTCGTCGACAACGGGCAATCCGCTCACGCCATGCTCCACCATCAGCCGCGCGGCCTGATGGATTGGCATCGCAGGGCTCACTGTGATCAGGTTGCGCGTCATGACCTGTTCGACTGTCATCCGAGGCTCCCATCGTCATCGCCGGGGCCGAGTCGTCGAGGTGTCGAGCTCAAGCCTTACACCCTCAGCGCGTCCGCGGCCAGGGTTCACGGGCCATCGCCGTCGGTGGGCGGGCGTGTCTCCGTCGCCGCGCCTCCCCCGAATGAAACGAGAGGCACTGGACGGCCCGGCCGCAAACGTGATATCGCCCATGGGGTGAGCGACCCAGCCGAGCGTCTGAAGCGATTCGATCGCGCGATAGCGTTGCGCGATGGAACCCTCGCCCGCATGCGGCCGATCCGCGCGGACGACGCTCCGCGCCTGGTGGCGCTCTACGACCACCTCAGCCGCGACACCCGCTATCATCGCTTCTTTTCGGTCGTGCAACGGCTGCCAACCGACTGGGCCCGCTTCCTCGCCAACGTCGACTACGAGTCGAGGCTGGCTCTCGTCGTCGAATCGCCCGACGATCCTGACACCCTCATTGCCGTGGCGCGTTACGAGCCGGCCGGTGAGCCGGGTGTGGCCGAGGTGGCCTTCGTGGTGCAGGACGGCTGGCAGGATCGCGGTGTCGGTACCGTGCTCTTCGGCGCGCTGTTGGCCGCCGCCGAGCTGAATGGCATCCGGCGGTTCCGGGCCTGGGTTCTCGCCGACAACCGACGCATGCTCGACCTCATCACCCGATTCGGTCAGGTGAACCAACGCGAGATCGATCAGGCTGTAGTCGAGCTGACCTTTACGGCGCGGCCGGCATCGTCGTCGGGAGGTTGATGATGAACGTCGTCCCCTCGCCAGGCCGTGATTGCACGTCCACGGTGCCGCCGTGCTCCTGGATGATGCCGTAGCTCACCGAGAGTCCCAGTCCGGTTCCGGTGCGCTTGGTCGTGAAGAATGGATCGAAAATCTTCGTGATCTCCTCGGCGGGGATGCCGGGCCCGGTGTCGGCGACCAGCAGGCGGACCCAGCTCGGCCGCTCGGCCGGACCTGTCTCGAGGCGGACCTGGCCGCCTGTCGGCATCGCCTCGCGGGCGTTCGTGAGCAGGTTCATGAGCACCTGGTGGAGCGTGCTGGCGTCGCCGAGGATGGGCGGCAGCGTGCGGTCGAGGCTGGTGACGATCTGGACGTTGTCGGCGGCCAGCGGCTTCTGCATGAGCTGCAGGCTCTCCTCCACGACCGCGTTGAGATCGAGCGGCACCCGATCTCCGGGGGCGTGGCGCGCGAACGAGCGCAGGCTGGCGGCGATTCGCGCCACGCGCTGACTGGCCCGGTGCAGTACCTGGAGGTCCTCCAGTACCTGGGGCGGTAGCTGCTGCTGCTCCGCATCGAGGAGCATGACCTCGATGCGGGTGGTGATGATCCCCAGGGGATTGTTCATCTCGTGTGCGATGCCCGCCGCCATCGTCCCGAGCGCGGCCAGCTTCTCGTTCTGGTAGAGCACCTCGCGCTGGCGCTGCAGCTGCGCCTCGACGCGCTTGCGCTCGGTGATGTCGGTGATGAACGCGATGGCCACGCCGCCGTCGACCGACGGCACGTGGCTGAGGCTGATCTCGACCGGGAACTCGGTGCCATCCTGGCGCCGGCCGGCGAGATCCAGGCCGATTCCCATCGGGCGGATGCGCGGCTCGGTGAAGTACCGGGTTCGATGTTCGACATGACCGCGCCGGATCCGTTCTGGCAAGAGAACCTCGAGCGGTTCGCCGAGCAGCGCGCTGCGGGGTAGCCGAACATTCGCCCGGCGGCCGCGTTGACCAGCGTGATGCGACCGGCCGTGTCGATGAGGACGATGCCCTCGGTGGCGGATTCGAGGACCGCCTGGGCGGTGTCTTGGCTCCGCCGGAGCGCGGCTTCCGACAGCCGCGCGTCATGCTCGAGCTGCCGTTCGGCCCGCTGATGCTCGGCGGCGCTCGCCTCCAGCTCGGCCACACGGCGGCGCAGCCGATCGAGCTCGGCGCCCAGCGACGTCTTCGAGTTCGGAGTATCGGCCACGGCCCGACTATCGCTCAGGATGCCCGGCTGGTGTCAAGGAGACTCCGGTGCCGGCCGCTGCGGCCGCCCCTCAGCGCAGCGACCCGAGGTAGGCGGCCAGGGCCTTCACGTCGTCCTCGGTGAGCTCGAGGGCCGGCATGTGTGCGCTCGGGCGCTGGAGTGCCGGGTCGCGCAGCCAGCGCGCCAGATAGTCCGGTGCG
The DNA here is from genome assembly GCA_963827505.1 of uncultured Candidatus Rokubacteria bacterium. Lineage (GTDB taxonomy): Bacteria > Methylomirabilota > Methylomirabilia > Rokubacteriales > CSP1-6 > AR5. Next base: position 122,040 of record CAWHBD010000002.1, on the reverse strand, counting down.
TACTTGCTGCCAACCTGCGAGAGATCGGGCCCGATCGGCGTTCCAGCCTTCCCGATCATGTGACAGCCGTAGCAGCCGTTGTTCTTGAACGCGGCCTGGCCGCGCTCGACGATCGGACTGCTCGGCGACTGGGCCACGGCGGTCCCGGCGATGGCCACCAGCGCGGCGGCAATGACGATGCGTCTCATGACTCCTCCTCTTGTGAGACCCGGCCCCGGACGTCGAGCGCGCGGCGCCGGCGGGTGTGGCCAGGAGTGGAGTGATCTCGAGCTCTCAAAGCGCGGGCACCACGTCACGACGGCACGTATGGCTGATCCGCCATCGGCGAGCGCCCGAGGTCCACGGCCGGGCGGCCGCGGAAGCCCTGCAGCGCCGGCGCCATCCGCAGCCGGTCAGCATGGCGCGAGCCTCGGCGGACCCACGGGGGCCAGCCGCGTCGCCGTGTCGCGAGGATCTCGACGAAGATGCCGCCGAATCCGACCATGACGAGGGGGCCGAATTGCGGGTCCCGCACCATGCCTAGCAACAGCTCGATCGCCTCGCCGTCAGCCATCGCCTGGACCAGGACGCCGTCCAGGCGAGCCTGCGGGCGGTCGCGGGCCACACGCGCCAGCATGATGTCGGCGGCGATCGCGACCGCGTCGGGCGTTGTGAGCCCGAGGACCACGCCGCCGACGTCGGTCTTGTGCGTGATGTCGGGCGACACGATCTTGATCGCGACCGGCGTGCCGAGCGTGCGCGCGACCTCTGCAGCCTCCGCGGGCGAGCGGGCCAGGCGCGCGGGCACGACCGTCGATCCCGGCAGCGGCGAGCAGTGGGGCGCCCTCGAGCAGTCCCAAGGTGCCGGACCTCGGCATGCCGGCGACGGCGGCCGACCAGTCGCGCGCGATCCAGCGCGGGCGCCGGCGGCGTGGCTCGGCGCGCGTCGCCGCGCGGCCAGTGTCACGGTGTGAGCCAGTGCCTTCACCGCACGCTCCGGGAAGGGAAAGCAGGGTACGCCGGCCTCCTCGAGGGCCGTGATGCCCGGTCGCACGCGGGCGCCGCCTGCGAAGACGCCGAGCACAGGCACCGACCAGTCGCGGGTCGCACCGAGCACGGCCCGGGCCACCCCGGCCGCATCCGTGGCCGCTTGCGGTGCCAGCATGACGACGAACGAGGCCGATTCCCCGCCGAGCGCATGCAGCGTCTCACCGTAGCGCGAGGGCGTGGCATCGCCGATGAGATCGACCGGGTTCGTGGTGGCCGCGTGGTGCGGGAGCACGGAGGACAGCCGTGCTCGCGCCGCCGCCGGTAGCGGCGCCACATCGAGGCCGGCGTCGCGGGCGGCGTCCGTCGCGAGGATGCCGAGGCCGCCGCCGTTGGTGACGAGGAGGACGCGCCGCCCGGGCGGTGTGCGGCCGGCCATCAGCGCCCGCGCGACGTCGAAGAGCTCTTCCAGCGTGGCCACGCGCAGCGCGCCGGCCTGGCGCACGGCGGCGTCGAATGCGCGATCCGAGCCCGGCCAGTGCGCCGGTGTGCGAGGACACGGCGCGGGCGCCCTCAAGCGAGCGTCCGGCCTTCATCAGCACGCACGGCTTCCGGGCCGCCGCCGCGGCCAGCGCGGCGAAGAACGTCCGGCCGTCGGCGACGCCCTCGAGATAGCCGAGGATCACGCGCGTCTCGGGGTCCTCCGCGAGCGCGCCGAGCAGGTCGGTCTCGTCCACATCCGCCTGGTTGCCGAGGCTCGCGAAGAGCGAGAAGCCGAGGTGATGCTCGCGCGACCAGTCGAGAATCGCCGTGCACAGCGCGCCCGAGTGGGAGAAGAACCCGAGCGGGCCGGCCGGCGGCATGCCGGGCGCGAACGTCAGGTTCAGTCCGCCGGGCCGGGCGGATCCAGCCGAGACAGTTGGGCCCGACCAGGCGCAGCGGTACCTCGCGCAACCACGCGCGCAGCTCGGCCTCGCGGGCTCGGCCCTCATCGCCCGACTCGCGGAACCCCGCGCTGATCACGACGGCGGCCGGGACGCCCTTGGTGACGCACTGCTTGAGGGTGCCCAGGACCGCAGGCGCCGGCACCGCCACGACCGCGAGGTCAACGGGCTCGCTGACGTCGAGGATCGAGGCGACCGCCGGCAGTCCCTGCACGACCGGACGGTTGGCGTTGACGGCGACGAGGCGACCGGGAAAGCCGCTGGCCTTGAGGTTCGCGAGGACGCTGCCGCCGACCTTCGAAGGATCGGCGGAGGCGCCGATGACGGCAACCGAGCTCGCTTCGAAGAACGGCGTGAGCCCGGGTCGTCTCACGGGGCGATGGCCGGCACGATGACGCCCTCCGGCGAGGCGTAGCCGTCCAGCGCGGCGCACTCCGGCCCGTCGAGCAGTCGCTCGCGCGGCAGCCCCAGCAGCCGCGCGGCCGCCTCGAGCGCGTGCGCCCAGGAGGTGCGGTTGACGAACAGCATGTTCTCGATCGACAGCGTGCCTCCCAGGTTCGTGAAGCCGAGCCCCACCGTGGCTGCGCCCGTGTGCAGAGGTCCGAGCGCGCCGAGCAGGCTCTCGGGCCGCGTGTGGGAGACGAAGATACGCGTCGGCACCCCGGCCGGGTAGCAGCGCTCCACGACGTCGGGCGGGGCGGCGTGGCCGCGCTCGGCTGAGCTGCGCGGGGCCCGGAAGCGTCCGGGCTCCAGCATCGCCACCACCGCATGCTCGATCTCCCGCGCCGCCAGACGCTCGGAGGCGCGAAGCGCCTGCACGAGTTGATAACCGCCCACCGCGGTGAGGACGAGTCGAGCCCGCTCGGGTCGGAAGCCCGCCCACGTCAGCGCGTGCGGCGCCGTCCCGGACGAGCCCACGCGCCTCGTCGGCGGTGAACAGATCCGGAATCGAGCGAGCCCTTGGGCACGACGAGCGTCCAGATCTGGCCGCGCGTCTGGTACACGGCCTCGAGGACCGCGGCCGCCGTATTGTGGTCGGGTGGGAACACCACGCGCGACACGTGGGAGGGCTCGCCCAGCATCGCCTCGGCCATCGCGGGGTCCTGGTGCGACTGCTCGTTCTTGGCGTTCTCCCAGGTATGTGAGGTGAGCACCAGCGGGATCGACAACCAGCTGGGCGGCCGTCCGGCCCGGCCGAGATGATCCGCGAAGACGATTTCTTGCCGCACGGCGCCGTGCATCTTGGCGCCGAAGGCCTCGTAGGTGACGATGATGTTGATCCCGCCCTTGTTGGCGAGCGCTGCGCACGCCACCGTTTCCTCGTTGAGCGCGGTGATGACAGCGCCGTCCACCGCCTCCGGGATGCCGGCCTCCGGCGCCGTCACGCGGAACTTCAGGGCCTCGAGCGTGCGCTGCATCCGGTTGGAGCGCATCTCGTCAGGGTTACCGACGCGCGGTCGCAGATGTGGATTGGCTTGCACGATCGCCAGGAAGCTGTCGTCGACGGCCATCATCGGCGAGGCGTGCGTCCACGACCGCCGGTCCGCGCGGTCGGCCGGCACCGGCCGCCACGCCGGCTCGGGCACGCGTGGCAGTGCCGGCTCGCGGTTGGCCAGTGCCGTATCGCGCTCGCGGGGACGCGCCGGCGGAGCGATGGTTCTGGAGCACGCCGCCGGCCGCGGCGAGCTCGTCGGGCGCTACCCACAGGCGGCGGGCCGAGGTGTTGAACCGCCGGGCGGCCGTGGCGTCGGTGTTCGGGTTGGCACCGAGCGGTAGGTTGTGGGCGAGGTTGGTCCCGGCCCCGTAGAAGCCGGCGCCCTTGGGTGCCACCGCGACGCCGTAGGGCAGATGCACGGGGTACCGCCGCCGGCCCTCGCCGACCGCGCGTGCCGCCGCCTGCAGCCGCCGCTCGATCTCCCAGATGGCCCACGCGAAGGCGGCGGGATCGCGGCCGTCGAACACGATTGGATCGAAGCCGTTGAGCCGTAGGTGCCTGGTGAACCAGCTGACGCCGCCCTCCTGCGACATCGTGGTGCGCTGGTCGATGCGGCGCCCGTTGGCGATCATGATCGGCGCCACCAGCCCGCTGTCGCTGGCCCGCCACCAGCGCGGCGCCCAGTCGCTGCCCCGCTGCTCCTCGAAGGCGCCGTCGGAGAGGAAGGCCACCAGGCGCTCACCCGGCAGCGGCATGTGCACGTAGTGAGAGCTCAGCGAAACCGAGATACCCGCCCTCGGCGATCCCGCCCGCGGTGTGTGCGTTGATGTGGCTCCCGAGCGGCGAATCTTGATCGCCGTGATCGTCGAGCCGGGAGGAGTAGAAGTCCCGCACGTAGCGTGTGAGCCCGGCGTCGGTGACGTCGTAGCGCTCGGCGTGAGCCGGCCGCAGGTTGTCGAGCAGCAGGTTCACGGAATCGACGGCAGCCACACAGTGACCCTGGCCCATGAGCCAGCCGCGCGTGAACCCACTGAGCGCGTTGACCGCCATGTAGCCGGTGTAGGCGGGCACCATGTTGAGACTGCCACCGGTGTGGCCCTCCGGCACGGTCTTGAAATCGTCCGCCTTGAGTGCGCGACCGTCGAGGTGGACGTTGCGGGCGTAGGTCTCGTGGACCACGAGCCACATGGCCGCGCTGGCCACGCGATCGGCCGCGTGCAGGATCTCCCACACCAGCGGGCCGCGGCCGCCCTCGCCGCGCTCGCCCAGCGCGGTAACCATCTCGGTCACGCGCCGGCGCGTCAGCGGCGTATGGCGGATGACGCCATAGCCAGCCCTCCACACCTGGTGCGGTTCAGTGGCAGGTGACGTCCCGACCGCACTCATGGATGACTCCGTTCCAGCCCGGCGCGAGCCAGGGAATAGCGGCTATGGCTTATCATTCGTTTCTTCGTCGCCGGCTTCGTCAAGACAGCCCATCGGAGATGCCCTCAGGAGTGCATGCCCCTGGAGGGCGGGGAGCCGGTGTTAGATTCGCGGGCGCGGCGCCGGGGCCGGAGGCATCGCCGACGATCCCTCGCACCAGTTCCAACAAATCGTGCGCGGAGAAGGGCTTGGCGAGGAAGCCAACCGCTCCCTCCTCTAGCGCGAGCCGCCGCGTCGCTCCTGACCCGTAGCCGGTGACCACGATCACCGGTGTGTCGACGGCCAACGCCGCTCGAAGGACATCGACGCCATCACCGTCGGGTAGCTGCCGATCGACGATGGCCAGCACCGGCCGGGGGTGACGGGCGAGCATGGTCAGCGCCGCCTCGCGGCTGCCGGCGATGGTCACGTTCCATCCGCGACGGCTCAGCAGCCGCTCGCAGGTCTCCGCCAGGTCCCGCTCGTCGTCGACGACGAGGATCGTTCCGAGTCATGCGGCGTGGCTCGACCCCGCCATCGCCCGGACGAAGTCCGACTCCGTGATGATGCCCACCAGGCGCCCCTCCTCGACGACAGGGAGCGCCCCGATCTTGTGGTCCATCATGATCCGGGCGGCTTCGGCGATTGGCCGGTCGGGATCCACGACGATGACCGACGTCGTCATGACACCGCCCACGGTGACCCCCGGCAGCAGGTAGTTGATCTCCCACACCGACAGGCTCGTGGCCGGTGACGGCAGGTTGAGCCGGACGTCGCGATCGGTGACGATGCCGACCACGCGGGCGTCGTCGAGCACGACGAGGTGACGGATCCGCTCTCGGAGCATGCGCTGCCGGGCCTCCAGCATCGGCGTCTCCGGATCGACGGTGATCGGCTTGGCGGTCATGAGGTCGCGCACACGCATGGAATCCTCCTATCGGGTTGCGGCACGAGTGAGCAGGCGGCGAGCGAAGGCAACGAGATCCTCAGCGGCTGTCCACTCGCTCCGCGTCTCGGTGTCGAGCAGTAGGTCTGGGTTGAACGCGTACTCGTACTCGATGGCCAGATCGGGCGCTGCCGTGGTCATGCCGGCGTGCGGCCCCCAGCGCACCGCCCGCTCGCGGTCCAGGCAGACATGGGAGGGACAGACGAGCTGGACCTCGGCGAAGGCGTCGACGATCTCCCGGGCCAGCGCGCGCCATGCGCGGCGGGGCGCCGTGGCGTCCACCACGACCACGAGGCCGGCGTCAGCGAGCAATTTAGCCGTATAGGCGAGGGCGCGGTGCGCGATCTCCTCGTCGTGCTCGGCGGCCCAAGGCGCCGTCAGGGCGAGAGGGCGCAGCGCCGCCCATTCGAGAATGGTCGCGGCCACACCCTCGACCGCCAGCCGCTCGGTCATGCGCGAGGCCAGCGTCGTCTTGCCGCTACCGGGCGGACCGGTGAGCCAGAGCACCGCTCCGCCGGGCGCCTCAGGCCGGCGCCCTGGCGCTCCCAGGGACAGCCCGAGCGCGGCGATCCGATCGCCGGCCACGGCGGCGTCCTCGGCGACGGCGTCGACGGTGAGCTCGGGCGCGACTGCGCGCTCGTAGGGCACGTTGACTCCTGGCACGGTGGCGCCCGGCGCGCCGGCGCCGGCATAGATGGCGCGCGGCGCGGCGCCGCCAATCCGTGCTGCTTCGCGGGCGCGGGCCACCTCGAGGGGGCAGTCGATCTGCACCTCGGCGAAGCGCTTGATCGATGCGCGGGCGAGGTCGCGCCAGGCGCGTCGGTGGGCGGTGGCGTCGACGATGACCGGCACGCCGGCCTCGGTCAGCGAGACCGCCGCGAACACCAGCGAGCGGTAGACGATCTCGCGCTCCGACTCGGAGTACGTCGGGTGCGGCGTGACCACCGTGCGCATCCGGTCGAGCTCAAGGAGCGCGACCGGCGCGCCCGCCTCGGCCAGGCGGGCGGCCGCCGCCCGCGCGACGGTCGACTTGCCGCTGCCCGGCAGGCCGGTGATCCAGATCGCCCAGCTCATCGGGCGACTCCGCACAGCCACGACACGTCGGCGGGGTCGAACCGGGTCAGCCGCGTCAGCGAGCCCGCGAGGTGGGCGAGGTCCACGCGCACGGAGGCGGGCAGGTCCGGATACCAGCGTGGATGGGCCAGGACCAGCGCGCGGAAGGCGAGGAACGGGGGCAGCGTCTCGAGCAGTTCGTAGTCGCGGCTGGTCTCGATGTAGGTATCCAGGAAGTCGTGGAAGAGGCCACGGAATGGCTCGGCCACGCCCCGCTCGCCGTGCCGGGCGGCCTTGCGCATGCCGAAGAAGAGATAGTTGATGGCCAGCGCGGCCACATCGTCGGCCGGCTCGCCCCACTCGCCGCGGCTGCGGTCGAGGACGCTGAAGTCCGTCCCCTCGCGGAACAGGATATTCCAGGGATGAAAATCCCCGTGCGTGCGCGACAGGCGGTGGGCGCGGTCGCGTAGCCCCCAGCGCCAACGCACCATCGCGACCTCCAGCGCCTCGCACGCCGTCGGCGGCAGCACGGGCGAGGGGTGAGGGTAGCTGTCGAGAATGCCCATGACGCACTCGCCGTGTCCGACCAGCTCCCGGATGCGCCGAGCGTAGAGGGTCGGCTCGTCGCGCTTGGTGGCGTGGGCACCGGCCAGGAAGCGGGCCAGCGCCTGCGTGCGTTGCGTGTCCAGCGGATCGAGCGTGCCATTCAGCAGCCGGTCCAGATCGAGCCAGTAGAGATGCCCTTCGGCCTTCTCGACGAGCTGGAAGAAGTCGACGGCGTCGGCAGCCGACACGAGCTCGCCCGAAGGGCGCAGAAAGCCGACGTCGAGGCTGCGGACGTGGCGGGGGAACTCGTTGTAGGCAGCGTGGCCGTAGAGCGCCTGCCAGGCCCGGTCGGCCGGATAGTCGTGGCCGAAGCCCTGGGCCGGGCGCGTGCGGCTCACGACGAGCCGACGCAGCTGGCCGGCCACTCGGCACTCGATCTCGAACGGCTTCCCGTAGCCGAAACCCTTGGGATCGTCGATCACCTCGCCCCCGAGCGAGCGCAGCGCGACCATCTCGACCGGCTCGCCGAACAGGCGGGCCAGATACTCGTCGAGCCGGGCCGTGTCGAGGGCGAGGCTCATCACCCGCGCCCTCGCACGGTCAACACCGGGCAGGGCGCCGCCGCCGTTACCCGCGCGGCCACGCTGCCGAGGAAGAACCGGGCCACGCCGGTGCGGCCGTGCGTCCCCATGACGATCATGTCGGCCCGCTGCCGTTTGGCCGCCCGCACGATCTGCTCGTGCGTCACACCCTCGAGCAGGACGGCCCGCGCTCGCACCCGCGCCGTCTTGGCCTTGGCGAGCAGGCGATCCATCTGCTTCTGCGCCCACGCCCGGGCCGACTCGTTCATCTGCTGGTACACGGAAGGCCTCAGCGGCGGCTCGCCGGCTGCCATCGGGATCACCGGCGACAGCACGTGCACGAGCACGAGCTCACTCCGGTTATCGCGGGCCTCGGCGAGGCTCCGGGTGAAGGCGGCGGTGGACGCTTTCGAGAAGTCAGTAGGGTGGAGCACGCCACGGCTCATCGAACGGATTCCTCTCTGGCGGCTTGCGCCGTCTGCACGGTGTGGGGTGACCGGATCATGAAAACTGGCACGGTCGCCCGGCGGAGGACGGCCTCGGCCACCGAGCCGAAGAGGAGACGTCCGACACCGGTGCGGCCGTGCGTCGCCATGGCGATGAGGTCGGCGCCGCCCTCTTGCGCGGCGGCGAGGATCTCGTCGGCGGGACGACCGCGGCGGATCGCCCAGGCGGTGTTCACGCCCCGCGAGCGCAGCGCCGCCGAGATGGGGGCCAGGTACTCCTCGGCCTCGTGCCGGCGCGCCTCGACATCGTCGAGGACAACGGTGCCTTCGGCCGCCTGCGGCGTGATGGGCTCCAGGACATGCAGGAGCATGACGGTCATGTCGAGCGGGCCCGCGATCTCCATCAGGAAGCGCAACACCGCCTCACATGTCGTCGAACCGTCGAGCGCGACGAGCACTCGCTTGTAGCTATGCATGGGACACCTCCTTGGCGGAGGAGGCGCCCCTGAACAGCGTGTCGAGTGGAGCGCCGTCGGGACGGATCACGAGGATAGGCACCGACGTTCCGCGCAGCACGCGTTCGGTGACGCTGCCCATCATCAATCGAGCCACGCCGCTGCGACCGTGGCTCGACATCACGATGAGATCGGCGGCGCGAAATCGCGCCGCCTCCACGATGGCCTCCACGGCAGGCCCGTACCAGACCGAGAATTCGACGTCGAGGGCCCCGGCCGCCATCACCCGAGCGCGCGCGGCCGCCAGGTATTCCTGGGCTTCGCGCATCACCTCAGTCTGATCCTCGATCGGATCACCCAGCGGCAGGGTGCGAACTTCGGCGGCCCGTACCAGCACGAGTTTGGTGCCGGCCTCTCGCGCCAGGGCCACGGCGGGCACCAGCGCCGCTTCGGCCACGGTCGAACCGTCGAGTGGAACGAGGATCGTCTTGAGATTCATTTGCGGCCCTCCTCCTGATGGTTGGTTGTGGCTGCGCACACTTGAATGTCGAGTGGGGCAACGTCTGTGCCACGCTAACCGGCAAGCAAATACGGCAAGTTAAGGACCGGCGCCACGGGGAGGGGTGGGGCGGCACCGCCTCGCTGGGACGTGCGGGCCCCAGGGAGCCATCGATCTACGAACGCCGCGAGCGTCGGCTCGCCCGCGACGACATCGCAATGGACGACACGGAAGTATGGACGCGGGCTCGTACAGGGGATGCCGGCAGGGACCGATCGACAAGTCGAGTGCCGGTGGGAGGTGCCGCCGCAGTGATGCCCGTGTGAGGTCGCCGCGCCTCACGCCGGGGCGGCGCCGGGGGTTCCCAATGACATGAATCCAGGGGCCTCCTGAGGCCGCGGACGGTGTGGCAGGGCTATTGCGTTGTGCCGCAGATCAATCCGCGGCGTCGATTCCCACAGCGCCTCGAGCGGGTTAAGATCCGGCATGCCCGTCACCCTGGAGTTTCTCGGCGCCGCTGGAGCCGTCACAGGCTCGAAGTTCCTCCTCGAGGTGGCCAGGCGGCGCGTGCTGGTCGACTGCGGCCTCTATCAGGGGCTCAAGGAGCTGCGGCAGCGCAACTGGCAACCCCTGCCGGTCGAGCCGCGCTCGATCGACCATGTCTCACGGCCGCGGAGTCTCGCGCGATCAATGCCGTGCCGGGGTCCGTGCTGATCGTCTCTGCCAGCGGCATGGCGACCGGCGGCCGCGTCTCTGCATCATCTCCGTCAGCGGCTTCCCGATGTCCGCTCGACCGTGCTTCTCGTGGGCTACCAGGCGGTCGGCACCCGCGGCCGCACGCTCGAGGAGGGCGCGCACGCCATCAGGATCTTCGGCGAGGACGTGCCGGTGCGGGCCCACGTCGAGACGGTGCCCCGCCTGTCGGCCCATGCCGATGCCGATGGCCTGCTCCGCTCGCTCCGCATGGCGAGCCGTCCGCCTCGCCGGCTGTTCGTCGTGCACGGCGAGCCGGAGCCGGCCTCCGCCCTCGCCCGCCGCGTCGTCCGAGACCTTGGCTGGCACGTCGGCGTGCCCGCCTATCGGGATCGCGCTACGATCGCGTGAACCGCGGCGACCGCGCCACCGCCAACAGACATCCCTTGCGGCAGAGCGCGACGCCCGCCGTGCCGAGGACCGAGCAGCAGGTGACGTCGACGAAGCTTCGCGTCCACTCGTCCCGCGCGAACTCGGCGGTCGCCTGCTGCCGGATCAAAGGACAGTCGACCCCGGCGGTGATGGCCCGCATCGCGCGCGGAAAGCAAGCGCAGCACACCCAGGATGAGCAGGATTGCCGTCGCGGCGATCGCGAGGGCGAGCAGCGTACCTTCGAAGGTTGTCAGCGAGTACATGGGTCTCCTCCTTCTGCGCTCAGCGCTCCGCTTCCGCCTGGGCCTGGCAGCTCGCACACCGGCGCGCCGCCGGCGCCGCCCGCAGGCGGGCCAGCGGGATCGCGCCGTGACAGCTCTCGCAGACCCCGAACATGCCCGTCTCCAGCCGGCGCTGCGCCGCGTCGATCTCGTCCAGCTCGTGCCGCTCGCGACCCTCGAGCCGCGACAGCAGATCGCCGATGACGCCGGTCATCGCACCCTCGGTGAACTCGCTCGGCTGCTGGGATTCGAGCGTGGCCAGCTCCTCGTCGGTCGTGGCCACGGTACGGGCCATGCCCCAGCGCATCGCGGCCAGGCGCTGCCGGAACTCCGTGGTCACCCGCGGCCGTCGCCTGCGTGTCGACGTCGTCATGTCATCGCTCCTCCCGCCGGGGCCGCTTCGAGGCGCCCGACCCGTCTCGAGCCTTGTGCACGGTGGGTGCCATCCCGAATATCCAGGAATTCAACGTCTTACGTGATGGGCCAAACATTCGGTGCGGTGCGGAGACGCCCCGACGGGGCACGAGCGCCACGCCAGCCAGCGCTCTCGGCCGAGCGCTCGTGCTCGGATGAATGGCCGGCGGGTAGCGGATCCTCCGCGCCGCAGAAGATTCGGTGGTCAACGATGTGGCGTGTAGCGGCGGGCGTCCCGCGCGTGCCTCACTGTGGCGTTGACGCCCCCATGTCACGGGTCGCGGTGCGTCGCAACTATCTGATTGCGCCAGTTATGGGCTTGGTATGGGTGCTGCACTAGAGCTCGCCGCCGACTGCGCATACCGAAGAGCGACGCGTCGGTCGAAAGGCGACACTGTGATGACCAACGTCTTCGTCCGGATCATGTTCGTCCTCGCCCTGGCCACTCCCGGCGTTGGATTGGCGGCTGACGTCAGGCCCGCCGTTCCGGGACACGATCACATGGCGCAGGCTGCCAAGCCCGCGCGGCCGGCTCCAGCGCCAAAACTCTCGAAGAAGAGTCCGGCTGCGGAATACACCCCTAATGTTCGATATCGTCTCCGCACCGAACTCGCCGAGGGCAAGATGGCCTTCGTGGGACTCGGCGGCGACATCGAGGGCGTGGTCAACCCGACGCTGCGCGTGAACGATGGCGACGTCGTGCAGGTCAGTCTCATCAACAACGACGGCATCGAGCACGACGTCGTCTTCCCCGAGTTCAATGCGGGGACTGACCGGGTGAATCGCAAGGGAGCGAGCAGCGTCACGGTGTTTCGCGCCGACAAGTCGGGCGAGTTTCTGTACTTCTGCTCGCTGCCTGGCCACCGGCAGGCCGGTATGGAAGGCAAGCTCGTCGTCGGTGGTGCACGAGGCCCGGCGGTGACGCTGCCACCGTCGACCAGCATCGTGCGGGCGGCGTCCGATCTGCCTGGGCCACTGCCGCCGGGGCCAGCGCGGACGCTCACCATTGATCTGGAGGCGGTCGAATTGGTCGGCAGGCTGGCGAACGAGACGACGTACAACTACTGGACGTTCAACGGCAAGGTGCCGGGTCCGTTTCTTCGCGTACGCGTCGGTGACACCGTCGACCTCAACTTCAAGAATCGCGCTGATAGCCGCATGATTCACTCCATCGACCTCCACGCGGTCACCGGGCCGGGCGGCGGCGCCGTCATGACCCAGGCGCCTCCTGGCGAGACGAAGTCGTTTCGCTTCAAGGCCCTCAATCCCGGACTGTATGTCTATCACTGCGCGACACCGATGGTCGCGAATCACATCTCGAGTGGGATGTACGGACTGATCCTCGTGGAGCCGACCGAGGGGCTGCCCAGGGTGGACCACGAGTTCTACGTCATGCAGGGCGAGCTCTACACCGACCGCCCGTACGGCCAGCGCGGACACGACGAATTCAGCGTGGAGAAGCTCCTCGCCGAGCGGGCGGAGTACTTCGTATTCAATGGAGCGGTGGGCGCGCTGACGTCGGAGTACCCGATGAAGGCCAAGGTCGGAGAGACGGTTCGCATCTTCTTCGGTGTGGGCGGCCCGAATGCGACGTCGTCGTTCCACGTCATCGGGGAGATCTTCGATCGCGTGTACAACCAGGGGGCCATGGGCTCTCCGGTGTCGACGAACGTCCAGACGACCACCGTGGCTCCCGGAGGCGCCACCATGGTCGAGTTCAAGCTCGAGGTCCCCGGGCGCTACATCCTCGTGGACCATGCGCTCTCACGGTTGGAGCGCGGGCTGGCGGGCTTCTTGATCGTCGACGGGGAAGAGAACCCCGTGATCTTTCACGGCGCTGGCGCTCCGAACATGAGCGGGCACTAGGAGTGCGAATCGCATGACCTCTGATCGCGACATCGAGGGCGTCATCGCGCAGAGCGCACTCGTGCAGTACCAGCCCGCCGCCGTGGTCAGCCGCACGGTCCTCAAGACCGGCGGGGGCAGCGTCACCGCCTTCGCGTTCGATGGCGGGCAAGAGCTGAGCGAGCATACGAGTCCGTTCGAAGCGCTCGTGCTGATCGTCGAGGGGGAGGCAGAGATCAGCCTCGCCGGCACACTGTTACGGGCGAGCACTGGACAACTCCTCCGGCTTCCCGGCGGCCAACCTCACGCCGTGAAGGCGCTCACGCGGCTGAAGATGATTCTCGTCATGATCCGAGCCTAGGCCGAGCAGCGGGCTCGCTCCGCGCGCCTGCTGTATGGAGGGAGCATCGATATGGACCGATTCGAGCGCATCGCGCGGATCGTCGCCGTGGCGGTCGGCGCACTCATGCTGGCGTTCGTCTCGCCGACGCGGTGGTGGTTGCTGCTCGGGCTGGCGCCGCTCGCGATGGGGCTGTCCGGCTGGTGAGTCGTCACCAAGGCGTTGCGGGCTGCAACGCACAGGGGGCCTCGACATGGCCCCACCCGATCCTGACGCGTACTGGTCAGCGATTCGACGGCGCCGCGGCGGCCGGCATTCGGACACGCGACCACATGTTGAAGACGAAGAGGGCCGCGCCGATGAGCTGCCCCAGGCCCGCCGCGGCGATGACGAGCCGAAGACCTGGTGAAGCCAGAAACGACGCCGTGAGCTCCGCGACCGCTCTCGCCGCGGTCGAGACCGTCATCACCCAGTAGACCGCCTCGGCCAGTCCCACCCGATACCGCCCTGTGTCACGCGCCGGCTTGGGAAACATCCACGTCGCCACGCCCATGACGATCATGAGCATGAACCCGACGAGCAAGAGATGAACGTGGGCCGTGATGACCAGCCGGGCCGGATAGCGACCGATGACAAACTCCGCAACGATGAGATAGCCCCCGAGCAGCAGGCCGACGACGAGGAAGACGAGGCTCGTCTTGATATAGCGGCGGACCAGCGGCGCCACGCGCTTACCGTAGCACCCTGACGAGGTGCTGCACCTCCGTCTCGTGCACTATGCGAGCTCCACGAGGACCCGGCCACGACATGTTTTCCTCCAACTCGCCCCTGTCGCCGGTTCACTCTCGGGGAGCGCCCCGGCCATCCCGTGCCGCGCGCAGTGCGGGTGCCACTACGGATGTCCCGGAGAATGATGTCCGCCAGGGCCGGCCTGCCGCAGTAGGGCGCCGTCGCCCATCGTCACCGGGCTAGACCCTAGCCAAACCCCTAACGGTATTGCGGTGTGGCGGGGCAGCCCACTTGCGGCTGGTAGCGCTCTGAGACATGGCGTATGAGCTGTGTTTGTGGTCATCCGGAAAATGAGCATGTACGGGGTGGGTGGTGCCGCGCCGCGCCCAGGATTGCCCGTGCGAGTGGTTCGAGCCGGGCAATACGTTGCGAGAGGCAGTGATCATGGAACAGCCCGGGGCCTGGCGAGCCGAGCAGGGGCGGGCCTTCGTCCCTGAGCAGCCGATCAGCCCGACGTCAGCCGGGCATCTTCAAGCCGTGATCTCCCCCAAGCCCCTGGATGCCCTGCTGCCGAGGCTCGGCGGTGGGGCGGCGACGCCGCACCTGGGGCGCCGAGGCAGGGTTCAGTTACGGATCTGGTGCTTGTTGACCAGGCGGTGGAACGTCTTGCGGTCGATGCCGGCTGCCTTGGCGGCCGCCGAAATGTTGCCTTCGTTCCGCTCGAGCAGCTCCTTCAGATACGAGGCCTCGAGCACGGCCATCCAGCGGTCCTTGGCCTCCTTCAGGCCGAGGTCCGTGGTGCCGGCCAGATGCGACTCGATTGCAGGCGTCGCTGCCTCCGCAGTGGCGAGGCGCGCGGCGCCGCCGAGGACATGATCGGGTAAGTCGCGCCGCGTGATGGTGTCGCTCTCGGCCAGCGCGCAGGCGCGCTCGACGATGTTCTGCAGCTCTCGGACGTTGCCGGGCCAGGGGTAGGCCTCCAGCGCGGCCATCGCGGCGTCGTCGTAGCCGAGCACGCGGCCCTGGCCATAGCGCTTGAGAAAGGCGTGGGCCAGCAGGCGGACGTCGCCAGCGCGCTCGCGCAACGGCGGTAGCTGGATCTCGATAACGTTGACGCGGTAGTAGAGCTCCTCCCGAAACTGCCCCTTGGCGGCGGCGTCGCGCAGATTGCGGTTAGTCGCCGATACCACCCGCACGTCCACATCGATGAGCGTGGTGCCGCCGACGCGGCGTATCTGCCGCTCCTGCAGCGCGCGCAAGAGCTTGACCTGGAGGCTGACCGGCAGCTCGCCGATCTCGTCGAGGAACAACGTGCCGCCGCCGGCCACCTCCATGAGCCCGGGCTTGGTACGGACGGCTCCAGTAAACGCGCCCTTCTCGTGGCCAAACAGCTCGGATTCGAGCAGGTTTTCGGGCAGGGAGGCGCAGTCCACCGGGACGAATGCGCTGGCCGCCCTGGGACTATTGGCGTGCACGGCGCGGGCGATGAGCTCCTTGCCGGTTCCTGACTCGCCGAGCACGAGGATGTTGGCTTCTGAGCGTGCCGCCTTTTTGACGATCTCGGACACCTGAGCCATGGCCGGGCTGCGGCCAATGACATTCTCGAGCGCGAACGTCGTTTGCAGTTGGTCGCGTAGATTGCGGTTCTCCAGCGCGAGCCGCCGTTGGCGCAGGGCTCGTTCGACGACGAGGCTGAGCTGGTCCACCGAGAAGTTCTTGGGGAGGTAGTCGAACGCACCATCCTTGATCGCCGCCACCGCCGACTCGATGGTGGCAAATGCCGTGATGACGACCACGGGCAACGCCGGATCCAGCTCACGGGCCCGGCGCAGGAGCGTCAGTCCGTCGATCTCCGGCATCTTGAGGTCGGTGAGGAGCAAGTCGGGCTGTTCGGATTCGAGCAGCGCGAGCGCCCGGTGCGGATCGGTGGCGCTGAGGCAGCGATAGCCTGCCCGACGCAAGATGCGCACGCAGTTGTCCACCATGTCCGGCTCGTCATCGACGATGAGGATGCGGGGCTCGGGCATGGCCCAGAGTATAGGCCATTCGATCTAACCGTTTCTGTGCGCTTGGACTCTAGCCGCTGTTCTTCCTTGCGGAGCGGCCGCGAGTAGGGCCCACGCCCGCGCACCCGAGAGGAGCAGGATTCCTACGACCCTCGATCGGTTTCGAGGGGGGAGGCGGGGCGCCGCAGTTGTGGCGCCGGGTGGCGTGAGAGGGCATGGTCTGCCGCATTCTGCAACGTCGCGTCCGCCAAGTACGCGCGGATGCGGCCTGGCAGACTACGAATCCCTTACCCTCCACCATTCATTCTCGCGGCCTTCAGCTTCGCGCCCCTGACGGACCAGCGCGATCGCATCGGCTTCCGTCCTCACCGCCCGCGAAATGCGCGCGCCACCGCCCGAAGTCCCTGAGTTCCCGAGCCAGCTCAGGACGCCCGCGGGAGCGGTACGGCGCGGATCCAGGCGTCGAACTCCGATCGGCGGACAAGGATCTTGCCGCCCACCCGGTAGCACCGATCTGCCTCAGGCCTCGTCAGTCGTTGTTGGTGATCGTGCCGGCCCCCTGGCTATCGCTGAGCGTGGCGTTGGTGGGCGAGGTGAGGTTGACGACGAAGGTTTCGTTGGGCTCGACGACGGTGTCGCCGAGGACCGGGACGGCGATGGTGCGGGTCAACTGGCCGGGGGCGAAGGTCAGCGTACCCGAGACGGCGGTGTAGTCACTGCCGGCGGTGGCGGTGCCGTTGGCGGTGGCGTACCGCACGGTCACCGTCTGGCTGCTCGCGGTCGACAGGCTGACGGTGAAGACGGCGTTGGTCGTGCCGGTGTTGCCCTCGGTCACCGTCGCGTTGCCGATCGAGAGCACGGGGCCGTCGTTGTTGAGGATGGTGCCGGTGCCCTGGCTATCGCTGAGCGTGGCGTTGGTGGGCGAGGTGAGGTTGACGACGAAGGTTTCGTTGGGCTCGACGACGGTGTCGCCGAGGACCGGGACGGCGATGGTGCGGGTCAACTGGCCGGGGGTGAAGGTCAGCGTACCCGAGATGGCGGTGTAGTCACTGCCGGCGGTGGCGGTGCCGTTGGCGGTGGCGTACCGCACGGTCACCGTCTGGCTGCTCGCGGTCGACAGGCTGACGGTGAAGACGGCGTTGGTCGTGCCGGTGTTGCCCTCGGTCACCGTCGCGTTGCCGATCGAGAGCACGGGGCCGTCGTTGTTGAGGATGGTGCCGGTGCCCTGGCTATCGCTGAGCGTGGCGTTGGTGGGCGAGGTGAGGTTGACGACGAAGGTTTCGTTGGGCTCGACGACGGTGTCGCCGAGGACCGGGACGGCGATGGTGCGGGTCAACTGGCCGGGGGCGAAGGTCAGCGTACCCGAGACGGCGGTGTAGTCACTGCCGGCGGTGGCGGTGCCGTTGGCGGTGGCGTACCGCACGGTCACCGTCTGGCTGCTCGCGGTCGACAGGCTGACGGTGAAGACGGCGTTGGCCGTGCCGGTGTTGCCCTCGGTCACCGTCGCGTTGCCGATCGAGAGCACGGGGCCGTCGTCGTTGAGGATGGTGCCGGTACCCTGGCTATCGGCTGAGCGTGGCGTTGGTGGGCGTCGCTGAGGTTCACGACGAAGGTTTCGTTCGGCTCGACGACGGTGTCGCCGAGGACCGGGACGGCGATGGTACGGGTCAACTGGCCGGGGGCGAAGGTCAGCGTACCCGAGATGGCGGTGTAGTCACTGCCGGCGGTGGCGGTGCCGTTGGCCGTAGCGTACCGCACGGTCACCGTCTGGCTGCTCGCGGTCGACAGGCTGACGGTGAAGACGGCGCTGGTCGTGCCGGTGTTGCCCTCGGTCACCGTCGCGTTGCCGATCGAGAGCACGGGGCCGTCGTTGTTGAGGATGGTGCCGGTACCCTGGCTATCGCTGAGCGTGGCGTTGGTGGGCGAGGTGAGGTTGACGACGAAGGTTTCGTTCGGCTCGACGACGGTGTCGCCGAGGACCGGGACGGCGATGGTGCGGGTCAACTGGCCGGGGGCGAAGGTCAGCGTACCCGAGACGGCGGTGTAGTCACTGCCGGCGGTGGCGGTGCCGTTGGCGGTGGCGTACCGCACGGTCACCGTCTGGCTGCTCGCGGTCGACAGGCTGACGGTGAAGACGGCGTTGGTCGTGCCGGTGTTGCCCTCGGTCACCGTCGCGTTGCCGATCGAGAGCATGGGGCCATCGTTGTCGAGGATGGTCCCGGTGCCCTGGCCATCGGCGAGCGTGGCATTGATGGGGTCGCTCAGGTTCACGACGAAGGTTTCGTTCGGCTCGACGACGGTGTCGCCGAGGACCGGGACGGCGATGGTGCGGGTCAACTGGCCGGGGGTGAAGGTCAGCGTACCCGAGACGGCGGTGTAGTCACTGCCGGCGGCGGCGGTGCCGTTGGCGGTGGCGTACCGCACGGTCACCGTCTGGCTGCTCGCGGTCGACAGGCTGACGGTGAAGACGGCGTTGGCCGTGCCGGTGTTGCCCTCGGTCATCGTCGCGTTGCCGATCGAGAGCATGGGGCCATCGTTGTCGAGGATGGTCCCGGTGCCCTGGCCATCGGCGAGCGTGGCATTGATGGGGTCGCTCAGGTTCACGACGAACGTTTCGTTCGGCTCGACGACGGTGTCGCCGAGGACCGGGACGGCGATGGTGTGGGTCAACTGGCCGGCGGTGAAGGTCAGCGTGCCCGAGATGGCGGTGTAGTCACTGCCGGCGGTGGCGGTGCCGTTGGCCGTGGCGTACTGCACGGTCACCGCTTGGTTGCTCGGCGCCGACAGGCTGACCGTGAAGATGGCGCTCACCGAACCCGTGTTCCCCTCCGTCACCGTGGCATCGTCGATCGAAACGGTCGGCGTGGTCCCACCGGGACCGGGGGTGAGGTGCACGATCTGCGCGACCGACGGCACTCCGTTACCGTTGACGACGAACAGCATGTAGTGGCCGAGCGGAGCCAGGTTGGCGTTCGTCGGGGCGACGACGTTCAGCCCGCCCGCGGTCTGCGTGAAGCTCAGCCGGCTGATCCGCTGATTCATGTTCACCGTGTGGGTGACCGAGCCGAGTCGGATCAGCGTGACGCTGTTGATCTCGGCGGCATCCGGTGTCTCGACGAAGAAGCTCTGGCCGAGCGCCACCGTCGCCGGCGCCGTGGCGATGCTCGGACGCGCGCCCTGGAACAGGTACGGGGGAGAGTACACCTCGGTATCCGGATACCCGTTGCCGCCGGTCGTCAGCACACGGCCGTCGGGCAGGAGCAGCGCGGCGGAGTGGTACAGCCGCGGAATCTGCGCGCTCGCCATCGTCGTCCACGTCTCCGTGACGGGATCCCATAGCTCGGCCGGGAAACACCGGCGTGCCGCGTTGTTGAACCCCGCGCCGCTGGTGCCCCCCGTGACCAGCACCTTGCCGTCCGGCAGCAGGACCGCGTTGGTTTGCCGGCGCGCGACCGGCCATCTGGCCGACCAGCCGCCAAGTTGGCGTCGGCGCATTGAGGTCGATGACCTCGGCTGTGCGCGTCGGGGGATCGCCGCCGCCCATGACCAGGACCTTGCCGTCGGCGTACATTACCGCCGAGCCGTAGCTGCGAAGTCCGAACTGCCGGTTCCCCACGACCGTCCACGCCCCGGTGCCCGAGGTGTTCAGGTACCGCGTCGTCTGGCTCGGACCCGGGTTGAAGACCTGGCCATTTGGTGCCAGAAACATCTGCGGATAAAGCCCCAGCCCAAGCTGGGCGTTCGTCAGGTTGCGCCACGTACCGGTGGCGACGTCCAGCACCTGCGGCAGCCGGTTGACGCCCACCGTATTGTCGATGCTGCCCGACACTACCAGCGGGTCGCCGTTGGCCAGAGTAATCGCCGTGGGGTACCAACGACCGGCGTTCATCGCCGGGAACGGCGTCCACGTGTTGGTGGTCGCGTCGTAGGCGCTGGCGTTCGGCAGGCCGACGTTGTTCTGGATGTGGCCGCCGGCCGACGAACACGCGGCCGTCACCCAGCAGCGTGTGCCCGGAGCAGAAGATGTCGTAGCCGGGCTTCGTCAGCGGCGTCGTCGTGGCGGTGGCGGGATCCCACAGCCGGGGGTCATCGCCGGAGATCCCGCCGTCGCCCGGCCAGATCATCACCTGCCCGGTGGGCAGCAGGGCGACGTGCACGGGGTAGAAGGGCAGCGCGGGAACGGAGGCCCACTGGCCGACCACGTTGGGCTGGGCCGCGGCGGGCGCGGCCAGCAAGCTCACCAGCACGAGCGCGAGCAGTCCCACGACGCCGAACGGTCCGTGTCATCTGGCTCCCCTGGGCCCGGTTCAAGGTGTGGGTACGAGCAGGAAGGCGCGGACGGGCAGGTTGTGGTTATGGGCGCCGCCCGCGGGGCCCCCGATGGCGTCGTGACCGAGGGCGGCGATCACGCCCTGGTCGTTGACGCCGACGCCTTCCGTGAGCACGAAGTCGGCGCCGGCCGGGATCAGCTCGTTGACGTCGCGCATGCCGCTGGTGGCCGTCCACAGGAACGCGCGCGGCCCGTGCGTGCCGGCCGAGGTGCCGACCACGTCGCCGCGCTGGTTCACGCCGTTGGCGAGGCTGTAGGCGCCCCCGGGCAGGGTACCGAGCGCTCGGATGCCCCCGGTCCGCGTCCAGCGCACCGCCTGGCTGCGCGTCGGGCCCCGCGACTGCCCGACCACGTCACCCTGGTTGTTCAGGGCCATCGCCTCGCTCTCGGTGTCGCCCGGGAGGGCGCCGAGGTTGACCACCCCGCCTGCGCTCGGCCACAGCACCGCCCGGCCGCCGAGCGCGGTCGTCGCCGTACCGATCATCTCCCCCGCCTCGTTGATGGCCGCGGCCCGGCTCTCGCGGGTCCCCGGCAGGGCGGCGAGGCGGTGCACCTGGCCGTCCGCCGTCCACGTCACGGCCGCGACGCCGCCCGGCCCCGAGGAGTAGCCCACCACCTGGCGCCCCTTGCTCACCCCCAGGGCCTCGCTCCCGCTGTCGCCCGGCAGCGGGCGCAGCTCCTGGATCCCGCCGCGCGCGACCAGATGAAGCCGCGCAGCGCCGTGGCCGTGTTGGACGCGCCCACCACGACGCCGTCGTCGTTCAGGCCCAGTGCGACGCTCCAGTCGGCCCCCGGCAGGCCCGGGATGACCTCGAGGGCGCTGCTCGTCAACATGAAGGCCATCAGCCGCGCGCCACCGCCGCCGGCCAGCGCGCCGGCGTTGTTCAGGCCCCGCACGTGCGCCCCGGTGTCCTGCTGCAGCACTCCGAGATCCACGGCCCGGTAGCCCTCGCCCCCGCTGCCTTGCGCGCGCACGGCCACGGGACCCAGCAGCCCGACCACCAAGGCAATCGCCCATAGCCGACGTCGTGTCATGTGTCCCCCGACTTCAGCGCGATGGCAGGAATTGATCGACGAATCGACCGTCGGACCCGATGGCGGCGACGGTTGAGGGCACCGGCCCGCCCTGCAAGTGTGACACCGGAGATCGATGCATCGCCCTTGTCAAGCACTGGCTGCCCTCGAAAGATGCCGGCGCGACAAGCTGCCTGCGGGGCGTGCTTCCCGGCGGGTGCCGCGACGAGTGCCAGCGAGGTCATCCGGACGAACGGGCGGCACACGGCGGGTACGATAGTTCCCGACAGTGACCTGGTCAAGAGAGCCGGCGACCTGATGTGGGTGGGCCGTAGGTCGCGCAGGACACAGGTAATCGCCGCGTGTTCAAGGATGTCGAGGTCGGCGCGCGCCTGGCTCACTCGGGTGACAGCAGCTTGAGCCCGACGACCCCGACCAGGATGAGCGCGATGCAGATAACACGGCCCGCCGTAGCCGGCTCGCCGAGCAGCACGATGCCGAGGATCACCGTGCCCATCGTGCCGATCCCCGTCCACACCGCGTAGGCCGTTCCCGCCGGTAGGGAGCGCATGGCCACACCCAGCAGCACTATGCTGACGACCATCGCCACGACCGTCCAGGCGCTGGGCCACAGACGGGTGAAGCCGTGCGTGTACTTCAGGCCGATGGCCCACCCAATTTCGAGCAGTCCGGCTATCACGAGCAGTACCCAGTTCATCACTCCTCCTGCGCACCAGTCCGCGGGGGGCTACCGACTGGTTCTACTAACTCTTGCCGAATCGCCGCCCATGCCGCCCGTTGCACCGCCCCCATGGCGTCTGCGCCACGCCGAAGCCCTTCGGCGCCAGCAGAACGCTCTCGCCCATGAACGTTGCCCGCCACTCGCCCTCGGTGATGTGACTCAGCGACAGCCGCAGCCCCTGGCGCTCGACGCCCACGGTGATGAGCCCGACGCCCTCCCAGGTGTCGAGCCACCGATGCAAGAGCTGCAGCCCGGGCCCCGCGTCAGCCACGCGAACTGCTAGCGATGGCCGCCCTGACGGCTGCCCTCATCAGGGCGAGGCTGAAGGGCTTCGTAAGATAATCGAAGGCGCCGGCCTCGAGCGCTCGGCGCTTGACCTCAGCATCTTGATTGCCAGAAAGAATCACGACGGGACTGCGCGGATACTCGCGGCGCAGATGCTGCAGCACCTCCATGCCAGACATCCCGGGCATCGTGAGATCAAGCAGGACGACGCTCGGATTGAAGGTCGGCACGAGATCCAGAGCCTCCGCCCCACTCGCGGCCGATGCGACCACGTATCCGGCTGTCGCCAGCACGTCACACAGCATCGAGCTGACGACGGGTTCGTCGTCCACGACTAGGATCCGGCCAGGCTCGGTCGTCATCGGCCCTCCATGGTTCATCCTTCGTAGTGCCGCTGTCAGTAGCTCGCATAGGGTCCGGCGATGCCGGGAAGGTAGGCGGTCGCTTCGTCCCCCAGGTCGGCCGCCGCGAGTATTCCCTCGGGACACCGCCGCAGTGGATCGGTGAGGGCCATCTTCTCAAGCATGAGCTGGCTGTAACCCCGGACGACTGCCTGTATGTGGCGGAGATCGCGGCGATCCATCATTCCTGCCCCTCCTCCAAGATTTGCAGAGCGTCACGCAACAACGTTGCGACACGGGCGCCCCGGTCCCGCGCCAGCAGCGACGGCGGGATTGTCAGGGCCGGGGGCCAGGATCTGGGGTGGAACACAAAAGGCCGAATCGGGCGACCGCCTTACAGGCCCAGACGGGTAAGCGCGTAGCGCAGCGGTTCTGCCGACACCTGGATCAAGCCGTCGAATGGCCCGTCCATCTCCTGGATAAGGAAGACCGCGCCGGCGACTGAGAGCGCACAGAGGAGCAGGACGGCAAGCACGGTTGCATTCGCCGGAGCCTGCAATCCGAAGCTCATGAAGGTGATCGTGAGCCAGAACACGAGCACAATGAGAAATGGCCAGGGGATCGAGGTGCCGAGTTCGCCCAAGACCATCGCTCAGGTATCGGACCACGACCCTGATCCAAGTGCTATTGGCCCAAGGTCCTATGGCCCGTAAGGTTGGCGTATGGATGGCAGGCGCCGACCCGTCCGGCGTTGACTTACAGTCTGATCCAGAGGTAAGCAGACCGCGGTCAGGATGGCTCGCAAGCGGCTCTACTTCAGCCCGGCTCGGGCCGTGCGCGAGCTGAGCCTGCCGCAGACTGACGTGCGGGTGGCGCTCGCCGACGCCGTCGCATGGTTCGAGGCCCACGGCTACGCGCCTCGGTCGGTCGAGAAGAAATGAGAACACGATGAGCGCTCGACAGCTTCTTGCCGTCCTGGGAGTCGTGAGCGTCGTCGGTCTGGTGGCGCTCACGCGCCCTGCGCAAGCTCAGCCGAGCGCCGATCAGATTCTGGCGGACATCGGGCTGTCCGCCGATGACAAGCAGAAGGTGCTGAACGGAGAATTCGTCACGCCGGACCTGGCGGCCGTCTCTGACACCGACCTGTCCATCTCCATCGTCTTCGTGGTCAAGACCTCGCCGGACGCGCTCAGCAAGCAGATCCTGGCCGGCGACCTCATAACCGTTGATCCGCAGGTGCAGGCGTACGGCAAGCTCAGCCCTAAGGGCGGCCTCGCCGACCTCGTGGGATTGCGGATCGCGGACGCCTCGGCGCAGACGCTTTCGGGTGCGCAGGCCGGCGAGGCGCTGAATCTCGGCACGCGTGAGATTGCCGCCTTCAAAGCCCTGTCGGGCGGCGCACCGGCGGCGGTGCAGGCGCAGCTGCAGAAGATGTTGCTGGCCCGGTATCAGGCCTACCTGGCCTCCGGCCTTACGGCCATCGTGCCCTACGATCGCGGTGGAGGCCGCACGACCGATCCGGGTGTGGAGCTGCGCAAGGCCAGCCAGGCCGCCCGGGGGCTCGAGAAATACATGCCCGCCTTCAAAGCTGTCCTGCTGGGCTACCCGAAGGCGACCGTTCCGGGTATGGAGGAAGACTTCCGCTGGGTGCACTACGACATTCGGGGCAAACCGACCTACGTCCTGGTGCACTGGCTCTCGGCGGCCGCCGGCGCGGCCCGGGCCGTCGTCCAGCGCCAGTACTACGTCAGTACCGGTTACAACGCCCAGCAGGCGGTGGCGGGCTTCCTGCCGGTTCAGGAGGGGACCCTCGTCGTCTACGCGAGCCACGCGTTCACCGACCAGGTCGCCGGGTTTGGCGGCTCCCTCAAGCGGGGCATCGGACGTCACGTCATGACGGACAAGATGACCGAGATGTTCGAGGTCGGGCGGACCAAGGTCCGACAGTAGGACGGTGACCGTTCTGACCGATTGAAGATCGCCTCAGGGTGACACTTCCATTGCGTGATGCGTCGGCCCAGTGCGTTCCCAGCCTGTGAGGGCGCCAGCCTCGTGCTCGCGCTCGCCTTTGCCGGCGGCCTGTCGCAGCCCTACGGTCCTACGACCAAGGGCCCATAGCGGAGCGTCACGGCCGCAACATACATTGGGTGCGACTAGCAGAGATCGAGTTTTGCCAGAGAAAGTCGCCGACGCTGTCAGTCCGCTCGTCTCGGTCGTGGACGACGACCGCTCCTTGTTGCGTGCGATCGGCAGGCTGCTGCGGGCGGCAGGGTTCGCCGTGGAGGCATTCCCCTCAGCTGAGCAATTCCTGGAAAGCTGGCACCCGGTGGTGTCCCGCTGCCTGGTGCTCGACGTCCACCTGGGCGGGATGACCGGTTTCGAGCTACACGACCGGCTCCTCGAAGCAGGGATGCCGCCGCCGGTCATCTTCATCACGGCCCACGACGACGCGGCCACCCGAGAGCGCGCCCGTCGCGCCGGCGCCGTGCAGTATCTCCGAAAGCCGTTCGAGGACGATGCGCTGATCAGCGCGATCAACCGCGCGACGAGCCCTCCGCGCTGACGTCAAGCGTCAGTGTCGCGGGAAGCGGTACGGGCCAGCACGGCGATCAAGCGTGGCAGTCGAGGGATGTTGAGCGGCTTACTCACGACGGCGATGAACGCCGGAATGGCGAGGTGTGGTTGGCCCGAGACAGCCACGGCCGGAGCGCGAATGCCGCTGGCGCGCAGGGCGCGGAGCAGGTCGTTGCCGCTCATGCCCGGCATCACGAGGTCCAGGAACAGAAGCTGAGGACGAAACGTTCGTGCAACATCGATGGCTTCTTCGGCCGTACCGACGGATCGTACCTCGTGCCCTTCGCGCCGGATCACTTCAGTCAGGACTGCGAGAACCTCGGGTTGGTCGTCAACGACCAGGATGCGCACCGCTGGGGTCTGTCGTTCGCTGGTGACTGCCGGCGGCGCCGGCGGACGCCGGCGCCGGCGCAGGGTGACGGCCGTGATGATACCGAGTCCGGCTGCCAGCAGGCCGAGCGCGCTCCGCAGGCCATGGAGGCGGCGGTCAGCCACGCGATGCCGCTCGGCGGATGGCGACGCGCACGTGTGCCGGCCACGTGATCTCTCGCTCCGTCTCCGGCAGGCCTGGGCGCGCAACCCTGGCGCGCAAGCTCTTGGCGCCGTGGAGTACTTCGGGGCGGCTGATCACCTCCCACTCGAAGCCTTCGGCGGCGAACCTGTCACCCGCCTGGATCTCCATGGGCAGGAGAGGTGCGACCCCGGCTTCACTCGCTGGCGGCGACTCCGAGCTCCGGGGTGTTCGCTTCCGGCGCTTGGGCTGAGGAGGACGGCGCTGGTTCACTCGATCACCTGATCCGCCCGCGCCAGCAGCGAGGGCGGGATCGTGAGGCCGAACGCTCTCGCGGTTCTGAGGTTGATGACCAACTCGAACTTGGTGGGCTGCTCGACGGGGAGATCGCCCGGCTTGGCCCCGCGGAGGATCTTGTCCACGAAAACCGCCGCCCGGCGCCAGAGGTCAGCGAAATTGACACCGAAGCCCAGAAGACCACCGGCTCGTGCGTATTCGATGAGCCGATCGTCGGAAGCGAGTGTTTTTTCGCCATGTTGGCGATCCGCTCCGACTGGGCGAGCAGCATGGCCTCATCGATCACTGCGATCGCGCCGGCGTGTCCTTTGACAAGAGCGGACACGGCGTTCTCGATGTCCGCTGGACGCGTCACCTCGACGGACTCGAGCTGTATCTTCAGCGATTGTGCAGCCTGTTCCATCGCCCTGAGCACTGGTGGATTCACAGGGTTGTCACGCTTGAGGAGGAGTCCCACGCGACCCAGGTTCGGAACGGCCTCCTTGAGAAACTGTAGCCGTTTGGCGCTCAGCTCAGGAACAAAGAAGGACGAGCCAGTGATGTTCCCGCCTGGACGCGCGAGGCCATCGACAGCCCCGATCGCGACGGCCTCGGCGACGACCCCGACCACGATGGGGATCGTGCTCGTCGCGCGCTTGGCGGCAAGTGCGCCGGGAGCACCGTGAGTGACCAACACGTCAGGCTTCAACCGAACGAGTTCCTCGGCCAATTCGGGAAGCCGGTCGTTTCTCGCCTGCGCCCACCGGAACTCGATGACGACGTTTTTCCCCTCGACATAGCCGAGGCCGCGAAGCTCTGTCCGAAACGCTTCCATCTGACTCGCATACTCAGACGGCGAGGTGGACCCGAGGAAGGCCACTCGGTACATCTTCCCCCCGGCTGCGCCTCAGCGGCCAGCGGCCAGGTTACGGCCCCGACCACTGAGACAAGGAAGCGGCGACGATCCATCCCCGGACGGTAGGTCAGACGCTGGCCAGGAGTCAACGTCGAGGATCGTGGAGCATCGTCACGCCGCTTGTCTTGGGCGGCGAACGGCTCCACCATTCCGGGATGAACCGCCGCCACTTCTTGCTGATCTGCATCGCTGGCGCCGTCGGCGCGCCCCGCTCGGCCTCCGGACAGCGACCCGAGAGAATCGCCCGCATTGGAATTCTGCGGTCGGAAGACCGACCACTCGATGACCGGCTTCGGCAGAACTTCGCGGCCCTCCGAGCTGGGCTCCAGGACGAAGGCTACGCCGAAGGACAACACTATCGGATCGACTATCATTCTGCGAAGACCGAGGCCGACGTTCCCGGGCTCGCCGCGGCGTTGGTCCGTGACAAGGTCGACGTGATCCACGCCGCCGGCTACGTCGCCATTCGGGCGGCCCAGAACGCGACCCAGACCATACCGATCGTGGCGCACGACTACGAGACAGATCCGGTCGCCGCCGGGTTTGTCGCGACGCTCGCCAAGCCAGGTGGCAACATCACCGGAATGTTTCTCGACCTTCCAGAGATTTCCGGGAAGCTCCTGGAACTGCTCAAGACGACTCTGCCCCACCTGCGCCGGATCGCTGTGCTCTGGGATCCGCTCACTGGGAAGGCCCAGGTGATCGCGGTCGAACAGGCGGCCAAAGCGCTCGGCATCGAGATCCAGATCCTCGAGGGTCGGGCCGGGGCATTGGAGCAGACGGTTCGTTCGGTCACGGGAAGCAAGGCGGGCGCGCTTCTCCTGTTGGGATCACCGGTGATCGCCGCTAGCTTTCCCAGGATCGCCGGCGCCGCCACGGCTACTCGGTTACCAACCGTCGCACTCTTCCCAGCGTTTGCCCGGGCAGGCGGACTCATGTCGTACGGTCCCGACGCCGTGGATCAATACCGACAGGAAGGGCGAATGGTCGCGAAAATATTGAAGGGCACGAAGTCAGGGGACCTGCCGGTCGAGCGGCCGACGAAGTTCTACTTTCTGATCAACCTCAAGACAGCCAGGGCCCTGGGCCTCGAGATCCCTCCGTCGCTGTTGCTGCGGGCGGATCAGGTGATCGAGTAACCGTCAACCGCCCCGCGTCACTAGTCGCCCGCCGGCGCCGTGATGGTCTTTGTCATCGGTGCCGTCCGGGCACTTTCCTTTCCGCCCATGTTCACGGCCGTCAGCGTGATGGACAGCGTGCCGCTGGTGGCGGGGATGGTGAGGAGGAAGCGGCGCCGGAGACCGCCCTTGGGTGACGACACCGGAAGCGTGACGACCGTCTCCGGACCGTCATCCACGCGCCAGTACAGCCGGACGGACGCCAGCCCGCCGCCCCCCAACGGCTGTCCGGCTGCGTTCGTGGTCGGTTCGGTGTAGTCGACCTTGTGCGTGGTGGTCGGCGTTGCTGGTATGGTCAGCGCGGCGCAGGTGGCGCTCGGGCTCACGTTGCCGGCGGCATCCTGGGCCAGGACGCACACGAATCCGGTCGTCGCGCCGCTGGCGTGGTAGGGCATGCGCAGCATCAGCACGGTATCGGCGACGGCTCCCTGCAGGGGCTCGGTGCCATCGCCGAATCCGGCGGTCCAGCGGTAGACCGGGGCCGGCACGCCGGCGGGCGGATCGAGCACGGTCTCCCAGGTCACCTTGAACAGCACCCCGGTCGGCTGCGCGGCGGGAGCGGCCACCGTCAGGGAACGCACCACGGGCGGCGGCTGAGTGTCGGGCTGCGCGGTGGCCGGAACGGCCGCGAACAGCAACGCCAGAGCGACGCACATGGCTCTCATACGGCTCTCCCACGGCCCGCCGCGATGGTCCCACGGCGGCCAGGCAACGCGATCCGCCCGTCGATGCCACCTCTAGCATACTGATCTCGCCTGGATCGACTGCGGTAAGGTAGGAGTCGTTTTGTTCACTCCGGGAGCCATGACGCAGAACATCTACGACGACGACGAGTTCTTCGAGGGGTACAGCCGGCTCGGCCGATCGGTCGAGGGCCTGGACGGCGCCGCCGAATGGCCGGCGCTTCGCGCGCTACTGCCCGAGCTGACGGGGCGCGCCGTCCTGGATCTCGGCTGCGGCTTCGGCTGGTTCTGCCGGTGGGCCCGACAGAGCGGGGCGGCGCGCGTGCACGGCATCGATGTCTCCGAGAAGATGCTGGCGCGGGCGCACGCCACGACCGACGACTCGGCGATCACCTACACACGGGCCGACCTCGAGCGGCTGCGGCTGCCGCCGGCGTCGCTCGACCTCGTCTACAGCTCGCTGGCCCTGCACTACATCGAGAACCTGGATGGGCTGCTGTCGGAGGTCGGCGGGGCCCTCGTCCCTGGGGGCCGTCTGGTCTTCTCCGTCGAGCATCCGATCTACACGGCGCCCGGCGCCCCGGGCTGGTGCGTGAGTGCGGCCGGCCGCAAGACGTGGCCGATCGATCGCTACCTGGACGAGGGCCCCCGCTCGACGGACTGGCTCACCCGGGGCGTCATCAAGCAGCACCGAACCATCGGTACCTACGTCAATCTCCTGCTCCGGCTCGGGTTCCTCCTCGACCACGTCGAGGAGTGGGGCCCCAGCCCGGCCCAGGTCGCGGCGCGGCCGATTCTGGCCGACGAGCGCGAGCGCCCTGCCTTCCTGCTGGTGGCCGCCCGTCGCTAGGGCGGGCGCCTCTACCGAGACCACATTTGGGTGCGTGGTCGACCGACGCCGGAGACCCGGCGGCGCCGCGAGGGTGGACCACGGACAACAAAACCGTGCTGGCTGATCGGGCGGTGTGGTATTCGACACGAACCAGGCGCGAGCGGGTAACCCGACGACCGGAGCGGTCAGCCGGACGCGGAATCGAGGCCGGTCGCCGGCCGAGGGATAGAAGCGTGGGCATGGCTGGACGCCAAGGCGTCATCGGTATGGTTGCGTGCATCATGCTGATCCTGCTCGGCGGCCTGCTGCCGGCCGCCGCCCTCGCGACGACTGTGACAGCGCGGCACGGTCCGGCGTCAATGGTGTTCGAGCCCAACCAGGGCCAGGCCGAGGAGCCGGTGAAGTTCCTGGCGCGTGGACGCGGCTACGGACTGTTCTTGACTCCGACGGAGGCGGTGCTGGTGCTGGCGCCGTCCGCGCGCGGGGCCGCTCGTGACGCGGCCGCTTCGCTGGCCGAGCCGCTCGTCGTGCGGATGCTTCTGCTCGGCGCCGATGCGGGGGCCACGATCGCCGGCGACGAGTCGTTGCCGGGCCGCAGCAACTACCTCCTGGGCCAGGCGGATCGGTGGCAACACGCCGTCCCCGCGTTCGCGCGCGTACGGTACACGGACGTCTATCCGGGCATCAGCCTCGTCTTCTACGGTACCGACCGCCAGCTCGAATACGACTTCATCGTTGCCCCGGGCGCGGACCCGGCTGCCGTCGCGCTGGTCTTCGACGGTGTCGAGGGGCTGCACGTGGACGGCGCCGGCGACCTCGTGCTGGCCACCAGCGCCGGCGACCTCCGCCTGCGCCGGCCGGTCATCTATCAGGAGGTGGACGGCGAGCGGCGGCCGGTCGACGGCGGATACGTGGTCGACGGCGATCGCGTGCGATTCCACATGACCGCGTGGGATCCCGCCCGTCCACTGGTGATCGACCCGATCCTGGCCTACTCCACCTTCCTCGGCGGGTCGTCGAACGACCAGGGCTTCGGCATCACCGTCGACGCTAACGGAAACGCCTACGTGACCGGCTCGACTATCTCGTCGAACTTTCCCGTCTCGTCGTCGCCGTTGCAGGCCACGCGCCGGGGAGTGACAGACGCCTTCGTGACCAAGCTCGACCCCACCGGGGCCCTGGTGTTCTCCACATTCCTCGGAGGCAGTGGCGACGACGCCGGCAACGCCATCGTGGTGGACGGGAGCGGCAACGTGCTCGTGGCCGGGACGACGACCTCGGGGAACTTTCCAGTGCAGGGAGCCTCGCCGTTTGCGCCGTTTCAGTCCACCTTGCGGGGCGGTAACGACGCCTTCGTCGCCAAGCTCGGCCCGACCGGCGCCACGCTCGTGTACTCGACCTACCTGGGCAGCAACACGGACGACTTCGGCATTGGAATCGCGGTGGATGCGCTGGGCAACGCCTACGTGACCGGATCGACCCAGTCGGCCACCTTCCCGAACAACAATGCGGTCACCTGCCTGGGGACGAAGAGCACCGGCGCCGATGCCTTCGTCGCCAAGCTCGATCCCTCGGGCGTGATGGCCGATGGGCTGGGGACGCCCACGGGCTATTGCCGGTTTATCGGCGGCGCCGGCGTCGACTCCGGCGAGGGGATCGCCGCCAGCGCGAGCGGCAACGTCTGGGTCGTCGGCTCGACGACGTCGACCGACATCGGCATCGCAGGCGCCGCGCAGGGGAGCCCCGTCCAGGCAACTTTCGGTGGGCAGACGGATGGCTTCGTCGGGAAGCTCTCTCCAACCGGCGCACTGCTGTACCTGACCTTCCTCGGCGGCAGCGGCGACGACTTTGCGCTCGCGGTTGCCGTGGATGCCGCCGGCAACGCCTACGTGACCGGCTCCACCGATTCGCCGAACTTCCCGACGCAGCTGGCATTGCAGCAGTTCATCGCGGGGGGCGACGATGCCTTCGTCGCCAAGGTGAATCCGGCGGGCGGCGCACTGGTGTTCTCCACGTACCTGGGCGGCACCGCCGATGACGTCGGCAACGCCATTGGGGTAAACCTGGGCGACTCGAGCGTCTACGTCGCCGGGTCGACGAAGTCGGTGGACTTTCCGACGGCCTCGCCCATCCAGCCGGGGCTGGCCGGCCGCCTCGACGCGTTCGTGACGCGCCTCAATCCATCTGGCAGCGCGCTGCTCTTCTCGACCTATCTCGGCGGCGCGGGCGACGACGTGGCTCAGGCGATCGCGGTCGACCAGGGGCTCGTCTACCTCACCGGGTTGACCAACTCGGCGACGTTCCCGACGGCCGCTCCCATCCAGGGCCTGGCCGGCCTCCTCGACGCCTTCGTGACCCAGATCGCCGAGGGCGGGACCGTCCAGTTCACGGCGAGCACGTACCAGGTGAGCGAGACCGGGGGGAGCGTCACCATCAGCGTGCAGCGGGTCGGCGACACGACGGTGCCTACCACCGTGCAATTCGCGACGAGCGATGGTACCGCCACGGCTGGCGCCGACTACACCGCCGCCTCCGGGACACTGACGTTCTCGCCGGGGCAGATCATCGCCACGTTCACGGTGCCGATCCTCAACAACCCGGGCTGTGACGGCGACGAGACGGTGAACCTGACCCTCAGCAACCCGAACGGTGCGGTGCTGGGCACGCGCGGTGCCGCCGTGCTGACGATCCTGGACCCGGTGGCCTGCTTCGCGTTCGGTGCCCGCGAGTACTCGGTGGACGAGAATCGCGGGCCCGCGGTGGTCACGGTCACCCGGTCGGGGTCCGCGACCGGCGGCGCGACGGTCCGTTTCCAGACGATCAACGGCACCGCCACCGCTCCCGCGGACTACACGGCGATCGATCGCACGCTGACGTTCTCCCCCGGCGTCCGTACCCTGTTGGTGCCGATCACGATCGTGAACGACACGCTCGCCGAGGGGCCGGAGACCGTCACCCTGACGCTGTCCAATCCGGTCGGCGCCGTGCTGGCAACCGAGCGTACGACGGTGACCTTGACGATCGTGGACGACGACATCGCCTCGATCCAGTTTTCGGCGTCCGCTTACACGGTGGCGGAAACGACGGCCACGGCGACGATCACGGTGGTCCGTAGCGGCGCCCTCGGCACCCCGGTCACGGTGGACTTCGCGACCAGCGACGGGACGGCGACGGCGGGAGCGGACTACACGGCGGTGACGCAGACCCTCACGTTTGCGGCCGGGGTGGCGAGCCGCACGGTGTCGGTGCCGATCACGAACGACGCGGACGACGAGTCGAACGAGACCGTTCTGTTACAGCTCACCAACCCCGGGTCGGGGGCCGTGCTCGGCCCGCGCGACACCGCCACCCTGACGATCGTCGACAACGACGTGGCGGGG
Source organism: uncultured Candidatus Rokubacteria bacterium (assembly GCA_963827505.1). GTDB lineage: Bacteria > Methylomirabilota > Methylomirabilia > Rokubacteriales > CSP1-6 > AR5. The sequence continues at coordinate 88,963 of CAWHBD010000002.1, read as the reverse complement.
ACGGTGCAGTTCAGCCAGGCGCTGTACACGGTGCCGGAGACGGCGCTGTCGGCGCCGATCGCGATCGTGCGGAGCGGTGGCGGCGCCATCGTGAGCGTACAGTTCGACACCAGCAACGGGCCGGGCGCGAGCGGGGCGCAGGCCGGAGTCGACTACACCGCGACTAGCACGCCGGTCATATTCGGAGCCAGCCAGGGCACCCAGACCGTGGCGATACCGCTGGCGGGGCCCAACGCCGCCGCCGGCAGCCGGTTCGTGACGCTGACGCTGACTGCGCCGGGTGGCGGCGCGGTGCTGGGGCCGAGGTCGACGGCGCAGCTGAAGATCGTCGACGACGAGGCGGCGGTGCAGTTCGCGTCGCCGACCTACACGGTGCTCGAGGGAGGAACGCTCGCGGTCACGGTGGAGCGGACGGGCCCGGCGACGGGAACGGTGATCGTGCCGTTCACGACGGGCGGGGGGACCGCCGTGGCCGGGGTGGACTACGTGGCCACCGCCGGGTCGTTGACGTTCGCAGCGACGACGAAGACGCTGACCTTCCCGGTGCGGACGCTGGCCAACACGGTGGTGAACAGCGGCCGCACGGTTGGGCTGACGCTGGGGCCGGGGGTGACGGGGACGGCAGGGGCGACGCTGGGGTCGCAGAGCACGGCGGTGCTGACGATCACGGATAACGACGTGGGCGGGCAGATCCAGTTCTCGGCGGCGACGTACACGGTTTCGGAGGCGACGGCGCTGGCGACCATCACGGTGGTCCGCAGCGGGGGGGCGGCGGGGCCGGTGACGGTGGACTTCACGACCGGTGGCGGCACCGCGACCGCCGGCACGGACTACACGACGGTGACGCAGACGCTCACCTTCGCGGCCGGGGTCACGAGCCGGACGGTGACGGTCCCGATCACCACCACGACGGATACCGCGGACGAGCCGAATGAGACCGTCGGGCTGCAGCTGAGCAATCCCGGTGGTGGCGCCACGCTGGGGCCGCAGGCCATGGCCACCCTGACGATCGTCGACAACGACGTGGCGGGGACGGTGCAATTCAGCCAGTCGCTGTACACGGTGGCAGGGGCGGGGACGGTGGTCTCCGCGCCGATCGCCATCGTGCGGACCGGCGGCGCCGCCAGCGGCGTGACCGTGCAGTTCGCGACCAGCAACGGCCCAGGGGCGAGCGGGGCGCAGGCGGGGACCGACTACACGACGACGAACCCGCTGGTGACTTTCGGAGCCAGCGTCGCCAGCCAGACGGTGTCGGTTCCGGTGCTGGTCAACCTGGCCGCCACGGGCAGCCGGTTCGTGACACTGACGCTGAGCCTGCCAGGTGGCGGCGCAGTGCTGGGGCCGCGGACGACGGCTCAGCTGAAGATCGTGGACGCCCAGGCGGCGGTGCAGTTCGCGTCGCCGACCTACACGGTGCTCGAGGGAGGAACGCTCGCGGTCACGGTGGAGCGGACGGGCCCGGCGACGGGAACGGTGATCGTGCCGTTCACGACGGGCGGGGGGACCGCCGTGGCCGGGGTGGACTACGTGGCCACCGCCGGGTCGTTGACGTTCGCAGCGACGACGAAGACGCTGACCTTCCCGGTGCGGACGCTGGCCAACACGGTGGTGAACAGCGGCCGCACGGTCGGGCTGACGCTGGGGCCGGGGGTGTCGGGGACGGCAGGGGCGACGCTGGGGTCGCAGAGCACGGCGGTGCTGACGATCACGGATAACGACGTGGGCGGGCAGATCCAGTTCTCGGCGGCGACGTACACGGTTTCGGAGGCGACGGCGCTGGCGACCATCACGGTGGTCCGCAGCGGGGGGGCGGCGGGGCCGGTGACGGTGGACTTCACGACCGGTGGCGGCACCGCGACCGCCGGCACGGACTACGCGGCGGTGACGCAGACGCTCACCTTCGCGGCCGGGGTCACGAGCCGGACGGTGACGGTCCCGATCACCACCACGACGGATACCGCGGACGAGCCGAATGAGACCGTCGGGCTGCAGCTGAGCAATCCCGGTGGTGGCGCCACGCTGGGGCCGCAGGCCACGGCCACCCTCACGATCCTCGACAACGACGTGGGGGGTGTTGTGCAGTTCTCCGCGGTGCTCTACCCCAAGACCGAGTGCGCGGTCGGGCCGTGCAACGCGGTGCTCACGGTCACCCGCACCGGCGGCGGCGCCAGCGGCGTGACCGTCGATTTCACCACGGTGGATGGGACGGCCACGGCGGCCGCCGACTACTTCGCGACGAGCGGGACCCTCACGTTCGTCGCCGGCCAGACCAGTCAGCCCATCACCGTCCAGCTGCGGATCGAGGCGGGCCCCGAAGCGACCAAGTCGTTCTCGGTCTTCCTCAGCAACGCCACCGGCGGGGCCACGCTCGGCGTCCGGACCACCGCCGAGGTCCGCATCGCCGACCCCATCTAGGCTCAGGCGCCCGGCGAGGTCTCCTCGTCGAGGTGCACGGGACCGAGGGGGTGGCGGGCATCCTGGGGTGCGATTGCGCCGTCGACCTCTCGCGTGCGGCTACGGACGATGAGGAGCATGGCGAGAGCCCCCAGCGAATCCAGGACGACATCGCCGGCGCTGCCGTGACGGCCGGGGACCTGGCTTTGGTGCACCTCGTCGACGATCGCGCACGACACGCACACCGCCAGCGCCGCCCAGAAGGCCACCCGCAGGCCGAGACGCCGGTAGGCGCGGAGCGCGCGCAGCCAGAAGAGGGCGAGGAGCGCGTACTCCGCGGCGTGGGAGAGCTTGCGGAGCATGGCGTGCATCGTCTGGATGCTGAACCACGGCATCCACGAGGCCAGGGTGCGCAGCGTGGGCACGAGATGGCGCAGCGTCTGCTGAGGGCCAAAGTGGGTGGTGCCGAGCAACAGCACGACCGCCAGCCACAAAACGGCGAGGCGAAACCCCTTCCCGATCATGAGCGCCCGGCGCCGCGCCGCTCGAGCGCGGGCCTAGGCAGTGGCGGGGGCGCGCTTGGCCGGACGAGCGGGGCAGGCCTTGTGGTACCAAGTCGACCCCAGCTTGATGTGGTTACCGTTCTTGCGAATGCGTTGCTTGCACTTCGGGCACGTCCCCATCGGGAGACTCCTTTTCGTCGAACCGGGTCAATGGAGGCCGTATTATACAGCGCCTCCGGAGGATCGCCGTGAGCGACTGCCTGTTCTGCCGCATCATCGCGCGTCAGAGCCCGGCCGACATCACCTACGAGGACGATGCGGTCGTGGCCTTCAAGGACATCTACCCCAAGGCACCCGTGCATCAGCTCATCGTGCCCCGACGTCACATCGCCTCGCTGCTCGAGGCGACCGAGGACGACATCGACGTCCTCGGTCGGTGCGTGCTGACGGCGCGACGGCTGGCCGAGGCGACGGGCTACGCCGAGAGGGGATTCCGCCTCGGCGTCAACACCGGCCCCGAGGGGGGGCAGGTCGTGTACCACGTCCACGTGCACTTCACGGCCGGGCGCCGGGCCCGTGCGGACGCGTAGCCGGTCAGGCCTTCGATTCCAGCGGCAGGCCCGCGTTCACCCACGAGGCGAGGCCGCCCTTGAGCACGCGCACGTTGCGGTACCCGAGACCTTTCAGCTGGTGCGCCACCCGGGCGCTCGACATCTCGTCCGGTCACGTACAGTAGGCGACGATCATCCGGGCCGGATCGACGTCGGGGCGCTTGCCCTCCTCGGAGATCTCCTGGACCGAGATCCGCAGCGACCGCGGGATGCGCACCGGGCTCTGCTCGTAGGCGGCCGTCTGGCGTACGTCGAGGATGGCCGGGGGATCGGTGCCCTCGAGTAGCCGTGCCACCTCCGAGGGGCGGATGCGGAAGCGGTTGCGCTGCCACCGCGCGCCGAGCAGCGCCGCCCACCCGACGGCGCCGACGCCGACCAGGCCGGCGCCGACCCAGCCCCACGGCAGCAGCGGCTGCGTCTTCATCCGGGCCACGTTCTCCGCGCTGATTCGCTGCACGTCGGGGACCTCGGGCAGCAGGCGATTGGCCTCCACGAAGGCGGGGGCGGCGCGCGAGTGACGCCCCGCGAAGAAGGCGCTCAGCCCGTCCTGCCAGGCGGTGTTGAAACGGCTCGTCTCGTCCAGCGCCACCGTGGTGCCGCTCAGGAAGTCCTTCACCGAGGACGCCGGGATGACGAAGTTGAACCCCTGGACGGTGCCGCCCTCGCCCTGGGTGACCGCCGTCATCACGCCGATGACCTGGCCGGCGGCGTCGACGGCGGGACCGCCGCTGGTGCCGGCCTCGGCGGAGGCATCGGTCTGGATGATCGGCTGGTTCGCGCGATCCTGCTTCAGGGCGGACACCGACCCATGAGTGACGGAGGCCTGCACCTTGGCGGACGACTGGAGCAGCTCGTGCGTCATCACGACGCCGGCGAAGCCGATCACCGAGAGCTTGTCGCCGATCTTGAGCCGGTCGGAGTCGCCGAGCGGCAGCGTGGGCAGATCGGCGCCCTCCACGCGGAGCAGGGCCAGGTCCCGGCCCGACATCGCCTCGCCGGTTGGAGGTGGGCTGTACTTGGCGATCCGCGCGGCCAGGCGAAGGCCGTTCTGCAGGACGACCCAGACAGCGGGCTCGAGGGTGACCCGGTCGGCCGGCGTTGCCGCAACGGCCTCCCGCGTGAGGGCCTCTTCCACGTCGGGACGGGCGCCGGCCGTCAAGCCTCGCTTTGCCAGCACGGCGGGCAGGCAATCGGCGCGGAACGCCTTCTCGACCATGTGCGAGGTCAACCAGCGTCGCGGCGGGTCATGGGCGACGAAGACGACATGGGCGTTGGTGACGACCCAGCCCCGCGGACTGACGAGGAATCCGGAGGCGCTCTCCCGGTACGGCACCGGGTTGACGGTCTTCTCGGCACCGGCGCAAAGCAGCGTGACCTGGGCTCCGACCTCCGACAGGATTACGACGACCGCCGGTTTGGCGCGCAGGAGCATCTCCTGCAGCGAGAGCTCCTGAGAGCGGGCGGTTGCGGGAGTGAGCGCGAGCACGGCGGTGAGGACGGCGAGGCGGCGCATCGTCGGAATTCTAGCCCCGAAATGAGAGAGGCTCCAGGGTAGCCCCTGGAGCCTCTCGGTGTTGCAGTGGACGGGTGCCGCTTACTTCAGCTCGGCGATGGCGGCCTCGGCCTTCGCCTTGGCGGTCGTCATGTCGCCGGCCTTGCACGCAGCCTCGGCCTCCTTGATGAGCGCCGTCGCCTTGCTCGCGCCCGGCTTGGAAGCAGCAGCCGCCCGCGGAGCCTGGCTGTCCTGACCACGCGGAGCCTGGCTGTCCTGGCCACGCGGAGCCTGCATGTCCTGACCACGCGGAGCCTGGCTGTCCTGACCACGCGGAGCCTGAGTGTCCTGACCGCGCGGGGCCTGGCTGTCCTGACCACGCGGAGCCTGAGTGTCCTGACCGCGCGGGGCCTGGCTGTCCTGACCACGCGGAGCCTGAGTGTCCTGACCGCGCGGGGCCTGGCTGTCCTGACCACGCGGGGCCTGGCTGTCCTGACCACGCGGGGCCTGGCTGTCCTGACCACGCGGAGCCTGAGTGTCCTGACCGCGCGGGGCCTGGCTGTCCTGACCACGCGGAGCCTGAGTGTCCTGACCGCGCGGGGCCTGGCTGTCCTGACCACGCGGGGCCTGGCTGTCCTGACCACGCGGAGCCTGGCTGTCCTGACCACGCGGAGCCTGGCTGTCCTGACCACGCGGGGCCTGGTGTCCTGACCGCGCGGAGCCTGGGTGTCCTGACCGCGGGCACCGGCAGCGAGCGCGGCGCCTGCACGTCCTGACCTCGCGGAGCCTGGGTCACCGCGCTACGCGGGGCCTGGCTGTCCTGACCACGCGGAGCCTGAGTGTCCTGACCACGCGGAGCCTGAGTGTCCTGACCACGCGGAGCCTGAGTGTCCTGACCACGCGGAGCCTGAGTGTCCTGACCACGCGGAGCCTGAGTGTCCTGACCACGCGGGGCCTGGCTGTCCTGACCACGCGGAGCCTGGCTATCCTGACCGCGCGGGGCCTGAGTGTCCTGACCACGCGGGGCCTGAGTGTCCTGACCGCGCGGGGCCTGAGTGTCCTGACCACGCGGGGCCTGAGTGTCCTGACCACGCGGGGCCTGGGTGTCCTGACCGCGGGCACCGGCGAGCGAGCGCGGCGCCTGCACGTCCTGACCGCGCGGAGCTTGGGTCACCGCGCCACGCGGGGCCTGGCTGTCCTGGCCACGCGGAGCCTGGGTGTCCTGGCCGCGGGCACCGGCGAGCGAGCGCGGCGCCTGCACGTCTTGACCCTTGGCGACGGCGCCTCTGGCCGCGAGCAGCTCCTTGGCCTTGGTGACTTCCGCAGGGCAAGAAGTCTGCGCCTCGCCGATCGGGGTGAACGTGGCCAGCACCGCCACACTCATGAGGGTTGCGAAGAATCTCTTCATTGGTCTCCATCCTTTACGTGTTGCGTTCGCTACCGTTGTGGCAGCCCCAGTAGCTGCCACTCTCCATCGCGGCTCCGGTCACCTTCTTCAGAGTCTTCGAACCACGCAACCGGTGCCTGAACTCGGGCTCTTTCTAGAGCAACGTGAGTGCCACGTTGGGTAGAGCAGAAAGGCTATTGTAAATAGCCACTTACAAAGCGACTTCAGTGTCTACTCGCCGATGTGCCCGGGGCGCCGCCGGCGGGGGGTACGGCATTCTGCCCTCCCTTGTGCACCGCTTCGTATCCGGCTCCCCGGTGGCCAGAAGGCGTCCGCCTGATGGTCCATGTGATAGCCTCAAAACGCTTATGCCCCTGGCGGCGCGGACCGGCGCGGTGCTGCTCGTCCTGATGGTCTCCGGCGGGTGCAGCATCGGTCGACCCGTGTCCACCCCCGCCACTGCCATCACCAAGCCGGTCCGTCATCTGTTGCCTAACGGCGTGCCCGTCATCATCCAGGAGCACCGCACCAGCGACGTCGTGGCCCTGCAGCTCTGGGTGCGCGCCGGCGGGCGCGACGAGGCGGCGGCCGAACTGGGGCTGGCGCACTACCTGGAGCATATGCTGTTCAAGGGGACGGCGACGCGCCCGCCGGGCTTCATCGAGCGGGAGGTCGAAGGCGTCGGCGGCCGGATCAATGCGGGCACGTCGTGGGACTACACCTTCTATCACACTGTCCTGCCGGCCCGGCAGGTGGTGGCGGCGATCGAGATGCTGGTCGACGTCGGCGTCAACGCGAGCCTGGAAGGGGACCTGCTGGAGGCCGAGAAGCAGGTCGTGCTGGAAGAGATGCGTCTGAACGACGACAGCCCCCGGCGCTTCCTGGTGCGGCAGCTGTTCGCCTCAGCGTACGAAGGGCACCCCTATGGTCGGCCCGTCATCGGACGACCCGAGCTGATCACCGCGCTCAGCCGCGACACCCTCGTATCCTTCTACCGCCGGCACTACGTCCCCGAGATGTTCACCCTGGTCGTCGTGGGGGCGGTGAACCCGGAGCAGGTCCTGCGCACCGCCCGCGCCACGCTCGGCTCGCTGCCCCGCAGCGGCGCGCGGCGCCTGCCGCTACCCTCGCCGGCGGCCATGCGAGCTGTGCGTGTCGATACGGTCCGGCCCGGTGGCCAGGCGCAGCTGGGCCTGGCCTGGCACGCCCCGCGCCTGGACCATCCCGACACCCCGGCGCTCGACCTGCTGATGTCGATCCTCGGGCGGACCAAGGCCTCGCGCCTGGTGGCCTCGCTGCGTGAGCGCCAGGGAATCGTCAGCTCGATCAACAGCAGTCTGAGCGCGATGGAGGGCGCCGGTCTGGTGATGGTCACCGCGCAGCTCGAGCCCGAGCAGGTCCCGCGGGCGGAGACCGAGATCCTGGCCGAGATCCGCCGCGTACGCGACGGCGGCGTCACGCCGACCGAGCTCAAGCGCGCGATCACCGCGATGGAGGTCGACCACGAGTTCTCCACTGAGACCGCCGAGGGACGGGCCCGGGCCTACGGCCTGGCCGAGACGATCTGGCGGCTGGAGGAGGAGCTGCTGTACGTCGACCGCATCCGGTCAGTGACGGCCGCCCAGGTGCAGGCGGTGGCCCGACGCTACCTTGATCTGGAGCGCTACGTTCGCGTGGCTCTGGTGCCGCCCAAGCCGTGAGGGCGGCCCTCGCCGTGCTGACACTGCTGGCGATGGCGGCGGCGGCCCACGCGGCCGCGCCGGCGCCGTCCGTCACCCGTCGCGTGCTGCCGAGCGGGCTGACGGTGGTCGTGCGCCAGGACGCCTCGGTCGGGGTAGTGGCCGTCTCCCTGCACGTCCGGGCCGGCTCCCTGTTCGAGACCGCCGACACGGCGGGGATCACCAACTTCCTGCACCGGGTGATGATGCGCGGCACCAGCCGCTACACCGCGGTGCAGCTCACGGCGGCCATCGACGACCTGGGCGGATCGCTGGATGCCTCCGGCGACGTCGAGTACGGCGAGGTGCGCGGCACCGCGCTGGCCCGGGACGCCGAGGCGCTGCTCGGCCTGATCGCCGAGGTGGCGCTGCGGCCCACGCTGCCGGACGAGGAGATCGAGCGTGAGCGCCGCCTCATCCAGAGCGCGATCCAGACGCGCGGTGACACGCCGTTCCAGCGGGCCTTCGACGCGCTCCTGGTGGACCTGTACGGCGGACATCCTTACGCGTGGCCGAGCGTGGGTCGGCGCGAGAGCATCGAGCGCGTCGACCGGGCGGCGCTGCGCGCGCACTACACGGCGATCTATCGTCCTGACCGGATGGTGCTCGCCGTCAGCGGCCACGTGGACGCCGGACGCGTGATGCGGCTGGCCGAGCGCCTGTTCCGGGTGGGGCCGGGGGCGGGGGCGACGCTGGCGCCCGGCGCCGGCCCCGCGACCGCGCGACTTGACCGTCGGGTGGTGGAGCGCCCCGTCCAGCAGGCGCAGGTGCTCGTCGGCTATCTCGGACCCACGCTCACCCAACCCGACTACGCGGCCGTCCGTGTGCTCGGCACCGTCCTCGGGGGCGGGATGTCGGGGCGGCTCTTCACGGAGCTCCGCGACAAGCGGGGGCTCGCCTACTCGGTCGGGGTGCTGGGCACGTACCGCACGGGGCCCTCGTTCCTCATCACCCACATGGGGACCGCACCGCCCAACGCGGAGGCCGCGGAGGCCGGGGTGCTGGGCGAGATCGATCGGATCCGCGGCGAGGAAGTCACCGAGCGTGAGCTGGCGCGGGCCAAAGCGTACCTGCTGGGTAACCTCGCCATGGATCGCCGCACGAATGCGCGTCATGCCTGGTACATGGCCTTCTTCGAGGTCACCGGTGCGGGCTGGGATTTCCCGGAGCGCTTCGGGCGGGCGGTGGAGGCGGTGACGGCGGGCGACGTGGCGCGCGTGGCCCGGGAGTACCTGACCCGCCCCACGGTTGTCGTCGTGCAACCGCCGCGGCCGGTGGCCCGGTGATCCCGCTCAAGGATGACGTCGCCAAGCGCTCGTGGCCGGTGGTCACGGTCGGGCTCATCGGCCTCAACGTGCTCGTCTTCCTCTATCAAGTCTCGCTCGGGTTCGACGCTCGGGGGCCGGGGGCGGGGGCGGCCGAGGCCCTCGTCACCGAGTTCGGCGTCACCCCGTGCCGGCTCATGCACTCGTGTCCGCCCGGGCTGGCGCGGTTCGCCGACGACTTCCCCAACGCGTGGGCGACCGTCATCAGCTCGATGTTCCTGCACGCCAACCTGCTGCACATCGTCGAGAACCTGCTCTTCCTGTGGATCTTCGGCGCCGGTGTCGAGGACGTCGTGGGTCACGGTCGGTTCGTGGTCTTCTATCTAGCCTCGGGGGTGGCGGCGGTGGTGGCCCAGTCCCTGCTCACGCCGACGTCGGGCGTGCCGATGATCGGCGCCAGCGGAGCGGTCTCGGGGGTCCTGGGGGCCTACCTGCTCCTCTTCCCCCACGCGACCATCCTCACGCTCGTGACGGTCGGCTTCTTCGTGAAGTTCTTCCGGATCCCGGCGCTGGTCGTGCTGGGCTTCTGGGTCGTCTTGCAGCTCATCAACGGCTATCTCACATACAGCGCCCAGGCACTCGGGCGCGGGGAAAGCGGAGGTGTGGCGTGGTTCGCTCACATCGGAGGGTTCCTGGCAGGTCTGCTGCTCCTGTTTCTGCTCCGGCCCCGACAAAACAGTCGCCTATAATCCAGGGCATGGCCTCGCGCGTGCGTCTGGATCGGCTGCTCGTCGACAAGGGGCTCGTCGAGAGCCGCGAGAAGGCGGCCCGGCTCATCCTGGCCGGCGAGGTCATGGTGGACGGTCAGCGCGTCGACAAGGCCGGCTCGCTCGTCCCCACCGACGCCGACCTCGACCTGCGGGGCCGGTCGCCGCTACGTGAGCCGTGGGGGCGAGAAGCTCGTGCACGCGCTGCAGAGCTTCGGGGTGGTGGCGAAGGGTCGCGTCTGCATCGACGTCGGCTCCTCGACCGGCGGCTTCACCGACTGCCTGCTGCAGCGCGGCGCGACCCGCGTGTACGCGGTCGACGTGGGGCACTGGCCAGCTCGACGCCAAGCTGCGCGAGGACCCGCGCGTCGTGGTGATGGAGCAGACCAACGCGCGCGCGCTCGACCCACCGCGTCTTCGACGAGCCGCCCGCGCTGGCCACCATCGACGTGTCGTTCATCTCGCTGGAGAAGGTCCTGCCCGCCGTTTTCGGCGTGCTGGCGCCGCGCAGGCGAGATCGTGGCGCTGGTCAAGCCGCAGTTCGAGGTCGGCCGCGACACGTGGGCAAGGGGGGCGTGGTCCGCGAGCCCGCCCAGCACCGCGCCGTCGTCGCAGCGGCTGGCGCGCTACGCGGTGCTACGGGGCTGGCACGCGCTGCAGCGTCACCGCCTCGCCGCTGCGCGGGCCCCAAGGGCAATCGCGAGTTCTTCCTGCACCTCTCTGCCCAGGGCGCGCACCGCCGCCGACCTGGAGACCGCTGATCGAGCGCGCGGTGGTGGAGGCGCTTGCGTGAAGCGGATCGGGCTCGTCGCCAAGCCCGACCGCGACCGAAGCGCAGCGGGTCGTCCTGCTGCTGCTCGATTGGCTGGGTCGCCCGCGGCCTGACCGTCGTGCTCGAAAAGGAGACGGCCGGACTCGTGCCGCGCGGCGGGCCTCGGTGGCCACCGCCACCAAGAGCGAGCTGCCCGGCCAGGTCGACGTCGCTCATCGTCCTCGGCGGCGACGGCACCCTGCTGTCCATGGCGCGGGCTGGTGGGCGACCTCGGCGTGCCCATCCTCGGGATCAACCTCGGGCGGCCTCGGCTTCCTCACCGCGACTCACCGCTCGACGAGCTGCTGCCCGGCGCTGGAGGCGCTGCTGCGGGCGCGATGGCGATCGAGGAGCGCATGATGCTGGTCGGCTCGGCTGTTCGCGGCAGGGCGAGCGGCTCGGCGAGTACGTGGCGCTGAACGACGTGGTCATCACCAAGTCGGCGATGAGCCGCATCATCGACCTGGAGGTCTCGGTCGACGGGCGAGCTCGCCACCGCGTACCGGGCCGACGGCCTCATCATCTCCACGCCCGACCGGCTCCACCGCCTACTGCCTGTCCGCGGGCGGGCCCATCGTGTTCCCCACGATGGATGCGGTGGTGCTCGACCCCGATCTGCTCGCCACACGCTCACCAACCGGCCGATCGTGCTGCCCGGCGCGCCAGCGCATCGAGGTCACCCTGCTCGACGGACCAGGACGTGATGCTCACCATGGACGGCCAGGTCGGCTTCGCGCTGCAGCGAGCGCGACACCGTGCGAGATCGCGCCAGGCGCAGCCGCCCGCATCCGGCTCCTCCGCTTCGCCGCAGCAAGCACTTCTTCTCCGTCCTGCGGACCAAGCTCAAGTGGGGCGAGCGGTAGGCAGCGTCCGTCCTCGGGATACCGCTTGAGCCCGATCCGCCGCGTGACCGTAGCATCGGTCCGCGATGCTGCGGCGAGCTTCGGCTCCGGAACTTCGCGGTCGATCGAGGAGGTCACCGTGCCCTTCGCGCCCGGGCTCAACGTTCTCACCGGCGAGACCGGCGCCGGCAAGTCGATCCTCGTCGACGCCCTCCTGCTGGTGCGCGGGCGCGCGCGCCCAGCCCGACCTCATCCGCTCCGAGGCCGAGACGGCCACGGTCGAGGCGGTATTCGACCGTCGCCCGGCAGCGGCGCCGGCCGGACCGTGCTGGAGGAGGCGGGCCTGGCCGCCGCGACGACGGCGAGCATCGTGATCCGGCGCGAGCTCGCGCGCTCGGGCGGCACCGCGCCTTCGTCAACGACTCGCCGGCCACGGTCGGGCTTGCTGGAGCGGCTGGGCGACGCGCTGGTGGAGGTGCACGGCCAGCACGAGCACCAGCGGCTGCTCGAGCCGGCCCGCCAGCTCGAGCTGCTCGACCGCTTCGCCGACGCCGAGGAGCGCTGTCGCCCGCGGTGGCGGCCCTGTGCGCCAAGGACCGGGCGGCCCGGCGGCGAGGCCGAGCACACGCGCAGCGCCGCGCGCGAGCGGGCCCAGCGCGAGGACCTCTACGCTTCCAGCTCTCCGAGATCGACGCCGCGCGGCTCGCGGATCGGCGAGGAGGACGCGCTGCGCGCGGAGCGGCGGCGGCTGCAGCACGCCGAGCGCTTCGCGACCGGCCTGGCCGAGGCCACCGCGCTGCTCGACGACGACGCCGCAGTCGGCCTCGGCACGGCTGGTCCGCGTCGCCGCGCTCCTGCGGGACCTCGGCCGGCTCGACCCCGACGCTCGCCGCGCCCGGCGAGGCCCGTCGAGGCCGCACTGCTCCAGGTTCGAGGAAGCGCTCGGCGGCGCTCCGGCGCGCTGCGCGACGCGGATCGTGCCGATCCCGGGCGGCTGGAGGCCATCGACGAGCGGCTCGACGCGCTGGCCCGGCTCAAGCCGCAAGTACGGCGACGCCGAGGAGGCGATGCTCCGCTTCCGCGCCGAGGCGGCCGGCGAGCTGGATCGGATCGAGCGCCACGACGAGGTGGTGGCCGAGCAGGAGCGCGCGCTGGCCGAGCTCGACGCCGAGCTGGCGGCGACGGCCGGCGCGCGCTCTCGGAGCGCCGCCGCGCGGCCGCTGGCCGGCTGGCCGGCCAGGTGGAGCGGGCAGATGCGCGCGCTCGGGATGGAGCCGCGGCCGGTGCTTGCGAGGTCGCGCGTGGAGCCCGACCGCCCGAGGCTGGCGGATCGGCGCGGGGCGCCGATCGCGTCGAGTTCCTGCTCTCGACCAACCCGGGTGAGGAGGTCAGGCCGCTGGCTCGCGTCGCCTCCGGGGGCGAGCTGTCGCGCACGATGCTCGCGCTGACGATCGGTGCTGGCCCGGGCCGACCGCGTGCCCATCGCTGGTCTTCGACGAGGTCGACGCCGGCATCGGCGGCCGGGTGGCCGACGTGGTCGGCCACAAGCTCGCGCCGGCCGCCGCAGGGCCGGCAGGTGCTCTGCGTCACGCACCTGGCCCCGATCGCGGCGCTGGCCCACCACCACCTGCTCGTGAGCAAGCGCGTGCGCGGCGGGCGGACGACGCGGACCACGGTGACCGTCGCTGGACGCCGCCGAGCGGGTCGAGGAGATCGCGCGGATGCTCGGCGGGGCCAGCGTGACGGCCGCCGCCCGCGAGCACGCCCGCGACCTGCTCGGGACGCGGGCCGGGGGCCGGCGCGAACGCGCGGGTGGCGCGGACGCGGCCTGTATAATGGGGCCGTCGACATGATCTGACGCGATCCTCCGCACGGTCTTCGGCACCAAGCACGAGCGCGACGTCAAGCGGCATGCGCCCCGTGGTCGCGGCAGATCAACGCGCTCGAGCCGGAGATGCAGCGGCTCGACGACGCCGGCTTCGCGGCCAAGACGGACGAGTTCCGCAAGCGCGTGGCCGACGGCGAGGAGCTCGACGACCTGCTGGCGGAGGCCTTCGCCGTGTGCCGCGAGGCGGCGCGCCGCACGGTGGGCATGCGGCACTTCGACGTCCAGCTGATGGGCGGCATGGTGCTGCACCAGGGCAAGATCGCCGAGATGGCGACCGGCGAGGGCAAGACGCTGGTGGCCACGCTGCCGGCCTATCTCAACGCGCTGCCCGGGCAAGGGCGTCCACATCGTCACCGTCAACGACTACCTGGCCAAGCGCGACGCCCAGTGGATGGGCCCCATCTACCACGCGCTCGGGCTCACGGTGGGCGTCATCCAGCACGAGGCCTCGTTCCAGTACGACCCGGCCTACGTCACGCCCGACATCCGCATGCCGGCGCTGCGACCGATCGGCCGCGCGCGAGGCCTACCGCGGCCGACATCACCTACGGCACCAACAACGAGTTCGGCTTCGACTACCTGCGCGACAACATGCGCTTCTCGCCTCGACGAGCTGGTCCAGCGCGAGCTGACACTACGCCATCGTCGACGAGGTCGACTCGATCCTCATCGACGAGGCGCGCACGCCGCTGATCATCTCGGGGCCGGCCGAGGAGTCGACCGACGCTGTACTACAAGATCGACCGCATCATTCCCAAGCTGAAGCGGGCGGCGACCATCGTCGAGGGGAAGCTGTCGGAGATCGAGGAGCAGTCAAGGCCGGCGACTTCATCGTCGACGAGAAGGCCAAGACGGTGTCGCTGACCGAGCAGGGCATCGCCTCCTGCGAGCGGCTCCTCGGCATCGACAACCTCTACGACCCGACCAGCACATCGACGCCCTCCACCACATCCACAGGGCCTGCGCGCCCACAACCTGTTCCGGCGCGACGTGGACTACGTGGTCAAGGACGGCGCAGGTGATCATCGTCGACGAGTTCACCGGGCCGGCTCATGCCGGGCCGGCGCTGGTCGGACGGCCTCCACCAGGCGGTGGAGGCGAAGGAAGGCGTCCGGATCGAGCGCGGAGAACCAGACGCTGGCCACGATCACCTTCCAGAACTACTTCCGGATGTACGACAAGCTGGCCGGCATGACCGGCACCGCCGAGACCGAGGCCGAGGAGTTCGCCAAGATCTACAAGCTCGACGTCACCGTCATCCCCACCAACCGCGCGCTCATCCGGCTCAACCACCCCGACGTCGTCTACAAGACCGAGCGCGAGAAGTTCGACGCGGTCGTGGCACGACATCCGCGAGCGCAACGAGAAGGGGCAGCCGATCCTGGTCGGCACGGTGTCGATCGAGAAGTCCGAGCGGCTGTCCAAGCTGCTCAAGAAGCGCGGCGTCCGCCACGAGGTGCTGAACGCCAAGTACCACGAGCGCGAGGCCGAGATCGTGGCCCAGGCCGGGCGCGAGGGCGCGGTGACCATCGCCACCAACATGGCCGGGCCGCGGCACCGACATCCTGCTCGGCGGCAACCCCGAGTTCCTGTCCAAGGAGATCCTCCGCAAGAGGGGGCTCGATCCGGTTACCGCCGCCCCCGAGGCGCGCGCCGCCGCGCTGGAGGAAGCCCGACGGATCACCGATCCCGAGCACCAGCGGGTGGTCGAGCGGGGCGGGCTGCACATCGTCGGCACCGAGCGCCACGAGTCGCGCCGGGTCGACAACCAGCTCCGCGGCCGCTCCGGCCGCCAGGGCGATCCCGGCTCCTCGCGCTTCTACCTCTCGCTCGAGGACGACCTCCTGCGCATCTTCGGCTCCCAGCGCATCCAGGGGATCATGGACCGCCTCGGCATGGAGGAAGGCGAGCCGATCGAGCACAAGCTGGTGACGCGGGCCATCGGCACCGCCCAGAAGCGGGTGGAGACCCACAACTTCGAGATCCGCAAGCACCTGCTCGAGTACGACGACGTCATGAACAAGCAGCGCGAGATCATCTACGGCATGCGCCGCCAGATCCTCGACGGCGAGAGCCAGGCCGAGACCGTGACCGAGTGGATGGAGGACTGGCTGCCGCGACCCTCGACGGCTACGCGCCCGAGAGCGCGCATCCCGAGGACTGGGACGTGGCCGGCCTGGCCGAGGCGCTCCACCGGCAGTTCGACGTGCGGCTGCCCGCCGCCGTCCTACGAGGAGGCCGGCTCGCGGACGGCGCTCGGACGAGCTCGTGGCCGACGCGGTGAAGGCGCGCTACGCGCGAGCGGGAGCAGGAGCTGGGTACCGAGCTGCTCCGCGGCGCTCGAGCGGCACGAGATGATGCATCCGTCATCGACACGCAGTGGAAGGACCACCTGCTGTCCATCGACCACCTCAAGGAGGGCATCGGCCTGCGCGGCTACGGCCAGCGCGACCCGCTCACCGAGTACAAGAAGGAGGCGTTCGACCTGTTCCAGGACATGGTCGAGCGCGTGAAGGGCGCCGTGGTCGAGCGACTGTTCAAGGTGCAGATCGTCCGCGACACGCCCGATGGAGCTGCCGGCCATGACCGCCTGGTCGCGGACGCAGGAGATGCGCGGCGAGGCGCCCGGCGCCGGTGAGCGCGCGCCCGGGTCGCGCCGCACCGTCGCATCGCCGTCTCCGCGGCCGGCACCGGTGCCGCGCACGCCGACCGGCGAGAAGATCGGCCGCAACGATCCGTGCTACTGCGGCTCCGGCAAGAAGTACAAGAAGTGCCACCTCCTGCAACAGGGATGAGCGACCGCAAGTATCGACAGGGCGGCTACAAGAGCGGCGGCGGGGGCAAGCCCGAGCGTCGCGAGCCGCCGCGGCCGCCGAGCGGCACCTTCGGCATCCTCCGCAGCCGGGCCACCTCGCGCTGCGCCGAGTGCGGAGCGGTGCTGCCGATCACCGCCGACTCGCTCACTCACTGTCCCCAGTGCCGCGTGGCGCTGCACGCCTGCCGGCAGTGCGCTCACTTCGACACCGCCCGCCGATTCGAGTGCACGCAGGACATCGCCGAGCGCATCGCCGACAAGCGGGCGGTGAACACCTGTGAGCGTTTCTCGCTGATGGTCACCGTCGAGCGCGATACCTCGACCTCGGGCGGGTCCGTGCGCCCCGAGGACGCCCGCCGCTCGTTCGGTAACCTCTTCAAGAAGTGACCGCGGTGGGGCCGGGCCACGCCCGGCGTTAGGCCCCGCCCGGCTCCGCGCCCCGTCCCCCCGATCGACACGCCCCGCCTGCGCCTGCGCGCGCCCACGCCTGACGATGCGACCGAGATGTTCGCCCGCTACACGCGCGATCCGGACGTCACGCGCATGCTGACGTGGCCGCCCCACGAGTCGATCGAGCGGACCCGGCGGTTCCTGCGGCGCTGCCTGACCGGGATCGCGGCTGGCACCGTGGTGCCGTGGCTCGTGACCGAGCGCGGTGACGATCGGCCGATCGGCATGATCGAGCTGCGCCCGGCCGGTCCCCGGGCGGAGCTGGGCTACGTCCTGGGGCGGGCGTGGTGGGGGCGCGGCCTGATGACCGAGGCCGCGAGCGCCGTGGTGGCGTGGGGCCTCGCGGATCCGGCGATCTTCCGGGTATGGGCGGTCACCGACGTCGACAACCAGCGATCGGCGCGCGTGCTCGAGAAGGCTGGGATGCAGCGCGAGGGACTGCTGCGGCGCTGGCTGGTCCATCCGGCCCTGGGCCCGGAGCCTCGCGACTGCTGGTGTTTCGCCCGGGTCCGGTAGCCGGCCTCCGGACGGCTCGACATCTGGGGCCGGGCCCCCGGCCTCCCCCCACGGCTGGTGGTTTTTTTTTGGCTGCTGGCCAGGTTCCGTGCAACTATCGGCCATGCGTCTAGAAGCGATCACGCTCCACGGGTTCAAGTCGTTCGCCGAGAAGACCGTCGTCAAGGTGCTGCCGGGCATCACGGGCATCGTGGGTCCCAACGGCTGCGGCAAATCCAACATCAGCGAGTCCGTGCGCTGGGCCCTGGGCGAGCAGAGCGCCCGCTCGCTACGCGGCCAGCGGATGGAGGATCTGATCTTCCACGGCACCGGCGCCCGTAAGCCAATCGGCCTCGCCGAGGTCGAGCTGACCTTCTCCAACGACGGCACACTGTCGGTGCCGTGGAGCGAGATCGGTGTTGCCCGCCGCCTGTACCGCACGGGTGAGAGCGAATACCTCCTGAACAAGCAGCCCACCCGGCTGCGCGACATCCTCGACCTCTTCGCCGGCACCGGCGCCAACCCTCGCGCGTACTCGGTGATGGACCAGGACAAGCTGAACCACGTCCTGACGGCCAAGCCCCACGAGCGGCGGGTGTTCATCGAGGAGGCGGCCGGCATCGCGCGCTACAAGCAGCAGCGCAACGAGACGCAGGGCAAGCTGGACGGCGCCCGCCAGAACCTCACCCGCGTGCGCGACGTCATGGACGAGGTGCGCCGGCAGCTCGGTTCACTCGAGCGCCAGGCCAGGAAGGCCCAGCAGTACAAGGCACTGCAGGGCGAGCGGCGGGAGCTGGCCCTGGCCCTGGTGGCGGCCGACTTCGCCGCACTCACCGCCCAGGCCGAGGCCATGGCCCAGGAGCTCGTCAGCCTCCGCGACGCCGAGCAGGGCGTACGCGCGCGCCAGACCGGGCTGGCCGCGCGCGAGGCGCGGCAGCGGGAGAGCCTGCAGGCCAGCGAGCACCGTCTCTCCGATCTCCGGCAGTCGGTCCAGAAGATTCAGGGCGAGCTCGAGCGGCTGCTCGAGCGGCGCGAGCAGATGGGCGTGCAGCTCCAGGAGCTCGGCGAGGAGGCCGCCCGGCTCGACGAGGAGGTGCGCAGCGCCGGCGAGCGGCTCGAGGCCATCGTGGGCGAGCGCGCCACCGGGGTGGCCGCGCTGGCCGAGGCCGAGCGGCTCGCTACCGAGCGCGGCGCCGCCGTGCAGGTCTTGGAAGCCGAGGTGGCGAGCCACCGGGCCCGACTGGCCTCCGAGCGCGACCGCCTGGAGGCGCTGCGGCTGGAGCAGATGCGGGTGGCGACCGAGCGCGTCGACCTCATGCGCCAGGCCGGCGAGCTGCGCGAGCGGCAGGCCCAGCTGGGCCGCCGGGCCGAGCGCCTGGCCCAGGAGCTGGCCGCGGCCCAGGCGGAGGCCGACGCGCTGACGGGTCAGCGGGCCTCGCTGGAGTCCGCCCGCGATCTGGCGGTGAGCGAGCTCACCTCGCTCGTCGCCGAACGCGAGCGCCTGGGCGCGGCGCTGGCCGATCGCGCCGGGCGGCTGGCCGAGGCCGAGGCGCGGCTGGCCCAGGCGCGTCTGGACCTCGCCTCCCGCGGCTCCAGCCGTGACGCCGTTCGCGAGCTGGAGCGGCGCGGGAGGGCTACGGCGCGGGCGTCCGGGCGGTGTTCGCCGAGGGCGCGACGCCGGTGCTCACCGGCGTCGTCGGCACCGTGGCCGATCTGCTCGAGGTCGCGCCGGGGCTCGAGCGGGCGGTGGAGTCCGTGCTCGGCGAGCGGCTGCAGTGGGTCGTGGTCGAGCGCTTCGAGCATGCGCGCGGCGGGGTCGGCTGGCTGCGCGAGCACGGCGCACGGCTCGGCGACGTTCCTGCCCCTCGAGAAGCTCGACTACGCCAACGGCAACGGGCATGCGACTCCGCCGGCGGGCGACCTGCGATGGGTCGCCAGCCACGTGACGGCGCGGACGCCGAGCTTGCTGCACTACCTGCTCGGCCAGGTCGCCATCGTCGAGCATCTCGATCAGGCCGAGGCCGCTGTGGCGGCGCAACGGCGTCGTCGCCACCTACGTGACCCCGACCGGCGAGGTGCTGTCGCCGACCGGACGGCTGCGGGTGGCGCCGAGGGCGCGGCGCTCCCGACCAGTCGCTGCTCGACGCGCAAGCGGCAGCTGCGCGAGCTCGAGGACGACGTCGCCCGGCTGACCGCGGCCGTGGAGAGCGACGCAGGGCACCGTGGCCGCGCTGGCGGCCGAGGTGGCCACGCTGCGCGCGCGATGGCCGGCCTCGAGCAGTCGGTCCAGGCGCGGCACGCCGAGCGCGTGGCCAGCGAGAAGGATCTCGAGCAGTCGGTGCGCGAGCACGAGCGGGTGCACCGCCACCTCGAGACGGTCGGTGCCGAGTCGCGCCAGGTCGCAGGCGAGGTCGCCGAGACGGAGGCCTTGCTGACCCGGCTGGGCCAGCACATCGAGGTGCGCGCACGGCGGCCGAGGGGCGTCACGAGGCGGTGATGGCCGCCGCCCGCGCGTCGATCGCCGCCGCCCAGGAGGCGCGAGACCGCGCTGGTGGCCGGCTGACCTGCCGGGCAGGTCGAGCTGGCCGGCATCGCCGAGCGCATCGAGGCCCTCGGCCGCGAGCTCGCCCGGCTCGACGAGATGGAAGCGGACTTCACCCGGCGGATCGACCAGGCCCGCGCAGCGGCAGGCGCAGCTGGCCGAGCGGCGCGCCGGGCTCACCGCGCGAGCGGGAGCGCACCGACGTGCCGGCCCGCGAGGTGGCGGTCGAGCGCGACCGGCGCGAGGACGAGGCGCGGCAGGCGGGCGAGCACCACCAGGCGCAGCTCGCCGAGCTGCGCGCGATCGAGGAGGAGGCTGCGCGCGGTGCAGGGTGAGCTGAACCGGCTCGTCGGCGCCATCCACGCGATCGAGCTGCAGGGCGACCGAGGGCCGCGTGCGGCGCGAGGAGCTGGCCCAGGAGGCGCTGCCGCACCTACGGCGTCGAGGCGGCGGCCCTGCGGGCGCTCCACGACCCGCACGCGAGACCTCGTGCCGGTACGCGAGCGCCTGACCGAGCTCGACGAGAAGCTCGAGGCGATCGGGCCGGTCAACCTCGTCGCCGACGAGGAGTACCGCGAGCTGGACGAGCGGCTGACGTTCCTCCGCACCCAGCACGACGACCTCACGGCCTCGATCAAGGATCTCGAGAAGGCCCTGCGGGGCATGACCCGCACGGCCCAGGAGCGCTTCGCCGCAGGCCTTCGAGGAGATCAACCGGCCACTTCGCCGGACCTCTTCGCGCGCCTGTTCGAGGGCGGTCGGGCCGAGCTGCGCCTGGTCGAGGCCGAGGAGGGCGGCGATCCCCTCGACACCGGCGTCGAGCTGATGGCGCAGCCGCGCGGCAAGCGGCTGCAGTCGGTCTCGCTGATGTCGGGCGGCGAGAGGGCGCTCACCGGGCTGGCCCTGCTGTTCGCGATCTTCTACTTCCGGCCGAGCCCGTTCTGCGTGCTCGACGAGGTGGACGCGCCGCTGGACGACGCCAACATCCACCGGTTCCTGCGGGTGCTGCGAGAGCTGACCACCCAGACGCAGTTCCTGGTCATCACCCACAACCGCAAGACGATGGAAGCCGCCGACGTCCTCTACGGTGTCACGATGGAGGAGCCGGGGCTCTCCAAGCTGGTCTCCGTCAACCTGGCGGCCGCGGTGGCGGCGGCATCGGCGCCCGCGTGATTCGCCGCTGACGCTCTAGACTTGGCGACGACGGCCATGGCCTCCGTCGGCGCATACCTCCGCGATCTGCGTACGCGCCGGGGTGTCCCCCTCGAGGAGATCGCCCGGTTGACCCGGGTCGCGCCCCGCTATCTGGTGGCCCTCGAGGCCGATGCCTCCGAGAACCTCCCGGCGCCGGTCTTCATCCGTGGGTTCATCCGGGCCTACTGTCAGGCGCTGGGCGAGTCGCCCCAGGAGGCCCTGTCGATCTACGAGGGGCGCGAGGTGCAGGTCGTCGCTTCCACGCCCCGCCTAAGCTCCGCGACCCGCACCACGGCCGCCCGCTCCGCGCACGCGCGGTGCAGTCCTGGTCAGCTTCGCCCTGCTGGTCGTCCTGGGCATGGCGCTATTCATGATGGCGCTCGTGATCCAGCCACGAGGCCGGGGGGAGCGGCTACCCGGCGAGGCGCGACCGGTGCCAGCGCCGAGCGCGACCACTCCTGGCGAGACGTCGCCACCTCCGACGCCCGCGCCGGCGCCCGCCGCGCCGCGCCCCGGCACCCACGGCGCCGACCCCGGCGAGCCCACGTCCGTCAGCGGCCGTTTCGGTTCCGACTCCGCCTCCGCCGCCGAGCGTGCCGTCGCCCGCCGCTGCCCGGCCCATGACCCTGCCGGACCTCGACACGCTGGGCGGCTCCGTGACACCGCCCTATCGGCTGGTCGCACGGATCAGCGAGCCGAGCTGGATCCGCGTTCGCACCGAGGACGGCCGCTCGAGCGAGGAGACCGTGGCGGCCGGCGAGGTCCGCGAGTGGGTGTCGGACCGGCCCTTCGTGCTCACGATCGGTAACGCCGGCGGCGTCGCGCTCGAGCTCAATGGCCGGGCGCTGCCGTCCCTCGGCTCCCGGGGCGTGGTGATTCCCCGGCTCGTTCTCCCGCCCGACCCCCGCTGACCCTCCGGCCGCCCGGCCGGGGAGGGTACACTACCCGACATGAGTTTCCTCTCGGGCCTCGGTGAGAAGCTCCGACAGGGCCTGCGCCGCTCGCAGGAGTTTCTCGGCGGCGGCCTGGAGACCGTCCTGGAGCCGGAGCGGCCCATCGACGAGACCCTGTGGGAGGAGCTGGAGGAACTGCTGGTCGCCGCCGATCTGGGGGCGGCGATGGCGGCGGACTTCGTCAACCGCGGCCGTGAGGAAGTGATGTTCGGCACCGTCACCCGAGCCGGACAGCTTCGACCGGTGCTGCGCCGCTTCCTGCTCGACACGCTCGGCCCCGCTCGCCCGCTCGCCCTCGATGCCCGCCCGAGCGTCGTCCTCGTCCTGGGCGTCAATGGCTCCGGCAAGACGACGACCTGCGCGAAGCTGGCGGCCGCCCTCAAGGCCGACGGCCGCCATGTGCTGCTCGCCGCCGCCGACACATTCCGGGCGGCGGCCATCGAGCAGCTCGAGACGTGGGGCCAGCGCATCGACGTGGAGGTCGTGCGGCAGGCCGCCGGCTCCGATCCCGCTGCGGTGGTCTTCGACGCCGTCAAGGCGGCGACGGCCCGCAGCGCCGACGTCCTCGTCATCGATACCGCCGGGCGGCTCCACACGAAGAGCAATCTCATGGACGAGCTCGGCAAGCTCAAGCGGGTGGTGCAGCGGCAGCTTCCCGGCGCCCCCCACGAGTCGCTGCTGGTGCTCGACGCACCGACCGGCCAGAACGGCTTCGCCCAGGCCCGGATGTTCCACGAGGCGGTGGGGCTCTCGGGCGTCGTTCTCACCAAGCTCGACGGCACCGCCAAGGGCGGGATCGTGGTGCGGATCGTCCGGGAGCTGAAGCTGCCCGTGCAAGCTGATCGGGGTGGGCGAGAAGATCGAGGATCTGCAGCCGTTCGATCCCGTCCGCTTCGTGGACGCGCTGGTCCCCGAGCGTGAGCGACGCTGCCTTCATGCGGCACGCGCTGGGCCTGGCCGAGCGTGGCCGCGGCCTGACCTCGCCCAACCCGATGGTCGGCGCCGTCGTCGTGCGCGAGGGCCGCGTGGTGGGCGAGGGCTCCCACCTCCGGGCGGGCGGCGACGCACGCCGAGGTCGTGGCGCTGGCCGCGGCGGGCGACGCCGGCGCGCGGGGCCACCCTGTACGTGACGCTCGAGCCGTGCAACCATCATGGGCGGACGCCGCCCTGCGCGCCCGCGGTCGCCCGCGGCGGGCGTGGCTCGACGTGGTGATCGCGCTGTCGGATCCCAACCCGCGCGTCGCCGGCGGCGGCGCCGACCTGCTGCGCCGGACCGGCATCGCGGTCGAGGTCGGCGTCGAGGCCGCGGCGGCGGACGGCAGAACCGCGCCTTGCTGACGGCGATCCGGCGGGCGGCGGCCGCACGTCACGCTGAAGGCGGCGATGACGCTCGACGGCAAGATCGCCGACTTCCCACGGCACGTCCAAGTGGATCACCGGCGAGCCGGCCCGCGAGCGTGCGCACCGGATGCGGGCGGAGACGGACGCGGTCGTGGTCGGCATCGACGACCGCGCTGCGCGACGACCCGGCCCTGACCGTGCGCCTGCCCGAGCCGTGGCCGCGTGAGCCGTACCGGGTCGTGCTCGACACCGGCGCCCGCCTCGACCCGACCGCACGCCTGATCGGTGCCGGCACGCCGGCCCGCGCACTCATCGCGGTCGGTGAGGCAGCGCCGCCGCCGCGGGTGGCGGCGCTCGAGGCCGCCGGCGCCCGCGTGCTCCGCTGTGCGACCCGCGACGGCCGCGTCGACGCCGCCGTGCTGCTCGAGTGCCTGTTCGCGCTCGAGGTCCGGGCGGTGCTCGTCGAGGGGGGCGGGGAGACGCACGCCGCATTCGTCGACGCCGGTCTGGTCGATCGCGTGGCCTTGTTCCTGGCGCCCCTGCTGCTCGGCGGCCGGGAGGCCACCGGGGTGATCGGCGGCGCCGGCCGCGACCTCAAGGCCGCCCTGCGTCTGGCGCCGCCCACGGTGACCACCGTCGGCGACGACCTGCTGATCGAGGCCGACGTCCTCGGCGAGCCGGCGGCGGGCTGATGTTCACCGGGATCGTCGAGGAGCTGGGGACCGTGCGGGCTGTCGAGCGCCGCGGGGACGTCGCCCGGCTCGAGGTGGCCGCGCGGGTGGCGCGCGAGGGCAGCGACCTCGGCGCCAGCGTGGCGGTCAATGGCGTCTGCCTCACCGTGGTGGCGACCGCGCCCGACGCGCTGGCGTTCGAGGTGGGGCCGGAGACGCTCGCGCGAACGACGCTCGGCCGGCTCGCGCCGGGGGACGCGGTGAACCTCGAGCGACCGCTGCGCTTCGGCGCCGCGCTGGGGGGGCACCTCGTCCTGGGCCACGTCGACGGCATCGGAACCGTGGGGGCCGTGACCCGTGTAGAATCGACCTCGCGGGTGCGGGTCGAGCTCTCCGGAGCCGCGCTGGCTCCGCTGCTGATCCCGCAGGGCTCGGTGGCGGTGGACGGCGTCAGCCTGACAGTGGCGGCGCTGGAGCGGACGGCGTTCGAGGTCATGGTCATTCCGCACACGCTGGCGGTGACGACGCTGGGGCGACTGTTGCCGGGGCAGGCCGTGAACCTCGAGATGGACGTGATCGGCAAGTACGTGCAGCGCTCGCTCGAGCTGAAGGGGACGACATGAGTGCTTTCGTCACGATCGAGGAAGCCATCGAGGAGATCCGCCAGGGGCACATCCTGCTGGTCGTCGACGACGAGGACCGGGAGAACGAGGGCGACCTGGTCATGGCCGCCGACAAGACCACGCCGGAGGCGGTCAACTTCATGGCCACGCACGGGCGCGGCCTGGTCTGCATGCCGATGACCGGCGACCGGCTCGACGAGCTCAAGATCGGCATGATGGTGGCCGAGAACACCGCGCCGATGGGCACCGCCTTCACGGTCACGGTCGACGCCCGCCGCGGCGTGACGCACCGGCACCTCCGCCTACGACCGCGCCGTCACCATCCGCACGCTGGTCGACCCTTCCATGGGCGCCGAGGACCTGACCGTGCCCGGCCACATCTTTCCGCTGCGCGCGATGGACGGCGGCGTGCTCCGGCGCGCCGGCCACACCGAGGCGGCCGTCGACCTCGCCCGGATGGCCGGCTGCTACCCGGCCGGCGTCATCTGCGAGGTGCTCGACGAGCAGGGCGACATGGCGCGGCTGCCCCAGCTCACCGACCTGGCCCGCCGGCACGGCCTCAAGATGATCACGATCAAGGACCTCATCGAGTACCGCACCCGCAAGGAGAGCCTGGTGCGGCGCATCGCGATCCACCCGGCTGCCCACGGAATTCGGAGAGTTCACGGCCGTCGCCTACGAGGCCACGGTGGACGAGCGGCATCCATCTGGCTCTCGTCATGGGCGAGGTGGCCGGCGAGACCCCGGTGCTCGTGCGCATGCACTCCGAGTGCCTGACCGGCGATGTCTTCCAGTCGCTGCGCTGCGACTGCGGCTCCCAGCTGCTCAAGGCGATGGCGATCATCAAGGAAGCCGGGGCGCGGAGTGATCGTGTATCTGCGCCAGGAGGGGCGGGGGATCGGCCTGCACAACAAGATCCGCGCCTACGAGCTGCAGGACCAGGGCAAGGACACCGTGGAGGCCAACCACGCGCTCGGCTTCAAGGCCGACCTGCGCGACTACGGCATCGGCGCCCAGATCCTGGTCGACCTCGGGGCTCCGCAATCTCCGTCTGCTGACGAACAACCCTACGAAGCGGGCCGGGATCGACGGCTACGGCCTGCAGGTGGTCGAGCGGGTCCCCCTTGAAGTGCCGGCCAATCCGGAGAACCGCAAGTACCTGAGTACCAAGCGCGACAAGCTCGGTCACCTGCTCTCCTCGCTGCCCGACTGACCATGGCCGGTCGCGCCCCGCGTCCCCTCCGGCGTGATCGGCTCGAGTCCCGGCGTCCCGATGCCCGCTTCGCCGTCGTGGCGGCGCGCTTCAACGAGCGCATCAGCAAGCGCCTGCTCTCCGGCGCCCTCCGCGCGCTGTCCTCGGCCGGGCTTCCCGACGAGGCGGTCGAGGTGCACTGGGTGCCCGGCTCCTTCGAGCTGCCCCAGGCGGCTGCCCGCCTGGCTCGGACGGGGCGCTTCGAGGCGATCGTCTGCGTGGGCTGCGTGATCAAGGGCGAGACGCCCGCACTTCGACTTCGTGGCCGGCGAGGCGGCGGCCGGCATCCAGCGGGTGGCCCTCGACACCGGGTTGCCGGTGACGTTCGGGGTGATCACCGCGCTGACCGAGGAGCAGGCCTGGGCGCGCGCGGGCGGCGCCGTCGGCAACCGGGGCGAGGAGGCCGCCGAGGCGGCGGTCGAGATGGCGGCGTTCGTCCGCGAGCACGGCGCGCGGCGGGGCGGGGGAGGCGTGACGGTCACGCACGCCAGCGGCGCGGCGCCGAGAAGTAAGATGGGCAAGCGTCGCAAGGCCCGGGAGGTCGCGCTGCAGTTCCTCTACCAGCTCGACGTGCACGGGGCCGAGTGATCCGACCCCACTTCGAGGGCGAGTTCTGGCAGCGCCATCCGGTGGACCCCGCCACGCGCGCCTTCGCCGAGACGCTGGTGCGGGGTAGCAAGCAGCAGCAGGGCAAGATCGACGAGCTCATCGCCCAGTACGCCGAGAACTGGGACCTGGACCGGATGGCGGTGGTCGATCGCAACATCCTCCGCATGGCGGTCTACGAGCTGCTCTGGCAGCCCGACGTCCCTCCCAAAGTCGGCCATCAACGAGGCCCTCGAGATCGCCAAGAAGTTCGGCACGACCGAGTCGAGCCGCTTCATCAACGGCGTGCTCGATCGGATCCACAGCGCGAGCACCGACCCGCGTCTGCCTGAGCCGGCCGGCCGCCGTGCGGTACGCGATCCTGTCGGACATTCATGGCAACCTCGAGGCCCTGCGCGCGGTGCTCGCCGACTGCGCGGACCAGGTCGACGGCGTGCTCTGCCTGGGGGACACGGTCGGCTACGGTGCCGATCCGCTGGCCTGCGTGGACCTGGTGGCCGAGCGGGCCGAGGCCAGCGTGGCCGGCAATCACGAGTACGCGGTGGCGGGCCGGCTGCGCATCGACCTGGTTCAACCACTACGCGCGGGCGGCGGCGGAGTGGACGCAGGAGCGACTGGACGACGACCACCGGGCCTACCTGATCGCGCTGCCGCTGACGCGGAGATCGCCGACGCTACCCTCGTGCACGCCTCGCCGGTCGAGCCCGGAGCGAGTGGGACTATCTGGTCACCGCCGAGGACGGGCTTCGCGGCGTTCGGCGCCTTCGCGACGCCGCTGCTGCTTCGTCGGGCCATTCGCCACCTGCCGGGCGTCTGGTCGCTGGGCTCCTCCGGCCCGGAGCACCGGCCTGGCGTCGCGGCTCGTGCAGGCCGAGCGCGGCCGGCGCTACCTCGTCAACGTGGGCAGCGTGGGCCAGCCGCGCGACCGCGACCCGCGCGCGGCCTACGCGACTCTGGGACGTCGAGGCCGGCCGCCTGCAGCATCCGCCGGGTCGACTACGATGTCGCCAGCCGCGCGCCGGAAGATCCTCGAGGCGCGGGCCTGCCGCGCTTCCTCGCCGACCGCCTGGCCGCCGGACGCCTGATGCGGCTCGCACCTCGGCGCCCACCGGCGCTGCTGGTCGGCAGCGCCGGCGTCCTCGGCGCTGGCCTTTCCGCGGACGGACTGGGACGGCGGGGCGTGGATCGCGCTGGTGCCGCTGTTCATCGTCGCGCTCGGGGCCCGCGCCGCGGATGGCGTTCGTCTGGGGCTGGCTCTACGGCACGGTCTTCTTCCTCGTGCTGCTGCGCTGGCTCAACCACACCTTCCAGACCTTCAGCGCGATCCCGTGGCCGCTCACGTGGCTGCCGACGCTGCGCTCGCCGGCGTACTGCGGCCTCTACATCGGCGTCGTCTGCGGGCTCATGGCCTGGCTGCGCGGGCCGGCGTCGATCGCGTGGGCGCTGGCCTCGGCGCCCTTTCTCTGGGTCGGCGGGCGAGTGGCTGCGCGGCCACCTGCTGGGCGGCTTCCCGTGGGGCACGCTCGGGTACTCGCAGCACCTGCGGCTGCCGGTCATCCAGATCGCCGAGCTGGGCGGCGTCCACGCGGTCTCCCTGGTGCTCGTCGCCGTCAACGCCGCCCTCGCCGGTGCTCCTGCTCGGGTGGCGGCGCGCGCTGACCGGGCTGGCCATCGGCGGCGCGCTGCTCGGCGCGACACTCGGCTTCGGGCTCTGGCGCCTCGGCGCGCCGCCGCCGCGCGGGCGAGGTGCCGGTGGCGGTCATCCAGCCGTCGATCGAGCAGCCGCATCAAGTTGGACCCCGCCTCGGCACGCGTCAGATCCTCGAGATCTACGAGCAGCTGACGCGCGAGGCGGCGCGCGAGCGGCCGGCCGCTGATCCTGTGGCCGGAGACGGCGGCGCCGATCGTTCTTGCGGCGCGACCCCGACCTGCTCGCCGGCTGCTCGCCGCGCTGTCGGGCGAGATCGGCATGCCGCTGCTGGTCGGCTCCATCGACGCGGTGGACGGGCCGTCCGGACCGCTTCCCGAACACCGCGTTTCTCGCTGACCGACCGGGGATCGTGGGTCAAGTATGATAAGATTCACCTCGTTCCGTTCGGAGAATACGTGCCGCTCTCGGGAGCTGATCGGGTTCGTGCGGGGCTGGGCGGAGTTCATCGCCGATCTGGAGCCCGGCTCCGCATGCCGTCGTGTTTCCGGGTCCGCCGCGCCCCGTTCGGCGTCGTGATCTGTTACGAGGTCATCTTCCCCGACCTCTTCCGCGAGTTCGTGAACAACGGCGCGCGCGTTGATGGTCAACATGACGAACGACGGGTGGTTCGGACGCACGAGCGGGCCCGGGCAGCACCTGGCGATGTACTCGTTCCGGGCGGTGGAGCACCGCATCGCGATCGTGCGGGCGGCCAACACCGGCGTCTCGGCGCTTCATCGCGCCCAGCGGGCAGGTCGTGCGCCACCTCGGCTCTTTTCGGCGCGGCGTCATCAGCGATCGGCTCCCGCTGCGGCGAGGGCCGGACGCTCTCACGCGGCTCGGGCGACTGGCTCGCCTGGGCCTCGCTCGCCGCTCGCCGCCGTCGCGGTCGGCGTGGCCTGCGTCCGGAGGATCGCGCATGCTCGGCGAGCTGAAGCGCGACGTGGGCGAGCTCGACCCGGCGCGTGGACGAGCTCCGGGGGCATCTTTGACCTCCCCGCCAAGGAGCAGCGGCTGGCCGCGCTCGACACCGAGATGGCCGCGCCGGCATTCTGGGAAGACAACCGCCGCGCCCAGGAGCTGATCCGCGAGCGCACCGAGCTCTCCCGCACCGTCGAGCGCGTCGAGCCAGCTGAACACCCAGGCCTCCGACCTCGCCGTCTGCTCTGAGCTGGCCACAGGAGGCCGGTGACGACGGCAGCCTCGACGCCGAGATCACCGAGGGCGTCGGCCGAGCTCCGGCGCGAGCTCGACGAGTTCGAGCTGAAGGTCATGCTGTCGGGTTCCCACGACCCGCAAGGCCGCGCATCGTGTCCATCCACCCCGGGGCCGGCGGCACCGAGTCCCAGGACTGGGCCCAGATGCTCATGCGCATGTACCTGCGCTGGTGCGAGCGCTCGGGCTTCAAGGCCGAGGTGGTCGACCTGCTCCCCGGCGAGGAAGCGGGCATCAAGTCCGTCACGATCGAGGTGACCGGCGAGTACGCCTACGGCTACCTCAAGGGCGAGGCCGGCGTCCACCGGCTCATCCGCATCTCGCCGTTCGACGCCTCCAGCCGCCGGCAGACCAGCTTCGCGTCGGTCTCGGTGATGCCGGAGGTGGACGACGTCGAGGTCGAGATTCGCGACGACGATCTGCGCATCGACGTCTTCCGCTCCTCGGGCCCGGGCGGGCAGGGTGTCAACACCGCCGACTCGGCGGTACGCATCACCCATCTACCGACCGGCATCGTGGTCTCCTGCCAGAACGAGCGTTCGCAGCTCCGCAACCGCGACACCGCCATGCGGATCCTCAAGGCCCGCCTGTACGAGATGGCCGAGAAGAAGCAGAAGGAAGAGCTTGGCCGAGCTGACCGGGGCCAAGAAGGAGATCGCCTTCGGCAGCCAGATCCGCTCCTACACCTTCCATCCCTACCAGCTCATCAAGGACCACCGCACCGGATCTCGAGATCGGCAACGTCGAGGCGGTGATGGACGGCGACATCGACCCATTCATCCAGGCCTTCCTGCTGTGGGCGAGCGAGCGATCGGCCGGCGTGAGCGAGCCGGACGCCCCGAGCAACGAGCTGATCCGCCTCCGCCACGAGAAGCTGGACGGCGCTGCGCGCGGCGCGGCGTCGATCCCTTCGGCGCCCGCTATCCGGTCAGTCACTGGGCCGGCCACGCTCCAGGCGCGGCTGGGCGCGGCCACCGAGGAGCGAGCTGCGGGCGCTGGGCCCGGTCAGCCTGGCCGGCCGCGTCGTGGCCCTGCGCCACCACGGCAAGACGTGCTTCGCGCATCTGATGGACCAGACGGGTCGGATCCAGCTCTACGCGCGGGGCGACCAGCTCGGCGACGACTATCCGCTCTTCACCGAGCTCGATCTGGGCGACTTCATCGGCGTCACCGGCGACATGATGCGCACGCGGACTGGCGAGCTCACGGTGGCGGTCAAGGCGTTCGACGTTCCTGGCCAAGTCGCTGCGGCCGCTGCCGGAGAAGTGGCACGGCCTCAAGGACGTGGAGACGCGCTACCGCCAGCGCTACGTCGACCTCGTCGTCAACCCCGACGTCGCGCGAGATCTTCCTGCTGCGCTCGCGCATCATCCAGGCCATCCGCGGCCTTCCTCGACGCCCGCGGCTTCCTCGAGGTCGAGACGCCGATGATGCAGCCGATCCCGGGCGGGGCCACCGCCCGGCCGTTCAAGACGCACCACAACGCCCTCGACATGCGTCTCTACCTGCGCATCGCGCCCGAGCTCTACCTCAAGCGCCTGGTCGTGGGCGGCTTCGAGCGCGTCTACGAGATCAGCCGCAGCTTCCGCAACGAGGGCGTGTCCACGCAGCCACAATCCCGAGTTCACGATGCTGGAGTTCTACCAGGCCTACGCCGACTACAACGATCTGATGGAGCTGACCGAGGACCCTCTTCGCCGAGCTGGCCCAGTCGCTGCTGGGCACGCTCCAGCTGACCTGGGGCGAGCACGCGGTCGACCTCACGCCCCCGTGGCGGCGGCTGCCGTTCTTCGAGGCGCTCTCCCAGGCGCTCGGGGTGGTCGTCACGCCGGAGACGGACGCGGCGTCGCTGGCCCGGGCGGCCGCCGCCCGTGGCCTCGACGGCGTCGGCGGGCCCGCCGACAAGATCTGGAAGGACGTGTTCGACGAGCTCGTGGAGCCGACCCTGGTGCAGCCCACGTTCATCACCGACTTCCCGATCGAGCTGTCGCCGCTGGCCAAGCGCAAGCGCGACAACCCGCGGCTGGTGGACCGGTTCGAGCTCTACGTCGGCTGCCGCGAGCTCGCCAACGCCTACTAGCGAGCTCAACGATCCGGTCGACCAGCGTCGGTCGCTTCGAGGAGCAGGCGGCCCTGGCGCGCCCGCGGCGACGACGAGGCCCACTGGCTGGACGAGGACTACGTGCGCGCGCTCGAGTACGGGATGCCGCCGACGGCGGGGGAGGGGATCGGCATCGATCGGCTCGTGATGCTGTTCGCCGATCAGCCGTCGATCCGGGAGGTCATCCTCTTCCCGCACCTGCGCCCGGAGGCGCCGGGCTCGTGAGGCAGGGGTTGCCGTACGAGCTGTTCCTCGGGCTGCGCTACCTGGGCTCGCGCGGCAAGCGGGCCAACCTCTCGCTCTTCGTGTGGATCGGCGTGGGCGGTGTGTTCCTCGGCGTGGCCGCGCTGATCGTCGTGCTGGCCGTCATGACCGGCTTCCAGGACGGTATCCGGGACCGGATCATCGCCGCCAACCCGCACCTGCTCGTGTTTCAGACCGGCCGCCGCCGGCATGGCTCGACGCCGGCCGCAGTGGCGGCGAGGGTTCGCGCAGGTGCGCGGCGTCCGGGCCGCCACGCCGTTCGTGCTGCAGCAGGCGCTGTTCACGAGCGCCGGGCGGCGACGCCCACGGCGGGCTCCTCCGCGGTGTCGACACCAGCGACGCCGCCGTGCGCGCAGCGACCTGGCCGCCCAGCTGCGCGGCGGGCGGATCGAGCGCTTCGCCGAGGGCGGTGAGCGGCATCCTGCTCGGCGTCGAGCTGGCGCGGATGCCTCGGAGTGTTGCCCGGAGACTCCGTGACGGTCATCTCGCCGCAAGGGTGCCATGACCGCGGTCGGCATGGTGCCCAAGATGCGCCGCTTCATGGTGGCGGGCACCATCGAGGTCGGCATGCACGAGT
This sequence comes from uncultured Candidatus Rokubacteria bacterium, assembly GCA_963827505.1. Classification (GTDB taxonomy): domain Bacteria; phylum Methylomirabilota; class Methylomirabilia; order Rokubacteriales; family CSP1-6; genus AR5. The sequence continues at coordinate 56,496 of CAWHBD010000002.1, read as the reverse complement.
ACGACTCGTCGCTCGCCTACACTGCCGCTGGCCGCTGCCCAGGAGTTCGCCGGGCTGGCGATCGGCGTCACCGGCGTCGAGGTGAAGCTCGCTCGATCCCTTCGACGCCAAGGCGGTGGGGCGAGTCATCGGCGCCCGGCTGGGCGTCACCTACTGGATGCGCGACTGGATGGAGATGAACCGCAACCTGTTCGCCGCGCTGCAGCTCGAGAAGCTCGCGCTGTTCGTCATCGTCACCATCATCGTGCTGGTCGCGGCCTTCGCGATCATCGGCCACCTGGTGCTCCTGGTGGCCGAGAAGCGCAAGGAGATCGGCATCCTCAAGTCGATCGGCGCTACCGGCGGGCTCGATCACGCGCCGTCTTCTTCACGGTCGGGATGACGATCGGCGTGGTCGGCACGCTGGCCGGCAGCGCTCGTGGGCCTGGCCATCATCTGGGTCCAGAACACCTACCAGATCATCCGGCTCGCCGGCGACGTCTACCAGATCGACTACCTGCCGATGAAGCTGACATCCTCGGACTTCGCTGGCCATCGTCGGCGCCACGCTCGTCCTGTCGTTCCTCGCGACGATCATTCCCGCCCGCCGGGCCGGCGCGCCTGCAGCCGGTCGATGTGCTGCGATATGAGTGAGCCGCTGCTCGTCGGCGAGGAGCTGGAGACGCGAGTACCGCACCGGGCCGGAGGTGGTGCGCGTGCTGCGGGGCGCCTCGATCTCGGTCGGCGCCGGCGAGGTGGTCGCGCTCGTCGGCGCCTCCGGCGTCGGCAAGTCGACGCTGCTGCACCTGCTCGGCGCCCTCGACCGGCCCTCGGCCGGTCGCGTGCTCTTCCAGGGCGAGGACCTGTTCGCGCGGAACGAGGCGGGGCTGGCGCGCTACCGGCGGCAGGAGGTGGGCTTCGTCTTCCAGTTCTACAACCTGCTGGGCGAGATGTCGGCCCTCGAGAACGCGATGCTGCCGGCGCTGATCGCGCGCCGCCCGCGCCGGGAGGCGCGCGACCGGCGGCGGCGGCGCTCGCCGAGGTCGGGCTGGGCGATCGGCTGGATCATCGGCCCGGCGAGCTGTCGGGCGGCGAGCAGCAGCGGGTGGCCATCGCGCGGGCGCTCATGAACGGGCCGCGCGTCATCCTGGCCGACGAGCCGACCGGCAATCTCGATCCAAAGACGAGCGAAGTCGTCTACGACCTGTTCGTCCAGCTGCAGGCCGAGCGCGGTATCGGCTTCCTGATTGCCACCCACAACCCCGAGCTGGCGCGGCGGGCGGACCGTATCTATCGCCTCGTCGACGGACGCGCGCGCGAGGTGACCGGAACGTCGGAAGGCACGCTCGGGTTGCCCTTGTAGGGGATGGAGGCGGATTCGCAGAGGTAACGGCTAGTGAAGAAAAAGGCTAGCGGCGGTCGAAACCGCGGGATATACTGATTTCAGCTTCGATAACTAGCCGTCCTAACAGGGGAAACGGCGCCTTCGGCGACGAAAGGGGCGAGGGGGTCCAAGTGTTTGAACGGTTCACCGAACGGGCGCGACGGGTCATCATTCTGGCTCGCGAGGAAGCGGGTCGGTTCCGCCACGACTTCGTAGGGACCGAGCACATCCTGCTCGGGCTGATCCGCGACGGCGAAGGGATCGCCACCGCGGTCCTGCAGCGTCTCGGACTTCGCCTGGAGACCGTCAAAGCCGAGGTCGAGCGCGCGCTCGCCGGATTCCCCAAGACCCTCACGTTCGGCGAGGTCCCGTTCACCCCGCAGGCCAAGCGCGTCCTCGAGCTGTCCATCGAAGAGGCGCGCCAGCTCGGCCACAACTACATCGGCACCGAGCACCTGCTGCTGGGCCTCATGAAGGAAGGGCAGTCCATCGCCGCCAAGATCCTCGAGTCGCTCGGCGCCCGGCTGGACGAGGTACGCCAGGAGACGCTGGCCCTGCTCGGTGACCAGTACTACCCCCGGCCGAAGAAGCGCTCGCAGACGCCCGTGCTCGACGAGTTCGCCCGTGACCTCACCCAGCTCGCCCGCGAGAGCAAGCTCGACCCGGTCATCGGGCGCGAGACCGGAGATCGAGCGCGTCATCCAGATCCTGGCCCGGCGGACCAAGAACAACCCGGTCCTGATCGGCGAGCCCGGCGTGGGCAAGACCGCCATCGTCGAGGGGCTGGCCCAGAAGATCATCACCCACGACGTCCCCGACGTCCTCGTCAACAAGCGGCTCCTGCAGCTCGACCTCGGCGCCCTCGTGGCCGGCACCAAGTATCGCGGCCAGTTCGAGGAGCGCCTGAAGGCGGTCATGAAGGAGATCCGGCAGTCGGAGAACGTCGTCCTCTTCCTGGACGAGCTGCACACCCTCATCGGCGCCGGCGCCGCCGAGGGCGCGATCGACGCCTCCAACATGCTCAAGCCGGCGCTGTCGCGCGGCGAGATCCAGACCATCGGGGCCACCACGCTGGACGAGTACCGCAAGTACATCGAGAAGGACGGCGCCCTCGAGCGTCGCTTCCAGCCGGTCATCGTCAAGGCGCCGTCGGTCCCCGAGGCGGTCGAGATCATCAAGGGCCTGCGCCACAAGTACGAGGCGCACCATCGCGTGAAGATCACCGAGCAGGCCATCGACGCCGCCGTCAAGCTGGCCGACCGCTACATCACGGATCGCCAGCTTCCCGACAAGGCCATCGACGTCATCGACGAGGCCTCGTCGCGCACCCGCCTGATGGCGCTGACCCCGCCGGCCGAGCTCAAGGAGCTCGAGCAAGGAGCTCGAGCGGGTGCGTCCGCGAGAAGGACATGTACCTCGAGGCGCAGGAGTTCGAGAAGGCCGCGTCGCTCCGCGAGAAGGAAAAGCTCCTCCAGCATCGCGAGGAGGAGATGAAGCGGGAGTGGGAGCGGACCAAGGGCAAGGGCGTCGCAGTCGGTGGGCGAGGAGGACATCGAGTACATCGTCTCCCGCTGGACGGGCATCCCGCTGTCCAAGCTCGAGGAGAAGGAGTCGGCCAAGCTCGCCCGCATGGAGGACGCCCTCCACGGCCGCATCGTCGGCCAGGACGACGCCGTGAAGGCGGTCGTCCCGGGCCATCCGGCGCTCGCGGGCCGGGCTGAAGGACGCCAAGCGCCCGGTCGGCTCGTTCATCTTCCTGGGCCCAACCGGTGTCGGCAAGACCGAGCTGGCCCGGGCCCTCGCCGAGTACCTGTTCGGCGACGAGAACGCCCTGATCCGGGTCGACATGTCCGAGTACATGGAGAAGTTCTCGGTCTCGCGGCTGCTCGGGGCCCCTCCCGGCTACGTCGGCTACGAAGAGGGCGGGTTCCTGACCGAGAAGGTGCGGCGCCGCCCCTACTCGGTCGTGCTCTTCGACGAGATCGAGAAGGCGCACCCGGATGTCTTCAACATGCTGCTGCAGGTCCTCGATGACGGCCGGCTGTCGGACTCACTGGGCCACGTGGTCGACTTCAAGAACACGATCCTGATCATGACGTCCAACCTCGGTACCAGCCTGATCGGCAAGCGGACGTCGCCCGGGCTTCCTGGCCGAGTCGGACGAGCAGTCCTACGAGAAGATGAAGGAGCGCGTGATGGAGGAGATGAAGCGGGCGTTCCGGCCGGAGTTCCTCAACCGGATCGACGACATCATCGTCTTCCACGCACTGGCCGAACAGCACATCAAGAGCATCATCAGCCTCATGATCACGCGCATCAACAAGCAGCTCACCGAGAAAGGGATCGAGCTCATCCTCACGCCGACGGCGGAGAATGCTCTGCTCGAGAAGGGGTACGACCGACCTACGGCGCCCGGCAACTCCGCCGGACGATCCAGAAGCATATCGAGGATCCGCTGGCGGAAGCCATCGTTCGGGGCCAACTCGTCGACAGTGCTCGTATCGAAGTCGACGTGGAAGGGGGCAACTTCGTGTTCCGCGAAGCGCCGCCCCAGGCCGCCGATGCGCCGCTCGAGCTTGCTGAGCACTGATCGGCAGCTAGCACGAGTCTGAACGGTCCGGTGACGCCGCGAGGGCGTGTACGTCGGACGTGTGTGGCCGTGCTGGCGACGCTGGCGACGTTCGTGACGGTTGTCCACGCCCAGCCCCAACCACGCCAGGGCGGCCGGCCCATCCTCATCCGGGAGCTCGCCGTCGAGGGAAACCGGCGCGTGCAGGAGGCCGTCATCGCGGGCCGCGTGCGGTCCACGGTCGGCCAGCCCTTCAATCCCTCTCAGGCTTCGGAGGACCTCCGCGCCATCTTCGGCCTCGGCTTCTTCGACGACGTCCAAATGAAGGTCGAGGACTTCGAGGGCGGGGTGAAGGTGACGTTCGTGGTGGTCGAGCGTCCGTTCGTCCGTGACCTCGAGTTCACCGGCAATTCCAAGCTCGGCACCACCGAGCTCCAGGAGAAGATCGACCTCAAGCTCGGCAGTGTCTACAACCCGGTGGACGTGCAGCGCGGGCGTGAGAAGCTGAAGGACGCCTATGAGGACGAGGGGTACTTCGAAGTCCAGATCAGCGCCGAGGTCGAGAAGTTCGAGGACGGCGACGTCAAGGTGGTGTTCGCGATCAACGAGGGTCGGCGGATCACCATCGACAAGATCGTCATCCGGGGCAATACCGGGCTGAAGGACAAGCAGATCAAGGAAGTGATGGCGGTCAAGGAGCGTCAGTACTACATCCTGCGCGGCACCGTCCAGCGGCAGAAGCTCGACGAGGACATCGAGCGCATCCTCAGCCTCTACCAAGACCACGGCTTCGTGCAGATGCGCGTGGAGTCGGTACGACACCAGCGTCGACCGCGACAAGGCCCGGGTGACCATCACCATCGACGTGGTCGAGGGTGCCCAGTACCGGGTCGGCACCATCAAGGTCAGCGGGGTGACCCTGGTGCCCGAGGAGGAGATTCGCCGCCAGCTCGGCTTCAAGAGCGGCGACGTGTTCTCCCGTTCGGCGCTGCGGGACGGTGTCCGCAACGTCACCGATCTCTACAGCACCATCGGTCGGGCCTCCGCCGACGTCATTCCCCGTACCGATCAGACAGTCGGGGACGACGGTCGACGTCTCCCTCGAGATCGGCGAGGGGCCCGAAGTCTACGTCGAGCGTATCAACATCACGGGCAACACGCGCAGTGAGGACAAGTATCCTGCGCCGCGAGATTCCGTTCGTGGAGGGCGACCTGTTCACGCTGCAGAAGCTGCAGCGGGCCCGCCAGCGGCTGGTCAACCTGGGCTACTTCGACGTGGTGAACGTCACCACCCAGCCCGGGACCGACAAGAACCGCATCCTCGTGAACGTCGACGTCACCGAGCGGCCGACCGGCATCTTCTCCATCGGCGGCGGCTTCTCTTCCGTCGACAGCTTCGTCGGGACCCTCGACATTTCCCAGAACAACTTCCTGGGCCGTGGCTGGCAGCTCTCGCTGCGCATCCGGGCCGGCGGCGAAACCCAGCAGGGGATCATCAGCTTCACCGAGCCCTGGCTGTTCGACCGGCCCTTGGCGGCCGGCTTCGACCTGTTCAACATCAGACGCGAGTTCGACGAGTACGACTACGACTCGCTGGGTACCACGCTGCGCCTGAGCCATCCGTTCCAGGAGTACTGGCGCTGGCAGCTCTCGTACCGATTGACCAACGACGACATCAGCGACGTCGAAGACACCGCGGACCCCCTGCTGAAGGACGAGGAGGGCACCCGGGTGACCTCGGCCATCACGTTCGGGGTCACCCGCGACAGCCGGGACAACATCTCGGCGCCCACCAAGGGCGGCCTCACGGTGATGACCCTGGACTTCGCCGGCCTCGGGGGCGACTCGCAGTTTGTGAAAGCGATCGCCGCCACCACCTACTTCAAGCCGATCTGGTTCGGGCACATCCTGTCGGGCCGGGCCGAGGTCGGGTACGGTTTCGGCTGGTCAGACGAGCCGCTCCCCGTGTTCGAGCGGTTCTATCTCGGCGGCCCCAACACCATCCGGAGCTTCAAGGCCCGGAAGATCTCCCCCGTCGACGACGACGGGAACCGCATCGGCGGCACCACCGAGGTGTTGGGGAACCTGGAATACCTGGTCCCGCTGCCGTTCAACTTCCGGGCGGCGGCGTTTTTCGATATCGGCAACGTGTACGGGTTCACGACGAAGTTCGACCTCGGCAATACGCGGGAGGCGGCCGGCGCCGGCATTCGCTGGCAGTCGCCGTTCGGGCCGATCCGGGTCGACTACGGTATCAACCTCGACCGCCGCAAGGGCGAGGATTTCGGCGCCATTCAATTTTCGGTGGGCTCACCGTTCTGAGGAGGGATGGATGAAGGCTGGGTTGAGGTTCACCGTGGTCCTGGGCATCGTGCTGACCGCGACGATGGGGGTGGCCCGTGCGCAAGCGCCGGCGCCCGGGGGTGGGCTGCAGCGCATCGCCTACATCGACGTGCAGCGTGTGCTGGCTCGGTCGGCGGCCGGGGTGGCCGCGCGCGAGCAGCTCGAGCGGGAGAAGGCGGCGATGCAGAAGGAGATGGATGGTCGCCGCGTCGAGCTGGAGAAGCTGCGCGAGGACATCGAGAAGAAGGGGGCCCTGCTCACCGCCGACGCGCGCCGGGAAAAGCAGGAGCAGTTCGAGCGCAAGCGGCGTGACGCCGCCCGCCTGGCCGACGACTTCCAGAAGGAGCTGGAGAAGAAGGAGTCGGTCCTCCTGCAGAAGGTCCTCCAGGACGTCTCGGGCATCATCGACCGGGTCGGCAAGGAGAGGAACTACTACATGATCGTGGAGAAGCGCGGCGCCGGCGTCATCTATGCCGCCGCCGAGGCCGACCTGACCGACGAGGTCATCCGCGCGTATGATCAGCAGGCACCCAAAGGACCGGCGGCTGCCCCGCCGGCGACCGGACCGACGAAGAAACCGTAGGGAGCAATGACCAGAGCCGGGTTCACGCTCGGCGAGCTCGCGAACGCGCTGCAGGCACGGCTCGACGGTGATCCGACCCGGATCGTCACGGGTGTGGCGCCGCTCGACAGCGCCGGTCCCGACCAGATCTCGTTCCTGACCGACGCGCGCTACCTGGAGGCGGCTCGGGCTTCCCGGGCGGGCGCCTTCCTGGCTGGCACCGACGTGGCGGATCTGCCCGGTCCCACCCTGCGGTGCGCGGCACCGCAGCAGGCGTTGATCGACCTGCTGCTGCTCTTCCATCCGCGGGCCTCGGCCCCGGGCGGTGTCGATCGTACCGCGGTGGTGGCGACCGGGGCCCGAGTCGATCCGACCGCGGCCGTCGGACCGCTCACCGTAGTGGAGGCGGGCGCGGTCATCGGTCCCGGCGTCCGCCTGCACGCGCTGGTGTACGTGGGCCCCGGCGTGGAGATCGGCGAGGGAACGATCGTCTACCCCCACGTGAGCCTGTGCGAGGGCGTGCGGATCGGCCGTCGAGTCGTCATCCACGCCGGGGCCGTGCTGGGTGCCGACGGCTTTGGCTTCGCGTATGACGGAAGCGCCCACCGCAAGATCCCCCAGGTGGGCGGAGTGGTGATCGAGGACGATGTGGAGATCGGCGCGAATACCACGATCGACCGTGCGACCTTCGGCGACACCATTGTCCGGCGGGGTACCAAGATCGACAACCTCGTGCAGATTGGCCACAACGTCGAGGTGGGCGAGCACTCCTTGCTCGTGGCGCAGGTCGGCATTGCCGGCTCCGTGCGAGTGGGCCGCGGCGTGGTGCTGGCCGGGCAGGTCGGTGTCGCCGATCACCTCACCATCGGCGACGGGGTCGTCGTCGGCGCTCAGGCCGGGATCGCGAGCAGCATCGAGCCCGGCGCCCGGCTGATGGGAACGCCGGCGAGACCGACCATGCAGGCCCGCCGCATCATCGCCGCCCAGGCTCGGCTGCCCGAGCTGCTCCGGCGGGTCCGGGCGCTGGAGGAGCGGCTCGAGCGCCTGGCCGGCGCGCCCGGCGACCGCGAGCCCTCGGGGGGCGCGGCGTGAGCGGCACGATCCACCCCACCGCCGTCATCGACCCGGGCGCCCGTCTCGGCGCTCGAGCGCGCGTCGGTGCCTACACGATCCTGGGGCCCGACGTGGTCCTCGGCGACGACGTCGAGCTCGGTCATCACGTGATCCTGGAGGGCCGGGTGGAGCTGGCGGCGGGCGTACGCATCGGTCACGGCGTCGTGCTGGGCGGTGTCCCCCAAGACCTGAAATTCAAGGCGAGCACGCCGTCGGGCGTGCGGGTCGGCGCCGGCAGCGTGCTGCGCGAGTACGTGACCGTCCACCGCGCGACGGCACCCGAGGGGTGGACCGAGATCGGCCGGGACTGCCTGGTGATGGGCCTGGCCCACGTCGCCCACGACAGCCGGCTCGGTGACGGCGTCATCGTCATCAACTACGCCGGCATCACTGGCCACTGCCAGATCGGCGACCGCGCCACCATCGGCGGCATGGTCGGCATGGTGCCGTTCACCCGGGTGGGAACCGGCGCCTACATCGGCGGCATGGCCAAGGTGAACGCCGACGTGCCGCCGTACATGATCGTCGACGGCCAGCCGGCTACGACCCGGGGCGTGAACGTGATCGGGATGCGGCGAGCCGGCATGGGGCCGGCCGACCGGCGCGTCCTGCAGGACGCCCACCGCCTCCTCTACCGCAGTGGGCTCACGCCGCCGCGGGCGGTGGAGCGCATCCGCGAAGAGCTGCCGCCGAGCCCGCCCGTGCTCACGCTGCTCGACTTCATCGCCGGCGCGACCCGCCACGGCATCTGCAAGGGGCCGGGCGCATCGCTGGAGTCCGCCGCCGACACCGAGGAGGTGACGTCCTGATGGCTGTCAACGGACGCATCCGGGCCGGCGTGGTCGGCACCGGCCACATGGGGCAGTATCACGTGCTCGTGTACGCCGAGCTGGCCGACGTCGAGCTGGTCGGCGTCGCCGACATCGACGCCGGCCGGGCCCGCACGGTCGCGGCCGGCTACGAGACGCGCGCCTTCGACGACCACCGGGCCCTGATCGGGCTGGTCGACGTGGCCAGCGTGGCGGTGCCGACCGAGCAGCACTTCCACGTCGCCCGGGACCTGCTGGAGGCGGGGATCAGCGTCCTCGTCGAGAAGCCGATGACGCCGACGCTCGAAGAGGCGCGGGAGCTGTTCGCCATCGCCGCCCGGACGGGGGCGATCCTGCACGTGGGCCACGTCGAGCGGTTCAACGGCGCCGTGGACGAGCTCAAGCATCTGGTGACCGCGCCCATCCTCATCGAGTCCCGCCGGCTGGGGCCGTTCGTGCCCCGCGTGCAGAAGGACACGGTGGTGATGGACCTCATGATCCACGACATCGATATCGTGCTCGGCCTCGTCGACGCCTCCCCGGTACGGCTGGCCGCCCAGGGCGCCTGCGTTCACAGCGAGGTCGCCGACGTCGCCACCGTGCAGCTCCGCTTCGAGTCGGGCGCCATCGCCACCATCGCGGCCAGCCGGGCCACCGAGGAGAAGATCCGCACGCTGGCCATCACCCAGCCCGACGCCTACATCGTGCTCGACTACACCGAGCAGGACATCCACATCTACAAGCGGGCCGCCCAGGAGTACACGATGAACCGGGACTCCATCCGCTACCGGCAGGGCCTCGTTCGTGGAGCACCTCAAGGTGCACCGCGACAATCCACTCAAGCTCGAGATCCAGCACCTGATCGGCTGCCACCCGCCGCCGACGGGCGGGGGAGCCGGTGGAGATCGCCCGGCAGGACGACCTCCGCTCGCTGGCCTTGGCGCTGGAGATCGAGCGGATGATCCGCGACGGCGTGCCCGAGGTGGCCTGGCGCGACCCGTGCTAGCGAGGCGATGCGCGCGCTGGGGCTGATGTGCGGTACCGGCTCGCTGCCGGCCCGGATGGCGGCCCAGGCGCGCCGGCAGGGATGGCGGATCGTCGCGTTCACGTTTCCCGGCGCGGTCGACCTCGGGGCCGGCGCCGACGCCGTGATCCCCTCTCGCATCGATGCCATGGGCCCGGTGGTGGCGGCGCTGAGCCGTGAAGGCGTGTCGGCCATGCTGTTCTCCGGCAAGTTCTGGATGACCGACCTGCTGGCGGCGAGCGAGACCGACGACGCCCACGCCACCATGGCCACCCGAGCCGGCGCCCTGCTCGACGGCAACATCGCGCAGGCAATCATCGCCACCCTCGACGGGCTTGGGATCGAGCTGCTCGACCAGCGTCCCTTCCTGGGTGAAGGTCTCGGGGCTCCGCGCGGATGGTCGGCCCGGGCGCCCGCCGAGGCCGAGTGGAGCGACATCCGGCGCGGCCTCGCCGTCGCCCGACTCAACGCCGATGCCAGCGTCGGCCAGACCGTCGTCGTCCGGCGCGGCGCGGTCAGCGCGGTGGAGGCGATCGAGGGCACGAGCGAGACGATCCGCCGCGGCACCACGCTGAGCGGGCCGGGGGCGGTGGTGGTCAAGGCGACGGCCCGCGATCACGACTTCCGCTTCGACACGCCGGCCATCGGCCCCGACACGCTGGACGCGGCTGCGGCCGGCGGCGCCACCGCGGTCGCCGTCGAGGCCGGCCGCGTGCTGATCCTGGAGCCCGAGACCACGATCCGCCGCGCCGACGCGGCCGGCATTGCCCTGGTGAGCGTCGATGACGATGGCTGAGCCGGCCCCGATCATGATCGTGGCCGGCGAGGCCTCGGGCGACCTGCACGGCGCTACGCTGTGCCGGGCGCTGCGCGCGCTGGCTCCGGAGCGAGCCTTGCTCGGGATGGGCGGTGAGCGTATGGCCGCCGAGGGTCTCGACCGGCTGGCCGATGTCACCGGGGCTGCTGTGGTGGGAGGCACGGAGGCCCTCGGTCCGCTGCCCACGCTCGTCGCCGCCTGGCGGCGGCTGCGGACCGCGCTGGAGGGACCGCGTCGCCCCGCCGCGCTCGTGATCATCGACTTCCCGGAGTTCAACCTGCGGCTGGCCCGCGTGGCCCGGCGGGCCGGCGTGCCCGTCGTCTACTTCATCCCGCCCCAGGTGTGGGCGTGGCGACCGTGGCGGGCCCGTGTCGTCGCCCGACGGGCCTCGCTGGTGCTGGCGGTGTTCCCGTTCGAGCCGCCGCTCTACCGGCGCGTGGGCGCGCGCGTGGAGTTCGTCGGCCATCCACTGCTCGACGCGCTGGCCGGTGCCCCCGGGCGCGACGAGGCGCGCCGCCGGCTCGGCCTCGCTGCCGACGCCTCGGTCGTCGGCCTGCTGCCCGGAAGCCGCCGACAGGAGATCGAGCGCACGCTACCGGTGCTGCATGCGGCCGCCGCCCGTATCGCGGCCGTGCGACCGGCCACGCGGTTCGTGCTGGGGGCGGTGCCGACGCCCGCGGGCGGCCCCGATCCGGTCGCATCGCTGGGGAGTGCCGCCCCGCCGGTCCAGGTCGTTACCGGCGACACCTACGCCGTCATGCGGGCCGCCGACCTGTTGCTCGTGAACTCCGGCACCGCGACGCTCGAGGCGGCGTTACTCGGCACGCCGATGATCGTGTGCTACCGGCTCTCCCGCCTGACCGAGGCGTGGGCACGGCTGCTCGTGCGGGTGCCGTGGATCAGCCTGGCCAACATCACGCTGGGCCGGGCGGTCGTGCCGGAGCTCTACCAGCGCGCGTTCACGGCCGAGCGGGTGGCCGGTGAGGCCCTGCGGCTGCTCGATTCGCCGGGGGCGCTGGCCGATCAGCGCGCGGCGTTCCGCGAGCTGGGTGGCGCCCTCGGCGAGCCCGGTGTCGGCCAGCGCGCGGCCCGCCACGTCCTGGCGATCGTGGCCGGGTCGGAGGCGGCGGCGCCGAGGCTGGCCGCGCATCCCCTGGGCGCCTCGTGAACGCGCTGGCGGCGCTGGCGCCACCGGCCGCCGCGGTGGCCGTGCGTGCGCTCGGCGCGACACTGCGCCTCACCGAGGCCGGTGTGGAATCGATGCAGGCGCTCTGGGAGGATCCCCGGCCGCTGATCTACGCCGTCTGGCACGGCCGCATCCTCATGGTGCCCTGGCTCAGCGCGCGCTTCGAGCGCGCCCGGGCCGTGCGCGTGCTGGCCAGTCGCTCGCGCGACGGCGAGCTCGTCGCCCGCTGGGTGGCGCGTTTCGGCATGTCCGTCGTACGCGGCTCGTCCTCGCGAGGCGGGGCCGGTGCCCTGCGCGCTCTGGCCGCGGCGGTCCGGGCCGGCCATGACGTGGCGGTGGTGCCTGACGGACCTCGCGGGCCGCGCGAGCGGCTGCAGGCGGGGCTGGTCGTGCTGGCCGCCGTCACCGGCGCTCCCGTCATCCCGCTCGGATTCGCGGCCCGTCCGGCCCGGCGGCTGCACTCGTGGGACCGCTTCCTGGTGCCGCTGCCGTTCGCGCGGGCGGCGGTGGTGTTCGGCAAGGCCGCCACCGTGCCTCGCGACGCCGATCGCGAGCACGCGCGCGCCGATCTCGAGCGCGCGCTGTGCGAGGTGACCGAAGCGGCCGATCGGCTGGTCGGCGCCTGATGTACGCCGTGTACACGGCGGCCCTGGCGGCAGCGGTGACTGGCTACGCGCCGGTGGCGGTGGCCCGGCGGGTGATCCGCGGCGTGCCGCTGCACCTGCGCGAGCGGCTGGGCTTCGGCCGCCAGGAGGGATCGCCGACGCCGTGCGGATGGATCCACGCGGTGTCGGTGGGCGAGGCGATCGCGGCCGCCCCGCTGGTGGAGGGGTTGCGGCGCACGTGGCCGACGTTGCCCCTCGTGGTGTCGACGGTGACCGAGACCGGGGCCCGCGTCGTCCGCGACCGCTTCGCGGGCCTCGCGCGTCACCGCTACTTCCCGCTCGACTTTCCGGGCGCCGCCCGCCGGGTCATCGCCTCGATCCAGCCGGCGTTCTTCGTGTGCATGGAGACGGAGCTCTGGCCGAACGTTCTCCGGGGGCTCGCCGCCCGCGGCGTGCCCTCGATGATTGCCAACGGTCGCCTCTCCGACCGCTCGTTCCGACGGTACCGGCTCGTGCGCGGGGCCATGCGGCGCGTGCTCGCCGACGTGACGGTCTTCGCAATGCAGTCGGATGAGGACGCCCGGCGGGTGATCGCCCTCGGCGCCGTGCCCGAGCGGGTCGTCGTCACCGGCAATCTCAAGCACGATCCGCTGCCCGATCCGGCCGGTGCCGCCGATCTCTGGCATCGCCTGCTCGGCCTCGGCGCCGGCCAGCCGGTGTGGATTGCGGGCAGCACCCACCGAGGCGAGGACGAGGCGGTGCTGGAGGCGCACCGGCAGGTGCGGACGACACACGCCGACCTCGTGCTGGTGCTCGCGCCTCGCCATCCGGAGCGGGTGGGAGAGGTGATGAAGCTGGTGGCCGCTCGGGGTCTGACGGCGGTCCGGCGCAGCGAGCTGTCCGGCGTGCAGCGGCCCGGCGCGCCGATCATCGTGCTCGACACCGTCGGCGAGCTGGCCCAGCTCTACTCGATCGCCGACGTCGTGTTCGTGGGCGGCAGCCTCATGGCCTTCGGCGGCCACAACATGCTGGAGCCCGCCCTGCGCGGCAAGCCGGTGCTCTTCGGTCCCCACACCTTCAACTTCCGCGAGGCGGCGGCGATGCTGCTCAACGCCGGCGGGGCGGCCGTCGTGCACGACGCCGGCGAGCTCGCGGCCGAGCTGCAGCAGCTGCTCGCCGACGCCGACCTTCGCGGCCGCCGGGGCGCCGCCGCCCGCGAGGCGGCCGCGTCGCGGCACGGCGCCTCCCGCACGACGCTGGATCTGGTCGCGCGCTATCTGTACCCGGAGCCGGGGACGTGAGCGGCCGTGGCCGCCTCGTGCAGGGCTGGGAGCGTGGTTTCACCGCCGGCGCCGACGGGGTGCTGGCCGCGCTGGCCGGAAGCTACCGCGGACTGCTGGCCGGCCGCGAGTGGCTCTACGCGCGCGGCGTACTTCACAGCAATGCACTCGACTGCCCAGTGATCTCGATCGGCAACCTCACGGTCGGGGGCACTGGCAAGACGCCGGCGGTCGAGCTGGCGGTGCGCACGCTCACTGACCTCGGCTACCGGCCGGCCGTGGTGAGCCGCGGTTACGGACGCCGAGGTGGCGGCGTGCAGATCGTGGCCGACGCGGCCTCCATCCGCCTCGACGCCGAGGAGGCCGGCGACGAGCCGTTCCTGCTCGCCCGGCGGCTACCCGGCGTCCCCGTCGTGGTGGGCGCCAACCGCTACGAGGCGGGGCTGGCGGCGTGCGCGCGGTTCGGCGTGACGGCGATCGTCCTCGACGACGGCTTCCAGCACCGCACGCTGCGCAAGGACCTCGAGATCGTCATGGCCCGCGCGGGCCAGCCATGGGGCAACGGGCGGCTGCTCCCGGGGGGGCCGCTGCGAGAGCCACTCACGGGGCTGGAGCGCGCGCACCTGATCGTCGCCACCGGAGCCCGCCGGCCCGCCGACGCCGGCGAGGTCAGCGCGACGGCCGCGCGGCTGGCACCGGCGGTGCCGGTCCTCACCGCGATGCACGTCCCCACCGAGTGCTTCGAGTCGAGCGGGATGAATTTCGTCGCCCTGGAGGCGCTCGGCGGTGCCCGGCTGCTGGCCTTCGCCGGCATCGGCTCGCCCGCCGGCTTCCGGCGCACCCTCGGTGAGGCCGGCGCCACCGTGGTCGAGTTCCAGGAATTCTCCGACCATCACTGGTACACACGGGAGGACCTGGCCCGGCTCGCGCGGCGGGCCGCTGAGGTCCACGCCGACGGCTTCGTCACGACCGAGAAGGACTGGGTGCGGCTGCGTTCGCTGCCACCGCTGCGGCACCCGGTGTACGTGCTGAGCGTGCGCCTCACGCTGACCTCCGGCGAGGCCCAGTGGCGTGCGGCCTTCGAGCGGGTGGCACCGCGATGAACATCGCGGTCCGGCTGCCCAACTGGCTCGGAGACACCGTGATGGCGGTGCCGGCACTGGCCGCGGTGCGGGCGGCCTGGCCGGGGGCGCGCGTGCTGGTGGCGGGACCATGGGCCGCGCTGCTGAGCGAGCAGGGCCTGGCCGACGTGCTCGCCGACTATCCGCGCACGTGGCGGGGACGGCTGCGGGCGGCCGACACGGTCGCGGCCTTCGGCCCCGAGCTGGCCATCCTGCTGCCGAACTCGCTGGAGGCCGCGCTGGCCGCGTGGTACTGGGGTGCCCGCCGGCGCGTGGGTTTCGCGGGCGGCGGCCGCTCGGGGCTATTGACCGATGCCGTGCCGATGGCCTCGGAGCGCCCGCACCAGATCGACGAGTACCTCGTCCTCACACAGCGCTGCGGGGCGACGGCCACGACCGACCGGCCCGTACTGGCGGCGCCGCCGCCCGACTCCGAGACGCGCGTCGAGGCGCGGGCGCTGCTCGCGCAGGCGGGTGTGCCGGCGCGCGGCGCGACGCCGCGCCTGGCCGTGCATCTGGGCGCCGCCTACGGCCCGGCCAAGCTGTGGCCGCTCGAGCGGGTGGCCGAGTTCTGCCGGCTCGTCGTCGACAAAGGCGCCGCCGTCGTGCTGCTTGGCGCGCCGAGCGACATGGAGACGGCGGCGAGCGTCACCGCGGCGGCGCCGGCGGCGAGCCTGGTCGGACGTGATCGTCCGGCCCTGCTGCCGGCGCTGCTGGCCGAGGTCGACGTGCTGGTCAGCGGTGATACCGGCGTCGCCCACCTGGCCGCCGCGCTCGACACGCCCGTCGTCACGCTGTTCGGCCCGACCGATCCGCGCCTGTCGGCACCGCGCGGCCGGGCCGTCGCCGTCGCGACCCATCCGGTGCCGTGCGCCCCATGCTTCTACCGAGCCTGTCCGATCGAGCATCCGTGCCTGCGGGGGGTGGAGCCCACGGACGTCTACGCCCGGGCGCTGCGCTTGCTGGAGGCCGCGTGAGCGAAGCCACGCCGCTGCGCGTCCTGCATCTGGCCGCGAACCGATGGTGGACGGGGAGCGCCGATCCGATCATCCGGCTGGTGAGTGGCCTGCGCGAGCGGGGTCACCACGTGCTGCTCGGCGTCACCCCGGGCGACCGCTTCGAGGCCAAGGCGCGCGAGGCGGGGCTGCCCCTCGTCGAGGGGCTGCACCTGCGCGCGCGCTTCGCCCCGCTGGAGCTGGCCCGCGACGCCCGTCGCCTGCGCGCGCTGGTGGCGGCCGAGGCCATCGACATCGTCCACGCGCATCACTCGCACGACCACTGGCTGTCACTGTTGATCCGGGGCCGGCGCCCATGGGGCCGGCCGGCGGTGCTCGCGCGCACGTTCCACAATGTGCGATCGGTCAAGCGCACGGTGCTGGCCGGGCCGCTGTACCGGAACACGGCGGCGGTGTTCGCGGTGTCGCGCCAGATCGAGGCACGCTGCCGCGAGGTGGGGCTGGCGGGCGAGCGCGTGCACTGGATCCCCGGCGCCGCCGACCTGCCGCGCTTCGGCACCGCCGGTGACGGCCGGGCGATCCGCGAGGAGTTCGGGCTGGGGCGGGCGCCGGTCGTGGTCTCGGTCGCCCGCTTCGCCGCCAACCGCGGCCACGAGCAGCTCCTGGCCGGCTTCCGCCAGCTGCTGGGCCACATGCCGGAGGCGCGCCTGCTGCTGGTCGGCAAGGGCGAGCGCCGGGACCGGCTCGAGCAGCTCGTCACCGAGCTCGGGCTCGGCCACCACGTCGTGTTCACCGGATACCGCGACCGCGACCTGCCGCAGGTGGTGGCCGCCGCCGACTGCTTCGCGCTCATGGCCGCGGGCTCCGACGAATCGTGCCGAGCCGCGCTGGAGGCGATGGCGGCGGGCCGCCCGGTCGTGGCCCGCGCCGTGGGCGCCCTGCCGGAGACCGTCGTCGACGGCGAGACCGGCTTCCTGGTCGGCGACGACAGCCCGGAGGCGGTGGCGATCGCGCTGGGACACATCCTGGGCGACCCCGCTCGCGCGCGCGCGATGGGCGAGCTGGGACGGCGCCGGGCGATCGGTGAGTTCAGCCCCGAGCGGTCGGTCGCCATCGTCGAGGCCGTCTACCGCGCCGTCGCCGCGCCGTGAGGATCCTGCAGCTCGTGTCGTGCCGGGGCTGGTCGTCCGACGCCTACTGGGCGGCGCGCGTCACCCGCGAGCTGGAGCGCGCGCGGCCACGAGGTGACGCTCGGCTGCCGGCGCGGGACCGAGCGGGCCGTCGTCGAGCGCGCGCGGGCCGAGGGGGTGAGCCGCGTGGAGACGTTCGAGTTCGCCGGCGGCCTCCGGCCGGGCGCGGACGCCGCCGACGTGCGACACCTGCGCCGCGCGATGGCCGCGGCCGACGTCGTTCACGTGCACCGCGGCAAGGAGCACTGGCTGGCCGTCGTCGCCGCCCGGCTGGCCGGCGGCCGTCCCATCGTGCGCACGCGGCACATCGCCCAGGCGGTGCGCCCGCACGTCGGCAACCGCTGGCTCTACGGCCGGGCGACGCAGCTGGTGGTAGCGGTGACCGAGGCAATCCGCGGCCAGTGCGTGGCCGCCGGGTTGCTGGCGCCCCAGCGCATCGTCACGCTCGCGGGCGGCGCCGACGCCGAGGCGTACCAGCCGCGCCCGGCCGATCCCGTCCTCCGGCGCGCGCTCGGCGGCGAGGACGGCCGCCCCCTGGTCGGGATGGTGGCCGGTCTGCGCGTGATGAAGGGGCACCGGGTGGTGATCGAGGCGGCAGCGCGGCTGGCCCGCGAGGGCGTCCGCCCGCGGATCGTGTTCGTCGGCCGCGGCGCCATGGAGGGAACACTCCGCGAGGGCATCGCGCAGGCCGGGCTCGAGGGGCAGGTCACCCTGGCTGGCTTCGCGGCCGACGTGCCGGGGACGATGGCCGCGCTCGACCTGGCCCTGTACGTGCCGCTCGAGTCCGACGGGATGTCGCGCGTGGTGTTCGAGTACCTGGCCGCCGGCCGGCCTCTGCTGGCCTCGCGCGTCGGGGTGGTGCCCGAGGTGCTGGTCGATGGCGAGCACGCGGCCCTGGTGCCGGCCGGGGACGCCGCCGCCCTGGCCGCCGCGCTGGCTGGACTGCTCGCCGACCCTGACCGTCGGCGCCGGCTGGCCGAGGCCGGGCGGCGGCTCGTGCTCGAGCGCTTCTCGGGGGCGCGAGTCGCCGCCGCGCTCGAGGCCCACTACGCGCGGCTGACGGCGGCGTGAAGATCTCGGTGCTCGCCTTCGACCTGTCGGACAACGCGACGGGCCGGGCGGACCTGCTGGCGCGCCTGCTGGCGCCGCGCTGGGAAGTGGAGGTCGTCGGGCCGCGCTTCGGTACGGCGGTGTGGCGGCCGGCGATCGGTGGAACGGTCAGCCACCGCGCCCTCGCCGTGGATGGGGCGCGCCGCTACCCGCGCTTCGCCCGTCTCTGGCGCGACCTCCTCGCCCGTGCCGACGGCGACGTCCTCTACGCCTCCAAGCCGCGGCCCACGAGCTACGGCGCCGCGCTGCTCGCCCGGCGGCAGCGACGCCGGCCGCTGCTGCTGGATATCGACGACTGGGAGGTCGGCTTCTTCCGGCGGGCCGGAGCGTGGGGCACGCTCGGCCGCGCGCTCAACCTCCGCAATCCCAACGGGCTGCCGTGGACCTGGCTGATGGAGCGGCTGGCCGGCCGCGCCGACGGCCTCACCGTGGCCTCGCGCTTCCTGCAGCGCCGCTTCGGCGGCACGCTCATCACCCACGTGCGCGATACGGAGGCGTGGGATCCCGCCCGCTACGATCGCGCCGAGGCGCGCGCCCGCCTCGGCGTCGGGGCCGAACGGGTGGTGATGTTCCTGGGCACGCCGCGCGGCCACAAGGGCGTCGACGACCTCGTGGAGGCGGTCGGCGAGCTCGGCGCCGGCGTGCGGCTGGTGCTGGTCGGCGCCGACCTCGAGGGCGAGGCGGCGCGGCGATGGGCGGCCCGGCCGTGGGTGCGGCTGGTCGGCGAGATCGCCTTCGACGACGTGCCGCGCTACCTGGTCGCCGCCGACGCGGTGGCAGTGCCGCAGCGAGCCACCAGCGACACGGTGGGCCAGGTGCCCGCCAAGATCTTCGACGCGATGGCGCTGGCCCGCCCCATCGTGTCCACCGCGGTCTCGATGATCCCCGAGATCCTGGAGGGCTGCGGCGTGCTGGTCCCGCCCGGAGACGTGATCGCGCTGGCGGCCTCGCTGCGCCGGCTGCTCGACGATCCGGACGGCGCCGCCGAGCTGGGTCGCCGGGCCCGCGCGCGCTGCGAGCAGCACTACAGCTTTTCGGCGGCGCGGGCGGCGCTCTACCCGCTGGTCGAGCGGGTGGCGGTGGCGCGTTGAAGGTTCTCGTCGTCTCGCGCCCGTTCGTCTTCCACGGCGGGGTGGAGCGCGCGACCGCGGGCTTCGTGCACGCGCTGGTGGCCCACGGCCACGACGTGCACCTGCTGAGCCCGCCCGGCCAGCAGCCGGTGGCCGGCGTGACCCTGCACACGCTGGCGCTGCCGCCGGTGTCGGGCTCGCTGCGCGTGCTGGTGCTGCCGCTTGCCACGCGGCTGGCCGTGCGCCGCCGCGCCTGGGACGCCGTGCAGAGCCACGAGCGCACGCTCGACCAGGACGTGTACCGGGCGGGCGAGGGTTGTCACCGCGCGTACCTGGATGCGCTCGGTGGGCCCCCGCGCCGGCGCGTCGCCTACCATCGCCTGCTCCTCTCGCTCGAGCGACGCGTGTTCACCCGCACGCCCGAGATCGCGGCGATCTCCGCCCGGGGGGCCGGGGAGATCGCTGCGCTCTACGGGGTGCCACCGGCCCGCCTCAGCGTCGTCTACAACGGTGTCGACCTCGCGCGCTTCCATCCCGACCATCGCGCGCGCGACCGGGCGGCCGCGCGCGCCGAGGCCGGCGTGCCGGCAACCGCGTGGGCGGCGCTGTTCGCGGGCAGCGGCTTCGAGCGCAAGGGGCTCGCCATCGCGCTGCAAGGGATGGCGGCGATGGGCGATCGCACCAGCCGGCTGCTGGTCGTCGGCAAGGGCGATACACAGCCGTACCGGCAGCTGGCCGACACCCTCGGCCTGGGCGAGCGGGTGGCGTGGCTCGGCGCCCGGCCCGACGTCGAGCGCTGGTATGCGGCGGCGGACGCGCTGGTGCTGCCGACGCGCTACGAGCCGTTCGGCAACGTGCACCTGGAGGCGCTCGCCGCCGGGCTGCCGGTGGTGACGACGACGGCCGCCGGCGGGGCCGAGGCGGTCGGCCCCGGCTGCGGCGCGGTGATCGCGCCGGGCGACGCCCCGGCGGTGACCGCGGCCCTGGAGGCGCTGCGGGCCGGCGACGCCCGAGACCTGACGGCGGCGGCCCGGGCTGCGGCCGAGCCGTTCACCTACGCGCGGCAGGTGGCCGGCTTCGAGCGGATCTATCGCCGGCTGCCGGCCCCGCGGACCGATAGGGCGTCGATAAATCGCTAGCATCGGGCTTATACTTCGGACGTGACTTCACGCCCCGCTGTCTTCATCGACCGGGACGGGACGCTGACCGACGAGGTGGGTTACGTCAACCATCCCTCCCGACTCCGGCTGCTGCCGCGCTCGGCCGAGGCGATCCGGCGACTGAACGCGGCTGGCGTCGCGGCGGTGGTGGTCACCAACCAGGCCGGCATCGCGCGCGGCTATTTCTCCGAGAAGCTCCTGGACGAGGTTCACGACGTGCTCCGGGCTCAGCTGGCGGCCGCCGGTGCCCGGCTGGATGGCCTCTACGCCTGCGTCCACCACCCGAGCGAAGGGGAGCCGCCCTACCGCGCCCGGTGCGACTGCCGCAAGCCACAGCCGGGGCTGCTCGTGCGGGCCGCCGCCGAGCTCGGGCTCGATCTCACTCGCTCGACGATGGTGGGCGACAAGGCCAGCGACCTCGTCCCGGCGCGGACGGTGGGCGCCGGCGCCGTGCTCGTGCTCACCGGCTACGGGCGTGGCGAGTGGGAGTATCGGCGCGAGCGCTTCGAGGCCGACCCCGACCACGTCGCCGGCGACCTGCTCGACGCCGTCGAGTGGACGCTGGCCCGGCGGGTGACCGCGTGAGCGCCGTCGGCGCGCGGCTGCGGGCGGCCGTCGAGGCGTTCCGCAGCCGCACCATCGTGGTGGTCGGCGACCTCATCGCCGACGAGTACCTGTTCGGCAAGCCCTCGCGGATCTCGCGCGAGGCCCCCGTCCTGATCCTGCGGTACACCGAGCGCGAGGTCCTGCTGGGCGGCGCCGCCAACGCGACCCACAACGTGCACGCGCTGGGCGCGCGGGTGGTGCCGGTCGGCGTGGTCGGCCGCGATGCCCCCGGCGACGAGCTACTCGCGCTGTTCCACGCGGCCGGTATCGCGACGGACGGCATCGTCACCGAGAACGACCGGATGACCCCGGTGAAGACGCGAATCATGGCCGGCGGCTACCAGGCCACCCGCCAGCAGGTGGTGCGGCTCGATCGCGAGCCGGCCGCCGAGCTCCACACGATCACCGAGGACGCGCTGGTGGGCCGGCTGGCGGCGGTGGCCGAGCGTGCGGACGCCATCGTCGTCTCCGACTACGGC
Organism: uncultured Candidatus Rokubacteria bacterium; assembly: GCA_963827505.1. Classification (GTDB taxonomy): domain Bacteria; phylum Methylomirabilota; class Methylomirabilia; order Rokubacteriales; family CSP1-6; genus AR5. Next base: position 35,133 of record CAWHBD010000002.1, on the reverse strand, counting down.
TACGGGACGGTCACGCCGCGCGTGTTCGAGCGTATCCGGGCGATCGCCCGCCGTACGGGCGCCGTGGTGAGCGTCGACAGCCGCTACGACCTGCCGAAGTTCACGGGGGTGACGGCGGCGACGCCCAACGAGGCCGAGCTGGCCCAGCTGGCCGGGACGGTGGTGGACGACGAGCGCGGCGTCGAGAAGGCCGGCCGTGTCCTTCTCGACCGGCTCGACGCTCGGCTGCTGCTGGTCACGCGCGGCAGCCGGGGCATGGCGCTCCTCGAGCGCGACGGAGCCAGCAGCTTCATTCCCATCCACGGCACCGACGAGATCGCCGACGTCACCGGGGCCGGCGACACCGTGATCTCGACGTTCACGGTGGCCCTGGCCGGCGGCGCCGCCCCCCTCGACGCCGCCGCGCTCGCCAACGTGGCGGGCGGCTTGGTGGTCATGAAGCGCGGCACGGGCACCGTGTCGCCGGCCGAGCTCGTCCAGGCGCTCGAGGGGCCATGACGCCGGAGGAGGCGGGGGCCCTGGCCGCGCGGCTGCGCGCGGACGGCCGGCGCGTGGTGCTCGCCAACGGCTGCTTCGACCTGCTCCACGTGGGCCACCTGCGCTACCTCACCGCGGCCCGCGCCCTGGGCGACGTCCTGTTCGTGGGGATCAACTCCGACGCGGCGGTGGCCAGGCTCAAGGGCCCGGGCCGGCCGCTGATGCCGGCCGCGGAGCGGGCCGAGATGCTGGGGGCGCTGCGCGCGGTCGACCACGTGGTCGTGTTCGACGAGGACACCGCCGACCGGCTGGTGTCGCTGGTGCGTCCGGCCATCCACGCCAAGGGCACCGACTACACGGAGGCGTCGGTGCCGGAGGCGGCCACGGTGCGGGCAGCCGGCGGCCGCGTGGCTATCGTCGGCGACCCCAAGGATCACGCCACCCGCGACCTCATCGCCCGCATCCGCGAGCAGTGTGGTGCCGCTCGCTGAGACTGCCCGGATCGCTCTGGTCAAGCTCTCCTCGCTCGGCGACGTGGTCCACGCCCTGCCGGTGGCGGCCACGCTGCGGGCGGCCCGCCCACGGGCGCACCTGGTGTGGATCGCCGAGCGCCGGGAGGCGGCCGTGCTGCGCGGCCATCCCGCGCTCGACGCGGTGATCGTCGCCGACACCCGCGGCTGGCGGCGCGCGCGCCGGCCGGCCGCCGTGCGGGCTGCGCTGGCCGACATGCGCGCCCTGCGGCGGCGCCTGCAGGAGGAACGCTTCGACGTCGCGCTCGATCTGCAGGCGCTGATCAAGAGCGGCGTTGTCGCGCTGGCCTCGGGCGCGCCTCTGCGCGTCGGCTTCGCGGCCGGGTGGAGCCGGGAGTCGCTCAGCGCGGTCTTCACCAACCGCCGGGTGCAGCCGCCCACCTCCGCGCGCCACGTGATCGAGCAGTACCTGTCGTTGCTGCCCACCCTCGGCGTCGACGAGCGGCGACTGCGGTTCGACCTGCCGGCTGCGCCCGCGGCGGAGACGGCGATGGAGGACTGGTTGAGCCGCGCCGACCTCAAGCCCCACGGGCGGCTCGTGATCCTGAACCCTGGAGCCGGCCGCGCGGCGAAGCAGTGGCCGACGGCGCACTTCGCGGAGGTGGCCCGGCGCCTGGGGCAGGATGCCGGCGCCCAGGTGCTGGTGACGTGGGGGCCGGGCGAGGAGGCCACGGCGCGCGCGATCGTCGATGGCACCCCGGCGGCGGTGCTGGCGCCGGCCACCGACCTCGACGCGCTGCTGGCCCTGCTGCGCCGGGCCAGCGTGGTGGTGGCCGCCGACACGGGGCCGCTGCACATGGCCGCCGCTCTCGGTACGCCGTGCGTCGGCCTGTACGGCCCGACCTCGGCGACACGCAACGGACCGTACGGGGCCGGTCATCGTACGCTGACGAGTCCTGACGGCACGATGGCCGCGCTGGCTCCGGCGAGCGTGCTGGCGGCGGTGGTGGAGGCGCTCGGATGACCCGCGAGCGCCTGTCGGTCGTGGTGATCGCGTACAACGAAGAGGCACGCATCCGGGCCTGCCTGGAGTCGGCGGGGTGGGCCGACGAGCTGATCGTGGTGGACGCCGAGTCCACGGACAAGACCGCCACCATTGCGCGCGAGCTGACCGACCACGTCATCGTGCGGCCGTGGCCGGGCTTCGCCGCCCAGAAGAACTTCGGTCTGGCCCGGGCCACCGGTGACTGGATCCTCTCGCTCGACGCCGACGAGGTCGTCTCGGCGGCGCTGCGGGCCGAGATCGCGGCGATCCTGGTCGGCGGCGGCGAGCACGCCGGCTACTCCATCCCGCGCCACAACGTCTTCTGGGGGCGGTGGATCCGCCACGGCGGTCTCTATCCCGACTGGCAGCTGCGGCTGTTCCGCGGCGGCCGCGGCCGGTTCGTGGAGCGGACGGTGCACGAGTCGGTGAGCGTCGACGGCACCGTGGGGCGCCTGGCCGGTCACCTGGAGCATCGCTCGTATCGCGACGTCGCCGACTTCCTGGAGCGGGCCGACCGCTACTCGACGCTGGCCGCCGCCGAGTGGCTGGCCGCGGGGCGGCGCTCGCGTCCTTTTGCAGACATGGTGGTGCGCCCGGCCGGACGCTTCCTCGGCATGTACGTGGCGCGGGCCGGATTCCTCGACGGCTGGAGGGGATTCCTTCTCGCTGTCCTCTATGGCTACTATGTGCTCATGCGTTCGGTCAAGGTGTGGGAGAGGACGAAGAGCTGATGGCGATACGGGAGCGGGTGCTGTCGGGGATGCGCCCGAGCGGGCGGCTGCACCTGGGCAACTACCTGGGGGCGCTGGCCAACTGGGTCACGTTGCAGGACGACTACGACTGCTTCTACTTCTCGGCCGACTGGCACGTCCTGACCGACCGTACCGACGTGAGCGACGTGCCGGCCAGCACGATCGAGATGGCGGCCGACTGGCTCGGGGCCGGCCTCGACCCCCAGCGCTCGACGCTGTTCATCCAGTCGTTGGTACCGGAGCACGCCGAGCTGCATCTGCTCTTCTCGATGATCACGCCGGTCGGGTGGCTGGAGCGGGTGCCGACCTACAAGGAGCGGATCGAGCAGCAGGGGATCACCTCGCCGTCGTACGGGCTGCTCGGCTACCCGCTGCTGCAGTCGGCCGACATCCTCATGTACAAGGCCAAGTGGGTGCCGGTGGGCGTCGACCAGGTGCCGCACGTGGAGCTGACGCGGGAGGTGGCGCGCCGCTTCAACAACACGTTCCGGCCCGTCTTCCCGGAGCCGGACGCCAAGCTGACCGAGATCCCCAAGGTGCCGGGGACGGACGGCCGGAAGATGTCGAAGTCGTACGGCAACGACATCGAGCTGGCCGACCCGCCGGAGACGATCCGCGCCAAGGTGCGCCCGATGGTGACCGACCCCGCGCGCAAGCGGCGGACCGATCCCGGTAACCCCGACATTTGCCCGGTGTTCGACCTGCACAAGATCTTCACGCCGCCGGCCGCCCGCGAGGCGTGCGCGACCGGCTGCCGGACGGCGGGCATCGGCTGCCTCGATTGCAAGGAGGTCCTGCTGACACACATGCTGCCGCCGCTGTCGGCGATCCGCGATCGTCGGCAGGCCTTCGCGGAGAAGCCGGATACCATCCGACAGGTGCTCACCGACGGCTCGCGCCGCGCGCGCGCGATCGCCCAGGAGACGATGGCCGAGGTTCGTGACGCCGTGAAGCTCGTCCCGTGAGCGACCCGACCGAGGCGGTCACGCCCGAGGCGGCGGCCGGCGAGCTGCGGCTGCGGGTCGGCGCCTTCGAGGGCCCGCTCGACCTGCTCCTGCACCTGTGTCGCACCGAGGAGATCGACCTCGCTGCGCTGCCGGTGCGCACGATCACCGACCAGTACCTGGCCCACCTCGAGGCGATGGAGTTCCGTGACCTGGAGACGGCCGGCGCCTATCTGGTCATGGCTGCCACCCTGATCTACCTCAAGTCCAAGCTGCTGGTGCCGCCCGACGAGACGGACGAGCAGCTCGACGACGAGGCCCTCCTGCTCAAGCAGGAGCTGGAGGAGCGTCTGCGCGAGTACGCGCGGGTGAAGGTGCAGGGGACCTGGCTCGCCCAGCGTGAGGCCGAGCAGGCGCTGATCTGGGGCCGCTCGTCCAGCACGTTGCCGACCCTCGAGGACGTGCCCCTGGAGGACCTGTCCGTCCACTGGCTGGAGCGCTCGCTCAAGCGGCTGATCGAGGAGCAGCAGCGCCTCCGTCCGCGCCAGATCGAGCCCAACCCGCCCTCGGTACTGGAGCGCATGACCGAGATTCTCACGCTGCTGCGCGACACCTGGTCGCTGCTCTTCAGCTCGATGGCGGGCGGCGAGCGTCGCCGCTCGGAGGTCGTGGTCAGCCTGCTGGCCGTGCTGGAGCTGTGCCGGCAGGGGAAGATCCGCACGCAGCAGACCGAGCTCTTTGGCGACATCGTGATTGAACGACGCACTCCGGACCCCGAGGAGGGCGTCGCCCTGCTCGGCCCCAGTGAGGACACCCCCAGTGCCGAATCCAGCTGACGTGGTCGAGGCCATGCTCTTCGCCTCCGACGTGCCGCTCGAGGCCGAGCGCATCCGGGAGGTGCTGGATCTGGAAAATGCCGCCGCCGCCCGTAGTCTCGTGGAAGAGCTCATCGCTCGCTACGAGGCCGAGCCGCGCGGCCTGGCCATCGTGGAAGTGGGCGGCGGCTACCGGATGGTGACGCGGCCGGAGCTGGCGCCGTGGCTGGTACGGCTGGCCCGGGCCCGCACGAAGGTGCGGCTGTCGCGGCCGGCCCTGGAGACGCTGGCCATCATCGCCTACAAGCAGCCGGTATCGCGGCCCGAGCTCGACGCCGTGCGCGGCGTGAATTCCGAGGCCGTTCTCGACAACCTGATGGAGCGCCGGCTCGTGCGCATCGGCGGCCGCAAGGAGGCGCCGGGGCGGCCGTTCCTGTACGAGACCACGCGCGAGTTCCTCGTCGCCTTCGGGCTGCGCGACCTCAACGACCTGCCCAAGGTGGAGGGCGAGCTGGTCATCCCCGACCTGGCGGCGGAGGCGGCCGCGACCGCCGAGGCCCATGGCCAAGCTGAGACTGAACAAGATCCTGGCCCAGGCGGGGCTGACCTCCCGCCGCGGGGCTGACCACGTCGTTCTCGAGGGCCGCGTCGCCGTCAACGGCGTCGTGACCCGCGAGCCGGGGACGCTGGCCGACCCGGCGACCGATCGCATCACCGTCGACGGGCGCGTGGTCCCGGCGCCCGAGGCGGTCCACTACCTGCTCCTGAACAAGCCGGCCGGCGTCGTCACCACCGTGCGCGATCCCCAGGGCCGTCCCGTCGTGACTGACCTCGTGCCCGCCGAGGTGCGCGCTCGCGTGTACCCGGTGGGTCGCCTCGACGCCGACGTCGAGGGGCTGTTGCTGCTCACCAACGATGGCGCACTCACCCACCGGCTGCTCCATCCACGCTACGCGCTGCCGCGCCTCTACGAGGCCGAGGTGGCGGGGCGGGTGAGCGCCGCCGACGTACCTCGCTGGCGGCGCGGCGTGATGCTCGACGACGGGCCGGCGGTTCCCCTCGACGTCGAGGTGGTGCGGGGCGGGGCGGCGTCGAGCCTGGTGCGGCTGGCCTTCACCGAGGGGCGCAAGCACGAGGTGAAGCGCTACTGCGACGCGCTCGGCCACCGTGTCGTCCACCTGCGGCGCGTCGCGTTCGGACCGGTGCGGCTCGGCGCGCTTCCGCTCGGCGCCTGCCGGCCGTTGACGATGCAGGAGATCGCCGCGCTGCGGGCCGTGGCGGCCGCCGCCCCGGCACCCTCCGGAGGCCACCGCGGATAACTTGCGTGGCGTTCGAGGCTCCGCCTATAATGCGCGGTACTCATTAGAGGGTGTTCGCAGGAGTCCCTATGGACCTGGGCGATTGGCGCTCCAGGATCAACGACATCGACAATCAGATCCTCAACCTCCTCAACCAACGCGCAGAGGCCGCCCTTCGAATCGGAGACCTCAAACGACGGCAGGAAGCGCCGTCCTATGTCCCGGAGCGTGAGGCTGAGCTTCTGACCCGTCTGACGGCAGCCGCCCGCGGTCCGTTGCCCGCGGAGGCGGTTGCCGCTGTCTGGCGCGAGATCGTCTCCGCCTGCCGCGTGTTGGAAGGACCACTGACGGTGGCCTATCTGGCACCGCCTGCCACGTTCACCCACCAGGCCGCGCTCGAGCGTTTTGGTGCCGCCGCCCACTACCATCCGTCGCGGACGATTGCCGAGATCTTCGACGACGTCGAGCGGGGACGCGCGCAGTTCGGCGTGGTCCCGGTCGAGAACTCCACCGATGGCGCGGTGAACGTCACCCTCGATCGGCTGGTGCTCACCGAGCTGCAGATCTGCGGCGAGCTGACGTTGGAGATCGCCCAGCAGCTGCTCTCGCGGGCGGCCGACCTCTCCGAGGTCAAGCGGGTGATGTCGCATCCCCAGGGGCTGGGGCAGTGCCGGGCGTGGCTGGCCGCGAACATGCCCGACGTGCAGCTCGAGGAGACCGCGTCGACGGCGGGGGCGGCCGAGCTGGCCGCGGCTGACCCCCGGGTGGCCGCCATCGCCTCCGAGCTGGCCGGCCAGCTGTACGGGGTGCCGGTCCTCCGGCGTCGGATCGAGGACAATCCGCACAATGTCACGCGCTTTCTCGTCCTCGGTCGCCGCCCGAGCGGGCCGAGCGGTCGCGACAAGACGTCGATCGTGTTCGCGATGCCGAACCAGCCGGGCGCCCTGTACCGGATCCTGGAGCCATTCGCCCGGACGGGTCTCAACCTGACCAAGATCGAATCACGGCCGGCCAAGCGGATGCCCTGGGAGTTCGTCATGTTCGTGGACTTCGAGGGACACCGGGACACGCCGATGGTCGCCGACGCGCTGCGCGAGGCCGCGGAACGAACCGTCTATCTGAAGATTCTCGGCTCGTACCCGGCCGCGTAAGGAGAGAGCATGACGCAGTGGGAGTCCCTGGCCAACGAGCACATCCTCGGGATCGCTCCCTACGAGCCCGGCAAGCCCGTCGAGGAGCTGGAGCGCGAGCTCGGGATTCACGACGCCATCAAGCTGGCGTCCAACGAGAATCCGCTGTCGCCGTCCGACCGCGTGCAGAAGGCGATCACCGACGCCCTGGCCACGCTCAACCGCTATCCCGACGGCAGCGGCTACTACCTGCGCCACGCCCTGGCCCGCAAGCACAACCTGACCGCCGAGCAGGTGGTGCTCGGCAACGGCTCCAACGAGCTGATCGAGCTGCTCGTGCGGACCTTCCTGCGACCCGGCGACGAGGCGGTCGTGCCCCATCCCTCGTTCCTGGTCTACCCGATGATCGTGCAGGCGGCCGGCGGCATCCGCGTGATGGTGATGCTCAGGGACTACCGGATCGACCTGGAGGCGATGGCTCGGGCCATCACCCCCATGACCAAGATCGTCTTCATCGCCAACCCCAACAACCCCTCGGCAACCATCGTCACCGGTGACGAGGTCGCCCACTTCATGTCGAGGATCCCCGAGCGCACCATCGTGGTCTTCGACGAGGCCTACCTCGAGTTCGCGCAAGGGCCCGACTTCCCCGACACGCTGTCCTACGTCGCGCAGGGCCGGAAGGTGGTGGTGCTGCGGACCTTCTCCAAGGCCGCCAGCCTGGCCGGCCTCCGGGTCGGCTACGGCGTCACCGACGCCGACGCCATCGCGCTGATGAACCGCATCCGGCAGCCGTTCAACGTCAACGCGCTGGCCCAGGTGGCGGCGCTGGCCGCGCTGGACGACGAGTCCCACACGCTCGAGTGCGTGCGCATGATCGAGGCCGGCCGCCACTACCTCTACGACGAGTTCAACACGCTGGGCGTCAAGTACGTGCCCTCGCGCGCGAACTTCATCCTGGTCGACGTCGGCCGCAGCGCCTCCGACATCTATCAACGACTGCTCAAGGACGGCGTGATCGTGCGCCCGCTGACCCCGTTCGGCATGGAGTCGGCGCTGCGGGTGACGGTCGGCACGCCCCAGGAGAACCGGCGCCTGATCAAGGCCCTGCGGAAGGTGCTGGGGAAGAGCTCGGCGTGATCGAGCGGCTGGCGATCGTCGGCGTCGGCCTGCTGGGCGGCTCGCTCGCCAAGGCGGTGCGCGCGCACGGGCTCGCCCGCGAGATCGTCGGCGTGGGCCGCGACGCCGGCCGGCTGGCCCCCGCGCTGCGCGACGGCGCGCTGGACCGGGTGAGTACCGACCTCGCAGAGGGCGTGGCCGGTGCCGATCGTATCGTGCTGGCCGCGCCGGTGCTCGCCAACGAGACGCTGCTGGCCCAGGTGTGGCCCGCCGCTGCCGCCGGCGCCGTGATCACCGACGTCGGGTCCACGAAGGGCGGTATCGTGCGCGTTGCCGAGCGGCTGGCGGCCGGGCGGCGCGAGGTGCACTTCGTGGGCAGCCACCCCATGGCCGGCTCCGAGAAGGCCGGCTACGCCGTCGCCCGCGTCGACCTGTTTCAGGGCGCCACCGTCGTCGTGACGCCGACCGAGTCGACCGACGGTGGGGCCGCCAAGAGTGTCGGCGAGTTGTGGGCCGCACTCGGCGCTCGTGTCGTCACGCTCGATCCCGAGAGCCACGACCGCGCGGTGGCGGCCATCAGCCACCTGCCGCATGTGGCCGCGTGGGCCCTGGTGGAGGCGGTGGTGGCCTTCGAGCCCGGCGCGCTGCAGATCGCCGCGCGCGGCTTCAAGGACACCACGCGCATCGCCGCTTCCGACCCCGACGTCTGGCGCGAGATCCTCCTCGCCAACCGCTCGGCGGTGCAGGCGAGCCTGGTCGCCTACCGCCGCGCCCTCGACGACCTCGAAGCCCTGGTCGCCGGCGACGACCCCGCCGCCCTCACCGCCTACCTCGCCCGCGTCAAATCCACGCGCGAGCGCCTTTCATGACACACGCGTTCGCTCCATCCCCGCGCTCGATCACCTCGGCTTGTCCTCACGCGCTCGATTCACCCGCTCGGCCCGAGAAATTGCGCGAGTGGTGTCACCACCAACCCCGCGCTCACGCTCGCCCCGAGCCGTGACATCCCGCTCGCTTTCGAAGCGGTGGGGGGCTTGGGGGGAGCGTCGCTCGCTCCCCCCAAACTCTAATGGGCGGCCGCGAGCCGGTGATCACCATCGATGGGCCGGCGGGCGCCGGTAAGGGGACGGTCGCGCGCCGCCTGGCCGCCAAGCTCGGCTACCGGTTGCTCGACACCGGCGCCATGTATCGGGCGCTGGCGTGGTCGGTCTCGCGGGCCGGCCTCGCCCCCGACGACTCGCCGGCGCTGCGGCGCCACGTCGACCGGGTGCAGATCGACGTCGAGGGTGATCGCGTGGTGGTCGACGAACGCGACGTGACCGACGAGATCCGGTCGCCGGAGATCGCCGCCTTCACCTCGCGACTGTCGATGCTCGGCATCGTGCGCGACAAGCTGACGCCGATCCAGCGGCGGCTGGCCGCCACCGGCGGGGTGGTGCTGGAGGGGCGCGACACCGGCACCGTCGTGTGCCCGGACGCCGAGGTGAAGTTCTATCTCGACGCCTCGCTGGAGGAGCGGGCCCGGCGGCGCCAAGCCGAGCTGCGTGCGCGAGGGGTCGACCTGGCGTCGGACGCGGCCCGGCGGGACATCGACGCGCGCGACACCCAGGACTCCGGCCGGGCCCTGGCGCCGCTGCGCAAGGCGCCCGACGCCATCGAGGTGGACAGCACCGGGCTCAGCATCGAGCAGGTCGTGACGCTCATGGCCGACACCGTGGAGCGGCGCCGCCGCTGCGGGTAGCCGATGCTGTACGCGGTGCTCAAGCCGATCGTGGTGGCCCTCATGCGGCTGCTCTTCCGCGTGGAGGGTTACGGCCAGGAGCACGTCCCGGCCGAGGGGCCGGTGCTGATCGTGGCCAACCACTCGAGCATCCTCGACCCGCCGCTCGTCGGGGGCATGTGCCCGCGCCAGCTCACGTTCCTGGCCAAAGCCGAGCTGTTCCGCATCCCCGGCTTCGGGGGGCTGATTCGCCGGCTGGGCGCTCAGCCGTTGCGTCGCGAGGGGGCCGATCCCTCGGCGCTACGCACGGCTCAGCGGGTGCTGGCCGAGGGCAAGGCGCTGCTGGTCTTCCCCGAGGGCACGCGGGGAGACGAGGGCGATCTGCGCGAGCCCAAGGCCGGTGCCGCGCTGCTGGCGGTGCAGAGCGGAGCCACCGTCGTTCCCGCCTACGTCCGGGGCAGCGGGCGGGCGTGGCCGCGCGGGCGGCGGCTTCCCCGGCCTGTTAAGGTGGTGGTAACTTTTGGCGCCCCGCTTCGGTTTCTTCGGCCGACGGGAGCCGACCGAAAGGCGCACTATGAGGCGGCGAGCCGCCAGATGATGGCGGCGATCGCGGCCCTGAGGGACCGGGCAGGTGGTGGAGCGGGCGTTGCTGGAGCCCGGCGTCCGCTCCAAATTCATTGAACGGAGGAACTGGCAGCATGGCGAGCGACGAAACGCGGAAGAGCCTCGGGGGACCCCGCATGGAGGGCGAGGGTCCCGAGGAGCGGATGGAGGATTGGTTCAAGGAAGGCTCGAGCACCAACGAGTTCGAGGAGGGCGAGGTCGTCCGCGGCCGCGTCGTCCACGTCGGTACCAGCGAGGTGCTCGTCGACGTCGGCTACAAGAGCGAGGGCGCGATCCCCATCGAGGAGTTCTACCGCCACGGCGGCCTGCCGAAGGTGGGCGAGGAGATCGAGGTCTACCTCGAGGCCAAGGAAGACTCCGAGGGCCTCATCGTCCTGTCCAAGGACAAGGCCGACAAGATCAAGGTGTGGGACGCGATCACCCAGGCCCACGAGAAGGGCTCGCCCGTGGAGGGCCGGGTGGTGGAGGTCGTCAAGGGCGGCCTCAGTGTGGACGTCGGGGTCAAGGCCTTCCTGCCCGGCTCGCAGGTGGATCTGCGGCCGGTCAAGAACCTGGCGGCCATGATCGGCCAGTCGATCCGCGCCCGCGTCATCAAGCTCAACCGCCGGCGGGGCAACGTCGTTCTCTCGCGCCGCGCCGTCCTCGAGGAGGAGCGCGAGGAGAAGAAGAAGCACACGCTGGAAGTGCTCGCCGAGGGCATGGTGCTGACGGGGACGGTGAAGAACATCACCGACTACGGCGCCTTCATCGACCTGGGCGGCATCGACGGCCTCCTGCACGTGACGGACATGAGCTGGGGCCGCGTCGGCCACCCCTCCGAGATCTTCCAGGTCGGCGACCAGGTCGAGGTCGTGGTCCTGCACTTCGACCGCGAGAGCGGTCGGGTGTCGTTGGGCTACAAGCAGAAGTCGTCCGACCCCTGGGAGCGCGTCGAGCAGACCTATGCGCCCGCCACCCGCGTGCACGGCCGCGTGGTGAGCCTCACCAACTACGGCGCCTTCGTCGAGCTGGAGGCCGGTGTCGAGGGCCTTGTGCACGTCTCCGAGATGTCGTGGACGCGCCGGGTGCGCCACCCCTCGAAGATCGTCAACGTCGGCGACGAGGTCGAGGTGATCGTGCTCGACGTCAATCGCGGCGCCAAGCGTATCTCGCTCGGCATGAAGCAGGTCGAGCCCGATCCATGGGCGACGATCGACGAGCGCTACCGGGTGGGCAGCCGGGTGACCGGCAAGGTCCGGAACCTGACCGACTTCGGCGCCTTCATCGAGCTGGAGCCGGGGGTGGACGGCCTGCTGCACATCTCCGACATGTCGTGGACGCGCAACGTCGGCCATCCCTCCGAGGTGCTGAAGAAGGGGCAGGAGCTGGAGAGCCAGATCCTGAATATCGACAAGGAGAACAAGCGGATCTCGCTGGGGATCAAGCAGATCCAGCCCGATCCGTGGACGACGGTGGCCCAGCGGTATCCGATGGGATCGCGGGTGACCGGCAAGGTCGTCCGGCTGACCGACTTCGGCGCCTTCGTGGAGCTGGAGCCGGGCGTCGACGGGCTGCTGCACATCTCGCAGATGTCCCACCGGCCGGTCGGTACGCCGTCGGAGATGGTCAATGTCGGCGACGAGCTGAGCTTGCTGGTGATCCGGGTCGATCCCAACGAGCGGCGCATCGGCTTGAGCCTCAAGGAGCTGGCCCACGCGGTCGCGCCGCCGCCCGAGCTGGAGGAGAACCGCGGCGGCGGCCGTCGGCGCAAGGGCAAGCAGCGGTCGGAGTACGATTACGACGAAGAGAACTAGCATGCGACGGCGGCTGACGGTGCTGGCCGCCGCGGTGCTGGTGTACCTGGGCGTCGCGGGTCTGTTCGTGATCTCGGTCGGCGGCATGTCGCGCGGCGAGGGCGGGCCCGCGCTGTTCGGCCCGCGGGTGGCGATCGTCGAGCTCGAGGGCGTAATCCTCGAGGTCGACGACCTCGTGCGTGAGCTCAAGTCGCACCGGGAGAACCCCACCGTGCGTGCGGTCGTCATGCGCATCAACAGTCCAGGCGGTGTGGTGGCGCCCACCCAGGAGCTGCACGACGCGGTGCTGCGGCTGCGCCAGGCCGGCAAGCCCGTGGTGGCCTCGCTCGGCTCGGTGGCGGCTTCGGGCGGCTACTACGTCGCGGTCGCCTGCGACCAGATCTACGCGAACCCCGGCACGCTCACGGGCTCGATCGGCGTCATCATGCAGCTGGCCAACGTCGAGCAGCTCATGAAGAAGGTCGGCGTCGACTACGTCGTGGTGAAGGCCGGTCAGTTCAAGGACATCGGCAATTTCTCACGCGCGATGACGCCCGAGGAGCGACGGGTGATGCAGATGCTGCTCGACGACGTCCACGGCCAGTTCATCGGCGCGGTGGCGACGGGCCGAAAGCTGGCCCGCGAAGAGGTGGTGCGCTTTGCCGACGGCCGCGTGTTCTCCGGCGTGCAGGCCAAGGAGCTGAAGATGGTCGACACGCTGGGCGGCCTGGAAGACGCGGTGCTGGGGGCCGCCAAGCTCGCGGGCATTCCGACGCCGCCCAACGTCATCCAGCAGCGGCGCCGCTTTTCAATCGTCGACCTGCTGCGCAACCAGTTTGGCGGCACCGCCGCCGGCATGCTGCTGCAGCCGGCGCTGCCGACGTTCAAGACGCCACTGTATCTGATGGACTGATCTGATCGAGGCGGTCGAGACGACCCCCTCGAACTCCCCCGGTTCGCGTGAGGCACCAGGCGGCCGACTCCCGGCGGCGGCACCGGGTGGCGGTGCTTCTTTTTGGGTGTGCCCTGGGGGTGCCTTCTAACCCCTCATTACGTTTGACATTCTCGTTTTGGGCGTGCTAGCGTGCCTCTTGGTCAAGAGCTCGCCGCGGCGTGGCGCGGACGTCGCTCAACGGGCGCAGAGCCGAGGGTGGACGACGATGACGAAAGCGGAGCTGATCGACGAGGTTTCGAAGCTGTCGAACCTCACCAAGAAGGAGACCGAGACGATCGTCAACACGGTCTTCGACAACATCACCGATGCGCTCGCCAAGGGCGACAAGGTCGAGTTGCGAGGCTTCGGCAGCTTCCGGATCCGCCATCGCAACTCGCGCAAGGGGCGCAACCCCAAGACCGGCAGCGCGGTCGACGTCCCCGAGAAGCGCGTTCCGTTCTTCAAGGTCGGCAAGCGCCTGCGCGAACTCGTCAACACCTGAGGTGAGGCGCCTGTGGGCGCCGTGGCGCATGGCCTGGATCGGCACGGGCAAGGCCCCGGCCGGTTGTGTGTTCTGCACCGCCCACCAGGGTCGTGACGACCGGACGACCTACCTGCTCGAACGCAGCGACCACGCCTTCCTGATCCTCAACGCCTACCCGTACGCCTCCGGCCACCTGATGGCCGTGGTCAATCGCCACCTGGGTCGGCTGGGCGAGGCTGAGACCGCCGAGCTGGCCGACCTGATGCGGCTGGTGCAGCGCGCGGTCGATGCCCTCACCGTCGAGTACCGGGCCGAGGGGTTCAACGTCGGACTCAACCAGGGGCGAGCGGCCGGTGCCGGCATCGAGGATCACCTGCACATTCACGTGGTGCCGCGCTGGAACGGCGATTCCAACTTCGTCAGCGTGCTGGGCGATACCCGGGTGCTGCCGGAGACGCTGGAGACGACCTGGGAGCGGTTGCGGGGACGGCTGGGTGGCTGACGTCGACACCCCCATGATGACGCAGTACCGGGAGCTGAAGCGCCGCTTCCCGGACCACCTCCTGCTGTTCCGGCTGGGTGACTTCTACGAGCTCTTCCTGGAGGACGCCGAGCTGGGCGCCCGGCTGCTCTCGATCACGCTGACCTCGCGGCAGGGGGCACCGATGGCCGGCATCCCCCACCATGCCGCCGACGGCTACATCGCCCGCCTGGTGCAGGCCGGCCAGAAGATCGCGATCTGCGAGCAGATGGAGGGGCCCGGCAAGGGCAAGAAGCTGCTCCGCCGCGACGTGGTCCGCGTGATCACACCGGGGACGCTGACCGACACCGCCTACCTGCGCGGCGGCGCCAACAACTTCCTCATGGCGATTGGCCGCCTCGGCACCGACACCGGCGTCGCCCTACTCGATGTCTCCACCGGAGAGTTCTGGGTGGGAGAGGATGGCCCCGCCGAGGATGCCGTGCTGGCCGCCGCGCTGCTGCGCCGGCCCGCCGAGATCCTGCTGCCAGAGACCTTGCGCCGGGCCGACGAGCTGCTGGCACGGCTGCAGCAGACCGGGGCCGCGCTCACGTTTGGCGACGCTGGATTATGGAGCGGACGGCACGCCACGGCAGACCTTTGCCGCCAGTTTGGTGTGACGACGCTGGAGGTCTTCGGCCTCGGTGATCTGGGGGCCGGGCTGGCCGCCGGCGCCGCCGCCCTGGCATACGTGCGCGCCACCCAGGGTGATCGTCTCGGCCACCTCGTGCGCTTGCAGCGGCTGCGGCCGGACGACTGCATGACGCTCGACGAGACCGCGGTGCGCACGCTCGAGCTGCTGGAGGCCAGCGACGGCTCCTCCCGCAACTCGCTCTTTGGCGTCCTGGACGAGACGGTCACGCCGATGGGCGCCCGCCTGCTGCGGCAGTGGGTGCTGCAGCCCCTGCTCGGCGCCGCCGCGATCAGCGCCCGTCACGACGCGGTCGCCGCCCTGGTCGACGCGCCCGAGGCGCGGGCAGCGCTGCGCCGCCTGTTGAAGCCGGTCGGTGACCTCGCCCGCCTGACCAGCCGGGCCACCCTCGGTGTCGCCCACGCCCGTGACCTCGTCGGCCTGCGCGGGTGCCTGGCCCCGCTGGAGGCCGTGCGCGAGGCGAGCGTAACTCTGGCCGCTCCGCTGCTGGTGGAGGCCCGGACCGCGCTGGCCGATCTCGCCGACCTGCGCAGCACCCTACAGGCCGCGCTGGTCGACGAGCCGCCCGTCACGCTCCAGGACGGGGGCATCATCCGCGAGAGCTGGAACGACGGGCTGCAGGCGCTGGTGAGCGACGCTGCCGAGGCCCGACGCTGGATCGCCGGCCTGGAGGAGCGCGAGCGCGCGCGCACGGGGCTGTCGAGTCTGCGGGTGCGCTACAACCGGGTGTTCGGCTACGGCATCGAGATCTCCCATGCCCAGGCCGCCCGGGCCCCGGCCGAGTACGTGCGCCGCCAG
The DNA here is from genome assembly GCA_963827505.1 of uncultured Candidatus Rokubacteria bacterium. Classification (GTDB taxonomy): domain Bacteria; phylum Methylomirabilota; class Methylomirabilia; order Rokubacteriales; family CSP1-6; genus AR5. Next base: position 19,579 of record CAWHBD010000002.1, on the reverse strand, counting down.
ACCCTCACCGGCGCTGAGCGCTACGTGACGCCCGAGTTGAAGGACTACGAGGCCAAGGTCCTGGGTGCCGATGAACGCCGTCGGAGGCTCGAGTACGAGCTATTCGACGAGCTGCGCGGGCGGGTGGCGGCGCGGGCCGGCGAGCTGCTGGCCACCGCCCGCGCGCTGGCCACCCTGGACGTCGTCGCTGCGCTGGCCGAGGTGGCCCACGCCCGTGGCCACGTGCGGCCGACGATGGTGGCCGACGGCGCCCTGGAAATCGTCGAGGGCCGCCACCCGGTGCTGGAGGCTCGCTCCGGCCAGCCGGTGACGCCCAACGATCTCGCCCTCGACGACGACGCCCGCGTCGTGATCCTGACCGGGCCCAACATGGCGGGCAAGTCGGTCTACCTCCGTCAGACCGGCCACATCGTCGTTCTCGCCCAGATGGGCGCGTTTGTGCCGGCCCGCTCGGCGCGGCTGGGGCTGGTCGATCGCGTCTTCACTCGCGTGGGCGCCCAGGACAACCTCGCCCGTGGCCAGTCGACGTTCCTGGTCGAGATGGTGGAGACGGCGTCGATCCTGAACAACCTCACGGGGCGCAGCCTGGTGCTGCTCGACGAGGTCGGCCGTGGCACCTCCACGTTCGACGGGCTGGCCATCGCGTGGGCGGTGGTGGAGGAGCTGCACGATCGCCCCGGCCGCCCCAAGGTTCTCTTCGCCACCCACTTCCACGAGCTGACGCAGCTCGCCGGCCGGCTCGGCGGTGTGCGGAACTTCCACGTGGCGGTGCGGGAGTGGAACGACGAGATCGTCTTCCTGCACAAGGTGCAGCCGGGCGGCACTGACCGCTCCTACGGCATCCAGGTGGCCCGGCTGGCCGGGCTGCCGGTGAGCGTAGTCGCCCGAGCCCGGGCGCTGCTGGCCCGGTTCGAGGACCAGGGGCAGGCGACGACTGACGCCAGCGACGCCGTGCAGCTCGGCCTGTTTGCTGCGCCGCCCGACCCGCTGCGCGAAGAGCTCGTCCACCTGGACCTCGCCCATCTCACCCCGATCGAGGCGCTGAACCTGCTCGCGAAGTGGCAGCAGGCCGGAGCGGGCGCCGCTCGGCCAGCCCGTCCCGCGGGCGACAAGCGATGAGCGCCGTGAGCCGCATCCGCAGGTTGCCGGATGCGCTCGTCAACAAGATCGCGGCGGGCGAGGTGGTGGAGCGGCCGGCCTCGGCGGTCAAGGAGCTTGTCGAGAACGCCCTGGATGCCGGCGCCCGCACGGTCGCCGTCGACCTGCGCGACGGCGGGGCGGCCCTGATCCGCGTGAGCGACGACGGCCACGGCATGACGGCCGAGGAGCTGCCGCTGGCCCTGGAGCGCCACGCCACCTCCAAGCTGGCCCGCGACGAGGACCTCGATGCCATCGCGACGCTCGGCTTCCGGGGCGAGGCGCTGGCGGCGATCTGCGCGGTCTCGCGCTTCACGGTCACGAGTCGTGCCGACGGCGCCGCCGAAGGGCTGCGGCTGGCCGGCGAAGGCGGCGTCGTGAGCCAGCGACTCCTGGTGCCGGGCGAGGTGGGCACCAGCCTCGAGGTCCACGACCTGTTCTTCAACACGCCGGCCCGCCTGAAATTCCTCAAGGCGGCGACGACCGAGCTCTCGGCCAGCCTGCGCATCGTGGCCCACCTGGCCCTGGCGCACCCGGGCGCGCAGTTCCGCGTGATGAGCAACGGGCGGGCGGTGCTGACGGCGCCGGCCGCGACCGACCTGCGCCAGCGCATCGGCGCGCTGTGGAGCTGGGAGACGGCCGAGCGCCTGCTGGCCGTGGACCGCACCGAGCACGGCGTGCGAGTGGCGGGGTGGGCCAGCCCGCCGGACGTCACCCGCGGCGGCCGCGACGATATCGTGGTGATCGTCAACGAGCGCCCGGTGCGCGACCCCGCCCTGATGCAGGCGGTGCTGGCCGCCTACCGCCCACTCCTGCCCCGCGACCGCTTCCCGCTGGTCGTCCTGGCGATCACGATGGCCCCGGCCGACGTGGACGCCAACGTCCACCCGACCAAAGCGTGGGTGCGCTTCCGTCAGCCGCGCGTCGTGCAGGAGATGGTCGTGGCCGCGCTGCACGAGGCGCTTCGTCGCCCCGGTGTGGTGCCGGCGTTCGGCGGGGAGCCGGCGGCGTGGCCGGCCCTGAGCGCCGCCAGCCCCTCCGGTGCCCCGGTCGAGCAGGCCGCGCTCTTCCAGGAGGCCGCCGCGCCCTACGGCCTGCGCCGCTTCGGCCGCGTGCTCGGCCAGGTCCAGGACACCTTCATCGTGTCGACGACCGAGAACGAGGTCTTCTTCCTCGACCAGCACGTCGTGCACGAGCGGGTCATCTTCGAGCAGGTGCGGGCGCAGCTCGACGCCGGCGCGCTGGCCTCGCAGGCGCTGCTGTTCCCGGAGACGCTCGAGCTGGGCCCGGCCTCCCGGGCGCTGCTGGAGCGCTGGCGCGAGCCGCTCGAGCGGCTGGGCTTCGCCTTCGAGGGGTTCGGGGGCGACGCCGTCGTGCTGCGTGCCGTGCCCACGCTGCTCAAGGGCGACGAGCCCAAGCGGCTGATCGAGGGGGCGGTGGAGGAGCTGGCCGACCCCAAGGTCTCGACGCCGACGCTGGATCGCGCGCTGGCCTTCGTGGCCTGCCGGGCCGCCATCAAGGCCAGCACGCCGCTGGCGCCCGAGGAGATGGAGCGGCTGGTTGCCGACCTCGAGACCACCGAGACACCCTACTTCTGTCCCCACGGCCGGCCCATCGTCAGCCGGGTGTCGATGCACGACATCCGGCGCGAGCTCAAGCGCACCTGGTGAGGCCGGGCGTACACTGCAGGCGATGACCCGCGGCAAGCCGCCGTTGCTCGTCGTCGCCGGACCGACCGGGGTCGGCAAGACGGCTGCCGTCGTGGCCCTCGCGCGCCGGCTGCCCATCGAGGTGATCAGCGCCGACTCTCGCCAGGTCTACCGCGGCATGGATGTCGCCACCGGCAAGCCGACGGCGGAGGAGCGGCGGGCGGTGGCCCATCACCTGGTCGACGTCGTCGATCCCGACGACCGTTACCATGCCGCGCGCTTCCGCGTAGACGCCGAGGCGGCGATCGAGGTGGTGCGCGATCGCGGCCGGCTGCCGGTGGTGGTGGGCGGGACGGGGCTCTACATCCGGGCTCTGCTGCGCGGGCTCGATCCCGCGCCGCCGGCCGACCTCGACTTCCGCCGGGAGCTGGCCGGCGTCGCCGCCCGCGACGGGCGGGCGGCGCTGCACGCGCAGCTGGCCGCGGCCGAGCCCGCGCTGGCGCGTCGGCTGCATCCGAACGACGAGGTACGGGTGGTACGCGCGCTGGAGCGGCTGCGGGCGGGCAGCGCCGTGGGGGAGGCGCAGGTGCGGTGGCGGCTGGCCGAGGCACCCTGGCGCGTGATCTACGTGGGGCTGGCGCTCGACCGGGCGGCGCTGACGGCCCGGCTGGCAGCGCGGGCCGCCCAGATGGTCGAGGCCGGGCTGCTCGACGAGGTGCGGGGACTGCTCAGCCGGGGCTACGGACCTGCCCTGCCGGCGCTGCAGGGGATCGGCTACCGGCAGTTCGTCGAGGTGGCGCTCGGGCGGCTCGACGGCCGCAGCGCGCTCGAGCAGATGAAGCGGGACACGGTCCGGTACGCCAAGCGGCAGGTGACGTGGTTCACCCGGGAGCCGGACGTCGAGTGGATCGACGTGGGCGCTGCCGGCGGCGCCGAGGCCGTAGGGGCGGCGATCGAGGCGAGAATCGCCAGGGAGGGTTGTAGCGAGTGAGTCGACCACGAGCAAACGGGCACGGCAACGGTCATCAGGTGCGACGGGGACCCGAGCGCGCGGTCATCGCGGCGGTGCGGCTGCCCCGGCAGCGGCGCTGGGAGGTCGAGGAGTCGCTGACCGAGCTGGGCGGCCTCGCGGTCGCCGCCGGCGCCTCCGTCGTGCACCGCGTGATCCAGGAGCGCGCGGCCCCCAATCCCGCGCTCTACTTCGGTCGCGGCAAGATCGAGGAGGTGGCGGCTGCCGCGCCCGACCTCGGCGCCAACCTCTTCATCTCGGATGATCCGCTCTCGCCGATCCAGGAGCGCAACCTGTCGCAGGCGCTCGGCATGAAGGTGATCGACCGCACGGCGCTGATCCTGGACATCTTCGCCCAGCGTGCGCGCACGGCCGAGGGCAAGCTGCAAGTGGAGCTGGCCCAGCTCACCTACCTGCTGCCTCGTCTGGTCGGCCAGTGGACTCACCTCGAGCGGCTGGGCGGCGGCATCGGCACCCGGGGGCCCGGCGAGACCCAGCTGGAGTCGGACCGCCGGGTGATCCGCCGGCGCCTCATGCAGATCCGCGGTGACCTCGAGCACGTGCAGACGCACCGCCGTCTGCAGCGGCAGGGCCGCCGCCGGGCCGGCATGCCGGTGGTGGCGCTGGTCGGCTACACGAACGCCGGCAAGACGACCCTGCTCAATCGGCTGAGTGGTGCTCGCAACACCGCAGCCGACTATCTCTTCGTCACTCTCGACCCGGCCGCGCGGCTGGTCGAGCAGGGCACCCAGCGGCCGTTCATCCTCACCGACACGGTCGGCTTCATCCGCAAGCTGCCCCACGAGCTGGTCGCGGCGTTCCGCGCCACGCTCGAGGAGCTGAAGGATGCCGACGCGCTTGTGCACGTGGTTGACGCCAGCCATCCCGCCCTGGAAGAGCACGCCGAGGCCGTCGAGCGCATCCTGGGCGAGCTGGGCGTGGGTGACCGCCCGACCGTGCTGGCCCTCAACAAGGTCGACCGCATGGAGGGCGGGCACGGGCTCGAGGCGCTGGTCGCGCGCCGCGAGGGCGTGGCCATTTCCGCGGCGACCGGCGACGGGCTGCCCGAGCTGCTGAAGGCGATCGACGCCGCGCTGCCGACCGAGGGCGCCGTGACGCTGCGGATCCCCCACGAGGACGGTGCCGCCCTGGCCCTGTGCTACGAGCGGGGCCGGGTGGTGGGGCGGGTGGACGAGCCCGAGCACGTGGTTGTCGACGTCCAGATGCCCGGGGCGCGGCTGGGCGCGCTGGCCGAGTACCGGGTGCTAAACTAGGCGCCTCCATGGGGCTGGCGAACTGGCTGACCGTCCTGCGCATTCTGCTGATCCCGGTCTTTGTCTCGCTGCTGGTCTACAAGCAGCGGGGACCGGCGCTGGCGGTCTTCCTGCTCGCCGCGCTCACCGACCTGCTCGACGGGTACGTCGCCCGCCAGCGCGGCAGCCAGAGCCGGCTGGGCGCGTTCCTCGACCCGCTGGCCGACAAGCTGCTGCTCGTCTCCTCGTTCGTCACGCTCACCTGGCTGCGCGTGCTGCCGTTCTGGATCGCCGCGGTCGTGATCAGTCGCGACATCATCCTGATGCTCGGCGCGCTGGCCATCCACATGGCGGGCTCCCGCATCACCCCGCGGCCGACGGCGGCCGGCAAGGCGACGACCTTCTTCCAGGTCCTCACCGTGCTGGTCGGCCTGCTGGGGCCGTTCTACGAGATGCCAATGGCGACGCGCGGCGTCATGTGGCTGGCCGCGACCTTCACGATCGTCTCCGGGCTGCAGTACATCGTGCAGGGCATGCGCTTCCTGAACACCGTGCACGCCGAGGAGAGCCACGAGCCGGATGAAACCCCGCTCTTCCGCTGAGGGCGTGGTGGTGGCCGCCGTGCGCGCCCGCACGCCGGCCGCGGCGGCGGGACTGGCCGTCGGTGACCGCATCCTGACGATCAACGGCCGCGCGTTGCGTGACGCAATCGACTTTCAGTTCTACGGCGCCGAGGACCGCCTTGCCCTCACCGTCGAGCGCGACGGCGCCCGGCGCGCGCTGCGGCTGGCCCGTGCGGCCGGGGCCGAGCTGGGCGTGGAGCTGGAGGCGCCCCGTCCGGGCGATATCGCCACCTGTGCCAACAAGTGCGTGTTCTGCTTCATCCACCAGCTGCCCAAGGGGATGCGCAAGAGCCTCTACGTCAAGGACGACGACTTCCGGCTGTCGTTCCTGCACGGCAACTACGTCACGCTGAGCGATCTGGACGAGCCCTCCTTCGAGCGCATCCTGGAGCAGCGGCTGTCGCCGCTCTACGTCTCGGTGCACGCGACCGATCCCGAGCTGCGGTGGGCGCTGCTCGGCAAGCCACGGCACTCCGCGGAGATCCTGCCCCGGCTGGAGCGGCTGGCCAAGGCCGGCATCCGGATCCACGCGCAGATCGTGCTGTGCCCGGACCTCAACGACGGGGCGCACCTGGAGCGGACGGTGCACGAGCTGGCCCCGCTGCACCCGCACGTGGCGACCACCGCCATCGTGCCGGTCGGGCTCACGCGCCATCGTGAGCGGCTGCCCTCGCTGCGCACGCTCACCGGGGCCGAGGCGGTGGCGCTCGTCGACACCGTGGCCGGCTGGCAGGCGCGCTTCCTACCGCGCCTGGATAGTCGCTTCGTCTTCCTCGGCGACGAGGTCTACCTGCAGGCCGGGCGGCCGCTGCCGCCGGCCGACGCCTACGAGGGCTTCCCGATCGCCGAAGACGGCATCGGCCTCGTCCGTCGCTTCGAGGATGGCCTGACGAGCGCGCGGGCACGGCGCCGCCCCGCCGTGATCGCCCGCCGCGTCACCGTGGTGAGCGGCACGCTCTACGCGCCGCGCCTGGCGCGGCTTCTCCGGGAGATGCCGCCGGGCGGCGTCGAGGCGCGCGTGGTCGCGGTCCCCAACGAGTTCTTTGGCGGCAGCGTGGCCGTCGCCGGCCTGCTGACCGGGCAGGACATCCAGCGCCACCTGGCCGCGCAGGGCGACCTGGGCGACGCGGTGCTGGTGCCGGCCGTGGCGCTGCGCGACGGCGACGGCGTGTTCCTCGACGACCTCACCCCGGCCGACCTCGCCCGATCGCTCGGCGTTCCGGTGGTGGCGGTCGAGCCTGAGCCGCGCGCGCTCCTGCGGGCGCTCGTGTGACCGCCGACCGCGTCGTGACGCCCCCGATTGCGGGACGCGCCGGCGGGCCGACGCTGCCGATCCGTCCCGTCATCGCCATCGTGGGCCGGCCCAACGTCGGCAAGTCGACACTCTTCAACCGACTGGTCGGCCAGCGGCGCGCGCTCGTGCGCGACGTGCCCGGCGTCACCCGGGACCGTCTGTATGGCCAGGTCGCCTTCGAGCGCTGGCAGGCCACGGTCGTCGACACCGGGGGCTTCGACCCCTCGTCCGAGGAACCGCTGATCGAGGGCGTGCGCCGTCAGGTGCTGACTGCCGTCGACGAGGCCGATCTCGTGCTGTTCGTGGTCGACGCCCGCGCCGGCGTGACCGCCCTGGACGCCGAGATCGCGCGCGTGCTGCGGCGGAGCGAGCGGCCGGTGGTGGTCGTCGCCAACAAGGTGGACACCGGTGGCCTGGAGAGCGCCGTCGCCGACCTGTACCGGCTCGGCTTCGGCGATCCGGCGCCGGTGTCCGCCGAGCACGGGCGCGGCGTGGCCGAGATGCTGGAGGTGGTGCGGGCCCGGGCCCCGCGCGACGAGGCCCCGCGGGGGCCGCGGGGTGCCGTGCAGCTGGCCGTCATCGGCCGGCCCAACGTCGGCAAGTCCTCGCTGGTGAACGCGATGGTGGGCTCCGAGCGCGTGCTCGTGCACGAGACGCCGGGCACCACCCGCGACTCGGTCGATACCGCCTTCGAGCGCGACGGCCGTCCCTACGTGATCGTCGACACCGCCGGCATTCGCCGCAAGGGGAAGGTGAGCGAGGCGCTCGAGAAGCTCTCGGTGGTGATGGCGCTGCGCAGCCTCGAGCGCTGCCAGGTGGCGCTGCTCGTGCTCGACTCCTCCGAGGGGCTCACCGCCCAGGACTCGCACATCGGCGGGTACGCCCACGAGGCCGGGCGGGCGGTGGTCATCGTCGTCAACAAGTGGGATCTGGTCCCCCACGGCATGGTGCGTAAGGCCGAGGTGATCGAGGAGCTCCGCGAGCGGTTGCCGTTTCTCGACTACGCGCCGGTCTGCTTCACCTCGGCACTCGAGGGGGAGGGGCTGCGCGACCTCTTCGAGACGATCGACGAGGTGGCCGCCGCCGCCCAGCGTCGGGTGGCGCCAGCCGAGGCCGTGACCGCCGTCAAGCAGGCGGTCGAGCGGCGGCCGGCGTCCGTGCGCGGCGAGGCCCTCACGGTCCAGTCGGCCGTGCAGGTGAGCGCCGCCCCGCCAACCTTCGTCCTGAAGGTGAACCGGCCCGAGGAGGTCCACTTCTCGTACGAGCGTTACCTGATCCGCTCCCTGCGGCTGGCCTTCGGCTTTCCCGGCTCGCCGATCCGGCTCTCGCTTCGCCGCGCCACGGGCCTGCGGGCTCGCGGCCATCGGCCACGGGGGAGGGCCCGGCGCTGAAGCGCGGCGGGCGTGTCGCTCGCCCTGCCCTGATCGCCGTCGGGGGTTTGCTCGTGCTGGGCCTGGCCGTGGCCGTCCTCCTGTCCAGCACCCGCCACCGCACGTTCTACTCCGGCCTGTCGGCGCCCTCCGGCCCGCGCGTGGCCTCGGCGACGCCGAGCGCGCCGCCGGCCCCAGCTGGGCCGCCTGTCGGCGGTGCTCCGCGTAGCCGGACCCCGAGCGCCACGCCGGCGCCGCTGGTGCGGATCCCGGTCGCCGACCAGGACGGGCGGGTCCGCGTGCCGGTCGCCGATCTCGTCCCGACCCGTCTACCCGCCCCCGGTGTGCCCATCGGCTGGGAGATGGCCGAGTTTGCGGGCAAGGACTCCTCGGTGGAGCTGGTGCGGGACGACGGTCGACTGGCGCTCCGGCTGCGCAGCGAGCGGAACTCGTTCGCCGTGCACCGCGACCTCGTTCTCGACCTCCGCCAGCACCCGATCCTGTCGTGGTCGTGGAAGGTCTCCCGGCTGCCCAACGGCGGCGATGTGCGCGAGGTCGGCCGCGACGACCAGGCCGCCCAGGTCTACGTGATTTTTCCTCGCTGGCCCTCGCCGCGGACCAGCAGCGACGTGATCGGCTACATCTGGGATAGCCGGGCACCCGTCGGCGCCCGGCTGGTGCACCCCCGGGCGCCCAACGTCCGGATCGTGGTCCTGCAGTCCGGCCCCGGGCGGCTGGACCAGTGGCTGCGAGAGGAGCGCAACGTGGCGGAGGACTACCAGGCCCTGTTCGGTCGCCCAGCCCCCCGGGCGGGCAAGGTTGCCTTCATGATCGACAGCAATGACACCCGGAGCGACGCCGAGGCGCTGTTCGCCGACCTGGCCTTCTCGCGCCCGGGCGCTCCATCACATACGGAAATCCCAACCAGCATGCTACGATGACCCGCATGACGACACCCATTCCGACACCGAGGAACCGGTGAGTCCCGAACGCGACGGTCCAAACGAGGATCAGGAGCAGGATCTCTACGAGGACGTTCCGCCGCGATCGATCTTCGCCGCGACGTGGTTTCGCGTCGTGCTGGTGGTGATCGTGCTCGGCGTCGTTGGCGCGGTGGCCGTGCCCTATGTGCTCGACTGGATGAATCCGACGCCGATGTCGCGCACCGCCTCGTCGACGCGGCCGTCGATGACGCCGGCGCCCACCACCACGCCGATCCCGGTCGTGCCTGACAAGCCGGCGATCGACAAGCCGCTCACCGACAAGCCCCCGACTGACAAGCCCGCGGGTGACAGGTCGTCGACGGACAAGCCGCTGGCGGACAAGCCGCCGGCGGAGAAGAAAGACGGTTCGGCGCCCTCAGTGTCGTCGCCGATGACGAGTCCTCCCGCGCGTCCGGACTCGAAGGGCGAGGTCAAGCCAAGCCCATCCGCCTCCGCCGCCAAGCCGGCGACCGACCCCAAGTCCACGGCGAAGGCGACGCCGGCCGAGCCCGCGCGCCCCGCGCCTACGGTCGGGGAGACCAAGTCGCCGAGCGCGACGAGCTCGACCGAGAGCGCGGCGAAGACAGGCGCGGCCAAGCCGAACCCGGCCAAGCCCGAGGCTGCCGCGAAGGAGGACGCGAGCGCGAGCAAGCCGGCGGCGGCCAAGCGCGCTGTGGCCAAGGGCACGCCACCGACGGCCTCTGCACCGGCCGGTGTCGGGCCGTACTGGGTGCAGATCGGCGCGTTCAAGGACGTCGACACGGCCAAGCGTGTGGCGGCCAAGCTGCGCGAGGAGAACTTCAAGGTCGAGGAGTCGATCAAGCGCGTGGGAGGCACTGCGACGGGCCCGACCGTTCCAGCGCCCGCGCCGCCGGGCAGCGCCACCGACCAGTACGACGTGTTCGTCAGCGGCATGTCGGTCGAGGAGCTGAACAAGCGCCTGGCCGGCAAGGGCCTGACCGCTGAGCCCGCGAGCGGCGGCGTGGTCGTCAAGCCGAGCCAGCCGCTGCGCGACGCTGTCGCACTGTCGAAGGATCTTGCGGTCGACGGCTTCAAGGTGCAGGTCCGCCGGGCCGGTGCTCCGGCCACGGCGCCGGCCGTGGTGTCGGCGCCGACCGCGCCCGCCGAGGGCGGGCAGACGCTGCACCGGGTGCGCGTGGGCGCGTTCACGGACCGGGCGGCCGCCCTGGCGGCGGCGCGTGAGCTGGAGAACAAGGGTTTCAAGCCGTACATTGCGCGGGGTGATCAGTGAGCGGTCGGCGCGCCGGAGCGGCGGGCCCCGGAGGAGGTGACCCTTACCAGTGACCAAGAACGATCTGGTCAACGCGGTCGCGAATCACGGCCTGTCGAAGCGGCAGTCCTCATCGGTGGTGGAGTCGATCTTCGACATCATCTTCCGCTGCTTCGAGAAGGGTGAGGACGTCAAGATCGTCGGCTTCGGGCACTTCCGTATCCGCCGCAAGGCCTCGCGGCGTGGGCGGAACCCCCAGACGGGCGACAGCATCGAGATCACCGCCCGCAAGGTGCTGACGTTCAAGCCCAGCAAGGGCCTGAAGCAGCGGATCAACACCGGCGCCCAGTGAGTGTCGTGGCCTCCGAGGTGGCGTCTGAGAAGCTCTACTATCGGATCGGCGAGGTCGAGCAGATCACCGAGGTGCCGGCCTACGTGCTGCGTTACTGGGAGTCGGAGTTCAAGCTGCTCCGCCCCAAGAAGAACCCGGCCGGCCAGCGCCTGTACCGTCCGCGGGACCTCGAGCTGGTCCAGCGCATCAAGGCCCTGCTCTACGACGAGCGGCTCACGCTGGAGGGCGCCAAGAAACGGCTACTGTCCGAATCGCGCAAGACCAACCAGCAGCTCGACCTGGGGTTGCGCGAGACCAGCTACGCCGACACCCTGCGGCGCATCCGCGATCGGTTGACCACGTTACGGGCGCGGTTGAGTCCTTGAAGCTCCGCGCTCTTTCTGGGACAATTCACCTCCGCAAGCTCGGGGCGTAGCGCAGCCCGGTAGCGCACCGGACTGGGGGTCCGGTGGTCGGAGGTTCAAATCCTCTCGCCCCGACCAATTCCTTCAGACGCTGACGAGTGCGGCGCCCCCAGCCGCACCGTCCATCCCGCCCAGGGGTGTTATTCACGGGATCCCAATCTTTCGAATCTTGTAACCGTGCCGCTCTTCCAGACAGGCCCTGAGACTTGTGAACCATGGGCGCCCCATCGGACCCGGTACGTCGCGATCGAGGAAACGATTGCGGTTGAAGAAGTCGGCGTCGGCCCTCGACAGCCGAACGTCGCGGCCGGACTGTACATCTTCCACCACCTCAAGGCCTGTCACGGTCTCAGCCAAGCCGAGGCCCTGCTGGAGCATCAGCGTCGTAACCCGCGTTCGCATTGCTTCATAGGCGAGGTGTCGCCGGTCAGCACATCCTTCGAAATCCGCCAGCTGCGCTTGCTGCGGGGCGCTGAGCGCGCAGCCGACCAGGACGAGCCCGGCGAGGCCCCGGACGAACACCGCAATCACTCGAGCAGCTCCGCCAGAACAAGGGCCACGTTCGTCATGTCTTCCCCCATCGAGTTGCTTTCGTACCTCCAGCAGCATCGCGCACACAGAGCAGACCCCCATCCGGCCACCCTGGAGGCTGCAGACTTCACACTGCCGGGAGCCTACTACATGCCAAGGGCTCCGATTGCCGGCGGCGGTGCCGGGGGGTACGCTGGCTCCGACGATCGTGATGGCGAACGTCGGCCCGGCGAGGGTGTCGACCGCCAGGATCATGGCACCAGCGCTGCGAACACGCGGGGGTTCCGTATGTGGACGTGGGGGATCTCGACGGCCCTGGTCGCGATGGCTGCGGCTGGGGCGCTGGCATACGGGGTGGAGTGGGTCGCGGAACTGGTGGATCGAATCGACTTGCCCGGACTCCTCTTCGACGACGACGTGGCTCCCCCGCCGCGCTGACATCGCTGCGAGTCGGACGGCCCTCTCGCCCTTCCCTCCGGCGGTCATTTCGCCTGCACGTGATAGCATTTTCGCGCGATGGCGCTGATCCTGGTCACCAACGACGACGGTGTGCACGCGCCGGGCCTGGCCGCGCTGGCCGAGGCGATGGAGCCGCTGGGCGAGGTGTGGGTGGTGGCGCCCGAGCGCGAGCAGAGCGCCTGCGGCCACGCGCTCACGCTGCACCGGCCGCTGCGCCCGCACCAGTGGGGCGAGCGGCGATTCGCGCTCAACGGCACCCCATCGGACTGCGTGAACCTGGGCGTCCTCGGATTCCTGCCGGAACGGCCGGTCCTCGTTGCCTCCGGCGTCAACCACGGCTCCAACCTCGGTGACGACGTGACGTACTCCGGTACGGTGTCGGCGGCGATGGAGGGCACGCTCCTGGGGGTGCCGTCGGTTGCGGTGTCGCTGATGGACGGAGGCGACGTCGCCATGGCCGCGCGCGTGGCGCGGCTGGTCGCCATGCGGGTGCTGGTCGAGGGGCTGCCGGCCAAGACGCTGCTCAACGTCAACGTGCCCCGCGAGGCGCCGCGCGGGATCCGGTTCACCCGGCTGGGTCATCGCGTCTACGCCGGCAAGGTCGTCGAGCAGAACGATCCGCGGGGGCGAGTTCACTACTGGCTCGGCGGCGGCCCACCCGAGTGGGAGGCGCTGGAGGGCACCGACATGGGCGCCGTCCACGAGGGGTTCGTGGCCGTCACGCCGCTGCACATGGATCTCACCAACCACCGGGCGCTGGCCGTGATGGCCGACTGGGGCAACGCGCTGGACGGGCAGTTCCGACGTGAAGGCCGGCCGGCGCCGTCGCCGCCCCCCACCAAGCGGCGCCGGAGAGGGTAGTGGAGCGGAGCCGGGCGGAAGTCGAGCGCGAGGACGCACGCTACGCCCGCGAGCGGGAGCGCATGGTGGAGGAGATCGGCAGCCGCGGCGTCAGCGACGTCCGTGTGCTGGCCGCCATGCGGCGGGTGCCGCGCCACCGCTTCGTGCAGGAGGCGCTGCAGGCGCGCGCCTACGGTGATCATCCGCTGCCCATCGGCGAGGAACAGACGATCTCGCAGCCGTTCATCGTGGCCCTCATGACCTCGCTGCTGGAGCTGACCGGCCGCGAGAAAGTGCTGGAGGTCGGTACCGGCTCCGGCTACCAGACTGCGGTCCTGGCCGGCCTGGCCCGGCGGGTGTGCTCGATCGAACGGCTGCCGCGCCTGGCCGAGCGGGCCCGCGCGCTGCTGGAGTCGCTCGGCCTCGACAACGTGTGGGTCCGCGTCGGCAACGGAGCGCTCGGGTGGCCCGACCAGGCGCCGTTCGACCGCATCATCGTCACCGCGGGTGGGCCGTCCATCCCGCCGCCGCTCGTGCAGCAGCTGGCCGAGGGCGGCCGCATGGTGCTGCCGGTGGGCAGCCCCGAGAACCAGGTCCTGACCGTCGTCGACAACGTCGGCGGTGAGATCCGCCAGGCCCCCCACGGTGAGTGCAAGTTCGTGAAGCTGGTGGGAAAGTACGCGTGGGAGCCCTGAGCGGGGCTCGTGTACAATGAGCCCGGTCGATCGGGGCGTAGCGCAGCCTGGTAGCGCGCACGGTTCGGGACCGTGAAGTCGGAGGTTCAAATCCTCTCGCCCCGACCATCTCTTTCGCCTGCCGCCGGCCGGCGCCCGCCGGTCGGCGGCAGGTACATTCGCCCAGCCGGCTACGCGTGAACGCAGCGAACGCGGCGGTCGATATCATCGTGGAAGGCCACGTCCAGGGCGTGGGCTACCGCGACTACGCGCGCCGGCGCGCCGCCCTGCTGGGCCTGTCCGGCTGGGTAATGAACCTGCGCGATGGTCGCGTACGCATCCGCGCCGAGGGGCCGCGCGTGGTCCTGGACGAGTTGGTCCGCTCACTCGAGAAGGGTCCGCCCCTGTCTCGGGTCGACCGCGTCGAGGCCCGCTGGAGAGCGCCGACCGGCCGCTTCGCTAGCTTCGACATCCGCTTCGCCGAGTTCGAGCCGTGAGCGTTCGCGTTGCCGGGGTCGTGGCCGCGGCCGTCGTCCTGCTGGTGACGGCGGCCGGGGCCGAGCCGCGGGAGCCGGCACCACGCGCCCACGTCGTGGTCCAGGGTGACACGCTGGGCGCGATCGCCACTCGCTACAACGTCACCGTCTCCGCGCTGGTCACGGCCAACCGCCTGCCCAGTGAGCGCGCGAGGCTGCGCATCGGACAGCGCCTCGTGATTCCGCCGCCGGCGCCCCGCGTGGCCGCCACGCCCCCTGCGGCGGCGCCACCGCGCGTCTCGTCGGCGCGGCCAGGCGCCTCCACGCCTCCCGGGGCTTCCGCGTCGGCCACTACGCCCGCCCCGCCCGGCGGACGCCCTGCGCGTCTCGCCACCCAGGCCCGCGCTGCTGCCACTCCCGTGCGGCCGCCGGTGCCGGGTCCCCGGGGCCTCGAGCTGGCGGTGCCCGACTTCGTCGAGGTGTCGCCGCCGTTCGGCTGGCCTGTCGAGGGGCCGATCACCTCCACTTTCGGGCGGCGGCGGAGCGGCTGGCACCGCGGCATCGACATCAAGGCCAACCAGGGCGCGGTGGTGTTCGCGGCCGCGGCCGGCACGATCGCGGTGAGCGCGGTCGAGCCACGGTATGGGCGCGTGGTGAAGATCGATCACGACGACGGCTACATGACCGTGTACGCGCACAACGAGGAGAACCTGGTGGAGGCCGGCATGCGCGTGGCGGCGGGCGACCCCATCGCCACCATCGGCCGCACCGGCCGCGCGACGGCGCATCACCTGCATTTCGAGATCCGCCGCAACGGGTCGGTCTACAATCCGCTCTACCTGCTACCGATGCCACCACGGGTGGGCCAGGTGGAGGAGGGAGAGGAGTCCGACGAAGAGCATGAGTGAGGCGGAGGAGCGCGTCCCCGACGAGCCGCTCGACACGCTGCTCGAGACCCAGGATCCCGACCAGCGCGAGGAGACCCGTGAGACCAGTCGCGCCAATCTGGCCGTCTACCTGGGCGAGATCGCGCGCATCCCGCGCCTCTCGCGCGAAGACGAGCACGTCCTGGCCGAGAAGATCCGCGCCGGCGACGAGCGCGCGAAGGAGCGGCTGGTCGAGGCCAATCTGCGCCTGGTCGTGCAGATCGCGCGGCGCTACATGCACCGCGGGCTGCCGTTGCCCGACCTGATCGAGGAGGGCAACATCGGGCTGCTGCGCGCCGTCGAGAAGTTCGAGCCCGACCGCGGCATCCGCTTCGCAACCTACGCCACCTGGTGGATCCGTCAGGCTGTCTCCCGCGCTCTGGCCAACCAGGCCCGGACGATCAGGCTGCCGGTGCACGTCGAGCTCCTGCTGGGCCGCTACAAGCGCGAACACCATCGGCTCACCCAGACGTTGGGACGGGTGCCGACACCCCTCGAGCTGGCCCAGGCCCTCGGCACCACCGAGGAGCAGGTGGACGAGCTGGAGGAGTTGCGGCTGCACCCGGTCTCGCTCGACGCCCCGCTGGGCGGCGACACCCGACCGGTGGGCGATCTCATCGTCGACGAGACGGCCGATCCGGCGGCGACGCTGAGCCGGCTCTTCCAGGAGCGTGCCCACCTGGCGGCGGTGCTGGACGACCTCGCCCCCAACGAGCGGACGGTGCTGCGCCGCCGCTTCGGCCTGGACGGCGAGGAGCCGGAGACGCTGGAGGCGATCGGGCGGCGGCTGGACTACAGCCGCGAGCGCGTGCGCCAGATCGAGGCCGCCGGCCTGCGCAAGCTCCGCGCGCTGCTGGCGGCGCGCGGCATCGACGCCGCCGACCTGCGCTGAGCGGCCTCCGTCAGTTCGGGTAGGGCAGGGGAACCGGGCCGGACGGGGCCGGCGCCTTCACGATGTCGGGCAAGGCGACCTTCCGGGTCGTGCCGCCGGTGACCCCCCGCTGCTTCGCAGGCTTCACCGCGAGATCCCGCGCTCGCGTCTTCCGTCCGCTTTCGCGTCGCTTCTTCATGCGCCCGTCCTTTCTTTTGTTCGGGGCTACCGGCGCCACCACACGCTACGGTGGTACTGGCGCCCACAGCCGCGGCAGCGCAGCCAGCCTCGGACGGCGCGCGGCACGACCCGGCGGCAGTGCGGGCAGAGCTGGTAGCGGCGGCGGCCGGCGTAGGCGCCGACGACCACGGCGAGCAGTCCGAGGCCGCCCGCGTACAGCCACGCCGCCGGGAGCGAATCCACCGTGCGATGCTAGGGCAGCCGCGGGGAGGAAATCAACATGACGCGCCGCCGGGTCCTGGTGCTCGGCGCGATCGTGGTGGTCGTCGCGGTGGTGGCGATGCGGTACTTCGTCTGGTGGGACGTCGGGGCCCGCTGCGTGATCGGCCTGCGCCCGTCGCTGGTGGGCTACGACAACACGACCGTCAAGCGCGCGCTGGCCACGCTCAAGCACGGCTCGCCCGAGGACTACCAGAAGGTCTGCGTTCACGTGGCCACGATCAACCCGAATCCCTCGTGCGGCGGCTTCGGGGGCGGTTGCTTCTGGCACTTCGAGGGTAACCGCGGCCGCGCGAGCATCGACGTCAGCACCGAGCACGGGCTGATCTGGACGGTCGCGATCATCGTGCACGAGACCTGTCACGCCATCCAGTACCACGAGGGCCGCCCGGCCCAGTTCGACCTCGAGCACGAGTGCTATGGCGAGGACGACCGCATCCTGCGCGCCCTGGTGCAGTTCGAGTGAGGCGCTGGGTGATCGTGGCCGTGATCCTGGTGATCGTGCTGTGGGGGTGGTTGCGCGCTTTCGCATGGTTCGACCCGGTGGCATTCTGTCGCATCCACATCGACGTCGAGCTGCTGGAGGGCGAGCGCGGCCCTATCCGGGAGGCGATCGCCCTCGTCCGCCGCGAGGACCCGCTGGCCTACCGGGCGCTCTGCCGGTGGGTGGACCGCATCCAGGAGGAGCGACAGTGCGACGCCGGCGATCCGCAGGCGAACCCCCGGCTGCGCGGCCAGTCGGCCATCGCGCCGGGGGTGCTGGACCCCGCGCTGATCCGCGCCCGGGCCGCCCCCGGCTGCTACGTGCGCGGCTCTCGCGTCATCGTGCTGCGGCGGCCGCCCGACGATGGCGATGGTCCCGCCCTCGTGCGCACCCGGGCGGAAGCCCTCAAGCGACTGGCCGGCTACAGCCAGAGCTTCTGGCTCGAGCGCGTGCGGTAGGATATCGGCGGGGAGGCACAGAATGAGCGCTCTGGAGGTTCGGCCGATCAGCGGGGCTCTCGGCGCCGAGGTGAGCGGGGTGGACCTCGGCCGGCTCGACGACGCCGGCGTGGCGGGTGTACGGCGGGCACTGCTGGACCATGGGGTGATCTTCTTCCGCAACCAGAGCTTCGACGCCGAGCAGCACAAGGTGCTGGCCCGCCGCTTTGGCGATATCTTCGTGCACCCCAACTATGCCGGCACCCAGGCCGACCCCGAGGTGGTCATGATTCGCCGCGAACCGGGCGACACCAAGATCGTCGGCGAGGACTGGCACACCGACACCACGATGATGGCCGAGCCGCCGATGGGCGCGATCCTGTTCGCGATCGAGACGCCGCCCTACGGCGGCGACACGCTCTTCTCCAGCCAGACGCTGGCCTACGACGCGCTGTCGGATGGGATGAAGCGCCTGGTGGGCGGGCTGCGAGCCGTCCACACCGACCGACTGGTGGCGGGCCCGGCTGCCCGCATGAACGAGCGCCGCTCGACCAAGGTGCGCGAGGACGACGCCTGGCGCGAGACGGTCAACGTCCACCCGGTGGTGCGTACGCACCCGGAGACCGGCCGCAAGTGCCTCTTCGTGAACCGCTCCTACACGGTGGCCTTTGAAGGCATGACCGAGGAGGAGAGTGCCCCACTGCTGAACTACCTGATGGAGCACGGCCACCGGCCGGAGTTCACATGCCGCTTCCGCTGGACCGACGGCGCCGTCGCCTTCTGGGACAACCGCTGCGTGAAGCACCTGGCCATCAAGGACTCCGGCCCCTTCCGCCGCTTCATGCGCCGTGTGCAGATCGCCGGCGACAAACCCGTCTGACCCGCATGCGTCGAGCGTGGCGCGTCGTTCTGGTGCTGACCCTGGTCGGCTGCTCGACGGCGGCGCCCATGCCGGACCCGCTGACGAACCTCGATGGCTGTGTCGAGCGGCACGACCCCGCCTACATGGCCATGCGCGGGCTGGCGGTCGAGGTGATGACCGAACAGGGCCTCGATCTATCCGACACGCTGGCCGGTCTGGAGGCCTCGGCCAAGGTCCGCACGATCCCCGGCACGATGCTGTCGAGTGAGGACAGCGTCTTCCTGAAGCGCCACGGCTTCTTCAGCCTGTATGGCGCCACCCCGTTCAGCCTGGCGCGTTTCGCCGCGATCCGCCGCTGCATGCAGAATCAGCACGGCTACACGATCCGGGCGATCGAGGTGCGCTCACCGTGAAGCGCCTCTCGAACGGGCGAACGCGCTGACACGACTGAGCCGCGGCAGGATTCACAAGCCGAGGCGGCGGGTCTTGTCAGCAGGTGCGGAAGGGCGTCGCCATGAGCCGCTGCCTGTCAGGCTGCCCGGGCGGCCTCGGAGTGCCAGAAGTAGAGGCAACGGACGTGGAACTGCACGGGCTTCTCGTCTGCCCCGATGCCCTTTATCACGAACTCGCTGCTCTCAACGGGCGCGTCACAGGCGAGGCACATCTCGCCATGGCCGTCGCCGCCCCAGACCTTCGCGAGGCTCTTCTGCGGCAGGCGTCCATCGGAGAGCTTTTCTCGAATGAGATGACGGATGCTTTCGAATTCCAGGGTGGTCCTCCGGGCTTGCGACAGGCACCAACGCCAGATTCACCGTGTCTCAACGCTTCGCGAGCGTCAACCCGAAAGGCCAGGGTGCAGGCCTGGTAAGCGTAGCCGAGGGCCTCTGAGGCCGCTGGTCAAAACTGAACACCCCCGCCAGGCCGCCTGGCCGCCCCATGAAATCGCCCCGCCCAGCCATGATCTCCTGGACGAGGGCTGATGGGAGGATGGGCTTCACGAGGTACGCGGCGAATCCTGCGGTGAGCGCCCGCGTTTGGTTCGCAACGGCATCGAAGGCGGTAGCGGCGATTGGTACCTGCTTCAGATGGTGCCGTGATGAAACCGTCATGCTGACGACCCATGAGACGGCACAAAGCGGTGTAGAATCACGTGACTGTTGCGTAAGTCCCGAAAACAAAGGCGCCCCCGTAGCTCAGGTGGATAGAGCAGCAGTTTCCTAAACTGCGTGCCGGGTGTTCGAGTCACCCCGGGGGC
>CAWHBD010000001.1:0-3023882 GCA_963827505.1 uncultured Candidatus Rokubacteria bacterium | reverse complement strand
CTCGCTCAGCTTGCACCCAACGCGGAGTTCCATCCCTGAGTGGAAAGAGGGTGCAGTCTAAGACGAAGGCATTTGCACCGGGTGCCGGGAGTTTCTGAAGCAGCCACAACACACGTAACGAGGCGAACGAAGAATGAAAAATGAAGATTGGCGGGGTGACGGCCAAGCGTCCCCATCGCCACATTCTTTACTCTTCAATCGCTCTCGCGTTGGTGGGTGTAACCAAGAGTTGTGGGTTTGGGGGCCTAGGCGGCCCGGGCATGGAGCGTGGCGTGGTGGGCCCCGGGGACCGGCCAGCGATTGACCCCCGGCGCTGGACCAGCGACAGCCGGGCCGTTTCATCCGCTGCTGGACGAGGTGTTTGGCGGCCGATTCCACCGCGCCCAGACCCGATGGGCAGCCCCTGAGCTGTGAAAGTTCCGGATCCGCATCCGCTGGCGATTGCTCTGGAAGTACCCGCGCTCCGTTGGCCACCACCCGGCGCAGCCTCGGCCATCAGCAGCACGAGCTCCCGCAGGCGCGCCAGCACCGCTGCCAGCCCCGGCGCTCCACGAGCCGGGCGGGCTCACCGCGACCCAGTCCCGCAGGCCGCGGCGGTGCCCAGCACAGAAGACCAGGCCCGGGCCACGGTCCAGGGGACATGCTCGCTGGCGTGGTACCAATCGACAATCTCCAGACGCTCGCCGAACTGCTCCGCAGCCGCCGTCCAGATCCAGCGCGCGCCCAGATCGCCGAGCACGACAACCGCCCGCGGCCTCGCGCAGCCCAGGACCCGGTGACCGGGCCATCGACGCCGAGGATGTCCAGGCCGCCCCGCCGCGCCACTTCGGCGCCCCCCAGCAAACCAGCAGAAACAGCCCCACCGGCTCGCGGGCCGCCACGTAACTCGGGGCATCCACAGCGCTGAGGCCGTTCCCGGGGGCGCGGCTGGATCCCAGCCGCCGACCACGCCGAGTTTGACTTCGTGCCAGCCCATCGTTGAAGCGCACCAGCACGCCATCGGTTTCAGCGAACCAGCTGGTGCGGGGCGGCGTCCACCGGCCGGGGCCCGCGTCCGTTCGACGGTGGCGCGGTCGGCCTGCTGAGCCTGATCGAGCGCCCGGCCGGGGCAGGACCTCGGTCTGAGTGGGCGCACCGTCTCGGGACTCACGGCGAGGAAAATAGGGTCCTCGAGCGCAGGTCGGCGGCCTCGGCAAACGCCGTGGCGCCCACCGGACCAGCCAGGCGCGCAGCGGGCCAGGCGCTGGTGTCGTGCGCGAGGCCCGCGTGCCGGTCGGTCGGGCTCCAGCCGTGGCGGCAGGTCGGGCAGTGCGCCCACGGGCGCGACCAGCGTAGCAGGGCCGCAGACCGTGACCACCTGGCGGGAACGGCCGGGGCGCTTCTCACGCCCGAGGCGGCCGGAGACGCCGTTGTCCTGGAAGACCTCGGCGAGGACCCAGCCATGCCGCTTTGCCACGGCCTCAAGCTCGCGGCGCTGGTTCTCGGTGGTCTGCTCGTCGGTGCTGGTTCTCAAGTACAGCGCGGCCCGCTTGGCGCTCATCACTTGGCCCCCTTGTGGACCACCAGCTGGACGAGGGTGGCTCTCTCCGGGTTGAGCTTGGCCAGGTCGATGACGATGAGGAGCTTGGTGCCACGCCGGGCGATGCGCACGTAGCCGGGTGACTGCTTGGCTCGAGCGCGGCGCATCCGGGCGGTGACGATCTCGCGGGCCAGGTCGGGCGACATGTCGTCGTCATTCACCAGCCGGCGTACAGACCGAGCGCGCTGGCGGCGCGTGGCGAGGCTATCGGCGAAGCGGTCGGTCAGGCGGTCGGCCTCACTGGGGCGGGTCCTGCGGGTGTCGGATACCATTCGGCGGCTCCTTGGCGGACAGGATGAGCAGCTACGCCGACGCTCAGATAGTCGGCGCCTGCCTGGCAACCAGAAATCTTCACTTTTCTGGATGCCTGAACCGAGGTGATGGGGGTCGCTGGAACCGTGGAGTTAGGAGGCGCCGTGACCAGGGGATTTCTGGCCAGGTCGGAGGCGGCCCCATCGCCGGGCAGGCCGGGGGGGGACACAGGCAGGCGCCTCGATCGGCGCTTGCAGGCGCTTATTGGCGACCAGGACACGGCCTCTAGGCGGCGTCGAGCAGCGCCGGAAACGGTGTCGAGCGGCGGTTGGGGATGTCTTGCCGAAGAGAGGTATGGGGAGGCTCGCCCACCGACCGAACGAAATAGTGAATTCTCTGAACTTTCTCTGACCCTCACAGCGCGGGACAGCACCCGAAGACCGGCCCGCCCTTCCCTACGCTGTCTCCCACGCTGAGGACCCCTACCCGCCACCCCACGCTCGGCGCTTCCGTTGGCTCATTTCGGGACGCCCGAACTCCTCGGGGCGTTCGTGTGGGTGGCAGAACGCCGGGATCGATCCATCGGGGTACGTCTCGGCCACTCGCGCTCTTCTCCATCAGACCGGCATGCCAGCTCTTCGTCACGCTGAACACGCCGCCCGCACTCTCTCTGGGTGCCATCGCCATGGCCACGCTCAGCGCCAGGGCCGTTGCCAGGTCATCGGTCACGTCTCGGGCCGGCGGTCGTCCGATATGCACCCGTCCTGCCTGTCCGGTCCTGACCTCCAGGTTTCGTAGCTCTCGGGCCAGGGTCGTGTCATCCAGCAGGCGCACGGCCCCAGTCCGGAAATGGGGGCCGACCTCCACGAAGGCGGCGCTCTTGTTCAGGTACACCTTCGTCGCGTCTGGCTTGGTTACTTCGGGATCGGTCAGCATCAGCGTCCCGCTACTGATCTCCCGCAGCCACTGACTCGGCCACTGCCCGGCGTAGCGATCGGAGTAGACCTTCGCGATGTTGTAGCGCCGGGCGATCGCCCACACCTCGACGCAGACGGCCCGCAGGTCCAGGGCGCCTGACTTCGGTTTCATCCAGACTCGGCCCAAGTCTTGGACGAACACTCGTTTCCCGTCCCGGATCTCCTGGTGGCCGACAACCAGCGCGAACCCACACTTCCCGCCACCCGAGGGGTCGATCGCCATGACGTACGGCACGCCAGGCATTGGCGCCCGTTCGACGACGCCGGTGTCTACGGCGGCCTCGATCAACTCGTTGGATAGCCACGCGGTCGCGGCATCGACGAACTCGGCCTCATACTCGCGAGCAAAGCGCTGTGGGTCCATGATGCGCTGCTCTTCGGCGAGCCGGTCGGCACTGATCTGCGGATTGAGGACCCCGGACGGAGCGCGCATGACCAGCACATCGTCGCTGTCGTCGCGTCCGAAGTACTCCTGGACATCGCGGTACAACACTCCTTCGCGAGCGTAAGGCGTGCTGACCTTGATGAGCACCGGATTGCGCTGACTCAGCATGCCGCGTCGGATCGAGGCCTCGACCTCCACGTCCTGGGCGGCGGCGCCCTCTTGGAACCGGAAGAACGCCATCTCATCGATGCCGGCCGCGGCGAAGGAGTAGGCGCGGGCGGACCGGGCAGTACACGGGAACGTTCTGATCTCGACCTCGTACCCGCTACGATTCTTCACCACCATCCGCCGCCGCAGGGGCTTGCCGACGATTCTGGTCCGCAGCTCGGGGCTCCGCTCCATGTAGCCCACCATGTAGTCGAAGGCGACGGACGCAGCCTCCAGGTTTTGGGCGATCAGTGCGATGCGGATCACCTCACCAACCGCCGGCTTGTGGTCGCCGAACAGCGCATGCCACAACAACGTGGGCGCCATGATGAAGCCGGTCTTCCCGCCTCTCGCCCCGGCCGCGATGGTCACCACCCGGAAGGCGCGCTGCGGGTCCCGGGTACGTCCGCTGATCTGCTGGAACAGCGGGAGGTCCTCGGCGTCGAGCGGGCTGCCGAAGATGACCTTCAGAATGAGCCGCTGGGCCGGCGACAGCTTAAGGCCGAGGTACTGCGGATCTTCGCAAAACCGGATGATGTCCGGGATGTTGCTCGGCTTGGTCTTCGACCAGCGCGCGAGTTGCCGCATGTACTGTCGGCGCTCGGGGCTTCCAGGGGGTGCGTTCGTCCACTCCGGGCGGGACGTCACCTCCGTACCGGTCTTCCCCTTCGGCTTGTAACGCCGCTTACGCTCGCGTGGCGCCGGCAACCCGAGCGTAAGGCGGCGCGAAGCCTCGGCCAGCGGCTTCTTAGTCGGCGTCGGGGGCGCCGGCGGCGGCATCAGATCGTCCTTAGACATCCGTCAACTTCCCATCTATTCCGCGGTCAGGAAGCGTCCACAGCCGCTGTTTGCAAGAGGGGGCGGTTGTTCCCTCGTCAGCTCCATTGCGCCTCCAAGGATGACGCGGCTGCCTAGCACGTGTTGGTCGCCCGACACCGGCACATTGACGTTCGTACGCGAGCATCCCGGTCAGCCGGGTGGGCGTGGGCCGGTAGTCTGGCTCGCGGTCGTTGCGTGCGGCGGCGCGGACGCGGCGGAGGTCGGCATCGAAGGCTCGCTGGACAACCTGGACGACGCGCCGAGCGCCCTCAGGCGCGTCGGCGTCTTAGCCTGATCGCTGGCGCGGGCCGCCTCGATCTTGGCCAGCTCAAGCCGATCTTCGGCCTGCTCGACGCCGATTCCGGCGGCGATGGCGGCCCGCAGTTTGGCCTCGGCCTGGGCCATAGATGCCCCGGAGTAATGCCGAATGGTCAAGGCGACTCCCGGTGCGATGTACCGCGCGTCCTGTGCGTGTTTCATATGGCACACCTTCCCCTCGATTCGGCACGACGCGGGGAGTTTCATCTGCGCAGGACGGAGAAGACCGGCTACGCATCACTTTCGGTTGACCTGCGGCGCTTGGCCCTTGCCTCGGCCGACGCTCGGCCAGCGGCTCTCGAGCGGGCTCGCCTCTCGTCGGCCGTCATCGCTGCTGCTGACGCCTTCCCGGCGGCGGCGGCAATCGCTCGGCGTCGGCGAGGTGAGGGTAGGCGACGGCGTGAGGGGTATCTTACCCAGCGGCCGTTGACGCATCGCCATGCTCGACCGAAGGGTCTCCAGCGCTCGGCGAGATTGGCACTATCGAGGCGCAGCACCGAGCTCCGCGAGATGTAGTGCAACCAGCCCCACGAGTCCCAGCAGCGGGTTAAGTCAGTGCCCCACGGCCAGGCGGCGATGTGCATCTTCAACTCGTTGTAGTGGATGGCCCCGATGACCATGTGCGCATGCAAGCCTCCTCGGTCATGCCGCTGGAAGAAGACCGAGTAGAAGGCCCTGAGACGGCATCCTCTCAAGCCACGGGCGAAGGAGGCGCAGGCAGGGCCCCATCGACGGCTCGGCCCCGAAAGTTAGGGTGACAGCGAAGACTCCCGACTGTGAGGTCGAAGGTATCCCGAAGGTGCCGTACTCGTAGTCAGCGATGGCACATGATTGGCAGCCTGGCTTGCATCCTCGGCGGCGCTTGTGATGGTTCGGTGGGCAACGACGGCTGCTTACGTCGTGAGAAGACCCGATCGGCATGCTCAACATCGGCTTCTTGAGTTGCTTGGAATTTGGGTGCGAGGAGGCGAGCAGGAGGAGAGGAGAGGGCGGAGGATTCAACTAACTCAGTGCCTGCCCCTATAGAATCGAGGGGCGCTGCAAATGGCGCGCCGATGGCGCGCCACGCCTGCGCCTTGCGTAAGGATAGAGCTTGCGTCTCCGAATGGTCTGCTGACATTCGTCTTCTCCACGTGTGCCAGCACCCGGCGACGTGGCGGTGTCGGAGGATTTGCCTCCGGCACCGCGAAGACGACCGAGGACAGCCCGGTAGCTAGCCGGGGCCATTGCGATCTGGGTCTCTCTCAATATCCAATCGAACTCGCGCGAATTGCTTTTCATCCCGCTAGCGCGTCTATCTCCCCGGAACGTCACCGAAGACGAAATATCCCCGCCGGCGGACGCCATGGCCTCGGGTTCCGAGTGAGCTCCTCTTCCAAGTCCAGGAAGAAGCCGGCGTTGACCGCGTCGCGGTTGAGGTAACTCAAGTTCGCGCCACAACACTCGCAGGAGACCTTTGACAATTGCTCCGGAGTGAAATCCAGAGCTGCCAAGCAGGCGGCGATTACTTTCTGGTCGGCCTCGGAGTACCGAGAGAAGTGCTTCGGCGGCGACGGCTTCCAGTCCTCGAAGAAGAAGTTGATGATGGTGGCGCCGCCGCGTGGCAACCGGATGTAGCAGTCACCGTGCTCTGAGGCGTAAAGCCACGAGGCGCTGTCGACCGAGGCCCACGGGTATCTCGTCATGACCTCCGGGGCAGTGCAAGCGAACCCGTGGAGCTTCCGGATCGGCCACCCTTTGTTGTCGGTTAGGCTCGTCATGATCGAGTCGAGCCACTGGATCTTCTCCTTGGTCGGTAGGATCGAGGTGCCACCGAGGCTTAGGTACTCCGACTCGTCGATCAGCTTCTTGAGCCACTTGATGGCCTCGCCACGATGGTAGGTGTGGATGGGCGTGATGCCTACCGGCTTCAACAGTCGCTTCAACTCGACCCAGTTCTCCCACCCTTGCTCGGCCGCTCGCTCCCGTTCGGCCTCGGTAACCTTCTGGCCGCCCCGCTTACTCCCAGGAATGACGTCCAGGTTGGCGACGAAATCGCCGTACAGATTCCGATGCGCCAAAATGTGCTGGGCGTAGCTTTCAAGGTCGACGTCGACCTCCCGCGACCAGGCTGAAAATGCCCCGCTGTCGAGCGCGTACTCGACGGTGGCTCCGAACACGCTCTTGATCGCCTCGTAGTCGGGCGTGTACTGCGAGTAGGCGAACGAGACCAGGCGCCTGACAGGGGCCATCCCCCGTTCGATAGCGCCGTCCAACTCTTTCTTGGTGAACCCGGGGGCGCTTGCCGCCCGAGCCCTCCCGTCGCTGAGGTTGCCGGCGAGAAAGAGCCTCATCGTCAGGCGGCCATTTTTTTCGCCGTGTCGGCCTTCGGTGTAGTCAGTGGGCCTTTCAGCGGGTACTTGTTCTGCGGGCCTTTCAGCTGGGCCATGATTGCGCTCACCAGTAGCTTCCGTTCAAGGTCGCCGCAGATCCGTCCTTCGACTACACGGTCGATGACCCGGACCATTTCCACCGGTTTCACAGAGCCGTAGCTCGGGTCGTCGACAAGCTTGTTCACGTACTCGGCGAGTTGCATCTTGGCCAATGATGGTTGACCCTTCTCGGCCGCGTCGTTGCGTGCTAGCAGCGCCTCCAGCCTTAACTTGGCGGTCGAGAGGAAGTCGTGTCCGGCCTGGGTCAGCGACTCGGTGCTCTCTCGTCCCTCTTGTAGGTAGTCGGCAACCTGCCGCAGCGCGGTCTCGGTGAACGAGAGGTCCTCGAAGCGGCAGGCGGCGATCCAGGGCGTGACGGCGGCGAAGATCCGGTCGGCGAGCAGCTTCTTCTCCGCTTTGTCGTTCCAGGTCTGGTCCGTCTGTTTGGCGGTCGCCGGTTCCCCCTTCTCATTGGTGGCCGGTTCCCCCTTCAGCTTCCTGACTAGTTGCTTGGCTTCATCGCACTTCAGCTTGGGCGTGACCTCCCGCCGGTCGATGGCTCCCTGAAGCACCTCCGGGTCCAGCGCCTGTAACTCGTCGAGCGTGCTGTCGGCCCAGGGTAAAAACGGGAAATTTCCCGGTTTTCCCAAGCGGGATTGCCCGCGATCCGCATGAGTCGCTGGGCATCTTCCTGGGGGATGTCGAACGTCTCGGGCAGCGGATCCTTGCTGTCTCGAAAACAGCGCGACCATAGCCCGCGCAGGACCTTCTTCACCTTGGCGTCACGCAGTAGAAGGCCAGCTTGGAAACGGTCGGCCGCACTCCTCCGAAGGTGGGCGTTGACCAGGCCCACCAACGCCCCCGCCGCCGTGATGGCCTCGTCTGGACTTCCCGGCTGTACCTCGATGATTTGGTTGCTGGTCGAACTCATGGGCGCACCTCTAACTGACGGATCCGCTTTTTGATCCCGACGATGAGGACCGCTTCCTCGCGGCTGGTCCTCACCGGCGTCACGTCGAGGAAAGACACGAGCCGATGCGGGGTTCCTCGGCGATCGAGGACCTGCCTCTGGTTGTTCGCTGTGCCGGTGGAGAGGAACACCTTCATACGGCGCTCCTCTGCGGGGTGACTCCGGGCGGCAAGCCGCGGAAAACGTACTTCTCCAGCAGCAGCATGGCGTCGATCCACGCACGGGGAGTCCCGGTCGCCTCCATCGCATCCTGCGCGTCGCTGTCGTACATGGCGTTCTCGAAGAACTCGTCCTCCGCGTTCGGGTTGTCTCTCGGGCCTTCCTCTACGATTCGTAGCGCCTCGGCGATGGCCGGCTCACGCTCGGCCCAGGTCCGGAGAACCGTGCGCTCGTAAGCCAGGCGGTCTTCCACCTCGGACGCATCCCACCACTCGCCGCGATAGCGCAGCTTCCCGGCCGGCACTCTGAACTGGCATCCCTTCGGAGGCGTGATCGGCTCTGTTCCCATGTATCTCTCCTTCGACCCGCTGTGCGGGCTCGTTAAAGCAATTCAAGCGGGTTCGGGCTGTTCGCATAAGGAGGCGTAAGTGAGGCAAATCAGCACCGGGAGAGCGTGCCCTTCTGCCACTAAACAGAAGTTGAGGAAGAACGAAGCGAGGGTCGGGGACTACGCGATAGGAGGGACGAACCAGGGCTGATCGCGCGGATCCAGCATCTTCGGCCCAAACGACGGGTTGCGGCCCCGCTCTTGACGGACAATGTGGCGGATCTTGTCTAAGGTCACCACGTCGCCGTGGCCAGCTAGGACGAAGAGGCCATGAATCGCTCGCTCGGAACGTGACCAACTCTGCTCTCGGGCGCGCAGGCAACGGGCGAGACGCAGCACTCGCCTCTTGAGCCACGGCTCAGCAGGGCGATGTGCTGGCAAGGCCGACTGCTCCCGTGAGGCAGCGTATTGCTCGATGGCCTGCTCGACTCGTTCGCCGAGATCTCCGAAGACGAGTTCGTCGTCCTCCGTCCGCTCGGTCTTCAGGAGTTGAATCAGCGCACCGGCGCGCCGTAGGGCGGTCCGAGCCCGACCAGCTTCCCAGGCACCGAAGGACTCGGCGTGGTCGCGAAGCGCACTCTCGTACCGGCGCCGCTCGGCGAGAACGCGTTCAAGGACCTGGACAAGCAAATCGGTGTTGATACCAACGCTGCGCCACCAGTTCATCGTGGCATCCCAGGCGCCGGGGTCGTCTCGCTTTCTCTGCTGGACAGACGTAGGAGCCTGGTCGCGGAGTCGCTTGATGCGGCGGGTCATCGGGGCCGCGCGGCCGGCGCCTTCCTCTTGTCCAGCCCGGGAGGTCTTATGGCTGCAGCTTCCTTCCGCGTTTCAGCAGCTCCTGCCGCGATGCCAGCGGTAGTGGCTCGCGTCTTGCCCTGTAGCTTCAGGATCTCCTTCGCCCCAGCTGGGCCATACTTGTCGATGTACGCCTGCTTGCGGTTGTAGGAACGACGCTTCTTCATCGGCTCTTTCTCCTGTCGGCAGGGTCGTCCGAGCTAGGATAAAGCCTTCTCTTTTTTCGGCGCCGTCCCGTTCAGGCGAATCGCCGCTGGCTCGGGAATCTTTGTGCTTGACTAGTGCCGGGCGACGCAGCAAGCGAGCGCGGCGCTGCCACAGAACTCGTGGTAGATGACAGCTCCGGCGACGATCACGCCGACTTCGACGGGCTCTCCGCACCAGGCGCACCAGCGAGATGGCATAACGGGAATGGTGGACGGATGGAGGCGGTGCGCGCAAGAGTCGACGAATCCGATACGTCCCTAGCCTTAGCTCAGTGGCGCGTTAGGGGGCCTCACGGCTCGGCGTCCTCATTGGACATGACGGGAGGGCGATGTGGCCATACGAGGGGAAATAGAACGGGCGGGACGCTGGCTTCACGTCCCGCCCGGACCTACTGGGTTATGCGGCTACCTGCAATCTCAGCGAGCGATGCTCGTCGGCTAGCCGGATCCAGTTCTCGAAATACCTGTCCCGGTAGCACACGCACTACCCATCCCGGCCTTGGCCTCACGACACGTGAGGCAGCTGGCCTCGTGGCCGTCCAACAACGCCTTCGCGTTAAGGAGCTGCGTCGCCACGATACTAAGTAAGATTGATCCGCAACATCTGCCCTGCGTCCATACTCCGTCCTACTCAGTAGGGTCTGTAGAAACGGACGGGCTCGGTAGTCCGGCCCGAAATCGACGCCCCCCTGGGGACGGCACGTCACTTTGTGGCTCCACTGAATCTCGGGCGAGGGCTGGCCGTCAAGTGTCGGACTTATTGACGATTTGTGTGGGTCGGATCACGCAGCTCGAGACCTGTTCTCCGCACCAGGTAACACCAGCGGGACGGCATGGTCAGGGGGCGACGATACGGAGCCAGTCCAGCATCGTCTGACGGATGCGCTCGACCTCCTCGTCGAAGATTGGGATCGATCAGCCACGAGTAGGAGAGGAGGCGCCCAGCACTCGGCTTCGACGCGTCACTCGCTGAGGCCCGCCCCTGTCGGGAATCGTACTTTAGCCTCGCACCCAGCCCACCTGTGCGCTACGGTAGGCGGCTGAGCGCCGCGGTCTGATGCGGGTAGGGGAAAGTCCGGATGATTAACCGGCTGCAACTTCTCCGAAATATCGGCCTGTTCGACTCCGTGGCATCGGGCGCGACGATCGCCCTCGCGCCCCTGACGCTGATCCACGCTGAGAACGGCCGAGGCAAAAGCACGCTGGCCGCCATTCTCCGGTCGCTGGCGACAGGGGATCCGATTCCGATAGCGGAGCGGCGCAGACTGGCCGCAGTGCATCCTCCGCACGTCATCCTCGATTGCGCCGGTGGTCCTGTGACGATGTTCCAGAACAATGCTTGGACACGCACACTGCCAAACGTGGCTGTGTTCGACGACGTGTTCGTCGATCGGAATGTCTATTCCGGCCTCGCCGTTGGAGCCGAGCACCGCCAGAACCTTCACGAGTTGATCCTGGGCGCACAGGCCGTGACGCTGAGCAAGGAACAGGAAGAGGCGATCAAACGGATCGAGGCTCACAACAGCGAACTGCGTGTGAAGGCAGCCGAGATCCTTGTGGAAGCGCAGGGCCTCTGACTGTCGATGAGTTTTGTGTGCTGCCGGCGCGTCCGGATATCGACGACGCTATTCAGGCCGCGGAGCGGCGGTTGGAGGCGGCGCGACAGCAAGATCCGATCCGGCAAGCACCTGCCTTCGACAGGCTGCTCCTGCCGGCGCTGGACATCGCGGCGGTCGCACAGCTTCTTAGCGAGGACCTGCCGGTCCTCGACACGGCGGCCGCGGAGCGGGTGCAGGCCCATGTAGGGACACTAGGTGAGGGCGGCGAAAGGTGGATCGACGAGGGAATGCGGATGGTCCGTCCGCCGCGCCCGGATGCCACGCTTGGGCCCTGCCCCTTCTGCGCACAAAACCTCGAGGGTTCGCCCGTCCTGCAGCATTACCGAGCGTATTTCAGCGCGGGCTACAGGCGGCTCAAGGAGAGCATCACGGCGCGTCTCGCCGAGATCGATCGCAACCATGGTGGCGAGTCCGAAGCGGCGTTCGAGCGCGCTGTGCGAATCGCCGTTGAGCGCGCGCAGTTCTGGTCCCGGTTCTGCGAGTTACCGGCAGTGTCGGTGGACACGGCGCAGATCGTCCATGACTGGGTCGCGGCGCGGGACGCCGTCGCCGATGCGGTCCGGGCGAAGCAGGCAGCGCCGCTGGAGCGGATGACGCTGCCGCCGACGGCAGCCGCCGCGGTCGCGGTGTATGAAGCCCATCGGGGCTCGATCGCTAATCTCGACGATGCGCTGCAGCTAGCCAACGTACAAATCGCCGTTGTGAAGGAGCAAGCCGCAGCCGCCAACCCGATGGCGCTCACTAGCGACTTGGTCAGGCTGAGGGCGGTGAAAGCACGGCATACACCGGACATCGCCGCTCGATGCGAGGACTACATGGCTGAGCGGCTTGAGAAGGCCAAGGCGGAAGAGCAGCGGGACGCGGCGAGAGCGGCGCTCGAGGATTACCGGACGAAAGTGTTTCCCGGATACCAGACCGCCGTGAACCTCTACCTTCAGCGGTTCGCCGCCGGGTTTCGAATCGATAGCATCACGTACACGAACACGCGGGGCGGACCGGCCTGTAGCTACAACCTCGTCATCAACAACATGCGGGTTCCTATCGCTGGTGGCGAGGCGGTACCCGGAGAACCCTCGTTCCGGAACACGCTGAGTGCAGGCGATCGAAACACGCTGGCGCTTGCCTTCTTCTTCGCGTCGCTGGACCAGGACCCAGACTTGGCCGACAAAGTGGTCGTAATCGACGATCCGATTTCGAGCCTCGACGAGCATCGGGAGCTGACCACGGTGCAGGAGATGAGGCGGCTCGGTGACCGGGTGCGCCAGTTGCTCGTGCTCTCCCACAACAAGCCATTTCTGTGCGGGCTCTGGGAAGGTGCCGATGGCGGTCGACGGGCGGCGGTGGAAGTGTGCCGCGACGGGGCCGGATCGAGCCTCAGGATGTGGGACGTCAACCAAGATCTGATCACCGAGCACGACAGGCGTCACGCGATGCTGCGGGAGTACTTGGTCGCGGCGGCGCCGAACAGCCGGGAAGTGGCGCGCGCTATCCGACCGGTACTCGAAGCGTTCGTTCGGGTTGCGTATCCGGAGCAGTTTCCGCCCGGGTCTTTATTGGGGCCCTTTCGGGGGCTGTGCCAGCAGCGGCTCGGCACGCCGCAGCAGATTCTGAACGCTGCCGACATCGCCGAACTCGGTGACGTGCTTGAATATGCCAACCGGTTCCACCACGACACCAACCCAGCCTGGGAAACGGTCGGCATCAACGACTCCCAACTCCGGGGTTTTGTCGAGCGTGGGCTGGCCTTCGCGAGGCGCTAATTGGCGCGCGTTCGGCCGCCGGCCGCTGCGGTATCCACCTTGCTATCCACTTTTCTGCTGCCACACAGGCCCAAAGGGGCCTACTCGATGCCGACTAACTCAGCATGGTTTCGGATGGAGTGGTATCTATCCTTCCGCTGGAAGCAGAATCGATTTCCGTCGCAAACGCAGTAGAAACAAAGACAAACCGCTCTCGCTATCCAAAAGCTAAGCACATTTCAGGCGCCAGACCTCCGGAAGGGCTAACCGTGCGGCAGATCCCTCTTCTCCTGTGCCTGAGCGTCGAACAGGCCTGATAGAACGCTCCCCCGCGGTAATGGCGTCCACGATGCACGCCAGTGGCGAGTCCAGCCCACCCTTTTGAATGCTCCTAGTGAACTCAGCCCGACCGCGGTGCGTACATGATTACCGCCACGCCGAGCACACAGATCGAGGCGCCGATCCAGTCATAGCGGTCCGGCGTGATGCCGTCGATAACCCACCCCCAGGCAACCGACAGGATGACGAATACACCTCCATAGGCGGCATAGACCCTGCCGAAGTGGGCCGGCTGGTAGGTCGGGATGATGCCGTACAGGACAAGGACGAGCGCCCCGATGAGGCCCACCGGCCATGCACGCCCCTCACGCCACCACAGCCACATGAGATAGCCGCCCGCGATCTCCGCGAGGCCTGCCGCAATGAACAGTAGTACTGAATGAACGGCGGTGCTACTCACCATCGGCGGAGTATGCCATGGTCTGAAGCGCGGTTTGGAAGCCTACTGGACGGTTCGAGCAACGCTTGTTTCGCCGCATCCGCACCTCCAAACAACCACTTGACATCGTCTCTACGTTTCCATATACATGGAAATATGAAATCGATCACACCGGTTCACCTCGGTCAGCTGGAGGCCACAGAGGAGCACGTCGAGGCCTTCAAGGCCCTGGCCCATCTGTCGCGGCTGCAGATCTTCTTCATGCTCGTGCGGGCGAAGACCGAGATGTCCGTCGGCGAGATCCAGGCGGAGATGGAGATTCCCGGCCCGACGCTCTCCCACCACCTGGATGCGCTTCGGCGGGCGGGGCTGCTCGAGAGTCGGAAGGAAGAGCGGTACATCTACTATTCCGTGAGGCGGCCGACGGTGACCACGTTGACACGTCTGCTCACTGCCTGCTGCTAGAGGAGGACTCCATGAGTGCCAAAGTTCATCTGCACATGCACGTCGTCGGATCTCGCCAAGAGCCGAGAATTCTACGAGAAGTTCCTCGGCGGCGATCCGGTCAAGGTGAAGCAAGGCTATGTGAAGTTCCTGCCCGCGTGGGCTCCAGTCAATCTGGCCTTGTCGACGGGCGGCCCCGTCGGCGCCGGCACGATCGACCACGTCGGAGTGCAGGTGGACTCGGTCGAGACGGTCATGGCGCAACTGGCGCGCGTCAAGGCCGCCGGGCTCCCCGTGACCGAGGAGATGGGGGTCAACTGCTGTCACGCCAACCAGGACAAGTTCTGGGTGAAGGATCCTGACGGCGTCGAGTGGGAGGTGTACCACCTCAACTACGACCTCGAGGGCGACGAGGCCGAGACCCAGAAGCCGAGCCTCGCCCTCGTCGGTGCGGCGGGCTGCTGTGGAGGCACCACCAGCTGCGGCGCCTAGCAAGGAGGTGCGGAGCGACGCGGATGATCCTGCGTCGCTCCGCACGTCGGCGGCCCGCTCT
The DNA here is from genome assembly GCA_963827505.1 of uncultured Candidatus Rokubacteria bacterium. Classification (GTDB taxonomy): domain Bacteria; phylum Methylomirabilota; class Methylomirabilia; order Rokubacteriales; family CSP1-6; genus AR5. The sequence continues at coordinate 3,009,343 of CAWHBD010000001.1, read as the reverse complement.
TCACGGAACAGGAGAGAGGCAATGAGTGACGATGCGCTTCGGAGTCTCGTGAAGGAGAAGTACGGACAGGCGGCACTGCGCGTGTCGGTCGGCGGGGCCTCATGCTGCGGCAGTGCGTCTCAGAGCGCCTGCGATCCCGTCACATCGGACCTTTACTCGCGCGGCGAGACGGCCGAGCTCCCGCAGGAGGCCGTCGCCGCGTCCCTGGGGTGCGGCAATCCCACGGCGCTTGCGGAGCTGCGGGCCGGGGAGACGGTGCTCGATCTCGGATCGGGTGGTGGTATCGACGTTCTCCTCTCCGCCCGACGCGTGGGCCCGAGGGGGAAGGCCTATGGACTCGACATGACCGACGAGATGCTGGCGCTGGCTCGGCAGAATCAGAGGAAGGCCGGCGTCGACAATGTCGAGTTTCTCAAGGGCGAGATCGAGCATATCCCGCTCCCTGCCGACGCCGTAGATGTCATCATCTCCAACTGCGTGATCAATCTGTCCGCAGATAAGGACGCAGTGCTGGCCGAGGCGTTTCGGGTCTTGAAACCGGGCGGGCGCCTCGCGGTCTCGGATGTTGTCGTGCGTGGTGAGGTGCCGGCCGAGATCCGCCGCAGCGTCGAGCTGTGGATTGGGTGCGTGGCGGGCGCCCTCGCCGAGTCCGAGTATCGCGCCAAGCTGCAGAAGGCAGGCTTTGAGACTGTGGAGATCGAGCCGACGCGGATCTACAAGACTGAGGATGCGCGTGAGGCCTTCGTCAAGGCCGGCCTGCCATTCGAGGCGATCGCGCCCACCATTGAGGGCAAGTTCATGAGCGCGTTCATCCGCGCGACGAAGCCGGTCCGGTGATACGGCGAATGATGCAGACGTGAAGCCGATGGGAGATATCGACCGTGCCGTCACATCGCTGCCGATCGGGTGACTCCCATACGCGGTAAAGGCATTCAGACGTGATGCGTATTTCTATCGCTCCGTGAGGATACTCGCGGCTCCGAGCCAACGCGCCGCCTGGCGTAGGCGTCTCGGCCGACCCGATGGTGAGCGCCGTCATTGCGCTGGGCATGACGCAGATTACAGCCTGGGGGACGAGCTACTACTGCCTGGGCGTGCTGGCGGGGCCGATCAGCCAAGATACCGGCTGGAGCCGCGGCTTCGTGTTTCTTGGGTTCACCGTCGCTTTGCTGGTCATGGGCGTCGTCTCGAGCGCGGTGGGCCGTGCTATCGACCGACACGGCGCCCGCGTGGTGATGACGCTCGGTACGGTGATCGTATCGGCGGGCCTGCTCGCGCTTTCGCACGTCCGAAATGAAGCGGCGTACCTGGTGGTGTGGGCAGTCCTTGGGCTCGGCATGCGTCTATGTCTGTATGACGCCGCGTTCGCCGCGCTCGTGCAGGTCGCGCCCTCGCGCGGGCGGAAGGCGATTTCCTATCTGACGCTGTTTGGCGCGTTTGCCTCTTCGGTGTTTTGGGTAGTCGGCCATGCACTGAACGACCAGGTCGGCTGGCGGCAGACACTGGTCGTGTTCGCGGCGATCAATCTGCTTGTATGCCTACCGCTGCACTGGCTCGGACTAGCGCGGCGAGAGACCGTCGCGGCCGGCGAAGGGCCGACGGGTGCGAGCACGCCGTCCCCCGATGGACCACCGCTCGAAGGACGCGCCCGCTCACTCGCGATCGTTCTTTTCGCCGTGATCATGTCGCTGAACGGGTTTGTGTTTGGTGTCATTTCGGTGCAGCTTATTCCATTGCTAGAAGCGGCCGGGCTCGTGACGGCGGCCGCGGTCGGGGTCGCCTCGCTCAAGGGCGTGGCTCAGTTTGGTGGGCGCGTAGTCGAGATCGCGTTCGCGCGCAACCTTCGGGCGATCACTGTGGGCCGCATCGCTATCGGGATCTTGCCTCCATCCCTACTTCTCCTTCTGACCGGCACCGGTAACCTGCCGCTGATTGTCGCATTCACGCTCCTCATGGGGGCGTCACAGGGAGTCATCACCATTGTCCGCGGTGCTGTGCCACTTGCGCTGTTTGGGGCGAAAGGGTATGGCGCAGTGCTCGGCATCATCGCGACGCCCATTCTCGTGATCAATGCTGCATCCCCGACCGTGTTCGCCTGGATTGTTGAGCGGTGGGGCTGGGGGCCGGCGCGTATGTCGCTGTTGGTCGGCTGCTCGGCGGCTTGGCTCGCTATGGAACTGATGTCGCGGTGGTACGAGCGTCGACGGGCGGCCGAGACAGATGGGCCGACCCGTCCTGCGCTGGCGCCAGATGCCGCCCAGGGGACCTCGAGCCGGGAGTAAGGGGAGCCTTGCCCGTGTACCGACGGCGCGGCAAGCTGGATGGCGAATGGCGAAATTGCGTCATCGTCGAACGTCTGGTGGACGAGGGACCATCGCTCTGACTGCTTCGATACGCTCGATCGCCACCCAGTGTCACGGAGGGAGTGCTTGACACCGCCTACCATCACCCCCGAGCGCCCCGATACCCCCGATGTGATGCTTCTGATCGACGAACTACAAACTCATTTGGAGTCGTTCTATCCACCGGAAAGCCGGCACGGATTTAGCGTCGAGCGACTGATCAAGGAAGGCGTGGCGTTTTTCGTGTTACGGGTCGATGGCGCGCCAGCGGGGTGCGGTGGGATCAAGCTGTTCGGCCGCGAGTATGGCGAGCTGAAGCGCATGTATGTCAGGCCCGAGTTCCGTGGCCGCAAGTATGGTGAGCTGCTGGTCGATCACCCCTCGGCGCACGCCCGAACGCACGGCGTCACGTTGTTGCGCCTCGAGACCGGCATCCATCAGCAGGCTGCGATCCGGCTGTATGAACGCCTCGGTTTCCGGCGCATCCCGCCCTTCGGGCCTTACACCGACGACCCGGTGAGCCGCTGCTACGAGAAGTCCATCTTGCCGGCGTAGACCGTCAAGCCTCAGGAATCGGCGGGCGGGGCATTTGGCGCCGCCGCCGCCTATCGTTCGCTGGCGCTCGGCGACCCTGCCGTACGTGGTGGCATCGAGGGGAAGTTGAGCTGCGAACGCGCCATACTCAAACGTCAGACGCTACTCGGTCTCCCGCGACGACTCCAGTAACAGGACCCCGTTGGCGATACTACTCGGCAGCGGAAGCGGCAAGCCGCGGACATCGTAGGCGTCATAGATTCGCCCAGTGACAAGCACGCATGTCCCCTTTCGGGGCACTCCGGACTTACTCGCAACCCACAACTCGGCCTCTCCGTCCACGATCCGATAGAGTCCGCGTCCCGCGAGGGAGCCCGAATACGTAACCATTCCAGCCACGTTGACGTGTCTTCCGCGGTAGCGTCCAGGATCCTTCATGACCTCGTTGAGCGATGTCGAGGTGGTTGCACAAGCGGATAGGAGAGCGAGGCTAGGTAGTAGAAGCGCCGCCAGCCTCACGCCGAACCGAAGCCGAAACCACCAGGGCATGCAATAGGGCAAGGCAAGACCAATGCCGTCACGATGACCAGGCTGGGCAGATCTGACTCAAGAATCTGGCTGACGCTGATGCGGTCAGTGCCCGTGCACGTGCTCGCGGAGGATGCGCCGTACTTCCTGGATGGTGTCCGGCTCACCCTGCGTGGAGTGGCTGGAGCGCACGATCTTCTCCGAGGCCACCCCGTCCAGGTGGGCGCTCTCGTAGGCGACGACCCCGTCGGTCTTGCCGCTCACCGGGCCGTCGCCGATCACGGAAATGATCGAGTGAGTCGTCACCTTCGGCGTGATCGGGCAGGTGGCCAGCGTCCGGACAAAGCGGCCGTCGGGGTTCATGTTGTCGACGGCGGTGGGGATCCCCTGGCCGGCGCCCTTGAGCTTGCCGGTGTTCAGGCGACCGATCTCGTCGACATCCTTCACCAGCTTGACGGGCAGGGTGACCAGCCGTCGGACAAGGGTCAGCGCCAGTGTCGAGACCCGGAAGCTGCCCTTGTGCGGCGTGGAGACGAAGATCACCCGGGTGACGGCGGGGACTGGCTCGAAGAACATCACCCGCTGGAGGAGCGCCCGGATCTCGGGTGAGGTCTCGATGTCCGACAGCGGCACCGACGCGGCGCTGTCCCAGAAGCGGGACGCGCTCTCCGACACCATCAGCCGCGCGAGCAGGCCGCCCTGGCTGTGGCCGATCAGGACCATGCGGCGCAGGGCCGGGTCGCGCCCCTCGGGATCGACCTCCTTCACGATGTCGCTCAACGACTGCCGCAGCTCCGCCGCGGACTCGAGGATCGGATTGCTGGTCGAGTACGTGAAGACCCAGAACTGCACCTTGTCGCGCAGCATCACGTCGTTGGACAGCTCGTTGTACATTTCTCCCCAGCGCGCCGGGCTGGAGGCGGTGCCGTGGATCAGCACCACCGGGACCCGACCGGGTCGGTAGGGCTGCATCATGAAGAGGCTCTCGCGGCTGAGGCGGAAGTCGGCCGTGAGGAACGAGCCGAGCTCCGTCGCCCACACCGGCGCCCCCTCGAGCGCGTAGGCCAGAGTCGCCGTCGGATCGAGCTCGAGCGGCACCGGGTGCCCGTCGATGTCCACCGTCGTGGCCTTGTCGGCCGCATGGAGCTCGAGCCGGCCCCGCAGGCGGCCATCCGCGATACCGGTGAGGACGTCGTCGAAGCGCACGAATGCCGTCACCGCGACCTTCGCCCGGGGCGGGATGCGCTTGCGGGCGGCGTCGGCGGCGGGCCCGGTGCCGTCCGGCGCGATCTCGGCCGCCAGCGGCGCGCCGATGCCGGCCTGGCGATAGCGGTTGCGGATGCCGCGCACCTTGAGCTCGCCTACAGAAACGAAGCGCGTGAGGCGATAGCCGGACCAGAGGAAGTCGTCGGGGTTGCCGCGGAGCTCGAGCTGGCCCCAGGGCAGCGGCAGCGTGCGATCGGTGAGGATCACCTCGCGGGCGTCGGACGTCGAGGCCGATGCCCGCGCGGCCGCCTCGGCGAGATCGCCGCCGCCCGCCGGCCGCGCCGGGCTGAGTCCGTGGCTGAGGCCGAGGTTGTAGATGTCGGCGGCGAGGCGCATGCGCGGATCGAGCCCGGCCCCGATCGCGACCTTGCGCTCCATCATGAACGTGTAAGCGTATACGCCGCCGCTAGGTAGTACTCCGGAAGGCCCGCGTCCTCCGCGTACAGGAACGAGAGCTCGGCCAGCGCGAAGAGCCGGTCCTGGCTGAGATCCGTGCCAGTGCCCCGCAGCGTGGCCAGCGTGGCGACGGGGTCGGCGTCGTACCGCTCCGCCAGCCCCAGGCGACGCAGCACGATCTCGCTGCCCGCGCTCGGCTCGCCGGTGGACATCACGCTGCGCGTCATTTCGCGGTACCCCGCCTGCGTGTCGGCCCGTGTGACGCCGATGGGCGTGGCGCAGGCGGCGAAGAGCGCGAGCATTGCGAGCACGGCCGCGGCCGCGAGGGCGCGTGAGCGGATCGAGGCGTCGAGCATGCGCAAGACGTAACGCAGCTCCGCGCTATCGGACATCGGACCTTGGTCGCATGCCGCGCGCGACGTCCCAGTTCTCCCGGCCCCGCGTTGTGGCAAGGATCCCCCCTGCTCGCCCGGGATGCACCCAACGAGCCTGCTCGACACCGACTGACTCAGCATGGAAGGAGTATCGCGTGCTGGTTTAGAGTCTGCTCGTCGTGAGGTTGCCTTCCTGAGCGTCGCCACTGCTGCGACGGCCGTCGCCCAATCTCCTTCGCTCGCCGGTGAGTGGCGGACACCGTACAAGTGGGTGCTCATCCTCGAGCAGGATGGGGCCAAGATGCGGGCCACGTGGAAACAGTCACACCAGGACAAGACGGTGACGTGCTCGGGCATCTGGTGCCTCGGCTGCTCGACCTCCTGGCAACTCCCGTTCTAGGCGCCCGCCATGGACAACCCGTGAGATCCCGCCCGTTACGTCAGACCTGCCGGCCGGCGGCGGGCGGGGTACGCGGCAGAACGCCATCCCGACCGCTCCGATCGGGCGAAACTTCCGCTCCGCTCGGCTCGTCGCGCCGCGGTGCTTCTGCCTACCCGTCGAAGCGCCGCAGGACCTTGCCCGGCCGGGCGCCGGCGGCCCGCTCCAGCACGCGGCCGCGCTCGAGGACGGGATCGCCGTTGACGAGGCTCCACTCCACGCCGCGTGCCCGTGACACGAAGCGCGGTTCGCCCGCCGGCAAGTCCGTGACCCACTCGGCCGGCGCGGCGTCGATCGTGGTCGGGTCGAAGACGACGACGTCGGCCCAGTAGCCGGGCGCCAGGCGGCCGCGCTGCGGAATGCGATAGGCGCGGGCCGGGTCGTCGGTGAGGCGCTGCACCGCCGCCTCCAGCGACAGCCGCTTGCGCGCGCGCACCCACGTGCCGAGCAGCGTGCTGGAGTAGCCGGCGTCGCACATGAGCGAGAGGTGCGCCCCGGCGTCCGAGAGCGTGATGAGCGTGAGCGGATGGGCGATGAGGTCGCCCACCACCGCCTCGTCGGTGTTGAGCAGTCCCGCCAGGAACTCCACGTCGAGGCCGTCGGCCGTGACGAGGTCGAGCCAGGCGTCGACCGGGTGCTTGCCCGTCTCCCGCGCGAGATCGGCGAGACTCTTTCCCACCAGCGCCTTGTGCTCGGAGTGCGTGGTGCGCAGCACCTGGACAAGATCCCAGCGGCCGCGGAAGACGGCAAGGCGGCGTGCGTCGAGGTCCGCCTTGAGGGCGGCGCGGAAGGACGGGTCGGCGTACACCGCGAGCCAGCGCGACTCGGGCTCTTGCATGACGCGGCGCCAGGCCGGCATCCCCTCGAACGGGTACGGGTTCCTCATCGTGAAGTCCATCGTCAGCGGCCGGCACGAGACCTGGGGCCGCACCTCGACGCCCTCGCGCGCGAAGGCCTCGGTGGTGGCCAGGCGCTCGGGTACGTACTCCGGACGGTCGTCGCGCTGGAAGAACGCCGCCCAGACCACCGGCCGCCCGCTCGTGCGCCAGATCTCGCGCAGGTCGTCCAGCGTCGTCTTCTGACCGATGGTTGCCTGGAAGAGGCCACGCTCCGACTCGCCCATCGCGCGCGTGAGGGCCAGGAACTCCGCCTTGTCGGCGAGCCGGCTCGCCACCGGCAGGCCGTTCTCGCCCACGTGGGCCTCGGCGGTGGATGAGCCGAGGCCGATCGCGCCTGCCGCCATGGCCTCGCGTACGAGGCCGCACATGGCGTCCACCTCCTCGGCCGTTGCGACCCGGTGCTGGCTGTCATCGCCCATCACCCACTGGCGGATGGTCGAGTGGCCGAGCAGCGCCGCCACGTTCAGGCTCGGGTTGCAGCGCTCGAGGTGGTCGAGGTACTGCGGGAAGGTCTCGAACCCCCACGTGATGCCGGTCCGCATGGCGGCCAGCGACATGCCCTCGACCTTCACCAGCGTCCGCATGATGAGATCGCGGTCGGCCGGCCGGCAGGGCGCGATGGCGAAGCCGCAGTTGCCGATCACGGTCGTCGTGACGCCGTGCCAGATGCTGCTCGTGGCGTACGGGTCCCAGGTGTATTGCGCGTCGTAGTGCGTGTGGACGTCGATAAAGCCGGGGGCGACGACGAGGCCGTCGGCGTCGATCTCCCGCGCCCCGCGGCGGTGGGCATCGCCCACCTCCGCGATACGGCCGTCCGCGATTACCACGATCGGCGCGCCGCGCCGGCCCGCCGCTGCCGTCCACCACCGTACCGCCACGAATCACGAGCTCGGACATGACGCCTCCTCCGATGGAATGCACCGTGTCAGCGATCTCCGGGCGTGTCAACCCGACTGCCAAGGGCCGGCCGGTGGCCCGTCCCACGCGATCATGGCTCGGCGTCCTCGTCACCCCAGCGCGAGTCGGAGGAGGACGACGGCGGTGACGCCCACGGTCACGGTGCCGAGCAGCGGCAGGCGAAAGGCCGCGAGAATCGTGATGACGCCGGCGAAACTCTCCGCCAGACTCGAGGTGAGCAGCGTCGGCGCGATCACCGCGGTGAGTACGGAGATCGGAATGGCGTCGAAGGCGGCCCGGGCTTGCCCCTCGAGCCGGAAGCGACCCGCGATGACGAGGCCGGCGATCCGGGTCAGATAGGTGGCGAGGCCCATGAGCACGATCGCGAGGAGGGTCGTGCCGTCGAGGCTCATCGCGCCTCGGGCGTGTCCCTGCGGAGCATCGCCGCCGCCACGATTCCCGCCAGCGCGCCCGACAGGACGTGCCACGGAGACCCGATCAGCGCGCGGACGAGCGCCGCCGTCACGGCGCTGGCCGCGACGACGGCACCGCTCCGCGGGCCAGTGCGGAGCGAGACGATCAGAGCGATGAAGATGGCGGTGAACGCGAAGTCCGCGCCGAGCCGCCTCGGATCGCCGAGGACGGGACCGAGCAACGCCCCGGCCAACGACCAGACGATCCAGCTCGCCCAGAACGCGGTGCCCATCACGAGGAAGTACGTCGGCGAGATCACCCGGACGGTCGCGCGACGCTCGGCGAGAGCCCAGTTCTCGTCCGCGAGCGTGAAGCAGCCGAGCACCCGCTGCACGGCGCTCAGCGCGTGCAACTTTGGGCGCAGTGAGACGCCCATCAGGACGTGGCGGGTGTTGATCAGCAACGTGGACACGACGAGCGCGAACACCGGTACGGGAGTGCTCCAGATCTCGATCGCCGCGAACTGCGCCCCACCGGCGAAGACGATGAGGGACATGGCGAACACTTCGGCCGGTGACAGGCCCTTGGCGACGGCGAGCGCGCCACAGAGCGCGGCGAACGGCATGCCGGCCACCATCGCCGGCGCGATGTCGGCGAGCGCGGCCGCGCCACTCGGAGTCGGGGCGATGGGCGGAGGACGTCATGCTGGCCACTGTGGCCGATGGGCTCGGCGCCGGTCTTGAACGAAATCGGCACGCGCTGATCAGCCGCGCGAGGCCCGCCGATACGCTCCCGGCGGGACGCCGATGCGCGCCTTGAACGCGCGCGTGAGGTGAGCTTGATCGGCGAACCCCACCCGGAGCGCGACCTCGGCGGGCGGCCGGTCGGCCCGCAGCAGATCCCGCGCTCGACGCACACGCACGTCGACCAGGTACGCATGCGGCGTGAGACCGACCTCGGCGCGGAACGCGCGGATGAGGTGATATGTGGAGACCCGGGCGATCTCCGCCAGCTCGGCCAGGGTCAGTGACTCCACGTACCGCTGCTCGATCGCGTCGCGAACACGGGACATCGGCCCAGGTTCGCGGCCCAGCGTCGCGGGTCGGACGTCGCCGTGCCGCACGAGCAGTCCGCCGTAAGCGCGCAGCAGCAGCTCTTCGCTCGCCAGCGCATCGAGGCCATGCTCGAGGGCGGCGTGCGCTCCGGCGAAGAGTCGCGCGCCGTCGGGATCGTGGACCACGGACGCCGGGAACGTCGGCGTGGCCGTCACCGGACGCCCGCACACCACGCTCGCCACGTGCTGCATGAACGCGACGGACGGGTAGGTCATGCGATAGGTATACCCGTCGCCGAACGGCGCGCCGTCGTGGACGTCGAGCGGCAGGTTGAAGAGGACGTCACCTGGGGCCGCGTAGTGGCGCGCTCCGCGCGCGTTCCACGTCTCGCAGCCGGCGTCGATGACGCCGACCACGTACGTCTCGTGCGTGTGGGGCGCGTAGACGTGCGTACGGAACGTTGCGGTGAGGCAATCGAGGCCCGGAAATCGGGCGGGAGAAAAGAACCTGGCGCCCTCCCCGGCGGCGAGTGGCATCGTCCCGAGTGCTTCGGCCTGGGTGACGGGCGGGGTCACGCGCTGATTCTATCCAGCCGGACGGACCCCGTCTTGAACGAAGTTGCTGGCGACGGGTCAGCCGATCGCTCCCCGGGCATGCCCGACCCAATCCTGGTACTGTCCTCCCCGATGCCGGAGCTCCCCTCCCACGCGCGCGTCGTCATCGTCGGCGGTGGCATCGTCGGCTGCAGCGTCGCCTATCACCTGACGAAGCTCGGCTGGCGCGACGTCGTGTTGCTCGAGCGGCGCGACCTCTCTTGTGGAACCACCTGGCACGCGGCGGGGCTGGTCGGCCAGCTGCGCTCCAGCCATAACCTCACGCGCCTGGCCAGCTACGGCGCCGTCCTCTACGAGAAGCTGGAGGCCGAGACCGGCCAGGCGACTGGCTTCCGCCGCTGTGGCAGCATCAGCGTGGCCCGCACGCTCGAGCGGCTGATCGAGCTCAAGCGCGGTGCCTCCATGGCGCGCTGCTTCGGCGTCGACATCGAGGTGATCTCGCCGGCCGAGGCCGGCCGCCTCTGGCCCCTGCTGCGGACGGATGACCTGGCCGGCGCCGTGTGGATCCCCGGCGACGGGCGGACAAACCCGATCGACACCACGCTGGCGCTGGCGCGGGGCGCGCGCCTCGGTGGCGCGACCATCGTCGAGAACGTCACGGTGACGGGCGTCCGGCGTGAGCGCGGCGCGGTCACCGGCGTCAGCACCGACCACGGTGACATCGCCTGCGAGATGGTCGTGAACTGCGCCGGCATGTGGGGACGCGAGGTCGGGCTGATGGCCGGCGTCAACGTGCCGCTGCACGCCTCCGAGCACTTCTACATCGTCACCGAGCCCATGGCGGGCGTCTCGCGCGATCTCCCCGTGCTGCGCGACACCGACGGCTACATCTACGTGCGGGAAGAGGTCGGCGGCCTGCTCATGGGCGGCTTCGAGCCCGTGGCCAAGCCGTGGGGGATGGACGGGATCCCCGACGACTTCAAGTTCTCGCTGCTGCCGGAGGACTGGGAGCACTTCCGCCTGCTGATGGAGCAGGCCTGTGTGCGCATCCCGGCCATCGAGACGGCGCCCGTGCGCCGGCACGTGAACGGCCCGGAGAGCTTCACGCCCGACAACCGCTACATGCTCGGCGAGGCGCCCGAGTGCCGGAACTACTTCGTGGCGGCCGGCTTCAACTCCATTGGCATCGCCTCCGCCGCCGGCGCCGGCAAGGCACTGGCCGAGTGGGTCGTGGGCGGCGAGCCGGCCATGGATCTCTGGGACGTCGACATCCGGCGCTTCATGCCGTTCCAAGGTAACGCCACCTACCTGCGCGAGCGCACGCGCGAGGTGGTCGGACTCCTCTACGCGATGCACTGGCCCTTCCGTCAGCCGGACACCGCGCGCAACGTGCGGCGCTCGGTGCTGCACGACCGGCTGGCCGTGCGCGGCGCCGCCTTCGGCGTGGTCGCGGGGTGGGAGCGCGCCAACTGGTTCGCGATGCCGGGAATGAAGGCGGAGTACGTCTACACCTACGGCCGCCAGAACTGGTTCCCCTGCGCCGCCGCCGAGCATCGCGCCGTGCGGGAGGCCGTGGGGCTCTTCGACCAGTCCTCGCTCGCGAAGTTCCGGCTGCAGGGTCCGGAGGCGGCCGCCACGCTCCAGCGTCTCTGCGCCAACGACGTGGACGTCCCGGTCGGGCGGATCGTCTACACGCAGATGCTCAACCGGCGCGGCGGCATCGAATGCGATCTCACCGTCACGCGTCTCGCCGAGGACGCCTATCTGGTGGTGACGATCGCGGCCACCGCCGTCCACGATGCCGACTGGATCCGCCGCGGCATCGGCGACGCGCGCGTCACGCTGACCGACGTGACCTCAGCCTACACGGTACTCGGCGTGATGGGCCCGCGCTCGCGCGAGCTGCTGTCACGCCTGACGCCCGCCGAGCTCTCGACGGCGGCGTTCCCGTTCGGGACGGCGCGTGAGATCGAGATCGGCCAGGCCTTGGTGTGGGCGACGCGCATCACCTACGTCGGCGAGCTTGGCTGGGAGCTGTACGTGCCCACCGAGTTCGCGGCGGCTGTGTACGACGACGTGGTGGCGGCCGGCGAGGGCCTGGGCCTGCGCCACGCGGGGTATCACGCGATGGACTCGCTGCGGATGGAGAAGGGCTACCGCTCCTGGGGCCACGACATCGGCAGCGAGGACACCCCGCTCGAGGCCGGGCTGGGCTTCGCGGTCGCGTTCAAGAAGGACGGGTTCGTCGGGCGCGACGTGTTGCTGCGCCAGCGGGAGGCGCCGCTCGGCCGCCGGCTGGTGATGTTCACGCTCGCCGATCCGGAGCCGCTCCTGCTGGGCGATGAGCCGATCTGGCGGGACGGGGAGCTGGTCGGCCGGATCACCTCGGGCGCCTACGGCCACACGCTCGGCCGGTCGGTGGGCATCGGCTACGTCACCCACCCCGGCGGTGTGGACACGGCGTTCGTGCGATCGGGACGGTGGGAGCTGGAGCTCGCGACCGAGCGCTTCCCGGCCGCCGCGGCGCTCGAGCCACCGTACGACCCGACCTCGGCCCGCGTCCGGGCCTAACCGCCCGGCGGGCGGTAGCCGCCGGGCGTCCGCGCGGCGGCGTCCATCTCCTCGGCGCTCAGCAGCACCGTCGTGCGCCAGTGCCCGGCGCCGCTCGCCGCCACGATGAGCGAGGCGGAGGCGGCGGCCACGGCACTGGGCAGTTCCACGATCATGAACAGGTCGGTCTCGCCGAGCGCGTAGTGGAAGCCCTCGAGCCGGCCGCCGAGGCTGCGCACGAGGCGCTCGACCGCCTCGCGGCGCTTGGTGCCGCCCTCGCGTAGCAGGCCCTGGGCGCCCTCCTGCGAGTAGGTACCCTGGAAGAGGTATCGCGGCAAGGCCGGCCTCAGGCGAACACGAAGGCCCGGGCCGGGTTCTCGACCAGCAGCCGCCGGAGCCCGGCGTCGTCGACGCCCTTGCGGCGCAGGCGTGGCACCACGTTCACCAGCAGGTGGTGGTAGCCGTAGCCGCCGTACCTGGTCAGCGAGCTCTTGTAGGCGATGTCGTGCGACATGAGGATCTGGTCCTGGTGGCCGCGCTCGATCAGTGCCAGGATCTGCGCCATGCGGCCGCCGTCGTTCGGCATGTCGAAGTCCGGGTTGTACGGGTAGTAGGAGTTCTCCAGCCCGAACAGGTCGTATTCCAGCCAGACGCCGGTGGCGGCTAGATCTTGGAGATGCCGCTCGTCGGCGATGGTCCGCTCGATGTGGCAGATGATCGTCCGCTTGAGATCGCCGCCTTGCTTGGCGATCAGCTCCACGATTTGCATGGGCGCTGTCTGGTCGCGGCCGGGGTGAATCATCAGCGGCGCCCCGGTGCGGCGCTGGGCCTCGACGGCCGCCCGCACGACCTTCTTCTCGTTCTCCGTCCACGGCCACGTGTTGCCGATCTCGCCGATGAGCCCGGCCCGCACGCCGGTGTCGCCGACGCCGATCTCCACCTCCCGCACGATCTCCTGGGCGATCGAGTCCTCGCGGCGCCGGTCCATGTCGGTCGGGTGCGCGGCGGCCACGTAGTAGCCGGCGCCCATCACGATGTTGAGGCCGGTGGCGCGGGCGATGCGGGCCAGCGCGAGCGGATCGCGCGCGAGGCTCACGTTGGTGGGATCGACCACGGTCTGCCCGCCCGCCCGCCGGAACAGCGTGATCTCGTCCTGGGCCGTCTGCTCGTCGAGCAGCCGGAGGTTATCGAGGTTGGCGTTGAAGTTCTGGCGCACCCAGCCGACGTTGGCCAGGCTGACCGGCTGGTAGGCGAGGCCCTTGTCGCTGGCGGCGGCCGGCTCCCGGAACATCACCGCGAAGTCGATCAGCAGATGCTCGTGCGGCAGCGTGACGCCCATCGCCTCGGCCTCGACGGCCCCGAGGACGGTAAGCGCCTTTCCGGACAGCGCACTGGGCAAGGTCAGTCTCGGGCTTACGTCAGGCCGAGGCGCCGCGCGAAGTCGTCGACGCTGTTGGTCAGCGCGTTGGCATCGGGGACGTCGCCGTCCGGGGTCATCCGGTCGACTACCTCGGGGAGGAGCTGGGAGAGGCCGCGCGACGCCTCGTCCTGACTGATCCCCGCCTGCCGTGAGATCTGCTCGAGGCCGTCACGCCCGAAGATCTGCGTCATCGCGTCCGGTGGGATCGGCTTGTTGGCTCCGCGGGCCACCCAGGAGTCGGCCTGCTCGCCGAAGCCCGAGCGCTGCAGCTGCTCGAGCAGACCCCCGAGACCACCCGTCGCACCCCCGCGTCCGGCACCGCCTCCCAGCACTTGCCCGAGCATGTCGGCAAGGCCGCCGCCGGCCCCCGGCGCGTTTCGAGATCCTCGGTTGGCCAACATCCCCAGCACGATCGGCATCAGCGCCATGAGCGCCTGGCTTGTGCCGGACCCTCCGGCGCCCGCCTCCGTCGGCTGCGGTTGCGGCCGCCCGCTCGTCGTCTGTCCGGCCAGTCCACCGAGAAGATCGTCTAGAAGTCCCATGTGTACCCCTCCTGCCGACTCCTACGACACGCAGCGGGCTGAGTATACCGGCCTCGGAACCGCTCGGCGCGGAGAGCTACCCACGCCACCGACAGGCTACTGTGGGGAAGTTTGAGCTCGTGGGAGCGTCAGTACGTGACCGTGACCTGCACCTGCTCGACGCTCAGGGAGTGAGTCGAGAGCCACCGGCTGCTCTCGATCTAGCGCGACTCGGGACCTCTGGGGAGAACCTTTGCGACACTCCGCCGCTGGAAAGAGTCGGGAAAGGTTCGCGCAATAGGTTATCGGACGCCGGCCACCAATCCTCAGGCGATCGTGACACCGCTGTCCACGGACAGGATCTGGCCGGTGACCATGCGGGAGTCCTCGGACGCCAGGTAGAGCGCGGCGTTGGCGATATCCTCCGGCTGGATCAGGCCGAGCAGGTGAGACTGCGCGAGCTTGTCGATGGCCGGGTTGCCCGCCATCAGCTTCTGCACGCGGTCCGTCATGGTGGCGGAGGGCGCGATCGCGTTGACCCGCACGCGCTGGGGCGCGAACTCGACGGCGAGCGAGCGGGTGAGCGCGGCGATGCCGCCCTTGGCGGCCGTGTAGCAGTCGCGGCCGGTGATCCCCATCAAGGCCAGGTTGGAGGCCATGTTGATCACGGCGCCGCCCCCGGACCGGATCAGCGCGGGAATGCCATGGCGGCAGCCGAGGAAGGTGCCGAACAGATCCAGCCGAATGACGCGCCAGAATTCCTCGATCGGTGCCTCGACCACGGTGTTGTCCTGCGGCGTGGAGCCGCCCGCGTTGTTGTGCAGCACGTCCAGGCGACCGAAGGTGTTCAGCGTGGTGCGGATCGCGGCCTGCAGGCTCGCCTCGTCGGTGACGTCGGTCCGGATCGCGATAGCCCCGTGGCCGGCCAGGTGCGCCGTCTCCTCGGCGGCCGCGACGGCGATGTCCGCCACGACGACCCGGGCGCCCTCGCGCGCGAACAGCACCGCGGTGGCCCGGCCGATCCCGGCGGCTGCACCCGTGATGAACGCCACCTTCCCCGCCAGTCGTGCCATGGGTTGACTATCCGTGATAGTCGCCACCGTTGACGTGGATGAGCTGGCCCACGACGAAGCGAGCCTCGTCGGTGGCGAGGAAGACGACGACGTCCGCGATGTCCTCGGGCTCGGCGAGACGGCCGCTCGGGTTGGCTCGGCCGAGCGCGGCCAGCGCCTCCTCGGTGTTGCCCAGGCGCGGCATCGCCGTGTTGGCGATCCCGGGGGCGACGGCGTTGACGCGGATGCCGTGCGGCGCCAGCTCGCGGGCCATGCCGCGGGTGAGGCCCACGATGCCAAGCTTGCTCGCCATGTAGGCGGTGGCGCGCATCGAGCCGCGGTACGGCGCGCCGGACGAGAGGTTGACGATGGCCCCGGGCCGGCCCGCCGCCACCATGCGGC
Organism: uncultured Candidatus Rokubacteria bacterium; assembly: GCA_963827505.1. Classification (GTDB taxonomy): domain Bacteria; phylum Methylomirabilota; class Methylomirabilia; order Rokubacteriales; family CSP1-6; genus AR5. The sequence continues at coordinate 2,993,700 of CAWHBD010000001.1, read as the reverse complement.
GGGCCGCCTCCTGGGAGCAGATGAACGTGGCCTTGAGGTTGGTGTCGAGGACGGCGTCCCAGGTGTCTTCGGTGAGGTCGAGGAAGGGCGCCCGGGGGAAGATGCCGGCGTTGTTCACGAGGACGTCGATCGGACCGAGAGCGCGCTCGGCCTCGTGCACGAGGCGTCGTGCTTGCTCGGGCTTCGCGATGTCGGCGGCGAGTGCTACCGTCCGCCGGCCGAGGGCGGCGATCTCGGCCGCCGCCGACTTCGCGGCCGCCTCGTCGTCCAGGAAGTTGAGCGCGATGTCGGCCCCGGCCTCGGCGAAGCGGACGGCGATGGCGCGTCCGATGCCGCGCTGGGCGCCCGTCACGAGAACGATTTTTCCGGCGCACCGTTGCCCACTGCTCATGATGGGCAACGGTGTACCACAACCCGCCTGGGACCGGAACCGGCGGCGCCGGGCTAGCCCTTGACGGCGCCCGCGGCGAGGCCCTTGACGACGAAGCGCTGGCCGATGAAGTAGAGCACGGCGATCGGGATCGAGGCGAGGATGGCGCCCGCCATGAGCTGTCCCCAGATGTACTGGTCGCCCACCACCATCATCGAGAGCTTGATAGGCACCGTCATGGTCGTCTGGTCCGAGGTGAAGACCAGGGCCAGGAGGAACTCGTTCCAGGCGAGCGTGAAGGAGAAGATCGCGGAGGCCACGAGGCCCGGCGCCGACAGCGGCAGGAGGATGCGGACGAGGGCGCCGATCTTGGTGCACCCGTCCACCATCGCGTGCTCCTCCAGCTCGGCGGGGATGCTCCGGAAGTACCCCATCAGCATCCAGGTGCAGAACGGCACCGTGAACGAGAGGTACGTCAGCATGAGCGACTTCAGGGTGTTGCCGAGGCCGAGCGTGACCACGATCGCGTAGAGGGAGACGAAGAGCATCGCGGTGGGCAGCACGTACTTGAACAGGATGAAGCGCCCAATCCACTCCCGCCCCCGGTAGCGGTAGCGCACGATGCTGAAGGCCGCCATGGCGCTCACCACCACCGTGACCGCGGTCGTCGTCGACGCCACCGCGAAGCTGTTCCAGATGTTGGTGAGCAAATCCTCGCGCTGAATCACGCGGACGAAGTGCTGGAGCGTGGGCTTGCTCGGCAGGTAGGTGAAGTCTTCGTAGAGGTCCTTGTTCGTCTTGAGGGCGGTGGTCACCATCCAGAAGAGCGGTATCGCGACCATCAGGACGAAGAGCGTCAGCAGACTGTACGTGAGGATCCGGATCGAGAGCGGCTCACGCATGACGGGGCCTCCTCACGTGTCGGCTTTCTTCTGCAAGAGGATGGTGACGGTCAGCACCAGGGCCACGAGCAGCGGCAGGAACAGCGTGGAGACGGCCGCCGCCTCGCCCAGGCGCAGGTTCACCATCCCCATCACGTAGACGAGCATCGTGTAGACCATCGTGGCGTCGGAGGGGCCGCCGCCCGTCAGGAGATAGACCGGCTCGAAGGCGTTGGCGGTCCAGATGGTCGAGAGCAGGAGCACCACCCCGATGATGTGGTAGAGCCCCGGCAGCGTGATGTGCCGGAACTGCTGCCACCGCGAGGCACCGTCCACCTGGGCGGCGTCGTAGAGCTCCTGGGCGATCGTCTGCATGCCGGCCAGGAAGGAGATCGCGAAGAAGGGGAAGGCGCGCCAGGAGTGGGCGATGATCACCGACGCCATCGCCGTGGTGCGATCGGAGAGGAACGCGATCGGGCTCGCCACGAGCCCGAGGTCGAGCAGGGCGTGATTCAGGAGCCCGCTCAGCGGGTCGTAGAGCCAGCGCCAGACGAGATAGACCACGAACGCCGGCATGACCCAGGGCAGGAGCAGGAAGGCCCGGAAGAAGTTGCGTCCCCGGATGTGCTGGTTGAGCACCAGGGCCACGGACATCCCGAGCACGAACTTGATCGCGAGCGCGCAGACCGTGAAGACGACCGTGTTGACGAGGGCAGCGCTGAACTGCGGCCACGCGATGACGTAGCTGAAGTTCTTGAGGCCGACGAACTGGCCGACCGACCCCACGGTCTTGTCGGTGAAGCTCAGCCAGATCGCGTAGAAGAACGGATACAGGACGAGGCCCACGAGCATGAGCACGGTGGGGAGGAGCAGGGCCTTGCCCCACAGCTCCTCGCGGGCGCGGGCGGACAGGCGTCGACCCGCCGGCCTCTCCGCCGGAAGGGCAACCGCCACGGAGCGATGTCGGATGGCCACGGCGGGCGCCCTCGCTACGCGTACTTCGCGTAGATCTTGGTCAGCACGTCGAGCGTCTCCGCGAAGGCCCGGTCCCGGGACCAGTTGTCCACGGCGAGGCGCTGCAGCATGCGCGAGATCACCATGTTCGTGTGCTGCTCGCGCCAGGCGTCGTTGAACACGTCCGGCCAGCCCTGGGGCTCGCCCTTGAGCGACATGTCGATGAGACCCTTCATGAACGGCTTCTTCTTCCACACCTGGAAGTCGAGGTACGATTTCAGCACCGGGCCCCACTGGCTGACGAGCATCTCCTTGTCCATCTTGTCGTGATCCATCGAGTCGTCCAGGAATTGCTTGGCCAGGTCGGGCACCTTCGTGTACTTCATGACCGAGCGCGAGCCGTACGTCAGCGGCTGCACGAGCCCCTTCGGTCCCCGGGGATAGACGTAGTGGCCGGTCTTCGCCAGGAGCTCGGGGTTGTTCTCCTCGAGCCACAGCGAGATGGTGATCGGGTTCAGGACGAACACGGCCTTGCCCGACTGGTAGGTCGAGTTGTTCATCGTGTTGTCCCACGTGGCGACGCCGGGCGGGAGCACCCCGGACTTCCAGACCTCGGTGAAGAAGTCGAGGAACTCCCACACCTCCTTCTTGTGGTCGCCCAGGATGATGCGCTTACCGTTCGGATCGGCCAGGCGCGCCCCGTAGCTCTTCATGATGTCTTCCCAGACCTGCGAGTCCGTCTGGTTGCTCACGGGAATGCCGAGCCCGAACGTCTTGGGCGGCTGCTGCACCTTCTTGGCGTGGGCGAGGAGCTCCGCCCACGTCGCCGGCGGCGGCGTGAGTCCGGCGCCCTTGACGAGGTCGTCGCGGCTGACCAGCATGAAGCCCTGCAGCCCGTACAGGATGGTGTGCACGCGCCCGTCAGGCTCCAGCATGATCTTCGACGAGGGGCCCACCCACCCCCCGTGCGCCTTCTCGAGCTTCTTGTAGAGGTCCGTGACATCGAGCAACTGTCCGCGCGCGCGCAGCTCGACGCCGCCCGACTCGACGATGTCGGGCGTCGCCTTGGCCTCGATGGCCGCCGTGATCTTCGGCATGAACTCCTTCCACGGCACCATCGAGATCTGGAGGTCGACGTTGTTCTTCTTCGCCCACTCCCGGGCGAAGTTCGCCCGCGACTCGTCGCTTGCCTTGAGGAACTGGTAGCACCAGTAGACGAGCCGGGGTCGCTGGGCGATCGCGGGCGCCGGGAAGCCGGCCGTCGCGGCGGCGCCGGCGGCGAGCGCAGTGGACGTGAGGAACTGGCGGCGGGTCGAGCGAGAGGATATCTGGGGGGCCATTGGTCTCCCTCCTTCGTACCTGACGCGTCAGAGGCGAAGCCTACACCGTTTCGTCTCCGGCCGGAACGCGGGGCAAAGAAGTTGCCTGATCGCTCCGGGCGGCTACCAGGATGGGGCTCCGCGCCAGGGCCAGCCCGTCCGCCCGGCCTTGCGGGACAACCGCTTGCGCCGACACCCGCGATGGCACGCCGCGTGCCTTCGATAGCGGGGGACCGCGACGGGCGGGGACGAGCCACGCCAAAGCGCATCGGAATCGATCGAGGAGGGACCAATGTACAAGCGAATGCTGATGTCCGTGGTGGTGGCGATGCTGGTCGCCGGCATGGGCCTGGCCGGGTGCGAGAAGGGGCCGCTGCAGAAGGCCGGCGAGAAGGTCGACGAGGTCACCGGGCAGGACAAGGCGATCGGCAAGGGCCCCAGCGAGAAGGCCGGACGGAAGATCGACAACACGGTCGACGACATCAAGAAGTAGCGGAGATCGCGCCTCCCGGGCGCGTCGCGCGCACCGGCCCCGACTGCGGTCGTCTCGTCGCGGCCACTTGCCGTGCTATACATCTCGCTGTCCGTCTGTTCACCGCTACCGGGCGCACGAGGACCAACTGCCGTGGCTAACGCGGTCAGCGCGTTCCTGGACGACACGATCGGCGGCGGCGCCGGGGACCGGCCCGCCCTCGTCACCCCGACCGAGACCGTGACCTACCGCGGGCTGCTGGGGCAGGTGGCCCGGGCCGGCAACGCGTTGCGCGGCCTCGGCCTGGAGCCGGAGCAGCGCGTGGCGCTGCTCCTGCCCGACGGCATCGAGTGGGCGACGGTGTTCCTCGGCACGCTCCGCATCGGAGCGGTGGCGGTGCCGCTCAACACGCGTCTGCCGGCGTCGGCGTGGGTGACGATGCTGCGCGATAGCCGGGCCCGCGTGCTCGTCGCTGAGGCCGAGCTGCTGGCGGCCCTGCGCCCGTTGCTGGTCGACGTGCCGCACCTGCGCGCGATCGTGGTCACCGGCGCCGGCGCCACCAGCTGGCCGGCGTTGCTGGCGGCGGCCGCGCCCGACTGTGCGCCGGAGCCGGTCAGCGGCGACGACATGGCGGTCTGGCTCTACACCTCGGGTACCACCGGCGGGCCCAAGGCGGCCGTCCACGTGCACCGCAACCTGCTCGCCTGCCGTCACTACGGCATCGACGTGCTGCGGGCGACCGAGCAGGACCGGGTCTACGCCACGTCCAAGCTCTTCTTCGCCTACGCGCTCGGTAACGCGTTGCTGATTCCGCTCTACGTGGGCGCTCGCACGTACCTGGATCCGGCCTGGCCGGGGCCGGCCGGCGTGCTGCAGACCCTGCGGAGCTTCGAGCCCACGCTGTTCTTCTCGGTGCCCACCTTCTACGGGCACCTGCTGCGGGCCGATCTGCCGGCCGACGCCTTCCGCTCGGTGCGGGCGTGCGTCTCGGCCGGCGAGCGGCTGCCGCCCGAGCTGTACTTCGCCTGGCGCAAGCGGTTCGGCGTGGAGCTGCTGGACGGGCTCGGCGCCACCGAGACGATCTTCATGGTGCTGGCCAACCAGCCGGGTCGCAGCCGGGCCGGGGCGGCCGGTCCCGTCGTGCCAGGCACCGAGGCGCGGTTGCTCGACGGCGAGGGCCGGGTGGTGGCCGACGGCGAGCCAGGCGTGCTGCACGTGCGCACGCCGTCGGTGAGTCCCGCGTACTGGAACCGGCTCGACCTCTCGCGCCGCGCCTTCACGGGCGAGTGGTTCCGCACCGGCGACGTCCTCACCCGCGACGCCGACGGCTTCTACTATCACGAGGGGCGCGACGACGAGCAGTTCAAGGTGGCCGGACAGTGGGTGAGCCCGGGCGAGGTGGAGACGGTGCTGCGGGCTCACCCTGACGTGGTCGAGGTCGGCGTCGTCGGCGCCGTCGCCGATGGCGGGCTCGTCAAGACGGTGGCCTTCGTCGTAGCGCGCGGGGCGTGCGACGCCGGGGCGCTGCCGGCGGCGCTGGCCAGCCACGCGGCGGCCAAGCTGCCGACCCACCAGCGCCCCCGGCAGATCCGCGTGGTGGACGAGCTGCCCCGCACGGTCACCGGCAAGCTGCAGCGCTACGTGCTGCGCGAGTGGGCCGAGCACCCGTGACCCCGGTGGAGCACACGACGCCGGTGCCGGTGCGGTGGGGCGACGTCGATGCCGCCGGCATCGTCTTCTATCCGCGCTTCTTCGAGTGGTACGACCTCGGCTGCGAGACGCTGTTCGCCGCCCTCGGCCTGCCGTGGCCCGAGCTGTTCCCCCGCCACGGCATCGTGGGCGTGCCCATCGTCGAGTCCGGCTCGCGCTTCGTCTCGCCGGCCCGCTACGGCGACACCCTGGCCGTCCGGGCGGTGGTGGCGTGGGTGAAGGAGAAGACCTTCCGCATGGAGTACGAGATCGCCACCGGCGGCCGCCTGTGCGCCACCGGCTTCGAGGTCCGCGCGTGGGTCAAGCGCCCCTCGGCGCCGACCGAGCCGCTTCAGGCGGCGACCATCCCCGACGACGTGGCCCGGCGGCTGCGGGGAGACGCCTCGTAGGGCGCCCGGCCCGGGTACGATAGGCCCCCGCGGCGAGCGTCGACCGCTCGCCGCACGCCGAGAGGAGGCTTCGCGATGAAACCCGAGGTCGTCTACACCAAGGCGGCTCCCACCACCGGCTTCTCGGGCGACATGCCGTCGCCCATCGCCCAGGGCGTGAAAGCCGGCGGCTTCGTCTTCGTCTCCGGCCAGGGGCCCCTCGATCCCGTGACCAAGCAGGTGGTGTCGACCGACCTGGCCGAGCAGACGCGCGTCACGCTCGACAACGTCGCCAAGGTGCTGGAGGCCGCCGGCACCTCGCTCGCCAACGTGGTGAAGGTCGGCGTATTCCTGCGCGACATGAAGGACTTCGACACCTTCAACCGCGTGTTCCGCGACTACTTCAAGGGCGTGCAGCCGGCGCGCACCACGGTGGAGGCGGCCGCCCCCCGGGCCGGCGTCAACGTCGAGATCGACGCCATCGCCTGGGTGCCCTGACGGCCGGGGCGCTGCCGGGCGCTGTGCTAGAATCCCGGCGCCCATTTCTCAAGGAGGTCACCCGTGCGCACACTCAAGGCCCCCCTCGCTCTCGCCCTCGTCGCCGCCCTGCTGGCCGCCCAGGCCGGGGCGGCCGAGCCGGTGAAGATCGGCTTCATCACGTCGCTGTCCGGCCCGGCCGGCATCATCGGCAAGCACATGAAGGACTCGGTCGAGCTGGCGCTCGACCACCTCGGCCGCAAGATGGGCGGCCTCGATGTCGAGGTCGTCTACGGCGACGACCAGCGCAAGCCCGACGTGGGCAAGCAGCTGGCCGACGAGATGCTCAAGAAGCACAAGGTGAGCTTCGTGAGCGGCATCATCTGGTCGAACGTGATGCTGGCGGTGGCGCCCACCGTGACCGGGGCCGGCACCATCATGGTCGGCACCAATGCGGGGCCGCACGAGCTGGCCGGCAAGATGTGCAGCGAGCTGTACTTCACCACCTCGTGGCAGAACGACCAGACGCCCGAGGCCATGGGCAAGTACATGCAGGACCAGGGCCTCACCGACGTCTATGCCATGGCCCCGAACTACGCGGCCGGCAAGGACATGATCAGCGGCTTCAAGCGGTACTTCAAAGGCAAGATCGTCGACGAGGTGTTCACCAAGCTCGGCCAGCAGGACTACCAGGCGGAGATCACCCAGCTCCGGGCCAAGAATCCCAAGGCCGTGTTCGTGTTCTACCCGGGCGACATGGGCATCCAGTTCCTCAAGCAGTACGTGCAGGCCGGGTTGCGGGAGTCGACGCCGCTCTACTCGGTCTACACCGTCGACGAGACCACGCTGCCCGCCGTCGGGGATGCCGCGGTCGGCAACTTCGAGGCGCGCTATTGGAGCCCCGACCTCAAGAACGACGCGAGCCAGAAGTACGTGGCCGACTTCAGGAAGAAGTTCGGCTACACGCCCTCCTACTACGGGGCCCAGAGCTACGACGGCATGCTGCTGATCGACTCCGCGGTGCGGGCGGTGAAGGGCGACCTCTCCAACAAGAAGGGGATGGTCGCGGCCATGCGCAAGGCCGACTTCAAGTCGACGCGGGGCAAGTTCACCTACAACGTGAACCATCACCCGATCCAGAACTTCTATCTGCTCAAGGCGGTCAAGGGCGCGACCGAGGTCGAGATGCAGATCCAGAAGACGGTCTTCGAGAGCCACAAGGACTCCTACTATCAAGACTGCCCGATGAAGTGGTAGCGCGGGCGAGCGTGGTCGATTCAGGGGCGCGGGGTCACCCGCGCCCCTTCCATTTGTCGGGGCGCCGGTGAGCGGATTGCTCGTCGTCGAGCAGTGCCTGAACGGCCTGCAGTTCGGCGTGATGCTGTTCCTGATGGCCGCCGGCCTCACCCTGGTCTTCGGCATCATGAACCTGGTCAACCTCGCCCACGGCTCGCTCTACATGGTCGGCGCCTACCTGGCGGTGGCGTTTCTCAAGTGGACCGGCTCGTTCGCGGCGGCGGTGGGGCTGGCCCTGCTCGGCACCCTGGCCGTCGGGATGCTGGTCGAGGTCGTCGCGCTGCGCACGCTCTACGAGCGCGACCACCTCGACCAGGTGCTGGCGACCTTCGGCTTGATCCTGTTCTTCAACGAGCTGGTGGCCATCGTGTGGGGCCGGGCCGCGCTGTTCACGACGGTGCCGCCGGCCCTGGCCGGCTTCGTCGAGATCGTGCCCGGCATCCGCTATCCGGCCTATCGAGCCGTCATCATCCTGGTCGGGCTGGCCGTCGCCCTGCTGCTGTACGTGGTGGTCAGCCGGACGCGGCTGGGCATGCTGATCCGGGCCGGCGCCAGCAACCGCACGATGCTCGCCGCTCTCGGCGTCAACGTCCGCCTGCTCTACACCGTCGTCTTCGGCTTCGGCGCCGCCCTGGCCGGCCTCGGCGGCATCATGGCCGGGCCCATCTACACGGTGCTGCCGGGGATGGGGGAGGAGATCCTCATCGAGGTCTTCGTGGTCATCGTCATCGGCGGCATCGGCTCCATCCGCGGCGCCCTGGTCGGTGCCGTCGTCGTCGGGATGGTCGACACGCTCGGGCGGGCGTTCCTCAAGCCGATGCTGAGCAGCGTCCTCGGCCCCTCGGCGGCCGACAACGCCGGCCCCGCGCTGGCCTCGATGCTGATCTACATCCTCATGGCCGCCGTGCTGTACTTCCGCCCCCAGGGCCTGTTCCCGGCCGCGCGCGGCTGATGCCGTCACGGGCCCGCGCGCTCACGCTCGTCGCCGGCCTGCTGGTCCTGGGCCTGGTGCCGGTGGTGGCCGCGCTCACGCAGCAGCCGTTCTACCTGGACCTGTTCCGGCGCATCATGATCTTCGCCATCGCGGCCGTCAGCCTCGATCTGGTCCTCGGCTTCGGCGGCATGGTCAGCTTCGGCCACGCCGCCTACCTGGGCATCGGCGCCTACGCGGTGGCCATTCCGGCCTTCTACGGCATCCACAGCGGCCTCGTGCAGTGGACGCTGGCGCTGGTGCTGTCGGGGCTGGCGGCGCTGGTGATCGGCGCCGTCTCGCTGCGGACCAGCGGCGTGTCGTTCATCATGATCACGCTGGCCTTCGCGCAGATGCTCTACTACCTCGGGCATCTCGATCAACGCCTGGGGCGCCGACGACGGCATGCGCCTGGCCCGCCGCAGCCAGTTCGGGTTCGTGGATCTCGCCGATCCCTACGTCTTCTACTACGTCGTGCTCGGCCTGCTCGTGCTGCTGCTGTGGCTCGGCCACCGGCTCATCCACGCCCGCTTCGGCGTGGTCATCCGCGCGGCCCGCTCCAACGAGGCCGCGCATGCGGGCGGTGGGCTTCGCGACGTTCCGCTACAAGCTGGCCGCCTTCGTCATCTCGGGGGCCGTGTGTGGGCTGGCCGGGGCCCTGCTGACCAACCAGACCGAGTACCTGACGCCGAGCTTCATGCACTGGACACGTTCGGGCGACATCATGGTGATGGTGATCCTGGGCGGCATGGGCACGCTGTTCGGCCCCGTGCTGGGCGCCGTCGCCTTCCTGCTGCTGGAGGATTTGCTGTCGGCGTGGACGGTGCACTGGCAGGTGGTGCTGGGGCCGCTGCTCGTGCTCGTGGTGCTGTACGCGCGGCGGGGTCTCTACAGCCTGCTGCCGGGCGGGGCGCGCGGTGGCTGAGCCGCTGCTGGCGGTGCGCGGCCTGACGCAAGCGCTTCGGCGGCCTCGTCGCCACCGACGGCGTCGACCTCGCGGTGGCCGAGGGCGAGACGGTGGCGGTCATCGGCCCCAACGGCGCCGGCAAGACCACGCTGATCGGCCAGCTGGCGGGCGACCTGCGGCCGGACGCCGGCACGATCCGGTTCGCCGGGTGCGGACGTCACCGCGCCTGTCGGCGGCGCGTGCGCTCGCACCGGGGCCTGGCCCGCTCGTTCCAGATCACCAGCATCTTTCGCGAGTTCTCCGCGCTCGACAACGTCGCGCTGGCCGTCCAGGCCCACGCCGGCCACAGCTTCCGGTTCTGGCGGCCGGCCCGCGACGAGGCGGCGCTGCGCGAGCCGGCTCGCGCACTGCTCGAGCAGGTCGGTCTGGGCGCCCGCGCCGACGTCGTCGCCGGCACCCTGGCCCACGGCGAGCAGCGCCAGCTGGAGATCGCCATGGCGCTGGCCACGCGGCCGCGCCTGCTGCTGCTCGACGAGCCGGTGGCCGGCATGGGCGCCGAGCGAGTCGCAGCGCATGGTGCAGCTGCTGCGCACGCTGCGCGGGCGCCACACGATCGTGCTGGTCGAGCACGACATGGACGCGGTCTTCGCGCTGGCCGACCGCATCAGCGTGCTGGTCTACGGCCGGGTGATCGCCTCCGGCGCCGCCCGAGGCGATCCGGCGTCGACCCCGAGGTGCGCCGCGCCTACCTCGGCGAGGAGATCTCGGCCTGATGCTGCGGCTGGACGGGTTGCGAGGCGGCCTACGGCGTCAGCCAGGTGCTGTTCGGCATCACGCTGGCGCGTGGACGCGGGCCAGCTGGTCACACTCCTCGGCCGCAACGGCATGGGCAAGACGACGACGGTGCGGGCGATGATGGGCATCGTCCCGGTCGCGAGCCGGCCGCGTGGAGTTCGAGGGGCGCCCGCTGCACGGCCTGCCTCCGCACCGGGTCGCCCAGGCCGGGCTCGGCCTGGTGCCGGAGGGGCGCCAGGTGTTTCCGAACCTGACCGTGCGCGAGAACCTGGTCGCAACCGCGGCCAACCGGCGGCGGGTGCCGGCGCCGTGGACGGTCGAGCGCGTGTTCGATCTGCTGCCCCAGCTGCGCGTCCCGCTCGCGCAGCATGGGCGCCACCCTCTCGGGCGGCGAGCAGCAGATGCTGGCCATCGGCCGGGCGCTGATGACGAATCCGCGGCTGCTGATCCTCGACGAGGCCACCGAGGGGCTGGCGCCGCTGATCCGCGCGAGATCTGGCATTGCCTCGAGCGGCTGAAGGCGGCGGGCTGTCGATCCTGCTCATCGACAAGAACGTCGAGGCGCTGACGCGGCTGGCCGACCGTCACTACGTGCTGGAGAAGGGGCGGGTGGTGTGGAGCGGGACCTCGACCGAGCTGCGCGCGAGCGCCGACGTCCAGCATCGATACTTGGGGGTATGATCGCGCCATGAGCTGGATCGATCCGAACTTTCCGAGGACCGCGACGGTGAGCCCGCTGGTCGGGCGTGTGCTGGGCTTGAACCCTGGGATGATGACCGGACCCGGGACGAACACGTACCTGATCGGCCGGCGCGACCCGATCCTGCTCGACACCGGGGCCGGCGTGCCGGACTACATGACGGGCCTGCAGAGCTATCTGGACGAGCGCGGCTGGACCCAGCCCTCGCGCGTGGTCCTCACGCACCGCCACCGCGATCACCTGGGCGGTGTGCCCCACCTGCGCGAGCGCTTCGGCGGCCTGGCCGTGGGCAAGATGATCCATCGCGACACCGACCTGCCCGAGGGCGTCGAGAACCTGCGCGACGGACAGACGATCGAGGGCGACGGGGTGACGCTGACGGCCATCCACACGCCCGGCCACGCCTCCGACCATCTCTGCTACTACCTGGCCGAGGAGAACGCGGTCTTCACGGGCGACGTCGTGCTGGGCGGCTCCACCACGGTGATCCCGGCCGAGGATGGCGACCTGCTCGACTACCTCAACTCGCTGCGGCGCCTGCAGGCGCTCGGGGTCAGGCGCATCTACCCGGCTCACGGTCCCGTGATCGAGGACGGCCCCGGCCTGCTGGCCGAGTACATCGAGCACCGGCTGCTGCGCGAGCGGCAGATCCTGCACGCCCTCGGCGACGGCCTGCACACCATCCCCGTGATGGTGGAGCGCATCTATGCGACGGTGCCGAAGAACCTCCACGTGGTGGCCGCGCAGTCGGTGACCTCCCACCTCAAGAAGCTCGCCCGCGAGCAGCGCGTGCGCGAGATTCCGCAGGCCGACGCGCCGTCGCGCTGGGAGCTGCTGTAGGGCGTCAGCGGCGGGGACGGCGGCGGGCGGCGTCGACGATCGCGGCGAACAGGTTGCGCGCGGCCTGATCGTGGCCCACGAGCTCCTCGGGGTGCCACTGCACACCGAGGACGAAGCGCTCCTCGCCCGGCATCTCCACACCTTCAATGACGCCGTCGGGTGCCCACGCGACGTCGCGTAGCCCCTCGCCCAGTCGCTTGATCGCCTGGTGGTGCATGCTGTTGACCTCGATCTCGAGCGCGCCCAGCACCCGGCCCAGGCGCGTGCCCTCGCCCATCACCTTCACGGCGTGGCTCGGCTCGTGCCGCGGCGCCTTCTGGCTGTGGGGGAGCGGGTTCGGCCACTCGCTCGGCAGGTCCTGCACGAGCGTGCCACCGAGCGCGACGTTGAGGACCTGCACGCCACGGCAGATGGCGAAGAGCGGAACGTCGTCGGCCACGGCCCGCTGCGTGAGGCCGATCTCCAGCTCGTCACGGGCGGGGGAGACGTCGGCCACCGCGGGGTGGGGCGCCTCGCCGAAGCGCGCGGGCGCGATGTCGCCGCCGCCGGTGAGGACCAGCCCGTCCAGTCGCTGCCAGAGCGCGGCCTGGACCTCGGGCGTGAAGTGGGGCGTAAGGAGCAGCGGGATGCCCCCGGCGGCCTGGACCGCCCGTATGTAGGTACCGTTGACGTAAGCCCGCTCGGGGACCTTGTCGACCGTGACCGAGGTGGTGATGCCGATCAGTGGCGCCGCCATGAAGCGCAGCCTAGCCCTTCACGGTATGATGGCGCAACCATGAGCAGAACGCCGCGTCGCCAGGTGATGACACCATGAGCCTCGACTCCGCTTCCTCTCAGCAGAGCGCGCCCGTTCACCGGCCGACCTCGACCGTCCAGACGATCGGCACCCGCTGGGCCGTCGCCGCCGGCCACTCGCTGGCCGCCGAGGCCGGCGCCCGGATGCTTGCAGCCGGAGGCAACGCGGTCGACGCCGGCGTCGCCGCCGGTTTCACGCTCGGCGTGGTGCACCCCGACATGGTCAGCGTGGCCGGGGTGGCGCCGATCCTGGTGCACCTCGCGCGGACGGGGGAGACGTTCGAGGTCTCCGGCGTGGGGCCCTATCCGCGGGCGTCTTCCCGCGAATACTTCATGACCCGCCACGGCGGCCAGATCCCGCCCGGGCTGCCGCGCACGGTGGTGCCGGCGGCGCCCGATGCCTGGTGCACCGCGCTGGAGCGCTGGGGGACGATGTCGTTCGCCGATGCCATCGCGCCGGCCCTCGGCCACGCTCGCCGCGGCTTCGCCGTCTCCGCGTTCTCCGCCTACCAGATGGGTGCCAACGCCGACAAGTACCGCCGGTGGCCGAGCTCCACCGCGCTCTACCTGCGCGAGGGTCGCGCCTACCGCATGGGTGAGGTGCTCGTGCAGCGTGAGCTGGCCGATACTCTCGAGCGCATGGTTGCCGCCGAGAAGCGTGCAGGGGGCACGCGCACGGCCGGCATTCGTGCGGCCCGCGACGAGTTTTACCGCGGCGAGACGGCCAAGCGCATCGCCGAGTTCCATCGCGCCAACGAGGGACCGCTGGCGCTGGCCGACCTGGCCGACTTCAGCGTGGAGGTCGCGCCCGCGCTGCGCACGCGGTTCGGCGCCCTCGAGGTCGCTGCGTGCGGCTTCTGGTGCCAGGGACCGGTGCTGCTACAGATCCTCAACATGCTGGACGGCCTGGATCTGAAGGCGCTCGGCCACAACTCCCCGGCCTACCTGCATCGCCTGGTGGAGACGATCAAGCTCGCGTTCTCGGATCGCGACGCCCACTACGGCGACCCCAAGTTCGTGAAGGTGCCGGCCGAGCGCCTGCTGTCGAGGGCGTTCGCCGAGGAGCGGCGCGCGCTGGTGGGCGAGCGGGCCTGGAAGGAGATGCCCCCGGCTGGCGACGCCGCGCCGCGACGCGAGCTGCTGCCGCTGGCGGGCGGATCCTCGGATGCGCTCGACACCAGCTACGTGGCCGTCGTCGACGCCGAGGGCAACGCGTTCTCGGCGACGCCGAGCGACCCCAACGTCGACTCGCCGGTCGTGGCCGGCGTGGGCTGCGTGGTCTCGCCGCGCGGCTCCCAGGGCTGGCTCGATCCCACCCACGCCAGCGTGGTGGCGCCGGGCAAGCGGCCGCGCCTCACCCCGGCCCCGGCCATGGCGCTGCAGGACGGCAAGGCCCTGATGCCATTCGGCACGCCGGGCGGCGACGTTCAGCAGCAGGCGATGCTGCAGGTCCTGCTCAACGTGACCGTGTTCGGCATGCCCCTGCAGGAGGCGATCGAGGCCCCGCGCGTCGCCTCGCGCTCGTTCCCCGACTCGTTCTGGCCGCACACCTACTCGCCGGGCAAGCTCGAGGCCGAGCGGCGCCTGTCGAAGGACACCCGCGACGCGCTGGCCGGCCTGGGTCACACGATGGGCGAGTGGCCCGACTGGGAGTGGCGCGCCGGCTCCGTGTGCGCGGTCAAGGTCGGCCCCGAGGGCACCCGCTGGGGCGGCGCCGACCCGCGCCGGGGATCGCTCTCGATCGCGCAGTAGGCGGGAGGACCGCCCGCGGCTAGCTGGTGGCCGCCGCCGGTTGCAGCGGCCGGGCCCGGATCGGCTCCTCGCGGATCATCAGCGCCATGCCGGCCGCCAGGAAGGCCATGAGGGCCGCGGACACGAAGGCGGGCCCGTAGGAGCCGGTCGCCTCGTAGACCCAGCCGGCCAGGGCGGCGGCGATGGCGGCGCCCACCTGGTGCGCGAAGAAGATCCAGCCGCTGAGCTCGCCCACCGAGAACCGTCCATAGATGTTGGCGGTCAGCGTGGTCGTGGGCGGCACCGTCGAGATGTAGTTGAGGCCGAACAGCGCGGCCCAGAAGTGCAGCGACGGGACGTTCCACACGTAGAGCAGGAAGATCAGCGACAGGCCCCGCACGAAGTAGAAGATCGCCAGCGGTACGCGGCGCCCGACGCGATCGCAGAGCCAGCCGGAGCCGATCGTCCCCACGATGTTCATGGCGCCCATCACGCCGAGCGCGGCCGAGGCCTGCATGGCCGTGAAGTTGTGCTCGAGCGCGTGGGGGATGAAGTGGGTGCCGATCATGCCAACGCTGGTGTAGCCGCACACGAAGAACGTCCCCATGAGGAGCCAGAACGGCAGCGTCTGGGCCGCCTCCGTCACCGAGACGCGGCCGGCCTGCTGGGCGGCGGCGGCCTGGGCGGCCGTCGGCGCCGTGCCCGTCGAGCCGAACGGGCGCAAGCCGCGTTCCTCGGGCGTGTTGCGGATCAGCCAGGCACCGATCGGCAGCACGATCGCCAGCAGCCCGACGCCCAGCCACAGCAGGCTGCTCCGCCAGCCGTAGATCAGCGTCAGCGAGGCGGCGGCCGGGAGGAACACGAGCTGCCCCGCCGACATGCCGCCGGCGGCCACGCCGATCGCCGCCCCGCGATGCGTATCGAACCAGCGGGCGACCACCGAGGAGCCCGTGCTCAGCGCCACTCCGCCGGCGCCGACGGCCATGATCACGCCGAAGGTGGCGTAGAGCTGCCACAGACTGGCCAGGAAGGACGCGGCGATGGCGCCGAGGCCGAGCAGCACCAGCGAGATCACGATGACCCGCCGCGGCCCCCAGCGATCGGCGAGCCGGCCGGCGAACGGCCCGGTGGCGCCGAGGATCAGCAGCGAGATGGCCGCGGCCACCGACAGCGCGCCGCGCGACCAGCCCATCTCGCCCTCGATCGGCTTGATGTAGACGCCGAAGGTGGCGCGCAGGCCACTGGAGGCGAGCAGACACAGGGTGATGGCCATGAGCACGATCCAGGCGGGATGGATACGGCGGGCCATCGTCATGAGCAGTTAGATGGTGGCACAGCGGGCGGGCGATTCACCGGGCCAATCGGCGCTAGGAGACGCCGATTGGCCCGGTGCAACACCGAGGACGGTGTTCTAGTCAACGACCTCGGCGGTGACCTCCTTGCGGAACACGATCTGATCACCGTCGGCGTCGACCGCCACGGTGTCGCCCTCCACGAACTCGCGCTCGAGCAGCCGGAGCGCCAGGGGGTCCTGGACCAGGCGCTGGATCGTCCGCTTGAGCGGCCGGGCGCCGTAGGTCGGGTCGTACCCTTCGCGGCCGAGCAGGGCCTTGGCCGCCTCGCTGACCTCCAGCTGGACGCGCCGCGCCTGCAGCCGGCGGCGCAGCAGGGCCAGCTGGATGTCGACGATCCGCGTCGATCTCCTCGCGCCCGAGCGGCTGGAAGACGACCACCTCGTCGATGCGGTTCAGGAACTCGGGCCGCAGCGTGTTGCGCAGCTCCTGCATGAGCAGCGGGCGGAGCTTCTCGGCCCGCTCGTACTCGCGGAACAGATGGCTGCCCAGGTTGGAGGTCATGATGACGACCACGTTGCGGAAGTCCACCGTCCGGCCCTGGCCGTCGGTGAGCCGGCCGTCGTCGAGGAGCTGCAGCAGCACGTTGAAGACGTCGGCGTGCGCCTTCTCGATCTCGTCGAAGAGCACGACCGCGTAGGGCCGCCGCCGCACGGCCTCGGTGAGCTGGCCGCCCTCGTCGTAGCCGACGTAGCCGGGGGGCGCCCCGATGAGCCGGGCCACCGTGTGCTTCTCCATGTACTCCGACATGTCGAGGCGGATCATGGCCCGCTCGTCGTCGAACATGAACTCGGCGAGCGCGCGGGCCAGCTCGGTCTTGCCCACGCCGGTCGGGCCCAGGAAGAGGAAGGAGCCGATCGGACGGTTCGGGTCGCTGAGGCCGGCCCGCCCGCGCCGCACCGCGTTGGCCACCGCGCGGATCGCCTCGTCCTGGCCGATCACACGCTGGCCCAGCCGCTCTTCCATGCGTCACGAGCTTCTGCACCTCGCCCTCGAGCAGCCGCGTGACCGGGATGCCCGTCCACTTGGCCACGGTGATCGGCGATGTCCTCCTCGTCGACCTCCTCGCGCAGCATGCGTCCGTTCTGGTGCTGGGCGGCCAGGCCGCTTCTCGAGGTCGGCCTGCTGCTTCTCCAGCCCGGGGATCACGCCGAACCGCAGCTCGGCGGCCCGGTTGAGATCACCCGTGCGCTCGACCTCGGCCATCGCCTGCCGGGCGCGCTCCAGCTCCTCCTTCACCTTGCCGATCTGCGTGATGCCGCCCTTCTCCGCCTGCCACTGCGCCTTGAGCACGGCCGAGCGCTCCTTGAGATCGGCCAGCTCGGCGTCGATCTTGCCCAGCCGCTCGCGGGCGACCGGGTCGTCCTGGTCACGCGCGACCGAGACCCGCTCGATCTGCAGCTGCATGATCCGTCGCTCGATCTCGTCGATCGCCTGCGGCATCGAGTCGATCTGCATACGGATACGGGCGGCCGCCTCGTCGACGAGGTCGATGGCCTTGTCGGGCAGGAAGCGGTCGCCGATGTAGCGGTGCGACAGCACGGCCGCCGCCACCAGGGCCGAGTCCTTGATCTTCACCTTGTGGTGGACCTCGTACTTGTCCTTGAGGCCGCGGAGGATCGCGATGGTGTCCTCCACCGAGGGCTCCCGCACCATGCACCGGCTGGAAGCGGCGCTCCAGCGCGGGGTCCTTCTCGATGTGCTTGCGGTACTCGTCCAGCGTCGTGGCGCCCACGCAGCGCAGCTCGCCCCGGGCCAGGGCCGGCTTCAGCATGTTGGCGGCGTCGACGGCGCCCTCGGCGGCCCCCGCGCCGACCAGCGTGTGCAGCTCGTCGATGAAGCAGATGATCCGGCCCTCGGCCTCGGTGATCTCCTTGAGGACGGCCTTGAGCCGGTCCTCGAACTCGCCGCGGTACTTGGAGCCGGCGACCATGGCGCCGATGTCGATGGCCACGAGCCGCTTGTCCTTGAGCCCCTCGGGGACGTCGCCGGCCACGATGCGCTGGGCCAGCCCCTCGACGATGGCGGTCTTGCCGACGCCGGGCTCGCCGATCAGGACGGGGTTGTTCTTGGTGCGGCGCGACAGCACCTGGATGACCCGGCGGATCTCCTCGTCGCGGCCGATGACCGGATCGAGCTTGCCCTTGCGGGCGGCATCGGTGAGGTCGCGCGAGTACCGCTGGAGGGCCTGGTACTTGTCCTCGGGATTGGGATCGGTCACCCGCTGGGTGCCGCGCACCTCGACCAGCGCCTTGTAGATGGCGTCGGGAGTGACGCCGGCCGCCGTCAGGGCCCGCCCGGCGGTGCCGTCGCGGTCCTGGGCGAGGGCGATCAGCAGGTGCTCGGTGGAGACGTACTCGTCCTTGAGCCGCTCGGCCTCCTGCTGGGCGCGGTCGAGGCAGGTCCGGAGGCGCTCGCCGAGGTACTGGCCGGTGCCGCCGCGCACCTTGGGGATGCGAGCCAGCTCGGCCTCGACCTGGCGCTGCACAGCGTCGGCGCGGGCGCCCAGCTTGCCGAGGATCGGCGCCACCACGCCCTCGCGCTGCTGGAGCAGGGCGGCGAGCAGGTGCTCGGGCTCGACCGCCTGGTGCTCGTGCTGGTCGGCCAGGGACTGCGCGGCCTGGATCGCTTCCTGGGCCTTGATCGTCAGCTTGTCCAATCGCATTCGCTTTACCCTTGTGCGTAGCCGCTGCGCGGTGAGTCGCTACGCAGCGTCTTCAGTTTTTCGTAGAGCTCCCGCTCGTCAGGGCTGAGATCGGCCGGCATGACGATGCGGACGGTGACCAGGTGGTTGCCGTGGCCGCCGCCCTTGAGCTTCGGCATGCCGTAGCCGGGCAGCCGGAACGTCCGCCCGCTCGACGTCGCCGGCGGCACCTTCATCGAGACCTTCCCGCGGAGTGTGGGGATCTCCAGGGTCACGCCGAGCGCGGCCTCGGGCGCGGTGATCGGCACCGCGGCGTGAACATCGTCCCCGCGCCGCTCGAAATCGCGATGCGGCGTGACCGTGACCACGAGGTAGAGGTCGCCTCCACCGGCGCCCTGGCCCGACACCCGCACCTTCTGACCCGTGCGCACGCCGGCCGGGATCTTCACGTCGACGTCGTGGCGCCCCCTCTGCCAGCCGCTGCCGTGGCAGGTCGTGCACGGCTTGCCGCTGACGTTGCCGGCTCCATGGCAGGTCGGGCACGGCTCCTCGACCTCGAACTCCAGCGACTTGCGGGCACCGCTGTACGCCTCTTCGAGCGCGATCGTCACGCCGGCTTGCACGTCCTGGCCCATCGGCCGGCGGCCGCCGCCCATGAAACCGCCGAGCCAGCCCTCGGTGTCGGTCCGAGCGCCGCCCCGACTGCCGGCGCGGTCGCCAAAGACCGTCCGGAAGAAGTCCGAGAAGTCGCCGACGTCGGTGTACTCGACTCGCCCGCCCCCCGGCTGCGCACCGGGCGGAGCGTGCTCGTATCGCTGCCAGTCCGGGCCCAGCGTGTCGTAGCGCCGCCGCTTGTCCGGATCGGACAGGACCTCGTAGGCTTCGTTGATCTCCCGGAACCGGTCTCCGCCGTCCTTGCCCTTGGCGACGTCAGGGTGGTGCTTGCGGGCCAGCTTGCGGTAGGCAGTCTTGATCGTCTTGTCGTCCGCAGTCCGGTCGACGCCGAGGATCCTGTAGTAGTCCTTGAATTCAACGGCCATCAGTCAAACCTACTAATACATGTAGCAGACAAATTGAGTCTTCGCCACTAAAGCTGAGCCAAGACAACCTTGGATGTGAGCGAGGCCCCCAGGAGGGGGCCAAGCCTCGATATTCTCTACCCTTTACCTACGGTGAACGCGACGTACAGGGACATCGGGCCGCGCTGGAGAAGCACGGTGAGGCGGTCGCCCTCCTTGGCGTCACGGGTGATGCGCTCGTAGTCGGCAGGCGAACGGATCTTCTGGCGGTTGATCTCGCGGATGACGTCGCCGCGCTGGACGCCGGCCTCCGCGGCCGGGCTGCCCTCCTCCACACGCGCGACGATCACGCCCTCGCTGGTCCTGAGGTTCAACTGTCGCGCGACCTCGGGGGTGATGGGCCGCACGTCGAGCCCGAGCACCGTCGGCGCACTGCCGCGTGGGCCGCCTCCGCGCTGCTGCTGAGCCTCGCGCTCGTCGGGCGCCTCCCCGATCTTCACCGCCAGCGTCCGCTCGCCGCCGTCGCGCCAGACCTTGACCTTGCTGTCCTGGCCGGGCGAGGCCAGGCCGACGGCCCGCTGCAGATCGGACGGTACCTCGGTCTTCTTGCCCTCGAACTCCAGCAGGATGTCGCCCGGCTTGAGGCCGGCCTTGCCGGCCGGGCTGTCGGGGACGACGTCGGAGACGAGCACGCCCTTGCTGTCCTTGACCCCGAACGAGTTCGCCAGCTCCGGGGTGAGCGGCTGGATGGACACTCCGAGCCAGCCACGCGTCACGCGGCCCTTGGTCTGCAGCTCCGTGTGGATCTTCCGGGCCATGTTGGACGGAATCGCGAAGCCGATGCCGGAGCCGCCGGCCACGATGGCGGTGTTGATGCCGACTACCTCGGCCTGCATGTTCACGAGCGGGCCCCCGGAGTTGCCCGGATTGATGGCGGCGTCGGTCTGCAGGAAATCGTCGAACGGTCCCTGGCCGATCTGGCGGGCCTTGGCGCTGATGATGCCGGCCGTCACGGTGGACTGCAGGCCGAACGGCGAGCCGACCGCGATCACCCAGTCCCCCACCTGCATCCGGTCGGAGTCGCCCAGACGCGCGTAGGGGAACTTGCCCTTGCCGTCGTCGAGCTTGAGGACGGCCAGGTCGGTCTTCTTGTCGATGCCGATCACCTTGGCCTTGTGCTTGGAGCCGTCGAGGGTGATGACCTCGATCTCGGTGGCCTTCTCGACGACGTGGGCATTGGTGAGCGCCACGCCGGAGGGGTCGATGATGACGCCGGAGCCGAGGCTGCGCTGGGGGATCCGCTCCGGCACGTCGCCAAAGAAGCGGCGGAAGAACTCCTCGCCGAAGAACTCCTCGAAGGGCGTGCGGCCCGGTCCGGTGCCACCGCGGGAGACGGTGTTGATGTTGATGACGGCCGGCTTGATGACCTCGGCCACCTTGGCAAAGGTGCCCGTGGTCAGGGGCATCTGCACCGGGATGACGGGGGCCTCCAGCGTCGAGGGGGTGGCCTGCGCGAGCGGCGCCCGAGCCCCCGGCCCGCGCGTCGTCGCCAGGGCGCCGACGGCCGCGCCGCCGATCAGCGCCAGGGTGAGTCCCACCGCGAACGTCCGGCCCTTGACCAGCATCACTGTCGTCCTCCTCCGACCGTCCGGGTCATCCCTCACCCGCCAGCAGCCGCTTCAGCCGATCGCCCTCGAGAGTTTCCACGCGCTTGAGCTCGGCCGCCGCATGGATCAGCATCGCCTTCTTGGCCGTGAGGAGTCCCCGGACCCGGTCCTGTGTGCGGTCCAGGATGGTGCGGACCTCCTCATCGATGGTGCGGGCGGTGGCGTCGCTGTATTCCCGCTCGCCGCTCACCCCCGATCCCTTGAGGAACAGCGGCGTGCGCTCGCCGTAGGTGGCGAGCCCCAGCCGCTCGGACATCCCGTACTTCGTTACCATCAGTCGCGCGACCTCGGTCGCCCGCTCGAGGTCATTGTGAGCGCCGGTCGAGACCTCACCGTACACGAGCTCCTCGGCGACCCGGCCTCCGAGCAGGACGGCGATCCGGTCCTCCAGCTCGCTGCGGGTCATGAGGAAGCGGTCCTCGATCGGCAGCTGGTAGGTCATGCCTAGCGCGGCGACTCCGCGGGGGATGATCGTCACCTTGTGGACGGGGTCGGCGTGGGCCACCGACGAGGCCACCAGGGCGTGGCCCATCTCGTGGTGGGCCACGATGTCGCGCTCCTTCTCCGAAAGCACCCGGCTCCTCTTCTCGAGCCCGGCCACGACGCGGTCGATCGCCTCCTCGAAGTCGGCCATCTCGACCGCGTTCTTTTCCTTCCGGGCGGCCAGCAGGGCGGCCTCGTTGACGATGTTGGCCAGGTCGGCGCCGGCGAAGCCCGGGGTGCGGGCGGCGATGATCGCCAGGTCGACCCCCGGGGCCAGCACGACCGCGCGCGCGTGCAGGCGCAGGATGGCCTCGCGCCCCCGGACGTCGGGCTTGTCGACCACCACCTGGCGGTCGAAGCGGCCGGGCCGGAGCAGCGCCTGGTCCAGGACCTCGGGCCGGTTGGTGGCGGCCATGATGATGACGCCCTTGGACGAGTCGAAGCCGTCCATCTCGGCCAGGAGCTGGTTGAGGGTCTGCTCGCGCTCGTCGTGGCCGCCCATGAAGCCGGTGGCACCCGCCCGCGACTTACCGATGGCGTCCAGCTCGTCGATGAAGACGATGCAGGGGGCCTTGTCCTTGGCCTGCTCGAAAAGGTCGCGTACGCGGGAGGCCCCCACGCCCACGAACATCTCGACGAATTCGGAGCCCGACAGCGTGAAGAACGGCACGTCGGCCTCGCCGGCCACGGCCCGGGCCAGCAGGGTCTTGCCGGTGCCGGGCGGACCGACGACCAGCACGCCCTTGGGGATGCGGCCGCCGAGGCGCTGGTATTTCTTGGGATTCTTGAGGAAGTCCACGATCTCCACGAGCTCGGCCTTGGCCTCGTCGACCCCGGCCACGTCGTTGAAGGTGGTCTTCAGCTCCTTGCGGTCGTAGATCTTGTGCTTGCTTCGCCCGAACGACAGCGCCTGGGTGGGGCCGCCGCCGACCCGGCGCATCAGGAACATCCAGATCGCGACCATGATGCCGAGCGGGATGACCCAGCCGAACAGGAGGTCCTTCCAGAAGGTCGACTCGATCCGGCCGGAAAACTCGACCTTGTGCGCCTCCAGCTCGGCCACCACCGGCTGCTCGTCCACCCCCGGGATGCGGGTGACCGAGAACACGCGAACCTCCTCCTCGGGGCCGAGCCACTGGCGCAGGCGGTCGCCCGGCAGGGCCGGCGGTGCCGGCAGCGCACCCGGCTTGGCCATGCCCCGGATCTCCCGCTCGGTCAGGGCAACCCGCTCGATGCGGTCGGCGCGCAGTAGTTCCAGGAACTTGGAATACGGGATCTCGACGCTACGCGGGGCCAGCAACCAGGACTGCAGCAACGACAGCAGCAGCACCACGACGAGCGCGTAGGCGAGCGAGAACTGGATGCGCTGGGTAAGCCGCGGCTTCATCGAGGTCCCTTTCCGTTGATGCTAGCCTCCGGGGTAGGGTGTGTCAAACTTGCCGCGGCGCTTTCCGCTTGACACATCGAAGCGTTGCCCCTAAGAATTTGGCCCGGACGCTCATGTGATTTCGCGAACAAGCGTGCCTGCGCCGGCGGTTGTCGCGCCCCCGGACGGGACCCGCATCCAGAGGCTGAACCGATGAAATCGGGATGGGGCGTGGGCCGGAGCGCGTGTGCGGCCGGGCTACTGCTCGCGGGCGTGGTCCTGCTGCTCTTCCTGCTCCCGGCCGAGGCCCAGCAGGCCGCCGCCAAGGACCCCGCGTACCGGTCCTTCCCGCTGATCGGCTCGCGCCTCGCGGTATGGGCGGTGGCCCAGCTGCACCTGAACTTCGCCGCGTTCATCCTCGGAGTTCCCATCTTCGCCGTCATCATCGAGATCATCGGCTGGCGCACCGGCGAGGCGCGCTACGACTGGCTCTCGCACGAGCTGGTCAAGCTCACCTTCGCCGCCTTCTCGACGACCGCGCTGCTCGGCGCCCTCCTCCTGTTCCTGTTCGTCGGCTACTACCCGAAGTTTTGGACGTACATGACGTCCATTTTCTTCCCGACCTACTGGGTCTACGCCCTGCTGTTCTTCGCCGAGACGTTCACCGTCTACCTCTGGTACTACGGCTGGAACTGGCTGTCGGGCCCGCGCAAGGCCATCCACGTCGGGCTCGGCGTGCTGTCGAACCTGTTCGGCACCGCCATCCTCTTCGTCGCCAACTCGTGGGTGACGTTCATGATCTCGCCGGCCGGCGTCGACGACGGCGGCGCGCTCAAGGGCGGGGTGTGGGCGGCCATCAACAACTTCACGTGGATGCCCATCAACATCCATCGGCTGATCGCCAACGTGGTGTTCGGGGGCACGATCGCCGGCGCGTATGCCGCATTTCGATTCCTCGCGGCCAAGACGGACGAGGAACGAGCCCGCTATGACTGGATGGGCTACATCGGCAATTTCGTCGCCCTGTCGGCCTTCATCGTGCTGCCGTTCGCCGGCTACTGGCTGGGGCGGGAGATCTACGCCTTCAACCAGACGATGGGCATCACGATGATGGGCGGCTTCATGTCGTGGCTGTGGATCATCCAGGCCATCCTCATCGGCATCCTGTTCCTCGGCTCCAACTACTACCTGTGGCTCGGCATGGAGCGCATTCCCGGCGCCGAGCGGTATCGCAAGTACGTCCCGCCCATGCTGATCATCCTCACCATCGGCTTCATGGTGTGGGCGACGCCGCGCTCGATGGTGGTCACCCTCGACGAGGCGCGCGCGATGGGCGGCACCCACCATCCGCTGCTCGGCTTCTTCGGGGTCATGTCGGCCAAGAACACCGTCGTCAACCTCATGATCCTGACGACCTTCCTGTCGTACATCCTGTACCGCCGCGCCAACAAGATCCCGACCACCGCGTGGGTGAAGACGGGCATGGCGATCCAGTGGGCGGCCTTCGGGGCCGCCGCGCTCGTCGTCGTCTTCTACGGCGTCTACGGCTACTTCGTGGAGTCGATCGTCCGCATCGGCTTCTCGGTGTACCAGGTGGCGGCCGTCATCGGAGCCATCGTGGTCGTCATGGCCCTCGACGTCCCCATGTTCAAGGGGGCGCGCTCGACCGGCGAGATCCGATGGGGGACGATCGCCCCCCGCTCGCAGTACGTGCTGATCCTGCTCGCGGTGACGTTCACCTGGCTGATGGGGTTGATGGGCTTCGCGCGCTCCGGCATCCGCCAGCACTGGCACGTGTACGGCGTGCTGCGCGACACCTCGCCCGAGGCGGTGACGCCGGCGCTCGGCTACGCGGCCAACGTCATCACGCTGGTCACGCTGGCGTTCTTCGCGCTGGTCATGTTCATCTTCTGGCTCGGCGGCCTCGGCGAGAAGGGGGCCCCCGAGGGCGCCCACGGCCACGGGCACGCCGCCCCGGTCATGGCCGGCGGCAGCGACCGGGACGCCTAGCATGCGCATCCCCGTCGGCGTGAAGGTTGGCGTCTTCTCCATCGCCGTGATGGGGGGCTACTCGTGGTTCGCCAACTCCATCCCGCAGATCGAGTCCAAGCCGCCCCAGGAGCTCTCGCTCGAGGGCGGCAACGTGACGACAGCCCAGCTGGTGAAGGCCGGCGAGGAGATCTACCACACCAAGGGCACCTGCGAGATCTGCCACCGCATCGGCCAGAAGGGCACCCGGGCGCCCGACCTGGGCGGCGTCGGCGCCCGGGCGGCCAAGGCCAAGCCGGGTATGAGCGCCAAGGCCTACCTGCTCGAGTCACTGATGCAGCCGCAGGTGTTCGTCGTCGAGGGCTATCCGCCGATCATGCCGGCCGTCGACAAGCCGCCGATCGCGCTGAACCGCTCGGAGGTGTGGGCGCTGACCGCCTTCCTGGAGTCGCTGGGCGGCACCGTGGACGTCACCCTGAACGACATTCCGCAGACGATCGGCGCCGCCGCGGGCGGCGGTGGCGGCGCTCCCGCCGAGGTGAAGCTGCCCGGCGATCCCAAGCTCGGCAAGACGGTGTTCATGACGAAGGGCGGTTGCCTGGCCTGTCACAAGGCCGGCGACATCCCCGGCACGCCGGTCGGCCCCGACCTGTCGCAGATCTCCAAGATCCAGACCCCGGACTACATCATGAAGAAGATCCTGGATCCCAAGGGCATGGGCACCGTGTCCGGTTTTCCGCCCGGAGTGATGCCGCCGACGTTCGGCCAGACGCTCACCGCCAAGGAGTACACCGACCTCGTGGCGTTCCTCCTGACCCTGAAATGAGCCGATGAGCGTCCTCCGCTCCCGCTTCTTCCAGGCCGTGATCATCTTCGTGGCGTCGTTCGTCCTCCTGCGCTTCGGGATCAGGCCGCCGGCGCCGTGGAGCGTGCTCAGCCTGTACCTGTTCATCATCGGGCTGGCGCTGCTCGTGTTCGTCTCGTCCGACCGCGACTCCTGGCGCGACTTCGTGCGGCCCGTCTGGCTGACGCTCACCGACCCCCGCTATCGCCTGCTGCGCTCGGTGATCGTGGTGGCGCTGCCGCTGCTGCTCGGCTACTACGCCTACACGCAGGCCGCCGCCAAGCCGCAGGCGCCGCCCGAGCTGCGCGCCGTCCACCCGGCGCCGCCGTCCTCCATCCAGTTCCGGGGCAAGGAGATCAACATCTCCGGCTTCGAGAATCCGCTGCGCAAGGATCCGGCGGCGCACAAGAAGCACTTCGTCGCCGGCGGCGAGATCTACATCAAGAACTGCATGTACTGCCACGGCGACAACCTGGACGGCAAGGGCCACTTCGCCCACGGGTTCAATCCACCGCCCGCCAACTTCGTCGATCCCGGCACCATCGCCATGCTCCAGGAGGCCTACCTGTTCTGGCGTATCGCCAAGGGCGGGCCGGGGTTGCCGAAGGAGTCGACGCCGTGGAACTCGGTGATGCCGGCGTGGGAGGATCGCCTGACGGAGGAGCAGATCTGGCAGGTGATCATGTACCTCTACGATGCGACCGGCCAGCAGCCGAGACGGTGGGAGGCCCACTAGGGCGGCGGGCGCCGATAATGGCCCATCTGCTTCGTTGCCTCCTTCGCTCCTCCCTGCGGCGTGGCCGGGCCACGCCTCAGTCGTCGCTCGTCGGCGCCTAGCATCTGGACCATTCTCGGCGCCCTACCCCGGCCGTGGCTGGTGCGCCTGATCATCTGCGCGAGCATTGCGGCCTCGCTGGCGCTCGCCGCGGCTTCGGTAGCCCAGGCGCAGGGCGACGCCAATGCGGGCAAGGCCGTGTACGAGAAGAAGTGCCTTCTCTGTCATGGGGAGAAGGGGGATGGGAACGGGGCGGGGGCGGAGCATCTGGCGCCGCGGCCGCGGGACTTCACCAAGGGGCTGTACAAGGTCCGGACGACGGCGAACAAGACACCGACGGATCAGGACATCTTCCGGATGATCACCGAGGGGATGCCCGGGACCTCCATGCCGGCCTGGGCGGTTCTGCCTGAGAAGGACCGGTGGAACCTGGTGGCCTATCTGAAGACGTTCGCGGCGGAGGCCTTCAAGGAGGCGCCGAAGAAGCTCGAGCTGCCGAAGGAGGTCGCTTCCTCGGAGGCGTCGATCAAGCGTGGCAAGGAGATGTTCGAGGCCATCGAGTGCCACAAGTGCCACGGCACCGAGGGGCGGGCCGACGGGCCCTCCCGCGCCGAGCTGAAGGACGAGTGGGGGCATCCGATCCCGCCTGCCAACCTGGCCAAGCGGTGGACGTTCCGTGGTGGCGCCGCCCGGGCGGAGGTCGCCACCCGGATCGCCAACGGCGTGCTGGGGACGCCCATGCCGGCCTTCCTGGACGCCGTCGAGAAGCCCGAGGACGTCTGGCATCTGACGAACTTCATCATGTCGCTGGGGCCGGAGTCGCCGCGCTACACCACGCTGATCACGGTTACCTCGGTCTCGGACGCGATCCCCGACGACCCCGGCGCGGACTTCTGGAAGAAGCTGACGCCCAGCAACGTTCCGCTCATGGGGCAGGTCATCGTCGACCCGCGCAACTTCAACCCATCCATCGACCTGGTGTCGGTGCGGGCCGCCTACAACGACAAGGAGGTCGCGTTCCATCTCTCGTGGGACGACCCCACCGAGACGAAGGGCGACGGCAAGCAGACCTTCCCCGACGCGATCTCGCTACAGTTCCCCACCCAGATCACGGCCGGGACCGATCGGCCCTACTTCCTGATGGGGGACGGCTCCGACGCCGTGTACCTGCTGCGCTGGGAGCAGGGCAAGGGCGTCGCCGAGGTCAGCGCCAACGGCCCGGCCAAGCTCGCCCCGCTCACTGGCGGCGAGATCGGCGGCAAGGCAGTATTCGCCAACGGCCAGTACCGCCTCGTGATCAAGCGGCCGCTGGCCGGAAAGGGCGAGAGCCGGCCGACGTTCCGGCCGGCCGTATTCACCCCGGTCGCCTTCCAGGCCTGGGACGGTGGCGCCGGGGAGACCGGTCCCAAGATGTCGCTGACCTCGTGGTATTATCTGCGGCTGGAGGAACCGCAGTCGAACCGGCGTTTCATCATTCCTCCCGTCGTGGCAATCCTCACGCTGGCGGCCATGATCCTCGTCGTTCGCACGGCCAACCGGACACGGTGACGCCGGGAACGATCGACACCATTCGGTCGAACACACACTGAGCAGGAGGGGTACGGGCGATGCGTAGAACGGTGACGGCAGCAACGGCGCTGGCGCTCGTCGCGGGCGCGGCCATGTGGTTCGTGACAGGGGCAGTCGCGCAGGGCGGCGGCACCATCGAGGCCGACGTGAAGTATGGCGGCGCCGCCCAGATCGAGAAGCTGAAGGTGAACAAGGACACCGAGAAGTGCGGGAGCGAGGCCACCATCGAGAAGGTGGTGGTGGGCGGTAACAAGGGGCTGGCCAACGCGGTCGTGTCGGTGCCGGGCGCCAAGGGCACCACCAAGGCCAAGGCGACGATCGACCAACACGGCTGCAAGTTCGTCCCCCACGTCGTCGTGATGCAGCCGGGTGAGCTCGAGATCAAGAACTCCGACGACATCCTGCACAACATCCACACGTACTCGACGGCCAATCCGTCCATCAACAAGGCCCAGCCGAAGTTCAAGAAGACGATGACGGAGAAGCTGGACAAGCCGGAGTTCGTGAAGATGACCTGCGACGTCCACAGCTGGATGCTCGGCTGGGTGGCGGTGGTGCCCGGCCTGGCCGGCGTCACTGACAAGGACGGCGTGACCAAGATCGAGAACGTGCCGGCCGGCAAGCAGAAGATCGAGGTGTGGCACGAGACGCTCGGCAAGCAGGAGAAGGAAGTCGACGTCAAGGCCGGCCAGGTGACCAAGGTCAGCTTCGAGATGAAGGGCAAGTAGGCGAGCCGGCGACCGGGAACGGGGGAGATCCGAATGCTTGATCGGTGGCTGCCCGAGAACGTCTCGACCTACGGTCGGGACATCGACTGGTTGTTCCACCTCATCTACTGGATCACCGGGATCACGGCCATCCTGGTCTTCGCGACCATGATCGCCTTCCTGGTGATGTACAAGGACCGCCCCGGTCGCCGGGCCCGCTACACGCACGGGAACACGACGCTGGAGATCGTGTGGACGGTGGTGCCGTCGCTGATCCTGGTCGTCCTCACCTTCCTCAGCGCGCCGGCGTGGTCGAAGATCAAGATCTCGGCGCCGCCGGCCAGCGATTTCGTACTGCAGGTGACGGCCAAGCAGTTCAACTGGCAGATCACCTATCCCGGTCCCGACGGCAAGTTCGGTACCGGGGACGACAAGACCTTCCTGGACGAGATGCACGTGCCCGCCAACAAGGTCGTGCACGTCCACCTCCGTTCCCAGGACGTCATCCACAGCTTCTTCGTGCCCCAGTTCCGCATGAAGCAGGACGCGGTGCCGGGGCGCGAGATCGTGCAGTGGTTCGAGGCGACCAAGCCCGGCAAGTACGAGCTGCCCTGCGCGGAGCTGTGCGGCTTCGGCCACTCGGGAATGAAGGGCTGGATCCACGTGCACGGCGCCGAGGAGTACCGGAAGTGGGCGGCGGAGAACCTCACCGCCAGCGCCGCCCCGGCCGCCGGCGACAAGAAGGCCGAAGAGCCCAAGAAGGACGCGGCGGTCGCCGCCACCACGGGAGGACAGACCAAGCGATGAGCGCTCCCACCGCCACCGCTCACGCGCACACCGCGCACGAGCACCACGAGCTGGGCTTCGTCCGGACCTATATCTTCTCCACCGATCACAAGATGATCGCTCGGCAGTTCCTGTTCATGGGGTTGACCATGATGGTCCTGGGCGGCCTCCTGGCCCTCATGGTCCGCTGGCAGCTCGCATGGCCGGAGACGGCCGTGCCCGGCCTCGGCGGGATCCTGAAGGAGACCGGCGGCATCCTGGAGCCCTCGACCTACAACATGGCGTTCACCATGCACGCCACCATCATGATCTTCTTCGTGATCATGCCGATCCTGGCCGGGGCCTTCGGCAACTTCTGCATCCCGCTCATGATCGGCGCCCGCGACATGGCCTTCCCGCTGCTGAACTGCCTGTCGTTCTGGGTGACGGCGGCGGCCGGCGTCATCATGCTGGGCGGCTTCTTCGTCGAGGGCGGTCACGCCGCCGCCGGCTGGACCTCGTACGCGCCGCTGAGCTCCGTGCCCGAGTACACCGGCGTCAACTGGGGCCAGAACCTCTGGTGCATCAGCCTGTTCACGATGGGCATCGGGTCGATGATGGGGTCGATCAACTACATCACGACCATCATCAACATGCGGGCGCCGGGCATGACGCTGTTCCGGATGCCGCTGGCGATCTGGTCGCTGTTCATCACCGCCATCCTGCTGCTGCTGGCCCTGCCGGTGCTGACCTCGGGCGTGGCCATGCTGCTGTTCGACCGCACGCTCGGCACCAGCTGGTTCCGCCCCTCCGGCGGCGGCTACCCGCTGCTGCACCAGCACCTGTTCTGGTTCTACAGCCACCCCGCCGTCTACATCATGATCCTGCCCGCCATGGGCATGGTCAGCGACATCCTGCCGGTCTTCGCCCGCAAGCCGATCTTCGGCTACCGCCCGATGGTCTACGCGATGGTCGGGCATCGCGTTCCTCGGGTTCATCGTCTGCGGCCACCACATGTTCCAGAGCGGCATGAACCCGACGCTCGGCACGACCTTCGCCATCAGCACGATGTTCATCGCCGTGCCCTCGGCCATCAAGACGTTCAACTGGCTCGGCACGCTCTGGGGCGGCAACATCCGCTTCACGGCGCCGATGCTCTACGCGCTCGCGCTTCGTGGCGATGTTCGTCATCGGCGGCCTGTCCGGCATCTTCATGGCCAGCACGGCGGTCGACGTGCACATCCACGACACCTACTTCATCGTCGCCCACATCCACTACGTGCTGTTCGGCGGCTCGATCTTCGGCATCTTCGCGGCCATCTACTTCTGGTACCCCAAGATGTTCGGCCGGATGATGAACGAGACGCTCGGCCACCTCCACTTCTGGCTCACGCTTCATCTTCTTCAACGCGACGTTCTTCCCCATGCACATCCTCGGGGTCGGCGGCCAGATGCGCCGCATCTACAACCCGATGCAGTACGAGTTCCTGCAGCACCAGCAGCACTGGAACGTGTTCATCACCTACGCGGCCATCCTGCTGGGGCTCGCGCAGCTCCCCTTCGTCGTCAACTTCTTCTGGTCGCTGTTCGCGGGCCGCAAGGCTCCGCTCAACCCGTGGAACTCGACCACGCTGGAGTGGACGGCCGCCTCCCCGCCGCCCCACCTGAACTGGGGGCCGACGCTGCCGACCGTGTACCGCGGCCCCTACGAGTACAGCGATCCCGAGGCCGCCGACGACTTCCTGCCGCAGACGCAGCCGCCGGTGCGGGCGGGGGCGCGAGCGCGCGGTCACTGACGGGGGCCGAGCGGTGAGGCTGGCGCACCGTCTGGCCGTGCTCACGGCCGCCGCGACCTGCGTGCTGATCGTCTTCGGCGGGCTGGTGACCAACACCGGGGCGGCGCTGGCCGTGCCCGACTGGCCGACGACGTTCGGGCACAACATGTTCCTGTTCCCGTGGTCGCAGATGGTGGGCGGCGTCTTCTACGAGCACAGCCACCGGCTCCTGGGGGCGCTGGTCGGCCTCCTCACCGTCAGCCTGGCCGTGGCCCTGTGGCCGCGCGGTGGCCGCCTGCGCGCGCTCGGCGTGGTGGCGGTGGCGGCCGTGATCGCCCAGGGCGTCGTGGGCGGGCTACGGGTCGTGCTGCTCACCGATGCGCTGGCCATGGTGCACGGGCCGCTGGCCCAGGCCTTCTTCGCCCTCGTGGTCGCCATCGCGCTGGTGACCTCGGCGGGCATGGCCCGGCCGGGCGCGGCCGTCGACGGTGCCACCCGCAGCCTCACGCTGGCGGCCGCGCTCCTGGTGTACGTGCAGATCGTCTTCGGCGCCCTGCTGACGCACGCCGGCCGCCTCGACCTGCACCTGGCCGGGGCGGTGGCGGTGTTCGGCCTCGTCCCCGTGGTGACGGCTCGCCTGCGCCGCACGGGCGACGCGGTGGCGGCGCCGGCCGCGCGCCTGCTGCTCGCCCTGCTCGGCCTGCAGCTCGTCCTCGGCGTCGGTAGCTACCTGGCGCGCTTCGCCGCCGTGTGGATTCCCGGGGGCCAGCTCACCATGCTGGCGCTGCCGGTGGCCCACCGCCTCGTCGGCGGACTCATCCTCGCCGCCGCCGTCGTGCTCGCGGTGCGCGTCATCACCGCTGCCCGGCCCGCCCCGGCCATGCTGACCGCCCACGGCGCCCTCGGAGTCGCACGGTGAACCGCCCCAGCGAGGTCGTCGTCGCCACCCTCGAGCGCGACCGCAGCCGCGTGGCGATCGATCTGGTGGCGCTGACCAAGCCGCGCGTGGCCGTCATGGTGCTCGTCACCACGGTGGTCGGCTACTACGTGGGGCTCACCTCGGCCCCCGACTACGGCAGGCTGATCGCGCTGATGCTCGGCACCCTGCTGGCGGCCGGCGGGACGCTGGCGGTCAACCAGTACTGGGAGCGCGACGTCGACGCCCGCATGCAACGCACCCGCGCGCGGCCGCTGCCGGACGGGCGACTGGCCCCGCTGGAGGCGCTCCTGTTCGCGGCGGCGCTGGTCGCCGCCGGCCTGGCCGTCCTCGCCGTCGGCGTGGGCTGGCTGGCCGCGCTCGTCACCGCGGCCACCTTCGTGCTGTACATCTTCGCGTACACGCCGCTCAAGCTGCGCACCTCGCTGTGCACGATCGTGGGGGCGATCCCCGGTGCGCTGCCGCCGGTCACCGGCTGGGCGGCCGCCCGGGAGGATCTGGGCGTCGGCGCCTGGGTGCTCTTCGGCATCCTCTTCCTGTGGCAGCTGCCCCACACGCTGGCGATCGGTCGGCTCTACCAGGACGACTACGCGCGCGCGGGGGTGCAGATCCTGCCGGTGGTCGACGCCGACGGGCACGCGACCGAGCGCCAGATCGTGGGCGGATGCCTGGCGCTGCTCGCCGTGAGCCTGCTGCCGACGCTCATCGGGCTGGCCGGCGGCGTGTACTTCGTCGGCGCCCTGATGCTGGGCGCCTCGTTCGCGACGTTCGGGGCCCAGCAGGCGCTGGCGCCGTCCGCGTCCCGCGCGCGCCGCGTGCTCCTCGCCTCGCTGCTCTACCTGCCGGCCCTGCTGGCCCTCCTGGCCTTCGACAAGGCATGAACGGCGTGATGGACGGCCTCGAGCGACCGCAACCGCTTCGTTCGGCGCATCCTCCTCGGCATCGTGGCCGTCCTGCTGATCGCCTCGTTCCTGGTGGGGATCCGCTGGTGAGCCCGCTCGTCCTCGAGGCGCCGCCCGCGCGCCCCCCGGTGATCCGCCGGGGCAGCGATCTGCTCCCGCCGTCACTGCCGCCCGCCGAGGGCGGAGGCGACGACGGTCGGGATCCGACGCCGCACCGGCCCCGCCTGGACAACGCCCGCCTGGGGATGCTGTTCTTCCTCTCGGCGGAGACGATGTTCTTCGCGGGGCTGATCTCGGCGTTCTTCGTGCTGCGGCTGTCGGCGCCCGTGTGGCCGCCGCCGCTGCAGCCGCGGCTGCCGGTGCTGGTGACCGGCATCAACACGCTGATCCTGCTCGCTTCCAGCGCCGCCATGATCGCCGCCCTGCGCGCCATGCGCCGCGCCGACGGCCGGGCCCTCGTCGAGCGGCTGAGCGCCACCGCCGCCCTCGGCGTGCTGTTCCTCGCCGTGCAGGGCTTCGAGTGGGCGCGGCTCATCCACTACGGCCTCACCGTGACCTCCGGCGCCTACGGGGCGACCTTCTACACGGTCATCGGCATCCACGCGGCCCACGTGGTCGGGGCCCTGCTGTGGCTCGGCGTCACGTTGCTGCTGGCGGCGCGGGGCCGCTATCTCGACGGCGAGGTGGCGGGCCTGCGCTCCTGCGCGACCTACTGGCACTACGTCGTCGGCCTGTGGCCGATTCTGTACGTCGCGGTGTACCTGGCGTGAGGCCCGCGAGGGTGACGGCGGTTGCGCTGATGCTGGCGGGGGCCCTGGCGCCCCGGCTGGCCGCCGCCTGCGCCACCTGCGTGTCGTCGGCCTACGGCGACCGCGGGTTCAACTGGGGTTACGGTGGACTGCTGATCGCTCCGTTCCTGGTGATGGTCGTGATCGTCGGCGTCCTGGGCTGGAACGCCGGCTATCGGCTGCGGTGGCGCCCCCTGGCGCCGCGACCGCGGCCGTCGACCGTCCCCGGCTCGATTCCGGCCAACGAGGAGACGACATGAGTCAGGCTGCAGCGTCGCACGCAGCAGCGCACGGGGTCGAGCCGGCCGAGTCTCCGCTCACACCGGAGAGCTGGGGCAAGCTCGGGATGTGGATCTTCCTGGCGGGAGACGCCGTCGGCTTCGGCACCCTGCTGGCCGCCTACGGCGGCATGCGGGCCACCAGCGCCGACTGGCCGAGCCCCGTACGAGGTCCTCGGCATCAACCTGACGGCGGCCATGACCTTCCTGCTCATCTGCTCGAGCGTGACGATGGTCAAGGCGCTCGAGTGGCTGGGACGGGGCGACCGTGGGAAGTGCAAGACGTTCCTGCTGCTGACGGCGCTCGGTGGCGCGATCTTCGTGGGCCTGCAGGCCTACGAGTGGACGCACCTCATCCACCGCGGCCTGCACATCGACGGCAACCCGTGGGGCGCGGCGCTGTTCGGCACGACGTTCTTCCTCATCACCGGCTTCCACGGCATGCACGTGACCGGCGGCGTCATCTACCTGCTGGCCGTCACCGGCGCGGTGGCGCGTCGACCGCACGCCGCGGCCAGCTACAACATGGTCGAGATCGTCGGGCTGTACTGGCACTTCGTCGACCTCGTGTGGATCATGGTGTTCACCTTCATGTACCTCCTCTGAGGGGGACGGCAACGATGGCGGCCGAGCACAAGCATCCCAACTACATGGCGATCTTCTGGCTCGCTGGCGATTCTCACGGTCGTCGAGATCGGGGTGGTCTTCCTGCCGTTCGGCAAGATGCATCAACGGCGCCCTGCTCTGGCGCTGGCCGTCGGCAAGGCGGCCATGGTGGCCATGTACTTCATGCACCTGAAGTTCGAGACCCGCACGCTTGGTCTCATCGCCCTCACGCCGCTGGCCATCGCCACCCTGCTGGTCTTCGTCATCATGCCGGACGCGTTCGACGTCGATCACAAGACCGCCAACGTCAAGCCGGCCGCCGCCGGCGCCGGCCAAGCACTAGCGCCGCCCGCGCGTGGACCGCGACGAGCGGTATGGCCGCAGACGGGATGCTGGGGCGCGTCCTCCGCGCGGAGCGGCGGGCGCTCGCCCTCCGCTGTCCGCGCTGCGGCCGGGCCCCGCTCTTCCGCGGCTGGTTCACCATGAACACGGTGTGCGCGGTGTGCGACCTGAGGTTCGAGCGGGCGCAGGGCTACTGGGTGGGCGCCATCTACGTGAACTACGCGGCGACCACGCTGATCGCTGTCGGCGGCTTCTTCGCGCTGCGGGTGCTGATCGATCTCGGCACCGCCGGCCAGCTCGCCCTGTGGGTGCCGTTCGTGATCGCCTTCCCGCTGTGGTTCTTCCGCTACAGCCGCAGCCTGTGGCTGGCGGCTGGAGTACGGGCTGAATCCCGGAGCCGTGAGGGACGCGGTGACTGAGGCTGGTGGCCGCGCTCGTCGTCACGGCTGGGCTGCGTCGCGCCGGCGCTTCGCCTACGAGGTCGCGACGGTGGCCGACGGCGGGATCGCTGGCCGGGGTCGTGAAGTTCACGGGGCCGCCGCCCAAGCTCGAGCCGCTCGCCGTGAACAAGAACCGCGACGTCTGCGGCGACCGCAAGGACTCCGAGGCGCTCGTGCTCGGGCCCGACCTCGGCGTGCGGGGCAGCGTGATCCTCGTCGAGGGCGTCGCCCGCGGCAAGAAGCCGGCGCGCCGACGTCGTGCTCGACAACAACCGCTGCCTGTTCGTCTCCCACGTGTCCGCCGTCATGGCCGGGGAGCGAGCCCGCGTGAAGAACTCCGACGCGATCCTCCACAACACCCACGGCTTCCTCGGCAAGCCGACGGTCTTCAACCTGGCCCTGCCCAACCGGGACCAGATGATCGACATCACCAAGCGGCTCACCCGGCCCGGCGTGGTGCGGGTGGTGTGCGACGCGCACCCCCACATGTCGGCGTGGATGATCGTGCACGACAGCCCCTACTACGCGGTCACCGACGCGCGGGGCGCGTTCCGATCGACGGGATTCCGCCCGGCACCTACAAGGTCACGATGTGGCACGAGGGCTTCCGGCCCAAGGGCCTCGACAAGGACGGCCGGCCGCTCTACGACGAGCCGCGGACCGTCACGCGAGAGATCACGATCGCCCCCGGGGCGACCGCCACCGTCGACTTCGAGCTCAATATGACAGGAGAGGGCCGCATGTACAAGCACATCTACGTTCCGGTCGACAACTCGGACTACTCGAACCGGGCCATCGACCTCGCGGTCGAGCTGGGGCGCGGCTTCGGGGCGAGGCTCACGGGTTGTCACGTGTACGCCGCCCGGCTGCACGACTACCGGTTCAAGCAGATGGAGTACACGCTGCCCGAGGAGTACAAGGACGAGACCGAGCTGGAGCGCCAGCGCAAGATCCATGACTCGCTGATCGCCATGGGGCTGCAGCTGATCTCGGAGTCCTACCTCGACGTGATGCAGGCCAAGGCCGAGGCGGCCGGCCTGCCCTTCGACGCCGAAGATGATGGACGGCAAGCACTACAAGGCGCTGATCGAGGACACCCTGGCCTCCGACTACGACCTCGTCGTGATGGGCGCCCTCGGCATGGGCGCGGTGAAGGACAGCCAGCTCGGCTCCGTCACCGAGCGCTTCGTGCGCCGGGTGACCCGCGACATCGCTCATCGTCCGCAACCACGACGCTCTCCGCGACGCCCAGGGCGCCATCGTGGTCGGCCTCGACGGCTCGCCCCAGTCCTTCCATGGCCTCAAGCTCGGCATCGCGCTCGGCCGGGCCGTCAACCGGCCCGTCCACGCCGTCGCCGTCTACGATCCGTACCTGCACTACGCGATGTTCAACGGCATCGTCGGCGTGCTGAACGAGAAGGCCTCGAAGATCTTCCGATTCAAGGAGCAGGAGCAGCTGCACGAGGAGATCATCGATACGGGATTGGCCAAGATCTACCAGTCGCACCTGGAGATCGCCCGCAAGCTGGCCGCCGACGACGGCGTCGACCTGTCGATCACGCTGCTGGACGGCAAGTGCTTCGAGAAGATCCTGACCTTTGCCCGCAAGGAGCAGCCGTGGCTGCTCATCCTGGGCCGGGTCGGCGTGCACTCCGACGAGAACGAGGTCGACCTCGGCTCCAACACCGAGAACCTCCTGCGGCTGGCCCCCTGCAACGTCCTGCTCACCAACGGCCGCTTCTATCCGCCGCTCGACGTCAAGGCCGAGGAGATCATCTCCTGGACCGAGGAGGCCGAGGCCCGGATGGAGCGGGTGCCGCCCCAGGTCAAGGGCGTGGCCCGCACCGCGCTGCTGCGCTACGCCATCGAGCAGGGCCACACCGTCATCACCAACAAGGTGATCGACGAGGCCATGGCCATCTTCATGCCGACGCGCATGGCCGAGAAGATGCAGATCCTGGCCGAGGACCTGGCCGTGGCCCAGCTCCGCAAGGACTCGCAGATGGCGACCGCCATCTGCTCGATCTGTGGCTACACGGTCAAGGGCCCCAAGGCCGTGGTGACGTGCCCGGTGTGCTCGGCGGCCGCCGACAAGTTCCAGACGATCACCAAGGACGTCGTGGAGGCGATCGCGGCGCAGGAGGGCGGCATCGAGGAGGAAGAGTCGATGCCGGGCGTGCAGGTGAAGTGGTCGGCCGACGCCCGCGACGCCCTGCGCGAGGTCACCGACGCCTATCTGCGCCGCCGGGCCAAGGCCCGCGTGGAGAAGTACGCGCGCTCGCGCAAGATCCCGGTCATCACCTGCCAGCTCGCACTGCCGATGATCGAGGAGACGGTGGGCCGCGACAAGCTCGGAGCCGGCTGGGACACCCTGCTGGCCAAGACGAAGTTCGAGCCGGCGGTGGTGCCGAGCGCGGCGCCGGCCGCCGACGGCGCCGCGGCCGCGACGAGCCCGTTCACGTGGACCGAGGACGCGACGGCGCGGCTCAACCGGGTGCCGGCCGGG
The DNA here is from genome assembly GCA_963827505.1 of uncultured Candidatus Rokubacteria bacterium. Taxonomy (GTDB): domain Bacteria; phylum Methylomirabilota; class Methylomirabilia; order Rokubacteriales; family CSP1-6; genus AR5. The sequence continues at coordinate 2,955,361 of CAWHBD010000001.1, read as the reverse complement.
TTCATGCGTGACATGACCCGCGAGGAGATCGAGCGCGTGGCCGCCGAGCGCGGCGTGACGACCATCGATCTGGCCGTCTGCGAAGAAGGGCTTGGGCACGCGCGGCAGACCATGAACGAGGTCATCGCCGGGTACGTGTCGAACAAGAAGCCGCGCTAGGATGGTGGGGCGCGGGCTCCGGTGGGGATGGGGCCCGCCGACCACGAGGCTGGCGGCCGAGTTGATCGTCGGTGGCTGAGTTCCACCCGGCTGGGTTGCGCGCGGTCCTGGTTGGGAGGGAAACGGGTCGGCGGGCCCCATCCCCACCGGAGCCCGCGCCCCACCAAGGTCGCGAGGCCTCTCCCTCAATGCTGATCCGATGACTTCTTCGACGTCGGCCGCGCCGTTGCCTTCGGGGGCGTCGCCGTATACGGCGTACTCCGTCTCCTGGAATCTCACGCAGCGGTGCAATCTCGAGTGTGCGCATTGCTACATGTCGGCGCATGCCGGGGCCGATACGCGCGGGGAGCTGTCCACCGAGGAGTGTCGGCGGGTGATCGACGAGATCGCGCGCGTGAATCCCAACGTGTTCCTGATCCTGACCGGGGGGGAGCCGTTGCTGCGGCGGGACATCTTCGATGTCGCGGGGTACGCGTCGGCGAAGGGGTTCACGACGGTGCTGGGAACCAACGGCGTGCTGCTGCGCGAGCGGGAGGCGCAGCGGATGCGCGAGAGCGGGGTGCTGGGGGCGTCGATCAGCCTGGACTCCACCGACCGGGTGAAGCACGACGGGTTCCGACACCAGTCGGGGGCGTGGGATGGGGCGATCCGCGCCACCCGGGTGCTGACCGACGCCGGCCTCGACTTCTCGCTCCACATGTCGGTCACCGACTGGAACGTGGCCGAGGTGCCGGCGATGATCGATCTCGCCCGGCAGCTCGGGGCCAAGGTCCTGAACTTCTTCTTCCTGGTCCGGACCGGGCGCGGCCGCGATCTGACCGACATCGACGCCGCGGCCTATGAGCGGATCCTGACCTATCTGGCCCGGGCCCAGGGGGTCGGGCAGGGGCCGCCGTCGTTTGTGCGTCGGATGCTCGGTCTGGGTGGGCCCGAGCCCAGCGAGAAGTTCGAGGACCCGTGGTCGACGCCGGTGGGCCGCGCCGATGGCCTGCTCATCCGGGCCAAGTGCGCGCCGCACTTCCGGCGCATCCTGTGGGAGATCAACCCGTCCTCGGCGCTGCTGCGCAACTACGCCCACGGCTCCTGTCCGGCCGGCAAGTACTACTGCCGGATCACGCCCACCGCCGACGTGACACCGTGCCCGTACATGCCGGTATCGGTCGGCAACCTCCGCGAGACGGCCTTCGACGATCTGTGGCGGACGGCGCCCGCCTTCGACGCCCTGCGAAACCCCCGGCTCGGCGGCCGCTGCGGCGCCTGCGAGTTCTCCAAGGTGTGCGGCGGCTGCCGCTGCCGCGCCTACGCGACCTACGGCGATTTCCTGGCCGAGGACCCGGCCTGCGGCTACCAGCCGGGCGGCCACGGCGGCGCCGTGATCGACTTGCCGGCCACGCTGACTTTCGGGCTGCCGGTCGACTACGAGCTCACGTGGGAGCCGGCCGCCCGCGAGCGCCTGCAGGCGATCCCGTCGTTCGCCCGCGGCATGGTGGTGAAGGCGGTGGAGGCATACGCGCGCGGCCGCGGCGAGCCTGTGATCACCGCCGCCATCCTCGCCGACGTGCGGGCGAAGTGGGGCGGTCGCTTCCGGCCCCAGGCATGAGCCTGGCGTCGGAGGGCGATCGGTTCCGCGCCGCCGCTCGCGGCTACTTCGGCTACGCGATCGTCTACTGGGTCGGCGGTGTCTACCTAGTCTCGCAGGGCGTCGGCATCCCGGGACCGATCACGCCGTTCCGGCGCCTGACGTACATCGCCTTCTGGGCGCTGGCCGGCCTGGTGCCGATGCTGGCCATTCCCTACCTGCTGCGCCGGCCCCGCGCGTGGTTCGAGCGCTGGATCGTGAGCCGCCGCGACTTCGCGCGCATCCTGGCGCTGTTCATGGCCTGGCGCGCGATCGAGACGCTGCGCGTCGCCCTCCGCCCGGTGACGGCCACGGTGCCGGCGCCCTGGGGCGGCGAGATCTCCTTCCGCACAGGCGCCACGCTCTTCGTCGTCGTCACTGCCGTCGCGCTGGCGCTGGTGGCCCGAGCCGCGTGGGCGCAGGGGCGGGAGTCCGTATGATTGCTCGGTCGGCCGGACCGATCCTGGCGCTGGCGGCCGTCCTGATCGAGCCGCCGACGTGGTCGCAGCTGCGCGAGCTGCCGCCGGCGTTTCTGGCCCCGGCCGACGAGGTACTGCGATGAAGCGTTACCGGGACATCGCCGGGGACGGCGGCTCGAACATCGTCGGCCAGGTGGAGGCCCAGCAGGCGCGACTGGGTGAGCGGCTGCGGCAGGTGCGGGCGATCGTCGCCGTCGTGTCCGGCAAGGGGGGCGTCGGCAAGTCGTCGATGACCGCCAACCTCGCCGGCGCCTTCGCGCTGGCCGGGTCGCGCGTGGGCGTGCTGGACGCCGATCTCAACGGTCCGTCGATGGCCACCATGCTGGGCGTGCGGGGTCGCACGCTGGTAGTCGGCGCGGCCGGGGTCGAGCCGCCCGCCGGGGCCCTGGGCATCCGCGTGATGTCGATGGACCTGCTGCTGGCGGGCGACACGACGCCGCTCACCTGGGACGCGCCGAGCCAGGCCGAGGCCCACACCTGGCGGGGCACCATGGAGGCCAACGCGCTGCGCGAGTTCCTGGCCGACACCGCATGGGGCGCGCTGGACGTGCTGCTGATCGACCTGCCGCCGGGGACGGACCGGCTGGCCACGATCGTCGGCATGGTGCCCGCGCTGGCCGGCACCGTGATCGTCACCATCCCCTCCGACGTCTCGCGCCTGGTGGTGGGCCGGTCGCTGACGGTGGCGCGGGCGGCGCCGGCGCCGGTGCTCGGCCTGATCGAGAACATGGCGGGGATGTTCCCGGGCCCGGGCGCCGAGGGTCTGGCCCGCGACGGAGGGGTGCCGTTCCTGGGGCGGGTGCCGTTCGATCCCGGGCTGGCCGCCGCGGCCGACCGCGGCGAGCCGTACGTGGCGGTCGCGCCCGAGTCGCCGGCCGCGCGGGCTCTCTGCTCGATCGCCGACCGGCTGCGCCAGACCCTCCTCGTCGCTCCCTCGTGAAGGCGCGGTTCTGCCTGGCTTGTGGCGGGCGGCTGGCCCCGGTCATCGAGGAGGGCCACCGGCGCCTCCGCTGCCCTCGTTGCGGCTGGACCTACTACGCCAATCCGGTCCCCGCTGCGGTGGCCGTGGTGATCGAGAGGGGGCGCCTCCTGCTCGGTCGCCGGGCGCGTGCCCCCTACGCCGGCACCTGGGATCTGCCCGGCGGCTTCCTGGAGGCCGGTGAGCTGCCCGCCGCCGGCCTACGCCGCGAGCTCCGAGAAGAGCTCGGGGTGGGAGTGCGTCGCGCGGTCCTGATCGGCTTCGCCACCGATCGCTACGGCCCCGGCGGTGTCGTCGTCCTCACCGCCGTCTATCGCGTTCATCCCACCACCCGCCGTGTCCGCGCCGCCGACGACGTCTCCGAGCTCCGCTGGTTCCCGCTGCCCTCGATCCCCTACCGCGACATCGCCTTCCTCGCCATCCGCCGCTTCCTCCGCCACTACGTCACGAGCGGGAAACCACCCGAGGGAGGTCGGTAGAAGCAGAGCGGAGCGGCGTTCGAGCGCGGGCTTCGCCGGCGCGATCCTGAGCTGGAGGGAGACATGGACAAGCGCGGGCCGTTAGGCCCGCGCTTGCCCGTTCGGAAGGGGGCGCAGCCCCCTGCGAGCGCTATTGGCAGGACACGCCAGGAGCGAGCTGGTAGTTGCTGACCTTGTAGGTCGACACGAAGTCGTCGTCCCACGCGTTCACACGCACAGGGCCGAGGGAGGTCTCACCGTCCCAGGCCAGCACGCGCGCGCGCGCGGCCAGGTCGCGAGTCGCCAGCCGGCCGCCGATGTAGTCGAGCACGACCGAGCGCTCGACGAAGACCGCGATGGTCTCGTGCACCGGGCGGGCGCTCGCCGAGACGGACGCCTGCTTCAGCCACTCGAGGATGACCGTGAATCCGTCGAGGTCCTTGTCGGCGGCCAGCGAGGCCGGGCGCGCCATCCGCTTGAGCATCGGGCCGACGTAGCGCGAGAACATGCGCGACGCCCGCTCCTCGACGGTGTACGCGGTGAACTCCGCCGACGGCTGCTGGTCGATGTACATGTTGATCGACAAGTAGCGATAGTCGCCGTCGAGATGCTTCGGCTTGTAGAAGCCGATGCCGTTCCGCTTCACCTCCACCCAGGGCATGCAGTGATAGATCTTGCCGCTCAGATCGCGCAGAGCGCCCACGTGGGCCGTGGCGAGGCGCCGACCCTTGTCCGAAGTGTGCTGCTCGGGCGGGAGGACGCTCGAGTCGGCGGGCGCGGCCAGCGCCGGGGCGACGCCGGTCAGGGCCAGCGCGACGAACGCGACCGCGGCCAGTCCGCGGCGATACGAGGGGGCCACCCGGTGAGCGGTCCGTGAGGTATGCATACGCGAACCCCTCTGCACGGGCAGTGCCATAGTGGCTCCCCCTGGAATGTCGCCAGATTCGCCGGTCGGGGCGAGCGGCGTTGACGCCAGGTTGACACCCCGTGCGCCAACGCCTGTCAGTGCGGCCGTCAGAGCCGCCAGTGGGCTGTCAGACCCGCTAGCGCTCGAGGATCTGCTCCTGGCTGACCGTGATCGGCTTGCCCCACCAGCCCTGGTCGCGCGCCAGTGCGATGTCCTCGCGCTTCACCCGTGGGGTGCTGCCCTCGGTGTTGCGGGTGGAGAAGAACATGTGGTCGCCGGAGGCGAAGTGCGTGGGGTGCTCCCGCCAGGTGGTCCACTCCTCACCCGACGCGCAGCCTCCAACGGCGAGCAACGCGGTGAAACCCAGCAGAATCTTCCAGCGGTTGGTGCGCATGTCGGTCATCCTCCAGACGGGTTCACGTCAGCACCTCGATCAAGTGCCCCACATGCTACCCGCGGCGGGCCGGTGTTTCAACCGTGGTAAACTCCGGCCAATTCCCATGGATCCGCTCACGATTCACAGCCAGCCCCAGGGTCTCCGCCGGCCGGTGCTGATCACCGCGTTCAGCGGCTGGAACGACGCCGCCGAGGCGGCCACCACCGCCGCCCGCTACCTGGCCACCAGCTTCCAGGCCGAGAAGTTCGCCGAGATCGACCCGGAGGAGTTCTATCACTTCGGATTGTCGCGGCCGCACGTGCGCTACAAGGACGGTTCGGAGACCGAGCGCGAGATCGTGTGGCCGGCCACCGAGTTCTCGGTGACGCGGGCCGGTGAGCTGTCGCGCGACCTCATCATCGCGGTGGCGACCGAGCCTCACCTCAAGTGGCGCACCTACTGCGCCGCCGTGCTGGACCTGGCCCGCCGGTGCGACGCGACCCTGGTCCTCACGCTGGGTGCGCTGCTGGCCGAGGTTCCTCACACGCGGCCCGTTCGCATCAGCGGCAGCGCCTCCGATCCCGAGCTGGCGGCGCGGCTGGGCGTGCGGCCCTCGCGCTACGAGGGGCCCACCGGCATCGTCGGTGTGCTCAACACGGCGTGCCGTGAGCAGGGGATGGCCACGGCCAGCGTCTGGGCCAACGTCCCGCACTACGTGTCGGGGATCGAGAACCCCAAGGCCGCCCTGGCCCTGGTGCAGCGGGCCCTGAGCCTGCTCAACCTCGAGGCCGACCTCGCCGACCTCGAAGAGGCCTCGCGGCAGTTCGATCAGAACCTCGCCGAGATCGTGTCCCAGAACGCGAAGATCAAGGCGTACGTGGCCAAGCTGGAGTCGCGCGACAAGGAAGAGGAGGCCCAGGCCACACCCGGGAGCGATCTGCCGCCGGCCTCCGAGCTGGTCGCGGAGATCGAGCAGTTCCTGCGGCAGCAGCGCCCGGAGTGACCCCCGGCCGTCGCCGGGCGGCGCTCGTCGCCGCCGCCCTCCTGTTCGCGCTCCCTGTCGCTGCCGCCGAGCGCCCCACCATCAGCTGGCACCCGGCCCAGCCGCGCGTCGGCGACGTCGCCTGGGTGTATGTGCAGGGCGCCGGCGACACCGCGGCCATCGAAGGCGCGCTGGGGGCGCGATCGCTGGCGTTCTTTCCCTACGCCGGAGGCCAGGCCGCCGTCGTCGGCATCGACCTCGAGACCAAGCCCGGGCCCACGCCCTGGCGGCTGGCCGTGCTGGAGACGGGACGCGAGCCGCGTGCGCTGACCGGACAGGTGACGATCCAGCGGCGCGACTTCCCGGTCCAGCGGCTGACGCTGCCCACCGGCATGGTGGACCTCGACCCCGAGACCGAGCGCCGCGCCGTGGCCGAGGGCGAGCGGCTGCGCACGCTCTATCGCACGATCACACCCGAGCGACTCTGGCGCGGCCGCTTCGTCCGGCCTGTCGGGGGCCAGGAGGCGCCGACGGGCTTCGGCGCTCGCCGGGTTATCAACGGCAAGCCCCGCGCGCCCCACGGCGGCGCCGACTACGCGGCCGAGCGCGGCACTCCGGTGGTGGCGGTCAACAGTGGGCGGGTCGCGCTCGTGGCCGACTTCTTCTTCCCTGGCCGGCTCGTCATCGTTGACCACGGCCTCGGCCTCTACACGCTCTACTTCCATCTCGACTCGGTGGCCGTCACCGACGGCGAGACGGTCGACCGCGGTCAGCGGCTGGGCACGGTGGGTGCCACGGGCCGGGCGACCGGCCCGCACCTGCACTTCGGTGCCCAGGTCGGCGCCGCTCGCATCGACCCTGTCACGCTGTTCAGCCTCGATCTTCGGGACTAGGCGATGAGCGCGGCGATGCGGGCGCGGCGGCGGGTGGCCATCGTGGACAGTGCGTGGTTGGAGGCGACGCCGAGGGTCGAGGCGGCCAGGATCTTCCGGACGGCGCCCCGCGAGACCTTCAGCGGAGCGGACGCGAACGGATTGGGATGGGCCGCGACCTGCTCCAGCGTGGCCTGGCCGATCAGCAATGGCCACGCGCAGGCCAGCCGCATGCGCCACTCGCGGCGGGGGATCGCCAGCGTGTAGCGCCAGGCGGCGTCGTAGTGGGCCAGCGCGACGCCGAGCAGCCGCATCAGGAGCGGCCGAGCCCGCGCGGCGCCGGCCGGGGTGAGGACGTCGGCCGGCGTCAGGCCCAGCGCGGCCAGCTCGCGCGCCGGCAGGTAGCAGCGGCCCAGGGCCAGGTCACTCGGCACGTCGCGCAACACGTTGGTCATCTGCAGCGCCTTGCCAAACCGCACACCGGTGGCTCGCATTGCCCCCGCGTCCCAGCCGGCCAGCCGCGGGCGATGCGCCAGGTGCAGGTCGGTCCAGAACTCGCCCACGCAGCCCGCCACCAGGTAGGTGTAGCGGTCGAGGTCCTCGAGCGTCTCCAGCGCGGCCAGCCCCGCCGCGTCCTCGCCCGGGAAGCGCGCGAGGTCGAACAGCATGCCGTCGGTGATCGTCGTCAGCACGGCCCGGACGCCCCCCTGATCGGCCGCGGGCAGCGCCGCCACCGCGCCCAGCACGGCGGGCACCTGCTCCAGCAGTCGCCGCTCGGCTGCGTGGGCCTGCTGGGGCGCGCAGGCGCCGGCCACGACGCCAACCTCGTTGCGCTCACCGGCGTACGCCCGGCGCAGGGTCTGCAGATGGTCGATGCGCTCGGACCGGGCGATGAGCCGGGTGTCGGCGACGGTGTCGGCGGCGCGGGCCAGCAGGTAGGCGAGACCGAGGGGCTCGCGGAGTGGGCGCGGCAGGATCGCGAGTGACAGATAGAAGCTGCGGCTCACCTGCCGGAGCAGGCTCCCGAGCAGCTCGTCAGTCGAGGGCACTACTTCTTGTCGGCGTACCGGTACACGTTCAGCCCGATCTTGACGTCCTCGCGGCCGGGGCAGTCGGCATTGCCTTCGGTGGTGGCGATGAGGATCGTCTTGCCGGACTTCGACGGCCCGACGTCCTGGCTGAGATCCACCTCGATCACCAGCTTGCTGTCGACGATGCGCATGGTCATGTTCTTCATCGCGCTGATCTCCGCTGACGACCCTCGGCCGGTGGCGCCGGGCGCTCAGTCGTAGTCGAACGGCCGCTTGGGCGGGTCCGGCGAGTCCTTGGCCTTCTTGAGGCCTTCCTGGAACTTGCGGTCGAGGAGCTTGCCCTTCTGCCCCTCGGCCTGCATCTGCTCCCGGAAGCGGGCCTCGCGCTCGGAGGCCTTGGTGCGGAGGACGTCGAAGGCGGCGCCGAGGTCGTCCACGCTGCGCTTGGCCGGCGGCGCCTCGTGGGCGATGACGGCGCCGAGCTCGGGATCGATGGTGAGCTTGGCCTGGCAGCACGGGCACGCGACGAGGAACGTCGGGGTCGCCATGGCGTCACGCTAACAAGCGCCATCCGGGGGGTCAAGGGCGTAGAATCTTGCCGATGCCGGAGCTCGTCAACGAGTTCTCGTGGTCGCGCAGCCGCGACGCGACCTTCCAGGACTGCCGGCGCAAGTACTTCTATCACTACTATGGCTCCTGGGGCGGCTGGGACGCCGCCGCCGTCGTCGACGTCCGCCGCCTGTACGTCCTCAAGCAGCTCGCCTCGCGCCAGATGTGGGCGGGCCGGATGGTGCACGATGCCATCGAGATGGCGCTGCACATCTTCCGCGAGGGCCACGACGTCCCCGTGGAGCCGTTCATCCAGGACGTGATCGAGCGGATGCGCGGTGAGTGGCGCAACTCGCGGGATGGCCGCTACCGCGAGACGCCCAAGACCCCGGTGGCGCTCTTCGAGCACGAGTACGCGCTCGACCTCAAGCCCGAGGTGTGGCAGCACCTGAGCCGCAACGTCATGACCTGCCTGCGGAACTTCTTCCAGCTCCCGCTGCTGGCCCAGGTCCGCAAGACGGCGCCCGAGCACTGGTCGATCGAGCACTGGTCCAAGGTGTTCGACTTCGAGGGCACGCCGGTGTGGATCGCCCCCGACTTCGGCTTCTGGAACGACTCGGGCCGGCTCACGCTGGTCGACTGGAAGACGGGCGCCTCCGACGCCCAGGCCACCGCCTTCCAGCTGGGCTGCTACGCCCTCTACGCGCGCGAGATGCTCGGCGTGGAGCCGGCCCAGGTCGATCTCCTGGAGGCCAACCTCCGCGAGCCCACGGTGACGCCGCTGCGCTGGGACGACGCGCGGCTGGAGGCCATCCGCGAGCAGCTGCGGCTGTCGATCCGCTCCATGCGCGCCTACCTGGCCGACGCTCCCACCAACGCCGCCCGGATCGAGGACTTCGAGCGCACCGAGGAGCTGCGGATCTGCCGCTGGTGCAACTTCCGCGCGGTCTGCCGGCCCGAGCTGTGAGCACCGCGCGCCCGCCTGCCGCGTTCGTCCTGCAGGTGCTCGTCGTCGAGGACGAGGTCGATCTCGGCCTCGTGTTCTGCGACTGCGTGGTCGCGCTGGGTCACGAGGCCGAGGTGGTCGGCAGCGCGGAGGCGGCGCTGGACCGCCTGCGGGTGGCGCCGCCGCACGTCATCATTCTCGACGTGAACCTGCCCGGAATGAGCGGGATGGATTTCCTCGCGCTGCCGGTCGTCCGCGACACCGGCATCCCGATCATCGTCGTGTCCGGCTTCGTCACCGAGGAGCAGGCCCGCGACTGTCTCCGCTTGGGGGCACTGGAGTTCCTGGCCAAGCCCGTCCCCCTCGAGGTGCTGGGCACCGTGCTCGACCACGTGGCCGTCTTCGCCCGCCCCCCCGACGCCACCCCGCGCGAGCGGCGACTGGCCGGGCGGCTACCGGTCACGCTCCCGCTGCGGGTCACCGCCGAGCTGGGCGGGGTGGCGACGGGCGCGGTCATCGAGGTGAGCGCCACCGGCCTGCGCGCCCGGCTGGATCGCCCCCTGGAACCCGGGACGGCGGCGCGGCTGTCGATCGCGCTGCCGGATGGCGGGGCGCCGGTCGATGCCCTGGCCCTGGTCGTCCGCTCTGACACCGACCGTACGGTGGCGTTCTGGTTCCTCGACCTGACTCCGGCCGAGGTCGAACGGCTGCTCGCGCGCGCGCAGGCTCGCACGGGACGCTGACGCGTGGTGAAGGGCGGACGGAACGCGTGATCGGCAGCCGGCTTGCGGGCGCCGTCGCCGTCGGCCTGCTCGCCCTGTCGATCGGCTGGCCGGAGGGCGCGGTGGCCCAGCCGCCAGGCGGCAAGGACTCCGCGCAGGTGATGCGCGAGCTCCGTGTCACGTTCCTGTCCGCCTCGGCGGCATCCCTCGGCTTCCGGCCGAGCCGTGATTATCCCCGCGTCCTCGGCGTGGCCCTCGACTGGCCCGTCGGTGAGCAGACCGGGACCATCGTGTCGGCCCTGGACGGATCGGCCAGCCTGTACACCACGGCCACGTTCGGCATCATCGGCGGCGACGCGCACGAGCCTGTCCGCGCCGCCGCCCAGCGCTTCGTGAAGGCCGCCGAGTCCCACCACGACGAGGCCGTGGCGACCGACACCTACCCGTACCCGGCGCCGGGCAAGGTCCGTTTCTATCTACGCACGTTCGAGGGAGTCCGGGTCATCGAGAGTGATGCCGCGTCCGTGTACTCGAGCACCGGCCGGCACTCCGCCCTCTTCCGGGCCGGTCAGGCCGTCCTCACCGAGCTGCGAAAGGTCACCGAGCAGAAGCGCTGAACGATCGGGCGAGAGACCTCAGCCGAGCAGGCCGAGCGGTGAGCCGCCGGGCTGCCAGCCGGGGAAGAGCGGTGCCGCCGCCGGCACGGCCAGGTGGCGCGTGGCGACCTCGTGGAAGAGCGCGCGGAAGTCGGTCGTGACGGCGAGATCGCGACCCTCGAACAGCTGCTCGGGGGCCAGGCCCGGCCAGCGACCGTAGAGGCTGACCGCCGCGCACCCCGCCGCCCAGCACGAGCATGGCGGTGGCGTGGCCGTGGTCCGTGCCCCGATTGCCGTTCTCGGCGACCGTGCGACCGAACTCCGACATCGTCGAGCACGACCACGTCGGCCATGCGGTCACCCAGGTCGCGCGCGAAGGCGCTGAGCGCGGCGCCGAAGTCGCGCAGACGGTTGGCGAGCTGGCCCTGCTCGGCGCCCTGGGCCACGTGGGTGTCCCAGCCATCCATGTCGGTGAAGGCGATGCGCAGCCCGACGTCGGCGCGGACGAGCTGGGCGATCTGCCGGAGCGACTCGCCGAGCCGGCCGCGCGGATAGTCGGCGCCGTTGGCCGGGGTCAGCTTGGTGGCGCCGGCGCTCCTGAGCATCTTCATCGCCTCGAAGGTCTCACGGCCGGTTCCGTGGAGCAGGTCGCGGACGCCGTCGCCATACAACGACTCGAAGCCACGCTGCGTCTGCGCGCTCGGGGTCGGCGTTCGCACCTCGAAGCGGTCGAGCGAACGCAGGGCGAGCGCACCGGCGTCGCCGCGCAGGCTGCGCGGGAGCTGGGTCGCGAGGGCGACCGAGCGGAACGGCGTGGCCCGCTCGGAGGGGAGCCCCGCGGCCACGCGGCCCAGCCACCCGTCGGGTGTGCTCTTCACGCCGGGCGTGCCGCTCTCCATGTAGTCCTGGGCGTCGAAGTGCGAGCGCGTGGTATCCGGGGAGCCGCAGGCCGGCACGATGGCCAGCGCCCTGGACTCCCACAGGGGCAGCAGCGGGGCCAGCGCCGGGTGCAGGGCGAAGAACCCGTCGAGATCGAGCGCGGTGGCCGTGTCCCCACGGCGGGGGCGGGCCAGCGCGATGCTCGGTCGCGCCCCCGTGTAGTCGGCGTCCCCGTGCGGCACCACCATGCTGAGGCCGTCCACGGCGCCACGCTGGAAGACCGCCACCAGCACCTTGCCGCGCGCCTCGGCGGCGCCGGCGACCCGGGCCAGGAAGCGGGGCGGCGCCGCGGCGGCGGCGAGAGGCGCACGCGCCACACTGCAGGAAGGCGCGGCGGGTGAGCATCAGCGCCGCTGGAACTCCGGCGAGCCGAGGACGAGCGCAGCCAGCTTGGCCACGTCGGTGTCGGCGGGACCGCGGTCGTCGGGCGTGAGCCGCGTGATCTCCGGCAGGCCGAGCTGCGCGGTCAGCACGGTCCGTGTCTGCTCGCTGGCTCGCCCGTGGAGCAGCTCGGCGAGCAGCCGATCCAGCACGGCCTGGGGCTGGCGCCGATCGGCGCCGGCCACGAGGGCCTCGACGTCGGCCCGCACGCCGGGCAGCCGCCCCCCGGTCAGCGACAGGGCGAAGTTCATGCGCGCGAGCAGCGCGCCCGGGTTCACCCAGGCCTCGGCCCGATCCGGATGACCGGTGGGCGGGGTGGCCTCGTAGAGTCCCTCGCCGATCTCGGCCGCGGCCCGGGCCAGCGCCGTCGCCCCGCGGGCGTCGGCGCTGGCGCCGAGGGCCCGGGCCGCGCTCGCCACGAACTCGAACGGCTTCTTGATCTTGGCGCCGGCGGTGTCGGCGGCGCGGAACTCGGGGGCCGCGAAGATCGACCCGGAGCATGGCCCGGATGTCGCCGCCGGTGTCGCGGTAGGCGGCGGCGACGCGCTCGACCAGCGCGGGCGGCGGCTGGTCGTTCACGAAGCGACGCGTCAGCTTGCCGGCGATGAAGCGCGCGGTGGCCGGATGCGCGGCCAGCAGATCGAGCACCTGCTCGCCGTCGCGCTCGCCGCCGACGCTGATCACGCGCCCCAGCACGCGCTTGTCACCGAAGTCGTGCGCGGCCGGCCGGAAGACGATACCGCGCCTGCTCGCGGGGCCGATCGATCGTCCACCCCGTGAACGCGCGGGCCACCTCGGTGACGTCCCGCTGCGTGTAGCCGCCGTCCACCCCGAGCGTGTGCAGCTCCATCAGCTCGCGCGCGTAGTTCTCGTTGAGACCGGCCCGCCGGCCCTGGTCGGGCCCGCCGCGCCGCACGAAGCCCGGCCGCACGCTCAGCCAGTTGTCGAGGTAGTAGAGCATGGCGGGGTGGCGGGCGGTCGCGCGCAGCAGGTCGGGGAATCGACCGAGCGCGTGGGGCCGGATCACGTCGCGCTCGTAGGCGGTGACGTACCAGCGGACCTCGCCCTTGTTGGCGAAGACGTTGAAGTGGTTGAACCAGAAGTCGACCATGACCTCCTGCAGCTGCCGCTCGCCGGCAATGGCGCGCAGCATCCGCGCCGCCTGCAGCTCGGCCACGATCCGGGCCGGCCGCCGCTCGAACGGATACTGCTCGCGCACCTCGCGCGGCGTCATCTCGCCGCCGGCGAAGCGGCGCTGCGTCTCCGGATCGGGACGCGGGTACTCACGCTGCAGGTCGACGATCGACATGGTGAGCGTGGGCAGCGCACCGAGCGCCTGGTCGACGGCGGCGTCGTCGATCCGAGCGGGGTCGAGCTGACGCTCGAGCCAGGCGGCGACGCCGATCGCCTTCACGCGGGCGAGATCGCCGGGGCGCGGGCCGTAGGTCACGCGCTGCAGGACGTGGAGGACGGCGACGTCGTCGGGGGCCGGGCCGGGCGCGGCCGCCGCCCGCGGCGCCGGCCCACCCGCGGCCGCGCAGCTCAGCGGCGTCAGCGCGAGCAGGGCGACGGCGACGCGCGCGGCGTGGCGGCTCATCGCGGAGCCGGCTCGGCGGGGCGCTCGCGGAGCAGGCGGCGCCGCTCCTCGGGTGGCATCTGGCGCAGTCGCTGGCGCTCCTCGGGCGGCATCGCCCGCACGCGCTCGCGGATGCGGGCGCGCTCCTCGGGGCTCAGGCGCTGCCAGCGCTCGAAGTTGTCGATCACGCGCTGCCGCTCCTCGGGCGGCAGCTTCCGGAACTGCTCGTAGCGCTCCAGGATGCGCTCTCGCCGATCGGGCGGCAGCCGCTGAAACCGGTCGTAGGCTTGCTGCAGCTCTTGCCGGCGCGCCTCGGGCAGCTCGTTCCAGCGGCGAAAGTCCTCCAGGATGCGGCGGCGATCGTCCGCCGGCAGCTCCCGGAACCGGCGGAAGTTCTCGCGCGCGGCCCGGCGCTCCTCGGGTGACAGCGAGCGCCAGTGGCGGTAGTTGTCGAGCACGCGCTGGCGCTCCTCGGGCGGGAGGCGGCGCCAGCGTTCCAGGTTGCGCTCGACGATCGCGCGCTCGTCGGCCGACAGCCCCTCGAGGCCGGGCACGGGCGGCGGCTGTCCCCACGCCATCTCGAGGATACCGCCGGCGAGGAGGGCGGCCGCGGCAAGGACGGCGGCCAGCCAGCGCAGCATCACCGGCTCCCCGTCGGCGGTGGTGATGGTGTCCGTGGCTCGGCCGGTGCCACCGCCGGCCGGGCGTCGAGATACCGGAACAGCTCGAGCAGGCGGAGGCGCTCGACCACGCTCATGCGGCGCATCAGGTCACGCTCCTGCGGCTCGGCCTGGATCAGCAGGTCGAGGTCGAGCAGGAGCTGGGCGTCGGGGACCGATGGCGGCTCCTCGCCCGCGGCGGCGTGGCCGCCGACGAGCGCAGCGAGTCCGAGTGCTGCCGCCAGCGTGCGCGCTCGCACCTCAGCCGCCCCCGCTGGGGCCGAGCCGATCGAGCTGGCGGATGGCGTCGAGGTCCTCGAGAAGCTCGAGCCGCTCGACGACGCGGTATTGCTGCAGCAGCGGGAGCCGTGCCCCGAGCATCGTCTCCTCGACGCTCGCCAGCTCGACGGGCCGGCGGCTCAGGTCCTGCACGGCGAGCAGCAGGGAGGCGGCGACCACGCCGCCGGCGAGCACCGCGGGGACCGGCCGGGCCCACCAGGCTCGCCGCGCGGAGGTCTGCACGCGGGCCCGCAGCTCGGCCCCGTAGCGCCCCCAGTCGACCGGTGGCGGCACCGCCGTCGCGCTGGCCAGGGCCGCCAGCACCGCGCGGCTGTCGTCGGCGGTGCGTCGGCAGTTGGCGCACACCTCGAGGTGTGTAGCCACCGCCGCCCGCTCGGCCGGCGACAGGGCGCCGGTGACGTAGGCGCTGAGCTCGGTGTCGGGGTGCGGGCCGTCAGTCACGGTCGACCGTCCGGCGCAGGACGCTCACGGCGCGGTGCAGGTGCACGCGCACCGTGGCCTCGGTGCAACCCAGCACCGCGGCGATCTGGCTCGCGGGTAGCTCCTCCTGCACGTGGAGCAGGATGGCCGCACGCTGCTGCGGCGACAGCCGCTCGACCGCCGTCCACAGGCGGGCCATCACCTGGGCGTGGTCGACCGCGTCGCCGGGATCGACGAGAGGCGCCGGCTGGCGCTCCAGCATCGAGCCGTCGGCCGCAGCGCCGCCGTCGTCGCGGACCAGCAGGCGGCGCCACCAGCCTCCGCGCCGCTGGTGGTCCAGACAGAGATTGACGAGGATGCGATAGAACCAGGTCGAGAAACGGGCGTCGCCGCGGAAGCCGGCGGCCGTCCGGTAGACCCGCAGGAAGGCGTCCTGGGAGACGTCGCGGGCGTCCTCGGCGTCGCGCAGGAGCGACCACGCCAGCCGGTACGCGCGGCCCTGATAGCGGCCAACGAGCAGCTCGAAGGCGGCCTCGTCCCGATCGGCGACCCGGCGGCACAGCGCCTCATCAGAGATCTCCTGAGTCAACGCGACCCCTGGAGCTCACCATCCCATTCTCCGTCCGTGCGCTCAAGCCAGTCGCCCAAAAACGCCGGGCTCCCGGGCGGCGAGCCGCGCTCGGCGGCGGCGGGCCGCCGCGGGGAGAGCTCGACTCGCCGCCGATGGAGATGGCAAGGCTTCAGCGGCCGGCACGGGCCTGACGCAGCTCGCGGCGATCGTGACGAAGGTCGCGCACATCGTCCCGCCGATCGGCACGGTCCTCACGGAGCTCGCGGCGGTCACCACGAATTTCCTGGCGGTCGTCCTTCAGCTCGTCGGTGTGGCCGGCGCGCCGATCGCGCCGAAGCTCGGCCCGGTCGCGCCGCAGCTCGCGGCGGTCCTGGCGGATGTCCCGGTTGTCGCCGCGGATCTCTCGCCGGTCCTGGCGGATGTCCTGCCGGTCGCGCGCGATCTCGTCGGCCAGCGCCGGAGCCGTGGCCAGCGCGGCCAGCAGACCCCCGGTCATCACGATCGCCGTCAGTCTCATGGATGCCTCCCGTCCAGCTCGAGTGATCTTGCTGCTCGATTGGACGGGAGTGCCGCCGCGACCGTTTACCTGGCCCTCGAGGTCCTGGCAGGAGGTCTACGAGCGTGGGAGGTTAGCGAGCACCGCCGCGGCCCTGCCGCGGCGGTGCGGGGGCCACGTCAGGCCCGCCGGTCAGTCGCGAACAGGAAGGCCGGTCGTTCCGGAGGCGCGCAGGCCGAGGCCGAGCGACTGAAGCCGGCCGCAGGCGCTCTGGGCCTCGCCCTCGGTGAGGAACGTCGCACGGCGCGCGAGATCGGCGAAGCGATACGCACACGCCTGCTCGCGCCACGCCACGGCTTGCTGCCGCTGGTGGTAGCCCCAACCGATCGACGCCGCGAACGCACCCAGGACCAACGCACAGGCGCCAGCGCGCAGGATCAGCTCCACTTCGCGTCGGAAGAATCCACGATTCAGCATGACCGGGTCATTGAGCAAAGCCAGTGCCTAACTCTACTATCGTCGGAGAATCGTATGGTTGCACCGCGTTTGTGCCATCTAGTGCAAGCACCGCGGTCGAATTCTTGCCTGGTCCACGGCGAAGAACTGCGCAGCACAACCCGACCAATGGCGGGGGGCCATTTCGTGGCCCCAGGCCAGGCGCGCGATCGAGGAGCGCCGCGGCCGCGCCGGGGCGTGACGAGGGGTGGGGGGTTTGGGGGGCCATTTCGTGGCCCCAGGCCAGGCGCGCGATCGAGGAGCGCCGCGGCCGCGCCGGGGCGTGACGAGGGGTGGGGGGTTTGGGGGGCCATTTCGTGGCCCCAGGCCAGGCGCGCGATCGAGGAGCGCCGCGGCCGCGCCGGGGCGTGACGAGGGCTGGGGGGTTTGGGGGGCCATTTCGTGGCCCCAGGCCAGGCGCGCGATCGAGGAGCGCCGCGGCCGCGCCGGGGCGTGACGAGGGCTGGGGGGTTTGGGGGGCCATTTCGTGGCCCCAGGCCAGGCGCGCGATCGAGGAGCGCCGCGGCCGCGCCGGGGCGTGACGAGGGCTGGGGGGTTTGGGGGGCCATTTCGTGGCCCCCCATCCAACTAATCCAGGACGATCAGGCCCCGGTGCGAGCGATTGAGGAGGTGGGAGCCGGAGCGCGTGATCAGCGCGGTCTCGGTCAGCGTGAAGCCGGCTTCACCGACCACGTAGTACGGCGTTTCCGCGCACACCACCATTCCCATCTCGAGCGCGCCGCCCCCGGGCGCGAGCCACGGCGCCTCCGTGGGATCCAGGCCGATGGCGTGTCCGGTGTGATGACGGTCGTAGGCGGTTAGCCCGGCGGTGCGGATGACGGCCACCGTGCTATCGAACACGCGGCTGCCCTCGACGCCGTCACGGAGCGCATCGAGTGCCGCCTCCATCCCCGCGTGGAGCGCGTCGAAGACCGCTTGCTGACGCGCCGAGGGCTCGCCCATCACCGCCATGCGGGCGACGTTGGAGCGGTAGCCCTTGGCGACGCAGCCGAGATCGAAGCGCACGAGGTCGCCGGTGCGGAGCTCGCGGTCGGTGGGCCACGGCGTGGGCACGGCGGCGTCGGCGCCGAACGCGATGACGGCGCGATAGGGCGTGGCGCCGAGCCCGGTCGCCTCGTGCACGAACGCGGTGACGGCCTCACGCTCGGTCACACCCGGCCGGAGCAGGCCGAGGACGGCGTCGATGCTCTGCTCGGTGAGGTGCAGCGCCTGCCGCAGGCAGTCGATCTCGTACGGGCTCTTGATCCGGCGCGCGCCCGCGAAGGCCTCGGAAGCGGGGACGATCGTGCAGCCGGCCAGCCGCGCGGCGAGCGCCGCCGCTCGGGACGCCGGCAGCGCCGCATCGTCGAGTCCGACGCGCCCGGTCTGTGCACCCACCGCCGCCAGCGCGGCGGCGAGCGCGTCGGCGGCGCTCCCGGCCGTCTTGGCCGTGACCTCGCTCAGGCGGCGCCCGCGCTCGCCGGCGGTATCGGCGCCCGCGTAGTGAAAGCGGCCGTGGCAGACGACGTGGTCCGCCTGGGCGTCCCCCTCGGTCACGGCGAGCGCGTCGATCGTCGGCACGACGAGCGCGGTGCCACCCGGCCCCACCACCGCGTAGATCTCGGTGGCCGGATCGACGGCCCGCGCCACGCTCCAGAAACCCGTGACGTAGGCCACGTTGGCGGGCGAGGCGGCGACGAGGGCGTCGAGGCGGTCAGCCTGCAGCGCGGCGGTGAGTCGCTCGGCCTGGTGGGGGTACATGGGCGGGGCTAGAGATCCTGGCGGCCCGGCATCAGATCGCGACGAGCGTGCCGTTGACGGAGGCGGCGGACTCGCCGGCCAGGTAGGCGATCGCGTCGGCCACCGCGGTGACCGGCGTCCACGTGCGCGGATCGACGTCGGGCATGGAGGCGCGGTTACCAGGCGTGTCCATGGTGCTCGGCAGCACCGCGTTCACGGTGACGCCGCGCCCTTTCGTCTCCTGGGCCAGCGCCTGCACGAACGCGATGACCCCGGCCTTGGCCACGGTGTAGGCGATGAACCCGCCGGCCGGCGGCATCACGGCCCGGGAGGCGACGGCCACGATGCGACCGGCGCCGGCGGCGAGCATGGCCGGCAGCACGGCCCGGCTGGCCACGTAGGTGGTCGTCAGGTTCAGGGTGAGCTGGGCATCCCAGGTGGCGCGGTCGGTGTCGACGAGCCCGCCCATGGCGAAGCCGCCCACGCCGGCGACGAGCACGTCGATGCGGCCGTGGCGCTCGAGCGTGCGCGTGACCAGGGCGGCCATGGCGGCGTCGTCGGCGACGTCGCACCGCTCGACCATCAGGCGGGCACGGGCGGGCGCCTCGACCGAGGCCTCCAGCCGGGCCCGCTCGCTCTCCACCACCCAGGGGACGCACACGACCGAGCCGTCGGCCAGGAGGCGCTTGGTCACCGCCTGACCGAGCGCCCCGCTGCCGCCGGTGACCAGCGCCACACGGGGCATCGGCTAGTCCGCCGCCGCCGGCGCCATCATGATGGCTGAGCGCTGGATCTCGTCGTAGCGCACCTTGGTCACGTCGAAGTCCTCGAGGTTGTCACGCAGCTTCTTGAACGTCTGGTCGAAGGAGGGCAGCGTCTTGCGCGCGCGGGTCAGCGGCGTCGTGCGAGCCAGCAGATAGTTCTTCACGTACGGATGGTTGATGCCGCGCTTCTTCACCTTGGCCACCGTCTGGGCCAGCACCTCGTCGACCGCGCGAACGAGCTCGGCGCGCTCGGTCCGCTCCTCCAGACCCCGGCGCAGCGTCCCCTTCAGGAACTTGTCGACGCGGCGCAGGATCGGCGCGAAGGCCCCGCCCGCGAAGCGCTTGTTCGTCTCGTAGAGCAGCCCCAGCGTGATGAAGTGAGCCGACTCGAACTGCAACGCCCAGTCGTCCTCGCTGGAGGTCGCCTGCTGCTCGACCAGGGCCCGGTACATCCGGACGACCTCCAGCGACTTCTCCTTGAGGTTGTGGGCCTTCTCGGTGTTGAGCGGCAGCACCTGGAAGGCGACCTCGGGCTCGGCCACCAGGATGGCAGGGACGTAGTCGGCCTTGAGCTTGTCGAGCGCGGTGCGCCGGTGATTGCCGTTCGGCGTCCAGTACACGCCCGGCCCTGGCGAGACCGCCAGGATCGGATCGACGAAGCGGTCGATGCGCTTGACCGCCTCGGTCAGCCGCTTCACGTGGGTCGGCGAGACGTCGCGCTGGTAGGGGCTGGCGACGATCGCCGCCCGGGGCAGCAGGCAGAAGAGCTGCCAGTGGTCGCCGATCGGCTCCTGGTAGACGGCCAGCACGTGGCCGCCGTCGCGGGCCACCTGGTCGGCCAGGGCCCGGGCCGCCTTCGAGGGCTCCTTCTCCGGGTAGATCGTGTAGTCAGCCATGGGCCCCAGGATACGTCAGGCGGGAACGGTCGGGGAGCGCCGGCGCCCGAGCAGCTGCCGCACGGTGCCGTAGATGCCGGCCGGCAGGAAGATGATGAACAGGATCAGCAGGAGCCCGTAGATCGTCTCCGCCATGCCGATGAACTTCAGCTTGAACAGCACGCGCAGGTATTCCGACAGCGCGATGGTGAGCGCGGTGCCCACGGTGGGGCCGAGCAGTGAGTACATGCCGCCCAGCACGACCGCGAACACGATGCGCAGTGACACCCCGATGCCGGCCAGGGTGTCGGGGTTCACGTAGGAGATGTACTGCGCGTAGGCGATGCCGCCGATGGCGGTCAGTACCGCCGACAGCACGGTGATGCCGACCTTGAAGCGGGTGACGTGGATGCCGACCGAGGCCGCCGCCGTCTCATCCTCGCCGATGGCCTCCATGGCCGAGCGCGCCATCGAGCGATCCACGCGCACCCAGACATAGAGGCCGGCCAGCCACAGCAGCAGCGCGCCGTAGTAGAAGACGCGCTTGTCGGCGAACTGCAGGGCCAGCAGGCTGTCGTCGGCCGGCCGTCTTCACGGTGAGCCCGAGCGAGCCGCCCGTCCAGTCGCGCTCGGCGATGATCAGCAGGCGGACGACCTCGCCGACGGCCAGGGTGACGAGACCGAAGTAGTGGCCGACGACCTGGAAGCGCGAGCACGGATAGGCCACGATCACGGCGAAGCCGGCCGCCAGCGCCACCGCCGCCACCGCCCCCAGCCAGGGGGTGAGGCCGAAGAAGTTCCACAACAGCGTCGTCGTGTAGGCGCCCAGCCCGAGGAAGGCGCCGTGACCGAGCGAGACCAGCCCGAACCGCCCCATGAGCGACCAGGCGCCGCCGATGAAGGACCAGATGAAGATCTGCACGAGCACGTGGATCGTGTAGTCGCGCATCACGCCCATGGGGACGAACGGGGCCACCACCAGCCCGGCCAGGACCACCAGCCCGAGCGTGCGCGCCATCAGCCGCGCCGGGCCAGGATGCCGCCGGGGCGGACGAAGATCATCACGATGAAGACCACGAACGCGATGACGTAGCCCATCTCGGTCGACCAGATCACGCCGCTGATGGCGATGACCTCGCTCATGATGAACGAGGCGACGAAGGCGCCGACCATGTTCCCGAGCCCGCCCAGCACGCAGATCATGAAGGTGATGGGGCCGAAGGCGGCGCCGAAGAACGGGTGGACCGCGTACTGGATGATGAGCAGCGCCGCCGCCACCCCGGCCATGGCGCCGCCGACCGCCGAGGTCACGAGGTACACGCGCCGCGGATTGGCGCCCATCAGCGCCGTCGCCTCGCGGTCCTGGGAGACGGCCCGGATGGCGGTGCCGATGTAGGTGCGGGTCAGGAACAGGTAGAGCCCCACCATGACCAGGATCGACAGCGCGAAGGCCACCAGCCGGGCGACCGAGATCGGGATGTCGAACAGCTCCAGCCGCGGCAGCGTCAGCCGCACCGAGCGGTGATCGGTGGTCCACAGGAAGGTCGCGAACGACTGCAAGAAGAAGAGGAGCCCGCCGGTGGCCAGGAGCTGGTTCACGGGCGCGCTGGTGAGGATCGGCGTGATGATCAGCAGGTGGACGCCGACGCCGAGCAGCGCGCCCAGGGCAACGCTGGCGAGGCCGCCCAGCCCAGATCGGCCAGCCGTAGACCTGCACGACGAAGTAGACGGCGTACATGCAGATCATCACGAGGTCGACGTAGGCGATCCACACGATGTCGATGACGCCGAAGATCAGGTTCAGCCCCAGGGCCAGCAGCGCCAGCACGCCGCCCAGGAGCAGCCCGTTCACCGCCGCCTCGGCCAGGAAGAGCGGATCGATCACAGCCCCACGTACGCCTTCCGGACGAAGTCCTGGTCGGCCAGCTCCGTCCGCCCGCCCCTCCATCTTGATGCGCCCGACCTCGAGCAGGTACGCGCGGTCGACGAGCTTGAGCACCTGCCGGACGTTCTGCTCGACGACGAGGATGGTGTAACCCTCCTGGCGCACGCGCCGGATCAGATCGAAGAGCCGCAGCACCATGACCGGGGCCAGCCCCATCGACGGCTCGTCGAGCAGGATGAGCTTGGGGCCGCGACATGAGCGCCCGCCCGACGGCCAGCATCTGCTGCTCGCCGCCCGACAGGCTGCCGGCCCGCTGCTTGGCCCGCTCGGCCAGGACTGGGAACAGCGCATAGACGCGGGCCAGGCTCTCGCCGAACCTCGCGCCGGGCGGTCGGCAGGAACGCGCCCATCTTGAGGTTGTCGGCAACGGACAGGGCCGGGAAGATCCGCCGCCCCTCGGGCACGTGCGCGATGCCCCGCGCGACGACCTCGTAGGCCGGCCGTCCGCCGATCGGATGCCCCTCGAAGCTGAGCTCGCCCGTCCGCGGCGCGATCAACCCCGAGATCACCCGCATGAGGGTCGTCTTGCCGGCACCGTTGGGCCCGACCACCGCCACCGCCTCCCCCGCCTCCACGCGCAACTACACATCCCACAACGCCGTGAAATGCCCGTACCCCGCCGTGACATTCCTCAGCTCAAGCACAGGAGCTCCTGAGTCGCTGACGTGAATGATGACGAGCGTCCCCGGTGAAGATGACGGGATCCGCGAGCCCATGGACGGTCAGCGGGCGCGGGGCGGGGTGGGTCGTGGTGGGGGTCGTGGCATCCGTTTCCCTCCAACCCCAACCGTGCGTATCCCCAGCCGGATGGAGCCCAGCCGCCCGCGATCCGAGGCGGCCCCCATCCTCGTGATGCCACGACCCCCACCACGACCCACCCCGCCCCGCGCCCACGGCCCCGCGCAGAGAGCTCACGCGAGCACGATCTTCTCGCCGAGGTACGCCTCGACGACCCGCGGATCCTCAGCGACCTCCAGCGGCGCCCCCTCGGCGATCTTCTCGCCGTGGTCGAGCACCACCACGCGGTCGACGATTCGCATCAGGGTGGCCATGATGTGCTCGACCCATACGATGGTGACGCCGAGCTCGCGGCGCACTCGGCGCAGCATGTCGGCGGCGCTCGCCATCTCGGCGGGATCGAGGCCGCCCAGGCTCTCGTCGGCCAGCAGCAGCGACGGCGCGGTGGCGAGCGCGCGCGCCAGCTCGAGCTTCTTGAGGCCACCGGCGCCGAGCAGGGTCGGCAGCGATCCGGCGTCGGTCGGCAGTCCCACCAGCTCCAGGATCTGCGCCGCCCGCCGCCGCGCCTCGGACTCGTTCAGCCGCTCGGTGGCGCCGTAGTGCGCGGCCACCGCCACGTTCTCGAGGATCGTCAGCTTCCGGAACGGCCGCGGAATCTGGAACGTCCGCGCCAGTCCCCGATGGCAGACCGCGTCCGGCGTCAGTCCGCTGATCTCCTGGTCCTTGAACCGGATCGATCCTGAGCTCGGTGCCAGCGCGCCCGAAATGCAATTGAACGCCGTCGTCTTCCCCGACCCATTGGGCCCGATCAAGCCCAGGATCTCCCCCTCGTACACGTCGAACGACACGGCGTTCAGGGCCGTAAATCCCCCGAACCGCTTCGTCAAGGCCGACACCCGCAGCATCGCCTCACGCATTCAGCGCCACCTCAGCGTTCGATCAACCGCGTTCGAGCGCGGGCGTGGCCCGCGCTGCCCTGTCCGACGGGGGGAGGCCGGGAGGAGCGCGCCGTCAGGCGCGCGACGACCGCCGGAAGGGGGGCGAAGCCCCCCTCCGGGCGATCTCAGCGTGCCGCGTACGGAGAGGACGCCGCCAGCGGCAGGATCGGGCTCGCCGTCTGAACGGTCTTGGGGAAGACGACCTCGAACTTCCCCTCGACGACCTGGAACACCGCCGGGAACGCGCGCGCGTTCTGCCCGGCGAACGCGTGCCCGGGCGGGTTGAACTTCACCCCATAGCCCTGCATCGTGCCGCCCTCGGGAATGTCGGTCTCCCGGGCCGCCTTGGCCAGCGCCTCCGGCCCGAAGCCGCCGTGCTTCTGGATGGCGCGCGGCAGGACGTCGTTCAGCAGGATCCACATGTTGTTGAAGCCCATCGACACGTGGGGCGCGATGGCGCCGGGCTGGACGTTCGGCTCGAACGTCTTGTAGCGCTTCACCATCTCCGGCCGTGAGCTCGCCGACGCCCGGCTTCAGCTTCTTGGGGTCGATGAGCTGGGAGGCGATGGGATCGACGGTGTGGAAGCCCTCGATCTCGTTCCCGAAGCCTTCCTTCAGCTTGTCGAGCTGGCTGTGGCCGGCCCCGTGCCCGAGGTAGGCCCGCACGCGAAGGCCCTGCTCCTTGGCCTGGCGCAGGAACAGGGCGATGTCGGGCGTCGTAGCCGGTGTGGAAGAGGACGTCGGGCTTGGCGGCGCGCAGCTTGGTCACCAGCGAGCTGAGGTCGGGGGCCTGAATCGAGAAGCCTTCCTTGAGCACGACCTGCATGCCCTGCTTCTTCGCTTCGGCCTCGTTGGCGGCGGCCACGCCGGTGCCGTAGGGCCCGTCCTCGTAGATGATCGCCACCCGCAGATCCTTGGGCGCCTTCTTGAACCGCTCCTGCGAGTAGCTCGCGATGTACTGCACGGAGTAGGCGCCGAACAGGCCGCCGTTGGGCTGGGGCCGGAACGTGTACTGCAGATTGCGGTCCATGAGCACGCCGTCGGCGATGGCGGTGGTGATCCACAGGAACTTCTTCTGCTTGTCGACCTTCTCGGCCAGCGGGACGGCGTGGGCGCTCGAGTAGACGCCGGCCAGGATGTCGACCTTCTCGACGTTCAGTAGCCGCTCGGCCTCGTTGATGGCGACCTCGGCCTTCGACTGGCTGTCGCCGTCGACCTGCACGATCTTGTACTTGCCCAGCACGCCGCCCCGCTCGTTGATGAGGTCGATCATCATCTTGGCGCCGCGCCAGCAGTTGAGCGAGCCGGCGGCCGAGAACGGCCCCGAGTGGTCGAAGAGCACGCCGATCTTGATGGTCTGCCCCTGGGCGTCGACGCGCGGCACGACGGCCGCCATCACGGCGACCGCGACCACGAGCGTCAGCGCCAGCAGGAGACGGGTGGATTTCATCGAGGCCCTCCTCGGGGGTCGAAAAAGTGGGGTGCAGGGTATCACGTGCGCCGGGCGAAGACGAGCCACTCGCGGCCCAGGCGGCCGCGGGCGGAGCGCAGCGGAGGCTGGGCGCGCTCGATGCGGAACGCCGGCGCCAAGCGCCGGCGCACCTCGGCCCGCGAGACCGGGAAGGGCGGCCCGGCGCTGACCGCGCGCAGCGGGAAGAAGCAGGCCAGCAGCCAGCCGCCCGGCCGGACGATCGCGGCCACCGTGCGCGCGTACTCGTCGCGGCGGGCGGGGTCGATCGCGCAGTAGCAGGTGTACTCCCACACCCCGTCGAAGGCGTGGTCGGCGTCGCGGCCGAGCGTGAAGATGTCGCGCTGCTCGAAGGCCACGGTCACGCCGTCGCGGCGGGCCAGCGCCCGGGCCGCGGTCACCGCGGCGGCCGAGAAGTCGTACCCCACCACGTCGTAGCCGCGGGCGGCCAGCAAGCGGGCGTCGTGGCCGCGGCCGCAGCCGAGCACGGCCACCCGTCCCCGTGGCGGCGGCGTGCGCTCGATGACGTCGACCAGCGGCGGCGACGCCTGGCCGAGATCCCAGCCGTCGTTGCCGGTCGCGTAGAGCCCCTCCCAGAAGTCGGGCGCGCTCACACGGGCCATTCGAATCCCTCGAAGTCGGGGATCGCGCGCTCGGCCCCGGCGGCCAGCAGCTCACGCGTGGTGTGGGCGGTGGTGAGGCCGATGACGCGCATGCCGGCGCGGCGGGCGGCGTGCACGCCCACTACCGAGTCCTCGAAGACCAGGCAGACCCGCGGCGGCAGCCCCAGTCCCTCGGCCGCGCGCAGGTAGACCTCGGGGTTGGGCTTGCCCCAGCGGACGTCGTCGGCGGTGACGATGACCTCGAAGTGCCGGCGCACGCCGATGGCGGTCAGGAGCGACTCGACGTCGGGGCGCGAGGCGGACGTCGCGACCGCGCGGGGCACCCCGGCCTCGGCCAGCGTCGTCACGAACCTCGGGGCGCCCGCCACCGGCAGCATGCCGCGCGTCGTCAGCTCGGCGTAGTGCTCGCGCTTGCGGCGCGCAAGCGCGGCGGCCTCGGCCGCCTCGACCGGCCGGTCGAGCAGCTGCGCCACCGCCTCTTCGGCCGGCCGCCCGATCGTGCGCCGCCAGAAGTCGGGCGCCGGCTCCACGCCGAGGTCGGCCAGCAGGCGCCGCCAGGCGTCGCGGTGGTGGGCGCCGGAGTCGAGGAGCACGCCGTCCATGTCGAAGACGACGGCGCCGGCGACCGTCCCCGTCACGAGCGGAGGCGGTAGAGCGGCGCCAGGGTGCGGAAGGTCTCCAGCGCAGCGTTGCGATACTGGGCCTCGGTCCAGCGCGCGGCCTCCTCGGCCGTCACCGCGCGGCCGAGCACGATCTGGCCGTCGCGGGTGCGCATGAGCTCGTCGGCCAGCTCGGCCAGCTGCTCCGGCGTGAGGTCGACGAGCGGCGCGCCCGGTTCCTCGTCGTGCTCGTTCTTGAACCACGCCAGGCCCCGCACACGTCGCAGCACCGGCCCCAGCCTGCCGGCGCTGCGCTTCCAGGCGCTCGCCCACCGCTTCTTGTCGGCGTGCTCGGGGCCCACCTCGAACAGGAAGCGCACGCAGTGACGGGATACCGCCACCTTGAAGTGGCAGTGCTTCTTGTAGCCGCGGGTGTCGGGGCCGAACGCGACCCAGGTGTCGTCGGGCGGGTTGACGGTGCGCCGGGCGTGCTGGGCCACGTGGGGGAAGGCCGGGCTCCCGGTGGCCCGGCCCACCGCCGGCACCAGGCTATGGGCCATCGCCTCCAGCTTGGGGCGGATGCGGGTGCGGATCTCGACCATGCGGGCCTGGAAGCCCTTCACGTCGAACACCTTGAAGTCGACGGCGTTGAAAGCGGCAGCGGGCATCGGCAGTCTCCTGGCCTCGGCGCCGGGGCTCAGAGGTCGTCGAGCGGAAAGATCGGACGGCGCACGCGCGTGAAGGCGAAGCGGCCCAGGTCGGAGGACGACAGCCCCGGCGCATCGACCTCCAGGATGGCGCGGGCGATCGGCTCGAAGGCGGCCCGGTAGTGCACGGACGACTTCACGACGAGGATCTTCTCGGCGAGCGGATCGATCCCGACCACGCGGATCATCTCGGGGTCGAGCGTCTGCCGCCGGTTCGAGATGAGGATGACCTTGACGTCGTTCACGTCGAGCACCGCCGTCGGTCCCAGTCGCCCCTCGACGCCGCGCGACATCGGTCCCTTGTAGACGAAGCGTCCGTCCGACAGTGTCCGCACGCGCCCGGTGACGGTGAGGGGGGCGCCGTGGCCCGGATCGATCTTGCCGCCCACGGGCAGGGTGACGGTGGCGCCGACCCCGGCGGCCACGCAGGCGGCGGCTGCCTCCGGATCCCACACGCAGGCCACGGTGACGCCGCGGGCGCCGACCCGGAGCAGCTCGCGCAGGATCTCGGTGGTGTCGCCGGCGGCGCCGCCCCCGGTGTTGTCGGCGATGTCGGCCAGCACGACCGGGCGACCGTCGAGAGCCAGCGCGCGGGCCACCGCGTCCTTCACCGGCAGCGCCGTGTGCAGGAACTCACGGCGCATCGCCCACGCGGCGGCCGCCAGCTCGTCGGCGAGGGCGTCGGCCAGGGCCTGGTCGTGGTCGGTCGCGACGTAGACCGACAGGCCGGCGTCGTGGATATCGGCCAGCGGGAAACCGGCGAAGACGGAGATCGACAGCACGCCAGGGCGACGCTCCATGGCGTCGGCCAGGTCGTAGAGTCGGCGCATCGGTCCTCGCGCCGTGAGCTGGCCGGCGATCGGCGGCAGCAGCGGCGGCTGGCGGTAGGCCACGGTGGGACGGACGCGGCCGGCCACGACGTCGGCCAGGCGTGCCGCCGCCTCGCGGCCCCGGGCGTCCATGTCGACGTGCGGATAGGTCTTGTAGCCGTGCAGCAGCGTCGCGGTGTCCACCATGGCGCGGGTGACGTTGGCGTGGAAGTCGAGGGTGACACCGATGGGGACGGGGCCGACGGCAGTCCGCACCGCCGCCAGCAGGTCGCCCTCGCCGTCGTCGAGGCCCTCGACCACCATGGCGCCGTGCAGGTCGAGGAGCACGCCGTCGAGCCGGCCCGCCGCCGCCAGGTCGGCCAGGAGGCGCGCCTTGGTCTCGGCGTAGAAGTCCTTGGTGACGCGCCCGGCCGGCGAGGCGCTGGCGGCCAGCGAGGGTACGAGAGTGACGCCGGCGGCGGCGGCGCCGTCGATCATGCCTCCCACGCAGGTACCGGTCCCGCGGTAGGCCTCGAAGATCTCACCGCCGTAGCGGAGGTCGTGCGCCTCGAACTGCCGGCGGTCGGTGGGAATCGGACTGAACGTGTTGGTCTCGTGCGAGACCATCGCCACGAAGAAACGCAACACTGCCTCCTGACCGTTCGCCGGGTTTTCCGGCGCCGGCGCGGGGGATAGTGTAAAGGGTCGACCACCCCCATTCAACGAGGAGACGATCATGGCGCCGCCCCCCGTGCCCCACGGCGGCCGCACGCTCGGCTCGCGCTGCGTCGTGCTCGACATCTTCGCGCCGCCGCGCGAGGAGTACAAGCAGGCTGGCCGCGGCCTCGGCGACGCCATGCTCGCGCGCTGAGCGGCCCGGCTCCGCCGCGGCCGGATGATACAATCCCCGCGTGAGTTCTGTCCTCGTCGTCACCGGCGGCGCCGGCTTCATCGGCTCGCACCTGGTTGAACGGCTGCTGCGCGATCACCCGGATGCCTGCGTCCGCGTCCTCGACAATTTCTCGAGCGGCAGCGAGACGAACCTGCCGTTCGCGGCGGCGGCCGGGGATCGGCTGCAGATCGTGCGGGGCGACATCCGCGATCTGCCCACCGTCGAGCGGGTCGCCGCCGGTGCCGCCGTCATCTTCCATCAGGCGGCCATGCGCTCGGTGCCTCGCTCGGTCGCCGACCCGCTCGGCGCCAACGACCACAACGTGAACGGCACCCTCAACGTGCTGGAGGCGGCCCGGCGAGCCGGCGTCAAGCGGGTCGTGTACGCCTCGTCGTCGTCGGTCTACGGTGACCGCCCCGACCTGCCCAAGCGCGAGGACCAGCCGCCGGCGCCGATCTCGCCCTACGCCGTCTCCAAGGCCGCCGGCGAGCAGTACGCGGCGGTGTGGCACCGGCTGTACGGTGTGGAGACGATCGGGCTGCGATACTTCAACGTGTTCGGGCCGCGCCAGGACCCCGCCTCCGAGTACGCGGCGGTGATCCCCCGCTTCATCCTGTGGGCGCTGACCCGGGCCCCGCTCGAGATCCACGGCGACGGCCAGCAGTCGCGCGACTTCACCTATATCGACAACGTCGTCGAGGCCAACTGCCTGGCCGCCGCCGCGCCCGATGCGGCCGGCCAGGCCTTCAACGTCGGCTGCGGGGAGCGCGTGAGCCTGCTGCAGATCGCCACCCGCCTGGAAGAGCTCCTCGGCCACCCGGTGGCGCGCCGTCACACGCCGTCCCGGGCCGGCGACGTCCCCCACACCCTGGCCGACATCGACCGGGCCAAGCGCCTGCTCCGCTACACGCCGCTGGTGCCGTTCGACGAGGGGCTGCGGCGAACGCTGGACTTCTTCAGGAGGACTTGATCATGCGCCGCACGATGCTCTGGCTGTGCGCCGTCCTGGCCGTCGCTGGCGCGGGTGGTCCGGCCCGCGCCCAGGGCCCGCAGAACCTCGTCGTGCAGGCCGCCGTGGAGCCGCCCGGGCTCGACCTCACGGCCACGCCCGCCTCGGCCACGGCCGGCGTGGTGCTCTACAACATCCAGGAGTGCCTGGTGAAGGTCGATCGTCACGGCAAGATCGTGCCGTGGCTGGCCGAGCGCTGGCACACCGCCGACAACCGCAACTACACGTTCTTCCTCAAGAAGGGCGTCCGCTTCCACAACGGCCGTGAGCTCAAGGCCGCCGACGTGAAGTACGTGTTCGATCGGGCCATGAACCCCGAGACCAAGCACCCGTACCCCGGCTACTACGCGGCGATTGGCGACATCATCGTCAAGGACGAGTCCACGATCACCTTTTCGCTCAAGGCGGTCAACGCCAACTTCCTGCTGAACCTCGCCCGCCAGGGCTCGGTCATCTATCCGCGGGAGGCGGTCGACACGCTCAAGAGTGCGCCGATCGGCACCGGCCCCTTCCGGTTCGAGGAGTGGGTGCGCGGCGACAAGATCGTGGTGGTGAAGAACAAGGACTACCACGTCGCCGGCCTGCCGAAGCTCGACCGGGTGACGTTCCGCTTCATGCCCGACCCCAACGCGGTGCTGGCCGCGCTCAAGGCCGGCGACGTCGACGCCTCGCTGTTCGGCCTTGGCCCCGAGCACGTGCAGGACGTCCAGAAGGACGCGCGCTTCCAGGTGATCGTGGGCGACACCACCAACGACGTCACCCTGGCCATGAACAACACGCGCAAGCCGTACAACGACGTGCGCGTGCGGCGCGCCGTGACCCACGGCATCAACAAGGTGGACGTGCTCAAGGGCGCCATGTTCGGGATGGGCAAGATCCTCGGGACCAACGTCGACCCGCTCAATCCGTACTACCTGGACCTGACCAAGGCGATGCCGTACGATCCGGCCCGGGCCAAGAAGCTGCTGGCCGAGGCCGGCTACCCCAACGGCTTCGACACCGTGCTCAAGGTGGCGCCGCAGTACTACTACACGGTGCGCTCGGGCGAGGTCATCGCCGAGAACCTCAAGAAGATCGGCGTGAACGTCAAGATCGAGCAGATCGAGTGGGGGCAGTGGCTCTCGCGGGTCTTCTGCCGGCCGCCCTGCACCGATCCCGACTACGACCTGACGATCATCGGCCACGCCGAGTCGTGGGACATCGCCAACTACGCCAACCCCAAATACTACTTCCGCTACGACAGCCCCACCTTCCAGGGGTTGTTCGCCAAGTCCGAGGTCACCCTCGACGACAAGGCCCGTCGCGACCTCTACGCGCAGATGCAGCGCCTGCTGGTGGAGGACGCCCCGTCGGTGTGGCTCTACATGCACCCGCGCCTGGCCGTGACCAAGAAGGGGCTGACGGGGTTGTGGAAGGACCTGCCGGTTCCCGCCGCCGATCTCTCGGAGGTCGGCTGGGCGCCTGCCCGGTGACGGCTCCCGCGCCCGCGTGCGCCGCTACGTAGTCCGCAGGGTCGCGGCGCTCGCCGCGACCCTGCTGTTCGTCTCCGGGCTGGTCTTCGTCGTCGTCCGCGTTCTTCCTGGCGATCCCGCCGCCCTGATCATGGGCACCGAGGGGAGCCGGGAGGCCACCGAGCGGCTGCGGGAGTCGCTGGGGTTGAACCGGCCGCTCCCCGTGCAGTACGTCGAATGGCTCACGCGGGCCGTGCGCGGCGACCTCGGCCGCTCGATCCAGTACGATCTGCCGGTCGGCGAGCTGATCGTCACCCGGCTGCCGGTCACGCTGCCCCTGGCCCTGCTGGCCGCCGTGTTCATGGTGGCGGTGGCGATTCCGCTCGGCCTCTACGCCGCCACCCACCACCGGCGCGCCGGCGACTACCTTGCGATGATCGTCTCCCAGCTCGGGATCTCGATTCCCCAGTTCTGGTCGGGGCTGCTGCTCATCCTCTTCTTCTCGGTCACGCTCGGCTGGGTGCGCTCGGGCGGCTTCGACGGCTGGTCGGCCGGAGTGGGGCCGGCGCTGCGCGCCCTGCTGCTGCCGGCGGCCGCGCTCGGCTTCTTCCAGGCCGCCGTCCTGGTGCGCGCCACCCGGTCGGCCGTGCTCGATGTGCTGCGCGAGGACTACGTGCGGACGGCCCGGGCCAAGGGCGTCGGCGAGCGCGTCGTCGTCGGCAAGCACACGCTGCGCAACGCGCTGATCCCCATCGTGACCGTGGCCGGCATCCAGCTCGGCCAGCTCATGGCCGGCGCCATCGTGCTGGAGTCGGTGTTCGCGCTGCCCGGCCTCGGCCGCCTGGCCCTGGGGGCGATCGGAGCCCGCGACCTGCCGGTGGTGCAGGGGGTCGCGCTCTTCGTCGCCTCCTGCATCGTCGTGATCAACTTCGTGGTCGATCTCGCCTATGGGTTTCTCGACCCGCGCATCCGGTACGAGTAGCCGTGGCCCGCCGGCGTCCACTCCGCCACGTCACCTTCACCCTGGGCGTGGCCATCACGCTCGTGTTGATTGCCACCGCCGTCCTCAGCGTCGTCTACACGCCGGCCGACCCGCTGGCGATGTCGATCACCGGCCGCCTGCAGGGGCCGACGGCCGGCCATCCCTTCGGCACCGACCACTTCGGCCGCGACGTGCTGTCCCGCGTCATGACCGGCGCCGTCACGTCGATCGCGGTCGGCATCATCGCGGTCGGGATCGGGGCCGGGGTGGGGATGCTGCTCGGCGGGCTGAGCGGCTACCTCGGCGGCTGGGTCGACGAGGGGCTCATGCGCCTGGTCGACGCCGTCCAGGGCTTCCCGGCCATCCTCTCCGCGCTGCTCTTCACGGCCGTCTTCTCGCCCGGCATGCTGGTCAGCATGGTGGCCATCGGCATCGCGTTCGTGCCGACCTTTGCCAGGATCATCCGGGGCAGCTTCCTGGAGCTGCGCGACCGGGAGTTCGTGGTGGCGGCCCGCGCGCTGGGGGGCGGGGACGCCCGGGTCGTCCTCCGTCACGTCCTGCCCAACTCGCTGCCCCCGCTGATCGTGCAAGCGACGACGAGTTTTCCAGTGGCGATCCTGGCCGAGGCGGCCCTGGCCTACCTGGGGCTGGGGACGCAGCCCCCCCATCCCTCGTGGGGGCTGATGCTCAAGGAAGCCCAGAATTTCCTTTCGATGAACCCCTGGTTCGCGGTATTCCCAGGGGGGGCCATCGCGCTCACCGTGCTCGGCTTGAACCTGCTCGGCGACGGCCTGCGCGACCTCCTGGACCCGAAGACTGCCTGAGCACCGGATTTGACATTCGTGTAAAGGTACCTTTACTGTAACCACTGGCCTCGGGGCGGCCACGCTGGCCCAAGACGCTGGCGAATCTCAGGGACGGCTCGGAGATGACACGCACATGAAGGTCTTCAACACCTCGTTCACGCTGTCGACCGAGGAGCGCTGCGAGGTCTCGGACATTACCAAGCTGGTCCGTGAGGTCATCCAGCAGTCGCCGGTGGTCAACGGCATCGCACTGATCAACACGCTCCACACCACCTGCGCGTTATTCATCAACGAGTTCCAGAGCGCGCTGATCGACGACCTCAAGGCCCTCGTCGAGCGGCTCGTCCCCGAACGGGGTGGCTACCGTCACGACGACCCCCGCTACTCGGACTGCGAGCGCGGCAACGCCTGCGCGCACCTGCGGGCAGCGCTGTTCGGTCGGAGCATCGCGGTCGGCCTGAACGCCGGCGAACTGGTGCTGGGGCGGTTCCAGTCGGTGATCTTCGCCGAGTTCGACGGCCCTCGAAAACGGGAGATCACCGTCCAGCTGATCGGCGAGTAGCCGGCCCGGCTGGGTGGCCCGCCGGGGTCCCCCCGGCGGCACGAGAAGATTGACCCCCACCCTTTCGCTGTGATGCAATCCGTGTTCAAGTGTTGAACACGGTGCCGACACTCCCCCCTCCGAGACCCCGCCCGTGAGCGATCGCCACCTTGATCGCGACCTGCAGCTGCTCACCGCCATCGAGGAGGGTGCGCCCCTGACCCAGCGCGCGCTGGCCGAACGGCTGGGCGTGGCCCTGGGTCTCGCCAACCTCTGCCTCAAGAGGCTGGCCCGCAAGGGCTACATCAAGGTCGTCCACTTCAATGACCGGCCAGCCGCCCGCAAACGGCTCCGGTATCTGCTGACACCCAAGGGGCTGGCCGAGAAGAGCCGCCTCACCTACGAGCACATGGTCTACTCGCTCCACCTCTATCGCCGCACGCGGCAGACGCTGCGCGAGTCGCTTGGCCGCATGGCCGCCGACGGCCTCAAGCGGGTGGCCTTCTACGGCCCCGGCGAGGCCGCCGAGCTGGCCTATCTCACGCTGCGCGAGCTGGGGCTGGAGCCGGGGGCGGTGTTCGGAGACGAGCCAGGCGGGGCGTTTCTGGGCTTTCCGGTGCGACCGCTCGCCGAGCTGACGGCCGAGGATTTCGACGCGGTGGTAGTGGCGACGTTCGACCGGCCCGAGGCCACCATCGAGCTGCTGGCCGCCCACGGGGTGCCGCGCGCGAAGTGCGTCACGCTCCGTGAGACGGCCGCCGGCGCCAACGGACATCGCGCATGAGCCGCGCCGACGACCTGGGCCGGTTCGGCTGGCTGCTGCGCCACTACCTGTTGCCGCACTGGCCGGCCGTGGCCCTGTTGCTGGTCGGCAGCGCCCTCGGTACCGTGCTGTCGGCGGTGTTCCCGGTCCTCATGGCCCCGATCCTGGACCTAGCGCTCGGCGGCACGGCGGCGCCGCCGGCCCGGGCCAGCGGCCTCACGCTGAGCAACCTGGGGGCGGCCTTCTTCGCCTGGATCGGCGTCGGCGCCGTCGACGATCGGTTCCGCGCGATCCTCTTCCTGTGCGTGGCCTACGTGGCCGTTGGCGTGCTCAAGGGCTGGCTCGACTTCGGCAACTACATGCTGGCGCTGTGGATCCGCATGCGAGCGGGGACGGCGCTGCAGGCCGATCTCTTCCGCCACCTCCTCTCGCTGTCGATGCGCTTCTTCACGCGCCACCGCACGGGCGAGCTGGTGTCGCGATTGTCCACCGACACTCTCGGCGCCACCGCCGGGCTGGAGACGATCGTCGGCACCCTCGTCAGCGCGCCGGTCCTGATCCTGTTCTACGGCTACCTGCTGGCCAGCACGAGCCCGCGGCTGGTCGGGGCGGCGGTGGGGGCGGCGGTGCTGCACTACGCCGTCACGCGCGGGATCAAGGGGCCGGTGCGGCGCTTCACCGCCGATCAGTTCTCGGCGCTGGCCGAGGTGGCCGCGCGCTTCCAGGAGACGCTGTTGAGCATCCGCACCGTGAAGTCGTTCGGGGCCGAGCGGTTCGAGCAGCGTCGACTGGCCGGGGTGCTGAAGGACGTCGTGCGCGTCAACGTCAAGCGCGGGGCCTACAAGCACATCGAGGAGCCGGCCCGCGCCATCGTCAACTACGTCGTCGAGGCCGGGCTGATCCTGCTCGCCGTCTCCGAGCTGATGGCGGGCCGGCTGACGGCGCCGACCTTCTTCCTGTTCCTCTACGTCGGCCGGGCGGCGGTGGTGCAGATCGGTCTGCTGGCCTCGGCCTCCACGACCGTGCACAGCGTGCTGGCGGCGGCCGGCCGCGTCGGCGAGCTGTTCGCCGTGACCCCGGAGACCGTCGACGGCCGGGAGCCGGCCACCGAGCTGCGCGATCGCATCGCGTTTCGTGACGTGTCGTTCAGCTACGGCGACGAGCCGGTGCTGAGCGGCGTGAGCTTCGAGATCGCCCGCGGCGAGATGGTGGCGCTGGTCGGCGCCAGCGGCGTCGGCAAGTCGACCCTGGCCGATCTGCTGCTGCGCTTCTACGACCCGGTGACGGGCGTCGTCACCATGGACGGACACGACGTGCGGACGCTGCGCCAGGAGGACTACCGGCGGCAGTTCGGCGTCGTCTCTCAGGAGGCGCTGCTCTTCAACACCACGCTCCGCGACAACATCGTCTACGGCCGCGAGGGGCTGGACGAGGCCGACGTGATCCGGGCCGCCCGGGTGGCCAACGCCCACGACTTCATCGCCGAGCTGCCCGAGGGCTACGACACCGTGGTGGGTGACCGTGGCATCCGCCTGTCGGGGGGGCAGCGCCAGCGCATCGCCATCGCCCGGGCCGTGGTCGGGCGGCCGGCCATCCTCGTGCTCGACGAGGCCACCAGCGCGCTCGACAGCGAGTCGGAGCGGGTGGTGTGGGAGGCCATCGACCGGGCGGTGGAGGGGACGACCGCGCTGGTGATCGCCCACCGCCTGTCCACCGTGCTGCGGGCCGACCGTATCGTGGTGCTGGCCCGGGGCGGCGTGGAGGCGATCGGACGGCACGCCGAGCTGCTCGAGCGGAGCGAGACCTATCGGCACCTGCATCGCCTGCAATTCGGCGACGCCGCCGCGCTGGAGCGCGTGCGGTGAGAGCCAGCGAGGAGCGAGGGACGGTGAGGGAAGCACTGGACTGGAGCGAGGCGGCGGTGCTGGTGACCGGCGGCACCGGATCGTTTGGCAACAAGTTCGTGGAGGCCATGCTGGAGCGCTACCGCCCTCGCCGGCTGGTCGTGTTCAGCCGCGACGAGCTCAAGCAGTCGGAGATGATGGCGCGCTTCAAGCACCCCTCGCTGCGCTTCTTCGTCGGCGACGTGCGCGACCGCGACCGGCTGCAGCGGGCCATGCACGGCATCGACGTGGTCGTGCACGCCGCCGCGCTCAAGCAGAT
The DNA here is from genome assembly GCA_963827505.1 of uncultured Candidatus Rokubacteria bacterium. Lineage (GTDB taxonomy): Bacteria > Methylomirabilota > Methylomirabilia > Rokubacteriales > CSP1-6 > AR5. The sequence continues at coordinate 2,919,037 of CAWHBD010000001.1, read as the reverse complement.
CCCCTCGTGCGAGTACAACCCGTTCGAGGCGATCCAGACCAACGTCATCGGCGCCCAGAACGTGATCGACGCCGCCATCGACCAGGGCGTCCGGCGCGTGATGGCCATCAGCACCGACAAGGCCGTCAACCCGATCAACCTCTACGGCGCCACCAAGCTCTGCGCCGAGAAGCTGTTCGTGCAGGGCAACGCCTACGGCTACAGTCGGGGCACGATCTTCAGCGTGGTGCGCTACGGCAACGTGATCGGCAGCCGGGGCAGCGTCATCCCGCTCTTTGCGGCCCAGCGGGCGACCGGCACCGTCACCGTGACCGACCCCGGCATGACCCGCTTCTGGCTCCGGCTGGAGGAGGGCGTCGGCTTCGCCGTCCGCTGCACCGAGCTGATGCGGGGCGGCGAGATCTTCGTGCCGAAGATCCCCAGCATGCGCATCCTCGACCTCGTCGAGTCGGTGGCCCCGGGCTGTCGGGTCGAGGTCATCGGCATCCGGCCCGGCGAGAAGCTGCACGAGGCGCTGATCGCCGAGGAGGAGAGTCGCCAGGTCGTGGAGCTCGACGACCTGTTCGTGCTGGAGCCCATCTATCCATCGTGGGCCTTCGCCGGCCACGAAGGGGGCCAGCGTCCCGGCGCCGGCTTCCGCTACTCCAGTGAGGCCAACACGCAGTGGCTGTCGCCGGCCGCCATGAAGGAGCTGGCGCGTGACTGAGCGGCTGGCCATCGAGGGCGGCCGGCCCGTCCGCGCGAGCCTGCTGCCCTACGGCCGCCAGCTGATCGGCGAGGACGACGTCGCCGCCGTCACCGCCGTGCTGCGGGGGGCGTTCTTGACGACGGGCCCCACGGTGGCCGAGTTCGAGGCGCGCTTCGCCGCCCGCGTCGGCGCCCGTCACGCGGTGGCGGTGAGCTCGGGGACGGCCGCGCTGCACGCGGCGATGTTCGCGGCCGGCGTCGGCCCCGGCCACGAGGTCGTCACCACGCCACTCACGTTCGTGGGCACCGCCAACGCCGCCCTCTACCTCGGGGCCCGGCCGGTCTTCGCCGACATCCGGGCCGACACCCTCAACCTGGACCCGACCCGCCTCGAGGCCGCGCTGACGCCGCGGACGCGCGTGGTGGCGCCGGTCGACTTCGCCGGCCAGCCCGCCGACCTGGCCGCGATCCGGGCGCTGGCCCGGGACCGCGGGCTCCTGGTGGTGGAGGACGCCGCCCACGCGCTCGGCGCCGAGACGGGCGGCCGGCCGGTCGGCGCGCTCAGCGACCTGACGATCTTCAGCCTCCACCCGGTCAAGCACGTCACCACCGGCGAGGGCGGCGCTGGTGACGACCGACGACGCCGAGCTGGCCGGCCGGGCGCGCCGCTTCCGCAACCACGGCATCGCCGTCGACAGCGCCGGCCGCCAGGCCAGCGGGGCCCTGTGGGCCCCGATGGTCGACCTCGGCTTCAACTACCGCCTGACCGACATCCAGTGCGCGCTCGGCCTCTCGCAGCTGCCCAAGCTGGAGCAGTTCCTGGCCGCGCGCGAGGCGATCGCCGAGCGGTACCTCGTGGCGCTGAAGGACCTGCCCGGGCTGGCGATCCCGCGCGTGGCGCCCGACGTGCGCCACGCCTGGCACATCTTTCCGGTGCTCGTCGAGCCGACCCGCTTGCGCGTCGGTCGCGACGAGGTGTTCGCGGCCCTGCGCGCCGAGGGGATCGGCGTGACGATGCACTACGTGCCGGCCTACTGGCACCCCTACTACGTCAGCCTCGGTTACCCGCGCGGGCTGTGCCCGATCGCCGAGGACGCGACCTCGCGCATCTTCTCGCTGCCGATCTTCCCGGGGATGACCGACGCCGACGTGGAGGACGTCGTCGCCGCGCTCTGGAAGGTGCTGGGGCACTACCGGACATGAGCGTGCCCGCGCCCACCGTCACCATCCTGGCCGAAGCCGGCCGCGGTGTCGGTCTCGGTCACCTGCGCCGCTGCCAGGCGCTGGCGACCGCGCTCACCGCCGCCGGCGCCGCCGTGGAGGTGTACGTGGCCGGCCACGGCTGGGAGCCGGCGCCGGCCACGGCGCTCGACTGGCTCGGCGACGCCGCCGCGCTGCGCGGGGCACTGCGGACGCGCCGATCCGACGCCATCGTCGTCGACTCCTACCGCGCCGACGCGGCGCTCCTGCGGGATCTCGGTACTCAGACGCGATGTGTCGTGGTCGTGGACGACGTCGCCGACCGCGCGCTGCCGGTCTCGATCGTCGTCAACGGCGGCTGGCACGCCCCCCGGCTGACCTATCGAACGCTGCCCGAGACCCTGCGGATGCTCGGCTCGCAGTACGCGCTGCTCGACCCCGTGTACGAGGAGCCGGCGCGGCGGGCGGCGGGCAGCAGGGTCCGCCGTGTACTCGTCACGCTCGGCGGCGACGCCGGCGCCGAGTCGCTGGTGGGGGCGATCGAGGCGGTGAAGGGCGCGCTGCCCACGGTGGCCGTCGACGTCGCGGTCGGCGCCTGGACGGCTGCCGGCCTCGCCGTCGACGGCGTGGCCGTGCATCGCGGCGTGGCCTCGCTCCGCCCCCTCATCGCGGCGGCCGATCTCGTCGTCAGCGGGGGCGGGATGACGCTGTACGAGTGCCTGGCCGCGGGGGCGCCGGTGGTCGCGCAGGTGATGGCTGACAACCAGCGACCGAACGTCGAGGAGATGGCCCGGGCCGGCCTGATCGTGGCCGCCGAGCCGTCGCTGCCGGAGGCCGTCGCCCGCGTCGCGAAAGACCTCGGGCTGCGTCGCAAGCTGGCGACGCTCGGGCGCGAGGCTGTCGACGGGCGCGGCGCCGGGCGCGTCGCGGTGGCGATCATCCGAGCGTGCCGCACGGTGAGCCTGGCCGAGGGGGCGCGATGAGGCTCGCGTTCCTGATCCAGCGCCGCAACTACTATCGGCTGCTCGGCCCCGTCGTCGAGCGCGCGCTGGCCCGGGGCTGGGACACCGAGTGCTGGGAGGCCGGCGAGGAAGCGCTGAAGGGGCGCCCGGCGCGCGAGCAGCGCGAGGCGCTTCCGGCGTTCCGCCAGGGCCAGCCGCGCCGCCGAGAGTACGCGGGCGAGGGCGGCCTGAACCGACTGCTCACGGAAGCCGGTCCGGACGTCGTCGTCACCCTGCGGCCGCCGGCGGCGGTCGGGCCGGAGAGCCGCGTCCGCTGGCTGGGGCTGCAGTACACGCTCGACATCGGCGGCATGGTGGACCCCGCCGGCCGCACGCCCTTTGACGCGATCGGGGTGCACACGGAACACTGGCGCGCGCGCGCGGCCGACTCGCTGCGCATCCTCGAGTTCAACCGGGCACGCTCGACGGGCCGGGCGCCGATGCCCGTGGATGACGGCGCGGTGGCGGCGACGATGCGCCGGCGGGCCTCGGTGGTGGGCTTTCCGGAGATGGACCAGTTCCACGCTGTCGATCCCGTCGCCGTGCGGCGCCGGCTCGGCCTCGATCCCGCCCGGCCCGTCGTCGTCTACTGCCCGTTCCCGTTCCTGAGCAACCCGCGCACGTTCTGGGTGCGCCACGTGTACGGCGCCCGGCGCCTGCATCAGCGGCTGATGACCGGGGCGGGAGCCGGACGGCGCTACGCGAATCACGTCACCGGTGGGTGGGACGACCGGGGCGTGGTCAACGCGGTGCGCGCGTTCTGCGACGCCAACGGGGCGGCGCTGGTCGTCAAGGCCCGGCCCAAGGATCCGGTGCCCGGCTACCTGGCGGCCAGGGCCGAGCGTGTGCTCTACGAGCAGACCGACTACCCGGCCACGATCCTGGAGCTCATGAGCGTCGCCTCGCTGTGCCTGCACTTCTTCAGCACGGTCGCCTACGAGGCGGCCTACGCCGGGGTGCCCTCGATCTGTGTGACCGCGGAGGCCGACGATCTCGGCTTCCCGCCGATCTGGCGCGAGTGGTTCCTGTCGGCGGCGCCGGGCAGCAGCTTCAGCTTCCCCGGCGTGACGTATCCGCTGAGTGTGCGTGAGATGGTGGAGGACTTCCCGCGCCGACGCCTGGCCGATTTTCCGCTCGAGCCGGCGGCCCGCGCGCACTACCTCGAGAAGTTCGTGGGCTTCGACGACGGCAAGGCCTCGGACCGCCTGCTCGACCTGGCCGCGTCGTTGAAGGAGGGAGGGCCGCGGTGAGGATCAGAGTGGGCGAGCGGTGGATCGGGGCGGGCGAGCCCTGCTACGTCATCGCCGAGGCGGGCTCCAACCACAACGGCAACCTGGAGCAGGCCCTGGCCCTCATCGACGTGGCGGCCGAGGCCGGCGCCGACGCCGTGAAGTTCCAGGGGTTCCGGGCGCGCACGCTGTACCCGCGCACCGCCGGGATGTCCGACTACCTGAAGGACCCCCGGCCGATCTACGACATCATCGAGGCCATGGAGCTGTCGCCGGCGTGGCTGCCCACGCTGGCCGACCACTGCCGGGAGCGCCACGTGCACTTCCTGTGCACGCCGTTCGATGAGGAGTGGGTGGAGCTGCTCGACCAGTACGTGCCGGCCTTCAAGCTGGCCTCGTACGAGATGAGCCATCTGCCCCTGGCCCGGGCGGTGCTGGGGCGCGGCAAGCCCGTGTTCGCCTCGACCGGAGCCCACACGATCGACGAGGTGCGGCCCCTGCTCGACGTCGCCCGCGAGATCGGCAACGCGAGCCTCGTCGTGCTGCAGTGCACCGCGGCCTATCCCACGCCGCCCCACGCGGTCAACGCGCGCGCGATCGCGACCCTGCGGGAGGCGACCGGGTGCCTGGTCGGCCTGTCCGATCACTCGCGCGATCCCGTGATCGCGCCGGTCGTGGCCGTCACCCTGGGCGCCTGTGTCATCGAGAAGCACTTCACCCTGAGCAACCGGATGCCGGGCCCCGACCAGCGCTTCGCGGTCGAGCCGCACGAGCTGAAGCAGCTGGTGCGGGCCGTCCACCAGGCGGAGGCGGTGCTGGGCACGGGCGACAAGAAGGTGCTGCCCGTCGAGGACGAGCTCCGGCAGTTCGCGCTGCGCTCGGTGTTCGCCGTCCGCGCGATCGGCGCCGGCGAGACCTTCTCGGCCGACAACGTGCGCGTGCTGCGCAACGGCGTCAACGCCCCCGGGCTGCCGCCGGCCGCGTACCCGCGGCTGCTGGGACGGCGGGCGGCGCGGGCGATCGCGGCCGATGCGCCGATCACGGCGGCGATGGTGGAGGATGGCGCTGAGCCGGCGTGACGCCTCGATGGACGACGCGGCCCTGCTCTGGCGCTGGGCCAACGACGCCGAGACGCGCGGCAACGCGTTCAGCCGGGCGCCGATCCCCTATGACGCCCACGTGGCGTGGCTGCGGCGCCGCCTGGATTCCGGGGCCACCCGGCTGTGGATCTTCGCCGACGCCGAGGGCCCGGTCGGGCAGGTGCGCTTCGATCTCGACGGCGACGTGGCCGATATCGACATCGCGGTGGCTCCCGAGCGCCGGGGCCACGGCCACGGCCGGGCGATGCTGAGTCAGGCGGTGCAGGCGCTGCGGGCCGAGCGGGCCGGCGTGCGACCGCGGGCTGCGGTGCTCGCCCACAACGCGCGCTCGCTGGCCATGTTCCGGGCGTGCGGCTTCGAGTCGGTCGGCGTCGAGCACCGGGACGGCGTGGAGGCGGTCGTGCTGGAGCTGCGGGGGGCCGCGGCCTGACCATGGGCCACTACCTCGGCCTGTTCGGCTACGGACCGAACCCGTCGGCGGCGCTGGTCCGCGACGGGCGCATCGTGGCGTTCGCCGAGGAGGAGCGCTTCAACCGGATCAAGACCGCGCCCAACAGCCTGCCGATCGCCTCGCTGCTCTACTGCCTGCGCGAGGCCGGCATCGACCTCGACGCCGTGGACGGCATCGGGTTCGGCTGGGAGTCCGACCGGTACGTCGACGCGATGCCGAAGTTCTACGACGAGACGCGGGGAACCTTTCCCGACGCCGACGAATACAACCGGCTGCAGGAGGACTACCTCCTCAACCTGTACCATCCGACGCGCATCCGCACCGATCTCCAGCAGGCGCTGGCCCAGCGCGGCGTCTACCTCGACCCCGAGCGCGTGCGGTTCGTGCCGCATCACCTCTGCCACGCGGCCAGCGCCTTCTATGCCTCCGGCTTCCCGGAGGCGTCGATCCTCACCGTGGACGGCAGCGGTGAGGAGTTCTCGACGTTCATGTGGCACGGCGCCGGCGACCGCATCAAGGAGCTGCGCAGCGTGAAGCTGCCCCACAGCCTGGGCGGCTACTACGCCACCTTCACGGAGTTCCTCGGCTTCCGCGCCTACCAGGACGAGGGCAAGCTGATGGGGCTGGCCTCGTACGGGCGCTACTCGGAAGCGCTGCAGGCCCGGCTCGAGGAGATCCTGCCCTTCGACCGGGCGACGGGCGAGTTCCGCACCAACCCGTACCTGCGCTACCTCGGCCCCCGCACGTATGGCCGGCGCTTCACCGATCGCTTCGTCGAGATCTTCGGCAAGCCGCGCCTGGGCCACCAGCCGATCGAGGACGCCCACCGCGACCTCGCCTTCAACGTGCAGTGGCGGCTCGAGCAGGTGGTGACGGGCCTGGTGCGCTCGCTGATCGCGCTCACCGGCGTGCGCGCGCTGTGTCTGGCCGGCGGCGTGGCGATGAACTGCTGCATGAACGGCAAGCTCTCGCTCCTCGACGACGTGCGGGAGATCTTCGTGCAGCCGGCCTCGGCCGACAACGGCATCGCGCTGGGTGCGGCCTGGGTGCTGGCCCAGCGCTCCGGGGCCACCGGCTTCGAGCGCATGCGTCACGCCTACTGGGGCCCAGCCTACGCCGCTACCGAGGTGGAGGCCGCCATCCGGGAGTCGAAGCTGCCCTACACGCGCTCGGAGTCGGTGGTGGAGGAGATCGCCGAGGACCTGGCCGCCGGCCGGATCGTCGGCTGGCTGCAGGGACGCATGGAGGTGGGCGCCCGCGCGCTCGGCAATCGCTCGATCCTGGCCAGCCCGCTGTTTCCCGACATGAAGGACAAGCTCAACCGCGAGGTCAAGCACCGGGAGAACTGGCGGCCCTTCTGCCCCTCGCTGCCCGTCGACGACTACCGGACCTACTTCGACCACGGCACCGACAGCGACTACATGATCCTGGCCTACCCGGTGCGGGAGGAGTTCCGCGAGCGGGTGCCGTCGATCGTCCACGTCGACGGCACCGCGCGCCCGCAGACGGTCTACCGCGAGCACAACCCGCGGTTCTACGACCTGCTCAAGGCCTTCGGTCGCCGCACCGGCCACCCGGTGCTGATCAACACCTCCTTCAACGTGCAGGGCGAGCCGATCGTGTGCTCCCCGCGCGATGCCCTGCGCTGCTTCGGCGGCACCGGCCTCGACGTCCTCGTGCTCGACGACTTCGTCTTGCGGAAGGGCCGATGAGCCGGCTCGCGCTGACGCGCTTCCTCCTCGCCGCCGACACGCTCGACGCGCTGGTGGCCGACCCGCGGCTGGCCGCGCTGGTCAAGGGTGGGGCCGGCCGCGCGCGCACGTTCACCCTGGCCCTGCCCGGCGCCCCCGCCGGGGCGGCCGCGTCGCTGCGTCGCTTCGTGACCGACGTGGCGCCGGCCGCCGGCGGTGTCGAGACGCGGGTGGCGGCGGCGCCGCCGGCGGCGCTGCTCGACGGCCACGACGCCGTGCTCGCGGTCGGTGACGGCGCCGGTGCGCTGGTCGTCCGGGCGTGGCAGCGCGGCCTGTGCGCGGTGAACTCGGCCGAGCAGGCCGAGCTGGTGGCGGCGTTCGACGACGACTATCCGGGCGACGACGGCGCCGGCGGGGGCGGCCGCTGGTACGCGCGGATGGAGGGCGAGCCGGTCGTCATCACGCATCCGGAGCGGATCGTGCTGGGCTACGGGGCCCGCATCAATCCGCGGGCGGTGATCCACAACGAAGGTGCGGTCGAGATCGGGCGCGGCTCGCTGCTGGGGGCCGATGCCGAGCTGAACCTGTACACGGCGCGGCTGACTATCGGCCGGTTCTGCCACACCTCGTCGTACTTCGCAGCCATCGGCTCCCGCCACACGCTGCATCTGCCGTCGACCTACGCGGTGAGCCGCGGCCCCTACGCCTTCCTGGGCGAGCCGGCCGACAAGGTCGGGGACATCGTCGTCGGCAACGACGTCTGGTTCGGCACCCGCGTCGTCGTACTGCCCGGCGTCCGCGTTGCCGACGGCTGCGTGATCGGGGCCGGCAGCGTGGTCACCGGCGACCTGGCCGAGCCCTACGGGATCTACGCGGGCAACCCGGTCCGGTTGATCCGCCACCGCTTTCCGCCGGCCGTCGGCGAGCGGCTGCTGCGCCTGCAGTGGTGGAACTGGCCGACGGCCCGCCTGTGGCGGGCGCGGGCGTTCTTCCGCACCGACCTGTCCGCGCTCGACCCCGCCGCCCTGACCCGGCTGCTCGACTCGCTGGAGTCCGAGGACGCGAGCCGATGAGCGTGGTCCTGGTCGTGGCCGCCCACCCCGACGACGAGGTGCTGGGCGTCGGCGCCACCGCCGCCCGCCGCGCCGCCGCCGGCGACACGGTGCACCTAGCCCTCCTCGGCGAGGGCATCACCTCGCGGCCCGGCGCCGACCGGACGGCGGTGGGCGCGCTGCAGGACGACGCCCGCGCGGTGGCGGGGATGCTCGGCGCCAAGTCGGTGGCGTTCGGGGCGCTGCCCGACAACCGCTTCGACACGGTGGCGCTGCTCGACATCGTGCAGCGGGTGGAGGGCTGGGTGCGCGAGCTCGACCCCGAGGTCGTCTACACGCACCATCCCGGCGACCTCAACGTGGACCACCGCCTGACCTTCCAGGCCGTGCTGACCGCCACCCGGCCGGTGCCGGGCTGTCGGGTGCGCGAGGTCTACGCGTTCGAGGTCGCCTCGTCCACCGAGTGGGCGTTCGGCCGGCTGGCCGCGCCGTTCTCGCCGACCGTGTTCGAGGACGCGGCGTCCACCATCGACCTGAAGGTGGCCTGCCTGGAGCGGTACCGGGGCGAGCACCGGGCGTTTCCCCATCCGCGCTCGGGCGAGGCGTTGCGCGTCATCGCCCGCCGGTGGGGCTCGGTCGTCGGCCTGGCCTACGCCGAGGCGTTCGAGCTGATCCGTTCGGTCCGATCCTGAGCAGGAGGCGACATGGCGATCATTCGCGACATCGGCACCACCACCGTTCCGCTGCCGTCGATCCGGCGACCCGCCGGCGGCGCGCCCCCGGCGCGGTTCCACGAGCGCTTCAGCAACGGCGAGGTGCTGGCGACCGGCTGGCCGCGCATCACCACCGAGGCCTCGGCGCGGCAGTTCGCGCCGCGCCGCGAGGGGCTGCGCGTGCTGTTCATCAACGCGCCGATCCGCGAGTGGTCGTTCCCGAACATCATGCCGATTGGCCACGGCTACGTTGGCGCCGTCGCCGCCATGGATGGCCACACGGTGGACGTGCTCGACCTCAACGCCGAGCGGCGGGAGCCGGTGAAGGGCTCCATGGCCGACTACGTGCGCCGGGTGGAGGCGCGGGTCGTCGAGAAGCTGACGGCCGACCGCCCGGACGTCATCGGGCTGGGCGGCATCATCACCCAGTACACGTGGCTCAAGCGCATCGCCGGCATCTGCAAGCGCGTGCACCCCGATGTGCCGATCGTGCTCGGTGGCGGCATCGCCTCCTCGATGCCGGACTTCATGGTCCGCCGGTTGCCGGCCGACGTCGTCGTGCAGGAGGAGGGCGAGGTCACCTTCTCGGAGGTGTTGCACCGCCTGGAGCGGCGGGCGTCGCTGGAGGGTGTGGCCGGGACCGCCTACCGTCACGTGATCCGGCCGGGCGAGTGGGACGTACGCAACAACGGGCTGCGGCCGTCCATCCAGTCGCGCGACAAGGGGCTCGACGCGCTGCCGTGGCCGCTGCGCAGCAAGTGGCCGGAAGACGAGGTCTACAAGCTCAATCCCGTCGGCCACCTCAACTGGCAGACGAAGTGGATCGACGGCGCCTCGGTGGCCCCGGGCCAGTACTCGGTCTCGATGATCGCCTCCCGCGGGTGTCCGTACGCGTCCAAGGCCTGTGACTATTGCTACGCCGCCTACCTCGGAAAGACGTATCGCCTGCGCAGTCCGCGCGAGGTCGTCGACGAGATGGAGTACCTGAAGGCGCGCTACGGCGCCGTCTACATCCACTTCCTCGACGACCTGCTCATGACCGACTACCGGTGGGCGCTGGAGTTCTTCGGCGAGCTGCGCCGGCGCCGGGAGACGACGGGGTTCGCGGTCGAGTGGGGCGGCACCTGCCGAACCAACATCGTGGCCGACGACGTGATCCGCGCGCGCCGCGAGGGCCGCCCGCACATGCTGGAGCTGGGCCACGAGGTCGGCATGCGACAGGCCGGCTACGGCGTGGAGTCGGCCAGCCCGACCATCCTCAAGAACATCGACAAGAGCGGGCAGACGATCGAGAAGATGGAGATCGCCATCCTGGAGACCCAGCGTGTGCTGGGCTACGCCGACTGCTCGTTCATGATCGGCTCGCCCGGGGAGAGCGCTCACACCGTGCAGGAGACGGTCGACTTCTGCCGCAAGGTGGGCCTCAAGCCGGAGGTGTTCTTCTTCACCACGGCCTACCCGGGCACCACCTTCTGGGATCTGGCGCTGGACAGGGGGCTCATCCGCAAGGCGGTGACGGGCCAGAAGGGGCCGGCGGACGAGGACATGATCGAGCAGTACTTCCTGCGGCTCGGCGAGCAAGGCGAGGAGGTGCGCACGAACTTCAGCGACCTCGAGGACGAGGAAGTCATCGACCTGTCCTGGCGCGCCGTCACCGAGCTCGGCGGCCAGAATACCTTGCGGCATCCGCACACGGGCGAGCAGCAGGAGCGCAAGCGTGCGGTGCGCGGGGCCACGCGGGCGGACGTGTGATCCCACACGCCCGGCCCGGTGGCGACGGCGGGGAGGCAGCCGGCCTGTCGCCGTGCCTTGTGGCGAGCCGTGTCGCCGCGCTCGTTCGGGGTGTGGCGAGCAAGCCGCCAGCGGTCGGCTGTCCTGCGACCCACCCCCTCCGGGGGATGGGGGGTCGAGCGAGCCGCGCCCCGAACGAGCAGCGGCGTACAGGCGAGCCACCGGCACGGCGACAGGCCGGCTGCCTCCCCGCCGTCGCCACCGGGCCGGGCGGGGGTCGATAGCGCCGTGCGATTCACGGTGCTGGGCGCGGGGTCGATCGGGCGACGCCACCTGGCCAATGCGGTGGCGCTCGGCCACGGCATCGCGGCCGTCCACGATCCCGATGCGGCCCGGCTGGCCGAGATCCCCGGTGGCGGTGCCGTGCTGACGACGAGCGAGGGCGAGGCGCTGGCCGTCGACGCGGACGTCGTCCTCGTGTGCTCGCCGACAGCGGCGCACGTGGGGCAGGCGCGGGCGGCGGTTACGGCCGGGCGACACGTGCTAATCGAGAAGCCGCTGTCGCACACGCTTGACGGGGTGGACGCGCTGGTCGCGGAGGCGGCGGCGGCGCGGCGGACCGTGCTGGTGGGGTGCAACCTGCACTTCCTGCCGAGCCTGCGGCTCGTGAAGCGGCTGCTGGGTGAGGGCCGCATCGGCACGCCGCTGGCGGCGCGCGCGCATTGCGGCTACTACCTGCCGCACTGGCGGCCGCAGACGGACTACCGGCGAGGGTACGCCGCGCGCCAGGCCACCGGCGGCGGGATCATCCTCGACTCGATCCACGAGTTCGATTACCTGCGCTGGCTGCTGGGGGAGCCCCGCGAGGTGTTCTGCTACGCGGGCAAGCTGAGCACGCTGGAGATCGACACCGAGGACAGCGCCGACATCCTGCTGCGCTTCGACTACGGCGCCGTGGCCAACGTGCACCTCGATTACCTGCAGCGCACGTACCGGCGCTCGTGCGAGCTGATCGGTGAGGATGGCGTGATCGTGTGGGACTACATCAGCCAGCTCGTGCGCGTGTACGGCAAGGAGGACCGGCGGGCCGAGGACTACGAGGAGTCGATCAACGCCGAGCGCAACCTCATGTACCTGGAGGAGCTGCGTCACCTGGTCGACTGCATCGAGGGCGGCGCCAGCCCCGAGCTCGACGCCGCTGGTGGCCGCACGGTGCTGGCCATGGCGCTCGCCGCCAAGCGCTCGGCGGTCGAGGGACGTCCGGTGAGGCTCGGCGAGTGATCGCCGCCGTCGTGCAGGCGCGCATGGGCTCCAGCCGGCTGCCCGGCAAGACACTGGCCGACGTGGCGGGGCGGCCGATGCTGGCCCGGCTGGTCGAGCGGGCCCGACGCATCGAGGGCGTGCAGGCCGTGATCATCGCCACCACCGACCGACCGGCCGACAACGCCATCGTGGCCTTCGCCGACCAGGCCGGCCTGCCGGTACACCGTGGGAGCGAGACCGATGTGCTCGATCGCGTCCACGGCGCCGCCACCCGTTTCGGCGCCTCGGTCATCGTCCGCGTCACCCCCGACTGCCCGCTGCTCGATCCGGTGATCGCCGGCCGCGTGCTGGCCCGCTTCCGCGAGGGTGGCGGCCTGCTCGACTACGTGAGCAACACACAGCCTCCGACCTTCCCCGACGGTCAGGACACCGAGGTGTTTTCCCTCGCCGCGCTGGCGACGGCCTGGCGCGAGGCCCGGCTGACCTCCGAGCGCGAGCACGTGACGCCGTTCATCTGGAAGCAGCCCGGCCGGTTCCGGCTGGCCAACGTCACCCACGTCGAGGATCTCTCGCACCTGCGATGGACGGTGGACGAGCCGGCCGACCTCGAGTTCGTCCGGGCCGTCTACCGGCGATTGGGCGCCGAGCAGCCGTTCGGTATGGAGGACATCCTCGAGCTGCTGGAACGGGAGCCGTCCCTGCTCGACCTCAATCGCTCGTTCACGCGCAACGAAGGCTACGCCAAGTCGCTCCGCGCCGACCGCGCGGCCGGCGATGCCCCGGGAGGGCCATGCATGGACACGCCCCGCCGGCTCACGCGCTCCGAGGAATACTTCGCGCGGGCCGAGAAGGTCATTCCGTCCGCGACCCAGACGTTCAGCAAGGGCCACACCCAGTTCGTGCGTGGCGTGGCGCCGCTGTTCCTGCAGCGCGCCCAGGGCAGCCACGTCTGGGACGTGGACGGTCAACGAGTACATCGACTACCCGATGGCGCTCGGTCCGATCGTGCTCGGCCACAACGACCCCGACGTGGACGCGGCCGTCCGAGCCCAGCTCGCCGACGGCATCGCCTTCTCGCTGCCGCACCCGCTGGAGGTCGAGGTCTCGGAGCTGCTGACGCGAGATCATCCCGTGCGCAGAGATGGTCCGCTTCGGCAAGAACGGCTCCGACGCGACGTCGGGCGCCGTCCGCGTGGCCCGCGCCTACACCGGGCGCGAGCGCATCGCGGCCTGCGGCTATCACGGCTGGCAGGACTGGTACATCGGCGCCACCACGCGCCACCGCGGAGTGCCGGCGGCGGTGCGGGAGCTGACGCACCTGTTCGCCTACAACGACGTCGCCTCGCTCGACCGGCTGCTCGACGCCCACCCCGGCCAGTTCGCGGCGGTCATCATGGAGCCGGTCGGCGTCGTCGAGCCGGCCGGCGGCTTCCTCGAGCAGGTGGCCGCGCGGGCCCGGGCCCACGGCGCCGTGCTGATCTTCGACGAGGTCGTCACCGGCTTCCGGGTGGCGCTCGGGGGCGCCATGGCCCACTACGGCGTCACGCCCGACCTGGCCTGCATCGGCAAGGCGATGGCCAACGGCTTTCCGGTCTCGGCGGTGGTCGGACGGCGCGACATCATGCAGGTCTTCGACGAGATCTTCTTCTCGTTCACCTTCGGCGGCGAGGCGCTGTCGCTGGCGGCGGCGAGGGCCACCATCACCAAGCTGCGCGACGAGCCCGTCATCCCGCATCTGTGGCGCCAGGGCCGGCGGCTGCAGGACGGCTACAACGCGCGCGCCCGGGAGCTGAAGCTCGACGGGCTGACCCGCTGCATCGGCCTGCCGCCCCGCACGGTGCTGACCTTCGCCGACCGGCAAGGACGGGAGTCGCTGGCCATGAAGAGCCTCTTCCAGCAGGAGGTCGTGCGCCGGGGCATCCTCAACGCGGGCGGCTTCAACATCTGCTACCGCCATGACGATGCCGACGTCGAGCGCACGCTGGCGGCCTGCGGCGAGGCGCTGACCGTCCTGGCCGGGGCGGTGGAGGCCGACGACGTCGAGGCCCGCCTGGCCGGGCCCGTCATCCAGCCGGTGTTCCGCCGTGCCTGAGAGCCGCACGAGCCCGGAGGTGAGCGCCGCGCTGGAGCAGTACTACACCCGCTACTACCGCGATACCCTCGGCATTCCCGGCTGGCGGGGCCTCGTCGACATCCGGCTCGCCGACGAGCCCTACGAGCGCCAGCGCCTCGACGCGCTGGAGCGTGGGCTGGGCGGGTCCATCAAGGGCGCCCGGCTGCTCAACGTGGGCTGCGGAACCGGCGGCTTCAACGCGCTGGCCGAGGAGGCAGGGGCCGAGGTGTGGGGCGTGGACGATTCTGCCGCCGCCGTGGCGATCACACGGGCCCGCATGCGCCAGGGCGCCCGCGCGCTGCGGGCGATGGCCGAGGCGCTGCCGTTCCCCGACGCCAGCTTCGACATCGTCTACTGCTACGCGGCCATCGAGCACGTGGAGGACGCCGCCCAGTCGCTGCGGGAGATGGTCCGGGTGATGCGCCCCGACGCCCGCCTGTACCTGCACACCAACGACCGGCGCAGCTGCTTCGAGGGCCACTACAAGGTCTTCTGGATCCCGGGCCTGCCGCTGCCGCTGGGCCGCGCCTACCTGGCCGCGCGCGGCCGTCCCACCGCCTACCTGGCGACCTTGCGCCCGCTCTCCCAGCGGCAGTGCCTGCGGCTGCTCGAGCAGGCCGGGGGCCGGCTCCTCCAGCAGTTCGACCTCGGCCTCGGCCGGCCGGTGGGGGGGCCGCTGTGGCCGCTGGTGCGCGCGTACTACCGCGTGCGCGGGGTCACGCCCTACATCGAGTTCATCGCGGCCCGCCGGGAGGCTCGCTGAGATGACGGGGCGGGACACTGTCCACCGGCGCCTGAGCCAGGCCCTGGAAAAGGTCGGGCTCGGCCGCGGCTGGTTCCGCGAGCTGTCGGCCTACTACCGCGGCATGACGATGCAGGAGTTCTGGGTGCGCTACACCGTGCTCCGCATGGAAGCGGCCAAGCTGTGGGATACCAAGCCGCGGTCGGGTGAGGCGGACTACCGCTCCTTCTTCGCCGAGACCGACTACTACGTGCTGCGGCAGATGTTCTATCACCGCCACAGCAGCTTCCACTGGGTCGCCGACGCGCTCCGGGCCGTCGGCCCCGAGGGCGATTACTGCGAGTACGGCTCGGGCGTGGGGCCGGTGACGGCCTGGCTGCGGCCGCGGTTCCCGCGCTGGCGGTTCACGCTGGTCGACCTGCCGGTGCCGACGCTCGAGTTCGCGCGCTGGCGCTTCCGGGCGGCTGGCAACGTCGAGTTCCTCGAGCCGGGATTCGGCCGCGAGCTCCCCCTGCAGCGCGCCTACGACGTGATCACGATCCTGGAAGTGCTCGAGCACGTGGTCAACCCGCTCGACGTCGTGCGCCACCTTGTCGCCCACCTCAAGCCGGGCGGCACGCTCTTCCTCAACTTCTCGGACGACGCCGGTCGCGAGAACCTGGTTGAGAGCGCGGCCGAGCGGGGAGCCGTCCTCGCGTTCCTCCACGAGAGCCTCGAGGCCGTCGTGCCGCTGCGCGGCGACGAGTCGTACGCCCGCTACGTCAAGCCGCGGGGCGCCGCGCTGGGACGGGCGAGGACGCCCTGAGGATCTGCACGCCCCACTGCGGCGTGGCCCCGGAGACGACCTCCGGCGGCGAGACCTACGAGCGTGAGCTGCTGGTGCGCCTCGGACGGCGTGGCGTGCGGCTCGACGTCATCCTGGCCCGGGACAAGCGCCATCCGGCCGCGGTGCCCAACTGGACGGTGCATCGCTTCGGCATCAAGCGCGGCCTGCGCTGGTGGGTGGCGCCGGCGGTCGTGCCGGGCGCCGTCAAGCGGGTGTGGGACGAGGCCGGTGGCTTCGACCTGCTCCGGGTGCACTCCCTGCGTTTCATCGGCCCGGGGGCGCTGTGGGCCCGCCGGCGGTTCCGGCTCGACGTCCCCGTCGTCGCCCACCACCACCATCTCGATCCGAGCCCGCTCAACCGGCTGATCGAGCGGCGCGTGGTGGAGGGCGTCGAGCGCGTGGTCGTGGGCAGCGAGTTCGCGCGACGGCAGCTGGCCACCGAGCTGGGGTGCCGGACCGACCACGTGGCGGTCGTGCCGTACGGCGTGGACGAGCGCTTCGCGCCGGGCCCGCGCCGGGCCGACCTCGTCGAGCGCTACGGCCTCGCTGGTGCCACCGTGGTGCTGTTCTTCGGCGGCCTCAAGCCCCGCAAGAACCTGCCGCTGCTCCTCGACGTGTTCGCGCGGGTGGCGGCCACGGCGCCGGCGGCGCGGCTGGTCGTGGCCGGCGGCGGCCCGCTCCGGGCCGAGCTGGAGCGGCGCGCGCGCGCGGGGGGCCTCGGCGACCGCGTTGTCTTCACCGGCTACGTGGCCGAGGCCGAGAAGGTCGACCACTTCAACCTGGCCGACGTCTTCGTGTTCCCCTCGGCGATGGAGGGGTTTGGTCTGGCCATCGGCGAGGCGATGTCGTGCGGGCTGCCGGTCGTGGGCTCCGACCGGGGATCGATCCCCGAGATCCTCGTGGACGGCGAGGGCGGGTTCCTGGTCGATCCGGCCGCGCCCGAGCGCTTCGCCGAGCGGCTTGCGACGCTGCTGGCCGATGCCGAGCTGCGCGCGCGGTTCGGCCGCGCGAACCGGGCGCGCATCGACAGCCGCTTCCGCTGGGACCGCTGCGTGGCCGGCACCGCGGCGGTTTACGAGGAGACGGTGGCGGCGTGGCGGCGGCCGGCCACGGCCGGGGCGCGCCGATGATGCCCACCCGGTGGCTGGTGCGCGCGGTCGACGTGGTGAACCGCAAGGGCAAGTCGGTGGGCGTGCGCCTCGTGCGCTACACGGGCAAGAGCCCGCACTTCATCCATCCCAAGCACCTGATCGACTCGCCCTGGCACGACTGGTACCTGGAGCACCTGGCGCCGACTGATGCCGTCATCGACGTCGGCTGCGCCCTCGGCGCCCACTCCGTGGTCGCCGCCGCCCGCTGCCGTCGCATCTACGGCTTCGACTACGACGTCCGTCACCTGACCGTGGCCGGGCGCACGGCCCGGGCCCGCGGCGTCGCCAACGCCCACTTCTTCGCGTGGGACGTCACCGGGCGCTTTCCGTTCGGCGACGCCACCATCGACGCCGCCTTGTTCCTCGACGTCATCGAACACCTGCACCCGCGGGTGGCGGTGCTCCGGGAGATCCACCGTGTGCTGCGCCCGGGTGGCCGCCTGCTGGTGTCGGGCCCCAACCGCGACTCGTCGTGGCGGCGGGCGCTGCGCGCGGCCGGGTTGTTCGCATACTCTGATCCCGACCACAAGATCGAGTACACGCGCGAGGAGTTCGTGGCCGAGCTGGAGGCGGGCGGGTTCGTGCCGGCGGGGCCGGTCATGCCGGTCGTGTACGACTCGCCGTGGGCGGGTGCCATCGACGCGCTCGGTGGGGTCTCGCTCGGCCTCTACGCGCGCCTGGCTCGCTGGAAGCGCGAGGCGGCGCTCCGCCACCCCGAGGAGTCGACCGGGTTCCAGGTGGTGGCACACCGCCGGTCATGAGGATCGCACTCGTCAACGAGTACTTTCCTCCGCACGCCCCCGGCGGCGCCGAGTGGAGCGTGGAGGCGCTGGCCCGGGCGCTGGTCGCGCGCGGGCACGCCGTGGTCGTCATCACGCCGAACTGGGGGGCGCCGTCGGTGGAAACGCGCGACGGGTTCCGCGTGCGCCGCTTTGCCTTCCCGGTCAAGCGTCCGCCCGGGCCGGCGGTGGCTCCGGCCAAGGTGCTGGCCAACCCGCTCTTCTACCTGTACGCCGGGCTACAGGTCGCGCGGCTGGCTCGGGCCGAAGGTGTGGACGTGCTCCACGTCCAGAACAAGCACATGCTGGTGCCGGGCGTGATCGCCCGCGCGCTCACCGGCCGTCCGGTGCTGCTGACGATCCGCGACGGCAGCCTCATCGACGCCGCGCCGGTGTGCCTGCACCACCACGACCGCCGGCCGCCCGACTGCGGCGTGGCCAAGCTGTGGCGCGAGTGCTCGGTGGAGTACTTCGAGGGGTGGATGCGCGGGCGCCGCGGTCGCCTGCGCACGAAGCTGGCCTTCCTGCACGGCTGGCTCGACGCCTGCTTCAAGCAGCGCTTCATCGCGCGTGTGGACACGGTGATCGGCGTCAGCGAGGGCATCCTCGGCATCTACCGGCGCTCGGGGCTGCTGGCCGGGGCGCGCCGCGTGGAGACGGTCTACACGATCCCGCCGCTCGGGGTGCCGTCGACGGCCGCCGACGGTGTTGCGGCCCGCCGACGCCACGACCTCGCCGGCCGGATCGTGCTCTTCGTCGGCAAGCTCTCCCCCGGCAAAGGCGCCGCCGACTTCCTGACCGCCGGTGAGCGCGTCCACCGGCGTCATCCAGATGTGCTGTTCGTGCTGGTCGGCGACGGCCCGGTCCCCGTGCCCTCAGTACCGTGGGCGCGCCACCTCGGTCCGCTGCCGAACCCCGAGGTGCTGGCTCTCTATCCGGGGGTCGAGATGGTCGCGGTACCGTCGGTGATCCCGGACGCGTTCAGCCGCGTCGTGCTGGAGGGGATGGCGGCTGGGCGGGCCGTGATCGGCACCGCCGTCGGCGGAACGCCGGAGCTGATCGTGGACGGCGAGACCGGGCTGCTGGTACCGCGCCGCGATCCGGCCGCGCTGGCCGGTGCCGTTGAGCGCCTGCTGGCCGACCCCGGGCTGGCCGCTCGCCTCGGCGCCGCCGCGCGCCTGCGCGTGGAGACCCGGTTCGCGCCGGAGGCCAGCGTCGATCGGCTGGTCGCCCTCTACGCGGCGGTGCAGGCGGCGTGATCCTCGGCCTGCTGCCCGCCCTCGGCGGTGGGCTCGGCGAGCTGGCCACGACCGGCCAGGCCGGCCGGCTCCTGGACGGCTACCTGGCCCGCTATGTCACCGCCTTCGAGCGCGTCGTCTACTTCACCTACCTGGCCGAGCAGCTCGCCGACTTCACGAGTGACCCCACCCTGCTGGACCGCGTCGAGCTCGCGGCGCCCGCGCGCCCGCTCGGCCGGGGCCGCCGCGCCGCCACGCTGGCGTGGACGGAGGCGGCGCGGCTGCGCTCGTGCGCGGTGCTGCGGGCCTTCCAGGTGACCGGCACCGTGCCGGCCGTGCTCGCCAACGCGCGCTTCGGCACCCGCTACGTGACGACGTACGGGTTCTCCTACGCGCAGCTCTCGCGGCCGGGGCCCACGCGGCTGCTCAAGGCGGTGGTCGAACGCGTGGGGCTGCGTCGCGCCGCCGCCGTGATCGCCACCACCGAGCCCCTCCGCGCGCGCGCCGCCCGCGTGGCGCGCGAGGTCCACCTCGTGCCCAACGGCGTGGACACACGGCGCTTCGTGCCCCCGCCCATGCCCCGCCCGGTCGGCCGACCGGCCCGGGTGCTGTACGTCGGGCGCTTCTCGCCCGAGAAGAACCTCGGCACTCTCGTCGCGGCCGCGGCGGCACTCGGGCGCCGGGTGCCGGTCCGGCTAGTGCTGGTCGGCGGCGGGCCGCTCGAGGCGCGCCTGCGCGAGCAGGCCCGGGCGGCCGGCGTCGAGGTCGAGTTCCCCGGGGTGATTCCGCAGGAGCGGCTGCCGCCGCTCTACGCGGGGGCCGATGCCTTCGTACTGGCCTCGTTCACCGAGGGGCACCCCAAGGTGCTGCTGGAGGCGATGGCCGCCGGCGTGCCCTGCGTGGCCTCGGACTGCGAAGGCAACCGCTCGCTCGTCACCGACGGCCGGACCGGCCTGCTCTTCGACGCCCGCCGGGCCGACGACCTGGCCGATCGGCTGGAGCAGGTGCTGACGGACCGCGCCCTCGGCGCTGCCCTGGGCGAGGCCGGACGGGCGATGGTGGTCGCGCGCTACGATCTCGGGGTGCTGGTCGCCTCGGAGATCACGCTACTCCAGCGGGTCGCTGCTGTATAATCGTCGGTGCCCCGAGCGATGATTACTCTCGTCAACCCTCCAGGAATTAAGACGTTTTCGGGACTCCAGATGCACACCCCGAATCCTCCGCTCGGGCTGGCCTACATCGCCGCCGCCCTGACCGAGGCGGGGTTCGAGCACCGCGTCATCGACGGCACCGGCGAGGCGCTGGATGCCGTGTCGCCCTATCCCGACCGCGCCGACTTCATGATCCAGGGGCTCACCATCGACGAGATCGTCCGCCGGATCGACCCGGCGACCGAGGTGATCGGGATCTCCTGCATGTTCAGCACGCTGTGGCCGGTGGTGCACCGGGTGGCCGACGCCGTGCGCGAGAAGGCGCCGGGCGTGCTCCTCGTGCTGGGTGGCGAGCACGGCACCGCGGTCCCCGACCACGTGCTGGCGACCAGCCCCTTCGACGTGGTCGTCCTGGGCGAGGGCGAGGACACCTTCGTCGAGCTCCTGCGGGCGCGGGCCGCCGGCCGGCCGCTCGGCGAGGTGAAGGGCATCGCGTTTCGCGAGGGCGATCGGGTGGTCAACACCGGCCTCTCGGCCCGGCGGCGCGACATCGACACCATCCCGCTGCCCGAGTGGGAGTCGTTCCCGATCCGGGAATACATCACCCGGCATCAGACCAACGGCATCAACCTCGGGCGCTCGATGCCGATGCTCGGCACCCGGGGCTGCCCGTTCCAGTGCACCTTCTGTTCGAACCCCGCCATGTGGACCCAGCGATGGATCGCCCGCGACCCCAAGCGGCTGGCCGACGAGATGGAGCTGTACGTCCGCCGGTACGCCGTCACGAACTTCGACTTCCAGGACCTCACGGCCATCGTGAAGCGGCAGTGGATCGTCGACTTCTGCCGCGAGCTGATCGCCCGCGACCTGAACATCACCTGGCAGATGCCGAGCGGCACCCGGGCCGAGGTATTCGACGCCGAGGTCGCCGATCTGCTCTACCGCTCGGGCTGCCGGGCCCTGGCCTTCGCGCCCGAGAGCGGCTCGCCGAAGATCTTGAAGGCGGTCAAGAAGCAGGTCGACCTCGACCACATGCTGACCGCGATGCGGGCGGCGGTGCGGCGTGGCCTCAAGCTGTCCTGCTTCATCGTGATCGGCTTTCCCGACGACACGCCGCGCACGCTACGGCAGACGCTGTCGCTCATCCGGCGGATGGCGGTCCTGGGGGTGTACGACGTGGCCGTCTCCAAGTTCGTGCCGTACCCCGGCTCCGAGCTGTTCCGGCGGCTGCAGCGCGAGGGCAAGATCGAGCTCGACGACGCCTTCTTCGTGTCGCCCATGGACTTCTACACGGCCAAGGCGCCGTCCTACGCCGACGCGGTGTCGAGCCGTCGCCTGTACTGGACGATGATGTGGTTCTTCGTGAACTTCTACGTCATCTCGTTCGCGCTCCGGCCCTGGCGCGTCGTCCGCGCCCTGGTCCGGGCCGCGATCACCGGTCGGGAGGAGACGCGCTACGCCAAGTGGTTCGTGGACGTCTTCTTCACCCGTCGGCGCTGGCGCCGGCTGGCGGGGGGAGCCGCCCGATAATCCCCCGCCGCGGTCGTTCGCGATGAGCCCGTCCCGCCCGGCCCTGGCCGCGCAGATTCGCGCGCTGGTCGAGCAGTATTTCGCGCAGGCCGACCTTGCTGCGGCCGCCGACGTGCGGCTGCCCCTGCACGTGCCCTCCTTCGGCGCCGACGAGGTGAACGAGGCCATCGAGTGCCTGCTCACCACGCGGGTGACGATGGGCGACAAGGTGCGGCGCTTCGAGGCGATGTGGGCCGAGTACCTCGGGGTGGGCGAGGCGGTCATGGTGAACTCTGGCTCGTCGGCCAATCTGCTGGCGGCGGCGGCGCTGGTCAACCCGGCCTTCCCGCGACCGCTCGTCCCCGGCGACGAGGTGATCGTGCCGGCGGTGGCGTGGTCGACCACGTACTACCCGCTGGTCAACATGGGGCTGGTGCCGGTGCTGGTCGACGTCGACCTCGACACCTTCACGATCGATCCGGAGGCCGCCGCCCGCGCCGTTGGTCCCCGCACGCGCGCGATGCTGATCGTGCACCTGCTCGGCAACGCCTGCGACATGCGCCCGCTCACCGCGCTGGCCGCCCGCCACGACCTCGTGATGGTCGAGGACACCTGCGAGGCCCACGGCGCCCGCTACGAGGGTAAGATGGCCGGCACCTTCGGGGCGATGGGCACCTTCAGCTTCTACTTCTCGCACCACATCAGCACGATCGAGGGCGGCATGCTGGTCACCGACGACCCCACCCTGGCCGACCTCGTCCGCATGCTGCGGGCCCACGGCTGGACCCGGGACGTCAAGAAGAAGCCCGCCATCGTGAACGCGCCGATCGACGAGCGCTTCCTGTTCGTGAATCTCGGCTACAATCTGCGCCCGATGGAGCTGCAGGGGGCCTTTGGCCTCCACCAGGTGGCCAAGCTGGAGCCGTTCATCAAGAGCCGTCGCGACAACGTGGACTACTGGAACGCCGGCCTGCGCCGGCACGGCCGCTGGCTACGCGAGTGCCGCGGGCGCGACGACCACGGCTCCCGCTCGGTGTGGTTCGGCTACCCGATCTCGGTGCGGCCGGAGGCGCCGTTCTCGCGCGACGAGCTGGTGGCATTTCTGGAGTCCCGGGACGTCGCCACGAGGCCCATCATGGCCGGCAACTTCCGGGACCAGCCGGCCATCAGCCTCTTCCCCCACCGCATCGCCGGCCCGCTGCCCAACGCCGAGCTGGTCATGCGCCAGTCGTTCTTCATCGGCAACCACCACGCCATCAGCGAGCGGGCCCGGGCCTACGTCATCGAGTGCGTGGACGAGTTCATGGCGCGATGGGCCTGACGCTCGCCGAGGCCCGGGTGCTGGTGACCGGCGGCGCCGGATTCCTGGGCCGGGCCGTGGTCGCCCGGCTGCAGGCCGCCGGCGGCGCCACCGTGGTGGCCCCGCGCCGGGCCCAGTACGACCTCACGCGCGAGCCCGACGTCGAGCGGCTCTTCGCCGAGCATCCGGTCGACGTCGTGCTGCACCTGGCGGCCGACGTGGGCGGCATCGGGTACAACCTCGCCAACCCCGGCCGGACCTTCTACGCCAACGCCATGATGGGCGCCCTCGTGATGGAGCACGCCCGTCGGGCCGGCGTGAGCAAGCTCGTCGGCGGTGGGCTCGGTGTGCGCGTATCCGGAGCACGCCGAGGTGCCGTTCCGGGAGGACGCGCTATGGGACGGCTATCCGGAGCCGACCAATGGCGCCTACGGATCGGCCAAGCGCATGTTGCTGGTGCAGGGCCAGGCCTACCGGGCGCAGTACGGGTTCGGCGCCATCCACCTGCTCATGATGAACCTGTACGGCCCCGGCGATCACTTCGAGCCCGATCGCTCGCACGTGATCCCCGCGCTCATCCGCCGCTTCGTGGACGCCGCCGCCACCGGGGTTCCCGAGATCGTCGTGTGGGGCGACGGCCTGGCGACCCGCGAGTTCCTGTACGTGGACGACGCCGCCCGGGGCATCCTGCTGGCCGCCGAGCGGTACGACGACGCCGCGCCGGTGAACCTCGGGGCCGGCTTCGAGATCGCCATCCGCGATCTGGCCGGGCTACTGGCCGAGCTGACCGGGTATCGTGGGCGGCTGGTGTTCGACGCCTCCAAGCCGAGCGGCCAGCGGCGCCGTTCTGCCGACGTGTCGCGGGCCAAGGCGGCGTTCGGGTTCGAGGCCGAGGTCGGCTTCCGCGAGGGACTGGCGAGAACGATCGAGTGGTACACCGCCACCCGGGTGGCGGCGTCGCGATGACACCCGCGGTCACCCTCGTCATCCTCACCCTCAACGAGATCGACGGGGTCACCGACGTCTTCCCCAAGCTGCCGATGTACTGCCTGGACGAGGTCCTGGTGGTGGACGGCGGCTCCACCGACGGCACCCTGCAGTTCTTCGAGGAGCGCGGCGTTCGGGTGATCCGCCAGGAGCGGCGGGGCCGGGGCGAGGCCTTCCGCCTGGCCGCCCAGCACGCCCGCACCGAGTGCCTGATCTTCTTCAGCCCCGACGGCAACGAGGATCCCCACGACATCCCGCGGCTGATCGACGGGCTGGCGGCGGGCTATGACATGGTGATCGCCTCGCGCTTCATGGCCGGCGCCCGCTCCGAGGACGACGACAAGTTCCTGTTCGCCAGCCGGCGCTGGGGCAACCTGCTGTTCACGTGGCTGGTCAACGTGCTGTGCCGAGGGCGCGCGCACATCTCCGACACCATCAACGGCTACCGCGCCGTCACCCGCGCCGCCTTCGCGCGGCTGCGGCCCGACGCCGAGGGCTACGCGATCGAGTTCCAGATGTCCATCCGGGCGCTGCAGCTCGGGCTGCGCGTGCTGGAGATCCCGACCCAGGAGTCGCCCCGTATCGGCCGTGGAGTGTCCAAGCTCAACGCCATCCCGGTGGGCCTGAAGTTCGGGGCCCTCCTGGTGCGCGAGTGGGCGCGGCCGCGCGTGCGGCGCTGACGGGCCGCCGGGCCGGCGAGGCCGTCCTCGTCGGGCTGGCCGCGCTGGGGCTGGCCGCCGCCCTGATGCTCCTCGGCGACGCCGACCTGCGTGCCGATCAGAACGCCTACAACCTGCTCGTCGCCAAGAAGCTCGCGCCCGAGCTGTTCACCCGGGACGCTCTCTACCGCCACGATCCCGACCTGCTCCACGTGCCCTGGTTCCTCGACGTGCACGCGGCGCTGGCCCGCCGCCTGGGCGGCGACGTCGAGCGGTCGCTGGCCTGGCTCGGCTGGCTCATCGCCGCGATCTTCATCGCCGGCCACTACGCTTTCTTCCGCGCGGTGGCCGGCCACCCGGCGCCGGCCGCGCTCGCCACCCTGGGCGCGGTGACGCTACGCAACGCCCTCGGCGGCGAGGTGTGGGGGCTCGACGGGGTGTCGTCGGCGGCCACGCGCACGATCATGGCCGGCTTGATCCCGCCCCTGCTGCTGCTGTTCCTGCGGGTGCGCGACGGCCGCTGGCTGCCGGCCTACTGGGGCCTCCTTGGTGTCCTCTTCAACGTGCATCCGGTCTCGGCCTACCACCTGGCCCAGGTAACCGTGGTGGCCCACGTGTGGCACGAGCGGGCGCGACCCCGCGCCCTCGCGCAGGTCGCGCTCGGAGTGGGACTGTTCGTGGCGGGCACGCTGCCCTACACGGTGCCGTTCTTCGTAGGGCGCGAGGGCGGGGGGGCGCCGGCGGTGGTGCGGGCGGCGCTCGACCATCGCTTCCCCTACCTGTTCTATCCGATCGCGCCCAACGCGCTGCTGTCGGTGGCCTTCCACATGGCGCTGCCGCTCGGCGCCTGGCTGGCGTGGCGGCGGCATCGCGAGCCGAATGCGGTCCTGACGCCGCTGGCTCCGGTGATGGCCGCCGCCGTGATGCTGGGGTTCATCGGCACCGCGGCCATCCAGGCCCTCGGCGCCTGGCTCGATCGCCCCTACCTCGACATCCAGGAGCTACGCGTGCTGCGGCTGACGTACCCGATCCTGCTCGGCGGCCTCGCGCTCGTGTACGGGCGCCGGTGCCGGGCGCGCGCGTGGGTGACGGTGGTCGCGCTGGTCGTCGTCTCGCTGATCCCGCCCGGGGAGGTCATCCACGCGTTCTCGCACGAGACGCGCGGGGCGGTGAAGCACGCACTCGGTTTCGGGCCGAAGCCGGTCCCGCCCACCGCGGTCGACCCGGCGCCGCGGCGGGCGCTGTGGGCATGGACGGCGGCGGCCACGCCGCCGGCCGCGCTGTTCTTCACCGACGACTTCGAGTTCCGCCTGCGCACCCGCCGCTCGATCACCGGCTCGTTCAAGGACGGCGCGTTCACGTTCCTGGCCGGCAGCGGGCCGCTGGCCGCGTGGTACACGCTGGAGCGGGAGCGCACCGCCTGCCGCGCGGCGGGCGGTGCCGGCTGCTGGTTCGATCTGGCCCGTCGCCTCGCCGCCGACTACGCGGTGCTCGATCCCGGCCTGGCCGCCGCCGCTGCGGTCCCGCCCGCCGACTTCGAGCGTGCGTGGGCAGAGGGGGGCTGGTCGGTGTGGCGGCGCCGGGGCGCGGCGTGATGCTGACGTACTATTCGGCGTCCGCGCGCGAGGACTTCTGGACCGAGCACTGGGGCGGCCACTCGGTGGACGAGCTGCTGGCCGTCGCCCGCGTCTCGCCGCTGACAGCGCTGATCACCGGCGCCCTGCCGGCGGCCGGCCTCGTGCTGGAGGCGGGCTGCGGCCTTGGCCAGTACGTGATCCTGCTGCGCGAGCGCGGCTGGCGCGCGGCCGGTGTGGACGGTAGCGTCGAGGCGCTGATCACCGGCCGCCGGGCAGCGGCGGTGCCATTGGCCGCTGCCGATCTCCGCGCGCTCGCCATCCGCACCGGAACCGTCGCCGCCTACGTCTCGCTGGGCGTCGTCGAGCACGACCCCGACGGCCCCGACGCGATCCTGGCCGAGGCGCGCCGGGTGTTGGCGCCCGGCGGGACGCTCGTGATCTCAGTGCCGTACCTCAACGGCCTGCGGCGGCTCGGGACGCCGTGGATCCGCCGGCGCCAGGCCGCGCTGGCCGGGCGTGGCGGCGTGTTCTACCAGCACGCGTTCTCGCGCGGCGAGCTGCTGGCCGCGCTCGGCCGCCACGGCTTCGTGGCGCTGGCCGCCCATCCCTACGACCCCGCCCGCGTGCTGCGCGCGGCCGTGCGGGCGGTGCGCGGCCCCCGCCCGGCGGTGTCAGCGAGCGCTGGTGGTCCGCGGTTGGCCACGCCGGGGCCCGGCGGCGCCTCCGCGGCCGGCCCGCCGGTGGGCGGTCCGCCCGTGGCCGGTGGTCGCCCGCGCGGCGGGCTCCGCGGGCTCGCGCGGCGCGCCCTCTACAGCGAGCCGGCGCTGCGCCTGCTCGGCCACATGCTCCTCGTCGTCGCCCGCCGGGCGTGACAGGATGGACGCGATGAGCGAGCCGTTTCGCATCGTCGACCTCGGCGACCGCCGCGTGCTGGAGACCGCCGGCCGTCAGTACTCCACGCACTACAGCGCCCGCGTGATCGAAATGCTCATCGCCCGCAAGGGCGCCCACCGCGCTCCGCTCTACTTCGACTTCAAGGAGACACGCGGCCGCCACTTCCTCGGCCCGCTGTTCGCCTATCTCCGTGCGCGCGGCGCCCGCGGGCTGCGCGTCCTCGAGGTCGGCTGCTCGTTCGGTCACATGACCGAGTACCTGGCCGAGCAGCCCGAGGTGGCCGCGCTCACGACCTTCGACACCGACGCCGCGTTCGTCGAGCTCACCCGCGCCAAGGTGGACGAGCTGGTTCTGAAGGCCGTGCGGGAGGTGCGCCACCTGGATCAGGACGCCACCCGGCGGCTGCCCTGGGCCGACGGCGTCTTCGATGTGGTCCTGGCGGTCGGCGTGGTCGAGCACCTGCCGGTCCGCTGGCGGCGCGCGCAGGTCGATGAGTACTACCGAGTGCTGGCGCCCGGCGGTCACCTCGCCGTGCTCGACACGCCGAATCGCTGGTTCCCGCTGGAGACGCACTCCGTCGGGCTGCCGCTCGTGCAGTGGCTGTCGCCGCGCCTGGCCTGGCGCTACGCGCGGCTGGGCCGCCCCGCGCGCTACCGGGGCATCGGCTTCGAGGAGTTCGTCGCTGACGGCACCGGCTGGCGCAACGCCACGCTCGCCGACTGCCTGCCGTCGAGCGGCGGCGGCCTGGTCGACGTCACCGAGGAGGCCGGCTACGGCTTCCGCTTCTTCCGTGACACCGCCCGCTCCCGGGCGCGTCGGGCGGCGCTGCCGGCCTTCGCCGCCGCCGCCGGAGCGCTGCGGGCGCTCGGGCGGCCGCCATCGCTGGCGCTGCCGTACCTGAACCTGCTCTTCCGGAAGTCGTGACCACGCCGGCGGTCTCCGTGCTGATGTCCGTCCACGACGGCGCCCCGCTGGTCGCCGAGGCCGTCGCCAGCGTGCTCGGACAGACGGACGGCGACCTGGAGCTGATCGTCGTCGACGACGGCTCCACGGACGCCACGCCCACGTTGCTGGCCGCCGTCGTCGACCCGCGTCTGCGCGTGCACCGGCAGGCGCGCACCGGCCTCACGCGCGCGCTCAACCACGCGCTCGGCCTCGCCCGGGGCGATCTGGTGGCGCGCCTGGATGCCGACGACGTGGCGCTGCCGGAGCGGCTGACTCGCCAGCGCGCCTTTCTCGCCGCCCATCCGGACGTGGGGCTGCTCGGCACCGCCGCTCGCGAGGTGGATCCAGCCGGAGGCGTCGAGCGCATCGTGCGGCCGCCGGCCGACGACGCCGCCCTGCGCCGGGCGCTGATCCGCGCCAACCCGTTCGTGCACTCCTCGATGATGGTGCGCCGCGCGCTGCTGGTCGGCGCCGGCGGCTACGACGAGCGCCTGGCCGTGGCCCAGGACTACGAGCTGTGGATGCGGCTGGCCGGGCTCACCCGGCTCGCCAACCTCGAGGACGTGCTGGTGGTCCGGCGGCTGGGCGAGGGCCGGGTGTCGGTGGAGCGAGAGGAGGATCGGCTGCGCACCGAGGCGCGCGTGCGCTGGCGCGCGGTGGTGAGCGGCGCCTACCCACCGTGGTGCGCGCTGTTCGCGCTGCGCCCGGCGCTGGCGCTGGCGCTGCCACGCCCGCTTCGGCGCGCGGTGCGGGGGGCTCTGACCGGATCGCGAGCGTGAGCGAGCCGATCCCGATCCTGCAGGTTGTCGTCTCCACGAAGGCGGGCGGTGGCCCCCAGCACGTCCTGACGGTGGCGCTGGGGCTCCGTCCGCGCGGCTGGCGGTCGATCGTGGCCGGGCCCGCCGACGGCCCGCTGTTCGCGCGGTTCCTCGAGGCCGGTATCGAGACGGTCGCGCTGCCCACCGACCGACTCGGGCCGCTAACCCCGGTGCGGCTCGCCCGGCTGATCCGCCGGCGCGGCGTCCGCCTGGTGCACTCGCACGGCAAGGGGGCCGGCGTGCACGCGCGCCTGGCCGCCCGGCTGGCCGGCGTGCCGGCCGTGCACACCTTCCACGGCATCCACTACGAGCGCTACCCGGCGATCGGCCGCGCGGCCTACCTGTCGCTGGAGCGCCGGCTGTCCGCGTGCACCCGCGTCGTCGTCAACGTCTCGGCGGCCCAGGAGCGGGAGGGGCGGGCGCTCGGGCTGTTCGCGCCGGGCCAGAGCCGGTTGGTCGTCAACGGCGTCGACGTCGCTGAGCTGGTGGCGGTCGCCCTCGCCCGCGACGTGGCCCGTGGCAGCCTGGGCCTCGATCCGGCGGCGACGGTCGTGGGCAACGCCGCGCGCTTCGACGAGGTGAAGCGACTCCATCTGCTGGTGGAGGCCGTGGCCGCCGTGCCCGCGCTCACGCTCTCGCTGATCGGCGACGGCGTCGAGGCGGCGCGCCTGCGTGAGCGGGCGGCCGTCCTGGGGACGGCGGGCCGGGTGCGCTTCGCCGGCGAGATCCCCGCGGCAGCGCGGCTGTTTCCGGCCTTCGACGTCTTCGCGGCCCCCTCGCGCAAGGAGGGGCTGCCGCTGGCCGTCGTCGAGGCCATGGCGCTCGGGCTGCCGGTGGTCGCCAGCGACATCCCGGCCCACCGGGAGGTGCTCGGCGAAGGGAGCGCGGGGCTGGTCGCCGGCACCGCCGCCGCCTTTGCCGAACGGCTGGCCGCGCTGGCCGCCGACCCCGCGCTGCGGGCGCTTCTGGGCCGCGAGAACCGGGCCCGGGCCCAGCGGGAATTCGGCGTCGCTCGCATGCTGGACGGGCTAGAGGGCGTCTACAGGGAGGTCCTGGGGCTGTAGTACTATTGGCCGCGATGCTGACGGGCCGCGCTTCCGAACGGACGCTCGTCGACCTCCTCGAGTATTGGCGACGGCGCCCGCCCGCCCCCTCGCGCTGAGCGGTCGCGCCGCCGCCCGGGGGCCGGCGCGGCAGCCACGCGTCGCCCTCGTGCACGACTGGCTGACCGGCATGCGTGGCGGCGAGCGCTGCCTCGAGGTGTTCTGCGAGCTGTTTCCCGAGGCGCCCCTCTTCACGCTGCTGCACGTCCCCGGCAGCGTCAGCCCCCTGATCGAGCGCCGCCGCATCGTCACCTCGTTCGTGCAGCGCCTGCCGGGCGCGGCCAGCCGGTATCGCCAGTACCTGCCGCTGTTCCCGGCGGCCGTCCGGGGACTGTCGCTGACCGGCTACGACCTCGTCATCTCGCTCAGCCACTGCGCCGCCAAGGCGGTGCGGGTGCCGCCGGGGGCGCTGCACCTCTGCTACTGCTTCACGCCCATGCGCTACGTGTGGGATCTGGAGGACGACTACACGCGCGGCGCCGGCTGGCTGACGCGGACGGCGCTGCCGCCGCTGGCCGCCGCCCTGCGCCGCTGGGACCGCCGGACGGGCGGTGTGCACAACTTCGTGGCGATCTCGCAGCACATTGCCGATCGTATCCGCCGCGTGTACGGGCGTGACGCCGAGGTCATCTATCCCCCGGTTGACATCGCCCGCTTCCAGCCGGCCCCGTCGCCCGACAACTACTACCTGGTCGTCTCCGCGCTGGTCCCTTACAAGCGCGTCGATCTGGCGGTGGCGGCCGCCACCCGGCTCGGCCGGCGGTTGCTGGTGGTCGGCACCGGACCGGAGGAAGCGCGGCTGCGCACGATGGCGGGACCCGCCGTGAGCTTCCTGGGCTGGCGGCCCGACACCGAGGTGGCCGAGCTGTACGCGCGGTGCCGGGCCGTGCTCTTTCCCTCGGTGGAAGACTACGGGATCGTGCCGCTGGAGGCGGCGGCGGCGGGACGGCCGACGCTGGCCCTGGGCCGCGGCGGCGCGCTGGAGACGATGGTGGGGCTCGACGACGGGCGGGAGCCGCCCACGGCCGTCTTCTTCTCGAAGCCCACCGTCGAGTCGCTCATCGGCGCCGTCCGGTCCTTCGAGAAGGCTGCCCACCGGTTCGAGCCCGCCGCCCTGCGGGCGCGGGCCGCGCGGTTCGATCGTCCGCTCTTCGCGGAGCGTGTGCGCGAGTACGTCGAGCGCCGGTGGCGCGCATTCGCCGGGGACGGCGCGTGCTGAAGGCCCACTCGCGGCTGTTCCAGCACCTGGCCCTGGTGACCGACCTGGTCCTGATCGCGATCTGCTGGCTGGGCGCCTACGCCGTCCGCTTCAACCTGTTCGGCCACGGAGACATCCCGCCGTTCTCGGACTACGCCCTTCAGCTGTTGCCGATCCTGATCGTGTGGGCCGTCGCCTACAAGACCTTCGACCTCTACCGGCCGAACCGGCTCGGCTCTCACCTGGCCGAGTGGTTCGACATCGCCAAGGCCTCCACCCTCGGCGTGCTGGTCCTGGTGGCCGGCATGACGTTCCTGTTCCGCGGCTACGAGTACTCACGGCTCGTCATCCTGATGTTCTGGATGGCGTCCATCGTGAGCGTCAGCTTCTCGCGGGCGGCGTTCCGGGAGGTGCTGCGCTTCGCCCGCCGTCGCGGCTACAACCAGCGCTACGCGGTCGTGGTGGGCGGCGGCGAGCCGGCCGCCGAGGTGCTGCGCGTGCTCGACCGGCGACGGGACACGGGCATCCAGCTGCTGGGGCTCCTGAGCGACAAGCCGGAGGCCGAGGGGGCACCGGTGCGTTGGCTGGGCGGCATCGACGAGATCCGCGCGGTGCTGACCTCGCAATCGGTGGACATCGTCATCATCGCGCTACCGCACAGCGACTACCCGCGGCTGACCACCGTGCTCAACGAGATCGGCGACGAGCCGGTGGCCATCCACTTCGTGCCCGACCTGTTCGGCCTCGCCTCCCTGCGGGGCGGGGTGGAGGAGTTCGAGTCGATCGCGTTCATCCATCTGCGGGAGTCGCCGCTGTACGGGTGGAACGGCGTGCTCAAGCGCGGCTTCGACCTGGTGTTCGGGACGGTGGGACTGCTGCTGGCGCTGCCGATCATGGCGGCCATCACCATCGCCGTGGCGATCGCCTCCGGCCGGCCGATCCTCTATCGGCAGGAGCGGATGGGACTGGACGGCCGCCGCTTCGGCATGCTGAAGTTCCGAACGATGGTAGCCGACGCCGAGGCTGAGACGGGGCCGCGGTGGGCCGTGCGCGACGATCCGCGGCGCACGCAGTTGGGCGCCTTCCTGCGCGCGTGGAGCCTGGACGAGCTGCCCCAGCTCTTCAACGTCCTGCGGGGCGAGATGAGCCTGGTGGGGCCGCGGCCCGAGCGGCCCAGCTTCGTCGAGGACTTCCGCCGCCGCGTGCCCGGCTACATGCTGCGCCACACGATGAAGGCCGGCATCACCGGCTGGGCTCAGATCAACGGCTGGCGCGGCAACACCTCGATCGAGAAGCGCATCGAATACGATCTCGAGTACATCGCGCGCTGGTCGCTGGGGTTCGACCTCGCCATCCTGCTCCGGACTCTGTGGCTGGGATTCCGCAACCGCAACGCGTACTGAGGGGGCGCGGCGGGAGCGGCTGCCGCGGCCCCGCCGCGCATGCGCGCCTCGCCCACCGTCGCTGACGCGCCGGCCGCCTCGTGGGACTGGCTGCCGGCCGTGCGGACCTGGCTGCTGGTCGCGCTGGTCGTGGGCCTGGCCCTGTCGATCTCGGTGAGCCAGATCGCGCTGGCGGCGCTGGCGGCGTGGCTGCTGCTGGCCCGGTGGGCCGGCCGCCTGCCGGCCCTGCAGTGGCCGCTGCTGGCGCCGATCGCCGCCTTCGCGGCCTGGAGCGTGGTCACGGCGCTGGCCTCCGAGCGTCCCCTCGACGCTCTCTACGCCTGCAAGAGCCTGCTGAACCTCGGCGCCCTCTTCGTCATCGCCAACGCGCTGCCCGACGCCGCCACCGCCCGGCGCTTCGCGACGTGGCTGGTGCTGGCCATGGCGGCGGCCTCGGTGCTGGCGGTGGTGCAGGTGGCCGTCTGTCCCGGGCCGGAGGCCACCGCCTACGCCTCCACGTTGGCCGGCAAGTTCCTCCGGAAGTGCACGCGCGCGCGGGGCTTCTACAGCATCTACATGACCCTGGCCGGCGTGCTGACGCTGACGCTGATCGCCGCGCTGCCGCGGCTGGCCCGGCGGCCGGGCGAGGCGTGGTGGCTGGCGCCCGTGTGGATCGTCGGCGCCGCCGCGCTGGCGCTCACCTATGTCCGGGGCGCATGGATCGGCTTCGCGGCGGGGGCGGTGGCGGCGGTGGCCGGCCTCGGCCGGCGCGGCCTCGTCGTGGCTGTCGCGCTGGTGGTACTGGTGCCGGCGCTGCTCCTCGGACTGCCCGGCGTCGGTGCGCGCCTGCGGACAATCGGCAGCACCGCCGACGACACCACGCGCGACCGGCTGGCGATGCTGGAGGCGGGCCGGAGGCTGGCCGTCGAGCACCCCGTGATGGGCATCGGTCCCGGCCAGGTCAAGCACGTCTACGGGCGAGTGGCGCCGGCCGAGGCGATGCGCCTGTCCACCAGCCATCTGCACAACACGCCCCTGCAGATGCTGGTCGAGCGCGGCCTGCTCGGCCTGGCCACCTGGCTGTGGATCTTCGTGGCTTTTGTCGTTCGCGGCCTCGCCCACTGGCGGCGGCTACCGGCCGGGGCAACCGCCGACCGGGCCCTGGTGCTAGGCTCGCTGGCCGCCGTCGTCGCGTTCCTGGTGGGGGGGCTGTTCGAATACAACTTCGGCGACACGGAGGTGCTGCTCGTGGCCCTGGCCCTCATGGCGCTCCCGTTCGGCCTCGCCCGCGCCGGCGCCGCCGCGCGCCCGTGAGCCCGACCCGCCGCCCGCGCTGGTCGGCCGTGCGCGCGCTGGTCACCGACGTCGACGGGGTGCTGACCGACGGCGGCCTCTACTACGCCGAGAGCGGCGACGAGCTGAAGCGCTTCGACGTGCGCGACGGCCAGGGGCTGGTCCTGCTGCGCGAGGCCGGCCTGCTGACCGCGATCGTCACCCGGAAGCAGACGACGATCGTCACCCGCCGCGCCCGCGACCTCGGCATCGCCGAGGTCCACCAGGATGTGCGCGACAAGGCCGCGGCCCTGACCGATCTGTGCGCTCGCCACGGCCTGACGCCGGGCGCCGTCGCCTACGTGGGTGACGACGTGGGTGACCTGCCGGCCATGCGGATGGTCGGCCTGCCCATCGCAGTCGCCGATGCCGTCAAGGAGGTTCGCCGGGCGGCCGCGTACGTCACGCGCGCCGGTGGCGGGCGCGGAGCAATCCGAGAGGTGTGCGAGCTGATCCTCGCGGCGCGCCGGCGCTCGTAGAACGCGCCGGCACTCGTAGAAGTGGAAGAATTCCGGACAGCTGAGAATCTGCCTGCGAAAACGCCCTGATAGCGGGTGATCGCAGCGCCCCGATCGAGCCGGCCGGCGAATCGGATTCCTGCCTGAGCGAGCTGGTCGCATTCAGAATCAGATGCATACAGAACACACCCAGCGCGCGACCCGCCTCGGCACGATTATCGCTATTACGAGCGTTGCCTCGCCGCGCTGAACCTCTGCTCGCAGGGCGCGGCGCGGCTCTGGCGCTGGCTCTATGCGAGCGAAAGGGCAGGCATCGAGGACGCGTTCGGGACGGGCGGGCTGCGCGAGGAGCGAGGGACGATGAGCCGATTAGTCGAAAATTTTGACAGCGTCTCCAAGAGCGTGGGAACCCGGGTGGGACTGCGCGTGCTGTCGAGTAGTCTTACAGTCTTCGTCGAAGAATCGAGCGCTATTTGCCCGAAGTGATCGAGCGCGCTGGGCTACAATCGCATCCCGCTCACGTCGATTCGGTCTTCACGTCGGTCGCACGTTGACGTCACGTCGACGCAGACGCGTACCTGCACTTCGCGAGGAAAAGGAATGACGACGAGAGGCCTCTGGCGTCTGCTCATCACGATGGTCGTGATGCTGGCGGGCGCGCCGACCGGATCCGCCGACGCCGCCGTCCTCAAGCTGGGGGACATCCTGGCCGTGGAGCCTGGCGCGGCCAGCATCAGCGTCATCGATCCCGTGACGGGGACGAAGGCCACCCTCTCGCAGGGCGGCCTGCTGTTGCCCGCCCACAAGACCGTGGGCGCGGCGCTGGCGCCGGACGGTGACGTCATCGCCGTTCACCGCACGACCGGACTGATCCGGGTGAATCCCGCGACGGGCAGCCAGAGCATCCTGTCACAGGCCGGGTACTTCCGAGATCCCTGGGCGCTCGCGATCGACCGGGACACGGGCTACATCTACGTCGCCGACAGCGGCTACGACGAGGACCGGCCCGAGATCAACGAGGCGGGCAAGATCATCCGGGTAGATCCGGCCTCCGGTGCGCAGGAGCTCATCGCAGTGGGAAGCCCGTGCAACGTCCATCCGGCCGGTGCGGCCTGTCAGAACACGACGGCGGCCGGCTCGTACCTGGCCCATCCTTACGGCATTGCCATCGACGACACGTCCGTGCCCCGGACGCTCGTCGTGGCGGATATGAGCTCGTTCAACGGCAAGGGCGCGATCATCCGTATCCAGCTGTCGGTGGGCGGGACCCAGACGCTCCTGTGGGGACCGGCCTCGGCGTCGCCCCCGCCGCAGGTGGCGCAGTCGTCTCCACTCGGGTGTCCGATGGGCGTCGCCGTCGAGCCCAACGGCAATATCCTGACGACGGTCTTCAGTTACCCGGTCCCGTCGACGCCGCAGGTCCCGCCTCCGGCGGGGACGTTCTACGGATGCACACCGCCAGGGATCTTCCGGATCGATCTGACCAGCCACACGCAAACCATCGTCAACGCCAACGCCCCGGCGTGGGAGCCGAATCACGCGTATGCCGTCGGCGCCGTCATCCGCGTCGATGCGCAGGCTCGCCTGCACCGCGTCGTGACCGCCGGCACCTCCCAGAGCTTCACACCGAACTGGAACGCCACGCCGCAAGGCACGACCGTCGACAGCACCGTGGTGTGGCAGAACGTCGGTCACGGCGCCAACTGGATGATTCCGTTTGGCCTGGCCGTGGAGCCCGCTCCCACGGCCTCCGATCCACTGCGTCACAACATCCTCGTCCCTGACGAGGGCTACCACATGGTGTTTCGCCTGGACGCGAGCGGGAACTTCCTGGCGGTGCCGCTCGCCATGAACATCAGCTTCGTGACGCATGTCAGCGTCATCACCTTCACGCCGTCTCCTCCCTCCAGCGGAGGCCCCACCCGATTCAACGGCAATCCGACGGGCACGCTCCCGGCCGGGACGACGCAGGCGACGGTGGGGCTGGCGACGAGCGTGGCCGCGACGTGCCGGTACGGCTCGCAGCCTGGCGTGCCCTACGGGTCGATGACGCACACGTTCACGACGACGGGAACGACAGCGCACACGACGCTGGTGAGCGCCCTGACCGGAGGCCACGGCTACCAGTTCTACGTCCGCTGTGTGGACGGGGCCGGCAATGCGAACGTCGACGACTACATCATCGCGTTCTTCGTGGCGAGCGCGTCCGCGACGACCAGCACCTTCGCCGCGACGGAGAGCTCGCTCTCCGAGGGCGGCCGGTGGGACTCGCCGGGCGCGTGGGCCGATCTGCGCGCGAGCAATGGGGCCTTTGCGGTCGGTCTGAATGCCCTGGGACGGCTGGCGACGCCGGCGGTCGGGGCCGACCAGTACTCGGAGATCACGTACGACCAGGACCCCGGCACCGCGAGCTGGGTGGGGGTCGCGACCCGAATCCAGGGAGCCAGCAACGGCAGCGGCTATCTGGCCATCGCCTATGCGGGCGAGGTTCGCCTGTACCGGTCCGATGACAACGGAAGCCTGGCCTTCACGCTGCTGGCCTCGGCGAGCGCCGCCATCGGCAATGCCCCCCGGCGGCTGCGGCTCGAATCCGAAGGCAACGTCAACCGGGTCTACTTCAACGGCACGCAGGTGATCGTCCATGCCGCCACCGGGACGATCTATGCGAACGGTCAGCCGGGCATCGCCGCCTCCGTCTTCGGGGGCCCGCAGGTGAAGATCCTCTCGTTCGAGGGCGGGAGCCTGGGCGGAGCGCCGGTCGACTCGACACCGCCACTGCGGTTCAACGGTCAACCCGCGGGGACGCTCGCGGCCGAGACGACGCAGGCGACGCTGGGGCTGACAACCGGTGAAGGGGCGACGTGCCGGTACAGCTCGCAGGCGGGCGTGGCCTACGCGTCGATGCTGAACACGTTCACGACGACGGGATCCACCACGCACGCCACGGTAGTGAGCGGGCTGACCGGGGGCCACGGCTACCAGTTCAACGTCCGCTGCGTGGACGCCGCGGGCAACGCCAACACCGACGACTATGTCATCGCGTTTTCCGTGGCGGGCGCCTCGGCTACCTCCAGTAACTTCGCCGGGACGGAGAATCCGCTGCTCGAGGGCGGACGGTGGGACTCGCCGGGCGCCTGGGCCGAGCTTCGAAAGAGCGACGGCGCCTTCGCGGTCGGCCTGAACGCCCAGGGACGACTGGTGACGCCGGCGGTGGGGGCCGATCAGTACGCGGAGATCACGTACGACCAGAACCCCGGGGCCTCGAGCTGGGTGGGCGTCGCGACCCGCACCCAAGGGGCCGGCGACGGAAGCGGCTACCTGGCCATCGCCTATGCGGGCGAGGTGCGCCTGTACCGGACCGACGATACGGGCAGCCTGAGCTTCACGCTACTCGCCTCGGCGACCGCCGCCATCGGCAACCCGCCCCGGCGCCTGCGTCTGGAATCCCAGGGCAACACCCACCGGGTCTACTTCAACGGAGCGCAGCTGATCACCCACAACGCCACCGGGACGGTCTACGCGAGCGGTCAGCCCGGCGTCGCCGCCTCCGTCTTCGGAGGACCGCAGGTGAAGATTCTCTCGTTCGAGGGTGGAGCCCTCTGACCGGACGGGCCGCGGCCCTCAGTACGCCGGCACCGGCTCCGTCGTGGCCCGCACGCGGGTGAAGTACTCCTTGAAGCGCTCGATGTCGTCGGCGGAGACCATGTCGGAGACGAGGAAGCAGCCGACGTCGCCCTGCTTCCACACCCAGGCCGCGAAGCCGCTGTCGCGAAGCAGCGCCGGCCGCCAGCGGCCGATCTGCACGCGCGCAGGGTCAGGCACGCTCAGCCCCGGCGCCGGCAGGGCGATGTAGGTGAGCATGTGGCCGTCGACGTCGCGATAGTGGATGGCCACCCCCCGCTGGCGCTCGAGGTAGACCGGCTCGGCGGCCACGAACTCCAGCCGCTCGTCACCGACGAAGACCTGGGGCAGCGCGATGCCCGATTCCTGCTGGAGCCACGGCAGCGCCGTCGGCAGGATCTCGCCGTGGCGCGCGCCCCACATGAGCGTGCGCGAGTGCTCGCTGACGACCGCGCGCACGTAGCGCTGGACCGGGTCGGAGGGCACGATGCGCGGGATCACCGGTAGCAGGACGAGGGCCAGCAGCATGGCCGTCGCCGCCGCCGCCAGCAGGGGCGACAGCCAGGCCGGGCGGCGCGTCCGCGGGGTGGCAGCCTCGACGATGCTCACCCGCAGGCGGGCGGGGGCGGCGTAACGCCGGAGGTCGCCGGCCAGCCGGCGACTCAGGACCTCGTCGGAGCTCTCGTCGTTCCGTTCGTTCATTTCGTCTCGTAGTCGCGCAGCATGCCCCGGAGACGCTCCTTGGCCCGGAAGATCCTCGACTTCACCGTCCCGACCGGGCAGGCCATCACCCGGGCGACCTCTTCCAGCGGAAGGCCCTCGACCTCGGCGAGCAGGAGCACCGTACGGAACTCCTCGGGCAGGCGGCGCAGGGCCCGCTCCAGGTCGGTGTGAGCGTCCATCGCGATCCCGTCGTCGTCCGGGGCATGGTGGAACATGGGAACGTCCCACTCGGGGACGCCGTCCTCCGCGATCGGGGACTCCCGCTCACGGACCCGGTAGAACGTCAGGAACGTGTTTCTCAAAATCTGGAACAACCAGGCTCGGAGGTGGGTTCCCGGCTGGAATCGATGGGAGAACCGGAAGGCCCGCAGGTACGTCTCCTGGACCAAGTCGTCGGCGTCGGTGGGCCGCTTCGTCAGGTACATCGCGAAGTTGTAGAGCGCGTCGAGGTGCCCCAGGGCCTGGTGCTGGAAGTCGACGTCGACCACGCTCAGTGCTCGAACCAGCGCGGGGGATAGGGACCCAGCCGCACCTCGTGCTCGTCGCCCAGGTCCTCCAGCAGCTCGCGCACGGGGCGGTAGAGCGTGGGATGGGTGAGATCGGGCGCGATGTCGGCCAGCGGCCGCAGCACGAAGGCGCGCTCGGCGGCGAGCAGGTGGGGGATGTGCAGGTCGTCGGGGGCGCTGATCACCTCGTCGCCGTAGAACAGGATGTCGATGTCCAGCGTGCGCGCCGTGAAGCGCCGCGCCTCCGGCGTCAGCCCGGGCGGCCGCGCGCGGCCCAGCGCC
Source organism: uncultured Candidatus Rokubacteria bacterium (assembly GCA_963827505.1). Classification (GTDB taxonomy): domain Bacteria; phylum Methylomirabilota; class Methylomirabilia; order Rokubacteriales; family CSP1-6; genus AR5. Next base: position 2,879,625 of record CAWHBD010000001.1, on the reverse strand, counting down.
GTCTCGATCGCCTGCAGGTGCTCGAGCAGCATGCGCGGCGGCAGCGACGTCTCGATGGCCACCACGCAGTTGAGGAACCAGGGGCGCTCGCTCTCGGTCTGGCCCGGCTCCACCTCCCACGGCTCCGACTCGTACAGCGGCGAGGCGGCCACCACCGCCAGACCGGCCGCCCCCAGGCGATGCACGGCGTCGCGCAGGAGGGCGAGCCGGTCGCCGAGGTTGGAGCCGAGCGACAGGTAGACCTGGGGCATCAGCGCCTGCGCACCATCTCGACCGAGGGGGTGCCCACCAGCCCCTCCAGCGGGGGCGTCAGCTTGCGTACCCGCACGCGCACTTCCTCGGTGGGGAACTCACGCAGCAGCGCCTGGGCGATCCGCCCGGCCAGCCGCTCGATGAGGTTCACGCGCCCCTCGGTGCCGATCTCCACGATGCGGCGGGCGACGTCGCCGTAGTCGACGGCGGCGGCGAGGTCGTCCGACACCGCGGCCGGCGCCAGGTCGACGGTCAGCTCGGCGTCGACCGAGAACCACACCCCCACCGTCTGCTCTGCCTTGCTGACGCCGTGGTGCCCGTAGAAGCGCACGTCCTCCAGCCGCAGCCGGTCCGTCGTCACAGCCGGACCACGGGGTTGCGCAGAGCGCCGACCCCGGCGATGCGGATCTCGACGCGGTCGCCGGCGTCTACCGGTCCGGAGGCGCCGGGAGCACCGATGGCGACCACGTCACCCGGCAGCAGCGTCATGATCTCGGACAGCCGCGCCACGATCTCCTCCACCGGCAGCACCAGCCCCGCCGTCGAGGCCGAAACCCGCGGCGCGCCGTTCACCCACGTCTCCAGCGTGGCGGCGTGCGGATCGACATCGGTCGCGATGCACGGCCCGACCGGGCAGAACGTGTCGAACGCCCGGGCCCGCGTCCAGTCACCGCCGCGGTCCTGGATGTCTCGCGCGGTCACGTCGTTGAGGCCGGCGTAGCCGAGCACGTACTCGCGGGCCCGCGCGGCCGGCACGTGGCGGCAGCGCCGCTTGATCACCGCGGCCAGCGTGGCCTCGCACTCGACGTGCTTGCTCGCCGTCGGTGCCACGATGGGGTCACCGGGCCCGACCAGCGCGGTGACCGGCTTGAAGAACAGCAGCGGCTCGTCGGGTACGGCCAGGCCGAGGCCGACCGCGTGCTCGCGATGGTTGAGACCGACACCGACGATCTTGGTGGGCTGCACCGGCGCCAGCAGCACCACCTGGCGCAGCGCATAGCGGCGTCGGCCGCGCCGGAAGACGCTCCACGGCGTACCCGCGTACTCGACCACGCCCGCGCCCTCCAGGGCGCCGTAGCGGGTCTTGTTCTCGACGCGGAAGCGGACGATCTGCACGGCTCAGGCGAGGCCAAGCACGTCGGCCATCGAGTAGAGGCCGGGCGCGCGGCCGGCCACCCAGCCCGCCGCCCGCAGGGCGCCGCGGGCGAAGGTATCGCGGCTGTGGGCGCGGTGCGTGAGCTCCAGCCGCTCCCCCAGCGCGCCGAACGACACCGTGTGCTCGCCCACGACGTCGCCCGAGCGCAGCGACATCACGCCGATTTCCTGGCCGGTGCGCTCCCCCGGGAGTCCCTGGCGGCCGTAGACGCCGACCTTGGCGATGTCGCGGCCCAGCGCCTCGGCCACCAGCTCGGCCATGCGCACGGCGGTGCCGCTCGGCGCGTCCTTCTTGAACCGGTGGTGGATTTCGGTGATCTCGACGTCGTAGTCCTCGCCGAGGGCACGGGCCATGATGGGCAGCAGCTTGAAGGCCAGGGTGACGGCCACCGACATGTTGGGCGCCTGCATGATGGCGGCCCGGCGGGCCAGCGTCGTGATCTCGGAGCGCTGGGCGGGCGAGAAGCCGGTGGTGCCGATCACGGCCGCCGCCCCGGCGGCGGCGGCGAGGCGCAGATGCTCGATCGAGGCCTCGGGCACGGAGAACTCGACGAGGACCCGGCCGGCGGTGATGGCGGCGGCGGCGTCGCTGGTGATCGGCACGCCGGCGCGGCCGACCTGGGCGGTCTCGCCGGCGTCGGCGCCGAGGGCGGCATGACCGGCCGCCTCCAGGGCGGCGACCACGCGCAGATCGGCGCGCTCGCGGGTGAGGGCGACGATGCGGGTGCCCATCCGACCGGCGGCCCCCCCGACGACGAGACCGACGGGGGCGCCGACGGTCGTCGAATCAACCGTCATGAAGAGGCGTCCGCCGGGTTACTTGACGAGCGCGTACTGCCGGAGGATCCCGCGCAGCGTCTCGCGGTTCGCGTCGCTCATCCGGCACATGGGCAGCCGGAACTCGGGCTCCAGCATGCCGGCCATCGCCATCGCTTCCTTGATGGGAATCGGATTCGTCTCGAGGAAGGCGGCCCGGGCCAGCGGGAACAGCCGATAGTGCAGCTCGCGGGCGCGCTTGAAGTCACCGTCGAGGGCGGCGTGGACCATGTCGGCGGTCTCGCGGGGCACGATGTTGGCGATGACCGAGATCACGCCGTGGCCGCCGATGGCCATGAGCGGCAGCGTGATGTTGTCGTCGCCGGAGAGCACCGTGAAGGTCGGGCCGCAGGCGGCGATCACCTGGCTCATCTGGTCGAGACTGCCCGAGGCTTCCTTCACCCCGACGATGTTCTTGCAGTCACGGGCCAGGCGCGCCATCGTGGCCGTCTCCACGTTGACGGCGGTGCGGCTGGCGATGTTGTAGGTGATCACCGGGATCGCCACCGACTCGGCCACGGCGCGGAAATGGCGGTACAGCCCTTCCTGCGTCGGCTTGTTGTAGTACGGGTTCACGACCAGCACGCCGCTGGCGCCCGCCTGCTCGGCGTGCTTCGTGAGCTCGATCGCCTCGGCCGTCGAGTTGGAGCCGGAGCCGGCGATGACGTGCACGCGCTTGCGGGCGGCGTCGACCACCACCTCGACCACGCGCCGGTGCTCGTCGTGGGTCAGCGTCGGCGACTCGCCCGTGGTGCCGCACGGGATCAGGCCGTCGGTGCCGTGGGTGACGTGGAACTCGACCAGCTCGCGGAGCTTGGCCTCGTCGATGCGACCGTTGCGGAACGGGGTGACCAACGCGACGAACGATCCCTGAAACGTCGTCTGGCTCATATCTTCGTCCCCCCGGTGGACGCTCATGTGAAGGTGATCGTTGCCTTTTTCGAGGATGAAGTCAAGGCGCGCCGGCGTCTCAGGGGACCGTGACGTCGACCTCGTTGGAGCGAGCGCTCTCGTTGGCGCGCACGCTGGCGTCCTGGGCGGTCACCGCGTAGCGGTAGGTGCCGGGCGGCACGTCGCGGTCGGTGAAGGTGGTGCCCGGGGCCCGTACCGAGCCCACCCGCGTGAACGGCCCGCTGCCGGTGGCGCGATAGACGACATGGGCGGCCACGTCGGCGTCGGGGCTGGGCGTCCACGACAGCCGGACGGTATCCTGCGAGGGGATGGCGACCAGATCGGCGGCCGGCGCCGGCGCGGTGACGTCGGTGGGGGTGCCGACGACGCGAGCCGTCGGCTCGCCCTCGATCTGGGTCGAGCCCTCCTGCCGGACCGCCCGGACCGCGTAGTGATAGGCCCGCTCGTTCTCGAGCCCGCGGTCGGTCATGGTGGTGACACCGGGAGCCGTGCGGGCGATGGGGGCCAACGGCGCGTCCGCCGTCGGCGCGCGGAGGACCTCGTAGACCAGCGGGCCGGGCACGGGGCTGCCGTCGGTGAACCGGGCGGGTGGTTGCCAGCTCAGGCGCACCTGGCGCTCGCCCGGCACGGCCTGCAGGTCCGTGGGCGGCTCCGGTCCCGCCGCGAAGGTCAGGCTGAGCCGCGCCGATGGGGGGCTCGTGCGGCCCAGCGCGTCGGCGGTGACCACCACGTAGGTGTAGCGTCGGCCGACGGTGAGATTGCGACGGTCGCTGAAGACGACGCGATTGCCCTGCATCTGCGGCGAGGGCGGGTCGCCGAGCTGCACGGTGCCGACCTCCGTGTAGCCGGCGACGCGGTCGTGGCTCAGCAGCGCCGGCTTGGGATCGCCCTGGCCGGCGTCGTCGGTGCGGAAGACGCGGGCCACGCCGAGGTCGAGCAGCCGGGTGTTGTCCACGCGGCGCCGCGGCACCGACCACGACAGCTCCACGCCGCCCTCGCGCACGGTGCCGCTCAGGTCGCTGACGGGCGAGGGGACACGACGCTCCGGGGCCACCGGCGGGCCCTTGCGGCCGCAGGCGCCGAGGGCGACCAGCAGGAGGAGGGCGACCAGGACCGGCGCCAGCGCCGGTCGGCGAGCGGCGCTCACACGAGGGGCAGGCGCGTCACGGCTGCGCCGGGGCGCCCGGAGAGAGAGGGGGCGCGCTCACACCGGCCGCGCCGACGAGCCGGCGCGCCTGGGCCAGTGCGCGCCGGACCGCCTCGGGCGCGGTGCCGCCGGTCACCGCGCGCGCGCGCAGCGAGGCCTCGACCGTGAGCGCTCCGTGGACGTCGGCGGCGAACCGGTCGGAGAAGCGCTGCAGCTCGTCGAGGCCGAGCTGCTCCAGCGTCACACCGCGCTCGAGCGCGTAGCGCACCACCTTGCCGACGATCTCGTGGCCCTCGCGGAACGGCAGTCCCTTGCGCACAAGATAGTCGGCCAGGTCGGTCGCCGTCGCGAAGTTCTCGCCGGCCGCGGCCCGCATGCGGTCGGTGCGGAAGGTGAGCGAGGCCAGCATGGGTGGCAGCACCCCGGCGATCGCCGCCAGCGTGTCGACGGAGTCGAAGAAGGCCTCCTTGTCCTCCTGCATGTCCGAGTTGTAGGCGAGCGGCAGCCCCTTCATCGCCGTCAACACCGCCAGGAGGTTGCCGTAGAGGCGGCCGCTCTTGCCCCGGATCAGCTCGGCCACGTCCGGGTTCTTCTTCTGCGGCATGATCGACGAGCCGGTGGCGAACGCGTCGGAGATCTCCACGAAGCCGAACTCGGCCGTCGCCCACAGGGCGAGGTCGGCGGCCAGCCGGGAGAGGTGCATGCCGGTGATGGCGGCGGCGGCCAGGTACTCCAGCACGTAGTCGCGATCGCTGACGGCGTCGAGGCTGTTCGGCGACACGGTGCCGAACCCGAGGTCGCGCGCGAGCGCCTCGCGGTCGATCGGAAACGCCGTGCCGGCCAGGGCGGCGGCGCCGAGCGGCAGCACGTCGGCGCGGGTCGCAGCAGCCGCGAACCGCTCCCGGTCGCGCTGCAGCATCCACACGTAGGCGAGGAGGTGATGGGCCATCACGACGGGCTGAGCCCGCTGCATGTGCGTGTAGCCGGGCATCGGCGCCTCGACCGTCTCGGCCGCCCGGGCCAGCAGCGCCTGCTGGATCGCGCGCAGCCCCTCGCCGGTGCCGACGGCCACGGTCTTGAGGTACAGCCGCTCGTCCAGCGCGATCTGGTCATTGCGCGAGCGGCCGGTGTGCAGCTTGCCGGCGACCTCGCCCACCAGCTCGAGGAGCCGCCGCTCCACGTTCATGTGGATGTCCTCGAGCTCGGGCCGGAACGGGAACGTGCCGGCCTCCAGCTCGGCGCGGACGGCGCCGAGGCCGGCCGACGATCGCGTCGCGCTCGCTCTCGGTGAGCAGGCCGGCCCGGGCCAGCGCGCCGGCCCACGCCACGCTGCCCTCGATGTCGTGAGGCCACAGCCGCCGGTCGAACGCCAGCGAGCCGGTGAACCGCGCGGCGGTCGGATCGGCCGCGCCGCCCAGCGCCGCGCGCGCCAGCGTGCGGTCGGGGCCGACGTCATGGCAGCAGGGCTGCGATGTCGTCCATGATCCGCTGGGTGATGCGGCCGCGGGCGACCCGACCGTGGCCAGCCTCGCGCAGAAAGCGCCGGGGCGGGCCGAAGGCGACCGCCAGCGGATGCCGGCGGGGAATGTAGCCACGCCGGCCCACCAGCGCCTGGAAGGTGCCCTGGATGCCGGCCGGCACCACCGGCACGCCGGCCCGCAGGCGCCAGCAGTCCGACGCCGGGCAGGCCGCGCTCGAGGCATCCGCGCACGCTGAACGGACCCTCCGGGAAGATGCCGACGACGACCCCGCGGTCGAGCGCCCGCAGGGCCCCGCGGAGGGCGCCGACGTCGGGGCGTTCGAGGTTGATCTGGATCGAGCCGATCTGCCGGTGCAGCAGCGGGTGCAGCGGTGTCGCCCGCCACACGCGCGGCATCACCATGAAGGCGATGGGGCGAGGCAGCGCGGCCGCCAGCACGACCCCGTCCAGGTAGTTGTGGTGGTTGGCGGCGAGGATGTACGGGCCGTCGCTGGGCAGGTGCTCCAGCCCTTCCACCCGGAGGCCGAACCAGCGCGCCAGCGCGGCCCGGGCCGGTGTCCGCAACGCCTGGTACACGAAAGGAAACGGCGCGACCGCGCCGGCCACGCCGGAAGTGGGAGACAGGGCCGTCGAGCGCGACATGTCGCGGGTTTTATAGCACGGGGGTGGGGGAGTGTATAGGCGGCGGGCCCCTGGGACGCGCCGCCGAGGCTAGCAGCGACAGTAGCGCGGCAGCAGAAAGATCCGCTCGTCGGAGATGCGCCGCCATTCGGCAGCGCGGGCGGCCTGCACGGCGCCAGCGACCTCGCCGGCCCATTGATAGCCGTCTTCCAGGGCGGCGGCGATGTAGTCGCGCAGATCCGGCGTGAGGGCACTTGCTTGGATGCGGCGCGCCCGTTCGACCTGGGCCGCCAGGCGGGGTGGGGGGCCGAGCCCCAGGTAGCGAGCCAGGTGCGTATCGGCGGCGGCGTCCCCGCGCCGGATGGCGATCATCGCCAGGTAAAGATGCGCGGGCGGAAGGTCGGGCCTCTGGGCGAGCGCCTCCTCGAACGCGGCCCGGGCCTCGTCGAGCGCGCCGAGCTTGTAGCGGGCGATCCCGAGCCCGATCAGGTCGGCGACACGGCCGGGCTCTCTCGCCAGCGACTCCTCGAATCGCTCGGCGGCCTCGCCGTAGCTGCCGCGGCCGAGCGCGTCCCGGCCCTGCAGCGTGGAGGTGGCGCAGCCGGCCAGCATCAGCGCCACGAGGACGGGGCCGGCCACGTGCGCGCTCATGACGCGCGCCGCATCAGCCGGTAGCGCAGTACCGCCTTGTTGTGCTCGGCCACTGTCGTGGAGAAGGTGTGGCGCCGATCGTCACGGGCCACGAAATAGAGATAGCCGACCGGCGCCGGGTCGACCGCCGCCTCCAGCGCGCCGAGACCGGGGCTGGCGATGGGGCCGGGTGGCAGGCCTCGGCGTGTGTACGTGTTGTACGGATGATCGGTCGCGAGGTCGGTGCGGGTGAGCGTCCGCCGCTCCTTGGCCACCGCGTATTGCACGGTCGGATCGGCCTGCAGCGGCATGTCCAGCCGCAGCCGGTTCCAGAACACCGCGGAGATCAGCCGCTGCTCCTCGGGATCGATGGCCTCGCGCTCGATGATGGAGGCCAGCGTGAGGAGCTGGTGCAGGTCGAGGCCGCGAGCCCGGGCCCGGTCAAGCAGCTCGGGGGTGATCTTCGTGCGCAGCCGCTGGACCATTCGCCCCAGGATCTCATCGGCCGAGAGGCCGCGCACGAACTGGTAGGTGTCGGGGAACAGGTAGCCCTCGAGGCTGGCGCCGTTGACGTCGAGCGCGCGCCGCAGCTTCTCGTCACCGGCCGCCCGGACGATGTCGTCGGCCCGGGCCAGGCGCTCGCCCTCCAGCAGTCGGGCCAGCTCGGCCACGGTCGCCCCCTCGGGATGGAGCACGACGTGCTGCCGCACGCGCCCGCTCACCAGCAGGTTGATGACGTCGAGGGTGGTGGCGTCGCGGGGGATTTCGTACTCGCCGGCCTTGAGCTGTCGGATGCGGCCGCGCCCGCCCGCGAGCGCCAGGAACGCCAGGCGGCTGTGAACCACGTCCGCCTCGGCCAGCCGGGTCGCGATACCGAGCACGCTCTCGTGGGCGGGGATCTCGATGACCAGAGGGCCGGCCTGGACAGCCGGCGTGGGGTTCACCGCCAGCCAGGCCAGCCCCGACACGAGTGCCAGTCCCACGAGGGTGAGTAGGGCGAGACCTCGCACGAGCATGATATTTTGAGTCTACCCCGAGGGCCGGCCCGCGCCCTACCGCTGGTGACGCAAGGCGCAACTCCCGCGACTTGTCTGATATACTGTCGGGCCTGGACGGTAAGCCCTGGATTTCGCTGTCATGCGGTCGGCCACACACCTTTTGAAGGGGGTCTCATGCTCGAGCTTCAGCTCCCCGCGCGCCACGACTGGATCCAGTCCGACAAGACCTACGGCAAGCTTGCCATCGAGGCTTTCGAGGCCGGGTTCGCACTGACGGTCGGCATCGCCTACCGTCGGGTGTTGCTGTCGGCCATCCACGGGGCGGCGCCGACGTGGGTCAAGATCGAGAACGTCCTGCACGAGTTCTCGCACATGCCGGGAGTCACCGAGGACACGCTCGACATCATCCTGAACCTCCGCAAGGTGGTCTTCGCCCTGCACGTCAACCGCCCCAAGATCCTGAGATTGAAGGCCCAGGGTGGCGGCCAGGTGAAGGCGGGCGACTTCGAGCCCGACGCCGACGTGGAGGTCCTCACGCCCGACGTCCCCCTCTCGACGCTGGACAAGGACGGCGCGCTGGAGATGGAGGTCTGCATCGAGCGCGGCCGTGGCTACGTGTCGGCCGAGAAGCGCGAGCCGGAGGCGCTGCCCATCAACGCCATCCTGCTCGACGCCGACTTCTCGCCGGTCAAGCGCGTCAACTTCACGGTGGAGCCGATCGGCACCGCGCCGGCCGGGCAGGAGCCGCCGGAGCGCCTCGTGCTCGAGGTGTGGACCGACGGCAGCGTGACGCCGGCGGTCGCCGTGGGCGAGGCCTCGCGCATCCTGCAGGATCACTTCAGCCTGCTGATGGACTTCCCGGAGGCGGTGCCCGAGGAGGAGGAGACCGGCCGCGACGAGGCGCGCCCGCGGACGGAGCTGAACGACAACCTCTTCCGCAACGTCGACGAGCTCGAGCTGTCGGTACGCGCGTCGAATTGCCTGAAGACGGCCAACATCCGCACCATCGCCGATCTCGTGCAGAAGACCGAGGCCGAGCTGCTGAAGACCAAGAACTTCGGCAAGAAGTCGCTGAACGAGATCAAGACCATCCTGGGCGAGATGGGGCTGTCGCTCGGCATGCGTCTCGATCCCGAAGAACTGGAGCGCCTGCGCTCGCAGTACGAGCGAGCCTACGAGACGTAGGCCGGAGATGCGCATGGCCAGGCTGGTCGCGCTCCTGGCGGCGGTGGCCGCGCTGCTCCCCGCCGTCGGCACCGCCGGTCCCGTCCACGCCGACGCGACGATCGCCGAGTACTTCCGCCTGGAGTGGCGGGCCACGTCGGGCCCGCGCGGCTCCGAGATCGCCGGTCACGTCGACAACGTCGGCAACGTCCCGGTCGACCGGATGCAGATCCTCGTCGAGCGCCTCGACGCCGGCGGCGCCGTCGTCGGCACGTCCCGCGCGTGGGTGATGGGTGTGGTCGTCCCGCTGCACCGCACCCACTTCACGGCGCGCGTTGCCCCCGCCGCTTCTTACCGCGTCAGCATCCTCACCTTCGACTGGTCGAACTGCCGAGACTAGCCCGGAGGGGGACTTCGTCCCCCTTCCGGTGGCTTCAGCGGCTGCGGGCGTGCGTATGGCGAATCAGCTCCAGGGTCGCCGTCAGGTCGGGCGGGGCGGCGGCCGACCACGCCCGGGCGTCGCGGATCAGCGGTATCCACCGAGGATCGAGCGTCGCCTCAACCCAGCGCGCGGCCACCGGTTTCGAGACGATCGCGCCGTGGTGGAGCGTGTAGAGCATCCGGCACATCGTGAGGACGGCGTAGCAGCGATACCCCACGCTCGCAGCCGGGTCGGATCGTCGCGCATCGGTCGCCACCAGTCATCCAGGACGTCGGCCACGGCCTGCCGGAGCTCGCCGGGTGAAACCGGATCGATGAGTGTCGCCGGGGGCGGCCCCATCACCACCACGCCGTGCTGCCGCAGCACGTGGCGATGGAGGGTCCAGTAGCCGCCCTCCGGCGTGCACGAGCCGTCGAGATACACCCCCACCAAGCGTCGATCCGAGAATCGCGCACACCTCGGCGAGCAGAGTGTCGAGGAGCGCGTCGATCTCCGGGCTGGCGCGCGCATCGCCGTGCCCTCGCTCGTCCCTCGTCGCTCGGATGCGGATCCGTCGCGTCGCCGGCGCGGATTCGAGCGCGACCGCCGGCTACCGCTTGAGCCGGGAGGTCACGCGGCCGATGGCTTCCTCGGTCTGGTCGCGGGAGCCGAAGGCCGTCAGCCGGAAGTATCCCTCGCCGCTGGGACCGAACCCCGAGCCGGGCGTGCCGACGACGTGGGCCTCGTTGAGGAGCTTGTCGAAGAAGTCCCACGAGGACAGACCGGGCGGCGTCTTGACCCAGATGTAGGGTGCGTTGCGGCCACCGTAGACGGTGAGGCCGGCGCCCTCCAGGCCGGTGCGGATGATGCGCGCGTTCTCCATGTAGAAGTCGACGAGGCCGCGCACCTCCCGCTGTCCTTCTTCCGTGTAGACGGCGGCGGCGGCCTTCTGGATGATATACGGCACGCTGTTGAACTTCGTCGACTGGCGGCGCACCCACAGCCCGTTCAGCGGCACGCGCTCGCCGGCGGCGGTGCGCCCCATCACGTCCTTGGGCACGACGGTGAACGCGCACCGGGTCCCCGTGAACCCCGCGCTCTTCGAGAACGAGCGGAACTCGATGGCCACCTCGCGCGCCCCCTCGACCTCGTAGATCGAGTGGGGGATCTCCGGCTCGCGGATGTACGCCTCGTAGGCGGCGTCGAAGAGCAGGACGGCGCCGTTCTGCCGGGCCCAGTCGACCCACCGCTTCAGCTGGGGCCGGGTCAGCACGGAGCCGGTGGGATTGTTGGGGAAGCAGAGATAGACCATGTCGACCGGCCGGTCGGGGAGCGCCGGCTGGAATCCGTTCTCGGCCGTGCACGGCATGTAGACCACCCGGCTGTACCGCCCGCGCTCGTCGGCGGTGCCGGCGCGCCCGGCCATGACGTTGCTGTCGAGATAGACCGGGTAGACGGGATCGGTGAGGGCGACCGTGGCGTCGGCGGCGAAGATCTCCTGGATGTTGCCGCTGTCGCTCTTGCTGCCATCGCTCACGATGATCTCGTCCGGCGCGATCGAGACTCCGCGGGAGCCATAGTCGTGCTTGGCGACCAGCGCGGTCAGGAAGTCGTAGCCGGTCTCGGGGCCGTAGCCCCGGAACGTCTCCGCGCGCGCCATCTCGTCGACGGCCTCGTGCAAGGCGCGGATGACGCTCGATGGCAGCGGCTGGGTGACATCGCCGATGCCGAGCCGGATGATGCGCGCATCGGCGTGGACCTCCTGGAACTCGCGCACGCGCCGGGCGATCTCGCTGAAGAGGTAGCTGCTCTTGAGCTTCAGGTAGTGCTCGTTGACGTTCGCCATGCCGCGGATTCTATCAGGGTTGGCGACGGCCGGAAGTGGCCCCCACCCGTCAGCACGGGGTGTCGGGATCGACGCAGTAGCTGGTCGTGGCGCGCGAGACCCAGCGGGTGACGGCGAGCCGCCGGCCGTCGGTCTCCAGGAGGAGCGCGCCGTCCTGATCGGTGCGGTAGACGTCGGCGCCGACGGCCTCCAGGCGGGCCAGGACATCCGGGTCGGGGTGCCCGTAGGAATTGCGGGCACCGACGGACACGAGGGCCACCGAGGGGCGGACGGCGGCCAGCAGGGGCGGGCTGCTGGAGGTGCGGGAGCCGTGGTGGGCCACCTTGAGGGCGGTGGCCCCCAGAGGGACCCCCGAGGCGATCAGGGCGTGCTCGCCGGCGCGCTCGACGTCGGAGGTGAGCAGGATCGAGACGAGGCCGAGGTCGACGCGGAGCACGCGGGCTCCGTCATTGCGGCCGACGGCGGTGGGCAACGCGGTGACGAGAGCGCCGCCGAGGGCGAGCGGCTCACCGGCGCTGCCGTCCCACGCCTCGCGTACGCTGAAGCGCGCACGGATGGCCTCGATGCCGCCGGCGTGGTCAGTGTCGGCGTGGGTGACGACGACCGCCGTCAGCCGCAGCACGCCCCGGTTCCACAGGAACGGGGCGACGACGCGCTCGCCGACGTCGAGGCGGTGAGGTCCGCCGGCACCCGCGTCGACGAGCAGGGTCCGGCCGTCGGGCCCCTCCACGACGATGGCGTCGCCCTGGCCGACGTCCAGCACGCTCACCCGCAGCCGACCGTCGGCCGGTCGCAAGGCCGGCCACAGCGTGGTGAGCGCGCTGATGGCGACGAGGGCCAGCGCTGCCGCGCTGAGCCTCCGGCCCCAACGCACGTGCGTGGTGCGGCGGCGCCAGGCGACGAGTGCCAGCCCCAGCGCGGCCACGTAGCATGCGATCGCGAGGGGGCCCGGCGCTGGCAGGTGGATGACCGCGCCCGGAACCGCTGCCGCCGCCGACACCACGCCGCGCAATCCGAGCAGTACCGGCCAGGCCGCGGCGAACAGCCACCCCGCCAACGTCGCGCTGAGCGGTCCTGCTGCGACGGCGACCAGCCCGAGGACCGTGGCGAGCCCGGCCAGCGGGACCACGGCGAGGTTGGCCAGCACGCCGATGGTCGAGAGCTGGTTGAAGTGGGCCAGGCCGATCGGTAGCACGGCGAGCTGGGCGGCCGCGCTGACCGCGAGCGCGCCGGCGAGACCACGGCGCGGTAGCGGCGCCAGCACGATGCCAGCGGTGGCGGCGAACGAGAGCTGGAAGCCGGGATCGTGCAGGTCGGCCGGGCGCGCGGCCAGGATGACCAGTGCGGCCAGGGCGAGACTGTTCAGCACGGCGGCGTCGCGCTCGAGCAGCAGGGCCAGGAGTACCAGGACGGCCATCAGCGTGGCGCGGAGCACCGAGGGCTGGGATCCGACCACCGCGGCGAATCCGACCACCACGATCAGCGCTCCCAGCGCCGCCAGCCGCCGCGGCGCCCGAGCCAGCGCCAGCAGCGCCCACACGGTGGAGGCCACCAGCGCGACGTTGAAGCCCGAGACCGCCAGGACGTGGTAGACGCCGGCCCGGCGGAAGGCCGCGTCGACGTCGGGCGGCAGATTCGTGCGCTCGCCCAGGAGCAGCCCGGCCATGAGCGCGGCCGACACTGGCGGCAGCGTCTCCCGCATGGCGTCGACCGCGCGCCGCCGCAGGCGCACCGGCCACCCGGGCTCGCGGGCGTCGAGTGGGGTGATCCGCTCGGCGCGCACGGTGCCCACGACCTCGATACCGTGTCGGCGTAGCCGCTCGGCGTGGTCGTAGGTGCCGGGATTGCGGAAGCCGACCGGCCGGTCGAGCCGCGCCTCGACCGAGATCCGCTGGCCCGTCGTGAGCGTGGGCAGCGGACCGTAGGCGGTGAGCTGCAGTTCTCCGGAGCGCGGCTCGCCGTCGATCCGCTCGACCTCGACGAGGAGCCGCGCCCGCTCCCCCGTCCACCGGGTCGGCTCGTCGGCCAGCCGCGCCTCGACACGGGCGGTGCGTGGTACCGCGAGCCGGCTGACATGATCGGCCGGCGCCGGCGGCGCCAGCCCGCGCAGCACGCCGACCGTGCCCACCGCCAGCAGCACCGCGGCCGTCGCCGCCAGCGGCCGCGCCAGCATCAGCAGCGCGCCGCCGGCCGCGGCCGCCACCGCCCACAACGCCCAGGCGCCGCCCAGCGACGCCAGCGGTGCCGCCGCGATGCCGCCGCCGAACGCGACTGCCAGCGGCACCAGCGGCCAGCCGCGCCCGGCGGTCATGGCGGCCCGGCCACCACGTGCGGCCGCAGGCGGTCGAGGGTCGTGCGCCGCAGTCCCTTGACCCGGCCCAGCTCCTCGACGTCGGCGAACGGACGCCCGGCGACGATCCGCGCGGCCAGCGCTGCGCTCACGCCGGGCAAGCGGGCCAGCTCAGGCTCGGTGGCGCGATTGAGGTCGAGCGGCTGTGCCGGCGGGCCGGTGCGAGGGCGTCGCGCCGGTGCGCTCGGCGCGGGTGGGCGCGGCTCGGCGCGATCGAGGGTCTCGAGGTGCGCAGCCAGTTCAGGCCGCGTGCGTCGCCAGTGATCGACGACGAGGCCGGCGCCGGCCGCGCCGGCGAGGAGCAGGATCAGTAGGAGCTGATGGCGCGTATACAGCGTCACGCGCCGACGATCGCACGCGGTCGATGGCGCGGCTAGAGTGGACGAATCGACACACCCACCGCGCTCACGTCGACAGCGGGAGCCGCACCGTGAAGGTGGCGCCACGATCGGCGCCGCCGCTCGCCGCCTCGAGGGTGCCGCCGTGCAGGGTGACGAGGTCGCGGGCGACGGCCAGGCCCAGGCCGAGTCCGGCGTCCCGATCACCGCGCCGGAACGAGTCGAACACGTGCGGGAGCAGTGCGGCCGGGATGCCGCGCCCGCTGTCGATCACGCGGATGCGCGCGCGGCGGTCGTCAGCGTCGAGCCGGGCCACGACGCGTCCGCCGGCCGGCGTGAATTTGAGCGCGTTGTCGAGCAGCGCCGCCAGGATCTGTTCCAAGCGCCGACGATCGCCGGCATACCCCGCGTGAAGCGGGTCGAGGTCGAGTTCGAGGCGCACGCCCTTGGCGCGAGCGGCCGTGCGCTGGCTCGCCACCGCACCGGTGACGAGGCTGGTCAGATCCAGCGGCCGTCGCTCGATCGAGATCTTGCCGGTGAGGATACGCGCGGTGTCCAGGAGGTCGTCGACGAGCCGCCCCAGCGCGCGCCCGTTGCGCTCGATCGTGTCGAGCGCGTGCACGGCGGCGCCGGTGTCGAGACGACGGACGACCTGCAGCCAGGCCAGCATGGCCGTGAGTGGCGTGCGGAGCTGATGCGAGAGCACGGCCAGCAGCTCGTCATGGTGCCGGCTGGTGTCGGCGCGGATGTACTGCAGGCGCTCGTTGGCGACGCAGAGCCCGGCCAGGCGGGCCAGCGTCTGGGCGAACGCGACGTCGCCGCCGGCGAGGCGCCGCCGATCGTCGGCGACGACGAGCGTCAGCGCGCCGAGCGGGCGGTCGTCGACCCGGAGCGGCACCGACACGTAGCTGACCACGCCCAGCTCGCTGACCAGACGGGCGCCGGCGCTGTCGTTGCCGGACACCAGGGCAGCCGCGTCGGACCCGTCGGCAACGAGGTGAGGCCGCCCGGTCCGCACTACGCGGGCGACGCCGGGACGGCCCGGATCAGGCGCCCACAGCCCGAGCAGCCCGGCGCCCCGCGCGTGCTGTCGGGGATCCGCGTGCACGACGGTCACCCGCCGGCAGGTCGTCTCGTCCTCGACGAGGTCGATCGCGCACCAGTCGGCGAGGCCCGGGACCAGCAGCTCGGCCACCCGGCGCAGTGCCGAGCTGGCGTCCGGCGCCCAGGCCACCGCCGCGGCGACATCGGCCAGCATGCGCGTCTGCAGCGCGGCGTCGAAGCTTCGATCGGTCACGAGACAAATCCCCTTCGCTCGAGAGCGACGGATCTTGTGACCGCAAGGCACGTGCCAGCGGGCGGCTGCGCGCGCTAGGCGTCGCCGCCGCGCTCGATCTTCTCCTGGCAGCTGACGCAGGTGGCCACCTCGATGATGGCCTTCAGGCGAGCCTGTCCGATCGGCTTACCGCATTCCACGCAGGTGCCGTAGGTGCCCTCGTCGATGCGCTTGAGCGCTGCCGTCAGCCGCTCGATACGCTCGACGAGCCGCTCGCGGCTCATCAGGCCCATCTCGCGCTGCTCGCTGGCCTGGATGTGATCGGCCTCGTCCCACACGCTGTCGGCCGGCGTGGCCGCCTCCTCCAGCGTGATCGAGCCGCCCATCTGGCGCAGCCGGCTCGCCGTCATCTGCCGCTCCCGCTCGAGACGCTTGCGTAGTTCTTTCATGGCACCAGTGCCGCCCGCGTGATGGTGGTGGTTTCCCGGCCGTGCCACTCGGAATCGGCGAAGGCCTCGTTGATCTGCTCCAGGGGATAGGTGTGGGACACCAGCCGGTCGAAGGGCCACCGCGCGCGGTTGCGGACGAGGAAGTCGAGGGCGCGCGGGAATCACCCACGCATCGTACATGATGACGCCGACGATCTTCTTGGCGCCCCACACGAGCTGGGCGGGCTCGAGCTCGATCTTGGCGCCGCGGCTGATGGTGCCGATCTCGAGGTACGTCCCGCCGGTGCGCAGCATCTCGATGCCCCTCGGGGATCACCTGCGGGAAGCCCACGAAGTCGCAGGCGACGTCGGCGCCGGCCCCGCCCGTCTGCTGTGCGCACCAGCTCGACGCGGTCCTTGCGCTCGGGCACCTCCTTGAGGTTGATCGTGTGGTCGGCGCCGAACGCCCGGGCCAGCTCCAGCCGGCCCGGGATCTGGTCGACCACGATCACGGAGGCCGCGCCCATGTCCTTGGCCACCGCGGCGGCCTGCACGCCGAGGCCGCCCGCGCCCTGGATGACCACGCGTACCGCCGAAGCGGAGGCCGGCCTGGTGCAGCCCGAAGATCACCTGGGCCAGCGCGCAGTTCACCGGCGACACCAGCGCGTCGGGCAGCTCGTCCGGCACCTTGAAGAGGTGGCCGCCGGGCCGCAGATAGTAGTACTCGGCGAAGGCGCCGTGGAAGTGCGGGAACTCGCCCGGTCCCGCGCGGCCGCTCGATCTTGGCCGGGCAGTCGGCCGGCTCCTTGTTGAGGCAGGCGTAGCAGCGGCCGCACGGGTAGAAGTACGTGTAGGCGACGCGATCGCCTTCCTTGAGCGGACGGCCCAGCGAGTCGGTCTTCACCCGGGCGCCCAGGCGGGCGACGCGGCCGGTCATCTCGTGGCCGAAGATCCAGCCGTCGTCGGGCAGGCGCAGGGGTGCGTCGCCGCGCCAGAAGTGCAGGTCGGAGCCGCAGACGTTGGCGAGGGAGACGCGGATGACGACCGCGTCCGGCTCGATCTCGGGCAGCGTGACCTCGCGGATCTCGAACGGCTTGCCGGGCCCGTGGAAGACGGCGGCCTTGCCGGTGATCACGAGCGGACGCCCTCCCGCCCCAGCTCGAAGGCGTCGTGCAGGGCCCGCACGGCCAGCTCGGCGTACTTGTCCTCGATGACGCAGGAGACGGCGATCTCCGAGGTGGAGATCATCTGGATGTTGATGTTCTCCCGCGACAGCGCCCCGAACATCCGCGAGGCCACCCCGGAGTGGCTGCGCATGCCCACCCCCACGATGGAGATCTTGGCCACCCGCTCGTCGTGCAGCACACCCTCGGCGCCGATGGCGCGGGCGATCTCCTCGATGGCGGCCACGGCCGATCCCGAGTCGCCCCGGGGGACGGTGAACGAGATGTCGGTGTAGCCGTCCCGGCTGATGTTCTGGACGATCATGTCGACCACGATCCGCTTGGCGCCGAGGACCCCGAAGACCTGGGCGGCGATGCCGGGCCGGTCGGGCACGCGCAGCAGTCGAGATCTTGGCCTGGCTGCGATCGTGAGTGATGCCGGTGACGACCACGTCTTCCATCCCGCTCTCCTCCCGGGTGACGATCGTGCCCGGGTCCGGCTTGAACGTCGAGCGCACGTGCACGGTGACCCCGTACTTCTTGGCGAACTCCACCGAGCGGGCCTGCAAGACCTTGGCGCCGAGGCTGGCCATCTCCAGCATCTCGTCGTAGGACGACGCGCGCCAGCTTGCGGGCGTCGGGGACGACGTTGGGATCGGCGGTGTAGACGCCGTCGACGTCGGTGTAGATCTCGCAGACGTCGGCCTTGAGGGCGGCGGCCAGTGCCACCGCCGTCAGGTCGGAGCCGCCGCGGCCGAGCGTGGTGATCTCGTCCTCGTCGCTCAGCCCCTGGAAGCCCGCCACCACCGCGATGGCCCCGACGTCCAGCGTGGCCCGCACGCGCTCGGCGGTGATCTGGGTGATGCGGGCCTGGGTGTGCCCACGGTCGGTGCGGAGGCCGGCCTGGGCGCCCGGTGAGCGAGCGCGCCTTGAAGCCGAGCCCGTGCAGCGCCATGGCAGCAGCGCGATGGTGACCTGCTCGCCGGTGGCCAGCAGCATGTCCATCTCGCGGGTGATCGGGGGCGGCGACGAGCTGGCGGGCGAGCGCGACGAGCCCGTCGGTGGTCTTGCCCATCGCGGAGACGACGACGACCACCTGATGTCCCGGCGCGCTCTCGGCGACGCGCCGGGCCACGCCACGATCTTCTCGGCGTCGGCGACCGAGGAGCCGCCGTATTTCTGGACGATCAGCGCCATGGCGGACGCATCCTATCACGCCGGTCGAGGGCGGCAAGTCCGCGGGCGCGCGGAACGAGGTCAGCCGCGCGACGCCGCGCGGCGCTTCTTGCGGATCCGCATCACGACGAAGAACACGCCGCCGGTGTGGCGAGGACGGCGGCCGTCTGCGCGCATATTGCGGCCCGACTTCATGCCGCCGGGCGCTCGGCGGGCCGGGTCCGGGTGACCTCACCGAGTGTCACGTGCTCGCGCAGGAGGAAGAGCCAGCCCAGCAGCGTGATGGGGACGAACTGGCTCGCGTGATACAGCAGCGCGTAGCCGACGGCCGGGGCCTGGCTCACGCCGAACAGCGACAGGGCCAGCACGGCGGCGGCGTGCCAGACGCCGATGTAGCCAGGCGCCGCCGGGATGCTGATGCCGAAGCCGACGAACGTGAGTACCGTCCACCCGGCCAGCAGCGGCAGGTCGAGGTGGAGGGCCCGGAAGAGCGACCACGCCCCGAGGGCACCGAGTGACCAGATCAGGACGGTCCACACCGCGATCGGGATCAGATGGGCCGGGGTCCGCACGCCCTCGAGGCCGCGCAGGACGAGGTCGAAGACGCGCGCGATCCGCGCTGCCGGGGCCGGCCAGCGCCGGCCCCGCCGGGCCAGCATGCGGCGAGCGCGGTCGGGGGCGACCGCCATCGTCGCCAGCACCCCGGCCGCGATCGCGTCAACGGCCAGCACCAGCACCGCCGCGTACTTCAGCGTCGTCGGCACCGGGATCACGAGCACGAGGGCGCCGAGGAGGAGGACCAGCGTGAGGCCGTCGAGCACGCGCTCGACGATCACGGTGGCGCCGGCCAGCCACAGGCGACCGCCGAGGGTGCCGTCGGCGGCCCCCGGGCCGAGGCGCCGCGCGGCGACGTAGACGCGCACCAGCTCGCCGGCCCGCAGCGGCAGGACGTTGTTGACCATGTAGCCGATCATGTTGGCGGCCAGCAGCCCTGGTGGCTTCGACCCGGGCGGGAACAGGTAGTGCCAGCGGATCGCCCGCGCCCAGATCCCCAGTGGGCCCACCGCCACCGCCGGCCCCATCCACCACCACTGCGTCGCCGCCAGCTGCCGGGCCAGCTCAGGCAGGTCGACGCTGCGCAGGAGGTAGACGAACAGCGCCACACTGATGGCGACGCCGCCGACGACCCGCAGGTGCCTCAGACGCTCGACGGCCCGCGACTCAGGCGGGGCCGCCCTCGACGCGGATCATGGTGGTGGGGGTCGCCACGTCGGGCAGGGCGTCGATGGCGGAGAGCGCCGCTCGCATGTCGCGCTCACGCGCCTCGTGGGTGAGCATGACGACGGGGACGGCCTCGCGGGTGCCGCGTCCCTTCTGGATGACGTTGGCGATCGAGATGTCGTTGTCGCCGAGGATGCCGGCCACCCGCGAGAGCGCGCCGGGGCGGTCTTGCATCATCACGCGCAGGTAGTAGCAGCAGCGGATGGCGTCCATCGGCGTGAGCGCCAGCGGCTGCGAGCCCACCGCGGGCAGCTCCAGCGCCAGCGAGGGGATGCCGTGGGCCACCCGGCGGGCGATCTCCAGCACGTCCGACCACACCGCGGAGGCGGTCGGCATCTGGCCGGCGCCCCGACCGTAGAACATGAGGTCGCCGACGGCGTCGCCGGTGAGGAAGATCGCGTTGAAGACGCCGGCCACCGCGGCCAGCGGCGAGGGAGCGGGGATCATCGTGGGGTGCACGCGCACCTCCACCGCCCGCTCGGTCGCCTTGGCGATGGCGAGCAGCTTGATGCGGTAGCCCAGCTCGCGCGCATAGTCGATGTCCTGGGCGGTGACGCGCGTGATGCCCTCGGTGTGGATGTGCTTGAGGTCGATGAAGCTCCGGAAGGCCAGCGCGACCAGGATCTGCAGCTTGTGGGCCGAGTCCATCCCCTCGATATCCAGGGTAGGATCGGTCTCGGCGTAGCCGTGGGCCTGCGCCTCCTTGAGCACGAGCGAGAAGTCGAGCCCCTCGTCGGTCATCTTGGACAGGATGTAGTTGCACGTCCCGTTCACGATGCCGGCCAGCGAGAGCACGCGGTTAGCGACGAGGCCTTCCTTGACGGCGCGGATGAGCGGGATGCCGCCGGCCACCGCCGCCTCGAATCCCAGCGACACGCCGCGCCGGCGCGCCTCCTCGTACAGCTCGGCGCCGTGGTGGGCGAGCAAGGCCTTGTTGGCGGTCACCACGTGCTTGCCGGCGGCCAGCGCTCGCAGGATGAACGTGCGGGCCGGCTCCAGCCCACCGACCAGCTCCACCACCACGTGGATGGTGGGATCGTCGAGCACGCGGGCGGCGTCGCCCACCATGGGCAGCGCACGGATGTCGAGGCCCTCGCGGGGGCGGGTGAGATCGGTGTCGGCGATGGCGGCCAGCGTCAGGCCGGCCCCGGTTCGCTCCTGCAGCATCGCGCGCTGGGTCTGGAGGATCTTCACCACGCCGGCCCCGACGGTGCCGAGCCCCAGCAGGCCGATGCGGACGTCACTCACGGAAGGCACGGGGGAGGGAATCCGCGCCCGGCGTCAGCGGCCCAGCTGCTTGAGGCCGCGCAGAGCCTGCCGGATGCGCTGTTCGTTCTCGACCAGCGCGAACCGGACGTAGCCCTCACCGTACTCGCCGAAGCCGATGCCGGGTGACACCGCCACCCGGGCCTCCTGGATGAGCAGCTTGGAGAACTCCAGCGAGCCCAGCTTGCGGAACGCTTCCGGGATGGGCGCCCACACGAACATCGTCCCCTTGGGCTTGGGCACGCTCCAGCCGATCTTGTTGAGGCCGTCGACCAGGAGGTCGCGCCGCTTGCGGTGGACCTCGACGATCTCGGCCACGCACTTCTGGTCGTGCTCCAGCGCCACGATGCCGGCGATCTGGATCGGCTGGAAGGCGCCGTAGTCGAGGTAGGACTTGATGCGGCCCAGCGCGTTGACCATCTTGGCGTTGCCACACACGAAGCCAAGCCGCCAGCCGGCCATGTTGTACGACTTCGAGGTCGAGAAGATCTCGACGCCGACGTCCTTGGCGCCCGGCACCTCCAGGAACGAGGGCGGCCGGTAACCGTCGTAGGTGAAGTCGGCGTAGGCGAAGTCGTGCACGACCATCAGCCGGTGCTCGCGGGCGAACTCCACGACCTTCACGAAGAAGTCGCGCTCCACGCACATCGTCGTCGGATTGTGCGGGAAGGACAGGATCAGCAGCTTGGCCTTCGGCCACGCCAGCCTGGCCGTTTCTTGCAGTCGTTCGAAGAAGTCGCCGTCGGGGGTAAGCGGCACCGAGCGCAGGTCACCGTCGGCGATGACCACCGAATAGGAGTGGATCGGATAGGTCGGATTCGGCACCAGCGCGCCGTCGCCGGGCTGCAGGACCGCCAGCGCGAGGTGGGCCATGCCCTCCTTGGCTCCGATCGTGGCGATGACCTCCGAGTTCGGATCGAGCTCGACGTGATAGCGGTCGCGGTACCACTTCGCCATCGCCACCCGCAGCCGCGTGATGCCGCGCGAGGCGGAGTAGCGGTGGTTCTTCGGATTCTTGGCAGCCTCGACGAGCTTGTCGACGATGTGCTTGGGCGTCGCCATGTCCGGGTTGCCCATGCCGAGGTCGATCACGTCGTCGCCGCGGGCGCGCGCTTTCGTCTTCAGGTCGTTGACGATCGCGAACACGTACGGGGGCAGGCGCTTGATCCGGTAGAAGTCGTCCATCCCACTCCTCTACGCGCGGGCTTCCAGGACTGTTCACGGATCATAGCCCGCCCGGCCTGGGCTTGTCACGCGACTGACGGTCACGCCAGGCAGATTGGCGTAGTGACAGATTGGATGGCGATAAGTCTTTGATTTGTCCCACACTCCACTTCGGCATGCCCCTTGCCTCGTGGTGGCGCGCCATGTCGACCCCGGATCCCCAGGCGACCCTTCCGACCGACGACGTCTGCGCGCCGGCCAAGCCCGTGAAGCCCCAGACCTTGGGCAGCCTGGGCCTCGGACGGCTCGTACCCGCCGCGGCCCGAAGGCAGCCTCCGGTGGCGGCTCGGCGGGCCCGATTCAGCCTGCTGATCGTCCGGGGCGACGGCGAGCGGGTGCTGCGGATCAACTTCCCACGGCGGGCAGCCCTGTGGGCGACCGCGGCCGTGGTAGCAGCGGTCTCGGCCACCGGGATCCTGTTCGGCGACTGGATGAAGCTGCGGGAGCTGACCCGGGAGGCCGTGACCTTCCAGGCGCAGATCCAGGAACAGCGCACGACCATCAACACCTTCAACACCCGCGTGGCCGAGCTGCGGCAGGAGGTGTCGGGCTGGCGCGAGGTGCACGCCAGGATCTGGGAGCCGCTCGGTCCGGAGCCGGGGCGTACCGCTCGCGATCGTGGCATCGGCGGCGGCACCACGTCTGCGGACGGGATGCCGGCGAGGCTGTCGCCGCTGGAGGAGCTGAACAGGCTGGGCGACTCCGTCAAGGAGCAGACCGACAGCCTGCGCGCCCTCGAGAAGCTGATGGCGCGGGCCGGCAAGATGCTGGCTGCGCTGCCGACGCGGTGGCCGGTGCGGGGTGGCGTCAACTCGGAGTTCGGAAACCGGCAGTCGCCGTGGACGGGCGAGCGGGAGTTCCACAACGGCCTCGACATCCGGGCCGCGCGCGAGACGCCGGTCTACGCGCCGTCCGCCGCCACCGTCGTCCACGCCGGCCCGGCCCAGGACTACGGCACCGCGATCGTGCTCGACCACGGCCAGGACATCCGCTCCCTCTACGGGCACCTCTCGAAGGTGAACGTGTTGAACGGCCAGCGCGTCGAGCGCGGAGCCGTCATCGGCTACACCGGCAACACGGGGCGCTCGTCGGGCCCGCACCTTCACTACGAGATTCACGTGAAGGGGCAGGCGGTCAACCCGCGCGCCTACCTCTGGGATTGACCTCCAGGGGGCCCCGAGATGGCGGCCCCCCCAGCCCCCCGGTCAGGCCCTCGCGTGGCGGTCGAGGAACTCCAGGCACATCGCGTTGAACACGTCGGCGCGCTCCCAGAAGTAGGCGTGGCCCGCGCCCTCGATTACGCGCAGCTCGGCCGCGCGGACGGCAGCGGCCAGCTGGCGCGCGAAGCGGGGTGGGACCAGGACGTCGTCCTCAGCGACGCTGACGAGGGTCGGGTGGGTGAGCTGGGGCAGCCGGTCGAGCGCGTCGTGGCCGCGCACGGCCTCGCCCTGGCGTAGAAATCCGGTCAGCGAGAACGGGTAGGGATTGGCGAGGCCGGTCTGGATCACCATCTCGATGAAGTCCGGCCGCTCGTCGTAGGTCCGGGGCGAGAAGAGCCAGAGGGCAACGGTGCGCAGCCACTCTTCCGGCGTCGCCTTCGCCCGCGTCGTGCGCCAGGCTTCCATGAGCGCCTGCATGTAGCCGTCCGGCCGCGCATAGGTGCAGTGCAGCTGCAGGGAGCGCACGCGGCCCGGATGACCGAGCGCCAACTCCTGCGCGATCATGCCGCCCATCGACACGCCGATCACGTGCGCCCGCTCGATCCCGAGCGCATCGAGCAGCCCCACCGCATCGTCCGCCATCATGCGCGTCGAGTAGGGAACGTCCGGCACGCTGCTCTGGCCCGCCCCCCGGTTGTCGAAGGCGATCACCCGATACCGCGCACTCAGCACCGGCACCTGAAACCCCCACGCCAGGTGATCGCCGCCGAACCCCATGATCATCAGCACCGGGTCGCCCCCGCCCACCTCCACATAATGCAGCTCGACCCCATTCACGCTGACCCTGGGCATCTCCACCCTCCGTGCGCACACCTTCCATCGTTCGCGCCGTCCCGCCGATGACAATGCGAAGGGCCCTGGTTGTCGGGGGTTGGTGTTGCATGGTTATCGAAAGGGTGGACCACAGCGCGAGGCGTCGGGGCCGGGGGTGCGAGTGGGGTCTGAGACCCGTCCCCCGCCCCGGAATACAGGCGCATCGTTTCGAATTGCTACAGCGCGACCAGCGCCACGGGCCTCGTGGTCGCAGACCCCCACTCGCGCCCCCGGCCCCGACGCCGGGGGCGGGGCGTCTACGCGGTTGCGACCCCGGTGCGCACCTGGCACGCGACCCAGTGGCCCGGAGAAATCTCCTTGAGCACTTGTTCGTTCTGCGAGCACGACGGCACCCGCAACGCGCACCGCGTGTGGAATCGGCACCCCGACGGCGGGTTGATCGGGCTCGGCACATCGCCCTCGAGGATAATCCGCTTCCGCTTCAGCGAGGGGTCGGGAATCGGAACCGCCGAGAGGAGCGCCTCGGTGTAGGGGTGCTTCGGGTTGGTGTACAGCTCCTTGGCCGGCGCGATCTCGACGATCTTGCCGAGGTACATCACGGCCACGCGGGTCGAGATGTGCTCGACGACCGAGAGGTCGTGGGCGATGAACAGGTAGGTCAGGCCGAACTGCGCCTGCAGCTCTTCCAGGAGGTTGATGATCTGGGCCTGGATCGAGACGTCGAGGGCGGACACCGGCTCGTCGGCCACGATCAGCTTGGGGCTGACGGCCAGCGCCCGCGCGATGCCGATGCGCTGCCGCTGACCGCCCGAGAACTCGTGCGGATAGCGGCGCAGGTGGTCGGCCGACAGCCCGACCGTCTCCAGCAGCTGGACGACGCGCTCCTCGCGCTCGCGCCGCGATTTGGCCAGCTTGTGGATCACCAGGGCCTCACCGATGATCGAGCCGACCGTCATCCGCGGATTGAGCGACGCGTACGGGTCCTGGAAGATGATCTGCATCTCCTTGCGCAGGCCCCGTAGCGCACGCTTGTCGAGCGTCGTCACGTTCTTGCCCTGGAAGGAGACCTCGCCCGAGGTCGGCTCGATCAGGCGCAGGATGGTGCGGCCGGTCGTGGACTTGCCGCAGCCCGACTCGCCGACCAGCCCCAGCGTCTCGCCGGGCATGATCTCGAACGAGACGTCGTCGACGGCGTGCACGCGAGCGACCTCGCGCGAGAGCAGGCCGCCCCGGATGGGGAAGTACTTCTTGAGGTTGCGAACGCGCAGGAGGGGCTCAGCCATGGGTGGCCTCCTTAGTACAGGAAGCAGGCCACTTTGTGGCCCGGCCGGACTTCTTTGAGGGGCGGCGTGTTCTCGAAGTGCATCGGCTTGGCCTGCCCGCACCGGGGCGCGAAGCGGCAGCCGGGCTTCTCGGGGCCGCGCAGGGTCGGCACCGTGCCGCCGATGGGCTCCAGCTTCTGCCGCTTGGTGGCGGCGAGGTCGATGCGCGGGATGGAGCGCAGGAGCCCCTGAGTGTAGGGGTGGAGCGGCTCCTTGAAGAGCTCGCTCACCGACGCCTCCTCGACGATCTGGGCGCCGTACATGACGGCGACGCGCTGGGCGGTCTCAGCGATGACCCCCATGTCGTGGGTGATGAGCAGGATCGCCATGTTGAGCTTGGCCTTCAGCTCGTTGAGCAGCTCCAGGATCTGGGCCTGGATGGTCACGTCGAGCGCCGTGGTCGGCTCGTCGGCGATCAGGAGGTTCGGGTTGCACGACAGCGCCATGGCGATCATGATCCGCTGCCGCATGCCGCCCGAGAGCTGATGCGGGTACTCTTTCACCCGGCGCTCGGCGTTGGGGATATGCACCAGCTTCAGCATCTCGACCGTCTTGTCCATGGCGTCGCGGCGCCCGAGCCCCTCGTGCAGGCGGATGGCCTCGGCGATCTGCTCGCCGCACGTGAACACGGGGTTGAGCGAGGTCATCGGCTCCTGGAAGATCATCGAGATCTCTTTGCCGCGGATCTTGCGCATCTGGGCCGGCGACAGGTCGAGCAGGTTCTTGCCGTTGTAGAGGATCTGCCCCTGCACGATGCGGCCGGGCGGCTGGGGGATGAGCCGCATGATGCTGAGCGCGGTGACGCTCTTGCCGCATCCGGACTCGCCGACCACACCGAGCGTCTCGCCCTTGTTGATGTAGAGATCGATGCCGTCGACGGCGCGGACGATGCCCTCGTCGGTGAAGAAATGAGTCTTCAGCCCTTTGACTTCCAGCAGACGTTCGGCCATGGGACCTCCCCTGACGCGATCTACCAGCGAGCGGTCAACTCTCGAAATGCGTCGACGGCCCGGCGGATGTCCTCGGCGTCCACGTCCTTGTGGGTAACGCATCGGATCGCGGTCGGAGCCATCGCGTGCACCTTGACCTTGCGAGCGGCACAGCCCTTCACGAGCTCGGCGGTGGCCGCGGTGGACCGCGCGCGATCCCCGCGGTCGACCCGGATGATGACGATGTTCGTCTGCACGCTGGCAAGATCGACGACCAACCCCGGCATCGCGGCCACTGCCTCGGCCAGCGTCCGCGCGTTCACGTGATCGTCGGCCAGGCGGTCGACCATGCGCTCGAGCGAGAGGAGGCCGGCCGCGGCCAGGACGCCGACCTGGCGCATGCCGCCGCCCACCATCTTGCGCACGCGCTTGGCGCGCTCGATGAACGCCGCCGAGCCGCACACGATCGAGCCGACCGGGGCGGCCAGCCCCTTGGACAGGCAGAAGGTGACCGAGTCGACCGGCCCCACGAACTCCCGCACGTCCCGCTTGAGGGCGACCACGGCGTTGAAGAGCCGGGCGCCGTCGATGTGGACGGGGACGCCGGCCCCGTGGGCCACCGCGGCGACCGCCCCGATCTGCTCGGGCGTGCAGCAGGTGCCGCCGTGCCGGTTGTGCGTGTTCTCGAGACACACGAGGCCGGTGGGCGGGACGTGGATGTTGGCCGGCCGCAGCGAGTCCTCGACCTGCTCGGGCGTGAGGAAGCCGCGCTCGGTCTTCACCGGGCGCATCTGCACGTGGCCGACGATGGTACCGCCCGCCACCTCATTGTTGTAGATGTGAGAGTCGAGGTCGAGCATGACCTCCTGGCCGGCCTGGGTGTGGGCCACCACCGAGACCAGGTTGCCCATGGTGCCGGAGGCCACGAAGAGCGCGGCCTCCTTGCCCAGCCGCGCCGCCGCCGCGGCCTCCAGCCGCTGGACGGTCGGATCCTCGCCCCAGACGTCGTCGCCGACCTCGGCCCGGGCCATGGCCTCGCGCATCTCGGGGGTCGGCAGCGTCAGCGTGTCGGAGCGGAGGTCGACGATGTCGTGCACGGGTGCTCTCCTACCGTTGGGCCCGCAGGCGCTGGACCGCGCGCTTGCCCCACTCGGTGAAACCATATTCGTTGGCGAGCTGGCGCAGGAGCTCCACCGCCTCGCGGTTCTTGCCCTCGGCGAAGTTCACCTCGGCCAGCGTGTAGAGCGTCTCCGGGATCACCAGCGTGCGCGGGTACTCCTTGAGCACGAACTCCAGGCGCTGGCGAGCGGCGCTCGGGTTGCCCTGGTTGAAGTAGTAGCCGGCCACCCACACTTCCTTCTGGGCCAGGCGGCCGCGGCAGATGTCGATCTTGGACAGCGCGTCGGTGGCGTAGCGGCTATCAGGGTACTCCTTGACCAGCTTCTTGAATTGCTCGACCGCCTTGACGGTGAGCCCCTGGTCCTGCTCGACCGGCTTGAGCTGGTCGTAGTAGCTCATCGCCAGCCGGTACTGCACGAGGTCGGCGATCTGGTGGCGGGGGTAGAAGGACAGGAACGTCTCGAACTCCTTGACTGCCTTGTCGAACTCGGCCTCGCGGTACCACGCCTCGCCCATCAGGAAGCGGGCGCGGGGTGCCCACGACGAGTTCGGATGCCGCTCGACGATCTTGCGGAAGGCGTCGCGCGCCTCCAGATAACGCCGGCGCTCGAGCTCCTGCTCGCCCTGAGCGTAGAGCTCGTCGGGCGGCAGGATCGGGATCGGCGCCGGCCGCAGAAAGGCGCACCCGCCCGCCGCCAGCAGCAGGCCTGCAAGGAGAAGTCGTGTCAGTGGCGCGAGGCGCATCGGCATGAAAAAGTGGCCCATACATATAGCATTTGCATCACCGCAATACAACCTTCGGGCTGACCATGACCGGGCTGGCACCTCCTGGGCGAGAGGGCCCCCGGGGCGGCCGTCAGCGGGGTAGCAACGAGTCGCACTCCTCGCGCCAGATCTCGTGACACGTCCGGTGTAGCCGGATGGCCAGGCCCGATGTCAGCGCGACCTCGAACTCGATCTCGGTCGGCTCGATCGGCTCGCTGCAGGCGACGCAGTGGGTGCCGACCCCCCGGCCGGCCCACACCTTGCCGTGGTCGTCGCAGGGCAAGGCGCCGGACTCGAGCATCTGGCGCACGCGAATACGGATGTTGTCGTTGTCCATGAAGCTCCTTGGGACGCTGCCGGAAACGAGGCGCTGCCGGAGGCGTACGACCGCGCCACCGCGGGGGTCCCGGCCGGTGGTCGCGCATGCCATCGTAACCGTGGCCGACGCCGGCTTCAAGCGACGGCCGGTCCCGCGGATGTCGTATCATCGGGCCCATGCTGCCCACCATGCTCCGTGTCCGCCAGACCTTCGCCCGCCCCCGCGTCACCGACATCCCCGGCAGCGTGGCCCGCAGCCTCGAGGCCGCCGGGCTGACCATCAAGCGCGGAGACACCGTCGCCGTCGGGGCCGGCAGCCGGGGGATCGCCAATATCGACGTGATCGTCGGCGCCGCCGTGCGATACGCGCGCGACCTGGGGGCCCGGCCGTTCGTCTTCCCGGCCATGGGCAGCCACGGCGGCGGCACCGCCGAGGGCCAGCTCGAGGTGCTGGAGCGCTACGGCATCACCGAGGCCACCATGGGCTGCCCGGTCCGGGCCACGATGGACGTCGTGCAGGTGGGCGAGGCCCTCGGGCTGCCCGTCTGGCTGGACCGCCACGCGGCCGAGGCCGACTGGATCGGCCTGGTGAACCGCGTCAAGCCGCACACCGACTTCAAGGGCTCGATCGAGTCCGGCCTCTTCAAGATGATGACGATCGGCCTGGGCAAGTGGAAGGGCGCCGTCCAGTACCACCGGGCCAACGTCAACCACGGCTACGAGACGGTCATCACCGCCGTGGGCCGGGAGATGCTGGCCAAGGCCCGCATCGGCTTCGGCCTGGGCATCGTGGAGAACGGGTACGACGAGACCGCCCAGATCGAGGCCTTCAACGCCGCTCGACCTGGAGGCGGGCGAGCGCCGCCTGCTCAAGAGCGCGCGCGACTGGATGGCCCGGCTGCCGTTCTCGCCGATCGACCTGCTCATCGTCGACGAGATCGGCAAGAACATCTCGGGGGCGGGCATGGACACCAACGTGATCGGCCGGCCCACCAACCCGCTTCGAGCCGTTCCCGTCCGATCCCAAGATCACCTGGATCGTCGCGCTCGACCTCACCGAGGACAGCCACGGCAACGCCACCGGCATCGGCATTGCCGACTTCACGACCCGCCGGCTGGTCGACAAGATCGACTTGAAGTCGACCTGATCAACACCATCACGGCCTGCGCGCCGGGTGGCGCCAAGATTCCGGCCATGCTTCGATTCCGACCGCGAGGCGGTGGCGACCGCGCTGTCCTGCATCGGCCTCACGCGCCCGACGAGCCCGGGTGGTCCGCATCAAGAACACGCTCCTGCTGGGCGAGCTCGAGGTCTCGGAGGCCTTCGCCGCCGAGGTGGCCAAGCGCAGCGACCTGACCCGGCTCGGCGAGGCGCCGCTGGCCTTCGACGCCGGCCGGGCGCATCGCTCCTTCTGACAGGAGCTGCACACCCGGATTCGCCCACGCACGATCCTGACGGGACTGACGCTCGCTGGTGGCCGCTGAGCGCGCTCTCGGGGTCCGGCGCCCGCCTCGGCCCAGTCGAAGCTCCCGCTGGTGTTCTCCGCCGGGCCCACCGGTGGGACCTGGACGCCGATGGCCGCGGCCACCGCGGAGGTCATCAAGAAGAAGTTCCCCGAGCTCGACGTGCTGGTGGAGCCGGGCGCGGCGCTGGTCAACATGGAGAAGATGCGCAACGACAAGACCGACCTGGCGTGGTCGATGACCACCGTGCTCGCCGACGCCCGGGCCGGCACCAACTCCTGGAAGGGCAAGGCCACCGACAAGGCGCTCTTCGTCGCCAACTTCTACCCCAACGTCTGGCAGCTCGCGGTGCCGGCAGCCAGCGACGTCAAGTCAGCTCAAGGATCTCAAGGGCAAGGCGGTGGCGCTGCCGCCCGCGCGGCAACACCAGCCTGGCCGAGGGCTGGGAGTGGCTGCTGAAGGCCAACGGCATGAAGCTCGACGACCTCGGCACCAAGAGCTACGGCTCGATCACCGAGAACGCTGAGGCCATCCGCAACCGCCAGGCGGTGGCGATGGGCTGGTACACCACCGTGCCCGCCTCGTTCATGCTCGATCTCGGCACGTCCATGAAGATGCGGATGATCACGGTGTCCGACGCCGAGCTGGCCGAGATGAAGAAGCTCAACGCCGGCCTCGTCAAGCACGTCATCCCCAAGGGCACCTACTCGCAGTACGGCATCGACGAGGACGTGGCCACGATCCAGGCGCCGACGATCCTGATCGCGCACGCCAAGACGACGCCGACACTGTCTTCAAGATCACCAAGGCGATCGTGGAGGGGCGCGAGGACTTCGGCCGGGTCACGGCCGCCATGAAGGGCGTCACCGGCAAGGACTTCGCGCAGAGCCACGGGATGCCGATGCATCCCGGGCGCCGAGCGCTACTACCGCGAAGCCGGCCTGTTGAAGTAAGCCGGCCCGGTGCGCAAGCTCACCGGCTACGCCGCCCTCGTCGTGGCCGTGGTAGGGGTCGTGATGTCCCTCTACCACGTCTACGCGCGGCTCACCCCGGCCGCGCCCGACAGCCTCGTCCTCCGGATGATCGCGCTGGCGTTCTGCCTGGTGCTGTCCTTCCTGCTCTTCCCGTTCCGGTCCTCCACGCCGCTCGACGAGGAGAGCACCCGGCTGGACGCGGCCGCCGACGCGCCGACCACGATCCCGTGGATCGACCTCGGCCTCGCCGCCCTGTCGCTGGCCTGCATGGCCTACTTCTTCGTCTACTACGACTACATCACCACGCGCTTTCCGACCGCGCATCCGCTGAGCCGCGCTCGACATGGTCGTGGGCACCGTGCTCATCGCTGCTCGTGCTGGAGGCCACCCGCCGCACGCTGGGGACGGCGCTGCCGATCCTGGCGCTCCTTTCCTCGTCTACGCGTGGTCGGGCCGTGGCTGCCGGGGCCCCTGCGTCACAAGGGGCTCACCTACGAGATCCTCATCGACCAGACGGTGTTCACCACCGAGGGGCTGTTCGGCATCCCGCTCGGCGTCGCCGCCTCCTACGTGATCCTGTTCATCATCTTCGGCGCCTTCCTCGAGAAGTCGGGCGCCGGGCCAGTTCTTCATGAACCTCGCCAACGGCCTGGCCGGCGGCCAGCGGGGCGGCCCCGGCAAGGTCTCGGTCGTCTCCTCGAGCCTGTTCGGAACCATCTCCGGCTCCGCCGTGGCCAACGTCATGGTGGACGGCTGGCTGACGATCCCCATGATGAAGCGCACCGGCTTCAAGCCGGAGGCGGCGGCCGCCATCGAGGCGGTGGCCTCGACCGGCGGCCAGATCATGCCGCCGGTGATGGGCGCCGCCTCCTTCGTCATGGCCGAGTTCCTCGGCGTGCCCTACTCGCAGATCATGATCGCCGCCGCCATCCCGGCGATCTTCTACTACGGCGCCCTCTTCGCGGCCATCCACTTCAACGCCTCCCGGGCGGGGCTGCGGGGCCTGCCCAAGGAGGAGCTGCCGCGGCTGTCGGAGATCCTGTGGCGGCAGGGGCATCTCCTGGCGCCGGTCGTGGTGATCTTCCTGCTGCTGCTGGAGGGCTTCACCGCCACCTACGCCGCCCTCATCGCCACCGCGATGGTGGCCTTCGCGTGGCTGCTGGGGCGCTGGGTGTGGCCGCTGCTGGGTGCCGGCATCCTCCTGTGGGTCACCGACGCGCGCCCGTGGGCGTGGGGGGCGCTGGTGGTGGTCGGCCTCGTGGCCGCGCTGCTCCGGCCCCACGGGGCGCAGAACCTGAAGCAGCTCGTGAAGAGCGACGCGCCGAAGGCGCTGCGCGACGGTGCCTACCAGACGGTGCCGGTGGCGATGGCCACGGCGACGGCCGGCATCATGATCGGCGTGATCCTCCAGACCGGCCTGGCCATCCGCTTCACGAGCTTCCTGGTGGAGTTCGCCGGCGGTCAGCTGTTCATCGCGCTCGTCATCACGATGCTCGCCGCCATCATCCTCGGCACCGCGCTGCCGACGACCCCGGCCTACATCATGCTGGCCGCGCTGCTGATCCCGGCCCTCATCAAACTCGGGGTGTCGCCGCTGGCTGCCCACATGTTCGCCTTCTACTTCGGCTGCCTGTCGGCCGTCACGCCGCCCGAGTGCCTGGCCGTGTACGCGGCGGCCTCGATCAGCCGCTGTAGCGTGTGGGCGGCGGGCTGGCAGGCCATGAAGTTCGCGGCGGCCGGCTTCCTGGTGCCGTTCTTCTTCATCTACTATCCGGCCCTGCTGTTCCAGGGCACGTGGACGGAGGTCCTGGTCGCGATGCTCACCGGCATCGTGGGCGTCGTCGCCCTGGCCGCCGGCCTCGAGGGCTACTTCCTGCGTACGGCCTCGTGGCTCGAGCGGGCCCTGTTCGTGGCGGCGGCACTGCTGCTCATCCATCCCGGCCTGGTGACCGACGTCGCCGGTGCGGCCCTCCTGGTGGTCGGGCTCGGCCTGCAGCGTCTGCGGCCGGACCCGATGGCGACGGCCCCGGCGGCGCCATGAGCCGGGCCCAGCTGGCCGCGCTCACACTCATCGCCGCCGCCCTGGTCCTCGGCACGATCGCCTACGGCGTCCTGCGCCTGTATGCCTGAGCCGGCGCTGATCGAGGCCACCGTCCACCGGCTGCCCTGACAAGCGGCAACGCCTGATAAGGTCGCGTCAATACGCGTCGATCCCCGTGTAGGGCCGCAAGATGATAGTCTCGTCGTGGCAATGAATGCGTGTTGCTCGGTAGCCGTGGCGCTACGGTCATGAGTCGCCGCACGATCGTTGGACTCGCCGCTCTCGTCGCCTTCGGGATCCTCGGCTGGGCCGGCTGGGCATGGTATCGCTCGGGCGCCGAGGTCAGCACCGACGACGCCTACGTCGAGGGCACCATCTCCCCGGTCAGCGCCAAGGTTTCCGGCCACATCGTCGACATGCTGGTCCGTGACAACCAGGCCGTGAAGGTCGACGAGGTCCTGCTTCGCGTCGATCCCCGCGACTTCGAGGCCAAGCGCGACCAGGCCCGGGCGGCGGTGGCGGTGGCCGAGGCCAACGTGCGGGCGGCCCGGGCCGAGCTCCCGCTGGCCCGCGACACGACCCGCTCCCAGGTGGACGAGGTCCGGGCCGCGCTGGAGGGCACGCGGGTCGGCGTGCGATCGAGCGAGTCGGCCGTCGACGAGGCACGGGCGCGGCTGGAGGCCAAGCGGGCGGCGGCGGCGGCCAGCCGGGCCGACGTGACGGCCGCCGAGAGCGCGCAGCGGAAGGCCAAGCGTGACCTGGACCGCATGCAAGCGCTGGCCAAGAACGACTACGTCTCCCGCCGCGATCACGACGATGCGATGGCCGCGCTGGAAGCGGCCGACGCGGCGCTGGAGGCGTCCCGGCGGCGGCTGAACTCGATCGAGAAGGAGGTCCAGCAGACGGAGGCCGAGGTCGCCTCGAGGGTGCTGGCCATCGAAGGAGCGCGCCAGCGGGTGGCCGAGGTGCGGGGTACGCTGGCTCGGGCTGAGAGCCAGCAGCAGACCGTGTCCGTCAAGACCGCCGAGCTGGCCCGGACCGAGGCCCAGCTCAAGGCGGCCCAGGCCGACCTCGCCGTGACCGAGCTGAACCTCGAGCACTGCGTGGTGCGCGCGCCCATCGACGGCGTCGTCTCCAAGCGCAGCGTCGAGGTCGGCCAGATCGTGCAGTCGGGGCAGCCGCTACTGGCGCTGGTGCCGCTCAACGACGTGTGGGTGGTCGCCAACTTCAAAGAGACGCAGCTCACGCGCATCCGCCCCGGCCAGCGCGCCGAGGTGCGCGTCGACAGCCACCCCGGTGTGGCCTTCACCGGCACCGTGAACTCGATCAGCGCCGGCACCGGCTCGCGCTTCTCGCTGCTGCCCCCCGAGAACGCCACCGGGAACTGGGTGAAGGTGGTGCAGCGGGTGCCCGTGAAGATCCTTCTCGACACCCCGGCCGGCCGGGCCGCGGGCAATCCGCAGCCGCTCCGGGCCGGCATGTCCGCCGTCGTGACCGTCCGCTTGAAGTGAGCGCGCCGCGCGCCGGCGCCGACCGGGACGCCGTCGCCGAGGCCGCCGGTAGCGACCTCCCCGCCAGCCGCAAGTGGCTGCTCACCTTCTCGGTCATGGTCGTCGCGGTCATGCAGGTGCTCGACACCAGCGTGACCAACGTGGCGCTGCCCCACATGCAGGGCTCGCTCTCGGCCAGCGTGGAGGAGGTGGCGTGGGTCATCACCTCCTATCTGGCCGCCAACGCGGTCATCATTCCCGCCACCGGCTGGCTCACCGCCTACTTCGGCCGCCGCAAGTTCTTCCTCGTGTGCACCGTGCTCTTCACGGTGTCCTCGTTTCTGTCGGGCATCGCGCCCAATCTCGAGACGCTCGTCCTCATGCGCGTGTTCCAGGGGCTGGGCGGCGGCCCCGTCATC
This sequence comes from uncultured Candidatus Rokubacteria bacterium, assembly GCA_963827505.1. Lineage (GTDB taxonomy): Bacteria > Methylomirabilota > Methylomirabilia > Rokubacteriales > CSP1-6 > AR5. Next base: position 2,844,846 of record CAWHBD010000001.1, on the reverse strand, counting down.
CCGATGTCGCAGGCGATCCTGTGGGAGATCTTCCCGCTCCACCAGCGCGGCCTCGCCATGGCCATGTGGGGCGTGGGCATCATGATGGGGCCGATCTTCGGCCCCACCGTGGGCGGCTGGATCGCCGACAACTGGTCGTGGCGCTGGATCTTCTACATCAACCTGCCGATCGGCCTGCTCGGCTTCCTGCTGGCCGGCGCCTTCCTGATCGACTCGCCGCATCTGCGCAAGCCCGGGCGCATCGACGTCGGGGGCCTCGTCCTCATGGTGCTGGGCTTCGGCTGCCTGCAGCTCACGCTCGACTGGGGGGAGCGCGAGGACTGGTTCGACTCCCGGCTCATCACCAACCTGGCGGTGGTGGCGGTGTGCGCGCTGGTGGCCTTCGTGTGGCGGGAGCTGACCGTGAAAGACCCGATCATGGACTTCACGGTGTTCACCAACCGCAACTTCGCCCTCGGCACCACCTTCGTCGCGATGTCCATCTTCACCTTCTACTCGAGCATGCTGCTGCTCGCGCTCTACACGCAGAAGCTGCTCGGGTACGACGCGTGGTCGTCGGGGGCGGTGCTGGCGCCGGGCGGAGTCGGCAACCTGTTCTCGCTGCTGATCGCCGGCCGGCTGGTGACCCGGATGGACCAGCGCTGGCTGCTGGCGGTGGGGCTGGTCTGCAACGGGGTGGCGCTGTCGTGGATGTCGAACCTCACGCTCGGCGTGGACTACTGGGGGCTGGTGTGGCCGCGCTTCGTGCAGGGCCTCGGCATGGGCTTCATCTTCCTGCCCCTCACGACGCTGGCCATCTCGACCATTCCCAAGGCCCGCCTGCCCAACGCCACCGCCGCCTTCAACCTCATCCGCAACATGGGCGGCAGCATCGGCGTGGCCCTCACCACCACGCTGCTGGTGCGCCGCAGCCAGTACCACCAGGCCACGCTGGTCGGTCACGTGGACGTGTGGGACCCGGAGACGACGGCCAAGCTGGCCCGCTGGACCGAGCACTTCCTGGCCCACGGCACCGATGTCTTCACCGCCAAGAGCCGGGCCACGGCGATGATGTACCGGGAGACGGTGGCCCAGGCCCAGGTGCTCGCCTACGTCGACGAGTTCCGCCTGCTCTCGATGATGTTCTTCAGCCTGCTGCTGCTGATCCCGTTCATGCGTCGGGTGCGCATCGAGAAGCCGCCGCCGGCCAAGTCGGGTGAGCGGGTGGAAGGACTGCGCGCGGCCGAGGACGAGCCGCGCGGCATCGCCGCGGTGGAGTGACGGCCCCGCGGTCCGGCGCCGCTTGCGCCCCGGACCGGAACCCCCGACACTTGGCGCGATGCCGCCCGATCCCGCCGGCCCCCCCGCTCCCGCCGCCGCTCTCAGCATCGAGGCCAAGCTCCGCGCGGCCTTCGAGCTGAGCCCGACCATCCTGGCCATCACGACGGCGGGCGAGGGGCGGCTGCTCGAGGTCAACCACGCGTTCACCGAGATGCACGGCTACACCCGCCACGAGGTCATCGGGCGCACGGTCGGCGAGCTCGGCCTGTGGGTCGATCCCGACCAGCGCCGCGCCGCGCTGGCGGCGATCAGCTCGGGGTCGCCGGTCCGCAACCTCGAGGTTCGCCTGCGCACGAAGAGCGGGGCCGAGCGCACGTGCCTCCTCAACGCGGACATCGTGGTCATCGACGGCCGCTCCTGCATCCTGACGGCGCTCACCGACATCACCGACCGGGTGCGAGCCGAGGAGGCGCTGCGCGAGAGCGAGCAGCGGTTCCTCCTGGCCTTTCACGCCAATCCGCTGCCGATGTCGATCACCCGGCTGGCAGACGGCGTGCACCTGGAGGTCAACGAGGCGGCCGTGCGCCACGGCGGGTTCACGCGCGAGGAGATGTTGGGGCGCGCCAAGGCCGACCTCGGCCTGTGGGTGGCGCTCGAGCAGCGCGAGGCCATGCTCCAGCAGCTCCACGCGCGGGGCCAGGTCCGCGACTTCGAGGTGACGTTCCGGACCCGCACCGGCACCCTCCGCCGGCTGCTGGTCAACTCCCAGGTCATGCGCTTCGGCGGCGAGCCCGCCGTGCTGAACGTCTCGGTCGACATCACCGAGCGCCAGGAGCTGGAGGCCGAGAGCCGGGCCCGCCGCGAGGAGGCCGAGGCTCTGGCCGCCTCGCTCCGCGACGCCGACCGGGCCAAGGACGAGTTCCTTGCCATGCTGGGCCACGAGCTGCGCAACCCCCTCGGCACGATCACCAACGCGATGGCGCTGCTCGACAGCTCGCTGCGCTCCGAGGGGGATCGGCAGGTGGTCGCGGTCGTCCGCCGGCAGGCCGAGCAGCTCACGCGCCTCGTCGACGATCTCCTCGACATGTCCCGGCTCACGTCCGGCAAGATCCGCCTGCAGCCGGAGTTGGTCGACCTCCATGCGGTGGCCCGCCGGTGCATCGAGGCGCTGGCCCACGGCGGGCGCAGCGCCGGCCACCACGTCTTCCTCGACGGGAGCCCTGCGCACTGCGAGGGTGATCCCGCCCGGCTGGAGCAGATCGTCAACAACCTGCTCGACAACGCGCTCAAGTACACGCCGGCCGGGGGGCGGATCGTGGTGCGCACCGGCGTGGAGGGCGGCGAGGCGATCCTGCACGTCCGCGACACGGGCAAGGGCATCGATCCCGATCTCTTGCCCCGCGTGTTCGACTTCTTCGTGCAGGAGCCGCAGGCGCTGGATCGCGCGCGGGGCGGGCTGGGCCTGGGGCTGGGCGTGGTCAAGCACCTCGTCGCGCTCCACGGCGGCTCGGTGTCGGCTCACAGTGGTGGCGACGGCCAGGGCAGTGAGTTCACCGTGCGGTTCAAGGCCGCGGCCCCGCCGGCCGTCGTCACCGCGACCGCCGGCGCCCCCGGCGGCGCCTCGACCAGCCCGGGCCGGCGCGTCCTCATCGTCGAGGACAACGCCGACGCCCGGGACATGCTGCGGACGCTGCTGGAGTTGAAGCGCCACGTCGTCGCCGAGGCCCCCGACGGGCCCACCGCGCTGGCCGCGCTGCAATCGTTTCACCCCGACGTGGCGCTGATTGACGTGGGCCTGCCCGGCATGGACGGCTACGAGCTGGCGCGGCTGGCTCGCTCCCAGCCGGGCGGCGGTGAGGTCCGCCTGGTCGCGGTCACCGGGTACGGCCAGGCCCAGGACCGCGAGCGAGCCCTCGCGGCCGGCTTCGACCGCCACGTGACGAAGCCCGTCGATCCGCTGGCGCTGGAGCGCCTGGTCACCGAGCTGTAGGTCGTCGGACAACCTCGCCGGTTGTCCCACGTCCGCGAGGCCGTGAATGGAGGACGTCTTGAAGATCAAGCGTGTCGAGCACATCGCGATCGCGGTGGATTCACTCCGGCAGTCCATCGACTTTCTGCGCAGCACCTTCGGCCTGAGCCTCGAGTACGAGGAGCAGATCGGCCAGACGCGCCTCGCCATGCTGCCGGTCGGCGAGACCTATCTGGAACTGCTGGAGGGGCAGGGGCCGGAGTCCGGCGTCACCCGGTGGATCGGCGAGAAGGGCCCCGGCCTCTTCCACATCTGCTTCGAGGTCGAGGACATCGACGGCGCCCTCGCCGAACTGAAGGCCAAGGGGGTCAAGCTCCGCGACGAGACGCCACGGATCGGCCACGGCGGCGCCCGCATCGCGTTCCTCGATCCGACGGCGACGGGCAACGTCCTCATCGAGCTGGCCGAGCTGCCCGCCGGTCACGGCGCCCCGGCCTGACGGGCCGGCCGTCAACGGGCGCCGGCCTTGACGCCGGACCCGAAAATGTGCTTTTCTTACCGCCACCTACGAGGCACCCCGGGGCACGGGAGGCACCGCTGTGAGCGTCCTCTTCACGAACGTACGGATTCTCGACGGCACCGGGGCCCAGCCCTATGCCGGCGACGTTCTGGTCGAGGGCAGTCGCATCGCCCGCGTCGGCCGCGGGGTGCGGGCCCTATCATCGTCGGGCATGACGGTCATCGACGGCGGGGGCGCGACCCTGATGCCGGGGATGGTCGAAGCCCACACGCACTTCTCGTGGAACGACCAGGCCACCCTCGGCGGCATCCAGCGCATGCCCACCGAGGAGCACATCCTCTGGTGCGCCCACATCGCCCAGCGCTACCTCGACATGGGCTGGACCTCGTGCATGGGGGCGGCCACGGCGAAGCCCCGGCTCGACGTGGTCATCCGCAACGCGATCGAGTCCGGGCAGATCCCGGGACCGCGCTATCTGGCCGCCAGCCAGGAGATCACCGTGCCGGGCGGGCTCGGGGACGAGACGCCGCCACATCTGCCCTACGCGGAGTTCAGCTTCGGCGCGATCGTGAGCGGGCCCGAGGAGATGCGCCGGACGGTCCGCATGTTCCTCAAGTACGGCGTCGACACCATGAAGCTCAACCTGTCGGGCGAGTACATCGCCGGGCTGCCGGCGGAGTTCACGCCGATGACCGACGAGGAAATCGCCGTCGCCGTGCGCGAGGTCCGGCTGCGCGGCAAGCGCCTCTCCGCCCACGCCCGCTCCAGCGAGTCGGTCAAGCAGTGCGTGCGCCACGGCATCGAGATCATCTACCACGCCAGCTTCGCCGACGAGGAAGCGCTGGACATGCTGGAGGCGGCCAAGGACAAGCACTTCGTGGCGCCCGGCCTTGGCTGGCTGATCAATACGTCCTACCACGCGGCCGCGTGGGGGATCACCCCGGACCAGGCGCGCGAGATGGGGTACCACCGCGAGCTGGAAGTCGCGTGCGAGACGCTGAAGAAGATGCATCGGCGGGGGATCCGGATACTTCCGGGCGGGGACTATGGATTCGCCTGGATGCCCCACGGCACCAACGCCAAGGATCTCGAGTACTTCGTCAAGCACCTGGGCTTCACGCCCATGGAGGCGATCGTCGCCGCCACCCAGCTGGGCGGCCAGATCATGATGCGCGGACACGAGCTGGGACAGATCAAGTCGGGCGCCCTCGCCGACCTGCTACTCGTCGACGGCGACCCGCTCGCCAACATCGCGATCCTTCAAGAGAGAGCACGGCTGCTGGCCGTCATGAAGGACGGCGTGTTCCAGCGGCCGCCGCCCATCAAGGCGGCGGCGACCCGCTGGAGCGTCGTCGGTCGCCTGACCGGGCGCATGGCCACGCGGTTCGTCGAGCGCATCGCCGTCGAGGTGGCCGGCGAGGGCGAGCCGGTGCTGATGATCCACGGCCTGGGCGGCACCTCGAACGTGTGGACGCCGCTGCTGCCGGCGCTTTCCCGCTACCGGACGCTGCGGCCGGACCTGCCGGGCTCCGGGCGGTCCGATCGGGTCGAGGGCCCGCTGACGATCGCGCGGTTCGTCCAGGCGATGCGGCGCGTGTGCGAGGAGGCCGGCGTCGAGCGCGCGCACGTCGTCGCTCACTCGCTCGGCACGATCGTGGCCTTCCACCTCACGGTGACGGTGCCGGGGCTGGTGCGCAGCCTGGCGCTGTTCGGGCCGCTCGCCGGCCCGCCCGACCCCGCGCGGCCGGCCATGCGGGCCCGGGGGGCGGCGGCGCGACGCGACGGCGTGGCCGGCATGCAGAGTCTGGCCGAGACGCTGCTCACCACGGCCACGGCCACCGAGACGCGGGCGCGGCGGCCGCTGGCGGTCGCGCTGGTGCGTGAGCTGGTGATGCGCCAGTGCCCGGACGGCTACGCCCGCACGTGCGAGGCGCTGGCCGACGCGGAGATGGCCGACGTGGCACGGATCGGCTGCCCGACGCTGCTCGTCACCGGCGACGAGGACACGGTGGCGCCGGCTCAGTCGGTGCGCCACCTGGGCGCGCGCATCGCGGGCAGCCGGGTCGAGGTCCTGCCGCGCTGCGGGCACTGGACGCCGGTCGAGAAGCCGGAGGAGTGCACCGCGCTGCTCCGAAGCTTCTACGCCAGGCGCAACTAGGAGGACGGCATGGGGAGCACGCTCTTCAGCAACGTGCGGATCCTCGACGGCACCGGTGCAGCGCCCTACGTGGGCGAGGTGCTCGTGCAGGGCAACCGGCTCACGCGCGTCGCCCACGGGACGCGGACACTCCCGGCCGCCGGCGCCACCGTGGTCGACGGCGCCGGGGCCACGCTCATGCCGGGGATGGTGGAGGCCCACACGCACTTCTCCTGGAACGACGCCGCCACCCTGCAGGAGATCCAGCGGATGCCGCTGGAGGAGCACGTGCTGTGGACGGCCGGCGTCGCCCGGCGCTATCTGGAGGCTGGGTGGACCTCGTGCGTGGGCGCGGCGTGCGCCAAGCCGCGGCTCGACGTGGTGGTGCGCAACGCGATCGACGAGGGGATGATCCCGGGGCCCCGCTACCTGGCGGCCAGCCAGGAGATCACCGTGGCCGGCGGGCTCGGCGACGAGACGCTGCCGCACATCCCGTATCCGGAATTCAGCTTCGGCGTGGTGGTCAGCGGGCCGGACGAGATGCGCAAGGCCGTCCGCACCTTCCTGAAATATGGCGTGGACTCGGTCAAGCTCAACCTCTCGGGCGACAACTTCACGCCCGCGTCCCCGGCCGGCACCACCTGGATGAGCGACGAGGAAGTCGCGATGGCCGTGCACGAGACGCACCTGCGCGGCAAGCGCGTCGCCGCCCACGCGCGCTCGGCCGCCTCCGTCAAGCAGGCGGTGCGCCACGGCATCGAGGTCATCTACCACGCTAGCTTCACCGACGAGGAGTCGCTGGACATGCTGGAGGCGAACAAGGCCCGGCACTTCGTCGCTCCCGGCATCGGCATCATCGACGCGATGCTCAATGCCTGCGGGCCGTGGGGCATCGACCGGGCCAAGGCGGCCGCGATGGGCTACGAGGTCGAGTGGGCGGCCGCGATCGAGTCGCTCCGGAAGATGCACAAGCGCGGCATCCGCATCCTGCCCGGCGGCGACTATGGATTCGCCTTCCTCCCTCACGGCCAGAACGCCCGCGACCTCGAGCTGTTCGTCCGGTATCTCGGCTTCACGCCGATGGAGGCGATCCTGTCGGCGACCCGCTACGGCGGCGAGATCATGGGGCTCGGCCACGAGCTGGGCCAGCTCCGCGACGGCTATCTGGCCGACGTCATCCTCGTGGACGGCGATCCGCTTGCCAACCTCGCCATCCTGCGCGAGCCGGGCAAGATCCTGGCCGTCATGAAGGACGGCGTGTTCTACAAGCAGCCCGAGCGGCAGGCGGGGCCGTCGCGCTGGGCGCGCTCGGTGGCGTGAGGGCGCCGGCGAGGTGAGCCGGGCGGGGGCGTGGATCGTGGGGGGGCTGGTGGGCGCGCCGGTGGTGGCGCTCTCGGCCTGGGGGCTGGCCACCAACGCCAAGCTCTTTCTCACCACCGCGCTCAACGGTCTCACGCTCGGCGCGCTCTACTTCCTGGTGGCGGCCGGCTTCACGCTGGTCTTCGGGCTGATGCGCAACGTCAACCTCGCCCACGGCTCGCTCTACCTGCTCGGCGGGTACGTGGGCTTCGAGGTCGGCGACCGGACGGGATCGTGGCTGCTGGCGCTGGCCGCCGGCTTCGCGGCCGCCGCGCTGGTCGGTGTGCTGCTGCAGACCACGGTCTTCCGGTTCATGCAGGGCGAGGACCTGCGGCAGACGCTGGTCACGATCGCGCTGTCGATCATGCTGGCCGACGTCATGCTGTGGCAGTGGGGCGGGCAGATCTACCAGTTCGACCCTCCGCGGGCGATCTTCGGCGGCACGCCGCTCCCGCTGGTCGATCGCTACCCGACCTACCGTCTCGTCGTGCTCGCCCTCGCCATCGCGCTGGGCGTCCTGCTGTGGGCCTTCCTCAACCGCACCCGGGTCGGCATGATGATCAGGGCTGGCGTCGACGACCGGGCCATGCTCGCCGCGGCCGGGGTCAACGTGCACTTCGTCTTCGCCGTCACCTTCGCGATCGGCGCCGGCCTGGCCGGCCTCGGGGGCGTGGTGGGCGGCACCGCGCTGTCGATCGCCCCCGGCGAGGACACCCGCTACCTGCTAGCGTCTCTGATGGTGGTGATCGTCGGCGGCATGGGCAGCGTGGTCGGCGCCGGCCTCGGCGCGGTGCTCATCGGGCTGGCCGAGCAGTTCGGCCTCGCCTACGCGCCTACGTACGGCATCGTGTTCATGTTCGTCGTGCTCGTGGGGGTGCTGGCCTTCCGCCCCCAGGGGCTGCTCGGGCGGCGCGCGTGAGCCGATGAGCGCCGCCGACTGGCGGAAGGCGATGAACGCCGGCGCCACCTCGCAGGCGTGGCCGCGTCCGGTCCGCGTGGCCGGCCCGATCCCGGCGCGGCCGCCGGGTGACGCTGAGCCGGCGGCCGCCGGCGCCGGGCTGGCGTGGATCGCCCGCCGCCTGCATCCCGCTCACGTCGTCGTGCTGGCCGCGCTCGTGGTCTATCCGTGGGTCGTCAGCCCGTTCTTCACGTTCCAGATCGGCGCCCAGTCGCTCGCGCTCGGCCTCATCGCGCTGTCGCTGACCTTCCTGGCCGGCTACGGAGGGATGGTCTCGCTCGCCCAGATGACGGTGGCCGGCATCGCCGGCTACGCGGTCGCAATCTTCGGGGCCAGCGGGACGCCCCAGGTCAGCCTGGGCTGGCCGTGGTGGCTGGCCGTGCTGCTGGCGCTGCCGATCGCGGTGATCGCCGCCATCGTGATCGGCTGGCTCTCGGTGCGCACCGAGGGCATCTACACGATCATGATCACGCTGGCCATCGGCGTGGCGTTCTACTACCTCGTCCTGCAGAACTACGCCGTCTTCAACGGCTTTCAGGGCTTCCAGCGCGTGCTGGCGCCCGCGGTGCTCGGCGTGACCTGGGGCCACGCAACGCCCTTCTACTACCTGACGCTGTTCTGGGCGCTGGCCGGGTACCTCGCGGTGATCTGGGTCGTTCGCGCGCCCTTCGGCATCGCGCTGCAGGGCATCCGCGACAATCCCCGGCGCATGGCCAGCCTCGGCTTCCACGTGACCGCGCACCGGGTGGCGGCCTACGCGCTGGCCGGCGCCATCGCCGCCGTCGGCGGCGTTCTGATGGTCTGGTACAACGGCCTGATCTCGCCGGGCTCGATCGGGACCACGGCGCTCATCAACGTGCTGATCGTGTCCGTGCTGGGCGGGCTACGGCATCCGATTGGGCCGTTCGTGGGCGCGCTGGCCTTCGTGCTGCTGCAGAACTTCGCCATCGACCTGTTCGATCGGGAGCGCTTCAACCTGGTCATCGGCACGGTGTTCCTGGTCGTCGTGCTCTTCTCACCCGATGGGCTACTCGGCTGGTGGTCGCGCCTGGCGGCGCCGCGGCCGGCCGGAGGCGCCCGCGCCCGGAGTCGACGCGGGCCATGACGCCATCGGGACCTCAACGCGGCCACGGGTGCCGCATTCATCCAATGGAGGGTGACGTGACACACAACCGGAGGCGCAGCACGGGGTGGCTGGTCGGCGTCGCGTTCGTCGGGTTGCTGGCGGGTGGTGTGCAGGCGCAGGACTCGATCAAGATCGGGTTGCTGGCGACCCTGGAAGGACCGTTCGCGGCCGGCGGCCAGGACGGCATGCGGGGCGCCGAGCTGGCCGTGAAGCAGCGCAACGGTATGGTGGCGGGCAAGAAGATCGAGATCCTCAAGGCCTCGTCGGATGCCAAGCCCGACGTGGCGGTCAACGCCACCCGCAAGCTGGTCGAGCAGGACAAGGTGCAGATCATGGTGGGGCCGCTGTCGGGCTCCGAGGGCATCGCGGTCAAGGACTACTCCAAGACGCAGCCCGGCATCACCTTCATCAACGGCTCGTCGGGGGCCCAGGCCACCACGCTCGTGAATCCCTCGCCGAACTTCTTCCGGTTCAACACCGAGGGTGCGCAGTGGATGGTCGGTCTCGGCAAGTACGCCTACGAGAGCAAGGGCTACAAGAAGATGATGGTGATCGCCGAGGATTACGCGTTTCCGTACTCGCAGGTCCAGGGCTTCATGACCGAATACTGCAAGGTCGGCGGCAAGGTCCCCACCAAGGCGTGGGTGCCGCTGGGGACCAAGGACTACTCCTCGGTCATCGCGACGATCCCCAAGGACATCGACGCGTTGCTGGTCGTGCTGGGCGGCGCCGACGCCGTCAACTTCCTCACCCAGTACGAGCAGGCCGGCGGCAACAAGCCCATGGTCGGCGGCTCCATCACGGTCGACCAGACCGTGCTCAACTTCAAGGGCAAGCGGCGCGAGTCGTTGCTGGGCACGCCGTCGGCCGGCCCCATCGCCGACTCCTACGAGGGCGCCGAGTGGAAGAAGTTCGTGGCTGACTACAAGGCCAATTTCAAGGACGGCTTCCCGAGCCCCTCGCTGTTCGCCTACGTGTACTACATCAACATGAAGGCCGCCCTCGACGGGCTGGACGCCGTGAAGGGGGACCTCTCGGGCGGGCAGGCCAAGTACCGCGAGGCGTTGGCCAAGCTGAAGCTGCAGACGCCCACCGGCGAGGTCGCGCTCGACGAGAACCGCCAGGCCATCGGCACCACCTTCGTCACCGAGGTCGCCAAGGCGGCCGACGGCGGCTTCTACAACAAGGTCGTCAAGTCCACGCCGGGCGTCGACCAGCGCCTCGGCATGTCCAAGGCCGAGTTCGACAAGGTCGGGCTCGGCTCCCGGGACGTTCCGGCCTGTCCGTGAAGACCATCGCGTCGGGTGACGCTCTCGTGCTCGAGAGCGTCACCCGCACGTTCGGCGCGCTGCGGGCGGTGGACGGTGTGTCGCTCACCGTCGCCGCCGGCGAGCGCCGGGCGATCATCGGCGCCAACGGCGCCGGCAAGACCACCCTGTTCAACGTCATCACCGGCGACTTCCCGGCCACCACCGGCCGCGTACGCTTCTTCGGCGAGGACATCACGGCCTGGCCCCCCCACGACCGCATCCGCCAGGGGCTGCGGCGAACCTACCAGTCGTCGCTCCTGTGCCGTGCGCTGTCGGTCGAGGACAACCTGTTCCTGGCCGTGCGGGGCGTGGCGCGCGGGCGCTTCTCGCTGCTGCGCACGCGCGCCACCCATCCCTCGCGCGCGGCCACCCAGGATCTGCTGGAGCGGGTGCGGCTGACTGCGGTCGCCGCCCAGCCGGTGGCCGCCCTCTCTCACGGCCAGCAGCGCCAGCTCGAGATCGGCATGGCGCTGGCCGGCGCGCCCCGCCTCATCCTCTTCGACGAGCCGGCCGCCGGTCTGTCACCGGCCGAGCGGCGCGAGCTGGTGGCCCTGCTCGGAGCCCTGCCGCCGCACATGGGGTTCATCCTGATCGAGCACGACCTCGAGATCGCCCTGCGCGTGGTCGAGCGGGTCACCGTGCTGCACGACGGCCGCGTGCTCAAGGAAGGCACCCCGGCCGAGATCGAGGGCGACGCCGAGGTGCAGGCGATCTACATGGGCGGACGCTGATGCGGTGGTTCTCGCGCGCGCGCGCCCGCACCGGCACCGGGCCCCTGCTCGTGGTCGACAAGCTCGACGTCTACTACGGCCGCGCCCACGCGGTGCAGGGCGTCTCCCTGACGCTCGAGCGCGGCGTGATCGCCGTCGTCGGCCGCAACGGGATGGGCAAGACGACGCTGTGCAACGCCATCACGGGCCTGGTCCCGGCCGCCGGCAGCGTGCGCCTGGCCGGCGAGGAGATCCTGGGCCTGCCCCCCAACGCCATCACCGAGCGCGGGGTGGGCTACGTGCCCCAGGGGCGGCGCGTGTGGCCCTCGCTCTCGGTCGACGAGCATCTGCGCCTCGCGGCGCACGGCCGGCGGGGGCCGTGGACCGTCGAGCGGATCTACACGACCTTCCCGCGTCTCGGCGAGCGCCGGCGCCACGGCGGGGCCGAGCTGTCCGGCGGCGAGCAACAGATGCTCACCATCGCCCGGGCGCTGCTCCTGAACCCGATCTTGCTCGTGATGGACGAGCCGACCGAGGGGCTGGCGCCGGTGATCGTCCAGCAGGTCGCCGCGATGCTCCGGCACCTGGCCGCCGACGGCGCGATCTCGGTGCTGCTCATCGAGCAGAACCTCGGCGTGGCCATCGAGGTGGCCGATACGGTGGACGTGATGGTCAACGGCCGCATCGCGCGTTCGATGCCGGCCCGCGAGCTGGCCGCCGACCGCGGTCTGCAGCAACGGCTGCTCGGCGTCACGGTCGGTGCCGACGAGGACGAGACGGCGGACGCCGCCGGTGCGCCGGCGCCGCCCGCCGAGCCGATCGAGATCTTCACCGTCAAGCGCGCGGGGGACGAGGCGCCGCCGGCCACCGGCGACGGCGAGCGCGCCGTTCGCGCCGTCACCCGCTGGAACGCCGCCGATCCCGCCGTCCGCCCGCGCGACCGCGTGCTCGAGACTCGCGCCGAGACGGCCGCCCCGCCGCCATCGCTCGCCGGCGCCGTCGCCACCGCGGCCGCCGGTGGCCGCGACGCCCGCGTCGTGGAGCTGCCGGTCGCCGCCACCACGGCCCGGGCCGCCTACGTCGCCGGCACCTTCGACACCAAGGGCCGCGAGCTGTTCTTCGTGCGGACCTGCCTGGAGAAGCTCGGCGTGCGGACGGTGACCGTCGACCTGTCGACCTCGGGCAAGCCGTCGCCGGCGAACGTCCATCCGCGCGAGGTTGCGCGGCATCACCCGCGCGGTGAGCGCGCCGTGTTCACCAACGATCGCGGCTCGGCGGTGGCCGAGATGGCCCTGGCCTTCGAGCACTTCATCGCCCAGCGCCGCGACGTCGGCGGGCTCATCTCGGCAGGCGGCTCCGGCGGCACCGCGCTGGCGACGCCGGCCATGCGGCGGCTGGCGATCGGAGTGCCCAAGGTGATGGTCTCCAGCGTGGCCTCGGGCGACGTGAAGCCCTACGTGGGACCGGCCGACATCTGCATGATGTACTCCGTCACCGACGTGGCCGGGCTCAACCGGATCTCCGAGAAGGTCCTCGCCAACGCCGCCCACGCGCTGGCCGGTATGATCGCCTACGCGCGCCCGGCCGGGGCCGCCGCCGAGTCGCGGCCCGCGATCGGGCTGAGCATGTTCGGAAACACGACCCCGTGCGTGCAAGCGGTGATGAAGCAGCTCGAGGACCGGTACGACTGCCTCGTCTTCCACGCCACCGGAACCGGGGGCCAGTCGATGGAGAAGCTGGTCGATTCCGGCCTGCTGGCCGGCGTGATCGACTCGACGACGACGGAGATCGCCGACGAGGTCGTGGGCGGCGTGCTCTCGGCCGGCCCCACGCGCCTGGACGCGCTGGCCCGGGCGCGGATTCCCTACGTCGGCTCGTGCGGAGCGCTCGACATGGTGAACTTTTGGGCGCCGGAGACGGTGCCGTCCCAGTTCAGGGGGCGCAATTTGTACCGGCACAACCAGAACGTGACGCTGATGCGCACGACGGTGGAGGAGAGCGCGGCGATCGGCCGCTTCCTCGCCGACAAGCTCAATCACATGGAGGGACCGGTGCGCTTTCTGATCCCGGAGGGCGGCCTCTCGATGATCGACACGCCGGGCGGTCCGTTCTGGGACCCCGCCGCCGACCGGGCGCTCTTCGACGCCCTCACGGCCACGTTCCGGCCCGGCCCCAACCGCCGCCTCACGCGTCTGCCCCACAACGTCAACGATCCCGCGTTCGCCGACGCGCTGGTTGCCGCCTTCGGCGAGATCGCCGCCTGACCATGCCCCGCATCGCGCGCAAGGACATCCTCGACCGACTGCGCGGCATGGTCCAGCGCCGGGAGCCGATCATCGGCGGCGGCGCCGGCACCGGGCTCTCGGCCAAGTGCGAGGAGGCCGGCGGCATCGATCTCATCGTCATCTACAACTCCGGCCGCTACCGCATGGCCGGCCGCGGCTCCCTGGCCGGCGTGCTCGCCTACGGCAACGCCAACGAGATCGTCGTCGAGATGGCCCGGGAGGTGCTGCCGGTGGTCACGCGCACACCCGTCCTGGCCGGGGTGAACGGCACCGACCCGTTCATGCTGCGGGAGCCGTTCCTGCGATCGCTCGGCGACCTCGGGTTCTCCGGCGTGCAGAATTTCCCGACGGTCGGCCTCATCGACGGGGTGTTCCGCGCCAATCTCGAGGAGACCGGCATGGGGTACGGCCTGGAGGTCGACATGATCCGGGCGGCGAACCGGCTCGATCTCCTCACCACGCCCTACGTATTTTCGGAGACCGACGCCATCGCCATGACCGAGGCCGGGGCCGACATCATCGTTTGCCACATGGGGCTCACCACCGGCGGCGCCATCGGCGCGAGCACCGCCGTCACGCTGGCCGACTGTCCGGCCCGCATCGACCGCTGGGCGGCGGCGGCCCGCACGGTGAAGGACGACGTGATCGTCCTCTGCCACGGCGGGCCCATCGCCACCCCCGAGGACGCGCGGTACATCCTGGACCGGTGCCCGACCTGCGACGGCTTCTACGGCGCCTCCAGCATGGAGCGGCTGCCGACCGAGATCGCATTGACCGACACCACCCGGCGCTTCAAGGCCATTCGACGTTGATCGCCCAACGGAGGGAACGAGCATGAGCGGCGCACAGTTCGGGGCGTTCATCCTGGCGCTGATCGGGATCGCGATCGTGGTCGCGATCGTCGTGTGGCTCCTCAACTGGCTGTATCTGCGCTCGTCCAAGGAGCGCGCCTTCGTGCGCACCGGCCTCGGCGGCCAGCGGGTCGTGCTGAACGGCGGCGCCCTCGTGCTGCCGATCGTGCACGCGGTGATCCCGGTGAACATGAACACGCTGCGGCTGGAGGTCTCGCGCGGCCGCGACAAGGCGCTGATCACCAAGGACCGCATGCGGGTGGACGCCGTGGCCGAGTTCTACGTGCGGGTCAAGGCCGAGGTGGCGGCCATCGCGTCGGCCGCCCAGACGCTCGGCCAGCGGACGATGGAGCCGGAGACGCTCAAGGAGCTGGTCGAGGGCAAGTTCGTCGACGCCATGCGCAGCATCGCCGCCGAGATGACGATGGAGGAGCTGCACGAGAAGCGCGGCGAGTACGTCAAGCGCGTGCGCGCCGTCGTCGCCGCCGACCTGCTGCAGAACGGCCTCGAGCTGGAGACCGTCTCCCTCACCCAGCTGGACCAGACGGCCATGGAGTTCTTCAACCCGTCGAATGCCTTCGACGCCGAGGGCTTGACCCGGCTGACCGAGCAGATCGAGCGCCGCAAGAAGATCCGGAACGACATCGAGCAGGACACCATGATCCAGATCCGCAACAAGAACCTCGACACCGAGAAGCAGGCTCTCGACATCGACCGCGAGCTGGAGTACGCGCGCCTGAGCCAGGAGCGCGAGCTGGAGGTGCAGCGGGCCGGTCAGCGGGCCGAGGTGGCCAAGGAGAAGGCGGCCAAAGAGCTGGAGGCCGAGCGGGCCCAGATCAACGCTCGCGAGGCCGTCGATCGCGCACGCCTGGCCGCCGAGCGGGCGGTGGAGGGCGAGCGCATCGCCAAGGAGCGCGAGGTCGAGGAGAGCGAGATCGCCCGCCGCAAGGCGATCGAGCTGGCCGAGCAGGGGCGGGCCATCGCCGTCGCCGAGCAATCGCGCGCCCAGTCCGAGGCCCAGGCGGCGGCTGACCAGGCCCGGGCCCGCGCGGTGACCGAGGAGGAGCGCGTGTTCACCGCGCGCGAGACGGAGATGGCCGAGCGCAAGAAGCGTATCGAGCTGATCGGGGCGGCCCAGGACGCCGAGCGCGGCGCCCTCCAGGTGCGCGTGGCCGCCGAGTCCGAGCGCGCCGCTTCTGCCGACCGCGGCGCCGCCATTCGCGCCAACGCCGAGGCCGAGGCGGACGCCGACAAGATCCGCTCGCTCGCCGCCCGCATCCGCCACGAGGTCGAGGCCGAGGGCGCCCGCCTCATGAACGAGGCGGCCAACCTCCTCACGCCGGAGGCCCGGCTGTCGGCGATGCGGCGCCAGCTCATCGACAAGCTGGAGGGCATCATCCGCGAATCGGTCAAGCCCATGGAGCGCATCGAGAGCATCCGTATCTTGCAAGCGGACGGTCTCGGCGGTGGGGGCGGCGGGCGCGGTGCCGGCGAGGGCGGCAATCTGGCCGACAACGTCGTGAACTCGGCCTTGCGCTTCCGCGCCCAGGCGCCCCTCGTCGATCAGCTCCTGCGCGAGATCGGCATCGACGCCGGCGACGTCGGCAAGGTGGCCCGGGGGCTGCTCGACCGCGGCCCCGCCAAGCCGGCGCTGGAAGAGGGCGAGGCGGGCGGCAACGGCGCCAGCTAGACGCCGATGATCCGCGTCTACACCTCCAGCGTCATCGACGCGCCGGCCGATGCCGTGTGGGCCATGATCCGCGACTTCAACGGGCTGCCCCGGTGGACGCCGTTCGTGGCGGAGTCGCGGATCGAGGGCGGCCTGCCCGCCGACAAGGTCGGCTGCGTCCGCAACTTCCGGCTCACGGACGGCGGCGGCATCCGCGAACAGCTCCTCACGCTGTCCGACTACGACTACCAGTGCACCTACTCGATCCTCGACAGCCCGATGGGCGTGGATAACTACATCGCGACGCTGAAGCTGACGCCGGTCACGGATGGCAACCGCACCTTCGCCGAGTGGTCGGCCGAGTTCGACTGCCCGCCCGACCGCGAGAAGGCGCTGGCCGAGCAGATCGGCCACGGCGTCTTCCAGACCGCCCTCGCCCACCTGAAGACGCTCGTCCGGCGGTAGGCTCCTCGAGCCGTGATCAAGGTCGTCCGCTCCGCCGTCATCGACGCGCCGATCGAGCGCGTGTGGGCGATCCTGCGCGACTTCAACAGCCACGCGGCCTGGCACCCGGTCGTCGCCGAGTCGGAGATCGAGAACGGCGAGCCCTCGGACCAGGTCGGCTGCGTGCGGAGCTTCCGGCTGCACGACGGCCACACCATCCGCGAGCAGCTCCTGTCGCTGTCCGACCGCGACCACGTCTCGTCCTATTGCATCCTGGATGCCTCGCTCCCGCTGCGCCAGTACGTGGCCACGGTCCAGCTGAAGCGTGTGACCGACGGCGACCGCACGTTCTGGCACTGGCAATCCACGTTCGACGTACCGCGCGGCCGCGAGCAGGAGTTCGCCGACCTCGTGGGGCGCGGTGTCTACGAGGGCGGCTTCGAGGGGCTCCGGACTCACCTGCGCCGCTCGCCCCGCGCCGGCGCCGGTCGCGCTCCGGCCGCGACCGGTGCGCTCGCGGGCCACGCCGTGCTCGTCACGCGCCACGGCGGGCCGGACGTCCTGCGCTACGAGCCGGTGTCGGCGCCGCCGCCCGGGCCGGGCGAGGTTCGTGTGCGCCAGACGGCGATCGGCGTGAACTACATCGACGTGTACGTGCGCACCGGCCTCTATCCACTGCTGCGGCCGCCGGCGCCGCTCGGCCTGGAGGCGGCCGGAGTCGTCGTCGACGTCGGCGCCGGCGTCGCCCACCTGCTGCCCGGCGACCGCGTCGCCTACGCCTGTCCGCCTCCCGGCGCCTACGCGACCGTGCGGACGCTGCTGGCCGAGCAGGTGGTCGTCCTGCCAGACGACGTCGACGACGAGGCCGCCGCCGCGCTGATGCTCAAGGGGTTGACCGCCGAGTACCTGCTGCACCGCACCCACGCGGTCCATCCCGGCACCGTGGTGCTCGTGCACGCCGCCGCCGGCGGCGTCGGCTCGCTGCTGTGCCAGTGGGCCAAGGCGCTCGGCGCCCGGGTGCTCGGGACGGTGAGCACCGACGACAAAGCCCGCGCGGCCCGGGCGCTGGGCTGCGACGTTGCCATCGTGGCCCCCACCGCCGACTTTGCCGCCGCGGTGAAGGACGCCACCGGCGGACGCGGCGCCGACGTCATCTACGACGGTCTCGGCCAGGCGGCCGTCGCCGAGAATCTCGAGGCGCTGGCGTTCTGCGGCCACTGGGTGAGCTACGGGCAGGCGAGCGGGCCCCTCGATCCGCTGGCGCCGGAGCGACTCTCGGAGAAGTCGGTGACGCTCTCACGCCCCGTCCTCTTCCACTTCACCGCGCGCCGCGAGGTCCTGACCGCGATGACCGAGCGCACCTTCGAGGCCCTGCGCCGCGGGACCATCCGGGCCGCCGTGCGCCATCGCTACCCGCTGGCGGCCGCCGCGGAGGCGCATCGCGACCTGGAGGGCCGTCGCACCACCGGTCAGATCGTGCTCGTGCCCTAGTGAGACCTGCTCGTCCTCCTCAGTACGGGGGCCGGCGGCGCCGACGGGCGGCATCTGGAAGCCTCCCCCACGATGGTCACATGATGTACGGCGGGTAGTCGACGTCCAGACCGGCGAGCACCTTCGCGAGCTCCCCGAGGTGCTTGTGTGAGAACAGGAGGTGCTGGCGCGAGGCCTGGACGTCGCCCAGCGTCCGCAGCAGGGGATTCGCGGCGTAGGTCGCGGCGCCGCCTCCGAGCTGGTGGGCGACCGACGTCGCCGTCACGCTGGCGTCGCTGGCGTGCACGCTCGCGAGGAGGACCCTCGCCTGCAGCGGCCGATCGACCGGATCGCCCCGTTCCGCGCGGTGGTGGGCCTCCTCGACCGATTCCCGTAGCGCCGCGCGAGCTCCGCGGAACCGGGCGTCGGCGGTGGCGAACTCGGCCATCGAGATCGGATCGTCGGCCAGCTGGCCGCGCCGGGCTGTGCGCCCCTCGATCGCCAGGCGGCCGATCTCGTCGAGCGCGCCACGGGCGATGCCCAGCGGGACCGCCGCCAGGGCCGGGAGGAGGACCGTGTACAGCGGGAGCCTCCACAGCGTTCCCTCCGGCCACGGCCGATCCGAGAAGGCGCAGCACCAGTCGAGCTCGACGACGGCGCCCCGGGCCGCGACGTGGTGGCTGCCGGTGCCCCGGAGCCCGACGACGTCCCACGTGTCCTCGATCGTAAGGTTCCCCGCCGGCACGAACGCCATCCGGGGGATGGGGTCGACGCCGTCCCCTCGATGCACGCGCGAGCCCAGGCCGATCCACGCGCTGTGCAGGCAGTTGCTGGTGAACGGCCAGCGCCCGCTGAGCCGGCCCCGATGCCCGTCAGCCACGAGCGTGCCGATGGGCGCGAGCATCGTGGCGTTGCCCTGGTCGGGATCGGTGAAGACCTGCCGCGCGCCGGCCTCCGCCATGTAACCGGCGAAGACGTTGCTGCCGGCGCCGATCACGGTGCACCAGGCCGTGCTCCCGTCGACCGCCGCGATCCCTTCGACCATGTCCATCACGTCGACGACGGGCGCCTGCCGGCCGCCCAGCACCGTCGGCAAGAACATGCGGTTGATGCCGGTCCGGCGCAGCGCCGAGACCACGCTGTCGGGCAGACGTCGGGTCTGGTCGATCTCGGCCGCGTGGGCGCGGACCAGCCCCGAGGTCGCGTCGACCGCCTCCTTCACCGCAGCGACGTCGTCCGACATGAGCATCGTCAGCATGAGAGCCTCTCCTGGCATCCGCGGCTCCCGCCTCGGCGAAACCCCGCTCCGGCGAGAGCCCGACGGACGGCTGTGTGTTGCCGAACGAATAGCGCACACGTCGTGCCAGGCGTGGAATCACCGAGACGACCTTCGCCCATCGGTAGTTACGGGGAGAGAGTGGCCGGCGTGACGTCCATGGCGCCGGCGACGAAGCGCGACAGGGCGACCCGGGTGCGCAACGGATGTCGCAGCGAGCCCGGGGGCCCGAGACGTGCGCGGGGTGTCAGTACCCCTTCTGCTTGTCGATCAGCGCCAGCAGCGGCCGCCCGTCCCGCATCCGGTCGAGGTTCTCGATGAACGTCGCGATCACGCGCCCGGCCCGGCGCGGCGACCCGCCCGCCGTGTGCGGCGTCACGATGGCCCGGGGGTGCGTCCACAGTCGGTGCCCGACCGGCAGCGGCTCCGGGTCGGTCACGTCGAGACCGGCGCCGCCGATCAGACCCTCGTCGAGGGCGGCCAGCAGGTCGTCGCCGAAGACGATGTGGCCGCGCGTCACGTTGATCAGGATGGCGTGGCGGCGCATGCGGCGGAACAGGTCGCGCGTGAACAGGTGGCGCGTGGCCTTGGTCAGCGGCAGGCAGATGACGACGGCATCGGAGGCGCCGAGCAGGTCGTGCAGCTTGTCGCCCGTCCACAGCGTGACGCCGGCCATGCCGGGCACCTCGTCGATGTCGAACGCCAGCACCTTCATGCCGAAGCCGAGCGCGCGCTGGGCCACCGCGCGGCCGGTGCCGCCGAAGCCCACGATGCCGAGCGTCTGGTCGTACAGCTCCCACTGCTCCTTGCGGATGGGCTCGCGCAGGCTGAAGTCGGGCTTGCGCACGGCGGTGTGCAGCCCCCGGGTGATGCCGAGCAGCAGGGCGAAGGCGTGCTCGGCCAGGTGGATGCCGACCTCGCCCTTCTCGCTGGCCAGGATCACGTCGCTGGCCACCAGCTCCGGCGTGAGGATCGCGTCCACGCCGGCGCCGATCGAGTGGTAGTACCTCAGCCGGCGGGCGCCGACGAAGACGTCGTTGGGCACGCGGCCGAACACCACGTCGGTGTCGGCGATCTCCTTGCGCTGGGTCTCGGCGTCGCGCGCCTCGATCAGCACGGAGCCGGGGCCGGCCAGCTCGAGGATCCGCTTCTGGTCGGCGGCGGGGATGGCGGGGCAGATCATGTTCGGCGTGTAGAGGATCTTCATAGCAGTCTCTCCATGACGATGGTGTCGACCCAGTGGCCGTCGAGCTGGCCCTGTTCCTTGTACACCCCGACCGTGCGGAAGCCCATGGCGGCGTACAGCGCCATCCCGGCGGCGTTGACCGGGAAGGCCGACAGCACCAGCTTGTGGAAGCCGTGCTCGCGCCCCAGCTCGATCAGCCGGGCCAGGAGGACGCGGCCGGCGCCCTTGCCCCGCCACTGCCGCTCCACGTAAACGGAGATGTCGGCCACGAAGCGGTAGGCGTCACGCGCGTTGAACACGTTGAGCGAGGCCCAGGCGACGGGGCCGGCGGGTGTGTCGGCGACGATCACGGGGTGGCGCGGGCCGCGCGCGGCCAGCCACTGCCGGCGCTCCTCGGGCGTGCGGAGCTCGGTCTCCAGCGTGGCCAGGCGGTCCTCGATCCCCTGGTTGTAGATGCGGCAGACGGCCTCGGCGTCGGCCTCGGTGGCGGGACGGATGCGATAGTCCACGCGCGCGTCACCCGAGCTCACGCGCGTCCAGCCGGCCGTCCTTGTGCAGGCGGGCGAACTCGTCGAGCGTGCGCCGCACGCCGTCCACCAGCGCCGTGGCCGGAGCCGGCCCCAGCTCGCGCTGGTAGCGCGTGTCGTCGAGCGCAGTGGCGAACGGCATCGCCTGGTCGAGGTGGGTGACGAGACCCTTGGCGGCCGGCCACGCGGTCTCGATCACCCGCACGACGTCGGCCAGCACGACGGCGCTGCCGTGCAGGTTGTAGACGCGTGCGCGGTCGAGCGTCGCCCGCGAGGCCCGGATGAACGCGCGGGCGACGTCCTCCACGTAGATGAGGTCGGTGCTGCCGCCCCAGCGCAGCTCGTACGGCCGCCCCAGCACGGCGGCCTTCATGGCCAGCGTCGGGGTGGCGGTGACGCCGACGTCGCGCCCCGGCCCGTAGACCGACAGCGGCCGGAAGCCCACCGAGCGGATGCGGTGCTCCTCCCAGTACACGCGCGCGGTCGCCTCGTTGGCGACCTTGTAGACGCCGTAGTGCGTGGTCGGATGGTGGGGGGCGTCGTCGCGCAGCGGCCCCGGCGGGTAGAGGCCGGGCGGTCCGAACACCGCCGCCGAGGAGGCGTAGACGATGCGCTCCACGCGGCCGCCGGCCGCCCGCGCCGCCTCGAACACGTTGGTGGTGCCGACCACGTTGATGAGGGCGCCGCGCGCGGGATCCTGGCGGCAGAGCGGCACCTGCCAGGCGGCCAGGTGCACGATGCGCTGCACCTCGTGGTCCTGCACGGCCCGCGCGACCGCCTCGCGGTCGGCGATGTCGCCGCGGATCAGCGTGACGCGCTCGGTCACGTCGGCGCCGGCGATCATCCGCAGCCGCCAGGGATCGTCGCCGAGATCGAACACCACCGGTCGCTCGCCGTCGGCGAGGAGCGTGCGCACCACCCACGAGCCGATGCAGCCGAAGGCCCCCGTCACCAGGGTCGTCATCGCCCCGAGACGATAGCACGCCCGTCGTCTATAATCGCCGGTCCAGGAGGTCACCCATGAGCGCTGATCGCCCCCTCGTCGTCCTCGCCGGTCCCATCCACGCCGACGGCCACGCCAATCTCGAGACCGGCGCCCGCGTCGTCGTGTGCAACGACGAGACGGAGGCGGGACTGGTCGCGATGGCCGCCCAGGCCCAGGGCATCCTGTTCCGGTCCAAGCCGCGCTGCACCGAGAGCCTGATGGCCGCCTGCAAGCAGCTCAAGGTCGTCGGCCGCCACGGCGTCGGCCTCGACACCGTCGATATCCCGGCCGCCACCCGCCTCGGCGTGG
Source organism: uncultured Candidatus Rokubacteria bacterium (assembly GCA_963827505.1). Classification (GTDB taxonomy): domain Bacteria; phylum Methylomirabilota; class Methylomirabilia; order Rokubacteriales; family CSP1-6; genus AR5. The sequence continues at coordinate 2,822,495 of CAWHBD010000001.1, read as the reverse complement.
CCGTCGTCCACGCGCCCGGCTCCAACTCTCAGGCCGTGGCCGAGCACGCGCTCATGATGATGCTGGTGTGCGTGAAGAAGACGCTCTACCAGGACAAGCTCACGCGGGCGGGGGACTGGGGGGCCAAGCGCACCTCGGCCAACACCGCCCACACCGAGCTGGAGGGCAAGACGCTCGGCATCGTCGGCATCGGCAACGTCGGCCGCCGGGTGGCGAAATTCTGCGGGGCCCTCGGCATGAAGGTGCTCGCGTACGACAAGTATGTCCCTGCCGACGAGATCCGCCGCCGCGGCGCCGAGCCGGTCGAGAGTCTCGAGCGGCTGATGCCGCAGGTCGACGTGCTCACCTGCCACACGCCGCTCACGCCGGAGACGGCGCACATGATCAACGACAGGACGCTCGCCCTCATGAAGCGGGGGGCGATCTACGTCAACACCTCGCGGGGCGGCGTCCAGGAGGAGCATGCGCTGTTCCAGGCGCTCAGCACGGGGCAGCTGGGCTCGGCCGGCATCGACGTGTTCGAGGAGGAGCCGTGCCCGGTCGACAACCCGCTGCTGAACCTCGACAACGCCGTGCTCTCGACCCACATGGCCGGCGTCACCCGCGAGGCGACGGCCCGCGCGTCGGTGCAGGTGACCAGCGAGATGCTCCGCGTGCTGCGCGGCGAGAAGCCCAACGTGCTCGTCAACCCCGAGGTAGGGGCGCGCCTGGGACTCAGGTAGAATCCCCCCATGGCCATCGATACCCGGCATCCGCGCGAGATCCGGGCGGACATCCGTCGGGGGACGCTCGCCGGTGTCACTGCCGGCCTCGGCCAGGGTCACGTGCAGGCCAACCTGGCGGTGCTCCCGCGCGAGAACGCCTACGACTTCCTGCTCTTCTGCCAGCGCAACCCGCGCCCGTGCCCGCTCATCGAGGTGACGGACGTGGGGTCACCGGAGCCGGTGGGGGTGGCACCCGGCGCCGATCTCCGCACCGACATCCCGCGCTACCGGATCTACAAGGACGGCGTGCTGGCCGACGAGGTCACCGACGCCACGCCGTTCTGGCGCGACGACCTGGTAGCGTTCCTGCTCGGCTGCTCGTTCACGTTCGAGTGGGCGCTGCTGGAGGCCGGCATCAAGCTCTGGCACGTCGAGCACGGCAAGAACGTGGCGATGTGGCGTACCTCGGTCGAATGCCGGCCGGCCGGTGCTTTCCACGGTCCCATGGTCGTGTCCATGCGGCCCATCCCGTCGAGCCAGCTGTCCAAGGCGGTGACGGCCAGCGCCCGGTTTCCCAACGCGCACGGCGCCCCCGTGCACATCGGCGATCCGGCCGCGCTCGGCATCAAGGACATCGGCAAGCCCGACTGGGGCGATGCCCAGCACTTCAATCCGGGCGACGTCCCGGTGTTCTGGGCGTGCGGCGTCACGCCGCAGGCGGTGGCGCTGGCCAGCAAGCCCTCGTTCATGCTCACCCACAGCCCCGGCCACATGTTCATCACCGACTTGCCGAACTCGTCGCTGGCGGCACTCTGAGGCGTCAGTCTGCGATTCATCCCCGCGGGTGACGTGGCGCTCTGCGTCGAGCTCGGCGACGAGATCAGCGCGGAGGTCAACACCCGCGTGCGCGCGCTCGAATACCTGATCCAGGCCAAGGCGCTGCCCGGCGTCGTCGAGACGGTGCCGAGCTTCCGCTCGCTGCTCGTCTACTACGAGCCGGAGCAGGTCGGCTTCGACGCGCTGTGCGCCGCGCTCGGGGAGCTGGCCGAGCAGGCCGGCACCAGCGTGCTGCCGCCCTCGCGCCTGGTCGAGCTGCCGTGCTGCTACGAGCCCGAGTTCGGCCTCGACCTCGTCGCCGCCGCCGAGCGCCTGCGGCTGAGCACCGACGAGCTGGTGCGGCTACACGCCGGCGCCGAGTACCTCGTCTACTTCGTCGGCTTCACGCCGGGTCTGCCGTACATGGCCGGCGTGCCCGAGCGCATCCGGCTGCCGCGGCTGGAGACGCCGCGCGTGAAGGTGCCGCCGGGCAGCGCGGGGCTCGGCGGCGCTCAGTACTGCATCTACTCGGTCGAGAGCCCGGGCGGTTACTGGCTGCTCGGTCGCACGCCGGTGCGGCTGTACGACCCGGAGGCGGCGGAGCCGACACTGCTGCGGCCGGGCGACCGGGTGCGCATGCGGCCGATCGATCGCGCGGAGTACGAGGCCATCGCCGCCCGCGTGGCCGCCCGCACGTACGCGCCGGCCATCGCATGATCCACATCGTCGATCCCGGGCCCCAGACGACCGTGCAGGACCTCGGCCGCCCCGGGCAGCTCCGCTACGGCATCCCGCCCTCGGGCCCGATGGACGTCCGTGCCTTCGTGATCGCCAACCGGCTCGTGGGCAACGCCGACGGCGCCGCCGGCCTCGAGTGCACGCTGATGGGCCCGCGCTTCACCGTGGACACCGCGTGCGCGATCGCGGTCACCGGCGCCGAGGCCCCCGTCACTGTCAACGGGGCCGCCGCCGAGCCGTGGACGACGCTGGCGCTGGCTCCGGGCGACACGGTGCGCGTGGCCGCCACGCGGGTGGGGCTGCGCATCTACGTGGCCTTCTCGGGCGGCCTCGACGTGCCGGCGGCGCTCAGGTCGCGGGCCACGTACCTGCGCGGCCGTCTCGGCGGCCTCGAGGGGCGCGCGCTCAAGCGCGACGACGCGCTGCGCCTGTTCCCGGCGCCAGTGCCGCCGCCCCGGCGGCTGGCGCCCTCCGAGATGTCGGCAATCGAGGCCGAGCCGGAGATCCGCGTGGTGCTCGGGCCCGAAGCGGACCGGTTCACGTCCGACGGCATCGCCGCGTTCCTGGGCGGACCCTACGAGATGCTGCCGCAGTCCGACCGCATGGGCGCGCGCCTGAAGGGGCCCCGCATCGCGCACGCCCGCGGCCACGACATCATCTCGGACGGCATCGCGCTCGGCTCGATCCAGGTGCCGGGGGATGGTCAGCCGATCGTGCTGCTGGTCGACCGGCAATCGACCGGTGGCTACACGAAGATCGCCACCGTCGGCTCGTTCGACATCGGACGCATCGGGCAGGTGAAGCCGGGGCAGCGCGTGCGCTTCCGCGCCGTCGACGTCGCCGAGGCGCATCGCCTGCGGGCGGCGTGGCGGACGACGCTGGCCACCGCCGCCGGCGGTCCGCTGGCTGTCGCACCCGCCGCATGAGATGGCTGCTGCAACGAAGGAGGAGCCTGCATGAGTCTTGACAAGGAGCTCTCCGAGTACGCGTCGAAGACGAGCCGCTCGCGCGCGCTCCACGAGGAGGCGGTGGCGGTCATGCCGGGCGGCAACAGCCGCACGACGACGTTCTTCGATCCGTACCCGTTCTACTTCCAGCGCGGGCAGGGCGCCCACATCTGGGACGCCGACGGCGTCGAGCGCGTGGACTTCAACGGGAACTACACGAGCCTGGTGCTCGGCCACGCCACCCCCGACGTGGTGAAGGCCGTGCAGGCGGTGGCCGAGTCGGGCCTGTCGTTCCCGGGCCCCACCGAGTACGAGATCCGGCTGGCCGAGACGCTCGTGCGGCGGGTGCCCTCGGTGGAGAGCCTGCGCTTCACCAACTCGGGCACCGAGGCCACGATGAACGCCGTGCGCCTGGCCCGCGCCTTCACCGACCGGCCCAAGCTGGCCAAGTTCGAAGGCGCCTTCCACGGCACCCACGACGCGGTCATGGTCAGCGTCACCGGTGACACCAAGGCGTGGGGCAACCGGCGGCGGCCCAAGCCCATCGCGTGGTCGGCCGGCATCCCGGCCGGCGTGCTCAAGAACACCGTCGTGTTGCCGTGGAACGATCCCGAGGCCTGCGAGGAGATCCTGACCAAGGAAGCCTCCTCGATCGCGGCGCTCATCGTCGATCCGTTCATGTGCAACGGGGGGCTGCTGCCGCCGGTCGACGGCTTCCTGCCGAAGCTGCGCGAGGTGACCGAGCGCCACGGCATCGTGCTGATCTTCGACGAGGTCATCTCCTTCCGCACCGCGTGGGGCGGCGCCCAGGAGCGCCTCGGGCATCCGGCCAGACCTGACGACGTTCGGCAAGATCATCGGCGGCGGCCTGCCGGTCGGCGCCTTCGGCGGCCGGCGCGACATCATGGCCTTCTACGATCCGCGCAAGGGCGGCGCCCGCATCAGCCAGGGCGGCACGTTCAACGCCAACCCGGTGACGATGGCGGCCGGCGTGGCCACGCTCAATGCGCTGACGCCGGAGGCCTACACGCGCCTCGACGCGCTCGGCGACCGGCTGCGCGGCGGCGTGAGCCGCCTGTTCTCGGCCACCCGGCGCAAGGGGCAGGTGTCGGGCGCCGGCTCGCTGTTCTGGCTGCACTGGACGACCGAGACGCTGACCGACTACCGCTCGACCAAGGCCAAGGACGCCGAGATGGCCCAGCGAGTCTTCGTGGGGATGGTCAACGAGGGCATTCTGATGACCCAGCGCGGCCTCGGGGCCCTCTCGCTCGCCATGGGCGACGAGGAAGTCGACCGGTTCGTGAACGCGCTCGCACGCGTGCTGGCACGTCAATAAGGAAAGGACACGACGATGGCCAAGTTCATCGATCTCAACTGCGACATGGGTGAAAGTTACGGCCGCTGGACCCTCGGCGCCGACGAGGAGATCATGCCGCACATCACCTCGGCGAACGTGGCCTGCGGCTTCCACGGCGGCGACCCCCACGTGATGCGCAAGACGGTGGAGCTGGCCCTGCGCCACCGCGTGGCGATCGGCTCGCATCCCTCGCTGCCCGACCTCATGGGGTTCGGGCGACGCGTGATGGACGTCTCCCCGGCCGAGCTGAAGGACTACCTGTGCTACCAGACGGGCGCGCTGCGCGAGTACTGCCGCGCCGCCGGCGCCGAGCTGCAGCACATGAAGCCGCACGGAATTCTCTACACGATGATCGAGAAGCAGCAGGACCAGTCGTGGTCGACCGCCATCGGTGAGGCCTCGCTGGAGTCGGGCAAGGAGCTCATCCTGATGGCGCTGGCCTCCGGCCACTACGACCGGACCGTTCGCAAGATGGGCGTGCGGACCGCCTCCGAGGGGTTCGCCGACCGCGCCTACAACGTCGACCTCAGCCTGGTCTCCCGCAAGCTGCCGGGCTCGCTCATCACCGACCCCAAGCGGGCGGCCGACCAGGCGGTGCGGATGGCGCTCGAGGGCAAGGTCAAGACGATCGACGGCGTCGACGTCGACATCTCGGTGCAGACGATCTGCTGCCACGGCGACACCCCGGGTGCCCAGAACATCGTGCGGACGGTCCGCGAGGCGCTCGACCGTGCCGGCTGCCAGGTGAAGCCGCTCCGCGACTTCCTGCCGAAGGTCTGAGGGGAGGTCGCGGCGGCGCGTGGCGGCGAGCCGCATCGAGTGGACGGACGTCACGTGGAACCCCACCACGGGATGCGATCGCATCTCCCCGGGGTGCGATCACTGCTACGCGCTGACCCTGGCCAAGCGGCTGAAGGCCATGGGGCAGCCCAAGTACCAGAACGACGGCGATCCGCGCCGGTCGGGCCCGGGCTTCGGCCTGACGCTACACGAGAGCCTCGTCGATGCGCCCCGCCGCTGGCCGGGGCGTCGCTCCGTCTTCGTCAACTCGATGAGCGATCTCTTCCACGATGCCGTACCCGAGCCTTTCATCCGACGCGTCTTCGACGTGATGGCGGAGACCCCGCGCCATACCTACCAGGTGCTCACCAAGCGATCCCGGCGCCTCGCGCAGCTGGCCCGTTGCCTGCCCTGGCCCGCCAACGTGTGGATGGGGGTGTCGGTCGAGAATCAGGACTACGCGTTTCGCGCCGACCATCTCCGTCAGGTACCGGCGGCCGTCCGGTTCCTGTCGGTCGAGCCGCTGCTCGGCCCGGTGACGCTGACCCTCAACGGTTTGCACTGGGTGATCGTCGGGGGCGAGTCCGGCCACGAGGCGCGGCCGATCGACGGTGCGTGGATCACGGCGATCAGGGACCAGTGTGTCGAGGCCGGCGTGGCCTTCTTCTTCAAACAGTGGGGGGGCCGCACCCCGAAGGCCAATGGGCGCGCCCTGGAGGGTCGTACCTGGGACGAGATGCCCGGCCGCTCGGGCCTAGCTCGAGGCGAACAATCTACAACCGGTCTCGCCGCCGACTAGGCGGCGATGGGCGCGGACGGCACCAGCCGATCGAGAAGCGTCGACCACGCGATCGGCTTGGTGAGGACGACGTCGGCGCCGGCCTCGCGGGCCCGCCGCGCAAATGGCTCCTCATAGCCCGTCACGACGACGATCCACGGACGCCGACGCGCCGCCGCCAGGACGTCCCGGATGACGATATCGCCAGGGATATCGGGCAGGCCGAGGTCGGTGAGCAGGATGTCGAAGTCGCCCCGGGCGCCCAACTCGGAAGCCTCCTCGCCGCTGCCGGTCGCCGTGACCACAGCGCCCTCGGCGGCGAGCAGCAGTGCGAAGACCTCGCGAATGTCATTCGCGTCTTCCACGAGCAGGACCTTGGCTCCCCGGAGCGACTCTCGCTTTGTCATCGTACTCTGTTAGCCCGCAAGAACGGTGCCAGCAGCCGGGAGGGCGCGGGCCTTGACCACCTCCGGGGGGGATGGTCTACTGAGTGGCCCGTGGACACCTCGCTGAAGCGCACGCCGCTGTTCGCCGCTCACGTCAAGGCGGGTGCGCGAATGGTCCCCTTCGGTGGCTGGGAGATGCCGGTGCAGTACGCCGGGATCGTCGAGGAGCATCGGACGGTGCGCGGCGCCGTCGGCTGCTTCGACGTCAGCCACATGGGCGAGTTCGAGGTCGAGGGCCCGGCGGCGCTGGCCGCGTTGCAGCGGCTGACCACCAACGACGTGACCGCCCTCGAGATCGGGCAGGTGCAGTACTCGGTCCTCTGCTACCCGAACGGCGGCATCGTCGACGACCTCACGGTGTATCGGCTGGCACCCGAGCGCTACATGATCACTGTCAACGCGGGCAACATCGACAAGGACTGGGCCCACGTGACCGAGCACGGCGCCGGCGCCCGCTGGCGCAACATGTCGGAGGCCACCGGGCTCATCGCGGTGCAGGGGCCGAAGGCCGAGGCGCTCGTGGGCCGCCTGGCCGACGTGGACGTGACGCGGATCGGCTACTACCGCTTCGCCGAAGGCAAGGTGGCCGGCGCCGCCACGCTCATCTCGCGCACGGGCTACACCGGCGAGGACGGCTTCGAGCTGTACCTCGGCGCCGGCGACACCGAGCGGGTGTGGAACGCGCTGCTGGAGGCGGGCCGCGCCGACGGGGGGGCGCCGATCGGCCTCGGGGCCCGCGACACGCTGCGCCTCGAGATGCGTTACGCCCTCTACGGCAACGACATCGACGAGAAGACCAATCCGCTGGAGGCCGGCCTCGGTTGGGTCGTCAAGCCGGCCAAGGGCGATTTCCTCGGACGGGAGGCCATCGAGCGCGTGCGCGCGGCCGGGCCGGCTCGCCGGCTGGTCGGGATCGAGATGACCGAGCGGGCGGTGGCGCGGCACGGCTACCCCGTCGTCAAGGACGGAGCGCCGGTCGGCGTGGTGACGTCGGGGTCCTACGGGCCGGCGGTCGACCGCTACATCGCCATGGCCTACGTGGCGACTCCCCACGCGGCCGTCGGCACCGAGCTGGGCGTGGAGATTCGCGGCCAAGTCAAGAGCGCCCGTGTCGTAAAGACGCCCTTTCATCCGTCGCGAGTCAAGAAAGGCTGACCGATGTCGAACGTTCCCGGAGATCTTCGCTACACGCGCGAGCACGAGTGGGCCAAGCAGGAGGGCGGCCGCGTCCGCATCGGCATCACCCACTTCGCGCAGGAGCAGCTCGGGGACGTCGTCTTCGTCGAGCTCCCCAAGGTCGGCGCCCGCGTGCGGTCGCACCAGACCTTCGGCGTCGTCGAGTCGGTCAAGGCGGTCTCGGACCTGTTCGCGCCGGTGTCGGGTGAGGTGACCGAGGTCAATGCCGAGCTGGCCCAGAAGCCGGAGACGGTGAACCAGGAGCCCTATGGCCGCGGCTGGATGCTCGTGGTCGCCGCGGCCGACCCCAAGGAGTGGGAGCAGCTCCTCACGGCCGCCCAGTACGAGCAGTTCATCGCCGAGGGCGCCCACTGATGCGCTACCTGCCCAACACGGCGCAGAATCAGCGCGCCATGCTGGAGACCATCGGCGTCGGCAGCATCGAGGACCTGCTCGTGCGCATCCCGGCCAAGGCCCGGCTGACCCGGCCGCTGGCGCTGCCGCCGGCGCTGGCCGAGTCCGACCTCGTGCGGCACCTGCGCGGCCTGGCCGCGCGCAACGCGGATGCCGACGGCTACGCGTGCTTCCTCGGCGCCGGCGCCTACGACCACTACGTGCCGAGCCCGATCAATCACCTGATCCTGCGCGGCGAGTTCCTCACGGCGTACACGCCCTACCAGCCCGAGGCCAGCCAGGGCACGCTGCGGACGATCTACGAGTACCAGACGATGATCGCCGAGCTGACCGGCATGGATGTGGCTAACGCCTCGATCTACGACGGCGGCTCCTCGCTGGCCGAGGCCTGCCTCATGGCCGCCTCGATCAACGGCCGCACCGAGATCGCGCTGGCCGGCGGCGTCAACCCGCTCTACCGGCGCGTGGTCGAGACCTACGTCGACGGCCCCGGCCTCAAGCTGCGCGAGGTGCCCTCGCCGGCGGGCGTGGTCGACCTCGACGCCGCCCGCCGCGTGGTCGGCGGCAAGACCGCCGCGCTGGTCGTGCAGTCGCCGAACTTCTACGGTTGCCTGGAGGACGTCGCCGCCGCCGCCGAGCTGGCCCACGCGGCCGGCGCCCTGCTGGTGGTCGTCAGCGATCCCGTGAACCTCGGGGTGCTGGAGGCGCCCGGGCGGCAGGGGGCCGACATCGTGGTCGGCGAGGGGCAGGGGCTCGGCGTGCCGCTGTCGTTCGGCGGCCCCTACCTGGGGGTGTTCGCCGCCAAGAACGAGTTCGTCCGCCGGATGCCGGGCCGACTCGTCGGCGCCACCGTCGATCTGGACGGCGCCCGCGGCTTCGCACTGACGCTGCAGACGCGCGAGCAGCACATCCGGCGCGCGAAGGCGACCTCGAACATCTGCACCAACGTCGCGCTGTGCGCGCTGATGGCGACCATCTACCTGGCCACCCTCGGCAAGCAGGGGCTGGTGCGGGTGGGCGAGCTGTCGACAGCCAAGGCCCACTACGCGGCCGAGCGACTCACCGCCGTGCCCGGCGTGAGCCTGCGGTTCGCCCAGCCGTTCTTCAAGGAGTTCACGCTGAAGCTGCCCAAGCCGCCCGAACGGGTGGCGGCCAGGCTGGCCAAGCAGAACATCCTGGCCGGGCTGCCGGTCAAGACGCTCGACCGCAAGCTCGGCGACTGCCTGCTGGTGGCGGTGACCGAGCGGCGCACGAAGGACGAGATCGACGCCTTCGCCGAGGCGCTGGCCAAGGCGGTGGCGTGATGCCCTACGACAACCAGCGCGCCTACGACCGTCTGGTCTTCGAGCTGTCCTCGCCCGACCGGCTGGCCTTCTCGCTGCCCGAGTCCGACGTGCCCGTCGAGCCGGCCCTGGCCGCGGTCCCGGCGAGGTATCGCCGGAGCCAGCCCGCCGCGCTGCCCGAGGTCTCCGAGCTCGACGTCGTCCGCCACTACTCGCGGCTCAGCCAGATGAACTACGGCGTCGACACCCACTTCTACCCGCTCGGCTCGTGCACGATGAAGTACAACCCGCGGATCAACGAGGACATGGCGCGCCTGAGTGGGTTCGGCCGCCTGCACCCGCTGGCGCCGCCCGCCCTCGCCCAGGGCGCGCTCGAGCTCATGCACGAGCTGGCCCGCATGCTGGCCGAGATCGCCGGCATGGACGCGGTGTCGCTGCAGCCGGCCGCCGGCGCCCAGGGTGAGCTGGCCGGCGTGCTCATGATCCGCGCCTATCACGAGGCGCGCGGGGAGAAGCGCACCAAGGTCCTCATCCCCGACTCCGCGCACGGCACCAACCCGGCGTCGACGGCGCTGGCCGGGTACGAGGTGATCGAGGTGAAGTCGGACGCCGAGGGGCGGGTGGACCTCGGCGACCTCGAGCGCCACCTGGGGCCCGACGTGGCGGCGTTCATGATCACGGTGCCCAACACGCTCGGCAACTTCGAGCCGCGGGTCATGGAGATCGGCGAGCTGTGTCACGCCGCCGGTGCCCAGGTCTACATGGACGGCGCCAACCTCAACGCCATCCTCGGCCTCACGCGCCCCGGCGACCTCGGCTTCGACGTCTGCCACTTCAACCTGCACAAGACCTTCACGACGCCGCACGGCGGCGGCGGGCCCGGCGCCGGCCCGGTCGGGATCAAGGCCCACCTGGAGCCGTTCCTGCCGGCCCCGGTCATCGTCAAGGGTGAGGACGGCTACGCGCTCGACTGGAAGCGCCAGCAGTCGATCGGCAAGCTGCAGGCCTTCTGGGGCAACTTCGGCATGCACGTACGCGCCTACACCTACATCCGGACCATGGGCGCCGCCGGCCTGCGGGCCGTCAGCGAGAACGCCGTGCTCAACGCCAACTACGTCATGAAGCGGCTGGAGGGGCACTACGACGTGGCCGCTCCCGGTCCCTGCATGCACGAGTGCGTGCTCTCCGCCCGCCGCCAGAAGCGGCACGGCGTGAGCGCGATGGACGTGGCCAAGCGGCTGCTCGACCTCGGCTTCTACGCGCCGTCCACGTACTTTCCGATGATCGTGGACGAGGCGCTGATGATCGAGCCGACCGAGACCGAGTCGAAGGAGACCCTCGACGCCTTCTGCGAGGCGATGATCCGGATCGCCAAGGAAGCGGAGTCGGATGCGCACGCCATCCACCAGGCACCGGTGACGACCCCGGTGCGTCGTCTCGACCAGACCAAGGCCGCGCGCGAACCCAACCTCCGCTGGAGACCGATCACGTAGTCTCGTTTCTGGACGTACTCCTCCGTGGTCTGGCCCTGTCGGGGCAGGCGATCGCCATCGGCGGGGTGGTCTTCGCCCTGGTCGTCCGGCGCGGCGAGCCTGTCCCTGACCCGGGGCGCCGTCTCTGGGGGGGCGTCGCGCTGGGAGCCCTCCTCGTCGCCCTCGCGCAGACGCTCAGCCTCGCGCTGATGGCCCGCTCGCTCGACGTCGCGCCCGACGCGCTCCTGGCCCGACTCCCGGCCACTCAGTATTTTCACGCGGCAATGGTGCGCGTGCTGGCGGCCGTGCTCCTCGGAGGCCTCGCGGTCGTCGTGAGCAGGCGGCCTCGGGCCGGCCGCGGGTTGCGGCTCGCGCTCGTTGGCAGTGTCGTGGCACTCGTGGTGAGCACGGCGTGGACGGGGCACGGCGCGGCACGGCTGGGGGACCGGAGCATGCTGCTGCTGCTGAGCGCCCTGCATCAGCTGGCCGCCTCGATCTGGGTCGGAGGGCTGGTCCACCTCGTCGTGGCGGTACGTGGCTCTGACGTCGCCCCCGCGGCCGCCTCGGCGATCGTGCGGAGATTCTCCACTCTGGCGCTCGTCGCCGTCGGCGGGCTGATCGCGGGTGGCGTCGGCCTCTCGATCGCGTACGCGGACGGACCGCGCGGTCTGATCGGCACCACCTACGGCCTCATGGTGCTCACGAAGATCGTGCTACTCGGGGGGCTGCTCGCCCTGGGCGGCCTCAACCTCGTCGCCATCCGGGACAGGCCGGGTGCCCCGTCGCCGTCGCTACGGCGCGTGATGGAGGTCGAGCTGGGCCTCGGATTCACGGTGCTGTTCGCGGCGGCCTCGCTCACCTCGCTGCCCCCGGCGGTCGACGTCGTCGCCGACCGGGCCGCCCCGGCCGAGGTCCTCGAGCGCTTCACGCCTCGCTGGCCGAGCTTCACCTCGCCGCCGATCGAGGCGGTGCCGGTCGATCGGGAGGCGCCGCGGACCGACGCCGATCGAGCGTGGTCCGAGTACAACCACCACGTCAGCGGGCTGTTCGTGCTCGTGATGGGGGGCCTGGCCCTCCTGGCGCGGGCGGGTGTTCGCGCGGCCCGGCACTGGCCACTCCTGTTCGTCGGGCTCGCGGCGTTCATGGTGGTCAGGAGCGACCCCGAGGCGTGGCCACTGGGTGGGCAGAGCTTCTGGGCCGGGATGACGGATCTCGAGGTCTCGCAGCACCGGATCTTCGTCCTCATCGTCGGGGCGGCGCTCGTCGAGTGGATGGTGCGCACCGGTCGCCTCCGCGCGCCGGGGGCCGCGCTCGTCTTTCCGCTCCTGTGCGCGGTCGGCGGCGGCCTGCTGCTCGCCCACGGACACGCCAGCCAGGATGTGAAGGGAGCGTTTCTCATGGAGGCGACGCACGCGCCGCTCGGTGTCCTCGGCCTGGTCGTCGGCTGGGGCCGCTGGCTCGAGATCCGCCTGCCGCCGCCGGCCTCACGGCTACCGGGGTGGCTCTCGGCGTCGGCCCTGACCGCGGTCGGTGTGCTGCTGCTGCTGTACCGTGAGAGCTGACCCCCGCGTGGGCGTCGGCGGCCGCGTGTTATCGTTACGCGACCGCGAGCGGGGGAAGGTGAGCGAATGACCGGACGGGCGTGGCGGCTGCTCGTGACCGAGCCCGCCGATGGCGCGACCAACATGGCGATCGACGAGGCGCTCTGGCGCGGTCGCCAGACCGGCGCCTCGCCCCCGACGCTGCGGTTCTTCGCGTGGGCGCCGCCCACCGTCTCGCTCGGCTACGGCCAGCCGCTCGACCGCCACGTCGACCTGGCGGCCTGTCGAGCGCTCGGTGTCGGCGTCGTGCGGCGACCGACCGGCGGCAGTGCGATCTACCACGACGGCCCCGAGCGCGAGCTGACGTACAGCGTCGTGGCGACGGCCGGCGACCTCGGCATCGGCCCCGATCTCCTGGAGACCTATCGCTGGATCGGGGCGGCCCTGCTGCGGGGACTCCAGGCCCTCGGGGCTCCGGTCGAGCTCGTGCCCGAGCGGCCGCCCGACGGTCCGGCGCCGGCGTTCTGCTTCGCCCGGACCGGCGTCTTCGAGATCGAGGTCGACGGTCGCAAGCTCGTGGGCAGCGCCCAGCGACGGCAGGGCGAGTCGTTCCTGCAGCACGGCGCCGTCCTGCTCGGCGTGGACGCCCCGCGGCTGCGCGCGCTGTTCCCCACCACGCACGACCCGCTCGCGACGTTGACCACGCTCGACTCCGCGCTCGGCCGGCGTCCCTCGTTCGACGAGGTCGCCGAGGCGCTCACCCGGGCCTTCGAGTCCGAGCATGGCCTCGACCTGCGGCCGGGCGGGCTGTCGGACGACGAGACCGAGCGGGTGGCCGTCCTCGTGACCGATCGCTACGCGAGCCCGGCCTGGCTCGCGGCCTCCGCGTGAGCGACGGTCGCGAGTACCCGAGCGTCCCCCGCGTCGGCGTGGGTGCCGTCGTCCTCGACGCCGGCCGCGTGCTGCTCGTCCGCCGCGGCAAGCCGCCGCTGGCCGGCAAGTGGAGCCTGCCCGGCGGCATGCTCGAGCTGGGTGAGACGACCGCCGAGGCGGCCCGCCGCGAGGTGGCCGAGGAGTGCGGTCTGCAGATCCGCGTGGGCGAGCTGGCCGGCATCCTCGACCGGGTCGTGCGCGATGCCGAGGGACGCATTCGTTATCATTGGGTCCTGGTGGATTACGTCGCCACCGTCGAGTCGGGCGAGCTGTGCGCGGCCAGTGACGCCGACGAGGCGCAATGGGTGGAGGTGGACGAGGTGGCGCGACTCGAGACGACCGATGGACTTCTGGACATGATCCGGCGCGCGCAGGCGCTCGCCGGGCGGGGACGGCCATGAACGTTTCGGTGGTGGGAGAGCCGCTCGTTTCGATCACCGCCGACGCCGTCGTGGTCGGCGTCTACGCCGACGACAAGAAGCTGCGCGAGCCGGCCGCCCGGGTGGACCAGGCGGCCGGCGGCGCCCTCCGCGAGGTGCTCGACGCCGAGAAGTTCCAGGGCAAGCTCGGTCACGTCACCCACCTGCACACCAACGGCAAGCTGCCGTCCCGCCGCGTCGTCGTGGTGGGGCTGGGCCGGCGGGCCGAGACGACGGCCGAGACCGTGCGACGGGCGGCCTCGACGGGGCTGCGGCGGGCCCGCGACCTCGGCGCCCGCAGCGTGGCCGTCGACGTGCTCGGCGATCGGCTCCCGGCCCGCCAGCGGGCCCAGTCGCTGGTCGAGGGCGCGATCCTCGGCACCTACACGTTCGACCGCTACAAGCGCGAGAAGGCCGACAAGATCGTGGAGACGCTGCGAGTGGTGGAGCCCGACGGTCGCCGCCGGCGCGAGGCCGCCGACGGGGCCCGCCGCGGCCAGGTCTTCGCCGAGGCGACGTGGTTCGCTCGCGACCTCATCAACGCACCGGCCAACGACGTGCACCCCACGCATCTGGCCCAGGTGGCCGGGGAGATCGCCAAGGCCGGCGGCCTCACGCTGGAGGTGCTCGACCGCGCCGAGTGCAAGAAGCTCGGCATGGGCGCGTTTCTGGGCGTGGCGGCGGGCAGCGAGCAGCCGCCGAAGTTCATCCACCTGGCGTGGACGCCGGCGGGACGCACTCGCAAGAAGGTGGCGGTCATCGGCAAGGGCGTCACCTTCGACTCCGGCGGCCTCGACCTCAAGACGCCCGAGGGTATGCTGCGCATGAAGGACGACATGTCGGGCGCGGCCGCCGTGCTGGGGATCATGCGCGCGCTGCCCTCGCTCAAGCCGGCCGTCGAGGTCCACGGCCTCATCGCGGCCACTGAGAACATGCCGAGCGGCGCCGCCATCCGGCCCGGCGACATCCTGCGAGCGATGAACGGCACGACGATCGAGATCGGCAACACCGACGCCGAGGGACGGCTGACGCTGGCCGACGCCATCTGCTTCGCCATCCAGAAGGTGAACGCCGACGAGATCATCGACATGGCCACGCTCACCGGCGCCTGCGTGGTGGCGCTGGGGCCGCTGTGCTCGGGGCTGTTCTCCAACAACGACGCTCTCGCCGATCGCCTGCTGACCGCCGCCGACGGCGCCGGTGAGCGGGTGTGGCGGCTGCCGCTCATCGACGAGTATCGCGAGCACCTCAAGAGCGACGTCGCCGACTTGAACAACGTGGGGCCGCGGGGCGGCGGCGCCATCACCGCCGGGCTGTTTCTCAAGGAGTTCGCGAGCGACCGGCCGTGGGCCCACCTCGACATCGCCGGCCCCGCCTTCATCGAGAAGGACACGGCGCTGGGGCCCAAGGGCGCCACCGGCTGCGCAGTCCGCACGATCCTGACCTACTTGACCGACGCCGGCCGGTAGCCGTGCCGCCGGGCAGCGTCGACCTTCACTCCCACACGACCGCCTCGGACGGGGCGCTGGCCCCGCGGGAGCTGGTGCGGCTGGCCGCCCGTCACCGGGTCCGCGTGCTGGCCGTCACCGACCACGACTCGACCGAGGGGCTGCCGGAGGCGATCGACGAGGCAGCGCGTCACGACATGGAGATTGTGCCGGGGCTCGAGATCAACACCGACGTGCCGGGGGCGGAGATCCACGTCCTCGGCTACTACGTCGACTGGCAGGCCGACTGGTTTCAAGCGTTCCTGCGCGAGCAGCGAGCGGAGCGCACCGCGCGCGTGCACCGCATCGTCGAGCGGCTGACCGAGCTCGGCCTGCCGCTGACGGCGGATGAGGTCTTCGCGATCTGCCAGGAGGGCTCGCCGGGTCGGCCGCACGTGGCCCAGGCCATGGTGAAGCGCGGCTACGTGAAGTCGGTGCGGGAGGCGTTCGACAAGTGGCTGCGTGCCGACGGCCCCGCCAACGTCCCCCGGCGACGCCTCACGCCGGTGGAGGCGGTGGCGGTCATCCGCAAGGCCGGCGGCGTGCCCGTCCTCGCGCACCCCGGCCTCGCCGACCGCGACGCGATGATCCCCGAGCTGGTGGCGGCCGGGCTGGCCGGGATCGAGACCTACTATCCCGAGCACTCGGTGGCCCAGATCACCGCCTATCGCCAGCTCTGCGAGCGCTTGCACCTCGTCGCCACCGGCGGCTCCGACTACCACGGCTCCCACACCGGCCGCGCCTCGACGCTCGGCAGCCCCCCCATCCCGCTGGAAGTCTGGGAGAACCTCAAGCGAAAGGCCCAGGAGCTCCGGGACCCGTGACCGATGAATCTCCAGATCTTCGGCTTCAAGGACTGCCAGGAGACGCGCAAGGCCCAGCGCTTCTTCGCCGAGCGGCGCATCCCCGTGCACTTCGTCGATCTCGACGAGCGGCCGGCGGCCAAGGGTGAGCTGCGGCGCTTCGCCGAGCGCTTCGGCCCCGCCGCGCTCATCGACCGGGAGGGGGCGCGCTTCAAGGCGCTCGGCCTGCGCGTGGCCGGCGACTCCCCCCAGCGGCTGCTGGACCGCGCGGTGACCGACTCGCGGCTGCTGCGCACGCCGCTGGTCCGCAACGGTGGCAAGGTGACGGTCGGTCCCGCCGCCGCCGACTGGCAGGCGTGGGTGGACGCGGAGAAGCGATCGTGACCCCGCGCCCGTTCACGCTGCGCGTGCCCGACGCCACGCTGGCCGACCTGCGTGAGCGCCTCGCCCGCGTGCGCTGGCCCGACGAGGCGCCGGGCGCCGGCTGGGCCCACGGAACCAGCCTGGCCTACCTGCGGGAGCTGGTCGACTACTGGCGCGATCACTATGACTGGCGCGTGCACGAGGCCCGCCTGAACCAGTGGCGGCAGTTCACGGCGGCGGCCGGCGGCATCGACGTCCACTTCATCCACGAGCCCGGCGTGGGGCCGGCGCCGCTGCCGCTGCTGCTCTCCCACGGCTGGCCGGGCTCGATCGTGGAATTCGAGCGAATCATCCCGATGCTCACCGATCCCGCGCGCTTCGGCGGCGATCCCGCCGACGCCTTCACCGTCGTCGCCCCCTCGTTGCCCGGCTACACGATGTCGTTCCAGCCCGGCCAGCTGCGCCTCGGCGTGGTCGAGATCGCCGACCTGTTCGCCACGCTGATGACCGACGTGCTCGGCTACCGGCGCTTCGCCGCCCAGGGCGGCGACTGGGGCGCGTTCATCACCTCGTGCCTGGGCGCCGCCTATCCCGACCGGCTGGCCGGCATCCACGTGAACCTCCTGGCCGTGCGGCGCGACCAGGCGCCGCCAGCGGCGCCGACCGACGAAGAGAAAAGCTATCTCGAGGAGCTCGCTCACTGGATGCGCGAGGAGACCGGCTACATGCAGATCCAGGGCACCAAGCCGCAGACGCTCGCCTACGGGCTGACCGACTCGCCGGTGGGGCTGGCGGCGTGGATCGTGGAAAAGTTCCGCACGTGGAGCGACTGCGGCGGTGACGTCGAGCGGCGGTTCTCGAAGGACGTGCTGCTGACCAACGTGATGCTCTACTGGGTCACCGGCGCCATCGGCTCGTCGTTCTGGCCGTACTACGCGCGGGCCCACAGCGCGTGGCCGATCTCCGAGCGCCGGCCGGTGCGGGTGCCGACCGCCTACGCCTCGTTTCCGCGGGAGATCCTGCATCCGCCGCGGGTGTGGGCGGAGCGCGTCTACGACATCCGCCGGTGGACGGTCATGCCGGCCGGCGGCCACTTCGCCGCCCTCGAGGAGCCCGAGGCCCTGGCCGCCGACGTCCGCGCGTTCTTCCGCGACCTGCGCTGAGGGCGGTCAGGCGAGCGCGGCTAGTTGGGGGTCTTCCAGGCGAGGAAGCCGTCGCGGTCGAGGATGGTCAACGCGGGCGCGCCCTCGCGAGTGAGCGCCAGCTCCGCTCGGTTCTTGCCGTTGGTGTCGTAGAGCGTGAGAGCGGGCGACCCCTGCGGTAGCGTCACCAGCCCGGCTCGTACCTTGCCGCCCTGCTCGTTGAGGACGACGACCGACGCGCCGTTCTCGGTGCCGATCGACAGCCGGGGCATGTTGTCGGCGTCGCGGAAGCGCAGCGCGACCGACTGCTCGCCGTCCACCCCGAGCTCGGCGCGAATCCGGCCGGCGGCATCGCGCAGGATGAACCGCTCGGCCTCGACCGTTCGCGGGGCCGGCTTCTGGCCCATCAGTGCCACCCCGACCAGGCCGAGCACCGCGCACACGGCCAGGCGCCGCCACTGGCGCTGGGCACGCTCCAGGCGCTCCACGCGTTGCGCCATCGTGAGATCCAACGCTTCGCTCATCGGGGGCCCTCCTGAGCCGTCCGCCGCGCTGACACGATTCGTCAACCGGCGGCAATCGTGTCCAGGCGCGGAGCAAGAGGAGGGCCAGAGCCAAAAGCTCCGCGGCAAAGGCGTTTTCCCCGACATCGTGGCCGGTCGTGTCGCCGGGGATGCCACACCGACACGCCCCGATGCAGCCCGGCACGCCGGTGCCGGTTCAGCGTCACGCGCGACCGAGCGTCACGCGGGCGCGTAGGCGGGGAAGATGCGGCGGAGCAGGTCCGGCGCGTTGACGGCCAGCAGCCCGGTGACGAGCCGACGAGCCGTGCCACGCACCGCGACGAACGTGATGGCCGCGCTGGCGACGAGGCGGCCGTCGCTGCCGCGGGCGGTGATCGCCGTGTCCCAGTAGCGCGCATCGCCGGCGCGCGGCCGCGTCGCCGCCCGGGCACCGGCGATGCTGATCGGAGCGCTGCCGGTGGCGGTGGCGTGCAGGGTCACGCGCAACTCCGTCGTCATGCCGGCCTCGCCGGTGGCGAGGGCGCCGAGCCAGAACGCGGCCTCGTCGAGCAGGGTGGTCAGCGCCACTGTCGCCAGCGTGCCGCCCCCATCGTCGAAGCCGGGCGGGGGCGTCCACCGGCCGCCCACGGCGACGTCGTCGGCGCGCAGCTGCGCCCGGAGACCGAGCGGGTTGTCGGTGCCGCAGGCGAAGCACGTGCGCGAGATGGGCAGCGCCGGGGCCCAGGGATCTGGAGGCTCGACGTCGGGGCCGCCGTCGTCGGTGGCCGGCCGCACGCGGCCCCGGACGAGCACGGCCGTGTCGTCGCCCAGCTCAAGGTCGGCGCCGGTCGGGCTCCGCCGCGTGCGCAGCGGCAGGGGCGTGTCGAGGGGCACGCGCTTGAGGAAGTGGCCCTCGATCCGGCGGGAGCCGGCGGCGCCGGCCGCGTGATCGAGCGCGGCCAGCACGCTGCCGCCGTGGGCGGTGCCGGGCAGTCCCTGGAAGGCGGGGGCGAGCCGGAGCACGCGCGCCTCGCCGTCACCCTCGACGGCGGCGCGCAGGGCCTCCGCAGTCAGCATGCGATAATCATCGGCAGTGCGGTCCATTCTAGCGCCCACGCCGTTCGTGCGGGCGACGGTCACCAACTTCGTCTTCTTTCTCGGCCTCAACGGCTTCGTGCTGCTGCCGCTCTACATCCAGCAGCTCGGCGGCAACGAGATCGAGATCGGCATGGTGATGGGCGTCTACAGCGGCGTGGGCATCGTGTGTCAGCCGCTGATCGGGCCCTGGGTCGACGTCGTCGGCCGCCGCCCCTTCATGCTGGTCGGCATCGGGCTCGTGGTCGGCGCCGCGCTTCTGGCCGCCCTGCCCGGCGGCGTCCTCCTGCTGGCCCTGGTCCGGGCGCTGCAGGGCATCGGGTTCTCGATGTTCTTCGTGGCGAGCTTCTCGTACGTACTCGACCTCATTCCGCCTGCCGAGCGCGGGTGGGCGCTCGGCATCTACGGCGTCTCCGGCTTCGTCTCCACCGCCGTCGCCCCCCTCTTCGGCGAGTGGATCATCCGCACCGTCGGCTTCCGCGCCCTCTTCCTGCTCTCGGCCGCGCTCGGGCTCGGCACCTTCCTGCTCGTGTGGCCGGTGCGGGAGGCGCCGCGGGGCGCCGGCGCCCCGCTGCGGCTGGCACCCGGCGCCGTGCGGGCCGCGCTGGAGGACGTCCTGCATCGGCACATGTTCGTGACGATGTTCTTCGGGCTCGGCTCGGGGACGATCTTCGCGTTCCTGCCGACCTTTGCCGAGGATCTCGGCGTCACCACGCTGTCGCTCTTCTACACCGCCTACTCGCTCGCCGCGATCGCCGTCCGTATTGCCGGCGGCCGGCTGATCGACACCCACGGCCGGCGGGCGGTGATCGTCCCCTCGATGTTCGTGCAGGTCGCGGCCACCGCGACCCTGGCGCTGCTCGGCGCCCTGGTGACGCGCTCGAGCGCCACGCCGGTGCTGCCGGCGCTGTTCCTGGCCGGCCTCCTGTCGGGCGGCGCCCACGGCTTCCTCTATCCGGGCCTGGCCGCGCTCGTCACCGACACCACGCCGGACGAGCGCCGGGCGGCCGTCGTCGGCATCTTCAGCGCGATGTTCCTCGTCGGCTCGACGGCCGGCGCCTTCACGTTCGGCTGGATCGCCAACGGTCTCGGGTACGGGTCCATGTGGGCCGCCCTCACGGCGCTGCTGCTGGTGGGCTGCCTCGTCTCGCTGCGGCTCAAGGCGGCGGCGCCGGCACGCGGCTGAAAAACCGGCGGCCGGCCCCCGCGGGGCGCGTCATATACTGACTGCCGACGTCGCCCGGCGGGTCGGCGACGCCGAAAGGACGTGGCGCATGAGACCGGCGACGCGGATCGCAACGAGTGCGCTGATCGCGCTGGTGGTGGCCGGCGTGCCGGGCCGCGCTGCCCTCGCCCCCGGGCGGGGCCCGGAGGTGGCGCCGAAGGCGGGCGGGCTCCAGGAGGCCGAGATCGTCGCGGTCATGGTCGATCCCCGCACCCAGGCCCACACGGTGGTGCTGCAGGGTAAGCGTGACCGTCGCCAGCTCACGATGGCCATCGGCGCCGCCGAGGCCATCGGCATCGCGGTGCCCCTGCACGGCGTGACGCCGCCCCGGCCGCTCACCCACGATCTCGTCCTGACGGTGTTCGGCCGGTTGAAGGTCTCGATCGCGCGCGTCGTCATCACCGACCTGCGCGACGACGTCTACTACGCAACCCTGCACCTGAACGGCGGCCCCGGCGAGATCACGCTCGACTCGCGGCCGTCCGACGCCATCGCGCTGGCCATGCGGGCCAAGGCGCCGGTGCTGATCGACGACCGGGTGTTCGACAAGGGCGGGGCCGAGAGCGCGCCGGCACGCCGGCCGCACATCTGATGTCGCGCCTGCCCGCCGACGACCTGCAATGGGCGCTGCAGCGCCGGCTCGAGGACGTCTTCGCCAAGCTTGGCGAGAAGTTCGGCGACCTGACCGGGCGGGTGGAGACGGAGATCCATCCCACCGTGGCCTTCGAGGACGTCGGCGGCCTGCAGCAGGCCAAGACGCTGCTGCGCGGCTTCGCGCTGGCCGTGAGCCAGCCCGAATCGTACGCGCACTGGGGGGTGGCGCCACCCAAGGGCATCCTCCTCTACGGCCCGCCCGGCACCGGCAAGTCCAAGCTGGCCAAGGCGCTGGCCACCGCCGCCGGGGCGATCTTCTTTCACGTGAAGCTCCTGAACCTCACCTCGAAGTTCGGCGCCAACACCGGCGAGCTGCTCCAGGAGATCCTCCGCATCGCCGGCAGCGAGGGGCGGGCGGTGCTCTACCTCGACGAGGCGGAGGCGCTCTCGCTCGAGCACCTGCTGCCGCCGCCGGCCGCTCGCGAGGCCAGCGCCCGACTGGTCGCGGCTCTGTGCGAGAAGCTCGACGGCCTCGCCCCCACCGGTCGGGTGCTCGTGGTGGGGGCCACCAGCCGTACCGACGCCATCGACGCCGAGCTTGTGGCCCCGGGCCGCCTCGACCACCTGGTCGAGGTGGTGCTGCCCGACGCCGACGCCCAGCGCGAGATCCTCGAGCTGATCCGGGCCCGCGCCGAGCGCCACGCCGCCCGGCCACTGTTCGAGACGATCGACTACCGGAAGATCCTCCCCGTGATGGGTGGCATGAGCGGCGCCGACATCTCGGAAATCATCCAGCGGGCGCTGGAGACCAAGGTCCACCGTGGCGCCGAGGGCATCGACCCCGGCCTCGTCTCCACCGACGACCTGCTGGTCTCCATCGACGCCTACAAGCGGGTGCGGGGAGTCGTGGAGAAGATCCGCTACGGCCAGTACCTCTAATACGGCGTGATCTCTACCTCGAAGATTCGGGTGCGGTATCAAGAGACCGACTGCATGAAGGTCGTGTACTACGGGAACTATCTGACGTATTTCGAGGTGGGGCGGGTGGAGTTCTTGCGGCAGCAGGGGCTGCCGATGTCGGAGGTCGACCGGCGGGTGCACCTACCGGTGGTGGAGGCCACCGTGCGCTACGTGCGGCCGGCCCGCCTCGACGACCTGCTCGACGTGCGGTGCTGGGTCAGCGAGCGGCGGCGGGCCAGCTTCCGCTTCGGCTACGAGATCCGCAACGAGGCCGACGAGGCCGTAGCCACCGGATCCACGCTGCACGCCTGCTGGGACCCGAGCACGAGCAAGATGATCGCGGTCCCCGACTGGTTGGTCGCCATCATGCCGGTCGTCGCCACCCCGGCGTGAGCCGTCGTATCTAAGAACCGTCTCATGGTGCGCGGATGAGGCTGGCAAGATCGCGGTCGGCGCGTATAATACGCATCCGGCTCGGCTGACTATGATTGAAGTCCAAAACCTGACCAAGCGCTACGGGGCCTTCACGGCCATTCGCGACGTGTCGTTCTCCGTCGCGCCGGGCGAGATCGTCGGCTTCCTCGGCCCCAACGGCGCCGGCAAGTCGACGACCATGCGGATCCTGTCGTGCTTCATGCCGGCCTCGGGCGGCACCGCCAAGGTCGCCGGCTACGACGTGTTCCGGGAATCCATGGAGGTCCGGCGGCGCATCGGCTACCTGCCGGAGAACGTGCCGCTCTACAACGACATGCGGGTGGCCCCCTACCTCGACTTCGTGGCCGAGGCCAAGGGCGTGCCGCGCTCGGCGCGCAAGCGGCGGATCGCCGAGGTGATGGACCGCTGCCTCATCACCGACATGCAGAACCGGCTCATCCGCAACCTCTCCAAGGGCTACCGGCAGCGGGTTGGCCTGGCCCAGGCCATCGTGAGCGATCCCCACGTGCTGGTGCTCGACGAGCCCACCATCGGCCTCGACCCCCGGCAGATCACCGAGGTCCGGAGCCTGATCAAGTCGCTGGCCGGCGAGCACACCGTGATCCTCTCCACCCACATCCTCCCCGAGGTCTCGATGGTGTGCACCGGGGTGGTGATCATCAACCGGGGCGAGATCGTCGCCCAGGGCCCGATCGACCGGCTGGTCGAGGAGTTCTTTCCGACCGCCCGCGTCGCGGTGGAGATGGCGGGGCCGAGAGCGGCGGTGCTGGACGGCGTGCGCGGGATCACCGGCGTCGTCCGCGTCGACGCGGTCGCCGCCGACGGCGACGGGCCCACCCGCTTCATGGTCGAGTCGGCCCGGGGTCGCGACGTGCGGGGGGAGATCTTCCAGCTCGCCGCCCAGCAGAAGTGGAACCTGCTCGAGCTGCGACCGGTCGGCATGACGCTCGAAGAGGTGTTCATGCGCGTCGTGGCCGGCGAGGAGAGCGAGGCGGCGGCCGTGGGAGCGTCGCCGCTCCCGGCGGCGGCGCCGGTCGACGGCGCGGAGCCGGCGCCGTGAGGGTGTGGCCGATCTACAAGAAGGAGCTGCGGCTGTACTTCTCGACGCCGCTGGCCTGGGCCATCCTGTTTACCTTCATGCTCGTGATGGGCTTCTTCTTCAACCTGTATTTCCGGTTCTACACGCAGATGTCCATGCAGATGGCGATGAACCCGGGGATGGGGCGCGACCTGACCGTCATCGAGAACGTGATCCGCCCGCTCTTCTCGGGATTGCTCAGCGTCATCCTGTTCCTCTCCCTGATGCCGGCCATCACCATGCGGCTCTTCTCCGAGGAGTTCAAGAACGGCACGCTGGAGCTGCTTTTGACCTATCCCGTCAGCGACACCGCCATCGTCGTCGGGAAGTTCCTGGGCGGGCTGTCCCTGTACGTGGCCATGCTGATCTCGACCCTGGCCTTCCCGGCCATGATCTGGTACTTCACGCCGCTCGAGTGGGGGGCCCTGGCCTCGGCCTACCTCGGGTTGCTCATCATGGGGGCCGCCTTCCTCGCGGTCGGCATGTTCGTCTCCTCCCTGACCGAGAACCAGGTCATCGCGGCGCTGGGGACCTTCACGCTGCTGATCATCCTGTGGGCCATCGGCTGGGGCGCCGAGGCCGTGACCGGGCCCGCCGGCGATGTCCTCCGGCACCTCTCGGTTTCCGAGCACCTCGACAACTTCATGAAGGGCGTGATCGAATCGCGTGACGTCGTCTATTTCCTCGACCTCACGGTGGTGTTCCTCGTCCTGAGCCTGCTGTCGCTGCAGCGGCGCCGCTGGAAGGGATAGGCCGATGCGGCGGATCGCCGACGTGGCCTTCTACCTGGGCATCGTGCTCCTGCTCGGGGCTGTCCTCCAGTCGCTCAGCGGCCGCTGGGGATGGCGGATGGTCGGGGCCGAGTGGAACTGGCTGTGGTGGCCGCTGGTCATCGGCGGGCTGGTCCTCGTGCTCATCTCGTTCCTGCCGCCCGTCCGCCAGGCGGCGGCGCAGGTCAACCAGCGCACCCTGCGGTACGGCGCCAACGCGATAGCTGTCGCGATCCTCGTCCTGGCCGTCGCCGGCCTGGTCGAGGCGTTCTCGTACCGGCACAGTGCGCGCGTTGACCTGACCGGCAATCGCCGCCACAGCCTGTCGCCGCAGACGATCCAGACCCTGCAAGGGCTCAAGACCAAGGTCAACGCGGTCGCCTTCTACCGCGGCGACCAGCCGGGCAAGCGCGTGATCGAGGACCTCTTCAAGCAGTACGTGCGCCACGCCGGTGACAAGTTCACCTGGAAGGTGGTCGATCCCGACAAGGATCCGTCGCTGGCCCGGGTCCTCGGCGCCGAGAACTACGGCGTCACCATCCTGGAAGCCAAGGGGCGCACCGAGAAGGTGCAGGACGCCGACCAGGAGGAGAAGCTCACCAACGGCCTCCTCAAGGTGCTGCGCGAGGCCAAGCCGATCGTGTACGTGATCCAGGGCCACGGGGAGCCCGACCCGGGCAACACCGAGCAGTCCGGCTTCAGCAACGCGAAGACCCTGCTCGAGAAGGCCAACTACGACGTGAAGCCGCTGGTGCTGGCCCGGCAGGGCAAGGTGCCGGACGACGCCTCCGTCGTGATCGTCGCCGGGCCGCGCACCGATCTCCTCGGCCCCGAGGTCGACGCCCTCGACGCCTACCTTGGCCGTGGCGGCAAGCTGTTCGCCATGGTGAACCCGCCGTTTCCCGAGCGGAACCAGCCGGAGTCACTGCGCAAGCTGCTCGGCCGCTGGGGGCTCGGTCTCGACGACGACCTCGTGATCGAGCTCAACCCGATCGGCCAGGTGTTCGGCATCGGCCCTCAGGTGCCGATCGTGCAGCAGTACGAGCCGCACCCGATCACGCGCGACATGCGGAACATCGCCACGCTGTTCCCGCTCGCGCGCAGCCTCACCCTGGCCAAGACGCCGCCGGCCGGGGTGGCCGTCCAGCCCCTGGCCAAGACGACGCCGGACTCCTGGGGCGAGACCGACCGGCAGGCGCTCGAGCAGGGCCAGGTCAAGCCGGATCCGGCCGATCCCAAGGGTCCGCTCACCCTGGCCGCTGTCGCCACCAAGGACAAGACGCGGATCGTTCTGTTCGGGACCGCCAACCTGGCCATCAACCAGTTCGTCAACGTGCAGGGCAACCCCGATTTCTTTCTGAACACCATGTCGTGGCTGGCCGAGCAGGAGGACCAGATCTCCGTCCGGCCGAAGGACACCAAGTCGGCCCCGATCTTCCTGAACGGCCAGCAGGCGCAGGCGATCTTCTGGCTGCCGGTGGTCGTCCTGCCCGGGCTGGCGCTGGCGGGGGGCATCGCGACCGTCGTGCGCCGCCGCGCCGCGAAGTAGCGTCGAGCCCGGATGCGCTGGCAGACCACGGCAGCCCTGGCACTCCTGCTCGTCCTCCTGGGCGGCTTCTTCTATGTCTACGAGATCCGGATGGGGCCCGCGCGCGAGGAGGCGGCCGCCCGCAAGGGCCGCGTGTTCAGCGCCGACACCAAGGACGTGACCGGAGTCGAGCTCAAGCGCTCCGACGAGACCGTGCGACTGCAGCGCGACGGGGACACCTGGTCGCTGCTGGAGCCCCTGAAGGCCCGGGGCAGCCGGACCGGCGTGGACGAGCTCCTGGCCAACGTCATGACGGCCAAGATCGACCGTGAGATCGACCCGAATCCCAAGTCCCTGGCTGACTTCGGCCTCGACAAGCCTGCCGCCGACATCACCCTCACCCTCAAGGACGGCAAGACGCTCGGCCTGCAGCTCGGGGCCAAGAACCCGACCGGCGTATGGGTCTACGCTCGCGAGCGCGACAAGCCGGCGGTCTTCGTGGTCGGCGAGAGCGTGCTGCGCGACGCCACCAAGCCCGTCGCCGACTTCCGGGACCGGACGATCCTGGCCTTCGACGCCAAGGACGTGACGGGGTTCGAGATCGTCCTGCCCGACGACACGCTGGTGGTGGAGGGTGCCCCGAGCGCCTGGCGGATCACGCGGCCGGTGGCCCTGCGCGCCGACAACGAGACCGTCCGGGAGTTCCTCGACAAGCTGGCCAGTCAGAAGGTGCGCGAGTTCGTGGCCGAGACGCCGGCCGCGCGGGACGCCTACGGCCTCGAGCGGCCGGTGCGGGTCACCATCCACAGCGGCCGCGACAAGGACCGGGTGAGTCGGACCTTGCTGCTCGGCAAGGTCGACGCCGCCAAGAAGGGCGTCTACGCGATGCGGGCCGGTGAGCCGAGCGTGCTGCTGGTACCCGACGACGTCTACAACCAGGTGCCCAAGAACGTCGGCGTCCTGCGCAACAAGACGCTGGTCGAGATCGATCGCGACAAGGTCGCCCGCCTGGAGATCCAGAGCCCCAAGGGGACGGTGACGGTGGCCCGCGAGAACGGCCAATGGAAGATCGTGGCTCCGCAGGTCCTGGCGGCCGACCAGGTGGAGGTCGGGGCGGTGCTCACCAAGCTGCACGATCTCCGGGCCCAGGGATTCCTCGGCGAGGACGCCGCCGCCGTCGCGCGGTTCCTGCCGAAGCCCGAGGTCCAGGTCGTGGTGACTGACCAGGCCGGTGCCACCACGAGCGTGGTTCTGGCGTCGTCCAAGGAGACGCGGGGCGGGGCCCCCAGTGCGTACGCCGGCGTGGCGGGTCAGGGGCCGGCGGTGCTGGTCGAGGCCACGCTGCTGGCCGATCTCACGCGCTCGGCCGACGACCTGCGCGACAAGCGCTTGCTCGGTGGCCTGGAGCCCCGGGACGTCAAGCGAGTGCGGGTGCAGGCCGGCGGGCAGACGATGGTGCTCGAGCGCAAGGGCGACACCGAGTGGCGCGTGGTCGAGCCCGCCAAGGGCCCGGCCAACGGGTCGAAGGTCGAGGACCTGCTGTTCACCCTGCGCGGTCTGCGCTGGAAGGCGGTGGTGGCGGCCGACGGCCAGGAGCCGGCTCGCTACGGCCTGGACGCGCCGACCCTCGAGGTGGCCTTGTTCAAGGGCGACGGCGCCGAGATCGCCACGGTGCAGGTGGGCAAGCAGGACGGGCCCGTCGCCTACATCCGGACCAAGGCCCAGCCGACGGTCTTCAGCGTGGAGAGCCGCACGCTGGGCCCGACACCAAAAGTACCAGACGACTTTAAGGGGTGAACTGATGTAAATTCGGGTCCCGATGGCCCGTGAGCTCTTCATCGTGGCCCGAGATCGGGCTGACCTGTTTCGCTACCTCAGTCAGACCTTCGCTGACGCCGATACCGTCGAGATCATCTGGGACCGCCGGCGGGGAGAGCGCCGCGGCCGTGCCAACGGCTCCACCTCGGAGCGCCGCGGCGTCGAGCGCCGGACCCGGACCACCGTGGAGCAGGATCTACGGGCGGTTGGCTACGCCTTCCTGGCTCTGGAGTAGGCCGATCTCACGGTAGCGAGGCGCGATCCGCTCGGAGATCATCCCCAGCCGGACCAGGCGGGGCATCAGGTTCTCCTGGAACAGGAAGCTGTTGAACGCCTTCGTGGTTTGCGAGGTCTTCACGGTGTCCCGCCAGATCTTCTCGCCGTCCCAGCCCATCTCGTTCCACACGTCCTGGATCGAGCGGAAGCCGGTGCGCTCATCCCGCGCGTACATGAGGTCGCACACCTTGAAGGTGAAGTCCTCGAGGTACTCGCGCTTGGCCGCCTCCATGTTGGGGATGGAGCGGCGCAGCGCGAAGTAGCCGAAGTTCACGTGGCGCCCCTCGTCCTGCATCACGTAGTCGAGGAGCTGGGCCAGGGTGGGGTCGGCCGTCTGCCGGCGCATCACGTTGAAGGCGGCGATGGCGAGCCCCTCGACGATCATCTGCATGCCCAGCAGCTTCAGCTCCCACATGTTCGTGGCCAGGATCTCGTCGAGCACGGCCTTGAGCAGCGGGTCGACCGGGTAGATGCCGTGCAGCTTCTTGACGTAGCGCTCGAAGACCTCGACGTGGCGCCCCTCGTCCACGACCTGGGTGGAGGCATAGAGCTTGGCGTCCAGCTCGGGGATCGAGTTGACGAGCTGGCCGCACACCACCAGCGCCCCCTGCTCGCCGTGCAGGAACTGGCTGAGCCGCCAGGCCGACACCCGGACCTCGACCTCCTTCTGCTCTTCGGGGGTGAGTCGGCTGAAGAAGTTGGTGCCGGCGAAGGCGACCTGCACGTTCAACACCGGGCCCTCGGCGCCGATCGGCCGGCTCCAGTCGATGGCGGTGGAGCCGTTCCACTGGTTCTTCTTGGCGGTCTCGTACAGGGTGTCGAGCTCCGCGTGCGTCGGCTCGTAGTCATAGTCCCACAGCGTCTCGAGCTGGTAGGACACTCGCCGGGCCGCTTGCTGTCCGCTGATCGGCGTGGACATCGTCGGACTCCTCTGGCTCGGTCGCTTACTGAATGAATGAACGTCCGTTCAGTAGTTCGGATTGTAGCGCAGTCTCGGGGGCTGGGGTAGCATGACCCCCGTGCCGGACGCGGACGCGATCTACCTGAAGCAGCTCGAGCTGGGCCCCATGCAGAACTTCGTCTACCTGGTCGGAGACCCCGTCGCCCGTGAGTGCGTGGTGGTCGATCCCGCCTGGGAAATCGACACGATCGTCGACACCGTGGCCGCCGACGGGATGAGGCTGATCGGGGCGCTGGTGACTCACACCCACCAGGACCACGTGGGGGGTAGCCTGGCCTCGTGGGGCATGCCGGGACGTATCCCCGGGGTTGAGGAGCTGCTGGCCCGGGCGCCGTCCCGGGTCTACGTGCACAAGGCCGAGCGCGAGTTCCTGCCCGGCCTCGGCTCCGACCTCGTGAAGGTCGACAACCACGACACGCTCGAGGTTGGTCGCCTGCGGCTGACCTTCCTGCACACCCCTGGACACACGCCGGGCTCGCAGTGCTTCCTGGTCGACGGGCGGCTGATCTCGGGGGACACCCTGTTCATCGGCTCGTGCGGCCGCACCGACCTGCCGGGCAGCGATCCCAGCGAGATGTACTACTCGCTCACCCAGCGTCTGGGCGCGCTGCCCGACGACACCGTCCTCTTCCCCGGCCACAACTACGGCGGGGCGGCGTCGACGATCGGCGACGAGAAGCGCCAGAACCCGTTCATGCGCTTCGCCGCCCTCGGCGACTTCCTGCGCGTGATGGGCGGCAGCCGCGTCGCCCGGACCTGAGCGGGCCGCGATGATCTCCGGCCACGACTTCGCCGCCCGCCTCGAGCGCCACGGCTTCGACTTCTTCACGGGGGTGCCGTGCTCGCTGATCGAGGACCTCATCGCCGTGCTGGAGCGCGGCACCCGTGCCCCCTACGTGGCGGCCGTGCGCGAGGACGCCGCGGTCGGGGTGGCGGCCGGCGCCTGGTTCGGAGGCCGGCGGCCGGTGGTGCTGATGCAGAACTCCGGGCTTGGCACCAGCCTCAACGCGCTGGCGTCGCTCTCACTCATGTACGGCCTCCCGGCGCTCCTGATCGTGACGTGGCGCGGCTTCGGCGGCAAGGACGCGCCCGAGCACATCCTCACCGGCGAGATCTCACCGAGGCTTCTCGAGCTGCTGGGCGTGCCCCATCGCGTGCTCGCCGTCGACTCGCTCGACGCTGACCTGGCCTGGGCCGCCGCCGAGATGAACGCGCGCCACTCGCCCGTCGCGCTCCTGGTGCCGCCGAAGGTCGTCGAGACGGGCGCCGTTCACGGCGGTGCGGCCGCCCGCACGGCCGCCGCCGTCACCCCGGTGGCGGCGCCACCCGCGCCCGACGGGCTGCTGCCGCCGGCGACGATGCCGCGGCTCACCGCGCTCGGCATCGCGCTCAAGGCCGCCGGCGACGATCCGATCGCTCACGCCAACGGCTACATCTGCCGCGAGAGCTTCTCGCTGGCCGACCGCCCCCAGAGCTTCTACATGATCGGCTCGATGGGACTGGCCCCGGCCATTGGCCTCGGCCTGGCCCTGACGCGGCCCGACCGTCGCGCGGTGGTCTTCGACGGCGACGGCAATCTGCTGATGAACCTCGGCATCCTGGCCATGATCGCCGACCGGCGGCCCGCCAACTTCGTCCACCTCGTCTTCGACAACGAGGTCTACGGCTCCACCGGCAACCAGGCCTCGCTCTCGCGGGGTGTGCGCCTCGACCGTGTGGCCGCCGCCGCCGGCTTCGCCACCGCGGTGGCGGTGACCGAGCCGTGGGCGCTGGAGTCGGCACTGCGGGCCGCGTTCGGCGCCGACGGTCCCCACTTCGTGCTCGTCAAGGTCACCGCCGAGGAGGCGGACGTCCCGCGCATCCCCTACACGCCGGCCGTTCTCCGGGATCGATTCCGGGCGGCCGTGCTCGGAGGCTGACGGTGAAGCGCACGACCCAGCTACGGCGACTGGTGAGCCGGCCCGAGATCGCGTTCCTGATGGAGGCTCACGACGGCATCTCGGCCCGTATCGCCGCCGAGGCCGGCTTCGAGGCCGTGTGGGCCAGCGGCCTCACGACGTCGGCCTCGTTCGGCGTCCGCGACAACAACGAGCTGTCCTGGTCGCAGGTGGTGGACCACGTCGGCTTCATGGCCGACGCCGCCGCGGTGCCGGTGCTGGTCGACGGCGACACCGGCTACGGCAACTTCAACAACATGCGCCGCCTCGTGCGCAAGCTGGAGCAGGCCGGCGTGGCCGGCGTCACCATCGAGGACAAGCTCTTCCCGAAGACGAACTCGTTCCTGCGCTCCGAGCAGCAGCCGCTGGCCGACGTCGAGGAGTTCTGCGGCAAGATCAAGGCCGGCAAGGACAGCCAGGCCGACTCCGACTTCGTCCTCGTGGCCCGCGTCGAGGCGCTGATCGCCGGCTGGGGGCTGGCCGAGGCGATCCGGCGGGCGGAGGCCTACCACCTGGCCGGCGCCGACGCGATCCTGATCCACAGCCGCCAGTCGAGCGCGGCCGAGATCATCGCGTTCCTCGACGCCTGGGCCAACCGGGCGCCGGTGGTGCTGGTGCCGACCAAGTACTGGCGCACGCCGACGGCGGAGTACCGCGCCCGCGGCGTCAGCGTGGTCGTGTGGGCCAACCACCTGCTGCGGGCGGCCATCTCGGCCATGCAGGCCACGGCCCGGCGCCTGCACACCGACCAGTCGCTCATCGACGTCGAGCCCCAGGTGGCGCCGCTGCCCGAGGTGTTCCGGCTGCAGGGTGACGAGGAGCTGGAGCAGGCCGAGCGCCGCTACCTGCCGGCCGCCCGCGAGGACACGCTGTCGGCGGTGATCCTGGCTGCCGGCGCCGGGGCCGACTTCGGCGGCCTCACGGCGGCGGTGCCCAAGGCCATGCTCAAGGTGCAGGGCCGGCCGATCCTGGCCCGGCTGCTCGACGACCTCGGCCACTTCGGCTGCCGCGCGGTCACCGTGGTGCGCGGCTACCGGGGCGAGGCCGTGCAGATGGCCGGCGCCCGCTTCGTCGACAACCCGGATTTCGCGACGACCAGCGAGGCCTACTCGCTGGCCTTGGCCGAGACCGCGCTGGGGCCCGGCACGCTGCTCGCGTTCGGCGACATCGTGCTCAAGCGGCACATCGTGCAGGCGCTGCTGGAGGAGGCGGGGGAGGGGATCACGCTGTCGGTCGACAGCGCCCTGGCCGGCCAGGCGGTCGCCGACCGCGTGCGCGGCAGCCGGCCTGATGCTGGGCGCTTCAGCTTCGAGCCCGTGCAGCTCGACGCCGTCGGCGAGGCCGTGAGCGCCGAGGACAGCCACGGAGGCTGGATCGGCCTGCTCCACCTGGGTGGCACCGGCGCCGCCTGGCTGCGCGAGGCCATCGCCGAGGCGCGCGTCGACGGCACGCTGGCGAGCGCGCGACTCACCGACCTGCTCGCCCGCGTGCTGGCCAGGGGCCGGCCCGTGACCGTCGTCTACACGCGGGGCGGCTGGGTCAACGTCAACAACCTCACGGATCTGATCGACGCGTCGGCAATCTGAGCTCGGAGGGGGGCTGAGCCCCCTTCCGACGGTCGTCGCGCGGCTAGGGTTGCGCTCCTCCCTGCCTTCTATCGCTTTGCGAGCGGGCGTTCTTGCTCAGGAACCCTCGGCGTGGTGTTGGGGGTTTTGCGATTGAGGTGGAGCGGTGTCATGATCGCATCGGCATGAGTGATCGCGCACGATGAAGAACTGGCTGAAGGTTCGCTTCATCGCCGGGATCTTCGTGACGCTTCCGGCCATCGCCACCTCCTGGATCCTGTGGATCTTCTGGAGCTGGATCGACGACCGATTCGCGCCGATCTACGGACGCATGCTGGGCCGGCCGGTGGCGGGGTGGGGTCTCGGTTTCCTGACGGCCGTCGCGATCATCCTGCTCATGGGCATCGTGGCCCGCAACGTGGTGGGGCGCCGGGTGCTCTCGTTCGGCGACAAGCTCCTGTACCGGGTGCCGGTCTTCCGCCTGCTCTATCCCTCGATCAAGATGCTGATCGATTCGTTCTCGCCGGAGCGGCGGGGATCGTTCAAGGCCGTCGTCCTCGTCCAGCACCCCCGGGAGGGCACGTGGGCCTTCGCCTTCGTCACCAGCGAGCTGACGCTGGAGTCGCCGGTGGGAAAGGGCGAGATGGTGACGGTTTTCGTGCCGACCAACAACCTCTACCTGGGCGACGTGGTGGTGGTGCCGCGCAGCGACGTGATCTTCACGGGGCTCACGGTCGAGGAGGGGCTGCGGGTCATCCTCTCGGCCGGGACCGCGACCCCCAACCGCCTGCCCCGGGTGTAGCCGCTATCGAGGCACCTTCGCCGCCCAGTCCCTGACTGCCGCGTCGAGTGGCTCGAGCCCGCCAACGAAGAAGTGGTCCGCGCCGGCCAGCACTGTCACGGTGGCCGCCGGCCACGCCTTGGCTAGCGCCGCCAGGGCCGGGGCTGGGCAGTAGGTGTCGGCGCTGCCCGCCACGACCAGCACCTGACCCTGCACGGCCGCCGGCCAGGCGGGTAGGCCTCGCCTGGCCAGCGGCGGCGCGATGAGAAGCAGGCCGGCCAGCGCCGCTCCGGATGCCGCGACCTGCGCGGCGATGGCGGCCCCGAAGGAATAGCCCGCCAGGGCCACCGGGACCGCGGGCCCCAGCACCTCGGCGAGGTGTCCCACGGCGGCGCGGACGTCGTCCTGCTCTCCGCGGCCCTCATCCCAGGCCCCGGCCGACCGGCCGACACCCCGGAAGTTGAATCGGAGGGTCGCCAGGCCGGCCTGGCCGCAGGCGCCGGCGGCCGTCACCACCACGGGGCTGTCCATGTCTCCGCCGTACCGGGGATGTGGGTGGCAGACGACCACCCCGGCCCGAGCCCCTGGGCGCTGGGCTAGGGCGCCCTCCAGCCCGGGGGTGCCGAAGGTAACCGGACGTTCGGGTATCATCCAGCCGTGAGAATAACGAGGGGGGGAGGCGCCGTCCAACGGACGTGTTGACCTGCTACCGGACCCGGCGACGCATCGGTGGATACCTGGACGGGGCTCTCGACCAGGAGACGGCGCGCTTGACGGCCGCTCACCTCGCTTCTTGTGGGAGTTGCCAGCGGGAGGCCGACGAGTTGCGCCGTCTCCATGGGCTGTTGCGGGGTACCGTCGCCGCCGTCGAGCCGGACTGGTCAGGGTTCTGGCCGGGTGTCGTGCGTGGCATCGAGGACCGGCGCCACGCCCGGCCGGCGCCGCCCGCCCGGTCCTGGTGGCAGCGCGTGGCCCGTCCACGCTGGGCACTTGCGGGAGCGATGGCGGCGCTGCTGATGTCGGTCGGCGTGTGGCAGTGGACGCCGGGCCAGCCGCTGCTCGAGACCGGCGTGCTGGTTACCTCGGCCAGCACCGATGACCCTCGCGGCACCGTGATGGTCTACTCCACGCCCGAGCAGGACGTCGCCGTCGTCTGGGTCTTCGGGCTGGACAAGGACTGACGGCTACCGGCCCTTGATCGCGGCCAGCCGCTCTCGCGCGAGCGGGGTCTCCTCCGCCTGGGGGAAGCTGGCGATCAGGTACTCCAGCCGCTGCTGGGCCAGCGCCGGCTGCTTCAGCTCGACCAAGGCCAGCGCTTCCTTGTAGAGCGAGGTCGGCGCCTTCTCGCCCCGGGGATAGTTCGCCAGCACCTTCCTGAACTCCTGCACCGCTTGCTCCAGCTCCTGCGTCGCCTTGTCGGCCTGGCCGGCGTTGGTGTGGCCCCGGGCCAGGCTGAAGTGGCCCTCGCCGATCCAATACTGCGCGTTGCCGGCCAGCGGGTGATCGGGGAAGCGGCGCAGGAACTCGCGGAAGCCGGCCATGGCGAGCGCGTAACTGCCCTTGCTGAAGTCGATGTACGCCGCCTGATAGATGTCTTGCGGCTGGAGCGCGTTGGTGGCCGGCCGCGCGCCCGCCGTCGGCGTCTGGGGCGTGGCCGGGGGCGCCGCGGGCGCGGCCGGTGCCGGGGTCGCCGGCACGACCGGTATCGCGGGTGTTGCCGTCGCGGCGCCCGGCGCCGGGGATGGTGCGCCCAGCGGTCCGGGCGGCGTTGCCGTGCGGGGCGCGGCGGGTCCGCCCGGGCCGGCGGGGCCAGCCGGCGCGCCGCTTCGCACCTGCCGCCCCAGCGCATCCACGCGAGCCGATAGCTCGTCGACGCGCGCACCGAGCTCGCTGACCGAGGTGGCGAGCGTGTCGAGGCGGCGGGTGAGTGTGGCCAGCTGACGCTCGCTCTCCGCCCCTTGTGTGCGCAGCCGCACGTCGACGGCGCGCTGGGCGGCGCTCTCCGCGTCGGCGCGGGCACGCTGGGCCGCCTGGCGCGCGGACGCGATCTCACCCCGCATCTCCACGAGGTCCTGCTGGGTGGCGGTGCCGGTGACGTCGGCGACACTGGCACATCCGGCGAGGAAGACCAGCCCGACGACAGACAACCCGGCGACGAGGCGGCCGCGCGACCGCCTCGTCACCGACTCAGCGGTGCCTAGCGGGGCTTGACGAGGAAGTGGGCGCGGCGGTTCTTGGCCCAGCACTCTTCGGTCTTCTCGCTGCACGTGGGCCGCTCTTCACCGTAGCTGATGATCGTGATGCGGCTGGCCTGGACGCCCTGGGAGACGAGGTAGTTCATCGTCGACTTCGCGCGACGCTCGCCGAGCGCGAGGTTGTACTCGTTGGTGCCGCGCTCGTCGCAGTGTCCCTCGATCAGGACCAGGTTGTTCGCGTTCGCCTTCAGCCAGGTGGCGTTGGCGTCGAGCACCTTGGCGTCAGCCGGGCGGATGTCGTACTTGTCGAAGTCGAAGAACGCGTCCTTCAGCTCGGGGACCGACCGGAACTCCGCGACGGGGGGACGAGCCGCCGGCGTCGCCGTGGACGGCGCCGCCGTGGCCGGAGCCGTGGTTGCGTCGCCCGAGGGGGCGGCCGGGGCCGGAGCCATGGCTGGCCCGCTCCCGGGCGTCGTCGCCGCGGCGGCGGTGGGGGCGGGCGCCGATGCCTGGGTGGTCGCCGGCCGCTTCGCGCAACCCGCCAGGACTACACCGAAGAGCAGCAACGACGTCATCGTGACGTGAATCCAGCGGCTTGACAGCATGTCGCCTCCTTGTTGACACCGGCACCTGAACACTCTGAAGCAGCGAAATCGTATCACGGCAAGCGAGGGGACCACGAAGGACTTGTGCTCTCGGTGGCGCCTCGCGTGATGGGTGCGGCCGCGGTGCCGTCGGCGAGCACGGCGAAGATCTGCCAGCGACCGAGACGGTTGGACTGGAACGCGAGATGGCGGCCGCTCGGAGCCCACGTCGGGCCCTGGTTGTCGCCGCCGTTCGTGAGCCGGCGGGGGTTGGAGCCGTCGACGTCCACGACCCAGATATCGTGGGCGCCCGCCCGCTGCGTGTAGGCGATCGTGTCACCGCGCGGCGACCACCGCGGCTGGGTGTGGAACCCGCCCGACGTGAGCTGGCGGACGTTGGCGCCCTCAGCATCCATCACGTAGACGTGGGGCGTGCCGGAGCGGTCGGAGATGAACGCGATCTGACGGCCGGTCGGTGCCCAGCTCGGCTCGGTGTCGATGCCGGCGTGGCGCGTGAGGCGCCGCATGACGCCGCTGGCCAGGTTGAGCACGTAGATCTCGGGATTGCCGTCCTTGCTGAGGGTCATCGCCAGGCTCTTGCCGTCGGGGCTGAAGGCGGGCGAGGTGTTGATGCCGACGAAGGCAGCCAGCGTCTGGTCGGGGCGCCGCTCGAACGGAAACGCCCGGTAGAGGTCTGGATAGCCCTGCTTGTAGGAGGTGAACGCCAGCGACCGCGCGTCCGGACTCCACACGGGCGAGAGATTGATCGAGCCGTTCTTCGTCACCGAGGTGATGCCGGCACCGTCGTAGTCGGCCATCAGGATCTCCTTCGCCCCCCGGGGTCCGGTCACGTAGGCGATCTTGGTGTCGGCGATGCCGGGCTCACCGGTGAACTGCAGCACGACCTCGTCGGCGACCTTGTGACCGAGGCGCCGCGCCTGGGCGACCGGCAGCTCGAACTTCTTGGTGCCGATCAGCCGATGATCGGGGGTCGTCAGGTCGTACAGACGCATCTCGACCTCGGCCCGATCGCCGCGCAGCGCGGCCAGCCCGTGCACGCCGGCGTGGGCACCGGCCGCCGCGAACTCCGTCCACGAGCGCCGCAACGCCTCCGGATTGTTGGCGGGGATGGCGCCCTCGGCGGCCACGACGCTGAAGAGGCCCGAGAAGGTGAGGTCGGCCCCGGCCACTGTCGACAGCAGCTTGCCGATCCCGGTGGGATCGGCGCCGGTGGTGACCGTGAACTCCGGGACGGCAATGTTGAGCTTGCGGGCGCCGCCGCCGGTGACGTTGAGGAACACGTCCACGGCCTGGGCGCGAGCGGGCGGCGGCGGCGCCACCGGCCACATGCCGGGCAGGGCCAGGGTGACCAGGAGGATCAGCGCGAGTTGGCGTCGAATGCTCATCGGGTCAGCCTCGATCCTGCATGAAGTTGAAGCCCAGGTGGATGCGGAGCACGGAGCCGGGGAATTCCGGCGGGAGCTTCGGGAATGGTGCCGCCTCGGCGATCGCTCGCATCGCGGTGAGGTCGTAGTATCGGTTGCCGCTGCTGTCCTTGATCGCGACGTTCGACACCTGGCCATCACGGGCGATCTCGAAGGTCACCACGGGCTGGCGACCCTGCAGCGCGCGGCCGTCCCAGCGCTCGGTGATCTTGCGCTGCACCGCCGACAGGTACCAGGCGAACGGAAAGTCGGAGGCGTTCAGCGTGACGGCGCCCGCGCCCTGCGCGGAGCCCGACGCCCGGCCCAGCGCCGGCGATGGCGGCGGCGGCTCGGGGCGGGCAGCGGCCGTCGTCGGGGCCGAAGGCGTCGGGGCGGGTGGTGTCGGGGTGCTGGCCACGGGCGGCAGTTCTTTCTCGCCGGCCCGCGGCATGGCCGACGGCCGGGGCGGCAGGGGCCGGTCGGGCAACGACGCCGCCGTCCGTGGCGGCATCTCGGGCGGCCGCGCGGGCAGCTCGGGGGCCCGTGTCGGCAACTCGGGCGGTGGAGTGGGCGCCGGCCGTGGGGCGGGCCGATCCGGCAGCTCGGCGGGGCGCTCAGGCGGGCGTGGGGTCGGTTCCGCGACGCGCGGGGGCTGGGCGGCGCGCCCCTGGGGCGAGCCAACCGCGGCCACCGCCGGGACCAGATTCACGACGTAGGTCTTGGGCTGACTGCGGGACCAGGCACTCGCGGCCACCAGCACCGCGACCGCGAGCGCGCCGTGGAGCATGGCCGAGAGCACGGCCGCGGTGACGGGCGGCGGCGACGTCCGGAGCGCCGGGCCGGTCTTGGGTCGCAGACGCGGGGTGAGCAGCAACAGGCCCGCGGCACCCACCCTCAGCGCTCCCGCGTGGGCTCGGTTACCATGCCCAGGCGCTCGATACCGGCCCGGCGCACCTGGTCCATCGTTTCGATGACCGCTCCGTAGGCCAGGCCGGCATCAGCCTTGAGGTAGAGCGTCTTGTCCGTCCTCCCCTGCATGGCGGCCCGCAGCTGGGTGTCGAGGCTGCCCGCCGCCACCCGCTTGTCGTTGAGGTAGAGCGTCCGGTCCTTGGTGACCGTGAGGACCATCCGCTCCTCCACCGCGGTCGGCTTGGCGGCGGCCCGCGGCAGGTTCACGTCGATGCCGCGGTACATCATGGGCGCCGTCAGCATGAAGATCAGCAGGAGGACCAGGACGACGTCGACCAGCGGGATGATGTTGATCTCGGCCAGCGACGAGCCCAGACGTCGCTCGCCGCCCTCCGACGATCCGAGGTTAAACGCCATCTTTGGTCGGCCGGGCCAGCTTCGCCACGGGGCGGCTGAGCACGTTGAGCAGGTCGAGGATGAAGCCGTCCATCTCCGTCGCCCAGTGGCGCACGCGATTGAGGAAGTAGTTGTAGCCGATGACGGCGGGGATGGCGGCGGCCAGGCCCGCCGCGGTGGCGATCAGCGCCTCGGAGATGCCGGGCGCCACGACGGCCAGGCTGGCCGACCCCTGGCTGCTGATGCCGTGGAAGGACGACATGATGCCCCACACGGTACCGAACAACCCGATGAACGGGGTCGCGCTGGCCGTAGTGGCCAGGAAGGGCAGGTACCGCTCGATTTGGGCAATCTCCAGCCCGGCCGAGCGCCGCATGGCCCGGTGCACGGCCTCCAGCCGGTCCTGGGGCAGCCCCTCGTCGCCGTCGTCGACCACCGAGTCCACGACATCGGGGATGCCCGAGATCTCGCTGTAGGCCGCCGCGTAGATCTGGGCCAGGGGGCTGTCGCGGAACTTGCGCGCCGCGCCGTGCACGACCGAGGGCCGGCGCCCCTCGCGGAAGACCTTCACGAAGGCCAGGGTCTGGCGGCGGACCCGCCGGAACTGCCACCACTTCTCCACAATGAGGGCCCACGACCCGATCGAGAACAGCAGGAGGACCGCGAGGACGAACTTCGCGACCGGTCCAGCGTTCAGGATCAGTTCGAGGACCCCGGAACTGAGCGCCTCGGAGGTAGGCAACGGCTGCTCCTTTTACTTTTGTTCGATCATACGAAGCGCGTTGCTCGCCTGTCAACGTTTTGCAAGGTCTTTTGCGGTCTTACACGCTATAAGAAACCGTGGCGCGACGCTTCGCCATCCTGGCCGCCTTGCTGCTCCCGGCGGCCGCTCTGGCCGCCGATGCCCGCTCGGCGGTCGAGACGTTCGTGACTCGCCTGGCCGGGGCCCAGGTCAGCGACCTGGCGATCGAGCAGACCTTCACGCTCTTCCACCCGGACGGTCGCCACCCCCACTCTACCGGCGAGCAGCGGGTGTGGATCAAGGTCCCCCGGCGCCAGCGGGTCGAGCAGGTGGTCGAGGGCCGGCGCGAGGTGCGGCTGTCGACCGAGGGCCAGGTGTGGCTGCGCTCGGCCGACGGGCGCGTCTCCGAGG
This sequence comes from uncultured Candidatus Rokubacteria bacterium, assembly GCA_963827505.1. Classification (GTDB taxonomy): domain Bacteria; phylum Methylomirabilota; class Methylomirabilia; order Rokubacteriales; family CSP1-6; genus AR5. Next base: position 2,782,709 of record CAWHBD010000001.1, on the reverse strand, counting down.
CGCCGGCGGGCGATCGGGAGCGCGACCGGACCCACCTGGTGATCCCGTTCCGGCGCACCGCGGACGACTTGCTGGCCGAGTGGCGCTCGCTCGGGGTCCGCGACGACGTCAGCCACGTGACCCGTTTGGCCGGGCGTGCCGTCACCGTGATCGGGGCCAAGCCCGGCGAGCGGGACACCCCGTCGGTCTGGCTCGATCCCGATCACGGCGTGGTCCGCCTCATCCGGCGCGAGCGGCTACCCAAGGGCGAGGGCGTGGTCGACCTTGCCTTCTCCGAGCACCGGCGCTTGGCGGGGGCCTTCTTCTTCCCGCACCGCCAGGAGGCCTTCGTCGACGGCAAGCTCGTGGTGCTCATCGTCGTCCGCACGATCACCGTCAACACCGGGCTGGCCGACACGCTCTTCGACCCGGCGGCCCTCCGCGAGGGCCGGTGACCGCGGCCCGCTTCACCTTCCTGGGGACCGCGGGGGCGCTGGCCTCAGCCGTGCGCGACAACACGTCGATCGTGATCGAGGCGGGCGGCGTTGCCGTGCTGCTGGACTGCGGGGGCAGCGCGATGCATCGCCTGCGCCGGCTGGGCGTCGACCCGCTCGTGCTCACCCACGTGGTCGTCACCCACGTGCACGTCGATCACGCGTACGGCCTGCCCTCGGTGGTACGCCAGCTGGCTCTCCTCGACCGGCACGCCCCGCTGACCGTCGTGTGCCGACCCGAGCACGTCGAGCCGCTGCGCGGGCTGCTCACGGTGTTCCGGGTGTGGGACCGGCCCGGCATGTTCCCGGTGGTGCTGGCGCCGATCGACCTCGGCGCCGGCGCCCCGGCGTTCACCAGCGGCCCGCTGGCCGTCCGTACCACGCCGAACGAGCACGGGGCCATGCCCAACTTCGCGGTGCGCGTGGACGTTGAGGCGGGCGGGGCGGTCGTCTATTCGTCCGACACGCGCCCCAGCGAGGCGGTCGCCGCGCTCGCCCGCGGCGCCGACGTGCTCGTGCACGAGGCGACGTTCGCCGAGCGCGACCGGCCGCCCGGCCACGCCTCTGCCCACTCCAGCGCTGCCGAGGCGGGCCAGATCGCGGCCCGGGCCGGCGTGCCGCGCCTGATCCTCACGCACGTCGGCGCCGAGTACCACGCCGACGTCGCGCCGCTGGCCGTCGAGGCGCGCGCCCACTTCGGTGGTGTCGTCGAGGTGGCCGAGGAGCTCCGCCCCTACTTCTTCTGAGCCCGGGGCGCGGCCGACGTCAGCGAGAGACGAACGGGTTGCCCGCGATCCAGAATCGCAGGGGCAGCTCGACCGAGCGGGTGATACCGACCCGCGGGCCGGTGGCGATGCGGAACCGTCGCGGCCGGGGGGCCGGCTCGATCGTCAGGGGCCCCCGCGCGAGGTCGGCGCCGTTGTCGCGCAGCGAGACGGCGAGCGCGCGGGTGAGGTTACCGGGCCCCGACGCCAGCCGGCGCGCGTCGGCCGCCACCCCGCGGCGGCGCCCCATGGCCCCCAGTCCGGTCAGCGGCTCCAGCGCCCGGATCAGCACACAGCCCGGTGTCCCCGCCGGCCCCGCGATCGCGTTCAGGCAGTGGTGCGTGCCGTAGTTGAGGAAGACGTAGGCAAGGCCGCCCTCGCCGTAGAAGAGCCAGTGGCTACCCGGCCGGAATGCCGCGTGGGAGGCGCCGTCCTCGGGGCCGAGATAGGCCTCGGTCTCGACGATGCGGCCGCTCGCGATAGTGCGTCCCCGCCGGGAGACGAGGATGCAGCCGAGCAGATCGCGGGCGACCGCGCGCGCGGATCGCAGGTAGAACGCGCGGGGCATCGGCACGGCAGCGGGATCAGCGAGCGCCGAGCCGCTCGGCCACCAGCCGGCGCAGCGAGGCCTCGTCGAAGGCGACGCCGGTGCGGCTCGGCGGCTCGGCTTCAGTCTTCAGCCCGGTCTCGCTGAGGATCACGCAGATGTCCTGGGCGGGATCGAGCGCGCGCTCGGCGAGCAGGCGGGTCAGCACAGCGAGCGTGGCCACGCCGGTCGGCCCCGCCCATACGCCCTCGGTGCGGGCCAGGGTGCGCTGGGCAGCCAGGATCTCCTCGTCCTCGGCCTCGCCGGCCGTGCCGCCCTGCTCGCGCAGCAGTCGCAGGACCCAGTCGCCCTTGCGGCCGGGCTTGCCGGCCGCCAGCCCCTCGGCCACCGTGTAGCCGATCGATAGCGGCGTGATGGCGGTGCCATCGCGGAATGCCCGTACGACGGCGTTGGCCCGCGCGGCCTGCGCGGCCACCATGCGCGGCACCCGGGGAATCCAGCCGGCCGCGTGCATCTCGCGGAAGCCTCGGGCGGCCGCGATGAAGGTCTCGCCGACGGCCACCGGCGCCACCACGACGTCGGGTGGGGTCCAGTTGCTCTGCTCGGCGATCTCGTAGGCGATGGTCTTCTTGCCCTCGTGCTTGTAGGCGTTGCGGGAGGCGCCGCAGTCGAAGAACAGGCGGTCCTCGACCAGCCGGTCCCAGATCGCGATGAGGTCGTCGTACACGCCCTTGTAGATGACGAGGTCGGACGTCGTCGCGGCCATGTGCAGGAGCTTGGGGGCCGAGGCCCGCTCGTAGGCGAAGATCAGCGAGCGCAGCCCCGCCCGCGCCGAGTAGGCGGCGATCGAGGAGCCAGCGTTGCCGGAGGAGACCACCGACGTCGTGGCGAAGCCGAACTGCAGGGCGGCGCCGACACCCGTCGCCGAGGAGCGGTCCTTCACGGTGCCGGTCGGGTTGGCGCCCTCGAACTTCAGGCGCAGCCGGTGGACGCCGAGCTGCCGGGCCAGCCGGGGGGCGTCCAGCAGCGGCGTGGCCCCCTCGCCGAGCGTGACCCGGTGGGCGGGATCGGCGATCGGCAGTACCGCGGCGTAACGCCACAGGCCGTGCCCGCTCAGGCCGGCCGGCCCCTCGCGACGGAGCCGATCCAGGTCGTAGGTGAGCTCGAGCAGGCCAGCACAGCGCTCGCACTGCAGGCGATAGCCGAGCGATGCGGCGGCGCCGCAGTCGATGCAGATCAGCCCCCGGGCCAGCGACTCGATCGTCATCGCGCGCAGCGGGCCTGGATCACGGCCAGCATCTCGTCCACGCGGTGCCGCAGCGTGTGTTCGGCGAGGGCGCGGCGGCGCGCATTGGCTCCGATGGCGCGGGCCTCGTCGGGCCGGGCCAGGTAGGTGTCGAGCAGCCGTCCCATCTCGGCGAGGTCGCGGTAGAGCAGCACCTCCTCGCCCGGCTTGAAGAGCGTCGTCAGGTCCTCCTTGAAATCCGCCACCTGGCAAGCGCCGGCCGCGGCCAGCTCGAAGGCGCGCGTGTTGACGCCGACGATGTCGTTCATCGGGTGGTGAGGGTTCAGCGATAGCGTGGAGGAGGCGTACACACAGAGCTTGTCGTGGCCGAACACCGCGCCGCCAGCCACGACCCGGCGCACCGCGGGATCGGTGGCGCCGCGCCAGCCGCCGCCCCACACGCGCAGGGGGCGGTCGGCCAGCTCTCGCACGAGACGCTCGCGGTAGTCGTAGCGGTTGCCGACCAGCGAGACGCCGGCACCGAAACGCTGCCGCTCCTCGTCGGTGGGGGTGACCGGGTGGTGCAAGGTGGGGACGCAGTACATCGGCAGGTAGTGCAGATTGCGTAGCCCCACCGACTGCAGCGAGCGCATCGCGTAGCGTTCCTTGGTGAAGAAGACGTCGTAGGCCTCGATGCACTCGAACGGGATCATCCACAGCGGGTTGTCGGGGAAGACGTTGACGAAGCGCGTGCCGTGCCGGGCGCGCACGCGCGCGATGACTCCGGGGCTGATCGGACCGCCCTTGATGACCAGGGCCATCTCCGGCCGCCAGTCGGCGCACACCCGCTCCAGGCGGCGCAGGATGAGCTGCTGGTAGGCGGCCTTGGTGGGCGTGTTCTTGTAGAGCGGATTGTCGCGCCGATAGGAGAAGAGCCGGACCTCGTGGCCGAGCTCGCGGAGCTCGTCGCCGAAATCGACCCCCATCAGTCCCGGCCGTGCGAACGGCAGGACGATCAGCCAGCGCACGCGCGCTAGCGTATCACGCGTCGATGGTCAGTACGGGGACCCGGTCGGGTCCGCGGGCTCAGCGTTCGGCGGCGATAACGGGCTGGTAACCGAGGCTCTGAAACTCGCGGAGCCTGGCGATGGCCTCGGCCCGGCTCGCGAACTGACCGACCCGCACGCGGACCAGCGGCTCCGTGGGAGTGCCGGCGGGCGCGACCAGGATCTCACCCTGCACCCGCTCGGCGACGCGTCCCGCCGTCGTCGGGCTGCGGAAGGCGCCGACCTGGATCCAGAACCCTGGCGCCGTGGGCGTGGCGCGCGCGACCACCGGCCGTGCGGCCGGCGGTCGGCTGGGCGGCTCGGCGAGCAGCGCGGCGGTCACCGGCGGCACGAGTCGCACCGGCTCGATGCTACGCGCGGGTCGCGCGGCCTCGAGCCGACCGGGCTCCCCGTCGCTCATTCGGGCCGGCCGAGAGGCCTCCACGTTATCGAGAGCGGCCACGGGGCCGGCGACAACGGGCGGCACGGTCGCGGGTATCGGGGCCACGGGCGGCGGCGGTGGCGAGACCCGGCGCTCGGGCTCGGCGAAGGCCGGCGGCCGCAGCGGCAGCAGCGGCGCGATGTCGCGGGAGGCCAGGCCCGGCGTGATCACTGCGGCGACGTCGCGTGCGATGGCCTGGCGCTCATCCACGGAACGATCGAGGTCGGGCGGGGCAGCCGGTCCGGCCGCGAGGACACCAGACCGCGGCGGCGACGCCGGCTCGGCCGCCACTTGAACGGCGGTGACGCTGACCTTGGCCCGCAGCTGCCCCATGAGGTCGCGCCACGAGCTGTCGCGCACCACCCGCTGGAACTGCGCGTGGTAGTTCTCCATCGTGCTGACGCCGTCCATCACGACGTCCCGCACGACCCACCGGTCGGCCCGCCACACCATGCGGAAGTCGAGTCGGAGATCGCTGCCTTCGCGAGCGGCGATCGCGGTCTCGACGGTGGCGGTGTCACCCTCCACCGTCTCGCCGCCGTACTGCACCTTGACGCCACCACCGAGGGCGGCCTTACCGGCCACGCGCCAGACGAAGGAGCGCTCGAGGAGATCGGCGAAGAGGGCGACGAACTCGTTCTGCTCGGCAGCGGTGTGCGCCGACCACTCGCGACCCAGCGCGAGCCGGGCGGCTTCGCGGAAGTCGAAGACGTCGTCGACGTGCCGTCGGATGGCCCGCAGTCGCTCGAGCGGCTGATCCTCGGTGCGGGGGTTGGCGAGCACGATGTTGACGGCGCCGAAGAAGTCCCGCATGGCGTCGGTTGGCGCTCCGGCCCACGCCGGCTGCGGAGCGACGCCGGCGAGCACGAGCGAGCCGCACAGCGTCAGAGCCCGGAATCTCGCGCACGCACGCGGCAGGCTTTTCACCGCTGACTACAGTAGGGGGGACACCGCCGGGTACGAAACTTATTCGCAGTGCAGACGCGACTGCCGGGGCCCGGGAGAAAGATGCTCCCCCGGCACCGATCTCACGCGACGGCGGTGGCTCGCTGCTCGCGGAAGCGGACGGCCAGCATTGGTGCCGACAGAGCCGCGGTGGCGACCAGGACGGCGTCGGCGCTCTCGCGCAGCATCTCGTGGGCCCGCTCGGCGGTGGTGATGCCACCGACGGCCAGGACCGCGCGGTCCCAGCACCCGGCCCGCCTCCACGCGATCAGCTCCAGGGTCTGCCGGGACGCTGCCGCGAAGGTGTCGGCCCCCACGATGTCGGCGCGGTCGCGGCCGGCCCCGTCGAAGGCGACCGCGCCGGCCTCGTCGATCACTCGGCGCTGGAAGCCGTGCACGAGCGTGAAGCCGCTGGCCCACGCCGCCAGCTTGGTGGCGGTGTCGTGCAGGAGCCGCGGTGTGCGGAAGGCCCCGAACTTGGCCACGACCGGGACGCTCACGCTCGTACGGACCCGGTAGAGGATCTGGGCGGACAGCGGCAGGTTCTCGTAGATCGCCTGCGGCTGGTCCGCGAAGGGGTCGGGCCACGCCAAGTGCACCTCGATGACATCGGCGCCTGCCTCGGCGGCCCACCGTGCGCAGAGCGCGTAGTCGGCGATGAGCGCCTCCCGGTCCCCGCCTGGCGGTACGGTGCCCAGCACGCTGACGATCAGCACCTGGCCCTTACCGATGCGCTCCCGGGCGCGCCGCACGTCCTTGCGCCACACGTCGGGCTCCATCGAGGGCGTTCCCAGCGAGACGGCCAGCGTCAGGTTGCCGTTGAGCCCCGGCCGCCGGGTCGCCACCGCGGCCTGCTCGCGGTTCTCGACCGGTCGGATGTTCGGCAGCGCATGGGCCGGGGAGAAGCTGCTCCGGACGGTCGCGTAGGTCAGGACGTCGAATCCAACGCGAGCATACGCCTCAACCCACTTGGAGTTCAGCAGCGGGCCGGCCGCGATGCCCAGCGGCGAGTTGAGCGCATAGTTGAACAGCCGAGCGCCGGGTGGTGCGGGCAGCCGGCGCACGCGTGGAAGCTTGGGCGCGTGCTCGTAGTTCCACGCGTACGAACGATCGATCCGATAGGTGGTCTGAGCGATCGGAATCACTCCCCCTCGCCGTCATCGGGAACCGGCAAGGCTCAGTATATCACATAGTTAGGACTCCGCCAGCATTTGGTCTGACCCGTAGGTCACCGAAAAACCGGCATGATCTCGCGCGAAATGAGCTCGAGTCCACGCATGATTCGGGCGTGCGCCATGCCCGGGAAGAACATCCGGCAGATCAGGTGGGTCATGCCGTACTGCTCGACGAACCGCTGAATGCGGGTCAGGCACTGCTCGGGACCCCCGATGATGAACCGGTCGGCCATCAGCTTGTCGAGGTTGGTGGCGATCGAGGCGTCGATGAACGGGTGCCGCCAGCCGCCGGCGTATTCGCGGCGGTAGGCCACCATGATGTGCTCCTCAGCGAGCGCCCGAGCCTCCCGGTCCGTGTCGGCGATGATCACGTCGCGCGTCAGCGGCCACTCGACCGGTGCCGGCCGGCCCGCGGCCTGCCGCTGCTCCAGGAACTGCCGCTTGCCGGCCAGCAGCCGCGCGAGGTCGGCCGTCGGGCCGGGAATCCAGTTGTCGGCCAGGGTGGCGGCCCGGCGCAGGGTGATGTCGCCCCAGCCGCCGATCCACACCGGCGGGTGGGGCTTCTGCACGGGCTTGGGCTCCAGCCGGCCCTCGAGCGTGTAGTACGTGCCCTTGAACTGGATCCGCTCCTGGGTCCACAGGCCCTTCATGATGGCCAGCTGTTCCTCGAACCGGGCGCCACGCTTCTCGAGATCGACGCCGTAGAGGGCGAATTCGTCGGGCTTGTAGCCAATGGCGATGCCCAGCACGAACCGACCGTTGGAGATGGCATCGAGCATCACGGCGTCCTCGGCCAGCCGTACCGGGTGGTGGAAGGCGGCGACGATGATGTCGGTGCCGAGCACAAGCCGTGAGGTGCGGGTGGCGAAGCCGGCCAGCACGGGGATGGGCGAGGGCCAGTAGTGGTCGGTGACCGAGTGATGCTCCTCCATCCAGACGGAGTCGAAGCCGAGCTCCTCGGCCCGGGTGACCTCCTCCAGCGCCTCGCGGTAGTAGTGCCCGCCCTCGATGGGGATGAAGCCGATCTTGAGTGCCATGGGCTCTCCTCGGGGCCGCTAGAGTACCATCGCCTTTCCGCGATCTTGACAGTCGAAGAGACCTCGCGCTATCGTTCGGTCGCGTCCTGGCATCCGGCTCGATCGATGACATTGGTGATCAGTTGGTGATCAAAGGAGATCGGTCCATGAAGAAGCTCGGGATCGTCGCGGCGCTGCTCGCGCTCGTGTTCGCCGCCCCCTCCTCCGCACTCGCCCAGGTCAAGGCCGTGTACTGGGGCACCAGCGGCTTCTTCGGTCCCTTCAACATCCAGGACCTGATTCCGACCGTGCCCAAGGAGAAGGCCCGCGACGTCACGATTCCGGTGAGCGTCTGGATCATCGATCACCCGAAGGGGCTTGTCGTCTTCGACACCGGCAACAACGCCAAGATCTCGGACGGGCAGTGCAAGACCCACTGGGCGCCCGGCAACTGCGACGGTCTCAAGCCGAGCCAGAAGCGCGACGACGTCATCGACCGGCAGCTGCAGAAGCTCGGCTACGCGGCGGACAAGGTGAAGGTCGTCATCACCTCGCACTCCCACCTCGACCACATCGGCAACATCAAGCTCTTTCCCAAGGCCCTCCACGTCCTCCAGAAGAAGGAGCTGTATCAGGCGTGGTGGCCCGAGAAGTTCCAGCGGGGCGGCGGCGTGTTCGTGATGGGCGACTTCGACGGCGAGGCCCGGGACTTCAACTACCTGGAGCTCGACGGCGACTACGACCTGTTCGGCGACGGCTCCGTCACGATCCTCAGCACGCCCGGCCACACTCTCGGCCACCAGTCGGTCAAGGTGAAGCTGGCCAGCGGCCAGACGCTGGTCATGGCCCAGGACGCCATCTGGATGCAGGAGAACCTTGACGGCTACCCGGCCGGGCTCAACTACAGCGTCAAGGACTACAACAACTCCATCGGCCGGCTGAAGATGATCCGCGACCTCGAGAGCGCCGAGCTCTTTTTCGGTCACGACCAGGACCAGTACAAGGCCAAGGGCGGCAAGTGGTTTAAGTAGCGCCATCCCCACTGGAGGGTGTCGGAGGGCCCCCCGGTTTCGGGGGGCCTTCTTGTTTCCATCATGAGCGCCCCCTCAGCGGCGATCGCCCTGGAGTCGGTGTCCAAGCGCTACGGCTCCAAGAGGATCATTCACGACCTGTCCTTCACCGTCGAGAAGGGCGAGATCGTGGGATTCCTCGGCCCCAACGGCGCCGGCAAGACCACCACGATGCGCATGATCGCCGGGTTCACGGCGGCGACGTCGGGGCGGGTGACGGTGGCCGGGTTCGACATGGCCACCCAGAACGTCGAGGCTGCCCGTGTCCTCGGCTACCTCCCCGAGCGGCCGCCCCTGTACGACACGCTGGACGTGTCGGCGTACCTCCGGTTCGTCGCCCGGGTGAAGGGCGTGCGTCGACTCGCCATCGCGACCGAGCTGGACCGGGTGATGGCGGCTTGCCGGCTGGAGGCCGTCGTCCATCACGAGATCTACAAGCTCTCGAAGGGGTACCGGCAACGCCTGGGGCTGGCCCAGGCGTTGCTCGGCGCGCCACAGGTCTTGCTGCTCGACGAGCCCACCGCGGGGCTGGACCCCGGCCAGATCCAGGAGACCCGCGAGGTGATCCGGGCTTTCGGAGAGCATCACGCGGTGCTGCTGAGCACCCACATCCTGGCCGAGGCGACGCTGATCTGCCGGCGGGTGGCCATCATCAACGACGGCCGGCTGCTGGCCATCGATTCGCCGGCCGGGTTGCAGCGGGCGCTCGAGCAGACCAACCGCGTGACGCTGCAGGCGACGGCGCCGGCCTCGGCACTGCGCGAGCAGCTGCTGTCGATCGAGGGCGTCGGCGCGGTGGACGTGCGGGCGGCTCCGGACGATCACGGGGTGCTCACCGTCGACTGTCAGGTGGACGCGCGGCCCGGGGTCGAGGCCGCGATCGCCCGCGCGGTGGCGAGCCGCTGGGATCTGCATCGGCTGGAGCGGCGGCAGCCCACGCTAGAAAACGTCTTCCTGCAGTACGTGCAGGAGCCGTCGGTCCGCCCGGGAGCGGCATGAGCGGCACGCTCGCCCTGTACCAGAAGGAGCTCGCCAGCTACTTTCGCTCGCCGATCGCCTACTACGTGGTCGCCGTGTTCCTGCTCGGCACGGGTTATTTCTTCCTCTACAACGTCTTCCTGACCGGCGAGACCGGCATGGCGGGGACGTTCCAGAACATGGGCATCCTGCTCCTGACCCTGGCGCCGGTGATCTCGATGCGGCTGCTGGCCGCCGAGCACGGTGCGGGGACCGCCGAGCTGCTGCTGACCCTGCCGCTGACGCCGTGGCAGATCGTGGCCGGAAAGTTCCTGGGCGCGGTGACGATCTTGCTGGCCATCACGGCCGGCACCCTGATCGATCTGGTCCCGCTCTACCTGTTCGGAACGCCCGAGACCACGACCATCGTGGCCGGCTACCTCGGATTCGTGCTGCTCGGGATGGCCTGCCTGGCGATCGGCCTGTTCTTCTCGACGCTGACCCACAACCAGATCGTGGCCGCGCTGCTCACCGCGGCGGTGCTGCTGGCCTTCTGGTTCGTCGGCCACCTGCAGACCTTCCAGCGGTCGCCCGAGCTGCGGGGCCTGGTCGGTTACCTCTCGTTCGCGCTGCACTTCACCGACTTCATCCAGGGGCTGGTGCGCACCGAGGCGGTCGCCTTCTTCCTGATCGTGTCCGCGATCGCCCTGACGCTGAGCGCCGGCTACCTGCAGTGGCGCCGCTGAGGTGGATCGTTCCTACCGCGCGGGGCTGATCCTCCTGGCCGGCGTCATGCTGCTGGCGGCGGCGCTCGTCCTGCACGCTGATCCTCCTGGAGCCGGTTGGCTGGACGATGCTCCTGGTGGGGCCGGGCGCGCTGTTGACGGCCGTCGGCGCCGTCGGGCCTGCGCGGGGAGCTGGGCGCCCTGGTCCGCCGGCGCCGGGGCGAGATCGCCCTGTACACAGCGGGTGTGATCGGCGTGCTGCTGGCGCTGGCCTACCTGTCCGTGCGCTTTCCGTTCCGGTTCGACCTGACCAGCGCCGGCCTGTACTCCCTGTCCGAGCCGACGGTCACGATGCTGAAGCGGCTCGAGCCGGCCGGTGCGCATCACGTTTTTCCACGATCCGATGATGCGGGAGACGGTCGAGCTCTACGAGCTGATCGCTCGCCAGAACCGGCTCGTGACCGTCGAGTTCTACGATCCGATGATCAACCCTGCCCAGGCGCGGATGCTCGGCGTCAACTTCGCCGGCACCGCCGTCCTGGAAGCGGAGGGCCGCCGGCTGCAGGTCAACGGCGGCCGCGAGACGGATATCGCCAACGGCATCCTGCGCGTGTCGCAGGCGGCCTCGCCAGCGGGTGTGCTTTCTCGACGGCCACGGGGAGCCGGATCCGTTCAGCCTGGAATCGCACGACCATCTGGAAGGCGCGCCCGGTCACTCGCACGGGCTGGGCGCCAAGTACGTGCTGCACGAGCGGCACGGCATGGCCAAGGCCCGCCACGCGCTGGAGACCGCTGAACTATCAGGTCGCAGAAGGTCCTGCTCGTGCAGCGTGCGAACGCGCCTCGCCGACTGCGCCGTGCTGGTCGTGGCGGGGCCGAAGCTGGCCGCTGCTGCCGGTCGAGGTCGAGGCGATCGCCGCGTACCTGGCCGGGGGCGGCAATGCGTTCTTCATGCTCGATCCCGTTCGTGACGACCGGGCTCGAGCCCGTGCTCCGCGAGTACGGCGTGGTGGTCGATGACGACATCGTCATCGACGAGGCGAGCCACTTCTGGGCGGACGTCTCCGCGCCGGCGGTCAGCGACTACAACCGCCACCAGATCACCCGCGACCTGCCGCTGACCTTCTTCCCGGGCGTGCGCTCGCTCTCCCCGACATCCGCAGCGGGTGCCGGGCACCTCCGTCGTGCCGCTCGTCAACTCGTCGCAGAACAGCTGGGGCCAGGCGAGCCAGGATCGCGTCGGCTTCGTCGAAGGCCGCGACCGGCCGGGCCCGGCCACGCTGATGGTGACCGCCCTGCGGCGGCCCGGCGGCGACGACGGCGCGCCGACGCCCGAGGGCTCGCCGATCCCGCATCGCCGTGGTGGGCGACTCGGACTTCGCCACGAACTCGTTCTTCCACATCATGGGCAACGGCACGCTGTTCCTGAACACGGTGAACTACCTGGCCGCGCAGGAGAACCTGATCGGCATCCAGCCGCGCACCGCCGACCTGCCCCGGGTCAACCTCACCAACCGACAGATGAAGGGCACGTTCTTCGTGTCGGTGCTGCTCGTCCCCGCCCTGCTGGCCGTGGTCGGCACGGCGGTGTGGTGGAAGCAGCATTGAGTGTGGCCCCCCGCCGTCGCCGGCTCGTGATCGTCTGGGGGCTGCTCGGCATAATGGTCGCGGGCATCGCGGCGATCGAGTACGCCGACCGCCGTCGCGCCGCTCCGGCCGCGACCGACGCCGATCCGCGCCGGCTGGTGCCGGTGTCGGTGGACCAGCTGGGCGCGCTCGAGGTGGCGGATGCCGGACGTCTGCATCGCTTCGAGCGCGACCCGAGCGGGACCTGGTTCTATCACGGGGTTCATACCGGGGCGGAAGCGAGCCACGAGCACGCGGCCGACCCGGCCCTGGCCGAGCGCATCGAGCGCGCCGTCACCGCCTTCGCGCGAACGCGTGTCGAACGGGACTTCGCCCTCGCCAAGGACGGGCCCGATTACGGCGTCACGGCGCCCGAGATCCTCATCCTGCTCTATCGACCGAAGGCCTCGCAGCCGCTCGTGCAGTACGCCGTGGGCCAGGTCGCCCCCGACACGGTGAGCCGGTATGTGATGGCGGTCGGTCGTCCCGTCGTGGTGACCATTCCGAAGTACCAGATCGACAACCTGCTCGCCCTCACCCGGGCGGCGGGCGAGACCACCACCGGCCCCGCGGGCCGTCGATGAGAACCGTGAGGGCCCTCGCGGCTGCCCTCGCGCTCGTGGTCGTCGCCGCGGGGTCGGGCCTGGCGCACACCGGCGGCAGCACCGGCTACGCCGCGATTGCGGTCCACGGCGACGGCGCACGCTACAGCCTCACCCTGTGGCCGGCCGCGCTGCCGCCGGCGGCGGCCCAGGCCATCCAGCAGGCGCGCGCCGGCGACGCCGCCAGTCGCGACCGCCTGCTGGGATTCGTCCGCGAGAAGGTGACGCTCGCTGCCGAGGGCCGGCGCTGTGCAGCCGGGCCCGGATCGGTGCAGCCCGTCGCCGCTCAGCCCGAGAACCTGACGCTGGTCGTGGACTTCACGTGCGGTGGCGAGGTCCGTGTCCTGCGGATCCGTGACGACCTCTTCGACGTGCTCGGCGCCGATTACCACACGCTGGCCCGGATCGACGCGTTCGGCCGCACGACGCAGTTCGCGTTCTCCCCCGAGTCACGCGAGACCCGCCTCACCGGTGACGGCGGTCGGGGGGCCGCGAGCTTCGTGCTGCTCGGCGTCGAGCACATCCTGAGCGGGTGGGACCACCTGCTGTTTCTCCTCGGGCTTCTGCTCCGCGGTGGCGGCTGGCTCGCGCTGGCCAAGATCATCACCGCGTTCACCCTCGCCCACAGCGTGACGCTGGTCCTCGCGGTGCTGGACGTCGTCGCGCTACCCGCCCGGCTGGTGGAGGCGGTCATCGCCCTGTCGATCGCGTTGGTGGCGGCCGAGAACCTCGTCCGCACGCCCGTGGTATCCCGGCGCTGGCTCGTCAGCTTGTGCTTCGGGCTGGTTCACGGCTTCGGCTTCTCCTCGGCCCTGCGCGAGGTCGGCCTGCCGACCCAGGGGTTGCTGCTCTCGCTCTTCGGGTTCAACGCCGGCGTCGAGATCGGGCAGGCCCTCGTTGTTGCGGTGGCGCTCCCGCTGCTAGTGCTCGTGCGGAGGACACGGTGGGAGCGACGAGTGATCTGGAGCTCCTCGCTGGCGATCCTGCTGGTTGGGGTGGTCCTCTTCCTCGAGCGGGCATTCCTGTGAGCGACGCCGGCCCCGATGCGGCCGAGGAGGGCCCGCCGTCCGGCCGCTTCCGGGCCGGGTTCGTCGCTTCCCTCGCCCTCGTCCCGTCGGTGTTCGTGTACGGCACCGTGTTCGGGGGCCTCGCCGTGCAGGCGGGGCTGCGGCCGGGCCAGGTCTGGGGAATGTCGCTCCTGGTCCTGGCCGGCGCCTCGCAGTTCGTGGCGGTGCCGATGCTCGCCGCCGGGGCCCCGGCGGTGGCCATCGTGCTGACCACGTACGTGATCAACATGCGCCACTACCTGATGGCCGCGTCGCTGGCGCCGGCCTTCCGCGGCTTTCCGCGGGCGTGGCTGGCCCTGGTCGCCCACTGGATCAACGACGAGTCATTCGCGATCGCGGTCGCGCATCGCAATCCACCCGATCCGTGGTTCTACCTCGGCAGCGCCGGTGCCATCGGCGTGGCGTTCCTGACCGGCGTGCCGGTCGGCACCCAGCTCGGCGGTCTGGTCGCCGAGCCCGCGCGCTGGGGGCTCGACTTCGCCTTCCCCGCCGTGTTCCTGGCCCTCATCGCCGTCCAGCTGCACAGATGGACGGACTGGTTGGTGGCGCTGGCGGGTGGGGGACTGGCCATCGCGGTGGCGCTGGTGCTGCCGGGCAACTGGCACATCGTCATCGCCGGCGTCGTCGTCAGCGGGGTGGCGGCGCTGGTGCTGGAGCCGGAGTCGCCATGAGGACGGACGTGTGGCTGGTGATCGCCGGCATGGCGGTGGCGACCTATCTCACCCGGGCGCCCTTGCTGCTGGCCCTGGCCCGGCGTCCGCTGCCACCACGCTTGCGGCTATGGCTGCGGCTCATCCCGCTGGCCGTGCTGCCCGCCCTGGCGCTGCCGCTGATCCTGGTCGATCACGGCCGGCTAATGGCCTCGCCGGCCCACCCGCCGCTGTGGGGCGCGGTGGTCGTGTTCGTCCTGGCCGCGTGGCGCGTCAACCTGTTCGCGACCATCGCGCTCGCGGTTGCCACCGTGGCGCTCCTGCGCGGGCTCGGCTGATCGCCTCCGTCGTCGGTGCTACCATCGCGGTGACCATGGAGTCGTTCAGCGCCGAGGAGCAGACGACGCTCGCCCCCTACTTCACGAACGTCGACCGGCCGGTCTTCGCGCTCGTCAACCTGCCCGAGGTCGTCAAGGGCGCGCTCTTCGCGCGCTACTCGCGCTCACCCAAATCGCTGCGCCGCCTGTTCCTTGACGAGTTCGTCTCTGGCGAGACGCTGGCTCCGCCGGCCCCGGGCCTGGACACGAGCCGGGCCGAGCGGCTCTACGAGCGGGTCTTCGTCGAGTACGGCGACGATTCGGTGGCGCAGCTCGGCGGCGTTCACCTGGCCTGCGAGGGCGCGTCGAACATCCTCACCAAGGTGCTCGAGTGGGGCCGGCTCATGGCCTATCTCGAGCAGTCGACGCGCTACATCCCGTACGACGATCGGCCGGACGGGCGCTACCGCTATCACGTGCCGGCCGAGCTGGCCGGCACCCTGCGCGAGCGGTACGTCGCTACCCTGGACCGCGCGTTCGACACGTATCGCGAGTGGCTGCCCCGCCTGCGCGCCTTCTTCGAGGCCAAGCACCCGCGGGCGGCCGAGGAGTCGGAGGGCGTCTACCGGACGACGATCCGGGCCAAGGCCCTCGACACCCTGAGAGGTCTGCTGCCGGCCGCCACGACGTCGAACGTCGGGATCTACGGCACCGGCCAGGGGTACGAGCAGATGCTGCTGCGCATGCGCGCGCATCCGCTCGCCGAGGTGCGCGCCTGTGCGGAGCTCATGCTCGTCGAGCTGCGCATGGTGATCCCGGCCTTCCTGCGGCGCGTCGACGTGCCCGATCGGGGCGGCGTCTGGTCCGCCTACCTGGCCGAGACGCGTGCGGCCACCCGGGCCATCGCCAAGGAGCTGCTGGCGCCGGCGGCGGCCGCCGGGCCGGTCGAGACGGAAGAGGTCGCGCTGACTGACTTCGATCCGGACGGCGAAGTGAAGGTCGTCGCCGCCGCGCTGTACGCGGTCAGCGATCGCTCGGACCGTGCCCTGCAGGCGATCGCCCGCGCGCTGTCGCCGGAGCGGCGCGCCGACGTGCTGCGCGCGTACGTGGGGGCGCGGAAGAACCGGCGCCACCGTCCCGGCCGTGCCTTCGAGCGGACGGCCTACCGCTTCGACGTTCTCGCCGACTACGGCGCCTTCCGCGACCTGCAGCGGCATCGCCTGCTCACCCTGGAGTGGCAGCGACTCACCCCCCGGCACGGGTGGGCGATGCCGGAGGCCGTCGATGAAGCGGGCGGCGCCGCCGACTGGACGCGTGTGATGGATACCACCGCCGAGCTGCACGACGCCATCGCCGCCGCCGGCCACCCCGAGGCGGCCTCCTACGCCGTGCCCATGGCCTGCCGCGTCCGCTTCTACGTGGACATGAACGCGCGCGAGGCCATGCACCTCATCGAGCTCCGGACGACCCCGCAAGGCCATCCGTCCTACCGCCGCATCGGCCAGGCGATGCATCGCCTGATCGCCGAGGGGGCTGGCCACCGGGCCATCGCCGCCGCCATGATCTTCGCCGATCACTCCGCGGTCGAGCTCGAGCGCCTGGAGGCCGAGCGGGCCTCCGAGCGCCGGCGCCAGCGGCCCCCGCGCGACTGATTCGCTGACGTGCCCGGTTGCGCGATCGGCTGATGTCGAAGATAATTGGTCGGCCAGTCAATAAAGGAACCCGGCATGAGTCCCAAGGTCGGCATGGGTCCGGTGCGGCGGGAGCAGATCGTGCGGGCGACCGTGCGCTGCCTCGCCCGCGACGGCTACACCCGGCTCACCATGAAGAAGGTCGCGCGGGCGGCGGGGGTGAGCCAGGGCATCCTCCACTACTACTTCGCCGACAAGCGCGCGATCCTCGCCGCCACCCTGGAGACGGTCAGCCGGGACCTCGACCGCCGGGTCGCCGCCGCCCAGTCGCGGACCGGCCGTGATCCCGCCGCCCGCCTGCGCGCCCTCGTGCGCGCCTGCCTGGACGTCGCCGTCCGCCAGCCCGAGGTCTGGGTCGTCTTCCTCGAGTTCTGGGGCGAGATGATGCACGACCGGCGGCTGCGCGAGGTGAACGCCGAGGTCTACGCGCGCACGCGCCGGCTGATCGGCCGCCTCGTCAGCGAGGGCGTCACGGCCGGCCACTTCCGGGCGGTGGACCCGCAGCGGGCGGCCGCCGTCGTGCTCGGCCTGGTGGACGGCGTCTCTCTGCAGCTCACGTTCGATCCCGAGGCGTTCAGCGTCGCCGACGCCGCGCGGTTCTGCGACGACGCCATCGCCCGTTACCTCGCGAAGGAGACTCCATGACGGCGGCAGAGACCCAGGCTCAGGCGCGCGCCCGCGAGTACTTCAGCAGCACCGCCACACTGACGCCGCTCGAGGTGCGCGATCGGATCACGGCGGCGATGAAGGCTCTGGAAGCGGTGCTGGCCGGCGTGCCACCCGGCCGCGCCGCCGAGCGCCCCCTCGCCGGCGAGTGGTCGGTGCAGGAGGTGGTCGACCACCTCGTGGAGACCTACCGGCCTGGCCTCGACGAGCTGCGGTGCGTCCTGGCCGGCGAGCGCCCGCCAGGCGATCCCATCCCGGCGGCGCTGCAATCCAAGGCCCCCTCGCTGCGGCCGTGGTCGTGGCTGCTGGACGAGTTGCGCCGGGCCCAGCGCGACGTCGTCGAGGTGCTGGCGGCGGTGCCGGTCGCGTTCGAGACCGACGCCCGGGCGCCGATCGTCATGGTGGTGAACGTCACCGGGCCCGACGGCCGGGTGCGGCCGCTGCACTGGGTCGAGGATCTCGACTGGAAGGCGTACGCGATGGTGTCGTGGAGGCGGCACGCCATCGACCACATGAAGCAGTCGCGGAAAATCGTGGCCGCGCTGGGGTAGCGCGGCCGCGCCTCAGTCGCGGATCCAGTCCTCGGCCGGCGGGATCACCGGCCGGCGGCCGCGGTCCAGCCTGATCAGCGCCGCCACCTCGGCCCGGCGGTACAGGCGCTGCCGCTTGATGCCCTGGCGGTAGCTCTTGAGGACCCCGCGGCTCACGTAGGCGTAGAGCGTCTCCCGCTTTACCCCCAGGAGTGCGGCCGCTTCCTCGACCGTCAGGAACTCTTCGCCGTCCAGGATCACCATCGCCCGCAGGCTACCAGATGGCGCGCGGGGCTGTCCCCGGCGCCCCGTTCCAGGCGGTTGAATCAATATAAATCATGTAGTATCAATATAGCAGGGCCGGCCGCGGGCCGCCGGGAGGAGGGCACACATGGACAGCGACTGGAAGGCTGGGCTGGAGGACGTCATCGCCGCTCGCTCCGGAGTCTGCACGATCGACGGCGGCGCCGGGCGGCTCTACTACCGCGGCTACGAGATCGGCGACCTGGCCGGCGCGGTGCCGTTCGAGGACGTCACCCGCCTGCTGTGGCACGGCGAGCTGCCGGCTACCGACGAGGCGCGCGCGTTCCGGGCGCGGCTGGCCGAGGCCCGCGCATTGCCGGCGCCGCTGGTGGCCCTGCTGCGGGGACTGCCGCGCACGAGCCATCCGCTTGACGCGCTCCGCACCGCGGTCTCGGCGGCGGCGGCGCTCGATCCCGACGCGGCGTCCAACGAGCCCGACGCGAACCTGGCCAAGGCGTTCCGCCTGATGACGCTGATCCCAGCCGTGGTCGCGGCCTGGCATCACCTGCGCCAGGGCCGGGAGCCGGCGACGGCGCCGGCCGGCGGATCCCACGCCGCCTGGTTCCTCACGCTGCTGGAGGGGCGGGCGCCGGCGGCGGATGTGGCGCGCGTGCTCGACGTCATCCTGACCCTGCACGCCGACCACGAGTTCAACGCCTCCACCTTTGCCGCCCGGGTGGCCGTCGCGACCCGGGCCGACCTGCACTCGGCGGTCGTGGCCGCCATCGCCACGCTCAAGGGGCCGAGCCACGGCGGCGCCAACGAGGACGTGCTGCTGATGCTGCGCGAGATCGGCGACCCCGCCAAGGCGGAGGCATTCGTGGAGAGCCGGCTCGGCCGGCGAGACACGCTCAGCCGGCAGCAGCGCACGGATCCGAAGTCGCGCGTGCCCGGGTTCGGTCATCGCGTCTACCGGGTGGATGACGCCCGCGCGCGCGTCCTGCGCGGCATGGCCAAGTCCATGGCGGAGGCCACCGGCCGCGAGCGACTGTTCGAGGTGGCCGAGCGCCTCTACGACGCCATGCGCGCGCGCACCAGCCTGCCGGTGAACGTCGACTACTTCTCGGCGGTGGTCTATGACGCCCTCGGCATCCCGGCCGATCTCTGCACGTCCATCTTCGCGACCGGTCGCATCGCCGGCTGGTGCGCCCACGCCCTCGAGCAGTACGCCGACAACCGTCTCATTCGCCCCCGCGCCGACTATACGGGCCACGCCCCGCGCCCCCTGCCGGCGCCGAGCCGCTGACAACCCGTCATCTTGAGGCGCGCGGGACCAGCGCGACGCAGGGCGACGAAGCGCCTTCTGACGGGCGCGCGATTGGACGAGAAACTGCGAGGGGGAAGATCGGGGCGGCGGTAGCGACCGCACCGCCGGCACCGGGCTCACTTGCGCCCGATCACCCCGCAACCGATCCGCGCGCCCGAGTTCCCGGTCGGATCCGTCTTGAAGTCATCCGGCGCGGCGTGCACGACGAGCGCGCTGCCGTCGGCGTCGAACACCGAGCTCGGTCCCCCGACGAGCGAGATCAGCTCGGTCGTGCTCTCCAGCCGCCCCTTGCCGTCGGCGCCGATGGTGAGGTTCGGCAGGTCGCCGGCGTGCGGGCCCTGGGCATTCAGGGCGCCGTGCTGGCGTCCGGTGGGGTTGAAGTGGCTCCCGGCCGAGGCGAAGTCCGGCCCGTCGCACTTGCCGACGGCGTGAATGTGCACGCCCTTGGGGCCGGCCGGCAGGCCCTGCGCCTCGAGCGTCACCCGCACGGCGTTGCCCACCTGCGTGAAGGTGGCGGTGCCCACCGCCTGGCCGCCGGCGTTGCGCAACTCGGCCCGGGCCGTGGTGTCGACGGGGATGCTTCCGGTCGCACACCCGGAAGCGAGCAGCGATGCGAGGACCACGGCGACGCTTCGGCTCTTCATCGCATCGCCTCGAACTCCGCCCGCGCCTTCTTCACCAGGTCGGGATCGGCGAGCAGGTCGTAGGTGGTCATCGCCATCGTCTTGGCCGCCTGGCACATGCCCTGGCGGGCCAGCGGCGATACCGCCGCCGCCTCGAAGTCGCGCGAGTGGATCGGCGTGCCGTGAGGGGCGATCTGCACCATCGGCTGGATGGCCGGAATCACCTGGCTCACGTTGCCGATGTCGGAGGAGCCCATGCGGTCGGGCAGCGGCGGCGACTCCACGGCTCCGGTTGTCCGCATGTTGGCCCGGAACAGGCCCAGCAGCGTGTCGTTGCGCTTGAGCGGCTCGTAGGGCGCCTCGAACTCGACGACCTTGAGCGAGCAGCCGGTCGCCGTGGCCGCGCCCTCGGCGCAGGCGACCACGCGCTTGTGCAGCGCCCACATCTCGTCGAGCTTGGCCGCCCGCACGTAGAAGGTGCAGGCCGCGGCCTCCGGGATGATGTTGGGCGCGGCGCCGCCCTGGGTGACGATACCGTGGATGCGGGCGTCCGGCCGGATCTGCTGGCGCAGCATGCTGACGTTGTTGAAGGTCTGGATCACCGCGTCGAGCGCGTTCACGCCCTCCCACGGATCGGCGGAGGCGTGAGCCGCCTTACCGGCGAACTCGAAGCCCACGCGCACGATGCCGAGCAGGTCCTGGTGCAGGATCCACCGATCGAAGCCGTGGATCATCATCGCCACGTCCACGCGCTCGAAGACGCCACCGTTGATGAGCTTGACCTTGCCACCACCGCCCTCCTCGGCCGGCGTGCCGATGACCTGGATGCGTCCGGCCGGCAGCGCGTCGCGCACGGCCGCCAGGGCCGCGCCGGCCCCGGCTCCCGAGGTCGCGATCACGTTGTGGCCGCAGGCGTGGCCGATCGACGGGAGCGCATCGTACTCGCACAGTATGGCGATCGTCGGGCCGGCGCCCGTCTCGACCGTGGCCCGGAACGCGGTCTCCACTCCGGCGACTCCACGCTCGACCTCGAAGCCCTGACCGGCCAGATAGTCCGACAGCCACCGCGCAGCCTGGACTTCCTGGTAGGCGAGCTCGGGATGGTCGTGGATCCGTCGCGACAGGGCTTCGAGGTCGTCGGCCAAGCGGTCGACCGCCTGGCCGATCAGCTCCTTGGTCGTGGTCATCGAGGTCTCCCCGCGGGGTCGTGATGGGCTGCGCCGGCATTACCGGCGGGAAGAACTATATCACTCCATCCGCGGCCTCCCGGGGCCCCGGCAGTGTCAGCGCATCGTCAGTCCTCGTTTGCCTCGGAGGCCCGAGGGCGCGGGATTCCGGGGCGCGGATCGCACATTTTTCGTACGCAAAACGCGGCTTACCAACTCGCCCCGCCTGGGTGACAAGGCGGCATCCAGTGGCCGCAGACTGGTCGTGTCAGGAAGTGTCAAGTGTACGTTTTCGCAGCACCGGGGTTTTGGTCGCGGGGTTGCAGGACACACTCGTGCGGCTCCCGCGCCGGCGAAAGCGGTATCCATCGCAAGCGTCTGGACTGAGCCGTCTCTCAACCGGAGAGTCCACATGGGACATCTACGACGTTGCACAGTCGCCTTGTTGCTGGTGCTGAGCTTCGCGGCACCGGCGTTCGCGCATAGTCCGTCGTCGTACAACGGTCCAGTCGTGCTGGAGAGTGCCCATCCTGATCTCGAGGGCGGCACCCTGACGCTGCGCGGTCAATTCGGAATGCGTTCGATCACCGTATGGCTCGGTGACGACCGGCTCGACATCGTCCGCCACAAGACGGATGAGATCGTGGTTCTCCTCCCGCACGGCATCGCCCGCGGCACCTACGAGCTGATCGTGGCTCGTAACCGGCTGTCCAACCAGTACGACTCGATGTCGGTCGCGCTCGTTCCGTACGGTGGTGGCAGTACGGGTCCGCGGGGTCCCGCGGGGCCTGCGGGTCCGACTGGTCCACAGGGACCGATGGGCCCGGCCGGCGCTCAGGGTTCGGCGGGGCCGGCCGGCGCCGCCGGTGCGGTCGGTGCCACCGGTGCGACGGGGGCACAGGGTCCCGCTGGTCCGGCGGGACCGCAAGGTGCGAGTGGGCTGAGCGGTTACCAGGTCGTGACGGTGCCGATGTCGGTGACCGTCCTGGCGATGGGCGGCATCCAGAACATCACGGTCAATTGCCCGGCCGGCGCCAGCGTGTTTTCCGGCTACGTCTCGCGATTGGCCACCAACGTCCGCCAGCCCTTCCCGCAGGGTGTGGACTGGACCGGCTGGCCCAGCGGTCGTGGTCAGTGGACGCTGTCGATCCGCAATACCCTCACGAGCAACTTCGCCGACACGGTCGAGGCTGGCGCGGTCTGCGCCGTCGCGAACTAGCGCATCGGGGCGGGGGGCCCACCAGGGCCTCCCGCCTCGGCCGATCTCGCTCGCCCTTCCGCCCGGTCCCTCACGCCTCCCGATAGCGATCGGCCAGTGCCATCTGCTCGGTGGCGCCGATGAACGCGTTGAATTCCGCGAACGGCAGGGCCTGCTCGCCGAGGGCCACGGCGTCGTCGGCTGCGCGCAGGGCCGCCAGGAATCCCGCCATCGCCTTCGTCGCGACCAGCAGCGTGTCGACCGGCAGGATGATGATCGCGTAGCCGAGGGCCCGCAGCCGGGCGAAGGGCAGCAGCGGCGAGCGGCCCCCCGCCGCATAGTTGTAGAGCAGCGGCGTGTCGAAGGCCTTCGCCACGCGCTCCACTTGGTCTTCGTCGCGGGGCGCCTCGATGAACAGCACGTCGGCGCCCGCCCGCACCGCCGCCTCGCCGCGCCGGAGCGCCTCGTCGAAGCCCACGGCCGAGATGGCGTCGGTGCGCGCGATAATCAGGAGATCCGGATCGCGCCGGGCGTCGGCCGCCGCGCGGATCTTGCCGGCGAACTCGGCGAGCGGCACGATCTGGTGCCCGCTGAGATGACCGCACCGCTTGGGCGCGACCTGATCCTCGATGTGCAACGCCGCCACGCCCGCCGTCTCGTACGCCTGCACGGTGCGCCGCACGCCGAGGGCGTTGCCGTAGCCGGTGTCGGCGTCGGCGATCAGGGGGATGGAGACGGCGGCGGCGAGATTGCGGGCGTGATCGGCCATCTCGGCGAGACCGGCGTAGCCGAGGTCGGGCAGGCCCAGGCGCGAGGCCGATGTGCCGTAGCCGGTCATGTAGACGACAGGGAACCCGGCGCGCTCGACGAGTCGCGCGGAGACGCCGTCATAGGCGCCGGGGACGACGAGGCCGTTCTTGGGCTCGATCAGATGGCGCAGGGTGCGGCGAACGCTCATGCGGCTTCTCCTCTGGCGCGCTCGATGCGGCGATCGAGCGCGGGGTGCGAGTAGAGCAACCATTCCTCGAGGCGGTGCGGCCGGCGCTCGGCGAGGTTCAGGTCGCCGAGCCGCTCCATGGCGCCGATGAACGCCGCCGGGTCGCGGGTGAGGCCGAGCGCGAAGTCGTCGGCCTGTCGCTCGATCCGGCGAGAGAAGCTGTTGGTGAGCGGGAGCTGGAGCGCCCCCAGAACTGTGAGCACGAGCTCCAGCCAGGCCAGCCCGGCTGGATCGGCCGGCCCCGCCAGCCCCCACCACGCGACCCCGGCGTCGAGCAGCCACGCGGCCGCCCAGAAGGTCACCAGCGTCAGCACGCCCTGCAGGACGAGCCCGCGCCAGGTGTCGCCGTGAACGTGGTGGGCCAGCTCGTGGGCCAGCACGGCCTCGACCTCCTCCTCGCGGAATCCGGTGGCCAGCGTGTCGAAGAGGATGATGCGACGCGTGCGGCCGAGGCCGACGACGCCGGCGTTGGCCGTGCGGCTCTTGCGCGACTGGTCCACGATCCACACGCCGATGGCGGCGACCCCGGCCCGCTCGGCCAGCCCGAGCAGCCGGCGCTCCAACGCGGGGTCGCCGAGGCGGGTGAGATGGTAGAAGAGCGGGACCACGACGATCGGGAACAGCGCCGCGAGCCCGATCCCGACGACGAGGAACACGGCGGTGCCGACCAGCCACCACCACGCGGTCGTGCGGATCAACGCGTACAGCACCACGACGCCGCCCACGGCCAGCGCGCCGCCGAGCACGGCCGCCTTGGCGCGGTCGGCGAGCCACGAGCCGAGTGGCTGGTGCAACAGGCCGTACCGCCGCGGGAGCCAGAACCCGCGCGCCCACGCCAGGGGCAATCCGAGCAGCGCCCGGCCCGCTGCCAGGGCCACGGCTACCGCGGCCACGCGCGCCCACCACGCGTCGACGCGGACCGCCACCGTCTCGGCCAGCGCGGCGGCTGCGCCCGAGGCGAGGATGACCACGAGATATACGAAACCGAGCGCGAAGCCGGCCAGCCCGAGCCAGAGCTGCCGGCGGTGATAGCGCGCGGCCTGGGTCGGCTCGGGCATGCGCGCATTGTACATACCGGGCGGGCGCGGCATACTTCGGCGGGCGCGCATCACGGGCATGGAGGTGACGGTGACGTGGTGATGGTGAGAGCGCTGGCGCTGCTCATCCTCGTGCTGGCGGCGCGACCGGCGGCCGCCCAGGATCGACTTGATGCCGTCGCCGGCGGCGTCGATCGCGCGATCACGCCGGCGGCCGAGCCGGCCGCGGTGGAGCACATGGCGAAGTTCCTGGGCACCACGTCCGACGCGCTGCGGGCGGAGCGGGCGGGCACGCGGCTGGGCTGGGGCGATCTGTTCATCTCGCACCGGATCGCCAGCCGCGGCGGCCATCCGATCGAGAAGGTATTCGCCGCCCGACGCACGGGCGCCCCGTGGGGCGAGATTGCGAGCGACGCCCGCGTCGAGCCCGACGCGCTGGTGCAGGATGTCGCCACGCTGTGGCCCGACGCGGCCCGGGCGACGCCGGGCGGAGTCGCCCCGCCCGACCCGGCACCGGTTACGACCCCCGGGGAGAAGAAGGGCGTGGGCGCCCGCGTGCTGGACCTCCTGCGCGGCTCGCCGCCGGACGCGCCGCCGCCGCGCCGCGGACGATCGGCCGGCCGATCGCACCCAGGAGGAGATTCGCGACCGGATGATTCGCGGTGGGGGCCGCAGCCGGTGACGATCGAGGTCGGCGCCTTCGGGTACAATGAACGGGCATTCACTTTGAGCGACGAGGAGCCTGCATGTTCGAGTCCGTGGAAGACGTCCAGCGGCAGTTCCGCGACGCGCGCTACATCTCCAACCGCCGCATCTCGACCGTCATGTTCCTCGCCGCGCGCATGGGACGGCCGGTGCTCATCGAAGGCCCGGCCGGCGTCGGCAAGACCGAGCTGGCCAAGACGCTGGCCGACGTCACCCAGCGGCCCCTCATCCGGCTGCAGTGCTACGAGGGACTCGACGAGGGCAAGGCGCTCTACGAGTGGAAGTACGCCAAGCAGCTGCTCTACACCCAGCTCCTGCGCGAGCGCATCGGCGAGCTGATCGCCGACGCGCCCTCGCTGCCGGAGGCGGTGTCGCGCATCGCCGGCCAAGACGACGCGTTCTTCTCGTACCGCTTCCTGTCCCCGCGCCCGCTGCTGCAGGCGATCCGGTCCGACGACCCGGTCGTGCTGCTGATCGACGAGATCGACAAGGCAGAGCCGGAGTTCGAGGCGTTCCTGCTGGAGGTGCTGTCCGACTTCCAGGTCTCGATCCCCGAGCTCGGCACCATCAAGGCGAGGCACATCCCCCTGGTCGTGCTCACCTCCAACAACGCGCGCGAGCTGAGCGACGGCCTCAAGCGCCGCTGCCTGCACCTGTTCATCGACTTTCCCGCCCCCGCCGACGAGCTGGAGATCATCCGGCTCAAGGTGCCGGAGGCGCCGGAGCGGCTGGCCCAGGCGGTGGTGGCGGCCGTGCAGAAGATCCGCACGCTGGAGCTGCGCAAGCCGCCGTCCGTCTCGGAGTCGATCGACTGGGCCCGCTCGCTGGTGATCCTCAACGCCAAGGAGCTGGACCCCGCCCTGGTCGAGTCCACGCTGACGATGCTCGTGAAGTACGAGAAGGACATCGAGCGCGTCAAGGGCGCCCTCGACAAGGTCCTCGCGGACACCCCGGCCTAGGACGATGGAAGAACGGATCCTCGAGTTCATCGGCGACCTGCGGCGGGCCGAGATCCGCATCTCGACCGCCGAGGCGCTCGACGCCCTGGCGGCGAGCGCCGAGGTCGGCCTGACCGACCGCGAGACCTTCAAGGCCACGCTCGCCTCCACGCTGGTCAAGGAGGCCCGTGACCAGGAGACCTTCAACCGGATCTTCAACCTCTACTTCCTCGACCTCGAGGCGCTCGGCGAGGGGCTCAAGAAGGCGCTCGGCCCCGAGGATCCCGAAGGTGCAGGATCTGCTCGACCGGCTGGCCAACGAGGAGGACCTCGAGCTCGACGAGCTGACCGAGCTGCTCATGCGCGGGCAGGGGAGCGAGATGGAGATGGCCATCCGGGGTGGCGCCCAGAGCGCCGGCCTCGAGCGGCTGATGTACTTCCTGCAGGTCGGCTACTTCTGCCGCCGCATCTCCGACCAGTTCGACTGGTCGGCCATCGAGCGCGACATCGAGCAGCATCATGCAGGCCCTGGAGGCGCGGGGCCTCGACCCCGGCCAGCTCGCCCGCATCCGCAACTACCTGGAGCTGCGGCTGGAGGCCTTCCGCCGCATGATCCGTCAGCACGTGGAGCGCGAGCTGGAGCGCCGGGCCTACCGGGCCGGGCGAGAAGCTCACGCGCGAGGTCCTCGCCGACAAGCCGCTCTTCGCGCTGACCCCCGACGAGGTCGCGCAGATGAAGAACGGTCGTGGCCCGGCTCGCCCGCCGGATCAAGGACGCGCTGGCCCTGCGCCAGCGGCAGGAGCAGAAGGGCCGCATCGACACCCGGCGCACGACCCGCAAGAGCCTCCAGTACGGCGGCATCCCGATGGAGATCTTCCTCAAACGCCGGCACCGGGAGAAGCCGAAGCTCATCACCATCTGCGACGTCTCCGACTCGGTGCGCAACGCCTCCCGCTTCATGCTGCAGCTCGTGTGGAGCCTGCAGGAGTGCTTCAGCCGCGTGCGCTCCTACGTGTTCGTCTCCGAGATCGCCGAGGTCACCAGGCGCGTTCAGCGACCCACCCGGTCGAGCGGGCCATCGAGTGGGCGCTCAAGGGCGCGCCGGTCGACTACCACTGCCGCTCGGACTTCGGCTACGCGTTCAGCCGCTTCGCCACCACCGAGCTGGAGTCGCTCGACCGCAAGACGACCGATCCTGCTGCTGGGCGACGCCCGCAACAACTACAACGACCCCCAGGCGTGGGCGATGCGACAGATCCGCGAGCGCGTGAAGGGCATCATCTGGCTCAATCCCGAGGGCCAGTGGGGCTGGGGCATCGGCGACAGCGTGATGCCGATGTACGCGCCGGCCTGCGACATCGTGCGCGAGTGCCGCACCATCGGCCAGCTCGGCGAGGTGGTCGATAATCTCGTGCACCACTGGTGGCGTCGGGGCCACTAGCGTGGTCGTTGCCCGGCCGCTGGCCCGGCGCTTGCTCTTGCCGTCAGGTGTGCGTGTCCTCGTCCTGCTCGCCCTGTTCCTCGCCGCCGGCCTGGCCCTCGCGCAGGCCGCGCGCCGGTCGGCCCGACGACTGCATCGTCGCTCGACGACTTCTCGAAGGCCAAGGTCGGCGAGTTTCCCTCCGGCTGGAAGCCGCGCAAGGACGAGGGCAAGGACGTCTACCGCGTGGCGAGGAGGGCGGGCGGCACTTCCTCCGCGCCCTGTCCCGCGGCCTCGGCATCCAGGCCGCGCGCGAGACAGAACAGTGGGACCTCGGGGCCCATCCCATCCTGGCCTGGTCGTGGCGGCCGCGCGAGTTCCCCACGCGGCGCCGACGAGCGTAAGTCGGAGCACCAACGACAGCGCGCTCGCCGTCTACATGGCCGTTCCCTACTCGAAGGTCCGCGGACCCCAGGCGGTGAAGTACGTCTGGAGCGAGAAGGTGCCGGTCGGCACGCCACCTGACGTCCAATGGCGGCCTCACCCAGGTGCGGGTGCTGCGCAGCGGCCGGCCAGCGTCGACGGAGGCCTGGGTCGAGGAGCGTGTCAACGTCCTCGAGGACTGGCAGGCGTCGTTCAAGGCGTCCGAGACCCCCAAGCCCGGCGGGATCGCCGTCCTCACCGACGCCGACGACACGAAGTCCACCGCCGCCGGCGACTACGCCAACTTCCGCGCCTGTCGCGGCTAGACCGCGCCCTCGGCCGTGCGGCGTGCCGGTGCTGTCGGCTCCCGCCGTCGTCAGCTCCGCGCGGGAGGGCGCTTGACGCCGCTGCAGGGGTCGCCGTCGCCCATCCGCGGCGTGAACCACACCCAGTCGAACGGCAGCCGCCCCCCGTATGCCCCCGCGTAGTCCTCCGGTCGCGTCCAGCCCTCGCGCACCTCGAGCGGGGCCAGCGTGGCGATCGTGGCGCCCGGCGCGCGTGCGCGCAGGTAGATCGGCACGCCCCGATCCGCCCGGGCGTGGCCGGTGCCCGTGATCAGCACGGCGCCGTCGCCGGAGGCCGTCAGCATGCTCTCGGCGAGCGTGGCGTCGCGAGCGCGCTGAGCGAGGACCATGCCCTCCAGGCGCTCGGCGGGGACGGCGCCGCAGTGGGCCTCGGCGATCTCGGCGGTGAGCGCCGCCTGCCCGCCGTCCGGAATTGGCCGGTCGAGGGCGTGCTGCTCGGCCAGGCGGCCCGGCAAGGCCCCGCGGTCGCCCCGCGCCAGCGCCCGTGCTGTCGAGGGTGCCAGGTTGCCGGCGACGATCGGCAGGCCGAAGTCCAGCGCGGCCTGCGCGATCGGCTCGTAGTGGGCCCAGTCGGGCCACCCCGAGCGCTTCCAGTCGACGGCCACGGCCAGCCCGGCCGCATCGCGCGGCGCGATCGTCAGGTGCCGGGCGATGGCGGTCGCGTCGTCCGCGGTGAACATCTCGAACGCCACCGCCGGCCGCCGGCCAGCCGCCAGCAGCGCGCGCACGAGCGCGGCCTGCACACGGTGATGGTCGGGGTTGTCGTGGCGCTCACCGAGCAGCACGTAGCGCGCGCGGGTTAGCCCCGCCACCACCGCGTCGGAGGACACGAAGCGCTGCGCCCGTGTGTCCCAGATCTTGCCGACGAGCGGATGCGCGCGCCCGGCCGGAGCCTGCCAGGCGCCCGGGTCGACGGTCGCGGGCGCGGCGGCGCAGCCGACGAGCAGCGCCGCCACGACCGCCAGGAGCGCGCGAGGGCGCCGCATACGGCCAGCATACCTGCCTGTGTTAGCCTCTGCCCATGCCTCGCAAGACCGCGGCCGGCCGCGGCCCCACTCGCCGCGCGAAGATCGCCGTAGCTCGGTCGGCCGCGTCGAGTCCTCCCGCTCCACCCGACCCCGTCGAGGAGCTCTATGCCCGGGGCCTGACCGACGGCTTGCCCGTCGTGCCACCCACGCGCGAGCGCGTGCAGCGCGCCCTCGACGCCCTCGGCCGGCCGGCCGACGAGCTGATCGCCCTGGTGCCGCCCAACTACGGCCGCGCGACCGTCGAGAAGATCGCCATCAATGCGGTGATGGCCGGCTGCCTCCCGCAGTACCTGCCGGTGGTGATCGCGGCGGTGGAGGCGGTATGCGACGAGGCGTTCGACCTGCACGGCGTGTCGGCGACGACGAACGCGCCGGCGCCGCTGGTGATCGTCAACGGCCCGATCCGTCACCGCCTCGACGTCAACTGCGGGGCCGGGGTCTTCGGGCCCGGCTGGCGGGCCAACGCGACGATCGGCCGCGCGCTGCGCTTCGTGTGCGTGAATCTCGGCGGGGCGGTGCCGGGCGTGGTCAGCATGTCGACGCTGGCCCATCCGGGCCGCTACACGTACTGCATCGGCGAGCGGGAGGAGGCGAGCCCGTGGGAGTCGCTGGCCGTCGAGCACGGCTTCGCGCCGACCGACGACACGGTGGCCTTGCTGGCGGCCGACGCGCCGCTCACCGTGTACGACCAGCGCAGCCGCACCGCCCCCGACCTGTGCGCGACCATCGCGGCCAGCATGGCGGTAATCGAGAACCACAAGATGACCCACTGGGGCGACACGCTGCTGGTGCTCTCGCCGGAGCACGCGGCGATCATCGCCGGCGACGGCTGGCACAAGGCGGACGTCCGGCGCTTCCTGTTCGAGCGCCTGCACAAGCCGGTGCGGGTACTGGTGCCCGGCCGCGACGGTGGTGACGGGCTGCCCGAGCACGTCCTGCGGAAGTTCACGGACCCCGAGCACGACGAGACGCTGATCCCCAAGTTTCGCAAGCCCGAGCACATCCAGATCGTGGTCGCCGGCGGCAGCGCCGGCCGGTTCTCGGCCGTCGTGGCCGGCTGGTCGTTCTCGAAGGGCTCAAACCTCGTGATGAGGAAAATCCGATGACCGACTACCTCGACCCGACCGACTCCGTCGCCGTTCCCCGCCCGACCGCGCCCCGGCCGGCGAGCCTGGACGGCAAGGTGGTGACGCTGCTCGACATCGCCAAGGCCAAGAGCGATCACCTGCTCGACCGCCTGGAGGAACTGCTGCGCGAGCGCACCGGCGTGAAGGCGATCGTCCGCAAGAAGAAGCCGACCTTCGCCCGGCCCGCGCCCGTCGCCTTGCGCCGGGAGATTCTCAGCGCGACCGACGTCCTCGTCGAGGCCCTCGCCGATTGAGGGTCCTGCACGACGTGCAGTGTGCACGACGGCGTGTTCTTCGAGGAGCAGGGTATTCCCACGGCCACGGTCATCTCCGCCGAGTTCGTGCGGGCGGCGACCGCCCAGGCGGCCGCGCTGGGGGCGGCCGCCTACAAGACGGTCGTGGTCGCGCATCCCATCCAGCCGCTCACGCGTGACGAGGTCCGGGCTCTGGCCGACAAGGCCTTCGACGAGATCCTGGCGAGGCTGACGCGATAGCCCCCGCGCGGGAGTGGCCGGGCGCGGTGGGTCGTGCCGTGCTCTTCGGGCACCTCGCGCTGTCGCCGCTCGTCTTCTCTCGTGCCACGATCGAGGCGTTCGAGTACAACAAGGTCGCGCTGCTGCTGGTGGCGGCCATCGTCCTCGGCGCGTTGGCCCCGCGGGCGCTGGCCGGCGGCCCCGGGGCCCTCGCCGGCGACCCGCTGGTCCTGGGCGTCGCGCTCTTCCTGGCCTCGGCGGTCGTCTCCACGCTGGCGTCCATCAGCCCGTGGACCTCGCTGCTAGGCGCTCACGAGAGCAACTTCGGGCTGACGACGCTCCTCGGCTACGCCGTGCTTTTCCTGGCCACTCGGGCCCTGTGCGAGGGGCTCGACGACGCTCGTCGGTTGCTGCTAGCGCCGGTGGTGGCCGCGGCGGGCGCGGCCGTCTATGCGCTGGTGCAGGTCGCCGGCATCGATCCCATCCTGTATGCGCGGGTGGCCGGGCACGGCGGTCTCGTGCGCCCGTTCGCGACGCTCGGCCACCCGAACTTCCTGGCGGCGTACCTGGCCATGGCGCTGCCGCTGGTCGTCTACGCGCTCGCGCGCACGCTCGGCCACCGGCGCCGCGTCGCGGCCGGCGCTCTCGCCATCGTGGCCGTGGCGGCGGGGACGACGGTGGCGGTCGCGGTCTCCCGCGGCGCCTGGCTGGCGCTGGCGGCCGCCGCGCTCGTCCTCGTGACCGGCGCGCTGGCGGCCGGCCACTGGCGGGCTGCGCTCGCCGCCGGCGCCGCCGCCGGTGGCACCGTGGCCGCGCTGGCGCTGCTGGCCGTCGCGGCGCCGGGCGGCGGCCTGGTCCTGGCCGGGCTGCTCCAGCGCGTACGCCAGCTCGGCGACTCGGTCAGCCGCCAGCACATCTGGGCGGCGGCGTGGGGAATCTTCCGCGAGCACCCGGTGGCGGGCAGCGGGCTCGACACCTTCCAGCTCGCGTTCGCGAGCCAGCGCACGGCGGCCTACTGGGCGCTGGAGTGGAACGCCAGCCCCACGCGCGCCCACAACGAGGCGCTCAACCTGCTGGCCACGCAGGGCATGCTCGGCGGCCTCGCGGGGCTGGTGCTCGTCGTCGGCCTCGTGCTGGCCGCGTGGCGCGCGTGGCGAGGCGGGGAGGACCGGCTGCTGATCGTCGTCCTGGCCGCCGGGGCCATGGCCTTCGCCGTCCAGGATCTCTTCAGCTTCACGGTCGCCGGCTGCGGCACGCTGGTCGTCACCCAGGCCGCGCTGCTCTCACGCCTGGCCCGGCCGGCCGCGACTCCGGCGCCGCCCCGCGACCGCCAGCCGGCGTTTGCCGTCACGCTCGTCGTTGTGGTCGTGCTGGCGGTCGGCGGCCTCATCCACAACGTGTCCTTCGAGCTGCTGCTCGACGAGCCGGGCCGGGTGATCGGGGGACTCGTCGTCGTGGCCGCGCTGGTGGGAATGGCCGGCGTGGCGTTCGTGCTCGACCGGCTCGGCCACTCGCCCGCGGTGGCCGTGCGGCCGCGGTCCTCCGGAGGCCGGACGGCGCTGGCGGTGGGCAGTCTGGCGGGCGCTGTCCTGCTCGTCGTCGTCGTGCTGCGGCCGCTCGCCGCCGCCTGGGCCGCCCAGCAGGGGGTCCTGCTCACGCCGACCCAGCCGGCGCCGGCCGTCGAGCGCCTGCAGCGTGCCATCGCGCTCGACCCCGTCACCGAGCTGTACTGGGTGAAGCTCGGCACCGCCGCCCACGCGCAGGCGCGGCTGACGCCCGAGGCGGCGGCGCGGGCCCGGGCGCTGGACCAGGCGCGGATGGCGTACGAGCGCGCGCTGCGGCTGGTGCCGGCGAACTCGTACAACCACGCCAACCTCGGCCGCGTGCTGGCCGATCTTGCTGAGGGCGGTGGAGCCGCGGCGTTCGCGCAGTTCGACCGCGCGCTGGCCATGGACCCCAACAACGCGTACTTCTACGCCGACGCCGTCAACGCCGCGCTGACCGTCGGCGATCTCGAGCGCGCCCGCGACTACGTGACCCGCGGTGCCGCGCTCTACCCTCGCTTCGGCGTGCTCCGCGCACAGGTCGGCTACGTGGCGCTTGCCGCGCGCCGGCCGGCCGAGGCGGTCGAGCCGCTGCGCCAGGCCCTCGTCGCCGATTGGCACGGCGCCGACGAGGCGCGTGCGCTCGCCGCCTCGAACCTGGCCGCGGCCTACCTGCAGATCGGCCGCCCCGCCGACGCCCACGCGGCCGCCCGGCTCGCGCTGGATCGCCTGCCGGCCCTCGCCGACGCCCGCTTCAACCTGGCCCGGGCGCTGGAGGGGCTGGGACGGCGGGACGAGGCCATCGCCGAGTACCGCCGGTTGCTGGCCGAGCAGCCCGACTCCGCGCTGGCTCGCGAGGCCCTGCGGGCGCTCGGCGCCTCCTGAGGCTATGGTGTCGTCATGACCGCGCCCCATCCGGACGTCCTCATGGCGATCGGCGTCGGCATCGTCGCCGCCGCCGCCTTCGCACTCGTCGCGCGCACCATTCGCCAGCCGCTGATCCTCGGCTACATCCTCGCCGGCGCCGCGCTGGGCCCGAACGTCGGGCTGGGGCTCATCGCCGACGAGGCGAGCATCGAGCTGATCTCCGAGATGGGGCTGATCTTCCTGCTCTTCATCATCGGTCTGGAGATCAACATCCCCGCGCTGGCCCAGGCCGGCCGCAGCATCGTGGTCAGCGGCCTCCTGCAGTTCCCGATCTGTGTGGCGCTCGCGTGGTGGGCGTTCGGCCATTTGGTGGCCGGCACCGGCGGCCGCTTCGACCGCCTCTACCTGGCCGTCGCCGTCAGCCTGTCCTCGACGCTCATCGTGGTGAAGCTGCTGTTCGACAAGTTCGAGATGGGCACGCTGGCCGGGCGAATCACGCTGGGCGTCCTCGTCTTCCAGGACCTGTGGGCCATCGGGTTCCTGGCCCTGCAGCCCAGCCTGCAAGAGCTGCGGCCGGCCGTGCTGCTGGGCTCGGTGGCGGCCGGGGTGGCGCTGGTGGCCTCGGCCGGCGTGCTCTCCCGCTACGTGCTGCCCGCCCTGTTCCGCTCGGTCTCCCGCTCGACTGAGCTTCTGCTGGTGACCGCCATCGCGTGGTGCTTCCTGGTGAGCGGCACCGCCGGCGCGCTGGGCCTGTCCCGCGAGATGGGCGCGCTGATTGCCGGGATGGTCATCGCCGCCTTCCCGTACGGTACCGAGGTCGTCACCCGGCTGTCGGGCATCCGCGACTTCTTCGTGACGCTGTTCTTCGTCGCCCTGGGCCTCAAGGTGCCGGCGCCGTCACGGCAGCTCCTGCTGGTGGCGGCGGTGGTGGCCGTGTTCGTCGTCTTGAGCCGCCTGGTCGCAATGCTGCCGATCTTCGCGTTCCTGCGGCTCGACACACGCACGGCCGGGGTGGTGGCCGTCAACCTGGGTCAGATCAGCGAATTCTCGCTGGTGATCGTCTCGCTGGGGCTGGCCCTCGGCCACGTGAGCCAGCCCCTGGCCTCACTGGTGCTCTACGCGCTGCTCGTGACCGCGGTCGTCTCGACCTACGCGATCCGGTGGAACCACGCACTCGCCACCGCGCTGGCCCGTGCGCTCGAGGCCACCGGGGTGCCGCGCTGGCTGGGGAGTGGGCGCCCGGCGCCGGGGACAGAGCGAACGTCGGCCGACCCGCACGACATCTTCTTCCTGGGCATCTCGCGCGAGGGGCTGGCCTTCCTGCGCCACCTGGAGCGCGAGCATCCAGCCATGAAGCGGCGGATCGTGGCGCTCGACTTCAACCCGGAGACGCTGGAGCAGCTGCAGGCCGACGGCGTCGAATGCCACTACGGCGACGTCAGCAACCCGGACACGCTGCGCCATGCCGGGATCGAGCACGCGCAGGTCGTCGTCTCGAGCATTTCCGACTGGTTCCTGCAGGGAACCGACAACCTGCGCCTGCTCCGTCAGGTCCGCCAGCTAGTGCCGGGCGCGCGGGCGATCGTCACCGCCGACACCCGGGCGTCGGCCGAGCGCCTCTACGCCGAGGGGGCGGACTACGTGCTCATCCCCCCGGTGCTGGCCGCCGAGCATCTCTACGGTCTGCTGCTGGAGCCGACCACGGAGGCGCTGGGGGCGGCGCGCACGCGACAGATCTCGGCGCTGGCGTCGGGCCGGCCGCTCAGCGAGCCCGAGGCGGAGCGCCGGCCCGACTAGATCATCGGATCGCTGCCGCCGCCGAGCCGGCCGGGCTAGCCGCCCAATCGCCAGACGCGGCCGACCGGCGCTTCGTCGGTCAGCGTGAACTGCGGCAGCGCGAAGTGGTCGGCGAGATCCTGAAAGGTGACGCGAACCCGGGCCCCGATCGCCACCTTGGCCTCGTCCTCCGGCGAGAAGTCCGCCTTCACGAGGTTGCCGATGATCCGCAGCGCCTCGTCGGGCGTCGGTTTGCCGCGCTGCTCGTCGAGCTCGACCAGCACGACCGCGTAGGGCGTGATCTCCTTGAAGCCCGGCTGGATGGCGTGCATGACGATCTCGTAGGAGTGGATCGTGCCCTTGCCGCTCAGCTCCTGCCAGCGCCAGCCCAGATCCATGCACCATGGGCAGGCATGGGTGGGCGGATAGCGCATGAGGCCGCACGCCGTGCACGCGCGCACCATGAGCTTGTGCTGCCGCGCGTGGCCGAAGTACTCGTTCCACTCGCTGTCGTTGTCGGGAATGACGAACGACATTCCCCGATAGGTCACCGGCTGCGGCATGCTCAGGCCCTCCGCATGATGAGGGCGCTGCCGAGCGGCGGCATGGCCCACCCGAGGTTCATCGTGATGGTCGCGTCCTTCACCTGCCGGCACCGGCCCGGCGAGTAGTCGTAGGTGTGCACACCCTCGGTGCCCTTGGGGCAGTAGTCGTCGACGGTGCCGCGCAACTGGCGGACGTTCTCGATCACCATCGACATGCCGTGGGTGTACCCCTCGCACAGGTGGCCCCCCGAGGTATTGTTGGGGCGCTTGCCGCCCAGCTCGATGGCCCCGCTGGAGACGTACTGGCCGCCCTCGCCCTTCTTGCAGAAGCCGTACTCCTCGAGCTGCAGCATCGTGGTGAACGTGAAGGCGTCGTAGGAGCCGGTGACGCTGACGTCCTCGGGCGAGATGCCGGCCTGCGGGAAGATGAGGTCCTTGGCGTAGTAGCCGGCCACGCGACTGATGGGCCCGTGGGCCCAGTGGAAGTCGAGCCGGGGCTTGGACACGCGTCCGACCACGCCGAGGATGTGGATCGGCCGCTGGCGCATGTTGCGGGCCCGCTCGGCCGAGGTCACGATAATGCAGGTCGCGTTGTCGGTCTCCAGGCAGCAGTCGAGCAGGTGCAGCGGCTTGACGATCCAGCGCGAGTTGACGACGTCTTGCACGGTCACCCGGTCCTTGAGCAGCGCCTTGGGATTCTGGGAGGCGTGCTTGCTGTGGGCGACCTTGACATGGGCAACCTGCTCGGAGGTCGTGCCGTAGTCGTACATGTGGCGCATGAACGTGAGCGCGAAGTTCTGGCCGGCGCTGCGCATGCCGAACGGCACCTGGGCCAGGTCGAGCCCCCGCACCGGCTGGGCGGCGCGGGCGCCGGTGCCGCCGATGCGGAACTCCGAGTAGCCGTTCATGGAACGGTAGATCGCCACCGTCTTGCACATGCCGGCCTCGATGGCGCCGATGGCCAGGCCGACGAGCGCCTCGGTCGACGAGCCGCCGCCGACCACGTCCATGTAGAAGTTGAGGCGGATGCCCAGGTCGGGCGCCACGTGGGGTGCCAGCGTGGAGTCACCCGACTGGTAGTCCAGCATGCCGTCCACGTCGCTGGCCTTGAGCCCGGCGTCGAGAATGGCCTTGCGGACCGCCTCGACCGCCATGGCGCGGGTCGAGCGGCCCGACCCGCGCGAGTACTCGGTCTCGCCCACGCCCACGATGCAGTACTTGTCACGAAGACTCATCGACGCTCCCCGGCTGCCGTGATTGCCCGCCGGAGTATAGCGCGGTCGCTCAGGCCGGCGCTGCGGTGAGCGCCCGACGGGGCGGACGGCAGGCGGTGAGCAGGCCGACAGCCACGAGGTTCAACCCGGCCGCGAGCAGGAAGGCGGGCCGGTAGCTGCCGGTGGCGTCGTAGATGGCACCGGCCAGGAGCGGGCCCCAGGCGGCCATGCAGCCGGCCAGCGCGAACAGGCTGCCCACGATCGAGCCGGCGTGGGTGCGGCCGAAGAAGTCACCGACGATGGCCGGGAACTGCGTCGAGATCGTCCCGTACGAGAAGCCGAACAGGAGCGCGGCCGCGTACAGCGAGGGCAGCTCGCGGGCGACCGTGAAGGCGGTGAATGCCCCCGCCTGCAGCACCATGCCGAGCGCGAGCGTGGGCCGGCGGCCGAGACGGTCCGACGTCGGGCCCATGATCAGACGACCCAGCACGGCCCCGCCGCCCAGCACGCTGACGGCGGCCGCGGCCACGAGGGGCGAGTGACCGAGATCGCGGGCGAGCGGCACCAGGTGCACGAGGGGGATGAACACGGGGATCCACGTCGCGGCGAATACCGCGGTGAGCAGCCAGAAGGTGCCGGTGCGGATCGCTTCGCTGAGCCGGAACCCACGGCCGCCGGCGCGGACGGCCGGCGGCGGGGTCGCGTCACCGTCAGGATGCAGGCCCATCGACTCCGGATCACGCCGCATGACCGGCGCCGTGGCCACGAGCACGGTAAACACGCTCACGCCCAGCACCAGGTAGGCGCCGCGCCAGCCCAGGCCGGTCACCGCGACCTGGGCCAGCGGCGGCAGCACGAAGGTGCCGACGCTGCCGCCGCTCGAGGCCAGCCCCACGGCCAGTCCCCGCCGGCGGACGAACCACTTCACCACGGTGCTGTTGCACGGTACGTAGGCGGTGCCCATCCCGAGGGCGGCAATCACGCCGTAGAGGAGGTAGGGCTGCCAGAGCGCCGTCACCCCGGCCATGGCGGCCAGGGCGCCGCCGAGGAACAGGGCCCCGCACGCGATGACTCGCCCCGGTCCCCAGGCGTCGGTCAGCCGCCCGGCCGGGAAGCCGGCCACGGAGTAGCCGAACGCGTAGAGCGAGAAGATGCCCGAGAGGCTGGCCCGGCTCCAGTGGAACTCCTGTAGCAGCGCGTTGAAGAAGACTCCGAACGAGTACTGGGCGCCGTAGGCGGTGAACAGGATGACGAAGGCCGCGGTGACGACCTTCCAGCCGTGGAAGACGGTCACTATCGCTTGCCGTTGACCTTCGGCAGCACCTCCGCCAGGAACTTCCCCGTGTAGGAGCCTGGCGTCTGCACGATCTGCTCGGGCGATCCCTCGGCGACGATCTCGCCGCCCGCCTCGCCACCCTCGGGGCCGAGGTCGATCACGTGGTCGGCGCACTTCACGACGTCCAGATGGTGCTCGACCACCAGCACCGTGTTGCCGGCATCCACGAGCCGGTTGAGGACGCCGAGCAGCTTCTTGACGTCGTCGAGGTGCAGGCCGGTGGTCGGCTCGTCGAGCACGTAGAGGACGTCGCCGGTGGCGCGCCCGCCCAGCTCGGCGGCGATCTTCAGCCGCTGCGCCTCGCCCCCCGACAGCGTCGTGGCCGGCTGGCCCAGGCGCAGGTAGCCGAGGCCGACGTCCTGCATCACGCGCAGCCGGCGGGCCAGCGTGAGCTGGCCGGCGAAGAAATCGACGGCCTCGTCCACCGTCATGCGGAGCACGTCGCCGATCGAGCGTCCGCGATACCTCACGCCCAGCACCTCGGGCCGGTAGCGACGCCCCTCGCACTCCTGGCAGGAGACGTACACGTCCTCGAAGAAGTACATCTCGAGCTTCTGGAAGCCGTCGCCCTGGCACGACTCGCAGCGGCCGCCCGGCACGTTGAACGAGAAGGCGCCGGCGCCGAGGCCGAGGGCCTTGGACCGGGGCAGGGCGGCGAAGAGCTTGCGGATCTCGTCGAAGGCCTTCACGTAGGTGACCGGGTTGGAGCGCGGCGTGCGCCCGATCGGTTCCTGGTCGATCAGCCGGATGCCCTTGAGGTACTCGAGCCCGGCCAGCGCGTCGTAGACGCCGGGCGACTGGAACTCGGTCTTGAAGGCGCGGGCCACCGCCCGGTAGAGCGTGTCGTGGATGAGCGTGGACTTGCCGGAGCCGGACACCCCGGTGACGACCGTGAGGGTGCCCAACGGGATCCGCACCGTGACGTCCTTGAGATTGTGCTCGCGAGCGCCGGTGAGAGTGAGCTGGCGGCGGCCGGGCCGCCGCACGAGCGGGCACCGCGATGCTCTCCCGCCCCGACAGGTAGCGGGCGGTCAGCGAGCGCGTCGACTTCCGGAACTCGGCCTGGGGGCCCGCGAAGACGATCTCGCCGCCGCGCTCGCCCGAGCCGGGGCCGAGCTCGACGACGTGGTCGGCCGCCTCGATGAATCCGCGGTCGTGCTCGACCACGACGACGGTGTTGCCGGCCTGGGCCAGCTCGCGACAGAGGTCGGCCAGCCGCATGGTGTCGCGCGCGTGCAGGCCGATCGACGGCTCGTCGAGCACGTAGAGGGTGCCGACGAGCTGGGAGCCGAGCTGGTTGGCCAGGTTGATCCGCTGGGCCTCGCCACCCGATAGCGTCCGCGTCTGCCGGGCCAGCGTGAGGTAGCCGAGCCCCACTCGCAGCAGGAACGTGAGCTTGGCGCCCAGCTGGCGGATGATCTCGCGGCCAACGGCGGCCTCCCAGGCGGTGAGCTTGAGGTCGCCCAGCACCGCGGCCGCCTCCTCGATGGTGAGCCCGGTGAACTCGGCGATGGTCCGCTCGGCGACCCGCACCGCCAGGGCCGGTGGCTTCAACCGGGCGCCCCGGCACACCGGGCACGGGGACTGACTGCGGTAGCGCGAGAGGAAGACGCGCACGTGCAGCTTGTACCGGTACGACTCGATCTCCTCGAAGAAGCCCTTGATGCCGGGGAACGTGCCGGCGCCCTCGTACACGAAGGCCCGCTCCGTCTCGCCGAGGTCGTCCCAGGCGCGGGTGGGATCGACCCCCGAGCGCTTGGCCGCCTTGAGCAGTTCGCGCTGGTACCAGCGACCGGAGGGGTGCGTCCACGGCTCCACGGCCCCACCCGCGAGGCTCAGGGTGCGATCGGGCACCACGAGTCCCTCGTCGTACTTGAGGATGTTGCCGAACCCCTTGCACTCGGCGCAGGCGCCGAGCGGGTGGTTGAACGAGAAGAGCATCGGCTGAGGCCGCTCCAGCGCGGTGCCGCAGCCGGCGCAGCGGAAGGCCTCGGCGAACGCGCGGCGGCTGCCACCGATGAACTCCACCGCGAGCTGGCCGCCGCCCTCGCGCAGCGCCGCCTCGATCGATTCCACGAGCCGGGCCCGGTGGGCCGGCTCCAGCACGAGCCGGTCGAGCACCACCGCCACCGGGCTCTCGACCGAGGCCGGCGGCGGCGCCGCCAGGTCGCAGGCAACGTCGTTCACGAGGACACGTGCGAAGCCCCGGCGCGTGAGCCCGGCCCAGAGCTCGGCGGGAGACTGGCCGGCCGGTACCGGCAGCGCGAAGGTGACGAGCGCGCGGGCGCCGGCGTGCTCGGACAGCAGGGTGTCGGCGATGGACTCCGGCGAGTGGGAGGCGGCCGGGCTGCCGCACTGCGGGCAGTGCACGCGGCCGATCTTGGCGTAGAGCAGCCGCAGGTAGTCGTAGACCTCGGTGGCGGTGCCGACGGTCGAGCGCGCCGTGCGCACGGGGTTCTTCTGCTCGAGGGCGACGGCCGGCCGGATGTTCTCGACGCGGTCGACGTCGGGCCGGTCGACGCGATCGAGGAACATGCGCGCGTACGTGGACAGCGACTCGATGTACCGCCACTGCCCTTCCGCGAAGAGCGTGTCGAAGGCCAGCGACGACTTGCCGGAGCCGGAGACGCCGGTGACGACGGTGAGCCGGTCGTGAGGAATCTCGAGGGAGACGTTCTTGAGGTTGTTCTGGCGGGCTCCCTCGATCCGGAGCCCCCGGGGCTGGGGCATTCAGCCGGTCCTCCTGAGATGGGGAGTCTACTGGAAGTGCTATCATCACGCCAGATGGCGAACGCCATTCATGTGCTCGTCGTCGACGATGACGCCGACGTCCGCGGCCTGCTGAGCGCCGTGCTCGAGGGGGACGCCGGTGCCCGGGTCACCGAGGCGGCGTCGGGCGCCGAGGGCATGGCGCTACTCGCCCGCGAGGAGTTCGACGTCGCCGTCGTCGACGTCCAGATGCCCGACCACAGCGGGCTCGACGTGCTCCGCTGGGCGCGCGCCACCGAGATCGACACCGAGCTGATCGTCCTCACCGCCAACGCCGATGTCGAGACGGCCGTGCAGGCGATGCGGCTCGGCGCCTACGACTTCATTCCCAAGCCGTGCAAGAACGCCGAGCTGCGCGAGGTGGTGGCCAAGGCGGCCGAGAAGAAGGCGCTGCGGCGCGAGAACTCCGCGCTCAAGGAGGTCGTCAACCGCCGGGAGGGCCTGCCCACGATCGTGGGGGAGAGCGCGGAGATCCGCGAGGTCCTGGCCATGATCACGCGGGTGGCGGCCAGCGACAGCCCGGTGCTGGTGCACGGCGAGAGCGGCACCGGCAAGGAGCTGGTGGCGCGCAGCATTCATCTGCAATCGCGCCGGGCCGCGCGCCCGTTCGTATCGGTCAACTGTGGCGCGCTGCCCGACACGCTGCTGGAGAGCGAGCTGTTCGGCCACAAGAAGGGCGCGTTCAGCGGCGCCATCAACTCCCGCGTCGGGCTGTTCGAGGCAGCCAACGGCGGCACGCTGTTCCTGGACGAGATCGGCGAGATGTCGCCGGCCATGCAGGTGCGGCTGCTCCGCGTGCTCGACTCCGGCGAGATCCGGCGGGTGGGCGAGGAGCGGATCTTCCACGTGGACGCCCGGCTGGTGGCCGCCACCAACAAGGACCTGGCGCGAGAGGCGGCCGAGGGCCGCTTCCGCTGGGACCTCTTCTACCGCGTGAGCACCATCGCGATCCCGGTCCCACCGCTGCGCCATCGGCGTGCTGACGTGCCGTTGCTGGTCGAGCACTTCCTGGGCGTGCGCGGGCGCCCCGGGTCCGGCCTGCGCTTCGCACCCGACGCGATGGCGCGGCTGTTCGAATACGGCTGGCCCGGGAACATCCGCGAGCTGCGCAATCTCATCGAGCGGGTCCACATCCTGCACGTGGGGCCCGAGGTGCGGGCCGGCGACCTGCCCGCCGAGTTCCACTTCGGTCCGGCGGACGCCCCCGTGATGGCGCCGTCCTCCACCGGTCCTCCCGCTCCCGGGGCCGACGAGGTGATGACGCCGCTGGCCGAGATCGAGCGACGCCACGTCGAACGCGTCCTGCAGGCGACGGGCTGGAACAAGGCCCGCGCGGCCCGGGTCCTCGAGGTGGACATCAAGACGCTCAACAAGAAGATCCGCGACTTCCAGATCGCCCAGTAGCAGGGAGGTTCTCCCGGGACCACCAGGGAGATCCTCCCATTCTAGTTAAGTTGCCGATCCACCAAGTCTCATAATTCCGCGGGCTTGGCGCAGCGCTGGCGTGGCACTCTCGTTGCCATGACTGCTTTACCATGAAGACCCCGCGTCACCGGTCGCTCGACCTCGCCCGTCGCGGCATAGAGATCTCGCCCTCCGTGGCGCTGTGGCGCCCCGGGGTCGTGCTGGCGACTTCGATCACGGCGCCGCCCACTCGGCCCACCCTGGCACTGGCCGAGCCGGCCGCCCGGCCGGAGGCGCTGGCCCCCCAGCTCGACAGCGCGCAATCGGTGCTCGCCGCGTTGGCCCAGGCGCAGCACACGCTGGGCGCGGCAGCAGCCGGGGCCCGTCGCCGGGCCGAGCAGGCGGTCTCGACGCGGGACCGGGTGTCGGCCACGATCGCCGCTCATCGGGCCGAGGCCGCGCTGGACGATGTCCTGAGCGGAGCCTGGGAGCGGATGTCGGCGTTGATGAAGGAGCGAGGACTGCGATGAATGTTTACTACCTGACCCCTCCGGCACCGCCGGCCGAGCCGCCCACCCGTCGCGCGTTCCGGCTCACGCCGCGCCAGCGCCTGGTCGCCTTCTGGTGGCGCCTGCGCCTCACCGCCCTCGAGGTCGCGCGAGCCGTGCGCCGCTTCGGGCGCGCCCCGATCGACACCGACCAAACGTTCCTGGAGCAGCGCGCCAACCTCATCCTCGGGCCAGCCCCGACCTCGGTCGGCCCGGCCCGGATCATCGACTTCGCCGCCGCCCGCACCCGCCTGCGCGCCTGACGCCCGTGCATTGACAAGTCGGAAGCGGCGCCGGTAGAATTCGGCCGCCGCTTCCACTTGAGAATGATTCCCAAGAAGGCCCCGGTCGGCCAGCGCACGCACGCCGCCGCGCTGCACGCGCGGGGCAAGCGTCTCACGCGCCCCCGGCAGGTCATCCTCGACCTCGTGCGCGCCACCGACGCCCATCCCTCGGCCGCCGCCGTCTACCGGCTGGTGCGGCGCCGGCTGCCCCGGGTGAGCCTGGCCACGGTCTACCGCAACCTCCGCATGCTCGCTGCCGAGGGCCTGCTCACCGAGCGGGCTGACCTCGCGGGCATGCGCTTCGACGGCAACACCGCGCCGCACGACCACTTCACCTGCGTGGCCTGCGGGCGCATCTACGACGTGCCGGCCGCCGACGCCCGGGGCGTCCGCGCCCGGGTGGCGTCGCGCACCGGGTTCGAGGTGCTGGTGCAGCGCATCGAGTTCTACGGCCGCTGCGGAGCCTGCCGGGGCCGCCGCGGTCTCACCCGTCGACCGGCAAGGAGGATCCAATGGCAGGGCGAAGCCTGAAGGGGACCAAGAGCTTCGAGAACCTCAAGGAAGCGTTCGCGGGCGAGTCACAAGCCAACCGCCGCTACCTGTACTTCGCGCGAGTGGCGGACATCGAGGGATATCCGGACATCGCGGGCCTCTTCAAGGACACCGCGGACG
Organism: uncultured Candidatus Rokubacteria bacterium; assembly: GCA_963827505.1. Taxonomy (GTDB): domain Bacteria; phylum Methylomirabilota; class Methylomirabilia; order Rokubacteriales; family CSP1-6; genus AR5. The sequence goes on along the minus strand of CAWHBD010000001.1, from coordinate 2,739,145 downwards.
CCGAGACCGGCCACGCTTTCGGCCATCTGGACTTCCTGAAGGAGGTCGGCGACCCCGCCACCGGCGAGCCAATCGGCAAGACCGAGAAGAACCTCAAGGCTGCGGTGGCCGGCGAGACGTACGAGTACACGCAGATGTACCCCGGCATGGCGAAGACCGCCCGCGACGAGGGGCTGGCCGAGCTGGCCGAGTGGTTCGAGACGCTGGCCAAGGCTGAGAAGTCGCACGCCGGGCGGTTCGGCAAGGGTCTCACCCAGGTGGCGGGCAAGGAGCCGGCGGACGCGATCTAGCTACCCCGGGCGCGCGGGTGGGGCGGGCCGAGGTGGTGGGCTGGGGTTCGTGCAACCACGAGGGCGGAGACCGACTCGAGGCCGCCTTGGCTGGGCTCCATCCGGCCGGGGGGGCGCGCGGTCAGGCTTGGCGGGAAACGGGTTGCACGAACCCAGCCCACCACCTCGGCCCGCCCCACCCGTGCGCCCTCGGGCGGAGCTGATCACCTCCTCTTCCATGCCGCACGCCACGACTCGGAGCATCGACCATGTCTGACGATCCGGCGCTCGATCTGAGGAGGCCGGAGTTTTGGGATCTGGGGAAGGTCGAGGTGGAGTTGCGGCGGGTGTACGACATCTGTGGGGGGTGTCGGCGGTGCCTGCCGCTGTGTCCGTCGTTCAAGGTGATGTTCGATCGGCTGGACGGGGATGCTGTCGACGGTGACATCGACAAGCTGCCGTCGGCGGACATCAAGGAAGTGGTCGACCTCTGTTACCAGTGCAAGCTCTGCTACAACCACTGCCCGTACACGCCGCCGCACCGGTGGGCCGTCGACTTTCCCCGGCTGATGCTGCGGGCCCGGGCGGCCGAGGCGCGCCGTAGCGGCGTCACGCTGCAGGACCGGATGCTGGGCAACGCCGACCTGGTCGGCACGCTCGGCAGCCTCACGGCACCGCTGTCCAACTGGATGAACAAACTGGCCGTGCACCGAGCCTTCATGCAGGCGGTGGCCGGGATCCATCGTGACCGGCGGCTGCCGAAGTTCCATCGGCCGACATTCTCCTCGTGGTTCAGGTCGACGGCCAAGCCGGCGGCGGCCGAGGGCGGGCGGACGGCCACCCGCAAGGTCGCGCTGTTCGCGACGTGCAGCGTCGAGTACAACGCGCCGGCCATCGGCCGGGCGGCGGTACGGGTGCTCGAGCGCAACGGCGTCGACGTCAGCGTGCCCGAGCAGCGCTGCTGCGGGATGCCGTACCTCGATGGTGGCGCCGTCGACCAGTGCCGCGCGCTCATCCGCGACAACGTGCACACGCTGGCCGCGGCCGTGCGGGAGGGGCGCGAGATCGTCTCGCCGGGACCGACCTGCAGCTACATGCTCAAGCAGGAGTACCCGTGGATCGACGGCTCCGACGACGCACGCCTCGTCGCCGCCAACACCCGCGACCTCTTCGAGTACCTGGCCCGGCTGCACGCCGACGGCGCCCTCGACACGCGCTTCCCCCGGTCGGTGGGAGCGGTCACGTACCACGTGCCCTGCCACCTGCGGGCCCAGAACATCGGAACTCGGTCGGCCGACGTGCTGCGCGCGATTCCCGGTACCGAGGTCACGGTGATCGAGCGGTGCTCGGCCGTCGACGGAACCTGGGGCTTCAAGACGCAGTACTTCGACCTCTCGATGAAGGTGGCCAAACCACTCTTCGACGCTGTCCGCACGGCCGGTGCGGCCACGGTGGCGACCGACTGCCCGCTGGCGGCGCTGCAGATCGCCCAGGGCACCGGCACCGTGCCGCGCCATCCCATCCAGGTGCTGGCCCAGGCCTACGGGATCGACGATCCATGAGGCCGGTGGAGACGAGCGAGATCCTGAACCTGTACGACTACGAGAGGGTCCGCGAGGCCCGCCGACGGGCGATCATCGCGCTCAAGAGCGAGCGCCGGGTCGAAGTGGGCCGCTACCTCTCGTTCGTCTTCGAGAACCGCGAGACCGTGTGGTTCCAGATCCAGGAGATGGTCCGGGCCGAGCGGATCGTGGACGAGGGCCGGATCGCCGAGGAGGTCGAGGTCTACAACGGACTGCTGCCGCGGCCGGGCGAGCTGGCCGCGACCATGTTCATCGAGATCGCCGAGTCCGCGCAGATCAAGCCCGTGCTCGACACGCTGCTCGGCATCGACGTCGGCGACCACGTCCGGCTCCAGGTGGGCGCCGCCGCGGTGCCCGGTGTGTTCGAGGCCGGCCACTCCGACGAGGAGCGCGGCAAGCTCTCGGCTGTCCACTTCGTGCGGTTCGCGCTGCCGCCGGCCGCCCGCCGGGCGTTCGCCGATTCCGAGGTCGCGCTCGTCGTCGACCACCCCGGCGATCGCGGCCGTACCGTGCTGGCCCCGGCCGTCCGGCGGCGTCTGGCCGAGGACTTCACGTGAGCCGAGCGCGGACCCTGATGCTCGCCGGGGCGGCGCTCACCCTGGCGGCGTGCCAGGGCGAGAAGCTCAGCCCCCTGGCCGAGCGGGGCCGCCAGGTCTTCGTCTCCCAGTGCACCGCCTGCCACGCGTTCGACCCCGCCCAGTCGGGCCCGGTCGGGCCGCCCGTCAAGGGTTCCTCGCGGGCGCTGCTGGAGGCGAAGGTGCTGAAGGGGACCTACCCACCGGGCTACACGCCCAAGCGGCCCACGGCGGTGATGCCGCCCCAGCCCCAGGTGGCGGGCGACATCGACGCCCTCGCCGAGTTCGTGAAGTAGGCGCCGCCCGAAACGCGAACGGGCCCGGCGCCATCGGCGCCGGGCCCGTCGAGACTCGTCCCGCCTCGCGTTACTTGCCGAAGAGGAATACCAGGACGACGTACAGGATGACCGTCAGGATGAAGCCCGCCCAGAAGGTACCCTTCAGCGTCGCCAGCATCTTCTTACCGCCGGAGGGCGGAGCGGCCGGCCCGACCAGCGCGTTGATCTCGGCGGCGATGATGACGATCGCGAGCAGGATGAGCGCACCCCACTTCTGACCGCTGCCGGCCGGGTCGGCCATCGCCAGGTGCGAGGCCGCGGCCATGAAGAACAGCATCGGAATCGATAGCATCGTGTTCGTCCGCGATGCGAGGCCTGCCCGCGCGCCCTTGGCGGCGGCATCCGGGATGGCCTGGCCGCCGGTCGCCACCTGCTCGGCCGAGGCCATGACGACCTGCTGACCGGGCCAGATCACGAACCAGACGTTCGCCCACATGGTGCTACCGAGCATGCCGCCGAAGAAGATCTTCCAGCCGTACGAGCTCGCCGCGAACTCCCGGAGCCCGCCGTACTTCGCGAAGGCCACGTGTAGGATGTAGAGCCAGCCTGTGATGAAGGTGAACATGGCGCCCCAGCGGAACCACCACAGGGCCGAGTTCAGGAGACCGCCGCGGACGATGCCGCTGCGCACGGTTGCGTTGTCCGCCACGAACTTGCTGCCGAAGAAGGGGGTCTGAACGAAGTTGAAGTAGTACAGCATGCCGATCCAGGTGATACCAGCGAGAAAGTGAAACCATCGCAGGAGGAACAGCCAGCCGTCACCACTGAGTAGTGCCATTGCCCGCGGGCCTCCTAGTCGAGAGGGGAGCTACTCGTCGTCGTCATCGTCGTCATCCTCGTCGTCGTCGAGCTCGTCGTCATCCTCGTCGTCGTCGTCATCCTCCTCGTCATCCTCGTCGAGCTCGTCGTCGTCGAGATCGTCCTCTAGGTCGTCGTCGAGTTCGTCCTCCTCGTCTTCGGCGTCCGGGTCGGCGTCGTCTTCGTCGTCCTCGTCGTCGTCCAGGTCGTCGTCGTCCTCGTCGTCCACGGCGTCGTCGTCCTCGAACCCGTCGTCATCGTCCTCGACATCGTTGCTGCGGAGCACAGTCTCGTCTTGCCAAGGAGTCGTGCGGAGCTGCATGTGAAGATTCCTCCGAGCCGTACCCGGCCAGACGTATGTGCCGTCGAATCGGGCCTTCCGTCGTTCGCCCGAGCGGATTATATAGCAAACGTTGCGCCCCCGCGCGAGGGTGGGTGGGCTCGCCGGGCCCGGCGCAAAAGGTAGAACCGAGAGCCACGTTTTTCGGCACGAGGGCTGTCGGTACGGTAAAATTCCCCTCCGCAACTGCGCGAGTTTCCTAGCCACGGCGGTGTAGCTCAGCGGCAGAGCAGGGGTCTCATAAGCCCCGTGTCGGAGGTTCAATTCCTCCCACCGCCACCACCCTTACCGACCGTAGTCGCCGCCCGCATGGCCGCGACGCCGTTTCTGCTTTGGTTTCGAACGTCCGGTCCGCGACACTCGAAGGATCTAACGATGACGACCATGCAAACCGAGGCAGCACCGGTTCGGGTGCTCATCGCCGACGATGAGCCGTCCGTCCTCCAGATGCTCAACGATCTCTTGACGATTTCGGGCGGCTACGAAGTGGCGACGGTGGCCAGCGGCAAAGAGGCCCTCGACCGGCTCTCCAGCTTTGCGGCGGATGTGGTCCTGCTCGATATCCTGATGCCCGGGATGTCGGGCAACGACACCCTCACCGAGCTGCGGGCCCGGGGGTTCCAGACCCCGGCGATTGCCATCACCGGGATGCCGGACCGGGCCAGCACCGGCTTCCTGGCGGTCCTGAGCAAGCCCATCGACATGCGCCAGCTGATCGTGCTGGTGTCGGTGGCGGGGCGACGTCGGTCCGCCAGGTCCGAAGAGTAAGATCGCGGACGACTAGCCGGTTGCGAGGTCGAGGGTCGCCTCGGTGCCGCCGGCGCGATCGGCACGGAGGGCGCGGTTCACGCGCTCCAGCTCGGCCTCCAGTGCGGCGAGCATCACCGGTACCTCTCCCAGGCGCTCTTCCCGGCCGGCGCGCTCCAGATCCGCAGCGAGATCGCGGGCGAGCTGTGCTCCGAACGTCCCCACCGAACCCTTGACGGCATGGGCGGCGCGCTGGACGTGGGCGAGGTCCCCGCTGGCGGCGGCGGCCCGCAGGTCGGCGACGCGCGCCGGGCAGTCCTCCAGGAACAGTTGCATCAGGTCTGTCAGGAGCGCCTCGTCGCCGCCGACGGCACGCAGCGCCGCGGCGCGATCGATCGCCGCCCGAGCGTCCTCGGCGATGGCCACGGCGGCCGCGGGGATGAACGGCGCCAGGGCCGCGTCCAGGGTCTCGGCCCGGACCGGCTTGGACACATACGCGTCCATCTTCGCGGCCAGGCAGCGCTCCTGCATCCCCTTCATGGCGTGGGCCGTCAGCGCGACGATCGGGATCCGGCGGTCACGGTCGCGGGCTACTGCGTAGGCGTTGCCGGTCGGGACCGGACGGGCGCCACTCCGGATCTCCTTCTCGTAGGCCCGGATGGCAGCGGTGGCCTCGAAGCCGTCCAGCTCGGGCATCTCGATGTCCATGAGGACCACATCGAAGGGCTGCGACTCGAGAGCCTCGAGCGCGGCGCGGCCGGTGCCCACCACGACGGCGCGATGGCCCCGTCGCTGGAGCAGCCCGGAGGCCACCCGCTGGTTCACCACGTTGTCTTCGGCGATCAGCACACGCAAGCCGCTCCCGCCCGCCGCCGGCGCGATGCGGGAGGCCGCTGCCGGCATGGCGGTCGGCGGCGCCAGGGTCGGGGCGAACACGGACATGATCGCGTCCAGCAGCTCGGACTGGCCGACCGGCTTGGACAGGAACACCTCGACGCCGGCCCGCCTGGCGCGGGTCACGTCCTGGGGAAGGTTCGACGAGGACAACATCACGATCCGGATGCCAGCGAGCGCCGAGTTGGCCTTCAGCCGCTTGGTGAGGGCGATGCCATCGATCCCGGGCATCTCGTGGTCGGTGATGATGAGTGCCGGGATCGGCTCCTTCCGTGTGGGCGTCTCCAGGGCCGCCAGGGCAGCCTCGCCGCTGTCGACGACCTGGGGCGTCAACCGCCAGGCACCGAGCATCTCCGCGAGCATGCGTCGGCTCGTCGCGTTGTCGTCGACGACGAGGACCGGCAACCCGTCGAGCTCTCGTGGCCCGGCGAGGACGACCGTCGCCGCGGTGCCGACGGCAAACCGGGCCGTGAAGTGGAAGGCGCTCCCGCGGCCGTCCTCGCTCTCCAGCCAGATGCGCCCACCCATGAGCTGGACGAGCCGCTTGGTGATCGCCAGCCCGAGACCGGTTCCTCCGAAGCGGCGGGTCGTGGAGCTATCGGCCTGCGTGAACGCGTCGAAGATCAGGTCGCGCTTGGCGGCGGGGACACCGACCCCGGTGTCGCGCACGACGATGTGGAGGACGACGTCGTCCGCCTCGGTCCCCTGGAGCTCGATTCGGACCACCACCTCGCCCTGCTCGGTGAACTTCACCGCGTTGCCCACGAGGTTGACTAGCACCTGCCGCAGGCGGCCCGGGTCACCGACAACGTGCTCGGGCACGGCCGGGTGCACGGCGCACACGAGCTCGAGCCCCTTCTCGTGGGCGCGGAGGGCGAGCGGCTTGAGCGCCCGGCCCACGGTGGCACGAAGGTCGAAGGAGAGCGTCTCCAGCTCGATGCGACCCGCCTCGATCTTCGAGAAGTCCAGGATGTCGTTGATCACCTGCAGGAGCGCCTGGGCCGAGGTCTGCACCAGGGTCGCGCACTCCCGCTGCTCGGCCGTGAGGTCGGAGCCGAGCAGCAGCTCGTTCATGCCGAGGACGCCGTTCATCGGCGTCCGGATCTCGTGGCTCATCGTGGCCAGGAACTCGGCCTTGGCCCGATTCGCGGCCTCGGCGGCCTCCTTCGCCTGCCGGAGCGCCCGCTCGGCCGCCCGGCGCATGGTGACGTCGCGGGCGACCACGATGTAGCCCGCGTGATGGCCGCTCTCGTCATGCAGCTGGGAGGCCGACGCGGCCACCGATGTCGAGCCGTCCGGACGGGTCAGGGTGAACTCCAACCGCTCGGGGAGCCGGGTCTCGATCAGGCTGGTGGCCAACCGATCCGCATCGGCGTCCTCGCCGTCGAAGATGGTGGCGATCGGATGCCCGATCATCGCCTCGGCCGGCCGGCCGAAGAGCCGGCGGGCGCCGACGTTCCAGCTGGTGACGCGGCGCTCCAGGTCGAGGGTCAGGATGGCCTCCTCGGCTTGCTCGACGCCCGCCGCCAGCGATCGGTTGGCGGCCTCCTTGGCCTGCAGCTCGACCATCAGGCCCTCGAGGTTCTGCGCCATCGCATTGAACGCCCGCATGGTCGGCGCCAGCTCGGTGACCCGCGTCTCCGGCATGCGGACGGTGAGGTCGCCGGCGCCGAAACGCGCGGCGATCTCGCCGAGCTTCCGGACCGAGCGCAGGCCGTAGGCGAGGATCACGTGCAGCACCACGATCAGCGTGGCCAGGAGTACGACGGCGAGCGTGACCATCGTGCGCGTTTCCTGCCAGAGCGCCCGGCTCACCTCCTCCGCCGACGGGACGACGGCGAGCACCGCGTAGACCGTGGGCGGAGCGGTGATGTCGACTCTCGCCTCGGAGAGATCGAGGCGGAGAAGTCGCCCGAACCACTCGGGCACGCTGTGGTCGGTCCGCTTCTCGGGGGAGGCATCGAAGATGAGCGTCCGGCCGTCGGGCTCGTAGAGGCGCACCCGGCGCCAGACCCGGCCGGCGTTGAGATTGCGAACCGTCTGCTCGGCGCTGGCCAGATCGCCGACCACCAGCGCGCCGAGGAGCAGCGGCTGGCTGGCCGCGAGCATGCGCTGGGTGGTCTCCGTCAGCTGGTGCCGCGCGGTGTCCGTGCGCATCTTCACGTTGATCGTGAGGTCGCCGAGCGTGACGAGCACGACAGCCAGGCTGGTGAGGCCGAGCAGGAGGGTCCGGAGGCTTCGGGTCATTGACTGATCAGTCGATAGATCCGGCGAACGCCGTCGTAGTCGCGGTCGGTCGCCGGTTCGAAGCCGGGGGAGGTGGCCTGCTCGAGGACGGGACTCGCGAGCGGATCCGTCTTCATCGCGAGCAGCGCCTGCCGCACTTTGTCGACGACGGCGGCCGGCACCCGAGGGTTCGCGATGACCGCCAGCTCCGGATAGGGATCGGAGGTGTAGATCGCGCGAAACTGAACGCCCTCGCGCTCGGAGTACTGTGCGAGAAAGCGCGAGTTGACCGCCGCCGCGTCGACGCGACGGCTCTTGACCTGCGCCATCGCCCCTTCCTGGTTGCCGGCCAGGACCTCCTCGACGCGGACCCCAGCCTTCTTCATGGCCACGATGGGCACCGCGTAGCCGACGAAGGCGTCACGAGACGGGAAGGCCACGCGCTTGCCCGCGAGCTGCGGCAGTCCGGTGATCGGGCTGCCCGGGGCCACCGCCAGAACGCACCGGATGGCGTCCCCGCCCCAGCGGGCGATCACCTTGTAGCCGAGCGAGTCGTACTCGGGCTGGAAGTTGTGGTTGGTGAAGACGAAGTCGAACTCGCCGCGGCCCATCATCGCGTCCGTTTCGTGCACGGTGGCGCCCATGCGGAAACGCAGGGGCACCCCGCTCGTCGAGCTGACGTAGTGGAGGATGGGGCTCCAGCGCTCGGCGGTCAGGGCCGGGCTCTGCTGGTTCAGCACACCGAACACCAGCGGGGTGGGGGTGGGCTGGGCGAGCGCGCCGCTGGCCGCCGCGGCCACGATGAGCAGGAACAAGCCGACCAGTACGGTCAACCGTCGCGAGGTCATGGCAGGGTCTCCTTCGTTTTCGGCAAGCCGCTCGAGCGGAGCGAGGCGAGTCTTGGCCGGGCTGTCCGAGGCTCTCCACATCGACAGGCCAGCGGCGTGCGTAGCTCGTGCCAACCTGGCGGAGCTATATATGGTGATAAGCGGGAGTCGATCGACCCCTCATGTAGCATTCCAGGGCAGGGCTCTCGGCGAAGTGGCACGCGACTGACCAACAACGGCACGGGGCCGCTCGCCAGCGCGCTCGGTCGGGAGCCCCGCCGAGCACCCGGCACCACTAGCCGGTCGGCGAGTCCGCCACCTGCTTGTCCACCGACGCCTGCCGCATCCGCTCGAGTTGCGGCTCGATGTGTTTGATGCGGCACTCCGGGCAGATGCCGTGGCTGAAGCGGGCATCGGAGTGATCGCTGACGTACGTCTCGACCTGGGTCCAGTAATTCTGGTCATTCCGGATCTTCTTGCAGTACATGCAGATCGGGAGCAGGCCCTGCAGGCGCGTGACGTGGGCGAGGGCGAGCTCGAGCTCCGTGACCCGGTCGGCGAGTCGGCGTTGCAGCGTCGCGACCCGCAGCCCGACGCCGACCCGGGCCTTGAGCTCCTCGACCTGGAACGGTTTGGTCACGTAGTCGTCGGCGCCGGCGTCCAGCGCCGCCACGAGATCCTCGGTCCGCTCGCGGGAGGTCACGATGAGCACGTAGGTCGGGCCGGAGGGGGCCCGCTCGCGCAGGGTTCGGCACACGTCGATCCCGGTCATGCCCGGCATCATCCAGTCGAGGATGGCCACCGGGGGTGGGTCGTCGCCGGTCAGGATTGCCAGCGCCTCGGTGCCGTCCGTGGCCAGAACGACCTCGAACCCCAGCCGGACGAGCACCCCCTCGAGGAGGCGGCGCGTCACGGGATCATCATCGGCCACGACCATTCTCAATGCGTTGCTCCTGCCTGCGGACCCGGTCGGGCCGCTGGGCCGTTCCCCGACGTGCGTTGCGCACGCGTCACCCATGATAGGGGACGCGGGCGCCGGGGCGACGCAGAATCAGCACCCCCACCCTGGCGCGCCGGGTCCTCTCTGATACACTGCCCACTCGTGAGTGACGACATCCTCGTGCAGCATGACGGTCCCATCGCCACGCTGGTCCTCAACCGGCCCCGCATGCGCAACGCCATCAACCTGGCCATGTGGGCGGACATCGCGCGGTTGACCCAGGGCTTCGGCAAGGACGACTCGGTGCGGGCCGTCGTCTACCGGGGGGCGGGCACCGAGGCCTTCGCCTCGGGGGCGGACATCTCGGAGTTCCCCGCGAGCCGCAAGGACGCGGAGACGGCCCAGCGCTACAACGCCACCACCGCCGCCGCCTACGCGGCGGTGCGTGAGTGTGCGAAGCCCACGGTTGCGCTGATCCACGGCTTCTGCATGGGCGGGGCGGTGGGGCTGGCGATGGCGTGCGATCTGCGCTTCGCCGCCGAGGGGTCGAAGTTCGGGATCCCGGCGGCGCGACTGAGCATCGTCTATCCCTCGGAGGCGATCGCCCAGCTCGTCGACCTCGTCGGCCCCGCCTACGCCAAGGACATCCTGTTCTCCGCGCGTACCGTGAGCGACCGCGAGGCGCTGGCCATCGGCCTCATCCAGCGGCTGGTGCCCGCGGCCGACCTGGAGGCCACGACGTACGACTACCTGAGGCTCGTGGCCGACAACGCGCCGCTCTCGGTGCGCGGCTCCAAGGTCACGATCCAGGCCTACCTGGCCGGCTTCACCGACGACAGCCGCGCCCGCCTGCGAGCGCTGTCGATGGAGGCGGCCTCCAGCGAGGATTACCGGGAGGGCACCCGCGCCTTCCTCGAGAAGCGGCGGCCGACGTTCCAGGGGCGCTGAGCCCCGCCGCTCCGTGCGCTTCGAGTTCCTCAGCTCCACGCCGGCCAGCCCCACCGAAGGCAGCGGAACCTGGGTCGCGATCGACGGCCTCGTCCGCGGCCTCGAAGGGCTGGGCCACACGGTCGGCCGCCGCCGGCTCGGCCTCCGCACGCGCTTCCACACCCTTGACCGCTGGCTCTACAACGCGCGCGTCGCGCTGGCGCCGCCCGCTGCCGACGTCGTGGTGGGGGTCGACCTCGATGGCTTCATCTGGGCCGGACAGCCGCGGCGGACGCGCTTCGTCGTCGCGCTCAAGGGAATCATCGCCGACGAGCTGCGCAACGAGCAGGGGATGGTGCGCACGCTCCTGCAGATCCAGGCGCGATGGGAGCGGCTCAACACCGAGCGGGCCGAGCGGGTGATCGTGCCGAGCCGCTACTCGGCCGCCGTCGCCCACGAGGTCTACGGGGTCCCGTCGGACAAGCTGGCGGTCGTCCCCGAGCCGATCGACCTCACCGAGTGGCGGCGCCGCTTCGCGGCGGTGGCCCCGACCCCCGGCGGCCCGCCCACCGTGCTGGCGGTGGCCCGCATGTACCCGCGCAAGCGCCTGGACGATCTGCTGCGCGCCGCCGTCGTGCTGCGCGACCGAATTCCCCCGGTCCGGATCCGCATCGTGGGCGACGGCCCGGAGTCCGCCCGGCTGCACGCGCTGCACGCGACGCTGGCTCTCGGTGATACCGTGACCTTCCTCGGCGAGGTCTCCCGTCAGGCCCTGGCCGTAGAATACGTGCGGGCTCACTGTTTCTGCCTTCCGACCGTCCAGGAGGGCTTCGGGATCGTGTTCGCCGAGGCCATGGCGGCCGGGCTGCCGGTGGTCGCGTGCCGGGCGGCGGCGGTTCCCGAGATGGTCGAGGACCGACGGACGGGCTTGCTGGTCAATCGCGAGAGCCCCGAGGAGCTGGCGATGGCGCTGGAGACCTTGCTGATGAACGACGGTCTGCGCACGGACCTGGGTGCCGCGGGGGCGGCGCGGGTGGCGGCGCTCGACCTGGCGCCGGTGGCCCGGCGCTTCGTCGAGGTGGTGACGGCGGCATGAGCGCGCGGGCGTCCACGACGCGCCGGTTCACCTTCTCGGCCGGGCATCGCTATCACGTGGCGCAGTGGTCGACCGACGAGAACACGCGCGCGTTCGGCCGGTTGACCGTACCCCACGGCCACAACTACACGCTCGACGTGACCGTGCGCGGTCCCATCGACCCCCGGACCGGCATGGTGATCGACCTCGGCGAGCTGAAGGAGATCGTGAACGCGACGGTGATCGAGCGCTTCGATCACGCCGACCTCAACGCCGACGCGCTGTTCCGCGACCGCAACCCCACCACGGAGAACATCGCGCTGGCGGTGTGGGAGCTGCTGGCCCCCAAGCTCGGTCCCGACCGGCTCGCCCGCGTCCGCGTGTGGGAAGACCCCACACTTTTCGTGGACTATGATGGAGCGTGAGATGCGTCGCCGGGTCGAGCTCACGCGGGTCTACCATTTCAGCGCCGCCCACTGCCTGGCCAACGCGCAGCTGAGCGCGGCCGACAACGCGGCCCTCTACGGCCAGTGCGCGCGGCCGCACGGTCACAACTACTACCTCGAGGTGACGGTGGCGGGCGTCCCCGATGCCCTCACGGGCTTCGCCGTGGATCTCGAGCGCCTGGACCGGACGGTGGCCGATTCGCTCCTGGATCAGGTGGACCACCACCAGCTGGAGGAGGCCCCGGTGCTGGCCGGGGTGATCACCACCGGCGAGGGGCTGGCCCACGCGTTCTGGCGCACGCTGAGCGCGGCGCTGCCGGCCGGCGAGCTGCAGAAGGTCGTGGTGCAGGAGACAGCCAAGAACCGCTTCGAGTACCGCGGCGAGGAGGCCTGATGCCGAACGGCGACGCGATCCCGCAGCTGGTCGAGGAGCTGATCAAGGAGCTGGGCGAGGACCCGCACCGCGAGGGCCTCGAGCGCACGCCCGACCGGGTGGCGGCGGCGATGCGCTACCTCACCTCCGGCTACCAGAAGAACGCGCAGGCGATCCTCAACGACGCCCTCTTCGTCGAGGAGTACGACGAGATGGTCATCGTCAAGGACATCGACGTCACCAGCCTGTGCGAGCACCATCTGCTGCCCTTCATCGGCAAGTGCCACGTGGCCTACATGCCGCACAAGAAGATCGTGGGGCTCTCGAAGATCCCGCGCCTGGTCGACATGTACGCGCGGCGGCTGCAGGTGCAGGAGCGGCTGACGACCCAGATCGCCAATACGCTGAACGAGGTGCTGCAGCCCCGCGGCGTCGCCGTCGTCATGGAAGCGGTGCACCTCTGCATGCTCATGCGAGGGGTGGAGAAGCAGAACTCCAAGGCGGTCACCTCGGCCATGCTCGGGGCCTTCCGCGACCGGCCGGAGACCCGCGCCGAGTTCATGGAGCTGATCAAGCCCGGACGGGGGCTCGTGCTGTGAGCCAGCTCCTGGCCGGCAAGGTCGCGCTCGTCACCGGCGCCGGTCGCGGGATCGGCCGCGCCATCGCACTGGCGTTCGCCGACGAGGGGGCGGCCGTCGCGCTGGTCGCCCGCTCGCGCGCCGACCTGGCCACGGTGGCCGGCGAGGTCCGCGAGCGCGCCAACGGCCGCGTGCTGGCCGAGCCCGTCGACGTCACCCAGGACACCGCCGTCGAGATGCTGATCGAGCGCGTCGTGGGCGACCTGGGCCGGCTGGACGTGTTGGTCGCCTCGGCCGGTACGGCCGCCTTCGGCCCGGTCGCCGAGTCCAAGCCCGCCGACTGGGACGCGATGCTGGCCGTCAATCTGCGCGCGACCATGGTGTGCTGCCGGGCGGCGGTGGCCCCGATGATGCGGCAGCACTCCGGCACCATCCTCACCGTGGCTTCCATCGCCGCCAAGCGGGTCCTGCCCGGAAGCGCGGTCTATACGGCCACCAAGATGGCGGTCATCGGCTTCAGCCGGGTGCTGGCCGAGGAGATGCGGCCACATGGTGTCCGGGTGGGCGTCCTGGTGCCGGGGGCGGTCGACACGCCCCTCTGGGACACGCTGGGGGCCGGGCCGCCGCGCGAGAAGATGCTGCGGCCAGAGGACGTTGCGCGGGCTGCGGTGCTCATGGCCACGCTGCCCCCGCACGCCTCGCTGGAGGAGCTCACCCTCCTGCCCGCGGGGGGTATCCTGTGATAACATTCACTCGTCGGCAAACGCCGCGAATCGACGGGAGGACTGCATGGTCACGATGACTGAGACGGCCGCCAAGAAGGTCGGCGAGCTCCGCCTGGAGGAAGGCAAGCCCGAGTGGGGTCTGCGCATCCGGATCGTGGGTGGGGGCTGCTCGGGAATGTCCTACGACCTCGGCTGGGAAGACCAGGAAGCCGACGGGGATAGCGTCGTCGAGGCGCACGGCATCAAGGTCTACATCGACAAGCACAGCGCGCCCTATCTCTCGGGCAGCGAGATCGACTTCGTCGACAACAACATGATGGGTGCCGGCTTCGCGATCAAGAACCCGAACGTGAAGTCCAGCTGCGGCTGCGGCCACTCCCACAGCTTCTAGACGTCGTGCGTGTCCGGGTCCATCTGTTCGCCCGGTATCGTGAAGCCATCGGGCGGGAGCAGGTGGACCTGGACCTTCCCGAGGGCGGTACGGTCGACACCGCGTGGAGCGCCGTCGTCGCCCGCCACCCCCAGCTAGCCGAGTACCGTCCGTTCACGCTGTTCGCCGTGGGCCACGACTACGTCGAGGCCGACCACCACCTGAAAGCGGGCGACGAGCTGTGCCTGTTCCCGCCGGTCAGCGGGGGCAGCGACGACGACGTGTTCGCGGTGGTTGATCGCCCGCTGTCCCCCGACGCCATCACCGCCCAGGTCGACGACCCCGGCGCTGGCGGCATCGTCGTCTTCTCGGGCGTCGTGCGCAACCAGACGGACGGCCGTGCGGTGAAGTTCCTCGAGTACGAGGCCCACGCCGCCATGGCCGAGGCCAAGCTGCGCGAGATCGGCGCGGCCATCCGCGGCCGCTGGCCCGGCGTCAAGCGCGTAGCGATGCTCCACCGGGTCGGCCGCCTGGAGATCGGCGAGTCGTCGGTGCTCATCGCGGTGTCGGCCGCCCACCGCGGCGACGCGTTCGAGGCCTGCCGCTACGCGATCGACACCCTCAAGCGCACCGTGCCCGTCTGGAAGAAGGAGCACTTCGAGGACGGCGAGGTCTGGGTGGGCCTGCAGGGCGGGTGAGGTGGGTCTCACCGACGCCGTCGAGCGCACCCTTCGCCGCCACGCGATGCTCGCCGGCGGCGAAGCCGTCTTGGTGGCCGTATCTGGCGGTGCTGACTCCGTCGCCCTCCTCAACGTCCTGACCGCGCTGGCGCCCGCCTGGCGTCTCACGCTGCACGTGCTGCACGTCGACCACGGCCTCCGCGCGGATTCTGCCCGCGACGCCGACTTCGTGCGTGCACTGGGAACGCGGCTGGGCGTGCCGGTGGACGTGGAGCGGGTGCAGATCGGCCCCGGCTCGGTCGAGGCGGCCGCGCGGGTGGCCCGCTACGCCGCGCTGGAGGCGTGGGCCGATCGGCTCGGTGCCGCCCGCATCGCGGTCGGCCATACCGCGGACGACCAGGCCGAGACCGTCCTCATGCGCGTGCTCGGTGGCGCCGGCGTGCGCGGCCTCGCCGCCATCCCCCCGGTGCGCGGCCGGATCATCCGCCCGCTGATCGCGCTGCGGCGTCAGGCCCTGCGCGACGCGCTGGGGGCGGCTGGCCTCGACTGGGTCGAGGACCCGACCAACCGCGATCCGAAGTTTCTCCGCAACCGGGTCCGCCACGAGCTGTTCCCGCTGCTGACCGCCTCTTATCACGCCGATCTCGTGCCCGCGCTGACCCGGGTGGCGCGGCTGGCTCGCGAGAGCGTCGACGCGCTCGATCGCACCGCCGCGCGCGAGCTGGGCCGCCTGGGTGTGGCGCACGCCGATGCGCTCACGCTGTCGCGGTCGGCGCTGGCCGCGCTGCCGGCCGCGGTTGCGGCCGAGGTGCTGCACCAGGCCGCGGCGCGTCTCGGCAGCCACGCCTCCCTACGCGCGTGGGCCCACCGCGGCCTGCGCCGCGTGCTGGCCACCCCAGCGCCGCGCCGGCCCTTCCGGCTCGGCGGTGTCGTCGTGGAGGTGAGCGGTGACCACGTCCGGGTGGGCGCGCGGCCGGTCGTGGCGCTGGCCGAGCGACCGCTCCCGGTGCCGGGGCGCGTGGAGCTTCCGGAAATCGGGCGCGCGCTCGAGGCGCGACGGCTGCCCGCGGCCGGTTACACGGTCCCGCGCGCGGCGGATCGCGTCGCCTTCGACGCCGATGCGGTGCCCGCACCGCTGGCCATCCGCCGCCGCCGGCGCGGTGATCGGTTCGACGCGTTCGGCGCGGGCGAGCGGCGGCTAAAGGGGTTCCTGATCGACGCCAAGGTGCCGCGCTGGGAGCGCGATCGGCTGCCGCTGGTCGAGTCGGACGGGCGCATCGTGTGGGTGGCGGGACTGCGTCGTGGCGCGGCGGCGCCGGTCACCTCGACGACGCGCGAGATTCTCGAGCTGAAATTGATCGCGCTGGCGGAGCCTGACGCCCGCCGGTAGAATGCGGCCCCTGACGTTCATGAGGCTCCCTCTCGCCCTTCTCCTGATCGCCGCGCTGGCGGGGCCGGCGTGGGCCCAGTCGGCGCCGGCGCGGCCGCCGGCCGCGCCGGCCGACAAGCGCCCGCCCGCCAACGCCCCGGCGCCCGCGCCCAAGGTCGACGCCCGTGCCGTCCTGCAGGCCATGGAAGAGGCGTTCAGCGCGGTGGCCGACCGGGTCACGCCGGCCGTCGTCAACGTGAGCACGGTCTCCAAGCGCCCCGCGCCCGGATCGTCCGACGACCCCCAGCGCTTCCGCGAGTTCTTCGGCGACGAGTTCTACGAGCGCTACTTCAGGCGGCGGCCGCGCGAGGAGCCGCGGGCGAGCGGATCGGGCGTCGTCGTGGATCCAGCCGGATACATCTTGACGAACAATCACGTTATCGAGAACGCTCAGGAAATCACCGTGCGCCTGTCCGACTCCCGGAAGTTCACGGCCACGCTGGTCGGTCGCGATCCCAAGACCGACCTGGCGGTGCTCAAAGTCGAGGCCCCGGCTCCGCTGCCCGCGGCCGAGCTGGGCGACTCCGAGCGCCTGCGGGTCGGCCAGTGGGTCATCGCCATCGGCAACCCGTTCGGTCTCGACCGCACCGTGACGGTCGGCATCGTGTCGGCCACGGCGCGCACGCGGGTGGGTGTGACCACGTACGAGAACTTCATCCAGACCGACGCCTCGATCAATCCGGGCAACTCCGGCGGGCCGCTCCTGAACCTGGACGGCCGGGTCATCGGAATCAACACCGCGATCGTCGCGGCCGGGCAGGGCATCGGCTTCTCGATCCCGATCAACGAGGCCAAGGTGGTCATGGGCCAGCTCATCGCCCGCGGCAAGGTGACGCGCGGCTGGCTGGGCATCGTCATCCAGGACCTGAGCGACGAGCTGGCCGGCAGCTTCGGCGTGCGCGAGCGCGAGGGCGTGCTGGTGGCCGACGTCATGAAGGGCGGGCCCGGGGAGGCAGCGGGGCTGCGACCCGGCGACGTCATCGTCCAGCTCGGCGGCACCAAGATCCGCGAGGTGCCCGACCTGCAGCGGCGCGTGGCCAACGTCGCCCCCGGCCAGATGGTGCCGATCGGCGTCATCCGCGACCGGGCGCCCCAGCAGCTGACCGTCCGCGTGGGCGAGATGCCGGCCGACGATGCCGTCACCGCCGAGGTCGAGGCCGGCCCCGAGGGGTTCGGCCTGCAGGTGGAGCCGCTGGCGCCGGACACCGCCGAGCGGCTCGGGTTGCCGTTCGACCACGGCCTCCTGGTGACCGACGTGACCACCGGCGGTCCCGCCGAGCGGGCCGGGCTGCGGCGCGGCGACGTGATCCTGGAGGTTGACCGCAAGACCGTCTACGACGCCCCGTCCCTGCAGAAGGCGCTGAGCGAGGTGCCGGCCGGCCGCTCGGTGATCGTGTGGGTCCACCAGCCGGGCGGCGGCGGCCGCAACCAGTACCTCGTCCTCGAGCGGGAGCGCGCGCCGTGAGCACCACCGATCTGCTCGAGGGGGCGACGCTGTCGCGGCGGGGCACCGTCCTGGTCGTCGACGACGAGGAGGGGGTGCGCGCCTCGATCCGCGCCATCCTGGAGGGCACCTGCGAGGTGCTGGAGGCCGAGACCGGTGCCGACGCGCTGGATCTGCTGCGGGCGCGCGACGTCGACCTGGTGATGCTCGACCAGCGGATGCCGGGCGAGCCGGGCATCGACGTGCTCCCCAAGGTGAAGGCTGCCGATCCGTCCACGGTGGTCGTGCTGGCCACCGCGGTCCACGACGTGCGCACCGCCGTCGAGGCGCTCAAGCGCGGGGCGTACGACTACATCACCAAGCCGTTCGACGTGGACGACATCCTGATGCTGGTCGAGCGCGCGCTGGAGAAGCGCGCGCTGGAGCGCCAGGTCCTGGCCTGCAGTCGGCGCTGGCGCCGTCAGGGCCGACCACCGCCCACGGCTTCGAGGGGCTGGTCGGCCGCCATCCGGAGATGGTGCGCATCTACCAGCTCATCACTCAAGTCGCTGCCACGCCGACCACCGTGCTCATCACCGGCGAGAGCGGCACCGGCAAGGAGCTGGTGGCCCGCGCGGTTCACCAGCGCAGCCAGCGCAGCGGCCAGCCGTTCGTGGCCATCAACGTGCGCGGCGATCCCGGAGACGCTGATCGAGTCCGAGCTGTTCGGCCACGAGAAGGGCGCCTTCACCGGCGCCATCGGCGTCGGCTCGGCAAGTTCGAGCTGGCCCACGGCGGCACCGTCTTCCTCGACGAGATCGGCGACGCTGCCGTCTCGATCTGCAGGCCAAGCTGCTGCGCGCGCTGCAGGAGCGGGAGGTCGAGCGCCTGGGCGGCAGCGCGGCCGATCCCGATCGACGTGCGGGTGCTCGCCGCCACCAACGTCGACCTCCGCCAGGCCGTGCGCGAGCGGGCGTTCCGCGACGACCTCTACTACCGACTGAACGTGGTGCCCCTCGCACGTGCCGCCGCTGCGCGAGCGGCGCGAGGACATCCCGAGGCTGGTCGAGCACTTCGTGCGCAAGTTCGCGCGCGAGAGCCACCGCGACGTGCGCGGCGTGTCGGCCGGCGCCCTCGACGCGCTCCTGCGCTACCACTGGCCCGGCAACGTGCGCGAGCTGGAGAACGTCATCCACCGGGCGGTCGTGCTGGCCGGGGGCCCCGTCGTCCATCTGCAGGACGTGCCGCTCGACGTGGCGATGCCGGAGACCGTCTCGGTGCTGGCCCGCGACACCCTGCCGCTGCGGGAAGCGTGCGATCAGTTCGAGCGCCAGTACGTGCTGCGCACGCTGGAGCGGATGCAGTGGAACGTGAGCCGGGCGGCCCGTCAGCTCGGCGTGCACCGCAACACCGTGCTGGCCAAGCTGACGACGTGGGGCGTGCAGCGCCCCGGCTCGCCCGACGGCCGCGCCGCTTTGCAGTAGCTTCCCGCGCTACAGCGCGCGCCGGTAGACTCCCCGACCCAGGGTGCTCGCGAAGAGGGTGCGGCTGGAGCGCCGCAGGGCGAGCTCGGTGACGATGATCCGGGGGACGTCCTGCCACTGCCAGCCGTCGTTGAAGTCCTGCCAGGTCGCGCCGCCATCCTGGGTGCGGAACACACCGATGTCCGTGGACACGTAGGCGACGTCGTCGGAGACCGGGCTCACCACGATCGAAGTGATCGGGATCGCGGGCAGGTCGTCGCTCGCCGTCCCGCTCCGGTCTGTCCAGTGCGCACCCGTGTCGTCGGAGCGCATGATGCGCGGGCCGCCGTAGCCACCGAACGAGATGTAGAGCACGTCGGGGTTCGTCCAGCTCAGGGCCAGCCCGGTGATGTACATGGTGCTGGGCCGGTTGGCGGCGGTGTGCGCGAGCCGCCAGGTCCAGCCCCCCGAGCTCTTGTACACATTGCCGGTGCTGGTCACCGCGTAGCAGATCAACGGGTCGGCGGGTGAGAAGGCGACGCGGTTGATGTCGCCCTCGGTCAGCTCACGCCCCACCCACGCGTCGCCGCGGGTCAGGCTCAGGTAGACCCGGCTCTGGCGGAAGACCTCGACACCATTGGCGTCACGAGCGACGATGGTGCCGCCGCAGATGAGGTGACTGGAGAGGCCGAAGCGCACCGCGAGGTGCCGCACGGTAGCCGGCCCGACGGTGGCGCCGTTGAAGGTGGTGGTCATGCCGTTGCGGATGTTCGTCCAGGTGGCGCCGGTGTCGGTGCTGCGCCGGAGGTTGTGGCTCCACGGCGTGGTGTAGATGGTCCTGCTGTCGTTGGGGTCCACGATGAAGAAGCCGCCCTCGTTGCCCGCGTGCACGTCGTCCCAGTCCAGGTCGCTGCCCGCCCGGAGCTTCAGCACGCCCTGGTCCTGGGTGGCGCCGCCCAGCACCAGCGGGCTCGTCTGCGACACGCCCACGCTGTAGAACTGGGTCGCCGTCATGGCCCGGCTGCGCAACGCCCAGGTCGCGCCGCCGTCGATCGACCGGTAGACGCCCCCGTCGGTGGCGACGTAGCAGACGGTGGGATCGACCGGATCGTAGACCACCTCGTGATGGTCCGAGTGGGTGCCCGAGGTGGGGTCGAAGGTGAACGAGCTGGTCGTACGCGACAGGCCGACCGCGCCGGCCAGGATGCGATTCGAGAAGCGCGGATGGACGCTGATCATGTTCGTCCACTCGTTGTAGCCCGCGGGCTGCACCACGTCCGGTACCATGACCCAGTTGTTCCCGCCGGTCGTGGAGAGGAAGACACGCCCGGAGTCCGGGCCCATCTTGGCGGCGATGAACCGCGTGCCCGCCGTGCCGCCCTGCCCCATCGACAGCTTGATCCACTCCGCTGCCGCGCCCCAGGGCAGCGCGGTGAAGAACCCGCCCGTCGTGCCCTGTCGGGGCTCCCACAGCCCTCCGCCGTCGACCGACCGATAGACGCCATCGTTGTGCGCACCGACGTAGAGCGTCTCGGGGGCGGTGGGGTCGAGCAGCGCGTCGGTGATCCGGCCCGGGCGGCGGTTCGTCCAGCTGGCGCCGCCGTCGACGGACTTCCAGAGGCCCGTGTCGGAAGCCACGTAGACCACGTCGGGGTTCGTCGGGTGCACGAGCACCTTGTTCGACCGCGAGCCCGGCCCACTGGCGCAGGCGGCCCAGGCGGCCCCACCGTTGCTGGTGCGAAAGACCCCGGCGCCCCCGTAGCTCGGACCCCAGCCCGGGGTGTCCTCGCCGGTGGCCGCGTAGACCACAGCCGGGTTGCTCGGCGCCACCGCGATGGCGCCGATGGCCATCGAGGGTTGGCGGAACCACAGCGCATTCCACTCGGCGCCCCCGTCGACGGTGATCCACACGCCGCCGTTGGCGGCGCCCGCGTACAGCACGTTGCGCTGGTTCGGGCGGATGGCCAGCGACTTGATGCGCCCGTTGAAGTTCCGCGGCCCGAGCTTCCACCAGTCGCGCGCGACCAGCCGCGTGGCCAGGGCGCCCAGCGTGGGGGCGACCAGTGCGCGGCGCCGCCGCACCGCTCCGGCCGGTGGTGTCGGCTCCAGCTCGGCCAGGAGCGCCCACTCCGGCAGGTCGACCCGCTCGCGCAGGCGCGCCGCCACGTCCGTGACGACGCGGCCCCGTGACGCGCGAACGCCTTGCCGCAGGAGCGACGCCACCGCCCGTCCGGCCGCCGCCCGACTGCGTGCCGCCGCCTCCCGGAGCTCCGCTCGCCCGTTGAAAGTGCGTACGAGGTCGGCGAGCTCGGCCCGGTCCAGCGGCAGCCCCACGGGCGCGTAGACGCCCGGCCGGTGCAGGCGCGCCCAGGCATACCCTCCGGAGGGCGCAAAGCCCGAGCGCGGGATCAGCTGCCAGGTCCTGGTGGCCGGCTCGAGCCGGAACATCCGGATCGACGCCGGATCGACTCGCGCGAGGGCCGCCGCCGGCACCGCGACCTGTAGCGTGGCATCGGCCTCGCGGCGGGGTGGGGCCACCTCCACCGGCCGTGCCAGCAGCGGCGCGCGCGGCAGCCGCCGCGACACCGGCCGTGGCGAGACCACGCGGCGTCCGCTCGCGATCACGCGGGCGCCCACGCGCAGGGGCGAGCCGCCGGGATCGAGCGTCTCGAGCGGGACCTGGCCCAACACCTCGGCCCGGGCGATGGCGTTCAGCCGGGCTTCCGTGCGCGAACGCCCGTCCGGGATCGCGCGGCCGCTCAGGAACCACTCGCGCTTCTGCGCGAAGTCCTCCCAGCCCTCTCGCTCGTCGACGCCCGTGCGCGGCACGCCGGCGGCGCGCCGGCGACCCGCGGAGCTGGAAGCGTCGCCCGTTCTCCCCGTCTTGCGCGCCATGGATGACCTCCCGGGCCTGCGTGGGACCGGCCCTAGTGTATAGGGGCGGGCCCGGCAGATCACGCGCCTCGGGGTCGATGGGCTGTCGGTGCCGCCTCAGCCGGCCCGGCCGAGGCCGTAGACGACCACCGCCAGGGCCGCCAGCTCCCGCAGAGCCGTCGACCACGCGGTGACCCGCGCACCCTCGACGTGCTGGACCAGGTGGACCAGCACCACTCGCGTGCGCTCCGGGCGGGCCGCGGCCAGGCGCAGGCTCTCGGTGAAGGGCACCGAGGGGTCGTCGACACCGTGAACCAGCACCAGACGGGCGTGGATCTGGCCGGCCACGCGCTCGGGTGAGAGCCGCATCAGCAGGTCGGCGATCGCCGGCGTCGGCGCGGCGAGCGACGCCGCCGCCCGGGCCGGATCGGCGAGCGCGACCTGCGTCGAGACATCCAGCAGGTCGGCGTTGGCCTCGAGGAACCACCGCACGACGGCCGGGTCGTGGACGACCCGGCCCCGGGTGGCGCCGAACGCATACTCGCCGGTCACGAAGAAGCGCAGAAGCTCCGGCGCGGAGGCGTAGCCGCCGAGGCTGAGGACCACCCGTGTGCGGTCGCGCACGGACGGATCGGCGGCGGCCAGCAGGGCGGGGCCGGCGCCGACGCTGACCGCCACGACCACCGTCGGGACGTCGCGAGCGGCCAGCGTGGCGACCAGGGGACGCACGTCGTCGGGTCGCAGGCGCCCCCGCGTGAGGCCGGGGATGGTCGGCACCGCCACGTCGAAGCCGGCCCGGGCCAGCAGCGCCGCGGCCTCCTGCACGCGGGGCTCGTCCTTGCCGGCGGGCGCGTAGCCGTGCACGAGCACCAGCGGTACGCCGCCGCCGCCAGTCCACCGATCGACCTCGGCGCCATCCACCGGCAGCGCCAGCCGGCGGGGCGCAGCGGTCAACGCGGTGAGCGGGCGAGTGTGGCCGGCCGAGAGAAACTCGATCAGGAACGCGACCGCAACCAGCAAGTCGCCCGCGGCGCGGGCGACCGGAACGACGAGGAGCGCGGCAGCGACGAGGGAGAGGAGCCGGGCTACTTCCGGTTGACGCACTTCACGAGGCGCCACCCGTTGAACAGGTTGACCTTGATCACCACCTCGGGCGTGAGCCCCACCTGCTGGAGCAGCGGCGCCATCGCGAGGTTCGACTTCCAGCCCAGGCGCGTGCACACGGGGGCCATCATGTCCTCGACAAAGCCCGACAGTCGCCGCTCGCTGCGGAAGTGGTTGAGGATGACCAGCTCGCCACCCGGCTTCACCACGCGCCGCATCTCGCGCAGCACCGCCACCGGGTCCGGCACCGCCGAGATGGTGTAGGTGGCCACCGCCTTGTCGAACTCGTTCTCGGCGAAGTCCATGGACGTGGCGTCCATGACCTTGAGGGTGACGTTGGGCATGGCGAGCTTCTGGGCCCGCTCGACCGCCTTGTCGAGCATGTCGCCCGAGAGGTCGATGCCGGTGAGCCGGCACGAGGCCGGGTACAGCGGCAGGTTCAGGCCGGTGCCGATGCCGACCTCCAGGACCGTCTCGTTCGGCTTCAGGTTCAGGTGCTGGATCGCCGCCGATCGGCCCGGCGCGAAGATCCAGTCGAAGATAAAGTCATACACCGGCGCGTACAGCTCGTACGCACGCTCGACCTGCCGTTTCTCCAGCGCTACGTCCACGTTCGTCCCTCCAGAGACTTGGATTGGAGGACGGTCGAAAATCCGGATGGGGCGGATGCCGGCTGAATTCTACCCGCCGTTCCGGGCCGTTGCCAAGCGCCTTCTGCGGTCAAAGGAGGAACCGCATCATGAGGGTGGCGAGCCCCAGAAACGAAAAAAACCCGCATACATCCGTGAAGGTCGTGATGATCACGCTGGACGCGATGGCCGGGTCGACCCGGAACGTTTTCAGCGCGATGGGCACCAGGGTGCCCACCACGGCCGCCACCACCATGTTGAAGACGAGGGCCAGCCCCAGGATGCCAGCGAGCAGCCAGCTGCCCTTCCATGCATAGGCGATCAGAGCAAGGACGAGGCCGTTGGCCAGCCCGGTCATGAGACCGAGCCACACCTCCTTCAACAGCACGCGGCGCAGCACTCCGGAGGTCATTTCGCCCAGCGCGATGCCGCGGACCACCACGGTAGCGGTCTGGGTGGTGCCGATGCCGCCCATCGAGGCCACGATGGGCATGAAGATGGCCAGGGTGGCCAGGGCCTGGATGGAGGTCTCGAACAGGCCGATCACGGAGGCGGCCAGCACGGCCGTCCCCAGGTTGATGAATCGCCAGATGAGCCGGTGGGTGAACACGGCCTGGGGCGGATCGAGCACGGTCTCGTCGCCGGTGACGCCGCCGAGGCGCTGGATGTCCTCGGTGGCCTCCTCGTGGATGACGTCGATGACGTCGTCCACGCTGATGGTGCCGAGCAGCCGGTGGTTGCCGTCCACGACCGGCACCTCGATGACGTTGTAGCGGTGCACCAGCCGGGCGACCTCCTCCTGGTCGGTGTCGACGGGGACGCTCTCGACGTCCTCCTTTCGGATGGCCCGCACCGGCATGGCGGGATCGGCCGTGAGCAGGCGATGCAGCGGGACCAACCCCACCAGGTGGTCGTGGTCGTCGACCACGTACAGGTAGAACGCGTCCTCGCCGGTGGCGGCCTTGCGGATGTGCTCGATGGCCTGGGCCACGGTGGCGTTCTCGTGCACGGCGACGAAGTCGCGCGACATGAGGCGGCCGGCGGTGTTCTCGGGATACTCGAGGAGCTCCTGGACCTCCTCGGACTTCTCCTCTTCCATGAGGTCGAGGATCTTGTCGGCCTGCTCCTTGGGCAGCTCCTCGACCACCTCGACGACGTGGTCAGGCGGCATCCGGTCGAGGATGCGCGAGACCTCGTGCTCGTCGAGGGCGCGGACCAGCTCCAGCAGCGTCTGGTCGTCCAGCTCGGACAGCACGGCGCCGGCCTGGGTGGGCGGCAGCAGGCGAAAGACGTGCACGCGCTCGGGAACGGGCAGCTCGCGCAGCGCGCTGCCGATGTCGGCGGAGTGGGCGTCCTCCAGGACCTGGGTGAGGCGTTCCTCGCGGCCGCCGCTGAGCAGCTCCTTGATCGACTCGGTGAGGCGGGCCGTCTCCTCCACGGCGCTACCCGCGGCCGGCGCGCAGGGCGGCCCCGAACCGTGACACGATCGTCAGGGCCACCTCGTCCTCGCCGGTGGGCAGGCGGGCGGCGCGCCAGTCGCGCAGCTTGATCACCGCCTTGGCCATCGAACGATGGCCGCCGGCGCCCCCGAGGTCGCCGAAGGCGTCGTGCACGACCTCGCCGGCCGCGCGCACGTAGCCGACGTTGCGCACGGAGATGTGGAGCTCGCTGTTGACGCGGCCGGAGACCACCGACCACTCGGCGCCCTCCACCTGGAGGAGGAAGTCGGCGAACTGGGCGACCAGTTCGGGGTAGCCGACCGGCCCCAGGTGCACGAACATCACGCCGTCGACGAGGCGGCGTCCGCCGAGGCCACGGGCCAGCACGTCGAGCGCCGCGTCGGGCAGGTCCGGCCGCTCGATCCGGCGCAGCAGGTTGTGGTTGGCGAGGCCGTGCAGGAACGCGAACGCTTCCATGTCGGCCCGGGTGGCGCCGCGCTCCAGGTGCAGCGTGTCGGTCTTGATGCCGTAGAGCAGCGCGGTGGCCAGCCGCTCCCGGATCTTCACGTCGCCGGCAGCGCGCAGGTACTCGGTGAGGATCGTGGAGGTCGCGCCGAAGGAGGGGCGGACGTCCCGCAGGGTCGCCCGCCCCGCCGACTCGCCGGGATGATGGTCGATGACGAGATCGACCTCGCCCAGCGCCTCCTCGAAGAAGGCCGGCTGGGCGTCGACGATGGCCAGCATGTCGTGGTCCTCGACCGCCCGCGTCTTCACCTGCTCGACGTCGATCTCCAGCAGACGGGTCATCGCGCGGTTCTCGGGGCGCGTGATCGTGCCGAAGGTGCCGATCGTCGCCGCCGACTTCGTGCGGCCCAGCAGCGTTTTGAGCGCGAGCGCGGAGGCGATGGCGTCGGGGTCGGGGTCGTCCTGCATCAGGATCAGCACCCGCTCGGCCGGCGCGAAGTGCTCGCGCAGCCGCTGGACGCGGGCCCGGGTCGTGGCCCGCTCCAGGGCGGCCTCCAGCACCCGGCCGGCCAGCGCCCCCGGCGGCAGCGTCACGAGCGGCTCGGACTCGACGGCGGTCTCGGCCACGACCACCAGCGGGGCGCTGGGTGCGACCCGGCGGATCGCCGCCAGGACCCGGGCCTGGCGCCCCCGCTCGACCGCCACCAGCACCGGCTCGAGGCCGGAGCGGAACGCCCGCCGGTAGATGGCATCACCCTCGAGGCGGCCGGACAGGGCCTCGCCACCCCGCTCCTGGATGCGAGCGCGCAGGGCGGGCTGCTCGACGAGCCAGAGGGGCGCCACCCGGGTCTCGGTGAGGTCGGCGGCCAAGCGCCAGAGGAAGTCATCTCCGCAGACGAGGAGGCAGCGCATTGCGTCACTGGAAGTATGAACCCGCCGCCGGGCGAGACAAGCCTATTCTTCGGCGAGGGCTGCGCGGAACGTGCGGTAGGCCGGCGCGCGCTGAACCCGCCGGCGTAGCGCCAGGTCGGTGGCCCGGGGGGCGGTGAGGGCGGCCGGCGACAGCACGCGGCGGAGCGCGCGGGCGTCGAGCAGCCCATGACCGAGGACGACCTCGCGCAGCGGCCGCCCGCGCGCCCTCGCCTCCTTGACCAGCTCCGCCGTCACCTCGTAGCCCAGGTAGGGAGACAGGGCGGTGGCCTCGATCAGGCTTCCGGCCACGAGGGTGCGGGCGCGGTGCCGGTCGATGACCAGCCCCTCGACGGCGCGGGTACGCAGCAGGCGTACGGCACGCGTGAGGACGTCGAGGGCGCTGGCCAGGTTGTCGGCGACGAGCGGCGTCATCACGTTCAGCTCCAGCTCGCCGGCGCCGGCGGCCAGCGCCACCGCATGATCGTGGGCCGCCACCTGGAAGCAGGCCATCTGTACCGCCTCCGGCACCGAGGGATTGATCTTGCCCGGCATGATCGACGAGCCCGGCTCGACCTCGGGCAGCCGCAGCTCGGCAAATCCGGTGTCGGGACCGGAGGCGAGCAGCCGCAGGTCCACACAGATCGTCGCCAGGTCGAGGGCCACGCCGCGCAGCGCCGCCGAGGCGGCTGCCAGCGGACGCAGCGACCATGCGGCCGCGGGCAGGCTCGGCGCCGGCCGCAGGCGCTGGCCGATCAGGCGCGACAACTCGCGTACCACCAGCGCCCGGAAGCGCGGGTGGGCGGTGAGGCCGGTGCCGACGGCGGTGCCGCCGAGGCCGACCACGCGTAGCTCGTCGGCGGCGCTGCCCGCCGCCCGCCGGCCGTCCTCGATCGCCTGCGCCCAGCCGCCGAAGACCTGGCCCCACGTGATGGGCACCGCGTCCTGCAGGTGCGTGCGCCCCGGCTTCACCACGCTCCGCGCGCGGGCCGCGTGACGACGCAGTGCGCGGACCAACGCGGTCAGCTCGTCGTCGAGCGGGATCAGCAGCTCGAGCGCCATCAGCCGGATCGCGGTGGGGGTGACGTCGTTGGACGACTGACCGAGGTTCACGTGGTTGTTGGGGTGGATGGGCTCCCAGCGGCCCCGCCGGCCGCCCAGGCGCTCGTTGGCAAGTGTGGCTACCACCTCGTTGACGTTCATGTGAGCAGGGGTACCGGCGCCGGCCTGCAGCACGTCGATGGCCGCGGCGTCGGCGACGCCGCCGGCGGCCACCCGAGCGGCGGCGGCGGCGATGGCAGCCGCCCATCGCGGCGGCAGCAGCCCCAGCCGCCCGTGCACCCGCGCCGCCGCTAGCTTGATCAGCGCGTAGGCGCGGACGAGCGCCGGATGCGATGGACGCCCGGTGAGCTGAAAGGTTCGCCGAGCCCGCTCGGTGAACGCGCCCCACAACGCCCGCCGCGGAACCTCGATGACCCCCAGGCTGTCGCGCTCAATCCGCGTGCCCCCGCGGCGCCGAGCGAGATCGAGGCGCGCCCCGGCTTTGCCGTGGCGTGCCGAGCGTTGGGGGGTGTGGGGGGCCATGTCGGGGCCCCCCACTACATCAAGCCGCGCGCTCGTGGATCTCGGCGGTCTCGCGGACCTGGAAGCGGTGGCGATTGCCGCTGGCGCCGGCGAGCAGAGCTGGCCGCTTCTTGTAGCGGCCGAAGTACCACGCCTCGAAGCATTCGCGGTGGTACGTCCCCGTCGAGGCCACGACCTGCGGCGCGTAGCGCGCCACCAGCATGTGACAGCGCCCGCAGGCGGGCGCGCCCTTCATCGAGATGTCGCTCAGGTTCTGGTCTTCCATCGCTCGCGTCCGCCTTTCTGGTGATGTGGGCCGGTGCCCCATCGTCGGTCGCAGTAAGGCAAGGCAAGCTCGATGCCACGAAGATGCGCTGACTTTTCATGCGTTTCTGAGCAGGCCGGAGCCGGGAGCATTTTTTACAGCTGTAAGCTCTACTACGAGCCGGGATCAGCCTCGCTCGAGGGAAGGCGACGGCTGGGGAATGCGCGCCAGCTCGGCGACGAGCAGCCCGGCCCAGCCGTAGATGTTGTACTCGCGGACATGGTCGCGCAGCCGCCGCATGCGCGAGCGACGGTCGAGCGGATCGGCGGTGAGGGCGTCGTGGATCGCTGTGGCCATGTCCTCGACGTCGTAAGGATTGACGATCCAGGCGTCGCGCAGCTCGCGCGAGGCCCCGGTGAAGCGGCTGAGGATCAGGCTCCCCTCGTCGTCGGTCTGGGCGGCCACGTACTCCTTGGCCACGAGATTCATGCCATCGTGCAGGGAGGTCACCATGCAGAAGTCGGCGGCGCGGTAGAAGCGCCGGATCTCCCGGTGGTCGTGGTGGCGCTCCCGGTAGATGACGGGCTGCCAGCCGCGCTCGCCGATCTCTTCGTTGAGCGCGCGGACGACCTCCCGGACTTCCTCCTGGAGGGCCCGGTACCGCGGGATCTGGCTGCGACTGAGCGAGGCGATCTGCACGAACGTCACGCGCCTCCGGTACTCCGGCCACCGCTCGAAGAACCGCCGCAGCGCTCGGAAGCGCTCGGGCAGTCCCTTGGTGTAATCCACGCGCTCGACGCCCACGCCCATCCATTCGGTCATCACCCCGAGTTCGGCCCGCAGGGCTCCGCGCTCGGGCGTCGGCTCCGACTCGTCGGGGGCCACGCTGATCGGGAACGGCCGCACCCACGTGCGGTGCTGGCCGCGCACGACGCTGAAGCTCTCCCAGTCGACGCGCCCCTCGATCGTTCGCTCCACCGTCTCCAGGAAGTTGTTGCAATGAAACTGAGTGTGGAAACCGATGAGGTCGGCGCCGAGCATGCCGAGCAGGATCTCGTCCTGCCAGGGGCAGATGCCGAACGCCTCGAAGTTCGGCCACGGGATATGCCAGAACAGCGCCACCCGGGCGTCGGGGCGGCTCTGCTTGACGAGCTGGGGCAGCATCGCGAAGTGGTAGTCCTGAGCCAGCACGATCGGCTGCTCGGCCTTCTCCATCTCCTCCACGAGGACGCCGGCGAAGCGCGCGTTGACGGCGCGGTACTGCTCCCAGTCGTCGGCGCGGAACTGGGGACGCTCGTGCACGATGTGGCAGAGCGGCCACAGCCCCTCGTTGGCGAAGCCGTAGTAGTAGCCGGCCTCTTCCTGCTCGCTCAGCCAGACCCGGCGAAGCGAGTAGGCGGGGTCGTCGGTGGGCAGGCCGATGCGCTCGCCCACCACGCGATCGGCGGTGCCACTGCCGTGCGCGACCCAGGTGCCGCCACACGCCAGCATGATCGGTTCCAGCGCCGTCACCAGGCCGCTGGCCGGCCGTACCTCGTTGATGGTCCGGCCGTCGTGGACGTGACTGACCGGCTCGCGGTTGGACACCACGTAGATCGGGCGCTCCCCGAAGCGGATCTCCACGAACTGCTTGAGCCGCTCCTCGGTCCACAGGCTCTCGCCGGCCAGCCGCAGGCGCGCCTCCTCGGCGGCGGCGAGCCGGGCCCGATTGAGCGTGCGGGCCAGGCCGGTGACCTCGGTGGCCAACGGGCCGAAGAGGCTGACGTCGGCATTCGGGGGCGGGGCGACCGGCTGCCCGGACTTGAGCTGCTTGGTCCACTCTGCGATGCGGGCCATGGGCCGGGTGACCGACCACCGCACGAGGATCCACGTGATACCGGTCAGCAACAGCATGAGGACGCCGATGCGCACGGCCGTGCGCTGCCACAGCGCCCACTCGGCCGATTCGAGGTAATCGGCCTCGAGGAGCACCGCGGCGGCGCCGATCGGTCCCTCGTCCTGCTGCAGCGGCAGCACGTAAACCAGGCGCGTGCGGCCATTCACGACGGAGAAGGCGCGGGTCGGCTGGTTCTTCTGGATCGCCTCGCTGACGAGGGGCGAGATGGGACCCAGGCTGCGCTTGATCTCGGCGCTGGCCTCGATCACCGAGCCGAAGGCGTCGAAGATGGCGATGGTGCGGTCCTGCCGTCCGAAGCGGGTGAGGACGCGCTCGTAGCCGGTCCGCGCGCCCCGGGCCACCAGCCGCTCGCTGGCCTCGCGCACGGCGTCCGCGGCCAGGGCGGCCCGGCGCTGGAGGTCGTCGGCCAGCCGCCGCCGCTCGGACCGCACCTCGGACCACGCGAAGCCCGCGCTGACGACCAGCGTCGCCAGCCACAGCGCACCGAGGAGACGAATCAGGAACCGCATGTGCCTGCAGCTACGCGCCGAACTTGGTCAGCCTCAGGGCATTGGCCATGACGATCGACATCAGGTGATGGGCAGGGATCAGTCCCAGGGTGCCGGCCGCGCATGCCCGCTCGGTGAAGGCCGTAACGGGGTCGGCGCCGCAGTAGCGGCTCCAGACGAGCGCGGGCACCGGCTGCCAGCCGTGGGCGGCGAGCACGGACGGCGTCGAGTGATCGCCGCTGACGATCAGGACGTCCGGCCCCAGCTCGCGGATGGCCGGGACGAAGGCGTCGAAACGCTCGAGGGCCTGGACCTTGGCGTCGAAGTCCCCGTCCTCGCCCGCCTTGTCGGTGTCCTTGTAGTGCACGAAGAAGAAGTCGTAGGCCTGCCAGTGCTCGCGAAGGGTGGCGATCTCCTCGGCGTAGGTGCCGCCGGTCTTCAGCACGTCCATGCCGACCAGCTTGGCCAGCCCCCGGTACATGGGATAGGCGGCGATCGCCGCCGCCCGCAACCCGTACACCTCGGGGAAGCGCGGCAGCTCGGGAAGCTGGTCGAAGCCGCGGAGCAGGATCATGTTGGCGGGGGCGGCGTCGGCGCAGCCGGCGCCCCGCCTCGGCGATGAACGTGTTGACCAGCTCGGCCGCGCGGGCGGCGCCCGGCTCGAGGCCGCGCACGGGCAGCGGCGCCTTGCCGAGCGCCTGGGGATCGGTCTCGCTGAGCCGTCCCGACAGGCCGGCCCCGCGCAGGACGAGGACGAAGCGGTGCTCCTTGACCGGCTCCACCATGACCTCGACGCCGGGCAGGCGGATGGCGCGCAGACGCTCGGTCAGCCGCACGCATACGTCGGTGGCGATGCGACCGGCGCGCCGGTCGGTAATGAGACCGGCGCCGTCCACGGTGCAGAAGTTTCCGCGGGCCGCCACGTCGCCCGCGCGAAGGTCGAACTCGATACCGAGCGCCTCCAGCACGCCCCTTCCAACCTGGTAGGCGAGCGGGTCGTAGCCGAAGAGGCCGAGGTGGCCGGGCCCGCTGCCCGGCGTGATGCCGGGGGCGACGTGACGGATGAGCCCGCACGCCGACGCGGTAGCCAGCGCGCTCAGGTTGGGCAGGCGGGCCGTCTCCAGCTCCGAGCGGCCCGTCTCGGGCCGGGGCAGCCCGCCGAGGCCGTCCAGCGACAGCAGCACGATCTTGGTCGTGTTCTCGACCACGAGCGAGCGGATGAGATCGAGCATGGCGCTCCCAGTGTACCCCGCGCTCGCTAGGCGTCCTTCACCGTGTTCTCGAGCGAGCCGAGCCCGTCGATCTCCATCCGGACGACGTCGCCGGGGTTCATGTACACGGGCGGCTTCATGCCGAGGCCCACGCCGGGCGGGGTGCCGGTGGCGATGAGATCGCCGGGCATCAGCGTGATGAGGTTCGACAGATAGCTCACCAGGTAGCGCACGTCGAAGATGAAGGTCTTGGTGGTGCCGTTCTGCATCTGCTTGCCGTTCACCCAGGTCCGGAGCCCGAGCGTGTGGGGGTCGGCGACCTCGGCACGGTCGCCGATGTAGGGCCCCACCGGCGCGGCCGTCTCGAAGATCTTGCCGGCCATCCACTGGCTGGTGATCATCTGGAAGTCGCGTGCGCTGGCGTCGTTGATGATCGTGTAACCCCACACGTAGTCCAGGGCCTGCTCCTTCGAGACGTAGCGGGCCGGCTTGCCGATGACGACGCCCAGCTCGACCTCCCAGTCGAGGGCCTTGGAGCCGCGGGGCCGCAGGATGGGCTCACCCGGGTCGAGGATCGCGTTCGGCCACTTGGCGAAGATCGGCGGTTCTTTGGGGATGGCGTTGCCGGTCTCGGCCGCGTGGTCGCTGTAGTTGAGGCCAATGCAGATGAACTTGCCCGGGTCGGCGATGGGGGCGTGCAGGCGGGCCGAGCCGGCCGGCACCGTCACCCATTCGGTGACGGCGGCCAGGGCATCCTGGGTGGCGGCGCCGCCCTCCAGGAACTGCCGAGTGGATGCCGGCACGAGCGTGGCGGCGATCTCCTGGGCGCGGACCACGCCGCGTCGGCTCAGGGTGGCGGCGACGCTGGCTTGCAGGTCGGCGATGCGGTCGCCCTGCAGGGCGCCGAGGCGCGGGGACTGCCCGTTGGTGGAGAACCGGACAAGCTTCATGGACGCTGCCCTCCCGGCGGAAATGTGGCGTGATTATAGCCCCTTCCAGGGGTCGGGAAAATTTGGTGGGCGGGCCCCGCACCTTCGGGCGACAATGAGGGCCTTCCAGCCGCCGCCTCCCGGCGGGCGGCGAGGGGACAGGGACGACAAGGAGGCGGTCTATGATCAGCGGGACTCGAGTCGTGGCGGGGCTGCTATCGGCGGTGTTGCTGGTCGGGCCGCTGGCGTCGATCGCCGGTGCCCAGCAGCCGTCCCAGCCGGCTCCCGAACTCCTCCAGGAGCAGCTCAAGACCCAGCAGGACG
Organism: uncultured Candidatus Rokubacteria bacterium; assembly: GCA_963827505.1. GTDB lineage: Bacteria > Methylomirabilota > Methylomirabilia > Rokubacteriales > CSP1-6 > AR5. The sequence goes on along the minus strand of CAWHBD010000001.1, from coordinate 2,706,022 downwards.
CGGAGCGCAACCGCCGCAACTACGACGCCGGTGCGGTGGCCGTGAACGTGTTCCTGGTGCCGGGCCGGGCCATCACCTGCTTGCTCGGAGGCGTGGCCGGAATCGTGGTCCTCGCCGCGACGTTCGGCTCGGCCTACCGGGCTGCCTCCGACGCCGTCCACGAGGGTTGTGGCGGCAAGTGGATGGTGACGGGTGACGATCTCCGGCCGGATCCCCGTACCCACGGCGCCGGGATGGAGTCGTACTGACGTCCCTGCGCTGACCCCGACCGCCCGGGCGCGCTGGGGCCTCTCGCTCCTGTTCGCCGGGCTGCTGATCGCCTTCGCGGCGGGCCTGTGGGGAACCATCCTCCGGCCCGCCGCCTACGAAGTTCAGGGCGAGTTCGTCGCCCGCGCCACGCCTGACCTCATCCTCGTCCGCCACGAGACCGTCGCCGTGCTCGGCATGTCGGCCATGGAGCAGATGGCGGTGTCGGTCGCGCCCGCCCAGGTCGACGCACTCGGCCTCAAGCCGGGGGATCGGCTTCGGCTCGCCGTGCGCCAAGAGGATGACCGGCTCGTGCTCCTCCGCATCGAGCGCCGCTAGCCCCAAGCGGTGCCCTGGCCCCTCTCGGGTGGAGAGGAGCGGCCCCCGCGCCCGAGCGCTAGGACTACGGCGGGTCTTTGGGGAGGGTGCGGAGGAAGGTGACGAGCGCTTGGATGTCGGCGTCGGGAATGTGGTAGCCGAAGGCCGGCATGCCGGGGCGACCGACGGGGGAGCCGCCGTGCTTGATGATGTCGAAGAGGTACTGGTCGCTGTGCGTGGACATGCGGGCCTTGTCGGCGAGGTTGCCGGGGCGGAGGAGGAAGAGGGCGGCGCGCCAGGAGCCGCGGCCGTCGCGGCCGTGGCACTCGGCACAGTAGGCGTAGTAGAGGCGCTCGCCGCGGGAGGCGCCGGTCGGGGGACGGGGGTCGTTCAGGAGCCACGCGAGGCCGCCCGTGAATCCGCCGACGACGGCGATGGCGACGGCCAGCGCGACGAGAGGTCGTCGCATCGCCGCGAGGATACCACGCGATGCGACGACCTCCGCCGGGAGGCGGACTACACGAACTTGGAGTAGATGGCCTTCAGCTTGTCCTCACCCCACTTGATCGTCTGCTCGAGGTCCATCTTGTCCGTGCAGAACTGCGCGACGGCGTCGATGAGGATGAACTGCTGGTAGACCTCGTCGGCCGGCACCGTCAGCGGGCCGGGATGGCCGATCGTGTAGTGGTACTCGGGCGACTTCTCCAGCACCTTGAGCTTGGGATCCTCGCTGATGATCGGCAGCGGGCCCTTGGCGTACGTCTTGAGGAACGGGTTGTTGTACCCGGTGCTGGCCTTGAAGCGCGTCCTTGAAGTTGTCGGTCAGCCCCTCGATGAAGAGCTTGGCCGTGTCCTGGTTGGGCGAGAACTTGGTGACGCCGTAGGCCAGGCAGTTCGCGAACGACAGCCGGCCGGCCGGGCCCTTGGGCGAGAGCTGGATGTGGATCTTGTCGGCCAGCTCCTTGTTCTGCCCCTCGATCGTCCGGTAGGCGCTGATCGGGTTGTGGATCCACGACCCCCGCCCGGAGGCGAGCAGCCGGTTGTTGGAGGCGTCGTCCCAGGCGAGGACCTCGGGCGTCATCGCCTCCTTGTAGAGCGACTTCATGAACTTCAACGCCTCACGGATCTCCTTGGAGTTGTAGGTCAGGGTCTTGCCGTCCTTGGCCACTTCGGAGCCGCCGAAGCACCACTGGATGGCCCGCCACGAGTTGCGCGAGTCGTTGTGGTGAGCGAGGCCGATGCCGATCGGGAAGCCCTTGGCCTTCAGCTTGCGGCCACCCACCAGCAGGTCGTTCCAGGAGTCGGGGCCGTTCGGCATCCCGGCGTGCTCGGTCCACAGGTCCTTGCGATAGAGACCGGGGAAGTCGATGAAGTAGTCGGGGATCGAGTGGTAGCGGCCCTTCACCTCGGAATAGTTCTGGGCCAGCGGCGTCCACCCGCCGTACTTCTTGCCGAGCTTGTCGGCGAGATCGTGCACGTCGAGCAGGGCCGGGGCGAACTTCTCGGTGCCGGAGGCGGCCAGCTGCACGATGTCGTGGCCGGACTGGGTGGCGATCTCGGCGGCGATCTTGGCGGCCAGGTTCAGATGAGGGATGTGATCGATCGTGACCTTGACGTTGTTCTTCGCCGCCCATTCCTGCCCGAACTGATCGAACCACTTGTCGTAGGCGGGCACGAAATGGCTCCAGCAGAGGATCGAGAGCTGCTTCTGCTGCGCGCTCGCGGAGCGAACCCAGACGTGCGGAGCGGCCAGCGCACCGGCCGCGGTGGTACCGAGAAACTGGCGCCGGGTGAGTCTCGTCATTGACTCTTCTCCTTCGGGTAGCGAATGGTTACCTCACTTGAGGGCACCTGCCGTGAGGCCGTGGATGAAGTGATCCAGGCTGAAGGCGTAGACGATCGCCACGGGCACGGCGCCGATCAGGGCGCCGGCCATGAGCGAACCCCAGTAGAATACGTCGCCGCGGATGAGGTCGGTGGTAACCCCGTAGGCGATGGTCTTGTTGGCCGAGGCAGAGACGAAGGTCAGCGCGTAGATGAATTCCTGGTAGGTCAGGGTGAACGCGAAGATGCCGGCCGTGATGATGCCCGGGATGATCACGGGGATCACGATCAGCCGGAACGTCTGGAAGCGGGTGCAACCATCCAGCTGGGCGCTCTCCTCGATCTCGGCCGGCACCGTGCGCACGAACCCCATGAGCAGCCAGGTACAGAAGGGGATCGTGAACGACGGGTAGACGAGGATGAGCGACCACACCGAGTCGGTGAAGCCGATCTTCCGCACGACCTGCGAGAGCGGGAGGAACAGCAGGGCGGGCGGGATCAGGTAGGACAGGAACATCGCGGTCGACAGTGTCTGGTTGCCGAAGAAGCGCATGCGGGCCAGCCCGTAGGCGGCCGGCAGGCCGATCACCAGCGTGATGAACACGACGGCGGCCCCGATGAACAGGCTGTTCTGCAGCCAGGTGACGAACATGGTGTCGCGGAGCAGGAGCTGGATGTGACTCAGCGTCGGCGCCTCCTTGAACCAGAAGGGCACGCCGGTGAGGTTGTAGAGGTCGTTGTCGCGCTTGAAGGTGGTGATGACCATCCAGTAGAAGGGAAACAGCACCACCAGCAGGTACGGCGACAGCGGCAGGTACGGGCCGTAGTCGCGCTTGATCTTCCGCCACAGCGCGGGTCGCGTCACGTCACTCCCTCCGGAGCAGGCGCAGCATGACGATGACGAACACCGCCAGCAGCGGGAACATGAACAGCGTGATGGCCGCCCCCTGGCCGATGTCGCCGGCGTTGATGCCGACGTTGTAGGCATAGGTCCCGAAGACGTGGGTGGTGTTGTAGGGGCCGCCCTGGGTGAGCAGCCACACCGCCGAGAAGTCGGTGAACGAGAACACGATCGAGTACAGGAGCCCCACGAACAGGATCGGCCGCACGATGGGCGCCACCACGTAGACGAACCGGCGCAGCGGTCCCGCCCCGTCGATCTTGGCCGCCTCGATGACCTCCACCGGCACCGCCGTCAGGCCGGCCAGCAGGATGACCGCCGAGAACGGGAAGCCGCGCCACACGTTCAGGATGATCACCGCCCACATGGCCAGCCCGGGCTCGCCCAGCCACTGCCAGGGATAGTCGATGATGTGCAGGGTCATGAGCATCCAGTTGATGACGCTGTAGAGCGAGTCGAACATCCACTTCCAGGCCAGCGAGGACAGCGCGATCGGGATGACGAAGGGGATGAGGATCACCCCCTGCACGAGCCGCTTGCCCTTGAACGAGCGGTTGAGCGCGAAGGCCAGCGGCAGCCCGATGACGAGGCGGATGGCCTCGGAGCCGAAGGTGAAGATGAACGAGTTGCGAACGGTCTGCCAGAACGTCGGATCCTCGAAGATCCGCTGGAAGTTCGTGAACCCGATGTAGTGCCAGTCCGGCGACCCCACCCGCGCGTTGGACAGGCTCAGGTAGATCGACATGACGAACGGGTAGGCGATGAAGAAGGCGAGGTAGAGGAAGGCCGGGGCCACCCACAGCAGGCCCTCGGCCTCCTCCCGCCACCGCCAGCGCCGGCCTCGCGCCGGCATCGCGGCATCGGCGACGACCGCGCCGGACTGCGCATAGTCGCGACGCGAGATCATCCCCCGCCGGCCTAGATGGCCTGCTCGGTCTTGGCGTCGAAGAAGTGCAGCCGGTCGGAGTTGACCGCCAGCTTCACCGTCTCGTGGACCTTGACCCGCACGGTGGGCTCGACCCGGGCCACGATGGTGCCGCGCCCGACGCGGACGTCCAGCAGGATCTCCGAGCCGAGGGGCTCGACCACCTCGACCACGGCGTCGAAGCTGTAGTGGGCGGCGTCGGCGCCGGTGGCCAGGTGAACGTCCTCCGGCCGCACGCCGAAGGCCACCTGCTGGCCCTTGTAGGCCCGCAGGGCAGCCGCCTTGGCCGGCGGCACCGTGATCCGGAACCCCTGGGTCTCGGCCACGACCTGGCCGTTGACCTCGTTGATGGCGACGTCGATGAAGTTCATGGCCGGGGAGCCGATGAAGCCCGCCACGAACTTGTTGGTGGGGTGGCCGTACAGCTCGAGCGGCTCGCCCACCTGCTGGATCCAGCCGTCCTTCATGACGACGACCCGGTCACCGAGCGTCATGGCCTCGACCTGGTCGTGGGTGACGTAGATGGCCGTCGTCTCCAGCCGGTCGTGCAGCTTCTTGAGCTCGACGCGCATCTGCACGCGCAGCTTGGCGTCCAGGTTGGACAGCGGCTCGTCGAACAGGAACACCTGGGGGTGCCGCACGATGGCCCGGCCCACTGCGACCCGCTGGCGCTGGCCGCCCGAGAGCTGGCGGGGCTTGCGCTTGAGCAGCTCCTGGATGCCGAGGATCTCGGCCGCGTCCTTCACGCGCTTCTCGATCTCGGCCTTGGGGAACTTCCGCATCTTCAGGCCGAACGCCATGTTGTCGTACACCGACATGTGCGGATAGAGCGCGTAGTTCTGGAACACCATGGCGATGTCGCGGTCCTTGGGGGGCAGGTCGTTGACCAGCCGATCCCCGATGTGGATCTCGCCGGCGCTGATCTCCTCCAGCCCCGCCACCATCCGGAGGGTGGTGGACTTGCCGCAGCCGGAGGGACCGACCAGGACCATGAACTCCTTGTCGCGGATGTGCAGGTTGACGTCCTTGACCGCGTGGACCTCGTCGTACTTCTTGTTGAGCGCTTTCAGCATTACCTGAGCCATCGCGCACTCTCCCTCAAATAGGTTCCCCGGAGTCGGGAGCTCCGGGCGCTCGTCGGGGGGCCGGGACAACCAGCCCCGGCCCCCCGTGGGCCTGCACTCTACGCGAACTTGGCGTAGACCGACTTGATCTTCTCCTCGCCCCACTTCACGGCCTGCTCCAGGTCCATCTTGTCGACGCAGAACTGGGCGAGGGCGTCGACCATGACGAACTGCTGGTACACCTCGTCGGCGGCCGGCGTCAACGGACCCGGGTAGCCGGTGGTGAAGTGGTACTCGGCGTCCTGCTCGAGCGGCTTCAGCTTGCGGTCGTCGCTGATGATCGGCAGCGGCGGCTTGGCGAAGGCCTTCATGAACGGCATGTTGTAGCCCGTGCTGGCCTTGGCGCCCTCGCGATAGTTGTCGACCAGGGCCTCCAGGAACGCCTTGGCGCCGTCGGCATTCTTGCTGAACTTGGTGATGCCGTAGGCACGGCAGTTCGCGAACGATCGGCGGGCGGCCGGGCCCTTGGGCGAGAGCTGCACGAAGATCTTGTCGGCCAGCTCCTTGTTCTGCCCCTCGATCGAGCGGTAGGCGCTGATCGGGTTGTGGATCCAGGAGCCGCGGCCGGAGGCGAGGAGGCGGTTGTTAGAGGCGTCGTCCCAGGCGAGCACCTCCGGCGTCATGGCCTCCTTGTAGAGCGCCTTGTTGAACTTGAGGGCCTCTCGGACCTCCTTGGAATTCCAGGTCAGGGTCTTGCCGTCCTTGGCCACCTCGGCGGCGCCGTACGACCACATGATGGCCCGCCAGGAGGCACGGGAGTCGTCGTGGTGGGCGAGGCCGATGCCGATGGGGAATCCCTTGGCCTTCAGCTTGGCGCCGCCGGTCCGGAGGTCCTCCCAGGAGTCGGGGCCGTTCGGCATCCCGGCGTGCTCGGTCCACAGGTCCTTGCGGAACAGGCCGGGGAAGTCGATGAAGAAATCGGGAATCGAGTGGAACTTGCCGTCGGCGGTCTTGCAGTAGTTCTCGGCCAGGGGCGTGAAGCCGCCGTACTTCTTGCCGAGCTTGTCGGCCAGGTCCTGGACGTCCTGGAGGGCGGCCGCCCACTTCTCGGTACCGGAGCCCACCAGCTGCACGATGTCGTGGCCGGACTGGGTGGCGATCTCGGCGGCGATCTTGGCCGGGATCTGCAGATGCGGCACGTGGTCGATGATGACCCTGACGTTGTGCTTGGTGGAGAACTGTTCGGCGAAGGCGTCGAACCACTTGTCGTAGGCCGGCACGAAGTGCGTCCAGGCGAGGACGCGGACCTCCTTGGCCTGAGCCCAGGCGGGACGGATCCACGCGTGGGGAGCCGCCACCACGCTGGCCGCGGTCGCCGTCGTCGAGAGGAACTGTCGTCGAGTGAGTGTCGTCATGGAGGAACGCTCTCCTTGAGGGTTCGAGGCCAGCAGCGGGACGAGCGGGCGGACGGAGGAGGCCGACTGCGGATGCGGAACGGGCATCAGGATCGTCTCAGCCTTTCACGGAGCCGGTCAAGCCGGTCACGTAATACTCCACGAAGAACGAGTAGACGACCGCGACCGGGATCGAGCCCAGCAGCGCCCCGGCCATGAGCTGACCCCAGAAGTAGATGTCGCCGCGGATCAGCTCGGACACCACGCCGACGGGCACGGTCTTCTTCTCCGGCGACGACAGGAAGATCAGCGCGTAGATGAACTCGTTCCACGACAGCGTGAACGCGAAGATGCCCGCCGACAGGATCCCGGGCACCGCGATCGGGAAGATGATGCGGACCATGGCCCCGAAGCGGGTGGCCCCGTCGATGCGGGCGCACTCCTCCAGCTCCTTGGGGATGGTCTTGAAGTAGCCCATCAGCAGCCAGGTACAGAACGGGATCAGGAACGTGGGATAGGTGAGGATCAGCGCCCACGGGGTGTTGCCGAGCTGGAAGTTGCGGATGATGTCGGCCAGCGGGATGAACAGCAGGGTCGGCGGCACCAGGTAGGTCACGAAGATCGAGGTGCCGAGCATGCCCGCCATCGGGAACTTCAATCGGGCCAGCGCGTAGCCGGCCAGCAACCCGCAGAACAGCGAGATGACCGTCGAGACGACCGCGATGAAGAACGTGTTCCACAGCCACTGGGGGAACGTCGTCTTGGCCAGGAGGTCCCGGAAGTGGTCCAGGGTGGGGGCCAGCGTCCAGAACGGCGCGTTGTTGGCGGCTCGCCACGACCGGTACAGCTCGGCGTCGGGCCGGATGGCCGTGATGAACATCCAGTAGAAGGGGAACAGGGTGCCGATCAGGAAGATGGTCAGCGGAATGTAGAAGTAGACCCACTTCTTCCACTTGCGCTCGATGACCATCTAACGATAGCTCCAGCACGGATAGACACGTGGGTGGGCTGCGATAGAAGGTCGTGGATCCGACATGCCTCGCCGAGGCTCGGCGCCACAGACTGCGGAGCTTGGCGCGCGCTTCGGGGCGTCCACACGACCGGCGCCACCCCGCCCGATGTTCTTCGGCACTACGCGGCCTCCAGCTTTCGCAGGTAGCGGAGCTGGAGCCACACCACGATGAAGAGGACGGGGAGCATGAAGAGCGAGATGGCGGCGCCCTCGCCGAGGAGGCCGGTGGCGACCCCGACCTGGTAGGCGTAGGTGGCGATCAGGTGGGTGGCGTTGGCGGGGCCGCCGCCCGTCAGCACGTAGATGAGCTGGAAGTCGGAGAAGGTCTGGATGATCGAGAAGACGACGACCACCAGCGTCACCGGCTTGAGCAGCGGCCAGGTGACGTGCCAGAACCGGTGCCAGCCGTTGGCGCCATCCAGCGAGGCCGCCTCGTGCAGGTCGGGGCTGATGGTCTGCAGCCCGGCCAGCAGGGTGATGGCGAAGAAGGGCATGCCCCGCCACGTGTTCACCACGATCGCGCACCACATGCCGTAGTCGCCGTCGGACAGGAACGGCAGCTTGGTGACGATGAAGCCGCCCTGGTAGAGGAGCCAGTTCAGCACGCTGAAGGTGGGGTCGAACATCCAGCGCCAGGCGAAGGTGGACAGCACGGTGGGCACGATGAAGGGCAGCAGCATCGAGGCCCGCACGATGTCGCTTGCCGCGGAAGTTGCGGTTCAGCAGCAGCGCCAGCCACATGCCCAGCGCGAGCTTGAACATGGTCGCCCAGAACGTGTACACAGCAGGTGTTCTAGAACGCGGTCCGGAAGATCGAGTCGTTCCAGGCCTTGATGAAGTTCTTGGCCCCGACGAACTCGCCGATGTTGCCGACGCTGGTGCTGCGTGAGCGAGAGCCACACCCCCATGACGAAGGGTAGGCGATGAACAGGCCGAGCAGGAGCACGGTGGGAGCGAGCAGCACGGCGGCGAGCAGCCGCTCGTTCTCGAGCACGCTCGACGTGCCGCGAGGGGCGCTGCGAGGTGCGGACCCCGGGGAGCGACGACCTCCAGCCGGGGCGCTGCCCGGCGCCCCCGCGATCGGTTTCTTCACTCGACGCTCACCTCACCCGTAGATCTTCTTGAGCTCGCCGGCCGCCCACTTCACGGCGTCCTCCGCCTTCATGCCCTGGACACCCTTGGCGAACATGTCGATGATGACGTACTTGGTGTAGACCTCGGTGGCCTTGGCCGACGGCGGCCCCGCGAAGCCGATGACCCGCGAGTTGTCGGCGGCGGTCCGGAAGCCCTTCATCGGCTCGTCGATCGTGTTCCACAGCGGATGGCTGCTCCCACTGCTTGGTGGCGCCGATCGAGAACCCCTCGGCCACCTCGAACCACTTGCCGTAGTGCTCCTGGCCCGTGGAACCACTTGAGGAAGTCCTTGGCCAGCTTCGGGTTCTTCGTGTACTTCATCACCCCGTGCGCGAAGGCCGTGTGGTAGCTCCAGGAGCCGGCGGGGCCGGCCGGCAGCCGCATGTGCTGGATGTCCCGCACCAGCGGCTCGCCCTTGTCGTCCTTGATCTTCTCCTGGCCGCGCTTGGCCGCGATGTAGATCGAGGCGCCGTTCAGCGTGGCGCTGATCTCGCCGGCGAGGAAGGCGCGGTTGTTGTTGGTGTCGTCCCAGGCCAGGCCGCCCTCGTCGCAGGCGTCCTTCCAGAAGGCCGTCATGAACTTCACGGCCTCCACCGTCCCCTTGCTGTCGAGCGCCGTCTTGCCGCCCTTGTCGGCCTCCATCCCGCCGAAGTTCCACAGCAGCGGGTAGGCCCAGGCCGGCGCGTCGCCGAAGGTGTGGCCCAGCGTCTGGCCGAGCGGGTGGCCCTTCTTCTTCAGCTTCATGCCGACCTGGCGGTAGCTCCTCGTACGTCTTGGGCGAGCGTCGTGGCGCCGACCTCGTCGAACCACGACTTCCGGTAGGCGGTGAGACCGGGCACGATGCTGTGGGGCAGGGCCATGAACCGGCTGCCCACCTTCGTGTACGCCTCCGACTGGGCGTAGAAGCCGCCCTGCTCCTTGCCCTGCCACTCGGCCAGATCGCTGACCTCGACGCAGGCCGTTCTCGTAGAGGTGCGGCCAGTTGTGCAGCATGTGGATGATGTCGGGACCGCTCCGCGACTGGATGGCCGCGGTGATACGCGGCTGGAGGTCGTTGGCGTTGATGAACTCGAACTGGACCTCGGCCCCCAGCGCCTTGGAGGCCTCGCCGGCCTGCCGCTTCAGCTCGACGTCGCAGGCCGGGATGAAGTCCACCCAGCGGATGATGTGGAGCTTGGTGCCCTGGGCGAAGGCGGGGGCGCGATGGGCGGCCAGGATGCCGGCGATGCCGGTCAGCTTCAGGAACGAGCGGCGCTTCATCGGGCCCCCCTTCGAGGATCGGACGGTCATCCTTCGTAGATCTTCTTGAGCTCACCCTCGGCCCACTTGACGGCGTCCTCCGCCTTCGTGCCCTGGGCCGCCTTGGCGTACATGTCGACGATGACGTACTTGGTGTAGGCCTCGGTGGCCTTCGCCGTGGCCGGGCCCTTGTAGCCGCAGCATCAATCCCTGCGCGGGCGGCCCGGCGGAAGATCTGCAGCGGCTTGTCGACCTTGGCCCACATCGCGTGCTCTTCCCACACCTTGGTGCAGCCGACGCTGTAGCCCTCGTTGACCACGAACCACTTCTCGTAGTTCTCCTTCTGGTGCATCCAGCGGAGGAGATCCTTGGCCAGCTTCTGGTTCTTCGACGTACTTCATCATCGCTGTGCTGGAAGGGCAGGTAGAGAGCGGCCTGGCCGTTGGGCCCGGCCGGCAGCGGGGCGGCGTGGTCGATGTCCTGCCAGAGCGGCTCGCCCTTGTCGTCCTTGATCTTGTCCTTCTGCCGCTTGGCGACGATGTAGATCGACGCCCCGTTGAGGGTGGCGCTGAGCTCGCCGGCGTGGAAGGCGCGGTTGTTGTTGGTGTCGTCCCAGGCGAGGCCGCCCTCGTCGCAGGCGTCCTTCCAGAACGCCTGCAGGAACTTCACCGACTCGACGGCCTCCTTGCAGTTGATGACGACCTTCTTGCCGCTCGGCGTCGGTCTCGGCGCCGCCGAAGCCCCACAGCAGGGGGTAGGAGAAGGTCGGCGCGTCGCCGAAGCTGTGGCCGAGCGCCTGGCCCACCGGCTTGCCCTTGGCCTTGAGCTTCTTGCCGGCCTCGCGCCACGCGTCCCAGGTCTTCGGGAACTCGGTCGAGCCCGATCTCGGCGTGCCACGACTTGCGGTAGGCGATCGCGTTGCCGCACGATGGCGTGGGGAACGCCCAGCCACTTGCCGTCCGACCTTGGCCGAGGCGTCGAAGACGTCGTAGAAGCCGCCCTGAGCCTTGCCGATGGGCTCGGCGACGTCGCTCACGTCGACGAGCGCGTTGGCGTAGAGATGGCCCAGTTCCACGAGCATCTGGAAGATGTCGGCGCCGCTGCCCGACTGGACGGCGGCCGTGATGCGCGGCTGCAGGTCGTTGGCGTTGATGGTCTCGAACGTGACCTCGGCGCCCAGCGCCTTGGAGGCCTCCGGCGCCTGGCGCTTGAGCTCGACGTCGGCCTCGGGGATGAAGTCGACCCAGCGCACGATGTGCAGCTTGGTGCCCTGCGCGAAGGCGGGGGCCCGATGAGCAGCCAGAATTCCGGCGATACCGGTCAGTTGAAGGAACGCTCGACGCTGCATCGGGCCCTCTCCAGTCAGGAGCGGACGGTTAAGCTACGTAGATCTTCTTCAGCTCGCTCTCGGCCCACTTCACCGCGTCCTCGGCACTCATGCCCTGGACGCCCTTGGCGTACATGTCGGTGATGATGTACTTCGTGAAGGCCTCCGTCGCTTTCGCGGTGGACGGGCCCGCATAGCCGAACAGCCGGGTGTTGCGGGCGGCCGTGCGGAACATCTTGAGTGGCTCGTCCAGCTTGCCCCACATCGGCTCGTTCTCCCACTTCTTGGTCGCGCCGACGCGAGTAGCCCTCCTGGGTGCCGAACCACTTGCCGTAGTTCTCCGGCTTGTGGAGCCACAGCAGCAAGTCCTTGGCGAGCTTCTGGTTCTTGCCGTACTTCATCACCGCGTGCGACTGGTTCAGGAACAGCAGGTAGCGGCCGGCCGGCCCCTGCCGGCAGCGGTGCGTGGTCGATGTCCTGCCAGATCGGCTCGCCCTTGTCGTCCTTGATCTTTTCCTTCTGGCGCTTGGCGACGATGTAGATGGAGGCCCCGTTCAGCGTGGCCGAGAGCTCGCCGGCGTGAAAGGCGCGGTTGTTGTTGGTGTCGTCCCAGGCCAGCCCGCCCTCGTCGCAGCATTCCTTCCAGAACGCCTGCATGAACTTGACCGCGTCGACCGCGCCCTTGCTGTTGAGGACGACCTTCTTGCCCGAGGCGTCGGTCTCGGCGCCGCCGAATGCCCACGTCATCGGATAGGTGAAGGTCGGCGCGTCACCGAAGGTATGACCGAGCGTCTGGCCGTACGGCTTGCCCTTCTTCTTGAGGGCGGCGAAGAGCTTGCGGGTCTCGTCCCAGGTCTTCGGGAAGGCACTGGCGCCGGCTTCCTTGAGCCACGACTTGCGGTAGGCCACGGCGTTGCCGACGATCGAGTGCGGCACCGACAGCCACTTGCCGTTGACTTGGCAGGACGGCGCCCAGACATCGTAGAAGCCGCCCTCGGCCTTGGCCAGCGCGCCGGCGACGTCGCTGACGTCCACCACGGCGTTCTGGTAGAGGTGCGGCCAGTTGTACTGGAAGTTGAAGATGTCGGCGCCCGACCCGGACTGGACGGCCGCCGTGATGCGCGGCTGCAGGTCGTTGGCGTTGATCGTCTCCAGGGTGACCTCGGCGCCGAGTGCCTTGGAGGCCTCGGGCATCTGCCGCTTCAGCTCCACGTCCGACTCGGGAATGAAGTCCACCCAGCGCACCCAGTGCAGCTTCGTACCCTGGGCGTACGCCGGCGCCTGGCGCGCGGCCAGGATGCCCTCGATGCCTCCGCCGGCGACGGCTGCCGTCGCGGCCGAGACCTTGAGGAACTGCCGGCGATTCATGTCCTTCGGAACCATGCGTGATCCTCCTTGATCGCTCTGCGGGGAGTGACGGCTAAACGTCCGAGAAAAGTGACGGAAGTCATACCATTGCCGGCCTTTTGTGTCAACGCGGATCCGCCGATTTTCTCACCCCAACGGCTCGATTCGAACCCTCCAAGGGGACCCGCCGGCGGAGGATGTCGTCCTCCTTGTGCTCGACCCGGCGCAGCACTGTCCGGGCGGCCGCAATGCGGGAAGTGTCGACGGAGACCAGGTCCTCCCGGGGTGTAGGGCTGGAAGTATACGAAGTGGGTGGACACGAGCATGAACCTCGTGGAGGCCAGGCCGACCAGGAGGTGGGTCCGCAGCCCGGCCGGTCGCCCGTGCAGGTGCCGCTCGTAGCCGATCACCGCGCCCAGGACTGTCCCCACCAGCCGTCGGATCAGGAGCTCGCCCTGCCCCGTCATCGGGGTTAGCGGCCGGTGGCGACCGGGGTCAGCGCCCCCAGGGAACGCGGAGCCCGGAACGTCAACGCCAGCACGATGGCCGCCGCACCGATGACGAACGACCCCATATATAGCCACGCGTAGGAGCCCAGGCGGTCATACAGCACCCCGCCGGCGAAGGAGCCGATCCCCATGCCGAGCGTGGAGACGAGGAACACGCCGCCGTAGGCCGTGCCCATGACCTTCTCGCCGAAATACTCGCGGGTGACGAGCGCGTAGAGCGGCATGACGCCGCCGTAGGCAACGCCGAAGGCGATCGACAGCCCGTAGAACGGCACCACGTCCTGTACGAACAGGTAGAGCACGATCATGGCGGCCTGCAGGGCCAGCCCGGCCAGCAGCGTCGGCTTGGCGCCGACCCGGTCGGCCAGCACGCCGCCTCCGATCCGCCCGATGATCGACGATAGTCCCGACACGCCCAGCGCGGTCGCTGCTGCCATCGCGCCGATGCCCTGGTCGGTGGCGTGGGTCACCATGTGGAAGATCGGCCCCGAGTGGGCGGCGCAGCAGGCGAAATGGGTGACGGCGATGGCCCAGAACTGCGGCGCGGCCAGCACCTCCCGCGTCGAGTACTCGCGGCCGGCGCCAGCGGCACCCCCCATGGCGCCGGCCCCGACGTCGCCCGGCTGCTCGTGGATGATGAGCGCCACTGGCACGATGATGAGCCAGGCCAGGTCACCGAGAACGAGCAGGGCCACGCGCCAGTCCCACGCGCTGGTGAGCGCGCGGGCGAGCGGGGCGATGGCCAGGATGCCGACGCCGATGCCGGAGGACACCAGGGCCACCGCCAGCCCCCGCCGGGCCGTGAACCACTTGGTCGCTGTCGAGGTGAGTGGAGCGTAGAAAGCGCCGACGGCGAAGCCGACCATGAGCCCGAACGTGGCGTAGAGCTGCCACAGCGCTTGCACCTGGCTCGACAGCACCAGCCCCAGCCCGAGCAGCAGGCCGCCGGCCACGGCCACGCCCCGGGTACCGATGCGGTCGGAGAGCGCGCCCCAGAAGAACGAGCCGAGGCCCATGGCGATCCAGTTGAGGAGCGCCACCGAGGAGATGGCCCCGCGGCTCCAGCCCATGCTGTCTGCCATCGGCTTGAGGAACACGCCGAGCGAGAACAGGGATCCCATCCCGATGCAGACGATGAGCGCGGAGGCGCCCACCACGACCCAGCCGTAGAAGAGTCGACGCTGACCCATGTGCGGAAATTACGATAGCATGCTCGCCATGTGGCCACTGTTCTGGCCGGCGGTGGCGTTCGTCACCGTCAGCATCGTCGCGCTCCTGTTCCGGGCCGCCCTGACCAACGGGCTGGGCCGCTGGCTCGGCACCGCCAATATCGAGCTCTACCTGCGCACCATCCGGCTGCCGTCCATCCTGTGGTGCCTCGTGTTCGGCCTCTTCGTGGCCATCGACATGGTCGAGCTGCCGCCGCGGCTCAGCGGCCAGCTGCACACGGTCCTGGAGGCCGCCATCATCCTGTCGGCGACCTTCACGGTGGCCGGCGTGCTCGCCTCGCTGGCGTCGGCGGCCGGCGAGCGCCGCGCGCTCGGCATCGGCATGACCGGCCTCGTGCGTACCGCCGTGCGCGGCTCGGTCTTGCTGATCGGGGCGCTGGTGCTGCTCGACGCGCTCGGCGTGCAGATCACGCCGCTGCTCACCGCCCTCGGCGTCGGCGGCCTCGCCGTGGCCCTCGCCCTGCAAGACACGCTGTCCAACCTGTTCGCGGGTGTGCACCTGCTGGCCGACAAGCCGATCCGGGTCGGCGACTACGTGAAGATCGCCGAGACCATCGAGGGCTACGTGCTCGACGTCGGCTGGCGCTCGACGCGCGTGCGCATGCTGCAGAACAACGTGGTGATCGTGCCGAACAAGCGGGTGGCCGAGTCGATCATCATCAACTACGACATGCCGGAGCGGCGCATGGGGCTGCTGCTGCCCGTCAGTGTGGCCTACACCAGTGACCCCGACCACGTCGCGAGCGTCCTGGTGGACGAGGTGAGGACGGCGGTGGGGCAGGTGGAGGGGCTGCTGGGCGATCCCCCGCCGATGGCCCGCCTCATCCCGGGTTTCGGCGCCTACTCGCTCGACTTCACGCTGTCCTGCCAGGTCGCCAGCTTCGTGGACCAGTACGCCGTCCAGGACGCCCTGCGCCGGCGGATCCTCCGCCGCCTCCGCGCGGAGAGCATCGACATCCCGTTTCCGATGCGCACGATCGAGGTTCGCGGGGGCGACGACACGCCCGACTCAAGGCCCTCGCCGAGGAGGGCTTGACCGGCGCCGCGTTCGCGCGTACGAAGCGCTTAGGCCGAGAAACAAGGAGGAGCCGATGATCTACGAAGTCCGGACCTACACGCTGCGCACCGGCGCCGTCGCCGAGTTCGAGGACCGCTTCGCCAAGCGCAAGCCGTTGCGGGAGAAGCACTCCAAGCTGGGGGCCTTCTGGCACACCGACTTCGGCCCCCTCAACCAGGTCATCCACGCCTGGCCCTACGCGGATCTGAACGAGCGCACCGCGGTGCGCGACGCGATGGCCAAGGACACGGAGCTGCAGCAGCTCCCCGGTGGACGCGACCTGATCGTCGAGCAGCAGTCCGACATCATGATTCCCGCCCCGTTCATGCAGCCCCTGGGCAGCCGCAACTTCGGCAGCGAGAACTTCTACGAGATGCGGATTTACACCTACGCACCGGGCGATCTGCCCAAGGTGCTGGAGGCGTGGGGCAAGGCCGTGCCGATCCGGGAAAAGCTGTCGCCGCTGGCCGCCTGCTGGACCAGCGAGATCGGCGGCCTCAACCGGTTCGTGCACGTCTGGGTCTACAAGGACTCCACCGAGCGGGCGCGCATCCGCGAGGAATCGCGCAAGGGTGGCCAGTGGCCGCCGCAGTCCGGCGTGCGGCCGATCCGCCAGGAGAACAAGATGCTCATTCCGGCCTCGTTCTCTCCGCTGCAGTAGTCGGCCTCGGGTCGTCGACCGAGCCCGGCCGGAACGGGGAGAGGTAACGATGGCATCGCTCAGCCGGCAGCTCGCGCGGTGGGTCGTCGGACTTCGCTACGACAACCTGCCGCGCGAGGTGGTCGATCGCGCCAAAGGCGTCACGCTGCACGGTCTGGCCTCCGTGCTGCTCGGATCGCGATTGCCGGCGGGCCGCCAGGCGGTGGCGCTCATCACCGAGGAAGAAGCCGGAGTCGCCGCCGGCGCCACCATCATGGTGGACGGCGCCCGGGTGACGAGAGGCGGCGCAGCGTTCGCCAACTCCGAGATGGCGTTCGCGGGCGGCAAGTGGGACACCTTCCGCATGCTGACCCACCCGGGCACGAGCATCATCCCCGGCGCGTTCGTGACGGCGGAGGCGGCGGGCGCCTCCGGCCGGGACTTCATCACCGCGCTGGCGGCGGGCTACGAGGTGATGGAGCGGATGGCGGCCGACTTCATCCCGACGGTGATGGCGCGCGGCTTCCACGCCGGTCCGGTGTTCGGCATCTTCGGACCCGCCGTCGCCGCCGCCAAGCTGCTGCGCTTCACCGAGGACCAGGTGAACAGCACGATCGCGCTCTGCGCCAGCCTGGCGGCGGGAAATCTCGAAGGCGCCCGGAGCGGCGGCCGCGCGCTGCGCGAGGGCGCCGCGGTCCGCAACGCCATGCTGGCGGTCGCGCTGGCCGGGCGCGGGCACGCGGGCGGCGAGACCGTGCTGGAGGGCGCCGCCGGCTTCTATCACGCCTATGCCGGCAGCAACCGCGGCCGGCTCACCTACAGCTTCGCCGGTGACACCCAGACCAGCCTCGACACGATCACCCGCGATCTCGGCACCGACTGGCTCTTCCTGGAGACGCTCTACCGCATCTACTCGACGGCCGGCTACAACATCGCCCACGTCGACGTGACGGCGAGACTCTGCGAGGAGCGAGGCATCCGCCCCGAGGACGTCGAGCGCGTCGAGGCGGTGGTGAACTGGCTCGAGACCCAGTACCCTAGCCCGGCCTTTCCGAGCCGGCGCGAGGACGGCGAGGCGAGCGTCGGGAGCACCGCGTACTTCACGGCCTACGGCGTCGTCCAGCGCGGCTTTCCGCTGCTCCGGGGCTCGTCCGACCAGGCCGGCACCGACGACCCGCCCGCCGTGCTCGAGCTCATGAAGCGAGTGACGATCATCCCGTCGCACCGCATGACGCTCTTCGGTCCACGGATCACGGTATACACGAGCGACGGCCGGAGCCACACGAGACAGGCTACCGGGCGCGAGTTCATGTGGGACTTCGACGAGGAGGCGCGCCGGATCCGCGGCGTCGTTCCCGGCCTGCCGATCCCGGCGGCGCAGTTCGAAGAGATCATTGCGACCTGCCGCGACCTCGATCGACACGACCGGGCCGACACGCTCGTCCGGCTGACCCTCACGAAGGAGTGAAGAATGACCAGGCTGGCTGGCAAGGTTGCGCTGATCAGTGGTGGGGCGCGCGGGCAAGGCGCCGCCGAGACGCGGCTCTTCGTCCGCGAGGGCGCGGCGGTGGTGTTCGGGGACGTGCTCGACGACGAGGGCAAGAAGGTCGAGGCCGAGATCCGGGCGAACGGCGGCCGGGCGACCTACGTCCACCTCGACGTGACCCGCGAGGCCGACTGGCGGGCGGCCGTGGCCACGGCGGTGCAGACGTACGGCCGGCTGAGCGTGCTGGTCAACAACGCCGGCATTCTCTTCCGCGCGAAGATCGAGGACACCAGCGAGGGTGACTGGGACCGCATCATGGCGGCAACGTCAAGGGCGTGTTCCTCGGGACCAAGGCCGCGATCCCGGCCCTGCGGCAAGCGGGTGGTGGCTCCATCATCAACATCTCGTCCACGGCCGGCCTGGTCGGCAGCCCCGGCGGGACGGCGGCCTACACCGCCACCAAGGGGGCCGTGCGGCTTTTCACCAAGTCGACGGCCATCCAACACGCGCGGGAGGGCATCCGGTGCAACTCGGTGCACCCGGGACCGATCGTGACGGACATGATCAAGGACGTGCTGGACGACCAGAAGGCCTGGGAGGGTCGGTTGCGGCGCCTGCCCATGGGCCGCGCCGGCACCGCCGACGAGGTGGCCTACGGCGTCCTCTACCTCGCGTCGGACGAGTCGTCGTACGTGACGGGCAGCGAGCTGGTCATCGACGGCGGCACCACGGCCGAATAGATGAGGGGCACCTCGCTTTCCTCATGACGATGAAGACGCCTCTGCGAGCTTCGCCCGCTCGGCGAGATGGCGAGCGTTTCTTTCGATCGACTCCGGCCCTCTCCAACAGGCTTTGAGGAACGTGCCCCAGTAGCCGGGGTCCACGACCGCGCCCATGCGTCTGATCTCGGGAAGCAGCGATGTATGCAGCTTCTGCAAGTGGTACCACGGGACCCCCGGGTAGAGATGATGGCCGATATGGTAGTTGATGTTGTTCCAGAAAAAGCTGTTCAGCTGATTGCTGACGATCGTGCGGGTTCCGAGCAGCTGACCTTCATTCCACGGCGTTTCATAGTGTTCGGCAATGAAGCGCACGCTGTTCAAAAAGGTAAAGATGTACGCCGGAATCAGCCAAACCTCGAGAAACCGATCGAGAACCCCGAGGCGCGATGCCCAGACCAGGAGCCCGCCCAACACCGCGACCCGTAGGAGTAATTCCGCGCCGTGGATGAGCCATTGTCTGCGGCCAAACTGTCGGATCGGGTAGAGCAGCGTGAAGTGGATGATGGTCAGCAGACCGCCGACAAGGATGTAGGCGTAGAAGAGCACGAAGTCGAGAGCGCCGCGCTTCCCCATCGTGAAAGCGTCCGGATCTTGTGCGCTGCGATTGTATCGATGGTGCTCCAGGTGATCCTCTTTGAATGTGATGAAGGTCGCGAGGAGGGGGATCATCGAAAAAATACCGAACGCCCAATTCTTCCACGGCCGCTTGAAGAGCGTCTCGTGCGTGCAGTCGTGCATGAACGTGACGATGCTCATCCACAAGTAGCCCATGCAGCAATACATAGCCCACTGAAACCACACCGAGGAGGCTGTCCACGCCAGGTAGCCGGCGGTGAGCAACAATCCGTAGAAGAGCGGTATTTTGAGATTGTGCCGCCACTGGTGTTGATACAGCTCCCTCAGCAACACGGGAGGTATCTTCCTGACCGTTTCTGTCTGGCTCATGACGGTCCTATGTACCGTTATACCCCCGCGGTCCACTCGTTCATGCTGGCCCCTCCCGGCGTAGCACAGACTGGAAAACTCCGGAGCGTCCGACCCTTCGCGTGTAGCGTGATCGCCGCGGGCCCGGGCCCCCGGCGAGACAAGAAGTGACGAGGATGGGATTCGGAATCTTCGGCAGCGCGCCGGCGAAGCGAGGCGGCCCCGACGTCGACAGCGGCGTGGGGTGCGGCGCCGCCCTCGTGGAGAAGGTGACGGACTGGCTCATGACGACGCCGTGTCGATGGTCTCGGTGGCTCCTCTACGGGATGCTGGTGTTGATCTCGGGGTGCGCCTCCGCCGCCGAGTACGATGCCGCGCGGCGGGCGGCGGAGATCCGCAGCGCGCAGGGGCCCGCGGATTGCCCGGCCCACCGCCGGTCCAACGGAACCTGCATCAAAGATGGTCCCTGAGAGCGTGTTGGCCCAGCGGAGGCCGCGCAGCTGGGGTCCCGGAGATCGCGGGCGTCGCCCAGCGTGTTGAAGCCTGGAGCTGCTCGCGGCAACTTCTGGGAGAGCTCTGTCGGCTACCCCGGGCGCGCCATCGCGCGTGCGGCGCGAGCACGCCGTACAGAGGGTCAGGTTGATCCACGGGTGCGGGGTCAGGGCGACGGCCACAGTCGCCTCCGTCATCGCATCTCGAGCGCTCGTACCGTGTCCGCAATGTCACGGCTCAGGCGCGCCACCGCGCGACTGTGCGCGGCGGCGAGCCCATCGAAGCCGGACTGCGACGCCGGCTCGCGCACGGTCGTCCGCCCCGTTTGCGCCTTGCCGTCCTTGGTCCGGCGGACCGTCCAGACGGCGTCCAGCGTCGCCGCCTCACCCGGCACGGAGTCGAAGCGCTGCACTTCGATGGCGGCACGGTAGTCCGCGAGGGCCCCCAACGTCTGCGTACCCACGGTCACGTTCGGCGTGCCCAGCATCGCGACGAGATTGGAGGCCACCACGCGCGCGATGTTGTCCTGCAGCGGCGCCGCCCACCGGTTGAACTCGTCCAGCCGGACCTCGTTGGAGCCCGTGCTAACGGCGATCTGGGGACGATCGACCACGGCCGGGATGGTTACCGGGGCCACCGCCACCGACAGCTCGGATGACGTCGTGGCGGAGGGGGCGGCCGCACTGAGGGAATAGAATCGCGACGTCGGCGTGGGCCCGCAGCCGCCGGCGGCGACGACGAGGACGCACGGCAGCGCGAGGGCGGCGAGACGGCGCATCATGGTCTGCCCTCGACCTTGCCCCGGACCAGCGACTCCGGGTGGCGTTCGAGATAGTCCAGAAAGACGCGGAGCGACCGCGCCGCACGGGCCAACTCCTGCAGGGTGTCGCGGAGGTCTTGCTGGACCGGCGCGTCTCGGCCGAGCAGGCTCGAATCCGTGTTCTTGAGCACCCCGTCGGCGGTGGCGATTGCACCGCGCGCCCCTTCCAGCGTCGAGTTCAACTCGGTGAGGGTCGTGTTCAGCTGGTTCTTGAGCACCCCATCGATGGTGGTCAGCGCGCGGCGTGCCTCCGCGAGGGTCGAGTTCACCTCCGGGAGGGACTTGTCACCGGCCTGCGTCACGAGCTGGTCTGCGTTCTGGAGCACCTGGTCCACACCGGCGAGGGCCTTGCTCAGGTCGGTGCCGATCGCTTCCAGCGGCAGCTTGTCGAGCTTGGTGACGATGCCGGTGAGCTTCGCCTCGATGTCGACCAGGGTGCTCGGGTTCACCGGAAACACGGGCACCTCCTGGTTCCAGTCGACTTTGGCCTTGGGCGCGTCGGGGAAGTAGTCGAGCGCGACATAGAGTTGCCCGGTCAGCAGGCTCCCACTTCGCAGCTGCGCCCGCAGCCCCCGCCGTTCGACCAGGCCTTGCAGGAACGCGTGGCGCTCTTTCGGGCTCCCCACGAAGCTTCCGCGCTCGGCCGCTTGCTTGGCGCCCATGGCCGCGGCGAGGCGATCGGGGTAGGACGTGATCTCCACGCGCCCCCGCACGCGCGCCGTCGCGGGGTCGAGGTCGAGGCCAACCTCGAGGACCTCACCCGCGGTCAGCCCGAGGAGGGTGACGGGTGCGCCCGGGGAGAGGCCGCGGAGCGATTCGTCGAAATAGAGCACGTAGCGTGTCCCGGCGGACTCCGGCTGCTTCATCGCCGTGACCCGGTCGGCATACAGGGTGAAGACCGCGTTGGCGGCGGCGGGCTGAGGCTGAGCGGCGAAGGACGGCGTGTCGAACGCGACACCCCCCGCGAGCAGCGACACGAGCGATTCCGTGCGCACCTCCACGCCCCCCGCGCCGAGCTTCACGTCGATCCCGCTCGCGTTCCAGAACCGGGTGCCGGGGTTCACGTACTTGTCGTAGGGGGCCTGGACGAAGATGCTCACCTCGATGGCCTGGCCATCGCCCGCCAGCTTGTATGCGAAGACCTGGCCGGCCTGGAGGCTGCGGTAGTAGACGGGGGCGCCGATCCCCAGCGAGCCGAGGGTCGCCGCCTTGAGCAGGAACGACCGGCCCGGCTGCGCGTCGGTGATGACCAGCGGCTCCTCGAGCCCGGTGAAGGTCGTTTGCCTCTTGGTGGACTTGCCCGCCTCGATACCGAGGTAGTTCCCCGACAGCAGGGTCCCGAGGCCGGACACCCCGGTCAGGGTGACGCGCGGCTGGACGACCCAGAACTTCGTGCCCTCGACCATCAGGCCCGCGGCACTCTTGACGATCTTGGCCGTCACCTCGACCTTCGAGTAGTCGGCCGACAGGTGCACCGCGGTCACGGTGCCGATGGTCACGTCCTTGTACTTGACGAGGGTCTTGCCGGCCTCGAGACCCTGGGCGGCCTTGAAGACGATGGTGACGGAGGGGCCCTCGCTCAGGATACGTTGGACTGCGATCCCGAGGGCCACCACCGCCGCCAGGATCGGGATGATCCAGACGACCGAGATCCGCCTGCGACTCCGCCGCTCAACGGTGGCCCGCGGGAGGTCCGGGAGTTCGGGGTCTTCAGGCATGGCGTCCCTTCATGTCGTGGCTGGCATCCCAGATGAGGCGGGGATCGAAGGACTCGGCCGCGATCATCGTCAGCACGACCACCGCCGCGAAGAACAGCACGCCCGGGCCGGGCTCCACCGACACCAGCGGCTGCAGCTGCACGAGCGCGACGGTGAACGCGGCCACGAACACGTCCAGCATCGACCAACGGCCGATGAGCTCGACCACGCGATACAGCCGCGTCCGATCGTGGTTGCTCGTGATCGAGCGGCGCTGCACCGTGATCAGGAGATAGGCGAGCGCGATCAGCTTCCCCAGCGGGATCATCACGCTGGCGACCAACACGATGAGGGCAAGCGGCCACGAGCCGGTCACGTAGAGGTGTATCACGCCCCCCATGATCGTATCGGGCTCGGCCGACCCGAGCGCGGTAGTGGTAAAGACCGGCAGGGCATTCGCGGGGATGTAGCAGATCGCCGCGGCGATGATCAGCGCCCACGTGAACTGGATGGAGTGGTGGTGGCGCGACGCGAGCTCCGCGCCACAGCGCGGGCAGTACCCCGGCGCGGCCGCCGCCACGGGCTTCGACAGCAAGCCGCAGGTTTCGCAGGAGACCAGGCCCGCCTGGGCGGCCGTGAGTGCGGTCGTGGTCGTCATCGCCGGGCCTGGGTATCTGCCCACTCCACCCGCCGCCAAATCTCACGCGGATCGAGGGTGACCGCCATGGCGGGGAAGAGCACGACCAGCACGCCCAGCGCAAACAGCGCGATGCCGGGCTCCACGGTAGCCAGCTCCGCGATCTTGATCAGCGCGACCAGAATGCCGAGGATCATCACCTCGTTCATCGACCAGATCTGCATGGCGTGGCCCCAGCGCAGCATTCCGCCGACCCAATGGGGCGCGGGGGGCCGCCGCACCGCGAGCAGCACGGTCAACATGAAGAGGATGTAGCCGGCCGGCGCGAACCCCGCGCAGAACGCGACGACCATGGCCGTGAGCGGTTCGCCCTCTTGCCACATCGTGAGCGCGCCGCCGGCGATCGTCGTGCTCGCCTGGCGCCCGACGGCGGAGAGCCCCAGGAGATCCGTGGTCTGGGCGACGATGAAGACGATGGCGGCCGTGAGCGTGAGCGCCAGCGGGCGGTCGAGCGGGTCGCTCGGCCGGGTGCCCACGGTGTTCCTGCACCGTGGGCACCGCGCCTTGCCGCCCTGCGGGATCTCCGGCAGGTGCTGCAGCAGGTCACACTCGGGACACGCGATGGTTTCCACGGACCCCCGCCCTTACTAACTGTTGGGGCCTGAGGACGGGGCCGCCGCCTCCCCGCCCGCGTCTATTTCTGGTCGAGGGTCAGCTTGATGCCCTCTGCCGCCAGCTTGAGGTTGGCGCCCTGGGTCGTGCTCTTCAGCTCGATGACGACGCCGTTCTGGTTCTTCATGGTGCTGACGCCCGCACCCCCACCGACCGTTCCTTCCGCGGCTCCGGCCGTGTAGCTCCCGCTGAAGTCGGCAAGCTTCTTCAAGTTGAAGACGTTTCCCGCCGCCCGACGCACGGGTCAGGCCTACCTCTCCAACGGATAGCCCGTCAACCTTGAAAGGATAGGTCTTTCCCTGATAGGAGAGCGTGCCCTTACCCCAGCTGAACCCGATCCCAACCGCCACCGAGCCCTCGGACAGCGTCAGGGTAGCGTCAGGCTTCTTGGCCTGAGCCGCCGCGAGCCCGGCGAGCAGTACAAGCACGCTTCCGACCAGCGCCGACGCGATCACGGTACGACGCAAGACGACCCTCCCTGGATTGGGTTGAACTACGATCTCAACTCTCGATTCGGTAAATCTTCCGGCGATCCGTGGCCGGGGACTATGCGACCTTGGTCCTATCTTCCCGGCCGGGCTGGAAGGCGTCAGTCTCATCGGCACCTGCTCGGACATCTTCAGGGAAGTTCCGCGGAATAAACTCAGCAAGTTAGGGAATCCTGGGCATAATGACGGCGGTCAAGGGCTTCGCCGCACCATGAGCGGCGCCTCAGGAGACGGGGGAGGGTCGTGAGGTGGTTGCGAGGGTGGATCGGGGTTGTCATACTCCTCGCGTCGGGGCCCGGCATCGCGGCCACGGCGAATCAGGGTCCACAACCCTGCGAGCAGATTGCCAACAGCGTGCTGATCCAGGTTCAGGGTGTTCACAGCAGCCAGGGCACCCTCGTGGCGGAGCTCTATGGTGACACCGCGAGCGACTTTCTCAAGAAGGCTGGCCGTATCGTCCGCGAGCGGGTTGCAGCTCGGTCCGGTTCCGTCTCGGTGTGCCTGGCGGCGCCGCGGCCGGGCGTCTATGCCGTGGTCGTCTACCACGATGAGAACGATAATCACCGGTTCGACCGTGCGTGGAACGGATTGCCCGCAGAGGGATTCGGGGTTTCGAACAACCCGCGACCGTTTATGCGTCCCCCCAAACTCGCTGAGGCGGCCTTCGAGGTGGGTTCGGGGCACAGAGTCATGAAGATCGAGCTTCGGTACTGACGCCGGTACCGTGAATCTCCTCCACGCGTTCGTTCGCGCCTATCCGGGCCGGAGCGCCTTGGTGCTCGTCGCGCTCCTGCTCGGGGCCATCGCCGAGGGGCTCGGCCTCACGGCGCTCCTGCCCCTGCTCGCCTTCGCGCTCGAGGGCAGTCACGGCGACGCCGCGCCGGGCAGCGGGATCGGGCGAGTCGTCGTCAACAGCCTGGGCGCCGTCGGCATCGAGGCCACGACGGGCAGCCTGCTCCTCATGATCGTCGTCGCCGCGACGCTCAAGAGCACGCTGACGCTCCTGGCCAACCGCCAGGCCGGGTATGCGGTGGCCCAGGTCGCGACCGATCTCCGCCTGGCCCTGGTCCGCGCGCTGCTCGGCGCCCGCTGGGAGTACTACACGTGCCAACCCGCGGGAGCGGTCGCGAACTCCGTGGCGACAGAAGCGGCCCGCGCCGCCTCCGCCTATCTGAGCGCGACCTCGTTGCTCGCGCTCGGCGTCCAGGCGCTCGCCTACGCGGTGGTCGCGTTCCTCGTCTCCTGGCCGGCCGCACTGATCGCGCTGCTGGCGAGCCTGGTCTTCACCTGGACGGTTCATCGCCTTGTCCGCGCGTCGCGCCGGGCCGGAGCGCGCCAGACCACGCTGCTGCGTTCGTTGCTGGCGCATCTCACGGACACGCTGCAGTCGGCCAAGGCGTGGAAGGCCATGGCCCGTGAGGCGAGCGCGGAGGAGCTCCTGAGGACGGAGACGGTCAAGCTCAACCGCGCGCTGCAGCGTGACGTGCTCACGAAGGAAGTACTCAAGGCATTCCAGGAGCCGGCGATCACGGTGTTGATCGCGGGCGGCCTCTACGTCGCGCTCACGCGCCTGGCCTTGCCATTGTCGACCCTCGCGGTCCTCGTCTTCGTGCTGGGGCGGCTGCTGATCCAGCTCGGCCGGATGCAGCGGCTGCATCAGCAGATGGTGACGTTCGAGAGCGCCTACTGGGCCCTGTGCGACATGATCCGCGACGCCGAGAGGGCGGCCGAGCCTCCGCTCGGCAGCGCGGTGCCCCATCTGGAGCATGCGATCAGCTTCGAGCGGGTCAGTTTTGGGTACGGGGACGCCCCGGTGCTTCAGAACGTCTCGCTGACGATGCCGGCCGGCTCGTTCACGACCCTCACGGGCCCCTCGGGCGCCGGCAAGACCACGCTCGTCGATCTGCTGACCGCCCTCCTGCGGCCGGACGCCGGCGAGATCCGGATCGACGGCGTCGCGCTCGGCACGCTCGACCGCCGGGCCTGGCGCCAGATGATCGGCTACGTTCCCCAGGAGACGCTGTTGCTCAACGACACCATTCTCCGCAATGTCACGCTCGGCGACCCCTCGCTCACGGCCGCGGACGCCGAGCGGGCGCTCCGCGCGGCCGGCGCCTGGGAGTTCGTGGTCGCCGCCCCCGAGGGGCCCCGCACGCTCGTGGGGGAGCGCGGCGCCCGGCTCTCCGGCGGGCAGCGGCAGCGACTGGCGATCGCCCGGGCCCTGGTGCACCGGCCCCGACTCCTGATCCTCGACGAAGCGACCAGCGCGCTGGATGTGAACAGCGAGGCCCAGATTTGCGATACCCTTCGCACGTTGCGGGGGGGGCTCACGATCCTGGCGATCTCCCACCGACCGGCCCTGGCGGCGGCGGCGGATCGCGTGTACCAGGTGCACGAGGGCCGCATCGCGCCGATCAATGGCGGCATGTCCGCCATTGCGATGGCATACTCGACCATCACGACAAAATAAAAGGGAATGATGGACACGACCGTCACGCCGACCGACGCCACGTTACCCCTGCGGATCGGAGGATTCACCTCGCTGGCGGAGGCCCTCGACTACGCCGCCCGGGGTTCCACCGGCTACAACTTCCACAGTGGACGCGCGGAGCACTACGCCACGCTGACGTACTCCGATCTGCGCGCCGGTGCTCTCGATCTCGCGTGCCGCCTGTCCGGTCTCGGCCTCGCGCGTGGCGCGCGCGTCGCGTTCGTGGCGGACACGAACCCCGACGTCATCCGCTTCTTCTTCGCCTGTCAGTACGCGGGCGTGGTCCCGGTACCGCTCTCGGCCTCGCTCCACCTCGGCAGCCAGCGCGCGTACGTGACGCAGCTGCGGCACCTGCTGGCGAGCTGTGGGGCCGAGGCGGCGATGGCGCCGCCGGCCTTCCTGCCCTATGTGAAGCAGGCGGCCGAGGGTCTGCCGCTGCGCTTCCTCGGCGAGCCCGCGGCCTTCGACGACCTCGCCGCGAGCGGAGAGGAGCTTCGCGCCCTCGGACCCGAGGACACCGCGTATTTGCAGTACACGTCGGGAACGACCCGGTCCGTGCGGGGTGTGGTGGTCACGCAGGCCGCGCTGATGAACAACCTCACGGGGATCCTGAATCACGGCCTCGCGATCCGTGCCGGCGACCGTGCCGTCTCGTGGCTGCCCTACTACCACGACATGGGCTTCGTGGGCTTCGTGCTCGCGCCGATGGCCTCGCAGGTGTCCGTGGACTACATGAGCCCGACCGAGTTTGCCAAGCGCCCCCTGCAGTGGCTGACGCTGATCTCGAAGACCCGCGGCACCATCGCCTTCAGCCCGACCTTCGGCTACGAGCTCTGTGCCCAGCGGCTTCGTGGGGAGGAGATCGAGCGGCTCGATCTGAGCGCCTGGCGGGTGGCCGGCGTCGGAGCCGAGATGGTCCGGCCAGACGCTCTCGAGCAGTTCGCCGACCGGTTCGCTGCGGCCGGCTTCGATCGCCGAGCGTTCGTGGCCTGCTACGGCATGGCCGAGTGTTCGCTGGCGGTGAGCTTCTCCCCGCTCGACACCGGGCTTCGCGTCGATCGGATCGACCGGGTCCGGCTGGCCGAGTCGCGGATCGCGCTGCCGATCGACGACACACCGGCGGATGCGGAGGTCGGCCGCTTCGTCAACTGCGGCCAGGCCCTGCCCGGCTTCGAGGTCGAGGTCCGTGACGAAGAGGGACACGCCCTGCCGGCACGCCGCTGCGGCACCGTGTTCGTGCGCGGCCCCAGTGTCAACCCGGGCTACTTCGCCGACACGGCGGCCACCGAGGAGGTGCTGTCTCCCGACGGATGGCTCGACACCGGCGATCTCGGCTATCGTGTCGGCAGCAGCCTCGTCATCACCGGCCGCCGCAAAGATCTGCTGATCATCAACGGGCGGAACATCTGGCCGCAGGATCTCGAGTACATCGCGGCGCAGCAGGCGGAGGTCCGCGGCCGCGCCGCCGCCGCGTTCTCGGTCCCGGCACCGGGCGGCAAGGAGATGGCGGCCATGGTGGTGCAGTGCCGGGTCGCCGATCCGGCCCAGCGGGCGGCACTCGTCGAGCGGCTGCAGACCGCGATCCTCGAGGAGATCGGAGTCCGGTGCCTCATCGAGCTGGTGCCGCCGCACACGCTGCCTCGGACATCGTCGGGCAAGCTGTCGCGAGCGGGGGCCCGAGCCGACTTCCTCCAGCGCCTCCAGGGCGCGGCGCCGCCCGTTGCATGGTCGCCACGGTTGCGCTGACAGGAGCCACGGGGTTCATCGGCCGAACGCTCACGCGGCGGCTGGAGTCGGCGGGCTTCAAGGTGCGCGCCCTCGTGCGACCGACTTCCGACGTGACGCCGCTGCCGGCCGGCGTCGAGCACGTCGTGGGGGCGCTCGACGACCCGGAGAGTCTCCGGCGTCTCGTGCGCGGCGCGCGGGCCGTGGTGCATTGCGCGGGCGCCGTGCGCGGCGCCTCGGCGCGCGATTTCGATCCGGTCAACGTGGACGGTGTGGCGCAGCTCGTGCGCGCGAGCCTCGCCGAGCAGCCGGTGCCGTCCATCGTCCACCTCTCATCGCTGGCCGCCCGCCACCCGGAGCTGTCCCCCTACGCCGCGAGCAAGCGTGGCGGTGAGCAGGCGCTCCTCGCCGCGCCGGCGTGGACCGTGCTGCGGCCCCCGGTCGTCTACGGCCCCGGTGACCGGGAGCTGCTGCCGCTCCTGCGCTGGATGACCCGCGGCATCGCGCCGATGATTGGATCGCCCCACGGACGCTTCTCGCTCATCTACGTCGACGACCTGGCCGAGGCCGTGGCCCGGCTGGTCGTCATGGGCGGGACCGGCCGCGTGTTCGAGCTGGACGACGGCCAGCCCTCGGGTTACGCGATGGACGACGTCGTTGCCGCGGCCGAGCGGTATCGCGGCCGAGCAGTGCTGCGGGTGTCCGTGCCGGCCCGGCTGCTCGGGGGCCTGTCCCGGCTGAACGTCCTCGGTGCGCGCATTCTGGGCGGGACGCCGATGTTGACGCCAGGCAAGGTGCGGGAGATCTTTCATCCTGAATGGATTTGCGACAATGCCGCGCTCGCTGACGCCACGGGCTGGCGTCCCCGGATCCGACTGGATGAAGGTCTCCGGCGGACGCTCGGTGACCCGACGCTCAGCGCGCGCAAGCCAGAGGGTGTTGGCTCATGCCGACGGACCGAGACATGACGTACCGAGATATCTTGACGCAGACCTGTGAGCTGCTCGAGCCCTTCGCGAAGGGACGGAGGCTGGAAGAGGAGACCGACCTCCTGACCCACGTGGGTCTGGACTCGCTCCAGGCGATGGAAGTCCTGCTGGCGGCGGAGGGGCGCTTCGACATGTCGATCCCGCTGAACGTGCTCGCCGAGGTGCGCACGGTCGGCGATCTCGCCGAGCAGCTGCAGCAGTTGATCGAGCGGCGCTGACGGCCGTGCTCGACAATCTCCGCGCCGTCGCGACAGCTCGCCGTGCGCTCCTCGATGAAGGGGTCTCTCCCTTCGGAACGGTGGTCGAGAAGGTGATCTCGGCCACCGAGGGCGTTATCGACGGCCGCCGCACGATCCTGGCCGGGACCAACAACTACCTGGGCCTGACCTTCGATCCGGTCTGCATCGAGGCGGCGTGCGCGGCGCTCCGCGAGGAAGGCACCGGCACGACCGGCTCGCGAATGGCCAACGGCACCTTCGCGGCGCACGCCGCGCTCGAGCGCGAGCTGGCCGCGTTCTTCCGCCGGCGCGAAGCCATCGTCTTCTCCACGGGCTATCTCGCCAACCTCGGGATGCTCTCGGCGCTGACCGGCCGGGACGACGTCATCCTCATCGACGCCGACTGCCACGCCAGCATCTACGACGGTTGCCGTCTCGGGACGGCCGAGATCATCCGCTTCCGCCACAACAACGTGGAGGACCTGGATACCCGGCTGAAGCGGCTGGGCGAGCGCAGCACTCGCGCGCTGATCGTGGTCGAAGGCATCTACAGCATGCTGGGCGACCGGGCGCCGCTCGTGTCGATCGCCGACCTCAAGCACCAATACGGCGCCTACCTGCTCGTGGACGAGGCCCACTCGTTCGGCGTGCTTGGCGCCCATGGCCGTGGCCTCGCCGAGGAAGCCGGCGTCGAGGAGGCGGTCGACTTCGTGGTCGGTACCTTCAGCAAGAGCCTTGGTACGATCGGCGGCTTCAGCGCCAGCGACCATCCCGAGCTCGACAGCCTGCGCTACGCCAGCCGTCCGTACCTGTTCACCGCCTCGCCCTCGCCCTCGGTCGTCGCCTCGGCTCGCGCGGCCCTCGCGCTGCTGCAGGCCCGGCCCGAGCTGCGCAAACGGCTCTGGGAAAACGCCCATCATCTCTACGGGCGCCTGAGCGCGCTCGGGTTCTCGCTCGGCCCGGAGCCCAGTCCCATCGTGGCCGTCATGATGAAGAGCCCCGAGGATGGACTGGTGTTCTGGCGGTCGCTCCTCGCCCAGGGCGTCTACGTCAATCTGGTCGTGCCGCCGGCCGCGCCCAACGGGGGCAGCCTGCTCCGGTGCAGCGTCGGCGCGGCCCACACGCCTGAGCAAATTGAGCGCATCGCCGGCGCCTTCGCCGCGCTTCGCTGACCCCGACGAACCGCCACCACCACTGAGCCGGGGCCGCGACATGACCCCCACTCAGGCCGAGGGGCGAGATCGAGGAGCGCCCGGCTTGGCCGGGGCGCGGCCGAGCGGTGGGGGTGGGCGGGCCATTCGGGGCCCCCACTCAGGCCGAAGGGCGAGATCGAGGAGCGCCCCGGCTTGGCCGGGGCGCGGCCGAGCGGTGGGGGTGTGGGGGCCATGTCGGGGCCCCCACTCAGAGATGACGCTCGACGTCGTCACGCTGTCAGTCCGCGCGGGGCATGTCCCGAGCCCGAAGCCCCCGGTGCGGATGTTTGTCGGTACCGAGGACGGCCAGTGGCGGGCCGAGCGCGTGTTCGTGTACTCGATCGAGCGGGTCCGCGATCCCGCGCGCGTGTACGAGATCCACCTGATGCGAGACCTGCCGGACTTCGACCGGCGAGGCTGGCGCACCGGCTTCACCAACTATCGCTTCGCCATTCCGGAGCTTGCCGGCCGCCGGGGCCGCGCCATCTACAACGACGTCGACCAGATCTACCTCGACGACCCTGGCCTGCTCTTCGATCTCGACATCGGCCCGCACGGCTACCTCGCGATCTCCCCCGACGACACCTCCGTGATGCTGATCGACTGCGCGCGGATGGAATCGGTGTGGAACCTCGCCCAGGCTCGGCGGGCGGACAAGGACGCGCTCACCCGGCAGGCGGCGACGACGCCGGATCGGTGGGGCGCGCTCGCTCCCGGCTGGAACGCGCGTGATCTGGAGTATGTCCGGGGACAGTCCGGAGTTCTCCACTACACCACCCTGCACCTGCAGCCGTGGCAGCCGTTCCCCGAGCAGTACTCGTATCACCCGCATCCCCTCGCGGAGCTCTGGCTCGATCTCGAGCGGGCCGCCGATGCGGAGGGTTTTCGCGTCTTCACCCGTGCGCAGCCGAGCGCGCGCTTCGCCGAGGCCCTGGCGCGCCACCGCGGCTCGCGGCCGGGGGGGCGTCGCGGGTGGGCGCCGGTGGGCCAGGCGTTCGGCCGGCTGGCGGGGGCGCTCGGCATCCACTCGGTGCTCGACTGTCGCGTCGGCGGCGTGGCGTCGGCGGCCGACGGGCTCGAGGGGCCCGTCGACGTCGCCGCGTTCGACCTCGCCGCCGGCCTCGAGTGGCCCGCCGGCCAGGCCGATGCCGTCGTCGCCGCCGATCTGCTGGAGCGGCTGCCCATCGAGGACACGCCGTGGGTCGTGGACGAGCTGTTCGCGCACGCGCGGCAACTCGTCTACATCGCCGTGGACGCCGGCGGCGTGCGGCGACTGGCGCCGGTTGCCGCGCGCTGGCGCCAGGTGGTGGCGGCCGCGGGCGGCCAGTATCCCAAGATTTCGTGGCGCCTCGACGTGCACCGTCGCCGACGGCTCGGCGGCCGGGAGGTGGTCTCGTTCGAGTCGCGGCCGGACGACGCCGACGCCCCACCCCGCGTGTGGACGCTCCTCGGCGAGCGCGAGGGCGACAACGCGCAGATACGTGGCCTCGCCGAGGCGCTCGGGTGGCCCGCCGAAGCCAAGCGGCTGACCTACACGCGCCGCTACAAGTGGTGGAACCTCTTGCTCGGCGCCTCGCTGCTCAGCCTCGATCGCCGGGCCTCGAGTGCGCTCGTCCCGCCATGGCCGGACGTGGTGATCGCCGCCGGCCGGCGGAGCGCGCCGGTCGCGCGGTGGATCCGCAAGCAGTCGGCCGGTCGGGCTCGGCTCGTGCACATCGGGCGGCCGTGGGCCCCGCTCCGATGCTTCGACCTGGTGGTCACGACGCCGCAGTATGGGTTGCCGCAGCGGCCCAACGTCCTGCACAACGCACTGCCCATCATTCGTCCCGACGCCTCCCGCAGCGCCGAGGCGCGTGCGCGCTGGGCGCCGAAGCTGGCGGCGCTCCCGCGGCCGCTCGTGGCATTGCTGGTCGGCGGTGACAGTCCGCCGTACGTTCTCGATCCGACGACCGCGGAGCGATTCGGTCGGCAGGCCAGTGATGATGCGCGAGCGCTCGGCGGCACTCTCGTCGTGACGTGCGGACCACGAGTGCGCGCCCCCGCGGTCGAGGCGCTGGCGGCTGCTGCGCGTGGGGCCGGCCACTTCCACCGCTGGCAGCCCGACGATCCGGACAATCCGTATCTGGCGTACCTGGCCCTCGCCGACCGATTCATCGTCACCGGCGACAGCGCGTCGATGCTCGCCGAGGCCTGCGCCACCGGTAAGCCGGTCTCGATCCTTCCCCTACCTGAGCGAGCGGACTGGCGATGGCGAACGACGCGCCGTGTGCAGCGATGGGTGGAGCGGCGGCAGTCGCGCCCGAGCGTGCGCGGCACCGTCCGTCAACAGGACTGGATCGGCCGCCTCTGGGATCGCTTGGTGGACCTGGGGCTGATCAAGCGAACGCGCGACCTCACGCGCGTGCACCGCGTGGTCGAGGCGCGGGCCGTGGGGACCGGCGCGCCCGACGATCTCCAGCGGGCCGTCGTGCGGGTGCGTCGGCTCGTGCGCGAGCGCCCTACCTGAACGCGCGGCGGCGGTAGAGCCGCCACACGACGCCCCACGCCGCCAGCAGGGGGTGGCGCCGCGCGCGTGGCGACGCGTCCACCGCGACGCCCGAGTGCCGCTGGATCTTCCACAGGATGTAGTCGGGTCCACCCCGGAACGTGAACACGCCCTTGGCCAATCGGAGGACGGACAGCGTCTTGCCAAGCGCGCGCCGGCCCCCCCAGCCGAGGCGGCCGCGCAGCCGAACCGCGGCCGGGAGCTGGACGCGATAGCGCCCGGCCTCCGCCGCGCCGACGGACGTCGCGACGGATGGCATCCGGGCCAGTGCGGCCCGCGTGAGACTGGCGTAGTGCGCGGGCGCGGCGGCGTAGAGGGCGTGCACGCTCTCGGCCCGCTCGGCGCGCAGCTCGGCTCGGTAGCTCAGCACGAGACCGTGTTGCCATAGCATCCGCGCGTCGAACTCATCCGGCAGCATCGGCACGGCGCGCGCGACGAACGTCGCGACCGCCTCGGCCAGCGCGGCGCGCACGCGCGCAGCGATCGCGTCCGTGCGGGCGTAGAGCAGCGCCGTCGGCTGGGCGAAGCGCCCCCAGAAGTACGAGTGGAACGCCCGGCGGCTGGTGCCGCGCTCCAGCGCATCGAGCGAGAGCACCGCGTACTTTGCGCGGAGCACCCGCTCGCCGATCGGTGTCTCGAGCAGATACACGTTCGGGGGCAGCAGCCGGTTGACGAGCGCGGCCAGGCCGGTCCCGTGCAGGGATCGGTAGCCGTCGACGAGCAGGTAGAGATCCACGAGCCCGTCGCGGTCGTCGCCCCGGCGGTAGCAGGAGCCATACAGGAGGATGGCCTGGACGGCGTCGCCATGGCGCGCCCGCAGCGCGTGCGCCAGCGCGTGCGCGCCGGCCGGCACCGGGAAGATGGGATCAGCAGCGGACAAAGGTGACTCGCCCTCCGTCGCGAAGCACGATCGGTCCGCGTCCGGGCTCGCCCGTGAACATCTGGCCGTCCAGCGTGTATCCGGCCTCCAGCCAGAACCGCGCCTCGTCCACGTTGCGGCTCTTGTAGCCGTTGTCGACGGTAGCCGCGCCGCCCGCGCGGCCGCGCAGCACGCGCGGCAGAGCCGCGAGCAGGCGGCGCGGCCGGCCGAGGACGGCGGTATAGCGCAGGGGGCCGGGGCCCTGTCCCCAGAACGGGCGGAGCCCGAGCACGAGTCGCTCGAGCGTCGTGACCATGAGCACCAGGTGGTCGTGACGCTGCGGGCTCTCGCCGTCCACGGCCGCCGTGATGGGGACGGGAGTCACGATGCCGGCCCCGCCCCGCGCCAGCGCGAGCAGCAGCGCGGTCAGCGTCAGCGCCGCCCCCGCCTCGCCCACCACGCCCTTGGTGTGGACCCGCTCGAGGCCGAAGCGAATGCCCTGCTCGATGGCGGCGGTGCCGAAGAACATGCCGAAGAGCGGCCGGGCCCCGGGGTAGTGCTCGAGCCGTACCACCCCGCGTTCCACCAGGTGCGCGCCGGTATCGGGCGAGCGGGCCCAGCCGAGCAGTCGCCGCAGGCCCGCGGCGCGCCCGCCCCGCACGCCGACATCACCCGCGATCATGCTGGTCGTCCCGGCGGTGAGCACGGCGAGGAGCGGCGGCGACTCGAAGATCCGGTCGCCGAGGACGGCGGTCAGCACGGCCTGCACCGTTCCATCGCCACCGTTGATCGTGACGACGTCGATCTCGTGCCGAGCAAAATCTTCGAGCGCGGCGGCGACGTCCGCGGGAGTCTCGACGTCGTGCCGCCGCACCTCCGCGTGCGCGTCGAGCACCTCGCCCACCGCGCCCGCACGGCGGCGGTTGCCGCCGCTGCGCGGGTTGTGGAGGAACCCGACCCGCAGTGATCGTCCGCCCACGACCGGGACGACCGGGCGGATCGTCGAGTCGAGCCGCTCCCCGCTCATCAGTCGCCGGCCGAGGTCGCGAAGATGCGCGTCGCCAGTGACCGCGCCGGTGGATCCTGGGCGACATCGACGAGCCAGGAGCGCAGCGGACCCGAGGCGTAACGCTCGCGAGCGGCCATGGCGAGACGGATAAGCAGCACGAGGCTCGAGACCGCAGTCCAGGCGGCGACGGCCGCCAGGCCGAGATCGGGCCGGCCGAGCAGCACGCCGGTGGTAAGCCAGATCAAGTTGGGGTTGCGGCGGGCGGTGATCAGGCGCGAGTACGAATCGAGGCGGCGCCACAAGAAGATGGAAAAGGGCGCGATGAGGTGGAACACACCCTCGACGAGCCGCCCGATCACGTAGCCGGCCACGATCACCCCGAGCGTCCCCGCCAGCGACAGATTGAACACACCGGGCGCGAACGTCTGAAGACCGAGGCCCCAGGCGATGTACCAGAGCGGCGGATGGATGAGATCCACGCCGTGGTCGAGCCAGTGTCCCAAGCGGCTCGATGTCACCGTCACGCGCGCGAGCTTGCCGTCCACGGTGTCGAGGAAGGTCATCAGCCAGGCCGCCGCCAGCCCCCAGCCGCGCTCGCCGTACGCGAACGCGAGGCCGGCCAGGATGACCATGGCCAAACCGAACAGCGTGACGTGGTTGGGACGGAGCCCGGCGGTGACGCAGAGGCCGGTCACCCACCGAGCCGGCCGCGGCCAGACCCACTTGGTGACGAGGTCGGTCACGCCCTTGTAGGCGCCCGTGAAGAGCCGATCCTCCAGCTCGCGCCGTTGCTCGGGTCGCGCCCGGCGCACGAAGGGCCGCTCGAGCTTGCGCAGCTGCACCTGGGACGCCGAGGCAAGTGACGCCGGTTCCTTGACCACGACACCCGGCATGTCGGGGGAGGCCGCGCCGCTCACGACGTCACGGGCTCGGGTGGCCAGCGCGGCCGGCACGTGGGCGGCCACGATGGCCGGACCATCGTCGTCCGTCACCCGGAGCAGCACGTTCGGCGTGCGCACGAGGGCGGTGACGACGCGGTCGTCGTAGACGTAGTCGCCGCGCATCAGGACCATCGAGCACTCGGGGGGCACGGGCTCCGCGGCATCCCCGACGTGCGCGACACGGGCTCGGCGCAGGAGCCGCGTGAGTCGCTCGCGCGGCGACAGGCCCCACAGACGCACGGCGGTGTCGGCGAGGATTCGCGCGTGGACCGGAACCGGAGCAGAGGCGGTTCTGTTCGACAGGCTCACGGAAGGCTATTATGGCCTCGGATGCTCACATTCGCTCAGTTGTCTGATCCTCACCTGTCCTGTCCGGCACCGGTGCGGGCCGCCGATCTTCTCGGCAAGCGGGCCCTGAGCTACCTGTCCTGGCGCCTGAGCCGCCGGCACCGCCACCGGCCCGAGGTCCTCGCGGCACTGGTGAATGACCTGCGCGGCGTCGAGGCCGATCACGTGGTCGTGACCGGCGATCTCACGCACCTGGGTCTGCCGCACGAGTGCGAGCAGGTGCGGCGGTGGCTCGACGCGCTCGCCCCGGCGCCGGCGCTCAGCGTGGTCCCCGGCAACCACGACGCGTACGCGGGCAGCGACTGGGCGCAGACGATCGGCCGCTGGACGCCGTTCTTCGATTCCGACCCGGGATGCGAAGCGGCGGCGTTCCCCAGCGTCCGCGTGCGCGGTCCCGCGGTCTTCGTCGGGCTCTCCACGGCCAGGCCGTCGGCGCCGCTGCTTGCAGTGGGCGAGGTCGGGTCGCGCCAGCTCGACGCCCTCGCGCGTGTGCTGGCCGATGGGCGCCGCCGCGGGCTCGTGCGCATCGTGCTGCTGCACCATCCGCCACTGGCCGAGACGACCGGTTGGCGCAAGCGGCTGGTCGACGGGGTGCGCCTGCGAGCGGTGCTCCAGGCCGAGGGCGTGGACCTGGTGCTGCACGGCCACACCCACCGGGTCTCCATCGGCAGCCTCGAGACGGCGACGGGCCGCGCCGCCGTGGTCGGAGTGTCGTCGGCGTCCTCCATCGCATCCGAGCCCGAGCGGCGCGCGCGCTATCACGTGTACCGCCTCGAGCGGGACGGTGAGCGCTGGCAGGTCTGGCTCTCCACGCGCGTCTACGAGCCCGTCACCGGCCGCTTCGTGCCCGACGGTACCGCCCGGCCCTTGCTCACGGCAACGGGTCCGCTCAGCCGATACGGCGAAACCGCCACACCGTCACCGCCAGCACCACGAGGGCCGGCGCCAACGCGGTAGCGGCCGGGTTCACGTTCAGCAGAAGACCCAGCCGCGCCGTCACCTGACTCGCGAGGTGGAATCCCACGCCCACCAGCGAGCCGACCATCATGCGCTGTCCGGTGCTCGCCATCTGCATCGCGCCCAGCACGAAGGGAACCGATAGCAGCGTCATGGCGGTGACGGCTAATGGCATGCTGACCTTCTGCCACAGCGCCAGCTCGTAACTGGCCGAGTCCTGGCCGCTCGCCCTGAGATAGCGGACGTACTGATACAGGTCCGATAACGAGAGGATCGCCGGCTGCAATGCCAGCATGTCCACCTGCTGGGTGTTGAGGAACGACTCCCAGGCCAGGCTTGGCAGCTGGCGCCGGACGACGCCATCGGCCTCGAAGTCCTTCTGCACTACGTCGATGAGCCGCCATTCGCGGCCGCCGCGGATGTCGGCCCGCTCGGCGAACGTGAAGCGCCGGAGTCGCCCCTCAGCGTCGAACTCGTAGATCTCGACGCCGCCCAGGATTCCGCCACCGCGGATGTCGCGCACGCGGAGGAAGCGATGGTCGGCCCGCGACCAGAACCCGTGGTCGGACTGGATCGCCACCGTGGCGGAGAGCGCCTGGGCGCGTGCTCACGTGGGCAACGCGATCGAGCGGCGGCGCCACGAACTGCCCGAGCGCCACGGCGGCGGCGACGAACAACAGGCCGGGTCGGAGCGTCGACCAGGCGAGCCGCAGGGGCGAGAGGCCCGCGGCCTGCATGGCCACCAGCTCGCGCCCGCTGGCGAGCGAGCCGAGCGCGGTGAGACTGGCCAGCAGCGCGGTGACCGGGGCCAGGTCGATGGCGCGCCGGGGCGTCGTCAGCAGGACGAAGACGGCGGCGTCCTTGAGCCGGTAGCGCCCCTTGCCCAGGTCGTCGAGCTCCTCGACGAAGGCGAAGATGGTGAAGACCGCGACCAGCGCGCCGAGGGCGAGCAGGTACTGGCGCACCAGGGTGAGGGCGACGTAGTGGTCGAGCGTGCGCAGCCCCCACACGCGCGGGGGCCGCGGCCGAGGCTTCAGCGCCGCCATCGTCCCCTCGTCCAGGGCTGCCAGAGCAGGAGCAGCACGACGATGGCGAGCAGCACGTCGACCCACAACAGCCCCGGCATCGGCCCGATCTTCCCGCGCTCCACCCACGCCTTGGCGGCGGCCTTGAGGTTGTAGTAGGCGGCGTAGGCGAGCACGGCGGTGGCGAAGCGGGCATAGCGGCCCTGCCGCGGCACGGCACGGCTGAGCGGAATACCGAGGAGCGCCAGGAACACCGTGGCCAACGGGGTGGTGATGCGCCACTGCAGCTCGGCGATGTCCATCGGATCGCGGGATTGCGCCAGGGTCGCCGTGAGGGCGGACTTGCGACGATACTCCGTCACGACCTCTTCGTTCTTCAGGGGCATCTCCACCTGCTCGAATCCGATGACGCGATCGCGGCCTTCGCCGAGGGAGATCCGGTAGTGGCGCCCGTGCAGCATGACCAGGGTGCGGTCACCGGTCACCGGATCGACGCGCTGGTAGGCGCTCTGCGCGAACACCACGCGCCGGATTCCCCGCTCCTCGTTGTGCACGAACACGCCCGAGAGTCGCCCGGTGGCCGTGTCACCGCTCTCGGCGAAGACCACGTGCTCGCCGCGCTGCTTGGCGTAGAAGCGCCCGGCCTTGAACCGGTCCAGGTCCACCTCGGCGCTGGCCTCGGCCCGCAGGCGGTAGCTCTTCTCGTAGGCCCACGGCCGCACGACCAGCGACAGCGCGGCCACCCCCACGGCCAGCACCACGGCCAGCAGGGCGACGGCCTGGGCGATGCGGGCGGAGCTCACGCCGAGCGCCGACATCGCGATCATCTCGGAATCGGTGTGGAGCCGGCCGAGCGCCATGACGACGCCGAGAAGGAGAGTGATCGGGACCAGCACCTCGAGCGCGATCACCGTCCGCAGCAGGACGAGGAAGGCGAGCGTCCGGGACGGCAGCAGGCCGTCGACCACGTCGGCCAGGAAGCGGGCCAGGAGATAGCTGACGAAGACGACGATGAGGATGGACGCGACGGCCAGGGCCGGCACGGCAATCTCGCGGACGATGTACCGTCCGAGAAGCCCGCCCCCCAGCTGGAACCGCCGGCGCACGATCGCACGAGGAGCCATGAGGGTCTTCATGATACCGTGCGGGGATGACCACGGCCGTGATACTGAGCGCCGGGCAAGGCCGGCGCCTGCTTCCGCTGACCGCGACCATGCCCAAGTGCCTGCTCCCCGTCCACGAGCGCACGATCCTCGACTGGCAGCTCGACGCGCTCGCCCGCTGCGGCATCTCGCGCGTGACGGTCGTCACGGGGTTCGGCAGCGAGCACGTCGAAGCGTTCCTGGCCGGGCGCAGTGCGGCGCCCGACACGCAGTTCCTCTACAACCCCTTCTTCCGCATCTCCGACAATCTCGTCAGCTGCTGGATCGCGCGGGAGGAAATGGCCGGAGACTTCGTGCTCCTGAACGGCGACACGCTGTTCGAGCCGGCCGTGCTGCAGCGGCTGCTTGCCTCGCCGCCCCGGCCGGTCCGCCTCGCGGTCGACCACAAGGAGGCCTACGACGCGGACGACATGAAGGTCAGCCTCGACGCCGAGGGGCGGCTGCGCAGAGTCGGCAAGCGGCTGGCCCCCGAGATCGTCGGCGCCGAGTCGATCGGCGTGATGGTGTTCCGCGGCACCGGGTCTGCGCTCTTCCGGGAGGCGATCGGGCAGACGCTGCGCCGGGCCGACGCGGTGCACGCCTGGTACCTGTCCGTGATCGACGAGATGGCCGAGCACGGCCACGTGTGGACGGAGAGCATCCAGGGGCTCAAGTGGGCGGAGATCGACTCGCCCGCCGACATCGCCCGGGCCCTGAGCGTCGTGGGGAGCCCGGCGGATCAACCTCTCGACTCGACGAGCGCGCGCACCAGCTGAAGATCCTCCACGCTGTCGACGTCCACCGCGGCTTCGGGGAACGGCAGGATCACGGAGCCGGTCCGGAGCCCCAGTCGTCGTGCCGTCCGCGCCAGCGCCCTCTCCAGCGTCAAGCGTCCTAGCGCGTAGTCGAGGATCGCGGACCAGCCGAGCAGGCCGGCGGCGAGCCGGAGCGGGCGCTTGCGCTGTTGCTCGACGCGGCGCCAGTACTCGGCGGCCCCGCGTCCGGTCGGCGTGAGGAACGCGAACAGGTTGCAGCCGCAGTAGCCGCCGCCCTTCAACCGGAGGATGGTCCGCCGCGTTCTCGGAAAGGCCGCGATCACCTGCTCGGCCCGCGCGAGTCCGACGACGACGTCGGCGCCGGTGGCGCGGGCCGCCTCGCAGAAGTAGTCGACGACGGCCGGCGTGAGGAGTGCGTGATCGGCGGTCGTGAGCAACACCGGGACGGCCGCCGGCACGCGCTCCAGCGCCGCGGCCGCGCTCAAGCTGGGCGTGGCCGCGGGCGCCAGCCATTCCACGCTCCCGCTGTCGACCAGGCCACGGAGCCCGGCGTCCTGCTCGAGCGCGTCGCGTCGCGGCCCGCAGAGGATGCGCGCGCCGACGTCGCGCGCCGCCCCGAGGGCGTCGAGGACACGATGGACCATCGGCCGACCGCCCACGAGGGCCAGCGCCTTGCACGGCACGCCGGCGGCTCGGGCCACCGGATCGTCCGGTGTGCGGTCGCCGGCCAGGACCACCGCCGTGAAGGCCCGGCCGGTCACACGAGCTCCTTCTCGTAGATCCGGTACCGCTTGTACGGGTCGCCGCCGAGCGCTTCGAGGATGCGGCGCACGCCCAGGTTGTCCTCGAGGATCCAGGACAGCTCCACTTCCCGGACACCCAGCGCGCGCCCCGCCCGGCGCACGGTGTCGATCACCAGGCAGGCGAGGCCGAGCCCCAGCGGCGTGCGCTGGTAGCGCTTGCGCACGCCCATCAACGCCACCCGGCCGGTCCGGGGCCGCCGCCGGAGGAGACGGACGAGCAGCCGCGCCCACCCGAACGGCAGCAGGCGGCCATCCAGGTCGCGGATGAGCTCGTTGACGTTGGGCAGGAGCACCAGCATGGCGGCGGGCGCGCCGCCCACCTCGGCGATCTGGACGAACTCGTCGTCGACCACGAAGCGCAGCACCCAGCCGAGCTCCTCGAACTCCGCCGCCGTGAACGGCACGAAGCCCCAGTTGTCGGCCCACGCATCCGCGAAGATGTCGCGCAGGATGTCGAGCTCCTCGCGCATGTGTCGTCGCCGCAGCGGTCGGATGCGCACGTCCTCGAGCTTCGCGATCGCCGCCCGCATGACCGGCGTCATCTCCACCGAGTCCGTCAGCCGGTACGCCAGCAGGTCCTTGGCCGGGCGGTAGCGGCACTCCTCGAGACGGGCCGCGTAGTAGGGCCGGCCGTGGCGCATCATGATCATCGGCGGCGTGCCGAACCCGTCGATCAGCAGCCCGCACTCCTCGTTGATCGACAGGTCGAAGGGCCCGCGTACGCGCGTGAGGCCCTGGCTCCTCAGCCACTCCTCGGCCCGGCTCGCGAGCGCCGCGAACACCTCGGGGTCGTCCTGCGCCTCGAGGAGGCCGAAGAAGCCCGCGCCGTCGCGGTGGCGCTCCAGGTGGAGGCGATCGACCTGGGCGCTGATACGCCCGACGGCTTCTGTGCCTCGAT
This sequence comes from uncultured Candidatus Rokubacteria bacterium, assembly GCA_963827505.1. GTDB lineage: Bacteria > Methylomirabilota > Methylomirabilia > Rokubacteriales > CSP1-6 > AR5. Next base: position 2,663,939 of record CAWHBD010000001.1, on the reverse strand, counting down.
AGGCGACCCAGAACGCCGCCCGGGCGTGCGCGAAGAAGGGGCGCCGATGCGAGAGCTGCAGCCGGCGCTCCAGCAGGAGCGGCGGCACCCACGCCGGATCGCTCGCGTAGAGCGGCCAGGGCACCCGGAGGAAATCGGAGCGGGCGCGGCCCCGGTCGGCAGGCACCACCCGGAGTGGGCGGCGGGACTCCTCAGCGGTCGGCGTCACCGGGCTCCGAGCGCTCCGCCAGCCACGGGTAGCGAATGCGCTCGGCGGCGGTGTAGCCGAGGTCGAAGGCGGTGGGGCTGCGCGGCACCTCGCTGGCTCGCGGGTAGTAGGTGCCGGCAAGATGGTCGAGGAAGCTGCTGGTGATCCCGAAATTGCCGCGCTCGTTGTGCAGGTGGTGGAGCAGGTGCTGGCGCTTCAGGCGGCGCAGCACCGGATCACGCGGCGCGTAGGGCAGATGCTGCACGCAGTGGACGAACTCGTAGATCAGCATGCTCGCCGCGCCGGCGCCGAAGGTGATCGCGGCCCCGGCGGTCCCGGCGATCAGAGCTCCGGTGGGGAGCGTGAGAATCGCGATCGTGGGCAGCGTCGTGATCAGCGCGCCGAACAGCACGCGGAGGTCGTCGGGATCTCGGTGGTGGTCGTAGTGGATCCGCTTCCACAGGTCGACGGTGCGAGGCGAGCGGTACAGGAAACGTCCGTGGAGCACGAAGCGATGCAGCAGATACTCCGCGAACGGGTAAATGACGAGAGCGGCGGCCGCGGCGCCGGCCAGGGCCAGGCCACTGGTCGAGGGCGAGCGCAGGAGGGCGGCGACGATCACGCTGGCCGCGACGAGCGCGAGGTAGGTGCCGACGGCGGGATGGCGGACGTAGGCCGCGAGCACCTGTCGCAGCGACATCCGCTCGAGTGGGCACCGCCGCAAGCGCCAGAAGGAGCGAACTTCGGCCGTCACGGGCCCAAGCATCGCATGGAACTGGCCCGGCCACCGAACATCGCGGGTCACCGGTGCCGCTTGAGACTCGGCTCAGTGACGGAGTTTTCGGGGCATTTCCGCCATTGCCATCCTTTGCACGGCCCCCGCGCGGCGTCGGTGTGGCTCGGGATGAAGGCGATCAGACGTCTCAGCTCCGACGTGACTCTCCCCAGGGATTTGGCCGAGCCCTTGGCGTTGCGAGCCAGCCTTCGTACGTCGTGGTCCGGGACGGACGGGGACAGGATCGCGGCCAACCACGTTCCCTGACCCGACACCGCGTCCGGCAGGTCTGATGCGGTGCGTTCGCCCTGTTCCCTGTACCCCGGCCTCAAGACGTGCGCGACGTCGGTCAGCTGCGCGGAGCACGGCCCGACTCTCTCGGACAGGCGCGTCCCGACCTGCGTCAGCGCGTAGCGGTCGAGCTGAGGCCGTTCCAGAATCTCGACGATCTCGCGCGTGTCGTTGAGCATGGCCTCGAAGGTGGTCGCGAGATCCGTGAGAGAGGCGACGAAACGAGTCTGGTCGATGAGCTCCCCGATCTCGGAGAGCGGCCGAAACAGGATCTTGAGCCACTTCACGATGTCGCCGTAGACGTCGCGTTCGTCTTGCGCACGGCCGCGCGCCGGCCGAACCCCGAGCCATCCAACGACCGCGATCGAGATGAGGAACTGGCGCCTGGTCACTTCAGAAGGTCAGGCGGAGTCCCTAGGGACCGGCCAGGAACGATCATCGTCGTCCGCCCGGACAGCGATCGAGCGCGTCGTTGAACTCCGGGGGCAGCGCGAGGCCGCCCATCAGCTCGCGCGTTTCCGCGAAATAGGGGCGACCGAGCGTGGTGCCGTCGGCGAGCCAGAAGGTGATCCAGTAGCGGAGCTCGGCGACCGGATGCGCCTGGGGAGGACGGACGGCGCCGCCGGCCATCATGGCGACGAGCGCCTCGAGGTCGCGGGCCGCGGTGATCGACGTTTCGCACCCGCGCGCGCCGTAGGCTCCCCGCGCCGGACGTCGATGGCCCGCACCTTCCCCACGATGTCATAGAGGTCGCCACCATGTCGGGCGCGGGGGTTGCGCCAGACCTGGTAGAGGAAGACGCGGTCCCGCCACACGGCGGCCAGCCGGAAACGCGTCGCGTAGCCACGCACCGCGTACATCCACGTACCGGCCGGCAGGAAGGCGGCGCCAGCGTCGCGACCGTACGGACATCCGCGGACATCCTCGCCGAGCGAGCACTCGACGGTGGCGAACTCGCTGCCGAGATCCTCGCGCGTGAGCGCGCGACCCGGCTCCTCCAGCCAGCGAATGTAGTCGATGCCGTCGAACGTCACGAAGTCGAGGGTCGTCGATGCACCCTGGGCGCCGCCCAGCGTGACGAGCGTCAGCGCCAGCGTCAAGATGCCGGCGCGGAGCTGCGGCGTCACGCCGGCCAGGCCGGTCGGTGCGATCGCACGAGCATGCGGCGCCTCCTCTGCGTGAGCCAGGCGCTCACGCCCTCGACACGCGGCCAGGATGTTGGGCCCAGTACGTCATGTCAAGACGGGCGGACGCAGAAGCGCCCCGGCTGTCCCGGGGCGCTCCACGCGGCAGGGTTCGGGGCTCCGTCGGGCCCCCGGCGACGTCAGGACGGCTGCTGCTGGGTCCGAGGCCCGCGGTGGTGATGGCCGCGGGGTCCGCGCTCCATCATCTTGGCGAAGGTCTCGCGCTGGTCGGGGTTGAGAATCGGGCCGACCTGCTTGAGGGCGGCCACGCGCATCTGGGTCGACTGGGTGAGCAGGTTCTGGACCTCGGTCTGCTTGGCCTGCAGCTTGGTGTCGTCGCCGCCGTTGAGCGCCAGGCGACGGAGCTCAGCCTGGGCGGTGTGCAGGGCACGGTAATGCTGGCGCTGTGCCTCGACGTCGCGGTTCGCCCACACCTGGCGGAGGGCCTGGAGCTGGTCCTCGGTCAGCCCGAGCTTCTGCTGCAGCCGGCCCTCCCAGCGGTGGGCCCGGTCGGGGGCCGCCGGGGGATCGGCGGCGTAGAGGGCGGTCGCCGTGGCCAGCGTGGCGACCAGCGTCAAGGCGGCCGCTCGAACGATCTTCAGTGCTTTCATCGAACGCACCTCCCGTGGTTTCTGTGGCCCTACCTTCAGGTCGGGCTCGCCAGGTAGGACGTACGGGGAGGCGCGCGTATTTACCAGGGCCGGTGCCGCTCGCGCACCAGGAATAGCCCCCCGAGCGCCAGTGCCATGCAGGCCGCCAGGGCCAGCCAGGGACCATGGAAGCCGCCGACCGCCTGCACGACGTAGCCGAAGGCCAGGGGGCCCAAGGTGACGCCCGCCGAGGCGACGCCCAGCCCCAGGCCGACTGCGGTGCCGGCCGCCCGCGGGCCGGCCAGCTCGGCCATCCACGTCTGCTGCACGCCGTTCCAGCCGATACCGACCACGCCGAACAGGAAGGCGAGCACGCTCAGGCCGGTCGTGGAGGCACCGGCGCCGGTCGAGGCGATGATGATCGTGCACACCGCGGAGCCGACGCCGGCCAGGACCAGCGGCAAGCGCCGCCGCCCGCCGAAAAGCCGGTCCGACAGGATGCCGAACAGCACGCGGCCCGTCATGCCGCCGAGCTGGGCGAGGGCGAGCAGGCGACTGGCCGCCATGAGACTGAGACCGACGGCGCCCTGCAGATAGAGGACGAGGTACGACATCCACACGGTCTGCATGGCGGCGAAGATCGCCGTGGCCAGCGACACCAGCCACAGGTCCCGGCTGGTCAGCACCGAGGCGACCGCCCCCCGCGAGCCGGGCACGAGCGGCGGCAGCGGCGCGTCGGGCGGATCGTGGTAGACGAGGAGGCTGGCGACCGCGCCCAGGGCGATCACCGCGGCCGACACGACGACCGCCCGCCGCCACCCCACCGCGAGTGCGAGCGCCGGCAGCAGGGCAGCGCCCAGCATGCCGCCCAGCGGCAGGCCGACCTGCTTCACCCCGACGAGCGTGGCCCGCTGCGCGATCGGCGCCCAGCCGATCACCGCCTTGGTCGATGTCGGATTCAGAATGCCGTACCCGAATCCCGCGCCGATCAGCAGGAGCGTGAAGGGCACGTACGATGAGGCGGTGCTGGCGGCGAGCAGACCGACGGCGATCACGATCTGTCCCAGGACCAGCATCCGCTTGACGCCCCAGCGGTCGACGAGCGTGCCGGCCGGCAGCGACACCAGCGCCGGTCCGATGTAGTACGCCGAGAGAAAGGAGCCGGCCTGGGCCAGCGTGAGGCCGAGATCGGCGCGGATGAGCGAGGCGATGGCCGGGATCCCCAGCGGCCCCACGTTGGCCACCGTCTGCGCCGTGAGGATGAGCGCGATGATGCGCGCGCGCGGGCTCACCGGTGGGCGGTGAGGCGGGCCTCGGCAGCCCGAAAGTCCTCCTCGGTGTCGATGCCGATGGTGGCCTCGTCCGTCTCCATCACGGTGATGCCGATGCCGTTCTCCAGGAAGCGCAGCTGCTCGAGCCCCTCGGTGCGCTCCAGGATCGACGGCGGCAGGCGGTGGAACGCCTCCAGGGCCGGCCGGCGATACGCGTAGAGCCCGATGTGCTTGTAGCGCACGGCGCCGCGGCCGTCCCGGTCGAACGGGATCCCGTACTTCGAGAAGTAGAGCGCGCGGCCGCCGGCACCGAACACCACCTTGTTGACGTGGCGGGCGTCGATCTCGTCGGCCGTCGCGCGAATGCACAGCGTGCTGACCAGCGTGTCGGACGCCGTGCGAAACGGCTCGACCAGACGGGCGACGTGGGCGGGCGTCACGAACGGCTCGTCGCCCTGGACGTTGACGTACACGTCGGCGGGACGCGTCTGGGCGATCTCCCACACCCGGTCAGTGCCGGAGGGGTGGTCGGTCGAGGTGAGGGCGGCCGGGATGCCGTGGCGGGCGCACGCCTGCATGACCTCGTCGGCGTCGGTCGCCACCAGCACATCGTCGAGGTCGGGCGACCGCCGCGCCGCCTCGTAGACCCAGGCCACGAGCGGGCGGCCGGCGATCTCGCGCAGGACCTTGCGGGGCAGACGCGTGGAGGCCAGCCGCGCCGGGATCACGCCGAGGACGCGCAGGGTCATCGGCTCACGGGAACGTGCGCAGCGTTCGCAGGAGCGACGCGCGATCGGCGCCGGCCGGCGCGAAGGGCACGATCACCGGCTGGGTGACGCCGGCGGCCGCGAACTCGGCGATGCGGGCCCGGCAGAAGGCCTCGTCACCGACCACGCCGAGGCCGTCGAGCATGCGTGGCGATACGCGCTTCACGGCACCCGCGCGATCGCCGGCGCCCCAGGCGGCGCCGATCGCGGTCACCTCGTCCTCGTAGCCAGCGGTGCGGAAGAAAGCGGCGTAGACGTCGACGGTGGCGTAGCCGGTGACGTCCCGGGCCAGCGTCTCCCGGGCGGCCGCCGCGTCGTCGGTCACGCACGTGCGCACGAACGAGGCGATCTCGAAGCCGTCCAGCGTGCGGCCGCCCCGGCGCGCGCCCGCTTCCAGGTGAGCGACCGAGGCCGCCACCGCCTCGGGCGGGATCCAGTTCAGCAGCACGCCGTCGGCGATCTCGCCGGCCAGCTCCAGCATCTCGGGGCCGAGGGCGGCCAGGTAGACGCGCACGGGCGCCTTCGGCGCCGGCCCGGTCAGCCGGAAGTTCTTCACGCGATAGAACGTGCCCTCGTGGTTGACGCGCTCGCCGGCGGCGACCTTGCGGACGATCTCGACCGCCTCGCGGATCTGGCCCAGGGCGGGGGAGAAGGCCAGCCCGTGCCACTGCTCGACGATGGTCCGGCTCGACAGCCCGAGGCCGAGGGCGAAGCGCCCGGGGGCCAGGTGGTTGAGCGAGGCCGTGGCCATGCCCAGGATCACCGGCGTGCGCGTCTGCACCGGCAGCACGCCGTTGGCCACCACGAGCCGCTCGGTGTGCGTGGCCACTACGGTCGACATGACGATGGCGTCGTAGCCGGCGACCTCGCCGAGCCAGGCGGTGTGATAGCCGCGCGCCTCCACCTCGCGGGCGGCGGCGACGAGCTCGGCGGCCGGCAGCGCCGTGAACCCGGCCAGGACGATGCCGAGCCGCATCAGGGGTCGGTCTTGACGGCGGCGCGGGCGGCCGCGGCCGCCGATACGAGATAGCCCTGGTCGTTGACCATGCCCACCAGCGGCCACCCCTCGGCGATACGGCGGTTGACGGTCTCGGGCGTCTGGCAGTGGATGCCGGCCGCGACGCCGTGGCGCTTGCACGCGGCGAGCAGCACGGCCATCGCCTCGTGGAACTCCTTGTGTGGCGGCTCCAGCGAGGGGGCCAGCCCCAGCGAGGCGCAGAAGTCGTTGGGGCCGACGTAGCAGGCGTCCACACCGGGCACCGACAGGATGGCGTCGACGTTCGTGATGGCCTCGTGGTGCTCGATCTGCACGATGACCAGGATCTCGTCGTTGGCGCGCCGGAAGTAGGTGGCGGCGTCGGTCTTGAACGAGAGCGGGAAGCGGCCGGCCCCGAGGCTGCGGACACCCTGCGGCGGATACTTGCAGGCGCGCACTAGCAGCTCGGCCTCCTCGCGTGTCCGGATGTTGGGCGCCAGCACGCCCCAGGCGCCGGCGTCGAGCACGCGCTTGACATGCTCCTCGGTGAGGGCGGGCACCCGCACGAAGGGTGCGCACGGGTAGCGCGTGATCGTGGCGAACATCGTGGCCAGGGTGGCGAGATCGATGGGGCCGTGCTCGGTGTCGACGAGGAGCCAGTCGAAGCCGGCCGCGGCCATCATCTCGGCCACCAGCGGATCGCCGAAGTTCAGGAGACTGCCGAACGCCGGCCGGCCGGCGCGCAGGCGCTGCTTGACGTGATTGGGCGTCATGGCTTTCGGAGTATAGCGCGGCGTTGCGGTAGTCTAGGGGCCATGCTCGACGGAAAGGCCGGGATCGTGTTCGGCGTCGCCAACAAGCGCTCGATCGCGTGGGCCATCGCCCAGGCGCTGGCCGGCGCCGGGATGCGGCTGGCCTTCACCTATCAGGGCGAACGGCTGAAGGAGAACGTGGAGGAGCTGGCGGGGAGCCTGCCCGGCTCACTCGTCTACCCGTGCGACGTCGGCGCCGACGCCGAGATCGCCGCGGTCTTCGCCAGCGCCGAGCGCGATCTGGGCCGGCTCGACACGCTCGTGCACTCCGTCGCGTTCGCGCGCAAGGAGGATCTCGAGGGCGCCTTCCTGGCCACCGAGCGCGAGGGCTTTCGCGTCGCCCATGACGTATCGGCCTACTCGCTGGTGGCGCTGGCTCGGGCGGCGGCCCCCCTGATGGAGAGGGGCGGCGGCGGCTCGGTGATCGCGATGACGTACTACGGCGCCGAGAAGGTCGCGGCCGGCTACAACGTGATGGGCGTGGCCAAGGCCGCGCTGGAAGCCTCCGTGCGCTACCTGGCCGCCGACCTCGGGCCCCGCGGCATCCGGGTCAACGCCATCTCGGCGGGGCCGGTCAACACGCTGGCCGCCCGCGGCATCCGCGGCTTCACCGGCATGCTCAAGCACCATGCCGAGAAGGCGCCGCTGCGCCGCAACGTCGAGCTGCGCGAGGTCGGCGACGCCGCGCTGTTCCTGGCCTCGCCGATGGCCTCGGGGATCACGGGCGAGGTGATCCACGTGGACTGCGGCTACTTCATCATGGGGGTCTGATGCGCCGGCGCACCATCGTCATCCAGTGACGGGGCCGACCCCGTGATCGTTCGCCAGCTCCGGGCCGACGAGGCCGCCCTGTTCAGAGCGCTCCGCCTCCGCGCGCTGGCCGACGCCCCCGACGCCTTCGCGCACACCCACGGCGAGATCAGCGCCAAGCCGGACGCCTACTGGGCGGAGATGACCTGCTCGGTCACCGAGCCTGGCCGTCACGTGATGTTCGTCGCCGAGGACGAGGGGCCGGTGGGCATGGCCTTCGGTCTCGTCGACAGCCAGCGGTCCGATCGTGCGCACCTCGGCGGCATGTGGGTCGCGCCGTCGGCCCGCCATCGCGGCGTCGGTCGGGCGCTGACCGACGCGGTCCTGGCGTGGGCGCGTGAGCGCGCGTTCGCCGACATCGTGCTGTGGGTGGCCGACGGCAACGACGAGGCCACGAAGCTGTACGAGCGGATGGGATTCGCCGGCACCGGGCGGAGTGATCGCCTGCCGACGAACCCTCGCCGGGCCATCCTCGAGATGGCGCGGGCGCTATGACCGGGGCGACCATCTCCGAGGCCGATCTGGTGGCCCAGGTGGCGGCGCTCACGAAAGGGTGGGCGATCTGAGCGCACGGGAGCGTCAGGTGATGTGGCGAGCATGGACCGGGGTCGGGCTGGAGTCGTGCCGACTGACCGTTACCGCTACGGGCGTGGAGGCCGAGGGCGTCGCGCTCGGCCTGGAGGAGGACCGGCCGTGGGCCGTGCACTACACGGTGCGGTGCGACGCGGGCTGGCGCGCCCGCGAGCTGGCGGTGCAGAGCCTGGCCGGCGACGGGGGCACGCTGGTGCTGACCGGCGACGGCATCGGGGGCTGGGCGGATGGCCGTGGCCAGCGGCTGCCCGCCCTCGACGGCTGTCTCGACGTCGATCTCATGTGCACGCCGTTCACGAACACGCTGCCGATCCGGCGCATCGGCATGGTCGCGGGCTGGAGCGAGGAGCTGACCGTGGCCTACGTGGCGGTGCCGGGGCTGGAAGTCTCCGTGTCCCGCCAGCGCTACCAGTGCGTGCGCTGGGGCCCCGACGGCGGCCGCTACCGGTTCGAGGCCCTGGCCACCGGTTTCACGGCCGAGATCGCCGTGGACGGCGACGGCCTGGTAGTGGAATATCCGGGCGTGGCCAGACGGCTGTGGTCGCGCTGAGACTCGAACACCGGAGGGGGCGATGAAGGTAGAGGAAAGGCTGCGGGCGCTGGGTCTGGAGGTGCCGAGCCTGGAGGAGCTGTACCGGACCAACGCCTCGGGGGCGCACTACATCTCGCACTTCCCGGTCCAGAACCTGCTCTATCTGTCGGGCACCACGCCGCGCAAGGAGGGCCACGCCCACCTGCCGGGGGTCGTGGGCAAGGACCTCAACGTCGAGCAGGGCTACGAGGCGGCCCGCTACGCGGCCCTGACCACGCTGGCCGCCGTGAAGTACGCCCTCGGCGATCTCGACCGCGTCCAGCAGCTCGTGCACATGGTGGGCTACGTCAACTCGGCGCCGGGGTTCGGCGACCAGCCGCGCGTCATCAATGGCGCCGCCGACCTCTTCGTCGAGATCTTCGGCGAGCGGGGGAAGCCGACGCGCGCGGCCATCGGCTGCCAGGGGCTGGGCGGCAACGCCTCCGTGGAGATCATCGTGACCTTGCTGTTCACGCCCGGCGACGTCCGGGCGCCGCTCGCCCGTGACCACGTCGTGAAGTAGGCCGGGCGGCCGCTCAGCGCTTGAGGGTCACCACGGCCAGATCGCGCTGCGGAGCGGCCGGGTCCGGGTCGGGGCCGGGCAGAGGAACGGCCACGGCCAGCGGCGTCCTCTCCGCGCGGCCCTTGGTCATCCGGCAGTGCCCCTCGAAGACCACGCCTTCCTCGACGACGATCACCGCGGCCTCGACGTCGCCGAACACCCGCGCGGTCCCCCGCAGCTCGACGCGGTCGGTGCCCACGATGTTGCCCCGAACCTCACCGCTGACGAGCACGATCCCGGCCCGGATGGAGGCGTGGACCACGCCCTTCTCGCCGATGATCAGCGTGTCGTTCGACCAGATCTCGCCGGTGAGCTTGCCGTTCAGCATGACGGTGCCGCTGAACGTGTACTTCCCCTCGATCTCCGACGCCTCGTCGATATAGGCGCTGAGATCCGAGGCCTTGCTGGTCACCTTCGCGGCTTTCTTCTTCTTCCAAAACATGGGCACTCCGGAGGCGCGGCGCGCTTCTCCTCGATCAGAGACTCCGGCCAGTTGCCGGACCGATCCGTCGTTGATCTGGCTAGGCGAGCGCCGCGGCGTTGTGCCGCGAGATCTGCTGGGGGCGGCGGACGAGCCGCGGTGCCACTATAGCATTCCGGTTCGGGAGACTGTCAACGACGAGCGGGGGCGCGCCGCCCCCGGAGGGGCGGCGCGGGGGGTCAGAAGGAGCGGATGAGGCGCTCGACCCGCTCGTCGTGGGACTGGAACGGGTCCTTGCAGAGAATGGTCTCGCGCTCGGGGTCGTTGAGCTTCAGGTAGACCCAGTCGACCCGGTAGTCCTTGCCCTTGAGGTTGGCCTGGCGGATGAACTCGCCCCGCAGCCGGGCCCGCGTGGTCTGGGGCGGCTCGTGCTTGGCCCGCTCGATGGTCTCGTCGTCGGTGGTCCGGTCGACCATGTCCTTGGCCACGAGCTTGTAGTACAGGCCCCGGTCGGGCCGGATGTCGTGGTACTGCAGGTCCATCAGCGAGATCTTGGGATCCCGCCACGACAGCCGATTACGGGTCATGTAGCTCTCGATCCACTGCCGCTTGATCACCCAGTCGAGCTCGCGGTCGAGCTGCATGGGGTCGCTCTCGAGCTTCTGCATGACGTCCGTCCACCGCAGCAGCACGTCCTTGCTGACGGGGTCGGGCGCCACGGTGTTGACGTAGCGGGTGGCGTACTCGAGGTACTCCATCTGCAGCTGGAGGGCCGAGATGCTGCGGCCGTCCTTGAGCTTGATGGTCTCCTTGAGCGTGGGGTCGTGGGAGATGTCGCGGATGGCCTGGACCGGGGACTGCAGCGAGTAGTCACGGTCGAAGAAGCCGTCCTCGATCATGTCCAGCACGATGGCCGTGGTGCCGATCTTGAGGTACGTCGCCACCTCGGACATGTTGGAGTCGCCGACGATGACGTGCAGGCGCCGGTAGCGCTCGGCGTCCGCGTGCGGCTCGTCGCGCGTGTTGATGATGGAGCGCGAGGAGGTGGTGGCTCCCGAGATCTCCTGGCAGATGTGCTGGGCCCGCTGACTCAGGCAGTAGTGGAAGCCGCGGGGTGTCTGCAGCACCTTGCCGGCGCCGGCGTAGATCTGCCGGGTCACGAAGAACGGGATGAGGGCCTCGGCCAGCCGCTGGAACGACACGTCGCGGCTGACCAGGTAGTTCTCGTGGCACCCGTACGAGTTGCCGGCCGAGTCGGTGTTGTTCTTGAACAACAGGATGTTGCCGGAGATTCCGTCCTCCCGCAGCCGCTTCTCCGCCTGGTGGAGGAGATCCTCCACGATGCGCTCGCCAGCCTTGTCGTGGATGACGAGCTCGGCGACGTCGTCGCACTCGGGGGTGGCGTACTCCGGATGGAAGCCGGTGTCCAGGTAGAGGCGGGCCCCATTTTCCAGGAACACGTTGGCGTTGCGGGCGCCCGGGATGACCTTCTCGAACAGGTAGCGGGCCACGTTGTCGGGGGACAACCGGCGCTGGCCGTTCAACGTGCAGGTCAGACCGTACTCGTTCTCGAGGCCGAAGATCCGGCGTTTCATGAGAGCGGCTCGCGCGAGCCCGACGTGACCCGAAGGTAGCCTGATCGAGGAGCGCGTGGCTTCATAGTGCCGCCTAGCGTAGCACGGCCTACTTGGCCGTGGCGAGGAGTAGGCTGCAGCGCCTCGGCCGGGATGCGGCGGAACTTGCGCCGCTCCTTCGTGCGGTCCAGCACCGCCACTTCCAGGTCGCGCTCGCTCAGCGTCTTGTTCTGGGTGACCGACAGCGCGCGCACTCCGAGCTGGACCGCCTCGTCCAGGCTCATCCCTCCTGGTAGTGGTCCTTGAGGAAGCGCCGGATCTCGTCGGCCTGGCCGCCCATGGCCGCGTAGTTCTTCTCGTCCTCGATCGTGCCGTCGTAGAGGATGTGGTAGATCTCGCTCTTGGCGCCGTTGCTCGCCGACCTCGGCCACCAGCACCTCGACCTCGAAGGGCTTGATGTCCTGGGTGAAGATGTTGCCGAGGGCCTGGGAGTACGCGTTGGCCAGGGCCTTGGCGGTGACGTCCCCCCGGCTGTAGGAGTAGCCCTTGACGTCGGCGTGGCGGATGCCGGCGATGCGGAGGTTCTCGAACTCGTTGTACTTCCCCACGCCGGCGAAGGCGATGCGGTCGTAGATCTCCGAGACCTTGTGCAGCAGCGTCGACGGGTTCTCGGCGACGAGCAGGATGCCGTCGCTGTACTCCAGGGTGACGATGGACCGGCCGCGCGCGATGCCCTTGCGGGCATACTCGGCCTTGTCCTTCATCATCTGCTCGGGGCTGACGTAGTAGGGCAGCGGCATGGGCCTAGCTCCCGTTCCCGGTCCGCGTGCGCTCGGCCACGATGGCCTCGCATACGCGGCGAATCTCGTCGTCGGCGACTTCGCCGAAGCCGCTGCGCGTGATGGTCTTCACGGTCGGGAAGATGCCGCGCACGAAGTCGGGCCCGCCGGTGCCGACGTCCTCGTCGGCGGCGTCGATGAGCGCCTCCAGGGCCGTGTGCAGGGCCTCATCGCGGGGCATGTCGCGCTTCCAGAGCTTCTTGAGCGAGTCGCGGGCGTCCTTGGAGCCGGAGCCCTGGGCGTCGTAGTCGCGCTCCTCGTAGCGGCCGCCGGTGATGTCGTACTTGAACAGCCGCCCCACCCCGGCCTTCTCGTCGAAGCCGGCGAAGATGGGAACCACGGCCAGCCCCTGCATGGCCGCCTGGAGATTCATGCGGATCATCTGGCCGAGCTTGTTGGCCTTGCCGTCGAGCGACAGGTTGTCGCCCTCGACCTTCTCGTAGTGCTCGAGCTCGGTCTGGAACAGCTTGGCCATCTCCATGGCGGGGCCGGCGGCGCCGGCGATGCCCACGCCGGACAGGTCGTCGGACTTGAAGATCTTCTCGATGCGGCGGCTCGCCACCTGGTACCCGGCCGTGGCCTGCCGGTCGCCGGCCATGATCACGCCGTCCCGGTAGCGGATGGCCAGGACGGTGGTTCCGTGCGGCACGTCGGGGGACTCGACGACGGCCCCGGCCGCCGGGCAGCAGGTGCGGGCGACTGACGTCGGAGCAGCTCGACGAAGCTGGTGTTGATGTAGTCCTCGAACGGGTCCAGCCGGTGATTCTCGTTCATCGTTCTCCTTGGTCCCGGGGCAACGCTCACATCCCGTACGACGGCCGCGCGATGTTGCGCAGGAGGTCGGCGGCGGTCGGCGACTCGGTCGAGGAGCTGGCGGACGTGCGCCTCGGTCCCGCGTAGCGGCTCCAGCATGAAGATCTTCTTCAGCGGACCTTCCTTGAGGTCGAAGATGACCGAGTCCCACGACGCCGAGACGATCTCGTCGGCGTAGCGCTGCAGGCACATGCCGCGGAAGTAGGCCCGCGTGTCCTTGGGCGGATCGTAGATGGCCTTGGTGATCTCGTCGTCGGTGACCAGGCGCTCCACCGCGTCCGATTCCTCGAGCTTGTAGTAGAGCCCGCGGCCGGGGCGGATGTCGTGGTACTGGAGATCGATCATCTGCACGCGCGAGTCGTTCCAGGCCAGGCTGTGCTTGGCCACGTAGTTGCTCGATGAGCTGGCGCTTGATGACCCAGTCGAGCTCGCGCCCGAGGCTGCATGGGGTCCTCGGCCAGCTTGTCGAGCATCGTGCTCCCAGCGGGTCATCACGTCGCGCACCCACGGCTCGTGCTCGCGGTCACGGTAGTAGCGCTGGGCGAAGGCCGAGAAACTCGCGCTGGATGGTCGACGGCGCTGATCGTGCGGCCGTCCTTGAGCCGGATCGTCTCGCGGCAGGCCAGGTCGCGCGACACCACGCCGGAAGGCGCCGACCGGCCCGTCGAGCGACAGGTCGCGGTCGATGAAGTCGTCCTCCACCATGCTGAGCACGATGGCCATCGTCCCCATCTTGAGGTAGGTGGAGACCTCGGCTCATGTTGGCGTCGCCGACGATGACGTGCAGGCGCCGGTACTTCTCGGGATCGGCGTGCGGCTCGTCGCGGGTGTTGATGATGGGCCGCGATGTGCATCGTCTCCAGCCCGACCTCGGTCTCCAGGAAGTCGGCCCGCTGGGAGATCTGGTACTCGCAGTGGCTCGGCGTTGTTCTCCGTCGCCGACCTTGCCCGCGCCCGTGTAGATCTGGCGGCGTCACGAAGAACGGCATCATGGTACTGCACGATCCGCGCGAACGGCACCTTGCGGTCCATGAGGTAGTTCTCGTGGGTGCCGTACGAGTTGCCCTTGTTGTCGGTGTTGTTCTTGTAGAATGAGGATGCGCTGCTCGGGCGGCGACACCGCCTCCGCCCGCTGGCGCGACAGGTCGAGGATGCGCTCGCCGGCCCGGTCCCAGATCACGCATGTCGCGCGGGTTGGTCGTCTCCGGGCGTCGAGTACTCCGGGTGGGCGTGGTCGACGTAGAAGCGCGCGCCGTTGGAGAGGATCAGGTTGATCAGGCGCGACTCTTCCTTCGACGTGCCCTCCTTCTCCTCCATGTACTCGAACCCGCGGGCGTCCCGCAGCGGGCTCTCCGCCTCGTAGTCCCAGCGCATGCGCGAGGACCGGTACGTCTCGTAGGAGTTGATGAGGAGCAGCGAGGACAGGATCGGGTTGAAGTCGGGCTGGTTCCTGACCGGATCCCGTACTCGGTCTCGATGCCCATGACTTTCGGAATGGCCATGCAGTCCCCTCGATGCTCGTCGTGAAAAAGAACCCCGGCCGAGATTCGCGGCCGGGGGAAATGGGGGGCGCTCGGCGCCCCCCATCGGCCAAACGGCGGTGGGGCGCTCGGCGCCCCGCCGATCGTCCTACAGGTATTGGCCGGTGTTGACGACCCGCTCGACGCCGCGCTGCTTTTCCTTCGTCTCGCCCATGAGCGGCTTGACGTAGACGATGCGCTCGCCCTTCTTGCCGGCGATCTTCGCCCAGTCGTCGGGGTTGGTGGTGTTCGGCAGGTCCTCGTTCTCCTTGAACTCCTCGCGCACGGCGTTGAGCATGTCCTCGGTCTTGATGCCCTTCTCGCCGTGGCTGATGTAGCGCTTGAGGGCCAGCTTCTTGGCCCGCCGCACGACCGACTCGATCATGGCCCCCGACGAGAAGTCCTTGAAGTACAGGACCTCCTTGTCGCCGTTGGCGTAGGTGACCTCGAGGAAGCGGTTCTCCTCGCTCGAGGCTGTACATCGCCTCGATCGTCGGCGGCGATCATCGGCTCGACCGCGGCCTGCGCGTCGCCGCGGTGCTGCCGCATCTCCGACTCCGCGGATCGGCAGTCTCGGCGGTCAGGTACTTGCGGAAGATGTCCGCCGCCGCCGGCCTGGTCCGGCCGCTCGATCTTGATCTTCACGTCCAGCCGGCCCGGCCGCAGGATGGCGGGATCGATCAGGTCCTGCCGGTTGGAGGCGCCGATGACGATGACGTTCTTCAGCCCCTCGACGCCGTCGATCTCGGCCAGGAGCTGGGGCACGATCGTGGTCTCGACGTCGGAGGAGATGCCGGTGCCGCGGGTGCGGAACAGCGCGTCCATCTCGTCGAAGAACACCACCACCGGCACGTCCTCGTTGGCCTTCTCCTTGGCCTTGATGAAGATCTCGCGGATCTTGCGCTCGGTCTCGCCGACGTACTTGTTCAGCAGCTCGGGGCCCTTGATGTTGAGGAAGAAGCCCTTGATCTTCTCGCCGCGCTTCTCCGAGATCTTCTCGGCGAGGTTGTTGGCCACGGCCTTGGCGATCATGGTCTTGCCGCAGCCGGGAGGGCCGTAGAGCAGCACGCCCTTGGGCGGCGTCGAGCTTGTGCTCCTTGTAGTAGTCGGCGTAGAGGTACGGCAGCTCGACCGCGTCCTTGATCGTCTCGATCTGGTCGCCGAGCCCGCCGATCTCCTCGTAGCCGATGTCCGGCACTTCCTCGAGCGAGAGATCTTCGACCTCGCTCTTGGGCAGCTTCTCGAGCAGGTAGCCGCTGCTTGGCGTCCATCAGCAGGTGGTCGCCGATCTTCAGGCGCAGGCTGCGGAGCGGATCGGCGATGATGCCGACCTTCTCCTCGTCGGCGCGCAGCGTGACGATCGCGCGCTCGGCGTCGAGCTGCTCCTTGAGGATGACGACGTCGCCCTGGATCTCGTAGCCGGCCGCCTCCACGACGTTCAGCCCCTCGTTGAGGATCAGCTCCTGGCCGGGCTTGAGCGTCTCGACCTTGATCGCCGGGTGCAGGTTGACCTTCACCTTGCGGCCCTGCGACAGGATGTTGACCGTCGCCGTCCTCGTTGGCGGAGAGATACACGCCGTACGTCGAGGGCGGCGCGCACAGCTTGTCGACCTCTTCCTTCAGCGCGGTGATCTGCTCGCGCGCCTCGTAGAGCGCGTTGACGAGCTTCTCGTTCTGATTGAAGGCCTGCACGAGCTGGCGGTTGGCCTCGCGCAGCTTGTTCTCGAGGACCATGAAATCCTTCGGCGTGTCCTCGAGCTTCTTGCGCAGGTGCACCGTCTCGGCCTCCAGCGAGCGGACGTACGCCTGCAGATCCTGGACCTGGATCTCGTACTCCGTGAGTCGGCGGCGTGTACTCGAATCGGACATGGAGGCGGGGAGGAACTTCGAGAAGCCTTCGCGGCCCGGGCTACTCTTTTTGTCGAACTCCTTCATAGCCCATCCCTTCTCTCTTGACCCCTCGTGCGCCGTTCGTGCCCGAGCACGTTCATTGCTGGGTCAGTATAGGCGTCGGTCGAAAAGAAAGTCAAGGTTGTCGGGTCCTTCGGCAGCGTTTGTAGCTCCGACTCCCCTCGGTTTTCGCTCGTGGGTCGCACGCCGCGCCGGCTCTCGAGTCGCATTGGTCCCCCTTTTCAGGCAAGTTCTGTACCGGAGGTCGACTCCCGCGTCTCGCCCTCGAAACGGGTGGCGTGTATTCCGGGTTCCACGTATAACGATGGAGATGCGCGTGCCGGCGGTTCTTCTCGCGTGTGTCCTCCTCGTGCTGGAGTCCCTCGCGTGCCCCGCAGAATCTGCTGCCCAGGGCAGGAAGGAACTGCGTGTCGGTGTCCCCGGCGTGCCCGCCGTGCTCGATCCGGGGGCGGCGCTCGAGGGCGCCACGCCGTTGATCGCACGCCACGTCTTCGACACGCTCGTTGCCTACCGAGAGGGTTCTACCGATATCGAGCCCGCGCTGGCCCTCCGCTGGGCGGTCTCTCGCGAGGGATTGGTCTGGACATTCGCGCTGCGCGAGGGGGTAAGGTTTCACGACGGCAGCGCGGTGACTGCTCACGAGGTGGCGGCGAGCTTCCAGCGACAGATCTCACCCGACGCCCCCGGTGCGGCGTGGCCCGCGCTCCTGCGTGGCCGGCCCGGCGTGGTCAAGGAAGTCCGCGCCCTCGACTCCCGCACCGTGCAGTTCACCCTCGGCCAACCCTACGCGCCGCTGCTCACGGTTCTCGCCCACCCGGGCCTCGCCATCGCCCGCGCGGGCGCCGCGCCGGACGGGACGGCCCGGCTCATCGGTAGCGGACCCTACCGGGTCGTGGACGCCGGGCCCGGCCGCATCGCGGTCGAGGCGGCGCCGGGCTACTGGGGTGGGCCGCCGCGCATGGAGCGCATGGTCTTCCTCGAGGTCGCCACCGACGAGAACGCCGAGGCGGAGTTCGATGCCCGCGCCCTCGACGTGTGGTTCCCGGCGGGTCCACCGCGCCGGATGACTGGCGCGCTCTCGATCCCCGGGCTGCGCGTGGGCTATCTCGCGTTCCAGACCGAGAAGGAGCCGTTTTCCCGCAAGAAGATCCGACACGCCGTGGCCGCGGCGCTCGACCCCGCCGTGATCGGCGTCGCTCTCGACGACGCGGCCATCCCGCTGCCATCCTTCCTGCCGACCGGCGTCTGGGCGCGACGGGAGGGCAGCCCCGTGCTCGGCGGCACCCGCGAAGCGGTTCGGGCGCTGCTGGCCGACGGGTGGCCGAAGGGTCACAAGGCCACGATGCTGGTCTCGGACGAGACGGGCCCGGTCAATCAGCCCAAGCTCGCCGCCATGTTGCAGACCGCCCTGGGTGCCGCCGACGTCCCGGTGGTGGTGCGGGTGGAGACGGCCGACAAGGTCCGGGCGGCCCTGCAGGCGGGTGACCACGAGATGGCCCTCGTCGAGACCACGGTGGCCGGAGGCGACCCGCACCTGTTCCTGTTCCCGCTGTCGACCAGTGAGGCGGCGTCGAAGGGGCCGCGGGCTTTGAACTACTCCTTCTACCGCAACCCGCGGCTCGACGATGTGCTGGTGCGGGCCAGCCAGCTGTCGTCGCGGGTGGAGCGTGCCCGGCTCTACCAGCGCGCGCAGGCGCTGCTGGCCGACGATCTGCCGTGGGTGCCGATCTATGTTCGGCTGCTCTGGGGCGTAGCCCGAGCGGAGGTGCGTAACCTCCGGTTGCACCCGAGCGGAGTCCACCGGCTGAGCGGCGTCAGCCTCGACGGCATCCCCGGCGTGCAGCCGTAGCGGGCACTCCGCCCGATCTCCGGGCGATCTGCCGTCGTCCCCACGGCGTCCCTTCTCCGTAACCTCCCGTTCCCGCTCGTTATTTGCTATGGCGCCCGTGTTGCTATCGCTCTGCCCCATCAGTCGACCCGGGGTCGAGGGCATCCGGCGGAAAGGCGGGGGGTATGAGACGGCGGAGGCGAACCAGGAGTCTCATCGCGGCCTTCCTGATCGTCCTGGCCGCCGGAGTGGTGGCCGAGGTCGTCGCCGGCCGCAGCGCCACGACGAGGTCGGATCTGTTGCGCACGACCTCCTGGCAGGTGCTGCTGGAGACCGGCGACCAGGCCCTGGCTCGCGGCGACGCGCCGTCGGCCCGGCGCGCATACATGACCGCGCTCTTCCGGGCCCGCGGCGAGCGCTCGGTGTTCGGCATGCTCAGCGCGGCCGAAGGGTTCAGGACCCTCGGCGACCGTGAGGTGGTCGAGCGAGCGCTGACGATGGCGGCGGCCCTCGATCCGGCCGGCGAGGCCGACGCGCTTCCGATGGCGGCACACGACACGCGCTGACACGCGCTGGGCAGTAACCCTTATTTGGCATGGGGTTAAGGACTGTACTGGCAGCCTTGTCGCGTCCTGTCGCGTTTCGCCGCGTGCTCGACCGCCTTCCACACCTCGTGCACCGGCATCCCGGTCACCAATCCGAGCGGACCGATTCGACGTTCTACTGGGTAGGTGACAGAAGTGTCCAACTATGGTCAGGGCATGACGGCCGGGCGGGTGCTCCTCGTTGACGACAACGAGGACAATCTGGAGATCCTCGCAGTCATCCTCAGAGAGTCATACGAGGTCTTGAGTTACGGGTGCGCCCAAGAGGCGTTGGCCGCCCTTGAAGCGGCCAAGCCAGACCTGTTGCTGCTGGATATCCGTATGACTCCTATCGACGGCCTGCAGTGCCTCAAGGCGATCCGAGCTATGCCCGGTTACGGCCGTATGCCAGCCATAGCCCTGACAGCCTGCGCCGGTGAAGCCGAACGGAAGGCCTTCCTGGCCGCAGGGTTCCAGGCGGTTGTGACGAAGCCAATCATTGATCACCGGGAGTTGTTCGCGACGATATCCGCGTTGCTAACAGCAGTGGCAGCACCGAGCGAGAACGGGTCAAACGGGTCAGAGGGGAGTGACCAATTCAGCATAAGCCATAGGGACTTGACGGGACCTACTGACGAGGGCATGCTCCCGCTCTGTGGCTTCGGCAATCCCGCCACGCCAAGACCCGCATGATGGCCCGAAGGGGACCCTCGGCGATCTGCTGTATGCCGACAAGGCGAAGACTCGGGTACCGGAAAGGGACTGGGTCAGGCTCGTTGAGTCCATCGCCGCGGGAGACCAGCGTGCGCTGCATGCGCTGTACGAACGCACGCATCGCATCGTGTTTACCTTGATCATTCGCATGACCAACAACCGGGAGACCGCCGAAGAGCTTACGCTGGACGTCTTTCATGACGTGTGGCGACGAGCATCGACCTACGACTCTGCGGGTGGATCGGTTGTCGGTTGGATCATGAACCAAGCGCGATCCAGAGCGATTGATCGGTTGCGATTCGAACAACGGAAGAAGCGGGTCAACCACCATGGGGACGACCCGCCCCAGGCGGCGACGAGCGATCCCCATGAGATCAGCGATCTCAAGGAACAAGGCCGCCTTCTGCGAGAGGCCCTTACGCTCCTGAGGCCGGAGGAGCGACAGGTGATCGAGGCCGCATTCTTTTCCGAGTTGACGTATGACGAGGTGGCGACACGGCTTAATCAGCCGCTCGGGACGGTCAAGACACGAGTCCGCGCCGGATTGCTGAAACTCCGGCAGGCCCTCGCCAAGACAGTGAAGGAACCATGAGTCCAGCGTCGGACCCGCACGGTCAGGACTACGCGGAGCGCGTGTTCCTGTATGCCCTCCAGGCCCTTCCTTCCAGCGAAGCGGGCCCTGTCGGAGCGCATATCGCCGGATGTGCGGAATGCCGGCAGGAGATGGAAACGCTACGTCCGATCGTCGACTCGTTCGTCTCCTGGCCGACCGACGTCTTGCGTCCCCCGGTACCGCTCTGGGAACGCCTCGCGCGGCGTATCGCCGCAGAGACGGGTGGGGAGCCGGTGTTGCCAGCGCCACAGCGATGGGCGGAACCGGAATGGAAAGAGGCGGCGTCTGGGATCTCCTGCAAGCTGCTTGCGACCGATACGGAGAAGGAGCGCGTCAGCATGCTGGTGCGCTTGGCGCCGGGAACCGAGTACCCGCCCCACCGCCATGGCGGCGTTGAAGAGCTGCATCTGCTTCACGGTGAGCTGATGATCGGCGACCGGAAGCTGTATCCCGGCGACTACCACCAGGCCGAGGCCGGCAGCGTCGATCATCGTGTCTGGAGTGAGACGGGCTGCACGTGCGTTCTCATCACGTCGTACAACGACGCCCTTCTCTGACATTCTAGTTCGGTAGACCGTAGGGCGGCTGCCTCGCGTCCTCGACCCCGCCGAGGAGGTGTAGGATCTGGACGGCGCTGCTACCCTCGTGTTAGAAAGTGCGGAAGTGCCCCCAGTCCTTCCCGGGGGCGCTCGTCTTTCACCCGATGCCGTCGATCGCCGAGACCGCCACGGAGCTGATCCAGTGGGTGTTCCCCGAGCACGCGGGCGCGCCCGGGCAGATCCACGGCGGTCGCATGATGCAGTGGATCGCCCAGGCGGGGACCATGGCCGCCGCCCGCGTCGCCCACGGCACCGTCGTCCTCGGGCGCGATGGACGACATCGACTTCCTGCACCCCGTCAAGGTCGGCCAGATCGCCATCCTCCACGCCCAGGTCGAGTACGTCGGCACCTCCTCGCTCGAGGTCGGCGTGCGCGTGTGGGGCGAGGACGTCGCGACGGGCGTGCGCACGGTAACGCTGAACTCCCACCTGGTCTTCGTCAGCGTCGACGAGGACGCCAAGCCGCGGGCGGTGGGCGCCGGCATCGAGCCGCGGGACGCCGCCGAGGCCGCGCTGGTCGAGGCCGCCCGCAGCCGGCGCCAGCAGCGGCTGGCTCGCTTCGCCGATCGGGCCCGCCGGGCTGGTGACGTCGACACCGACAGCGACGAGGAGCTGTCGTGGCGGTTCGAGTCGGCGCGGTCGGTCCTGCCCGAGGACGCGCTGTTCGGCAACATGATGTTCCCGGGCAAGATGCTCATGGAGCTCGACGAGTCCGGCGGCATCCTGTCCATGCGCTACTGTCGGGGCTTCGTGATGACCGCCTGCCTGGACGCGATGGACTTCTACACGCCGATCTGGTCCGCACGAGGTGGTGACCTTCAAGGCTGGGCTGAACCACGTGGGGACCTCCTCGCTGGAGGTCGGCGTCAAGGTGCTCGCCGAGAAGCCGTGGACCGGCGAGGTCCGTCACGCCTGCACGGCCTACCTCACGTACGTGCACCTGGGCCCGGACCTGCGCCCCCAGCCGTGCCGGCGCTTCACCCCGGGCACGGCGGCCGAGCGGCGGCGCTGGCAGGCCGCGCTGGCGCGTCGCGAGCGACGCCTGGAGCGTGTCAAGCGGCTGAAGGCCACACTGGCCGACACAACATAGGGGACAACGATGTCAGGTCATTCCCGGTGGTCGCAGATCAAGCGCAAGAAGGGCAAGGCCGACGTGCAGCGGGGCAAGCTCTTCTCGAAGATCCTTCGTGAGATCACCGTCGCCGCCAAGAACGGCGGCGGCGATCCCAAGGGCAACATGCGGCTGAAGGCCGCCATCGAGACGGCCAAGGAAGCCAACATGCCGCAGGACAACATCAAGCGGGCGATCCAGAAGGGCACCGGTGAGCTGCCGGGCGAGTCGTAGGAGGAGATCACCTACGAGGGCTACGCGGCGGGCGGGGTGGCGGTGATGACCCAGGTCCTCACCGACAACCGCAACCGGACCGCCCCCGAGATCCGGCACACGTTCGAGAAGTTCGGCGGCAACATGGGCTCGGCAGGTGCGGTGGCGTGGATGTTCGACCGCAAGGGCATCATCCTCGTCGATGCCGACAAGATCGGCGAGGACGATCTCATGGGCAAGGCGCTCGACGCCGGCGCCACCGACATGCGCCGCGCCGAAAAAGTTTTCGAGATCACGACCGCGCCTGTTGAAATGGACGCGGTGCGCGACGCGCTCGTGAAGGCGGCGGTGCCGATGCTGGAAGCGCAGGTCACGTACGTGCCGCAGTCCACAGTGCGGGTGGAGGCGCAGACGGCCGCGTCGGTGGTGCGCCTGATCGAGGCGCTGGAGGAGTTGGACGACGTCCAGTCACGTCTACGCCAACTACGACATTCCCGACGAGGTCCTCGAGGCCATCTCGGCTGCCTAGCCTTCGGGTCCTGGGCGTCGATCCCGGGCTCGTCGGCACGGGCTGGGCGCTGGTCGAGCCCGGCCCCGGGCGCGTCGGTGTCGTCGACACCGGCGTCATCACCACCGCCGCCGATCTGTCGCTCGACGCGCGGGTGCACCTCATCTACGACGCCGTCGACCTCGTGCTCGCCGACCCACGCGCCCGAGCTGCTGGTGCTGGAGGACCTCTACACCGAGTACAAGTTCCCGCGCACGGCGCTGCTGATGGCCCACGCCCGCGGCGTCATCTGCCTGGCCGCCCGCCAGCGCGACGTGACCTGATGGCGCTGGCCCCGGCCGAGGTCAAGCGCGCCATCGCCGCCAACGGGGCGGCCTCCAAGGCCCAGATCCAGCCGGCGTGCAGCGCCTGCTCGGGCTGGCCGCGGCCGCCGCGGCCCTCGCACGTCGCCGACGCGCTCGCCCTGGCCCTCACCGGGCTCTCGCGCCGCGGGCGGGCGGCTGGCGTGATCGCCACCCTGACCGGGCGCCTGCGCGCGGCGCGCCGAGGACCGCGTGGTGCTGGAGTGCGGCGGGCATCGGCTACGAGGTGTTCCTGCCGCCCATCGCCCTGCGGTCGGTCGAGGGGCTCGCCGCCGAGGCGGGCGACAAGGCCGGCGAGCTGCACGCTGGTCATCTACTATCACGCCACCCGCGATCAGCCGCGTCCGGTGCTCATCGGCTTCACCTCCGATCTCGACAAGGAGTTCTTCGAGAAGCTCATCACCGTGAAGGACATCGGGCCCATGGTGGCCGCGCGCGCGCTGGCCGCGCCCGTGGCCGAGCTGGCCGCCGCCATCGCGCGGCAGGACGAGAAGTACCTGCGCGCGCTGCCCGGCATCGGCCCCCAGAAGGCCAAGAACATCGTGGCCCAGCTCCAGGCCAAGGTCGCCAAGTTCGCGCTGGCCGTGGAGGGCGCCACGACCGAGCCCGTCAGCGGCGGTCCCGCCGCGCCCGACGACCGACGGCCTGCGCGAGATGGTCTGGGAGATCCTGGTCAAGCAGCTCGGCCACCGCCCGTCCGAGGCCTCCCAGCTCATCACGGACGCGCTCCGCCGCCGGCCCGAGCCTCCGCTCCCCGAGGAGCTCTTCGACGAGATCTACCGCGGGCAGGCGGCGGCGACGGCGAGGTCGTGAGCGTGGCGGCCGAGGAGAGCCGGATGCTCAGCCGCGGCGGCGGCGCCCGAGGAGGCGCAGTTCGAGCGGGCGCTCCGGCCGCGCACCTTCGAGGAGTACGTCGGCCAGGAGCAGGCGGTGGCCAGCCTGCGTGTCTCGGTGGAGGCGGCCCGGCGGCGCGGCGAGTGCGTGGACCACGTACTCCTGTACGGCCCCCCCGGTCTCGGCAAGACGACGCTGGCCGGCATCATCGCCAACGAGATGGGCACCAACCTGGTCCAGACCGCCGGCCCCGCCATCGAGCGGGGCGCCGACCTGATGGGGATCCTCACCAACCTCGGCGCCAACGACGTCATGTTCATCGACGAGGTCCACCGGCTACCGCGCGCGGTCGAGGAGCTCCTGTACCCGGCCATGGAGGACTACGCCGTCAACTTCGTCATCGACAAGGGCATGCACGCGCGCACGCTGAAGTACGCGCTGCGGCCCTTCACGCTGGTGGCGGCCACGACCCGGCCCGGCATGCTGTCGGCTCCGCTGCGCGAGCGGTTCGGCATCTTCCACCATCTGGACTTCTACTCGGAGCCGGAGCTGACCCGCATCGTCACCCGCTCGGCGGCGATCTTGGAGACGCGCATCGACGCCGGCGGGCGCGGTCGAGATCGCGCGCCGGGCCCGCGGCACCCCCCGCATCGTCAACCGCCTGCTGCGTCGGGTGCGCGACTACGCGCAGGTGAGCGGCGACGGCACCGTCACCGAGCCCATCGCCCGCGATGCGCTCGACCGCGAGGGCGTCGATGCCCGCGGCCTCGACCGCCTCGACCGCCGGTTCCTGGGCGCGATCGTCGACGTCTATGGCGGCGGCCCCGTCGGCATCGAGGCGGTGGCGGCCACCATCAACGACGACGCCGAGACGCTGTCCGAGATCGTCGAGCCGTATCTGCTGAAGATCGGCTTCATCGCGCGGGAGCCGCGCGGACGCCGGGTGACGCGGGAGGGCTACGCGCACCTCGGCAAGCAGCCGCCGGCCGGGGCGGCCGGGCAGGGGGCGCTCTTTGAGTAGATCCGCGAGCCTGGAGGCGGGGCCTGTGAGCGAGCTGGGCCGTGTGCTCGTCGTGCTGGGGCTGATCGTCGTCGCGCTCGGCGTGGTCCTGCTGCTCGTCGACCGGGTGCCGTGGATCGGCCGGCTGCCCGGCGACGTCCACCTCCAGCGAGGGAACTGGACGTTCTACTTCCCGCTCGGCACCTCGATCCTGCTCAGCGTCGTCCTCACGCTCGTGCTCTGGCTGATCGGCCGCCGGTGACGCGGGCGCGGACGGCGGGGGCGGTGATGGCGCTCGTGGCCCTCGGCCTGGTGGCACCGGCGGCGGCCTCCAGCGTCATCCGGGTCGCGGTGGTCGACAACGTGCGCGCCGTCGAGCTGCGCGGCGCCGACGTCGAGATCGTGGCGCTGGGCGCCTGCCCGCGCTGTCCCCGCCGCGGGCGCCGGACGGCCACCGTGCGGGCCACGGCCGGCGCCGACGGCGTCGAGATCGACGGAATCCGCGCCCCGGGCTTCCGGCTGCGCAGCGATCTGCCCATCCGTCTCAACGGGCGCGACTACACGCCCCCGCTCGACCTCGTGCGCAGCGGCGACGGGTTGGCGGTGGTGAGCGAGCTTCCGCTGGAGGACTACCTGGTCGGCGTCCTCCGGGCCGAGGCCAGCGAGAAGTGGCCACTGGAGGCGCTCCGCGCCCAGGCCATCGTCGCCCGCACCTACGCCGCCTACCACCGCACGCTGGCGGCGAGCCGGCCGTACCACATTCTCGCCTCCACCGCCCACCAGCAGTACTTCGGGCGGGTGCCGTCCACCTCGCCCATCTGGGGCGCCGTGCGCGAGACGGTGGGGCAGGTGCTCCTGTGGGAGGGGGATGTGTTCCCGGCCTTCTACCACACCGAGAGTGGTGGCTACACCGAGGACCCGCGCACCGTGTTCGCCGCCCGCAACATGCCCGCTCTCAAGCCGGTGCGCTGCGAGTTCTCGGCCGGCTCGCCGCATTACTACTGGGCGCTCGACGTGAAGCTGGCCGACCTCGGCGAGATCCTGCGCCGCAACGACGTCACCGTGGGCAACGTGGTCGCCATCGACGTCAGCGAGCGCACGCCCTCGTTGCGGGCGGCGACGGTGACCGTGCACGGCACCCGGAGCAGCGTGCGGCTGCGCGGCAATGACTTCCGCCGGATGATCGGCTACGACACGTTCAAGTCGACGCTGTTCGCGGTGGCCGTCGACACCCAGTGGGCCCGCTTCTCGGGCCGCGGCTACGGCCACGGCGTCGGCATGTGCCAGTGGGGCGCCAAGGGGATGGCCGAGCAGGGCCACACCGCCCGCCAGATCCTGGAGTTCTACTACCCGGGAACGGTGCTGAGCACGCTCGATCGCGCCCGGTAAGAGTCCCCGTGCCACGTCCCGACCCGCCCTCCCCGCCCCCGATCGCGTTTCCTGATTTCGAGAAGGTCGACATGCGGGTGGGAGTGGTGGTCGACGCCCAGGAGTTCCCCGAGGCCCGGCGACCCGCCTACAAGCTGCGGATCGACTTCGGTCCGCTCGGCGTCAAGCGGTCCAGCGCGCAGATCACCCGGCACTACCGGCTGGCCGACCTGGTCGGGCGCCGGGTGATCGCCGTCGTGAACTTCCCGCCCAGGCAGATCGGGCCGTTCCTCTCCGAGGTGCTGGTGCTGGGCGCTTACGACGAGGCGGGCGAGGTCGTGCTGCTGCAGCCCGACCACGCGGTCGACCCGGGGGCGAAGATCGGCTGAGCGGACGCGGTCACTCGTCCTCCCGGATCTGCTGGGCGAGATAGTTGGCCTCGCCGGCCTGGGCGATGAGCGTGAGCTGGGCCTCCAGCCAGTTCGCGTGCTCTTCCTCGTCGCGCAGGATGTGCTCCAGCATCTCGCGGCTGCCGTTGTCGGCGAGGCTGCGGCACAGCTCGATGGCCGCGTTCAGGGCCGTCACCGACGCCTTCTCGACCTCAAGATCGAGTCGCAGCTGCTCGGGCACCGTCTGGCCCACATTGATCTTGCCCAGCCGCTGGAGGTTCGGCACGCCCTCCAGATAGAGGACGCGCTGGATGAGGGTGTCGGCGTGTTTCATCTCGTCGATCGACTCGGCCCGGATCTTCTTCCAGAGCCTCTGGTAGCCCCAGTTCTCGCACATGCGCGCGTGCACGAAGTACTGGTTCACCGCGGTCAGCTCGGCGGTGAGCACGTCGTTGAGAGCGGTGATGATCTGGTCGTGTCCTCTCACGGGCGCCTCCCGGCGATCGTAGGGGTGGTCACAGCACACTCGGAAAGGCGGAGGGGGTCACGCGCTCAGGTCTACCTGATGCTCCCCGGGTCGTCAACTCGTTCAGAGGACGGTTGTACACTTCGAGGGTGACGCTTGCCGACTACGACTACGATCTGCCCGTCGCGGCGATCGCCCAGGCCCCGCCCGAGACCCGCGACGGCGCCCGTCTCCTGGTGATCGATCGCGCCGCCGGTACCCTGGCCGACCGGCACGTGGCCGATCTGCCCGCGCTGCTGCGTCCCGGCGATTGCCTGGTCGTCAACGACTCGCGGGTGATCCCCGCCCGCGTGCTGGCCGAGGACGCCGCGGGGCGGCCGGTCGAGCTGCTCTTCCTGGAGCCCGTCACGCCGTCACGGTGGCGCGCGCTGGTGCGTCCCGGTCGCCGCTGCCGTCCCGGCGCTCGCCTGAGCGTGGGCGACGCCCGACTGGAGGTCCTTGCCGCGGACGACGACGGCGCCCGCGTCGTGGAGCTGGCGGGCGGCCGCGTCGAGGATCTGCTGGCCGCGCACGGGCTACCGCCGCTGCCGCCCTACATCGCCCGTCACGCCAAGCCGGCGGCCGAGGACTGGGAGCGGTACCAGACGGTCTACGCGCGGGAGCCCGGCTCGGTGGCGGCGCCGACGGCCGGCCTGCATCTCTCCGCCGCCCTGCTGGGCGGGCTGCGCGCGCGGGCGATCGAGATCCACGCCGTCACGCTGCACGTCGGCCCCGCCACTTTCCGGCCCGTCACGGCGGCGAGCGCGGAGGCGCACGCGCTGCCGCCCGAGCGGGCCACGGTCTCGGCGGCGACCGCCGCCGCCGTCACCACGGCGCGGCGGCAGGGCCGCCGCGTCGTGGCGGTCGGGACCACGGTCACCCGCACGCTGGAGAGCGCGGCGACCGCGGAGGGTACGGTGGCGCCGCTGGACGGCCACGCCACCGTGACGATCCGCCCCGGCCACCGCTTCCGGGCCGTCGACGCGCTGCTGACGAACTTCCACCTGCCGCGCTCCTCGCTGCTGATCCTCGTCGCCGCCTTCGCCGGCCGTGAGCGGATCCTGGCCGCCTACCGCCACGCGGTGGCGGGGGGCTACCGGTTCTACTCGTACGGCGACGCCATGTTGATCCAGTGACCTTCGCGCTGCTCGCCACCGACGGCCCCGCCCGCCGGGGCCGGCTCACCACGCGGCACGGTGCCGTCGAGACGCCGGCGTTCATGCCGGTGGGAACGCGGGCCGCCGTGAAGAGTCTGAGCCCCGACGACCTGCGAGCGGCCGGGGCTCAGATCATCCTGGGCAACACGTACCACCTGCTCGTGCGACCGGGGCCGGACCTCGTGCGGGAGCTGGGCGGCCTGCACCGTTTCATGGGCTGGGACGGGCCGATCCTCACCGACTCCGGCGGTTTCCAGGTCTTCAGCCTGGCCCGCCTGCGCACGCTGACCGAGGAGGGCGTGCGCTTTCGGGCCCCGGCCGACGGCAGCCTGCATCACCTGACGCCCGAGCGGGCGATCGAGGTCCAGCACGCGCTCGGCGTCGACGTCCTCCACCCGCTCGACGAGTGCCTGGGCTATCCGGCCACGCGCGAGGACACCGAGCGCTCGCTCGGCCTCACCCTGCGCTGGGCCCGTCGCTCGCTCGTCGCGCACCAGGCGGGTGGGTCCGACGCCGCGCTGTTCGGCATCGTGCAGGGCGGATTTCACGCCGACCTGCGCGCGCGGGCGGCGGCGGAGACGGTGGCGCTCGGCTTCGACGGCTACGCGATCGGCGGCATGGCGGTGGGGGAGCCCAAGCCCCTCATGCGGGAGCTGACCGAGGCGGTGGCCGGCGCCCTCCCCGCCGGCCAGCCCCGGTACCTGATGGGCGTGGGCAAGCCGGAGGATCTCGTCGAGGCGGTGGCCCGCGGCGTGGACATGTTCGACTGCGTGCTGCCGACGCGCAATGCGCGCAATGGCCAGGCGTTCACGCCCGACGGGCCGATCACGCTCAAGCAGGCGCGGTGGACGCGCGACCCGGCGCCATTGCAGGCCGACTGCCCGTGCCACGCCTGCCGGACGTTCTCGCGGGCCTACCTGCGCCACCTCTTCATGACCGGCGAGCTGCTCGTCTACCGGCTGCTGTCGCTGCACAACCTGTACTTCTTCCTCGGGCTGATGGCGGCGATGCGCACGGCGATCGCCGCGGGCCGGTTCGGGCCGTTCCGGACTCGGTTCTTCGAGCGCTACGCGGTTCCGCCGGAGCCGGAGGTGTCGGCCGCGCCCGACGCAAGTGGCTGATTAGGCGCCGGTGCTAGGCGATCCGTGGCTTATGCAGTATGATCCGTGCTTGTCTCGCCCGATGATACGGAACACTCGGAGGCTGGATCCCCGATGAACCTCGCGCACGCGGCCGATCTCGCCTACGCGGCCTCGGCCCCACCCGGCGGTGCCGGGGGGCCGGCCGCCTTCGTGCAGCCGCTCATCCTCTTCGGGGCGATGTTCGCCATCTTCTACTTCATCGTGCTCCGTCCGCAGCAAAGGCAGAAGGCCGAGCGCGAGCGCATGCTGTCGGCGGTGAAGAAGGGCGACCGGGTCGTCACCAGCAGCGGCATGCATGGCACGGTGGTCTCGCTCTCCGAGCACACGGTCGTTCTGCGCGTCGCCGACCAGGTCAAGATCGAGTTCGATCGCACGGCCATCGGCCGTGTCGCGCCAGTTGCGGGCGACAAGGATGCCTAGGCGTCTCTGGGTTCGCGCCGGGATCGTGGTCGTGGTGCTGGCCGCATCGATCTGGTACCTGTACCCGCCGCAGAAGAGCATCAACCTCGGTCTCGACCTGCAGGGCGGCATCCACCTCGTGCTCGGCGTCGAGGTCGACAAGTACGTCGCCAGCCAGACCGATCGCGCCGCCGGCGACCTCAAGAGCGGCCTCGAGCGCAAGGGCGTGGGCGTCAAGCGGGTGGTCCGCGAGGGGCTGAGCACCGTCGTGGTCGAGCTGGCCAGCGCCACCAACTGGAACGACGCGCTCACGGTGGCCGCCGAGTTCGGCGCCTTCGAGGTGGGCCAGCGTGACGAGAAGGCGGGCCGCTTCGCGCTGGCGCATGCGCCAGCGCCAGGTCGCCCAGCTCCGCGACGACGCCGTCCGCCAGGGGCTGGAGACGATCCGCAACCGCGTGGATCAGTTCGGCGTGGCCGAGCCGACCATCACCCGCCAGGGCGACAACCGGATCCTCATCCAGCTGCCCGGCGTGCAGGATCCCGACCGGGCCAAGGCCCTCATCGGCAAGACGGCCCTGCTGGAGTTCAAGCTCCTCGACGAGCAGACGCCGGTGGAGCAGGCGGTGGCCGGTCGGGCTGCCGGAAGACCTCGGAGCTCCTCTACCAGCGCCGGATCGACAAGGACACGAAAGCCGAGCGCAAGCAGCCCTACGTGGTGCAGAAGCGCACCCTGCTCACCGGCGCCGAGCTGACCCGGGCCGAGGTCCAGGCCGATCCCAACGCCCCCGGCAACTGGCAGGTGGCCATCGAGTTCACGGCCACCGGCGCCCGCATCTTCGGCGACGTGACCGAGCAGAACGTCGGCCGCCACCTGGCCATCATCCTCGACGGCAACCTCTACTCGGCCCCGCGCATCAGCGAGCGCATCCCGGGCGGGCGCGCCGTCATCACCGGGCAGTTCACCGTGGACGAGGCGCGCGACCTGGCCATCGTGCTGCGGGCGGGCGCGCTGCCGGCGCCGGTCACCGATCCTGGAGGAGCGCACGGTGGGGCCGTCCCTCGGCGCCGACTCCATCCGGCAGGGGATCGTCGCCATCGTCGGCTCCGCCGTGGCCGTCTTCATCTTCATGCTGCTCTACTACCGGCTGTCGGGAGCTCATCGCCGACCTGGCGCTGGTGCTGAATCTGCTCATCCTGCTGGCCTGCATGGCGGCGTTCGGCGCGACCCTGACGCTGCCGGGCATCGCCGGCATCGCGCTTGACCATCGGCATGGCGGTGGACACCAACATCCTGATCTTCGAGCGCATCCGCGAGGAGCTGCGGGTCGGCAAGACGCCGCGGGCGGCCATCGACGCCGGCTTCCACCGGGCGTTGCGGACGATCATCGACACCCACCTGACCGTCTGGTGTCGGCGGCCATCCTCTACAACTTCGGCACCGGGCCGGTGAAGGGCTTCGCGGTGTCGCTCTTCGTGGGGCTGGCCGCCAGCCTCTTCACCGCCGTACTTCTTCACGCGGCTGCTCTTCGACCTCGTCTACATGGGGCGCCGCCGGGTGCAGGCGATCTCCGATA
The DNA here is from genome assembly GCA_963827505.1 of uncultured Candidatus Rokubacteria bacterium. Lineage (GTDB taxonomy): Bacteria > Methylomirabilota > Methylomirabilia > Rokubacteriales > CSP1-6 > AR5. The sequence continues at coordinate 2,632,574 of CAWHBD010000001.1, read as the reverse complement.
TGATCGAGATGTTCCAGGTCTCCGAACTTCAACTTCATCGGCCGGCGCCGGTGGGCCTACGTGATCTCCGCCCTCATGCTGGTGTTCGGGCTCACCGCGCTCGCCGTGAAGGCGGCTGCACTACGACATCGACTTCACCGGCGGCACGCTCGTCCAGATCCGCTTCGAGCAGCCGCCGACGGTGGCGGCCATCCGGGCCGGCCTCGAGCCGCGTCCAGCTCGGGGAGAGCGTCATCCAGCAGTTCGGGGACCCGCAGGAGTACATCGTCCGGGCTCCGCTGTCGGCGGGCTCCTCGGAGGAGCTGGCCAAGCGGGTGACGGCCGCCCTGGGCCAGGAGACGGCCCTCGGCAAGTTCGAGATCCGCCGGGTGGAGTTCGTGGGTCCCCAGGTCGGGCGCGACCTGCAGCTGCAGGCCATCTACGCCGTCCTCTTCGGCCTGGCCGGGATCCTGCTCTACATCGCGTGCGGCCTTCAGACCTCAAGGGCGGGGTGGCCGCCATCGCCGCGGTCTTCCACGACATGGTGTTCTGCCTGGGCGCCCTGTCGATCACCGGCCGGGACTTCTCGCTGCCCGTCCTGGCCGCGCTGCTGACGATCATCGGCTACTCGGTCAACGACACCATCGTGGCCTACGACCGCCTCCGCGAGAACCGTGGCGAAGTTCTCGAACAAGGGCAAGTCCTTCGCCGACCAGATGAACGACGCCGTCAACCAGACGCTCTCGCGGACAGTGCTGACCGCGCTGACCGTGTTCCTGTCGACGGCCATCCTCCTCTTCTTCGGGGGCAAGGCCCTCGAGGACTTCGCGTTCGTGCTCTTCCTGGGCGTCATCACGGGCACGTACTCCACGATCTATATCGCCGGCGCGCTCATCGTGGACTGGACCCAGGCGATCGAGAGCCGGGTGGGGCGCCGGAAAAAAGCGGTGGCGAAAGCCTGAATCCCGCGTAAAATCACATGATTACACCTGAGGATTAGGCTTCGTGACCGAGCTGCAGACACTCATCGAGGAGATCCCGAAGTACCAGCCGGGTGCCGACCTGGCGGTTCTGGAGCGCGCCTACCGGTTCTCTGAGGCTTCCCACCAGGGTCAGCAGCGCGCTTCCGGCGAGCCGTACCTCTCCCACCCCCTCGAGGTCGCCCGCCTCCTCGTCGGCTTCAAGATGGACGTCACCACGGTGACGGCCGGCCTCCTCCACGACGTCCTCGAGGACACCGCCGCCACCAAGGAGGACCTGGAGCGCGAGTTCGGCAAGGAGATCGCCGAGCTCGTCGACGGCGTCACCAAGATCGGCAAGCTGGCCTTCTCCTCGCGCGAGGAGCGGCAGGCCGAGAACTTCCGCAAGATGCTGGTGGCCATGGCCCGCGACCTGCGCGTGCTCATGATCAAGCTCGCCGACCGCCTGCACAACATGCGGACGCTCGACTACCTGCCGCCCGAGAAGTCGCGCAAGATCGCCCAGGAGACGCTCGACATCTACGCCCCCCTGGCCCACCGCCTCGGCATGGCCAAGGTCAAGGCCGAGCTGGAGGACCTGGCCCTGCGCGCGCTGCAGCCCGACGACTACCTCGAGCTGCAGCGCCGGGTGGCCAAGCGCCGGCTGGAGCGCGAGGCCGACATCAACCACGTCATCACGATCCTCGAGCAGAAGCTCGCCGAGGTCGGGATCGAGTCGCAGATCCGCGGCCGGCCCAAGCACTTCTACTCGATCTGGAAGAAGATGCACGAGCAGGGGCGCGAGTTCGACGAGATCTACGACCTCACCGCGGTCCGCGTCATCACCAGCTCGGTGCGCGACTGCTACGGCGCGCTGGGCGTCGTCCACTCGCTCTGGAAGCCGGTGCCCGGGCGGTTCAAGGACTTCATCGCGATGCCCAAGGTCAACATGTACCAGTCGCTGCACACGACGGTCATCGGCCCCAAGGGCGACCCGGTCGAGATCCAGATCCGCACGCCGGACATGCACCGCATCGCCGAGGAGGGCATCGCCGCCCACTGGCTCTACAAGGAGAAGAAGACCGGCAAGGACCGCATCGACGACTCGCTGGTGTGGCTGCGCCAGCTCCTGGAGTCGCAGCAGGACACCAAGGACCCGCGGCGAGTTCCTCGACACCGTCCGCGTCGACCTCTTCCCCGACGAGGTCTACGTCTTCACCCCCAAGGGCGACGTCAAGGCGCTGCCCGAGGGCTCCACGCCGATCGACTTCGCCTACGCCGTGCACACCGAGGTCGGCGAGCACTGCGTGGGCGCCAAGGTCAACGGCAAGCTGGTGCCCCTGCGCTACACGCTGCGCAGGGCGACATCGTCGAGATCGTCACCTCGCCCAACCAGCACCCCAGCCGCGACTGGCTCAAGATCGTCAAGTCCTACGCGGGCCCGCTCCAAGATCAACCAGTGGCTCAAGGTCGAGGAGCGCGGCCCGCTCCATCGAGCTGGGCCGCGAGATGTTCGAGCGGGAGGCCAAGAAGTACCGGCTGAACGCCGCGGCGCTGCTCGGCGGCGACGAGATGTCGCAAGGTGGCCGCCGACCTCGGGTTCCCGGCCGCCGACGACCTGCTGGCCGCCCTCGGCTACGGCAAGACCTCGGTCCATCAGCTGCTGAACAAGCTCGGCCCGCCGGCGGCCACGCTCGACGCGGTCGGAGCGGCGCGAAGCCGGCGGCCGGCACCCGGCCGCCCGCCGACGCAGGGCGTGCGGATCCGCGGCGTCGACGACCTGCTCGTCGCGCTTCGCCAAGTGCTGCAACCCGGTGCCCGGCGACGCCATCGTGGGCTTCATCACCCGCGGCCGCGGGCTCACCGTGCACGCCCGCGACTGCCTCACCGTGGCCAAGAGCGTGCTGGACCGCGAGCGGCTCGTCGCCGTGGAGTGGGACGTGGAGGAGCCGGCCAAGCGCCCGGTCCGGATCGCCGTCTACATCGGCAACGACCGGCCCGGGCTGCTGTCCGAGATCACCGGCGCCATCTCCTCGCGCAACGGCAACATCACCAAGGCCGAGGTCACGGTGACCGAGGACCGGCGCGGGCATCAACAACTTCGTGGTCGAGGTCGACGATCTGCGCCAGCTCCAGGACATCATGAGCGCGATCCGCGAGGTGGCGGACGTCATCAACGTCGAGCGCGTCCGCGGCCTTTAGACGGGCCGCCGATAAGGGCCCATCTGCTTCGTTGCCTCGGTCGGCCCTCCCTGCGACGTGGCCGGGCCACGTCTCAGTCGGGCCTTTCCTCAGCGCCTCGCATCTGGACCCTTCTCGGCGCCCCTGTCCGCTCGGCCTCGGAACGCAAACCAGGAAGCCCTGCAAAGCAGGAGTGATCCTCGCTTCGCTCGATCACGGGAGGGGACGGGGGGATGACGCGGCGGCAGTTCGAGGGGTTGGTGGAGAGGGCGATGCGGACGTTGCCCAAGCGGTTCAAGGAGAGGGTCGCCAACATCGCGGTGGTGGTCGAGGACTGGGCGGACGACGAGACCCTGGAGGAGATGGGGATCGAGCCGCCGGACACGCTGTACGGGCTCTACCGCGGCGTCGACATCACCCAGCGGGATTCCACGTACGGCAACGTCCTGCCCGACGTCATCACGATCTACCAAGGGCCGATCGAGGAGGACGCCGCCGACGAGGCCGAGATGGCCGAGATCGTGCGCGAGACCGTGGTGCACGAGCTGGGACACTACTTCGGCCTCGACGACGACACCATGCACCGGATCGAGGACGGCGAGGAATAGGGTCGGCGCTCGCACACCCGCGCGGTAGACTCCGAGCGTGGATCAGCCGCTGCGCGGGCAGAAGGCCCTGGTCACCGGTGCCAGCTCGGGGATCGGCGAGGGCATCGCCCGGGCCCTGGCCGCCGCCGGTGCCGCCGTCGCCGTGAACTACTCCGGTAACGCCGCCGGCGCCGCCCGCGTCGTGGACGAGCTGCGCGGCGCCGGCGCCGAGGCGCGGGCCATCCGGGCCGACGTCGCCCGCGAGGCCGACGTCGAGGCGATGTTCGCCGAGGTGCTCGGCGCCTGGGGCCGCCTCGACATCCTCGTCAACAACTCGGGGGTCCAGCGCGACGCCCCCCTGACCGAGATGACCCTCGAGCAGTGGAACACCGTTCTCGGCGTGAACCTCACCGGCATGTTCCTGTGCACGCGGGCGGCGGCCCGGGCCATGATCCGCCAGGGCCCGGACCGGGCGCGCTCGCGGGCGGCCGGCAAGATCGTCTGCATCTCCTCGGTGCACGAGGTCATTCCGTGGGCCGGGCACGTCAACTACGCCGCGTCGAAAGGTGGCGTCCGCCTCTTCATGCAGTCGGTGGCCCAGGAGCTGGCGCCCCACCGTATCCGCGTGAACTCCATCGCCCCCGGCGCCATCCAGACCCCGATCAACCGGGCGGCGTGGGAGACGCCGGAGGCCCTGCGCTCGCTGCTGACACTGATTCCCTACGGGCGCATCGGCGTGCCCGAGGACATCGGCCAGACCGCGGTGTGGCTGGCCTCGGACGCCGCCGACTACGTGCACGGCCAGACGATCTTCGTCGACGGCGGCATGACGCTCTATCCCGAGTTCGCGCGCGGGGGCTGAGGGCCCGTGCTCGACTGGGGCCGGGAGATCAGTGGTGATCTCGCCACGGCCGAACGGCGCGAGTGGCTGTGCACCAATGGCCTCGGCGGCTTCGCCTCCGGCACCGTCGCCGGCACGCTGACGCGCCGCTACCACGGCCTGCTCGTGGCCGCCCTCGCGCCCCCGCTCGGCCGCACGCTCGTCGTGGCCAAGCTCGAGGAGGACGCGGCGTATGGCGGCTGCGCGTGGGCCCTGGGCGCCAACCGCTGGGCCGACGACACCCTGGCCCCGCAGGGCTTCCGCCACCTCGAGCGCTTCCGCCTCGACGGCACCACGCCGGTGTGGACGTATGCCTGCGCGGAGGCGCTGCTCGAGAAGCGCGTGTGGATGGAGCCGGGTGCGAACACCACGTACGTCCGCTACGAGCTCCTGCGCGCCCCCGAGCCGCTGGCGCTGGCCTTGCGCGTGCTCGTCAACTACCGCGACTACCACGCCACGACCCGGGCGGGAGACTGGCAGATGCGGGTGGGACCGGTGGACGGCGGCCTGCGCGTGCTGGCCTTCGACGGTGCCGCGCCGGTGCTGGCCCTGGCGCCGGCGGCGGAGACCGAGCCCGTCCACGCCTGGTATCGCGGCTTTGCGCTCGCCCGGGAGCGCGAGCGCGGCCTCGACGCCGAGGACGACCACCTGCACGCTGGCACCTTTCGGACGACGCTGCGGGCGGGGGAGTCCCTCACCGTCGTGCTGTCGACCGAGCCCGCGCCCTCGACCGACGGGGCGGCGGCCTGGCGTCGTCGCCAGGCCCACGAATCCGACCTTCTCGCGCGCTGGACGCGCGGGTGGCCGGGCGCGGCCTCCGCCCCCGCGTGGATCCGCCACCTCGTTCTGGCCGCCGACCAGTTCGTCGCGCGGCGCCCACTGGCCGGCGAGCCCGACGGCATGACCGTCATCGCCGGCTATCACTGGTTCGGCGACTGGGGCCGCGACACGATGATCGCCCTGCCCGGCCTCGCGCTCGCCACCGGCCGCCCCGAGCTGGCCGTCCGCGTGCTACGCACCTTCGCGCGCTTCCTGGACCGCGGCATGCTCCCGAACCGGTTTCCCGACTCCGGGGAGACGCCCGAGTACAACACCGCCGACGCGACGCTGTGGTGGGTGGAGGCGGTTCGCGCCACCCACGCCGCGACCGGTGATGATGCGCTGCTGCGGGATCTGTTCCCGGCGCTCGAGGACGTCGTCGACTGGCATCGCCGCGGCACCCGCTACGGGATCGGCGAGGATGCCGGCGATGGGCTCCTGCGCGCCGGCGAGCCCGGCGTGCAGCTGACCTGGATGGACGCGAGGGTCGGCGACTGGATCGTGACGCCGCGGATCGGCAAGCCGGTGGAGATCAACGCGCTCTGGTACAACGCCCTGCGCACGCTCGGTGACTTCGCGCGTCGCCTGGGCCGGCCGGCCGGGCCCTGGGACACGGCCGCCGACCGGGTCGGCAAGGCCTTCGACCGCTACTGGTACGAGGCCGGCGGCCACTGCTACGACGTGCTCGCTGGCCCCGACGGCGACGACCCGGCGCTGCGGCCCAACCAGGTCCTCGCCGTCTCGCTGGCGCACAGCCCGCTGGTCCCCGACCGCCAGCGCCGGGTTGTGGACGCCTGCGCCCGTCACCTCCTGACCTCGTTCGGCCTGCGCAGCCTCGCCCCGTCCGATCCCGCCTACTGCGGCCGCTGTTCGGGCGGCCAGCACGAACGGGACGGCGCCTATCACCAGGGCACGGTGTGGGCGTGGCTACTCGGACCGTTCGCCCTCGCCCACGCGCGCGTGTACGGCGCGCCGGCGGCGGCGCGGGCGTTCCTGGAGCCGCTGTCGCATCACCTGAACGACTACGGCGTGGGCTCGATTGCCGAGGTCTTCGACGGGGACGCGCCCTTCGTGCCCCGCGCCTGCATCGCCCAGGCGTGGAGCGTCGCCGAGACGCTCCGGAGCTGGCAGACGCTGTCGTCGCCCCCACCGGCGGCCCCCGTGCCGAGGGCCCGCCGGCCCGCCAAGCCGCGCCCACGCTAGCCTCGCGCTCAGCCTGTCAAGACGTCTGGAGTGGGTCTTCTAGTCCACGGCTATAAGTTTAGGCTTGACAGGGTATTTCATTATTCCGTACTGTTTCAGCGGATGCTGAAAGCGGTGGAGCAAGCGAAACATGCTCAAAGCAGCGGAGATTCGACGACAAGTGACCCAGCGCCTGCGGGAGTTGTTCCCCAGAGCCCGGGGCTGGGATGAAGTAATGGACGCCAAAGTCGGCGGACAAACAGTTGATATGTCGATTAAATTCAAGCTCGGCGAGCACGAGCACAACCTTGTCGTCGACGTGGCTTCACTCGGACAACCACGGCAGATTCGAGCCGCGGTGACCAAGCTGTCCGAGATCAGGCAGGTCAGCCCCGGTGCCTATCCGGTGGCCGCTTCTGTCTACATCGGCTCCCAGAGCGCCCGGATCCTGAAGGATAACAACCTCGGTTACGTCGACCTGTCCGGCAACTGCTACCTGGCCTTCGAGCACGTGCTGATCGAGAAGGAGGGCAAGCGCAACGTGCGGCCCTCCACCCGGCCGCTCCGCTCCCTGTTCGCGCCGCGGGCGACCCGGGTCGTGCGCGTCCTGCTGGCCGAGCCCAGCCGGGCCTGGCGCCTGGAGGAGCTGGCCAAGGCGGCGGCGGTCAGCCTGGGCCACTCCCACAACGTCGTGAAGCGCCTGGAAGACCTGCGCTGGGTCGAGCGTGACGAGGCCCAGCGCATCCACCTGGGCAAGCCGGCCGACCTCCTCGAGGGGTGGTCGGAGTCCTACACCTACCGCACCAACGAGATCGCATCCTACTTCGCTCCCGAGCGGGTCACCCGCCGGCTCATGGCCGACCTGGCGCGCACCGCGTCTGCCGACGGGCGCGACTATGCGTTCACGCTGAGCGCCGGGCTGTCGCTGGTGGCGCCGCACACGCGCCTGGGGGCGATCCACTGCTACCTCGACGGCGATCCCGGCCCGATCGCCGCCGCGCTCGGCTTGCATCCGGCCGGGGAGGCCGACGGCGCCGTGCACCTGCTGTCCCCCTACGACCCGGGTGTGTTCTACGGGCTGGTGGACAAGGCGGGTCTCAAAGTCGTGTCGCTCCCGCAGCTCTATACCGATCTCGTGCGCTACGAGCGGCGGGGCGCCGAGCAAGCCGAGCATCTACGCCGCGAGGCGATGGGCTACTGATGGTCACGACGAAAGGGGGTGAACGAACCATGGCGAAGAAGAAGGCGGCCAAGAAGAAGAAGAAGTAACGACGCGAGGGCGGCAGTTATCCCAGCAGCTTGGAGGAGGTGAGATCTCGAATGGCGAAGAAGAAGAAGGCGGCCAAGAAGAAGAAGAAGTAAGGAACGTGCTGTGCCGGGTGGGGGGTGGCGGCCTCCCACCTGCGACCAATCGGGAGGGGGCGCTGCCCCCTCCCGTTTGTGCCTCGTGCTTAAATGACCTTCGTGACCTTGCCCGCCTTCAGGCAGCGGGTGCACACGCGAACGCGAGCAGGCCGACCACTGACCAGAGCCCGCATCGAGACCAGGTTCGGCAGCCAGCGCCGCCGGGTCAGCTTGTGGGCGTGACTCACGGTGTTGCCGACCGAGGGGCCCTTTCCGCACACATCGCAGCGCTGCGCCATCACGACTCCTTGGATCGGGATTACGGACACCCGAGACGGAAGCTCTTTTTAGCACAATGCCCCCGGTGAGGCAAACCGCGCGGCTGCTGCCGGCGCCGGGCCTGGCCACCCAGCTGCAGTACCTCAAGGGCGTCGGTCCCGAGCGCGCCAAGCTCCTGGCCCGCAAGGGGCTGACGACGGTCGAGGAGGCGCTGTTCTTCCTGCCGATCCGCCACGAGGACCGGACCCGGCTGACCTCGGTGCGCAGCCTGCAGGTGGGCCAGGTGGCGACCTGCACGGGCACGATCGCGGGGATCAGCCCGCCGCCGCCCGGCCGCCGGCGGGCCCCTCTGGTGCTGCTGCTGCGCGACGCCGGTGGCTACGGCACTGCGACCCTGTTTGGCCGCGGCTGGCTCACGCGCGTCCTGCAGCGCGGGCAGCGCGTGATCCTGCACGGCAAGGGCGCCCGCTTCAAGGACAAGATCACGCTGCAGGTGCAGGACTGGGAGGTCATCGACTCCACCGACGACGAGCCCATCCATGCCGGCGCGCTGGTGCCGGTCTACTCCTCCACGGAGGGGCTGCCCCAGCGCGCGCTGCGCTCGCTGCAGTGGCGGCTCGTCGAGGCGTACGCCGCCGACGTCGCCGAGACACTGCCCGAGCCCCTCCGGCGCCGGCGCGACCTCGTCGGCCTTCCGGTCGCGCTGCGGGGCGCGCACTTCCCACACAGCGAGGGCGAGCGGGGGGCGGCCATCCGCCGGCTGGCCTTCGAGGACTTCCTGCTGCTCCAGCTCGGCCTGGCCATCCTGCGCTCGCGCACGACCCGGGCTCGCGGCATCGCGCTGAACCCGCCGGGCGCGCTCGTGAGCCGTCTGCGCGCGGCGCTGCCGTGGTCGCTCACCGGCGCCCAGGAGCGGGTGTGGACGGAGATCCGCGCCGACATGGCCGCGCCCCACCCGATGCACCGGCTGCTCCAGGGCGACGTCGGCTCCGGCAAGACGATCGTGGCCGCACTGGCCGTGCTCACCGCGGTCGAGGCCGGCTATCAGGCGGCGGTGATGGCGCCGACCGAGATCCTGGCCGAGCAGCACTTCATGACGCTCTCCCAGCTGCTGCAGCCGCTGGGCGTGCCCATCACGCTGCTCACCTCGGCCGTCCGCACGCGCGAGCGGGGCACCCGGCGGGCCGCCCTGGCCGCCGGCGAGATCGGCTGCGCCATCGGCACCCACGCCCTCGTGCAGGAGCGCGTGGAGTTCCGCCGCCTGGGGCTGGTGGTGGTGGACGAGCAGCACCGCTTCGGCGTCGCCCAGCGTGCCCTGCTCAAGGCCAAGGGCGAACAGCCCGACGTGCTCGTGATGACCGCGACGCCGATCCCCCGCACGCTGGCCCTGACCGCTGTACGGCGACCTCGACGTGAGCGTGCTGGACGAGCTGCCACCCGGCCGCAAGCCGGTGCTCACCGCGGCCCGCACCGAGAGTGGGCGGTCGAAGATCTACGCGTTCCTGCGCGAGCAGGCGGCGGCCGGCCGGCAGATCTACGTCGTGTACCCGCTCATCGAGGAATCGGAGCTCATCGACCTCAAGGCGGCCACCGACATGGCGCGCACGCTGCAGGCCGAGGTGTTTCCCGACCTGGTCGTCGGGCTCCTGCACGGCCGTCTGTCGTTCGAGGACAAGGACGCGATCATGCGGCGGTTCAAGGCCGGCGAGATCCACGTCCTCGTCTCCACGACGGTCATCGAGGTCGGCATCGACGTGGCCAACGCCTCCGTCATGCTCATCGAGCACGCCGAGCGCTTCGGCCTCTCGCAGCTGCACCAGCTCCGGGGCCGGGTGGGCCGGGGCGCCTGGAAGTCGTACTGCATCCTGCTGACCGCGGGCAAGCTCGGCGAGGACGCCCAGCGCCGCGTGGACGTGATGGTCGAGACCAACGACGGCTTCAAGATCGCCGAGGCCGACCTCCAGCTCCGCGGCCCCGGCGAGTTCTTCGGCACCCGCCAGTCCGGGCTGCCCGAGTTCCGCGTGGCCGACCTGCTCCGCGACGCCGCCATCCTCGAGGAAGCGCGCCGTGACGCTCTCGCCATCGTCGCGACCGACCCCGAGCTGCGCGCCCCCGAGCACCGCGGCCTCCGCGACGCGCTCCTCGCGCGCTGGCGCGGCAAGCTGGCGCTGGCGTCGGTCGGATGAGCGCGCTCGGCGCCGGCGGGGGGCCGCGCGCACCGCGGGGCCTGGCCGGCTCGCCCAGGCCCCTCGTCCTCGCCGCCAGCCTTACGTTGCGCGGGTGCCCTACCGACACCGCTCACTTCGGGCGCGACTCCGCTCGCCTGTGGCGTTGCGGTGCCACGGCTGCGGGCGAGGGGCCAGGGCTCGCCCGCCACCCGCGGCGCGCGCAGCCCCCCGCCGGCGGTCACGCGCTCATGCGACCGACGTCATGAGGATCATCGCGGGAGCTCTGAAGGGGCGGCGGCTGGTGACGCCGCGGGGAGATGCGACGCGGCCGACGGCGGATCAGGTGAGGATCGCGCTGATGGACACGCTGATGCCGCGGTTGCCGGAGGCACGCGTGCTGGATCTGTTTGCCGGGGCGGGTGGGGTGGGGTTGGAGGCACTGTCGCGAGGGGCGGCCCACGCCACCTTCGTGGAGCGCGATCCGCGGGCGGCGACGGCGCTACGCGAGAACGTCAAGGCCCTCGGCGTCGGCGCCCTCGTCCACGTGCGGCGCGGGGACGTCCTGCGCGAGCTGCCGGCGCTCTACCACGCGGGTGAGCGGTTCGACGTCGTGTTCCTCGACCCGCCCTACGACGCCGACCTGGTCGAGACGACGCTGCAGTCGCTCGGCGGCGGCGGTCTGCTGCTCCCGGAGGGGCTGGTCGTCGCCCAGCACTTCACCAAGCGGGCGCCGGCGGCGACGATTGGTGCGCTGGCGACGTTCCGGACGCGGCGCTTCGGGGAGACGACGCTCACGTTCTATCGGGCGGGGGCGGGCGGCTAGCCGTGGAGCGCGTCGTCGTCATCGGCAACAGCGGCGGCGGCAAGAGCGGCATCGCGCGGGCCCTGGCCGCGCGGTTCGACCTGCCCCACGTCGAGATCGATGCGCTGCTCTGGCGGCCGGGCTGGGAGCCGGCGGCGCCGGCGGTCTACGAAGCCGAGCACGCCCGCCACGTGGCCGCCGAGCGCTGGGTCATGGACGGCCTGGGCCGGATCGAATCCATCCCGGGTCGGCTCGCCCGGGCCAGCGACGTCGTCCTCGTCGACATGCCGCTCTGGATGCACTTCTCGGTCGCCGCCGAGCGCCAGACCGCGTGGGCGATGGGGCGCCTGGCGCATCCTCCGGCCGGCGGCGGCACGGTGCCGCCCACCCAGGGGCTGTTCCGGACGATGTGGGAAGTCGATCGGGAGTGGATGCCGAAGATCCGCCGGTGGGTGGAGGCCGTCGCCGGGCAAGGCGCCCGCGTGGTGCGGCTCGCCTCGGTCGACGCCGTCACCGCCTTCGTGGCCGGACTGTGAGCCGGGCCTCGCCTTGACTTCGGCGCGGGGCGGCGCCTACGATGCATGGATTCGAATCCCGCTCGGAGGAACGTGCTCGTGGCCAAGCGCGCCGTCTATCCCGGAATGTTCGATCCGATCCACAACGGCCACGTCGACGTCATCCAGCGGAGCCTGCAGATCTTCGACGAGCTCATCGTGGCGGTCGTCGCCAACCCGTCCAAGCAGCCGCTGTTCTCGGTGGGCGAGCGGCTGGAGATGATCGACGAGGCCACCGCCAACATCGTCGGTGTCGGCACCCAGTTCCGGATCGCCGCCTTCGACGGCTTGCTCATCGACCTCGTCGCCCGCGAGCGTGCCGATTGCATCGTGCGGGGCATCCGGGCGGTCTCCGACTTCGAGTACGAGTTCCAGATGGCCCTCATGAACCGCAAGCTGCGCCCCACCGCGGAGACGGTCTTCCTGATGCCGCACGAGAAGTACACGTACATCTCGTCGCGGCTCATCAAGGAGGTGGCCAGCTTCGGCACCTCGGTCGCCGGCATGGTGCCGACGATCGTCGAGAAGCGTCTGACCGAGAAGTACCCACCCCGCTGAGCCGGGCCCGAGCCCGGACCACAAGGAGCATGACGTGCTGGCCGACCGTCTGAAAACCCTTGCCCCGTCCTCGACCCTCGCCGTGCAGGCCAAGGCCAAGGAGCTGCGCGCGCCGCGGCATCGACGTGATCTCGTTCGGCGCCGGCGAGCCCGACTTCGACACGCCCCCGCGCATCAAGGACGCGGCGGTGCAGGCCATGCAGCGCGGCCACACGAAGTACACGGAGGTCGGCGGCGTTCCCGAGCTGCGCGCGGCCGTCTGCGCCAAGCTCAAGCGCGACAACGGTCTCGCCTACGAGCCCGCCGACGTCCTGGTGTCGGTCGGCGCCAAGCACACGCTCTTCAACCTCGTCGTCGCTCTCATCAACCCCGGCGACGAGGTGCTGGTACCGAGCCCGTACTGGGTGTCCTACCCGGAGCAGGTCCGGATGCTGGGCGGAGTCCCGATCGAGGTGCCCACGGCCGAGGCGACCGGGTTCGACCTCGACCCGGGCGCGCTGGCCGCCGCGGTGACGCCGCGGACGAAGCTGATCGTGCTCAACAGCCCCAACAACCCGACGGGCGCCGTGTTCTCACCGGCGGCGCTGGAGGCGGTGGCGCGTCTCGTGGTCGACCGCCAGCTGTGGGTCGTGTCCGACGAGTGCTACGAGGCGCTGACCTTCGAGGGCCGGCACGTGTCGATCGCCTCGTTCGGGCCCGAGATCAAGGCGCGCACGATCGTCGTGAACACGTGCTCCAAGGCCTACGCGATGACCGGCTGGCGGATCGGCTACGCGGCGGGCCCGCGCGCGCTCATCCGGGCCATGACCGACGCCCAGAGCCAGGTGACGTCGAATCCGTCGTCGATCGCCCAGTGGGCCGCCGTCGAGGCGCTGACCGGCCCCCAGGACGAGGTGGCGAAGATGGCCGGCGAGTTCGATCGGCGCCGACGGCTCATCATCGGCGGGCTCAACGCGCTGCCGGGCGTCCGCTGCGTGATGCCCAAGGGCGCCTTCTACGCCTTCGCCAACGTCTCCGGCCTGTTCGGCCGGACGTGGCGGAAGCCTGACGGCGCCGTGTCGCTCAAGAGCTCGCTCGACGTCACCGCGTTCCTGCTGGAGGAGGCGCGGGTGGCCGTCGTGCCCGGCCGCGACTTCGGCTCCGATGCCCACGTGCGGCTGTCCTACGCGACCAGCGACGCGCTGATCCGCGAGGGACTGAGCCGCATGGCGGCCGCGCTCACCACGCTGCAGTGACCACGGCCTGGTCGGCCGCCCGCGCAGCCGCGGCGGCCGCCCGGGTGACGCTCGTGCTCGGTTCCACCGACGCCGGCAAGACCACGCTCGTGACCCGCCTGGCGGGCGCCCTCGCCGAGGCCGGCCACGCCGTGGCCGTCGTCGACGCCGACCTCGGCCAGTCCGACGTGGGCCCGCCGACGACCGTGGGGCTGGGCCGCGTGCGCGGTCCCATCGAGCGGCTGGCCCAGGCCGAGCTGCTCGCGCTGGAGTTCCTCGGCGCGACCTCGCCGGTGCGCTGCCTGCGCGAGACCGCGGAGGCGACCGCGCGCCTGGTGAGGCGCGCGCTCGACCTCGGCTGCAATCGCGTGCTCGTCGACACCTCGGGGCTGGTCGAAGGGGCGCTCGGCCGGGCGCTCAAGCGACTGAAGATCGACCGGGTGGCTCCGGACGTGCTGCTGGCGCTGCAACGGGCCGAGGAATGCGAGCCGATCCTGCGCGCTTGCGGCGAGACGGGGCCGGTCATCGTGCGGCTGCCGGTGTCACCGACGGTGCGGCGCTCGCCGGCGGCGCGCCGCCAGGCCCGCCGGCGGGCGCTCGATGCGTACCTGGCCGGCGCGGTCGCCGTCACCCTCGACCTCGCGCGGGTGCGGGTCCGTCCGGCCCCGGCGGCCCGCGGGCTCACGGTGGCCGAGGCCGAAGGCGTGCTGGTCGGGCTCGAGAGCGCGGACGGCGGTACGCTGGGTCTGGGCTGGTTGAGCGCGCTTGACCTGGGCCGGGCGCAGCTCACCGTGCACACGACCGTCGTACCGGCGTGCATCGCGGCGGTCGCGTTCGGTCGGGAGCGTTGCCCGATGCGGTGACGACGGGTGAGCGCGCCGGCCCCCGATCGTCACCGGGCCGGCGCGCTCACGCTCTCGTCAGGTTCAGCGCGTGGTGGAGCCGCTCGGCGTGGAACCGCTTGGCGAGCCGCTCGGCGGCGGGGTGGTCGGCGGCACGGACGGCGTCGTGGAGGGCGCCGTCGAGGATGGCGGTGACGCAGACGGCATGCGCTCGCCCGGGCGCTCGCCGACACGGTCGGTGCGAGACTCACTGCAGGCGGTCAGCATGGCAGCACCGAGCGCCAGGGCGCACAGGCCGGTGAGCATCCTCTTCATGGTTGGACCTCCTCCTTGTGAGGGTTGCGCGTCAGGCCCAAAATTTTGCAACAGGCATGCCGCCGACCGCGCCTTGACAGGGTCGTCGACAACTATTACCAATGCGGGTGATCCGCGCATGAGCAAAGGAGATTTGCGATGAAGCTCGAGGGAGCCTACGACGTGCCGGCGCCTCGTAAGAAAGTCTGGGATGCATTCCTGGACCCCAAACAACTCAAACAGGCCATTCCCGGCTGCGAGAAGCTGGAGGCGATCGGGCCCGACGAGTACAAGGCGACGATGAAGGTCGGCGTCGGAGGGGTGAAGGGCACGTTCGAGGGTAAGGTGCGCCTGAGCGAGAAGAATGAGCCGGACTCCTACAAGATGGCCGTGGAGGGCGCGGGCGGTCCCGGCTTCATTCGCGGCGAGACCGTGATCACCCTCACCGACAAGGACGGCGGCACCAACGTGGCGTACATCGCCGACCTCCAGGTCGGCGGTCTCATCGCCTCCGTCGGCCAGCGGATGCTGGGCGGCGTCTCCAAGATGATGGCCGACAAGTTCTTCACCCGCATGAGCGAGCTGCTGCAGGCGTAACCTCCGGCATGGCCTCCCGCTGCCTCGAGCCCGCGCACGAGCGTGCCTCGCGCGCGGCGATGACGCGCCTGCAGGCGCGGCGCCTGCGCGAGCAGGTGACCCACGCCGCCCGTCACAGTCCGTTCTATCGCCGGCTCCTGCGGGCGGCCCGGGTGGATCCGGCGGCGATCCGCACGCTCGACGACCTGCGCCGGCTGCCCTTCACGACGAAAGAGGATCTGCGAGACAACCAGCAGCAACGCCCGCCGTGGGGCGACGTGCTGGCGGTGCCGCTCGCCGACGTGGTGCGCGTGCACCTGACCTCGGCGACGACCGGCCGCCCGCTGGCGTTCCTCGACACCGCCGAGGACTGGTACGGCTTCTATCACTCGTACGCGCGCTCGCTGCATGCATTCGGCGTGCGCCGCACCGACATGGTGATGGCCGCGTTCTCCTACGGGCCCTGGATCGGGTACTGGAGCGGGTTCTACGCGGCCCAGGACCTCGGCTGTCTCGTCTATCCGGTCGGCGGGCTCTCGACCGAGCAGCGTCTCGACGCGCTGCTGACCTATCCGATCACCGTGCTCGGCTGCACGCCGTCCTACGCGCTGTTCCTGGCCGAGGCCGCCACCCGGAAGGGCATCGACCTTGCCAAGGACACCAAGCTGAGGATCACCTGGCACACCGGCGAGCCTGGCGCCTCGATTCCGGCGACGCGGGCGAAGATCGAGGCCGCCTTCGGGGGGCGCGCCTACGACCTGCCCGGCCTGACCGAGATCGCCGCCTGGGGCTTCGAGTGCGAGGCGCGGACGGGGCTGACGCACGTGCACGAGGACTACGTCTATCCCGAGGTGCTCGACGAGCACGGTCAGGCCGTGAAGCCGGGCGAGCGCGGTGAGCTGGTGTTCACGAGCCTCTATCGCAAGGCGATGCCGCTGCTGCGCTATCGCACGCGCGACGTCGTCCAGCTCGCCGACCGCCGCTGCCCGTGCGGCCGCACGCTGGTCGCCTTCGAGGGGGGCGTGCTGGCGCGCGTGGACGACATGAAGAAGGTCCGCGGCATCATCGTCTACCCGCGGCGGATCGAGGAGCTGGTGCGGCCCCACCGCGATGTCGACGAGTTCCAGATCGTCTTCCGCCGCGTCGACGGCCTCGACGATATCCTGATCCGCCTCGATCCCTCACCGGCGCTGGCTCACGACGAGCGCACGCGGCTGAGCACGGCGCTGGCCACGGACCTGCAGCTCGGCCTCGGCATCCGGGTCAGCGTGGAGGTCGGTGAGCCCGGCTGCCTGCCGCGCTGGGATCACAAGGCGCGCCGCGTGAAGGACGAGCGGACCGAGGTGCCGTTCTAGCCGGGCTCGCTCGATCCGCTCCGCAGCCACGCCGACGCCGCGATGTCGGGCGATGCCGATGCTATACTCGCGCCGACTTCACACCAAGAGCGTCAACGCGACAGCGGCATTCCTCGATGCAGCGACAGCCGACGACTACGAGAGGCAGGGCGGGCCGGTGAAAGCGGCATATTTCAAGGAGCACGGCGGCAGCGACCGGATCGTCTACGGTGACTATCGCGATCCGGCGCCGGCCGCCGGCGACGTGGTGGTGCGCGTGCGCGCGTGCGCGCTGAACCAGGTCGATATGCTGCTGCTCGACGGGCGCTTTCCGCCGCCCGAGGGTCTGCCGCACGTCAACGGCTGCGAGGTGGCCGGCACCGTGGAGACGCTGGGCCCCGGGGTGACGGGGCTCGGGCCCGGCCAGCGCGTCGTCGTCTTCCCCGGCTACTCGTGCGGGACGTGCGAGTTCTGCCTGACCGGCGAGCGCACCGTGTGCCTGCGCTACGGCTATCTCGGCGCCCACAAGGACGGCGGGTACGCCGAGCTGGTGCGCGTGCCGGCCGCCAACTGCCTGCCGCTGGCCGAGGCACTCGGCTTCGAGGCGGCGGCGGCGCTGCCCCTGGCGTTTCTCACCTCGTGGCATGCGCTCATCGCCAAGGCCGAGCTCAAGCCCGGCCAGACGGTGCTGGTGCAGGCGGCCGGCAGCGGCGTCGGCAGCGCGGCGATCCAGATCGCCCGGCTGTGCGGAGCCCGCGTCATCACGACCGTCGGCAGCGACGACAAGATCGAGTTCGCCCGGGCGCTCGGGGCCGAGCGGGTCGTCAACTACCGCACCCAGGACTTCGTCGAGGAAACGAAGAAGTGGACGAACAAGCGTGGCGTGGACGTCGTCGTGGAGCACATCGGCGGCGACACCCTCGAGCGCTCGACCTACGCGCTCAGCCGGCTCGGCACGCTGGTGTCCATCGGCAGCCACGACACCCACTGGGGCCGGCTCGATCTGCGCCACGTGTATTCGAAGAACCTCCGGATCGTCGGCACCAATCTCGGGTCGATCAACGAGCTGCGCACGCTGCTCGACTACGTCGTCGACGGGCGTCTGCGGCCGGTGATCGACCGGGCCTTCCCGCTGAAGGACGCGCGGGCAGCGGTGCAGCACGTGCTGGACCGCAAGAACAAGGGTAAGGTCCTGCTGGTCCCGTGACGCTGGCGCACCTGCTGGAGCTGGCTGCCCTGCGGTGGCCCGGGGCCGAGGCCGTCGTCGACGGCGACCGCCGGCTGACCTACGCCGATCTCCACGCCCGCGCCCGCTCCCTCGCGGCGGCCTTCCGCGACCTCGGTGTGGGCCGCGGCGACCGGGTCCTCATCGCCCTGCGCAACCGGCTCGAGCACGTGCTCGTGTACTGGGCGCTGCAGACCATGGGCGGGGTGCCGACGCCCGTCAACTTCCGCCTCGCCGCGGCCGAGATGCAGTACCTGCTTCGTGATAGCGGCGCTCGTGTCGTCGTATTCGAGGCCGACACCGCCGGCGCCGTGCTGCCGGCCACCGCCGGCCACGACGTGCGCCTGGTGTGGGTCGGCGCCACCGAGGCGCGGCCCGCCGACGCCCTCGCCCTGCGGGACCTGAGCGGCGAGGGCGAGTGCGCGGCCCCCGTCGAGAGCGACCTCTCGCTGATCCTCTACACTTCCGGCACGACGGGGCGCCCGAAGGGCGTGCCGCGCACCCATCGCAACCACGACGCCGGCGCCGTGGCCCAGGCGCTGCAGTGCGGCTACACCTGGGGTGAGCGAACGCTCGGCGTGATGCCGCTCTATCACACGATGGGCATTCACGCGCTGACCAGCATGGCCGCCGTCAACGGATGCTTCGTCTGCCAGCCCGAGTGGAGCGCGGCCCGGGCGCTGCGGCTCATCCGCGAGGAGCGCATCACCGCGCTCTATCTCATTCCCACCCTGTTCTACGATCTCGTGCACGCGCCGGCGTTCAGCCGGGAGGCCGTGGAGTCCGTGAGCAAGCTGGGTTACGCTGGCGCCCCCATGCTGGCCGCGCTCACCGAGGATTGCGTGAAGGCCTTCGCACCGGCCGTGTTCGTGAACCACTACGGCTCGACGGAGATCTACACCTTCTCGGTGCGGCCCGACGTCCACCTCAAGCCCGGCTGCGCCGGCCGCCCCGGGATCCACGCGGCCCTGCGCGTCGTCGTCGCCTCCCCCGAGCGGGCCGTGGGGCCGGACGAGCTCGTACACGCCGGCGAGCCCGGCGAGATCATCGCCAGCCTGGACGGCGACGAGGCCTTCGCCGGCTACTGGAACCGACCGGACGCCGACGCCCGGGCCCTGCGCGGCGGCTGGTACTTCACCGGCGACATGGGCTACCTCGACGCCGACGGGGAGCTGTACGTGACCGGCCGCGTGGACGACATGATCATCAGCGGGGGCGAGAACATTCACCCCGTCGAGGTGGAGGAGGTGCTGGCGCGGCATCCCGGCGTGCGCGACGTGGCCGTGGTCGGCGAGCCCGACGAGCGCTGGGGCCAGCGCGTGGTGGCGTTCGTCGTGCCGGCCGGAGCGGGGCTCACCGCCGAGGCGCTCGAGGCCCACTGCCGGGGCCGTCGCGAGCTGGCGCCCTTCAAGCGGCCGCGTCGCGTCGTCTTCGTCCGCGAGATCCCCAAGACCGCGTCCGGCAAGATCCTCCGCCGCCTGCTCCGCGACGGCCACTACTCGGAGATCACGACATGAGCGAGTTCCTGCGGGTCGAGCGGCAGGGCGCCGTGGCCACGCTGTGGATCGATCGCCAGCCCAAGATGAACACGATGACCGTCGCCATGCGCAACGAGTTCCCCGGCATCTTTCGCGACATCGACGCCGACGCCGGCGTGCGGGTCGCCGTGATCCGCGGCGCCGGCGGCAAGGCCTTCAGCGCCGGCGGCGACGTGGCCGAGTTCCTCACGCTGGCCCCGGCCGACCTCGAGCTGTGGGGCGACACCCTCACCGCGGCCGAGCGGTGCCGAAAGCCCGTCATCGCCGCCATCGACGGATATACGATGGGGGCCGGCCTGGAGCTGGCGGTTGCCTGCGACTTCCGCATCGCCACCCTGCGCAGCGAGTTCGCGTTTCCCGAGGTGCGACTGGGGATGATCCCCGGCAGCGGCGGCACCCAGCGTGCGATGCGGCTGATCGGCATGACGCGCGCCAAGCTCTTCATGATGACGGGCCAGCGCATCGGCGCCGAGCGCGCCGAGGCGTGGGGGCTCATCACCCAAGCGGTCCCCAATGACGGCCTCGACGCCGCCGTGGGCGCCCTCGCCACCGAGATGGCCGACAAGGCGCCGCTGGCCCTGCGCACCCTGAAGATGGTCCTCAACCGCGGCGCCGACGCGCCGCTGGAGACCGCGCTGGAGCTGGAGCGAAAGTCCTACGCGTGGCTGCGAGCCACGCACGACTACGACGAGGGGGTCCGCTCGTTCCTCGACAAGCGCCCCCCGAGATACGAGGGGAGGTAGATCGTGGCGGCTCGATCCTTCGGCCTCATCCTCGCCAATCGCGCGGTGGTCCTGGGCGCCCTCAAGGCGCGGGACCTGCTCGACATCGCCGTTGACGCCGAGCGCTCCGGCGTGTTCGACGCCGTCTGGGTGGGCGACAGCCTGCTCGCCAAGCCCCGGCTGGAATCGGTCACGCTGCTCTCCGCGCTGGCCGGGGTCACCGAGCGCGTGCGCCTGGCCGTCGGCTGCATGGCGACGTTCGTGCACCGCCACCCGGTGATGCTGGCCCAGCAATGGGCGAGCCTCGACGTCCTCTCCGAGGGGCGGGCGCTGCTGGCCGTGTGCCTGGGCGGCCCCGACAGCGCCAACGCCGCCCAGGCCGCCGAGCACGCGGTGATGGGCATCGCCTCCGGCGAGCGCGTCGAGCGGCTGGAGGAGGGCATGGCCATCCTCCGGGCGCTCTTCGGCGGCAAGGGCGCCAGCCACGCCGGGCGCTTCTATACGATTCGACAACGTCACGCTGGAGCCCCGCCCGGTCCAGCAGCCGTGCCCCATCTGGATCGCCTCCAACCCGACCGGCCTCACCTGGAAGGGGGGCGCCAGCGCCTCCGAGGCCGCCGTCGACCGCGGCCTGCGCCGCGTGGCCCGCCACGCCGACGGCTGGATGACCAACAAGCTGTCGCCCTCGGAGTTCGCGCACCAGTTCGCGCGCATTCAGGCGATGGCGCGCGAGGAAGGCCGCGACCCGGCCGCGCTCGGCAGCGCGCTCTACCACAACGTCAACGTCAACGAGGACCGGGCAGGCGGCGCTGGCGGAGAGCAAGGCGTTCCTGGACGCCTACTACACCGCCAAGTTCACCCCGCAGTTCGTCGAGCAGTGGACGGTGGCCGGCGGCCCCAAGGAGTGCGCCGAGCAGCTGCGCGCGTACTTCGCGGCCGGTCTCGGCCACATGGCCCTGCGGCTGGCCTCGTGGGATCAGCGCCACCAGCTCGCCCGCTTCCTGGGCGAGGTGGTGCCCGCGCTCGGAGACCAGTGATGATCAGGGCGATCGATCACCTCGTCATCGCCGTTCCCGACCTCGGTGCTGCCACCAAGACGTACCGCGACCTCGGCTTCACGGTCGTGGCCGGCGGCCGTCATCCCGGCGTCGGCACCGAGAACGCGCTGATCACGTTCCGCGACACCTCGTACCTGGAGCTGGTCGCCTTTCACGAGGCGCGCCCCGATCACCGCTGGTGGACGCCGCTGCATCAGGGCGGGGGGCTCGTCGATTTCTGCCTGCAGACCGACGATCTCGCCGGTGACGCGGCCGTCCTTCGCGGCGCCGGCGTCGACGTCGGCGACCTCGAGCCGCGCAACCGCCAGCGCCCCGACGGCGTGGAGGTGCGCTGGGTCTGCGCGCTCGCCCGCGGGGAGCACCGCGGGGTGGCACCGTTTCTCCTCGCCGAGGAGACCGGTCGCGACGCGCGAGTGCCGCGGCCGGGGCCCCACCCCAACGGCGTGACTGGTATCGGCCGGGTGACGGTAGCGGTGCGCGACCTGCCGACCGTACGCCGCTGGTACGAGACCGCACTCGGCGTGCCCGGTCAGGATCTGGCCTGTCCGGAGCTCGGCGCCGCCGGCGCCCGCTTCACCGTCGGCCCCCACGTCTTCGAGTTCCTGGCCGCGACCGGATCCGGTGCCATCCGCGACTGGCTCGCCCGGCGGGGGTCCTCACCCTACGCGGCCACGCTCGCCGGTGCCGCCCGCCCCGTGCCGCTCGACCTCGGCCGGACGTGGGGCGCGCGCCTCGCGCTGGCGTGACCGCCCCCAAGGAGACCGTGATGAAGCTCGCCCTCGCCGTCCTGCTCGTGCTCGTCCTCGGTGTCTCCGGCGCGCCCGCCCAGGCGCCGGCGCCGGTGAACCTGGCCTTCGCCACCCTCGACACCGGCAGCGCCTGGTACGTCTACGGCGCCACCATGGCCGAGCTGCTGCGCAAGACCCTGCCGCCCGGCTCCAACATCGACGTGAAGCCGCGCTCGGGCGGCGTCGGCAATCCGCGCCTGGTCGCGCAAGCAACGAGACGCCCCTCGGCCTGGCCTTCACGGTGACCAACCGGTGGGCGGCCGAGGGCAAGGAGGCGTACACCGAGAAGCTCGAGAATCTGCGGGGGCTGGTCGGCGGCCTCGACACCTACTACCTGGTCGCGATGGCCACCAAGAAGCTCGGGATCACCGCCGTGCGCGAGCTCCGCGACAAGAAGGTCCCGGTGCGCATCTATACTCAGCCGGTGGGCTCGCTGGGCGAGTTCGCGGGGCGCCAGCTCCTGCGCGCGGTGGGCCTCGGTTACAACGAGGTCAAGGGCTTCGGCGGCTCCACCCAGCACGTCGGCTACAACGTCATCATCGATGCCTTCAAGGACGGGCGCGCCGACCTGCTGATCGCGGTGGTCACACCCAAGCATCCCTCGGTGAGCGAGATCGTCTCGTCGGTAGACGTCGAGTTCCTCGGCCTCGATGCGGAGACGGCCAAGGCCTTGCTGCCGCTGGGCTACACGGCGGCCACGATGCCGCCCGACACCTTCAAGAACCAGGCGAAGCCGGTGAGCACGGTCGGTTTTCCCACCGTGCTGATCACCAACAAGGACCTGCCGGAGCCGATCGCCTACACGGTGACGAAGACCGTCGTCGAGAACAAGGACGCGCTGGTCCGCGGCCACGGCGGGCTGGCGGAGTTCGACCCGCAGCACGGCGTGGCAGCCCGACAAGGTCGGCATTCCTCTGCATCCGGGCGCCGAGCGGGCGTACCGAGAGAAGGGGTGGATGAAATAGCCGCCGACCTCGTTTTCGACAACGGCCACATCCTCACGCTCGACCCGCGGCGTCCGGTCGTCGCCGCCCTCGCCGTGGCCGGGGGGCGTGTGCTGGCCACGGGTGGCCGCGGCGACGTCCGGCGCTGGCGCGATCGCCGCACCAAGGTGCTCGACCTGCGCGGCGCCACCGTCATCCCGGGTCTGGTCGACGCCCACGCCCACCTCGATCGCGAAGGCCTCAAGCTGATCTATCCCTCGCTGGCGCGCTGCCGCTCCATTGCCGACATCCAGCAGCTGATCCGGCGCCTGGCGGCCGGGCGCAAGCCTGGCGAGTGGATCGTCACCATGCCGATCGGCTCGCCACCGTTCTACCAGGACGCGCCGAGCGGATTGGCGGAAGGCCGCTGGCCCACGCGCGCCGAGCTCGACGCGGCCGCGCCCGAGCATCCCGTGTACGTGCGCGGCATCTGGGGCTACTGGAACCGGCCGCCGGTGTACTCCGTCGCCAACAGCCGTGCGCTGACCCTGGCCGGCATCACGGGCGAGACGGCCGCCCCCAGTGGCGTCGACATCCTCAAGGACGCAGCCGGCCAGCCGACCGGTGTCTTCGTCGAGCGCAACGCCATCCAGGTACTGGAGTTCACGCTGATGCGGGCGGCGCCGCGGTTCACGCCGGCCGAGCGCCTGCGGGCGCTGCGCGAGTCGCAACGCCGCTACGCGGCCCGCGGCGTCACCGCGGTCTACGAGGGCCACGGCATCGCGCCCGAGGTGCTCGCCACCTACCGCGAGAGCCACGCGCGGGGCGAGCTGACGCTGCGCTGTTCGCTGGCCGTGAGCCCGACCTGGGAGGCAGCCGAGGCGGCGCGTGCGATTCCGGCGCTGGCGGCCTGGGCCGGCGGGCGCGGGCTCGGCGACGACCGGCTGCGCGTCGGGCGGCATCTGCCTGCACTACGGCGGCGACGCCGAGGTCGCGCGCATCCTGCACGTCGTCGCAGCCCTACACGGGCTGGGCGGGCTTCGTGGAGAGCGCCAACGACCCCGCCGCCTACCGCGCGCAAGCCGAGCTGGCCGCAGCCCACGGGCTGCGCGTCAACACGCTGGTCACGCGCTGCCTGCCGGAGGTCCTCGACGTGTGGGAGGACGTGGCCCGGCGTCATCCGATTCGCGATCTGCGCTGGGTTCTCGTGCATCTGAACGCGGCCACGCCCGAGCAGATCACGCGCATCCGCCGGCTCGGCGCGGTGGCCACCACCAACCCGATCTCGTATCTCTATCGCTCGGCCGGCGACGAGGTGGCCAGGCTCGGCGGGGCTGCCGACCAGCTGCTGCCCCACCGGAGCCTGGCTCGCCAGCGCGTCCCCTTCGGTATCGCCACCGACAACAAGCCGGCCGATCCGTGGGTCGCCTTCGCGGCCGTCGTGGCCCGCCGCGACATGCGCACGGGCCAGGTGGTGGGCGAGCGCGAGCGTCTCACCCGGGGCCAGGCGCTCGCCGCGCTGACGGGGGGTGGCGCCTTCGTGACGTTCGCCGAGCGCGAGCGCGGCCGGCTGGCGCCCGGATGGATGGCCGACCTCGCGGTGCTCGAGCACGACCCGCTCACCGCGCCGCTGGAGAATCTCGTCGGCCAGACGGCACGGCTGACCATGGTCGGGGGCGAGATCATCCACGATGTTTGACCTGCGCTCGCCACGCGTGTGGCTGGGCATCGTGTGGTCGCTCTTCCAGCTGTACACGGCCTACGCCGGCATGTTCGACCTGCTGATCCAGCTGCCGGTCCACGTCGCGTTCGCCGTCGCGCTGGGATTTCTTACCGAGCCGACCGCGGAGTCGGCCGAGCAGGAGGCGAAGGCGCGCCGCCGCCGCCCGCGCCCGTGGCTGAACGGCTTCCTCGCGCTGCTGGCCGTGCTGTGCGCCGCCCACTACGTCTGGCACAACACGCGCCTGGCGACGCGCATGGCCATGGTCGACGATCCCGAGCGCCTGGACGTGGTCGTCGGCGTTCTCTTCACGCTGCTGCTCCTGGAGACCGCCCGGCGCCACACCGGGCCGGCGCTGGTGATCATGGCGCTGCTGTTCGTCGCCTACGCCTTCGCCGGGCCCTGGCTGCCGGGCTTCCTGGCCCACGGTGGCGAGACGTTCATCAAGCTCGTCGACCAGCAGCTGTTCACGACCCAGGGCATCTTCGGCGTCCCCACGATCGTGTCGGCGACGTTCATCTACCTGTTCATCGTGTTCGGCAACGTGATGGACTACGGAGGGCTGCTGCGGTTCTTCACCGATGGCTCGCTGGCGGTGGCGGGCTCGAGCCGGGGCGGGGCGGGGAAGGTGGCCGTCATCTCGAGCGGGCTCACCGGCACCGTGAACGGCAGCGCAATCGCCAACGCGGTGTCGATCGGCAACTTCACCATCCCCCTCATGATCAAGGCCGGTTACCGGCGGGAGTTCGCGGCGGGGGTGGAGGCGTGCTCGTCCATGGGCGGTCAGCTGGCCCCGCCGGTGATGGGGGCGGCCGCCTTCATCATGGCCGAGACGCTGCAGATGTCCTACACGTCGATCGCTATCGCCGCCACCATCCCCGGCGTGCTCTACTACATCGCGCTCGGCGCCATGGTGCACTTCGAGGCCCTCCGCCGGGGCCTGCCGGTCACGCCGCGCAGCGAGCTGCCGCGGCTCGGCGCGGTCCTGAAGCGCGATTTCCACCTGCTGATCGGCCCCGCGCTGCTCGTCTGGTTCCTCTTCGAGGGCCGCTCGCCGATGTTCGCGGGGTTCTGGGCACTCGTCGTCGCCTTCGTGCTGTCGTGGTTCCGCAAGGACACGCGGATCGGCTTCGAGAAGGCGATGGCCACGCTGATCGGGAGCGCGCAGGCGGCCATGCCGGTGGCGCTGGCCTGCGCGACGGTGGGGATCGTGGTGGGCGTGGTGTCCACCACCGGGCTCGGGCTCAAGCTCGCGACGGGCATCGTCGGCCTGGCCGGCGGCAGCCTGTTCTTGACGATGGTGCTCTCGATGGTCGCCGCCCTGGTGCTGGGCACCGGGCTGCCCACCTCGGCCACCTACATCATCACCGCCATCATGGCGGCCCCGGCTCTCGAGCTCCTCGGCGTGCCCAAGATGGTGGCCCACTTCTTCGTGTTCTACTTCGGCATTCTGGCCGATCTCACGCCCCCCACCGCCATCTCGACCTACGCCACCGCGTCGATCGCCGGCGCCGACGTGTGGCGGACGCAGGCGCTCGGCATGATGCTCTCGCTGTCCGGCTTCATCATCCCGTTCGCGTACGTCTACGACCCGGCCCTGCTGCTGATCGGTGCCTCCGTGCCCCAGATCCTGCTGCGGACGGCCGCGGCCACGCTCGGCGTCATCATGCTGAGCGCGGCTTTGATCGGCTATCTGCGCCACCGCACCCGGCTCTGGGAGCGCGCCCTTCTGCTGGCCGGGTCCTTCCTGCTCATCTTCCCCGGCGCCTGGAGCGACATCGCCGGCGTGCTGTGCTTCGCGATCGTCCTCTTCGCGCAGCGCTCGGCGCGGGCGGTGGTCGCGGGAGCCGAGCGTCCTCCCGCGACCTCGTAGACTGGCCCGCATCCTAGGCGAGCTGCCAGACGAGCCAGAGGCCGAGTCCCAGACTGCCGATGCCCGCCGCCGCCTCGACGGTGCGCGCCGCGGTGTTCCATCGCGCGCCAGTGCAGGACAGAGGCAGGGCGATGACCGTGGTCAGGCCGAGCATTCCGGCGGTCGAGCCGACCCCGAACACGATGATGTAGAGGAGACCGTCGAGGGGCCGCGCGATGCTCGACAGGACGAGCAAGGTGAGCGCCGCGCTCCCCGCCAGGCCGTGGAGGAGACCCACCAGGAATGGCCGGCCGCCGATGCGCAGCAGCTGCGCGTGCTGGTGTCCCGGCTCTCCTCTCCGAGGCGCGTGGCGATGGAGGCTCACCGGTCCAAGCGGTCGCCCGAGCGCGCGGACTCCGAGCGCGATGAGCACACACGCCACCGCGAGCTCCAGAGCACGCTCGACATGAGGAGCGACGGTCAGCCCCAGCGCCAGCGTCGTGGCCCCAGCCCCGAGCAGGGCCACGGTGTGGCCGGCCCCCCAGAACGCTCCGAGCAGGCAGGAACGCGCAACGCTGCGCTGCTGCGTGACGAGCGTCGACATGGCGGCCACGTGATCAGCGTCCGTCGCGTGACGCAGCCCGAGCAGGAATCCCACGCCGAGTGCCGCCGTCAGTGAGGCATCCATGGCGCCTTCCGTGGCTCAGGAGACCCGTAGCGCCTGCAACGCGATCATCAGTCCGATGGCGGTCATGACCGCCGCCGATGTCAACGGCAGCCATCGTGTGACGAGGGCACTGGTGCCCTGGACGCGGGCCATCGCACGCCCGGCCCAGACGACGAGCAGGCCGGTGACGATCAGGACGGCCGCGAGTCCGGCGCTGAACGCCACGATGAGCGCCAGGCCGAGACCCACGCGGCCAAGCGCCAGCGCGCTCAGCAGCACGACCAGCGCGCCGGGGCACGGCACGATGCCACCCGTCACGCCGAGCGCGAGCAGGTGGCGGGGCGAGACCTGAGCGGAAGCACCGTGCGAGTGGGCGTGCTCGTTGCTGCGGTGACCCTCCGTGAGCCTGCCGTCGTGCGAGACGTGGTGGTGGTCGTGATGGTGATGGTGATCGGGGCCGTGATGATGGTCGTGACCCGGCCCGGCGGCATAGCGCCGGCGAAACACCGAAAGGCCGACCACGGCGATGGTCAACCCCGAGACGACGGTCAGCCAGGGATAGATTCGCTCCGGCACGATGTAGCGTGAGGCGTACAGCGTCACCAGCCCCAGCGCATATACCCCGGCCGTGTGCGAGGCGGTGACGATGAGCCCGAGCAACACCGCGTGCCAGGCCGTCCCCCGCGAGCCGACGAGATATGCCGCGACCATGGTCTTGCCATGGCCGGGCTCGAGCGCGTGCAGTGCACCGAGCCCGGCGGCGACGACGAGCGCGATGGCGACGAGCCCGGGCTCGATCACGGTGGCGGTCATCAGGTCGGTGAAGCGGTCGCGCGGCGATGCCTGCCGGACGCCTCTGGCCGAGGCCGGAGGTGCTGCCGGCGCCGCGGCCGGCGGGAGCGCGGTGAGCGAGGATCCGGTCGTGGCCGTCGGCGGCTGCCGCGGCTCCCGGCTGAGGACCAGACGCGACTCGACGTCCTGAGGCGGGCTGGTCAAGAGATCCGTCGGGTAGTCCGTGAGCTGACGGCTCCGGTCGATCGCTGGAGCGGTGCTCTCGACGATCACGAGCCCCGGTGCGCTCGTCGCGACGATCTCCTTCCAGCCAGCGCGGCCCGCATAGTTCGTGTCCCGATACGACAGCGTGGCCGCTGTGCCGATTTCGGGCAGCGCGCTGCGATAGCGGATGTCGAGGCGGAGCGTCGGCAATCCACCCGCGCCCACTGGGAAGGTGACGTCGGTGGCCTCGATCCGCCAGACGAGCCGGCGTCCATCGAGGTCGGTGGCGAGCCCGTCCATCAGGGCTGCGGCCTTGCGGTTGGCCCACGCGCGGGCCGTGGGGTGCGGAGCTTCGGTGACGACCTCGGTTCCGTGGAGCTCCTGAAAGGTCGGGATCTCGGCCAGGTCGAGGACGTACCGTAGCTCGACACCGGCCGCGCCCACACTGATCGCCGCGTAGTGGTTGATGCTGAAGTTGCCGAGCGGGTGAGCCGACGCGGACGGCGCCGCCAGAGCGACGGCTGCCAGCGGCGCCAGGAGCCACCAGCGCCAGGAACGCCCGCGCCTACTCGGCGCCACTCGGGCCTCCGTCGCTCCTCGCCGACGTCGAGCCGAGCCCGGCCAGAACGCGCTCGGCGACGTCGGCCTGGAGCACGTCGAAGCGTGGATTCGTGGCGAGCGCCCGCGACAGGTACTGGCGTGCTCGCTCGGTCTCGCCCAGCGCGCGATGAATCATGCCCGCGTGGAAGAACAGGCGGGCGTCCCTCGTCCCCAGTCGGAGTGCCTGGCCAATGGCCTCGCGGGCGTCGGCCGCCTGGCCGTTCTTCAACAGTGCCCAGGCCAGGACGTCATAGGCGTAGACGTCCTGGCGCACGGTCAGCTCCTTGCGGGCCAGCTCGAGCGCCGTCGCCAGCTCGATGTCGTGATCCACGTAGAAGTACGCCAGCTCGCGGCTGTACAGCACCCGGTTCACGGCGTTGAGGCGGCCGATGTACTCGACGAGGGCGTAGTGCGGGCGCGCCTCGTCGGCGCGACCGGCCTTCGTGAGGACGTCGCCGAGCGCGGCCGCGTACTCGGGCAGGGGGACGACCGCGAGCGCGCGGCGGTAGAGCGTGACCGCCTCGTCGTACCGCTGCTGGGCGGCCCGCACCTGGGCCAGGCCGGCCAGCGCCCGGTGATAGCCGGGATAGGTCTGCACCGCCTCCTGGTGACGGAGCGCCGCCACCTCGACGTTCCCGACGGCGAAGTGCTCGTGACCGAGCTGCCACAGCGCCCACGCGACACTCTCCGGCGGCCGTCCGGCCAGGCGCCCCTCGGCCACCGCTCGCTCCAGATCGTCGACGGCGCCGGCCACGTCGCCGCGGATGCTCTTGAGCCCGGCCCGACGGCTCCACGCATGCAGATCGGGCTCGATCGCCAGCATTCGCGCGTAGGCGTTCTCGGCCTCGTCGTAGCGACCGGTCTCGAGCAGCGCGTCGCCCAGGACTCCCCACGCGTGGCCATCGGCGGCGTCCAGGTCGATCGCCTTCCGAGCGTGACCGGCCGCCTGATCGAACTCGTGGCGGGTATAGAAGACGTGGGCGAGGTGTCGCCAGGCTCCCGCGTTGGCCGGCGCCAGCTCGAGCGACTTCTGCAGGGCGGCCTCGGCCCGGTCGAGGTATGCGACGTCGCCCGTCTCACGCGCCTTGCGGATCAGCGCGTCGCCGAGTCGGTGGTACGTTCGGGCGTTGGCCGGGTTGCGCTGCAGGATGCGCTGGTAGTAGGCGATATGGTTGTCCGCACTCGTGGGACCGGCCGCCGACGTCAGCGGCGTTGTCGCCGTGACGGCCAGCAGGCAGGCGCCGATCGCGTATCGGTTCGACATGGCTCCTCAACTCCTGGCGCCGGCGATCGCGAGCCACAGCCGATCGCGACCGCCGGCGCGAAGGTCCGTTAGCGAAACAGCGGCTGGTTCGGTGCCGGCGTCCGGCCGGCGTTGGGCGTGGGCAGGAACGGGAACTTGAGGGCCACGTTGTTGCCCGCGTTCACGTCGGGCGTGCCGGGCTGAAGTCGATTGACGTTGACGCCGTCGCCGAGGCACGGCACGGGACCGAGCAGCACCCCCGCCACCACGCGCAGGGCCACGTCGGTGACGTCGTCGTTGGGACGCCGGCCGTTCGGAAAGCCGGCCAGGTCGGCGCCGGTGAAGGTCGAGGCGCAGCCGAACGTCGGGTCGGCGCCGCTGCTCAGCACGGTCAGGCGTCGCTGCCGGGCCGGCGGCGTCGCCGGGATGTCGACGTTCAGGCGAAGCAGGTCCGCGAAGTCACCGGGCTTGCCCTTGAAGACCGGCGGAAAGTACGAGCCCAGCACGGTGGCGATGTCGGCCCGTCCGGTGGCCGGGAACGCGGTGCCGAAGCGCGTGTTGATGAGGAAGGCCAGCCGGGAGTTCTCGTAGAACTCGCGGAACTGCTCGTCGTCCTTCGGGTCGGCGGCGTTCCAGCGGTCCTTGGTGCCGGTGCCGATGAGGACCTCGTTCACGAGCGGGTTGGCCAGCCGGGCCACCTGCACGAAGTCGCCTTTCGCGATCGACGTGCTGTCGTCGAACAGCGTCCGGAACCGCGGCCGGCTCGTGGAGGCGTACATGCCGACGCTCGGGGCCAGCAGCGCCCGCGGGATCTCGATGGCGATCGTGGTGACGTTCACGCCCTCGAACCCGTCGTCGGCGCCGAAGGCGTTGCGGGTGTCGTCCTGGTCCTCGGCCACCGTGAGGATCGGCGGGGTCCGGCGGAAGTTGAGCGTGTCGAAGGTCGAGCCGAGGTCGATGTAGAAGGTCTCCTCGCGCTGGCCGACGAATACCCGGATGCCGCCGCCGAGGTCGAACACGCCCCTGGCGGCCAGGGCGGGGTAGTTGGGCATCGTCAGCGGCCCCACGTTGGACGGCACCGCCACCAGCCGCCGGCCATCGACGGAGGTCTTCTTGCTGCCGATGGCGGCGGCCAGGGCGCGGCCGGCCGCCGACCGGGCCGTCGCCCGGACGGTGTAGGTCTGGCGCAGCCCCAGGCCCTCGGAGCCCGCGCCGTCGAGGGCGGTGATCGGCGGCACCGCGGCATACGAGATCGGGACGTCTCGGAAGTCGAGGCCACCCTGCCCCGAGCTATCCCGGATCTCGGTGTCGAAGCGGAAGTCGATCTGGACGTCCTCGGCCACACCGTTCTGGTTCAGGTCGAGGTGGAACGAGTACCGCACGTGGTCGTCGAGGTTGAAGAAGTTGGGACCGGACGCCGGAACCTGCTGGGGAATCACGTTCATGACGAACACGACCTTCGAGTCGTTCTCCCAGCTGCGGAACAGGTACACGTCCGTGAGGTCGGCCGTCGGATCGAGGGCGATGAGCGGCGCCTCCCGGTGGCTGGCCGCGTGGGTAGGTGAGGCCACGGCGGCCAGGAGGAGCATGGTGAGCAGCAGGGCAGTGCCGCGGGTGACGGCACGTCGTCGGATTCGCATATGGGCCTCCTTCGTCGGGACTCCCTGCGCTCGGCTGCGATCGCGGGGTCGCCGTCGTACGCCGCAACTACGAACGAACCCGGCCGCCTGGATTCGCGGCTGGCCCGGCGTCGCGGTCCGGGCCCGGGAGACCGTGGATCGCCGGATTTGACCGGCCGTGGCGGTCCGTCTACGCTGCTGAGGCCTGGATCACTCACGAACGGGTCGGGGAGGGAGAGAAACGTGGGGTTCATGGACCTGCGGCAGTGGATCGGGGTCCTCGAGAAGGAAGGCGAGCTCAAGCGCATCGATGCCGAGGTGCACTGGGACCGTGAGCTCGGCGCCGTCGCCCGCCGCGTCCTCGAGAAGAAGGGCCCCGCCCTGCTCTTCGAAAACATCACCGGCTACCGGACGGGGCGTTGCACGAAGCTGCTCACCGGCGCCCTCGGCGACCGTCGCCGCCTGGCCCTGGCCCTCGGCTTTCCCAAGGACGTCGGCAACGCCGAGCTGCTCGCCTACGTCATGGAGAAGAACCGGGCGACCATCGCGCCGCGGATCGTCCCGACCGGTCCGGTGAAGGAGGTCGTCGTCCGCGGGGAGGCGATCGACCAGAGCGAGTTTCCCGTTCCCAAGTGGCATCACCTGGAGGGCGGCCGCTACATCCACACCTTCTCCGGCATCGTGACGCGCGATCCCGACACGCGCGTGATGAACGTCGGCATCTACCGCGGGATGATCGGACAGCGCGACACCTGCCCGATGCTACTCATCAAGGGCGGCCAGCACTGGGGCCATCACTTCCAGAAGTATTCCGACCGCGGCGAGCCCATGCCGGTGGCGTGCGTGATCGGCTGGGATCCGATCATGCCGTTCCTGGCCGGCTCGCCGATCCCGACCGGCGTGTGCGAGTGGGACGTCATGAGCGCCTACCGTGGTGAGCCGGCCGAGCTGGTGCGGTGCGAGACGGTCGACCTGGAAGTCCCGGCCTCGGCCGAGATCGTCCTGGAAGGGTTCATCAGCGACGATACGGCTACCTGGGAGAAGGAGGGGCCGTTCGGCGAGTACACCGGCCACGTCTCCGACGTGCCCACGCCGCGGCCGACGATGAAGGTGACCTGCATCACCCATCGGCGCGACCCGATCTTCCGGGGCTGTCTGGAGGGCACGCTGCCCGGCTCCTACAGCGAGAACAGCGTGATGTCGGCGGTGCAGCGGGCCGGGATCGCCTGGAACATCCTCAAGGGCGCCGGCATTCCCGGCGTCAAGGACGTGTACGTCCACCCGATCACCAACGGCGTGAACATCGTGGTGCAGATCCGCAAGGCCTACCAGGGCCAGCCCAAGCAGATCGCCGCCGCCCTGTGGGGCAACAGCGCCGCCCAGTACCGCTACAAGCACGTCTACGTCGTGGACGACGACATCGACGCCTCGTCCTACGAGCAGATCGACTGGGCGCTCGCCCACCGGATGAACGCCGGCGAGGGCGGCCTCGTCGTCTTCCCGGGGATCTTTGGCTCGCCGATCGATCCCTCGACGCCGATGGAGGACCGCGACGTCAGCCGGCTCGGCACCGGGCTCTGGAACCGCGTTCTCTTCGACGCCACTCGCTCCTGGAAGTTCGAGCGGCGCCCCGAGTGGGGCGGCGAGCGTTTCCCGCCGACCGTGCGCCCCGGCCCCGACGACGAGGCCCGGGTGCGCACGCGCTGGGCCGAGTACGGCCTCGGCGACCTGTAGTCGATGAGGATCACCGAGGTCCGCGCGGTCCCGCTGACCGTTCCCGTGGCGCCGATGACGCCGGCCTCGTCGTGGGAGGCAGGGATCGGGCGCCAGGCCCTGGTCCGCATCACCACCGACGACGGGCTCGTCGGCTGGGGCGAGTGCTTCGCCTACGGCGTCACGCTGGCGGTGTGCAGCGTGGTGGATGACGCGCTGGCGCCGCTGCTCGTCGGCCAGGACCCGGGGCGGATCGAGCTCCTGGTCGATCGCATGCATCGCGCGCTGATGATCTGGGGTCGGCGCGGCCTGGCCATGATGGCGGTCAGCGGCGTGGAGCTGGCGCTGTGGGATCTGCTGGGCAAGGCCCGCGGCGCCCCGGTCTACCAGCTCCTCGGCGGCCTCGTCCAGCCCCGCCTGCGCGGCTACGCTAGCCTGCTGCGCTACGAGAGCACGGCCGAGGTGCGCCAGGCCGTGGCGGCGGCGCTCGGTCAGGGCTTCACCGCGGTCAAGCTCCACCAGACCGACGCCGGCTCCGTCGCCGCCGCCCGTGAGGTGGCCGGGCCCGACGTCGACATCATGCTCGATACCAACTGTCCGTGGACCGTGGAGCAGGCGATCGACATGGGCCGGCGGCTCGAGCGCTACGAGCTACGGTGGCTGGAGGAGCCGGTATGGCCGCCCGAGGACTACGCGGGGCTGGCGCGAGTCCGGCGGGCCCTGCGAGTGCCGATCGCCTGCGGCGAGAACGACGCCACCGTCTTCGGGTTTCGCGAGATCATCGCCGCCGGGGCCGCCGACGTCGTGCAGCCCAGCCTGACCAAGGTCGGCGGGATCTCGGAGATGAAGAAGATCGCCACGCTGGCGGCGGCCGCCAACGTCACCTTCGTGCCGCACTCGTTCTACTTCGGCCCCGGCCTCGCCGCCACCCTGCACGTGGCGGCGTCCACGCCGGGCGTGCCCTACGTCGAGATGCCGCCCGGGCGGCTCGCGGCGCCGCTGCTGGCCGAGCCCATCGGCGCCGTCGACGGCGTCGTCGCGGCGCCCGATCGCCCGGGCCTCGGGGCCGATCCCGATCCCGACGTCCTCAAGCGCTACGCCTACGCGCGGGAGGCGGCGCGCCCGTTCTATCTGCAGTGAAGCTGATCGTCTTCGACTTCGACGGGCTGATCCTCGACACCGAGGTTCCGGTCTACGACGCCTGGCAGGAGATCTACGACGACCACGGCCACGAGCTCCCGTTCGCCAAGTGGGCCGAGTGCATCGGCACCGCCGACGTCTTCGATCCCTGCGCGGACCTGGCCGGACGGGTCGGGGGGATCCTGGATGCCGGCGCGCTCCGCCGGCGGCACCGTACGCGGACCGACACTCTGATCGCCGCCCAGTCGGTGCGACCGGGCGTGCGCGAGCGGATCGAGGAGGCCGCCGCCCTGGGGCTGGCGCTCGGGGTCGCCTCGTCCTCCGACCGCGCGTGGGTCCACGGGCACCTCGGGCGGCTGGGGCTGCTGCACCACTTCCAGGCGATCCGGTGCCGTGAGGACGTCCCGCGCGTGAAGCCCGATCCGGCCCTGTACCGGGCCGTGGTCGACAGCCTCGGCGTGCGCCCGGACGAGGCGCTGGCCCTGGAGGACTCGCCCAACGGCGTGCTGGCCGCCAAGAGCGCCGGCCTCGCTTGCGTGGCGGTGCCCAACGCGCTGACCGCGCGCCTGGACCTCGGCCACGCCGACCTTGTCGTCGGCTCGCTGGCCGACGTCTCGCTGGCCGCGCTGATCCAGCGGCTCCGGGGTTAGTCCCGGAAGCTTCCGCTATAGTAGGGCCGCCATGCCGGTGCTGGCGGGACAGCGGATCTTCACAGTGGCCGGGACCTCCTACGCCTGGGAGGATCTCGTGCTCGCCGGATGCCTCTGGGGCGACTGGCCGGCGCTGGAGGCTCGCGCGCGATGGCCTGGCCTGCCTGGCCCGGCTCGACGAGCTGGACGAGGACGCGCTCGCCGAGGCGGACGTCGAGACCGCCGCCACCGAGTTCCGATACGCGCGGGATCTCGTGGCGGCCTCCGACCTGGACCGTCGAGCAGCTCGGTGATCCAGGGCGCGTAGAGCGGGGGAAGCGTGCTCGGCGGCTGCCAGCGCCCACCTCGGCTCCGGGGCGCCGCCACGGGGACGGCTCCTATCCGACCGCCGGCAGGCCCACGGCGTCGCGGATCTTGGCGAGCTGCTCGGCGTGATCGTTCCAGTGGTGCTCGAACAGGGCGCCGATGAACACCGACAGCGAGATCTCGTCGGTCCCCATGAACGTCTTGAACAGCGGGATCCGCGCCTTGCGGGCGAGGTCGGCCTCGGTGAGGGAGCGCAGATGCGCGAGGACGGCACGCCGCTGGGTATCGAGCGCGGCCACGAGCTGCTCGAGCGTCATGGCCCGGCGCGCGGGAGTCATGAACGTGTCCCCGGCCTCGAGCTCGATGAGCGGAAGCTCACGGTCGGCGAAGGACTTCATCTTGGCGACGATATCCGCGTCCTGCGGGAAGAGCAGGTGGGTCAGGACCTCGCGGGTCGTCCACTCGCCGGGTTCGTCTGATCGCTCCAGGTAGGGCGCGAGGCCGGACAGCTGTGCCGTCAGCTTCGTC
Organism: uncultured Candidatus Rokubacteria bacterium; assembly: GCA_963827505.1. GTDB lineage: Bacteria > Methylomirabilota > Methylomirabilia > Rokubacteriales > CSP1-6 > AR5. The sequence continues at coordinate 2,596,734 of CAWHBD010000001.1, read as the reverse complement.
CACGCCGCCTGCGCCCGGGCCTCGAGGTCCTGGATTGCCGCGATCGTCATGGGTCGCCTCGCCCCTGGCGCCGAGCGTATCACGCGCAGCGGACGGAGGCGTCCCGGCCGGCCCGACCGCTGTATGCTGTGTCCGCCTCCGCGGGAGTTGCATCCGCGCTCAACCAGGGAGGTGGGCGTCACACCTGTACCCGGGGAGATGACATGAGACGCTTCGGTGCGCTCGCCTCGCTCGTGCTGCTGGTGGCCGCTGCCGGAGCCACCGTGGCCCAGGAGAAGTACCCCAGCCGGCCGATCGACTTCATCGTGACGTGGGGAACGGGCGGCGGCGCCGACGGCATGGCCCGCGAGATCGGCGCCCTCGCCCAGCCGATCCTGGGGGTGGCGCTTCCGGTATCGAACGTGCCGGGCGCGTCGGGCAACACGGGCCTGGCCCAGGTGCTCAACGGCAAGCCCGACGGCTACACGCTGGCCACCTATATCGCCGACACGCTGGCCACCATCCCGGCCGGCCTGGCCCGTCACAAGGTCGACGACCTCGAGTGGATCGTGCGCACGCAGGTGGCCGACTCGTTCCTGTTCGTCAAGACCGACAGCCCGTTCAAGACGATCCAGGATCTGCTCAAGCACGCCCAGGCCAACCCCGGCAAGCTGCGCGTGGCCTCCACCGGTTACGGGTCGGTGGACGACCTCACCGTGCGTTACCTCGAGAAGCGCGGCTACAAGATGACGACGGTGCCATACCCGAAGCCCGGCGAGCGCTACGCCGCCGCGCTGGGCGGGCACGCCGAGGTGCTCTACGAGCAGGCCGGCGACATCCAGCAGTACCTGAAGGCCGGCCAGCTGCGGCCGCTGATCATCTTCGCCGACACGCGCCACCCGGCGTTCGCCGACACGCCGTCCTCCAAGGAGCTCGGCCTGGAGGTGACGTTGCCGCAGTTCCGCAGCATCGTGGCCCGCCGCGGGACTCCACCCGAGCGGATAAAGACGCTGGCCGAGGCGTTCCGCAAAGCGGCCGAGACGCCGCAGTGGAAGACCTTCCTCGAGCAGTGGTACATGCGCCCCGACAGCTTCCTGGGCCCCGAGCCGCTCGGTCCGTGGATCCGCGAGCAGGCCGACGTCGTGGATCGCCTGACAAAGAGTTCGGTCTCAAGAAGTGAGGGCGGTCGCCGCCCCGCTCGTCGGGCTGGCCATCGCCCTCGGGCTGTTCGTCGGCGCCCGCGGGCTCGACGCGGTGGCCCGCGAGGGGCAGCTGGGGCCGGGGTTCTGGCCGCGGCTCGTGCTGCTCGGCCTCGGCGTGGCGTGCCTGCTCAAGGCGGGAGGCGAGTGGCGGGGGGCGAGGCGGCCACCGGCGGCGGCGGCGACGGCGCCCGAGGCCGTCGACGTCCGGCGGCTCGCAGCGGGCATCGCGCTCATCGTCCTCTACGTGCTGGTCGCGCCGTGGGCGGGCTTCGCACTGACCACGGCGGCGTTCGTCGCCGCCTTCATGTTCCTGGCCGGCGCCCGCTCGCCCGTCTCGATCGGCGCCAACGCAGTCCTCGGCACCGTGCTGCTCCTGTACGCCTTCGTCAAGCTCGTCTACCTCCCGCTGCCCAAGGGCGAGGGAGCGATTCGAGGTGGTCACGCTGCTGATCTACCGCGCGCTGCGCATCTTCTGATGCGGCCGTCGTGACCGAGAGCCTCGCGCACCTCGCGGCCGGGCTGCTGGCGGCGCTGCAGCCGCTGAACCTCGGCATGATCGTCCTCGGCCTCGTCGTCGGCATCCTGGCCGGGGCGCTGCCCGGGATCACCATGGTCAACTCGATCGTCCTCGTGCTGCCCTTCACCTACCTCATGGGCATCGTGCCGTCGCTGCTGCTCATGGTCGGCGTCTACTGCGGCGGCGTCTTCGGCGGCGCCATCACCGGCATCCTGTTCAACATCCCGGGCGACCCGATGAACGTGCCCACCACGTGGGAGGGCTACCGGATGAGCCGCCGGGGCGAGACGCGCTACGCCCTGGGGCTGGCCATCATGAGCTCGGCCGTCGGCGGCCTGGCCAGCGCGCTGTTCCTGGCCCTGTTCGCACCGCCCTTCGCGAGGTTCGCGCTCGGCTTCTCGTCCGTCGAGTTCTTCTCGGTGGTGGTCTTCGGCCTGGCCAGCGTCTCGGTGCTCGGCCACTCGTCGATGGCGGCCGCGCTGATCTCGCTCTTCGTCGGGATGTTCCTCGGCACCATCGGCACCGAGACGCAATACGGCGTGGAGCGTTTCACCTTCGGGGTGCCATTCCTCCGGACGGGCGTGGACTTCGTCACCGTCCTGATCGGGCTGTTCGCGATCGGCGAGGTGCTGGAGCAGATGGTGCTGCGGCGCCCGGCCGAGGCGGTCGAGCGGCCGGCCACCGCGGTGCCGCGGCTGCCCGTGCGCGCGCTGTGGCCCCTGCGCGGCCCGCTCGCGCGGGGCACGGCAATCGGCATCGCCGTCGGCGGCCTGGCCGGAGCCGGCGCCACCGTATCGTCGTTCGTCTCCTACGGCCTCGAGAAGCAGTTCTCGCGGCAGCCCGCGCTGTTCGGCACCGGCCATGCGCCGGGGCTGGTGGCCTCGGAGGCGTCCGTGAACGGCTCCACCGGTGGCGCCATGATTCACCTGCTGACGCTCGGCATCCCGGGCAGCGCGGCCACCGCGGTCATGCTGGGCGCCTTCCTCATCCACGGCATCCAGCCGGGCCCGCTGCTGTTCACGAACCAAACGCGGGAGGTCTACACGATCATCGCCGGCATGATCCTGGCGAACGTGCTGATGATCGCGCTCGGCTTCGTGGCCGCGCTCTGCTTCGCCACCCTGATGAAGGTGCCGGCGCCGATCCTGAACACCTTCATCGTCGTCTTCTGCTTCCTCGGTGCCTTCGCCCTGCGCAACGACCTGGCCGATGTCTGGCTGACGATGGCCTTCGGCGTTCTCGGCTTCGTGATGCGCCGCTACGACCTTCCGGTCCCGCCGCTCGTGATGGGGGTGATCCTGGGGCCGATGGCCGAGGGGTACTTCCTGACCAGCATGGTGTCGAGCGGCAACGACCTGACGGTGTTCCTCACACGCCCGGTCAGTGCGGTGGTGCTGGCGGCGTCGGTCGCCCTCGTCGTGTGGCCGCTGCTTCGCCGCCGCCGCGCCGTCTGACCCGGCGGGTCAGATCGGCGCCCTTCACGCGCTTGCGGGAGCGGTGATCGCCGGGCGGAGCAGCAGGCAGAGCGGGACCGTCACCAGGACGATCAGGCCGACCAGCGTCAGCGTCGACGGCACGCCGACGCCGTCACTGGCCAGCCCCCACACCGTCGGGGCCAGCGCCGAGGCACCGATCGTGAGGCTGTAGTAGAGCGCATAGGCGCGCGAGCGCCGCTGGCTGGAGACCAGGTCGGCCACGGTGCCGTAGAGCACCGACGAGGTGCCGTTGAGCGCGATGCCGAGCGGCACCAGCACGCCCATCGCCAGCGGCAGCGGGGAGGCCACCACCGTCAGGATCAGCACGGTGGTGGCGATCTCGGTGAGGACGACGGTACGGATGACGCCGGCGCGGTCGGCGATCAGCCCGCACACGAACTTGCCGGTGGCGCCGCCGACGAACACGAGCGCGAAGGCCAGTCCCACGCCGCCGACGGTCAACCCCTTGGCCATCAGGATGAACGGCATGAACGTGAGGAAGCCGGTCCGGGTGGCGTTGTCGACCATCCCGATGGCGCAGAGCGAGGAGAAGCCACGGCCGTCGCGGATGCCCCAGCCGGAGGCGCCCGGCTCCCCGGCGGCCGGGCGGGGCTCGGGGTCGCCGGCTCCGAGCCGCGCGAGCAGGGGCAGGATGGCCAGCGCGGCGACGACGCCGAGGACGCCGAAGGCGGCGCCGGCCGCGCGCCAGCCGATGAGGCCGGCCAGCAGCCCGATGGCGGCGGCCACCCCGGCCTTGCCGACGTCGCCCGAGAAGTTGTAGGTGCCGAGCGCGGTGCGCCGGTTGCCCGTCTCGTACGCCTTGGAGACCAGCGAGGACGACAGCGGATGCTGCACGCCCGAGCCGAGCCCGGCGGCCAGCAGCAGCAGCAGCAGCGGCACGAAGCCGCCGGCCCAGCCGGCCACGATGAAGCCGATCGCCGTCACCGCGGTGCCGGCCGCCAGCAGTCGGCGCTCGCCCCAGCGCTCGGCCAGGAAGCCGGCCGGGATCTGGAACGCCGACATCCCGCCCGTGTAGGCGGAGCGGATCAGGCCGACCTGCGCGAACGTGAGGCCGAACTCACGAGCCCACAGCGGCAGGAACACGTAGAGTGTCTCGGAGAAGCCGTCGTGCAGGAAGTGGATGCTGGAGACGGCCCCCAGCACCGCGCGAGCGCGGTTCTTCACCGGCCGATCATCGCCGAGGGCCCGGGGGCCTTCAAGCTAGAATACCGGTGGCGGCAGGGAGGTCGGCAATGACCATCAGCATCACGCGAGTCTACACGCGCACCGGCGACGGCGGTGAGACGTCGCTGGTCGGCGGCCGGCGGGTCCCCAAGGACTCGCCGCGCATCGTCGCCTACGGGGTCGTCGACGAGCTCAACGCGATCGTGGGGCTGGTCCGCGTCTTCAACGAGGAGCGGCTGGCGGCGGCCGGGGCCCCCGCCCCGCGACTCCGCTGGCTCGACGAGGTGTTGAAGAAGGTCCAGAACCAGCTCTTCGACCTCGGCAGCGAGCTGGCCACGCCACCCGACGCGGTCTACGAGGGCATGTTCCGGATGGGCGAGGGCGAGGTCACCGAGCTCGAGCACCTCATGGACGAATGTCAGAAAGATCTGGAGCCGCTGAAGTCGTTCATCCTGCCGGGTGGGGGGCGGGTGCACGGCTTCCTGCACCAGGCCCGCACGGTGTGTCGCCGCGCTGAGCGCGACCTGCTGGCGCTCTCGCGGGTCGAGCCGGTGTCGGAGTGGACGCTGCGCTATCTCAACCGGCTGAGCGACCTCTTCTTCGTGCTGGGCCGCTGGGTCGGCAAGCAGACGGGCGAGCGCGAGTATCTGTGGGAGCGCGGGTTGTCGGCCCACGCGCGGCGCCGCGGCGAGACCGCCGGCGGGTGATCACCGCCGCTGATCGGGCGATCGACGTCCGTGTTCAGCGGCGAATTTGACAAGCCGCGGCTCTGCCCGTATAAGCGCCAGCGTGTCCCCGGCCTCGATTCTGTCGGTCCGTGACGTCACCGTGCGCTTCGGCGGGATCGTCGCACTCGAGAACGTCGGCTTCGACGTCGAGGCCGGTCAGATCGTCGGGCTCATCGGGCCCAACGGCGCCGGCAAGACGACCCTGTTCAACTGCCTGTCGCGCATCTATACCCCCGACCGGGGTGACATCCGGTTCCGTGACCGGTCTCTGCTGGCGGTCCCGCCTCACCGCATCGCCGACCTTGGCCTCGGGCGCACCTTCCAGAACCTGGCTCTGTTCCCCACGATGACCGTCCGCCAGAACGTGATGGTGGGTGTGCACTGCCGCACCCGCAGTGACTTCTTCTCCAACGCGGTCGCGCTGCCGTGGGTCGGTCGCGAGGAGCGGGCCGCCCGTCGCGAGGCCGACGACCTGCTGGCCTTCCTGGCGCTGGAACGGGTGGCCGATCACCTTGCCGCCGGCTTGCCCTACGGCACCCTCAAGCGCGTGGAGCTGGCCCGGGCCCTGGCTGGGCGGCCGGCCCTGCTGCTGGCCGACGAGCCGGCGGCCGGCCTCAACCACGAGGAGGTCGGCGCCCTCGGCGCCATCTTGAAGTCGATCCGCGACGACCGCGGGGTGACGATCCTGCTCGTCGAGCACCACATGGGGCTGGTCATGCAGGTGTCCGACCGGGTCGTCGTGCTCGACTTCGGCCGCAAGATCGCCGAGGGGCCGCCGGCCGAGATCCAGCGCAACGCCGACGTGATCCGCGCGTACCTCGGGGGCGAGGACGCGGAGACGGCCTTCCGCTGATGGCCGCCCTGCTCGACGTGCGCAATCTCGAGGCCCGCTACGGCGACACTCGCGTCCTGCGACGGCGTGTCCTTCGAGGTCGCCGAGGGCGGCATCACGACCATCCTCGGCGCCAACGGAGCCGGGAAGACCACGACGCTGCGGGCGGTGTGCGGCATGGTGAAGACCGCCGGCGAGATCAGGCTCGCCGGCCAGCGCATCGAGGGCCGCGCCACCGAGGACGTGGTGCGCCTGGGTGTCGCCCACGTGCCCGAGGGCCGCGGCACCTTCGTGCAGCTCACCGTCGAGGAGAACCTGCGCCTGGGCGCCTACGCCCGCCGCGACGCCCGCCACCTCGCCGAGGACATGGCGCGCGTGTGCCGCTACTTCCCGGTGCTGGCCGAGCGTCGCCACCAGGTGGCCGGCACCCTGTCGGGCGGCGAGCAGCAGATGCTGGCCGTGGCCCGGGCCCTGATGCTCCGGCCCCGGCTGCTCCTGCTCGACGAGCCGTCGCTGGGGCTGGCGCCGCTCGTGGTGCGCGAGATCTTCCGCATCGTCCGGACCATCAACCGCGAGGAGCAGGTGAGCGTGCTGCTGGTCGAGCAGAACGCCTCGCTCGCGCTGGGGCTGGCCGATCACGCCTACCTGATGGAGACCGGGGCCGTGGTGATGTCGGGCCCGGCCAGCGAGCTCCGCCAGAACGACGCGATCCGCCGCGCCTACCTCGGATACTGAGGGCCACCGTGGATACGCTGATCCAGCAGATCGTGTCGGGGCTCGCCACCGGCGGCATCTACGGCAGCGTCGCGCTGGCCCTCGTGATGATCTACCAGGCCACCGAGGTCGTGAACTACGCCCAGGGCGAGATGGCGATGTTCAGCACCTACCTGGCGTGGACGCTGCTGAATGCCGGGCTGCCGTACTGGGTGGCCTTCGTCGCCACCCTGGCCATCGCGTTCGTGGGCGGGCTGCTGCTCGAGCGCATCCTGATCCGTCCCGTCGAGAGCGCGCCGGTGCTGACGCATCGTCATCGTCTGCATCGGCCTGCTCGTCATCCTCAACAGCATGGCCGGCTGGATCTACTCCTACATCCAGAAGCCGTTCCCCAGCCCGTTCCCGTCCAAGCCGATCCAGGTCGGCAACATCTACTTCGGCGCCCACGACCTGGGCGCGCTCGGCGTGACGCTGGTGGTGCTGGCTGCTCTGTACCTGTTCTTCCGGTTCACCACGCTGGGGCTGGCCATGCGGGCGGCCGCCCAGAACCCGGTGTCGAGCCGCCTGTGCGGCATCCGCGTCGGCTGGATGCTGGCGCTGGGCTGGGGGCTGGCCGCGATGGTCGGCGCGGTGGCCGGCATGATGGTGGCGCCGATCGTGTTCCTCGACCCGAACATGATGGCCGGCATCCTGATCTACGCCTTCGCCTCGGCCACGCTGGGCGGCTTCACCAGCCCCGGCGGCGCCGTGCTGGGCGGCCTCATCGTGGGCGTGATCGAGAACCTGGTCGGCACCTACGTGAAGTTCATCGGCACCGAGCTGAAGCTGACGGTGGCGCTGGCCCTGATCCTCATCGTCCTCGTGGTGCGGCCGAGCGGGCTGTTCGGCCGGGCCGCGGTGCACCGGGTCTGATGCCGCGCGCGTGGACCCTGGGCGCCGCCGCCGTCGCCCTGGCAGTGGCGCTGGCGCTGCCGTTCACGCTCACCAACTTCCGCCTCTTCCAGTTCACCCAGGTCTACATCTACGCGATCGCCCTGCTGGGGCTGAACATCCTGACCGGCTACAACGGCCAGATCTCGCTCGGCCACGGCGCCTTCTACGCCGTCGGCGCCTACACCACCGCGATCATGATGGACCGTGGAACGTGCCGTACGGCTGGACCATCCCGACCGCGGGCGTGATCTGCCTGGTGGTGGGCTTCCTGTTCGGCATCCCGGCGCTGCGGCTGGAGGGCCTCTACCTGGCCCTGGCCACCTTCGCGCTCGCGCTGGCGGTGCCGCAGATCCTCAAGTACTTCGAGCACTGGACGGGCGGCTCGCAGGGCATCGTGCTGAGCAAGCCGAACGCTCCCTTGGGGCTCCCGCTCAACCGCCGACCAGTGGCTGTACTTCCTGACGCTCGCGATACTGGTGGTGCTGTTCGGGCTGGCCGCCAACCTGCTGCGCGGCCGCACGGGGCGGGCCATCGTGGCCATCCGCGACAACGCGATCGCCGCCCAGTCCATGGGGGTCAACACGGCCCTCTACAAGTCGCTGACGTTCGGCGTCAGCGCCGCCTACACCGGCGTGGCCGGCGCGCTGAGCGCGGTGACCGTCGCCTACGTGGCGCCCGACAGCTTCGACGTGTTCCGGTCCATCACGTTCCTGGTCGGCATCGTGATCGGCGGCCTCGCCTCGATCTCGGGCGCCATCTTCGGAGCCCTGTTCATCCAGTTCGTGCCGAACTGGGCCCAGGACATCTCCAAGGCGGCGCCATGGGCCATCTACGGGGTCTTCCTGATCGCCTTCATGTACGCGATGCCGCGCGGTATCGCCGGCTCGCTGCGGCTGGCCGCCGCCCGCTGGCTTCGGCGGCGCCCGGAACCCGCGGCGCCGGCCGACGGTTCCCCGAGGTAAGATTGGTCCCACCGAAGCTCCACCCAGCACTCGATCCGTCAAGGAGGACGTCATGAGGAGAGGCTTCCTGCTCACGCTGTTGCTGGCGTTCGGGCTGGCCCTGGCGTCGTCGTCGGCCCCGGCCCAGACACCCGGCGTCACCGCCACCGAGATCAAGATCGGCAACACCAACCCCTACAGCGGGCCGGCGTCCGCCTACGGCACCATCGGCAAGGCCATCGCCGCCTACTTCAAGAAGGTCAATGACGAGGGCGGCGTCAACGGGCGCAAGGTCAACTACATCAGCTACGACGACGCCTACAGCCCGCCCAAGGCCGTGGAGATGGTCCGCAAGCTCGTCGAGCAGGACCAGGTGGCCGCCCTCTTCCAGACGCTCGGCACGCCGACCAACACCGCCATCCACAAGTACGTGAACAGCCAGAAGATCCCGCACCTGTTCGTGGCCACCGGCGCCACCAAGTGGAACGACCCGAAGAACTTCCCGTGGACGATGGGCTGGCAGCCGAACTACCAGACCGAGGGCCGGATCTACGCGGCGTACATCCTGAAGAACTTCCCCGACGCGAAGATCGGCATCCTGTACCAGAACGACGACTACGGGAAGGACTACCTCAAGGGGCTGCAGGACGGTCTCGGCGAGGCCGCCAAGAAGATGATCGTGCTGGAGCAGACCTACGAGGTGACCGACCCCACGATCGACTCGCAGATCGTCAACCTCAAGAACAGCGGCGCCAACGTCTTCTTCAACGTCACCATCCCGAAGTTCGCCGTCCAGGCCATCAAGAAGGCCCACGACATCGGCTGGAAGCCCGACGCACTTCCTGAACAACGTGTCGAGCTCGCTGGCCACCGTGCTGAAGCCGGCCGGCCTCGAGGCCTCCAAGGGGCTGATCACCGCGCTCTACATGAAGGAGGTCACCGACCCGCAGTGGAGCAACGACAAGGGCTTCATGGACTGGGTGGCGTTCATGAAGAAGTACTACCCGGACGGCGCGCTCGACGATCAGTCCAACGCGTTCGGCTACACCGCGGCCCAGGCCGATGACCCAGGTGCTCAAGCAGTGCGGCAACGACCTTCAGCCGCGAGAACATCATGAAGCAGGCCGCCAACCTCAAGAACGTCGAGTTCCCGCATGCTGCTGCCCGGCATCAAGGTCAACACGAGCCCGACCGACCACGCCCCGATCGAGCAGGAGCAGCTCGCCAAGTTCGACGGCGAGCGGTGGGTGCTGTTCGGCGAGATGCTCGACGCCGTGCGGAAGTAACCCGAAGGTGAGGCGCGGGAGGCGGGGGCGCGCCCGCCTCCCGCCCCCGGCTAGCGGCGGCGGACGCGCACCGGAACTGACTGCAAATCGGTGGGCGAGGCCGACGCGGCCGAGTAGTAGGCCACGGCGAGCGCGCAGGCGCCCGCCAGGACGATCAGCTCGATAGCGTTCTGCCAGGACGCGGCTCTCCGGATGGCAACGGCGCGGCCGTTGCGGGTCGTAATCCGCTCAGCGAACGCCGCGGGTGACGCGGACCGGGACGACGACGACTCGATCGCGGCGTCGGGGCCGAGGGACGCTGCGGCGCCGGTCGCCGCGCTCGCTGCGAGCAGGAACCCGATCGACATCCCCACGAGCCACCGTCGCTCCGTACGCCCCATAGGTCATCTCCTCGACTCCCCCCGGCGTCTGGGCTACGCCTCGTGGAGAGAGCATCCCGGATGCCAGAGGTGGGGTGGCAGTCGGCCCGTGTGCAATATCGAGAGGTTGAACCGATTCAGAGGCGATCGGACGCCCTCGCTGGCCCGGAACTGGCCACACAAAGGTTGCGTGGCTCGGTCAATTCATGCGCGTTGCCGGGCCGTCCACCCGGGCCTCGGACGATCAGGCGCGACGGCGCCGGGCGGCGCCGCCGTCGACGCGTGCCAGGAATGCCAGCGCCGCGCGGTTCCACGGCTCTGGCTGATCCCGGTTGGCGAAGTGGCTGGCCGGCGACAGCACGACCAGCTTCGAGCCGCGGATCTTGCGGTGGATGACCTTCATGGGCTCGAGCGAGGGGTCGCGGTCGCCGCCGATGAGCAGGACGGGCACGCGGATCTTCGGCAGGTCGGCGGTGATGTGGTCCATGGCGAGCAGGGCCCGCAGCGAGTTGGCATAGCCGATCGGCGCGAGCCGCCGGTACTCCTCGAAGAACTCCGCGCGAGCGGCCGGGTCGATCCGCAGGCGCTCGACCAGGTTGGGGTTGGTCTGCATGGCGAACTCGGCCATGGCGTCCATGCCCTGCTCGAGCGTGACCTTGATCGATTGCGCGCGCATCACGAGGTTGTCGACTGACAGCGGCAGCCCGCTGGCCGAGGACGAGTTGGTGATGAGCAGCGAGCGGACGCGGGCGGGGTAGCGCAGGGTGAACCGTGTCGCGATGCCGGCACCCAGGCTGAGCCCGCCGACGTGGGCTCGCCGCAGGCGCAGATGGTCGAGCACGTCCTTGAGGTCGAGCGCCCAGCGGGCGAAGGAGACCTGGGCGGGGTCCTCGGGGCTGTCGGAGCGCGCGTGCCCGCGCGGCTCCCAGAGGATCAATCGGTGGGCGGCCGCCAGGGCGGGGACGTTGACGTCCCACATCTCGGTGTTGCCGCCGATTCCGTAGGCCAGGACCAGCGGCGTCCCCGTCCGCCCGTGCTCCTCGTAGTAGAGCTTGATCCCGTCACTGCTGCGCGCGTAGGGCATGCGCCGTCCTGGTGGCTTCACCGGTCTCGCTGACCGGGTCGGGGATCCGCTTGGGCCGCCGGCGGATCACCGGGGCCCTGTCCTCGGTGCCGGGGCTGACCTTGTCGCGGCGCGTCCTGCCGGTGCCGAGCCGTACGTTGGTGAGGGCTCGCTGGATGTTGCCGAGGCCGGCCGCGAAGCTCTGGACCTCGCCCAGCCCCTGGTGTACCTGCGCGAGGCGCTCGCTCACGAGCTGCAGGCGCTCGCTGACCACCGTGAAGTTCTCCTCGAGCCGGCGCTGTAGCGTGGTCTCGACCTTCTCGTCCACGGTGGTGCGCACCTGCTCGACCTGCGCCTTCAGGGTCTCGACCAGCTCGTTGCCCAGATCCTTGGCGTGACCCCTGGCGTCGGCGCGCACGCTGGCCAGGCTCTCCCGGCTGTCGGCCTGGATCTGGCCCACGCACGTCGCGAGCTCCGACTGCACGCCGTCCAGGCGGCCGTCGAGGGCGTTGGCGAGGCCGCGAAGCTCGGAGGCCAGCGCGGTGAGCTGCTGCTCCTGGGCCTCGGCGAGCCGGCCCAGCGCGGGGAGGGGGTGATCGCGGAAGGTGGCGACGGCGCCGTCGGTGAGCTCGGTGAACCGCGTGGTCAGCATCTCGGTCTGGGCCTTGTGGAGCCGGGCGAGCTCGCCCAGCCCCCGTCCCAGGGCGTCGCTGACGCCCCGGAGACCGCCGGTGATCTCGTCGCGCAGCGCCCGGGTGCCTTCCGCCGACTCGTCGCGAGCGTCGCGCGTCACGGCCTCGAGCTCGCCGCGGGTGTCGGCGATGTCCTGGCGCACGCCGTGCTCCGAGCGCTCGCCGGCCCGCTGCATCTCGGCCAGCACCCGGTGCACGCGGTTGATCTCGACGCTCCACGCCACGTCGAGCCGGCGCAGGGTGAGCGCGGAAATGACGATGAGCGCGATGATGCCCGAGGCCATGCCGATGAGAATTCCGATCACGAGATGGTCGCCCATGTGCCCGCCCCCTTCGAGCCGCCCGATAATAACAGAGACGCGCATCCTGAGTTGGAGCGGGTGCAATCGCGTGATGCACGGGGCCCGGCCGGCGGCGCCCTCGCGGCTTGACGCGGGCTGCTGACTTCAGTATTTTTGAACTGTTCTTCAGCCTGAATGAATTCGGTAGGGGTGGCCGGCCCATGAAGACCCGCGTCAGCCTGAGCGTCAACGGCGAGACCCACGAGCTGCTGGTGCCGGTGCACAAGACCCTGCTCGAGGTGCTGCGCGAGGACCTCGGGCTGACCGGCACCAAGCACGGCTGCGAGCTCGGCGAGTGCGGCACCTGCACGGTGCTGGTGGACGGCGAGCCCATGCTGTCCTGCCTGGCCCTGCCGGCCGACTGCGAGGGCCGCCGCCATCGACACCGTCGAGGGCATGGCCCGAGGGCGGCGTGCTGCATCCCGCTGCAGCAGGCCTTCGCCGAGCTGGGCGCCGCCCAGTGCGGCTACTGCACGCCCGGCATTCTGCTGACCGCCCAGGCCCTGCTGGACGGACGAGCCCGCAGCCGCCCCGCGAGCGCGATTCGCGAGGCGCTGGCCGGCAACCTGTGCCGGTGCACCGGGCTACACCAAGATCCTCGACGCCGTCGAGCTGGCCGCGCTCCGCATGCAGCGGAGCCCGCGGCCGCGCGGCGGCGAGGTGAGCCGCATGAGCAGCCCCGTGAACGACAAGGACCGATTCACCGATCGTCGGCCAGCCGCTGCCCAAGATCGACGCCTGGGCCAAGGTCACCGGCGAGACGCGCGTTCGCCGACGACCTGGTGCTGCCGCGCATGGCCTTCGGCAAGCTGCTGCGGAGCCCGCACGCCCACGCGCTGATCAAGCGGATCGACACCGCCCGCGCCCGCGCGCTGCCCGGCGTGTACGCCGTCATCACCGGCCACGACCTGCCCCGGGTGAAGTTCGGCATCCTGCCCGTCTCGCCAGGACGAGGAGGCGCTGTGCGTCGGAGAAGGTGCGCATGGTCGGCGACGCGGTGGCCGCGGTGGCGGCGGTGGACGAGGAGACGGCGGAGCGCGGCCTGCCGAGCTGATCGAGGTCGAGTACGAGCCGCTGCCGGCGCTCATGTCGATCGAGGAGTCGCTGGCCCACCCCGAGGTCCGCATCCACGAGTACGGCGACGGCCCCAACGTCCACAAGGCGTGGCGCTGCAGTTCGGCGACGTCGAGGCGGCCTTCGCCGCCGCCGACCTGGTCCGCGAGGACGTCTTCTACTTCGAGGGCAACACGCACCTGCCGATGGAGCAGCACGCCGCCGTGGCCCACTGCGGCCCCGACGGCAAGCTCACGCTCTGGTCCTCGACCCAGACGCCCCACTACGTGCACCGGCTGCTGGCCAAGATCCTCGACCTGCCCGGCGCCCACATCCGGGTGATCGCCGCCCCGGTCGGCGGCGGCTTCGGCGGCAAGCTCGACCCCTTCGCCCACGAGATCGCGGCGTGCAAGCTCTCCCAGCTCACCGGTCGCCCGGTGAAGATCGCGCTGCACCCGCGAGGAGGTCTTCTACATCCACCGCGGCCGGCATCCGGTGCTCATGTGGATCAAGACCGGCTTCACGCGGGACGGCGACATCACCGGCTGCCACTTCCGCACCTGGCTCGACGGCGGCGCCTACGGCTCCTACGGCGTGGCCTCGACCTTCTACACGGGCGCGCTCCAGACCGGTCACCTACAAGATGCCCGTCTACAAGTTCGAGGGCGCCCGCGTGTTCACCAACAAGCCGCCGTGCGGCCCCAAGCGCGGCCACGGCACGCCCGCAGCCACGCTTCGCGCTGGAGTGCCAGATCGACCAGGCGGCCGAGCAGCTGGGCCTCGATCCGGCCGACATGCGCGGCGCATCCTCGCCGAGCCGTTCACCAAGACGGCCAACCACCTTACCGTGACGACGATCGGCCTCGGCGAGTGCATCGACCAGGTCGTCGAGGCCTCGGGCTGGCGCGACAAGCGCGAACGCTTCGCGGCGGCGACCGCCACCCCCAAGCCGCTCTGGCAGTCGCGCACGCGCAAGGGGATCGGCATCGCGGGCTCGGCGTACATGACCGGCGCCGGCACCGCCATCTACTGGAACGACATGCCGCACTCCGGCGTGATCGTGCGGGCCGACCGCAGCGGGGGCGTCTCCGTCCTGTGCGGCGCCACCGACATCGGCCAGGGCTCGGACTCGATCCTGGCCTACCTGGTCGGCCGAGGTGCTCGGCATCGAGCCCAAGGACATCCACGTGCACCCGGCCGACACCGCCTCACCCCGGTCGACCTCGGCTCGTACTCCTCGCGGGTCACGCTCATGGCGGCGTCGCCGCCATCCAGGCGGCCGACGCGCCTGCGCGCGGCCATCGCGCGCGCCGTCGCCGCGCAAGCTCGAGGTCGCGCCCGAGCGGCTGGCCTTCCGCGAGCGCAAGGTGGGCGTGCCGGAGGACTGGGACAAGGCGGTGCCGTTCGCGCAGGCGGTCGAGCTCGGCGAGGCGATGCACGGCGTGCTGGCCTTCCCCGGCTCCTACGCGCCGCCCAAGCGGGCCGGCAAGTACAAGGGCGGCGGCGTCGGGCCGTCGCCGTGCTACTCCTACTCCGCCTGCGTGGTCGAGCTGACGGTCGACGAGGACACGGGCGTGGATCGAGCTCGGCGAGATCTGGATCGCCCACGACATCGGCCGAGCGCTGAATCCGCTGCTGGTCGAAGGGCAGGTCGAGGGCTCCGTCTACATGGGCATCGGCGAGGCGCTGATGGAGGAGCAGGTCTTCCGCAAGGGCCTGCACAAGCATCCCTCGATGCTCGAGTACAAGAGCCCCACCACGCTGGAGACGCCGGACATCCACACCATCCTCGTCGAGACCGACGATCCGGAGGGGCCGTTCGGGGCCAAGGAGGCCGGGCAGGGACCGCTGCTGCCCGTGATCCCCGCGGTCGCCAACGCCATCTACGACGCGGTCGGCGTGCGGATCGACGAGATGCCCATCACGCCCGATAAGGTCCTGCGTGGCCTCGAACTCAGGCGCCAGGGCAAGCCGGCGCGCATCGGTCCCGACAAGCTTCCGCTCTTCCGGTTCAAGGAGCCGCTCGCCGTCGAGTCCGCCTTTGGCCAGCCCGCCGACGCCATCGCTATCCGCCCCTTTGCGGACCCGACCCCGTGATCCGGCTGCCCGCCGTTCACCTACGTCTCTCCGAAGACCGTCGAGCACGCCGTGCGTGCCGTGGCCGACGCACGGGCCCGACGCCATGCTCGTGGCCGGGGGCACCGATCTCTACCCGAACATGAAGCGCGGCCAGTTCGAGCCGAAAACCCTCGTGGGCTTGCGGGCCATCGGCGAGCTGCGCGGCGTTCGCGGCTCCGCACGCGAGGGGGTGCGGGTCGGCGCTTGCACCACGCTCACCGCCGTGGCCACGCACCCCGAGCTGGCTCGTGCCTACGCGGGGCTGGCGACGGCGGCCGGGCTGGTGTCCTCGCCCCAGCTCCGCAACATGGGCACCCTGGGCGGCAACGTGTGCGTCGACACGCGCTGCAACTACTACAACCAGTCTTACGAGTGGCGGAAGGCGATCGGCTTCTGCATGAAGCGCGACGGCGACATCTGCCTGGTGGCCCCGGGCAGCCCGCGCTGCTGGGCCGTGTCCTCGTCGGACACCGCCCCGATGCTGTGGAGCCTGGGGGCGCGCATCCGGCTGGCCGGTCCCGACGGCGAGCGCACGGTGCCGATCGCCGCGCTCTACCGGGACGACGGGATCCAGTATCTGAGCAAGCGCCCCGACGAGATCTTGACCGAGATCCTGCTGCCGCCGGCCGAGGGGTGGCGCTCGGCGTATCTCAAGCTGCGCCGCCGCGGCTCGTTCGACTTCCCGATCCTCGGCGTGGCGGTGGCCGTGCAGCTGGAGGGGGACGTGGTCCGCGAGGCCCGCATCGTGCTGGGCGCGGTCGCCTCGTTGCCGCGCGAGGCGCCCAAGGCGGCCGCGGTGCTGGTCGGCCAGCGGCTGACCGGCGAGGTGATCGAGGCCGCCGCCGAGGCCGCCGCGGGCCCGGCCCGGCCGCTCGACAATACCGACCTCACGCACCCGTACCGCAAGAAGGTGGCGCGGGTCTACGTTGCTCGGGTGCTGGCCCGCATCGCGGGGCTCGACCACGGCGCTCCACTCGCGGAGGGCATCGCGTGACCGCGCTCGGCGAGCGGATCAAAGCGCTGCGGCAGGAGCGGTCGCTGCAGCAGCGGCACCTTGCCGAGAAGGCCGCGCTGACGCCTAGCATGGTCTCGCAGATCGAGTCCGGCCGGCTGACGCCCTCGCTCAACACGCTGGGCCGAATCGCCGCCGCCCTCGGCGTGCCGATCGCGGCCCTCTTCGACGGTCAGCCCGCCGGCCACTTCCAGGTGACGCGTCGCAAGGATTGTCCCGTCGTCTCCTTCGACGGCTCCTCGGAGAAGTGGACGGTGCTGGGTGCCGGCCTCTTCGAGGGCAAGATCCGGGCGGTCGTCTCCACGCTGGAGGCCCGCGGCAAGGGCGTGACGACCGACAAGGTGGTAATCAAGCCGGGGCAAATGAAGCTCTTCTACGTGCTGGACGGCACCGTGGGCTTGCGCTACAACGGCGAGCGTCAGACGCTCGAGGCCGGCGACAGCGCGCTGCTCGATGGCGGCCTGCCCCACGGCTGGGAGAATCTCGGCACCCGCAAAGCCCGCGTCCTGTGGGTGATCCTCGGCTAATCTCGAGCAGGAGACGGCAAGCGAACATGGCAGACGGCGGCGATCGGGTGCAGGTGGACTTCCGGACCGAGCCGGGGCGGTACCGGCACTGGCAACTGCGCGTGCAGGGCCGGGTGGCCACGCTGGCCATGGACGTGCGCGAGGACGGCGGCCTCCGGCCCGGCTACGAGCTGAAGCTCAACTCCTACGACCTCGGCGTCGACATCGAGCTGTACGACGCCGTCCAGCGGCTGCGCTTCGAGCACCCCGAGGTCGGCGCCGTCATCCTCACCTCGGCCAAGGAGCGCGTCTTCTGCGCCGGCGCCAACATCCGCATGCTCGGCCGGTCCTCGCACGGCTGGAAGGTGAACTTCTGCAAGTTCACCAACGAGACGCGCAACGCGCTGGAGGAGGCCTCGACCGAGTCGGGCCAGACGTGGATCTGCGCGGTCAACGGCCCCTGCGCGGGCGGTGGCTACGAGCTGGCGCTGGCCTGTCAGCACATCGTGATGGCTGACGACGGCAACACCTCCGTCGCGCTACCGGAGGTCCCGCTGCTGGCCGTCCTCCCCGGCACCGGTGGCCTTACCCGGCTCGTCGACAAACGCCAGGTGCGCCGCGACCGCGCCGACTACTTCTGCACGCTGGAGGAGGGCATCAAGGGCAAGCGGGCGGTCGAATGGAACCTCGTGGACGAGGTCGTCCCCCGCTCGAAGCTGGAGGAGACGGCCCGTCGAGCGCGCCGAGGCCCTCGCCCAGCGCAGCGACCGTCCCACCGGCGCCGGGGGCGTCGCGCTCACCCCGCTCGAGCGGACGCATCGAGCGACGACCGCGTCGCCTATCGCTGGGTGAGCTGCACGCTCGACCGGCCTCGCGGTCTCGCCGAGATCACCGTGGCTGCCCCCACCACGCCGCCGCCGGCCGCCGCCGCCGGGGCCGAGGCCGAGGGCGCGGCGTTCTGGCCGCTGGCGGTGGCCCGCGAGCTGGATGACCTGATCCTGCACCTCCGCGTCAACGAGGATGCGCTCGGCCTGTGGGTGTTGCGCACGACCGGCGCCGCCGAACTGGTCGACGCCCACGATCGCTTCCTGGAGCATCACGCCAACCACTGGCTCGTCCGCGAGATCCGCCTCTACCTGCGCCGCACGTTCAAGCGGCTCGACGTGACCTCGCGCTCTCTGTTCGCGCTGCTCGAGCCGGGCTCGTGCTTCACCGGCACCCTGCTCGAGCTGGCTCTGGCCGCCGACCGCTCCTACATGCTGGACGGCGCCCGTGACGGCGACGGCGCGCCGCCGGCCACAGTGCGCCTGACGGCGGCGAACTTCGGGGCCTACCCCATGCCCAACGGGCTCAGCCGTCTGGCCAGCCGCTTCCTGGGGGACCCGGGCCGGGTGGACGACCTCAAGGGCCGGATCGGTCACGACCTCGACGCGGCGGCGGCGGCCGCGGCGGGGCTGGTCACGTTCACGCCCGACGACATCGACTGGGACGACGAGGTGCGCATCGCGCTCGAGGAGCGGGCGGCGTTCTCGCCCGACGCGCTCACGGGCATGGAGGCCTCGCTGCGCTTCGGCGGGCCGGAGACGATGGAGACCAAGATCTTCGCCCGGCTAACCGCGTGGCAGAACTGGATCTTCCAGCGGCCGAACGCGGTGGGCGACACGGGCGCGCTGCAGGTCTACGGCACCGGCCAGCGCGCCGAGTTCGACCGGAGGAGAGTGTGATGGCGCGCGTCGACTACACCGAGCGTATCCCCAACAACGTGAGCCTGGCCGACAACCGGCGCCTGCTGCGCGCGCTGGAGGAGTGGCAGCCGCGCTTCCTCGACTGGTGGCGCGACATGGGGCCGGAGGGTTTCCAGGCCAAGGACGTCTATCTCCGCACCGCGATCAGCGTGGACGCCCAGGGCTGGGCGCACTTCGACTGCGTGAAGATGCCGGACTATCGGTGGGGGATCTTCCTGGCCGAGCCGGAGCCGGGCCGCACGATCGCGTTCGGCGAGCACAAGGGCACGCCCGTCTGGCAGGACGTTCCGGGCGAGCACCGGGGGACATTGCGGCGCCTGATCGTCACCCAGGGCGACACCGAGCCGGCCTCGGTCGAGCAGCAGCGCCAGCTCGGCCGCACGTGCCCGTCGCTCTACGACCTGCGCAACCTCTTCCAGGTGAACGTCGAGGAGGGGCGCCACCTGTGGGCGATGGTGTACCTGCTCCAGGCCCACTTCGGCCGCGACGGCCGCGAGGAGGCCGAGGCGCTGCTGCAGCGGCGCTCGGGCGACTCCGACAAGCCGCGCATCCTCGGCGCCTTCAACGAGCGGACGCCGGACTGGCTGTCGTTCTTCATGTTCAGCTTCTTCACCGACCGCGACGGGAAGTATCAGCTGGCCGCCCTCGCCGAGAGTGGCTTCGACCCGCTCTCCCGTACCTGCCGCTTCATGCTCACCGAGGAGGCCCACCACATGTTCGTGGGCGAGGCGGGGGTGGGGCGTGTGGTGCAGAGGACCTGCGAGCTGATGCGCGAGCACCGGACCGCGGACGTGCGCCCGTTCGGCGGCATCGACCTGGCGACGATCCAGCGCTACCTGAACTTCCACTTCTCGGTGTCGCTCGACCTGTTCGGCTCCGAGATCTCGACCAACGCCGCCAACTTCTACACGGCCGGGCTCAAGGGGCGGTTCGAGGAGACGAAGAAGACCGACGACCACGTCCTCCGGGAGGCGACCTATCCCATCACCCGCCCCGACGGCGACGCGATCAAGGTCGTCGAGGAGCCGGCCCTCACCGCGCTCAACGAGCGGCTGCGCGACGACTACGTGGCCGACTGCCAGCGTGGTGTCGACCGCTGGAACGCTGTCATCCGCCGCCACGACATCGAGGCCGAGCTGCGGCTGCCCCACCGGGGGTTCCACCGCGCCATCGGCAACTTCGCCGAGCTGCGGGTGGCCCCGGACGGTCGCGTGGTGACCCAGGCCGAGTGGGACGCGCGTAGGGACGACTGGCTGCCGACGGCCGCGGACCAGGCGTTCATCGCGAGCCTCATGACGCCCGTCGTCGAGCCGGGGATGTTCGCCGGGTGGATCGCGCCGCCGGCCCGCGGGATCAATGGCCAGCCGATCGAGTTCGGGTACGTCCGGCTCGCGGGATAGGCGCCGGCGCCGGAGTGCGGCGCCGGCGCCTACCGCGTGTTAGATGTGGCGGTTGGTGTCGATGTAAGTGTCGTGGGTACGGGTCATCGCGACGATCGCGAGGATCACCACGACGAGTAGGGCTGCGGCGATGACCACGGCCGCGGTCGGGCTGAGGCCGAAGATCGTCGAGCGCTCGGTGACGACCGTGCGCGGCAGCGCCGAGGCGCCACCGTCGTCACGGGACGAATCCGTGCGAGCCGGGGGCCGGGCCTCGCTCTTGCGGTCCACGTCGACCTGGCCCTTGACCTCGCCGCCCGGTGTGGACACCGAGCCGCTGGCGGAGCCGGAGGAGCCGGACGAGGGCGCCTGGGCGGCGGGGGCCTGCGTGGCCGCCGGGCTCTTGTCGCTCTGGGCATGGGCGGCGGGCACGATGCCGAGGGCCGCGAGGGCTATGAGGATCACGATGCTCTTCATGCGCCACCTCCGTAGCTGTAGGGCAGCAACAGCGATGCCAGCGTGGGCATGGCAAGTTTGACAAGGAGTCGAGGATGATCGCGTCGGAGTCCCTGCCGCAGGAGTTCAACGTCGCGACTTACTTTGTCGATCGCAACGTGGCCGAGGGGCGGGGGAGCCGACCGGCCTTCTTCTATGAGGACCGGGTTCTCACGTACGCCGATGTGCACGACCTGGCCAACCGCACCGGCAACGCCCTCCGCGACCTCGGGGTAGGGCTCGAGGACCGGGTCTGGATGTGCTGCCTGGACGCCCCCGAGTTCGTCGGGACCTTCTGGGGCGCCATGAAAATGGGCGCAGTGCCCATTCCGACCAACACCCTCATGCGCACCGCCGACTACGTCTACTTCCTGCGTGACAGCCGGGCCCGGGCGGCCGTCGTCTCTGCCCCGCTGCTGGCCGAGGTCGGGCCGGCCCTGGCCCAGTCGCCCTACCTGCGCCACGTGCTCGTGGCCGGCGGCCGGGCGGCCGGCCACCTGTCGTGGGAGGAGCAGGTGGCGAAGGCCTCGCCGGTCCTGACACCGGCCGTGACCTCGCGGGACGACCCCGCGTTCTGGCTCTACTCGTCGGGCTCGACCGGGTTCCCCAAGGGCGCTGTCCATCTGCACCACGACATGGTCGTGTGCCAGGAGACATACGCCAAGCAGGTCCTCGGACTCCGCGAGACCGACCGCGTCTACTCGGCGGCCAAGCTGTTCTTCGCGTACGGGCTCGGCAACGCCGGCTACTTTCCAATGGGCGTCGGCGGCCAGAGCGTCCTCTATCCGCACCGGCCCACGCCCGAGAGCGTCTTCGAGGTGCTCACGCGTCACCGCCCCACGATCTTTTTCGGCATCCCCACGCTCTACGCAGCCATGCTCGCGGTGAAGGATGCCGACACGCGCTTCGACCTGTCGGCGCTGCGGCTGTGCGTGTCGGCCGGGGAGGCGCTGCCCGACGAGCTGTACAAGCGATGGCGCGATCGGTTCGGCGTCGAGATCCTCGACGGGATCGGCACCACCGAGATCCTGCACATCTTCCTGTCCAACCGCCCGGGCGCGGCCCGGCCGGGATCGACCGGCCAGGCCGTGCCCGGTTACGAGGCCGTCCTGGTCGATGACGACGGACGTCCGGTGCCGTCCGGCGAGATCGGCAACCTGCGCGTCAAGGGCGACTCCACGATGGCCTACTACTGGAACAAGCACGACAAGACCAAGGAGACGCTCTTCGGGCCCTGGATCCAGACCGGCGACAAGTACTCCCAGGACGCCGACGGCTACTTCTGGTACGCCGGCCGCGCCGACGACATGCTGAAGGTGGGCGGCATCTGGGTCTCGCCGATCGAGGTGGAGGCCACGCTCATCAAGCACCCCGCCGTCCTCGAGGTTGCCGTCGTCGGCAAGGAGGACACCGACCGCCTGGTGAAGCCCAAGGCCTACGTCGTGCTGAAGGAGCCGGATGCGGCGGCGGCCGGGCTGGCCGACGAGCTGAAGGCCTTCGTGAAGGACCGGATCGCGCCCTACAAGTACCCGCGCTGGATCGACTTCGTCGCCGAGCTGCCGAAGACGGCCACCGGCAAGATCCAGCGCTTCAAGCTGAGAGACTGAGCGCGCCGTGTACGATCGCGCGCTGGAGACGCTGGACCCCGCGCGGCTGCGCGCGCACCAGCTCCAGCGTGTGCAGGCGCTGGCCGGGGCCGTGCTCGGCGCCAACCCGTTCTGGACCGCGAAGTGGCGGGCCGCCGGCCTCGCCACCGCCGCCGATCTGCGCAGTGGGGATGACCTGCGCCGACTGCCCCTCACCACGAAGCGCGAGCTGATCGCCGATCAGGCCGCGCATCCGCTCTTCGGCACCAACCTCACGTACCCCCTCGAGCGCTACGTACGTGTGCACCAGACCTCCGGCACCACCGGTGCGCCGCTGCGCTGGCTCGACACCCAGGCCTCGTGGGAGTGGTGGGCGCGCTGCTGGGGTTTCGTGCTGGCCGCGGCCGGCGTCCGGCCCGGCGACCGCGTGTTCGTCCCGTTCTCGTTCGGTCTCTTCGTCGGCTTCTGGGCCGGCTTCGAGGGCGCGCGAGCGCTGGGCGCGCTGGCCATTCCCGGCGGCGGCCAGGACTCGCCCACGCGGCTGGCCGCGATGGAGACGCTCGGCGCCACCGTGCTGGTGTGCACGCCGTCCTACGCGCTGCACCTGCTCCAGGTTGCCCGCGAGCGTGGCCTCGATCCGGCCCGGCTGCCGGTGCGCGTTACCGTGCACGCCGGCGAGCCGGGGGCCGGGATCCCATCGGTGCGCGCGCGCATCGAGGCCGGCTGGGGCGCCCGCGCGTTCGACCACGCCGGCATGACCGAGATGGGGGCCTACGGCTACGAGTGCGAGGCCCAGGCCGGCCTGCACGTGAACGAATCCGAGTTCGTCGCCGAGGTGATCGATCCGGTCAGCGGGGCGCCCGCGGCCGAGGGCGAGCTGGTGCTGACGAACCTCGGCCGCCTCGGCTCGCCGCTCGTGCGCTATCGCACCGGTGACCGGGTGCGCCTGGCGCCGGGCCCGTGTGCGTGCGGGCGCACGTTCGCGCGACTCGAGGGCGGGATCCTGGGGCGGCTGGACGACATGCTCATCGTGCGCGGCGTCAACGTGTTCCCCTCGGCGATCGAGGCCATCGTGCGGCGCTTTCCGGTCGAGGAGTTCCAGATCGAGGTGTTCCGCGCCGGCGAGCTGGACGAGGTGCGCGTGCTCGTCGAAGTCGACGGCGGCGATGCCGGGGCCCGCCGCGTGCAGGACGCGCTGCGCGCGGGGCTGGGCATCCGGCTGGAGGTCGCGCCGGTGGGATCCGGCAGTCTCCCGCGCTTCGAGCTCAAGGCCCGCCGGGTCGTGCGGCGCTGATGCTGCACGATCGCGACGCGCGCACGCTGGCCCGGCTGCGCGCCGCCCAGCGATGGCTGCTCACCGCCGGCGCCCTGCTGTTCCTGCTCGGCGCCGGCTACATGTTCTGGTCCGTGCAGCGACTGCATTCGACGCCGGCCGCCGCCGAGGCCGAAGCCTTCGATCGACCCATCGCGGGACTCGGCCGCCTGGTCGGCGCCGTCGAGCAACGCCTCAGTCGGGCCGAACCGGCCACGCCGCTCGAGCGCTCGCTGCTGGCCGAGCTGCGCGCCCAGGTCGACCTCACCGGCCGCCTCCTGCTCCTCGTCCTCCGCCTGCTGATCGGCTCCATCGTGGCAACCGCCGGCCTGGCCCTCCTGGCCACGACCTTCGCCCAACGCCCCCTCCTCGCCATCTTCCGCCGCCTCGGCGCCTGACCAACGCGTCTAGCGTTCGCTCGGTGCAGTGCCTCGAACGCTCGCCGCGAGCCTAGACGTTGCCCACCGATGCTCGCGATCCCGGGGCGGCGCGGCGGCGGGGCGATGGAGTCCCCGGCGCGCCATTCCCGATGACTCGCCGTCGGAGCCGCGCTCGCTTCGGCGGTGGCTCGGCGCGCCGCCAGCGATTCTGAAGGCCGTCGACAACCCCCATTGGGGGTGGGGGGCCCGCGCGAGCCACCGCCGAAGCGAGCGGTCGGCGACAGGCGAGTCATCGCGGCGCGCCGGGGACTCCATCGCCCCGCCGTCCGCGCCCCGGCCCGTCGCCGACCGCGTCTTGACCCGTCGGCGGGGGACGGATAAGCTCAGCCGTACTCGTGCGTCCGGCCGCGCCGCCCGAGGAGGGATGGAGTGATGGAGGAGTCCCCGGAGTTGACGCTGGAGGAGCTGCGGGAGCGGATCGAGGCGGCCGGCATCACGATCCCCGAGCATCGCCTCGGCATGGTGCGCAAGCTGCTGAGCGACGCGCTCGTCCCCGTGCGGATGCTCGATTCGCGGACGATCAAGACCGAGGAGCCCGCCGTACGCTTCGCCCCCTCGGGAGACCCGCGATGAGTGAGGCGATCGCGTACTCCACGATCCGCGAGCTAGGGGCGCGCTACCGCAAGCGGGAGCTGTCGCCGGTCGAGGTGACCCGCGCGCTGCTCGACCGGATCACGAAGCTCGATTCGGCGCTGCACACCTTCGTCACCGTCACGCCTGAGCGCGCCCTGGCCGATGCTAGAGCGGCCGAAGAGCTGCTGCGCCGGGGCGACGACCGGCCCTTGCTGGGCATCCCCATCGGGCACAAGGACATCTATTGCACGCGGGGCATCCGGACGACCGGCGGCTCCGCACTGCTGGCCGACTGGGTGCCCGAGGTCGAGTCCACGTGCGGCCGGCGCTGGCAAGACGCCGGCACCGTGTTGCTGGGCAAGCTGATCACGCACGAGTTCGCTATGGGGCTGCAGTTCCCCGGTCACCGCTTCCCGCCGGCCCGCAATCCGTGGAATGTGAACCATATCCCCGGCGGCTCCAGCAGCGGCTCGGGGGCGGCACTGGCGGCGGGCCTGGTGCACGGCGCGACCGGCTCGGACACCGGGGGGTCGATCCGGGGGCCGGCGTCGTTCTGCGGCATCGTGGGACTCAAGCCCACTTACGGCCGCTCCAGCCGGGCCGGCGTTCTCACGCTGTCGTGGACGCTCGATCACACGGGGCCGATGGCCCGCACCGTCGAGGACTGCGCGCTGCTCATGCAGCCGCTGGCCGGCCACGACCCGCTCGATCCGGCCTCCAGCCTCGCGCCCGTCGACGATTACACCGCGCAGCTGGGCCGCGGTGTGCGGGGCCTCCGCATCGGCGTTGTCCGCAACTACTTCTTCGAGGGGATCGATCCCGAGGTCGAGCGCGCGTTCGAGGAGGCGATGGCCACGCTGCGTGGCCTCGGCGCCGAGGTGCGCGACGTGCAGATCCCGAGCTTGAAGGCGACCCATGCCTTCCTGCTGATCCTGCTGACCGAGGCCTACGCCTACCACGAGCGCGACCTGCGTGAGCACCCGGAGCTATACGGTGACGTGCTACGCGAGCGGTTCCTGGCCGGGGCCCTCATCACCGCCTCCGAGTACGTGCAGGCCCAGCGCATTCGCAGCGAGATCTGCCGGGAGACGGCCGAGGTGCTGCAGAGCGTTGACGTGCTGGCCACCCCGACCTCGCCCAAGCCGGCCACGCCGTTCGCCCAGGCCCACGACCCGGAGTTCGGCTTCCCGCGCAGTAACATGCCGCCCTTCAACGTCACCGGCTCGCCGACGCTGGCGCTGCCGTGCGGGTTCTCGGCGTCGGGCCTGCCGCTGTCGCTGCAGCTTGCCGGCCGTCCGTTCGCCGAGGCCACGGTGTTGAGGGTCGGCCACGCCTACGAGCAGGCGACGAGCTGGCATACGCGCCGACCGCCGGTGTGAGGTCAAGGCTGGTATGAGGCTCAAGAGCAAGCCGAAGTTCGACGCCAGGGCGTTGCTGGCTACCGTCGCTCAGGGCCGGACGAGCAAAGGCTACCTGAAGGGCCAGCCGATCTTCTCGCAAGGGGACCGCGCCGACGCCGTCTTCTTCATCCACAGCGGAAAGGTCAAGGTGACGGTGCTGTCGCAGCAGGGCAAGCAGGCCGTCATCGCCCTGCTCGGGCCCGGCGACTTCTTCGGCGAGGGGTGCCTGGGCGGCCAGCCGCTGCGCATGGCGACGGCGACCGCCATGACGGAGTCGGGAATCGCACGGGTAGCGAAGCCGACGATGGTCCGACTGCTCCACCGGGATGCCGCCTTCTCGGAGGTGTTCACCACCTATCTCCTCTCGCGGAACATCCGGATGGAGGAGGATCTGGTCGACCAGCTCTTCAACTCGAGCGAGCGGCGGCTGGCCCGCATCCTGTTGCTGCTGGCGAACTTCGGCAAGGAGGGGCGACCGGAGACGGTCGTGCCCAAGATCAGCCAGGAGACGCTGGCCGAGATGGTCGGCACCACCCGCTCGCGCATCAGCCATTTCATGAACAAGTTCCGGAAGCTGGGCTTCGTTGCCTACAACGGCGGGCTGGAGGTGCACAGCTCGCTGCTCCACGTCGTCCTGCATGATTGACTGAAAGCGGGCGCTCGAGGGGTCCCGTACGGTACTACCCACCACACCGCCCTTCCGCCCATCGCCCCCGCTCGGGCGCGGCGAGCGGACTCCCCGGCCTCGACCAACGTGCCCGCCCGTGCGACCATCAACGCATGAGCCGTGTACTGGTCGCCGTCCTTGCGGTTCTTGTCGTCGTCGGGGCGGGCTGTCGTACCTCGGGGAAGGACGAGACCGACACTCAGCGCTCCGAGCACCGCACTGGCGAGCAGGACTCGCTGGCTTCGACCAGCGAGCCTGCCCGCGCGTGGCGGTAGGCTAGTTCGAGGCGACAGAGGGTGTAGTACCGCACGGTGGGTGTAGTACCGCACGGTCCAAGGGTCCTATGTCTCGACGTTCGTCGCGCCCCGGCGGAGCCGTGGCACTCCTCTAACTCGCGGATCTTGCTGGGACCTTGAAGGGCCCCCATATCCCCCTGACGTCTCGACCACGCGCGCTTCGAACACGCGTGTGGCCCTCCAGCTCCTCGATGGGGGTGAGCAGTTTTGCTCAGACTCGCCCCCGGCGGCGGGCATAGGCTTGTAATGGGCCTAGCGCACAGCGCTGGGGCCTCCACGACACCGTGAGGAGTCGCCGATGAAGGCTGATTACCCCCGCGCGATCGATCAGTACATCGATTTTTTCGGTAACGGGGCCTGGACGAGGGGGGCAGTGGTCGATATGCGAGGACCGGCCACCTCCGACTTCCGGACGGTCGAGCGCCAGGATCGCGCCGTGGCCGACGAACAACCTCGCGAGTAGCGGCGCAGACAATGGCGACCGTACCGCTTCGGAGGAACACCATGGCCGGGAAGATTCATCGAACGACCGGACCCCAACCGCTCCGAGAGGGGAAGGCCGGAGAGTTCACCTGGACGATTCCGGTGAGCGGCGTCCCCTCGCGCGAGTGGATGGCCCTCTTCAACGCGCCCCTGGTGCCCGACGAGGTCTTCATGCCGAGTCGGGTCGACTTCCATGACCGGGGGCTGGTCTTCGTGGCCACCGAGCAGCGCGTCCAGCAGTGGATGCAGCACATCGACGAGTGGATCGCCGCCGCCAACGAAGGCGTCGTCGACGCGGAAGCCCGGCGCCTGGACGCGGCCGAGCGGGAAGAGCGCGGCAGCGCAGCGGCGAAGCAACGGGTCGCCGACGCGGACAAGTACCGGAGCCTCTGAGCCGCCGGCCCGCCCTCACCGCCGCGCCGGCCCATCGATGTCACCGCCGGAAGGAGTCGGGTCCTGATCCTGATCACTCGAAGCGCTGAGACGGACGTCAAGACGATGATCCCCCGACCCGCGGTCATGGGGTCTCCGCGTGCCGAATGACGTGGCTGCGCTGGGCCGGGCGACGGCGCCGGGGCGCGGCCGCCGAGGCTCGCGCTCGGATTCGACGCCCGTCCAGCCCGAACGTCCGGTGGTGCTCGCCGAACCTCGGCCTTCTCCTCCCGTCGTCCGGCCGCCGCCGGCATCACATGCGCCGCGACCGGTGTGGGACTGGTTTCCCGGGGGGACGTGGCTGGTGGCCGTCGCCGGCCTGCTGGTCGGAGGGTTGGTAGTGCGCCTGGTGGCCGGACCGCCGTACAACGCCAGCAGCATCGCCGTCGGCCTGGGCGAGCTGATGCTCCTCGGCGCCGTGGTCGTGCTGGCCCTGCGGGGCGTCCTGCGGCGCCGGGCGAAGCCGCGACCCGTGTCGGTGCCGGCCAGTGTCCCCCGGTCCCGAGAGGAGCCGCCGCCCGGCCCGCCCACGGATTTCCAGCGCGGGATCCAGGCCATTCGTCGCGCCGACCGCGGGTTCGAGCCGGCCGGGTTCGCCAGCTATGCGGGGATGACATTCCGCGACGTGGAGGATGCTCGCGCGGCTCGAGATGCGAGCCCTCTTCGCAATCGGCTGACATCGGAGATGTACGCCGAGCTCCGGGCGTTCTGTGAAGGGCTGCGTGCGGCCGGGCGGTCCGTCCGCAATGACGAGGTGGACGTCGAGGCCCAGGTCACGGAGGCGTGGCAGGACGGCGATCAGGACTACCTGACCGCCTGCGTCACCGGATCGATCCTCAGTCACACCGTCGACACCGCCAGCGGGGTGGTCGTGAGCGGTTCGCGGACGACGGCCAGTGCCGTCGAGGCGTTCCTGACGTTCACGCGTCCGGCCGGGCTGAACTTCTGGATGCTATCGATCATCCAGGAACGACGAGCATGAGAGGGCGTGCATGATGAAGCACTTCGGGCTCCTGATCTTCACGATCGTGCTCGTGCTCTCGTTCGGTGCGCGCCACCCTGGTGACGACACGCCGACGACCGACGCCGGCCCCGAGGCTGCTGCATACCCGGCCGCGACGCCGCTCGCCGTCGTGACCTCGTCGGTGTCGCGCGGAGTCGCGGCCCTGCGTTCGGAGCGGGCGGGCGTGCGCCCGGTCGATGGCCCCCGGGCGGAAATTTACCGGGCCGCCCACGACCTGTTCGACGTCGACGGCATGGCCCGCCGGGCTCTGGCGCAACACTGGCGAGACCTGGCGCTCCCGGAGCGGGCCGAGTTCGTCCGGCTGTTCGGGGACGTGCTCCGGCAGTCCTTCGTGGCGGTCATCGAGCGGCAACCCGATCTCGACCGGCTGCCCATGGACGAAGAGATCGCGGGCGACTACGCCCGGGTCCGCTCCCGCGTCACCCTGATTCCGGCATCGGAGAGCCGGATCGAGTACCGGCTGTCCGCGAGTGGCCCACGCTGGGCGGTCTACGACATCGTGCTCGACGGCACCAGCCTCGTGGCCCACCTGCGCGGGCAGCTGCACGAGATCGTCGTGGTGACGTCCGCGGCTCAGCTCCTGGAGCACATGCGGACGGAGCGGTCAATGGGCGCGCCGACCCGGGGAGCGGTCACCGGCTCCACGGCCAGCGAGCTCGAGGCGTTCGACCGGGAACGTCTGGCCGCGGGCCTCCTGCTCGGCGCCGTCTCCCGCGCCCGGTGGCAGTGATCGCGCGGCGCTCGTACCAAGTTTGACAGAACGCGCACCGACCCACTAACGTCGCGCCATGGGTTCGGAGGCCGGCCGCGTCGCGCGGCTCCGCGAGCGGGTGGCCGACCTGGAGCGCCAGCTTGCGGCGGCGGCCGGTGACCGGCGGCGCCGCGAGGCCGAGGCGCTCGCCCACACCGCACGGTTCCTGACCGAGACGCTCGACACCCAGACCGTCGGTGGTCGCATCGTCCAGAGTGTCTGCGGACTCTTCGACGTCACCGCCGCCGGGCTCCGGCTGCGCGAGCCCGATGGGGCACTCGTCCTGGTCGCCTCCTCCGAGGGCGATGGCCTCTACATGCCGCTCGGGCACGTGGCGCCGCCCAGTTTCGGCTTCTACCCGCACGTGATCGATACCGGTCAGCCCCTCCGCGCCCCCGATCTGCTCGCCGCTTCCGGACATTCCCCTCGGCGACGACGTGGTGCAACGCCTGCGCGACTCCCGCAAGCGCTCGCTCCTGGCGGTGCCGCTGCGCGTGCAGGACCGCATCACCGGCGTGCTGTCCATCGTGGCGGCGACCGGGCGCGCCTTCACCGACGACGAGGTCACGCTGCTCCAGACCTTCGCGGACCTGGCCGCGCTCGCGCTCGAGAACTCGCGCAGCCGGGCCGAGGTCGAGCGGCGTCGGCGTGAGGCGGAGGAGCTGGCCCACGTCGCCGGACTGGTCGGAGAGACCGCCGACCTGGCGACCGTGGGCGAGCGGATCGCTGAGGCCGTGCTGAGGCTGCTCGACGTCGACAGCTCGGCGGTCCGGCTGCTGCAGCCGGACGGCTCGCTGGTGGCGGTGGCCCTGGGTGGCCGGGCCAAGGTCTACGCCGGCGCCCGCGCGGTCGTCGTGCTCGGCGTCGGCCTCATCGGGCGTGCGGCCGCCGAGGGGCACCCGATGTGGACCGCCGACTTCCAGAATGACGAGCGCTTCGAGACCAGCCCCGAGCTCCGCGAGCGCAACGCCGCGGCGGGGATCGTCGGCGGGCTCGCGGTGCCCATGCGGGTGGCGGCGACGGTGACCGGCGTCCTGTCGGTGGGTATCTCCATCGCGCGGCCGTTCAGCGAGCGTGAAATCGCGCTGCTGCAGGGCTTCGCCGACCAGGCTGCTCTCACGATCGCCAACGCCCAGGCGCGCGAAGCGCTGGCCAGTCAGGCCGAGCGGCTGCGGATCATGCACGAGATCGACCGGGCGCTCATCGCTGAGCAGGCGCCGGCGGCCATCGCCGAGGCGGTGGTGCGGCCGCTACGCGAGCTGCTGGACGTGCCGCGCGTCATCGTGAACCTCTTCGACCTGGTGGCGGGCGAGGTGGAGTGGCTGGCCGCGGCCGGACCCCACCGCGTCCGTCTCGGCCCCGGCGTTCGCTACTCGATCACGATGGCCGGCGACCTGGAGGGACTGCGGCGGGGGGAGCCGCAGACCATCGACATTCGCACGTTGCCGACGAGCGCGGACGCCCAGGCCCTGCTCGCGGCCGGGCTCAACCTGTACGTGGTCGTGCCCATGGTGGTCGGCAGCGAGCTGGTCGGCTCGGTCAGCGTCTGCGACACTGCCGGGCCATTCCCACCCGAGCGCGTGGCCATCGCCCAGGAGGTGGCCACCCAGCTCGGCATCGCCATCGCGCAGGCGCGGCTGCACGAGCGCGTGCGACGGCAGGCGGCCGAGCTCGAGCAGCGGGTCGACGAGCGCACGCGCGAGCTGAGCGTGGCCACCGCCGAGGCCGACCACGCCAACCGCGCCAAGAGCGAGTTCCTGTCTCGGATGAGCCACGAGCTGCGAACGCCGCTGAACGCCGTTCTCGGCTTCGCGCAGCTGCTGCAGATGGAGGCACTCTCGGAGCGACAGGGCGAGAGCGTCGGCCACATCCTGCGAGCCGGCCGGCACCTGCTGGGACTCATCAACGAGGTACTCGACATCAGCCGGATCGAGGCGGGACGGATGGAGCTCTCGCTCGAACCGGTGCCGCTCCGGGAGACGCTCGACCAGGCGATGCAGCTCGTACGACCGGCGGCAGCGGCGCTCGAGGTCACGGTGCAGGCCGACGCGGTCGACGAGGGGCTGCACGTCCTCGCCGATCGCCAGCGCCTGCACCAGGTGCTGCTGAACCTCCTGTCGAACGCGATCAAGTACAACCGGCCGCGGGGGATGGTGCACGTCGCCTCCGCGCGAACCGCCGACGATCGACTGCGCATCGCGGTCACCGACAGCGGGGAAGGGATCCCCGGCGACAAGCTCGCCCGGCTGTTCACGCCCTTCGACCGGCTGGGCGCCGAGGCCAGTGGCATCGAGGGCACCGGGCTCGGGCTGGCGCTGTCGAAGGCGCTGGTCGAGGCGATGGGGGGTGTTCTGCTCGCGGAGAGCGAGCCGGGCGCGGGCAGCACGTTCTCGGTGGAGCTGGTGGTGGCGCCGCCTCCGTCGGCGACCGGCGATGTCGTGGCAGCCACCGCCGCGGCGCCGGGCGCGGCGCCGCCGCCGGCCCGCCGCCGGACGATCCTCTACATCGAAGACAACCTCTCGAACCTGCGCCTCGTCGAGCACCTCCTGCGCCGGCGCCCGGGCGTCACCGTGCTGTCGGCGATGCAGGGACAGGTCGGGCTCGATCTCGCCCGCAGCCACCGGCCCGACCTCATCCTGCTCGATCGGCACCTGCCGGACATCGCCGGCGAGGAGGTGCTCCGGCTGCTGCAATCCGACGCCCGGACGGTGGCGATTCCCGTCGTCATCCTGAGCGCGGACGCGATTCCCGGCGGGATCCAGCGGTTCCTCGACGGCGGGGCTCGTGCGTACCTGACGAAGCCGCTCGACGTCCGCCACCTGCTGGCCGTTGTCGACGAGGCACTGCCCGCCGTCGGGCATTGACCACGACCGAGGCGTCGCGAAACCGGTATCATCCGGGCAGACCGCGGGAGGAGGCGGGGAGCATGGATTTCGAGGTGACCTACAGCGAGGCGCAGCAGCGCTTCCGCCGCGAGGTCCGGAGCTGGCTGGAGGCCAACGTTCCGACCGGCATCACGCGGGTGCCGACGTCGGCCGCGGACAGCCTGGAGCGCTACCGTCAGCTGCGCGCGCTCGGCCGCGCGCTCGGCGCCAAGGGCTGGCTGTACGCGCGGGCGCCCGTGCAGTACGGCGGGGGCGGGCTCGACGTCGATCACACCATCATCCTGGAAGAAGAGGCCGACCGGCTCGGCCTGTCGCTGCCGCCCTACTACGACAGCGGCGGACGGCTGGGCTCGGCCACGATCCAGGTGTGGGGCACCGAGGCGCAGAAGCAGGCGTTCCTGCCGCCGATCTACCGGGGCGAGGTGCGGACCTGGCAGCTGCTGACCGAGCCCGGCGCCGGCTCCGATCTGGCCGGGGTGACGACGGCGGCCATTCGCGATGGCGACGACTACGTCGTCACTGGGCAGAAAATCTTCGTCGGCAGCGATCACGGCGCCGACCGCATCTGGATGATCGCCTGCACGAAGCCGGGCGGCGCCCGCCACGAGAACCTGTCGTGGTTCATGCTCGACGCCAACCTGCCCGGCATCACCGTGCAGCCGATGGAGCTGATGGGCACCGGCGGCGAGGGCGGCACCGATCCGGTGCAGAAGAACACGGTGTTCTTCGACCAGGTACGAGTGCCGGGCTTCTGCCTGGTCGGCGGCGAGAACAACGGCTGGAAGGCGGCCAGCACGCACCTGGAGCTGGAGCACGGCGCCGGCGGCCGCATCGGTCGCCACCGTGTGTGGGACCGCCTGCTGACCTACTGCCAGCAGACCAAGCGCGACGGGGTGCCGCTGACCCAGCACGCCGACACTCGCGATCTGCTCGCCGACATCTACATGAAGACCGAGGTCCAGCGCCTGTTCGGCCTGCGCAACTTCTGGCTCACCTACGCCAAGCGCCCGCGCTCCTACGAGGGCCCGCAGCTCTCCTACTACCGCAAGATGACCGGCCTGTGGATGACCGGCGCCATCCTGGAGGCGGTGGGCGCCGCCGCGCTCACCAGCGACCCCACCTGGGGGTCGGCCGACGGCTTCCTGGAGCTGCAGCAGCGCAACGGCATCGTGGCCGTGCACCCCGGCGGCACCGCCGACGTGCAGCGTGTGAGCATGGCCCGGCGCATCGGCATTGGCCGGGCGGCCCGCGAGGCCGTCGGCACGGTGCACTGACCGCTCGCTCCCAATCCGAGAGGACATCACCATGCCCGTGACCTACGAGAAGCGCGACCACATCGGCATCGTCACGCTGAGCCGTCCGACGGCCCGCAACGCATGGGGGCCCGACTTCAACGAGGGGCTGGAGCGTCACTTCGACGCCATGGAGGACGACGACGATATCCGCTGCGCCATCCTGACGGGTGACGAGAGCGGTGGCGCCTTCTCCGCCGGCGCCAACCTGAAGGATCCGAAGACGCACACGATGGCCTCCACCGCGGAGCTGATCAAGAGCATCCCCAAGCGCAAGCACCGGGCCTTCGAGGTGCTGGGCAACTTCCCCAAGCCGCTGATCGGCGCCGTCAACGGCTTCGCCGTCGGCATCGGCTGCATCGTGACCTTCTGCTGCGACCTGGTCGTCGCCTCCGACCGGGCCGAGTGGCGGTTGCCGCAGGCGGCCCTCGGCATCCTGCCCGCCTACGGCGGTGGCGTGCGACTGGCCCGGCTGGTGGGTCGGGGGCAGGCGATGCGCATGGCCCTCGGAGTTCCGCTGCCCGCCGAGGAGGCGTACCGCATCGGCCTGGCCCAGTGGCTGGTGCCCCACGCCAAGCTCATGGACAAGGCGCTGGAAGTGGCGGCCCATGTCGCCTCGCTGCCGCCGCTGGCCGCCCGTCTGACGAAGGAGTCGATCGTTCGCGGGCTCGACATCCCCAACCTGTCCGACGCCTCGCTCGTCGATCTCTATCGCTTCGCGGCGCTGGAGCTCACCGAGGACAAGGCCGAGGGCCACCGCGCCTGGCGCGAGAAGCGCAAGCCCGTCTTCCGCGGGCGATGAGAGACAGGAGCCCACGATGGAATTCCACGGCCTCGACGTGGCGACGCAGTTCAAGCGGATGCGGGAGCTGGTGCCGGAGACCTACCGGGCTTTCCTCGATTTCGACAAGCTGGCCTTCAAGGACGGCGCCATCCCCAACAAGACCAAGGAGCTGATCGCGCTCGGCATCGCGCAGATCACCCAGTGCCCGTGGTGCATCCAGGCCCACACGAAGAAGGCGGCTACCGCCGGCGCCGCCGACGCCGAGATCGCCGAGACGATCTTCGTGGCGATGGCCATGGCGGCGGGGGCGGCGTGGAGCCACGGCGGGCTGACCCTGCAGTGCCTGCAGGAGCACAAGGGGGCCTGACGTGGACCTGTCGCTGACGGAGCCCCAGGAGCTGCTGCGCGCCTCCGCCCGCAGCTTCATCGAGCGCGAGGCGCCACGGCACGCCATCGTCGCCGCCCAGCGCGGCGACGCCGGCCTGGCGCCCGCGCTGTGGCGCAAGGCCGCCGAGCTGGGCTGGCCGGGCATCCTCGTGCCCGGCGAGTACGGCGGCAGCGAGAGCACGCTCACCGACGCCGGCGTCCTGTTCGAGGAGCTGGGGCGGGGGCCGGTGCCCGGCCCGTTCTTCAGCTCGGGCGTGCTCGGCGCCCTCACCGTGCTGGAGGCGGCCGATCCGGACCAGCGCCTGGCGATCCTGCCCCGGGTGGCGCGCGGCGAGGTCATCTTGACCGTCGCCATCACCGAGCCGAACGCCTCGTGGGGCTCGCAGGGCGTCACGCTGGCGGCGCGACGGGCGGGCGACCGCTACCGACTGGACGGCGTCAAGCTTCACGTGGCCGACGCCACCGTGGCGACCCACCTGGTCGTCGCCGCCCGGACCGGCGAGGGGCCCGACGACCTCGGACTGCTGCTCGTGGACGCCGCCACGCCCGGTGTGCGCGTCCGCGCGCTGCCGGGATTCCTCTCGTCGCAGTGCGAGGTGGTTCTGGACGGTGTCGAGGTCCCGGCCGCCGACCTGCTCGGTGGCCGCGAAAGACAGGGGTGGGCGGCGCTGGAGCGGGCGCTGGTGCGGGCGTGGCCGGTGCTGTGCTCGTTCATGGTGGGCGGCTGCCAGGCCGTGTTCGAGATGTCGGTCGCCCACAGCCAGCAGCGCGTGCAGTTCGGCGTGCCGATCGGCAAGTTCCAGCGCGTGCAGGACCACGTGATCCGCCTCGTCAACCACCTCGACGCCGCGCGGTGGACCACGGCCGAGGCGCTGTGGAAGCTCGACACCGGCCGGCCCGCCGTGGACGCCGTGCACCTGGCCAAGGCCGTGAGCAGCGAGGGCTATCTGGAGGCCTGCAACGCCGCCCACGAGGTCCACGCCGGCCAGGGCAGCCTCACCGAGTACGGTCTCGTCGCTCACACGCAGATGTCGCGCACGCTCTTCCCCTATCTCGGCGATCCCCGCTGGCACAAGCGGCGGATGGCCGACGCGCTCGGCTGGTGAGATCCATGAGCGAACAGCCGTTCGCGGGTGTGACAGTGCTCGAGCTGGGGCAGTTCGTCGCGGTGCCGTGGGCCGGTCAGGTGCTCGCCGACGGCGGCGCCCACGTGATCAAGATCGAGCCGCCCGAGGGCGAGCCGAGCCGGCACATCGCGCCGCTGGTGCCCCACGAGAGCCGGCACTTCGTCATCCGCAATCGGGGCAAACACTCGCTGCCCCTCGACCTCAAGCACCCCGACGCCCGCCAGATTCTCGACGCGCTGCTGGCGCGTGCCGACGTCGTTCTCGTCAACATGCGGCCGGGGTTGGCCGCCGAGCTGGGGGTCGAGTACGAGCAGCTCGCCGGCCGGCATCCGCGGATCATCGTCGGCAGCGTCACCGCGTTCGGTCCGCGCGGGCCCGACGCCGCCCTGGCCGGCATGGACATGGTCGTGCAGGCCCGCAGCGGCCTCATGGTGACCGGCGGCAAGATGAACGCCGACGGGCTGCCGACGACGGGGGAATCGCCGATCGCCGACTACATGGCGGCGGCGCTGCTGGCCTTCGGCGTCGCCTCGGCGCTGTTCCGGCGCGAGCGGACCGGCCGCGGCGGCCGCGTCGACACCTCGCTGCTGCAGTCGGCGCTCTCGCTGCAGAACAACCTGATGGTGCGCGTCGAGAACGTGGACGGCCCCCGTCACGCGGAGTTTCGCGACTGGCTGGCCGCGGCGCGTCGCGGCGGCGTGCCGTTCGTCGAGCAGGCCGAGCGCATGCCTCGCAACCGCCCGGTGGCGATGGCCGCCGTCTACTATCGCACCTACGCGACCCGGGACGCCGCGCTCTCCGTCGCCTGCGGCAGCCCGTCACTCCGGCGCAAGTTCATCGCCGCGCTCGGCCACAAGGATCCGGCCCTCGCCGGCGCCGTCCCCGACCTCGAGGCGCACTACGCGACGCTCAAGGCGGCCGTGGAGGCCACGGTGGCCTCGCGCACGACCGAGGAGTGGCAGACGATCATGGCCACGGCCGGGGTGCCGGCCAGCCGGGTGGCGTTGCCGCTGGAGATCCTCGACGACGCCCAGCCGGCGGCCAACGGCATGTTCGCGCGCCAGGACCATCCGGCCCTGGGGCCGCTGACGGTGTTCGGGCCGCCGGTGCGCCTCGGCGCCGACGGCTTCGTGGCGGGGCCGCCGACGCCCGCGTTCGGCAGCGAGGTGCGGGGGATCCTCGAATGGGCGGGCTTCGCTCGCCCTGACGTCGATCGGTTGCTCGCGGGTGGTGCCGTCAGTCCGTCACCTTGAAGATCGTCGCTCACTGACTTTCACCACGGGGCCGCTGGCGGGTCAGCGTCGTGATCACGGCCGCGTGGGCGGGAAACTGCGTCACCAGCGCCGCCCGCTCACCGAGCTCGAAGTCGGCGAAATCGAAGCCGGGCGCCACGGTGCAGCCAGCCAGCGTGAAC
The DNA here is from genome assembly GCA_963827505.1 of uncultured Candidatus Rokubacteria bacterium. Classification (GTDB taxonomy): domain Bacteria; phylum Methylomirabilota; class Methylomirabilia; order Rokubacteriales; family CSP1-6; genus AR5. The sequence continues at coordinate 2,559,326 of CAWHBD010000001.1, read as the reverse complement.
GGTTCGTTGCCGACCACCCGCGCTCCGAACCACGAGCCCGCAGCGATCACCAGCTGCGGGCGCTCGCCGGCGGCGACGTCGAGGCCAAGCCGGTGCTCGATCAGCCCGCCCGCCGTCGTCAGCTCGACCACGCCGAGCGTCGCCCCGGCATGGAAGTGCCACAGCTCGTCGGAGCGCAGGCGGTGCAGGGCGGAGATCTCCCCGCGCCGGAGCAGGAAGTAGATCGCCGTCGACCATACGCGCGGACCGGGGAAGCCGGGTGGGGTCGACGTCGCCTCCGCTCGGTACGTCTCGCGGTAGTACCCACCCTCGGGATGAGGCGCGAGATCGAGCGCGCGCACCCACTCGTCGGCGGTGCGCGGCGCCATCACTGCTGTTGCTGCTGTTGCTCGTCCTCGAGCGGAAGGGCAGGCAAGGCTGGCCGGCGCGCCGGCGCCTCGCGGAAGGTCTGTAGCGGGATCGGTCGCGTCTCGTTGGTGAGCTGGGGCGGAACCTTGGCCGTGGACGGCTGGGTGTGGACCTCGGCCCGGAGCGTCTCGTGGGCCAGGCCGCGGTAGATCCCCCGGTTGGGCGGCACGTCGTCGTAGGTGCGGCCGTGGCCGACGACGACGTAGCGCTCGTCGATCGAGCGGCCCTGGGTAGGATCGAACGGGACCCAGCCGTGCGACGGCGTCCAGAACTCGACCCAGGCGTGGCTCTGCGACGGCTCCCGGCGCTTGTGCTCGACGTGCAGGTAGCCGCTCACGTAGCGGCAGGGCACCTGGCTGAGCCGCAACAGCCCCAGCATCAGGTGGGCAAAGTCCTGGCAGACGCCGGCCCCGATCTTCAGGAAGTCCTCGGTGGTCGAGTCGTACTTCGTCACGTCCTTCTGGTACTCGAAGCTCGACGCCAGGTGATGACCGAGCGCCCGCACGAGCTCGCCGATCGACGTCGGCCGGGCCGGCGCCGCGGCCTTGTGAGCGGCTCGGAGCGCCGCCGTGAGCTGCACCGGCCCCCCGAAAGCCAGGAAGTCCTGCAGCGGGTACGGCATGTCACGGGCCGGTACCGGATCGGTGAGCGCCTCGAGCGGGGGCGCCGAGGGGTGGGTGTCCACCAGCGACCGGCTCGCGACCTCGATGCGGTCGTGGAAGCGCGTGATCGTGAAGTGGTGGGTGACGTTGTCGTTCCAGTCGAGGTAGCGGTGTACGCGGGTGGGCGGCCCGACCGCCAGGACGAACGAGCTGACGGCCTGGTCGCCGGTCGCCTTGGGCTGCACGCGCAGCTCCATGAACGACTCGCTGATGTAGGCGTCGTACTCGAAGGCGAAGCGGTGCTCGATCTCGAGCAGCATGTCAGGTGGCGAAGTAGTGAGCGGTCACCGCGTCGTGGGCCTGGGCCACCGCGTCGACGACCCGGTCGAGGAACACGGCGTCGGCGGCGGCCGCCGCCAGCCGCTCGTCACGGTAACAGAGGTCGGCGTGCAGCCGGCCGACCAGTCGCAGGGCCGCGGTGGCCTCGCCGGCGCCGGCGATGCGCTCGAGGCAGCCCTTGACCGCCTCCATCCCGTAGCGCAGCGAGCGCGGGGAGTAGGGGTCGAGGAGCAGGAACGGCACCACCAGCTCCGGCTCCAGGCGGGCGCCGTAGCAGCGCCGGTAGTTCTCGAGCGAGCCGAGCGCCCGCAGGAGCGTGCGCCACTGCGTGTAGTAGAGCGCGACGTCGGTCCGCGGCTCGGTCGCGGTCAGCCCCGGCAGCTTGGCGCGCAGGACCAGGGCCGTGCGGTAGATGCGCTCGAGCGAGGTGCCGAGCTGCAGGAACAGCCAGCCCTGGTCGCGCGTGAACGTGTGCTCGATGGCGCCCACGACCGTGAACAGCCCCTTGTGCGTGCTGCTCAGGGCATCGCGCATCGACGGCAGGTCGGGCACGCCGCGTCGCGCGTACGCCTCCAGCGCCCGGAACGTCTCGTTCAGCGCCAGGAACACTTCCACGGTCAACGCCTCCCGGACCGAGCGCGCGTTCTCGCGGGCCCGCCGCAGCGAGTAGTGCACCGAGTAGGGGTTGGCGCCGTCCAGGAAGAAGGCCACGAGGTAGGTCTGCGACATGGGAGCGAAGGCGGAGGCGGGCGCGCCGACCTGGCTGGAGGGGAAGATCGCCAGCAGGTCCTTCCAGGCCGCGTGCGCGATCGGCTCGGCCAGCCCCTGCGTCTCCGAGGAGAAGTCCTCGGTTACCAGGAGGAGGCGGGTGAGGTTCTCCGAGCGCTCGAGGTACCGTCCCATCCAGTAGAGCGCGTCGGCGACGCGCGAGAGCATCAGGCCCCCCGGGGCGCCAGCACCCAGGTGTCCTTGCTGCCGCCGCCCTGCGACGAGTTGACGACGTAGGAGCCGGGCCGGAGCGCCACCCGCGTGAGCCCGCCCGGGAGCACCCGCACCGTCTCGCCGTACAGGATGAAGGGCCGCAGGTCGATCCGGCGCGGCTCGAACTTGCCGTCGACCCAGGTCGGATGCGAGGACAGCTCGATCAGCGGCTGCGCGATGTAGTTGCCGGGCGCCTTCCGCATCTGGGCGCCGTAGGCCTCGATCTCCTTGCGGGTGGCGAAGGGCCCCATCAGCATGTTGTAGCCGCCGGAGTCGCCGGTCGTCTTCACCACCAGCTTGGCGAGGTTGTCGCGGATGAAGGCGAAGTCGTTCTTGCGCAGGCCGACGTAGGTCGAGACCTGGCCGAGCAGCGGCTCCTGGTCGAGGTAGTACTTGATGAGCGCCGGCATGTAGGCGTACACGGCCTTGTCGTCGGCCACGCCGGCGCCGGGGGCGTTGGCGATGGCCACGTTGCCCTCGCGATAGACGTTCACCAGCCCGGGGACGCCGAGCAGGCTGTCGCGCCGGAACGTGAGCGGGTCGAGGAAGTCCTCGTCGATGCGGCGGTAGATGACGTCGACGCGTTGGCGGCCTCCGGTGGTCCGCATGTAGACGTAGCTGTCCTCGACGATGAGGTCGCGGCCCTCGACCAGGAACACGCCCATCTCGCGGGCCAGGAACGAGTGCTCGAAGTACGCCGAGTTGTGGATGCCGGGGGTGAGGACGACCGCCACCGGGCTCTCGCTGGCCCTCGGCGCCGCCCACAGCAGTGTGTCGAGCAGCTGCCGTGGATAATCGCGGATCGGCCGGACCGGATAGCGCGTGAAGAATTCCGGGAAGACCCGATGCAACAGATTCCGATTCTCCAGGACGTACGACACGCCGCTCGGCGTCCGGCAGTTGTCCTCCAGGATCAGGTACTCGCCCTTGTCGTTGCGGATGATGTCGGTGCCGACCACGTGGGTGTAGATCTGCCGGGGCGGCATCAGGCGCAGCAGCTCGCGCTTGTACTCCTTGCGAGAGAGGACCAGCTCGGCCGGGATGATCTTGTCCTTGAGGCACTTCTGGTCCTGGTAGACGTCGGCGATGAACAGGTTGAGCGCGGTCACCCGCTGCACGAGGCCGGCCTCGATCCGCTCCCACTCCCGGGCCGGGATGATGCGCGGCACGAAATCGAACGGGAAGATGCGCTCGATGCCCTCCTTCTCGCCGTAGACCGTGAAGGTGATGCCCTGGTCGACCAGCGAGATCTTCTGCAGCCGCTCCCGCCGGTCGATCTCGGTGTGGGTGAATGACTCCAGGGTCGTGACCAGCCCGCGGTAGTGCTGGCGGGGGGCGGCCGTCCGGTCGAAGGCCTCGTCGTAGGCGGCGGTCTCGTGCACCCACTTCACGGCGCCCCAGGATAGCATCGGCCCGTCATGGCCGAGACCCCCGATGAATCGAAATTCCTGCCTGGTTCGTAGTCACGGTAGACAGGTCAGCGTGGGCGCCGCTCACCTTGTCAAACAGGGGGCGCCCTCTGATACTCAGGGACGGTCATGACGACGCTCGGCGAGGATCTGATCCGGCGGATGGCAACCGGTGACCGCGAGGCCTGTGCTCGCTTCTACGACAGGTATGCCCCGCTGGTCTTCCCCCTCATCCTGCGCGTCGTCCGCGACCGCAGCGACGCCGCCGACGTGCTCCAGGATGTCTTCTGGGAGGCCTGGCAGGGGGCGTCGGGGTACGACCCCGGTCGGGGCTCGCCGGAGGCGTGGATGATCACGCGTGCCCGGACCCGCGCCATCGACCGCGTGCGGGCCGTGCGCCGGCGCAGCGCGACCTTCGTGCCACCGATCGACGAGGGACTGGCCTCGGCCCCGGCCGAGGCCGGCGGCGACGCGGCCGAGCGGGCCGAGGACCGGGGTGTCATCCAGAGCGCGCTGCAGGCATTGCCCCCGCCGCAGCGCGAGGTCATCGAGCTCGCGTACTATGCGGGGCTGACGCAGACGGAGATCGCCGATCGCATCCAGCAGCCGCTCGGCACCGTCAAGACGCGGATCCGGCTCGGGCTCGAGCGGCTTCGTGACGTCGTGGGGCGGTCCACATGAGAAGCCACGAGACCTTCGAGGAGCTCGCCGCGGTGTACGCGATCGGCGGGCTCGACGGCGACGATCTGATCGAGTTCGAGGCACACCTGGCCGAGGGCTGCGATCGGTGCGCGCGCGTCCTGCGCGACTCCGGCGAGGCGCTGGCGCTGGTGGCGCTGGCCGAGACGCGCGTGGTGCCTCCGGCCCGGGTCAAGGCGGCGCTGCTGGCGCGGGTGGCCGCCGCCGGCGCCCGGCCGACGTCAGGGGCGCGGAGCCGCGCGAGCTGGGTGCCATGGGCCGCGGCCACCGCGGCCGCGGCCGCCATCGCGGCGCTGCTGACCGGAGGTTTCGTCGCCACCCGGTACGAGGCGCAGCTGGGGCGGATGGCGCGGGAGACGGCCGTCGTGCGGGAGCGTCTCCAGCGTGAGGAGGCCGCGCTGCGCGAACAGGTGGCCGTCTACGGCCAGGCGGTCGAGCTGCTCCGCGAACCGGCCACGCGTGTGGTCGACCTGCACGGGACTGGGCCAAGCCCGGCGGCGATGGGTCGGCTGATCTGGCACGAGACGGCCGGCGGCCAGCTGTTCGTGGCCAACCTGCCGCCGGCTCCGGCTGGCAAGGCCTACGAGATGTGGACGCTCGGCGGGCCGGCGCCCCAGCCGGCCGGCGTCTTCCAGGTCGACGCCTCCGGCCGCGCCCTGCATCGCCTGCAGCCAGCGGGCGGGCCGGCCACCACGTTCGCGGTCACGCTTGAACCCGAGGCCGGGGTGCCGGCACCGACGGGTCCGATCGTCCTCGCCTCGCGCTAGCTCCGTTAGCCTTCGGCCCATCCGCACCTGAGGGGATCAGCCAGCAGCCGATCATCGTGGCGGCGGCGGCGGCGAGGAGGTGCTTGAGGGTGTGGCCGCTCACCAGGCCGCCGAGGGCGAACAGCGCCTTGTCCGTGACCTCGGTGAGCTTGCCGATTGCGTAGAGAGCGATGCCCCAGACGAGCGGTACCGCGGGGCGGCGGCCGGGTAGGAGGATCAGCATCAGCGGGATGAGCAGTATCGGCAGGAATTGCGCGAGAGCGTAGGCCCGCAGGTCGTCGGTCGCCTGCCACCACAGGACGCTGGCCACGGCGCCGAGCGCCAGCGGCGCCAGCAGGGCGCGGCCGGCGGCGACGCTCACCCGGTCGCCGATCACCACGGCGAATACGGTCGGGAACAGCGCAGAGAGTGGCAGCCGATCCCACACCAGCGAGACGTTGCTCGGGGCGGTGTGGTACCAGGCCGAGCCGAGCCCGGTCAGAAGCAGGCCGACGCCGAACACGATCCCGGCCACACGTTCCCACCCCGGCAGCGCCGCGCGGCCCGCGCGGGCCAGCGTCCAGGCGCCGGCGACGAGGAAGCCGACGTTGGAGAGCACGTTGAGACCGTGCGGCAGGCCGAGCACGACCCGGTGATCGGCGAAGTCGTGATACGTGAGGTCTTGACGGACGGGCGGCGCCAGCAGGGCGATCACGCCGGCGGCGAGGGCCACCGCAGCCAGCAAGGCGATGCGTGCGCGACGGCCCGCCGGCGTCACGTCGCCTCTCCGGCCAGGACCGGCGCCGGCACCCGGGCGGCGAGACGCTCCAGCTCCTCGGCCAGCACGCGACGCCGCGCCAGCAGGCGGGCGTGGAGGCCGCGGCGGGCGAGGAAGTGCAGGAGCGCGGTCGCCTCCCGCGCCACGGCCTGGCCGCGGGCCTGCCAGGCGAGTGCGAAGAAGCCGGCCGGGATGAGCGCCACCAGGAGCCCGATCGCCACCGCCGGCCCGAACAGGCGCCCGGCCAGCCAGGTCTCGAACGCCCACGCGATTGGATAGATCACCACGCCGCCGGCGATCTTGTAGGTGGCCTCGACGTCGGGCTCGGGCCGGGCCAGGCGAATGCCCAGCTTGACGAGCTGATAGGGCAAGGCGTGGAGCAGGATGCCGAGCAGGGCCAGCGGCAGCCCGAGGAGCACTGGGACGATCTCGCGGGCGGCGTAGCGGAGCACCACCGAGGGCGCGTAGGCGCGGCCCAGCGTCTCCGGCGTCACGCCCAGCCGCTCCAGGTCGCGGTCGTACTCCTCGGCCTCCCGGCGGAAGTGCTCGACCTCGGCCGGGGAGGCGCGGCGCAGCCACCGATAGGCCCGCGACGCGCGCTGCAGCCACGCGGCCGAGCGGGGATCGCGCGCCGTGCCGCTCTCCTCGCGCCACACGCGCTCCATGAGCCGCAGCAACCGGAGGGTCTCGCGGTCCTCCGCCTCGACCATCTGGTGCCGGAGCGCGGCGGCGAGACGATCGGTGAGCGTGCGGACGGCGGTGATCGGATCGCGGCGGTGCAGCTCGGCGCAGTCGCCGGTGGCGACCGGCGCCCCGATCAGCACCAGCGCGTGGCCGGCCCGGAACCGCCCCGGCTCGTTGATGACCAGACCGACCGGCAGCAGCGTCACCGGCGGCGCCCCGCTCGCCTCGGCCTCCAGCAGCACGCGGGCGGCCCCGGTCCGCAGGGTCATGAGCGTGGGCTCGGGCTGGCTCACGCCCTCGGGAAAGATCAGGATCGCCTCACCGGCGCCGAGCGCGGTGCTGACCGCGCGGAAGGTGGCCGCGTTGCCGGAGGTGTCGCCGCCGGCGTCCTGGCGCCGGTGGACCGGCAGCGCCCGCGCCAAGGCGAGGAACGGCGCGATGATCGGATGGCGGAACAGCCCCGACTTGGCCAGCGGCCGCAATCCGCGGGGCAGGGCGGCCATCAGCAGCATGGGGTCGATGAGCCCGTTCTGATGGTTGGCGGCGACCACGAGCGGCCCCCGGGCGGGCACGTGCTCGAGGCCTGCCACGTCGAGGCGGCGATAGAAGAGCGCCAGCAGCACCCGCACGAGGGTCCGGATGAGCCGGGGGCCCACGCGGTCAGCGACGCCGGGCCGCGTGGAGCACGGCGACCACGGTCATCGCGTCACGGATCTCGGAGGCCTCCACCATGCGCACGACCTCGTCGAAGTCGAAGGCGCGCACCTCGATGAACTCGGTGTCGTCGGCCTCGCGGGTGACCGCGCGCAGCCCGTCGGCCCGATAGATGTGGGCCGTCTCGTCCACCACGCTCTTGGAGGTGTCGAAGGTGCAGAGCTTCTCGAGCCGCGTCGCCTCGTAGCCGGCCTCCTCGGCCAGCTCGCGCTGGACGGCGGCCTCCTCGCTCTCACCCGGGCGCACGGCGCCGGTGGGCATCTCCCAGGCGAAGGCGCCGGCCACGTAGCGGTACTGGCCGACCAGCACGACCGTGCGGGCGTCGAGGAAGGGCAGCACGCCGACGGCCGGCTTGCACTCGACGACGCCGTAGAGCGTGGTGCGCCCGTCGGGCATCTCGGCGACATCCTCTCGCACCCGGATCCACGCGTTGGCGTAGGCCTCGCGGCTGCTCAAGGTGCGCCACGGAGCGCGCGCCAGGGCGCGCCGCCGGTCGGTCATGCGCGACATCTTCGGGTATACTTCGGGCGAAGTCCAATGAAGGTCGTGCTTCGCAATCCCCGTCGTGAGGTCGAGGTCGCGGGCAACCGCCGCGTCAAGGACGTGCTGCGCGACCTCGAGATCCTTCCCGAGACCGTACTCGTCATCCGCGGCGACGATCTCATCACTGCCGACCAGCACGTCGGTGATGCCGACACCATCGAGCTGCGGCCGGTGATGTCCGGAGGGGTGTAGGTGAAGTGCCGCAAATGCGGGAATGCAGCGGTGCTGGAGCTGCGCCGGCACAACGCCGCCTTCTGTGGTCCCGACTTCCTGGAGTTCTTCCGTAACCAGGTGCGGGAGGCCATCCGCAAGTACCGCATGTTCACCCCCGACGAGCCGGTGCTGGTGGCGGTGTCGGGCGGCAAGGACTCGCTCGCCCTCTGGGACGTCCTGATCGACGACGGCTACCGCACCACCGGGCTCTACCTCGACCTGGGCATCTTCGACTACTCGGTCGAGTCGCGCGGCAAGTGCGAGGCGTTCGCGGCCGCCCGCGGCGTGCCGCTGCTGGTGCGCCGCGTGGCCGACGAGGTCGGGGCGCCGGTGCCGGTGATCAAGTCCGTCACGCGACGGCCGCCCTGCTCGGGTTGCGGGCTGAGCAAGCGCTACCTGATGAACCGGGCCGCGCTCGACGAGGGCATGCCGGTGGTCGCCACCGGCCACAACCTCGACGACGAGGCGGCCACCCTGTTCGGCTCGGTGATGCACTGGCAGACGGACGCGCTGCCCCGCCAGTCGCCGGCGCTGGCGTCCACGCATCCCAAGCTGGTGCGCCGCGTGAAGCCGCTGTATCGCTTGTCCGAGCGGGAGACAGCCGCCTACGCGTTCCTCCGGAAGATCGACTACATCGTCGACGAGTGCCCGTTCGCCAAGGGCGCCACGTCGATCGCCCACAAGGAGACCCTCAACCGGATGGAGGACGCCTCCCCTGGGGCCAAGCACAACTTCCTCTTCGGCTTCCTCGAAAAGGCCCGGCCGGCGTTCGAACGGGCGGAGGCGGTGGTGCTGAACGAGTGCACACGCTGCGGTCAGGTCACGACCGGCACGCTGTGCGCCTTCTGCAAGCTGGCCGACCAGGTGAAACGGTCGCTGTGAGGTTGCGGCCGCCCACGCTCGGCCGGTACTATGGCGGGCATGGCCGGATTCCGGTGTCCCAAGTGCGGCAAGGTTGCGATGGTGCCGAAGGTTTGCTGCGGTCGCCCGATGAAGCGGTCCTGAGCGAGCGACTCAGCCGGCGCTTCCCCCGGGCAGGCGGGCGGTCTGGGCGGCTAGCTCCTGCACCACTCGCTGCTCGTCGAGGCTGAACGCGCGCACGGCGCCGCGCCCGTCGAGGGCGTTGATCAGCTGCAGCACCCCGAACACGTGCCCCCCGCCGTTTCGTAGCGGCATCGCCAGCATCGAGCGAGTGCGGTAGTCCGTGTTGCGGTCGACCTCGCGGAACAGCGTATAGGGTCGATCGACCGGGATCTCGTAGGCGTCGCGCAGGTTGACGGTGGACCGCGTCAGCAGCACGTAGCTGGCGATGCTGTTCTCACCGAGCGGCAGCGGCCGCGCGCCGACCCGCCGTCGCACCTCGTCCTCGCCGACGCGGCGAGCCAGCAGGTCGTTCTGCACCGCCGCGAACTCCAGCGACTCACCGCGGCGCACGTACACCGTACCCGCCTCGGCCCGGGTGACCTTGCGGGCCGCCGACAGCAGACGCTCCAGGCCTCGCGTCACGTCGGTCTCGGCGGCCAGGGCGGCACCCAGCTTGGCCGCCTCCGACGAGGCCCGGCGCCGGGCGAGAGCGGCCGGCGGATGGGCGGCCCGGACGCCCTTGCGGGCGGTGCGCGCGTGGCGGGTCGTCTTGCGGGCAGCGGGCCGGGCCTCGTGGCGCGGCGTGGCCGCCCGCCGGCGGCGCGCCTTGGGGCGGCGGCGCCCGGCCACTCAGTCGCGTCCCGGCCGGCCCCCGCGGCCCGTGCGCATCAGCGGGGGGCGGCGGTGTCCTGCAGGGCGGCGTCGAGGTCTTCGGGGCGGACTGGCTTGAACAGGCAGCGGCGGACGCCCAGGCCGGCCAGGCGGGCGTGGTCCTCCTCCCGCAACCCCCAGCCGGTGATGAACAGCAGGGGCACGCGGGGGTCGATGGCGCGTAGGCGCTCGGCGAATTCCCAGCCGTTCATCTCGGCCATGCCGATGTTGGTGACGACGACGTCGAAGCGGTCGGGGGCGTAGTCGTGGAGGGCGCCCCGGGCGGTGATCGCGGGCGTGACCGTGTGGCCGACCCGGCGCATCATCTCGGCCAGGGTCGCCAGCACCTGGGCGTTGTCGTCCACGACCAGGACCCGGAACTGGTGGCGGCCCTCGGCCGACGGCTCCGGCGTCGCCGGCGTCGTCGACTCGTGGGCCACGGGGAACACCAACGTGAACGTCGTGCCGACCCCAACCACGCTGTCGACGTGGATGTCGCCGCCGTGGCGATGCACGATCGAGTAGGCCATCGACAGGCCGAGCCCGGAGCCGCCCTCGCCCTTCGTCGAGAAGAACGGCTCGAAGATGCGCTGGCGGACCGCCTCCGGCATGCCAATACCGGTGTCGGCCACCGTCACCCGCACCTCGCGCCCGGGCGTTTGGACGGTGGCAATCGTGAGCCGGCCGCCTTCCGGCATGGCGTCCATGGCGTTCAAGATGAGGTTCGTCAGCACCTCGCTGAGCGCGGCCGGCCGGCCCTGGAGAAGGGCGTCGGCCAGGAGATCGAGCTTCAGCTCCAGCGGGCGGCTGTCGCGGGCGATGTTCTCTTCCCAGCGAGGCCGGGTGATGGCGACGGCGTCCTGCACGATCTGGTTGATGTCGACGCCCACGAACTGCTCGTCGGGGCGCAGCCGCGCGAACTGCTGGATGCGACGGACCGTCTCCGAGCCGTCCATGGCCGCCGATTCGACCACCGTCAGCGAGCGCTCGATGAGGTCGGCGTTGGTGGGGTTCTGCTTCATGAGCTGCGCGTAACCGAGGATCGCCTGCAGCAGGTTGTTGAAGTCGTGGGCGATGCCGCCGGCGAGCTGGCCGAGCGCGGTCAGCTTCTCCGACTGGTGGAGCTGACCCTCGATCTCGCGCTCGGTGGTGATGTCCCGCACGATCGCGATGACCCCGTCGAGGCCGCCCTGACGGTTGCGCAGCCCCGATAGCGTGACGGCGAGAGTCAGCACGCGGGAGCCGCCGAAGGCCTGGATGACCTCGAAGGCCTGGCGCTCCTCACCGTCGGCAAGCCGCTGGCGCGCGCGACTGTATTCGGGCTCGGGGAGCAGATCGACGATCCGTCTGCCCAGCGCGTGCTCGGCCGGGAGGCCGAACGTCCGCTCGGCAGCCGGGTTCCAGCCGGCCACCAGATCGTCGGCGGTCACGGTGATGATGCCGTCGCCGGCCGACGCGATGAGCTGCTCGAGCGAGCGCTTGGTATCGGCGATCTGGCCGTAGAGCCGTGAGTTGCGCAGGGCGATGGCGAGGTACTCGGCGAGCATCTCCAGCAGCTCGCGCTCGCGCGGATCGACGGCCCGGCCCGACTGCCGGTTGTCGACGACGAGCCAGCCCAGCGGTCCCTCGGCGTCGCGGATGGCGCACGTCACCACCCGCAGATCGCCGGGGCCCGTCACCGGCGCGGTGGAGGCGATGGCCACGACCTCGTAGCCGAGCCCGTTCTGGAGCTGGCCGATGACCGCGGTCGAGATGGCCTCGTACTCGAGCTGGCTGACGAAGGTGCGGGCGATCTCGCGCAGAATGGACAGCTGGGTGACCCGCAACGACTGCTCGACCTCGTTGCGGCGCTTGTCCTCCTCGAGCTCGCGGGTCTTGGCGGCCAACCGCCGCATCTCCTCCACCAGCCGGGCCAGCTGGCCGCGGGTGCCGAGCTCGGCATGGCGCCGGCCCAGCGCGCGGCGCACGACGTCTTCCAGGTCCTGGCGCGAGAACGGCTTGATCAGGTACTCGAAGGCGCCGTGGGTGAGCGCCATCTTCACGGTCTCCAGCGAGGCGTAGGCCGTGATCATCACGACCTCGATGGCGGGGTCGATCCGCTTGATGCGGCGGAGCACCTCGAGGCCGTCCAGCTCCGGCATCTTGATGTCGAGGATGACGATATCGGGCCGGTAGGCGGGGATCTGATCGAGCGCGGTCCGGCCGCTGTCGGCCGTTTGAATCTGATAGGACGGCTTGAGCAGCATGCGCAGCGACTCGCGCGGGCCCAGCTCGTCGTCGACGACGAGGATACGGGCAGCGTCGAGGGGCGGCGCCGCCGTGGTCACGACAGGGCGGGCAGCGTCACGAGGAAGGCGAACTCGTGCCGTGTCTGGCGCGTCCGCAGCCGGCCGCCCAGCGCCTCGACGAGTCGCTGGCTGACGGCGGGGCCCACGTCGATCAGGCTCTCCTGGACCATCTGCACGGGGTCGAACAGCCGCTGCAGCTTCTCGGGCGACACGCTGGCGGTGCGGGACCCCACCATGATGCGCACGTCGGTGCCGCCCTCCTCGTCCTCGTGCTGGCCCACCGACACCGAGACCTTCGCCAGGTCCGTCGGCGAGTTATGGGTGAGATACCGGATGATGTAGGTCAGCGCCCTTCGGAGCTGGCCGACGTCGACCTTGATGAGCTGCGCGGTCGACTCGGGAAGGACCTCGAGCTGTAACTGCTTGCCGGCAGCCTCGTCGGCCAGATCGATGGCGTCGATCAGCTGCCCCACCACCTCCCGGGCATCCACGATGGCAAAGTTTAGCTCACCCTCCGTCACCAACCCGGCAAGTTTTTCAAATACCTCGACGAGCCGGCGGACGTCCCGGCGGACGACCGCCGAGAAGTGGCGCCGGAAGTCCGGGTCGTCGTACCGCTCGCCGATGAGCTCGATGAAGGTGTTGATGGACACCAGGGGGTTCTTGATCTCGTCGGCGATCCGGGCCACCACCCGGGTGAGGAGCTGGAACTGCTCGGCCGCGCGGCGCTGGGCGGCCAGCTCCTTCTGGGCCGTCAGGTCCTCGAAGACCAGCACGGCCCCCAGCGGTTGTGCGTCCTCGTCCCGGACGGCATAGGTCGAGACTTCCAGCCAGAGGCGGCGAAGGGCCAGCTGGATCTCCGAGCGAGGGGCGGCGCGGCCCGAGGCGAGCGTCTCGTACAGCATGTCGCCCAGCGGCGAGGGCAGGACCCTGAGATCCTGGCCGACCACGGCCGCCGCTGACAGATCGAGGATCTCCTCGGCCCGCCGGTTGAGGGTGCCCACTCTCTGGTCACGGCCGATGGTGACCACACCGCTCGACATGTGGGACAGGATCCGCTCGCTGAACTCCTTCTCCCGAGCCAGCTGGTGATGCAGCGTGATGTCCCGCAGGACGGTGGCCAGGTGGGCGGCCAGATCGAACAGCGTCTGCATCTCGTGGCGGCCATAGGTGGCCCCGAACACGGGCTGGCCGAGGGCCAGCACCGCCACGAGCTCACCGTGCGCCAGCAGGGGGACCGCCACGACCGCCTGGAGCAGCCGCAGCTCGCGCAGGATCTCGGGGTCGAAGATCTCAGGCGCCACCGCCGGCCGGCCCTGCACGGCCAACCAACGGACGAGGCCGTCGTTGGGCGACAGCCGGATACCGTGGACGAGCTGCGGCGCCAGGCCCCGACTGGCCACGATGCGGAACTCCTGGCCGAGGGCGTCCGGTCGTAGCAGCGCCATGCGGGTGGGGCGGACCAGCTCGCCGATGGAGTCGAGGAACATGCCGAGCGCCCTCGGCACGTCGACGCCGGCGGCCAGCACGCCGGTGAATCCGCGCAGGAGCCGCGCCACCGCCACGCCGTCCCACGGCTCGCCGTTGGCCGCGGCCGGGGCCGCCGCCGTCGGCGCCGCCGCCCGGGTGACCGCGATCTCCCGGACGAGCCGCTGGCGGTCGAGCGCGTGGCGCAGCACCGCCTCCAACTCGCGGGCAGTGAAGCCGTCGGAGACGGTGAAGTCGGCGCTGTCCTCGTCCTCACCACTGGCGCCCACCGCGATCACGAGCGCCAGCGGCGTGACGTCGCGGGCCGCCGTCACGAATGTGGCAAGGGCGCCGGCCGGCCCGGTGCTCTCGCGCAGCACGATGTCGATGTCGACGAGCCGCAGGGTGCGCAGCGCGTCGCTGTCGCTGCGCGCCTCGAAGATGGAGAAGGCGGTCAGCGAGCGGCTGACTCGCGCCCGGAGCGCGTCGTCGGCGGTGAGGACGAGGACGGTGTTCACGCGGTCACCACCGAGGTCACCGGGGCCAGCGGAAACTCGACGGTGAAGACGGCGCCGCCGGTCGCCCGGTTCGCGGCCCGTAGCCGCGCGCCGTGGGCCTGGGCGATTCCGGCCGAGATGGCCAGCCCCAGCCCGGATCCCCGCGGCTTGGTGGTGAAGAACGGCTCGAACACGCGCTCCAGGAGCTCGGGGGCGATGCCGGGCCCGCTGTCCGACACCGTGACGACCACCTGCGTCTCTGCACGCGTCACCTCGACGGCGATAGTGCCGCGCGCCGGCGTCGCCTCATGGGCGTTGAGCAGGAGGTTGAGGAAGAGCTCCTCGAGCTCCTGGTGATTGCCGACCACCACACACGCCTCGGCGCCCAGCAGGCTGGTCATCGTGTGATTTTTCTCCTCGAGCCCCGGCTGCACCAGCTCCAGGGCTTCCGTCAGCGGTATCCGTACGTCCACCGGGTGGCGGGGACCGCCGCCCGGCCGCGAGAGCGTGCGGAGCCGATCCACCAGGCGCTGGATGCGGCCGATCGCGCGCGTCGAGATCCGGCCGAACTCTTCGAGGAACCTCGCGTCCCCCGGTCGCCGCGGCAGCAACTGGGTGAAGGTCTTGACCGCCACCAGCGGGTTCTTGATCTCATGGGCAATGCCCGCCGCCAGCGTCTGGAAGTACACCAGTCGCTCGGCCCGCCGGCGCTCGAGCTCGAGCTCCTTGAACGGGGTGAGATCGCTGAAGACCGCGACGGCGCCGAGGACGCTGCCGCTGGGATCGCGCACCGGCGAGACGGTGCAGATGACGGGGCGACTCGTCGGCCCCTCCGCCTCCGCCACCGCCACCAGCTCGACCTCTGGTTGCGTGCGCACCTGCCCATCGGAGACGGTGGCCTGCAGCGGCTCGGCGAGGCAGGCCGGCAACAGCAGCGCCGTCCCTCCGAGGGCGGTCTCGGCCGGCAACCCGGTCAGCCGCTCGGCGGCCCGGTTGAACATTGCCACCCGCCCGGTGGCATTGATGGCCACGACCCCGCTCTCCATCGTGGCCGCGATGTTCTCGAGATACTCGTTGGCGACGGTGACGGCGGTGTACAGTTGCGCGTTCTTGATCGCCACGCCCGCCTGGTTCGCCAGCGTCATCAGCAGGTCGAGGTCCTGCTGGTAGAACGCGTCCCCGGACAACTTCGGTCCCACCGCGATCATCGCGATCAGCGCGTCGTCGGCCAGCACCGGGAGCAACAGCGACCAGTTCGTCTCGACGAGACGCTCGTGCAGCGCTGCCGCCGCCGTCTCCCGCTCCCGCGCCACCTCATCCGCGAGGATGGGCACCTGCGCGGCATCGAGCGCCGTCACGACTTCAATCGGCGCCTCCCCCGGAGTCGCGAAGTGACCGGAGTTGGTCCGAGCATTCCCCACGGCGTAACGAAACGCGCCATCCTCTCGCACGTAAAGCACGACGCCCTCAGCTGCCGTAGACCGTCCGACTGTGGCGCTGATGAACTCCAGCAACGTCTCCAGGTGGAGTACCCGGGTCAGCATCTGGCTTGCCTCTCGAACTGTTCGCTGATAGTTCGCGTGAGTGCGATAGACATAGTGATCGAGTAGGCGACTAGCAACATCGCGCGTGATCGGCGTCAAGATAGTCACGATGCCAACGGCTGTGAGGAGCAACGCGAGTTCTGCTCCATCAAGGTGGACGAGCAGGCGTGGCCAGAACACGGCTATCAGAAGGGCCGCCGGCACGGCTGACAGCACAACCGCGATTGTAATCGTTAGCCCGCGGTGAATGAAGAGCCGCAAGTCCATCAGTCGATGGCGGATGATCGCGTGGGCGACTAGCCCAACGTAGACCAAGCTGAAGTAAGGCCCCATCCAGCTATAGGTTGACTTGCCTGTCAGCAATGGGAAGAGCAGGTTCGCCGACATACCGCCGACGAAGCCGCCGATCAGCCCAGCTCCGAGATAGTGGAACTGCGCCCTCGCTAGACCTCGAGAGGAACGCCACTTCTTGATGAAGATGCCAAGGCCGATACACCAAGCGGTAATGAAGTACACGGCGAAAGCTGGGTACAACGGACCGGTTTTCCGGGAGAGACCTGCGGGACCGATCACTGCCCCGTAGACGATAGAGTCGGTTGTCAACGCAAGAAGCATGAACATGGTTCCAACGACGAGCGCTACTCGTGCATGAAGGGGCGAAGACCAAGAAGTCGCCGTGGGGTAGCAACAACTGAAGATCAAGAAGGCGACGGGAATGAGGCTGGCAAAAGCGAAAGCAAAGCCAAACCATAAGTCGAGATTCACTCCGGTCTGCAATCCGGCAATTCCAATGATCCATCCAGCAAAAACCAGAGATTGCGCGGCGAAAGCACGGTTGACAACGGTCTGACGACGAGCGGTAAGTACAAAGAGGGCGAGAGCCATGTGTAGCAATGCAACACCCATGAGGGTGATGTGGATCATTGGAGGCTTCTCCAGAGGCGCCTCGGGGCCGAGAGATGGGGTTCCCGAGCAGCGGCTAGGGCCACGGACGCCGTGGGCGGGGACTTAAGTCGCAATGTGAGCTTGTTGCTGTCAGCACTGCGCCAACCTGCCTGTCGCTGCATCGGCAGCCTCATTTTGGCGATTTGCGACTGCGCCGCTCCCTGTCGGTACGTTCACAGCCAGGTAGTTCCAAAGCCAAGATGCGGTTCGGGGCGGCTGCTAGAATAGGCTTGCACATTGATCATGTCCATAGAGCTAGTCAATCGTCGAAATTTCCTGACAGTGCTTTTGGCAGGCCTCTTTACCCCGGTCAGATTGCTTGCCGAACCGGTCGCCAGGCGGAGCGGGTTTGCGGCGGACGTGGGCATCATGTACCAAATGCTCACTTTCCAGCTCAGGGGAGACGTCCAGGAGACCATCGACCGCGGGGTGGGACGGTACGACGTGAGGGTGAACGGCCAAGGAGACGGCATCGCCAATCGGATCGAGTCCAGCGGGGTGCTCCGGGACGGCCGGTGGGTGCCCCTGCGGAGTACCTCGTGGTTCCAGGTGCGGGGGCGGGAGTCGCAAGTGCAGGTGACCTATGCCTACGATCGACGCCTCATCGAGTATCACGCTCGCGGGGAAACCTTCATCATGCGGCGCTTGCGGGTCGTCGACGACGTCGTTCCCCTGCCGGCGGGGATGCACGTGGACGACGCCATCAGCGCATCGCTCAACTTCCGTGACCGGTACTGGCCGCCCCGTCCGGATGGCCGGTTGCAGACGCACGTCGTCCGCCGCCGCCGGAGCGAGAACGAAGGCCCCGACGACGTGGCGCAGTCGTACAGAGCGGAGCTGGTCCCGCTGGAGCTCAAGGTCGAGCCTGAGCCCGAGACGGGCAAGTCATCTGCGCTGCTCGACCTCAGCCGATTCTCGTCATGGGCCCGGGAGAATCGGCCGGCCCGCATCGTGTTCGACGACGAACGCCGGCCGGCGCTCATCACCGGATCGATGATCCTCGGCACCTCTGTCACGATTCGCCTCGGCTAGATGCACGACCTCGTCACCATTGGCGAGGTGATGCTGCGGCTCTCGATCCCCTCGCCTGCGCGCATAGAGACGACCCGGCAGCTCGACGTTCAGGTCGGCGGCGCCGAGGCCAACGTAGCCGCCGCCTGCGCCAGACTCGGGCTCCGCACTGCCTGGATCTCCGCACTGCCCGCAAACGCCTGGGGTGAGCGGATCCGGAGAGAGCTTTCGGGCCACGGTGTCGACTGCGGCCACGTCGTGAGCATGGACGACGCTCGCGTCGGCGTCTACTTCCTGGAGTTCGGCGCCGCCCCTCGGCCTATCCGCGTACTGTACGATCGGCGCGATTCCGCGTTTGCTCGGCTCGCGCCCGAGGCGGTCGACTGGGCGCCGGTGCGTCAGGCCCGCCTGGTGCACGTCACCGGCATCACGCCCGCACTGGGCCCCGGGCCGCGCCGCGTCGCGGAGCAGGCGCTCCGGGAGGCCGCGGCCGTGTCCTTCGACCTCAACTACCGGAGGGCGTTGTGGGCGCCCCCGGAGGCTCGGGCGTTCGCCGAGACGATCCTCCCGGGTGTGCGCCACGTCTTCATGGGTGAGGCCGAAGCGCGTACCGTGTTCGGTCTGGGCGGCTCCATCGAGGCGATCGTCGAGGCCCTCAGCCGTCTCGCGCCGAAGGCCACGATCGCCCTGCTGCAGGGGCAGGAGGGCTCAACCGTGCTGGCCCACGGCCGTCTGTGGCGGCCGACGCGGACGCACACGGTCCAGGTGGTCGACCCCGTTGGGGCCGGCGACGCCTATGTCGCCGGGTTTCTGTGGGCGACGCTGAGCGGACGGGGGCCGCAGGACGCCGTGGACGCCGGCGCCGCCGTGGCCGCCCTCAAGTGCTCCACGTGGGGTGACGTCGCTCTGATCGATGCCCGCGACGTTGCGGACCTGCTTGCCGGAGGTGCCGACATCCGCCGTTGATCCATCCGCGCGCCTTGCTGATATAGTCAACTCAGCATGGCGGTCGATCGCATCCTCGCCGGCCTCAACGACGCGCAGCGTGAGGCCGTGACCGCCGATGCGGGGCCGTTGCTCATCGTGGCCGGGGCCGGTACCGGCAAGACGACCGTCATCTCCCGCCGCATCGCCTGGCTCATCGCCCATCGTCGCGCCCGCCCCGAGGAGATCCTGGCGCTCACGTTCACCGACAAGGCCGCGGCCGAGATGGAAGAGCGCGTCGACCAGCTCGTGCCGTACGGCTACGCCGATGTCGAGATCGCGACCTTCCACGCGTTCGGCGACGGGTTACTGCGCGGACATTCCCTCGAGATCGGCCTGAAGAACGACTTCAACGTCCTGAGCCGCGCCGAGCAGGTCATCTTCCTGCGCGACCGGTTGTTCGAGCTGCCACTGGCCCGCTACCGGCCGCTCGGGGACCCGACACGCCACCTGCAGGCGATCATCACCCTCGTCAGCCGGTGCAAGGACGAGGACATCACCCCGGCCGACTATGCCCGATGCGCTGTACAGCTCCGCGCGGCGGCGGCGGCGGCTCCGGACGACGCCGACCGGGGCGACCTTGCCGAGGGGCAAGCGGAGCTGGCGGCGACGTACGCGACGTACCAGGAGCTCATGGCGCGCGAGGGCAACATCGACTTCGGCGACCAGATCGTGCTGGCCCTCCGTCTGTTGCGCGAGCGGCCCCACGTCCTCAACTTCTACCAGCGGCGATTCAAGTACATCCTGGTCGACGAATTCCAGGACACGAACTACGCCCAGTTCGAGCTGGTGAAGCTTCTGGCCGTCCGCCATCGCAACGTGGCCGTCGTGGCCGACGACGACCAGAGCATCTACAAGTGGCGCGGAGCGGCCATCTCCAACGTCGTCGGATTTCTCGACCACTACACGGGAGCCAAGCAGATCGTCCTGACCGAGAACTTCCGCTCCCATCAGGCCGTGCTCGACTCCGCCTACCGGCTGATCGTCAACAACAACCCCGACCGGCTGGAGGTCCGCAGTGGCATCGACAAGCGGCTGGTGGCGGTCCGGGAAGCGCCGGGTCCCGAGCCCCGGCACCTGCACTACGAGACGGCGACCCAGGAGGCGGACGCGGTCGCCCAGATGATCCGCGAGCACGCCGAGGACGGCACGTGGACGTTCACCGACGTGGCGGTGCTCGTCCGCTCCAACGGCGACGCCGACCAATTCCTACGCTCGTTCAACCTGCGCGGGATCCCGTGGACCTTTTCAGGCAACGCGGGCCTCTACGGCCGACCCGAGGTGCGGCTGCTGCTGGCGTTCCTGCGAGCGGTAGCTCATCCCGATGACTCGGTGAGCACCCACTACCTGGCTTCGTCCGATCTCTACCAGGTACCCATTGTCGATCTCACCCGATGTGCGACGCACGCCGACCGCAAGCATCGTTGGCTCTTCGACGTGCTGCGCGAGGTGGAGCAGATCCCGGAGCTGACGGCGGAGTTGAGCGAGGAGGCCCGACTCACCATCCGGCACCTGGTCGAGGACCTCGTGCGCTACATGGAGCTCGGGCGCGAGATGCCGACCGGCGAGCTGCTCTACCAGTTCCTCGTCGACTCGGGCTGGCTCGCCCGCATGTCGAAGGCGGCAACCGCGCGCGACGAGGCGGAGGTGCAGAACATCTCGAAGTTCTTCCGGCGAATTCAGGATGCCTCCAAGGCGCTCCGCTACGACAACGTCCGGGAGTTCGTGAAGCATCTCGACGCGCTGATCGACGCCGGGGAGGATCCGGCGGTCGCCGAGGCCGACGTGGAGACGCCGGCCGTGCGTGTGCTGACGGTCCACAAGGCCAAGGGCCTGGAGTTTCCGGTCGTGTTCCTGGTCAATTGCGTGCAGGGGAAGTTCCCCGTCCAGAAGCGGCGCGATGCCCTGGAGCTCCCGGCCGAGCTCATCCGGGATCTTTTGCCGACCGGCGACTTCCATACGCAGGAAGAGCGGCGGCTGTTCTACGTGGGCATGACGCGGGCCCGCCGGGAGCTGTTCTTCACGAGCGCGCGGGACTACGGCGGTGCCCGAGAGCGCAAGGTGAGTCTGTTCGTGCTGGAGGCGCTGAACCTGCCGAAGGATGCCGCGCGCCCCTTCAAGGGCAAGGCGGTGGAAGAGATCGACCGCTTCGCGCCGCCACCTGAGCAGGACTCGGCGGCCCCGCCGCCGATCGCTGACTCCGAGGAGCTGCTCATCAGCCACAAACAGGTCGACGACTACCAGACCTGTCCGCTGAAGTACCGCTACGTGCACCTGCTTCGAGTGCCGATCCTGCGCCACCACACGGTCGTGTACGGCAGCACGATTCACGCCGTGGTCGAGTTTTATCTCAAGCGCCGGGTGGAGGGCAACTACACGTCGCTGGACGATCTTCTGGCCGAGTACGATCGCAAATGGCTGAACCAAGGGTTCCTGACGTGGGAGCATCAGGAGGCGCGCAAGGAGGCGGGGCGCGTGGCACTCACGCGCTTCTGGCACCAGGAGGAGGCCGAAGGTCTCAAGCCGACCTGGGTGGAGAAGGACTTCGCGTTCAGCGTGGGCAATAATCGTGTTCGAGGGCGCTTCGACCGTGTCGACGAGGACCTGCTCGGCGCCGTGATAGTCGACTACAAGACCAGCGAGGTCACGCGCCAGAAGGACGCCGACCGTCGGGTTGCCGACAACTTGCAGCTCAAGATGTACTCGCTGGCGTGGCGCGAGATGAGCGGCCGGCTGCCCCAGCGCGTGGAGTTGCGCTTCATCGAAACCCACGTGGTCGGTCGACGCGAGCCCACCGAGGCAGACCTGGAGGAGGCTCGGGTGGCGGTCGAGGAAGCCGCCGCCGGGATTCGCGCCCGCCGCTTCGACGCCACACCGTCGCGGCAGGCGTGCCGCTACTGCGCGTACAATCAGATCTGCCCGTTCACCGCTACCAGGGAGTAGGTGCGCGGCAGCCCGTGAGGTTGCGATCCGCGGTAGGCTAGCAGCCAATGAATCGCCACGCCGGCCCGTCGCGAGCCCCCGATGCGCCAATCGTTCCCGAACCGACGTTTGCGGAGCGCGCCCGCACACTGGCTCATCTGGGCCGTACCGGGACACTGGCGACCGTGTCTCGTCGTCACGCTGGCCACCCGTTCGCCTCGGTAATGCCGTACGCATTGGATGATGGGGGTCGCCCGCTGTTCCTCGTCAGCACGATGGCGATGCATACCCAGAACCTTCTCGACGATGCTCGGGCCAGTCTACTGATCATCCAGCCAGACTGGAGCGGTGACCCGTTGGCCGCGGGCCGCCTCACCCTGATGGGGCGAGCTCGCAAACTCGCCCCGCCGGAAGCCTCCGAGGCCCGGTCCGCCTATTTAGAGCGCCATCAGCGCGCCGGATACTGGGTGGACTTCGACGACTTCGGTTTCTGGCGGCTGGACATCCTAGATGTCTACTTCGTCGGCGGGTTCGCCGCGATGGACTGGGTCACCGCCGACGACTACGCGGCGGCGCGACCGGACGCCCTCGCAGATGTCGCCCCCGCCATTGTTGAGCACATGAATCGCGACCACGCCGACGCGCTCATCACATATGCACGGCACTACGCGGGCGAGACCGCGGACGAGGCCACCATGGTGACCGTCGACCGACTGGGTTTCAAGCTACGACTCCGCCAAGCCGATCGACTATCAAGTGTCCGTATCGCGTTCCCCCGCGAGGTCACAACGGCAGACCAGAGTCGTGAGGTGTTGATCGAGATGCTCCGCCGCGCGCGGGGTGTGTGAGGTCGCCCGCCTGTTGATACTCAGAACGCGCTTTGGGATCGCGCCGAGTCGTTCGCCCCTGGTACATTCCACAGCAATGTTTGAACATCGCTGGCTGCAGGTTCTGTAGACATCACTTCGGGTAGAGGGAACTCAAGGATAATCGTCATACCGGGCCTTCCGGAGTTGTTCTCGGCGCGGATCACCGCATGGTGTGCATCGGCGATTGCTCTACATATCGCCAACCCCAGACCCGAACCCTCGGGCTTCGTAGTCACGAACGTCTCAAACATCTTCGAAAGTAGCTCGGTCGGTACACCCGGTCCCGTGTCTGAGATCTCTACTACGACCTGATGGCTAGGGAGAGAGTGGGACATTCGAATCGCGACTTCACCGCCGTGCTCGATTGCCTCGAGCGCATTCATCAAGACATTGAGGAGGAGCTGTTTTAGCTGTGCGGGATCTCCGAGGATCGGAGGAGTTGATCGATCGTCCGACATTAGGACACGAACTCGGGCCCGTTCGATCTCGCCGCGTAGCAGCGCAAGCGTGTCACGCAGCAATTGATAGAGATCGACAGGACGGAAGCGAACAGTTGGCGGCGCTGCGAAACCTCGAAGTCTCGCAACGAGTTGATCAATGCGCTCTATCTCTTGCAGGACGATCTTTGCGAACGAATCACGAAACTCAGCGTCGCTGGCCCTCTCGGGCAGTAGTTCAGCAAATGTTCGAATGGCTACGAGGGGATTTTTGATTTCGTGTGCCAGCCCACGGGCAAAAGCGCCGAATGAAACTAGGCGTTCTGCTCGACGCTTCTCCGCTTCGGCAAGCCCAATCTGCACATGCAATCTTATGGCGATGCCTACTTGGCTTGCGACAGCGCGAATGAGGTCGAGGTCTTCAGTGAAGTACGGATCACCAGAGCGTTTTGGGCCAGTGAGATAGAACCCTCCGAACTGGCCGTGCACCATCACAGGCAGAATGCACTCAGCGCCAAGCCGCTCAAGTTCACTGAGCGCCTCAGACGAGGTCTCGTATCCTGGGCGACGAAGATCTGAGGCGGTGAGCGATCGATGGTCATCGCGATGAAGGGACTGAATGAGATTCGACGACTCAGAGATCACTACGGGCAGGCCGCTCGTCTCAGGGCCCCAAGACGACTCGCGTCGATAGTCGGAGCCGCCGGCCTCTCGAACATATAAGACGACTCGTTCGGCGTGCACGGTGCTGGCGATGGCGCGGCAGGTGTACTCGAATAACACTCGAAGGTCAACGATTTCGGTCATCGCGCGACTGATCTCACGTAGAGCGGCCGAGTAGTCATAAGGTGTACGGAAGAAATAGTAGTCTAGAGCGGCTTGGACGGTCCTTCGTAGCGGCTGGAATACTTGGGCAACGAGAAGCGCCAAGACCAGCGTTACTGGCAAGGGAAGGGCTTGCCACTCGAGTGCCAGGAGCCAAGACATTATCCACGCGAGGCTCAGGAATGCTGCGGCCGCAATGACTGAAGCGCCTACCTCCGTGACGCTGCGACGGACCACGAGGCGGATATTTAGAAGACGATACCGAACGATCGCGTGGGCAATCGAGGCGACGAGGACGAGACCGAAGATCGGTCCGTAGATATTGAGATGCGACGTACGGAACACGAGAGGGAAAACAAGGTTAGTAATCGATCCACCGGCTGCGGCGACGCCAATGCCTAGCAGAACAAACTGAACTTGGAGGCGCTCAACGCCAGTCAGAAAGCGTAACTTGCGACTCAGGAGCGCAATACTGCCGGCTAGGGAAAGGACCAGGTACGCACCAAACGCAGGGTAGAGGTGGCCGTACGTCACACTGAGGCCGCGGTTTACAGAGGAGGTCCCTTGGGCGAGAAGAGGAGTGAGCGATGCGATGCAGGACCCAACGGCGCAAGTGGTCATCGCCCATTGCAGTCGACGAGGGACGGGAGGGGTGGAGGTCGGAAAAACTGAGACAAATCGGAAGCACCAGAGAGGCAGCAATGAGGCCGTGAAGAAGGCTGAGCGGGCCCACACGATACCCCACGGCGTCGCGGCATAGGCGTTGACGAGACCGTTGCTGAGTGCCCAAGCGCCGAGTGTCAGCGCGAGGTATGCGAAGGCCCGATTCGCCGGGCCGGACGGATGAGAACGCCAGACTGCGATACTCAGCACCACATGGGCTGCGGTCGTAAGGGCGAGAACTAAGAAGGCGTCGATCACTGTTTTGGTGGGGGACCCAGAATCAGGACGGAATGTGTGCCCCCCATTGCATGAGCATTGAGTAGCACGTGGCGGACGCGGGCTGGGCGCGCCTTCCAAGGCACGTAGTCCAAGTCGCACTCCGGATCCGCAGTGTCTAGATTGATAGTCGGTGGGATGACTCCGTGCTGGAGAGTTAGACACGAGGCCACCACTTGAATGGCTGACGCGGCGCCCATGGCGTGGCCGATCATCGATTTGATTGAGCTAATCGGAATGTTGTACGCCTGTGCTCCCAAGGCATGCTTGAAAGCCCGCGTCTCGACTAGGTCGTAGTCGGGGAGCCCGTTTCCGTGCGCATTGATGTAGTCAATGTCCTGAGCAGCAAGATGAGCATGGTTCAGGGCTCCACCGATCGCATCGGTAAGGGCCTTCTCAGCAGTGTCGGTTCGCGGCCCGTACCCTCCTTCGTTGCCATGCCCGTGGCCAAGTACTTCAGCGTATGCAATCGCGCCTCGGGCTTTCGCATGGTCAAGTTCTTCAAGCACGATCACGGCAGCACCTTCCGCGAGGACCATACCATCGCGGTGAAGGTCATAAGGACGCGATGCTCTGGCGGGTGGACCCGAGAATCTCGTAAGGATGCCCAAAGCGGAGAGCGTTGCATATGCGAGTTCCGCCAGAGGTGCGTCGGTAGCTCCAACAATGGCGCAATCCGCATACGCATCGGCGATCTGTGTGGTGCCCCATTGCACGGCGTCAACTCCGGTGGTGCAAGCAGACCCAAGGGTTAGAGCCTGACCTCGGATCCCAAGCTCCGCTGAGACGTGACTGACGGGAGCATGCGCCGCAAATTCCAAACCGCTCATTAGCGGGATACCGCCGAAGCCGGCTTTGGCGAATCCAGATCGAGCTTCCTCCGCTACATCACCTATCCCGGCCATCGATGTTCCTATACAGATTCGGATCCGGTCTCCCGCGACCTTCTTTAAGTCTAGGGCGGCATCGTGGAGTGCAAGCTTGGCCGCGGCGACTGCAAGCTGTGAGAACCGCCCGCGGTGCTTTACCCGGGCGGGTCGCATGAACGACTCTGGGTGGAAGCTCTCAACTTCGCCTGCTATCCGACAGGGATAGGGCGAAGCATCGAACAAGGAGATCGGGCGAATGCCGGATTCACCCGCGATCAGTTTTTGCCAGAACGCTTCCTTGCCAATGCCGGTGGGCGCCACTACGCCCAAGCCGGTGACGACGACTCGGCGTCGACGGTTCATCCTGTAACTCATCTCGACGCTACAATCATTCTCGACAGCAAAGGCGGCGACCACGAGGCCATGCCGGCAGTCGCCCCCCAGTCTAAGCCGCCTGCGAATAGAGACCTAGGACGCTCGTTGGGTGCATTCTAGCTGGAGTGCGCCCGAGGATATAACAAATATCAAGCATAGTTAGAGCATGTCGGGTTGATTCACCCGGCGGTTATGTCATCGATTGATTGCTCGCTGCGGGGGAGTGGACATTGCAGGCCCGTCCGCTGTGCTGAAGGATCGAGAAGCGAGTTAGCGTTCGGTCGCCCAGCGGGGGGTCGCGAGTTCGATGCGCCAGATCGGGCCGTTCAGGAACATCGCGCCCTCGAACTTCAGGAAGCCGGGGGCGGGGCCGGTCGAGATCCAGTACCGAAGGTCCGGGGGGCTTTTGCCGAGGACGCCGGCGACGACGCCGGTGAGGCCCCCGATCTCCAGCGTGACGAGGTGGCGGGAGGCGGTTCGAGCAGCGTCGCCGACGAAGTACTTGCCCTCGCCGTCGGGGCGGAGCGCGCTGCGCAGCAGCCGTGGCTTGGGGGTGAAGGCATAGACGTGGCCGGTCGCCGCCGCGCCTTCGCGGAGGTTCTTGAGCAGGGTCCCCGTCATCCCGTTGTGCAGATCCTCCGGGAGCTCGAATGTCCCCTCGACGGGCTCCTCGGTGCCCACCCGCGCACGGTAGCGACCGCTGGCGCGATCGATCGAGACCTCGCTCGCCTCGGGGAACGAGGGGCCCTTCTGCACCAGCGTGTACGCGAGCAGCCGGAACACCCGCTTCTGAGAGAACGTCACGGTCTCGTCGTAAAGCGAGCCATCGGTGAACCGGAAGACGAGGCGACTCCGCACCGCCTCACCCGTGACCGTCTGTAGCAGCTCGCCGTGAGCGAGGGTCTCCCCGCGTTGATCGCGGAGCACCAGGAAGCCGTGGGCCACGCTCTCCGGGAACCTCACCGCCACGGGCTCCGCATCGGCGGCCGAGGTGGCGAGGAGCAGCAGCAATCCCAATCCGAGTCTCGCGGCGAGCAGCATAGCCCACTGGGAGGCAAGATCGGTGCCGGGGGGCGGCGCTTGACACCTTGCGGGGGTCGCCCTAACGTACGCGCACGAAACCTCTCAGGAGGCTGACCTCGTGGCAACGGCTTACGACGTGGTGGTGGTGGGCGGCGGTAACGCGGCGATGTGTGCGGCCCTGTCGGCGCAGGAAGCGGGCGCACGCGTGCTGGTGCTGGAGAAGGCGCCGGAGGCCTGGCGCGGCGGAAACGGCTTCTTCACGGCGGGCGGCTTTCGCTTCGCATTCAAGAGCTTCGACGAGCTGCGCGGCCTGATTGGCGACCTCTCCGACCAGGAGGCCGCCCAGATGGAGGTCGACCCGTACACCGAGGACAACTTCTACGACGATCTCATGCGCGTGACCGAAGACTGCGCCGATCCCGACATGGCGCTGGCCCTGGTGCGCGAGTCGCAGAACACCGTCCGCTGGATGAAGGACCGCGGCATCCGCTGGATCCCGATGTTCGGCCGCCAGGCCTACAAGGTGGGAGGTAAGTTTCGCTTCTGGGGGGGGCTGGTCCTGGAGGCCGTGGGCGGCGGGCCCGGCCTGATCGACATGGAGTACGCCTCGGCCGCCAAGGCCGGGATCGACGTGCGTTTCGAGGCGAAGGCCGCCCGGTTGGTCACCGACGACCGGGGCCGGGTCACCGGCCTGGTCGTGCGCACCCCCGCTGGCACCGAGACGATCACCGCCGGTGCCGTCGTCCTCGCCTCGGGCGGCTTCGAGGCCAATCCCGAGATGCGCACGCGCTACCTCGGTCCCAACTGGGAGCTGGCTCGCGTGCGCGGCACGCCCTACAACACCGGCGATGGCATCCGCATGGCCATCGACATCGGCGCGCTGCCCTGGGGACACTGGAGCGGCTGCCACTCCGTGCAGTGGGACCTCAATGCGCCGTGGCACGGCGACCGCAAGGTCGGCGACAACTTCCAGAAGCACTCGTACCCGGTGGGCATCATCGTCAACCTCAAGGGCGAGCGCTTCGTCGACGAGGGTGCCGACTTCCGCAACTACACGTACGTGAAGTACGGCCGGGCCGTCATCGGGCAGCCGCGCCGTACCGCGTTCCAGGTCTTCGACCAGAAGGTCGTCGACATCCTCCGGGAGGAGTACCGCATCCGCGAGGTCACCAAGGCCGAGGCGAACACCTTCGAGGAGCTGGCCCGCAAGCTGGAGATCGACGTACCCGGGTTCGTGAAGACAGTGACCGAGTTCAACGCGGCGGTGATGAAGGACGTGCCGTTCAATCCGGCGGTGAAGGACGGTCGAGGGACGCGCGGGCTGGTGCTGCCGAAGTCGAACTGGGCGCAGGCGCTCGACACGCCCCCCTACGTCGGGTACGCGGTGACCACGGGCATCACGTTCACGTTCGGGGGATTGAAGATCGACGACGCCGGGCGCGTCATCGACTGCGAGCAGCGGGCCATCCCGGGGCTGTACGCGGCCGGCGAGCTGGTGGGCGGGATCTTCTACCACAACTACCCCGGTGGGGCCGGCCTCATGGCCGGCGCGGTGTTCGGCCGCCTCGCGGGTCGATCGGCGGCGACCGCCGCCCGGGAGACGCGGAAGTAACCGGCGTCGCCTGAGCGCGACCGTCAGTCGTCGACGCGCTCGACGCGCGCCGCGCGCAGGGCCGGCTCGGCCGCGTCCAGGAACCACTCTGGCAGCAAGACGCGATAGCGCTGCAGGAAGCGCGCGAACTGCGCGTCGAGCACGTAGGTGACGCCCTGGTCGTCGGCGTGCCGGCACGAGCGGCCGTACGCCTGCAGGAGCGCCTTGGCGGTCTCGACCGCGTACCATCGCGGATCTCGCTGCTGCCGTAAAGACGTCCACGGATCGCCCAGGTCCGGGTAGGGCAGCTTTGTGAGGACCTGAAACCGCAGGAAGTCATCCGGCAGGTCCACCCCTTCCCGGAGCGACGGTGACACCAGCACCGTGGGCAGCGCCGAGGCCCGATGCAGATCGAGCGCGCCGGCCTTGCCGCCCGCGGAGTCCACCCACAGCAGCCGCCGGGAGTCCCGCGGGGCGCGCACGCCCAGGTCGTGCACGAGCCGACGCCCGGCTTCGTACGAGGCCACGTGGATGAGTCCCTTGTCGCGGGGGTGCGCGGCCAGGATCGCCGCGACCTCGGCGAAGACGGCGGGCTCCAGCCTGGCCCGGGTGGCCTGCGACAGCAGCCCGACCGGGCGGTAGACGATCGGGCGCTGCTCGAGCGAGAAGGGCGACGGCGTCGAGAACACGCGCACGCCGTCCTCCTCCAGCCCGAAATACTCCGCCAGCACCGCCCGGTGCCCGAGGTACGCCGACGACAGCACGGTGATCTCCGCGCATTCCTCGAAAAGGCCGCGCGCCATCGAGGCCACCGTCAGCGGCACCAGGGCCAGCTCCGCGCCCGGGGCATCCGGATAGCGCACGATCCACTCGCGATCCTCCGCCTCGAGGAAGAAGGTGATGCGCGCCAGCGCGCTCTCCAGCCGATCGCGCTGCTCCAGCAGGTCTTGCTCCTCGCGGGTCGGTGGCATCGCCAGGAACAGATCCTCGGCAAGC
Source organism: uncultured Candidatus Rokubacteria bacterium (assembly GCA_963827505.1). Classification (GTDB taxonomy): domain Bacteria; phylum Methylomirabilota; class Methylomirabilia; order Rokubacteriales; family CSP1-6; genus AR5. Next base: position 2,529,894 of record CAWHBD010000001.1, on the reverse strand, counting down.
TCGGGCGGGCGGAGCGCCTCCAGGCGGATACGCACCTCCTCCAGGCTGCCCTCCAGCCGGCGGACGTGACCGGCCAGGACCGGGCGGTAGTCGTCGGCCGCAGGCAGCCGCGGCAGCGGGCCGCCGAACCAGCTTCGCATCTCCTCGTGAGAGAACCGGGCGGTGAAGACGCCGACGAGCTGGCTCTCGAGGTTGTGCGCCTCGTCGATGACGAGCAGGCGCCGGCGACGAAGCTGCTCGGCGTGCCAGTGACGGAGCGTGGCGAAGTAGGCCGTGTTGGTACAGAAGATCGGCGCGCCCAACGCCGCCTGCTTGGCTCGCACGTACGGACAGGCGCAGACCGGCCCGCGCAGACGACGGCACATCCCGCGTGACGTCGGCACCGGCGCGCCGTGATAGCGCTCGCACGCGTAGTTGTCACGGCCCTTCACCAGGGCCAGGTCGCGTCCGAACTCGCGCTCGTACTGGTCCTGCAGCATCTTCTGCGAGGTCAGCAGGTAGGCGTCGCCGCTCCAGCGAGCCAGGGTCATGGCCACGTGGCTCTTGCCAACGCCGGGCGGCGCCTCGACCACCAGAACGCGCGGGGCGTGGGGATCGTCCTCAGCCTCGGCCAGAGCGTCGCCGAGCGCGGTGAGCAACCGTGCTTGCTCCGGGCGCGGGGTGGCGCCGGCGGGGAAGTGCGCGAGCAGATCGTCCATCAGCAGGCGGTGGCCGGCCCTCGACGGCTCACCATAGCAGAGTAGACTGGGTCTGGGAGTCTCTGCGATGTCCGAGACGATGTCCGTGCTGGAGATCCGTTGCCCGCACTGCGGCGCTGTCAACCGCATTCCCACCGCGCGGGCTGGCCGGCCGGCTCGATGCGGCAAGTGTCGACAGCCCCTGGCCACCGCGGTGGCGCCGGTGGCGGTGACCGATGCCACGCTCGAGGTCCTCGTGCTGAAGTCCATGACACCGGTCCTGCTCGACTGCTGGGCCGAGTGGTGCGGACCGTGTCACGTGCTGGCGCCCACCATCGACGCGCTCGCGAAGGACTACGCCGGGCGGGTGGTGGTCGGTAAGGTCGACGTCGACGCCAACCCGCAGACGGCCGCGCGCTACGAGATCCGCGGGATCCCGACCGTGCTGGTCTTCGACCACGGACAGGTCGTGGATCGGCTGGTCGGCGTGCAACCCCGGGCGGTCATCGAGGCCCGACTGGCGCCGCTGCTGAGCGCCGCGCGCTGACGGCTGGCGCGGCACGCTCGATCCGTCGGGCGGCCCAGGTATGATGGAACACATGGCGGACCGTCGCACGAGCCCCCGGCTGGAATTCTCCGCGGGCGGTCTGGTCTTCGACGACGAAGGCCGCGTCCTGCTCATCCGTGCCCGCGACCTGCGCAACCAGCCGGTGTGGACGCTGCCGAAGGGCGCGCTCAACCCCGGCGAGACCAGCATCGACGCCGCCTTGCGCGAGGTCCAGGAGGAGACCGGCTATCGCTGTGAGCTCGTGCGCGAGCTCACGCCGGTGACGTACTGGTTCCAGCGCGACGGCCGGCGCATCCGCAAGACGGTGCGCTGGTACCTGATGCGGCCGCTCGCCAAGGTCGGTGAGCACGACCACGAGGTGGACGAGGTGCTGTGGGCCGATCGGGCGGACGCCCAGGCCCGGCTGCGCTACGACTCCGATCGCCGGCTGCTCGCCGCCGCGCCCTGAGCGAGCTCGGCGAACAGCCTCTCCCCCAGCGGCCACGGGCCGAAGCCGGCGTCGGCGTTGACGTGACCGCTGTTCCCCGCGTCCACGAAGCGGCTTCCCCAGGCCTCGGCGAGCGCGCGGCTGCGCTCGAAGTCGCCGTACTGATCGTTGCGGCTGGCGACGACGATGCTGGGGAACGCCAACCGGCCCCTCGGGATTGGCGCGAAGCCCTCGATGACCGGAGGGAAGTCGGGGTGCTCGACGTCGGGGGGCACCACCAGCAGCGCGGCCTGCACCGGGGCGGTGCCCCTGCGCGCCCAGTGTGCCAAGGCGATGCAACCGAGGCTGTGCGCGACGAGCAGGGGCGGCGCGGCGGCGGCCCGGATCGCCCGGTCGAGCGTCTCCACCCACTCCGCACAGACCGGATATTCCCAGTCCCGCTGCACGACGCGCCGGAAGTCCGGGTGGGCCTGCTCCCACAGAGTCTGCCAGTGCTTCGGGCCGGAGTTGCCCCAGCCGGGCACGATGAGGACGGGCGCGCTCATGGCGAGATCGAGGGAACGAGGCGGCGACGATCGTGCGCGTCGTGGACTGAAGGTGAGACCCGGCCTGGCAGCGCTGTCGCCAGTCGGGCCACGCTCCCGCGAACCATGGCCCGAGCCTATCACGGCTGTTCAGGCCGCATCGTCGCGGGGGCGGCAGACCTGGCACGGCCGGTAGCCCACGTCGGCGGCGTCGGCGACCGACGCGAACACGACGCGCCCGTTCTCCGCGATGCGCTGCTCGTGCCGGCACCCGCGCCGGCAGATGACGCGGGTGCTGGTGCAGCCTACCAGCAGCGGGGTGGCGCGCTCGAGGGCTAGCAGCCGCGTCTTGAGCGCGGCGCCGAACGCATAGTGGCCCCAGGTACCGTCACCGCGGATCACGCGGTGGCAGGGGACCAGCACGGGGACCGGGTTGGCCCCGAGGGCGTTGCCGACGGCCCGCGCCGCCTTGGGGTGCCCGATCCGCCGGGCCAGCGTCGCGTACGACGCGACCTCGCCGAACGGGATGCGCCGCGCCTCGGCCAGCACCTGGTCCTGGAACTCGGCGACCCCGCCGAGGTCGACCGGCACCGTGAAGAACGTCCGCCGGCCGCCCAGATACTCGGCCAGCTCGGCGCGCGCCTGCTCGACGAGACGGCGCCCCCGGCCGGAGGCCACGTCCCGTCCGCGCCCGTAGGCCAGCCGCGAGATTCCCTGGTCGGTGGCCTCGAAGCGGAACCGGTCGAGCAGCGCCTCCAGCGTCGGCGTCGACGCCCGCAGCGCCGCGCGCACCCGGCCCGTCAGCGTTGCCGGCGTCCGCACCGCGAACAGCTCCCGGAGTGTCGCGTCAGTCCGATCCATCGTGTCCTCCTGCCTCCAGCACTTTCTTCAAGATCGCCTTGCCCCGAGCCAGCTGGCTCTTGACCGTGTTGACCGAGATCCCGCGGACCTTCGCCAGCTCCTGATAGCCGAGCCCATCGACGTAGTGCAGCGCCAGCAGCATCCGCGCCTCCCGGGGGACGGTGGCGAGCGCGCGCGTCAGGTCGATGCGCTCGGCGGCGGGCGGCGGTGCCACTGCCAGCCCAGGTGCGGCAGCGCCGGCCCCGCGACGCGCCCGGGCGACGGCCGGCGGGCCCGGCGTCGCTCCATCCCCGCCGATCGCCTCCGGGTCGAGGTCGGCCTCGTTGCGCACGCGCCGCCGGCGCAGCTCGTCGATGCATACGTTGGTGAGCGCGCGGTAGAGCCACGTCGAGACCGCCCACTGGGGCGAGTAGCTTGCCCGCGCCGCGAAGCACTTGAGCAGCGCCCGCTGCACCGCGTCTTCCGCGTCGGCCCGGTTGCCGAGCATCCGGTACGCGACCGAGTACAGGCGGCCGGCGTACTCCTCGGCGAGTCGGGTGAACGTGCGCTCATCCATGCTCGAGGGATATACGCCCGAGAGGCCCCGAAAGGGTGGAAGAACCCGCGCCGGGGGAGCTGGGGCGGTAGCTGTGGCAGTATAGGCGGCGCCGCGGACCACGCGGCGAGAGGAGCCCGTCATGAACTACCGTCCCGTGGAGGGCTGGGGCCGCCTGCCCGAGGGCTGGGCCTTTGTGGAGGCCACGAGCGTCGCCGTCGACGCCAGCGACAACGTCTGGGTCTTCAACCGGGGGAAGCACCCGGTCATCGTCTTCGATCGCGACGGCAAGTTCCTCCGGTCGTGGGGCGAGGGGCTCATCCGGCGCGCGCACGGCATCAACGTCGGTCCCGACGGCAATATCTGGCTCACCGACGACCTGCACCACACGATCCGGCAGTTCACGCCGGACGGCAAGCTGCTGCTGACCATCGGCGATCCCGACCAGGCCGCCACGCTCCATGGCGGCAAGCCGTTCAACCGCCCGACGCACTCGGCCATCTGCCCCAAGACCGGCAACATCTACATCTCCGACGGGTACGGCAACTCGCGCGTGCACAAGTTCGACCCGGCCGGCCGGCCGCTGCTGGCGTGGGGCGAGCCGGGCACCGACCCCGGCTGCTTCAACATCCCCCACAACATCGCGACCGACGCCGCCGGTCTCGTCTACGTGGCCGATCGTGAGAACTCCCGCGTGCAGATCTTCGACGGCGCCGGCAAGTACCTCGACCAGTGGCGGAACCTGCACCGGCCGTGCGGCCTCTACGCCGACTCGCGCAACGACCTCTTCTACGTGGGCGAGCTGCCCACCCACCTGGCCGTCAACAAGGAGGTACCCAACGTCGGCGCCCGCGTCAGCATCCTGTCGATCAAGGGTGAGCTGATCGGGCGCGTGGGCGGGCGGTTTGCCGGCGAGAAGCCGGGCGAGTTCGTCGCGCCTCACGGTGTCGCCGTCGACTCCCGCGGCGACTTCTACGTGGCCGAGGTGTCGTACACGGCGGTGGGCCAGCACGAGAAGCCGCCGCGCGAATTGCGGTCGCTGCAGAAGTTCGCCCGGGCATGAGCCGGCTGGATGAGGCCGGCGTGATCGAGGCGCTCCGGCGCACGCCGGGCTGGGAGCGAACGGGAGCGGAGATCCGGAGGACGTACCGCTTTGGCGATTTCCGCGAGGCGCTGGCCTTCGTGAACCGGGTGGGCGAGCTGGCCGAGCGGGCCGGCCACCACCCGGACATCGACATCCGCTACGACGCCGTCACCCTCGCGCTCTCCACCCACGACGCCGGCGGGCTCACCGCGAAGGATTTCGAGCTGGCCCGGGCCATCGGGGGCTGATCACCAGTACTGCATCGCGTCGCGCAGGATCCAGTCGAGCTCGCCGGCGCCCACGGTTCGAGGGGCGCCGGACAGCAACCGCGGCTGCTTCAGGGTGCCCTCGATCAGCGCGGTCACGTCGTTCTCGCCGTAGCCTACCGCGGTCAGCCCGTTGGGGATGCCCACGTCCTGCATGAGGGACATGAAGGCCCGCGGCAGCGCCTCGTGCTGCTCGGCGTGAGAGAGGCCGGCCACCGGATAGCCCATCAGCTCGGTTGCCCGCAGGTGCCGCTCGGGGGCGGTCGCGTAGGTGAAGCGGAAGGCCGACGGCGCCGTGAGGATGACCGACATGCCGTGCGGGATGAGTGGGTGGCGTGTGCGATAGCCGGTCGGCACGTAGTCGCGCACGAGCCCGGCGATCGGATAGGCGACGGCGTGCGGGATGTGCACCCCCGCGTTGCCGAAGCCGATCCCGGCGTAATTGGCGGCCAGGGCCAGGTGCACGCGCGCCTCGAGGTCGTTGCCGTTGAGCACCGCGCGGCGCAGGTAGCGCCCCACGTACTCGATCGCCTTCTCGCACCAGATGTCGCTGGCCGGGTTGGCGCCGATGTAGGCGGGCCGATCCGGCGGATGGTGCTTGGGCCGCGCGTTGTAGGGGCGCGTCGTGTACGACTCGATGGCGTGTGTGAGGATGTCGGCGCCGGCGGCCGCCGTCACTTCCGGGGGGACGGTCAGCGTGTTGAGGGGATCCACGATCCCCAGGGTGGGGCGCAGGAGACGGTGGGAGACGCCCGCCTTCACGTTCTGGTCGAGCACGTGAGTCACGGCCACCGCGGTCGTCTCGCTGCCGGTCCCCGCCGTCGTCGGCACCGCCAGCAGCGGCCGCAGCGGTCCGGGGAGCGGCACGCCCTTGCCGACGGGCTTGTTGATGTAGTCGAGCAGCGGCGCGGGGTGGCTGTGGAGCAGGTTGACCGCCTTACAGGTATCGATCGTGCTGCCACCGCCGACCGCGATGTAGCCGTCGACATCAGTGCCGCGGGTGACCGCCGCTGCTTCTTCCATGGAACGATCGGTCGGCTCCACCTCGACGCCGTCGAAGATCTCGGCCTTGATGCCCTCCTCGCCGAGCAGGGCGCGGATCCGCTCCGGCAGCCCGATCTCGGCGAGGTGACGGTCGGTGAAGATGAGCACCCGGCCCAGCCCCAGTCGCTTGGCGTCGTGCCCGATCTCGTCGGTGGCTCCCAGCCCGAACTTGATCGGTGACATCTCCATCACGAACACTGTTTCCGTCGGCAGCGTCACGCCCTTCATCGCGCTCTCCTGATCGCAGGAATATCCGGGATCTTACACGTCGCCGAACGTGGAGACGAGAGCGGAGGAGCCGCGGCCCGGAGACGGGCGCCACCGCCGCGTTCGGGGGCGAACCGACGTGAGACGGGCGCGGGCCCTCAGGCCCGCGCCCGCACGTCAGAAGGGGAGAGCGTCTCGTCGAGCTGGCTAGATTCCGGCGAGCCGGGTCAGGAGCGGCATTGGCTGCCGGGGCGTCTCGCGGAAGCGGCACCGGAGCTCCGAGCGCTCCAGCACCTCGACGTAGGCCCCCATCACCATGCGGTAGTAGTGCGGATGGCGACCGGCGGGGCCGCCATTGTACTCGGTCAGAGCGTCCCGCACGTTGGGCTTGCGCAGCATGATGTCACGCAGATACGCCATCGCGAACCGGGCGCTGGTCGCGGGATCGGCCAGGTCGCCGAGCTCACGGGTCGTGGCGGTGATGACGGGCCGTTTGAACTTGCCCGCGATGGGCTCGAGCAGGGCGGCCGTGGAGGGCTTGATCTGGAACAGGCCGATCTCACCGGCGGCGCCGACCGCGTCGTGCCGGAACTCCGACTCGACCTCGGCTTGCGCCAGTACCAGGCAGTGGTCGAGGTTCGTGCGCTGCGCCTCGGCCAGCACGACCTCGGGGAAGCGGCGGAAGGCGCTGATGGGTGCGCGCGGATTCTTCTGCGCGATGTACTCCAAGATCGAGCGATTGAGCCGCTCGGCGTCCATCTCGCCGGCCACGGCGATGAGTTGACGGGTGAGCACGAGGCCGCCAAACGTTACCGCCAGCGCCAACGTGAGAACCGCGATCACTCTCCGAATGCTCATTGCTGGAACCCCTCCCCTTGTGTCGCTTCTGCCTAGCGCAAGTGCCAGAGTCGTCTTGGGCGAACAGGAGGATGACGGGACGAATGAAAGAAGTACGATCACACTAACACTCGATTCCCGACTACGCAACGGGTCGGTGAGGTGCGGATAAGGTTCTACCATCGGCGGTGTCAATGAACTGACGCTCACGACGAGCCCCCTCGTGAAATTGAGCGCTTAGAGCGTGACGGATTGGCGCACGAAAACCCGTGACACTCTTCGCACGAGCGCATTGAGCCAGAAAAATTCGGCGACTCAAGCGCGAGTGTGTTCACGCGATGGCAGTCGTGTTGCACCCTCGGAATTCTCAGCGTGCGAATTCGCGCGCGCCGAGGAGGTTCACATGAACCGGGATGAGATCAAGGGCAAGGCCGAGAAGGCCAAGGGCTATGTGAAGGACAAGGCCGGTGAGATTCTCGGCAATCCCGACCTGGAGGCCGAAGGCGAGGCCGAGCGCGCCGCCGGGACCGTGCGCGAGGGCTATGGCAAGGCCAAGCGCAAGGTTCAGGAAAGTGTCGAGGACGTCGCCAAGAAGCTCGACGAGTAACGCGCCACATCGGTGAGCTCCGCTCCCCGGCTCAGGCCAGGGAGCGGAGCTCCTTGCGCAGGATCTTGCCGATGGGGCTCTTGGGCAGCGCGTCGACGAAGCGCACCTGCTTCGGACACTTGTACTTCGCCAGGCGCGACTGGCAGAACTCGATCAACGCCGCCGCCTCCGCGCTGGCGCCCGCCTTGAGAGCGACGAACGCCAGCACTTCCTCGCCCATCAGAGGATCGCGCATTCCCACCACGGCCGCCTCGGCCACGGCGGGATGGGCGTAGAGTGCTTCCTCCACCTCGCGAGGATAGATGTTGAACCCGCCGCGGATGATGAGGTCCTTCTTGCGTTCCACGATGAAGAGGTAGCCGTCAGCGTCGAGCTTTCCCATGTCGCCGGTGTGCAGCCAGCCGGCCCGCAGCGCCAGCGCAGTCTCCTCGGGGAGCCGATAATAGCCCTGCATCACGTTGGCGCCCCGAACGCACACCTCGCCGATCTGGCCGGTCATCACCACGGCATCGGCCTCGTCGAGGATCGCCACCTCCACGCCGGGCAGCGGCGGACCGACCGACCCGAGTTTTCGCACACCGGAGTACCGGTGCGCGCTGACGACCGGCGAGGCCTCAGTGAGGCCGTAGCCCTCGAGGATGCGCCCGCCGAACTTCTGCTCGAACGGCTCCACGATCTCGATCGGCAAGGCGGCGGCGCCCGAGCCCCACGCGCGCATCGAGGTGGTATCGAAGCGGCCGGCGTCGGGATAGTGAAGCAAGTAGACGAACATCGTGGGCACGCCGGACATCGACTCGACTCGGTACCGCTGGATGGCCTCCAGCACCGCCTCCGGATTGAACCAGCGGAGCAGCACGCCCTTGGTCCCGAGGATGCTGCCCGCGTTCATGACGGTGAGCCCATAGGAGTGCGAAAGCGGCAGCACCATCAGCGCCCATGCCGTCCGGTCCAGCTCGTACAGGCTGGCGGCGGCGCGAGCGTTGGAGGCCAGGTTGGCGTGGGACAGCGCCACACCCTTGGGGCGGCCGGTCGTGCCCGCCGTGTACAGGATCACGGCGAGGTCGCCATCGTCGCGGTCGACGGTCGGGAACGTCTCCGCCTCGCCGGCGAGGAGGGCATCCCAGGCGAGCCCTCCGGTGCCGCCACCGACGAGCACGGTGACGCCGCCCGTCCAGCCCTCGAGCTTGCCGAGGAGCTCGGGCGCCGTGATGACGACCTTCGCCTCGGAGTCGGCCAGGATGTGCCTGACCTCGTCCGGCCCTAGCAGGAATACCACCGGCACGATGACGCCGCCCGCCTTGAGAATGGCCGCGTAGGCCTGCAGCACCTCGGGGCAATTGGGGAGCAGGACGACGACGCGGTCTCCGGGGTCGACGCCGAGCCCCCGGAGGGCGTGGGCGAAGCGGTTGGCAGCGCGCTGCTGCTCGAGGTTGGTCCACTCACGCCCCTCGAAGGCGAGGGAGACGTACTCGCCCCAGGTGGCCACGCTGTCCTCGCCGAGCCGGGCCAGATTCATCGGCGCGGTGATCTTACATGATAGGATCGGCCCGCGATGGTGCGTGGTCGCCTCGCGGTCAAGATCTCCATCCTCATCGTCGTCGTCCTCATCATCGGCTTCGGCGTCTCCACCATCCTGACCGTCCAGCGCGAGGCCGATCTGCTGGTGGAGCAGAGCAAGGTCTCGGCCCGTCGGCTGACGGCCACCCTGGTGGCCAGCATCGAGGGCGCCATGCTTCAGGAGCGTCCCGACGTCACCCGGACCGTGCTGTATGAGCTCAAGACCTCCACGCCTGTCGAGGGGCTCAGCATCTTCCGCCGCAACGGCGTGGAGGCGTTCAGCGACATGACCACGGCCATGGAGGTCGACAAGAACGCCGGCCTGGCCAAGGACGTCCTCGACAACATCAAGCGGATGGCCCGGGCGCCGGGCCAGGCCGCTTCGGGACCGCAGTTCCTCCGCGCGGTCGAGTTGCTGAAGACCCAGGAGTCGCTCGAGATGCGCGACGGCGCCACCTTCTTCACGCTGCACCACCCGATCCTCAACCAGGAAAAGTGCCAGGGCTGTCACGGCAGCGACCACAAGGTGCGGGCGGTGGTCCGCGTGGACACGGCGATGGCGCCGGTGTTCGCCGAGGTGCGGCACCACCGCAACCGCCAGTTCCTGATCGGAGGGCTGACGATCGTGGCCGCGGCGGCCGTGCTCACCGTGGCCATGCGCCGCGTCGTCGTCCGCCCCCTCACCCAGCTCTCGGAGGCGGCGCGCCGGGTCGGCGCCGGCGACTTCGACGCCCGGGCGCCGGTCACCAGCCGCGACGAGATCGGCGGGCTGGGCGCCGCCTTCAACGAGATGACGGCACGGCTGTCCACCGCCCGTCACGAGCTGGAGGGCAAGAACACCGAGCTGGCCACCGCGCTGCAGCACCTGCAGGAGTCGCGCGAGCGGCTGGAGCTGCTGGAGCAGCTCAAGGGCGAGCTGTCGAAGTTCGTGCCGGAGGCGGTGCAGCGCCTGCTCGAGCAGAACCCCAACGCCACCGAGCTGGAGAAGAAGACGGTCGAGGTCTCGGTACTGTTCCTGGACATCGCCGGCTACACGAAGCTGTCCGAGCAGCTGGAGCCGCGCAAGCTGAACCAGCTCGTGCAGACCTACTTCTCCGGGTACCTCGAGATCATCCAGCGCCAGCACGGCGACATCAACGAGACGGCCGGCGACGGCCTGATGGTGATCTTCCAGGCCCAGCCCACCGCGGCCGACCACGCCCTCAACGCCACCCGGGCCGCCTTCGCCATCCGGCAGCGCACCGATCAGCTCAACGAGGAGTACGGCGGCGTCTTCCCGCCCGTGCAGCTGCACATGGGCATCAACAGCGGCGAGGCACTGGTGGGCGCCACCAAGATCGGGATCGGGACCGCCCAGCGATGGACGTTCACCGCCAGCGGTTCCACCACCAACCTGGCCGCCCGCTTCGCCGGCTCCGCCCAGGGCGGTGAGATCATCGTGGGGCCGACCACCGCCGAGCGGATCAAGGCGCAGTTCGTGCTGGAGAGCCTGGGCGAGCGCGCGTTCAAGAACGTCTCGCAGCCCATCCACGTCTACCGCGTCATCCCGCCGGGGGTGTACGAGAAGATCGTGTGACCGGCAGTCCCGTCCGCGTCGGCATCTGCTCGTGGGCCGATCCGGCCCTGATCGAGTCCGGTGCGTTCTACCCCCGGAAGTCCATGACCGCCGAGGCGCGGTTGCGCTTCTACGCCGGCACCTTCGACGTCGTCGAGGTCAACGCCTCCTACTACGCGATCCCCGACGTGCTGACCGTGCGCCGGTGGACGGAGCGCACGCCGCCCGGCTTCGTCTTTCACGTCAAGGCGTGGAGCCTCCTGACCGGCCACCACCCGCGCCCGCCGGCGGTCCCCGCCGAGGTGCAGGCCGTGCTGCCGACCCGGGCCCGGCTGACGGCCCGCGGCGAGCTGCTGGCCGACGACATCCCGGCCGCCGGCCTCGACGCCGCCTTTCGCGTCTTCCGGGCGTCGCTGGGGCCGCTGGCCGAGACCGGCAAGCTGGGATACGTGCTCTTCCAGTTCGCGCCGTGGGTGCACTTCGAGCCGCGCCGGCTAGACTACCTGGCCTCGCTGCCCGAGCGCCTGCCGGGCTGTCGGGTGGCCGTCGAGTTCCGGCACCGTTCGTGGTTTCCCGATCACGCTGACGAGGCGCTGGGCGCTCTCCGGGCGGCCGGCCTCGCCCACGTCGTGGTCGACGCGCCCGCCGTCGCCGGCGCCATGCCGCATGTGACGGCGGTCACCGCGCCGACCGCCGTCCTGCGGCTCCACGGCCGCAACGCCGAGGGCTGGCTGCGCCAGCTGCGCGGCGAGGAGCCGTCGGTGCGCGAGAAGTACGACTACCTCTACAGCGACGCCGAGCTGGCCGCCCTGGTGCCGGAGATCGGCGGGCTGGTCCGGGACAGCGAGGAGGTGTTCGTCTCCTTCAACAACAACAACCGCGACTACCCGGTCCGCAACGCGCTCAGCCTGAAGCGGCTCCTCGGCCAGCGCACCGACGGGGAAGTCTTGCAACCCGGCCTGTTCAATTGCGATAGTGACCAGGATGGCCAGTGAAGCGCCGCCGATCCCCCGAGTCGAGCTCGCCTACGCCCCCACGCCGCTCCTGAAGCTCGAGCGTCTCTCGGCCGAGCTGGGCGTGGAGCTGTGGGTCAAGCGCGACGACCTCACGGGCCTGCTGGAGACCGGCAACAAGATCCGCAAGCTGGAGTTCCTGGTCGGCGAGGCGCTCGCCCAGCGCGCCGACACGCTGATCACGTGCGGCACGCTGCAGTCCAACTGCTGCCGCGCCGTCTCCGCCGTCGCCGCCCGTCTCGGCCTCACGGCGATGCTGGCCCTCAAGGGCGCGCCGCCCGCCGAGTACGACGGCAACCTGCTGCTCGACCGCCTGCTCGGGGCCCAGGTGCGCTACTGCTCCGACGACGAGTGGGAGAAGGTCGACCAGGTCATGCAGGAGATGGCGGGCCAGGCCCGGGCGGCGGGCCGCACACCCTACGTCATCCCCGAGAGCGGCGCCACCGTCGTGGGCGCACTCGGCTACTTCACCTGCGGCCAGGAGATCGCCCAGCAGGTCCGCCACGGCGCCCCCGACTTCGACACCATCGCGATCACCGCGTTCAGCGGCGGCAGCCAGGCCGGCCTGCTGATGGCCAAGCAGCTCGCCGGCCTCAAGGCGGAGATCCTCAGCATCCCGATCGCATGGGAGGCCGAGCGCGTCCGCTCCTACGTGGGCGACGTCATCGACCAGGCCCGTCGCCGGTGGTCGCTGGCGGTGCAGGTGCCGCGCGAGATCCAGCTGCTCGACGGCTACCAGGGCGCCGGCCGCGCCGAGGTCCGCCAGGAGGACCTGGCGATGGTGCTGCGAGTGGCCCGGGCCGAGGGCATCATCCTCGATCCCGTCTACACGGCCAAGGCGTTCGCCGGGCTCCTCGACCACATCAAGCGCGAGCCGGGTAGCCTGGGCCGGCGCATCTGCTTCATCCACACCGGGGGGGTCTTCAGCATCTACCCCTTCCGGCAGGAGCTGAGTCGGCTGGCCGGATAGGGGTTCAGCGAGTCTGGTAGAATTCGTCTCCCATGCCGGACATCACGCTCCGGGGCGGAGAGGTCGACGGGCTCGCCCTGCACTACGTCGTCGCTGGCCGCGGTCCCGCGGTCGTCCTCCTCCATGGTCTCGGGGGATTCGCCGAGTCATGGCGCCACACGATCGACGCGCTGGCCACCCGGGCCACCGTGTTCGCGGTCGACCTGCCCGGCTTCGGCCGCTCGGCGAAGCCGCGGACCGCCTACCGGCTCGGTTACTTCGCCCGCGCCCTGCACGCGTTCCTGGACACCCTGGGCCTCGCCCAGGCCTCGCTCGTGGGTCACTCCCTCGGCGGCTCGGTGGCAGTGACATATGCGCTGACCCATCCAGCCCGGGTCGAGCGGCTGGCGCTGGTGGCGGCCCTGGTCCCCGGCTTCAGCTTCCGCATGTCGCTGGGCCACCGGCTCATCGCGCTCCCCGTCATTGGCGAGGCGCTGGCCCTGTGCGGTCGCCCTTCGGTCTACAAGGCCGCCGTCGCCCGCTGCTTCCACGTCGATCGCCCCGCCGAGGTGGACTTTCTCGTCGAGCATGACTATTCGACCCGGACGAGCCCTGAGGCCCGGGCCGCGTGGCTGGCGACGGCTCGGCACATCCGGTCCGACTTCGTCGACCACCGCGCGGACTATCGACGGGCCATCGCGACGCTCGACCTGCCCGTACTCCTCGTGCACGGACGGCAGGATCCCGCGGTGTCCCGCGAGCACGTGGCCGAGGTAGCCGCCGGCTTCCCGCGTGTCGCCCTGCGCTGGGTCGACGGCTGCGGCCACTTCCCGCACCTCGAGCACACCCAGGCGGTGAACGGATGGCTCGCCGAGTTCCTGGTCGGCCGGCCGGCGCCACGCTGATGAGCGAGATCAGCGCGCACGACCTGAAGGCCCGGCTGGACCGCGGCGAGCCGCCGCTGCTGCTCGACGTGCGCCAGGACTGGGAGACGAAGCTGTGCCGGCTGCCCAACGCGGTGCACATCCCCATCGAGGAGATCGAGCTGCGCGTGGACGAGCTGAGCCGCGAGGACGACATCGTCGTGTACTGCCACCAGGGTGTGCGCAGCGCGGCGGTGGCCGAGTATCTTCGCTCGCTCGGCTTCGCGCGCGCGCGCAACCTCACCGGGGGCCTCGACTACTGGGCGCGCTCGATCGATCCGGGGATGCAACGGTACTGATGGCCGAGGTCGCCATCCGCGTCGAGCGGCGAGGCGGCGTGGTGCGGTGCACGCTCGACCGTCCGCCCCTCAACCTGTTCGAGCCGGGCCTGATCGCCGCTCTCCGCGCCACCTTCGTGAGCCTGGCCGCCGATCCGACCGTTCGGCTGGCCGTGCTGACCGGCGCCGGCCGGGCGTTCACCGGCGGCATGGACGTACGGGTGCTGCGCGACCTCGACGCCGCCGGTGCTGCCACTCTCATCACCTCGCTGCACGACGCCATCGAGGCCGTGCACCGGGCGCCCTTCCCGGTGGTGGCGGCGGTCAACGGCCACGCGCTTGGCGCCGGCTTCGAGCTGGCCATCGCCTGCGACCTCCGGGTCGCCGCCGCCGAGGCGACCTTCGGCCTCCCCGAAGTCCGCGTCGGCGTGCCCTCCGTGATCCAGGCCGCGCTGCTGCCCCCCTGATCGGCCCCGCGCGCGCGGCCGAGCTGCTGCTGACCGGCACCACCATCGGGGCCGAGCAGGCGCTGGCGTGGGGCCTGGTCAACCGGGTCGTGGAGCGCGCCGGGCTGGAGGCTGCCGTGGATTCGGTGGTCGATGCGATCACCGCGTGCGCGCCGGCGGCGGTCCGGCTGCAGAAGCAGCTCATCGTCCGCTGGCGCGAGAGTGACCTGCCGGCGGCGATCCGGGCCGGCATCGCGACCTTCGCTGCCTCCTACGGCACCGGCGAGCCCCGCGAGGGCACCGCCGCCTTCCTGGAGAAGCGGCCGCCCCGCTTCGAGGAGCTGCGCTGAGGGTCCGCGCGGTCACGGTCGACCTCTGGGGCACGTTGCTGCTCGATCCGCCCGGCAGCGACAATCGCTACAAGCGCCGGCGCATGGCCGACTTCGAGACGATCCTGGGTGGGATAGGCCTGAAGGTCACCCCCGTCGCGCTGGAGCGCGCCTACGAGGACTCGGGGAGCTTCCTGGGCCGCCTGTGGTCGCAGAACAAGGACGTGCCCGTCGTGGAGCACGTGCGCGCCATCCTCGCGGCGGTCGATGCCGGCCTGCCAGCCCGCGTCCCGGCCGACGCGATGACCGCCCTGGTCGACGTCTACGCGGCCCCGGCGTTGCTGGTTCCGCCCTCCGTGGACCCAGGCGCACGCGCGGCCCTGGCCCGGTTGCAATCGCAGGGGGTGGCCCTGGCCCTGCTCTCGAACACGATGCGCACGCCCGGTGTCGTGCTGCGCCAGGTGCTGCAGCGCCTCGGCGTCGGCGAGTACTTCGCGCACACGACGTTCTCCGACGAGATCGGCGTGCGCAAGCCCGACCCCGAGATCTTCGCGCTGACCCTGCGCGCGCTGCAGGTCGACGCCGCCGCGGCTGTCCACGTGGGCGACGACCCGGTCCTCGACGTCCTCGGCGCCCGCCGCGCCGGCCTGCGCGTCATCCAGGTCACCAGCGCTTCCCTCAAGGCGCTCGGCGCCCAGCGCCCCGACGCCGTCATCCCCAGCCTTGCCACTCTCCCCGACACCATCGCCCTGCTCAGCGAATCCTAGCCAGCCGCGTCGCCCGGGCTCACGAAGCGCGCGCCGTGTTGTTGCGCGGTGCGGCGAGGATCAACTAGTATGCGGAATATGGACGTCGCCGAGCTGCGCGCGAAGATCAGGGACATCAAGGACTTCCCGACCGAAGGCATCCTGTTCAAGGACATCACCACCTTGCTCAAGGACGGTCCGGCGTGGCGGTTCGCCGTCGATTCGCTGGCGAGCCGGTATCAGGCCGAGCGGGTCGATGTGGTGGTCGGCGTCGAGTCGCGCGGCTTCATCTTCGGGGGCGCGGTCGCGCACCAGTTGCGGGCGGGATTCGTGCCCGTGCGCAAGGTCGGCAAGCTGCCCGGCAAGACGATCGAGGTGGAGTACGAGCTGGAGTACGGCCGCGACGCGCTGGCCATGCACGAGGACGCCATCACGCCGGGGCAGCGGGTGCTGGCGGTGGACGACCTGCTCGCCACCGGCGGCACCATGGCCGCTACACTGCGCCTGGTCGAGCAGCTGGGCGGGCGGGTGATCGGCGTGGCGTTCATGATCGAGCTGGCCTTCCTGCACGGCCGTGAGAAACTCAAGAATTACCCGCTGCACTCGCTGATCGTCTACGACTAGAAGAAACTCGAAAGAAGGGACGCACGTGCCATGACCAGATGGATCCTCGGAGCGCTGGTGCTCGGTCTCGGCCTGCCGGCCGGGGCGACCGCCCACGACGAGGCGAAGACGCCGGTGGGCGGCTCGATCATCCTCGACATGACCAAACCGTCGGCGCCGGCCCGCGACCGCGCCTTCGACGAGTCGCTGCGCAGGGACGGCCCACCGCCGCCCGCCAATCCCAAGCTGGAGCCCGTCATCCAGCCCGACGGCAGCGTGCGTATGGGGAACACCACCGTGATCATCCGTCACGACTGTCCCCCCGGCGGCGAGTTCTTCGAGCCACTGCCGCGCCCCGGCCGCCGTCGCTGAGCCGGCGTGGCCATCAAGAACGTCGGCGTCATCGGCTGCGGGCTCATGGGCTCCGGCATCGTGCAGGTCGCCGCCCAGGCCGGCTACTCCGTGCTGTTCGTCGAGGCCAGCGACGAGCTGGTCCGGCGTGGACTGGGCCGCCTGCGGGAGACGCTCGACGGCCTGGCGGCCCGCGGCAAGCTCGACGCCCGCGCCAAGGACGAGGCGCTGGATCGCATCGCCGGCACCCCGCGCCTGGAGGATCTGAAGGCGTGCGACCTCGTCATCGAGGCCATGACCGAGAACCAGCCGCTCAAGAACGAGACCTTCGCCAAGCTCGACCAGATCTGCCCGCCGCACGCGCTGCTGGCCAGCAACACCTCGTCCTGCAACGTGACGGCGATGGCGGCGGCCACCAAGCGGCCGGGGCAGGTGGTCGGCATGCACTTCTTCAACCCCGTCCCGCTCATGAAGCTGGTCGAGGTCGTGCGCACGATCCTCACCGACGAGACCTCGGTGACGACGGCGGCCGAGTTCGTTCGCGCCGTCGGCAAGACGCCGGTGCAGACGAAGGACGCCACCGCCTTCATCGTGAACCGCCTGCTGGTGCCCTACCTGCTCGACGCCATCCGCGTCTACGAGGGCGGGCTCGCCTCGCTGGAGGACATCGACGCGGCGATGAAGCTCGGCTGCGGCTATCCGATGGGCCCGTTCACCCTGCTCGACCTGGTCGGCCTCGACACCACCATGTACGTCGCCGAGGTCATGTTCGACGAGTTCCGCGAGGCGCGCTACGCGCCGCCGCCGCTGCTCAAGCGCATGGTCATGGCCGGCCACCTCGGCCGCAAGACCGGTCGCGGCTTCTACACCTACGACGCGAAGTAGCCGGCGCCCCGGCGGCCGGGCGCCCGATCACGCCGCGAGCTCCCGTCGCGCCCGAAGTCGTCGCCCCAACACCAGCGCCGTGACCGTGCCCAGCGCCAGCAGGGGCACGCCGAGCCAGTAGCGCTGGCGCGCGCGGGCCCGGGCGCGCAGGGTGCCCAGGACCAGCCTATCGCCGGCGGTGATCTCGGCCCGGCCGGCCGCGAACTGACGCAGGCGCTCGGTCTGTCCGTCGTCGAGCGGGCGCACGCTCCAGGCGACGTCCTGCTCCAGGACGCGGAGCCGACGCAGCTCGCTCTCTCCCCGCGCGATGGCCGCCAGGCTGTCGCGCCGCACGCCGCGCTCGACCGGGGTGAGGAACGCCTCCTGGACGGCGGGCACCGCGCGCTCGATCGCGTCGAGCCACGGATGGTCCATCGCCGGGATCGCCGCCAGCACGGCGCCGGCCAGCGCAACGAGCCCCGCCAGGCCGATGGTCGCCGGCGCCAGCGCGGCGAGGCCACGCGCGCGCACGGCCGAGGCCGCGATCCGGGCGCCGCGGACCACCGCCGTCACCGCCAGGGCGGCGCCGAAGGCGGCGACGATCGTCGCGCCGGTCGGCAGGTCCCAGTGATACGAGGCGACCAGGCCGGCGCCGCTCACCACACCGCCGGCGGCCCACCCGACCGCCAGCCGGGTGCCCACGCCGCGGGCCAGCAGCGCGGCCATCGCGGCCGGCACCACGAGGAACGTGAATACCAGCAGCACGCCGGCCAGCCGCACGGAGCTGGTCACGACCAGCGCGAACGAGGCGTAGAACAGCGCGTCCCAGGCGGCGACGCGCCCGTCCGCCCCGTCGGCCGGTGCCAGCGAGATCGCCAGCAGCGGCCTCCGCGCCAGCCAGTGCACCACCCCGACCGCTGCGTAGAGGCCGGCCAGCGCCTTCACGTCGTCGGCGCCGACCGTGAGGATCGAGCCGACCAGCAGCTGCTTGATGTGCTCGGCACCCTGCGGTGCCCGGTCGACCACGAGCACCGTGAGGGCGGTGGAGACCGCATAGACGATGCCGATGATCGCCTCCTGCGGAATCGGCGCTCGTCGCACGCGGGTGACGGCGAAGATGAGGCCCCCGGCCACCGCGAACGTCAGCGCGTACCAGTAGGCGGCGGGGCTCGTGGGCGGATGGCCGGCCAGCAGCGCGACCGTGAGCCCGAGCGCGGCGACCTGGGCGAGCGCGAGGTCGACGAAGATGACGCCGCGGGCCAGCACGTGCAGGCCGAGGTACGCGTGGATGCCCGTCAGCACCAGGCAGGCCAGGAAGGGCAGGGCCAGCAGCTCGATCATCGCGTTGCCGCCAGCGCCTCGGCCAGGCGTCCCACGTTGAGATCGAACAGGGCGAGGTAGTCGCCCGCCTCGCGCTCGGCGCCCACCGAGGGTACCAGTCTCACCACGCGCGCCCCCGTCCTGTCGGCGATCTGGCGGGCGAGAGCCTCGCTCGTGTACGGTTCGGCCACCAGCACGCGGACGCTGGCGGCGCGCATCCGCTCCAGGAGCGCGCCGAGGGCCGCGGGCGACGGCGGCACCCCCGGCGTGGGCTCCACCGTGGCGACAACCGTCAGCCCGAAGCGCGCCGCGAAGTACGGCCACGTATCGTGCATGGCGACCATGCGGACGCCCCGGTGTGCGGCCAGGGCCTCCTGCCAGCGCTGCAGGCCGGCGTCGAGCCGCTCGAGGAAGCGCCGCCGGCGCTCGTCGAAGAATGCCCGATCGCCCGGGGCCAGCCGGCCGAGCGCCTCGGTGATGGCCGCGGTCATCGGCCGCGCGAGCTCGGGATCGAGCCAGTAGTGCGGGTTGCCGAAGCCGTGCAGGTGCGGCGTGGCCCGGTCGGCCCGCAGCCGCGGCGTCTCGGTCTGCAGCAGGGCGACGCCGCGCGAGAGATCGAGGTCGCGCGCTCCACCGGCCGCCAGGGCGGGCTCGTTCACGGTGGCCAGCGCGCGCCGCAGCCACGGCTCGTGGTCGAGGCCGACACGCACCAGCAGGGCGGCGCCCCGCAGCCGTACGATCTGTCCGGGCTTCACCTCCACGGCGTGGGGATCGTGTTGCGGCGGTGCCAGATTCTCGACGACGACCCGATCGCCGCCCACGGCCTCGACCAGGGAGCGGAGATCGGTCGTCGTGGTCACGACGGGGAGAGGGCCGCCGGCCGCAGGGGCGGGGCCGGCGGCCACCATGAGCGCGAGCGCGACGGCGGCGCGCGCGCCGGTCACCGCGGCTACTTCTTGGCGAAGACCGACTTGGGGACCATGCAGTGCACGCCCTTGCGGATGTCGACCACCTGGCTGACCCGGCAGTCGCCCACCATCGACGTCAGCGCGTAGGCCTCGTCGCGGCTCAGGGGGACCATCTTCTGCGCCGGCCAGGAAGGCGACGGTCTCACGCACCGCGATCTTCATCGCCTCGTTCAGGTCCTCGTCGAAGCCCATCATCACGTAGTGCGTCGCTGTCTCCGCGCGCGGCCACTCGAGCTTCATGTCCTTGCGTACGACCGGCTGCAGGACGATCTCGCGGTACGCGCACTCCAGCGCGGTGAGATTGACCTCACCGTTCCCCTGCCGGCAGTGGGAGTCGCCGGTCCAGATGAGCGCGCCCTTGTGGAACACCGGCAGGTAGAGCGTGGAGCCCTCCTGCAGCTCGTTGACGTCCATGTTGGAGCCGTTCTTCCACGGCCGCAGCGTGCTCGTCCGGCCCTTGGCGTCCTTGATGGGCGGGCCGGCCTTTTCCTTGGGCTCGTTGGGATCGGGACCGACGGCGATCGTGCCCGGGAACGGCTGCAGGTCGATCACGATACCCGGCTTGAACTCCGCCTGTCGCTTCTCCCAGTCGAGGTAGTAGTAGCGCACGAAGCCGGTCGGGAACTCCGGCGCGAGCTGGCCGACGGTCGGGAACTGGGCGCCGGGCAGGTGGAAGTTCGTGGCGAACGCCTTCGGCACGATCTTCTTGATGCGGATCTCGATGGTGTCGCCGGGCTCGGCGCCGTTGACGTAGATCGGGCCCGTGACCGAGTGGGGCCCGCCGCCAGGGTTGGCCACGCGCAGCTTGACGATGTCGTCCATCGTGGAGCCGGGCTGGATCGCGTTGTGCGCGTGCATCATCGTCTCCACGGCGACGGTGTCCCCGGAGTCGATGACCAGCTTCGGCGGCTCGGCCGGATCGAGCCAGCCCCACTGCGTCGTCGCCAGCGTGGCCGGCAGGACGTGATACTTCCCCCCGCCGGCCGCGACCGCCCGATCGCGCTTGGCCTCGTCGAGCGGCGCGAGCTGGTAGGGCTGCTGAGCGACCGCGTAGAGGCCGGCCGCGAGCAGCACGGCCAGCACGGTGAGGGTGGCGGCGAGACGCTTCTTCGTCCTGACGGTCGGCATTGGGGCCTCCTGTTCGACGTCGAGCGATTCGAGATGGAGGCGTCGTCGGCTCCGCGCGTGGCGCATCATGCGGCACGCTTTGAGCGAGCGTCAAGGGGGTGGATAATCGCGCCGATGCGCGATGATTTCTGGCTGAGCGAGGACGAGCGCCAGACGCGCGAGCTGACCCGGACGATCGCGCGCGAGCGCATCGCGCCGGGGGCTGCGCTGGTGGACGAGGCCGAGCGCTACCCTGCCGAGTCGCTGCGGCACCTCGCCCAGGCCGGTCTCATGGGGCTCTACATCCCCGAGGCGCACGGCGGCGCCGGCCTCGGCGCGCTGGCCTTCTGCCTGGCCGTCGAGGAGGTCGCGTGGGCGTGTGCCTCCACCGCCGTGATCTACCTCGTGCAGTACGCCGCCGGCTACCCGATCGTCTCTCACGGCACCGAGGCCCAGCAGCGTCGTTACCTGCCCCGGCTGGCGGCCGGCGAGATCACCGCGGCCCTGTCGATCTCCGAGCCCGGCGCCGGGTCCGACGCCGCCAGCATGACCACCACGGCCGTGCGCCGGGGCGACCGCTACCTGCTCAACGGCACCAAGATGTGGGTGACCAACGGCAGCGAGGCCGGCGTGATCACGCTGTTCGCCACCGTGGACCGCGGTCGTGGCCACAAGGGCGTGACGGCGTTCCTGGTCGAGCCGGGCTTCCCGGGCTTCGCGCTCGGCAAGCTCGAGCGCAAGATGGGCATCCGCGGCTCGCCGACGGTGGCGCTGCACCTGAGCGACTGCGAGGTGCCGGTCGAGAACCGACTCGGCGAGGAAGGGCAGGGGTTCCGGGTCGCGCTGGGGGCGCTGGACCGCTCGCGGCCGGCCGTCGGCGCCCAGGCGGTCGGCATCGCCCAGGCGGCGCTCGACGCTGCCGTCGGCTACGCCAAGGAGCGGCGCCAGTTCGACCGGCCCATCGCCGAGTTCCAGGGCATCCAGTTCATGCTGGCCGACATGGCGATGCAGACGCACGCCTCCCGCCTGATGGTGCACCACGCCGCGGCCCTCGTGGACCGCGGGGTCACCGGCACTGCGCTGGAGGCGTCGATGGCCAAGTGCTTCGCCGGCGACACCGCCATGAAGGTCGCCACCGACGCCGTGCAGGTCTTCGGCGGGTACGGCTACACCCGCGAGTACCCGGTCGAGCGCTTCATGCGCGACGCCAAGATCACCCAGATCTACGAAGGCACGAACCAGATCCAGCGGGTGGTCATCGCCCGCGACCTGCTGGGGGGCGCCGGGTCCCGAGTTTGACCGGCGGCCCGCCGGGGTGTTAGATGTCCTGACATCCTGACAGCGGAGGCGTGATCGGTGAATTTCCGACCCGGGATCCCCCGGTATCTGCAGATCGCCGATACCATCCGGCGCGAGCTCAAGAGCGACGGCGAGCGCATCCCCTCCGAGCACGAGCTGTGCGCCAAGTTTCGGGTCAGCCGCCCCACCATCCGCCAGGCCCTCGACGTGCTCGTGCAGGAGGGACGGCTCTACCGCCATGCGGGTCGCGGCACCTTCGCCACCGCGGCGGCCGGCAACGACCGGCGGCTGCGCGTGATCGGCTCGATCGACGACATCATGGCGCTCGGCGACGAGACGTGGTTCACGCTCCTCGGCCGCGACCTGACGCCGGTGCCGGCCAACATCGCCCAGGCGCTGCACCTGCCGCCGGGCTCCAGCGGCTACCGCATCTGTGGCACGCGCCACGATGAGGGGGGCCCCTTCCAGCACGCCACCGCCTGGCTGCCGCTGTCGATCGGCCAGGCGCTGTCCGACGAGGACTTCTCGAATCGCTCCCTCATCGGCGCCATCGAACGGCAGCTGAACATGCCGATCAAGTTCATGGAGCAGACCGTCGACGCCGCCCTGGCCCCGCGCTCGGTGGCCGAGCTGCTGCAGCTACGGCCCCGCTCGCCGCTGCTGCTCTTCCAGCGGATCTACTTCGCGGCCAGCGGTGAGCCGGTCGAGTACGCGATCACCTACCAGACGGGCCGGCGGTACCCGTACCGGGTCGGTCTCTCCCGCGCCGAGCGCCGGACCTGAGCCCGTGGCGTATCGCGTCGGGTTCGACGTCGGTGGCACGTTCACCGACTTCGTGCTGCAGGCTCCGTCGGGCGAGCTGACGACCGGCAAGCGGCTCACCACGTATCCCGACCCCTCAGCGGCCTGCCTGGCTGGGCTCGACGAGCTGATCGGCGGCGCCGGCATGGACTGGGCGGCGCTCAGCCAGGCTGTGCACGGCACCACGCTGGGGTCCAACGTCGTCATCGAGCGCAAGGCGGCCGGCGTCGGCCTGCTCACGACCCGCGGCTTCCGGGACGTGCTGATCATCGGCCGCGAGAAGCGCTACCAGGTCTACGACCTGCAGATCGAGAAGCCGACCCCGCTGATCCGGCGCCGCGTCATCGGCGAGGTGACCGAGCGGGTGCTCGCCGACGGCAGCGTACGCACGCCGCTCGACGAGGCGGACGCCCGCCGGGCCATCCGGGCGCTGGCCGCCCGCGGCGTCACCACGCTGGCGATCTGCCTGCTGCACGCCTACCTCAATCCCGTCCACGAGCGGCGGCTGGCCGAGCTGGCGGCCGAGGAGGCCCCGCACCTCACCGTCACCCTCTCCCACGAGGTGTCGCCGACCTTCCGGGAGTACGAGCGCACCTCGACCACCGTGGTGAACGCCTACGTCATGACCGCGATCCGCGAGTACCTGCGCGGTCTGCAGGCCGCGCTGGGGACACGCGGCTACCGCGGCCGCCTGTTCGTCATGCAGTCCTCGGGCGGTGTGGCCACCGCGGAGGCGATGGAGCGCTACCCGGTGCGGATGATCGAATCGGGGCCGGCGGCCGGCGCACTGATGGCCGGCGTTTACGGCGAGCTGGGCGGATACCGCGATCTCGTCGCCTTCGACATGGGAGGGACAACGGCCAAGCTGGCGCTGATCGAGAACGGCCGGCCGCTGACCACCACCGCCTTCGAGCTGCACCGCGTGAACAACGCGCCCGGCAGCGGCCTGCCGATGAACATCCAGGCGATCGACCTCGTGGAGATCGGTGCCGGCGGCGGCTCGATCGCGCGGCCGCGGCTGGGGGTGATCGCGGTGGGGCCGGAGAGCGCGGCGTCGACGCCGGGTCCGGTCTGCTACGGGCGGGGCGGCACCGAGCCCACGGTGACCGATGCCAACCTCGTGCTCGGCTACCTCAACCCCCACTACTTCGCCGGCGGAGCCTTGACGCTGCATCCGGGCGACGCGGCCCGGGCCATCGAGGCCGCGCTGGCGGTGCCGCTCGGTCTCTCGCTCGAGCAGGCGGCCTGGGGTGTCCACGCGATCGTCAACACCAACATGGAGCTGGCCACCCGCGTGGTGTCGATCGAGCGCGGCCGTGATCCCCGCACGCTGACGCTGGTGGCGTTCGGCGGCTCCGGTCCCGTGCACGGCTGTCGCCTGGCCCAGGCGCTCGGCATCCCCCGCGTGATCCTGCCGGCGGCGGCCGGCGTCACCGCCGCCATCGGCCTGCTGGCCGCCGAGGTGCGCTTCGACGTCTCCCGTACGTATGTGCGGCGCCTCGACGCGCTCGAGCCCGCCCGCCTCGACGCCATGTACGCCGAGATGGCGGCGCAGGCGACCGACGTCGTCCGCGACGCGGCAGTCGGCGGCGACGTCGCGCTCGCTCGTGCGGTCGACGCTCGCTACGTCGGTCAAGGCTACGAGCTGACGGTGCCGGTGCCGGCCGGGCCGTTCGATGCGGCTGCGCTGGCCCGCGTGCGCGCCGCCTTCGACGAGATCTACGCCGCCCGCTACGGCTACGCGCAGCCCGGCGAGCCGGTGGAGGTCGTCACCTGGAAGCTCTCGGCCGTCGGCGGCGCGCCCCGGGTGGCGCTGGCCAAGGCGCCGACGACGCCGGGCGCCCGCGCGGACAAGGGTCGCCGCCGGGCGTACTTTCCCGAGACCGGAGGCTGGATCGATTGCCCGATCTACGATCGCTACGGCCTGGCTGCAGGTGCCCAGATCGCCGGCCCCGCCATCGTCGAGGAGCGCGAATCCACGTCGGTGCTGCCGCCGGGCACGCTCGCCAACGTGGACGACTACGCCAATCTCATCGTGACGGTTGAACGGGCGTGACCTCGAACGGAGGACCCGTGCCAACCAACCCCATCACACTCGGCGTGGTCTGGGGCGCGCTGCAGTCGATCGCGGTCGAGGTCGGGACCACCGTGCACAAGACCGCGTACTCCGAGCAGGCGCGCGAGGGGCAGGACTTCTCGGTAGCGGTGTTCGACGCCCACGGCCGGATGGTCGCCCAGGGCCCGTACTCGCCGGGTCACATGGGCGCGATGTCGGCCGCCGTGCACAATGCGCTGGCCGCCCATCCGGTGGAGACGCTACGCCCGGGCGACGCCATTCTGCTCAACGATCCGCTCCTCGGCTCCGGCCACTTTCCCGACTTCTTCATCACCCAGCCGGCGTTCCACGCCGACCGACTGATCGGCTTCGTCGTCAACATCGTCCACCACACCGACGTCGGCGGCTCCCGCCCGGGCAGCCAGGGCGTGGAGGGCATCCTCGACTACTTCCAGGAGGGGCTGCGCATTCCCCCGACGAAGGTCTGGGAGGAGTACCGGGAGCAGCCCGGCGTGGTCGGCATCATCGCCGCCAACACGCGCACCCCCGACAAGGTGCTGGGCGACCTGCGCGCCCAGCGCAGCGCCCTGCGGGTGGGCGAGCTGCGGCTGGTGGAGCTGGCCGAGCGCTACGGCCCTGACACGCTCGCCGTCGCGATGGAGGAGATCATCGCGCGCAGCGAGGCGAGCGTGCGGGCGGCGATCCGGGCGATCCCCGACGGCGTCTACACCTTCGAGGACTTCCTGGACGACTACGGGCCCGGCACCGAGCCCCTGCGAGTGGCGGTGACGGTCACGGTGGCCGGCGACGGCGTGACGATCGACTACGAGGGCTCCAGCCCGCAGACGGCCTCGGGCATGAACTCCTACATCAACTACACGCGCTCGTACTCCTACGCCGCCGTGAAGTGCCTGACCGACCCGCTCGGCCCCATGAACGAGGGCGCTCTGCGGCCGGTGACGGTGACGGCGCCGGAGGGCTCGTTCCTGAATCCGCGCCCGCCCGCCGGCGGGGGACCGCGGGCGATCATCTGCTACCGCACGTTCGAGGCAGTGCTGGGCGCGCTGGCCGCCGCCTTGCCGGAACGGGTGGCGGCAGCCGCCTCGCACTTCGCCAACCCGACCTTCGGCGGCCGGGACCGCGCGCGCCGGCGCCGCTTCGTCGCCTACGAGCTGGTGCTGTCCGGCACGGGGGCTCGGGCAACCCGGGACGGTTGCGAGGGCATGTCGTGGGCCTTCAACGCCTCCAACATCCCGGTCGAGGCCCAGGAGGCCGCGCAGCCGATCGTCGTCGAGCAGTTCGGCTTCATTCCCGACTCGGCCGGCGCCGGAACGTTCCGCGGCGGCTGCGGCATCCGGCGTGACCTGCGCTTCCTCGCCGACGAGGGCCAGCTCACCAACCTGTCCGAGCGCCACCGCTTCGCCCCCTGGGGTGTCTTCGGCGGCAAGCCGGGCCGGCTGGCCCGCACCGTCATCAATCCCGGCCCCGGGGAGCAGTCGGTCAACGGCAAGCAGTCGCGGGAATTCGCCCACGGCGACGTCATCTCTTTCCAGCAGGCCGGGGCCGGCGGCTACGGCGATCCGCTCGCACGCGAGCCCGCCCGCGTGCTGGACGACGTGCTGGACGACTACGTCTCGATCGAGGCCGCCCGCGCCGAGTACGGCGTCGTGATCACGGGCGAGGGATTCGACCTGCGCGTCGACGAAGCCGCCACCGAACGGCTTCGCCGGGAGGGTCGAACGTGATCGCTTTCACCGCCGAGCAGGAGGCCTTTCGCCGCGCGGTCGCCCGGTTCGTCGACGCCGAGGTGGCGCCGCAAGCCGACGCCATCGACGAGCGGGGCGAGTTCCCGCGCGAGCCGTTCAAGCGGATCGGCGCCCACGGCTGGCTGGGGCTGCGCTACCCCGAGCAGTACGGCGGCGCCGACGCCGACATGACGACGTACTGCCTGTTCGCAGAGGAGCTGGCCCGGGGCTCACTGTCGCTGGCGGCGGCCGCCGCCATGCAGTCGCTGATGGGGACGTACTTCGTCTACAAGTACGGCTCGGAGGCGCTGCGCGCGCGCTACCTGACGCCGGCGCTGCGCGGCGACCTCGTCGCCACCTTCGCGCTGACCGAGCCCGACGCCGGCTCCGACGTCGCCGCCATCACCACGCGGGCCGAGCGGCGCGGCGATCGCTGGGTGCTGCGCGGGACCAAGACCTGGGTGACCAGCGCGCCCGTCGCCGACATGCTGACCGTCGCCGCCAAGACCTCCGACGAGCGCGGCCTCAAGAACATCGCCCTGTTCCTGCTCGACCGCTCCACCATGCGGGGCATCACGCTCGGAAAGGCCATCGACAAGATGGCGGTGCGGGGCTCGGTCACGGGGGAGATCGTCCTCGAGGACGTGGAGGTCCCCGACGAGCACCTGCTCGGCGGCGAGACGGGCGGCGTCGACAAGATCGGCTCGATCCTGGCCGAGATCCGCGTCATGACCGCCGCGCTCTCGGTCGGGCTGGCCCGGGCCGCGTATGACGCCGCGCTCGCCTACGCGCGGCAGCGGCGGGCGTTCGGCAAGCCGATCGGCGAGCACCAGGCGATCTCGTTCAAGCTGGCCGACATGCTGACCTCGCTGCACGCCGCCGCCCTCGTGACCTACCAGGCGGCGGCCCGCCTCGACGCCGGCCGCCCGATCGGCCGCGAGGCCGCAATGGCCAAGCTGTTCGCCTCCGAGACCGCGGTGCGGATCACCGACGAGGCCGCGCGCATCTTCGCCTCCTACGGCCTGGCCATGGAGTACCCGGTCCAGCGCTACTTCCGCGACGCCCGCTTCCTGCTTCCGGGCGGGGGGACCTCGGAGATCCTGCGCCTGGTCATCGGGCGCGAGCTGGACTGGGACCGGGGAGCGGCGTTCGCGTGAGGCGCTTCGAGGTGCTGACCTTCGACTGCTACGGCACGCTGATTGACTGGGAGCGTGGCATCGGCGAGGCCTTCGCCGCGGCCGCGCACGCCGACGGCGTGACGCTGGACCGGGCGGCCGTGCTGGGCGCCTATCACGAGCTGGAGCCGCGGATCCAGGCCGAGCGCTACCGGCGCTATCGCGAGGTCCTGGCCCTGGCCGCGCGCGCGGTCGCCGACCGGCTCGGCTGGCGGCTGGCGCCGGGCCGCGAGGCCTTCCTGCCCGACAGCCTGCCGGCGTGGCCGCCGTTCCCGGACACCAACGACGCCCTCCGCCGGTTGAAGGACGCCGGCCACCGGCTCGTGATTCTCTCGAACGTCGACGACGACCTGCTGGCTGGCACCCGACGCCACCTCGGGGTGGAGTTCGATTTCGTCGTCACCGCCCAGCAGGTGGGGTCCTACAAGCCGGCGCTCGGGCACTTCACGACGGCGCGCGAGCGCATCGGGGCGGCGCCGTGGGCCCACGTGGCCCAGAGCTACTTCCACGACGTGCAGCCGGCGCGGGCGCTCGGCCTGCCGACGGTGTGGATCAACCGCAAGGGCGAGCGGCCGCCGGACGGCCGCGGCGCCGACCACGAGTTCCGCACGCTGGCCGAGGCGGCGGACTTCCTGACCAAGGCATGACGGCCACGCTCACGCCGATCCTGGCCGCGGTCTACCGGGGCGACCGCGCCGCCGCCGAGCGGCTCGTGGCCGAGGGGGCCACGCCGACGCTGTGCGAGGCCGCCGCCCTCGGCGATGCCTCCCGCGTGCGGGCGCTGGCCCGGGCCGAGCCGGCTTCGCTCGCGGTGCGCAGCCCCGATGGGTGGCCGGCGCTGCACCTGGCCGCCCATTTCGGTCACGGTGACGCCGTCGACGCGCTCCTGGACGCGCGGGCCGACGTGCGCGCGCGCTCCGACAACCACGAGGCCAACACCGCGCTGCACGCCGGTCTGGCCGGCCGCGCCGACCTCCGCATCGTCAGCCGGCTGCTGGCCGGTGGGGCCGACGTCAGCGCCCGGGCCGCCGGCGGCTACACGCCGCTGCACATCGCCGCCTTTCGTGACGACGTCCCCGTCGTCAACGCGCTGCTGGCCCACGGAGCGGCGGCCGAGGCGCGCACCGACGACGGCAAGACGGCGCTCACGATCGCCGAGGAACAGGGCCACGCGCACGTCGCGCGCCGGCTCCGGGGAGAGCTGCCATGAAGCGTGTCGCGCTGGTCGGCGCCGGGGTCACGAAGTTCGGCGTCCGCAAAGCCTCGTACCGCGACCTGATCTGGGAGGCCGGCAAAGCGTGCTTCGACTCGGTGCCGGCCGTGAAGCCGCGGGACCTCGACGGCCTCGTCGTCGGTTCCGTCATGCCCGAGCGCACGGCGTTCCAGAGCCACATCTCCTCGCTCACGGCCGAGGCGCTCGGCATCCGGCCCAGCACACTGAGCGCGCGCACCGAGCACATGTGCGCCTCCGGCACTGTGGGCATCCGCTACGCCTACGCGTTCATCGCCGCCGGGCTCGCCGACCTGGTCATGGTGCTCGGCGTCGAGAAGCTCAACCAGCCGAGCGGCGACGAGGCGATCCTCAACATGGGCACCGGCGTGGACCGCGAGTGGGAGGCGGCGTTCGGGCTCACCGCGCCGCCCTGCTTCGCGCTGGCCGCCCAGCGCCACATGGCCGAGTACGGCACCACCGAGGAGCAGCTGGCCCGGGTGGGCGTGAAGAACCACACCCACGCCTCCAAGAACCCCAACGCCCACTTCAACAAGGGCGCCACGCTCGATCAGGTGCTCGGCTCGCGGATGATCTCGAGCCCGCTGCGCCTGTTCATGTGCTCGCCGATCACCGATGGGGCGGCCGCCGTCGTGCTGGCCAGCGAGGAGCGGGCCCGCGACCTCACCGACCGGCCCGTGTGGATCCGCGGCACCGGCCAGGCCCTCGATGGCTTCCAGCTCACCTCGCTGCACGAGGACTACGCTCGCTGGCCCGCGCTGCAGCGCGCGGGCGCGGCGGCCTACCGCATGGCCGGGATCGCCCCGGGCGACGTCGACCTTGCCGAGGTCCACGACTGCTTCGCGATCGCCGAGCTGATCGCCTACGAGGAGCTGGGCTTCTGCGCCAAGGGCGAGGCGGGGCCGTTCGCGGCCGCCGGCCGCAGCGACTACGGCGGCGACCTCGTCGTCAACCCGCGTGGCGGGCTGATCGGCTGCGGCCATCCGCTCGGCGCCACCGGCGTGGCCCAGGCCGCCGAGGTCTTCGTTCAGCTGCGCGACGAGGCCGGCGCCCGGCAGGTGCCGGAGGCCGCCATCGGCCTCACCCACAACAACAGCGGCATGGGCGAGCACGTGGTGATGATCTACGGCAAGGACCCCGCGTGACGGAGCGCCCCACGATCGCCGTCCTCGGGCCCGGCCGGATCGGCCGCCAGATCGCGCTGGCCTTCGCGCTGGGCGGCTGCCCCGTGCGCCTCGTCGACGTCAAGGACGGGCGCCCGGCCGCTGAGGCCGCGCGCACGCTGGCCGACGCCCGTCGCGAGATCGTCCGCGACGTCGGCCTCATGGTCGAGGAGCGCGTGATCGACGAGGCGGAGGCGGCCGCGGTGCTGGGACGCATCGAGGAACGGGTCGGCCTCGACGCGCTCAAGGGGTGCGGCTTCGTGCAGGAGGCGCTGCCGGAATCGGTGCCGCTCAAGCAGGCGGCGCTGGCCCGCCTGAGCGGCGTCGTCGACGCCGATGCCATCGTCGCCTCGGGGTCGTCGACGATCTCGCCCTCCCACCTGTGCGATGCGGTGGAGCGGCCGGAGCGGTTCCTGGTCGCCCACTGGCTCAACCCGGCCCACATCATCCCGCTCGTCGACGTGGTGCCGGGCCCGCGCACGGCGCCGGCCACGGTCGAGCGGACGCTGGCGCTGCTCGAGAGCCTCGGCAAGATCCCGGTGCGGTGCAGCGACTCGCCCGGCTTCATCGGCCCGCGGCTGCAGGTGCTGCTGATGAACGAGGCGGTCCGACTGGTCGAGGAGGGCGTGGCCACGCCGGAGGACGTCGACCGGGCCTTCAAGGCGGGCATGGGCTTTCGCTACGCGTCGATCGGGATCTTCGAGTTCATCGACTGGGGCGGCGTGGACATCCTGTACCGGGCCAGCCGCTACATGACCGAGGCGACGGGCGACGAGCGGTTTCGGCCGGCCCGCCTCGTCGAGGAGAAGATGGCGCGCAACGAGCTGGGGCCCAAGACGGGCCGCGGCTTCTTCGACTACACCGGGGACCGGCGCGAGGCGTTCGAGACCGACAAGGTGCGGGCGCTGCTGCGACGCCTGCGATCGGAGCGCTCGTGATCCTGATCGAGCACGCCACGATCCTCACGCTGGACCCCCGGCGGCGGATCCTCGCGGACGGCTCGGTGCTGGTGGACGGCCGCGACGTGGTGCAGGTGGGGCCGGCCGCGTCGGTCCGGCCACCGCGGACACCGGACCGGGTGATCGACGGCCGCCGCTACGTGGTGGCGCCGGGCTTCGTCGACACCCACGTGCACCTGACCGAGCACCTGAGCCGCGGCCTGATGCTCGACGACGTCCCGGTGCCGCGCTACCTGCCCGACTGGCTGCTACCGCTCTACTCGACGGTGACGCCGGAGGAGGAGCAGGCGGCCGCGCTGCTGGCCTGCGTGGAGATGATCCGCACCGGGACCACGACGTTCTGCGAGGCGGGCACGCTCTTCGACGTGACCGCGGTCGCCGATGTCGTCGAGCAGGTGGGCATGCGGGCGATCCTCGGCCGGTGGACGTGGGATCTCGACGGCCAGGCGCGGCCGCATGAGGCAGACGACGGACGAGGCGCTGGCGCTCACGGCGGACATGCTCGGCAAGGTGAACGGCCGCGCCGGCGGCCGCCTCGGCGCCTGGCCGCTGCTGCTCGGCTTCGGCACCTGCTCGGAGGCGCTCATCCGCGGCGCTCACGCGCTGGCCGGGCGCCACGGCGTGGGGTGGGGAATGATGCAGAGCGCGCTGCATCCCTCGCGGCCGAGCCGCGACACGATCCCGCTCACGCGTCTCGACGCGCTCGGCGTGCTCGACGCGCGCACCAAGCTGGCCCACATGGTCTACGTGGACGACGCCGACATCGCGCTGCTCGCGCGGCGCGGCGTCAAGATCGCCCACTGCCCGACCGCCGGACTCAAGCACACCAAGGGGCTGGCCTCCCACGGCCGCTTTCCAGAGATGGTGGACGCCGGCGTGTGCGTCTCCCTCGGCGGCGACAGCGGCAACGGCTCCAACCACTTCGACATGCTGCGCCTCATGTACCTGGCCGCCACCGTCTACAAGGACGCGCGCAACGACGTCGGTGTGCTGCCGGCCGAGCGGGTGCTGGAGATGGGGACGATCCGTGGGGCCGAGGCGCTGCTGCTGGACCGGCAGATCGGCTCCATCGAGCCGGGCAAGCGCGCGGACCTGGTCCTGTACGACCTCGACACGCCGGAGTGGCGGCCGCTGCTGAATCCCGTCAACAACCTGGTGTACGCCGCCAGCGGCGCCAGCGTTCGGACCGTGCTGATCGATGGCCGGGTCGTGCTCGACGACGGACGGCTGACGACGCTCGACGAGCGCGCGCTGTACGAGCGCGTGGAGCGGCTGAGCCGCGCGCACGTGCGGCGGGCCGGCGTGCCCGTCGAGAGCGTGTGGCCGGTGGTCCCATGACCGCGCGGATGACCGAGGAGCGCCTCCGGGTTTTACCGTGAGCTACTTCCGCGCGACCGATCCGTTCCCGCTGGAGGCGGCCGACTTCACGAAGCTGCACGAGTTCTACACGCGCCTCGGCCAGGGGCGGCTGTGCACCACGCGCTGCGCGGGCTGTGGCCGCACGGCGTGGCCGCCGCGCGGCTTCTGCCCGGAGTGCAGCAGTGACGCCTTCGACTGGGCCGACCTGCCCGTCGAGGGCACCGTGCACGGCTTCACGGTACAGGAAACGGGGCTGCCGGCCGGCTTCACCGCGCCCCGGGTGTTCGCGATCGTGAAGGTCGGCGAGCACCGGGTCTTCTCGATCCTGCTCGACGCCGATCCCGCGCGCGTGACGATCGGCCAGCGCGTGCGCCTGAAGCCGCTCGCCGTCGATCCCGATCCCAAGGGCAACCCGCGATGGCTCCCCGCGTTCACACCGTCGGCGTGATCTCCGACACGCACGGGCTGCTGCGGCCGGAGGCCGTGGCCGCGCTGGCCGGCGTCGAGCGTATCGTGCACGCCGGCGACATCGGCAGCCCCGACGTCCTCGCCGCCCTCGGGCGCATCGCCCCCGTCGCCGCCGTGCGCGGCAACAACGATCGGGAGGCGTGGGCGGCCGGCATCCCGGAGACGGAGGTCGTCGAGGTCGGCGACGTCTCGCTCTACGTTTTGCACGATCTGCACGAGCTCGACCTCGATCCGCGCGCCGCCGGCTTCGCCGCGGTGATCGCCGGCCACAGCCACCAGCCGCGCGTGGAGGAGAAAGCCGGCGTGCTCTACCTGAACCCGGGCAGCGCCGGCCCCCGGCGCTTCAAGCTCCCGATCTCCCTGGCCCGCCTGACCGTCACCGGCCCCCGCGTGCACGCCGAGCTGGTGACGCTCGAGATCTCCCGGTGATGAAGGTCCTCGTGGCCAAGCCGGGGCTCGATGGCCACGACCGCGGCGCCAAGGTGGTGGCCCACGCGCTGCGCGACGCCGGGGTGGAGGTCGTGTACTCCGGCCTCAAGCGGACGCCGGAGGAGATCGTGGCCGAGGCGGTCCAGGAGGACGTGGACGTCGTGGGGCTATCGATCCTCTCAGGGGCGCATCTCACGCTCTCCCGGCGAGTCATCGACGGACTGCGCGCCCAGGGCGCGGACGACGTCCGCGTGGTCGTCGGGGGCACCATCCCCCCACGCGACGTGCCGGCCTTGCTGGCCATGGGCGTCGACCGCGTGTTCCCGATGGGCACGCCGCTGCCCGAGATCGTGGCGGCGTTCAAGGAGTCGCGGTGACGCCGAGGCAGGGCCCCACGGTGCTGATGGTCCACGGCACGCCGACGTGGTTGTTCATGTACCGTCACCTGGTGAAGGGGCGGCGCGATCGCCACCGCTGCGTGGCGCCGGACCACCTAGGGTTCGGCCTGTCGGACAAGCCGGCCGGCGCACGGTTCCTCGAACGCACGGCGGGCAGGAGGACGGCATGAGGGACGTGAAGCTGCACGCGGGCATCCCGGTCAAGCCGGTGTACGGCCCGGAGGACCTGGCCGGGCGCGACGCCGCCCGCGACATCGGAGCGCCCGGCGAGTATCCGTACACGCGCGGGATCCACAAGCACATGTACCGCGACCGCCTGTGGACGATGCGGCAGTACATCGGCTTCGGTACGCCCGAGGAGACGAACGCCCGGTTCAAGTACCTGATGGCCCACGGCCAGGACGCCCTCAACGTCGCCTTCGACCTGCCGACCCAGCTCGGCCTCGACTCCGACGATCCGAAGGCCGAGGGCGAGGTGGGCCGCGTCGGGATGGCGATCGACACGCTGGCCGACATGGAAGCCGCGTTCTCCGGCATCCCGCTCGACCGCGTGAGCGTCTCGCTCACGATCAACGGCATGGCGGCGCCCATCACCGCCATGTACTACGCCGTGGCCGAGCAGCAGGGGGCGGCCGCCGACCGCGTGGTGACGACGCCGCAGAACGACATCCTCAAGGAGTTCGTGGCCCGCGGCACCTGGATCTATCCGGTCGAGCCGTCGCTGCGGCTGGTCGGCGACCTCATCGAGTTCTCGGCCCGGCATTTTCCGCGCTCCAACCCGGTCTCGGTGTGCGGCTACCATATCCGCGAGGCCGGCTGCACCACGGCCCAGGAGATGGCCTATGGCCTGGCCATCGCCGCCGCCTACGTGGAGATGATGCTGGCGCGGGGGATGACGGTCGACGAGTTCGCGCCACGCATCTCATTCAACTTCACCGCCTGGGGCAAGATCTTCGAAGAGGTGGCGAAGTTCCGGGCCGGCCGCCGGCTCTACGCGCGGATGCTGCGCGAGCGGTTCGGGGCCCAGAGCCCGAAGTCGTGGATGTTCCGCTCCCTCATCGGCGGCGGCGGCTCCGCCTTCACGATGCAGGAGCCGGAGAACAACATCGTGCGCGGCGCCTACATCGCGCTGGCCGGCGCGCTGAGCGGGGCGCAGACGATGGCGCTGCCCACCTACGACGAGGCGTACACGATCCCGTCGCCCAAGGCCCAGCTCATCGCGCTGCGGACGATGCAGATCTGCGCCGAGGAATCGGGCGCCGCCGACACCGCGGACCCGCTGGCCGGGTCCTACTACGTCGAGGCGCTGACCAACGAGATGGAGGCGAAGATCGTCGAGGAGCTCGCGGCGGTCGAGCGCATGGGCGGCATCGTCGAGGCTGTGAAGACCGGCGCCATCCAGGCCGAGGTCGCCCGTCAGGCCTACCGGTTCGAGCAGGCGATGGTCTCCGGCGAGATCCCCAAGGTGGCCGTCAACTGCCACGTGGGCGAGCGGGCCGCCGAGGCCGACCAGGACGTGGAGCTGTACGCCTTCGATCCCCGGGTGTCCGAGACCCAGCTCGCCAAGCTGGCCCGGGTGCGGCGCGACCGCGACGGTGTCGCCGTGCAGGCGGCGCTGGGCCGCCTGGGCGACGAGGCGCGCGGCACGGCCAACCTCATGCCGCCGATCCTCGAGGCCGTGAAGGTGTACGCGACGCTGGGTGAGATCTGTCAGGCGATGAAGCGCGTCTTCGGCGAGCACAAGGAGCCCGTGCGATGGTGACGGCGGAGCGGTTCGGGCAGGGGATGACATTTGCGCAGTACGTGTCTTTCACGGCGACGCCCGAGAACCTGAAGCGGGAGGCGTCGCCCGGCGGCTCCGGCCGGCGCTGGAGCGCTCACCTGCAAGAGACGTACGACGCCACGCAGCTGTCAGCGGCCCAGCAGGCGGCGTGGACGTGGCTCGTGGGCCAGCCGAGTGGACCGGCCAAGGTGCTGGCGCTCTCCGAGGAATGGTCGTCGGACTGCCGCCGAGACATCCCGCTGCTGGCCAAGGTCGCCGACACCGTCGGCCTCGAGCTGCGCATCTTCCCGCGCGACGGTCAGCGCTTCGGCGCCACCCCCGAGCCCGACCCCCGGGAGTCGCCGAACGCCGATCTGATGGCGCGATACCTGAACCGGCGCGACGGCACGACCTACCAGTCGATCCCGGTCGTCGTGTTCTTCACGCGCGAGATGCGGGAGCTGTACCGCTACACGGAGTTCCCGCAGGTCTACCGCAAGGACCGCATCCGCGCCGCCCAGACCTCGCCGAAGCCGGGCGAGACGTCGGAGGAGACCCGGGACCGCGCGAGCCACGAGTTCAGGGAGATGCAGGCCTCGCCGTTTTTTCAGGTCTGGCGCGACGCCGCCCACGCCGAGTGGATCAGCATGCTCTACGAGCGCTTGCGGGTGGGCTCGCTGGCGTGAGGGCAGGCCGGGCGAGGTGACCACGCTGGCCGTCATCGGCAAGGACGTGCCCAAGCGCGACGGGGCCGACAAGGTCACCGGCCGCACGCGCTACCTGCACGACCTGACGCTGCCGCGGCTGGTCCACGGCAAGATCCTGAGAGCCCGGCACCCCCACGCGCGGATCGTGCGGATCGACACGACACGGGCGGCGGCGCTGCCCGGCGTGCTGGCCGTGCTCACCGGCGTCGAGGTCGAGCAGCACCCGTTCGGCTTCGCCAAGGACCAGGTCGCGCTGAAGACGGACAAGGTCCGCTGTGTGCGCGACGAGGTCGCCGCGGTGGCGGCCGAGAGCCCGACCATCGCGGAGGCAGCGCTCGACCTCATCGAGGTCGAGTACGCAGAGCTGCCCGCCGTGTTCGATCCGGTGGCGGCGGTGCGGCCGGGCGCGCCGCTGGTGCACGAGAGGCGGCCGACGAATCACACCGACCTGCGCTACCAGTTCAGCCACGGCGACGTCGAGGCCGCGTTCGCCGCCGCCGCCGCCGTGGTCGAGGGTGAGTACCGGCTGAACTTCGTCACCCCGGCCTGCCTGGGCACGATGGTGGCGATCGCCGACTGGGATCTCGAGGACCGGCTGACGATGTGGTCGACGACCCAGGTGCCGTTCCTCTATCAGCGAGACCTGGCCCAGGCGCTGGGAACGACCGGCGACCGCGTGCGCGTGCTGCAGCCGCCCGTCGGCGGCAACTTCGGGCGGGGCCTCGACCTCTACCCGATCGACGTCATCGCCGCGCTGCTGGCCCGGCGGGTGCGGCGGCCGGTGAAGATCGAGTTCGAGCGCCTCGAGGAATTCATCGCGTGCCCGACCCGGGAGCCGTGCACGATCCGGCTGCGCACGGCGGCGGCCGCCGACGGCCGGGTGCTGGCCCGCGACTGCCACGTCGTGATCGACAACGGCGCCTACGTCTCGTGGGGCTCGACCACGCCCTACGTGATGCTCTCGACGGTGGCTGGTCTCTATCGGTGCCCGGTCGTGCGCTTCGACACCACGATCGCCTACACGAACAACCCCTACTCGGGCTCGATGCGCGGCTACGGCAACCTCGAATCGACCTTCGCCGTCGAGAGCCAGATGGACGAGCTGGCCGAGCGCCTCGGCCTCGAGAAGCTGGAGATCCGCCGCCGCAACGTCACCCGACCGGGCGACGCCAATCCCGCAGGGCTTCACGATCTCGTCCTGCGCGATGCCCGAGTGCCTCGACGCGCTGGCCGACGCCGCCCGGGGCGTGCCGGCGCCGGCCGCCGGCTGGACGCGCGGGGTCGGCTACGCCGCCATGTTCCACGTCGGGGGCGGCGCCCGCATCTACCGCTCCGACGGCTGCGGCGCCATCGTCAAGCTCGACGACTTCGGGCGCGTCTCGCTCGTGACCGGCGCCACCGAGATCGGTCAGGGGTCGGAGACCGTGCTGGCCATGATCGTCGCCGAGACGCTCGGCGTGCCGCTGGATCGCGTGGACGTCGTCAACTCCGACACCACGATCAAGCCGTGGGACGTCGGTGCCCACGCCAGCCGGACCACGTTCATCGCCGGCAACGCCGCCCGCCTGGCCGCCGAGAAGCTGCGCGCGCGGCTCCTGGCCATGGCCGCGGCCGAGCTGGAGGCGCCGGCCGAGCGGCTGCGCAGCGCCGACGGCTTCATCTTCGTGGGCGACGAGCCGGCCCGGCGCATTCCCTACGACCGCGCGGCCCGGGCCGGCCATATGCGCGAGCGAGGCGAGACGCTGGTGGCCGAGGCGTTCTACGATCCGCCCACGGAGATGCTCGACAAAGACCTGCGCGGCAACGTGTCGGCCACCTACGGGTTCGCGGCGCAGGCGGCCGTGCTCGACGTGGAGACGGCGACCGGCCGCATCCGCGTGCGTCGGATCGTCTCCGCCCACGACGTGGGTCGCGCGCTCAACCCGCTGGCCGCCGAGGGGCAGGTCCACGGCGGCATCCACATGGGGCTCGGCTACGCGCTGAGCGAGCAGCTGATCGTGCGGGAGGGGCAGATCCTGACCGCGTCGTTCATGGACTACGCGATGCTCAAGGCCGACGACATGCCGGAGCTGATCGTCCGCCTGATCGAGGCGGGCGACGCCGAGGGGCCGTTCGGCGCCAAGGGCCTTGGCGAGTCGGGGGTCATCCCGGTCTCGGCGGCGGTGGCCAACGCAGTGAAGGACGCCACCGGCGTGCGCTTCACCGAGCTGCCGATCACGCCGGCGGCGGTCCACGCCGCGCTCGCGAGCCGGCTGGCGTGAACCTGTTCGAGGGCGTGCGCGTGCTCGACCTGTCCCGGATGCTGGCCGGGCCCTACGGCTCCATGCTGCTGGCCGACATGGGCGCCGAGGTGATCAAGATCGAGGAACCCGACGGCGGCGATCCGATGCGCGTGATGGGGCCGCCCTTCCTGCCCGACGGCGAGAGCGCGTACTTCCTGTCGATCAACCGCAACAAGCAGTCGATCGCGATCGACCTCGGCCGCCCGGCCGGGCGCGAGGTCTTCCTCGATCTGGCCCGCCACGCCGACGTGGTGTGGGAGAACTTCCGGCCCGGCGTGATGGAGCGGCTGGGGCTGGCCTACGCGACGCTGGCCGGCGTCAACCCCGGCCTGGTCCTGTGCTCGATCTCCGCCTACGGCCAGGACGGGCCCTACCGCGACTGGCCGGCGTTCGACCTCGCCCTGCAGGCCATGGGCGGCGCCATGTCGCTGACCGGTGAGGAAGGCGGGCGGCCGGCGCGCATGGGGCTGCCGATGGGCGACCTGGCCGGCGGGATGTTCGGCGCCTTCGCGGTAGCCGGCGCGCTGTTGCGGCGCACGCGGACCGGCCGCGGGGCGCATCTGGATCTCTCGCTGCTCGACTGCCAGGTCTCGCTGCTCACCTACATCGCGCAGTACTTCTGGGCCGACGGCCGGGTGCCGGGGCGCATGGGCTCCGGCCATGCCTCGGTCGTGCCGTACCAGGCGCTGGCCACGCGCGACGGCCACCTGATCGTCGCCGTCTTCGCCGAGAAGTTCTGGGGCGGGTTCTGCCACGCGCTCGAGCGCGCCGAGTGGGAGGGCGACCCGCGGTTCGCCTCCAACCGCCAGCGGCTCGTCCACCGCGAGGTGCTGATGCCGCTGATCGAGACGGTGTTTCGCGAGCGCACCACGGAGGACTGGCTGGCGCGGCTGCACGCGGCCGGGGTGCCGGCCGCGCCGATCCTTGCGGTGGATCGGGTGCTGTCGGATCCCCAGGTGCGCCATCGCCACATGGTCGTCGAGGTGGAGCATCCGACCCACGGCCCGCTGCCCACGCTGGGGACGCCGATCAAGGTCGACGGCGCGCCGGCGCTGCCGGTGACGGCGGCGCCGGCGCTCGGCCAGCACACGGATCGCGTGTTGACGGAATTGCTCGAGTACCCGACCGAGCGCCTCGCGGCTCTCCGCCGGGAAGGAGTGGTGAAGTGAGGCAAGGACGAGCGGCGATCGAGGGGGAGGCGGGCCTGTGAACGTGACGGTGCTCGGCGGAAGCAACGGCGGCTACGCGACCGCGGCGGATCTCGCCCTGGCCGGTCACCGCGTCCGGCTGTGGCGGCGATCCGAGAGCGAGCTGGCCCCGGTCCGCGCCGCGGGCATCATCACGCTGGTGGCCGAGGGGCGGCAGGGTGAAGCCCGCCTCGATCGCGCCACCGCTGACATCAAGGAGGCGCTGGACGGCGCCGAGGTCGTCGTGGTGCCGCTGCCGGCGACCTGCCACGACGACCTCGCCACGCGGTTGGCCGGACGGCTGACCGGCCGCGAGGTGGTGCTGCTCACCCCCGGTACGCTCGGCGGCTTCGTGCTGGCCCGCGGGCTGGCCCGCGCGGGCGCCACGCTGCCGCTGGCCTTCGCGGAGACGGGCACGCTGCCATACCTGGCCCGCAAGACCGGCCCCACCACGGTTGCCGCCCCGGTGCGGGCGGCGAACCTGCCGGTGGGCGTGTTCCCGGCGTCCCGCTCGACGGCGGCGCTGCCGCGCATCACCGCGCTGTTCCCGGCGGCGCGACCGTGCGTCGACGTCCTGGACGCCGCCCTCACCAACGCCGGCGTGGTGATCCACCCGCCCCTGGTGCTGGTCAACGCGGGCTCGATCGACGGCGGCCGCTTCGACATCCACGCGGCGGGGACGACGGCGAGCGCGCGGCGGCTCATCGACGCGGTCGACGCCGAGCGGCTGGCCTCACGGCGGGGCCTGGGCTACCCGGCGCCGCACTACGAGCTGGCGACCTACTACGACGAGGCGCGCGCGGCCGAGGGTCTCTACGGCACCGGCGCCCGACAGAAGGTGGTGCAGAGCGGCCTGTGGAGCGAGGTCGTCAGCTACGAGCACCGCTACGTGACCGAGGACGTGGCGCTGGGGCTGACGCTGTTCGAGTCGGCCGGCCGCACCGCCGGGGTGGCGACGCCGGCGGTGTCCGGACTGCTCGGCGTCTTCGGCGCCCTGCTCGGCCGCGACTTGAGCGGCGGGCGCGCCCTCGATCACCTCGGCCTCGGTGACCTCACCCAGCGCGAGGTGCGCGCGTTCTTCCACGACGGCTGGGACTCGCATGCCTGGTCGCGGGTGATCCGGTGACGCTGGCGCTGCCCCTCGAGGACGACGGGGCCGGCGCGCTGACGATCAACGGGGCCCGCTATCTGCTGATTCGGCCCGAGACGCTGGCCGCCCTGCAGAAGTCGGTGGAGGTCGCGGCCGGCCGCCAGGCCTCCGACTGCCTGGCCGCCGGCGGCCGCGCGGGTGGCGCGAGGGCGACCGTGACGCTGGCTGGCGCAGGCGAGGAGCGCGCGCGACGACTGGTCGCGATGGGTGGGGCGCTGGGGTGGGGCCAGTTCGCCCTCGAACGCTTCGCGGGCGACGGGCTCGTGGTGACGGTCCGGCGCTCGCCGTTCGCCGAGGCCTACGGCGCCGCCGCGTCGCCGGTGTGCCACCTTACCCGCGGCGTCCTCGAGTCGCTGGCCATCCTGACGCTCGAGCGGCCGGCCCACGTCGTCGAGACCCAGTGCGCGGCGGCCGGGGCCGCGCACTGCCGGTTCGAGGCCCGCGTCGAGTGACGGGGCCATCCCTCGCGCAGCATGAATGACGACCGCAAGAGCGATCCGCAGGCCGAGGCCGAGCGCAAGCTGCGCATGGCGCTGGCCGCCGAGGCCCGCGCCGAGCGGGCCCTGCTGTGGCGGATACGTACCGGGTTCTACGGCTGCCTCGTTCTCGTCGCCCTCCTGCTGATGCTCGTCTTGCTGCTGTCCTAGCCGGCGAGGATTGACGTGCTCGCCGCCCTCCTCGTCGCCCTGACCGTCGCCACCGCGGGGGGAGCTGCCGACGAGCCCCTGTGGACGCTGCTGAAGGGCGGTGGCCAGGTGGTGCTGGTCCGCCACGCGATCACCACCCCCGGCGTCGGCGACCCGCCGGCCTTCCGCCTCGACGACTGCGCCACCCAGCGCAACCTCACCGACGAGGGCCGGGGCGACGCCCGCCGCCTCGGCGAGGCGTTCCGCGCCCGCGGCATCCCGGTCGCCCGCGTGCTGTCGAGCCCGTGGTGCCGCTGCCTGGAGACCGGGCGCCTGGCCTTCGGTGCGGCCGAGCCGTGGTGGCCGCTCGGCAACCTCTTCGGGCGCCCCGAGAACCGGGCCGACCAGGTGCGGGAGCTGCAATCGCTGGCCGGCGAACGCCGGACCGGCGGCAATCTGGTCCTGGTCACCCATGGCTCGACCATCGCAGCGCTGACCGGCATCAACCCGGCGCCGGCCGAGATGGTCGTGCTGACGCCCCTGGGCGGGGGTCGCTTCACCGTGGCCGGCCGTTTCCGCGGTGCGTGATGCGGTCGGGGCGGAGTTCTGCTATGGTCCCTCAGCTTTCAGGCCTGCATCCGCTTCTAGGAGGAAGCCCATGAGCGACCGCTCGACCGCTCCGCAGTCCCCGGAAACCGTCGACCGCCGTACCTTCCTCAAGCGAGCGGGTCTGGCCGGGGCCGGCGTCGTCGTGGCCGGCCGCCTGTCGGTGCCGGGGGCCGCGGGGGCCCAGGACGCCACCTTCCGGCCCGATCCCGCGGCCAAGCGCGGTGGCACGCTGCGCTATGCCGTGCACAACGCTCCCGCCCACTTCGACGTGCACCAGTCCGGGACGGTGGCCAACATCGGCCCCCAGAGCCCGATGTACGACACCCTGCTGCGACGCAGCCCCAAGGACGGGCAGACGATCATCCCGGACCTCGCCCAGCGCTGGGAGATCTCGCCGGACAACAAGAAGTACACGTTCCACCTGCGCAAGGGCGTCAAGTTCCACGACGGCGCCGACTTCACCGCCGAGGACGTCAAGGCCACGTACGACCGCATCCGGAATCCACCCAAGGGTGTGGTCATCCCCCGCACGCCGCTGTTCGCGACGGTGGGCGAGATCGTCGTGGTCGATCCCGCACAAGATCGAGTTCCGGATGACCGAGGCGCGGCCCAAGGCGTACATGCTGGGCGCCTTCGCCAGCGGCTGGAACATCATCGTGCGCAAGAAGACGCTGGACGAGAACCAGGGCAACCTGCGCCAGGTGATGGCCTACCCGGGCACCGGGCCCTTCAAGCACGTCTCGCGCAAGGACAAGGAAGTCTGGATCATGGAGCGCAACCCCGACTACTGGAACAAGGGGCTGCCGCTCGTCGACAAGCTGGAGATCTACCACTTCCTGCCGTTCACGCCGGAGCTGGGCGCGTCGATCCTGTCCGGCCGCGTCGACTACGCGCGGCTGCTGGACCCCGTGAGCTGGCGCAAGGTGAAGGAGACCCAGGGCATGACCGCCGGGGTCTTCAACCAGTCCGTCATCCAGGCGTTCTGGACGAACATGGAGAAGAACAAGGCGCTGGCCGACCCGAAAGTGCGCCGGGCCATCCACCTCGCGATGGACCGCCACACGCTGGTGGAGGTCGTGAAGGACACCGCGCCGATGCAGGTGGGCGGCTTCGTGTATCCGTTCCACGAGATGTCCACGCCGCGCGCGGACCTGGAGAAGAAGCTCGGCTACCAGAAGGATCCCAAGGCGG
This sequence comes from uncultured Candidatus Rokubacteria bacterium, assembly GCA_963827505.1. Lineage (GTDB taxonomy): Bacteria > Methylomirabilota > Methylomirabilia > Rokubacteriales > CSP1-6 > AR5. The sequence continues at coordinate 2,486,651 of CAWHBD010000001.1, read as the reverse complement.
CCGTCCAGGAAGCCAAGCGGCTGATGAAGGAGGCCGGGTACGCCAACGGCCTCAAGAACCTCGACTTCGTCGTCCGCGACATCCCGACCTTCAAGCTGTGGGCGGTGGCCATCCAGGCCATGCTGAAGGAGAACCTCAACATCGAGAGTAACCTCCGCGTGGTGCAGACGTCGGTGTGGTTCGACGAGGCCCAGGCCGGCAACTTCGACCTGGCCATCAGCGCCATCGTCTCCACCCTGATGGACCCGTCCGACATCTTCAGCGCCTGGTACGGCAAGAACGGCCCGCAGAACTACTCGCGCTGGACGAATGCGGCCTTCCACGACCTGGCCAGCCAGATCGAGCGCGAGGTCGACGACAGCCGGCGCAAGACCATGGTCCGCAAGGCCGAGGACATGCTCGAGATGGATCCGCCGCTGATCCCCGTGTCGTACGAGCAGATCTACGACGGCTGGTTTAACAAGGTGCAAAGGCCAAAACCCGAACACCTATTTCGGGATCTACGACGTGGTCCGATGGGACAACGCCTGGCTCGGATAGACGCGGTAACGAAGGGCGAGGCAGAACGCTCAGCCGCGCGTCCAGTCGAGCGGGCTAAAGAGGGGGACCCCGGCTCCGCCGGGGCTCCCCGAACGCTGGGGGGTGTGGGGGGCCATCTCGGGGCCCCCCACCTCGAATGAGGAAATACCTGGCGCGCCGGGCCGTGTATGCCGCCATCACGCTGCTCGGGGTGTCGATCAGCATCTTCGTGATCCTCCGGATCCTGCCGGGGGACCCGCTCGTGGCCATCCTCGGGGTGGAGGGCCACGCCCGGATGACGCCGGCCGACCGCGAGCGCATCATGGCCGACCTCGGCCTCAGCGCCCCGCTGCCCGTGCAGTACGGCCGCTGGCTCGTCGACATCGGCGCCGGCCGGCTCGGCAAGTCGTTCTTCCGGGGCGACACCGTGGCCGAGCAGATCCTCCACCGCGGTCCCATCAGTGCGGAGATCGCGGTGCTGGCGCTGGTCGTCTCGTGGCTGGTCGGGCTCCCGGTGGGTATCCTGAGCGCCTTCAAACCCAACAGCCTTCCCGACGGGGTGGCCCGCGCGCTCTCGGTGCTGTTCATCGCCGTCCCCGGCTTCTGGATGGGGATGTTGATCGTGCTGGCCCTGCTGTTCTGGTTCGGCTACAAGGCGCCCATCGTCATCGTCCACCTCTGGCAGAGCCCCTGGGAGAACCTGCAGATCGTCATCGGGCCCGCGCTGGTGCTGGGCCTCGCCCAGGGCGCCTACATCGCGCGGATGTCGCGCTCGTGCCTGCTGGAGGTGATCAGCGAGGACTTCGTGCGCACCGCCCGGGCCAAGGGGCTGCGGGAGGGGTTCGTGGTCATGCGCCACGCCCTGCCCAACGCGCTGCTCCCGGTCATCACCATCTCGGGCGTCCTGCTCGGCTTCGTGCTGGGCGGCTCGGTGGCCGTCGAGCAGGCCTTCGGCGTGCCGGGGCTGGGGCGCGCACTGGTGACGGCGGTGATCGAGCGCGACATCATCGTGGTGCAGAACCTCGTGCTCCTCTACGCGGTCATCTTCGTGGCGGTCAACGTCCTCGTCGACCTCAGCTACGCGTGGCTCGACCCACGCATCCGGTACAGCTGATGGCCGAGGCCGCCGTCGGGGCTGCCGAGCCGCCGGCGTCGAACGCCCGCCGGGCGCCCGCGCTCAAGGCCGTCGTGGCCGAGCTCGTGCGCTTCTCCCGCCGCAACACGCTGTCGGCCATCGGGGGCGTGGTGGGGCTGGCCATCGTATTCGTCGCGCTGGCGGCGCCGCTGCTGGCGCCGCGCGACCCGCTCAAGGCGGACTTCCGCCGCATGAACAAACCGCCCGACGCCCAGAGCCTGCTCGGCACCGACCAGGTCGGTCGCGACACGCTGAGCCGGGTGATCTACGGCGCTCGCACCTCGCTGTTCGTGGCGTTCTCGGCGGTCATCCTGGGCACGACGGTCGGCTCGCTGTGGGGCGTCGCGTGCGGCTACCTGCGCGGACGCTTCGACCTCGTGAGCCAGCGGATCATGGAGATCATGCAGGCGTTCCCCGACCTCATCCTGGCCATGGCCATCTCGATGGCCATCGGCACCGGCCTGCAGGCTGTCATCTTCGCCATCGCCATCACTCGCATCCCCTTCGGTGGCCGCGTCATCCGCTCGGTCGCGCTGTCGGTGCGCGAGATGCCGTACGTGGAGGCGGGGCGGGCGAGCGGCGGCTCGGCGCTGCGGATCATGACCCTGCACGTCCTGCCCCAGTGCATCGCGCCCTACCTGGTGCTGGCCACCACTCACCTGGGCGTGGCGATCGTCATCGAGGCGGCGCTCGGCTTCCTGGGGGTCGGCGTGCCGCCGCCGACGCCGACCTGGGGCAACATGCTGGCCGATTCCATCACCGCCCTGGTGCCGCCGTGGTGGCTGGCCTTCTTCCCGGGCCTGGCCATCACGGTCACGGTGCTGGCCTTCAACCTGCTCGGCGACGGCATCCGCGATACGCTCGATCCCCGCCTGTCGCCGGCGTTCCTGCGCATGATGGCGGGCGGCCGGAAGGGCTGAGCCCGACGCGACACTCCCCGGCGACTCGCCGGGACCGGGCGCGCTATGCTGACGCTGCCCATGTGCCAACACATTCCGGCCCCGGCTGACCTGGAGCGTTCTCAACGTGCTCGGACTCCGGTGACGACGAGAGGATGACCGCATGACCACGCTGGCCTCCACGCGCTTTCCCTCCATCACGCCCGAGGCGCTCGCCAATCTGCAGGCCCGGCTCGGCAAGCCGGTGCGTCGTCCCGAGCCCTACATCGAGGTGGCCACCCGCGACGCCATCCGCCACTGGGCCCACGGCATCGGCGACCGCAACCCGTACTGGACCGCGGCCGGCGTTGCCCCGCCGACGATCCTGTTCGCGCTGGACCGGATCGTGTCCGGCTACGTCGGCGGCCTGCCCGGCATCCACGCGATGTACGCGGGGACCGACTTCCGCTGGGAGCGCCCGATCCGGATGGACGATCGCGTCGTGGGCGAGAGCGTGCTCCACGCGCTGATCGAGAAACCGTCGAAGTTCGCCAAGCGCGCGATCCAGCAGATCTACCGGACGACCTTCACCAACCAGCGGGGCGAAGTCGTCTGTGAGGCCGATTCCTGGTGCTTCCGCACTGAGCGGGAGACGGCGCGCGAGCGCGGCAAGTACTCCTCGGAGGGACCGCACCAGTACTCGGCCGCCGAGCTGGCCGCCATCAAGCAGGCGTATGCGACGGAGGCGATCCGCGGCGCGACCCCACGCTACTGGGAGGACGTGACGGTGGGGGAGGCGATGCCCGAGGTGGTGAAGGGGCCGCTGACCGTGACCTCGGTCGTCGCCTTCGTGCAGGGCTGGGGCAGCCTCTACGTGCGCGCGCACGGTCTCGCCTTCGACATGTTCGAGCGCCATCCCGCGCTGGGCATTCCCAACGGGTTCGGGGTGCCGGAGCCGCCCGAGCGCGTGCACTGGGACGAGGCGATGGCCCGCGCCGTCGGTGTCCCCGGCGCCTACGACTACGGCCCCGAGCGCGTCGCCTGGCTCGGCCACCTCGTCACCAACTGGATGGGGGATGGCGGCTTCCTGCGCCGCCTGCACGCCAAGGTGCTGCGTCACAACCTGATCGGCGACACCACGTGGTGCCGGGGCCGCGTCACCGGCAAGGCGCCGGGCGGCGTCGTGACGCTGGAGATCGACGGCACCAACCAGCGCGGCGAGGTGATCGCCGCCGGGACCGCCGAGGTCGTGCTGCCCACGCGATGACCTCGATCCTGGACGTGCGCCGCTACCCCGAGGCGCGGGAGCAGTTCCGCTGGGACGCGCTGTGGGAGCTGGTGGACGGCGATCGGCAGCGCCTGAACCTGGCCCACGAGTGCGTCGATCGTCACGTGGGCAAGGGCACGGCGCTGCGCATCCAGTTCGCCGACGGCCGGCGTGAGGAGCACGACTTCGGCGCCCTAGCCGATTGGTCCTCTCGCTTCGCCAATGTCCTCGAGGAAGCCGGCGTCGGTCGCGGCGAGCGGGTGGCGATCATGCTGGAGCCCTCGCTGGCCTTCTATGGGGCCGTGTTCGGGACGGTCAAGCGCGGCGCCGTCGCCGTCCCCCTGTTCACGCTGTTCGGACCCGACGGACTGGCGCTCCGCATCGACGACTGCCGGCCCCGGATGCTGGTCGTGGCGCACGACGCCGAGCGCTGGCGCGCGCGCTTCCCCGGCGTCACCGTCGTCGCCGTGGACGCGCTGGCCGAGCGTCTGCGGGCGGCGTCCCCGCGCTACGTGCCGGCCACCGGGCCCGACGAGCTCGCGCTGTTCCAGTACACGTCGGGAACCACGCGCGCGCTGCCTGAGGCCGTGCGCCACACCCACCGCTCGGTGGTCACGCTGATGGTCGCCGCGCTCTACGGCGTCGGGCTGCGGGCGGGCGATCGGTACTTCTGCCCGTCGTCGCCGGCGTGGGGCCACGGACTCTGGCACGGCACGGTGGCGCCCCTGGCGCTGGGGATCGCGGTCGGCAGCTACGCGGGGAAGTTCAGCCCGGGCCGGATCGTCGAGGCGCTACGCGCCTTCGACATCAGCAACCTGGCGGCGGCGCCGACGGTCTACCGGATGATCCGCGAGTCGGGGGCCGCCGGCGACCGGCGGTTCACACCGGAGAAGCTGTCGTTCACCGGCGAGCCGATGGACGGCAAGACGTGGGAGTTCGTCGAGCAGACGTTCGGGCGGAAGCCGTGCAGCATGTACGGCAGCACCGAAGTCGGGGTGATCATCGTCAACTATCCCGGCTTCGAGGGCTACGAGGTCCGGCGGGGGGCGCTCGGCCAGGCGGCCCCGGGCTGGGAGGTGGCCGTCGTCGGCGACGACGGGCCGCTGCCGCCCGGTCAGCTCGGCGAGATCGCCGTCCGGCGCCGGGGCGAGTGGTTCCGCGTGAAGGATCGCGGCTCTGTCGACGTCGACGGCTACTTCTTCCACGCCGGCCGCTCCGACGACGTGATCATCTCGGCCGGGTGGACGATGAGCGCGCTGGAGATCGAGCAGGCCCTGCTCGGCCATCCCGACGTGCGGGAGGCCGCTGTGATCGGCGTCCCCGACGAGCTGCGTGGCCAGATCCCCAAGGCGTACGTCGTCGCCGCCGGCAAGACGGCGGCCTTCACCCGTGACCTCCAGGAGTTCGTCAAGGACCGTCTCAGCAAGCACGAGTACCCGCGGGCCATCGAGATCGTGGACGAGCTGCCCAAGACCCCGGCCGGGAAGATCGACCGCAAGACGCTCCGCGAGCGGGCGGGGACGGGATGAAGTCGTGGTGGGCGTGGCGGGAACAGCTGGCCGTGGTGGGACCGGTCACGATCGCGGTCGTCATCGCGTTCGTCGTGGCGTTCCAGTGGGTGAAGCCGGCGCCACCCAGCCGGGTGGTCATCGCAACCGGCCGTGCCGACGGCGCCTACTATCGATTCGCCGAGCAGTACCGCACACGGCTCGCCCGAGAGGGCATCACGCTCGAGGTGCGACCGACCTCCGGCGCCGTCGAGAACATCCACCTTCTCGAGGATCCCCAGAGCGGCGTCGACATCGGCTTCGTCCAGGGCGGGACCAGCAGCGGCGCGGCCTCGGACAGGCTGGTGTCGCTGGGGAGTCTGTACTACGAGCCGCTCTGGGTCTTCTCGCGCGCGGATCCTGGCCCGACCGACCTGCGCGAGCTACGAGGCCGACGCCTGGCCGTCGGTCCGGAGGGCAGCGGCACCCGCACGCTCGCGCTCACCCTGCTGGCCGCCAACGGCATCAGTCCCTCGACGGCTCGTGTGCTCCCGCTGACGGGCATCGAGGCCGTCCACGCGCTGCGCGGGGGCGCCGTCGACACCGTGTTCCTCGTGGCGGGGCCGGCCTCGCCGACGGTACGGGAGATGTTCGGCACCCCCGGGATCGCGCTCCTGAGCTTTCCCCGGGCCGACGCTTACACGAAGAGGTTTCCATTCCTGACGAAGCTCGTCATGCCCGCCGGGGGCATCAGTCTGGAGTCGAACTGGCCGCCACGAGAGACGCTGCTGCTGGCGCCGGCCGCCACCCTGGTCGTTCGTACCGACTTCCACCCGGCGCTGGTGGATCTGATCCTGGTGACGGCCGCCTCCGTGCATGGCCAGCGGGGGATGTTCGAGGCGGCCAAGCAGTTTCCCTCGCCCGAGTATCTGGAGTTCCCGCTCATGGGCGAAGCCGAGCGGTACCACAAGTCGGGCCCGCCGCTGCTGGCTCGCTACCTGCCGTTCTGGGCAGCGACGCTGGCTGACCGGGTCAAGGTGCTGCTGCTGCCGCTGCTCGTGCTGGTGCCGCTGGCGCGCCTGGTGCCCGCGGTCTATGCCTGGCGCATCCGCTCCAAGATCATCAAGCGCTACCGCGACGTGGTGGACGCCGACCAGATCCTCACCCAGCGGCCCTCGCCGGAGGAGTGCTCCGAGCTGCTGACCCGGCTCGAGCGCATCGAGGACGAGATCCGGGCCCTCCGGGTGCCGCTCGGCTACGCCGACGCCTACTACCACCTGCGCGTGCACCTCGACCTCGTGCGAAGGCGGGTGCAGGAGATGGGGCAGGCGGTCGCCCCCTGATCACTTGCCCTTGAGCTTCACGTCCTCGTAGGGCGCCGAGTAGGCGTGGCCGGGGATGAGGCCGAGCCCCGACTCCTGGACGCGCGGCCCGTGGCCGTTGATGAAGGCCAGCTCCCAGATCGGGATGTGCATGACCTTCTCGTGCATGAGCTGCTGGATCTTGTGGAGCAAAGCCTCGCGCTTCTTGCGGTCCAGCTCGGCCGCCTGGTCCTTGAAGAGCGAGTCGATGTCCGGGTAGCCGCCGTAGACGAACGCCCCGCCGGTGACGACGAAGCTCTCCAGCCGGGTCGCCGCGTTGCCGAAGGCGCCGCTCGCCGTGTAGGCCAGGTTCTTGTACTTCTTGTCGGTGTAGGTGCTCCAGTGGGCCGCGCGCTCCAGCGGGCGGAGCTTGGTCCGGATGCCCACCTGCTGCAGGTAGTTGGCGACGGCCTCCTGCACGTTGGCGTAGGCGATGTCCAGGTAGTAGTCGCCGGCGTCGAAGCCGTTGGCGTAGCCGGCGTCGGCGAGGAGCTTCTTGGCCTGGGCCGGGTCGAATGCATAGGCGGGTGGCTGCCAGAAGAAGTCGAAGGTGCTGGGGATCACGCTGTAGGTCAGTCGCGAGTGACCGAGGGTGATCGCCTGGTTGATGGTCTTGCGGTCGATGGCGAGGTTGGCGGCCAGCCGGACGCGGCGGTCGTGCCACGGCGAGCGCGGGTCCCACTGGTCCAGCATGCTGATCCACTGCGGGGACTGGATGACGGTGGGCTTCAGCGTGAGGCCGGGCGTGCGCACCAGCTCCTCGGCCAGCTCGCCGCGGATCGAGTACACGATGTCGACCTCACCCCGCTTGAGCGCAGCCAGCCGCGTCGACTCGTCGCGCGAGGACCTTGAAGACGAGCCGCTTCACGGTGGGCGTCTTCCGCCAGTACCCCTCGAAGGCCTCCATGACGAGCTCGACGCCGGGCGTGAAGGAGACGAACTTGTAGGGCCCGGCCCCGACCGGCGCCTTCTTGTAGGCGTCGTCGCCGACCTTTTCGACGTGCTTCTTGGGGACGATCCAGCCGGCCCCGCTGGCTGCCGTGTAGAAGGTGAGAAAGTCCGGCCAGGGGTTCTTCAGCCGGAACCGCACCTGGAGCGGCCCCGGCGTCTCCACGGCAGCCACGCGATCCTTGATCTGCTTGGCGGCGGTGCCCCGGTAGCGCTCGAACGAGAACTTCACGTCCTCGGAGGTCATCGCCTCGCCGTTGTGGAACTTCACGCCCTTGCGCAGCGTGAACTCGTACACGCGGCCGTCGGGCGACATCTGCCACGACTCGGCCAGGCTGGGCGCGGTCGGGTTGCCGGGCATCGCCTTGGCCAGCGCGTCGTGGATGCGCGTACATCACCATGAACGGCGTGATGAGGCCCTGGGTCTCGGCGGGATCGAACCACGTCGGGGCCAGCGAGATGTGGACGCCCCACGTCAATTGACCCTCGGGCGCGGCGGCGGCGGGGCCGACGGTGACGATCAACGCGAACAGGACGGACGCGACAACCCGGACAGAACGCATCGTCGGCCTCCTCATCGAACGGTTGAATCTCGGATGCGAGCGCGGCCGGAAAACGAGTCGCGCCATTATCCTCGAATCGTGCAGAGAGTCAACGCCGGCAGCCGTGGGGAGTGGACAACACCCGCTCGTTCCTGGAAGATCGAACCCATGTCTCCTGCGATGCCGCCGGGCCGAAGCCGCACGACGTCCAGCCTGCACGACCTCCGGGCCCGCCTGACCCGGCTGCACAAGATGCTCCTCGACGACGAGCGAGACCGCTACGAGGTGATGCACGGCCCGGTGGCATCGGGGCCGGCCCTGTTGCAGCTCGTCCTGCACCACGAGCAGTTCGCATGGCTGCGCTCGCTGTCGGCCATGATCGCGACGATCGACGCAGCCTTCGACGAGACGGAGGGCCCGCTCGCCGACGACCAGGTCGACGGCTTCTTCCGCGCGGTCCACGCGCTGCTGCGGTCGGGCGGTGACAGCCCCTTCGAGACGAAATACCGCGAGACGCTCCAGCGGTCCCCCGATGTCGTCATGGCCCATGCCGCGGTGGTGAAGCTGTTCTGACCGCCCTGCCGGGGGGACCCGCCTCCGGAGAGGCCTCCGATCGCTGTCGGCGTCGGATCGGTGCCTTGTGCATAATAAGCGGATGCTCGAACGCTCCCCGGGGACCGAGACGACCCCGGCCGTGCCTTGCCCCAGGCTGCTCCTTGCGCTCCTGGTGACCCTGGCCCTCCTCGCAGTCGGCCCCCTGGCCAACGGGACTGCCGACGACGCTGCGCCCGGGTGGCAAGGCGGCGATCTCAACGGCGCTGAGCACAATGCCAGCGGTATGGCCTGGGAACGGGAGCCGATCCCCATTCCCGAGCCCCCCGAGGGATCGCCCCTCGGTCTGTCGGAGGGGTCGGACCCTGTCGGCGGAGCTTGCGCTGTGCGGAGCGGGCCCCGCGCGCCACCGGTCAATTCGCCGACACTCACGAGAATCGTGCACACTCAAATATTGCGCGCTGAACGCAAGGTTTGCGTGGTGCAACACGCCCCCAGGATGTGGCCTTCCCGTAACCTTTCAAGAACACACGGGATTGCCCCTCACGAATCCCGGCAAGATGGCATCCACCTTGCCTTTCACCGCACCGCGCGTGAGTGACGAGATCGTTTCCAGTCCGCCTGGATTCGCCGGTCCGCGCTCTTTGGAAGACGCCGGGCACATGGCCCGGACCCTGTTTGCCGGTCCCTTCGCATACCCGATGGGCGCGGGTTCCCTCGCCCACCGGTCTTCCGGTCCCGGAAGCCCTGACGTCGCGCAGTGCCATCGCCTCGGCACCGGTGCGGGAGGCTGCTGAGTGAACGCGAGCTCCTGGTTGCTTCGCTCGGGCGCCGATCGGCGGGCGCGCGTCCGCTTGTTCTGCCTGCCGTATGCCGGCGGCGGCGGCTCCGTGTACATGCCGTGGGCCCGCCAGCTGCCCACGGTCGACGTGTGTGCCGTCCAGCTGCCCGGCCGGGAGAACCGACTCCGCGAGCCGGCCTATACGCGATTCGCGGAGATGATGGACGCCACGCTCCAGGTCCTCCGGCCCCACCTCGACATGCCGTTCGCGCTGTTCGGCCACAGCATGGGCGCGCTCATCGCCTTCGAGCTGGCCCGGCGGCTGCGGGCCGAGGGCGCGCCGGTGCCGGCCCATCTCTTCGTGTCCGGGCACCATGCACCGCAGCTTCCGAATCCACGTTCCCCGCTCGCGCACCTGCCGGACGCGGCGTTCCTCGCCGAGCTCCGCACACGATACGACGGGGTACCAGCGGAGGTGCTTCGCCATCCGGACCTCATGGCGCTCCTGCTTCCCTGTCTACGCGCCGACCTCGCCCTCGTCGAGGACTACCGATGCGACGAGGCAGAGCCGCTGGCCTGCCCGATCTCGGTCTACGGCGGCGAGGACGATCCGGTCGCCAACGAGGCGGAGCTGGCCGCCTGGCGGGCCCAGACGCGCGGAGAGTTCACGCTCACGCGTTTCGCCGGCACCCACTTCTTCATCCGGAGCGCGCGCGAGGAGCTCCTCGCCGCCCTGTCACGCGAGCTGGCCCTGGTTCCGGAGACGATGGTTGGAGGCAGTGGCCGTCGATGACCGTTGACCGCGCGACCTCGCGGGCGGCCGCGACGACCGCCCTCGAGCCCATCGCCATCGTCGGCCTCGCGTGCCGTTTCCCGGGTGCCGCCGACCCCGAGGCGCTCTGGCAGCTCGTGCTGAGCGGGGTCGACGCCATCGCCGACATCCCGGCCGGCCGGTTCGACGTCGAGGCCTTCTACGACCCGGCGCCCGGGACGCGCGGCAAGATCGTGACGCGTCAGGGCGGCTTCCTCCCCGAGATCGATCGCTTCGAACCGGCCTTCTTCGGCATCTCCCCTCGGGAGGCCGCGTGCATCGATCCCCAGCAGCGCCTGCTCCTCGAGGTCGCCTGGGAGGCTTTCGAGGACGGAGGCGTGACACAGGAGCGGGTGGCCGGCAGCGCCACCGGCGTCTTCGTCGGCATGTGGACGAGCGAGTACGAGGGGCAGATGTTCGGCGGTTCGCCCGACGTCGATCTGTACGTCACCACCGGCGGCGGTCGCTATGCGGCGTCGGGCCGCCTGTCCTACGCCTTCGATCTGCGCGGACCGAGCCTGACGATCGATACCGCGTGCTCGTCCTCGCTGGTGGCGGTGCACCTGGCTTGCCAGAGCCTGCGCAGCGGCGAGAGCGCGATGGCGCTGGCGGGCGGCGTGAACCTGATCCTGGAGCCGCACATCACCATCGGGTACTCGCGCTCCGCGATGCTCTCCGCGGACGCCCGCTGCCGGTTCGGCGATGCGCGGGCGTCGGGCTACGTCCGCAGCGAAGGGGTGGGGCTCGTGCTCCTCAAGCCGCTGGCGCGCGCGCTCGCCGATCGGGATCCGATCCGGGCCGTGATCCGCGGCAGCGCGGTCAACAACGACGGTCAGGGCAGCGGACTGCTGGTCGCCCCGAGCCCGACCGTGCAGGCCGCGATGCTGCGCCGGGCGTACCAGGCCGCGGGGGTGGAGCCGGGCCGTGTCGGCTACGTCGAGGCCCACGGTACCGGGACCCGGGTGGGCGATCCCGTCGAGCTCGCCGCGCTCGGCGAGGTCCTCGGCGAGGGTCGCGCGCCCGGGCAGCCGTGTCTGACGGGCTCGATCAAGACGAACATCGGGCACACCGAGGCGGCCTCCGGCATCGCCGGCCTGATCAAGACGGTCCTGTGCCTCGAGCATCGGCTCGTCCCGCCCAGCCTGCATTTCTCCGAGCCGAATCCCCGCATCGCGTGGGACACGTTGCCCCTGGTCATCGCGCGCACCCCGACGCCGTGGCCGGCCGAGTTCCAGCCGGCGTTCGCAGGGGTGAACTCCTTCGGCGTGACCGGCACCAACGCCCATGTCGTGCTGGAGGCGGCGCCGGCCACGCCCCCGTCGATCGATCCCCGCCATGACAGTGGCGTCCGGCTGCTGCCCCTGAGCGCCAAGACACCGGAGGCGTTGCGCGCCCTGGCGGAGCGATGGGTCGCGCTGCTCGAGCGCAACCCCGTGACCATCGGCCTCGGCGATCTGTGCTACACCGCGAGTGCCCGGCGCACGGCCCACACCGAGCGGCTGGGCGTGGTGGGGACCAGCCGGAGCGAGATGGCCGAGCGCTTGCGCGCATACGTGCGCGGCGAGTCCCGCCCGGGCCTGGTGTCGCGCCGGTCGAGGGCCACCCGGCCCCGGGTGGCGTTCGTGTTTCCCGGCCAGGGCTCGCAGTGGCTCGGCATGGGGCGGGCGCTGCTGGCGAGCGAGCCGGCATTCGCCGAGGCGTTGAAGCGCTGCGAGCGCGCGCTGGCGCCGCACGTCGACTGGTCGCTCCTCGACGAGCTGGCGGCCGACGTCGCGCGATCCCGGCTCGAGCGGATCGACGTCGCCCAGCCGATCCTGTTCGCCCTCCAGGTCGCGCTGGCCGCGCTGTGGCGCGCGTGGGGCGTGGAGCCGGACGTCGTCGTGGGCCACAGCATGGGCGAGGTCGCCGCCGCCCACGTCGCCGGCGCGCTGTCCCTCGAGGACGCCGCGCGCGTCATCGCGACGCGAAGCCGACTCCTGCGCGGTATCGCCGGCCGCGGCGCCATGGCGATGGTCGAGCTGTCGCTCGACGAGGCGCGCCGGGCTCTGATCGGGCGCGAGGACCAGGTGTCGATCGCGGTGTCCAACAGCCCGCGTTCCACGGTGATCTCCGGCGATGTGGGCGCCCTCGACGAGGTGCTCGGCGAGCTCGAGGGACGCGGCGTGTTCTGCCGCCGGGTGAAGGTCGACGTCGCCTCGCACAGCCCGCACGTCGACGGCCTGCGCGCCGATCTGCTGGCCGGGCTGCAGGGGCTCGCCCCGGGTCCCACCGAGGTGCCGTTCTCCTCGACGGTGACCGGCGCCGTGCAGGACGGCCCCGAGCTCGATCCAGCGTACTGGGTGCGGAATCTTCGCGACCCCGTCCTCTTCTCGTCGACGCTGGCTCGCCTGGCCGCCGAGGGTGTCGACGCCTTCATCGAGGTGAGCGCGCATCCGATCCTCGTGAGCGCGGTGCAGGATGCGCTGCACGACGCGGGCACCGTCGGCGGGCTGGTCGTGCCCTCGGCCCGACGCGACGAGGACGAGCGAGCCGTGATGCTCGAGTCGCTGGCGACCCTGTGGGGAGCCGGCTATCCGATCGACTGGGCGCGGGTGGTCCCCGGCGATCACTGCGTGGTGGCGCTGCCGGCCTACCCGTGGCAGCGAGAGCGGTTCTGGTTCGAGGCGAGCCGGTCCCGCCGGGCGCCGTCGTCCACGACGGGACATCCGTGGCTGACGGCGCACGTGAGGCCCGCCGCGCTCGGGCCCGGGGCTGAGCTCTGGGAAGGCACGCTCGCGGCGGTCGATCGTCCGTGCCTGGCCGCCGGCGAGGTCACCCGCCTGTCGGCCGCCGCATCTCTCGAGCCGATCGTGACCGCCCTGGCGCTGGGCCGATCGGGCGCGTTCACCCTCGCCGACGTGGAGCTCGTCGAAGAACTCCCGCTCGACGGCGACGTGACCGTGCAGCTCTCCCTGCAGCCGGCGAGCGACGGCGGCCACCGCCTCCAGCTCTTCGGTCGAGCCACCGGATCGGCGTGGACGACCCTGGCGCGCGCCGCCGTGCCGTCGGCGCCACGGGTCGATGATGCGATCGGCGCTCGCCACGATCTCGACGCGATACGGGCGCGCACCGAGGAGACGCCGGTGAACCGGATCGCCGGGTGGCCGGCCCACGGGCATCGGGCCTCGCTCGGCGCGCTCCGCCTCGGCGACGGCGAAGGCCTCGGACGTCTGCCCGAGACGCCCGCGGCCGAGCGCTGTGCACTGCATCCCGAGGCGCTGGGGGCCGGGCTGCGTGTGCTCACCGCCACCGTGGCCGGCGATGAGCATCCCGAAGGCTGGACAGTGAGCGGGGTTCGCCGCATCCACGCGCGGGCGTCACTGGACCGGGCGACCTGGGTGTACGCGCGTGAGCGGACCGATGAGGCGGCGACGACGCGGGTCGGCGACCTGTGGTTCCTCGACGACGCGGGCGGGTCGATCCTGGAGTTGCATGGGGTCCGATTCGCTCCCAGCGGTGCGATCGACGACCTCGTCCACGGCGTGGAGTGGCAGCTGCGGCCGTGCAGCGCCGCCGGTCCCACCCGCTCACGGGCGCGCTGGCTCATCGTCGGGGAGCCGGATGAGCTCCTCCCCGCGCTGGTCGACCGGCTCGAGGCTGCTGGCGACCGCTGCGTCGTCCTGTCGGCGGCCGAGACCCTCGCCGGCCGTGTCGACGACACGCTCGGGTCCGCCGGGCTCCCCTTCGCGGGCTGCGTTCACCTCGCGAGCATCGGCGTCGAGCCGCACGGTTCGGTGACCGCGCCGGCTGCCGCCGACCTCGGGTGGGCGAGTGCGCTGGCCCTTGTGCAGGCCCTGGCCCGTGGCACCCAAGCCAGGCCGCCGCGACTGTGGCTCGTCACACGCGGCGCCCAGTGTCCGACTGCCATCGACCGCTCTGCCTCGCTCGGCGCCGCGGCCGTCTGGGGTCTCGGCGCGGTCGTCGCGTACGAGCATCCCGCCTTGCAGGCGACGCGGGTGGACCTGGCGCTCGATCCAGCCAACCTCGATGTCGCGGCGCTGGCCGACGAGCTGGTCGCCGGCGATGTCGAGGACCAGGTGGCGCTCCGGAATGCAACGCGTTACGTGGCGCGCCTCGTCCAGCGGATGCCGGTGGCGCCTCGCGGCGATGCCGCTCCGGTCACCGCCGAGGGCAGCTATCTCGTTTCGGGCGGGCTCGGCGCCCTCGGTCTGATCGCCGCCCGCTGGCTGGTCGCACACGGCGCGCGCCACCTGACCCTGCTGGGGCGCCGGGCGCCGGCGGACGATGTCGCCCGCACGCTCGACGAGCTGCGGGCCCTGGGCGCCGAGGTCAGCGTGGTCCGCGGGGACGTGACCCGGCGAGACGACGTGGAGCGCGCCGTCGCGGCCGCGACCGCCCGGCGTCCACTGCGGGGCGTGGTCCACGCCGCCGGTGCGCTCGACGATGGCGTGATTGCCAACCTCGATCGCGACCGGTTCTCGCGCGTCCTGGCGTCGAAGATCGACGGCGCCCTTCACCTCGACGAGGCGACGCGCTCGGCCCCGCTCGATTTCTTCGTGTGCTTCTCGTCGGTCATCGGCGTGCTCGGCTCGCCCGGCCAGGCGAACTACGCCGCCGCCAATGCCGGCCTCGACGCGGTGGTCGCGCGGCGCCGCGCCCAGGGCCGACCCGCGTTGAGCCTCGCGTGGGGCCCGTGGGCCCGCGTGGGCATGGCAGCGGCCGGCCGGGATCGCGGGCGGCGCCTGGCCGCGCGCGGCCTCGCCAGTCTCGCGCCCGAGGACGGCATCGAGGCGTTCGGACGGCTGCGCCACACCGCGGGCACCGTGCTGGTGATGCGGTTCGACGCGGCGCGATGGTCGCGGGCCCACGCCGCCGGCGCGCGCTCGCTCCTGCGTGACCTGGCCGACGCCGAATCAGCGCCGGTGGCCTCCGAGGGCCTGCTCGGTCAGATCGGTGCGGCGACACCGGCCGAGCGACGCTCGCTGCTCGAGACGCACCTGCGCGAGCAGATCGGTCACGTCCTGCGCGTGGCGCCGGCCCGGGTCGAGCGCGACACGCCGCTGAAGGCGCTCGGCCTCAACTCGCTGATGTCGCTCGAGCTGCGCAACCGCCTGGAGGCCACGCTGGGCCTCACGCTGCCGGCCACGCTCGTCTGGAACTATCCGACGGTGGCGGCCGTCGCCGCGCATCTCGAGGAGCGGCTGGGATTCGCCCCCGGCGAGACGGGCGAGGCGGCGCCGCGCGGCGACGACGCCGAGCTCGACCGCCTGCTGACGGAGATCCAGGGACTGTCCGACGAGGAGGTCCGGCGCCAGCTGGCCAACGGGGGTGGCGGAGCGCGCGATGAGTGATCTCGCCCGGCGCATCGCCGCCCTGTCCCCCGAGCGCCAGGCGCTGCTGGCGGCGCGCCTGACCACACCCCCGGCAGCCGAGGCGCCCGCCGGCCGTGAGCCGCTGGCGATCGTGGGAATGGGCTGCCGGTTCCCGGGCGCCGCGACGCCCGACCGTTTCTGGCGCCTGCTGCGCGACGGCGTCGACGCGATCGGTCCGGTGCCGGCCGATCGCTGGAACGCCGAGGCCTTCTATGCCGAGGATCCGCAGGCGCCGGGAAAGATGTCCACGCGCTGGGGCGGATTCCTGTCCGGGCTCGACCAGTTCGAGCCGTCGTTCTTCGGGATCTCGCCGCGCGAGACGGCGAGCCTCGATCCGCAGCAGCGGCTGCTCCTCGAGGTGGCCTCGGAGGCGCTGGAGGACGCCGGGCAGCAGCCCGAGCGCCTGGCCGGGAGCCGCACCGGCGTGTACGTCGGTACCCACAGCAACGACTACTCGTGGATGCTGTTCGCCGACGGCGAGGCCCTCGACGCCTACGCGAGCACGGGCACGGCGCGCAGCATCGTCGCCAACCGGCTGTCGTACGTGCTCGACCTCCGCGGGCCGAGCATCGCCGTGGACACGGCCTGCTCGGCGTCGCTGGTGGCTGTGCACCTGGCCTGCCAGGCGCTGCGCAACCACGAGTGCGACCTCGCGCTGGCCGGCGGCGTGAACGTGCTGCTGTCGCCGCTGTGGAGCGTGGCGCTCTCCAAGCTCGGCATGCTGTCGCCCGACGGGCGCTGCAAGACCTTCGACGCGCGGGCCAACGGCATCGTGCGCAGCGAGGGGTGCGGCGTCGTGGTCCTCAAGCGGCTCGGCGAGGCGGTGGCTGCCGGCGATCACGTGTGGGCGGTGATCCGGGGGTCGGCCACCAACCAGGACGGCCGCACCAACGGGCTCACCGCGCCCAGCGGTCTCGCCCAGCAGGCCGTCGTCCGCCAGGCCCTCGCGGACGGCGGCGTCGCCCCCGGCGACGTCGGCTACGTCGAGGCCCACGGCACCGGTACCGTGCTGGGCGATCCGATCGAGGTCGAGGCGCTGGCGGCGGTGCTGGGCGCCGGCGAGCGGCCGTGTCTGCTCGGCTCGGCCAAGACCAACGTCGGCCACCTCGAGGGTGCCGCCGGCATCGCCGGGTTGATCAAGGTCGCCCTGTCGCTGCACCACGAGGCGGTGCCGGGGCTGCTGCATTTCCAGACGCTCAATCCGCACATCGAGCTGGCCGGCACGCGGCTGCGCGTGGCCACGACGCTGCAGCCGTGGCCGCGCGGCCACGGGCGCCGTCTCGGCGGCGTGAGCGCCTTCGGCTTCGGCGGCAGCAACGCGCACGTGGTGCTCGAAGAGGCGCCGCCGGCGCCGCGTTGTCGTCGAGTCGGCCGAGCGCCGCTTCTACCTGCTGCCGCTGTCCGCGCGCAGCGCGGACAGCCTGCAGGCGCTGCTCGGCACCTGTCACGAGTGGCTCCAGGACGCAGCCGACACCGTGGACCTCGGCGACCTGGGCGCCTCGGCCGCGCTGCGCCGGGTGCACCACCCTCACCGGCTGGCGGTCGTCGGCGGCTCGCGCGAGGAGCTCGTCGCCCGGCTGGCCGAGGCCGCCCAATCCGCCGCCCCCGCGCCGGCGGCGATCGCGCCCGGCGGCCTCGGCTTCGTCTTCTCGGGGCAGGGAACCCAGTGGCCGGGGATGGGACGGGAGCTGCTCGAGCGTGAGCCCCTGTTCCGGCAGCTGGTCGAGGAGTGCGATCGGCTCGTCCGCGCCGAGGCCGGCTGGTCACTGCTCGACGTGCTGGGCGGCGGGCAGGGCGAGCGAGGCCTCGAGCGCACCGAGCTCGCTCAGCCGGCGATCTTCGCCATCCAGATCGGGCTCGCCGGCCTCCTGCGATCGTGGGGCGTCGTTCCCACCGCCGTCACCGGCCACAGCGTGGGCGAGATCGCCGCGGCGTACGTGGCCGGCGCCCTGACGCTCCCGGATGCTGTGCGGGTCGTCGTCCATCGCGCGCGTCTCATGCAGCGCGCGGAGGGCCGGGGGCGGATGGTCTCGGTGGAGCTGCCCGAGGCCGAGGCCCTTGCCGCCATCGCCACCGCGGGCGACCTGCTCGCCGTCGCCGCGGTCAATGCCCCCGGCACGACGGTTCTCGCCGGCGACGGCGCGGCGCTTGCTGGCGTCGTCAGCGTCCTCGAGGGCCGCGGTGTGGTCTGCCAGTGGCTCGCCGTGAGCTACGCGTTCCACAGCCCCCAGATGGACGCGCTGCGCGCGCCGCTCCTCGAGGCGCTCGCCGGCCTGCGGCCATCGCCACCTGCGCTGCCGCTGGTATCGACCGTGACGTCACGCCCCGTCTTCGGCCGCGAGCTCACCGCCGAGTACTGGGGCCGCAACCTCCGGGAGCCGGTCCGCTTCGCCGGCGCGATCGATACGCTTGCCCGCATGGGCACCGCAACGTTCGTGGAGCTGGGCCCGCATCCGGCGCTCGGCGGCGCCATGGCGAGATCGCTCGACGCCGGGCAGCTCGGCGGCGTCGCCCTGGCGTCACTCCGGCGCGGCCAGCCGGCCGACGCCGCCGTGCTCGCGCTCGTCGGCCGGCTCTGGCAGCGCGGCCAGCGCGTGGAGTGGTCCGCGCTCTACCCCGGCCGGCGCCGCTGGGTCTCACTTCCGCCGACGCCGTGGCAGCGTGAGTCTCACCCGCCTCGCGTCGGGGCGCCGACGACGGGGCTTCCGGCCGTGGCGCCGGCGCAGCCGGGCGGCCACCCGCTCCTCGCGCGTCGGCTGGCCACCGCCCAACCCACGTACGAGACGCGGCTCGATCGCGAGGCGCCGGCCTACCTCGCCGAGCACGTCGTCGACGGCGCGGCGCGGCTGCCCGCGACCGCGCTCGTCGAGATGGCACTGCACGCAGGGAGCGACGTCCTGGGCCTCGCGCCGGCCCGACTCGACGAGCTCGTCATCCGCGTGCCGCTGCCGCTCGACGGCGGACGCGTGGTGCAGCTGACGGTCTCCAGTGACGCTGCCGATGGCGGCGCGCTGCGCCTCTTCAGCCGGCCGGCGGGCGACGAGGCCGCCGCCGGGCCGTGGGAGCTGCACGCCACCGGACGGCTCCGCGCCGACGAGCCGCGACCGGGGGCCATCGATGGCGAGGCGCGGCGCCGCCGGGAGACGCTCCAGGCCGGCGCGCGTGTCGAGCGCGACGGCGGCGCGCACTACGAGCGCTTTCGCGCCCTCGGAGCGGAGTTCGGCCCGGCCTTTCGCGGGGTGCGCCGGATCTGGTGCGGCGAGAGCGAGGCGCTCGCCGAGGTGGAGCTGCCGTCGACGCTCACCGATGCCGAACCGCGGGCGCGCATCCACCCGGCTCTGCTCGACGCCTGCGTGCAGGTGGTGGCCGGCGCGGTCGACACCGACGACGCCACGCTCCTGGTGCCGATGGCGGCCGATTCGATCCGCGTCGTCGGCGCCGCTGCTCGGGCCTGGAGTCACGCCCGGCTGCGCGTGCAGGGCGAGAGCGTGACGGCGGACATCGAGGTGACCGACGACTCCGGCACGCTCCTCGCCGAGCTGCGCGGTCTCGTCTTCCGACGGACGGCGCGCGCAGCGGCGCCCGTCGTGATGGCGGAGCCGTACCGGATGCCGTGGTTGCCGTGCTCCGCCGCCGCGCCGAACGGCACGGTCCGGGCCGGCCGCTGGCTGATCCTCCCCGATCGCGGCGGCGTGGCGGACAGCGCAGTCACCGCCTTGCAGGCGCGCGGTCACACGGTCACCCTGCTCGGTGACGGCGCCGCCGTGCCTCCGCCGCCGGCAGGCGGCTGGACCGGCGTCGTCCATCTCCGGGCCCTCGACGCCACCGGCGACGACGGTGAGCTGCCGGCGACGGCGGTGGCCGCGACCGCGGATGCGCTCGCGCTCGTGCAGGCTCTCGACGTCACCAGCCCGGCGCCACGGCTGTGGCTGGTGACGCGCGGGGCCCAGCCGGTCGGGGAGCGGGGTGGAGACCTCGCACTGGCTCAGTCACCGCTGTGGGGGTTCGGGCGCGTCGTCGCGCTCGAGCGCCCCGAGCTGCGGACGACGCTCGTGGACCTCGATCCGGCCCGCGGCGCGAGTGCCGACGAGCTGGTCGCCGAGCTGCTCGCCGCCGACCACGAGCCGCAGGTGGCGTGGCGCGCCGGTCTCCGTCACTCGCCGCGGTGGATCCGGGGGAGCGCGCCGGCAGTCGCCGCGACCGACCGCGCCCTGCGCCTGAACATCACGCCGCGCGGAGTCCTCGACAACCTCGCCTGGGTCCCGGCCGAACGCTCGGCGCCCGCCCGCGGCCAGGTCGAGGTCGAGATCGAGGCGGTCGGCCTCAACTTCCGCGACGTGCTCAATGCGCTGGGCATGTACCCGGGAGACGCGGGTCCGCTCGGCAGCGAGTTCTCGGGCCGGATCGTCTCGGTCGGGCCGGGTGTCGAGGCGCCGATCGTCGGCACGCGCGTCATGGGCGTCGGCGCCGGCGCATTCGCCACGTCGATCGTCACCGACGCCTCGCTCGTGGTGCCGCTGCCGGCCGGGCTGAGCATGGAGGCCGCGGCCGGTGTCCCGATCGCGTTCCTGACGGCGCACCACGGGCTCCACGAGCTGGCCGGGCTGAAGCGGGGCGAACGCGTGCTCATCCACGCCGCCGCCGGCGGTGTGGGGCTGGCCGCGGTGGCGCTCGCCCGGCGCGCGGGGGCCGTGGTGTTCGCGACCGCGGGCAGCCCCGAGAAGCGGGCGCTGCTGGCCTCGCTCGGGGTGGAGCACGTCCTGGACTCGCGCTCGCTCGACTTCGCCGACGAGATCGAGGCCCGCACCGGCGGCCGCGGCGTCGACATCGTGCTCAACTCCCTCACCGGCGACTTCATCCCGGCCAGCCTGCGCGTGACGGGCCAGGGCGGTCGGTTCGTGGAGATCGGCAAGCGTGGGATCTGGGACGCTCCGCGGATGGCCTCGGCCCGGCCCGACATCGCGTACCACGTCGTCTACCTCGGCGATCTCTTCGAGCGCGAGCCTGCGCGGATCCAGACCATGCTCGCCGCCCTCGCGAGAGAGCTCGGGGCCGGGCGGCTGTCTCCGCTCCCGCACCGGCTCTATCCCGCCGTCCGCGTGGCCGACGCCTTCCGGTTCATGGCCCAGGCGCGGCATGTCGGCAAGCTGGTGGTGAAGCCTCCGGCCACGGCGGCGGCCGCGCGCATCCGGGACGACGCGAGCTACCTGGTCACCGGCGGGCTGGGCGCGCTCGGCGTCCGCGTGGCCGAGTGGCTGCACGCCCGTGGTGCCCGGCACCTGGCCCTCATGGGACGCTCGGCCCCGACCCCGGCGGTGGCCGAGCGGCTCGCGCGCCTCGAGCTGGACGGCACCGTGGTCCGCGTGATCCGCGGCGACGTCGCGCGTGACGAGGACGTGCGGGCGGCGCTGGCCGAGATCGCCGGCGCGCTGCCGGCCCTGCGCGGCGTCGTGCACGCGGCCGGCGTCGTCGACGATGCCGTCCTCTCGCGCCTCACGCCGGCCTCGCTGGCCGCCGTGCTCGCGCCGAAGGTGGCGGGGGCGTGGAATCTGCACGCGCGCTGCGCGGCGTTGCCGCTCGACTTCTTCGTCGCCTTCTCGTCGATCGCCTCCGTGCTCGGGTCGCCGGGGCAGGGCAGCTACGCCGCCGCCAACGCTTTCCTCGACGCGCTGGCCGCCCAGCGCCGCGCCGGGGGCCGGCCCGGGCTGTCCGTGAGCTGGGGGCCGTGGGCCGAGACCGGGATGGCGGCCGCGCTGGGCGAGCGTGATCGGCGCCGCTGGGAGGACAAGGGCGTGCGCGCCCACGCGCCGGCGGCGGCCCTTGACGAGCTCGAGCGCCTGCTCGCCACCGATGCCGCGCACGTGATGGTGGCCGCCATCGACTGGGACCGTCACCTGACCACGCTTCCCGAGGGCGCCGGCCGTCCGCTGGCCGGACTCGCCCGGAGCTCGACACCGCGCGCGGCCGGGGCGGCAAAGCCGCCGGAGCGGCCCGAGCTGCTGCGCCGTCTCGACGATCTGCCGCTCGCGCGGCGGAGCGCGGGCGTCCTCGCCCACGTCGGCGAGCAGGTGGTCCGCGTGCTCCAGCTGGCCCCGACCCACGTGCTCGATCCCGAGCGGGGTCTGAAAGATTTGGGCCTCGACTCGCTGATGGCCGTGGAGCTTCGCAACCGGCTGCAGGCGAGCACCGGGCGCGCGCTGCCGACCACGCTGGCCTTCGACTATCCCTCGGTGGCGGCGATCGCGCGATACCTTGAGCGGGAGGTGCTGGAGCTCGAGCCGGCGGCGGCTCGCTCGACGACGGCGGGGGAGCCGGCCGGGCTCGCCGACGAGGTCCGCGGGCTGTCCGAGGACGAGGCGTCGCGGCTCCTGCTGGACGAGCTCGCGCGCGGACAGACGGCAGTACGGGAGGTGATCGACGGTGGCTAGCGAGAACGAGCCGCTCTCGCCGGTCAAGCAGGCGCTCCTCGAGATCCGCCGGCTGCGCGGGCGCCTGGAGGCGGCCGAGCGGCTGACGACCGAGGCGGTGGCCGTCGTCGGGCTGGGCTGCCGGTTCCCGGGCGGTGCCGGCGACCCGGAGGCTTACTGGCGTCTGCTCCGCGACGGCGTCGATGCCGTCACCGAGGTCCCCGCCGAGCGCTGGGACATCGAGGCCTACTACGACGCGAACCCGGACGCCGCCGGCCGCATGTACACGCGTCACGGGGCGTTCGTCGTCGACGTCGATCGCTTCGACCCGGGGTTCTTCGGCATCTCGCCGCGCGAGGCGCGCAGCCTCGACCCCCAGCAGCGGCTGCTGCTCGAGGTGGCCTGGGAGGCGCTCGAGCACGCCGGCCAGGCTCCGGATCGTCTGGCCGGCAGCGACACCGGCGTGTTTGTCGGGATCGGCACCAACGACTATGCGCACCTGCAGGCCCGTGCCGGGGCGATCGACGACGTCGATCCCTACTTCGCTACCGGGACCTCGCACAGCGTGGCGGCCGGCCGCCTGTCCTACGTGCTCGGCCTGCGGGGCCCGAGCGTGGCCGTCGACACCGCCTGCTCCTCGTCGCTGGTGGCCGTCCACCTCGCCTGCCAGAGCCTGCGCGCCGCGGAGTGTCGCCTGGCCCTCGCGGCCGGCGTCAACCTCGTCCTCTGGCCCGACCTCACCGTGAACTTCTGCCGGGCGCGGCTGCTCTCGCCGGGCGGCCGCTGCCAGACGTTTGCTGCCGCCGCCGACGGCTACGTGCGGGGCGAGGGCGTCGGGGTGGTGGTGCTCAAGCGGCTGAGCGACGCCGTGGCGGACGGCGACCGGATCCTCGCCGTCCTCCGCGGCTCGGCCGTGAACCAGGACGGACGGACGAGCGGGCTGACCGTCCCCAACGGCCCCGCCCAGACGGCCCTGATCCGCCAGGCGCTGGCCGCGGCCCGGATCGACGCCGCGCGCGTGTCCTACGTCGAGGCGCACGGGACCGGGACGGCGCTGGGCGATCCGATCGAGACTCGCGCGCTCGGCGCCGCCCTCGGCGTGCGCCCGGCCGGCGGACGCGTGGCGATTGGCTCGGTCAAGACGAACATCGGCCACCTGGAAGCGGCCGCGGGAATCGCGGGGCTGATCAAAGTCGTGCTGGCCCTGCAGCACGGCGAGCTGCCGGCTCACCTGCATCACGACACGCCGAGCCCGCACATCGACTGGGACGAGCTGCCGCTCGAGGTGGTGACACGGCGGCGGCCGTGGGTGGATACCGCGGCGCCGCGGATCGCCGGCGTGAGCGCGTTCGGGTTCAGCGGCACCAACGCCCACGTGATCGTGGAAGCCGCGCCAGCGGACTCGCCGGCGGCCCCCGACGAGCGGCCGGCTTACGTGTTGCCGCTCTCGGCCAAGAGCCCGGCGGCCCTTCGCGAGCTGGCCGCCCGCTACGCCCGCCACCTGGCCGAGACACCCGGGCAGGATCTCGCCGACGTCTGCTTCACCGCGGCCACCGGCCGCAGCCACTTCGGCCACCGCGCCGCCGTGATCGGCGGCAGCTCGGTGGAGATGCAGGCGCGGCTCGGCGCGCTTGCCGCCGGAGCGGAGGTCGACGGGGTGGTGACGGGGGCGGCCCGCACGATCGGCCCCGCGCGCGTCGCCTTCCTGTTCACCGGGCAGGGACCGCAGTATGCCGGCATGGGCGCGCGTCTCTACGAGAGCGAGCCGGTGTTTCGCCGCGCGCTCGACGAGTGCGCGGCCGCGCTCGACCCGCACCTCGACCGCCCGCTGCGGATGCTCCTCGCCCCGGACGCCGAGGCACCGGCGGCGCTCGCGGAGGCCCGCGCGGCTCAGCCCGCGATGTTCGCCGTCGAGTACGCGCTGGCCGCCATGTGGCGCGCCTACGGCGTCGAGCCCGCGGCCGTGATCGGCCACAGCCTGGGCGAGTACGCGGCGGCCTGCGTGGCCGGCGTCTTCCCGCTGGCCGACGCCGCGCGCCTCGTCGCGCTCCGCGGGCGGGTCATGGATGCCTTGCCGGAGGGGGCGATGGCCGCGGTGTGGTTGTCCGAGGCGGAGGTGGCACCGCGCCTGGCGCCCCACGGAACCGAGGTGTCGATCGCCGCGGTGAACGCGCCGGGTCAGGTCGTGGTGTCGGGCACGGTGGAGGCGGTCCGCGCGGTGTGCGCGGCGCTCGAGCGCGACGGCGTCCGCGTCCGGCCGCTGTCGATGACGCACGCGTTCCACTCGCCCATGGTCGAGCCCGCGCTCGCGCCCCTCGGTGCCGAGGCGGCCGGCATCGCGCACCACGAACCGAGCATCGCCCTGGTCTCCAACGTGAGCGGTCGCGTCGTTGGAGCCGGCGAGGTGACGCCGGCGTACTGGGCACGCCACGCGCGGCTGCCGGTCCGCTTCGCCGAGGGGCTGGGAGCCCTCCACGCCGAGGGCATCGAGGTATTCCTGGAAGTCGGGCCCCATCCGGCGCTCGTACCGTTCGGTCCGTCGTGCATCCCCGGCGAGGCGACCTGGCTGCCCACGCTCAAGCGCGGCGAGGATGATCAGGTCTGCGTGCTGCAGACGCTGGCCGCGCTCTACGTGCGGGGCGTCGACGTCGACTGGGCCGCGATCGAGCGGGGCCGGCCGCGCCGGCGGCTGGCGCTGCCGACCTATCCGTTCCAGCGCGCGCGGTACTGGGTCGAGGCCGAGCGCCCGCGCCCCGCCGGCGCGACGCCGGAGGCGGCGTGGGCCGGCATCGTGGCCGCGGCACGGCGCCAGACGGAGCAGGGCCCGCTCGATCTTGCCGTGACCTCGTACCCGGCGAAGTGGTCGTCGCTCGCCCGGCTGTCGCTCGCCTACGTGACGGCCGCCCTCGTGGAGCTGGGTTGCTTCGCGCGCGCCGGCGAACGCCACACGGCGGCCGCGCTGGCCGAGCGCTGGAGCTTGCCGGCCGCGCGCCGGCACCTGCTGTCCCGCTGGCTCGGGCGCCTGGTCGCCGCCGGTCTCCTGGTCGAGGAGGGCGACGAATTCGTGAGCCCGGCTCCGCTGTCGGCGAGCGCGGTCGGTGGGCTGCGCGAGGCCGCGCGCGCGGCGCTTGCTGACACCCCGCCCCTCATGGCGTACGTCGAGCGCTGCGGCACGCGGCTGGCCGCGATCCTGTCCGGGTCGGAGAGTCCGCTGGAGACGCTGTTCCCCGGTGGCAGCGTCGAGACCGCCGAGTACCTGTACCAGGGGTGGCCGCTCGCCCGTTACATGAATGGGATCGTCGGCGCGGCCGTCGAGGCGTGGGTCCGCGCGCAGCCGGCCGACCTGGCCCTGCGGGTCATCGAGGTCGGGGCGGGGACGGGCGGAACCACCTCGGCGGTGCTGCCCGTTCTCCCGGCCGCCCGCACGGTCTATCACTACACCGACGTGTCCACGTTCTTCTTCGGCCACGCGGCGCGGAAGTTCGCGGCCTACCCGTTCGTGAAGACGGGGCTGCTCGATCTCGAGAAGGCGCCGGCCGAGCAGGGATGGGCGCCCGGCAGCTATCACGTGGTCGTGGCCGCCAACGTCCTGCACGCCACCCAGGATCTCGACCGGACGCTCGACCACGTCCGCGGCCTGCTCGCCCCGGGCGGGCTCCTCGTCGCCTACGAGGGGACCGACCACCTGCCGTGGTTCGACGTGACGACCGGCCTCATCGAGGGCTGGCAGCGCTTCGACGACCGCTGGCGCGTCGATCACCCGCTGCTGGCGCCGGCCCGCTGGAGCGAGGCGCTCCGCGCGCACGGCTTCACCGAGGTCGAGGCGTTTCCGTCGATCGGCTCACCGGCTGAGGTCCTCGCCCACCACGTGATCGTCGCGATGGTCCCGGGCACCGCGCCGCGCGCCTCGGTGGCGCCCGCGGCGGAGGCCACGGCCGCGGCGGACGCCGGGCTCGATCACGAGTCGGCCGCGCCCACC
Organism: uncultured Candidatus Rokubacteria bacterium; assembly: GCA_963827505.1. GTDB lineage: Bacteria > Methylomirabilota > Methylomirabilia > Rokubacteriales > CSP1-6 > AR5. The sequence continues at coordinate 2,460,612 of CAWHBD010000001.1, read as the reverse complement.
GCCGCCGACGAGCTCCGTCATCAGCTGACCGCGCTCGCCGGCAGCGAGCGGCACGAGGCGCTGATCGGGTACGTGCGCAAGGCCGTGGCCCGGGTGCTCCGCCTCGACGCCCCCGAGGAGCTGGACCGCCGGCAGCGCCTGATGGATCTGGGCGTGGACTCGCTGATGGCCCTCGAGCTGCGCCAGCGCCTCGGGGCCGGGCTCGGCCTGGCGCGGGCGCTTCCGGCCACGCTGGTCTTCGACCATCCCTCGATCGAGGCCATCGCCCGTCTTCTTGCGGGCGAGCTCGAGCCCGTCGCGACCCCGGACGATCCGACGATCGCCCCGGTGGCCACCGCAGCGCCGCGGCTGACCGTCGAGGAGGTGGCCGGCCTCGCCGACGAGGACGTCGAGGCCATGCTCCTCAAGCGGCTGGAGTCGCTCCGATGACGGCGCCCGAGCGCCCGGTGCCGCTCTCGCCCCTCAAGCAGGCGCTGCTCGCCCTGGACGAGATGCAGGCGCGACTCGACGCGCAGGCGGCCGCGCTCACCGAGCCCATCGCCGTGATCGGCCTCGGCTGTCGCTTCCCGGGCGGCGCCGACAGCCCGGCCGGATACTGGCGGGTGCTTCGCGACGGCGTCGACGCTGTGCGCGAGGTCCCGGCCGACCGGTGGGACGTCGAGCGGATTTACGACGCCGATCCCGACGCGCCCGGCCGCAGCTACGCGCGCCGCGGTGGGTTCCTGGACGCGGTGGATCGGTTCGATCCGCAGTTCTTCGGCGTCTCGCCCCGGGAAGCGGCCGGCATGGATCCGCAGCAGCGGCTGTTGCTGGAAGTGACGTGGGAGGCGCTGGAGGACGCCGGCCAGGCGCCCGACCGGCTGGCCGGCAGCCGTACCGGCGTCTTCGTGGGCCTCGCGTCGAGCGACTACGCGGCGCTGCAGCTCAAGACCGGCGATCTCGGCCGGGTGGGGCCGTACTACGCCTCCGGCATCGCCCACAGCGTCGCCTCCGGCCGGATCTCGTACGTGCTGGGGCTGCACGGGCCGAGCGTGTCGGTGGACACCGCGTGCTCCTCGTCGCTGGTGGCGCTCCACCTGGCCGGCCAGAGCCTGCGGGCCGACGAGTGCCGGATGGCGCTCGCCGCCGGCGTGAACCTGATCCTCTCGCCGGAGAACGGCGTCGCCTTCGCGAAGTCGCGGATGGTCTCGGCGAGCGGACGCTGCAAGGCGTTCGACGCCGGCGCCGACGGCTTCGTGGACGGCGAGGGATGCGGCGTCGTCGTGCTCAAGCGCCTGTCGCACGCCGTGGCGGACGGCGATCGGGTGCTGGCACTTCTGCGCGGCACCGCCATCAACCAGGACGGCGCCAGCAGCGGGCTCACCGCGCCCAACGGCCCCGCGCAGGAGGCGGTGATCCGCGAGGCGCTCGGCCGGGCCGGGCTCGGGCCGGCCGACGTCGACTACGTCGAGGCGCACGGCACCGGGACGGCGCTGGGCGATCCGATCGAGGTCCGCGCCCTCGGCAGCGTGCTCGCGCGCGGCCGGTCGGCGGCGCACCCGCTGCTGATCGGCTCGGTGAAGACGAACATCGGCCACCCCGAGGCGGCCGCGGGCATCGCCGGGCTGATCAAGGTCGTGCTCGCGCTGCAGCACGAGGCGTTGCCGCCCCAGCTGCACTTCGAGCAGCCGAGCCCGCACATCCCGTGGGACGAGTTTGCCGTCCAGGTGGTGACCAAGCTGACGCCGTGGCCGGCGGGCCCCCGCCGGCGCGTGGCCGGCGTGAGCTCGTTCGGCTTCAGCGGGACCAACGCCCACGTGGTCGTGGAGGAGGCGCCGGCCCCGGCGCCGGTCGCGCCCGCGGGCGGCCCCCATCTGCTGACGCTCTCGGCCCGCGGCGAGACGACGCTGCGCGAGCTGGCCGGGCGCTGGGCGCAGCAGCTCGAGAGCGAGCCGACCCTGGCGCTCGGCGACGTCGCGTTCAGCGCGAACACCGGACGTGCGAGCCTGCCCCACCGGGCCGCGATCCGGGCGACCTCGCTCGACGAGGCGCGCGGTGCGCTCGTTGCGCTGGCCGCGGGCGAGGCGGGCCCCGGGGTCAGTCGCGGGTGCCCGGCCGGGCCCGATGCGCCGCGCATCGCGTTCCTCTTCGCCGGGCAGGGGGCGCAGTACTCCGGCATGGGCCGCGATCTCTACGACAGCCAGCCGGTGTTCCGGCAGGCGCTCGACCGGTGCGCGGAGCTCGCCTCCGCCGAGCTCGATCGCCCGCTGCTGCCGGTGCTCTTCGGCGAGGCCGAGGCGGGCGAGTGGCTCGGGCAGACCGCCTACACGCAGCCGGCGCTTTTCGCGCTGGAGTGGGCGCTGCTGGAACTGTGGCGCTCGTGGGGGGTGACGCCGGCCGCGGTGCTCGGTCACAGCGTGGGCGAGTACGTGGCGGCCTGCGCGGCCGGTGCGCTCACGCTGGAGGACGCCCTGCGGCTGGTCGTCGCGCGCGGCCGGCTCATGCAGACGCTGCCGGGCGGCGGCGAGATGGCCGCGGTGTTCGCCTCCGAGTCGCGTGTCGCCTCTCTGGTCGCCGCCCACCGGGACCGCGTGGCCGTGGCCGCCGTCAACGGACCCGAGCACGTCGTGATCTCGGGCGCCGGCGAGGCGGTGCAAACGATCCTGGCCGCGCTGCATGCCATGCAGGTCAAGGCGCAGCCGCTGGCCGTCTCTCACGCGTTCCACTCGCCGCTCATGGACCCGATCCTCGATCGCTTCCAGTCGGTGGCGGCGACGCTGCGACCCGTGCGGCCGCAGGTCGGATGGGTGTCGAACGTGACGGGCCGCCTGGTGGCGGGCGCCGACGAGATCGACGCCGCCTACTGGCGCCGCCACCTGCGGGAGCCGGTTCGCTTCGGCGAGGGGATCCGCGCGCTGTGGAGCCAGGGCTATCGCACCTTCGTCGAGATCGGTCCGGGGACGACGCTGGTCGGGATGGCGCGCAACGCGGTGGCCGGCGACGACGGCGCCTGGCTTGCCTCGCTGCGGCGCGGGCGCCCCGATCAGATCCAGATGCTCGACGCCCTCGCCGCGCTCTGGATTCGCGGCGCCGTGGTGGACTGGACCGGCGTCGACCGTCATCTCGGCCGTCGAAAGATCTCGCTGCCGACCTCGCCGTTCGAGCGGGCGCGGTACTGGCTGGCGCCGTCGAGCCCGCCCGTGGCGAGTGCGGCGGCGGGTGGTGCCACCGGGCACCCGCTGCTCGGGCGCCGGCTTCGCTCCGCGCTCCGCCCGACCCAGTTCGAGGCGGAGATTGGTGCCGGATCGGCCGCGTACCTGGCCGACCATCGCGTCGGTGGCGTGGCGGTGTTGCCCGCCGCCGCCTTCGTCGAGATGTTCCTGGCCGTCGGCGCCGCGGGTGCTGGGCGGCCAGGCGTGGAGCGCGGACCACGTCACCCTCGATGAGGCGCTGGTCCTGCCCGAGGGCACGAGCCGCACGGTGCAGATCTTGGCGGGCCCCGTCGCCGACGGGGGACTGCCGTGCGAGATCTGGGCGCTCGCCGCGGACGACGATCGCCCGCATGCGTGGCGGCGGCACGCCACCGCCAGCGTGTGCACTCTCGCCGCCGAGAGCGCGGCCCCCCCGCTCGCACTGGAGGCGATCCGCGCCCGCTGCGTCGAGGCGATGGCGCCGGCGGCGCTCTACGACGAGATGCGGGAACGGGGCATCGAGCATGGCGGCGTGCTGCGCAGCGTGGCTCGCGTGTGGAGAGCGGGCGGCGAGGCGCTGGCCGAGATCCGGATGCCCGACGAGCTTGACACCGAGCCCTACGGGATTCATCCGGCGCTGCTCGACGCCTGCCTGCAGCCGATCGGCGCTGCGCTCGCGGGCCGGCCTGCGAGCTACGTGCCCGTGGCCATCGACCGGGTGGAGCAGCACGCGCGGCCGGGCCGGCGGTGCTGGAGTCATGCGCGGGTGCGGGGCGAGGGGGCGGCGGGCGGGGCCGTGGTCGCCGACGTCAGCATCGTGGACGACGGTGGCGTGCGGCTGGTCACGCTCGCCGGCGTCCGACTCGTCCCCGTCGGCCGCGACGCGCTGCAACGGCTGAGCGCCGGCCGCGTGCGCGACCTGCTCTACGCCGTGAAGTGGGAGCTGCTCCCGCTCACCGCCGGCGAGCCCGGCGCCCTTCCCGGCGCCGTGGCGGTGGCGACGGCGGTGACGCCGGAGCTGGCGCGTGTGCAGGGCCACGCCGGGCTCGCCGCCTACGACGCGATGACGCCGGAGCTGGAGGCGGTCGCCGCCGACTACGTCGTCGCCGCGCTGGCGCGGCTCGGATGGTCGCCAGCGGCCGGCGAGCGCGTGAGCGCAGACGCGCTCGCCGCGCGCATCGGCGCCCTGCCGCGCTACCGCAAGCTGCTCGGCCGCTTCCTCGAGATCCTCGGGGAGATCGGCGTCGTGCGTCGCACGGGGCAGGAGTGGACGGTGGTCGACCGACTGCCGTCCTCGGCCCCGGGGCCGAGGCTCGAGGCCTTGCGCCGGCGGCACCCGGAGGCGAGCGCCGAGCTGACGCTCACGGAGCGGTGCGGCGGCGCGCTCGCCGAGGTGCTCGTGGGTGGCGCCGATCCGCTCGAGCTGCTGTTCCCGGGCGGCTCGACCGCGGTGGCGGAGGCGCTCTACACGGACTCGCCGCCGGCTCGTGCGTGCGGTCAGCTCGTGGCGGCCACGGTGGCGGCGGCGTGTGCCGGGCTCGCCCCGCGGCGGCGCCTGCGCGTGCTCGAGGTCGGCGGCGGGACCGGCGGTACCACGGCGGCCGTGCTGCCGGTGCTTCCTGCCGACGATACCGACTACCTGTTCACCGACGTCTCGCCGGCGTTCACGTCGCGGGCCGCCGAGCGGTTCCGCGACCGGCCCTTCGTGCGGACGCAGCCGCTCGACCTGGAGCGTGATCCGCTCGAGCAGGGGTTGCGGGCGCGGAGCTTCGATCTGATCCTCGCCGCCAACGTGGTGCACGCGACCCGCGACCTCCAGCGGACGCTGGCGCACTGCCTGAGCCTGCTCGCGCCCGGAGGCCTGCTGGTGCTGCTCGAGGTCACCGCGGCCCAGCGCTGGATCGACGTCACCTTCGGGCTGACCGACGGGTGGTGGCACTTCACCGATCACGAGCTCCGCACCGACTCGCCGCTGCTGTCGCCCTCGCGGTGGCGGTCGGTGCTGGCCGGTCTCGGTGTCCCCGAGGCCAGCACGGTGCCGGCGACGCCTGCGATCGGGGGAACCTTCGCGGCCAACACCGTGATCGTGGCCTCGGCGCCGCGCGAGGCGGCGGCCTCGCCGTGGCTCGTGCTCGCCGACCGTACCGGTCTCGGCGAGGCGCTGGCCGCCGCGCTCGAACGTCGGGGGGAGCCGGTCGTGCTCGCCACCGCCACCGCCGGCATGGCCGGCGGCCCGCTCGGCGCCCGTCGGTGGTCGATGGGCGCCGGGGGGCGCGAGGACATCGCGCGGGTCGTCGCCGAGGGCGCCGGCGCCGACGGCCGCTGGCGCGGCGTCGTGCACTGCGCGGCACTCGACGCGCCGGCGGACGGGCGCGGCGCCGACGTCGACACCGCCCAGCGCGCGAGCTGCGGCAGTCTGCTCTTTCTCACGCAGGCCCTGACCGGTGGTGGCCGCGTCGCCGCGCCCGCGCTCACGATCGTGACGCGAGGCGCGCAGGCCGTGGACGAGGGCCCGGTGGCGGTGGCGCAAGCGCCCGTGCTGGGGCTGGCGCGGACGATCGCGCTCGAGCACCCCGAGCTGCGCACGCGCTGCCTCGACCTGGACCCGGCCGACGGGCCGGCCGCCGCGGATCTCGTGGCGGCCGAGCTGCTCGCCGGCGACACCGAGAGCGAGGTCGCCTACCGGCACGGAGTCCGCCACGTGGCGCGCCTCACCCGGCTCGCCGCCGAGCGGCGCGAGGCGGCGAGCGAGGACGCGCTCCGCGTCGTCACTGCGACGCCGGGCGTGCTCGACAGCCTCGAGCTCCGCCCGCAGGCCCGCCGTCCTCCCGGGTCCGGTGAGGTCGAGATCGAGGTCAAGGCGATCGGCTTGAACTTCAAGGACGTGCTGAGCGGACTGGGGCTCTATCCGGGCGACCCAGGCCCGCTGGGCAGCGAGTGCGCGGGCGTCGTCACCGCCGTCGGTCCCGGCGTGGAGGGGCTGGCGCCCGGCGCCCCTGTCGTGGCGGTGGCGGCGGGGAGCTTTGCCACGCACGTCACGGCCCCGGCGGCGCTCGTGGTGCCCAAGCCACCCGACTGGACGTTCGAGGAAGCGGCCTCGGTGCCGGTGGCGTTCGTGACGGCCTGGTACTGCCTGCGCTCGTTGGCCAACGTTCGGGCGGGCGAGCGCGTGCTGATCCACGCCGCCGCCGGCGGGGTCGGGCTGGCCGCGGTGCAGGTGGCCCGCGCCATGGGCGCCGAGGTCTTCGCCACCGCGGGCACTCCGGCCAAGCGCGAGCACGTCGCCGCGCTCGGCGCGCGGCTCGTGCTCGACTCGCGCACGGCGGCATTCGCCGACGAGATCCTCGCCGCCACAGACGGGCACGGTGTGGACGTGGTGCTCAACTCGCTGTCGGGGGAGGCGATCGCCGAGAGCCTCCGGGCCCTGGCCCCGCGTGGGCGCTTCCTCGAGATCGGCAAGCGCGGGGTGTGGACGGCCGCCGAGGTCGCGCGGCTGCGGCCGGGCGCCTCGTACCACGTCATCGACTGGGGCGAGGTCGCGGCCGTCTCACCGGCCGCCATCCGCACGGTCCTGCTCGACGTCGTCGCCGCCTGCCGGGACGGTGCGCTGACGCCGCTGCCGCGCCGGACCTTCTCGCTCGACCGCGTCCCCGACGCGTTTCGCCACATGGCCCAGGCCCGCCACATCGGCAAGGTCGTGGTGACGGTGCCCTCGCGGTCGGGCGGCCGGGCGCTGCCCGCCATTCGTCCGGATGCGAGCTATCTCATCACCGGCGGCCTCGGCGGCCTCGGGATCGAGGTGGCGCGGTGGCTGACGCACCGGGGAGCCCGCGCTCTCGCCCTGGTCGGGCGCCGCGCCCCCGACGCGGCCACGCTCGCCGCGGTCGAATCGTTCCGCGCCGACGGTACGGAGGTGAGAGTGCTGCAGGCCGACGTCTCCGTGGCGGGCGAAGTCGCGCGGGTGCTCGGCGACGTGCGCGCCACGATGCCCCCGCTGCGCGGCGTCTTCCACGCCGCCGGCTCCCTCGCCGACGGTCTGCTCCCGCAGCAGGACTGGCCCCGGTTCGCACGCGTCATGGGGGCGAAGGTGGCCGGGGCCGGTGCCCTGCACGCGCTGACGCAGGGTGACCCGCTGGACTACTTCGTCCTGTTCTCGTCGATCGCCTCGCTGCTCGGCGCGCCCGGGCAGGGCAATCACGCCGCCGCTAACGCATACCTCGACGCCCTGGCCCACCAGCGCCGGGCCGCCGGCCTGCCCGGGCTGAGCGTGAACTGGGGTGCGTGGGCCGAGGTGGGTGCCGTCGCGCGCGACGACCGCGAGCGACGCATCCGGCTGCAAGGCGTGGGCGTGATGACGCCGGTCGAGGGCATCGCCGCGCTCGAGTGCGCGCTCGAGTCCGGACAGGCGCAGGTCGCGGCGGCGGTCATCGACTGGGAGCGCCTGCGCGGGCGCCGGGCGGGGGCGGCCGCCCACTCGCTTCTGACCGACGTGCTCGGGGTGGCAGCGGCCCCCGTCGCACCGGCCGGGCCGGGGCTGCGCCAGCGACTGGCCGAGGCGCCCGCCGCCCGTCGCGCCCCGCTGCTGGCCGCCCACGTCGCGGCACGCGTCACCCGTGTGCTGGGGCTCGCCGACGGCTCGCTCGACCTGCACCGTCCGCTCAACGAGATGGGGCTCGACTCGCTGATGGCGGTGGAGCTGCGCAACCAGCTCAAGATGGACCTGAAGCTCGGGACGCCGCTGACGGCGACGCTCGTCTTCGACCATCCCACGGTGGAAGCCATCGCCGAGTTCCTCGTGGGGGACGTGCTCGCCCTGACGCCCGCGCCCGAGCCGGCGACCCCCGAGCTCGCGCCGGTCGATGCGATCGGCCACATCGAGCAGCTCTCCGACGACGAGGTCGACCGGCTCTTCGCCGCGCGCCTGCGGGAGCCGAGCGCATGAGCGACTTCCTGGAACGGATCGCGAAGCTGCCGCCCAAGCGGCTGGCGCTGCTGGCCGCCGAGCTGCAGGAGCGCCTGGAGCGCGTGGAGCGCGCCCAGACGGCGCCCATCGCCATCGTCGGCACCGCCTGCCGGTTCCCCGGCGGTGCCGACGACCCCGCGCGCTTCTGGCGTCTGCTGCAGGACGGCGTGGACGCGGTCACGACGGTGCCGGCCGATCGCTTCGACGTGGAGGCGGTCTACGACGCCCGGCCCGAGGCGCCCGGGAAGATCGCCACGCGGCACGGCGCCTTCCTGACGAATGTCGATCGCTTCGACGCCGCCCTGTTCGGCATCGCCCCGCGCGAGGCCCAGAGCATGGACCCCCAGCAGCGGCTCGTGCTCGAGACCGCGTGGGAGGCGCTCGAGGACGCGGCCTACGCCCCCGACCGCCTGGCCGGCAGCCGCACCGGTGTGTTCGTCGGGATCTGCAACCTCGACTACTACCAGATGGTGATGCGCCAGGATCCCGCCGCCCTCGACGCCTACGTGGCCACCGGCGGCTCCCACAGCGTGGCCGCCGGTCGCGTCGCCTACGTGCTCGGGCTGGCCGGGCCCAACCTCGCCGTGGACACCGCGTGCTCGTCGTCGCTGGTCGCCGTCCACCTCGCGTGTCAGAGCCTGCGCACCGGCGAGAGCCGGATGGCGCTGGCCGGCGGCGTGAACCTCGTGCTGCTGCCCGACACCACCATGCTCCTGTCGCGGGCGCGGATGATGGCGCCCGACGGCCGTTGCAAGACGTTCGATGCCGCGGCCGACGGCTTCGTGCGCGGCGAGGGCTGCGGCGTCGTCGTGCTCAAGCGGCTTGCCGACGCGCTCGCCGACGGCGATCGGGTCCTCGCGGTGATCCGCGGCTCGGCGCTGAACCAGGACGGTCGGAGCAACGGCCTCACCGCGCCGAATGGTCCCGCCCAGGAGGCCGTGATCCGCGACGCGCTGGCCGGCGCCGGCCTGACGCCCGCCGACGTCGGCTACGTCGAGACCCACGGCACCGGCACCTCGCTCGGCGATCCCATCGAGGTCCGCGCGCTCGGCGCGGTGTTCGGTCCCGGGCGTTCGGCCGACCGGCCGCTGATGATCGGCTCGGTCAAGACGAACATCGGGCACCTCGAGTCGGCGGCGGGCATGGCCGGCCTCGTCAAGGTCGTCCTGGCGCTACGCCACGGCGAGATCCCGCCGCACCTGCATCTCCGGACGCCGAGCCCGCACATCCCGTGGGACGGGCTGCCGCTCACGGTCCCCACCCGGCGGACGGCGTGGGAGCGCCCGGCCGGTGGTCGCCGCATCGCCGGCGTGAGCTCGTTCGGGTTCAGCGGCACCAACGTGCACGTCGTCGTGGAGGAGGCGCCGGCGCCGGTGCCACCGGAGTCGAGGATCGAGCGCCCGCGTCATCTGCTCACGCTGTCGGCTCGCCATCCCGACACTCTCCGTGACGCGGCGGCGCGGCTGTCTGCCCACCTCGAGCGCGAACCCGCGCCGTCGCTGCCCGACGTCTGCTTCACGGCCGGCGTCGGTCGCGCCCAGCTCGCGCACCGGCTCGCACTTCCCGTGGCCGGTCTCGACGAGGCCCGCGCGGTGCTCGCGCGCGTGGCCGCCGGCGAGACGCCCGTGGAGGCGATCAGCGGGCGGGTCGGCGCCGCGGTCCCCGAACCCGTGTTCCTGTTCACCGGGCAGGGCGCCCAGCACGTGGGCATGGCCCGGGAGCTGTACGAGACCCAGCCGGTGTTCCGCGAGGCGCTCGAGCGCTGCGACGCGCTCCTGCGGGATCGCCTCGAGCGTCCGCTGCTCTCCGTGTTGTATCCGGCCTCGGGCGAGGCCTCGCCGCTCGACGACACCGCCTACGCCCAGCCCGCGCTGTTCGCCGTCGAGTGGGCGCTGGCCGAGCTGTGGCGTGCGTGGGGGGTGACGCCGGCCGCGGTGCTCGGGCACAGCGTCGGCGAGTACGTCGCGGCGTGCGTGGCGGGCATGTGCTCGCTCGAGGACGGTCTCGCCCTCGTCGCCGAGCGTGGCCGGCTGATGCAGGCGCTGCCGCGGGAGGGCGCGATGGCCGCGCTGTTCGCCGGCGAGGACATCGTCGGGGCGGCGCTGCGCGGCCGCGAGACCGAGGTGGCCGTCGCCGCCGTCAACGGCCCCGAGCACACGGTCGTGTCGGGGAGGGCGGCCGCCGTGGACGCGGTGCTCGCCGAGCTGCAGGCGCGCGGTCTCCGCGGCCAGCGTCTCACGGTCTCGCACGCGTTCCACTCGCCGCTCCTCGACCCGGTGCTGGCGGCGCTGGAGCGTCTCGCCGCCGGCATCGCGTGGACGCCGCCGCGCATCGGCGTCGTCTCGAACCTCACCGGTGCTTTCGCCCGGAACGGTGAGCTGATGAGCGGCGCCTACTGGCGCCGCCACGCCCGGGAGCCGGTGCGCTTCGCCGACGGCGTGCGCGCGCTTGCCGGAGCGGGGAGCACGGTGTTCGTCGAGATTGGGCCAGCGCCGACGCTGCTCGGGATGGCGGCGCGGTGCCTCACCGACGGCGCCCCCGCCTGGCTGCCCTCGCTGCGCCCCGGCCGCGGCGACTGGGAGACCATCCTGGCCAGCCTCGCCGCCCTGTGGACACGCGGTGTGCCCGTGGACTGGGACGGATTCGACCGCGGCTACCGGCGCCGGCGCGTCGAGCTGCCGACCTCGCCCTTCCGGCGCGAGCGCTACTGGGTGGAGGCCGGGACCGAGCGGCGGCCGGCCGCGACGGGACCGCGCCGGCCCGGGCACCCGCTGCTGGGCGAGCGCCTGCGCTCGGCCCTCGACGCGGCGCAGTTCGAGTCCGCGCTCGGCCCGCGGCAGCCGGCGTACCTGGGCGAGCATCGCGTGCACGGCGTGGCGCTCGTCCCCGCCTCGGCGTTTGTCGAGATGGCGCTGGCGGCGGCCGGCCCCGCCAGCCACGCGCTCGAGGACCTGCGTATCCTCGCGCCGCTGCGGTTCACCGAGGACGGCCTGCGTGTCGTCCAGGTGGTCGCGACCCCCGATGGCCGGCAGGGCGCCTCCTTCGCGATCGCGAGCCTGGCCGGCGGCGAGCGTGAGGTGTGGCGGCGGCACGTCACCGGCCACGCGGTCGTCCGCGGCAGCGACGCGATGCCGCCGGGCGTGGACCGCGTGGAAGCCATCCGCGCCCGCTGCGTGGAGTCGTCATCGGGGGACAAGCTCTACGAGCGACTGACGGAGCAGGGCATCGACCTCGGCCCGAGCTTCCGCGGCGTGGGCCGGATCTGGCGGCGCGATGGCGAGGCGCTCGCCGAGATCGAGCTGCCCGCGGCGGCCGGCGACGCGGCCCCGTATCGCGTGCACCCGGCGCTGCTCGACGCCGCCTTCCAGGCCATGGCCGCCGCGTGGCCCGAGACCCGTCCGGGCACCTACTTCCTGACCGCGGTGCGCCGCTTCGAGGTGTGGAGCGCGATCCGGGGGCCGGTGCTCGCGCACGCCGTGCTGCATCCCGCCGGCGCGTCCCCCGAGATCGCCACCGGCGACGTCACCATCCTCGACGGGAGCGGGCGCGTTCTCGTCACCGCACGCGGGCTCGAGCTCCGGCGGCTGCCGCGCGAGGCGCTGGCCGCGCCCTCCGAGGTGAGCGCGGACTGGTGCTACGAGGTGGCGTGGGCGCCGATGCCGCTCACCGTGGCGGCGGCGCCCGCGCTGGTCGGGCCGACCGAGATCGTCGCGCGCCTCGAGCCCGAGGTCGCGGCGCTCGCAACGGCGTATGCGCTGGCCGCCCACGATGCCTCGCTGGCCGCGCTCGAGGTCGTCGCCACCGATCACGCCGTGCGGGCGCTGCGCGAGCTCGGCTGGGATCCGCGCCCGGGCTCGCGTGTCGAGACGAGCGCGCTGGCGGCGGAGCTCGGCGTCGTCCCCGCCCATCGGCGACTGCTCGGCCGGATGCTGGCGATGCTGGGCGAAGACGGCGTGCTCGACGCCGTCGACGGTCGACCCGACATCTGGACGGTGGGCCGAGCGCCGGCCGGCTCCTCGCCGCGCGAGGCGCGCGAGCGCGCCGGCGCCTCGGCGGCGGCCGAGCTCGCGGTGCTCGATCGCTGCGGGACGCGGCTGGCGGCGGTGCTGCGCGGCGCCGATCCCCTCCCGCTGCTGTTCCCGCAGGGCGATCTCGAGTCGGTGGAGCGTCTCTACGCGGCCGGCCCGGTCGCGCGCGTCTTCAACACGCTGGCCCGCCGCGCCGTCGAGACGGCGGTGGCGGTGCTGCCGGCGGGCCGGCGCCTGCGCGTACTGGAGATCGGCGCCGGGACCGGCGCCACCACCGCGGCGCTGCTGGAGGCGCTGCCGGCCGGCACCGAGTACGTGTTCACCGATCTCTCGCCGCTATTCCTGGCCCGGGCCGCCGAGCGATTCCTCGCCACGCCGTCCCTGGCGTGCCGGAGCCTCGACATCGAGCGCGATCCCGAGGCGCAGGGCTTGGCGGCGCACGGCTTCGACGTCGTCGTCGCCGCCAACGTGCTCCACGCCACCCGGGACCTTCGCCGGACGCTCGGCCACGCCCGCCGTCTGCTCGCGCCCGACGGCCTGCTCGTGCTGCTCGAGGGCACCACGCCGTACCGGTGGGTCGACCTCACGTTCGGGCTCACCGAGGGCTGGTGGCGGTTCGCCGACGCCGATCTGCGGCCGTCGTATCCGCTGCTGCCGCCCGTCGGCTGGCGCGCGCTGCTGACGGAGGAGGGCTTCGCCGACGCTCGCACCCTGGCCGGCGAGGCCAGCGCCGGCCGTGCGGTCGGCAGCCAGGCCGTTGTCCTCGCACGAGCCCCGCGCCTCGAAGTCGGCGGCGACTGGCTGGTGCTCGCCGACCGTGGCGGCGTCGGCCGGCGCGTGGCCGCGCGCCTGCGCGAGCGTGGTGAGCGATGTGTCGTCGCCTCCGCCGGCGCCGCGGACGGCACGAACAGCGTGGGCGAGTGGACCGTACGGCCCGGGCATCCCGAGGGATTCCAGCGTCTCGTCGAGCAGGTCGTCACGGCCGGGGCCGGCGCGACGTCGTGGCGGGTCGTGCATTGCTGGGGACTCGACACCGGCGTACCGGGTGAGAGCGCAACCGGGGCGCTGGAGGCGGACCAGGTGCTGGGCGTGGGCAGTCTCCTGCACCTCGTGCAGGCGCTCGCCGCCTCGCCGGCGGCCTCGCGCACGCGCCTGTGGGTCGCGACGAGGGGCGCGCAGGCGGTGCCGGACCCCGGCGCTCCGGTGGCGGCGCCGGCGGCGATGCTCTGGGGCTTCGGCCGCGTGGTCGCGCTCGAGCACCCCGAGCTGTGGGGTGGGCTGGTGGACCTCGATCCGCACGACGGCGATCCGGCCGCGGCGCTCGTGGACGAAGTCTCCGCCAGCGACGGCGAGGACCAGGTGGCGCTCCGCGCGGACGGCCGCCGGGTGGCGCGACTGCGTCGTCGCGAGGCGCCGGCGCCGGCGATGCCGGCGCTGCGGAGCGACGCGACGTACCTCGTCACCGGCGGCCTCGGCGGGCTCGGGCTCAAGGTGGCCGAGTGGCTGGCCGCCCACGGCGCCCGGCACCTCGTCCTGCTCGGCCGGCAGAGCCTCGAGGCGGGCGCGCCGGCGGAGACGGCCCGGCGCCGGGCCGGTGTCCGCGCGGTCGAGGCGCACGGCGCGGCGGTCCGCGTGGTGGCCGGCGACGTGACGGACGCCTCGACGCTGGCGGCGCTCTTCGCTGACATCGCGGCGTCGATGCCGCCGCTGCGCGGCGTCGTGCACGCGGCGGCGGCGCTCGACGCCGCCCCCGTGCGCGAGCTCGATCTCGCTCGCGTGCTCGCGATCCTCCGACCCAAGGTGATCGGCACCGCCCTGCTCGATCGGGCCACGCGCGCGCTGCCGCTCGACTTCTTCGCGCTGTTCTCGTCCACCACCGCGCTGCTGGGCGCGACGGGCTTCGCGCCCTACGCGGCGGCCAACCAGTTCCTCGACGCGGTGGCGCACGCGCGCCGGGCCGACGGGGCGCCGGCCGTGAGCGTGAACTGGGGCATCTGGGACGAGATGCGCGTCGCCTCGGACGAGGATCGCCGGCGGTTCGCCGAGACCGGCCTGCGCCCGATGGCCTCGGCCGCCGCCCTCGATCTCCTCGGCGCCGCCCTCGGCGGCGACGTCGTGCAGCCGGTCGTGGCGGCGATCGACTGGGCCGTCCTCAAGCCGCTCTACGAGGCGCGCCGCCGCCGCCCCTTCCTGGCCGAGGTGGGAGCACCGGCGCCGGCCATCGCGACGACCGCCGCCGAGGGTGATCTGCTCCGGCGACTGACCGGTGTCGCCGCCGGCGGGCGCCACGACGTGATCCTGCAATGGGTGCGCGAGGAGATCGCCGCGGTCCTTCGCCTGCCGCTCGCCGAGGTCGACGCCGAGCGCGGACTGTTCGACATGGGGCTCGACTCCCTCATGGCGCTCGACCTGCGCAGCCGCCTGGAGCGCGGAGTCGGACGCGATCTGCCGTCCACGCTGGCCTTCAACTATCCGACGGCGGTCGCGCTGGCGGGGTTCCTCGACGTCGAGGACGCTCCCGACACGGTGCCCCCGGCCCCGGCGACGTCGGCCGCGCGCGCGGCCGACGTCGACGCCGACGACCTCTCCGAGGACGAGCTGGCCGCCCTCCTTGCGCGCAAGCTCGAGAGCCTGCGATGAGCGACGAGTCGACCACGCCCGACCGCCGCTCGCTCCTGCGCGAGGCGCTGCGCGCCGTCGAGGAGATGCAGGGCAAGCTCGACGCCGCCGAGCGACGAGGCCGCGAGCCGATCGCCATCGTCGGCGTCGGCTGCCGGTTCCCCGGTGGCGTGACGAGCCCCGAGGAGTACTGGACCCTGCTGCACGACGGGGTGGACGCCGTCACCGAGGTGCCGGCCGACCGCTGGGGCCCCGAGGATCGGCGGCGGCTGCCGGCCTTCCACGGCGGGTTTCTCGAGGGCGTCGACCGCTTCGACGCTCAGCTCTTCGGGATCTCCCCGCGCGAGGCGGCCAGCATGGATCCGCAGCAGCGCCTCGTGCTGGAGGTGAGCTGGGAAGCGCTGGAGCGAGCGGGGGTGGCGCCGGATCGGCTGGCGGGGACGGCCACCGGCGTGTTCGTGGGGATCACCACCACCGACTATGCGGAGGTGGTGCGGACCGCCGACCCCGAGAACCTCGACGTGTACTTCGCGACCGGCAACGCCCACAACGTCGTGGCCGGGCGGCTGTCGTATCTGCTCGGCCTGCGGGGGCCGAGCCTGGCCGTCGACACCGCGTGCTCGTCGTCGCTGACGGCCGTGCACCTGGCCTGCCAGAGCCTGCGGCTGGGCGAGAGCGATCTTGCCCTGGCCGGCGGGGTCAACGTGCTGCTCGTCCCCGATCCGTTCGTGGTCTTCTCGCGGTGGGGGATGATGGCGCCCGACGGCCGCTGCAAGACCTTCGACGCGCGCGCCGACGGGTTCGTGCGCGCCGAGGGCTGCGGCATCGTCGTGCTCAAGCGGCTGGCCGATGCCCAGGCCGCCGGCGATCGCGTGCTCGCCGTCATTCGCGGGTCGGCGGTCAACCAGGACGGCGCCAGCAGCGGCCTCACCGTTCCCAACGGCCCCGCCCAGCAGGCCGTCGTGCGGCAGGCGCTCGCCGCCGCTGGCGTCGCCCCCGCCGACGTGGACTACGTGGAGGCCCACGGCACCGGGACCTCGCTCGGCGATCCCATCGAGCTGGAGGCCCTCGACGCGGTGCTGGGCGAAGGCCGCGCCGCCGATCGTCCCCTCGTGGTCGGCTCCGTCAAGACGAACCTCGGCCACTGCGAGTCGGCCTCGGGGGTGGCCGGTCTCATCAAGGTCGTGCTGGCCCTCGAGCACGAGGAGATTCCACCACACCTGCACTTCGAGACGCTGACGCCGCGGGTGTCGCTGCGGCGGCCGCCGATCGTGCCCACGCGACCGCGTCCGTGGGAGCGCGGCGCCCGGCCACGCCTGGCCGGCGTCAGCTCGTTCGG
The DNA here is from genome assembly GCA_963827505.1 of uncultured Candidatus Rokubacteria bacterium. Taxonomy (GTDB): domain Bacteria; phylum Methylomirabilota; class Methylomirabilia; order Rokubacteriales; family CSP1-6; genus AR5. The sequence continues at coordinate 2,444,493 of CAWHBD010000001.1, read as the reverse complement.
CTTCAGCGGCACCAACGCGCATGTCGTCCTCGAGGAGCCGCCGGTGGTGGTGGCCGGTGTCACGGCCGCGTCGGCTCGCGGCGTGCACGTGGTGGCGCTGTCGGCGAAGACGCCGGAGGCCGTCCGGGCGCTGGCCGACCGGTATGCGCGCCACCTGCAGGCACACCCGCAGACCTCGCTGGCCGACCTGAGCCGCACGACCACCCTCGGTCGCGCGCAGTTCCCGCACCGGACGGCCGTGGCTGCCGACAGCGTGGAGACGACGGGCCGGGCCCTCGCCGCCGCCGCCACCGGCACGGCGGCGCCGGCTGTGGTGACGGGTCACGCGACCTCGGGTGGCCGACCCGGCGTGGCATTCCTGTTCCCCGGCCAGGGCGCGCAGTGGGTGGCCATGACCCGCGAGCTGGCCGCCGGCGAACCCGTCGTCCAGCAGGCGCTGGCCTCGTGCCAGGCCGCGCTGCGTGGGGTGCTCGACGTCCCGCTCCTGGAGGTGCTCGGGCGCGACGACCTCCTGCACGAGACGCAGTACACGCAGCCCGCCCTGTTCGCGGTCGAGTGGGCGCTGGCCGCGCTGTGGCGGGCGTGGGGCGTGGAGCCCGCCGTCGTGATCGGCCACAGTGTCGGCGAGTACGCAGCCGCCTGCGTGGCCGGCGTGATGGAGGTCGACGACGCGCTCCGGCTCATCGCCGCGCGCGGCCGGTTGATGCACGAGCGGACGGCGCGCGGCGCCATGGCCGCGGTGTTCGCCGACGAGACGACAGTGGCCTCCGTGGTCGCGCCGCACGCGCGCACGCTGGCGCTGGCCGCCGTGAACGCGCCCGACAGCGTCGTCGTCGCCGGCGAGGCGGCCGCTCTCGCCGCGCTCCTGGAGGAGCTGGGTGCCCGCGGGATCCGCAGCCGCCGGCTGGAGGTCTCCCACGCCTTCCACTCGCCGCTCATGGATCCGATGCTCGGCGAGTTCGCACGCGTGGCGGCGACGGTGAGCTACCGGCCACCGCGGCTGCCGCTCGTCTCCAACGTCACCGGGGCGCTGGCCGGCGCCGAGGTCGCGACCGCCGACTACTGGGTGCGGCACGTCCGGCAGCCCGTGCAGTTCGCCGCCGGCGTGCGCACGCTCCTGGAGCGCGGGCCGCGCGTGCTGCTCGAGGTGGGGCCGGGCACCACGCTGCTGGGGCTGGCCCGGCGGGCGGCCGGCGAGGCGGCGTTCGAGGCGGTGCCGACGCTCCGGCAGGGTCGCGAGTCGCTCGCGGTGGCCGAGGCGGTGGCGCGGCTGTGGACGGTGGGCGTAGCCATCGACTGGGCCCGCCATCACGCCGACGCGGGCGGGCGGCGCATCGATCTGCCGACTTATCCGTTCCAGCGCGAGCGACACTGGGCGGCGGTCGGGGCGGGCGCTCCCGTGCGGACGGCGGTGCGACGCGACGCCGGCGAGCATCCGCTGCTCGGTCACCGGCTCGTCGAGGCCGGTGCCACCGGCGTCGGCGTCTGGGAGGGCGCGGTCGACCTGGCGACGTTCCCGTACCTCGTCGACCACCGCGTGCAGGGCCGCGTGATCGTCCCGGCGACGGCCTACCTCGAGATGGCGATCGCCGCCGGCGTCGAGGCGCTCGGCGCGCGGCCGCTGACGCTGGGCCGCATCAAGCTCCACGCGCCGCTGGCTCTCGATCCCGACACGGTGGCCCGCACGCAGACGGTGCTGACGGGATCGCCGGACGGCGGCCTGGCCTTCGCCGTGCAGAGCCGGAAGGTCGGCGCTGCCGGCGCCGACGCGGGGCCGTGGACGTTGCACGCGACGGGCCGGCTGGCCGCCGCCGACGAGGCCGAGGTGACGCTCGATCTGGAGGCGATCCGCGCGCGGTGTCCGGACGAGGTCACCGGCGAGGACTTCTATCGGCGGCTGGCCGAGCGCGGCAACGACTGGGGCCCGTGCTTCCGGGGCCTGGCGCGGGTCTGGCGCGGACCCGACGAGGCGATTGCCGAGGTACGGGCGCCGGCGGCGGTGGCGGCCGATCTCGAGCGCTATCGCTTTCATCCAGCCCTCGCCGACGCCGCCGGCCACGCGCTGGCCGCGACGATACCGCTGGAGCGCTCGGCCGGCCCGCGGGGCGGCGCGTTCGTCGGCGGCGCGCTCGACCGGTTCGTCTTCCGCCGGGGGCCGCAGGGCCGGCTCTTCTCGCACGCCCGGCGGCGCGACGTCGGTGGCCCCGGCAACGTGCTGGCGGGCGACGTTCGGCTCGTCGACGAGACGGGCGCCGTCGTGGCCGAGGTGCAGGGCGCGCGCCTCTGGTACCTCGACGAAGGCGTGCCGGAGATCGCCGAGGACACGCTCGCTCGTCGGCTCTACGGCATCGAGTGGCGTCACCAGCCGTTGGCGCCGGCCGCCGCCGCCGGTCACGAGCGGTGGCTGGTGTTCGCCGACGGTGACGGGGTCGGCGCCGCGGTGGCGGCGCGTCTGTCCGCCGGCAGCGTGCTGGTCGAGCCGGGCGAGCGCTACGAGCAACGGCAGCCCGACCGATTCGTGGTGCGGCCGGGCGAGCGCGACGATGTGCGCCGGCTCCTCGCCGACGTGTTCGGCGGCGCCGGCTGCGCGGGCATCGTTCACCTCTGGAGCCTCGACGGCAAGGTGGGACCGGACGCTACCGCCGCCGACCTCGACGCCGCCCAGCGGTTGGGGTGCGGCAGCATCCTGTCCCTCGTGCAGGAGCTGGCGGCGGCCCGGCGCCCCGGCCGGCTCCCGCTCTGGCTCGTGACCCGCGGCGCCCAGCCGGCCGGCGGCGTGCTCGCGCCCGAGACGCTGACGGCGGCGACCGTGTGGGGGATGGGCCGGACGCTCTCGGCCGAGCACGCGGATCTCTGGGGCGGGCTCGTCGATCTCGATCCGGCGGCGCCGGCCGAGGACGCCGCGGCGCTGCTGGTCGCCCAGCTCCGGGCGGCCGACGGCGAGGATCAGGTGGCGTTCCGCGACGGCGAGCGCCTCGTCGCCCGGCTGATCCGCACCCCGACCGCGGGCGCGGCGCGCACCGCGCGCTGGCGCGCCGACGCGAGCTACCTGGTGACCGGCGGTCTGGGTGGTCTCGGTCTGCAGGTGGCGCGCTGGATGATCGAGCAGGGAGCGCGGCGCCTCGTGCTGCTCGGACGCTCCGGGCTGCCGCCGCGCGCCGAGTGGGGGGCGCTCGCCCCGGAGAGCCGGGCCGGCCGCCGCGCGGGCGCCGTGCGCGCGCTGGAGGCGCTCGGCGCCAGCGTGCACCTCGCCGCCGTCGACGTGACGGACGAGGCCGCGCTCCGCGAGTTCCTCGACGCGTTCCAGCGCGAAGGCTGGCCGCCCATCCGTGGGGTCGTGCACGCGGCCGGGACCGTGCACTACGGGCCGCTCGTGCAGACCACACCCGCCGAGCTCGACGATGTGCTGCGCTCGAAGGTGACCGGCGCCTGGCTCCTGCACCGGCTGCTCGCGGCCGAGCCGCTCGACTTCTTCGTCTTGTTCGCCTCGGCGTCGGGGGTGCTGAGCTCGCCGCTCGTCGGGGCCTACGCGGCGGCCAACGCGTTTCTCGACGCCCTCGCCCACCGGCGGGCGAGCGAGGGCCGGCCCGCGCTCAGCGTCGACTGGGGGTTGTGGGCGGGGGCCGGGATGGCCGAGCTGGTCGACGCCGAGGGACTGGCCGCCCTCACCGCGCGCGGCATGGGCAGCCTGGCCCCCGAGCAGGCGCTGGAGGCGCTGGGCGCGCTCCTCGGCTCGCCGGCCGTGCAGGCCGGCGTCATCCCCGTGAACTGGCCGGTGTGGCGCGAGCGCTACCCGATGTTCACCGCGACGCCATTCCTGGCCGAGGTGCTGGCCGGCGAGACCCCGGTCGCCACCACCGCGGAGGCCGCCGTCGCCCGCGAGGATCTGCTCGCGCTGGAGCCGGCGGCCCGGGCCGAGGTGGTCCGCCAGCGCCTGCGCGCGCACGCGGGGGCGGTCCTGCGTCTCGACCCCGCCACCCTCGACGTCCACGAGCCGCTCACGGCGTTCGGGATCGACTCGCTCATGGCCGTGGAGCTCAAGAACCGCGTCGACCGCGACCTCGGCCTGTCGGTGCCGCTGGTGCACTACCTCGACGGCTCGGGCATCGAACGCCTGGCCGAGGTCCTGCTGGATAGTGCGGGCCCGGTCGCCGCGGCCGCCGGCAGCGAGGAAGGCGCGCTGCTGGCCCAGCTGCCCGAGATGTCGGACGCCGAGGTCGACGCGCTGCTCAAGCGCATGCTGGCCGAGCGCGGGGGATCGTGACCGAGCTGTCGGCGGACGCCAAGCGAGAGCTACTCGCGCGCCTGCTGCGCGAACGCGCGGAGCAGCGGCGGGGCGCGGCCGACGCCCGCGGCACCGGCGGCGCCGAGGGGACCTCGCCGGTCCTGCGCCCGCTGCCCCGCGACGGCGGCGAGCTGCCGCTGTCCTTCGGCCAGGAGCGCGTGTGGTTCCTGGAGCAACTGCACCCGGGCAGCCCGGTCTACAACCTGCTCATGCGGGTCGGCCTCAGCGGCCCGCTCGACGTCGAGGCGCTCCGCCGTAGCGTGGAGGCGGTGGTGGAGCGGCACGAGGTCCTGCGCGCCACGTTCCCGACCGTCGAGGGACGTCCGGTGCAGCGGATCAGCGCCCCGCGGCCGTGGATGCTGCCCATCGAGGATCTGCGCGGGTTGCCGGGCCCCGCCCGTGACGCCGAGGAGCGCCGGCGGAGCGCCGCCGAGGGACGCGCCCCGTTCGACCTGGCCACGGGACCGATGCTGCGCACCACGCTGTTCCGGCTCGCCGACACCGAGCACGTCCTCGCCCTGGCGGTGCATCACATCGCCTCGGACGGCTGGTCGTTGAATCTCATGCTGCGCGAGCTCACCGCCTTCTACACGGCATTCGCCTCCGGGGTTCCGGCGGCGCTGCCCGACCTGCCGGTGCAATACGCCGACTTCGCGGACTGGCAGCGCCGGTGGCTGACGAACGACACCCTGCAGGCACAGCGCGGCTACTGGCTCGACCGCCTCGGCGGCACGCTGCCCGTGCTCGACCTGCCGGCGGATCGGCCGCGGCCGGCCGTGCGCACCTTCGACGGCGCCGCCCGGACCTCGCCCGTCGATCCACGCATACTCGAGGGACTGCGCGAGCTGAGCCGCCGGGAGGGCGTCACGCTGTTCGCGACGCTGCTGGCGGCCTTCAAGACGCTGCTGTTGCGCTACACCGGTCAGTCCGACCTCATCGTCGGCGCGCCGGTGGCGGGGCGGATCCGCCGGGAGGTCGAGTCCCTGGTCGGGTTCTTCGTCAACACGCTCGTCCTCCGCACCGATCTCGACGGCGACCCGACCTTCCGGGAGGCGATGCGACGCGTTCGCGACACGGTCATCGGGGCCCAGGCGCATCCCGACCTGCCGTTCGAGCGGCTCGTCGAGGAGCTGCAGCCCGAGCGCGATCTGACCCGGAGCCCGCTGTTCGAGGTGCTCTTCAACATGCTGAGCTTCGGGTTCGGAGACGAGATCCGGGCCGCCGGCCTCAGCCTCCGGCCGCTTCCCTCGCTGGAGCTGCTGTCCACCACCGACGGCCTGACGCTCTACGGTCTCGAGGCCCGCGACCGTCTGGAGCTCTGCCTCGTCTACAGCCCCGAGCTATTCGACGTCGAGACGGTCGCGCGGCTGGAGGGGCATCTGCACGCGCTGCTCGCCGGCATCGTGGCGAATCCCGACGGCCGGCTGTCCACGCTGCCGCTGCTGCCGGACGACGAGCGCCATCGCCTCCTCGTCGAGTGGAACGCCACCGACGTGCCGTTCCCGCTGACCGAGACGTTCGCTCGTCAGTTCGAGGCCCAGGCGGCCCGCACGCCGGAGGCGATCGCAGGCGTCGACGACGACGGCGCGCTGACCTACCGCGAGCTCGACCGCCGCGCCGACCGCCTCGCGCGACGGCTGGTCGCCGCCGGCGCCGGGCGCGACCGCGTCGTGGCGCTCCTGGCCGACCGCTCGCTGGAGTTCCTGACCTGGATCCTGGCGGTGTTCAAGGCGGGCGCGGCCTATCTGCCGCTCGATCCGCGCCACCCAGCCACCCGCCACGCCACCATCTTGGCGGGAAGCTCGACCGCGCTCGTGCTCGTCTCCGAGGCCTACGTCGCCGACATAGAGGCGGCGCTCGCCGAGATGGCGGCAGGCGCCCGGCCGGCGGTGCTCCGCCCGGACGCAACCGCCGAGGACGCCGAGGGCTTCGAGCGCGTCGGCGATCCCGACGATCTCGCCTACGTCATCTACACCTCGGGCTCGACGGGGGTGCCGAAGGGCGCGATGGTCGAGCAGGTCGGGATGCTGAACCATCTCCACGCCAAGATCCGCGACCTGGGTCTCACGGCGGCGGACACCGTGGCCCAGACCGCCTCGCAGTGCTTCGACATCTCGGTGTGGCAGTTCCTGGCCCCGCTGCTCGTCGGCGGCCGGGTGCGCATCGTGGCGGACGAGATCGCCCACGACCCGCCGCGGCTGCTCGACCTCGTCGATCGCGAGCGTGTCACCGTGGTGGAGGTCGTGCCCTCGGTTCTGGCCAGCGCCTTCCATGACGACACCGAGGGGCAGCGGCCGCTCCCTGGCCTCGGCGATCTGCGCTGGCTCATCGTCACCGGAGAGGCGGCGCCACCGGCGCTCTGCCGCCGGTGGCTCGACGCCTACCCGCGAGCGGCGCTCATGAACGGCTACGGGCCCACCGAGTGCTCCGACGACGTGACCCACCACGTCATGACCGAGCCGCCGCCCGCAGACGCGACCCAGGTGCCGATCGGCCGGCCGATCGCCAACATGCGCGTCTACGTCCTCGACCGCGCCCTGGCGCCGACGCCGATCGGCGTGCCGGGTGAGCTGTGCGTGGGCGGTATCGGGGTCGGCAGGGGCTACCTGGCCGATCCGGCCCGCACCGCCGAGGTGTTCGTCGCCGACCCGTTCGCGGAGCGGCCGAACGCGCGACTCTATCGGACCGGCGATCTCGCGCGCTGGCGCGCGGACGGCACGCTGGAGTTCCTGGGCCGGCTGGACTACCAGGTGAAGGTCCGCGGGTTCCGCATCGAGCTCGGCGAGATCGAGGCGGTCCTGGCCCGGCATCCCGCGGTGCGGGAAGTGGTGGCGGTGGCCCGCGACGTCCGGGGCGAGCGGCGCCTCGTCGCCTACGTGGCGGCGGCCGACGAGGTGGCGATCGGCGACCTCCGTGGGTTCGCCGCGCGCGCGCTGCCCGACTACATGGTGCCGGAGACGGTGGTGGTGCTCCCGGCGCTGCCGCTGACCCCCAACGGCAAGGTCGATCGACGCGCGCTCCCCGAGCCCGCGTTGCCCGCGCGCCCCCTCGCCTCCGTCCTGCCGCGCACGCCGGTGGAGGACGTCATCGCGAGCATCTGGGCGCAGGTCCTCGGCCTCGAGCGCGTCGGCATCCACGAGAACTTCTTCCAGCTCGGCGGCCATTCGCTGCTGGCCACCCGCGTGGTGTCGCGCCTGCGCGAGGCCTTCGCGCTCGACGTGCCGGTGCGCACGATGTTCGAGGCGCCAACCGTGGCCGGGCTGGCCGCCTACGTCGACGGCATGCGCCGGCGGGCCGCGGGACGCCCCAGCGCCCCCCTGATGCGCGCGACCGGTCCCGATCGACTCACGCCGTCGTTCGCGCAACAGCGGTTGTGGTTCTTCGAGCAGCTAGAGCCGGGCAGCGCCGTCTACAACGTGCCCGCGGTCCTGCGCCTGCGAGGCCGGCTGGACGTGGCCGCGCTGGAGGCGAGCCTGACCGAGATCGCGCGGCGTCACGAGGCGCTCCGCACCACGTTCGTCTCGGAGGACGGGCGACCCGTCCAGGTCATCGCGCCGCCGTCGCCGTGGACGGTGCCGGTAATCGACCTTCGCGGTCTCCCCGACGGGGAGCGTGAGACGGCGGCCGAGCGCCTCGCGGCCGAGGAGGCGGCCGAGCCGTTCCACCTGACCCGTGGCCCGCTCGGCCGCGTGCGCCTGGTGCGGCTGGCCGACGATCTTTACCTGCTGCTCATCACCTTCCACCACATCGTCGCCGACGGCTGGGCGTTCGACGTGTTCCTCCGCGAGCTGACCGCCCTCTACGAGGCGGCGGTCTCGGGCCGGCCGGCGGCGCTGCCGTCGCTGCCCATCCAGTACGCCGACTTCGCGGCCTGGCAGCGGGAGGCGCTCTCGGGTGAGGCGCTGGACGCTCGGCTGGCGTACTGGAAGCAGCAGCTGGCCGGCGCCCCCGCCGCCCTGGAGCTTCCGGTGGACCAGCCGCGGCAGGCGGGGCAGACGTTCCGGGGCGGCAGCTGCCTGCGGATGGTGGAGGCGCCGGTGCTGGCGCGCCTGCAGGCGCTGAGCCGGCGCGAGAACGCCACGCTGTTCATGACGCTGCTGGCCGCCTTCGACGTCGTGCTTGGCCGTCAGAGCGGCCAGGACGACGTCTGCGTCGGAGTGCCGGTGGCCGGGCGCACCCACGCTGACACCGAGGGGCTGATCGGCCTCTTCGTCAACACGCTGGTTTTGCGGACGCGGCTCGAGGACCGGCCGGGCTTCCGCGAGCTGTTGCGGCGGGTGCGCGAGACGGCGCTCGACGCCTACGCGCACCAGGACGTCCCATTCGAGAAGCTGGTCGAGGCGCTGCAGCCCGAGCGCGACCTGAGCCGGACGCCGCTGTTCCAGGTGCTGTTCAACATGGTGAGCTTCGGCGACAGCGCCACCGTCGATCTGCCGGCCCTGCGGATGGAGCCGGCCCCGCTGGCGCCGGGGTGGGCCACGCCCTCGAAGTTCGACATCACGCTCTATGCGCGCGAGTCGGCCGAGGGGCTGGGCCTCGCCGCCGTCTACAACGCGAATCTCTTCTCGGCCCGCCGCATGGAGGCGCTGCTCGACCAGCTCGTGCAGGTGCTGGCGGCGGTCAGCGACTCGCCCGACGCCGACGTGATGGGCGTGTCGCTCCTCACCCCCGCCACCGCACCGATGCTGCCGGATCCGACGCTCGCGCTCGACCGGGCGTGGACGGCGCCGGTGCACGTCCGGTTCCGGCGTCACGCCGAGCGGGCTCCCGCGCGGGTGGCCGTCGTGGACCGGGACCGCTCGTGGACGTACGGCGAGCTGGAGGAGCGCAGCAACCAGCTCGCCCGTTATCTGCGTGGGCACGGGATCGGGCGCGAGGATCGGGTCGCCATCCACGCCGAGCGCACCGCCGGCCTGGCGTGGGCGATGCTCGGCGTGCTCAAGGCGGGGGCGGCCTTCATGATCCTCGATCCGGCCTATCCCCCTCAGCGCACGCTGGCCTGTCTGCGCGGCGCCCGCCCGCGTGGGTGGATCGAGCTCGCCGGCGCCGAGGCGGTCCCACCGGTGGTCGCCGCCGAGCTGGCGACGCTCGAAGATCTCGTGACCGTGATCGGGCCGGCCGCCGGCACGGGGGAGCCGCAGGCCTGGAGCCGCGAGCCGACCGACGCGCTGGAGACGGCCGTCGGGCCCGACGACCTGGCCTACGTCGTCTTCACCTCCGGCTCGACCGGCGTGCCCAAGGGCATCGCGGGCACGCACGGCCCGCTCTCGCACTTCTTCGCCTGGCACGCCGCCACCGCCGACCTCGGGGCCGATGACCGCTTCGCGTTGCTCTCCGGGCTGGCCCACGACCCGTTACTCCGCGACGTGCTCGGCGCCTTCTGGGCCGGGGCCACCCTGTGCGTGCCCGACTCCGAGCAGCTCGGTGCGCCCGGGTATCTGGTCAGGTGGCTGGCCACGCAGCAGGTGAGCGTGGCGCACCTGACCCCCGCGCTGGCGACGCTCATGACCGGGACGGCGCCGAGCGGATCGGCGCTGCCGGCGCTGCGCCGCGTCTTCTTCGGAGGCGACGTCCTGACCTCAGCCACGGTAGCCGCCGTGCGCCGGCTGGCGCCGGCGGCCAGATACGTGAACTTCTACGGCGCCTCCGAGACGCCCCAGGCCATCGCCTGGTACGTCGTCCCCGACGACGAGCCGACCGGCCGGATTCCGCTCGGGCAGGGGACCGCCGATGCCCAGCTGCTGGTGCTGAACCGGGCCGGACGCCTGGCCGGCGTCGGCGAGCTGGGCGAGATCCACGTGCGCACGCCGTACCTGGCCCGCGGCTACGTCGACGACGCGCGGCTGACGGCGGAGCGGTTCATCGCGAACCCGCTCACCGGCGATCTCACCGACCGCGTGTACCGCACCGGTGACCAGGGTCGGTACCGGCCGGACGGCGCCGTGGAGTTCTGCGGACGGCAGGACGACCAGGTCAAGATCCGCGGCTTCCGGATCGAGCTCGGCGAGGTCGAGGCAGCACTCCGCGCGCACGCCGGCGTCGCCGAGGCGGTCGTCGTGCTTCGTGGTGAGGCCGCCGACGCCCGGCTGGCGGCATACGTGGTGGCGGCGACGGAGACGTCGCCGGGGGCGGACGAGCTGCGGACGTTCCTGAGGACGCTGCTCCCCGAGTACATGATCCCGGCCCGGTTCGTGGCCCTGGCCCGTCTGCCGCTGACGCCGAACGGCAAGGTCGACCGGCGCGCGCTGCCGGAGGACGACGCGCGGCTCGATCGTCCTCACGTGGCCCCGCGGACGCCGGCCGAGGCGAGGGTGGCGGCGATCTGGTGCGACGTCCTGGGCCGGGAGGCGATCGGCGTCGACGAGAGCTTCTTCGAGCTGGGCGGCCACTCGCTGCTGGCCACGCGCCTGGCCTCGCGCGTGAGCGACGCCTTCGGGGTCGAGCTACCGGTGCGGCGTATCTTCGAGCTGCCGACCGTGACCGAGCTCGCCGATCATCTCGAGCTCGTCCAGCGGCAGGGTGCGGACGTCTCGGTGCCGCTGGTACCCTCCCCGCGGATCGATCCGATCGAGCTGTCCTTCAGCCAGCAGCGGCTCTGGTTCTTCGACCAGCTCGAGCCGGGCAACCCGGTCTACAACCTGCCGGTCATGTTCGAGCTCGCCGGGTCTCTCGATCTGCCCGCGCTCGAGACTGCGGTGTCGACGATGGTGGCGCGCCACGAGACGCTGCGGACCACGTTCCCGGCGCCGGACGGCCATCCCCGGCAACAGATCGAGCCGCCGCGCCCGCTGACGCTGCCTCTCGTCGACATGTCCGCGCTCGCGCCCGACGCTCAGGAGGCCGAGCTGCGCCGCGTCACGACCACGGCGGCGCGCGGCCCGTTCGATCTCGGTCGGGGGCCCCTGGTGCGGCCGCTCGTCCTGCGCGTGGCCGCCGATCGACACCTGCTGCTGCTGACCTTTCACCACACGGTGTGCGACGGCTGGTCGATCCGGGTCGTGCTGCGGGAGCTGACGAGCCTGTACGGGGCGTGCGCCCGGGGGGCGGCGTCGCCGCTGCCGCCGCTGGCGGTGCAGTATGCCGACTTCGCGCAGTGGCAGCGCCGCCGCCTCAGCGGCGAGGCGCTGCGGAGCCAGCTCGACTACTGGAAGGGCCAGCTCACCGGCGCGCCGCCGGTCCTGGAATTGCCGACCGACCGCGCGCGGCCGGCGACGGGCGGCTACACCGCGGCCGGACACATCCGGCAACTGTCGCCGGAGCTGACCGCGGCCGTACGGGCGCTCAGCCGGCGCCACGGCGCCACCGTCTTCATGACGCTGCTGGCGGCGTTCAAGACGCTGCTGTTCCGTTATACCGGCCAGGACGACCTCGTGGTGGGGGCGCCGGTGGCCGGCCGCCTCCGGACCGAGCTGGAGCCATTGATCGGCGTGTTCATCAACACGCTGGTGCTCCGCACCAGCCTCGCCGGCGATCCGACGTTTCGTGAGGTGCTCGGGCGCGTGCGGGACGTGGCGCTCGGCGCCTACGCGCACCAGGAGGTTCCCTTCGACCGGCTGGTCGAGGAGCTGGCGCCCGAGCGTGACCTGTCGCGGCCGCCCCTCGTGCAGATCCTGATCAACATGCAGACGTTCGAGGAGCGGTCGCCCAGCACCCACGCCGGGGAGGTGCAGATCCGTCGCGTGCCCGTCCCCGTCCTGGGCGCCGTCGAGATGACGACGCTCTTTGCGTTCGAGGCCCCCGACTGCATCTATCTGAGCGTGAGCTACCGCGCGGAGATGTATGAGGCGGCCACGATGGAGCGGATGCTCGCCCATCTGGAGACGCTGCTGCAGGCGGCGGTCGCTGATCCCGAGCAGCGGATCAGCGCGCTGGCGCTCATGGACGAGTCCGAGCGTTTGCGAGTGCTCGTGGAGTGGAATGACACCGCGGTACCGTTCGCGCTCGAGCGGACGCTGGCCGAGCACTTCGAGGCGCAGGTCGCCCGCGACCCCGACGCCGTGGCCGTCGTGGGCGATACCGAGGTGCTGAGCTACCGCGAGCTGGATGCCCGGGCCGCCGCGGTGGCGCGGCGGCTGACGGACCTGGGCGTCGGGCGGGAGACGGTCGTGGCCCTCCTCGCCGAGCGGTCCCCGGAGCTCCTGGTGTGGATTCTCGGCGTCTTCAAGGCCGGCGCCGCCTATCTGCCGCTGGATCCCCGCCATCCCGGCCGGCGGATCGACGACATCGTCGCGCGCAGCGGCGCCACCGTCGTCCTGACCACGCCCGAATACCACGAGGTGGTCGGCGCCCTGACGGCACCGATCAAGGTGGTGGTGTCCGACGGACAATGGCATCACGAGCCCGATGCCGGTCCCGGCTCGCGGGAGACGGGGCCGCGCGATCTGGCGTACGTCATCTACACCTCGGGATCGACCGGGACCCCGAAGGGCGCCATGGTCGAGCAGGTGGGCATGGTGAATCACCTGTTCGCGAAGATCCGCGACCTGGGTCTCACCGGCCAGGACACCGTGGCGCAGACGGCTTCCCAGTGCTTCGACATCTCGGTGTGGCAGTTCCTGGCGGCGCTCCTCGTGGGCGGACGGGTCCGCGTCGTGAGTGACGAGGTCGCGCACGACGGGGCCCGGTTGCTCGAGCTGGTCGACCGGGAGGGCGTGACGGTCCTGGAGGTCGTGCCGGCCCTGCTGGCCAGCGCGTTCGACGGCGACACCGTGATGGGGCGGCCGCCGCTGGCGGCGTTGCGCTGGCTCGTCGTCACCGGCGAGGCCGTGGCCCCCGCCCTGTGCCGGCGCTGGCTGCGCCTCTATCCGGGGATCGCGTTGATGAACGGCTACGGGCCAACCGAGTGCTCGGACGACGTCACCCATCACGTGATCGGCGAGCCGGCCGACGACGCCACCCAGGTCCCGATCGGGCGGCCGATCGCGAACACGCGGATCTACGTGCTGGATCGGGCGGGCGCACCGGTGCCGGTGGGAGTGCCGGGAGAGCTGCACGTCGGCGGGGTCGGTGTCGGCCGCGGATATCGCAACGATGCCGAGCGGACGGCCGAGGCGTTCGGTCCGGACCCGTTCGGCGTCGCCGGTGACCGGGTGTATCGCACCGGCGACCTGGGACGCTGGCGCGCCGACGGGACGCTGGAGTTCCTGGGCCGCCTCGACTACCAGGTGAAGGTGCGAGGATTCCGCATCGAGCTCGGCGAGATCGAGGCGGTCCTGGCGCGCCACCCGGCCGTCCGCGAGGTTGTGGTGACGGCGCCCGAGGACGGGCGCGGCGGGCGCCGGCTCGTCGCCTACGTCGTGAGCGAGTCGGAGCCCCCGGTGACGGCCGCCGAGCTGCGCGGCTTCCTGGCCGACACCCTGCCCGAGTACATGGTGCCGGACGGCTTCATGATGTTGCCGGCCCTGCCGGTCACCCCGAACGGCAAGGTGGATCGCCGGGCCCTGCCGGAGCTGCCCACGGCGGCGCCCGGAGTCGACAGCGGACCGCGCACGCCGGTCGAGGAGATCACGGCCGACGTGTGGGCCGACGTCCTCGGGCTGCCGCGGCTCGGCCTCGAGGACAACTTCTTCGACCTCGGCGGTCACTCGCTGCTGGCGACGCGCGTCGTGTCGCGCCTGCGTGGTGCCTTCGGCATCGAGCTGCCCGTCCGGGCCCTGTTCGAGGCGCCCACGGTGGCGGCGCTGGCCCGCCGCATCGAGCGCGCGCAGCGGGGTGACGCCGGATCCCCCCGCATCCCCCCGATTCGTCCTCGTGCACGCACGGGGCCGCTGCCGCTGTCGTTCAGCCAGCAGCGGCTGTGGTTCTTCGAGCAGCTGGAGCCGGGCCGTGACGTCTACGGGGTCACGCTCGCCCTGCGGCTGCGCGGGCACCTCGACATCGAGGCGCTCGAGCGAAGCCTGAGCACCGTGGTGGCGCGGCACGAGGCGCTGCGGACGACGTTCGTCTCGGTGGACGGAGAGCCGGTGCAGGTGATCCACCCTCCGGGGCCGTGGACGCTGCCCGTGGTCGACCTGAGCGAGCGGCCGCCGGCCGAGCGTGACGCGGCCGCCGCCCGCCTGGCGACGGAGCAGCGGGCCCGGCCCTTCGACCTCGCTGCCGGGCCGTTGCTGCGCGGACAGGTGGCCCGGCTCGACCACGACCACCACGCGCTGATCCTCACAACCCACCACATCGTCGTCGACGGCTGGGCGGGTGAGCTGCTCGTGCGAGAGCTGGCCGCCGCCTACGCCGCCGAGGTGACCGGACACCCTCTGGCGCTGGCGCCGCTGCCGATCCAGTACGCCGACTTCGCCCTGTGGCAGCGCGACTGGCTGTCGGGGGAGACGCTGGCCAACGAGCTCGCGTACTGGCGGCATCATCTCGAGGGCGCGCCCGCCGCCCTCGACCTGCCGCTCGATCGCCCGCGCGCGGCCGTGCAGACCTTCACGGGGCTCCGCGTCGTGCGTCTCGTCGACGCCGACGTGCGGGATGCGCTCCACGCCCTCAGCCGGCGCGAGGGTGCCACGCTTTTCATGACCGTCCTGGCCGTCTTCAAGGCGCTGCTCGCTCGCCACAGCGGCCAGGACGACGTGTGCGTCGGCGTCCCCGTGGCCGGCCGCCACCACGCCGAGACGGAGCCGCTCATCGGCGTCTTCATCAACACTCTCGTGCTGCGCACGCGGCTCGATCGGCGCCCGACCTTCCGCGAGCTGCTGCGACGCGTGCGAGAGACGGCGCTGGGCGCCTACGCGCACGCCGAGCTGCCGTTCGAGAAGCTGGTCGAGGAGCTGCAGCCTGAGCGCGACCTGAGCCGGACGCCCCTGTTCCAGGTGCTGTTCAACATGCTCAACTTCGGCAGCACGGCCCCGCTGGAGCTCCCCGGCCTCGAGGTCGAGCTGCCCCCGCCCTCGCTGACCGACGTCGTGGCGTCGAAGTTCGATCTCACGCTGTATGTTCGCGACGAGGCCGAAGGGCTGCGGCTCACGGTGGTCTACAACGCCGACCTGTTCGCCGAGGCGCGCATCGAGGCGGTCGCCGACCAGATGGTGCGGCTCCTCGGCGCCGTCGCGATGGATGCCGACGTCGACCTGGCGCGGGTGCCGCTGGTGACGGCGGCGGCGGCACCCGTCCTGCCGGACCCGACGGCGCCGCTGGCGCCGGCGTGGACGGAGTCGGTGATCGCGCGCTTCCGGGCCCACGCCGCTGCGGCCCCGCAGCGGCCGGCCGTGGTGGCCGGGAGACGGGTGTGGACGTACGGCGAGCTGGAGGGGCTGAGCAATCAGCTGGCCCGCTACCTCATCGAGCACGGTGTGGGCCGGGAGGACCGGGTCGCGATCTTCGCCAGCCGGAGCGCGGGGCTGGCGTGGGCCCTGCTCGGCGTCCTGAAGGCGGGCGCGGGCTTCATGTGCCTGGACCCGGCCCACCCGCCGGCCCGAACACTGGCGTGCCTGCAGATCGCGCCACCGCGCGCGTGGATCCACCTGGACGGCGCCGGCCTGCTGCCGCCGCCGATCGCCCAGCACCTGGCGGCGCTCCCGGAGCTCGTCGCGGCCTCGTGGCCGCCGCGGTCGCCGGCCACGGATGCCTGGATGAGGCGCGCGAAGGAGGCGCCCGGCCGGGACGTCGCGCCCGACGACCTGGCGTACGTCGCCTTCACCTCGGGATCGACGGGCGCCCCGAAGGCGATCGCCGGCACCCATCGACCGCTGGCACACTTCTTCGCCTGGCACGCGGCGACGTTCGACCTCGGGGCCGACGACCGATTCGCGGCGCTGTCGGGGCTGGCCCACGACCCACTGCTGCGCGACGTGCTGGGCGCATTCTGGGTCGGCGCGGCCGTGTGCCTGCCCGAAGCCGAGCGTCTGGCCACGCCGGGCTATCTCGCAGAGTGGTTGGCCGCCGAGCAGGTCACCGTCGCGCACCTGACCCCGCCGCTGGCCTCGATGGTGCTCGAGCGCGCGGCCCGGCGCCCGACCTCGACGTTGCCGACGCTCCGGCGCGTCTTCTTCGGCGCCGACGTCCTGACCACCGACATCGTGGAACGGATGCGCGCGCTGGCGCCGCAGGCCCAGTACGTGAACTTCTACGGCGCCACCGAGACGCCGCAAGCCGTCGGGTGGTATCGCGTGCCCGATCGGCAGCCGGGCGATGCTCCATCCCGGGTTCCTCTGGGCCGTGGCGTTGCGGATGCTCAGCTTCTGGTCGTGAGCGCCGCGGGCGACCTGGCCGGCATCGGCGAGGTCGGCGAGATCCAGGTGCGGACGCCGTACCTGGCCCGTGGCTACGTCGCCGATCCCGGGCTGACGGCCGAGCGCTTCGCCGCCAACCCGTTCACGGGCGCCGCCGCCGATCGCGTGTACCGGACGGGCGACCTCGGCCGGTACCGCCCGGACGGCACGGTCGAGTTCCACGGGCGGCGCGACGGGCAGGTGAAGATCCGGGGCTTTCGCGTGGAGCTGGCCGAGGTCGAGGCCGCGCTGCGCCGATGCCCCGGGGTGGGCGCCGCGGTCGCGCACGTGCTGCCCGACGCCGGCCGCGACGGCCAGCTGGTCGCCTACGTCGTGGCCGGCGCGGGCGAGAGCCCGACGCCCGAGGAACTGCGCCGCCACGTCGGCGCCGAGCTTCCCGGCTACATGGTGCCGTCGATCTTCGTCGCCGTGGACCGCTTGCCGCTGACCCCCAACGGCAAGGTCGACGTGGCCGCGCTGCCCCGGCCGACGCCGCCGACGCGCGGCCAGATCGCGCCGCGGACCTCCACCGAGACGGCGCTGGCCCAAGTCTGGCGTGACGTGCTCGCCGTCGAGGGCCTGGGAATCGAGGACAACTTCTTCGAGCTGGGCGGCCACTCGCTGCTGGCGGTACGGCTGTTCGCCCGCATCGAGCACGTGTTCGGATTGACCCTGCCGCTGGCGACGCTATTCCAGGCGCCGACAATCGAGCGGCAGGCGGAGCTGATCGACCGGCGCGGGCATGACGGCCCCTGGCGGGCGCTGGTGCCGATCCAGCCCTCGGGATCGCGGCCGCCGGTCTTCGCCATTCCGGGCCTCGGCGGCATCGTGGTCGCCTTCAACAATCTCGCGACGCTGCTCGGCTCCGACCAGCCCTTCTACGGTCTGCAGCCGCGCGGGCTTGACGGGCGGCTGCCGCCGTTCGAGACCATCGAGGTGATGGCCGAGCACTACCTCGCGGAGGTTCGCGGCGTGCAACCACACGGGCCGTACTTCCTCATCGGCGTGTGCATGGGCGGCCTGGTGGCCTTCGAGATGGCGCAACGCCTCCGGGCTGACGGCGAGGAGGTGGCGTTCCTGGCCCTGCTCGACGTGCGGCCGCCGCAACCGCTCCGGCGCTGGCTGCCGGCCGGCCGGCAGCGGCTCGCGGGCGCGATCCTGCGCCTCGTGGCCACTCGGCTGGCCGCGTACGGCCGCACCGCGTGGCAGCGGCCGTCGCGCAAGCAGGTCCGGGAGATCGCCGACCGGGTCCGGCGCCTCTTCACGATCGCGACGGCCGGCGACCCCCTGCAGGGCGCCCGGGGCGAGCTCTACCGGCAGATCGTGACAACGGCCAACGCGGCGGCCATGCATCGCTACGTCCCCCGCCGGTACGCGGGCTCGCTCGTGCTGGTCCTGGCCGCCGACCGCAAGTACACAAGGGGAACGGATCGGCGTCTCGACTGGCGGCGCCTCGTCGCCGGCGGCGTCGACATCTGCGTCGTGCCCGGCGCCGACTCCGGCCTCACCCTGGTCGATCCCAACGTGCGGACGCTGGCCGAGGAGTTCCGAGCCCGGCTCGAACGGGCGACGGCGAGGTCGGTCGACGTTGGCGACTGATCCGACGGGGTCGCCGAAGATCGCCGTCGCCGTCCCGCCCCTGGAGGCCCTGCGGACCGGCGAGGCCCACGTCTGGTACGTCGATCTCGCCGTCGAGACGGAGACCCAACGCCGCCTCACCGCCGGCCTGTCCGAGGACGAGCGGACCCGGGCCGCGCGCTTCGTGTTCGCGCGCGACTGCCGGCGGTTCGTGGTGGCCCGCAGCGCCCTCCGCGCCCTGCTGGCCGAGTATCTCGACGTGCCGGCCGCCGCGCTGAGGTTCGCGTACGGGCCGCACGGCAAGCCCGCCCTCGACGGCAATCAGGCCGCGCTCGGCTTCAACCTGTCTCACTCTGGAGAGGTCGCCGTGGTGGCGATGGGCTGGGAGCGGGCGCTCGGGATCGATGTCGAGCAGTGGCGGCCGCTGCCCGATCTCGCCGCGCTCGCCGCCCGATCGTTCGCCCCGAGGGAGCGGGCCGTGCTCGACGCCTTGCCGGCGAGCGAGCAGCCGGCGGCCTTCTTCCGCTGCTGGACGCGCAAGGAGGCCTTCATCAAGGCCACCGGCGAGGGGCTGGCCCACCCGCTCGACGCCTTCACGGTATCGCTCGGCCCCGGCGAGCCGGCCCGTTTCCTGGACATCGACGGCGACCCGGCCGCGCTCGCGCGGTGGACGCTGCACGAGCTCCGGCCGCCGGCCCGCTACTCGGGCGCCCTGGTCGTGGAGGGTCCGGCCCGGGCGGTGTCGGGGCACTGGTGGTCGGCCGCGGGCATCCGGTCATGACCCTGAGCGGCGTGATGGATCGCCGCGGCTGGCTGCTGGCGACGGCCGCCACCGCGGTCGGGCTCGTCAGCGGGGTGGCGAGCGCGGCGCTGATCGCCCTCGTCAACACGGCGCTGATGCACGGCGAGCTCGGGCGCAGTCGCCTCGTGGTCGCCTTCGCGGCGCTCCTCGTCGGCAAGGTGCTCGCCAACGCGCTCGCCCGCATCTGGCTCAACGCCTTCTCGCTGCGGATGATCAGTCGCCTGTTCGACGAGCTGACCCGCAAGATCCTGGCGACGCCCCTGCGTCACCTGGAGGCGGTCGGGATCCCCCGCATCCTGACCACCTTGACCGACGACGTGCCCACCATCGGGATGACCCTCAACAACCTCCCGACGCTGGCGATCAACCTGGCCGTCCTCGGGGGCTGCGCCCTCTACCTCGGCTGGCTGTCGTGGCCCATCCTGGTCGCCATCCTGGTCTTCATGACGCTGGGGACCGCGGCCTACCGGATCATGATCCTGCGGGCCTTCCGGTACCTGCGGCGGGTCCGCGACACCCGCGACCTGCTGTTCCGGCACTTCCGGACGCTCACCGAGGGGATGAAGGAGCTCAAGCTCCACGCGGACCGCCGGCACGCCTTCCACACCGAGCGGATCACGGTCGCGGTGGACGCGCTCCGGCGCGACTCCGCCGCCGCCCTCCGGCGTCACGTCGTGGCCACGAGCTGGAGTCAGGCGCTCTTCTATACCCTCCTGGGTGTCGTGCTGTTCGCGGCGCCGGTCCTGCGTGTCACCAGCACGGAGGCGTTGACGGGCTACCTGCTCGTGATCCTCTACATGATGAATCCCATCTGGAGCGTCATCGAGTCGTGGCCGAGCCTCGCCCGGACGCGCATTGCCCTGCAGAAGGTCCAGGAGCTGGGGCTGGCGCTGACGCCGCCCACGGCCGTGCCCGGCGAGGGCTGGCGCGGCCCGTCGGCCGAGGATTTTGCCTCCCTCGACTTCGACGGCGTCACCTTCGGGTACGGCGCCGACGCCGACGGTCCCGGGTTCGTGCTGGGGCCGATCGACCTCTCCCTGCGTCGCGGCGAGATCGTCTTCGTGGTGGGCGGCAACGGCAGCGGCAAGTCGACCTTCGTGAAGGTGCTCACGGGCCTGTACGCGCCCACGGCGGGGACGATCCGGCTGGACGGCCACGCCGTCGACGACAAGAGCCGTGAGTGGTACAGCCAGCACTTCTCGGCGGTGTTCTCGGACTTCTACCTGTTCGACGACCTGCTCGGACTGACCGGCGCCGACCTCGACGGCCGTGCGCGCCGCCACCTGACGCGGCTGGAGCTGGACCGCAAGGTGCGGGTGGAGGGCGGCGTGTTCTCCACCACGGCGCTCTCGCAGGGGCAGCGCAAGCGCCTGGCCCTGCTCGTCGCCTTCATGGAGGACCGGTCGATCTACGTCTTCGACGAGTGGGCGGCCGACCAGGACCCCCACTACCGGGAGATCTTCTATCGGGAGCTGCTGCCGGATCTGCGGGCGCGAGGCAAGACCGTCGTCGTCATCAGCCACGACGACCGTTACTACAACCTCGGCGACCGGGTGATCCGACTCGATTACGGTACGATCGCGCGCTGACCGGGGGCCCGACCGGCGCCGGCCGCGTATACTTCTCGCCATGTTCCAGCCCGACCTGGAAGCGCTCGACCGCGAGGCGCTGGCGCGGCTGCAGGTCGAGCGCATGCGGGCCACGCTGGCGCGCGTGCTCGCCAATCCCGCGTGGGCACGCCGGCTGGGCGACGTCCGGCCCGGCGACATCAAGACGATCGAGGACTGGAGCCGGCTGCCCTTCCTGACCAAGGCGGAGCTGCGCGACGCCTATCCCTACGAGCTGGCCTGCGGCGACGCCGCCGGCTACGCCCGCGTGCACATGTCGAGCGGGACCACCGGCAACCCGATCCTGAACCCGTACACCGCCGCCGACGTCGTCCAGTGGGGCGAGGTGATGGCGCGCTGCCTGGCCGCGGCCGGGGTCACGCGCGCGGACGTCGTGCAGATCACGCCGTCGTTCGGGCTGTTCACCGGCGGCTTCGGCTTCCACTACGGGGCCGAGCGGCTGGGCGCGATGATCGTGCCCGTCGGCGCCGGCCGCACGCTGCTGCAGCTCACGCTCATGCGCGACCTTGGCGTCACCGTGCTCCCCGCCATCGCGACCTACCCGCTGCGGCTCATCGAGGTCGCGCGCGACGACCGGCTTCGACCTCGGCTCGCTGAAGCTGCGGGTGGCCGTGCTCGGCTCCGAGATGTGGTCCGACGAGCTGCGGGCCCGCATCGACCGCGAGCTCCGGCTGACCTCGTACGACATCATGGGCATGACGGAGACCGGCGGCCCTGGCCTCGGCATCGACTGCGCCGCGCGGGCGGGGATCCACGTCTGGGAGGATCACTACCTCGCCGAGATCGTCGATCCCGATCTCCGGCGCGGTCCGACCCGACGGCGTCGAGGGCGAGCTCGTGGTCTCCACGCTCACGCGCGAAGGGCTGCCGCTGGTCCGCTACCGCACCCACGACCTCACGCGGGTGGTGGCGCGCACGCGCTGCGACTGCGGCCGTACCATGCTGCGGGTGGACCGGCTGCGCGGCCGGACCGACGACATGGTCATCTACAAGGGCGTGAACTTCTATCCGCGCCAGGTCGAGACGCTGCTGCTGCGCACGGCCGGCCTCGGCCCCGAGTACCAGATCGTGCTCGACTCCGACGGCGGCGGTGAGCGCATGACCGTCGTCGTGGAGACCGAGCCGGGCTGCGACGCGGCCGCGGCCGGGCGCCTGCGGCGCGAGCTGCACGACCTGCTGAGCCTGAGCCCGGAGATCCGGCTGTGCGCGGCGGGCACGCTCGAGCGGGCGCCGGGCAAGTCGGTGCGCGTCGTCGACCGCCGGGCGCGCGCGTGAGCGACCTGGCGGCGCTGTTCGCGCCGGCCAGCGTCGCCGTGCTCGGGGTCTCGCGCAATCCGGCCAAGCTCGGCCACCGCCTGCTCCAGAACGTGCGCGAGGGCGGCTACGCCGGCGCGATCCACGCCGTCAACCCGTCCGGCGAGCCGATCCTCGGGTGTCCCACCGTGGCGAAGATCGAGGCGCTCCCGTCCGGCGTCGATCTCGCGCTGGTGAGCCTGCCGGCGCCGGCCGTGCCGGACGCGATCACCGCGCTGGCCGCGCGGGGCGTGCGGGTCGCGGTCATCCTGTCCTCCGGCTTCGGCGAGGTCGACGACGGCGGCCGCGCGACCCAGGCGGGGATGCTGGCGACCGCGCGCGCGGCCGGGCTGCGGCTGGTCGGGCCCAACTGCATGGGCGTCTACTCGGCGCCGGCGTCGCTGAACGGCACCTACTTCTGGGATCTGCCCCGCGCCCCCGGCGGCATCTCGATCGTCTCCCAGAGCGGAGCCTACGGCGGGCTGATCTTCCGCCACCTCGGCGGGCGCGGCCTCGGCGTGGCCCGCTTCGTGTCGATCGGCAACCAGGTCGACGTCGAGATCGCCGAGGTGCTGGAGTGGCTGGCCGACGATCCGGCCACCACGCTCGTCGCCTGCTTCGTGGAGGCGCTGCGCGACGGGCCGCGTTTCCTGGTGGCGGCCCGACGCGCGGCCGGCCGCAAGCCGATCGTCATGCTCAAGGGCGGGCGCTCGGAGGCCGGGCGCCGCGCGGCCGGCTCGCATACCGGCTCGCTGGCCGGCGCCTGGGAGGTCTACCGTGCGGCGTGCGCGAGCGCGGGGGTGGTGCTGGCCGAGGAGACCGAGGAGTTCTTCGACGCGATCGAGACGCTGGTGGCGATCCCGCGGGTGCGGCCGGCCGGGCGCGGCGTCGCCGTCGTCACCGTCTCCGGCGGGCCGTCGGTCGTCGCCGCCGACACCGCCGAGCGCGAGGGGCTCGCTGGTGCCGGCGCTCGGCGAGGGCACGCGCCAGGCGCTGCGCGGACTGCTGCCGCCCTTCGCCGCCGTCGGCAACCCGGTCGACCTCACGCCCCAGGTCGAGCCCGCAAGCATCGGTCCCGCCGTCCGGCGCGTCTTCGCCGAGCCCGAGGTGGCCGGCGTGGTCGCCGTGAACGTCGGCCTCGACTTCCCTGAGTTCGCCGACGGCATCGTGGCGGCCGCTCGGGCGACCGGCAAGCCGGCCGTCGCGTTCACCGCCGATGCGCCGGAGATCACGACGCGGCTACGGGCCGGAGGCGTCCCAGTGCTGCCGAGCCCCGAGCGCGCCGTGCGGGCCTGGCGCGCGCTCTGGCAGGCGCGCCCGCCGGCGCCGCGCACCGCCGCCGTGGCGCCGCCGCTGTCGCCCGAGATCCGGTCGGCGCTGGCGGCGGCGCGCGGCGCCCTGCCGTACGCGCTCGCCCGGCGGCTGCTGGAGGCGGGCGGCATCCGTTTCTGTCGCGAGGCGATCGTGGCGAGCGCGGAGGAGGCCGTGGCGGCCGCCGCGCGGATCGGCTACCCGGTCGTCGTCAAGGTCGACGCCGCCGGCCTCACGCACAAGACCGAGGCTGGCGGGGTCGTGCTCGACCTCCGTGACGCGGCCGCCGTGCGTGCGGCCTGCGCGGGGCTGGCCGGGCGGGCCGAGCGGTTCGTCGTGCAGGAGCGGGTGGGGTCAGGCGTCGAGCTGCTGCTGGGCGCCCGGCGCGACGAGGTGTTCGGGCCGGTGGTCGTCCTCGGCGCCGGCGGTGTGCTGGCCGAGGTGCTGCGCGACGTCTCGGTGCGTCTGGCGCCGCTCGGCGAGGGCGAGGCGGCGGCCATGCTGGCCGAGGGCGCGCGCCCGCGCCTGCTGGCGGGGCCGCGCGGCCTGCGGCCGGTCGAGCCGGCGGCGCTGGTGCGGGCCATCGAGGCGGTCGCCGTCCTGATCGCCGCCGAGCCGCGCATCGTCGAGATCGACGTCAACCCGCTCATCGCCGCCGGCGCCGACGTGATCGCCGTCGACGCGCTGGTCATCGTCGAGGGGTGATGGCCGTCGCCGAGCCCGTCCCGCTGATCGACGAGCTGATGCCGCGCTTCGACTGGTTCGAGCGCCACGCCATCCGCATCGCCGCCGCGCCGGCGGTCGTCTATCCCGCGCTGCGCCGGGTCGACCTGCTGGCCTCGCCGCTCATCCGCTGGCTCATCACGCTCCGCTCGCTCCCGGCCGCGCTGGCCCGGCCGCGTGCGCGGGCCGCCCGTGGCGCGCTGACGCTGGACCGGATGCTGGAGCAGGGCTTCGTCCTGCTCGGCGAGCGGCCCGGCCGCGAGCTGGCCCTCGGCGTGGTGGGGCGGTTCTGGACGCCCGGCGGCGAGCGGGTGCCGGTGGACGCCGAGGGATTCCGCGCCTTCGATCGCACGGGCCACGCCAAGGCGGTGTGGGATTTCCGGGTG
Source organism: uncultured Candidatus Rokubacteria bacterium (assembly GCA_963827505.1). GTDB lineage: Bacteria > Methylomirabilota > Methylomirabilia > Rokubacteriales > CSP1-6 > AR5. Next base: position 2,420,281 of record CAWHBD010000001.1, on the reverse strand, counting down.
GCGCCGGAGGGCGACGGGGGCACCCGGCTGTCGACGGAGACACGCATCTGGTGTCTGGACGCGGCCAGCCGCCGGAGCTTCCGGCGCTACTGGTTGGTGGTGCGGCCGTTCAGCGGCCTCATCCGCATGGCCCTGCTGCGGGCCGTCGCGCGAGAGGCTACTCGATGAGCGGGATCTTGGCCTTGGCGTAGGTGAGCTTGCGCGTCACCCGACCGCCCTCGACGTGGATGATGTCCAGGCCGCGCCAGCCGCCGGGGCCGCGCTTGGTCTCGAGCCGGCAGACCCAGCGGATGAGCGCCTTGCCGGCCTGGGCGTCGACGAAGAGGTCTTCGGTCTCGAAGAGCATCTTGCCGAAGTCGCCCCGAAACTGTGGCACGAACGCCGCCCGGATGGCCTCGCGGCCCTGGGTGATCGCCCCGGTGAACTCCTCGTACACGGCGTCGTCGGCCATGAACGCCATGACACCGTCGAGGTCGTTCCGGTTGAAGGCGTCGGTGAAGCGGATGACGAGATCTTCGAGGGTCGCCCGATCCATGGCGCGTCTTATACCATACGGGCCATGAACGACCTCTTCTACCTGACCGACGAGCAGCGGATGATCCGGGACCTGGCCCGCAAGGTGGCGCGCGACCGGGTGGCGCCCCACGCCGCCCGCTACGACGAGGCCGAGGCCTATCCCGAGGACTCCATGCGCGCGGTCAGCGAGGCCGGCCTGTACGCCGTCTGGGTACCGGAGGCCTACGGCGGCACCGACATGGGTGCCCTGGCCCTGGCCCTCGTGTGCGAGGAGGTCGCCTACGCGTGCGCGGCCAGCGGCACCCAGTACCTCGACCAGGCGCTGGGCGGGCTGCCGATCCTCACGGCCGGCACCGAAGCCCAGAAGAAGAAGTACCTGCCGGGGCTGGCCAGCGGCGAGATCCTGAGCGCCTTCTCGCTGTCGGAGCCGGGGGCCGGCTCCGACGCGGCGGGGCTGAAGACCACCGCCATCCGGCGGGGCGATCACTACGTGCTGAACGGCTCCAAGCAGTGGTGCACCAACGGCGACCATGCCGACGTCATCACGGTGTTCGCGACGGTCGATCCGTCCAAGCGCGCCCGGGGCGTGACGGCGTTCCTGGTCGAGAAGAACACGCCGGGCTTCGAGGTCGGCAAGAAGGAGCGCAAGCTCGGCATCCGCGCCTCGCCCACGGTGGCGCTGCACTTCAGCGACTGCGCGATCCCGGTCGGCCAGCGGTTGGGCGCCGAGGGCGAGGGGTTCAAGATCGCCATGGCCACGCTGGACATCACGCGGCCGTCGACGGGCGCGCTGGCCGTCGGCATCGCCCAGGCCGCGCTCGACGCCGCCGTCGGCTACGCCAAGGAACGGCAGCAGTTCGGTCAGCCGATCGCCGCCTTCCAGGGCATCCAGTTCATGCTGGCCGACATGGCCATGCAGACGCACGCCGCCCGGCTGATGATCCACCACGCCGCCCGCCAGGTGGACGCCGGCATCCGCGGCAACACCTACGAGGCCTCGATGGCCAAGTGCTGGGCGGGCGACGCCGCCATGAAGGTGGCCACCGACGCCGTGCAGGTGTTCGGCGGCTACGGCTACACGCGGGAGTTCCCGGTCGAGCGCTTCATGCGCGACGCCAAGATCATGCAGATCTACGAGGGGACCAGCCAGATCCAGCGCCTCATCATCGCCAAGGAGCTGCTGGGAGGGTGACGGGGGAGCCGGTGAAGGTCGCGGTCGACGGGGTCACCGTCGCCTTCGCGAGCCACGGGCGATCCGTGGTCGCGCTGGACCGGATCTCGCTGCGAGTGGCCGCCGGCGAGTTCCTGTGCCTGGTGGGGCCGAGCGGCAGCGGCAAGTCGACGCTGCTGCGCGTGGTGGCGGGGCTGCTGCCGCAGACGAGCGGGACCGTGCGGATCGAGCCGAGCCGACCGGGGACGCCGCTGACCGCGATGGTCTTCCAGGAACACGCGCTGCTGCCCTGGCGGACGGTGCTGGCCAACGTCGCCTTCGGCCCCGAGAACCGCGGGGTGGTGCGGGCGGCGCGCGAGGCGCGGGCCCGCGAGATGCTGGCACTGGTCGGGCTGGCGCGGTTCGCCGGCCACTACCCGCACCAGCTCTCGGGCGGGATGAAGCAGCGCGTGGGCATCGCCCGCGCGCTCGCCAACGATCCCGAGGTCCTCCTGATGGACGAGCCGTTCGCGGCCCTGGACGCCCAGACGCGCGCGATCATGCAGGAGGAGCTGCTGCGCATCTGGGCCACGCTCGGCACGACGGTGATCTACGTCACCCACTCCCTGGAGGAGGCGCTGCTGCTCGGCGACCGGGTGGTGCTGATGACCGCGCGGCCGGGGCGGGTGAGCCAGGTGTTTCCCGTCGAGCTGGGGCGGCCGCGCGGCCTCGAGATCCGCGGCTCGCAGGCCTACGGTGTGCTGCTGGAGAAGATCTGGGCGCAGCTCCGCGAGGAGGTCGTGCGCGCGATGGACGACGACCGGCACGCGCCGCCCGCGTGAGCGCATCGAGGGCGCGGCGCCGGCTGGCCGAGCACGGGGTCGCCGTCGCCTCGCCGGTCCTCGTGCTGCTCGCGTGGGAGATCGCCGGGGCCACCGGCCTGCTGGGCCCGGCGTTCTTCCCGCGGCCGTCGACCGTGCTGGCTCACCTGGGCCGGCTGGTCGGCGACGGCACGCTGGCGGGCCACGCCGTGGCGACGCTCGCGCGGGTCGCGGGGGCCTTCGCGCTGGCCGCCGTCCTCGGGATCGCGATTGGCCTGGCGATGGGGCTGTGGCGCCGGCTGCGCGAGGGACTCGATCCCGTCTTCGCCGTCGTCTACCCGATCCCCAGCGTGCTGTTCCTGCCCCTCGTCAGCTTCGTGCTGCCGCGGGGCGAGACGGCGTTGATCGTCACCGCGGCCGTGACCTCGTTCTTCCTGGTCTCGTTCACGACGCTGGAGGGCGTGCGGCAGATCGATCCGCTCGTGGTGGAGGCCGCCCGCCACTATGGCGCCGGTGGGCGCCGGCTCTTCACGGCCGTGCTGCTGCCGGGCGCGCTGCCGTACGTCTTCACCGGACTCCGGCTCGGCCTCGGCTACGCGCTGATCGTGGTCGTCGCCGTTGAGATCGTCGCCGCCAGCCGCGGACTGGGCGCGCTGCTGTGGCTGTCGTGGCAGGTCCTCAAGGTGGAGGACATGTACGCGACCTTCCTCGTGATCGCCGGGCTGGGGGCCGTGCTGTCCTACGGCCTGGCCGCGCTGCGCGCGCGCCTGCTGCCGTGGGCCCAGGACCTGACCGCCCGGTGATGGCCGTCGTCGTCCCTGTCGGACTGCTCGCGCTGTGGGAGGTCCTGGCCCGGCTGGCCGTCCTCTCCCCGCGTTACTTCCCGCCGCCGACCCGCATCGGCGCGGTGCTGGTGGAGAGCCTTCACGAGGGCGACCTTGCCGCCGAGACCCTGGTCACTCTCACGCGCCTGGGGCTGGCCTTCGGGCTGGCGGCGGCGCCGGCGGTGCCGCTCGGGCTCCTGATGGGGTTGGCCCGGCCGATCCGCCGGGCGATCGAGCCGTCCATCAACGTGCTGTTTCCGGTGCCCAAGATCGCGCTGCTGCCCTTTCTCCTGATCGTGCTCGGGGTGGGGGAGCCGGCCTTCGTCCTGACCGGAGCCATCTCGGCGTTCTTCCAGATCATCATCAGCACGCTGGCCGGCGTACAGACGATGGATCCGCGGCTCCTCGAGGTTGGACGGAACTATGGGGCCCACGGGCGGCGTTTGTTCCTCAAGGTGATCCTGCCGGCCGCGCTGCCCGCCATCTTCACCGGCCTGCGGCTGGGGCTCGGGCTTGCCCTGGTGGCGATCGTGGCCGTAGAGTTCATCGCGGCCAAGTCGGGCCTCGGCCACCTGGTCTATCGCCACTGGCAGACACTGAGCACCCCCCAGATGTACGGCGCCTTCGCGCTGGTGGGGGCGCTCGGCCTGCTGCTCACGCGGGGCCTGCGGGCCGTGCAGACGCGCACGCTGAGGTGGCAGGACGAGCCGGGACGGCTGTGAACCCTCGACGGGGAGGACGCTCATGAGATCGCTGGGGCTCGTCGCGCTGCTGGTGGCCGTCGTGCTGTCGGCGGGGGGCGTCGGCGCCCAGGCGCCGACGGTGAAGATCGGCTACATCCCGTCCGACTCCTTCGCCGCGCTCTACATCATGGCCGACCGCTACCTGACGCCGGCCGGGATCACGGTGCAGATGGTCCGGTTGCCGGGTGGGGCGGAGATCACCAGCCAGGTGGCCACGGGTCAGCTCCAGGTCGGCGGCTCCGGCATGGGCGCGGCCGGGTTCAACGCCGTCGCCGCCAAGCTGCCGCTGGAGTTCATCGGGCCGCTGCACTTCGGCTATCTCGAGGACTACTTCACCGTCCGCAAGGCCGCGTGGGGAACGGAGATCAAGCGCGTCGCCGACCTCAAGGGGCGGCCGGTCGGGCTGAACACGCGCGGCGCCGCGGTGGAGTGGATGCTCGACCAGGTGCTGCGGCGCGACGGGCTCACGATCAAGGACGTGCAGGTCAAGATCATGCCGTTCCCCGACATGGTGCCGGCCCTGGAGTCGGGCGCCATCGACGCCGGCATCATCACCGAGCCGTTCCCGACGCTGGCCGAGGACAAGGGCGTGGGCGTGCGGCCGCTCGTCAAGCCGGCCGGAGCCAAGGCCATCCCCATCACCGCGGCGTTCTGGAACGCCGAGTGGGCCAAGAGCAACGCCGACCTCGCCCACAAGGTGATGCTCGGCTACGTGCGCGCGGTGCGCGACCTGGCCGTCGACGGCGGCCGCGGCTGGAGCGAGGACCGCAACGTCGAGCTGATGACGAAGTACGCGGCGACCAAGCGGGAGCTGGTCAAGAAGGCGCGGCCCCACGTGGCCGACGCCAACCTGGAGTTGGACCCCGGCACGCTGGACAGCATGCAGAAGCTGAACTCCGACCTCGGCTATCTCAAGTACACGGAGTTCCTCTCGGTCGACAAGCTGTTCACCTTCACCTATCGTGACCGCGCCGTGAAGGAGCTGGGGCGGCGCTGAGCTATGATCGAGCGCGCATGATTCGCAGCGACACCGTCGGCAGCCTGCTCCGACCGCCGTACCTGGTCGCGGCGCGCGAGGCGCTGGCGGTCGGCCGGCTGGCCCCCACCGAGTTCAAGCGCGTCGAGGATCGCGCGGTGGACGAGGCCGTGCGGCTGCAGGAGGACGCCGGGCTCGACGTCGTCACCGACGGCGAGCTGCGGCGCTACGCGTTCTTCGGCCACCTGATCGACGCGCTCGACGGCTTCGACAAGTTCGGCGGCTGGGCCATCCCGTTCCACGACGAGCAGGGGGGCGAGCTGGTGTTCAAGCGGCCCGTCGTCGTCGACAAGCTCCGGTGGCGGCGCAGCATGGCCGGCGAGGAGCTCGTGTACCTCCGGGCCCGGACGACGCGACCGGCAAAGGTCGCGCTGATCAGCGCCCAGCAGGCCGCCGCCTACTATGATCCGCAGAAGTCCACCGGCGCCTATCCCACCCGCGATGGCTACCTGGCCGATGTCGTCGACATCACCCGGCGGGAGATCGAGGAGCTGGTGCGGCTGGGCTGCACCTACGTGCAGATCGACGCCCCCCAGTACGCGGCGCTGCTCGACCCCGCCCTCCGCGAGGGCTACCGCCAGCGGGGCAGCGATCCCGACCGGCTCATCGACGCCTGCATCGAGATGGACAACGCGGCGATCGGGCGTCATCCGGGGGTGACGTTCGCGCTGCACATCTGTCGCGGTAACAACCAGTCGATGTTCTACGCCAGCGGCGGCTACGAGCCCATCGCCCGCGTGTTCGGCCGCAGCCGGTTCCAGCGCTTCCTGCTCGAGTACGACGACGAGCGCTCGGGCGGCTTCGAGCCCCTGCGGGCGATGCCCCCGGACCGCGAGGTGGTGCTGGGGCTGGTGACCAGCAAGAAGCCCCGCCTGGAGTCCGTCGACGAGCTGCGCCGGCGCATCGCCGAGGCGGCCAAGATCGTGCCGCTGGATCGGCTGGCGCTCAGCCCGCAGTGCGGCTTCGCCTCGACCATGGAGGGCAACCGCCTGACGCCGGAGGACCAGCGCGCCAAGCTCCACCGCGTGGTGGAGACGGCGCGCGTGGTGTGGGGCGGCTGAGCGTGCGTCGCTGGGCTCTGGTCCGCGACCGAGGCACCCACATCCGATGAACCGGAGGAGACCCCGATGAGACTGCTGGCCTTGCTCGTCCTGGCCCTGCTCGCCGTGCCGCTCCCGGCCTGGGCGCAGGCCGTGAAGATCGGCGCCGTGGTGCCGCTGACCGGGCGCTATGGCCCCGGCGGCGCCCAGGTGCGCGCCGGCTACGAGATCGCCGTGGAGCAGATCAACGCCGCCGGCGGCGTCACCGTGGGCGGCAAGAAGGTGCCGCTGGAGCTGGTGCTGCTCGACGACGAGTCCGACGCCACCAAGACCGTGAGCCGGCTGGAGACGCTGGCCGCCCAGGGCGTGGTCGGCTACCTCGGCGGCTTCGGCTCCGACCTGCACGCGGCCGCCGCCTCGGTGGCCGAGAAGAACAAGACGCCGTACCTCGGCATCGCCTTCGCGCTGAACAAGATCCACCAGCAGGGCTTCAAGTACCTGTTCTCGCCGTTCTGGAAATCGCCCGACGTCGGCAAGTTCACGCAGGGGCTGCTGTCCCTCATCCCGGCCGCCGAGCGGCCCAAGACCGTGGCGATCTTCCAGGAGAAGACCGACTGGGGCCAGGAGATGAGCGCGTCCTGGACCGAGGCCGGCAAGGCCGCCGGCTACCAGGTCGTGGTGCTCGGCGAGTACGCGCCCGGCGCCAAGGACTTCTCGGACCTCATCCTCAAGGCCAAGTCGGCCAATGCCGACGCGGTCTTCGCGATTCCCACGCCGCCCGACGGCATGACGATGGTCAAGCAGATGAAGGAGCTGGGCTACACGCCCAAGCTCAACATCATGATCCGCGCCTCCGACTCGCCGCCGTGGACGAAGAACCTCGGCAAGGACGGCGACTGGACCGTGCTGGCCGCGGGCTGGCACAACGCAATCAAGGCGCCCGGCGTCAACGAGCTGAACGCGGCCCACGAGAAGAAGTTCGGCCGTCCGGCCGATCCGATCGTGGGGCCCGCCTACGCCTGCGTGCAAATCCTGGCCGCCGCCGTCTCCAAGGCGGGCGCCGCCGACCGCGAGAAGCTGCGCGACGCGATCGCCGCCACCGACATGACGACGGTCATCGGGCCCGTGAAGTTCCGGCCCGATGGCACCGGGATCGTGCAGGGGGCGTTCGCGCAGTGGCAGAACGGCAAGCAGGAGCTGGTGTGGCCCAAGGAATTCGCCACGGCCCCGCTCGCGTATCCGGCGCCGCCGTTCGCCAAGCGTTGAGGGCACGGTAGCGCCGTCCGATGCCCCTGCTCGAGGTCCAGCACGTCAGCAAGGGCTTCGGCGGCGTCCGGGCCGTTCACGACGTGAGCTTCGCCCTCGACGAGGGCGAGCTGATCGGCATCATGGGCCCGAACGGGTCGGGCAAGACCACGCTCTTCAACGTGATCGCCGGCGCCCTGGCCCCCGACGCCGGCCACGTGCGCCTGGGTGGGCGCGCGATCGAGGGGCTGGCCTCGCATCGCGTGTGCGCCCACGGCATTGCCCGGACCTTCCAGCTCGTGCGCCCGTTCGCCGGCCTGACCGCGCTGGAGAACGTCCTGGTCGGCCGCCTCTTCGGGCGCCACGACGGCTCCCGTGCGGGCCACGCCGCCGAGGCCGAGCGGCTGCTGGCGCTCGTCGGGCTGGAGGGCCGGGCCGAGGTGCCCGCCGCCAAGCTCACGCTGATGGACCGCAAGCGGCTGGAGCTGGCCCGCGCGCTGGCCACCGCGCCCCGGCTGTTGCTGCTCGACGAGTTCCTGGCCGGGCTCAACCCGACCGAGACGGCGACGGCGATGGGGCTCATCCGGACGCTGGTGGCCGGCGGCACCACCGTGCTGATGGTCGAGCACATCGTGTGGGCGCTGATGGAGCTCTCGCAGCGCATCATCGTGCTGAGCGCGGGCGAGAAGATTGCCGAGGGCCGGCCCGACGTCGTCGCGGCCGATCCCAATGTGATCGACGTGTATCTCGGCACCGAGCGGGGGAGCCCCATGCGTGCTTGAGATCCGCAACCTTGAAGCCGCCTACGGCGACATCCGGGTCCTGGCCGGCGTGACGCTCACGGTGGGGCCCGGCGAGATCGTGGCCCTGCTCGGTCCCAACGGCGCCGGCAAGAGCACGCTCCTGAACTCCATCGCCGGTCTCCTGCGCCCGCGCGCCGGCGCCGTCACCTTCGAGGGCGAGGACCTGGGGCGCCTGCACGCCCACCTCATCGTCGACCGAGGGGTGGCGCTGGTGCCGGAAGGCCGGCGCCTGTTCGGCGGCATGACGGTCGAGGAGAACCTGGAGCTGGGCGCCTTCGCCAATCGCGCCCGCGCCACCAAGGCGGCCGGGCTCCAGCGCGTGTTCGCGCTCTTCCCCGACCTGCGCGAGCGCCGCCGCCAGCTGGTGCGTGCGCTGTCCGGCGGTCAGCAGCAGATGGTCGCCGTCGGCCGCGCCCTGATGACCAACCCCAAGCTGCTCATGCTCGACGAGCCGTCGCTCGGCATCGCGCCCCGCCTGGTGCGCGACATCATGGACGCGCTGGCCGAGATCAACCGGGGGGGCGTCGCCGTCTTCCTGGTCGAGCAGAACGTGCAGGCCGCCCTCGGCCTCGCCCACCGCGCCTACGTGCTGGAGTCCGGCCGCATCGCGCTCCAGGGCCCGGCCGTCGAGCTGCAGCGCGATCCTCACGTGCGCCGCGCCTATCTCGGCCCGCTGGCGGTGCGGGAGTGAGCGTGCTGGCCCAGCAGCTCCTGCTCGGCCTGCTCATCGGCGGCCTCTACGGGCTGGCGGCGGCGGGGCTGTCGCTCGTGTTCGGCGTGCTCAAGGTGCTCGACGTCGCCCACGGCGAGCTGATCATGCTGGGCGGCTACATGGCGTTCTTCGTCGTCGCCCTCGTCGGCCTCGACCCGTTCGTCTCGCTGGTGCTGGTGATCCCGCTCTCGCTGTTGCTGGGGGTGGCCCTCTACTGGGGGCTGTTCGGCTTCGTCGTGCGCGCCGACGAGGAGACGCGCGTAAAGAACTCGCTGCTGATCGGCTTCGGCCTGGCCCTGGCGCTGCATGCCCTGGCCGTGCGCCTGTGGACGGCCGACGAGCGGTCGATCATCACGCCCTACGGCGGCACCGTGATCAGCGTCGGCGGCCTCTCGATTCCGGTCGTGCGGCTCGTCAGCCTGGCCATCGCCTTCGCGCTGATCGGCGGCCTGCACCTGCTCCTGGCCCGGTGGCGATGGGGCAAGGCCATCCGGGCCACCGCCGAGGACTGGCAGGCGGCGCTGCTGACCGGCATCGACGTGCGCCGGGCCTACCTGCTGGCCTTCGCCATCGGCACCGCGCTGGCCGGCGCCGCCGGCACGCTGGTGACTATCGGCTACTCGGTCAGCCCGTCGATCGGCCTCGAGTGGACGCTGAAGGCGCTGATCGTCGTCGTGCTGGCCGGCCTCGGCTCGATGATCGGCACGTTCGTGGGCGGCCTGCTCCTCGGTGTGGCCGAGGCCGCCAGCGCGGCGACGTTCGGCGGCGCCTACCGCGAGGTGGTCGGGCTGGTCATCTTCGTGGTCGTGCTGGTCGTGCGCCCGCGCGGGCTGTTCGGCCGGTGAGAGACCTCGCGGGCCGGGCCGAGCGCCGCTGGGCGGCGGCGATCCTGGCCGCCTTCGCCGGGCTGGCGGTGCTGCCACTGGTGGTCCGCCGCGACGACGTCCTCAACTTCGTCTTCCTGATCCTGCTCTCGATCACGCTGGCCGAGAGCTGGAACATCGTGGCCGGCTACGCCGGGCAGGTGAACCTGGGCCACGCCGCCTTCTTCGGCCTCGGCGCCCTAACGGCGCGCACGCTGTGGATCGGCGGCACCCCGATCGCGGTCGGCCTGGTCGCCGGCGCCGTGATCGCTACCCTGTTCGCGCTGCTGATCGGCGTGGCCGCCTTCCGCCTGCGCGGCGCCTACTTCGCGATCGGCACGCTGGCCCTGGGCGAGATCCTCCGGACCACCGTGAACAACGCGCTGCCCGAGATCTCCACGCTGCCTGCGCGCACGATCGCCACCTACCGGCTCACCGAGCGCTACTACCTGGCGCTGGCGCTGGCCGCGCTGTCGGTGATCGTGGTGGCGGCCCTGGCCGGCTCCCGCCTCGGCCTCGGCATGCGAGCCATCCGCGAGGATGAGGAGGCGGCGGAGGCCACCGGCGTGGGCGCCCTGCGGCTCAAGCTGACGGCATTGGCCCTGTCCACGGGGCTGGCCGGGCTGGCCGGCGGGCTGTTCGCCTTCTATCACATCAGCTACTACCCCTCGCACCCGTTCGGGCCGCACTGGACGTTCGACGCTCTGCTGATGACGTTCATCGGGGGGGTCGGCACGCTGCACGGACCGGTTCTGGGCGCGGTGCTGTACGTGGTACTCAAGGAGTACGTGGCGCTGCGCTGGGTGGACTTCCACCTGCTGATCTTCGGCGGGCTTTTCATCGCCATCGTGCTGCTGTTGCCGGGCGGGCTGGTGCAGGCGGCCGCGCGGGTGCGGCGGCTGGTCGGCTGGTGAGCCGTCGCCGAGACCCGTTGTCGGAAAGGGGGAATGATGGGTGGGGTGGGGAAGGCCGCGCTTCTCGTCGGACTCGTGCTCGCGCTGGCGGCGGTTCCGGCTCGGGCTCAGGACGCTGACCGGGCGGTCCAGAAGCGACCGGACGGCTCGCTCATCGGCCGGCTCGGCGGCAGCGCGCTCGAGCTCGGCACCTACCACGCGCTGCTGATCGGCATCAACGACTACCAGCACACCGATTTCGCGCCGAAGCTGCGGACGGCCGTCAACGACGTGCAGACCCTGGGGCGCCTGCTCATCGACGACTACGGCTTCAAGAACGTGAAGCTGCTACTGGACCGTCAGGCCACCCGGGCCGGGGTGCTGCGGGCGCTGGCCGAGTTTCGCGACATGCCGCTCGGCCCCGCCGACAACCTGCTCATCTACTACGCGGGCCACGGTCACCAGCGCGCCGACACCCAGGACGGGTTCTGGATCCCCGCCGACGGGACCGCTGACGAGTTCACATGGATCTCGGTGGCGGACATCCGGCGGATCTTGAAGAACGTCAAGGCCCGGCACACGCTGCTGGTCTCCGACAGCTGCTTCTCGGGGACGCTCTCGCGAGCGACGGTGACGCTGCCGTCCCACGACCGGTTCCTGCGCGAGGTGTTCCTCAAGGACTCCTACCAGGTCATCAGCTCGGGCGGGCTGGAGCCGGTGGCCGACGGCGGCCGCGACGGGCTCTCGCTCTTCGCCTACAGCTTCGTCGGCTACCTGCGTCAGCAGACGCGCCCCTACGTGACGGCCGCCCAGCTCTACAGCGATGTGGCCCCGCTGGTGGCCAACGCCTCCGACTCGCGGCAGACGCCGGAGCACGGCAAGATCCCCGACACCTTCGACCAGAACGGACAGTTCATCTTCGCCCGGGCGGCCGCCGGTCCACTGGCCGCCCTACCGCCAAGCGCCACGCCGGCGCCGGCGACCGCGGCCGTGCCCGCCGCCGTCAACCTCGCGCGCATCGGCATGGCGATGTTCGTGCCGCCGCCGGGGCCGTGGGAGCTCCGGCCCCAGGCGATGGACCAGCCGGGGGCCGAGCAGCTGCCCTACCACCTGGCCGAGAAGGGACTGCAGATCCGGGTCATGGCAGCACCGATGGGCGCCATCGAGATCGCCAAGGATGCCGCCGACTTCCGGCAGGATCTTCTCAAGACCACGCTGGAGTCGTTCCGCACAACGTTCGCCAAGAGCGGTCTGCGGGACTGGAAGAGCGGCCGGACGGAGCGCGCCACCGTCGACGGGCTCGAGCTGCTCGGGCAGGACGCCACCGTGAGCGCGCTGTGGGTGCGGGCGGACGTGGTGCGCAACGACGCCGACGGCCGCAGCTACGTGTTCCTGCTCACCGCGCCCCAGAAGTTCCAGAAGGACGCGCTCGCCGAGTACCAGCGAATCCTGGCCAGCTGGAAGTGGACCCGACGATGAGCCAACGTATAATCCGCCTACCCGATCGAAGGAGGCTTCGATGACGACGCGCCTCACCCGCCGCACCTTCCTCACCACCACCGCCGCCGGCGCCGCCGTGCTCGGCCTGCCGCTGACGCCGCGCGCCCAGGCCAAGACGTTCAAGATCGGCGCTGTCCATCCGGTCACCGGCCCGCTGGCCGAGCCGGGCCAGGCGTGCCGGCTCGGCGCCCAGATGGCGGTGGAGGCGGTCAACGCGGCGGGCGGCATCAAGAGCATGGGCGGGATGAAGCTCGAGCTGATCCTCGGCGACACCCAGACCAAGCCCGAGATCGGGCGCGTCGAGGCCGAGCGCGTCGTCAACCCAGGGCGCCCAGATGCTGGTGGGCTCGTTCGACTCCGGCAGCACGGCCGCGATGGTGCTCGGTCGCCCAGCAGCGGCGGGTGCCCTTCCTCGTCGACATCGCCGCCGCCGATCCGATCACCGCCAACGTCGCCAAGTCGGTGAAGGAGGGGCAGCAGAAGGTCCAGTACGTCTACCGCAACTTCCCGACCGGCTCGTCGTTCGGGCGCAAGGCGGTGCAGTACTTCACCGAGATCTTCGAGGAGGCCAAGGTGACGCCCAAGCGCGTCGTCCTCATGTACTGCAACGACCTCTTCGGCCAGAACCAGTCGCGCGGGTTCCTGGCCGCCCACAAGGCCGCCAAGCCGGCGTGGGACGCTCGTGGAGGAGGACGCCATCGCGTGGCCGGAGCCGCCCTCCGACCTCTCGACCGAGGTCTCGAAGGCCAAGTCGCTCAAGCCCGACGTGATCGCGCCCATCACGCGGCCGGCCAGCGCCCAGCTCCTGCTGCCGGAGATCCGCAAGCAGCGCGTGGACATCCTCGGCATCGTCGGCCCCGGCAGCCCCGGCTTCTACGAGGCGGGCCAGATCGCCATCCTCAAGGACGACCTCGAGGGCGTGATGGTCAGCAACGCCGTGGGCGAACTTCAAGAACCCCAAGACCAACCAGGTGGCCGACGAGTACAAGAAGCGCTCCAACGGCAAGACGTTCGACACCAACTCCGGCTACTCCTACGACGGCATCCTGGTCGTCGCCGACGTGCTGGAGCGGGCGGCCAGCCTCGACGACCCCGACGGCATCGTGGAGGCGATCAGGAAGACGAGCTTCGGCGACGGTCTCATGCAGTACGCGGGCCCGGTCATCTTCAACGAGCTCGGCGACAACCCCAACGCGGTCACGACGATGACCCAGATCCTCGGCCAGAAGCCGGTGGCGGTGTGGCCCAAGGAAGCGGCGCTGCAGAAGTTCGTGTTCCCGCGGCCGAAGGCCTAGCCGTCTGGACCTCACGCTCGTCGCGCAGGGGCTGCTCAGCGGTCTGCTGTTCGGCGGCGTCTACAGCCTCATGGCCGTGGGGCTCACGCTCATCTTCGGCGTGATGCGCGTGGTCAACTTTGCCCACGGCGACATGATGGTGTGGGGGATGTACCTGGCCTGCGTGCTCGCCACCCGGCTGGGCGTCGATCCCTACCTGTCGCTTCCCGGTGTGCGCGGCCGCGCTGTTCCTGCTGGGCGTGGTCGTGCAGCGCGGCCTCGTCGACCGCGATCATCGACGCCCCCCACGAGATGCAGATCCTCCTCATGCTGGGCGTGGCCCTCGTGCTGGAGAACATGGCGCTCCTGGTGTTCGGGCCGGAGCCGGCCGCGGGTGCGCTCGCCGCTGGCGCGCCTCACCTGTGGCTGGGCCCGCTCTTCGTGGACGTCGCCCGGCTGGTGACCTTTGCCGTCGCGGTCGTGCTCACGCTGGCGCTCTCGCTCTTCCTGTACCGGACCGATCTCGGCCGGCTGATCCGCGCCGCCGCCGACAATCACTACGGCGCCCTGGTGATCGGCGCCGACGTGCGCCGCGTCTACGCCACCGCCTTCGGCATCGGCGCCGCCTGCGTGGGGGCGGCCGGCGCGCTGGTCTCGCCGATCCTGCCGTTCCAGCCGCCGGCCGGACTGTCGCTGTCGGTGACCTCGTTCAACATCGTCATCATCGGCGGCATGGGCAGCCTGGTCGGCGCCTTCATCGGCGGGCTGCTCGTCTCGGTGGCCGAGTCGCTGGGCGCGGTGTTCCTGCGCCCCTCGCTCAAGGAGCTAGTCAGCTTCTCGCTGCTGATCGTGATCCTGCTCTTCCGTCCGGCCGGCCTGTTCGGCAAGCGCGCAGTCATGAAGTGGGCGATCGGGGCTGGCGGTGGCCGTGCTGCTGCCGCGCTGCCGGCGGTGCTCGAGCGCCTACGCCGTCACCATCTTCATGCTGATCTTCTTCTACGCGTTCCTGGGCCAGGCCTGGAACATCGTGGGCGGCTACGCCGGCCAGCTCTCGGCCGGCCACGCGGCCTTCGTCGGCATCGGCGGCTACACTTCCGCACTCCTCTTCGATGAAGCGGGCGTCACGCCGTGGATCGGCATGTTCGCCGGCGGGGCGCTGGCCGCCGTCCTCGGCGCCGTCGTCGGCTACCTCGGCTTTCGCTTCGGCCTGCGCGGCTTCTACTTCGTGCTGCTCACGGTGGCCTTCGCCGAGATCTGCCGGATCCTGGCCTCCAACGTCGAGGCGGTGGGCGGGGCCGTCGGCCTCTACATCACGTTCACCGGCAACCCCCGCCAGTTCCAGTTCCAGGACCAGCGCGCCTACTACTACGTCGCGCTGGGCCTGATGCTGCTGGCCACCGGGGTGGCCGCGCTCATCGAGCGCCGGCGGTTCGGCGATCTACCTGACGGCCATCCGGGAGGACGAGACGGCCTGCCGAGGCCCTCGGCGTGGACGTCCTCAAGTACAAGCTGCTGGCGATGGTGGTGTCGTCGTTCCTGGCCGGGATGGGCGGGACGTTCTACGCCTTCCAGAACTTCTCGCTGCAGCCCGGCGCCGTCTTCGGCATCCCGCTGTCGGTGGAGATCATCATCCGGCCCATCATCGGCGGCGCCGGCACCTTGCTGGGACCGATCCTGGGGTCGTTCATCCTCACCCCGCTCGGCGAGGTCTCGCGCTCGTACTTCGGCCAGAGCGGCCTGCACGGCGCCCACCTCATCGTCTACGGCGTCCTGCTCATCACCGTCGTCCTCTTCATGCCCCAGGGCGCCTACCCCTTCCTGCGCCGCCTCTTCAAGCGCGCATGAGTACGGATCGACCGCGCGCATGAGTACGGATGGACCGCGGGCAGGATACGGATCGACCGCGCATGACGGAGCCGGAAGCCATCTCGAACAGGCCACCCACGCTTCAAGCCGAGCAAGCGCTCCTTTCAATATCCGGCGCTCAGCAAGCGCTTCGGTGGCCTGCAGGCCGTCAACGATCTGTCGTTCAGCGTCGGCGAGGGCGAGATCGTCGCGCTCATCGGTCCCAACGGCGCCGGCAAGACCACGGCCTTCGCACTCGTCTCCGGCTTCCTGACTCCCGATGCCGGCCGTGTCGTCTTCGCCGGCCGCGACCTGCGCGGGCGGCTGCCTCACCAGGTGAACGCGCTCGGCATGGCCCGCACCTTCCAGATCATGCGCCCGTTCCCCCGGCTGACCGTGGTGCGCAACGTGATGATTGCCACCCTCGGCCGCCACGCGGATCCCCGCGAGGCCGAGCGGCGGGCGCGCGCCGTCCTGGACGAGATCGGCCTCGGCGCCAAGGCCGACCTGCCCGCCGGCGGCCTCACGCTGGCCGAGCGCAAGCGGCTGGAGCTGGCCCGGGCGCTCGGCACCGAGCCGAGGCTGCTGTTGCTCGACGAGGTGATGTCGGGGCTGACCGAGGCCGAGACCGAGCGGATCGTGGAGCTGGTCCGGACCATCAACCGTCGCGGCGTGGCGATCTTGTTGATCGAGCACGTGATGCGGGCGGTCATGTCGCTGGCCCAGCGGATCGTGGTGCTGAACTACGGCGAGCGCATCGCCGAGGGACGGCCGGAGGCGGTAGCCAACGATCCCCGGGTGATCGAGGCCTACCTGGGCGACGAGGAGGTCACGCGTGCTCCGGCTTGACGGTATCGAGGCCGGCTACGGCGACGTGGTGGCGGTGCGGGCGGTGTCGCTGGAAGTGCGGGCGGGGGAGATCGTCGCGCTCATCGGCGGCAACGGCGCCGGCAAGACGACCACCCTGCGGGCCATCTCGGGGCTGCTGCCGCTGCGGCAGGGCCAGGTCGAGCTCGACGGCCGGCGCATCAGCGGGCTCGGCTCGCCCGCCATCGTCGCCGCCGGCATCGCCCACGTCCCTGAGGGTCGCCAGCTCTTCCCGACCATGACCGTGCTGGAGAACCTCGAGCTGGGCGCCCGCACGCGCGAGAGCCAGGCCCGGCGCGCCGAGACGCTGGCCCGGACCTTCGAGTTGTTCCCGCGGCTGGCCGAGCGGCAGCGGCAGCTGGCCGGCACGCTGTCGGGCGGCGAGCAGCAGATGGTCGCCATCGGCCGCGCGCTCATGGCTCGGCCCCGCCTGCTGATGCTGGACGAGCCCTCGCTCGGCCTGGCCCCGGTCGTGGTGGCGTCGATCTTCGCCAATCTCACGGCGATCAACCGGGATGGGCTCACGATCCTGCTCGTCGAGCAGAACGTCCTGCGCGCGCTCCGCCTCTGCCACCGGGCCTACGTCCTCGAGAACGGCACGGTCACCATGAGCGGACCCGGCCCCACCCTGCTCACCGACGAGCGGATCAAGCGCGCGTACCTGGGCCGGTGAGCGCGTCGGGTTTGTCGGTCCGGCCGGACGCCTGATACCCTCGGAGCATGAGTGGCGAGCCGCCCACCTCCGAGCCCGGCGCAGCGTCTATCGCGCCGGCCGAACGCTCGGGGCTGTTCTTGCGCGTGCGCGGCCACCTGTCGCTGTCGCGCGTACAGGCGATCTTCGGCCTCATCGCCGCGCTCCTCTCGATCGGCGGCGCCCTCTATGGCTACCTCCGCCCCGGCCGCGCACCACATACCGGCGAGCTGCTCGCCCTCGTCCAGGAGGCGCGCTCCGGCAAGGCCGTCACGCACGCGACCGTGGAGCTCCTCACCCCCAAGGACGCGCTGGTGACGACGCTGGGTGCGGCCACTGGTGAGGCACGCAGCCGGATGAAGGAAGGACCCTACCGCCTCCGCGTCTCGCACCCTCGCTTCGCCACCGAGGTGCGCCAGATCCAGGTGATCGCCGGCCAGACCACCGAGATCCACTTCCGTCTCGCCCCCCGTCCCGCGCCCTCGGTCCTCAGCCCCGCCGAGCGCGCCGTCAACGAGGGCGTCGACGTCATCAAGAAGAAGGTCCTCCGCTAGAAGGCAAACACGCCCTTGCCGGTCGTCTGGCGATCGAACAGCTGATAGGCCTCGTCGGCCTGATCGAGCCGCCAGCGGTGGGTGAGGAGCCTGGCCAGCGGGACCTTGCGCTCGGCGACGAAGCGGGCGCACTCCTCCTGGCCGGTGTTGGAGAACGTCCACGAGGCGTGCAGGGTGATCTGGCGGCGGAGCAGGTCGCGGCTCACGTCGAGCGTCACGTTGCCGCCCTCGCCCACGAAGGCCACCCGGCCCCAGGTGTCGGCACTGCGCACGGCCTGGGCTCGTGCCTCCGAGTTGCCGGAGCAGTCCAGCGTCGTCTCGGCACCATCGCCGTCGGTGAGGTCGTGGATGGCCTGCACGGGGTCGGTCTGGCGCGGGTCGATGACGTGCTCGGCGCCGAGCTCACGGGCCAGGGCCAGCCGCTCGGGCGAGACGTCGACGGCGATGACCCGGACGCCCATGGCGCGGCCGAGCATGGTGGCGCTGAGACCGACCGGGCCCTGGCCGAAGACGGCCAGGGTGTCCCGGCCGGAGACGTCCAAGCGCTTGAGGGCGCCGTAGGCGGTACCGGTGCCGCACGAGATCGCCGCCCCCTCCTCGAAGGTGATCGACTCCGGCATCGGCACCAGCGTGAAGGCCGGGACCTTCATGAACGGGGCGTGGGCGCCGTGGCCCGTCATGCCATAGACGGTGATACCGGCCCGGCAGAGCTGCGACCAGCCCACCCGGCAGTGCTTGCACCGCCCGCAGCCCTTGTAGTGATGGTTCATCACGCGCTGGCCGATCAGGCCCGCATCGACGCCGGCGCCGACGGCCGCCACCACGCCGCACGGCTCGTGGCCGCCGATCACCGGCGTGCCGGCCCCGCCCAGCCCGAGCCCGCCCGCCGCGTTGCCGGTCGCCCGGTAGGGATGCAAGTCGCTGCCGCACATCCCCGAGGCCTTGATGGCCAGTACCACCTCGCCCGGCCCCGGCGTCGGATCCGGGAACTCCTGCACCTCGAGCTTGCGATTGCCCAGAAACACGATCCCCCGCATGACGTGGCCTCCTCCCTGGTCGGCCCGACTCTATCGCACGCGAAGACCCTCCCGCCCGCTTTCGGGTTGCAGGGAACCGAGTACACTAGGGCCCACTTTCGAGCGGAAGGGGGCGTAGCCCCCCGCCGAGGACGCTATGACATCTCCCATCATCACGGAGTCGGTCCGGCGGCTGGTCGATCGTCGCGACCTGTCGCGCATCGAGGCGGCGGCGGCGATGGACGCCATCATGTCGGGGGCGGCCACCAACGCGCAGATCGCGGCCTTCCTGACCGCGCTGCGCATGAAGGGCGAGACGGTCGAGGAGCTGATCGGCTTCGCCCAGGTCATGCGCCAGAAGGTCGTGCGCATCCGCACCCGGGGCGACGAGGTGGCCGCGCTCACCGGCACCGACCGCGAGATGCTGATCGACACCTGCGGTACGGGCGGCGACGCCACCGGGACCTTCAACGTCTCCACGGCGACGGCGTTCGTGGTGGCGGGAGCGGGCCTGCGCGTGGCCAAGCACGGCAACCGCTCGGTGTCCTCGCTGTGCGGCTCCGCCGACGTGGTCGAGGCCCTCGGCATCAACCTGGAGCTATCGCCGCCGAAGGTGGCCCGCTGCGTGGACGAGGTCGGCGTCGGGTTCCTGTACGCCCCGCTCCTGCACACGGCGATGAAGCACGTGATGCCAGCTCGCCGCGAGATGGGCATCCGGACCGTGTTCAACATGCTGGGCCCCCTCACCAACCCGGCCGGCGCCAACGCCCAGATCATCGGCGTCTACGCGGCCAGCCTCACCGAGCCCCTCGCCCACGTCCTGGCCGAGCTGGGCACGGTGCGGGCGTTCGTCGTCCACGGGGCTGACAGCCTGGACGAGATCTCGAACACCGGCGAGAGTCGCGTCTCCGAGGTGCGCGATGGGGTGGTGCGGACCTTTGGAGTGCGGCCGGAGGACTTCGGGATGCCGCGGGCCTCCATCGCCGATCTGCGGGGCGGCGACCGCGAGCAGAACGCCCAGATCATCCGGGCCCTGCTCGACGGCGAGCCCGGCCCTCGGCGCGACATCGTGCTGATGAACGCCGCCGCCGCGCTGGTGGCGGGCGGGCGCGCGCGCGAGCTGAAGGAAGGCGTAGGGCTGGCCGGGCAGGCGATCGACAGCGGGGCCGCCGGGAGCAAGCTGAAGGCGCTGGTGGCGCTCAGCCAGCAGCTCGCCGACGAGAAGTGACTCGATGACGCGCTGCAACGTGATTGGCGAATGTTGACAGGCGGCGCGAGTTGGAGATAATCCCTTACCTTCTCGGCCAGGTCATCCTGTCTGCAGTGAAGCGGAGGGCTCAATGACGCGACCGCTCTGGAGCATGCTCCTCGTCATCGTGGTCGTATTTTCACTGATGACGCCTGCATCTCCAGCCACGGCCGCCCCGGACGGCACGCTCACGTGGGCGGTCCACATCTCCCTGGCCCCGACCTTCTTCGACCCCGCCGAGACGCCCGGGCTCATCACCCCCTTCATGGTGCTCTACGCCATTCACGACGCGGTCGCCAAGCCGATGCCAGGGCAGGCGCAGGAGCCGAGCCTGGCCGAGTCGTGGAGCCAGTCCAAGGACGGGCTGGTCTGGGAGTTCGTGCTCCGGAAGAACGTGCGCTTCCACAACGGCGAACTGATGACGGCCGAGGACGTGAAGTTCTCGTTCGACCGCTACCGCGGGGCGTCCGCCAAGCTGCTCAAGGACAAGGTCGCGTCGATCGAGATCGTCGATCCCCACCGGCTGCGCTTTCGCCTGAAGCAGCCGTGGCCGGACTTCATGACCTTCTACGCCACCCCGGCCACCGGAGCGGCGTGGGTGGTGCCGAAGAAGTACGTCGAGAAGGTGGGCGACGAGGGGTTCAAGAAGGCGCCCGTGGGCGCCGGGCCCTACAAGTTCGCCGCGTTCCGGCCGGGGGTGGAGCTGGTGCTGGAGGCCCACGAGGGTTACTGGCGCAAGGTGCCCAACGTCAAGACGCTGGTGCTGAAGGTGATCCCCGACGAGGCGACGCGACTGGCCGCGCTCAAGCGGGGTGAGGTCGACATCGCGTACAGCATCACCGGCCCGCTGGCCGAGGAATTGAAGCGCACGCCGGGGCTGACGCTGAAGCCGACCTACATGCCCTTCACCTCGTGGATCGCGCCGGTCGACCAGTGGGACCCGAAGTCGCCATGGGCTGATCGGCGGGTACGACTGGCCGCCAACCTGGCCATCGACCGCGACAGCATCAACCAGGCGTCCTACCTCGGCCTGGCCAAGGTCTCCAACAGCGTCGTCCCGAGCCAGATGGAGTACTTCTGGCAGGCCCCGGCGCCCCGCTACGATGCCGCCCAGGCCCGCAAGCTGCTGGCCGAGGCCGGCTACGCCAACGGGTTCGACGCCGGCGAGCTGAACGGCGAGATGATCTACGGCGCGGCCATCGGCGAGCCGGCCCTGAACTACCTCAACGCGGTCGGCATCCGCGTGCGGCTGCGGCTCATGGAGCGCGCCGGCTACTACACCGAGTACGCCGAGAAGAAGCTGCGCGGGCTCATGCACACGGGCAGCGCGGCCTTCGGGAACGCGGCCACGCGCCTGGAATCCTACGTGATTGGCGGCGGGCGCTACGTCTACGGCAGTCACCCGGACATGGACGGGCTGTTCAGCGAGCAGGTGAACGAGACGAATTCCCGGGTGCGCCAGCAGATCCTGCACAAGATCCAGCAGATGGCCCACGAGCGTGTGCTGCTCATCCCGGTCCTGGAGCCCGCGTTCCTGAACGGGGTGGGCCCGCGCGTCGAGACGCACGGGCTGAACGTGATTCCTGGCTTCGCCTACTCTTCCCCGTACGAGGACCTGAAGGTCAAGAAGAAGTAAGAGGAGGCGCGACGATGCGTCGATTCGTCCTCCGTCGTGTAGCGTACGCCGCGGTGTCGCTGTTCCTGCTGTCCGTCACCATCTTCCTGTTCGTGCGGGTCACCGGCGACCCCACCGTGCTGCTCGTCGAGCCGGGGGCCAGCAAGGCCGACCTCGACGCCCTGCGCCACGAGCTCGGGCTGGATCGGTCGCTGGCCGTGCAGTACGGCACCTTCGTGCGCGACCTCGTGCGCGGCGACTTCGGTCGCTCGTTCTACTACCGCACACCGGTGCTCGAGCTGTACATCTCACGGCTGCCGAACTCGCTGATGCTGGCCGTCGCGGCCATGGCGTTCTCGCTGCTCATCGGCATCCCGAGCGGCATCATGGCCGCCGTCCGGGTGGGGGGCTGGTGGGATCGCGCCGGCAAGATCTTCGCCCTGCTCGGGTTGTCGATGCCGTCCTTCTGGGTGGGGCTCCTGCTGATCCTCTTCTTCTCGGTCTACCTGGGCTGGCTGCCCTCGTCGGGCTCCGGCACCCCGCTGCACGTCATCATGCCGGCCTTCGCACTCGGCTGGTACTTCGCGGCTGCCCACATGCGGCTGGCCCGCTCCTCGATGCTGGAGGTGCTGGGCTCCGAGTACGTGAAGCTGGCCCGCCTCAAGGGGCTATCGGAGGCGCGCGTGATCGCCAAGCACGCCTTCAAGAACGCCCTCATCCCCGTGCTCACGCTGGCCGGCATCAACCTGGTGCTCATGGTCAACGTGGCCGTCGTGGTCGAAACCGTCTTCGCGTGGCCGGGCATCGGCCGGCTGCTCTACGAGGGAATCGCGTTCCGCGACTTCCCGGTCGTCCAGGCCACCGTCATCCTGGGCGGCTCCATGATCGTCGTCGTCAACCTGGTGATCGACCTCCTCTACGCCGTCATCGATCCGAGGATCCGCTATGAGCGTTAGCCCGGCCCCAGCGAGTCCGAGTCCCGTCGCGGCGCTGCCCGTCCCGCGGCGTGTCGCCGCCTTCCGCACGGAAGGCTTTCCGATGCTGCCGATCGCAATCTTGGTGACGCTGGCGCTGCTGGCGATCTTCGCCGAGCTGATCGCCCCCCACAATCCGGAGATCGGTTCGCTCGGGCAGCGCTTCAAGCCGCCGGCGTGGATCGCGGGCGGCAGCACCCAGCACCTGCTCGGCACCGATCACATCGGCCGTGACGTCATGTCCCGGCTGATCTTCGGCGCCCGGGTGTCCATGATGGTCGGCTTCATGGCCGTGATCATCGCGGGCGTGCTGGGCAGCGCGCTCGGCATCCTGTCCGGCTACCTGGGCGGCTGGGTCGACCAGGTCATCATGCGGCTCACGGACACCTGGCTGGCCCTGCCCGCCCTGACCTTTGCCATCTTCCTGGCGGCGATCGTGGGGCCGAGCGAGTGGAACATCGTCATCATCCTCGGCGCCGTCTACTGGACCCGCTATGCACGGGTCATCCGCGGCGAGGTCCTCTCGCTGAAGGAGCGCGACTTCGTCCGGCTGGCCATCGTGGCCGGCTGCTCGAAGTGGACGATCATGCGCCGGCACCTGCTGCCCAACGTGGCCAACACGGCCATCGTGCTGGCCACGCTCATGCTGGGCGTGGTCATCGTCAGCGAGGCCGCCCTGTCGTTCCTGGGGGTGGGGGTGCCGCCGCCCAAGCCCGCGTGGGGGCTGATGCTCGCCGACGGCAAGAAGGGGCTGATGGCGGGGTACTGGTGGCTCACGGTGTTCCCCGGCGTCTGCATCGTGCTGATGGTGCTCGCCGCTAACCTCCTCGGCGACTGGCTTCGCGTGAAGCTGGACCCACAGCTGCGCCAGCTCTGAGAACGCGGACCACTGATGAGTGACGAACCGCTCCTCGAGCTGGATCGGCTGTCTGCCCACTACGTGACCGGGCGGGGCACCCGGGTCGTCAAGGCCGTCGACGAGGTCTCGCTCTCGCTGCGGGCGGGCGAGACGCTCGGTGTCGTCGGCGAGTCGGGCTCCGGCAAGACGACGCTGGCCCTGGCCATCCTGCGCCTGCTGCCGACGGCCGCCCAGATCGTCAGCGGCGCCATGCGCTTCGACGGCGAGGACCTGCTGGCCAAGTCGCCGGTCGAGATGCGCCGGATTCGCGGCAAGCGCATCGCCATGATCCTGCAGGACCCGATGGCCTCGCTGAACCCGCTCTTCAGCGTCGGCGACCAGGTGGGTGAGCCCCTGCGCGTGCACGAGAACGCCTCCCGCCGCAGCGCCTGGGAGCGGGCGGGGGCGCTGCTGAGATCCGTCAAGATCCCGGCCGCGGGCCAGCGGCTGCGCGAGTATCCCCACCAGATGTCGGGCGGCATGCGCCAGCGCATCGTCGGCGCCATCGCGATCTCGTGCGAGCCGCGGCTGCTCATCGCCGACGAGCCGACCACCAGCCTGGACGTGACGATCCAGGCTCAGTATCTGAAGCTGCTGCGGGACATCCAGCGCGAGCACGGGCTGGCCCTGATCTTCATCACCCACAACCTCGGGATCGTGGCGCGCATGTGCGACAGCGTGGCGGTGATGTACGCCGGACGCGTGATCGAGTCGGGCCCCGTGCGGCGGATCTTCAACTCGCCGATCCACCCCTACACGCGGGCCCTGATCGAGTCGATTCCTCGGCTGGGGGAGGGTCCGGAGCGGCTGACCGCCATCGACGGCCAGCCCCCCGACCTGGCCTCGCTGCCCGTCGGCTGCTCGTTCCAGGCGCGCTGCCCGCGCGTGATGGACCACTGCCGGGAGGAGGCGCCGCCAGCCTTCGACATCGCCACCGACCACAACGCCCGCTGCTGGCTGGCCCGGCCATGACGATCCTGCTCGAGGCCGACAAGCTCACCAAGCACTTCGCGCTGCGCCGGGGACTGTTCCGCTCCGACCCCGGCGCTGTGCGGGCGGTCGACGGGGTGTCGTTCTCGATCGAAGCCGGACGCACGCTGGGCGTGGTCGGCGAGTCGGGTTGCGGCAAGTCCACCACGGCCAAGCTCGTGCTGAAGCTCGAGGAGCCCACGGCCGGCGAGATCCGCTTCGAGGGCCGCGCGCTGCACACGCTGAACGCGGACGGGCTGCGCCAGTACCGCCGCTCGGTCCAGGCGGTCTTCCAGGACCCGTTCGCCTCACTGAATCCGCGCATGCGGGTCGACTCGATCATCGCCGAGCCACTCATCACCAACGAGAAGATCGACAAGCGCCAGGCGCGCGACCGGGTAGGCAAGCTGCTGGACATGGTGGGGCTGCCGGCGCGGTCGGCCGATCTCTTCCCTCACGAGTTCTCGGGCGGCCAGCGCCAGCGTATCGCCATCGCCCGCGCGCTGGCCCTGTCGCCCAAGCTGGTCGTGCTGGACGAGCCGGTGTCCGCGCTCGACGTCTCGATCCGCGCTCAGATCCTCAACCTGCTGGTCGACCTGCAGCGCGACCTCGGCCTCGCCTACCTGTTCATCGCCCACGACCTGGCCGCGGTGGCCCACATGAGCCACACGATCGCGGTCATGTACCTGGGCCAGCTCGTGGAGTACGGCCCGGCCAAGACGGTGGCCAGCGATCCCAAGCATCCCTACACGCAGGCCCTGTTCTCGGCCGCGCTGCCCTCGCATCCCGACGAGTCCCGCGACGAGATCATCCTGACCGGCGAGGTGCCGAGCCCGGTGAACCCGCCGTCCGGCTGCCGCTTCCACCCGCGCTGCCCCCACGTGATGCCGCGCTGCGCCCCCGAGGTGCCCAAGCTTCGCACCGCCTTCGGCCGGGAGACCGCCTGCCACCTGTACGAGTAGCCGGCCTGAGCGCCGCCCGGGTTGGCCGGGCGGCGCTTGCGCACCGCGGCGCCGCGGACTTACAATGACCTCGGTCGTCGTCGTCGCGCCCACGTCCTTTTCGGCGTAGTCCTGAGTGGCTCCGAGCTCGGCGCTGGTGGCGGTGGTGCTGGCGGCCCAGAGTTCTAGAACACCGACAGAGGAGTCGAGTGAACGGACGCGTTCCCCGGTATCACCGCATCGCCGAATCGCTGCGCGGGCGTATCCGCGGCGGCGAGTGGCCGGCCGGTGCCCCGCTGCCCAACCAGCGCCGGCTCGCGCGGGACTTCGGGGTGACGCTGATGACGCTGCGGCAGGCGCTGGAGCTGCTGGAGCGCGACCACCTCATCACGCGGCGGCACGGCCTCGGCACCTTCGTCGCCGCGCCCACCATCGACTACGAGATCCTCAAGCTCCGCCGGTTCGCCGGCGACCTGTCGGCGCAGGGCGAGTACGTGACCACGCGCGTGCTCGACGCGCGGCCGGCGGTGGCCGACCGTCGCGCCAGCGCGGCACTGGGGCTGCCGCTGCGGGCCCGGGTCGTCGTGGTCGAGCGGCTGCGACTGGTCGACGGCCACCCCATGAGCCTGCAGCGCTCGTTCCTGCCGGCCGCGGATCGGCGAGGAGGTGCTGACGCTCCGACCTCGCCGTGACGCCGCTGAGCCAGGTGCTCGAGTTCAAGCTCGGCATCGTCGTCGCCGCGCGCCCGCGAGGCCGTCTCCGCCGTGCGGCTGGGGCCGCGCGAGGCGCGCGAGCTGGGCTGCCGCCTCCGGCGCGCCCGCCTTCGAGTCCGAGCGCGTGTCCTTCGACGCCGGCGGCCGCCCCGTCGTCTTCGATCGCGTCTTCATCCCGGGCGACCGGTTCCGGATCACCCGTGAGCTTCACTACGACTCCGTGCCGACCGAGCCGGAGGACGTCCGAGGAGCCACCACGTCATGAAGATCCTCGTCATGGTCAAGCAGGTCCCCGACACCGCCACCCAGGTGAAGATCGGGGGCGACGGCAAGCAGATCGACACCGCCGGCATCACCTGGATCGTCTCGCCCTACGACGAGTTCGCCGTCGAGGAGGCGCTGCGCATCAAGGAGAAGCGCGGGCAGGGCGAGGTCGTCGCCGTGTCGCTGGGCCCCGACCGGGCCAAGGAGGCGCTGCGCTCGTGCCTGGCCATGGGCGCGACCGGGCCGTCCACGTCAACGATCCGACGCCTGGGCCGCCGCCGACACGCTGACGACGGCGCGGGCGCTGGCCGCGGTGATCAAGCAGGAGGCGCCGCAGCTCGTGCTGTGCGGGCGCCAGGCCATCGACGACGACATGGGCGCGGTCGGCGCGCCAGGTGGCCGAGCTCCTGGGCTGGCCATGCGCGTCCTGGATCATGGAGGAGGCGGTCGACGCCGACGGCAAGACCGTGACGCGTGGGGCGCCAGGTCGAGGGCGGCCTCGAGGTGTTCGAGCTGCCGCTGCCCGCGCGTGCTCTCCGCCCAGAAGGGCATGAACGAGCCGCGCTATCCGACGCTGAAGGGGATCATGGGCGCCAAGAAGAAGGAGATCAAGGACGTGAAGGCGGCCGATCTCGGCCTGGCCGCCGTGACGCCGGAGCTCGAGCGTCGCCGCGCTCGAAGCGCTGCCCGCCGCGGCCGCCGGGCCGCATCATCGCCGGCGAGACCAAGGACGCCGTGAAAGAGCTCGTCCGCGCCCTGCGCGAAGACGCCAAGGCGATCTAGGAGGTTATCACAGGAGACTCATCGAGAACTATGGCAGGCGCGTTCTGGTGCGTCGTCGAGGACGATCGGCAGGGGACTGCCGAAGAAGGTGATGGCCGAGGTGCTGGGCGAGGCGCGCGCCTCGGGCCGGCGGCGGCCAGGTCGAGGCGGTGTGGCTCACCGACAAGGCCACCGACGAGGGGCTGCAGCAGCTCGGCGGCTGGGGCGCCGAGCGCGGTCTGGCTGCTCGAGAACGCGGCGCTGGCGCCCTACCGGGGCGAGGTGTGGGCGCCGGCGGTGGCCGAGCTGGCCGGCCAAGGAGTCGCCGCAAGGCGATCCTGGCGCCGGTGACCAGCCGCCAGCGCGAGCTCATGGCGCGGCTGGCCGCGCGGCTGGGCGCGGGGCTCGTCGGCCGACTCCGTCGCGCTCGCGCCGAGGACGGCGACACGCTGGTCGCCACCCGGCCGGTCTACGCCGGCAAGCTCCTCGTCGAAGGTGAAGTGGGCGAAGTCGCCCTGGCTGGCGACGCTGCGGCCCGAACGTGTTCAAGCCGGCCGAGCCGCAGGCCGGCGAGAGCGCGCCGGTCGAGCGCCGGTCGCTGTCGATCCCGGCCGCGCAGATGAAGTTCGTCGAGCGCCGTGAGGAAGCGTCGACCGGGCTGCCCGAGCTGACCGAGGCCGAGATCGTGGTCTCGGGCGGCCGCGGGCATGAAGGGGCCGGAGAACTTCGTCATCCTCGAGGAGCTGGCCAGGGTGATCGGCGCCGCCGTCGGCGCCTCGCGGGCGGCGGTGGACGCCGGCTGGCGGCCGCACCGCTTCCAGATCGGCCAGACCGGCCGGACCATCTCGCCCAAGCTCTACATGGGCTTCGGCATCTCCGGCGCCATCCAGCACCTGGCCGGCATGCGGACCTCGAAGGTCATCTGCGCCGTCAACAAGGATCCCGAGGCGCCGATCTTCAAGATCGCCGACTACGGCATCGTCGGCGACCTGTTCGAGGTCGTGCCGGTGCTGACCAAGGAGTTCAAGCAGCTCCTGGAGAAGTAGCCGCGAGAGGCGGGCGATGAACCTGCAGCTGACCGACGAGCAGTCGATGATCCAGGCGATGGCGCGGGAGTTCGCCGAGAGCGCACGTGGCGCCCATCGCCGCCGAGATCGACCGCGAGGCCCGCTTCCCCCACGAGACCGTCAAGCGCATGGGCGAGCTCGGGCTCATGGGCATCGCGGTGCCGGAGCGGCTGGGGCGGCGGCGGCGCCGACGTCGTGTCCTACGTGGTGGCGCTGGAGGAGATCGCCGGGCCTGCGCCTCCCACGCGGTCATCATGTCGGTGAACAACTCGCTGTACTGCGATCCGGTGCTGCAGTTCGGCACCGACGAGCAGCAAGACGCGCTTCCTCGCGCCCGTCGCCTCCGGCCACGCCCTCGGCTGCTTCGCGCTGACCGAGCCTCAGGCGGGCTCCGACGCCTCCAACCAGACCACCACCGCCCGCCGCGACGGCGACCACTACGTCGCTCGACGGCCGCAAGCTGTTCGTCACCAACGGCCGCGAGGTCGGCCTTCGCGCTGGTGTTCGCCCAGACCGATCCGGCCCAGGGCCACCGGGGCATCAGCGCCTTCCTGATCGAGAAGGGCACGCCCGGGCTTCACCGTGCTCCAAGACCGAGGACAAGCTCGGCATCCGCGCCTCCGACACCGCCGAGCTGGTGTTCGAGGGTGCCGGGTGCCGGCCGCGAACCGGCTCGGCGACGAGGGGCAGGGGTTCCACGATCGCCCTCGAGCGCCCTCGACGGCGGCCGCATCGGCATCGCCGCCCAGGCGGTCGGCATCGCCGCGCGGCGCCTACGAGCGGGCGGTGGCCTACGCGCGCGAGCGGAGGAGCTTCGGCGTGCCCATCGGCCAGCACCAGATGGTGCAGTGGATGCTGGCCGACATGGCGACGGCGATCGACGGCGGCCGGCTGCTCACGCCTGGCGCGCGGCCAGCGCTGAAGGACAGCGGCGCGCCGTTACGAAGCAGGCGGCGATGGCCAAGCTGTTCTGCGCCGAGACGGCCATGAAGGTGACGACCGACGCCGTCCAGGTCCACGGCGGCTACGGCTTCATCAAGGAGTACCAGGTGGAGCGCTACTTCCGCGACGCCAAGATCACCCAGATCTACGAGGGCACCTCGCAGATCCAGAAGCTGGTCATCGCGCGCGAGGTGCTGGGCGCATGATCACGAGCGGCCCGGCCTTCGCCGACTACTTCGACGGCGTGCGGCGGCGCACCCGCGACTTCGTCGAGGCCGTCCCGGCCACCCGCGTCGACTGGGCGCCCAGGGCCGGCGAGTACACCTGCGGCGACGCACTGCTGCCGTGCGACCGGCGTGGCCTGAGGACGCGAACCGGAGCAGCATGGCCGAGCGGCGAAGGACCGGTGGAAGACGTGAGCTACGGCGCCGACGTCGAGCGAGACGCCGGAGCGGCGACGGGCCGCTTCGAGTCGCTGTCGGGCATCCCGGTCGAGCCGCTGTACACGCCGGAGGACCTGGCGGGCTGGCGCTACGAGGACAAGCTCGGCTAGCCGGGCGAGTACCCGTTCACGCGCGGCGCCTACCCGTCGATGTACCGCGGGCGGCTGTGGACCATGCGGATGTTCGCCGGCTTCGGGCGGCCCGAGGACACCAACGCGCGCTTCAAGTATCTTGCTCGCGCAGGGGCAGACCGGCCTGTCCACGGCATTCGACATGCCCGCGCTCATGGGCTACGACGCCGACCACCCTCGGGCGCGCGGCGAGGTCGGCAGGGAAGGCGTGTCGATCTCCACGCTGGCCGACTTCGAGGTGCTGTTCGCGCGACATCCCGCTCGACCGACGTCACCACGTCGATGACGATCAACTGCACGGCGTCGGTGGCGCTGGCCATGTACCTGGCGCTCGCCGAC
Organism: uncultured Candidatus Rokubacteria bacterium; assembly: GCA_963827505.1. Lineage (GTDB taxonomy): Bacteria > Methylomirabilota > Methylomirabilia > Rokubacteriales > CSP1-6 > AR5. Next base: position 2,390,581 of record CAWHBD010000001.1, on the reverse strand, counting down.
CAGCAGGGCGTGGCCTGGGACCGCTCGGCGGCACCATGCAGAACGACATGCTGAAGGAGTTCATCGCCCAGAAGGAGTGGATCTCCCCGCCCGAGTCCGGCCGTCCGCATCGTCGCCGACATGATCGAGTTCTGCCTCCCAGCACGTGCCGCGCTTCAACCCCGTCTCGATCTCCGGCTACCACATCCGGGAGGCGGGCTCGACGGCGGTGCAGGAGCTGGCCTTCACCCTCGCCGACGGCTTCGGCTACGTCGAGGCCGCGCTCGCGCGCGGGCTCGACGTCGACGCTTTCGCGCCGCGGCTGTCGTTCTTCTTCGACATCCACAACGACTTCTTCGAGGAGATCGCCAAGCTGCGGGCGGCCCGGCGCATCTGGGCCCGCGTCATGCAGGAGCGCTTCGGCGCCCGCAAGCCGGAGTCGATGCGGCTGCGCACCCACACCCAGACCGCGGGGGTGTCGGCCACCGCCCAGCAGCCGCTCAACAACGTGGCGCGGGTGGCCCTGCAGGCGCTGGCCGCGGTGCTCGGCGGCGCCCAGTCGCTGCACACCAACTCCTACGACGAGATGCTGGGCGCTGCCCACCGAGGAGGCGGTGACGGTCGCCCTGCGCACGCAGCAGATCATCGCCGAGGAGACCGGGGTGCCGCTCACCGTCGACCCGCTGGGCGGCTCCTACTTCCTGGAGCGCTGACCGACCAGATGGAGGCCGCAGGCGATGGAGTACATCCGCGACGATCGACGAGCATGGGCGGCATGGTGCGGGCCATCGACGAGGGCTATCCGCAGAAGGAGATCGCGGACGCCGCCTACCGCTACCAGCTCATGGACGACCGCGGGCGAGAAGATCGTGGTCGGCGTGAACAAGTACGTGATGGCCGACGAGAAGGCCGATGGACTACCTCAAGATCGACGACGCCGTCGAGCACGAGCAGATCGAGCGGGTGGGGCGCGTCAAGGCCGGCGCGCGACGCGGCCCGGGTCGAGCGCCGGCTGAAGCAGCTCGCCGAGGCCTGCCGGGACGGCGGGAACGTGATGCCGGTGCTGGTCGACGCCGTCAAGGACTACGTCTCGCTCGGCGAGATCTCCGACGTCTATCGCCAGGTCTTCGGCCTCTACCGCGAGCCGATCATCTTTTGAGGGGAGCAGAGCATGAGTCGAGCCGATCCGGATCACGAGGGCGACGACGAAGAAGGAACAAGCCGAAGGACAGCGACCTGGGCTTCGGGCACGATCTTCACCGACCACATGTTCGTGGCCGACTTCCAGGAGGAGAAGGGCTGGTACGATCCGCGCGTCGAGCCGTACGGCCCGCTCTCGCTCGACCCGGCCACGGCGGTGCTGCACTACGCCCAGGCGCATCTTCGACGGGCTCAAGGCGTTCCGCGGCGTCGACGGCAAGATGCGGCTCTTCCGGCCCCAGAAGCACGTCGAGCGGCTGAATCGCACTCGGCCCAGCGGATGTGCATCCCGCCCGCTCGACCCCGACCTGGCGCTCCTGTCCATCGTGGACGACCGTGGTCGGCATCGACCGGGATTGGGTGCCGGCCGACCGTCGGCACCTCGCTCTACGTCCGGCCGACCGATCATCGCCAGCGAGGCGTTCCTCGGCGTGCGGCCGGCCAAGTCGTACCTCTACTTCGTGATCCTCTCGCCGGTCGGGCGCCTACTACCCGGAGGGGCATGGCGCCCGTCAAGATCCGGGTGGATGGACAAGTACGTGCGGGCGGTGGACGGCGGCCTCGGCGAGGCCAAGACCGCGGCCAACTACGCGGCGAGCCTGTACGCGGCCGAGGAGGCCAAGCACGAGGGCTTCACGCAGGTGCTGTGGCTGGACGGCGTGCACCGCAAGTACATCGACGAGGTCGGCACCATGAACATCATGGTGCAGATCGGCGACGAGGTGATCACGCCCGCCCCTGGGCGGCACCATCCTGCCCGGCGTCACCCGCGACTCCGCGCTGGCGCTGCTGCGCAGCTGGGGCGTGCGGGTGTCCGAGCGGCAGATCACGATCGACGAGGTCGTGGCCGCCGCCGACAAGCGGGCACCCTCGATGAGGTGTGGGGCACCGGGACCGCCGCCGTCATCTCGCCGGTGGGCGAGCTGGCCTACCAGGGCCGAGCGCATCGTCATCAACGGCGGCACGATCGGCGACGCTCACCCAGCGGCTCTACGACGCCATCGTGGCGATCCAGTACGGCGCACGCCCCCGACCCGCACGGCTGGACGGTGGAGGTCTGAGGCGAACGGCATGGCGAACGACTGCGTGTTCTGCAAGATCCGAGACGGCGAGCTCCCCTCGATGCAAGTGCACGAGGACGACCGGACGCTGACGTATCATGGACATCAACCCGGTCAACTCCGGCCACTGCCTGGTGGTCGCGAAGGCCCACGCGCCCACGCTCTGCGAGGCCGACGTCCGCCGACCTGCAGGCCGCCATCGCCACCGCCCAGAAGGTGGCGACGGCCCTGCGGAGGCCTGAAGCCCGACGGGCTCAACATGCTGCAGGCCAACGGTGCGGCCGCCTTCCAGTCGGTGCCGCACTATCCACCTGCACCTGATCCCGCGCTGGCACAACGACGGCAAGGGCTTCGACTGGTCGCTGGTGCCGGGCGACCGCGACCAGATCCATGCAGATCGGCGAGCGGCTGCGGGAGCTGCGATCGGAGTGACGATGGCCGAGCGCAAGGTCCGCGTCGTCGTCGCCAAGCCGGGCCTCGACGGCCACGACCGCGGCGCCAAGATCGTGGCCCGGGCGCTGCGGGACGCCGGCTTCGAGGTCATCTACACGGGGCTGCACCAGACGCCGGAGCAGATCGTGGCCACCGCGCTGCAGGAGGACGCCGACGCCATCGGGCTCAGCGTGCTGTCGGGCGCCCACAACTATCTCTTCGAGCGCGTGCTCGACCTGCTCCGCGAGAAGGGCGCCGACGACGTGGCGGTGTTCGGCGGCGGCATCATCCCGCCCGAGGACATCGGCGCCCTGAAGGCCCTCGGCGTGAAGGAGCTCTTCACCCCCGGCACCTCCACCCAGGACATCGTGCGTTTCGTGCGCGACAACATCCGCGCCGCCGTCTGAGCGGAACCCTGTGCTGAGCCGCCGCGCCGCGCTCGGCTTGCTGGCGACGGTGTGTCTCGCACCGGCGCCCGCCTTCGCACAGCGCGACACCCCGGTGCGCGTCGCCGTCCTCACCATCACGTCCAGTCAGGCGTCGGTGCCGATGCGCACGTTGAAGCAGCGGCTGAACGAGCTCGGCTATGTCGACGGCCGGTCCCTCACCCTCGATTTCGTCAGCGCCGACGGTCGTGTCGATCGACTCCCCGACCTGGCGGCCGGCCTGGTGGCCCGCCGGCCGGCCATCATCCTGGCGCTCGGGGGGGCGGAGACGGTCTTCGCCGTCCGCAAGGCCACCTCGGCCATCCCGGTGGTGTTCACGATCGCCACCGATCCCGTCGCCGATGGCCTCGTCGGGTCTCTCGCCCGGCCGGGCCGGAACATCACCGGGGTGTCGTCGCTCAACGCCGAGCTCGACGCCAAGCGGCTCGAGCTCATCAAGGAGGTCCTGCCGGCCACCCGGCGCGTCGCCCTGATCGTCAACTCGGTCGATCGGACGTCCACGTCGGCGCGCGAGCGGGCGGAGACCGCCGCCCGGCGACTCGGCCTGCAACTGGAGGCCGTCGAGATCGCGGCCCCTGCGGAGATCGAGGCGGTGATCGGGCGGGCCCGGGCGACCGCCGAGGCGGCGTTGCTGCTCGGGACCCCGTTCTTCTACCCCCATCTGCAGCGGGTCGGGGCTCTGGCGGCGAAGCATCGGCTCCCTCTCATCGCGCCGTGGCGCGAGCTGCCCGAGGCCGGGGGCCTGATGAGCTACGGGACCAACATCCAGGAGATCTTTCGCCGCGCGGCGGACATGGCCGACCGTATCCTGAAGGGCACCCAGCCCGGCGACATGCCGGTCGAGCAACCGACGACGTTCGAATTCGTGTTCAACGCGAGGGCCGCCGCGGCTCTCGGCGTCACGGTGAGCCCTGCGCTGCTGACCCGCGCCGACACCGTGCTCCGATGACGGGAGAACGGAGACGATGAACTTCGAGCTGACCGACGACCAGCGGCGCATCCGTGACGCCGCCCGCGAGTTCGCCGACGCCGAGCTGGGCGACAAGATCGCCCCCTACGATGCGGCCCACGAGTTTCCCCACGCCATCGTGGCCAAGCTGGGCCCCCTGGGCTTCATGGGCGCGCTGGTGCCCGAGGAGTACGGCGGCGCCGCCCTCGACTATGTCTCCTACGCGCTGATCGTGGAGGAGCTGAACCGCGGCGACGCCTCGGTGGGCATCACCATGTGGGCGCACAACTCGCTGTGCACGAACCACGTGGCGCTGTTCGGCTCGACCGAGCAGAAGCAGCGTTGGCTGCCGCGGCTGGCCACCGGCGAGGTGCTGGGGGCGTGGGGCCTGACCGAGCCCGGCTCCGGCTCCGATGCCGCTGCGCTGCTCACCAGGGCGGAGGCCGGCGCCGGCGGCTGGGTCCTCAACGGCAGCAAGGCCTTCATCACGAACGCCTCGGTGGGCGGGATGGCCGTCGTCATGGCCCGCACCGATCCCGGCAAGAAGGCCCGGGGCATCTCGGCCCTCGTCGTCGAGAAGGGCACGCCCGGCTTCACCGCCGGCCGGCCCTACCGCAAGCTGGGACTGCACGCCTCCGACACGGCCGAGCTGATCTTCGAGGACGCCCGGGTGCCGGCCGACCACCTGCTCGGGGAGCCGGGGCAGGGGTTCGTGCAGGCCATGCAGGTGCTGGAGGGCGGTCGCATCGCGATGGCGGCCATGGCGGTCGGCATCGCCCAGGCCGCGGTGGACCAGGCCGCCAAGTACATGAAGCAGCGCTCGGCGTTCGGCAAGACGCTGGCCGAGTTCAATGGCCTCCAGGGCATGCTGGCCGACATCGCCACCGACGTCGAGGTGGCGCGGCTGCTCACGCTGCGGGCGGCATGGCTGAAGGATGCCGGTCGCCCGGCCATGCACGCCGCCGCCATGGCCAAGGTCTTCGCCTCCGAGGCGGCCATGAAGGCCGCCAGCAAGGCCGTGCAGGTCCACGGCGGGGCCGGCTACATCACGGAGTTCCCCGTCGAACGCATCTTCCGAGACGCCAAGCTCACCGAGATCGGTGAGGGCACCTCCGAGATCCAGCGCATGGTGATCGCCCGGGAGATCCTCCAGCTGTCGTGAGCGACCTGATCGCCGTCGATCGGGTCGGCAAGCGCTATCCGACGAGCGCCGGCCCCGTCGAGGCTCTGCGCGACGTCTCGCTCGGCGTCGGCGCCGGTGAGTTCTGCACGGTGATCGGTCCGTCCGGCTGCGGCAAGTCGACGCTGCTCGGCATGATCGGCGGCCTGGTCACGCCCGACGACGGCCGTATCGAGGTCGACGGCCGCGCCGTGACCGGGCCCGATCCCCGCCGGGTGGCGACCGTCTTCCAGGACCCCGGACTCTTCCCCTGGCGAACCACGCTCGAGAACGTCGAGTTCGGCCTCGAGCTGCAGGGCGTGGCCCGCGAGCGTCGCCGCGCCATCGCGACCGACCTGCTCGGTCCGCTCGGCCTGCGCGACTTTGCCGCCCGCTATCCCCGTGAGCTCTCGGGCGGCATGCGCCAGCGCGTGGCCATCGGCCGCGCCCTGGCCATCGACACGCCCATCGTCTTGATGGACGAGCCCTTCGGCGCCCTCGATGAGCAGACGCGCCTGCTCATGGGCGAGTGGCTGCTCGACATCTGGCGCCGGCTGCGCAAGACGGTCGTCTTCGTCACCCACAGCCTGCACGAGGCCCTCGCGCTCTCGACCCGCGTCGTCGTCATGACCGCCCGCCCTGGCCGCATCAAGAGTGTGCTCGACCTGCCGCTGCCGTATCCGCGCGCCATGGAATCGACGGAGATGGCGGCGCTTCGCGCCCGGCTCTGGAGCGAGATCCGCGACGAATCCCGCCGCGCCATGGGCGAGCGCTGACGTGCAGGTTCTCGCGCTCCGCGCGGCGATTCTCGTCGTGATGCTGATCGCGTGGGAGCTCGGCGCCCGCGCCGCCAACCCGTTGCTGTACGTCCCGCCGTCCGCGGTCGTGCCGGCGCTTGCTCGGCTGCTCGCGCTGGAGTCCTACCCCGACCTGCCGGCCAGCCTGGCCCTGACGCTGCGCGAGATCGTCGTCGCCTACCTGCTGGCGATCGCCGCCGGGGTCGGCGTGGGGGCAGCCCTCGGGCTGAACCGCCTGGTCGGGCGGGCCTACGGGCCGATCGTGGCCGCGCTCTACGCGGTGCCGGCGGTGGTCTGGTATCCGTCGCTGATGCTCTTCTTCGGCCTCGACGCCGCTTCGAAGATCGCCTTCGGCTTCCTGCTCGGCTTCTTTCCCATCACGCTGGCGGTGCTGGCTGGGATCCGCCAGGCCAATCCCCACATGATCGCGGTGGCGCGGGCGTTCGGGGCGGGCCCGGCGACCGTGTTCGGGAAGGTCATGCTCCCGGCCATGCTGTTCACGCTCGTCGGCGGACTGCGCACCGGCCTGGCCCTGACCGTGGTCGGCGTCATCGTCGGCGAGATTCTCGGAGCCCGGGCGGGGATGGGCACGCTGATCAACCACGCCTACGGCCTGTTCCGGACCGCCGACTACGTGGCGCTGGTCTGCGTCACCCTCGTGGTGGTCGTCGGCTCCGACGCCGTGGCCGGCCTCGTCGAGCGCCGCGCGCGGCGATGGACGGACTAGTGGCAGGCCGGGCCCGCGTGCTCGCGCTGCAGGTGGTCAGCGTGCTGGCGCTGCTGGCCGGGTGGGAGGCCGTGTCGAGGGCGGGCTGGGTCGACCCGCTGTTCGTTCCGGCTCCGAGCGCGGTGACCCGGGCCTTCGGCCGGATCGGGGGCGGCGCCCTGGGCGCGCTCGGCGACACCCTGGTGAAGACCGTCATCGCCTACGTGCTGTCCGTGGTGTTCGGCGTCGCCCTCGGCCTGGCGTTCGGCTCCGTGCGTGTCCTGCGCGAGGTCCTGAGCCCCTTCGTGGTCGCCCTGTACGGGATGCCGAAGATTCTGGTGCTGCCGTGGATCGTGCTCCTGCTCGGCTTCGGGACCACGCCGGCGATCCTGTACGGCACCATCCACGGGCTCTTCCCGATCCTGGTGCTGGTCGCGGGGGGCGTCCGCGACGTCGATCGCACGCTGATCAGCGTGGCCCGCGCCTTCGGCGCCACCCCCTGGCAGCTCTACCGGAAGGTAGTACTCCCGGCGATCGTGCCTACCGTGCTGGCCGGCATGCGGCTGGGTATCGTCTTCTGCCTGCTCGGCGTGCTGGTCGTCGAGATGTTCGCCGGGATCCGCGGCATGGGCCACGTCCTCAACTCGCTCGCCAACGGCTTCCAGGCGCCCGAGCTGTTCGCGGCCACCGCGCTCGTGTCAGCCGCGTCGATCGTCATCGTGCTCGGGCTCGACGCCCTCAACGAGCGCCTGTCCCGCTGGCGTAGCTCGTAGCCGCTCCGACCGGACAGATCCTGCCCGGAGTCCTCGCGCGGGCCGTCTCAAGACTGACCGGATTCGTCACCCTGTGATCCTGTATCTAATTGAAATAATTGATTTCTAAGCCCACGACGGAGCTGGAACGTCGCTTGCTCTTTCGTCCGGCCGACATGCTGACCTGGTCCGAGCTCACCGCGTACCTGTCCGTCGTCGCCACGCTGTGTGGCGGTGGGGTCGCCCTCTGCTGGGCGTTCCTCTGGCGCGAGTAGGCGGCAGCGAAGCGGACGGTCACACCCGGAGGATGACGATGGCCACGCTCCCGATGACGAAGACCACCACGACGCCGCGCTCGGCGATTCCGCCGGTGACCACTGTGCACCGCGGGCCCGACGGATCGCTGCACCACACCCGCTGCGCGCGCCGGCTGGAGTTCATGGGGGGACGGGCCGGGCTCGAGCTGGACTTTTACTGCTACACCTGCTGCGAGCACATCACCCTGAACCCGTACGTCGTCATGCGTCTGCCCGAGCCCGTCACCGGGGAGCTCACGGCGACTCGGGGGCGTTGAGGCGCGCGCGCGTCACCCGGGCCTGGACGTCGAGGACGACGTTGCGCTCGAGCTCGATGCCGACCTCGTGCTGCTCGGCGTCCCAGTGGGCGACCGTGGCCAGCCACCCGAACGCCCGCCGCCGCCGCGGCACCACCCGCCGGCCCCGGTAGACGAGCCGGCGCCGCTCCGGCGCCGTCCGCTGCGACTGCTCCTCGACGTCGGGACCGCACAGGCGGAGCACCTCGTCGTAGGTCGTCACGCCGGGGACGATCTGGTCGATGGTCTCCTGCTCGAGCACGGTGCCCTGCTGCTTGACCTGGGGCTGGTCGGCGGCCCGCCAGAACAGCACCCGCCCCATCCATCGCTTGCTCAGCCGCTCGGCCACGTTGCGCACGAGCACGGCGGCCACGTTCCCGAGCAGGAAGAAGATGAACGGGATGAGCACCGGTGCCCACGACTGCAACCGCGTGAAGTAGCCGAACTGCACGCTCAGCACCTGGGGCGTCAGCCCCTCGGAGCGGTCGAGGAACAGCGAGATGGTGTCGGTGCTCTCCAGTGTCTCGCTGAGCTGGCGTCGGGCCGACTGCGGTGACATCTCGTCGATCTTCAGGTGGTCAGCGTCGGCAAAGTTGATGGTGAGCTGGGCCGGCTCGTCGCTCAGGCGGATGACGCGGTCGCGATGCTGGAAGTACATCGGGAAGACCGCCCGGTGCCGGGTCTCGTGGAACGACAGGGCCAGCCGCTGTCGCGGTCCCCAGAACGTCTGCTCGACCCACGTCGCCGGCTTGGCCTTGATCATCCCGCGCGTAGTCAGCTTGAGGTTCATCAGGTACACGCGGTTGACGAAGCGAGGGTTCCACGGGATCCGGACCCAGGTGGCCGGAGCCGACAGCCCCACCGCCTTGTCGTCCCGCACGAAGGTAGCGAACGGCGCGCCGCCCGGGATCGTCTCGGCGCCGGCGCCGGAGCCGCCCTCGCCCTCGGTGCGGTAGAGGTTGCGGCTGGCCAGCACGACGCGACCGCTGTCGATCACGTCGAAGCCGCGCTCGTTCAGGTACTTCTCGAGCGCCGGATCGGGCGGCCCGCTTGCGCGATCGGCCACCACGGCGCTCGGCCACAGCAGGTAGAGATCCTGGGCGACGTCGCCGAGACTGCGGCCGGCCGGCACGTCCACCGAGAAGAGCACGTCGACGACGATCGGGCCCAGCTCGGGTGTGACCGAGGCCCGCACGAACAGCGGGCCGATGCCGAACGCCGGGTCGGGCCGCGTGGCCAGGAACAGCTGGGCATGGGCGGCGCCCGGGACGGCCAGCAGCAGCGCCGCCAGCGCCCAGCCGACGCCGAGGCTAGACCTTGACAGGCGTGAACTCCCGGGCCACGTGCTCCTCCACCGGCAGCCGCTTCTTGATGACGCCGTGCTCGAGCACCGTGTCCTGCATGGAGCGCAGCGCCTCCAGGCTCATGGTGCCGTCGTGGGACATGAGCGAGCCGGAGACCTTGTGGGCGGCCTGCACCGCCTCCGCGCTCCAGCCGATCTTCTTGGCCACGATCTCGGCGGCCTCGGCCGTCTGGTCGTTCATGAAGCGGATGGCGGCGAACACGCCCCTCATCACCTTGCGGATGTCGTCGCCTTGCTTGCGGATCGCGTCCTCCGAGGTGTACTGGATCTGGCTGATCCAGCGGGTGGTGACCTTGTCCAGGCGCATGAGGATCTTCGACTTGCCGGCGAGCTGGGTGACCGCGCCGCCGTCGCCCCACACGAAGGCGTGGATCTCCTTACGGGCGAGGGCGGCCAGCTGGGCGTCGAGGCCGCCGAGGGCGACGATCTTGACGTCGCGGTCGGCGTCCCATCCCTGCTGCTTGGCCACCATGCGGGCGAAGATCCAGGTGGTGGAGCCGACCGCGGTGACCCCGATGGATTTGCCCTTGAGGTCGCCGAGGGCGGAGACGTCGGGAGCAACGTTGAGCGTGAAGTGGTTGCCCTCCGTGTGGGTGGCCACCATCTTGATCGGCATCCCCGCCTCGCGGAAGACCAGGATGTCGGTGCTGCCGGTGGCGCCGAGCAACACGTCACCGGCGATCACGGCCTTCACGAGGTTCGGACCCCCACGGAAGGGGACGAACTCCACGTTGATGTTTTCCGTGCGGAAGAAGCCCTTGTCGACGGCCACGATGCACGGGCCGGCCAGGGCGTAGTCGCCCAGCACGGCGGTCCCGATCTTCACCGACGTCTGGGCGTGGACGAAGGCCGGGGCCAGGGCTCCGGCCGCGAGGGCGCCCGAGGTGGAGACGAGAAAACGGCGCCGGCTGATCGATGGCATTCACTGCCTCCTTGGCTGCGCGCGCCGAGGGGCGCCTCGCTTGACATCCTGCCGATCATTCCATACGTTAGGCCGCACTCTGAATGAGTGACGGCCGACACCCGCGATCGTACAACCTCCCGCGCGCCGTCCACAATCAACGATGACCCAGCGCTCCGTGAGCTATCGGGTGGCCGACGGCGTGGCGTGGATCACGCTGGATCGGCCGGCCGTCCTCAACGCGCTCGATACCGAGCTGGCCGCGACCCTGGCCGAGCACGCCGAGACGGCGGCCAGAGACCCCGAGGTGGGCGCTGTCGTCCTGCGAGGCGCCGGGCGAGCCTTCTGCTCGGGCATGGACCGTACCGCCATGGCCAAGGGGTCGATCGGGGAGGCGTTCTACCGCCACTGGGTCCGGGCGCTCAACTGGCTGGAGGACATGCCCAAGGTCTCCCTGGCCGTGCTGCACGGCTACTCGATCGGTGGCGGTCTGCAGCTCGGCCTGGCCTGCGACGTTCGGCTGGCCACCGACGACGCCGTGCTCGGCCTCGGGGCTTCCCGTCACGGCATCATTCCCGACGGCGCGGTGCTGCGCCTGGCCCGCGTCATCGGCCTGGGCCGGGCCAAGGAGCTGGCGCTGTTCAACGAGGACGTGACACCAGCGGAGGCCCGGGCCATGGGGCTCGTGAACTGGGTGTGTCCGCCCGCCGAGGTCGACGCCACCGTGGCTCGCCTGCTCGAGCGACTGCGCCACCAGGCGCCGACTGCCAACGCGCACATCAAGCGGTTGCTGCACGAGTCGTTCCACCGCGATCCGCGCGCGAGCATCGAGGACGTGATGGCCGCCCAGCGCGACTGCATGGAATCGTGGGAGGTGGCCGAGGCCAACCGCGCCTGGCAGGACGAGAGCGAACCGGTATTCTCGCCGCGGCCGGGGCGCACCTCGAACAGGCCACCCACGTCATGAGCCGGGCCAGCGCTCCGATACAGTGGCCCGGGGCGCACCTCGAACAGGCCACCCACGTCATGAGCCGGGCCAGCGCTCCGATACAGTGACCACCGCCACCGACGTCATCCTGGAGACTCGGGGGCTGACGAAGGAGTTCCGCGGCTTCGTCGCGGTCCGCAACGTCGACCTCAAGGTCCGGCGCTGCACCATTCACGCGCTCATCGGCCCCAACGGCGCCGGCAAGACCACCTGCTTCAACCTGCTGACGCACTTCCTCACCCCGACCGCCGGCCGCATCACGTTCAACGGGCGCGACATCACCGGCAGCCGGCCGGCCGACATCGCCCGGCTGGGGCTCGTGCGCTCCTTCCAGATCTCCGCGGTGTTCCCGCACCTCACGGTCCGCGAGAACGTGCGGGTCGCGCTGCAGCGCCGGCGCGGCCGCTCCTTCGACTTCTGGCGCTCCGAGCGCGTGCTGGACGGCCTCAACGATCGCGCGGGGGAGCTGCTGGAAGCGGTCGGCCTCGGCCCCTTCGCCGGCACCCCGGCCGTGGAGCTGCCCTACGGCCGCAAGCGCGCGCTGGAGATCGCCACCACGCTGGCGCTGGACCCCGAGATGATGCTGCTCGACGAGCCCACGGCCGGGATGGCCCACGAGGACGTCGGCCGGATCTCCGCGCTCATCAAGAAGGTCGCGGTCAATCGCACGGTGCTCATGGTGGAGCACAACCTGAGCGTGGTGGAGAACCTCTCGAACACGATCACCGTCCTCGCGCGCGGCGAGGTCCTCGCCGAGGGCGACTACCAGAGCGTCTCCCGCGATCCCCAGGTGATCCAGGCCTACATGGGCGGCGGGCGTGGCTGAGCCGCTGCTCGCCGTGCGCGACCTCCACGCCTGGTACGGCGAGTCGCACGTCCTGCACGGGGTCGACTTCGACGTCTTCCCGGGTGAGGTGGTGACGCTGCTCGGCCGCAACGGCGCCGGCAAGACGACGACGCTCAAGGCCGTCATGGGCATCGTGCGCAAGCGGACCGGCTCCGTGCGATTCGGCGCCGTCGAGCTGATCGGGCTGCCCTCCAACGCCATCGCCCGGCAGGGGATCGCGTTCTGTCCGGAGGAGCGCGGGATCTTCGCCAGCCTCAGCGTCGAGGAGAACCTCCTGCTGCCGCCCCGGGTGCGGGCGGGCGGGCTCGACGTCGATGCCGTCTTCGAGCTGTTCCCGAACCTCAAGGAGCGACTGCGCAGCCAGGGGACCAAGCTCTCGGGCGGCGAGCAGCAGATGCTGGCCATCGGCCGCATCCTCCGTACCGGCGCCCGCCTGCTCCTGCTCGACGAGCCCACCGAGGGCCTGGCCCCCGTCATCGTCGAGCAGATCGGCCGCACGATCGCCCGGCTCAAGCGGGAGGGGTTCACGATCCTGCTCGTCGAGCAGAACTTCCGCTTCGCTGCCACCGTGGCCGACCGCCACTACGTCGTCGAGCACGGTCGCGTCGTGGACCTCGTCCCCAACGACCGGCTGGCCGCCAGCATGGACAAGCTGCACGAGTACCTGGGCGTCTAGTCCGCCCGACCCATCCCACACAAGGAGCCATCTCATGGTCATCGCCCGCGCACTCTCCCTCACGCTGGTCGCCCTCCTCGCGGCCGGGGCGGCGTCCGCCCAGGTCTCGGACGGCGTCGTCAAGATTGGCGTCCTCAACGACCAGTCGAGCCTCTACGCCGATCTCGCCGGCCCCGGCTCGGTGGTCGCGGCCCGCATGGCCGTCGAGGACTTCGGCGCCGACAAGAAAGGGATCAAGGTCGAGATCATCTCCGCCGACCACCAGAACAAGCCCGATGTCGGCTCCCAGATCGCCCGCCAGTGGTACGACGCCGACAAGGTCGACATGATCGTCGACGTCCCCAACTCCGGCGTGGCGCTGGCCGTCAACCAGATCACCCGCGACAAGGGCAAGGCCTTCGTCGTCTCGTCGGCGGCCTCCTCCGACCTCACCGGCAAGGCCTGCTCGCCCAACACGGTGCACTGGACGTACGACACCTGGGCCCTGGCCAACGGCACCGGCAACGCGGTGGTGAAGACCGGCGGTGACACCTGGTTCTTCATCACCGCCGACTACGCTTTCGGCCACGCGCTCGAGCGCGACGTCGAGGCGGTGGTCCTCAAGAACGGCGGCAAGGTGCTGGGCAAGGTGCGCCACCCGCTCAACACCCAGGACTTCTCGTCCTTCCTCCTGCAGGCCCAGGCCTCCAAGGCCAAGGTGATCGGCCTCGCCAACGCCGGCGGCGACACCACCAACGCGATCAAGCAGGGGGCGGAATTCGGCATCGTCAAGGGCGGCCAGAACTTCGCGGGTCTGCTGGTGTTTCTCACCGACGTCCACGCCCTCGGCCTGGAGAAGGCGCAGGGGTTGACCTTCACCGAGACCTTCTACTGGGACATGAACGACAACACCCGCGCGTTCGCCAAGCGCTTCGCCGAGCGCAATCGCGGCATCCATCCCACCATGATCCACGCCGGCGTTTACGCGGGCGTCCTGCACTACCTCAAGGCGGTCGAGGCGCTGAAGGCCGACGACGGCACCAAGGTCATCGCCAAGATGAAAGAGCTCGGCACCGACGACCCACTGTTCGGCAAGGGGACGATCCGCGTCGACGGCCGCAAGATCCACCCCGCCTACCTGGTCGAGGTCAAGAAGCCGGCCGAGTCCAAGTACGCCTGGGACTACTACAAGATCCGCGCGACGATCCCGGCCGAGCAGGCGTTTCGCCCCCTCGACCAGGGCGACTGCTCGCTGGTGAAGAAGTAGAAGCGAGCAACCCTGACCATCTTCGGCGTGCCGACGCAGGCCCTGTTCGGTCAGCTCCTCATCGGGCTGATCAACGGGGCTTTCTACGCTCTGCTGAGCCTCGGGCTGTCGGTCATCTTCGGGCTGCTCAACATCATCAACTTCGCCCACGGCGCCCAGTACATGATGGGCGCCTTCGTGGCCTACTTCTGCCTGCAGTGGTTCGGGCTGGGCTACTGGTGGGCGCTGCTGATCGCGCCGATCGTGGTGGGCGTGATCGGGATCGTCCTCGAGCGTACGATGCTCAAGCAGCTCTACCACCTCGACCACCTGTACGGCCTGCTCCTCACCTTCGGTGTGGCCCTCGTCATCCAGGGTGTGTTCCGCCACCAGTACGGCTCCTCGGGATTGCCGTACGGCATCCCCGCCCAGCTGGCCGGCGGTCACAACCTCGGGTTCATGTTCCTGCCCAACTACCGGGGCTGGGTGATCGTGTTCTCACTGGTGGTGTGCCTGGCGACCTGGTACGTCATCGAGCGGACGAAACTCGGCGCCTATCTGCGGGCGGCGACCGAGAACCCGACGCTGGTGCAGGCGTTTGGCATCAACGTGCCCCGCATGATCACGCTCACCTACGGCTTCGGGGTGGGGCTGGCCGCGCTGGCCGGGGCGCTGGCGGCGCCGATCTACCAGGTGAACCCGCTCATGGGCGCCGACCTGATCATCGTGGTCTTCGCCGTCGTCGTGATCGGCGGGCTGGGCTCCATCATGGGCTCGATCGTCACCGGCTTCACGCTGGGCGTGGTGGAGGGGTTCACGAAGGTCTTCTATCCGGAGGCCTCGAACACGGTGATCTTCGTCATCATGGCCCTCGTCCTGCTCGTCCGTCCGGCCGGGCTGTTCGGGCGGACGACGTGAGCGAGCCCCGGGCGGGCGAGGTGAGGGCCCCGGCCTTGCCGCCGCGCTCGACAGCGGGGCCGGCGCCGTCGGTGTTTCTCGTGGCCGGGCGGGTCCCGCGCCACCAGCTCGTGGCCTTTACCGTCATGGTGGCCGGGCTGATCGCCGCGCCCTTCTTCGTCTATCCCGTGTTCCTCATGAAGGCGCTGTGCTTCGCCCTGTTCGCGTGCGCGTTCAACCTGTTGATCGGCTACGTGGGCCTGCTCTCGTTCGGCCACGCCGCCTTCCTGGGCGGCGCCGGCTACGCCGCCGCCCACGCCGCCAAGGTGTGGGGGCTGCCGCCCGAGGCCGCCATCGTCTTCGGTACGCTGGTGGCGGCGCTGCTCGGCATCCTCATCGGCGCCCTCACCATCCGCAGCCGCGGGATCTACTTCGCCAACATCACGCTGGCCTTCGCCCAGATGATCTTCTTCTTCTCGGTGCAGGCGAAGTTCACGGGCGGCGAGGACGGCATCCAGGCGGTGCCGCGGGGGACCCTGCTCGGCGTGCTCGACCTCCGCCAGACCTTGCCGATGTACTTCACGGTGCTGGCCATCTTCCTGCTCGGCTTCCTGATCGTCTACCGCGCGATCCACTCGCCGTTCGGCCAGGTGCTCAAGGCCATCCGCGAGAACGAGCCGCGCGCGGTCTCGCTCGGCTACCGGGCCGAGCACTACAAGCTGATCGCCTTCGTGCTGTCGGCGACGCTGTCGGGGCTGGCCGGTGCCACCAAGGCGATCGTGTTCCAGCTCGCCTCGCTCACCGACGTCCACTGGACGATGTCGGGCGAGGTCGTGCTGATGACCTTGCTGGGCGGCCTCGGCACCATCTTCGGCCCCGTGGTCGGCGCCTTCATCGTGATCGGCCTGGAGAACTACCTGGCCCAGCTCGGCGCCTGGGTGACGATCGTGCAGGGCGCCATCTTCGTGGTCTGCGTGCTGACCTTCCGCCGGGGCGTGGTCGGCGAGCTGGGCCGTCTGCTCCGCCGGCCGCTGTAGGGACGGGCGGCGTGGCCGGTGCCTTCGACCAGGACCTCGGCCGCCGGCCGGCCAACTTTGCGTCGCTCAC
This sequence comes from uncultured Candidatus Rokubacteria bacterium, assembly GCA_963827505.1. Taxonomy (GTDB): domain Bacteria; phylum Methylomirabilota; class Methylomirabilia; order Rokubacteriales; family CSP1-6; genus AR5. The sequence goes on along the minus strand of CAWHBD010000001.1, from coordinate 2,374,504 downwards.
GCCGCTGTCGTTCCTGGCCTGGGCGGCCCAGGTCTACGCGGGCAAGACGGCGGTCGTCCACGGCGACCGCGCCTTCACCTACACCGAGCTCTACGCGCGCTGCCGCCGGCTGGCCTCGGCCCTGGCCCGCCGTGGCATCGGCCGCGGCGACACGGTGGCGATCGTGGCGCCCAACGTCCCCGCCATGCTAGAGGCCCACTACGGCGTCCCCATGGCCGGCGCCGTCCTCAACCCGCTGAACTATCGCCTGGACGCGCGCACCATCGCCTTCATCCTCGACCACGGCGAGGCGAAGCTGCTCATCACGGATCGGGAGTTCTCGCCCACCGTCGAGGAGGCGCTGCGCCTGCTCGGCCGGCCAATCCCCGTGATCGACGTCGACGATCCGCTGGACGAGGGCGGGCGGCGGCTCGGCGAGAAGGACTACGAGGCCTTGCTGGCCGAGGGCGACCCCGAGGCGACGTGGGAGCCGCCCGTCGACGAGTGGCAGGCGATCTGCCTGCTCTACACCTCGGGCACGACGGGCGATCCCAAGGGCGTCGTCTACCACCATCGCGGCGCCTACCTCAACGCGCTCGGCAACGCGCTGACCTTCGGCCTGTCGCCCCGCACGGTCTATCTGTGGACCCTGCCCATGTTCCACTGCAGCGGCTGGACCTACACGTGGGCGGTGACCGCGGTCGGCGGCACCCACGTGTGCCTGCGCCGGGTCGATCCCGCGCTGATCTTCCCGGCCATCGCCCGCCATGGCGTCACCCACATGTGCGGGGCGCCGATCATCATGACGATGCTCATCCACGCCCCGGCCGAGGTGAAGCAGACCTTCGCCCACCCCGTGGAGATCGCCACCGGGGGCGCGGCGCCGCCCTCGACAGTCATCGCTGCGATGGAGGCCATGGGCTTCCGCGTCACCCATCTCTACGGCCTCACCGAGTCCTATGGCCCCGCCTCGTTCTGCGCCTGGCAGGAGGCGTGGGAGGAACTGCCGCTCGCCGAGCGCGCCGGCCGCATGGCTCGGCAGGGGGTCGGCTACCCGACGGCGGCGGGGCTGATGGTGGCCGATCCCGCGACACTGGCGCCGGTGCCGCGCGACGGCGCCACGCTGGGCGAGGTGATGCTGCGCGGCAATACGCTCATGAAGGGCTACCTCAAGAACCCGCGGGCGACGGAGACCGCGTTCGCGGGCGGGTGGTTCCACACGGGTGACCTGGCCGTCTGGCATCCGGACGGCTACATCGAGATCAAGGACCGCAGCAAGGACGTGATCATCTCCGGCGGCGAGAACATCTCGTCGCTGGAGGTCGAGGAGGCGCTCTACAAGCACCCGGCCGTGATGGAGGCCGCGGTGGTGGCGAAGCCCGATGCCCGCTGGGGGGAAACGCCGTGCGCGTTCGTGACCCTCAAGCCGGGTGCCGGCGCCACCGCCGAGGAGATCGTCAGCTTCCTGCGCGGGACCATCGCCCACTTCAAGGTGCCGCGCCACGTCGTGTTCGGGCCGCTGCCCAAGACCTCCACCGGCAAGATCCAGAAATTCGTGCTGCGCGAGCGGGCTCGGGAGAGCGACTGAGATGGCCGACGGAGCGCTCGAGCGTTGGTTCCACCTGCGCGCGCGCGGCACCGACGCTCTCACCGAGGTGCGGGCCGGTACCGCCACCTTCATGGTCATGGCCTACATCATCTTCGTGAACCCCATCGTGCTCGGCTACGTCGGCGTGCCCGGCCTCGATGGCAAGGGGCTGCCGTTCGCGGCGACGCTGACGGTGACGTGCCTCACCGCCGGCCTGCTCTCCATCGCGATGGGCGCGTGGACGAACTATCCCTTTGCGCTGGCCCCCGGCATGGGGCTCAACGCGGTCGTCGCCTTCGAGCTGGTGGCCGGCCGGGGATTGAGCTGGCCCCAGGCGATGACCATCGTGGTGCTGGAGGGGTTCGTCATCACCGTGCTGGTGGTCACCCGGTTCCGGGAGGCGATGCTGGAGGCGGTGCCGGTCGGCCTCAAGCGCGCCATCAGCGTCGGCATCGGCCTGTTCATCGCGTTCATCGGCTTCTTCACGGCGGGATTCGTCGTGAAGCCGGACAAGGGGCCGCTGCCGGTGGGGCTCGGGGCGCTGGGTGGGCTGCCCAGCGTGGTCTTCGTGCTGGGCTTCGTGCTGACGGCCGGGCTCATGGCCCGCCGGGTGCGGGGTGCGCTGCTCCTGGGCATCGTGCTCACCACCATCCTGGCCATCGGGCTGAACGGGACGCTGGCCGGCTGGAAGGGCTTTCCGACGCCGGGCGCCGCCCAGCTGCCCGCCGCCATCGTGCAGCTCCCCGACTTTTCCACGTTCGGCCGGCTCGACTTCGGCGTGATCGCCCGGCTCGGCGTCCTCGCCACCGTGCTGGTGACGTTCTCGATCATGCTCAGCGACTTCTTCGACACCATCGGGACGATCATCGGCGTCGGAGGCAAGGGCGGCTTCCTCGATCCGAACGGGCGGCTGCCGGGTTCCAATCGCGTGCTCCTGGTGGATTCGCTGGGCGCGGTGCTGGGGGGCGTGGCCAACGGCAGCAGCAACACCACGTACATCGAGAGCGCGGCCGGCGTCGCCGAGGGCGGGCGCACGGGGCTCGTCGCCATCGTCACCGGGTTGCTGTTCCTGGTGGCCATGTGGTTCTCCCCGCTGGCCAGCGTGATCCCGGCCCAGGCCACGGCGCCGGCGCTCATCATCGTCGGCTTCTACATGATGAGCGTGGCTCGCGAGATCGCCTGGGACGACTTCGAGGAGGCCATCCCGGCCTTCGTCACCATGCTGGTGATGCCGTTCACCTGGTCCATCACCAACGGGATCGGGGCCGGCTTCGTGACGTACGTGGCCATCAAGGTGCTGAGCGGGCGGGGCGGTCGCGTCCACTGGATGCTGTATCTGGCCGCTGCCGCCTTCGTCGTCTACTTCATCTTGCCGCTGGTGGAGCGTCGCCTGACCTGAGCGAGGAGATGGACTTGGGCCCCCCGCCGGCCCCTAGAGCGCCAATCATGTAGAAGTTTCACGGCGGTGGGGGGCATCGGAGGCCCGTCCGGCGCGTGATTCCGTGTCGCTGGTCTGGGGACCCTCTCGGCTATGCTGGAAACAATGGGTAGCGAACCCGCACGGCTGACTAGGGCGCTGGGAGCCGGGCTCGCGGTGGCCGTCCTCGTGACCGGAGCCCTGGCCCAGGATCGGCCGCTGGCCTTCGGTGTCCTGAACCAGCAGAGCCCGACCCGGACCGCCGAGCGCTGGAACCCCATCCTGCACTACGTCACCACCCAGACCGGCGTGCCGCTGCAGCTCCGCATGGGTCCGACGGTGCAGGAGACCAATGCACTGATGGCGAAGGGCGAGCTCGACTTCGTCTTCACCAACCACGTCTTCCAGACCGAGTTCGATTCGCTGGGCTACCGGGTGATCGCCCGCTGGGCCGGCGAGCCGATCCGCGGCGTCATCGCCGTGCCTGCCGACAGCCCCGTCAAGAGCCTGAAGGACCTCGACGGTCGCCGCGTGGCCTTCCCGTCGGTCGACGCGTTCGTCGGGTACGCGGTCCCCGTGCTGGCTCTGCGCCAGGCCGGGGTCAAGGTCGAGGAGGTCTTCGCCGGCAACCAGGAAGGCGTGCTGGCCCAGCTCAAGGCCCGGCGCGTCGACGGCGGGGCCGTGAATTCGCGGTTCCTCGCCCAGTACGCCGAGCGTGAGGGGCTGCACTTCCGCGAGGTCTTCGTCTCCCAGGGCTATCCGGACCTCGCGGTGATCGCCCACTCGCGCCTGTCCGCTCCCGTCGTCGACAAGGTTCGCCAGGCCCTGATCGGCATGAAGAGCGATGCCGCCGCCGCGCCGATCCTGGCCCGGGCGGCGTCGCGAGGGTTCGAGCCGGCCACGGATCGTGACTACGACTCCGTCCGGCACGTATATCGCCTGATCGGTCAGTGAGGCTCCGCCTCCGCACCCTCCTGCTCGGCCTCACGGGCCTCGCGATCCTGGCCGTGACCCTGGGCGAGCTGGTGGTGACCCTGAACGAGCGGAGCCAGGCGGCCGAGGCCCGCCTCGCCGCCGAGACCACGCGCCTGATGGCAGCGGGCACGCCGCTGCTGCTCAACGCCCTCATCGTCGGCGACCTGGCGACGGCCGAGCAGACCCTGCGCGAGCTCAACGCGGACGTGGTGTGGGCGCGCGTTGCGCTCTACGAGCCCGACGGTCGGCGCCTCATGCTGGACGCTTCCCCGGCCGGGTTGCCCGAGTCCGACGCTCCCCGGATCCTGCGCTTCGCCCTGCGCCTGCAGCGGGCCGAGCACCGCGCGCGCCTGGCTTCCGAGCCCGTCGTCTACGCCGTGCTGGCGGTCACCCCGGCCTCGCACCGCCTGGAGAGCGAGGTGTGGACCGAGATCCGCTCCGACATCGTGATGCAGGGCATCCTGCTGGTCGTGCTGCTCGTGCTCATGTACGTGATCCTCGGCCGTGGCCTGCGGCCGGTGCGTGAGCTGGCCGCGAGCGCCGCCCGCTTCGGCGCCGGCGATCTCGGGGCGCGGATGCCGCTGACCCGCTTCGTGGAGATCGCGCCGACCGTGGCGGCATTCAACACCATGGCCGGCAACCTCGAGCAGCGCGAGGTCGAGCGGCGCGAGGCCGAGCGGCGGCAGGCCGCGCGGTTCGCGGTGACGCGCATCCTGGCCGACGCCGACGACCCCGGCAAGGCGCTGGCGCGCGTCGTCGAGGCCCTCGGCGAGACGCTGGGCTGGGACCGCGGCGAGTGCTGGCTGGTCGACCCCGACGCCGGCGTCCTGCGCTGCGCGGGGACGTGGCGCGCCGACGGCCTGGCCCTGGCCGAGCAGGTCATCAGCGGTGGCGATCTGACCGTGGCGCGGGGGGTGGGGCTCGTGGGCCGGGCGTGGGCGTCCGGGCAGGCCCAGTCGAGCGCGACCGGCGCGGTGGCCTCGCTCGCCGTGCCGCTGCGCGGTACCCGCGACGTGCTGGGCGTGGTCGTCCTCGTGACCGAGGGACGCGAGGTCGACGAGGACCTGCGCGCCACCGTCGCCGACGCCGCCGGTCGCATCGGCCTCTTCCTCGAGCGTCGCGAGGCCGACGAGGCCCTCGGGCGCACCGAGGACCAGCTGCGCCAGGCGCTGAAGATGGAAGCTGTCGGCAAGCTGGCCGGCGGCGTGGCCCACGACTTCAACAACCTCCTCACGGTCATCCTGGGGCGGTGCGCGATCCTGCTGCCCCGCATGCCGGATGGCACCCCGGCCCACCGCGGCGTGTCGCTCATCCAGGAGACCGCCCAGCGCGCCGCCGGCCTCACCCGCCAGCTGCTGGCGTTCAGCCGCAAGCAGGTGCTCAAGCCGCAGGCCCTCGACCTGACCGCCGTGGTCGACGGCATCACGCCCATGCTGCGGCGGCTGATCGGTGAGAACGTCGAGCTGGCCACCCGGCTGACCGCCGTCCGGCGCGTACGGGCCGACCTCTCCCAGATCGAGCAGGTGATCGTCAATCTCGCCGTCAACGCGCGCGACGCCATGCCGCGCGGCGGCCGCCTGACCCTGGAGACGGCCGAGGTGGTGCTCGACGCCGGCCAGGCGCGGCGCCTCGAGGGGGCGCCGGTCGGCCTCCACGTGCAGCTCACCGTGAGCGACACCGGGGTCGGCATGGACGCGGCGACGGTGTCCCGGATCTTCGAGCCGTTCTTCACGACCAAGGCCCCGGGGCAGGGCACCGGCCTCGGACTGTCGACCGTGTACGGCATCGTGCGGCAGAGCGGCGGGATCGTGTGGGTCGAGAGCCAGCCGGGCCTGGGGGCCACCTTCCGCGTGTGCCTGCCGGTCTTCGACGAGCCTGCGGAGGCCCCGGTCGAAGAGCCCGTGCTGCCGCCGGTGGCGCCGGGCTGGGAGACGGTCCTGGTCGTGGAGGACGAGGCGCAGGTGCGGGTGCTGGCCTGCGAGATCCTTCGCGAGCGCGGCTACTCGGTGCTGCAGGCCGCCGGACCCGACGAGGCCATGCAGACGGCCGCGGCTCACCCGGCCGTCATCCACCTGCTGCTGACCGACGTCGTCATGCCCGGTGGCAGCGGCCGCGAGCTCGCCGACCGGCTGTCCCCCCTCCGGCGGGACATGCGGATCCTCTACATGTCCGGGTACACCGATCACGCGATCGTTCACCATGGCGTGCTCGACACCGGCCTGGCCTACCTGGCCAAGCCGTTCACCCCCGACGAGCTCGCCCGCAAGGTGCGCGCCGTGCTCGACGGCGAGCCGGTCGCCTGAGGTTCCGGCTCGCCCGCGTCGTAAGTCCTCGTCATACCGACCCAATTGCTTGACAGCCCCCGGACGCTTGGCTACACTCTCGCCACTCACGAGCCCGCCAGAGCCGGGAGTCCACGAGCAGCAACTTAGTGCGGAGGTTCACAAGAGACGATGAGCAGTGCGGCCTCGTCGCTCGATACATTCCCCAAGCTCGTGATTGCCAACGCGGAGCGGCTGCCGCGCCGGGTGGCGATCCGCGAGAAGGACCTCGGCATCTGGCAGGCCTACACCTGGCGCGACTACCTCGAGCGCAGCCGCCGGATCGCGCTGGGACTGGCCTCGCTGGGCTTCGCCCGGGGTGACGTGACGGCGGTCATCGGCGACAACCGGCCCGAGCTGTACTGGTCGGTGCTGGCCAGCCAGGCCCTCGGCGGCATCCCCGTCCCCCTCTACCAGGACTCGATCGAGAAGGAGCTGGTCTACATCCTCGACCACTCGGAGGCGCGCTTCGCCGTGGCCGAGGACCAGGAGCAGGTCGACAAGCTGCTCAACGTCCGCGCGCGCTGCCCCCGCCTGGAGTTCATCGTGTACGTCGACGCCCGCGGCCTGCGGGCCTACTCCGAGCCGGGTCTGCTGAGCCTGGCCGAGCTGGAGGAGCGCGGGGAGAAGTTCGCGCTCGGCCATCCGACCTGCTTCGACGACGAGGTCGCGCGGGGCGGCGCCGAGGACACCGCGGTCATCTGCTACACCTCGGGGACCACCGGCACCCCCAAGGGCGCGATGCTGTCCCACCGCAACCTGATCGTGACGGCGCGGAGCGCGACCGAGCGCGAGGGGCTGCGCCGCGGACGATGAGGCGCTGGCCTACCTGCCGATGGCCTGGGTCGGCGACCACATGCTGTCCTACGCCCAGGCCATCGTGGCCGGCTTCGCCATCAACTGTCCGGAGAGCGCCGCCACCGTCCTGCACGACCTCAAGGAGATCGGACCGACCTACTTCTTCGCGCCCCCGCGCATCTGGGAAAATCTGCTGACCAGCGTGCATGATCCGCATCGAGGATGCGGCGTGGCCCAAGCGCGCCTTGACCCATGCCTTCCTGCGCCTGGCCCAGGATCTCGAGCGCCGCCGGCTCAACCGGCAGCCGCTGCCGCTGCTGCCGCGGCTGCTGTACGCCGCTGGGCCGGCTGCTCGTCTACGGGCCGCTGCGCGACAACCTGGGGATGCGGCGCATCCGCATCGCCTACACGGCCGGCGAGGCCATCGGCCCCGAGATCTTCGTCTTCTTCCGCGCCCTCGGCATCAACGTCAAGCAGCTATACGGCATGACCGAGGCCAGCGTGTTCGTGGCCGTGCAGCGGGACGGCGACGTCCGGCTCGACACGGTCGGTACCCCGATGCCGGGGGTGGAGATCAAGATCTCGGCGTCAGGCGAGGTGCTGTTCCGCAGCCCCGGCGTCTTCCAGGGCTACTTCAAGAACCCCGAGGCGACGCGGCAGACGCTCGAGGACGGCTGGATCCACTCGGGCGACGCCGGCTTCCTCGATCAGGCCGGGCACCTGAAGATCATCGACCGGGCCCGCGACCTGGGCCGGCTCGCCGACGGCACGGTGTTCGCGCCCAAGTACCTCGAGAACAAGCTGAAGTTCTCGCCCTACGTCAAGGAGGCGGTCGCGCTGGGCCCGGGCCGCCCCTACGTCACCGCCCTGGTCAACATCGACCTGGCGGTCGGTCGGGAACTGGGCGGAGCGGCGGGGCATTGCCTATACGAGCTACACCGACCTCAGCCAGAAGCCCGAGGTCTACGAGCTCATCGCGCAGGAGGTGGCGCGGGTGAACCGGAGCCTGGCCACCGAGGACGAGGTGCTGCGGGGGGCGCAGATCCGCAAGTTCCTGCTCCTGCACAAGGAGCTCGATCCCGACGACGAGGAGATCACCCGCACCCGCAAGGTGCGGCGGGGTTACATCGCCGAGAAGTACGCGCCGCTCATCGAGGCGCTGTACGGCGACGCGCGACCACGTGACGGTGGAGGCCCAGGTCACCTACGAGGACGGGCGGACGGGCACCATCCGTGCCGAGGTCGGATCCACGCCGGGAGTGCCGCGCTGGCCGCCGGTGACGCGAGACCGGCCGGCCCGCTTGCTGGAGGTCGACGGCATCAGCGTCCGCTTCGGCGCGCTCCTGGCCCTCAACCGCGTGAGCCTCGACGATCCCGCGCGGGCGAGATCGCCGCCATCATCGGGCCCAACGGCGCCGGCAAGACGACGCTGCTCAACGTGCATCAGCGGCTTCTACCATCCGTACGAGGGCCGCATCCGCTTCGCGGGCCACGATCGCACGCACCTGCGGCCGCCCGACGTCGCCGCCCTCGGCATCGCCCGCACCTTCCAGAACGTCGCCCTGTTCCAGGGCATGAGCGTGCTCGACAACATCATGACCGGGCGGCTCATGAAGATGCGCGGCAGCTTCCTGCTCGACGCCGTGTGGTGGGGGCCGGCCCGGCGCCAGGAGCTCGAGCACCGCGCGTTCGTCGAGCGCATCATCGACTTCCTGGAGATCCAGGCCATCCGCAAGACGCCGGCGGGCCGGCTGCCGTACGGCCTGCAGAAGCGCGTGGAGCTGGCCCGGGCGCTGGCCGCCGAGCCGCAGCTCCTGCTGCTCGACGAGCCGATGGCGGGGATGAACGTCGAGGAGAAGGAAGACATGTGCCGCTTCATCCTCGACGTCAACGGCGAGTTCGGCACCACCATCGCGCTGATCGAGCACGACATGGGCGTGGTGATGGACATCTCCGACCGCGTGGTCGTGCTCGACTACGGCCGCAAGATCGCCGACGGGCCGCCCGACGCAGGTCCGCAAGGACGCGGCCGTGCTCGACGCCTACCTCGGCGTCGCCCACGACGAGAAGTCGGCCTGACCGTGGACGCCGTCGCCGCCGTCCTCGTCGCGCCCTTCAAGGACATGGCCGGCTCGCCGGCCTTCCTGGTCGAGGTGCTGCTCGGCGGGATCGCCGCCGGGCTCATGTACTCGCTGGTCGCCCTGGGCTTCGTCCTCATCTTCAAGGCCTCGGGCGTCTTCAACTTCGCCCAGGGCGTGATGGTGCTGTTCGCGGCCCTGACGCTGGTCGGGCTGATCGAGCGCGGCGTGCCGGTGCTGGTGGCGCTGGTGCTGACGACGGGCGGTGATGATCGCGCTGGCCTTCGCCATCGAGCGGCTGGTGCTGCGCCCGCTCGTCAACCAGGAGCACATCATCCTGTTCATGGCCACCATCGGGCTGAACTTCTTCCTGGAGGGGTTCGGCGAGATGGTGTGGGGCGCCAACGTCAAGCGGCTCGACGTCGGCATCCCCGACAAGTCCTTCATGGTCGGCGGGCGTCCAGATCAACCAGCTCGAGCTGACCGCGGCCGTCACCGCCGCGGTGCTGGTCGCCGATCCTGGCCGTGTTCTTCCAGCGCACGCGCATCGGCCGGGCGCTGCGGGCGGTGGCCGACGACCACGAGGCCGCGCTGTCCATCGGCATCCCGCTCAAGACGATCTGGGTGGTCGTGTGGTCGGTGGCCGGGCATGGTGGCCATCGTGGCCGGCATCATGTGGGGCGCCAAGAGCGGCGTGCAGTTCAGCCTCTCGCTCATCGCCCTCAAGGCCCTGCCGGTGCTGATCCTGGGCGGCTTCACCTCGGTGCCGGGCGCCATCGTGGGCGGGCTCATCATCGGGGTGGGCGAGAAGCTCGGCGAGGTGTACTGGGGCCCGCTTGTCGGCGGCGCCATCGAGAACTGGTTCGCCTACGTCCTGGCCCTCGCCTTCCTGCTCGTCCGGCCCCAGGGCCTGTTCGGCGAAAAGATCATCGAGCGGGTCTGACGGCGATGAAAACGATCATCTGCTAGGCGCCGACGAGCGCCGACTGCGGCGTAGGCGGCCTACGCCGCAGGAGGCGCGAGTCGGCAACGACGCAGATGGATCGTTTTCATCGCCGTCAGCGCGGCGTCGACCGTGCTTGCGGGTGCGGCGTGATCTACCGCGAGGCGGGGCAGTTCAAGTCGACGTTACGCGGCGACCAGGCGATCTTCCCGATCGTGCAGGATCGGGTCGTCATGGCGCTGGCGGCTGGTGCGCGGCGTTCGTGGCGGTGCCGCTGCGCTGGCCAGCGAGTACTGGCTGCAGGCGGTGCTGATCCCGTTCCTGATCTACGCGCTGGCCGCCCTCGGGCTCAACCTGCTCACCGGCTACGCCGGCCAGCTCTCGCTCGGCACCGGCGGCTTCATGGCGGTGGGCGCCTACGCCGCGCTTCAAGCTCACCACCGCCTTCCCGGCGCTCAACATCCTGGTGGTCTTCCTGCTGGCCGGGCTGGCCGCGGCCGCTGGTGGGCGTCGCTCTTCGGCATCCCCAGCCTGCGCATCAAGGGCTTCTACCTGGCGGTGGCCACGCTGGCCGCGCAGTTCTTCCTGATCTGGCTCTTCAACAAGGTGGCGCTGGTTCGCGAACTACGCGCCGTCGGGCACCATCACCGCGCCGCCCCGGACCGTGCTGGGCGTCATGGTGACCGGGCCCCAGGCGACGGCGCCCGTGCGCTACCTGGTCGCGCTCGCGTGGTGGTGCGTGCTTCGCGCTCGTGGCCAAGAACCTCGTGCGGGGCCGGGTGGGCCGCTCGTGGATGGCCATCCGCGACCGCGACATCGCCGCCGAGATCATCGGGATCCGCCCGCTGCCGACCAAGCTCCTGGCCTTCGCGATCAGCTCGTTCTACTGCGGCGTGGCCGGGGCCGAGCTGCGTGTTCCTCTACCTCGGCAGCGCGGAGACGCTGGCCTTCGACATCAACCTGTCGTTCCTCGTGCTGTTCATGGTCATCATCGGCGGGCTGGGCAGCATCCTCGGCTCGTTCCTGGGCGCGGCCTTCATCGTGCTGGTGCCGATCTTCCTCACCAACGCGCCCCACCTGCTGGGCCTGTCGCTGCCGATGGCGCTCCAGAAGCAGATCGAGCTGATGGTCTTCGGCGGCCTGATCGTCTTCTTCCTGATCGTCGAGCCGCAACGGCCTCGCCCGGCTCTGGCAGATCACCAAGGAAAAGCTGCGGCTGTGGCCGTTCCCGCACTAACCCGGACAGAGGAGAGACCGCATGACGACGACGCAGATCTGCTGATCGCGCTCGCTGGCCGCCGCCGTCGCCGCCGGGCCGCTGGCGGGCGCCGTGCTCCGCCCAGGCCAAGGACATCTTCATCCCGCTGCTGGTGTACCGCACCGGCCCCTACGCGCCGAGCGGCATCCCGATCGCCAACGGCTTCGCGACTACTTCACGCTCGCTCAACGAGCGCGACGGCGGCATCAACGGCGTCAAGATCACCGTGGGAGGAGTGCGAGACCCAGTACGACACCAAGCAGGGCGTGGAGTGCTACGAGCGGCTGAAGGGCAAGAGCGCCGGCTGCGTGGTCAATCCCTACAGCACCGGGCATCACCTACCAGCTCATCCCCAAGGCCGCCGTCGACAAGATCGTCGGTGCTCTCGATGGGCTACGGCATGACGGCCGCCGCCGACGGCCGCTGGTTCCCCTGGGTGTTCAACTTCCCCACCACGTACTGGAGCCAGGCCTCCGCGGTCATCCGGTACATCGGCCAGCAGGAGGGCGGGCTCGACAAGCTGAAGGGCAAGAAGATCGTCCACGTCTTCCACAACAGCCCCTACGGCAAGGAAGCCAACCCGACCCTGGAGGACCTGGCGCGCAAGTACGGCTTCGAGCTGACGCTGCTCGCCGGTCGACCATCCCGGCCAGGAGCAGAAGTCCACCTGGCTGCAGGTGCGGCGGCATCAACCCCGACTGGATCTTCATGTCCGGCTGGGGCGTGATGAACCAGGTGGCGGTGAAGGAAGCGGCCGCCATCGGCTTCAAGATGGACCACTTCATCGGCAACTGGTGGTCGGCGCAGCGAGGCCGACGTGGTCCCGGCCGGCGACGGCGCCAAGGGCTACAAGGGCGCGACCTTCCACGCCCCCGGCACCGAACTTCAAGGTGCACCAGGACATCATCAAGCACGTCTACGACAAGGGCAAGGGCGCCGGCAAGAAGGACAGCCGTCGGCGAGGTGCTCTACAACCGCGGCATCGTCAACGCGATGTTCGACAGCCGAGGCCATCCGCACCGCCATGGGCAAGTTCGGCAACAAGCCGCCACCGGCGAGCAGGTGCGCTGGGGCTTCGAGAACCTGAACCTGACCGAGCAAGCGGCTCGAGGAGCTCGGCATGAAGGGCTTCACCCAGCCGGTCAAGGTGACCTGCGAGGACCACGAGGGCAACGGCCCCGTGATGATCCAGCAGTGGGACGGCAAGAAGTGGGACGATCGTCTCCGACTGGATCGCGCCCATGCGCGACGTGGTCCGGCCCAAGCTCGAGGCGGCGGCGGTCGAGGAGGGCAAGAAGCTCAGCTACACCACGCGGGACTGCTCGAAGGAGAAGTAGGACCGCGTGAGCGTCCGCGGCGAGACGTCCGACCGCTGCTGGCGGTCAACAACATCGAGGTGATCTACGATCACGTCATCCTCGTGCTGAAGGGCGTCTCGCTCGCAGGTCCCCGAGGGGGGCATCGTCGCCCTCCTCGGGGCCAACGGCGCCGGCAAGTCCACCACCCTCAAGGCGATCTCCGGGCTCCTGCGGACCGAGCGGGGCGACGTCACCAAGGGCAGCATCGAGCTCCGGGGCGAGGCCATCCAGCGCCGCGAGCGCCGCCGAGATCGTCCGCCGGGGCGTGGTGCAGGTGATGGAGGGCCGCCACGTCTTCGAGCACCTGACGGTGGAGGAGAACCTCCTGGCCGGCGGCTACACCCGGCGCAACGGCGACGCGCTCAAGCGCGACCTCGATCTGGTGTATACGCTACTTCCCCCGGCTGACGCCAGCGCCGGGGCGTCAAGGCCGGCTACATCTCGGGCGGCGAGCAGCAGATGCTCGCCATCGGCCGGGCCCTCATGGCCCATCCGCGGCTGATGCTGCTGGACGAGCCGTCGATGGGGCTGGCCCCCATGCTGGTGGCGGAGATCTTCGAGATCGTGAGCCGGCTCAACCGCGAGGAGAGGGTGGCGGTGCTGCTGGCCGAGCAGAACGCCACGATGGCGCTGCGCGTAGCCCAGCACGGCTACGTGATGGAGAACGGGCGCATCGTGCTGGACGGCGACGCCGCGCACGATCAGCGAGAACGAGGACATCAAGGAGTTCTACCTGGGCCTACCGGGCGTCGGACAGCGCAAGAGCTACCGCGACGTCAAGCACTACCGCCGGCGCAAACGGTGGCTGTCATGAGCGCACTGCTCGCAGATCCAGGAGATCTCCAAGGCCTTCGGGGGCGTGCAGGCCGTCAACCGGGTCAGCCTCGACGTCGACCAGGGCGACCTGCTGTCGGTCATCGGGCCCAACGGGGCCGGCAAGACGTCGCTGCTGAACATGATCAGCGGCTTCTACCACCCCGACAGCGGCCGCATCGTGCTGGAGGGGGCCGACGTCACCCACGCCGCCCCCTCCCGCATCGCCGAGCGCGGGGTCGCGCGCACCTTCCAGAACATCGCCCTCTTCCGCGGCATGACGGTGCTCGACAACCTCATGCTCGGCCGCCACGTGCACATGAAGACCGGCGTGCTGGCGTCCTTCGTCTACTGGGGCCTGGCCCAGCGCGAGGAGGTCGCCCACCGCAAGCGGGTGGAGGACATCATCGACTTCCTCCGCATCCAGGATCTCCGGAAGCGGCCGACCGGCTCCCTGGCCTACGGCCTCCAGAAGCGGGTCGAGCTGGGCCGGGCGCTGGCCCTCGATCCCAAGATCCTGCTGCTCGACGAGCCGATGGGCGGCTGCAACCACGAGGAGAAGGAGGACATGGCGCGCTTCATCCTCGACGTCAACGAGGAGTGGGGCACGACCGTCATCCTGATCGAGCACGACATGGGGGTGGTCATGGACATCTCCGACCGGGTGGCGGTGCTCGACATGGGCAGCAAGATCGCCGACGGCACGCCCGACGAGGTCCGCGCCAATCCGCAGGTGATCAAGGCCTACCTCGGCGACCCCAAGGGCCGCGCCGACGGAGCGCCGCCGTGGCTGAGCTGCCACGACGCTGCCCCGCTCCTGCTGCACGCAACGCCCAGCAGCTACGCCGACCGACCGGCCATCCGCGAGAAGGATCGGGGCATCTGGCAGACGTTCACCTGGCGCGACTACCACGCCCACGTGCGCGACATCGCGCTCGGCCTGGCCGCGCTCGGCTTCGCCCGCGGCGACAAGCTGTCGGTCATCGGCGACAACCGGCCCGCGGCTCTACTGGGCGCAGGTGGCCGCCATGTGCCTGGGCGGTGTCTCGGTGCCGGTCTACCAGGACTCCATCGCCAAGGAGCTGGCCTTCGTCCTCGAACCACGCCGAGGTCTCGGTGATCGTCGCCGAGGACCAGGAGCAGGTGGACAAGATCCTGGCGCTGAAGGACCAGCTCCCGAATCTGCGCCTGCTGCTCTACGACGACTCGCGCGGGATGTCGCAGTACTCGTCCCGACTGGCTGCAGTCGCTCGCGGACGATCGAGGAGCTGGGGCGGCGCTTCGGCGCCGAGCACCCGGGCCGCTTCGAGGCCGAGATCGACAACGGCCGGGCCGACGACGCTGGCCCTGATCTGCCTACACCTCGGGCACCACCGGCCACCCCAAGGGCGCCATGCTGACGCACGCCAACGTGGTCGGCACCGGCCAGACGCTCATCAAGGCCGAGGACATCCGGCTCGAGGACAACTGGCTCGCCTACCTGCCCATGGCCTGGGTGGGGGACTCGCTCTACACGCTGGTCATCAGCCTCGATGGTCGGGCTTCGTGCGTCAACTGCCCGGAGAGCCCGGAGACGGTGCAGCGCGACCTGCGCGAGCTCGGGCCCACCGCGGTGCTGGCCCCGCCCCGCATCTGGGAGAACATGCTCACCAGCGTGCAGGTGCGCGCCGCCGACGCCGCGCCGCCTCAAGCGCTGGGTGTTCGAGACTTCCGGCGGCGTCGCCGAGCGGGCCGAGATTCTCCGGGCGGAGGGCAAGCCGGTGCCGCTCCGGCCTGCGGCTGCTGGTCGACGCTCGGCGAGTTCTTCGTCTACGGCCCCGTGCGCGACCAGCTCGGCCTGCGCCGCGCCCGGTGGGCGCTACACGGGCGGGGCGCCGCTGGGCCCCGACACCTTCCGCTTCTTCCGCGCCTTCGGCGTCAACCTCAAGCAGGTCTACGGCTCGACCGAGACCACCGGGCTGGTGTCGCTGCAGCCCGACGCCGAGGCCAATCCCGACCACCGCCGGCCGGCCGTGCCCGGGTATCGACGTCAAGATCGGCGACCGGGGCGAGGTGCTGGTCAAGAGCCCGGGGATCTTCAAGGGCTACTTCAAGAACGACGAGGCCACCCGCGAGGTCATCGATCGCCGAGGGCTGGTTCCACACCGGCGACGCCGGCTTCATCGATCCCGCGCGGCCACCTGGTCATCATCGACCGGGCCAAGGACGTGGGCGCCCTGCGCGACGGCACCGCCTTCGCGCCGCAGTTCATCGAGAACAAGCTGAAGTTCAGCCCCTACATCCGGGAGGCGGTGCGCCTTCGGCCACGAGCGCCCGTTCGTCGACGGCGATGATCGCCATCGACCTCGAACACGGTGGGCAGCTGGGCCGAGCGGCGCGAGCGTCGCCTACACCTCCTACACGGACCTGAGCCAGAAGGCCGAGGTCCGCGCGCCTCATTCGCGAGGAGATCCGCCGGGGCAACGAGACGCTGCCGGAGGCCACCGCGGATCCGGCGCTTCCTCCTCCTGACCAAGGACCTCGACGCCGACGACGCCGAGATGACCCGCACCCGCAAGGTCCGGCGCCGCTACGTGGCCGAGAAGTACGCGCCGGTCGATCGACGCCTTCTACGGCGGCGCGAGCGAGGTGGAGCTCACCACGGCCATCACCTACGAGGACGGCCGCCAGGGCGACGATCCGCTCCGCGCGTCCACATCGAGGACGTGGCGGAGGTCCCCGCCCATGTCTGATGAGCTCGGCACTTCTTCGCTCCTGCTGCTGTCCAACGGCGTGCTCATCGGCCTGATGTACTCGCTGATCGCGCTGGGCTTCGTGCTCGTCTACAAGGCCACCGACGCCGTCAACTTCGCCCAGGGCGAGTTCGTGATGATCGCCGGCCTCGTGGTGGCCGCGGCTGCTCGGCGCTCCGGCAGGCGCGCCGCTGTGGCGTGTCCATCGCGGCCGCGCTGGTCGGGATGGTCGCGCTTCGGCTTCGCCCTCGAGCGGGTCATGCTGCGCAAGCTGATCGGCCGGCCCGGTCATCGCCGTGGTCATGGCCACCATCGGCCTGGCCGCCGATCCTGCGCGGCCTCGGGCCCGTCCATCTTCGGGGCCGGGCACCAAGGCCGCTGCCGCTGCCCATCCCCGACGAGCCCTTCGATGCTCGGGCCGCTCTTCATCCCGCCCATCCAGCTCCTCGGGGCGCGTGGTCAGCCTGGTCTTCCTCGGCCGGCTTCGGCTGGTTCTTCCTGAAGTCGCGCAAGGGCATCGCCATGCGGGCGGTGGCCGACAACCAGCAGGTGGCCATGGCCATGGGCATCAACGTCGAGCGCTACTTCGGCCTGGCGTGGGCCATGACCGGCATCGTCTCGGCGCTGGGCGGCATCATCTGGGGCAACCTGCTCGGCGTCGACGTCAACCTGGCGCTGGTGGGCTTCAAGGTGTTCCCGGTGGTGATCCTGGGCGGGCTCGACTCGATCCCCGGGGCGATCATCGGCGGCCTCATCGTGGGCATCGTCGAGAACGTCGCCGCCGGCTACGTGGACCCCTACGTGGGCGGCGGCACCAAGGACTTCGCGCCCTACGTCCTGATGATCCTGGCCCTCATGATCCGTCCCTACGGCATCTTCGGCAAACGCATCATCGAGAGGATCTAGGGCGATGATCCATCGCGAGTGCGGGGTGCTCAAGACGACTACGAGGCGGACATGGCGCTGTACCCGCTGCCGATCGCGCGGTGGACGGTGGCGGCGGCTCGGCGGTGCTGTTCTTTGCTCGTCATCCCGCTGACGCTGCACGAGTACTACCTGTCGATCGGCAACCTCGTCTGGATCGCCGTCATCGGCGCCCTCGGCCTCAACATCCTGGTCGGCTACACCGGGCAGGTCTCCATCGGCCACGGGGCCTTCATGTCGGTGGGCGCCTACACCGCCGCCAACCTCGCCAACCGGCTCGACTCGCCGTGGCCGGTCAACCTGCTCGCCGGGCGGCCTCATGGCCGCGCTGGTGGGGGCGGTCGTGGGCATCCCGTCGCTGCGCATCAAGGGCCTGTACCTGGCCATCGCCACCCTGGCCGGGCAGCTCATCATCGAGTGGACCATCAACCACGTGACCTTCATCAGCGGCGGCGTGCAGGCCTCGATCGAGGTGGCCCGGCCGCGGCTGGGTCCGATCGTCCTCGACACCCAGCGCGACATGTACTACTTCCTGCTGGTCTTCGTGGTGCTGGCCATCGTGGGCACCATGAACCTCATGCGGACCCGGATCGGGCGGCGCCTTCATCGCCATCCGCGACCAGGACATCGCGGCCGAGATCATCGGCATCAACATCTTCCGCTACAAGCTCCTGGCCTTCGCGATCTCGTCGTTCTACGCCGGGCGTCACCGGCGTGCTCTACACGTACTACCTCGGCATCGCCAACTACGAGCAGTTCCAGATCGGCGTGTCCATCGACTACCTGGCCATGATCATCATCGGCGGGCTGGGCTCGGTGCTGGGCTCGATCTTCGGCGCCGTCTTCGTGACCCTGCTGCCCATCGTCATCCGGCTACGCCATGGAGGCGTTCGGCGGCCTGTTCTTCTCGCCAGCAGACCGTGCTCAACCTGATCCCCAACCTCCGCCTCATGCTGTTCGGCGCCCTCATCATCTTCTTCCTGATCGTGGAGCCCGAGGGGCTGAACCGCCTGTGGCGGAACATCCGGAGCTATTTCCGCGTCTGGCCGTTCGCGTACTGAGGTACGCGAGGAAAGGAGACCGCTCATGAGGCAGATCCTGGCTCTTGCCGCAGCCTCGTTGATCGCCGCCGGAGGGACTGCTGTCGCGCGGCGCGTCGCCCGGCACGGTCAAGGCACGAGATCGTGATCGGGATGCAGTGCGACCGCACCGGGGCGACCCAGATCGTGGGCACGGTCCTGTGCCCGGGCACCCACGACTACGTCGCGCTCGTGAACAGCAAGGGCGGCGTGGAGGGCCACAAGATCAAGGCCCTCGAGATCGACCACGAGTACAAGGTGCCGCCCGCGATGGAGTCCTACGAGCGCCACAAGAAGGAAGGCGCCGTGACCATCATCGGTCTACGGCACGCCGCACATCTACGCGCTCGCCGCCAAGCTGACGGAAGACCGGATCCCCGGCACCTCGCCGGGCTTCGGCAGCGCCGCCGCCGCCGACGGCCAGCGCTACCCGTACATCTTCCCCATCGCCGCCACCTACTGGTCGCAGGCGGCGGCCGCGCGTCGACTTCGCCAAGAAGCAGCTCGGCGGCAGCCTCAAGGGCAAGAAGATCGCCTACCTCTTCTACGACAACCCGGCCGGCCGGGAGCCGATCGAGGTGCTCGAGGACCTCGCGAGCCCTGGAGGGGTTCCAGCTCAAGACCTTCGCGGTGCCGCCTCCCGGCGTGGAGATGGGCGCCCAGGTGCTCGACATCGCCCAGCGCTTCCGGCGCCGACTTCGTCGATCGCCCACCTGTTCGGCGGCGCGCCCGTCGGTGTCGATCAAGGAGCTGAAGCGCGATCGGCTACCCGCTGCGCAAGGTGGTGGCGTTCGTGTGGGGCTCGGCCGAGGCCAACATCGAGGCGGCCGGCGGGCTTCGCAGTCGCCGAGGGTTACTACCACGATGCAGTTCGCCGGGCGTGGGCAGCGACTACCCGGTGCTGAACGAGATCCGCGAGATGTACAAGAAGCAGGGCAAGGCGGCGCCGAAGGAGATGGCCTCCACGGTCTTCTACAACCGCGGGGTGCTGGTCGGCGCGCTCCACGTCGAGGCCATCCGCAACGCGCTCAAGGCCAAGCCGGACGGCAAGATCACCGGCGCCGACGTCGAAGGCCGGCTTCGAGAAGATCACCAACTTCACGCTGGGCGGGCTGGTGCCGCCGCTCAAGATCACGCCCACCGACCACGAGGGCGGCGGGCTCGTCCAGATCTGGCAGGTCAAGGACGGCAAGTTCGAGAAGGTCGACGGAGTGGTTCGCGGCCTACCCGGACGTCGTGGCCAAGCACATCAAGGAGCGGCGCGAAGAAGCCGCGCGCGAGAACGGAGAGGCGGAGGGGGCCCGGCCCACTCCGCGCGCCATCGCCATGCTGACCCTCAACAACATCGAGGTCATCTACGACGGCGTCATCCTCGTCCTCAAGGGCGTGTCGCTCGACGTCGCGAGGAGGGCGGATCACCACCCTGCTCGGCGCCAACGGCGCCGGCAAGACGACCACGCTGAAGGCCATCTCGGGCGTGCTCCGCACCGAGCGGGGCGAGGTCACCAAGGGCACGATCGAGCTCGGGCGGCCAGCGGATCGACCGCTTGCCGCCCTACGAGGTCGTCCAGCGCGGGGTGGTGCAGGTGTTCGAGGGCCGGCGGGTGTTCGAGCACCTGACCACCGAGGAGAACCTGATCGCCGGCGCCCACACCCAGCGCCGACCGGCGGCCAGGTCGCGGGAGGGCATCGAGCGGGTCTACCAGTACTTCCCCCGGCTGAAGGAGCGCCGCCACGTGCAGTCCGGCTACCTGTCGGGCGGCGAGCAGCAGATGCTGGTCATCGGCCGCGCGCTGATGTCGGGCCCCCGCGGTCATCCTGCTCGACGAGCCGTCGCTGGGGCTGGCCCCCATGCTGGTCGAGGAGATCTTCGAGATCGTGCAGCGGCTGAACCGCCAGGAGAAGCTCACCGTGCTGCTGGTCGAGCAGAACGCCACGCTGGCCCTCGGCGATCGCCGACCACGGCTACGTCATGGAGAACGGCCGCATCGTGCTGGAGGGCAGCGGCCGAGGCGCTCCGGGAGAACGCCGACATCAAGGAGTTCTACCTCGGCCTCACCGAGGTCGGCGCCCGCAAGTCCTACCGCGACGTGAAGCACTACAAGCGCCGTAAACGCTGGCTCAGCTAGTGAGCCACCAGGGGAGACCCAGGACGATGAGACGAATGCTGGGGTGGGGAGGTCTGTTGATTCTGCTGGTGGTGAATCTGGGGGCGTGCGCGAGCATGGGGCAGGATGCGCCGAGCGCGCCGTCGCTGTACAAGCGGCTGGGCGGGCGCGAGGGCATCTCGCTCGTGGTGACCGACTTCATGACCACCATGGTCGCCGACCCGCGGGTGAACGCGCGGTTCAAGGGGATGAAGGGCCCCGAGGTCGAGAAGTTCAAGTCCAACCTCGCCGACCAGATCTGCGATGCGACCGGCGGCCCCTGCTCCTACCTGGGCAAGGACATGAAGGCGGCCCATGCCGGGATGAAGATCACCGAGGAAGAGTGGACCGCCACCGTCCAGAATCTCGTCAAGGCCCTGGACAAGAACAACGTGCCGGCCGGGGCCAAGCAGGAGCTGCTGGGCGCGCTGGGGCCGATGAAGGGCGACATCGTCGGCCGCTGACGTCGTGATGGCCGTCCACGGCTTCACCCTCTACGACATGATCGGGCGGGGCGCGTCGCTCTACGGCGACGCCCCCGCCGTCCTCCAGGGCGACCGCGCGTGGTCCTTCCGGGAGTTCCAGCATCGGGTCGACGCGCTGGCCGGCGGGCTGGCCGGGCTCGGTGTCGGCCGCGGCGACCGCGTCTGCATCCTCGCCCAGAACGACGTCGCCTACCTCGAGCTGTACGGCGCCTGCGCGCGCCAGGGCATCGTCGCCTATCCCATCAACTGGCGCCTCACCGCCGCCGAGGTGGAGCGCGTGGTGGAACGGGCGGCCCCCGTGATGTTCGTCGCCGACGCGGCCGCCCTTGCCACCGTCGGCGGCTGGCCGGCGGCCAAGCCGGCCGTCCGGCACTGGTACCAGCTGGGCGAGTCGTCCGCCCCCGGGTTCACACCGCTCGCCGCGCTCTACCGGGAGGGCGCGCCGCCTCCGCCCGCGGTCGCTCCCGACGACGCCTTCGCCGCCATCTCGACGGCGGCGGTCGACGTGGTCCCGCGCGGCGCCGTCCTCACCCACGCCAACATCGTGGCCGCCAACCTCACGGCCATCGCCGCCTTCGGCGTCACGCCGGCCGACCGCTATCTGGTCGCGCTGCCGCTCTTCCACATCACCGCGCTCGGCACCGCGCTCGCCCACATGCACGCCGGCGCCGCCGGCGTGGTGGTGTCGCGCTTCGATGCCGAGGAGGCGGTGCGGCTGATCGACCGCCACCGCATCACCCACCTGTCGGACTTTCCGCCGGTGCTCAGCTCGCTTCTCGACGCCGCCGACAAGCTCGGCAGCCGGCTGCCGAGCCTCCGGGACGTCTCCGGCCTCGACGCGCCTCCGACCATCCAGCGCCTGCACGAGACGACCGGGGCGAAGTTCTGGACCGGGTTCGGCCAGTCGGAGACCAGCGGCTTCGTGAGCCTGCAGCGCGTGCTCGACCGCCCCGGCGCCGCCGGCCGCCCGGTGCCGGCCGCGCTGATCGGCCTGGTGGACGACTACGACCGCGCGGTGCCGGCCGGCACGCCGGGCGAGATCGCCGTGCGTGGCCCCCTCGTCTTCCAGGGGTATTTCGGCCAGCCGGACGTGACCGCCTACACCTTCCGCAACGGCTGGCACCACACCGGCGACGTGGGCCGCTTCGACGCCGACGGCTACCTGCACTACGTCGGGCGGAAGCCCGAGAAGGAGCTGATCAAGCCGGGCGGCGAGAACGTGTACCCGGCCGAGGTCGAGACGGTCATCGTGCAGATGGAGGGCGTCACCGGCGCCTGCGTGTACGGGGTGCCCGACGTCCGCTGGGGCGAGGCCGTCAAGGCCGTCGTCGAGGTGCGTCCGGCCGGCCGCTACACGGCCCAGCAGGTGACCGACCACGTCGGCGCCACCATCGCGCGGTTCAAGCGACCCCACGTCGTGGTGTTCACCGACGCCCTGCCCCGCACTCGCGACGGCGCCGTGGACCGCGAGGCCGTGAAGACGGCGTGGGGCAACGCGACCGCCTGACCAGCGCGTTGTATAGTCGGAAGGCCGGAGGCGAGCCGTGAATCCGTTCAACGAGCAGCACGCGATGTTCCGGGCGACGGTGCGGGCGTTCGTCGACAAGGAGATCGCCCCTCACGTCGAGGAGTGGGAGGCGGCCGGCCGGATGCCGCGCTGGATCTGGCCGCGCATGGGCGAGCTGGGGCTGCTCGGCGTGGAGTACGACGACAAGTACGGCGGCGCCGGCGCCGACGTCCTCACCTCGGCCGTGCTGCACGAGGAGTGCGCGCGCTCACGCTCGGGCTCGTTCGCCATGGCGGTCGGCGTGCACTGCGACATGGCCTCGCCCGCATCTCTACTGGACGGGCAGCGAGGCGCTCAAGGAGCGCTACCTGCCCGGCATCTGCCGGGGCGAGACGCTCACCGCCATCGCGGTGACCGAGCCCGGGCGGCGGCAGCGACGTGGCGGCCATCCGGACCCGGGCTGTCCGCGACGGCGACCACTACGTGATCGACGGCGCCAAGATGTTCATCACCAACGGTGCCACCGCCGACGTCTTCTTCGTGGCCGCCCGCGTGGAGTCGGCGCGACACCGGCAAGCGCCACCGGGGGATCTCGATGTTCCTCGTCGAGCGCGCCACCCCCGGCTTCACGGTGAGCCGCACGCTCGACAAGATGGGCATGCGCGCCTCCGACACCGCCGAGCTGTCCTTCGAGGGCGTGCGGGTACCGGCCGGGAACCTGCTCGGCCGCGAGGGCGTGGGCTTCTACGAGGTCATGCGCGTCTTCCAGCGCGAGCGGCTGGTGGCCGGCCTGCACGCCGTCGCCATGGCCGATCGCGCGCTGGAGGACACCATCGCCTACGTGCGCGAGCGGCAGGCGTTCGGGGGGCCCCTCAGCGACAAGCAGGTGATCCGCCACAAGCTGGCCGACCTCGCCACCCAGATCGAGGCCGGCCGCTGGCTGACCTACGCGGCGTGCACGAAGTTCGCCGCCGGCGAGGAGTGCGTGCGCGAGGTCTCGATGGTGAAGCTGTACACGGCCGAGATGGTCAACCGGGTGGCCTACGACTGCGTGCAGCTCCACGGCGGCTACGGCTACATGCGCGAGTACGCGGTCGAGCGCTTTGCCCGCGACGCCCGGCTCATGACGATCGGCGGCGGCACCAGCGAGATCATGCGCGACATCATCGCCAAGGCCATCCTGCCGTGAGACTGCCCGAGAAGATCGCGATCGTCACCGGCGCCGCCAGCGGCATCGGCCGCGCCATCGCGCTGGCCGTGGCCGCCGAGGGCGCGCGGGTGGCCGTGCTCGACCTCAACGCCGACGGCGCCGCCGCCGTGGCCCGCGAGATCGGCGGTGCCGCCCACGCCTGGCCCGTCGACGTGGCCGATGCCGGCCGGGTGGCTGCCGTGGTTGGCGAGATCGTCGCCCGCTGGGGCACCGTGCACGTGCTGGTCAACTGCGCCGGCTGGGACAAGCCGATCCCGTTCGTCGAGACGACGCCGGACTTCTGGGACCGGATCCTCGCCATCAACCTCAAGGGGCCCATCGCCTGCACCCACGCGGTGCTGCGGCCGATGATCGCCCAGGGCTACGGCAAGATCGTCTCGATCGCTTCCGACGCCGGGCGCGTCGGTTCCACCGGCGAGGCGGTGTACTCCGCCGCCAAGGGCGGCCTCATCGCCTTCACCAAGACCATCGCGCGAGAGACGGCGCGCCACCGCATCAACGTCAACTGCGTCTGCCCGGGCCCGTCCGACACGCCGCTGTTCCAGAAGGAGTTCGCCGGCCCCAGCCCCAAGCTCGCCGAGAGCCTCAAGCGCGTCATTCCCTGGGGCCGCCTCGGCACCCCCGAAGACATCGCCCCCGCCGTCGTGTTCCTCGCCTCCGACGATGCCGGCTACATCACCGGTCAGACGCTGAGTGTCTCCGGTGGTCTGACAATGGTGTGAGGCGGAGCGACGATAACGGCGCATCTGCTTCGTTGGCTCGTCGTTCCCTCCCTGCGGCGTAGGCGGCCTACGCCTCAGTCGGGAACTCCTCACCGCCTCGCATCTGCACCGTTCTCGTCGCTCCGGCCATCCGTGTGAGCGCGCCGGATTTCGTCGCGGTTGGTCATGTCACCCTTGATCACTTTGGCGGGGTGACGCGTCCGGGGGGCGCTGCTCTCTATGCGGCGATCACGGCGCATCGGCTGGGGTTGACGGCGGCGATCCTGACCAGTCACGGGGCCGACTTTCCGCTGGACGAGGTGCCGAGCCAGATCGAGGTGGTGGGCCGGGAGGCGCCGGCAACGACGGCCTTCGAGCACCGCGGCGGCAAGGGGGGACGAACCCTGCGCGTGCTCGGCGCCGCCCGGCCGCTGGGCCTCGCCGATCTGCCGGAGGACTGGCGCCCGGCCCCGCTGGCGCTGCTGGCGCCGGTGCTGCAGGAGGTCGATCCCGTGCTGGCCGCCGCCTTCCCCGACGCCGGCGTGGGTGCCGAGCTGCAGGGCTGGCTGCGCGCGGTCGGCGCCGACGGCGCCGTCAGCCCCACCGCGTGGCTCTCGCCGGACCCCACGCTGGCCCGCCTGCAGGCCATCTTCGTGAGCGGCCAGGACGTGCGCGGGCAGGAGGCGCAGGTCGTCGAGTGGGTCCAGCGGGTCCCACTGGCGGTGGTCACCGCCGGCGCCGCCGGTGCCGTGCTCTACGTCAACGGCGACCGCTACGAGGTGCGGCCGCGCCGGACCCGTGAAGTCGACCCCACCGGCGCCGGCGACGTCTTCGCCTCCGCCTTCCTCATCCACTACGACCGCCACGGCGATGCCTGGGAGGCGGCCGAGGCCGCTGCCTGCGCCGCCTCGCTCTCGGTGGAAGGCGAGGGGTGGTCGACCGTACCGGACGCGGCCACGCTGGCCGCGGCGCTGGAGGCGTATCGCGCTCGCCGTCGCTGAGGGGTGCCGCAGAGGTTGACGTGCAGGAGCCGACTTGCCAGACTAGCCGTCTCGATCGTGCCCAGGAGGCCAGGATGCCCAATCCCTTGACAGAGCTTCAGCGCTACGGCCAGTCCGTGTGGCTCGACTACATCAGGCGGAGCCTGATCACGGGCGGCGAGCTGCGGAGGCTCCTGGACGAGGACGGGCTGCGCGGCGTCACCTCCAATCCGGCCATCTTCGAGAAGGCCATCGCCGGCTCCACCGACTACGAGGGCCAGCTCAAGGAGCTGACGAAGCGGCGCGACCTCGACGCCAAGGCGGCCTACGAGATCCTGGCCATCCACGACATCCAGGACGTCGCCGACATCCTGCGCCCGATCTACGAGTCGAGCGGCAAGCGCGACGGCTACGTCAGCCTGGAGGTCTCGCCCGACCTCGCTCACGACACCCAGGGCACCCTCGACGAGGCCCGCCGCCTGTGGAAGGCGGTCGACCGCGTCAACGTGATGATCAAGGTGCCGGCCACCCCGGCCGGCATCCCGGCCATCAAGGCCCTCATTGGCGACGGCATCAACGTCAACGTCACCTTGCTGTTCGCGCTGGAGGCCTACGAGGCGGTGGCCGAGGCGTACATCGCGGGGCTGGAGGCGTTCGCGGCCAAGGGCGGTGATCCGAGCCGGGTCGAGAGCGTGGCCAGCTTCTTCATCAGCCGCATCGACAGCGCCGTCGACGCCCTCATCGACGCGCGGCTGAAGGCCACCGAGAGCACGCTGGAGCAGGGGATGCTCAAGGGGCTGCTGGGTCGGGTCGCCATCGCCAACGCGAAGCTGACCTACCAGCGCTACAAGGAGATCTACACCGGGCCGCGGTGGGCGGCGCTGGGCAACCGCGGCGCCCGCACCCAGCGGCTGCTGTGGGCCAGCACCAGCACCAAGAACCCGAACTTCCGCGACGTCATCTACGTGGAGGAGCTGATCGGGGCCGACACCGTCAACACGATTCCGCCCGCCACCTATGACGCGTTCCGCGACCACGGCCGCCCCCAGCCAAGCCTGGAGGACGATCTCGAGGACGCCCATCACACGATGGACACGCTGGCCGAGGTCGGCATCGCGTTCAAGCCGATCGCCGACCAGCTCCTCGCCGACGGCGTGAAGATCTTCGTCGACGCCTTCGCCAAGCTGCTGGCCGCCGTCACCAAGCGCCTGCGCACGCCCTCGGAGGCGATCAAGCGCCAGACGTGGACGCTGCCGGAGCCGCTCACGACCGAGGTCCGCGCCGTGCTCAAGGAGTGGGCGGATGGCGCCAAGGTGCACCGGCTGTGGGCGCGCGATGCCACCTTGTGGACCAGCGCCGACGAGAGCCGCCGGCTCGGCTGGCTGGGCGCCACCGACGACCAGCTCGCCCACGTCGATCACCTGCGCCAGGCCGCCGAGAACGTGCGCGCGGCCGGCTTCACCCACGCCGTGCTGCTGGGCATGGGCGGCACCGTCCTCGGCGCCGACGCACTGGCCCGCACGCTCGGCCAGGCGGCCGGCTTCCCGGAGCTGCGCGTCCTCGACTCGACCGATCCCGCCCAGATCCGGGCGGTGGAGAAGGGGCTCGACCTCACCAAGACGCTCTTCATCGTCTCCAGCAAGTCGGGCAGCACGCTGGAGCCGAACGCGCTCAAGCGGCACTTCTTCGAGGCGGTGAAGGCGGTGGTGGGCCCGGCCGAGGTCGGGCGCCGCTTCATCGCCATCACCGACCCCGAGTCGAAGATGCAGTACGTGGCCGAGGCCGACCGGTTCCGGCGGATCTTCTTCGGCCTGCCCTCGCTGGGGGGGCGGTTCTCCGCGCTCAGCGACTTCGGGATGGTGCCCGGTGCGATGATCGGGCTGGACATCGCCAGGCTCCTCGGCCAGGCCGACGAGATGGTGCACAGCTGCGCGGCGGCGGTGCCGGTTGAGGAGAACCCCGGCGCGGTGCTCGGCATCGTGATCGGCGTGCTGGCCAAGCGAGGCCGCGACAAGGTCACGCTGGTCGTCTCGCCGGCCATCCGGGCGCTCGGCACCTGGGTCGAGCAGCTGCTCACCGCCTCGCTCGGCAAGCTTGGCCGCGGCGTGCTGGTGGTGGACGGCGAGCCGCTGGGAGAGCCGGCCGTCTACGGCGCCGATCGGCTGATCGTCCACCTGCGGCTGGAGTCAGCACCCGATGCCGGCCAGGACGCCGCGGTGGCCGCGCTGTTGGGTGCCGGGCAGCCGGTGGTCCGCATCGCTGTCAACGACCCCTACGACCTCGGCGGCGAGTTCTTCCGCTGGCAGTTCGCCGCCGCGGTGGCGGGTGCCGTCCTCGGCATCAACCCGTTCGACCAGCCCGACATCGAGGGAGCCAAGATCGTCGCCCGCAAGCTCACCGGCGAGTACGGCAAGACGGGCGCGCTCGCCGCCCAGACGCCGTTCCGGGAGGGCGACGGGCTCGCGCTGTACGCCGACGCCCGCAACGCCGGCGCGCTCGGCAGCGGCACGTCGGTGGCCGACGCCCTCCGTGCCCACCTGGGCCGGGCCAAGGTCGGCGACTACGTGGCCCTGCTGCCCTTCCTCGAGATGAACGCGGCTACCGAGGCCGAGGTCCAGGCCCTCCGCGTGGCCATCCGCGATCGGCTCAAGGTCGCGACCTCGGTCGGCTTCGGCCCCCGCTACCTGCACTCGAGCGGGCAGGCCTACAAGGGTGGCGCCAACACCGGCGTCTTTCTGCAGATCACCGCCGACGACACCGCCGACGTGCCAGTGCCCGGCCAGACGTACACCTTCGGCGTGGTCAAGGCGGCCCAGGCCCGAGGAGATCTGCAAGTGCTCGGCGATCGCGACCGCCGGGCCCTGCGCGTGCACCTGGGCCCCGACGTGAAGGCGGGGCTGACGGCGCTGCGCAAGGCCGTCGAGCAGGCCCTGCGGTAGCCGTTGATGGCGCGCCCGATCCGCATCACGGCCGGCTCGGTGACCGTCGATGCCGAGCTGAACGACTCCCGCACGGCGACCGCCATCGCGGCCCGGCTGCCGATCGAGGCCAAGGCCGAGACCTGGGGCGACGAGATCTACTTCGACATCGGGCAGGCGCTGGCCGGGGAGTCACCGCGCGAGGTCGTCGAGCTGGGCGACCTCGGCTACTGGCCGCCCGGCCAGGCCTTCTGCATCTTCTTCGGGCCCACGCCGATGAGCCGGGGCGACGAGATCCGCCCGGCCAGCCCGGTGAACGTCGTCGGTCGCGTGGTCGGCGACGCCCGGGCATTCACCAAGGTCCGCGCGGGAAGTCGCGTTAGGATAGAGGCGGCCTGATTCTCTCGACAGGGGGGCACGCATGAAGATCTTTCTCGACACCGCGAACGTCGCCGAGATCAAGGAAGGGGTGGCGATCGGCGTGGTCGACGGCGTCACCACCAACCCATCGCTCATCGCCAAGGAGAAGCGTCCCTTCCGGCCGCTCGTCGAGGAGATCTGCTCGATCGTCCCCGGCGACGTCAGCCTGGAAGTCGTGGCCACCGATTTCGAGGGCATGATCAAGGAGGGCCAGGAACTGGCCCAGGTGGCCCCCAACGCCGTCGTGAAGGTGCCGCTCACCCAG
Organism: uncultured Candidatus Rokubacteria bacterium; assembly: GCA_963827505.1. GTDB lineage: Bacteria > Methylomirabilota > Methylomirabilia > Rokubacteriales > CSP1-6 > AR5. The sequence goes on along the minus strand of CAWHBD010000001.1, from coordinate 2,345,608 downwards.
GACGGCCTCAAGGCCGTGAAGTACCTGTCCGGCAAGGGCATCCGCCTCAACCAGACGCTGTGCTTCTCGGCGCCGCAGGCGCTGCTGAGCGCCAAGGCGGGCGCGACTTACATCAGCCCGTTCCTCGGCCGCCTGGACGACATTGCCCACGTCGGCATGGACCTGATCCGCGACATCTGCGAGATCTATCGCAACTACGGATTCAAGACGCAGGTGCTGGCCGCGTCCATCCGCAACCCGCTGCACGTCGTCGACGCCGCCAAGGCGGGTGCCCACGTGTGCACGATGCCGTTCAACGTGCTGCAGCAGCTGATGAAGCACCCGCTCACCGACATCGGCCTCAAGAAGTTCCTCGACGACTGGGCCAAGTCGGGCGCCAAGCTGTAGCCGACGCGCCGGAAGGCTAGAGGCGCGCGCGCACCTCGGTGGCGAAGCGCTCGTAGATGTCCGTCATCTCGGCGACGTCGCGCATCCGCGACTCGAGGATCACGTGGGCGACGCCGAGATCGCTCAGCGCGCGCAGCTCGGCCAGCAGGTCGTCAGCGGGGCGCTTGGCGGAGAGGCCGAGCCGCGCGCTGATCGTGAGCGCGGCCGGGTCGCGGCCGATCGCCTGGCAGGCGGCGCGAAGGCGGGCGATGCCCTCGCCGAGCGCCGCCGGCGTGGGGAACGCCGCGTGCCAGCCGTCGCCCAGTGTCGCGACGCGCTTCAGCGCCCGGTCGGTGTGGCCGCCGATCCAGATTGGAATCGTCCCGCGGGCGGGGCGCGGCCGGCAGCCCAGGTTCTCGAAGCTGAAGAACTCGCCCCGGTGGGAGACGCGGTCGTCCCGCCAGCAGGCGCGCATGACCGCGATGGCCTCGTCGGTCCAGGCCCCGCGACGCCCGTAGGGCACGCCGAACAGCTCGATCTCCTCGCGCATCCAGCCGACGCCGGCGCCCAGGATCACCCGGCCCGGGGCCAGGTGGTCGAGCGTGGCCAGCATCTTGGCGGTGAGCACGGGATGACGGTGGGGCAGCACCAGCACGCTGGTGCCCAGGCGCACCCGCGCGGTCACCGCCGCGGCCAGCGTGAGCGCGGTCAGCGGCTCCAGGAAATCGGTGGCGGGCGACAGCGGGAAGTCGCCGGTCGCGTTGTAAGGGTAGCGCGAGCGGATCTCCCACGGGATCACCACGTGGTCGCTCACCCACAGCGAGTCGAATCCCAGCGCCTCGACCCGCCGCGCGACGAGCGTGATGCCCTCGCGCGTGGCCGCCGCGCCGTAGACGGGCAGGTGAGCGCCGATCTCCATCACGCGTGCACCAGCGCCGCCCGCAGCTCGTCGGCCTGGATCATCTGGGCCAGCCGCGAGCGCTGCAGCTTGCCGCTGGAGGTCTTGGGGATGGTGCCGGAGCGGACGAGCAGCACACGGGCCGGCCGGTGGCCGCGCGCCTGGTGCACCCGGCTGACGATCTCGCGCACTAGGTCGCGGTACTCGGCCTCGCCGCCCGACTCGTTGCGCACCTCGGCCACGACGTGCAGCCGCTGGGTGCCGGACCGCTCGCTATCGAGGCCGACCGCCGCCGAGTAGCGCACGCCCGGCACGTGGTCGACGACCTCCTCGATGTCGGCAGGCAGGACGTTCTCGCCGCCCAGGATGATCACGTCCTTGATGCGGCCGGTGATGAACAGGTAGCCCTCGTCGTCGATGAAGCCGAGGTCGCCGGTGCGCAGCCAGCCGTCCGGGCCCAGCACCCGCGCCGTCGCCTCCGGGTTCTTGTAGTAGCCCTTCATCACGCCGGGGCTCTTCACGCACACCTCGCCCTCGACGCCGTCGTCCAGGATGGCCTCGCCGGTGGCGCCGTCGCCTACCGGCTCCATGATCCGCACCGACACGCCCCGACAGGGCCGGCCCACCGAGAGGAACCGCCCGCTGGCGTCGGTGCGCAGCGGGGTGTTACGCGGCCAGATGGCCACGGCCAGCGTCGCCTCGGCCAGGCCGTAGCACGGGCAGATCACCCGCTTGAGGCCGAAGTGGCGCTCGAACGACTCGATGGTGGACTGCCGCACCGGCTCGGCGCCGGACAGCGCCGCCTTCAGCGACGTCAGGTCGAGGTCGGTGGTATCGCGCACGTGGCGCACGCAGTTGCGGTAGCCGAAGTCGGGCGAGACGGTGAAGGTGGCCTTGATCCGCGTGACGAGCTCCAGCCATACCCGGGGGTTGCGCAGGTCGGGCGGCAGCAGCCACAGCGGGGTGGCGGTGAGTGGCGGCGTGAAGGCGCAGCCGATCAACCCCATGTCGTGATAGAGCGGCAGCCACGACACCACCCGGTCCTCCACCGTGATCGCGGCGGCCTCCGACATGAAGCGGCACGTGGCCATGACGTTGGCGTGGGTGAGCATCACGCCGCGCGGCTGGCCGGTGCTGCCCGAGGTGTACTGGATGAAAGCGAGATCATCCGGACCGGCCGGATGGTCGGGCGGCGCCGGCGCCTCGACGTCGAGGTCGTTGGGCTCGACGATCCCGCGCACGTTGGGGGCCAGCGCCACGCTCTCGTCCACGCCGGGCCGGAACCACCCGATGGTGGCGACGACCACCGCGTCGGAGTTGCGCAGCACGCCGCCGGTGGCTTCGACACCGAGCGTCGGGTAGAGGGGCACCGGCACGGCGCCCAGCCGCGTGCAGCCGAAGAACGTGTAGAAGAACTCGGCGCAGGTCGGGTAGATCAGCGCGACCTTGTCGCCGGCCCGCACGCCGGCGCGGGCCAGCCCGGCCGCGTAGCGCCCGGCCTGGGCCCACAGCCGCCCGTAGGTCACCGTCTCGTCGAATAGCGAGAAGTACTGCGTCTCGGGCGAGGCGGCGGCACGCCGGCGCATCATCTCGCCGAGCGTGGCGGCGTCCCGCGGGTCCTGGTCGGCCATGCCGGGTCCTCTCAGGGGCGGGCGTCCAGCGTCGCCGCCGTGTCGTGTTCGAGGCCGTCGCGGAGATAGCGGAGGCGGACCTGATCGCCGCTCCGGTGGGTGCGCAGCGCGGCCAGCAGGTCCTCGAGGCCGTTCAGCGCGCGCTCGTCGATGCGCACGAGAACGTCGCCCTCCCGCAGCCCGGCCCGGGCGGCGGCGCTGTCGGGCACGATGCGGGAGAGCCGTAGCCCGTCCGCCTCGCTGCCGCCCTCGCCGCCCACGCCGAGGAAGACGGGGGCCGCCGCGCCCGCCTCGCGGCGCTCCCGCCCGCGGTTCGGACGCGTGAGCGTCACGTAGGCCGGGCGGTCGCCCGCGGCCAGCCGCTCGGTGACCCGCGCGCCCACCGCGGCCACCCGGGCCATGCCGACGGCGTCGAGCTTGTCGGCGGTGTCGCCGGGCCGGTGGTAGTCGGCGTGGGCGCCGGTGTGGAAGAACAGGGCCGGCGTCCCCGCGTCGTAGAAGCGGGTGTGATCGGAGGGGCCGAACGGCGAGTCGCGCAGGTTCACGCCCACCGCGAGCGCGCGCGCCGCCTCGCCGACGATGTCGCGCAGACCGCGGCCGCTCTCGACGCCGCCCACCGTGAGCTTGCCGCCGCCCAGGCGTCCGACCATGTCGAAGTTCAGCATGGCCACCGTGCGGTCGATCGGGACTGCCGGCTGGCGCACGTAATGGCCGGAGCCGACGAGGCCGATCTCCTCGGCGCCGAACAGCGCGAAGACCAGCGTGCGGTCGAGCGGGCCGGCGGCGGCGAACGCCCGAGCGAGGCCGACGACGACGGCGGTGCCGGAGGCGTTGTCGTCGGCGCCGGGGTGGAGCGTGCCGCCCACCACGCCGAGGTGATCGTAGTGGGCGCCGAGCACGACGGCCTCGGCCGCGCGCGCGGGATCGCGGCCGGGCAGCACGCCGACCACGTTGACGGCGGTACGGTCGGCGGCCTCCAGCGCCACCCGGACCTCGGCGGTGACGCCGATCGCCAGCGAGGCCGGGGCTCGTCGCTCGGCGATCGACTGGGCCAGCCGCGCGGTGGTGATGCCGGCCGGGGCCAGCAGCGTGTCGGCGCCGGCCGGCGTCAGCGCGCCGGAGACGAGGCGCACCGCGGTGGCGGTCGCGACCAGCGACGGCAACCGGTCGGCGACGATCAGCAGCGCCCCGGCGCCCGCGCGGCGCGCGGCGATGAGCTTGTCGAGCCGGCTCGGCCGGGGGCCGGCCAGGTGCGGCGGCGCGCCCTCCAGCGCGACCGCGATGCGCCCGCGCGCGTCCACGCCGACCCAGTCGTCGTAGCCAGCCTCGGGCGCGCTGATCCCGTAGCCGACGAAGACGACCTCGCCGGTGACGGTGTCGCGCAGCGACCCGCCGTGCGGCGTCCAGTCGCGACCGGTCTCGATCCCCGGCGCTCCGCCGGCCAGCGATCGCAGCGAGGTCCCGGCCGCGATGCGCGCCCCGGTGGCGACGACGAACGACTGGAAGAACGACTCGCCCTCGCCGCCCGGCCGCAGGCCCGCCGCCTTCAGCCAGTCGGCGAGCTGGCGGGCGGCGAGGTCGCCGCCCGGTGTGCCGGAGCGGCGTCCCTCCATGCCGGGGCCGGTGAGCGTGTCGGCGGCCGCCTTCAGCTCGCCCGCACTGGGCGGGACGAGTGCCGGACCGGCGACGGCGACGGAGGCGAGGAGCGCGAGGACGACGGGGAGCAGCGTGATGCTGCGGCGGCTCACCGGGCCATTCTACCGTGAGCCCGGGTAGGCCGGAACGTTCAGGCCACGGTGGCCACGCGCCCGCCCGTCATGGTCACGAGGTCGGCCGGCCGCAGCCGGAACACCGTGTTGGGATGGCCGGCGGCGGCCCAGATCTCCTCGAAGGTCAGCAGGTGCTCGTCGATGAGCGTCACCACCGGCTTGACGTGACCGACCGGGGCCACCCCGCCGATCGCGAAGCCCGTCTCCGCCCGCACGAAGTCGGCGTCGGCGCGGTCGAGCGGCTCGCCGACGAGTGCGGCGACTCGCGCCTCGTTCACCCGGTGGGTGCCGCTGGTGACGACGAGCAGCGCGCGCCCCGACTCGCGCAGGCGGAAGACGAGCGACTTGGCGATCTGGTCGACCCGGCAGCCGACGGCGCCGGCGGCGTCGGCGGCGGTGCGGGCCGAGAGCCCGAGGTCGACGATCTCGTGGCCCAGCCCCAGCGCCTGCAGCGCGGCCTGCACCCGCCGCACGGTCGGGCTGGCAAACTCCGTCATCAGCGCGGGCCCAGCGCGGTCGCCCGGGCCCGCGCCATCTGGGCGAGGTGCTCGACGTCGTGGTCGGCGGCGTGGGTCGCGTACTGCAACAGCGTCATCGGCCCGAAGAAGCCGGAGACGGCGGGGCGCTCGCCGGCGCCCGCCGGCAGCGCACGCAGAAAGGTGATGGTCTCGGCCCGCGCGCGCTCGAAGGCAACCAGCGAGTCGTCGAACGGCGTCAGGCCGTGATCGCGCTCCCGCGCCCACGCCTCGGGGCTGAACGGCGCGAAGGTCGGACAGTCCTCGGCGGCGATGCGCCGCAGGCGGGGCAGGAACAGCTTCGTCTCGACGTGGAGCAGGTGGGCCATCACCTCGTTCAGACCCCACTCGGCCGGGAGCGGACGCTGGCGGCGCTGCGCCTCGTCGAGGCCGGCCGCCACTGCGCGCAGCCGTCCCGCCGCCGCCGTCATTGCCGCGATCAGCTCGGGCACGGCCAGCGGCGCCCGCGCCTCGCACCGCTTGGGCCGCAGGCCGAGCCGGGCCCGCGCCTCGTGGATCTGCCGCAGGTGCTCGGTATCGTGGGCATCGGTGCTGCGCACGTAGCCCTCGACGGTGAGGACGCCGCGGCTGGGGCTCACGCCCTCGCGCCGCCAGCCGGCCGCGTCGAGGCCGCCCAGGATCTTCAGCACCTCGGCGCGGGCCGAGCCGTGCGCGGCCACGAGCGTGGTCACGTCACTGGTGTCGCCGGCGTCGCTGACCCTCGGCGCAAACACGGGCCGCATCTCGGCCAGCATCCGCCGGAGCCGCGGCAGCAGGGTGTCGCGGTCGCCCTCGACGAGGTGGCGTACGATTTCGAGCACCGACCACTCGCCGGGCGCCGGCGGCCGCGCCGCCTGCTCGGCCGTCACGTCGATGGTCAGCTCGCGCAGCATCGCAGAGGTGGTCGCCAGCCGGGCCAGCATCAGCGCCTGCTCGGTCACGGCGGTCCTAGAGCGCGCGCACGGCGCGCAGGACGTCGGCGGCATCGGGCCGCACCTGGAAGTTGGCAGTGACCGAGAACCAGCGCACGACGCCGTTGCGGTCGAGCACTACCGTGGCCGGGCGCGGCACGTCCTGCCCCTCCGAGCCGCCGCGCGGGTGCACCAGCCCGTAGCGGCGGGTCACCGTCAGGTCGCGATCGGAGACGAACCGATAGGCCAGGCGCAGCCCCTCGGCGAGCCGCTGGCTGTGCTCGTTGGGATCGGGCGACAGTGCGATGATCTCGACCCCGGCCTTCTCCGCCTCCGACAGTGCCGCTCCAAGACCTTGGAGCTCCGCGACGCAGAACGGTCACCAGGCGCCGCGGTAGAAGACGAGGACGACCGGTTTCTTGCCGCGGAAGTCGCTGAGGGTGACGGACCGGCCCGCGGCGTCGGACAACGTGAAGTCCGGGGCCGGCTCGCCCACCTTCAGGGCCGTCGGCGTCGTGGGCACGCGGGCGGCGACGAAGTTGAAGAAGACGCTGCCCACCAGGAGGATGACCGTCACCCCCAGCCCCAGCCACGTGAACCAGCGCCGCGCGCGGGCCAGCGCCACCGCCGCCAGGGCCGTGGCCAGCCCCATCGCGACGACGTAGCCCTCGGGGTGGTTGCGCACGGCGGCCACCCGAAAGAGCAGCACGTAGGCGCCGATGCCGCCGGCGGCAAGCCCCAGGCTGAGCGCGACCAGCCCTCCCGCGGTGAGCTTCACGGCAGCACGATGTGATCGAACCCCTCGGCGTGGGCGAAGCCCTTGGCCTGGCCGATCTCGCCGGAGCGCTCGCGCACGCGCTTCTCGACCGCCTTGAAATCGGCGAACTGGCTGGCGTGGCAGGCCAGCGCGCGCAGCTTGAGGTCGATGACGTCGGAGATGTCGAGGACGAGCTGCGGGTTCTGCCACTGCATCACGTAGACCTGCCGCACCTTGTGCGGCTCGAGCTCGGGCATCAGCTCGGGGAAGGCCATGTGATCGCGGGCGAGGGGATAGACGCAGTCGAGCGCCACGCCTCCCACGGTGCGATGGTCGCGGTGGGAGGCGCCCAGGTTGTAGGTGCGGGCGGGGCTCTGGCAGATGAGCAGGTCCGGCCGCCACCGGCGGATGTGCCGCGTCACCTCGCGGCGGACCTCGCGCGTGTCCTCCACCTCGCCGTCCGGGTAGCCCAGGAACTCCACGCGGGCCACGCCCAGGGTACGGGCGGCATTGCGCTGCTCCTCGGCCCGGATGGCGGCCAGCCGCTCCGGCGTCATCGTGCGGTCGCTCGAGCCCTTGTTACCGTTGGTGACGATGATGTAGGTGATCTCGCAGCCGTCCTTGGCGAGCTTGGCGATGGTGCCACCCGCGCCGAATTCCGAGTCGTCGGGGTGCGCTGTCACCACGAGCACGCGCTGGATCGTGTCGGCCATGCACGCTCCTCTCCAGGCAGTCTGTTTGAGACGTCGACTGCCAGCATACCGATTCGGGGAAGCCCCTCGCGTTATAATCCCGCCCGATGTCAGTGCCTCGCCGGCGTCGGACGGCGATCCTCGTCCTGCTCGCCCTGCTCGCCGGCGCTCCGTTGCTGGCCCTCGCGCCCGCCGCTCCTGGGGCCGTCCGCCTGGCCGGCGTCAGCCTGCTCTGGTGGTACGTCGGCCTCGTCGCGCCCCTGCTGGCGACGGGCATCGCCATCGGCGTCCTCGTGCGCGGCGAATGACCGCGCTGGCCGCCGCCGCCGTCTGGCTGCAGCCCGTGCTGCTGACGGCCGTGGTCCTGCGCGTGGCCGCCGGCGACGCCGAGGCGCCGTGGCTGGCGCTCGGCGCGCTCGTCGCGCCGCTCGTCGCGCTGCTGGCCGCCACCCGCCGCCCGCTCGGCGCGAACCCCGTCACCGCCACCGCCGCCGTGCTCGCTATCACGCTCGGGCTGGCCGCCGACTTCGCGGTCGCCGGCGACGCCGCCGGGTTGCTCGGCGCGGGCCCGTGGGTGGGCGTAGGGGCGGCCGCCGCTCTGGCGGTGCTGGTGCCGCTGCTACCGGCCGCACGGCGCATCGGGCCCGCCGTGCTCGTGCTCGCGGCCCTCGGGCTCGTCCTGCCGCTCGCCGCGGTGGCCTCGCGCACGTGGGCCGCGCCGTGGACCGCGTGGAGCCACGGCGGCCGGCCGGCGGCGCTCACGTTTCCCGACGCGAGCGGGTGGGTGCAGACGGGCGAGCGGTTCCCGCGCCCGGCCCGGCTGAGCTTCACCGAGGGCCAGCGCGTGACCGTGCTCTCGGCCGGCCTCTATCGCGTCGTCGAGCGGGACGCGACGCCGCCAACGGTGCGCGAGTGGCGGCTGGGCGCCGGCGAGACGCTCACGCTGCGACCCGGCGACGAGCTCGCGGTCGAGGCGGGCGCGCGGCTACGCTTCGAGGCCGGCCGCCGCGTGCCGAGCGCGCCGGCCACCGGCGTGGCTTGGGCCGACGCGCCGACCCGCGGTCCATGGATGCTGCCCGCCGCGCTCGGCGCCCTCGTCACGCTCGTCGGTGGCGCGTTGGCGCTCGTCCCGCCGCTGGATGGCCGGGGCCGCCCGGCGGCCGCGGGGCCGCTCGTGCTGATGGCCACGGTGACCGCCGCGGTCGGCTGGGGCGTGTACGCCGGCGCGGCAGCCCCCGACCTCGCCCTCGGCGGCTCGACGCTGGCGCCCCTGCTCCGCCTGCCGCCGCGCGCCCTCGGTGTGCATTCCGGCGCTGTGCTGGCCGCGCTCGTGCTCGGCGCGGTGGGTGTGCTCCTGGTGACGGCGGCCATCGCCCTGCGCGGGCGGCTGGCCGTCACCGCTGGGTCCCGCCCCGCGGTGTGGGCGGCCGTGGTCGCCGGGGCCACCGCGCTCGCCGCCTGGTCGCCGGACCCCTGGCGGCTGCTCCTGCTCGGCCTCGGGCTGGCGGCGGCGGCGTGGACACCGGCGCGGCTGGCCGACGGTCGGGCGGCCGCCCTGGCCGGCTCCAGCGTCGGCGCCGCCGTGTTCGTGGCGCTGGCGGCGCTGCCGGTGCTGGTGCCCGGTGGTGGGATCTGGCTGGAAACGCTGGCGCGGTACCCGGCCCTGGTCGCGCTGCCGCTCGGGCTGACCGCGTCCCGGGTCCTCGACGATGGAGGGCCGGGGAAGGAGCTTAAGCAGGCGAGTTCGTTGTGATCGCGGGCCCACTTCATTGTGGTCCCTAGGCACCGGCCGCATAATAATCAGATATGGCCAGCGATCGCATCGTCGTCCGGGGCGCTCGCGAGCACAATCTCAAGGACATCGACGTCGAGATCCCCCGCGACCAGCTGGTCGTGATCACCGGGCTGTCGGGGTCGGGCAAGTCCTCGCTCGCGTTCGACACGATCTACGCCGAGGGGCAGCGCCGCTACGTCGAGTCGCTGTCGGCGTACGCGCGCCAGTTCCTCGAGCAGATGGAGAAGCCCGAGGTCGACTCGATCGAGGGCCTGTCGCCCGCCATCTCGATCGAGCAGAAGACGACCTCGAAGAACCCGCGCTCGACCGTCGGCACCGTCACCGAGATCTACGACTACCTGCGCGTGCTCTTCGCGCGGGTCGGCGTGCCGCACTGCCCGAAGTGCGGCCGCGTCATCTCCGCCCAGACCGTGCAGCAGATGGTCGATCGCGTGCTGACGCTGCCGGCCGGCACCCGCCTGCTCGTGCTGGCCCCGGTCATCCGCGGCCGCAAGGGCGAGTACAAGAAGCTCTTCCACGACTTCCAGCGGCAGGGCTACTCCCGCGTCCGTGTCAACGGCACCATCCGCGAGCTCGGCGAGGACATCGACCTCGACAAGAACCGCAAGCACACCATCGAGGTCGTCATCGACCGTCTCATCGTCCGCGACAACCTCGGCCCCCGCCTCGCCGACTCCCTGGAGACCGCCCTCCGCCTCGCCGACGGCATCGTGCAAGTCGAACCCATCACATCCGGCGACGCCGACGGCCGCGCTGAGAGCAGTACGGGCGGCCGTGACACGACGCGAGGCGCCGAGTCTGGAAGTACGGTACGCCGTGACGCCACGCGAATCGGGGGGTCTGGGGGGAGCAGAATGGTCCCCCCAGCCCAGACCAATCAAGGGGGTCGCACGAGCACCCCAGCTTCGAGAGCTCGGCCAGACATCAGAGACAGAAGCTCCACCACCCCAATCACCGCCGAGCCCATGGTCTTCTCCGAGCGGCTGGCGTGCGCCGACTGCGGCATCTCCTTTCCCGAGGTCTCGCCGCGGATGTTCTCCTTCAACAACCCGTACGGCGCCTGCCCGGAGTGCGGCGGCATCGGCACCCGCTGGGAGATCGACCCCGAGCGGCTGGTGCCGAACACGGCTCGCTCGCTCAAGGCGGGGGCGCTGTCGCCGTGGGCGGGCCCGCGGGAGACGACCTACTTCCGGCAGACGCTGCAGGCGCTCGCCAAGCGGCACAAGTTCTCGCTCGACGAGCCGTGGTCGAAGCTCCGCAAGAGCGCGCGCGACGTCATCCTGTTCGGCGACCGCGAGGGCGGCTTCGAGGGCGTGGTCAAGGTGCTCGAGCGCCGCTACCGGGAGACGCAGTCCGACGACGCCCGCGGCGAGATCGAGGCGTTCATGGCCGAGCGGTCGTGCCCGGCCTGCGGCGGCTCCCGCCTGCGGCCGGAGTCGCTCGGGCTCAAGATCGCCGGCCGCTCCATCGCCGACGTCGTGCGCTACACGATCAAGGAAGCGGCGCGCCTTCTTCGCCACGCTGACGCTCGGCGAGCGCGAGGCGGCCATCGCCCGCCGCGTGCTCAAGGAGATCCGCGAGCGGCTGGGCTTCCTGATGAACGTGGGGCTCGACTACCTCACGCTGGACCGGCCGGCCGGCACGCTGTCCGGCGGCGAGGGCCAGCGCATCCGCCTGGCCACCCAGATCGGCTCCAGCCTGGTCGGCGTGCTCTACATCCTCGACGAGCCGTCGATCGGCCTGCACCAGCGCGACAACCGCCGGCTGCTCGACACTCTCAAGCGCCTGCGCGACCTCGGCAACACCGTGCTGGTGGTCGAGCACGACGAGGACACGATCCGCGCCGCCGACTACGTGGTCGACCTCGGGCCCGGCGCCGGCGAGCTGGGCGGCCACCTCGTCGCCGTCGGCACGCCCGACGAGATCGTCGCCAATCCCCGCTCGCTCACCGGCCAGTACCTGTCGGGGGCCCGCCGCATCGAGGTGCCGGTCAACCGGCGCCGGGGCAGCGGCCAGTTCCTCACGATCCACGAGCCGCGCGAGCACAACCTGAAGATCGGACGCGGTGCGCATCCCGCTCGGCGACCTTCACCTGCGTGACGGGCGTGTCGGGCTCCGGCAAGTCCACGCTCGTCAACGACATCCTGTACCGGGCGCTGGCCCAGATGCTGTACCGGGCCCAGGAGCGGCCGGGCGCCCACGACCCGCATCGAGGGCGCCCAGCACGTCGACAAGGTCGTCGACATCGACCAGTCGCCCATCGGCCGCACGCCCCGCTCCAACCCGGCCACCTACACCGGCGTCTTCACGTTCATCCGGACGCTCTTCGCGCGCACGCCCGAGGCCCGCATGCGCGGCTACCAGCCGGGCCGGTTCTCCTTCAACGTCAAGGGCGGGCGGTGCGAGGCCTGCCAGGGCGACGGGCTCGTGAAGATCGAGATGCACTTCCTGCCCGACGTCTACGTCACCTGCGAGGTGTGCAAGGGCAAGCGCTACAACCGCGAGACGCTGGAGGTCCGCTACAAGGGCACCAGCATCGCGGAGGTGCTCGACATGACGGTGCGAGAGGCGCTCGGGTTCTTCGACGCCGTCCCCGTCATCAAGCAGAAGCTGCAGACCCTCGACGACGTCGGCCTCGACTACATCCGGCTCGGGCAGTCGGCGACGACGCTGTCGGGCGGCGAGGCCCAGCGCGTGAAGCTGGCCACCGAGCTGTCCCGGCGCGCCACCGGCCGCACCCTCTACATCCTGGACGAGCCGACGACCGGCCTGCACTTCGCGGACATCGAGAAGCTGCTGGAGGTCCTCAACCGGCTGGTCGAGCAGGGCAACACCGTCGTGATCATCGAGCACAACCTGGACGTCATCAAGACCGCCGACTGGGTGATCGACCTCGGCCCCGAGGGCGGCGAGGCGGGCGGGCGCGTGGTCGCCACCGGCACCCCGGAGGCGGTCGCTCAGCAGGCCGCGGTCCTACACCGGCCAGTTCCTCAAGCCGGTGCTGAAGGGCGTATGACGACCGGGAGCGACGTGCGGAGCCTTCGGATGCGGCGCACGAAGATCGTCTGCACCATCGGCCCCGCCTCCTCCAGCGTCGAGCAGCTCGACCGGCTGGTCGCGGCCGGCATGGACGTCGCCCGCCTCAACTTCTCGCACGGCACCCACGCCGAGCACGCCGAGGTCGTCGCTCGCATCCGTGAAGGAGAGGTGCGCTGGGGCCGGCCGGTGGCCATCCTGCAAGACCTCCAGGGGCCCAAGATCCGCCTCGGCACCTTCGGCGAGGGGGGCGGCCGCCGCGTCGACCTCGAGCCGGGCCGCCCGTTCGCGCTGTCGCGCCGTCCCTGCGTGGGCACCGTGGAGCGCGCCTACGTCGCGCCCCCCGAGACGCTGCGCGAGGTCAAGGTCGGCGACCAGGTGCTGATGGACGACGGCATGATCCAGCTCCGCGTGGAGGAGACGACACCGGACGAGGTCCGCTGCCGCGTGGTGCAGGGGGGGCGCATCAGCGATCACAAGGGGCTGTCGCTGCCGCGGGTGGCGTTGCCGGTCTCGTGCCTGAGCGACAAGGACCGCGACGACCTCCGCTTCGGCATCGAGCAGGGCGTGGACTTCGTGGCCATCTCGTTCGTGCGCTCGGCCGCCGACATCGCCGAGGTGCGGCGCTTCCTGGCCGAGCAGGGCGCCGGGCTGCCGATCGTGGCCAAGCTCGAGCGCCAGGAGGTCATGGAGAACCTGCCGGGCATCCTGACTACCGTCGACGCTGTCATGGTGGCGCGCGGGGACCTCGGGGTCGACGTGCCGCTCGAGGACGTGCCGCACCTGCAGAAGGAGATCGTCCGCCAGGCCCGGGCTGCCAAGATCCCGGTGATCGTCGCCACCCAGATGCTGGAGTCGATGGTCACCCACCTGCGGCCTACCCGGGCCGAGGTCTCCGACGTCGCCACCGCGATCTTCGACGGCGCCGACGCCGTCATGCTCTCGGCGGAGTCGGCTACCGGCCGCTATCCCGCCGAGACGGTGGAGATGATGGCCCGGATCGCCGCCCGGGCCGAGCAGGCCGTCATGGAGCAGGAGCCGATCCGCCGCCGCCGGAGCAACGCGCAGGTCGGGTTCCCGGAGGCGGTCTCCGATGCCGCCGCCATGGCGGCCACCGCGCTCCACGCCCGGGCCATCGTCGCCTTCACGCAGTCGGGGTTCTCGGCGCGGCTGATCTCCCACCAGCGGCCCGACGTCCCCATCATCGCCTTCACGCCGTCGGTCGAGGTCCGGCGCCGGCTGACCCTGTCGTGGGGCGTGTCCTCGCGGCTGATCCGCAAGTTCGAGACGACCGACGACATGATCGTGGAGATCGAGCGCGCGCTTCTCGGCGATGGCTCGGTCGGCATCAACGACGTCATCGTGATCATCTCGGGGGCGCCGATGTGGGTGGCCGGCACCACCAACCTCATGAAGCTGCATCGCATCGGGGAGCGTCGCTGAGCCGGCGGCGGGTGCCGTCCGGGCCCGAGATCGAACGGCGCAGCCGCGAGCTGGAGGCGCTCCACGCCGCCGCCGTCACCATGGGTTCGAAGGGTGACCTCGCCACCACCGCCGAGCAGACCCTCGACGTGGTGCTGGCGGTGGCCGGCATGCGCGTCGGCATGGTGTACCGCCTGGATCCGGCCGGCGAGCGGCTGATCCTGATCGCCAGCCGGGGCCTCAGTGCGGAGCAGGCCGACCGCTTGCGCGAGCGTCGGGTGGACGCCTCGCACACCGGCGAGGCGGTCCGGAGCGGTCGCTTCGTCGTCACCGACCTCACGACCTCGCCCTTCATACGGGACCCGGTGCTGCGAGGGGCGATCAGCGGCGGACAGTTTCACACCCAGCTCGCGCTGCCGATCTTCGCCGAGGGCCGGATCTGGGGCGTGCTGGCCCTGGTCACGCCGGAGCGGCGCGAGTTTGACGCCGACCTGGTGACCCTGCTGCAGGGCGTGGCCCTGCAGGTGGGGCTCGCCGTCGGCCGGGCCGCGCTGGTCGCCGAAACGCAGGAGAAGAGCCGGCGGCTGGAGACGCTGGCCCGCCTGGCCCAGGGGCTGACGGCGACGCTCTCGGGCGATCAGGTCCTCGAGCGCGTCGTCGAGGCTGCCGTCGAGCTGTTCGGCTGCACCGTCGCGCGCTTGTGGCTGCTCGACGAGGATGCCCGGCAGCTGACGCTGGGCGCCTCGGCGGGGCTGGTCACCACGCCCGAGGAAGTGCGCACGCTGCCGGTAGGCGAGGGACTCGTCGGTCTCATCGTCGCCCAGCGCGCCCCGGTGGCGATCCCAGATCTACAGGGCGATCCGCGTGTGCGCAACGCCGCGCGGCTGCTCGCCCGGGGCATCGCGTCGTCGGCGGGGGTGCCGCTGATGGTCGGCACCCGGGTGATCGGCGCGCTCGCCATCGGCACCCACGACCGGCGCCCGTACTCGGACGAGGAGGTGGCGCTGCTGCAGTCGCTGGCCGACCAGGCGGCCATCGCCATCGAGAATGCGCGGCTGTTCTTCGACGAGCAGACGCGCCGCGCCTACCTGAACGCGCTGCTGGAGATCAACACCAAGATCGGCGCGATGGCGCCGACCGAGCCACTGCTGACCTCCATCGCCGAGGAGGCGGCCCGGCTGCTCGCCGTCGACAATGCGGGCTTCCGCCTGCTGGAGGGCGACGATCTCGTCGTGGCCGGGCTGGCCGGCACCGCCGTCGAGACCATGCTCCGCCCGCGTCTGCGCATGGACGAGAGCCTCAGCGGCCGGGTGATGAAGGCCGGACACTCGCTCGTCCTCGACCTCGACGCCCAGGCCGGCGCCGTCGCCGAGCACCTGGCCGCCGACCTCCGGCTGGGCTACACGACGTTCCTCGGCGTCCCGCTCAAGCTGGGTGATCGGATGATCGGCGTGCTCACCTTCCGGGCCCGGCGGCCGTTCACGCCCCGTGACCAGGACCTGGCCGAGGCGTTCGCCGGCCAGGCCGCGGTCGCCCTCGAGCACGCGCGGCTGTACCGGGAGGCGCGCCAGCAGGCCACGCGCATGCGCGCGCTGGCCGACCTCGGCCGCGTGCTGTCCGAGACGCTCGACCCCGACCTCGTCGGCCAGCGCGTCGCCGACAGCATTTGCACGCTGCTCGGCGCTCGGTCGTCGGCCCTCTACCGGATTGTGGAGGGCGGCCGCATGGTCGCGCTCAGCGTCTCTCAGGGCAGCACCTACCATTGGGCCCGCGAGTTGCCGGCGGGGACCGGCCTGGCCGGCTTTGCCGCCGCCGAGCGGCGCACCCACGCCAGCCCGGACTCCCTGCTCGACCCGCTCATCCGCTATGACGAGCACGTGCGCGAGACGCTGGCCTCGAGCACGGACCGCGCGGTCATGGGGGTGCCGCTGATCGTGCGTGACCGGGTCGTGGGCGCCCTCGCTGTGGGCGACCGGACGGGCCGGGTGTTCGCCGCCGAGGACACGCGGCTGGCCGAGGCCTTCGCCGACCAGGCGGCGCTGGCCCTCGAGAACGCCGGCCTCTACGCCGAGACGACGCGCCGGCGGCGCGAGGCCGAGGAGCTGACGGGGCTGGTCCGCCGGCTCACCGAGAGCCTGGACGTCAACGCGGTCGGTGCCTGCATCACCGAGAGCGTTCTCACGCTGTTCACCGCGCAGTCCTCGGTCCTGCGCCTGCTGCGTCCCGACGGCGCGCTGGAGGCGCTGGCGATGGCGGGCCGGGTGGCGACCGTTCTCACCCCCGGTCACGTGCTGCCGGCCGGCGCCTCGACCTCGGCCCTGGCCATCGAGCGGGGCATGGCGGTCACGAGCCTCGACCTCCCGAACGACCCGACGCTCGCCCTTCCCGACGAGGTGCGCGAGCGCATGCGGGGCGCTGGCGAGGGCGCCCAGCTGACCGTGCCGCTGCGGGCCAAGGGCCAGACGATCGGGACGCTGTCGATCTCCGATCGCGCCGGCCGCCCGTTCACCGAGGCCGAGGCCCACCTGCTGCAGGCCTTCGCCGACCAGGCGGCGCTGGCGCTGGAGAACGCGCAGCTCTACGCCGAGACCGCGCGCCGCCGGCAGGAGGCCGAGCAGCTGGCCCGCCTGGCCCAGACGCTGACCGAGAGCCTGGACGTGACCGACGTGGTGTCGCGCACCGTCGAGAGCGTGCTGCCGCTGTTCGGCGCGCGGTCCTCCGTCCTGATGCTGAGCCAGCCCGACGGCTCGCTGGTGGCGCTGGGGCTGGGGGGGTCGACCGGTGGCTTCGACCCCGGCCACGTGCTGCGGCCCGGGCTCGGCATCCTCGGCCGGGCCGTCGCCGAGGGGCGCCCGTTGTGGTCGTCCGACGTCCTCACCGATCCTGACGTGACCCTGACCGAGGACCTGCGCGAGGTGCTGCGGGGCTCCGGCGAGCGGGCCGCGCTGGCGGTGCCGCTGCGCGTGAAGGCCATGGTGATCGGCGGCCTCGGCGTGTCCGACGCTTCCGGCCGGCGCTTCACCGAGGAGGAAGCGCAGCTGCTGCAGGCTTTCGCCGACCAGGCGGCGCTGGCGCTGGAGAACGCGCGGCTCTTCTCGCTGGAGCGGGCCCGGCGTCGGCAAGCCGCCGCCCTGGCCGAGATCGAGCGCGAGTTCGCCGCCGAGCTGGACACCGAGCGGCTCCTCGACCTCATCGTCGAGCGCTCGGCCCGGCTGTTCGACGCCGACGCCGCGCTCTACCTCGTGGACGCCGACGGGCGCCTCGTGCGGCGAGCCTGGACCGGCGAGGGCCCGACCAGCGTGGTGGCGGTGCCGGGGACCGGGCTCATCGGCGCCGCCGTGAGCGAGAAGCGCGGGATGATCGCCAACGACTATCCCCGCTCGCCCTTCGCCCGGCCGGACTTCGTCGCTCTCGGCGTGCGCCACGCGATCGTGCAGCCGGTCGTCATCGCCGGCCGCGTGCACGCCGCCATCGCGATGAGCCGGAACGACGGCGCCGAGCCGTTCCTGCCCGACGACCTCGGCCTGCTGGAGAGCTTCGCCGCCCAGGCCGGCATCGCGCTGGAGAACTCGCGGCTCTACCACGCGGCAGAGACGCGGGCCACGCGGCTGCGGACACTGGCCCGGCTCAACCACCTCGTCACCTCCTCGCTCGACACCGCCGACGTGTTGACCTCGATCGCCCAGGCCGCCGTGCAGATCATGAGCGCGCCGTTCGTGGGGTTCTGGCTCGCCGACGAGGGCACGCGCACCCTGCGCCTGCAGGCCTCGTCCGACTCGGGGCTGGGTGGCGCCACCCAGAACGCGAGCCTCCGCTTCGGCGAGGGAGCGGTGGGCTGGGTCGCCGAGGAGCGACGGCCGCTCACCATCGACGACCTCGCCGCCGACGGCCGCTTCGTCGCCCAGGACTGGGCGCGCGAGCGCGGCCTGCGCAGCCTGTTCTGCACGCCCATCCTCGACCGGGAGCGGCTGCTCGGCGTGCTCGTTCTCCTCCGCGAGCATCCCTTCCGGTTCGGCCCCGACGACGAGGATCTGCTGCAGTCGTTCTCGGCCCAGGCCGCCGCGGCCGTCCGCAACGCGCGGCTGTACGAGGAGACGCGCCACTACGCCGAGCGGCTGCGGGCCCTGGAGGAGGTCAACCGGCTGGTGTCCTCCTCGCTGAACGTCGAGGAGGTGCTGCAGAACCTGGCCCGGGCCATCGCCCAGTTCTTCGACGCGCCCTACGTCAGCATCTGGGCCTTCGACGTCGCCACCCAGCGCCTGCGCCGGGCGCTGACCTTCGGCGGCCAGGAGGTGGCGGTGCTGCTGCGCGACGAGCTGGCGCTGGGCGAGGGGGCCGTCGGCTGGGTCGCGCAGCACCGGGAGCCCATCCTGTGGACGGAGGCCGTCAGCGACCCCCGGTTCCTCGACGGCGACCCGATGCGCCAGCACGGGCTGAACTGGATGACCGCCTACCCGATCGCGATCGGCGACCGCGTGCTCGGCGCCTTCGCCGTCCACCGCGCCTCGGCGCTACCAATCACCCCGGAGACCTCCACCCTGATGGGCTCGCTGGCCGCCCAGGCCGCCATCGCGCTGGAGAACGCCAACCTCTACTCGGAGACGAGCCGGCGGCTGACCGAGACGCGCGCGCTGCTCGAGGTGGCCGAGATCCTGTCGGCGACGCTCGACTCGCGCCGGCTGCTCAAGCGGGTGACGCTGAAGGTCGCCCAGGTCTGCCGCGTCGACCGCTGCACGCTCGAGCTGTGGGACGGCGACCGCGTGGTGCCGCTGATGTCGCAGTTCGCCGACGGCCGCAAGACGCCGCGCATGTGGGAGCAGTTCCAGTCGCTGCCGGCGGAGCCGCCGGCCGCGATCCCCGCCAATGCGCAGGTCATCGAGACCCGGCAGCCGCTGCTCATCGAGGACTGCGCGACCTCGACGCTGATCCCGGCCGCCTGGGTCGAGGCCTTCGGGCTGCGCGCCTGCCTCATCGTGCCCATGCTGCGTCAGGATCGGATCATCGGCGTACTGACGGTCGACTACTGTGACCGGCCGGGGCGCTTCCAGGACTGGCAGCGCGATCTCGCCCTGGCCATCGCCGGCCAGATCGCGCTGGCCCTCGAGAACTCACGGCTGTTCAACGAGGCCCAGGAGCGGCTGCGCGAGACCCGCACGCTGCTCGCCGTGGGCCAGACCCTGTCGCAGCCGGGCCCAACCGACGTCCTGCTGCGCGGGGTGGCGGCCGAGGTCGGCCACGCCTTCGGCGCCGACATGGTCGGCGTGTACCTCGTGGACGAGCGGCGGGAGGCGCTGGTGCCGGCGGCCGGCTACCACGTCCCCCGGGACCTGCTCGACTTCTTCCTGCGCAACCCGCTCGTGCTCGACCGGGCCCCGGCCCTGACCGCGGCCTTCCGGGGCGCCCAGCCGGTGGGCAGCGCCGACGTTCACCGCGATCCCGGGTACGACGCCGAGTGGATCCGCGGGCTGCCGCCGTTCTCGATGCTGTTCGCGCCGACCCTGGCCCACGGCCAGGCGGTGGGCGCGCTGTTCCTGGTGTGGTGGCACACCGGCCGCACCTTCGCTCCCGCCGAGCTGCGGCTGCTGGACGGCATCGCCTCGCAGGTGGGGCTGGCCATGGAGAACGTCGAGCTGGCCCGCCAGACGCAGAGCAAGCTGTCGGAGACGGAGACGCTGCTCTCGGTCAGCCGGGCCGTTTCCTCCACGCTCGACGTCCAGAGCCTCGTACGGCTCTTCCTCCGCCAAGTCGCCACCACCTTCGGGGCCGACACCGTCGGCCTCTGGATGGTCGACGAGACCGGCCAGTGGTTGACGCCGCTGGCCGGGTACCGGGTGCCGCCGGTCCAGCTGGCGGCGCTGCGCGACGTGCGGCTGTCGCTCGTGGATCACGCGATCTACGCCGAGGCCGCGCGGACCCGGCGCCCGGTGTTCGTGGCCGACGCCGCCAACGATCCGCGGATGCCGCCGGTCATCCGGGAGCGGGCCCCCCACCGGAGCCACCTGTTCGTGCCGGTCGTGACCAAGGACCGGATGCTCGGCGGCTTCGCGGTGGTGTGGTGGGAGCGGCGGCGCGACTTCACCCCGGGCGAGCTGGCCCTGGTCGAGGCCATCGCCAGCCAGGCCGGCGTGGCCATCGAGAACGCGCGGCTGTTCGAGGAGAACCGGCAGCGGGTCGAGGAGCTGTCCGTGCTGCACGAGCTGTCGCGGGCGGTCACCGGCGAGCTGGAGCGCGCCGCGCTGCTGGAAGCGCTCCGTGTCCAGCTCGGCCGCGTCGTCGACATCCGCAACATGGCGGTGGTCCTGCGGGTGGACGAGGGCGACGAGATGGAGGTCGCGCTGCGCCTGATCGACGGCGAGCGCGACGACAGCGAGCCCCGGCGCTACGCCGCCGGCGGAGTGGGGCTCATGACGACGGTGCTGGAATCGGGTCAGCCCCTGCGGACCGACGACTACGCCGGCGAGTGCGCGCGCCGGGGCGTGAAGCCGGTGGCCGCCTCGCTGCGGATGCGCTTCTGGCTCGGGGTGCCGCTGAGCGCCCGCGACCGGGTGCTGGGCATGCTGGCCCTGCGCAGCGCCGAGCGGCCCTTCACCGAGGCCGAGGAGCGGCTGCTGCTCAACACCGGCCACCTGGCCGCGCTGGCCCTGTCCAGCGTGCGCCTGTACGAGGACCGCACGCGCGCCTACGGCGAGCTGTCGGCCGCCCAGGACCAGCTCGTCCGCACCGAGAAGCTGCGCGCGCTGGGCGAGATGGCTTCCGGCGTGGCCCACGACTTCAACAACCTGCTGGCCTCGGTGCTGGGCCGCGCCCAGCTCCTGCTGCGCCGCGTGCAGGAGCCGCAGCTGCGCCAGTGGCTGCAGGTGATCGAGCGCTCCGCCCTCGACGGGGCCCAGACCGTGAAGCGGCTGCAAGACTTCACGCGCATCCGCCGCGACCAGCCACTGGTCCCGCTCGACATCAATCTGGTCGTCCGCGACGCTCTCGAGATCACCCAGTCGCGCTGGAAGGAGGAGCCGACCAGCCGCGGCATCCTGGTCGATGTGTGCACGCACCTGGTCGAGGTGCCGGCGGTGCTCGGGGACGGCTCCGAGCTGCGGGAGGCGATGACCAACCTCATCCTGAACGCGCTCGACGCCATGCCGCAGGGCGGGACCCTGACGCTGGCGACCGCGCTGGTCGACGAGCGGATCGAGATCGTGGTGAGCGACAGCGGCGTGGGGATGCCGCTGGAGGTGCGCGAGAAGGTCTTCGATCCGTTCTTCACGACCAAGGGACCGCAGGGCACCGGGCTGGGGCTGTCGATGACCTATGGCATCATCTCCCGCCACGGCGGCTCGATCGCGGTCGAGAGCGAGCTGGGCCAGGGCTCGACCTTCCGGCTGTCGCTGCCACGCGGCGCCGACGTGCAGCCGGCGGCACCGGCGCCACCCCCGGCCGCGCCGCCGCCGCCGGTGCGGGGGCTGCGCTGCCTGGTCGTCGACGACGAGCCGCCGGTGCGGGCCGTGATCGGCGACATCCTGGAGTCGGCCGGCCACATCGTGGAGACGTTCGGAGACGGCGGCGAGGCCATCGCCCGCTTCTTGGCTCAGCCGTTCGACCTCGTGGTCACCGACCTCGCCATGCCGCGCGTCTCCGGCTGGCAGGTGGCCCGAGCCGTCAAGCAGGTCGCCCCCCAGGTGCCCGTGTTCCTCGTCACCGGCTTCGGTGTCGAGCTGTCGGCCGAGGAGCGCCACGCGCACGGCGTCGACCTGGTCCTCGTCAAGCCGCTGCAGATCCAGGAGATCATCGACGCCGTGTCCGACGTCGCGCGCGCGCGCGGCGGGCCCCGCTGATCGCGCACCCCGTACCCCGGAGGAACCCGATGGCCTACCAGCACGTGACCGTCGAGCGGGCGGCGAACGTCGCCACGCTCACCCTGAACCGCCCCGACGCCTACAACGCCCTCAACCTGCCGCTGGGCCGCGAGCTGTTCACCGCTGCCATCGAGCTCGACGAGGACCCCGACGTCCGCTGCGTCGTCGTGACCGGCAGTGGCCGGGCCTTCTGCGCGGGCGGCGACGTCAAGGACTTCGTCGAGAACCTCCCCCGCATCGGCGCCCATATCAAGGAGCTGACGACCTACCTGCACGGCGCCATCTCGCGCTTCGCCCGCACCGACAAGCCGGTGATCATGGCGGTGAACGGCGTGGCCGCCGGCGGCGGCTTCAGCCTGGCCCTGTCCGGCGACCTCGTGGTGGCCACCGAATCGGCGAAGTTCACGATGGCGTATTCCAGGATCGCGGCCAGCCCCGACGGCTCGTCGTCGTACTTCCTGCCGCGGCTCGTCGGCCTCCGGCGGGCAATGGAGCTGTACTTCACCAACCGCGTGCTCACCGCCCGCGAAGCCGTCGAGTGGGGGATGGTCACCCGGGCGGTGCCCGACGCCGAGTTCAAGGCCGCGGTCGACGCGCTGGCCCGCGAGCTGGCCCAGGGGCCGTCGAAGTCGTTCGGGATCGCCAAGCGCCTGCTCCACCAGTCGACGTGGGAGAGCCTGGAGACCCAGATGGAGCTGGAGGCCCAGGGCATCGCCGCCTGCGGCCACACCGAGGACTTCCGGGCCGGCGTCACCGCCTTCGCCGAGAAGAAGGCGGCGCCCACGTTCCGCGGGCGCTGAGCCCGCTCGCCGGGTACTCTTGCAACGGGGAGGACCACCATGAAGCCGCGCCTGTACTACCGCCCGGGCTGATCGTCCTGCGCCAAGACGAAGGAGCTGCTCACGTCTTGGGGGATCGAGTTCGATCCCGTCGACATCCAGGCCGATCCGTCCGGCGTCGAGGACCTCAAACGCTTCGGCATTCCCCGCGTGCCCGCCGTCTCCGTCGGCGACCGGGCCGTCCACGGCTGGAACCCGGCCGGCTACGCGGCCCTGCTGGGGGTGCCGTACACCGAGAGCACCCAGCTGCCGCCCCGGGAGCTCGCCCGGCGCATGGACCGCATCCTCGAATCCGCGCAGGGGCTGGTGGCCCGGCTCGACGCCGGCCAGCTCGACGTCGTCCCGCCCGAGCGCAAGCGCTCGATCCGCGATCTGGCCTTCCACATCTTCCGGGTCGGCCTCTCGTTCGTCGACACCATGGACCGGGGCGGCATGCCGGACACGTGGTTCGAGGAGCGGGCGCCGGTCGACATGCGGGACGGCGGCGACGTTGCCCGCTGGGGCGCGCTTGTGCGCGGGCGTATCACCGGCTGGTTCGAGGGCGCCGGCGAGGACGAGTTCACCCGCGTCCTGCAGATCTACTACGGTCCGCAGGGCGCCCACGATCTGCTCGAGCGCACGGCGTGGCACTGCGGCCAGCACCTCCGCCAGCTCTACGTGCTGGCCGAGCGACTGGGAGTGACGGCGCCGTCGCCGCTGCCGACCGACGTCTTCAAGGGACTGCCGATGCCGGACGCCCTCTGGTAGCGGGGTGCTGAGCGCGGCCGACAACGAGCTGCTCACCCGCACCGGGGCCGGCACGGCGATGGGCGAGCTCTTCCGCCGGTTCTGGCTGCCGGTGCTGCTGGCCCAGGAGCTGCCCGACCCCGACGGCCCGCCCGTCCGCGTGAAGGTCCTGGACGAGGACCTCGTGGCCTTCCGCGACACCGACGGGCGCGTGGGCCTGCTCGATCCCCGCTGTCCGCACCGGGGCGCCAACCTGTTCTTCGGCCGCAACGAGGCGTGCGGTCTCCGCTGCGCGTACCACGGCTGGAAGTTCGACGTCGACGGGCGCTGCGTGGACATGCCGACCATGGCGCCCGCCAGCAGCTTTCGCGAGCGCGTCCGGACCGGCGCCTATCCCACCCGCGAGTGGGGCGATTTCGTCTGGGCCTACCTCGGCCCCTCCGCCCTCACGCCGGCGCTGCCCGAGCTGGAGTTCGCCCGGCTGCCGGCCGCCCACCGGTTCGTGTCGAAGAAGCTGCAGCAGTGCAACTGGGCCCAGGCCTGCGAGGGGGCGCTCGACACCGCCCACTTCTCGTTCCTGCACATGCCGGTGTGGTCGGCCGACGACGCGGTCGACGCCGCCGTCAGCCGCTCCTCGGTCGACCGCCAGCGGACGCGCTGGATGCGGGACGACCCCCGCCCGGAGTTCGAGGTGGTCGGCCACGACGTCGGGTTCGTCGCCGGGGCCGCCCGCACGGCCGACGGCGACGCCCGCTACTGGCGCATCGCGCAGTTCATGCTGCCCAACCACGCGCTGACCCCCAACGCCTTCCCCGGCGAGAACATCCACGGACAGACGTGGGTGCCGATCACCGACGAGGCCGCGTGGGTCTTCTGCTACACGTGGAACCCCGACCGGCCGCTCACCGAGGAGGAGCGCCGGGCCTACCGGGCCGGCCGCACCGTCCACGCCGAGGTCGACGCGCGCTTCGTCCCGCTCCGCAACCGCGACAACGACTACCTCATCGACCGCGACGCCCAGAAGCGCCGCACCTTCACCGGCATCCAGGGCGTGTCCGAGCAGGACGCGATGATCCAGGACAGCCAGGGCTGGATCGCCGATCGCACCCGCGAGCACCTCGGCCCCACCGACGCCGCCATCATCGAGTTCCGGCGGCGGCTGCTGCGCGGCGCCCGCGACCTGCGCGCCGGCATCGAGCCAGCGGCCGCGCGCGACGGCGCCGGCTACCGCCTGCGCGGCGGCAGCATCGTTGCCGATCGCGGTCTGTCCTTCGCGGACGTCATGCAGAAGCGCTTCGGTAACGCCGTCGGCCGGGCCGACGGCTGACGGCGGGGGGCTGGCGCTACTCTTCTTCGGCCCAGGCCTGGGTGAGGCGACGAGCGAGCGTGCGGTGTCCCTTGAAGTAGTAGGCGAGCATGACGGCGGCGGCGAGGATGTTGCCGACGAAGATGGTCCAGCCGGCGATCTCGTCAAGGATCCAGCTGGCCATGATGATGACGGCGCCGAAGAAGAAGATCTCGAAGGCCGTGAACAGGATCACCAGCGCGAAGACCAGCAGCGGCTGCCGCTCGGCGCCCTCGATCAGCAGCGCCCCCACGATGCCGAACACGACGAAGGCCAGCCCGTGCAGCACGGTGTAGGCGAGCATCGCCGCCGTCGGATCGCCACTGCCCCGTAGCAGGGCAGTGCCCAGCAGGTGCGGCGTGCGCAACGGCTCGCCCTGGATGGCGTCGATGCCGAAGAACCACAGGGCGACGACGGCGGCGCCGAGCAGGCCCGCGATCACGCCCTCGCGCAGGACGCCGCCCCAGGAGCCGATCAGCGAGCGCGGCAGCGCCCGGTGGGCGCGGAAGAAGAACCACAGCATGGCGATCGACGCCAGCAGGTTGCCGACCAGCACGGCCCACCACACCAGCGCCGCCTGCATGGCCGGGCCCACGATGCTCAGCACGCCGAAGAAGCAGACCTCGAAGGCGGCGAAGAGGATGACGAAGGCGACGAACAGCGACGGCTCGCGCTCGCTCATCGCCATCATGGTGGCGGCGACGATGCCGAAGGCCACGAAGGCCAGGCCGTGCAGGACCGTGTAGCCGAGGATCGGGCCCACCGCGGGCGCCAGGCCGGCCGGGGTGCTGACGCCGAAGAAGACGAACGATCCGAGCAGGGTGGGGGTCAGGAAGGGGTGGCCGCGCAGGAGATCGAAGACAAAAAACCAGATCGCAACGACGGCGGCGCCGATCAGGCCGGCGACGATGCCCTCCCGGAGTACCGAGCGCTCGGCCGGGTTCATGGGCTGGGCTCCGGCGTCATAGTAGCAGGTTTGACGCGCCCCCCGCGGGCCAGCCGCACCCCGTAGTCGGAGTAGCGCAGATGCGGCGGCAGCGACGAGCGATGGGCGACCGGGCTCCACGGATCGGCGTGGCGCCACGCCCCGCCGCGGCTCACGCGCCGGGTGCCCGCGGCCGGGCCGCGCGGATCGCCCGGCGGTGACACCGCGTAGTAGCCCTCGTGGTGCCAGTCGGCGCACCACTCGTGACAGACGCCGGACAGGTCGTGGAGGCCGAGCGGATTGGCCGGGGTCGTACGCACGGTCGGCGGCGCCGTGAAGCGTCGAGCCGGCGGCGGGGCGTCGCCCCACGGGTAGCGCGCGCCCGCGCGCCCGCCCCGCGCGGCCTTCTCCCACTCGGCCTCGGTCGGCAGCCGGGCGCCGGCCCACGCCGCGAATCTCGCCGCCTCGTCCCACGAGACCCCGACGACCGGCTGGTCCGCCGCGTCGAAACCGGGCGCCCGCCAGAACGCTGGCGGCGGCGTGCCGGTGGCGTCGAGCCAGGCCGCCCACTCGGCGTTGGTGACCGGCGTCGTGGCGATGGCGAAGACGTCCAGCCACACCTCGTGCGGCGGACGCTCGCCGGGATGCCCGGCCTCCCAGCCCATCGTGAACGGCCCTGCCGGCACCTCGACGAAGTCCACGAGGCTATAATGCTGGCTCATTCCCCGAGGAGGCGAGCAATGAAGGTCGCGGAACGGATGAGCCGGCTGGGCACCGAGTCGGCGTTCGAGGTCCTGGCCCGGGCCCGGGCGCTGGAGCGGCAGGGGCGCGAGATCGTCCACCTGGAGATCGGTGAGCCGGACTTCGACACGCCGGCTCACATCAAGGAGGCGGCCAAGCGCGCGCTCGACGCCAACGCCACCCACTACGGGCCGTCGGCGGGTCTGCCCGAGCTGCGGGAGGCCATCGCCAAGCACACCGCCGAGACGCGGGGCGTCCCGGTGTCGCCCGAGCAGGTGGTCGTCACTCCGGGCGCCAAGCCGATCATGTTCTTCACGATCATGGCGATGGTCGACCGTGGCGACGAGGTCATCTATCCGAACCCCGGCTTCCCCATCTACGAATCGGTCATCAACTTCGTGGGTGGCGTACCGGTGCCGATCCCTCTGCGCGAGGAGAGCGACTTCGGCTTCGACCTGGACCTGTTCGAGCGGCGGCTGTCGCCGAAGACGAAGCTCATCATCGTCAACTCGCCGGAGAACCCGACCGGCGGCGTGCTCGACCGTGGGCAGATCGAGGCCATCGCCCGCCTCGCCACCGAGCGCAACATTCCGGTGATGACCGACGAGATCTACCGGCAGTTCCTCTACGAGGGCGAGTTCGTGTCGTTCTACGCCCAGCCCGGCATGCACGCCCGCTCGATCCTTCTCGACGGCTTCTCGAAGTCGTACGCGATGACCGGCTGGCGGCTGGGCTACGGCGTGATGCCGGCCGACCTGGCCGAGCACGTGACGCGCCTGATGGTGAACTCCAACTCGTGCACCGCCTCGTTCGTGCAGCTGGCCGGCGTGGCGGCGCTGCAGGGCGACCACACCCCCGTCACGCGGATGGTCGCCGAGTTCAAGCGCCGTCGCGACCTGCTGGTGGACGGTCTCAACCGTCTGCCCGGCGTCACCTGCCGGCGCCCGCGCGGCGCCTTCTACGTGTTCCCCAACATCACCGGGACTCGCCGCCCCTCGGCCGAGGTCGCCGATCGGTTGCTGCAGGAGGCCGGCGTCGCGGTCCTGTCGGGCGCGGCGTTCGGCGCCCACGGCGAGGGATATCTGCGCATCTCCTACGCCAACTCCGAGGCCAACCTGACCAAGGCGCTGGAGCGCATGCGGCCGTTGTTCGAATCCTGGGCGCGCTGAGGTCTCAGCCGACGCGGCGGTGGTGATGGCCCGCACCACCGTCGCCGACGTCCTGATCGACGGGCTGGCCCGCGCGGGCGCTGTCCGGGTGTTCGTCGCACCCGACGCGCCGGCGGCCCTGCGAGCCGCCGCCGGCCGGCGACCGCTTGAGATCGTCGAGGCACCCGACGCCACCGCGGTCGGCGTGCTGGCGGCGGTGAGCGGCGAGCTGGGCGACGGACCCGGCGCCGCCCTCGCCGGGCTCACCGACCCGACGGGGCTCGTGCGCGGCCTCGCCCACGCCCAGCGCGACCGCGCGCCGCTGATCCTGGTCACCGATGCCGGCGCCGACGCCGCGCTGCTGGCGCCGGTGGTCAAGGGCACCGTGACCGTCGAAGCCGGCTCGGCCGGCCACTGGATCGCCCACGCCGCTCAGCTTGCGATGGCCGATCGGCGCGGGCCCGTGCACCTCGTCGTGGCCCCCGGCGTCAGCGACGCGTCGACCGTGCCCGTGGCCGCGATCTGCCGCCCCGCGCCCCTGCCGCCACCCACACCCGACAGTCTCGATACGTTCGGCGCTGCGCTGGCCATCGCCACCCATCCGGTGCTCGTCACCGGCCTCGAGTGCGGCCCCGACGACGCGCGCTGGATCCGCTCGTTCGCCGAGACGCTGCCGGCGCCCGTGCTGGCCACGCGGAAGGGCAAGGGCGCCCTCGCCGATCCGCATCCGCTCGCGCTCGGCGCGCTGGTGGCCGACCACGCCGCGCTGACGCGTGCCGATCTCGTGATCCTGCTCGGGGTCGACGCCGGCGAGTTACCGCCCGGCGTCGTGCCGGGCGCCACGCGTATCGCGCGCATCGGCCGGGCGCCGTGGCCGGGCGGCGACTTCGTCGCGGAGGCGACCGGCGACCTGGCCCTCGTGATCGAGGAGCTGGCGCCCTACGTGCGGGCGCGGCCGGCGGCCGACTGGGACGTGGCCGAGCTCGATCGCGTCAAGCGTGCCATCGTGCGCGACGCCGGGGCGATGCCGGCCGCTCGACTGGTGGCGCTGGCCCGCGAGGCGACACCGGCCGGCACGCTGGCCACCGGCGATGTGCCAGCGCTGGCCGCGTGGCAGGCAGTGGGACCGCGGGAGGCGCTGTCGCCCATCGGCGCCACGCCCGGCTACGCGGTGCTGGCTGCGCTCGCCGCCCAGCTCGCGCACCCCGATCGCCGGGTCGTCGCGTTCACGACCGCCGGTGGGCTCGGCGCCGGGGCGGCGGCGCTGGGCCGGGCCGCGGCGCTCTCGCTGCCGGTCCTCGCGGTGGCGTTCGGCTCGCTCGACCAGGGGCTGATGGCGCGGCTGGAGCGAGACGGCATCGCGGTTCGCGACTGCCACGGCGAGTCGGGCTTCGCGCTGGAGTTCTCGCGCGCATTCCTGGCCGGCCGGCCGGCCGTCATCGCGGCGGGTTGAAGCACGAGTCCATCGCTCGGCTCGTTCGACGTAAACTGGAGCGTCGGCCAGAAGAACCGGCCGAACGTGGAGGCTGCGGCATGACGGCAGTGGCGTTCCAGCAGGTCGACGTGTTCACGGGGGTGCCCTTCAAGGGCAACCCGGTCGCGGTGATCCTCGAGGGGGGTGCCCTCTCGACGGCCCGGATGCAGCAGATCGCTGGCTGGACGAACCTCTCGGAGACGACGTTCGTGTGCCCGACCTCGGACCCGGCGGCCGACTACCGCCTGCGGATCTTCACGCCCACCGCCGAGCTGCCGTTCGCCGGCCATCCAACGATCGGCTCGGCGCACGCGCTCCTCCGCCACGGCCTCGTGCCCCGGCGTGCCGGCCGCCTCGTCCAGGAGTGCGGCAAGGGGCTGGTGGAGCTGAGGATCGAGGGCGATCGGTTGTTCCTGGCGCTGCCGGCGCCCGCCTTCCGGACCCCCGACTCCGACCAGCGGGCCCGGGCGGCCGCCGCGCTCGGCGTCGCCACCGGCGACATCGGGCACGCGGCCATCGTCGACGTCGGCCCGGTGTGGTTCACCGTCCAGCTTCGCGACGGCGCCACCGTGGCCAAGCTCGAGCCGGACATGGCGGCGATCGCGGCACTCACCGGCCGGTCGATGACCGGGCTCAACGTGTTCGGGTTCTACGCCGGTGGCGAGCCGGCCGACCTGGAAGTCCGTTCGTTCGCGCCGGCCCACAACGTGCCCGAGGATCCGGTCTGCGGCAGCGGCAACGGCTGCGTGGCCGCGGTCATCCAGCGCGAGAAGCTGCTCGACCGCGCCACCTACGTCTCCAGCCAGGGACGGCGGATGAATCGCGACGGTCGGGTCGAGGTGCGGTTCGCGGAGGATGGTGGGATCTGGCTCGGCGGCCATTCCGTCACCTGCATCGAGGGCACCCTCATCGACGTCGCCCCGTCCCCGTGACGTGTAGCGGCTGCGGCTTCGAAGCGCCCGCCGATTTCGCGTTCTGCCCCAAGTGCGGAGCCAGGCTCGCCTCCGCGCCGGCACCGCCGCCGCCGCCCCCACCGCGCCCGAAGGCGACCGGCGGCCGGTCACCGTGCTCTTCGCCGACCTGGCCGGGTTCACCGCGCTCAGCGAAGGGCTCGATCCCGAGGACGTGCGCGCGATCCAGAGCGATCTCTTCCACGAGATGTCCGCGTCGATCGACCGCTACGAGGGCTTCGTCGAGAAGTTCGTGGGCGACGCGGTCATGGCCGTCTTCGGCGCGCCGCGGGCACACGAGGACGATCCCGAGCGCGGCCTGCGCGCCGCCCTCCTGATGCGCGAGCGGATGGACGCGCTCAATCGCCGCTGGGAGCGCCGGGTGGGTCGGCCGCTCGCGCTGCACATCGGGGTCAACACGGGCCCGGTGGTGGCGGGCCGGATCGGCGCGGCCGCCGACGCCGCCTACGCGGTCACCGGCGACACCGTCAACACGGCCTCTCGCCTGCAGAGTGCGGCGCCCGCGGGCGAGATCTTGATATCCGACGCGACGTATCAGCTCACGCATCACGCCTTCGCCTTCGCCCCGCGCGAGGAGCTCCGGCTCAAGGGCAAGAGCGAGCCGGTAGCCGTCCATCGTCTGCTGAGCTCGCTCGCCGCGCCCCGCTCGGCCCGCGGCCTCGAGGGGCTCGGGCTGGCGGCGGCCCTCGTGGGCCGTGAGCCCGAGCTGCGGCGGATGCAAGCGGCCTTCGAGTACATGCGGGCGGGGCGCGCCCAGCTGTTGAGCCTCATCGGCGAGCCCGGGGCGGGGAAGTCGCGACTGCAGCGGGAGTTCTTCGCGCGCCTCGAGGCGGCCGGGCACCTCGCGGGCGTCACCGTCCGGCACGCGGCGTGCTCGGCGCTGGGGGAGCAGACGTACGGTGCGGTGGCCGCCCTCCTGCGCGACGCCTACGGGGTGGAGCACGGCGATTCCGTCGAGATCGCGCGGAGCAAGCTCGCCACCGGCCTCACCACGCTCGGGGTCGGCGACGAGGATCGCGCCGCGATGGTGGCCGCGCTCGCCCGGGTGCTCGGCCTCGAGCGTGACGACGCGCGCCTGCGCCATCTGGAGCCCGAGCAGCTCAAGCGCCAGATCTTCATGGCGACCCGCGTCCTGGTGGAGCGGCGGCTCGCCGCCGGCCCGCTGGTGCTGGTCGTCGAGGATCTGCACTGGGCCGACGCCGCCTCCATCGAGCTGATCGGGCGCATTGGCGGATCGGCTCGCCGACCGTCCGCTCCTGCTCCTGCTGATGTATCGGCCGACGCTCGAGCCGGATGCCCTGGGCACCAGCCACGCTCCCCACACCGCGATCGAGGTGACGCCGCTGTCGCAGTCCGACAGCCTCGACCTGCTGGCCGCGTGGTTCGGGGACCCGACGCGCCTCTTCCCGGAGCACTTGCGGGCGCTGATCCTGGAGCGGGCCGGTGGAAACCCGCTGTACCTCGAGGAAGTGGTGCGCGCGCTGATCGCCGCGGGTGTGCTGGTCCGCGAGGGCGAGGTGTGGCGCTCGACCGAAGGGGCCGCGACCGCGCAGGTGCCCTCGACCCTGCACGGGCTGCTGCTCTCGCACCTGGATCGGCTCGACGCGGTGGAGCGACGGATCATTCAGGCCGCATCGGTGATCGGCCCCCGCTTCGAGGTGTCGCTGCTCAAGGAAGTCTCGGCCGAGCCCGCCGCGGTGGACTCGGCCCTCGACGCGCTGGCGCGCGCCGATCTGGTGACGGCGGGGCCGGAGCGCCGGTTCCGCCACGGGCTCTTGCAGGAGATCGTGTATCAGAACATCCTCGTGACCCGACGCACGGAGCTCCACACCCGGGTGGGCACGGCCCTCGAGGCCGAGAGCGCCGGCGGGCCCGAGAGCCTCGAGCGGCTGGTGGCGCTCGGTCACCACTGGGCCCTCGGAGCCGACAAGGGCCGGGGCGCGCGCTACCTGATGGCCGCCGGCGACTGGGCCGGCGGCATGTACGCCAACGCCGACGCGATCCAGCACTATCAACGGGCGCTCGACGCGCTCGAGCATTGCGAGGCGGTCGAGACGGAGCGGCTCGTGGCCAGAGAGCGCATGGCCGACCTGCTCGGCCCGACCGGCCGGCGGGGGGCGGCGCTCGGCGAGTACGAGATCGTCGAGGCCGGATACCGCGCCGCAGTGGACGCGCCCGCCCGGGCGCGGATCCTTCGCAAGATGGGGGCACTGCACTGGGACGCCGGCGCGCGAGCGCGAGCGCTCCGGTGCTTCGAGGCCGGGCTCGCCTTGCTCGACGCCGAGCGCGAGCACATCGAGCGGGCGCACCTCTACCAGGAGATGGGGCGGCTGGCCTTCCGCAGCGGCGACAGCCAGCGGGCCATCGACTGGGCGGAGCAGGCCCGGCTCCACGCCGAGCGGCTCGCCGCCGACCCCTCGCTCGGTGCGGACGGACGCGCGGACGCCGTGACCGCCGCGGCCCAGAGCCACAACACGCTCGGCGTGGCCCTGGCCCGCCTGAACCGGCTGGACGAGGCGGTCGCGCACATCGAGCGCAGCGTGGCGCTCTCCCAGGAGAACGGACTGCTGCAGGCGGCCTGTCGCGGGCTCGCCAACCTGAGCGTGCTCTACAGCACCCTCGATCCGGCCCGCGCCATCGAGACCTGTGCGGCCGGCCTGGAGACGGCCAAGAAGATCGGCGATCTCGGCTTCCAGTCGCGCCTCTACGCGAACCTCGCGGTGGCCTACTGCGCGCTCACCAACCGCTGCGACGAGCAGGGCGTCGGCGCGGCGCACGCCGCGATCGATCTCGACCGGCGCCTCGGGCAGCTGGATCACCTGGCGGTGCCGCTCATCGTGCTCGGGCAGATCTACCAGTGTCACGGCGATCCGACCCGGGCGATCGCGCACTACCGGGAAGCGCTCGCGCTCGCCGAGGAGGCCGACGAGCCCCAGCTGCTGTTTCCCTGTTACGATGGCCTCGCCACCGTCCACCTGGACCTGGGCGACGACGCCCAGGCGGAAGAGTTCATGCAGAAGGCCCAGGCGGTCTGCGAGCGGGCCGGGCTCGAGCCCGACGCCCTCGTGGTGCTGCCGTTCCTGGATTGACTCGAACACAACTCGAACAGGAGAATATTCGTCATGGCGTTCACTCCCCCTCGGATTGGTGATCCCGCGCCCCCCTTCGAACTGCCCGCGGTCAATCGAGAGGGCAAGGTCTCGCTCGACGACTATCGCGGTCGCGCTCCGGTCCTGGTTGGCCTGTTCCGCGGGCTGCACTGCCCCTTCTGCCGACGCCAGATCGTGCAGCTGGGCACCACCCAGGACAAGCTGAAGGCGATGGGTGTCGAGACGATGGCGGTGGTCAACACCCCGTTGGAGCGCGCGCGGCTCTACTTCAAATATCGCCCCGCGCGCGTGCTGCTGGCCGCGGACCCGGACGTGGCGACGCACCAGTCGTTCGGGCTGCCCAAGGGCACGCCGATCGAGGACGAATCGTCAACCTCGTGGGCCCAGGGCACCTTCACGATCGGCCAGATGCAGGCGATCCGGATCAATCCCTCCGGAGACCTGCCCGAGCCGCAGAATCCCTTCGTGGCGATGGAGACCCTGAACCAGCGGGACGGGTTCGAGCTGACCGAGGTCGACAAGCAGATCGCGGCCGCGCACGCCTTTCAGCTGGCCGGGCACGTCCTCCTCGACCGGGACGGGATCATCCGGTGGCGGCACATCGAGGGCATCGAGCGGATGACCGACCTCGGCAAGCAGCCCAGCGATGAGGAGATTCTCAAGGCGGCCCGCGCCCTCTAGGGCCGATCCCGGGGTCATCTACTCCCAGTCCCGGTAGCTCAGCGGCGACAGCTCGTCGGCGCTCCGGCCGGCCCAGTCGAACTGCTTCATGCGCGGCCACATCCGCTCGCCGCCCGCCTGCAGGTCGGCCAGGATCTTGCGCCTCGTCGGCGGCGAGGACGCGTCCCTTCGTCGACCACCAGGCGACCGTCGACGTAGACGCGGTCGACGTCCTCGGCGGTCGCGTTGTAGACGATGTTCTTGATCGGGTCGCGCAGCGGCGTCATCGTCCACGAGGCGGCCTTCCACAGCACCAGGTCGGCCGTGGCCCCGGGCGCGATGCGGCCGAGGTCGTCGCGGCCGAGCGCCCGGGCGCCGCCCAGCGTCGCCGCGTCGAAGGCATGGGCGGCGGTCGTCGCCTCGGTGTTCCGCTCGACCACCTTCGAGCACACCGCCGCCCATCGCATGGCCTCGATCACCGACTGGGGATTGGTGTCGGTGCCCAGCGCCATGTTGATGCCGGCCGTGCGGTAGAGCGCGAACGACTCCATGAGCACGCCACGGCGGGCGAACACCCACACCGCGTGCGCCACCGAGCAGCCCGACTCGGCCATGATCGGCCACGTCGCCGGCCGGGTAGTTGGTCCATGAGGAGCCGCCGACGATGATGGCGTGGCCGAGCACGGTGTTGTCGCCGAGCACGCCGAGGTCGTTGAGCCAGGCGATCGGTGTCTTGCCGTGGCGCTGCAGCATCTCGTTGAACTCGACCACCGACTGCGAGGTGTGGACCGTGTAGGGCCGGCCGGCCTCGTCGGCCCGGCGCTTGGCCTCCTGCAGCAGCTCGGGCGTGCAGGTGTCGACCTGGGCCGGCGAGAAGTAGCAGCGCACGAGGCCGCCGTGGGCGCCGTCGTGCTTCTCGAAGAAGTCGACGGCCCGGCGCAGCCCCCGCCGCCCGGCCTCCTCGTCCCACTCCCACACCACCCGGCGCCCGTCGCGGGTGAGCCACCGGCCGGACCGGAACGTCAGCCCCATGTAGACCCGCAGACCGTAGTGGGCGGCCCGCTCGACCACGTACTCGCCGAGACCGCCGATCTCCATGCACGTGGTCACGCCGCCGCGCAGCAGCTCGGCCATCGAGAAGTCGACGCAGGCGCGCCCCGCCTCGTCGTCCTGAGCGCCGCCCCGGACCGGCAGCATCTCGAACAGCCCCGAGTACCAGAACTGCGGGCTGCCCCGGTCCTCGATGAACGAGCGGTCGAGGGGCGAGCCGCCGATGTGGGCGTGGGTGGTGATGAGCCCCGGCGTCAGCACCCGGTCGCGGGCGTCGACCGTCTCGTCGACGGTGCCGTCGAACGTCCGGCCCACGTGGACGATGCGCTCGCCCTCCACGACCACCACCCCGTCGCGGAGGAGGCGGTGGCCGTCGCCGTCGAAGGCGACGATCCAGCCGGCCCGGATGGCGACGCGCCGGCCGGGGCTCATCGGGCCACGACGGCCGGGTCCAGGCGCAGCACCACGTAACCGCCGACGGCACCGGCCCCGAAGCCGGGGGCGAACAACCGCATCGGGCGGTCGATGACGCCATCGACGACCGCGTCGTGAATGGCCAGCGGGATCGACGCCGACGAGGTGTTGCCGACCCGGTCGATGTTGAAGTAGAGGCGCTCGGCCGCGATCCCGGCCGCCTTGGCGTAGTGGACCACCATGGTGCGGTTGGCCTGGTGCAGGCACGACGAGGTCGATGGCCTCCAGCAGGGAGCCGGCGCCCGTCGGGATGCGGCAGCGTCTGCAGCTCCTCGATCATCTGGGTGAGGTAGCGCTTCACCAGCGCCCGCACCTCGGGGCCGTGCACGGTGATGTTGTTGTCGAACTCCGGGTTGGGCCACACGATGGAGTCGACCTCGCTCATGGGCCCGCTCGGCGTAGGTCTGGTAGTACTCGACGTCGCCGGGCGCGCCGGCGGGCGCGGGCCCGACCACCAGGGCGGCGGCGCCGTCGCCGAAGATCATCCGCGAGGTCCGCACGGTGCCGATCTTGTCGGAGAACTTCTCGCCGCACACCACCAGCACCGGGCGCTCGCACCTCCTGGAGCAGGCGGATCGCCTCGCGAGAGCCGTAGGGCAGCCCGGCGCAGGCGGCGACCATGTCGCCGGAGACATGCGTCTGGAACATGCCGAGCTGGCCCGACAGCCAGGTGGCCAGCGACGGCATCATCTTGGCGCTCGTGCACGAGCAGAAGATGCACGGCGCCGATCTCCTCGGGCCGGCGTCCCGGCCTTGCCAGCGCGGCCTCGCGCGGCGAGCAGCGAGATGTGGTCGAGATCCAGCTCGGTGTACAGCCGCTGCCGGATGCCGGTCTTGTCCTCGATCTCGATCCGCCGTCATCGGCGACCACGAGTAGGCGGCGTTGCGGATGAGGTCGTCGTTGGTGCACGCGCGCTCGCCCTTGTAAACGGCCAGTGCCTCGAGCCGCGGCATGCACCTCGAAGCGCGCGCGCACGTCGACGGGCGGATAGGGCGTCGATGGGCGCCCGAGACTCGGCCGGGCGGGGCCGGGCCGGCCGGGCTGCGCCGGCCGCCCTTCACGCGCCGGATGAACTGCACACTTCGTCGTTGCGCGGCTGGAACACGACCACGAAGTCGTCGTCGTGCGAGCTTGCCCACCTCGATCACGCGCATCCGGTCCCGGTCCCATCGGTACTGGTTGTGCAGGATCATGGTCTGGCGCATCAGCGCCTCCAGCTCGGGCACCGGATGCGAGTACTCGATGATGTCGTCGTAGCCGTAGCCTGGATAGTCCGGGTCGTGGGCGAGCAGATGATAGGTGAGGTCTCTTCGGACGCGACAGAATCTCCGCCACGGTCGGCTTCATGGCGGCAGCTCGGCGCCCGCGCCCTTCTTGTGGCGGAACACGTCGAGCAGGATGCGGGAGATCTTGTCCTCGGTGCCCTCGTCCCAGGTCGGCACCAGGCGCGCGGTAGCCGGTCTCGATGGCCGTCGCCAGCTCGGCGCCCTCCCACGGCTTGAAGATGGGCAGGAAGATGTCGTCGCGCTGACGGGCGACGTCGCGCCACCGCATGGGCCGCTTGTCGTACATGGTGAATGGGTAGCGGTTGACCCAGAAGAGGTTGAGGGCGAGGTCGCGCAGCAGCTCGTAGCGGGCCTTGTACCCGCCGGCGTCGAGGCGCGCCACGATGTCGGCCTCGGTCGGCGCCTTCTCCTCGAAGTCGCGGCTTGATGACCGCGGAGAACTGCTCGAGCGTCTCGAACACGGAGAAGTCGAGGGCGGGGAAGAAGTTGAAGGGGAAGACGATCCGCCCGTAGCGGTTGACCACGAAGGGCTTCATGACGGC
This sequence comes from uncultured Candidatus Rokubacteria bacterium, assembly GCA_963827505.1. GTDB lineage: Bacteria > Methylomirabilota > Methylomirabilia > Rokubacteriales > CSP1-6 > AR5. The sequence goes on along the minus strand of CAWHBD010000001.1, from coordinate 2,308,674 downwards.
CTCCCGGCGCTCACCGTAAGCCCCGACGGCGCCTTGTGCAAGTCGCTATACTCCGGTCATGGCCATGTTGACCGCGCGCGATCAGGAAGCCGTCCGCAAGGAGTTCGAGCGTATCCAGGGTCCCGTCAAGCTGGTGGTCTTCTCGCAGGAGCTGGTGGCCGGCGATTTGTGCCGGCAGAACGAGGCGCTGGTGCGCGAGGTGGCCGAGCTCGACGACCGGATCTCGGTCGAGGTCCTGAACCCGGCGATCGACCGCGAGCGGGCCGAGGCGTACGGCGTCGCCGAGGTCCCGGCCATCGTGGTCGAGGGCGCCCGCGACTACGGGCTGCGCTTCCTCGGGATCCCGTCCGGCTACGAGTTCAGCAACCTGATCGACTCCATCATCGTCGCCTCCAGCGGCGAGGTCGGGCTGTCCGACGACACCAAGGCCGCGCTGGCCGGGCTGACCGGCGACGTCGACATCAAGGTCTTCTCCACCCCGACCTGACCCTACTGCCCCCGGGCCGTGCGCCTGGCGCAGCACATGGCAGTGGCCTCCGATCGGGTGACGGCTACGGCCATCGAGGCCACCGAGTTCCCCGACCTCTCCCGCAGCTACCGCGTGATGGCCGTGCCCAAGATCGTCATCAATGATCGGGTCGAGTTCGAGGGCGCGCTGCCGGAGGCGCAGTTCCTGGCCCAGGTGCTGAGCGCCGTGCCGCCGGCCGAGTCCTGATGCGGGTGCTGGGGCTGGCGGTCGGCCTGGTGCTCGTCGCGAGCCTGGCCGGCGCCGCCGACCAGACGCCGCTGGCGGCCGGGGCGGCGGCGCCCGAGACCGCGCTCGTCGATCAGCGCGGGCAGCCCGTCCGGCTCGCCGATCTCCTCAAGCAGCACGACTTCGTGGTCGTCGCCTTCTACGTGAAGGCGTTCACCGGTGGCTGAGACCTCGAAATGTCCCGGTTCCGGGATGACCACGCGAGGTACACGGCCCTGAACGCGGAGATCGTCGGCGTCTCCGCCGATCTGCCCGAGCGCAACCTGGCCTGGACCCGCCAGCTCAACCTGCCGTTCCGGCTGCTGAGCGATCCCGACGGCACCGTGGCTCGACGGTGGGGCGTCTGGGACGACACCTGGAACCTCACCAAGCGGGTGACGTTCGTGGTCGACCGGCAGGGCGCCATCCGCTACGTCGAGGTGGGCGGCCTCGCCATCCAGACCGACCGCACGCTGGAGGCGGTGACGCGGCTTGCCCGCGCCAGGTGAGAGCCTGCTGTTCGTCTACGGCACGCTGATGCGGGGCTACGGCCTGCACGCGGCGCTGGCCCGCGGCGCGACCGCGCTGGGCGAGGGGACGGCGCGGGGCCGTCTGCTCGACCTCGGGCGGTACCCCGGGCTCGTCGACGGTCGCCGGCCGCGTGCGCGGCGAGGTATACCGGCTCGACGACGCCGAACTTCTCCCGGTGCTGGACCGCGAGGAGGGGTACAATTTCGTGCGGCGTCGGGCGATCGTCACGCTCGCCGGCGGCCGCCGGGTGCGAGCCTGGCTCTACCGCTATCGCGGCCCGCGCGAGCGCTCGACCCCGATCCACGACGGCGATTACCGCCGCGCCCGGCCTCCGGTCGCGCGGCCCGCGACGAGCTCTATACCCGGGAGGACGCAATGGCGCTGACCGCCGCCGAACTCATCAAGGCCGACCAGGATCACCTGATCCATCCGCTCCATCACCCGATCGACAACGCCGAGCCGGTCATCTACGTGCGCGGCCGCGGCTCCATGATCGAGGACATCGGCGGCCACCAGATGATCGACGGCCTCGTCCGGGCTCTGGAACGTCAACGTCGGGCACGGCCGCACCGAGCTGGCCGACGCGGCGGCCGCCCAGATGAAGGAGATGGCCTACTTCTCGGGATACGTCGGCTCGTCCAGCATCCCGGCCATCACGCTGGCCTCCAAGCTGATCGAGCTGGCGCCCGACATGCACGGCGTCTTCTTCTCCACCGGCGGCGCCGAGGCCAACGAGTCGGCGTTCAAGACGGCGCGGTTCTACTGGAAGGCCAAGGGCAAGCCGGACAAGATCAAGGTCATCGCCCGCCAGCAGGCCTACCACGGCGTCACCCTGCAGGCGATGAGCGCCACCGGCATGGCCGCCTACTGGAAGATGTTCGAGCCGCGCGTGCCCGGCTTCGTGCACATCCCGACCTGCTACCCGTACCGCGTGCAGGACGGCGCAAGCCGGGGGAGACGGCCGGCCAGACGGCGGCCCGCTTGCTCGAGGAGGCGATCCTGCGCGAGGGGCCCGACACGGTGGCCGCGTTCATCGCCGAGCCGATCCACGGCGGCGGCGGCGTCATCTATCCGACCGACGACTACTTCCCGCTGGTCCGCCAGATCTGCGACCGTCACGAGGTCCTCTTCATCGCCGACGAGGTCATCACCGGCTTCTGCCGGACGGGCAAGTGGTTCGCGACCTCGAGCACTGGAACGTCAAGCCCGACATCCGGTCGTTCGCCAAGGGCGTGACCTCCGGCTATCTCCCGCTGGGCGGCATCATGGTCAGCCGCGGCCATCAAGGAGACGATCGACGGCGTCAAGCCCGAGGACCGCTGGATGCACGCCTACACCTACTCGGGCCATCCCACCTGCTGCGCGGTCGGTCTCAAGAACATCGAGATCATGGAGCGCGAGCGGCTGTGGGAGAACGCGGCCAAGATGGGTGATCGGCTCTTCGCCGGTCTGCAGCAGGCCTTCAAGGATCACCCGAACGTCGGCGACATCCGCGGCGGCAAGGGGCTGCTGGCCGCCGTCGAGCTGGTCGAGGACCGGGCGACCAAGAAGAATCTCCCGGCCGACAAGAAGGTCGCCCCCCGAGTGCAGGCCGAGATGATGAAGCGCGGCGTCATCACGCGCGTGCGGCCCGTGGCCGGCGCTCATCCGTCGCCGGGTGACTGCATCTACTTCGCACCGCCCCTGGTCGTTACGGGCCAGGAAGTCGACCGGCTGGTGTCGGTGACGAGCGAGGCGGTAAAGGCCGTGCTCGGCGTCTGAGCGCGTGAAGCTCATCACCGCGCACCGGATCCTGATCCTGTGCGGCATCGCGTTCTTCGTGGTGTACGCGGTGATCCGGACGCAGAAGTACCTCGCGCGCGGCGACACGCTCGACCTCGTCCAGGCCGTGGTGGCGCTGCTCGTGGCGTTCGGCTTCCAGGTCTACTTCCGATCGCTGGCACGATGGGGCAAGCGCTAGCGCCAGCGACGCTGATCTACGACGCCGAGTGCGCGATGTGCCGGGCGAGCGCGCTGTGGATCATGCGCCGGGCGCTCTCGCGCGGTGCGCTCGAGATCCTGCCCTGCCGGTCCGGCGCCACCCGCCAGCGCTTTCCCCAGGTGACCGAGGCCGCCTGCCTGACCGCCATGCAGCTCGTCCTTCCCGGCGGTCACGTGCTCAGCGGCGCCGACGCAGTCCCCGAGCTGCTGCGGCGGATCCGTGGCTGGGGCTGGCTGGTCCGCGTCTTCGCGCTGCCCGGGGTGCGGCCGCTCGCCCGCCGGCTCTACGCGTGGATCGCCAGCAACCGCATGCGGATCTCCTGTGCGCTCGAGCGCCGGCCGTGAGTAACCTGGCCGCCCCCTTCGACGAGTACCGCGACGTCGTCCGTCCCGAGTGGATCGATCACAACGGCCACATGAACATGGGCTACTACGTGGTCGTCTTCGATTACGCCACCGACGCCTTCCTGGCCTGGGTGGGGCTCGACGAGGCGCACCGCCGGCGGCACCAGGCGACGACCTTCTGCCTGGAGGCCCACGTCACCTACCACCGTGAGGTCCGGCATGGCGATCCGCTGCGCTTCACCACACAGCTGCTCGGGCACGACGCCAAGCGTGTGCACTACATCCACGCGATGTACCACGCCACCGAGGGCTACCTGGCCGCGACCAACGAGCTGATGTCGCTGCACGTGCACCTGGCCACGCGGCGAGGCGCGCCGATGGCGGCCGAGGTCGTGGCGCGACTGGCCCGCATCCAGGCCGCCCACGACACGCTGCCGCGGCCGCCGCAGGCCGGCCGCCGCATCGCCCTGACTCGCTCGTAGTCCCGACCCGCCTGCCACCGGAAGCGGCACTCGTTCCATCGCTGCCCCGAAACGCGGCAGCGGCTCAGGTAGCCTCAGCCCGCCACACTCGCGAACTCCGCGTGAAACTTGAGGCGCGGGCAGCGCCCGTCCCCCCGACCCGCATGGCACGCCCGCTGCAGCCAGGCTCCGCCGGCGTCGGTCCATGACGGACCGGCCCGTGGAAGGCGCTGATGCCTCCGATCGAGGCACGGCGCCTTTTTTGTCGTGCGAAAGGGGTGAGGATGCGAGTGAGCCGACGCCGCTTCGTCACGATGTCTGTCATCGGGGCGGTCCTAGCTGGTGTTCCAGCACGCTGGTCGGGTGGGGTGTACGCCTCCGACGCCCCGGAGACGCCGAAGATCCGCATCGGCATCATCGCGCTGACCGACTGCGCGTCGATCGTGATGGCCCACGAGCTGGGCCTGTTCAAGAAGCACGGCATCGAGTCCACGATCTCGAAGGAAGCCTCGTGGGCGGTCATCCGTGACCGGCTCACGCTCGGCGAGAACCAGGCGACCCACATCCTGCTCGGCATTCCGTACGCCGCGACCATGGGATTGCAGGGCTCGCCCGTGAAACCGATGGTCATCCCCATGTACCTGAACCGTAACGGCCAGGCCATCACGCTGACCCGGGCCTTGCTCGACAAGGGGGTGAAGACGCCGCAGCAGCTCAAGCCGCTGGCGCTCGAGGCCAAGGCCAAGGGCAACCCGATGACCTTCGCCATGACCTATCCGCCCGGCACCCACGCCATGTGGACGCGCTACTGGCTCGGCGCCGGCGGCATCAACCCCGACCGCGACGTGACGCTGATCACCATCCCGCCCGCCCAGATGGTGGCCAACATGAAGGTCGGCAAGATGGACGGCTACTGCGTGGGTGAGCCGTGGGGAGCGCGGGCCATTGCCGACGGCATCGGCTTCACTGCCATCACGACCCAGCAGATCTGGAAGGACCATCCCGAGAAGGTGCTGGGATTCACCGAGGAGTTCGCGCTGAAGAACCCGAAGACGGTGAAGGCGGTGATGCGCGCGGTGTTGGAAGCGAGCCAGTGGAACGACAAGCTCGAGAACCGCCCGCGCATGGCCGAGGTCGTGGGGCAGCCCCAGTACGTGAACGCCGCCCGCGAGATCATCCTCGGGCGCATGCTGGGTGACTACGACTACGGCGACGGGCGCAAGGAGAAGGACAAGCACTACATGACCTTCTTCGACCGTCAGACGAACTTCCCCATGAAGTCGCACGGCATGTGGTGGCTCACGCAGTTCCGCCGGTGGGGGATGGTCAAGGAACCGCCCGACTACAAGGGCCTCGTCGACCGCGTCCATCGCCCCGACATCTACCGCGAGGTCGCGAAGGAGATGGGTGTCGAGACGCCGCGCGAGGACATGAAGAAGGAGAGCTTCTTCGACGGCGGCACCTTCGACCCGGCCGAGCCCGAGAAGTACGTCAAGTCCTTCGCCGTCCACACCATGAGCTAGGAGACGGCATGCCCTCGTCGCGCCTGTCCCGGTTCCTGCTACCCCTGTTCGGCCTGGCCGGCGTGCTCGCGGTGTGGACGGCGCTGAGCCAGACCGTGGCGACCGACCTGCCGTCGCCGGCCCGCACATGGAGCGAGTCCGAGCGATACGTGCTGCAGCCGTTTTTCAAGGACGGCGAGATGAACCAGGGGATCCTCCGGCTCGCCGGCTACTCGCTGGTACGGGTGGCCAAGGGCTACCTGCTGGCCCTGCTCATCGGCACCCCGGTCGGGTTCATGCTGGGGCTCTCGCGGCGGTTCCACGAGGCCTTCGATCCGATCATTCAGTTCCTACGGCCGATCTCGCCGCTGGCCTGGCTGCCGCTGGGGCTGGTGATCTTCCGCAAGTCGGAGCCGGCCGCCGTGTTCACCATCGCGCTCTGCGCGATGTGGCCGACGGTCATCAACACCGCCGTCGGCGTGCGCTCGATCAGCCCGGACTATCTCAACGTCGGCCGCGTGCTGAAGCTCTCGCGCTGGAAGATGCTGGTGAAGATCATCGTGCCGGCCTCGCTGCCCTACGTCTTCACCGGCTACCGCCTCTCGCTGGGGCTGGCCTGGCTGGTCATCGTGGCTGCCGAGATGCTCACCGGCACCCCCGGCGTCGGCGGCTTCCTGTGGCAGGAGTACAACAGCCTCGTCTACTCCCATATCATCCTGAGCGTCGTCACCATCGGGGCCATCGGGTTCCTGCTCGACCGGCTGATGAGCGTCGTGGAGAAACGCTTCAAGGCGGCCTGATGCCCTACCTGGAAGTCCGCGACGTCCACAAGACGTTCGTGTCGCCGCGGGGCGCCACCCACGTGCTCGGCGGCGCCAGCCTGGCCTTGGAGGCCGGCGAGTTCGTCGCCATCGTCGGCTACTCCGGCTCCGGCAAGACCACGCTGATCTCGCTGATCGCCGGCCTCGTGCGCGCCGACCGCGGCGAGATCGTCCTCGACGGCGTCGGGGTCACCGAGCCGGGGCCCGAGCGCGGCATCGTCTTCCAGCAGTACTCGCTGCTGCCGTGGATGACCGTGCGCGAGAACGTCGGCCTCGCCGTCGACGCGGTGGATACCGGCCAGCCCGCCGCGGCCCGGCGCCGGCGGACCGACGAGCTGATCGCCCTCGTCAATCTGACGCCGGCCGCCGCCAAGCGCCCGTCGGCGCTCTCGGGCGGCATGCGGCAGCGGGTGGCGGTGGCCCGGGGGCTGGCCATGCGCCCCAAGGTGCTGCTGATGGACGAGCCATTCAGCGCGCTCGATGCCCTCACGCGGGCAACCCTGCAAGACGAGCTGCTGCGCATCTGGGACGAGCGGCGATCGACCGTGGTGCTGGTGACGAACGACGTGGACGAGGCGATCCTGCTCGCCGATCGGATCTACCCCCTGACGCCGGGTCCGGGCGCGGTGCTGGGACCGCCGATCGAGGTCGGACTGCCGCGGCCGCGGCAGCGCCGCCACATGAGCCTGGCCCCGGCGTACCAGAAGGTACGCCGTGAGATCGTCGAGTTCCTGCGGTCGTGCCGGCGGGAGGCTTGAGGGGTGCGCGCGTTCGTCGAGATCGCCGCCCTCGGCAAGACGTACGACACGCCGGCCGGCCCCGCCGAGATCGTGCGCGACGTCAACCTCTACGTCCGCGAGGGCGAGTTCGTGTGCCTGCTGGGCCACTCCGGCTGCGGCAAGACCACCGTGCTGTCGATTCTCATGGGGCTCAACCGGCCGAGCACCGGCGGCATTGTCATTGACGGCAGGGAGATCGACGGGCCGGGCACCGACCGCGGCGTCGTGTTCCAGTCGGCGACGCTGCTGCCGTGGATGTCGGTGCGCGACAACGTGCGGCTGGCGCTCGACCAGGTGCCGCGCGGCCCCGGGACCGCCGGCGCCGACGCCTACCTGGACGCGGTCGGCCTCCGCGGCCTCGGCGCCCGCTACCCCCGCGAGCTGTCAGCCGGCATGCAACAGCGGGTCGGCATCGCGCGAGCCTTCGCGTTGGAGCCACGCCTGCTACTGCTCGACGAGCCCTTCTCGCTCCTCGACGCCCTCACGCGCATGGACCTCCAGGATGAGCTGGTGGCGCTGTGGGAGCGGACGCGGCGGACCGTCATCATGGTGACCCACGACGTCGACGAGGCGCTGCTGCTGGCCGACCGCATCGTGCTGATGACGAGCGGTCCGTCGGCCACCATCGGCCGGGTCCTCGATGTGGAGTTCACGCGGCCCCGCCGCCGCGACGAGATGCTGGCCCGCCCCGACTACTTCTGGATGCGCGACGCGGTGCTCGCGTTTCTGGAAGCGCAGCCGGTCCATGCCTGACGCCGGCTGGCGGGCGACCCTCTGCCCGTACTGCGGTGTGGGCTGTGGCCTGCTGGTGGCGGTCGAGGATGGCCGCGTGGCCAGGGTGAAGGGCGACCCGGCCCATCCGTCCAGCCTCGGCGACGTGTGCGCCAAGGCCGTCCACCTGCCGCCGACACTGCGCACGCCCGATCGCCTGCTCTACCCGCAGGTGCGGGCCCGGCGCGGCACCCCGCTCGAGCGCGTGCCCTGGGAGCTGGCGCTGCGCTCGACGGCGGAGCGGCTGCGCGCGGTCATCGACGAGCACGGTCCGGCGGCGGTGGCGCTCTATGCCTCGGGACAGCTGACCACCGAGGAGTACTACGTGGCCGGCAAGCTGGCCCGGGGCTTCATCGGCACCAACAACTTCGACACCAACTCCCGCCTGTGCATGGCCTCGGCCGCGATCGGCTACGCGCGGTCCTTCGGGGCCGACGGGCCGCCGTGCAGCTACGACGACCTCGATGCGGCCGACTGCGTCTTCCTGGTCGGCACCAACACCGCCGACTGCCACCCGGTTCTCTTCAAACGGCTCCGCCGGCGCAAGCTGGCCGCGCCCGACGAGGTCTTCGTGATCGTCGCCGATCCCCGGTGGACGGAGACGGCCGACCTCGCCGACCTGCACCTGGCCCTGCGGCCGGGTTCCGACATCGCGCTGCTGAACGGCATGCTGCACGTGCTCCGGCGCGAGGGACGGCTGGACGGCGAGTTCATCGCGCGCCACACGCTCAAATGGTCGGCGGTGGCGCAGGTGATCGAGGACTACCCGCCGGAACGGGCGGCGGCGCTGACCGGGTTGTCCGCCGAGGCCATCGTCATGGCCGCCCGGCGGTTCGGTGACGCCCGGGCCGCGCTCACGCTGTGGAGCATGGGCGTCAACCAGAGCCACGCCGGGACCGACAAGAACGCGGCGATTCTCAACCTGCATCTGGCCACGCGGCAGATCGGGCGCCCGGGCGCGGGCCCGTTTTCCCTGACCGGCCAGCCGAACGCGATGGGCGGGCGGGAGACGGGCGGGCTGGCGCACCTGCTGCCGGGCTATCGCAAGGTGGCCGACCCGATCGCCCGGCGGACGGTCGAGGCGCGCTGGGGTGTGCCGCCCGGCACGATCCCCACGCGCCCCGGCCGCTCGGCGCTGGAGATCTTCGAGGGGCTGGCCAGCGGCGAGGTGCGCGCCGTCTGGATCGTGTGCACGAACCCGGCGGCCTCGATGCCCGACCTCGACACGGTGGAACGGGCGCTGCGCCAGGCCGACCTCGTGATCGTGCAGGACGCCTACCACCCGACCGAGACGACGCGCTTCGCCGACATCCTCCTGCCGGCGGCCCAGTGGCCCGAGAAGGACGGTGTCATGACCAGCTCCGAGCGGCGGCTGACGTACCTGCCTCAGCTGGTGGAGCCGCCCGGCGAGGCCCGGCCGGACGCCGAGATCTTCGTGGGTTTCGCCCGCGAGATGGGCTGGAAGGCCGCCTTCCCCTACGAGAGCACGGCCGAGATCTTCGACGAGTTCGCGGCGCTGACGGCGGGGACGCCCTGCGACTACGCGGGCGTGAGCCACGCGCGCCTGCGGGCCGAGGGGCCGCTGCAGTGGCCGGTGCCGACCGCCTGTCACCCGGGCACCGGGCGGCTCTACGCCGATGGCCGCTTTCCCACGCCCGACGGCCGCGCGTCCTTCGTGGCCGTGGAGCACGCCGAGCCGCTGGAGCCGGTCGACCCGCGATTCCCACTCGTTCTCACCACCGGTCGGGTCCGCGATCACTGGCACACGCTCACCCGCACCGGCAAGGCGCCCGCGCTGGTGCGCCGCACGCCGGAGCCCGTGCTGGAGGTGCACACTCGCGACGCCGCCTCGCTCGGCCTGCAGGACGGCGACTTCGTCGAGGTCACCTCGCGCCGCGGCAAGGCGGTCGCCCAGTGCCGCGTGAGCGACGCCATCCGGGCCGGCACCTGCTTCCTGCCGTTTCACTGGGGGCGCGAGCTGGGCTTCTACAAGAGCGCCAACAACCTCACCCTGAGCGGCCGCGATCCGCTCTCGGGCCAGCCCGAGCTGAAGGCGTGCGCGGTGCGGCTGCGGCGGCTGGAGCCGGTGGCATGAACAAGATCGAGTCGCTCAAGACGGAGCGGGACGGTCTCGACGTGACCGAGGACCTCGTGCGCTTCGCGCGCGAGGGATGGAAGACGATCGCCGACGACGACAAGGAGCGGCTCAAGTGGGTCGGTGTCTTCCATCGCCGTCCCACGCCCGGTCACTTCATGATGCGCGTGCGCATGCCCAACGGCATCGTGACGGCCGCCCAGGCCCGGCTGCTCGGCGAGATCACGCTCGAGGCCGGCCGCGCCTCCGGCCGCCCGATCATCGACGTCACCACCCGCCAGCAGGTGCAGCTGCGGTGGGTGACGATCGAGCGGGTGCCCGAGGTCATCGCGCGGCTGGAGGCGGCGGGGCTGTCGAGCCTGCAGACCGGGATGGACAACATCCGGGGCATCGTCGGCTGCCCGGCCACCGGCCTCAGCCCCCGTGAGCTGATCGACACCGCCGGCGTCGCCGCCGACTTCCAGGCGCTCTTCCTCGGCAACAAGGCCTTCACCAACCTGCCGCGCAAGTTCAACGTCACCATCACCGGCTGCCTCGAGCACTGCACAGGCGGCGAAACGCAGGACATCTCGATGACGCCGGCCCTGGCCGGCGACACGCCGGGCTTCAACGTGGGCGTGGGCGGCAAGCAGGGCTCGGGCGGGCCGGTGTTCGCCCAGGCCCTGGACGCGTTCGTGCGGGTGGAGGCGGCGGCGGCGGTGTGCGCGGCCATTGCGCTGGTCTTCCGTGATCATGGCCCCCGCGAGGCGCGCAGCCGCTCGCGGCTGGCGTTCCTGATCGAGGAGCGGGGGGCGGCCTGGTTCCGGGCGGCCCTGGAGCGCCAGCTCGGCCGCCCGCTACCACCAGCCGGCCGCGACGCCCGGCTGCCGACGAGCACCGACCACGTCGGCGTATTCCGCCAGAAGCAGCCGGGGCTGAACTACGTGGGCCTCAAGACCGCGGTGGGGCGGCTCACCGGCGAGCAGCTGCTGGGGCTGGCCCGGCTGTCCGAGCACTACGGCCGGGGCGAGCTGCGCTTCACGCCGCTGCAGAACGTGCTGCTGCCGCACGTGCCGGATGCCCGCCTGGGCGACCTCACGCAGGAGCCGCTGCTGCGTGAGCTGCCGTACAACCCCTCCGAGGTCCAGCGGGGGCTGGTGGCGTGCACCGGCACTGATTTCTGCAACCTGGCGCTCATCGACACCAAGACCCGGGCGCTGGCGCTGGCCCGTGAGTTCGAGCAGCGGGTGGGGCCGGCCCGGCCGATCAGCGTGCGGTGGTCGGGGTGCCCGGCCTCGTGCGGCAACCATCACACCGCCGACGTCGGACTGCAGGGCTGCAAGGTGAAGGTGAACGGCAAGATCGTGGACGGCGTCCACGTCTTCGCGGGCGGCCGCGGTGGCGCCGACCCCCGGGCCGGCACCCGGATCTTCGAGGACGTGCCGGTGGACGCCCTGCCCGAAGTTCTCGATCGCCTGATCCGGTTCTTCCCGCGGCGCGAGCGCCCGGAGGCCGGATCGTGACGCCGTTCGTGTCGTTCGTGGGCGCCGGCCCCGGGGAGGCCGAGCTGATCACGCTCAAGGCCGTGCGTCGCCTGCGGGAGGCGGCGGTGATCGTGCACGATCGCCTGATTCCGCCCGAGGTGCTCGAGTACGCGCGGGCCGACGCCGAGGTCATCGACGCCGGCAAGTCGCCGGGACGTGCCGGGTTCGGTCAGCCGGAAATCAACTGGATGCTGGTCGATCGTGCCCGCCGCCGCGGCCGCGTCGTCCGACTGAAGGGCGGTGACCCCGGGGTCTTCGCCCGGCTCGCCGAGGAGATCGAGGCCGTGCGCGGCGCCGGGGTGGGCTTCGAGATCGTCCCCGGCGTGAGTGCGGCGATGGCCGCGGCCGCCCGGGCGGGCATCTCGCTGACGGAGCGGGCCTCGGCCTCCACCGTCGTGCTCGCCACCGGCTCCGATCAGCACGGCGCGCTGCCCGCGCTCGACTGGGAGCTCCTGGCCCGCACCGATGGCACGCTCGTCTTCTACATGGCCGTCGGCGCGCTGGAGTCCATCACCTGCACCCTGACCTCGCTCGGCCGCGACTCCCGGGAGCCCGCCCTCGTCGTCGAGCGGTGCGGCTTCGCCGACGAGCAGATGGTGGCCGGCCGGCTCGGCGACATCGCCGAGCGCGCGCAGCGGGCCGGCGTTCGGCCGCCCGCCTTGCTGCTGATCGGCCCCACCGTGGCCGCCGCCTCGGCGCCGATCGCGGTCACCCGGCTGACGACCGTCGTGGCGAGCGTCTGAGGTGCCCGACTACTTCGCGGCGTTCCTCGATCTGCGCGGCCGCCGGTGCCTGGTCGTCGGGGGCGGGCCGATCGGCGAGCGCAAGACCGTCGCCCTGCTCGACTGCGGCGCCCGAGTGATCGTCGTGAGCCCGACTCTGACCCCCACGCTGTCGGCGCTCGTCGCCGCCGGCCTCGCTGATCACCACGCGCGCGTCTTCCGTCGCGGCGACGTTCGCGGCTGCGCGCTCGTGGTGGCGGCCACCGGCCGGGCGGGCGTCGATCGCGCGGTGGCGGCGAGCGGGCGGGCTCGGCGGGTCCCGGTCAACGTCGTGGATCGGACGGCCCTGTGCGACGTGATCGTGCCCTCGGTCCTGCGGCGGGGCGAGCTGCAGATCGCGGTGTCGACGGGCGGGCGGAGCCCGGCGCTGGCCCGGGAGATTCGCCGGCGCCTGGAGTCGCTGTTCGGGCCCGAGTGGGCGGAACTGGTAGAGCGCGCCGGCCGCGATCGCACGCGCGGCCGGGCGGCGGCGCTGACCGCAGCGGCCCGGGCGCGCGCCGGTGAGCGGGTGGCCCTGAATGTGGTGCGGCGGCTCGGCATGCCCCCGTTCCGTTGGAGCGACGCGCCGATCAGCGCCCGCCGCGTCCAGCCGTGAGGTCGATCGCCAGCGCCAGGGCGAGGGCCGTCGCGCCGAGGGCGAAGAGAATCGCGTAGTCGCCGGTCCGTGCGTAGACGAACGACAGGCCGTAGCCGGCGGCGGCCTGGCCGAGCGCGAACGACGCGGTGGCCCGGCTCCAGGCCGCCGTGCGCGCGGGCCCGTGGGATCCGACGAGCTCGTGGACACGACCCAGCGTGAGCGGCACCATGCCGGGGACGCAGGCGCCGATCACGAGACTGGAGGCGAGGAGCCAGCCGGGCGCGGCCGTCATGGCCAGGATGCCGACGAGAAGGGCCTGGGCCGCGAACGCCGTCCGCAGCGCCGCGCGGAAGCCGATGCGATCGCCAAGGGCGCCGGCGAGCACGGGGCCCACCAGCGCACCGGCGCCGAACACGACCCAGTAACTCCCTCCGGTATCGAGGCCGCGGCCGAGGCCGCGGGCGACGAAATCCACCAGGAAGACCATGTGCGGCACCAGGCCGAAGGCATCGAGCCCGTAGGCGACGTACAGCGCCTTCAGGGGACGCCCCGTCGGTGCCGGAGCGGCGACGTCTGCCACCGGACGATCGCCGGGAGCCGGCGCGGCCGGCCAGGAATTCCACGCCGCCGCGGTGAGGACGGTCGCCACCACGCCGAGCCCGACCCACGTCTGCACGAGGCCCCAGCGCAGCAGGAGCGGCACCAGTGTGCCGGAGGCGGCGATGCCCAGGCCGACGCCGGTGAAGATCACGCCACCGGCGACGCCGCGGCGCTCGGGACGCACGTGGGGCAGGATGGTCGGTGCGGCCAGGACCATGAGGACGCCTCCGGCCACGCCGGCGGCGAGGCGCCAGACGAAATACCAGGCGAAGGACAGCGGCATCGCGCACGCGAAGAGCGAGGCCGTGGCCAGCGCCATGGTGGCGCGCAGCGAGGCCGTGGCGCCGGCGCGCGAGGCCAACCAGCGGGCCAGCAGCGCGCCGGCCAGATAGCCGGCCAGGTTGGCGGCGCCGAGGTAGGCCGCGCCCGACGGCGCGAACCAGCCAGCCCCGATCAGCGCCGGCAGCAGCGGCGTGTAGGCGAAACGCGCGAGCCCGACGCCGACCAGGGTCGCGCACAGCCCGGCCAGGGTCGCGCGCGCGGTGCTCAGAAGATGGCGATCGGGTGCGCGGGCGCTCCCGTCGAGCCCACCAGCCGGATCGGCATGGCGGTGAACAGGAACTCGTAGCGTCCTTCCTCCGCGCACGCCCGGGCCAGCCGCTCGGGGTTGGTGTTGTCCACCAGCACCAGGCCCAGGAAGGGGATGGCCAGGTGTGTGCTCATCGCGAAGCCGGGGTAGGTGGTCGGCCGCTCGTCCATCATGTCCCACGAGATGGCGGCGATGTCCTTCTCCCGGAACCACTCCAGACACGAGATGTGCATGCCGGGGTGCGGCGACACTCGCGGCACCCAGTCGGGGTGCGCCTGGCGGAACGGCTCGTCGCCGTTGCGCACGACCACGACGTCGCCCGGCTCGATCCTCACGCCCTGGCGGGCGGCGACGGCGTCGAGCTCCTTGCCGGTGACCGGCTTGCCCACGGTCACGTAGCCCTCGGGCCGGCCGGCGGCGACGTCGAGCAGCACGCCGCGCGAGGTGATGCCGTCGAAGTAGGCGTCGATCGGGCACCAGGTGGCGCCGGCGGTGGTGAGGCTGTCCTTGAACGAGCGGCCGTTGAACAGCTCGCCGTCCCAGGCCACGTGGCAGAGCGCGTCGATGTGGGTGATCGAGAAGCCGTGGTAGACGAGGTCGAAGCGGTCGAGCACCACGTCGGCGCGCTCGCGGGGGGACGGGAAGGTGACGTTGTACATGATGGCCGGCTGGGGCCCGATGTCACGCGAGAGCGAGACGGTGCGGCCCGTGCGGACCAGGGCCTGGGCCTGGGCGCGCTTGGCGGCCGTGATGAGGTTGGCGGTGCCGCGCTGGTCGTCGTTCCCCCAGCGGCCCCAGTTGTTGAGCTCCTTGAAGTATCCCTCGAGACGGTCCTGCGTGGGCGGCGTCCAGTCGGGCATCGCGACGGCTCCTCTCGAACGGGTTTCGCGCACGAGCGTCGTTCACCGAGCGGCCATTTCGCGGTGTCAAATAGTTGCGGCCCATCTCACGTATCTGCAACACCGGCCGCCGGAGCTACTGTAAGGGATTCGTAGAACGAGATCTCAAATGTTTTTGATAATTTGCGGGATGCGATCGTGCGAAACGCTGCAAAACGCGGTAGGCCGCGTCCCACTGCGTCCCACCTGCAGGACACCAGCCCTGAAGCGCCCGAGACATGATCACGGACGACCTCTGCGCGGCAAACTGCTCAGGCTCGCCTACGTCGAAGCAGCGACCCCCGTACACGCGGTGGTAACCCGAGCGGAACAAACCATGCCGCCGGGTAGAGGTGATCCTCACCGCTCTTGTCAACGACCCGAAGGTCGCCCTGGCGCAGAGCTTCTTCATCAGACACGACGCGATAGATCTTGTGCAGCCCCATTGGCTATCTCGGGCGGTCGCCAGTCCTCCGTTGCGATCTCAGAGAGCACCCAGAGGCCAAGGTCGAGCGCGGAAGAGCGGCGATAGGGCAAGATCGAGATGCGAACGTTGGCTTCTCAGAGGGCTGGACGACAGGCGGGCGGCGGTGTGGCATTCTTGACGGCAGTAGTCAACGGCCCGCAGAGCCTCGGCGGGGGTAGAACATGGCGATCACACGGGCGGTGTGCCTGATCCCGGCGGCGTTGCTCTGTCTCCTGGTGACGGATACGTGCGCACAGACGGCGGCGAAGCCGAGTGGGCCGGCCCCCGCCGCCAAGACCGAACCGCTGCGACAGCTCCATCTGACGAGCGAGCCCTGGACCGGCGATTTCGACAAGATGCTCGAGCGCCGGCTCATCCGGATCCACGTGCCCTACAGCCGATCGCTGTACTTCGTCGACCGGGGACGCGAGCGCGGGATCGCGGCCGAGGTGATCCGAGACTTCGAGCGTCATCTCAACGCCAGATACGCCAGGGAGCTCGGCAAGCGTCCCCTGACGGTCTACATCGTCACCGCCACGCGCGACAAGCTGCTCACCGACCTGCAGCAAGGCCTGGCCGACGTCGCGGTCGGCAACCTGACCGTCACCCCCGAGCGCCTCAAGGTGGTCGACTTCGTGGCGCCCGACGAGAAGCTGGTCAACATCGAGATCCTCGTCACCGGCCCGGCGTCGCCGGCGATCACGTCGCTGGACGAGCTCTCGGGGAAGACGGTGCATGTGCGAGAGGCCTCCAGCTATTACGCGAGCCTGGTGGCCCTGAACGAACGCTTCAAGAAGGAGGGCAAGGCTCGGGTCAACCTCGTCTCGGTCCCCGTCGCCCTCGAAGACGAGGACATGCTGGAGATGATGAACGCCGGTCTGCTCCAGGCGATGGTCGTCGACGACTGGAAGGCGAAGATGTGGGCGCAGGTGCTGACGAAGCTCAAGGTCCACGACAATATCGTGCTGCGCCCTGCCACCCGGAGGGGGTGGGCCATCCGCAAGAACAGCCCCAAGCTCGCGACCGCGCTCACCGAGATCTATAACGACGTGGTGAAGAAGGCCGGAGTGATTCCCTATCGTCAGCAGCAGTACATGAAGAGCATCAAGGCGTTGCACAATCCGACCGCCAGGGAGGACTATAAGCGGTTCCAGCACATGATCGCGTTGTTCGAGAAGTACGGGCAGCGGTACAACTTCGACCCGCTGATGCTGGCCGCGCAGGGCTATCAGGAATCGACGCTCGACCAGCGCAAGAAGAGTCACGTCGGGGCGATCGGTGTGATGCAGGTCATGCCGGCCACGGGACAGGCGCTGAAGGTCGGCGACATCACGGTGACCGAGTCGAACATCCATGCCGGCGCGAAGTACATGGATCAGCTGACGAGGCAGTACTTCCAGGACGCAAAGTTCAGCGAGCAGAACCGGACGCTCTTCGCGTTTGCGAGCTACAACGCCGGGCCGGGCAACATCTCGAAGATGCGGACGGAAGCCAAGCGCCTCGGCCTCGATCCCGACCAGTGGTTCAACAACGTCGAGGTGGTCACCGCGGAGAAGATCGGCCGGGAGACCACGACCTACGTGCGCAACATCTTCAAGTACTACGTCTCCTACAAGCTCAATCGTGACGCCGGCGAGCGGACGGAGACGTTGAAGCAGCAGGTCGCACCGCCCAAACCGTGACCGCCGGCGCGCCACCGGCGCCTAGTCCGTCCTCGCCGTCCCCGAGGAAGCCGGCGGCGGCGAGATAGGCCAGATCTCGCAGGCCCTTGGGATCGCGGGCCTCTCCTGGAAGGCAAGGAGCCCGCCGAATCGCTCGGTGAGATGCGCCTCTCGTCCTACAACCAAGGTCTCATTGCCCCTCGAGAACGCACGTGACACGGTCATGTCGCCGCCGCAAGGAAAGGGGCAATCGGCCATGCACGCTCTGGCCGCGGCGCGGCGGTCTCGGGTTTCGTGAAGAGCCGGCGAGGTGGGCGCGGGCCGAACCGGGCGGGGAAGAAGGTCGCCAACGACGCCGCAGCACTCCGCGGTCGCGGCGTTCGGGCATCGTGCGCGTTACTCGCCGCCACGTGGGACCATCCCCGGCATCCCGGCACAACGTCGAGAGGAGACGGACCATGAAGGTGCTCAAGAGCATGACGATGGGTGTTCTGGTTTTGGCGACGGCGAGTTGCGCGTCGGCTCCACCGCTGAAGCCGGCCACGGTCAACGTGACGGGGGACTGGGTGGGCAGTTGGGCGTGCGACTACGTCGCCGACGGCGGCGGGGTGGCGGTGTTGGCTCTCACCCAGGACGGCACCCGGGTGACTGGTTCCCAACTCGTGACCAATACGAGATTCCACCGCGTATCCAACATCGCTGAGGGGGTGGTGTCGGGCGACACCGTCTTGACACAGACGAAGGACCTGTCCGGTACGTTTAGGGTATCAGGCGACAAGATGACGGGCCCGTTCAAGACCGACGTCTGTCAGGGGAAGGTCGACCTGACGCGGGAAGCGTGGACGGGCACGGTCAACCACTCGCGGTTGCGCACTTCGGTACTGACCGTTGAGGCCATCGACGCCTCGAACCGGTGGATCACGCTCCGGGCACCGGCCGGAGGATCGCTCACGATGCAGGTCGACGAGCGGGTGAAGAACCTCTCGCAGGTCAGTGTTGGTGACACCGTCTCGGTGGGTTACTACGAATCCTGGGCGTTGTCGCTCGACGGGTCCGGAGACGCCTCGAGCGCCAGCGTGGGGAGAACAACGACCGGGGCGGGAATGCCGGCTGTGTTTGCCGCGCGCCGCACTACCGTCCGGGCCACGGTGACCGCAATCGATGCCGGCAAGCCATCGGTGACTTTCCGCGGGCCCAAGGGGGCACAGGAAGTCAGCGTGGCCCAGGACCCGCGGGTCCTCGCCCGACTGAAGGTTGGCGAATCGTACGACCTCACCTACACCGAACATCTGGCGATGATCGTGGAGAAGACAGCGAAGCGCTGAGACACCGTAGCGTCTGGAGTTCACCTGGTACTCAGAAAGTGGTCCCGACGGAGTCACTCCCCGGCGCTCCTGCCGCCGGGGAGATGCTCACGCGGTAGCCTTGGCGCTCGAGAGTTCCGCGCGCTCGACGCGCAACCGACTAGCCCGACTGGAGGGCGTCATGGGGATACCACCCTGGGTGGTCGCGCGGACCGCGTGGGCGAAGGTGAGACTGGGCAGCGCGGCCATCGCGGGGATCTGCGCGATCGGAATCTGACCCGAGGCGATGCGCCCCGCCGTGGCGGTCCCCCGCATCCCGAGGGCGATCAGGCCGGCCTCGAGATCGCCGACGGCGGCGGAAGCGACGGCGTCGACGACCACCCGATCCTCGCGTGGTGGACGACGACATGTCGGTTCGTCGGGGGCTGGAGCGGCTGCTCCGATCCGCCGGCTATCGGGTGATGACGTTCGGATCGGCGCGGGAGTTTCTCGATCGGCGCGACCTGGCGAGTCCTCGCTGCCTCGTGCTGGACATCCGCATGCCCGGCCAGAACGCGCCAGATCGCCGGCTCCTAGCGCCGCCGAGCGGACGAGGGCGCTGCCGGCCCGTGCCCTACGGAGCCGGGAAGGGCGGTGTGATCGACGCGCCGGGCGACGGCAAGATTCGGACGCTCGTGCGGCGGCGCGCCTCCTGAAGCCAGTCCGCCAGCGCGCGCTCGGCGCCCTCACGGACGAGGCGGGCGCGGGCGGCCTCGCGCGCGGCCTCCTCGTGCTGGCCGGCACCGAGCGCGCGGGCGATCGCCGCCTCGTCCGGGAACACGAACCCGGCGAAGCGCGCCTCGAAGAACCGCGCGCAGACGACCTCGTGCTCGACGAGCCGGCGGGCCCACGCTCGGTCCAGAGCCTGGGCCTCCAGCCAGCGCGCGAGCGCCGTCTCGCCGCTCAGGCGCTCGACCACCGCCGTCCAGGCCCGCTCGGTCTGCTCCGGCTCGGCGGTGATTCCGATCCGGCCGGCCTCGTCGAGAATCACCAGCACGTCGACGAAGCGCTCGATCTCCTGGCGGCTGATGGCCGAGGGCGAGGGGGCGAATCCGAGCACGCCGAGCGCCCGCGCCAGCGCGATGTCGCTGGCGGCAATGGTCCGGCCCTCCACCACTGCGAGCAGCGTGTCGAGCAGCGGCGCGGCTGTCAGCAGGCCGGGCGCCAGGAGCAGCCCCACCAGGGCCACCACCGCGTGACGACGCATCAGAACGCGTTTCCAACGGTCACGTAGAACTGCAGCCGATCCTCGTCGCGAAGCGGCCGCAGCGCATAGCCGACGTCGAAGCGCAGGGGGCCGATCGGCGTCGTGACGCGGAGGCCCGCACCAGCCCCCGGGAAGAACTCGTTGAACGCGAAGTCGCGCACCCGGGGTGTGACCATTCCGGCGTCGAAGAACGTCACGCCGCCGAGAAAGCGCCAGATCGGGAACCGCCACTCCACGTTGAACAGGATTCGCAGATCGCCGCCCTGTGGGTTGTTGGAGGCGTCCACGGGGCCCACGCGCTCGTCGGGATAGCCCCGGATGGTCGTGCCGCCGCCGGCCTTGAAGCGATCCTCGATCACGAGGTCCTGGGTGTTGCCGTAAGGGGTGGCCAGGCCCAGACGGCCGGAGAGCGCCAGCACCGTGGAGCGTGGCCAGCCGATGTACACGGAATTCTCGAGGATGAACTTGACGAAGTCGACGCTGCCCCCGAGGTGCGAGCTCCCCATCTCGAACGAGGCGAGATGATAGCTCCCACTGTGCGGGTCGGTCGGATTGTCGCGCAGCTCGAGCGCCAGGAACGGCATGAGGCTGCCGACGGTGTCGTCGCGCGTGGTGGCGCCGTCGGCCAAGAGATCGGGATCGATGTCGCGGCGGTGGAACTCCTCGATGCGGTACCGCAGGCCGCCGCGCAGGCTCTGGGGGCGATCGGTCGGCTCGTCGGGACGGAACAGCCGGGTCAGCAAGTCACGCTGGGCCGTGAACGTCGAGCCGCGCCGATCGCTGATGAAGCCCTTCTCGTCCTTGTGCTCGCGAAAGAGCACGGCCTCGCCCTGCCACACCGTGCCGAACAGCCAGGGCTCACGGTACTGCAGTTCGGTGCGCTCGCTTTTCTGGCTGATGCGCTCGGTCACGCTGGCGCTCCGCCCCGTCCCGAACAGGTTGTCGTTGCCGAGGGTGACGAAGCCACGGAAGCCTTCTTCCGTCGCGTACCCGACGCCGAACTCGAAGCGCCACGGCTTGGCTTCCCGCACGGCGATCTGGACGTCGCGGAAGGGCGCGTCGGCCGCACCCTGCACCTCGACGTCCACGCGGTCGAAGACCCGCGTGGCGTCGAGGCGGCGGCGGGTCTCGCTGAGGTCGACCGCGTTGAGCGGATCGCCCGGCTTGATCTGCAGCTCGCGCTCTACCACGTAGCTCTTCGTCGCGGTGAGCCCGGAGATCAGCACGCGTCCCACCCGGGTCAGCTCGCCCTCGACGAGATCGAAGGCCACCGTCACGCCGTCGCCGACCTCGGTCACCTTGGCGCTCACGACGGTGCCATAGTAGCCGCGACGCTGGTAGAGCTGCTCGACCTTCCGGCGGGCCTCGTCGGCCTTCGTCGGGTCCCAGGGATCGCCCCGGGCGCGCCACGACCTTGAGGATCTGATCGGTGGCGAGCGCGCGGTTGCCGGTGACGCTGACGGCGTCGACCGTGCGGCGGGGACCGGAGACGACGGGGATCACGATGCGGGCCAGCGTGCGGTCCTCGCTGAACGTGGTCCGCGGCGGCCCTACCTCCGCCTGGGCATAGCCCTGGGAGCGCAGGTAGCGGCGCAGGGTGCGCATGTCCTCGGTCAGCGTCTCCTCGACGTACAGGCCGCGCGGCCACCCCGGGAGCGACAGGCCGGTCGGCCGGGTGCGCATCTGCTCTCGCAGGTCGGACTCGAGCTTGCCTGTCACACCGTCGAAGGTGATGCTCTCGACGCGCACGCGCGGGCCCTCGGCGACGGCGAAGGTCACCAGGCGTTCCGCGGCGTCCCCGCCGGGAGTGCCCGTCACCCGGACGTCGGGATAGCCCTTCTCGCGATAGGCGCGCTCGATTTGCTCGGCGCTGGCACGCACCTCGACCTCGTCCACGACGCGGGCATCGGCGAAGGTGAGGCGCTCGCGCAGCGCTTTCTCCGAGAGCGCCTCCCGGCCAGTGAACTCGACCTTCGTGTGTGGGCCTTCCACGACCTGCACCGTGATGTCGACGTGGTGAGTCGCGGGGTCCCAGGCGGGCTCGCCCGCGGTGACGCGCGCCTCGAAGTAGCCCGCCTCGTGGAGCTTGTCCTCGACGGCGCGCACCCCGTCCCGCAGCGCCCGCTCGCGAAACCGGTCGCCCTCGTCGAGATCCAGGGCTTTGAGCAGGGGCTTGGCCTCGGCGTGCACGAGTCCGGTGATTTCCACGTGCCGCACGCGAGCCTGCTCGCCGGCCGCGACCACGAACGTGACGGCCCGGCCGTTGGTGGCGGGATTGTCACGGACCTCGAGCGCGACGGTCGCGCCGAGATAGCCCTCGCGCTTGAGGCGGGCGAGCACCTCGCCCCGTGCGCGCGCCAGGCGTTCGGGGTCGGCCGGCCCGCCCAGCGCGAGCGCGGCGGTGGCGGCCAGGTCCGGCGCGGCCAGGCCGAGGTCACCGCTCCAGTCCAGCTCCTCCAGGAGTGGACGCCGCGTCACCCGATACCGAAGACGGATCCCGCCGGGCTCCTCGATCTCCTCGACCTGTACGCTGTCGAAGACTCCCAGCGCCCAGAGGCGGTCCAGGCTCGCGCGCACGCGATCGCGGGACAGCGGCTGCCCGACGAGGTCCGTGAGGAACTGCTCCGGCCGCGGGCTGGGCAGCAAGTGCGGGGACGCCACCTCGACACCCGTGACCGTGGGTGACGTGACCGCCAGGGCCATCAGGAGGAGGGCGATCATCGAAAGCGCAGGCGCACGATCACATCGCCGCCGACTCCGCCGGTGAAGGACTGCTCGCCCGCCAGCAGCAGGGGCCCGATGATCTGATACTCCACCCGCAGCTTCTGCTGCCCCCCCTCGGCGAAACTGCCGGAATAGATGACCGTGGTCTTGTCGCCAATGCGCTTGCCCACACGGAACTGGTTCTGGCCCGTGTCGGTTTTGCCGAACTCGAGGACATCCACGAGGGGTTCGCTCGGCTCGAGTCCCAGCAGCTCGCGCGTCATCAGCTGGGCGGCCTCGCCGGCGAACGTCAAGCCGCCGGAGCTTCCCAGCTCGGCCCGCGTCGAGCCCAGCGTGACCAGGGCCAGCAGATCCTCTTGCGGCAGCGGGGGCTCGGAGGATAGACGGATCGTCAGATCCTCGACCCGGCCGCTCAGCCACATGGTGACATCGTAGGTCTTGATCCGGGTGGTGGCCCGCACGTCGAGGTGGGGATTGACCCGCCGCGGATCGTCGAAGCGCACCACGGCGTTCTCGATCGTGAACCGGTTCCGGCGGAACGTGATCCGTCCGTCCTGCGTCTCCACCGTGCCGAGGACCACGGGTTGGGTCACGGTGCCCCGTAGATGGAGTGTGCCGCCCGCGCGAAGTCGTGCCTGCGGCGACCGGACGACCAGGTTGTCGTCGAGATTCAGGTCGAGCTGCAGCGCGAGCTCGCGGCCCCAGTCCACCGAGTGCTCGCCTGCGCTCTCCTGGAGCAGCATCGTCATGATCGAGAGATCGCGGGTGTACGTCCCGCGCACGAGGTGCGCCTGGCCACGGACCAGCCCGCGGGTTCCCTGGCCGGTGAGCGCGACGTCGGCGTTCCACGTAGTCTCGAGGCCCTCGATCGCGGTGAGGCTCACACCTCGGGCGGTGATCGCCAGCTGATAGGCGCCGATCGTGCGCCCGTCGAGCCCGACCTCGCCGGTGGCTTTCACGGTTCCGGTTCCGAGACGGGCCTGCAGCTCCTCCACGCGCAGGCGCGCGGGTGAGAGCGTGAACCGGCCCTCGAGGTCACGGATCACAAGGGGTGTATCCCGGACGGCCAACAGGCCTCCGGTGATCGTGCCACGGCCGATGAGGTTGGGCTTGGCCGTAGTCCCAGCGACACGGACGTCCAGGTCCAGGCTCCCGGCGGCCTCGCGGATCTCCGGGCGGAACACGCTCAGCAGCGTCAGCGGGGCCTGGCCACGCAGGCTTCCCTCGAGCGTGCCACCGTCGTCCATGACGCCGCTGGCCGTCGCGGTGCCCAGACGTCCGGCCACCTCCAGCCGCTCGAGGCGCAGCCGCCCGGGCTCACGGCGAATGACGATCGGGCCGCGCGCTTCCCACCGCTCGCCCGCGGCCTCGAAGCGGACGGGCTCGAGCTGGACCACGCCGCGCGTTGCGCGCGGATCGCGCGCGGGGACGTCGAGCGCGGCGTTCGCCGAGAATCGCCCGGTCAGGGTGTTGACGAGATCGGGCCGGTACTTGCGCAGCAGTGGCTCGATCTCGATATCCGTGACCGTGACGCGCGTGGCGATGATCGCCGCCCCGTCCAGACGCCCTTGGCCCGAGCCCGCGATCCGCGCCTCGGGAAAGGCGACCTCGGCCCGAAGCGTGGCGCCATCCGACGTGAGATCGGCGACGCCGCGCCCGAGCAGCCATCCGGCGACCGTCACGCCCTCGCCGTTCGCCCGGGCGGTGCCTGCCACGCGGCCGTCGCGGACCGTCGCCTTCACCGTGGCGCGTGCGCGGCCTTCGACGCGCAGTCCCTCAGGGAGATTCGGCACGCGCGCGAGCTCGACCGGGCCGGCCTCGGCCTCGACCTCACCGCCGCCGGCCCAGCGCCAGCGGCCCTTCGCGCTGAGCGGGGCGTCGAGGACGCTGGCGCGGAGCGCGGCCACCTCGATGCGCTCCGGCGTGGCGTCGAAGCTGACCGTGACCTGACCGATGGGCGGCGCCGCCGGCACGCCGAGACCCGGTGATTCCGCGCGGCCGGCCGCGCGCCACGCCGCGAGTGTGCCGTCGATCTTCGCCGTCACGGCCACGGCGCCGCTGCCGTGCAGCGCTGGGGGGAGCCAGGGCGCAGCGTCCTCGAGCCGCGCGTTCTCGGTGCGCGCCAGCACGTCCACCGAGACCGTGGCAGGCGAAGGCACCGCGAGCGCGGCGGTCGGAGCAGGCCAGGTGAGATTGCCCGACGCGGTGAGGCGCGCCTGCGCGAGCCGGACGCTGGCGTCGTCGAGACGCAGCGACCGGGGCGTCAGGGTGAAGGACGCGGCCAGGGCGTCGGCGCGGACATCCGCGACCGTGGGCCCACCGACATCGAGCCGCCCGGCGAGCACCGGATCGCGCCAGCGTCCCGTGATCTCTGCCTCGAGGGTGGCGTCGCCGGCGACGCTGATCGTTCCCAGCAGCGGCGCCAGCCGCGCGAGCTCGCCGCTCGCCTTGACTCGCATCAGGGTCGGCCCGTCGAGCGTGGCGCGACCCTGGGCGCGCAGCTGCAAACCCGGCCACGTCGCCACGCTGCTGGCGAGATCGAAGATCCCTCGCTCGCCGCTCGCCTCCGCGTCGATGGTTCCGACTCCGAGCGCGGCGGCGGCCGGCGGGAGCTGAACCTGACGTGCGGCGACGCGCACGTGCAGCCGGGACCGCGCGATGTCGCGCAGGTCGCCGCGTCCGTCCGCCTCCGCATCGAGCCGGGCGGTCACCCCGCTGGTGAATCCCCCGAGCGCCTCGAGCGCGGCGCTCTCGACGTCGCGCAGCCGGAGCGTGACGTGCGCGCGGTCGAGGTGGGCCGGCTCGAGCGTGGCCTGGCCGCTCAGCGATCCGCCGAACGCGCGGGCGCTCAGCTGGGTGAGGGACGCGACGCCATTGGCAAACGCGATCTGGCCGGCCACGGATCGCGCCGTCACCGGGCCGGCCCTGAGCTCATCGATCGAGACCTTTCCCGTCACGGTGGGCGCAGTCGCCGGGCCCTTCAGGTGCGCGGTGGCCCGGGCCACGCCCGTCAGCGGCCAGGCCGCGCCGACTCGCCGGCCCAGCCTGGCGAGATCGGCCTCGCCACGGCCGGCCAGATCGAGCGTCGGCGCGTCGAACGGCCCGCGCACGGCTCCGGCGAGGGTGACGCGACGCTTCTCCCAGGTCCCGGCCAGCTCGCGGATCTCGATCGCGGTCGGCGCGATGCGCACCTCGGCGGTGAGTGCGCCGACGCTGTCCTTACCGTGACGGGCCTCGAGGGTGATCTCGTCGGCGGCGATCGTCACGCTGGTGGCCTGGCGTCCCGGTCGCGCGCTGCCGCTGAGACCCTGCGCCGTGACGCGCAGGGCCGCTCCATCATCAGCGTAGAAGAGCCGGGCGCGACGCAGCTCGATTGGACCCAGCTCGATCGTCAACGGGCCGGCCTGCATGACCTCGGGCAGGATCGGCAGCTCGCGCAGCGACGGACCTTCACCACCGCGGACTCGCAGGTCGAGGTCGTCGAGACGGATCGACCGCAGCACGAGGCGACGGTGCCACAAGCTGCTGATGCCGATGTTCGCCTCGGCGCGCGGCAGCGTCAGGAAATGATGGCCCGGCTCGCCGGCTCGCGCGAGCACGGTCACACCGGCGACGACCACGCGCCCCCGCCAGGGCTCGACGTCGACGCGCTCCACGCGCACGTCGCGGCCGAGAGCGGTCTGCAGGGCTTCTTCCACGCGCTCGCGGGCCAGCTCCGGTCCCCAGATACGGACCGCGAGCGTGGTGCCCGCGACGAGCAGGATCATGAGGATCAGGAGCGCCGCGACCGCGTAGCTGACGTAGCGCATGGGCCTCAGCATACCCGGAGCCTTGCCGGCGCCAACCCCGGCCTACAATGCGTGCTGGGCAATGACGACGGCTCCCGTGATCGACCGCAAGGCAGAGTACCTGGCCGCGTCTCCCGCGCCCGGCCGGCCGCCTTATGCGGACATGGTCTGGATTCCCGGGGGTGCGTTTCTCATGGGCTCCGAGCAGTTCTACGAGCATAGACGGGACAAAGGCCCAGTTGACGTCGATGGCAGAGACGGAAGGCACCTACGGGCATCTGGTCCGCGAGCATCACGAGCGGGACGTGGACGCGCTAGACGTGGCATTCCGGGCGGCGATGGCGCCTGACGACGGCGGCGGAACACGGGAGTCTCTCGACTCCCGGCGTCCCGCCGGGTCCCATCGCGTCCCACCGGCTGCCGGTCAGTCCCTAAGTGTTAATCAGAACGATGAAGAATTGATGGTGGAGGGTAAGGGATGCTCACACGCGCGTTCGTCGAGGCGCTGCCGAAGGCCGAACTGCACCTGCACCTGGAAGGGGCGGTGCCGTGGCCCCTGGTGCGTGCGCACGGCGGCGAGGCGCTGGCGGCTCGCCCGCCGTGGTGGGCCGACGGCTTCCGGTTCGAGGACTTCCTGCAGTTCCGTGGCGCGGTGCAGATCTGCATGGGCTGCCTGGTCGACGCGCCCGCCTATGGCGCCGCCGCCGCCGCGGTCTTCGCCGGGCTGCGCGCCCAGAACGTTCGCTACGCCGAGATCTCCTTCGACATCGTGCGCGTGCTGGACCGGGAGCTGGCCGTCGCAGACGTCGCCGCCGCCATCGCGGCCGCCGCCCCGCCGGGGCTGGTCGTGCGCGTCTTCGCCGCCTTCTCCCAGCACAAGCCCGAGCGGACGCCCCCGGCGGTGGTGCGGGAGGTGCTCGACGCGCCCGCGCTGGCCGGCATCAGCCTGCACGGCGACGAGACGGCGCAGACCACCGGGGTGTTCATGGAGGCCTTCGCCGAGGCGCGGCGGCGCGGGCTCACGACCAAGGCCCACGCCGGCGAGCTGATGGGACCGGCCTCGGTCATCACTGTGCTCGATCAGCTGGGCGTGCGACGGATCGAGCACGGCGTGCGCGCGATCGAGGACCCGGCTGTAATCGCACGCCTGGTCGACGAGGGCGTCACGCTCGATGTGTGCCCGTGGTCCAACGTGCGGCTGCGGGTCGTGCCCGACCTGGCCACCCATCCCATCCGCCGGCTCCACGAGCGCGGTGTGCGGCTGACGGTGAACACCGACGACCCCACCGTGTTCGGGCGCTCGCTGACCGAGGAAATGGTCTCGCTCGTGGATGATCTTCACTTCTCGCCGGCCGAGGTCGCGGGGATGCAGGCGACGGCCTTCGGCGTGGCCGCGCTGCCCGAGCCCGCCCGGGCGGCGATCCTGGGCGAGATCGATGCGCTCGTCCGGCAGGCCGGGGCGGGGAAGGCGTAGAATCGGGCAGCCGAGGAGGGTGGGAATGACGACGATCGGGTTGCTGCATCCGGGCGAGATGGGCGCGTCGGTCGGGGCCTCCGGCCGTGCCAACGGTCACCGTGTGCTGTGGACGTCCGAGGGGCGCGGCGGTGAGACGCAGGCCCGGGCCAAGACCGCCGGCCTCGAGGACGCCGGGACGCTGAACGCGCTCGTCGCGGCCAGCGAGGTGATCCTGTCGGTCTGCCCGCCCCACGCCGCCCTCGACGTCGCCGCCGCGGTCGCCGCCCGGCACTTCCGAGGCGTCTACGTCGACGGCAACGCGGTGGCGCCCGCCACTGCCCGCTCGCTGGCTCGCGTCGTCCAGGCGGCCGGCGCCACCTACGTGGACGGCGGCATCATCGGCCCGCCCCCCGGCAAGGCCGGCACCACCCGGCTGTACCTGTCCGGACCCGACGCCGAGCGGGTGCGGCCGCTGTTCGCGGCCGGGCCGCTGGAGGCGGTCGTCCTGTCCGGTGACCTCACCGCCGCCTCGGCCATCAAGATGGCCTACGCCGCGTGGACGAAGGGCTCACAGGCGCTCCTCATGGCGGTGCGGGCGCTGGCCACGGCGGAGGGCGTGGACGAGCCACTGGTGGCGGAGTGGCTGCGCTCGCAGCCCGACCTGCCCAAGCGCTCGGAGAACGCCGCCAAGGGCACTGCTCGCAAGGCGTGGCGGTGGGTCGGTGAGATGGACGAGATCGCGGCCACGTTCGCCGGGGCCGGCCTGCCCGACGGCTTCCACCGCGCGGCCAGCGAGCTGTACCGCCGCATGGCGATCTACAAGGACGCGCCGGCGCCGCCGTCGATCGAGGATGTCGCCAAGACCCTGCTCGCGGAGCGTCGCGCATGAGCGTGACGAGCGCCCGAGCGATCGCGGGTCCGATGGTGTGGCGGGGTGAGGATCTCGCCCGCTCGACCGACTGGATCCGCGCCGTCACGCCAGGTGAGGTCGACGAGCTCGACGCCGCCTTGCGGGCCGTGCAGCGGCGCGGCCTCGGCTGGCGCACGGTGACACGGGAGGACTTCGCCCTTCCCGGCCTCGCCCGCAGCCTGGCCGAGGTGGCGCGCGAGCTGGAGGACGGCCGGGGGCTGGTGCTGCTGCGCGGCCTACCGGTCGAGCGGTACGGTGACGACGAGCTGCGGATCATCTACTGGGGGCTCGGCCAGCACCTGGGGACGCCGCGCTACCAGAACGCCCAAGGCGAGCTGATCGGCGACGTCCGCGACGAGAACCGCCTGTACGGGGAGGTGCGAGAGATCGATCCCGCCCGGGCCGGGGAGCGGCGGACGTCGCGCAACAAGGCCCGCTCGGCCGGTCCCCTGCGCTTCCACACCGATCGCACCGACGTCGTCACGCTGCTGTGCGTGCGGCCGGCCTTGCGGGGCGGGCTCAGCAAGGTCGTGTCCGGTCCGGCCGTGCACAACGCGATCCTCGAGCGGCGGCCCGACCTGCACGCGTTGCTGTGCGCGCCGTACTACCATAGCCGCGAGGGCGAGGCCGGCGGCCGCCAGCGCCATTACGCGATGCCGATCTTCGGCATGCGCGACGGTCGCTTCACCAGCCAGTATTCGCGCACGTTCGTGGAGAACGCCCAGGGCATCCCCGGCGTGCCGCCGCTGACGGCGGCCCAGAACGAGGCACTCGACCTGTGGGCCGCGGTCTGCGAGGAGCTCTGCTACGGGATGGAGATGCGGGCGGGCGACCTGCAGCTGCTGAACAACCACGTCGTCTACCACGCGCGCACCACCTACGAGGACGATCCGCGCCCCGACCACGACCGGTTCCTGATGCGGCTGTGGCTGTCGATGCCCAACAGCCGCGCGCTGCCCGTGGGGTTCGAGGCGCTGTGGGGCAACATCGAGCCGGGCGCGCTGCGCGGCGGCATCACCCAGGCCGTGGGAGGCATGGCATGAATCGCAAGCGGGTCGGCATCCTGATCTTCCCCGACGTCGAGGTCCTGGACTTCTGCGGGCCCTTCGAGGTCTTCTCGGTCACCCGGCTGAACGAGGAGCTGCGCCGGGAGGACGTCTCGCCGTTCGAGGTGCTGGTGATCGCCGAGCGGGCGGGGACGGTGGTGACCACCGGCGGCCTGAAGGTGACGCCGGATCACACCCTCGACACCTGCCCGCCGCTCGACATCCTGGTGGTGCCGGGAGGGTGGGGGACGCGGGTCGAGATCGAAGAACGAGCGGCTGCTGGCGTGGATCAAGACGCGGGCCGCCCAGGTCGAGACGCTGACGTCCGTCTGCACCGGCTCGATGCTGCTCGGCCAGGTCGGCCTTCTCGACGGCCGCCACGCCACCACTCACTGGCGCTCGCTGCAGCGGATGCGCGAGGCGTTCCCGGCGGTGACGGTCGAGGAGAAGCTGCATGTGGTCGAGGACGGCAACGTGCTCACCTCGGCCGGCATCTCGGCCGGGATCGACATGGCGCTGCGGGTGGTGGCGCGATACCACGGGGAGGCGGTGGCGCGGAATACGGCGCGGAACATGGAGTATCGCTACCCGGACGATAATTCGCGACGCGTCTAGGCGCCGGTCGGCGGCCGCTTCCGGTAGAGGGGGTTCGGAACCCAGTACTCCTCCAGCACCTGCATGGCGAGGTCGCGGTGCAGCGACCGCTCGTCGAAGGCCAGCACGTCCAGCACCGCGACCACGACCGCCTCCTGCTCGGCCGACAGCGACGCCAGCCGTGGTGGCTCCCGGTCCGGCGGCCGCAGCGAGGCCAGCAATCCATCGATCACCATCGGGGTCGCCTCGCCAAGATTTCGGAGCGCGTAGTCGATCAGGCGGGGCAGATAGTGCCGCCACGAGGCGGCGTCGAGGTGGGGTAAGGCCCAGAAGGCGTAGCGCTCGAGGTAGGCCTCGTCGGGGGCGTCGAGGGTGGGATCGGGAGCCGGCGGCAGGTCGTAGGAGTCGACAGCATTGCCGCCGCGCAGCGTGAGCGCCGGCGGCGTCGCCGCGTCGGCGGCAAAGACCGCGTGGGCGCGGGCGGCAAGATCGCCGGGGCTACCAGTACTCAAGGAGCATCACGCGGCTGGTGAGCACGCCGAGCTCGGCCCGACAGGACACCGCGAGCGCCGGCGAGACCGCCACCCGCACGTGGTACATGTCACCCTCGACGTATTCCTTGCAGCCTCGATAGACTCCGTCGCGTGCCGCGAACTCGACGGACAGCGTCGCGTCGCCGCGGTCGGGCAGCCGCACCACGCGGGCCCCGCCCGGCCGCAGGATTCCAACGGTCACGACGCTATCCTTGACGTACAGCCGAACGTCCGTCAGCAGGTCCGCGGAGTCGTTCTGCACGCGGGCGGTCGACCAGGCCAGGTGCTGGAGCTGGGCAGCGATCGCCGCCACCACGACGAACATGACGAGCCTGATCACCCACCGCAGGGGGTTGGAGGGCGCGGTCACCGGCTCGATCGGGCTCACTCAGCGCTCCTTCATCGACCGCTCGTCCCACAGGCGGAGCAGGTAGCCGTCGGGATCGACCAGCTCGGCCCCGTAGCCCCAGTACGACTGACGCGGCTCGTGTCCGAACAGGACGCCCCGCGCCGACCACGCGGCGAAGGTGGCGTCGACGTCCGCCACCTGGAACCACAGGGCGCAGCCGCCCGGCGTGAGGGCGGCCACCGCCTCCTGCAGGAAGATCGTGAAGCCCTCGCTGTCCTGCAGCGCCACCGTATTCCGATCGGGCACCTCGAACTCGAGCGTCAGCCCGAGCGTGTCCATGTACCACTCGCGGGAGCGGGCCAGATCGGTAACCGGGATCCGGAGGTGGTCGAACTTGAGCATGGCCGTCTCCTCACCTGGGGTCCGTGAGCTCCAGGACGTGGGTGCAGTGGGCGACGTCGGCACGTGGGCGAAACCCCAGCCGCTCGTACAGCCGCGCGGCCGCGGGGTTCTGGGTGCGTAGCTGCAGCGTATCGAACCGTCCCCGTGCGGCCTCGATGATCTCGGTGACGAGCCGCTCGCCGATGCCGGCTCGCCGCCACGGCTCCAGGACGTACAGGTGACGCACCCGGCCGACCCCGGGCGCCGCCGCGTATGGGTCGACGTTGAGGCCGCCGATCGCGACCAGCTCGCGTCCGATCCGGGCCCCGAACAGCGCCTCGCCGGACCCGTCGAATCGGTTGGCCCCGCTCGCCCACTCGTCGGCCAGGCGACGCAGCAAGCGAAGCCCCGCCTTCTCGCTCTCGGCCAGGAGCACGATGAAGCCGGCCGCCGGCAGGTCGTGGAGGCGCTCGATGCGCGCGCGACCGGCAGTCATCGGCCTTCAGCCCCGGCCCCGCTCCAGCAGGAGCATCATGAGCAGAGCGAGCACGGCGAGCGTCTGCTCCTCCGGCGCCAGCGGCTCGCCCGACTCGATCGCGTAGCGGCTCTCGAAGAACGCGGGCTGCTTCACCGCCCGCAGCACCGGGGCGTCGGTGCGGACCCGGCACATGCGGTAGGCGGGGTGGAGCAGGTACCCGGTGAAGAGGCCGAGGATCGGGATCTCACCGAGCAGGCCGTCGAGCACCTTCACCCAGGGGTTCTCCTCGCGGATCGTGAAGACGGGTACGCCGCCCCGGTGGATCTCGTAGTGGGCCCGCCACAGGGAGCGCATGCCCTGCCGGCGCAAGGCCCCCAGCGGCGTCCCCCCCTCGTCGTCGATGCGGTAGTTGGCGGAGATGTCGAGGATCCGGTCGGCCGCGATCTTGTACAGGGGGCGCGTCTGCGCGGTGTCGCGGAAGACGGTGACCGACTCCTTCAGCTTGAACGCCTTCTGCTTGACGTGCAGCAGCAGCTCGCCGGCGGCGTCGACGACGGAGATCTGGGGGGCGAAGGTGAAGAGCCTGAACCGGAGCTCGAGCGGGAACCTCATCCGCCTATCATCCCCGACAAGCTCCAGAGGAACTTCGATTCCTTTCGCGTGACCAGCCATTCGTCGGGACCGGGCGCCACCGCCGCCTCGGCCGGGTAGACACGCAGGGCGAAGCTGGCGCCCCCCGGCATGCCGAGATCGACCCACTGCCGGACCCGCTCCAGTAGCCGGTCACGGGCCGCGACACTGCCGTAGGCGGTGAGCCGGTCGTCCCTGGCCAGGACCAGGGAGCGCGCCGCCGCCATCCACAGCCCGAAGTCGTGCTCCTCGCGGGCGTGGCCGGCGCCTGCGGATGTCTTGAAGGCGCGGAAGGCCGGCTCGACGATGCCGAGAAAGGACCGCGGCGCCGCCGGTGGGTAGCCCTCGCCGCCGTCGCCCTCGACGACGTGGACGTTCGTGAGGCCCATCCGGTCGACGGCGGCGGCGGCACCCTGGGCAACCTCGGGGATGATCTCCAGGCTGTGTACCTGCCCCTCGGGGCCCACGAGGTGCGCCATCAGCCCGGCATTCCACCCGCTGCCGGCGCCCAGCTCGAACACGCGGTGTCCTGGCTCGAGGCGAAGCAGGTCGAGCATGCGCAGCACGAAGGAGGGCATCGAGATCGTGGACGGGATGTCGTCGTCGTCCTCGCCGAAGAGGATCAGGGGCCGGTTCGCGTACAGCGTGGCGAGGTGCTCGTGCAGATTGTCGGTCCGCACCTCCTGCCACTCCCGGCTGCCCCACTCGCGGTAGCGGCTCACGAACCGATGCCGGGGTGTTGCCAGGAATGCTCGGGCCGTCGCCTCGCTGATCGGTGTGTCGACGTAGATGGAACGACTCTGCTCCAGGAGCTGGCGTTGGAGGCGTTCCGCGAGCTTTACCGATGCTCGGGGGTCGTCTTCTCTAGCCCAGGAGCTTGTCTGCCTGCAGCCGCACGAGCGAGCGGTCGAAGGCGTCGACGATCTGGTCGACGTCCTTGTCGGTGAGCGCGCCGTTCATCCAGCCGTGGGCGTTGGCGCGGCTGTAGTCCACGCCGTTGATCAGCATGGCCAGGTGCAGCGGCCCGGCCAGCGGGCCCATGCCGCGGTCGAGGCGGGCGGCGTCCATGGTCCAGTTGTCGAGCCCCAGCTCGGCGGCATCGGCGCCGAGGAAGATGCGGAACACTGACGAGGCGCCATACACGCAGCCACGCACGCCGCGCGTCTTGAGCGCCTGGTTCATCCCGGCCCGCAAGATATCGCCCTGGCGGTTCAACTCGCGCTGGACCTCGCCGGTCTTCAGGATCTCGAGCTGGGCGACAGCCGCGGCGGCGACCAGCGGGGTGCCGCTGTAGGTACCCTGGTCGGCCACGCGCTTCGTCCGGTCGCGCTTGGCGTCGCCGCTGAACGCGATGCTGTCCATGAGGTCGGCGCGACCGACCAGCGCCGCTCCGGGCAGGCCGCCGGCGACGGCCTTGGCCAGGCAGGTCAGGTCGGCCGTCACGCCGAAGTACTCCTGGGCGCCGCCCGGGGCCAGGCGGAAGCCCGTCACCACCTCGTCGAAGATCAGGATGACGCCGCGCTTCTTCGTCTCGTCGCGGAGCGCCTTGAGGAAGGCGGGGTTGGTCGGCACCGTCATCGAGCGGCCGCCGGCAGGTTCCAGGATGATCGCCGCCACCGGATGCTCGTCGAGCAGCTCGCGCACGTGGGCGATGTCGTTGCAGCGCGCCACCAGCGTGGTGGCCAGGGTGCCGGCCGGCACGCCCGCCGAGGCCGGAATCTCGAACGGATCCTTGACGGCGGCGACGAACATGTCGTGCACGCCGTGAAAGTGGCTCTCGAACTTGATGATGTGCTCGCGCCCGGTGAACGCCCGGGCGACCCGCACGGCCAGCGAGGTCGTCTCGGTGCCGGTCAGCGTGAAGCGCACCCGCTCGGCACCCGGCACGATCGCGCGGATCAGCTCGGCCCACCGCACCTCCAGCTCCGAGCACGCGCTGTAGTGCAGCCCCTTGGCGGCCTGCTCGGTGATGGCCTTCACGACCGCCGGGTGGTTGTGGCCCAGCATGAGGGCGCCGTGGCCGCTCCAGCAGTCGATGTACTCGTGGCCGTCCACGTCCCACTTACGGGCCCCCTGGGCGCGCTCCACGTAGAACGGGAACGGCGCGAAGACGCGGCCGTCGTGGGCGGCGCCGTTGGGCATGGCCGCGCGGGCGCGCTCGGACAGGGCCTTCGACTTCGGACGGGCGGCGGCGTACTCCTGCTCGAGGGTCGGGCGTGAGGTCGTCATGGGCGGTAGGATAGCACCCATGAAAATCACCGGCATCGAGACCGTGGTGCTCCACGTGCCCTGCCCCAGGCCCATGTCGCTGGAGTTCAAGGATCACCGGATGGTGGCCGCCTTCGTCGACACCGACGAGGGCGTCCGCGGCTTCGGCTACACGCTGGCCTTCGGCGGCGGCGGGGCCGAGGCGATCCAGGTCTACCTGGAGACCCGGCTCAAGCCGCTCCTGCTCGGCGAGGACCCCCGGATGGTCGCGCGGCTGTGGGAGAAGATGTTCCGGGCCGACCGCGGCATCCGCCGGGTGGGGCTGGCCGGCTACGCGGTCGCCGCGCTCGATATCGCGCTGTGGGACCTGACCGGCAAGGTGGCCGGCCAGCCGCTGTTCCGCATGTGGGGGGCCGCCACGGACCGGGTGGAGGCCTACGGCAGCGGTGGCTGGGCCAACTACGCGGTCGAGGACATCATCGAGGAGGCGCGCTTCTACGTCGGTCACGGCTGCCGCTACTACAAGATGAAGATCCACGACCCCGACCCGCGCGCGAACCGTCGGCGGCTGGAGGCCGTGCGCAAGGCGCTCGGCGACGGCGTGCGGCTGATGGTCGACGTCAACCAGAAGCTCGACATCCTGGCCAGCATCCGCCAGGCCCAGATGCTCGAGGACCTCGACCTGGTCTGGTACGAGGAGCCCGTGCTGGCCGACGACTACGCCGGGCTGGCCGAGGTGGCGCGGTCCATCAAGATTCCCGTCGCCACCGGTGAGAACCACTACACGCGCTTCGAGTTCCGTGAGCTGTGCGAGCGGCGAGCCGCGCGCTACCTCATGCCCGACGTCTGCCGGGCCAACGGCTTCAGCGAGACGCTGCGCATCGGCCACCTGGCCGCCGCCCACGGGCTCATGGTCTCGCCGCACGTCGTCCACGAGATCTCGCTGCACGTGGCCGGCGCGCTGCCCAACGCGTTCCTGGTCGAGTACATGAACTGGGCGCCGGCCGACCTGTTCGTCGACCTGCCCAAGTGCGAGAACGGCTGGTTCCGGGTACCCGAGCGCCCGGGCCACGGCCTGGCGCTGACGCCGGACGCGGTCAAGAAGTACCGGGCGAGTTGAGGCCGGCCGGCCCGCGCTACAATCGGAGCCCACGAGAGGAGACGCGGTGAGCCACGACCACGATCACGAGCATCACCACCATCACCACGATGACGACGACGACGTCCAGGAGCACCGCGAGCATGGCGCGCCGCTGTCGGCCGTCGAGCTGCGGGTGCGCGCGCTGGAATCGCTGCTGGTCGACAAGGGTCTCGTCGATCCCGCGGCGCTCGATCAGCTGATCGACACCTACGAGACGAAGGTCGGGCCGCGCAATGGCGCGAAGATCGTGGCGCGAGCGTGGGTCGATCCCGCCTTCAAGCGGCGGCTGCTGGAGGACGGCACCGCGGCGGTGGCCGAGCACGGCTTCGTCGGCCGCCAGTCCGAGAAGCTGGTGGTGATCGAGAACACGCGCGACGTCCACAACATGGTCGTCTGCACGCTCTGCTCCTGCTACCCGTGGGCGGTCCTGGGGCTGCCGCCGGTCTGGTACAAGTCGGCGCCGTACCGGTCCCGGGCGGTCATCGATCCGCGCGGTGTGCTGAGCGAGCTCGGCACGCCGGTGCCGGCCGAGCGCGAGGTGCGCGTGTGGGACAGCACGGCCGAGATCCGCTACATGGTCCTGCCCGAGCGCCCCGCCGGGACCGAGGGGCTGAGCGAGGAGCAGCTCGCCGAGCTCGTCACCCGCGACGCCATGATCGGGGTGGCGACGGTGCCGGCGCCGGGCCGCTGATGAACGGCGCCCACGACCTCGGCGGGATGCACGGCTTCGGGCCGGTCGAGATCGAGCCCGACGAGCCGGTCTTCCACCACGAGTGGGAGAAGCGCGCCTTTGCCATCACGCTGGCCTCCGGCTTCCTCGGCAAGTGGAACATCGACCAGGGCCGCTTCGCCCGCGAGCAGATGCCCCCCGCCGAGTACCTGGCCACCACGTACTACGAGCACTGGCTGTTCGGGCTGGAGAAGCTGCTGCACGACCTCAAGCTGGTCGACCGGGCCGAGACGACGGCGCGCGAGAAGGACCCGGCCGCCCCGGCCGCGCCGGTGACGGGCTTCCGGGTGCTGGCCGCCCGCGACGTCGACAAGGCGCTGCGCTCGACCCGCACGTCCAAGGCCGACGAGGACGTGGCGCCGCGTTTCAAGGTCGGCGATCACGTCCTCACCAAGAACGTCCACCCGCTCGGTCACACGCGACTGCCGCGCTACGCGCGGGGCAAGCGCGGCGTGGTCAGCCTCGACCACGGCGTGTGGGTGTTCCCCGACACCGCTGGCAACGGCCTCGGCCGCAACCCCCAGCACTGCTATGCCGTACGCTTCGAGGCGCGCGAGGTGTGGGGCGAGGCGGCGACGTCACGGGACGCCATCTACGTCGACCTCTGGGACGACCACCTGGTGCTGGCATGAGCGCCCCCGACATCTCCGTCCTCCCCGCCATCCCCCGCGACGAGGAAGGGCCGGTGTTCCGGGCACCGTGGGAGGCCCAGGCCTTCGCCATGGCCGTCATGCTCCACGAGCGCGGCCACTTCGCGTGGACGGAGTGGGCGGCACGCCTGGCCGACGAGATCGCCGCCGCCACGGCCACTGGCGAGAGCGACGACGGCAAGCGCTACTACCACTACTGGCTCGCCGCCCTCGAGAAGCTCGTCGCCGACAAGCGCATCGTCCTCGCCGACGAGCTGCACACGCGCCGCGACGCGTGGGAGGAGGCAGCGAGAAATACGCCGCACGGGCAGCCGATCGTCCTGCCGGGGCGGTAGCGCGCGGCGACACGCTTCCTCGGCTAACCACGTTCAACTCGCGAGAACGGTCGGCCTGGACCGCCGCGCACGGCCTCTCCATACTAGGGACATGACGATCAAGAGATTGGACCACGTCAGCGTCGTCGTCGACGACCTTGCAGCCGCTATCGCTTTTTTCACCGCGCTCGGCATGACGCTCGAAGGCGAGATGCCGATCGAGGGCCCGTGGGTGGACCGCGTCAACGGGCTCGAAAGTGTTCAAGTCGACATCGTTATGATGCGGACCCCAGATGGGCACGGGCGGCTTGAGCTGACGAAGTTTCGCAATCCAAAACTGGTCGAGATCGAACCGGCGATCGCACCGCCGAACACGCTGGGCCTCCGGAGCGTCATGTTTACAGTCGAAAGCGTCGACGACACTGTCGCTCGCCTGCGCGCCAACGGCGCCGAACTCGTCGGCGAGGTGGCCCAGTACGAGGACAAGTACAGACTCTGCTACATGCGAGGCCCTGCGGGCATCATCGTCGCGCTGGCCGAGGAACTCTTCTGAAGCGTTCACCGCCTTCGGAGAAACCGGTGGCGCCCTAGGCGTCCCGGGGAATCGGCCGCGCGGGTCAACCTTCGCTGACCACCGACTTGCTCGGTAACGCTCCGCCAGCGGCCAACGGATGCAGGACGTCGATCGCCCAGCCCACGTCCAGCGGTTCCCCCAGCCAGCCTGGCATCGCCGTGCGCGCGTCTAGGTGCAGCCCCGCCGCCTCGTGCCGTGCCCGAAGGCTCTCCACCGGCTCAGCGGACACCTCCGGCGGACGTGGCACAGCAAGCACGAGCTGCTCGTTCGGATCGCGGAATTGGAGCTCGCCGTCGCCCAGCCGCTCGACTCCGTAACCCTCTTCGTGAACCGCCCGATGGTGCCGCCGGCACAGGAGCGCGAGATTCGACAGCGTCGTGGGGCCGCCCTGGGCCCAATGGCGGATGTGATGACCCTGACCGACCCGGACACCACAGCCCGGGAAGCGGCACCCGCGGTCGCGATGGTGTAGCGCGCGCCGGATGGCGGGAGGAATCGTCCGGGTCCGGGCACCGACCTCCACGATCCGGCCGTCGGCGTCGTGTCGCATCACGACCCGGCTGGCGTCGCAGGCCAGGCGCTGGGACGTTCCCGCGGGAACGCGCGCGCCGTCCTCGACGATCGACTGGCCGGGCTGATCGCATCCGCGAGCACCTCGGCGTCCACGTGGACCACGACCTGGTAGCGCTCGCCCGGGGCGCCGGGATCGAGACGGTGGTGCAGGGCGGTCTC
Source organism: uncultured Candidatus Rokubacteria bacterium (assembly GCA_963827505.1). GTDB lineage: Bacteria > Methylomirabilota > Methylomirabilia > Rokubacteriales > CSP1-6 > AR5. The sequence goes on along the minus strand of CAWHBD010000001.1, from coordinate 2,269,792 downwards.
CGCGAGCAGTGCCAGCGCATCGGCCTGCTGCTGGACCAGCGTCGGCGTCTCCGCGGGAACGTGCCCCTGGCCGTCGCCGCCCACCGCCCGAGGCGTCGGCGGGTACAGCGTGTCGCGGGCGGCGGCCAGCGCCTTGAGAAGGACGGCGCCGACTTCCGGCGTCAGCCGCCCGCGCAGAATGACCGTGCCGTCTGTCTCGGGATAGACGTGCAGCGCCCGACCCGCGTGCTGCAGCGCGGCCTCGCGGGCTTCGGCCTGCCGATCGACCCGCCGCCAGCCGCGCACGATGCGCTCGACGTGCTCCGCGGTGCCGGCGCGGCCGACCGCCAGCAGTCGCTCCTCCGTCTCCGGCGTGGCCACGCGCGTCAGGGCGCGGACCTTGGCGTAGGACAGCTCGCCGCGGGCGAGGGCCTGAGCAAGCAGAGGCAGCGTGGCGAGCGCCCGCGCCACCCGCACGTGCTCGCGGGCCGCACCGGGGGCGAACCCGACGCGCCAGGTCAGCCACGCGGCGCAGGAGGCGAAGCCGGAGTTCCAACCGCCGCGGGCGTCGAACTCGCGGATGAGATCGAGCAGGCGCGCGGTGGCGGCGTCGAGGTGCGCCGCCAGCTCGGCGATCTCGTTGCCCAGGCGGTCCAGCTCGGCGGCGGGCTCCAGCGCAACGGCGATGCTCGGCGAATCGATCGACATGGCGACGGCCCCCTTGGTGGGGCGACTCTACACCGCGAATTCGCGGCCGCCGGAACATGCCCGTGACACGCGATCGAGGGGGCGGCGGTAAATTTCAGCGGATCGGCCGTCGGTTGCGTCGCGTGGGGCCCGCACGGTCCTCGAGAGACCTTTCGGGGGCGACTCTCGAAGTCCCGTTCGTTCACCGGAGGGAACCTGTCAAGAGTGGAAAATATCAGACAGCATTGGCGTGGGGCGCAGAGACAGCTTCAGGTGTCCACTGCGGCATGTCCGGCCGGCGAGCAGAACACACTTGCGTCCCGCTCGTCGCCAAAATCTTTTCAGCTCGCTGGCCGCCGCCGCGCCTCCCACTCGTCGAGCGTCTTCGGCCAGTCGGCGTGGAGCAGGCGTGACAGTGAGCGGTCGGCGAGCATCCGGCCGCCGGTCTGGCAGCGCGCGCAGTAGTTCGTCTCGTTGTCGGCGTAGACGATGCGCTGCACCGGCGCGGCGCAGATCGGGCAGGGCTTGCCGTATCGCCCGTGCACGGCCATGTCGGGGCGGAATGCCGTCACCCCCTCCGGGAAGCCCTCGCCGGCCTCGCGCCGGAGCCGCTCGATCCACTCGGCCAGGACGATACGCGTGGCCTCGTGCAGCCGCGCGAGCTCGGCGTCGTCCAGCGCCTGGCTCAGCTTCACGGGGGACAGCCGGGCGCGGTGCAGGATCTCGTCGGAGTAGGCGTTGCCAATGCCACTGAAGACGCGGGGGTCGGTGAGCACGCGCTTGAGCGTGTGGTTCTCGGCGGTGAGGGCGGCGCCAAACGTCGCCAGGTCGACCGCGAGCACGTCGATGCCGCCGGGGTCGTGGGCGCGCAGCGCCGCCTCGCCGCGCACCACGTCGAGCGAGGCGCGCTTCTTCGTCCCCGCCTCGGTCATCGTCAGCGTGCCGGTCGAGAAATCGAACGCGGCCAGGCCGATCTTGCCGGGCGGCTTGGCGCCAGCCGGCTTCCAGTGCAGGCGGCCGGCGATCATCAGGTGGATCACGAGGAACAGCTCGTCCTCCAGGGCGATGACCAGTCGCTTGCCGAGCCGGCGAAGGCCGACGACGGTCTTGCCGACCACGGCGCTCAGCGGGGGATCCACGGAGCGCAGCAGGAACGGGGTGAGCAATCGGACGCGCTCGAAACGGGCGCCCCGGATCCGGCCGTCGAGCGCCTCGAGATAGACGGTGACGTCGGGGAGCTCGGGCACGCTACGGCCGGACGAGAGCGTACAGCAGGCGGTCGCCGAGTCGCCCGTCCTTGACGACACCGAGGCGGGCTCGGCCCTCCAGCACGTAGCCGTTCTTCTCGAGCACGCGCGCCGAGGCTGGGTTCCACTCGAACACGCCGGCCTCGAGCCGGCAGATGTCGAAGTGCGCGAAGGCGTACTCGGTCATGGCCCCCAGGGCCTCGGTGGCGATGCCGCGGCCCCAGAACGGCTCGCCGAGCCAGTAGCCGATCTCGGCCGAGCGGCGGAACACATCGGCGCCGAGATCGACCCCGACGCCTCCCACCACACCGTCGTCGAGCGCGATGGCGAAGGTCGTCGGCGGATTCTGGGCCCCGGCCCGCTCGATCCAGCTCTCCGCGTCGGCGGCGGTGTAGGGGAAGGGGAAGCGGTCCTTGAGGTTGCGCGACACGTTGCGGTTGTTCGCGTAACGGACCAGCGCGACTCTCGTCGCCGCGCCGCCACGCGCGCAGCACGCAGCCCGGCACCTTCAGCGCCAGGGGCTCGCGCCAGGCGTCGGCCACGCTCAGAGGGCCTCCACCTCCACGCGAGCGTCGAAGGTCGCCTGGCCCCCCGAGAAGCCGAGTGCGTGGAAGGCGTCGACGGCGGCGTCGGCCACGACCGGCGCGCCCGAGGTGAGGTCGTTCAAGCCGGCCCAGCCGTCGCGCATCCAGACGACGCCGGCCTGGATCTTCTCCGTCACCCGCGCCCGCGCGTGCATGTGGCCGCGGCCGTTGTGAATGCGGATCGCCTCGCCGTCCTTCACCCCGCGGGCGCCGGCATCGTCCGGCGAGATCCACAGGACCGGCTCGGGCTCGGCGCGGGCCAGCGTGGGCAGCGCGCGGCCGTGGTCGTAGAAGCCGTGGAAGTGCGTGAGCGTGCGCCCCTGCTGCAGCGTCAGCGGGAATGGCGAGGCGGCCGGCGCCTCGTGCACCGGCAATGGCGGCAGGCCGAGGCCGATGGCTCGCTCGGAAAAGAGCTCGACCTTGCCCGACGGCGTCGGAAACTTCAGATCGGGGTGGGCGACGGGCGAGACGCGTAGCGGCCGCATCCCGCCCTCGGCCGTCAGCGCCGCCACCGAGGCGTGGCCGGTGGCCGGGTGATCGAGGATCGCGTCGAGCGGACCGCTGTCGGCGTCCCACGGGTAGAAGTCGCCGAGGCCCAGCCGGCCCGCCAGCTCGCGCAGCACCCAGACGATGGGCCGGGTGCGCGGCCGGCGCCTCGATCACCTTCGGCATCAGGTAGAGGTGGGTGTTCGTGGCCTTGCACCCGAGCTCTTCCAGCCAGGCGGTGGCCGGCAGCACCACGTCGGCGAAGCGCCGGGCGGTGTCGTTGAGGAAGAGATCGTAGGCCACGACCAGGTCGGTGCGGGCCAGGCCGGCGGCCACGCGGGCGGCGTCGGCGAAGGACGACAGCATGTCGGTGCCGAGCAGCAGCATCACGCGCACGTCGCCGTCGAGCAGCGCCTCGGTGATGCGCGGCATCTGGTTGGGGATTCGCCCCTCGGTCGGCCGCCGCTCGTCGGCGCCGATGTTGGCGAGGCCCTGGCCGTGGGAGGGCCCGCCGTGGCGGGGCCCGAGACCACCGCCAGGAATTCCGAGGTTGCCGGTGAGGGCGGGCAGGCAGCCGATCGCCCGGGCGGCCGTCCAGGTGCCGGCGCCCTTGTGCATGCTGCTGCCGCCCAGCACGATCATGGCCGGCCGGGTCGTGGCGTAGCGGCGGGCCAGAGCGACGATGCGCTCGGCCGGCACCCCGGTGATGGGCGCCGCCCAGGCCGGCGAGTGGTGGGCCACGTGGGCGGCCAGCGCCTCGAAGCCGACCGTGTGGCGCTCGACGAACTCGCGGTCCCACAGCTTCTCGGCCACGATCACGTGCATGAGGGCCAGGGCCAGGGCGGCGTCGGTGCCGGGGCGGACCAGCAGCATGTCGTCGGACTGGCCGGCGGCCTCCGTCTCGCGCACGTCGATCGTGACCACGTGGGCGCCGCGGCGACGAGCGGCGGCGAGGTGGCGCCCGGTGTTGGGCTGGGAGGCGAGGTTGGCGCCCCACAGGACGATCATCTCCGCGTGGGCGCCCATGTCCTCCTTCGTGTTGGTCTCGACGATGCCGGTGAGCCCGAGGCCGAAGGCGCCGAGCCCCCAGCAGATCATCGTGGGGCTCCACCACTGGGCGCCGTACAGGTTGGCGAAGCGGCGCAGCAGGTGCGAGGCCACGCGAGTGCCGTAGTTGTTGGCGAACAGCCCGTGGCCCGACCAGGCGCCGACCGCGGCGGGGCCGGCGGCCTCCATGCGCGCCGACGATGAGGTCGAGCGCTTCCTCCCACGTCGCCTGGCGCCACTCCTCGCGACCACGGCGCGACACGGATCAAAGGGTGGAGCAGACGCTTCGGGTTGCCGAGGATCTCGCGCGAGGCCTGGCCGCGGATGCACAGGAAGCCCTGGCTGTCGGGGTTGTCGGGGTCGCCGCGCACGCCGGTGACGCGGCCGTCCTCGACGTCGACCAGCATGCCGCACAGCGTCGGGTGACAGTTCATCGGGCACATCGTCCGGAACACAGTCATGGGGTCAGGCTCCGAGCCTCACGCGGTTCGCTTCGTCAGGAGCGCGACGATCGCGTCGACCACGCACTCGGCCTTGCCACGCAGCTCGTCGTCCGAGTTGCCGGCGATCGGGTGGGGGATGGTGACGAACGGGTACTCGGGCAGTCCCTGGATGGTGGCCAGCTCGCGGGCGGTCACCACGAAGCGGTCGGTCATGATCCGCGACCGCCGGGATGCCCGCGCCGCTCGGCCGAGAGGGCGTCGTGCAGACTGCACGACGAGCAGCTCCCTCAATCGCCGATGCCGGACACGAGGGCGTCGGCGGCGGCCAGCTCGTCGAGCAGCTCGCGCGGCGCCGGCCGCGAGGGGTCCGGCTTCCGCCGGCGCACGATCTCGCGCACGCCGTGAGCTCGCAGCAGGATCTCCAGGTGGTTGTAGAAGCTGGCGGTGCCGATCTTCGTGTTGTCGAGCAGCGCGATCGTCGCGCCCTCGAGCGAGGCCACCGCCGGCGCCAGCGCCAGCGGCTCGCCCTCGGGATCGAGCCTGGGATCGAGCACCCGGATCGTCATGTCGTCTCTCCTCGTGTGGGAACGGGCACCGTCACCGCCAGCGATTTGGCGGCGTACCACGGGGGCACGACCGCGCCGAACCCGCCGGCCGGACCGCCGGCGGCGACAACCAGCAGGTCGTCGGGCGATCGCAGCGCTGGGTGTACGTCGTCGCTCTTGCGTCCCACGACGGCGGCCTTGCCGACGCCGCGCCACTCGCCTCGCGTCACCCGGGCGCGCTCGTGCACGAACTCGCGGATGTCACGCTTCGACCAGCCGGCCGCCACCGAGCGTGTCACGGTGCTGGCTTGGCCGATGACGAGCGCGTAGTTCCCCGGCCAGATCGAGTAGGTGAGCATGTTCGCCCGGATCGTCGCGGCGTAGGTCTCCAGGAGCTCGCGGGGGTCGCGTGTCCACTCGTTCATGAGCTGGTGCGGGGAGCCACCGGCCAGCACCGTCACCGCCGATCGGCCGGCCGGCACGCCGCGCTCGGAGGCCAGCGGCGCCCACGGGTTGTCCTCCTCGTCCTCGGCGACGCAGAACGTGAACTTGCCGGGGTGCCCCAGCGTCGAGCGGTCGAGCCGGCCCGGCGCGCCGCCGAGCACGTTGAGGATGAGCAGGCGCGGCACCCGGCCGATCGTCGCGTTGGCGCGGCTGGCGTTGGCGAGCGCGTTGTGGGTAGCGTTCATGCCGATCGCGCGCCGGATCGGACCGTTGACCACGATGAATTGCGCGCTGCCGCCGGTGGAGGCGGTGGTGCCGTGCAGGCCGAACTCGGGCACGCACATCGCCCGTACGACCGCGAGGACGACCGGCATGTACTCCGGCCGGCCGCCGGCCATGACGGCGGCGATGGCGACCTTTTCGGCGGTGATGCGCCGTCGCCGCACCGGCTCGACGCCGATCACGTCGCCGGGCGCCATGGGCACGGCGTCGAGGAACGCGCGCACCAGCTTTTCCGTCGGCGGCACGATGGGCAGCCCATCGGTCCAGCCGTTGTCCTGGTAGAGCTCGTTGGCCGCGAAGAAGTCGTCGGCCTCATAGCCGACCGAGGCGAGCGGCGCGGACGGATGCTCGGTCATCGCGGGGCGGCCTGCGGCAGCGGCCGTGGCAGCCGCAGTCGGAAGATGGCGCCGTGGCCGGCGCCGGGGCTCTCGACGGCGACGGTGCCGCCGTGTAGCTCGGTGAGGTTCTTGACGAGGGCGAGGCCGATGCCCAGCCCACCCTGCCGGCGGGTGCTGGTGCTGTCGGCCTGACGGAACCGATCGAACACGAACGGCAGCAGCTCGGGGTCGATGCCCTGGCCGGTGTCGCGCACGGCGATCTGGACGTGGTCGCCGTCGGGTTCCACTCTCACGTCGACGGCGCCGCCGGCATCGGTGAACTTGATCGCGTTGGTGAGCAGGTTGAGGACCACCTGGTGGAGGCGGTTGGCGTCGCCGTGCACCGCGGCCGCCCCGGCGTCGAAGCGAAGCTCGAGGGCGATCGACTTGGCCTGGCCGGCCGGCCGCACCGCGTCCAGCGCCGCCTCGACGACCTGGCGCAGGTCGACCATCTGGACGTCCAGGTGGAGCCGGCCGCTGGCGATGCGCGAGATGTCGAGCAGGTCCTCGATGAGCTGGCTCTGGGCGCGAGCGTTGCGCTCGATCACCTCCAGGGCGCGGGCGGCTGTCTCCTCGTCCAGCCGGGCGGTGCGCAGCGTGACCGCCCAGCCGAGCACGGCGTTGAGCGGGGTGCGCAGCTCGTGCGACAGCATGGCCAGGAAGTCGTCCTTCATCCGGTTGGCCGACTCGGCCTCCTCGCGGGCCTGGTGCTCGCGGGCCAGGAGCCGGGCATTGCGCAGCGCGATGGCCGCGTGGTCGGCGAGCTTCCCCAGCGTCGCCTCGTCCTCGTCGGTGAAGGGCCGCGCCGAGCGGTTGTCGACGTAGAGGAGCCCCTCGATGCGCGTGGCGAGCACGATGGGCACGACCATGAGGGTGACGATCCGCCCGCTCGCCACGGCGGCCAGGTAGCCGGCGTCGCCCGCGAAGCGGGGATCGTGAGGGGCGTCGTCACTGCGCACGGCCCGGCCGGACGCCAGCACGAGCCCGCCGGCCCCCCGGCCCGGTGACACGACCCGGCGCTCCCCGTCGTCGAACCGGTCGCCGGCCCGATATCGGAAGACCATGGTGCCGTCCTCCGGGTCGAGCAGCGCGATGGCCGAGAGGTCGCTGCGGCAGAGCTCGCGGGCCCCCTCGGCGACCGTCTGGAGGATGGTGTCGAGATCGAGCGAGGCGTTGATCGAGCGGGCCAGCTCGCCGAGCAGCGCGGCCACCGGCCGGGCCGGCGCGCGCCGGGCGCGGCGGCCGGGCGAGCGTCGCCGGGCCCGAGCGGGGGGTGGGACAGCCATGGCGACCTTGAGGATAACGCGTCGCCGCGGGGGCTACCACTGCAGCTGCTTGAGATAGACGTACTGCGCGTGCCCGCGAGGATAGTCGGGAATCGTGGCGTGCCGCACGTATCCCTGACGTTCATAGAAGGCGGGGGCCTGGAAGCTGTGGGTCAGGAGGAGCGCCTGCGTGCAGCCACGACGGATGGCCTCGGTTTCGGCCGATTGGAGCAGGGCGCGCCCCAGTCCCTGCCCACGCTTCGATGCGTGGACCCACAGGTGCGCGATATAGCATGACCCACCCCAGGTGTGACCGTTGACCGCGGCCACGATGTTGGCGGAGTCGTCCTCGATGACGCCGGCGAAGGGCCGGCCGTCCTGGAACCCGGTGGACTCGATGTTGGTCTCGTAAATCCGCTCGTCGAGAAACGCGTTGAGCTTGGCGTCGGATTCACGGTCTGGCTCGATGATGTGAGGGGGCATCCGGGGGGTAGTCGTGAGTGTAGGCCACCCTTGACACGAGCGCGAGGGGGGTGGTACCAACGCGCCGTCATGACTATCGACCCCGGCAACATCCAAGCCCTCACCTTCGACGTGTTCGGGACGGTCGTGGACTGGCGGAGCAGCATCATCCGCGAGGGCGAGGCCATGGGCCGCGCCAAGGGCCTGCAGGTGGACTGGGCCCGCTTCGCCGACGCCTGGCGCGGGCTGTACCAGCCCAACATGGACAAAGTGCGCAGCGGTGCCATCCCGTGGACCAAGCTCGACGACCTGCACCGCATGGCGCTCGATCAGCTCCTCGTCGACTTCAAGATCACCGGCCTCAGCGAGGCGGAGATCGACCACCTCAACCGGGCCTGGCACCGGCTCGACCCGTGGCCGGACACAGTCCCCGGCCTCACGCGGCTCAAGCGAAAGTTCATCCTGGCCACGCTCTCCAACGGCAACGTCGCCCTCATCGTCAACATGGCCAAGCGGGCGGGCCTGCCGTGGGACGCCGTCCTCGGCGCCGAGGTGGCCAGGCACTACAAGCCCCAGCGCGAGGCGTACCTGACGACGGCGGCGCTGCTGGGGCTGCCGCCGTCCCAGTGCCTGATGGTCGCCGCCCACAACGGTGACCTCGCCAAGGCGAGCGAGGCGGGGCTGCGCACGGCCTTCGTGCCGCGCCCGCTGGAGCACGGGCCCTCCGGCAAGGCCGACGTCAAGCCGGCCCGCGAGTGGGACGTGATCGCCGACAGCTTCGAGGATCTCGCCACCCGCCTCGGCTGCTGACGGCTCGCGTCCTGTAACCGTGGACGCCTACCGGGCGATCGTGGACAAGCGTGACCAGCGCGCGTTCCTGCCCCGGCCCATCCCCGAGGACGCGCTGCGGCGTATCTTACAAGCCGGTCGCATGACCGGTAGCTCCAAGAACAGCGAGCCCAACCGGTTCGTGGTGGTGCGCGACCGCGAGCGCGCCGCCGCCATCGGGGCCCTGGGCGCCCACGCGCGGTGGCTGGCCCGGGCCGCCGTCATCGTGGTGATCGCGCAGACGCAGCCGCACGAGTACGACGCCGGCCGCTGCGCGCAGAACATGATGCTGGCCGCCTGGGCGGACGGGATCGGCTCCTGTCCGGCCCACGTGCCGGAGGCGGAGCTGGGCCGGCTGCTCGGCATCCCGGCCGGTGTGCACATCAACCGGGTCATGGGCTTCGGCTACGTCGACCCGGCCCGGGCGGCGGCCCCGGCCTCGGTGGCTCGCCGCCGGCTGCCGATCGAGGAGCTCACCCACTGGGAGGGATGGCGCCCATGACGACGCTGACCGCGGGCCCGACGCCCGCCCTCATGAAGGACATCAACGCCGCGTTCAACAGCCGCGACGTCGACCGCATCATGGAGTTCTTCGCCGAGGACTGCACGTTCCTGATGGCCCGGGGGCCGGAGCCGCAGGGCCGGCGCGTCCACGGCAAGGCCGCCGTGCGCAAGGTGCTGGAGGACCGGTTCAAGGTCATCGACGGCATGCGGTGGGACCACGTCGACCTGATCATCACCGGCGACCGCGCGATCACCGTGTGGATGGTGACCGGCCGCAGCCGCGACGGCGAGGTCCTGAACTACCGCGGCTGCGACATCTACGAGTTCCGCGGCGGCAAGATCCTCAACAAGGACACCTACTGGAAGCTGGTCGAACGAGCGGATCGCCTGTAGTGCCGCCGCCGCCCGTTGCCAGGAAGATTCCCAAGACGGACGTCGTCCACGGCGCCGCCCGGCAGGACGACTACTTCTGGCTGCGTGACAAGGACGCCCCCGAGGTCACCGCCTACCTCGAGGCCGAGAACGCCTACGCCGACGCCGCCCTGAAACCGACCGAGACGTTCCAGGCCGACCTCTACCGCGAGATGCTGGCCCGCATCAAGGAAGACGACCAGAGCGTGCCGTACCTCTACGGCGGCTGGCTCTACTACGCGCGCACGGAGACGGGCAAGCAGTACTCGATCCACTGCCGGCGGCGGCCGCCCGACGGCCCCGAGGAGGTCACGCTCGACCTCAACGCGCTGGCCGAGGGCCACGAGTTCCTGGCGCTCGGCGCCTACGCCGTGAGCGACGACGGCCGCCGGCTGGCCTACACGCTCGACTTCACCGGCTTCCGCGACTACACGCTGTTCGTGAAGGACCTCGTCACCGGCGAGCTGGCAGCCGGAGCGGATCGACAAGGTCTCCTCGGTGGCGTGGGCGACCGACTCGACGACGATGTTCTACGTCCTCGAGGACGAGGCCAAGCGTCCCTACCGACTGTGGCGCCACCGGCTGGGGGCCCCGGGGGCCGATGACGCGCTGCTCTACGAGGAGTCCGACGCGCTCTTCCGGCTCGGCGTGTGGCGCTCGCGCAGCCGGGCGCTGCTGTTCGCCGGCTCCGGCAGCTTCACGACGACGGAGATCCGCTGGCTATCAGCCGGCGAGCCCACCGGCGACTGGCGCCTGGTGCTGGCCCGCGAGAAGGAGCACGAGTACTCGGTCGACCACGGCGTGGGGCCGGACGGCGACGTGTTCTACATCCGCACCAACGGCGGCGGTCGCCGTAACTTCCGCCTGGTGGTGACGCCGATGGCCGACGTGCGGCCGGAGCGCTGGCGGGAGCTGATCGTCCACCGCGAGGACGTCATGCTGGAAGACGTCGACGTCTTTGCCGGCTTCTACGTCGTGCACGAGCGAGCCGAAGGGCTGCTGCGCCTGCGCATCACCGAGCTCGGCGGCGAGGTCACCCATCACGTCGAGTTCCCGGAGCCGGCCTACGAGGTCTCCTCCGACGTCAATGCCGAGTTCGCGACGCCACGGTACCGGCTGCGGTACCAGTCGTTCGTGACGCCGGCCTCGGTCTACGACTACGGGGTCGGCGACCGGCGGCTGGTGCTGCTGAAGCGGCAGCCGGTGCTGGGCGACTTCGATCCCACCCGCTACCGCTCTGAGCGCATCCACGCGACCGCCGCCGACGGCGTCCGGGTGCCGATCTCGCTCGTGTACCCCGTCGGCGCCGCCCGCGATGGCTCCAGCCCGATGCTGCTGACCGGCTACGGCGCCTACGGTATCCCGTACCCGGTCACCTTCTCGTCGAGCCGGCTGAGCCTGCTCGACCGGGGGCTGACGGTCGCCATCGCCCACGTGCGGGGCGGCGGCGACCTGGGCAAGCGGTGGCACGACGACGGCAAGATGCTCCGCAAGCGCAACACGTTTACCGACTTCGTCGCCTGCGCGGACGCGCTGGTCGGAGCGGGGTTCACCGCCTCCGCCCGGCTCGTGATCGAGGGCGGCAGTGCCGGCGGCCTGCTGATCGGCGCCGTGCTCAACCTGCGACCCGACCTCGCCCACGGCGCCCTCCTGCGGGTGCCGTTCGTGGACGTGATCAACACGATGCTCGACGAGTCGCTGCCGCTGACGGTCGGCGAGTTCGAGGAGTGGGGCAACCCCAAGCTCCGCGAGCACTACGACTACATGAACACGTATTGCCCGTACACCAACCTGGCCACCCGGCCCTTCCAGAACATCCTGGTCCGCACCTCGCTCAACGACAGCCAGGTGATGTACTGGGAACCGGCCAAGTGGGTGGCGCGGCTCCGCGCGCTGAATGGCGGCCATCCGCCGCTGCTGTTCAAGATCAACTTGGCGGCCGGGCACGGCGGCTCCTCCGGGCGCTACGACGCCCTGCACGAGCTGTCGCTGGACTACGCGTGGATCCTGACCGTGTTGGGCCGAGGGGGATCGTGATGAAGATCGACCGGGTGGAGCACCTGCACGCCGATGCCGGCCAGCGCAATTTCGACTTTCTCAAGCTCACCACCGACGACGGGCTGGTGGGCTGGAGCGAGTACAACGAGTCGTTCGGCGGCCTCGGCGTCTCGGCGGCCATCGACGGTCTCGCCGCCCAGGTGATCGGGCGCGACCCGCGGGCGTACGAGGCCATCGTCACCCAGCTCTACGCGATCCGCCGCCAGGCCAGCGGCGGTGTCATCCAGCAGGCGATCGGGGCCATCGAGAACGCCCTGCTCGACCTCAAGGCCAAGGCGCTGGGGGTGCCGGTCTACGAGCTGCTGGGAGGGCCGGTGCGTGATCGCATCCGTCTGTACTGGTCGCACTGCGGGACGTATCGTCTGCAGTGGTCGAAGGAGATGCAGATCCCGCCGCTGCGCACACTGCAGGACGTCGTCAACGCCGGCAAGGAGGTCGTGAGTCGCGGCTACACCGCGCTCAAGACCAACGTGTTCGTGCTGGGCGCCGATCCTTACCTGCACTCGCCCGGCTTCGCCCGGCGCGGCCCCGGCTTCCCCGAGCTGAACGCCGACCGCCACGTGCTGAAGGCCATGCGGGAGGAGCTGGCCGCCTTCCGGGAGGGGACGGGGCCGGACGTCGACATCCTGGTCGACCTGAACTTCAACTTCAAGACCGAGGGATTCCTGAAGGTGGCCCGGGCCATCGAGCCCTTCGACATCTTCTGGATCGAGATCGACACCCGCGACGCCCGGGCCCTGCACTACATCCGCTCGCGCACGACCATTCCCGTCGCCTCCTGCGAGTGCCTGTTCGGCCGCCGCGACTACCGGCCGTACTTCGAGCAGCAGTCGGTGGACGTCGCCATCATCGACACCCCGTGGAACGGCGTGGCCGAGTCGGCCAAGATCGCGGCCATGGCCGACGCCTACGAGGTGAACGTGGCCCCCCACAACTTCTACGGTCACCTGGCCACCCTGATGAACGCGCACTTCTGTGCGGTGGTGCCGAATCTGCGCATCATGGAGATCGACCCCGACGTGGTGCCCTGGTACGACGACCTCGTCACCCACAAGCCCGACATCAAGGACGGCCACCTGATCCTGCCGACGCGTCCGGGCTGGGGCGCCGACGTCAACGAGGAGGCCGTCCGCGCCCATCCGCCCCGGAAGCGGTGACGCCGGCCGACCTCGGCGCCCGGGCCCGGCTCGACGCGGCCTTCGCGCTCGAGGAGCGGCGCGGCCTCATGCTGGCGGCGGCCGCGCGGTCGGTGGCGGTGGTGCTGATCATCGGCTGGATCACGCTGGTGAACCCCGAGCAGGGCCTGGCCTACGGCTGGATCGTGGCACCGCCTCGCTGTTCCTGCTCACCGGTCTCGCCCAGTTCGTGCTCTACCGCCGCCGCCTCGGCACCGCGCGCCTGCCGTACGTGTTCGTCGCTGGTCGACAGCCTGGCGCTGGCCGCGGTGCTGACCGTGCCCAACCCGTTCGCCCCGGTCGTGATGCCGGCCCCGCTGCCGCTCCGCTTCGCGAACTTCCTCTACTTCTTCGTGTTCCTCATGCAGATGACCTTCTCGTTCCGGCCCACGGCTGCTGCTGTGGACCGGTGTCTGCGGCGCCGGCGCCTGGACCCTGGCCTTCCTGTGGGTGCGCAGCCAGCCCGGCGTCGTCACCAATCCCGCCGACCGGCCCGACGCCACGCTGCCACCCTCACCGCCTACTTCAACCCGAACTACGTGTCGGTCCTCAAGTACCGCACGAGGTCATCATGTTCCTGCTGATCAGTGCCGGCCTGGCCCTGCTCGTGCGGCGCTCGCGCGGCCTCGTGGCCGAGCGGGCCGAGGCCGAGCGGGCGCGCGGCAACCTCGCCCGCTACTTCTCGCCCAAGGTCGTCGACGTGCTGGCCGAGCGCGACGAGCCGCTGGGCCGCGTGCGCCGGCAGACGGTGGGGGTGCTCTTCGCCGACCTCGTCGGCTTCACCACGCTGGCCGAGGACATGACGCCGGAGGAGGTCATGGCGCATGCTGCGCGCCTTCCACGGCCGCATGGAGGACGAGGTGTTCCGCCACGGCGGCTGCCTGGAGAAGTTCATCGGCGACGCCCTGCTGGCGACGTTCGGCGTCCCCGACGTCGGCGCGCCGCGACGCCACCGACGCCCTGGCCTGCGCACGCGGCATGCTGGCCGCGCTGGCCGCCTGGAACCGCGAGCGGGCCGCCGAGCGGGCTGCCGCCGCTCGCGCATGGGCGCTGGGCCTGCACTACGGCCAGGTCGTGCTCGGCGACATCGGCAGCGCGCGCAGCATGGCCTTCGCCACCGTGGGCGACACCATCAACGTCGCCAGCCGCCTGCAAGCGCTCACCCGCGACCTCGGCGCCACCCTGGTGGCCAGCGGCGCCGCTCGTGAGCGCGGTCGAGGGCGAGGCCGTCGACGTCGCGCTGCTCGCCGGGCTGGGCCGTCGGGGAGCGCACACGCTCCGGGGCCGCGACACGCCGATCGAGGTGTGGGCGGAGTAGCCCGGCGCGATCACACAGAACTTTACAATCTGCACACACGGGCTTCACTCGCGGCGGCGATCCTCGTGCGCAGAGGCCGGCCCAAGCCGGCCCGCAAGGAGGACGACATGCTGAGTCGACGCACGATCCTGGGTTCGGTGGCGGTGCTGGGACTGGGGCTGGTGACCGTGGTGGCCGCCTTCGGGCAGGGCATGGGCCACGGCCGCCCGGCCATGATGAAGCGCATGGCCACGGCGATGATCGACGAGGCGCTGGAGCCCGCCAACGTGACGGCGGATCAGCGCGCGAAGATCTACGCCGCCCGCGACCGCGTGTTCACCACGATGGAGGCGCACCGGCAGACGCGCGGCGCCCACGTGGGCGAGGCGCTGGCCCTGTTCGAGTCCGACACGGTCGATCCCGGTCGCGTGGCCGCGTTCCGGGCCCAGCGCGAGGCCGAGCACCGGCAGGTGGCCGACGCGATCAGCCAGGCCATCACCGACGTGCACGACGTGCTGAACCCGGCCCAGCGCAAGGCGGTAGCCGACTGGATCCGCGCCAACCGGCCAGGCCACGGGGGCTGATCGCGGTACTGTAGCCGGCATGACGAGCCGCCGGCAGGCCGTGCTCCTCGTCGAGGACGACGCCCGGCTGGGCGCGATGGTGGCCGAGTACCTCGGCCGCCACGACCTGGACGTCACCGTCGCCCCCGACGGCGAGCGCGGCCTGGCGGCCCTGCAGCGCGGCCGCTTCGACGTCGTGCTGCTCGACGTCATGCTGCCCGGCATCGACGGCCTCGAGGTGTGTCGCCGCCTCCGGGCGATCCCCGAGTGGTCGGCGCTGCCCATCCTGATGCTCACCGCTCGCGGCGAGGACATCGACAAGATCGTCGGCCTCGAGATCGGCGCCGACGACTACCTGGCCAAGCCCTTCAACCCCCGCGAGCTGCTGGCCCGCATCCGGGCGGTCCTGCGCCGCGGCACCGAGGCGTCGCGTCCCCGCTTCGCCGCCGGCGACCTCACCATCGACTACGAGGCCCGCGAGGTGACGGTGAACGACCGGCGCGTGGTGCTGACCCATCACGAGTTCGAGCTGCTGGCGGCGCTGGCCCGCGCCAACGGCCGCGTGCTCTCGCGCGAGCAGCTCATGGACGCCCTGCGCGGCCAGGAGTACGAGGCGTTCGACCGCTCGATCGACGTGCACGTCTCCAAGCTGCGGGCCAAGCTCGAGAAGGACCCGCGGGCGCCGCGCTACGTGAAGACCGTCCGCGGCGTCGGCTACGCGCTGGTGCGGCCGGGCCCGGCCCGATGAGGCTGCACTCCCGGGTCTACCTGCACTCGCTGGCGGTCCTGCTCGTGGTCGGGGCGGCGACTACCCTCGTCTTCGCGTTCGTGGATCGCGGCGGCATGTTCCGCGAGATGGGCGAGCGGGTGGCACGCCACGCCGCCGGGCTGGCGGCCGAGGGTGTGCACGATCCCGTCGTGCTGGCCCGCCGGGTCGGCGACCTGCATCGCACGCTCGACGTCGACGTCGCCGTCCGCGACCTCGACGGGCGTGAGCTGGCGGCGGCCGGGGCGGCAGTGCCGCCACCGCCGGCCGACCTGGTGGCCGCCGCCCGCGCCGGGCGCGTGATGGCCCACGCGCGGCCCCCGTACGCGATGGCCCCCGTGCGTGACCCGGCCTCGGGGGCCGTCGTCGCCACCCTGCAGGTGTCGGCCCAGCGCCGCTTCGGCGCGCCCGCGCTCCTGCGCCCGCTGCTGTTCGTGACCATCGTGCTGGTCGTGGTGGCGCTGGCCACGCGGCCGCTGGCGCGACGGCTGTCACGGCCGCTCGAGCGCCTCACCGCCGCCGCCCGCCAGCTGGGCGGCGGTGATCTCGCGGCCCGCGTCCCGGCGCCGGCCGGGCGGGCCCGCTGGTGGCGCCGCCGCCACGCCGCCGCCGACGAGATCGCCGAGCTGACGCGCGCGTTCAACGAGATGGCCGAGCGGGTGGAGCGGCTCGTCGGCGGCCAGAAGGAGCTGCTGGCCAACGTCTCCCACGAGCTGCGCTCGCCGCTGGCGCGCCTGCGCATGGCGCTGGCGCTGCTGCCCCGCGAGGGCCCGACCGAGGCGCGTCTGGCCGACGCCGAGCGCGACCTGGCCGAGCTCGATCGGCTGATCGACGACGTGCTGGCCACCGCGCGCCTGGAGGCCACCGGGCTGCCAACGCGGCTGGCCGAGGTCGACGTCAGCGGCGCTGCTCGACGGATTGGTCGAGCGCGCGCGCCATGATCCCGCCGTCGCCGGCCGGACCGTGCGCGTGGGCGAGGGCCCGCGGCTGACGCTGGTGGCCGACGAGGCGCTGCTGCGCCGGGCGCTGTGGAACCTGGTCGAGAACGCCGCCAAGTACGGCGCGCCGCCGATCACGCTGACCGCGGCGACCGCCGGCGACCGGGTGAGCCTGAGCGTCGCCGACGAGGGACCGGGCATTCCCCCCGAGGCGCGCGAGCGTGTGCTCGATCCGTTCTACCGCCTCGACACCGCCCGCACGCCGGGGACGACGGCGCCGGCCGGCGTGGGACTCGGGCTCACGTTCGCGCGCCGGGTGGCCGAGGTCCACGGTGGTGCCATCACCGTGGCGGCCGCCGACGGTTCGCGCGGCTGCCGGGTGACCATCGCGCTTCCGGTCGGCGACGCCTTGCGGTAGCATCCGGGCCCATGGCCGACGACCGGCTCGAGTCGCTCGAGGTGGAGACCGCGCCCTCGCCGGGCGCGGCGGTGATCTGGATGCACGGGCTCGGCGCCGACGGCTACGACTTCGTCGACATCCCCCCGGTGCTGGGACTGCCGGCGGGCCTGGCCGTGCGCTTCGTCTTCCCCCACGCCCCGATGCAGCCGGTGACGATCAACGGCGGCATGGTCATGCGCGCGTGGTACGACGTCCGCCACGACGCCGGGACGAGGCGCGAGGACGAGGCGGGCGTGCGGGCCTCGCAGCGGAGCATCGAGGCCCTCATCGCGCGCGAGGCCGCGCGCGGCGTACCACCCTCGCGGCTCGTGCTGGCCGGCTTCTCCCAGGGTGGGGCGATGGCCCTGCATACGGGGCTGCGCCACGGTGCGCGGCTGGCCGGGGTCATGGCCCTGTCGTGCTTCCTGCCCCTCGCCGATCGCCTCGGCGCCGAGGCCAGCCCGGCCAACCGCGACGTACCGGTCTTCCTCGTGCACGGTACCCACGATCCTGTCATCCCGCTGGCCCGGGCCCGCGAGGCCCACGAGGTGCTGTCCGGGCTCGGGTACCCGGTGGAGTGGCACGAGTACCCCATGCCGCACTCCGTGTGCGATGCGGAGATCCGCGACATCGGGGGCTGGCTGGCGCGGATCTTGGCTTGACGACCGGGCCAATCGCTCACTTGACGCCGTCGCCCGCGGCACGGCACAGTCCATAGACCATGAAGACTGAACACCCGAGCGTCTGTCCCCTCGATTGCCCCGACACCTGCAGCCTCACCGTCACCGTGGAGGCCGAGCGGGTCGTCAACATCCGCGGCTCCCGCGCCAACCCGTACACCGACGGGGTGCTGTGCGCCAAGGTGCCGCGCGCGTACCCGGAGTTCGTGCACGGCGAGCGGCGGCTCCTCACGCCGCTCCGGCGCCTGGGCGCCCGGGGCGAGGGGAAGTTCGCGCGCATCTCGTGGGACGGAGGCACTCGACGAGATCCACCACCGGGTCAGCGCGGTCATCGCCGAGCACGGCCCGCAGGCGGTGATGCCGTTCAACTACGCGGGGCCGCACGGCCTGCTGGCGGGCGGCTCGATGGACCTGCGCTTCTTCCATCGGCTGGGCGCCACCATGCTCGACCGCAAGCCCCTGTGCGGCGGCATCCGCACCGAGGCGTGGGTGGGAACCTTCGGCACCATGCCCGGCATCCGCCCCGAGCAGGTCGAGCAGTCGAAGCTGATCGTGGTGTGGGGCAACAACGTCACCTGGTCGAACCTGCACCTCATGCCGATCATCAACCGGGCTCGCCGGGCCGGCGCCAAGCTGGTCGTGGTCGATCCGCGCCGCGTGAAGGTCGCCGAGCAGGCCGACCTGCACCTGGCCCTGCGCCCGGGCACCGACGTGGTGCTGGCGTGGGCGATCGCGGCCGAGCTGGAGCGTCGCGGCGCCCTCGACCACGCGTTCATCGCGCGCTGGGTGGCGGGCTTCGACGACTTCATGGCCCTGGCGCGGCCATGGACGCTCGCGCGGGCGGCCGAGACGTGCGGTCTGCCCGAGGCCGACGTGGCGCGCTTCGCCGAGTGGTACGCGACCATCACGCCGGCGTCGATCAGCGTGGGCAACGGCCTGGAGCGCAACCGCAACGGCGGCAGCGGCATCCGCGCGGTGCTGGCGCTGCCGGCGCTGGCCGGGCAGTTCGCCGTCGCCGGCGGTGGTCTCGTCAACGGGGCCGGGTTCGCGTTTCCCAAGACGCCGCAGAAGCTGGCCCGGCCGGACCTGGTGCCGGCCGGCACCCGCACGCTGAACATCGTCGACATCGGCCGCCACCTGACCGAGGGAACGCTGGCGCCGCCCCTCCAGGCGCTGTTCATCTACAACCACAACCCGGTCGTCGTGCACCCCGATCAGAACCGCATGCGCCGGGGGCTCGCGCGCGAGGACCTCTTCACCGTCGGGATCGAGGTCGCCATGACCGACAGCATGCGGTACTGCGACATCGTGCTACCGGCCTCGACCAGCTTCGAGTACCCCGACCTCTACGCCGCCTACGGCCAGCACTGGCTGCAGCGCGCCGAGCCGGTCATCCCACCGCAGGGCGAGTCGCTGCCGAACACCGAGATCTTCCGCCGGCTGGCCCGCGCGCTTCGGCTACACGGAGCCCATCTTCACGGCCACCGACGCCGAGCTGATGGACGACGCCGTCGATCCCGCCGATCCCCGGCTGGGCGGCGTGCGGCCCAGCCGAATCCCGCTGGACCGGGCCATGCCCATGACAGTCGACGGCGCCGACGCGATGATGTTCACCAACGTCTTCCCGAAGACGCCGTCGGGCAAGGTCGAGCTGGCCTCGTCGTATCTCGAGCAGAAGTACGGCGCCCGGCTACCCTCGTACCGGACGCTGGAATCGACCTATCCGCTGACGCTGATCACGCCGGCCTCCGACCAGCGCATCACCTCGACGTTCGGCGGCACCAGCACCAGCGACGACATTCCGCCGCTGGAGATGCACCCCGACGACGCACAGCCGCGCGGCCTGCGCGACGGCCAGTCGGTGCGGGTGTGGAACGAGCTGGGCGAGGTACGACTGCCGGTCCGGATCACCGACGACGTGCCGCGCGGCGTCGTGTCGTCTCTGAAGGGCGCGTGGTTCCGTACGAGCGACAACAACCAGACGGTCTCGGCCCTGGCCCCCGCCACCCACGCCGATATCTGCGGCGGCGCCTGCTACAACGACGCCCGGGTGGAGGTGGCGGCGGCCGCGTCCTAAGAGGAGCGATCTCCCGATGGCCTCCCCGGTCGATCCCAACGGCGTCCTCATGACGGGCGAGAACTCGTTCATTCGGCTCAGCCACGACGGCGGCACCACCCTGGCGAGTCGCTTCAGCCACTGGCGCGTGCTGTGGTGCGCGGCCGGCTCCGGCCACGCGCTGTTCGCCCAGAGCGATCTCACCGACGGCAAGGTCCGCATCTACAGCGACAACCCGGCGGTGGCCCGGTGGCTGCAGAAGTCGATCGAGTCGCTGCTGTTCCCGGCCTTCGCCGATACCAACATCCCGGTGATCGGCGCTGCCTTCGCCCGCAGCGGGGAGGCCCACTCGGCCGCCGTCGAGTCGATCGACTCGGCCTCCGACCGCATTCGCCTGTCGTGGTGGGACACGCTGGATCCGTTCGTGCTGACCATGGCGCCCGGCACCAACAATCGGCCCCTCGGCGTGTTCAGCACGTTCTTTCCAGCCCGCTCGGCCCAGGTGGAGCTGAACGGCCGCTTCGCCACCGGCCAGGTCTGGGCCGAGAAGCGCGGCGACCGTGACTCCTCCAGCGCGTGCCTGGCGTGGTCGGAGACGTGGGTGAAGCCGCGGGCCTGAGCGCGCCGCCGGTCGACCGCGCAGCGATCCAGCGGACGGCGGCGGTCATCCGGCCCCACGTCCGCGTCACCCCCGTCCTCGAGCTGAGCGGGGCCGACGCCGGCCTGGCGCCGGTCCCGCTCGCGCTCAAGCTGGAGTTGCTCCAGCACGCCGGCTCGTTCAAGACCCGTGGGGCCTTCGCCAACCTGCTCCTGCGCACGATTCCGCCGGTCGGGGTGGTGGCGGCCTCGGGCGGCAACCACGGCGCGGCCGTGGCCTACGCGGCCATGCGACTCGGGGTGCCCGCGCGCATCTTCGTCCCGACCGTGTCCTCGCCGGCCAAGATCGCGCGCATCCGGAGCTACGGCGCCGAGCTGGTCGTGGGCGGTGAGCGCTATGCTGATGCGCTGGCGGCCAGCCAGGCCTATCTCGAGGCGTCGGGGGCGCTGGCCGTGCACGCGTTCGACCAGGCCGAGACGCTGCTGGGACAGGGCACGCTCGGTCTCGAGCTGGAAGGGCAGGGGCCGGCGCTCGACACGCTGCTGGTGGCGGTGGGCGGCGGCGGTCTCATCGGCGGGATCGCGGCCTGGTACGCCGGGCGGGTGACCGTGATCGGCGTCGAGCCGGAGGCGGCGCCGACGCTGTCGGAGGCGCTGCGGGCGGGCAAACCGGTCGACGCGCCGGCCGGCGGCGTGGCCGCCGACTCGCTGGCGCCCCGGCAGGTGGGCGGGCTGATGTTCCCGATCGCGCAGGCCCACGTGGCTCGCGTGGTGCTGGTCAGCGACGAGGCGATCCGGGCGGGCCAGCAGCGGCTGTGGGAGACGGTGCGGATCGTGGCCGAGCCGGGCGGCGCCGCCGCCTTCGCCGCGTTGGTCAGCGGCGCCTACGTGCCGGCGCCGGGCGAGCGGGTCGGCGTCGTCGTCAGTGGCGGTAACACCACCGCCGTCGACTTCGCGCGCTGACGGGCCGGCTCGACAGCCGGCGCGACGGTGGGACAATCAAGGATATGGTGAGCGTCCGCTACATCGTGGCCGACGTCGACGCGGCGATCGCGTTCTACACCGAGCGGCTGGGCTTCCACCTCGACCTGCACCCCGCGCCTGGTTTTGCTCGGCTGTCCCGCGGCGGCCTCCACCTGCTGCTCAACCGGCCAGGCGCCGGCGGCGCCGGGCAAGCGATGCCCGACGGCCGCAGCCCGGCGCCGGGCGGGTGGAACCGGATCCAGCTCGAGGTCGAGGACCTGGCGGCCGTCGTCGACGGGTTGAAAGCGTCGGGGTGCGGGTTCCGCAGCGACATCGTGACCGGCAACGGTGGCCGGCAGATCCTCGTCGACGACCCTTCCGGCAACCCGATCGAGCTGTTCGAACCGTTCAGCCCAGATGAGCCATCACCTGCTCGGCGAACGTCCGGAGGATCGCCTCCCGCTCGATGAATCCGCGCCCGGGGTTCTGGGGCAGGAGGATGATGCGCGCGATCTCCGGCACCGTCATCACGCGCTTCACCTGCGCCCGTACCTCGTCGGGCGTTCCCGCCAGCGCCATCATGTCCACGAAGCGATCGGGGACGAGCTCGCGGTGGTGCGAGGCCGCCGTCGCGTGCTGGTAGGAGTCGTAGGCCGCCCGCAGAGCTCGCACCGCCGCCTCGTCGGCCGGCGTCAGCGCGACCGGCAGCGGGTGGCGCATCGCCGAGGCCACGCGCCCGCGCACGTGATCGCGCGCACGGGCGCCGTCGGCGTCGACCGCGGTCGGCGTCCACAGCAACACGGGCCGGTCGGCCAGGCGCCGCCCCTGAGTGGCGGCGCCCCGCGCCACGTGCGCCAGCCCCGCCCGGAGGATGGCCGGGTCGGTGCCCGCGTACATGATGGCGCCGTCGCCGAGCCGGCCGGCCGCCTCCAGCATCCTCGGGCCGGAGCCGGCGACGAACAGGGGCACGCGAGGGGCGCCGTCCAGCCAGGCCAGGCGGCTGTCCACGCCGCTGTCGAGGCGGGCGGTGCCGCCGGCCAGCAGCGCGCGGATCGACGTCGTCATGGTCTCGAGGGTGGCGATGCGAGCGGCGCGCTGCACGCTCACGCCCATCGTCTCCGCGCTGCTGCCGCCGGTGCCGATGCCGAGCACGATCCGGCCGGGCGCCATCTCGGCCAGCGTGGCGATGGCCGACGCGGTGACCGACCAGTGGCGGGTGTGGGGAACGGTGACGCCGGGCCCGAGCCGGATGCGCGTGGTGCCGACGGCGCACGCCGCCAGCGTGACCCACAGCTCCCGGCACACGAGGTGCGAGTCGGTGATCCACACGGTGTCGTAGCCGAGCGTCTCGGCGAGCTGGGCCTGGCGGACCACGTCGGCCACCGGCTGGTTGTTCATGAGGCCGACGTCGAACTTGACGGGGCGCTCCGCGCTACCGCCCGACGTGGGTCGTGAGCTCCCGCCGAAACTCCTCGTAGCCAGGGTACATCGAGCGGTAGAACGCCGTCACCCGAGCCTCCAGACCCCGTCGCTGCTCGGGGCTGATCGACTGGCCGAGCATCGTACGTCGCTCGTTCTCCACGATCTCCGGGTAGAGGTCGAGCACGGCCTTGACGAGCCGCGCCCGGCGCGGGGTCAGTGCGGCCATTCCCCCGGGAGCGCCGGCCACGTACCGGGCCTTCTCGAGGGCTTCCTCGTCCTGGTGCATCATCACGTACAGGTTGACGAGCAGGCCCTGCAGGGGGAAATCCGTGCGCTCATCGTAGGGCACCGGGCCGGGTGCTGCGTGCCCGCCGCGACTGAACGCCGTGGACACCGGCGCCGACTTGATCAGGCGGTCGCGGAGGATCACGTCGAAGGCGGCCCGAGCGAGCACGAGATTTCCCTGCTGGCTGGGATGCACGTAGTCGAGGAACAGGTCGAAACCCGGGGCCCGGGGGCTCGTCGTCGCCCGGAACGCGCCGTCGGCATCCACGAGGTGCACGTGGGGGTAGCGCGCCGCGATGTCCCGGAGCGTCGTGTTGAAGGCCGAGATGGCCCGGAACGGATTGTAGTCGAGGTCGCGGGCTCGGTCGTAGGCCTCGACAGCCTCGGCGGGCTTGTGGCTGGCCTCGAGGGCTCGACCCAGGAAGTAGTGCGAATCAGCATGCTCCGGCGACAGCGCGATGGCCTCCCGAAGGGCGATGACGGCCGCCTCCGGATCCGCCCGCAGCAGGGCGGCTCGCCCCTCCCGGAAGCGATTCTCCCAGCGGGCCTGCTCCGGCATCCCCGCCGGGACATGGGAGACGTTGGGCCGCCAGTCCCGCAGATTGGCCGGGAGCGTGAGGAGCACGACCGGCACCTGCTCACGCTCGGCTCGACGGATCATGGCTTCGAGCGTGTACGCGTAGTGCTCCTTCACGCGCTGGAACTGGGCCGGGTCGCGGCGAAGGTCGAGCGCCACCCGTTCGATCTTGGACCACTGCTCGAACGCGACGTGTTGCCGCTCGGAGGCCACCAGCGTGTTGTCGGGGAACAACCGGGCACCGAGCGGGCTGCCGCGAAGCCAGCGAAACAGCACGGAGTGGTCGGCGACGCGGACGGCGGGATCGTACCAGCGGGGCCCGATCTGGTACCGCCGCTTCTCGAGGAATTCGTTGTTGCCGGTGTAGACCACGATGAGGTCGGGGTCGCGCTGGATGATCTCTTCGAAGATCAGCCGATTGCGGTAGGACGCATAGGCGTGGGCGCTGACGTTCAGAACCTCGATCACGCGGTCCGGGTAGGCGGCCGCCAGCGCCTCCTGGAGGTAGGCGCTGTAGATCTCGGTGGGGGGATGGGGCCAGCCCGCGCTGGCCGAGCTTCCGATGCAGAAGATCCGTACGGTGCCCGGGGCCTTCTCGGCCGAGAAGGTCACGTTCCGCTCGCGATACACCTCACGGCTGATGACCTTGTAGTGGCGCTTGCCGTCGATGGTCGTCTCCGCGAAGAACGACGGCACCCGGCCCAGGTAGAGGTACGGATCCGCCGACAGGACCACGCCGGTACCGCGAAGGACGACCTCGGCCAGCACCGCGGGAGACGATGCGAGCAACAGGACGATGAGCCAGAACACCGCACGGCGAGCTCGCGACATGCTGGCTCACGTCATGTCGTGCACAGCCCCGTCGCCATGCGGGTCGAGGCGACTAGACCGTGACCGGCTTGTACGTGGGGGTCCGCCACTCGGGGTGACGGGTGTCGACGCCCCGCACCAGGTCCAGGTACGCGGACGAGATGCGCTTGGTGACCGGGCCGACGTCGCCGCTGCCCAGGCCGAACCGGTCGATCGACAGGATCGGCGTGACCTCGTAACCGCTACCGCAGAAGAACGCCTCTTCGGCCACGTACAGCTCGGTGCGGTCGATGTCGCGCTCGACGACTTCCATGCCGAGCACCTGGGGGGCGACGTACTCGATCAGCGTCGTGCGGGTGATCGACTCCAGGATGTCGCTGCTGGTGCCGGGGGTGACGATGCGGCCCTTGCGGACCATGAAGAACGTCGCCCCGCTACCCTCGGCGACCTTGCCGAGCCGGTTCAGGAAGATCGGCTGATCGTAGCCGTCCGCCTTGGACTGCAGCGTGGCCAGCCGGCCGTTCTGGTAGTTGGAGCCGGACTTCAGCCGGATCGGGATCGCGTTGTCGGAGGTGCGCGTCCACGACGAGACGTTGCACTTCAGGCCGTTGCCTTCCATCACGCGCGGCCGCTTGCGCGGGTTGATGTAGAGCCCGGTCTGGGTGGTGGCATCCAGGCCCGGCGCGCCGACGTAGGCCACCATGTGCATGTGGATGTCCTCGCGGAGCTCGTTGCCGGCCAGCACCGTGCGAACGGCCTCGAAGAGGTCGTCGTCGCTGTACGGCACCGTGAAGCGCATCATCTTCATCGACTCCCGCAGCCGCGCGAAGTGGTCGGCCAGGCGGAAGCCGTACATCTCGCCGTCGCGCTCGCTCCAGTAGGCGCGGATGCCCTCGAAGACGTTGGTGGCGTAGAAAACTGCCGCGCTGTTGACCGGCAGGACCGCCTGCTCTTGAGGCACCAGCCGCCCGTTCATCCAGATGTTGAAGGTCCCCATGTCCGCTCCTCTGCGATTTGGCGTGATTGACGCTGTCGCTGCCGACACTAGACGAGGCCCGGGCGCGAGTCAAATCGGATTGACCACCCTGCGCGACGCCCGGTAACTGACCACTGAACAGCACACCCGGCCCGATCAGTCGCTGCACGGCCTGCCCCAGAACATATCGACTTGTTTGATATTTAAGGTTTGGACGGTCTGGCATCCAGGTTGCCTTGTGACGGGGCATGGACGACGACCTGACCGATCGGGGTGCTCAGCAGAGCGGAGCGAGCGCGACGCTACACCTCACGGCGGTGGATGCGGCACTGGCCGCCCGGGATGTGCCGGGAGCCCTGCGCGCGTGGCACGAGGCCTATGGGCCGGCGCTGGGAGGCCGCCGCTGGGAGAGCTTCGCGGAGGCCGGCGACGCCTACCTGCGCATCGCCCGGGCCTCGGGCTCGCCGGCCGGGGGGATCTTGCGGGCGCGCGATCTCTACCTGTCGGCGCTGTTCCGGGCCAGCGGCGCCGGCTCGCTCGACGGGGTGCTGCGGCTGGCCTCGGCCTTCGTGGAGCTCGGCGACGACGAGGTCGTCACCCACTCGCTGCGCATCGCCCGCCGGCTGGCCGGCGCCAACCCGGACCCCGAGATCCGCGCGCGCCTCGACACGCTGCAGGGCCGCTAGCGGCCGATCAGGCGACGGCGAGAGCGGACGAAGTCGACGACGACGTACTCGCCCAGCCGCTCGGGCGCGGCCATGAAGGCCCGGCCGTGGTTGATGCGGGCCATCTGCTCCACGAAGCCCACCAGCCACGAGCTGCGCTCGAGCATGAACGTGTTGATCGTGATGCCCTCGCGCGTGCAGCGCTGCACTTCCTTGAGCGTCTCCTCCACCGTGCGGGCGCTGGGCGGGTAGGAGAAGTCGGCCACGCCGTCCTCGAGGTGGGCGGTGGGCTCGCCGTCGGTCACCATGAGGATCTGCTTGTTGCCGCTCTTGTGCTTGCCGAGCAGGCGGCGCGACAGCGCGAAGCCCGCGTGCATGTTGGTGCCGATGTTCCACTCGCTCCACGACAATGACGGCAGCTGCTCGGCCGTGAAGGTACGGGCGTAGAGCGAGAAGCCCACGATGTACAGCGCATCCCGCGGGAACTGGCCCTTGATGAGGGCGTGCAGGGCCAGGGCGACCTTCTTGGCCGGCAGGAAGTAGCCGTTGTTCAGCATCGAGCGGCTCATGTCGAGCATGACCACGGTGGCGGCCTGCGTGCGCAGCTCGGTGCGGTAGACCTCGAAGTCGCCCGGCTCCAGCCGCACCGGCGTCCCCGGGCCCCGCCGGCCGACGGCGTTCATCACCGTCTCCTTGAGGTCGAGCAGGAAGGGGTCGCCGAACTCGTAGTCCTTGGTCTCGTCGGTCTGGTCGCCGCCGGCGCCCCGGCGCTCGATGGCGTGGCCGCCGATGCGGTCGCGCTTGAGCACGGCGAAGACGTCGCGCAGGGCCTGGTCGGCGATCTTGCGGATGGCCCGGGCGGTCAGGGACAGGTCGTCGCCCTCGCGCTCCAGGTAGCCGGCCTCCTCGAGCTGCTTGGTCAGCTCCTGCAGCTTCTGGAGATCCTCGGCCGCCTCCGGTCCCAGCAGCCGCTCGACCCGCTCCCGGTCGACGTTCTCCAGGTCCTCCAGGGCGCGGACCCCGCGGATCTCGCGGTCCAGCTCGTCCATCTCCTGCATCTCTTGCATCAGCCGCATGGCTTCCTGCATCGAGAGCTCCTCGTCGCCCTTGAACGGATAGCGGCGGGCCATCTCGTCGAGGGGGAGGAACTCCGAGAGGTTCATGGCGAGCTGGCGCATCTGCGCTTCCAGCCGCTCGTCCTGCATCATGAGCCCGCGCATCATCTCGTCGAGCTGGCCGCGCTGCTCGGGGGTCAGGCTCTGCATGAGCGATTGCATGGCCGCCATCTGCCGGCCGAGCTGCTCGATGAGCTGGTCGAGGTTCTCGACGCCGGGGAAGTTCTGGCCCCACTTGGCCATGAACGCGTCGAAGTCGGGCTCGTCGCCGTCGGCCTTCTGCCGCAGCATGCGGTTGAGGTCCTGCATCATCTCCCGCGTGCGGGCCAGGTCCTGGGGGCTCATGTTCTTGAGCGCCTGCTGCATGTTGTTGAACAGGGGCTGCATCATCTGCTGGCGCAGGGAGGCGAGCAGCTCGTCGAACTTCTGCTTGGCCTCGGGGCTGACGAAGTCGTACTTCTGCAGATCGCGCAGGCGGCCGGCCGGGTCGGGCGGGATGGCGTCGAGCTTCTGCTCGCGCTGAGCGCGCTGGGCCCCCTCGGGCGTCTTGTCCTTGATGCCCTGCCGCTCCGTCTGCACGACGTCGTCCAGCTTCTTCTTGATGTCCTCGAGACTGGAGCCGAGGTCGTAGCGGTCGAGGCGCTGCTGCTTCTGGCGGCGCAGGCGGTCGAGCATGTCCTTGAGGCCGGGCATGCGCTGGCCGTCGGGCGTGCGGGCTCCCTGCTGCATGAGCCGGCGCAGCGCGCGCCAGGGATCGCCGTCGGCGAGGAGGTCGTCGGCCATCGCCGACAGGAGCTGGTCGGCGTCGAGGTCGACCTTCTGCGTGCCGTCCCAGCGGGAGTACCGGTAGAGCGGCATCGCTCAGCTCCGGTAGCGGTAACGGCCGGCCTGAACGTCCTTGTTCAGCTTCTTGGAGAGGTGCAGTCCCTCCAGCACGAACTCGATGGCCGCGGCCAGTGCGGCCGGCTCGGTGGCGCCCAGCTTGGCCGCGCTCGCCCGCAGCCCGGGCATCTGGTCGACCTGCTTGATGTACTCGGTCGAGGGCATCGTGTCGGAGGCCTGCACGACGGTGCCGCCCTCGAAACCCTTCACCACCTCGGCCAGCTCGGGCTGGCTGAACGAGCGGTTGAAGACGTTGAGCACCGCCTTGTGCATGAGGCGGGTCAGCACCTTGTCCTCGCCGCCGTCGCTCACGGTCTCCATCTCGATCTTGCCGGTGGTGGAGGCCACCAGGGCCCCGAGGTCGCTGACCCGCGGCACCGCCAGCCGCTCGTCGAGCCGGATGGCTCGCTTGAGCGCGCTCGACAGCAGGTTCTCGTAGTTGCAGATCGACACCCGCACCGACACGCCGGAGCGCTGGCTGATCTCCGAGGACTGCCGGGCCAGGTGGGTGAGCTCGGCCACGACCTGCTTCATGTACTCCGGGCTCGCCGTCTTCACGCCGTCCACGGGGAAGGCCGTCCGCTCGGCGTCCATGATGGCGATCTCGTCGGCCAGCTTCTTGGGATAGTGCGTACGGACCTGGGAGCCGAAGCGGTCCTTCAGCGGCGTGATGATGCGGCCGCGGTTGGTGTAGTCCTCGGGGTTGGCGCTGGCCACCACGTAGAGGTCGAGCGGCAGCCGCACCTTGTAGCCGCGGATCTGGACGTCGCGCTCCTCCATGATGTTGAGGAGGCCGACCTGGATGCGCTCGGCGAGGTCGGGCAGCTCGTTGATCGCGAAGATGCCCCGGTGCGTGCGCGGCAGCATGCCGTAGTGGATCGTCAGCTCGTCGGAGAGATAGCGCCCCTCGGCCACCTTGATCGGATCGACCTCGCCGATGAGATCGGCGATGGTGATGTCGGGGGTGGCCAGCTTCTCGCCGTAGCGGCGATCGCGGGGGATCCACACGACGGGCGCCGCCTCACCCTGCTTGGCCACCAGGTCGCGACACCCCTGGCAGATCGGCGCCAGCGGATCGTCGTTGATCTCACAGCCGGCCAGCGCCGGGATCGCCTCGTCGAGCAGGCCGATCAGCAGGCGAGCCATGCGCGTCTTGGCCTGGCCGCGCTCGCCGAGGAAGATCAGGTCCTGACCGCTGAGGACAGCGTTCTCGATCTGGGGGACGACCGTGTCCTCGTAGCCGACGATGCCGGGCAGGAACGCCTCACCCCGCCGCAATCGGGCCACGAGGTTGTCGCGCAGCTCCTGCTTGACCGACTTGCGCTGCCACCCGCTGTCCTTGAGCTCTTTGACGGTCCGTGCGTTTGACATAGGTGATGCCGGCCACTATGCGGCGGGGCCCGGGGCCTGTCAACCTCCGTGGGCGGTATCCGGAGCGCGGGCGGGGCGGTCTCCGAAGGTGGTTCTCGGTCCCCGGGTTCGGGAACGCTATAACGGGAAGGGGGGTGGCGATGAGCGCACCGGGCATGCTGGTGGGGGTGGCACTCGCGGTGTCGGTGTCCGGCGTCGCCGTTCTCGTGATGGCGGTCAGCCGCCGCTGGTTCGCGCGGTTCCGGCACGGCTTCCTGTGGAGCCTCATGGTCGCGCTGGCCGGCACCGGCCTGGCCATCGCCGCCGTCCTCGGCGTGTGGGCGTACACGGAAGCGGGGGAGACGCTGCGGGGCCAGATCGTCTCAGAGATGACGCACATCGCCCAGATCGAGCAGAACGAGATCAGGGAGGACATCGCCGACGCCCAGACCTCGCTGCAATTCTTCGCCACCCGGATGGCCGAGGACGCGCGTCGCAACCCCGCCGCCGTCCGCGAGCGGCTGCGCGAGCTGCAGGCCTTCGATCCGCGCTTCCTGCAGGTGAACCTCATGGACGCCGAGGGACGCGTGCTCGTTTCCAGCAGCGTGTCCGGCGACGTGGAGCCGCCCAACCGCGTCGGTGTCGCCTACACGCTGGAGGGCAAGCCGTTCGTGTCGGACATCTACGTGTCGCCGCTCTTCAAGCGGTGGGTCATCTATATCAGCGCCCCCGTGAAGGGCTCGGGCGGCGTCGTCACCGGGGCGGTCAGCGCCCGCTTCGACATGCAAGAGGACCTCAAGGCGTTCGTGCGCACGGTGCGGTTCGGCGACCACGGGTACACCATGGTGGCCAACGCCGACGGGCGCATCATCGGCCACCCCGACCAGGCCCGGCTCAACACGGACGTGAGCGCGTATCCGGTCGTGCGGGCCGCGCTGCAAGGCCGGACGACCAGCGCGGTCGGCGTCAACCTGGCCGGCACCGAGATGCTGATGGTCGGGCAGCCGCTGGAGAGCCCGGCCACGCTGCATCCCCGGCCGTGGGTGCTGGTCTCGGAGACGGCCACCGTCGAGGCGCTGGCCCCGGTGCGCGCCCTGCGGGTGAAGTTCGCGCTGGCGGCCCTGATCGCGGGCGCGGCCTGTCTGGCCGTGGCCGGCCTGCTGTCGCGCTCGATGACGCGACCGCTGCACGACGCGCTCGACGTCGTCCACAAGATCCGGAGCGGTGACCTCACCGCGCGCTCGGCCGTGGCCGGCCGCGACGAGATCGGCCACCTGGGCGAGTCGCTCAACCAGATGGCCCAGGGGCTGGAGGACCGCGACCGCATCAAGCAGATCTTCGGGCGCTACGTCACCACCCAGGTCTCGCAGGAGCTGCTCGACAAGCAGATCACGCTCGGCGGCGAGCGCCGCCGGGTGACCATGCTGTTCTCGGACATCCGGAACTTCACGACCATGTCGGAGGCGATGGCCCCCGAGCAGATCATCACCTTCCTCAACGACTACTTCTCCGAGATGGTGGACGCGGTCTTCGAGCACCACGGCGTCCTCGACAAGTTCCTCGGCGACGGCATGCTGGCCGTCTTCGGCTCCCTCGACGAGACCCACGCCCACGAGCGCCGGGCCGTCCTCGCCGGCCTTCGCATGAAGGCGCTCCTGGCCAAGATCAACGGCGAGCGGTCCATGATCGGCCAGCCGCCCATCGCGATCGGCATCGGCATCCACACCGACGAGGTCATCGTCGGCAACATCGGCTCCCGCAAGCGCCTGGAGTACACCGTCATCGGCGACGGCGTGAACACCTGCTCGCGCGTGGAGGCGCTGAACAAGGAGTTCGGGACCACCATCCTCATCACCGACGCGACCTACGAGGCCGTGCGCGACGAGTTCGAGTGCCGGCCGATGCCGGAGGCGCCGCTGAAGGGGAAGACGAAGGTGCCGAGAGTGCTCGAGGTGGTCAGCGCGAAGATGGCCGGGTAGGCCGGCCGGGGCGCGTAGGGCCGGGCGTTCCCTCGGGAATCAGAAGAAGGTCCGAACCAGCGCGATCACCGCCAGCCCCAGCGCCAGCAGCGAGCAGGCCAGCGCCGAACAGGATGCGCACGGCCATGCTGCGCAGGGCGTCGCTGACCTCCTTGATCTGGCCGGCCAGCGCCTTCGTGAGCTCAGCCTGTGACTCGCCCGCCCTCTCCAGGGCGTCCAGCCGAATCATGAGCGTCGCGTTGTCGACGGGCACCGACGGGGTGGGCTCGAGCAGTCCGCGTCGCCGATCGACCAGCCGAGTGGCCAGCTCGCCCGAGGCCCTGAGAATGATGGGCGCCGCCTTGAGCAGATCCTTCCAGGGCAGTCGCAGAGCCGAGAGTGCCAGTCGGGTTGCCGCCATGTCGCCTCCGTGTGGGATGACCTACCCTGACAATGTATGCGGTGACTCGGGGCGGTACAATCAAGCCCTCAAAAGGAGGCCGCCATGTTCGGTCGCAAGAAGACGCTGATCCCGACCCCCGAGGAGGCGCTGCCGGGCCGCACCCAGCGGATGCCGGTACCCGAACGCCATCACGTGAGCGGGGCTCGCCTGGCGCCGCCGTTCCCCGAGGGCACCGAGCTGGCGATGTTCGGGCTGGGCTGCTTCTGGGGCGCCGAGAAGGGATTCTGGAACATTCCGGGCGTGTACTCGACGTCGGTCGGCTACGCGGGGGGCCACACGCCGAACCCGACCTACGAAGAGGTGTGCACGGGCCTCACCGGCCACAACGAGGTCGTACGCGTCGTGTTCGATCCCAAGACCGTGTCGTACGTGGATCTGCTGCGGGCGTTCTGGGAGAGTCACGATCCCACCCAGGGGATGCGGCAGGGCAACGACGTTGGCACCCAGTACCGCTCCGGGATCTACGTGACCTCCGCCGAGCAGCGGCGGGCGGCCGAGGCCTCGCGCGACGCCTATCAGAAGGTGCTGGCGAAGGCCGGCTACGGGCCGATCACCACCGAGATCCTCGACGCGCCGGAGTTCTACTACGCCGAGGACTATCACCAGCAGTACCTGTCGAAGAACCCGTGGGGCTACTGCGGCCACGGCGGCACCGGTGTGGCGTGTCCGACCGGCCTGGCCGAGGCGGCGCCGCGCTGAGGGTCGGTCTCCGTCGGGCGCAGGAAGACCGGAGAGGCGTAGTAGACGATGCCCACGTGATCGTCTCGCTGATCGACAGCGCCGCCACGATGATCCAGCCGTAGTAGATCGTGCGGGAGCCGAGCCGGAGCGACGTCGGGGACGAAGCGGGCACTACCGTCCCGCCGCCGCCTCGCCGCGCAGGGTCATGCACGTGCTCACGGCGTACGCGGCCACCTTGCCGTCCGCGGTCGTCACCTCGCACTCGACGAGGCCCACCGTGCGGCCCGCGTTGCGCACGCGCGCCCGGGCCGACACCCGCCCGGCCCGCACCGGCCGCAGGAAGTTGGTCTTGATCTCGAGCGTCGTGTAGGACTCGTCCTCGCCCAGCGTGGTCATGTACGCCCACCCCATCGCCGCATCCGCGATCGCGGCCAGGATGCCGCCCTGCACGGTGCCCATGGGGTTCGCATGTGTCGCGTCGGCGTCCAGCTCGACCACCGCCTCGCCCGGCGCGAACGACGCCAGCCGCATGCCGATCTTCGTCGCCGCCGGCGGCGGGGGAGTCTCCCCGCGCAGCAGCCGCTCCATGCCGTCGAGCATCCGCGCCATCGTGGTCTCCTTGATCGTGATCCGCGGCCAGGCCGTATAGTCGCATTTCACATGAACGGCGAGTGGCCCGCGCTCGCCCCTACCTCGGTCTCGTGGCCAGCGTGGCCGACGAGCTCGTCGGTCACGTCCTCTTCACACCGGTGCCGCTGCAGGGCGACGCGGGGCCGTCCACCCTCATGGCACTGGCGCCCATGTCGGTGGTGCCCGACTGGCAGCGCCGCGGTGTCGGCTCCGCGCTGGTCCGCGCCGGGCTCGCCGCCTGCCGCGCCGCCGGCCACACCGTCGTGATCGTCGTCGGCCATCCCGCCTACTACCCGCGCTTCGGCTTCGTCGGGGCGCTCCCCCTGGGCCTGACGTCGGATCCGCCGTTCCCCGACGAGGCATTCATGGTCGCCGAGCTGACCTCTGGCGCGCTCCGGGGCCGGCGGGGGATCGTCGTCTATGGCGAGGAGTTCAGGGAGTAGGCGATCAGGCGCAGGTCGTCGCGCAGCATCGCGTAGAGACGCGCCTGCTCGGCGTCGTCCTGGCCGCGCAGCACCGCCGAGGGGTGCAGCGTGGCGATCGACTTCGGCGACCAGCGCGTCGCCATGAACTGGCCGTGCTGGCGCAGCAGCCTGAACTCCGGGCCAAAGAGGGCCCGGGCCGCGGTGGCGCCGAGGGCCCCGAGCACGGGAGGCTGGATGACGTCGAGCTCGGCCTCCAGCCACGGCCGGCAGGCGGCCAGCTCCGAGGCGCGCGGCGTCTGATGGATGCGCCGCTTGCCGCGGAGCACGAAGCTGAAGTGCTTGACCGCGTTGGTGACGTAGACCTGCTGGCGGTCGATACCGACCTCGGCCAGCGCGCGGTCCAGCACCTCGCCGGCCGGCCCCACGAACGGCGCGCCCTTGAGGTCTTCGTGATCCCCCGGCTGCTCCCCCACGAGCATGATGCGGGCGTCGGCAGGACCGCGACCGAAGACCATCTGGGTGGCGTGGCGGTACAGCTCGCAGCCCTGGCAGCGGGCGCCGGCCGCGCGCAGCTCCTCGAGCGAGGCACCGGTGGGCACGAAGCTCGCGGCGCCGGGTGGCTCGAGACCGGTGCCCGCCGGCGGCGGGGCGGCACGCCTGCCCTCGGCCGCGAGGGCGGCGAGTCGGCGCACGTCGGCATCGCCCGCGAGGGTGAGCAGGTCTCGGCGCTCGTGGACGAGCCGGAAGAGGACGGTGTAGAGGGCCGGCCAGCGCGCGGGATCGGCCGCGCCGGCCGACTCCCGAGCGAGATCGAGGAACTGGCGGGGAACGCGAGCGCCTCCGGGGGCCGGCGGAGCCGGGGTGAGCGGCGCTCCGACCGACTCGCGCCAGACGATCTCGCCCGGCAGCACGCCCTCGTGCAGGAGCGCGCGGGCCGCCGCCTGCCACGCCTCGAACGTCGGCTGGATCTCGACCGTCCTCACGCCCTCAGCGTGCCACGGGTGGCCGCCCGCGGCGAGGTCGGCGGATCAGCCGCCGTTCGGTCCGGTGCCGGCGGGCCGGTCGTGGCGGTGGAACTCGCCGGCCGGGGTGATGGCCAGCCGGATCGAGGGACGGTCGCCGACCGGGCGGATGTGGTGGTAGTGCCTGGCCGGGGCGAAGACGATGTCGCCGGCCCGCGCCCGCACGACCTCGGCGTGACCCTCGATCTCCCAGTCGATCTCGCCGTCCATCACGACCCACCACTCGTCGACCAGGTGATAGTGGCGGTCGGTCGCGTGGCCGGGCGGCTGGCAGATCAGCGTGCCGACGACCTGGTCGTTGACGACCACCTTCTCCACCCACGGCGCCGGACCCTTGGTTCGCTTCAGATCCTCGACGCGCGCGTGCAGCTTGTCGGTGCCGAGCAGTCCCTTCAGAACGGTCGTGGCCATGGACGCCCCCCGTCCGTACTATACTTCGACTCGCATGTCCCGTCCGCTCGTCCGCCTGACGTCCGCACTCGCCATCTGCGTCGTCGCCGCTGCTCTCGCCCACGCCGCCGGGCCGGCGGCGCCCGCGCCCGGCAAGCCGGGCGGCGTGCTGAATCTGCTGCAGCGCGAGGAGACGACCACCGGCTTCGCCATCCACGAGACCGCGACTATCGCCACCGTGTGGCCGGCCTCGCCGTGCTTCTCGAACCTGGTGGTCTTCGATCCGTTCAAGCCGCGCGAGACGGCGGACTCGATCGTCGGCGAGCTGGCCGAGCGCTGGTCGTGGCAGGACGGCTACCGCAACCTGGTCTTCTTCCTGCGCCGCGACGTCCGCTGGCACGACGGCCAGCCGTTCACGTCGAAGGACGTGAAGTACACCTTCGACCTGGTGCGAGAGGCGCCCGAGCAGCCGGCCCGCCTGCGCCTGAACCCCCGCAAGGACTGGTACGCCAACGTCGAGGCCATCGAGGCCCCGGACCCGACCACGGTGGTGTTCCGGCTCAAGAAGCCGCAGCCGTCGATCCTGATCATGCTGGCGTCCGGCCAGTCGCCGGTCTATCCGGCCCACATCCCGGCCGCCGAGATGCGCAGCCGCTGCGTGGGCACCGGGCCGTTCAAGCTCAAGGAGTGGCGGCGCGGCGAGCTGATCGAGTACGTCCGCAACCCCGACTACTTCGAGAAGGGCCGACCGTACCTCGACGGCCTGCGCTACTACATCGTGGCCGACCGCGGCCGCCAGGCCAGCGCTCTGCAGGCCGGCCGGGTCGACGTCTCGTTCCCCGGCGACACCACCCGGCCGATCGCCGACCAGCTGCGCAGCGCGGTGCCGGGGCTGGTCATCACCGAGGTCGCCAACAACACCTCGCCCAACCTGCTCGTGAACATGACGCGACCGCCGTTCGGCGACGTCCGCGTGCGGCTCGCCGTCAGCCACGCGATGGACCGGCGCGCGTTCATCCAGGCCGTGCGGCAGGGCGCCGGCGTCCTCGGCGCCGGCATGCTGTCGCCGCCGCGCGGGAGCTGGGGCCTCGCGGGCCCCGAGCTGGAGCGGCTGCCCGGCTACGGCAAGGTGGCCGACGAGCGGGCCAAGGCCAAGCAACTGCTGGCCGAGGCGGGCTTCACCGCCGCCCACCCGCTCAAGCTCGAGATCACCACGAGGGCCATCGCGTCCTACCTCGACTTCTCGGCGTTCGTCGTCAGCGAGCTCAAGCGGGTGGGCGTGGAGGCCACGCTCAAGCAGGTGGACACGGTGCAGTGGTACTCGATCACCACCCGCAAGGAGTTCCAGCTCGGCGCCAACGTGAGCGGCTTCGGCATCGACGATCCCGACGCGATCTTCTACGAGAACTACGGCTGTGGCTCCATCCGCAACTACACGGGCTACTGCAACGAGCTGGTGACCAGGCTCATCGACCAGCAGTCGCAGGAGCTCGACCCGAAGAAGCGGGCCGCGCTGGTACGCCAGATCCTGGTCAAGCTGGAGGAGGACGGCGCCCGGCCCACCATGGGGTGGTCGCTCGACGCCTTCACCCACTGGCCCCACGTCCGCAACCTCGTGCCCCACCACGGCATCTACAACTGGGGGCGGCTCACGCACGTCTGGCTCGACCGGTAGCCCGGCGCGCGCGCCGCCGCCGAGGTGCTCGGTCAGGGCGTCGGGGTGGCGTAGCCGGCTCGCGCGCGCAGCGCCGCGATGCGGTCGTGGGCGGCCGCGTCACGGCGCTGCGCCGCCAGCGCCATCGCCACGTCGAAGGCGCGCTCGGCGACCTCGTGATCGCCGAGGGCGGCGAACGCCTCGCCGGCGCGCGCGACGGCGTGGGCATCCCGGCGCTCGCGCGCCTGGAACAAGGCCGCGAGGTAGATGCCTCGCGCCCGGGCCACGGTCGCCGAGCGGTCGGTCCCGGCCGCTCCGATCCGAAGATAGGCATGGCCGACCCCGAGCAAGTCGTCGGGCTGCCGTGTCTGCATCGCCACCTGGTAGGCCTCGTCCCACGCCTGCCGGGCGCCGCGCACGTCGCCGGCGGCGAGGGCGGCCTCGGCACGCTGGAGCGCCTCGCGCCCGGCGGCCGTCGGCGAGGGTGTGGGATCACTGCGGGTCAGCACCGGCGACCAGACGGCCAGGCTGATGAGCGAGCACGCGAGCCCATAGGCAGCGATTCGAGCGTGGGCCGCGCGATTCATCGCTGTCCTTCGGCGTGCTTCTCCAGCTCCATCCGGTACGTGTGCCAGTCCCGCAGGGCCTGTTCGTAGCGGCCGAGCACCTCGGAACGCTGCCGGTCATACCGCATCCGATCGATCACGACGCCCGCCAGCATCCCGACCCCGATCAGGTATGCGCCGAGACCAAGGCTTATCAGCGCCTTCCTCCACGTATT
Source organism: uncultured Candidatus Rokubacteria bacterium (assembly GCA_963827505.1). Taxonomy (GTDB): domain Bacteria; phylum Methylomirabilota; class Methylomirabilia; order Rokubacteriales; family CSP1-6; genus AR5. The sequence continues at coordinate 2,232,583 of CAWHBD010000001.1, read as the reverse complement.
CACCGCTGACCTCCTGTACGTGAGATCGACGACGCGTAGGACGAGAGCAGGGCGCATGCCACACCTGAACGCCCTGGTTCCGCGAACTTCCGAAGGTGGTCAAGTGGTCAGCGGCTGGGCGGTGGTCCGGCGGACCAGCGAAAGGCGGCCAGACGACGACGCCGGTTCGGTGGAAAAGTCGCCGGGCGGCGGCGCCGGGCTCCGTGCTACCGTTCCGGCCCGGAGGTGCCGCGATGGCTCTCGATCCGCAGGTGAAGGCCGTGCTCGAGCTGGTCGCCAAGGCGGGGCGCCCCGCCTATCACACGCTCTCGCCCAAGGAGGCGCGCCAGCTCTTCATCGAGACGCGCCCGGCCTCGACGCCCACGCCGCCCGAGATCGGCAGCGTGAAGAACGTCGCCGCCCAGGGCCCGCACGGCCCGATCCCGCTGCGCGTGTACCGCCCCGCCGGCGTGGCCGATACGACTGCGCTGCCGGCGTACGTCTACTTCCACGGCGGCGGCTGGGTGATCGGCGACCTGAACACCCACGATGTGCTGTGCCGCCAACTGACCGCGGCCTCGGGCGCGAGCGTGGTCTCGGTCGACTACCGCCTGGCGCCGGAGCAGAAGTTCCCGGCCGCCGCCGACGACGCGTGGGCGGCCACGAAGTGGGTCGTCGGCCACGCGGCCGAATTGGGGCTGGACGCCACCCGGCTGGCGGTCGGCGGCGACAGCGCCGGCGCCAACCTGGCCGCGGTGGTGGCGCTGATGGCCCGCGACGCCGGCGGCCCGGCCATCGGCCTCCAGATCTTGATCTACCCGGTCACCGACGTCTTGCGGGAGACGCGCTCGTACACCGACTTCGCCGACGGGTACATGCTCACGCGCGACAGCATGCGCTGGTTCATCGCCCACTACTTGGCGTCCAAGGAGGACGCGCACGACTGGCGGGTGTCACCGCTACGGGCGCCCTCGCTGGCCGGGCTGCCGCCGGCGCTGATCATCACTGCCGGCTTCGATCCCCTGCGCGACGAAGGCGAGGCCTACGCGGGGCGGCTGCGCGACGCCGGCAACATGGTCGACTACGTTTGCTACGGCGGCATGGTCCACGGCTTCATGGGCATGGGCAAGCTGCTCGACACCACCGGGCGCGCCATCGCCCACGTCGGCGGCTCGCTGCGGCAGGCGTTCACGCCGGGTCGCTGACCGCGCGCGGCACCCGGCCGGCGACGGCACGCACCCGGCGGGGCGCCGCCCGCCAGATGGCCAGCGACGATAGCCCGCAGCAGGCGATGCAGATCCAGAACGCCACCGCGTAGCTGCCGGTGGCGTCGTAGAGTGCGCCGGCCACCCAGGGGCCGGCGGCACCGCCGCCGATCGCGGCCAGCATCAGCGTGCCGAAGATGACGCCGTAGTGCCGGCCCTGGAAGATCTCGGCCGGGATGGCGCCGATCACCGAGGTCAGCCCGTAGCCGAGCATGCCCTGCGCGAGCACCATCACCCACAGCAGCGCCGGCGTCGGGCGAGCGTGCAGCATCAGCAGGGCCAGGTAGCACACCGTGAAGCCGAGGGTGCCAGCGGTCCACACCCACTCGCGCCCGATCCGATCGGAGACGTGGCCGAGCACGATCTGGCCCGGGATGCCGGCCAGGCTGACGAAGCCGAGCGCCCACGCCGCGTAGGTGGGGGTGAAGCCGACCTCGATCAGGTACTTGGTCTGGTGCACCTGCACCGCGTACCACGCGAAGAGGCCGCACAGGAATCCCAGCGCGAGCCACCAGAAGCGCGTCGTGCGCATCGCGCGGGCCAATGTCCAGTCGATGGCGGCCCAGGCCGGGTCGACGACGTTGGCGGCGGGGCCGGTGGGGGCGGCGCCGGCGGTTCGATCACCGTCGGGTTCGAGGCCGAGATCCTCGGGCCGGCGCTTGAGCAGCAGGTTGAGCGGGGCCAGCACGACCACCACGAGGATGCCGAGCGCGACGCAGGCGGTGCGCCAGCCGGCGCGCCCGATGATGGCCTGGATCGCCGGCAGCAGGATGATCGACCCCACGCCGACACCGGCGAAGGCCAGGCTCATCGCCAGTCCGCGGCGGCGCACGAACCAGCTCGGCAGGTAGAGGGACTGGCCCGTGTAGCTCAGGCACACGCTGCCGCCGCCTACCAGCACGCCGAGCGTGGCGTAGAGATGCCACGGCTGCCGGACCAGCGGCGCCAGCAACAGGCCGGCGCCGACCAGGACCACGCCCATCTCCATGACGAACCGCGGCCCCCGCCGGTCCATCAAGCGGCCGAGCGACGGGCTCAGGACGGCCGAGACGAGGAAGCCGAAGGAAAAGGCCCCGGCCGTCACCCCGCGCTCCCAGCCGAACTCGGCGAGGATCGGCGGGAACAGCAGCGAGAAGGCGGTGCGCGCGTTGACGCCGAGGCCGGTGGTGACGAAGGCGACGGCTACGATGATCCAGCCGTAGAAGAAGGGCAGACGCACGATCGCGGGCGATCCCCGAGGATCTAGCGGATCTGATTCGCCGGGGGCTCGCCCCGGGCGGCCCGGGCGATGTTGTCGGCGATGAGAGCGGCGCGTGCGTCCATCATGCCCTCCGTCCAGCCGGACACGTGCGGCGTCATGAGCACGTTCGGCAGCTCGTGGAAGGGCTGGCGCGCGGGCAACGTCGGCACGGCCTCGGTCGGATAACGATACCAGACGTCGAGCGCGGCGCCGGCCAGACGCCCCTCGGCGAGGGCCCGGTAGAGCGCACCCTCGTCGACGATATCGGCGCGGGAGACGTTGACGAGCACGGCCGTGGGCTTCATCGCGCGGAGCTGGGGCTCGCCCATCAGCCCCCGCGTAGCCGGCGTGAGCGGCAGCGTGAGCACGAGGTGATCGGCGCGCCGGAGCGCCTCCTCCAGGATCTCCGGGCCGCCGAGCAGGTCGAGGTCGTCTCCGGCCGACCGCCCGACATCGCGGCGAATCGCCAGGATCTTCATGTCGAAGGCGCGAGCGCGGCGGGCGAGCGCCTGGCCGATCCGCCCGTAGCCGACAATCGCCAGCGTCTTGCCCGCCAGCTCCGGCCACAACGGCGGCGGCGGGGCGCCGACCGCCCACTGGCTCTCCCACACTCCGCGGCGCAGCGCGGCGTCGAGCCGTCCGAAATCCCGCGTCAGCGCCAGCATCGCGCCGAGGACGTACTCGGCGATCCCGATCTCGTGGCCGTAGGCATTCGCGAGCCAGGCGCCAGCTGGCAGCGCGGCGCGATCGATCCGATCGAGGCCGGCGCCGGGGACCTGCAGCAGCTTGAGCCGGGTGGCGGCGGCCCCCATCGCGGGCGTGAAGGCCATGGTGACGAGGACGTCGACCTTGCCGAGACTCGACACGATCGCCGACTCGTCGGCCACGCTCACCTCGCAGGGGACGGCGAGACGGGCGCGCACTCGCGACTCCAGGCTGGCCGAGAACGTTCCGGCGAAGGCGACGTGGGTCATGACGCGCTCCCGGCGGCCCAGTCCTGGAAGGCCCGGGCCGTCGCGTCGTCGACGGGGAAGAAGCACTCGATGCGGATCTCCTGCAGGGTGACGTCGTGGGGCGTGCCGAGGGTGGCGAGCGTCGTGAACAGGCGCAGCGAGGTCTCGTCCCGGCGGAAGTGAATGACGAGGACCGGCGCCTGCCGCTCGTCGGGCGGCAGCACCGTGGACAGGGCGGGGGCGCCGGGCACGGCCAGGAGCTGCTCGAGCAGCGCGGCAGACTCCGGCGTGCCGTCGGCGACGGCGTCGGCCTGCACGCCACGGAGGAAATAGAGCACGACCTCCTCCCAGTTCACGATGAAGGGCCGCAGCCCGGCGGGCGAGACCAGCGCCAGGGCGAGGTTCACGGGATCCGCGGGCGCGGCCGGGGCCGCCGGTGCGGGACCCGTGAGGAACTCGGTCAAGCGGACGGCGCCCGCGTTGGCGCGCAGCAGGTTCCACCGCCGGTCGAGAACGAACGCCGGGTAGGGCTCCTGCTGGGCGAGCATGTAGTCGAGCGCGCCGTTCACGCGGGCCAGCTCCGGGGCCGACAGCTCGCTCTCACGCCAGGCCGGCGCGTAGCCGGCCGCCAGGAACAGCGCGTTCTGCTGGCGCAGCGGCAGGTCGAGCGCCGCCGCCAGCCGCAGGATCATCTCGCGGCTGGGCGCCGACCGGCCCGACTCCAGGAAGCTGACGTGGCGCTGCGGCGTGTCGGCGGCGGCGGCCAGAGCGAGCTGCGACAGGCCCCGGCGCTCGCGCCACCAGCGCAGCCGGGCGCCGAAGCCGCCCGCCGCCGCCATCCGGGCTCGCTGTGGGTTCGTCATGCAGCCACCCTGAGGCACGGGGGCGGTGAGATCAATTCCCTGAGAGGGAATGGTGGAGCGGCGGCCTCGAAGAGCTACGCCGCCGTCTGCGGATCCAGCACGTCGCGCAGGCCGTCACCGAGCAGGTTGAGGCCGAGCACGGTCAGCAGGATCGTCAGTCCTGGGAAGATCGACACGTGAGGGGCGGTGCGCAGGAAATCGCGGGCCTTGGCGAGCATCGTGCCCCACTCCGGCGTCGGCGGCTGGGCGCCGAGCCCGAGGAAGCCGAGGTAGGCCGCCGACAGGATCGCCGTGGCGAACAGCAGTGTCGACTGCACGAGCAGCGGCGGCAGGCAGTTGGGCAGGACGTGGCGGAGCACGATGCGCCACTCGCCGGCGCCCGAGGCCCGCGCGCCCTCCACGAAGCTCTGGGCCTTCACGCGCAGCACGGCGGCGCGGGTGAGCCGCGCGTAGAGCGGCACCTGGGCCACGCCGATGGCCAGCATCGCGTGACCGAGGCCGGGACCGAAGATCGTGATGACGACGATGGCCAGCAGGATGGTGGGGAACGAGACCAGCACGTCGACCGCGCGCATCAGCAGGCGGTCGGTCCAGCCGCCGATCCACGCCGACAGCGCGCCGAGCGGCAGCCCGCCTGCCATGGCCAGGCCGACGGAGACGAAGCCGATGGTGAGCGAGATGCGGGCGCCCCAGATCGTGCGCGACAGCACGTCGCGGCCGAGGCTGTCGGTGCCGAACGGGTGGCTCCACGTGGGGCCCTGGAGGTTGGAGCCGAGCGCCATCGCCTCCGGGTCGTAGGGCGCGACCCACGGCGCCAGCAGCGCGGCCAGCGCGAAGGTCAGCGCGACGGCGGCGCCGAAGCGGGCGCCGCCGTGCCGGGCCAGCCGCCGCCAGGCCGGGCTCATTCCGGCCGCACGCGCGGGTCGAGCGCGCCGTAGGAGAGATCGACCAGCAGGTTGATCAGCACGACGGCGGCGGCGAAGACCAGGATGGCGCCCTGCACGGCTGGATAGTCGCGCTGGCCGATCGCGTCGATCAGGTAGCGGCCCATCCCCGGCCACGAGAACACCGTCTCGGTGAGGATCGCACCGCCCAGCAATCGGCCGAACTGGTCTCCGAGCACGGTGACCACCGGGATCAGGGCGTTCTTGAGCGCGTGCTTGATCACCACCCGCCGCTCGGGCAGCCCCTTGGCGCGCGCCGTCCGCACGAAGTCCTGGCCCAGCACCTCCAGCAGGCCGGAGCGCGTCTGCCGGGCCAGCACGCCGGCGCCGAAGAGCCCGAGGCTCACGGCGGGCAGCACCAGGTGGCGCATGGTACCGGAGCCGCCGGCCGGCAGCCACTCCAGGGTGACGGAGAAGAGCAGGATGAGGACGAGGCCGGACCAGAAGATCGGCGTGCTGATGCCGGTGAGGGCCAGCGCGGTCGCCAGGTAGTCGATGAGCGTCGAGCGGCGCACGGCGCTGACGATGCCGGCCGCGATACCGACGAGCGCGGCCACCGCGATGGCGGCCACGGCCAGCTGAAGCGTGCGCAGGAAGCGCTCGGTCAGCTCCGGCGCCACCGGCGTGGAGGTGGCGATCGAACGGCCGAGATCGCCCCGCAGCAGCCCACCCAGGTAGGCGACGTACTGCAGGGGGAGGGGATCATCGAGCCGCCAGCGCTGGCGCAGCTCGGCGATGACCTGCTCGGTGGCGAAGTCGCCGGCCAGCAGCCGGGCCGGATCGCCCGGGATGAGTCGGACGATCGCGAACACGCACACGCTGACCGCCAGCAGCGTCGGCACGCCGATCGCCAGCCGGCCGAATATCAGACGGAGCATGACGGCAGCCAATGTCGAGGGGCGCCACGGCTTCGCCGGGGAGCCCCGAGCGCCTGGGGGCGTGGGGGCCATCTCGGGGCCCCCATGATGATCAATCCTCGAAGAAGGCGGCGTGCAGCGACTGGATCGACTCCAGCGGATTCCACTCCAGGCCCTTGAGCGTGCGGCGGGCCGCCCAGATCTGGGGCTCGCCGTACAGCCACAGCGCCGGCATCTCGTCCATGAGGATCTCCTGCATGCGGTGCAGGGCCTCGAGCCGCTTCTTGCCGTCGAGCGTGCTCTGCTCGAAGGTCAGCAGGCGGTCGAACTCCTCGCTCTTCCAGAACGAGCCGTTGTTGCCCTTGGGGCGCCAAAAGGCCGAGCCGAAGTCCTGGATGGCGCTGTCGATGTCACCGTTGACCGAGCGCCAGCCGAACAGCACCGCCTGGACGGTGTTCTTCTCGACGGGCTGCGCGGTCAGCTGGGAGAGCGCGCCCCACTCGAGGTCGGTCACGCGCATCGTCACGCCGACCTGCTTGAGGAAACCCTGGACCGCCTCGACTACCTGGCCCGAGAGGAGATAGCGGCCGGGGGAGTGGTGCAGCGTGAAGGCCAGGTTGGTGACGCCGGCCTCCTTGAGCAGCTGCCGGGCGTGCTCGGGGTTGTAGCCCCAGCGGTCGAACTTGTCCGTGTAGCCGTGGCTGCCGACGGGGCCGGGCGAGTGCAGGGCCTTGGCGGTGCCGGCGAAGATGTTCTTCACGATCGCCTCGCGGTCGATTGCCTGGTAGATCGCCTGGCGCACGCGCTTGTCCTTGAACGGCTCGCGCTGCGTGTTGAGGTAAATCCAGATGACCCGGGCCGAGGGCGGCGTGGCGACCGTCAGGTTGACGTTCCGGGCCAGGCGCGCCGCCTCCTGGGGAGGGACGTGGAAGATGAGGTCGACGTCGCCGCTCTCCAGGGCCAGCATGCGCGCGCCCTGGTCGGGGTAGGCGCGGCTGACGATCGCGCGCAGCTTCGGCTTGCCGCCCCAGTACTGGTCGTTGGCCTCCAGCCGCACCTCCTGGCCGCGCTTGTGATGCACGAACTTGAAGGGCCCGGTGCCGACCGGCGCCGTGTGCAGGTTGTCGTCACCCACCTTGAGGATCTGGGTCGGGCTGTAGACGACGATCCAGTGATAGCCCAGCGAGTTGATGAACGGGGCGAACGGCGCCTCCGTCGTCACCTTGAGGGCGTGCTCGCCGGCGACGTCCATCGACTTCACCATCGCCAGCGTGGCCTTGCCGATCGAGTGCTTGCGGAAGCGCTCCAGGTTGAAGCGCAGCGCCTCGGCGTTGAACGGCGTGCCGTCGGTGAACTTCACACCCTTGCGGGTGTGCAGTGTCCACGTCCGGCCGTCCTTCGACTGGTCCCACGACTCCACGAGCCACGGCACCACCTTGCCCTCGGTGGTGAGCCGCACCAGCGGCTCCGAGACCTGGTTGAGGATGCCGCCGTTGTGCAGGCCGGTCGCCTTGTGGGTGTCGAAGATCGGCACGTCGGTCGGCATGCCGACGACCAGCGTGTCCTTGGCGGCGGGCGCGGTGCCCACGACGACCACCACCAGCGCGGAGGCCAGCGCGACCACGAGCCACCGCATCTGCTCCCGCGTTTGCCGCCTGGCCATCACGCCATCACCCGGCCGGTCAGCCGTCCCGCCGGAGCCGACGCGCTCACCGCTGCGACAGGTAGTGCTGGGCGACCTGGATCGGGGTGGCGACCCACACGTCGCCCTTGCCGAGAATCAGCTCGATGAGCCGCGACACCATCCGCATGCGCGAGGGGCGGCCGATCACCTGGGGATGCCCCATCAGGTTGAAGAACCCGCCTTCCTCGTAGGCGCCCTCGAACTCTTCCTTCCAGATCTCGAACACGTCCTCCTGGCTCCAGATGCCGTTGCCGACCGGCGGTACCGCGCTGAAGCCGAAGAAGGGGAAGTCGTTGTTGCACCACGCCGTCGGCAGCTCGACCAGCTCGCCGTGCACGGTCTTGTGGCAGTAGGGCAGGTCGGTGTCCATGAGGTTCGAGTGGTAGACGAAACCGTGCTTCTTGAGCAGCGTCATCGTGTGCTGGGAGGGATCGGCCGAGGGGGCCCGGGAGCCGAGCGGCGTGACGTCGAGGATCGTCTTGAAGATGTCCATCGACTTCAGCAGCAGCGCTTCCTCCTCGGCGAGGCCGCCCTGCATGAAGAACGGCTTCTCGTGCAGGTAGCCGTGGTGGCCCACCTCGTGGCCGCGCTGGACGATCTCGCGGCAGAGGTCCGGGTAGCGCTCGACGATCCAGCCCGGGATGAACCAGCCGGCCTTGATGCCGTAGCGGTCGAGCACGCGCAGGATGCGGGGGGCGCCGGTCTTCGGCCCGTAGGCGCCCATCGACATGTGCAGCGGCCGCTCGGCCAGGCCGGCGTCGCGGTGGATCCACGGGCTCTCGCCGTCGAGGTCGAACGAGATGGTGAACGCGCACCGCTTGCCCTTCGGCCACTTGATCGTCGGCTGCTCCATGACTGCCTCCGTGGCGGGACGTCGAACGAGCCCCGTGTGGCTTGCGTATACCGGCGGGCCGCGAGGCTGTCAAGCCGACCGCCCCTGGACGCTGTGCTAGACTCGCGCCCTGTCGCGCGGAGGATCGCACGTGGGCTCGTTTCTGAGCAGTGTGCCGGAGCTGATGGACGCGGGATTGCGCGGCCCCCGCTTGCCACGCGGGCGCGCGCTGACCCTGCAGCTGGGCGCGGTGGCCGCCTTCCTCGCCCTGTGGAGCCTGCTCGCCGGCGTCGTCGTGCTGCTCGAGCTGTTCAACCCGATCTTCCTGCCCGGCCCCTGGCTCGTGCTGGGCGCCCTCGCGGAGCTGGCCGCGAAGGGCCAGCTGTGGATCCACCTCACGGCGACGCTCGAGCGGGTGGCGATCGGTTTCGGCACCGGGGCCGCCCTCGGAGTGGGGCTGGGGCTGGCGGCCGGCTACCTGACGCCGGTCCGCAACGTGGTGGAGCCGCTCGTCGAGCTGCTGCGGCCGGTCCCTCCGCTGGCGGTGCTGCCGCTGTTCATCGTGTGGGTCGGCATCGGCGAGCCCTCCAAGATCGGCTTCATCACCTACGCCACGTTCTTTCCGATCTTCCTCACCACGGTCACCGGCGTGCGGCAGATCGACCCCGTGCTCCTGCGCGCGGCCCGCAGCCTCGGCGCCCGCGGGCTGCCGCTGTTCACCCGGGTGATCCTGCCGGCCGCGCTGCCCGACGTGCTGACCGGGCTGCGGCTCGGCGTGGCGCTGGCGTTCTTCGTCATCGTCATCTCGGAGTTCATCGGGGCCGAGCACGGCCTCGGCTACCTCATCAACGACGGCCGCAACTTCTTCCTGGTGCCTCAGATGCTCGGCGCCGCCGTGGTGCTGGGGCTGCTGGGCTACGCCGGCAACGCGCTCGTGCGGCTGGTCGAGCGTCGCGTGATGCGCTGGCAGCACCCGGCGTGACGATGGCCGCCGGGCCCAAGATCCAGGTCCAGGGCGTCACCCGGGCGTTCGGGCCGCCGGGGCGGGCCATCCCCGCGCTGGCCGAGGTCGACCTCGATGTGGCCGAGCGGGAGCTGGTGTGCCTGCTGGGCCCGTCGGGCTGCGGCAAGTCGACGCTACTGAACATCATTGCCGGGTTCCTGGCCCCGTCGAGTGGCACCGTGCGGGTGGACGGGCACGCGGTGACCGGGCCGGCGCCCGAGCGCGGCGTCGTGTTCCAGGAGTACGCGCTGTTCCCGTGGCTGACGGTGACCGGCAACGTCGAGTTCGGTCCCCGCCTGCGGGCCCGGCCGGCCGCCGAGCGGCGGCAGACCGTCGATCGCTACCTCGACCTCGTCGGCCTGCGGGCCCACGCCGACAAGTATCCGACCCAGCTCTCGGGCGGGATGAAGCAGCGCGTGGCCATCGCCCGCGCGCTCGCCAACGACCCCGCCGTCATCCTGATGGACGAGCCGTTCGGCGCCCTCGACGCCCAGACCCGCGAGACGCTGCAGGACGAGCTGTCCAAGATCCAGCGGGTCGAGCACAAGACGATCCTGTTCGTCACTCACTCGATCCGCGAGGCCGTCTACCTCGCCGACCGCGTCGTCGTGATGACCTCGGTGCCGGGGCGCATCCGGCAGATCTTTCCGATCAAGCTGCCGGAGGTGCGTGACCGCTTCGCGGCGGAGTTCACGCAGTACGAGAGCGACATCACGCGGATCGTCAAGGAAGAAGTGGCCAAGGTGCGCGAGTGAGCCCGGCGATGGTCCGGACGGCGGCGATCGGCGGTGGGCTGGCGCTGTGGGCGACGTTCACGGCCGTCAACGCGCGGGTGGGCTTCGTCAACCCGGTGCTGCTGCCGACGCCGCTCGACGTGGGGCGCGTGGCCGTGGACCTGATCGGCAGCGGCGAGCTGGCCCGCCACGTCGCCACGTCGCTGGGGCGGGTGGCCCAGGGCTTCGGCGTCGCCGCGGTGGCCGCGCTTGCCCTCGGCCTGCTCGTCGGCCTCTGCGTGCCGCTGCGGCTGATGGCCGAGCCGGTCATCGAGCTCGTGCGGCCGATTCCGCCGCTGGCCTTCCTGCCGATGTTCCTGGTGTGGTTCGGCCTCGGCGAAGCCTCCAAGGTGGCGTTCATCGGCTACACCACGTTCTTCCCGATGTTCGTCGCCATCGCGGCCAGCGTGCTGCGCGTGGACGTGGTGCTGCTGCGGGCGGCGGCCAGCCTGGGCGCCTCTCGCGCCGACCTCGTGCGCCGCGTGGTCCTGCCGGCCGCGCTGCCCGGCATCGTGGTCGCCCTCCGCGTCGGCATCGGGCTGGCGCTGTTCGTCATCGTCGGCGCGGAGTTCATGGGCGCCGACGCCGGCCTCGGTCACCTCATCATGGAAGGGCGGGTCTTCTTCAACCCGGCCCAGATCGTCATGGGCGCCCTGGTGCTGGGGCTCCTGGGCTCGCTGGTCAACACGCTGCTGCTGGTCGCCGAGCGCCGCCTGCTCGCACGGGCGCGCCGCATCGTGAAAGGAGCTACACCCATGCGCAGCCTCCTCGCCGCTCTCCTCACCGTCGCCACCCTCGCCGGCGACGCCCTCGCCCAGGGCAAGCTCGAGCTCACCGAGATCGACGCCTGGCTCGTGCGCGACGCCCAGATGTCCTCGCAGTTCGCGGTGGCCGACGCGCTCGGCTACTTCAAGGCCGAGGGCATCAAGGTCAACCCCCGCTGGTACATCTCCGGCACCGACCTGCCGTCGATGTGGGGCGCCGGCAACATCCACCTGGGTACCGCCACCGCCACGATGGTCGTGCCCATCGCCGCCGCCGGCCAGGCGATCTACAGCATCGCGCCCCAGAGCGACGTGGCCGGCACCCAGCAGATCGTCCTCGGCAAGAAGGGGCAGGAGATCGTCCGCTCGCCCAAGGACTTCGAGAAGCTGAAGATCGGCATGCCCAAGGGCGCCTCGGTCACCATGGCCATCCAGGCCATGGCCCGCGACCACGGCGTCGACTTCACCAAGATCCAGTTCGTGAACCTGGCGCCGCCCGACGCGTGACCGCGCTGGCCAAGGGCGACATCGACGCCATGGCCGGCGTGGGCGCCGTGGGTGTTCAACGCCGTGAAGCAAGGGGGCGGCAAGGTCTACTTCACCGGCAACAAGAGCATGATCCCCGGCAAGGAAGGCCAGGTGGACTGGCTGCACGTGCACGCCGGCGTGGTGGCCAGCGGCAAGATGCTGAAGGAGAACCCCAACACGCTGAAGGCGGTGCTCCGCGCGCTGCGCAAGGCGACCGACACCGATCAACAAGTGACCGCGAGGCGGCGGTGAAGATCGTCGCCCGCGAGATGAAGACGGACGAGGGGCTGACGCGCGACATCATGGCGCTCAACATCTACTCGATGGAGATGAACGAGAAGATCCCCAAGGGCATGGGCGAGTTCGTCGACTTCCTGCACTCGCTCGACCGCATCAAGGCAGAAGTTCCCGGCCGAGAGCGTGATCTACACCAAGCTGCTGGAGGAGACCGATCCCTCCCTGGTGAAGTGGAAGTCGAAGACCGAGGTGAAGTGAGCGGCCGCGCCGGCGGCAGGGCCGCCGGAGCCGGCGGCCCTGCTGGCCAGCGCCCGCGCCGAGCTGGTCCGGATGCCCGAGATCCTGACCCGGCTGCTCGGCGGCCTCGACGCCGCGGCGTGGCGGGCGCGCCCCGCCCCCGCCGAGTGGGCGCCGGTCGAGATCGTGTGCCACCTGCGCGACGAGGAGACCGAGGACTTCGGCGCCCGCGTGCGCGTGATCGCCGAGGGCGGCCAGCGCTTCGCCCCGATCGATCCCGAACGCGTGGCGATCGAGCGCCGCTATGGGGACGACGACGGCCCGCGCGCGCTGGCCGCGTTCAATGAGCGGCGCGCCGCCAGCCTGGAGTTCCTGGCCGGGCTTGCGCCCGAACGTCTCGCGGGAGCGGTGGAGCGCCCGAGCGGCGGGGCGCTGTCCGGACTCGACCTGCTGGCGGCCTGGGTCGCCCATGACCGCCTGCACCTCGCCCAGCTTGCCGCCACCCTCGCCCGCAGCTGGGCCGATCGGTGGGCGCCGCTTCAAGTGGACTACGCCGGGCCCATCCCGTACCCGTCACCGGAGGCCTGATCGTTACGTCGTCCGCTCGTACACCGTGAGCTCCACCAGGTTCTCGTCAGGGTCGCGGAAGTACACGCTGGTCGACAGCCCCCGCGCGCACGTGCGCGGCCCCGGCCCCGCCTCGACCGCGATGCCGTTGCGCGCTAACAGGTTCAGGATCTGCTCGACGGTGCCTTCCCATTCGAGACAGAAGTCGGCGGCGCCCGCCGCGGGCCGCCGGGCGCCGAGGTAGCCGGGCCGACCCGGCCAGTCTGGCCCGTGCACGTTGATCTTCTGATCGCTGCCGACGCGGATGGTCGGCATCCCGCGGCCCGGCGCGATTCGGCCGCGCCTCCCAGGCGATGGATAATCCCAGTGCCGCGTAGAAGGCGAGCGTGCGCTCGGGATCCGCGCGACGATGACCCAGTGATCGATGCCCTTGATGCCCATCCTGGTCCTCCCGGCCCGATGATAGTCGGCCGCGGTATGCTTCGAGCCCGGGAGGATCCGACATGGCACGGTTGACGCCCATCACGAGCAAGGAGCAGGTACCCGCCAAGGACCATGCGATCGTGGACGGCATCGTCCAGAGCCGCGGGGCGCTGCAGGGGCCGTTCACGATGTTCCTGCACTGCCCGGAGCTGGCCGGACGGCTGGCCCACCTCGGCGCCTACGTCCGCTTCGAAGGGTCGCTCGACATGCGAGTGCGGGTGCTGGCCGCCATGACGGTCGCGCGTGAGCTGGAGGCGGTCTACGTGTGGGGCGCCCAGACCGGCGGCGCCCGGCGGCTCGGCGTGCCCGAGACCACCATCACCGCCATCCGCGAGAACCACTCACGCGGCATTCCAGCCGAGGACGCCCAGATCGTCGAATTCACGCGCACGCTCCTGCGGGCGCACCGCGTGGATGACGCCACCGCGAAGGCGATCCGGGCGCGCTTCGGCGACGACGGCTTCATCCAGCTCACCGGCGCCATCGGCTACTACAGCATGCTCGCCATGACCGTGAATGCCTGCGAGCTGGAGGCCGCTCCCGGCGCCGAGGTCCTGACCCGCTAGGTCGGCCACGAAGCGGCGCACCTCGCCGGAGTGCTCGTCGGGCGGCGGTGGTAGACTGCCGCCATCGGCAGGTCAAGGGAGGATCAGCCATGCTCTCTCGCGAGGACAACGCGCTCCTGACCCGCGTCGACCGCGGCACCCCCATGGGCAACACGCTGCGCCGGTACTGGATCCCGGCCCTGCTCGCCAGCGAGCTGCCGGAGCCGGACGGCCCGCCGGTGCGCGTGCGCCTGCTCGGCGAGGACCTCGTGGCGTTCCGCGACACCCAGGGCCGCGATCGGGCTGCTCGACGAGTTCTGCCCGCACCGCCGCGCCTCGCTGTTCTTCGGGCGCAACGAGGAATGCGGCCTGCGCTGCGTCTATCACGGCTGGAAGTTCGACGTCGACGGCCGCTGCGTGGACATGATGAACGAGCCGGCCGAGCACCAGTTCAGGCACAAGATCTTCGCCACCGTCGTACCCGACGCTGGAGCTGGGCGGCCTGATCTGGGCCTACATGGGCCCGCGCCGAGCGCATGCCGGCGCCGCCGCAAGTTCGGCGTGGACGCAGGCGCCGGCGACGCACCGCCACGTGTCGAAGGTGATCCAGGAGAGCAACTGGCTGCAGGGGCTCGAGGGCGGCATCGACACCTCGCACGCGCCGATCATGCACCGGCTGCTCACGGACGACTCGACGCGCGCCGGCTTCAAGCCGTCCAACCCCTTCGTGCGCGGCAAGGCGCCGAACCTCGTGGTCGACCTGACCGACTACGGCTACCAGTACGCGGGCATCCGGCCGCTCGACGAGGACAGAGTGCACGTGCGCACGTACCACTTCATCCTGCCGTTCCACCAGATCCGGCCCTCGCAGTCGGAGCGCGGCTTCCCGCTGGTGGCCGGCCACATCTGGGTGCCGATGGATGACGAGACCACCATGGTCTACAACTGGGAGGTACAGCCCGACCGCGGAGCCGCTGACCGACGAGGACCGGCTCGAGCTGGAGCGCCGGCTCGGCAACGGGCCGCACGACGTCGACCAGACGACCTTCCGCTCGATCCGCAACCGCCAGAACAACTACCTGCTCGACCGCCACGTGCAGAAGACCGAGAGCTTCACCGGCATCGACGGCATCAACGTGCAGGACCGGGCGATCCAGGAGAGCATGGGCCCCGTCGTCGACCGCAGCCGCGAGCACCTCGGCCCCGCCGACCGGGCGATGATCCAGGCGCGCAAGCTGCTGCTGGAGGCCGTGCGCACCACCGAGGCCGGCGGCGCCCCTCACGGCACCGCCCCGACCTACTACGCGCTCACCGCCGGCGAGGCCGTGCTGCCGCGCGACGCGGACTGGCGGGAGATCTCCAACCCCTCACGCGAGGCTGCCGCGCCGCGCTGAGCATGCGACGCCGCCTGGCGTGGCTCGTCGCCAGCGTGCTGTGGGGCTGGGTGGCGGCCGCGCCGGCGGCCGAGCCGGTCTGGGACGCGCTGCGCGCACCCGGCAGCGTGGTGGTGCTCCGGCACAGCTACGCCCCCGGCTCCTTCGATCCGCCGGATGCCCGCCTGGACGACTGCTCGACCCAGCGTAACCTCGACGAGGCCGGCCGCGCCCAGGCTCGGCGCGTCGGCGAGGCGTTCCGGCTGAACGGCGTCATCGTCGGCCCCGTGCTGTCGAGCCCGCGGTGCCGGTGTCTCGATACTGCGCGCCTGGCCTTCGGCCGGGCCGAGCCCTGGAATGTCCTGCAGGGGGCGCTGCGCGACGCGGAGCTGCGCCAGCGCCTGCTGGCCGGGGTCCGCGCGCGCGTCGCCGCGCATCGCGAGGGGCCGCCGCTGGTCCTGGTCACTCACGGCTCGGTCGTCAGCGACCTGACCGGGCTCGACGTGCGCATGGGCGCGTTCGTGGTCCTGCGGCGGGGCGCGGACGGGACCCACGCGGTGGCGGGGCAACTCTATGTGGAGTGAGGGCCGTCGGTGGGTCGCCGGCGCTGGGCTCGGTCTGGTGTTGCTCGGCTCGTCGCCGCCGGCCGGGACGCAGGTGTACCGGTCCGCGGAGGAGCGATTTTTCCGGATCGAGTGGCACGTGGAGCGCGCCGGCGGCCGCGACGCGGCGATCGTGGGAGTGCTCGACAACCCCTACCTGTTCCGCCTGCAGCGAGTGCAGCTTCAGGTCCAGGTCCTGGACGCGAGCGGACACACGGTCCGCGAAGCCACGGCGCCCATGACCGACGTACCGGCGGGTGGCCGCGGAAGCTTTCGACTGCCGCTCCCGGATGCCGGCGCCCGGTACGTGGTGACCGTGCACGCCTTCGAGTTCGGTTCCGGCGAGAGCCCGTAGGCGCTAGTCGAAGGTCAGCACCGTCCGCGCGACCTCGCCGGCCTTCATGGCGCGGAACGCGTCGTTGATGTCGCCGAGCTTGCCCCGCCGCGTGACCATCTCGTCGAGCCGCAGCCGGCCCTGGCGGTAGAACTCGAGATAGCGGGGAATGTCGGTGCGGAACTGGTTGGAGCCCATGCGCGAGGTCTGCACCTTGCACTCCGGACGGATCGCCATCCATGGGAACTCGATCATCGCGTCGGGTGGCAGCACGCCCACGATGGTCGCGGTGCCGCGGATGGCCAGGCTCTCGATGGCCTGGCGCACGAGCTTCGTGTTGCCGACGGCCTCGAACGCATGATCGACGCCGGCGCCACCGGTGAGCGCGCGGATGGCCTTGACCGGATCGTCCTTGGCGCTGTTGACGACGTGGGTGGCGCCGACGTGCGTGGCCATCTCCAGCTTGCCGTCGAACATGTCCACGCCGATGATCCGACTGGCCCCGCCGATACGCGCGCCCTGCACGATGGCCAGCCCTACCCCGCCGCAGCCGAACACCGCGACGGTCTGGCCGCCCTGCAGGCCGGACGTCCGCAGCGCGGCGCCGACGCCGGTGAGGACGCCGCAGCCGACCAGCGCGGCCCGGTCCAGCGGCAGGTCGGCGTCGATCTTCACGAGCGAGTTCTCGTGCAGGAGCATGCGCTCGGCGTAGCTGCCGATGGCGGCAAACTGCTGGAACGCCTGGCCGCGCTGGGACAGCCGCGGCGCCGCCGACGCGGCGCGGGTGACCACGCCGCCCACGCACAGGTTGGGGTGGCCGCCCAGGCACTGCGCGCACGTCCCGCAGAAGCCGGACAGGCAGGCGACCACGTGATCACCCGGCCGCACGGTCGTGACCTCGGCCCCGACCGCCTCCACGACACCGGCGCCCTCGTGGCCGAGGACGAACGGACGGTCAAGGGAGTAGCGCGACTGGCCCTCGACCACGTGCAGGTCGCTGTGGCAGACGCCGGTGGCGGCGGTGCGCACCAGCACCTCGCGCCCCCACGGCTTGTCGACCTCGACCGTCTCGACCGTGAGCGGCTCGTTCACCTTCCGGAAGACCGCCGCCTGCATGTCCATGTCGCTGTCTCCTTTGGACGTGCGGGGCCCCGAGGTGGTCCGAATGGTCAGCAACCCTGACCCCTGGTGGGTCGGTCAGTGGGCGAGTGAGCCGCCAGCGGTAGCCCTGCGCCGGCCAGAGTAGCACCCGGCGCCGCCCCAGGTCATCGGGACGGCGCTACTACGGCAGCCCGGCCCGCCTCGGCACACCCGCGGCCTGCCGCCCCAGCACCGGCGCTCGACTCAGTCCCGGGCCTGCTCCACCTGCCGCCGTCCATCCGCCAGTCCATGCCGATCAAGGCCACACACGCGAGACATCGGCTCCCCGAACCTCTTGGCCAGGCCGGCGGCGTCGTGCTGCCTGGCCCGTAGGCCGCGGCGACCCCGACTAGGTCCCACCGGCTGCCGAGATCGTAGGCCGCTGGCATTGCTACCGCCGCGGACGGGCCGACGTACATCAATAGGCGCGCACGCCCTGTCACGACGAGGACGGGCGAGAGCACGGAGCCGATCGAGTCGAACGCGGCCACGATCGCGAAAACCTGCAGGAGGATGGTGACGTCGAGCCACTGGCTGCCGAGCGCGAGCGCCACGCCATCCGGCGCGACGAGCAGCATCCCGCCGCACATCGGCAACACGGTGAACGCCAGGGCCTGCGTGAGCGCACGATGAGGCCGCGCAGCGCCGGGCGATCGTGCTGGTTCAAGGCCAGGAACGCCGGACTCACCTGGCTCAGGAGCGCGGCGACCTTTCGACTGGCCCCAGCGACCCAGCCATCGTGTACACGCCCAGCGCCCGGGTATGGACTATGCAAAATTGTAGACGCCCTCAGCTCCCGGACCGCAATAAAACCCCCCACAGATCAGCACGGATTCAACCGAACCGCCGAGCCCCAAGATCGTGAAAGCGGCCGAGGGGGCGCCCCGAGACCGGGGAGGCGTGACGCCCCCTGGCCGGGCTTGGGCGGCGGGCCGGCCGCGCGACGCCTCGGACACCCGTCTGAACCACCGGCCTTCGCGCGAGGCCGCCATCGCGTGCGACGGCGTAGATCGAGTACAACTGGATGGTGGGCCGCTGGGGCCCGGCCTCGAAGGAAGGGGAGAGTTCTTGATGGCCCGTACGACCAAGAGCGCCAGCAGGTCCGTCTGGGGGCTGATCTGCGCCGTCGTCCTTATCACCGGCTGCAGCACCCCGCTCCGCACGCCTTCCCTTATCACCGCCCCCGCCTTCGACTCGTCCCGCTGCGAGGACGCTCGTCGACTCGACGCGCAGGCCCCCACCTGGTGGTTGCCGGGGTCGTGCTTCAAGGCCGCTGCTGGCCGATGATCGCGAGGCGTCACGGCCGCGCCGCCGCGACGCTGCCGGCGAGTTACTGGGCCGCGATCCCGCATAGGCCGGCGAGGTGTTGCTTGATCTGCAGGCTCCCGCTCGTGGTGACTGATAGCGGTGGCGTCTGCTGGTTCCATGAGCCGAGCGTGACGATGTCGTGGGCCGCCACCAACAAGGCCTGCGACTGGCTCCACCGCAAGCAGCGGGAGGGCGCGACACAGCCTCGTTGACCCTGCGCGCGCCCAAACTGCTACGACCAGAAGATGCGGCGGAGACGGCGGTCAGGCCTCACATCGCGACCTGGCCGAGCGATGGCCTTAGGTTGAACCGGGGCCACGTAGGCGATCGTCCGGCTACCGGCTATTCGACTCGCATCCTCACGACGGATCCTGCGGCCCGATCAGGCCGAGGTTCGCAGCTACCATCGCCCCGCCCACGCGGGTGCGGGACCAGGGCTCGGCTCGAGAAGCGACAGATCCTCGTCAAACAGAATTCGCGGGGCATCGCCATCCAGCGCCCAGACTTGGAGCTTTCCACCGCGAGTGGCGGCCAGCAGGTGTCCCTCCCGGTCCCAATCCGCCCACTGGAGGTGATCCAACAGCTCGCGCTGTCCCTCCGCTTCCAACCAATCGTGGACGCGCAGGCCGTCGACAGCCTGATCAACTCCGAACTCGCCTCCTGCCCAGCCAAGCCTTTCCACGCAAAGGAGGCTGTCGCCTCCGGGCTGACGCTTCTGCATACGGGCGTTGCGATGCTCATCCCAGGCGTCCTGTGGGTCGCGTCGGGAAGAATCTGGCGCTTCCTCCCAGCCCCGACGCCGTTCGTTCGCGAACTGAACCGCCGGAATTGAGCGCAATCGATAGGGGATCGGGAGCTTCGTATGCTCGGGGCCGTCGCCGCCACCCTCCTCGGCGTCCACCAAGCCATGCGCCGGGCTCGTACCGTTCTTCCCGGAGATTCCAGCGGCCTATGTGGGTCCAATTTGACGGCCCGCGCCGGAACACCGCCACGATTGGTGCGCTTGTCGCGGGAATGCAGCAGATCCGCGGGGGAACCGTCTTCTTCATCGGGGACAGGTTGTGACTGCCCAACAGGAGTTACCGGCGTTGAAGGCCACCCTCTGCCTCATCGCCTGTTAGGCCGAGCCTCTCACTCCGCGACAGGCGTTGAGTCTGACTCAAGATCGGTTCTGCACGCAATGTCTGGGTGAAGCCTACGGCACCAAAGGTTATCAGGCCGCCGTCTGGCCAGTTGAGGCATATCCTCCAACGGTAATATGGACGGTCGAGGTATACCTTCTGGTCTTGAATCCGTTCGCGCTCGAGCTTGCCGATCGATAGGGGATGTAACGCCGCTTGAAACCCTGAATGACCCCAGTCGATATCGATCTTCGGATCCGTCACGCCATGGAAGACAACGGTTGCCGGCGCCACTCGGAACTGTCCTCCTCCTTGTCCAACGCCGCACATCCATTCGACGATGAAGTCAATGTCGAGCGCGAGATCGCTGGTCCAGTCCCCATTTTCCGGGGCGCCTACCCGGACCTCGACTGCCCAAATGTGGCAGTCGTGCCAGGAGAGGCGATCGAAATCAGATTCCGTATAGGTCATGTCCGTCATGTTCCGAGATCTTTGATCCACGTTCCTAGCCTTCGGTGAAGCCACTCAAAGAGGAACGGCACTGAGTCGGACGGTCATGTTGTTCGCACTCGCGCGAGGATCCTCAAAACGCCTTCCAGCCGATCCTTGCCCAGTCCGTATGGGTGAGGGCGCCCTCGGCGGTAGCTGGCGGACACCACCTGATGGAGGTCCGCTTGTGCCCCGGGCATTGTTGCCGTGGCAGATCGCAGGTGCAGCAGACCTCATGCGTCGTGGACTTTGGCATTGCGCGCTCCTCGCAGCACATCCAGCGCCTGTTATAGCGTCCTGCGCGCTGCTCCGACTGGCCTGGAAATCTTCCAGACATAGCCACACGTCGTTTATCGTGGCGCCGCGCCTTCGCCACACCCACATTTCGGGGCTTCCTGTCGGGGGGCGCTGGCCGAGCGGCCACCAGAACTGCAGGTTGTGGGCCACCCTGGAGAGCGACAAGGCAATCGCTGGAACTCCTCATGAGATCGGACGAGAAGCCGTGCGGTAGACACGTCCGCTGCGGCGCCCAACTCCGCAGAACTGAAAGGATCGGGGCCGTCACCACTTCGACGCTGTACCGTCGAAGTCCCGCTAAATACGGACGAGGCTGGTGCCGCCGCAATCTCTCGTCCCAGTGGTCGGGCCACAGAGCCGCGCCGCTCGTCGTGCGCAATTCCGATGCGCTAACGACGCAAGTTATGCCGGGCCACGGGAAGTGGGTGGACATAACCCGTGCGACCGACTTCGGCTGCGGCCTACACCTGCCGCGAGCACCGGGAGCGCCAGACGTGTGACAACAGCACGGGTGCGGCGGCGGCCGAGCTGCACCACGCGGTGCTGACGTCGCTCCACCAGACGTTCTCGGTCGAGTCGTTCACCGCGCAACCTTGAGAAGCAGGCTCGGGACAGGGGCGCCCGCTAGCAACCCGAGGCCGAGCGCGCAGGCCTGATCGCCGACCTGCCGAATCTGGCCGCCGCCGAGCAACGCCTGGTCAAGCGCATCGCCACGGTCGAGGACGACGCCAAGCGGTGCGTGGCCCAGCTCGAAGGGATCGAGCGCGATCTACGAGGCGACGATGCCGACGTGGAGGCGCTGCTGGATGTTCTTTTTCGAGGCTACTCCTGGTTCGAGGGCATCCTGGCCGGCGGCCTACCCCGGGGCAAGATACCGATGGTGGCCCGGTTCGTCGATGCCGACACGGGGCGCGACATGACCGCCGCCGATCTACGGAGGATCGACGGAGGCTACAGGACACCGAGATGGCCCCCACACCTCCGAGTTCGTCGCCCCGGCGAAGCCGGCGCGCGCCTCAGTTGCGGTTGCGTTCGTCGGCAGCTACGCCGTGTAGTGCGGCATCACCTCGTTCGCGAATAGCTTGATCGAGCGCATCGCTTGTTCGTGGCTCAGGTCGCCCCACTGGAACGAGCACACGAAATAGTTGGCGCCGGTAGCCACGTACTCGTCCATGTACTCGCGCACGGCGGCGGGCGTGCCGGCCAGGGCGACACCGCCCAGACGGTTGGGATGTTCGCGGCGCGCCGCCTGGTCGAAGCGCTCCAGCTCGGAGTCGATATCCCGGCGCGTCTCCCGCGTGGGTAGCCCGGCCGGGCGGTCGCCGACGAAGCCGAACGAGCCGTCCTTCGTCGACTGGAACTGCGTGAGCCCGCGCTTCTCCGCCTCGAGCCGGCGCGGCGCCGCCAGGTTCCAGCGATACTTCTCCCAGGCCGGTTTCGCCGCGGCCATCGCCTCCTCGTTGGTCTCGGCCACGACCAGGTGAACGACGAGGCCGATCATCGGCCGATCGCCCTGGGCGGTGCGGCCGTCCGGGCCCTGGTGCTCCTCCCAGGCGGCGCGGTAGCGCGGCACCGCGGCGGCGAGACCGTCGAGGGAGCCGACGATGATCGTGTGCATGCCCTCCATCGCCGCCGTCACCGGGTTGCGCATGTACCAGAGCGGGGGATACGGCTTCTGGAGCGGGCGCAGGTACATCGGCAGCGCCTCGAAGCTGTGGAAGCGGCCGGGGTAGGTGAGATGGTCGTGGCTGAGCCCTTCCTTGATGATCGCCAGCGTCTCCAGGTAGCGCGCGTAGTTTGTCTCGGAGTCGGCCTCCTGGCCCCAGAAGAACGCTTCCATGACGCCGCCGCGGCCGACGCCGATCTCGAGGCGTCCGTCGGAGAGGTTGTCGAGCATGCTGATCTCCTCGATCAGCCGTAGCGGGTGGTGCAGCGGCAGCACGTAGACGCAGGGGCCGAAGCGCAGGCGCCGGGTGCGCTGGGCCACGGCGGCCAGGAAGACGTTCTGGGAGGGGGCCAGGCTATGGATGGCCGGCGTGTGGTGCTCGGCCAGGTGATAGGCGTGGAAGCCGGCGGCGTCGAGGCGCTCGATCTGCAGCAGCCGCTCGCGGTAGATGCGGTCCAGGCGCAGGCCCGGCACCGGCTCGATGTGATCGAAGACTCCGAAGCGCAGTGTCATTGGCGTCTCCTCGGTCGTGGCGGGACGCGCGCAGTATAAACCCGCTGCCCGGTGATAGACTGCCGCGGTCGAGACCGCCGCACCCGAAGAGAGGACCACGCCCATGAACGTCGGGATCTCCGTGCCGCTGCCCGCCTACAACGTCGACGTCGCCTTCATGGCTCGCACGGCCGAGCGCCTCGGCTTCGAGTCGTTCTGGTGCGCCGAGCACCCGTTCATTCCGGTCAACACGACCAGCCGGTTTCCCGGCTCCGAGGACGGCGTCATCCCCGAGAGCTACTCGCATTTCATCGATCCGTTCGTGGCGCTGGCCCGCGCCTCCGGCGTGACCACGACGATGAAGCTCGGCACCGGCATCGTGCTGGTGCCGGAGCGCAACCCGCTCCTGCTGGCCAAGGAGATCTCCACGCTCGACCTGTTCAGCGGCGGCCGCTTCCTCTTCGGCATCGGGGCCGGCTGGCTGCGCGAGGAGACGCAGATCATGGGCGGCGACTTCGACCACCGCTGGAGCCAGACGCGGGAGTCGATCCTGGCCATGAAAGAGCTGTGGACGAAGCCCCAGGCCGAGTTCCACGGCAAGTACTACGACTTCCCACTCGTGAAGTCCAATCCCAAGCCGGCCCAGAAGCCGCACCCGCCGGTGATCCTGGGCGGTCACGCGAAGACCGTGCTCGAGCGTGTGGTTGCGTGGGGCGACGGCTGGCTGCCGAACCGGACCACGCCCGAGCAGCTGGCCGAGAGTCGGCGCACGCTCGACCGGCTGGCCAAGGACGCCGGGCGCGACCCGGCCGCCATCACGATCTCCGTCCACGGCCAGCCGGCCGACCGCGATCTCATCCGGCGCTTCCACGATGCCGGCGCCACCCGCGTGATCGTGCGGCCGCCGACGGTCAAGACGGAGGCCGAGATGGGTGTGGAGCTGACGAAGATCGCCGAGGCGGTGCTGCGGTAGGTCAGCCGACCAGCACGCAGCCGACGGGCGGCAACCCCTTGGCGGCCTGCTCCCAGCGGGCGCCGGCGTCGAGCGAGCGGTAGACGCGACCGTCGCCGGTGCCGAACACGACGAGGGGGCCGCCGGCGGCCAGGCACGCGGTGTCGATGTTGTCGTCGAACCACCGGGGCAGGCCGACCTCGCAGCGCTCGAAGCGCGGGCCGCCCTCGAGGGGCCTCCGATAGATCGCGGATCGGCGCCCGTGGAAGCCCGCCGAGGCGGAGACCAGCACGTCCTGACCGGCCACCGCGACCGCGCGCAGGTAGTGCGCGTGCAGGCCGGCCGTCGCGAACTGCCAGGTGTCGCCGCCGTCGTGGCTGAGCCCGAAGCCGTCGGCGGCGGCGAGCAGCACGACTCCGGAACGCGTGGGATGGGCGAGCACCTGGTGGACGTCGACCTCGATGTCGACGGTCGGCCGCCACGAGGCGCCGCCGTCACGCGACCGCGCCACGCCGCCGACGTGGACGTTGACGTGCAGCGTGCCGTCGCCGGCGACCGTGAGCGAACGGACGTCGGCCGGATCGCCCCACGGCGTGTACCAGGCCGCCCGGCCCTCGACGGTCTCGAACGACTCGACGCGGGTGAGCTCGCCCGCGGTCAGCCGCAGCAGGTGTCCCCGCTCGGTGCCGACCAGCACCCCGCCGTCGGCCGCCGCCACGCATGTCGCCGGCGGGCCGTCGACCGCGGCGCGCGCCGTCCAGACGCCGTCCCGACCCTCCCACACCGCCGTGCCGTCCACGATGGCCCACGTGCGCGGACCGTCGAGCGCCAGCGCGGTGACGGCGTGCCCGGCCAGCGCCTCCACGGATCGGGCATTGTCGCCCGTGAGGTCCCACAGCCCGGTCGCGGTGCCGACGAGGATGCTCGGCTCCATACCCGGATGATACTCTCGGGCGCCAGGACACGATGAAAACCGACCTGCTCCTGATGCCGATGGGGGCCCGCTGGGCCGACATGCGCGCCGCCGCGCTCGCCGCCGAGGAGTCCGGCTTCGACGGCCTGTGGACGTGGGATCACCTGCGCGATCCCGACGACGACGACGGGACCGGGCCCGGTGTGCCGGAGGCGTGGACCGTTCTCACCGCGCTGGCCGAGGTCACCCGCCGCGTGATGCTGGGGCCGCTCGTGCTGAACGTCGCCAATCGCCACCCGGGTGTGCTGGCCAACATGGCGGCGACGCTGCAAACGATCTCGGGCGGTCGGCTATTGCTGGGGCTGGGTGCCGGCGGTAGCCGGCGCACACCCTACGCCGTCGAGCAGGCGGCGATCGGTCAGGCCGTCGAGCGTGACGCGGTCCGCGCCCAGCGGGTCGTCGATGCCATCGCGCTCATCCGCACGCTGTGGGCGGGCGAGGCGGGGTTCCTCCGACCGGCGTCGCCGCCGCCGATCGTCGTGGGCGGCTTCGGCCCCCGCATGGCCGCGATCGCCGGCCGCCACGGTGACGGCTTCAACACCCAGGCGTTCCATCCGCAGCTGGCCGACCTGTTGCGCGTCGCGCGCGACGAGCACGGCAAGTCCGGCCGCGCGGCGCCGGGCTTCGTGGTCACGGTGTTCGCGGGGCTGGAGGATCGCTGGCTGCGCGCCGACTCGCGCGCGCGGCAGATGGTCGAGCGGGCGGGCGTCGACCGGCTGATCTTGCTGGTGGCGCCGCCGTTCGATCCGGGGCAGATCCAGCAGGCGGGACGGGTGCTGAGCGCCCAGCCCTGACCTCGGCGTCAGCGGCCGGACACCCGCACGAGGTGGTCGCGGCCGGCCAGCATGTCGTCCAGCGAGCCAAACGCCAGCATGTAGTGGCCGCGGTAGCCGCCGTCCTCGAGCCGATCGAACAGGCGGCGGAAGTCGATCGTGCCCTGGCCGGGCCTCAGATGTTCCTCCCACCGGCCGTGGCTGTCGGCCAGGCGCACCTCGCCGCACCGGCCGATCTCCATGGCGTCGAGGAAGCCATCGATCCCCTCCGGCACCAGATGGGCGTGGTTCACCGTGAAGGCCCAGCCGAGGCTCGCCGAGCGGATGCGCCCGAAATACTCGTGGCATTCCACCAGGTTATGGGCGAGGTAGCGCACCTCGGCGTGCTCGGGCTCGCGATTGAGGTTCTCCAGCAACAGCCGCGCCCGCGCCCGCTCGGCGTGGGTCGCCGCCCGCTGCAACCGGTCGACGCTGGCCGTCAGCCGGGCCGCGTAGTCACCGGTGAAGTGATAGCCGCCGTGCACGACGATCCACGCCGCCCCGAGCCAACCCGCCACGTCGACGTAGGTCTTCAGATATTGCTCGGCCGCGGCGGCCAGCAGGGGCGAGGTCTCGGCGATGTTGACGGCGGAGGCGGAGTGCAGACCCAGGTGGATGCGGTGGCGCTCGCAGGTGGCCCGCACGGCGGCGGCGCGGTCGGCCGTCCACGACGTGGGTGCGTTGGGATGGTCGGGGGCGCCCTCCAGGCAGGCGTCGACGTAGTGCACGTCGTGAGCGGCCGCCCAGGCCAAGCCGTCCTCCAGCCGGCGGCGGCCGCCGAGGTCAACGCCGATGCGCTCGCGAAGGGTCACGCCCGCGGGGCGTCCGCCAGGGCCTGGCCGAAGCGCGCGGCGATCTCCCGGCCCGAGTAGGGCGGCAGCGGTGCCGGGGCGGCGGGCCGATCGCTGGCGACGGCGACGATGACGCGGGCACCGCCCCGCGCGAGCCACGCGTCGAGGGCCTCCCCGAGCGCGGCCGGTGTGTCGACACGCTGGGCCGCCAGGCCGCAGCCGCGGGCGACCGCCGCCAGGTCGGTTCCGGCCGAGGTCGCGGTCGGCTGATAGCCGGTGGCGCCGTGCGACCCGTTGTCGACGACCAGGTGCAGGTAGTTGGGCGGCGCGTAGCGGCCCTCGGTCGGCAGGCTGCCGAGGTTGTAGAGAAGGGCGCCGTCGCCATTGAGGACGATGACCCGCTCGGAGCGCGACAGGGCCAGGCCGAGACCGATCGAGGGGGCCAGGCCGAACGAGCCGAGCATGTAGAAGTTCCGCGGCCGATCCTTCAGGCTGCACAGCTCGAAGCTGGCGTCGGCGATGTTGGAGACCACGATGACGTCGTCGGCGATGCGCCCCACCACCGCCCGGATCACATCGGGCCGGGTCACGAGGGGCTCCAGAATGTCCGCTTGCTCAGGAAGGCCACGCTCGTCCGGTTGCGCCGATGGGCCTCCAGCTCGACCTCGAAGCGCAGGGCGTCGGCGGGCTTCTCGAGCAGGACCACCCGGATGCCGAGAAGCTCGAGCAGACGCTCGGTGCGGTCGCCCATGGGGACCTGGGCCGGCACGCGCTCGAGCTCGTCGCCCCGGTACGTCACGATCAGGCACAGCGGCAGACCGTAGAAGAGGTTCAGCGAGCAGTAGGCGTTGACCATGTTGCCGAGGCCGGAGTTCTGCAGCAGCATCACCGCCCCCCGCCCGGCCAGGGCCGCCCCGGCTGCGATGCCGAGCCCCTCTTCTTCCCGGCTCGGGTACATCAGCGTGAAGCGCGGATCTTCCTCGGCCTCCACGATGAGGCGCGCGATGTACTTGCAGGGCACGGTGACCGCCAGGTCGATGCCGTTGCGGGCGAGCGTATCGAGCACGATCAGCTCCACCGGTCGATCCAGCGCGCGCGGACGAGCGTAAGTGTTCATCGGGCGCGAATCTATCATCTGGGGGCGGCACCCCGTGTCGGGGAAACCCCCACACGACCCCGGGCCGGGGACGCCTCAGCGGGCGCCTGGTCGGTTGCGCCGGACGGCCTCCGGGTTGGTCGAATCGGCCCCCATGTAGATGCCCTTCTCCCACGTGCGCTTGAGGGGGTCCCGCACATCCAGCCGCATGCGGCCGATGCCGTGGATCTCGAAGTCGACCACCTCACCGTCCTGCAGCGGCCCCAGCCCCTCGTGGTTGGTGCCGCACGCGATGATGTCCCCGGAGTTGAGCGTCATGATACCGCTGGCGAACTCGACCAGGGCCGGCACCAGGTGCTCCATGTCGTCGGTGTTGTAGTTGTGGCGGAGCTGGCCGTCGACCCAGAACTGCACGTGGACGTCGTTGGGGTTGGCGATCTCGTCCAGCGTGGCGATGCAGGGGCCGATCGGGGCGAAGGTGTCGAACGACTTGCCGAGCCAGCTCCCGGCCTTCCACGTCCGCCGGCCCTCGCCGCGCGCGGAGACGTCGATCATCCCCGTGTAGCCGAACACGGCCCGCTGCCAGTCCGCCGGCCTGACGTGCTTGGCGGGCCCCTTGATGACCAGCGCCAGCTCGGCCTCGTGCATGAAGATCCAAGGCTCGGTCATCTCCGGCAGCACGATCGTGTCGCCGGGCCCGATCACGGCGTCGGGGTTCTTGAGGAACATGTTGAGCGCACGCGGCTCGAGCGCTCCGTGCTCCCAGTAGTTGGCGATGCACGCCAGGATCTTGCCGGGGCGGGGGAGGGGCGCGCGTAGCCGGACTTCGTCGAGCGGCCGGGCGGGGCCCGAGCGGGCCACCCGCTCCAGCGCCGGGCGCAGCCGATCGAAGTCGTCGATGAGGCCTTGCATCGTCGCCTGGGGCGTGTGGCCGGCCCGCACCGCCTCCGCAACGGACACGACGCCGCGCTCCGTCAGCAGCCCCGGCACCGGCTCGCCGCCTGCCGCGGGTTCGAAGAGCACGAGTCTCATGCCGGCCTCCTCGCATCCATAGTCTCGGATTCGCGGCGATACTGCGCCGTCGAGGACGACGACGTCAAGACGGCTCCGCGCGCCGGAGCCTGCAGGGCGTGGAGAATCCGACTCGGTGCCGTTCCAGAACTACACGGCCACCGTGAGCGTCCGCGACGACCAGCGCGTGGCCGAGATCGGCAACGGCTCGAACCCGCACTGGCACCAGCCGACCGACGTCTACACGGCGTTCTCCGAGGCCGACTTCCGCCTCGGCTTCAACGCCGTGCAGATGACGCTGGGCACGGTGGCCGAGCTGGCCGGCGCCACGACTCCGCCCGTGCAGCCGTAGCGCCTACCGCCTGAGCTTCACATCCTCGTAGGGCCCCGAGTACGCGAAGCCCGGAATCACGCCGATCCCCGATTCCTCGACGCGCGGCCCCACGCCGTTGAGGAACCCCAGCTGCCAGATCGGCGCGTAGATGACCTTGTCGTGCACGAGCTGCTGGATCCGGTGCAGGGTGGCCTCCCGCCGCTTGGGATCGAGATCAGCGGCCTGCTCGTCGAAGAGGCCGTCGATGTCGGGGTAGCTGCCGTAGACGTAGGCGCCGCCGGTGGCGACGAAGGCCTCGATCCGGGTGGCGGCGTTGCCGAAGGCACCGCTCGATCCCTGGATGATGTTCTTGAATTTCTTCTCCGCGTACCCGCTGAAGAACGCTGCCCGCTCCAGCGGCCGCAGGCGGGCGCGAATGCCGAGGGCCTGGAGGTCGTTCAGCACGGCCTCGCCGAGATTCGCGTAGGAGGTGTCGCAGAAGTAGTCGCCGGCGTCGAAGCCACTCGGGTAGCCCGCCTCGGTGAGGAGCCGACGCGCCCGGGCCGGGTCGTGGACGGCCGCCGGCGGCTTCCAGAAGAACTCGAAGATGTCGGGGATGATGCTGTTGGGGATGCGGGAGAAGCCGAGCGTCTCCGCCTGGTTGATGGCGTGGCGGTCGAAGGCGAGGTTCGCCGCCTGGCGGACCTTCAGGTTGCTCCAGGGCGACTTGGCGTCCCACTGGTCGGGGAAGTAGAGCCAGAACGTCCCTTGCAGGACCGTGGGCACCAGCTTCAGCCCCTCGGTGCGCTGCAGCTCTTGGGCCAGCGCGCCTCGGATCGAGTAGACGATGTCGACCTCGCCGCGCTTGAGCGCGGCCAGCCGCGTCGCCTCGTCGGGAATGACCTTGAAGACCAGACGCCGCACGGCCGGGCGCTTGCGCCAGTAGCCGTCCACCGCCTCCAGCACGAGCGCGACTCCCGGCGTGAAGGAGACGAAGCGGTAGGGCCCGGCGCCGACGGGCGCCTTCTTGAAGCCTTCCTCGCCGACCTTCTCGACGTACTTCTTCGGCACGATCCAGCCGGCCCCGGTGGCCGTCGCGTAGAAGTTCAGGAAGTCCGGCCACGGCCGCTTGAGCCGGAAGCGGACCCGACCCGGGTCCACGACTTCCACGGCGGCCACGCGCTCCTTGAGTGTCTTCGAGGCGGCACCGCGGTAGCGCTCGAAGGAGAACTTCACGTCCTCGGCCGTCACCGGGTCGCCGTTGTGGAACCGGGCGGCCTTGCGGAGGACGAACTCGTGGCTGAGGCTGTCCTTGGAGACGGTCCACGACTCGGCGAGGGCCGGGGCCAGCGGCTGGCCGGGCAGGGGCTTGGCGAGGGCGTCGTGCAGCGCGTAGTAGATCATGTACGGCGTGATCATCCCGGACGCCTCGGCGGGATCGAACCACGTGGGCGCCAGCGAGATGTGCACACCCCAGGTGAGCTGATCGCTCTGGGCCGTGGCCGGCGACGGCGCCGCCAGCCACGCGAGCGCGAGCACGAGCAGGACGGGGACGGTCGAGCGACGAGGAGCAAGCGTCATCGCGATCCTCATGGGTCCCGGGCGACCTGTCGGACGGTTGAACGGTCAGTCGATCGTGGCGGTCGCTATTTTCCGGCGGCGGCCGCGTCGGCCTTCGTGAAATGCGCGTCGGTGAAGCCGTAGAGATGGGCGCCGCCCATGAAGATCTGGGCGGCGATCTCGCGGGGCACGTTCTTCATGAGGTTTTCGGCCACGTGGGGGAAGTTGGAGTCGAAGTGCGGGTAGTCGGTCGAGATGCACATGCGGTCGGCGCCGATGAGGCCGGCCGTGGCCTCGATCTCCGGCTCGCTGCCCTCCACGGCCGCCCAGCAGTTGCGCCGGAAGTACTCGCGCGGCGTCATGGTGAGGTAGGGCGCGTGGGTGTCGCGGTACTGCGGGTAGTCCCACTCGATCCGTGACAGCAGCCCCGGCACCCAGGAGTTCTGCGCCTCCAGGAAGCCGACGCGCAGCTTGGGATGGAACTCGAAGACTCCGCCGATGATCATCGCGATCAGCGCCTGCTGCATCTCGATCCAGTGACTGGCCACGTGTCGGTAGAAGCGATTCTCGCCGTAGAGCACGTTGTGGTACGAGTAATGGGCGCCCGTCCCCTCGTGGAACCCCCAGGTGACGTTCAGGTCTTCGTGCACCGTGTAGAGCGGGTCCCAGTAGTTGGAGTGCCAGTAGCGGCCGTTGACCATGTTGGGTCGGAT
The DNA here is from genome assembly GCA_963827505.1 of uncultured Candidatus Rokubacteria bacterium. Taxonomy (GTDB): domain Bacteria; phylum Methylomirabilota; class Methylomirabilia; order Rokubacteriales; family CSP1-6; genus AR5. Next base: position 2,201,786 of record CAWHBD010000001.1, on the reverse strand, counting down.
GAACGAACCCACCGCCCCCAGCTCGCGCACGCACCGCACCAGCTCCCGGCAGGCCAGGTGGACGTCGTGCACCGGTAGCATGGCGACGAACTTGAGACGGTCGGGGCTGTACCGGCAGAACTCGTGGATCCAGTTGTTGTAGGCCTGGCAGATCCCCAGCGACAGCTCCGGATCGAGGTCGTTGCGGGCCAGCAGCGACAGCCCGTTGGTCGGGTAGAGGACCGCGATGTCGACGCCCTCCATCTGCATGCCCATCACCTGGGCCTCGGGGTCGTAGCCGCGCTGGATCGCGAAGTCCAGCCGCCCGGTGTCGGCCAGGCGCGAGCCGGACAGCGGCTGCGTGCTCTGGGTGGCGCCGGCCCGCGCCCGCTTGCGGAACTGCTGCATGTCGGCGTCACCGGTGCCGGCGAGCCCGTCGATCATCGTCTGCGCGGAGGTGCCCCGCCGCGCCTTGCCGTCGGCGCCGATCGGCGTCCGCACGCGGTGCTTGAACTTCGGATCGAGATAGCGCTCGAACAGATCGGGCGGCTCCATGATGTGCATATCGGAGTCGACGAACCGCAGGCCGTCTTTCATCGAACCCTCCTCGGCATTGACGAGCGGTGGTGGTCAGGCGCCGCCCACGTAGCGGGCGACGTGGTACGGCACGTGGGCGAGGCCGGGACAGAATCGGCCGACGACCGGCGCCAGCCGTTCGTAGAGCGCCTTCTGGGGCGCCGTGATCTCGGCCAGCCGCTGCCGCGCCGCTTCGACCTCACGAGCGAGGGCGGGCACGTCCACGGTCGTCACCCGGCGATGCTCGACGACCAGGCGGCCGCCGATCATCACGTGGGTCACGGCGCTGCCGTCCTCGGTGTGGACGAGCTGGTTGGTACCGTCGTTGAGCGGGATCCAGTTCGGGTGCGCGAGGTCGAGGAACACGACGTCGGCCTTGTAGCCCGGCGCCAACCGGCCGATCTGACCCTCGAGGCCGAGCGCCCGGGCGCTGCCCTCGGTGGCCGCCAGCGCGACCTCGTCGGTGCGCACCCACCGCGCCACGTCGGGGCCGCGGCCCTTGGACACCAGCGAGGCCAGCCGCATCGACTCGTACATGTTGAGGTTGTCCGAGCAGTTGGCGCCGTCGGTGCCGATGGCGACGTTCACCCGGCGCTCGAGCATCGACCGCATGTCAGCCAGGCCGTTGCCGAGGCGCAGGTTGCTGCCGGGATTGTGCGAGACCGAGGCGCCGTGGTCGCCGAGGCGCTTCATGTCGTCCTCGTCCAGCCACACGCCGTGGGCGACCGTGAAGTTCGGCCCGAGGGCGCCGAGGGCGTCGAGGTGGGCGGTGAGGGTCTTGCCGTACCGCTGCAGTCCGACCACGGCCTGTACCTTCGATTCCGCCACGTGGCTGTGCAGCCCCACGCCGTGCTCCTTGGCGAGGTCGGCGCAGGCGCGGATGAACTCGTCCGAGCAGTGGTGGGGGATCGTCGGCGCCACCGCCAGGCGGATGTGCTCGCGGTCGAGCGTCCACCCCTTCAAGGCGGCGGCGAGGCCGGCCACTGTCGTCTTCCAGGCCGGCGGCCGCAGGGCCTCGACCTCCTGGCGCAGCGCCGGCGTGAGCACGTCGTGCAGGCCGGGGATCGCCTCGAAGAGCGAGCGGTCGGCCACCATCGGCGCGATCACCGCGCGCAGGCCGACGTCCGCGTAGCCGCGCGCCACCGCCTCGGCGCCCTCCAGCGTGGGCACCGGCAGCTCCAGCGGCAGGTCGTAGGCGGCCGTGCAGCCCTTGAGGACCATCTCGACGGCGCCGAGCTTGGCGCTGAGATGACGGTCGTGCATCGTGCGGCCGGCATTGATCCAGCTTCCGGCCGTGAGCAGCAGCTCCAGCGTCCACAGGTCGCCCATGCCCTTGGCGAGATTGCCGTGCGCGTGCGTGTGGCCGTTGATGAGCCCGGGGTGCAGCAGCAGGCCGCGCGCGTCGATTACTCGGGCGCCGGCGGGGGCGGCCAGCCCCGGTCCGCCGATCTCAGTGATGGTGTCGCCGGTCACGAGGATGTCGGCGGCCTCCGCGCGGTGGGCCCGGATGTCGAGCAGGAGGCCGCCGCGGATGATCGTCGTCGGGCCGGTCGTCGTCATGGGCCGTCCTCCTGCGAGGTCGTCGTGGTTGTGGCAGTATACGCGAGCGTCATGAGGATCGGCTTTCATCTCACTCCGTTCTGGAGCCCGCCCGACCGACCCCCGACCCGGATCATCGACGAGGCCATCGAGGTCGTCGCCGCCGCCTCCCGCATGGGCTTCGCGTGGGTGTCGATCGGCCAGCACTGGCTGTCGCACCCGACCGTGTGGCCGCAGCCGCTGCCGATGCTCGCGCGGCTGGCGCCGGAGACGGGGACCATGCGCCTGAAGACCTCCGTGCTGCTGCTGCCGATCCTCAACCCGGTCGAGGTCGCCGAGAGTGTCGCCACGCTCGACCACATCACGCACGGGCGGCTCGACGTCGGCGTGGCCATCGGGTATCGCGAGCTGGAGCTGGGCGTGGCCGGCCTGGCCCGCGCCGACCGGGTGCCCAAGCTGGAGGAGTCGCTCGCCCTCATGAAGTCGCTCTGGCGCGGCGAAGACGTCACCTTCAAGGGCCGCTACACCCGCGTGGAGGGTGGCCGCCTCGGCTTCACGCCGTACCAGACGCCGTACCCTCCGCTCGAGATGGGTGCGCAGAGCGAGGGCGCGACGCGACGGGCCGCCCGGCTCACCGACGGCGTGTTCTTCGGACCTCAGCTCGGCTGGGCCGATGTCGCGCGATTCGGCGCGATGTTCCGGGAAGAGCGCGCCGCCGTGGGCGCGCCCACCACCGGCTACGTGGGCGCCTCGCGCAGCCTGATCGTCGGCGCGTCGAAGGAAGCCGCCGCCGCGGCGGCGCGCGGCTACCTGGAGAAGACGTTCACCATGTACCGCACCTGGCGCATGCAGGAGTCCACCATGGGTCGCCTGCAGCTCGGCTTCGAGGCCAGCCTGGACGACTGGACGATCCACGGCTCGCCGGCCGACTGCGTGGAGACGATCGAGCGGGCCCGCGCCATGGGCCTCGAGCGCATCGGCTTCACGATCTACAGCCTGCCGCCCGACGTCCGCGCCCGCATCGACTATCTCCAGATGATCGCCGAGCGGATCGTGGCGCCCGTGAGCGATGCGCGTCACCCGTGAGGTCGCCCTGGCGGCGCCAACCGAGGTCGTGTGGCGGCTCCTGTGGGACGTGTCGCGCATGGTCGGCTGCGTGCCGGGCTGCGTGGAGGCGCGCGAGGTGGAGCCGCGCCGGCGCTACCAGGCGCGCATGAGCCAGCGCGTGGGACCGATCGCGCTGTCGGTGCCGCTCGACATCCGCGTCACCGAGGAGGCACCGGGCCGGCTGACGCTGCAGGCGCGCGGGCGCGACGGCCGGCTCGCGGCCGAGGTCCACATGTCGGTGCGCCTGGCCGTCGAGAGTGCAGAGGCCGGAAGCCGGCTGGCCGTCGAGGCCGAGGGGCGGGTGCTCGGCCCGCTGGGTGCCCTCGGCGCCGGCGTCATCCAGCGCCGGGCCGAGGAGCTGGTGGACGAATTCGCTGCCCGCCTGCGCGGCGCCCTCGGCGGCTGAGCCGTGCTGCGCGCCTTCGAGCTGCATCGACCGACGACGATCGCCGAGGCGGCCGCGCTCCTGGCTGCGCGGCCCGAGGCTGCGCTCTACGCGGGTGGCACCGAGCTGCTGCTCCTCATGAAGGCTGGCCTCATGCGACCCGCCGACGTGATCGACCTCAAGCGCATCCCCGGTCTCGATGGCCTCGCCGAGGCCGCCGGCGCGCTGACGATCGGCGCCACCGTCACCCATCGGGCGCTGGAACGAGATCCGGTCGTCCGCGCCCGGTGGCCGCTGGTGGCCGCCGTGGCCGCCCACGTCGCCAACGTGCGCGTGCGCAACGTCGGGACCGTCGGCGGCAACCTGGCCTTCGCCGATCCGCACAGCGATCTCGCCACGCTGTTCCTGCTCTTCGACGCGACGGTGGAGCTGGCCTCGGCCACCGGCGTGCGTGCGCTGCCGCTGGCCGAGCTGATCCGCGGCCCCTATGAGACGGCGCGCCGGCTCGACGAGGTGCTCACCGGCGTACGGCTGCGCGCGTGGCCGGCTCGCACGGTCGGCGTCTACGTGAAGTTCGGCCTGCACGAGCGGCCCACGCTCGGCCTGGCCCTGGCCGTCACGCTCGACGCGAACGATCGCGTCATCGCGGCCCGTCTGGCCGTGGGCTGCGTGAGCCCGCGGCCCCACCGCGTGGAGGCGGCCGAGCGGGTGCTGGTCGGCCGTCCGGTCGGCACGCTCGCCGACGAAGTGGCCACGCTGGCGGCGGCGGCCGTGGACCCGCTGAGCGACCTGCACGGCGGCGCCGACTACAAGCGGGAGCTGACGCGTGTCTTCACCCGCCGCGCACTGGCCGCCGTCACCGCGCGCGCCCACGGCCGGCCCCTCGACGCCCGGTACCCGCATGCCGTCGTCGTTTGACGTCCGCCTGCGCGTGAACGGCCGGACCGCGGCGCTGGCGCTGCCGGCCGAGGCGCTCCTGCTCGACGTGCTGCGCGACCGCCTCGGTCTCAAGGGGGCCAAGCGCTCGTGCGACAGCCAGGTGTGCGGAGCCTGCACGGTGCTGGTGGACGGCGCCGCCGTGAGCGCGTGCACGTACCTGGCGGTGGAGGCGGACGGGCGCGAGGTGCTCACCGTCGAGGGGCTCGCTGCCGACGGGCGGCTCGGGCCCATCCAGCAGGCGTTCGTCGACCGCGGCGCCGTGCAGTGCGGCTTCTGCACGGCCGGCATGCTGATGACCGCCCGGGCGCTCCTGGGAGAGCAGCCGGCGCCGACGCGCGCGACGGCGCTGCACTATCTGCGCGGCAGCCTGTGCCGCTGCACCGGCTACCGCAAGATCGTCGACGCGATCGTGGGCGGCGCGGCGGCCGAGCGGCCGATCAGCGGGGCGGGGGCGCTGCGCGTGGTGGGTCGCTCGGTCCCACGCACCGACGCCGTCGACAAAGTCACCGGCCGCGCTCGCTACGTCACCGACCTGGAGGTGACGGGCATGGCCCACGCCCGGCTCCTGCGCTCACCCTATGTGCACGCGCGCCTCGTGCGTATCGACGTGAGCCGCGCGCGGGACCTGCCAGGCGTGTACGCCGTGCTGACCGGCGCCGACCTCACGTGGTGCGATCCGTACCATGGCCCCGCCTTCCGCGACCGGCCCGTGCTGGCCATCGACGTCGTCCGCCACGAGGGTGAGCCGGTGGTCGCGGTGGCGGCGGTGGACGGCGCCACCGCCGCCGCGGCGCTGGACCTGGTCGAGATCGAGTGGGAGGAGCTGCCGGCGGTGACCACGCTGGAGGAAGCGCTGGTGCCAGGGGCGCCGCTGGTACACACGGCAGCGCCGCTGTCCGGCCACTTCGCCGATCTCTCCAGCCTGCGCCCGCGGCCCGGCACCAACGTGTGCCACCAGTTCGGCTACGCCCGCGGCGACGCCGACGCGGCCCTGGGCAGCGCCGACGTGGTCGTGGAAGAGACCTTCACCTTCCCGCGCGTCCAGCATGTCGCCATGGAGCCCCACGCCGCCATCGCGGCCTGGGACGACGCCGACAGTCTCACGGTGTGGGCCTCGACGCAGAACCCGTTCTCGGTGCGGGTCGAGCTGGCCAAGATGTTCGACGCACCGCTCGGGCGCATCCGGGTCGTCGTGCCGCTGGTCGGCGGCGGCTTCGGCAGCAAGACGTACGCGAAGCTGGAGCCCATCACCGCCGTCCTCGCCCGGGTCGCCGGCCGCCCGGTGCGGCTGGCCATCTCGGCCGAGGATGCCTTCCACACGGTCCGCCGCTGCGATGCCCGCACGCGGGTGCGTCTGGGGTTCCGCCGCGACGGCACGCTGGTGGCGGTGGATTGCCACGCGGACTTCGACGTGGGTGCCTACGCGGACATCGGGCCCCGCATCATCCAGAAGGGCACGTACACCGCGACCGGTCCCTATCGCGTCCCCCACGTGCGGCTGGCCAGTACCGCCGTCTACACGAACACGACGCCGGGCGGCGCCTTCCGCGGCTTCGGGGTGCCGCAGCTGGCATGGGCGGTGGAGTCGCTGATGGACGAGGCGGCGCGGCGGCTCGATCGCGACCCGGTCGAGCTGCGCCGGCAGAATTTGCTGGCCCACGGCGAGGAGTTCGCGCCCGGTGACACGCCGATCGACGGCAAGTTCGAGGAGAGCCTGTCGCGGGCGGCCGAGGCGATCGGCTGGACGCAGGCGATCGCCGCCGATCGCGCCCGCGGGGTGGCCATGATGCTGAAGGCCAGCATCGCGCCGTCGGTGTCGGAGGCCATCGTGCGGTTGCATGCGGATGCCAGCGTGACGGTGCTGGTCGGCACTGTGGAGCTGGGGCAGGGTGCGCGCACGGTCATGGCCCAGATCGCCGCCGAGGTGCTGGCGGTGCCGCTGGAGCGCGTGACGGTGCTGCTGCCCGACACCAGCGTGACGCCCTACGACCAGACGACCAGCTCCAGCCGCTCGACCACGATGGCCGGCAAGGCCGTGCAGGAGGCCGCCGGCGACGTGGTCGAGCAGCTGCTGCGGATCGCCGCCCGCGCGCTCGGGGCGCCGGGCGCCGCCCTCTGCGTCGACGCCGGCGCCGTCTGCCACGGGGAACGCCGGGTCGAGCACGCCGCGCTGCTGCGCGCGCACTTCGGCATGGCCGGCGGCGAGCTGATCGGCCGCGGCGTGGTGGCGCCGGGGCCGAGCGCGGCCCCCCTTGGCGGGAGCACGCCGTTCTGGGAGACTGCCGTCGGCGCCGCCGAGGTCACGGTGGACGTCGAGACCGGCGCCATCACCGTGGAAGATTACGTATCGGTCGCCGATGTCGGCCGCTGCATCAACCCGCTCTCGTGCGAGACCCAGGACGAGGGCGCGGTGGTGCAGGGCCTCGGCCATACCCTGTTCGAGGAGATGGTCTACGAGGGTGGCCAGCTCATGAACGGCACGCTGCTCGCGTATCGGGTGCCGCGTGCCGACGACGTGGCGAGCCGGCTGCAGTGCCGATTCGTCGAGAACGCCGACGGGCCGGGGCCGTTCGGCGCCAAGGGGGCGGGCGAGGGGAGTCTGGTGCCTGTGAGCCCGGCCGTCGGCAATGCCCTCACCCGCTTGACCGGCATCCGGTTCCGCGAGCTGCCGCTCACTCCGGAGCGCGTGTGGCGCGCGCTCCGTCAACGCGACTCGAGGAGGACACCATGACGCGACAGAACATCCAGCCCGAGGCGCTCGCCAAGCGTGTGGTCGGCGGCCACGTGCTCTACTCGCACGTGGTCGTCGTGGAGGCGAAAAAGACGATCTTCGTCTCCGGCCAGCTCGCCCGCAACGCCCGGGGTGAGGTGGTGGGTAAGGGCGACATGGGCGCCCAGATTCGCCAGACCGGCGAGAACATCAAGGCGGCGCTGGCCGCGGCGGGCGCCACCCTGAGCGACATCGTCAAGACCAACACCTACGTCACCGACATCGAGGAGTTCTTCAAGCACACGGACGTGCGGATGGAGTACTTTGGTGCCCTGCCGACGAGCACGACCGTGGAGGTGCGCAAGCTGGCCCATCCCGACCTCATGGTCGAGGTGGAGGTCATCGCGATGGTGTCATGAGCTCCCGAAAGTCGTTGGCCCAGCATAAGCATCACCCCCAGCCGGCATGAGCACCCAGAGCAGGGAGCTGGAGGCCGAGCAGGAGCGGGTGGAGCGGTTCCTTGCCTGGCAGCGCGCCCGCGGCCGGGGACTGCGGGGTCGCCGGAGCCGTTGGCGTTGGCCGGCGGGGGTTGTCGTGGCGGGCGTCCTGGTGGCGCTGGTCGTGTCGCGTCTCGACGACCCGGCCGACCTAGCTCGAGGGCGAACACCGGTGGCGCCCAGGGCCGAGCGTGTCGCCACCCCCCTGGTGGACCCTGCGCCGGCGCCGCCGGCGGCCGTCGAGCCTACTTTACCAACGACGCCAACAACCACCGAACCGCCGCCAGCCGTCGAACCACCCATCCTCGCCGCCAAGGTCGAGCTGCCGAGCCGCGAGCTGCCGCCGCCGGAGGTCCAGTCCAGCGTGAAGCCAGACCCGGCGCTGCCGCCACGCGAGGTCCAGTCCCGCGTGAAGCCGGAGGCGCCGCCGCCGCGGGAGCTCCAAGCCCGCGTGAAGCCGGAGGCGCCACCGCCGCCGCGGGAGGTCCAGGCCCGGGTGAAGCCGGAGGCGGCACCGCCGCCGCGGGAGGTCCAGGCCCGGGTCAAGCCGGAGGCGGCGCTGCCGCCGCGGGAGGTCCAGGCCCGGGTCAAGCCGGAGGCGGCGCTGCCGTCGCCGGAGCTCCAGGCCCGCGCAAAACCGGGCACGGCGCTGCCGCCGCGGGGGCGTCGAGAGCTGCCCGACTATGTGGTGGATTCTACCGAGCCCGTGGCGGAACTGGGGGGTGGCCTCGCCGGGCCCTTGGCCGCCGCGGCCGAGCCGCAGGCCGCGGTCCGGGAGCGCAGCGTCACCGAGGCTGGTCGAGGGCCGGAGCGTCCCGCCTCGGAGCTGTGGAGCTCTGACACCGCCTCCGAAGTGCTCGCCAAGCCGAAACCCGCGCCGCCGCCGGCGGCCCCGGCGCCCCAGGTCGCGCCGCCGGTTCGGTCGCCAGTCTCGTCGGTGCGGCCGTCCGTGCCGCCGCCGGCCGCGACGGCCGCGAAGGCGCCAGCGCCTCCGGGACCGCCGCCGGCGGCACCTCGACCGGTGGAGCGAGTGCAGCCGCCGGTGGCGGTGCCCGAGGTCGCGGAGAAGCCCCTGCCGTTTGGGCTCGAGACGGTGAAGCGGCTGATCCAGAGTGCTCCCGAGGTGCGGCTGGGCCGGAAAATCGTGGAGTGGGTCCAGCAGCAGGAGCCGCCCGATGGTAAGGCGGCTCCGGAGCCCCCACGCCCGCAGGCGCGCTGAACGCCGTCCTACGCGGCCAGGCCCTCCAGCAGCCGGCCATAGCCGGTGATCTTCGGCGACAGCTTCAACGCGCGGAAGGCCGCCCAGATGCTGGCCTGGTTGGACGAGACCACGGGCTTGCCGGTGCGACGCTCCAGCTCGGCCACGGCCTCGACCGAACGCCACGCCGTGCACGAGCACAACAGCGCGTCGGCCTCGGGCCGGCAGACCTTCGAGGCGAAGGCGACGACCTCCCCGGGATCGTGATCGTTGATGCCCTGGTTGCCGGAGGCGGCGGCGCCCGGTTCGCCCTCGACGTTGAGGACCTCGAAGCCGAGCGCCTCGAGATACGTGCGCAGCTGCTGGTTGTTCCAGTCGGGATAAGGGGTGGCGACCGAGACACGGCGGGCGCCAAGGAAGCGCAGCGCCTCGACGACCGAGGGGCTGGTCGCGACGGCCGGCACGCCGGCGGCGCGCTGGATGACCTCGAGCATCTCGCGATCCCAGCCGGGCCCACGATAGAAGCTGCCGGTCGTGCAGCCGTAGGCGACCACGTCGACCTTCGCCGTGGCCAGGTAGCGCGCCCCCGACTCGATCTCGGCGTTCATGCGGTCCATGCCGGCCGCGCCCGCCGCGTCGTTGGTGAGCCACAGCCGCTGACCGTGGATGGTGACGTCCCTCGGCGTGACCAGCTGGAAGTCGGCCTCGAAGGTCGTGTTGGTCGAGGGCACCATCACGCCGATCCGCGTGCGCAGGCTCATGCTTCGCTCCTTCCGGCCAGCTCGTAGGCCTGATCGATGAGACGCACCACCGGCACCAGGTCGTGCACGCTGACCGGCGGCGGCTCGCCGCGCCGGGCGCGCTCGATGATCTCGCGTACCGCCGTCGGATAGAGCGGCTCGGCCGGTGGCGCCGTCGCCGTCGTCTCGCCGTCGGCGGTGATGAGCCGCAGCGTGTCGTCGTGGTAGGCGACCAGGATCCCGTCGCGCCCGGCGATCTTGAACTCGCCGTCGGAGCCCGCGTACGGCACCGTGTTGCCCAGCTCGATGGTGCCCAGCACGCCGCCCGCGGTGCGCAGCTGCACGGAGGCGTAGTCCTCCACGCGCTGGCCCAGCGCTCGCGCGCTGAGCTGGGCGCCGGTCACGCGGGCCGGCTCGCCGGTGAGCTGCAAGAACAGGTCGAAGCAGTGCGAGCCCAGGTTGCGCAGGCACCCGCCTCCGGCCAGCGACGGGTCGAGCATCCACGGCGAGTCCCAGGCCGGGTAGCGCGCCGAGGTCGGCCGGTTCAGGCGCAGGTAGAGATGCGACAGCGGCCCGAGCCGGCCCTCGGTCATGAGCTGACGCGCGCGGGCCACGAACGGCGAGTGACGCTGGGGCAGTGGCACCGCCACGAAGGCCTTCCGGGCGACCGCCTTGTCGGCGATGCCCTGGACCTCGGTGGCGTTCAGCCCCATGGGCTTCTCCATCAGGAACGGCACTCCGTGATCCAGCAGGTCGTGGGCCGTGCGCGCCATGCGGGCGTGCTGGCCGAGGGCGACGACGAAGTCGGGCCGGGTCTTGGCCAGCATCTCGCGGTGATCGGTGAACGTCGGCGGATGGCCGAGCGCAGCGGCCCGCCTGGCCACGATCTCGGCACTGGGATCGTGCAGGCCGACCAGCTCGACGTCGGGGATGCCGGCCAGGATGCGCAGGTAGGCGGCGTCGTGGAGCGAGTGCCAGTGGCTCACCTCGACGGCGGCGACACGCATCACCAGTCGAACCCGAACCGCGCGCGCATCTCGTCCAGGTATTGCTCCTCGGACATCGCGCGGCCGCCGGCCACGTACTCCTCGTCGGACATCCGCTGCCGGCCCGCCACCAGCAGCTTGGCGTCGTCGCCGACCAGCCAGCGCAGCCGCGGCTGCTTCGTGGTGGCCGCCTCGTAGATGACGGCGGCAGCGTCGGCCGGTTGGGCCGCCCGCGGCATCTGCTTCTGGTAGAGCAGCAGCAGACGGCGGACGTGATCGAAGTAGGGCGAGGCGGGGTCGGCGAAGCGCCGGGCCTTGCTGAAGATCGGCGTGACGACGACGCCGGGCTCGACGATTGCCACGCGGATGCCGAAGCGTTGCACCTCCTGGGCGAGCGCCTCGCTCAGCGCCTCCAGCGCGTGCTTCACCGCCGAGTAGTGGCCGTGGCCCGCGATGGCCAGCCGCCCCGCGATGGACGACACGTTCACGATGGCACCGGCGCCCCGCTGGCGCATGCCCGGCAGCACCGCCTGGACCATGCGCACGACGCCGAAGTAGTTCGTCTGGAAGAGACCCTGGGCCCAGTCGACCGGCACGTCCTCGATGGGCCCGCCGCCGCCGATGCCGGCGTTGTTGACGAGCACGTCGATCCGCCCCGACGTGGCCTGCACCTCGGCCACGCCGCGCTGGACGGAGGCGGCGTCGTCCACGTCGAGGGTGAGGACCCGAATGGCCAGCCGGTCGCGCTCGATCGCCTCGCGCAGCTCGGTGGCACCGGTCGGGTTGCGGACGCCAGCCCAGACCTCGTGACCTTCTCGCGCGAAATGCACGGCGGTGGCCAGGCCGATGCCACTGCTGGTGCCGGTGATCAGGGTGACGGCCATGAACGACCTCCTCGGGTCCCCAGGAGACTACACCGAGTGAGGTGATACCATCTACCGGATGAACGAGGCGCCGAAGCCCAGCAACTTCATTCGCGACATCATCCTGGAGCACAACCGCGCCGGGCGCTTCGAGGGCAAGGTGGTCACCCGCTTCCCGCCGGAGCCGAACGGTTACCTGCACATCGGCCATGCCAAGGCGATCAGCATCGATTTCGGCCTGGCCCGGGAGTTCGGCGGTCGCTGCCACCTGCGGTTCGACGACACCAACCCTACCAAGGAGAGCCAGGAGTACGTCGACGCGATCACGCGCGACATCCGGTGGCTCGGCTTCGACTGGGGCCCGCACCTCTATCACGCCAGCGACTATTTCGAGCAGCTCTACCAGTGGGCCGAGCAGCTCATTGCCGCCGGCAAGGCCTACGTGGACGACCTCACCGGCGAGCAGATCCGCGAGCACCGCGGGACCCTGACCGAGGCCGGGCGGCCGTCGCCATTCCGCGATCGCCCGGTCGCCGAGAACCTCGACCTGTTCCGGCGCATGCGGGCCGGGGAGTTCGCCGACGGCAGCCGTACGCTGCGCGCGAAGATCGACATGGCCTCGCCCAACATCAACCTGCGCGACCCGGTGATGTACCGGATCCGCAAGGCGAGCCACCAGCGTACCGGGGACGCGTGGTGCATTTACCCGATGTACGACTGGGCCCACGGCCAGTCCGATTCGATCGAGGGCGTCACCCATTCCATGTGCTCGCTGGAGTACGAGGACCACCGGCCGCTCTACGACTGGTACCTGGACGCGCTCGGCATCTTCCATCCGCAGCAGATCGAGTTCGCGCGGCTGAACCTGAGTCACACGGTCATGAGCAAGCGCACGCTGCTGCAGCTCGTCGACGGTGGCCAGGTGCGCGGCTGGGACGATCCCCGCCTGCCGACCCTGGCTGGCCTGCGCCGCCGCGGCTACACGCCGGAGGCGCTGCGCGACTTCGTGGAGCGGGTGGGCGTCACCAAGGCCGCCAACGTCGTCGAGCTGGCCTACCTGGAGCACTGCCTGCGCGAGGACCTCAACAAGCGGGCCGAGCGCCGGCTGGCGGTGCTCCGCCCGCTGAGGCTGCTCATCGAGAACTACCCGGCCGCGCAGGTGGAGGAGTTCGAGGCGATCAACAACCCCGAGGACCCGACGGCCGGCTCCCGCAAGGTGCCGTTCTCGCGTGAGCTGTACATCGAGCAGGACGACTTCCGCGATCCGGCTCCGCCCAAGTACTTCCGCCTGTCGCCCGGCGCCGAGGTGCGGCTGCGCTACGCCTACATCGTCAAGTGCACCGGGGTGACGCGCGACGCCGCCGGCCAGGTGACCGAGGTGCGCTGCACCTACGACCCCGATTCGCGCGGGGGCGACAGCAAGGGACGCAAGGTGAAGGGGACCATCCACTGGGTCTCGGCCGCCCACGCCGTCGACGCCGAGGTGCGGCTGTACGACACGCTGTTCACGGTGGCCAGGCCCGACGACGTCGAGGACATCGCCAGCGTGCTCAACCCCGCCTCGCTGGACGTGGTCGCCGGCGCCAAGGTCGAGCCGGCGCTGGCCGGGGTGGCGCCGGAGGCGCGCGTGCAGTTCGAGCGCACCGGCTACTTCGTCGCCGACTGGCACGACCACACGCCGGCCCGGCCGGTGTTCAACCGCGCGGTCGGACTTCGCGACACCTGGGCCAAGATCGAGAAGGGCAGCGGCTGAGAGACTCGTGCGTATCGTCGACCTCCGTGAGCGCTCGGTTCCCATCTCCCGGTTCCAGGATTCCTCGTTGCCCTCGGGCGGCCTCACCACCAGCGCGGTCGCCCTGATCACCGACGTCGTGCGCGACGGGCGGCCGGTCGTGGGCTACGGGTTCGCCTCGATGGGGCGCTTTGCCCAGAGCGGGCTCATTCGCGAGCGCTTCGCCCCCCGCTTGCTGGCCGCGGTCGACGACGACCTCGTCAGCGCCGACGGTCGGAACATCGATCCGTTGCGAGCGTGGACGGTCATGATGGCCGGCGAGAAGCGGGGCGGCCACGGCGAGCGCTGTGTGGCCGTCGGCACGCTCGACATGGCGCTGTGGGACGCCGCCGCCAAGATCGCCGGACTGCCGCTGCACCGGTTCCTGGCCGGGCGGTTCGGTCACCGGTCGACGCCGGTGGTGAGGCTGTATGCCGGCGGCGGCTATCCCTATCCGGCCGACGACCCCGCGCGCCTGGCCGACGAGCTTCGCCGGATGCTCGACCGCGGATATACCCACGCCAAGATCAAGATCGGCGCCGGCCCGCTCGCCCACGACCTGCAGCGCGTGGACGCCGCGCTGGCGGTGATGCCGGCCGAGCGCCTGGCTGTCGACGCCATGAACCTCTACGAGGCCCGGGCCGCGCTGGCGGCGGCAGCGGCGCTGGCGCCGCGGGGCCTGTGGTGGTTCGAGGACGTCTGCGCGCCCCTCGACCTCGAGACCCACGCCGCCGTGGTCGCCACCTACCCGGGCGCCATCGCCGCTGGCGAGGCGTTGTTCTCGTCCGACGAAGCCCGGCTGCTCGACCGCTACGGCGGGTTGCGGCGCGAGCGCGACTTCCTCCTGTTCGACCCCGTGCACTGTTACGGGCTGACGGGCTTCCTGGAGATCGTCGACGTGCTGGAGGCGCGCGGCTGGTCGCGCGGCGCGTTCTGGCCGCACGGCGGCCACCTGTTCGCGCTGCACGTGGTGAGCGCGCTGGGGCTGGGCGGCGCCGAGGTCAACCCGTTCTCCTTCGCACCGTTCGGCGGGCTGGCCGACGACGCGAAGCTCGTGGACGGCAGCGTGGCGCCGCCGGAGCGACCGGGCATCGGCTGGGACGGCAAGGCCGATGCCTGGCGCCTGTTCGCATCGCTCACGTAGGTTTCCACTTCCAGAGGAGGTCCCCACCATGGCGGCGACGATCGAGAAGCTGTGCGCGCGCGGCGTGTACGATCCCCCCGGCTACAGCCAGATCATCAAGGTCACCGGCGCTCAGTCGCTGCTGTTCCTGGCGGGCCAGGTGCCCTATGCCGCCGACGGGGGCGTCGCCCATCCGGGCGATTTCCTGGCCCAGGCCCGCAACGTGTTCGGTGCGGTCAAGGCGCACGTGGAGGCGGCCGGCGGGACGCTGAAGAGCGTGGTGAAGATCACGACGTACGTGACCGACGTGCGCTACCGGATGGACTTTCGCACCGTCCGCGACGAGTTCTTCGGACAGCGCGGTCCGGCCTCGACGCTGATCGAGGTCGGCTCGCTCTCCCACCCGGACTACATGATCGAGCTGGAGGCGATCGCGGTGATCTGAGGCGCGGTCAGCGGCGCTGGTCGGAGATCTTGATCGACAGCTGGTGCAGGCGCTCCAGGGTCGACGGGCTCAGGGTCGCCGCGAACGCCCTGGGGTCGGTCCGGCCCCGATCGAGCGCCTGCGCCATCGCGGTGGCGTCGCCCCCCGAGGCCTGGGCCAGGTCGCGGAAGACGTCGCCCGCGACGGCGAACACCTCCTGGGCGAGCGCGTCGGAGCCGGCGAGCGCGCGGATCTGCTGATCGGCGGCGCCGGCCTGCGGGTTGCCGGCGATGGCGGCGCCGCGCAGCGTGGGATCGAGCAGCACCCTCAGGGTCGTCGCCAGCGCCTCGCTGGCCGCCGGGTCGAGTGACTGGGCGCCCGCCGGCGACCCGGCGCCGAGCGCAAGGACCAGCGTCAGCGTCACCGCCAGCCAGCGTGCGCTCGTCGTCCGCGCGCGTCGTTCGTGGCCCATGAGCCATCGTAGCCGATCGAGCGCGGATCCCGTAGAGCGGTCCTTCTCTCTAGAACACCGCCAGGGGGTTGGCGGGGGAGCCGGTTCCTCCGATGACCGGTAGCGGCGAGATCACCAGCATGAACTCGTCGCGCCCTTCCTCCGCGCACGCCGTGGCCAGCGGCTCCAGCAGCGCGTTGTCGAGCAGCGCCACGCCGTACGCGAAGATGGCGGCGTGCACGGCCCAGGGCACGTCGTAGCCGATCGGCAGGTGATCGAGCATGTCCCACACCAGCACGCTGACGTCGTGATCGCGCAGGAAGGGCAGGCAGGAGATGTGCAGCCCCGGCCGCGCCGGCGGGGTGGGTCCGAACGGCTTGCTGTACGCGCGCTCCGGATCCTGGGCCTGCCAGGCCTCGCGCCCCGCGTACACGCAGACGGCGTCGCCGGGCTCGAGCCGGATGTTGCGCTTGGTGAGGATGTCGTCGAGCTCCCAGCCGTGCACCGGCCGGTCCTGCGTGACGAACGGGGTGCCGCGATGGCGGGGGACGTCGAGCAGCACGCCGCGGGTGATGATGCCCTCCTGCCAGTGCTCGATCGAGCCGAAGCGGGCGCCGTCGAAGGTGATCTCCTTCTTGGGGTCGCGCCCGTTCCACATGGCTTCCTCGTCCCAGGTGTGGCAGAGGGCGTCGATGTGGGTGGAGGCCACGCCGTGATAGTAGATGCCGTAGTAGTCGGCCGAGAACCCACCCTTGCCACGCACGGAGGTCTTCATGAAGTGGTGGGCGGGCATGGAGTTGTTCGGGCCCGGCTCCTTGGGGAACGGCCGGCTCAGCGACACGCTGCGGCCGCTCTGGACCAGCCGTGCCGCCGCCGCCCGCTTGGCCGGCGTGACGAGGTTCAGCGCGCCCTTCTGATCGTCCTTGCCCCAGCGCCCCCAGTTGCGGCGCTCACGGATCCAGCCGAGGACTTCCTTCTCTGACGGCAGCGGCCGCTCGGGCATCGTCGCCTCCCGGGTGATGGTGATGGCGCCGGTATGGTACCAGGGCCGGCGCTACCGGCGACCGAGGCGTCGCAGACCGACCACGCCGAGCGTGATGACGAACAGCCAGGTCAGGCCGGCCCCGAGACCGAACACCGCGCGCCCCAGCGTCTCGCTCACGGCGCCGCCGCCGAACGTCCCCGAACCGCCGAACTGGCGCGGCCCGGGGCCGAAGGCGACCCAGGACGCGATCGAGGCGAGTGACATGGTGATGCCGAGCCCCAGCAGGTACTGCACCAGGCGGACGCTGAACGGCGTGCCGGGCGGCAGGTCGCCATCCGCGGTGGCGCCGCCGGCGACGACGTACCCGACGATGAGCGCGGCGCCCCCGAGCACGAACACGACGCCGCCGAGGACACCGACCCACGCGGGCACGCCATCGGCCAGCGGGGGCTCACCGAGGGCGCCCAGGCCGAGCAGCACGATGAAGGTGCCCATGAGGGCGCAGCCGAGACCGACCACGACCGCGGCCACCGGCGGGAGCTGTCTGGCCATGGTGGCCCTCCTTCCTCGAGAGTAGACCGGCGCGGCCCGGCGTCAACCACGATTCGAACGGCGGTACGGCACCGCGGTCGACACGGTTGGGATACACTCGACCGCGATGACCGCCGAACCCAGCGCCTCGTTCTTCTCGCTCACGCCCGACCGTGTCCTCGACGCCGTGGAGGTGGGAGGGCTGCGCAGCACCGGACGCTGCCTGCCCCTGCGCGCCTTCGAGAACCGCGTGTACGAGGTGGAGCTGGAGGACGAGAGCCGCCTCGTCGTGAAGTTCTATCGGCCCGGCCGCTGGTCGCGCGAGACCATCCTGGACGAGCACGCCTTCCTGGCCGACCTGGCCGAGGCCGAGGTGCCGGTGGTGGCGCCGATGGACCTCGGCGCCGGCGTCACCCTGAACGAGATCGAGGGGATCTACTACGCGGCGTTTCCGCGGATCCGCGGGCGCTCGCTGGACGAGCTGGACGCCGAGCACCGGCGACAGATCGGCCGCACGCTGGGCCGCCTGCACGCCGTCGGCGCCGCCCGTCCAGCGCCGCACCGGCCGAAGGTTGGCGTGGAGTACTACATCCACGAGCCGCTCCGGATCCTGATGGAGGGCGACTTCATTCCCGGCACGCTGGCGCCGCGCTACCGCGATGTCGCCCTGCGCATCGCCGATCTGGCCGCCAAGCCGCTGGCCGCCGCCCGCATGCAGCGCATCCACGGCGACCTGCACTGGGGCAACATCCTGTGGACGCGCGACGGCCCCGTCCTGGTCGACTTCGACGACAGCGCCATGGGGCCGCCGATGCAGGACCTGTGGCTGCTGGCCCGGGGGCGCGACGAGGAAGCCAAGAAGGCGCGTGAGGATTTGCTGGAGGGCTACGAGGTCTTCCGCGAGTTCGACCGGGCGTCGCTGGCGCTGATCGAGCCGCTCCGGGCCATGCGCATCGTCTACATGTCGGGCTGGATCGCCAAGCGGTGGGATGATCCCTCGTTCCCCCACGCGTATCCGAACTTCAAGGACGTGCGGTACTGGATGCAGGAGTACGAGGCGCTGGTGGAGATTGCCGAGCAGCTCGCCTAGCCCGTCGTTGTCCCGTCGCCGGCTCATCCTGGCCGGCCTGGCCGCCGCAACCCTGTCGCCGCGCCGGGCGCTCGGGGGGGCGGCGGTCCTGGTCGAGGACTGGAGCGCGCCACCGCTGGGGCTGCACGGCGTCCCGCCTGGCTGGAGGAGCTACGAGACGCCGGGCGGCCACCCGCGCTACGACTTCACCGTCGTCGAGGACAGTGGGCGCCGCGCGCTCGAGCTGAAGAGCGAGAACGAGCACTCCACGATCGCCCGGGAGATCGACGTCGACCTGGGCGCCACGCCCGTGCTCGAGTGGGCCTGGCGCGTCATCACCCAGCCGGCCGGTGCCGATCTCACGAAGCGGGCGACCTCGGACGCGAGCGGCCACGTCTTCGTCGTGTGGCCGCGGTTTCCGGCCATGCTGCGCTCGCGCCTGATCGGTTACATCTGGGACCCGGTGATTCCCGTCGACACGATCGTGCCCAGCCCGAAGACCAGCCTGGTGTCGTTCGTGGTGGCGCGCTCGGGGCCGCGCGGCCTGGGCCAGTGGTCGATCGAGCGGCACGACGTGGCCGCCGACTACCGGCGGATCTACGGCGAGCCGGCGCCGAAGCCGGGCGCCGTGGCCCTGTCGATCGACACCAACGACACCCGGGCCAGCGCCGCCGCGCGCTTCGGCCAGATCGCGTTCCTGCCGCGCTGATGGACCGCGCGTTCCCGATCGTCAGGCACCCGGCGCCGGACCGGCGCACGCCCGTTCTGGTGAGCGTGCCCCACTACGGGACCGAGGCCCTGCCCCATATCACCCGCGAGGACTATGTCGAGCCCCGGTTCGAGACCTTTGCCTACGGCTTCGCCGACACCTTCGCCAGCGACCTCTACGGCGACCTGCACGAGCACGGCGCCACCGTCCTCGCCACGCCCGTCTCGCGGATGTTCGTCGACGTCAACCGACGGCGCGACGACTTCGAGCTGCACGACGGCGAGGTCCGCTCGCGCCGCGGGGTGGTGCGCACGCACACGATGCGGGAGGTGGCCATCTTCGCCCGGCCGCTCGGGGTGGCCGAGCTGGAGGAACGCCTGCGGGCGCTCTACGACCCGTACTACGCGACGCTGGAGCGACTGCTCGGCGACCTGCAGCAGACCTACGGGCACGCACTGCTGCTGGACGGCCACACCGGCAGCCCCCGCCGGATGCACGACCACCAGGTCATCATCGGCACCCGCCACGACGCGACGTGCGACGCGCGGCTGGCCATGGCCGTCGGCGACATCTTCGGCCGCCACGGCTTCGAGGTGCACCAGAACGTCAGCGGCTACACGGGCGGCAACATCGTGGCCACCTATGGCCACCCGCAGGCGCGGCGGGTTCACGCGCTGCAGCTGGAGATCAACGCCTCGCTGCTGATGACCACCAGCCGCGAGGAGTACATCGCGCACATCACGCGGGGGGGCGTGCCGGAGAAGGCGGAGGCGAACATCGCGCGGGTGCGGGCGTGTCTGCTGGAGGTGGTGGGAGCGCTGCCGGCGGTGCTCGCGGCCGTGTGCGAGGTGTAGCCGCGGCCCTGGCTCGGACCGGCGGCACTCTCATGTGGGCAAGACCTCAGCGTGGACGTATTCTTCCCGAAGGAGGACGTCATGCCGCGTGCCGCTGCTGAGGTCGCCGTCGCCGGGTGGACGGAGGCCGTCGAGGCGTACTTCGAGCGAGGCTGGACCGACGGCCTGCCGGTGGTGCCCGCCACCGCCGAGGCCGTGCACCCGTTCCTGGCGGCGGTCGGCTGCGCGCCCGGCGACGTGGTACTGACCGAGACCACGCGGCGGCGGACCATCACCGCCGAGAAGGTCGCGATCAACGCGGTGCTGGCCGGCTGCCGGCCGGAGTACATGCCAGTGCTGCTCGCCGCGCTTCAGGCGATGGCCGATCCCGCATTCACGCTGCACGGCGCCATCACCAGCACGGGCGGCTCGGCCACGCTGATCGTCGTCAACGGTCCCATCCGGGAACGCCTCGGCCTCAACGCCGCCGGCAACGTCTTCGGCCCGGGCTGGCGGGCCAACGCCACGATCGGCCGCGCCATCCGGCTCATCACGCTCAACTGTCTCGGCGCGCTGCCGGGGCTGCTCGATCGCTCGACGCAGGGCCACCCGGGCAAGTACTCCTACTGCATCGCCGAGCTGGAGGAGGAGAATCCCTGGGAGCCGCTGCACGTGACGCGGGGACTGGCGCCCGGGGCGAGCGCGGTGACCGTCTTCGCCGCCGAGGGACCGCACAACGTGCTGAGCCACTACGGCGAGACCGCCGAGTCGGTGATCGTGGCGATGGCGGACACGATGGCCAGCCTGGGGAGCTTCAGCCCCGGCGAGTCATTCGTCGTCCTGGCGCCCGAGCACGTGCAGATTTTGGCCCGCGACGGCTGGACCAAGCCGCGCATCCGGGAGGTGCTCTATGCGCGGGCCCGGCGTACCGTGGCCGATCTCAAGCGGGGCGGCAAGACGGCCGGCACCGTGCAGCCCACCGACGAGACCACGTGGGTGCACCGGGGCCGCGGGCCCGAGGACATCAATCTGGTGGTGGCCGGCGGCGGGGCCGGCGGCCACTCGGCCTTCATCCCGTCCTGGAGCCGCGACCGCAACTCGCTGGCGGTCACGAGGGAGATCCGACTGATGCTCAAGATCCTCGATCCGACGGTGAGCGCCGACGCGGCGACCGACATCGCCGTCGCCAAGCGCGTGCCCGACCTCGACGGCAAGGTGCTGGGCCTGCTGCACAACGGCAAGGTGAACGGTGATCGCCTGCTCCAGCTCGTCGGCGAGCAGCTGGCCGCGCGCTACGGGCTGCGCGACGTGATCGCCGTGCGCAAGCCCAGCGCCAGCCGCGTGGCCGAGGACGTCATCCTCGACCGGCTCGCGCGGGAGTGTGACGCCGTCGTCACCGCCATCGGTGATTGAGGGTCCTGCTCCACGTGCAGTTTGCACGACGGGATCGAGCTGGATCGGCGGGGCGTACCGGCGGCGGTGATCTGCACGGATCAGTTCGTGGCCAGCGCCCAGGCCCAGGCGGAGATCTGCGGCAATCCGGGCTATGAGTTCGCAATCGTGGCCCATCCGCTCGGCAGCCTGACGGCCGCCGAGCTGCGAGACCGGGCGGCCGTCGCGGTGCCGCAGGTGATCGCGATTCTCACGGGGGCGGCGTGAGGCAGCTCGCCGCCCGCCGACGTATGCTTGCCAGCTAAGGAGACCGACATGCGTCACAAGATCGCGTTGATTCCCGGGGACGGCATCGGCAAGGAGGTCGTGCCGGCCGCGGCCCGGGTGCTGGACGTCGCCGGCAAGCGGTTCGGCTTCGAGTTCGAGTGGCAGACGTTCGACTGGTCGTGCGAGACGTACGCCAGGACCGGCCGCATGATGCCGGAGGACGGCCTCGAGCAGCTCCGCCGGTTCGAGTCGATCTTCCTCGGCGCCGTCGGCTTCCCCGGCGTGCCCGATCACGTCTCGCTGTGGGGGCTGCTCATCCCGATCCGTCGCGGGTTCCACCAGTACATCAACCTGCGCCCGGTGCGGCTGCTCAAGGGCGTGAAGTCGCCGCTGGCCGGGCGGGGGCCGAGCGACATCGACATGCTGATCGTGCGCGAGAACAACGAGGGCGAGTACTCGGAGATCGGCGGCCGGCTCTACAAGGGGGCGCCCGAGGAGATGGCCGTGCAGCAGGCGATCTTCACGCGCAAGGGGTGCGACCGGGTCATGCGCTTCGCCTTCGAGCAGGCCAAGAAGCGGCGCCAGCACGTGACCTCGGCCACCAAGTCCAACGGCATCATCCACAGCATGCCGTACTGGGACGAGCGCTTCGCCGCCATGAGCCAGGAGTACCCGGGCGTCAAGACCGCGCAGTTCCACATCGACATCCTCGCCGCCCACTTCGTGCAGCACCCTGACTGGTTCGACGTGGTGGTCGGCTCCAACCTGTTCGGCGATATCCTGTCCGACCTCGGCCCGGCCATCGCCGGGTCCATCGGCATCGCGCCGGGCGGCAACATCAACCCCGAGAAGGAATACCCGTCGATGTTCGAGCCCGTCCACGGCTCGGCGCCGGACATCGCGGGCAAGAATGTCGCGAACCCGATCGCCCAGATCTGGACCGGCGCCATGATGCTCGATCACCTGGGCCACCCGGACGCGGCCACGGCGGTCGTGGGGGCCATCGAGAAGGTGGTGGAGCAGGCGAAGACCGTCACCCGCGACCTGGGCGGTAAGGCGAGCACGACCGAGGCCGCGGACGCCGTCGCCGCGCTGCTGTAGCCGGGTGCTCATCCGCCGCTACGGGCCGGACGACTTCGAGGGAGTCACCGACCTGTGGCGGCGGGCCCGTGTCCACGCCTATGGCGACTTCCAGGTCCGGAAGGGGCACACGGTCGAGCGGGACCGCGAGTACTTCCGTGAGGTCGTCCAGGTCAAGAGCGACCTCTGGGTGGCCGAGATCGACGGGCGCCCGGCGGCGTTCATGGCGATCGCCGGAGACTTCATCGACCAGCTCTTCGTCGCGCCGGAGCACCAGCGGCGGGGGCTCGGCGGGGCGCTGCTCGCGCACGCGCGGGGGCTGTCGCCGACGGGGCTGAGACTCTACACCTTCCAGTTCAATGGCAACGCGCGCGCGTTCTACGAGAAACGCGGATTCGTCGTCGCCCACTTCGGCGTCAGCACGCCGCCAGAGTCCGAGCCCGACGTCGAGTACCGCTGGCGCCCATGAACTACCTCGGCCACGCTGCCGTCGCGACCTGGCGCAGCGACGACCGCGCCTTCGTGCTGGGCGCGATGCTGCCCGACTTCGCCACGATGCTCGGTACCCGGCCCCCGCGGACGGCGCACGCTGGCCTGGAGTCTGGAATGCAGTTTCACTACCGGACCGACGAGGTGTTCCACCGGTCCCTGGGCTTCCGGGAACTGACGCGGTCGGCGTTCGACTGGCTCCTGGGGCGGGGCGTGGAGCGGGGGCGGGCCCGCGCCATCGCCCACGTCGGTGTCGAGCTGCTGCTCGATGCCGACCTGGCCCGCGCGGAGCCGGTGCGCCGGGCGTACGTGGCCGCGCTCCACGGCGGCGCCGAGCACGACCTCGGCCGCCACCTGAGCTGGGCCGCGCCGGAGGGTCGACTCGGGTTCGAGGATCTTCGGGCGCGGCTGCTTGTCCGGGGCGTGGGGGCGGAGAGTCCGGCGCCCGCGGTGACGTCGCAACGCCTGCGGCGAGCCCTCTCCGCGCGGCCGCGGCTGGCGCTCGACGACGCCGACGAGCTCGTCGCGCGCGACTGGGTGACGGTGGCGCAGCCTCACGTCACGGCTCGAGCCGCCGGCCTCGCCCGCGAGCTGGCCGAGCGTCTCGGGGCCTAGCGAGCCGCGCGGGCCAGCGCCCCGGCGCTGGCGCAGAGGACGAGGCCGGCCACGATCAGCGGCCGTGAGAAGCCGCCATCGCTGCCGATCGTGTACCTGACGACGATCGGCCCGGCGATCTGGCCGATCGAAAAGGCCGCGGCCATGGAGGCGATCATCCGCGTCGCGTGGGCCCCGCCGACGCGCCGCCCCTCCTGGAACCCCGCCATCGTGATGACCGTCAGCGTGCCGCCGACCAGCAGCGCGCTGGCGATGATGGCGCCGATCCCTGAGTGAAGGACGGGCGCGACAACACCGACCGCCATCACCACGTGGCCCACGATCCAGAGCCGCCGGGTGCCGAGGGCCGTGACGAAGGTGCCGGCCAGGAACGTCGAGGCAGCAGCGGCGGCGCCGAAGACGGGCCACGCCCAGCCGAAGATGGCCGGGTCGCTGACGACCTGGCGGGCCATGACCGGCAGGAACGTTGCCGGCACGATGTAGCCGAAGCCGAAGGCGCCGTAGCAGATCACGAGCCGCGCCGACTCGGGATGCCGGCGAGCGGGTCCGGCGAGCTCCGCGCGCGCGACGGGTGAACGGCTCCCGTGGTCGGCGAAGGAGCGGCAGACGATCGCCGTCAGGGCGAGCGTCAGCGCGCCCAGGACCAGCCAGGCCGTGCCGGATCGAGTCGACCCCTGCATGAGTGCGAGGCACACGCCGCCGGCCGCGGCGATGCCGACGCCGAAGCCGGCGAAGACGGTGGCCCGTAGTGCGGGGGGCTGCTGGGCCAGCCGTTCGAGCGCCCACGCCGACGTCAGGGGCAGGACCCAGCCCGTCGCGACGCCCGCGAGGGCGCGCAGGGCGATCCAGGCGGTGAAGGAGCTGGCGAGACCCATCGCGAGCGTTGCGACGCCGATCACGCCGAGCCCACCGCGGATCGCCGCCGGCAGCGGTACGCGCACGGCCATCGCGGCCAGGGCGCCCACCAGCGTGCCCGCGTAGTTGACGAAGGCGAGCCAGCCGCCGGCCGTGATCGACAGTCCGGCGTCGGCCTGCATCATCGGCAGGATCGGGGTGAAGGCGAACCGGCCGATGCCCATGGCGATCGCCAGGGCCGCCATGCCCACGAGCGCCGTGATCAGGGGGGACCGCATCGAGCCCAGGCTAGCCGTCAAGATAGATGGATGACCAGATCCACTTTGCCCCGGTCGGCGGGCCAATCCGGTGCCGACGGCGCGTCGCACGCGGCCGACTTCACCGACGTCGATGTTGACGTCGGCGAAGTCTTCGCCTGATTCCTACCGCGCCCCGTCGTTCGACAGCACCAGGGTTCCCGCCGCCGACAGCATCCCCCCCATGCCGTTCACCAGGGAGGTCTTGAGGTTGGGCACCTGGCGGGCGCCGCACTCGCCTCGCAGCTGGCGGGCGGCCTCGATGATCGGGAAGATGCCGTACATGCCGGTGTGCGTGTAGGACAGGCCACCGCCGTTGGTGTTGATGGGCAGCGAGCCGCCCGGCGTCGAGCGTCCTTCGGTGAAGTACTGCACGCCCTCGCCGCGCTTGGCGATGCCGAGCGACTCCAGCATGATCGGCGGCCCTGACGTGAAGGCGTCGTACAGCATGATGTGCTGGAAGTCGGTGGGGCCGACCCCGGCCATGCGGAAGGCCTTGTCGCCCGAGATGCGGGTCGCCTCGCTGAAGGTGAGGTCCTTCATCTGGGTCAAGCTGACATGCTCGGTGCCCTCGCCGAGGCCGCGCACGTAGACAGGCTTCTTGGCGCAGTCCTTCGCGCGATCGGCCCGCGTGAGCACCACGGCGCCGCCGGCGTCGGTGACCAGGCAGATGTTCAGGACCGTGAACGGCCACACGACCGGCCGCGCCTTCAGCACGTCCTCGACGGTGAGGGGATCGCGCCGCAGCGCCTTGGGGTTGAGCGAGGCCCACTTGCGGGTGGAGACGGCCACCTGGGCCCACTGCTCGAGGGTGGTGCCGTACTGGTGCATGTGGCGGGTGGTGATGAGTCCGAACATCGTCGGCGCCGGCCCGAAGCCGTAGGGGGCCTCGAACTGACCGGGGATGGCGGTGTCGCGGCGGGGGCTCACGCCCACCTGCGAGCGGCCCGACTCGCCGTGCGAGATGACGGCCACGTCGCAGAGGCCGTGGTGCAGGGCGGCCACCGCGTGGCCGACCATGATGATGAACGAGCAGCCGCCCACGGAGGTGCCGTCGACGTAGCGGGGCGTGATGCCGAGCGCCTCGCCGATGGTGGCCGGGGAGTGCTGGCCGGCCGTGAAGATGCCGTCCACGTCGGACACCTTGAGGCCGGCGTCGCGCACGGCGTTGGTGACGGCCTCGACGTGCAGGCTGAGCTGGCTCTTGTTGGGCAGCGTGCCGATCTCGTCGGACTCGTCCACGCCGACGATGCAGGCCACGTTGGAGAGGTCGCGCAGGGTGGCCATGGTGCTCACCGACCCGCCGGCTGGAAGAGGGGCAGCGTGACCTCGTCGGTCAGCTTCTGGAACACAACCTCCACCGGCATGTCGCACTTGAGCTTCTTGGGATCGGCCTCGACGTTGATCAGGTTGGACAGCAGGCGCGGCCCCTCGGCCAGCTCGACCATGGCCAGCACGTAGGGGGTGGGCACCTTGAAGGCCTTGTTGAACGACTGGTAGCCGATCTCGAACGAGTGCAGGGTGCCGCGTCCCTTGGACTGGATCCAGCCGATGTTGCGCGCCGAGCACTTCGGGCAGGCCACGCGCGGGTACCAGAACACGTGGCCGCAGGCACCGCACTTCGGCAGCATCAGCTTCTGCTCGCGCAGCCCGTCCCAGTAGGGCTTGGATTCCGGCGTCATGGGGTTCGGCAGCGGACGATCGATGTCCATGGGGCTCCTCTCCTTGTCGGGCGTGCCCGAGGCTAGTCGGCGCTCCAGGTCGTGTCAAGCCTCACGTGGCGCCGCATTTCCGCCGCGCGCGACCGAGAAGCCGGGCGATAATTGGCTCGACTCCGGGAGGACGAGACCGATGACGCCGATCATCTCCGCCGACTCGCACATCACCGAGGCGCCCGGGACGTACCTGGACCGCATCGACCATCGCTTCAAGGACCGGGCGCCGCGGATCGTCCACGATCCCGTGCGCGGCGACCTGTTCGTCATCGAAGGGCTGGCCAAGCCCGTCCCCATGGGGCTCATCGCCGCCGCCGGCAAGAGCGCCGAGGAGCTGGCGATGTTCAACGCGCGGTTCGAGGACATGCACCGGGGCGGCTGGGACCCGGAGGCGCGGCTGCTCGACCAGGACCGCGACGGAGTGCACGGCGAGATCCTCTACCCGACCGTCGGTATGATGATCTGCAACCATCCCGACTTCGACTACAAGCAGGCGTGCTTCGACGCCTACAACCTGTGGATCGCCGAGTATTGCGCGGACCACCGCGACCGCTTGTTCGGCATCGGCCAGACGGCCATGCGCTCGGTCGAGGCCGGCATCGCCGACCTGGCCCAGATCAAACGGCTGGGGCTGCGCGGCGTCATGATGCCGGGCAACCCGGCGGTGGCCGACTACCACGATCCCATCTACGATCCGTTCTACGAGGCGGCCATCGAGCTGGGCTTCCCGCTGAGCTTCCACATCCTGACCAGCAGCGAGGACCAGGCGCGGACGCGCGGGCCCAAGCTCAATGCCTTCATGCGAATCATCCGTGGTTGCCAGGACATCATCGGCACCTTCGTGTTCGGCGGCGTGTTCGAACGCCACCCGAAGCTGAAGGTGGTCTGCGTGGAGGCCGATGCCGGCTGGGCGCCCCACTTCATGTACCGCATGGACCACGCCTACGACCGCCACCGTTACTGGCTGACCTCGGGCATGCTGGCCAGGAAGCCCAGCGAGTACTTCCGCGAGAACGTCTACATGACATTCCAGGACGACTGGTCGGCCTTCCAGGTGAAGGACCTCTGCAACATCCGCCGCCTGCTGTGGGCCAACGACTTCCCCCACAGCGATTCCACTTGGCCGAACTCGCAGGCCCTGCTCGCCCAGCACGCCGCCCACCTGACCGACGCCGAGCGCCGGCTGGTGCTGCACGACAACGTCGCCGAGCTGTACGGGCTCAGCCGCCCTTAGGAAAGTCGTAGAGCGTCGCCGGGTTCTCCACCAGGATCCGGTGGCGGACCTTCTCGTCGGGCACCCAGTCGCTGAGGAGATCGAACAGCACCGCGTCGTCGGGGAGCTGCTTCGAATGCTCGGTCGGGTGCGGCCAGTCGCTGCCCCACACACACCGCTCCGGCGCCGCCTTGGCGTAGGCCCGGGCGACGGCGCTGGTGTCGGCATACGTCGGCGGCCCCACCTTGGTGTCGCCGTACGCACCCGACAGCTTGACCCACGTGCGGCCCTTGTCCATCAGCGCCCGCACCTGGGCGTAGAGCGGATGGTTGACGCCCTCCGGCTGCGGAATGTGAGCGAGGTGGTCGAAGACGATCGGCGAGGCCACCTTCTGCAAGATGGGCATGACCTCCATGATCTTCGTGGCCGCGGCGTTGATCTGAATGTGCCAGCCGAGATCGTTCACACGCTTGGACAGGGGCTCCATCATCTCCGGCGTGGTGGCGCCCACCTGGGCGAGGTTGAAGCGAATGCCACGGACACCGAGGGCGTGCATGCGCTTGAGCTCCTCGGTCGTCACGGTGTCGTCGACGACCGCGACCATGCGGGCGGTCGGGCCGAAGGCGGCCAGCGCCTCGAGGTGCGCGCGGTTGTCGGTGCCGTAGGTCGACGGCTGCACGAGCACGTTGCGCGTCGTCCCGATGCGCTTCTGGAGCGCGCGATAGTCCTCCACCGTGGCATCGGCCGGCCGGAGCGTGGCCTTGGGGTCGACCGGGTACTTGGCGTTGTAGACGTGGTGGTGGCAGTCGGTGGCGTTGGCGGGGGCCTTCAGCTTGGGGGCGTCGGAGCCCGCCGACCACTTGACGGACTGGGCGGCAGCGGGCCTTGCGGGAGCGGCCAGGAGGGCGCCGACGGCCGCGATCGACATCGTGTGCAGCACTTGCCGCCGGTTCACGTGCGCTGACTTCATACCGTCCTCCTCGTCGGCGCGGCTCGCACCGTGCCCGGAGCCTATCACGGGCCGCGTCCGCGTCATCACGCCGCCGCTCGTCGCGGTGGTATCGTCGACCTCGTGAGGCTGAACCGCCTGCGGCTCGCCGCCGTCCTGCTCGGCGTCGCCTCGATCGCCTCCGCCCAGTCTCCACCCGACGCCGGGTGGCCGACCTACGGCAACGACGCCGGTGGTACCCGCTACTCGCCCCTGACCCAGATCGACCGCGCGAACGTCGCCCGGCTGCGCGTCGCGTGGACGTACCGGACCGGTGCGCTGCAGCCGGAGACGCCGCTCAACCGCAAGGCGGCGTTCGAGTCGACGCCGATCCTCGTGGAGGGCACGCTCTTCCTCAGTACCCAGTTCAACCAGGTCATCGCTCTCGACGCGCGGACGGGCGCCCGGCGCTGGGCGTACGACCCGGCGATCGATCGCACGCGCAACTACTCGGAGGTGACCTCGCGCGGCGTCTCGGCCTGGCGCGACGTCAAGGCCGGGCCCGGCCAACCCTGCGCCCTGCGCATCTTCGCGGCCACGCTCGACGCCCGGCTGATCGCCCTCGACGGCGACACCGGTCGCCCGTGTCCCGACTTCGGCGCCAGCGGCCAGGTCGATCTCACGCGCGGCGTCGATCTCCGGGACCTCGGCCAGTACCAGGTCACCTCGGCCCCGGTCATCGCCGGCGATGTCGTGATCACCGGCTCGTCGATCGGCGACAACCGCGCGGTCGACGTCGAGCGCGGGATCGTACGCGGCTTCGACGTCCGGACCGGAGCGCTTCGCTGGTCGTGGGACCCGATCCCGTGGGCGAGCCAGACGACGCCGCGGACGGGCGGCGGCAACGCATGGTCGACCCTCTCGGTCGACGTCGACCGGGGGCTCGTCTTCGTGCCGACCGGCAGCGCCAGCCCCGACCACTTCGGCGGCATGCGCCGCGGCGACAACAAGTGGGCGAACTCGGTGGTGGCCCTGCGCGTCGCCACCGGCGAGCTGGTCTGGGGGTTCCAGGTCGTGCACCACGATCTCTGGGACTACGACGTGTCCGCTCAGCCGACGCTGTTCACCTGGAAGGACGGCACGCCGGCCGTCGCGATCGCGACGAAGATGGGCCGGATCTTCGTGCTCAACCGGCTCACCGGCGCCCCGCTCATTCCCATCGAGGAGCGGGCGGTGCCGGCCAGCGACGTGCCGGGCGAGGACGCCTCGCCGACGCAGCCGTTCTCGGGCATCTCGCGTATCCCCGAGCGGCTCGGTACCGACGATGCCTGGGGCGCCACGCCGGAGGATCGGGCATGGTGCCGGGAGAAGATCGCCGCGTCGCGCTCGGAGGGCATCTTCACCCCGCCCAGCCTGCGCGGCACGATCGTCTTCCCCGGACTCGTCGGCGGCGTGAACTGGGGAAGCGGCGCTTACGATCCGCAGCGGCACCTGCTCGTCGTGAACACGAACCGCCTGGCATTCCACCTGCGGCTCATTCCCCGCGAGAAGCTCGCCGAAGAGGCGGCGCGGGCGAACCAGGCCGGCGGCGTCCGCGCCGAGCTGGGCGAGCAGCGGGGGACGCGCTACGGCATGGTGCGGGCTCCGCTGCTGGCGCCGGGCGGACAGCCATGCAACGCGCCGCCGTGGGGCACCGTCGCCGCGGTCGATCTGTTCACGGGAGCCATCCGGTGGGATGTGCCGCTGGGCAGCATGGTTCCCGGTGTGCCGACGGGGACGCCGAACCTCGGAGGGCCCATCGTGACCGCGGGCGGCCTCGTCTTCACCGCCGCCGCCATGGACGGCCGGCTGCGCGCGTTCGACTCGGAGACGGGTAAGGAGCTCTGGGCCTTCGAGCTACCAGCGGGTGGCCAGGCCACGCCCATGACCTACAGTCTCGACGGCAAGCAGTACCTGGTCATCGCTGCCGGCGGCCACGGCAAGATCGGCACGAAGCTGGGGGACTACGTGCTGGCGTTCACCCTGCCGTGATGCGCTAGCCCTTCGGCAGCCCCAGCACGCGCTCGCCGAGGATGTTGCGCTGGATCTCGCTGGTCCCGGCCGAGATCGTGTACTGTCGGGCGGCGACCAACCGGTTGAACCAGCGGGGCGCGTCCGGCACCAGCTCGCTGCCCTGGTTCACCAGCGCGTGCATGCCGAGCAGCTCGCCGGCCGCGTCGGCGATGCGCACGCCCAGCTCGGAGCCGGAGAGCTTGAGGATCGAGCCCTCCGGGCCCGGCGCCTCTCCGCGGATCTGGCGGGTGAGCGCGCGGAAGCGCGTGTACTTCATCGCCTCGCAATCGACGTAGAGCTGCGAGAGCCGCTGGCGGATGCGCGGGTCGTCCCAGGCGGTCCCGCCGTCCAGCGGCAGCCGCCGGGCCACCGCGATGAGGTCGCGCACCTGGCCGATGGGGTTGCGGGCGCCGGAAGCGTGCCGCTCGTACATGAGCGTGGTCGTCGACACCTTCCACCCCTGGTTGACCGGCCCCAGCAGCTGAGTCTTCGGGACCTCGACGTCGGTGAAGAACACCTCGTTGAAGTGGTGGTGGCCGGTGGCCAGCACCAGCGGCCGCACGCTCACGCCGGGCGACTTCAGGTCGACCAGCAGGCACGTGATGCCGTTGTGCTTGGGCGCGTTCGGATCGGTGCGCACGAGCAGGATGATCGAGTCGGCGTACTGCGCGCCCGAGGTCCACACTTTCTGGCCGTTGACCAGGTAGTGATCACCTCGGTCCTCGGCCCGCGTGCGCAGGCTGGCGAGGTCGGAGCCGGCGCCCGGCTCGGAGAAGCCCTGGGCCCAGACCTCGTCGGCGTTGAGGATCTTCGGCAGGTACTGGCTCTTCTGAGCGTCGGTGCCCCAGTGGATGATGGTCGGCCCTACCAGGTTGAGGCCCATGCCGGGCAGGATGGGCGCCCGCGCCCGCGAATATTCCTCGTCCCAGATCACCCGCTCGATGATGGGGGCGCCGCGCCCGCCGTACTCCTTCGGCCACCCCATGCCGACCCAGCCCGCCTTGTGCATGGTCTTCTGCCAGGCCACGCGACGCTCGAACATCTCGCGGGTGGAGGCGACGCGGTCGTCGGCCGGATCGTCGACGCAGAGGTCGGGCGGCAGGTTGGCCTCCAGCCAGCCGCGGAACTGCTTGCGGAACGCTTCCTGCTCGGGTGCGTATTCAAAGTCCACGGGTTGCCTCTCAGAGTCCGTAGAGCGTCCGCGCGTTGTCGCAGAGGATGCGACGGCGGGAGGCGGCGGGCACGTCCTTGAAGTTGTCCTCGATGGCCTTCTGCGACTCCGGCCACGTGCTGTCGGCGTGTGGATAGTCGGAGGCCCACATCACCCGGTCGTCGCCGAGCACGTCGAGCAACCGCAGGCCGGCGTGGTCGGTCTGGAACGTCGCCCACACCTGGCGCCTGAAGTAGCGGCTCGGCTCCATGGTGAGGGCCAGCCCGCCGTTGCGCTTCCAGAACTCGGCGGCGTCCAGGAACTTGTCGTAGGTGTCGTCCAGCCGCTCGAGCATGTAGGGCAGCCAGCCGATGCCGGTCTCGGCCAGCACGATCTTGAGGCTCGGATGGCGCTCGAGCGCGCCGGAGAAGATGACGGCGGCCAGCGGCTCGTCCATCTGCAAGGTCGAGGCGGCCACGCGAACGCCCATGTTGCCCCGATGCGTGGCCTTCGGCCCCTTGAAGGTGACCGTGCGCAGCCCGCCGCCCAGGTGGAAGCCGATGACGATGCCCGTCTCGGCGGCCGCCTCCCAGAGCGGCTCCCAGGCGTCTTCCCAGAGCGGCTCCTTCACGCTGGCCGCCAGGAACATGCCGGTGCGCAGGCGGAGCTGCTTGAGGTGGCGCACCTCGTCGGCCGCGCTCTTGGGGTCGTCGATGGGGATGAGGCCGGCGCCGACCAGCCGCTCGGGCGCGCTCGCGCAGAACTCGGCCAGCCAGTCGTTGTAGGCGCGATAGCAGACGCGGCGCAGCTCGGGGTCCTCGACCAGCAACGGCACGATCGGCCCGTACATGACGGTGGCGTCCACGCCGTCACGATCCATGTCGGCCAGCCGCAGCGCCGTCGTCGTCGGCCGCAGCACGCCCGGCTCCAGCACGCCGCCCTTTTCCAGTGCCATTCGGCGGCCGCCCATGGCGCCGGCCACGCCCTTGCGACCGCCCCACGAATCCCACCGGTCCTCGCCGCACATCCAGTACGGGCCGTCCGGCGTGTCGACCACTCGCGGCGCGCGCTCGCGCCAGGCCGCCGGCACGCGCTTCTGCCAGAGATCTTTCGGCAGCCACTGCATGTCGATGTGGTCGTCGGCCGAGACGATGCGGTACTCCATGCTGTCCTCCAGCGGTGAGGGGATCCGTTGCCCGAGGCTAGTGGCCGAGGCTGGCGCTGTCAAGCGAGTGGACTACAATGCCCGAGCGATGCTGCGACGACGCGAGATGACGTGGCTCGTGCTCGGCGGTGTGCTGGCGCCGGCGCTGGCGCGCCGGGCGCTGGCGGCCGGCAAGGTCCCGCGCATCGGGGCCGTGTTCCCGGGCGTCCAGGGGCCGTCAGGCCAGGCGTTCGAGAAGGCGCTGTCGCCGCCGAAGCAACGCGCACGATCCCGATCGTCATGACCTTCGCGATCGACGATCCGGTGGAGCGCGGCTGGGCCGCGAGCCTCGCCCGGCCCGGCGGCAACGTCACCGGCATTACCCTCTACGCGCCGGAGCTGACGGCCAGGCGCCTGGAGCTGCTGAAGACGGCGGTCCCGGCGTTCCGGCGCGTCGGGGTTTTGGCCCCGGGAGGAGTCGCCGGCCTGGGCCCGGCCGGGCGCGCTGCCGATCGAGCAGCCGAGCACGTTCGAGCTGGTCGTCAACCAACGAACCGCGCGGGCCCTGGGCCTGGCGATGCCCCCGTCGCTGCTGGTCGGGGCGGACAAGGTGATCGAATGAAAGCGACGCTGAACGGCATCGGGATCGAGTACCAGGACGGCGGCCACGGCCCGGCGGTGCTGCTCGGCCACGGCTACTCCGCGACGGGACGCATGTGGGACGGCCAGCGAGCCGCGCTCGGTGACCGCTGGCGGGTCATCAGCTGGGACATGCGGGGCCACGGCCAGACCGAGAGCCCGAGCGACCCCGCGCAGTACTCGGCCGCTCTCACCGTCGCCGACATGCGGGCGCTGCTCGGTCACTGCGGCGTCGAGCGCGCGGTGATCGGCGGGCTCTCGCTCGGCGGCTACGTCTCGCTGGCCTTCTACCTGGCGCATCCCGAGATGGTCCGCGCGCTGGTCATCTGCGACTCCGGCCCGGGCTATCGCAACGCCGAGGCGCGGGCGGCCTGGAACAAGCGCGCTCACGAGCGCGCGGGCGAGCTGGAGTCGAAGGGGCTGGAGGTGCTGGCCGGCCGCAGCCGCGAGATGCGCGAGGCGATGGGCCACCACGCGTCCGCTCAGGGGCTGGCCCACGCCGCCCGCGGGATGCTGGCCCAGGACGGCTCGCAGGTGATCGACGGCCTCGGCTCGGTCCGGGTGCCGACGCTGATCATCGTCGGCGACCAGGACCAGCCCTTCCTGGCGCCGTGCGAGTACATGGCCAAGAAGATCCCGGGCGCGCGTCTGGAGGTCATCCCCGGCGCCGGCCATTCGTCGAATCTGGATCAGCCGGAGACCTTCAACCGTGTGCTGGGAGACTTCCTGAAGACCCTCTAGCCGCCCGTCATCCGGCCTTGCGGGCCAGCGCCTCGACCTGCGTGAAGGCCCAGAACGCATCGGGGTGCGCCGCCCACGCCCGGAACGCGGCGGCCATGGCCTCCACGTCCTCACGGGTGGCGTAGCCGTACTCGACCGGACGTTCGCCCATCGGCGAGGCGAGCAGACGCTGGGCGTAGGACTCGCCCCAGTCGGTCGTCTCCTCCGGCGTGGCGTAGCACCACACCGTCGCCGTGATCTTGCAGTCCGCCGACGCCGGCGGCGTTGAAGAGTGCGCGCAGCCGCCGGCCCATTCGCGGCTCGCCGCCGTTGCGGTACCACGTCTTGACGTGGACCTCCATGAAGCGGTCGATCCACGGATCGTGCGGCCAGTACGCCGCCGTCTCCCAGTCGACGTCGCGCATGGCGACGAGGCCGCCGGGGCGCACGACGCGCAGCATCTCGCCGAGGGCGGCGGCCGGCTCGCGCAGATGTTGGGTGACCTGGTGGGCGTAAGCGACGTCGAAGGAGGCGTCGGGAAAGGGCAGCGCGTACACGCTGGCCTCCTCGTACCGGAGGTTCGTCAGCCCGCGGGCGGCCGCGTCCGCGCGGGCGGCGGCCAGCGTCTCCCGTGAGAGATCGACGCCGACCACCTCCCCGGGGGCGAGCCGCTCGGCCAGGCCCCGCGTGATGCTCCCGGGCCCGCAGCCGACGTCGAGCAGACGCATGCCGGGACGAAGCTCGGGGAGGAGAAACGCCGCCGCCTCCGCGGCCGTACGCCGGGCGTGCTGGCGGACGGTAGCCGGGGCGTGACCGTGCGTATACGTCTCGCGCCGCAGCGGCTGATCGGTCACGAAGAGCGCGACTACGGACGATAGAACGGCGTGTCGCCCTTGATCGTCACCCGGTGGCCGTGGCGGCGCTGGGGGTAGTAGTCCCACATCGCGTGGTGCTGCACGCAGCGGTTGTCCCAGAACGCGACCGAGTTCACCTGCCAGCGGAAGCGGCAGTGGAACTCCGGCGTCTCGACGTGACGGTAGAGGAACTGCAGCACCGCGTCGCTCTCCGGCCGCTTCAGCTGCTTGATGCGCGTGGTGAAGCCGCCGTTGACGAAGAGCGCCTTGCGTCCGGAGACCGGGTGGGTGCGGATGACCGGATGCTCGGCCTTGGGAAACACGCGGCCGGCGTCGTTCACGCCGTAGCGCCCGCGGTAGACGTGCTCGCCCTCGTGCATCGCGGTCAGCGGCTCCAGGAAGCGCTTCATCGGCTCCGAGAGCGCCTCGTAGGCCGCGTACATGCTGGCGAACAGCGTGTCGCCGCCCACCGGCGGCAGCTCGTGCATGTAGAGGATGCTGCCCAGCGGCGGCTCGAGATCGCAGGAGACGTCCGAGTGCCAGTTCTCGCCGGCCACGTGCTTGGAGTTCTCGTCGGCGTGGATGACGAGGATCTCGGGGTGCTCGGGCAGCTCCCGCGGCGCGGCCGGGTGCATGTGCAGCTCGCCGAACAGCCGCCCGAAGGCCTTCTGCTGGCCGGGGGTCAGGTGCTGGTCGCGGAAGAAGATCACGCCGTTGTCGATGAGGGCGGCGTGGATCTCCTTGAACGTCGGCTCGTCGAGCGGCTGCGACAGGTCGACTCCACGGATCTCGGCGCCGGCGTGAGGGGTGAGCTTGTCCACCTGGATCGAGGCGTAGGTCATGACCACTCCTCCGACGAACCGTGGAGCTCGAGCGGGTGAGTGGAGGCTAGTCGCGGGGGAGGCGCGAAGTCAAGCGCGGGCGAGCGCGGCGAAGATCGAGCGGGACAGGCGCGGCAGGTCGGGGTCGCGGGCGCCCATCACCAGCACGGTGTCGCCGGGCCGGGCCTCGGCCACCGCCCACCGACTGGCAGCGTCGTGATCGGCCGCGTAGCCGCATCGCAGCATCGCCGGCAGGTCCGCGGCCAGCGCCCGGCTGGAGATGTCCTTGGCCACGGTGCCACCGGCGTAGAAGATCTCCGCGTAGCAGAACCGGTCCTCGAGGCGCAGGATGCCGGGCAACAGGTCCTTCAGCTCGGGGCGCAGGAAGCGGGCGGGACCGAAGCCGTGCGGCTGGAAGATCGCCACCACGCGGCCGAGGCCGGCCTGCGCGGTCGTCAGCGTCGCCCGCAGCTTCTCGCCGTTGTGGGCGTAGTCGTCGACCACGCGGATGCCGGAGGCGGTCACGCCGACCACCTCGAAGCGTCGCGACACCCCCGGGAAGATCGCCAGCAGCCGCGCGACCTCGTCGGGATCGATGCCCAGCTCGACCGCCACCATCGCGGCGGCCGCGGCGTTCTCCAGGTTGTGCAGGCCGGGCTGCGGCACGTCGAGCGTGACCACGCCAGCCGCCACCTTCAGACGTCCCTGGGCCCGGTCGGGTCCGACGCTGATCACCTCGAGGCCGGCGTCGGCATCCGAGGCGGTGCCGTAGGACAGGCCGTGGAAGCGGCGGCCGACCGCCGCGGCCTCCGGGCAGGCGGCGTTGACCAGCAGCCGGCTGCAGTTGCGGGCGAAGGCCCCGAACTGCGCGCGCAGCGACTCGAGCTCGGCGTGATCGCGGCTGATGTTGTGCACGAGGCCGATCGACGGCTCGTATCCCACCAGGGTGCCGTCCGACTCGCAGGCTTCCACCACTACGGGGCCGTTCGCCGGGCCGGCCGTGAAGCAGCTGGTACCGCCCTCGCCGGCCAAGCCGGCGCCGCCGATGACGGTGGCGGGCAAACCGCTCTCGCGCAGTAGCCAGCCCAGCATCGCCGTGACCGTGCTCTTGCCGCTGGTACCGGCGATGGCCACGCCCGGCCGCCCGGTGTTGACCGCTTCGGCCAGCAGGGCGGGGCGGGGCACGAGGTCGATGCCGAGGGCGCGCGCTGACCGCATCTCCGGGGTATCGGCCTCGACCGCCGTCGAGTACACGAACCGGTCGATGCCAGGCCGGACCGCGGTGCCGTCGTGAGGGAGCAGGTTGATTCCCATCCCACGCAGGCGGGCTGCCAGCTCCTGGTGCTTGCCCTGGTCGAGCGACCGGTCCGAGCCCTGGACCCGATGACCCCGGGTGCGCATGAGCTGGGCCAGGGGGTTCATCCCGGCGCCGGCGATTCCGGAGAAGTGATAGTGGACAGGGCCGCGGGTGGGGGTAGGCACGCGCGGTGAAGCTGCACCAGGAGTGCCAGAATCCGGCGGCTGCGCTTTCACGATTTCCCGAGAGTTTAGGGGCGGCTGAGGCGGGGGCGGAAGGCAATTCTGACCGCCTGTCACGCTACACTGTCCCGCGCGTGACAGGATCGAGCGGTACACTCTGGGAGACTTCACCGCGGAGGTTGCCCATGAGCCCAGCCGAGACCGTTCGGGGTCGCGCCGTCGTCGTCCAGCCAGGCGAGGGCCCCTCCTACTGGCAGCCGGTGCCCGCCAACGGCCACGCCGACCCCGCCCTGTTCCCAGCCACGACCGGCTTCGAGACCCTGGCCATGGGGTACCAGACGATTGCCCCCGGCGGCCGGGTCCGGGAGCATTCCCACGGCGACCAGGTCGAGCTGCAGATCTGCTTCCGGGGACACGGCCACGTGGTGGTCGACGGGACGAGCCACCCGCTGACGCCGGGGACGGCCTGCCTGCTCGGGTACGACGTCAGGCACGAGCTCGTCAACGACGGCCCCGACGACCTCGTGATGCTGTGGGTCATCACGCCACCTGGCCTGGAGGACTTCTTCAAGGCCATCGGTCGGCCGCGGACACCGGGTGAGCCGGCACCGGCGCCCTTCGCCCGGCCCACCGACGTCGTGGCGATCGAACGCGCGCTCGGCATGAACGACACCCGGTAGCTCACGATGCCGAAGATCTCGATCGGCGACGCCGAGCTCTACTACGAGGAGACCGGCCGGGGCGAGCCGCTGCTCCTCGTCCCGGGGCTGTCTGGGCGCGGCTCGTTCTGGGCCGGCCAGGTGCCGGACTTCGCGCGCGACTTCCGGGTGGTGGTCCACGATCATCGCGGCACCGGCCGCAGCTCCCACTCGCGCATCCGCTACTCGGTCGAGCAGATGGCCGCCGACCTCGTGCGCCTGATGGACACGCTCGGCATCGAGGCCGCGCACCTGGTCGGCCACTCCACCGGCGGCGCCATTGGCCAGGTGTTCGCGCTCGAGCATCCGCGGCGGCTGCGCAGCCTGGTGCTGAGCGCCACCTGGGCGGGGCCGGATCCGTACTTCCAGCGGCTGTTCGAGTCGCGCAAAGGCGTGTTGCTGAGCCAGGGGGTGGAGGCCTACGTGCGGGCCTCGGCCCTGTTCATGACCCCACCGGCGTGGATCAGCGCCAACGACGCGCTGCTGACCGAGCAGCATCAGGCTGCGCTGGCCGAGGCCGCGCCGGTCGAGGTGACGGCCAGTCGTATCGACGCCATCCTGCGCCACGATCGCCGGGCCCGGCTGGGCGACATCCGCGTGCCGACGCTGGTCGTCGTCGCCCAGGACGACATCATTACGCCGCGCTTTTACTCCGACGAGCTGGCCAGCCGCATCCCCGGCGCCAAGCTGGTGGTGCTCGACACCGGCGGCCACGGTGCCCCCGGGATCCACGCCGGCGCGTACAACGCCACCGTCGGCGCGTTCCTGCGCGCACAGATCGGCCGGTAGTCCCGGCCACGTCGACAGTCGCCGGGCGTCACCGGCACCGTCCTTGCTCCCTCGATAAGTAGGCCTGGAGTCTGCCGGGCGAGGGAGGTGCGCGATGAAGGCGAGGGCTCGTTCGATTCTGGCCGCGGCGCTGATCACGCTGGCCGCCTCGCCGGCGCTCGCGCAGGTGGGCCCTGCGGGAGGGGTGCCGCCGAACACGCCGCCGCCGGCCCGCACACCTTCGGTGCTGAAGGGACCGGACCCTCGCCTGACCGTGCCGGCGCCGGCGCCGCCCTCGGGTCTGCCAGCGACGATGCCGGCCGACCCGCGCCCAGGTCTGCCGTCGACGCTCCCTCCGTCGGCGAGTCCGACCACGACACCGTCACCCCTCATCGGCGGGTCGTTCACGACCGGACCCGTGGGCGTCGTGCCGACGGCACCGGTGGTCGACCCGCGCACCGGGCAGCTGATCGACCCAGCCACCGGCGCGCTCGTCGATCCACGAACGCGCCCGGCGACGCCGGGTCGCTGAAGGAGAGAGTCGAATGACCACGTTTCGAGTCCT
The DNA here is from genome assembly GCA_963827505.1 of uncultured Candidatus Rokubacteria bacterium. Classification (GTDB taxonomy): domain Bacteria; phylum Methylomirabilota; class Methylomirabilia; order Rokubacteriales; family CSP1-6; genus AR5. The sequence goes on along the minus strand of CAWHBD010000001.1, from coordinate 2,162,631 downwards.
CGTGCCGGCCCTGGCGGCGCTGCTCCTCGTTGCCGGCCCGGCCCTGGCGCAGACCGGCGGCGCCACCTCGGGACCGCGGCCCAGCCAGCCGCCGTTGACCGCGCCACCGTCGCCCCCGACGACGCCGAGCCCGCCGCTCGGCGCGCCCTCGACGATCGAGCCGCGCTCCGGGCTGCCGACAAGCCAGCCCGAGACCAATCCCCGGACGGGATTGCCCTCGCCGTCCGGCGGCACCACGTCGGTGCCGGTGCCGCCCGCGGCGCCGCCGCCGATTCCCAACACGGGTCCGCCGCGCTCGGCGCCGCCGGCGGGACAACCGATCACGCCGTCGACCGTCGATCCCCGCACGGGGTTGCCGCGCTGAGGCTTTCCCCGCGCCGGCCCCCGCGCTAGGATGCCCACGCGCTGCCGCCAACGATGGCGGGGCGCGTGGAGGATCCCATGAGCGCGCTCAGCCGCCGCACCTTCCTGGCCCTCTCCGGCACCGCCGCCGCGGCGACCGGTATCGAAGGCATCGTCGCCGCCCGCCGGGCGCCGGCCTCCGCGCAGGGCACGCGCCTGCACCTGCTGCAGTGGTCGCACTTCATCCCGGCCGCCGACACGCTGTTCGAGGCCCAGGCCAAGGAGTTCGGCAAGCAGGCCGGCGTCGAGGTCGCGATCGAGCGGATCAACCAGAACGATATCCAGACGCGGGTGACGGCGGCCATCCAGAGCGGCGCCGGGCCCGACATCATCATCCTGGCCAACAACCACGCTCACCTGTACGAATCCTCGCTCGTCGACGTGAGCGACGTGGCCGAGGAGATCGCCGGCAAGCAGGGCGGGTGGTACGACTACGCCAAGGTCAACTGCGTGGCGGCCGGCCGCTGGATCGGCGTGCCGCAGTTCATCATCTCGTGGGCGATCACGTACCGCGAGGACTGGCTGAAGGAAGCCGGCTTCGAGTACCCGAAGACGTGGGACGACTTCCGCAAGGTGGGCAAGGCCATGAAGGCCAAGGGCAAGCCGTTCGGCCAGGCCTTCGGCCACAGCATCAACGATCCCAACAACTGGTGCTATCCGCTGGTGTGGATGTGGGGCGGCATGGAGGTGCAGCGCGACGGCCGCACCGTGGTGCTGAACAGCAAGAACACGGTGGAGGCGGTGAAGTTCAACAACGTCCTGTGGAAAGAGGTCTTCGACGAGGGCGGCCTGGCCTGGGACGACAGCAACAACAACCGCGCGTTCCTGTCGAGCGAGATCTCGCTCACCGGCAACGCGCCCAGCATCTACGTGGCGGCGCGCCAGAAGTTTCCCGACGTCTACAAGGGCACCAACCACGGCCACTATCCGGCCGGCCCGGCGGGCCGCTTCTACTGGCTCCCCGCCTGGAACTCGGTGGTGCTGAAGTACAGCAAGAACCAGAAGGTCGCCAAGGACTTCATCCGGTTCTACATGGACCGGGCACGGTTCGATCCCTACTTCGAGACCATGGACACCTTCGGCATCCCCGCCACGCAGGCCTACCGCGACCACGCGCTGTGGAAGAAGGACCCTCGGACCTCGGTGTTTCCGGAGACGCTGGCCTCGGCACGCCAGGTCGGCCACGCGGGACCGCCCGGCCGCAAGGCGACCGAGGTGCTGTCGAAATACATCATCGTCGACATGTTCGCGAAGGCCATCCAGGGGATGAAGGCCGAGGACGCGGTTGCGTGGGCGACCGGAGAGCTGAAGAAGATCTATGACGCCTGAGGAGCTGAAGGGCGCGCTCAAGCGGCAGCTGGCACCGCGCCGCGCGAAGTGGCAGAAGCCGGCCGCGGTGGTGCGCGCGCTCGGCCTGCGCCGCGGCCAGGTGATCGCCGAGGTCGGCTCCGGCCCCGGTTACTTCACGCCGCGGCTGGCCCGCGCGGTCGGCCCCACCGGTCACGTCTACGCGCTCGATCCGGAGCCGGCCGTGCTCGACGTGATGCGCAAGCGGATGAAGCAAGCCGGCGTCCGCAACGTCACGCCGGTGCTGAGCCGTGACGACGACCCGCTGCTGCCCGCCGGCCGCTGCGACGTCGCCGTCATCATCAACGTCTACCACCACATGCACGGGGGGGCGGCCTTCCTGCGGCGGCTGGTCAGCCGGCTACCCCGGGGCGCGCGGGTGATCAACGTCGACTGGAACGAGGAGTCGGAGTTCGGACCGCCCCCGAAGCGACGGGTGCCGCGTGCGCGGTTCCTGCGTGATGCCAGGCGCGCCGGGCTGCGGCTCGTCGGCGAGCGGACGTTCCTGCCGCACCAGTACTTCCTGGAGCTGCGCCGGGCGCGCTGACGCGGGTGGCGAAGGTCTTCCTCGACTACGACCAAGCCGCGCTCGACCGCGCCTACGACCAGCCCGCGTGGGCGTCGAACATGCAGGAGGTGCTGCAGCGCCGCGCGGCGGCCAGCGACGCCGTGCGGGCGCGGCTGGGCCCGCCGCGCCGCTTCGCCTACGGCGCCACCGCCGCCGAGCAGCTCGACGTGTACGCGACCACACGGGCGGACGCGCCCGTCATGGTCTTCCTGCACGGCGGTGCCTGGCGAGGCGGGGAAGCGCGCGCCCAGGCCTACGCGGCCGAGACGTTCGTGGGGGCCGGCGCCCACTGGGTGGTGCCGGACTTCGCCACCGTCCTGGATGTCGGCCTGGACGGCATGGTCGCCCAGGTGCGGCGCGCGGTAGCGTGGGTGGCGACGAACGCGGCGAGCTTCGGCGGCGACCCGGCCCGGATCTACGTGGGCGGGCACTCCTCGGGCGGCCACCTGGCCGGCAACGTCCTGATGACCGACTGGGTGAAGGACCACGGGCTGCCGGCCGACCTCGTCAAGGGCGGGCTGTGCGTCAGCGGCATGTACGACCTGAAGGCGGTACGGCTGTCCGCTCGATCGTCCTACGTGAAGTTCGACGACCGGATCGAGCACGAGCTGAGCCCCCAGCGCCACCTCGAACGGCTCGCCTGTCCGGTGATCGTCGCCTACGGCGAGCGCGACTCGCCGGAGTTCCAGCGCCAGTCGCGGGAGTTCGCGGCCGCCCTGGAGCGGAGGGGCCGGCTGCGCGGGCTCCTCGTCGGTTCCGGCCTGAACCACTTCGAGATGCCGGAGACGCTGGCGAGCGCGACCGGCCTGCTCGGTCGCGCCGCGCTGGAGCTCATGCGGCTGGCGTGATCGCCGCTCCGCGCGTGCGGGCGGCGATCACGTGCCCCTCGAGCGGGATCTCGGCGGCGCCGCCCGGCCTCGTGAAGGACCGGAGCACCTCGCGCGCCTCCTCCACGATACGGGCGTACACCTCGTCGCTGATCCGCTCGCGAAGCGGCGTGCTCTCCACCTCGGTCGCCACGAAGGCGTCGATCGAGGGACACCGGACCGTCCCCACGTGGGTCCGGGTCGCCGTGATCTGCAGCCCTGCCCCCGTCACCAGGCCCCGCAGCTCGTCGAGGTCGCCGCTGGCGAAGTAGGCGCCGAGGAGGCCGACGGCCTCGGGCCCGGCATGCCGCGCGGCCAGTTCCACGAACGGCGCGTAGGCCGCCTGCGCCTCGAGCCGGCTCGGGACCGAGAGGGCCACGATGCCGCCGGCCGTGACGACGCGCGCCATCTCGCGCAAGACCTGGCTCCGATCCGGGAAGAACATGAACGCCATCTGGCAGAGGGCGACGTCGAAGCCCCCGTCCGGGAAGGGGAGGCGCGCGGCATCGCCCTGGCGCCACTCGATCTCCGGCCGCACGCGCCGCGCCACCTTCAGCATCGCCTCGTTCAGGTCCACCCCGACGACACGACCGCGGCCGCGCTGAGCGTCGGCGACCGTGCGAGCGACGATGCCGGTGCCGCACGCCACGTCGAGAACGGCCTGGCCCGGCGTGACGCCGGCCAGATCGATCAGGCGTGGCGCCCACTCCGCGAAGAGCGCCGGTACGAACTGCGACTCGTAGATCTCGGCCGCCGCCGCCGAGAGTCGGAAGGTCTCGTTCGCCGTCGCCATCGGTGCTTCCTCCTGCCCGAAGTGTATGATCCGGCCGTGGGCGGGCACCATGACGGCGCGTCCGGATCCCTTGCTCAGGCGTCCGCCGAGGGCGAGGGGTCGGGGATCGATCCCCTCTCGGACGTGCTGCGGGCGGTGCGGCTCACCGGCGCCGTGTTCTTCCGGGTGGACGCGACCTCGCCGTGGGTGATCGAGATGCCCGACACCTCCGCGCTCGCCTCGGTTACCCTGCCGCGGGCCCAGCACGTGATCTCCTACCACGTCGTTACGCGCGGCTCGTGCTGGGGCGCCCTGCTCGACGGTGCCGCCGTCCAGCTCGAGACAGGTGACGTCCTCGTCTTCCCTCACGGAGACGCCTACGTGATGTCGATGGCGCCGGGGCTGCGGGGCGGGCCCGATCCGGCTGAGGTGCTGGCGTTCATGGGGCAGATGATCATGGGCCGCCTGCCCTTCACGGTGGTCGAGGAGGGTGGCGGCCGCGAGCGGCTGGCTCTCGTGTGCGGGTTCCTGGGCTGCGACGTGCATCCGTTCAACCCGCTCCTGGCTGCGCTGCCGCGCCTGCTGCACGTGCGGGAGGCCTTCGCGACGGGCGATCCGCTCGGCCGGCTCATCGAGTTCGCGATCGCGGAATCACAGGAGCGGCGGGCGGGCGGCGAGTGCGTCCGCCTCCGCCTGAGCGAGCTGATGTTCGTCGAGGTCGTCCGGCGCTATCTGGCCGGGTTGCCCGCCGAGCAGACGGGCTGGCTGGCCGGTCTGCGGGACCGCATCGTGGGGCGCGCGCTGACCCTGCTGCACGGGCGCCCGGCCGAGGACTGGACGCTCGAGCGGCTGGCGAGGGACGTGGGCCTCTCCCGGTCGGCGCTGGCCGCGCGCTTCACCCACTTCGTCGGTGACCCCCCGATGCAATACCTGGCGCGCTGGCGCATGCAGGTGGCCGCCCGCCTCCTGGCCGACGGCGAGGCGAAGGTCTCGACGGTGGGGCTCCGGGTGGGCTACGACTCGGAGGCGGCGTTCAGCCGCGCGTTCAAGAAGCTGACCGGCGTCCCGCCGGCGGCCTGGCGCCGCCGATACGCAACGCCACGCTGAGCGGGATCGGCTACGCGAGCCCCAGGCGCTTGCGCTCCTCGTCCTTCAGCACCCGTCGCAGGATCTTGCCGGACGCCGTCTTCGGGATCGCGTCCACGAGCGCGACCTCGTGGAGTGTCTTGTAGCCGGCCAGCCGGCCGCGCGCCCATTCCAGCAGCGTCTCGGCGGTGAGGGCGGGGTCCTTCCGGACGACGAAGGCCTTCGGCACCTCGCCGGCGTCGGGGTCGGGCTTGCCGATCACCGCGCAGTCGGCCACGCCGGGGTGCTCGAACAGCAGCGCCTCGATCTCGGCGGGGGCGATGCCGAAGCCTTTGTACTTGATCATCTCCTTCTTGCGGTCGGTGATGGTCAGGTAGCCCTGGTCGTCGAGGCGGCCGATGTCGCCGGTGTAGAGCCAGCCGCCGCGCAGGGCCGCCGCCGTGGATTCCGGCGCGTTCCAGTAGCCGAGCATCACCTGGGGGCCGCGCACGATGATCTCGCCGACCTCGCCCACCGGCAGCTCGCGCTCGCCGGTCTCCAGATCGACGATCTTCTGATCGGTGTCGTTCACCGGCAGGCCGCCGGTGTCGATGGTGAGGAACTCGTCGTCGTGGACGGGGTTCAGGTGTGTCACCGGCCCCGCCTCGGTGAGGCCGTAGCCCTGCACGACCCTCACCCCGGTCAGCTCGGTGACCCGGCGGGCGAGCTCCGGCGCCACCGGGGCGGCGCCCACCATGAACATCTTCACGCTGCTGAAGTCGACCTTGCCGATGTCGGGCTTGTTGGCCAGCGCCAGCAAAATCGGCGGCACCACGAACACGATGGTCACCCGCTTCTCCACGATCAGCCGCAACGACTCGGCCATGTCGAAGCGCTCCATCACGACCATGCGGGTGCCGCCGTGGACGGCACCGCCCATCAGCATGAGCCCGTAGATGTGATAGAAGGGCAGGAACACCATGAAGGTGTCGGCGTCGGTGGCGCGGATCGCCGACATGAACTGAATGTTGTTCGAGAGGAAGACCTTGTGACTCAGCAGCACGCCCTTGGGCAGCCCGGTGGTGCCGCTCGAGTAGGGGAGCACCAGCAGCTCGTCGCCGGGGATGTCGAGGTCCGGCGGCCGGGCCGTGGTCGCGGTAGCGATGAGGTCGGCGAAGCGCACCACGTCGGGGGCGGCCTCGGCGCCGGGCCCGACGACGATGACGTGCTTGAGTCGCGGCACCTCGCCCCGGACGGCGCGGACGATCGGCAGGAGATCCTGCTGCACCACGACCGCCACCGCCTGGGCGTCGCCGAGCTGATAGGCGACCTCGCGCTCCTTGTAGGAGGGGTTCATCGGGCTGGAGACGGCGCCCAGCCGGGCGATGGCGTAGAAGGCGATCACGTACTCCGGCCGGTTGGTCATGAACAGGCACACCCGGTCGCCCCGGCCGATACCGAGGCTCCGGAGGGTGCCGACGAAGGCGTTGACGAGCCCCTCCAGCTCGCGGAAGGTCAGGCTGACGTCCTTGAAGCTCAGCGCCTCGCGCTCGGGATAGAGCGTGACCGGGCGGTCGAGCATCGCCCCGTAGGGAATCTCGGGGTACGTCAGGCGCGGGCGATAGAGCTCGGGCTGGGACGGTCGGCGCATCGGTGGACCTCCGGGGTCGTATTATAGACAGGCGGTGCGCCGGCGTGCGGCCGACCCCTCCCGCTCGACCTCGACGCCCGCACGTCGCCGGTGCTGGGCGCCCGGCGCGACTCAAGGTAGAGTAGCGACCGACCGCAAGGAGGTCGCAATGGCCCGCAAGTCAGAGCCGCCGGCAGCACGGGCGGTGACCGCCGCCGACGTGGATCCACGCCACCGGTGGGACCGGCCGCTTCAGGCGCCGGGGCACATGCAGGTCGATTTCGAGGAGCGCGTGGACTTCCGGCGCCTGCATGCCTACCGGCTCGGCCGCGCGCGCCAGGCGCTGGCCGCCTCCGGCCTCGGCGCCGTGCTGGTGTTCGACCAGTACAACATCCGCTATCTCTCGGGCACGGTCATCGGCGAGTGGGCGCGCGACAAGCTCACGCGCTGGTGCCTGCTGACCGGTCCCGGCGAGCCCTGGGTGTGGGACTTCGGCTCGGCCGCGCGTCACCACCGGCTCTACGCCCCCCAGATCCCGGCCAAGCAGTCGCTGGCCGGCATGGTCGGCATGCGGGGCGCCGTCTCGCCCCGGGCCGGCCTCTTCAAGAAGGCCGCCCAGGAGATCCGCGACATCCTCGTGGCCGAGGGCGTGGCCGACCAGCCACTCGGCATCGACGTGGTCGAGCCCCCCTTCCTGTTCGCCCTGCAGGAGCTCGGCCTGGAGATCCGTGACGGCCAGCAGGTGATGCTGGAGGCGCGGATGCTCAAGAGCCAGGACGAGCTGACGCTGCTGAACATGGCGGCGGCCATGGTGGACGGCGTCTACCAGGACATCTTCGAGGCGCTCAAGCCGGGCGTGCGCGAGAACGAGATCGTGGCGCTGGCCAACAAGCGCCTGTACGAGATGGGCTCCGACAACGTCGAGGCCATCAACGCGATCTCGGGCGAGCGCTGCAGTCCCCACCCCCACAACTTCACCGACCGGATCATCCGGCCCGGCGACCAGGCCTTCTTCGACATCATCATGTCGTTCGTCGGCTACCGGACCTGCTACTACCGTACGTTCAGCGTGGGCAAGGCGACCAAGCCCCAGCTGACCGCCTACAAGAAGGCGCGGGAGTGGATGGACGAGGCCATCGCGCTCATCAAGCCCGGGGTCACCACCGACAAGATCGCTCGGGCCTTTCCCAAGGCCGCGGACGTGGGGTTCGACAGCGAGATGGCCGCCTTCGGCCTCAACTTCTGTCACGGCATCGGACTCGGCCTGCACGAGCGGCCGATCATCAGCCGGCTCAACTCCTTCGACGACCCCATGGCTCTGGAGGCCGGGATGATGTTTGCGGTCGAGACCTATTGCCCCGCCACCGACGGCGTGTCGGCGGCCCGGATCGAGGAAGAAGTCATCGTGACGCCGGGCGGCGCCCAGATCATCACGCTGTTCCCGGCCGACGAGCTACCGATCGCCAACCGCTACTGACGGGCTCGAACTCTCACCGAGTGACGAAGGAGGAACGATGAAGGTATACCATGCGGCCGATGCGCCCCCCGGGGGTCTCGCCGGCGAATCCGTGGCAGTGCTGGGCTACGGCAACTTGGGACGGAGCGCCGCGCTCAATCTCCGCGATTCGGGAGCTAAGGTTCGCATTGGGAACCGGGAGGACGAGTACGCCGCGCTGGCCCGCGCCGACGGCTTCGAGGTGGTGCCGCTGCTCGAGGCGGCCTCGGACACCATGGTCTTCGTTCTGCTGCCCGACGAGGTGATCCCCGAGGTCTTCGCCGAGTCGATCGCGCCGGGGTTGCGGGTGGGGGCCGCCATGGCTTTCGCCTCCGGCTACTGCTTGGCGTACAAGCTCGTGCAGCCCCCCGACCACGTCGACCTCCTGCTGCTCGCTCCCCGGATGGCCGGCGTCCAGGCCCGCACGCGCTACCTGGCCGGCAAGGGATTCTGGGCGGTCATGGGCGTGGAGGCCGATCGCACCGGGCAGGCCCAGCGCCGCCTGCTCGGCCTCGCCGATGGCCTCGGCGTGCTCCGGGCGGGGGCCATGGAGATGACCGCCGCCGGCGAGGCCTCCCTGGACCTGTTCGTGGAGCAGACCGTCGGCGCCCTGCTGGGCACGGCGATCCTGCTCGCCTTCGACGTGGGCACCGAGGCCGGCATCCCGGCCGAGGCGCTCGTCATGGAGATGTACATGTCGGGCGAGATGGAGGGCGTCTTCCGGTCGTTCCGGGAGGGCGGCTTCCTGCACTCCTCCGAGGAGCACGGTCCCACCGCGCTCTTCGGTGGCATCACGCGCACGCTGGAGATCGATCGGGAAGCCATCGCGACGAGCTTCCGGCGCATCCTGCAGGACATCACCACCGGGGCCTTCGCCGCGCGATTCCAGGAAGAGGCCAAGAACGGCTACCCGATGCTGACCATCGCCAAGGAGATGACGCGGGGCACCTCGCCGGTCACCACGGCCGAGGAGCGACTGCGCAACCTGATGCGCCCCGACGCGTGATCACCACCACCGTCGTCGGCAGCTATCCGCAGCCGGACTGGCTCGTCGATCGCGACCAGTTCAAGGGCAACGTCGTGCCGCGCATCCGCATGCCTCAGGTGTGGCGGGTGCCGGGGCCCTGGCTGGAGGAGGCTCAGGACGACGCGGTGCGGGTGGCGGTGAGCGAGATGGAGCGCGCCGGTGTCGACGTGGTCAGCGACGGCGAGCAGCGGCGTGAGTCGTACTTCAACCGGTTCGCCAATGCGCTCGGCGGTGTCGATCCCGAGCGCCCCGGCAGCGCCATCGCCCGGCTGGGCCGGCCCACGCCGGTGCCCCGCGTGATCGGCCCCATCGAGCGCACGGGTCCGGTGTCGGTGCCGGAGGCGCGCTTCCTGCGCGGGATCACCGACCGGAGGATCAAGATCACGGTCCCGGGACCGTTCACGCTGTCGAGCCTGGCCCAGGACGAGCACTACGGCGATCCCGAGCGGCTGGCCATGGCGTACGCGGCGGCGGTGAACGCCGAGCTGCGCGAGCTGGAGCCCCTCGTCGACTGGCTGCAGCTCGACGAGCCCTATCTGCAGGCGCATCCCGATCGGGGTCGTGCCTACGGCCTCGCGGCCATCGATCGGGCCCTGGCCGGCCTGCGCAAGCCGACGTGCATCCACCTCTGCTTCGGCTACGCCTATTCGCACGCGCTGGCCGGCTCGACGAAGTCGGGCGGCTACGCGTTCCTCAGCGAGCTCGAGCGCACGGCCGCCACCCAGGTGTCGATCGAGGCCGCCCAGCCCCGACTGGACCTGGCCGTGCTCAAGGACCTGCCGTCCAAGACGATCGTCCTCGGCGTGCTGGACCTGGGCGATACCGCCGCCGAGACGCCCGACACGGTGGCGCGTCGGCTCGACGCCGCCTTGAAGCACGTGCCCGCCTCGCGGCTGGTCGCCGCGCCCGACTGCGGGATGAAGTACCTGCCGCGCGCGCTGGCCCGGGCCAAGCTGACGGCCCTGGTGGCCGGCGCGGCCCTGGTCGCCCGGGGAGCTTGACAGAACCGAACGGTCGTTCTATTTTGGTCGCATGGCGGCTCGGTCGACCACCAAGGGCGAGGCGACGCGCGAGGCCATTCTTGCCCACGCGCTCGGCCTCGCCACCCGCATCGGCTTCGAGGGGCTGACGATCGGCCGCCTCGCCGAGGCCCTGCAGATGTCCAAGAGCGGTCTCTTCGCCCACTTCCGCTCCAAGGAGGGGCTCCAGCTCGAGATCCTCCGCTTCGCGGGGGCGCGGATGGTCGAGACCGTGGTGAAGCCGGCCTTCGCGGTGGAGCGCGGGGAGCCGCGGGTGCGGGCGCTGTTCGATCGCTGGCTGGCCTGGGAGCAGTCGCCGGACCTGCCGGGCGGCTGTCCCTTCATGGCCGCCTCGTTCGAGCTGGATGATCGACCCGGGCCCGTACGGGACTTCGTCGTGCAGAACCTACGCGACTGGATCGACACCCTCGGCGGCGCCGCCCGCATCGCGGTGCAGGAGGGGCACTTCCGCGCCGACCTCGACTGCGATCAGTTCGCCTATGACTGCCAGGGCATCGGCCTGTCGTTCGTCCACGCCTCGCGCCTTATGCGCGATCCCCGCGCCCGCTCCCGCGCCACCGCCGCCTTCGAGACGCTGGTGCGAGCCGCCCGCGCGCCCTCGTACACCGGCAGCCGCCCGAGCCCCGCCGCCGCCTCGAGCGGCCGGCTCCGCTAACACTCGAGAGGAGACTCACCATGAACGATGCCGACTACCTGTTGATGGAGAAAAGCACGATCGTTCGGTCTAAGAGGCAGCCCCGCCTGCTGCCGCTGGCCCGGGCCGGCAACCGCGCCCTGTCGACGGCGGCACCGGCGCTGGCCGCGCGCCTGGCCGAGCGCCTGTTCCTCACGCCACCCCGCCCGCGCTGGCCCGCCGCCGAGATCGCTCGACTGGCCACGGCGCGGGCGCGACCGCTGCAGGTGGGCGCGCGTCACGTCGACGTCTGGCTGTGGGGCGCGGGGCCGAGCGTGCTGCTGGTGCACGGCTGGGGCGGCCGCGGTGCCCAGCTCGGCGCGTTCGTGGAGCCGCTCGTGGCGCGCGGCTTCTCGGTGGTGACCTTCGACGCGCTCGGCCACGGCCCCACCGACACGGGGCTGGTCACGCTCCCGGAGATGGTGGCCGCGACGCGGGCGGTCGCGGCCTCGCGGGGGCCGCTGGCGGGGATCATCGCGCATTCGGTCGGCGCCACTGTCGCCGCCCGCGCGCTCTACGAGGGGCTCGACGCCGGCGCCGCCGTTTTTGTGGGCCCCGCGGCCGATCTGACCGGGCCGGCCACGCGCTTCACGGCGACGCTCGGCTTCTCGCCCGCCGTCGGCCTCGCCATGCGGCAGCGCATCGAGGCCCGCGTGGGCCAGCCGTTGTCCGCGTTCGACGTCAGCGCGCTGGCGCCGGCACTCCGCCTGCCGCTGCTGGTGGTGCACGACCGTGCTGACGGCGAGGTGCCCTGGCAGCACGGCCGGGCGATCGCGCACGCCTGGCCGGGGGCGGGGCTACTGATGACCGATGGCCTTGGCCATCGCCGCATCCTGCGCGATCCCGACGTGGTCGCGGCCACGGTGGCGTTTCTGGCCGCGCGGACGGAGGAACGCCGTCTGGCGCCGCTGGCGGCGCCCGCGCCCGATGCCGCCGATCCGCTGGCGGCGCTGCGCGAGGTGATCTGAGGGCTGGGCTCAGGCCTTCAGGCGGCGGACCGGGTTGCGGAGGGTGCCCACGCGCTCGAGCGTGATCTCGACGACGTCGCCGTCGGCGAGCGCGTGCTCGTCCGGCACCAGGATGCCGGTGCCAGTGGAGAGCAGCGTCCCGGGCGGGCAGGTGTTGCTGCGACCGAGCCAGGCGACCAGCTCGGGGCACCGCCGCCGCATCTCCTTGGTGTTGACCCGGCCCTCGTAGATCGTGCGGCCCCCGCGCTGGATCGCGCACACGAGGTCGAGCGCGTGGGGATCGCCGATCTCGGCGGCCGTCACCAGCACGGGGCCGCAGGCGAAGCAGCCGTCGTACATCTTGGACTGGGGCAGGAAGAGCGGGTTGGCGCGCTCGATGTCCCACGCCGACAGATCGTTGCCGATCGTGTAACCCACGATCGCGCCAGCGCGGCCGGTCACCAGCGCCAGCTCTGGCTCGACGGCGGTCAGGCTGGAGTCCATGCGCACGTTGATCGGCGCGTTGGGGCCGGCCATGCGGGCGGCGGTGGCCTTGAAGAAGAGCTCGGGCCGCTCGGATTCGTAGACGAAGTCGTAGATGCCCTTGGTGCGGCCACCCTCGCCGGTGTGGGCCTCGTAGTACGCGCGACTGCGCTGGTAGGTGATGCCGGCGCCCCAGATCTCCGGCGGGTCCAGCGGGGCCAGCAGGTGCGGGTGGCGCGGCGCCGGCGCGCGGTCGAGGGAGGCCCACGGGATCTTCGTGCGGGCGGTCCTGACCAGGGCCCGCACGCGGCTCTCCAGCCTGGCCGCGGTGCCGGCGGCGGTGATGAGGTCGATGACCGAGGTCACGCCGGCGCGCGGCGCGGTGACGTCGAGCACGGTATCGCCGACGACGACGCCGACGCGCTTGCCCTTGCCGGGCAGGAAGAACTGGCAGAGCTTCATCGGGTGCCTCCCATGATCATGGCCACGTGCTCCTCGGTGGAGACGGTATCGGTGAACCGCACGACCGGGCACGGCAGCGCGGCCAGCCACTCCTCGTGCAGCCGCCGGCACCGCTCGGGCACGTCGAGCCCCGCGTCGTAGCCGGCCGCCCAGGCGATGAACGCCTCGTAGCGCGCGTGCAGCGCCCCGCCCGGGGCGATGGCCTCGCCGTACCGCTCACGTTCCCGCGCTCGCAGGCGGGTCAGTCGAACCTCGGGCGGCAGCCACAGGAACACGACGAGCTCGAACCGCGGGATGAACACGTCGCCCCACCCGCACAGCGACCCCGAGAGCACCCAGCCCGGATGCCGGTCCAGGACGGCACCGAGCAGCGCCTGGCGCTCGCCCCGCTCGCGGATGTGCTGGAATTTCGGCTCGCTCGGCCGCCAGAAGAAATCGTCGGTATCGACATGCGGGCACCCCAGCCGCGTGGCCAGCGCCCGCCCGAGCGTCGTGGTTCCCGACCCCGACGCGCCGACGATGTGCACCCGCATCGCGCGGGCCAGCTTACCATCGCCCGGTCCCGACTTCGCCAACGCCAGCGTCTGCCGCGGAGATCGAGTTCCGACCCGGTTTTGCCGCCAACATTCGAGCGCCGGCTTTGCCGGCGCAATCCGACCTCTGGCGCGTCGGTGGGGGGTATCGGGGGGAGCGGCGCTCGCTCCCCCCCGATCTTCAATAATCTCGCGGATCCAGGACGTCGCGCAGACCGTCGCCGGCGAGGTTGAAGGACAGCGCCAGCAGGAAGATCGCCAGCCCCGGCCAGTACGCCATCCACGGCGCCTGCTCGAGGAACTGCTGGGCGGCGTTGAGCATGGTGCCCCACGACGGCGCCGGCGGCTGCACCCCCAGGCCCAGGAAGGACAGCACCGCCTCGGCGATGACCGCGGTGGGCACGGCGACGGTGGCCTGCACGAGGATGGCGCTGGCCACGTTGGGCAGGATGTGGCGAGCCATCACGCGCAGGTCGCCGGCCCCGAGCGCCCGCGCCCCCTGCACGTACTCCTCTTCCTTCGTCGACAGCACCAGGCCACGGGTGAGACGGATGTAGGTCGGCGTGGCGCCGAGACCGATGGCCAGCGTGGCGTTGGTGAGCGACGGGCCCAGGATGGTCACGAGGCCGATGGCCAGGATGAGGAACGGAAAGGCCAGCCAGGCGTCGGTGAGACGCATGATGACCTGGTCGAGGGCGCCGCGGTAGTAGCCGGCCGTCAGCCCGACCGGCACCCCGATCGCCATCGCGAGGAGGATCGAGAAGACGCCGGCCTGCATCGAGATGCGCGTGCCCCACACGACGCGCGAGAAGCCGTCGCGGCCGAGATCGTCGGTGCCGAAGGGATGGGCCCAGGTGGGCGCCTTGCGGATCTTCGACCAGTCGGTCCGCACCGGGTCGGTGGTGGCCAGCCACGGCGCCCCCACCGCCATGACCACGAACAGCACCACGATGGCCGCGCCCGCCAGCGCGGCCGGCCGGCGCCGGCCCACCCGCCAGGCGCGATGCAGCAGGCTCGCCCCCGCGGCCGGCCCCGCCGGTGCCGCGAGCGGGTAGGCCGGAGTGGCCGCGCTACCCGCCATCGGCGGCACCCCGGATGCGGATGCGCGGGTTCAGCACGGTGTAGGACAGATCGACGAGGAGGTTGATCAGCACGTACGACGATGCCGTGATCAGCACGACCCCCTGCACGACCGGGTAGTCGCGCGTGAACACCGCCTCGACGATGAGGCGGCCGAACCCGGGCAGCACGAAGATCTGCTCGGTGACGACGGCCCCACCCATGAGCGCGCCCATCTGCAGGCCGAGGATCGTCACCACCGGGATGAGCCCGTTGCGGAGGGCGTGACGCACGACGACGGCCTTCTGGGCCAGCCCCTTGGCGCGGGCCGTGCGCACGTAGTCGGCGCTCAGCACCTCGATCATCGCGTTGCGCGTCTGCCGCATCAGCACCGCGGCCAGGCCGGTGCCGAGGACCAGGGCCGGCATCAGCATGCGCTTGAGGTTGCCGAGCGGATCCTCGGCGATCGGCACGAAGCCGGAGGCGGGCAGCCAGCCGAAGCGCACCGAGACGAGCAGAATCAGCATGATGCCGAGCCAGAAGTTGGGGACCGACACCCCGCACAGCGATACCCCGCTGGCCAGCACGTCCCAGGCGCTGTTGCGGCGCACGGCCGCGATGACGCCGCCCGGGATGGCGATGGCCAGCGCGACCGCCAGCGACAGCAGGGTCAGCTCGATCGTGATCGGCAGCTTGGTGGCGACCATCCACGCCACCGGGGTGCGCGTGCGGATCGACTCGCCGAGATCGCCCGTCGCGGCCAGCCCCAGCCAGCGCAGGTACTGGACCGGGAGCGGCGCGTTCAGGCCGTACTTCTCGCGGATCTCCTCGATCCCGGCCGCGTCGGCCTCGGTGCCGGCCAGCACCCGGGCGGGATCGCCGGGAATCATCCGCACGCCAGTGAAGACGATCAGGCTGATGAGGAGCAGCGTGACCGCCGAGATGAAGGCGCGACGGACGAGAAACTCGATCACGCTGGGGCTACTGCCAGGACGTCCCCTTCACCCGGATCAGTCCGTCGGGCACGGCCTTGTAACCCTTGAGGTTCTTGGGGAACGCCACGATGTAGTTCGGGTGGTAGAGGTAGAGGACGTTGCGGCGGGCGCCGATGAGGTCGATGGCCTCGCGGTAGAGGGCCGTGCGCTGGGCGACGTCGGTGATCTCGCGCGCCTTGTTCAGGAGCGCGTCGACCTTCTCGTCGCAGGCCAGGGTGGCGTTGAGGCTGCCCCCGCACGACTGGCCCTGGTGGATGTTGCCGTCGGGGTCGACGCGCCCGCTCCAGCCGATCAGGAACGCCGCGTGCTTGCCGTCGTCGTTGTCCTTGAGGGCGGAGGCGAACTCGGCCGGCCGCAGGCTGATGTTGAACCCGGCCTCCTTGGCCATACCCTGGATGATCTCGCCCACCCGCCGCTGCTGCGGGTTGTTGACGATGACCATCTCGAACGCGTAGCCGGAGGCCAGGCCGGCGTCGGCTAGCAGCTTCTTGGCCCGGGCCACGTCGCGGGCGGAGCACTTGCGCGTCTTGTCGAAGAAGACGCTGTTGGGCGAGATGGGACCGCAGCCGACGGTGTTCTGCCCATCGTAGGCCACCTGGTTCAGGGCCTCGCGGTCGATCGACAGCTCGAGGGCCTCGCGCACGCGCGGGTCGTTGGCCAGCGGGGTGCCGAGGTCGCCGGGCGGGTTGGTCTTGCCGGTCTTGTTCTTGAGGTTGATCGTGACCGAGTTGAAGCCGAGGCCGGTGACGCTGGAGACCTCGAACCGGCCCTCCTTCTTGATACTGGCGGCGTCGCTGGGCGCCACCAGGTGCATGACGTCGATGTCGCCCGAGCGCAGGTTGGCCAGCCGCACGTTGTCGTCGGTGATGATGCGGAAGACGATCCGATCGAACTTGGCCACGGCCTGGTCGAAGTAGTGGGGCGAGCGCTCGACCACGATACGGTCCTGGGGGACGCGCTCCACGAACTGCCAGGGGCCCACGCACACGGGGGCGGTGCCGAACTTCTCGCCGAGCTTCTTGTCGGCCGCCGGCGAGATCGGCATCCCGGCCCGGTCGGCGAGCTGGGCGGTGAGCGGGGAGAACGGCGCCTTGAGCTTCAGCCGCACGGTGAGCGGGTCGACGACGTCGACGGCGGTGACCGACTCCAGCTCGCTACGGCGGTTGGAGCCCTTCATCTCGCGATGGCGGTCGAGCGAGAACTTCACCGCCTCGGCGGTCATGGCGGTGCCGTCGTTGAACTTCACGCCGGGCCGGAGCTTGATGGTGACCGTTTTGCCGCCGTCGCTCACCACCGGCAGGGCGGCGGCCAGCTGGGGCTGGATGCGCAGCCCCTCGTCGATCTCGTACAGCTTCTCGCAGATCTGGGAAAAGATGATCCGGCCGACGTACGTGCGGGAGAGGGTCGGGTCGAGGATGTCGGGGTCCTGATTGAGGGCCACCACCAGCTGCTTTTTCTGGGCGTGGGCCGTCACCGGCAGCAGCAGCAGCGCCCCCAGCGCGAGGGCCAGCATCGTGCGGGTCGCCGTCATCGTCTCCTCCAGGGTGGCCGTGTGGTCACCGGCGTGGTTGGCGGACGCATCTTAGATCAGCGCCCGGCGGGCGGCAACCAGCCGGGGGGCGCCGCCAGAACGCCGGGCCGCCGCGGACGGTTCCGGAACGACCGGAAGACGGGCGCGGCCTCGCTAGCCGGCGGTGACCAGCAGCGCGCGGGCGGCGGTCCGGAGGGCGTCGGGCAGGGGGGTCGGCCGGCGGGCTTCGAGGTCGAGGTGCACCCCGGACTGCTCGAGCGTGGCCACGCGCTCGCCGCTGCGCTCGTTGGTCATCACGTGCAGCATGCGCATCGACGAGTTGCCGACGTGGGTGACGGCGGTGTGCACGGCGATGGGGTCGGCCACCCGCACGCCGGCCTCGAAGCCGAGCTGGAACTCGAAGGTGGAGAAGCCGCGGTTGGCCTCGCGCATGTAGCGCGGCGTCAGGCCGAAGGCGGCGGCGGCGTGCCCGTTGGCGGCCGAGAAACGGTGAACGGCCGCCGACGGCGCCAGCCGGCCGCCGGCGTCGACCTCCGTCGGCTTGACGGCGTCGCGCCCGGACGGTACGAAGCCGGCCAGCGTGGCCGGGCGCGGGCGCCGCTCCTGCGC
Source organism: uncultured Candidatus Rokubacteria bacterium (assembly GCA_963827505.1). Classification (GTDB taxonomy): domain Bacteria; phylum Methylomirabilota; class Methylomirabilia; order Rokubacteriales; family CSP1-6; genus AR5. The sequence continues at coordinate 2,145,127 of CAWHBD010000001.1, read as the reverse complement.
CGGGCCGTCCCATACCGCGCGCCGGGCCTCGGCCGCCCGGCGCTGCTCGGGCGAGAGCTTCACCGCCAGCCGGTGCTCGACGGTGGTGCACAGCGCGCCCTCGGTGGTCTCGAGCAGCTTGTGGCCGAGCACGAGCGCGTCGGCCTCGACGCCGATCACCGCGCTCTGCACGTGCATGAGGTCGCCCGCGCGCAGCTCCCGCGTGTAGCGGATGAAGGCCTCGGTCGTGGGCGCCGGCGGAAGGCCGAGGCCGTGCAGGACGTTGACGGCGGCGTCGCCGAAGCGGGCCAGGTAGTAGGCGACGGTGAGGTGATCGTTGGGGTCGACTTCCCAGCTGAAGACGGTGCCGCGGTAGCTCTCGATCCAGTGGTCGGCGGGCATGCGGCGTATGCTATCGCACCATGACCACCCACGCCGACCTGATCTTCACCGGTGGCCGTGTCCACACCGTCAACGCCACCAACGACGTCGTCTCCGCGCTGGCCGTCGGCGGTGGCCGCGTGCTGGCCGCCGGCCCCGACGCCGACGTTCGTGCCCTGGCCGGACCGGGGGCGCGCGTCGTCGAGCTGCGCGGCCGCTCGCTGCTCCCCGGCTTCGTCGACGCCCACTGCCACCTCCCCAGCATCGGCATGGCCGTGACCTCGATCGACTGCAAGGCCAAGGGGATGCAGTCGATCCGCGCGCTGCAGGAGGCGGTGCGGGCGCGGGCCGCCGACCAGCCGCCGGGTACGTGGATCCGCGGGCGCGGCTACGATCAGTCGCGCCTGGCCGAGAAGCGCCACCCGAACCGGCTCGACTGGGACGTCGTGGCGCCCAACCATCCGGTGATCTTCACGCGCACGTGCGGCCACATCGCGTCGGTGAACGGCCGGGCGCTGGAGCGGGCCGGCATCACCGACGCAACGCCCGATCCGCCCGGCGGCCGCTACGACCGCGAGGGCGGCCGCCACCTGGGCGTGGCCTACGAGACCGCGCAGACGCCGCTGCAGGTAGCGGCGCAGCCGTCAGCCGACGAGTTCCGCGAGGCGCTGCTGCGCGCCGACGAGGCGTACATCGCGGCCGGCGGCACCAGCGTGCACGACGCGGGCGGCTTCGTGGGGCCGGCGTTCGTCCCCGGGCAAGATCTGGCCCTGGCCGCGAAGCTGCGCATCCGCATCTACGCGTTCGCCACCGTGAACAGTCGCCAGCACCCGCTCATGGGCCTGCTCGGCACCGGCGTGCACAGCGGCCTGGGCGACGCGCGCCTGAAGCTGGGCGCGTTCAAGGTGATGACCGACGGCTCCTCGAGCGGCCCCACCGCGGCCACCCGCGAGCCGTACACGTCGAACTGCCACGACCACGGCATCCTCTACTGGGACCAGGAGGACCTCGACGACCTGATCGGCCGGGCCCACCGCCAGGGCTTCCAGTGCACGGTGCACGCGGTCGGCGACCGCGCCATCGAGCAGACGCTGAACGCCATGCAGCGCGCGCAGCGGGAGGCGCCGCGCCCGGGACTGCGCCATCGAATCGAGCACTGCGGCATCTGCCCGCCCGACCTGCGCGCGCGCGTGCACGACCAGCACATCCTGCCGATCATGCAGCCGGCCTTCTTCTGGGAGTTCGGCGACGGCTACATCGCCAACTACGGCCAGCACCGCGCCGATACGATGTTCCCGGCGAAGAGTCTCATCGCCGCCGGCGTTCCCGTCGCCGGGTCATCCGACGCGCCGGTGACGCACTACGCCCCGCTGTTCGGGATCGAGCAGGCGCTGACCCGCGCGACCTCCGACGGCCAGGTGTGCGGCCCCGACGAGCGGGTCGACCTGACCACGGCCATCCGGATGCACACCATCAACGGTGCCTTCGCCTCGTTCGAGGAGGCGAGCAAGGGCAGCCTGGAGCCGGGCAAGCTCGCCGACCTGGTCGTGCTGGGCGACGACATCGCGCGGGTGCCGGTGAAGGACCTGCGCCACCTGCCGGTGGCGATGACGATCGTGGGCGGCGAGGTCGTTCGCGAGGCCTAACCATGCCGGTCGCGCTGCCGTATCGGTTCGATACGAGCCGCGTCGGGCGGATGATCCTCACCGGAGCCTTCGGTGCGGCGGCGGTGGTCCTCGTCGCTGTGCTCTATGGGCTCCTCGTCAGGCGAGAGGCGGCGGTTCTGCTGCCGCTGGCGGTCGCCGGGATCATGCTCGCGTACTTCATCCGGCTGTTCGGCCGCTTCCAGAGCGGCTCCATCGGCACGCTCACTGCGGATCGCGTCGTCATCGAGCCGAACACGCTGTTCGGCCTCCGCCTGCCGGGACCGTGTGGCGACTACGCGATCAGTCGGTTCTCGGGGGTGCACGTCGAGCTGATGTCGGGACCGACCGATCTCGTCCAGGGAGGGCCGCACGAACGGATCTGGCTGGTCGGCGGCGACGGCGCGCCGGACGTGCTCGTGGGGCGGACGCAGCGGGAGGCGGGTCGGGCGCTGGGCCGGGAGATCGGAGCCGCGCTGGGGTTGGCGGTCCAGGAGACCCGCGAACCGTACTGACGAGGGCGCGAGCCGGGAGTAGAATCATCCGTACACGTTCGAGGGTTCGGTCCTGTCCCGGAAAGGAGAGGGTCATGACCACTCACCTCTCGATTCCCGCCGAGGCGCCGCGCTCGACCTCCTTCGATGCCACGCGGGTGTACCAGGAGGGCATGATCGCCGGCGTCCTCGGGGCGCTCACGATCGCGCTGTGGTTTCTCTTCCTCGACGCCCTGTCGGGGCGGCTCCTGTGGACGCCGACGATCCTTGGCACCGCGCTCTTCCGCGGCGGCGCCGGGCTGGGCACGCCGGAGATCGTGCCGGTGTCGCTCGAGATGGTGTTGATGTTCACCTGGGTCCACGTCCTCGTCTTTGCCGGTCTCGGCGGCATCGCGGCCCGCCTGCTGGACTACGTCGAGCGTCATCCGAGCGCGGGCTTCGGGGTGCTCCTGCTGTTCGTCATCTTCCAGTTCGGATTCATCGTCGCGGCGACGGTCTTCGCCCCGCCGGTGCTGCGCGCCCTGTCGTCGTGGTCGATCCTGGTTGCCAACCTCCTGGCCGCGGCCGCCATGACCACGTACTTCCGGTGGCGTCATCCGAACCTTCGCGTGAGCCCCTGAGCGCGACCGCTCGGTCCCGGCTCGGCGTTTCCTGCGCGTGGCTGGTCGTCGCGCTGCTGGCCTCCGGCTGCGCGACGGCCAGCTCCTCGACGGCCGGCGCCTCGACCGGCCCTCTCCAGCCACTGATGGCGGGCGCCGAGCAGCACTTTGCCGTCGACTGGCAGCCCGAGCAGAGCGACCGGCCGGTCGTCGTCCGCGGCTACCTGACGAACACGTCACCCTACACGTTCGACCGCATCCGTCTGCTGGTAGACGCCCTGGGCCCGGAGGGACAGATCGCGGGTCAGCGCGTGGTGTGGGCGCCGGGTCTGCTGGGCGGGTCGGGGCGGACCTACTTCGAGGTGTCGATGGGGCCTGCCCACGCCTACCGCGTGCGCGTGTTCTCCTATGATCGGGTGGAGTTCGACGGCCGCCGTCGCGGATTGTTCTGATCTAGATGGGGGCCTCGATGCGGACCCTAACTCAGTACCCCCATCCTCCGGTGCGTCCGAACCGCCAGCGATGACCCCGTCCAGGACGCGGGTCACGATCGACTTCGGCGAAGGGGTCCCCTGGGACACGTTGGTTGCCCAGAGCACCGTGAGCAAGCGCTCGGTGCCGCTTGACTTGAAGCTCGGACCGACGACTGAAGAAGAAGCCGTCCTCATCGGGACAACTCACCGACGTCGACACTACCGTCGTCGCCGGCCTGCGCTTCTACGTGCGGTTCTAGACGTGTGGGAGGACATCGGGCAGTGAGGGGGAAGTGCGAGTCCTCGCGGTAATGAACGCGATGCCCCACCCTCCGTTCACGTCCTCGCCGCTCGCCGAGGCGAGGGCTCCCCGGTGCCTGCGCGAGAACCCCCGGGGATGAGTTTCACTCTTGCGGCGCTCGCGATCGTCGCTGTCCTGTTCGTCGCCATGCTGGTGCTCCAGGACGTCGGGCGGCGCATCGGCGCGCGCCGGCTCGCGCGGGACACCGAGGGAGCCCGCGCCGGAGTCGGCGTGGTCGAAGGCTCGGTGTTCGGTCTGCTCGGATTGCTGCTCGCGTTCACCTTCTCCGGGGCGGCTTCGCGATTCGACGATCGCCGCCAGCTGATCGTGCAGGAGGTCAACGCGATCGGTACCGCCTGGCTACGCGTCGATCTGCTGCCGTCGGACGCGCGGCCCGAGATCAAGGACGGCTTCCGGCGTTACCTGGACGCCCGGCTGGCGACCTACCGCAAGCTGCCGGACCTGGCGGCGGCCGCGGAGGAGTTCGCCCGCTCGAAGCGGATCCAGGACGAAATCTGGGATAAGGCGACGACGGCGGTCCGGGCCGCGGGCGGCGAGCCGGCCCGGATGCTGCTGATCCCGGCGCTGAACGAGATGTTCGACATCGCCGAGGCCCGGACCCTCGCCGCCCGGATACACCCGCCGATGGTCATCTTCGTCATGCTGGGTCTGCTCGCGCTGGGGGGCACGCTGCTCGTGGGGTACGAGAGCGTGCTGTTACGCTGTGGCCGCGCATGGCCCTCATACTCCCGAGCACGATGAAGTAAGAAGCCAGGTCGTCTTGGACGCCAACAAGTGCGTCGCATCCTGAAGTGGGTCGCGCTCGCCGCCGTCGCGATCCTGATCATCGTGACCGCACTACTACTGTCGCTGCCATGGCTGCTGGACTCCGAGGCGGTCAGAGCGGCGGCGCTGCAGCAGCTGGCGCGCGCGACGGGCGGGCAGTGGCAGCTCAGCCATCTACGGCTTCGTTGGCTGCCGACACCGACAATCAGCGCCGCGGACGCCTCGTTCAGTATCCCCGGCATCATCGAGGCCAAGATCGAGACCTTGACCCTCAGCACCGCGCTCCTGCCTTTGCTGTGGGGCGAAATCCGGCTCGGCCAAGTGGCGCTGGTTGGCCCGGAGCTTACCGTGATCATGGCGCCCACCCCCGCCGCGTCGGCCGCCCCCCGCGCCTTCACGGTCTCGGATCTGCGCGCGGCCCTCGCCGCCCAGTCGCGGGTCGTCGACCTGGACTCTCTCGTCGTCGCCATCGAGCGCGGACGCCTCTCCCTGGTGTGGTCCAATCAGGCGGGCCTGACGCTGAGCGAGATCAGCGTGCGCGCGACCCAGCGCTCCGGGCGCCTCGAGGCCGAGGCCACCAGCGCGTCCAGCGTCGCGCGGCGGCTGGAGGCCAGGATCAACCTGGATCCGGAGCGCTTCGAGGGCAGCGTCCAGCTCGATACGAAGGACGTCGACGTCGCGGCGCTGCTGGCGGTGACCGGTGCCACCGGGCCTCTGCCGCTTCAGGGCCTGATCTCGACGCACACTCAGGTCCAGGTCAGCGGCTCGCCGGCCCTGCGCGGGACGTTCGCCGTAAGCTCCAGCGCGCTCGCCATCCGCAGCGGCGGCGGCAAGCTCGACGTCCGGGATCTGGCGACCACGGGCGGGGTGGAGTGGACCGCCGCCGGGCTACGGGTCGACGCCCGCGACACTCGCGCGGCGGCGCCGAAGCTGCAAGGCTCCGCGGTGCTTACCTTCGATCCCAGCTGGAAGCGGCAGCGTCTGAAAATGAAGATGCAGCCCACGGAGCTCGACACCGTGAAGCAGGTGGTCTTGCCCTGGGTGGCGGACACGCCGGTGGTCGAGCAGTACGCCCGGATGATCACGGCCGGGCAGCTGAGCGGGCTCGAGGCCACCCTCCAGCTGGATCGGATCGCGCAGTGGCAGCACGCCATCGAGGCGCGCGGAACCGTCGCCGGAGTTGCGCTGAACCTGACCCGACCCGAGCTTACGATTCCTGATCTGGGGGCCAGCCTGGCGCTCGTGCAGGGCAAACTGACTGCGCAGCCCGTGCGCGCAGCCGCGGGCAAGAGCACCGTCAACAATGGCCGCATCGAGCTGGATTTCACCAGGCCCCAGACGGGAATCTCGGCGAACGCCCAGTGGCGGATCGACCTCGCCGAGGCCCTGGCCTTCGCGCGACGGCAGCTCGCACCTGCCGAGCGCGAGAAACTGGGGGAACTACGTTCCGTGACGGGGAACGCCGGAGGCACCCTCTCACTGGATGGGACGTTCGGGAAGCTGCGTCTGCTCGCCGTGGCCGACACCATCCGAGCCGAGACCTCACTGGAGGCACTGCCCTGGCCGATCAAGGTGGCCGGGGCCAAGGCGCGGTACGACGGCAGCGGGCTGGTCGTGCAGGAGTTGACGGGCACCGTTGGGAGCAGTGGATTCAGCCAATGCAGCGGCCAGGTCACGCCCGTGGCCCCGGCCAGGCTCGAGGTCAGCCGCTGCGATGCCGACCTGGCGCTCGTCGAGCTGTTCGAGTGGGGATCCAAGCAGTGGAAAAAGCCCAACGCCCTCGAGGGCCTGCGTGTTCTCGGCGGGCGCGGCCTCGTCCAGGTCCGAAGAATCGCGGGACGACTGGAGGAGCCGACGACCTGGTCTGCCGACGTCAGCATGACGCCTCAGGCCTTGCGGCTGAGCCATCCCCAGGCTCCGGGGGAGGTGCGGCTGGACGGCGGAAGCGTTCGGAGCGACCTCGCCTCGCTCACATTTCAGGGAGTGACGGCCGAGGTGCTGGATGCGGCGCTGCGGGTGAGCGGTGCGGTGTCCAACCTGGGCGAAGGGACACCGCGGCTGGACGTGCAAGCGACCGGCCGGGTCGGCGAGAAGATCCTCGCCTGGGGCGGGGAGCGTACCGGGCTCGCACGTGACGCCGCCGGGATCGCCCCGTTCGAAGCCCGCGGAGTGCGGCTGAGGTGGCCGGTGAGCGAGGGCTTCGAGACCGCAGGGGAGCTCCTTTTCGCCGGGAAGACCGCGATGAGCTTCGACGCGCTCGTGCAACCGGGATCGGTCGAGGTCCGCAAGCTGGACATCCAGGACGAGCGATCCAGGGTGCGGATGTCCATGCAATGGCGTCAGGACGTGGTTGCCGGCAGCTTCACCGGGACCCTGGCCGGCATCTCGCTCGAGCGGATCGTGCGGGCCGCCCAACTGCCGGAGACTCGGGCGACGGGTGAGCTGACGTACCGAATCCCGCTCAGGCAGCCGCGCGACTTCCGGGCCAACGGAGAGCTTCGGGTCAACCGCCTGACCCCGCCCGGGTGGGCTTCGCCGCTTTTGCACCTGACGGTTCAGAACGCCGCCATCAAGGCGGCAGACCGTTCCCTGCATCTGGTCACCTCCATCTCGGTGCATGACACGAATTTCGACATCAGCGGCACGGTCCGGGGCACGGACCAGCGCTACGCCCTCGACCTCGACGTCAAGTCGGACGCCGTCGAGGTGGAACGACTTCTCGCTGCTCACGAGCGGGAGGGTAGGCAAGGCCCCGAAGAACGCCGGACCTCATGGGACTTCCCGGTCGAAGGCAAGGTGCGGCTGGCGATACAGTCGCTGCGTCACAGCCATTACCACATACAGCCGCTGCTCGCCGCTATGGACATCGCACCAGACCACATCGATTTCACCGTCCGGGAGGCCAGGATGTGCGGAATCGGGATGACCGGAGGGGGGCGCGCTCACCACGGCACGGTGAGTATCGACGTCGTGCTGCGCGCGCGCGACATCGACCCCGACCTCACCCTGCGATGCCTCACCAGGGAGGGTGTCGCCATCACTGGCCGCCTCCAGGCCGACGCGCGCCTGACCGGGACCGGTCCATACCGGGACCTGCCGCAACGCCTTCAAGGGCCCTTCCACCTGGTCGCCCGCCATGGGCGCGTCGATCGCATGACCGCGCTGGCCGACATCCTGAACCTGGTCAATGCGAGCGAGCTGCTGCGCGGGAAGAAGCTCGGGCTGAGCAGCTCGGGATTCGCATACGACAGCCTCGAGGTGAAGGGCCGGCTGGACCGGGGCGTGACTCACTTCGACGAGATCGTGCTCGACGCCCAGCCGTTCGATATGGTGGCGCGCGGCTCGGTCGACTGGTTGGAGGATTCGATCGACATGAACGTCGCGGTCGCGCCGCTGCAGGCGGTCAACACGCTACTGAAGTGGGTGCCATTCCTCGGCTACGTGCTGGGCGGCGGCGTCTACGCGGTGCCCGCGGGCGTGCGCGGCAAGCTCTCCGATCCTCAGATCGTCCCGATGGCCCCCACCGCGGTCGCGGGAGAGCTCCTCGGTGTGCTGGGGCGAACTCTCAAGGTGCCGTTCAACCTCCGAGAGGCGTTGGTCCCGCCGGCCCTGGAGAGTGAGCCTGGCTCATCGCCGGTCCCGCGGGCGCCATAGAGCATTTCCGGTTGCGCGGGGGTTGCGTTTCCTGCCGCGAGATGTCACGATTTGCCAACCGGGGGATCGTAAAGTCCCGTAGTTGGCGGGGGCTGAGGGAACTCATAACCCAAAGGTCGCTGGTTCAAATCCAGCCCCGCAACCATGAACGACGAGGGGTTAGCGGACGCAGGAGCCGCTAACCCCTTTCGTTTACCCAGACTTCACCCAGGAATCGGTCTCATCATCCGAGAGCCAGCACGATATCCCAGACCGCCATTCAGGGAGTCGGGCTCGACGTCTTTCGAGGGTGGGGCGAGCTTGGCCGTCAAACACTCCTTACACCCGACCTGCTGGAGGAACTCGTCTTTCTCGTTCAGTAGTTCGCAGTCGAAGTACATCTGGGTGACGATCCGGTCGATTGGACCTGTGACGTCGAAGTCAGTGGGGCGGGGCATCCCTCTGGACAGGCGCCCTGCTCCGGCAGAGAATCCCGTGACACGCTGGTTGTCCGCGCTGTGCCCGGGGGGGAAGCGGCGGCGGCGGGGGCGGGGATGGGGGTGCCGAGAGCCCTTTATACCGCCCATGTTCCTGGGCCCCGTGATGATCGTCTGGTCGCTCATCACCATGAGCCTCGACAACGTCCTGCGCCCGATGCTCATCCGGCGGGGGGATCTGCCGCTCCTGCTGATCTTCGCGGGGGTGGTCGGCGGGCTGCTCGCCTTCGGCTTGATCGGCTTGTTCGTGGGGCCGGTTGTGCTCGCGGTCACGTACCCGCTGCTGGTGGCGTGGGTCGCCGACGGGGAGGCGCCGCGCCAGGAGCCGGTGCCGGGAAGCTGAGGTTGCCATGAAGAGACTGGGCCGTCGTGAGTTCCTCAAGCTCGGTGCCACCGCCGCCGGGGTCACGGCGTCGTCGACCGCGTTCTCGGGATGTGTGCTGCGCAGCCTTCTGGCCGGCCCCCGCGAGCACGCGATAGCGGCCCAGGCCGCCTACCACAAGAGCCTGGCCGCGCTCAGCCGGAGCGTCGTCCCGCCGAGCGGAGACGAGAGCGTCCAGACCGGCGCCGACCGGCTCTCGCTCGCCCCCGACGCGCTGGCCACCCATCGAGCCGCTCGTTCGGGGCGCCCCGACTTCGATGTCCTCATCGTCGGGTCGGGCTACGGGGGAGCCGTGTGCGCCGCTCGACTGTCGGCCTGCCGGCATCGCGGCGTGAAGATCGGGCTGCTCGAGCGCGGGCTCGAGTGGGTGCCGGGAACGTTTCCGGACGAGCTTGCACAGTTCCGCGTTTTCAACCGGACGCCGACGTATCTGAACCAGGATCTCGAGCGGACTCCCCATGGGATCTTCGGTCTGTACAGCCAGGGGGACGTGAGCGTCGCCGTGGGCAGCGGTCTGGGCGGCGGGTCACTGATCAACTGCGCCGTCGTCATCGAGCCGGAGGACGCCGTGTTCGAGAAGGCCGGGTGGCCGGCCGAGCTGAGGTCCAAGGATCGCCTGCGGCCGTACTACGCGAAGGCCCGGCAAATGCTGGACCCGCACACGACCCCCAAGGCTGGCTTCACGCCGAAGCTCAAGAACCATCTCGGGACGGCGGACGCGTTGAAGCGACGGGGCGTGTGGAACGCGGAGGCGTATCCCGCCCCCGTCGCGGTCACGTTCGCGTCCCGTCGGAACGCCCAGGCGATGCAGCAGCATGGGTGCGTGCAGTGCGGCGATTGCACGACGGGATGCAACGTCGGCGCCAAGAACTCGCTCGATATGAACTACCTGCCGCTGGCCTGGGCGCAGGGGGTGCTGATGTTCACGCAAATCGACGTCGATCGGATCGAGCGTGAGCAGGAAGGCTACCGGGTGCACTACCTGCGGCGGTCAGGGGATCTCCGTGGAGTCTTCGGCCACGGCGAGCCGGGCTTCGTCACCGCGCGCTCGGTGATCCTCGCCGCGGGCACCATGGGGACCAACGAGATCCTGCTCCGGTCACGCGCCGCGGGAAAAATCACGGCCTCGGACTGGCTCGGCAAGGGCTTCTCGGGCAACGGCAACTACCTCGGGTTCGTCGACTACCAGTACACCGACCGGCCGGTGTCCACGAGCTCGGCGGGTGTTGGCCTGGCCGGGGGAACCCCGCGGGAACCCGTGGGCCCATCCATCCAGGGCATCATCGACTTCCGTCGTCCGGATCGGCCGCTGGTCCGCCGGGTGATCCTCGAAGACCTGGCCCACCCGAGCGCGCTGGCCCGCGGCATCGCCCTCGCGACGCTGGCCGATCTCAACCGCGCGATCACGCTGCTCGCCAACGGACATGACAGCGCGGCGGGCGAGATCCACCTGGAGGGCGACACCGTCGTCGTGCGCTGGCCCGGCTACGCCGCCGAGGCCTGCCATGCCGAGACGGCCACGCTGATCGCGCAGTATGCGAGCGCGTTCGATGGCCGCCCCGGCCCGTTCAAGCCAGGTGCCAACACCACCGCGCATCCCCTCGGCGGGTGCCGCATGGGAGCGGACGCCCGGGAGGGTGTCGTCGACCATCGCGGCCAGGTGTTCGACACCTCGTCCGGCCGCGCCGCCGATGCCGTCCATCCGGGACTCTACGTCGCCGATGCCTCGATCATCCCGACCGCCCTCGGCAACAATCCCTTGCTGACGATCACGGCCCTGGCCGAGCGAATGGCCGAGCTGCTGGTGAGGGACCCGGCGAATTCTGCCCTCTTCGATCCGGCGCGTGCAGCGGGATGACGGTAGCCAATGCCATGGCACCAGAGCAGCCCTCGCACAGCCCTCGCTACGACCGCGCGCTTTCAGGGTGAGCGTGACGCAGCGAACAAGCAACTCTTCTCGACAACGTCAAGCTTCAGCTCGTCAATCAAGACCCCGCAATTGTCGTCTACCTTTCAAAGCTAAACGATGGACAGTGGGAGCAGTTGCCGGCGCCCATAGGACAAACCTGTAATAGTGCGGACCCGGATGAATGCATCCTGCTCGGCCGGTACGTCTTCATGCGATAGGCCTAAGCTGGGCAACAGGCGGTGTGCCGAATAGGATACCGCCGCAACGGTGGTCGCTTGGTCAGTGGCACGAGCCGGTCCGTTCGTACCGACAAGCGTGACAGTGACACCAGAATTCGTGGCATCCCTCCGCCCAGGGACGCACGCGTTCGAGGTGCTGGCGATCGAGGCAAGTGGGAACCAGTCCATCACGGAGAGTTCCTTCACGAAGCCGTAGATGGATTCGGCGTGGGAGCCGACGCCGTGGCGGGCGGTGCAGCGGGCGCGGTGGAAGGCAATCGGGCGAACAGCGTGATGGGGCGGGCCGAACCGGCTGACTTCGGCGTCCGAGCGGCTAACCCGCCCGCTGGCCTCAGACCTTCGACAACCGGCCCGACTTGATCGCGTCAACGAACAAGTTCCACTCGGCCTTCTTCAGGACCACGAGGTTTCCCGCTTCGCCGATCTGCACTTCACCGCCGACGAGGGCGACTTCGGGGCAGTGGTCGCACATCGGGCACAGCGACACCCGCTTCTCCATTCCTTCTCCTCCTTATCGGCTGTTCGACGTGAAGGCACACGGCGGCCGTTCCGCATCGCGACCGCCAGCCTCGTAGCACCGTGTCCAGGCGCTTCCGCATGTCGGCCAGATCGAAAAGTCGTCGATCCAGGTCAGCTCGCTTCCGGAGCACCAGAGTGTGAACGCGGGGGCACGGCGGGAGCCGGATCGCGGGATCGAGACGATCTCCTTGATCTCCTCCAGCGTGAAGCCGAGCCGCTGCGCCTGCCGGATGAACGCCAGCAGTTCCAGGGCCTCGGAGCCGTAGACCCGGTAGCCCGCTGCGGTGCGCCTGGGCGGGGCCAGGATGCCAGCCGCGTCGTACAAGCGCAGCGCCTTGCGGCTCGCGCCGCTGTGCTTCGCTACGTCGCCGATGAACAGGCCGTTCTTGCTCATGGCCACGATGGTAGACCCTGCCCCTGGGGACAAGGTCAAGTGTCCTCGCCGATGCCGGCGCGTTGCGGTACGCTCCCGGCCGGAGCCTGCTGACCGACCTAGACGCCTTCTTCCACGGACCACCGGCTGTGCGGCGAATTGGACGCCGGCGTGGAGGGCGAGATCGTCTGGATCGCCTGCGACTGCGGGGCCATCATGGCCCGGCGGGTGGACGAGGAGGAAGACCATGTCGCTGCCTGAGCTCGCCGCCGCCGGCGCGTAGGACCTCATGCCCCAGTCGCTCGCGGAGATCAAGATCCTCGTCGTGGAGGACGACGACGGCCGTGAGATCCTCGCGTACACGCTGGCCGTCGAGGGCGCCACGGTCACGGCCGTCTCGACGGCCCACGAGGCCCTGGCGCTCCTGACGAGCGCGGACATCATCCTGACCGACTTGATCCTGCCAGACGAGAATGGCCTCTGGCTCCTCGAGCAGGTCAATCAGCAGCCCCAACCGGTCCCGGTCATCGCGATCAGCGGCTTCGACGAGAGCCTGGGCCGCGCTTGGCGGCCGCTCCCTTCGCCGGCAAGTTGCTCAAGCCGCTCGACTTCGACCAGGTGTGTGCTGAGATCGCCGTCGTTCTGGGCAGTCGAGCGTGACCGGCCGCCTCGACGCCCGCGGTCGTCGCCTCCACGCCGCCCTCGTCGCCGTGCTCCGTACGCGACAACGCGCCGGAGCTGCGGCTCATGCGCGAGTGGCTCGACAACTGGTCCGGCATCGGACTCCTCATCGCCGGCATCACGCACCAGGGTGAGACGTGTAGCGGTCCGATGCCGCCCGAGCCGTCCGGCAGCCGGCTCGTCATCTGTCCGATGGCCGGCCTGCGCTCCCACATCACGTTGCAGTTTTCGGACCCTCCTGGCGGCTGGTAGGATCTGAGCGCACGCGTCCTCCTCAGAAGAGATCCGGGCTGGTAGACACCCTTCTCCCACCGCCTGTTGCTGATACGTGAGTTGGCCGCAACTGTTTGACACCGTGAAATGGCCGCTCGGTGAGCTACAAGGCTTAGGTCGTCCGCAGTCGGTGGCCGCCCCGGTCGTAGCGGCCGAAGCAGCGGGGGCCGTACCAGACGGAGTGGTGGCCATCGAGGTGGCGCCGGACCAGCACCCGCAGGCCCGCACACGTACGACGCCCGGGCTGCTTCTCCAGTTGTAGGGCGACATGGTCGGCGGTGACGATGTTATCCCGCCCGACGACCCGTTCGTGTTCCACGCAGAGGATCTGCTCGAGGTCGACGCGGCCGAGGCGGACGAAGGCGGACGTGGGATGCGTCGGCGCCCGCCCGAACTCGGCATTGAACTCGGGGATGAAGTGTTCGCCCAGATACCGATTGGCGCCGGCGATGGTGCTGATGCCGGCCACGCGCAGTTCATTGACGAGGCGGCCCTGGAGCGTGCGATTGGCGCGCTCACTGCGACCGCGCGCCTGCGGGGAATAGCCCAGGATGTGTTCGACGCCCAGGCGAGCCAAGGCTCGGCCGACTTGGGTAAGCCGGCCGCGGGCCGGGCCCCCGCCGGCGACGGGGGTGTGCACCGCCCAGTGCGCCCGGTCGGTATACAGCGCCATGGGAATGCCGTAGCGCTGGAGCACGGCCCGCAGGGCCAGCATCACGGCCGGCACGCTTTCGCCGCCGGGACAGAGCTGCGCGTAGAGCACTTGCTTGGTGGCGTCGTCGACCACGGCGATCAGCGTGAACCATTGCTCCGGGAGCAGCGCCAGCCACTGATGCCGGCTGCCGTCCAGATGCAGCAGCTCGCCGAAGCATGCCCGTGGCTCGCGCCGGCGTCGATGGCGGCCCCGGGGCCGCTGTTTGGCCACGAGGCCCGCCCCCTGCAGGGCCTTCTTCACGAAGGCATAGCAGAAGCGCACCTGGTGCTTGCGGCGCGCGAGGTGGTGGAAGTGCCGGACGTTGAAGCCTTGATACCGCTCGCGGTACAGCGCCAAGAGGCGTTGCACCTCGGCCACGGGCGCCCGCTTGGGAGAGGGCGTCCGGCGCCGGCGGTCGTAGAGCTCGTCGAAGCCATACCGCTCGAACTTCAGCCGCAGCCGCCGAATGCTGCGGGCACTGCGCCCCAAGATCTCGGCGGCCTGGATCCACGTCAGCTTCCCCGCCAGGGCTTGCAGGATCACATCGCGGACTTTCATGGCGCGCTCCACCGCGCCCAGCGGATAGACCATGGCCACCCCCTCGGGTGCCATTGCGGCCACTGGGGCGAATTGGAGCGGTCATTTCACGTGTCCAAAGCGGCCACATCACGTATTCCCTACACACCCTTCTCCCACCGACTTGACTCCCGCCCGCTCGACGCCTACGGTCGCGGTGTCCCATCTGTCGGGGGAGGCGCCATGTTAGGCCAAACATGGGACTCGGAAACCCCGCGAGTGACGCGCGTTGCCTGGCTCGCCTCGACGGTGTTGTTGGTGTGTGCGGGCTACTACGCGGGCGGGCTTGTCGGCATTTGGCTCAGGTTTCCGCCCAGCGGCATCGCGACCATCTGGCCGTCCACTGCCATTCTCCTTGCGGCGCTGCTTCTTACGCCAACACGAAATTGGTGGGTGTACCTGCTTGCCGCTGTCCCCACGCACCTGCATCTCGTCGCGAATTTCCAACCCGACGTGCCACCGGTGGTGATGCTCAGTCAGGTCGGAGCCAATGCCCTCCATGCGGTCCTGGCTGCCCTCGCCGTCCGAGGTGCGGCCGAAGCTCCGCCGCGATTCGACAGTCTCAGAAGTATGGCAGTCTACATCCTGCACGCAGCCATCGCTGCGACCGCGGTCGCCTGCGCTCTGGCCGCCTTCCTTTTCGTGCTCACTGGCCGGGCCTCCGATTTCTGGCTCGCGTTTCGGCAGCGGGTCCTGGCGAACGTGTTCGCAATCAGCACGATCCCCCCGTTGATTGTCCTGACGGCCGCGGGAGAACTCGTCGGTGCGCGGACCGCGCGCCGGCCACGCTACGTCGAGCTTGGTCTTCTGTCGATGGGGATGCTCGCGATGGGCACCCTGGTTTTTGGCTGGGAGGCGTCAGCGAACATGCCGGTGCTGCTCCTGGCGCCGCTGCCGTTGCTGCTGTGGGCCGCGGTCCGTTTGGGGCCAGGCGGGTTGAGTTTTTCTCTCGTGGTGTTTGCGGGGGTGTCCCTGTCGTACGCCTATGCGGGACGCGGTCCCTTCGTGACCAGGTCGCCGGAAGAGAACACTCTCTCCCTGCAGATCTTTCTGCTCGCAATCTCCATCCCGCTGATGATGCTGGCGGCTCTCATCGAGGAGCGGCGGCGAGCCGAGGAGCAGACGCGGCAGGCTCACGAGGAAGCGCGGCGCGCTCAGGAGGAAGCGCGGCGGGAGCGAGAGGAATTGGCGCATGTGCTGCGTGTCGCCACGCTTGGGGAACTGACGGCCTCCCTCGCCCACCAGATCAATCAACCCCTCGCGGCGATTGTGACTAACGCGCAGGCTGCGCTCCGGCTGCTGGGTGCCACACCCGCAGAGCCCGCTCTGGCGCAGGACGCTCTGGCGGACATCGCCCAGGACGCTCACCGTGCTTCGCAGATCATCCGGCGGATGCGCGCGCTCTTCCACAAGGAGCACGAGGAGCACGTCGCGGTGGACATCAACGCGCTGATTGAAGATGCGCTCGGCCTGCTCAGCGCCGACATGGAGCGGAAACGCATCGTGGTTCGCGTCGCGCGGGGCGAAGCGCTGCCGGCTATCCTCGGAGACGCCGTCCAGCTTCAACAGGTGGTACTCAACGTGGTCGTCAACGCCTGCGAGGCTATTGAGGCTACGGGGGTCGGCCCGCGCGCCATCCTGATTGAAACCACCCAGCCAGCGCGGGGGCGCCTCGCCCTCGCGGTCCGTGACAGTGGGATCGGCGTCAAGGAGGCGGACCTGGAGCGGATCTTCGAGCACTTCGTCAGCAGCAAGCCGCAGGGGTTGGGCATGGGGCTCGCGATCAGTCGCTCAATCGTGCAAGCTCACGGGGGACGCATCTGGGCGACCGCCAACGCCGACATGGGCCTGACCATGCACCTCGAACTTCCGGTGCCCGCTGATCAGGTCAGCGAGTGATCGGCCCTCGCCGGCTGTAGGGTGCGACCTTGCTGCGAGCGCGCCCGTCCACGACGCGGTCGCCCGAGATCCATCGGCCGCCCCGATCCAATAGTCGTTGCCGTCGTCACCCCAGAGATATGTTCCGGACGCGGCGATCACGTTCGCCGCGAGCCAGAGATTGTCGAGGATCGCGAGCTCGGCTCCGACTTTGAGGTTGTGCTGGGGGATGCCAGGGATGCGGTCACCCGAGCTGACTTGCACCCCAGCGGGCTCAGTGACGCTGGCCAGCGTCGTGTGGGTCTGATACGTCGCATCGACGTACGCGTAGTTGAGAAAATACTGGAGGCGCTTCCATCCTCCCGACAGCCCAGCCTCGACGCCCTGCCGGCGAGTTCGGTCGACATTCTGGAAAAACCCACCACTCGTACTTTGAGTGACGACGAACAGGATGTCGTCCTGCAGGTCCGTCCGGAAGAAGGCGAGGCTCCAGTCGATCCCTGGCCCGAAGGGCAGCTTCCCGCGCGCCCCGAACTCGTAGGTGCGGGCCACGACCGGATCGAGCGGCGGATCCGCGAGGAACGCGTTGGGCAGGTTGCAGGGGTCGGTCGGGTCGGTACAGGTGAGCTCCGCCGGCGTCGGCGCCCGAAACCCTTCGCTGTAGGAGCCGAACAGGGTCAGGTTCTTGAACGGCCGATAGGTCAGGCCCACCGCGGGGCTGAAGCGGTCGAAGGTGTGGTCGCCATTGACGTCTGGATTCTGGCCACTCTGGTCGCGAAGCTCGATCTTCACGTGCTGGTAGCGGCCGGCCAGCGTCAGGGCCAGCTGCTCGGTGAGGTCGAATGTGTTGGTGAAATACACGCCGATGTTTTGCTGTGTGGTCTTGACGTCCACGGCCGTCTCGAAGTCTCCGGCCTGGTTCACCCCGGTGCTTTTGCCCTTCGGCACGAAGACGCCGTCCGCCTTGCTCTGGGTGAAGCGCGTGTGATGCTGGTCGTAGGCGGCCCCCACGCTGAGTTGGTTGCCCCGCCCGAAGATCCGACTCTTGTGCGTGAGCTGAAGGGTGGCGCCCCAATCGTTCGTCTCGGTCTCGGTCGTGCGGTCCTCGGCCTCGGCCTCCCGCTCCAGGTTTCCCGTGAGCGGGTTGCCGTCCTGGTCGGCGAGCCCGGCCGCCGAGCCCTGGCATAGCCCCAGGTGCAGCAGCTGGCCATTGATGTTGAACGCCTGAGCGCCGGACGCATCGTCGACACACGCGACTTCGGCATCACCGTTCAGGGTGCGCCGCCGGTAGAAACGGTAGAACGCGTTCGCCGACAGCAGCAGGCTCTCCGTCAGCTGGTGGCTCCCGGTGACGTTGACCAGGTGCATCAGGTTCTTTGTCTCATCCGGGAAGGTGTAGACGGCGCTTCGATCCCGCGCCAGGAGGCTCTCGGGCGCCAGGGCGTTCCCGACGAGTTCGTTGTTGGCGTACCCGTAGCTCAGGTGCACGGCGGTCCCCGCCGATTCCCATCCGACCTTGGTGAAGAGCTGGTGCAGCTCGCTGTCCGACTCGTCGCGCCAGCCGTCCTCGTTCAGCGCCCTGAACGAGATGAACCAGTCGAAGGGACCGCGGAAACCGCCGTGCTGCGCTTCCACCTCCCACCGGCCGAAGGAGCCCCCCGACACCTCGAGGGTGGTGCCGGGGAAATCGCGACCGTTCTTGGTGTGCACGGCGAGAGCGCCCCCGAGCGTGTTGAGACCGAAGATCGGGTTCGAGCCCGGAGTGATGTCGATCCCGGAAATGGCGCCCGGGGCGCCCGAGGCTTGAGCTGCTACCTCGTCCTGATCGTCCCGCCGATCTCGAAGTCCCACGGGCCGAGCCCGAGCGCGGCGATGAGCGGGGGCACTGACGACCGGTCCGGAGACATGGCCCCCAAGCCCCCACGCTCTCGTCACGCCCCGGCGGAGCTGGGGCGCTCCTCGTTAACCGCGAGGCATGGGGCCTCGACATGGCCCCAAGCCCCCTGCGAGGCTAGATTTCGCGCAGGACGCGGTGGATCAGTTGTACGCACACCGAGCCCTCCCCCACGGCGGAGGCCACGCGCTTGACGCTGCCGGAGCGCGCGTCACCGACGGCGAAGACTCCCGGCCGGCTCGTCTCCAGCATCTCGGGGCGTCGGGGGAGCGCCCAGCCGGCCTTCTCGAGGTCGGCGGAGTGGAGATCGGCGCCGGTCTTGACGAAATGCTTGTCGTCGAGCACCAGGCATCCACCGAGCCAGGCGGTGTTCGGGTCGGCGCCGGTCATCAGGAACAGGTGACGGATCGGGCGCGTCTGCGCCTCGCCGCTGTCGAGGTGACGCCAGCGGACCCGCTCGAGGCGGCCGGTGCCCTCCAGCGCGTCGATCTGCGTGCGCGCGCGCAGCACCACGTTGGCGCTGTCCTCGATGCGCTGGATGAGGTAGCGCGACATGCTCTCGGCTAGTCCGGGGCCGCGCACCAGCACGTTCACGCCGGCCGCGCTCTGCGAGAGGAAGACCGCCGCCTGCCCGGCCGAGTTCCCACCGCCGACGATGGCGATCTCTTCCTGCTTGCACAGCTGCGCCTCGACGTGGGTGGCGCTGTACATGACGCCCGCCCCCTCGAAGCGCGAGAGCTCGGGAAGCGCCGGCTTGCGGTAGCGGGCGCCGCTGGCGATGACGACGGTCCGTGTCCGTACGACCTCGCCGGTGGCGAGGCGTACCTGGTAGGGCCTGGTCGCGCAGTCCAGGCCGACGGCCCCGCGGGCGATGGCCACCTCGGCGCCGAACTTCTCGGTCTGCATGAGCGCGCGCCCGGCCAGGTCCTGGCCGGAGATGCCGGTGGGGAACCCGAGATAGTTCTCGATGCGTGAGCTGGAGCCGGCCTGGCCGCCCGGCGCCGTCGTCTCGAGCACCAGCACGTCGAGCCCCTCCGACGCCGCATAGACCGCGGCGGCCAGACCCGCGGGCCCGGCGCCGACGATGACCACGTCCCGCGTCACCCCGACGTCGAACTCGGCGCTGAGGCCGAGCCCGGTGGCCAGGGCCTCGATCGAGGGATTCCTGAGCACCTGACCGCCCTGGCACACGACCACCGGCACGTCGGCGACCCCGACGCGGAACCGATCCAGGAGCGCCTGCACGTCCGGATCGCTCTCGACTTCTTGATAAGTGAAAGGCTGCGCGTTGCGGCTCAGGAACTCCCGGATCCGCAGGGTGCTGGCCGAGTGCCGGGAGCCGATGAGGACGAGGCCGGCGTCGCCGTAGGCGATGAGCGCCACCCGGCGCAGGATGAAGGCGCGCATGAGGATCTCGCTGAGCTCGAAATCCCGCTGCACCAGCGCGCGCAGGTGCTCGCGATCGACGGCGACGATCGACGCGTCCCCCAGCGCCCGGCCGAGGACGAGGCTGCGCCGCGCCGACAGCATGTTGATCTCGCCCGTGAACTCGCCGGGCCCGTGCACGATGATTGGCTGCTCGTGGCCGTCGACGGGCCGCACGATCTCGACAGCGCCCTCGATGATGACGAAGAAGCGGGTGTTCTGCTCGCCGAGCTCGAACAGCACCTCGCCCGCCCGCAGGCGCCGGCGCTCGCCAACCGTCGCGATCCGTTCGAGCTGGGCGGGCGTCAGCTGCGGGAACATCTGATCGCGGCGGCCGAGGTATGGGTCGGTCATAAGGGTCGGCCGCCGGGGGTCGGCGACTCGCTCACGATACACCCGGGGCTGTGGACGCTGGCTCGTCAGTCGCGGACGACGAGCTCCGCCACCGGGACTCCCGCCCGGAACTTCTTCACCAGTTCGTCCGGATCGTACTCCACCCCGATCGGATTGCGATCGAAGGCCGGCGAGGTCATCCAGGCCTGACCCTCCTCGGCGGTGGCGAAGTTGTCGATCTGCAGCTCGATCCGGTTGCCGTCGGGGTCGCGGTAGTACATCGAGGTCGTGGGGCCGTGGTTCACGCAGAAAAATGGGCGGATGCCGTGCTCGCGCAGGCGCACGTAGTTGTCGAGCAGCTCGCCCATCGAGCCGAACGTGAAGGCGACGTGGTGCAGGCCGGGTTGCTCCACGGCCTTGGGGCCGAGCTCGCTGCCGGCGGCCCGGTCGCGGGGAGCCAGGGGACCGAAGTCGACGAAGGCGACCCGATGGTGCTCGTCGTCGTAGGTCACGAAGCAGAGGTGCGGGTTCTCGTAGATGACGCGGCCCCCGAGGACGGTGGCGTACCAGTCACGCATCTCGGGCATCCGGTTCGTCTGATAGACGACGTGAGCCAGCTTGGTCGGCGGCATGGTTGATTCTCCTTCAGTGGTGACGGGGGCTACGGCCCCTTCGGCTTGTCCCCCGCCAGCGTGATGCGGTGGAGCAGGCGACGGTGGCCCTGGTAGTCGTTGACGGCGTTGTGCTGGGCACAGCGGTTGTCCCAGAACGCGAGCGAGCCCGGGCGCCAGCGGAAGCGGCAGGTGAATTCGGGGCGGACCTGGTGCTGGTAGAGATACTTCAGGAGCGGCGCGCTCTCCTCGTCGGTCATTCCCTCGAAGCGGACCGTGTGGGCGGTATTCACGTAGAGGGCGCGCCGGCCGGTCTCCGGGTGCACCCGCACGACCGGGTGCGCGGCCTCATATTCCTTCTTGGCATCCGCTCGGGCGCTGTCCTTGATGCGATCCTCGCGCGTGCGCGACACGTCGGCGGCGGCCGAGCTGTTCACGGCGACCAGCCCCTCCAACATCCGCTTCATCCCGGCCGAGAGGGTCTCGTAGGCCAGGTACATGCTGGCGAACAAGGTGTCGCCCCCGGTGGCCGGCACCTCGCGCGCCACCAGCATGCTCGCCATGGGGGGCACGTCGAGGTAGGCGGTGTCGGAGTGCCAGATGCCGCCGAAGTTGATCTTCTCGGTCTCGAGCTTGAGGACCGGGATGATCTTGGGCATCTCGTCGAGGCCCTTCACGAACGGGTACTCGATCGGCTCCCCGAAGCGCTGGGCGAAGGCCAGGAAGCGGGCCGGGGGCAGGTCCTGATCGCGGAAGAACACGACCTGGTGCTCCAGCCACGCGCGGCGGATCTCGGCCACCGTGTCGTCGCTCAGATCCTTCGATAGATCGACGCCGGTGATCTCCGCACCCAGGGCTCCCGCGATCGGCTCCACCTTCAGTGACTGGCTCATGCCCCCCTCCCGTGTCGATTGTAACGCGCCGGCGGCGCGGTGATCGCTTGACGGGCGGCCGGCTCCGCCCTACGGTCGGCAGCATGGTGATCACTCGGTCTCTCGTGGCGGTCCTGGCCGGCCTTCTCCTGGGAGGTTGCGCGAGCCTCGGCGCCCCGGCGGCCGGCGAGCGCGGCATCGTGGTCCTCGGCACCGGGCGCGTCACCCTGCGGCCCGATACCGGTGTGATCGACGTCGGCGTGGAAGCCCGGGCGCCGCGTCTGGCCGACGCCACGGCCGAGGTCGATCGTGCGATGCGCGAGGTCGTCGCCCGGGTGAAGGCGCTGGGAGTGGCGGATGCCGACGTGCGGACGACGCTGTACACCGTCGATCCGATCGCCGAGCCGCGCCACCCCGGTCAGCCCGGGGACACGGGCGTGCGGATCGTCGGCTACCGCGTGTCGAACGTCGCCCAGGTCCGCTCGCGGCAGGTCGACGGCCTGGGCCGCATCGTCGACGCCGCCGTGGCGGCCGGCGCCAACGTGGTGCGCAACATCCGCTTCACGATCGACGACCCGACGACGGCCCAGGCCGAGGCTCGCGCGCTCGCCGTGCGCGACGCCGGCGTCCGGGCCGGGCAGATCGCCGCCGCGGCGGGCGTGCGGCTGGGACGCCTGCTGTCGGCGACGGAGTCGACGGCGGCCCCGCCGATGGCCCGAATGGCGATGACGACGATGGCGGGGCCGGTCGAGCCCGGCCAGCTCGAGGTCACGGTCAGCGTGGAAACGCGCTACGCGATCGAGCCGTAGCCGGCCACGCCACCAGGCTCAAGCGTGCTGACCGCGGTCGGCGTCGTCGTCGGGCTGCTGTTCGTCGCCGGGCTCGTCGGCTCGGTCCTGCCCTGGTTGCCGGGCCCCGTGCTCATCCTGGCCGGCGCGCTGCTATGGGCGTTCGTCACTCATTTCGAGACGCTCGGCTGGGGCCGGCTGGCGATCCTTGCCGGGCTGGCCGCCGTGAGCGCCGTGCTCGGCTTCCTGGCGGCCGCGCTCGGTGCCCGCCGCTATGGGGCGAGCCGGTGGGGCGTGGCAGGCGCGCTCATCGGCGGGCTGGTGGGGATCTTCTTCGGCCCGCTGGGGTTGCTGATCGGTTGCGTCGCCGGCGCGGTGGCGGGCGAGCTGCTGCGCGGCACCGGCCTCGCCGGCAGTGTGCGCAGCGGCGTCGGCTCGCTGGTTGGGCTGCTGGCCGGCCTCGCGGCCGACCTCGTCGTCTCCGTCACCATGATCGGGCTGTTCGTCTACTGGGTGTGGTCGTCCTGAGGGTCACGCGGACCCGGCCGAATCGACGGGCCGGTTGAGGGAGGATGGACCATGGGGTTCGGCTACGTCGTCGTCGCCGGGGTGGCGGTCATCGTCACGGTCTTCATCCTGCAGAACACCGACCCGGCGACGGTCCGGTTCCTGATGTGGCGTAACGACGCCCTGCCGCTGGCGCTCCTGTTGCTCGGCTCGGTCGTCGCCGGTCTCCTCGTGGCCGGCGTCCCGCTGGCGATCCGTCTGAGCGTCTGGCGGTCCCGGGCGCGAGCGCACGAGCGTCGCGCCGGCATGCTGCAGACCGCCGTCGAGGAGCGAGATCGCCAGATCCTGGCCCTGACGCCCAAGGGGCGCTGATGCCGGTCCTCGTCCTGCTGCTGACGGTGCTGCTGCTCTCGGGCTGCGCTACGCCGCGCCAGGCCACGGTGACCCAGCGCTCGGCCGTCGAGCAGGAGCTCATCGTGCGCTCCGTCGAGATCGTCGGTGACGCGACGAAGGCCGACGTCCGGCTCAAGGTGTTCGCCACGGTAATCGGCGTCGATCGTGGCGAGACGCTGATCGGGATCCCGGCCCTGCAGGCGCCCGTCGTCTCGATCCCGATTCCAGAGATCGCGCTCTTCAAGTGGACGCGGCACCGGGGCCTGGCCGAGCTCCAGCTCTACGCCTACGATCCCCACACCGACCAGCTCGTCGAGGGCGTGCCCGCCGCCCTCGGGCGCGCGAAGTACGACGAGTTCAAGGTCCTGCTGGTCATCGGCTTCGCCGTCTCCGACCTCGACGAGCGAGCCGAGCCGGCCGCCGAGCGCCGCTAGATGTGCAAGCCCTTCATCATCGCCTCCGGGTAGCGCGGCCCCGCCGCCGCCCCGCTCGGCACCGCCTCGCCGATGCTGGCGAGGTCCGCCGGCGTCAGCTGCACCTTCAGCGCGCCGAGGTTCTCCTGCAGCCGGTCGTAGCGCTTGGTGCCGGGGATGGCGACGACGTCCTGGCCCTGGGCCAGTAGCCACGCCAGCACGAGCTGGCCCGGGGTGCAGCCGTGGCGGTGCGCCAGTTCCTCGAGCCGATGCACCAGCTCCAGGTTCTGCACGAGGTTCTGGCCCTGGAAGCGCGGATGGGCCAGCCGCCGGTCGCCCTCGGGAATGTCGGCCGGCTTCTGGATCTGGCCGGTCAGGAGGCTGCGGCCGAGCGGCGAGTAGGCCACGAACGAGATGCCGAGGTCGCGGAGCGTCGGCAGCGTCTGCTCCGCCTCGGCGCGGTAGAGGATCGAGTACTCGCTCTGCAACGCGGTGATGGGGTGGATCTTGTGCGCGCGCCGCACCGTCTCCGGCGCCGCCTCCGAGAGGCCGAGGAAGCGCACCTTGCCCTGCTCGACGCAGCGCTTCATGCCGCCGACCGTCTCTTCGATCGGCACCTTGGGATCGACGCGGTGCTGATAGTAGAGGTCGATCACGTCCACGCCCAGGCGCTTGAGGCTGGCGTCGCACGCCTGGACGACGTACTCCGGGCGGCCGTTGACCTGGTTGGGGCCGCCGGGGTTCTGCACCTGGCCGAACTTGGTGGTCAGCACCACCCGGTCCCGCCGGCCCTTGAGCGCCTTGCCGATGAGCTCCTCGTTGTGACCCCACCCGTACATGTCTGAGGAGTCCAGGTGGTCGACGCCGAGGTCGATCGCCCGCTGGATCAGCGTGGTCGACTCCACGTCGTCGGCCGGTCCGTACGTGCCCGAGAGCCCCATGCAGCCGAGCCCGATGGCGGAGACTTCCAGCGTGCTCTTTCCCAGCCGGCGCTTGTCCACCGTGTCCTCCTCGCTGTCGCAGTCGGTCGTTACGCGGCCCTCATGCTACCACCGGCTTCAGCGGCGGTTCACCGCGCTCAGCACCGCCCGCAGCGACGCGGTGACGATGTTGGCGTCGACCCCCACGCCCCACCGGGTCTTGCCGCCCGTCCGGGCCTCGACGTAGGCCACCGCGCTGGCGTCGGCGCCCTCACCCAGCGCGTGCTCCGAGTAGTCCGTGAGCTCGAGCGACACGCCGGCGTCGCGGCCGAGCGCGTCGACGAAGGCCGCAATGGGGCCGTTGCCGGAGCCCTTGATCCATCGCTCGACGCCGTCCATGCGGATATTGCACTCCATGGTCGTGGCGCCGCTGTCGGCGGCCGTCGTGATCAGCGGATGGCCGACCAGCGCCACCGGGCCCGCCGTCAGGTACGTGGTCTGGAACGACGACCAGATCTGATCGCCGGTGATCTCGGTGCCGCTGGCCTCGGTCAGCCGCTGGATGACCGAGGAGAACTCGATCTGCAGCCGCCGCGGCAGGTCGAGGCCGTGCTCGAACTTCATGATGTAGGCCACCCCGCCCTTGCCGGACTGGCTGTTGACGCGGATGACGGCCTCGTAGCTGCGGCCGACGTGGTGCGGGTCGATGGGCAGGTACGGCACCTCCCAGGTGTCGTAGTCCTTGCCGAGCGCCTCGAACCCCTTCTTGATGGCGTCCTGATGAGAGCCGGAGAAGGCGGTGTAGACGAGGTCGCCCACGTACGGGTGGCGCGGGTGCACGGGCAGGCGGTTGCAGTGCTCGACCGTGCGGCGGGCGGCGTCGATGTCGGTGAAGTCGAGCTTGGGGTCGATGCCCTGGCTGAACAGGTTCAGCGCGAGGGTGACGACGTCGACGTTGCCGGTGCGCTCGCCGTTGCCGAACAGCGTGCCCTCGACCCGGTCGGCCCCGGCCATCACGCCGAACTCGGCGGCGGCCACCGCGGTGCCGCGGTCGTTGTGGGGGTGCAGCGACAGCACGATCGACTCCCGGGCCTTGACGTTCCGATGGAACCACTCGATCTGGTCACCGTAAATGTTGGCGGTGGCCATCTCGACGGTCGCCGGCAGGTTCAGGATCACCGGCCGCGTCGCCGTCGGCTCCCACACGTCCATGACCGCCTCGCAGATCTCCTTGGCGAAGTCGAGCTCGGTGCCGGTGAAGCTCTCCGGCGAGTACTCCCAGTGCACGTCACACTCGGGGATCGTGCGCGCCAGCTTCTTGCAGAGCTGGGCGGCCCGGACGGCGATGTCCACGATGCCGGCCCGGTCGAGCCCGAACACGACGCGCCGCTGCAGCGTGGAGGTCGAGTTGTAGAGGTGGCAGATCGCGCGCGGCGCCCCCCGCAGCGACTCGAACGTGCGCTCGATCAGCTCGGGCCGGGCCTGGGTGAGGACCTGGATGATGACGTCGTCGGGGATGAGGTTCTCCTCGATGAGCTGGCGGACGAAGTCGAAGTCGGGCTGCGACGCCGACGGGAAGCCGACCTCGATCTCCTTGAACCCGCACTTGACCAGCAGGTCGAACATCCGGCGCTTGCGCTCCGGATCCATCGGGTCGATGAGCGCCTGGTTGCCGTCGCGCAGGTCCACGCTGCACCACCGGGGGGCCGTGGTGATGACCTTGGTCGGCCACGTCCGGTCCGGCAGCGGGATCGGCGTGAACGAGCGGTAGTGCTGGAACGGCATCGCTCTGGGGGGACCGGCCTTCGGCGCCATCTGGGCGTCTCCTTTCGACGAACTCGCACGGGCTCGATAAAAACAAAAAAGCCTCCCCGGACTTCGGGAGAGGCTTTCAGGCGCGCACCCGAGAGGGGTGCGCGCCTAGGTCAGAAGCAGGTTCGCGAGCGGGAGTGCCGCGCTCGTCGACCTCACGTTGATCGGGGCCATGAACTTCATGCAGGCGGTATTGTGCTACGGCCGGCTCGCCCTGTCAACGTTACCCATCGGTGGCGGGTGGGGCACCATCGCCCCGCCCGGGCGGCGTCATGACGATGACGCCGGGCGACACGGCTGACGTCGGCCAGCCGCCGCGTGCGGCCCAAGCCCTGGAACCGGGGGGCCTTCGGCCCTGGCATCCGCCGTGCACCCGAGCCAGTTCCTGGGAGGACCCCCATGCACAAAATGGCGCCGTACCTCGTCGCTCTCGCCGTGACCGCTGTCACGTTCTCCGCGGGCCCCGCCGCGGCTGTCGACGTCAAAGTCGGAGTCAACATCGCCGTACCGGCGCCGCCGGTGGTGCTGGCGCCGCCCCCGGTGGTCGTCGTCACCGGCACTCCGGTGCAGCTGGTTCCCAGCGCGTCCTTCAACCTCTTCGTGTACCGCAGCCGCTACTACAGTCACCACAACGGGGCCTGGTTCGTTGCGGTCGGGCCTCGGGCGCCGTGGACGGCGGTAGCCATCGAAGCGGTCCCGAAGCCGGTGCTGGGCGTCCCCGTGAAGCACTACAAGATCCCGCCCGGTCAGGCCCGGAAGATGGAGGCGCAGGCCGGCGGCTGGTGCCCGCCCGGCCAGGCCAAGAAGGGCCGCTGCTGAGGGTGGGCCGACCGATGAGGAGCAGGGTGCTGATGGCACTCGTGCTCTCGTCGGTCGTCCCCACGCTCGTGCTGGCCTTCGTGCTGCTCATGGTCGACCTGTCCACCGCCACCAAGCTGGTGGTCGTCGGTACCATCACCGGCGCGCTGGTCGGTGGCTGGATCATCTGGGGTCTCGGGCGTGTGGTCGCCAGTATGGGCACGTTGATGGGCCGCGACAGCGCGCTCACCGGCTTCGAGCATCGACAGGACGAGGTCGGCACGTTAATGGCGTCCTACAACAAGCTGCTGGCGACCGTCGAGCAGCAAGCGACTGAGATCATACATTTGCCACTCGACTGTCCTCTGCCTATGAGGAGCTGGAATCTACCAATGCACTACTGAAAGAGTCGGTATTCAAGGACGAAGTGACGGGATTTTACAACCGTCGCTTCCTTCTCCTGCGACTCGACGAAGAGGTTTCGCGATGGCGCCGTTTCCGTCTTCCGGTGTCGGTCGTGCTGCTCGAAGTCGAGGAACTGCGCGAGGTGGCCGACGCGAGTGGTTATGCGGCCTACGAGGAGGCCCTGGCTGCGTTCGCTGGGGTCCTTGCCGAGCTTTCGCATGGCATCAACGTGCTGGCGCGGTACGACGGCAGCCGCTTCGCCGCCCTCCTGGTCGAGACGCCCAGGCAAGAGGCGCTCCGATTCGTCGATCGAGCTCGAGACGCGGTGACCACCGGGTTCTCGCATGCGGCCGAGATCACGCTGAGGATCGGGATCGCTTCGCTGCCTGACGACGCCATGCTCGCCGACGAGCTGTTGTCGGTGGCCGACACCTCACTCAGGCGAGGCACCGAGGCCTGACCGGGCCTGGCTACTCACCGGTTCCGCTGACCTGCCGGATGGCGTCGGACAGCGCGTCGAAGGTCACCGGCTTGCCCAGGACCGCATCCACGCCCGCCGGCTGCTCTCCCTTGGCCTCCATGAGATCGCCGAAGCCGGTGAGCATGATGACCGGGGTATCGGGAGCCAGCCGCTCGATGCTGGCCGCCAGCTCGTCGCCGCCCATCTCCGGCATCGCGCGGTCGGTCACGACGAGGTCGAACCGGCCCGACATGAATTTGTCGAGACCTTGGCGTCCGTTCGTCGCGCTGTCCACGAAGTGCCCCTGATTTTCGAGCTGGGCCACCACGCTCATCCGAACGATCGGCTCGTCCTCGACCACCAGGACGCGGAGCTGACGCGGTGGCTGCGGCGCGGCCGCCTCCGAGGCCGGCATCCCGGCCTGGGCCTGCCGGGGTAGTCGCACGATGAATGCGGTGCCACGCCCGGGTTCGCTCTCGACCGTCAGCGTTCCGCGGTGCTGCTCGACGGTGGCGTGCACCATCGAGAGCCCCAGTCCGGTGCCGCGCTGTCCCTTGGTCGAGAAGAAGGGGTCCAGGCATCGCTGGCGAACCTCCTCCGTCATGCCGATACCCGTGTCCTTCACCTCGAGCCGCACGTCTCCCCCATCGACCCGAGCGCGCATGCTGATGGTCCCGCCCTCGGGCATCGCGTCGACCGCATTGAAGATGAGGTTGGCCAGCAGCTCGCGGATGGCGGCCGCGTCGCCCTGAATGACAGGAACGTCGAGAACGTCCGTTTCGACCTGGATCGTGACCCCCTGGCCGAGTGCCTCGCTCTTCCACCGCGGCTGCGTCAGCGCCACCACTTCGTCGATACACCGGCGGAGGTCCACCGGCGCGTCGGGAACCGTCTCGCTGCGCTCGCGGTAGAGCTCGCGCAGGCGCCGGATGACCGAGGCGGCGTCATTGGCGGCGGTGTTGATCAGCTGCACGTACGACCGGGCGGTGTCCTTCGGCATGTCGGGGCGCCGCAGGAGCAGCTCGGCAAAGCCGACGATGGGTGACAGGGAGTTGTTGAAGTCGTGCGCGATGCCGCTGGCCATCTGGCCCATGGCCCGCAGGCGCTCCTGCTGCAGCACCTGCCGCTGAGTCGTCTTGAGCTGGGCCAGGGTCTCCTCCAGTCGCCGGTGGCTGCGCTGCAGGGCCGCCTCTGACCGGTGGCGCTCGGTGATGTCGTTGAAGCTGACGACGAGACCGGTCAGCTCGCCCCGGTCGATCATGGGGGTGGTGACGTAGTCGACCGGGATGTAGCTTCCGTCCGTCCGGGCGAAGATCTGATCGCTGGCCTGGCGGGCGATGCGGTCGCGCAGCGGCGCGAAGATGGACGATTCCTCGTTCGGTATCGGGGTGCCGTCGGTGTCGAGATGTTGAACGCACCGGTCGCTGGGCTTCCCTACGACGGCGCGTACGTTCACGCCGAGCATCCGAGCCGCGGCCGGATTCATGAACGTGATCCGGCCCTCGGTGTCGACACCGAAGATGCCCTCACCGGCCGCTTCCAGGATCAACGCGGTCTGGGCGAACGCCCGCTCGTTGAATCGCCAGGCGACGACGGTGCCGACGCACGACCACAGCACGAAGAGCGCGTGGATGCCCGCCCACGTCCACGGCGCGTTGATGGCCGCGTCGTGGTTGTAGACCTCCTGCGGCCAAACGACCCCGACCACGCCGTGATGCAGGGCGACGAACCCGACGGCGAGGAGGTAGGGGATCCAGTCCTGACAGAGCGCCAGGAACGTGAGCATCACGAAGAAATGGAAGTGGAACTCGATGTAGCCGCCGGACAGGTGGACGAGGATGGCCGAGGAGCTCATCAAGCCGAAGCCGATTGCGGTGGCCTGCAAGGTGCGACCCGCCCGCCGCCAGCCGGCCAGCAGCGCGAACATCGCCACGATCAGGCCTTCCCCGGCCGTATGCAGCACGGTCCCGTGCTCGATGAGCGCACGCAGACTGAGCTCCCAGCGGTGACCGAGCACGGGGCCCGCCAGCGTGATGATGATGGCGTGAAACCACGTCAAGCCCACGAGGAACTTGTACCGGCCACGCCAGACGTTCTCGGGCAGGGCCCCGCCTGAGGGAATCAGGGACCACAAGCGCTTCAGGACCGTGGAATTGGCTGCGGCCGGCACGTTCATGTCGTCTCCCGAGGCGCCGGATGGCAAAGAGAGTGCCGAACGAGGCGTGCTGAGTATTCCGACCGATTTGGCTGGTGGGGGGGACTTCGACCTTGAAATCTGCCTACTTTCTAGCCGCTTTGGCTGGATTCGAGCAGGCGTGGCGGGTCAAGGCGGCACCGGCGTCACGCGACTGCGACGTCCTGCGTCACCCTCGGTCACGCCGGGGGCTTGTGCGAGATCCTTCGGCCGATGCGCTGCTCGATCACGTGGGTGACCGCCGAGAAGTCTTCCTTGCCCCAGCCATCGGCGACCGCCTCCGCGAAGGTGCGCTTCGTCTCCTCGAGGATCGGCGTCGGCACCTTGGCCGAGCGGGCGAGGTCCAGCGCCAGGCCGGCGTCCTTGAGCATCAGCTCGGCGGCGAAGGTCGGCGAGAAGTCGCCGTCGAGCATGCGGCGCACGCGGCGATCGAAGTAGGTGCCGAAGGCCATGCCGCCGCCGTTGCGTACGACGTCGTCGAAGACGCGGGGGTCGACGCCCGACTGCACGCACGTCGCCAGCGTCTCGGCCACCGCCACCGCCACCACCGCGCCCAGGCCGTTGTGCAGCAGCTTCACCCGGTTGCCGGTGGCCGACGGGCCCACATACATGTGCAGGCGGCCCATGATGTCGAGGTACGGCTTGATGGTCGCCAGCTTGTCGCGGTCACCGCCGACGATGAAGAAGATCTCGCCGGAGACGGCCTGGGGCTGAGAGCCCAGCATGGGCGTGTCCATGTGCACCACGCTGCGCGCCGCGAGGCCGGTCGCCACCTCGACCGTCGCCTCCGGGCTGACGGTGGAGCAGTCGCAGGTGACCAGCCCCGGCCGGGCACCGGCGGCGACGCCTCCGGGGCCGAGATAGACCGCGCGCACGATGTCGTCGTTCGGCAGCGCCGTGAAGAGCACCGTCACCCGCGCGGCCACGTCACCGGGCGAGCCGACGACGCTGACGCCGGGCTGCTTCCCCGCCGCCGTCGCCGCCCCCGCACTGGCGTCGTACACGACCAGCGGCACCCCGGCCTTCGCGAGGTTGGCGGCCATGGGTCCGCCCATCGTGCCCAGTCCGATGAATCCGACGGCGTCAGCCATCGTGAGTCACTCCTATGCGAGCGGAGGCTTCTTGTCAGCCCACGGGCGCGCGGTCTCGAAGGCGCGCGCGGCCTGGAGCACGGTGAGGTCGGCGAAGCGGCGGCCGACGATCTGCAGACCGACTGGCAACCCGCCCGGCGTGAAGCCGGCCGGCACCGTCGTGGCCGGCTGGCCGGTGAAATTGAACGGGTACGAGAACGACGCCCACGGGAACCAGTCCCACGCGTGCTGCGGCCAGCCCGCGGGGTTGAGGCGGCCGACCTCGAAGGCGGGGACCGACGTCGACGGCGTCAGCAGCAGATCGTACCGCTCGAAGAGCGGACGGACGCTGTCCCAGAAGTTGATCTTGCGCCCGCGCATGACGACGTACTGCTCGGCCGTGATGCGCTTCGCCTCGTCCATGCAGGCGACGAGGCCTGGGTCCATCCGATCCCGCCACTCGGCGAGGAACTCCCCGTAGTTGCCGATGTAGTGGGCGCCCCAGATGAGGCGGATCATCTCGGTGGTGTCCGCGAACCCGGTCTTGACCTCCTCGACCTTGGCGCCGAGCGATTCGAACGCGCGCACCGCGGCCGCCACCACACTCGCGACCTCGGGATCGACGCGCAGGGTGTCGAGGTTCGGACTGAAGGCGATGCGGAGCCCGCGCACCCCGCCGTCGAGCTGACCGACGTAGTCGGCGGGGGGCGCCTCCAGCGAGGTCACGTCCCAGTCGTCGGGACCGGCCATCGCGCTGAGCATCAGCGCGGCGTCGGCCACCGTGCGCGTCATCGGTCCGGCGTGCGTCGCATAGTCGTTGTTGGAGACCGGCCACAGCGGGACGCGGCCGTAGCTAGCCTTGACGCCGACGAGGCCGCAGAACGACGACGGGATGCGGATGGAGCCGGCGCCGTCCGAGCCCTGGTGCAGGGGACCCAGCCCGGCGGCGGCGGCCGCGCCGGCGCCGGCGCTGGAGCCGCCGGTCGTCACGTCCGTGTTCCACGGATTGCGCGTGATGCCGGTGAGCGGGCAGTCGCCGAGCGCCTTCCACCCGAACTCCGGCGAGGTCGTCTTGCCAACGAAGATCCCGCCGGCCTCGTACAGCCGGCGCACGTAGGGCGCGTCCACGTCGGGCACGCGGTTGGCGAAGATGTGGGAGCCGCCCATCGTGCGCACGCCCTTGGTGAACGCGAGGTCCTTCACGGAGAACGGCAGGCCGTGCAGCGGGCCGAGCGGCCCGCCCTTCATCACGGCCTGCTCGGCGGCCGTGGCCGCCGCCAGCGCGGCCTCCGCCGTGACGGTGCAGAACGCGTTGAGCGTCGGGTTCAGCCGCTCGATGCGGTCCAGCACCGCGCGCGTCAGCTCGACCGGCGACAGCTTCTTGCCGCGAATGAGCGCGGCCAGCTCGGTGGCCGGCGTGTAGGCCAGGTCGGCGCTCACCCGGTGAACCCCTTGCCCTCGTCGGCCAAACGATTGAGCAGCGGCGCCGGCGTCCAGAAGACGTCGCCGCTGGCCTTCTGGAACTCGACCATCTTGTCGCGGAGCGCGCGCACGCCGATCTGATCCGCCCAGAACATCGGGCCCCCGCGGTAGACCGGCCAGCCGTAGCCGTACACCCAGATCACGTCGATGTCGCTGGCCCGGATGGCGATCTTCTCATCGAGGATCTTGGCGCCCTCGTTCACCATCGGATAGAGCAGCCGCTGGAGGATCTCCTCGTCGGTGACGTGCCGCCGCGTGATGCCCTGCTCGGTCGCCACGTCGACGATGATCTTCTCGACGTCGGGGTCGGGGATCGGCGTGCGATCGCCCTTCTCGTACTTGAAGTAGCCGCTGCCGGTCTTCTGGCCGAAGCGGCCCAGCTCGCAGATGCGATCGGCCACCGGCGACTTCACGCCGAGGCCCTTGCGGATACGCCAGCCTACGTCGAGGCCAGCCATATCGCCCATCGCGAACGGCCCCATCGGGAAGCCGAAATCGGTGAGGACCTTGTCGACCTGGTGGGGCAGGGCGCCCTCCAGGATGAGCTTCGCGGCCTGCTCGCCACGCTGGTGGAGCATGCGGTTGCCGACGAAGCCGTGGCAGACGCCGACCAGCACCGGCACCTTGGCGATGCGCCGGCCGATCGACATCGCGGTGGCGATGGTCGTCTTCGACGATTTCTTGCCGCGCACGTTCTCGAGCAGCCGCATGACGTTGGCCGGGCTGAAGAAGTGCGTGCCGATGACGCTCTCCGGCCGCTTGGTGGCCGAGGCGATCTCGTCGACGTCGAGCGTGGAGGTATTCGTGGCCAGCACGGCGTCGGGCTTGGCGAGGCCGTCGAGCTTGGCGAAGACCTCCTTCTTGATCGGCATCTCCTCGAAGACGGCCTCGATGATCATGTCGGCATCACCCACCGCGTTCCAGTCGGTGGTGCCGGTGATGAGCCCCATGCGCTTCTCGACGTCGGCCGTCGTCAGCCGGCCGCGGCTGGCCGTCGCCTCGTAGTTCTTGCGCACGATGCCGAGGCCGCGGTCGAGGTTCTCCTGGTTCATCTCGACCACGGTGACGGGGATGCCGGCGTTGGCGAAGTTCATGGCGATGCCGCCGCCCATGGTGCCGGCGCCGATCACGGCCGCCTTCTTCACGTCCCGGGCCGGCGTATCGGCCGGCACGTCGGGGATCTTGGCAGCCTCGCGCTCGGCGAAGAAGAAGTAGCGCTGGGCCTTGGACTCCGGCGAGGCCATCAGCTCGGCGAAGAGCTCGCGCTCCCGCTTGATGCCCTCGGGAAACGGCAGGCTCACGGCGGCCTCGACCGCCTTGATGATGTTCTCGGGTGCCCGGAAGCCCCGCGTCTGCCGCGCCACCGACTTGCGGAAGGTCGCGAACACCTCGGGCTTGCCCCGTACCGCCGCCAGCTTGTCGTCGAGGTCGCGGATCTTCTTGAGCGGGCGCCGCTCGTTCAGCACCTTCTCGGCGAAGGCCACGCCGGCCGCCGTCAGGTCGCCCTCGGCGATCTCGTCGATCAGGCCGGCCTTGAGCGCCTCGTCGGCCCGGATGGGATCGCCGCTGACCATCATCGACAGCCCCTTTTCGACGCCGACCACGCGGGGCAGCCGCTGGGTGCCGCCCGCACCCGGTAGCAGGCCGAGCTTGACCTCGGGCAGGCCGAAGCGCGCGTCCTTCACGCCGATCCGGTAGTGGCAGGCCAGCGTCACCTCGAGGCCGCCGCCGAGGGCGGTGCCGTGGACGGCCGCCACGACCGGCTTGGAGCTCGACTCGATCAGGTCGAGCACACCGTGCAGGCCCGGGGCCACCGGCGGCTTGCCGAACTCCGTGATGTCAGCCCCGGCGATGAACGTACGCCCGGCGCAGACGATGACGATGGCGCTCACCGCTCGGATCGGCAATGGCCTGCTGGACTCCGTCGTTCAGCCCCTGGCGGACGTGCTGGCTCAGCGCGTTGACGGGCGGATTGTTGACGGTCAGCACGGCCACGCGGCCGCGGCGGTCGAGATCGACGGACTTGGTGATGGCTGTCATGGCTGTTTCCTCTCGGTTCGACGGGTCGGCCTGGCGACGCCGGGGATCGTATCACGGCCGGGCAGGGGCGGCGCCTGGCGCCCCGACGCGCCGGCCGGCTACAATCGCGCCCGTGAGCGATCTCGCCGGCGTGCTCTTCGACATGGGCGGCGTGGTCATGGATTCGCCGCTGCACGCGATCGCCCGCTACGAGCGCGAGCGGGGATTGCCGCCCAACGCCGTCAATCGCGTCATCGCCGCCGCCGGCGAGACCGGAGCGTGGGCGCGGCTCGAGCGCGGCGAGCTGACCGTGGCGAGCTTCTGCGAGCCATTCGAAGCGGACTGCCGCGTCCACGGCGTGGAGGTGGACGGCGCCGCCGTGATGGCCGCCATCGCCGCCGCTGGTGTGGCGCGGCCCATCATGCTGGAGGCCATCCGCCGGCTGCGCGCGCGGGGCCTACGCGTGGGCGCGCTCACCAACAACTGGAAGCGGGAGGGGCCCGACGACGACGTCATCCCTCATCGCCTGCGGGCGCACTTCGACGTCTTCGTGGAGTCGCGCCTGGTCGGCCTCCGGAAGCCGGACCCGAGGATCTACCTGCTGGCCTGCCGCGAACTGGGCGTGGAGCCGGCGCGCACTGTGTTCCTGGACGATATCGGGAGCAACCTGAAGGCCGCTCGCGCGCTCGGGATGACGACGATCAAGGTCGACGAGCCGGCGGCGGCGCTGCGGGAGCTGGGCGCCTGTCTCGGCCTGGAGCTGCTGGCGGGGTAGTGCCGCCGGTCAGCCGGGCGGGCGCCCGAGGACGGCGGCGGTGGCAGCCGTCCGTGTCTCGACGCCGAGCTTCCTGAAGATCCGCTCGAGATGCTTGGCCACGGTCCGCGGGCGCGTGCCGAGGATCGCCGCCACCTCGCCGTTCGTCTTCCCGTCGACCACCCACGCCAGCACCTCGGCCTCGCGGCCGCTGAGCCCGAGCCCGACCAGCGCGCTCGCAGCCGGCGTCCCCCGGCGCTCGCGCACGAGGAGGGCCTGCTGGCCGGGCCCGGCGAGGCGGATCTCGAGGCCTCCGCCGTCGCGAGCGACCCTGAAGGGCTCGAGCGGTTGCGTCGCCCAGCTGCGCACCCGGTCGGCGAGGCGCGAGGGGAGGCGGCCGTCGCGAGCGGTCGAGCTGCCCAGGTACGTCGCGAACCAGCGGCGCGCCCGGGCCGTGGCAAAGTGGACGCGCCCCGTCGAGGACACGAGCACCACCTCGGCCGCGGTCCCTCCGCCTTCGGGGCGATCGCCGCTGGTCGGCGTCCCGTCCGCGGGGCTCCGGCGGGCGAGCTCGAGAGTCTCGGCGTTGCGATAGGCCTGCACGAGGTGAGGGCCGAGCGTGGTCAGCAGGCGACGCTCGGCGGTCGAGTAGTCCGGCCGTCTCCGGCTGAGCGCGACGCCGCGGATCCACGGCGCCGCCCCCGGCAGGGCGATGGCCAGCTGGTGCTCGGTCCCGATGCGCCGGTAGTACTCGTTGTAGATCGTCGAGCGCCGGAAGGCCGCCGCGCTCACGAACTCCGAGAGCGCGTGGGCACGCCCGTCCTCGAAGCGCCGGATCTTGGTGACGTAGGGGTGCTCGCGGACGTGGCGCTCGAAGATCTCCTCGCTGCCCGGGAACCGATCGGCCCCGTCCGGCGCCACCACCGTCCGGTAGCGGCCGGTCAGGGGATCCACCTCGTTGAACGAGATCAGGTCGGTGGGGATCAGCGCCGGCAGACCGGCGACCACCCGGTTGGACTTTCGCGTGCCATGATTCAGTGAGCTCGGCGGTCTCTTGACGCCCCCGACGGGGGATGGTACTTGCCGGGGGTGCTCGAGGGGTGCGGCGTCAGCGTGCGATTCGGGGGACTCGCAGCCCTCAGCGCTGTGGATGTCCGGGTCGGGGCCGGTGAGATCGTGGGGCTGATCGGCCCCAACGGCGCCGGTAAGACCACGCTGTTCAACGCGATCAGCGGGCTGATCCCGCCCACGAGCGGCACCATTCGCCTGGACGGCCGCGACGTGACCGGACTGGCGCCCCATCGGATCGCCCGCCTGGGGATCGGGCGGACGTTCCAGTCGCCCCGGCTGTTTCCGTACCTGACCATCCAGCAGCACGTGGAGCTGAGCGCCCGGTTCCGGCCGCGGGCCGCGGCCTCGCTGCGTACGCGGCAGGGCGACGAGGCCGAGGCGATGCGCGCCCTCGAGCTCGTGCGGCTCGAGCATCGCGCGGGCTTTCCGGCCACGCGCGAGCCCACTGGGCGGCGCAAGCTGGTGGAGCTGGCCATGGTGCTGGCGGCCCGCCCGCGCGTGCTGCTGCTCGACGAGCTGATGGCCGGCCTCAATCCCGGCGAGGTGCAGTTCGCCATGCGGCTGATCCGGCGCATCCGCGACGAGCGCGGCGCCGCCGTCTTGTGGGTCGAGCACGTCATGGAGGCGATCATGGGTGTCGCCGACCGGGTCGTCGTGCTGCACCACGGCGAGAAGATCGCCGAGGGGCCACCGGCCGCCATCGTCGAGGATCCCCGCGTGCTCGACGCCTACCTGGGGGAGCGCGTCACCTGAGTGACGGGCGGGTCAGCGGTGCGCTCCTCGAGGTCGACCGGGTCCAGGCCGAGTACCGGGACATTCCTGTCATCTGGGAGGTCTCGCTCGGCGTGGGGACGGGTGAGATCGTCGCGCTGGTAGGCGGCAACGGCGCCGGTAAGACGACGCTCCTGCGAGTATTCTCGGGGCTGCGCGAGGGGTTCCTACGAGTCACGCGCGGCGCCGTGCGCTTCCGCGGCGAAGGGCTCACGGGCCTCGACCCCGCCCAGATCGTCACCCGCGGCATCGCGCACGTGCCCGAGGGCCGGCACCTGTTCCCGGGGCTCACGGTCCGCGAGAACCTGCGGCTGGGCGGCTATCTGTTGCCCTCGCGCGACCAGGCCCGCGAGGCGCTCGAGCAGGTGCTGGAGATGCTGCCGTTCCTGCGCGAGCGGTCTCGGCAGCTGGCCGGCACCCTCTCCGGCGGCGAGCAACAGCTGCTGGCCATCGGCCGCGCGCTCATGCAGCGGCCGCGGCTGCTGATGCTCGACGAGCCGTCGGTGGGGCTTGCGCCGCGAATGGTCGCGGTCGTCTTCGAGCTGGTGGCGCGAGATCCGCGCGGCCGGCGTCAGCGTGCTGCTGGTCGAGCAGAACGTCCGCCAGGCGCTCGGGCTGGCCGACCGCGGCTACGTGCTGGAGAACGGGCGCATCGTGCTGGAAGGACCGGGGGCCGACTTGATCGAGCACCCGAGAGTGAAGCGGGCCTACCTCGGACTGTGAGTTCAAAGGAGAACGTCATGGGCACAACGATCGGACGCAGGAGCTTTTTGAAGATCGCCGGCGCCACCGCAGCGGCCGCGTGGCTGCCGCGAAACGCCGGCGCCCAGTCGCCGATCCGCGTCGGCTTCACGCTCTCGGCCACCGGCCCCTACGCGGTCGGAGCGGGGATCACCCAGCGCCCCAACTACGACCTCTGGCTCGATCAGGTCAACGCCAAGGGCGGGCTGGCGGTCGCGGGGCAGGGCAAGCGGCCGATCCAGTTCGTGGAGCACGACGACCGCAGCGAGATCGAGACCGCGGTCCGGCTCTACGAAAAGATGGTCAACGACGACAAGGTCGACCTCGTGCTCCCGCCGTGGGGCACCGCCATGAACTTCGCGGTGGCGCCGGTCGCCAACAAGGCGGGCTACCCGATGATCGGCCCCACGGTCGGCTCGCTGAAGCTGAAGGACCTGAACCTGCCGTGCTTCTACGCGGTGCTCGCCCAGCCCGACGCCATGATGCTGTCGCTAGCCAACTTCCTCAAGGACGTCAAGCGCCAGCAGAAGCTCAACAAGGTCGCCGTCATCTACGTGAACGACCTCTTCGGGATCGAGCACCACACCGCGCTGATGCCGCTGCTGAAAGAAGGGGCCTTCGAGGTGGTCGAGGAAAAGAGCTATCCGCTCGGCGTGAAGGACCTGACCGACGTCCTCAAGGGCATCAAAGCCAAGGGGGCCGAGATTCTCGTCGGTCTCACGTATCCACCCGACACCATCCTGGCCACGACGCAGGCCAAGGCGGTCGACTTCAACCCGCCGATCTTCTACACCGCGGTGGGCACGGCGTTCCCGTTCTACCGCGACCGGTTCAAGGGCTCGGCCGAGGGCGTGATGGGCGTGGGGGCCTGGAACCCCAAGGTGAGCTTTCCCGGCGCCAAGGCGTACTTCGATGCCCACGTGGCCAAGACCAAGAAGGAGCCCGACCGCTGGGCCAGCGCCTTCGCCTACGCGACCCTGCAGATCCTGGAGGAGAGCGTCGGCAAGGTCGGGCTCGATCGCGCGAAGATCAAGGCGCACCTCGACGCCACCGAGTTCACGACCGTCGTCGGGCCGGTCAAGTTCGCCAAAGGCGTGAACGTCGCCACCCCTGGCATGGTCGGCCAGTGGCAGAAGGGCGAGTTCGAGGTGGTATGGCCGCCCGAGCGCTCGACCGCGAAGGCCGTCGTGCCCAAGTCGAACTGGGAGTAGCGGGGGCGGCGTGAACCTGGCGCTGCTCCTCGACGTGGCGGCGGGAGGCCTCCTGCTCGGAGGCCTCTACGCCCTCATCGCGGTGGGCCTGAATCTGCAGTACGGGCTCATGCGCGTGCTCAACGTCGCCCACGGCGAGTTCCTGATGCTGGGCGGCTACGTGACGTACCTGCTGCACGTGAACATGGGCATGGACCCGCTGCTCTCCCTCGTGGTGAGCGCGCCGGCTGTCTTCGCGCTCGGCGTCGCCGTCCACACGCTCCTCTACCGCCGTCTGCTCCGGCAGGAGCGCACGCGCGAGGAGCTGGAGGCCAACTCGCTGCTGATCTCCTTCGGCCTGCTCTTCATCCTCCAGAACGGTGCCCTGCTGATCTTCAGCGCCGACATGCGCGGCTACCAGTACCTCGACCGGCCGCTGCGCCTGCTCGGCACCGTCTTCCCGACCAACCGGGTCGTCGCCTTCGCGACGGCCGCCGCCGTCACCGCGCTGCTGTTCCTGTTCCTGCGCCGTACGCTGACTGGCACCGCGGTGCGGGCGCTGATGCAGGACCCGGTCGGCGCGCGGCTCATCGGCGTGCGGGTGCCGCGGATC
This sequence comes from uncultured Candidatus Rokubacteria bacterium, assembly GCA_963827505.1. Classification (GTDB taxonomy): domain Bacteria; phylum Methylomirabilota; class Methylomirabilia; order Rokubacteriales; family CSP1-6; genus AR5. Next base: position 2,105,281 of record CAWHBD010000001.1, on the reverse strand, counting down.
CACGCGCTCTGCTTCGGCCTCGGCGCCGGGCTGGCCGCGGTCAGCGGCTCGCTGCTCAGCATGCTGTTCGAGCTGACGCCGTTCGTGGGCCTGCCCTACACGATCACCGCGCTCGTCGTCATCATCCTGGGCGGCCTCGGCAGCGTCGGCGGCAGCCTCCTCGGCGGCCTCCTCCTCGGCGTGATCGAGGCGCTCGGCGTCTACTTCACGGCGCCCGACCTGCGCATGGTGATCAGCTACGGCGTGCTGGCCCTGGTGCTCGTGCTCCGCCCCTACGGGCTCTTCAACTCGATGGCCCGTCGGCCCGGTCAGGCCGAGGGGGCCTAGCGCGCGATGGGCGCAGGAGGGGGATGGCCGGCCTGGCTGCGCCACCGGGTGCGGCGCGGGCTTCGGGGGCGGCGGGCGTGGGTCTGGGCGACCGCGCTCCTGGCGGCGCTGGTCGTCTTCCCCGCGGTGGCACCGGCGTACCAGGTCGCGCTCGGCCTGGCCCTGCTGGCCGACGTGGCGCTGGCCTCGGCGTGGACGCTCTTCTCGGGACCAACGCGCTATCTCTCACTGGCCGCCGCCGCGTTTTACGGGGTGGGCGCCTACGTCACGGCGCTCGTCGGCGCCCGGGCAGCGTGGCCCCTGCCGATCGTGGCCGGCGCCGTTGCCGGCGCGCTGCTCTCGCTGCCGGTGGGGTTGCTGGCACTCCGCCTGCGCGGGCCGTACTTCGCCATCTTCACCTTCGGTCTCAGCGAGCTGGTGCGCCACACGGTGATCTACTACGAGTCCAACGTGACCGGAACGGTCGGGCGCGTGCTCGTGCTGGCGGTCGAGCGGCGGACGATCTACTGGGGCCTGCTCGTCATCGCCGCGCTCTCGGTGGCGGCGGCGATCCTCGTGCGCCGCTCACGGTGGGGCCTGGCCCTGACGGCGATCGGCGGCGACGAGGAGCGCGCCGAGGTGCTCGGCGTGCGGCCGATCGGGGTGAAGGTCGCGGTCTTCGCGCTGTCGGCGGCGCTGATGGGTGCGACCGGTGCGGCCATCGCGCCGCGGTGGACGTACATCGACCCCCAGGTCGCCTTCAATCCGCTGATCTCGTTCCAGGTCATCATCATGGCCCTGCTCGGCGGCGTCGGCCGGCCGGCCGGGCCGGTGGTGGGTGCGCTCGTCCTCGGGTTGCTGACCGAGGTGTTCCTGCTGCAGTTCCGCTACGTCTACATGATCGTCCTCGGCGCCGTGCTCATCCTCGTCGTGCTCGGCCTGCCCCACGGCATCATGGGCTGGCGGGCGGAGGCGCGGACCGAGGAGCTCGTCCGACGCCTGCGCTGGGCCGTCGCGCGGCGGATTCCCCGGAGGTTTGCGATGCGTGGACAGTACCAGCTCTTCGTCAACGGCGAGTGGCAGGACGCCCCGGGCGGGCGCACGTTCCCCGACGTCAACCCCGCCACCGGCGAGACCTTCACCCGCATCCCCGCCGCCGACGGCGAGACGGCCCGGCGGGCGGTGGAAGCGGCTGCGCGCGCGCACATCGAGTGGGGCGAGCTGTCGCCCACGGTGCGCGCCGGCATCGTGCTGAAGGCCGCGCAGATCTGGGAGCGCCGCCGCGAGGACCTGGAGCGGATGCTGACGACCGAGACCGGCGCCGTGCGCGCCAAGGCCGGCTTCGAGGTGGGCTACTGCGTGGACCTGATCCGCCAGGCCGCCTCGCTGCCGTACCAGGCCAGCGGCGAGGTGGCGCCGTCGAACGTGGCCGGCAAGATCAATTACTTCATGCGAAAGCCGGTCGGCGTCGTGTCGGTCATCTCGCCGTGGAACTTTCCCTACATCCTCACGCTGCGCGCGGTCGCGCCGGCGCTGGCCCTCGGCAACACCGTCGTGCTCAAGCCATCCGAGGAGACGCCGCTGGCCGGTGGCCTGCTGGTGGCCGAGGTCTTCGAGGAGGCCGGTGTGCCGCCCGGCGTGCTCAACGTGATCACCTGCGCGCGGAGCGAGGTCGCCGAGGTGGGCGACGTCATGGTCACGCACCCCGCCGTGGGCGTCATCAGCTTCACGGGTTCCACGGCGACAGGGCGGGTCCTGGCCGAGAAGGCGGGACGGAACCTGAAGCGCATCGTGCTGGAGCTGGGCGGCAAGAGTCCGATCATCGTCCTCGAGGACGCCGACCTCGACCTGGCCGTGAGCGCGGCGGCCTTCGGCGGCTTCTTCCACCAGGGGCAGATCTGCATGGCCGCCACCCGGATCATCGTCGAGCACTCTCTGGCCGGCGCGCTCGCCTCGCAGCTCGTGGACAAGCTCGGCACGCTGAAGATGGGGGACCCGAGCGATCCGGAGACCGCCATCGGGCCCATCACCAGCCCGACCCAGCTCGAGAAGATCCGGGCTCACGTGGACGACGCGGTGGCCAAGGGGGCCAAGGTGCTGACGGGTGGGCGCAGTCGTGGACCGTACTTCGAGCCGACCCTGCTGACCGGAGTGACGCCCGAGATGCGGTGCTACCACGAGGAGACCTTCGGACCGGTAGTGACGCTGACGCCGGTGAAGAACGCCGACGAGGCCGTGCGCCTCGCCAACGACACCAGCTACGGGTTATCGGCCGCGATCATCACCGGCGATCCGGAGCGGGGGATGGCCCTGGCCGAGCGGATCCAGTCGGGGATCGTGCACGTGAACGACTCCACGGTGCACGACGAGCCGCACGCGCCCTTCGGCGGGATCAAGGGTTCGGGGCTGGGCCGGCACGGCGGGCGCGCGGCCATCGAAGCCTTCACGGAGATTCGCTGGGTCAGCCTGCAGACGGAACGGCGGCACTACCCCTTCGACCGCTGAGCGCGGTCGAACGCTATTCGTCGTCCGTCGCCTGCTGCCGGCGCATGGCCTTGCGACGCTTGCGGCGTGCCTGGGCCTGCTTCCGCTTGCGCTTCACCGAAGGCTTCTCGTAGTGGGCGCGGCGCTTCATTTCCTGGAAGAGGCCCTCTTTCTGCATCCGCTTCTTGAGGGCCTTGAGCGCCGCCTCGATCTGGTTCTCGACGACTTCAATTCTCATGAGGCCGCCTAGGTTGACATACTTCAGGGGCGATTCCCAGCGATTTTCGCCCCCCCGTCGGTCCTCGGCCCGGCAGCCCCCGGGGGCCCGATGTCCCGGAATCTGCTATCCTCTCCCGCCGTGAGCTCAGGACTCGAAGACCGCTTCCAGACGCTGCACGAGATCGTGAAATGCGCCCGCGCCACCCTGGCTCCCGGCCCCTGGGACTACCTGGTCGGCGCCACCGAGACGGAGACGACCCTGCGCCGTAACCGGCTGGCCATCGACTCGCTGGCCTTCCGACCCCGGGTGCTCCGGAACGTCTCCAAGGTCGACGCCACGTCGAGCTTCCTCGGCAAGCCGGTCCGCATCCCGGTGATGATGGCGCCGATCGGCTCGATCGAGAGCTTCACGCCGGGTGGTGGCGCCACCGCGGCCCAGGCGTCGGCCGAGTTCGGGGTGCCCCAGATGCTGTCCTCGGTGTGCAATCCCGGCCTGGAGGCCGTGGCCAAGGCCGCCGACAACTTCCGGATCTTTCAGCTCTACGTCCGGGGCGACGACGCCTTCATCGACGACCACGTGCGGCGGGCGGTGGCCAACGGCTACACCGGCTTCTGCCTGACCGTCGACACCGCCTCCTACAGCCGGCGGGAGCGCGACCTGGCCCGGCGCTTCGTCAAGCCGTGGCGGGCGCGGGCGACCGGGTTCGACTTCCAGGCCGGCCTCAGCTGGACCCAGGTCAAGCGGTTCAAGGACGCCTGGCCGCAGGTCCCGCTGATCCTCAAGGGCATCGCCACCGCCGAGGACGCCACGCTGGCCTGCGAGCATGGGGTGGAGGTCGTGTACGTCTCCAACCACGGCGGGCGCCAGCTCGACCAGGGCCGCGGCTCGCTCGACGTGCTTCCCGAGGTCGTGAAGGCGGTGGGTGGTCGCGCGAAGATCATCGTGGACGGCTGCTTCCAGCGCGGCACCGATGTGGTCAAGGCCATCGCGCTCGGCGCCGACCTCGTGGGCATGGGGCGCATGCCGTGCTTCGGCCTGGCCGCGGCCGGCGCCGCCGGCTGCGTACGCATGCTGGAGCTGATGGAGGACGAGATCCGCATCGCGCTGGCCCTGCTGGGCGTCGACCGGCTCGGGGCGCTCGGCCCCTCGTACGTGCACGCGGCGCCGCCGGTGACGCTGCCCCACGTGTTCAGCGCGTTTCCGCTGCTCGACGGGCCGGATTACTAAGTTTGGGGGGAGCGAAGCGCCGCTCCCCCCAAACCCCCCACCGCTTCGGATAGGTGTAGGGCGAGTCCGATTGCGCGCTGACAACTGCTGGACGGCTGCGAGAGGGGAGTAGTGCGTGAGTGACGCGGAGGGAAGGCCGGGGCAGGCGGAGGGGGGCAACGAAAGCGTGGGAGGCGGGGCGAGCGAAGGGGGGTTCGAGAAGAAAGACGGGTGTGATCTGTGTCGGGCGGCCAAGATCACGCCTTGGTTTCACGAGGACGACGTCTGCTGGATCGCGGAGTGTGAGATCTGCGAGACGCCGATGGTCGTGTGGCGATTCCACGGGACCCAGCCGCCCGACGATCACCTGCGGCACATGCAGGCCAAGCTGCGGGAGGTGGCGACCGAGCGGGTGGGCGAGTTCTGGGTCGACGACCACATGCGCAACATTCCCGATCACTTCCACGCCCACGCCCGGCCCAAGGGCGGCTTTTTCGGGCGCTGAGCGCCGGCGGGTTGCGGGCCCCCTCCCGCCGTGCTAATGCAATCGCACCATGAGCGTCTTCCACTTCGAGCTCCGTAGCCTGCCGCCGGAGGCCGAGGCCTTCCGCGAGGAGGTCCGGGCGTTCTTGCGCCAGGCGCTGGGCGAGCGGCCCTCGGTGCGCCGGGCGCGGTCGTGGGGCGGCTTCGATCCGGCGTTCAGTCGTCAGCTCGGCGCGCGGGGCTGGATCGGGCTGACGTGGCCCAAGCGCTACGGCGGCCAGGAGCGCTCGTTCCTGGAGCGCTACGTGCTGCTGGAGGAGTTGCTGGCGGCGGGCGCGCCGGCCGGCGCCCACTGGGTGGCCGAGCGCCAGAGCGGCCCGCTGCTGCTGCGCTTCGGCACCGAGGCCCAGCGCGAGCGCTTCCTGCCGGCCATCGCGCGCGGCGAGCTGTCGTTCGCCATCGGCATGAGCGAGCCGGATTCCGGCTCCGACCTGGCGTCGATCCGCACCCGGGCGGTGCCCCGGGACGGCGGCTACATCGTCAACGGCACCAAGGTGTGGACCAGCAACGCCCACCGCAGCCAGTACGCCATCGCGCTCTTCCGCACCGCGGTCGTGCCCGACAAGAAGCACGAGGGGCTCTCGCAGTTCCTCGTCGATCTGAAATCGCCGGGCATCACGATCCGGCCGATCATCAACCTGGCCGGCTCTCACGACTTCAACGAGGTCGTCTTCCAGGACGCCTTCGTGCCCGACGACATGCGGGTGGGTGGCGAGGGCGACGGCTGGAAGCAGGTCACCACCGAGCTGGCCTACGAGCGCAGTGGGCCCGAGCGGTACCTGTCGAGCGTCGCACTCGTCTTCGAGCTGATCCGCGCCGCCGGCACCTCGCCCGACCCGCGGGCGGCCGAGGTCATCGGGCGGCTGGTCGCGCATCTCGCGACGCTGCGCCAGATGTCGCTGTCCGTCGCCGGCATGCTGCAGGCCGGTCAGAATCCCAACCTGGAGGCCGCGGTCGTCAAGGACGTCGGCACCACGTTCGAGCAGTCGATCCCCGAGATCGTCCACGCGCTGCTCGACCTCGAGCCGACGATCGACACCGGCACCGACCTGCAGCAGACGCTCGGCTACCTGGTGCAGCGCGCCCCGTCCTTCTCGCTCCGCGGCGGAACGCGTGAGGTCTTGCGCGGCATCATCGCCCGCGGATTGGGCTTGCGATGACCAGCGAACTCGGCACGCTGCTCGGACCGACGGTCACGCGGCTCTTCACCGACCTCGTCACCAAGGAGTCGATAGAGGCGGCCGAGAAGGGCGCCTGGCCCGACAAGCTCTGGCGCGCGCTGGAGGAGGGTGGCCTCACGCTGCCGCTGGTGCCGGAGTCGGCGGGCGGGGCGGGCGGCACCTGGTCCGACGCCCACGTCGTCGTGCGGGCGGCCGGCAAGCACGCGGCGCCGGTGCCGCTGGCGGAGACGATCGTGGCTGGCTGGCTGCTGAGCCAGGCGGGGCTCGAGGTGCCGCTCGGCCCGCTGACGCTGGCCCCGGTGCGAGACGGTGAGCGGCTGACGCTCGTGCGCGCGGGTGGGTCGTGGCGCCTGAGCGGAACGGTCAGCGGCGTCCCGTGGGGCGCGGCGGCGGGCCACGCGGTCGTCGTCGCCGCGGCCGAGGGCACCACGATGATCGCGCTGGTGCGCCAGGGGGCGGGCCGGGTCACCGCCGACCGCAACCTCGCGCTCGAGCCCCGCGACACCCTGGCCTTCGAGGGCGCGCCGGTGGTGGCCGCCGCCCCGGCCGCGGCCGGCGGCACCGACGCCGTCATCGTCTACGGCGCCATGGTCCGGGCCGCCCAGATGGCCGGAGCGCTCGAGTCGCTGCTCGAGCAGTCGGTGCGCTACGTGACCGAGCGCAAGCAGTTCGGCCGCCCCATCGGCAGCTTCCAGGCGATCCAGCACAACCTGGCCATCGTGGCCGGTCACGTGGCCGCCTCCGGCATCGCCGCCGACAATGCGTTCCGCGCGGCCGACCGCGGCTTCCCCGACTTCGAGGTGGCCGTGGCCAAGGTGCGGGCCGGCGAGGCGGCCGGTATCGGGGCCGGTCTCGCCCACCAGGCCCACGGGGCCATCGGCTTCACCTACGAGCACTCCCTGCATTTCTCCACACGGCGGCTGTGGTCGTGGCGCGCCGAGTTCGGAAGCGAGAGCCGGTGGGCGTCACGCCTGGGTCGACGGGTGGCCGCGCACGGCGCCGATCGCTTGTGGATGGACCTCACGACGTCGTGACGCCCCGTCCGAAGGAGGACGCCATGAACCCCCAGCCCGCCGATGCCGCGCTGACCCGTCGTGACGTCCTCAAGGTGAGTGGGGCCGCGCTGGCGGCGGGCGTGGTCGCGCCGCACCTGGCCCCGGCGCCGGCCCAGGCCCAGACCCCCAAGCGGGGCGGCGTCCTTCGCATGTGCAACCTGCTCGATGCCGTCGGCTTCGATCCGCACCAGACGACGTCGTTCGCCACGATGATCCCGCTGTCGTTCACGCACAGCCGCTTGCTCAAGGTGAAGGCGGGGCCGGCGATCAAGCCCGGCACCTATCCGATCGAGGCCGACCTCGCCGAGACGTGGTCGCGTGAGAGCGACCTGGTCTACGTCTTCAAGCTCAAGAAGGGTGTGCGGTGGCACCCCAAGCCCCCGCTCGACGGGCGCGAGCTGACCGCCGAGGACGTCCGCTACACCTACGACCGCTTCCTCAACACCAAGAACAACGGCAACCGGCCGACGCTGGAGATGGTCGAGAAGGTCGAGGCGCCCGACAAGTACACGGTGCGCTTCACGCTCAAGGAGCCGTACGCGTGGTTCCTCGACGCGCTGGCGTCGACCTCGACCTGGATCGTCGCCCGGGAAGCGGTCGAGAAGTTCGGCGACCTCAAGCGGCAGGAGTCCGTCATCGGCACCGGCCCCTGGATGCTCGAGCGCTGGGAGCCGAACGTGCGCATGACGTTCACGCGCAACCCGAACTACTTCGTCGCCGGCCTGCCTTACGCCGACGGCGTCGAGCTCACGATCGACCGCGATCCGTCCTCGCGCCTGGCCGGCTGGCTGGCCGGCAAGTACGACTTCGCGCCGGAGTTCCAGCAGGTCGTGCGGCGCCTCGACCTGGCCGTCGCCAAGCAGCGCAAGCCGGGCCTGCAGACCGCGGAGTATCCCTGGCTCGTCAACGGCTTCTTCGGCTTCCGCCTGGCCGAGGAGCCCTTCAAGGACATCCGGGTGCGGCGGGCGCTGGCCCGGGCCACCAGCCTGGCCGAGATCTTCGAGAGCAACGCGTTCTCGCAGGGGCAGTACGCGGCCCACGCCGTGGTGCCGGCCGGCTTCACGGAGTGGACCATCCCGATCGACCAGCTCGGTCCCGAGGGCCGGAAGAATTTCGAGTTCAGCGTGACCGAGGCCAAGCGGCTGCTGAGCGAGGCCGGCCTCGGCGGTGGTTTCAAGACCACGCTGGAGACGACGGCCGGCTACGGTCCCGACTACATGGACTACATCCAGATCCTCGTGAAGAACTGGAAGGCGGCCGGCATCGACGCCGAGCTCAAGCTCAAGGAGTACGGCGCCTTCATCACGACGACGATCTTCGGGAAGTTCGACAAGATGATGGCCGGGCTGACCGCCGCCTACAGCGAGCCCGACAGCTACATCTCGCGCGCGTACTTCCCCGGCTCGCCCGTCAACATCATGGGTGTCAACGACCCCAAGCTCAACGAGATGGTGCACCTGCAGCGGCGGACGCAGGACGTGCGCAAGCGCCGCGACCTGATCTGGGACGCCCAGCGCTACATCTCGGAGGCGGGCTACTTCGGCGTCACCGGTGCCGCCCGGGTGGTGACCGCCTGGGATGCCCACGTGCGCAACTTCGGCGCCAACAACGGCTACGACTACGGCGGCCGCATGATGGCCGTCTGGCTCGACAAGTAGCGGGAGCCGGGCGGAGGCGGCCGGCCGGCCGCCTCCACGCCTCCGCATGCGTCTCTACGTCCTGCGTCGTCTGCTCGTCGCCCTGCCGTCGCTGCTGATCGCCACCTTCATCGTGTTCGCGCTGCCGCGGTTGCTGCCCGGCGACGTCGTGCAGATGATGCTCGAGGAGAAGGCGTACGGGAAGGACCTCGACGATCTCCGGGCCAAGCTCGGCCTCGACCGGCCGCTGGCCGTGCAGTACGGGGTGTGGCTGGGCGAGGTCGCCCGCGGCCGGCTCGGCGAGTCGCTGTGGACGCGCCAGCCCGTGGTCACGGAGCTGATCCGGCGCCTGCCCATCACGCTCATGCTGGGGACGATCGCGCTGGCGGTGTCGATCGTCATCGGGGTGCCGATCGGCGTGCTGTCGGCGGTGCGCCAGGACGGCGCCGCCGACTTCGTCGCCCGTAGCGGGGCCATCCTGGGACTGTCGATCCCGCCCTTCGTGCTGGCCATCGTCGCCATCCTGCTGCCGGCCATCTGGTGGGGGTGGACACCGCTGGTGAGCTTCACCGAATGGTCGAAGGACCCGATCACCTACGTCGTCCAGTTCCTCCTGCCCTCGTTCATCCTCGGCGTGGCCTCGGCGGCCGGCATCATGCGCCTCACGCGGGCCCAGCTCCTGGAGGTCCTGCGCCACGACTACGTGCGGACGGCGTGGGCCAAGGGGCTGCGCGAGCGCGTGGTGGTGCTCAAGCACAGCCTCAAGAACGCGCTGATTCCCGTGGTCACCGTGCTGGGGCTGCAGGTGGCGCAGATCGCCGGCGGCTCGGTGGTGATCGAGACGGTCTTCAGCATTCCCGGCACCGGCCAGTTCCTCGTCGACGCCATCAGCCAGCGCGACTATCCGGTGATCCAGGGGATCAATCTGGTGATCGTGGCCACCATCGTCGCCTGTAATCTCGCGGTCGACCTGCTCTACGCGGTGCTCGATCCGCGGATCCGGTACTAGCGAGATGGCGACGACGCCGGTCCGGATGCTGCCGGCGCCGGGGGCGCTCGCCCGCGCGGGCGCCGGCGTCGGGTGGCTCGGGTCGATTTGGCGGATGGCGCGGGCCAAGCCCCTGGGGGCGATCGGGGCGGCGATCGTGGTCGGCTTGCTGGTGATGGCGCTGGGCGCGGACTGGATCGCGCCGTACCAGTACGACGAGTCGATCGCGCGCATGAAGGCGCCGAGCCATCAGTTCTGGCTCGGGACCGACAACCTCGGCCGCGACATCTGGAGCCGGGTGGTGTACGGCGCGCGGATCTCGGTCACGGTGGGCTTCGCGACGGTCGCGCTGGCCACGCTGATGGCCGCCGCCGTCGGCATCTCCAGCGCGTACCTGGGCGGCGCCTACGACATCGTGGTCCAGCGCATCGTCGACGCCTGGCAGTCGTTCCCTGGGCTCGTCATCATCCTGTCGCTGATGGCCGTGCTGGGACCGGGGCTGCTCAACCTCATCGTGGCGCTCTCGATCCTGGGCGCCGCCGGCGCCTCGCGCGTCATCCGCGGCGCCGCCCTCTCGGTGATGCAGCACCCCTACATCGAGGCCGCCCGGGCCATGGGGGCCGGCCACCTGCGCATCGTGCTGCGCTACATCGTGCCGAACGTCATGGCGACGGTGATCGTGCTGGCCACGATCGGGCTGGGATCGGTCATCCTGGTCGAGTCAGCGCTGTCGTTCCTGGGCTTCGGGGTGCCGCCGCCGTACCCGTCGTGGGGAGGGATGGTGGCGGGCTCGGGGCGCACGTTCATGTATCACGCGCCGTGGATGGTGCTGTGTCCGGGGGCGGCGATCTCGCTGGCGGTGTTCGGCTTCAACATGCTGGGCGACGCGCTGCGCGACCTGCTGGATCCTCGCCTGCGGGGTGGAAGCTAGAAGCCCTTGCTCTCCATGCAGGCGTCGAAGGTCCGGGGGCCCATCGAGCGATTCGCGATGAAGATTCCGCGGGTCGCCTCTGCCCGACAGTCCTCCAGCGCGGCCTGACGCGACGGGCGTCCCGTTCCGGACGCCATCGGGGCTGCGAGGACGATCAGCAGCGTCAGGCCTCCGAGGCCGAGCGGAGCGAGCCAGCCGGTCCACTTCTCGATCATGCGTGGGCCCCTTTCAGTCGGTCGGTCGCCCGCTCTCATCAACCGTTGAAGCGATGCGCGGGCGGCGTGAGTGCAACACGGGGACCAGAACAGCTCAGCAAGTAGAAACAATGACTTACGGCTCCAGGCCCCGGACCCTTGGAGCTTTCTGGATGCGAATCGACCAGGTCGTGACCGAGTTGGTGAGTGAGGACTGACCGGACGGCGGTTGGCCTAATGCTTCGGCTGGGCGGCCAGCGTGCGGAGCATCGTTTCGGTCTGCTCGATACTCCGACGGGCCTCGGCGTGCTTCGGGTCCAGCTCGAGCACGCTGCGCCACTGCGCCATCGCATCCTCCAGCAGTTCCTCCCGGAAGAGGCGCAGCCCGTTCTGGTAGCGTTGCCGAACCAGTCGCGGACGGAGGTCATCGAGCAGCGCCGCCGAATCCCTATAGCCGGGGCTGACGCGGACCAGATGCGAGAGCTCACGGTACGCTTCCTCGTCGCGGCCCGCGGCGAGGTGGGCCCGGGCCGCAGCATAGAGCGTCTCCGGTTTGACCGGCGCCTCGCCCGCCTGACGGTTTGGCGTGGACGTGGAGGTCGTCAACGCCGATTCCGGGCGGGGCCGTGGCGCCGCGGCGACCCGCGTCTCGACCGCCGTGAGCACGCCGGGCCGAACGCCGCTCGCGACGGTCCGCGGCTCGGGCGAGGACACCTGCGCGGCCGGCGGCGGAACGGCGCGCAGGGCCTCCTGGGCCGGCCGCGAGGTGGGATCGAGGGCGAGCGCCGCGTGGAAGTGACGGCGAGCCTCGGCGTTGCTCTCGCGGGCGACCGCGTGCCAGCCATGCCGGAGGTGCTCGGCCACCTCGCGGTCGATGCGCTGGCGTAGCCGCCGCAGCGCCTGCCGGCTCGGCTCGTGGGCGGGCGCCAGCGCCAGCGCGGTGGTCCATGCCTCGGCCGCCTGACGCAGCCGGCCGTCGCGCTCCAGCTGCTCGGCTTGCGCGCGGTAGGGCGCGGCGAGCTCGTTACCGCTCGGCGTGCCGACACTGACCGCCGCCGGCGGCGCCAGCGGACCCACGCGAAGACCACCGCAGCCGCCGGCGGCCGCCGCCAGCAGTCCGACGGCGAGAACGCGACGGCCGGTCACCACGGCGGGATGGCCTCGATGGCCCAGACGTCCACCCATTTCTCCTTACCCTTGACGTCGAAGCGCCCGAGCGGATGGCCGCGGACGGCGCCGTCGAGTCGTGCGTACGTCTCGGTCGCCACCAGGATCTGGCCGGGACCGGCGTTGGATTCCAGCCGAGCGGCGAGGTTCACGCTGTCGCCCACGACCGTGTATTCCATGCGGTCGTCGGTGCCCACGGTGCCGGCGATGACCTCGCCCGCGTTCAAGCCGATGCCGACGGCAATCGGGCACTTGCCCACCGCGACGCGGGCGGCGCTCAGCTCGCGGATGCCGGCCTGCATCGCCAGCGCGGCCCGCACCGCCATCAGGGGGTGGTCCCCGCGGTAGAGTGGCGCGCCGAAGACCGCCATGACACCGTCCCCCAGGAACTTGTCGAGCGTGCCGTCGTGCTTGAACGTCGTCTCGATCATCAAGCTATAGAAGGCGTTGAGCAGCTCCACGACGTCTTCTGGCGGGAGCACCTCCGCGGTTGTCGTGAAGCCGCGGATGTCGCAGAACAGGACGGTGACGTCGCGTCGTTCGCCGGTGAGAGAGGCCTGCTCGGGGTCCTTGAGGATCTCGTTCACGACCTCACGGGCCACGTAGCGGCTGAACGCCCGCTTGATCATTTCCTTCTCGCGCAGGCTGCGGGCCATGTCGTTGAAGGCGCCGGTGAGCACCCCCACCTCGTCGCGCGAGGTCACGGGCAGGGTGATGGTGAAATCGCCGTCGGCCACGGCGCGGGTGCCCTCCGTCAGGTGGACGATGGGGCGGGCCAGCTCGGCGGCCAGGCCGACCGCGCCGGCCACGCTGATCGTCAGCATTGCCAGCGTAATCCACGCGGCTCGGCTGCGGGCGTGGGCCACGGCCTGGACGATCCCCCCCTGGCTGAAGCCGACATATGCGGTGCCGACGCGCACCTGGCGGAAGATCAGGGGGACGGACACGTCGATGACCTCGCCGTGGCCCTCCGACGGCACCACTTGCACGAGCAGCGCGTTCGTGGGCAGCCTGGCGCCGGTCGGGCGTTCGAGTGGGCCCCCCAGCTTCGCCAGCTCGGAGTGGGCCACCACCGTGCCGGACGCATCGGTGACGGCGACATAGACCACGTCGGGGTCGCGGGCGACGTCGCGGATCAGCATCTGCAAGCCGAGCTCGTCACGGGTGAGCAGTGCGGTCCTCGCACCGGCGCCAAGGTTCTGGGCGATGGTGTGGCCGCGCTTGCGCATCTCCTCGGCCAGCGTGCGTTGCTGCGCCCGCAGCAGGAAGCCGCTGACGAGCAGCACGGTGACGGTGAGCAGCGCAATGATGACGACGCTGAGTTTGAGCTTGAGCGGCAACCGCACCGTTGCCTCCCGACGCTGGCCCTCCCGGCAATGGTGATCGGCCACGGGGGCCGGTAGCCCGTGGCGCGGGAGGCCTAGGTGCAATGCGAAGACCAGCGCTGACCACGTCGAGGAACCAGTAGCTTAGGGACCGCGCCCGCGCCGGCTGGACACGAATCGACCAGGCAACAACTTCTGGGGTGGACGAGGAGTGGCCGGTCGGTGGGCGCCGGAGTGGCGGCGGCGCCGCGAGCAGTCGAGTCGTGTAGAGTGCGCGGCGAGCCCATGCGACGGCACGCGCGCGTTCCGCTTGTCGTGAATCCGACGCTCAAGCTTTCAGCCGTCGTCGAGGCATCGCGACGGGGTGTCGGGCGCCGGCAGCTGGAGATCGTCGATGAGGCCGCCGTCCGCTTCCTACTGACCACGCGCGTCGGTGGCAGGCTCCAACCACGTCTCGGCTCGGCGTTGCGCCGGCGCCTGCGCGCGGCCGGCGTGCTCGTCCGGTCTCGCGACGTACCGCACGACGTCTACCTGGACGCTCGCCTCGGCGCCGGCCGCGCAGTCGTCCCAAAGGTTCCGGCGGGCGGGCGCCTCCATTCAGGACCTGGCCTGCCACCCGTGATCGCGCGCCGGTGCCCGGCCGCCGAGCCCTTTCTCCCCTCCGCGGACATCCTCTGGGTACCGCGGCCGGGCAGCGGGATGTTGCTGCCGTACACGCTCGCGCCCGGTCTGGCCTCCGTGCTGCGCGAGCGGCGACGCGCGCCTCGCGTGTCGGCCGCCGGGGCCGCCCGCGTGCGCGCGGCGTGGGCGCGGCAGCTGCGCGCGTGGCGTGGCCAGCTTCGCGAGCGCGGGGTCGCGGTGCTCCGCGGGCTCTTCGAGCCGATCTTCCTCGAGGCGATGCGCGTGTACTACCGGCGCCTGGAGCGTGAGGGCTATCTCCTCGACGGCGAGCCCCGGCGCCGCGGCGCGCCGCTCGTTCACGACGAGCCGCTGCTGACGTTCCTCGGGGCGCAGCTCGCGCCCGTCGTTCGCTCGGTGACGCGCGAGCGGATCCGATCGACGTTCACGTTTCTCCGCGTGTACGACCCGGGCGCGATCCTGGCCGACCATCGCGACCAGGCCATCTGTCGGTGGAACGTCGATCTCGTGGTCGGCGGCGCCCCGGCGCCGACCCGTCGGGACGCGTGGCCGCTGTGGATAGACGGCCCCCGGGGGCCGCGGCCGTTGCGCCTGGGGCTCGGCGACGACGCGCTCTATCGGGGCGACCGCGTGCGGCACTGGCGGCGTCCGCAGCCGCGCGGGCGCACGACCGCGGTTGCCGCGCTCCACTACGGCCGCGCGGTCAACCGCTGAGCGTCAGCCGGCGAGCTCGCGCCGCACGATCCGCGCGCCCTGCACGAGGGCGCCCAGCTTGTGCTTCACGACCCAGCGCGGCGTCTCCCAGAAGCCGCAATCCGGGTTCAGCCACAACCGCTCGGCCGGGATGCAGCGCAGGAGCCCGCGGATGCGCTCGGCGACCTCCTCGGCCGTCTCCGACTTGAAGGCCTTCACGTCGACGACGCCCGCGCCCAGCTCGAGGTGGGCGGGCCAGTCCCGCCACCGCTCCAGCTCGTCGAGCCCGCGGTTGGCGAACTCCAGCACAACCTGGGAGGCGGCGAGGTCGCCGAGGACCGGGAAGAGGTTGCGGTAGTCGCGCACCGCACTGAACGGCCGCCCGTAGAGGTTGCCGAAGCAGACGTGGACGGCGATCTTGGCCTCGACGCCGGCCACGGCCCGGTTGATGCCGCGGGTGACGTCGTGCACGCTGCCGGCGTACATGCCGTGGTGCGGCTCGTCGATCTGGATGAAGCTGGCCCCGGCGGCGACGAGCGCGCGGCACTCGGCGTTCACGATGGCCACCAGGTCGGCCAGCAGCGTGTCCTTGTCCCGATAGGCCCCGCCGAGCTTGAGCGGCACCAGCAGCGTGTAGGGCCCCGGCACCGTCGCCTTCAGCGGGCGATCGGTCAGGGCGCGGGCCACGCGAAACTCCTCGACGATGCCGAGGCCGTGCGGCGCCGTGATCTTCTCGGTCACCTCGAACGGCGTGTTGGTGTCCCACAGCGGCTGGCCGAGCCGGCGCGGCGCCTCCAGCGTGCGGATGCCGACGATACGGTCGTAGAAGCCGATGATGAAGCGGACCCGGCCCATCTCGCCGGTCGTGAGCACGTCCACGCCGGCACGCTCCTGGTCGATCAGCGCGATCTGGGTGGCGTCCTCGGTCAGCTCGCGCACGTCGAGCGTGCCCAGCCGGCCGGCCTCGAGCGCCTCGCGCGCGAGCCACACCCAGCCGGGCAGCCCGTGACTGCCCACCACCGAGGTCGGGAGCAACTTCGGGCCTGACTGCGTCATTGCGGAGCCCCCTGTGCTCTTAGCACGCGCTTGAGGATCTTGCCGGTCGCGCTCTTCGGCAGCTCGCGCACGAGCTCGACCGCAGCCGGCGCCTTGTAGACGGCCATTCGTTCCCGGCAGAAGGCGATGATGTCGTCACCGGTCACGGCGGCGCCGTCCCGGAGGACGATCGAGGCCCGAACCGCCTCGCCCTTGACCGGATCGCTCACTCCGTAGATGGCCGCCTCCCGCACCGCCGGGTGGCGGTAGAGGACCTGCTCCACCTCGGCCGGCCACACCTTGAAGCCGGAGACGTTGATCATGTCCTTGACGCGATCGACGATGAACACGTAGCCCTCGTCGTCCATCGTGCCGATGTCGCCGGAGCGCAGCCAGCCCTGGCGGATGGCGGCGGCGGTGTCGTCGGGGCGCCCCCAGTAACCCTTCATCACGCCGGGCCCCTGGATGCAGATCTCGCCCCACTCGCCGCGGGGCAGCTCGTGGCCGTCGGCGTCGAGGATCTTCAGCTCGGTGTTCTCCACCGCGGTGCCCACGCTGCCGAACTTGTGGCGGAAGTCGTGGTTGTAGCAGGCGAACGGCGAGCACTCGGTGAGGCCATAGCCCTCGAACACGGGGCGTCCGAACCGTTCGGTCCACCGCCGTGAGATCTCCTGGGGCATGGTGGCCGCCGCCGAGAAATCGTAGCGGAGCGACGCGAGGTCCCAGCGGGCCAGGTCCATGGCGAGCAGGTTGATGAAGATCGTGGGCACCGCGAAGAACATCGTCGCCCGGTCGCGCTGGATCGAGTCGAGGACCTGGTCGGGGACGAAGCGGCGGTGCAGGACCACGGTGGCGCACGCCGCGAAGGCGGCGTTCATGACGGCGTTCTGGCCGAACACGTGGAAGAGCGGCAGGAAGAGCAGCAGCCGATCGGTGGGCCGCACGCCCATGTGGTGGGCGCACGCGTAGTCGTTGAACGTCACGTTGCCGTGCGTGAGGGTGGCACCCTTGGGGAACCCGGTCGTGCCCGAGGTGTAGAGGAGCACCGCCGGC
Source organism: uncultured Candidatus Rokubacteria bacterium (assembly GCA_963827505.1). GTDB lineage: Bacteria > Methylomirabilota > Methylomirabilia > Rokubacteriales > CSP1-6 > AR5. The sequence goes on along the minus strand of CAWHBD010000001.1, from coordinate 2,088,624 downwards.
TCGTCACGGTCGAGGTCCAGCGCCCGCCCGCCGGCGGCCCCCTGGGCGATCCACTGTTCGAGCGTGGCGTGCCCGTGGGCGTCGCCCTCGCACACGACGAGCCGCTCGAGGGCGGGGCAGTCGGCGTGGGGGACGTTGGCCACGAGGTCACCGACCGTGAAGAGCACGCGTGCGCCCGAGTCGTCGATGATGAACTTCACCTCGTCGGACTTGAAGATCGCGTTGATCGACACCGCGACCGCGCCCACCTTGAGGGCCGCCTGATAGCAGACGGCGAAGGCGGGGATGTTGGGCAGGTAGAGAGCCACCCGATCTCCGCGCCCGACGCCGTGTGCGCACAGCGCGTGGGCCAGCCGGTTCGCCCGGTCGTTCAGCTCGCGATAGGAGAGGGTACGGTCCTCGGCCACGATGGCCGGGCGGTCGGGAAACCACGCGGCGGCCCGCTCGACGTGCTGGGCGACGTTCACGCCGCCCGCTCGATCCGATGGAACGCGGCCAGCCCCCCGACGGTCGCGGCCATCACCAGCGCCGCGAAGACGATGGGCGCAGCCGGATCGCCGGCGAGGTCGCGCACGAGGCCGGCGGCCGGCTGGGTGAGGGCCATCATCACGTAGAAGACCGTGTAGAAGACGCCGAAGCCGGTGGTGAGGCGCTCGGACGGCAGGGTCCGGGGCAGCAGGGCCATCAGGCCGCCCGGGGGGGCGCCGATGGCCAACCCGACCAGGCAGAAGGCGAGCACGGAGTGGGCGAGGACGGGGATCAGCAGCGTCGTGGCGGCGGCGATCAGGCTGCCGGTCACGATCATGAGCGTGGGGCGCCCCAGCCGGTCGGTGAGCAGGCCGCCGAGCGGGACGGAGAGCATCGTCACCCAGATGGCCAGGCTCACCACGCGGCCGGCGTCACCGAGGGCGGCGCCGCGCGCGACCAGCAGGCCGGGGCCGAACGCGATGATCGCGACCAGGCTCGCGTTGAAGCAGCCCCACGCGAAGCCCGCCGCCAGCGCGAGCCGCAGGTCGCGGCCGCGCAGGGCCACCCGGGTCGGCCCGGCGGTGCCGCCGGGCGCGTCGCGGCAGATCAGCATGAGGAGGAGGCCGAGGCCGGCCACCGCCGCGGTGGCCATGACGGCCGTCCGCCACCCATGCCCGGCGGCGACGCCGCTCAGGGTGGCGGTGGCCAGGCCCAGGCCCACTGGCCACGAGGTCAGCATGATCCCCAGCGCCGTCGACAGCTCCTTGCCCGCGAACCAGTCGGAGACGATCTTGGCGAGCAGGATGTTCATCACGACGGCGCCGACGCCGCTCACCACGCGGCCGGCGATGGCGGTGGCGAAGCTGCCGGCCGCCGCGGTCACCACGCCGCCGACGACCATGAGGGCCAGGCCCGCGATGACGACCCGGCGCTCCCCGAGGCGCCGGCCGATGACGCCGCCGGGGAGCGCGAAGAAGGCGCCGGGCAGCATGTAGAGGCCGATGAGCGTGCCGAGCTGCGCGTAGGTGAGGCCGAGCTCGGCCACCAGGAGGGGCGCCGACGAGCCAACCGACTGGAACTGGAATCCCATCGACGTCCGCGTCAGGAACACCAGGGCCAGGACGATCCAGCGATTGCTCATGTGCGGGCATGATAGTCGGCCCGGCCCACTGGACCAAGGCCGGCGTGGTATTCTCGGCCTCATCCGAGTCGATCCATCCGTCGTGTCCCCATCGGCAGGAGGCCGCGCCATGAGCACGCACCAGCGATACGCGATCCCGGTCGAGCCCCGCGAGTGGATCATCCCCAGCGGGTTCGACTCGCTGATGCGCTGGGAGTACGAGGACGGCCGCCCCTCGCTCCTGAACCTGTACGAGAAGGGCAAGGAGCGGCAGTGGAACGGCAACACCCGCATCGACTGGTCGCTCGACCTCGACCCCGAGAATCCCCAGGAGCTTCCCGACGAGCAGATCTCGATCTTCGGCTCCGATGTCTGGAACCGGCTGACCAAGCCGGAGCGGGCCAATCTGCGCCGCCACCTGCAGGCCCAGCAGCTCTCGCAGTTCATGCACGGCGAGCAGGGCGCGCTGCTGTGCGCCTCCAAGATCGTGCAGCAGGTGCCGAGCATCGACGCCAAGTTCTACGCGGCCACGCAGGTCATGGACGAGGCTCGCCACGTGGAGGTCTACGCGCGGCTCCTCCACCAGAAGTTCGAGCTGGCCTACCCGATCACGCCGACGCTCAAGACCCTGCTCGACCAGGTGCTGTCCGACGCGCGCTGGGACATCACCTACCTCGGCATGCAGGTGCTGATCGAGGGGCTGGCCCTGGCCGCTTTCGCGTCCATCCGCGACCACGCCAAGAACCGCCTCGCCGCCGCCGGTGAACGCCTACGTGATGGAGGACGAGGCGCGGCACGTGGCGTTCGGCCGGATCGCGCTGCGTGATTACTACCCGCAGCTGAGCGACGCCGAGCGCGACGAGCGCGAGGAGTTCGCGGTCGAGGCCTGCTACCTCATGCGTGACCGCTTCCTGTCGGTCGAGGTGTGGGAGACGCTGGGGCTGCCGGTCGACGAGTGCGTGGCGATGGTCCAGGCCTCCGAGCGGATGAAGCTCTTCCGCACCCGCCTGTTCACCCGCATCGTGCCGACCATCAAGGACATCGGGCTGTGGGGCCCGCGCATCCGCAAGGCTTACGCCGACATGGGCGTGATCAGCTATGCCGACGTCGACGCCGAAGGGCTGCTGGCCAAGGACGAGCAGGTGGCGGCCGAGTTCGACGCCCGCCGCGAGCGTTCGGCATGAAGTTCGGCATCTTCTACGAGCACCAGCTGCCGCGCCCCTGGGGCGAGGGCGCCGAGCTGCAGCTGTTCCAGGACGCGCTCGACCAGGTGGAGCTGGCCGACCGGCTCGGCATCGACTACGCGTGGGAGGTCGAGCACCACTTCCTCGAGGAGTACTCGCACTCCTCGGCGCCCGAGGTGTTCCTCGCCGCCGCCTCGCCAGCGGACGAAGCGCATCCGCCTCGGCCACGGCATCGTGCTGATGCCGCCCGGCTACAACCACCCGGCGCGCGTCGCCGAGCGGCATCGCCACGCTCGACCTCGTCTCCAACGGCCGCGTCGAGTTGGGCACGGGCGAGTCGGCCTCGCCGCGCGGAGCTGGAGGGCTTCGGCATCGACCCGGCCGAGCGCCGCGCGATGTGGCGCGAGACCGTCGAGCAGGTCGCCAACATGATGGCGATGGACCCGTACCCCGGCTTCAAGGGCAAGTACTTCTCGATGCCCGCGCGCAACGTCGTGCCCAAGCCGGTGCAGAAGCCGCACCCGCCGCTCTGGGTGGCGTGCTCGCAACCGCGACACGATCCACCTCGCCGCGCAGCTCGGCATCGGCGCGCTCACCTTCGCCTTCATCGACCCGGCCGAGGCCAAGCACTGGGTCGACGACTACTACGAGACGTTCAAGCGCGAGTGCGTGCCGATCGGCCACGCGGTGAATCCCGAACATCGCGATGGTCACGGGCTTCTCCTGCCATCGCGGACGCCGAGGAGGCGCGGCGCCGCGGCACCGACGGCTTCCGCTTCTTCCAGTTCGCGCTCGGCCACCACTACGTGCTTCGGCAAGCACACGCCGGGCCGCACCGACATCTGGAAGCAAGTACGAGGCGGTGCGCGACGCAGCTCGGCATCGGAGGTGCTGGGCGGCGGCACCGGCGGCATCGGCACGCCGGACGAGCTGCGCGAGCACCTGCGCGACCTTCGCAGGACGCCGGCGTCGACCAGACGGTCTTCATCCAGCAGGGCGGCAAGAACCGCCACGAGCACATCTGCGAGTCGCTGGAGCTGTTCGCGGCCGAGGTGATGCCGGAGTTCAAGGAGCGCGAGGCCGAGCGCGCAGCGCCGGAAGCGCGAGGAGCTCGCCCCGTACATCGAGGCGGCCTTGGCGCGCAAGCGCGCGCATGCGCCCGCTGGCCGACGACGAGATCCCCGTCCAGGAAGCCTACGGCAACACGGTGGCGCTGACCGACGAGGACATCAAGAAGATGCCGGAGGGCAACCGCCGGCGCGCGCTCACATTCCGCAAGATCAGGGAGATCGCCGACCATGCCTGAGACGACCGAGCAAACCGACGTCCTGCGCGCCGACGACCGCCGCTTCGAGGCCATGCGCAAGAGCGACTGGCCCGCGCTCGAGGATTCCCTCGCCGACGACCTGGTCTACGTGCATTCCACCGCCCGGGTGGAGAGCAAGGGCGAGCACGTCGGTAACCTCAAGGCCGGCAAGCCCCACTACCGCGGCATCGCGCCGCGGGACCGGAAGGTACGTGTGCTCGGCGGGGTGGGCATCGTGAACGGCGTGTCGGAGATGCACGTTGAGAACGCCGGCAAGGAACAGCGCTTCACCGTGCGCTACCTGGCGGTCTACGCCAAGGCCGGCAACGCCTGGCGGATGATCGCCTGGCAGTCGACGCGGGTGCCCGACGCGTAGTTCCGGCAACTCTCGCGCTCCCGGGGCGGGACGGCTCCGCCTAGCTCGACGATGTCTCGCTGGCGGCGCCGCCCATGTCGACCCAGGGGTCGACGAAGTCCGGGTAGTCGATCCTCACCTCGATCGGCTCCGGCGCCGTGGGCTCGGGCTCAGGCACCGCGCTCGCCCCGGACCAGCCGGGCCATCGTGGCGGCGGCGTCGCTGCCGTCCCGGCCGAGCGCCTCGGCCACGCCCTCGCGGTCGTGGGCCGGCCGATTCTGGCTGACCTTCCACTTGCCGACGAGTCGGGTGAGGGGGATCTCGACGCCGATGATGGCTCCGACCAGCGTGTCGACGAAGTCGCCGGGCGCGTCGGTGACCTTCCATGGCTCGGGCCGCCCGGCCTCGTGGCGGTCGGTGAGCATCTCCACGAAGGCGCGCAGCCAGGCGCGGTCGTCGATGAACCGCACCGGCCCGTAGGCATGGGCCACCGTGTAGTTCCAGGTCGGGACCACCTTGGCCGTCTCCTTCTTGGTCGGATACCAAGCCGGTGAGACGTAGGCGTCGGGTCCCTGGAAGATCACCAGCGCCTCGCCGCCAAGCGCGGCGTCGCGCCAGACGGGGTTGGCGCGGGCCACGTGCGCGCGGAGCGTGCCGAGCGGTGCCGGCTCAGGGCTGATCTCGAACGGGATGTGGTTGGCCACCAGGCCGCTCGCCGTCGGGACCACCAGTGCGCCGAGCGGGCAGGCCCGGATGAGCGCGTGCATGACCTCGACGCGGGGCTCCTCGAAGTGCTTCGGCACGTACATGTGTACGCTCCTCGGCGCCACCATAGCGGGCAGGGGTGGACGTCGGCAAGCGGACGCCTCGCCACCGACCTTGCGCCTGTATGCCGCCTAGCCCAGGCGACGGCGCCGGTGGCTCATTCCGAGCAGGAGCGCCCCGAACACGCCGCTGACGACACACAGCACGTGCAGGCCGCCAACGGAGATCAGGCGCAGCGCCATGTTGGCTTCGGAGATGGGCGCGAACGGCCGCATGTCGGCGTGCATCACGCTGTTCAGCAGGACATGACGGTAGGTCCGCCGGGGCGGCCGATCCTACCTCACGTCGCGCGCTTCGACCTCCAGAAACGGCAGGGACATCAACACGATCGCGACGGCATGACGCTTCGCTGCATGAGGCCTGTACGATCGCACCGATCCGGTTTACCCTCGCGGCAAGACAGGACCGTCCGACTCGCTCACGACCTGGAGGCCGCTCAATGATAGTGCGGATCTTCTTCGTGTTCCTCGGTGTGCTGCTCCTCGCTGCACCGGCTCATGCGCAGGACAAGCCCCGCCACGGCGGCGAGCTGGTCTTCCTGGTGCCGTCCGAACCGCCCTCCTACGACGGCCATCGCGACGGCACCTTCGGGATGGTCCATCCGCTGGCGCCGCACTACAACACGCTGCTGCGGATCGATCCCACCGACCGGACCGGCACTCGCCCGTTCCCCGATCTGGCGGAGTCGTGGACGGTCTCGCCGGATTCGCTGATCTACACGTTCAAGCTGCGGCAGAGCGTGCGGTTCCACGACGGCAGCGTGCTGACGTCCCGTGACGTGAAGGCCAGCTACGACAAGATCATCTTCCCGCCGGCCGGCGTCGTGTCGATGCGCAAGGGTTCCTACCAGGTTGTCGAGGTTGTCGAGGCGCCCGACCCGCAGACGGTGCGCTTCCGGCTCAAGTGGCCGGAGGCCTCGTTCCTGATCAGCCTGTCGTCGCCGTACAACTGGATCTACAAGGCCGACATCCTGGCCAAGGACATGCGCTGGTACGAGACGAACGTGATGGGCACCGGGCCCTTCAAGTTCGTCGAGCACGTGAAGGGCTCGCACTGGGTCGGCAAGAAGAACCCCGACTACTGGGACAAGGGCAAGCCGTACCTCGACGGCTTCCGCGCGCATCTTCATCACGTCGAACGCCGCCCAGGTGGCGGCCATCCGAGGCGAGCGCGCCCACATCCAGTTCCGCGGCTTCAGCCCGGCCGACCGCGACGCGCTCGTGCAGGCCCTGGGGCCGAAGATCGTCGTGCAGGAGAGTCCCTGGAACTGCGTGCAGCTGGTCACGATGAACCACGAGAAGAAGCCCTTCGACGATAAGCGGGTTCGGCGGGCCCTGACGCTGGCCGCCGATCGGTGGGAAGCGTCGAAGACGCTCTCGCGCATTGCGGTCGTGAAGGAGGTCGGCGGCATCCAGGTGCCGGGTACGCCGTGGGCGACTCCGCCGGCCGAGCTCGAGAAGCTGGCCGGCTACGGGCGTGACATCACGGCCAGCCGGGCCGAGGCACGGCGGCTGCTCCGGGAGGCCGGGGTGCCCGACGGCTTCTCGTTCACCTTCAAGAACCGGGGGATCCCCCAGCCCTACGAGACGGTGGCGATCTGGCTCATCGACCAGTGGCGCCAGATCGGGCTGAACGTGAAGATGGAGACCATCGAGGCCTCGGCCCACGTCGCCATGCTCGCGTCGCGGCGATTTCGATGTGGCCAGCGACGCCCAGTGCAGCTTCGTGGTCGAGCCCGACATCGACCTGCAGAAGTTCCAGTCGACCGGGATCTCCGACAACAACTACAGCCGCTACAAGGACCCGGTCCTCGACGATCTTTTCCTCAAGCAGTCGCGGGCCATCGATCCCGAGGAGCGCCGGCGCCTCCTCCGCGCCTTCGAGCGGCGCCTGCTCGACGAGGAGGTGCACTACTTCTACACGCTGCAGTGGCACCGCATCGTCCCCCACAGCGCCAAGGTCCGCGGCTTCACCGTGACCCCGTCGCACTACCTGAACCAGCAGCTCGACACGGTGTGGCTGACGGAGTGACGGCGGCGCGCGCTACCCCGTAGTGGCGGCGGCGCGCGTCGCGATGGCCTCGGCCAGGGCCACCAGGCGGCGCGCGTCGTCGACGTGCAGGTTCTCCACGAGGCGCCCGTCGACGACCACCACACCCTGACCGCGCGCGACGGCCTCGACATGGGCGTCGATGATGCGCCGGGCCCGGGCGACCTCGTCGGCCGCTGGCGCGAACGCCTCGTTGGCCGCCGCGATGGTCTTCGGATGGATGAGCGTCTTGCCGTCGAACCCCATGGCGGCCGCCTGCCGGCACGCCGCCCGGAAGCCCGCCTCGTCGTCGAGGTCGAGGTGGACCCCGTCGAGAGCGGCGCGGCCGTGAGCCCGAGCGGCCAGCAGGCAGAGGCCGAGGCTGGTCACCAGGGGTAGCCGGTCGGGCGTGTGGCGCGCACGGAGGTCCTTCGTGAGGTCCGAGGTGCCCATGACCAGCGCGGTCACGCGCGCGCTCGCGGCGGCGATCTCTTCGGCCCGGAGCACGCCGCGCGGGGTCTCCAGCATGCACCAGAGCGCGAGGCGGGCCGGGGCGTCGTGCTCGTCGAGGACGCGCAGCACCTCGTGCACGGCGGCGGCGCTCTCGACCTTGGGCAGGAGGACGGCGTCGGCGCCCGACCGCGCGACCGCCGCGAGATCGTCCAGGGCCCAGGGCGTGTCGAGGGCGTTGACGCGGATGACGATCTCGCGCGGGGCGTAGCCGCCGGCGCCGGCCGCAGCGACGGCCATCCGCCGCGCCTGGGGCTTGGCGTCGGGGGCCACCGCGTCCTCGAGATCGAAGACGAGTGCGTCGGCCGGGAGCGTCCGCGCCTTCTCGAGCGCGCGGGCGTTGGAGGCCGGCATGAAGAGCACGCTGCGGCGCAGCCGTACGTCGCTGATCATGGCTGCCGGTGGGGTGACGCCGGCGGGGCTGACACGTGGCCCGCCGGCGTCAGTTGCCCCGGGTTAGCCTGGGATGAGGCCGTACAGCTTGCCGGCGTTCTCGCAGACGATCTTGCGCCGAACGGCCGCGGGCAGGTGACCCAGCTCGCGCGCGATGACCTCGGTCGAGTCCGGCCATACCCCGTCCGGGTGCGGGAAGTCCGACCCCCACATGACGTTGTCCTCGCCCAGCTCGTCGAGCATCTTGATCCCGATGCGATCGGACTGGTAAGTGGCCCGGCACTGGCGCCGCCAGTACTCGCTCGGCTTCATCGAGAGCCCGAGGTCCCCGAACTGGTCCTCCCACTCCAGGTCCATGTGATCGAGGATGTAGGGGATCCAGCCGATGCCGCCCTCGCCGATGACCACGCGCATGCGCGGATGGCGCTCGAGCACGCCGCCGTAGATGAGCGACATGAGGATCGTCGACATGTAGATCTGGAAGCCGCTGATGTGGACGGCGAAGCCGGCCCGGGCCACCCGGAAGTCGATGGTGCCCTCGACCTTCTCGCCCCACGCGCTGCCCCACAGCGTCTTGCGGATGGCGTCGGGCATGCGCCCGCCCACCGTGTGGAAGTGCAGGGGGAGCCCGGAGTCGTCGACGGCATCCCACAACGGGTTCCAGTAGGGGTCGTAGAGTGGCGGCATGTCGGGGGAGTTGGCCACGTCGACGCCGCGCACGGCGCCCCGCTTCACCACGCGCTTGACCTCGGCCACGGCGGCGTCGATGGGCGCGCTCGGGATGCAGGCCAGCCCGATGAAGCGCTCGGGGTGGGTCTCCACGAAGTCGGCCAGCCAGTCGTTGTAGATGCGGATCATCTCGGCGGCGGCCTCGGGATCGCCCATGCGCGTGCTGGAGCCGAGGATGCCGTAGAGCACCTCGGCCTGGACGCCGTCGCGATCCTGGTCCTTCAGCCGCAGCTCCGGCTCGCTCAGGCGCCGGATGCCCTTCTTGCCGTCCTCGTACAGCCCGGTCGAGGCCATCCGATCGGAGCGGTGGATCTGGCCGGGGACGTATTCACGCCCGGCCGAGCCCATCCCGTTGGCGAGGCCAAAGGTCCCGCCCTTCTTCGTGACCCACATCGGACCCTTCGGCCCCTCGGTCACGTAGGGCATGCGGTCCTTCAGCGCCGCTGGCGCGCGGCTCGTGAAGAGATCGGGCGGCAGCCAGCAGAGGTCGAGGTGGCAATCGGCGGAGATCCGGTCGTAGTGCATGCGTCCTCCGGTTCGGTGTGACGGATGCTGGCCGCCCAGCGTGGCCAGGTGCCGTAGTGTAGGAACCGCGCGGCCCGTGTGTCAAACCACGGGGTCACCGCGGAGCGTCAGGTCGCCCAATCGCAGAACGCCGCGTCGAGCCCCGCCACGTCTCCGGGCCGGCCGTCCGGGGGCGGGAACGGCTGTCTGAACGTGAAGGCGTCGGGTGAGGGCCCGCGCTCCTTGAGGATCTGCAGGCGCTCCTTGGCTTCTTCGACCGTGGGGATGTGGCCGGGCGGGATCCACCACAGGACGAGGATCGGGCCCTCGATGGGCTCGAACCACTGCTTGCGATCGCGCAGGGGCCCGACGTGCGCGCTGCGATAGACGTACTGCTGGAGCGCGTCGAGGGACTCCCACACCGACATGTTGATCGCCATGCGGTCGTCGGCGAACGGCCGGATCGCCGTGGCGTTGCCGTCCTCGGTCTGCAGCCGCCACACGAATCCGGGACTGCGGTCGGCCAGCGCGTTGATGGGGTCCAGCTGGGACCGGAAGCCCTCCATGATCGGGTCGTCGATCGGCGCCCGGAAGCGTCCGATGTTGGCCTGGGCCAGGTGAAAGCGAGTCACGATCCGCTCTTCCTTTCCGCGCCTCGCGGCGTCACGTCTGGCTCGCCAGCCGGCGCATCACGTTGGCGAGCAGCCGCAACCCGACGTCCTCGCCCAGCGTCATGATCGACTCCGGGTGGAACTGTACCGCCGCCAGCGGCAGCGCGCGGTGCTCGAGCGCCATCACCACCCCATCCTCGCTCTCGGCCGTCACCTCCAGCGCGGCGGGGAGTTTCTCGCGGAGGGCGTACAGCGAATGATAGCGCCCGGCGGTGAACTCCGCCGGCAGCCCCTCGAAGAGCCGCCCGCCGAGCACGCGGATGCGCGAGGCCTTGCCGTGGACGGGCGGATCGAGCACACCCAGCGTCCCCCCCAGATACTCCACCAGGCCCTGCAACCCGAGGCACACGCCGAAGGCCGGGATACCTCGCCCCACCAGCGCCTCCAGCGTGCCGGCCACGTCGAAGTCGCGCGGGGTGCCGGGGCCGGGCGACAGCACCGCGAGGTGTGGCTTCACGTCGTCGAAGGCGTCGGCGGGGAATCCGCTGCGCAGCGTCACCACGTCGGCGCCCGTCTGGCGCAGGTAGTTGGCCAGCGTGTGGACGAACGAATCCTGATGGTCGACGAGCAGCACACGCCGACCAGTGCCGGTCCGTGGCACCGCCCCGGCGGCGCGCGCGGCGAGCCCGGGCCCACGCCGGATGACGTCGAGGAAGGCCGAGGCTTTCAGCTCGGTCTCCGCCTCCTCGGCGGCGGGGTCGGAGTCGTAGAGCAGGGTGGCACCAGCCCGCACCGAGGCCAGGCCGTCCTTGACGCGGATGGTCCGCAGCGTCAGGCCGGTGTTGAGGTTGCCGTCGAAGCCCAGCAGCCCCACGGCACCGCCGTACCAGGCCCGCGGCGAGCGCTCGTGGTCCTCGATGAACTGCATGGCCCACGCCTTGGGCGCCCCCGTCACCGTTACCGCCCACGCGTGGGCCAGGAAGGCGTCGAGCGCGTCGAACCCCTCGCGCAGCTGGCCCTCGACGTGGTCGACGGTGTGGATGAGGCGGGCGTACATCTCGATCTGCCGCCGGCCGATCACCCGCACGCTGCCCGGCACGCAGATGCGCGACTTGTCGTTGCGGTCCACGTCGGTGCACATCGTCAGCTCGGATTCGTCCTTGCCGGAGGCGAGCAGGGCCAGGATCTGGGCGGCGTCCCCGATGGCGTCCTGACCCCGCGCGATCGTTCCCGAGATGGGGCAGGTCTCGACGCGGTCGCCGTCGACCCGTACGTACATCTCCGGCGAGGCGCCGACCAGGTATTCGGCCTCGCCCAGGTTCAGCAGGAAGCCGTAGGGCGAGGGGTTGCGCTCGCGCAGGCGACGAAACAGCGCGGAGGGCGGCGAGGGACACGCCTCGAAGAAGGTCTGCCCGGGGACGACCTCGAACAGGTCCCCGCGCTGGAACGACTCGCGGGCCACCCCCACCATCGTCGCGTACTCGCCCGGCGCGTGGTCGGCCGCGCGCGGGGCCGTCGCGGCGGCCACGTAGGGCGCGGTGGCGCCGGTGCGCGGCTGATCGACGGTCGAGCCTCCGCCCGCCTCGAAGTCGTAGCGGCGCCGCATGGCGACCTCCCGGCGGTGGTCGACGATGATCAGCTCGTCGGGCAGGTACAGCACCAGATCGCGCTGGTCGGCGGGCCGCTCGAGGCGAAGGCGGACCGGCTCGAACTGGAAGGCGAGGTCGTAGCCGAAGGCGCCGTAGAGCCCCAGGTGCGGCTCGTCGCGATGGTGAAAGAGCGCGATGAGCGCGCGCAACACGGAGAAGATCGACGGCTGGCGGCTGCGGTCTTCCTCGGTGAAGCGGCCGGCCGCCTCCCGGACCACGCCCTCGATGGCGTCGTCGGTGGCGGCGAACCGTTCGACGGCGGCGAGACGGCCGAGCACCGCCCCGATGGGCGGCAGCAGCATCTGCCCGCGCGGATTGAGCGCCGTCACGCGGAAGGCGCGGCCGCGCGCGACGAGCGCGAGCGGCGGATCGACGAAGCCCATGTCCCACCGCGTGTAGCGACCCGGGTACTCGTAGTTGGACGCGAGAAGCACGCCGCGCCGAGTGTCGAGCGCATCGACGATGGGCTCGATCGCCTCGTGGGTGGGGATCGTCTCGACCGTCCGGACGACGCGGATGCCGCCCGGGGTCTCGTACTCGGTGGTCGTCATGGTCAGGCCTCCTCCGGGGTCAGGCGCCGACCGGGGAGGCTGGGAAGACACGAAAGCCGCCCCGGTGGGCGGCTCCCCTGATCTCTCGGCTTACGCGGCGCGTGCGCTGGACGGGGATCGCCCTCAGGAGGAGGGCCACCACCATGACCACCGCGCCAGCGAGCGGCTCGTGTTCACGGCGCCGATCCTCCCGGATTCGGAGATCGCTGTCAAGCGGCGCCGGGCGGCCCGGTACCGGGGCACCCGCGGGTTACACTGAACACCATGAGCCTCGACCATCCGTGGAGTGAACCGCCCGCGCCCGGCACCACCATCGACGTCGCCCCCGGGGTGAAGTGGCTGCGCATGCCGCTGCCGTTCCAGCTGAATCACATCAACCTGTGGCTGGTCGACGACGGCGCCGGCTGGGCGATCGTCGACACCGGCGTCGGCCTCGACGATGTGCGGGCGCTCTGGGACACGATCTTCGCGGGCTCGCTCGGCGGGCGCCCGGTGACCCGCGTGATCGTCACCCACTTCCATCCCGACCACATGGGCAATGCCGCCTGGCTGATGGAGCGGTGGGGCGTCGATCTCTGGTGCGCGCAGGCCGAGTACCTGATCGGCCACGTCGCCTGGCGGACGGGCGAGGCGCGCGACAACGAGCCACGGCTGCGTCACTACCGGCGCCACGGCTGCGGCGAGGAGGCGCTGGCCGGCCTCCGCCAGCGCGGCAACCACTATCCCAAGCTGGTCCCGACGATGCCGACCGCGTTCCGGGCTCTCACCGACGGCGATACGCTGACGATCGGCGGGCGCCGCTGGGCGGTGATCGTCGGGCGCGGCCACTCGCCCGAGCACGCCGCCCTGTGGTGCGAGGACGCCGGGGTGCTGATCTCCGGTGACCAGGTACTGCCGCGGATCACCACGAACATCAGCGTGTGGCCGGATCAGCCCTACGGCAACCCGCTGCGCCAGTATCTCGACTCGCTCGAGCGCTACCGGGGCATCGGCGACAGCGCGCTGGTGCTGCCCGCGCACGGGCTGCCGTTCCGCGGCCTGGCCGAGCGGCTGGCCGAGCTGCGCACGCACCACGCCGCCCGTCTGGCCGAGACGCTCGACGCCATCACCGAGCCGCGCAGCGCGGCCGAGGTCGTGCCGGTGCTGTTCCGGCGCGCGCTCGACAGCCACCAGCTGGGGTTCGCGCTCGGCGAGGCCCTGGCCCACCTGCACTTCGTCGAAGCCGATGGTCGGGCGGAGCGCGTCGTCGGCGCCGACGGGGTGCATCGCTTCCGCAAGGCTTGACGACTCTGGTGGGAGGGGGCGGAGCGCGGCGCGGGGGGCCCGGCGATCACGAGGCCGGGGTCGAGTTCGCCGTGCGAGTCTGAGTTCCATCCGGCTGGGTTGCGCGCGGTCTGGCTCGGAGGGAAACGGGTCGGCGGGCTGGTGCCCGCCGCGGGCGACTACAGCGGCGGTGCTGAGGTGCCTCGGACGAAGATGGTGAGGCCGACGATCGCGGTGACGACGAGGCCGACGGCGGTGGCGTAGATCGCCAGGTAGGAGCCGGTGAGGTCGTAGAGCGCGCCCGACAGCAGCGGCCCGGTGGCGGCGCCGAGGCTGTTGCCGACGGAGAGCCAGCCGAAGACGGTGCCGAACTTGCCCGGGGGCGCGATGCGCGGGACCAGCATCGACACGATGGTGGCGCGGGTGCCGATCGGCAGAAACAGGAAGGCGACGTAGCCGTAGGCCAGCGCCCGGACCGGCCAGAACTCCAGCCCGAGCAGGCACAGCGTCCCCGCCAGCGTGAGCCCGAAGGACAGGAACCCGGTGGCCGGGGCGCCGATGCGATCGCTCACCAGCCCGGCCAGCGCGCGGCCCGAGGTCGAGAGCACGCCGCCGATCAGCAGCATCAGCGAGGTCTCCCAGGCGGGATAACCGAGCGTGGCGAAGTAGACGGCGTGCTGCACGGTGGCCAGCAGTCCGACATGGGGGGCGATCGTGAAGAAGACGGCCAGCGCCCAGAAGGCCGGCCGCCGGGCCAGCCCGCCGACCGAGCCGGTGCCGATGCTCACCACCGCCGGCCCGTCGACCCCCAGACGGCGCGGGTAGACGCGCCACACGCACGGCACCAGCACCAGGATCACGACCACGTAGGCGCCGACGGCGGCCCGCCAGCCGAAGCGCGTGATGATCCACTGGGCCGGCGTCGCCATCACGTAGCCGGCCATCGAGCCGGCGAACGCGATGCCGGTGGCCACGCCGCGCCGGCGCCGGTAGTCGGCGTTGATGACGGCGGCTTGCGGCACCATCCCGGTCAGCGCGATGCCGATGCCGGCGCCGATACCGAGCCCCAGCACGAAGACGGTCAGCGTCGGAGCCGCGGCGGCCACCGCGAGGCCGGCGGCGGCAGCGCCGAGGCCCAGCGCGATCAGGGCCCGCGGGCTCCAGCGGTCGACGAGGTAGCCGGCCAGCGGCGCCAGCAGCGCGCCGAAGGTCCACATGAGCGTGACGGCCAGCGCGGTCGCCGCCCGCGAGCCGCCGAACTCCGCGAGCAGGGGCGGGAAGAACACGGGGAACGTGTTGCCGATGCCGGAGACGAACAGCATCGTGGCGAAGGCGAGCGCCAGCCGGGGGCTGGCGAGACTCTCGCGCTCAGTCACGCGGGCCAGCGCTCAGAAGGTCAGGCGCACGCCGCCCCGCACGAGGCGGGGGGCGCCGATGGACACGACGCCCTCGCTAGTGCGGCCGGTCGAGTAAACCCGATCGAGCAGGTTCTCGACACCGGCGAAGGCTTCCAGCCACTTCGTGAACGAGCGAGAGACGAACAGGTCGAGCACCGCGTAGCCGCCCAGCGGCAGCGTGTTGAGGTCGTCCTCGTACTGGCTGCCGAGATAGCGGGCGCTGGCGGTGACGTTCACGAGGGCCGGGTTGCGGTACTGCAGGCCGAGGCTGACGCTGTGCTCCGGTACCTGGGCCAGCCGCTTGCCCTCCAGCACCGGCTGGTTCGGCGCGTCGACGACGCGGGCGTCGCTGAAGAGATAGGCCGCCAGCAGGCGCCAGTCGCGGCCCAGCCGCAGCTCCAGCTCGGTCTCGACGCCCTGGATGCGCGCGAGTTCCAGGTTCTGGCGCTGGCGGCAGGTGGTGCCGGCCGGGCAGTCGGGAAGAGGCGTGGCCTGCGTGACGTTGGCGACGAGGTCCTTGACCTCCGTGACGAAGCCGGTCACCCGCGCCTCCAGCGGTCCCCAGCGCTGGGTCACGCCGGCCTCGCCGCCAGTCAGCCGCTCGGGGCGCAGGGTGGGGTTGGCCACCGTCACGTCGTTGCGCACGCGGAAGGGCCGATAGAGCTCGTTGAGGGTCGGGACGCGGAAGCCCTGGTACACGGAGGCGCGCACGTCGGTGGTGGGCGTGGCGTGGACCAGGACGCCCAGCCGTGGGCTCGGGATGATGCGCTCGATGTCGGAGAAGCGCTGCTGGGCCGGGATGCCGGCCGGCGGCGGCGTGTCCTCGCGGAAGGCGTTGTAGTTCAGCCACACGTCGCCGCGCAGACCCGCCACCACCTCGACCATCCTGTGGGGCGACCACACGTCCTGCACGAAGACGCCGCCGACCACCTGCTCGCCGCCGGCCTCGCGGGTACGCAGGAAGACGCCGCCCACGAACACGCGTTCGTCGGTCTCGCCGACCACCCATCGCACGTCGCCGCCGACCGAGAGCAGGTGGGTGCCGAAGCGCCGGCTCCACTGCAACCAGCCGCCGGCCGAGGTCGTCGGCACCGTCTGCTCGAGGGCCAGCACCTCGGAATTCCGGTCGGCCGCCTGGGCCGTGAAGGAGCTGTTGAACCGCTGCCAGTTCGCGTAGGTCGCAAAGCGCCACTCGTTGTCGCCGGACAGCAGGCGGCCGCCGAGGGCGGCGAGGCCAGAGGTGGTGTCGTTGACCTGCAGCTTGGTGCCGTTGATCCGGTCCTCGTCGTAGTAGTTGCCGCTGACCCAGAGCATCGCCTCCGGCGAGAGGTGCAGCTCGGCGCGTCCGTTGAAGCTGTAGTGGATCGACTCGGCGTCGATGTCGATGCTGCCGCGCCGCGACTCCTTGACGATGGGATAGCCGCTGGTCTCGTACCGGTTGCCCTCGAGCAGGATCCGGAACGGCCCGGCCGTCTCCGTCACCAGCAGGTCGAGGTTGCTCGTGTCGCGGCTGCCGTAGCTGGCCTCCAGCGCGGCGGCGCGTCCGGTCGGCCGACGGCCGATCACCTGCACGACCCCGCCGAGGGCGTAGTTGCCCCACACGCTGGAGCCGCCGCCCCGCACGATCTCGACCTGGTCGACGCCGAGCAGGGGCACGCGGTCCCAGTAGACCCAGCCGCCGAACGGATCGTTGAGCGGCACGCCATCCAGCAGCACCAGCGCCCGGCTGGTCCCGCTGGGCCCGATGCCACGCAGCGAGAGACCCTGGGTGGTGGGATGGCCGACCACGCTGGAGGTGCGGCGGAAGAGGCTGAAGCCGGGTACCTGGCGGAGGAGGTCGTCGAGCGTCTGGCTGGGGCTCTGGCGCACCTCGTCGCCGGTGATGATCGTCACCGAGGCGGGCACCTCGTCGGCCTTCTGCTCCAGCCGCCCCGGCGTGACCACGACCGGCGGCAGCCGCACCGGCTCCTCGGCCGGCTGGGCGCTGGCGGAGCCGGCACCGAGGAGGACGAGCAGGACGAGGCCGCCGCCGACGCTGAGGAGGCTTCGCACGGTGGGGCCGATGCTAGCATTGACAAGCGCGGAGCGTGCGTTGTACCTAGAGGCGCGCGGACGTGCGCGCACCTGACCCACTTCAACCCTGGAGGTCCGCCATGCGCCGTAGCCTGGTGATCGTGCTCGCCGCGTTGCTGCTCGCCGCCGCCTCGACGATGTGGCTCATGCCGGCCTCGGCGCAGCAGCCAGCGCCGCCGCCGTGGAAGCAGGGGCAGCCGGCCGAGCTGGCCAACTCCCCGCTGGCGCCGATCGCCCAGCCGCCGGCGCCGAAGGCGCCCGGCGAGATTCCCGTCGACAAGATCAAGGTGCCGGCCGGGTTCAAGGTCGAGCTGTGGGCCTCCGGCATCAACAATGCCCGGGCGATGACGTGGGGCGACAAGGGCACGCTGTTCGTCTCCAGCCGCGTGGCCGGTAACGTCTACGCCGTCGTCGACCGGAGCGGCAAGCGCGAGGTGAAGACGATCGCCAAAGGCCTGAACCTGCCCAACGGCGTCGCCTTCCGGGACGGCACCCTGTATGTCGCCGAGATCCATCGCATCACGAAGATGGCCGGCATCGAGGACAAGCTCGACGCGCCGCCGGCGATGGAGATCGTGTACGACACGTTGCCCAAGGACGCGCCGCACGGCTGGAAGTACCTGGCCTTCGGTCCCGACGGCAAGCTCTACTTCAACATCGGCGCGCCCTGTAACATCTGCATCCCGCCCGACACCCACGCCAACATCTCGCGGGTCAATACCGACGGCACCGGCTTCGAGTACTTCGCCCACGGTGTCCGCAACAGCGTCGGCTTCGACTGGCACCCGGTCTCCAAGGAGCTGTACTTCGCGACCCACGCCCGCGACTGGCTGGGCGAGGATGTGCCGAACGACCGGTTCGATCACGCGCCGAAGAAGGGACTGCACTTCGGCTTCCCGTACTGCCACCAGGGTGACATCCCCGACCCGGAGTTCGGCAAGGGCCGCTCGTGCGCGGAGTTCGCGGCGCCCCTCATCAAGACCGGACCCCACGTGGCCGGCAACGGCGTCGAGTTCTACACGGGCGCGATGTTCCCGGCCGAGTACAAGAATCGCGCGTTCCTCGCCCAGCGTGGCTCCTGGAACCGTACGCAGAAGATCGGCTTCCGCGTGATGATGGTCACGCTGCGCGCCGGTGACGTGCCGAAGTACGAGGTGTTCGCCGAGGGCTGGACCCAGGGCGACCAGGTCTGGGGCCGGCCGGTCTACACGCGCCAGATGAAGGACGGCTCGCTGCTGATCGCCGACGACTACGCCGGCGCGATCTACCGCGTCAGCTACCAGAAGTAGGCGTCATCGCACCGCGGTCAGAAGGGGGGGCGTCGCGCCCTCCCTTCGCTTCACCACTCCTGGCGGGACTGCTCGCCGCGCTGGTGCTGACGGCGTCCCCGGCCCTCGCCGCCGACGTCGAGGCCGGCCGCCGCAAATCGGTTACGTGCGCGGCCTGCCACGGACCCGACGGCAACGCCAGCATCCCCGGCACGCCGACACTGGCCGGCCAGCCCGCCTACTTCACCCACTGGCAGCTCATCAAGTACCGCGACGGCCGCCGCAAGGACGAGCCGATGGCGCCGCTGGCCGCGAGCCTCAGCGACGAGGACATGGCCGATCTCGCCGCCTTCTACGCGGCCCAGACGCCCCGGCCGCGCGGCTCGGCCGTCGACCCCGTCAAGGTTGCGGCCGGCCAGCTGCTCGTCGACCGCCACCACTGCACCTCGTGCCACATGCCGACGCTGGCCGGCCAGCAGCAGGTGCCGCGGCTGGCCGGCCAGGACCTGGCCTATCTCCTCAGGCTCCTGCGTGGCTTCCGGGCCGGTACCGCCTCCGATCTCGACGGCACCATGACGATGGCCGCCCGCCCGCTCACCGTGGCCGAGGTCGACGAGATCGCGCACTATCTCGCCAGCCTCGGGCACTGATTACTTCTCGGCAGTACGCACGGCGGCCGAGCCGCCGCCCACCCTGATGCGCTGCCCGGTGTCGCGTAGCGTGGTGCCGTTCCACTCGAAGACCCACAGGTCCTTCTCGACCATGTTGCCGACCAGGATGGTGCGGCCGTCCGCCGAGAACGCTACACCCTGCGACCAGTGACCGATCGGCGCCTCGCCGGCCTTCGTCAGCGTGGTGCCGGTGACGCGGAGCAGGACGAGCTTGCCGTGGTCGTTGAAGAACGGCGATTCCTTGGCTTTGTTGCTGCCGTTCATCACCACCACCGCGATCAGCGAGCTATCCGGCGAGACCTTGATGCCTTCCGGTGTCTGGCCGACGGTGATCGTCTCCACCACGCGGGGCGGGTTGGCCTTGAGGTCGATGAGGCTGACGGTGTCGAGATCGCCCTGGCCGCGGCCGATGTTGGCGACGGCCGCGAAGGCGCCGCTGGCGGCGACGTCGATGCCGTACGGTCGCAGCCCCGCGTTCATGTCCCGCTTCGTGTACTCGACCTTGGCGCCGTCGATCGACAGCACGCTGATCCGGTCGTCGCCGTCGCGACTGACCAGGGCCAGCTTGCCGTCGGGCGCGATCGTCACGTGGCTCACGCCGGACTTGGGGTCGGCGATCGGCACGGTGTCGGCCGGCGTCACCGTCTTGCCCTGGATTGTGAACACGGAGACCGTGCCCTCCTCGCGGTTGGCGACCAGCGCCAGGGTGCCCTGGCGGTTGATCGACAGCCCGGCCGGCGACTTGCCGGTGGTGAGGGTGGCGATCACCGCCGGGGGCGAGGCCTTGAGATCGATCACCGACAGGCGGTTGTCGGCGGTCTGCTTGGTGGGGTCGGCCGGGTCGACCTTCTGGGCGGCCGTCACCAGGGCCAACCCCTCGTCGGGGGTGATGGCGACCGACAGCGGTGGCCCCACCACGCTGCCGGGCACGGCGATCTCGGCCACCACCGTGGCTGGCCTGGCGTTGAGGTCGATGAGAGTGACGGTGTCGGCCGGCGCGGTGGCGACGACCCGCGTGGTGCCGTTGACCAGCATGACCTTGTTGTCGTTCACCGAGATGGCGAGCTGGGCGTGGGCGGCCGGCGCCACGGTCACGACAGCCGCGGCGAGCGCGGAAGCGAGGAACCGGGTCGTGTTCATGCTGAGTAGAAAAGCAGGTTCACCCGACCGGCGCAAGGGCTCGACCTTCGCGGTACACTTCCGGATCGGATCGCTCCCAGGAGGGACACGCATGACCGCCGTCGAACTCATGAAGCTGGAGCTCAAGCGCCTGCACGCCTCGTACGACAAGGTCCTCGCCGAGCTGACCCCCGACCAGCTGCACCGGGTGCCGGCCGGCCACCCCAAGGCCAACACGATCGCGTGGGGTGTGTGGCACTACGTGCGCACCGAGGACAACGTGGTGCGCTACATCCTCCAGAACCGGCGGCCGATCGTGTGGGCCGAGGGCGGCTACGCCGACAAGCTGGGGCTGCCGCCAGTCGCCCAGGGCACCGGCATGTCGACCGAGGAATCGCAGGCCCTGCGCATCAAGGACCTCGGCCTCTTCCGCGAGTACACGGCCAAGGTGTGGGCGAGCACCGACGAATACCTCGGCAAGGTCGATCCGGCCGCGCTCGACGCCACCGTGACGATCAAGCCGCTCGGCGACATGCCGGCCATCCGCGCGCTGGCCCAGGTGTGCGTCGGCCACGGCTTCATGCACGTCGGCGAGATCGAGCTGGCCCGCACCCTCGTCGGCTAGGTCAGTCGCGGCGGTCGAGGTGAGAACAGGCGAGAAATAGAGGAGCGCTCCGGCTCAGCCGGGGCGCTCCGAACGTTGGGGGGTTGGGGGGGCCATGTCCGTGGAGCGCACGGTACGAATCACCGGGGTCTGAGCCGCCCGCGATGGGCCGCCCGTACCGCGACCGACCGACATCGTCCTATGAAGCCCCCTGCACGTACGAGATACCGGGGTGTCCCACACGTAGAGGCGATCATGGACGAGTGCTCTCCGGGATCCTGATGCCAATGATCCGCAAAGGCGGCACGTGACCTAGTCGCGCTAAGGCCTGACGTAATTGTCGCTTGGAGCTCCATTGGCGCCGTGGCGATCAAGCGCACCCTAACGACTATCCCCGTGGTGTTCCTGTCCGTCGGCTCTACCGTAGAAATCGGCTTAGTGTCAAGCCTGGCACGTCCGGGAGGCACCATGACCGGCGTGGCGGCGGCGGAATCTACCGAGGCCCACGGCAAGCGCCTGCAGCTCCTGAAAGAGATTCTTCCGAGTTTGTCCCGAGTGGCAGTACTGTACGCACTCAACGATCCCAACGCGGCCCCTGCCTTGGAGGCGGTGGGTCGTATCGCGCCGTCCCTCGGCTTGCAGGTTCATTCTCTAGCGGCTGAGACTCCGACCGGGCTCGAGCCTGCCTTTCGGCGGATGAAGCAGCAGAGGGCGCAAGCTCTCCTTGTCATTAGCGGCGGCTTTACTTGCACAAATCGGGAGCAGATTGCCACCCTCGCACTTGCTAACGGTCTGCCTTCAGCTTACGGGCACCCTGACAACGTAGCCGCGGCCGGACTCATCAGCCTCGGGACCGACCTGATTGAGACGGCGCGTCAGGGGGCATCCTACGTCGATAAGATCCTCCGGGGAGCCAAACCCGCTGACCTGCCCGTCCAGCAGCCGCGGAAATACGAGTTGCACATCAACTCAAAGACCGCCAAAGCCCTCGGTCTGACGATCCCGCCATCGCTCCTGCTGCGGGCGGATCAGGTGATTGAGCAGTGGACCGCCGACGCTTCCTGCGACCTCGCTGGCTGGAGCCTTTGCCGCTCCGCTCGCCGCTGAGGCGAAGGGCGGGACAGTGCATCGGATAGGCTGGTTGTGGGGTGCTCGACCTACAAACGAGCTGTTGACGGGGTTACGGGAAGGTTTGCAAGAGCATGGCTGGGTAGAAGGCCGCAGTTTCGTATTCGAGCATCGTGCGGGCGAGGGGCGCGCTGACCGGCAAGCCGAGCTGGTGGCGGACTTGCTGGGTCTCGACGTTGGCGTCTTGGTCACCAGTCAATCGACCGCAGTGAAGGCCGCTATGGCGGCGAGCCGCACCCTGCCGATCGTGATGCTCGGTACTGGTGATCCGGTGAGGTACGGTCTCGTGCAGTCACTGGCGCGTCCTGGTGGTCAAATCACGGGCCTGGCTCTCTTGGTCAACGAGGTCAGCGTGAAACTATTGGGCCTTCTGCGGGAGGCCAGGCTCAGAGACCTCGCATGTCGCCATCTTCGTTCCGGCGAACGCCGGCGCAGCCTCATACGTAGCGGAGGTGCAGGCGGCAGCGCTGAGTTTGGGACTGCGGAGTCTCATCGCCGAGATGCGACAGCCCGATGACCTCGAGCGAGCGTTTGCTCGAGCGTGTCGACGCACTGCTCCTGCCTCCAGAGCCGTTTATGTTGACCCACCGGAGCCGCATCGCCGAGTTTGGGCAGCGGGATGTCGGTCCCGTTGGGCACGAGGAGCCGGACGTCCACGCCGTCGCGCGCGGCCGCCCGCAGGGCCTGCACGTAGGCCGTCGTGCCGGCATAGTAGGCGTCCGTCAGCCAGAGCCGCTCGCGCGCGACGGCGGCGACGAGCTGATCCACGCGGAACAACCCCGCCAGGTTCGGGGTCGTGGCGACCACGCGGAGCGCCTTCTCCGCCGCGTCCTTCAGCAGGCGGATGCGGTTGCTGGTCACCAGCGACGCGCCGGAGGCGCGCGAGAACCCTGGTCGGCCAGCGCTCGCAGCGCCACGAAGGCGTCGCGATCCCGGGCTCCGCGAGGGTCAGTCGGTTCCCGCAGCGGTGCTCTCCGTGGGTGGCGAACCGGCGCGGTCGGGCACGAAGCCGGTCGCGCGGGGGACATGGATGTCGAGCTGCGCGTCACCGGTGATCAGCCGGGCATCGCGGGCGTTCAGCAGCCAGTTCCAGAACCAGCTCAGTAAGACCTGCACACGGTGGCGAAAGCCGATGAGGAATGCGATGTGGACGCCGCCCCACAGGAGCCACGCCAAAAAGCCGCTGCTTTCCCACCGGCCGATCCGGGCGACAGCCTTCGCTTTGCCGATGACGGCCATCGTCCCCTTGTCGCGATACACGAACGGCGTCCGCGGCACGGCCGTCGGTCCGCCGCGCACCTCGCGGGCGATCGTCCGTCCGGCGAAGCGGCCCATCTGGAGGCCGCCCTGCGCCACGCCCGGCACCGGCCGCCCGGTGTCCGCCGACGACGCCGCCGCCATGTCGCCGGCGACGAACACCTCGCGGTGGCCCGCAGCCGTCAGGTCGGCCCCGACGATCACGCGCCCGGCCCGATCGAGTGGCACGCCCAGCGACCGACCCAGCGGGCTGGCTTTCACCCCGGCCGCCCAGAAGACGTTGCGCACCGGAATGAACTCGTCGCCGACGGAGAGGCCCTGCCGGGTGACGCCCGTCACCGTCGAGTTCAGGCGCACCTCCACGCCCATACGCTCCAGGTCGCGCTGCGCCCGCGCGCTCAGCGCCGGCGAAAACGGCTCCAGCAGCCGGGGGCCGCCCTCGAAGAGGATGACGCGAGTCGTCCGGGTGTCGATGTGCCGATAGTCGCGGGGCAGCGTCTGGCCCGCGATCTCCTTGATCGCCCCGGCCAGCTCGACACCGGTCGCCCCACCGCCCACGATCCCGAACGTCAGGACCGCGCGCCGGGCGTCTTCGCTGCCCTCGTACTCGGCCGACTCGAACGCCAGCAGAATGCGCCGGCGCAGCTCGATGGCGTCCTCCAGAGTCTTGAGGCCCGGCGCGATCGGGGCCCAGTCGTCGTGGCCGAAGTAGGCGTGCGTGGCGCCGGCGGCGAGGACGAGATAGTCGTAGCCGACCGCGCCCCCGCCGACGAGCAGACGCCGGCCGGCGAGGTCGACGCCGGTGACCTCGGCCAGCACCACCTGGAGGTTCGCCTGGCCGCGCAGCACGGAACGGATCGGCGCGCTGATGTCCGCCGGCGACAGGGAAGCCGTCGCTACCTGGTAGAGCAGTGGCTGGAAGACGTGATGGTTGCGGCGGTCGATGAGCGTCACCTCGACCGGCGCGCCGGCCAGGGCCTTGGCCGCCGCCAGGCCGGCGAAGCCGCCGCCGACGATGAGGACCCGGGGGAGTGGCTGCGGACCGCTCACACGGCAACCGTGGCGCCCGGCCGGCGGTCCTCCAGGTGCACCTCGGCGAGGTCGGCGACGACGGCGTGCGCGCCGTGTGCTCGCAGCGCGGTCGCGTGCTCGGCGGCGCCGATCCCGATGCCGACGCCGAAGCTACCGGCCCGGCCGGCCGCGACGCCGGCCGTCGCGTCCTCGAAGACGGCGGCCCGCGCGGGCAGCACGCCGAGGCGGCGGGCGGCCTCCAGGAACATGTCGGAGGCGGGCTTGCCCGCGAGGCCGAAGCGCTCGAGGTCGACGCCGTCGACCCGCACCTCGAAGAGCGACGACAGGCGGGCGGCGCGCAGGATCGCCGCGCAGTTCCGGCTGGACGAGGCGACCGCCGTCCGCATCCCCCGGGCCCGGGCCTGGCGGATGAGGGTCACCGCGGAGTCGAACACCTCCACGCCCTCCCGGGCGACGAGCCTGAGGAAGTATCCATCCTTCCGCTTGCCGAGCCCGACAACAGTCTCCCGGGGCTCCTCGATGCCCCGCGCGGCCAGGAAGCTTCGCACGCCCGCCCTGCGGGGCTTGCCGTCGACGTACCGGCGGTAGTCCGCGTCCAGGTCGAAGGGGACCAACGGCTCGCCGGTGCGCGCCGCGCGCGCGCCAGGTACTCGTCGAAGAGCTGCTTCCAGGCGCGCGCGTGGACCGCCGCCGTCCGCGTGACCAGCCCGTCGAGGTCGAAGACGAAGGCGTCGAAGCTCCCGAGATCGATGACGACCCTTCACGGGCTGGAGATCAAGCGATGTACCATTCCCTAGGCTCACAGTTCAGCCGAGCCGGAAGGGTACACCCGCGTGCAACGACAGACGAAGATCGTGTGTACCATCGGCCCCGCCACCTCGGGCCAGAGCGATCTCGAGGCGCTCGTCGCAGCGGGGATGAACGTGGCTCGGCTCAACTTTGCCCACGGCCACCATGCCCAGCACGGCATGGTCCTCGCCCGGATTCGTGCCCTCGCTGAACGGCTGAACATCCCCATCGCCGTGCTCCAGGATCTCGGTGGACCCAAGGTGCGCATCGGCACGGTCGCCGACGGCAGCATCACGCTCGCCGCCGGCCAGCCGCTCGTTCTCACGACGGAGCCGGTCGAGGGTTCCACGAGCCGAGTGTCGGTGTCGTATGCGGACCTGCCGCAGGAGGTTGAAGCCAACGATGTGCTTCTCCTCGCCGATGGAACCATCCAGCTTCGCGTCGAGCGCGTGACGGACACGGATATCCACTGTCGCGTTGTCGTCGGGGGCCGTCTCAGCAGCCGCAAGGGCGTCAACGTCCCCTCCGGTCTCTCGCGTCTTCCGATCCTCAGTGAAAAGGATCTGGAAGACCTCTCCTTCGGCCTCGAGCAGGACGTCGATTACGTCGGCGTTTCATTCGTCCGCTCCGCCGAGGACGTTCACACGGTCCGGACGCACATCGCGGCGTTCGGCGGCAAGGCCCGAGTGATCGCGAAGATCGAGACGCAGGCAGCCCTGGACCACTTCGACGCGATCGCCGACGCCGCCGACGGCATCATGATCGCGCGCGGCGACCTCAGCCTCGAGACCCCGTTCGCCCGGGTTCCGGTCGTCCAGAAGCGGCTCATCACCCAGGCGCGCCGGCGGGCCAAGCCCGTCATCACCGCGACGCAGATGCTCTATTCCATGGTGTCATCCGCCCAACCGACCCGGGCCGAGGTCTCCGACGTCGCGAACGCGATCGTGGACGGCAGCGACGCGGTGATGCTCTCCGAGGAGACAGCGGTCGGCAAGTACCCGGTGCGCACCGTCGAGGTCATGGCGGCCATTGCCCTGGAGACGGAGGGTGGCGCGGCTCCCGACACACCGCCTCTCGATGCGATGGAACCGCTAGCCGAGGAAGAGGCCATCGTGCAGGCGGCGTGTCAGCTCGCTGGTCGGCTCCCCACCGACGCCATCGTCACGATCACGCAGACCGGCGAGACAGCCCGCCTCGCCGCCAAATGCCGGCCCCGGCAGCCCATTCTCGCGCTCACGAGCGATCGGCGAACCCATCGTTGGCTCGCGCTGATTCGCGGCGTGGTGCCGCTCCTCTTGCCCGCCCCGGCCCTCCATGGCGCCGAGCTCTTTGAGGCGGGCCGAAGCGTGATGCACGAACGTGGGTGGCAGGGCC
This sequence comes from uncultured Candidatus Rokubacteria bacterium, assembly GCA_963827505.1. Lineage (GTDB taxonomy): Bacteria > Methylomirabilota > Methylomirabilia > Rokubacteriales > CSP1-6 > AR5. The sequence goes on along the minus strand of CAWHBD010000001.1, from coordinate 2,062,416 downwards.
AGCGCGCCGTCCTCGTAAGTGGAGAACAAGTGTGGAGAACGACGCTGTAGGATCACCGGCGGCTGGGAAGATGCTGGGCTCCACCTCACGGGACCGTCCTTCGATCGTGGCTAATCATAGGGGTTCAACTTTCTAATGTTCTGGAGCTCGACCGCACGGTACAAGAACATGTGAGCCGCGGATCGATACAGGAGGACATGATGAGGCTCAACACGGTGCTGGTTCGAGTGTCACCAGCCGCACAATCGTCTTCATTCCGCTGTCTCCCACCACGTTGACCAGCCGGGGTGGCCTGTTCCCAGGTTACCCCGTCACCTACCGCTTGGCGCCGGCATAGATCAGGGCGGTGACGACGACGCCGAGGGGGAACACGGTGCCGACGAGAAGACCGGCACGGAGACCGCCAGCGCTGGCGTCGGCCACCACCCCAGCCAGCCAGGGACCGGCCGCCGCGCCCGCGTCGCCGAGCATCGCCAGGATCGCGAACATCGCGACGCCCCCGGCGGGGAACCGCGCGGCGGCTAGGCTGAACGTGCCGGGCCACAGGAGGCTGACCGCCAGGCCGCACATCGCGCAGCCAAGCAGGCTGAGGACGGGACTGCTCGAGAGCGCCGCCGTGAGGTAGCAGAGGGTGGCCAGCGCTCCGCATCCGACCAGCGCCGGGACGAGGCGGATCGTCTCTCCGTAACGGCTGTAGGCGATGCGCCCCACGCCCATCAGCGCCGCGAACAGCAGGGGGCCCGCCAGGTCGCCCCCGACCTTGGGCAGGCCCAGGGCCTGCTCGGCGAACAGGGATGACCACTGCGATATGGTGAGCTCGGCCGCACCGGCGCAAAGCATCAGCACGAGCAACACCGGGAACGCCCGCGTCGTGAACAACTCTCCGCGCGCCGTGCGGTGCTCGTCAGGCACGGTGGGCGGCAGCGGCACGCGGAGCAGGAACACGACGTTCACCACCGGCACGACCGCCCAGAGCAGCGGCACCGCGCGCCAGTCGCCCTGACCGATCTGCGCCAGCAGCAGCGTCGTGACCAGGACCACAACCACCTGCCCCCAGCAGTAGAACGAGTGCAGCAGGCTCATGGCAGCGGCCTTGCCCTCGCGCGGGGTGGGCAGCGCGTCGACGACGGGACTGACGACCACCTCTAGGAGACCTCCGCCGATTCCGTACACCACGATCGCTAGGCTCAGCCCCAGGTACGGCGACGCGAGCAGTGAGGGCAGGGCCGCGAGCAGCACCAGGCCCACCACGCAGAGCACGTGCGCGAGCACCAGCGGCACGCGATAGCCTAGGCGGTCCATTACTGTGACGGCGACGAGATCGGTCACGAGCTGGGCCGCGAAGTTCAGCAGGACCAGGCGCCCGAGCATCTCGTACGGCACGTGATACTGGGTCTGGAAGACGATGAAGAGCAGCGGGGCCAGGTTGTTCACGATCGCCTGGGTCACGTAGCCTGCGTAGCAAGCCCGGCGCGTGCCGTCGAACGTCAGCATTGGGGGGCACCGTAACCTGCTCGATGGCGCATGTGCGCCTTGACAACGCAGGGGCGATTTCGAGAGTGAACCACCGTTCAGTGCGTCACCCTACCGCGGGAGGACCACCGTGGCTTCCACGCTGACAGCCGACCAGCAGGCGTTTCGCGAGCGCGTGCGCCTGCGACTGCGGGGCCAACATGGCCCGGCAGGCGGAGGATGGCGACCATGCCCCTCGGGACTAACCTCGACTCCCGAGGCCGCCGCCTGCGCGGCGATTGCTGCCGTGACCTGCTGTACCACGACCGCCGGGACCTGACCAGCCGGCCGCTCCGGGGTCGCCGCGCCCGGCTGGAGGACGTCGTCGCCGGCAGCGAGCTGATGTTCCCGGTGCGGCGGCTCGCGGCGGACGGGCTGGAGGCGTGGCGCCAGGTGGTCGAGCGCGGATACGAGGGGCTCGTGGCCAAGGACGAGGCGAGCGTGTACGAGGGCGGGCCGACGAGGCGGTGGCTGAAGGTGAAGGTGCCCGGCTGGACTAACCCTGAAGACCGCTGGCGGCGCGTGCGTTAGAGGAGGCGGCTCTCCTTCGCGGTCTTGTACACCATCTTCCCGACGTCGGGCGAGCGGTAGTTGAACGCCCAGAGTACGTCCGTGAGGACCTGAACCATGATGCGGGACCTGTCCTCTACCAGATCGTCGGCAACCGCCGTCGTGTCGACTGTGACCCTGGGGTCGACGCACTGACCGTCCCGAGCGGCCCAGTCGGGATCTGGCAGCTGCGGGGGCGCGAAGGGCAGGAACGCGGTTCCCTGCCAACCGTACAGCTCATAGCGGACGAGCATGTTCGTGAGCCGGTCGCTCAGGAGCGCCGAAGCGGTGATCAGCGTCACAGCGAGCGGGAGGAGTAACTCGGGCAACATCACATACTTGATGTTGCCCACTCTGCCGCGTTCTCTACCGAGCTTCTCGTAGAACACGACCCCGTCGAGACTGCACTCGAAGTAGAATTTCGCGTCGGCCGTCCGTGGTGTCGAAACGGCCTCGTGGACGAGCCGGAAGTCCGTCACATGGCGCACTGGCATCTGCTTCAACCGCTCTGCGCGCTCGTGGAGTTCGTCGCGCGAGAAGAGCGTCCCGCGCGGGAACATCGGACTGACGACGACCCGGACACGCCCCTCGTGCCGAGCGTAGAGTGAGCGCGCCGCCGCTCGCTCGATCAGGCGCTCGCGGCGTCCTGCGGTGTCGCGCCGGCGGGTCAACAGGTAGTCGATCCTGTCGATGTCGGCCAGTTCGACCGCCGCAGTCGTGCTGGCGTCTCGGATGTAGACGCGCGTGGCGTTCTGGATCGAGTGGGGCACCTCGATGCTCTCCGGCACCCGGACGACGACGAGGACGCGATCGGCCTGGTCGGGGATATCGACCACGCGAACGTCAGGCGTAATGCCAGGGTAGACGCCCGTCAGCGCGCTCTGAGTGATCTGCTCCTCGATGCCCGGCTCGCGGTTCACGCCCACTGGCGGCAGGATCGGGCGATTGGTCGTCTTGTCCGTGTCGACGCCGATGACCCACACGCCGCCCATCGTGTTGGCGAACGAAGAGATCACCTTGGGGATGTTCGCCGGCTCGGTCTTGTACTCGACGCGCGGGCCCTCGGCGAACGTCCGGCAGAACTCCAGAACCTGGTCGTAGGTGACCTGGCTGAGCGGGGTGGTGAAGAGCGGCACGCCTGTACTATGACGGCCGACATAGGCCGACCGCAAAACGACAGCGCGGTCGCCATGATCGTCCGTGGCCCAATCCTACTGCGGCAGGCGCTGGCAGCTCCTACTGCGGCAGGCGCTGGCAGCACCTCAGAGCGGCGTGCGATTGACCAGCTGGATCCGGTACCGGTCCGGTACCTTGTTGATGTCGTCCGTGAGGACGGTCACGCCGTTGTCATCGGTGAAGCGATAGATCGTCTTGCTCGGCGCGGGCGCCGCTGGCCGGGAGGACGGACCGACCGGCGGAGCGTCGGGCGCGGCCGGTACCGGCGGTGCGCCGGGCGGCGCGGACGGTGGATTGGGGACCCAGACCCACGAGTAGGGCGTGGCGACACCGTCACCGCGGAGCTCGTAGTGGCCGGTCGGAAACTCGACGACGCGCGGTCCGGGCGGAGCCGATGGCGCGGACGGGTAGTACACCGCGGGCGGTGGCACCTGGTAGACGAACTGGGGCGCGATGTATACCGGCGGCGGCGGGTACACGACCGGCGGCGAGGAGTACAGCGGCGACGAGTACCAGAACGGGCTCGGGCCCACGAAGATGACCGAGTTCGAGTTGAAACGATGGTGGTTGAAGCCGTGGTGGTTGAACCCGCGGTTGTTGAACCCGTTGTTGAAGCCGGGCCGTCCCACGAAGCCGCCCGAACGTCCCCCCGGGGCCCCGACCGAAGCGCCGCCGCCCCCTCCCCGCCGGCCGTGGGCCGAGGCCGTGGTGGGTAGGACGAGCGCGGCGACGACGAGCGCTAGCGCTATGCCGACCGGGATGCGGCTTCGCATCATAGGTGCCTCAGCTGGCACTCTACCTCCATACGGAGCGCGGGGAAAGTCCACCCCAAGCGGTAGAAGTAGAACGAGGGGGGGTGAGGACGATGGGGCGTGGTACGGGAGACGGTCGCAGTCGACGTCGACGAGTACGTCGTGGCGGACGACCAGAGCCGCTGCGTGGGGACGTTCGACACGCGCGAGGAGGCCCAGGAGCGGGCGCGCGAACTGGAGCAGGAGTAGACGGTGTCGCTCGCGGACTCCGCTTGCCTGGCCTGCATCACGTTCGACGACGACGCCCGCCTGCCACGACCACGCGGGCACGTACCAGGTGGGTTGCTCCGTCCGGCCTCCGGCTCCGACATGGTCCTAATCGCGCAGCACGGGGCCGCCTTCGTCTGTCTGGCCTGCGAGCCCTGAACGCACGACGCCCCGGGTGAGCGGTCCCCGGGCCGTCGTCATGTTACGCTATGCCGGCGTGGAGCTACCGGGGCCGGCGGATGACCTGCCCAGAGAACCGGAGCAGCCGGGGATCGGGTGTTTCCACCGTACGGGCCATCTCGGGGCCCCCCACCTTCCTAGACCAGGTGACGCAGCTCCGGAATGACCCACATCGGCTTGCGGCCGGCGTGCACGCGCAGGATGTTGTCGAAGGCGTTGCGGAAGGCCTTCGGCCAGTTCTCCCAGGTCGGGCCCGCCGTGTGCGGCGTGATCGTGATGTTCTCCACGTTGAGCAGCGGGTTGTCCTTGGACGGCGGCTCGTCCACCATCACGTCGAGGCCGGCGCCGGAGATCCGCTTGGTGATGAGCGCCTTGTGCAGGGCCAGCTCGTCCACGACGGGGCCGCGGCAGGTGTTGACCAGCACCGCGGTCGGCTTCATGAGCCCCAGCTGGCGGTCGGAGATCATGTCCTTGGTCTGGGCCGACAGCGGCACGTGCAGCGTCACCACGTCCGACATCGACAGGAGCTCGTCCAGGAGCACGAAGCGCACGCCGAGGGCGTCCTCCTCGTGCTCGGGCAACCGCAGGATGTCGTAGTAGACGATCTTCACGTCGAAGCCGTGCAGGCGGCGGGCGACCTTCTTGCCGATGTTGCCCAGCCCCACGATGCCGACCGTCTTGCCCTCCAGCTCGTACAGGCGCGTCTCGGCGAAGTCGCCGATCCGCCACTTGCCCTCCACGCAGTTCTTGTGCTGCCAGGCCAGCTTCTTGAGTGTGGCCAGGATCAGCATCACCGCGTGCTCGGCCACCGCCACCGAGTTGGCGCCGCCGTTGTTGGCGATCGGCACCCCGGCCTTGCGGGCGGCCTCGAGGTCCAGCGTGTTGTAGCCGGCGCTGATGAGCTGCACCAGCTTGATTTTCTTGCCGGCGGTGTAGAAATCAGTGCTGAGCGGGTTGCGCCCGAAGCCCAGGAAGTATTCGGCCTCACGGGCGGCCTCGAGGAACTGGGGGCCGGTCGCGTCGACCGGGACCAGCTCGAAGCCGGGCGGGGTCATCTCCACCGCGACGTCGAAGATGACCTTGGGAAACTTCGGCGAGAACATGATCTTGGTAGTCATCAGGCACTGGGCTCCGAACCGACGACGCCCACGAACGAGACGCACTCGCCCGGGGCACCGCCGAGGTTGTGGGTGAGGGCCAGCTTCCGGCCGCGGCCCACGCTGGCGATCTGGCGCTTGCCCGCCTCGCCGCGCAGCTGCAGCCAGCACTCGAACAGCATGCGCAGGCCGGAGGCGCCGATGGGATGGCCGAACGACTTGAGGCCGCCGTCCGGATTGACGGCCAGCTCGCCGTCGAGGTCGAAGGTCCCGGCCAGGACGTCCTTCCAGGCGGTGCCGCGACTGGAGAACCCGAGGTCCTCCATCAGCACCAGCTCGGTCGGGGTGAAGCAGTCGTGCACCTCGGCCATGGCCAGCTCCTGCCGTGGGTCCTTGATACCGGCCTGGGCGAAGGCGTCGGCGGCCGAGGCGACCACCTCGGGGAAGGTCGTGTAGTCGTAGTCGGGATCGATCGGCCCCGCCGCCGGTCCCGCCACGAACGACAGCGCCTTCACGTAGAGCGGGTGCTTGGTGTAGCGATGGGCGTCCTCGGCGCGGACGATGATGGCCGCCGCCGAGCCGTCGCTGACGCCGGAGCAGTCGAAGATGCCGAGCGAGCCCGCCACCAGCGGCGAGCACGCGATCGTCTCCTTGGATACCTCCTTGCGGAACTGGGCGCGCGGGTTCAGGGCGCCGTTCTTGTGGTTCTTCCACGCGATGCGGGTGATGACCTCCTTGAACTGGGCCTCGTCGACGCCGAACTTCTTGGCGTAGGCCGGGGCCAGCAGGCTGAAGGTGGCGGGCGCCGACAGCGCGGCCCGGGTGCCGTCGCCGATCCCCGCGCTGCCGGGCAGCCCGGAGAAGCCGGAGTCCTTCAGCTTCTCGACGCCGATGGCCATGGCCACGTCATAGGCGCCCGAGGCCACAGCATAGCAGGCGTTGCGGAACGCCTCGGAGCCGGTGGCGCAGTAGTTCTCCAGCCGGCTCACCGGCTTGTAGTCGATCTTCAGCGGCCGTGACAGCGTGAGCCCGCTCTGGCCCGAAAACAGCGTGCCGAGCCAGAACGCGTCCACCTGCGGCAGCTCGATCCCGGCCGAATTCAGCGCTTCGCCGGTGGCGTCCACCAGCAGGTCGCTGGCGCTCTTGTCCCAGTGCTCGCCGAACGGCGTGCAGCCCATGCCGACGATCGCGACCCGGTCGCGGATACCGTTACTGGCCATGTCGTGCTCCTGGTTGTTTGTATCAGGGGGGAGCGGCCGCCGCTCCCCCCGACACCCCCCCAACGGGGGTAGTCGGCGTCCTACCGTTCGGTTCCGATCGCCGCTCTAGGGTCGCGGATCAGCTGTTGTTCCTCCGCGGCCCATCATTGTCTCCCCTCACCCGGTTCATGCGCGGAGGGGCTTGGCTTTCCAGAAGTAGTTGTGGACGCCGCCGGCGGTGATCAGGCGGCGGAAGGTCATGGTCACGCGGTCGCCGATCTTGACCGATTTGGGATCGACGTCGGTCATCTCGGACTGGAAGCGGCCGCCGCCCTCGAAGTCGAGCACGGCCACCACCATCGGCGGCGAGGGTGAGAAGGCCAGGCGGTCCACGGTGAACGTGGCGATCGAGGCCGGCACGTCCGCCATGCGCTCGGACGCCATGCGATCGACGGCGTGGCACTTCACGCACACGCGCTGGGGGGGTAGGTGACGGGCGCCGCAGGCCTGGCACCGGCTGCCGACGAACGCGAACTTCCACGCCTCGGCCCGGCGGGCGGGCGGCGCCTCCGGCGCCTGCGGATCGGGCCGCCGCGGCGGCTCGCGGTCGAGGAAGCCGCGCCACGACAGGAACGTGGGATACGACACGCGCCCGCCGCCGGCCAGCTGGGCGGCGACACCGGCGGCGCGGCGGGGCGCGCCGGTCACGCGCCAGATGCTGGCGTCGGCCCCGTCGGCCAGCGAGACGACGGCGATGAGGTCGTCGGCCTGCGCCGCGTCGAACGCGGCGGCAAACATGAGGCCCGCGTGGGCGGCGCCCGCGTTGCCGATGCTGGCGAGGAGATCGTCGGCGATCGCCTCCTTCTTTACGCCGGCGGCGGCCGCCATGCGTTTCACCGCGCGCCCGTGGGGGCCGGCCACGATGAGCTGGGTGAGGCCCGCCGCTGTCACGCCCGCGTGCTTGAGCGCCTCAGTCAGCGCGGCCTCGCCGAGCGGCATGTACGCGTGCTCGCCGAAGCGCTCCTCCCACTGGCGCGAGGCCGGCTCGCCGGGCAGCCGCCAGCGATCGAGGAACTCGGCGGTGGCCGAGGCGGCGCCGAGGGGCTCGGCGACCACGCGCGCGTCGGGCGCGTCGTCGGCGAAGAGGAAGGCGGCGGCGCCGTCGCCGCCCTCGCGCTCGTCGGCGCTGCCCGGCCGCCCGGTGCGAATGTCGCTCAACACGGCCAGCGCCGGGACGCGGGTGTCGCGCGCCGCCCGCATGGCGCCGACCATGCCGCGCACCGAGCCCGCCACGTCGACGGCGAACGCCGAGGTCGGGAGATCGAGCGCGGCATGAATGGCCGTGGCGTTGGTCTTGTCGACGTAGGCAGGGTCGGACGTGGCGAAGTAGAGCGCCTCGGGAATGATCGCGGTACCGCGCAGCGCCGCCCGTCCGGCCTCGACGCCGAGCGAGGTGGTGTCCTCATCGTAGGAGGCGACCGCGCGGGTGCCCGCGCCGCCGGGCGTGCCGAGCGCCTCGGCGATCGCCATGCGCTCGAGTCGCCAGTAGGGGAGATATGCGCCGTAGCTGACGATGCCTCTCATGGGGCGCTCATCTTACCAGCGTCGCGAGCCATCATTCGACGAGCTCGTCGGCGCGAAGAAGGACGGCCGGTGGAAAGCTCAGGCTGAGGGTTTTCGCGGTCCTCAGATTGAGCGTGAGCTGAAAGCGGGTCGGCTGCTCGATCGGGAGCTCGCCGGGGTTGGCGCCCTTCAGGATGCGGACGACGTAGCGTGCGATGGCCCGGAACGCCTCGGACTCGTTGGGGATGAACTCCATCAGGCCCCCCGACCGAGCGTAGCCCGCGGAGCCGTAGATGGTCGGCAGCCGGTGCCGGGCGGCGAGCTCGGTGAGCAGGGCGTGGTGTGTGACGTAAGTGCCGTCGGCGGGGATCAGCAGCGCCCCGGCGCGGGCCCGCGTCAGGGCGGTGAAGGCACCCTCGAAGTCGTCCGGCCCCCGCACCTCGAGAATCTGCACCTCGACCTTCAAGGCCCGCGCGACCGTCTCGACCTCACGGACCTTCATGGCGTGCACCGGCTGCGCCGGGTTGCGGAACATCGCGACGCGCGTGAGGCCGGGGACGGCTTCCTTGAGCAGATCCATCTGCTTGCCCGCCAGCTCGGCCGCCAGCGCAGTGAGGCCGGTCACGTTGCCGCCCGGCCTCGCCAGATTGCTGAACATCGCCGGATCCCCGTTCAGCATGACGATGGGGACCGTCGCCGTCGCCTGCCGGGCCGAGCGAATCGCGACCGGGCCCACTGCGACGATGACGTCGGGCTTGGCCCGCACCAGGTCCGCCGCCAGGGCCGGCAGGCCATCGAGCGTCGCGCCCGCGTGGCGATGATCGAGGACCAGATTCTGCCCCTCGACGTAGCCCTGCTCGCCCAGGCCCTGCTTGAAGGCGTCGATGACGGGCTGCCGCGCCTCCAGCGACCGGCCGTACCACAGCATGCCGACGCGGGAGGTCTTGGTCGACGCGGCCTCGGCGGGCCCCGCGACGAGCCAGGCGACCGCCAGCGCCAGGGCGAGCGCTCGCGTCCTCATCGTCACCCCCGTCGTGTCGCCGCGTGGTGATCGGCCAGGACGTTGGAGACGCACGCGGTCACCTTCATGCCGGTGGGCAGGTCGATGAACTCGTTGGGGCCGTGCGCATTGGACTCGGGTCCCATCACGCCGGTCACAAGGAACTGCGCCTCGGGGAAGCGGTCGCCCAGCATCTGCATGAACGGGATCGAACCGCCGAGACCGCTGAACATCGGCGGGGCGCCGAAGTGCGCGGTCGAGGCGCGCTTGACCGAGTCGAGCAGCCAGTCGGCCGTGGCCGGCGCGTTCCAGCCGCTGCCCGGCCGCTCGCCGGTCGAGAACGTCACGCGGGCGCCGTAGGGCGGATCGGCCTCCAGCGTCTCCTTCACGCGCTTCATGGCGCGCGCGGCATCCGCGGTCGGGGGCAGGCGGAGCGAGAGCTTCAGCGACGTCTTCGGCCGTAGCACGTTGCCGGCGTCGGCCAGCGCGGGGATGCCGTCCACGCCCGTCACGGCCAGGGCCGGGCGCCACGTGTTATTCAGCAGCGCCTCGACCGGGTCGGTGGTCACCGGCCGCATGCCGGGCACGAACGGCCAGCGCTTCGTGATCTCGTCGCCCAGCACGGCGGCCACGGCGCGGGCCTCGGCCACGCGGGCCGGTGGGACCTCGACGTGGCACTCGCGCACGAGGATCTCGCCGGTGCGCTCGTCCTCCAGCCGGCCGAGCAGCTGGCGCAGGATGCGGAAGCTCGACGGCACGATGCCGCTGGCCGCGCCCGAGTGGACGCCCTCGCCCAGGACCTCGACCGTCAGGTTGCCGCTCGTCACGCCGCGCAGCGACGTCGTCGCCCACAGGTGATCGTAGTCGCCGCAGCCGGAGTCGAGACAGACGACCAGGCTCGGACGGATGCGGTCGGCCAGCTTCTCGACGTAGGCCGGCAGGTCGGGGCTGCCGCTCTCCTCCGAGGCCTCGATCAGCACCACGCAGCGGTTGTGCGCGACGCCCTGCGCCTGAAGGGCCTCGATCGCCGTGAGGGCCGAGAACGCGGCGTAGCCGTCGTCGCCGGCGCCCCGGCCGAACAACCGGTCGCCGCGGCGCACGGGGACCCACGGGCCAGCGTCCTCGGCCCAGCCGACCATCTCCGGCTGCTTGTCGCAGTGGCCATAGAGCAGGACCGTGTCGCCGCCCGCGCCCGGGACTTCCATCAAAATGACGGGCGTGCGGCCGGGGAGGCGCACGACCTCCAGCTTCAACCCCTCGATCTTGCGCTGCCGGGCCCAGTCGGTGATCAGGGTGACGGCGCGCTCCAGGTGGCCGTGCTCGGCCCACTGCTCGTCGTACATGGGCGACTTGGCGGGGATGCGGATGTACTCGGTCAGGGCCGGGATGATGTCGGTGTCCCAGGTGCGCTGCACGAAGGTGCGGGTACGGTCGGTGTCGATGGTCATGGCGCCGAATATACTACCCCCGCCGTGGGCCCGGGGACCGGGCCCCGTGCATCCGCCCGGTCGCCCGGCTAAGATGGCGGCCATGAGCTACGTTCCGTCCCGAGCGCAGTGGGAGGCGCGACCGCCGGCCGAGCTCGGCCTGCGGGCGGACGCGCTGCAGGCCGCGATCTTCTATCACCGGGCGCACGAGAGCACCTGGCCGCGTAACTTCATCACCTCGTCCGGCCGCTACATCGGGGTCGCCGACGAGCCGGAGGACTCGGCCGTGCTGGGCCCGGTGCGACCGCGCGAGGATCCCAGCGGCATCGTGGTGCGCCGGGGGTTCATCGCGGCCGAGTGGGGCGACACCCGCCGCACCGACATGTCTTTCAGCATCGCCAAGAGCTACCTGGCCGTGCTGACCGGGCTGGCCGTGCAGCGCGGACTTATCGCCGACCTCGACGCGCCCGTCGCCGCCACCGCGATCGACGACGGCTTCGCCTCGCCCCACAACGCCGCCATCACCTGGCGCCACCTGCTGCAGCAGACGAGCGAGTGGCAGGGCACGCTCTGGGACAAGCCCGACTCGATCGACCACAACCGGGACGTGGGCAAGAGCGAGCTGGGCTACTCCGCCAAGGGCACGCCACGCCCGATGCGTCCGCCCGGCACGCTGTGGGAGTACAACGACGTCCGCGTGAACCGGCTGAGCCTCTCGCTCCTGCAGCGCTTCGGCCGCTCGCTGCCCGAGGTGCTCCGCGAGTCGATCATGGATCCCATCGGCGGCGCCGACGACTGGGAGTGGCATCCGTACCGCAACTCGTGGATCGAGCTCGGCGGCCGCCGCCTGCCGTCGGTGCCCGGCGGCTCCCACTGGGGCGGCGGCCTGTGGATGGCCGCCCGCGAGCACGCGCGCTTCGGCCTGCTGATGCTGCGCGGCGGCCAGTGGGACGACCGTCGGCTACTCGACGCCGCCTGGATCGACGAGATGCGCCGCCCGTCCCCGCTGCACCCCGGCTACGGCTTCCTCTGGTGGCTCAACACCGGTCGCACCGCGCTCCCGAGCGCGCCCGAGACGTCCTACGCCGCCCGCGGCGCCGGCAGCAACGTCATCTGGATCGACCCCGAGCACGACCTCGTCGTGGTCGTGCGCTGGATCGACAAGACCAGCATCGATGGCTTCCTGAAGCTCGTGCTGGAAGGCGTGGTCTAGCGCCTCGCGGGGAGCGCGGTGGGCGCCGCCCCGGCCCCGGGCATGCCGCGGCCGCGCCTTGCGGCGAGCCGTGGCGAGCGCGTTCTATCGGGGCGGGATGAGCGAGCCACCGACGAGGGACAGCCCATACTCGAGCCCCCTCTGGGGGATGGGGGACGAAACGAATCCCGCGTGCGTGATACAGGCGGAGCCGCCGGCGCGGCCGCGGCATGCCCGGGGCCGGGGCGGCGCCCACCGCGCTCCCCGCGAGGCGCTAGCTGCGGGCCTTGCGGCGCGTGCGCACTGCGGCGGCCAGTTCCTGGAGCACTGGCACCGACGTGTCCCAGCCCATGCACGCGTCGGTGACGCTCTGGCCGTAGACCAGCCGCGAGGGATCGCCCAGATCCTGGCGGCCGTCAACCAGGAAGCTCTCCATCATCATGCCGATCACGCCGCTCTCCCCCTGGGCGACCTGCGCGGCGACCTCGCGCACGACGATCGGCTGGCGCCGGTAGTCCTTCTCGCTGTTGCCGTGGCTGGCGTCGATCATGATGCGCGGCGGTAGTCCGGCGTCACGCAGCGCGGCCAGCGTCTTCTGCACGTGGATCGCGTCGAAGTTGGGGCCGGTGGCCCCGCCGCGCAGGATGACGTGGCAGTCGGGGTTACCGGCCGTCGACACGATGCCGGCCAGCCCCTGCTCGGTGACGCCGATGAAGCGATGCGGGTGGGCGGCGGCCCGGATGGCGTCGAGGGCGATCTGCACGCCGCCGTCGGTGCCGTTCTTGAAGCCGACCGGCATCGAGCACGCCGAGGCCAGCTCGCGGTGCACCTGGCTCTCGGTCGTGCGGGCGCCGATCGCGCCCCACGTGACCAGGTCGGAGGTGAACTGGGGCGTGATCGGGTCGAGGAACTCGCACCCGGCCGGCAGCCCCAGCTCGGCCAGGGCGAGGAGCAGGCGCCGGCCCACCCGCAGCCCCTCGTTGATGGCGAACGAGCCGTCGAGGTTGGGGTCGTTGATGAGTCCCTTCCAGCCGACCGTGGTCCGCGGCTTCTCGAAGTACACCCGCATGACGATGCGCAGTTCGGCGGCCAGGTCGCCGGCCAGGCGGTGCAGGCGCCGCGCGTAGTCGAGGGCGGCCACGGGATCGTGGATCGAGCACGGCCCCACGATCACGATCAGCCGGTCGTCCTCCCCCCGCAGGATCCGGGCGACTTCCTCACGGCCACGACTGACGATGATGGCAGCGGCCTCGCTCAGCGGCAGCTCCTCGAGCAGGATCGCCGGGGGCAGCAGGGGACGGATGCTCTCGACGCGGAGGTCACGAGTCCTGAGCGGCATGGCGGTGATTGTAAACCCGACGCGTAGAATCCTGTCATGGGCCGACCGCGGCCGGGGCGGGGGGTGGTGATGCCTTCAGAGCGTGGGCAGTTCCGATTCGCGCACATCTCGGTCCCCGCCAACCTCCTCGGCGCGCTGGTCACCTTTGCGTACTTCCGGTTCATCGATCCCGGAGCGCTCACCGGGAGCCCCGGCCTCGGCGAGATCCTGTACTTCGTCGTCTTCTTCGGCGCCCTGGTCGGCGTCGCCAACTGGCTGGGCAACCGCTGGGGGCGTCCCCTGCGGCAGCGACCCATCCCGCCGGGGTCGGCCGGCGACGAGGTCCGCCGCCGGGCGGGCCAGGTCCCGTGGGTGATCGCCGGGCTCCACCTCGTCGGCTGGACGCTGGCCGGGCTGATCTGGGGGGTGATGTGGCCGATGATCGCCGGCGTCTTCCGGCCGGGCCCGGCCGCGCGCTCGTTCTTCGGGATCAGCGTCATCGCCGGCTTCGCGGCCACGGCGTTCATGTTCTTCGCCGCCGAGCGGCAGTGGCGACGGCAGCTCCCCGACTTCTTCCCGGACGGTGGCCTCACCCGCGTGGGTGGCGTCCCCCGGCTCCCGGTCCGCGTGCGCCTGCTGGTGGTGTTCGTGATGATCAGCGTGATCCCGGTCGCGGTCCTCGGCGTGATGGCGCGCAACCGCGCGCGGCAGGCGCTGGCGGCGCCGGCGGACAGCGCCGACGCCATCATCGCCACCATGCTGGTGAGCGTCGTGTTCCTGGCGGTGGCGGCCATCGTGGTGTCGGTGACCCTCGCGGTGGCGGTGTCCCGCAGCGTGGCCGAGCCGCTGGCCCGGCTGGAGGCGGTGATGGTCGAGGTCGAGCAGGGGCGCTTCGACGTGCGGGCGCCGGTCGTCTCGAACGATGAGATCGGACGCTTGACCGAGGGGTTCAATCGCATGGTGCGCGGCCTCGGCGAGCGCGAGTTCCTGCGCGAGACCTTCGGCAAGTACGTGAGCGCGGAGATCCGCGACGAGATCCTGGCCGGCCGCATCGCGCTGCAGGGGGAGCCCCGCGAGGTCACCATCCTGTTCGCCGACATCCGCGACTTCACGCCGTGGGTCGAGGCCAGCGATCCGCGCGAGGTCGTCCGCGACCTCAACGCCTACTTCACGGAGATGGAGACGGCCATCCGCGCCCACGGCGGCCTGGTCGTGCAGTACATTGGCGACGAGATCGAGGCCGTGTTCGGCGCCCCGGTGGCCCGGCCCGGTCACGCCGAGCAGGCGGTGCGGGCCGCCCTCGAGATGCGGCAGCGCCTGGCCGCCTGGAACGCCGCCCGGGCGACGGCCGGGCGGGTGCTCCTGCGCAACGGCATCGGCATCCACACCGGCACCGTGCTGGCCGGCAACATCGGCAGCGCCGACCGGCTGTCCTACGCGCTGGTCGGAGACTCGGTCAACCTCGCCTCGCGGCTGCAGAGCCTGACCAAGGAGCTGCAGGCGGACGTGCTGGTCAGCGGCACCACGCGGGCCCGGCTCGACGGCAACCTGCCGCTGCGGCCGCTGCCGGCCGTGCGGGTGAAGGGGCGGGTGGCCGAGGTCGAGGTCTACGCGCTCGGCTGAGCGCGCTCGGCCAGTATGACCAGGCTGTTGGCCAACGCGCGGGCCGGCGCGGTGCCGATGACGCGGGCGTCGAGGCGGCACAGCGCGCGGAAGGCGGCGGCGAGCGTGCGCGGCACCTGCTGACGGTGCAGCAGGACGGAGGGCAGCAGGTTGGTGACGCCGTGCACCCCCCACGCCCGCACGGGCGTGAGCCCGACGGCGGCCAGCATGGCCGACAGCTCGCGGCGCGTGAAGAGCCAGAGCGGGCCGTAGCCGGGATAGACCATGCGCAGGCTGCGCCCGGCGATCAGCGCCTGCCAGGCCTCGCGGGCCGTGACACCGTAGCCGAGCGTGTCGCCGGACAGGGCGCTGGCCAGCGTCCACGCCAGGTCCAGGCTCGGCCGGTGCTCGCAGTCGAGCAGGAGGCGGCCACCCGGGCGCAGCACGCGCCCCATCTCGGCCAGCGCGCGGGCGGGGTCGTCGACGAACGACAGAGTGCTGCCGCAGCAGACCACGGCGTCGAAGCGCGCGTCGGGGTAGGGCAGCGTCTCCACGCTGGCCAGCGCGAACGAGGCGGCGGGGAGGCGGCGGCGGGCCACGGCCAGCAGGCCGGCCGAGACGTCGATGCCGTGTGCGTCCCAGCCGAGCTCGGTCAGCAGTGCAGATTGAAAGCCGGTGCCGCAGCCGGCGTCGAGCGCGCTGCCGCCGCCGGGCGGCGCGGGCCCGATCGTCTCGCGCAGGATGCCGTGCAGGACCGCGTAGAGGTGCTCGTACCAGGGTTCGAGGTCGTCGTACGTCGGGGCCATCGCGTCGAACAGCTGGGCGACCGCCGAGGTCATCAGGCAGAGTCTAGCCGCCGAGGAGGCATACGTGAACGATAAAGCGGTGGGGCAGGTGGGTGCGCTGGCCTCGCGGTCGCCGATGGGGCTGGTCACGGCGGGAGACGATGGCGACCGCGGGCACACGGTGAGCCGGTTGCTCGGCCGCATGCGGCACTCGGCGTTCCAGGGGCGCAAGCTCGGCGAGGCCTTCGAGGTCTGGCAGCGGATGATCGACGGCGACGGTCTCATCTGCCTGGGGCTGGCCGGCTCGCTGGCCAGCGCCGGCCTGGCCCCGCTCATCACCTGGCTCGTGGATCGGGGATACGTCGACCTCGTCGCCTCCACCTCGGCCAACGTCACCGAGGACCTGCTGGAGGCGCGCGGCGCTCGCTTCTTCCAGGTGGAGCCCGAGCACGTGGACGACGCCGAGCTGTGGCGCCAGGGCTTCTACCGCTTCTACGACCACGTCGTGGGCGCGGCCGACTACGACGCCATGGAGGACTTCACGCGTGGCTTCTTCGAGTCGCTGGCGGCCCGGTGGCCGGGCCCCACCCTGCCGGGCGTGCGCTTCATGCACGAGTTCGGGCGCTGGCTCGACGGCCAGGGCCTGGGTACCACCATCGCCGCCACCTGCTTCCGCCATCGCGTGCCGCTGTTCGTGCCGGCCGCGCCCGACGGGCCGCTGGCCGAGGGGTATCGCACAGCTCGAGCCAAGGGCCCGGTCGTCGACTTCTTCGCCGACTACGACGTCGCCCTGCGGATCATGGCCCGCTACATGCCGCCCGGCCCCGGCACCTCGGCCGTTTTCCTGGGCGGTGGCGTACCGAAGGACTTCATCCAGATCACGGCCACCAGCGTGAAGGCGATCCGCGGCGATGCCGCGCCCAGTCCGCATCTGGCGGCGATCCAGATCACCACCGACAACACCGTCTTCGGCGGGCTCGGCGGGGCCTCGGTCGCCAGCGAGTGCATCTCGTGGGGCAAGGAGGCGGTGGACGGGCTCAACGTGATGCTCTTCGCCGACGTGACGATCGCGCTGCCGCTGCTCTGCCAGGGACTGCTGGAGCGCTACGGCCCGACGCACGCGCGGCGCGCGCGCGCCGCCATTCGTGCGGATCTCGACGAGGTCCTCGACGCCTGATCGCCGGAACCCTTGACAGTTCCTGCGGCGGCAGCGTCGCGAATCCTTACACCTCTCCACGCACCACTTGCATATTGTGGTTCCCGCGCAGCGTGATACATCACCTATGGCGCCCAATCGCGCCAGGGGGCTGCGATGACCACGAGGATCATCCTGACGTTGCTCTGCGTCGTGCTGACCTTCCCGATGTACGCGACGGCTGGACTCGCAGTCTCCAATCCCGACACGGACGCCAGCGGCGTCGTCTCCTACGACACGGTGTCGTCGTACAACGGTCCCGGCTCCACCACGCTTCGCGTGCTGGCGCCGACGAGCCCGGCCGGTGTCACCCATCGGTTCATCTACGTCTTGCCCGTCGCGCCCAACGCCGAGAACCAGGACCTGTTCGGCGACGGGCTGGAGGCGCTGCGGGCGCTGAACGTGCACAACCTCTACAACGCGCACCTCATCGCGCCGTCCTTCAAGGTGATGCCGTGGTATGCCGACCACGCGACCGATCCCGAGCGCCGCTACGAGAGCTTTCTCGTGAACGACCTCGTGCCGTGGGTGCAGGCGAACCTGGCCGTCACCGGCCAGGAAGAGCACTGGCTCGTCGGGTTGAGCAAGTCGGGGTTCGGCGCCGTCACGCTGCTGTTCCGGAACCCGGGCGTCTTCAGCGCGGCCGCGGCCTGGGATTTCCCGGCCGACCAGGCCGACACGACCGAGTTCGACATGGTCGACAACTACGGCACGGAGGCGAACTTCCAGAGCAACTATCGCCTGACCGACGCCTGGATCGCCGCGCGCAAGACGCCATTCCAGACGGCGCTGCGGCTGTGGCTATCCCACGACGTTGTGTCGTTCGACGGGTCGCCGACGTACCTGCAGGAGGTGGACGCGTTCGCTGGGCGTCTGCAGGCTCAGGGCGTCCAGTTCCTGCGCACGGGCGGCGCCACGCGCGGCCACTCGTGGACGTCGGGCTGGCTGCCGGAGGCCGTGGCCTCGCTGCAGGAGATGCGGTTCACGGCCCGCGATGACTTCAACCGGCCCGGCGGCGGCCTCGGCCCCAACTGGACGGCAGATCCGGCCTGGGGCAACGGTGTCGCGATCGCCGGCAACCAGGTCCTGTCCCCGCTGTCGAACGGCGGCGCCCTGTTCTGGAATGCCCGGGCCTTCGTGCCCGATCAGTTCTCCCAGATCACGTTCACCGGTGCGATCGGGGACTGGGCCGGGGTCGCGGTCCGGGGCAAGGTCTCACCGGCCCAGGGGTACTGGGTGGCGATCCGGGAGAACGGTGCCACCCTCTACTCGTTGGTGAACGGCGTGTTCCATCAGCTCGTGCACGACGCCAACGGCTGGTCCACCGGCGACACGCTCCGGCTCGAGGTGCGGACGGTCGCGGCGAACACGGCCCGGCTGACGGTGTACCGCAACGGGTCCGCGCTGTTCACGCACAACGACGCCAGCCACTTCATCGCGGATGGTCAGCCCGGTCTCGGCCTCTGGGCCACCACGGCCATCTCCCTCGACGACTGGCATGGTGGCGAGGCGGCCGGCGCAGCCGGCGCAGTGACACCCTTCGCGTCGAGCGCCGAGGACGATTTCAATCGCGCGGACGGCTCCCTCGGCCCGAACTGGGGGATAGATCCGGTCTTCGGTACCGGCGCCGCCGTGATCGGCAACCAGATCGCGTCACCCCCCTCCGGCGGCGGGGCCTTCTTCTGGACGGCCCAGGGCTTCGGGGCCGACCAGTACTCCCAGGTCAGGATCACCGGGGCGATCGGCGACTTCACCGGCGTGGCGGTGCGAGTCAAGGCGACGCCCTCGCAGGGCTACTGGCTGGCCGTCAAGGGCGACGGCGCGTACCTGTACGCGTTCGTGGGGGGCGTGTTCCACCAGCTCGTCCACGACGCGACCGGCTGGGCCACCGGCGACACGCTCCGGCTGGAGGTGCAGACCGTGGCGACGAACACCGCGCGCCTGACGGTGCATCGCAACGGCAGCCCGCTGTTTACCCACGACGACGCCAGCCACTTCATCGAGAGCGGTCAGCCGGGCATTGGACTGTTCGCCGGCGCCGCCACCTCGCTGGACGACTGGCGGGGTGGCGGCATCAACACCGCTCGCGACAGCTTTGATCGGGCCAATGGCCCCCTCGGCCCGAAGTGGGCCGCGGATCCCGCCTGGGGCAGTGGAGCGGTGATCGCGGGCAATCAGGTGGTGTCGTCGCTGTCCAACGGCGGCGCCCTGTTCTGGGGCGCGCAGGGGTTCGAGCCCGACCAGTACTCGCAGATCCGGATCACCGGCGCCATCGGGGACTGGGTCGGGGTGTCGGTCCGGGGCAAGATCGTCCCGGCCCAGGGCTACTGGCTGGCGCTCAAGAGTGACGGGGCCTATCTCTACTCGTACGTGAACGGGGCCTTCCACCTGCTGGTGCACGACACGACGGCCTGGGCCACCGGCGACACGCTGCGGCTCGAGGTGCGCACCATCGCGG
This sequence comes from uncultured Candidatus Rokubacteria bacterium, assembly GCA_963827505.1. GTDB lineage: Bacteria > Methylomirabilota > Methylomirabilia > Rokubacteriales > CSP1-6 > AR5. Next base: position 2,043,144 of record CAWHBD010000001.1, on the reverse strand, counting down.
CCGGTACGGCGCGCCTGACGGTTCGTCGCAACGGGGCCCCGCTCTTCAGCCACGACGACGCCAGCCACTTCATCGGGAGCGGGCAGCCGGGCATCGGGCTCTACGCGACCACGGCGGTCGCGCTCGATGACTTTCAAGGGGGAGCGCTCCCGAACGCTCCCTGACGCCTCTCGCTCCGACCGTCAGCGTCGGCGGAGGTGGGTGAGGAGCCAGAGGACTCCGCCGGCGGCGGCGCCGAAGGCGAGGGCTTCTTTCAGGCCGAACATCACGCGGACGTTCCTGGCGTCGATGTGGCGGGCGAAGAGGACGCCGACGGCACTGTCGGAGATCTCGACGCGCGGGGCGGCCACGACCACGGCCGCGGAGTGCTCGAGCTCCACCTCGTCGCGGGCGAGGACGAGCTTGGCGGCGGAGGCCTTCAGCTCGACCTCGCCGCGGGCGGCGACCACGCCGACGGCGCCGGCCGTCACCTGGGCCGAGTCGGTGCGCGCGAACAGGACGCCGCCCTGGGTGACGTTGAGCTGCTCGGCCTGAGCCCGGACACTCCCGCCCTGGTGGATCGAGATCTCGCGGGCGCGCACGGAACGGGCGCCGCCCTGCCGGATGGTGACCGCACCGGCGACCACGTCGCCGGCCTCACCCTGGACCTCGCCCTGCGTCGCTGCGTCGTGCTCACTCATGCTGGACCTCCCTCTCAAGCAGCGTCGTCGCGCCACCCCACGCTATCATGCGTGGCATGACTGACCAGCGCGGGGTGGCGACGGTGCGGATCGACAACGAGCGGGTGCGGGTGACGGAGTGGCGATTCGCGCCGGGCGCGGCGACGGGCTTCCACCGGCACGAGTACGACTATGTCGTGGTGCCGATGAGCACGGGCCGCCTGGCCAGCACGGGGCCGGCGGGAGAGAGCGTGGCCGAGCTGGTCACCGGCCTGCCCTACTTCCGCCCGGCCGGGGTCGAGCACGACGTCCGCAACGCCAATGCCTTCGAGTTCACCTTCATCGAGATCGAGCTGAAGCGCCCCTGACGCGGGGCTAGGAGGGGGTATGGCCAAGGACATCGTCGTCGACCTCGCGATCCGCTATGGCTTCCAGGTGGTGGGAGCCCTCGTCATCCTGGCGGTGGGCGCGATCCTCGGGCGCTGGCTGGGGGGCGTGATCGACCGGCGGCTGCAGACGCGGTCCATGGAACCGCCCATGCGGCTGCTCATCGTCCGCGTGTTGCGCGTCGTGGTGATGCTGTTCGCGGTGGTCGTGGCCCTCGACAAGTTCGGCTTCCAGATCGCCCCCTTGGTGGCCGGCATCGGCGTGGTCGGCCTGGGCATCGGCATCGCGCTGCAGGGGGTGCTCGGCAACGTGGTGGCCGGTCTCAGCATCATCTTCACCAAGCCGTTCCGGGTGGGCGAGTACATCGAGATCGCCGGCGTGCGCGGCGACGTGGTCTCGATCGAGCTGTTCTCCACGACCCTGCTCCACCCCGACCGCTCGCGCGTCATCATCCCCAACCGCAAGATCGTCGGCGAGATCCTGCACAACTTCGGCACCATGCGGCAGCTCCACCTGACGGTCACCGTGCCGCTGTCCGCCGACGTCGGCGCCGCGCTGACGGCGGCCACCGACGTGGTGACGCGCAACGAGCGCGTGCTCAAGAACCCCGCCGCGGTGGTCGGCATCGTCCAGATCGGTGACGGCGGGATCAAGATCGGCGTCAACCCGTGGGTGAAGGTGGTCGACGTCGGCACCGCCGAGGGTGAGCTGAACCGCTCACTGGCCGAGCAGTTCCAGGGGCGCGGGCTGCGCCTCGGCCTCGCACCGGCCGACGTGCGCCTCGTCAACGGCGCCGCCACGGTCGCGGGCCGGTAGCCGACTGGCGTGGAGCTCGACGCAGGTCGGTAGTCGGTGGGGACCGTGGCGCGCGCGGACGAGCTCGCGCGTCGCTTCGTCGCGCACCTGCGGACCGTGCTCGGGGAGCCGCGGCTGGAGCTGGCGGGGGCTCCGGAGGTGCTCACGGGCGGCTTCGATACCGAGATCGTCGCCGTGCGGCTGCGCTCGGCGCCGCCTCCGTGGATGCGGCCGCTCGTGCTCCGGGTGCTGCGCGCGCATCACATTCCCGGGATGGTCTTGCGCGAGCAGGCGGTTCACAACGCGCTCGCCGATGCCGGGTACCCGGTACCTCGCGTCCTGCTCGCGACCACGGATCCCGCGGCCCTGGGCGCGGCGTTCCTGGTGATGGAGCGTGTGGCGGGGGTTCCCCTGATCGAGGCCAACCCGCTCGGGATGCATCGAGTGCTGCTCGACGCGCAGCTTCGCCTGCACGACGTCGATCCGGCCCCGGTCGTGCGCGCGCTCGGACCGGCGATCGCATTCGACAGCTATCTGGCGACGCTCGAGGAGCGAAGCCTGCGGGCGACGCTCACCGGGCTGGCGCCGGCGGTACGGTGGCTCCGCGCGCGGCGGCCGCCGGCCGACGTGCCACCGGTGATCTGCCACGGCGACCTGCATCCCCGCAACGTGCTGATCGACGCCGGCCGCCTGACCGGCGTGCTGGACTGGCCCAACACGGTCGTCGCCGAGCCGGCCTTCGACGTGGCCTCCACCCGCAACATCCTGCGCCTCGTGCCAGCGGCGATCGCGTCGGTGCCGGGGCCGCTGCGGAGGCTGGTGCGCCTGGGCCAGCCGATCCTGGCCGGGCGGTATCTGGCCGGCTATCGACGGCGGCGACCCGTGGCCGCCGAGCGGCTGGCCTACTACGAGGTCGCCGCCGCGATGCGCGCACTGGTGCGGGTGGGCGAGAGCCGGCGCCGGGCACCCGGCGTGCCGCCGCCGGGGCCGCTCGATCGCTCCACGTACACCACGCGGCTGCTGGGCCACGTGGTCCGCGTCACCGGGCTCGACGTCACGCTGCCGCCGCCGCTCGACGGGTCGTGATAAGAATGGCGCCATGAGCTGGCGGATCGGCGTGGACATCGGCGGCACCTTCACCGACGTCGTGCTGGCCGACGAGGCGAGCGGGGCGGTGGCCGTCGTCAAGGTGTCGACGACACCGCGCGACTTCGCCCAGGGCGTGGTGGACGGGCTGCGAGCGGCGATGCGCACACACGGCGTGGCGGCGGCCGAGGTCGGCTGGCTGGCCCACGCGACCACGGTCGTCACCAACGCGCTGCTGGAAGGCAAGGGCGCCCGCACCGCGCTGGTGACGACGCGGGGCTGCCGCGACGTGCTGGAGCTCCGCCGCTCGGCTCGCGCCAACCTCTACGACCTCTTCCAGGACGCGCCGGCCGTGCTGGTGCCCCGCCATCTGCGACTGGAGGTCGACGAGCGCGTTGACGCCCAGGGCCAGGTCGTGACGCCGCTGGCGACGGCCGACGTCGAGGCAGCCATCGACTTCATCCGGCGCCACGACGTCGACGCCATCGCGGTCTGTCTGCTCTTCTCGTTCCTGAACGACGCCCACGAGCGCGAGGTCGGCGCCCGGTTGCGGGCGGCCTTCCCCGCTCACCCGATCTTCCTGTCGAGCGAGGTGCTGCCGGAGATCCGCGAGTTCGAGCGCACCAGCACCACCGCGGTGTGTGCCTACGTCGGGCCGATCTTGAAGTCGTACCTGGCGCGGCTGGAGACCGCGGTCGCCGGCATGGGTCTCCCGGCGCCGTGGGTGATGGGCTCCAGTGGCGGCGTCTTCTCGGTGGCCGAGGGGCTGCGCATGCCGGCCCTGGCGGTCGAGTCGGGCCCGGCCGCCGGCGTCATCGCGGCCGCGCTGATCGGACGCCAGCGCGGCCTGGCCAGCGTGATCTCCTTCGACATGGGCGGCACCACCGCCAAGGCGAGCCTGATCGAGCGCGGCAAGATCACGACGACCTCCGAGTACGAGGTCGGCGGCGGCGGCAACGTACGGCGCTGGCTGCACGGCACCGGGCACCCGATCCGGGTGCCGGTGATCGACCTGGCCGAGGTCAGCGCCGGTGGTGGCTCGATCGCGTGGATCGATCCGGGCGGCGTGCTGCGCGTCGGTCCGGAGAGCGCGGGAGCCGAGCCGGGGCCGGTGTGCTACGGCCAGGGCGGCACCCGGCCGACCGTCACCGACGCCGACCTCGTGCTCGGCTATCTCAACCCGGTGGCGCTGCTGGGCGGAGCGCTACCCGTCGACCTCGAGCGTGCGCGCGCCGCCATCGAGCGGGAGATCGCCAAGCCGCTCGGCCTCGGCGTGATCGAGGCGGCGGCCGGCATCGTGGACGTCGTCAACGCTGGCATGGCCGGCGCGCTCCGCATCGTCTCCGTCGAGCGCGGCCACGATCCCCGCGAGTTCACGCTGGTGGCCTTCGGTGGCGCCGGCCCCGTGCACGCCGCCCGGCTGGCCGAGGAGCTGGATATCCCGCGAGTGCTGGTGCCGCCGATCCCCGGCGGCTTCTCGGCCCTGGGGCTCGTAGCCACCGACGTGCGCCGTGACTACGTGCGCACCTTCTACGCACCGCTGAACGCCGCCGCGCCCGCCGAGGTCGCTGCCGCCTACGCGGCGATGGAGGCCAAGGCGCGCGCGATGCTGGGGCGGGCCGGCGTGCCGGAGGCGCGCTGGGAGCTGGCGCGCGCGGCCGACTGCCGCTACCCGCGCCAGGCCTACGAGCTGACGGTGCCGGTGGCGGGCGGGCGGCTCGACGCCGCGACGCTCGAACGCCTGTCCCACGACTTCCACGAGCGCCACCGCGCCACCTACGGCCACGTGAGCCCCGGCGAGCCGGTACAGTGCGTGAACCTGCGCGTGTCGGCCACCGGCCGGCTCGAGCCGCTCGATGTCTCCCGCTCGACGCCGACGCCCGGCGCGGCCGTCCCCACCTCGCGGGAGGTGTACTTCAAGGAGACCGGTGTCGGGCGCTGCCCCATCGTCGCGCGCGCCGGGCTGGCGCCGGGCGAGGCCCGGCCGGGTCCGCTGATCGTCGAGTCTCCCGACACGACCGTGGTCGTTCCCCCGGCGTGGCGCCTGAGCGTCGAGGCCGGCGGGCTGATCGTCCTGGAGAGACCCCATGCGTGAGATCGGTCCCGCGACGTTCCAGGTGGTGAAGAACGCGCTGTACTGCGCCGCCGAAGAGATGAAGGTCGTGCTGGCCAAGACCGCGTACTCTCCGCTGCTCAAGGTGGCCGGCGACTACTCGTGCGGCCTCTTCGACGTGCGCGGCGAGATGGTGGCGCAGGGGCCGGACCTGCCCATTCACCTGGGCTCGATGCCGCTGGCCGTGAAGGCGGTCATCGCCGCCGCCGAGCGATTCGAGCCCGGCGACGTGTACATCCACAACGACCCCTACTACGGCGGTAGCCATCTCCCCGACGTCAACGTCGTCACCCCCGCTTTCCACGAGGGCACCCTGCTCGGCTTCGCGTGCGTGCGGGCGCACTGGCCGGATATCGGCAGCGCCACGCCGGGCTCCTACGGCGCCACCACCGAGATCTTCGGCGAGGGGCTGCGGCTGCCGCCGGTGCGACTGTACGCGGCCGGGGTACCCAACCGCGAGGTCGAGGCGATCATCTTCACCAACGTGCGCACGCCCGACGAGCGTCGCGGCGACCTGCGCGCCCAGCTCGCCGCCAACCACCGCGGGGTGACGCGCTTGCAAGAGCTGGCGCGTAAGCACGGGGTGGCGCGGCTGCTCGCGATCATGCAGGAGGTGATGGACTACTCCGAGCGGATGATGCGGGGGCTGCTGGCCGCGCTTCCCGACGGCACCGCCACCTTCGAGGACTTCTGCGACGGCGACGGCATCCTCGACAACGGCGACAAGGAGGACCGCCCGTTCTGGATCCGTATGCGGGTGGACAAGCGGGGCGAGACGCTGACCGTCGACTTCGCCGGCACCGATCCGCAGGTACCGGGGCCGATGAACGCGCCGCTCAACGTCACCGCCTCCGGCATCTACTGCGCGATCAAGATGGTCGCCGACCCGGGCGACCTGGTGCCGCCCAACTCCGGCTGCTGGCGCCCGATCACGCTGAGGGCGGAGCCGGGCACGGTCGTGAGCGCCGTGTCGCCGGCGCCGGTGGTGTACGCCAACCACGAGATCAGCCATCGCGTGTGCGACATGCTCTTCGGCGCGCTGGCCCAGCTGGCGCCCGACCGCGTGATGGCCTGCTCGCAGGGGACCTCGGCCATCCTCACGCTGGGCGGCATCGATCACCGCACCGGCGGCCGCTACGTTTCCTACGAGACCATCAAGGGCGGCTTCGGCGCCCGGCCCACCAAGGACGGCATCACCGGCATCGCCAGCGGGATCTCCAACACGATGAACACGCCCATCGAGGTGCTGGAGATGTCGTTCCCGGTCCGCGTGGAGCGATACGCGATCGTCCCCGACACCGGTGGCGCCGGCCGCTTCCGGGGCGGGTGCGGCGTGGAGCGCGTGTGGCGCATCCTCGGCGCGTCCTCTCACGCCAGCGTGTGTCTGGAGCGCACGAAGTCGGCGCCGTTCGGCCTGGCCGGCGGCGGGGCCGGCGCCCCGGGCCGGATCGCGGTGGGCGCGGATGGCGCGCAGCGCGAGCTGGTCAGCAAGGGCGCGTTCATCGTCCCGGCCGGCGGCCAGGTCCATCTGCGGGCACCCGGGTCGGGCGGCTTCGGCGAGGCCGCCGGGCGCCCGGTCGAGCGCGTGCGGGCGGACGTGATCGACGGCTACGTGTCGCCGGCGGCGGCCGCGGCCGAGTACGGCCGGCGCGACGCCGCTGCGCTGGCGTGTCCGCACTGCCGGGCGGGCTCCGCGTGAGGCTCGACGGCAAGGTCGCCGTCATCACCGGGGGCGCGGCCGGCCTCGGCCTGGCCTACGCGCGGCGCTTCGTGGCCGAGGGCGCGCGTGTGGTGGTGGCCGACATCGTGGACGCCGCCGAAGCGCTGAAGCGGCTGGACGCGCCGGCGGTGACCCACGCCGTGCGCGTCGACGTGGCGGTGTTCGCCGACTGCCAGCGGATGGTGGACGAGGCTCGCGCTCGGTTCGGGCGCGTGGACGTGCTCGTCAACAACGCGGCCGTCTTCGCCACCCTCAAGCCCGCCCACTTCGAGGCGATTGCCGAGGCGGAATGGGACCGCGTGATGGCGGTGAACGTCAAGGGCATCTGGAACTGCGCCCGGGCGGCGGCCCCGGTCATGCGCGCCCAGGGCGGGGGGCGCATCGTCAACGTGGCCTCGGCCATCGCCCACAAGGGCACGGCCGGGCTGCTGCACTACGTGACCTCCAAGGGCGCCGTCATCGCGATGACCCGCGCGCTGGCCCGCGAGCTGGGGCCCGACGGCATCACGGTCAACGCGGTCGCGCCGGGGCTCATCATGAGCGAGACGGTGCTGGCGAATCCTGACATCACGTCGTTCCAGCGGGAGGCCGTGCTGGCCTCGCGCGCGCTCAAGCGCGAGGCAGGCACCGAGGACGTGGAGGGCACGGTGCTCTTCCTGGCCTCGGCCGACAGCGCGTTCATGACGGGTCAGACGCTGATCGTGGACGGTGGGTCTGTTTTTAGTTGAGGGGCCCGATATGGCCCGTTTTCTTTAGTTGAGGGGCCCCGAAATGGCCCCTCAAACTCCCCCCGGGTGGCTCGAGGCGGCCCGGCGAAGCCGGGTCGCCTCTCGATGGCCGTTCTCGACGCTCGTACTCCGCCTGAAAAAGCATCGGGGGGCCGAGACGCGGCCCCCCGATGACCGACGGTCAGGACGGAGCGATCAGGCCCAGACGCGGGCGTCGCGGCCCGGGACGTACGTCGGCTGCCGCTGCGCCGGATTCCGGTTGATCAGCGGACGGTGGTACATCGGGTGCGTCACGCAGCGCACCTCGTGCTCCAGCTCGAACATCACCTTGCCGTTCTCGGGGTCGGTGATCTCCGTGAACCGGTACTGGTAGGGGTTGCTCTCCTCGCTGACGATCCCGCGCTCCAGCATCTTCTTGTGGGGCCCGGAGAAGTCGGCGATGTAGATCGCGATGTGGTGGCCGTCGTAGAACTCCAGCGGCTCGTTGGTCTCGCGGAAGATGAGCTTCTGCGAGGTGCCGACCTTCACCTCGGTAGCCACGGAGCCGTTCTTCACGACCCGCGACGGCGCGCCCATGATGTGCGTGTAGAAGCGGCAGATGCCGGGGGCCGTCCCTTCGGGCACGGGCAGCTCGACGTAGGGCATGCCCAGCTCCATGCGCGGGAACTGCGGGCCCGGCCGGTGCAGGCGGAAGCGGTTGCCCCACGGGCACGTCACGTCGGCGTAGTCGCCGTGCAGGCGGCACGAGAACTTGGTGCCCTTCAGCTTCTCGGAGGCGGCGGCCACGCGGGCCGGCAGCTCGTCGAAGTCGGGGATCACCAGCCCGGTGAACCCGCGCAGCACCTGGGCGTCGGCGGTCGGCAGGTGGAACTGCGAGTGGCCGACGTTGATCCACATGTTCTCGAGGCCGACCATCAGGTACGGGTCGCGCGTCAGGCCGAGCGTGACGACGTAGAACTGGGTCGCCATCTGCTGGCAGGGGACTCGGACGTTGACGTGCTCGAGGTGGACGATGTTGCCGATGTCTTCAAGCGTACGGTCGAAAGTTTCGCCAGCCATGGGTCGCCTCCCGAAGGGGATTGTACCTCAGGACGGACGTGGGGGCAGATAGCCGAGCAGCAGGGCAGCCAGATGGACCAGCAACAGCTTGTTCCAGGCCCGGCTGGCCTCCAGCGCCTCGGCCGCCGGCAGCGCGCCGGCGAACGCGTCGGCCAGCGCGGTCTGGGTCAGGCTCATGGCCCCCACCATGAAATGGGGCGACACGACCCCGCCCGGCCCGTGCGGGCGGTGGCTGTGCGACAGCCCGATCGTCAACAGGTAGTAGGCGTGCTCGTCGGTGAGCGCCGCCTGGGCGGTCTCGCGCAGCCACCGCGCCAGCGAGTGGCGCCGGCGCTCGATGCGGACCCGGTCCGGCTCGCCGTCCTCGCCCAGGAAGAAGCGGGCCGAGGCGGGGAACTTCAGGAAGTGCTCGTAGAGCGCGGCGGTCAGCGCGGCCTCGCCGGCCAGCACCAGGGGCGCCGTGCGGCGGATGGCGGTCACGTCGGCGTCGCCGAAGCCGACGAACTCGGCAAGCTCCCGCACGAATCGCGGCATGTCGGTGGCGGGCAGGTACGGCTCGTAGGCCACGGGCTACACCAGGGGCCAGGGGTAACCGCGGCCGACGGTGTCGGTCGGGAACCGGCCGGACTTCGCCAGCGCCCGGGCGCGCTTGACGAGGATCGAGCATTCCTCGGGGGCGAGGAGCCCGCGCAGGGCCGGCGGCAGCGGCCGGGCGACCAGGCGCTCGAGGTCGTGCTGGATCTCGGGGGGCAGCGGCTCGCCGGCGAAGTCCCAGATGACGGTGCGCAGCTTGGGCTCGACGTGAAAGCACAGACCGTTGTCGATCCCGTAGATGGTGCCGTCGGGATCCAGCAGGCAGTGGCCGCCCTTGCGGTCGGCGTTGTTGCTGACGACGTCGAAGGCACACATGCGCCGCAGCTGGTCGTGGTGGCGGGCGTCCTCGCGCAGGGTGAAGTAGTGCTGCTCGAAGTCGGCGTGGACGAAGAGCTGGACCGAGCCCTCGCCGTAGGGCCCGTCGCGCTCCACCGTCAGCGGCACCAGCCCCCAGCCGAGCGCCTCCGACAGCTGCCAGGCGGCCAGCTCGCGGCGGAAGAGCCCCCGCGGGAAGTCCCACAGCGGCCGTTCGCCGCGCTCGGGCTTGTAGACGCCGAGGGTGGTGACGCCGTTATGGCAGGCCTCGACCAGCAGCGTGGCGTTGCTGCTGTCGGGCAGCCGACCCTTGACGGTGAGGTCACCGTGGGTGAGCGCCGCCACGACATCCGTCGCCGGCATCAGGTCTTGGCGACGTGGCCGTTGCTGCGGGGGCAGACGTGGCCGGCCGGATCCTTCGGCTCGCCGCACATCGGACAGGTGGGGCGGCCGGCGCGCTGCAGGCTGTGCGCGCGCTCGACGAAGGCGGCGGCCTGGTCCCGGGTGATGGCGAAGCGGGCCGAGGCCGGCTCGGGCGCCTCGGCCGCTTCCGTCGCCTCCGCCTCCGGCGTCTCCTCGTCATCGTCGTCGTCCGCCTCGACGCGCTCGTTGGCCACGACGACGATGCGATCGCGATCGCCGTCGTAGCCGACTCCCAGCGAGCCCACCGGCCACGCCGCCTCGAAGGGCTGGAGCAGCTCCCGCTTGTCTCCGGTGGCCTCGCCGCCCGCCGGCAGCCGGGCCAGGAGCCCGCTCAGGTACTCGCCCAGGGCGGAGACCTGCTCCTTCTCGCACTTCAGCGTGACCGTGGTGTCGCCCTCGTGCGCTTGCAGATAGAACACGCGCTGGCCGGGGGGGCCCACCGCGCCGGCGGTGAAGTGATCGGGAGCATCGAGCTGGAAGGAGGGGCTCACGAGGGGACCTCGCCGTCGCCGAGACTGTTCATGCCGAGCACCGTGGGGCCGACCGCGCCGTACGCGATGGTGGTGATGGAGCCGGGCGCGATCGCCAGGCGCTGGAAGAGATCGAGGTGCATGCCGAGCGCCTGGGCCAGGGCGGCCTTGATCGGATCGGCGTGGGACACCGCGACGACCACGCCGCCGCGGTGGCGGTCCACGAGCGCGGCCAGGGTGGCGGTCACGCGCGCTTGCATCTCCACGAACGACTCGCCTTCGGGGAAGCGAAAGCCGCTCGGGTAGCGCTGCACGGTGGTCCACTCCGGCCGCTTGCTGACGCGGTCGAGCCGCGAGCCCGTCCAGCTGCCGACGTCCAGCTCGAGCAACCCGCGCTCGATCCGCAGGGCCAGGCCGCGGACCCGGGCGATCGGCATGGCCGTCTCGCGCGCGCGCTCCAGCGGCGAGGCGTAGACGGCGGCGACACGCTCGAGCCGGCCGATGCGCCGAGCGGCGGCGTCGGCCTGGCGGCGGCCGTCATCGGATAGGTGCAGGCCGGGCGCTCGGCCGGGAAGGACGCGGCCGGTCGTCGCGGTCTGCCCGTGGCGGACGAGAAGGACCGTCGTGGGCTTCCTGGCGGCGCGGACCATGGCGGACGTGCACAGACTAGCACCGGCGTGACGCCGGTGTGGGGCTAGACTTCCCGGCGTGCGGCCCGCGCAGCCCGAGGATCCGGCGGCGGCGGTCGCCGGCCTCGACGCCGGCGCCATTCGCGTGACCACGCGCCTGCCCGAAGTCGGCACGATGGTGTGGCGGCTCTGGGGCGCGGGACCGCCGCTGCTCCTGCTGCACGGCGCCAGCGGGTCGTGGACGCACTGGATCCGCAACATCCCGGCGCTGGCCGCGCACCGCGCGCTGCTGGTGCCGGACATGGCGGGCTTCGGCGACTCCGATCCGCTGCCGGAGCCGCACACCGCCGAGCGGCTGGCCGCGGCGCTCGCCGCCGGGCTCGAGACGGTGCTGCCGGCGCCGGCCGCGCTGGATCTCGCCGGCTTCTCGTTTGGTAGCATCATCGCCGGCGTGCTGGCGGCGCGCCTCGGCCGGCGGGTCGGCCGGCTCGCGCTGATCGGCCCCGGCGGTCTCGGCCTGCCCACGGCCGTCGCCGGTCTCGTTCTCGCGCGCGTGGCGCCCGGCATGAGCGCGACGGCGACGCGCGAGGCCCATCGCGAGAATCTCCGCCGCCTCATGCTGGGCGACCCGGCGGCGGCCGACGACCTCGCCGTCCATGTGCAGATCGAGAATCTCCGCCGGGCGCGCTTCAAGTCCGGCGACATTCCCACCTCCGACGTGCTCCTGCGGGCCCTACCGAGAACCGAGGCGCGCCTGACGGCGATCTTCGGCGAGCGCGACGCGTTCGTGGGATCGCGGCTCGACGAGCGCCGCCAGACGCTGGCGGGCGTGCAGCCCGATCTCGACTTCCGGGTCGTGGCCGACGCCGGCCACTGGGCCAACTACGAGGCGCCGGAGATCGTCAATCGGGCGCTGCTCGAGGTGCCGGCGCCGGCCGCCGGCGGCTGACCTCAGCGGCTACCGCCCTTGGGTGGCACCACCCAGTAGTAGATGGTGTGCTCCTCGGGCACCTTCACGGTGAGGGTCTGCAGCGGCTTCCAGTCGCCCATGTCGTAGTTGTGGGAGACGATCCGCGTGCCGGGCTTGAGGTCGGCCAGCAGCTTGGGGCGTAGCCGCAGATTCACCTCGGGCAGCAGGTACAGCGTGACGACGGTCGCCTCCTTGATGTCGGTCTCGAAGAGGTCCTGCTGCTTGAAGGTGACCTTGTCGGCCACGCCGGCCTTCACCGCGTTGGCGCGGGCCTCGGTGACGCGCGCGGGGTCGATGTCCACGCCGACGCCGCGGGTGCCGAATTTCTTGGCCGCCGTGATGGGGATGCGGCCGTCGCCGGAGCCGAGGTCGTACAGCACGTCGTTCTTGCCGACCTTGGCGACCTTCAGCATCTCGGCCACGATCATGTCGTGGGTGGGCACGTAGGGCACTTCCGGCTCCCGGTCGAGCGGCTTGAGCTGCTGCTGGGCGCCGCCGGAGCCGGCGACGACGACGCTCAGGGCCAGGGCGAGCGCGGACGTGACGAGTGAGCGGTGCAGGCGCATGGTCAGGATCCTCCTTCTCGGGTGAGCGCAAGACCCAGCGTGCCGGCGGCCAGCACGGCCACTCCAACCAGCGCGCCGAGCCCGGTGTAGGCCAGGCTGGAGTACACGAGATACCCGCTGCTCACGCAGAACGCCAGCGGCGTGAGCGGATAGAAGGGCACGCGGAATGGGCGCGACCGGTCGGGATCGCGGCGGCGGAGCACGAACAGGGCGACGCCAGTCAGGAACAGAAAGAGCCAGAACACCGGCGCCGTGTACTCGACCATCGTCTCGAAGCCGTTGCGGGTCAGGCCGCCGAGCGCGACCAGGGCCAGCGCCATCACCCCCTGCGTGAGGAGCGCGTTGACGGGCGTGCGGGTGACCGGGTGCCAGCGGCCCAGGAACCTCAGCGCGGTGAAGTCGCGGCCCACTGCGTACGAGGAGCGGGCGCCGGTGAAGATGGCCGCGTTGATCGAGGTCAGCGCGGCCACGACGATGAGGACGCCGGTCAACCGGGCGGCGCCCGGGCCCAGCGCCGCGTGCGCCACGTCGGCGGCGACGGCCTTGGAGCCGGCCACGCCGGCCACGCCGAGGGTGGCGAGGAACGTCCAGTTGAGCAGCAGGTAGAGCGAGGTCACCAGCGCCAGACTCCACACCAGCGCCCGCACCATGGTCCGGCCCGGGTCTCGCACCTCGCCCGAGAGATACGCCGCCTCGTTCCAGCCGCCGTAGGTCAGGAGCACGAACACCATGACGAGGCCGAACGTCCCCGGCGAGCTCGGCGCCGCCCCCGCCGCGATCCCGGCGGCGACGGGCGTGGCGGCCAGCCCGGCCACGGCGACGAAGAGGATGCCGCCCACCTCGAGCGCCGTCAGCACGTTCTGGGCGGTCGCGCCCTGGCGCACGCCGACGATGTTGGTCGCGGTGAGGATCACCACGACGACGCCCGCGCACAGCGGCGACCCCCACGGACCGAGACCCAGGGCCTCGCTCGCGTAGTCGCCCAGCACGAAGGCGAGCAGGGCGATGGCGCCGGTCTGTACCACGCTCAGCCGAGCCCACGCGAACAGGAACCCGAGCCGGGGGCCGAACGCGCGCGTCAGGTAGTGGTAGTCGCCACCGGTGCTGGGGTAGGTCGACGCCAGCTCGGCGTAGCAGAGCGCGCCCAGCAGCGAGACGAGGCCGCCGGCCAGCCAGGCGAGCAGCGCCACGCTCATGCTGCCGGCGTGCTCAGCGACCACCGAGGGGGTGCGGAAGATCCCCACGCCGACGATCGTGCCCACGATGAGAGCGATCGCGTCGCGCAGGCGAAGCACGGCCAGCGGTGCCGTCTCGGCGGACGAGGCCATGATCCTCGCGGTCACCCGCGGCCGACGCGAGCCGCAGCCAGCAGCGTCCACAGGCGGGCCGGGGTGACGGGGACCTCGTGGATCGTCACGCCGAGATCGGCGACGGCGTCTTCGATGGCGTTGGCGATCGCCGCCGCGCCGGGGATGGCGCCGCTCTCCCCGACGCCCTTGACGCCGAGCGGGTTGATGGCCGAGCGGTGCTCGTCGAGCGCGACCGGCATCGGCGGCAGCACGTCGGCCCGCGGCAGCGCGTAGTCCATCAGGCTGCCGGTCAGCAGCTGGCCGTCGGCGTCGTACACGATCTCCTCGAGCAGGCCGGCCGCGATGCCCTGGGCGGCCCCGCCTTGCAGCTGGCCCTCGACGATGGCCGGATTGATGGCGCGGCCGGGGTCGTGGACGATCGCGTAGGCCGCCAGCCGGACCTCGCCGGTCTCGACGTCTACCTCCACGGCGGCGGCCTGCACACCGAACGCCCAGGTGACGGTATCGGGATAGAAGTAGGTGCACGCGTTCAGCGTCGGGTCGGTGGTCCCGCGCAGCGCCTTGGACTTCACCGCCACGTGGGCCAGGCGGCCCAGTGGCAGCGAGCGGTCGGGCATACCGGCCACGAACGCCCGGCTGGCCTCGATGCGCACGTCGTCGGCGGCGCACTCCAGCAGCTCGGCGGCCACTCGCGCGGCCTTGGCGCGCACCTCGCGGGCGGCGCCGGCCACCGCGGGGCCGCTGTTGACCATGACGCGGCTGCCGCCGGTGCCCATGCCGATCGGGAAGCGCTCGGTGTCGCCGCCCACGACGACCACGTCGTCGAAGCTGGCACCCAGCTCGGTGGCGGCGACCTGGGCCAGCGTGGTGGCGTGGCCCTGGCCCTGCGCCGACACGCCGATGAGCACGTAGACCTTGCCGCTGGGATCGATGCGCACCGTGGCGCCCTCGTAGGGCCCGAGGCCGGTGCCTTGAGCGTAGCAGGCCACACCGACGCCTAGGCGGCGGGCGCCGTTGGCCCGCGCCTTCTGGCGGCGCCGCCAGCCGTCGTAGTCGAGCAGCGTGAGCGCGCGCTCGAACGCGGCCGGGAAATCACCGGGATCGTAGGTGACGGGCATGCCGTCCTTGTAAACGAGGCCCGGACGGTACGGCATCTCCTCCGGGCGCACGAGGTTGCGCCGCCGGAGCTCGACGGGGTCGAGGCCGATCCGGCGCGCGGCCAGGTCCATCAGCCGCTCCATCACGAACACGGCCTCGGGACGGCCGGCGGCTCGGTAGGCGGCGTTGAGCGTCTTGGTTGTGACCACGCTGCTCCCGCTGCCGCGGTACGCGGGCACGCGATAGGGACCCGGCAGGTGATTGACGGTGTTCAGCGTGAGTCCGTCGCCCTGGGCGGGGTAGGCGCCGACGTCGGCGAGGAACGAGGTCTCCAGCGCGACGATGCGGCCGTCGCCGCTGAGGCCGAGGCGCGCGTCGTGCACCTGATCGCGGTCGTGGCCGAGCGCGGCGAAGTCCTCCCGCCGGCTCTCGCTCCACCGTACCGGGCGTCCCAGCCGCAGTGCGGCGGCCGCCACGAGGATCTCGTCGGGATAGACGTCACCCTTGGGGCCGAAGCCGCCGCCGACGTCGGGCGTGAGCACGCGCACGGACTCGGCCGGCACCGCCAGCGCGCTCGCGATGGAGTCGCGCAGGCGGTAGGGGTTCTGGATCGAGGCCCAGATGACCAGGGCGCCGGTCTCAGCCTCGGGCCAGGCCACGGCCCCGCGTGTCTCGATCGGCACTGCCGCCAGGCGCGGATGGCGGAAGCGGCCGCCCACGACCACCTCGGCCCGCGCGAACGCCGCCTCGGCGTCGCCGACCCGGGCCGAGACCGGCAGGGTGGTGTTGTCGGCCCAGCCGTCATGCATGTGCGTGGCCGACTTGGCCGAGGCCTCCACGCTCGTCAGCGCCGGCAGCGGCGCGTAGTCGACGCGCACGGTGTCCAGCGCGTCGGCCAGATGCTGAGCGCTCTCGGCGATCACGACCGCGATCGGCTCGCCGACGTAGCGCACGCGGTCGCCGGCCAGGATCGGCACGCCGAATGGCCGGCCCTTGTGGCTGCCGCCCCACGCGGCCGCGATCGTCCGCGCGACCTCGGGCAGATCGGCCGCACTCCATGCCGCCACCACGCCCGGTGCCCGCCGGACCGCCGCCAGATGGATGGACCGAATGCGCGCGTGCGCATGCACCGCGCGGACCACGCCCAGGTGTGCCGCCCCCGGTCGCACCACATCGTCGACGAACCGCCCGGCGCCCATGAGCAGGCGCCGGTCCTCCTTACGCCGCGGCGACGTCCCCAGCATGTTCTCTACCGACGCGCAGTCCTCACCCCTAACCCACGTGCTCGCGGAAGAAGTCGATCGTGCGCTGGCGGGCCAGACGGGAGCTGGGCTCGTGGAACGAGCCGCGCTCGTCACAGCTGAAGCCGTGGCCGGCTGGGTAGACGTGCAGCGGGATCTTGGGATGCTGGGCCTTGATCCGGTCCCAGTGGTCCGTGGGGATCGAGGCGTCCGTCTCGCCGAAGTGGAAGATGACCGGGCACTTCGGCTGCTCGCCGGCCGCATCCGCCACGCCGCCTCCGTAGAACGATGACGCGGCGGCGACGCCGGGGATGCGCGTGGCCGCCAGCCATGCCACGGTGCCGCCGAAGCAGTAGCCGACCACACCCACCTTGAGGCCGGCCTTCTGCAGCTCCTTGACCGCGGCCGTCACGTCCTTCACCGCGTCCTCGGTTTGCAGCTTGCCCCGCACCATGCGGCCCCGCTCGATGTCGGCGGGCGCGTAGCCGGTCTCGAACTCACGCTCGACTCGGTCGAACAGCGCCGGGGCGATGGCCACGTAGCCGTCGGCGGCGAAGCCGTCGGTGACGTTCCTGATGTGCGAGTTGACGCCGAAGATCTCCTGGACGACGACCAGCCCGCCCCGCGGCTTGCCGGCGGGCGTGGCGCGATAGGCGGACAGGCGGTGCCCGTCCTCGGCGGTCAGCGTGAGCTTCTCTCCCATGACGTCCTCCCGGTGGGGTCTGAAATCCGCCCCATGCAAACACGCCGGGGCGCGGGAGGCAAGCGGGAGTACGCCGGGGTCTTACCCCGCGCCCCAGAACACGGGCTCGGGCGTGAGCGTGACGCCGAAGCGCGCCTGGACCGTCGCCTGCAGCCGCTGCGCGAAGGCCGCGACATCGGCGGCCCGGGCGCCGTCGTGAGCCACGATGGCCAGCGTGTGGCGGCTCGACAGGCCGACCGGGCCCGCGCGCTCGCCGCGGCTGAAGCCCGCGTGCTCGATCAGCCAGGCGGCGGAGAGCTTCACGCGGCCGTCGGGCTGCGCCCACCGCGGTATCGACGGATCACCGGCGCGGACGGTGACGGCGTCGGCCTCGGCGGCCGCCAGGATCGGATTCAGGAAGAACGAGCCGCACGAGCGACGGTTGGCGTCGGCGGCATCGTCGAGGACCATCGACTTGGCCCGGCGGATGGTGAGCACGGCAGCGCGGGTGGCGGCCAGGGTGGGGGCGGCGGCGGTGCCGAGCTGGCGGGCGACGTCGGCGTAGCTGACGGTGGGCGGGCCGCCCGGGTGCAGCCGATAGGTCACTGCGAGGACTACCCAGCGTCCCGGCTCGTCGCGCTTGAAGACGCTGTCGCGGTAGGCAAAGCCGCACCGCGCGGCCGGCAGCGTGGCGATCTCGCCGCTGCGCGTGTCGAGGGCGCGCACCGCCGCGATGGTGTCGGCGACCTCCTGTCCGTAGGCGCCCACGTTCTGGATCGGCGTGGCGCCGACCAGGCCGGGGATGCCGCTCAGGCACTCGAGGCCGGCCCATCCGTGCTCGACCGTATGGCGCACCAGACCGTCCCAGGGCTCGCCGGCGGCGGCCGTCACCTGCAGGTCGCCGGTGTCCGCGCACGTGGTGATGCCGCGCAGCCCCACCTGCAGGACGAGCGCGTCCACGCCGGCGTCGGCCACGAGCAGGTTGGAGCCGCCGCCGAGCACGCGCAGCGCCACACCCCGGGCGCGGGCCCACGCGTGCGCCGCCACCACCGTGGCCTCGTCGATCGCGGCCACGAACCAGCGGGCGGCGCCGCCCACGCCCAGGGTCGTGAGCGGCGCCAGCGCCACGTGCTCGCGCACGACCAGCGCCGTCATGGCATCAACCGCGTTGCCCGCCACGGGCCGCCCGCGTAGCCGACGCCGACCTGGGTGAGGTCGCGGCTCCAGCGCGCGCGGTCGTGGACGCGCCCGGGCTGGCCGACCCACAGCTCCACGCGCTGCGCCCACACGCGGTAGCCACCCCACCGCATCGGGCGTTCGACGCCGTCACGCGCGCGCTCGGTCTCCTCGGCCACGCGCGCGAGCAGCTCGGCGCGGGAGGCGAGCGGCCGGCTCTGACGGCTGGCGGCGGCGGCCGCGCGCGCCTCCGGTGGACGCGTCGACCAGTACCGGTCGGAGTCGGCATCGGGGGCGAGGGTCACCGGCCCGTCGACGCGAATCTGGCGCTCGACGGCATCCCAGTGGAAGACCAGCGCGGCCCGCGGCACGGCGCGGAGCTGGGCGCCCTTGTCGCTGTCGCGGTCCGTGTAGAAGACGAACCAGCCGGCGCGGGCGTCGAAGCCACGGCAGATCACCATGCGGGCGGCCGGCCGGCCATCGGGGGTCACCGTCGCCAGGGTCATCGCGGTCGCGTTGCGGACGGCCGCGGCCGCTTCGGCCAGCCAAGACTCCACCAGGGGCAGGGGATCCTCGGGCAGCACCTCCGGCAGGGGCGGCTTCATCCCGAATCAGTTTAGAGTATCGGGGCCATGACCGAAGACAACGAGCGACTCCTGAGCGCAGTGCGGAGCTGGATCGAGGCGGCCCGGCGGCTGGTGGTACTGACCGGGGCCGGTATCTCCACCGAGTCCGGCATCCCCGACTTCCGCGGACCCCAGGGCGTGTGGACGCGCAACCCGGAGGCGGAGAAGCAGTCGACGATCCAGCACTACGTGGCCGATCCCGAGGTGCGGCGTCGCGCCTGGCAGAGCCGCCTCGACTCGCCGGCGTGGGGGGCCCAGCCCAACGCGGGTCACCGGGCGCTCGTCGCGCTCGAGCGGCGGGGCAAGCTCGACACGCTGATCACCCAGAACATCGACGGCCTCCACCAGGCGGCCGGCTCCTCGCCCGAGCGCGTGGTCGAGGTCCACGGCACCATGCGGGAGGTCGTGTGCCTGGCCTGCGGCGAGCGGGCGCCGATGGAGCGGGCGCTGGCCCGGGTGCGGGCGGGGGAAGAGGACCCGCCCTGCCGGACGTGCGGCGGCATCCTCAAATCGGCGACGATCTCCTTCGGGCAGAGCCTGGTCGCTGCCGACATCGCGCGGGCCGAGCGGGCGGCCCGGCAGTGCGATCTGCTGCTGGCCATCGGAACGAAGCTGTCGGTGTGGCCGGTGGCCGGGGTGGTGCCGGTGGCCAAGGACGCCGGCGCCCGGGTCGTCATCCTGAACGCGGAGCCCACCGACATGGACGGGCTGGCGGATGCAGTACTGCGGGGGGCGATCGGCGAGATCTTGCCGCGCCTGATCGTGTGATTCCTGGCCAAGAAAATGGACAGGAATTACGCGACCCATAGCGTCGCCGGGCAGAAACCCTGTAAATTAGCACCCTTGTGGGTGGTACGCCTCTTGCGGCCTCTGGGCCCGTCATGAGCCCGCTCTCCGGCCAGTCGCGCCCGGTCGTCGGCCAGCAGGCGCCGGCGTTCTCGCTGCCGTCCCTGCGCGGCTCGGTGGTGGACCTGGCGTCCTACCGTGGCCGGCGCAACGTGGTCGTGTGGTTTTCGCGCGGCTTCACCTGCCCCTTCTGCCGCGTATACACGGACGGCATACGCGCCGGCTACGGGGCCCTCCGCGCGGCCGACACCGAGATCATCCAGGTCGCCCCCAACCTGCTCGACAGTGCGCGGCGGTTCTTCGCGCAAGCTCCGCTGCCGTTTCCCTTCGTGTGCGATCCCGACAAGCGGCTGTACGCCGTGTACGGGCTCGGCAACGTCGGCGCCCTGGAGGCGACGAAGACCGCGGTCGTGAGCTTCGCCCACGCGTTCACGCACGGCGACACGACCAACCAGGTCCGCGGCGCGTGGTTCGACGTGGTGAACCGCAACTTCGTCCGCCGGCTCCACCACCACGCGATGACGGCGCAGGAGCAGGGGATGTTCCTCATCGACAAGGACGGCGTCATCCGGAGCATCACCGTGGTCGGCCCCATCGACCCCATGCCCGGCGGCGCCGAGCTGGCCGAGCTGGCGCGGCAGCATTGCGCCCCGACGACGCCCCCGGTGCCGGTGTGAGCCAGGTCGAGCGCCTCACGCGGCTGAGCGAGATCCTCATCGAGCTGTCCCGCTCACCCATTCCCACGCACTTCTTCCAGATCCTCGCCGACGAGGCCGGGGCCGTCATGCCCCACGACTACCTCGCCGTGTGCCTGGAGGATCGCGAGAAGGAGGGATACCTCGTGCACGCGCTCACCCCGCTGACGGGCGAGCCCGTCGCCGACCGCGTGTTCTCGACGCACGAGGGGCTGCCGGGCCGGGTGATGCGGGTGGGCCGTCCCTCCGTGCTGGACGACCTCCGGCACGCCGAGGACGCGGTGTTCGATCTCGAGGGGGCGCTGGGCCAGGCGGGTCTGCGGGCGACGCTGGCAGTGCCGATCCGGCGCGGAATGGAGGTGCTGGGGGCGCTGCTCTTCGCGGCCCGGCCTCCGCAGGTCTATAGCGACGACGATGTCCAGGTCGCCGCGCTGCTGGCTTCGGGGCTGTCGGCCGGGCTGGAGACATCGCTGGCGTATCAGGCCGCCGCCGACGAGCGCAGCACGCTGGCGGCGGTGCTGGCCAGCACCGCGGATGCCGTGCTCATGATCAACCAGGCTGGCGTGGTGCTGCTGGCCAACGCGGCGGTGGCGCCGATGCTGGGGCTGGTCCCCGACGCCATCACCGGGCGGCCGCTGCTGGAGGTCGTCGACTACGTCCCGCTGCGCCAGCTGTTCGCGGCGGGACAGCCGGGCACCTCCGAGCTGACGCTGCCGGACGGGCGGACGGCGCAGGCCAGCCTGGTGCCGGTGACGACGCCGTTCGGCGAGCCGGTGGGCGTGGCCGCGATCCTGCGCGACATCACCCTGCTCAAGAACCTCGAGCAGATGAAGAACGACTTCGTGAACACCGTCTCCCACGACCTCAAGAACCCGATCACGATCATCTCGGGCCTGTCCGACCTGATGCTGCGGGCGGGGCCAGGCGACGACCGCCATGCGGCCCGCTGCCAGGACATCCGCGACACCGCCCAGCACATGGCCGAGATGGTCACGGACCTGTTGGACCTCGGCAAGATCGAGGCCGGCCTCGATCCGTACCGCGAGCCGACTGACGTGATCCCGCTCGTCGGCGAGGCCCTGCGAATGGTGACGCCGAACGCCGAGCGCAAGGGCATCACGCTGCACGCCGACCTGCCGCGCACAGCGTGGGCCAACGTGGTGGCGAGCCGGATCCGGCAGGCCCTCATCAACCTGATCGACAACGGCGTGAAGTACACACCGGCCGGCGGGCGGGTGACGATCAACGCCGTCTTCTCGGCCGGCGCCGGCGCCGCCGGGACCCTCACCATCCGCGTGACCGATACCGGCGTCGGTATCCCGGCCCGCGACCTGCCCCACGTCTTCGACAAGTTCTACCGGGTGCAGGGGGCGGCGACCCGTGGCATCGCCGGCACCGGCCTCGGCCTGGCCATCACCCGGAGCATCGTGGAGACGCACGACGGGCGCATCCGGGTCGAGAGCATCGAGGGCGCCGGGACGACCTTCGTGGTGGAGCTGCCGCTCACCTCGTTCTGAGCGCAGCCCCGCGCACCGGAAAGGTGCTCGGAGGCCGCGCGCCGCTCGCGTAGAATCTCCGCATGCCCGGCTTCGAGGGCGTGAATTACTACTTCCGCAAGGCCGCGCGGATCATCGCCGCCATCGGCCGCGTCGGTTGGGCGACCGTGCTCAGGGGGGTGTGAGGGTGACAGGCGGCGAGGCGGCCAAGGTCGTGCGCAGCGTGCTCTGTCGGGGGCTGACGTTCGAGCAGTCGGACCAGATCATCAAGGCGATGGTTCCGGTGACGGCGGAGCCCGGCACCGTGGTGATGCGCGAGGGCGAGCGCGGCCAGGGGCTGCTGGTGCTGATGGAGGGCTCGGTCGAGGTCATCAAGCACGGGCGGGATGGGAGCGACGTGCCGATCGCCAGGGTCGAGGCGCCGACGGTGCTCGGCGAGATGAGCCTGCTCACCGAGCGGCCGCACTCGGCTACGGTCCGCGCGCTCACGGCCTGCGAGTTCCATCTCCTCACGCGCTCGCAGTTCGAGCGGCTACGCAAGGGCGAGAGCCTGGCCGCCTACAAGGTGGTCGCCACACTGGCCGAGGTGATCGCCGGGCGCCTGGACCGTATGGACGACAAGTTCGTCGAGCTGAGCGGCCGCGGCCCCGCCGCGGCCGCCGCCCCCGTGGAAGAGCTCGCGGTCTTCCGCCACAAGCTCTTCACCGAGTGGAGCATCTGACCTGACCCCGCCGCCGGGCGTTACCGGGCGGCGGGGTGCGCGGCCACGGTGAGGGGCGCCTGGGGCACCCCGCGATGGAGGAACCGGCCGAAGCCGGGCTTCTGACGTAGCTGGCCGTTCTCCAGGAGCGTCTCTCCGCGCAGCAACGTCATCCACGGGCGACCCTTGGTCGCGTAGCCCTCGTAGAGCGTCCAGCCGGCGATGCCGCGGTGGTCGGCCACGGTGATGGTGCCGTCGGCGGTGGGGTCCCAGATGAGCAGGTCGGCGTCGGCGCCGGGCCGGATGGCGCCCTTGCGGGGAGCCAGGCCGAACATGCGCGCGGGGTTCTCGGCGAGCACGCGCGCCATCCACGTGAGCGGCAGGCCACGCTTGACCACGCCCTCGCTGTAGACCAGCGGCACCAGCGTCTCCAGGCCGGGGCTGCCGAACGGGATCACGTTGCCCTTGTCGTCGTGGAAGATGTTCTTCCAGCCCGGCTCCTTCATCGCCTTCGGACGCGGCGAGTGATCGCTGGCCACGGCGGCGATCGGCCCCTGGGCCAGGCCGGCCCACAGCGCCTCGCGGTCACCGCCGGCGGCCGGACGCAGCGGCGGGCCGATCTTGGCCAGCGGCCCCCAGCGCTCCATCTCGTCCTCGGTCAGCAGCAGGTACTGCGGGCACGTCTCCGTCCACACGCGCTGCCCCACGGCCTGCGCCTGCTTGATGCGCTCCAACCCGAGGCGCGTGGAGAGGTGCACGACGTAGACCGGGCAGTTCGTCATCTTGCCGATGAGGATGGCACGGTTGATCGCCTCCTCCTCCGTCCAGTCGGGACAGGTGGCCGGGAAGTCGCGCGGGTGCACGCGGCCGTCGGCCAGCGCGCGGTCCTCCAGCCACGAGATCACGTCGCCGTTCTCGCAGTGCAGCTGGCACAGGCCCCCGTGGGCGGCGATCAGCGTCATGGCGCCGGCGATCATCTCGTCCGAGCACATGCGCGTCTTGCGCTTCTTGTAGGTCATGAACAGCTTGAACGACGACACGCCGAGGCCGATTGCTTCCGGGATGCCCTCGAGGATCCACGGCTGGTTGCCGAGGATGAAGTGGAAGCCGAAATCGCAGACCGACTGGGCGCTGATCTCCTCGCGCAGCCGGTGGACGGCCTTGGGCAGCGGCTCCCGGGCGGCCTCGTCGGCCATCACGAACGACAGCAGCGTGCCGAGGCCGGCGTGGGCGGCCGCCAGCGGCCCGCCGCGCCAGTCGTCGTACTCGGGGCCGAGGTGCACGTGGCAGTCGATGGCGCCGGGGAAGACGAGCTTGCCGGAGGCGTCGATCGTCCGCTCGGCCGGCGGCAGCTCCTCGACGGGCGCCACCGCGACGATGCGGCCACCGCGGATGCCGACGGCGGCGTCGTCGAGCACCTCGGTCGAGGTGACGACGCGGCCGCCGGCCACGACGAGATCGAGCGCGCGGGCGCTCACGACCGCGCCCTCACGGGCTCGGTGACGAGCCCGTAGTATTGCGGGTGGCGGCGACTGTAGAAGTCCCACCGCTTGCGGGCCGGCGTCATCCAGTCGAGGTCGACGCGGGCGGCGATCAGCTCGTCACCGGTGGTGGCGGCCTTGGCGAGCACCTGGCCGAGCGGTCCCACGATGCAGGAGCCGCCGATCAGCTCGAGGCCGTCCTCGACGCCGGCCTTGGCGATGCCGATCACGAACAGGCTGTTCTCGTAAGCGCCGGCCCGCAGCACCAGCTCGTTCTGGTCGAGAGCCAGCGGCGACAGCGGCGTGTTGTAGCCGATGACAACGATGTCGGCGCCCTGCAGGCCGAGGCAGCGATAGGTCTCCGGGTAGCGGCGGTCCTGACAGATCGCGATACCGACCCTGGCCTTCGGCAGCGGGAAGACGCGGTAGCCGGTGTCACCGGTCTCGAAGTAGCGCACCTCGTACACCTGG
Organism: uncultured Candidatus Rokubacteria bacterium; assembly: GCA_963827505.1. Classification (GTDB taxonomy): domain Bacteria; phylum Methylomirabilota; class Methylomirabilia; order Rokubacteriales; family CSP1-6; genus AR5. The sequence continues at coordinate 2,018,808 of CAWHBD010000001.1, read as the reverse complement.
GCAACGCCGTCGGGGGAGGGACGGCCGGGCAGATGGATCTTGCGGTAGGTGCCGGCCACGGCCCCGGTCTCGTCGGTGAGCAGCGCGGTATTGAAGTAGTGGCTACCGGCCTTCTCGCAGAAGCCGACGTGCACGGCCACGCGGGCCTGGGCGGCGCGCCGCAGGAGCGGCTCCAGGGCCTTGGGCGGGACCTCGTGCTCGAAGAACTGGTCGTAGTCGTCGCGGATCTTCTTCGGGAAGTACGTGGTCAGTGCCATCTCGGGATACGCGATCAGCTCGACCTGCTCGACGATCGCCTGCTCGAGCAGGACCAGCATGCGCTCGACGACTTCGTCGCGGCTCGTCCCCTCGTTGATCGGCCCTAGCTGGGCCGCCGCCACCTTCACCCAACGCGCCATGGCGTCCTCCTCCGGAGCCCGTACGTTACCACCGGTAGCGCGGCGCGGTCTCGGGGGACCGCGGCCGGCCTCCCGGGCGCGCTACACTGATGCGGCCCATGCACACGCTGACGGTTCTCGAGCCCGGGCACTTCCACGCCGCCCTGACGCTGCGCGAGCGCCACCCGCGGGTGCACGACGAGATCCTCGTCTACGCCGCCGAGGCGCCCGGCGAGGGGGACCGCGGGCGGGAGGTCGCCGAGTTCCTCGAGCTGCTCGCCGCCTTCAATCGACGCCCGCAGCACCCGACCCGGTGGCGACCGATCGTCCGGGTGGGCCCGGAGCCGCTGGGCCGCCTGGTGGCCGACCGGCCCGGCGACGTCGTGATCCTGGCCGGCAAGAACGACCGCAAGATGGCGCTCGTGCGCCGACTCCACGACGCCGGCTTCCATGTGCTGGCCGACAAGCCGTGGATGACGACCGCGGCCGCGCTGTCCGACGTCCGCCACGTGCTGGGTGGCGGCGCCCGCGTGATGGAGATGATGACCGGCCGGCACGCGACGACGGCGCGCGTCGCCGAGCGACTGGTGGCCGAGCCGGAGATCTTCGGCGCCTTCGACGGCGGAGAAGGGCCGGCGATCCAGCTGGCCAGCGTGCACCACCTCGAGAAGGTGGTGAACGGCGTGCCCTTGCGACGCCCCCCGTGGTACTTCGACGTCCGCGTGCAAGGGGACGGCGTGGCCGACATCCCGACCCATCTCGTCGATCAGGCGCAGCGGTTCCTGGCCGCCGGCCGCGCGGCGACCGGTGACGGCGCCGAGCTGCTCGCCGTGCGTCGCTGGTCGACGCCCGTGCCCCGCGCGCTCTTCACTCGCGTCACCGGGGCGGCCGACTTCCCGCCCGACGTACGCGCCGACGTCACCGGCGAGGTGCTGGCGTACGCCGGCAACGTCGAGCTGTCGTTCCGGCTCGGCGGCGTCGAGGTCGACCTCGCGGCGCGCTGGGATTTGACCGAGCCTGCCGGGAGTGGCGACGAGCACAGCGCGACCGTCGTCGGCACCGGGGCGCGGGTGCGCGTGGAGCAGGGGCGCCGCACCGGCTTCCGGCGTCGGCTCTTCGTCGAGCCGCGGGGCGACCGGGCGCGGATCGGTGCCGCGCTGGAGCGCGCGCTGGCCGCGTGGAAGCCGGAGTTCCCCGGGCTCGCCGCGACGGCGTCGCCGGATGGGTTCGAGATCGAGATCCCCGCCGGAGCAGGGACAGCCCACGAGGCGCAGTTCCCGCTGGTGCTCGATGAGCTCCTGCGCGCGATCGAGGGTGGACGCTGGCCCGACGCGCGGGCGGCCGAGACACTGGCGAAGTACGAGCTGCTCGCGCGCGCCCTGGCCGCGACGCACACCGCGCCGCCGGCCTAGCCCCGGCTCGTCAGACCAGGCGGTCACCGACGGGTTGCTTGTGGAACAGGCATCCCGCGATCCCATGCCCGCAAGAGCGGCAGAGCCGTACGACCACGCCTTCCGCCAAGTCCGCGCCGTGATTGGCCTGTGCTCTCGCGTACCTGCGGCACGCGCCTTGCTGACCGGAGCCGCACGCAAGCGCGATGTCGTGGCTGCACGATCGACGACGGTCGATCGCGGTGCTGAAGCTCGGCGAGGAGGGGCCGAGGGTGCGGGGAGCGGGCGAATGTTGGCGAGAGAGAGGAGCCGTGATGGCCCGACTGGCGAGGTGGCTCGTCGTCGCAGCAATGATCGTGAGCGTGGCGACGCCGACGGAAGCCCAGGTGTCGACGCAGATGGTCACGCAGGCGCCGCCGGCGCCGGTGAAACCGGAGGAGAAGGCGGCGGCCAAGCCCGAGGAGAAGCCGAAGACGCTGTGGGAGGAGATCCAGCTGTTCGCGTATGTCGAGAACAGCTACGTGTGGAACCTCGGCCACACCGGACGCGACGACGTGAACGAGCTGCGGCTGTACGACTTCGACGCCGGCTACTCGTTCAACATGGCGGAGTTCAGCATCAAGAAGGACCCGACCGACCTGCGGCCGTGGGGCTTCGGCCTCGTGCTGACGGGCGGCCTCGACGCCCAGAAGAACCACGCGATCGGCATCTTCCGTGACGACGACGACACGTTCCCCTTCCGCAACACCACCAAGATTGACCTGCAGGAAGCGTACGGATCCTACAAGATCCCGGTCGGCAGCGGCCTCACCGTGAAGGCGGGCAAGTTCGTCTCCCTCCTCGGCTACGAGGTGATCGAGTCGCCCAACAACCTGAACTTCTCGCGCTCGTTCCTGTTTAGCTTCGCGATCCCGTTCACCCACGTGGGTGCCCTCGCCAGCTATGCGCCGACCGACTGGCTGTCGATCACCGCGGGCCCCGTCGTGGGCTGGGACGTCGCCGACGACAACAACGACACGATGTCGGTCATGGGCCAGATCGCCTTCACCGGGGTCAAGGACCTCACGACCGCCGTCAATTTCATCACCGGCCCCGAGCAGTTCAACAAGAAGACGAACCCGCGGACGGTCATCGATCTCACCGCCAACTACACGGGGATCAAGAACCTGACCCTGGGCGCCAACTTCGACTACGGCTGGGAGGTCGACGAGCCCTCGGTGGTCAGCACCCGCGGCCGCGACACCGACGCCCACTGGTGGGGCTTCGCCGGCTACGTCGCCTACGACTGGACCGAGCAGCTCCGCACCGCCGTCCGGGGCGAGTACTTCAAGGACGCCGACGGCGCCCGCACGCTGGCGGCTGGGGCCGGGGCGCAGGTCGCGCTCTGGGAGATCACGGCCACCGTGCAGTACAAGATCTGGAAGGGGCTGGTGGGTCGCGTGGAGTATCGTCACGACGAGGCCGACCGCAAGGTGTTCAAGATCCGGACGCCGGGCCTGGTGGCGACCTCGGAGTCGCAGGACACGATCACGCTGTCCCTGCACTACCTGTTCTTCTGAGGACGTGATGTCAGTCAACGGCACGGACGACGGCGCGACGCACGGCCAGCTCTCCAGCCTGGCGCGCGTCGTCGCCGGCGCCGTCCCCACGATGGTCGAGCAGCTCGCCGGCGTCCATCCCCGGCGCGTGTACCGCGAGGCGATGGCCATGATGGAGCGCCCGCTCCTGCTTCACGCTCTCAGCCTGACCGGCGGCAACCAGCTCCGGGCGGCCCGCCTGCTCGGCGTCAACCGCAACACGCTGCGCAAGCGGTGCCGAGATCTGGGACTGGAGCCGGCTCGACGCCCCGGGCGGGCAGGCGCGACCGCGACACCCTAGGCCGAGTCTTCCCCGGGGGGCGCGTTCGAGCGCCCTCGGGCTTAGTCCCTCCAAGCAGCATGTTCAACCCTTGCCTCGCGTGGCCCGCCCGCGGTCGACCGAAGCGGCAACCCGCATCACTGGGGGCGGTGTGTCGCAGCCGACACCACCTCTGGGGGTGGCCGGGTGCCGGGCCCGTGGCCCCGCATGCGTACCGGTCCGGGCAAAGCCCTCACGTCGGAGGAGCGCGGTTTTGTATTCTGGATGGGCAGTCCACACGGGAGGCCCAGTGGCCGTTCAGGATTCGGTAGTTGCCCTGCAGGAGCGGCTCGCCAACGAGCAGAGGCTTGTCCACCTGATCGACCGCATCCACTCGGCCAAGACCCTCGACTCGATCTTCATCGAGGTCCAGGGCGAGCTGCTGACCTTCTTCAACGCCGACCGCATGACCCTCTACGCGGTCGACATGGACAAGAAGGAGATCTACTCGAAGTTCCTCGCCCTCGACGCCGTCAAGGAGATCCGCGTCCCCATCAGCTCCAAGTCGGTCGCCGGCTTCGTGGCGTTGAGCAAGCAGACCGTGAACATCGCGGATGCCTACGACGGGGCCGAGCTCAAGCGGCTGTCACCGGAGCTGCACTTCGACAGCTCGTTCGACAAGCGAACCGGCTTCCGCACCACCCAGATCCTCTGCATGCCCGTTCTCCACGAGGGCCGGGTGCTGGGCGTCGTGCAGATCCTCAACAAGAAGGCGGGCACCCGCTTCACCAAGGACGACGAGGCCAGCGTCGCCCGCATCGCCAAGACGCTCGGTATCGCGTTCAACAACCAGGCCCAGCTCGGGGCCCAGCGCCGCGGCGCCAAGTTCGACTACCTCATCGCCCAGGGGTTGCTGAGCCAGGACGAGGTGAACCAGGCCATCGGTGTGGCCCGCCAGAAGAACATCGACGTCGAGACGGTGGTGCTCGAGCAGTTCCGGGTGCCGAAGGCGGAGCTGGGCGTCTCCCTCAGCCAGTACTACCGGGTCCCCTTCATCGAGTTCGACGACAAGGTCATCCCGCCGCCCGACCTCATGAAGGATCTCAAGCTGGAGTTCCTCAAGCGCAACCTGTGGCTGCCGATCCGGCGCGAGGAGGGCGCCGTCGTGGTCCTCATCGACAACCCCCAGGACCTGCAGCGGGTGGACGCGATCTACCAGCTGCTCCGCGGCCAGCAGATCAAGCTGGCGGTCGGCCTGCGCAAGGACATCGCCACCTTCCTGGCGGCCGCCGGCGGCGAGCTGCAGTCACGGGACAACATCGGCAACATCATCAGCGACCTCGGCAACGAGGCGACCGTCGAGCGCGAGGAGACGGTCGGGGCCGACATCGACGAGAACGACAGCGCGGTGATCCGGCTGGCCAACCAGATCATCATCGACGCCTACAAGGCACGGGCCTCGGACATCCACGTGGAGCCCTACGGGGCCCAGCGCGACACGATGATCCGGCTCCGCATCGACGGGCAGTGCCGCGAGTACCAGCGCATACCCGGCGCCTACCGGCGCGCCCTGGCGGCGCGGCTCAAGATCATGGCCCAGCTCGACATCGCCGAGCGCCGCAAGCCACAGGACGGCAAGATCAAGTTCCACGTCCCCGACGGGCGCGACATCGAGCTCCGGGTGGCCACGCTGCCCACCCAGGGCGGCAACGAGGACGTGGTCATGCGCGTGCTCGCCGCCAGCGAGCCGATCCCCGTCGACAAGCTCGGGATGACCGAGCGCAACCTGCGGGAGATCCGGACCGCCGCCGAGAAGCCGTACGGCCTCGTCCTGGTCGTGGGCCCCACCGGCTCCGGCAAGACCACCACGCTGCACTCCGTGCTGGCCCACATCAACCGGCCGGAGCGGAAGATCTGGACCGCCGAGGACCCGGTGGAGATCACGCAGTACGGCCTGCGCCAGGTGCAGGTGCAGCCCAAGATCGGCTTCACGTTCGCAGCCGCCATGCGCTCGTTCCTGCGCGCCGATCCCGACGTCATCATGGTCGGTGAGATGCGCGACGAGGAGACGGCCTCGACCGGCATCGAGGCCTCGCTGACGGGCCACCTGGTCTTTTCCACCCTGCACACCAACAGCGCGGTGGAGACGGTGGTCCGGCTGCTCGACATGGGGCTCGACCCATTCAACTTCGCCGACGCGCTGCTGACCGTGGTCGCCCAGCGCCTCGTCCGGCGCATCTGCGCGGAGTGCCGGGAGGACTATCACCCCGAGCGGGAAGAGTTCGACGAGTTGGTCTACGCCTACGGCGAGGAGGACTTCCAGAAGCTGGGGCTGAAGTACGACGACGACTTCGTCCTCTACCGGGGCAAGGGCTGTGGCGCCTGCGACAGCTCGGGCTACCGCGGCCGGGTCGGCATCCACGAGTTGCTGGTGGCCACCGACCCGATGAAGAAGCTCATCCAGTCGAAGGCGCGGGTGGCCGAGATGGTCAAGGTCGCCAAGGAGGAGGGCATGACCACCCTCGTCCAGGACGGCATCCTCAAGGTGCTCGAAGGCCTCACCGACCTCAAGCAGGTCAAGGCGGTCGCGATCAAGTAGCGTTCAGTCGTCGGCCGGCTTCAGATTCCGGAACGCCCTCCACAGCAGCACGTCGTAGACGATCTTCAGCCCACCCCCGAGCACGAACGGCGCCGACAGCGCGACGGATTGCATGATCCAGCCGGTGGCCAGGGGCGTGAAGGCCTGGGCGGCGGTACGCCACAGCGTCGTGGTCGTGGCGGCGGTCTCGCGCTGGTGATCGGGCACGACCGTCATGAGCCAGGCCTGGCGCGTGGGCAGGTCGATCTGGGACAGCAGCTGGCGCGCGCAGAGCAGGGCGATCGCCACGGCGGCCGAGGGAGCGAAGGCGATGCCGATGAGGAATACGTTGGACGCCAGGTGCGTCAGGACGACCGTCGGCAGCAGCCCCAGCGCCCGGGCCAGCCACGGCGCCAGCAGCAGGGACGCGGCGGTGAGCAGCTGAGTCACCAAGAAGATCTGGCCGAGCGCCTCCAGACCGAGTCCGAAACGGGTGTGCAGGAAGTAGGCGATCAGTGACTGCACCACGAAGCCGCCCGCGAACGAGTCGAGCGCGAACAGGGCCGCCACGCGCCGGATGACCGGCGAGGCGCTGGAGCGGGGCCCGGGGCGGCGCGCGCCGATGCGCACGCGGCCGAGCCCGGCGTAGGCCAGGGTCTGCACGAGGCCGGCGGCCAGGAAGCCGGCGAACAGCCATCGCGGCGTGCCGAGCGCCACCGTGGCGGCGCCGGCGCCCGCCGCACCGTATCCGAGCAGGCTGTAGACGCTCAGGATCCAGGTACGCCGGGCCGGCTCGACGGCTCGGGCCAGCACGACCTGCTCGATCGAGAGAAACGGTCCCGTCTCGCCGGCGCCGACGGCAACGTTGCCGATCATTGCCGCCACCACCACCACCCACGGGTCGCGCGTCACCAGCAGCAGGACGGCCGCCACGATGGACAGCCCGGCCAGTCCCAGCAGCGCGGCGCGGGCGCCCAGCCGCTCGGCGGGCGGGCGGATCGCCCACGTGAGCCCGGCACTTCCTGCCAGGGTCGCTGTCACGAATGCACCAACGCCCGAGGCAGAAAGCCCGAGATCAGCCAGGTAGATCGGCAGCAGGATCCCCAAGTAGCCGTAAGCAAAGGTGCGGGCCGTCTTGGCGACGAATACGGCTCTCACGTCGCGAGTGGCATGGAACCCGCTCATGTTGTGGCCAGTATCAGGGGTGGGGGCGACATCTTGGGACTTGACGTTAACTCAACTGATGTTGAGTATAAGCTCCGCGAGGCCGACGAGGCCGGAGGTGTCCCGATGAATTCTGTAGACCGCGTCCTGTACGAGGAGCTCACCAACCTGGTCGATCGACTGGCGACATCAGTCCCCAATGGAAGCCTGGCCCAGGCGGCCGTCGCCAACCCGCTGCTGCGCACTAGGCTCGATGAGGCCGACGCCCAGCTGGCCGCCGCCCGCGCGTCGCTACTGGAGGGCTATGGCCGCTGGCGTCGTGCGCTGGAGGACGTGGAGAACCTGTGGGCGCTGGCGGCCTGGCGACGCTCAGCGGCTTCCGAAGAGCCGACCGAGCAGGCTGCGGCTCTCGCCGCCTGATCCGGCACCCTGCGGCGTGGCCGTGCCGGCCAGAAAGCTCTCGGCCAGGATCTCGAAGCGTTGCCAGTAGTCCGGGAGCGACCGGGCCAACGCCACCTGTCCGCTGAGCAGCGCCGCCTGCTCGTCGCCGGGGGGCTGAGCGGCCTTGCCCCCGCCGGGCGGCGTCAGCTCCCGCCGGAGCAGCCGCAGGAAGGCCAGGACGTTGGTCGTGTATGCGCGCCGATCGTCCTGGCTCTCCGCGGCCGGCGGAGGCAGTCCTCGCCCCCGCCGCTCGCGGACGAGCGCCTCCAGACAGACGTAGTCGATCGCCTCTTCCAGGCGCTCCCGCACCTCGAACTCGATGCGAGTGGCGAGGTCGTGCGAACGATCCGGGTGGCGGAATGGCATGACCTGTCAGCTGAGCATCGCCCGCAACCCGATCGCCAGCGGCGTGGGGGGCAGGCCGAAGGTGGTGGCGAAGGGTTGCGGGTCGCCGACGTTGTCCTCCTCCAGCATCAGCATCTGGTCGGGCGTGAGCGGGAAGCCGGGGAGGCGGTGCAGCAGGCGGGCCGCGGGCCGCATCAGCCCGACCGGCACGTGCATCTTGCGCACCCGCGCCCGGCCCAGCGCCGCCCCGATCAGATCGAGCAGCTGCACCATGGTGACGGCGTCGGGCCCGACGACCGCATAGGTCTGCTTGACGCTGGCGGCCAGCTCGACCGCACGGGCGAACCCCTCGGCAACCTGCTCGACCGGCACCGGCTGCAGGCGCTGCAGCCCGCTGCCGATCACCGGCACCACCGGATAACGACGGATCAACCCCGCGAAGAGGTTGATGAACTGGTCGCCCGGTCCGTAGATGATCGAGGGCCGGAAGATCGTCCACGGCACGGGGCTGGCGCGCACGGCTTCCTCGGCTGCCCACTTGCTTTGGTGATAGCGGGCCCGGGCACCGGCCCGGGTGCCAAGAGCGCTCATGTGCAGGTAGCGGCGAACGCCGGTGGAGGCGGCGGCCTCGAGGACGTTGATGGTGCCCTGGGTGTGGATGCGCTCGAACGTGCTCAGGGTGGCGGGCTCCTCGCGGATGATGCCCACGAGGTGCACGACGGTGTCGCAGCCCTCCATGTCGCGCTCGAGCGCGGCCGGCGACAGTATGTCGCCCTCCACCCGCTCGATGGCCTCCATGCCACGCAGGTCGAGCTCGGAGCCGCGGCGGACCAGACAGCGCACGCCGTAGCCGTGAGTCCGGAGCGCCGTCACCACGACGCGGCCGACGAAACCCGTGGCGCCGGTCACGAAGATCCGATGCGTGGCAGCCATCGGCACTAGGATATCAATGTTCTCCGGTCGCGCGGCGCCGCCTGCTAAGATCGATCTCGTGCTTCGCGCTCGTCGCGCCTGGTTCGCGCCGGCGCCGTGGCTCCTGGCCCTGGCCGTGGTCGTCCTCGGTGCTCCTCACGTCTCCGCCCAGTCCCCGAGCTTTGCCGCCGTCGACGACGCCGCCCGCGACGCCGTGCAGTCGGGCGAGATCCCCGGGGCCGTTGTCCTCGTGGGCCGCGGCGACGACGTGCTGTTCGTACGCGCCTACGGCTGGCGCCGGATCGTGCCCGACCAGGCGCCGATGACGGTCGAGACGATCTTCGACGTCGCCTCGCTCACCAAGCCCTTCGGCACGACTCTGGCCGTGATGTCGCTGGTTGAGCGCGGCGCGGTGAAGCTCGATGCCCCGGTCGGGCGCTACCTGCCGGAGTTTCGCAAGCCGGCCTTCGCCCAGGTCACCATCCAGCGCCTGCTGACCCACAGCGGAGGCTTCCAGGCCATCCCGCCGACAGGCTCGGTGAAGCCAGCCGTGGCCGACACCATGAAAGCCTTCGCCCGCCTGGCGCTCGACTACCCGCCGGGAACGGGCACGCAGTACAGCGATATGGGGTTCATCGTGCTGGGTGAGGTGGTGCGCCGGGTCGCCGGCCAGCCGCTCGACCGCTATCTCGAGCGCACCGTATTCAAGCCGCTCGGGCTGCGCGACACGGGGTTCCACCCGCCGGCCTCGATTCGCGACCGCATCGCGTCGACCGAGTGGGCGAACGGCAAGATGCTCGTCGGCGAGGTGCACGACCCCCGGGCCCGCGTGCTGGGCGGCGTGGCCGGCCACGCCGGCATGTTCTCGACAGTCGGCGACCTCAGTGCGCATCTGCCGCATGTTGGTGGGCGGCGGTACGCTGAACGGTCGCCGCGTGCTCAAGGCGGACACCGTACAGCGCATGTGGACGCGCACCACCGACGGCAGCGGCAGCCGCGCGCTCGGCTGGGACGTCTCCTCGGTGTTCGCCCGCTCGATGTTGCCGTTCTTCCCGACCGAGTCACCCATCCACACGGGCTTCACCGGCACCTCGGTCTGATCGACCCGCGTACCGCCAGCTACGTCCTCCTGCTCACCAACCGGGTGCATCCCAACGGAGGCGGCGCCGCCAAGATCCGCGAGCTGAGGGCGCGGGTCGCGGCCGCCGTGGGCGCCACCCTGTTCGGCTCGGCCGACCTGCCGCTGTCCGAGGGTGACTCGCCGTGGCCGGCCGCCGACGGCGCCGTGGAGCGGCGGAGCGATGCGCCGCCCGAGCCGGTTCGCACGGGTCTCGACGTGCTGGCCCGCCAGAACTTCGCGCCGCTGACCGGGTACTCGGTCGGCCTCGTGACCAACCAGACGGGCCGCGACGTCAGCGGCCGCCGCGCGATCGACCTGCTGGCGGCGGCCCCGGGCGTCCGACTGACTGCGATCTTCTCGCCTGAGCACGGCATCACGGGCGATTCGAACACCGAGGTCGGCCACGGGCGCGACCCGATCACCGGCATCCCCGTGTGGAGCCTGTACGGTTCGGTCAAGCGGCCCACCGCCGCGATGTTGAAGGACGTCACCCTGCTGCTGTTCGACATCCAGGACGTCGGCGCCCGCTACTACACCTACCTGACCACCCTCGTGTACGTCATGGAGGAGGCGGCCCGACACCGCATTCCGGTCGTCGTGCTGGACCGGCCCAATCCCATCACCGGGCGGTACGTCGAGGGGCCGCTGATGGACCTCGACCTGGCCTCGTTCACGGCGCCCTCATCCGATCCCGGTTCGGACCGGCATGACAATCGGTGAGTTCGGCCGGATGGCGGCCGCCGAGCGCAAGATTCCGGTCTCGCTCACGGTCATTCCCCTCGAGAACTGGGAGCGCGGGCGCTGGTACGACGAGACGGGGCTGCCGTGGATCAACCCCTCGCCCAACATCCGCTCGGTCACCCAGGCCCTGCTGTACTCGGGGGTCGGTCTGCTCGAGGCCACGAACCTGTCGGTGGGGCGGGGGACGGAGGCGCCGTTCGAGGTGGTCGGGGCGCCATGGATCGAGCCTCAGGGGCTGGCGGACGCGCTGAACGACCTGCGGCTGCCGGGCGTGCGGTTCGAGGCCGTCACCTTCACGCCGACCTCCGACGTCTACGCTCGGAGTGCGTGCGGCGGCGTGCGGCTACTGGTCACCGACCGCGAGGCGATCCGCCCGGTGACGGTCGGCCTGTCCCTGGCTCGCGTCCTGCGCGAACGCTATCGCGACCAGTACAAGCCGGAGGGCATCCAGAACCTCCTCGTCAACCGCTCGACCATGTGGGCCTTCCTGCGGGGGGAGCCGTTGCCGCGGGTGATCGCCTGGGCCGAAATGGCCCGCACCAGCTTCCTGAACCGTCGCGCGTCGTATCTCATCTACCGGTAGCCCTCCTTCGCGCCCTCTTGATGACCGTGCGCGCGGCGCGGAGCCTGACGCTGGCTCCGGCGACCACGAGGGTGGTGGCCGAGTTGATCGTTGGTCGGCTGAGTTCCATCCGACTGGTGATCGCGCGGCCGGGGTCGCGCGAGGGAAACGGGTCGGCGGACCCAGCGCAAGCCCCACGCGACGCTCACTCTGCTCGGCGGACACGGGAACGATGGGCTTGGCGGTGGGGCGGTACGAGGGCGGGGCGGTTCGGGACGAGATCTGCGACAGCGTCTGGGGGGAGGACTGGAGGGTCCCCGGAGGTTGGCTTAGCGTTCGACGACTTTCAGGGTGGGGGGGAGGTTGGGGCGGAGGCGGTCTTTGAGAGGGGCGGGGACGGTGAGGGTGCCGGGGTTGCCGTCGCTGATGTAGCGGTCGGTCGGGGTGCGGTCGAAGTGGTTGAGCCAGTAGCGAAGGTCGGCTTCGACGGCCTGGATGCGCGGCAAGCGGACGGGGTCGAAGGACTTCACGAAGGGCGAGGGGGCGGCGCCGCCGGCCACCATCAGGATCGCCTCGTGACGATAGGTCGTGCCCTTGGCGGTGCCGCTGAGGGCCCAGCCGACCTCCTTCGGATAGACGCCATGCGGAAGCGCCAGGGTGCGCAGGGGGTACTGGGGCACATGCCGCTGCACCCAGTCCTGGGCCTCGGCCAGTTGCGCGCGCACCGTGGTCTCGTCGTACTTGCCGAGGTTGGCGTGCCACAGCGTGTGGTTGCCGATCTCGTAGCCCTGCTCGACGAGCCAGCGGAGCTTGCGCCCCTCGTGCTCCGGCTGATTGAACAGGTTGTTCGGTGCCTTGGCCCCCGGGAGGACGAAGAAGGTCGCGGCCCGCCCGAAGTCCGGCTTCTCCCGGATGAAGGCCTCCAGGATGCCCACGCCCGACTTGGGGTCGATCTCCAGGCTGCCGTTACGATCCAGGTAGCGGAACTGGCCGGCCGAGGAGTCGTCGAAGGTGAGCACGACCGGCGTGGTGCCCGCGGGCACCGTGATGCGTCCCTCGACCAGCCCGGTCAGGCTCTGCAGCCGGTAGCCCTTGGCGTAGAGCGTCTCCAGGTCGCGCCGGAAGTTCTCGGGTGTCCGCGTCCAGCGCTCCTCGGGGTAGTCGATCTTGTGGTACTCGAGGATCATCACCCGGCCGAGCTCGTTGGCGGCGGGTCCCTGGGCGCCGGCGAAGGAGGCGAAGATGAGCGCGGCGGTAGCCAGCAGGAAGCCGACCAGCGCGGCTCTCATTGGCCGGCCAGACCGAAGGAGGCGACGATCAGCGCGGCGGTGGCCAGCAGGAAGCCGATGAGCGCGCCTCTCATCGGGCCACCAGCGCGCCTTGGCCCGCAGGGCCGACCCGGTGTAGTCGTTGCGGGGGTTCCACAGCATCCAGCCGGAGCCGCCCGCCTCCTCGGAGCCGCGAATCTGCGCCTGGACCTCGGACACGCCGAAGATGCGCTTGTCGAAGGCGTAGTCCTTGAAGTCCTGCAGCCACGGCCGGACCTGGGCCACGGTGCCGGTCGCGCGCTTGCGGATCAGGCGCACGCTCTCGTGGACGACCTTGCCGGGCGCCAGCACCGGGTTGGCGTAGCCGGGGATGCCCTTGTGGTAACCGGAGGGGTAGACCATCGGGCAGATGTAGTCGAGGTGCGGCGCCAGCTCCTCGATCCGCTGGCCGATGTCGGTGTCGTTCTCGTTGAACGCGGTATAGCCGAACAGGTCGGCGCCCACGAAGGCACCGGAGGCGCCCAGCTCGCGCCGGGCCTTGGCCAGGAAGCCGGCGATGGCCGGCAGCCGCGTCTCCTTGCTGTTCGGCTTGGCGTACTTTGCCGCGCCGAGCTTGCCATCGGTGGGGAAGCGCACGTAGTCGAACTGGACCTCGTCGAAGCCGCGCAGGATGGCTTCCTGGCCGAGGGCGATGTTGTAGTCCCAGACCTCCTCGCGGAACGGATCCACCCACGCCAGCTTCTCGTTGTCGATCCAGGGCTTGCCGGTGCGGGTGTCGATGATCGCCAGGTCGGGCCGGGCCGTGGCCAGGATGTTGTCCTTGAAGGTCACGATGCGGGCGATCGTGTAGATGCCGCGCGCCTTGAGGTCGGCCATCAGCCCGTCGAAGTCGCGCAGGGTGGCCGGGCCCTGGGCGCCGACGGCAATGCGCCTGCGCGACCTCGGTGCGGTAGAGGATCCAGCCGCGGTCGCCCTTGACGTCGATGACCACCGCGTTCAGCTCGGTGCGGGCGGTGAGGTCGAGGACACGCGTGCGGATCCCCCGATCACCAACACCGTAGTAGGTGAGGTACGTGGCCTTGATCGGCTGGGGCCGGAGCACGGCTTCGACGGCACCCTTGGTCGGAGGCACCCGAAGCTTCTCGAAGCCGGGCAGCTTGACGGTGAGGGTGGCGTCGGGCGGCACCTGCTCGAGCTTGAACGCCCCCTCGGCGTCGGTGCGGACCTCGATGCCGCGCACGACCACCGAGGCGCCGGCCAGCGGCTTGCGCTCGGCGTCGAGCACGCGGCCGCTCACGGTCGGCGAGGGCCACGGGAACTCGGGCGCCGGGTCCGGCTTGACCACCCTCGGCTCCGGCACCGGGGGGCGAGCCTCCGGCCGAGCGCGGGCGGGCTCCGGGGTCGGCGGCGGCGTCGCCAGCGCGGTCGCGACCGGCGGCTCCACCGGCTTGGCCGGTGCGGCCGGTGTGGGCGCGACGACCGCGGCCACCGGGGCTGTCGGCGTCACGGGCGCCGGGGTCACGACGGCACCAACCGTGGCAACCTGTGGCACGGGTCGGGCGCGTGAGGTGGACGGTGCGAGCACGACGTACCCGGTGACGACGGCGAGGGTGAGAAGGAACACGGCGTAGCCACCGTCGAGCAGGTGGCGGCGGCTGTCGGGGGGAGGAGTGTCTTCGTGCATTGCTTTTTTCGACAATAGCGGCTCGGCAAAATCACACAAAGCGAAATTTTGTACAATCGTGCTCATGATCTCTTCTTCGCTCGGCTGCGAGCGCGCGCGTCCGCGCGTCGAGACGATCAACGGTCTTCGCCTCCACTTTCTCGAGTCGGGTCGTCCGGGCGCGCCCGCTCTCTGTTTCCTGCACGGCGGAGCAGCCCACGCGCACTGGTTCGATGCGGTGACGCCGGCGCTGGCCGACCGTTTCCACGTGGTCTCGCTCGACCAGCGCGGTCACGGCGAGAGCCAGTGGGTGGACCCGCCCGCCTACGGCACCGAGGACTTCGTCGCCGACCTGGTCGGGCTGATGGACACCACGGGCTGGGAACGCATGCGCATCGTCGGACATTCGATGGGGGGCCACAACGCGATGACCTTCGCCGCGTGGCATCCGGAACGCGTCGCCGCCCTCGTCATCGTCGATTCCCGGCCGGTCATCCCGGCCGAACGGCTGGAGTTCATGCACGCCCGCGGTCGGCGGTTGCCGCGCGTGCACCCGAGCGAGGACGCCGCGGTCGCCTCGTTCCGGCTGCTGCCCCGGGAGACGGTGGCCGACCCCGCCCTGCTGGCTCACGTCGCCCGCGCGGGACTCACCCGCCGTAACGGCGGCTGGGGCTGGCGCTTCGATCCCGCCACTCACGGCGCCCGCCAGCCCGTCGACGCCTGGCCGTTGCTGGGGAAGATCACCGCCCCGACCCTCATCGTCCGCGGTGGCCTCTCCCCGATTCTCCCCGTGGAGATGGCCGAGCGCCTCCGCGCCGCGATTCCCAACGCCTCGATGGTCACCATCCCCAACGCCTATCACCATCTGACGCTCGACGCCCCCGCCCCCTTCGCCGCCGCCCTGAACGACTTCCTGGCTACCATCGGATAGGCGGACGGCTCGCGTCGCGGCCTGGCCGGTACGGCGACCGGGCTTCCTGAGGTTCCGTTGGCTTCGATCGTGTCCGGCCGCCACGTAGGACAGGCTCCGACCAAGCCGTCGCGCACCGGATAGTCTCTCGCGGAACCGAAGGGGGCCCGGTCGCCGTACCGGCCGCCCCGCGACGCGAGCCGCGGGGGCGTTGCTGGCGGGGCCTAGGGGAAGATCTGGCGGTAGGCGAAGCGGGCGCGGTTGCCGGCGTCGCCGAAGCGGGCGTTGTAGTCGATCGTCATCGCGCGCAGGGTGTCCGAGCGGGCGAAGGCCTGCATCGCGTCCTCCGACTCGAACTCGTAGCAGACCATGTACTGCCACGGCTCGTCGCCGGCGTGGGCACTCTCGAGCGGCACGGCGGCGTAGCGGCGCATGCCGAGGCAGCCGGGCACGCGGGCGGCCTCGACCGAGCGCACGGTGTCGTACCACGCGTTGAACGCCGCCTCTCGCTCGGGCGCGATGGTGGCCTTGACGACGAACAGGGCGGGGCGGGCCATCGACGACCTCCTCAGGGCAGGCGTTCGAGCCGGACCGCGCAGACCTTGTATTCGGGGATCTTGGACGAGGGGTCGGCGGCGGAATTGGTCAGGAAGTTCGCTGCCGAGTCCGACAGCTTCACGAAGGGGATGAAGATCGCGCCCGCCCGCACCGCCTCCGTCACCTGCGCGTAGCCGGTCAGCTCGCCGCGCCGGGAGACCACCCGCAGCCGCCCGCCGGTGTCCACGCCCAGCTGGCGGGCGTCGGCGGGGTGGAGGGCGATCTCCAGCCGCGGCGCCAGCTCCAGCAGCCCCTCCACGCGCCGGGTCAGGGTGCCGCCGTGCCAGTGGTAGAGCAGGCGGCCGGTGTTGAGCACGAACGGGTAGTCGGCGTCGGGCAGCTCGGCCGCCTCCTCGACCTGCCGGGCCGGGATGAACCGCGCGCGACCCCGCGGGAACGACTCGCCATAGAGGAAGCGGGTGCCGGGGTGGTCGGCCGTGGGGCATGGCCACTGCAGCCCGCCCTCCCGGTCCAGCCGCGCGTGCGACAGCCCGGCCAGGAACGGCGTCAGTCCGGCCATCTCGTCGAAGATCGTCGCGGCGTCCGGGTAGTCGAACTGGCGGCCGACGTCGAGGCCGAGCCGCCGCGCAACCCGCCGCGCCAGCTCGGCGGTGATCCACCAGTCCGCCCGCGCCTGGCCGGGCGGTGGCAGGGCCGCCCGCACGCGCTGCACGCGGCGCTCGGAGTTGGTGAAGGTCCCCTCCTTCTCGGCGAAGGCCGCCGCCGGCAGGAAGACGTGGGCGCGCTCGGCCGTCTCGTGCATGAACAGGTCCTGCACGACCAGGAAGTCGAGCTGGCCGATCGCCTTCTCGGCATGGTGCAGGTCGGGCTCGGAGAGCAGCGGGTTCTCGCCGACGACGTACATCGCCCGGGTATCGCCGCTGAGGCAGCCCTCGACCATCTCGGTGACGACACGGCCCGCTCCGGCCGGGGGGCCGCACGCCCCACACTCGCCTCGAACCGCGCCAGGGACTCCGGCGTGTAGAGCTGGTAGCCGGGCAGGTTGGTCGGGATGCAGCCCGGCGTCGCCGCAGCCCTGCACGTTGTTCTGGCCGCGCAGGGGCGAGATGCCGCTGCCCGGCCGCCCCATCTGGCCGGCGACCAGCGAGAGGTTCAGCAGCGAGTGCGCGTTGTGCAGTGCCGTTGGTGTGCTGGGTGATGCCCATGCCCCAGACCAGGCAGGAGCCGCCGTAGGCGTCCTGCGGCAGGCGTGGCTCGCCGCGCTCGCGCGTCGGCGGCCGCGCGTACCAGCGCGCCGCCTGGGCGATGTCACGCGCCGGCACGCCGGTGACTCGCTCGGCGTACTCGAGTGTGTAGCGCTCCAGGGAGCCCTGCCAGGCGTGGAAGCCCTCGGTGCGGGTGGCCACGAACGTCTCGTCGGCCAGCCCATCGTCGATGATGACCCGCGCCATCGCGTTGAAGAGCGCCACGTCGGTGCCGGGTCGCTGCTGGATCCACAGATCGGCCTGGTCGCACAGCTCCACGCGCTTGGGATTGACGACGATCAGCCGCGCGCCCTGGCTGACCGCCCGGCGGAAGCGCACGGCGATGACCGGGTGATTGGACGAGGCATCGGCACCGACCACCATGAGGCAGCCGGCCTCCTCGTAGTCCTGGTACGAGTTGGAGGTGGCGCCGGAGCCCATCGAGGCCAGCATGGCCTCGACCGAGGGTGAGTGACACAGGCGCGTGCAGTGATCGACGTCGTTGGTGCCCATGACCACCCGGCAGAACTTCTGGACGAGGTAGCCGTCCTCGTTCGTGGCCTTGGCGCGAGGCCAGGGCGCCGAAGCGGCCGCGATTGCGGGCGAGGCCGTCGGCGGCAGCGTCGAGCGCCTCGTCCCAGGAGACCTCTACCCAGCGGCCGTCCCGCTTGACCAGGGGCGCGGTGACCCGGTCGCGCGAGTGCACGAAGCCGGTGCCGAAGCGGCCCTTCACGCACAGCATGCCGCGGCTGGAGCCGTTGGCGGGCACGTCGTCGGCCATGACGGCCAGGCGGCCATGCTCGGTGACCCGCAGCCTCGATGCCGCAGCCCACGCCGCAGTACGGGCACGTCGTCTCCACGCTCCGCACGATCCGGGCGGCCGGCTCCTTGGGCCGGAGGGCGCCGGTGGGGCAGGTGGCCACGCACTGGCCGCACGAGGTGCACACGGACGAGGCCATGGCGCCGTCGCCGAAGACGCCGACCCGGGTGGCGTGGCCGCGGCCGAGCAGCGAGATGGCGCCGATCTGCTGCACGTCGTCGCACGCCACCGTGCAGCGCCCGCACAGGATGCACGCCTCGCGGTCGAGCACGAAGAACGACTTGGTCGCGTCGACCTCCGAGTGGTGCAGCGCCGGCCACGTCGGCGCCGCCAGCCGGTGCTGCGCCACGGCCGGCCCCACCTGACCGAAGCCGTCGCGGTCGCGGCCGGGCGTCAGCATCGAGCGGGTGAGGTCGAGCACGGCTCGGCGCACCCGCAGGGCCTCGGGGTGCTCGGTCGAGACGACCATGCCGTCGCGCGCGGGGAGGTGACAGGCGGCCGGCGTGCCCGCGCATGCCCTCGACGTGGACCAGGCAGGTGCGGCAGGCCCCGAGGGCCGGGCGATCGGGATCCTTGCAGAGCTGGGGTAGCGGCAACGCCGAGCTGGTTGACTCCGTCCAGCACGGTGGCGCCGTCGGCGAGGTCCACGCCCTGACCGTCGATCGTGAGCTTCATGGTGGGCTCATGATACCGAACTCCTCGGGGAAGGCGGCGAGGCCCGATAGCAGCGACAGGGGCGCGGCCTGGCCGAGCCCACACAGGGAGGCGAGCTGGATCGCCTCGGACAGCGCTTTCACACCGGGTAGGTCGAGCTCGCCGTCGAGCATGGCCAGCAGGCGCACCGTGCCCTCGCGGCAGGGCGTGCACTTGCCGCACGACTCGCGCATGTTGAAGGCGAGCAGCGCCCGCACCGCCTCCCGGACGGGCAGCGTGTCATCGAGCGCGACGACGCCGCCGGTGCCCGGATTGACGGGGCCGCGGGGAATGAGCGGCTCGTCGAACTGACGGGGATGGATGACGCTGCCCGACGGCCCGCCCACGATGGCCGCGCGGATGGGCCGGCCGGTCGCCGAGCCACCGCCGACGTCGTCGATCAGCGTGCGCAGCGTGCCCCCGACCTCCATCTCGACGACGCCCGGCCGGCGTACCACACCCGAGAGACCGAAGAGCTTCGTGCCGCGGCCGCCGCCCAGCCCCGCGAACCAGGCGCCGCCCCGCTCGACGATCGACGGCACCGCGCAAAGCGTCTCGACGTTGTTGATCACCGTCGGCTTGCCGAAGAGCCCCGACTCCACCGGGAACGGCGGCCGGGTGCGCGGCATCGCGCGCTGTCCCTCGATCGACTCCAGCAGCGCGGTCTCCTCGCCCAGCACGAACCCGCCGGCGCCGCGGCGGATCTCGACCTCGAGCGAGAAGGTGGTGCCCAGCACGTACTGGCCGACCAGCCCCCACGCCCGCGCCTGCTCGAGCGCCACGGCTAGTCGCGTCGCCGACAGGTCGGCCTCGCCGTGGATATAGAGGATGGCCCGCGAGGCCCCGGCCGCGAAGGCGGCGAGCAGCACCCCCTCCAGGAGGCGATGGGGATCGCCCTCCATCAGGTGACGGTCCTTGAAGATCCCCGGCTCGCCCTCCTCGCCGTTGACGACGAGGAACTTCGGCGACCCGGGGGCGGCCCGGCAGCCCGCCCACTTCACCGCCGTCTGGAAGTAGGCACCACCCCGGCCGGCCAGGCCGGCCGCGCGGACCTCCTCGATGACCGCCTCGGGCTGGCCGTCGTCCAGCGCGCGGGCGAAGGCGCCGTAGGCGCCGTGACGAAGCGCGTCGGCGACATCGTAGGGATCGGCCAGCCCGCAGCGCTCGAGGAGCACGCGGTGCTGCGGGAGCCATGAACTCGGCGCCGGCCGCCAGGTCGGCGTCGAGCCCGGCACCCAGGGCGCCCAGCAGGCGGGGTACCAGGTCGGGCGTGATGCCGCCGGTCGTGAGCCGTGGACGGCCGTCGCGAAGCACCTCGACCACCGGCTGCGCCCAGCACATCCCGTTGCAGCCGGCCGCCACCACACGGAAGGGCAGCCCTCGCCGCTCGGTCTCCGCCCGGAGCGCGTCGAAGGTGGCGGCGGCGCCGACGGCGAGCCCGCAGGTGCCGAGCCCCACGGCCAGTCGAGCGCCCGTGCGGCGTCGCTCGGCCTCGCGCTTGAGGGCGGTGAAGCGCGCGCCCGGGGAGCCCGCCGACACGCTCGTCGGCGGCCCCCCGAACCCGGTCGTCGTCACCGCGGGGTGGGTCGTGGCGCCGGCCACGAGCGCCTCGACGTCGCGCGTGCTCACCCGGCCGTGATAGGCGTGATCGATCTCCACCACCGGCGCGCTCGCGCAGGCAAACCCACAGTCGAGCTCCTCCAGCGTGACGGCGCCGTCGCTCGTCGTGTGGCCGGCGCGCACGCCGAGGCGCCGCTCGCAGGCGTCGAGGATGTCCCGGGCACCGCGGGCCAGGCAGGCCACGCCGGTGCACACGCGCACGAGGCGGCGGCCGGGGGCGGCCAGGCGGAACTCGGGATAGTGGCTGGCGACGCCCCACACCTCGCTCTTGGGCACCCGCAGGTGGGCGGCGATGCGCTCCAGCGACTCCGGCGACAGCCAGCGCTCGGTGTGCTGCACGGCGTGCAGGGCCGGCAGCAGCCACGTCCGCTCGCGGGCGAACTGTGAGAGGGATTCCGCCATGTCGGCGATGGGACCGTCCTCGCTCTAGCGGTCCAGCGCCTCCAGGAAGCTCTGCAGCCGCGGACCCCACTTGGCCCACTCGGGGCCGCTGGCCACGTGGCCGAGGTCGCTGTCGATCTCGAAGTACGAGGCCTGCACGCCGGCCTTGGCGAGCTTGTCCATCACGCCGGGGGCGATCGAGGGCGGGAAGAGCTTGTCGGTGCGGGACAGAACGTAGAGCAGCTTGGCCTTGATCCGGGCGAGGTCACGCTCGGCATCGAAGCGCACGGAAGCCTTGCGCAGGGTGACGAGCGAGTTCGGATCGAAGTCCTTCGCCCAGGTGGCGGCCTGCCGCCGCAGCTCGGCGTCACGGGCGGCCGGATCGGCGATCGTGCGCGCCAGGACCTCGTTGGTGCCGTAGCGCTGCAGCGTCTCGACGCGAATCGCCGTCATCGTCTCGACGACGCCGCCCTGGTCGTAGTGCCAGCCGCCGTTCCACGACGCCTGGGTGGCCAGGCGCTTGCGCAGCGTCTCGACGGCCTCGGGGCCGCCCCCGCCCTTGGGCGCCGTCACCACCGCCACGATGCCGCGCATGGCGTCCGGGTACGTCACCGCCCACTGGAAGGCCTGGTAGCCACCGAACGAGGGGCCGGCGACGGCGACGAGGTGCTTGACGCCGAGCCCGTCCAGCATCGCCTTCTGGGCGGCGACCATGTCGCGCAGGGTGATGTCCGGGAAGTCGGGGCCGTAGCGGCGACCGGTCTTCGGGTTGATGGTGGCCGGGGCGGTGGAGCCGTAGGACGAGCCGAGCATGTTGGAGGCGACGACGTAGTACCGATTCGTGTCGATCGCCTTGCCCGGACCGATCAGCCCGTCCCACCAGCCGGCCGCCTCGTCGGCGGGCGAGTGCTTGCCGGCCGCGTGCTGGCTGGACGTGAAGCCGTGGGTGACGAGGATGGCGTTGCGTCCGTCGGCGGCCAGGCGGCCGTAGCTCTCGTAGGCGAGCGTGAGCTCGGGCAGCACGACGCCGCTCTCGAGCTGGAAGTCGCGCGTGGTCCACGTGTGTTTCACGACTGGCTCCATTCGGTCCGGGGCGACGAGGGCGGCGCCGTTGGAGACGGGCCCGGCCGCGCACCCCGTGAAGGTGAGTAGCAGCCCTCCGGCGAGCAGCGCTGCGCGTCTCATGGTGGCCTCCCCCGGCGATGACCGGGCAGGCGGCAGCTTACCACCGGCCCGCCCGCGCGTCGCGTCAGGCGGTGCCGACGTGCAGGGCGATCGTGCCGAGGCCGAGGCGGCGGTAACGGACGTCGCGCAGTCCCGCCTGCCGCATGAGCTGGGCCAGCTGCACGGGCGTGACGAAGCGCTCGACCGACTGCGGCAGGTACGTGTAGGCGGCGCGGTCACGGGCGACGGCGGCGCCGATGAGCGGCACCACGCGATTGAAGTAGAGGCCGAAGACAGCGTCCCAGCCCCGCACGCCCGGCCGCGTGATCTCGAGCGCCGCCACCAGGCCGCCCCGCACCGTCACTCGCCGCATCTCGGCCAGGCCGGCGGCAAGGTCGGCGAGGTTGCGGAGCAGGAAGGCGGAGGTCACGCAGGCGAAGGTCGTGTCGCCGAAGGGCAGCGCCAGCGCGTCGGCGGCGAGCAGCGGCACGCTCCGCTCGCCGCGCGCGGCCAGCTTGCCCTGCGCGTGGCGCAGCATGGCCTCCGAGAAGTCGGCGCCGACCACCACGCGACCGGGCGCGGCGACGCGCACCGCGAGCGCGAGGTCGCCAGTGCCGGTGGCCAGGTCGAGGGCCAGCCCGGCGGGGGCGCCGGCCACGGCGCGGGCGGTGAGGCGGCGCCAGGCGTGGTGGCGGCCGCCCGTCATCACCGAGTTCATGAGGTCGTAGCGCCCGGCGATGCGAGTGAACATCGCGCGCACGGCCTCGGCCTTGGTCATCTCACCGCCACAACCCGGTCACGACGGCGACGAGCACGATCACTGCGATATAGCCGTTGACGTTGAAGAACGCCATGTCCAGCCGCGAGAGGTCGCCCGGCGCGCACCAGCGAGTGCTCGTAGACGAGCAGCGCCACCACCGCCACCCAGCCCACCCAGTAGAAGACGCCGAGCCCCATCATGACGCCGAGCCAGGCCAGCGCGGCCGCCGTCAGCGCGTGGTTGATCCGGGCCAGCCGCAGCGCGGTGGCGATGCCGAAGCGCGCGGGCACCGAGTGCAGCCGCTGGGCACGATCGATCTCGACGTCCTGGCAGGCGTAGATGAGGTCGAAGCCGGCGATCCACACGGTGAGGGCGAGCCACAGCACGAAGGCCGGCGGCTCGAAGGCGCCGCGCACCGCGATCCAGCCGCCGGCGGCGGCGATGCCGTCGGTGAAGCCCAGGATCCAGTGGGAGGCCCACGTGAAGCGCTTGGTGTAGGAGTAGCCGACCAGGAAGACGAGCGCGAGCGGGGCCAGCGCCAGACACAGCGGGTTCAGCAGGGCGGCGGCCACCAGCATCAGCGCCGCCGCCGGCAGCCGCGAGCAGCCGCAGCTCCCACACGCCGAGCACGCCGCGCGGCAGGTGACGGCCGGCGGTGCGCGGATTGCGGGCGTCGATCCAGCGATCGACCACGCGGTTGGCCGCCATCGCGCATGTGCGGGCGCCGACCATGGCGGCGGTGACCCAGCCCACGGCCCAGGCGCCCGGCCAGCCGCCGGCGGCCAGGACCATGGCGATGTAGGCGAACGGCAGCGCGAAGACCGTGTGCTCGAACTTGATGGCGTCGAGCAGGTGCCGCGAGCTTGCTCAGAGCCCGTAGTCCTTCCAGCGGCGGGTGACGCGCTCGCGGATCTCCTCGCTCATGCGGATCTCGTCCGGCCACGCCTGGGTGATGTCGTCCAGCGGCCCCTTCTCGGTGGCGTCCACGCCCAGCTTGCCGCCGAAGCGGTGGCGGAGCGCAGCGTGGTCGAGATCGTCCATCGGTCCCTCGAGGATCACGAGATCACGCCGGGGGTCGATGTTGCCGGTGGCGCGCCAGGCCACCTCCGAGAGGTCGTGGACGTTGACGTGCTCGCTCACGACGACGATGGTCTTGGCGAGCATCATCAGCCCCATGCCCCACAGCGCCGTGCATGACCTTGCGCGCGTGGCCCGGATACCGCTTGCGGATCGAGACGATCACGAGGTTGTGGAACACGCCCTCGGCCGGCATGTTCATGTCGACGATCTCGGGCAGCATCAGCCGCATGATCGGCAGGAAGATGCGCTCGGTGGCCTTGCCCAGCCAGTAGTCCTCCTGGGGCGGGCGCCCGACGATCGTGGTCGGATAGATCGGCCCGCGCGCGCCGGGTGACCGCCGTGAGGTGGAACACGGGATAGTCGCGGGCCAGGGAGTAGTAGCCGGTGTGATCGCCGAACGGGCCCTCGAGCCGCTGCTCGCGCGGGATCGACCCAGCCCTCCAGCACGATCTCGGCCTGGGCCGGCACCTCGAGGTCGATGTGCGTGCACGCGCACCATCTCCACGCCGGCGCCGCGCAGCCAGCCGGCGAAGACCACCTCGTCGACGCCCGGGCGGCAGCGGCGCCGAGGCCGCGTAGATCATCGCGGGATCGCCGCCGAGCGCGATGGCGACGTCCATGCGGCTCCCGGCGCTCCTCGGCGACGGCGCTCGATGCTCGGCGCCGCCCTTGTGGATCTGCCAGTGCATGCCCAGCGTCCGGTCGTCGAAGACCTGCAGGCGGTACATGCCGACGTTGCGCGCGCCCGTGACGGGATCGCGCGTGAACACACCGGGCAGCGTGATGTAGCGGCCGCCGTCGCCCGGCCAGCATTGAAGGATCGGCAGGCCGGCCAGCGACGGCGACGCTGTCTCGACGACCTCCTGGCAGGGCGCGGACTCCACCCGGCGCGGCGCTGCCCGGGCGACGTCGATCAGCGTGCCCAGCTTGCGCAGGCGCTCGCCGAAGGTGCCGGGCAGTCGCGCGTCGAGCAGCTTGGCCACGCGCTCGCCCAGCTCGTCGAGCCGGCCGACGCCGAGCGCCGCCGCCATGCGATCCTCGGCGCCGAAGGCGTTGACGAGCACCGGCAGGTCGCTGCCGTCGACCCGCTCGAACAGCAGGGCGACGTTGGCGACACCGGACGACTTCGACACGCGGTCGACGATCTCGGTGATCTCGAGGTCGCGCGAGACGGGCGCGCCGATGCGGCGCAGCCGACCCTGCTGCTCCAGGCGCGCGATGAACTCGCGCAGGTCCGTGAACGCCATGCGGGCTACTCGTTGTAGTAGGTCTTGACCAGCCAGCCGGCGAGGACGGGGAAGGCGAGGCTCGGGCAACACGCGCACGACGACGAAGTGCCAGCCCATCAGTGGCGCCTCCCACGCGATGATCCGCTGCAGGCCGAACAGCGACCACGAGGTCATGTAGGCAACCAGCGGCGCCATCGCGGCGCCGGAGTTGGCGAGCACGACCAGGAAGGGTACGGTCACCATCGGCCCGCCCGGCGTGAGGACGCCAGCGACCGAGGCGATGAGAATGGCCCGAAAGCCGCCCTCGCGGCCGAAGTAGCGCGCGACCGTCCTCCTGGGGAACCAGCACCTGGAGCATGCCGGCCAGGATCAGGGCCGGGATCAGGCGGGGCAGGACGAACCACAGCAGTCGATAGCCCGTTGCGGGCCCCGATCCAGGGCAGTCCAGGATCCTTCAGGTAGGCAGCGATTCCAGCGGCGATGGCCAGGGCACACAGAACGATCGTCGTGAGCTCCGGGCGCATCGCCCGGCCATTATTGCACAGTGGCTCCAAACTGCCCGGAGCCGGGCCACGTCAGGCGGAGGCCGCCAGTCCGGGCTTTTCCAGCCACTCCAGAATGCGCGTCCATTCCACAGGCTTTGTAAAGAC
The DNA here is from genome assembly GCA_963827505.1 of uncultured Candidatus Rokubacteria bacterium. GTDB lineage: Bacteria > Methylomirabilota > Methylomirabilia > Rokubacteriales > CSP1-6 > AR5. The sequence goes on along the minus strand of CAWHBD010000001.1, from coordinate 1,993,301 downwards.
GACTTCAGCTCCGGCCTGCCGGGCGCGGGTGAGGTAGGGCTCGCCGTAACCCGTCACCACGATGACACGTGTACGGCGGTGAACGGTGGCCAGAATCTGCCGGATCAGCACGTCGCCGGGCATGTCCGGAAGCCCCAGATCGCTCAGAATCACGTCGAATTCTCGTCGGCTAGCCAGCTCGGCGGCCTCACGGCCGCTGCCGGTCGCGGTGACGTCCGCACCCTCCACGCGCAGTAGTACGGTGAACACCTCGCGGATGTCGGGGGCGTCTTCAACTAGCAGAATCCGCATTTGAGCCAGGCTCATTAGGAAACGTTACTCGCGCCTTATCAAGCAATGCGGATGCCATTGCCATCGACAGTCCAGGTTCAGATATACTCGAAAGACCCGTGGACGACTTCGGACACGGCCTCATCGAAGGTCTCACTGACGCGGCGGTCGTCACCGACGCTCGGCTTTCGGTCATCGGCTGGAACCCCGCGATGGAGCAGCTCACCGGGGTGCCGCGCGCCGAGGCCGTGGGACGACCGGCCGCCGCCGTGCTGGCCTTTCTCTGCGAAGCGGACGGCCTGCTGACCCGCGCACTCGCGGGTGAGACGGTCACCCTGGAGGCGCGCTGCGCGATCCCGGGGCGCCCCGGCGATACCTGGCTGGCGGTTCGGTATGTCGCGTGGCGCTCCGCGACCGGCGCGCCGGCCGGCGTGATTGCCCTTCACACGGACGTCACCGAGCAGCGCCAGCGCGACGCCTTCGTACGAGCGGTCGAGGCCGTCGGCCAGTCGCTGGCCTCCTCGCTCGACCTCAACGAGGTGCTCGACACCATCGCCGACAAGGCGCTGGAGGTGATGAGCGCGGAGTCCGCGCTGGTCGTGTCGTGGGACGGTCGGGCCCCACGACTCACCGTGCTGCGCTCGGCGGGGCGGCTCAGTCGGCACTACACCGAGGGTGGCCCCATCCCGGTGGGCGGGGGCCCGATAAGCCGCGCGATCTTGCGAGCCCAGCCGGCCTTCTCACCGAACATCCTCACCGATCCCGAGACCTCGCTGACTCACGAGCGGAGAGTCCAGATCGAGCGCGAAGGCTTCAAGGCCGTTGCCGCGGCGCCGCTCCGCTCCCAGGGCCGGGTGCACGGCGCGCTCGTCGTCCACTACTGGACGGAGCGGACGTTCGCCGATGAGGAGATCGGGGCGCTGCGCTGGCTGGCCGAGCAGGCCGCGCTCGCCATCGCCAACGCGCGTTCGTACGCCGACGCCACCCGGCGGGCCGATCGGCTGCGCGAGCTGGCCCAGGTTGGGCAGCTGGTGGGCGAGTCGCTGGTCGTCGACGACGTGCTGCGCCGCATCACGCAGGCCGCTGCCAACCTGCTGGAGGCGCCCTCGGTGCAGCTGTGGACGGCCGACCCCACCGAGCACGTCCTGCGGCTGCAGGCCTCGTGGGTCGAGCCGGGCAGCCCGGTGATCCGTCTGCGCACGGTGGTGTCGTTCGGCGAAGGCATCTCGGGCCGCGTGGCCGAGAGCAAGAGTCCGATCTACGTGGACGACGTCGCCGACGACGCGCGGGCGCTGTCGGCGGAGTGGGCGCGAGAGACCGGCATCCATCGGCTGCTGTCGGTGCCGATCCTCAGCGGCGACGAGCTGCTGGGCGTGCTGGCCGTACGGGCGCGCTCCGACGAGCTGGCCAGCGACGAGAATCGCGCGCTCGTGACCTCGCTCGCGGCTCACGCCGCGGTGGCCCTGCAGAACGCCCGCACCTACGCCGACGCCGTGCACCGGGCCGGGCGACTGCGCGACCTGGTGGCCGTGAGCCGGTCCATCACCGCCTCCCTCGACGCCGGCGACGTGATGACGAGCATCGTGCAGGCGGCCGCCGGCATGCGACCGGGCGCGCTGGCGGCCGTGCACGTCTTCGTCGAGGACGGCGCCACCTTGCGGATGATGGCGATGTCGGGCGTCGAGTGGACCGATCTGCCGGCCGAGCGCCCGGCCGCGTCCGGGCTACCCGGCCTCGTCGTCGAGCAGCATCGACCGGTGCTCATCCCGCAACCGCTGCAGCATCCGCGCGCGCTGACTCCCGCGTGGTGGTCGCGGCGACCGCGCGCCACCTACTACGGCGTCCCGATCGACGTGGGCGACACCTTCGTGGGCGTGCTGGACTACGTCCTGCCCGAGGGGCTGCCCGACGCCGAGGAGCAGGAGGCGCTGCGGCTGCTGTCGGCCCAGGCCGGCGTGGCCATCCGCAACGCCCGGTTGTACCAGGCGGAGCGCGTGCAGGCCGAGCGCGTGCGGGCGCTGGCCACGGTCAACCAGCGCATCTCCAGCGCGCTCGAGCTGGATGTCCTGCTCCGCACCATCTCGGAGTCGGCGGCCCAGCTCACCGGCGTCCGCTTCGTATCCTTCTGGCTGGCCGACGAGCCCGCCGCCACGCTGACCTTCATGGGCGGCTCGGTGGCCGAGATCGCCGGCGATTTCCCGCAGCGAACCATCTCCTACGAGGACGGTGGCGGCATCGGCTGGGTGGCGCGCACGCGCCAGCGGCTGGTCATTCCCGACGTGGGCGACGACGCGCGGATCATCAACCTCGAGTGGTGGCGGCGGTGGGGCCTCCGCGGCTTCGTGGCCTACCCGGTGATGGCCGGCGACCAGCTCCTGGCCGTGCTCTCGCTCAGCCACACAGAGTCGATCCGCTTCACCCCCGACACCGCCGACGTCGTGCAGATGTTCGTGGCCCAGGCCTCGGTCGCCATCCAGAACGCCCGCCTCTACCGGGAGGCTCAGCGCCGCCGCGACGTGGCCGAGGTGCAGGCGCGCTTGGGTCGCGAGCTGACCGGCACGCTGGAGGAGGAGCGCATCGCCGAGCTGGTCACGCGTGGCATCGTGGACCTGCTGGCCGTGAAGGGCTCCGTGATGTTCCGTTACGAGCCCGAGGACGGCTCGCTGCGCGAGATCGCCGCCCACGGCCCTGCCGCCCACATGGTGCGCGGGGTGGTGTTGAAACCGGGCGAGGGGATCGCCGGCCGGGCCGTGGCCGACCGCAAGGTGATCGTCACGCCCGACGTGCTGCGGGAGCCGCGCGTGGAGCACACCCCCGAGAAGCGCGCCGTGCTCACCACTCTCGACGTGCGGGCGATGATCGGCATCCCCTTGCTCAGCCACGAGCGGATCATCGGTGCCCTGGCCGTGGGCGATCGAACCGGCCGCGAGTTCAGCGCCGAGGAGGTCCAGGCGCTGCAGGCCTTCGCCGACCAGGCCGCCCTCGCCCTGGAGAACGCCCGGCTGTACGCCGCCGCCCAGGACAGCCTCACGCGCCTGCGCGAGACCCAGGCCCAGCTCGTCCAGGCCGCCAAGATGTCGGCCCTGGGCCAGCTCGTCTCCGGCGTCGCCCACGAGCTGAACAACCCGCTCAGCGTCATCATCGGCTACGGCCAGCTCCTGCTCTCGCGCGAGGTGCCCGACACCATGCGCCGGCCGGTGGAGCTGATGGTGGCCCAGGGCGACCGCATGGCGAAGATCGTGCGCAACCTGCTCTTCTTCGCCCGCCAGCGCCCGCCCGAGCGCGCCGCGGTCAATCTGCAGAGCGTCGTGGAGCAGACGCTGGCCCTGCGGGCCAACCAGCTCGCGCTGTCCGGCATCACCATGGAGACCGAGTTCGCGCCCGATCTGCCCGAGATCACCGGCGACGCTCAGCAGCTCGAGCAGGTGTTCCTGAACCTGCTGCTCAACGCCGAGCAGGCGATCCTCGAAGCCAAGCCCCAGGGCCGCATCATCGTCCGCACCCGCGCCAGCGCCGCCGGCGACGTCCTCTATGCGGATGTGATCGACGACGGCCCCGGCATCGCCTCCGACGCACTGCCGCGCGTGTTCGAGCCGTTCTTCACGACGAAGATGGTCGGCAGCGGCACCGGGCTGGGGCTGAGCGTGTCGTACGGCATCCTCGAGGAGCACGGCGGCCGGCTCACCGTGCAGAGCCGCCGGGGCGAGACCATCTTCACCGTCGAGCTGCCGGTGAGCCGCGCCACCGAGGCGGTGCCCAAGCAGCCGGCCCTGCGCCCCGTGCCCCCCGGCAACGGGCGCGTGGCCCTGGTGGTGGAGGACGAGCCGAGCGTGCTGGACCTGGTCGTCACCCTGCTGAAGGAGCGCGGCTGGGCCGTGGACGTGGCCAGTGGCGGCCACGCCGGGCTCGAGCGCGTGGAGCACCGAGCCTACGACCTGATCGTCTCCGACATGCGGATGCCCGAGGGTGACGGCGCCGAGTTCTACCGGCGTGTGCGTGAGGTCACGCCGGCCCTGGCCCACCGCTTCGTGTTCATCACCGGTGACACCGCCAATGCCGAGGCGTGGGCCTTCCTGGAGGACGCCCGGGTGCCGGTGATCGAGAAGCCGTTCCCACCCGCCCTGTTCGAGGACGCCGTGGCCCGCGTCATGGCCGGCGGCTCGCCCGCGGCGTGAAGCGGACCGACCTGATCGCCATCCTGGCCCGCGAAGCCCGCGGCTCCAAGGGCGCCGCCGAGCGTGCGCTGGTGGCGTTCCTGGGCGGCATTCGCGATGGGTTGCGCAACGGCGGCAGCGTGACGATCAGCGGATTCGGGACGTTCGTCGTGGCCCGCCGTGCCTCCCGTGGCGGCCGTCACCCCCGCACCGGCAAGGCCATCACGATCCCCTCCGCTCGCGTCCCGCGCTTCCGGCCCAGCCGCGGACTGAAGGCCGCCGTGCGCTAGGACTTCCCCCGGCGCGATGCGTCAGGTATGCTGTAGCCCGCTGTCGCGGTGAGGTTGTTGGGGGATCGTCTAGGGGTAGGACGCCAGGTTCTGGCCCTGGTAGCGGGGGTTCGAATCCTCCTCCCCCAGCCAACTCACACAAAACGGCCCCATCGTCTAGAGGCCTAGGACACGGCCCTCTCAAGGCTGAAACACGGGTTCGAATCCCGTTGGGGCCACCATTCGAATTTCGTTGATCTTTTTCGCTCCATGTTTTAGGAACAATCGAGAGTTCCTCAAACCCGGAACCGCGTCAGCCTGGTTGCGCCCCTTTCGCGCCCTTCCACTCGCGACTGAAATGCTGGTTTGTGTCACGTTCTTTTCGCCGCCGAGCATCCGTGTTGCCTGCTCTTCGTAGAACGACACCGCGCGCTTGAGTTGCGGCGGACGGATGCTCGTGTAGACCTGCGTGGTGTCGATGCGGGCATGCCCGAGCAGTGCGCGCACCTGCTCGAGATCATGGTGCTGCTCCAGAACCTCCATCGCCACACCGTGCCGCAGGTCGTGCGGCTTCAGCTCGGGATAGCCGATGAGGCGGCCGTACACCTTGCAGAGCCGCCAGATGTTCTTGCCGGTCATCGGCGCGCGGGTCTTGCCGACGCCGCGCCGACCCCAGGTCGACCAGAACAGCGGCGTGTCCGGGGCGATCTTCTCGACGTGAGGCTAGAAACCGCTCGATGTACGTGCTTGCAGAAACTCCGTGACCGCGGCGGGCAGGGGGATGTCGCGGGTTTTGCCGCCCTTCACCCGGACGCCACGCAAGCCCCACGTGCCATCGAGCTGATGGACACGCAGCGTGGCCACGGATTCCCGTCGCATGCCCGTGTAGCGCAGGATCAGAAAGATCGCCACGTCACGCGGCCGCCGACGCGCCTTCGCGCGCCTCCACGAGCGCATCCATGAGCGGCGACCCTGGCACCTGTTTGGGCGGCTCGCGATGCTGGGCGGGCGTTCCAGCTTGGCCACAGGGTTTGCGACGAGGACCTCGCGCTTCACGAGCCAGGCACAGAAGCTCGACAGCGTGGACTGCCGGACCCGCATGGTGCTGAGCGCCAGATCTGCCGCGGCCATTCGTCCATCCAGGCCTGGATCGTCGGCGGCGTCAGATCCGTCACCCGCGCCAGATGGCCGTCACGATTGCGAACAAACATCAAGAACTGCTCCAGGTTCCATCGGTAGGTTCTCACGCCTCCTTCAGTCTTGCCGCGTTGCTTGCGCTGAAAGTTACAGAACTGCTCAACCATCTCGGTGAGCTGCTGGGCCATGGTCTCGGTCCTCCGGCCCGAGCCACGACCACGTTTTCGCTGGCTGGAAGTATCCGGAGGAACGATCCAGCCGTCAACCCGGATAGACCCTTCGCGCGGTGCGCCGGCACCACCTCGGCTGAGTCTCGTTCCGACTCTCTGGTGACGATCCTGAGGGATTCCACGCGCGTCCACCATAAGTCCCCGTTAACGCGCGAGACTTCCGAACGGCAGTAAGTTCCAGTCGGCACATGACGGACACAAAGTCCGCACGGCGCATCAGTAATGCTTTCGAAAGGATGCTGCAGCAGTATGTGCTTGATCATCGGCGCCGCTAGGGAGCCAGGAGCTTGCTGATCTTCTTGCGCTGCGCGATCAGCGCGTCCCATTCCTCGGCCGACAGGAAGAGACCTCTGGTGGTGTATCCGTGAAACCGGTCGGAGTTGAGGAATTCCCGGATGTCGAGATACAGGTCGCCTTTTTCCTTGATCACGTTGACGCGAATCTCCTGGGTGCCATCAACGCGAATCGGCTTCAGAGTCCGGATGATGTTTGGAGACCATTTAGGTGAACGACGAGGCTTGTGCACAGTGGCTCTCCCGCAGGTCCCGGTTGAGGTCGGGCTCTCCCAACTCAAGTTCGAAGCGACGCTTCGAACCGTCGGGAAGGCGCTGCGGAAACGTGAAGCCAGACGGCGGGGACTCCCAGACGCTACTGCGAGACCGCGTGCTACGAGAAACGGCCCGGCCGGGATGCCGGACAACCTGAAGACAACCACGAGCCGCTCGGTTTCGTCAAGTTCGTCGGCGGGCCCGCACATTCGGGGCTGGACCGACCAGGCACCGTGGACGGCGCTGGGTGACCGCAGGTGGACATTGTCGAGGAGGGAGCCAGGCTCAGGGACGGTCCGCTGGCTACCCGGGCTCCAGCTCAGAGCCCAGTAGGGTCCCCCGGGGACATCCGGGGCAGGGCCACTGCCACCCACCAGCATTCAAACAGCTGGAGATCACGCCGCGTGCGCTGGAGGTCGCTACCCGTTCTTGACGCCAACGCCCCGTAGCGGTACGGTCGAGATGTCACCCTGGGCAGGCTCAGGGTCGACGGGTTGGTCGTCGCACGCGGCAGAGGTCCCTCCAGAGCAGTTCGAACTCGCATCACGAACCTGAAGCCCCTGGGCGAAGCTGTGCGCTTATGGGAAGCGCACGGATCGGGCGGAGGCGTCCGCCCTAGAATCCTGTCCTTCGCCAAACGGCGTCCGCCTCTCCGATCGCTGGGAGCATCTGGGACCCGGGGCCAAGACGCCAGCCGGTTGGAGCGAGAGCGACCGTCATCCCAAGACCGGGGCCCGCGCATGGTCGCATCGGAATCACATCGGATTCGCGAAGAGGACTGGATCGCGCGTTCGTGGTTGTGAGGAGCGGCGGTGCTGGACTACGCGGCCTGGCGGATGTAGCGATGATGCAGGCCACCGACTTCGGGAATCGCACGATCCTGCCCGCCTCGGGACTCGACGGCCTGACGTCGGGTGCATCCTTGTCGAGCGCGAGATGCGTGCGAGCCCGATGGTAGTACGCGAAGTAGCGGGTCAGGATGCGGCGCAGGTGGCGTTCGCCGAGGACGAGAACGTGATCCAGACACTCGCGCCGGATCGAACCGATGAGCCGCTCCGCGAAGGGGTTCTGCCACGGGCTGTGCGGGCGCCGTGAGGACTTCGTCGATCCCCATGCCCTTCACGCGGTGCCGGAACGGCGTGACCGTAGACCTGGTCACGATCGCGCAGGAGATAGGACGGCGCGGAGTCGTCCGGGAAGGCGTCCACGATCTGCTGGGCGGTCCAGTGCGGCGGTGGGATGCTCGGTCACGTTGAAGTGGACGACGCGCCGGCGATGGTGGGCGAGCACGACGAGGACGAAGAGGACGCGCAGGCGCGCGGTGGGCACGGTGAAGAAATCGATGGAGACCAGGTCCCGGACATGGTTGGCGAGGAACGTGCGCCAGGTCTGAGAGGGCGGGGTGCGCCGCTTCGGGATCAGCCGGGAGACGGTGCGCTCGGCCACGTCGATGCCGAGCTTCAGGAGCTCGCCATGGATTCGTGGGGCGCCCCACAAGGGATTCGCCGCGGCCATTCGTGCTGACCAGGGCGTCGATCTCGGCGTTGATCGGCGGGCGGCCCCCGGTCGGGCCGGCCGGAGAGCCTGGTCCAGTGCTCGCGGAAGCGGCGCCGCTGCCACCGCAGGACGGTGTCGGGCGTCACGATCACGAGGGCCTGCCTCCAGCCGGCCCAGACCCTGGCCAGCCCGACCCAGAAGAGGCGATCCGTCGTGCGGAGTCTTGGGCCGGGTCACCGTTCGCTTGTACACGGCGAGCTGCTGGCGCAAGGCGAGGTTCTCGAGGGCGAGCTGGCGGTGGCCGCCGCAGAGGAACGGGAGGAGTCGAAGCAGGTGGAGCAGGAGGGTGATCATCGAGCTGGAGGATTGTGGCCGGATCAGGACCGAAAGATCAACCGTTCGGGGGTTTTGGCGAAGGACAGGCCGTCGGGCCTCTGGCATGTGGCTTGACGCAACATTCCGCGCACCCTGCCAATGGTCGTGCGATGAGGTTTCATCAGATGAACGTGGTTGCTGTCTCGAACCCCGGGTACCCCGACTGGCGCTGGCGCATTGTTGACCACTATGGCGGGACCGTCGAGGAGTCCCCTAACGCCTTCCCGACGATCGCCGCAGCGGTCGCGGACGGGCGCGGCCGTTTAAAACACCACGCCGACCGAGACGCCCCGATCGTGCGGCGACGGTGGGCGCCTGGTCGATGGAAGACGGCGCCTTCGCTGCCTGACACTATTGACCCACGCGGGCCGAAGGGGAAGTAACTCGTAACACTCATCACCGAGCTCGAGTCGACGGGCGGGCCCGCGATCCACACGCGGATCGGGCTCAAGACCGGGCCCGTCGTCGTGCGGCGCATCGGCGACGACCTGCGCATGGACTACACCGCGGTCGGCGACACCACCAACCTGGCGGCGCGGATGCAGCAGAGTGCGCGGGCACAAGGGCGACTCAATCGGAACGTCAAGCGCGTCGCGTAGTCAGTGCGGGGAACGTGTGTGGCCGTCACTCAGAGACGCCGAAGACCGTGCGCTGCGAGGGCAGGGACGAACCCATAGGCATCGTTAGGTCTGGTTCATCCGGTGCAGCAGTGCATTCGCGGCCTGTTCGAGCCGTCTGACGCGGCGTGAGAGCACGATCAGGATGCGCCTGACCAGGTCCGGTGCGTCATTCAACAACCGCCAGAAGTGCATCCGGTCAACGACCAGTAACCGCACATCGGTCGTCGCAATGATTGTTGCTGACCGTGGTTCTCCATCGAGCAAGCTCATCTCGCCGAAGAAGTCTCCTGGAAGGAGCGGATCACCGAGCCCGACTTGAGTCTGCACCGATACCCGACCGTCGATGACGAAGAAGAACGAATCGCCTGGTGTCCCGACCTCCATCAAGACTGTCCCCGCCGGAGTCTCCACGACCTTGGCAGTGTCGGCGATCCGACGAAGCTCCTCATCGGTGCAATCGTTGAACAACGGCACCCGCCGGAGATGGTCGATCCGTCTGTCGCCAGACGGTACGGCATAGACATCTCTTGTCTCCGCGTCTTTGGGACCATGTGGCGGCGAGATATCGTCGGACGCGCCGGGGAGGTTCGTCATCGCCGTTCGTGGTCTTGTACGCTAGAGTTCCGCCACCGGCCGGCCTTCATCCTCGGTAGCATGGGCTTCCTCCTCGCGCCGCCCGCGGCGCCCAGGCACAACAGCCAGCGAAGCGGTGATGATCCATCACCCTAACTCCGTATCTCCGCCTCAGCCAGCCTTCTCCAGCCAGTACGTCATGCCCATGTCGCGGTACATCGGACCCCGCGCTCTGTTCGGTCCTCACGTTCGGTGACGTTCAAGAAGCTGTTCCACGGCCGCCACGAAGTCTTTTATCTTGATCGGCTTGCTCTGGAAAGCGTCGAATCCTGCGTCCAACACCCTCTGCCGATCCCCGGACATCACCGACGCGGTCATGGCCATAACGGGAATCCCCTGAGTGGCAACCTCGGCTCGCAGCCGTTCGAGCGCCTGGATCCCGTCGATGCCGGGTAGTCGAATGTCCATCAAGATCAGGCTCGGGCGGCGCTCCTGGGCGAGGCCGACACCCTCTTCTCCCGTCTCGGCCTCGATGATCTCGTAGCCCTTGAACGTCAGCAGATCGCGCACGAGCTTTCGACTCTTGCTGTCGTCCTCGACGACGAGGACCACCTCAGTCGCCATGGCGCACCGGAATCGTGAACGTAAACATCGAACCTACACCGACCTGGCTCTGGACCCAGATTCGCCCACCGTGCAGCTCGATGAACTTCCGGGCCAACGCAAGACCGAGACCTGTCCCCTCGGCCTTCTTCTCCGCCGTCCCCACCTGCCGAAACTCCTCGAACACCGCCTCCAGGTCCTCCGGCGCGATGCCGACCCCCGTGTCGCTGACCGCCACCTCAACGTGCTCGTCCACCGGCGCTGCCCGGACACCGACCCGCCCACCTTCCGGCGTGAACTTGATCGCGTTGGACAGTAGGTTCAGGAGCACCTGCTTGATCTTCCGCTCGTCCCCCTGAATCTCGCCGAGGCGCGGGTCAATCGACTGCTCCAGCGTGATGCCGCGGCGCAGCGCCCGTTCCCGCACGAGGACCAGAGCATTGTCAATCGCCTGGGGTAGGTGGAAGTCCGCCAGCTCCAGTTCCATACGGCCCGCTTCGATCTTCGACAGATCGAGAATGTCGTTGATCAGCGACAGCAGGTGCGTGCCGGAGGCGTTGATGTCCTGAACGTACTCGGCCTGCTTGTCGTTCAGTTCGCCAAACATCCGCTCACCCAGCACTTCCGAGAACCCAATGACCGCGTTGAGGGGCGTCCGCAGTTCGTGCGACATGTTGGCCAGGAACTCAGACTTGTGCTGGCTGGCGACTTCCAGCTGCCGGCCCTTGTCCGCACTCTCGTGGAAGAGCCGGGCATTCTGGATCGCCAGGGCCGACTGGGTGGCGAAGGTCTGTAGCAGTTCAATCGTCTCGCGCGGAAACTCGCCGGGCATCTTCCGCACCACGGTGAGGCCGCCGATCAGGTGGCCTTCGCGCAGGAGCGGGACGGCGAGCAACGCCCGGTACCCGGCTCGAACGAACGCGCTCCGGGCGTGGTGGACGCTCAGCAAGGAGTCGAGATGGATGTCAGGGAGCTGCACCGCTTCTGGCGAAACTGCGAGCTGCCCCGTGGCCCCTTCACCCTTCCGTACTGGTGCTGTCACCAGCACTTCGACGATATTCGGCTCGAGATGCTGTGTGGCTCGCGGCTCGAACACCTCGCGCTTGGCATCGTACTCGTAGATGATGCCCGCGTCTGCGCCCGGCGAGCTGCGTCGCCCGCGCGACAATCGTACTGAGCACGGTCTGGAGATCGAGTGTCGAGCTGATGGCCTGCCCGACCTCACCGAGCGCGCGAAGCTCATCCACCGAGCGAGTCAGATCATGGGTCCGAGCATCGAGTTCCTTGAACAACCGCACGTTCTCGATCGCGATCACCGCTTGATCGGCGAAGGTCTTCAGCAGACCGATTTGCTGGTCGCTGAACGGAACAGGTTCGAAACGGCCGATTGTTATGGTGCCGATGGGCGTCCCGTGCCGGAGAATCGGGACCGACAATGTCGCTCGGTTCCCCACACCGGGCGCTCCGATATAGTCGGGGTCAATCGTGACATCGGGAACGTGCACGACGGCCCGTTCGAGAACGGCGCGGCCCGCGATCTGTCCGCGATTGGGACGCAGCGGGTACACCGTGGCGAGTCCTTCGACGCCCGCTGTCCTCACATGCGCGGTAGACACGAGGTGCAATAGCTCACCGTCGAAGGAGGCCACCATCGCGAACACCGCACCGCATAGCCGCATGCTGCTCTGCGCGATCGCGTCGAACACCGGCTTCTCGTCCGTCGGTGAGCGGGAGATGACCTGGAGGATCTCGCTGGTCGCAGAGACATCACGGTTGCGCGCTTTTAATTCCTCGAAGAGTCGCACATTCTGGACGGCGATAACGGCCTGGTCGGCAAAGATCTGAAGCACCTCGATCTGCCTCTCCGAGAATGCTCCAGCCTCGGCCCCCGTGACCACGACCACCCCGATCGGCTGGCCTTCTAACAACATCGGCACGGCGAGAACGCTCAAGTAGTCAGCAGCCTGCGCAAGGGTCTCGAGCCTGTATTCGGGATCCTCACGGATGTCCGGTATGTAGACGATGTGCCGGCTCAGAACAGCGCGTGCGGTACCGCCACCCTGGCTCGGAGGCATCGGATAGCTCTCCCGAATGACCCTGACGGCTTCCGGCCTCAGACTGTGGGCCGCCGCGATGTGAATGAGCTCCCCGTCGAATCTGTAGACCCAACCGGTCGTTGCCCGACATAGGTCCAGTGCCTTGGCCGCGATGGCATCGAAAACCGGTTGGATATCGGCCTGGAAGCTGCTGATGACGCGGAGGATTTCGCTGGTGGCCGTCTGGCGCTCAAGCGCCTCGGCCAGATCGCCGTTGCGCGACTCCAGCTCATTGAACAGGCGCATGTTCTCGATCGCGATGGACGCCTGATCGGCGAAGCTCGTGAGCAGGTCGATTTCAGTGTCCGAGAAGGGCCTCGGCGCTCCTGTCCCGTCACTCCGGCCGACACCGATGGCTCCCAATGCGCTTCCCTTGAGAAGGATGGGCACGGCCAGCGCACTCCGGTAGCCGGCGGAGCGACTCAGCTCGCGTACGGCCACGGGGACATCCGACAGAAGCTCGATGTCGTGGACATGGATGACTGTTCTGCGGCGCATCGCCTGCGCCGTGATCGTACCGCCCTGCGACAGCGGTTGCGGAAAGGTGCGCCGGAACTGTTCGAGCGCCTCGAGGGGAAGGTTGTGATGAGCGACGAGGTGGACGACTGCGCCCTCTAGTCGAAAAACGTTGGCAAACCGTGCGTCGCACAAGCGCACAGCGCTCCGCACGATCGCGTCGAACACCGGCCGGGCGTCGGTCGGCGAGGCAGAGATCATTCGGAGGATCGCGCTCGTCGCTGTGTGCTGATCTCGCGCCTCCGCCTCTCGCTTCACCGCCTCCGCCAGATGCTTCTCCAGATCGCGGATCGTAACGCCTTGTTTCTTGGAGGCCTTAGTGCTGCGAGAGGGCTTGGCGTCGACTTTGGCCTGCGTGGGCTTTGCGCGAGAACGCATCGGCCGCTTCTCGCCTCTCAAGGCGCGGTGCCCTCCGCCCGACCGGCGCTACCAGTCCCGAGCCGTGTTCTGGATCGCGGCGTTGACCTTGCCGCAGTCAACGAATACGGCGCCAGCCTCCCCCACGCTCTAGGTAGAGAGCGGCTGGCGGGTTCTCCTGCTGGCACCGGAGGTATTTCATGAGCACTCCCACGCGCCGGGCGCGGCTCAGGTCCGCCGACGATAGCGTGTCGGCGGGGGAGGGTCAAATGAGCAGCACTCAAGCCCCGATGAACGACTGCGCCTTAGCGACGACCGGCGCGGCGATGGCCCCAGCCAGCGAGGTCAGCAGGAAGCGCCGGCGGTCCATGCCGGGATGGTGGGAGGCTGGTTCGCCATGCCGGTACCTTGCACGGTCATCCCAGCTCCCGCATCTCCGCCTCCGCCTTCTCCAGCCAGTGCGTCATGCCCATCTCGCGGTACATCGTCGTCGCAGTGGTGAGGTGGTCCGGAGCCTGCTCGCGCTTGCCCGTGCGCCGGTAGAGCTTGCCGAGGCCGAGACGGCAGCGAGCAACGAGGGGTCGCATCCCCAGTTCGTCGGCAAGAGCCATCGCAGCGGTGTAATAGTGGCGCGCTTTGGCGTCGTCGCCGCCTGTCGCGGTATGCGACTCGATCGCGCCGAGCACGTACACAACGCTCGCCTCTGTCCCCCGCTCGACGCGCTGCCGGGAGAGTGGAGTGCTCCCCGTTTCGACTGCTCACCGTGGGGACGTAAGATGCGACGGGAGGCCCCATGGGCGAGCACCGGCGGAAGGCGGACGGCAGACGGGTCTTCAACACGGAGTTCAAGCGGACGACGGTCCAGCGGATCCTCACCGGCGAGAAGACGCTGGCCGAGCTCAGCCGCGAGCTCGACATCTCGCCGAGCGTGATCCGCAATTGGAAGCGGTTTGCGGAGGCCGGGGCGACGACCGCCGTCCAGGCCAGTGAGGACGTGGTCCCGGCCAGCCACGTGCGGGAGGCGTACGCCAAGATCCGCGAGCTCGAGCGGGCGCTGGGCCGCAAGACCATGGAGGTCGAGATCCTGCGGGCGGCCCAGGAGGTCGTAAAAAAAACTCCGTCGTTGCGCAGAGAGTCCGGGCGGTGACGACGCATTCCATGAGCGCCATCTGCGCGGTGCTCGGGATCGCCCGGCGCACGGCCTACTACGTCGGTCGGGCCCGCCCCGGCGGGCGCTATCATCGGGCCGACGACGCGACGGTCCTGCAGCAGATCCAGGCGGTGACCAACAGCCGGGCGACCTACGGCTATCGCCGCGTGTGGGCGATGGTGAACCGCACCTTCCGCGTCGGCTACAACCGCAAGCGGGTTCGGCGGGTCATGCAGATCCACGGGCTGATGCTGGCCCCGCGCGTCCACCGGCGCCATGGCCGGCCGCACCTCGGCCAGATCCAGCTGCCGACGTCCAACCAGCGCTGGTGCTCGGACGTCTTCCTGATTCCGTGCTGGAGTGGCGAGGTCGTCTCCGTGGCCTTTGCCATTGATTGCCACGATCGCGAGGTCCCCGCCTTCGTGGCCTCGCCGCGGGCGCTGACCGGGGCCGATATCCGCACGCTGATGGACCGCACGCTCTGGGCGCGCTTCGGCGAGACGACGCTCAGGGCGCCCCATGCCGTGCAATGGCTCAGCGACAACGGCCCTCAGTACACGGCCACCGCGACGGTGCTCTACGGCCATGAGCTCGGGCTGGTACCGATCACGACGCCCGCGTACAGCCCGGAGAGCAACGGCCTGGCTGAGGCGTTTGTCGGCACCTTCAAGCGCGACTACGTGGCCGGCGCCGAGCTTCGGGATGCCGAGACCGTCCTGGCCCAGCTCGGCGGCTGGTTCGAGGACTACAACACCCAGGCGCCGCACTCGGCGCTCGGGATGCGGAGCCCGGCCGAATACCGGGACTGGCGTTACTCTAAGCTCCTCGCGGTGAGCAGAAGAGTGGGGAGCACTCCAGTGGGGCCTATGTCGCGATGAGAACAGGCCCTGACCTAGACCTCAGAACTCCGCACACGCGCGAAGGCTTGAGCCCTCTCCGAATCGCCGTTCTTGGCGTGTCGGGCCTTCGCCCGATCGAGCCAGTTACGGAATGTTTCCGCGTGGTGGTCGGCGATCCGGAGCGGCATTGTTGGGTAGATATCCACAGCGGCGCTGAGCTGCTTGAAGATCTGAGCGTACAGAACCGAGGGCTCAGACGGATCCAGGTCCTCGAGGAGGACGGCGACATCTGCCGGGGCAACGCAGAATAGCGCCGTGCCCGTTGTCCCCGCCCGCTTTTCCATACCTCAGCCTATGCAAACGGGGACGCCTGGTGCAAGAAGCTTGTCGAGACATCGGCGCAGATCGTGGCGTCCCTCAAGGCCCGTGTCCGCTGACGAAGCCCACGCGCCCGCGCACCCCCTGTCCGCGTTTCCATAAGCCACCCACGCCGGGCGATGCACCGAGCACCCGGCGAGCCGCCTATCGTAAAATGGCCCACGATGAAGCGGAAGGTGAAGTCGGCATTCGACCCCAAGGCATTGCTGGCGTCGATGGGTGCTCGACGCACCATCAGGGCGTACCACGCGAGCCAGACGATCTTCTCGCAGGGTGATCGAGCGGACGCCGTGTTCTTCGTCCACAGCGGCAAGATCAAGGTGGCGGTGCTCTCGCAGCAGGGCAAGCAGGCCGTCGTCGCCCTGCTCGGGCCCGGCGACTTCTTCGGCGAGGGATGCCTGGCCGGCCAACCGCTACGCATGGCGACGGCGACCGCGATGACGGAGACCTCGATCGTCGCGCTGCCGAAACCGGCGATGCTCCGCGCGCTCCACCAGGATGCCGAGTTCGCCGGAACCTTCACGACGTATCTGCTGACTCGGAACATCCGGATGGAAGAAGACCTCGTGGACCAGCTCTTCAACTCCAGCGAGAAGAGGCTGGCCCGGATTCTCTTGTTGCTGGCGAACTTCGGCAAGGAGGGCCGGCCGGAGACGGTCGTGCCCAAGATCAGCCAGGAGACGCTGGCCGAGATGGTCGGCACGACGCGCTCGCGGATCAGCCACTTCATGAACAAGTTCCGGAAGCTGGGCTTCGTCGACTACAACGGCGGGCTCGAAGTGCACAGCTCGCTGCTCCACGTCGTGCTCCACGACTGACGCCTTCATCCGAGCGTTCGTCGTCCCATCGCGTCTTCGTGCGACCGGTGCTGGGCGGCACACTTCCCAGATCGTCATCTCAGGGCGCAGGTGGTCTGTATTGCTCAGCTTCAGGGCGCGGTGCCGTGTACTACTAGTGATGTAGGAGGGCCGCCATGGCTGAGGTCTCGAAGACGTGTGTCGAGTGCGGCCGCCCGCTGGAAATGTTCTCGGGGCTGATGATCGGCGGCGACGTGTACCATGTGCGCTGCTGGGAACAAACGAGGCTGGCCCGTTCCACAATCTCGCCCTACGATCAGACCCGATCAGGCCCGCTCAAGCGGGGGCTCGTCCGCCGCAAGCTGTAGTCACGCTGGCGACGTCACGCTCTCGTCAGTTTTTGGTTGTTGGTTTCGCTAGAAGTCTCAGTTGACTGACTGGGGATGTGGGCGCCGGCGAGCGGAGCGCGGCGAGGCGGCGGTGCTCTCAGGCATCCGGCGCCCTGCCCGCGCGGAGCGCGTCGCCCACCACCTGCGGGACCTCTCGCATGTCCAGCGGCTGGCCGACGACACCGAAGAAGCCGGGGCCAGCCAGCTCCGGCCTCGCCGAGATGGCGATCACGGGCGCCTGGATGCCACGCTCGCGGAGCGCGTGGAGCACCCGGTCACCACTCATGCCGGGCATCCGCAGATCCAGTAGGACCACATGCGGACGAAATCCGAGAGCGACTGCCAGAGCCTCGTCGCTGGTGAAGACCGAACGCACGTCGTAGCCGGCCTCGGTCAAGACCTCTTGCAGCAGATCGACGATCTCCGGCTCGTCATCGACGATGAGCACACGGCGTGATCCTCGGCGTGGCGCGTTCACGGCGCGAGCCGATCAGTCAGTGACGAGCAGCCAGCAGGCGGTGATCGCCGCGAGGACCGCCAAGAGCGTGAGGACGGCGGAGCGCCTCACGGCACGATCCGCCAGAACGCGGCGAGCGCGCCGACCAGGGCCAAGAGTGCGTTGATGAAAGTGTGCATGCCGATCCGCTGCTCCGCGGCCAACCTGTTTTACTCCACTTCGATGGTGATCTCAATCTCGGCGCCGTCCGCACCCTGGGCGCGGTATTTGCCGCTCGGAACCAGCGCTACTCGATGATGCGTCGTGCCGTACAGGTAGCCTTCGTGGTCGGCATACGGCAATGAACCACTCTTTCTGCTGCCGACGATCTGGACGAATTGGTTATCCACGGCGCACCTCCAGGTGGCAAAGTCTATCGGCGGGTTCCCAGGTCGTTCGGGAGCTCGACCACCCGGATCGCCTGGTGCATGTTGAAGCCGCGCGCGATCAGATGCGCCGCGAGCAGCCAGTGGGCCTCCAGGGTGAGGATCGGGAGGATCTGCGCTCGGGTGATACCCAGCGTGACAAGCGTCACGGGGCTCAGGGTCAGGGTCGGCATGGACCCTACGAGGTGCCAGCGTCGACCGCGGCCTGAATGTCGACGGCAGCGCTCGCCAGCAGCGTCGCGGTCGTCGGGCTCGACTTGCGCAGGGTGTCCGCCTCATTCAGGCACCAAGTGCGCAGTGCGACAGCGCTTCGAGAGCCGAGGGTGAACTGCCATCGCCCGTCGATCAGGGCACCGGCTCGGACCGCGGTGGCGACGCCAAGGTAGGCGCGAATAAGTGATGGGGAGGTCCGAAGCAAGCGGGCCGCGTCGGGCGAGATGGTCAAAGCATGGGGATCGAGAGCGGGAGCATAGCATCGATACGTGTGAGCGGTCCCTCAGGAGAGATCGATGTCCGTGAGCCTCGGCGTGCCGGTGACGGAGCTGCTGGAATGACCACCTCTGACTCCCCGAGAGCCGACGCCAAGCCGCGCGACGGTACATGACAGCGATGCCCATCCTTCGGCAGCTGGTGGCCCCCGTCGCGGCGGCCTTGGGCCGCCCCGAGCTGGCGACGGCGATGGTGCGCGAGCTGCGTGAGGATCTGATCGAGACCGCGTATCTCGACGGGCTGGTTCGTCACTTCACCCTGGCCGAGCTGGAGGCCATGGTCGGGTTCTATATCTCCGCCGAGTGGCGCTCGGCCGCATCGAAGATGGAGCGCTTCCAGCGAGACCTCGGAGCAGCCATCAAGCCAGAGGTGGATCGCGCCGTCAGAGCAGTGCTCGGGCGATAGGCAGCGAAGCGCCCCGCGCGCTGTGCATGCAGCGCCAGGGCCGTGGCCCACAACCCCTAACCCGAAAGTAGGAAGAGACGATGGACAAGACGAGTGTAGCACCAGAACTCGGCACCGACCCCGCCAGGACCGTCACCGACATCGTGGCGGTGATCCGAAAGCTGCGGGCCGGAAAGGTCGGTAAGAAGTGGACCCGCGCGCAGCGCCAAGGCCTGAGCGACTGGCTGGCGAAAACGCTCCGGGGTGAGGTTCGGAGGCTGGTGGCCGGGATGAAGGGGGTGGCGTGATGGCCGCCGCTGACCCGCGCGCCTACCACCCGGTGGGCATCGCGCTCAGCAAGGCGCGGGCAGCCGCCGCGCTGTTACACGTCACGACCGCTTCACGCCTTCTGCGGTCTGTACGGCTTTGATGCCATGGCTGAACGCTGCGCCCAGCAAATCCGCATCGATGACCCCAGCGGATCCCCGCGACCCAAGCGAGCGTAGGCCCGCGCCAGCTTGGTGAACTTGGTCACGTCCTTGAGAGAGCCACTCTTGAAGGGGATCCGCGCCAAGATCTCGATGGCGGAACTCTACCGCCACCGCGGCGCCGGACGGTGAAGCGGCCCGGGTCGCGAGTCGAGCCGGGCCGCAACGAAAGCTCCCACAAGAGGGTTACCGCTCTCCTCGTTAGTACATGTCACCGTGCGGCATCGCAGGCGCGGCTGCCGACTTGTCCTCCGGGATGTCCGTGACGAGCGCCTCGGTGGTGAGCAGTAGGGAGGCGATCGATGCCGCGTTCTCGAGCGCCACGCGCTCGACCTTGGTCGGGTCGATGATCCCCGCCTGGAGCATGTCCACGAACTCCATGCTGTCGGCGTCGAACCCCCGGGTGGCCACGGTCTCGTGCTTCACCTTCTCGACGATGACGCTCCCCTCGGCGCCGGCGTTCTCGACGATCTGGCGGATGGGCTCCTCGAGCGCCCGCCTGACAATCATCGCACCCACCTTCTCGTCGCCCTCGAGCTTCAGCTTATCGATGGCCTTCGCCGTACGGAGCAGGGCCACGCCGCCGCCCGGCACGATGCCTTCTTCGACCGCCGCGCGGGTCGCGTTGAGCGCGTCCTCTACGCGCGCCTTCTTCTCTTTCATCTCGGTCTCGGTCGCGGCGCCGACCTTGATCACCGCCACGCCGCCGGCCAGCTTGGCCAGCCGCTCCTGCAGCTTCTCGCGGTCGTAGTCGCTGGTCGTCTCCTCGATCTGGACGCGGATCTGCTTGATGCGCCCCTCGATCGCGCTGGACTTGCCCGCACCCTCGACGATCGTGGTGTTGTCCTTGTCCACGACCACCTTCTTGGCCGTCCCGAGATCATCGAGCTTGATGTTCTCCAGCTTGATCCCGAGGTCCTCGGTGAGCGCCTTGCCGCCGGTCAGGGTCGCGATGTCCTCGAGCATGGCCTTGCGACGGTCGCCGAAGCCCGGCGCCTTCACCGCGGCGCACTGCAGCGTCCCACGGAGCTTGTTTACGACCAGGGTCGCCAGTGCCTCACCCTCGATGTCCTCGGCAATGATGAGGAGGGGCTTGCCCGCCCGGGCGACCTGCTCCAGCAGCGGGAGCATGTCCTTCATCACGCTGATCTTCTTTTCGTAGATGAGGACGAGCGCGTTCTCGAACACGACCTCCATGCGCTCGGCGTCCGTCACGAAGTACGGCGAGAGGTAACCGCGGTCGAACTGCATGCCCTCGACCAAATCCAGAACCGTGTCAGCCGACTTCGACTCCTCGACGGTGATGACGCCGTCCTTGCCGACCTTCTCCATCGCCTCGGCGATCAGATTGCCGATCGCCTTGTCGTTGTTCGACGCGATCGTCGCGACCTGGGCGATCTCCTTCTTGTCCTTCGTCGACTTCGAGATCTTCTTCAGCTCCTCGGTCACGGCCCCCACCGCGGCCTCGATGCCGCGCTTGAGCCCCATCGGGTTGGCGCCCGCCGTGACGTTCCTGAGCCCCTCCCGATAGATCGCCTGGGCGAGCACGGTCGCGGTGGTCGTGCCGTCGCCCGCGACGTCGGAGGTCTTGGAGGCGACCTCCTTCAGCATTTGGGCGCCCATGTTCTCATAAGGATCTTTGAGCTCGATCTCCTTGGCGACGGCGACGCCGTCCTTGGTGATCGTCGGGCTGCCGAACTTCTTGTCGATCACGACGTTGCGGCCCTTCGGCCCCAGCGTGGCCTTCACGGCCTGCGCCATGATGTTGACGCCCCGGAGCAGCGCCGCCCGGGCGTCCTCGTCGAATTTGAGCTGCTTTGGCATGGGTAGCGGTCCTCCTTCTTACTCGAGAATGGCGAGGACGTCTTCCTCGCGCATGATCAGGTACTCCTTGTCGTCGAGCTTCACCTCGGAGCCGGAGTACTTCCCGAACAGGATCTTGTCGCCGGCCTTCACGTCGAGCGGGATCCTTTTGCCGTCGTCGCCGACCTTGCCGTTGCCCACGGCTTTCACCTTGCCCTCTTGGGGCTTCTCCTTGGCCGTGTCCGGGATGATGATCCCGCCCTTCTTGACCTCCGTCTCCTCGAGTCGCTCCACCAGAACGCGATCGTGCAACGGACGAATCTTCATACACTCCTCTTCCTGCGGTGGACTTCGCCCGGGCGGTGCAGCGTGAGCAGGTCGAGGCTCGACCTGGTCACCCGGGGGTGTGAGGTTCACGTTCCTAGGCGTGGGCCCAGACCTTGCGCTGGGCGACGATCACGATCACCGCCCCGACGAAGGCGACGAACACCGTGAGGACTAGCCCCCCGCCCGCGGAGGCGCCCAGGGCCCGGAAGATCCAGCCCCCCACGACGCTCCCGGCCAGACCGAGCACCATATCCCCGATCAGCCCGTACCCTCCACCCCTCATCACGAACCCGGCCAGCCAGCCGGCGAACAACCCCACGACTACCCCCGAAACGAGCAGTCCGAACTCCATGATCGTCCTCCTTCTCGGGGGGCGGGGAGCGTTGGCCTTCGCCTCCCCTTCGCAATTCCCGCTTGACACGGTCGCAGTATCATCATATATAACTTATATGTCAAGTATTATATATATAACGAGAACGGCTCCGGCCCGGGCTTCAGTCCGCCGGGCCGTTCGGTCTCAGGAGGTGCTCCATGCGAAAAGTGACGCGTGCTCTTCTTGGCGCCATCGTTGCGAGCCTTGTCACGGCGGCGGTCAGCGTGGATGCCGAGACGCCGACGAAGGCCGATTTCGCCGCCTGCAATACGGCCGCGCAAGCCGCCATGAAGGCGGGCACCGCCACTCCGACGACAAAGGACTACGTGCGCGTGGAGTCAGCCCGGACGGACAGCGCAGCGACGCGGGTCGGGCCGATCCGCATGGAGTCCTCGGATCCTCAGCTTATTGGGATGGCGACAGATGGGATCACGGACGCCGGGTATCAGGCGACATATCGCACGTGCATGCGACGGAATGGATACTGAGAAAACTCAGGCGGTAGGCGCGAGACGGGTCTCCAGCACCAGCGTGAGACGGGGGACCCTACGGGGATCGGCGGGATTGGCCAGGGGGAGGCGACTCGGCGGCGGTGTCTCTCGACGGCACGGTCGGTGTGACCTAACCCGGAAGCATCGGTCACACGAGCCCCAGGGTTTGCCAGAAGCACCGCCGGCAACCTGTCGGGAAGCGTGAACGAGTTGACTGACGGGACGGTCCGCTCGGTGGATGCCGCCACGAGCGGCGGAATGGCTCCATATCGGGAATCCCGGTTCAGGAGGTCTTGTCAATGAAGCCAGAGACGGCAGCGAAGATGAAGTACGGAATTTGGGGCCTGATTTGTGGGGCAGTCATCGCAATGATCATCGGCTTTGCGTGGGGCGGCTGGACAACCTCCGGCACTACCCAAACGATGACCAAAGAGGCGGTCTTGGCGAGTCAGGCGGCGATCTGCGTCGCCCAATTTATGAAACAACCTGACCATGAAAAGAAACTTAAAGAACTCGGAGAAGTCAGCAGCTGGCAGCGAGCGGAAGTCATCGAAAAAGGTGGCTGGGATATGATGCCCGGGCAAGAAAAGGCTGGCTCTGCTGTCGCTCGAGCATGCACCGATGGGCTTGACCTTCTTATCAAGAAATGAGGTTGGTACCTGCTCGTGAGCTCGCCGTGCACGTCCTGAAGGACGTCGGTCTTCGTCCGACCGCCTTCTCAGATCCGCTTCATGTGTGCTCAATCCACTGCGCCACTCTAGGGTCGGCGGAGCCACGCGCAGTAACCAGGAGTGTGGCGGGGCGGGTCCAGCACGCACCAAGAAATAGATCCCCGAGCAGCCCGTAGCCTCTTCCCTTCATCACGAACTCGGCCAGCCAGACGGCGAGCAACCCCACGACCACCCACGAGACGAATTCCAGGACTCTTCCTGCTTATCCGAGCGCGCGAGCGCCGGCCTCTGCCTCACCCTCGCGATCCCGCTTGACATATATATTATATATAATTTATATAACAATAAACGGGGAAGTGCCGGGCGTCGGGTCAGGAGTCCCGCTGAGCCGGCAGGAGGTAGTGATGTTAGAGAATAAGTCGAAAGTCTTGCTCATTCTCTCGCAGGAGGTCGTGGACCAGGCTCGGATCGTTGCCGGGAAGGCAACGGTCACGCTCAAGCTCCCGGTGAGCCTTCAGATCGTCCTCCGGGCCCTCATCGAGGATGGGCTGAAGCGAGATGCGCGCCCGACTCTTCTCGCCAACGTTGAGAGCCAGGCCAAGGCGGTCCGCCGCCTTAGGAGCATGGCACGTCAAGGCGGGCGAGCTGAAGGGGAGCCCGGGGATAGACAGTCTGGAATCTGGCAGCGGCCGAACGGTCGTGAGCAGCCGAAGCGCCGGAAGTCAGGAGGCGTAGGGGGCCATCCAGCGACGAGGCGAGCCGGAGCGACGGGGCTCGACGTCAGACAGACGTGACGACGAACGCTAAGGATTAGCGCCTTGGCAAGGAGACGACGGTGTCGAAATGGATCGGGATGACAATCGCACCCGCGGTGACCGGACGCTCTCTCCTTGAATCACCTTCAAACCAGGTTCGGAGCCTTGAGGGTCGTCTTTTGGGCATGTCCAGCTCCCTGATGCTCCCCGACTCTTCGAGGCTAAGGCTGTTGGAACTGGGGTCAAGTTTCGTCGCATTGGCGGAACAGGGGCCAAGCGATAACCGGCCTCATGAGCTTCGCGAGCAGGGCCAGACGAAGGGGAGCAATGGATGGGTCGCGGCGTCGGAGGAGATCGTGATGGCACCCGGCGAACGCGGGCATTGGCTGACCGCGTGCCTTCCAGAGATGGTCGAGCGCGATTAACTTCGTCGTGAGCACCGCGTCACGGTCGATGCGTCGGTCGTTGTTCAGCCGCCGACCCTGCGCGACGAGGCGGTCCAGTTCTGGACCAACCTCCGCGGCCCCCGGGATGTCTTCCACCGACAAGTACAGAAGGTTCTTGAACCTCCGACTCGACGGAAAGTAGGGACTGGGCTCCTGGGGCAGGACAGGGGTTTCCGCACTCAACGGATTGAGCAGCAGAAAGCCGGCGCCGAGTCCGTGGGCCCATCCGGCCAGGGTCCTCAAATCGCGGAAGTCGCCGATAACCCAGCTCGTCGCAGACCGGGCCGCATAGAGCTGTACTGCCCAGCCCCATGCCTGGTGGGACGTGGCAGCGCGCCGGGGCCACGATGAGCCGGAGGACATCCTCTCCCCGATGGAACCGGCGATACCCGAACGGCACGTCATCCGGCAGAGCGCCGTCGACTGGCCGTGATGTGCCGTCCTCGAGGACGAGATCGCCAGGCCCGCTCACCGGCGCGGGACGGCCGCGCACCCACACCAGGGGCTCATGACTCGACAGAGGACCGGGCGCGTCCGGCTCGCCGCTCATCGCCTCGATGATGGCGCGCCGGGTGACGGCGGAAGTATCACGCGCCATTCAATTGCCGAGACCGCACGGGCATGAGTGCCCAGGGCGCGAAATGCCCCGTGGAGCGGCCGGCTTCGGTTTTTTACGTTATCGCTTCGGCCACTCGCTGGGGGGTGCTGTCGACGGTCCGCTGGGGGTGCCATCATTCGGACACCTATGAGAGATGCTCCGCCTAGTAAACTGCGCGACCAGGGCGGTATGTCTGGCATGCGCCATTAACAAGCGCCTGGCGGTGCCTCGCTGGTCGATTACGATCCGCACGCGGGAGGCCGGGCCTCGGTGCCGGCGGTGCGGCTTCCTTAGCTGAGGCACCATCACCGGAGATTGACGACGGTGATCAAGGAGAAGATCGGCGACATGACGCAGGCCGAGCTGGCAAAGACGGCCAAGCTCACGGAGACGTACATCTCGCAGCTGCTCAAGGGCCACCATAGGAATCCGTCCCTCGACGTGCTAAAGCACCTGGCCCGCGCCCTCGGCGTGCCGGTGACGGAGCTGTTGGAGTGACATCGCCGGGCGAGCGAGTGGAGCCAGGGACAGCGAAGACGAGCGACAAGAAGCCGAACGATACCAAGTTCGTTCAGATCGCCACGTCGGTTCAAGGAAGCCAGATTCTGCTGTACGCACTCGATGAGTCAGGCGATGTGTGGCGCTTCGATGACAAGACCCACCAGTGGGTCATGCTGCCCCAGGGCCGGAGGTAGGTAAGAACGCCCCGCGCGCAAGCGTCTAGCGAGCGTCCCACTAAGCCGGCCGTGTCCCACAGCCGTGCGCGCGCGGTGGGAGCTGGAGGAAGCCGAGGGCGGCGAGGAGGGCGGAGCGGCGGGCCCCACGGGATGAGACACTAGAAGCCGGCCACGTAGGCGGCCCGGATCAGGAGCGTCCAAGCCGTACAGCTGTATCTCGGGCGGCAGTGACATGAGTCAGCATCGGGGATCAACCTCTTCTGCGACAATTTGCGCGCCTATCTGGACGAGCGGCGCCTGACCAACGTCGTCGATTGGGCAGATGGCTATTGATCAATGGCCGGCGCCACATGTCCGAGTTCCAGCTAGAGCTGGAAGCCTTGGCGGTGGTATGTCAGCACCGCCAGTTGATGCCGGAGCGCGACATTCTCCGCGAGACGGCGGCTGAGTTGACGAGGAGGGCGCGGACGAAGGGCGCTGCCTGCCGGACTACCCGTCGCTATTCGCTACCGTATCAACACCCGCAAGGGACATCGGCGTCAGCGCAAGCGTTGCGAGTCATTTCCTCACCGTCTTCGCGGGCTCTTCCCACTGCTCGTGGTCGTGCTTCCAGCGCGCACCGAAGGTCTCGCCGACCATCGGGATGACGCGCTCCCCGAGCTTGTCCAGGGCGGTTACGAACTCGGGATCCTTGACTGCCGCCTCGAACATCTGCCGGAGCCGGGCCAAGACCGCGGGCGGCGTGGCCTTCGGCGCCGCGATCCCGGTCCACGGAGTGGCGACGATGGGGAAGCCCTGTTCCGTCGCGGTCGGCACGTCGGCCAGCACCGGGTCGCGCGCCTCGCCGAAGGTGGCGAGCGCCCGCATGTCCCCGCTCTTCAGGTGCGGCAAAATCGCGGCCGGCGACCCGATGATGGTATCGATGTGACCGCCAAGCACCGCGGTCACCGAGGGCCCATCGCCCTGCTGAGGCACGAGCTTGAAATCCACGCCGGCGCGCCGGGCGACAGCGAGCATCGCGATGTGCGGAATGACCCCGAAGGGACACCCGAACGTCGGTGACGTCGCCCGCTTCTTCGCGTCCGTGACCATCTCTGCGAGGTTCTTCCACGGCCGGTCGGCCTTGCTGGCCAGCACCAGCGTCGAGGCGGTGATCTGTCCCACTGGGGCGAACGAGTCGTAGCGGTACGGCAGGCTGGTCGTGAGCGGCCGGATCACGTTACCGCCCACCGTGGCCGCCAGCAGCGTATGGCCATCGGCGACTGCGTTCATTACCAGGATGGTGCCGGTGGCCCCGCCGCCCCCAGGCTTGTTGACGACGACGATCGGATGCGGGAGGTGCTTACCGGCACTCGCCGCGAAGAGCCGGATGATGATGTCCGCGCGCCCCCCGGCTGCCCAGGGCACAACGAGCTCGATGGGCTTCGTCGGGAACTCCGCGGGGATGGCAGGCGGCACCGAGACGAGGGCCATCGTGGTCAGGAGCGCGAAAAGGACCAGTCGAGCCATCACGCACCTCCCGGAGTGTCGGCGATCAGCGCAGCCACTGGCCGACGGTGGCGGAGCGCGGCGATCGCGTTCCAGATGACGAGCGCCGCCGCCAGCGCCAGGAAGAGCGCGGCGATCGGCCGGGTGACGAAGATCGCGGGGCTGCCGCCGGAAATGATGAGCGCCTGCCGCAGCGCCGTCTCGAGCGCGGGGCCCAGCACCAGCGCGAGGACGACCGGAGCGGTGTCGAAGCCGAGCCGGCGCGCCGCGAAGCCGAAGAGGCCGGAGCCCACCATCACCCACACATCGGTCAGGCTGTTCGCGACGCTGTAGGCGCCGACCATGCAGAACAGGACGACCGATGGCAGGAGATAGACGTCGGGCACCTGTAGGATCCGAACGAACAGCCCGACGAGCGGCAGGTTCAGCACGAGCAGCATCGCGTTGCCGACGTACATGCTCGCCAGCACACCCCAGAAGACATCGGGCCGCTGCTGGATCAGCAGCGGCCCCGGTTGCAGGCCGTGGATTAGGAAGCCGGCCAGGAGCACCGCCGTCGGCGGCGACGATGGTAAGCCCAGCGCGAACAGCGGCACCAGCGCGCCCGAGGCAGCGGCATTGTTTGCCGACTCTGGCCCCGCGACACCCTCGATGGCGCCGCGACCGAACTCCTCGGGGCGGCGGCTCACGCGCTTTTCGACGCCGTAAGAGACGATGGACGCGATCACCGCGTTGGGACCCGGCAGCAGGCCGCAGAGGAAGCCGATCCCGGCGCCGCGCAGGATGGGCCGCCACGCTCGCTGCCAGTCCGCGCGGCCCGGCCACAGCTGCGTGATGCGCCCCCGGACGACCTCAGTCCGGCCGGGCGTCGCGGCGCGGTCGAGGATCTCGGCGAGGCCGAACAGCCCCATGGCGACGGGGACGAACCCTACGCCGTCGAAGAGGTCGGGGAAGCCGAATGTGTAGCGCCCATGGCCCGAGATCGGCTCCAGCCCGATGGTACCGAGCAGAAGGCCGAACGCGCCCAGCAGCAGCCCGCGAAGGGTGGACCCCCTCGCCAGGAACGCGAGGACGACGAGCGCGAACACGATGAGCGTCGTGTATTCCGCCGGTCCGAACCGCAGCGCCACCTGCATCAGGGGTGGCGCCAGCAGCATGAGGCCCACCGTGCCCACGGTGCCGGCGACGAACGAGCCAATCGCTGCCATGCCGAGGGCGGGCCCGGCCCGGCCTCGTTTCGCCATCTCGTGCCCGTCGATGCAGGTGATGACCGATGCCGCTTCGCCGGGGACGTTGACCAGGATGGACGTCGTCGAGCCGCCGTACATCGAGCCGTAGAAGATGCCGGCCAGCATGATGATGGCCGAGGCCGGCGGCAGGGCGAACGTCGCCGGCAGCAGCAGCGCGATACCGGCCACGGGCCCGATTCCCGGCATCACGCCTAGGATGGTTCCGAGCAGCACGCCCGCGAAGCAGTAGAGCAGGTTGTGCCAGGCGAGGGCGACCCCGAAGCCTTGGGCGAGGCCGTCAAGCACGCTTACCAGCCCCAGGGACCGCGCGGGAGCGGCATTTTGAGGAGCCCGCGGAACAGCAGGCCGGCAGCGCCGCCCGCCAACAGCGCGAAGACCAGCAGGCGGACCACCGGTGCCCGGCCGACGCTGCGCCCGAGGATGAAGAGCGCCACGATCGTCGTCACCGCGAAGCCGAGATACGGCAGCGCCAGGGCCCACGCGACGACCGCCCCGCCGACCGCCAATGCCCGGCGGCCCTCGAGCGGCGCCCCGGGCGGCCACGCGCGGGCGAGTGCCGTCGCCCCGCCCAGCGCGGCGACGGCGAGTCCGACGACGAGGGGCAGCAGGCCGGGCCCAGGGTCGTCGGCCGTGCCGAGCGGGATGCTGCGCCATGCTTCGACCGCCGCGGCGATGCCAACCCCGGCGAGCAGCACGGCAAGCCCCTGGCCCAGCAGCGCCGCGCGCGGGCTCACGTCCAGCCGCGCGCCGTCACGAGGGGGTCGGCGATCCGGCTGATCCACGGCTCACGGGCGGAGTATTGCACGCGGCGTAGCAAATCGTACCGGCGTAGCCGGGGGGGCAAGAACCCCGTGATACTGGGGGGAGCGGCGACTGCTGAGAAGAATGTGATCTCCGGCTTCTCTTATCTCGTGGCGCTCAAGTCTGCTGACCGCCGGCGCTGTAGGCAGCGCGGCAGGCTGGGTCACGCTCACTCCGTCCACAGGCTAGGGAAACGTCGGTTCGAAGCCTCCGGGTTACTTTTCGCCCAGGATGCGCGAGACACCTCGACCGGGCAAAAGCGGCCAAAACCCGCCCGAGTCACCAATATTTCACGAGTTCCAGATTGTAGCGCCTCACCGGGCTCCGCGTGGACGTTCAAGATCGCGATGCGGCTTGGCACATGAGGGCATGTGAAGTACCGCGACAGAGGCATGCCGGACAGGATGGACCAAGTCGCGGTGTAAGGTGGCGAAACTGAGCTGATCTGCAGGGCTCCACAAGCTCGGGGCGATCCGCCTGGCGCTAAGACGGCAAGACCCGAGACCGAACTCACCAGCCGGCCCGGTCATGCCCCTGCGTTAGGGCGACCATCTGTATCGCGACGATGAGCAGCTGCGTTGGTCGTGCCGGCGCGTCCCGTTCAGGGCGCCATAGCCGACCCTTGGAACGGGACAGGGGAAACACGTCCGACTGCCAAATCCCGTTAGGGAATCGAACCCGTGTTCCGCTGTCGTATCGACTCCCGGACCAGATGGAGGGGTGGGGCGTCATCGCCCACCATCGGCCGTGCTCGCGCAGTGCGCGGGTAAGGTCCGCGGCTTAGGCGCTTGGCCCCTCGCATAGCGTGCGGGCCAAGGACCTGGAACTCGCGTCCGCGCGCACCGCCTCGGGCGAGTCGTCGTCGGGGGTCGCCATCAGACGGCGCTACACGGAGTCACCAAACGCAGCGTTGAGCGCAAGGGGCGCAGGCCGGCCGGCCGCTGGAGGCGGTCAGGGGCATCAGCTCCCGCATGACGCCCAGGAGCACCGCCGACATCTCCAGGCAGGAGGCCACGCTGCGACCGGGCCATGCTTGTATGCGGGCTCGCCATCAGCGCCGCCCCTCAGTCGTCCCGCCCGTCGCCGACGCTTCCACCCAGCCCTGGACGATCGCGAGCTGCTCGTTCGTCAGCGCCCGCAACCAGTCCGCCCCCGGATCTGCCCGCGAGTCCGGCCGGCCCGAGGCAAACTCCATCAACCGCACCAGACCGTCGGCCGCCTTCTGCGCGTGCGCCGCGCGAGCGGGCGATCTTCTCGTAGTCCCCGGGCGGATACGTGGCCTCCTCCAGCGCCTTGGCCATCTTCGCCAGCCCCGCCAGCAGGGAGCCGCCCGCCTCGCGGGCCTGCTCGGGGTCCAGCCCGCACGTGGCGCCGATCTGTACCTCGCGCAGGACCCGATCCGCGTAGGTCGTCGCCGTGTCCGTCGTCCGCTCCGTTGTCATCGCGTCAGCTCCTCTGGCGGAGCCTCGGCTGGCGCGGATGCTACCCCGACCGCAAGCCGGGCCCCCGCACGCCGCAGGTGCGCCCCCGCGCCCGGCACCGCCTTCCGCTTCGTCCCCCATCGGAACAGCCCCACCGGCACCCGATAGAACCGGCCGCTCGGCTTGCCGCCCATCGTCGTTTCCCGATGCGCCGCCACCCCCAGCCGGGCCATCCGCCGCCATGTCCGCGGCGACGCCGACCACACCCGTACCTCCTGCTCGTCCTCGTCCCAACGAATGACCGTCTCTTGCTCAGCTCGCGTCAGGCCCATTACTGGCCCTTTCTCGGGGCGCCGTACCCCACCCCGCCACCTAGGTATTGCCGCCGGGGCCGCCGGGTCAGAATCGCCACGGAGCCGGGTCGCTGCGCACCATAGAATTGACGTGGGAGCGAGCCCAGCGCGAGGGAGGGGAGGGCCCTTAAAATCACAGCGCGGATTTCCAAGCCGATACGTCCGCGACCGCAGAATCGATTCGGGCTTGCTACCTGCCCCCCTGGGTCTGCCGCTGTGCCCGTTCTGTGCCCGCGTACCCCCGTCGTCGCCCCTCCTGACCCAACGTGATCCAATGGACGACGACGGGCTCTCACGAGGGAAGATCGGTAGTCCGCCCACTTGCGGAAAGGCGCGTGCTCGCCTGTCAATCCAGAGGCCGCGGGTTCAAGTCCCGTCGAGCCCGCCATCAAAACAAGACGTTGAAGGGGGCGGCAACGGGCCGCCCCCTCCGTCTGTACGCGTCGCACGGCCGGGTCCTCACGTGACTCAGGGGCCGTCGTGATCGAGCCCCGCAACACGCCCGGCTCGCCCAACCGACCGTGGCTACCGTGGGCGATCGTTGCCGCTGGCCTGCTCCTCCTCGACGTCACCCTCGTTCGCTACACGTCCTTTGCGGACCGGCGTGTCCTCGGGCGCTGGTCACCCGCGCACGCTGGCCTGATCGTCATCGGGACGCTGGCGTTTGGCATGGCGCTCTACCGGAGTCTCCGGGCCCGGGCGCAGGCCGGCGCGCGGACCCGAGGGTCGGTCGCGTTCGTCAGCGCCGCATTGGCCCTGCTGGTCTGGGGACTGAGCCTGACCATCGCCAGCCTCTCCGACCCCGATGTCGGCGGACGGATCGTCGACATGCGGCTCCTGGCGAGCCTGACACCGGCCTCCATCCTGCTCGAGTGGGTGGTGCTCGCGCTCGTGGTGGTCGCCGTCACCGACTGGCTCAGGAACGCCATCGCCCGCCGGCTGCCGCCCGGACGACCCTCCACGATTGCCCGGAACGCGCTCGTCTCGCTGGTCTCGCTCGCGTCGACCGTGCTCGTCCTCGAGGCCGCCCTTCGGCTGATGGCCGTGGCCGCCCCCCAGCCACAGGGGTTTCCGACCCGGGCCCAGATGCTGTGGGTCCAGCGCCACGTGCGCCTGAACAGCCTGGGGTACCGCGACGTGGAGCACGCGCTCGAGCCGCCGAGGGGCCGGACCCGGATCCTCCTGGTCGGCGACTCGTTCGGTCACGGCTTCGGCATCAACGACGTCCGCGAGCGGGTGAGCGACCGCCTGGCCGAGGCGCTCAACCAGGGCCAGGGAGCCGAGCGGCGATTCGACGTCATCAACGCGGCGCGGCCGGACACGCACACGGTCGACCACATCGCGGCCTTGCCCAAGGTGCTGGCCTACAAGCCGGCCTACGTGCTCCTGCTCTACGTCTTCAACGACATCGAGCACGTCACCCGACCGCCTCGGTCAGTGGTCAGCAACCCGAGCTCGCTGCTGGGCCGTCTGCATCCACTGCGGTTTCTCGTCCTGAACTCGGCCCTCGCCGAGCAGGTATTCGTCCGGCTGCGGCGGTCGACGTTCTGGAACCAGCGCCGCGCCGGAGATCCGGATCCCTACCTGGACGATCGCGTCCTCCAGGAGCACCTGGCGAGCCTGGAGCGTTTCTTCGACCTGTGCCGCGAGGCGCGCGCCGAAGCGCGCCTCATCCCGTT
Source organism: uncultured Candidatus Rokubacteria bacterium (assembly GCA_963827505.1). Taxonomy (GTDB): domain Bacteria; phylum Methylomirabilota; class Methylomirabilia; order Rokubacteriales; family CSP1-6; genus AR5. The sequence goes on along the minus strand of CAWHBD010000001.1, from coordinate 1,961,127 downwards.
CGACCTCAGAGTGGTGCAGGCCTCCGAGTTCGTGACCCGCTATCGGCGGCTGCAGAGTGGGGCCGAGGCCCGGGGCATCAAGGTGTGGTCGCTGGAGCACGCGTTCGACGGGCACGCCCACTCAGCGCTGGTCGTCAACCATCTGGACCCCCATCCCAACGCGCGGGCCAACGCGCTCGCCGCCCGGGTGATCGTGGACCGCTTTCGCGCAGAGTTCGCCCGCTAGAGGCGGGTGGCCAGAGTGCTTCGGTGTAGCGCCGTTCCCACCGGGCTGAGGTAGCGTGGGGCGATGGCTGACACCCTCGCGCTGAAGCTCGTCCTCACTCCGGTCCTGATCGCCACCGCCAGCCTGGCTGGGCGCCGCTGGGGCCAGGCCGTCGGCGGGTGGCTCGTCGGCCTGCCGCTCACCTCGGGGCCCGTGGCGTTCTTCCTGGCGCTCGATCACGGCACCGGTTTTGCCGCGGCCGTGGCCTTCGGCTCGCTGGCCGGCGCGCTCGCCGAGGTCGCGTTCTGCCTGGCCTACGGCTGGTCGGCGGCCCACGGCTGGCCGGCCGCGCTGCTGGCCGCCGGCGTGGCGTTCGCCGTCGTGGCGGCCGGGCTGCAGCGACTCGAGTTGCCGTTGCCGGCGCTGGCGCTGATCGCTCTCGTGGCGCTGCTCGGCGCCCTCGCGCTGATGCCCCGGCGCGTGGCCGCGGTCACGGTGCCACCGCCACCCCGCTGGGACCTGCCCGCCCGCATGATTCTCACCACGGTGCTGGTCGTCGCGCTCACCGCGCTGGCACCGCGCCTGGGCCCGCGGCTGAGCGGCGTGCTGGCAACCTTCCCCGTCTACGCGGCCATCCTCACGGTGTTCGCCCACCGTACGGGCCCGGCGCCGGCGGTCGAGGTGCTCCGCGGATTGCTGCTCGGGCTCTTCTCCTTCGCGGCCTTCTTCCTGGTGCTGGGTTGGCTCATCGAGCGGATCGGTGTGGCCGGCGCGTTCGTGGCCGCGGGTGCCGTCGCGCTGGCCATCCAGGCCGGCTCGCTCGCCTTCGTCGTGCGCCCGCGGGTGCCGTGAGCCGCGAAGCCTTCGGCTTCACGCCGGCCGAGCTCCGCGTGCTGCGCGGCCTGCACACGCCGCACGGGGTGCAGCGGGCGCTCGACGGCATGGCGTACCACCACGCCTCCACCGCGTGGTCGCCCCGGCATGTCCTCCACGAGCGCACCGCCCACTGCCTGGAGGGCGCGGTGTTCGCGGCGGCCGCGCTCCGCGTGCTCGGCTTCCCGCCGCTGCTGCTGGACCTGGAGGCGGTGCAGGACACCGACCACGTGCTGGCCGTCTACCGGGTGCGCGGCCATTGGGGCGCGATCGCCAAGTCGAACTTCGCCGGTCTCCGCTATCGCGAGCCCGTCTACCGCGGCGTGCGCGAGCTGGTGATGAGCTACTTCGAGGGGTACATCAACCTGCGCGGCGACCGCACGCTGCGCGCCTACTCCGACCCGGTCAATCTCGCGCGCTTCGACCGCGGTCGGCCTGGCTGGATGACGACCGACGGGGACCTGTGGTGGGTCGCCGAGCACCTCGTCGGCGTCCGCCACACGCCCCTGCTGGGCCGGGCCATGATCGCCCGATTGCATCGCGTCGACCGGCGCTCGCTCGACGCCGGCCTCGTGGGCTATCGCGCGCGATGAGTGGCAGCATCGCGGCCATTCGCGGCGACATCACCCGGCTGGCTGTGGACGCCATCGTGAACGCCGCCAATTCGACCTTGCTCGGCGGCGGCGGAGTGGACGGCGCCATCCACCGCGCGGCCGGCCCCGAGCTGCTGGCCGAGTGTCGCACGCTCGGCGGCTGCCCGCCGGGCCAGTCGCGGCTCACGCGCGGGTACCGGCTGCCCGCCGCCTGGGTGATCCATACCGTGGGCCCGATCTGGCGCGGTGGCGGGGAGGGGGAGGACGACGTGCTCGCCTCGTGCTACCGGACGGCGCTGGCGCTGGCCGCAGAGGGCCGCTTCGCGCACGTGGCGTTTCCGGCGATCAGCTGTGGCGTGTACGGCTTTCCGATCCCGCGCGCCTGCCGGATCGCTGTGGCCGAGATCCAGGCTCACCTGACCGCGGCTCCGTACCCGGCGCGCGTCTCGCTGGTCGCCTTCGATGCCGAGGTCGACGCCGAGTACCGGGCCCTGCTCGGCACCGTATAATCCCCGGCCATGAGCACTCCCGCGATCCTCGCCCTGGACTTCGACGGCGTCGTCTGCGACGGCCGCCCCGAGTACTTCGAGACGGCGTGGCAGGCCTACGTCGCCGCCTGGCCGCAGCCGCTGACGACCACGCGCCCGGCCGCCGTGGCCGAGCGATTCGCCGGGCTGCGGCCGCTGATCGAGAGCGGCTGGGAGATGCCTCTGATGGTCCACGCGCTGCTGGCCGGGGTCGAGGCCCCCGCGCTGGAGAGCCGCCACGGCTGGCTGGAGGCCGCCCCGGCGCTCATGAAGACCGCCGGCGTGAGCGCGGAGACGCTGGGGCGGGCGCTCAACCGCGTGCGTGACGAGTGGTTCGCGCGCGACTCGCCCGACTGGCTCGCCCACCACCGGTTCTACCCTGGCGTGCCCGACAAGCTGGCGGCCCTGCTCGCCGGCCCCACGAAGGCCGTGATCGTCACTACCAAGACCGAGCGCTTCGCCCGTGCCCTGCTGGTGGGCGCCGACCCGCGCCTGGCCGCCATGACCGTGATCGGTCGCGAGCCGGGCCAGCCGGTCCCCAAGCCGGCGATCCTGCGGAGGCTGGCCGACGCCCACGGCCTCGGCACCGACGCCGCCGGCGTGTGGTTCGTCGAGGACATGCTGGAGACACTGGAGGCGACGGCCCGGCGAGCCGACGTCGCCGGCGTGCGGCTGTTTCTGTGTGACTGGGGCTACAACACGCCGGCCGATCGCGCCCGGGTGGCGGCCGGCGACGGCCGCATCCGGCTGCTCTCGCTCGAGCGCTTCGCCGGCCCCCTGGGGACCTGGTCGACCTGATCTCCCCGGCATCGCGCTTGCTCATGATACTGGGGCGAGCTCAGCTCACGGAGGTCACACGTGATCAAGAGATTCCTGGCCGGTGCGGTCGTGGGTGGCGTGGTGATGTGGCTGTGGGGCGATCGCATCCGGGACGCCTTCGACGACGCGACGAGCGACGTCCGGAGCCGGACCGCCGAGCAGCTGCACGGCGTGGCCGACACATTGCAGTCCGTGGCCGACACCGTCGACCAGGGGCTGAGCGGAGCGCAGCAACCGCGCGTCTCCTGAGGTGGCGCGGGGCGGGGAGGCCGACGAGGGCCGCGCGTGGGTGGCGCGCGCCTTCACCCACGTCGAGGATGCGGTCTACCTCGGCGTGGGGCTCCTGCTGGCGCTGAGCGCGATCGCCCTCCTCGTCGACAGTGGTGTCGTCTTCGTCCGCAGCCTGCTGCAGGGCGTCCTCGCGGCGCGCGTCATCGGCATCCTCGACCAGACGCTGCTCGTGTTCATGATCGTGGAGATCCTGTACACGGTGCAGGTCTCCTTCCGCGAGCACGCCCTGGTGCCGGAGCCGTTCCTCATCGTCGCCCTCATTGCCGGCGTCCGGAGGCTCCTGGTGCTCACGGCGGAGTTCGGAGAGCTGCTCAGCAAGGGCGGCGACGTCTTCCGCAACGCCATGCTGGAGCTGGGCCTGCTAACGGCCATGGTGGTCGCGCTCGTGATCGCGCTGGTGTTGCTCCGCCACCGGGCGGCGACGGCCCGGGCCGAGAAGGCCTGACGGCCGGCGGGCTCAGGCCCCGGTGGAGCCAAAGCCGCCCTCGCCGCGCGAGCTGCCCGGCAGTTCGGGGACCGGGGCCAGCGCGACGTGCTCGACGCGCTGGACGACCAGCTGAGCCACGCGGTCACCCCGGCCGAGCGTGACGGGCGCCGGCCCGTGGTTCACGAGTAGCACCTTGATCTCCCCCCGGTACCCGGCGTCGATGAGCCCCGGCGTGTTGAGCACGGTCACGCCGTGGCGCAGGGCCAGTCCCGAGCGCGGCAGCACGAAGCCGGCGAAGCCAGCGGGAATGGCCACCGCGATCCCCGTCGGCACCAGCGCCCGCTCGCCCGGCGCCAGCGTGACGACCTCGGCGGCGTGCAGGTCGAGACCGGCGTCGTCAGGACGGGCGTAAGCGGGTAGCGGCAGGTCGGCGTCCACCCGGTGGACGGGGACGCGGATGGGCTCGGTCATCGGGCGACGTGCGAACGCTCCCGGTCCGACTGCACGATCCAGTTCGACAACCGGCGGAGGACCTCGATGGTGAGCTGCGGGCGATTGCGGATGAGCCAGTCCAGTCGCTCGTTCTTGATGATGAGCAGCTCGACCTCGGTCTGAGCGATGAGGTCGGCCGTGCGGGGCGACTCCCGGAACAGCGACATCTCGCCGATCAGCTCGCCCTCGCCCATGGTGCCGAGCAGCCGGTGGTCGCCGTCGAACATCCGACGGACCTCCACGACCCCGGCGTGCACGACGAACGCTTCGCCGCGGGGATCGTCGCCCTCCTTGGCGATGACCTCGCCGGGCTTGAAGTGACGGCGCTCGAGGTCGCCGAGGGTGAGGTTCTTGTAGATCTCCAGGCCGATCGAGGGCAGCGCCGACTTCGACTCCACCGGCAGCCGTGCGTTGGTCCAGCCGCCGAGGCCGCCCTTGAGGATGCGGACGCGCTTGTAGCCGCGCTTCTGCAGGGCCTGGGCGACGGCGGCGCTCGTGGCCTCCTCGGGGCTCGTGCAGTAGGTGACGATCATCTGCTCGGGCGCGACCTCGAGGGTGAAGGTGCCGGCCGCCACCGAGCTTGGATCCAGCCGCACGGCGCCGGGCAGCCGCAGCGGGCTGGTCTCGAAGTCGGTGGTGGTGCGCACGTCGAGCAGCACCGGTGTTTCACCGCTCTCGATGGCACCGATCACCTGACCGGGCAGGATGCGGAAGCGATTGAGCCACCACCGGCGGGCGAACATGCCGCCGTAGGCGCCGACGCTCAGCAGCGAGACCCCGAGCGTGGCCCACGCCCACGGGAACGGCCGCGGCGGCGGGTTCTTGACCTTGGCCTCGGCCTCGGTCAGCGCGCGCTTGACGTCGGGCAGGTCGGGCAGGAGGGCGTTGGCCTCGGCGAGCTTAGTGGCGGCGGCCGGGTAGCGCTCGGCGAGCAGCAGCTCGACACCCGCCGCCCACACCACGTTGAACTTGCTCTCGCCGGGGCGGACCTCGGTGCCCTTCAGGAACGTCCGCACGTCGCGGGCCGGGATCAGGAAGTTGAAGCCTTGCACGATGGCGCCACCCTGCGACAAGGAGACGAACGTCAGCACGCCGACGACGCGCGAGTCGTCGCCGGCGGCCGGTCCCCCGCTGTTGCCGTGGGCGGCCGGCGCATCGGTCTGGATCATGTCCTGCCCGATGGCGTCCACCTGGAAGCCGGAGACGGCGCCGTTGGTGACCGACGCCTCGATCGTGGCCGACCGGTTGAGGAGCTCGTGTGTGAGGACCACGCCCGGGAAGCCCAGGATGTGCACGGGGTCACCGATCTGCGGATCGCGCGTCGACAGGTCGAGCGCCGGATAGACGCCGTCCTTCACGCGCAGCAGGGCCAAATCCCGCCCGGAGTCGGGCAGCGGCTTGTTGTTCAGCCCGAGGCCGATCGGCGCGCTGAACTTCTTCACCTCGGCGTCGAGGCTCACGCCATTCGGGAGGAGCACGGTCAGCTTGGGCTGGATCTCGACCTCGGCGCTGCTCAGGGCCCGGGCGCTCGCCTCGCGACGGATCTGGTCCTCGACGTCGGGCCGCTGGCCGCGCATGAGCCCCTTGGCGCGCAGCGCGGGTTCCACGCACGCCTGGTCGATGGCCTTCTTCTTGAGCTCGTGGGCGACCCAGGGCGGATTGCGGTGAACGGGGTCCACGACGTGGGCGTTGGTCACGACCCAGCCGCGGCCGTCGACGAACCAGCCGGTGCCCGTCTCGACGAACGGCGCCGGCTTCACGGTCACCGGCCCCTTGCCGCAGTCCATCGTGATCTCGGCGTCGACGCGGGCGGTGACCAAGGCCACCCCGGGCTTGGCGCGCAGGATCGCCTCCTGCACGGACAGCGCGAGGGCGGAGCCGGCGGCCAGCACCACGGCGAGACTGGCCACCACTGCCGCCATCGCTCTCATGACTCTCGACCGTATCACGGAGGCGCGCCGCAATGCACCCTGGTGACGCCGGGCGCGGGTCGCTGAAATCGCGCGCGCGGCCGGGCTACAATGGCGCGGCGATGACCCGCGAGCGCGTGGACTCCCGGACCGAGGCCAACCTGCTCGTCGCGCTCGCGGGCGAGGCCGACGCCAACCGCCGGTACCTCGCCTACGGCATCGAGGCTCTCAACGAGGGGCGCCCCGAGATCGCCCAGCTCTTCTTCGAGGCGGCCGGGGCGGAGACGATCCACGCCCTCAATCACCTGCGTACGATGCGCGCGATCGGGACCACCCGCGAGAATCTCCAGACGGCGGCCACCGGCGAGATGATGGAGATCGAGGTCGTGCTGCCCCGCATGATCCGCGACGCCGAGGCCGAGGGGCGCGCGGACGCCGCCGCGTCCTTCCGGCTGGCCCTGGAGCGCGAGCGGCACCACCGCGAGATGTTCCGCTCCGCGCTGGAGACGTTCGACCGCACGCCGTCGGTCCGCATGCCGCCGCGGCCCTCGGCGGCGCCGGCGGCCGCCGCCGGGGCCGAGCCGATCCGGCCGGCCGAGCGCGCGGCCGTGGTGCCGCCGGGCGGGAGCGACGAGCTGGTGACGGAGGCCGTGCGCATCGGGCGCCTGTCCTCGATCCGCGAGGTCGTCTTCGGCGCCCAGGACGGCCTGGTGTCGACGTTCGCGGTGGTGGCCGGCCTCGCGGCCGCCGGCATGGGCCACCTCGTCGTGCTGCTGGGCGGGCTCGTCTCCGCGGTGGCCGGCGTGCTGTCGATGTCGATCGGCACCTTCCTGGCCGCGCGCGCGCAGGGCCAGCTGTACGCGTCCGAGCTGGAGCGTGAGCGGCGGGAGATCCGCGACCATCCGGGCGAGGAGGTGGCCGAGCTGATGGCCGCCCTCATCGCGCGCGGCATGTCGCGGGCCGATGCGGTGGAGGTGGCCCGGCGCATCGCGCGGCACCCGGACCTCCTGCTCAACACGCTGGCCATCTTCGAACTGGGGCTGGCACCGCAGCGGCTCGGCAGCCCGGTGCGCGACGCCTTCGTCATGGCGGTGGCCTTCGGCGCCGCCTCGCTGGTCCCGCTGCTGCCGTTCCTGGTCGGCCACCTGCTGCCGGCCTTCGCGCTGTCCGGCGTCGCCACACTGCTGGCGCTCTTCGGCGTCGGCGTGGCCAAGGCGCGGGTGGCCGGGGTGGCGCCGATCCGCTCCGGGCTCGAGGTCGCTGCGCTGGCGGCGGCGTCCGGCCTGCTGAGCTTCGGCCTCGGCCGCCTCGCCTCGCTGGTGCTGGGCGTCAACCTCGACTGAGCCGGATGGGCCCCTGGAGCCTGCGGCTGTTCCGCGACCACCTCGGGAGCGTACCCCGCCCGCTGCCGGCGGCGATTCGCGTGCTCTATGCGCACACGGGCGACGTCGCGATCGTCCACGCCGGCGCCCCGACGACGCTGGCGGTCGATCACGCGTGGCACGGCGCCGGGGCCGCCACCGCTGGCGCGGCCGGCCCCGATGCCACCGTGCTGCGCTGGGAGCTGGTACGGCCGGCCGTCGCCGCGGCCGGCGATCTGCTGCTCGAGCGGACCTTCCCCCTCGACGACGCGGCCGCCTGGCTCGTGCGCTGCGACCGCGTCGACTTCGATCCAGGCGGGGTGGCGCTGCCGCATCGCCACCGCGGCGGCGGCATCCGCTGCCTCGTGGCCGGCACGCTGGAGGTGACCGTCGGCGACGCGTCCCCGCGCTCGGTGCATCCAGGCGGCGCCTGGTACGAGAGCGGGCGGGAGCCGGTGCTGGCTCGGGCCTCGGCCACCGAGCCCACCAGCTTCATCCGCGTCTCGATCCTGCCCGCCGAGATCCGGGGACAGAGCTCGATCATGTACGTCGATCCGGCCGATGCCGCTCGCGGCCGCCCGCGTCGCTACACCGTCTGGGTCGACGCGCCGATCGCGGTCGGCTGAGCGATGGAGCGCCTCATCCTCGTGGCGGCCGGCGGCGCCATCGGCTCGGCCCTGCGCTACCTCGTCGCCACCGCCGCCCTCGCGTGGCCGGGACCCGGCTTTCCGTGGGGCACGCTGGCCGTCAACCTCATCGGCTCCTTCCTGATCGGTCTCGTGCAGTCACTGGCGAGCGAGAGCCTCGCGCTCGGCGAGGAGGCGCGGCTGTTTCTCGCCACCGGCGTCATGGGCGGGCTCACCACGTACTCGGCCTTCAGCTACGAGACGGTGCGGTTGTTGGAGCGGGGTGCGTGGGGGCCGGCCTGGCTCAACGTGGTGGGGACGACGGTGGCGTGCCTGACGCTCTGCTACGTGGGACTGCTGGCGGGGCGGATGGTGATGGCCCCGCGGTGAGGGCGGCTACAGGTTCTTGAACTTCTCGTTCAGCTCGAGCAGCTTGCGCTCGCGGTCCGAGCCCGGACCGGCCGAGTCACGGGCGCGCTGCTGGCCGGTCTCCCACTCGGCGTAGCGCGCGTTGGCGGAGGCCACCCACTTGTCGACGAAGCTGATCCAGGTGGCGACGTCCTCCTCGGCGCTCTCGAAGACCAGCATGCTCTGGTACATGTGCACGTGCTTGGGCGAGCAGGTGATCGTGGTGTCGCGGGTCTGCGCGAAGAACTGCCGCCATTCCTTGTCGGGCATGGCGTTGAGCGGGGCCGTCCAGGTGACGACGCGGCCCTTCACGTCACGCGCGGTCGGGGGACCGATCCGCTTGATCTCGCTCACGCTCCACGAATACCAGACCCGGCCCGGGGGCCGGCAGCGATTTTTCTCGGGCCCCGCGCGCGCCCGCCCGTCAGCGGGCGGCGCCGGCGAGGAAGGCCGAGAGCGCCGCCGCCTCGCGCTCGCGCAGCGCCACCGCGACCCGCAGCTGCTCCAGGTATTGCTCGAGCGTCTTGCCGCCGAGATCGATGCGCCGCTCCTGGAAGAAGCGGTGGACATCGGCCTCGAGCTCGGGCGTCGCCAGTCCGATGACGCCCTCGGCCATCCGCCGCAGGCCGTGCTTGGGGTAGAGCCGGTCCATGGTGTCCCACTGCTTCTTGACGAAGTCCCACGCCCGCTCGCGCGCGTGCACGAGCATCAGCATCGAGCGCACCACGAACGGCGCATCCTGGGTGCGGATCTCGCCGTCGACGGTGCGCGCCAGCGTCTGCTCGACGAGCTCCGGCTGCCGGAACGCCGTCAGCGCGTACAGGTAGCGCTGCTCCTCCTGGGGCGTACGCGCCGTCCGGAACCGCTCGACGAACTCGTGATAGCGCCCCTCGTTGCCGGCCTGGGCGAGGACGGCGATGAGGGCTGGCAGCACGTTGGGATCGACCGGGGTGGTGCCGCGCTCGTGAGCCTCGTAGACCTCGGCGGCCCGGGCCTGCACCTGGGGATCGTTGCCGAGCGTGCCGAGCGCGCGGACGAGGTCGCCGCGCAGCTGGCGGGCCAGCTCGTCCTCGCCGGGCCGGGGCGTCCAGCCGAGCGCGGCCAGTGCCGGGCCTACGCGGTCGCGCACCAGCGCCTCCAGCCGCGGCCGGTCGGCCGGCGCCAGCAGACGATTGAGCGTGGTGAAGGAGCCGAGCAGCACCGACCACACGTTCCTGTCGCGCTCGTCGCGGAAGCGCGCGGTCAGCTCCAGGTAGTCGGTGACCGGCATCAGCCCGGCCACGGTGACCGCCCACGTGTCGTTGACGAGGTTGAAGCGCTCGATGGCGCCCAGCCCGGGCAGCCGGTCCAGCAGCCGCGCGCGCAGGTCGCCGTCGTACCGCACGCGGTAGAAGCCGTGACCGCCCTCGTTGGCCACGACCGACTCGGAAGCCGTCGGGCAGCGGGCGTCGCACCTCGGGCTCGGTGAGCAGCACGCGCTCGACGGTGTCGCGACCGCCGGCGGTCACGCGGAGCTGCACGGGTACCTGCCAGCGGCTGGGGCCGGCCGGGGCGGCCGGCGCCGCGCCCCACCAGCGCAGCGGCTCCGGCAGGTAGGTGAAGCGCTGCTGCCGCAGCACGAGCTCGCGCCCCTCGACGCCGACGCTGACGAGCGGATAGCCCGGCGCGAAGATCCAGGCGTCCATCACGGCGGGGATCGGCTGGCCCGAGGCCCGCCCGAGCGCGGCCCACAGGTCGCCGGTGTCGGCGTTGGCGAACTGGTGCGCGCGCAGGTAGTCGCGTACGCCCTGCCGGAACACCTCGGGCCCCAGGTACTGCTCGAGCATGCGGAGGACGGAGGCGCCCTTCTCGTAGGTGAGGACGTCGAACATCGCGTCGGCCTCGCGCGGCGCCCGGACCGGGAACTCGATGGGCCGGGTGGCGTGCAGCCCATCCACGGAGAAGGCGGCGGCGCGGGAGACGCCGAAGGCGACCCAGCGCTGCCACTCCGGCTTCCAGGCGTCGACGGCCAGCATCTCCATGAAGGTGGCGAAGGCCTCGTTGAGCCAGATGCCGTTCCACCAGCTCATCGTCACCAGGTCGCCGAACCACATGTGGGCGTTCTCGTGGGCGACGACGTCGGCCACGCGCTGCAGCTCGGCGTGGGAGGCGGCGCCGGTCGTCGACGAGCAGGGCGGTCTCCCGGAAGGTGATGGCGCCGAGGTTCTCCATGGCGCCGGCCGCGAAGTCGGGGATGGCCAGCAGGTCGAGCTTGTCGCCGGGATAGGGCAGGCCGTAGTAGTCCTCGAAGTACCGCAGCGAGGCCACCGCGATCTCCTGGCCGAAGGCGGCCAGCGGCCGCTTGCCGGGCACGCACCACACGCTCAGCGGCGTGTTGCCCACGCGGCTCGGCTCGGTGTGCTCCAGCTCGCCGACCACGAAGGCGACCAGGTACGTCGACATCTTGATGGAGTCGGCGAAGCGCACGACCTTGCGGCCACGCTCGGTCGTCTCCGACAGGATGCGGGTGTTGGAGACGACGGTGAGCGCCGGGTCGATGGCCAGCGTCACGTTGAACACCGCCTTGAAGGCCGGCTCGTCCCAGCAGGGGAAGGCACGGCGGGCGTCGGTGGCCTCGAACTGGGTGGCGGCCATCGTGCGGGTGACGCCGCCCGGGTCCTTGTAGACCGACCGATAGAAACCGCGCAGCTTGTCGTTGAGGGTGCCGCGGAAGATCAGCCGCAGGCGCCCGCCGCCCGTGGCCAGCGGCTCGGCGAACGTCAGCCGGCAGCGCTCGGCGGCCTCGTCGAGCGTGACCGTCGCCCGCTGCTCGCGATTCCGGGCATCGACGACCACCGCCTCGTCGACGGCGAGCTCGACGGCGTTCAGCACGATCTCGCGGACCGGCTCGTCGACCGTGACGGCGATCGACTCCTCGCCGCGGAAGGTCAGCGTGGTGAGGTCGGGATCGAGCCGGATGTCGTAACGGCTCGGGACAACGGCGCGAGATAGTCGGTAGGGATCCACAGGACCTCCGGGTGGCGTCAAAATGCTGCGTTACTGTACCCCGGAACCGCCGGCGTTGAAACTTTGCCCGGGAGCGGTCCAGCCCGCCGTCAGTGCCCGAGCGCGCCGAGGCTGGCGCCGACCCCGGCCAGCACGTCCCAGCCCGAGGCGCGCGGCCGCCCCCGCCGTGCTCGGGAGGCCTTCGGTGAGCGCGCCGGCCGCCTCATGGCGGCGCCGCCGGCACCACCAGCGCGAGGTTGCCGTCGCTGGGATGCTCGTGGAAGGCGACGGCGAGACCGGCCGTTCGCGCCTCGTGCTCGATCTCGTCCGGCTGGAAGCGATGCTCGAAGTGGATGCGACCGGTGTCGTGACGCGAGAGGAAGACGTCGCCGTACTCCGGCCGCCAGTCGGTGCGGCTGACCTGCGCGGCCAGCCGGGCCAGCCGCCACGGCAGCCGCCGAGGCGGCGGCGCGCCGAGCGCGTAGGAGATGAGCACCCGCCCGCCCGGCGCCAAGTGCTCGCGCACGGCGCCGAGCACGGCGATTCGGCGATCGCGGAGGGGAATGTAGCCGTAGCAGAACCACGAGAAGATCACGACGTCGAAGATCCCGGGTGGCGGCGTCGTGGTGATGTCGGCGACGTGGATCTCGGCGGTCAGGCCCTGGCGGGCCACCCGCGCGCGGGCCAGCGCCGCGCAGGCGGCGACGGGCTCCAGCCCCTCGACGCGATGGCCGTGGGCCAGGAGCGCCACGAGGTCGCGGCCGCTGCCGCAGCCCACCAGCAGCACGCGCTCGCCCGGCCGCAGGAAGCGACCGTAGAAGGTCGTCTCCCACTCGAAGAGTCCCGCGGCGACGTCCGCCTCCGTCTGGGCGAGGCCGAACTGTCGCCAGTTCTCGGCGGCGTGGTCCCCCAGCGTGTCCAGGCGCAGCAGCCCGGCGGCGAGGAAGGTGCTGGCGGTGACACCGCGATCGAGCGCGCGGGCCAGGCCGCACAGCGCACCGACGACCATCCCCCGCACCCGGTCACCAGCCGAGCGCCGCACCGTCGGCGCGCGGGTCGGAGGCGCCGACCAGCCCGTCGGGATCCAGGCGGATCAGCTGCGCGTGGCCCATCAGGTCGCTCCAGTCCTCGACGACCCGCACGTCGTGGCCACGGCCGCGCAGCTCGTCGGCGACGCTCGGCGCGAAACGACCCTCCAGGCGCAGCGCGCGCGAGGCCTCGCCCCACGTGCGGCCGAAGAGCCAGCGCGGCGCCTCGACGGCGGCCTGCGGTGATAGGCCACGGTCGATCACGCGGGTGACCAGCGCGGCCTGCGTCTGGGGCTGGCCGTCGCCGCCCATGGTGCCGTAGACGAGGCGTGGGCGGCCGTCGACCAGGTACATCGACGGGATCAGCGTGTGGGCGGTGCGCTTGCGCGGCGCCAGGCGATTGGGATGGTGCGGATCGAGGGAGAAGAAGGCGCCGCGGTTCTGCAGGAGCACGCCGGTGTCGCCGGCCACGACGCCGGCGCCGAACTCGTGGTAGAGGCTCTGGATCAGCGCGACCGCGTTGCCGGCGGCGTCGGCGGCCACGATGGCGATCGTGTCGCCGCCGGCCGGTCGCGCCTCGGCTGTCAGCGCCGCCCGCCGGGAGATGCGGGCTCGGCGGCCGGCCAGCCGCTCGGAGTCGAGGCACCGCGCGACCGGGACGTCGACGAGCGTGGGATCGGTCAGGTAGCGCTCGCGATCCTCGAGCGCGAGCTTGGTCGCCTCCACAGCCAGGTGCACGTGGTCGGCGTCGTCGAGCGCGCCGACGTCGAAGCCCTCCAGCAGGGCGAGGATCGCGAGCGCGGCGAAGCCCTGCGTCGGGGGCGGGAAGCTGACAGCCTCGCCGCCGCGGTAGCCGAGGCGCAGCGGCTCCACCCAGTCGGCGCGATGCGCGGCAAGATCGTCGAGGGTCAGTGGGCTGCCGGCCCGGGCGGCACCGTCGGCGATCCGGCGCGCCAGCTCGCCCTGGTAGAACTCCTCCGGCCCGGTCTGGGCGAGCCGGTCGAGCGTGGCCGCGAGCTCGCGCTGCACGAAACGCGGCCCCGCGAGGCGATCGGGATGATAGATCGGCCACAGGGTGCGCTGCACCTGAGCGTCCGACCCGGCGCCGAAGACGTCGTGGGCGGCGGCGGTCACCCGCCGCTGCCCGGGCGATACCGCAAACCCGTCGCGCGCGTGGACGACGGCGTCGTCGAGCAGCGCCGGCCACGCCACGGGCGAGCCCATCGCATCCCGACTGTACGCGTGCGCCGCCCCCCAGCCCGACACGACGCCCGGCACCGTCAGCGCCGCGGCGCCGCCCCGCACGGGAATGGCAGCGCCGAAGCGCGCGCGATAGTCGCCGAGGTCGACCGCGGCCGCCGCGCGCCCGATGGCATTGAGGGCGCGCAGCTGCCGGCGCCCCGCGTCGTAGATCAGCCACACGTTGTCGCCGCCGATCCCGTTCATATGGGGATAGACCACGGCGATCGTCGCCGCCGCGGCGATGGTGGCATCCAGCGCGTTGCCACCGCGCTCGAAGGCGCGACGGCCGGCGGCGGTGGCGAGCGCGTGGGGAGTGGCGACGAGGCCACGCCGCGCGTGTACCTCGGCCCAGCGGGTGTCCGACATCACGCCGCGTATCCTACAACGCGCTGTCCACGCTCCGGGGGCGGATAGACTTTGACCACTCGTGTCAGAGTGACGATCAGAAGCTGTTCGCCTCCGTCGGCTGCGGCACCGAGTCTCACGGGAGGGCGCCCGCCGGTCTGGTGACGATCGGCCCTGGGCATGCCCAAACGCCAGCTTGGTCCGGTGATATCCGCGCCACTATTCTCGTTGTTGTGAGGAACGCGTGGTGTCTGGAGGCTTTGCGAAGCAGCCGGCCCGGCATGGGAGCCATCGCAGGCAGCCGAGCACATGCAGGAGCCCGCCGTGATTGGCTCACCGCTCTGGTGGCGATCCTCGCGGCTCTGGCCTGCGTGGTCCCGGCGGTGAGCGAGGGCGCCATCGTCAACACGGTCACGAGCGGCACCGCCAGCCTGCCGAACAGCGCGACGCCCACCCAGGTCACGCTCAGCGGCATCGACATCACCAGGGCCTTCGTCGTCTGCTCGACCCGCACGGCCAACAGCTCGGGCGACGCCGGGTTGTTCACCTGCGATCTGAACACGACCGGCGGCACGCCGCGGCTGACGATCACGCCGAGCGTGGCACCCGGCAACACCACCACGCGCGTGCAGTACTACGTCGCCGAGTTCGACGCCGGCGTGTCGGTCCAGCGCGGGATCGCCACCTTCAGCGGGACGAGCCTGACCCCCACCGCGACGCCCACGCTGACGGCCGTGGACTGCACCAAGAGCTTCGTGCTGACCTCCGTGCGCAGCACCGACAGCAGCGCCGCGCGCGACGAGATATGGACCGTGCGCGCGATCCTCGGCACGGGCGCCGCGCCGTGCACGAGCGGCACTACGACCAGCCTCGAGCTCACGCGCAACGACGGGCAGAGCGCGCAGACGGTCACTGTGGCCTGGCAGGTCGTGACCTTCGAGGGCGCCTCGGTGCAGCGCGGCACCTCCTGCATCGGCGGCAGCAGCGCCACGCCGGCGTGCGCGCTGGCCAGCGGCGGCACCAACGGCCTCACCAACCGGGTGACGTTGGGCACGGCCGTCGATACCAGCAAGTCGTTCATCCTCGTGACGGGCAAGGCCGGCACCGCGGTGGCCGGCGTCGAGGGCGAGTACAACGTGCGGGGCGAGTTCCTGACCTCGGGCACCGCCGTCACCGGCGTGCAGTTCTCGCGGGTGGTGACCACGACCGGCAACAACCGGCAGGTCGACCTGGCCTGGCAGGTCGTGTCGCTCAGCGACGGCAGCACCGTGCTGAACGGGACGACTACCATGACGGGGTCGTCAACCACCGCCACCACGAACATCACGACCGTGGACACCACGCGCACGGCGCTGTTCTTCGCGAACTCGGCAGGCGACTCCGGCTCGACCGGGCGCCTGGACGACGTCGCACTCACCGGCACCCTCAATGGCTCCAGCGGCTCGACGTCGTCGAGCGTCACCTTCACCCGGCTGGGCAGCAGCAACGTCGGCACCATCGCGGCCGCCTGGTTCGCCGTGTCGTTCTTCCGCTGCAACACTGCTAGCGGCGTCACGACCGACACGCTGTGCGCGGTGGCGGCGTCCGCGATCGGCACGACCGCGACCGTGAACTGGTCGGCCGCGAACCCCGTGATCATCGTGGGCGGTATCGCGCCGATCAGCGGGACGCCGAGCAATGGGACGTCCTACACGGCCGGCCAGACCATCGGCAACGGTCTCGTGGTCTACAGCGGCACGGTCGGCTCCGATCCCAGCTACTCCGCCGGTGGCCTGATCGTCAACACGACCTACTACTACAAGGTCTGGGCGAAGGCGGGACCGGTCGGCTCCTGCACGACGGCGCCCTGCTACATCGGGGGGGCGACGGGGACGGTGACGCCTCGGGGTGGCCCCGTGCAGTGGACGTCGATCACGGTGGGCGGCGCCGCGCTGAACCCGGCCGTGGCCGGCACCGGCCGCGTGTCCTTCGGCTCCAACGCCGGCAAGCTGCTCTCGGTGAACACGACGACGGGCGCCTGGGCCAGCGTGCCCGGCCACACGCTGGGCGGCGTGCAGGGCTACGTCAGCGTGTTCCCGCTCGGCGCCGGCGAATCGGTCGTGGCCGCCGACCAGAGCGGCTGGGTGTACTCGGTCAACCCGGCCACGGGCGTCACCAACTGGACGAGGAAGCTCAACGCCGACGCTGTCCAGGCCTCGGTCAGCACCTACCTGCGCGAGTTCTTCAGCAGCGCGATGACCGCGGCCTATCCCGGCAGCTACGACGTCATCTTCGTCGCGACCATGAACAGCACCGGATCGGGCGGCTTCACGAACAACAAGGTGTTCGCGCTCCGCTCCGACACGGGCGCGGTGCTGTGGACGTTCAGCCCGGCCACCCTCAACACGGCGCCGTGCGTGGGCGGCTGCCCGATGGACCAGGTGCTGGGACAGCCGTGGGTCGACTACGCCCGAGACCGCCTGTACGTGACGAGCCGCGACGGAAGCGGGGGGGCGCAGAATGGGATCTGGATCCTCGACGCCGCCGCCAGCGGCGCGCTGCTCGCGCGGTTCTCGGGCGGGGACTTCACCACCGCCCCCAGCGTGCTCTTCGACAACACCAAGCTGCTGGTCGGCGACGAGGCCGGCATCCTTCACATCGTCGACCTGGCCACACTGACCAAGACGACGAACACGATCGCCAGCGGTAGCGCGTTCAAGGGGTTCGTGTGGGAGGACTTCAACCTCCCCGGCCAGCTGTACTTCGTCACGACGGACGGCAACGTATGGGCGCTGGCCAGCGTCTCCTCGGCCTCCACGCTGTGGAAGACGAAGCCGGTCAGCGCGGGCACGGTGGCCCAGCTCCTGCCTGCCAACAGCTCGATGTGGGTCGGCGGCTCCAACGGTGTCCTCTATCAGCTGAGCCTGGCCACGGGCGCCGTCACCAAGACCCTCACCGTCGGCAGCGGCACGCTGAGCGTGGGGCCGGTGTCGACCGAGACGACCGGTGAGCTCTACGTGGGGACCACGGACGGCACGCTCTACAAGATCGGCCTGACCGCCGAGAGCCTGCCGTGACCCGGCGGCTGCTCGGCGCGCTCGGCCTGGTCCTGGTGATGGCGGCCGCGGCGCCGCCCACGGCGAGCGCCGATGGCGACTGCGTGCAACAGCATCGCCGTGTGCGGGTGCCGGGGGGCTTCGCCGACGGTCGTCTCTCGTTCACCGGTCTCGTCGCCAACGGCGTCACCCGTCTCGGGGGCGAGTTCCCCGGTGCCGAGCTTCGCGAGCTGCGCATCATCGCCACCTGGAACGAGCTGGAGGACGTCCACCATCAGCGGCTGGAGATCTTCAGTCCCGACGGCTCCCTCTACCAGCGCTACACCGGCGTCTTCACGGCGACCGGCCGGCCCCTGTCGGTCACGACTCGCCTGCCCGTCGGCGGCACCGCGATCGTCGACGCCGGCCTGTACGGTGCCTGGTGCGTGGAGCTGTTCCTGGACGACGAGGAGGCTCCGATCGCCCGCCGCGGGTTCGTGCTGACGGCGCCGTAGAGCTGGCCACGCCGGAGCCGACCCGCCGCCTCGACGCCCTTGCCGCGGACTCCCTGCGGCGCGGCACCACGCTGCGCGTGCTCGCCCGGGGCGACAGCATGCTCCCCTTCCTGCGCGACGGCGACGTGCTCGTCGTCCGGCCGGCGGGCGCCGCCGAGATCGGAATCGGCGATGTTATATGCTATGAGCCGCCGTCGGGCGGGCTCTGCCTGCACCGCGTGATAGCGCGCGAGGATCGAGGCTTCGTGACGAGGGGGGACGCCCTGGCTTACGTCGAGGTCGTGCCGGACGCCGCCGTGCTGGGCTGGGTGATTGCTCGCGAGCGGCGCGGCCGGCGCACGGCCTTCGACGCGCCGCGGGCGCGCCGGCGCGGCCGCCTCATCGTCGCGGTGGCGCCAGCCGTGGCCCGACTGTTGCCGCCGGCGCGTTGGCTGTACCGGGCCGTCCGGGCGGTGCGCCGTGGATGAGCTCACCGTCGAGATCGGCGGCGTCCGCACCGCGTTCATGACCGTCGAGCCGGCGGTGCTCGACGTCGTCGCTGCCCGCTACGACGGCTTCCTCTCCACGGCCCCGCCCGACTGGCGGATCACGGTCGGCCTCCGCCCCGAGGGTGTCGTCGACCTCGAGGACGTGGTCGTGCGACGCGCCGGCGGGCTCGGCCGCCTCGCCGTCGAGCGCCACGACTTCGCCGCGATCCTCGACGTGTCCGCCCGGACCGGCACGCTGGCCCTCGGCGCCGTCGACCACGTCGCCGTCGACACCTTCCTGCGCGTGACCTACTCGCTGGCGCTGCTGGAGGCGCGGGCCCTGCTGGTGCACGCGGCCAGCCTCGGCCATGGCCCCCGCAGCTGGATGTTCCCCGGGCGCTCGGGCAGCGGCAAGACGACACTCACGCGGCTGTCGCCCGACGCCACCCTGCTGAGTGACGAGATCTCCATCGTGCGGCTCGGCGACGACGGCGCCGCCCGCTGCTACGGCTCACCGTTCTGGGGCGAACTGGGCGAGGCCGGCCGCAACGCCGCGGTCCCGCTGGCGGCGGTCCACTTCCTGCGGCACGCCGAGTCTCACGCGGCCACCCCGCTGACGCCGCGCCAGGCCCTGCAATCGCTGCTGCCCAACGTCCTCTTCTTCGCGGCGGAGCCGGCGCTGGTGGCGCGCGTGCTGGAGGTGGCGGGCGCGCTGGTCGAGCGGGTGCCGTGCTTCGCGCTGGGTTTCCGCCCCGAGGCGTCCGTCTGGGAGACGATCCACGGTGCCTGACGGCTACCCCGTCCAAAATCCACGCGCGGCCTGGCGCGTCTACGAGGGCGAGGTGGTCATCGTCTCGCCCGAGGACAGCACGCTGCACACGCTGAACCCGGTCGGCACCCTGATCTGGGAGGCCGCCGACGGTCGCACCGCGCTGGCCAGCATCGTGGGCCGCGTGTGCGAGGAGTTCGACGTCGACCGCGCGACGGCCGCGCGGGACGCGCTGGCGTTCGTCGAGCAGCTCTGCCGACGCGGTCTGCTGACCGTCCTGGACGCGCCCCCGGCGGCGTGACGGAGGAGTCGCATGGGAGAGTCCGAACGCGTGGAGCCCGGCAAGCGCCCCTACGAGGCGCCGGCGATCGTGAGCGAGCAGATCTTCGAGACGACCGCGCTGGCCTGCGGCAAGCGGCCCGCCCAGGGCGGCAAGTGCAACGCCCGCCCCAAGGCGTCGTGAGCGGTCGATGAGCGCGCTGAGCGAGCGCGTGGTCGAGCGCACCATGGCGCGCGCCATCCCGCTGTCCGTACACGTCGACCTCACCATGCGCTGCAACGAGCAGTGCGTGCACTGCTACCGCGTCATCGAGGACCGGCAGGAGCTGACCACAGCCGAGGTGAAGGCGCTCCTGGCCGACCTGGCCCACGCCGGCACCCTGTACCTGACCTTCAGCGGCGGCGAGATCTTCCTGCGCCGCGACCTCTTCGAGCTGATCGCGGAGGCCAAGCAGCTGCGGTTCGACCTGCGGCTGAAGACCAACGCGCTGCTGATCACCGAGGAGCGCGCCCGCCGCCTGCGCGAGCTGGGCGTGCGCCAGGTCGACGTGAGCATCTACAGCGTCGACCCCGCCCGCCACGACGCCGTCACCAAGATCCCCGGCTCGCTGGCCCGCAGCGTGGCCGGAATCGAGCGGCTGCGGGCGGCCGGCGTCGGCGTCAAGATCAACTGCCCGCTCATGCGTGACACCGTCGGCGGCTATCGCGGCGTGCAGGCGCTGGCCGAGCGCCTGGGGGCGGCGTGCGGTATCGATCCCATGATCACCGCCCGCAACGACGGCGACCTCGAGACAGTGCGACTGCGCATCGGCCGGGCCGACATGCGGCGCGTCCTCGGCGATACCACCCTCAACCCCGACCCGCTGCCGACGGCGGTGCCGGCCGAGCGGCCGGACCTCGACGACATCGCGTGCGGGGCCGGTCACAACGCCTGCTACGTGAGCGCCTACGGCGACGTCATGCCGTGCGTGGCGCTGCCGCTGGCCTGCGGCAACGTCCGGGAGACGCCGTTCGCCGAGATCTGGTCGGACTCGCGCTCGATGCGCGAGGTGCGGGCGATCCGCATCCGTGATCTGCACACCTGCGCCGGCTGTGAGGCCGCCACCTTCTGCACGCGCTGTCCGGGCCAGGCGCTGGTCGAGGACGGCGACCTCTACGGGCCGTCGCGCGCGGCCTGCGAGCACGCGCTGGCCGGTTCCGAGCTGGCCGGCGTGGCCGTGGTACCGGCCTCGCTGGCGCCCCCCGTCCGCCGGAGCCAGTGAGCGCGACGGCCGATCGCGCCTGGCTCGTCGCCTGCGTGGCCGCCATCGGCACCGGGCGACCGGCGCCGGCGCCGCCGGACGGGATCGATTGGCCGGACGTCCTCATCACCGCGGACGTCGAGGACCTGGCGCCGGCGCTGGCCCACGCGCTGGCCGCCGCCGGCTGGCCCGGCGTTCCGCCAGCGGCGCGCCGCCGCCTCACCGACGATCTCGCCACCAGCCGCGCCCGCCACCTGCTGATGAGCCGCGAGCTGGCCGGCGTGCTTCGCCACGCCGCCGCCGCCGGCCTCGACATCATCGTCCTCAAGGGCCCGGTGCTGGCCGAGCAGGTCTATCCCGATCCGGCGCTGCGTCCGTTCAGCGACCTCGACCTGCTCGTGCGGGCCGCCGACCGCTTACGGATGGATGCCGCCCTGCGTGATCTGGGCCATCGCCGCGTGGCCGACGAGCACTCGTGGGACTTCGACATCGCCTACGACGGCGCCACGCTCTACGAGACGCCGGGCGGCGTGCGGATCGACCTGCACTGGACGCTGCTCACCGAGCCGCGCTTCGTCTGGAACGCCGGCGAGGCGGAGATCTGGGAGCGGAGCGTGCCGATCACAGTGGCGGGGGCGCCGGCGCGCGGCCTCGGGCGCGCGGACCTGGTGCTGTATCTGGCCGCCCACCTGGCCGTGCACCACACGCTGGCCGGCCTGCTGCGCTACCACGACCTCGCGCGCGTGCTTGACCGGGAGGCCGACGCGCTCGACTGGGCGGCCGTACTGGCGCGCGCCGCGCGCTGGCGCGTGCGCCGCGCGCTCTTCTTCGCGCTGCTCGGCGCGCGCGCCCTGTTCGAGGCTCCGGTGCCGCCGGCGATCCTGGACGCGCTGCGCCCCCGGGGTCCGCGGGCCCGGCTCCTGGCCGCGCTCGTCCGCCACGGCGACGACCGCCGGCTCGTGCGCCTCGAGCATCTCGTCACGTTGCTGCTGGTCGATCACCCCCGCGACGTGGGCGCCGCGCTGGCGCGCGCCCTGTGGCCGTCGGCGGGATGGATGCGCGCGCGGTACGGGATCGCCGCGGGATCGGCGCCCGCTCTCTACCGGGCCCACGCCCGGCGGCTCGGGGGCGTGGTGCGCGGCGCCGCCGCCGCCCTGGTCCGCCGGCGCCCGGCCCCCGTGCGCTGAGGGGAGGGACGCGATGCTACGCACGACGATCGCGGGGAGCCTGCCCAAGCCGCCGTGGCTGGCCGAGCCGGAGCGGCTGTGGGCGCCGTGGCGGCTGCCGCCGGAGACGCTGGCCGAGGGGCAGCGCGACGCCGTGCTGGCGGCGCTCAAGGACCAGGAGGCGGCCGGCATCGACGTGGTGACGGACGGCGAGCAGTCGCGCCAGCACTTCGTCCACGGCTTCCTCGAACGGATCGAGGGGATCGACTTCGCCCGCCGCGTCACCATCGGCATCCGGGCCGACCGCTACAAGGCCGAGGTGCCTACCGTGACCGGCCCGCTCGCCCGGCGGAGCCCCATCCACGTGGACGAGGTCCGGTGGGCCCGGGCCCACACCGAGCGTCGGCTGAAGTTCACGATCCCGGGGCCGATGACCATCGTGGACACCCTGGCCGACGAGCACTATCGCGACCGCCGGCGGCTGGCGCTGGAGTTCGCGCGGATCATCAACGAGGAGGCGCGCGAGCTGGTGGCCGCCGGGCTCGACGTGCTCCAGCTCGACGAGCCGGCCTTCAACGTGTACATGGACGACGTGGCCGCCTGGGGGATCGAGGCCTTGCACCGGGCCATCGACGGCCTCGGCTGCACCACCGCCGTCCACATCTGCTACGGCTACGGGATCAAGGCCAACATCGACTGGAAGCAGACGCTGGGCGGGGAGTGGCGCCAGTACGAGCAGACGTTCCCGCTACTCGCCCAGAGCCGCATCGACCAGGTCTCGCTCGAGTGCGCCAACTCGCGCGTTCCCCTGTCGCTGCTCGGCCTGCTGGCCGGCAAGGACGTGCTGGTTGGCTGCATCGACGTCGCCTCCACCACCGTCGAGACGCCGGCCGAGGTCGCGGCGACGATCCGGCGCGCCCTCGCGTACGTGCCCGCCGATCGCTTGTACCCGTGCACCAACTGCGGCATGGTGCCCTTGCCCCGGGCCGTCGCCCGCGCCAAGCTGCACGCGCTCGGCGCCGGCGCCCGCCTCGCGCGACGCGAACTCGGCGGCTGAGCGCGCGCGTTCCGCGGCGGCACGCCCGCGAGAGTCATAGGAGAGAGTGATGCTCAAGGTGTTTGCGCTGAAGTATGGCGAGCGGCAGACGACGGCGTGCCAGTTCTTCTTCCGGGAGGCCTCGCACGAGCCGGTCACGCTGCACTTCTTTGTGTGGCTGATCCTGGGTGGGCCGTATCCGGTGCTCGTCGACACCGGCTTCCGGCAGGAGGATGCCGCGGAGCGGGGGATCGCCAACTTCGTGAGCCCGGCGGCGATGGTGGAGAAGCTCGGGGTGAAGGCGGCCGACATCCCGACGGCGCTCATCACGCATCTGCACTGGGACCACTGGGCGGGCCACTCGCTGTTCCCGGCCGCCGAGTTCTGGATCCAGAAGGAGGAGATCGCGTTCTGGACGGGGCCGGTCGCGCGCTACGACGCCTACAAGGTCGTCGCCAGCGCTCCCTCGCTGGCCGCGCTGGTCCGGATGACCTACGCCAATCGCGTCCGCGCCGTCGAGGGCGAGCAGGAGGTGTTCCCCGGCCTCCACGTGCGCTGGCTAGGCGGGCACACGGCCGGGCTGCAGATCGTGACGGTGGAGACGGAGAAGGGCCGGATCGTGCTGACCTCCGACGCCGCCCACTTCTACCGCAATGTCGAGCGCTACCAGCCGGCCCAACTGTTCACCAGCCTGCCCCAGATGCTGGCCGGCTTCGACACGATCCACGCGCTGGCCGGCGACCGATCGCGCATCGTCGCCGGCCACGACCCCGAGGTCGCCGAGCGGTTCAAGCCGCTCGAGCCGGGGGTCGTGCAGATCGCCTGATGGGCGCCGACATCGACACGGGCTGGTTCGCGGACGACGACGGAGCCCTGCCGCTCGGGGCGGCGTTCCGGCCGGGGCTCGATCCGCTCCCGGCCCGCCAGCACGCGTGGGCGGTGGTCAAGGACCGCCTCGGCCGGCCCGCCCACGACGAGCCACGGGCCTCGCTCCACCGCGTCACCCTCCCGGTGCCTCGCCCGGCGCCCGACGAGGCCATCGGCTACGTGCTCTACGCCGGGCTGACCTACAACACGCTGTTCGCCGCGCGCGGCGTGCCCATCTCCGTCTTCGACCTGCACGATCGCGATCTGCACGTGCCGGGCAGCGGGGCCGTCGTGGTGGTCGCCGCGCTGGGCAGCGAGACGGCGCGCGAGGGCCGCCTCAAGACCGGCGAGCTGCGCGTGCTGTACCCCGGCGTGTCGAACCTCCTGTCGCCGCGGGCGGGCGAAGACCCCATGCACGCCGAGTTCAAGATCCAGGGCTACGAGACACCGGACGGGTCGTTCTGCCAGTTCGTGCGCTGCCAGGCCCCCCAGCTCCTGGCCCACTCCGAGCGGCTCACGCTGCCCGAGGCCTCGTCGTACATGCTGGACCTCGAGACGGTCTACAAGGCCCTCCTCGACGTGGCGCGCGTCGGCGTCGACGAGCGCGTGTTCGTCGAGGGCGCGGCCGGCGGCACCGGGCTCTACGCGGTGGCCTGCGCCGTCCTGCGCGGCGCCCGCGTGACCGGCCTCGTGTCCACCGAGGACAAGGGGCGCCTGGTGCTGGCCCACGGCGCTCGCGCGTTCGTGAATCGCAAGGACCCGGCCGTGGCCGGGGTCTTCACGCCGGTGCCGCTCGACCGCAGCGCACGGGGCGCGTGGACAACGGCCGGCCGCAAGCTCGGTGACCTCGTGCGCGACGCCAACGACGGGGCGCCGATCGATGTCGTCGTCTCCTCGGTCGGGCGCGATCTGTTTGCCCGGATGATCGATCTGCTCGGCCCCGGCGGGCGGCTGGTTTTCTACGGCGCCACCAGCGGCTACACGCTGACCTTCCTCGGCAAGCCGGGGACGGCCCCGGCCGTCGAGATGCTGGGCCGGGCGGGTCTGCGGCCCACCCACGGCGTACTCGTCTACTGGCGCGGCGCCGGCGACGCGGTTGGCGCCGACGCGGTCGCGACGGCGCTGCGGGCCGGCGCCCGCGTGGTGGTTGCCACCCGCACGGACGCCGAGGCGGCCGCGGTGCAGGCGGCCCATCGCGTGCAAGGTGTGGTGAGCCTGGAAACGCTGGCGCGTACGGCGGGACTGCGGTGGCCGGAGGCGATGCCCGACTACGACACCGATCCCGACGGCTACCGCGCCTACCAGGACGCCACGCTCAAGCCCTTCGGCCTGGCGGTGGGCCGGCTGCTCGCCGCTCCCGACAATCCGCGCGGCAATCCCGATCTCGTCGTCGAGCGGGCCGGACAGGACACCCTCGGCGTCAGCACCTTCCTGGCCCGCCCGTTCACCGGCGTGATCGTCTACCTGGAAGACACGGCCGCGGATCGGCTCTCGTTCTACGCGCCCAACGTGTGGATGCACCAGAAGCGCGTGCTGTTCCCGGGCTTGGCCATCCTCGGCAGCCACCTGTCCAACGCCCACCAGGCCGAGGAGGTCGTGCGGCTGATCGAGGCGGGCGCGCTGGCGATCCACCCGCCCGCGGTGCACGCCTGGGACGAGCTCGCCGAGGCGCACCAGGCCATCCACGAGAACCGTCACGCTGGCACGTTGACCGTTCGAGTCGGCGCCACCGCCGCCCTCGACGGCCTCCGCGCGGCCCGCGCCGTGTACGAGGCGTGGGGCTCGCGCTTCGTCGACGGCAAGGCCGTGCGGCTGCGGATCGATCCGGTGCGGCCGGGGCGGCCCGAGTGCGTGGCGCTGGTGACGATCGACGTGCCGCCGGCCAACGCGCTCAGCGGCGCCACGCTGGACGACCTCGAGCGAGCGCTCGACGCCCTGGAGGCGGAGCCGCAGCTGAAGGCGGCGGTCCTCACCGGTGGGGGGAACTTGTTCGTGGCCGGCGCGGACATCCGCCAGCTTCGCGCGTTCCGAAGCGCCGAGGAGGTGGCGGCGCTGGCCACCCGGGCCCAGGCGCTGTTCGGGCGCATCGCGCGGATGGCGGCGCCGATGATCGCCGCGGTCGACGGCTACGCGCTGGGCGGCGGCAACGAGCTGCAGATGGCGTGCGCGTACCGCGTGGCCTCCGCGGCGGGCCGAGCTGGGCCAGCCGGAGATCAACCTGCACGTCATCCCCGGCTTCGGTGGCACCCAGATGCTGCCGCGGCTGGCCGCGCGGCGGGCTCGCGGCGGCGGCCAGATGTTCCCGCTGCTCGTCGACGCCCTCGCGGTGCTGCTCGACGGCCGCCGGCGTTCGGCCGAGCGCATGCTGGCGCTCGGCGTGGTCGACGAGGTGGCGCCGGCCGACGCGCTGGCCCACGCCCTCGGGGTGGCCCGGCGCATCGCCGACGGCAGCTTCACCGGCGCGCTGTGGTCGCCGCTGACCGAGGCCGGCACGCTGGCCTTCCCCAACGTCGAGCGCGATCCCGAGATCCAGCGGCTGCTCGCTCACCACGAGCGGGTGCCGCGGGCGGCGCCGGCCCGCGCAATCCTGGAGCTGGTGCGGCTGGGATTCGCACAGGGGGTGACGGCCGGCCTCGAGGCCGAGGCGCGCGAGTTCGGTCGGCTCGTCGCCTCCGACGAGGGCCGCGGCGGCCTCGATCGCTTCCTGGCCCGGCGTTCGTTCCCGCTGCCCCTGCGCCACGACGATCGTTGACACCGTCGCGCCGCTGGTCGATCCTCGGCGCCAGGCCCGACGGCAGGAGAGGAGACTCCATGCGACGGCTCACCGTGGTGCTGCTGATGCTCGCGCTGCTGATCCCCGGGCTCGCGCCGGCGGCCGAGACGCTCAACGCCTACTCGATCTGGCCCGAGAACTGGGCCAAGCCGATGTTCGAGGAGTTCGAGAAGGCGACCGGGATTCACGTGAACTTCGTGCGGTTCTCCTCGGGCGAGGCGCTGGTGCGCGTGATCGCCGAGAAGAACAACCCCCGGGTGGACGTGCTGTTCGGCGGCCCCGTGGAGACCTTCGCGGCCGGGGAGAAGGAGGGCGTGTTCGAGCCCTACAAGCCGCCGGCCTTCGCCGCGCTGCCGGCCCGCTTCCGCCAGGCCGACGGCCTGTGGGTGGCGATGGCCGACGACCCGCTCGTCTTCATGAGCAGCAACAAGTTCCTCAAGGACAAGGGGCTCAAGCCGCCCGCCTCGTGGGAAGACCTGCTGGATCCGGCCTACCGCAACCAGCTGCAGATGGCCGATGCGCGCACCTCCGGCACCGCCGTCACCCGGATCTTCTCGATCCTCGAGGTCAACGGCCGCGACGAGGACAAGGCGTTCGCCTACATGAAGAAGCTGCGGCCCAACGTGCAGGTCTTCACCAAGTCGGGCGGGGGCGGCACCATCCCGGTCGGGCTCGGTCAGGCCGGCGCCGGCATCTTCTTCATCGTCGACGCGCTCAAGACGAAGCAGGAAGGCTACGACGTCTCGATCTCCTTCCCGAAGGAGGGCATCGGCACCGCCGCCGAGGGCATCGCGCTGCTCAAGGGCGCCAAGAACGCGGCGCTCGGCCGCAAGCTGATCGACTGGGCGACGTCGCCGGCGATGCAGACCCTGTACGCCAAGCACAAGATCAACTTCGTGCCCGCTCATCCCGAGGTGAAGGTCGAGGCCGGGCTGGCCGAGGTGCTGAAGGGCGCGAAGATCTTCCCGATCGACGACGCCTACGCGGGAGCCAACCGCAAGCGCGTGGTCGAACGCTGGGTCCGGGAGATCGCGAACCCCTGACCGCGCGCGGGGTCTGGCGCGATCCGGCCCTGGCGGTGACGCTGCTCGTGCTGTGGGCGCTGCTCGCCCTGTTCGTCGTCTACCCCCTCGGCACGCTGCTGCTGAAGGCCTTCGTCGGGGGCGACGGCCGGCCCACCCTGGAGCACGTGACGGCCATCTTCGGCGAGGCCCACCAGCGGCGGGCCTTCGCCAACAGCCTGCTGCTGGCCGGGCTGGTGGGCGTGGCCGGCACCGTGCTGGGCTTCGTGTTCGCGTTCGCCGCCGTGCGGGCCAGTCTGCCGCGGGCGTGGTCGCGCGTGCTCGACGTCGCCACCGTCCTGCCGCTCATCTCGCCGCCGTTCACGACCGCCATCGCCGTGATCTTCTCGTTCGGTCCCCGCGGGCTCGTCACCTATCACCTGCTCGGACTGCGGGACGTGAGCGCCTACGGCCTCGGCCCCACGCTGCTGGCCGAGACGCTGACGTACTTCCCGATCGCGTATCTCACGCTCAAGGGGATCCTGGCCGGCATCGACGCCAACGTGGAGGACATGGCCTTCAGCCTCGGCGCCTCGCGGGCGCGCGTGTTCCGCACCGTCACGCTGCCGCTGGCCATCCCCGGCCTCGCCAATGCGTTCCTGCTGCTCTTCGCCGCCTCGCTGGCCGACTTCGCCACGCCCCTGATCCTGGCCGGCAATGCCTTCCCGGTGCTCCCGACCCAGGCCTACCTGCAGATCACCGGGCTGTTCGACTTCACGGGGGGCGCGGTGCTCTCGTTCGCGCTGCTGGTGCCGGCCTTCGGCGTCTACCTGCTGCAGCGGGCGTGGGTGGCCCGGCGCGTGTATGTGACGGTGACGGGCAAGGCCGGCCCCGCCACCACGATCAAGAGCCTGGCGCCGTGGGCGCGGTGGCCGCTGCTCGCCGGCTGCCTCGGCGTGTCCACGCTCATCCTGTACTTCTATACGCTCCTGCTCTACGCCTCGCTCGTCCGGGCCTTCGGCGCCGACGAGACGCTGACGCTGGCCCACTACGCCAACGTCTTCACGGCCGGCCGCAAGGCCATCCACGACACGCTGATCATCGCGGCCATCGCCACCCCGCTCGGCGCCCTCTACGGCGTGGTGCTCGGCTGGCTGCTCGCCCGCGGGCGCTTCGCGGGCCGGCGGCTGCTGGAGACGCTGTCGATGGTCAACTACGCGCTGCCCGGCACCATCGTCGGCATCGCGTACCTGCTGGCGTTCAACGACCCGCCGCTGGCCCTCACCGGCGGCGCCACCCTGATCATCGCCGCCTACGTGTTCCGCTACAGCCCGACGGGCATCCGCGCCACCGTCGCGCTCCTGCACCAGATCGATCCCTCGATCGAGGAGGCGTCGCGAGGGCTGGGGGCGGGCAGCGTCACGACCTTCCGGCGGGTGACGGTGCCGCTGGTGCTGCCGGCCCTGGTGGCCGGCCTCACGGTCGTGTTCATCCGCTCGATGACGGCGATCAGCGCCACGATCTTCCTGGTCTCGGTGAGCTGGACGCTCATCACCGTGCGCATCCTCGAGAACATGACGGAGCTGTCGCTCGGCGCCGCCGCCGCCTTCTCGGTCCTCGTGGTGGCGATCGTCTTCGTCGCCCTCGGCCTGGTCGCCCTCGCCCTGCGCCGCCTGCGCACGCCGGGGGCGCCGCTGGCCAGCGTGCTGGGCGGGTAGGGTGGCGACGGCCGGCATCCGGCTGGAGGCGGTCGGCAAGCGCTTCCGCGACCGCGCGCGCGGCGAGGTCACGGCGGTGCGCGAGGTGTCGCTGGCCGTCGAACCCGGCCGTTTCCTGACCCTGCTGGGCCCGTCCGGCTGCGGCAAGACGACGACGCTACGGATGATCGCCGGCTTCGAGGCGCCCACCAGCGGCCGCATCTGGATCGGCGACACCGACGTCACCGGGCGCCTGGCCAACGAGCGGGACATCGGGTTCGTCTTCCAGAGCTACGCGCTCTTTCCCCACCTCTCCGTCTTCGAGAACGTCGTCTACGGGCTGCGGGTGCGGCGGTGGTCGGGGGCCGAGATCGACCGCGCCGCCGCCGAGGTGCTGGCGCTGGTCGGCCTGACCGGCTACGAGCGGCGGTTCCCCAGTCAGCTCTCGGGTGGCGAGCAGCAGCGGGTGGCGCTGGCCCGGGCCATCGTCATCCGCCCCAAGGTGCTGCTCTTCGACGAGCCGCTGTCCAACCTCGACGCCCGGCTGCGCGTGCACATGCGCGAGGAGATCCGCGAGCTGCAGCGACGGCTGGCCATCACGACGGTCTACGTGACGCACGACCAGGAGGAGGCGATGGCCATCGCTGATCACATCGCGGTGATGGAGCGCGGCGACCTCGTGCAGGTCGGCACCGCCGAGGACCTCTACGCCCGGCCGGCCACCCCGTTCGTGGCGGAGTTCGTCGGCCGGCTCAACCGCGTGCCGGGGTGGGTGGTCGGTGCCGAGGGCGGTGGGCTCGTCGTCGACGTGCACGGCCAGCGCGTGCACGCCGGGGGCGCGGGGCTCGACGGGGCCGTCCTGCTGGCGGTACGGCCGGAGACGATCGACCTGGACCCGGCCGCGAGCGAGCACGACTCGGCCGTGGTCGTCTCCCGCACGTTCCTGGGGGAGAAGATCGAGTACACCGTGCGCTGGCACGACCTGAGCCTGCTCGTCTGCGGGTGGGATCCGATCCGGCGCGGCACCTTCGCCCCTGGCGATCGCGTCGACGTGCGGCTGCCCGCCCACGGCGCCCGCGTGCTGGGGCCGCGCCGGTGAGGCGCGCCGCCCTCATCGCGGCGGTCGTCCTGAGCGTGAGCGGATCGGCCCTTGCCCAACCCGCGTCGCTGGTGCACGGCGCCGACGCGATCTTCACCGGCGCCGGCGTGCGCGTGGTGTGGTCGGTGCTGCGCGCGGGCGACGAGGCCTCCACCCTCGTCGTGATCACCGTGAGTGCGCGGGAGCCATCCGTGGGCGCGGTCGCCGCCGAGGGTGTGGATCCGTTCTCCGCCGCCCGCGTGGTACGGGCGGCGCCGGTGGTGATCGCCGGGCCGGTGGTGCTGCGCGTGCCGCGCGGCGCCTTCGCCGATCACCCGCGCACCGAGCTGCGGCTGGCGGCTGGCGTCGACGACCTGCGGGCCGGGCGGGCGGCCCGGATCGTGTACTTCACCGGCATCCCCGACGCCACGCCGGAGTTCACCGACGAGCGCGCGCGGTCGGCGTGGGTGGATGGCGTGCTCGACGGTCGGCGGTGATGCGGTGGCTCGTCGACGGCTACAACGTCATCCGGCGCGATCCCGAGCTGCACGCGCGCGAGGCCGAGAGCCTGGAGGCCGGCCGGGCGGCGCTGCTGGCACTGCTGGCCCGGCTGGCCTCCAGAGTGTCAGATGATTTTACGGTCGTGTTCGACGGCGCGCGGCGCGGTGGCGGCTCGCCGAGCCCGGGCCGGGTGCAGGTCGTGTTCTCTCGCCCACCCGAGTCGGCCGACGACGTGCTGCGCCGGCTTGCCACCACGCTGCGCGAGGGCGCGATCGTCGTAACCTCCGATCGGGCCGTGCAAGACTCCGTGCGACGCAGTGGCGCCGTGGCCGTCGATGCCGAGGCCTTCGTGGATGCCGCGACGGGCTCCGACCAGGTGGATCCGGACGACGAGGAGGATGTCGAGGAACGTGACACCTCGGGGCGCCGCGGCCCGAGCCGGCGCCCGTCGCGCAAGATGCGCGACACCGCGCGCGTGCTGCGCCGGCTCCGTTTTCGTTGACGCTCGCCCGGCAATCCGCTACATACTTATTTCGTGGCCCAACACCTCTTCATCGTCGACCGCGACCAGCCCGAGCTGTTCACGTACCTGTCCCGGGAGTTTTCGGCCGAGCCAGACGTCACCGTCATCCTCGACCGGCGCCAGGGTGAGCGGCGGGCGCGGGGCCGGGACCTCACGCCCCAGGAGCGGCGGCACTCCGACCGCCGCCGGCAGGCGGAGCTCGTGGGTCAGCTCTCCACGCTCGGCTACGCGTTCGTTCGCCTCAGCTGATTCCAGTCCCCCATCGCGCCAGCCTGCTGGCTGGTAACTTCTACAGGGGCTCGTGTATTTTGCAGCGCTTACACCTCGCCATGTGACGCAAATCCGCGTCGTCATGTCGGTTGCGTGTGGCACTGCGCGTGCACGACGATGCGCGAAATGATCGGTCCAGTCCTGGCGTCATCGCCTCGGCCCTCCGACCACCCGCGACGTCGGGCCGAACACCCCCGTCCCCACCGTCTCCCCGAGCGGTTTCCGCTCGCCTGGCCGACCGCCTCCAAGCCCTGGCGCGCCCGGCGCGGGCGAGGGCTCGTGCTGATCGTCGACGACTCGCTGCACACGCGCGAGCTCTACACCGAGTACCTTTCGTTCCGGGGACTCGCGGTCGTGTCGGCGCCCGAGGCGGAGTCGGGAATCCGGCTGGCGGAGACGCTCCGGCCCGACGTGATCGTCATGGACATCGCGATGCCCGGCCTCAACGGCATCACCGCGACCCATCGTCTCCGGCTGAACCCGCGGACGCGCCGGATCCCCGTGATCGTCCTCACCGGCTACGCGTTCCGGGCCATCGAGCACGGAGCCCTCGAGGCTGGCGCCGACGCGTTCCTCACCAAGCCTTGCCTGCCGGAGGATCTCGAGCTCAAGATCCGCGCCCTGCTGCGACCAAGCGCCACCTGATCCCCGCTGTATCCGTTCGTTGACACCGTCGCCGGGCCCGTGACAGCGTACAGGGGTGCTGCGTGCGCTCGCGCTGTGGCTGACCCTGCTGCTGGCGCCCGCCCCGACCTTCGCCCAGCCCGCCGCGCTCAGCGAGGGCCTCGTCGTCCGGGTCGTGGATGGTGACACCATCCACGTCCGGCTGGGGGAGCAGGTCGAGAAGGTCCGCTACATCGGCGTCAACACTCCCGAGGTCCATCATCCGAGCAAGGGCGAGGAGCCGGGCGGGCGCCTGGCCCACGCGGTGAACCGCCGGCTCGTCAAGGGCAAGCGGGTACGTCTCGAGCTGGACGTGCAGGCGCGCGACCGCCACGGGCGGCTGCTCGCCTACGTGTGGACGGGGGAGACGATGGTCAACGCCGAGCTGGTACGGCTTGGCTACGCCCAGGTGATGACGGTGCCGCCCAACGTCCGCCACCAGACGCTGTTCCTCGAGCTGCAGCGCGGCGCGCGCGAGGCCGGCCGCGGCCTCTGGCGCCGCGTGGGGCTGGGCACCGCCCCCGCCTAGGCCAGCTCGCGCCCGATCAGGGCGACCATCTCGAGGTCGGTCATGTCGAGGACCTGCAACATGACGCGCCCGATGCCGGCGGCCTGCCAGCGAGCCAGCCCATCGCGGACCTCGTCGATCACTCCATAGAGGAAGGCCGCCGCCCGCCAGTCGGCCGGGTCTGCTGGCAGGCGGGGGAAGATCTGCAGCGCCCGCGCGTGCCGGGTCTTCACCTCGGCCGGTGTGCGTCCGGTGATCACCGGGACCATCAGCGAGCGACGGATGGTGGCCGGATCGCGGCCCACGGCGCGGCAGTGCGCCTCCAGCACGCGACACTTGGCCGCGTACTCCTCCGGGGTGACGCGCGTGACGTTCCACTCGTCGGCGTGCTCGGCCACCACGCGGAGCGTCCGCTTCTCGCCCCGGCCGCCCACGACGAGGGGGACGGCGCCGCCCGGCGGCCGCGGGAAGGACTGGGCCTCGCGCAGCGGATAGTAGGGTTGCTCGAGGGTGACGGGCTCGCCCCGCCAGAGCGCGCGAACGACGCGGGCGCCGCACTCGAACCGGTCCATGCGCTCCCGGAGCGGCGGGAAGGGGATGCCGAACATGGCGTGCTCACCCTCGTGCCAGCCGGCGCCGATGCCGAGGTCGAAGCGCCCGCCCGACAGCTCGGCGACCGCGGCGGCGCGCTTGGCCAGCAGCGCCGGGTGATAGAAGGTGAGCGGGCACACCATCGGGCCGAACCGGATCCGGCGCGTGTGACTGGCCAGCCACGTCAACGAGGCCCAGGCATCCAGGGAGCCCTGGCCAGGGTTACCGAACAGTCCGGTGAGGTGATCGGAGCGGAAGAGCCCGGCGTAGCCCGTGTCCTCGGCCATCCGCGCCAGGGCCTGCCAGCGCTCCCAGGTGAGTCCCTCCTGCGCCTCGATCATGACCGTGAGCTCGATCGCCATGCCCCCCTCGTGAGTGAATTTGCGCCGATCCGGCGCCGCCCGTATCATACGTCCAGATCGTTCGAATCCGGCCGGAGGGGCCATGCCGATCGCTCACGACTTCTCGCTCGACGCGAAGTACCGTCAAGAGGATGGCACGATCTTGCTCTCGGGGATCCAGGCGCTGGTGCGGTCTGCCACTCGACCAGCACCGCGCCGATCGGCGGCGCGGCCTCAACACGGCCACGCTGATCTCCGGCTACCGCGGCTCGCCGCTCGGGGGGTTCGATCTCACGCTCGAGCGCAACCCCAAGCTGCTGCAGTGACGCACAACGTCGTGTTCATCTCCGGCGTCAACGAGGACCTCGGCGCCACCGCCGTGTACGGCAGCCAGCTCGCCAACCTACTTCCCGCAGGCCAAGTACGACGGCGTGCTCGGCGTCTGGTACGGCAAGGGCCCCGGCGTCGACCGCACCGGCGACATCTTCAAGCACGCCAACTTCGCCGGCATCGGCAAGCACGGCGGCGTGCTGGCGCTGGGCGGCGACGATCCGCTCTCGAAGTCCTCGACGCTGCCCGACGCACTCCGAGGTGGCGCTTCTACGACGCCCAGTTCCCGGTCCTGTTCCCGGGCAACGTGCAGGAGATCCTCGACCTCGGCCGGCTCGGCTTCGAGCTGTCGCGCTACTCGCGGGCTATGGGTCGGCTTCAAGATCGTGACCAATGTCGCCGACGAGATCGGCACCGCCCAGGTCGGCCCCGGCCGCGTGGCGATCGTCGACCCCGGCTTCCAGTACGAGGGCAAGCCGTGGCAGCCACACCCAGAACCCGATGCTGCTGCCGCCCTTACGGCCTCGACATCGAGCGCGAGATCCACTACGGCCGGCTGGAGGCGGCGCAAGGCCGTTTGCCGCCGCCAACGGGATCAACCGGATCACGCTCGACACGCCGCGACGCCTGGCTCGGCATCGCCGCCGCCGGCAAGGCCTACTACGACCTGCGCGAGGCGCTGCGCGAGCTGGGTCTGGACGACGGCCGCGCTGCGGCACCACGGCGTCCGGCTCCTCAAGGTCGGCATGCTGTTCCCGATGGAGCCCGGCATCGTGCGGCAGTTCGCGCCGGGCCTCGAGGAGATCCTCGTCGTCGAGGAGAAGCGCGCCGTTCGTCGAGCTGTTCGTGCGCGACGTCGCTCTACAACCGACGCCGAGCGCCCGCGCGTGATCGGCAAGCGTGACGAGCAGGGCCGGCCGCTGGTCCCGGCCCACGGCGAGCTCGACGCCGACCGCATCGCGCAGATCGTGGCCAGCCGGCTGGAGAAGCGCCTGCAGCTCGACGTCGATCACCGCGCGCGTCGCGCTACTGGAGGCGCTGCGCGAGCGCGCCGGCTGCCGCTCACGCTGCGGCGCGCCAGGCGTACTTCTGCTCGGGCTGCCCGCACAACCGCTCGACCGTGGTGCCGGAGGGCTCGCAGGCCGGCGGCCGGCATCGGCTGCCACGGCATGGCGCTGACCATGCCGGAGCGGCGCACCGTCGGCATCACCCACATGGGCGGCGAGGGCGCCCAGTGGGTGGGCATGGCCCCGTTCACGGACACGCCGCACATGTTCCAGAACCTCGGCGATGGCACGTTCTTCCACTCCGGCTCGCTGGCCATCCGCCAGGCGGTGGCCGCGGGCACGAACATCACCTACAAGATCCTCTACAACTCCGCGGTCGCCATGACGGGCGGCCAGGATGCGGCCGGCGCGATGCCGGTGCCCGACGCTCACGCGCATGCTCGAGGCCGAGGGTGCGAAGCGGATCATCGTCATCACCGACGAGCCGG
Source organism: uncultured Candidatus Rokubacteria bacterium (assembly GCA_963827505.1). Taxonomy (GTDB): domain Bacteria; phylum Methylomirabilota; class Methylomirabilia; order Rokubacteriales; family CSP1-6; genus AR5. The sequence goes on along the minus strand of CAWHBD010000001.1, from coordinate 1,925,870 downwards.
ACAAGTACGGCGACGGCGCCCGCTGGGCCCCGGGCGTCGAGGTCTGGCACCGCGACCGGCTGGATGAGGCGCAGCGCATGCTGCGCGACACGCCGGGGGTGACGGCGCTGATCCACGACCAGCGGTGCGCCGCGGAGAAGCGCCGCCTGCGCAAGCGCGGCAAGCTGCCGGACCCGGCCGATGCGCGTGTTCATCAACGAGGCGGTGTGCGAGGGCTGCGGCGACTGCGGCGTGAAGTCGAACTGCCTGAGCGTCCAGCCGGTCGAGACGGAGTTCGGCCGCAAGACCCAGATCCACCAGTCGTCCTGCAACAAGGACTACTCGTGCCTGCGGGGCGACTGCCCGTCGTTCCTCACCGTTGTGCCGCTCGGCCCGCCCCGGAAGAAGGCGCGCAAGACGTTCACGGTCGACCGCGAGCTGACCGAGCCGGCCCTGCGCGTCCCGCCGCGACGCCAACGTCTTCATGATGGGCATCGGCGGCACCGGCGTCGTGACCATCAACCAGGTGCTCGGCACCGCGGCCCTGCTCGACGGCAAGCACCTGCGCGGCCTCGACCAGACCGGGCTCAGCCAGAAGGGCGGGCCGGTCGTCTCGCACCTGAAGATCGCCGAGCGCGCCCGAGGAGCTGTCGAACAAGATCGCGGCCGGCGCACGCCGACTGCTATCTCGGCTTCGACGTGCTGGCCGCGACCGTGCCGCGCCGAACCTCGATCACGCGCGACCGGACGAAGACGATTGCGGTGGTGTCGACCAGCCAGGTGCCGACGGGGGCGATGGTCACCCACACCGACGTGCACTTCCCCGACGAGCGGCGGGCTGCGTCGACCTCGCATCGACCGCGTCACCCGCAAGGACGAGAACGTCTACCTCGACGCGCTGGCGCTGGCCGAGCGCGCTCTTCGACGACCACATGGCCGCCAACATGATCGTGCTGGGGGCCGCCTACCAGGCCGGCGCGCATCCCGGTGCAGCGCCGCCGCCATCGAGCGGGCGATCGCGCTCAACGGCGTCTCGGTCGAGATGAACACCCAGGCCTTCCGGGCTGGGCCGCCTGCGGTCGTCGCCGACCCGGCCTGGCTGGGCAGACGCGTCAAGCGAGCACGCGGCTCGGCGCCGTCGATCCGGTGCAGCCGCTGCAGCCGGCCGCGGTGGCGCTCGTCGACACGCGTCGGCGCCGACGGCGAGCTGCGGCGCCTGCTGGAGATCCGCGTCCCCGAGCTGATCGCCTACCAGAACGCAGCGCTACGCGCGCCACTACGTCGACTTCGTGCGCACGGTGCGCGCGGCCGAGCGGGCGGCGGTGCCGGGCGAGACGCGGCTGAGCGAGGCGGTGGCCCGCTACCTGTTCAAGCTGATGGCCTACAAGGACGAGTACGAGGTGGCGCGCCTGCACCTGACGGCCGACGTCGCACGCGGCGCTCGCCGCGGAGTTCCCGGGCGGCGTGAAGGTGCAGTACAACCTGCATCCGCCGCTGCTGCGCGCGCTCGGCTCGAAGAAGCAAGCTCAAGCTCGGCACGTGGTTCGACGGCGCCTTCCGGGCGCTGCGTGGCGATGAAAGCGGCTGCGCGGCACCGCCGCTCGATCCGTTCGGCCGGGCCGAGGTCCGCCGCGTCGAGCGGGCGCTGATCGGCGAGTACCGCGCGCTGATCGAGCGGGCGCTGGGCGGGCTCTCCGCCGACACCTACGAGCGGGCGGTGCGGGCGGCGCGGTTGCCCGACGTCATCCGCGGCTACGAGGACATCAAGCTGGGCAACGTGGAGAAGTACCGCGAGGAGGTTCGCGCACTCGGCGTGTAACGGCTGGCCCTGCGCTTGCTCCTCACTCACCACGGAAGGCTGTCAGCCATGAGACGCATCGTTCTCGGCATCGCTCTGGTCGCGGTCGTGATCGTTGCCCCTTCGCTCGCGGCGGCCTGGCATTCGGGTGAGGTCGTCGTCGACGGTTATCGACTCCCGCGTGATCACCGCTTCGAGAGCCCCGACGCCGCGGGCAAGTACAACGTGGTGAACCTCAACGACGTCCCCGGGCTGATCACGGGTGGACGCTTCGTCTTCGACCGGACGGGCAACGTGTGGATCAAGAGTCCGAACGGGACGATGAACCCGCAGTACCTGACCGCCGCCAGCAAGGGGACGCCGGCGGTAGCCCCACCTCCGGCGCCGGCCCCGGCGATCGGTGACCAATGGGTCGTCCTCGACGGCTACCGCCTGCCGCGTGATCATCGGTTCGAGAGTCCTGACGCCGGGGGCACGTACCACGTGGTGAACATCAACGACGTCCCTGGGCTGATCAAGGGGGGACGCTTCGTCTTCGATCGCACAGCCAACGTGTGGATCAAGAGCCCCAACGGGACGATGAACCCACAGTACCTCGCCACGGCCCCGCCAGTCGCGGCGTCGGCGCCGCCCGCAGCGGCGGCGGGTGGCAAGTGGGACCGCGTGCGCGGGACGGTGCAGAGCGTGAGTGGCAAGACGGCCGTCGTGCGCACCGACGAGGGACGCAACGTCACCGTCGACATGTCGCAGGCAACGCCGTCGACCACGTTCAAGCCCGGCGACCGCGTCATCGCAGCCGGAGCGGTGGCCGCCTCCAACCGGGTGGCGGCTGGCTACGTCCGCGAAGACCGTCGCGGCGCTTCCTCTCCCGACGAGGGCCAGTGGCAACGCCTTCACGGCCGTGTGCAGGGCGTGCGGGGCACGGCGCTGACCTTCCGGGCCGACGATGGCCAGGTCCTGAACGTGGACATGTCGGAGGTCGGCGCCGATACCCGACGTGCCCTCTCGACGAACGAGGCGGTGACCGTGATGGGTTTCCCCGGCAAGAGCAACCAGTTCCGGGCCGAACACATCCAGCCGGACTCGGCGGAGGCCGCGCGCGTGGGCCAGGGGGCGGCGCCGGCGGCGGTCAAGGAACCGCCATCGCAGCGGCTCCGCGGTCAGGTGGTCGGGGTGGCTCCCTCGTCGATCGATCTCAAGACCGATGACGGCCACGTCATGGTCGTGGATCTGCGGCAGGTCGATCCTTCGATCATTAATTCGCTGCGGAGCGGTGAAAGCGTCACCGTCGTCGGCCACGTCCGCGACAACGGTACCCGATTCGACGCCCGGGACGTCATGAAGGACAGCCGGTAGTTACTCCTCGGTGTCCGGCCGCCCCCGCGCGCGCTTGAGCGCGGCCCGGCGGCGCTTGACGTCGAGGCGGCGGGCCTCGGCGCCGGCGCTCACCCGGGTGGCGATCCGCGCGCGGGGACGGACCAGCGCCGCCGCGACCAGCTGACGCACCTTCTCGCGCGCGTCCTCGATGTTGCGGGCCTGGTTGCGGGTGGCCTGGCTGGTGATCACGAGCCGGCCGGCGGCGTCCAGTCGATGGCGGGCGATGGTGTCGAGCCGGGCTCGGGCCGTCTCCGTGAGCCCCTCGATCGCGTCGAGGTCCACGCGTAGGTCCACCTTGGTGGCGACCTTGTTGACGTTCTGCCCGCCCGGCCCCGATGCGCGCACGGCCCGCAGGGTGAGCGCCCGGCCAGGCACCCGGACGGCGTCGTTGACGACGATGGTCTCGCTCACGACGACATTGTAGCGGCATAATCGAAGTGAGCATTCCACTCGACGACCATGCGGAGGCCCCGATGACGACGCTCGACCGGCAGTGGAGCGCGGTGCAGAAGCAGCTCAAGGAGTTGGGCAAGCAGGCCCAGAGCGCGCGGGGCCTGGCGCGCAAGCGGATGAAGCGCCTGGAGCGGCGCACGCGGGTGGCGGTGGCCCGCGCGCTGCGCAAGACCGAGCCTCAGCTGCGGCAGGCCGTCGACGAGGCCGCCCGCGTCGGTCGAGGCCTCCGGGCGGGTGTGCGGGCGGGGACGGCCGCCTACCGGGCCAGCGCGCGGAAGAAGAAGTGACGCCAGCCCCGGCGGCGCTCACCGTCGCGCAGCGCCGCCGGCTCACGGCGGTGGCGCGGGGGGAGGCCCCGGCCGACCTCTACGTGCGGGGCGGCACGCTGCTCAACGTCTACACCGGCGAGATCTATCCCGCCAACGTGGCCGTGGCCGGAGAGCGCATCGCCTACGTGGGCCTGCGTGACGACATGGTCGGGCCCCGCACGGCCAGCCTCGACGCCGGCGGACGGGTGCTCGTGCCCGGCTACATCGACCCCCACGTGCACCCGGCCCACATGGTCACGCCCTCGGGACTGGCCCACCACCTGCTGCCGCTCGGCACCACCACCGTGTTCGCCGACACGTTGCAGATCTGGGAGCTCGGCGGCCTCCGCGCGTTCCGCACCGTAGCCGACGCGCTGGCCCGGTCGCCGCTGAAGTTCTACTGGATGATCCGGGTGCACGCCCAGGCCCGCTCCACCGACGAGGCGGTGCGATACCGCCCGGCCGACATCGCGCGCGCGCTGGCGCATCCGTGGAGCTTCGCGGCGGGCGAGGTCACGCGCTGGCCGGACGTCTGGGGCGGCCGTCGCGATCTGATCGGCCGGCTGGACCTCGCCCTGCGCCGCGGCCAACGCGTCGAGGGGCACACGGCCGGCGCCGCCGCCGACAAGATCGGCGCCATCGCCGCCGGCGGCCTCACCTCCGATCACGAGCCGATCACCGCCCGCGAGGTGCTGGACCGGGCGCGCCAGGGCATCGCGGTCATGCTGCGCGAGTCCTCGCTGCGGCCGGACCTCGCGGGCCTGCTCGACGCGCTGAAGGAGGCGCCGGCGCTCGTCTCGCGGCTCATGCTGACCGCCGACGGCTCGATGCCGGCCTTCATCCGGGACCACGGCTTCGTCGATCACCTGATCCGGGTGGCGATGAGCCGTGGTATCGCGCCGATCGACGCCTACCGCATGGCCACGCTGAACCCGGCGACCTACCTCGGCCGCGACGCCGACCTGGGCGGCATCGCGCCTGGCCGCTACGCCGACCTCTGCCTGCTGCCCGACCTGGCCGAGCCCCGCCCGGCCGCGGTGGTGGCGCGGGGCCACGTGGTTGCCCGCGACGGCCGCGCGCTCGTCGATGTGCCCGAGCCGGACTGGCGCCGCGCGTTCACCACGCCCGAGGCGCGCCTGACCGTGCGCTGGCGCGCCCGCCCCGACGACTTCCGACTGCCACCGCGACCGAGCTATCCGGTGATGCGGCTGGTCAGCGCCGTCATCGCGCGGCTCGAGGATCGTCCCCTGGCCGAGGGCGACCTGCACGCCGCCCTGCTCGATCGCGGAGGGCGATGGGTGGCACCGGGCGTGGTGGCGGGCTTCGGCGACCGCGTCGACGGCCTGGCCTCCACGATCACCACGGATTTCAACATCCTGGTACTGGGCCGCAAGCCCGAGGCGATGGCCCAGGCCGTCAACCGACTGCTCGACCTCCACGGCGGCGTCGTGCTGGTCGACGGCGACCGGGTCGTGCTGGAGGTGCCGCTGCCGATCGGTGGCGTGATGACCCGCATGAGCCTGCCGGAGGCCGCGGCGCGGGAGGACGCGCTGCGCGCCGCGCTCGTCGCGCGTGGCTATCCGCACCACGAGCCGCTGTTCACCCTGTTCTTTCTCGCCGCCGACTTCCTGCCGTTCGTGCGGCTGTCGCCGCGAGGCGTGTGGGACGTCAAGCAGGGGCGGGTGCTGCTGCCGCGCCGCGCTCGCCGGCCCTGACGCCGCCATGACCGGGCCCGGCCGGTACGCGGTCGTGGCCGTGCTCCTGGCGGCGCTGGTCCTCCTCGGCGCCACCCCGTCCGGCGGCGCATTTGGTCGGGGGACGCTGCAGGGCCGGACTTACCGTGTGTGGGTGCCGAGCCGCCCGGCCCCCGAGCGCCCCCTCGTGATCGCGCTGCACGGCTGCTGGCAGACGCCGGAGGACTTCGCCCTCGGGACGCGCCTCAACGAGGCCGCCGAGCGACGCGGTCTCGTGGTCGTCTATCCCGCGCAGGGCCGCCGCGAGAACCCGTACCGCTGCTGGAACTGGTTCGAGTCGGCCCAGCAGACCGCGACCGGGAGCGAGCCGGCACAGATCATGGCCATTGCCCGGCGCGTGCAGGCCGACCGCGGCATGCGCGAGGGACGGGTGGTCGTGCTGGGCTTCTCGGCCGGCGCCTGGATGGCCGTGAATCTGGCCTGCGCGATGCCCGACGCCGTGGCCGGTATCGGTGCCGCCGCCGGCGGTCCCTATCGGTGCGCCGGCGGACCCGAGGGAGCCATCCAATGCCTGCGCGGCCCCGCCCGCGACGGCGTCGCCGCTGCCGCCGCGTGCGGACGCGGCACGGGCCTGCGCGTCTCGCTGTGGCAGGGCGGTCTCGACGCCGTCGTCAGCCCGACCAACCTCACCGCGCTGGAAGCGATGTTCGTGCGCGTCCTCGGCGCCGGCGGTGGCGTCACCTCGACCACCGAGGGCGCCGTTCACGCGATCTATCGTGATCCGCGGGGCGCGTCGGTGCTGGAGACGTGGCTGGTGCCGGACATGGGCCACGCGTGGAGCGGCGGCGACAGGCGCGCCACCCACGTCTGGCCCTCGGGGCCGTCGGCCACCGAGCGGATGCTCGACTTCCTGCTGGCGGCGCGCTGACGACCATGCCGGGTCAGCGGCGGCTCGCCCTCGGTGCTCTCCTCGGCGCGGCTGCACTGGCCGCGGCCGCCTTCCCGTTCCAGGCCACGTGGTGGGGCGGCCTCTTGCTGGCGGTGGCCGAGGCCGGCGTGGTGGGCGGTCTGGCCGACTGGTTCGCGGTGACCGCCATCTTCCGGCGGCCGCTCGGGCTGCCGATCCCGCACACCGGTCTCATCCCCCGCAACTGGGAGCGCATGGCCGAGCGCGTCGGCGTGATGGTCGGCGGCCGCGTGCTCACCAAGGACTACGTGCGTGAGGAGATCGCCGGTCTCGACCTGGCCGACCTGGTGGCCCGCGGGGCCGAGCGCCTTTCCCGCCCGGCCATCGAGCGGGCCACGCGCCTGGTGGCGCGGCTGGGCCGCCGAGCAGCTCACGCCGGCGACCGCCGCCGAGCTGCTCGCGCGCGGACGCCGCGCCCTGGTAGGACAGCCGGTGGCGCCGCTGCTGGCCGCCGCCCTTGGCGTCGTGCGCCGGCAGGGGTGGGACCAGCGGATGATCGACGGCGCTCTCGCGGTGCTGGCCGAGTCGATGGAGCGGCCAGAGTTCCGGGCGGCGGTGAGCGACGTCGTGGACGACCTGCTGGCGCGTTACCGCGAGCGGCTGGGCGTCTATCCGCGCCTGTGGATGGGGCTGGCCTCACTGCTGGGCGTGCTCGACCGCGATCGGCTGGTTGCCGCGCTGCACGCAGGGCTGCGCGAGGTGGCCAAGGACCGCGAGCACCCGCTGCGACGGCAGGCCGTGGAGGTGCTGGCTGACCTCGAGCGTCGGCTCACCGGCGATGCGGCGCTGGCCTCCCGCGTGGAGGCGGCCAAGGCCGAGCTGCTGGAGGCCCCGGCGGTGGCGGTCCTGCTCGACGAGGCGGCGGCGGCGTTGACGCGCACGCTGCAAACCGAGCTGGCCGACGAGGGCTCGGAGCTGCTCGCGTGGCTCGCCGACCGGCTCGACCGCGCGCGCCAGGCGCTGGTCGAGGACGCCGAGCTGCGGCGCGAGCTCGACGGGTGGGCCAAGGCGCGCCTGCAAGACCTGGTCGAGCGGCATCACGCGCGCATCGCCGGCTTCATCGAGAACGGCGTGCGCGCGCTCGGCCCCGAGGGTGCGGTACGGATGATCGAGGAGCACGCCGGCGACGATCTGCAATTCATCCGCGTCAACGGCACCGTCGTTGGTGGCCTCGCCGGCGGCGCCATCTACCTCGTGCATCTGCTCGTCGCCGCGCTGCGCTAGCATCACGCTCGCTTCGTCCATCGCGCGTGAGCGACGGTGCTCGTGAGGCGCGCGGCGGAGACCGGGCACGCCGTGGTCGCACCGGTGGCTCGCCTGTAGAACGCAAGCGGGGTTCGGCTCGGGCCCCCTTCCCCCAGTGGGGGCTGGGGTGTGGGCTGTCGATCCTCCGCGGCTCGCTCACCCCGCCCCCGAGAGAACGCTGGGCGGCACGGCTCGCCACAAGGCGCGACCACGACGTGCCCGGTCTCCGCCGCGCGCCTCACGAGCACCGTCGCTCCGGGACGGTCGCCGGAAAGAGCACTCAGGGCGTAGGTAGGACCGTGGTCGGTCGACGCGGCGCGGCAAAGTGGCGTGTTACACTTCGGCAATCCGCAGCACTGTCCGGAGGAAGCGACGATGCGCCCGCGAACGATGACGTTCTTGATCCTGGCTCTGGGACTGACGGGCGCGTTGATTCTCGAGGGGGCGCCGGCGGTAGGGCAGGCGGCGAAGGCGGGCGGTGTGCTCGCCGTCGCCCAGCGGGAGGACACGCCGCAGGGGTTCGCCATCCACGAGTCCTCGACCGTGTCGACGACGTGGCCGGCGATGCCGTGCTTCAGCAACCTCGTGATCTTCCACCCGCTCAAGCAGCAGGAGAGCGTGGACACCGTGGTGGGCGAGCTCGCCGAGAAGTGGTCGTGGCAGGACAACTACCGCAACCTGGTCTTCTTCCTGCGCAAGGGCGTGAAGTGGCACGACGGCCAGCCGTTCACCTCCAAGGATGTGAAGTTCACGTTCGACATGCTGCGCGAGGCCCCCGACGCCGCCGGCAAGCTGCGCATCAACCCGCGCAAGGACTGGTACGCCAACGTCCAGACGATCGAGGCGCCGGACCCCCACACGGTCATCTTCCACCTCAAGCGGCCGCAGCCCTCGCTGCTGCTCATGATGGCCTCCGGCTACACGCCCGTCTATGCCGCCCACATCCCGCCCGCGCAGTACCGCACGGCCTGCGTTGGGACCGGCCCCTACAAGCTCAAGGAGTGGCGCAAGGGCGAGTTCATCGAGTACGTGAAGAACCCCGACTACTTCGTGAAGGACCGCCCGCTCCTGGACGGCATCAGGTACATCATCATCAAGGAGCGCGGCACCCGCGTGGCCGCTCTGCAGGCCGGCCAGGTCCAGGTCGCCTTCCCGGGTGACACCAGCAAGACCGCCGCCGAGCAGCTCAAGAAGGCGGTGCCGCAGCTCGTCATCACTCGCGCGGCCGAGAATGTGAACGAGAACGTCATCATGAACACGAAGCGGCCGCCCTTCGACAACCTGAAGGCGCGGCTGGCCGTGGCCCACGTCATCGATCGGCGCGCGCTGAACCAGGCCGTCCACCAGGGCGGCGCCGCCATCGGCGTCTCCATGCCGTCCCGGCCGTGGGGCGTGTGGGGCGTGCTCGACAAGGACATGATCGCAATGCCCGGCTACGGCAAGCCCATCGACGAGAAGGGCCGGGCCCGCAAGCTGATGGCCGAGCTCGGCTACGGGCCCGACAAGCCGGTGAAGGTGGAGATCGTCACCCGCGCCATCGCCGTCTACGTCGACATGGCCTCGTTCATCATCAACGAGCTGAAGCAGATCGGGATCGACGCGACGCTCAAGCAGATCGAGACCGCCCAGTGGCACGCCATGGCTACCCGCGGGGAATATCAGATCGGCGCCAACCTCACGGGCGTGGGCATCGACGATCCCGACGCCAACTACTACGAGAACTTCGCGTGCGGCTCGCCGCGCAACTACACCTTCTATTGCAACGAGCAAATCGGCGCGATGTTCGACAAGCAGTCGGCCGAGATCGATCCCAAGAAGCGGCTGGCCCTGGTGTTGGAGATCCAGAAGAAGCTGGAGGACGAGGCGGCCCGACCCACGCTGACGTGGCGCGTCGACAACTTCACGCACTGGCCGCAGGTGAAGAACCTGGTCCCGCACAACAACTTCTACAACTACGGCCGGATGCAAGAAGTCTGGCTCGACAAGTAGTCCCGACGGCGGCGTGAAGACCTACATCGCTCAGCGGCTCGGCATCGCCGTTCTCACGCTGTTCGGGATGTCGGTGGTCATCTTCGTGCTGCTGCGGCTGGCCCCCGGCGACATCGTCGACGTGCTCTTCTCGGCGGCCGGGTACGTGAACCCCTCCGAGAAGAAGGCCATCCTCCAGGAGCTCGGCCTCGACAAGCCGTACTGGCGGCAGTACGTCGAATGGATCAGCCAGATCTTCGTCGGCGACCTCGGGAAATCCTACCGCTACGACCTGCCCGCCTGGCAGATCATCAAGCCGCTGGTCCCGGTGACGGTCGAGCTGGCCATCCTCTCGACGATCATCTCGGTGGTCCTGGGGGTGCCGACCGGCGTGATCAGCGCCGTCCGCCAGGACTCCACGCTCGACTACGCCCTGCGCGTGTTCAGCCTGGCCGGACTGTCGATGCCGTCGTTCTGGCTGGGCATGGTGATCATCCTCTCGCTGGTGACGTGGCTGGCCTGGATCCCGCCGCTCACCTACGTGAGCCCCCGCGAGAACCTGTGGCTGCACGCGGTGCAATTCATGCTGCCGTCCCTGGCCGTCGGCTACCGCTCCTCGGCCCTCATCATGCGCATCACCCGCTCGGCCATGCTGGAGGTGCTGCGCGAGGACTACGTCCGCACCGCCTGGGCCAAGGGCCAGAACGAACGGGTGGTGGTGTGGCGGCATGCCCTCAAGAACGCCGTGCTGCCGGTCGTCACCGTCATCGGCATCGAGTTCGCGTTCCTCATCGGGGGCCTGGTGGTGACGGAGACGGTGTTCAACCTGCCCGGCGTCGCCCGTTTCCTAGTCGAGGCGATCCTGTGGCGCGACTACCCGGTCGTGCAGAACCTCGTCATGTTCATCGCCATCGTGGTCATCCTCTCCAATCTGGTCGTCGACTTGCTCTACGGTGTCCTCGACCCGCGTGTGCGCTATGCCAAGTGATCGGGGGGACGGAGCATGGCGGTGAGGCCGATCGGGGCCGAGATCGAGCTGACGGCACCCGCCCGGGTGGCCGTTCGCGAGTCGCTGGCGGCGACCGTGAGCCGCTTCGTGCGCAAGAAGCCGCTGGGGGCCGCGGGCGGCGTCCTCATGCTGATCATGCTGCTGACCGGCGTGTTCGCCGACGTCCTGGCGACCCACGACCCCATCGCCACCGACGCCTCGGCCACCCTGGCCAAGTCCAGCGAGGCTCACTGGCTCGGCACCGACCACCTCGGCCGCGATATCTACTCGCGCATCGTGCACGGCGCCCGCGTCTCGCTGATCGTCGGCATCGGCTCGACGATCCTGGGCTCGGTGCTGGGTGGCATCATCGGGCTGCTGTCGGGCTACGCCGGCGGCAAGACCGACCTGATCGCCCAGCGGCTGCTCGACATCCTGCAGGGGCTGCCGCTGCTGGTGCTGGCCCTGGTGATGTCGGCCTCGCTCGGCCCCTCGATCCCCAACGTCATCATCGCGATCTCGATCCCGATCGTGCCGCGGGCCGCCCGCATCATCCGGGCCAGCGTGCTCTCGATCCGCGAGATGCAGTACATCGAGGCGGCTCGGGCACTGGGGCTGCGCCACCTGCGCATTGCCTTCCGGCACGTGCTGCCCAACACGATCGGCCCCTTCATCGTGCTGTGCACCGCCCAGCTCGGCGCCGCCATCCTGGTCGAGGCGGCGCTGTCGTTCCTCGGCCTCGGCGTGCCGGAGCCGTATCCGTCGTGGGGTCGTATGCTCTCGGTCTCGGCCGCCGAGTACGCGCAGAAGGCGCCGCACCTGGTGCTGTACCCCGGCTTTGCCATCAGCCTCGCCGTGTTCGGCTCCAACCTGTTCGGCGACGCCCTGCGCGACACGCTCGACCCCCGCCTGCGCGGCGCGTGACCCTCGTCGCGATCCTCACGGTTCGCCGGGCCGCGCTCGAGCAGTTCCGAGCCTTCGAGCGACAGGCCGCCGCAGTGATGCAGGCGCACCGCGGCCGGATCGAGCGGACGGTCGTCGCCCCCGACGACTCGCCGGAGCTCGTCCGCGAGGTCCACGTCGTGGTCTTCCCCGATGCCGGCGCCTTCGAGGCGTACCGGGCCGACGCCCGGCTGGCCACGCTGGCTCCGCTCCGGGAGAGCGCAGTCGTGCGGACCGAGCTGCTTATCGGCGAGGACGGCCCTGACTATGGCGCGGCGTGAGCCGGCCGCCGCTCCGGCTGCGCGACGCCCAGCCGGACGATCAGGCGGCCATCCAGGCCGTCACCCTGGCGGCCTACGCGGAGTACGCGCAGCCGATGGGGGCGCTGTGGGACCTTTATCGGGCCAATATCCTGGCCACGCTGGCCGATCCCGGGCCGGCCGAGCAGATCGTCGCCGTCGACGAGGACGCGATCGTCGCGACCGTGCTGCTCTACCCCGCCGGGGCCGCGCTATCCGGCGGGGGTGCGGGGCGGCGGTCACCGGAAGTGCGCCTCCTGGCCGTCGCCCCGGGCGGGCGGGGCCGGGGCGTGGGGGCGGCGCTGATGCAGGAGTGCGCGCGCCGCGCCCGGGCGGCCGGGGCGACGGCGCTGACGCTACACACGACGGCGATGATGGCCGCCGCGCTGCGACTGTACGGGCGCCTCGGCTTCGTGCGTGCGCCCGAGCTCGACCTCCAGGTGGCCCCGAGCCTGACCGTCCACGGTTATCGCCTCGAGCTCGGATGATTTGGCGATGCGGCGGCGACGCCCTACCATACGGGCGCGAGCGTGCGGTTCACCCAGGTTCCAGGAGAGATCGATGGCCCGGGAGGAGCGAGCGGACGAGCTGAGCTGGGTGCCGGCCACGGTGCTGGCGGGGATGATCAAGCGCAAGAAGGTCTCGCCGGTGGAGGTCGTCAACGCGGCCCTCGCGCGCATCGAGGCACTCAATCCGATCCTCAATGCGTTCGTCACCGTGACCGCCGATCAGGCGCGCCGGGAGGCCCGCGCGGCCGAGCGGGTGCTGGGCAAGCGCGGGGCGAAGCTGGGGCCGCTGCACGGCGTGCCGTTCTCGGTGAAGGACCTCGTGATCACCCGGGGGGTGCGCACGACGTTCGGCTCGCCGCTCTACCGCGACAACGTCCCCACCGAGGACGCGCCGGTGGTGGCGCGCCTCCGGGCGGCGGGCGGCATCATGCTGGGCAAGACGAACACGCCCACGATGGGCTGGATCGGCGCCACCCACAACCTGCTCTTCGGCATCACGCGCAACCCCTGGAACCTCGACCGCACGCCGGGTGGCTCCAGCGGCGGCGCCTCGGCGGCGGCGGCGGCCGGCATGGGACCGCTGCACGTCGGCACCGACGGCGGCGGGTCGATTCGCATCCCCGCCTCCTGCACCGGGATCTTCGGCTTCAAGGCCTCGTACGGCCGCATCCCGATCTATCCGGTCAGCGGGGCCTGGAGTCTCTCCCACGTCGGGCCCATGACACGGACGGTCGCCGACGCCGCCCTCATGATGAACGTGTGCGCGGGACCGGACGAGCGCGATCCGGGCTCGCTGCCGGCCGAACGCGTCGACTACGTGAAGTCGCTGCGCGGCTCGCTCAAGGGGCTGCGGCTGGCCTGGAGCGACGACCTCGGCTTCGCCGACTGCGTCGACCCCGAGGTGGCGGCGGTGTGCGCCCGCGCGGCCCGCGCGTTCCGCGATCTCGGCTGCCGCGTCGAGGAGGTCACGCCGCGCTGGCCCTCGCCCTTCGAGGCGTGGTCGGAGATCTTCTGCGGCGGCATCGCCACCCGACTGGCGCCGTACCTCGATCGGCGTGCGGAGATCGACGCCGGCCTGGCCAAGATCATCGACGGTACGCTGCGCAATGCGCCGACGAAGTACGTGCAGGCGTGGTTCGATCGGCTCGCGTGGTGGCAGCACCCGCGTGCGTTCTTCGAGAAGTACGACCTGCTGCTGACGCCGACGATCGCGTGCCCCCCGTTCAAGGTGGGGCTCGACAATCCCACCGAGATCGCCGGCCGCCCCGTGGCGCCGTACGCGTGGCTGCCGTTCACGTACCCGTTCAACCTGACCGGTCAGCCGGCCGCGTCGGTGCCATGCGGCTTCACCGCCGACGGCCTGCCGGTGGGGCTGCAGATCGTCGGGCGCCGCTTCGGTGACGTGGCGGTGCTGCAGGCGGCGGCCGCATTCGAGCGCCTGCGGCCGTGGGCGGACCGTCGCCCTCCCGGCGTGTAACGCTTTCAACCGAGTCGCGGGCACACGGCTTGCGGGCCTCCGGGCGCATTTCACCAAGGAGGTTCGCATGGCGCGTTCCAAGATTCCGCTCGCCGCCGCGCTCGTGCTGTTCGGAGCCGGTGTCGCCGCCGCCCAAAACATGCTCGCGGGTCCGTCAACGGGGCTGACGGTCAGCGGAGGGGCGCTGACCGCGCAGGCGACGCCGGCGCCGGCCACGCCGAGCACGGCCGGACCGAGCACCGGTGCGCCGGCGGCCGCACCGGTCACCACACCCGCCACGCCCTCGACCACACCGTCGACCTCGCCGGGAACCAGCACGCCGCCGACGACCGGTGGCGCGTCGGCCGTGGAGCAGATCGTCGCCCTCACGCGCACCGTCACGCCGGGCGCACCGGTGACGGCCTTCACGGTGCCGGCCGGCCGCGCGCTCATCGTGACCGATGTGTTTGTCACCAACCCTGGTACCGCGCCATCGTGCGGCGCCGCGATCAGCCCGAGCGGCACGGCGGGGACCGGCGCCGTCGAGTCCGGCACCGGGCTGCTGTGCGTCCCCGCTCAGACCTCGTTGAACCTCGGCCTCACGACGGGTCTCGAGTTCGCCGCTGGCCAGAACGTGGTCCTCGCCAACACGTCGACTGACGCCACATCGTTGCATTACCATCTTCGCGGCTTCTTGATGACACCGGGCAGCTAGCGAGTTCGGACGCTCGCGCGTGACGGATCGGCGACGTCACCTCGATTGGTCGTTGACGGCTGAGCCTGGGCGGTGCACGCTCGCGGACGTGACGCTGGCTGATCTCCTCGCCTCGACAGCTGTCATCGGCCTGACGCTGGGTGCCACGGTGGTGACACTCGAACAGGGTCAGCAGGCATGGGCGTTCGGTGCCGCGCGCGTGGAGGCCCAGCAGAGCGCGCGCACGGCGCTCGCGTGGCTCGCGGCCGAGTTACGTGGCGCGGGGCAGGGGGTGGGGCCGCGGGCCGGACCGGTGCTGTCGCTCGCTGAACCGGCCCGCGTCGTGTTGCACGTCGACCGCAATCGCGACGGCGCGGTTGCCGGCCCCACCGAGACGGTGACGTGGCGGCTGGTCGGCGATGTCCTGCGCCGCGACGCCGGCGGCGGCGCCCAGCCGGTCATCAACGCGGTGCAATCCCTCACGCTTACGTATTACGATGCCGGCGGCGCTCTTGCGATCGATGCCGCCGCCGTGTGCCGTATCACCGTCGGCCTCACGACTCGCGCCGATCACGCCACCTCTCGCACGACCCGGGACCTCGGCGCCACCTTCACCACCGACGTCCACCTCCGGAACCGCTGAGGCTGTCGTCGGCAACGGGTCGGAGCACAAGGGATCTCGCGCCACGGTGCCAGGCCCGCCGTGGTTCTCTCGCCGCCGCCACTCGTGCGTTACAATCGCGGCGTGCGCTTCTGGATTGCGCTGATCCTTCTGGGAACTGTGGCGTGCGAGACGGTGCCGATCACCGGCCGCTCGCAGATGATGCTCGTCACCGAGGGGGCCGAGGTGCAGATGGGCCTCGAGTCCTACCAGCAGATCCTCGGCAAGGCCAAGCTCTCGACGGACGCGCGCCTCACCGAGCAGGTCACGCGCGTCGGGCGTCGCATCGCCGAGGCCACCGACCGCAAGGACTATCAGTGGGAGTTCAAGCTCATCGAGGATCAACAGGTGAACGCGTTCTGCCTGCCCGGCGGCAAGGTCGCCGTCTACACCGGAATCCTGCCGGTCACCCGCGACGACGCCGGCCTGGCGGCCGTCGTCGGTCACGAGGTGGCGCACGCCATCGCGCGTCACGGCGGCGAGCGCATGTCGCAGCAGCTCGCGGTGCATGGCCTGACGGTGGCGGGCACGCAGACGCTGCTGGCCGGACGCGATCCCGGGACGGTTCAGCTCGTGAGCGGCCTGCTCGGAGCCGGCGCCACGGTCGGCCTGCTGCTGCCGTGGGGCCGCAGCCAGGAGTCCGAGGCCGATCACCTGGGCCTGATCTACATGGCCAAGGCCGGCTACCATCCCCAGGCCGCCCGGGACCTGTGGGTGCGCATGGGCGAGGCCTCGAAAGGCCGTGAGCAGTTCGAGTTCCTTTCCACCCATCCGCTCCCGGCCACCCGTATCGCCCAGATCGAGGGGTGGATCCCGGAGGCCCTGGATCACTACAAGCCCCGCTGAACCCGGCCTGACCCCATCCGGGCCGTTCTTCCCACCATCCCGGGGGGAACAGAGTGGGATTACCCCCACGGGTCGTCCCACCATGGGGTGCACGAATTAGTCTTAGAAAATCGCTGATTTTCCCTTGACAGGCCTTTTTGGCAATTGTAATCTCGCCGCACGGTGGGGCTAAGTGGGATGGAATGTGAGGCTATCCCGCCGAGTGGAGGGACATGTTCCGGGGTCGCTACCAGCACACGATCGACCCGAAGGGGCGCCTGAGCATCCCGGCTCCCTTCCGGAAGGCCATGACCCAGTACGGGGAGCAGTCCGGTCACCTGATCGTCGTGCCAAATGAGCACGCCCTGGAGGTCCACCCCCTCGATGAGTGGCAGCGGATCGAGGAGAAGCTCAACGCCCAGCCCATGTTCACTCCGGAGGTGCGCCAGCTCTCCCGCCTGTACATGTCACGGGCCATGGAGGTGAGCCTGGACGGGGCCGGCCGCATCCTGCTCCCCCCGGATACCCGCAAGCAGGCCGGCCTCGAGAAGGACGTCACCCTGGTGGGCGGGGGGCGGCGGATGTTCGAGGTGTGGGACCGGTCGCGGTTCGACGAGTACGAGCGGACGCAGGGCGACTCGCTGCCGACGCTGTTCGAGAAGCTGTCGGCCTTCGGAGTCTAACGGTTCACGTTCCCGTCCTCGTGGACGAGGTCGCGTTTCTGTTACGGCCGCGCGGGGAGGGCTGGGTGATTGACGGGACGGTGGGGATGGGTGGACACGCCGAGGTGATGCTGGAGCGGAGCGGTGACGACGTCAGCCTGCTCGGGCTCGACGCCGACCCCGAGGCGGTGCGCCAGGCCGGGGCCCGGCTGGCCCGCTTCGGCGAGCGCGCCCGCGTGGCTCACGCCAGCTTCGCCGATCTCGGGACCGCGGCCGCCCAGCATGGTGTCACCGAGGCCCGCGCCGTGCTTCTCGACCTCGGCATCTCGTCGTGGCAGCTCGAGGCCTCCGGTCGCGGCTTCTCCTTCCAGGCGGAGGAGCCGCTGGACATGCGCCTGGATCCCACTCGCGGTGAGCCGGCCGCCATGCTGCTGAACCGGCTCGCGGAGGACGAGTTGTCCCAGATCCTGCACGAGTACGGCGAGGAGCGGTTCGCGCGGCGTATCGCGCGCACGATCGTGCACCGCCGCCCGCTCACCACCACAGGCGACCTCGTCGCTGCCGTGCGGGCGGCTGTGCCCCGGGCGGCGTGGCCGCACCGGCTGCACGTCGCCACCCGCACCTTTCAAGCCCTTCGAATGGCCGTCAACGACGAGCCGGGCGCCCTCCGGCGCGCGCTCGCGGACGGGCCGCGGCTGCTCGCCCCCGGGGGGCGGCTCGGCGTGATTGCGTTTCACTCGGGCGAAGACCGCATTGTGAAGCAGACGTTCCGGAGCCTCGAGACCGCGGGTTTCGCGGAGCTCGAGCCGTCGCCCCTGCCGCCCGGGGACGACGAGGTGCGGGCCAACCCCCGCGCCCGGAGCGCGAAGCTGCGCGTGCTGGAGCGGCTGCCGTGAAGACTCAGCAGAGATTGCATCGGGAACAGGATCCACGCGTGCGCCGCTCGCTGATCGGGGCGCTGCTGGTCTGCGCCGCGCTCGTCGGCGGCGGCCTCGGCGTCGTCGGGCTGCGCGTGCAGCAGGTGCACCTGGCCTACCAGATCGACCGCCTGCACCGCGAGCGCACCCAGGTCGAGACGGCCATCCGCCAGCTCGAGGTCGAGGTGGCCACGCTGCGGGCGCCGGCCCGCATCGAGCAGAAGGCGCGCCAGCTCGGCCTGGCCACGCCCGACCGCCAGCAGATCCGTTCGGCCCGCGAGTTCGTGCCCACCGGCACCGGCCTGGCCGCCGCCCATCGCAGCCGCGTCGCCGCCGCCCCCGATGCCACGCCGGGGACCCCGATTCGGTGACCCGCGCCGGCGCAGGAACGACACTCGGGCGAAGCCCCGCATGACCGGGCTTCGCACGCGCGTGCTCGTCCTCGCCGGCATCCTGGCTCTGGCCTTCACCGGCGTTGTCGGCCGCCTCGGCTGGCTGCAGGTCATCCGAGCCGGCGATCTGGCCGCCATGGCGGAGCGCCAGTACTCGCGCACGGTGGTCCTGCAGGCCCAGCGGGGGCCGATCGTGGACCGCCATGGAACGGCCTTGGCGACCTCGAGCCCGGCCGAGTCGCTCTTCGCCCAGCCCCGCGGCGTCGGCGACCCCGTCCGCGTGGCGGCCCGGCTGGCCCCGCTGATCGGCGTCCCCGAGCGTGAGCTGCACGCCTCGCTCACGGGCGGCAAGTCGTTCGTCTGGCTGCGCCGCCGCCTGCCTCCCTCGGTGGCCGCCGACGTCCGGGCGCTGCGCGAGCCGGGGCTCGGCTTCCTGCCGGAGCCCTTGCGGCTCTACCCCAACCGCGAGCTGGCCGCGCATGTGGTGGGCTTCGAAGGCACGGACGGTGGGCTCGAGGGCATCGAGCGCGCGCTGAACGACACGCTGGTCGGCACCCCCGGCAAGGCGGTGGTTGGCCGCGACGCGCTGGGGCGGGAGGTCGTCACCGAGGCGATCCTCCAGAAGCCGGCGCCGGGCCACGGCGTCATGCTGACCATCGACCACACCATCCAGTACCTGGCCGAGCGGGAGATCGACGCCGCGTACCGCCGAACCCACGCCAAGGCGGCCATGGCCGTCGTGCTGGAGCCGCGCACCGGCGACGTGCTGGCCATCGCCGTGCGGCCCACCTTCAACCCCAACACCTTCCTCGACGTGCCGTCGCGTGACCACTGGCGCAACCGCGCCGTGACCGATCCGTTCGAGCCGGGCTCGACCTTCAAGGTCATCATGGCCGCGGCTGCCCTCGAGGAGGGCGTGGTCCGGCCCGAGGATCGGATCTGGGCCGAGAACGGCAGCATCACCATCGCCAAGACCACGATCCGCGACTGGAAGAAGTACGGCTGGCTGTCCTTCGGCGAGGTCTTGCAGAACTCCTCGAACGTGGGCTCCATCAAGGTGGGGCTGGCGCTCGGGCGCGAGCGCTACTACCGTTACATGACCGCCTTCGGCTTCGGGGCGCTCACCGGGGTGGGACTGGCCGGGGAGAGCCGGGGCCAGCTGCGCGATCCGCAGCGGTGGTCGGCGCTGTCACTGCCGACCATGTCGATCGGCCAGGAGGTCTCGGTCACCGCGCTGCAGCTGGTGGCCGCCTTCGGGGCGGTCGCCAACGGCGGCACCCTCATGCAGCCCCGGCTGGTTCGCTCGATCTTCGACGCCGAGGGACGGGAGACCCGTCGGTTCGAGCCGCAGGCGGTGCGCCAGGTGATCACGCCGGAGACGGCGCGCACGCTGACCCGACTGATGACGCAGGTGGTGAGCCAGGGCACTGGCCACAACGCGGCCATCCCCGGCTACGACGTCGCCGGCAAGACCGGCACCGCGCAGAAGCTCGACCCGAACACGCGGCGCTACTCGCGCGCCCCGGGGGTGCTCTCGTTCGTGGGGTTCGCCCCGGCCGATGAGCCCCGGCTGGCGATGCTGGTCATGCTCGACGAGCCGAAGAACGAGAAGTGGGGCAGCGAGGCGGCCGCCCCGATCTTCTCGGCAATCGGCGCCGAGGTACTGCGCTACCTGGAGGTAACGCCCCGCGACGCCGCTCCGGTGTCGATCGTGATGGGGCCGGCCGAGGGCACGGTCGGGCGCGTGCGGCTGGCCAGCACGGCCGAGCCCGGGCTCGACGGGCGGCTGATGCCGGACCTGCGCGGCCGGACGCTGCGCGAGGCGCTGGCCGCGCTGGCGCCGCTGGCGATCGCGGTGAAGGTGACGGGCAAGGGCCGGGTGGTGGCCGAGCAGGCGCCGCCCCCGGGCGAGACACTGGACGGGCAGGCCGGTGTGCGGCTGACCCTGGCCGCCGCCGCGAGATGAGATGCCGAGCCACGAGGTACCCGTGAGACTGCTGATCGACGCGCTCCCGGAGCGCCGGGTGATCGGCGCCCCGCCGGCGTCCGTCAGCGGCCTGACCGCGGACTCGCGGAAGGTGGAGCCGGGCGACTGCTTCGTGGCGGTGCCGGGCTTCAAGCAGGACGCGCGCCGCTTCGTGCCCGAGGCCGTGGCCCGCGGTGCCCGCCTCGTGGTGACCGAGGGGGAGCCGGTGGCCGACCTGCCGGTGGCCCAGGTGCTGGTGCCCTCCGCCCGGCGGGCGCTGGCCCGTCTGGCCGACGCCTACCACGGCCATCCCTCGGCCGGGCTCACGCTGGTCGGCATCACCGGCACCAACGGCAAGACGACGACCTCGTACCTGGTCGACGCGCTGCTGCGGGCGCGCGGCCTCGACACCGGCATCATCGGCACGATCCAGTACGTGCTGGGCGGCGAGATCCGGCCGGCCAGCCAGACCACGCCGGAGTCGCTGGAGATCCAGGCGATGCTCGCCGAGATGCGGGCGCGCGGCATCGGCGGCGTGGCGATGGAGGTCTCCTCGCACGCGCTGGCGCTGTCCCGCGTGGACGGCCTCGACTTCGACGTGGCCCTGTTCACGAACCTGACCCAGGACCATCTCGACTTCCACGGCACTCTCGACGAGTACCGGCGCGCCAAGCGACGGCTCTTCGAGCTGCTGGCCGCCTCCCCGAAGGTGGGACGGACCGCGGTGGTCAACGCCGACGATCCGGCCGGCGCCGCCATGGTCGCCGGGCTCGACGTACCGGTGCTGCCGTTCGGCCTGGGCCCGGGCGCCCGCGTGCGCGCGATCGAGCACACCTCGGCGCTCGACGGCATCCGCATGACCGTCGACACGCCGCGGGGCCGCCTCACCCTGCGCTCGGCCCTCATCGGCGAGCACAACGTGATGAACCTGCTCGGCGCCGTGGCCACCGGCCTGGCGCTGGGGCTGGCCCTCGACGTCATCGCCCGCGCGCTCGGCGGGGTGAGCGCGGTGCCCGGCCGCTTCGAGCAGGTACGGGCTGGCCAGCCGTTCCTGGTCGTCGTCGACTACGCGCACACACCCGACGCACTCGAGCGCGTGCTGGCCACCGCCCGCAAGATCACGCCGGGCCGGCTGGCCGTCGTGTTCGGCTGCGGCGGCGACCGCGACCGCGGCAAGCGGCCGATCATGGGCGAGATCGCCGCCCGGCTCGCCGACCGGGTGTGGATCACCTCCGACAACCCGCGCTCGGAGCGGCCGGAGTCGATCGTCGACGAGATCGCGGTCGGTGCCGCCCGCGTGGCCGACGGCGTCGACCGGTGCGTGCTCGAGCCCGACCGGCGCCGGGCCATCGCGGGCGCGCTGGGCTGGGCCACCGCCGGCGACACCGTGCTGATCGCCGGCAAGGGTCACGAGACGTACCAGATCATCGGCGCCGAGGTGCTCGACTTCGACGACCGGGCGGTGGCCCGCGGGATTCTGACCGGAGGAGGGCGCCGATGAGTCGGGTGCCGCCGTTCACGGTGCAGGACATCGTGCGGGCCACCCGGGGCGCGCTCGTCGCCGGGGATCTCGGCATCCCGGTCACCGGCGTGTCCATCGACTCGCGCGCGCTCGCGGTGGGCGAGGCGTTCTTCGCGATCCACGGCCACCGGCTCGACGGCCACGCCTTCCTGGCCGAGGCGGCCGCACGGGGCGCGGCCTGCCTGATCGTGCACGCGCTGCCCGACGAGCTGCCGGCCAACGTCCCGCTCGTGCTCGTCGAGGACACCACGCGGGCGCTGGGTGCGCTCGGGGCCTGGCACCGCGCCCGCTTCACCATCCCCGTGGTCGCCGTCACCGGTAGCAACGGCAAGACGACCACCAAGGAGCTGACGGCCGGCGTGCTGGCCACGCGGTGGGAGGTGCTGCGGCCCGATCGCTCCTTCAACAACCAGTGGGGCCTGCCGCTCACACTGCTGCGGCTGACGCCCGAGCACCAGGCGGCCGTGCTGGAGATCGGCTCCAACGCCCGCGGCGAGGTCGCCGCCCTGGCCGCGCTGGCCGCGCCCACGGTGGCCATCGTCACGACCGTCGCCGCCGTGCACACCGAGTACCTGGGCTCGCTGGACGGCGTGCGCGAGGAGAAGGCCGGGCTGGTGCGCGCGCTCGGCGCCGATGGCGTCGCCGTCCTCAACGCCGACGACGCGCGCGTTGCCGGGATGGCCCGGGAGACGCGCGCGCGCGTGGTGACCTACGGGCTCGCCGGCGCCGCCCACGTGCGGGCGGTCGGTGATGTCGTCGACGACGAGCGTGGTCTGTCGCTCACACTGGAGGCGGGCGGTGAGCGGCAGCTGGTGACGCTGGGCCTGGCCGGCCGTCACAACGTGGGCAACGCGCTGGCCGCCGCCGCCGCCGGCGTCGCCCTCGGGCTGCCGCTGGCCGACGTGGCCCGGGGGCTGGCCGCGGTGCGACCGGTGGCCGGCCGCTGCGTGTGGAAGCAGGCCGGGGACGTCACGATCCTCGACGACACCTACAACGCGAGCCCCGTCTCGGTGCAGGCCGCGCTCGACACCGTCGCCGCCCACCGGCGCGGCCGTCGCCTGCTCGTCGTCCTGGGCGACATGCTCGAGCTGGGTCCCCTGTCCGACGACGCTCACCGCGAGGTGGGCCGCCAGGTGGCCGCGCTGCCCGCCGACGAGCTGGTCGGTGTCGGCCGGGCCATGCAGTTGGCCGTCGAGGCTGCGCGGGGGGCGGGCCTGAGCGAGGCGAGGCACCTCACCACGTTCGAGGACACGGTGGCCCACCTGCTCAAGCGCGTGGTGGCCGGCGACGTGGTGCTGGTCAAGGGGTCGCGGGGGATGCGCATGGAGCGCGTCGTGGACGCCTTGATGGCGCGGTTGGCCCGGTCCGGGCGCGAGCGCTCGGACCCGGAATGAGCCCCGACGATGCTCTACCACTTCCTCGTCCCGCTGGCCAAGGACTACATCGTCTTCAACGTCTTCCGCTACGTGACGTTCCGGTCCTTCATGGCCCTGATCACCGCGCTGGTGATCTCGCTGCTGGTGGGGCCCTGGCTGATCGGGCGGCTGCGCCGCATGCAGTACGGCGTCGACACCGTGCGGGAGGACACGCCGGAGCGGCACCGCAGCAAGAAGGGCACGCCGACGATGGGCGGCGTGGTGATCCTGACCGCCATCCTGGGCGCCACCCTGCTGTGGGCGAACCTCATGAACCGCTACGTGTGGGTGGCGATGCTGGCGGTGAGCGGCTTCGGCCTCATCGGCATGTGGGACGACTCGCTGAAGATCCGCAAGCGCCGTGGCGTGTCGGCCCGCGTGAAGTTCCTGCTGCAGGCCGTGCTCACGCTGCTGCTGCTGCAGATCGTCTTCTGGCAGCCGCGGGCCGACTGGCAGCCGGTGCTGGCCATTCCGTTCTTCAAGGGCTGGCTGGTCAACCTGGGCTGGTGGTGGTTTCCGTTCGCGATGCTGGTGGTGGTGGGGGCCTCCAACGCCGTGAACCTCACCGACGGGCTCGACGGCCTCGCCATCGGCCCCATCGTGATGGCCGGCGGCGCCTTCGGGATCCTCGCCTATCTCACCGGCAACTTCCGGGCGGCCGACTACCTGAAGATCCTGAACGTCCGCGGCGCCGGGGAAGTGACGGTGTTCTGCGCGGCGCTCATCGGTGCCGCCGTCGGCTTCCTGTGGTTCAACTGCCATCCGGCCGAGGTCTTCATGGGCGACGCCGGCTCGCTGGCCCTGGGCGGCGCGATCGGCATGCTGGCCGTGATCACCAAGGCCGAGCTGCTGCTGCCGCTCATCGGCGGCATTTACGTCGTGGAGGCGGCCTCGGTCATCCTGCAGGTCGCGTCGTTCAAGCTGACCGGGAAGCGCGTGTTTCGGATGGCGCCCTTGCACCATCACTACGAGCTGACCGGATGGGCCGAGCCCAAGATCGTGGTGCGTTTCTGGATCGTCTCCTTCGCTCTGGCGCTGCTCGCGCTGACGACGCTCAAACTGCGATGAGGCGAGGCGGGCCCGTGAACACGATGAGGGACGCGGCATGATTGCACTCGAGGACGATCACGTGGCGACGAGAGGACGGACGTGGCTCGAAGGGTTCGCCGGCCGGCGGGTGACAGTGGTGGGGCTCGCGCGCAGCGGCGTGGCGGCCGCCCGCCTGCTCCGCGCGGCCGGCGCCGAGGTCACCGGCACCGACGTCAAGCCGCTGGCGGCGCTCGGCCGCGAGGTGGCGGCGCTGCGCGAGGCGGGGGTACGCCTGCTCACCAACGGCGGTGGCGGGGGCGCGTTCGAGGGCGCGGTGCTCGTGGTCGTGAGTCCCGGCGTGCCGCTCGACTCGCCCCAGCTGGCGCCGGCGCGGGCGGCCGGGCTGCCCATCATCGGCGAGCTCGAGCTCGGATGGCGGGCGATGGAAGCCGACACCATCGCCATCACGGGGACCAACGGCAAGACGACCACGACGGCGCTGACCGGCGCCCTGCTGGCCGAGCAGCCGCGGCCGGTGCTGGTGGCCGGCAACATCGGCACCCCGCTGGCCGTCGGTGCGCTCGGCTTTCCCCCCGACGGTATCGTCGTCGCCGAGGTGTCGTCCTTCCAGCTCGAGACGATCGACACCTTCCAGCCGCGGGTGGCCGCCGTGCTGAACGTGACGCCCGACCACCTGGACCGCCACGGCTCCTTCGATGCCTACGTCGAGGCCAAGGCCCGCATCTTCCGGAACCAGACGCCGGCCGACTGTGCCGTCCTCAACGCCGACGACCCCGCCGCCGCCGCCCTGGCCTCGCGCACGCGGGCCCGCGTTCTGTGGTTCAGCCGCCGACGCCCGCTCGAGCACGGTGTATTCGTGCGCGAGGGCTGGATCGCCGCCCGGCTGAACGGCCACGTGGAGGAGATCTGCCCGCTGGCCGAGATGCAGCTGCGCGGTCAGCACAACGTCGAGAACGCGCTGGCCGCCACCGCCGGCGGGCTGTGGCTGGGCCTCGGCGCCGCCGCCATCCGCCGCGCCATCGGGCGCTTCCGCGGGGTGGAGCACCGCATCGAGTTCGTGCGCGATCTGCGCGGCGTGCAGTTCTACAACGACTCCAAGGGCACCAACGTCGCCTCGACGGTCAAGGCGCTGGAGAGCTTCGACGAGCGCGTCGTGCTGATCGCCGGCGGCAAGGGTAAGGGCCAGGACTTCGCTCCGCTGGCCGAGACGGCGCGCGGACGGGTGGCCCACGTGGTCGTGATCGGCGATGACGGGCCGAAGATCGCCACCGCGCTGGCGGCGGTCGGCATCCCGGTGAGCGCGGCGCCCACGATGCAGGCGGCGATCGACGCGGCGCGGGCCCAGGCCGGGCGGGGCGACGTCGTCCTGCTCTCGCCGGCGTGCGCGTCGTTCGACATGTTCGACAACTACGAGCATCGCGGGGACGTGTTCAAGAAGCTCGTCGGAGCGCTCGACTAGTGGCGCTCGCGCACGTCGCCGGGGGGGCGGTGGGGGTGATGGCTCGTCAGGCACGCCCATGGCTCGCCTCGGGAGCCCGGGCGGGGCTCGCTCGGCCCCCCCATCCCCCAGGGGGGGCTGGGGTTGCGGCTGTCCGACGTCGGTGGCTCGCTCGCCCCGCCGGCAGCCAACGCGCGAGACTCGGCTCGCCCTGGTTCGCGCCTGACGAGCCATCACCCCCCCCACCCCCCCGGCGACTCTCGTGGGCGTCACGATGTCTCCGGGAGGCATCGGGACTCGGAGGCGGCCGCCCAAGCTCCGCCCCGCCAACTCGGCCGTCGTCGGATGAGCGCCTAGATGCCGCGGAAGCTGACGCCCGACATGTGGTTGTTCGGGGTGGCGGTGGTGTTGCTGTCGGCGGGCGTGGTGATGGTGTACTCGGCGAGCGCGATCGTGGCGGCGGATCGATTCAACGATCCGTACTTCTTCCTGAAGAAGCAGCTGTTCTGGGCGCTGCTCGGCGCGGTGGCCATGCTGGTGGCGGCGCGCGTGGACTACCGGCACCTCGAGAAGCTGGTGACGCCCGCGCTGATCGTGGCCGGGGTGCTGCTCGTGATGGTGCTGGTCCCGCCGTTCGGGCAGTCCATCAACGGCACCCGGCGATGGATCCGGCTCGGGATGGTGTCCTTCCAGCCGGCCGAGCTGGCCAAGCTCGCGCTCGTTCTGTACCTGGCCGCGTTCGTCGCCCGGCGGCAGGATCAGCTCGGCGATCTGCGGCGCGGCCTGCTGCCGCCGCTGCTGGTCGCCGGCGGCTTCGCCGCGCTCGTCTTCGTGCAGCCGGATCTCGGCAACTGCCTCACGCTGATTGCCCTGACCTTCGGCCTGCTCTACCTGGCCGGCAGCCCTGCCCGCTACCTGGGCTGGGCGCTGGCACCGGCGGTGCCGCTGCTGGCCATCGCCATCTACGCCGCCCCCTACCGGCTGCGCCGCATGACGGCCTTCTGGGACCCGTGGTCGGATCCGCGCGGTAGCGGCTTTCAGATCATCCAGTCGTGGCTGGCCTTCGGCAACGGGGGCCTGCTCGGCCAGGGCGTGGGCGGCTCGCGGCAGAAGCTCTTCTACCTTCCCGAGGCGCACACCGATTTCATCTTCGCGGTGGTCGGCGAGGAGCTCGGGTTCCTGGGTGCGGTGGCCTTCGTGGCGCTCTTCGTCGTGCTGATCTGGCGGGGGCTGCGCGTCGGCCTGCGGACGGCCGAGCCCTTCGGCGCCTACCTGGCGCTGGGGATCACGCTGCTCATCGCGACGCAGACGCTCGTGAACCTGGGCGTGGTGACGGGCCTGCTGCCCACCAAGGGACTGCCGCTGCCGTTCATCTCGTTCGGCGGCTCCGCCCTGCTCATGACGATGCTCTCGACCGGGGTGCTGCTCAACATCTCCCAGCACGCGCATGTTTAAGCGCTACCAGCACATCCACTTCGTCGGCATCGGCGGTATCGGGATGTCGGGCATCGCCGAGATCCTGCTCAACCTGGGCTACCAGGTGAGCGGCTCCGACCAGAAGCGCAACGAGACCGTCGAGCGGCTGGAGCGGCTGGGCGCAAAGATCCACATCGGGCACGCGGCAGCCAACGTCGAGGGCGCCCACGTGCTCGTCTACTCCTCGGCCGTCTCCCGGGACAACGTCGAGGTGCAGGCGGCTCGCCAGCACCAGGTCCCGACCATCCCCCGGGCCGAGATGCTGGCCGAGCTGATGCGGCTGAAGTACGGCATCGCGGTGGCCGGCACCCACGGCAAGACGACGACGACCTCGCTGGTGGCCGCCGTGCTGGGTGAGGGCCGCCTCGACCCCACGATCGTGGTGGGCGGGCGCGTCAGCCACCTGGGCTCCAACGCCCGCCTGGGCCAGGGCGAGTTCCTGGTGGCCGAGGCCGACGAGTCCGACGGCTCGTTCCTCAAGCTGGCGCCGACGATCGCGGTGGTGACCACGATCGACGCCGAGCACCTCGACCACTACGGCACCCTCGAGGCCATCCGGGCCGCCTTCCTGACTTTCGTCAACAAGGTCCCGTTCTACGGCAGCGTCGTGCTCTGCCTGGACCAGCCGAACATCCAGATGCTGCTGCCCCACGTCGAGAAGCGCTTGATCACCTACGGTCTCGAGTCCGGCGCCGACCTCGTGGCCCGCCGGCTGCAGCTGAGCGGCATGACGAGCCGCTTCGAGGTGCACCACCGCGGCAACCTGCTGGGTGAGTGCACGCTGCAGATTCCCGGCCGTCACAACGTCCTCAACGCGCTGGCCGCCATCGGCGTGGGGCTGGACCTCGAGATCCCGTTCCGGACGATCCAGACGGCGCTGGCTGGCTTCGCCGGCGTGCAGCGCCGCTTCCAGATCCGTGGCACGGCGGGGGGCGTTACCGTGGTCGACGACTACGGCCACCATCCTGCCGAGATCCGTGCGACCCTGGCCGCCGCCAAGGCCGGGTTCGACTGCCGTGTCGTCACGGTCTTCCAGCCGCACCGCTACAGCCGCACGCAGCACCTGCGCCAGGAGTTCCTCACCGCCTTCAACCAGGCCGACGTGGTGGTGGTGATGGACATCTACGCGGCGGGCGAGGCGCCGATCGCCGGCGTCAGCGCCGCCGATCTCGTGGAGGGCATCCGCGCGCACGGTCACCGCCACGTGACCTATCTCGGCGGCGATCGGGCGCGCATCGTCGACTACGTGTGCGAAATCAGCCGCCCCGGGGATCTGGTACTGACCCTGGGCGCCGGCGACGTGAGCCAGATGGGCTCGGACATTCTGCGACGGCTCGATGCCGAGTCGCCGAATGGGGGGACCAAATGCTAGGAGAGATCCGGGGGGAAGTCCGATTCAAGGAGCCCCTGAGCTTCCATACCTCGCTCCGCATGGGCGGCGCCGCCGACATCTTCGTGGTGCCGCAGGACGTGGACGACATCCGCCACGCGCTGATGTTCGCCGAGCGCGAGCAGCTGCCGGTGGCGGTGCTCGGCGGTGGCAACAACCTGCTCGTGCGCGATCGCGGCATCCGGGGTGTCGTCCTGAAGCTGGAGGGGTGCCTGGGCCGGGCCGAGTTCAACGGCGAGGAGGCCGTGGCCGGCGCCGGCGTCAGCCTGTCCTCGCTCATCCGGGAGGCGGCCGTCCTCAACCTGGGCGGCATCGAGTGCCTGGTCGGAATCCCCGCCACCATCGGCGGCGCGCTGGCCATGAACGCGGGCACCCCCGACGGCTGCATCGGCGACTTCGTCAGCGCCGTCTACTACCTGAATCCGGACGGCTCGATCGGGGAGTTCAAGCCGGCCGGTGGCGCCTTCACCTACAGTGCGTTCCACGCGCCGGCCGGGTCGGTCCTGGTTGGCTGCCGGCTGCAGCTGCACCGTCGTCTGCACGCCGAGATCCAGAAGGACATCAAGCAGCGGCTCAAGGTGAAGAAGTCCACGCAGCCGCTGGCGCTGGCCTCGGCCGGCTGCGTGTGGAAGAACCCCGGCCACGAGAACGCCGCCCGGCTGATCGAGAAGGCCGGGCTCAAGAGCAAGCGCATCAACGGGGCGGAGATCTCGGCCAAGCACGCCAACTTCATCGTCAACCGCGGCGGCGCCATGGCCAGCGACGTGCTGGCCCTCATGGAAGTGACCCGGGAGCGGGTGCACGCCCACGCGGGCGTGGTGCTGGAGCCCGAGATCAGGATCCTCGGTGAGTAGAGGTCTCATCTCGCCCCGCGGGCGGCCGCCCGCGCTCGGCGACTTCGGCGACCCCGCGATGGCGGTCGCCGGCCAGCGCGTGCCGCGCGGGCGCCGGCGGCCGCGGCGGCGCCTGCGCTGGCTGTGGGGGGCCGGCGTCGTCGCGGTCATGGCGGCGACGGCGGTGGGGGTGGCGGCGGCCGCTCACTGGGTGCTCACGACGCCGCGCTTCGCCGTCGTCGCGGTGGAGGTGCGGGGGGCCTCGCGGGTGCCGGCCCAGCGCATCCTGGAGGTGTCCGGCATCGTACGCGGGACCAACCTGTGGCGGGTCGATCCCGACCGCGTGCGGGCCCGGCTGGAGGCGCTGCCCGAGATCCGGCACGCCGATGTGGTACGCGAGCTGCCCGATCGGGTGTCGATCGTGATCGAGGAGCGCCGGCCGTTCACGCTCGTGCATGCGGCCCGCTTGCACTGGCTCGACGAGGAGGGCCGGCTGCTCGGCGAGGAGTCCCACGCGGTGGCCACCGAGGTGCCCGTGATCAGCGGGCTCAGCGAGGACGAGCTGGCCACCATGCGCACCACGCCCGGTCCCCGGGCGCGCGCCGCCATCGCGCTCATCCGGGCTCTGCTCCGCACCGGCTCCACGCTGGCGGCGGAGATCTCCGAGATCGACATGAGCCGGCCCGAGGGTCCGGTGCTCTACACCGTCGACGGCGTCGAGGTGCGGCTGGGCAGCGAGGAGTGGGAGGAGCGGCTGGCCCGTCTCGAGGGCGTGCTGGCCCAGGTGACGACCACCCACGACGTCCAGGGCGTCGACCTCCGCTTCCGCGACCAGGTCGTCCTCAAGCGGAGTAGTCACAAATGAAGCCCTGCGGCTCTGGAGGGGGCCAGCCTCGTCTCGAGGCGGCCCCGAGGCACTCGCTCCAATGAAGAAGGTGAAGGCGCCGGAGCTGGTCGTCGGCCTCGACGTGGGCACGACGAAGATCTGCGCGGTGATTGGCGAGCCCCAGCCGGGCGGCGGCCTCGACGTGGTCGGCGTCGGCAACGCGCCCTCGCGGGGACTGCGCCGCGGCGTGGTCGTGAACATCGACTCCACCGTCGAGGCCATCAAGCACGCGGTCGCGGAGGCCGAGCAGATGGCCGGGGCCGAGGTCGCCCGCGCCTACGCCGGGGTGGCCGGTGGCCACATCCGCTCGCACAACAGCCGCGGCGTGGTGGCGGTGTCGGGGCGGGACCGCGAGGTGACGGCCACCGACATCGAGCGGGCGGTGGAGGCGGCCCGGGCCATCAACGTGCCGCAGGACCGCGAGATCATCCACGTCCTGCCCCAGACGTTCATGGTGGACGACGCCGACGGCGTGCGGGAGCCGCTCGGCATGTCGGGGGTGCGGCTGGAGGTCGAGGTCCACATCGTGACGGCCGCGGTGACGTCGATCCAGAACGTCGTGCGCTCGGTGAACCGGGCCGGGCTGGCGGTGCAGGACGTGGTGCTGGAGCCCATCGCCTCGGCGGAGGCGGTGCTGTTCCCTGACGAGAAGGAGCTGGGCATCGTCCTCATCGACATCGGGGGCGGCACCACCGACATGGCGCTCTTCCGCGACGGTGCCGTGTGGCACACGGCCGTGCTGCCGCTGGGCGGCGACCACATCACCAACGACGTGGCGGTGGGGTTGCGCACGCCGATGGCCGACGCCGAGAGCCTCAAGAAGCGCTACGGCTGTGCGCTCACGGCCATGGTGCCGGCCGAGGAGACCGTCGACGTGCCGTCGGTGGGCGGGCGCAAGCCGCGCCAGCTCTCGCGGCAGGTGCTCTCGGAGATCATCCAGCCGCGCGTCGAGGAGATCTTCACGCTCGTCGCGCGGGAGCTGACCAAGGCGGGCTTCCAGGACGCCGCCACCGCCGGCATCGTCGTCACCGGCGGCAGCTCGATCATGGAGGGCGTGCCGGAGCTGGCCGAGGCGGTGTTCGACCAGCCGGTCCGCCGCGGGGTCCCGGCCGATGTCGGCGGTCTGGCCGACATCGTCCGCAGCCCGATCTACGCGACCGGGGTGGGGCTGGCCATCTACGGCGCCCGGCGCCAGTCGAGCGGCGCGCCGCCGCTCGACCCCAACGACGGCGCCTTTCTCGCCCGCATCGGGCGGCGCCTGGCCGGGTGGTTCGGTGAAATCTTCTAGCGGCACTTCGAGCGGAGGACGGTCCTGGGGGGGCGAGCGGCAGCCGCCACTGTTCACGCCCGGCCCCGGGTTCGACGGCAAACCCACACGCGCGCGGGGGACGCGACGGCATGGCGCGTCCACGGAAGGGGAGGACTTGATGGAGAAGGATCGGACACGGCGCCCGCTCTTCGAGCTCGAGCAGGTGCCGCCGGCGGCGAAGATCAAGGTCATCGGTCTGGGCGGCGGCGGCAGCAACGCGGTCAGCCGCATGATCGCGGCCGACTTCACGGGCGTGGACTTCATCGTCGCCAACACGGATCTGCAGGCGCTGCGTAACTCGCCGGCGCCGGTGAAGATCCAGCTGGGGGCCAAGCTGACCCAGGGCCTGGGGGCGGGCTCCAATCCGGACGTCGGACGCGGCTCCGCGCTCGAGGATCCCGAGGAGATCACGCGCCTGCTCGAGGGCGCCGACATGGTCTTCATCACGGCCGGGCTCGGCGGTGGCACCGGCACCGGGGCCGCCCCGGTGGTGGCCTCGCTGGCCAAGGACCTCGGTATCCTCACCGTCGCCGTGGTCACCAAGCCGTTCACGTTCGAGGGCCGCAAGCGCCTGCTCCAGGCCGAGGCCGGCATGGAGTCGCTGCGCGGCGTCGTCGACACGCTCATCGCGATCCCCAACCAGCGCCTGCTGTCGGTGGTGGACCGGGGGACGCCGCTGCTGGAGGCCTTCAAGGTGGCCGACACCGTGCTCCAGCAGGCCGTGCAGGGCATCTCCGACCTCATCCTCGTTCCCGGTCTCGTCAACCTCGACTTCGCCGACGTCCGCACGATCATGTCCGGCATGGGCATGGCGATGATGGGCACCGGCGTGGGCCACGGCGAGCACCGCGCGCTCGACGCCGCCCAGAAGGCCGTGGCCAGCCCGCTGCTCGACGACACCTCGATCGAGGGCGCTCGCGGGATCCTGATCAACTTCACCGGCGGCGCCGACCTGTCCATCCACGAGGTGGAGGAGGCCGCCCGCATCGTGCAGGAGGCCGCCCACGAGGAGGCCAATATCATCTTCGGTGCCGTCATCGATCCGACGCTGCAGGACGAAGTGCGCATGACCGTGATCGCCACCGGCTTCACCGAGCGCAAGCTGGAGACGACGCCGACCAAGGTGCTGGACCTGCCACGGGCCGCGCGCCCCGGCGCCCAGCCCGGTGCGGCGGCCGCCTGGCGCCGTCGCCTCGCCGCTGACGTGCGGGCCGAGGCCGACGACCCGCTCGCCGACGCCGACTACGACGTGCCGGCGTTCCTCCGGCGACAGGCAGACTGATCAAGCGGCCGGTGGGGTGCGGCGGGCGGGCTCCTTCGCGCGATACGCTCGAGGAGCCCGCCCGCCGCACCCCACCGGCCCCGCTCGAATCGGCGGCACCGTCCTTCGGGCGCGAGCATCTGTATCCTTGATCTCATGAGCGTGGCTCCGACCTCACGACTGACGCCGCACGGCGAGCCGCCGGCGTACTTCACGTTCAGTGGATTGGCAGCGCTGGGGCTGCCGCATGCGACCACCACCCGGCACTTTCCGGGGGTGGCGTCGCCGTCGCAGCCGACGGCGCCGTTCGACGCGACCGCCCGGGCGGCGCTGACCGGGGCTGGGCTCGATCTCGGTCGCGCCGTGTACGCCCGGCAGGTGCACGGAGCGGATGCGCTGCGGGCGCCGACCGGCGGTGGCTGGGCCGGCGCCGGCGACGTGCTCACGACGACCGAGCGCGGGGTGCCACTGGCGATCTTCACCGCCGACTGCCTGGCCATCACGCTGTGGGATTCGATCGCGCGCGTGCTGACGGTGGCCCACGTGGGCTGGCGAGGGACCGTGCGCGGCGCGACCGCCGCCGCCGTGCGGGCCACCGTCGCGGCCGGCGCCCGGGCCGGCAGCCTGCACGCGGCGATCGGCCCGTCGATCGGCCCCTGCTGCTACGAGGTGGACGAGCCGGTGCTCCGCGAGTTCGGCCAGGCCTTCGGGCGCCGGGCCCGCGCGTGGTTCCGGGCCGGGCGCGAGGGCCACGCCATGCTGGACCTGTGGGCGGCCAACGAGGCGCTGCTGGCCGAGGCCGGCCTCGATCCAGCCCAGGTCGAGAACCCGCGCCTGTGCACCGCCTGCCATCTCGACCTGCTCTACTCCTACCGCAAGGGTCACCGCGGCCGCCTCGTCACCATCGCCGCCCTGCCGTAGCCACCGGTCCAGGGCGGGAAAGCGCGCGTGCTAGAATCGCGCATGCTCGACATCGCGGCCAACCTCGCGCGCGTGCGCGAGCGCCTCGCGCTGGCGGCCGAACGGGCCGGCCGGCGCCCCGACGACGTGCTCCTGATCGGCGTGTCCAAGACGGTCGACGTCGAGCGGATCCGGCTCGCGGTAGCGGCCGGCGTGCGCGTGCTCGGCGAGAACCGCGTGCAGGAGGCCAAGTCCAAGGTCGCCGAGCTGGGCCGCCCGGCCGCCTGGCATCTGATCGGCCACCTGCAGACCAACAAGGTGAAGGACGCGCTCGAGCTCTTCGACGTCATCCACTCGCTCGATCGCCTGGAGCTGGCCCGCGAGGTGGAGCGGCGGGCGGCCGCGCGGGGCCAGACGGTGGACGCGCTGCTCCAGGTGAACGTGGCGGCCGAGGCGAGCAAGGGCGGGGTGGGGCCCGAGGCGGTGGCCGAGACGCTGGACGCGATCGGGAAGCTCGCCCACGTGCGCGTGCGCGGCCTCATGACCATTCCGCCCGAGGCGGAGAAGCCGGACGACGCGCGGCCGTGGTTCCGCCGGCTGCGCGAGCTGGCCGAGCGGCACGGGCTGCCGCGAGCTGTCGATGGGCATGAGCGGCGACTTCGAGGTGGCGATCGAGGAAGGGGCCACGATGGTACGCGTGGGCTCGGCGATCTTCGGACCCCGCGGATGAGCGTCAAGGGCAAGCGGGTCGGCTTCGTGGGCGGCGGCAACATGGGCGAGGCGCTCATCCGCGGCCTGCTCGGTACCGGCCTCGTCCCCGCCGAGCTGCTGTCGGCCACCGACGTGCGGGCCGAGCGCACCAGCCAGCTCGCGACGCAGTTCAAGATCACCGCCCACTCCGACAACCTCCGGCTGGTCCGCGAGGCCGACGTCGTCATCCTGGCCGTGAAGCCGCAGATCATGGCCGCCGTGCTGGGCGAGATCGCCCCCGCCGTCACCGCTCAGCACCTGCTCATCTCCATCGCGGCCGGCGTGGCGACCGCCACCATCCGCGCCGCCCTCGGCAAGGACGCCCGCATCATCCGGGTCATGCCCAACGCGCCGGCCCTGGTGCTGCGCGGCGCGACCGCGATCGCCCGCGGCCGGGGTCTCGCCCCCGACGACCTCGCCACCGCCGAGGCGATCTTCGGCGCCGTCGGGCGGGCGGTCGTGCTCGACGAGGAGCTGATGGACGCGGTGACGGGGCTGAGCGGCTCCGGCCCCGCCTACGTCGCCATCGTGATCGAGGCGCTCGCCGACGGCGGCGTCAGGATGGGGCTCGACCGGGCCACCGCCATGACGCTGGCCACCCAGACCGTGCTCGGCGCCGCCCACCTCCTGGCCGAGACGGGGCTGCACCCCGGCGCGCTCAAGGACATGGTGTCGAGCCCGGGCGGTACGACCATCGCCGGCATCGCGGCGCTGGAGGAGGGTGGCATCCGCACGACGCTCATCGGTGCCGTGGAGCGCGCCACCCAGCGCTCGCGCGAGCTGGGTCGGGGCCCGGCCTGATGCTCGCCGGCAACTTCATCCTGGCCGTGGCCCAGCTGCTCGACATAGTGCTGCAGGCGTACATGTTCATCATCATCGCCCGCGCGCTGATCTCGTGGGTGAGCCCGGACCCGTTCAATCCGATCGTGCGGTTCCTCTATCGGGTCACGGAGCCGGTGCTACGCCCCATCCGCCGGCGAATGCCCATGATGTCGATGGGGCTCGACCTGTCCCCGATGATCGTGCTCCTCGTGATCTACTTTCTCCGGATCTTCCTGGTGGAGTCCCTGCGCGATCTGGGCGCGAGCCTGAGGTAGGCGAAGCGGAGGAGTCAGATGCGCATCTCGCCCCACGACATCCGGCAGCAGCAGTTCACCGTCCGCATGTTCCGTGGATTCGAGCCCCACGAGGTGGACGCCTTCCTCAAGGACGTCGCCGACGACTACGAGACCCTGCTGAGGGAGTCGCAGCTCCTCCGCGAGCAGGTGGCGGCCCAGGAGGAGCGGCAGCGCGGCGTGCTCGATCTGGAGCGGACGCTGCAGGACACGCTGCTGACCACGCAGCGCCTCGTCGACGAGATGAAGACGACCGCCCGCCGCGACGCCGACGAGATCCGCGCGGCCGCCCGGCACGAGGCGGAGCTGATCGTGCGCGAGGCCGATCTGCGAGGCGAGAAGGGGGTGGAAGCGGCCCGGACCGAGGAGGCCCGCATCCGCGTGGACATCCAGGCTCTCAAGCGCATCCGCCGTCAGCTCGTCGAGGACATGGACGCCACCCTGGATCGCTACCGGCGGCTGCTCGGCGCCGAGAGGGACGAGGCCGGCGAGGCGTAGTGAGCGAGCGGCTGCTGCGCGTCCGCGTCCAGCCCCGGGCGCCGCGCAGCGAGATCGTG
Organism: uncultured Candidatus Rokubacteria bacterium; assembly: GCA_963827505.1. GTDB lineage: Bacteria > Methylomirabilota > Methylomirabilia > Rokubacteriales > CSP1-6 > AR5. The sequence goes on along the minus strand of CAWHBD010000001.1, from coordinate 1,889,868 downwards.
GGCTGGCGGGCCGACGGCACCCTCAGCGTGCGCGTCGCCGCTCCCCCGGTCGAGGGCCAGGCCAACGCCGCGCTGACCACCCTGCTGTCCCGTGCGCTCCGCGTGCCGCCCTCGACGGTGACCGTCGTGCAGGGCACCCGCGGCCGTGACAAGCTGGTGCGCGTGGTAGGCTGCACACCGGACCAGATCCGCCGGCGCCTCGAAGGAGACGGACGATGAAGACATGGCTGTTCGCCGGAGCGCTCGGGACGATCCTGGCCATCGCCGTGCCCGCGGCCGCCGATCACAACCGGGCGCTGACGCCGCCCATCCCCGACACCGAGCGCTCACTCGACATCGATCTGAAGCTGGGCCCGAACAGCTTCCGGCTCGGCGGCCGGTTCTTCGGCCGCGACGGCTCCACCGCAGGGGCGTGGCTCAACGGCGCGCTGCGGGGCGGCGGCTTCAGCCTCGACGGCCGCGTGGAGCGCGACGGCAAGGCCCACGACTTCCGGTTCGATGCCGACCTCGACGAATGGTTCCGCCGCGCGATCCGCAGGGACGTCACCGACCTGTGAGCGGAGCCATCGCGCCTGTCCACTGGGAGCACGATCGGCTGGTCCTCCTCGACCAGCGGCTGCTGCCGGCCCAGGAGCTCGAGCGGGTGTACGGGCGGTGGGAGGACGTGGCCGACGCCATCCGTACGCTGGCGGTCCGGGGGGCGCCGGCCATCGGCGTGGCCGCGGCGTTCGGGCTGGTGCTCGCGGCCCGGACCAGCACCGCCACCACGTTCGACGCGCTCGTCGCCGACCTGGAGGTCGCGCGCAAGGGGCTGGCGGCGACGCGGCCGACGGCCGTCAATCTATTCTGGGCGCTCGATCGCATGTGGCGCACCGTCGAGGCGCTGCGTGAGCGGCCGCTCGACCAGGCGCGGGCGCGGCTCCTCGGCGAGGCCCAGGCCATCCTCGACGAGGACCTCGAGGCCAACCGCGCCCTCGGCGACCACGGGGCAGCACTGGTGCCGGCGAAGGCGCGCATTCTGACGCATTGCAACGCCGGCGCGCTCGCCACGGCCGGCTACGGCACCGCCCTCGGCGTGGTGCGCTCGGCCCACGCGCAGGGCAAGGTGGCGTTGCTATGGGTGGACGAGACGCGACCGGTCATGCAGGGCTCCCGTCTCACCGCCTGGGAGTGCGTGCGCGAGGGCATCCCGCACCGGCTCATCGCCGACGTCGTGGCCGGCTCCCTGATGGGCCGGGGTGAGGTCGACCTGGTCGTCACCGGCGCCGATCGCATCGCGGCTAACGGCGACACCGCGAACAAGATCGGCACCTACGCGCTGGCGGTGCTGGCCCGTCACCACGGCGTGCCGTTCTACATCGCGGCGCCGTTCTCGACGATCGACCCCGCGCTGCCGTCGGGCGCCCAGATCCCCATCGAGGAACGCGATGGCCTGGAGGTCCGTCGCGTCGCCGGCCACGCCACCGCCCCCGACACCTCCCCCGTCTTCAACCCCGCCTTCGACGTCACCCCCGCCCCCCTGATCTCCGCCATCATCACCGAGCGCGGCGTCTTCCGCCCCCCCTTCCAGTTCTGAGATCAGCAGCAAGGCCGTCCGGGATGCGTCGAGGCGCTCGACGCGGCGCCTGAACCGGCTCGCCTGTTCCGCGTCGCTCAACGACCGGCGCGGTGAGAGTCCGTCGACGGTGCGCGCTGCCGGCGGCGGTGTGGGGGCGGCGGGGCGACCGGGTCTCCTGAGGGTTCCGTTGGCTTCGATCGTGTCGGGCCCCGCGCAGGACCAGGCTTCGGCCGTGCCTGGGCGCACCGGGTAGTCTCTCGCGGAACCTCAGGGGACCCGGTCGCCCCGCCGCCCCCACACCGCCGCCGCCGGCGCGCCGCGAGCCGAGCGTCAGCGCCCCTGAGCCTGCGCCCCGCGGAGCGTCATGCACGTGCTGGAGGCGCGCGCGACCAGCCGATCCTGGTCATCGTGAACGTCGCACTCGACGAGCCCAACGGTGTGGCCACCCTTCACCACGCGCCCGGCGGCCGTGAGGCGTCCCGTCCACACCGGCTTGAGAAAATTGATCTTGAGCTCGAGCGTGGTGAACGTCTCGCCCTCGTCGAGCGACGAGGCGTAGGCCATTCCCATCGCGGCGTCGACGAGGTCGCACAGGATGCCGCCGTGCAGCGTGCCCATGGGGTTGGCGTGCTGGGGACCGGCGTCCATCGTCATCACGGCGTGGCCGGGCTCGACCGAGGCGATGCGGAATCCGATGAGGTCGGCGACGGGCGGGGGAGGCGACTCGCCCCGCTGAATGCGCGTGATGCGGTCGAGCATCCGGGCCATGAGAGCCTCCTAGCGCCAGGCGCCGAGCCGGACGGCGGTGGCGGTGGTCGTGCCGAAGACGACGAGGGCGAGCGCCATCGCGGTGAAGATGCCGGGTAGCCCCCAGCCGAATGCGTAGCCGGCCACCCAGCCTCCTGCCGCGGCGAGCGTGAGGCGTGCGAAGCCGGCCGTGAGCGGCCACGCCAGCCGGCCCGCGCCCTGCGAGGCGAAGTAGAGCGCCAGCCCCAGCCCGAAGAAGCCGTAGGCCGGGCCGACGATCATCAGATAGGTCGTGCCGACCGCGTGCACCTGCGGGTCGGTCGTGAAGAGTCCCAGCCACGCGCGCGGGAAGACGGCGGCCAGCAGGCCGATCGACGCCGTCACCGCCGCCGCCAGCCCCGCGCCCGTCCACGCCACGCGCTCCGCCCGCGCGAGCTGGCCGGCCCCGACGTTGGTGCCGACCATCGCCACCAGCGCCGAGCCCATCCCGAACACGAGCGGGATCTGCAAATACTCCAGCCGTGCGCCCATGCCGTAGCCGGCCAGGGCGGCCGTCCCGAAGGGGCCGACGAGACCTGTCATCAGCACCACGGTCAGATTGGTGAGGATGGTGTTCAGCGAGCCGGGCGCGCCGACGCGCAGGATCTCCCAGAACAGCGCCCGCTGGAACCGCACGCCCCGGAACGTCAGCCGCACGGGAGCCCGCGGCGAGACGAGGTAGACGAGGAGCATCACGGTGGCCAGACCGAAGGCGGCGAGATTGGCCGTCGCGGTGCCGGCGACGCCCAGCCGCGGGAACGGACCCCAGCCGGCAACGAGCGCCGGCGCGAGCGCCAGGTAGACGAGCGAAGCGCCGGCCATGGCCGCGGCCGGCAGCGCCATCGTGCCGGTCCCCCGGAGGATGCTGCTGAGCGTGTTGATCAGCCAGAACACCACGGCGCCCCCGAACACGACGCGCGAGTAGGTGAGAGCGGCGGCCAGCGCGTCACCGGTGCCCCCGATGGCGCGGTAGATGGCGGGGCCGCCCAGCAGCAGCCCGATCGTGAACAGCGAGGCCATGACGAGCGCGATGACGACGGCGTGGGCGGCGAGCGCCTGGGCCTCGGCCCGCCGGCCGGCCCCGAGCGCGCGCGCGACCGCCGAGGAGACGCCACCCCCCATGCCGCCCGCCGACATCGTCTGCATGAGCATCACGAGCGGATAGACGAGCGACACGCCGGCCAGCGCCGAGGACCCGAGCCAGCCCACGAAGACCGCGTCGAGGGTGGTCACGACCGCCTGCAGCACCATGACCAGGACGTTGGGTGCGGCCAGGCGCAGCAGGGTGGGGGTGATGGGAGCCTGGAGCAGGCGCGCGGGTGCGGGCCGGAAGCGGGGCGTCGACGACGATCGCGGACATGACTTGTAAAATAATAGTGACTTGCCTCGCTGTCAATCCGGGGCCTAGAATACGGGCGTGCCGAAGAAGGACTACGGTCAGCGCTGTCCGGTCGCCAAGACGCTCGAGCTGGTGGGCGATCGCTGGACGCTGCTCCTCGTGCGTGACCTGCTGGGGGGCACGCGCCGCTTCGGAGACCTGCAGGACGGCTCGCCGGGGCTCGCCCCCAACATCCTCTCGGACCGGCTCAAGCTCATGGAGGAGCACGGCCTGGTGGCGCGCCGCTTGTACTCCGATCATCCGCCGCGCGCGGAGTACACGCTGACCGCCAAGGGCCAGGAGCTGGGCGTGGTGATCGGCGCCCTCGCCGCCTGGGGCTCGCGCCACGCGTACACGCGCGCGAAGCTGGTCGACGCGGAGTCCGGACAGGAGGTCCGGCTCGGCTACTTCCGCTCCGACACCGGCGAGCGCGTCTCCGGCCGCAGCGTCCGCGTCCACCGCCGGTCGCCGTCACCGCGCCGGGCCGCCACGACACCCCGGACGTAGACGACCGGCTGTCGCTCGGGACGCGCTGCCGCGCGTACAATCGGGCCATGAGCTTCGTGGCCCGCCGCTTTCACGACGAGACGACCCACACGCCGTACTCCGTGCGCACGAGCGGGCACACGCTCGACTGGGAGAACAAGCCGTTCCCGTTCAAGATCTACCCGGACGTGCCGGCGGTGGCGCTGCCGCGCGACATCGACGGGCCGGCGGTGCCCACGCTGCGCGCGCTCGCGTCGCCGGGGCCGCCGGCGGCCCGGCTCACGCTGGCGGCGCTGACGGCGGTCCTCTATTACACGGCCGGGGTGACCAGGAAGAAGACGTACCCGGGCGGGGGCGAGGTGCTCTTCCGCGCGGCGGCCTCCACCGGCGCGCTCTATCAGACGGAGATCTACGTCGTTGCCGGCGACGTTGACGGTCTCGAGTCCGGGCTCTATCACTTCTGCCCGGGCGATTTCACGCTGCGCCGTCTGCGCACGGGCGACGTGCGGAGCGTTCTCGCGGAGGCGGCGGCCGACCCCAGTCTGGCCGATCGCGCCGCGACGCTGGTGCTGAGCGCCATCTACTGGCGGAACACGTGGAAGTACCAGGCGCGAGGCTATCGCCACCTGTTCTGGGATTCCGGCACCATGCTCGCGAACGCGCTGGCCGTGGGCGACACCCTCGGCCTGGCCCCAGCTCTGGTCACCGGCTTCGTGGACGACGACGTCAATCGTCTGCTCGGCGTCGATCCGGAGCGGGAGGCCGCACTGGAGCTGCTGCCGATCGGTCCCGTGGGGGCGGCGGCGTCGCCGGCCGGCGCGCTGCCGGCACTCGCACACGACGTGATGCCGCTCTCCGGCGAGGAGGTCGACTACCCGGCGCTGCGCGAGATCCACCGCGCCACCGGCCTGGCCACGCCGGCCGACGTCATCGCCTGGCGCCGGGCGGTGACGGCGCCGCCCCGTGAGCCGCGCGGCTCGCTCGTCACGCTGCCGGAGCCGACGATCGAGAGCCGGCCGCTCGGCGAGGCCATCCAGCGGCGGGGCTCGACGCGTCAATTCGGGCCGGCGGCGCTGTCGCCCGCCGAGCTGTCGGCGGCGCTGTGGGCAGCGACGCGACCGCTGCCGGCCGACGTGGCGGCCGGCCTCGTCGACGTCTACCTGATCGTCAACGCCGTCGACGGCGTGGCGCCGGGGGCCTACGCGTACTGGCCGGGGCGCGGCCTCGAGCTGGTGCGCGCTGGCGAGTTCCGGCGGGAGGCGGCGTACCTGACCCTCGAGCAGGCGCTCGGCGGCGACGCGGCCGCCACCATCTTCTTCCTGGCGCCACTCGACCCGATCCTCGCGGCCGGCGGCGAGCGTGCGTATCGTCTCGTGAACCTGGAGGCCGGTGTCGGCGGCGGCCGCGCCTATCTGGCGGCGTACGGGACCGAGTTCGGCGCCAGCGGACTGACCTTCTACGACGCCGACGTCGTGCGCTTCTTCTCGCCGCACGCCGAGGGCCGCGACGCGATCTTCGTCACCGCGCTGGGGCGCTCCGGTTCGACGCAGAACCGCGTGCTACTATCGAGCACGATCCAATCGCCGCCGAGGAGGTCGTGAGCCGATGAAGAAGTACCAGCTGATGGCGCCCGGACCGACGCCGGTCCCCAGCGAGGTGCTGCTGTCGATGGCCCAGCCGATCCTGCACCACCGCACCCCGGAGTACGAGACGCTCTTCCTCGAGGTGCGGGCCGGCCTCAAGCGACTCGTGCAGACCTCGCAGGAGGTGATCCCGCTGGCGTGCTCGGGGACCGGGGCCATGGAGGCGGCGCTCGTCAGCACGCTGTCGGCCGGCGACACCGTCCTCGTCGTGAACGCCGGCAAGTTCGGCGAGCGGTGGCTGGAGCTCTGCCGTGCCTACGGTGTCGACGTCGTCGAGGTGAAGGCGCCGTACGGGCAGACCGTACCGGCCGAGCGAGTGGCCGAGGCGCTGCGGGCCCATCCGCGGGCCAAGGCCGTGCTGGCCCAGCACAGCGAGACGTCGACGGGCGTGCTCCACGACGTCCGTGCCTACGCGGCGGTGACCCGCGCGACCGACGCCATCCTCGTCGTCGACGCCGTCTCCAGTCTCGGCATCGCCGACCTCGCGATGGACGCCTGGGGCGTGGACGTCGTCGTGGCCGGCTCCCAGAAGGGGCTGATGCTGCCGCCCGGCCTCGGCTTCTGCGCGCTCAGCGACAAGGCGTGGGCGCTCAACAAGACCTCGCGGCTGCCCAAGTACTACTTCGACCTCGCCGCCGAGCGGAAGACCGTCGCCAAGAACGAGGCGCACTTCACGCCGGCGGTGTCCATCGTGATCGGGCTGCGCACGGTCATCCAGATGCTCGAGCGCGAGGGGCTGGCCAACGTGTTCAAGCGACACGACCGGATGGCGCGCGCCACCCGAGCCGGCGCCGAGGCCCTCGGTCTCGGGCTGTTCTGCACGGCGACGCCGAGCCCGGCCGTCACCGCGGTCATGGCACCGCCCGGTGTCGACAGCGAGCTGATCGTGAAGGGCTACTCGCAGGCGTACAACATCACGATCGCCGGCGGGCAGGGCGAGATGAAGGGCAAGCTGTTCCGCCTCGGCCACATGGGCTACGCGGCCGAGTTCGACGTGATCGTGGCCCTGGCCGCGCTGGAGCAGGTGCTGGCCGATCTCGGCCAGCCGGTCGACTTCGGCGCCGGCGTTCGCGGGGCCCAGAAGATCTTCGCCGAGAAGTCGTGAAGCGCGTCCTCGTCGCCGACGCCCTCCAGGCCGTCGGCGTCGACGCCCTTCGCAAGCACGGGCTCGAGGTCGACGTGACCGGCTCCCTCGACGAGGCCGCGCTGATCGCCCGCATCGGCGAGTACGAGGGACTGATCGTCCGCAGCGCCACCAAGGTCACCCGCGCCGCCCTCGCCGCTGCTACCCGGCTGGAGGTCATCGGCCGCGCGGGTGCCGGCGTGGACACCATCGACGTGGACGCCGCCACCGAGCGCGGTGTCATCGTGATGAACACGCCGGGCGGCAACACCACGGCGGTGGCCGAGCACACGCTGGCGCTGCTGCTGGCCCTGGCCCGACGGGTGACGGTCGCCGATGCCGCGCTCAAGGCCGGGCGCTGGGAGAAGAACCGGCTGCAGGGTGTCGAGCTGCTCGGCAAGACGCTGGGCATCCTCGGCCTGGGCCGGATCGGTACCGAGGTCGCCCGCCGGGCGCTCGGCTTCCGTATGCAGGTGCTGGCCTACGATCCCTACCTCACCCGCGAGGCCGCCGAGCGGCTGGGCGTGAGCAGCGTCGAGCTGGACGAGCTGCTGACCCGCTCGGACTTCATCACGATCCACACCCCGCTCACCGGCGACACCCGCCACCTGATCGGCGACGCCGAGCTGGCCCGTATGAAGCCGGGCGTGCGGCTCATCAACTGCGCGCGAGGTGGGATCATCGACGAGGCCGCGCTGGCCCGCGGGCTGGCCTCGGGGCAGGTGGGCGGGGCCGGCATCGACGTCTTCGAGCAGGAGCCACCGCCTGCCGACCATCCGCTCCTGCGCTTCGAGCAGGTCGTGCTCACGCCCCACCTCGGCGCCGCCACCGACGAGGCCCAGTCCGCCGTCGCGCTGGCCATCGCCGACCAGGTGGCGGACGTTCTCGTGCGCGGCGTCGTCAGCAACGCGGTCAACCTGCCCTCGATGGACGCCGAGACGCTGCGCGAGCAGGGCCCCTACGCGGGGCTGGCGGCAGCGATGGGGCGCTTCCTGGCCCAGATGGCCGAGGGACGCATGGCCGAGGCGCGACTGACGTTCGCTGGCGACGTCGCCGGGCGGCCGACGGCGGCGCTGACCTTGGCGTTCCTGCGCGGCGTGCTCGGCACGATCCTGGCCGAGCACGTCACCGACGTGAACGCGATGCTGATCGCCAAGGGCCGCGGTCTGCGGGTGAGCGAGACCTCCACCAGCGAGAGCGGTGGCTACTCGAGCCTGCTCACCGCCGAGCTGCGGACCGACCGGGGCGTGTCGTCGGTGGCCGGCACGCTGTTCCACCGCGAGCCGCGCTTCGTCGCCATCGACGGCTTCGCGCTGGAGGCGGTACCGCACGGCTTCATGCTGGTTTTCGCCAACCAGGACGTGCCGGGCGTCGTCGGGCGTATTGGCACCCTGTGCGGTCGCCACGGGATCAACATCGCCGGCATGCAGCTCGGCCGCGAGCGGCGGGGCGGCCGGGCGGTGTCGATCCTGAACCTCGACGACGCCATGCCCCCGGCTGCACTGGACGAGATCCGCGCGATGCCCGATATCGTGTCCGCCCGCCTCGTCCGGCTGGCTTGATCGATCTGGGCGCCCCGACATGGCCCCCGAAGGCCCCGGGAGGCTCGCCCCTCGTACGTGGGCCATATCGGGCCCCGCCTGTCCACTCGCGCTAGAATGACGGGGTTGTGAAATCGCTCAGGCTCCTCACCGTACGGCATGGCGAGACCGACTCCGCCCGCGAGCGCCGCTTCGCGGGCTCCCGCGACGTCGCGCTGAACGCGCGCGGGCGCCGGCAGTGCGAGGCCGTGGCGCGGGCGCTGGCGGGTGCGCACGCCGCTGTCGTGTACGCGAGCCCGCTGGGGCGAGCCCGGGAGTCGGCCGAGCTGATCGCCGCCCCGTCCGGCCTGCCCGTGCGCGTCGAGCCCGCCTTCCGGGAGATGGCCTTCGGCGAGTGGGAGGGTCTCACGCGGGCTGAAGTCGCGGAGCGGTATCCACGCGAGCTGGCCGCGTGGGCGGAGGCACCGCACCTGATCCAGCCGCCCGGCGGCGAGCGCCTCGACGAGGTCGCGGCCCGCGTGAGCGCCGGTCTGTCGGCGCTGGCCGACGCCCAGGGTGGCCAGACGGTGGTGCTCGTCTCCCACGCGATCGTGGTCCGGCTGATCGTGCTGGAGGCGCTCGGCCTCGGCCCCGATCGCCTGTGGTCGGTGGACGCCTCGCCGGCCGGGATCACCGAGATCGAGTACGTGGACGGGTGGACGACCGTGCACCGGATGAACACGTTGATCCACCTCGACGCCCTCGATGGAGAGACGACGACGGGCGACCCGGTCGGCTCCGGGCTCGGCGAGGTCCGGCCGTGAGGCCCGTGCACACCCAGCTGCCCCGCGGCGCCCGCATCTACCTGCCCGACGAGGCGGCCCGCAAGCGGCACGTCGAAAGGGAGCTGTTCGGGGTGTTCCAGCGCTGGGGCTACCGCGAGATCGTCACGCCGACCTTCGAGTACGCCGACGTGCTGGCGGCCGGCACCGACGTGGCGATGCAGGAGAACATGTTCAAGCTGGTCGACCGCGAGACCGGCCGGATGCTGGCCCTGCGCGCCGACATCACGCCGCAGATCGCCCGGGTGGTGGCCACCCGGCTGCGGGACGAGCCCAAGCCGCTGCGCCTGGGCTACGTCACCAACGTGTTCCGCTACGACGAGCCCCGGGTGTCGCACTATCGCGAGCTCTACCAGGCCGGCGTCGAGCTGATCGGGCTCGAGAAGCCGGAGGCCGAGGTGGAGATCGTGGCCATGGCCGTCGAGGGTCTGCGCGCGCTCGGCCTCGACCGCTTCCAGCTCGACCTCGGCCATCCCGACTTCTTCCGGGGGCTGCTCGAGGAGGTCAAGACCGACGCCGAGCACCAGCAGGCCCTGCGCGACGCGCTGGCCCGCAAGGACGTCTCCACGCTGGAGCGGGTGGTGGGGGAGATCGCGCCCCCGGCCCACGTGGGCGACGCCCTGTGCGCGCTGCCCGGCCTGTTCGGCCACGCCGACGTGCTGGAGCAGGCCGCCGTCCACGCTCGCAACGACCGCTCGGCCCGGGCGCTGGCCAACCTCTCGGAGGTCTACCGGCTACTCACCATCTACGGCCTGGCCGACGCGGCGCTGCTGGACCTGGGCGGCGTGCGCGGGTTCGACTACTACTCGGGCACGTACTTCGAGGCCTACGTGGCCGGCTTCGGCGCCTCGGTCGCCGGGGGCGGCCGCTACGACCACATGCTGGGGCGCTTCGGCTACGAGTGCCCCGCGGTCGGCTTCGCCTTCGACGTGGCCCGGGTGCTGGCGGTGATGGAGACGCAGCAGGTCGAGGTGCCCCTGCCGGGACCGGACTTCTTCATCATCGACTTCACCCGCGAGAAGACGGTGGCGCTGTCGCTGGCCCGGCGGCTGCGGGACCGCGGCGCGTCGGTCGCGCGGGATATCATCACCCGTGGGCTCGAGGAGTCGGTGGCCTATGCCCGCACCCAGCGGGCGCGCCACGTCCTGGTCGTCGGGAGCCCCCGGACCGGCGCCGACCAGATGCTGGCGCTGGACCTGCCGGGCGGTGAGGAACGCACGCTGTCGGTACGTGAGGTGCTGGACGACCCGGAGCGCTACTTCGGGAAGGTCAAGGAGAGCAGGGATGCCTAACATCGTGGTGATCGGGGCGCAGTGGGGCGACGAGGGCAAGGGCAAGGTCGTGGACGTCATCACCCCGCACGTCAACGTCGTCGTGCGGTTCTCCGGCGGCAACAACGCCGGCCACACGGTGGTGGTTGGCCGCGAGAAGTACGTGTTGCACACGATCCCCTCCGGGATCCTGCACAACGGCCGCCGCTGCGTGATCGGCTGCGGCGTCGTCGTCGACCCCGGCTCGCTCATCGAGGAGATGGAGTCGCTCGTCCAGCGCGGCGTCACCCTGGACGGCAACCTCTACATCTCCAAGAACGCTCACCTGATCATGCCGTACCACCCGGCGCTCGACCGCGCCTCCGAAGCCAAGCTGGGCGCCCGCCGCATCGGGACCACCGGCAAGGGTGTCGGTCCCGCCTACGTCGACAAGGCAGCCCGGGTGGGTATCCGCATGGCCGACCTGCTCGACGAGCGATTGTTCCGCGAGAAGGTCGAGTTCAACCTGGCCCACAAGAACCGCCTGCTGCGCGACTTCTACGACGCCGAGACGTTCTCGGTGGACGCCATCCTCAACCAGTACCTGCGTTACGCCGGCTGGCTGGCTCCCTACATCACCGACACCGCGCTGCTGCTGAGCAAGTGGATCGACAGCGGCTACTCGGTCCTGTTCGAGGGCGCCCAAGCCACGATGCTCGACATCGACCACGGCACCTATCCGTACATCACCTCGTCGTCCACGACGGCGGGCGGCGCCGCCACCGGCACCGGGGTGCCGCCGACCAAGATCAATGGCGTGCTCGGCGTGGCCAAGGCCTACAGCACCCGGGTCGGCGAGGGACCGTTCCCCACCGAGATGACCGGGCCGCTGGCCGAGACGATCCGCGCCCGCGGCAACGAGTACGGTGCCACCACCGGCCGGCCCCGGCGGTGCGGGTGGTTCGACAACGTCGTCATGCGCTACGCCGTGCGCATCAACGGGTTCGACACCGTCGCCCTCACCAAGCTCGACGTGCTCGACCAGTGCGAGACGGTCAAGGTCTGCACGGGTTACCGCTGGCGGGGAGAGATCATCACCGACTTCCCGGAAGACGAGACGGCAATGGCCAAGCTCGAGCCCGTCTACGAGGAAATCTCGGGCTGGATGAGCTCCACCGCCGGCGCCAAGAACGAGGCCGACCTGCCCGCCAAGGCCCGCCGCTACCTGGAGCGCCTGGAGGAGCTGATCGGGGTGCCCTTCTGCCTGATCTCCACCGGGGCCCAGCGGGACGAGACGATCCTGAAGGAGGACTCGCCGCTGCTGCGGTGGTATCCGTCAGTGCGCTCGAGCCTGGTCTGATGAAGCGGACGAGCGGGGTGGAGGTCCTCAAGCTCTTCAAGCAGACCGACGACAGTATCCCGATCATCATGGTCACGGGTAACACCGAGATCCCGGTGGCCGAGACGTGTCTCAAGCAGGGGGCTTTCAGCTACGTGCCCAAGCCGTTCAACCTGACCTACATGGAACACATGGTGGCGGTGGCCACCGAGCAGGAGCGTCGGCCGCGACCCTGACGACGGCGGAGCCGGCCCGCGATCCGGCCAGCTCCGCCCGCGTCGCGTGCGGCTAGACCTTGACCTCGCCGCCGGCCGCCGGCGTGTTATGCAGCCGGCGCGAGACATCGTTGATGGGCCGCTGCAGCGCCGCCAGGTGTTCGACGATGGCATTGAAGGAGTCGGCGACGCTGGTGCGCTCCGACCGGTGGAATTCGAGGTCGCCACGGAGCTCGGCCGCCTCCCGCCGGGCCTCCGCCAGCTCCGCGCGCAGCCGCTCGTTGTCCTGCTCGACCACGTCCAGGCGCCCACGCATCCGATCGCGGTCGTCCAGATACGCGGGGACGAGGCGCCCGACCAGGTACTGGCTCTCCTCGAGCCACCGGTTCACACGTTGCCGATCCTCGAGACCCTCGATACCCTCCATGCTCGCTGTTCCCCTTTTGCCGGCTGGTTCGCTCCCCGTGATTCGATCCTCTCCGGCGGCGTCGGTCAGCCGGAAGACCGCGACGCGCTCGGTTGTGAGGATCTCCACCGACTGCGACCTGCGGCGCTCAGCGACCTGGCGATCGAGCGGTCCGCGGCCGTGACTGCCGCGGCGCCGTCGATCGAGGATGACCTGGGACCCGGCGTCGGCCTCGAGCCGGGCTTTGAGGTAGCGGTAGAGCCCCTCCTCGGACGCGGCGACGACGACGAGGTACGTCACGCGGCGTGGCCCTGGACCGGTCCCCTGTGCAGCGCTGCTCCTCCCAGATCTGGTAGCCGTGCGGCACTGTAGCAACGAAATATAGGTGCAGCAAGGGGAAAGCGCGCCTTCAGTCGGTGACGGGCGGCGGCGAGGAGGAGCGCTACGGGCCGGCCAGCTCGTTCACCGCGCGGACGATCTCACGCACGTCGAACGGCTTCACGAAGGAGCGCGCCACGCTGACTTCGTGGGCGGCCTCGAGGAAGCTCTTGCCAGTGACACCCGAGATCGCGATGACCTTCGGCCGCGGGGACTGGCGATTCAGCTCCAGCACGACGTCGATGCCCGATCGACGGGGCATGAGAATGTCGGTGATCACGACGGCCGGGTGCTGGGCGTTGTAGACGCGGAGGGCGTCGCGCCCGTCCTTGGCGGTGAGCACCTGGTGCCCGGCACGTTCCAGCGCCTCGCGCAGGATCTCGCGGATGTCCTCCTCGTCGTCGACGACGAGCACGAGCGCCATTCTGGTCGCCTCCGCGCCGCCAACCTCTCGGAGCCGGCACCGCCCGGCGATTCTAGCAGATGCCGCTACGAGATCTTCCGAGGGGTTGGACGATCGTAGAACCGGCGCCGGCACTCGCGGCAGCGGTAGACGCGTCGCCCGAACAGGCGGGCCAGCCGGTCGAGGGTCCGGACTCGCGGCGCCCGGTCGACCTCACCGGAGCCACACTTCGGACAGACGTGAAGCGGCCACTGTCGCGCCATTGTGGTCCTCGTCGTCGAGGCGGTCTCTTGAAGTGTGCCACGGGCGCGATTCGGTTGCGCCCCGCCCGTAACTACGCGAAAATTTGCCGTCGAGCCGTTAGCTCAGTTGGTAGAGCACCTGACTTTTAATCAGGGGGTCCTGGGTTCGATCCCCAGACGGCTCACCACACCACCACCGTGGTCCGGTGCGAGGTGGCTGTAGCGGTTCATCATGATGGTCGTGTTCCAGTCCCAGCTCCCGAAGACGTAGCCTTCCGCGTGGGGAGTCCACCTCCGATCTAGGACCGCGTCAGCGTTCCGGTTCAGGAAGACGTCCCGGCGGCGATCCGTCTTGGAGGCCTCCAGCGAGATCGCGCCGAGGGGCCGCCGCATCTGGGGCCGGCGCCGCCTGGCCAGGCAGGCCATCCGCGATGTGCTTGTCGAGCGCAGGCAGTACATTGCTGAGCACGGGGAAGATATGCCCAGATCAGCGGTTGGACGTGAGGCCGCCGCGCCCCGGCGGCGGGGGCGGCAGCTCGACAGAGGCCGATAACGCCTGAGGAGAAAGCATGCAGCCTGAACGTCGAGCGGAGGGACACGTCATTCTGTGCCTCAACAGCGGCTCTTCTTCGTTGAAGTTTGCTCTCTACCACCTCGGGGAGCAGACAGAAGTGCAGCTCGCCGAAGGCGCCGTGGAGCGCATTGGCCTTGACGGTGGAAACCTGTGGCTCCGGGGTGCGGACCACGCACCCCTGCGGGAGGGACATGGGGACTTTCCCAGCCATGTGGTGGCGGTGGAGGCAGCATTCACCGCCGCGCAAGGACTGGGCTTTCCACGGCCCGCCGCCGTGGGCCATCGGGTGGTTCATGGCGGCCCGGAGTATACGACTCCGGAACGGGTGGATACGCGGCTCCTAGCCACCTTGCGCCGACTTGTCGCCTTTGCCCCCCTGCACTTGCCGGGCGCCTTGCAGGGCATCGAGGCGGTGGCGGCGCGCTCTCCCGACCTGCCACAGGTGGCGTGCTTTGACACCGCCTTTCACCGCCGTATGCCAGAGGTGGCGCAACGCTTCTCCCTCCCCCGCGACCTGTGGGATGAGGGGGTCCGGCGCTACGGCTTTCATGGTCTCTCGTACGAATACATTGTGGAGACGCTCGGCGCCGCGGCGCAGGGGCGGGTGATCATTGCCCATCTGGGCAATGGCGCCAGCCTGGCGGCGGTGCACAACGGGCAGCCGCTGGAGACCACCATGGGCTTCACACCCACCGGCGGCCTCATGATGGGCACCCGCAGCGGGGATCTCGACCCCGGAGTGCTCCTGCATCTCATGCACGATAAGGGTTATGACGTGGGCCAGCTCGAGCGCCTAGTGAACCACCAGGCCGGGCTGCTGGGAGTGTCGGGCATCAGCCCGGACATGAAGACGCTGCTGGAGCAGCGCAACAGCGAGCCGCACGCCGCGCAGGCGGTGGAGATGTTCTGTTACCAGCTGCGCAAACACATCGGGGCGCTGACGTCCGTGCTCGGCGGCCTCGATACCCTGGTCTTCACGGGCGGCATTGGGGAGCGTGCCGCCCCAGTACGCCGGGAGGTCTGCCGAGGACTGGCGTACCTGGGTATTGACCTCGACCCCGACCAGAACGCACAGCATGCGGAGATCATCACCACGCCGGGGAGTGCCTGCACGGTACGGGTGATCCACACCAATGAGGATCTGATGATCGCCCGTCACACCCGCACGCTGTTGTTCTCGAGGGAGGCGGCTCAGCCCCTCTGAGTCGATTTTCTCGACCTTGATCACGCCCCGTCCACGATCGCCTGGGCCTCGCGCAAGATGGCCTGCAGGTGACGCTCGTCCTTGAAGCTCTCGGCGTAGATCTTGTAGATGTTCTCGGTGCCGGAGGGCCGGGCCGCGAACCAGCCGCTCGCGGTCACGACCTTCAGCCCGCCGATCGGCGCGTTGTTGCCCGGAGCGCGGGTCAGCTTGGCGGTGATCGGCTCGCCGGCCAGGCTCGCGGCAGTGACGGCATCGGGCGAGAGCTGTCGCAGGCGCGCCTTCTGCTCGGGCGTCGCCGGCGCGTCGATGCGCGTGTAGTACGGCGTGCCGAACTTCGCGGTCAGGTCGCGGTAGTGCTCGCCGGGATCCCTGCCGGTCCGGGCGGTGATCTCGGCGGCGAGCAGAGCCATGATCGGGCCGTCCTTGTCGGTCGTCCACACGGTCCCGTCCCGCCGCAGGAAGCTCGCCCCGGCGCTCTCCTCGCCGCCGAAGCAGAGCGCAGCCATCGAAGAGCCCCGGCACGAACCACTTGAAGCCGACCGGCACCTCGTACAGGCGAGCGGCCGACGCCCCTGCACCACGCGGTCGATCATGCTGCTGCTCACCATCGTCTTGCCGACCGCCGCGTGCCCGGGCCACTGCGGGCGGTGCGTCAGCAGGTACTCGGATCGCCACGGCGAGATAGTGGTTGGGATTCATCAGGCCGGCGATGGCGTGACGATCCCGTGCCGGTCGGCGTCGGGATCGTTGGCGAAGGCCACGCGGTAACGATCCTTCAGAGCCCGACGAGCCCGGCCATCGCGTAGGGGCTCGAGCAGTCCATGCGGATCTTGCCGTCGTGATCGACGGTCATGAACGAGAACGGGGGTCGAGGCGTGGGTTGACGACGGTGATGTCCAGCTTGTAGACGGCGTTGATCGGCTCCCAGTAGGGCTGAGCCGCGCCGCCGAGCGGGTCGACGCCGAGCGTCAGCCTCGCGTCGCGGATGGCATCCATGTCCACGACGTTGCCGAGGTCGCGGACGTAGGGCAGCACGAAATCGTCCTGGTGCGTGGTCGCGGCCGCCAGCGCCCGGCGCGAGCGGCATCCGTCGGATGCCAGTGCCGCCGCTCTCCAGCAGCGCGTTGGCCCGCGCCTCGATCCATCCGGTGACGTCGGTGTCGGCGGGGCCGCCGTTCGGCGGGTTGTACTTGAAGCCGCCGTCCTCGGGCGGGTTGTGCGAGGGCGTGACGACGATGCCGTCGGCCAGGCCACGTCGCGCGGCCGCGGTTGTAGACGAGGATGGCGCGCGAGATGACCGGCGTCGGCGTCACGCCGTCGTCGCGCTGGATGATGGTCTCCACGCCGTTGGCCGCCAGCACCTCGAGCGCCGTGCGCTGGGCGGGCCCGGACAGCGCATGCGTGTCCTTGCCCATGTAGAGCGGGCCGTCGGTGCCCTGCTGCTTCGGTACTCGCAGATGGCCTGGGTGATGGCCAGGATGTGCGCCTCGTTGAACGAGCCCCGCAGCGACGAGCCGCGGTGCCCGCTGGTGCCGAAGCTCACGAGCTGCGCGGGATCGTCCATGTCCGGGCGGCGCTCGTAGTAGTCGCGCTCGAGCGCGGCCAGATCGACCAGCATCTCCGGGCGGCGCCGGCTTGCCGGCGAGATCGCGTGAGAGCGCGTCATGGCACCGGACACGGCTTGGCGCCCCAGATCTCGGCCGCGTACTCGGCGATCGTGCGATCGCTCGAGAACTTTCCGGACCCGGCGATGTTCAGGATCGCCTTGCGCGTCCACTCCTCGGGGTTCGCGTACAGCTCGAGCAGCCGGCGGTCGGCCTCGAGGTAGGCGCCGAGATCCGCCAGGTGCATGTAGTGGTCGCCGCCGTTGAGCAGCGTGTCGCGCAGCGGGGCGAACACCCCGGGCTCGTCCCCCGGGCTGAAGTGGTCGGACAGAATCAGGTCCAGCGCCGCGCGGGTCTCCGGGTCGTTGTCGTAGTGCCAGTACGGGCTGTACCAGCCCCGGCTGGCCGCCACCTGCTCGGCCGTCAGCCCGAACAGGAAGAAGTTCTCCTCGCCCGCCTCCTCGGCCATCTCGATCGTGGCGCCGTCGCGGGTGCCGAGCGTCAGCGCGCCGTTCATCATGAACTTCATGTTGCTGGTCCCGCTGGCCTCGTACCCGGCCGTCGAGATCTGGTTGGAGACGTCGGTGGCCGGGATCAGGCGCTCGGCGAGGGACACGCAGTAGTCGGGCAGGAACACGACCTTGAGCCGCCCGCGCACCGCCGGGTCACGCTCGATGGTGACGGCCAGGTTGTTGATGAACTTGATGATGACCTTGGCCAGGCGGTAGGCGGGCGCCGCCTTGCCGGCGAAGAAGAACGTCCGCGGCGTCATGGTCATGTCCGGGTTCTCGCGCAGCCGCTTGTAGAGCACGATCACGCGCAGGGCGTTGAGCAGCTGCCGCTTGTACTCGTGGATCCGCTTCACCTGGCAATCGAAGATCGTGTCCGGGTCGACGGCCTGGCCGGTCGCCGAGCGCAGCCAGGCGGCGAACTGGGCCTTCGCCTCGCGCTTGGCTGCCCGTACCGCGTCGCGAAAGCCCCGGTCCTCCGCCAGTGGCGTCAGCCGCCGCAGCTGGTCCAGCTCGGTGATCCAACCCTCGCCGATGGCGCCGCTGATGGCGCTGGCCAGCGCCGGGTTGGCCAGCAGCAGCCAGCGTCGCGGGGTGACCCCGTTGGTCTTGTTGTTGAAGCGCTCGGGGAACTGCTCGGCGAGGTCCTGGACCGTCATGGTGCGCAGGAGGCCCGAGTGGATGGCGGCCACGCC
The DNA here is from genome assembly GCA_963827505.1 of uncultured Candidatus Rokubacteria bacterium. Taxonomy (GTDB): domain Bacteria; phylum Methylomirabilota; class Methylomirabilia; order Rokubacteriales; family CSP1-6; genus AR5. Next base: position 1,871,713 of record CAWHBD010000001.1, on the reverse strand, counting down.
GTTGGTGCTGTGCGAGCCGACGATGGCCAGGTTGGCCATGCGCACCTTGCGGTCGCTGCCCTCCTCGATCAGGCTCACGCGTCGCACGGCGTCCCTCGTCGCCCGGGAAGCGGGCGCGGACGTCGTCGAGGAGCCGGCGGTTGATCTCGTAGACGATCTCCAGGTGGCGCGGTGACAGCAGCTCGAACCACGAGGCCGGCCACTTCTCCAGCGCCTCGGGCAGCAGCGTGTGGTTCGTATAGGCCAGCGTCCGCCGCGTGAGGTCCCACGCCTGGTCCCACGCCAGGTGCGCCTCGTCGAGCAGCAGGCGCATCAGCTCGGGCACGGCCATCGTGGGGTGGGTGTCGTTGAGCTGGATCGCCACCTTCTCGGGCAGTGCGCTCCAGTCGGTGTTGGAGCGGCGGAAGCGCCGCACGAGGTCGGCCAGCGAGCAGGCCACCAGGAAGTACTCCTGCACGAAGCGCAGGCCCTGCCCCATGCTGGTGGAGTCGTCGGGGTACAGCACGCGGGTGAGCGACTCGGCCGCCAGCCGCTCGGCGAGCGCCCCGACGAACTCGCCGTGGCTGAACGCTTCGAAGTCGAAGTAGTCGGGGGCGGCGGCGGCCCAGAGCCGCAGCGTGTTGACCGTGCGGCCGCCGTAGCCGACCACCGGGCGGTCGTAAGGCACCCCGATCAAGGTCGAGGGCCGGTCGGTGACCGCGCGCAGGCTGCCGCCGCGCAGCTCGAAGGCGCAGCCGAGCGGCACCTCCACCGTCTCGTTGGGGCGGGCGACCTCCCACGGGTCCGCCCGCCGCAGCCAGTTGTCCGGCCCCTCCTCCTGCCAGCCGTTGCGAAGGGACTGCTTGAAGATGCCGTACTCGTAGCGCAGGCCGTAGCCCATGGCGGGCAGCTGCAGCGTCGCCATCGAGTCCAGGAAGCAGGCGGCGAGCCGGCCGAGCCCCCCGTTGCCGAGACCAGCGTCCGGCTCCTGTTCCAGGAGCCCGAGCCAGTCGAGATGCTCGCGAGCCGCGAGGTTCCGGGCGATGGGATCAAGCAGCAGGTTAGTGACGTTGTTGGCCAGCGAGCGGCCGATCAGGAACTCCATCGAGAGGTAGTAGATGCGCTTGGCGTTCTGCTGCGCGTACGTCTCCTCCGTGCGGATCCAGCGCTGCGAGAGGACGTCGCGCACGGAGTGGGCGACCGCCTCGAAGCGTTCGCGGGCGCCGGCCGCCGTGAGGGGGACGACGTTGTCGAAGATCAGGTGCCGCTCGTAGAGTCCGTTGGCCGTCCCGGCGAACTGGACCGGGCCACATCCGTACTGCTCGAGGAGCTTCTCCGTGCTCGGCACGCTCGCCCTCATAGTCCCTTCCTTCCCGGACCGCTGGCCTCTCGGGGCGTCAATCGTCGTCGGCTCCGCGATGCGCGAGCGCCTCCAGATTGGACGCCGCCGTCTCCATGTCATCGGTGAACGTCCCGAGACTGGCGGCACTGTTGCACTGGGCCCGGTGGTAGAGGGCCTGCTGGCTGGTCGTCACGTTCTCGTCCCGTCCGCGCCAGGCCTCGAGCGCTGGATCTTGTAGAGCGCGCCCGTACGAAAAGCTGATCGCCCAGGGCCGCGGCCCCGGGAGGCGGTTGATGGCGTCCAGGTGAGCGGTGGCGAGCCGGTCGCTCTGGCCGCCCGACAGGAACACGATGCCGGGCACCGCCGCGGGGACGTGCCGGCGCAGACAACGGAGCGTGGCGGTGGCGACCTCCGGCACGGAGGCCTGACGGGAGGAGTCCTTGCCTGCGATGACCATGTTGGGCTTGAGCAGCATGGATTCCAGCGCAACCCGCTGCTCCAGGAGGGCACGGAACACCGCGTGCAGGACCACGCTCGTGACCTCCTCGCAGCGCTCGATGGTGTGCGAGCCGTCCATCAACACCTCGGGTTCGACGATCGGCACCAGACCGGCTTCCTGGCAGAGCGCCGCGTACCGGGCGAGAGCGTGTGCGTTCGCGCTGACGCAGGCGGTGCTCGGCAGCGTGTCGTTGACGGTGATCACCGCCCGCCACTTCGCGAAGCGAGCGCCCATGCCCCGGTACTCCGCGAGGCGGTCCCGCAGTCCGTCGAGTCCCTCGGTGACCAGCTCCCCGGGAGCACCGGCCAGTGGCTTGGCGCCGACATCGACCTTGATGCCGGGAGCGATGCCCTGGCGGTCGAGCAACTGGGCGAGTGGCATCCCGCTCGAGCTCTTCTGGCGGATGGTCTCGTCGTACAGGATCACGCCACTGATGAACGCGGCCACGCCCGGCGTCGTGAACAGCAACTCGCGGTACTGGCGCCGGCTCTGCTCGGTGGACTGGATCTTCAACGCGTCGAATCGCCTGGTCAGCGTGGCGACGGACTCGTCGGCTGCCAGGATCCCTTTTCCGTCGGCGACCAGACCGCGCGATGATCTGCTCGAGGTCGTGACTCTTCATGCGACTCCTCCTGTCGATCGGCCCGCCGCACCGGACTCGCCGATGACCGGGGCATTCCAGGTCTTGATGGCGGGGGCGTTGCGGTAGTAGCTCAGGACGTTCAGCGTTCCGGTATCGAGCAGGAAGTGCTGGCCGGCACCGACCGGCAGGCCGAGCCAGCGCGCCACCAGCACACGCAGCACGTGCCCGTGCGCGAAGAGCGCGACGTCGCCCTCGACGGCGCGCGCCCGCGCGATCACGCGATCGACGCGGGCACCGACCTCGTCCGGGGTCTCGCCGCCCGGGCAGCCGTCACGGAAGATCAGCCAGCCCGGCGCGGTGGCGTGGATCTGCGCGGGCGTCAGGCCCTCGTACTTCCCGTAGTTCCACTCGACGAGGTCGGCGTCGACGGCGGCTGCGTCGCCCAGGCCGCACAGCTCGCAGGTCGCACGCGCGCGCTGCAGGGGGCTGGTGAGCACGAGCGCGAAGGACTCCCTGGCCAGCACGGGGCGCAGGCGGGTGGCCAGCCGGCGGCCGTTGTCGGTCAGAGGAATGTCGGTCGTCCCCGTGTGTTGCCCGCTCAGGCTCCACGCGGTCTCACCGTGCCTGACCCCGAAGACCCGGCGAGTGGGGCTGGCCATAGTGGCCATCTCAGCGCCCGCCGTCCGGCGGGCGGGCGAGGGCGTCCTGCGCGCGCAGCCAGCGGCCGTGGTGCTGGCGGATCACGGCGATGGCTCGTCGACCGCCCTCGAGGTGCGCAGTCGGTCAGGACGGTGCCGGCGGGGGCAGCGGCGCTCACATCGTCGCCCCCGGCTCAGGACGGCCACGTCCACTGATCGACCTCGGGCTTGTCGCTCCCGTGCTCATAAGCGTAGGTCTGACACTCGATCTGCATGTTGCGCAGCCGCTCCTTGGCGTGAGCACCGACACGCTGCAGCGACGGCACCCGGTCGATGACGTCCATGGCCAAGCTGAAGCGGTCGATCTCGTTCTGGATGGCCAGATCGAGCGGCGTGTTGATGTTGCCCTTCTCCTTGTACCCGCGCACGTGGATATTGCGGTGATTCGTGCGCCGGTAGGTCAGGCGGTGGATCAGCGAGGGGTAGCCGTGGAAGTTGAAGATGACCGGCTTGTCGGTGGTGAACAGGCTGTCGAAGTCCCGGTCCGAGAGGCCGTGCGGGTGGTCGGTGGACGGCATCAGCTTGAGGAGGTCGACGACGTTGATGAAGCGGATCTTGAGATCGCGGAAGTGCTCGCGCAGCAGCGTCACCGCCGCCAGCGCCTCCTTGGTGGGGATGTCGCCGGCGCAGGCCATGACGACGTCGGGCTCGGTGTCCTGGTCGTTGCTCGCCTTGTTCCAGATGCTGACACCCTTGGTGCAGTGGACGATGGCCTCGTCCATGCTCAAATACTGCAGGTGCTTCTGCTTGTCGCAGACGATGACGTTGATGTAGTCGGTGCTCTTCAGACAGTGGTCGGCCACGGAGAGCAGCGTGTTCACGTCGGGCGGCATGTAGATGCGGCACACGCTCGGGTCCTTGTTCAGCACCACGTCGAGGAAGCCGGGATCCTGGTGCGTGAACCCGTTGTGGTCCTGGCGCCACACGGTGGAGGTCAGCAGCAGGTTCAGCGACGACACCGGGGCTCGCCACGGCTGTTCGCGGGCCATGGACAGCCACTTGGCGTGCATGTTGAACATGGAGTCGATGACGTGGACGAACGCCTCGTAGGTGGAGAAGAATCCGTGGCGGCCCGTCAGGAGATACCCCTCGAGCCAACCCTCCAGCGTGTGCTCCGACAGCATCTCGAGGACGCGGCCGTCAGGGGCGAGCTGGCCGCCGTCGGCATCCTCCGGAAGGTACTCGGCCAGCCACAACTTCTTGCTGACCTCGTAGACGGCGTCGAGCTTGTTCGAGGTGTTCTCGTCGGGGCCGAAGACCCGGAAGTTCGTCATGTTGTTGCGCATGATGTCGCGCAGGAACTGGCCCAGCGGCCGCGTGTTTTCCGCCGTGATCGTCCCCGGCTTGTCGACCTTGATGGCGTAGCTGCGGAAGTCCGGCATGCGCAGCGACTTGCGCAGCATGCCGCCGTTGGCGTGGGGATTGGCGCCCATGCGGCGCGAGCCCTTGGGAGCGAGCGCTCGGAGCTCCGGGGTCAGTCGCCCCGTGGCGTCGAATAGCTCCTGGGGCCGGTAGCTGCGCATCCAGTCTTCCAGCTGCTTGAGATGCGCCGGGTTGTCGTGCATGCCGGAGAGCGGAACCTGGTGCGAGCGCCAGAAGCCCTCGACCTTGTGGCCATCCACCTCGCGGGGGCCGGTCCAACCCTTGGGACTGCGGAGCACGATCATCGGCCAGCGCGGCCGGACCGCCTTGCCGCTCGCCCGGGCCTCCTGCTGGACGCGCCGGATCTCGAGCACGCAGTCCTCCATCGTCGCGGCCATCTGCTGGTGCATGAGCGCAGGGTCGTGGCCCTCGACGAAGTGCGGCGTCCAGCCGTAGCCGCGGAACAGGCTCTCCAGCTCCTCGTGCGAGATGCGCGAGAGCAGCGTCGGATTGTTGATCTTGTAGCCATTGAGATGCAGGATCGGCAGCACCGCGCCGTCGCGCACCGGGCTCAAGAACTTGTTGGAGTGCCATGACGTGGCCAGCGGCCCCGTCTCGGCCTCGCCATCGCCCACCACCGGCACCACGATCAGGTCCGGATTGTCGAAGGCCGCGCCGAAGGCATGCGAGACGCTGTAGCCCAGCTCGCCGCCCTCGTGGATGGAGCCCGGAGTCTCCGGCGTGCAGTGGCTGCCGATGCCGCCCGGGAAGGAGAAATCCTTGAAGAACTTGAGCATGCCATCGACGTCTTCGCTTTTGTTCGGATAGATCTCCGAGTAGGCGCCCTCCAGGTAGACGGGCGCCAGCACGCCCGGCGCGCCGTGGCCGGGACCGGCGAGGAAGATCGCGTTCAGGTCGTACTTGTTGATCAAGCGGTTGAGGTGGACGTAGGCGAAGCTCAGGCCGGGGCTGGCGCCCCAGTGACCGAGCAGGCGCTGCTTGACGTGCTCCGGCTTCAAGGGCTCGCGGAGCAGGGGATTGGCCTTCAGGTAGATCATCCCGACGGCCAAGTAGTTGCAGGCCCGCCAGTAGGCGTCCGTCTTGCGCAGCTCATCGGCGGACAGCCGGTCGGCGGTGGTGGTCTTCGGCTTCGAGTCGATCACACGGGCCATGAATTGTCCTCCCGGGTCGTCATTGCGATTTCCTTCGCTCTTGCTCCGACGCCGCGCGCCCTCGCGAGCCACCGGCGCATGACGTCCCGAACGGTACGAACGAAGTCGACGCGTGTCTATACTGCTTAGGTCCTACACGGCATGGCCAACGGGCAACGTCCCGAACGGGGCCGTCGTCGAATCCCGCTCATGGAGCCTGCGTGGAGTGTGCCTCCGAACCGGGCACACCGGCAGTCGGTCCTGACGCGTGCTCGACGGGGGTCCGGGGTAGACGACTTACGTTGGGCGGGTAACTGTGGCAGGTGCGGGTTGGTGCGGTCACCGCTTCCCGCCTTCTTTCGCGCATTCTGGACCTGGCTCAGACTAGAGTCGGTGTTGCGTCGACCCGTCAATTCACCGTCGCGGGATTCGAGCAGTCGAGTACGAAGACAGATATAGTTAGCGCACTAGGCGCAATGGGAGACGAGGGATTCGCCCATCTACCGACAGAGCCTTTGGTGCCTGGCGATCAGGCGCCGAACTTCTCGCTCCCCGCCGCCAATCACGACCGAATGGTTTCTCTCGCGGACTATCGCGGCGACGGCCGCTCCTGCTCGGACTGTTCCGCACGCTTTATTGCCCGTTTTGCCGCCGCCAGCTTTACGAGCTGGCCAACGTTCAGCCAAAGCTGGAGCTTATGGGGGTTGACGCGTTAGCGGTAATTATTGCAAAAAAGGAGCGCGCCCAGCTCTACTTCCGGTATCAACCGCTCTCACTGCTCGTCGCCGCCGATCAGGAGTGGAGCACGCATCGCGCGTTCGGCGTGCCATATGTGAATGCGGGCTCGACCGCCCGGTGGCCGTACGGCGTCACGCCAGAGCAGCTGACCGGTATCCTCATCGATCCGACTAGGGAGCTCGGGGAGGCAAGGACTATCCTGCAGGGCCGTGCAGAGCTCAATCGGCGTGACGGGTTCGAGACGACGCCAGAGGATCGTCAAATGCAAGCCCGCGACACCCAATTGGTTGGCCTGTTCTTGATCGATGATGCTGGGATAATTCGGTGGCGCTGGGTGGAAGCTATAGAGCGCCCGCAGGATGTCGGCACCTTTCCGGCTGCTTCCGAGATTCTGCAGGCCGCCCAGACGGTTACCCCGAACAGTTCACGCCTGATTCGATAGTCTTGCCCGAGAGGCCGTCTCTCTTCTCTCTCTCTTTCGTTATCCACGCCGAGCGAGCGGGCGACCGTCACGGCCTCGTGTCCCACCTGCCGCAGGACGCTGTGCCCCCACCAGCCCACGGCGGCGCCGAGCTCCTTGATCTGTACGCGACTCACCGATATAGGAAAAAATTTACCCTCCGAGGTGAGGTGTCGGCCGACTTTCCACTGGTTGGCGCTGGCACCCGGCTTGCCACCGTTGCCTAGCGTCGATGAAGCCTCGGCGAACCCCGCACGCCCGGCGTCCGCACGTACCCCCGGCAGTCGCACCGCGCCGCCGGCCGTACTGGACCGAGACGGCGAGCCGGGCCCGCGTCCTGGTAGTGGACGATCACGCTGACACGCGCGATCTGCTGGCCGCGATCCTCACCACGGAGGGATACGAGGTCACGCTCGCCGACGACGGTGATGTCGCTCTGCAGTGTTACCGCGAACGCGCAGCCGACGTGGTGCTGATGGACCTCTACATGCCGCGCCGGGACGGCGTGGCGACGATCCGTGACCTGCGCGCGGAGTTCCCCGGGGTCGTCATCGTGGCGATGTCGGGCGACGCCGGGGCGGTCTGGCAGGACGCGCTGGCCGAGGCGCGGGCCGCCGGTGCCCACCTCACGCTGCGCAAGCCGATCGAGCCCTGGGTCCTGCTGCGCGCGTTCGAGGGGTTGATGGCGGCGCGCCGGTCGGCCTAGGCTAGGCCGCGCGCCGCCGGATGGCCTGGTCGCGCGCTTCCTCGTCCGTGCGCGGGCGGCGGAAGCGCTGCACAGCGGCGATGGCACCGGCCACCTGGAGCGCGGTGCCGGCGAGGTTACTGCCGGTGGCGGCCAGCTCGGCCGCAGGTCGCCGGCGTAGCAGCCAACCGGTGGCGAGGCCGGCGCCCAGCAGAAACAGCGGGCCCCACCCCCGCCGCCTGGCCTCTCCGATCCAGCCCTCCACCGCGTGGCCGGCCACCACGATGTCGTCCTCGATGGCAGGAGTCGGCGCCGCCACGCGGTCGACTGGGGCGGTGTGCTCGCCGGGGGCCTTGGCGGTGACCGCCCCGCGGGCGGCGGCGGCATGCTCGATCTCCGCATTGATCTCGGCGCCGATCAGCAAGGCCAGCCCCGTGAGGTACAGCCACAGCATCAGCAGGATCACGCCGCCGATCGAGCCGTAGGTGGCGCCGTAGTCGGCGAAACGCGTCACATAGAAGCGCAGGCCGAACGAGCCGGCCAGCCAGAGCACCAGGGCCACCGCCGAGCCGGGTGTTACCCACTGCCAGCGTTGCTTGACGGCCGGCGCGAAGTAGTAGACGAGCGCGATGCCGACCAGCACGAGCACCATCACCACGGGAACGCTCAGTAGCCGAAACGTCACGTTGAACACCGTGCCCATGCCCAGCCGGGTCGCGGCCATCTCGCCGAGCAGCGGGCCGAAGACGACGAGCACGAGCGCGCTGAGGATGAAGCCGGCGAAGCCGATGGTGAGCAGCACCGAGAGGAGCCGGCGTGTCCACCACGGCCGGGTGTCCTTGACGTCGTAGGCCCCGTTGAGCGCAGTCATGATCGAGGCCATGCCGCTGGAGGAGGCCCACAGCGCGGCGAGCGCGCCGACGGACAGCAGACCGCCGGAGGCCCCCTGCTGGATCTCCGCCAAGGTCCGGTGCACGATCGAGGCGGCGTCGGCCGGCATGGCTTGGTCGACGTAGGCGATCAGACGGTCCATGAGGCCGGGCAGGGGCAGCATGCCGAGCAGGGCGGTGAGGAAGAGCAGCACGGGAAACAGCGCGAACAGGAAGTAGTAGGCGAGCGCCGCCGCGCGGTCGACGATCTCGTCCTGGTCCATCTCGTGCCAGACGTTGCGTGCGAGCTCCCGCGGCGAGAGCCCGCCCAGCTGCCAGGGGGAGGGCGCCGGTGTTCCGTTCACGCTCGTGCTCAATGCACCCGGCGTGCCGGGGATCCATGAGAACCTCCCGGCGCGCCGGGGGCTGGAGTATCCTGGCGCAAGCGCGCTCGCCGGCCGCCGGCGCCCACCGCGCAGGGGGGATTCATGACCGACCAAGCTCGGCTCGACCAGCTCACCGTCAACACGATCCGCACCCTGTCGATGGATGCCGTGCAGGCGGCCAACTCCGGTCACCCGGGCACCCCCATGGCGCTGGCGCCCGTGGCCTACTGCCTGTGGCAGCGCTTCCTGCGCTTCGACCCCGACGACCCGATCTGGCCCAACCGCGACCGCTTCGTGCTCTCGTGCGGCCACGCCTCGATGCTGATCTACTCGCTGCTGCACCTGGCCGGCGTGAAGGCCGTGAACCCCGAGTACGAGCGGCTGGGCGAGCTGACCGTGAAGCTCGAGGACATCAAGCGCTTCCGCCAGCTCGACAGCAAGTGCGCGGGCCATCCGGAATATCGGTGGACGTCCGGCATCGAGACGACGACGGGTCCGCTGGGCGCAGGGCGTGGCCACCAGTGTGGGCATGGCCATCGCCAGCCGCTGGCAGGCCCAGCACTTCAACCGGCCCGGCTTCGAGATGTTCAACTACGACGTCTACGCGCTGGCCGGCGACGGCTGCATGATGGAGGGCATCTCGGGCGAGGCCGCCTCGCTTGGCCGGCCATCTCAAGCTCTCCAACCTGTGCTGGATCTACGACAACAACAAGATCACGATCGAGGGCCACACCGAGCTGGGCGTTCAGCGAGGACGTCGCGACCCGCTTCATCGCCTACGGCTGGAACGTGACCCGGGTGGGTGACGCGAACGATCTCGAGATGCTGGAACGCGCCTTCACGACGTTCAAGAACGACGAAGGAGCGGCCGACGCTGATCATCGTCGATAGCCACATCGCCTGGGGCTCGCCGAACAAGCAGGACACTCACGCCGCCCACGGCGAGCCGCTCGGCGAGGAGGAGATCAAGCTCACCAAGCGCAACTACGGCTGGCCCGAAGACGCGAAGTTCCTGGTGCCGGACGGCGTGCGCGAGCACTTCGCGGCCGGCATGGGCGCCCGCGGCAAGGACCTGCGCGCCAAGTGGCTGGCCCTGCTACGAGCAGTACCGTGGCAAGCACGCCGACCTGGCCGACCAGGGCCTCAAGATGCAGCGGCGCCAGCTGCCGGCCGGCTGGGACAAGGACCTGCCGCCGTACCCGGCCGACCCCAAGGGCGCGGCCGGCCGCGACGTCTCCGGCAAGGTGCTCAACGCCCTCGCCAAGAACGTGCCGTGGCTCCTCGGCGGCTCCGCCGACCTGGCGCCGTCGACCAAGACGCGCCTCACCTTCGAGGGGGCCGGCGACTTCACCGCCCACGACTACGGCGGGCGCAACTTCCACTTCGGCATCCGCGAGCACGCGATGGGTGCCGTGCTGAACGGGCTGGCCCTGTCCAAGGTCCGCGCCTACGGCTCCGGCTTCCTGATCTTCAGCGACTACTGCGGGCGCCGATCCGCCTCGGCGCCATCATGGAGATCCCGGTCATCTACATCTTCACCCACGACTCGATCGGCGTGGGCGAGGACGGCCCCACCCACCAGCCGATCGAGCAGCTGCGCCTCGCTGCGGGCCATCCCCGGCCTCATCACGCTGCGGCCGGGCGACGCCAACGAGGTGGTCGAGGCGTGGAAGCTGATCATGCAGCTCAAGCACGAGCCGGTGGCGCTGATCCTCTCGCGCCAGGCCATGCCGACGCTGGACCGCACCAAGTACGCCCCCGCCGCCGGCCTCGCCAAGGGCGCCTACGTGCTGGCCGACGCACCCGGCGGCAAGCCCGACGTGATCCTGATGGCCACCGGCAGCGAGGTGGGGCTGTGCCGTGAGCGCGTGCGAGGCGCTGGGCAAGGACGGCGTGAAGGCCCGCGTGGTCAGCATGCCGTCGTGGGAGCTGTTCGAGCACCAGGACCAGGCGTATCGCGACAGCGTGCTCCCGCCATCGGTGACCTCGCGCGTGGCTATCGAGCAGGCCTCGACGCTTCGGCTGGCACCGGTACATCGGACTCACCGGCGCGGCCGTCGCCATGAAGACGTTCGGTGCCTCGGCGCCGCTCAAGGAGCTCCAGAAGAAGTTCGGGTTCACGGTCGAGGCAGTGGTGGACGCCGCCCGCAAGCAGCTGGCGAAGCGCTGACGGTCGAACATGGGTTCACGTCGTCGCGAGCTCCGACTCCCGCTCGCCCTCGGCATCGCGTCGCTGCTCCTCGCCGCCGGGCTGAGCCTGGCCGGCGTCCGCGGGGCCGCCGCCCAGACGGGCCCGGCCGGCGAGGCTACCATGGCCTGGCACGTCACCATCGCGCCGAGCTGGTTCGATCCCTCCACGGCGCCACCGCAGATCACGCCGTTCGGCATCCTCTACGCTCTGCACGACGGGCTCGTGCGCCCGCTGCCCGGGCAGAAGCTCGGCAACAGCCTGGCCGAGTCGTGGACGGAGAGCGCCGACGGGCTGGTGTACGAGTTCAAGCTGCGGCGCGGGGTCAAGTTCCACAATGGCGAGCCGGTCACCGCCGAGGACGCGAAGTTCAGCTTCGAGCGGTACAAGGGAGCGGGCGCTGCCGAGCTGCAGACGCGGGTCCGGCAGGTCGAGATCGTCGATCCTGCCACGATCCGGTTCCATCTGAAGGAGCCGTGGCCCGACTTCATGACGTTCTACGGCACCACAGCCACCGCGGCCGGGCTCGTCGTGCCGAAGAAGTACGTCCAGCAGGTCGGCGACGAGGGTTTCCGCAAGCATCCGATCGGCGCCGGGCCGTACAAGTTCGCAAGCCACGCGCCCGGCGTCGAGGTGGTGCTGGAGGCGTACACCGGGTACTGGCGCCGCGTCCCCAACGTCAAGCGGCTCGTCATGAAGAGCGTGCCCGAGGGCACGACGCGGGTGGCGATGCTCAAGCGGGGCGAGGCCGACATCGCCTTCGCGCTCGACGGCGAGGATGCCGAGAACGTCCGGCGCGACCCCAAGCTGCAGCTGGTGCCGTCCAAGCACGCGTCGATCTACTGGATCGAGTTCGCCGAGCAGTGGGATCCGAAATCCCCGTGGCATGACAAGCGGCTGCGCCAGGCGGTGAACTACGCGCTCGATCGCAAGGCGATCAACGAGGCCTCGTGCCTGGGGTTCTGCCCGCCGACCTCGGTCATCGTCCCCCGCGTCATGGACTTCGCGCTGCAGACGCCCGGGTTGCCCTACGATCCGGCCCGGGCCAAGCAGCTCCTCAAGGAGGCGGGTTACCCCAACGGTCTCGACGCCGGCGAGTTCGTGCCGATCCCGCCGTTCTTCGCCACCGCGGAGGCGGCCGTGAACTACCTGAACGCGGCGGGCATCCGGGTGCGCATCCGCACGCTGGAGCGCGCGAGCTTCTATGCGGCCTGGCGGGAGAAGAAACTGCGGGGGCTGTTCATGGTCGCCGCCGGCAGCTCCGGCAATGCGGCCAGCCGGGTGGCGGAGTTCATCTACTCCAAGGGGGGCTACGCGTACGGCGGCTACCCCGACATCGACGACCTCGTGCTGCAGCAGGCCCGCGAGCGGGATCCGCGCAAGCGCGAGGCCATCCTCCATCGCATCCAGCAGCTCACGATCGACCGGGCGATGTTCGCGCCCATCATGGACTACCGCACGCTGCGCGGCGTTGGCCCCCGGGTGGCCGAGCACATGCTGGACACCTTCCATCTGGTCCCGTACCCGGCCTGGGAGGAGATGCGGATGAAGGCGCAGTAGGCGGACGCCCTACTTCAGGCGCGGGTCGAGGGCGTCGCGGAGGCCGTCGCCGAACAGGTTGAAGCCGAGCACGGTGACGAAGATGGCCAGCCCGGGGAAGAGCGAGAGCCACAGGTTGGCCTGGATGAACGCCACGTTGGCCTTGAGGTCCCAGCCCCAGCTCGGCGTGGGCGGCTGGGTGCCGAGTCCCAGGAACGACAGCGTCGCCTCCACGATGATGGACGTGGCGATGCCGAGCGTCGTGGTCACGATGATCGGCGCCAGGCAGTTCGGCAGCACGTGGCCGAACAGGATCCACGGGTCGCGCACGCCCAGCGCCCGGCACGCCTCGATGTACTCTTTCTCCTTGATCGAGAGCACGCTGCCCCGCACCAGCCGCGCGTAGATGGGGATGCGCACGATGGCGATGGCGCCGGTGACCTTGATAGTGCCGATCAGGCCGGCGGTCGGCGTGAAGATGACCATCAGGATGATGGCGAGCAGGTAGATCGGGAAGGCCAGGACCAGGTCCATGGCCCGCATTATCAGGCCGTCGACGCGGCCGCCGTAGTAGCCGGCGATCAACCCCAGCGGCACCCCGACGAAGAGCGCCAGGAGCACCGACGACACGCCGACGATCAGCGAGATCCGGGTACCGTGGATGACCCGGCTGAGCATGTCGCGGCCGAGCTGGTCCGTCCCAAGCGGGTGGTCCCAGCTCGGCCGCGCGAATGTCCGCATCTGATCGCTGTCGGTCGGGCTCTGGGGCGCCAGCACGTCGGCGAAGAGCGCGACGACCAGGAGCAGGGCGACGATGGCGGCGCCGACCAGCGCCGTCGCGCTCTTCCGCAGCCGCCGCAGTCCCTGAGTCAGCGGCGACTCGGCGGCGACGGTTCCCGGCCGCACCACCCCACGGACGACCGGTAGCTCGGCTTCCTGGAGACTCCCCCCACTGATGGGCTTGGCCATGCGCCTCCTCAGGCGTACCGAATCCGCGGATCCAGGAACGTGTAGGTCAGGTCCACGAGAAGGTTCATCCCGACGAACGCCAGCGCGGTGATGAGGGCGAACCCCTGCACCTGCTGGTAATCGCGGGCGATGATGGCGTCGATGCCGAAGGTGCCCAGGCCCGGCATGGCGAAGAGGGTCTCCACCACGATGGCGCCGCCGATGAGGAAGCCGACCTGCAGACCCATGACGGTAATGGTCGGGATCAGTGCGTTCTTCAGCGCGTGCTTGAAGACGACCGGGCGCTCGCTCAGCCCCTTGGCCCGGGCGGTGGTGACGTACTCGGTGCGGATGACCTCCAGCATGCTGGCCCGCAGCAGGCGGGTGAGGATGGCGGCCCGGCCGACGCCGAGGGCGAAGGCGGGCATGAAGACGTGCTGCAGGTTGCCCCACAGGCTCACCCCGCACACCATGTTCGGGCAGGTGCCCGGCAGGTACACCCAGCCCGAGCTGGGCAGCAGCCCGCCGAGCCCGATGGAGAAGACCAGCAGCAGCAGGACTCCGATGAAGAACTCCGGGATGGAGACGCCGATCATCGCCACCGAGGTCGCCGTGTAGTCGGCCCAGGTGTTCTGGCGCAGGGCGCCGATGATGGCGGCCGGGATCGCGATGAAGAGTGCGATGCCCATCGAGAGCACGATCAGCTCCAGGGTTACCGGCAGCCGGACCAGGACGTCCTGGAGGACGGGACGCCCGCTCAGGATCGAGGCGCCCCAGTCTCCCTGCACGAGCTTGCCGAGCCAGATGGCGTACTGGATCAGGACCGGCTGGTCGAGCCCGTAGACCTCGCGGACCTTGATCGCGTCTTCCTCGGTGTAGGCGTCACCGAGGAGGGCCACGACCGGATCGCCGGGGACCGATCGCATCATCACGAACACCACCAGGGTGATCATGAGCACGGTCGGCACGATCTGCAGCAGCCGCCGGAGGATGTAGATGCGCACGCCGCCCGCTCCGCGCCGCTACTTGTCGAGCCAGACCTTGTCGTAGTGCACCTCGAACTCCGCGTTGTACGTGTAGCCCTTCATCCACGGCTGGGCGACCATGTAGAACGGCGAGCCCGAGATGTTGTTCCAGTACATGTTCTCGACGAAGAACTCCTGGATCTCCTTGGCGATCGTCTTGCGTTTGGCCGGGTCCATCTCCCGGGCGTAGCGCGCGTAGAGCTCGTCGGTGCGCTTGTCGTTGTGGCGCGGGTGGCTCCAGGTCGAGGTGCTGTTGGACAGGTAGCCGTTGCTGTCCAGCGTGATCAGCGACAGCAGGTCCTCGACGTACATATCCCACGGCCCGTCCTGGAGCGTGGTGTTCATCCATGACACCTTGTCCACGACCCGGATGTTGGCGGTGGCGCCGATGCGTGCCATCTGCTCCTTGATCACGGTGGCGATGACGTTGAACACGCTCTTTTCGGTGTCGGCGATGATCTCGAATGTGAGTGGCTTCGACGGCCCGTAACCGACCTCGGCCAGCATCGCCTTGGCCTTGGCCGGGTCGTAGGGGCACAGGTGGTTGACGTCCACCGTGTCGAGGGTGCCGGGCGGGTTGATGCCGACCCACGGCGTGGCCTGGCCCTTGAACGCGATCTTCACGATCTCCTTGCGGTCGATCCCGTAGCAGCCGACCGCCTTGCGCACGCGGAGGTCGCCGAAGATCGGATGGGCCACCCGCTCCTTGGACATCGGCTTGCCATCCTTCGGCACGGTGACCTTCATCGCCGCCAGCATCGGCGTGGTTTCCTTGCCGGTCATGATCTGGGCGTTGGGCACCTGGGTCTTGAGCGTGTCCACGTGCTCGGGTGAGAAGGACGCGATGAAGTCGATCTCGCCGGCCTTGAAGGCGGCCATCTCGGCGGTGGGGTCCTTGATCACGCGGATGACCACGCGGTCCAGGTAGGGCAGGCCGGGCACGAAGTACTTGTCGAAGCGGTCCATGACGAGGTGGCCGCCCTTGACCCACTCCACGAGCTTGAACGGCCCGCAGCCGACGACGGCTCCCGGCTTGCCCTGCTTGCGGTCCTCGATGCTGAACTTCTGCGTCGCCGCCGGCGAGTAGAGCACCAGCCCGGTCCGATAGGCGGCCAGCATGTGCAGCATGAAGGCGTAGGGCTGCTTGAGCCGGATCTGCACGCTGGTGGGATCGAGCACCTCGACGCTGTGGATCGACTCATAGAAGCTCCGCATGCCGGACTTGGTGGCGGGGTCCATCAAGCGGTCGATGCTGAACTTCACGGCGGCGGCGTCGACCGGGGTGCCGTCGTGGAACAGCACGTTCTTCTTGAGCTTGAACGTGTAGAGCAGGCCGTCGGGGGACATCTGCCACGACTCGGCCGCATCCGCCACGAACCGGCCGTCGGGCGTGATGTTCACGAGCCCGCAGCCCACGTTCATCGCCACCCACATCATTTCGTACCCGGGGGCGGTGTGGAAATCGAGGTGGGCGATCTCGTTGCCGTACGACACCCGCAGGGTGCCCCCGCGTTTCGGCGCCTGGGCGTCGGCGGCGGGCGGCAGCGCGAGGCCGGCCGCGAGGAGGAGGACGAGGGCGACGATCAGACGGTTGGGCCAGCGGGCTGGTCGTAGGCGCATGACTGTCATGCCTCCCTGGGGTCGATCGGAGGGGCCAGTGAGCGTCGGTCCGATGGGTGGGCAGACTGTACCGCAATCTCATCCTGTCAACAACAGGTTGAGACACTTGTAAAGGATCAGGGCGACCCCAGAAGCAGCTCGTGCTCGAGCCAGGCGATCACGGCGTCGACGCCGTCGGCGGCCGTCAGGTCCGCGAGGACGGCGGCGCCGCCCGTCGGCCGTTCGGCCAGGCGCTGAAGATCCCCGCCGAGCGCCGCCGCCCCGTCGGCGTTGCTGACGACCAGGAGGCGCCAGCGACCGTCGTCGCGGGCGGCGGTCGCGATGTCGAAGACGCCGATCGTGGCGTCGACGAGATCGGGGCTGAACGTCGCCGCCGCGCTCTCGCCCGTCCGCTCGACCAGGACGAGATCGGGGGTCGGCGTGCTGGCGCGCCCGGGCCCCGCGTTCGAGGCCTCGACGATGAGCCGGCCGGCGAGTCGCCGGCGGATCGCGTCGATCAGCGTGGTCTTTCCGCTACCGGCGGGGCCACCGACGCCGACCACGAGGGGCTTGGGGACTCCGCGTGCCGACCGGACGATCGGGCGGCTCGCGTCGGTGCCGCCGTGCAGGTGGCAGGGCTGCCCGGGGCTGTGTGAGTGCTCGTAGGCGCCGCCGCGGCGCCGGGCAAGCGCGGTCGGGGGTCCGTCCCAGCGCGCCATGGGCGCCTCGTCGATCGGGCACGTGGCGGCGCCGCCGGCGGCGCCGGCCCTGCGCGAGACGAGGAAGTCGAGGCCGCAGCGGACACAGCGGAACTGCGAGCGCGGCGCCGACGGGCCGGGGCCGCGCGACCCCGCGCCGTGCGCCACCCAGTAGTGGTCGGTCTTGGCCACGACCGTGATCACGCTCTTCGCCTCGTCGTCGAGCCGGTAGCCGGGCCCGGCGACGATCAGCAGGCGGTCGTCCTCCGCGCGCGCCTCGACGTTCTCGAGGACGATCGCCTCGGCCAGCCACGCTGCCATCGCCGGCGACTCGCAGGTGACCCCGAGCCACCCGGGCGCCACCGTCTCCGCGTAGAGGCCGGTCGTCTCCCAGATGCCACGGCGCATCTCGGCGATCATCGCGGGATCGGACACCGTGCCGCCTTCGTTCGGCGGCGGCGCCCGCAGGGCTCGGTCCCGGCCCCGGTGCGGGGGACCGCCGTGCAGGGCCAGATCGCAGAAGCTCTCCCACATGGCGCGCCAGTCCGGCCGCCCGTCGTGGCGCCACACGAAGGGCGCCGCGGTCATCGGCACCGGGTCAACCGCCATGCGCACCCGCCTCGGCTCAGCGGACGTTGCTGATGCTGTTCTTGGCGGTGTCGTGTCGGGTCTTCAACACGTTCGAGACCGACGTGAACACCAGGTTCTCCTTACCACCGCGAACCGCCTCCCCTCGTGCAGGCAGGTCGCTGGCCGCCCGGGTGCTGGCCCGCTTCGCGCGACTCTTTGCCGGCTTCTTCTTCATGGCACTCCTCCTCACCGAGCGTCACGGTTGATTGTTCGCGCCGTCTCCAGCCGCCGCCGCACGTCCTCGCGGAGCGCGGCCTTGCTGATCTTGCCGACCGCCGTCACCGGCAGCCTCTCGTACACCTCCAGCCGCTCGGGCAGCTTGAAGCGCGCGATGCGGCGCTGCTCGCCGAGATAGTGCGTGAGGTCGCCGAGGGTGAGGCGTGCGCCCTCGCGGAGCACGACGCAGGCGCAGGCCCGCTCGCCCAGCATCGCGTCGGGTATGGCCACGACGGCCGCGTTGAGCACGGCCGGGTGGGCAACGATCAGGTTCTCGACCTCCTCGGCGCTGATCTTCTCGCCGCCGCGGTTGATCAGGTCCTTCGTGCGTCCCTCGACGACGAGGTTGCCGCTCGGGTGCCGCCGCACGACGTCGCCGGTGCGGTAGAACCCGTCCTCGGTGAAGGCGACGCGGTTGTGAGCCGCGGCCCGATAATAGCCCCGGATCGTGTAGGGCCCCCGGGTCTGCAGCTCGCCCACCTCGCCGGGCGGCACCTCTTGGCCGTCCTCGCCGACCACGCGGATCTCGTCGTCCGGCGACACCGGCCGCCCCTGGGTCTCGACCACGACCTCCTCGGGATCGTCGCGCCGCGTGTAGCACAGTAGCCCCTCGGCCATGCCGAAGACCTGCATGAGCACGGGCCCCAGCCGGTCGAGCACGCGGCGCGCCGGCTCGGGGTTGAGCCGCGAGCCGCCGACGCACAGCGTGCGCAGCGAGCCGAGGTCGAGACGAGGCAGCCGCGGCGAGCTGAGCCATCCAAGGACCGTCGCCGGCACCGCCGGCACCCACGTGACTTGCTCGCGCTCCACCAGCGTGAGCGACGTCTCCGGATCGGGGGACGGCGCCAGCACGACGCGGGCGCCGAGCAGGAGTGCGCCCTGCACACCCGGGCAGGCGAGGGCGAAGTTGTGGGCGATGGGGATACCGATGAGCAGCACGCTGTCGCCGTCCACGCCGGCGGCCGTCGCCGAGGCCAGCGAGTTGTAGAGGTAGTCGTCGTGGGTGCGCGGGATGACCTTGGGCAGGCCGGTCGTTCCGCCCGAGAGCTGGAACACCGCGGCCGCCGACGGGTCAGGCGCCAGCCGGTCGAGCGCGCCGGCGCCGTGACGCGTCTCGGCAGGATCGGCGAGGAGGTCGCCGAGCCGTGTCATGCCGGGGGCGACGCGATCGCCCAGCACCCAGATCTCGCGCAGCGACGGGCTGGCGGCGCGCACCTCCTCGGCCATCGCGATGTAGTCGACGCCGCGTCCCTCGGCGGGCAAGAGCCAGCCGGCGGCCTCGGTGTGGCCGGCGAGGTAGTCGATCTCCGTGTGGCGGTGGGCGGGCAGGCAGGTCACAGGAATCGCGCCCACCTTCAGGCAGGCCAGGTATGCCGCCACGAACTCGACGACGTTGGGAAGCTGGAAGACAATCCGTGCGCCCGAGTGCAGGCCGCGCTCGGCCAGGTGACAGGCCAGCCGCTCGACGAGGCCCGCCAACGCGCCGTAGGTGAGCCGGCGCTCTCCGTCGACCACGGCGACGCGCTCGCGGTAGCGCGCGGACGCCGCGTCGAAGGCGCGGCCCAGCGGCGTGCCGCGCCAGTAGCCTCGTTGGCGGTACCGGCGCGCCATGTCCTCGGGCCACGGGATGACGCCGTCGAGTGCGGGGGCCGGCATGGCCCTTCCCTGATACGGGGTGGGGCCGGAATTGTCAACGATGCGCGCCGATCTCGGTACTTGTGTTCCGTCTTGCGCGGCGCGCCCTGGGCGAAGTCGGGAGCGGATCGTGCTGGCACCGCGTTTGTATGTCTTGCCAGACGCGATCGCTGCGGCGATCGACTGCACACGGAGGTGCGCCATGAGGATCGTGACAGTCATCGGGATCGTCGCCCTGCTCGCGGGCTGTGCCTCGGCAGGGCCGTCGGCGCCGGGCGCGCAGACGTTCGTCGGCGAGGTGTGGACCTGGGACGAGAACGAGTCCATCGTCACGCTGATGCAGGACGGCGGGCAGCCGGTGCGCGTGAAGGTCGATGCGGAGACGCTGCGCACCCTGCGGCTGCACCAGTTCACGAGGGTCTCGGGCACGCTGGCGCCGCCGGCCAACCTGGTGCACACCACCCGGCCCGCTGGCCCCGTGACCGCGGTGCCCAAGGGTCCGGCGGAGCTGGTCGAATTGACGGGCACGGTGAGCACCGTGGATCCCCGGGGCCGCCTCGCGCTCGATTCTGGGCAAGGTCCCCTGCACATATGGGTGGCGGAGGGGGCCGAGCAGCGCTTTCCCAAGGGCGCGCCGGTGAGCGTGCGCATCAGCGTGCAGCCGGTCGACCTGGTGGCCGCCAGCTCCCCGGCTTCGCCGGCGCCGGCGCCGGTGGGGACGCCGGCTGCCTCGCCGACGAGCGAGCCGGGCGACCACGCGGTCGTCACCGGCCGCATCATCGGCATCACGGGTGGGGTGCTCGTGGTCGAGTCGCCGACCGGGCCCATCCAGGTGGTCACCGCCGACGGCGGCCGCTACAAGGTCGGCGACACCGTCCAGGTTCGGACCTCGGTTCGCCGAGCACCCTGATCGAGCGCCGTCCGGGCGGGCAGGGTACGATACGACCCGGCCCGCCCGGAGGTGAGCCATGATCCCCTACCACGACGAGAACGTCACGCGACGCACGCCCCTCCTGACCGTGGCGATCATCGCGGTGAACGCCCTCGTGTGGGTGCTCGTCGAGGGGGCAGGCTCGGCGCTGCCGCTGGCTCGCGCCGTGTGCGACCTGGGACTGATCCCCGGCGAGCTGAGCGGTCTGCTCCCGGCCGGCACCCGGTTCCCGATGGGCGAGGGGCTGGTGTGCCTCACCGATCCGGGCCGCCAGGTCTCGCACGTGTTCACCTCGATGTTCCTGCACGGCGGCTGGATGCACTTGCTCGGCAACATGTGGTTCCTGTGGATCTTCGGCAACAACATCGAGGACTCGATGGGCCACGCCCGCTACCTCGTCTTCTATCTGCTGTGCGGCGTCGCGGCGGCCCTCACCCAGGTGTTCATCAACCCCGCCTCGGCCGTGCCGATGGTCGGTGCCTCCGGCGCCATCAGCGGGGTGATGGGCGCCTACCTGGTCCTCTATCCGCGCGTGCGCGTGTGGACGCTAGTGCCGATCGCCTTCTTCCTTACCTCGATCCGCTTGCCGGCGTGGACCATGCTGCTGTACTGGATGGCCCTGCAGTTCTTCGGCGGGCTCGGCGGGCTGCTCGGCGGCGCGGAGGGCGGCGTCGCCTTCTGGGCGCACATCGGCGGTTTCGTCGCCGGTGTCGTGCTGATCAAGCTCTTCGCCCGATCGGACGACGTCAAGGCCCACCGCAGCCAGGCGTGGCGGCCCCAGGGCCGGGTCCGCGAGCGCTGGGGCGCCCGCTGACCCGCGGGCCACGGCTCAGATCTTCGCGATCGCGTCCTCGACGACCGTGCCCTTGAAGAAGTCGGGGTTGAGCGCCGTGTGCAGGCGCGCCGGGTTGGCGAAGACGAACTGGCGGAAATCGTCCTCGGTGATGAGCCCGTGCTCCACCAGCTCCCACGCCTCCTCCAGGACCTCCGACATGTCGAGCACGTCGAAGTGGCCGACGTCGGAGCTGAAGATCGGATTCAGACGGTGGTTGCCGTGGCGGTCGAAGGCCCACGCGGTCATGGGGTCGTCGGCCTCACAGCCGAAGAAGAACCGCTCGGCAAAGTGGCGGCGCAGCTCGTCGCCCGACTGCACGGGGACCTCGGCGAAGTCGTCGAACCTCGCCTGACGGTAGGCGCGCTCGGTCGCCTCCTCGGCGCTGGTGAACGGCTCGGCCAGGTTGATGCACCGGAACAGCTCGTCCATCTTGGCCGCGTAGCGCTCGCCGCCGTACTCGCGGAACAGGCGCTCGAGCTCGGCGCGGTCGAGATTCGTGGGCTTGGTCTGGCTCTCCATGGCGGCGCGCCGGCGGCGCTCCCAGTGGCCGACGAGGTCGGTCACCAGGTTGCAGGCCCAGCCCACGCCGCCCTCCAGCATGGCGAAGCGCAGCTGGGGGAAGCGGTGGGTGACGCCGCCCAGGATGAGGGACTTGGCGAAGGCGTGGCTGGCGTTGGCGAAGTGACCGATGTGATTGTAGGTGAAGCTCCACACCGACTCGCGCCAGTTGGTGCCCATGCTGCCCGAGTGCGCCGTCACCGCGACCTTGAGGTCGGCGCAGCGCTGCCAGAACGGGTCGTAGTCGTAGGCGCTCTCGAAGGCGAGCGAGTCGACGTAGGTACGCACCTCGTTGATCGGCGCGCCCTCACGCGCGAAGGCGGGCACCGGGCGCCGCACGTGGTTGGCGATCATCACCACCTTGAGGCCCAGCTCGCGGACGGCGTAGGTGGCCTCCTCGATGGCCTCCTGAGGGGTGTGGACGGGGACGACCGCGGCCGGCGTGATGCGATGCCGGTACGGCTTGAACAGGTCGGCGTTCATCCGGTTGACGGCGCGGGAGACGCCGCGGCGGATCTCCTCGTCCGGATTGCCGACGAAGAAGAGCCCCAGCGAGGTGTAGAGCACACAGAAGTCGATGCCGAAATCGTCGAGCCGCTCGTAGAACAGGCGCGGCACCATGGCGGTGGCGCGGTCGAGGGTGCCGGCCGGCTCGCCCCACCAGGTCGGCCGGTGCAGGCGGCGGCGCATGCGCTCCTCGGGGGCCAAGTCGTACCAGGTGGAGTCCTTGGCGCGCTTGACGAACTTGTCGACGACCGCGGCGCCGGCCGTCTCGCGAAGGTAGTCGAGGAAGATCGGGATGGGTTCCAGCCAGTGGCCGTCGCCGTCGATCACGGGGTGATCGAGTCGCGCCCGCACTGCCGCGGACTTGGAACCCTTCGAGTGCGCCATCGCCGCCCTCCCTGGTGATCCGGATGCCTGCCCGCGTATGATAACGCGCCATGAGATCCTTGCCTCGCGCCATTGGCTGGCTCGCGCTCGCCGCCCTCGTCCTTCCGCTGATCGCCGGTGCCGCCCCCCCGACCAGCGTCGACGGGATGCCGATCGACCCCGACGCCGAGCTGGTCGTCGCCCTCACCGACGACACGACCAACATGGACCCGCGGCTCGGCATGGGCTCGATCCGGTCCAACTACATCCGGCAGGTCTTCGACAGCCTGGTGGATGTCGACCGCCAGGGTAAGCCGGTGCCGGGACTGGCGCTGTCCTGGAAGCCCGTCAACGACCTCACCTGGGAGTTCGCGCTGCGCCGCGGCGTCACCTTCCACGACGGCGAGCCGTTCAACGCCGACACCGTGCTCTTCAACCTCGACCGGATGTTCCGGAAGAACCTCGACCGGTGGGGCATCAAGGACGTACCGGCCGGCACCTCGTTCGAGAAGGTCTACCCGTTCGTGACCCGATGGGAGAAGGTCGATGACCTCACCGTGCGCGTGCACACCAGCGAGCCGGCGCCGACGCTGTGGGACTTCCTGGGCCGGGAGCCGCTGGTGCCGCGGGCGTGGACCATCAAGAACGGCGTGGAGGCGCTGAACGACAAGCCCGTCGGCACCGGCCCCTGGAAGCTCTCGGCCTGGAAGCGCAAGGACCACATGCTGTTCGAGCGTAACGACGCCTACTGGGGCGCGCCCCCGCTGACCAAGCGCCTGCGCTTGCAGGTGATCCCCGAGGCCGCGGCCCGGATCGCCGCGCTGCGGGCCGGCCAGGTACACCTGGTGGAGGCGGTGCCGCCGCTCGACGCCGACGTGCTCGGCAAGAACCCGGCCGTGCGCGTCGTGACCAGCGTGCAGAAGCTCGCCTGCCGTCTCTACGTCAACGGGCGCACGAAAGACACCTACGAGTCGGGCGGGCGGGACGGCGCCTTCGCCGATCCACGCACGCGGCTGGCCCTGAACCTCGCCGTGAATCGCGAGGCCATCATCACCAAGATCTTCTACGGCCTCGCCCTCGCCAACGCTTCGCCGGTGGCCACCGTCGCCTACGGCTACGCGCCCCAGCCGGCCTACCCGTACGATCCCGCCCGGGCCAAGGCCCTGCTGGCCGAGGCGGGGTGGACGGCGGCCCAGCCGCTGGTCATGCAGCTGCTGCTGCCAGCCAAACACTACGGCCAGGCCTTCGACGAGACGGTCGGCGCGGTCGTCGAGATGCTCAAGGCCATCGGCGTCCAGGTGACCGTGCAGACGCTCGACTTCGGCACGCTGTTGCAGACGCTGACCAAGGGTACGCTGCCCCCCAACGGCGCCTTCGCCGCCTGCCGCACCAGCAACAACCTCGACGCCGACGACTTCGTACGCGACTGGGCGACCACCACGCTGGTCAACTGGACACCGTATCCCCCGGATCTGCTGGGCCTGTATCAGTCGACGCGCCGCCAGGTCGACCCCAAGAAGCGGCTGGCCGCACTGGCCGAGCTGCAGCAGAAGGTGCGGGAGTGGGCGCCGGTGGTGTCGCTCTACCAGGAGAAGAAGGCCTACGCCCACGCCGTGCGCGTGCTCCAGTTCGTCCCCACCCAGGAGCTGAACATGGACTTCCGCGGTGTCGCGCTGAAGCGCTGACGCCCGCGTGCCCGCCTTCCTGCTCCGGCGGTTCCTGCACGCCATCTTCGTCGTCTGGGGCGTGGTCACCGTCGTCTTCTTCCTGGTCCGCCTCACCGGCGACCCGGCCGCGCTACTCGTGGACGCCAGCGCGACGCGGGAGGAAGTGGCCCAGGCCCGTCACGCGCTCGGCCTCGACCGCCCGCTCTGGGTGCAGTACGCCGAGTTCGTCCGGTCGGCCCCGCTCGGCGACTTCGGGTTGTCGCTGCGCGAGCGCCGTCCGGCCATGGGCATGGTGCTCGAGCACTTCTGGCCGGCCACCGCCCAGCTCGCCGCCGCCGCCCTCGTACTGGCCGTGGTGCTGCCCATCCCGCTCGGCGTCCTCGCCGCCACCCACCGCAACGGCGCCGTCGATCACCTGAGCCGGCTCGGCTCGCTATTCTTGCAGTCGATGCCGAGCTTCTGGCTCGGCCTCATGCTCATCCTGTTCTTCGCCGTCGGCCTGGGCGGGCTTCTGCCGGCCTTCGGCTGGGGCACGCTCGCCCACCTGATCCTGCCCGCGCTCACGCTGGCCGCCGCCCCGCTCGCCCAGAACGTGCGCCTGATCCGGAGCGGGATGCTGGAGGTGCTGCAGCACGACTACGTCCGCACGGCGCGAGCCAAGGGGCTGGCCGAGCGCGGGGTGATCTATCGCCACGCCCTGCGCAACGCGGCCGGCCCCTTCCTCACGGTCAGCGGGCTCTCGCTGGGCTTCATGCTGAGCGGGACCATCGTGATCGAGACGGTCTTCTCGTGGCCGGGGATGGGCCGGCTCATCGTGCAGGCCGTGCCGGGGCGCGACTTCCCGGTCATCCAGGCCGCGGTGTTCTTGTTCGCCATCCTGTTCGTGGCCGTCAACCTGATCGTCGACGTGCTGCAGGGACTGCTCGACCCCCGCGCCCGCGTGTTCGAGGGCCGCGTGTGAGGCGGGTGCCGCGCGACCGCCTGGCCGTGGTGGGGCTGGCCATCGTGGCGGTCGCCGCCCTGCTCGCCGTGGGCGCGCCGACGCTGGCGCCCACCGATCCGGTGCAGAACGACCTGCTGGCGCGGCTGACGCCGCCGGCGTGGCTGGACGGCGGGAGCTGGCGCCATCCGCTCGGCACCGACACGCTCGGCCGCGACGTCGTGAGCCGCCTGCTGTATGGCGCCCGCGTCTCGCTCGTCGTCGGCTTCTCGGCCGTCGTGGTGGCGGGCGTGCTGGGGGTGGCGCTGGGGCTGGTGGCCGGGTACTACGGCGGCCGCCTGGACGATGCGCTCATGCGCCTGGGCGACGTGCAGCTCGCATTCCCGGCCCTGGTGCTGGCGGTGGCCGTGCTGGCGGTGGTCGGCTCCGGCCTCGCCAACGTCGTGCTGGTGCTGGGCGTGACCGGGTGGGTGACCTACGCGCGCATTGCGCGGGGCGAGACGCTGTCGCTGCGCCATCGCGAGTTCGTCGAGGGCGCCCGCGCCCTCGGTGCCCGTGACGCCGCCATCCTGTGGCGCCACGTGCTACCCAACGTGCTGCCATCGATCACGGTGGTAGCGACCTTCTCGGTCGCCCGCACGATCATCGCCGAGGCCTCGCTGTCGTTCCTGGGCCTCGGCATCCCGCCGCCCGCCCCGAGCTGGGGGGCCATGCTCGACGAGGGGCGCAACTACCTGACCACCGGCTGGTGGCTGGCCCTCTTCCCCGGGCTGGCGATCCTGGCCGTCGTGCTCGGCATCAACGTGATCGGCGATTGGCTGCGGGATGCCCTCGACCCCCGCGTCGAGCGAGGGATCTAGAAGCGCCAGCGGGTCTGGCTGTACTGGCGGCCCTTTCCGAAGCCGAAGGCCGTTCTCGGCGCGATCTCGAACACCACGGCCACCGCGCCTTCGTGGACGCCCTCGTGGTGGAAGGCGCCGTCCCGCACGGCAAACCGCCAGTCGCGGCCGTACTTCGACTCGTACGCCTCCGCCACCCGCCGCAGCTTGGCGTCGTCGGTCACGCGCCGAGCGTCGCCCTCCACGACGAGGTCAAGTCCCTCGTGCAGCGCGTTGCACCCGGTCGTCAGGATGCAGTGGGTGTTGTGCGCGAGATTCCTGGCCTTCCGCTCGCTGGCGCCGGTGCAGAAGTACAACGCGTCGTCCAGCCAGACGGCGATCAACGGCGTCACGTGCGGGCGTCCGTCGGGACGCACCGTCGAGACCCAGAACACCTCGGCGTCGTGCAAGGTCTTGCGAGCGTGCGCCCAGTCGGTCGCGGTGGCATCGGCACTGCTGAACCGGGTGTCCAGCCTGGTGACCGGTTCCTTGCCCATCGTCGTCCTCCTCGTCCGCAGTCGCGGATCGTCGAGGAGACGTGCAAGGGAGAGGCCGCGAGGGCCGTGCTAGCGCGTCGTCGCCGCCTGGATCGCGCTCCAGACGCGCGCCGGGGTCATCGGCATGTCGAGGTGGCGCACACCCAGCGGGGCCAGGGCGTCGTTCACCGCGTTGACGAGGGCCGGCAGCGCGCCCACGGTGCCGGCCTCGCCCACGCCCTTGGCGCCGAGCGGATTCACCAGCGTCACCACCTCGTGGGAGTCGACCTCGAAGAACGGCATGTCGTCGGCGCGAGGCATCGCGTAGTCCATGAACGAGCCGGCCAGGAGCTGGCCGCCGGCGTCGTAGACGAGATCCTCGAAGAGCGCCTGGCCGAGACCCTGCACGACGCCGCCGTGGATCTGGCCCTTGACCAGCATCGGGTTGACCATCCGGCCGACGTCGTCGACCACGGTGTGACGGACGATGCGCACCACGCCGGTCTCCGTATCGATCTCCACCTCGCAGACCTGGCAGCCGTTGGGGAAAGTGACCGCCGGCGGCGTGAAGGCCGCGGTCTCGGTAAAGCCGGGCTCCATCCCGGGCGGTAGCTGCTTCGTCACGTAGGCGGTCTTCGCCACCTCGGCGAAGCTGACGCCGCGGTCGGTACCGGCGACGGTGAACCGCCCGTCGCGGAGCTGGATGTCCTCGGGCGCGGCCTCGACCATGCGGGCGGCGATGCGGCGGCCACGCTCCACGATCTTCTCGCTGGCCCGGGTGACGGCGGAGCCGCCGACGGTGAGGGCGCCCGAGCCGCCGTTGCCGCGGCCGGCGTCGAGCGCGTCGCTGTCACCCCACAGCACCTGGATCTGCGGTCGGGCGGCACACCCAGCCGCTCGCTGACGATCTGGGCGTAGGCCGTCTCGTTGCCCTGGCCCATCGAGGTGGAGCCGGTGAACACGATGACCGAGCCGTCCGGGTTGACGCGGATCGAGGCGGTGTCCGGGTTGACGGAGGTGTAGGGGCCGCCGGCCACCTCGATGGCGTTGGCCAGGCCGAGGCCGCGCAGCTTGCCTCGCTGGCGCGCCTCGACGCGGCGCTTCTCGAAGCCGGCGTGATCGGCCAGCGAGAGCGCCATCTCCATGCCGCGGGCGAAGTCGCCGGAGTCGTAGGTGAAGACCAGACCGGTCTTGAACGGCATCGCGGAGGGCGGGATCAGGTTCTTCCGGCGCAGGGCGATCGGATCCATCTTGAGCTCGCGGGCGGCCACGTCGATGACCCGCTCGATCGCGAAGGTCGCCTCGGGGCGGCCGGCGCCGCGATAGGGGCCGGTCGGCGTGGTGTTCGAGAAGACGCCGGTCGTCTGGTGGTGGATCGCGGGGGTGGTATAGACGCCGGCCACGCCGCCGATGTTGTTGGTGCCGGGGCCGGCGCTGCGCTGGGTGAGGTAAGCGCCGACGTTGAGATTGATCGCCACCCGCAGCGCCAGGAAGGTGCCGTCGGCGTCGAGGCCCAGCTCGACGGTGGAGATGTTGTCGCGCCCGTGCTCGTCGGTCACGAACCCCTCGCGCCGGTCGGACGTCCACTTCACCGGCCGGCCCAGGCGCTTCGCCGCCCACAGCACCAGGATCATCTCCGGGTAGATGCCGCTGCGCATGCCGAAGCTGCCGCCGACGTCGCCGGTGACGACGCGCACCTGGTTCTGCGGCACTTTCAGGATCGAGGCCACCAGGGTGCGGGTGCCGTGTGGGGCCTGGATGCCGGTGTGCAGGGTGTAGCGGCCGCTGCGGCGATCGAACTCGCCGACGGCACCGCGCGGCTCCAGCGGTGCGGCGGCCACGCGGGTGACGACGAAGTCCACGCGCGCGACGTGGGCGGCGCTCGCGAGCGCGCGCGTCACCGGCTCCCGCTGGCCGGCCTCGGCCACGAACGCGATGTTGTCGGGCACCTCGTCCCAGACGGCCGGCGCGCCCGGGCGGAGCGCATCGGCGGTGGGCCCCACCGCGGGCAGGGGCTCGTAGTCGATGGCGAGCAGCTCGACGGCGTCGACCGCCTGGGCGTGCGTCTCGGCGATCACCAGGGCGAGGGGATCGCCGACGTGGCGCACCCGGTCGCGGGCCAGGGCCGGCCGTGGGGTGGGGAAGGCCGGCGTGCCGTCGCGGCGCTTGCGCGCGCGGTCGGTCGGCAGGTTGCCGACGCCGTCGGCGGCCAGGTCGGCGGCGGTGAGCACGGCGACGACGCCCGGCGCCTTCAGCGCCGCCTGGGCGTCGATGCCACGCACGCGGGCGTGGGCGTGGGGCGAGCGCGCCAGCACGGCGTGGACCTGGCGCGGGAGGTTGACGTCGTCGGAGTAGCGGCCGAGGCCCTGGACCAGCCGGGGATCCTCCAGGCGCTTGACCGACTGGCCAATGGCGAACTTCTCGACGGTGATCGGGTCACTCATGGGTCGCTCTCGCTACCTCCGCTCCATCGTCGGGATTTGCTTCGGTATCTCGTCCAGCCGGACCGGGCCCTCGCGCTCGAGGCCCCGGTAGTAGCCGGGAGGGTTGCCGTACTTGCTGCCGGTCTCGCGCTGCCAGCCGCGCGACTTCATGCACGCCTTGAACATGTCCAGGTTGACCAGCACGATGTCCGGCGCCCCCACCGGGTTCCCAGCCGCCTTCACGCAGGCGCACAGAGCGAGCACGAGACGGCGAGCCATGATCACAATCCTCACACGGCCGGCGAGTCGATGCCGGTGCCGCCGAGACTACTCCGGGGAGCGGCGGGGAGGCAAGGCGCCGGGGCTACGGGCCGGCGCCGGCACTGTGCTACCATCCGGGCCCTCAGCGCCATGCGTCTGGACACCGCGCGCTTCGCCGACGTCGTCGTGCTCTCGCCCGCCGGTCGCGTCGACCATGGCACCGCCGAGGAGCTGAAGACGGCGCTGGCCCCGCACCTGGCCCGCTGCGCCAAGGGCCAGGATCACGTCGTTCTCGACCTCGCGGGCGTCGACTACATCAGCAGCGCCGGGCTGCGGATCCTCATGCTGGCCGCCAAGCAGGCCAAGGCTCAGAGCGGCTTCCTCGCCGTCGCGGCCGTGCAGCCGCTGGTCCAGGAGATCCTCGAGATCAGCAAGTTCACGCTGGTCCTGCGCACGCTGCCCTCCGTGCGCGACGCGGTGGCGGAGGCGTCCCCGACCGGCCTCGCCGCCCTCGACCGGGGCTGAGCCGGCGTGCGCGTCCGGTTCTGGGGCACCCGCGGCTCCATCCCCACCGCCACCACCGCGACGGCCCTCCGCCGCAAACTGGTGGCCGCGCTGACCCAGGCCATCGGCCGCGGGCTCGACACGCCGGACCGCGTCGAGGCGTTCGTCGACAATGAGCTGGACTTCACGATTCGCCACACCTACGGCGGCAACTCGTCGTGCGTGCAGCTCGACTCCGGCGGCGACGAGTACGTGCTGTGCGACCTCGGCAGCGGCGTGCGCGCCTTCGGCAACCACGTGCTGGCCAGCCGTCGGGGCAGCCCCGGCATGTTCCACGTGTTCATGTCCCACACGCACTGGGACCACATCATGGGCTTTCCGTTCTTCATGCCGGCCTACATCCCCGGCAACAAGATCACCATCTACGGCTGCCACGCGTGGCTGGAGGAGGCGATCCGCCGCCAGCACGGCGCCCCGTCGTTCCCGGTGGAGTGGGAGCGATTGGGGGCGGAGATCCGCTTCGTGCACCTGGAGCCCGGCCGACCGTACGACCTGGCCGGCTTCCGGGTGACCGCGAAGAAGCAGCACCACACCGGCGACTCCTACGGCTATCGGTTCGAGCGGCAGGGGCGCACGGTCGTCTATTCGACGGATTCCGAGCACAAGCTCGACGACCCGGCCATCGCGCAGGCCTTCGTGGAGTTCTTCCGTGACGCCGACCTGGTGATCTTCGACGCCCAGTACTCGCTGGCCGAGGCGATCTCGATCAAGGAGGACTGGGGACACTCGAGCAACGTCGTCGGCGTCGAGCTCTGCCAGCTGGCCCGGGCCCGCCACCTGTGCATGTTCCACCACGAGCCGACCTACGACGACGAGACGATCGCCGCCGTGCTGGCGGAGACGCGGCGCTTCGAGGAGATCACCCGCGGCGACCACGTCGTGCAGGTTTCGTCGGCGTGGGACGGGCTGGAGCTCGACCTCTCGTGACTCACGGGCGGTGATGCCGCCGCTGCAGGGACGGCTGCTCGGCATCGTCGTCCTCGTCCTGCTCACAGCGGCCACTGCGATCCCGTCCCTGCGCGGGCGCGACCTGGTGCGCTACGCGTGGTTCGACGCCTGTCAGCGGCTGGCGCCGCGGGCCCGGCTGTCGGGGCCGGTCGTCATTGTCGACGTGGACGGCCGCAGCCTCGCCCGCCACGGCCAGTGGCCGTGGCCGCGGACGCTGCTCGCCCAGCTCGTCGATCGGCTGGTCGCGGCGAGGCCGGCCGCCATCGGCATCGACGCGATCATGCCGGAGCCGGACCGGCTGTCGCCGGCACTCCTGCCGGTGCTGCTGCCGTCCATCGACGCCGACCTGGCCGCCCGCCTGGCCGCGCTGCCGAGCAACGACGCCGTGCTCGCGCGAGCGCTGGCCGATCGGCCGGTCGTCCTGGGCGTGGCCGGCGTGAGCGCGTCCCTCGACGCGGCACCGCGAGGGGCGGTGCGGGCCCCGCCGGCCCGCGTCGTCGGCGGTGATCCGGCGCCGCACCTGCGCGCGTTCGAGACGACGCTCCGCTCGCTGGACGAGATCGACCGGGCGGCGGCCGGCCACGGCCTGCTGAACGTCGAGCTGGAGGGACGCGCGGTTCGGCGCGTTCCCCTGGCCGCGCGCGTCGGCGACGTGCTGGTGCCAGCGCTATCGATGGAGATGTTCCGGGTCGCGAGTGGCGCGCCGGGCTTCGTGGTGACCGTCGGCCCCCACGGCGTCACCCAGGTGGCTGTCGGCGCGCTGGCGGTGCCGACCCAGGGCGACGGCTCCGTCTGGCTTCACTACGCACGCCACACCCCCGACCGCTTCGTGTCGGCGGCCGACGTGCTGGCGGGCACGGCTGATCCCCGACTGTTCGAGCGCAAGCTGGTACTGATCGGCGTCACCGCACTCGGGCTGGCCGATCGCCGGCCGATCCCCGGCGGCGGCACCATGGACGGCGTGGAAATCCACGCCGAGCTGATCGAGAGCCTCTTCGACAACACCGTGCTGGCGCGGCCCCGGTGGGCGGTGGCCGTGGAGTCGGCCTTCCTCTTCGTCGGCGGCCTCCTGCTGATCCTGACGGTCCCGATCAAGCGGGCCCAGGCGGTGTGGCTGGTATTACTGCCGCTGCTCGGCCTGGCCATCGGCGGCAGCCTGGCGCTCTACCACTGGCGCTTTCTGCTCTTCGACGCCGTGATGCCGTCAGGGGGGCTCCTGATCACGTTCATCGTCATGCTGGGGGTGACGCTGGCCGAGGCCGAGCGCCAGCGCCGGCTGCTTCGTGGTCAGGTGGAGCGGCAGCGGGAGGCGGCGGCCCGCTTCGAAGGGGAGCTGCAGGCGGCCCGCCGCATCCAGCTCGGGATCCTGCCCAAGCCGGCTGACGTGCTGGCCGACGAGCGGCGCTTCGGCCTGTCCATCGTGCTGGAGCCAGCCCGCGAGGTGGGCGGCGACCTCTACGACTTCTTCCTGCTCGATCGCGACCGCCTGTTCTTCCTGCTCGGCGACGTCGCCGGTAAGGGGCTGGCCGGCAGCCTGTTCATGGCGGTGAGCAAGTCGCTTTACAAGAGCACGGCGCTGCGCCGCGGCGCCGCCGTGGCCACCATGATGCAGGAGGCCAACGCGGAGATCTCGCGCGACAACCCCGACGATCTCTTCGTCACCGTCTTCGCGGCCGTGCTCGACGTGAACACCGGCGTGCTCGAGTACTGCAACGCGGGCCACGACCGCCCCTATGTGCTCTCGCGCGCCGGCGGTCGGCTGACCCAGCTCGCCGAGGGCGGCGGGCCGCCGCTGTGCGTGCTCGACGGCTACGAGTACGCGGCGGCCAGTCACCGGCTGCGGCCGGGCGACACGCTGTGCCTGCTGACCGACGGCGTGACCGATGCACACAACCCCGCCGGGGAGCAGTTCGGCCGCGCGCGGCTGGAGGCGTGTCTGGCGACGCTGCCCGACGAGGCAAGCGCCGAGCGGGTGGCCACGGTGCTGCAAGAGGAGGTGCGGCGCTTCGTGGCGGGGGCCGAGCCCGCCGACGACCTGGCGATCCTGGTCGTGCGCTGGGAGGGCCCAGTCGATGTCAGCGCACCGTGATCTCGACGCGCCGGTTGCGCGGCTCGGCCACCTCGTCCTCGGTGGTCACCAGCGGCTCCCGCTCGCCGCGGCCCGCCACGCTGATCTGGTCGGCGCGGATCCCCAGCGTCACGAGGCCCGTCCGCACGCGCTCGGCGCGACGCAGCGACAGCCCGTCGTTGTAGACGACGGTGCCCACCCGGTCGGTATGGCCGACCACGACGATCTCGGGCGAGGGGTGGCCGGCAATCTCCGCGAAGATCTTCGGGATCTCCAGCTTGGAGGCCGCCGTGAACTCGTCGCTGTTGTCGAGGAAGTAGAGGACGAACTTCACCGGCCGGGGTGGCCGCGACCCCAGCGCGCGTTCGAATCCCTGCTGGACCTGCTCGGCCGTGAGGCGGCCGCCGTCCGTGAGGGTGCCCGGCTGATCGATGCGGGCCGAGGCGTAGGCGGCGTCGAGCGTCTGCTGGTGCCCCTCGTGGGTGACGGTGAGGGCGCCGACCTTTCCGTCGGGGCCGGGCAGGAGCACGATCATCTCGTCGCGGGTGGCCGCCTTTGGCGCCTCCTTCATGACCGGAGTGCTCGCGCATCCCGTCGTTGCCAGCAACGCCAGCAGCACGAGCGCGAATCGCATGCGCGGGCTACGGGGTGACCGGGGCTGCGCGCACGACGAACTCGGTGCCGCGCACGCCGAGGATGGTCGACGGCGTCCGCACCTTCATGGCATCGGCGGACTGCTTGGCGATCTTGCCGGAGACCGCGGCCAGGGTGCCCTGGCGAAGCGAGGTGTCGAACCGCCCGGCGTGGGTCGTGGAGTCGAAGGCAAAGCGGTCGATGGCGAGCACGCTGTCGGGCCCGACCGAGAGCAGGCTGTCGTCGTTGAAGGTGACGCCGGCCGAGCCGTCGCCGCCGGTGACGACGACGTCGCCCTCCTGCAGCTTCATGCCGATGGTGGCCGGCAGCCGGGCCCCGCTCCGCTCGATGCTGACGGCTCCCTTGGTGACCTTGACTCGGCCGACGTCGTCGGCGGCGCCGGCGACGCCGGTGACCATCACGAGCGCGACGGCTGCGAGTGCCCCGAACCCATAGCGCATGGCTGATCTCCTCGGACGCATATACTAATCCGACTGATGATGAAGCAGACACGGACCTTTCGGGCCCGCCTGGACGAGTGCAACAGCGTCGCGGCGTTCGTCGAGTCGGCCATCGCCGGCACCGAGGCCCGGCTGGTCATGAGGCTGCGGCTGGCCGTCGAGGAGCTGTTCGTCAACACGGTCACCCACGGCTACGGGGGCGACTGCGACGCCCCGGTGGTGGTGGCCGTCCGTATCACGGGCGACCGCGTTCTGCTCGACTACACGGATTCGGCGCCGGCCTTCAACCCCTTCGAGCGCGTGGAGTCGCCCGACCCGACGGTGCCGCTGGAGGCCCGGGACGTCGGCCATCTCGGCATCTTCCTGATCACCGAGCTGGCCGAGCGCTGCGACTACGCCCGCGCCGGTAACCGCAACTGCATCACGGTCGAGCTGCGCCGCTAGTCGCCGCCGCTCGCTAGCCCTTCTTCTGCTCGGCCATCGCCTTCTTCGCGCGGCGGTCGAGCTCCTCGGCTGAGACGTCCTCGATGTGGGTCGAGACGTGCCACGTGTGGCCGAACGGGTCTTCGAGGGTGCCGAGCCGGTCGCCGTAGAACTGGTCGGCCACCGGGCGCTTCACCTTGGCGCCGGCGGCGATCGCCGTGGCCGCCACCTCGTCGACGTTCTCGCAGTACAGGTGCAGGCTCACCGGCGAGCCCCCGAACTTGCCGGGAGCGTGGGCGTCGTGGTCGGGGAATTCGTCCGCGAGCATGATGACGGTGTCGCCGATGCGAACCTCGGCGTGGCCGATCTTGCCGTCGGGCGCCTTGTGTCGGAAGAGCTCGACGGCGCCGAAGGCCCGCGTGTAGAAGGCGAGGGCCCGCTCGGCACCGTTCACGATCAGGTAAGGGGAGACACGGTTGTGTCCGTCCGGAATCTTCTTCATCGCGAGGAACCTCCTCAGGCTCGGGCGACCTCCACGGCGCAGGTGTTGAACGGGCTGGCCCCTGCCGGCGACGCACGATCCTCCACGAGCACGTTGGCGCAGCCGCTCGTGTCGTGGCCGGCGGCGTCGGGCGTGAACCAGGCACCTTCCTTGATCGACACCACCCCGGGCGCGATGCGGCTCGTCACCCGGGCCGGCAGCAGGGTGGCGCCGCGGTCGTTGAAGACGCGCACGCGCTCGCCGTCGGCGATGCCGCGGGCGGCGGCGTCGCTGGGGTGGATCCACACGTCGTCACGGTCGGCGCGCGAGAGCACCGGCTGGTTGGCGTGGATCGAGTGGGTGCGCGCACGCGACTTGGGCGAGATGAGGCGGAGCGGATGGGCCGGCGCCGCCGTGTCGGGGATCCAGGTGGGGATGGGCGGGATGGCCCCCAGCCCGTAGGGATCCGGTGTGGCCGCCAGCGACATGGAGTAGATCTCGATCTTGCCCGACGGCGTGGTGAACGGATGGCGCTCGGGGTCGCGGATCTCTCGGGCGAAGGCGATCGCGTCCTCGGGCGCCGGCAGCCGGGCCAGGCCGCTGGTCCGGAAGGTGTCGTAGTCGTCGATGACGTCGCCGGTGAGCTCGCGCAGCCAGGCGTCCTCGGTCTTGTCGTTGTAGCCCTCGACGCCCAGCCGCCGGGCCAGGTCAGTGCAGATGTCGAGGTCGTTGCGGCACTCGGCCATCGGCTCGATCGCCTTCTGCATGAAGATCGCGTAGTGGCCGGCGCCCGCCCACGGCGTGTGCACGTCGTTGCGCTCCCAGAACGTGGTGGCCGGCAGCACGATGTCGGCGTAGCGCGCGGTGGGCGTGACGAAGTGCTCGTGCACCACCATGAATTCCAGCCGCTCGGCCGCCTTGACGATCTTGTTCACGTTGGGGAGCTGGTTGAACAGGTCGCCGGCCGTCGAGTAGATCATCTTCACGTCGGCCGGGTAGCCGCCGGCCGTGCCGCGCTCCATGAGGTCGGCCAGGAGCGAGGAGGCGACGCGGGCGCCGGTCGGGTTGGGGCCGGCCGGCAGCAGGCGAAAGCCGCCGCGGCCGGTGGCGCCGTTGCTGGTGCCGGCGTTGCCGCCCGGAACGCCGACGTTGCCGGTCATGGCGGCCAGCGCGTAGGCGGCCCGGTGGAACTGCTCGCCGTGGATGGTCCGGCCCGGCGCGTAGCCGGTCTGCAGCGCGGCCGGCTTGGTGGTGGCGAACTCGATCGCGAGCCGCCGCAGGGTGTCGGCCGGGATGCCGGTGATCGCCTCCGCCCACTCCGGCGTCTTGCGCACGCCGTCCACGTGGCCCATCAGGTACGTGCGGTAGGAGGCGCCGGCCGGCGCGCCGGGCGGCAGGTGCGCCTCGTCGAAGCCGAGCACGTGACGGTCGAGATAGGCCTGGTCTTGCAGACCCTCGCTGGCGATCACGTACGCCATGGCGACGAGGGCGGCGGTGTCGGTCGAGGGGCGGATGAAGATGTGCTCGTCGGCCAGCTCGCGGCTGGTGCGGGTGACCCGCGGATCGACGCAGATGAAGCGCACGCCCTGTTTCTTGGCCAGCTTCAGATATTGCAGCGTGCCGGTGCCGAACGTCCCGTCGGCCGGGCTCCAGCCCCACATGAGCATGAGCCGCGAGTTGACGTAGTCGGTCGGCTCGCGGCCCGCGCTCTTGTAGTCGGCCTTGGCCCCGTAGGTGGCGCGCACGGCGAAGACCTCGGCCTCGGCCGAGATGTTCGTCCACAGCTCCGTGCAGCCGCCAAGCATGTGCAGCAGGCGCTGCGGTGGGCCCGCGGCTGTGCAGCATCGACAGGGTGCCGGTGCGCGAGCAGTCGAGGATGGCCGCGGGACCGTAGGTGTCGCGCACGCGCCGGAGCTGCCGCGGCCACCTCGTCGAGCGCCTCGTCCCAGCCGATGCGCTCGAATTGGCCGGCTGCCGCGCGGACCCACCCGGCGCAAGGGATGGCGCAGCCGGTCGGGATGGTTGACCCGCTCGGCCTGGCCGAATCCGCGCACGCACGCGTGCAGGGGCGGCATCTCGGGCGTCCACTTGCGGGGGTCGGTGCTGATCTTCACGATGCGCCCGTCACGCACGTGGGCGTTGACGACGCAGCGCCCGCCGCAGTTGTGGCCGCAGGTGCTGGTGAAGACGGCTTCGCCGGGGGCGGCGGCGGTGCGCGGAGTCTCGTAGACGATGCGAGGTGGCATGGGGGCTCAGGATACCATCGCGGACCCGGCCGGCCCGGGGGTCATGGCCGAGCCGTGCTCGCCTCGCCTAGTGGTTATGGCTGGCGTCGATGATTCCGGACGACTTCTCGTCCTGGGTGAGGAAATCGAGGCCGGTGGGGGCGGCACCAGTGACGGACCCGCCTGCCAGAACGGCGCCGTGGCCATCGCACCCTTGAGAAACGTCCGTCGAGCGAACCGTGACGCGCCAGCGCTCGGCGGAGCGCGGCTCAGCCGCCGAGGCGCGTGGCCAGGCCCGCGAGCTCGGTGGCGTCGAGGTCGGAGACGAGCGCGTAGCCGAGGCCGTGCGCGCGCCACAGCCGCACGTTGAAGCCCCGCTGACGGGTGGCGACCGGGCCGGCGCCGCTCGGCCACGACAGCCCGTCGGGGCGGAACACCAGCAGCGTGATGGTGTGCAGACGACGGCCGTACACGAGCACCGCGGCGCGACGGTCCAGGAAGTATTCGACGGTGCTTCCGCGCAGCGGGAAGTCGGCGTCGCCACCGAAGGCGATGACCGGCGCGAAGTCGAGCCGGCCCGCGAACCAGGGGCGCACGCGATGGACGTCGGCGCTCTCGACGTCGAGGGGCTGCGTCCGCGCCAGGATGCGGAGGTGATCGTTCACGGCCTCGCTCGTCAGCCCGGGCGGCGTGGATGTCGTGGGCAGCCAGACGAGCAGCAGCCCGGCAACGGCCAGCGCCGCCGCCGTGGCCGCCAGCGCCCAGCGGCGGCCGGACCCGCGCGCGTACTCACGGCGCCGATCCACCGGCACCTGGGCGGCGAGACGGCGCTTGAGGGCCAGCGGCGCGGCGTGCTGCGGCAAGCGCTGCTCGAGCTGCTCGGTCAGCACGCGCTCGGCGGCATCCTCGTGACGGCAGTCGGCGCAGCCATCGAGATGCGCGGCCAGGGCGGCGGCCGTCGCCGGGTCGAGCCGGCCGCGGTGGTCGGCCACGAGGTGGTGGCGCGCCCGCGCGCAGTCGAGCCCGTTCGTCATCGCGCGTAGTCCTGCAGCTGGCGGCGCAGCGCCGCCCGCGCGCGGGACAGCCGCGACTTCACCGTGCCCACGGCGCAGCCGAGGACGCCGGCCACCTCGGTCTCGGTGAGCCCCTCCAGGTCGAGGAGGATGACCGTGCGGGCGTCCTCCGAGAGGCTGGCCAGGGCGCGCTCGATGTCCTCGGCGACGACCTTGCGCAGGCGATCGAGCTCGGCGTCGTCGCGCAGCCACTCGTCGCGGGCACCGTCCACGCCCGGCGTCACGGTGTCGAGGCCGCCCACGATGGGATCGGCCCGGCGCCGGCGATACGCGCTGATCCATGTGTTGCGAAGGATCCGGAAGAGCCAGGCCTTGAGGTTGGTCCCCGCTTCGAAGCGATCGGCGGCCCGCAGCGCACGGGCATACGTCTCCTGCACGAGCTCCTCGGCGTCGGCGGCGTTGCCGGTGAGGTACCGGGCGAGATTGTAAAGCGTGTCCGCGTAGGCGAGCACGTCCGGCCCGACCACCTCGGCCATGATGATCGCATCGTAGCACTGTCTCGACGTGACATGCAGGGCGGGTCGGGAACGATCGATGCCGGCTTGCGTTGGCACCGGTGAGGAGACCATCACCATGGTGAGGCAGGCGCTGGGGGCGCTGGCGGCGACGGTACTGTTCGGGTCCGCGGTGGCGGAGGGATCGACGGCGGCCCCGAAGGCGTACGTGGGCGTGTTTCGCGACGACGCGGTGGCGGTCATCGACACCGGCGTCCAACACGGTGATCCGCACGATCGCGGTGCCGAAGGGCCCCCACGGCCTGGTGGTGACGCCCGACGGCCGGAAGGTCTACGTGTCGAGCGACGGCGCCTCGTCGGTGAGCGTGATCGACACGACCACCGACGCCGTGGTCACCACCATCGACGTCGGCCCGAATCCGCACGGTCTCGCCATGTCGCGCGACGGCAAGCTGCGTGCTCGTCTCCGCCTGGGGCGCCAACCACGCCGTCTTCATCGACACCGCCGCCGACCGGATCGTGGGCCGGGTGCCCGGTGGCCCAGGCCCACAACGGCGCCCTCAGCGCCGACGGGACCGTCGCCTTCGTCGGCTCGCAGCTGCAGGGGGCCACGGCGCTGGTGCGGATCGACGTGCCGACCATGCGCGAGAGCGGGCGCATTCCGCTCGACCGGACGCCCCGCGCGCTCGACCTCAGCCCCGACGGCCGTCGGCTCTACTTCACGGTGGCCGGCCTGGCGGCGGTGCGCGTGCTCGACACGGCCACCAGCACGGTCGTCAAGGAGATCGTGGTCGGCGCTTCGCCGCACCAGGCACCGTTGACACCCGACGGTCGCGTCGCCCTGGTGCCGAGCCAGGGCCCGGGCGAGCTCGGGCTCATCGACACCGCGACGGCGACGGTCGCGGCGACGGTCGCGGTCGGCAAGATGCCGCACTGGGTGACGACGAGCGGCGACGGCCGGACCGCCTACGTCGCCAACGAGGGCTCGAACGACGTCTCCGTGGTCGACCTGGAGCGGCGCGCCGTCGTCGCGACGATTCCGGTGGGCAACGCTCCGCGCAAGATCGCCGTGCAGCCGGGCGCGGCGCCGCGGGCGGCGACCGAGCCGCTCCGGCTCCGCGCGGACGACTACTACTTCTCGCCGGCGGCGCTCCGCGGGCATCCGGGGCAGCGGCTCCGGGTCCGGGTCGAGAACACGTCGAGCACGCTCCACAACCTCACGGTGCCGGCCCTCGGGCTCGATCGCGATCTGCCGCCCGGCGGCCGCGTGGAGGTCGACCTCGAGGTGCCGGCCTCGGGCGTGCTGCCATTCCACTGCAAGTTCCACGGGCCGCTCGGCCAGAACGGTCAGCTGATCGTCGAGCCGAACTGAGAGACGGCCGGCTCCCGGCCCGGGCTAGGTGAGCGGTATCGCCCCTCGTGGATATCGAGGACTGCTCGCTTCACGCGAGCCTGGCGCGGCCGTGACGACAAGAAGACGTAACGGCGGCGTCGTTGATCTGGGCGCGGTTCCAGCCGAAGGTGGGGCAGAGGAGACGACCCATGGCCCAGCCTGATGTCCCTGTAGAGCTCGGTCGGCGCGTGCGCCGCCGCGGCGCCCCCGACGACGCTCCCTCCGGCCTCGTGGCCGGACTGGTGTTCGTCGAGCCGCGCGTGGCCCTCGTGCGCTGGCGCAACGCGCGGGCGACGTTCGAGCCCGTCGACGCGCTCGTCGACGTCGAGGCGCCTCTGCTCACCTGACCGGAGCGGCGCCCGCCGGCGCGCTCAGCCCGCGCGTCCCGCCGCCTCGACGAAGACGGTGCCGGCCGGCAGGGCGGCGGAGCCCACGGCGAGGAGCTCGAGCGCGCCGTCCGGGCGCTCCAGCAGCGCGGTGCACGACTCCACCCAGTCGCCGGTGTTGCAGTACAGCACGCCGTGGATGTCGTGCATGGCGGCCCGGTGGATGTGGCCGCAGACGACCCCCTGCATGCCGCGCCGGGACGCCTCCCGGGCCACGGAGTTCTCGAAGTCGGCCACGAAGCTGACGGCCCGCTTGACCTTCCCCTTCACGTACGCCGACAGGCTCCAGTACGGGAAGCCGAGGATCCGGCGC
Source organism: uncultured Candidatus Rokubacteria bacterium (assembly GCA_963827505.1). Classification (GTDB taxonomy): domain Bacteria; phylum Methylomirabilota; class Methylomirabilia; order Rokubacteriales; family CSP1-6; genus AR5. The sequence continues at coordinate 1,831,221 of CAWHBD010000001.1, read as the reverse complement.
GCGTGGTTGAACCAGCGGTTGATGACCAGGAGCAGGTCGTAGCCGACGTCGCCCGTCCGGGCCAGCCAGCGGTGGCAGCGGGTGACGCCGTCGAACTCGTCGCCGTGCAGCATCAGCAGCAGGCGGCCGTCGGCGGTCCGGTGCACGGCCTCCGGCACCACCAGGATGTTGCCGAGCTGCAGATCGCAGAACCGGCGCAGGTACTCGTCGTGGTTGCCGGGGATCAGGGTGACCTGGCAGCCCGCCTGGGCCTTGGTGAGCACCGCCCGGATGACGTCGCTGTGGCGCTGGGGCCAGTGCGGCCCCCGCTCGAGTCGCCAGAAATCGATGATGTCACCGACCAGGTAGAGGTACTCGCACTCGGTCGCGTCGAGGAACGCGAGCAGGGTCTCGGCCTGGCAGTCCCGGGTTCCGAGATGGATGTCGCTCAGCCACACCGTGCGGACGCGTCGCGGGGTCATGACAGTCGGCCTCCGATGCGCGCCCGCACCGGCTCGCGGTACCGGGCGCGCGGCTCGTGCTCGAGGTGGGCGCCGATCGCGTAGTAGAACGTCTCCAGCGCCGGGAGAATGAACCAGTCGTCGTGCGGGAACCGCAGGGCGAGGAAGAAGCCCCAGATCGTGAGGACCACGCCCAGGTACTGGGGGTGCGCGCACAGCGAGAACGGAAAGCCGCGGCACCAGGGCACCGCGTGGCCGAGGCGAGCGCCGTAGAACACGCCCACCGTCCGGAGCCGGTAGAAGACGCTCCAGTTGAGGATCTGTCCGGCCACGATCGCCGCCCCGCCAACCACGATCGCGACGGGATCGGGCTCCTCCGGCAGCACGCGGCCGCCGGCGTGAACGAGGCACCAGGCGGCGAAGATCGAGAACTGGATCGCCTTGAAGCCGTAGAGCATCTTGGCGACGACGGCCACCGGCTCCCCGAGCCGCGCCATCGCCGGGTGACGGCAGAGCCGCCGGAAGTGCTCGGGCCGGCGGGCGATGAAGATGTAGGCGGCGCGCTCGAGGCCGAGCGCGACCGCCGCCGTCAGCAGGAGCCAGACATGCACCGCAGTGCGGCTACGAGCGAGCCAGGAAACGCGGCGAGTAAGCGACGACGTCGGTGAGAGGATCGGTGATCAGCTTGACGAACCATACCAGCGCCAGCCGGGGCCCGTGTGCCCACACCAGGTAGGCGACCCGACCGCCGACAACCGCCAGCGTCCACAGCAACCACTGGACGGCGACGGTGGCCGCGATGCCGGCCAGCGTCTCGGCGGTCCACGGCCCGGCCGGCACGAGGTGCAAGACGGGGATCAACAGGTACGCGCCGAGGATCAGGCTCTTGTTGCGGGTGTTGAATCCGAGCAGCGTCGCCTCCTTGTCGTGACAGGGCGGCTCGAGGATCGCGTGACCGATCTGGCGCAGGAACAGGGCGCCGAGCCCGGCCCACATGGCCGTCGTGAGGTCCCAGAAGGCCAGGGCGTAGCACCCGATGAACACGCTCGAGCTGACGATGTGGAAGAGCTGGTTGACCGTGTTGCTGTGGGAGGCGTGATGGTCGTCCTGCTTGCGCCGCATCACCTCGCGATAGAAGCTCGTCACGGGTTGGGGCAGGCGGATCAGGCTGCCCAGCACCTCACGGATCAGGCCTCGTCTCATGGCTCTCTCCCTCTCTGGATGCTCGTCGATGCTCAGCCACCAGCCGTCTGACTTCATGGCGTGGGCGGCATCGAGGAGCTTGCGCTGCAAGGCCGCGTAGTCCTTGTCGGTGAAGTCCATGCTGCTCAGGCAACGGCCGGTGCCGACCCAGCTCAGCGTCACCCCCTCGCCCCGGAGGTAGTACTGGAGGAGCCAGTTGTAGCGGCTGGGCTCGGTGAACCGCAGCGTCCACACGCTGGCCAGGTGCATCACGCGCAGCGGCAGCCCCGCCTCGGCAATGCGCTCGTTCGTCTCGCGGACCCAGCGTCCGCAGCGCTCGTTCAGCTCCTGATAGAGCCCCGCCGTGGCGGGCTCGGCCAGCCAGCGGAGGAACTCGTTCATGGCACCCATGACCACCGGGTGGGCCGAGAACGTCCCCACCACGTAGGCCATGCGCATCGGGCGCTCCGGATCGAAGCGGCGCATCAGCGCCGCCCGGCCGCACACGACGCCGATCGGCAGGCCGCCGGCGACGGTCTTGCCGTACACGACCATGTCGGCCTTCACACCGAAGTACTCCTGGGCGCCGCCGGGGGCGAGCCGGAAGCCCGTGTACACCTCGTCGAAGACGAGGGGGACGCCGGCGGCCTGGCAGACGTCGCGCAGCCGCCCGAGCCAGGCCGCGTAGGCCTCTTCCGCCTCGTGCGGGCGGCGGACGCCGCTGGTGAGGAGCACGGCATCGTTGGGCGGTGGGGCGTTGGGGTGGAAGCACTGGACCGGGTTGACGAGCACGGCCGCGATCTCGTGGCGCCGCCGGCGGATCATATCGAGCGAGGCCGGATGCAGGTCCTTGAGGGTCAGGCAGTCGTCGAGCTCGCGCTCGCTGCCCAGGCCGGGCTGCACGCCGTCCCACCAGCCGTGATACGCGCCCGAGAAGCACACGATGAGCCGGCGGCCGGTGTTGAACCGGGCCAGTCGGACGGCCGCCATCACCGCCTCGGTGCCGCTCATGTGGAACGAGACCTCGTCGAGCCCGGAAATTCCGCGCAGCCGGGCGACGTTGTCGGCCACCACGGGATGCAGCGGCCCCAGCACGGGGCCGAGGTCGCCGGCCCGTTCGAGACCACGGGCCATCCACTCCTTGTAGCGCGCCACCCCGGCCACGTTGACGCCGTACCAGCCGCTGACGTCCAGCGTCCAGTTCCCGTCGAGATCTCGAAGTCGCGGACCGTCGGAGGCGGTCACCACCGAGAACAGGCTGAAGTGCTCGCGCATGTACCGGGCGAAGGGGAAGGGCACCCGGGTGGCGTCCGTGAAGCGGAGGTCGGAGAAACCCTCGCGGATGGCGCTGCCCCACGCCGTCGACTCCGGAAATCGCGTCCGGAACAGCTCGGCCAGACGGGCGAGGCCTCGGCGGCGGCGCTCAACCCAAGGCGTCGGGGCGCCATCGGCCCGGAAGAAATCCGCGTCGCCGTAGCTACGGGTCTTGACCCAGCGCGCCAGGTGGCGCGAGAGCACCGGCGTCGGCGCCAGCGCGCGCAGGGTCCAGAACACTATGACCAGCTTGCGGCCAGCCCGACCGACGACGAGGAGGCCAACCACGAGGAGCAGCCACGTGAGCCACGGTGCGAAGGTCTCCATCAACACTGAGTGCCTCCTCTCGAGGTGAGCCCGCGGGCGTTCACGTCCTCGCCAGCACCGGGCGGGCGGAGTCGGCGGCCTCGACGTGCTCGTGCAGCAGGGATTCGAACCGCTGGACCACGGCCGGCCAGCTGTGGGCGAGCGCCGTCGCCCGAGCCCGGCGCCCGAAGGTGCGGACGGACTCCGGCGACCGGGCCAGCATGGCCGCCTCCGTCACGAACGCGCGGGCGTCGCCGAGCGGCGCCAGCGCGCCGGTCTCTCCATGGCGGACGAGGACGCGGGCGGCGGCGGCGTCGTAGGCGACGACGGGAAGCCCGCTGGCCATCGATTCCAAAACGACGTTGCCGAAAGTCTCGGTCTCGCTGGGAAAGAGGAACAGGTCGGCGGAGGCGTAGTGCGCTCCGAGGGCCTCTCCGGATTGCACGCCGGTGAAGAGCAGGTCGGGATGGGCGCGCTGCAGTGCGGCGCGGAGCGGTCCGTCGCCGACCACGACGAACCGACGGACCGTGCCCGCCGAACGCATGACACGGTAGGCCGCGATCGCCAGCTCGAGATTCTTCTCGGCGGCCACGCGGCCGACGTAGATCGCGACGAGGTCGTCCGCGGCGGCGCCCCAGCTCCTGCGCAGCGCCGCGGAGCGGCGGGCCGGATCGAAGAGGGTCGTGTCCACGCCGCGGCCGAGCACGTGGACGTTCCGGAAGCCAGTCGGGCGCAGCTCGTCGCGCAGTTCGACCGTCGGCACCAGGGTGGCGGCGGTGATGTTATGAAAGCGGCGCAAGCCGCGGGTGACGAGGCGTCCCAGCCATCTCGCGTGGTAGTGCGGGGCGTAGCGGTGGAAGTTGGTGTGGAAGCCGCTGACGGCGGGCACGCCGAGGGCCCGGGCGGCGGCCACCGCCGACCAGCCGAGCGGGCCAGGGGTCGCGACGTAGACGGCGTCGGGGCGTTGGAGCGCCCAGCGTGCACGCAGCCGGGCGCCGGCCGGAAGCCCGATCCACACGCCCGGGTAGCCGGGCGCGGGCACGCCGGCCACCAGCGTCGTGTCGCCGGCCCGGCCGTCGGCGAGGTGATCGAACGCCGGCCGCCGCGGATGGACCACGGACATCACGTGGCCGCGGGCCCGGAGGCCGCGGACCAGGCGGCCGAGCGTGAGGGCCACGCCGTTCACCTCCGGCGGATAGGTCTCGGTCACGACGGCGATGTGCACGGCTCGCCTCCTTGCGTGAAGTATGGGGACCACTCCCGCGGGATCCACGATGAAGAAACGGCGACTCCCGCGTTGCTCGCGCGTGTCGCGAGGCGCTGGCGTCGAAAAGCCTGGCGCAGCGATCTTGTAACGACGGCGTAATGTTCGGCCGGCGTACGATGCGCGCGATTCCAGACGACGGGACCGATGGAGGGCACAGCGTGAGACGGATGGCAGCGGCGGTTCTGATGGTGGCGCTGGGCGTCGTGATGGTCGGCGGCTCGGCGGCGGCCCAGGAGAGTCTCCGGCTCACCGGTTCCGGCGCCACCTTCCCGTTCCCGCTCTACTCGGCGTGGTTCAAGACGTTCAGCGGCAAGCACAAGGGCGTCACCGTCGACTACCAGGGCAAGGGCAGCGGCGCCGGCGTCCGTGACTTCATCAACCGCACAGTCGACTTCGCGGCGAGCGACGCGGCCATGACCGACGAGGAGATCTCCAAGGTCGCCGGCGGCGTGCAGCTGCTGCCGATGACCGGCGGCGAGATCGTGCTGGGCTACAACCTGCCCGGCAACCCCAAGGGGCTCAAGCTGCCGCGCGATGTCTACGCGGGGATCTTCCTGGGCAAGATCACGAAGTGGAGCGATCCGAAGCTGAAGGCGGCGAATCCCGGCGTCGTTCTCCCGGACAGGCCATCACGGTGGTGCGGCGCGCCGACTCCAGCGGGACGACGTTCGTCTTCACCAGCCACCTCGCGGCGATCGATGAGGAGTGGAAGAAGGGCCCGGGCGCCGGGACGACGGTGAACTGGCCGAAGAGTGACAAGTTCGTCGCCTCCCCGAAGAACGACGGGGTGAGCGCGACCATCAAGCAGACGCCGGGTGCCATCGGCTATCTCGAGTTCGCGTTTGCCAAGTTTGCCAAGGTCGAGATGGCGGAGTTGCAGAACAAGGCCGGCCAGTTTGTCGCCCCCGGCGGCGAGGGGGGCGCGGTGGCGCTGGCGGGGGTGCAGCTGCCCGGCCAGATCTCCGGGCGTGGGTCGTCGGATCCGGAGGCCGCCAAGGCCTACCCGATCGCCACCTACACGTGGATGCTCTTCTACAAGGAGAACAAGGACCCCAAGAAGGCGGCGGCGCTGCGCGAGTTGATCGACTTCTGCCTCGGCTGACGGCCAGAAGATGAGCGCGCAGATGGGCTATATCCCGCTGCCGCCGAACGTGGTGGCGGCGGTGCAAGAAGGCGGCCGGCGAGCATCCAGTGAGCGTTGTCCGAGCTTGCCGATCGACGACCGACGGTCGGACCGGGTGTCGCGGCCGCCGTCGGCGTGGGACTACTTCGCCGACCGCGCGTTCCGGGCTCTCGCCCAGGCCGGCGTGTGGCTGATCCTGATCCTGCTCGGGCTCATCCTGTGGGCGATCGGCGGCAAGGCCTCGGTCGGGATCCGCGACTACGGCTTCGGGTTCCTCACCTCCACGACATGGGACGTCGGGCGGCAGCAGTTCGGCATCCTGCCGCACATCTGGGGCACGCTCTACAGCTCGCTGCTGGCGCTGGCCATCGGCGGCTTCTTCGGCGTCGTCATGGCGATCTTCCTGACCCAAGACTTTCTGCCGCCGCGGCTGGCCCAGGTGTTCCGCACCATCGTCGAGCTGCTCGCCGCGATCCCCAGCGTGGTGTACGGGCTGTGGGGCTCTTCGTCGTCGTCCCGGCGATGCGGCCGGTCGCCGACTGGCTTCTACGAGCGGCTCGGGCTGGATCCCGTTCTTCGGCACGCACGCTGAGCGGCCCCGGGCCTGGCTGCCCGCCTCGCTCGTGCTGGCCATCATGATCCTGCCGACGGTGGCGGCCATCTCCCAGGACGCCCTTCGCCTGGTGCCGTACCGGGTGAAGGAGGCGGCGTACGGCATGGGCGACGACGCGCTGGGAGGCCATCCTGAAGGTGATGCTGCCGACGGCGGCCACCGGCATCTTCGGCGCGCTCGTGCTGGGCTTCGGCCGGGCGCTCGGCGAGACGATGGCGCTGGCCATGCTGATCGGTAACTCCAACCAGATCAGCCTGTCGCTCTTCTCGCCTGCCAACACGCTGGCCGCCCTGCTCGCGCTCAACTTCCCGGAGGCGGGCACGCGCGAGGTCGAGGTGCTGATGTACGCCGCCCTGGTGCTGCTGGCCATCACGCTGGTCGTCAACGTGCTCGGCGAGGCCATCATGACGCTGTCGCGCGCGGAAGGCCAAGGCATGAGCGTCGTGCACGCAGCAGGCTGACACATCCGGCTCCCGAGCGCTCGAGCGGTGCTCGATCGACGGGCGCTCCGCAGCGGCGTGCTCACGACCGGGAGCGTGGGGCGCGGCCATCGTGGCCGGCATCCCGCTGGTCTCCGTGCTGTACATGCTGATCGTGCGCGGCGGGGCCCGGCTCGACCTGGGAGTCACTGTTCACCGCGCTGCCGCCGGCCGGCTTCGAGATGGGCGGCGGCTTCGGCAACGCCATCGTCGGCACCGTGGTGATGGTCGGCCTCGGCTCGCCTGCATCAGCATCCCGGTCGGCGTGCTGGCCGCCGTCTTCCTGGCCGAGCTCGGGTCCGGGCAGCCGACTGGCCCGGATCGCGCGCTTCGCCACGAAGACGCTGACCGGCATGCCGTCGATCCTGGCCGGCGTGTTCGCCTACGCCGTCGTCGTCCTCCTCGACCGGCAGCTACTCGGCGCCGGCCGGCGGGCTGGCGCTAGCGGTGCTGATGCTGCCGACGGTGGTCCTCACCGCCGAGGAGGCCATCAAGGCGGTGCCGAAGATCACCCGCGACGCCGCCTATCGGCATGGGGTGCACGCGGAGTCAGGTCATCTGGAAGGTCCTGCTGCCGACCGCGATGCCCGGCATCCTGACCGGCGTCATGCTCGCCGTCGCGCGGGCCGCGGGGGAGACGGCGCCGCTGCTGTTCACCGCGCTGTTCAGCAGCTACTGGCTCTTCGACGGACTGCAGCCCAACCTGATGCAGCCGACCGCCTCGCTGGCCGTGCTGATCTACAACTTCGCCGGCATGCCGTTCGAGAACCAGATCGAGCTGGCCTGGGCCGCCTCGCTGGTGCTCGTGCTGATCGTGCTGGTCATCAACATCGTCAGCCGCCTGGTCGGCCAGCGGCGGATGTGACAGACGGGGGGAACGCTCGATGAGCGTGATGATGCAGCCGACAGGTACACGGGGCCACGAGCAACGGCACCGTTCTCGACGACTCCGTCGTGATCGACTGCAAGCTCGACCAGGTCTTCTACGGCAGCTTCCTGGCCGTGCGCGACAGCCACGTGCAGATCGAGCGGGGCAAGATCACCGGCTTCATCGGCCCGTCGGGCTGCGGCAAGAGCACGGTGCTGCGCAGCCTCAACCGCATGAACGACCTCATCCGCGGCTTCCGGTTCGAGGGCCACGTGCACTTCCACGGCCGCGACGTCTACGAGCGGAGCGTCGACCCGGTGGCGGTGCGCCGCTACATCGGCATGGTGTTCCAGCAGCCCAACCCGTTCGCGATGAGCATCTTCGACAACGTGGCGTTCGGCCTGCGGCTGAACCGCTTCAAGGGCAAGGTGGCCGAGCGGGTCGAGCAGGCGCTGCGGCAGGCGGCGCTGTGGGACGAGGTGAAGGACAAGCTGAAGAACAGCGGGCTGTCGCTGTCGGGCGGCCAGCAGCAGCGGCTGTGCATCGCCCGCGCGGTCGCCACGGAGCCGAGGTGCTGCTGATGGACGAGCCGTGCTCGGCGCTCGACCCCATCGCGACCCGCCGGATCGAGGAGCTGATGGTCCAGCTCAAGCAGAACTACACGATCGCCATCGTCACCCACAACATGCAGCAGGCCCAGCGGGTGGCCGACATCACCGCGTTCTTCTCGGTGGACATCTCCCAGGGCAGTCGCACGGGCTACCTGGTGGAGAGTCGGGCCCACCAAGCCGCTCTTCGAGAGCCCGCGCGAGCAGCTGACCAAGGAGTACGTCTCCGGCCAGTTCAGCTGACGGCGATGCGAGCATCGCGCGCGCGGGCCGTCGTCGTCGCACTGCTGGCCGTCGCCCTGGCGAGCCTCGGCGTGGCCGGGCCGGTGCCGGCCGGCGGCATGGTGTCGCTCCGGGGGGCCGGGGCGACGCTGCCGGCGCCCCTCTACGAGAAGTGGATCCAGGCCTACCGCAAGGACAACCCCGACGTCGCCATCGCTTACGAGGCGGTCGGCAGCAGCGAGGGGCAGCGCCGGTACCTGGCCGACGCCGTCGACTTCGGGGCCAGCGACGCCGCGCTGAGCGACGAGCAGATGGCCCGGGTGAAGGCGGGCGCGCGGCTGGTACCGGTCACGGCCGGCATCGTCGTGCTCGCCTACAACGTGCCCGGTCTGGCCGGCCCGCTGCGGCTCGGCCGCGAGGTCAATGTGGAGATCTTCGCCGGCCGGATCCGCACATGGAACGATCCGCGGATCCGCGCCGCCAATCCGGATGCCTGCCTTCCCAATCGCAGCATCGCGGTGGTCGCCCGGCAGGACGGGAGCGGTACCACCTTCGCCTTCACCAATCACCTGAGCGCGGTGAGCGAGGCCTGGCGCGACCGCGGTCCCGGCGCCGGCAATCTCGTGGACTGGCGCGGCATGGCGATGCTGGCTCGCGGCAACGAGGGCGTGGCCGCGCGGATCAAGGGCAGCGAGTACTCGCTCGGGTACGTCGAGTATCACTTTGCTCGGCGGCTGGGCCTGCCGATGGCCCAGCTCCAGAACCGCGCCGGGCGCTACGTGGAGCCCGGCGAGCGGGGCGGCCAGATGGCGCTGGCGGCGGGCGCCCGGGTCATGCCGGGCAATCTCCGCCTGTTCCTGCCCGATCCGGAGGGCGAGGAGTCCTATCCGATCGTGACGCTCAGCTGGCTGCTGCTGTACGAGCGGTACCCGGACCCCGACAAGGCTGCCGCCCTGAAGAAGTTTGTGGCGTGGGGCCTCACCACCGGACAGGCCTACAGCCGCGACCTCGGGTACATCGCGTTGCCGCCCGACGTCGCCTCGCGCTCCCTGGCCGCGCTGGACCGCATCAACTGAAAGGCAGTCCCGTCCGGGCGCCGGCCCGACTGAACCTGGCGGCCATCGAGGCCTCGCTACGGCAGGTGCAGGAGCAGTGCGCCCGAATCAACGATCGGCTGAGCGCCCAGCGCGATCCGCTGGATGACCGCGTCGTCGACAACCTGCTGGCCGGCTACGCTGCCGTCGACGCGCTCGTGGCCGCCGGCATCGACGTGTTCGCGCTGGGCCAGGCGCACCACCTGCTGGAGCTGAACACGCTCGTGCTATGCGGCCCCAGCGAGGCACGCCGGGCGACGTACGTCAGCCACCTGGCGGCCACCGAGCGGCGCTTCTACGAGGAGCGTGAGGCGGGGATCCAGGACGTGGTCGAGTGGTGGGCGCGCCACGCCGACGAGTCGCCGTGGACGCGGGCGGCCGGCGTATACGTGCGGATGCTCAGCACGCCGCAGCTCTTCATCGAGGGCAATCACCGCACCGGGGTCCTGGTCGTGGCCTACATCCTGCTGCGGGCGGGGGAGCCGCCGTTCGTGCTGACCGTGGACAACGCGGCGGCCTACTTCGAGCCGTCCACGGTACTCCGGGACATCCACAAGCACCGCCCGGCCGCGCTGTTTCGCCTGCCCGGGATTCGGCGCCGGCTGGCCGTGCTGCTGCGGCAGCACGCCGACGAGCGGTATCTGCTGACCTGAGCGGTGCGCCGCGCCTCAGGCGCGGAGCTTGTTGGCGGCGTCGAGCGCGGCGACCTTGTAGCACTCGGCCAGCGTCGGATAGTTGAAGACCGTCCTCAGGAAGTAGTCGAGCCCGCCGCCGAGCCCCAGCACCGCCTGACCCACGTGCACCAGCTCGGTGGAGCCGGTACCGATGCAGTGGATGCCGAGCAGCCGCCGGTCCTCGCGGTGGAAGAGCATCTTGAACATCCCGCTGTCGTCGCCCAGGATCTGGCCCCGCGCGATCTCCCGGTAGCGGGCGATGCCCGTCTCGTAGGGGATCTTCCGAGCGGTCAGCTCGTGCTCGGGCGCGCCGACCATGGAGATCTCGGGGATAGCGTAGATGCCGATGGGGAAGTGGTCGCCGAGCGGCCCCGCCTCGATGCCGAAGGCGGCGCACGCGGCCAGGCGCCCCTGCTCCGACGAGGTGGCGGCCAGGCTCGGGTAGCCGACGACGTCGCCCGCCGCGAAGATGTGGGGTACCGCCGTCCGGAACTGGGCGTCGACGGTGAGGCGGCCGCGGGCATCGGCCGTGAGTCCGGCCGCCGCCAGGTTCAGCGACTCGGTGGCGGCGATGCGCCCGGCCGAAAACAGCACCATGTCGGCAACGATCCGCTTGCCGGACTCGAGATTGAGGACGGCCCGGCGGGGCGCCTCCGCGCTGACGGCCAGCGAGGCCACCGCCTCGCCGAAGCGGAAGGTGACGTTGCGGTTGCGCATCTGGTGGATCAGCTCGTCCACGATCTCCCGGTCGAGGAACTCGAGCGCGCTGTCGCGCCGCTCCACGAGGGTGACGTTGACCCCCACCGCCGAGAAGATCGACGCGTACTCGATGCCGATCACGCCGGCACCGACCACGGCCAGGGTGCGGGGCAGACGGGGCAGGTGCACGACGTCGTTGGTCGTGAGGATGACCTCGCCGTCCGCCGCCAGCCCGGGCGGAGGCGCCGGCTCGGTGCCGACCGCGATCACCACGTTGGCGGCGGTGACGCGCCGCGGGCCCGTCTCGGTCCGCAGCTCGAGCGTGTGGGGATCGACAAAGGCCGCGTGGCCGGACAGTACGGCCACGTCGTTACGCCGAAGCTGGTGCTCGATGACCTCGACCTCGCGGGTGATCACGTGGTCGACGCCGGCCAGCAACTGTTCGCAGGTAGGGCGCGTGTCGAGCCGGGCCCAGGGCAGGCGGTCGCCCCGGTCGGCGATCGTGCTGTAGGCGATGACAGCTTCACGGAGCGTCTTGCTGGGGATCGTTCCGGTGTCGAGACAGATGCCCCCCACGTTCCGGCGCTTCTCGATGATGGCGGCGCGCTTGCCCAGCTTGGCCGTCTGGACCGCGGCGCGTTGCCCGGCGGGCCCGCTGCCGATGCACACGAGGTCGAAGTCGTAGCTCATGGCACCCGATGGTGGTCCCCGATCACGACGACGCGATGACGCCGCCGCGACGATCCCGTGTCCGGTAAGCCACTCGGGGCGTGGCGGCCGGAGTGTAGCACGCCCGAGATCGAGGTATACTGCGTCGGCTGACCCCGTCGTCTAGCCTGGCCTAGGACACGACCCTTTCAAGGTTGAGATCGCGGGTTCGAATCCCGCCGGGGTCACCACCAATCTTCTAGCGATTTCCGCAGTATCACCTGCGTTTCTACCCCGCCGACACCGCCGCACAAAAACCCGCAATCTACCCCAAATCTCCCTATCGACTGGCAACAGGACTGGCAACGGGACTGAGCGAACCGCGGTGGAGCAACCGTGCCGGTGGACCCGGAGAACTGTTGACGTTTCTAGTGGAGCTCACGCAATATGCTTGGCATGAAGATCTGGACGGCGCTCAATAGGCGGCTGAGCTCGCTGACGGCGATGTCCATCGAGGACGATTGCGCGCGAACCCGGACGATCACGCGCAAAGCAGCCGCCCCGACCTGGGCACGGCGGCGGGCGGGAGTGATTCCGCTTGAGATCACTTCCGGGGCCATGATTAGATAGCAGCACCGTAGTAGATGTAGTAGACGCTACGGTGGCAGTCTCATCGAGCTGTTGCGTCGTGTTGCAGCTTATGTGGACAAGATCCTCAAAGGCGCCAAGCCGGCCGACCTGCCCGTCGAGCGGCCGACAAAGTTCGAGCTTGTCATCAACCTCAAGACCGCCAAGGCGCTCGGCCTGACGATCCCGCCATCGCTGCTGGCGCGGGCGGATCAGGTGATCGAGTAGTGGACCGCCGCCGCTTCCTGCTGACCTCGCTGGCTGATGTCATAGTCACGCCGGTCGCCCCCGGAACGCAGCGGGCCATGAGAATCGACAAGTTTGTGGCACTCGTCGTGGCGGCACATTTCCTCGCCGGGTGCGGTGGCGTCACTCCATCGAGTTCCTGGCAGGCCCACTGTCCGCAGGGGAACTACGCGTCCCAGAGCCTCGATCTTTGGTTTCGGTCAAGCTCCGAGGTCATCCAGGGACGTCGCGGCCCGCAGGTGGAGGGTTACATCTACAACAACTACTTCGCTGGGGCGGAACAGATGCTCGTCGCTGTCGAGCAACTGAGCCCCTCCGGGCAGGCCGTCGGCTGCTCGATTGTCTGGGTCGGTGGCACTGTGGATCCTCGCGACCGAGCGTACTTTGTAGCGTCCGTGCCGGACGCCAGTGCCCAGTATCGGGTGCGTATCCTCTCATTCAACTGGGCGAAAAAAGGGGGAGCATGACCGCCGCCACTCGGTCAGGACTCCACACCTTCGGGGTCGCGTCAATCCGCCAATTGCATGCGGCCTCACGATCCCACCGGCGCTGCTGCTGCGAGCTGATCAGGTGATCGAGTAGTGGACCGCCGCCGCTTCCTGCTGACCTCGCTGGCCGGTGCGTTTGCCGCGCCGCTCGCGGCCGGAGCGCAGCCACAGGTCGCCCGGATCGGCGTCATCTTAAGTGGCTCGGCCACCACATCAGTGGCCTTCCTCGACGCGTTTCGCCAGCGGCTGCACGAGCTAGGCTATGCGGAGGGCCGAAATATCACCATCGAGTCTCGCTATGCGTCGGGACAGCCCGGACGATTGCGCGACCTCGCCGCCGAGCTGGTCGGGCTCAGACCGGAGGTCATTGTTCGCCTCGGGCACCCTGGCCACCCGTGCCGCCAGGGAAGTCACGAGTATCGTCCCGATCGTCATGGTGAGCGTCGGCGACGCCGTCGGCGCCGGGCTCGTGAAGAGCCTGCCCAAACCGGGCGCGAATGTCACCGGGCAGTCGTGCATGGGCTCCGAACTGGCCACCAAGGGGTTCGACGTGCTCACAGAAGCTCTCCCGCGGGCGTCGCGAGTCGCGGTGCTCTTCAACACGCAGATCACCCCCGAGTCCGCAATCTTCCGCGACCTCGATGTGGCGGCTCGGGCGAAAGGGGTGGCCCTTCAGCCGGTGGTCTTTCGGCGACCGGAAGACCTCAGCCCAACGTTGGCGGTCATGAACAAAGCGCGGCCCCATGCCTTGCTGATTTTCGCGGCGGGCGTAGACGAGCAGAAACGCATCGTCGAGTTTGCTGCGAAAAATCGCCTTCCGGTGCTCTGCACCTTCAGAGAGGCTGTCGATGCCGGAGGCTTGTTCTCCATCGGCCCCAAGCTCACCGAGCTTTGGAGAGGAGCTGCCAACTATGTCGACAAGATCCTGAAGGGCGCCAAGCCCGGTGAGCTTCCCGTGGAGCAGCCCACCACGTTCGAACTGGTCATCAACCTGAAGACCGCCAAGGCGCTTGGCCTCACGATCCCGCCGTCGCTGCTGGCGCGGGCGGATCAGGTGATCGAATGACCCGCGCAGACAATCGCGCGAAGCGGCCCGAGCCCACACATCAGAGTTGTCGGCGGACCCGAGGCGGCGCGAGCACATCCTTTCTCAGTGACGTGCTCCGAGGACCTCGGGTGTTCTCGTCTTGAAGGAGGCTTGATCGTGCCTTCGCGCAGCTATATCAAGCCCGGATGGTTCACCACCAACATCTTCAATCCAGCGGTTGCATTTCTCACTCGCCGCCTTGGCGTGAGCTTGAAGGGGGCGCGTCTCCTCTCGGTGCAGGGCCGAAAGACCGGCGCGTGGCACAGTACGCCGGTCAATCCCCTCACCTTCTCTGGTCAGCGCTACCTCGTGGCCCCACGCGGTGAGACGCACTGGGTTCGCAACATTCGTGTCAGCCTTGAGGCCCGGCTGACGCTCGGGAACACGATCGAAGCCGTGCGCGTGGAGGAGATTGCCGACAGTGAGAAACCGCCGATCCTCCGCGCCTATCTGAAGGAGTGGGCGTGGGAGGTCAACCAGTTCTTCGGCGGCGTTGGCCCGAATGCCTCAGATGAGGCCCTCGCTCGCATCGCGTCCAACCACCCGGTCTTTCGGATCGTCTCGCCGTAGGTCGGAGGCGCACCCAAGGTCGTGAGCAGCGTCTACTTCGCCGCACGGGGCGGTACAGCAGGCGGCATGGTCGACGCGGCGAAGGATGTCGGAGGAGGCTCATCATGACCGTCGCCGAGGAGCTGTTGCGCCGACATCTGGAGACGCTCGTCGCCGACAACGCGCGCTGGCAGACGTTGCTTGCCGACGATGTCGTATGGGAGCTACCGTTCGCGCCGGCTCTCGGCCACCCAGCACGAGTGGCAGGGCGCGCGGCGGTGGAGGGCTTCGCTGCGTGGTTCGTCGAGGCCGTCGAGAACTTCCGCTTTTTCGACGTGAGGGTCTATGCCTTCGCCGACCCGGAGGCCGCCGTCGCGGAGGTCAAGGGCGAGGGGCGGATCAAGGCGACGGGGCGCGTCTACCGACAGGAGTATGTCGTCTTCCTACGTGCCTCAGGAGGGAAGATCGTGTCGCTCCGCGAGTACTTCGATCCGACTCGGGCCGCGAAGGCGATGGACGCGCCCATCCGAGACCGCGACTCGTGACGCCGTGGCAGGCGGTGCAGCGTGCCGGATGGGCCGCCGTGAAGCATGCCGAGCGGCTCCTGTGATGGCCGTACTTCCGAAGTACACCCCGATGCAGCCTACCCAGGTCCGGGAGCCCTTCCACCGGCCGGGTGGGCTTTCGAGGAGAAAAGCGGCGGCTGGCGCATCCTCGCCTACAAGGACGGAGCCAGCGTCCGCCTCCTCAGCCGCAACTGCGTCGATCATGCCCGTAGGTTCCGCGAGCTCGCGGCAGCGGTCGCGGCGCTCACAGATCGGACCCTCGTTCTCGATGGTGAAGTGGCGATCTTCGATCAGGCGATGCGTTCGCGGTTTGACCTGCTCAGAGAGTCCGATCCCTCCATCATCGCGACGCCCCCGATCTACATGGCCTTCGACGTGCTCTATCGCGCGGGCCAGGACCTCAGCCTATTGCCCCTGCGTGAGCGCCGCCCGCGTCTCGAGGAAGTCATTGCCGGCCACGATCTCGTGCTTCCGGCCCGCCGTCTGGCCCCCAACGGCCCGGAGGCCTGGGCCCAAGTGCTTGAGCAGGGTTACGAGGGGTACGTCGGGAAGGAGGAGGCGAGCCAGTACCTCGGCGGCAAGACCACTTCATGGCTCAAGGTGAAGGTGCCGGGGTGGACCGACCCCGAGGATCGGTGGAAGCGCGTGGGGCTTGGCGGTGAGAAATGACCCTCTCCCGGGGGCTCCTCTTGACACAATGTGAAGCATAGTTCACTATGACTTCTCGTAGGCTAGGCATGACTCTCAAGCGACTCCGCGTTCGGAAGGGGCTGAGCCAGGACGCGCTGGCCCGCAAGGCCGACATCACGCGGGAGTACGTCAACAAGCTGGAGGCCGGTCGTTACGATCCAACCGTCGGTGTGCTCAAGCGGCTGGCCAAGGCCCTCGGCGTGCCGGTGACGGAGTTACTGAAATGACATCGCCAGGCGAGCGAGTGGAGCGAGAGACAGCGAAGACGAGGGACAAGAAGCCGAACGATACCAAGTTTGTTCAGATCGCCACGTCGGTTCAGGGTAGCCAAATTCTGCTGTATGCACTCGATGAGTCAGGCGATGTCTGGCGCTTCGATGACAAGACTCACCAGTGGGTCATGCTGCCCCGGGAACGGAGATAGGTAAGACGCCCCGCGCGCGGTTGGCGCCGCGCCGGGGCTGTGGCCCGCAACCTTTGACCCTGGAGGGGCAGATGGTAACGAGCACGCACAGGATACCCCACGTTCCGGCTGAGCTTCCGATCGAGCGGAGGAGCTGAGCCATGTCCCTTCGATCCATCAAGGTCAACGGTCGGAAAGTCAGGAAGGCACGTGTCGCGGTGCTGGGCTACCGCAAGAGCACTATTCGCCCCACGAAGGACGAGGCCCGCCAGGCCGAAGCAGACCTCCTACGCGAGCTCCGAGAGAAGGCGGGCAGATAGGGCAGGCAGGCCAGGCCCCGGCCACGCTGCGCAAACTGCTGGAGTTCTATGCCCAGGACATGAAGCATCGCGGCAAGGGCGAGGGGAGCCTCGAGCGGGTGGAGTACACCGCCCTGGCTATCGAGGCCATCACCCATGATGTGCTGGACAAGGCCGTCAGCACCTTTGGTGACACCGATGTCTTCGCCTTCCGTAACGGCAGGCGCGCCGCCGGGACCAAGCCGAGCACGATCAACCGCGACCTCCGCACCCTACGGGCCGCCCTCAAGCTGGCCCGGCCGGAGTATCGCTTCCCTGGCAAGGCTTTCTTCAAGGAAGACGAGACGCGGGTGCGCTGGCTCCGGCCCGAGGAGGAGCTGCTGGTGCTGGAGCCCATGGCCTCCCCCTTCCGCGAGATCGCCAAGCTGGCCGCCCTGACCGGTCGCCCACGCAGCTTGGCGAGATGGCGAGCGTGGGCTTCGGCTACCGTTTTGAGGATTCGACGGCAGCTTTTTAGAGCAATGCGATTCCGGGCCTCTGCGCTCGGGGGCGTGGGCGGGGTCATGCTGGTAGCGCCATCGACGTGCCGCACGTTGGGCAGGCTAGCCAGACGTGGCCCTCGTCTACGCCTCCGTCAAGCTCGCCGCCGTTCGCGGGGTGAACCTGTCCCACCCACACACCGCCGCTGAGGCGTTTATTCGCTCGTGCCCGTGAGTTCGATGACCTTGCCGGCGCGGAGCACGCTCATCCTGAACGAGGCGCCCGGGGCCACACTGGCCAACCTGTTGCGGATTTTCTCGATGTTGTCCTCTGACACCACGGGGATGTCGTCAACGGAGAGTATGATGTCGCCGCCCACTGGGATTTCCTTCCCTCCGAGGGTGATGATCCCGTCGGCTCCCTGCAAGCCCATGTTCCACGCCATCGAATTTTGGGCCACGGTCTTGACGAGAAACCCAGCTTCCGCTGGGACGTTGAACACGGTCGCGAGGCGTTCCGTGAGGAGAAGGCCCTGGAGAGCACCCCAGAATACCTTCCGGGGGACCAAGAGGCGTTTCGCGCTGTCGATTGTCACGACGAAGCCCAAGCCCTCGCTGCCGCCAGACTGCGAGATGTTCTGGCTGACGATGCCAATGACTTCGCCGTTCATGTTGAACAGCGGCCCCCCGGAGTTACCAGTGTTGATCGTGGCCGTCGTCTGGAAGAACTCCGCCAAGGGCATGTCGCGGAAGATGGTGTTGGGTGCCCAGCGTGCGCTGATCCAGCCGACGCTCATCGAATACGAGAGCCCGTAGGGGGCACCGACGACCAGGACCTGTTGGCCGACCTGCACGGCGTCGGAGCTACCCACCCGCGCCACCCGCATGGCCTTGGTCACGCGCTCCAGCTGGAGCAACGATACGTCGGCGGCAGCATTGGCCGAGATGAGGGTCGCGCGCACGACCTCACCACCGATGCCCTCGACCGTGATCTCGTCCATGCCATTGACGACGTGGGCGGCGGTCATCACCCGGCCATCGCCGGAGATCAGGACGCCGGAACCGGTCTCGGTGAAGCGGATGATACCCGACGCATTGACGTCGCGGCCCCTGGCTCGTACGACGACGACGGTCGGACTGGCCTTGCGAAAGACCTCGTCCAGGTTCTGGGCCTGGGCCGCCGAGGCAAAGGCCGGCAGCACGGCCGCCGCGAGTATCAGTGCGATTAGCTTTTTCACGGGAGCACCTTTCGTGAACCGATAGTTCGTAGTTCGTGAACTCGCCGCGACTTGAGGGTCGGCCCAAAAGGGATGACCGGGTCAAGGGCGGCCCGATCATCGGGCGGAAGGCCGAGGGCTCTTGCCAATACTTGCGTGCATGCCGGCTGGTTGCTTTGGTAGAAGGGCTGGGCGGCGTTGAACTCGTCGCTTGGCGCGGTTGCCATGCCGCCGAGGATGATACCGCAGTCTCAGCCCTTGCCCGGCTGGTACACACTCCGGTACACTGCCTCCATCAGCACGACGAGCGAACGCAAGCAGAGCACATAGTTAGCGGGCGGCTTGTGACCCCGGATCGAATCCCGCCGGGTCACCACTTCTAGGTGGGCTGGAACTAGCTGAAACTACGCGCCCCGCCGTTGCGCCTCTGGCCCCATGTGTAGCACGGTGTGTAGCAGTCGTCCACGTCCCAGATAGCATTCGATATTCTTTCAGCTTAAGTTCGTCCATTTGCGATCTTGACCGGAATGAAGGGGGAATCGGCGTGAAGGTCCACGACGCAGGCCTTTCTGGCGACCTCCAAGGCTCCATTCTGAAGCCGGCTGAGCAAACCGGCTGGGGCGTCGTTGTCCTAGCAGGGTCAAGCGGAAGGCTCGACGTTGCACGCGCCAAATTGTTTGTAGGGCTGGGGGCCGTATGCATCGCCCTTCGTTACTTCGGCGGTGCGAGACAGCCAGCTGGAATCTGCGAGGTTCCGCTGGAAGTCTTCACGCGGGCCACCGATCGGCTGATCGAGGAGGGCTGCGAGAGGGTTGCCTTTGCTGGAACCTCGAAGGGCGCCGAGGCGGCCCTGTTGATCGCAGCCGATGATCCCCGCGTAAGGGTTGTGGCGGCGATTAGCCCTTCATCTGTCGTTTGGGCGAACACCGGGCCTGGCATCGACGGAGTGGCGCGGCCTCAACGGTCATCATGGACGCGTGGCAGAGTTCCGCTGCCGTTCATCAAATATGATGATACGTGGCGACCGGAGATGCGCGAAGGGTTGGTAACGTATCGGAGCCTCTACGAGCGGAGTCTGCAAATCAGTGCAGACCATGTGTCCGCCGCGACGATTCCGGTCGAGAAAGCCCGAGCGGACATTATCCTTGTTGCGGGTGGTGACGACGCGCTTTGGCCATCGGACATATTCGCCAAAGCAATAGAGGAACGACTCGTATCGGCCGGAAGGAATGCGACATTGATTCAGCATCCCAATGCTGGGCATCGTGTGCTCTTCCCGAGTGAAACAAGCCCTCGGTCTATTCAGCATGCACACGGCGGCAGTGATGAGGCGGATGCGGAACTCGGTCGCTTGGCTTGGGACGCGATATCCGCTCATCTTCGGCAGTGATCCCCGTTGGTTGGGGTGTACCTCGGACGGCATACCCGCGCGCCGGACTTCAAGTGGCTTGAACCACCTCGACCCCAACGAGAGGCGACCCCTGGCTCACAAGAGAACCCCAGGGGTGAACCTCTCGCGGGATCGAGGCTGACCCTCGATCCCGCGGCTGCGCTACACGGTATCCGACGCCGAGGCTATCTATGAGACGCTGATCGGGGTGGCCAGCTTCAAGAAGGAGAACGTCCTTCTCCTCACGGATAAGACCGAACGCCGGCCTACTCTCAAGAACATCAAGTGGGCGCTCGGAACGTTTCTTGCTCGGTCCGCGCGGAAGGACGACACAGTCCTGATCTTCTTCGCCGGGCATGGCGCACCCGAAACGGACCCGCGTGGACTCGAGCGTGACGGCCTCGCCAAATACCTTATCCCAAGCGACGCCGAGGCGGACGACCTCTATTCGAGCGCCCTGCCGATGGACGAGCTACAGACGATCTTCGGACGGATCGAGGCCGAGCGGGTGGTGGCGTTTCTGGACGCCTGCTACAGTGGCGCCGCCGGTGGGCGTACCTTCTCGTCACGCCGCACGCGCTCCGGCACCATCGATGAACTGTTCCTGGAGCGCCTCACGCGCTCTAAGGGGAGAGCCATTATCACTGCCTCGAGGCCGGCGGAGGTTTCAATCGAGTTGCCGGAGCTCGGCCACGGCATCTTCACGTACTACTTGGTGCAGGGGCTCAAGGGCGCGGCCGACCTGAACAGGGACGGAATTATTTCCCTGCAAGAGTTGTACGAGTATATCGAGCAGCAGGTGACTGCCAAATCCCGAGCTGTGGGCGGCAATCAGCATCCTGTGATGAAGGGGGAGTTGGAGGGCGTGTTGCCAATTGCCCGCACACGATAGAGGCGCCGTCCGTCTTTCCGTGGCCAGCCAACGATACCGATCCGGGAACTGCGACACCTGACAGCGCGCCGGTCGCCGGCGGCCGGCTCTCCGCCGGTGCCGCTCAGCGGCGCAGGGGGGGAATAAGGGTAGAGGAGGCCTACGCCGCCAGTCTGGTCAAAAGTGAACACCCACCCACGAGTCAGGCGTCTCGGACAGCAGCCTCAAGTCGGCTTCGGTCAAGCCACAGGCGCCCCGAGTAGGGGTTTGATCGCCGACGGGAGTGCCTCGTAGACCCGTCTCGCCATGAGGATCGGCATGGCCGGCTCCTTGAGGGTTCGCCGTTCACGCTCTAGGGTCAAGGCCGCCAACGCCACGGGGTAGAGCAGGTTCGGGAGCAACTCTCCGAGGATGTCGAGGGCGAAGTCGAGGTCTGCTGTGGAGACGATGAAGGACAGCGCGTCGTTCACCACTGGAACCTCACTTACGGCTTCGCTCCTTCCGGTCCCAGCAGCCGGGATGGTACGCCGCGCCTTGCATGGTCCGACTGCTGGCGCCCGCGCGGATGGGCGTGCGACATAGGCCGCAGCGGATCACGGGCGCCTCGTGGCTCTTGGTGCAGTCGACATGTTCAACGCCACCAGCCTTTGGGAAGACGGCGTTCTTCTCCAAGATCGGCGCGCCACACTTCCCGCATTTCGGCTCTTGGGTCATGGGGCGAAGGCGTGGCGCCGCTCGAACTCCCACGCCGCGAAGCACCGGATGTGGACGTGGAACTTGTCCAGGCCGGGGTTGTCGCCGTCATGGGTGAACTGGATCTCGAACTCCTTCTCGTCCTTGGTCAAGGGCAGGCCGCACACGGAGCACGTAGCTCCGAAACCCGAGCCGCTGCAAGTCCAGTCGGACGGCTGGGGAGTTTGCCAGCTTGGATGGCGGCCCGTGCTTTCTCGCGTAGAGCCTTCTCGTCTGGCATCAGGCTGGACTCCGACGCGCATCGAACGCGCGCATCAGGAGAGGTAAAGCCAGATGCCAGAGGGTCCGACGCCCGGTGCGCCTGTCGGAGACCGGATGGTAGGCAGTTACGAGACTACGCTTGTTTGGCCTCGCGTACTACGAGTAAGTCACGCGCCCTTCCGCCCGAGGACATGAAGGATCGCATCGGCAAGAAGCTCGGGATCGACGGGCTTCGTGAGGACACGCGCAAATGGCGCTTGGCTCAAGTCATAATCCTGATCGTAGCCGGTAGCCGCGATCACAGGAACTGGGCGAGCACCCGCCCTGACCTGACCGACGAGCCAGCGGCCGTCCCTGCCTGACATCGCCAAGTCCGTCACCACCACGTCGCACATCACGACTTGCGGAAGCGCCTCAAGCGCCGTCGATGCGGACAGCACAATCGCACCGGCTAACGTCAGATAGGCGTCCAGGGCTTCACGGGTATCGTCATGATCTTCAACGAGCAGGACGCGAACACCACGGAGCGGCGCAGTTGGCTCCTCGCTCATGCTCACAGGCCTCCTACTGCCCTCCACGCTGCATCCTGCACCGCTCGCCAAGGCGTAGGCGCGACCCCGAACCCAGCCGGCGCCAGCATCGGGCTCTCCCGCATGAACACCGCGCGCCACTCGCCCTCGGTGATGTGACTGAGCGAGAGCCGGTAGCCCTGGCGCTCGACGCCTACCGTGATCAGCCCGAGGCCCGACCACGAATCGAGCCAGCGGTGCAGCAGGCTCAGTTCAGGTTCACTTGAGGTCAACCGAAGGAAACCAAGCGTGGCACGAATGTTGGCTTCGCGCTGCTTGTCTGGAGGGAAAGGTATCATGACGCCGCGAGACTATCCGAAGGGAGGGCCGTCGTGCTGAGCTTTGAGTTGAAGAGCCCGGCAGGCATGGGGAGATACTCACCTAAGCAAACGGGCCCCAGACGCCAGCGAACACGACTATCCACAGTGTGAAGATCTACCGTCGCTAGGACGTTCTCCTGGCGCTGCTTGTCGCCTTTCGTGGGTGTCATGCTGGTTGGGCCATCGACGTTCCGCAGGTAGGGCATGCGAGCCAGACGCAGTCCTCGTCTAATCGTCCGTCAAAGCTCGCCGCAGTCTGCGGTGCTCCAGATAGAAGGCGTCGAGGGCCGTGAGTACGGAGAGACTGGACGAGCTCACGTCAGGGGTCAGCGGCTTCGCTGGATCGTGGTGAGTGTTCTGTTGGGAAAGTATAAATAGATTGGCCCTGAATAGATCCACTGCTCCTGCCGGCTCGTTGCCGTGATCGTCTCGTTGACCCTGTGGGCTTCGCCCCATGCGGCCGTAACCTGTCACGCCAGGAGCGAGTCCTTGAGCATCCGCACGTGTGCCTGGGTGACAGCACGTACCCGCACGTCCCCGCCACACACGATCTGGATGCGCCTGAGCACGCCGTCCCACTCCAACCTCGTCTTGGCCGGTAGCTTCCTTTCAGCGTAGTAGCGGGCGAACGTGGCCGAGTGCGGGGGATTGTCGCGGTCGTCGTGATGCGAATTCTGCGGTGCCTCGACGGTTGTGGCTGATGACGGAGCGAGGCTGAACACCGTGGAGGAGGGTATGCGCCATCCTTCACCTCGCTTGCGCCGACAACGGCACGGAGCTTAGGAGGTGTACCGCACCCGATTTCTTGGACACCGAGCGAGACGCGGTGATGATCATCCACGCGCTCGCGTCGGGTGAGAAAGTCGCGTTCTGGGGGGATATCGAGATAGCGGCCCCCCTCATCAAGTCGCCGCTGTGAGCCTCTACGGCCCTCGGGTTTCTGGGCGAGTGCCTTTGCCATCGTCATGCGACCCGCGCCAGGGCCTCGGCTCGCGCCTGCGCGGGCGTCCGATGCCCGAGGCGCTCGATGAGCCACTCGGTGTTGTAGCGGGCAATGAACTCGCCGATACGCCGCTGCGCCTCGTCGAGGCTGGCGAACTGGTACAGGTAGATGCACTGCTCCTTGAGGGTGCGCATGAAGCGCTCGGCGACCCCGTTGCACTCTGGTTCCCCGACGTACGACGGCGAGATGGTGCACCCGAGCCACTTCACCTCGTTGATCCAAGCGTCGGCGATGTACTGCGGGCCCCAGTCGCAGCGGAGCGCCAAGCCTCGCGCCACGTCCTTGCCGAACTGGCCGAAGGCGTGGCGGACGCCTTGGCGAATGGGCTCGAGGGCCGCCCAGCGATCGCCGAGCTTCGCGGTGTGCCAGCCGACGACTTCATCGAGATGGTGATCGATGGCGCCGAAGAACCAGCACCACCCATCGCGCTCGGTATAGAACCGCGTCGCGTCGGTGCCCCACATGATGTCCGGCCGGTCCGTGATGATCGTGCCGTCGTGCGCGGGGTTGCCATTCGGCGGCCCGAGGCGCCGCGGCGCGAGCAGACCGTGGGCGCGCATGAGCCGCAGCACGCGCTTGCCTCCGAGATGCAGTCCGCGGTGAGCCAGCCGGGCCCGCACTTTGCGATAGCCTTCGCCATGGAACGGGCAGGCGGCGAGGATCGTCCGGATCGCCGCCACAACGTCGACATCGCTCTGCCGCGTCTTGGGTCCGGGCTTCATCGCCGGGCCCGCCGGCGGCGCCGGGCGCGCGGCGGCGTACACGCTCGACCGCGCGACCCGATAGACGGCGCAGATCAGGGTCAGCGGATAGGGCCGCTGCGTGGCACGACTCAGGCGGCCCTTCATCGCGCGCGCCTCTTCCACTCGTCCGTGAAGCCCCTTTTTTCGATGAGGTCCTCGGCCAGCTCCAACCTCATCATCAGTTCCCCGATCTTGGCGCGGGCGAGCGTCAGCTCGCGCTCCTCCGGCTCGCCGCGGATGCGCAGCCCGCGGGTGCCTTGCTCGAGGAACACCCGTTTCCAGCTCTCCAACTCATGCGCGGGTACCTGGCTCTCGCGCGAGACCGCGTCGAGCGCCTCGCCGCGCATGAGCCGAAGCACCAGCTCCGTCTTCCGCGACGCGCTCCAACGCTCCGGCAGCTCGGGAACGTCGGCTGCCGGGGGTTCACTGCCAAGAGTCGGCTTCCGCTTGGGTCCTTTCATCGTCGACCTCCTTGGCTGCCGTCATCGTAGTCGAGACGGTGTCCAAAAAGATCGGGTCCGATTTAGGAGGTACTGCCCTGCCGTAGATCCACACCGCGCCGCGCTTCACCAGACCGGCCAGCTTGAGTACCATTTGTACCAGCCTTTGTACCAAGTGGGGCAGCACGAAGGCCGGAAGTGCAGCTAGTTACAGCACGCACCCCCGATTTGGAGACCCGGCCCGCCGGCGTCACCACACCTTTTGGGCGGTCGAAAGCACAACGACGTCCCGAGGCGAATCGGCTACCGCTGCCCGGGAGTGGCGACGAGCGCGTTCGGCACGCCCCAACCACCCGGTACCGACAGCGTCAAGCCGGGGAGCCTTGCCACGAGCTGGGTCGACGGGCCTCCGTCCAGGTTCAGAGCATCCGGACACCCCAGTCCCCCCTGGTCGACCGGGGTGGCCAGGAAGCGTGCAAAGGCGGTGGACTCGGCCTTGGTCGCGACGACGAGAACGACGAGACCCCCTTCGGCGCACACCGCGGTCCGCTCGGCCATCTGGGGTTTCAGCTTCTGGACCTGGCCACCGACGACGAGGCGAGGGATGCCCTGGACGATGAGACGATGCGCACGATGGTCCTCGATGTCGGCCCCGAGCACGATCCGCGCCCTCGTGCCGTCGACCACGAGCGCGCCCCAACTCCGCCGGTTGCCGGCAGCCATCGTCTGTCCCCCATCCACGACAAGGCCCATCGCCCGGCCCTCCTGGTCGAAGAAGCTGGC
Organism: uncultured Candidatus Rokubacteria bacterium; assembly: GCA_963827505.1. GTDB lineage: Bacteria > Methylomirabilota > Methylomirabilia > Rokubacteriales > CSP1-6 > AR5. The sequence continues at coordinate 1,805,960 of CAWHBD010000001.1, read as the reverse complement.
GTTGACCGCCGCGACCGCGGAATAGGACGCGACGATCTGTGCGACGGTGCGCCGGGCGCCTGGGGCTCCCGCCGGAACCAGGCGGAGGTCCGCGACATCGAGATCAATCCGAAAAACGCGGCTCAGGAACGGCTCGCCATTGGCCGGGCGCACGTCGACGAGCGCGTGGGCAATGCCTGGGGCTGCGACAGAGAATCTCGGGGGCTCGGCGCTCGCCGAGTCGGCCGCAATGCTGCTCGCGGCCAGCAGCAGCACGGTCAGCCCGTAGAGGAGCCCGGACCGCCCGAGATGGGACCGGCCGCCACGGCGCATAGCGAAGGAGTCGCCTTTCCCGTCAGTCGCTCAGAGCGACAGCTTCTCCCAGTCGCTGCTGGACGCGTCACGGGCGAGCGCAAGGCCGCCGTCGGACCCAGCGAAGACGGGATCGGAGACCACCGACGTCCGGCCACCGCCGAGTTCCGCCAGCGCTCGGTCGAGCGCCGCCGGCAGCCCGGAGATGAGGGCGCTGCCACCCGCGAGGATGACGTTGTTGCGAACACGCTCCTGGTACTCCGGCGCCACCCGCGTGATGAGGTCGATCATCGTCTCGGAGATAGGCGGTAGGATGCTCTCGCAAGCCGCGCGCATCTCCTCGGTGATGTCGATCTCGGTCGCCTTGCCCTGCACGGGCACCGAGATGAGCACGCGCTGGATGGGCTCGCCGACGAAGCTCCACTTCTCCTTCCACTCCCGGATCATGTGGACCGAGAACTGGGCCTGCGGGTGACGTTCGCGAACGAGCCGGGACAGGTGCTCGTCGATCGAGTCGCCCGCGTTCGGCAGCGTGCGTTGATCCTCTTCGGTCGGATAGCGACCCTGCATCACGCACAGATCGGCGGTACCGGCACCGATGTCGATGATCAGGGCATGCAGCAGCGCTTCCAGCCCGTAGGCGACTGCGAACGGCTCGGACACCAACATCACGCTGTCCGCGATGCCGTCGAGGACGGTGCGCAGACGCTGCCGGTTGACCCGAAAGGCCTCGGCCGGTACTCCCACGACGGCACGGATCCTCACCCGGTTCTTGCCCTTGTGCTTGATGCCACTTACGGTCATCAGGTGGCGCAGGATCTCCTGCACCGCCTCCTCGTCCTTCTCCGAGCCTTCCTTGATGAGCCCGTGCTCGAGCGGACGCCGAAGGTCGAGCATCGAGCGATTCTCGAGGGCCTCCCGGCCGACGAGCACCGCCTTCTTCACCACCTTCCGGGCGACGAGGTCCACCGGCCACCCGGCGTAGCTGTCGATGACGTGACGCTCTCCATTGGACGCGGAGACCGAGCTCCGCGACGTGCCCAGATCGATACCCACGGACATGACGTCGTTCGTGTCGTCCATCACTCAGCTGCCTTTCGTCGGGGTGCCCCTGAGGGAGTTGGCGTAGGAGCGGATTCCGGAGAGGAGCGCCAGCGCAATCATCTCGCGGTAGTCGGCGTTCTTCAGCAGATTGACCTCCTCGTCGTTCGACAGGCAGGAGACCTCGGCCAGGACCGCCGGCATCTGGGTACCCGCCAGGACGACGAACGGTGCCGTCTTGACGCCGCGATCCTGGAGCGCCGGATTGATGCCGCGCAGCAACGTGAACATCTCCGAGTGCACCGCCCTGGCGAGCCGGCGAGACTCGTCGCGGCGCGCGTCGATGAAGACGCGCTCCAGGAGTTGGCGATAGTCGGCCAGGGAGTAGCCGGAGTCTCGGTTCTCCATGCTCGCCAGCCGCACGGCCGCCGGATCGTCAGTCGGACCGATGTGATACGTCTCCAGCGGGCGCTGAGAACGTGCCTCGAGCCAGTTGACGTGGATCGAGATGAACAGGTCCCCGCGCCGGTCGTTGGCGAAGGCCACCCGGTCCCCGAGCGGGACGAGTTGATCCGTCTGCCGCGTCATCAGGACCTCGAAGCCGACGTCCTGCAGCAGGTGCCGCAGCCGCAGACCGATGTCCAGGGTGATGTTCTTCTCCGCCATCCCGGACCTCGACACCGCGCCAAGGTGCTCACCGCCATGCCCGGGATCGAGGACCACCCGCTTGATAGACAGCGGGAACACCGCACGGTCGGGAGCCCGGGGGATTGCCACGAGGCTCGTCGGCGCCGGAGCCTCTCCGACAGCCGACGAGACGCTCGCCGCAACCCGCGGGGCGGGTGGTGAGGCCACAGGGGGGCGCGTCGGCGTGAAGTGCACTGCGAGATAGGCGCCGCCGCCGACGAGGATTACGGCGACGAACCGGACGAGGCTCCGCTGCCGGTCCTGGGTAGGGGGCGTCGTCCGGACCCGCCGAGCTGTCCCGACGTTGTGCTGGATCGCTTCACGGATGAGACGGCTCTTTGTTTCTGTAACACTTTCCATGCTGCGGCTCGCGCCATGTTAGCACCAGGCTCGGTGTCCAAGGAATCGTGATGTCAGCGAGAGAGTGCGAGCCGTCTAGTAAAACATGCAAACGGCACATCGGCGTGGGGCAGGCTGATCCCGCGATGGAGCCTGCGATTCGGCTCGACTCGACTGACCGTCTCGTTGGCGTCGAAGGGGCCACCACCGCGCTGGAGTCCTTCAGGACGGTGCGGCGTATCGTCGACGTCGGCCGCGCGGGGACGACGAGGTGACAAAGCAGACGCTGTTGAGGGGGTCCTCCCCGACATCACCCGGTGGGGTGCAGCTCGCCGGGCTTGCGCATCATCTTATCGACCTCCGCGATGTGCTGCTCCTCGAGGGTGATCTGCTCCCGGGCGTATTCTTCGAGCCACACGCTCTTGTCCACTACGAGCGCGAGCAGGTTGTAGTACTCGCGAAGCGTTGCGCGCTCGTGATCCAGCGCTTCACCCAGGATCTGGGTGATGTCGTGTTTGTGGGACTCGACGAGCTTGCCGATGTTGAGCGACGGATGGCCGCCAAGCGACGTCACGTGTTCGCCGGCCATGGCCGCATGGTTCATACCCTCCGTGGCCTGGTTGCGCATCCAGCCGATGATCGGAATGCGCGCGTGGCCAAAGACCATCAGCGAGTAATGGAGATAGCGGACCACGCCCGCGAGCTCGAGCTCCAGGATGGTATTGAGGCTGCCTATGACTTTCTGGGAATCGATCTTGTCGTGTTCACTGGGCATGATGTTCTCCCCGGTAGCGGATGCGGATTCTCCACTCAAGAATACGCCTGTAAAGCGGGACCGTAGTGTCCGAATACTGGGTCGTGCCGTTCATGGTGCACTAACATGAGGAGCGGTCGACGCTCTATCGTGGAGCGGAAAGACGACGCCGGCCAAGGGGAGGGGCCGATCGGGGTGGGAGGGCGGCGGCGGTGCCTTGGCGGTCGCCCGCACCCGGCTCGGCGTCGCCCTGACCCCGATCACCCTGGAGCCCTTCGACTGGTGCTGGCCGATGCCCTGATGGCGAACGTCGATCCCGAGCCGACTAAGCCAGTTCTCATCGTCGAGGACTTGCCCGCGGTCGCTGGCGAAGTGATCTCCCGCGAGCCCGGGGCCTTGACGAATCAAGTCGATGGCAGGAGAATTCGGGCTTCATCGTCATGTTTCGTTTAGATTACGGTGCTACGAAGTATGGGCGCCCGGTGACGGCGGAGGCGGAGCCACCGGAGCAAGTGGCGCTCCCCGGGGCCGACAAGCCCATCCTCTGGTGGTGGTCGTTCCTGTTCCTCGTATCGGCTGGCAACCTAGTCCTGTGGGTCGTCATCGCCCGCGAAGTGCACAGCCTCTCCGACGGCTACGTCGCTCAGCAACTCTTGCTCTCTGGCATCTTCGCGGCCGCCTGCGCGTTCCGATCTATACTGCCGCGGGTCGATCTCGAGCGGCAATGCCTTTGGAATTCCCCCCTGTCGTCGATCTTCGTTGGCCGGAGCGTCGCGACGATAGCTGAGCTCGCCTTCGCCGGACAGTGCGCGTTGTTGATCTCGAGGCTGTCGGCGCTGACCGGGAACGCGTCGTTGCAAGTGGTCGGATGGTCTATCGTGCCGCTCATTATCCTCGCCCAGTTGTTCTGCTGGTATGCCGTGATCAGTCTGAATCACCTCGGGCATGCCATCGAGGAGATCCTCTGGTCGGTGCTGGTATTCCTGGTGGCACTCAGCTTGGGACTGTCGTTGGGACAGATGCCGGCGGGCAGCCGAATTTTGAGCAGCTTCGGCATGGTGGCGTGCGCAGGCGCCGCCCTTCTGATGCTGGCCGTGGACGTTCCCATGTACCTCGCGCGTTGGCGACTCGCGAGGAGCACCGGCGTCCGCTATCTCTCGCTCATGGAAGGGTTGAGGGACGCCCTCCAGCGCCGACGGGTCGCGCACCGCTGGAGCGAATGGAAGCCCGAGGTCCCTTGGATGAGCCTCTACTTTAGCGTGGGCGTGTGGCTCAGCTTGTGTTTCGTCTTCGTGTGAGCGAGCGGGTGCAGGCGATGGGCCCGAGTTGCTCGCGCTGTCGCTCTCACGTCCCTAGCGCTTCCTAGCTTCTCTCAGCGCCCGGGCTCGCTTGGCTACGGAACGGAAGGCTATCATTCTCCCCTCCGTGTATGCCCGCCAGCCGCCGTCCGCCATGGGACCTTGGCTTGGGGAAATTTTGCCCTACGACCACAGGCCAATCCAGGCGCCCGCGGCGACGCTGTTGCGCGATGTTGCGGGCGACGTCCGAGGCGCCATAACCACGTGAAGAAAGTGCGACGAGACTTGCACCCTCTCCCTGAAGCGCGCGGTCGGCGCGGGGCGCCGGGCTAGCCGCCGATGATTCCGCCGTCGCGCCGGCGGATGACGACGGTGGCCGAGCGCGGCCGCCCGCCCTCGAAACCGTCGGGCCAGGCGCTCACGGCGGTCGGGTTGGCGGGATCGCTCCGCTCGCTGGCCGTCTCGCCGGGATGCTGGATGTTGACGAACATCGTGCGGCCGTCGGGCGTCGCGATCACGCCGGTGATCTCGGCAGCCGCTGGGCCCCGTGAGGAACCGGCGGATCGTGCCGGATCGCCGGATCGGCGGCGAGCATCAGCGTTGTTGCCAAGTGCGCGCGTAGTCGCCCTTGTGCAGCGCGCTCGTGGACACGTCGGTCTGGATCCACAGGACGCCGCGGGGGTCGATCCACAGGCCGTCCGGCGAGCCGAAGGCGTCGCCCTTGATCGTGCCGCGCTTGACCGGATCCGTGTGCTCGGGGTCCCCGGCCAGCACGAAGACGTCCCACTCGAAGGCCGTGGCCGCGGCGTCGCCGCCGCGCTCGCGCCACCGGATGATGTGGCCGAACACATTCCCCGCCCGCGGATTGGCGGCGTCGGTCCCGGGGCGCGCCGCTCACGCCGCGCTGCGTGTTGTTCGTCAGCGTGCAGTAGGCCTCACCGGTCGTCGGGTGCACCGCGATCCACTCCGGCCGGTCCATTTTCGTCGCGCGCACGACGTCGGCGGCTGCGCGCGTGTCGATGAGCACGTCGGCCTGGCTGGCGAAGCCGGCGGCGGCCTCGAGCCCGTTCACGCCATGGCGCAGCTCGACCCACTCGCCGCCGCCGTCGGCGTCGAACCGCGCGACGTAGAGCGTGCCCTGCTGGAGCAGCCGGCGGTTGGCCTCGGCCTGCCCGGGCACGAAGCGGTCACGCGAGACGAACTTGTAGACGTACTCGAACCGCTCGTCGTCGCCCATGTAGACGACGACCCGCTGGTCGCGGGCGAGCGTGAGGGCGGCGCCCTCGTGCTTGAAGCGGCCGAGCGCGGTGTGCTTCACGGGCGGCCGCGGCCGGATCGTAGGGGTCGATCTCGACGACCCAGCCGAAGCGGTTCGGCTCGTTCGGGTGCTGCGCGGCGTCGAAGCGCGCATCGTGCTCGTGCCAGCGATAGCCGAAGCCCGTCTTGGTGATCCCGTACCGGCGCTGCGCGCGGCGGCACGGTGTCGCTCTCGTTGACGAAGTAGCCGTTGAAGTTCTCCTCGCAGGCCAGGTACGTGCCCCACGGCGTGACGCCGTGCGCGCAGTTGTTGATGGTGCCGAGCGCCGTCGCGCCCCGTCGGGGTCGGCGGCGGTCTGCAGTCGGGGATGGCCCGCCGCGGGCCCGTCGAAGCCGATCGCGGTCCGGCGCGGTCACCCGGCGGGCGTAGCGGGACGGCCGGACGACGGTCCAGCGGTCGTTGACGAGCGCGACCTCGACGACCGACACGCCGTGGGCAGCCTGGGACTTGGCGACCTTCTCCGCCGTCCACGGCGCCATGCCGCCGACGTGGAGCAGGCCGTCGTCGGTGTACTCGTGGTTCGTCGCCAGGAGGCCGCGGCTCGAGGCCGTGGAGCCCGCCGGGAGCGGGAAGAAGTGGAGGCCGTCGTGGTGCATGCCCGCCTGCCGCTCCTGATCGGCGACCGTGTTGCTCGCATCGGGGCGGAACGCCGGCCCGTCGGAGATCGGGTCGCCCCAGGCGTACAGGACCTCGGCCGTGTATCCGGGCGGCACGACGACGGTATCGGCCACCGAGACCGGCACGCTCTTGAAGCCCAGCAGCGGTGGCGCCGCGTCCGCCGGCGCGGCCGGGCCGTCCCAGCACGGAGAGGGCGGCGGCGACGAGGCCGCCCTGCAGCAGGCGCCGGCGGGAGAGCCGCGCGGTCACAACTTCTTCGAAGGTCGGGTTGGCGGATGGGTTGACGCCGACGTCCTCGTGGTCGCTGTGCATGTTGCCCCCCTCGTCGCACGCGACACTAGAAGCGGGATGTTGCGGCGCGATGACCGCGGGGCGAAGCTTGCGCGACGTCGCGCGCGTGTCACAGGCGGGCACCACGCTCCTGCTGCGCCGAGCACGTTTAGGGCGGTCCGACCGCCCCAACCGTTGACGCCGTACGTGCCTGCACACCTGCTCCAGCGTGACCGGGACGCGCTCCTCCTCGAAATCGCGACCTCCACCGCGGCACCACCGGTCCCTCAGCGCAGTCTGGTATCTTGAAGCGATGCCCAATCGTGTCTTGGACGCCTCCGCGAGCGCGCATCCCGGCGCCGCGCGTGGGGTCCGCGCCCTCGTCGTCACGAACTTTTCGGTCATCCTCTCGCTGAGCTTCTGCCACCTGCTCAACGACACCATGCAATCGCTCGTTCCGGCGCTCTATCCCATCCTCAAGGCCTCCTACGGGCTGAGCTTCACTCAGGTGGGGCTCATCACGCTGGCCTTCCAGTTCACCGCCTCGATGCTCCAGCCGGTGGTCGGCATGTACACCGATCGGCGACCGCAGCCCTATTCGCTGACCGTCGGCATCAGCATCACCCTGCTGGGGCTCATCTTGATGTCGCGGGCGGCGTCGTATCCCGTGATCCTGCTGGCGGCGATGCTGATCGGCATGGGCTCGTCCATCTTCCACCCGGAGGCCTCGCGGGTGGCGCGCATGGCGGCCGGCGGCCGCTACGGTCTCGCGCAGTCGCTGTTCCAGGCGGGCGGCAACATCGGCTCCGCCTCGGGGCCGCTGCTCGCCGCTTTCATCGTGGTGCCGCACGGTCAGCGCAGCATCGTGTGGTTCTCGGGCCTGGCGCTGATCGCCCTCATGGTGTTGATCCAGGTCGGCGGCTGGTACGCGCGCCACCGGGCTCCGGCACGGCGCGACGCCGCTCGCAGCCCGCGGGTTGCCGACCCGGCGCTGCCCGCCGCGCTGCCGCAGCGCCGGGTGGTGTTCGCGGTGGCCGTCCTCGTGGCGCTGCTCTTTTCCAAGAACGTCTACAGTGCCAGCCTCGGCTCGTACTACACGCTTTACCTGATCGACAAGTTCGGCCTGCCGGTACAGACGGCGCAGTTCTACCTCTTTGCTTTCCTGGCCGGCATCGTGGCCGGCACCATCGCCGGGGGCTCGCTCGCCGACCGCATCGGCCGCATCCCGATCATATGGTTCTCTATCCTTGGCGCTTTTCCCTTCGCCCTGATGCTGCCGCACGCGAATCTCTTCTGGACGGGCATTTTGGCGGTGACCGTCGCCTTCATCATGGCCTCGGCGTTCTCGGCGATCCTCGTGTACGCGCAGGAGCTGATGCCCGGCCGGGTCGGGCTCGCGGCGGGGATGTTCTATGGATTCTCTTTCGGTCTCGGCGGGCTCGGCGCCGCCGCCCTCGGCCGGCTCGCGGACTTGACGAGCATCGCCACCGTCTACCGCCTTTGTCCGTTTCTCCTGCTCCTGGGAGTGCTGACCGCGTTCCTCCCGCGCCACCCCCGCGCGGCGCGCTGAGCCTGGCGCGCCGGATCGATCTGCCGTTGGCTAGTATTGAACTTCGGGCACGCCGTTCAGCCGTCCCCACGCTGCCGGATCCTGCCACAGAAGCGTGTTGAGATAGAGCGAGACGTCGTGCGCTGGGTACTCCTTGGCGATCGCGGCGACGGCCGCGACGATCTTTCGCGGGATCCGGTGCGACGGTATCGCCCTCAATCAATCCGTTCTCGTGCGCGATGCCTACTGCGTCGAGAAACGCGCCCATCATCGGCCGCTGCTCGGCCATGTGATACAGGACGAGCATCCGAGCGGCGATGTCCTCGGGCAGATCCGGCACGCTGGCGAGGTAACGCGCCTTGCGATCGTCGTCGAGCCCGGCCACCGTCTTCGGTCGGAACTTCCTCTGCTTTGCGATGAGCAGTGCCGCGTGCATCTGATCGCTGGTCGCTTGCTCATCGCGCCAGAGCGCGGACGCGGCGCGAAGCCGCTGCTCCGCCGTCATCTGTCGCCACAAGCGTGAAGGCGTCATCGTCATGTCAGTCATCGCCACTATTCTAGCCGCGCGATGCCTGTGAACGCCTTGAATGCCATAGAAGAGCCCATCGGGCTGTCGATCCGCGTCATCGGGAGGGAGTGGGCACAGTCTCGGGCGTGAACGTCACGTTCGGCATCCCCGAACGGTACATCTTCAGCGAGCCCCGCGCATCGTGGGGCAACAGAGCGGCTCGCATGGCGAAGGTGGGCATCGCCTCACCATGAACGGCCAGGGCTCCGGGGCTTGCCGAAGCCTCAGCGAGGCGTAGAATCCCCGCCTGTCTGCCGTATGTAACGGGAAGGCTAGGGTCGGCCGCGAGCCCGAACGTGGTCGTGTGGAGAGCCTGGGATGCTGCCATTTGCGTATGTCACCGCTTTCCCACTGGCGCGAGACGTTCATCTTCCGGGAGGTCAGCGCGGTCAACCGCGCCGTGGGGACGAAGCTGCCGATCTTCTCGCCGAAGCCCCCGGTGCATGACCGTCTCGACGAGCCCTGGCGTCAGCTCCTCAGGGCCACGTACTACCCGTCGCTGCGAACCGCTATTTCCGCCGTGCCCACGGTGTTCACCTCCCCGCGAGCCCGCGCCTGCGTGCGCCAGGTGATCGCCGCCTACCAGATGCGACCACTGGGAATGATGGCCGCGGCCAGTACGAGCGTCACGAGGGCCTTGGTTCTCTCCGGGCCGTGCTGCTGTTGCTGCTCGAGCGGTTTCTGAAGTCGGAATACCTGGTGTTCTTTGGACAGCTCTGACCGGGGCCGGCGGCTGTCCGACCTGGGCGTGATCGTGCTGATGTCGGCGGCGCCGCTCGTCGCGCTGCGGCCGCTGCACGACACGCCCTTCATCGACGACTGGACGTACGCCTGGTCGGTCGAGCACCTGCTGCAGACCGGCGAGTTCAAGATCCTGGATTGGTCGGTGAGCCTGAACCTGGTGCACGTGCTATGGGGCGCCCTCTTCTGCATGCCCTTCGGCTTCTCGTTCACCGCGTTACGCCTGTCGACGTGGGTGCTCTCGCTGCTGGGACTGGTGGGGCTCTACGCCCTGCTCGGCGAGCTGGGCGCGAGCCGACGCGATAGGCTCCTGGGCGTCGCCGTCGTGTGCTTCTATCCCGTCTACTTCAGCCTCTCGTTCTCCTTCATGACTGACGTCCCCTTCGTGACCATGGTGATCTGGTTCTTCGCGGCCCTCGCGCGAAGCCTCGCGCGGGAGTCGCCCGGCGCCCTTGCGGCGGCGGTCCTGTTTGCGTGCCTGGCGGTCGCCATACGGCCGGTGGGCGTCTTCCTCTCGGGGGTCCTCGTCCTGGCGCCCTGGCTGCCGTTGGTCAGTTGGCGCGCGCTCGGGGGGCGGGTCGCCGTCGCGGCGGCGCCGGTCGTCGTGCTCCTGCTCCTCACGATCGCCCGCCCCACGCTGACGGCGTACCGGGCGGACCTGACCTGGATCGAGGGCTCGTACGCGTGGCGGGCGGCGTACTGGACGCTCGACCTCGCCTCGCTGCCCACGTGGCTCGCCATGAACTTCACGGTCATGATCGGCACGCTCGGGACCGCGCTGGCGCCACTCGCGCTCGGCAGCCTCGACCGCAAGAACGCGCGCGCGGCCCTCCCCGGGGCGGTGCTTCTCGCCGCGGCGCTCTCGGCCGAGCTCTTCTTGCGGGGGGCGGTCCGCGCCCCGTTGCATCCGGAGTTCACGTGGAGCCTGCGGCAGCTGGGAGGGACGGAAATGCTGGTCCCGTCCGTGGCAGTGCCGCCCCATCCGCTCGGATGGGCCCTCGCATTGACGCTCGCGGCTGCGCTGCTGCTGGCCACGGCGTTGGCGCCGCTCGCCCGGCGGTGTCCCCCGCGTGAAGCCCGGGGCCTCGCGTGGGGTGCGCTGGGCTACTTCGTGTTAACGGCGGTGCTGTGGATGTCCTACGACCGCTACCTGCTGCCGCTCGTCGTGATTGTGGTGGCACTGCGACTGGCGACGGTGGGGATCGCACGGCCACGACTGGCTCTGGCCGGCGTGGCGCTGCTTGCCACGATCAGCAGCGTTGGCACCTGGGACCATCTGCAATACAGCCGCGCTCTGTGGGATGCGGTCGCCTGGGCTCGACGGGCCGGGATCGAGCACCGCGCCCTCGACGGAGGATACGTCGTCAACGGGTGGCTGCAGTACGCCCACCCCGAACACGCCGCGCGCGGGCCTGACGGGGGCGTCCGGGTGCCTGGCGTCAACGGCGGCGAGCCGCCCCGCTACCGGATCGGCAACGACGTCCCTCCCGGCACTCGCGTGCTGCACGCGGCGGGGTATCGGCGGATCCTCGCGCCGTCGGGCAGCATCTACGTGGTCGATCGGACGCCGGGGCCATCGTGAAGGCGCGCCTCTAGCGGCTTTTCGAAGAGCGAGATCAGCACGTCGAAGCGGACACCGTGCTTCGTCCCGGAGAAGACCTCCTCGCGGATCGGTCGGAATCCCACGTTGACGAACAGGTCGCGATAGGTCCGGATGATGTAGGGCAACAGGAGCTTGTCGTACTGCGCGTCCATCGCGTTGGCCATCAGGAAGTGCCCGCCGGGGCGGATCGCGGCATGGATCTCGGAGGCGAACCACGCGACGTCGAAGAAAGGGTAGAGCCACCCCAGATAGCACATGGTGTCGTTCATTACGATGAGATCGCACGGGTCGTCGGAACGCCAGCCGTAGTCCATGGCGTTGCCGACGCGGTAGTCGATGATCGTCGTCTCGGCCTCCGCGGCGCGGGCCCGGGCGATCGCCGACGGCGCGATGTCGAAGGCGACGATGCGGTCGGCCAGCCGGGCCAGGAGCCGGGTGAAGTGACCAGCCCCGCAGCCCAGCTCGAGGACGCGTGGGTAGCGGGTGCCGTCCAGGACCTCCATCGTGCGCGTAAACCGGGCCCGCTCGAAGTCGGAGGTGTCGAACTCCCAGACGTCGCCGCGCTGCCACAGGCCTTCCGAGAACTCGAGGGCCTTCTCGCCGAGCCGCTCGCGATCCGTCATCGATCGCTGCCTCCGCCGGTGGAGTCCACGAGCACGGTGCTCATGTCGCGAGGAGTATAGCCGGAGACTCTTCGGGCAATGTGCCCGGTCGAGACGGTGCCCGACCGGGTGCGGACCCGGCGGCGACGTCTCGACTTGCACGTCGTCTCCACGCTCCGCCATCTCATCTTGCGGGGGCATGTCTTTCGAAACGCCGCGCACTTAGGGTTTCGGGGCGGCCGCCCGGGGCCACCCTGGATTGCGGAGGGCGGGTGAAGGATCGCGGGAAACGGCCCTGCTACGCGGCCGGGTCGGCTGGTACGGAGGTTGCCTGTAGCTCGGCAGCCGAACGGCCGGAAACCACCCGAAGAGGAGGGCCCCATGGCGGTGACGACCCACGTGAGCATCCTTTCTGACGCAATGCTCGGGCGCTTCGCGGAGCGCGCGCCGGGCTACGACCGTGACAACAAGTTCTTCGCGGAGGACTTCGCCGAGCTGAAACAGGCTGGCTACCTCGCCTGCGCGGTGCCGCGGGAGCTCGGCGGTGGTGGCCTCACCTTCGCCCAGGTGATGCAGGAACAGCGGCGCCTCGCCTACCACGCGCACGCCACCGCCCTCGGCGTCAACATGCACATCTACTGGGCGGGCGTGGCCGCCGATCTGTGGCGGGCGGGCGACAAGTCCCTCGAGTGGATGCTCACCGCCGCGGTGAAGGGAGAGGTCTTTGCCGCCGGCCACGCCGAGAGGGGCAACGACATTCCCGTGCTCTTGTCGACCACGAAGGCCGAGCGCGTCAACGGCGGCTACCGCTTCACGGGACACAAGTTCTTCGGCAGCCTCACGCCCGTGTGGACCTTCCTCGGCCTGCACGGCATGGACACCAGCGACCCGGCCGCGCCCAAGGTCGTCCACGCCTTCATGCCCCGGGCGACCGAGGGCTACAGCATCAAGGACACCTGGGACGTGCTCGGCATGCGCGCCACCGCGAGCCACGACACGATCCTTCAGGGCGCCGTGGTCCCGGACCGGTATATCGCCCGGGTGGTGCCGGCGGGGTTCGCGGGTGCCGATCTCTTCGTGCTCGCCGTGTTCCAGTGGGCGCTGACCGGCTTCGCCAACATCTACTACGGTCTGGCCAAGCACGCGCTCGATCTGACGCTGGCGGGCGTCAAGAAGAAGACCTCGCTGGGCATCTCGCGCGGCTCGATGATGTATCACCCCGCGGTCCAGAATGGGATCGCCCAGATGGTGATGGAGGTGGAAGCGATCGGGCCGTACCTCGATCGCTTGGCGGACGACTGGACGAACGGCGTCGACCACGGCATGGCCTGGCCGCTCAAGATCGTCGCGGCCAAGCACCGGGCCGTCGAGAGCGCCTGGAAGGTGGCGGACACCGCGCTCGAGCTGGCCGGCGGCTTCGGGATCTTCGCCGCGTCGGGAATCGAGCGCCTGCTTCGCGACGCGCGCCTCGGCCGCATCCACCCTGCCAGTCCGGCGCTCGCCCATGAGATCGTGGGGAAGCTGAGCCTGGGCATCAATCCCGACGAGCAGCCTCGCTGGGGCTAGCGCCTCAAACGTCGGGCGGCGCGCTCCGCTGATCTTCGAGGCCGGCGCCGTGCTGCGCGACGCGGTGGAGCGAGCGCTGGGCTCCGACGCCGTCAGCGAATGCCCTGACGGCGTCGTCCAGCGCGCGCTCGACCGGCTGATCCGAGACGTCGTTGGCCCGAGGAATGGGCGAGGCGCAGATCTTCAGGCGTCAGACTCCCGGCCAATCGCAGCGGTCATCGTCCGCCGCAGCTCTCGCATGTCGAGAGGCTTGCCCACAACGGCGAAGTAGCCAGCGCGGGTGCGTTCTGGTCGTGCCGTGATGGCGATCACGGGAGCCGTCACTCCGGCAGAACGTAGCGCCTGCAGCACCTGATCACCGGCCATCCCGGGCATCGTGAGATCTAGCAGGATCACGTCGGGACGATACGCGGCGGCGACGGCCACGGCGTCGAAGGCGGAGAACACCGGACGAACGTCGTACCCCGCCGGGACGAGGGACTCATACAGCACTTCGCAGATGTCGGGTTCGTCGTCCACGATCAACACGCGGGCCGGTCCGGTCACGGCACGATCCACCAGAACGCCGTGCGGGCGCCGCTCCTGGCCCTCACGCGCCCCTGCTCGCGCTCATCGTTTCTCTCCCCAACCGCGTGTGGGTGATAGACCCCGGCCGGTTCCAACCGGCGCCTGGCTACCTCTCTACAGCAGCTCCTCGATCGACACCCCGAATGCCCTGGCCAGCCGCTTCACGACCGCGAGCGAAGGGTTTCGCTGGTCGCCACGCTCAAGGCGAGACAGGTACGGCTGCCCCAGCTCGGCACGTTGCGCCAGCTCCTGCTGCGTCCAGCCCGTGGCTTCGCGCAGCCGCCGGATCGTCGTGCCGAGGCGCTTGGGACTCACCGGCACGGACGTTATGCCTATAGGCATATGATGTCAACCTCTTTGACAGATACCGTGGTAGGCATTCCGACAGTTCCGTCCGCCCCATGAAGATCCTGCAGCGCACGACCGGCGTTACCGGTGACCACCCGGTGAGCCGCCGAGGGCCAACCCTGCGAAACATCGCAGGCGCGCGCTGGGCACGCCCTCTGCATTGCCACGCGATCATGATGGAGGGCGCCTCATGATCAATGTCGACACGATCGAGGCGGTGGCTGTCGTCGTGGCGGGCCTGGGCCTCGCCGGATTGGCGGCGGCGTTGATCACCGGGTATGTCACCGGGCGCTCGAGGCTCAAGCGCACCCAGCAGGCGCTGCGCCGCCATGCACGCCGATCGGGTTCGTGACCGACCAGACGCCCAGCCCCCACGTCGACGAACATAGCCTCGAGTGTGTCCGGGACTTTCTGCACCGCGAGTTCCGAGGGGGTCGGCACGAGGACTACTTCGACCCGGTCAAGGCCGTGCAGGTGTTCCGCATCGAGGGCACCCGGGGCCTCCATCACACGCTGATCATCCCGAGGGCGACGTTCGAACACACCGATTTCGGGATCCTCTGCAATGCGCATCTTCTGGATGTGCTCCGGGGCGCGGGCGACGTCCCCGTCATGCTGACCGCGGACGGGGTGGACATCGTCCCCTCCGCGCTCACACGATTCTTCGCGCTCGGTCCGCACGGAGCGTCCAGGCGTCAAGCCCGACAGCGCGCCGGCGACATAGAGGGCGGCACGGCGCCTGGCACTGCAAGTCCTCCGGCGCCCTGAGGGCGCTCCACAGGTCTCTTACCAAGGCCCCAGCTCATGGCCGGCGCGCGCGGCGCCGGCGAGCTGGCGGCCGCAGCTCGGCGATCCCGGCGCGCGGCGGCCAGGCTGGGCAGCGCGCGGATCCGGGCGAGATGCGGGCGGGTCTCGCGGTCGGCGTGCGCGAGGCCGCGGGGGTGGCACCCGGCTCGGACCGTCTTGCCGAGCTCTCAAAGTCGCCCACAGTCCCCGCATGGCAGGGAGGAGGTTGCTCCTACACTCGATCCCTGGAGGGGACGCGATGAACGCCAAGAAGACGGAAGGCGATCAAAGACCGTGGACGTAGCTCGACGAGGGGCCCGTCATGGCCACCGCACGCCCTGGCCGCCCGACAGGTGGGCTGAGCCGGTCCCGGCGGGATCCGGCTCAGTCCACGCTGCCGCCGCGAGGGCAGCCGCGCTAGACGGCCTTCGGTTCCGCCGTCTCGGCGAGCTGGGCCAGGGCCATGTCGAGCAGGGCGAGCGGGGGCGCCATGGCCCGCCGGGCCTCCTCGACGAGCGCCAGAACGTCGGCGGCCGTCACCTTGACGTCTTCCTTGAACGAGCTCCCCCTGATTAGGATCTCGCGTCCGGTCAGGGGCAGGGCTGCCTCCACGCGGCCGTCGCGGCGCGGCATGAGCTCGATCTTCTGCTCGCTCGATTCGTTGAATTGACGGATGGCGTCTAGCAGGTCCATGTTCGTCTCCTCCTCCATCGGATCTAGTTGACCGCCGGCGGAACCAGGACGAGTACTTCCTTGGAGGACTCGGTCGGCGGCACCCGGACCTCCTGGCCATCGGCGCGGAACAGGCTGAGCTCGTAACGGTAGCTGTGCCGCTCCGGGGAGCCCAGCCGGAAGCGCCAGACGAGCGGCTTCGTGAAGTCCGTGATCTCCAGATCCTTCTCGGCGCGGATGCCGGCCTCGGCGTCCTCGAAGGAGAGGTGGATCGTGCCGAACTGGTAGACCCCGGGCGGGTTCTTCAGCAGATACGGGCTGATCTGCACCCGGTAGCCGAAGGGGTCGCCGACGGGCAGGATCGTCTTGTCCGTCTTCCGCCAGTCGTCTTCGCGGGTGACGCCGTCGGAGTAGAGGACCGTCACCCGGTACTCGTACCCGCGAACCTTCTTGTCGATGAGCGGTACCTTCCACACGCGCGACTCGCCTTCCTTGCTGAGCGTGAAGACGTCGTCGGCGAGGTAGTCGTTCGGCTTGTCCTGGTAGCGGACCGCCACGACCACCTGCTGGAGGAGGCCCCCGGCGCCGAATGAGCCGGCGGGTACGATGACGACTTCCAGGTCCTCGCCGAGCGGCTGGTTGATGACGAGCTGCTTGGAGCGGGACGTGGTCGGGTCGAGCACGATGCGCTGGTTGTTCTTGTCCACGAAGACGAGCTGATACGCATAGGGTTCCGAGAGCTCGCGGGCGATGACCTCCGTCCACCGGAAGCTCTGGCGCTGCGCGTCCAGGGTGAACTCCGTCTCCTTACGCTCCGGGCCCTGGCCGTACCACATCTTCACGAAGACGGAGCGGATGCGTTCCCAGTCGACGAGCCCGAGCTGGACGTCCACCCGCAGGATGCCGAGCCGGTCGGTGTCGAGCACGAGGATCGTCTCGTCGCTCTTGCCCTTGGCGCTGTAGCTCAGCGTCGAGCCCTTGTAGAACACCTCGTACTCGTAGTCGTAGGTGCGCTGCTCCGGCGAGGCCAGATAGGTGGCGAAACGCTGGGGCGGCGTGTCCTTCTTGAAGACCAGGTCCTTGACGCTGTGGATGTCGCCCTGCGCCCCGCGGGCGTCGTAGCTCAGGTGCGCCTTGACGAGATCGACCGGATCCTCGGCGAAGTCGGCCGTGCAAGCCACCTGGACGTCGAGATACCGGTACCAGGCCGCGTCGATCTCGATCTGGGTCCGGAACTCCTCCACCCGGCGTCCGCCCAGCACGTTGGCCAGGTTGTCCTGGGGGCCGAGGTGCCCCTCGACGACGGCCTGCGACTTGAACTTGTAGTCGAGGGTGGCGTTCATCGACTCGTCCAGGGTCTTGAGGTTGTATTGCTTGATGCCGTGGTGACCGTACTCCTTGCCGTTCTGTCGGGCGAGCTCCGTTGTCACCGGCGTGGCGTCCTCGAACTCGAAATCCTCCCCGGGCTTGGCCTCGAGGAAGGTGGCGGTCAGGAAGTCTTTCACCATCTCGTTGCCGATCCGCGTGAGGTCGGCGATCTGCTCGGGCGGCAACACGTCGCCACCCGCCTCCGGGATGATCTCGATGCGGGTGGTCTCGGACGCGGTCGCCGCCGTGAACATCCGGTTGCGCGCGTTGTCGACCTCGTCGTGACTGAACGTGTACCAGCTCGAGTTGCCGCTGTGCCGCTCGGTCCAGGAGGCGTCGTCGGTCAGCTGGTGCCACTGGTCCTGGATGGCGTGATAGGCCTTGCGGGCGTCACACCAGACGATCATGGTGACGGCGTCGAGCCGGTGATAGAACTTCAGGTCGTACTGGACCCGGATGGCGGGCAGCTCCCGCTCGAGCATCTCCCACAGCAGCACGGCCCCGTCCTGGGTGAGCTTGGCCATGAAGGCGGCGCGCTGACGGCCCGTCATGCTCACGCGGCCGACCCCGACCAGGTTGGCCACGAACTCGCCGGCCTGCCCCGCCTCCGGGCTCTCGGCCAGCACCGAGATGCCCACGGTGCCGTCCATGATGGGCACGGTGTTGAGCTTCAGGGCCTCGGCCAGCTTGGTCTGGTCCTTCCGGATCTCGTTGAGCCACCAGTTGCGATAGTCGGGGCCCCGGCCGGAGGAGCGCTCGAGCCGCTGATGGAGCGCGGGGTCGGCGGCGATGGTCTTGCGGATCTCCCGCACGTCGTCGTCAGTGGCGGACAGCTCCACGGACAGGGTGAGGATCCCGCCGCCGAGCTTGGTGCGCCGCTCCTCCTCGGTGAGCTGGCTGACGTCGCGCCGGTACCAGACGAGGGACAGGAGCGGCTTGCCGTTGTCGTCGAGGGCGATCCGCGGCGACTGCGGCATCATGTACCAGCTCAGCGCGTCGAGGTCGTCGCGACAGACGTTGCAACGGGCGATCTCACGCATCCCGGTCAGGGTGATCATCTCGGTCTCCACCTTCGAGGGCGCGTTACGCCGGCCGCCGTGGCCCTCGTCACGGCGGCCGGCCTGGTCTAGCCTGCGACGGGCGGGAAGAGGAGCAACAGCTCCTCGTCAGTCGGGGTCGGCCCGACGTTCTGCAGCGTGGCGTTGCTGCGGACCCACTGCACCGAGTAGCGGTATTGCTTTCCGCCTCCGCGCTGACGTGGCACCCGCCAGTTGAACGGCTGGGGAGCGCCGCTGAAGAACTTCTCCACCGTGGCCTTGGCCTGCGGAGGCGCGTCGGGGTACTCGAGGCGAAGCTTGGCCCCCATGAAGCCGAGGGCCGTGAAGTCGGGGACGAGGAAGCGGACTTCCACGTCCAGCATCCCCTCGAAGCGGTCGCCGACGATGAGCTGCCGCTCGATCGTGTCCTGCCACTCGCCGGTGGACGTCGTGCCGTCCTTGCCGAAGAGGGTCACCCGGTACCGGTAGCGAGGCTCGCTGCGGTCGTCGGGCCGGAAGAAGGTCCAGGCGGCCGCGGCCCCGTCGCCGGTGAGCTCGAGCAGACGCGTCTGCTCGGGATCGGCGGGCGCGCCCCCGTACGACATCTCGACGGCGATCTTGCGGAACCGGCCGAGGGGATCGGTCCCGGTGATGCTCACGGGAATGGCCCGAGAGGTGGGCGGGTTGATCACCACGGTGGCGTCGCCCTCGGCGGTGACCTCCACGACCTCCTGTACGGACCCGTAGAAGAAGATGCTGCGCACCCGGTAGCTCCGGCTGCCACCGGCCGGAGGCCGGATGGGCACGACGGCGGCCGGCGTCGTCTGGTTGAGCGCTACCGTTCGCTCGCCGTGCACGCCGGTCGTCCGATCGTCGTAGAGGACCGTGCTCTGCACGCTCTGCACGCTCGACCAGTCGACGTTGCCGAGAACGAGGCCGGCCCGGAAGACGGAACCGACGGCCCGGGGATCGATGTCGAGGTTGCGGGTGCTCGTGCGGATCCAGGGCGAGGTGATCTGGGAGTCGGTGGCGCCGATGGCGAAGCCGGCTCGATAGCTCACGACGACCTGGTACTCGAGGTCCACGCTGCGGCGACGGTCCATGAAGAAGGCATAGGTGCCCTTGTCGCCCGCGCGGGTGATGGTGAACTCCTGGGTGTCCTTGGGCGCGGTGCCGTCGTCGCGCACGCCGTACCGGAGCTTGACGACCATCGAGGTGACGCCGGCCTCCTCGAGATTGGCCGTGCTCGTCACGGTGCCGGCGATCCGCTCGAAGAACGGATCGGCGAGGTCGATCTCCTTGATGCGGCCCCGGAGCGCCGCTGCGCCGGCCACGAGGCGGATGGCCCCCTGGGGGGCGGCCGAGCGCATGGTGGCGGCGACCTGGCGCAGGTCGAAGACGATGGTCTGCTGCTCCTCCTGGGACAGGGACTTCATGAGGAAGGCCGCCTGCGGACGGCCCAGCTTGTTCCAGGCCTCGACGGCGGTGGTGCCGCCGGACCCGTTGCCGTTGCCAGAGGCTGCGGGGGTGTCCGCGGGCAGTGGCTCTCCACCGACCCGGGTCTGGCTCGGGTTGGCCGAGTCGCTCGGCGTGCGCGGCCCGGCCACGTCACCGGCCGAGCCGCGCCCGGTGGCGGCGGCGACGAGCGGCGCCGTGAACCCCGCCTCGAGCTTGGCGGCGTCCTGGGTCGGGTCGTACACGGTCACGGTGCCGCGGTCGTCGGCGATCACCTTGCCGGGGGTGAGCCCGGGCTTGAAGAAGCTCCAGGTCGCCAGCTCCTTGGCCAGCACCTGCAGCCGCTGCGCGCGCTCGGCCAGCTTGCCGGGATCCGACTGCAGGTAGTCGGCTTCCTCGATCTTGATGTGGCCGTCCTTGATGAGCTTCTCCATCTCGGCGTCGACGTCGGCCTTGAACCACAGGGTGTTCGCGGTCAGGCGCGTGCGCAGGTAGGAGTAGCTCTGCTTGAAATCGATGGTGATCTTCGCCTCGTACGCCGGCAGCAAGCCGCGATACTCGAGGTCGTAGATCACGGCCACCTGGGAGGCGCCGTCGTCCTGGAGCGAGGCGCGCATCAGCTGCGCGCCCTCGTGACTCATCTCGATGGTGAAGACGGTGCGATTGTCCCCGTAGAGGCTGGACCGCGCCGAGCCGATCACGTTCTCGACGAACCGGGGCCCCCGGTCGGTCGGGGGAGCGTCGGCCGCGGGCGCTCCCTCCAGGGCCGGCGCCTGACCGGCCGCGAAGCCGAGCGCGCTGATCCTCACGGCACCCTTCTCGAAGAGGACCGGCACCAGCTCGACCTCGCCGTCGGCGAGGCTCTCGAGCTGGCTGCGCACCGCATCGAGGGTGGCCTTCGGGACGCCGAGGTCGACCGTCATGGTCAGGAACCCGCCGCCCGGTCGGTCCCCCTCGTGGAAGTCGGGGTTGTCGGTGATGTCCCGGCGGTAGATCAGCAGCTGGAACATCGGGGCGCCGCCCTCCATGGTGAGGCGGGGCGCGCGCGGCATGTAGTGAAACCGCCTGGCCGAGTTGTAGTCGCGGAAGATGGTCAGGCCTTCGAGCTCGAGCGCAGTGTCCAAGTAAAGCATCTCGCGGCTCCGTGGGTCGGGTGAGGCCCGACGTCTGCGACCTGGCCCTCGTTCGCCCGAAGACTGCTGGCGATCTCCTGAATGCCGTGGCGCTCTCAGCGGGTCGGGACCGTGGTCGCGTCGCTGGAGCCGCCCCGGTCGAGCGACGACCGAGCAACGCAGGTGCCACGTCGCCGGGCGCTGAAATCAGCGCGTTCGGGACGTACGTGGATCGCGACCGGTCATCTTGCCCGAGCGCGCCCGGCAACCCGCCCGAAGGCGCGCCATCGAGCGATCAGCCACGGGTGAGCGCGACACGATTTCCGAGGCTCGTGTACATCGCCGCCGACGGCGTCGCGGGCCGCGCCGTGGTCTTGTCGTTGCATTGCGTGGGTCTGTCCGGCAGCGTCCCGACCGGCGCGGCCGGTGCGCCACCGCGCTGGGCGGGACCGCAACGCGCCGGTCTTGGTGCTACCTATAGCGGGGATGAGGGAATGATCACGCTCGCCGACAGTCGCCGACTGGGATCGTCCACCGTCTTCCGGGACGTCCTCTATCGCGATGGTCAGCGTCGCTACACCCCGCGCTTCTACGTCCTGCCCGACGCGCCCACTCTCGCTCGCGATGCCGCCGGGCAGCCGGCCTTCGACTTCCTCTGGTACCGAACACCGCCCGACAACGGCGCGGCGCCGGCGGCCGGCGGCCTCGTCACGCTCACCGTCGAGCTGGCGCCGTCCGCGGACGAGCGGGTCCGGCTCGCCGAGGCGCTGGCCGCCGCCCTCGCCCCCGAGCCGCTGCCGGCTCTCGACCTGGTGGCCGTGCCGTTCAAGACGGGAACCGTCACGCTGAGCTTTGCGGGACAGTCGACGGGCGGCGACCTCGCCAACCACGTGGCCGGCAACGGGCCCGCCCGGCTGGTGGGCGCCGAGCGTGCGACGTTCGTGGTCGAGCTCTCGCGGGACGGTGCGGCACTCCTCTGGCAGGCGATCGAGGGCGGTCAGGACCTCTTTCACGTCCGCTACGATCTGGTCTTCGAGCACCGCCTCGACGACGTCGAGCTTCGCGTGTGGAGCGACGCCCGCCGCTGCCACGAGGTGGCGGCGGCCAGGCTCGCGGCCGGCTCCCTGGACGGCCGCCAGCTGACGGAGAGCCTCGTGGCCGACCGGCTGGCCGGCGTCGAGCTGTGGTCCGAGCGGCCGCTGGCGGACGAGCATCGCCGGGCGCTCGAGCGGCTCGGGCAGGGCCTGCTCGAGGGGGCGGTGGTGGGAGCCCTGTTCGATGCCGGGGCGGTCGTCGCGGCCGGCACGTCGGGCCTGTCCCGCGGCGACCGGACGCTGCCCCTCCGCCCCTACACGGAAGCGATCCAGGCCACGCTCAACCACACGTTCAAGCAGTCCTATCCGGTCGAGCAGCACGCGGTGCTCTCCGACGTCCTGCGGCTCGGAGTCTCGCGCGAGCAGCTCGGCGAGCGCGTTCGGCTGATCGACCTCGATGGCGGGTTCTTCCGCGTCCTGGAGGTTGCCATCCACTGCACCGTCGACTTCGCGCGCGACCTCATCGCGGCCGTCACCGCTCGCGTGGAGTACGACGCGACCGGTCCGGCCGGACGGGTGCACCGCACGGGGGAGTTCCTCTTCCGCGAGGGCGAGACGATCCAAACCTTCCGGACCGAGCTGGCGGCGCCGGACCTGCGCAGCTACCGCTACGAGGTCGAGGTGTATTACCGCGGCGATCCCGAGCCCACGCGCATCGCCTATCCCGCCACCGAGTCGAACGCGATCGTGCTCGACCTGGATGGCCTGGGGGTGCTCGACGTCGCGATCGACCTCGGGGATGTGCCCCTCGAGGCGGTGCGGGCCGCGGTGGTCGACCTGGAGTATCCGCCGACGGGGCTCGCGCATCGCCTGATTCTCGACGGAGAGCATCCCAGCGGCGTCTGGCGCGCCGTCGTCCGCGAGCGGCCCGGGCCCTACCGATACCGGGTCGCCTGGGTCACCGTCGACGATCGCCGGGTCGAGGGCGAGTGGCAGACCTCGTCCCAGCGCGCGGTCTGGCTGGAGGCGCCCCGAGACCTGGTCCAGGCCGCGCGCGTGCAGGTCGTCGCCGCCGGTGAGTTCGTGGGGCTCGCCCAGATCGTGGTCGATCTGCGCGCCACCTCCGAGGCCGACCCCCAGGCGGCCCAGGTGGCCTTCGGTGCCCCCGGCGAGACGTGGACCTGGCAGCCTCGCGTCGCCGACCGGACCACGTTCCGGTACCAGGCGCGGCGAACCCTCGTCTATCGGGACGGCACCGTGCGGGAGCTGCCGTGGACCGACGAGGACCGCCCCGTGCTGGTCGCACGCGACCAGCTGCGGGCCGACGTGCGCATCGTGTCGCGCCTGCTCGATCTCGGCAGCGCCTGGCAGAGCGCGCTGCTCACCCTGGAATACCGGGACGACGGCGAAGGTATCCACGAGCAGACCACGCTCGTCCTGAAGGATCGCGAGGCCGAGCTGGCGTGGAGCATCCGGATCGGCGCCCCCGACCGGCGTCGCTACCGCTATCAGCTCACGTTGATCCCCGCCCACGGCCCACGGCAGACGATTCCGTGGCAGGAATCCCAGGACGCCATTCTCGTACTGCGCCCTGCGGGAGAGTGAGGAGTCCCCCATGCTGACCTTCGAGTCCCCGTTCTACGAGTTCAAAGGAGTCGTGATCTTCCGCGATCACGCGATCGCCACGCTGTTCCACTACCTGGCAGGGCCGCCTCGTCTCACGCGAGGCGACGACCGCCGGCCGAACCTGCTGCTGCTGAAGTACCGGAACGCGCTGGACTCCATGGCCAGCACGACGCCGCTGGTGCGCGAGCAGCTCGGCGGAGGCTTCCTGCTCTTCGGCGTCGACTGCGGGCTCCCCGACGGCGTCAAGGACGAGATCATCCGCGAGCTCCAGTCGCGGGTGCCGCCGGACGCAGGCCCGGTCTCCCTCGTCCCCGTGCTCTATACGAAGGGGACGGTGAACGTGGTCGCGCTGGACGCCCAGAGACCGGCGGCCGGCGCTCCCACCGGCGATGCCGACACGCACAGCAAGTTCGTCCGGGGCATCCTCGGCACGGCCACACCCTCCCTGCTGCAAGATCAGCGCGCGATCTTCTCGCTTTCGCTGACCCCCGACGGGGTCGCGCTGCTCGAGGATGCCTACCAGTCCGAGCTGTCGCCGATCGGCGTCATGTACGAGCTGGAGTTCTCCGGCCTCCGCCCCGCCATCGCCATCAAGGCGACCGTCGACAAGAAGCGCGTGTACGAGCAGCTCAAGCTGGGCCTGCACATCGGCGTCCGCTCCGGCGGCGGCGCCGAGGCCGGGAACACGCCCATTGACGACCAGTCCGAGGATCCGGAAACGCCCGGCGAGCAACCCGCCGAGACGGCAGCCGAGGACGGGGCGACGCCCGCAACCACCGAGACCGCCGCCCAGCCCGGAGCCGAGGAAGGCGCCACGCCCAAGCCGGCGAAGAAGCCGCGGACCGAGGTCGCCGTCAGCGCGGACCTCAGCTATGCCGTGGAGAAACTGAAGGAGAGCGGAGCGATCACCATCGAGATCGTGCGCCAGCAAGAGGGCAAGTCCGTCGACGAGATGGAGAAGACGGCCATGACCCTCCTGAAGGAGTCGATCCTGAACGAGTTCTTCAAGCCGGCGATGAGCAACGTGCCATCGCCCACGGCCGCCACCAGTGCGGCCTCGGCGCTGGCGGCGGCCAACCAGGTGATGGCCACGACACCCGATACCAGCGCCGGCAAGGCCGGCCCCGCTGGTGGCACCAAGGTGGAGATCGGCTTCCAGCTCCAGATGAAGCGCGAGGAGGAGCTCAAGACGGCCGTCTTCGACTACAGCGTCGTCGCCCCCGAGACCCGGACCCACTCGCCCAACGGCTTCTTCTCGGCGCTGATCGGCAGCACCGAGAAGGCCCAGCACATCCGCGAGATCGACCTGGCCGACGAGTTCTTCAAGATCTTGGACGTGGAAGTGAGCACCACCGCGGACTTCGCCGCCCTGGATCTCAAGAGTCTTGTGGTCGAGCTGCAGTACGGGGGCACGATCGACGCGCCCCGGGTCACGGGCTCTGCCACCTTCCTGGCTGACGACCTGAAGCCGCGACGCTTCCAGGCGTTTCGCGACGTCGAGGACTTCTCGTACCGGTACCGGGTCACCTACAAGTTCGGTCAGGCCGAGCGCATCGCCGCCCAGCGGCAGGACTACCAGACGCCGTGGCGCACGACGACCAGTCGGGCCCTCGTCGTGCACCCGCCCGACGACGTCGCCATGCTCCGGGTGTTCGTCGAGCCCGGGATCGTCGACTGGGACGTGGTCGACCGCGTGGAGACGCAGCTGGTCTACGACGACCCGGGCAACCGCTTCCGCGCCGAGCGGACCTACTTGCTCAACGCCAGCTCACCCCGCCAGGAGTGGCTGGTGCGCCTGACCGATCCGGCGCGGACCGCGTACGACGTCCGGCACGTCTGGCACCTCAAGGACCAGAGCGAGGTGCCCGCCCCCAGCGAGAGCCGGCGCGGGGCGCAGCTGTTCGTCGGCGACCCCTTCGTCGAGCGCCTGCCGATCGTCATCCATCCCCAGGTCGACCCCGCCAGCGTCCTCCGCGTCGAGGTCGAGCTCCACTACGAGGACGTCGCCAACCGCTTCGAGGTTCGCAAGAACATCGAGCTGTCAGGGCCCACCTTCAAGCCGACCGCGGTCAGCATCCCGATCGTGGACAGCAGCAAGCGCGAGTACACCTACCGCGTGATCCTGATCAAGGCCAACGGCGGCGCCGAGAACCAGCATCCCCAGCGCACCGATCAGCTGTCGATCATCGTCACCGAGGGGGGCATCTACCTCGACGTCAACGTCGTGGTCATCGGCAACATGGCGCAGAGCAAGGTGGACGCGCTGCAGGTCGACCTCCGCAGCGAGCCGCTCGACGGCGAGCGGCAGCGCGTGGAGAGTCTGCTGTTCGAGCCGGCGGCCCCGCCCAAGGTGGCCCAGCGGCTCCTCCTGCGGGCCGATCGCGCCCAGCAGTTCGAGTACCGCACGACCCTCTTCACGGCGGATCGCGGCCCCATCGAGACCGACTGGATGGTGCACGAGAAGGAGATCCTGCCACTGCAGCTCAGCCGGCTCCTGACCGGTCCATGATCGACCTCGGCGGGGCGCCCTATCACGGGGAGGGGGTCACGCTGTTCCCCGACCACGCCGAGGCCGGCCGGTTTCACTACGTGGCGGATGCGCCGCGACTGCGCCTCGGGCTCGACGGGGCCCCCGAGCTGTCGCTGCTCAAATACCGGCTCGATCCCGCGCTGCACGCGGTGCTCGGCGCCGGAATGCTGTCGCTCACCGTCGATCTCGGCGTGGACGAGGAGCGGCTGGAGCGGCTGCGCCGGCGCCTCCGGGCGTCCGGCGTCCCCGGTCCGGTCCAGCTCGTCCCCGTCGGCGCCGACACCGGCCGGTGCGAGCTAGTGCTCATCGACCGCTCGTCGCGGGACGAGGGCGCCCCGGCGGCCCCGGCCCCGCCGGGGAGCTCCGGTCTGGTGGAGCGGATCCTGGGAGCCGCAGCGCCGGCGCTCTATGGAGACAATGCCGCGACATTCCAGGCGGTGCTGTCGCCGGAGGGCGTCGCCCTGGTCGAGGGGGCCCTGCGCGGAGGCGGGCTGCCGGCTGGGGTGGTGTACGCCCTCGAGGTCACGGCGCTGCGGCCGGCGCTGCGGGCGCGGATCACCGCCCGCTGGAAGGACGTCTACCGCTTCTACGAGAACCGGCTGCACGGCGGCAAGCTCCTGCTGGCCGTCGACATCGGCCCCACGCTGGAGGAGCTCGTCCACGCCGAGGCCATCAGCGTGCGGATCGACGAGCTGGTGCCACCCGACGATCAGTCGGCGGTGTACCAGCGCGCACTCGAGCAGGTCCAGCGCTACATCATCGAGGAGCTGTTCCGGCCGACCCTCGGCCAGGCTCCGCCGGCGGAGGACGCGGGGGACGACGCGCTGGCGACCATCGGGCGCGCCATCAAGGACTTCGCCGGCTTCTTCTCGATCACCTACAGCCTGCGAGAGGTCGACCGGGCCGAGCTCAAGACGCTCCAGTACGAGCTCGCCGTCGCCCGTGCCGAGCGGCTCACGTTGTCGCCCCAGGGAACGTTCTCGATCCTGCTCGGCCCCGAGGCCGACCCGACGCGGCTCGATCGGCTGATCGTGACCGTCGAGCCGGCCGCCTCGGCTGAGATGAAGTTCGACGTGGGAGTCCTCACCAGCCTGGAGGCGGAGGAGATCGACCACCTCGAGGTCTTCCTCCGCTACGGCGAGCACCGCGAATCCTTCGTCCTCGACGCGGCCAGCCCGCGCCGGTCGGTCGCGATCTGGCAGCAGCCGGAGCTCGGCCTGGCCGTGCACTATCGCTACGAGGTCCACTTCCGGGCCGGCACGGCCGGGTCCACCGACGTGCTGCAGTGCGAGGAGCGTTCGACCGAGGCCCGGGTCATCCGGCTCAATCCGCGCGAGCTCTACCAGCGCGTGATGGTGCGGGCCGTGGCGCAGGGGCTGCCGTTCGAGCGCTATCCCATGGTGCTGGTGGACCTGCGGGCCCACGATCCGATCGGGGGCTGGTCGGCCGCCGAGACGCTCGAGCTGAGCGCGACGGCGCCGGAGGCGACCTTTCGGCTGCGCGCGGGCCTCGAGGGGCACGTGCTGTTCGATCGGCGCGTGCGCTACCTCGACCCTCGGGGCGACGAGACCACGCTGGACTGGGACGAGGCTGAGCCCGGCGTGATGATCGTGGGTGATCCCCGGCCCGAGGTGATCGACGTGCAGGTCCTCGCCTCGGCGCGCTTCGGCGCGGTCGTCCGGCGTCTGGTCGTCGAGCTGCGGCCGCGCGCCGAGCCCGAGCGTGTCGCCACCCGCGTGCTCACCGCCGACCAGCCGGTGGCGACATGGTCGTGGGCGGCCGCCGCCGCTGCCGACCGCGGCTACGAGTACCGGGTGACCGTGCACACGATTCTCAACGAGGTCCGCGAGGGGCGCTGGCTGCCGGGCCCGGCCGGCAAGCTCGTGGTGGGCGAGGGGATCGCACGCCTCCGGCAGGTGGAGCTGATGCTGGTGGGACGCTCGGTGAAGGACCTCGGCCTGCTCGCCCTGAAGGTCCGGTTCGCCTTCGCCGACGGCGAGTCGGGGCTGGCCGCCGAGCAGGAGCAGCTGGTGGAGGACACGCGGAAGCCGATCAAGTGGTCCTATCCCGTGGCCGACCCCGCCCGCCAGACCTACACGTACCAGCTCACGGCGATCGCCGCCGATGGCACCATCACGGCCCAGGAGCCCCGCGCGACCTCCGATCTCCTGGTCGTCCACCCGCTGGTCTGAGCCGAATCACCGAAGGGAGGGTGGTGTGGTCACCATCGAGCCTCCGTTCTATCGCATCAAGGACGTGACGGTCTTTCGCGACGACGAGGACCCCGATCACTTTCACGCGCTGCCCACCCTGCCGGCTCTTGCCCGCGTCGGGGAGGGCCTCGCCTTCACGCTCTACAAGTACCGCCGCGACCTCACCGACAACCCGGCGCTGGAGCCGACCCGGGCCCGGGGGGCCGGGCTGGCCCTGTTCGAAGTCGAGATCCCGCTGGCCGGCGTCGGGCGCCTGCAGGCGGAGATCGCCAGCCGTGCTGGTCGTCCGAACGCCCGGGTGACACCGATGGTGTTTCGCTCCGCCGGCGTCCATGCGATCGTCGCCCACGCCGCCGGGGACCGGCTGATCGAGGACCTCGTCGAGACCCAGGCGGCGCCGGTCACCTCGCCTCATCACGCGGCCTTCGCGCTGGCGCTCAGCGCTGAAGGCGCGACGCTCTTCGAGGCCGCCGCCCGCGGCGGCCAGCTGCCGGTGGGCGTGGTCTATGAGCTGCGCTTCCTCGCGCTGACGCCCGCCCTCCACGCGCGGGTGACGATGGACTATGACCGGATCTACGATCACTTTTCAGCCTCGGTCGGCTTCAGCTACTACGTGTCGGCGAAGCTCGACGTCGATCTGGCGTGGCTGGTCGAGCACGAGCTCGTCCGGATCGAGATCACCAAGTTCACCGATCGCGAGGACCAGGAGCGCCAGCAGCGCCTGATCATGAGCCTGATCGCCGCCCGCATCCAGCGCGACTTCTTCCGGTCGGGCATTCCGCCGGCGCCCGAGGCGGGGATCGGCGGACCACTGGCGCAGCTCCTTGGAGGGCTTGCCGGGGGCGAGGTAACCTCTGCTACCGCGCTGTTCGTGCTGAAGGCCAGGCTCGAGGTCGTCCGCGAGGAGAAGACCTTCGAGCTCACCTACGACGGCCGGACCGCCGTCGAGCTCACCCACGTGTGCGCCGGCTTCCTGTCGACGCTGCTGGCCGGCGAGGCGGCGGCGCTGGCCATCCGCGAGATCGACCTCGACGACCCCTTCTTCTCGGCGCTGACCGTGGAGGTGATCCCGGTCTTCGATTTCGAGGAGATGGCCGATCTGCTGGAGGCGACGGTGCACCTGGCGCACGGAGACCATCGGGAGTCGTACAGCTTCCGGCGAGGCGCCTCCGAGCCCCGGCGGTTCCAGGTCCCGCTCACCCGGGCCGGGGGCGACGAGTACACGTTCGAGGTCGAGTACCACTTCGATCCCGACCTCGGCGGCGGCCCAACGGTCGTGCGGGCCGGGCCGTTCCGGTCACGGCATCGCGCGCTGGTGGTCGATCCGCTCGCCCACTTCCGCTATCGCCGGCTTCGCGTCCTCCTCGGCCCCGTCGATCTGGCCAGTGTGCCTCGGATCCACGTGCACCTCCGGATCCCGGGGGACGTCGGCGAGGCCGATCTGGCCGGCGCCACCCTGGTCCTCGATGGGCAACGGCCCGAACAGCTCTGGCGCCAGCGGCTGCCGATGGCCTACTCGACGGCCCGTGTCCGCGCCCGGACGGACTGGGAAGACCCCCGCGGCGAGACGCACGGCGGTGACGAGGTGGAGGTCACCGGCGACACCTTCGTCGCCCTCGGCCCCTATCGTGACCTGCTGGCGGTGTCGGTGCAGCCGGCCGTCGACTGGCCCAAGGTGACCCAGGTGCAGGTCGAGATCCGCTACGAGGACGGCGACTACCGGGCGCAGCGAGAGCTGGTGTTCGCGCCGTCCGACGGCACCGCCTCGCAGCGTGTCACCATCCCGCTGCTCGACCCCGGGCGCCGGGGCTATCGCTGGCGTCAGGTTCTCACGAAGCTCGACGGCACGGCGAGCCAGAGCGAGTGGAGCGAGGCCGATCAGGCTGTGCTGGTGATCGGGCAGGAGGCGGTGTCGGCGCGGGACGTGCGGGTGGTGTGGGTTGGCGACGCCGGTGACACGCTCGGACTCCGGATCGATTTCTGGGTGCTGGTGTCGTCCGGTGACGAGGAGAGCGTGAGCACGTTCCTGAGGGCGGGGCAGGACGTCGAGACGGTGGTGACGCTGCCGCTCGACGGCGAAGGCCGGCTCCGGTACCGCTACCAGATCCAGCGCATCACCGCCGAGGGCGGCGAGGACGTTGTGCGGGTCGGCGAGGGCCAGAGCAACCTGCTGGTGGCCCGCGCCACCAGCTAGCTGAGAGCGCGTCTTCAGTAGAGGCTCGGCTCGGGACTACTGCGTATGCCCGTCACATCGTCCCGGTTCGCCATCTCGGCGACAACCTGAGGTGTCAGCTGGCCCAGGGCCTCCACGGGCGACCCCGGTATCAGCCCCAGCCGGTCGAGGAGGTCGTCCTCGACCGGCTGGGCGAACGTGATGATGACGGAGTACGTCAAATCCGGGTCCTCCGCCATCCGCTGACGTAGTCGAGACTCGATCTTGTCCATGTTCCCCCTCGGCTGGCCACCGGCTCCCATGGTCACGGCTTGAGTTTGGCGGCGTCGACGAGACCGTAGCCCCAGTCCTGGGAGAACGCCTTGCCGTCCACTCCAGTCGTCTTCGGCTGGAACTTCGACGTGGCCGCCACCGAGGAAGCCTTTCGCAACCGGTCGAGCACGTCCGGAAGCGTGAGCTTCGGCTCCTCGGCCAGCAAGTTTGCCACCAGGCCGGTGACGGCGGGGGACGCCATCGAGGTGCCCTGGATCATGAGCCCCTTGTCGTTGATGATGTCGGTCGCGCGGAGTCCCGCGGCCTGGCTGGAGCGCGGGGCCAGGATGCGGCAGCCGGGGGCCGTCACGTCGACCGCGCTGACCTCGTGCGTGACCCCGTGGTGCTTCTTGGCCGTGAACGAGGCGTCCCGCAGCGGCCCCATGCTCGAGAACGTGGAGATCTCGTGGAGCGTCGCTCCCGACAGCGTCCAGCCCTTCTTGGCCGAGTCGGTCCAGCTCACGCGAGTGTTGGAGCTGGCCACGCTGACCGTCGCCGCCGACGCCGCCGGGGCTCCCGCCAGGTACGCGCGGTCCGCCTCCGTGAAGTCGGCGAAGCTCGACTTCCCGCGTGGCAGCCACAGGTGCACGTCCATGCTCTTGTCCGACCCGTTCACGAACAGAAGGTTCCAGCGGGCCAGCGTGATGGGGTTGACGCCGTCGAGGGACTCGAAGAAGACGTCGACGTGGAAATCGCCGTTCACGGCGTGGGAGAGCTGGGAGCTCACCGTGATCTTCGTGTTCATGCCCGGGAACGACGTCGAGCCCGTATCGCCCAGCCGAACCTTCGTGGTGATGTCGTAGGTCGACTTGGTCTTCCAGCGATAGACGAAGATGTCGATCGGGAAGCTGACGGGGCAGGCGGCCAGCGGGTTCTTGATCCAGGCGATCACCTTGTCCCACATGAGGGTCTCGCCGGCGGCCGTGTTGAGATTGGTGCCGAGATCGACGCCGGTGATCGCCCGGAGTCCGCTCTTGGCCTTTTCCGGCAGGAAACGCCTGGCGTGGATGGCGGTCCTGTTGGGCAGCGTGCGGTCGTTGCCGGCGGCGGCCACGACGATGCGGCCGGGGTGGTACGTCTTGGCCCGCTTGTCGTTGACCTTGCCGAACAGCCCCAGCGACTCCGGGTCGCTGCCGTCGTGCGCGTGGTCCTGGTGGCCGAAGCTCATGTTGATGACGCAGGGCATTCCCAGCTCCTTGGCCTTGTTGAAGATGTAGTCCACGCCCAGGGGCCAGCTCGACTGCTTGGCGTTCGCGATGGCGCGCACGGCCACGATGGTGGCATTCGGCGCGTAGCCGGCCGGGACCAGTACGGCCCCGGCGGCATCCTTCACCTCGGCGCCGGCGCTGATGCCGGCCACGTGCGTGCCGTGGCCGTTGATGTCCCGGGAGTGCGTCACGTCCTGGGGCGTCGACGTCTTGGTGAGCTCGACGCCGAAGTCCATCAGCTTGTAGGCGTCGTTGCCGGTGTTGTTGGCCTTCGGGGTCTTGCCGGTGACGAGGGCCGGCTTGTCCTGGTCCCAGACGCTGTGGATGCGGCCCGTGAAGGCCGGGTGGCTGCCATCGATGCCGGTGTCGATGATGCCGACCAGCACGCCGGCGCCGCCGCGCTTGCCGGCGGCGATTTTCGCCTCGAGCGCCGGGAACCCCACCTCGGCCCGCGACAGATCGAGGGCCGCCTTGGCGGGCTTGATGGGCTCCAGATGGAGCACCGACGGGAGCGCGGCCAGGGCCAGGACCTTGTCGGGGGGCGTCTGCACGATCGCCCACCCCTCGGTGTCGTCGGCGAGGACACCGTCGGGGAGGGAGCCCTGCCCCTCGAAGAACACGGAGAGGACGATGTACCAGGCCTCACCCTGCTTCACGGTGAAGGCCGAGTCCTCCAGACGCTTCTCCACGTCGGCGCCAGCGTCGGCGAGCTGGCGCAGCATGGTCTGCAGTGTGGGCGCCATCTTGGCCCGCAGGTCGGCCGGCATCGACGGACCGACGCCCTCGTCGGCGTAGAAGAAGACGAAGTCCTCGTGACGGGCGGCCGGACGCCGCCAGCGGGCCGAGTGAAGGGTCCGCAGGACGAAGGGCTCGGCGGCGTCGCCGGTCTCGTCGAAGCGGAGCACGATCTCCCGGAACCCGCTGGGGTCGAGCCCCGAAGTGCTGGCCAGCAGTCCCTCTGGGACCACGGCGTACAGGTACGTCCGATCGCGCTCGAGCTGCACCTCCCGCACGTTCTCACGCTTGTACTCAGCGGTCAGGTGGGCGGCGTTGCCGGCATCGCGCCCCGCCCCGGCCCACCGCGCGTAGTAGCGGCCCTGCGTGTCGAACGTGAAGAAGTGCTGCAGCACGGTCTTGAGCGCCGCCACGTCGGGCGCCAGATCCTTGAGCGGGTCGGGCACGGCAGTGAGCGCCTCGAGGTTGTCCCCGATGGCCGCCCGGGCCGCCACCAGCGCGCGCGCCCAGTCGCTGGCCTTCAGACCGGCGTCCGAGATGGCCGGCGCACCGCCGTCGGCGGTGGCGGCAACCGGCGTGGTCGCGGCGGTCGGGGCGGCCTCGCCCTCCGGCGATGGGTCGTCGGCCCCGGCGCTGGCCGCGACGGCGGGCGCCGTCGGGCCGGCGGCCTGAAGGATGGCCGCGAAGGACTCGACGTCGGCCATCACGCGGCCGATCTCCTCCTCGGAGTCGACCTTCACGTCGGCGACGTGGCGCATCGACAGCAGGTGCCGGCTCGCGCCGCCGGCCGCGGCGGTGACGGTGCCCGGCTGCGGGTGCCCGTCGACCATGGGCAGAGCGGCCGACACCTGGAGGACGAAGCCGGGCGTGACCGTTTGCCCGAACGAGGAGGTGACGGCCCCGCCGGTGTGCTTGGCGTACGCGCCCACGTGCACGGCCGGGTTCGTGAGCCTGCCCTGGGGCAGGACCCGTTCGAAGAAGAAGCGCATGGCGGCGGCGACCCGTTCCTGTAGTGTTGGCATCACGTCAATCTCCTGTCGTTATGCGCCCAGGGTTGGTGGATCGAGGAGCAGAACCAGGTTCTGCTCGGTGCCCTCGCTCTGGCGGGCGACGTCGCCCTCGTACAGATAGACGACCTTGTACTTGAATGGCGGAATGGCGGCGTCCGGTGAACGCCAGCGCTGGCCGGTCGCCGTCTGCGCGTCGAAGGCCAGCGTGGTGCTCGGCGCACCTGGCGTGATCGCCTGCAGGGTGACGAAGGCCTGCCGTAGCTTCCCCGTCCGGAACCGCTCGCCGAGGAGGTCCGTGACGATCATCACCTCGGGACCCGCGGCGGGCGTCGGCTCGGGGGTGGTGGTCGGCGTGGGCGTGGTCGGCTGCTCCGTCCCGGCCGGCTGGGGCTGGCGCGCGTAGATCTTCCAGTGCTTGCCCTGCCCACGGAGTCGCTCGACGAGGGCGGCGGCGGCCGGGCGGTCGGCCTCGACGACCGCGATGCCGTCGGTGCTGTCCGACTCGACCGTGTAGATGCTGGTAGGTGTCTCGACGAGGGCGAGCACGCGCAGCTCTTTCACCCCCGGCCTGATCGCGACCCGCTGGGGAAGGCTGAGATTGCCGTCGGTGTAGAGCGTGTCGAGCTCCAGCGAGAACGACGGCGAGCGCCCGGCCTGGCCCATCAGCTCGGCAAGACTCATGGCCACGGCGAGGCTCCACGACGGCCCGCCCGGCACGAACGTGTGCTCGGCCCGGATCTGGCTCTCACCGTCCTTGAACAGCTTGAGGCGGACCTGCTGCACACGATCGGCGCCGAGCTTGGGCAGCTGGATGTCGACGTTGACCCTGAACTCCCGGGGCTGGAGCGACGGATCGCGGTGGACTCGCGCGAGCCACTCGTCGGTGGAGCCGCCGAGCACGACGACCTGGCCCAGCGTCACCACCGTCTCGTCCCACCCTTCGATCGTCCGGGGCGTGATCGGGGCCCGGACCGACCCCTTGGGCTCCAGCCGCTGCCCGGCGGCCACGTCCTGCTCCTCGACGTCGAAGATCAGGCCGGGAATGGTGCCCTTGTCGAGCAGGCTGATGCGCGTCGAGGATATCTGCACGGGGACGTCGAGCAGGTTCTCGAGCACGAGCGCGGGTGGTGTCCCGGCGTCGCGGCCCTCCTCGAGCCGCACGCCGATCGCGTTGCTGCCCAAGTCGTCCAGTCGCAGCCGGACCTCGACCTCGGGGGTCAGCGGATCGGCGTGCAGGGCGACGCGACCCACCAGCCCCTTGCGCAGCAGCTCACAGAACGTCGCGTAGTCCGTGGCTTCCATGTCGAACTCGAGCGTCAGCCGCTGGTCGGAGGCGCCGCTCTCCGCCGTGAAGCGGATGCTGGCGGGCAGCGTCTGCTGATCCGCGGCCGCTCCCGCGCTGAAGGACGCGACGAAGTCGGCCTTGAGCCCGGCCATCGGCTGGAGCCGGACGAAGGGGACCATGCCCATCAGCTCGCGGTCACGCAGGTGCATCCGGAGCGCGTCGCGGTCGACGTCGTCGATGTGCGGCAGGGCCACCAGCGTCACCTTCACGCGGTAGCTGCCCGCGGCATCCAGGTAGTTCTCCGCCCGCATCGGCGGCGCACCGGCGGCGCCGTCGGCGCTCGTGTAGAAGCCGAGCTTGAACCCCGTCGGCAGATAGAAGAACTCCTCGGCGCTGGCCGAGCCCCGGAAGAACAGCGCTGACCGGCCCGAGCGCGGCAGCTGGTCCCAGCCCCGCTGCTGCTGCCGTGGCAAGTCGGGATAGATCGTGGTGTCCTCGCGCGGTCGCCCGAGCTCGATGCGCACGCTCTGCGCCAGCGCCGCCTCGATGATGGCCGGCGGGGGCGGCGGTGGAGGTGGGGGCGGGGGCGGCGTCGGTCGGATCGGCGGCCGGTCGACGGGGACCCGGATGGGTCGACCGTCAGGCCGAGGCCGCATCATCGGCGGCTCGTTGTCGAAGTCCTGGACCGCCCGCAGCCCGGCCAGCTGAGGATTGACCATCCGCACCTGCTGGGCGACGGCCGCCTCGGCGACGGCGGGACGCGGCACCAGGGTGCGGTACGCGTGGCTGCCGGTGATCTCCGCGACGATCGTGGGCGAGCGGGCGGTCATCGCGGAGACGACCTCCTCGTAGAGGTCGTGACCGGGTCCCGTGTCCTCGAAGGGCAGGCGCAGGGTGAGCTCAGCCTTCGCCGTGTCCAGCATCACCAGGAGCGGTCGTCGACGCTGGCTGCCGGCGGCCGTGTAGACCAGCTCCGCCCGGGGCGGGCTCGGCTCCAGCGGCAGGAGCTGGGCCCGACCCTGGACGCCTTCCTTCACGATCACGGTGAGCCCGGTCATGCGGCACTGCACACGGGCCCCGCTGGTGTCGAGCCATCCGTCCAGCGTGCGCCACGGCCGGGCG
Source organism: uncultured Candidatus Rokubacteria bacterium (assembly GCA_963827505.1). GTDB lineage: Bacteria > Methylomirabilota > Methylomirabilia > Rokubacteriales > CSP1-6 > AR5. The sequence continues at coordinate 1,770,122 of CAWHBD010000001.1, read as the reverse complement.
TCGCTGTCGATCGCCGTCCGGCCGCCCGCGAGCTCGGCGATTTGGCCGGCGTTGAAGAGGGGAGCGCTGGCCGCCGCGGCTGGCCGCACAGGCACCAGCCGCTGACCCTGCAGACTCACCGCACGCATGGGCTTCTGAATGGTGACGCTCGCCATCGTCATCCTCCTTCGGGATCAGGCGGCCGGCGCCGTGCGATCGAGCAACAGGACCTTGTCGCCGATCTGCCGCAGGTGGACCTCGCTACTCTTGGTGCGGTCGTAGGCCACGTACCGGATGTCGACGTCGTACTGGCCACGGGTGGGGTCGCGTCGATCGACGCTCCAGGTCTGGGGCGCCCGCGCAGTCTTTGAGAACGTGAACGTGCGGCTCTCGGCCACGTCGTGGGTGGGGTCGTTGTAGCTGAGCTGGACGACCGCGAGCTGCACGTCGTGCTCGAAGTCGATGAGGTCGGGAAGGACGTTGATGGCGAGATCGGTACCGATCCACACCGTGCCCTGCGGGCCCCGGCCGGGCTCCAGCTCCTGGGCCGAGCCGTCGGCCCGGTTCAGCCGGGCCGTCCAGGATGCCTCCTCCGGCCCTCCCGGCAGGACCGGGGCCACGAAGGGGAACGAGGCGGCCAGCTTGTCGAGCTGGAAGCTCTTGACGATCCGGTACTGATACCGGGGATCCTCGTAGAGGATGTCGCCGCTCAGGTGGCTCACCCCTTCGAACGAGCCCTGCGGCCGCACGTTGAACGTGAGCACCTTCGTGAAGGGGCTGGGGATCTCCAGCGTCTGCGTCGAGGTGGTCACCCACGGCATCGAGATCTCGGCGGTGCCGAGGCGATAGGTGACCTGGTACGAGTAGCTCCGGCTCTCCTGCTCGGTGTCGGATCGGGCCAGGTCGCCGGTGTACTGGAACCAGGTGCGCTTGCTCGCCTCGGGGGTGAGCTCCAGCACGGCCTCGAACCGCGTGCCCTTCGAGGATTCATGGCGCAGGGCCACCCGGGCCGACTCCACCATCTCCTTGCGGGCGGTGAGCGCCAGCTCGACGCGGAGGGCGCCCATGGCCCGGGGTGTGATCGAGAGCAGCCGGTTCGATCGCGTGATCCACTCCGTGGCGCTGGGCGGCCCGCCCTCGCGATAGAAGACCTCGGTGCGGTACTGGTAGGCGCGCTTGTGACCGCCGCGGACGTCGCGGGCGGTGTCGAACCGCCAGTAGATCGCGTCCTTCTCGCTGCGCAGGAGCCCGTCGTGCTCGCGACGGATCCACGGCCGGTCCGGGTGGGCCTGGTCCTGTTCCTCGTACCGGAGGAACACGTGGATCGAGTCGATCCCGTCGCGCTCGAAGTTCACGCCCACCGGCGTCGCGGTGACTTTCATCAGGCTGAAGAAGCCGTCGGACAGGCGGAGCTCGCGGAAGCAGCTGGCGAGCGCCTGAGGGCTGCCCAAGAGCAGATGGATCGGCCCGTTGGGGTTGACGGTCCGCTCGATCGTGGACAGCGAGTCGAGCACGAGGTCGAAGCTCGACTCGCCCGTCTGGCCGACGTTGTCCCGGAGCTCCATCAGCTCCTTGGTGGCGCGCGCCTCCTGCTCGCCACCGGCGCCGGGCTGCCCGGCCCCATCGCCGAACATCGCCGGGATGACGCGATCGCTCAGTACCTCGGTGGCGATCTTGAAGAGCATCTCCTGGACCTTGTCGGCATCCTCGCCGCCGCCGGCCTGGTCGGTCTCGATCGTCACCGTGATGTCCTTGTTGTCGATCGTCTCCCGGACCGCCTGCTGGATCTGACCCCGCTCGAGCATGGCCGACACCGGCACCCGCAGCTGCGTGCGCAGGGCCACGAGGGCGCGCGCGTCGAGCACGCCCGTGAACGGGACCGGGACGTAGCGCGGGAAGGGAACGGTGAGCAGTCGGTACGGGCGCGCGTACTGCCAGACCTTGCGGTGGATGACCTCCCGCGAGGCCTTGATCACCATCTTGGCCGACACGCGCGCCTTGTAGGTGAGCTGGTACGAGATCAGGATCGGGATCTGCTGCTCGCCGCCGCCCTTGAAGGCACCCCAGAAGATCTCGGCGCCGTCCCCGCTCAGCTCGACGCCGAAGGAGGCGCCCAGGTCGCCGGCCAGGTCGGCCGCCACGCTTTCGGTGGCGTGTCGCACGAGGCCGGTCTCGCCGGCCTTGAGCGTCGACAGCGTGACCCGCCCGTCGATCCATAGCGGGGCGGCGAGCAACGGCTCCGTGGACTCGATGGCCAGCCCGAAGGGCCGGTGGCCCGCGGCCTTGTCTGCCTCGAGGCGAGCCCGTAGCGCCTCCATCACCCGCCGGCGCCGCTCGGGCGTGACGGCGAGCACCGAGCGGAACTGGACCCAGCCACCCCCGATTTCCCCCTCGGCGGGCGCCGCCGTGGTGGCATCCAGCTCCTTGATGAACTTGACGAAGAGGAAATCCGGCATGCCCTCGTCGTCCGCCGGGATGACCGGCTGGTCGGGCATGACGTAGAACTTCCGCGCATCCTCGTCGTCGCGGAGGACGATGAGCTGGTCCAGCTCGATGGGGTCCATCAGATTCAGCATGGGTCGGCTCCTATCCGGACGGGGTCCTCGTGATGGGGATGGGCAGGATCCGCTCGGTCGAAGATGTCCACGGCCCGACGGTCCGTTCCCCCGAGGTGCGGTGCACCGTGATCCGGTATTCGTACGACCGGCGATCGGGATCGCGGATCGCCGGCTCCCAGCGGACGCGATCGGCCCGGGCCCGGATGACCTCCGTGCGCACGTCGCGCACCTGGTGCTCGGCGTCGATGTAGGACAGCTCGACCTCGACGAGGGCGATCCCGGCCTCGGGCAGCTCCAGCCCCACCGGCCTGAGCTCGACCGACAGCTTGTGGGCGGCCACACGTCCGACCAGGACGACCGGCACGTCGGTCTCGACCCACTCGTCCTCTTCCACGGCGCCGGTCGACCACGTCCGCACCATCCGGTAGCGAAACCCGCGGTCGAGGGGCTCAGGCATGTCGAGGTTGACCGCCATCGCCTGGCCCGGCTTGTCGAAGACGAAGGTGCCGGTCGGCAGGTCCGCTCGCTTCTGCAGCGAGACCGCGACCCGATCCAGATCGGTCCATTCGTCGTCGGCGAAGAGCTGCACGGTCAGGGCGGCCGCGAACGGCGAGGGCAGTCGCAGGATGCGGGTGTCGACCTCGACCCGGTCACCCTCCACGAGCCTGCCGTCGGCGAGCAGGTACTTCGGGCGCGCCTCGATGCGGTCCCCCGGCTCGTAGTCGACGAACCAGGCCGGCTGGCGCGGCGCCTCGGGCGTGAGGGCGATCTCGCGCTCGGCCCGGGCCTCGCCGCCGCGCGTGTGGCGAAGGGCGACGAGGGTCATCGGCGCCGCCGGCTCCCCCGATCCCCAGACGTCGAGGCGCGTGAGGCCCAGCAGGCGGTCAAGGTCGAGCGTCAGCTCCCGGCCCTGTCCGGTCAGCGGAGGGAGCGAGACCTGACGTCCGGCCTCGACGGGCGCCTCGAGGGCGAAGGTGGCCTGGGGCCGGAGCGTCCACGTCCGGTCCGGAGCGGCGTCGGCCCACGTCTCCACCCGGCCCTCCGGCGTCTCGGCGGTGAGCTGGATCGACTCCTGCGCGGTCCCGTAACCGAAGTGGAGGACGAGCTCGCGGACGTGGCTCTCGGCCAGCGGCCGCGCCGTCTGCACGTGGAGCGCGAACCGCTCGAAGAAGGGGTGGCCGGTGCCCACGTCCGCGATGTGGGCATCGGGCGAGGCGCCGCCCAGGAGGTCGGCGAGGTGGGCGTGGGCGGTCAGCGTCCGCTTCACGACGCTGGCCCGCTGGAAGTCGACCTGCGCCACCGCGTGCTCGATCTGCGTGAGCTTCTTGGCGGCGAAGCTGGTGCCGGCGCCGAAGATCTCGCCGACCGTCCCCAGGGAAGCGTGGGCTGGCTCCCGCGACAGCTCCATCACGGGCTCACAGAACCGCTCGACCAGCTCGCGCTGGACCCACGCGATGGCGGCGGTGGGATCGCCGTCGGCCGCGCCGTCCGCGGGGACGAGCCCCTGCACCACCTGCACCGTGATGGCCCGGCTCTCCGTGAGCTGCTCGGCCGTCTTGCGGACGTCCTCGACGGCGAGCAGCGTGCCTTCCTTCCAGTGGACGGAGACGTGGTCGTAGACGCGGCTCCAGTCCACGCGGGCCACCACGCGCTGGGCCGGCCACAGTCCCTCCACCTGGAGGCGATAGATCACCCCGAGCGGAGCGCCGCCCGAGCGCAGCGCCGCCTCGACCAGCCGCACGCCGTCGGCCGTGAGGCTGACGGCAAAGATGGCCGTGTACGGCGCCTCCAGCCGGGCCGCGGTGCGCCCGTACTCCCGGCGGAGCAGCTCTGACAACCCCCCCTCCGAGTTGGTCTCGCGACCCACGAAGAGCAGCTCCGCCGTCGCTCCCACCACCGGGAGCGGCCGCAGCGCCACCGCCTCGTCGCGCAGCTGCTCGGCCAGCGCGCTACGGGCGGTCTCCAGCCGGGCCGGCGGGTGGGCCAGCTCCACGGCTACCCGCAGGTGGCCGCCGAAGAGCGCGCCGTCCCGCACGAAGCGGAGGAGCTCGAGCTGGGGCCGGCCGTCCACGGCCGCCACCTGCGGCGGCGGCGGCAGGACGTAGAACGCCAGCGGGTCCTGCTCGTCGGCCGCGAGGTCGACGCCGCCGAGCGTCCGGGTGGGGACGTTGAGATCCAACATTGCGTCCCTGCACTCAGGCGGAGGGTGGCGCCGGAGGCGCCGGAACCGGGATCACCAGCGCCTCGCTGTCCCGCACCATCGGCGGCAGCTTGGTCTCCGCGCCCTGGGTGGAGTAGTACTTGATGTCGGCCGTGTAGCGCTTGCTGCCGCCCGGCGTGCCACGCACTCGCCAGGTCCGCGGCTGGCTCGTCTCCTTGGTGAAAACGAAGCTGTCAGTGTCGTGGATGTCCTGGGCGGGGTCCACGTAGCTGAGGTCGACCTGCACCACCTTGGCGTGATCGGGGTAGGTGAGCAGCGTCGGGAACATCTCCACCTCGAGCGTGTACTTCTCGCCGACGGTGACGAACCCCGGGTCGCCCTTGTACCAGCCGCCGTCCTCGGGGAAGTTCTTCACGACCCCGTCCTTGTAGACGATGCTGTACTTGTACTGGTAGTCGCGCAGGGCGCGGTTGCGGAGGTCCACAGGCCACTCGAGGACCTGCTTATCATCCGTGAAGACGAGGCGGCCCTCCTCCGTGTACTGGTTGTCGGGATCCTGATAGAGCAGGCTGACGGGGACCGAGGCGATCTGGTCTCCGGAGTCCTTGAAATTGCCCGTGCAGATGACCTTCACCAGGAGCTGATCAGGCACCGGGGCGTCGAACCGCAGGCGGGAGGCGCTGGAACGCGTCCACTCGCCCTCCAGGATGTCCCCGCCGTCCTTGCGCAGCCAGTCGACCTTGTACTCGTAGCCCCGCACGGGCTCCTCGTGGATCACCTCGGTCCAGGCTGCGTTCTGTGCCTCCCGACTGAGCAGGAAGTCCTGCTCGAGGGTGCGTCCGAGCGCGCGTGACTCGTAGCGGAGGCTCACTTTGGCCTTGGGGAACTTGTCGAGGTCGACGAGACCGAGGCCGAGGTCGACCTGCAGCATGCCGAGGGCCCCGACGTCGACGACGAGGAACTCGTCCTTCACACGGCTCTGCCGGAAGGTGTAGGCCTCGTCCGAGCCCTTGTAGTGGACGGTGGCCGACCAGTCGTAGGTCACGTCGGCCAGCGAGTTGGCGTAGGCGAGGAAGGTCTGGATCGTCGACCCGTCGGTGAAGTTGAACGAGTCCACCCGCTCCTCGCGGCCGCTGCCGTCGAACCGCTGGCGCTGGTAGACGACGGTGACCGTGACCGAGTCGAGCGGCAGCTTCGAGAAGTCGGCGTTCACCCGGATCGGGACCTTGAGGAAGGTGAAGAAGGCCGTGCGGAGGTCGACGAAGGCCACCATCTCCCGCCAGTCCGCCTCCCGAAAGACGTTGGAGATGTTGGCCGACGGCGTGAAGTTGCGCACGAGCACCATGCGCCGATCGAGGCTGAAGTTGAAGTGGTTGGCGAAATCGGAGAAGTACTTCTCGATGTAGCTGCGGTCGAGCTCCGCCGGCGGCGGCGCCGCCTGCAGCGCCTTCTCCATCTCCTTGTTGAGGAGATCGAAGCCGAACTTCTCCAGCGACAGGAGCGTCTCGGGGTCGATCTGCGAGGCGTGGGGGATCACCACGACCCCCGCCGTCTTGCTCCGCACCATGACCTCGGTCACGCTCGTGATCTTGTCGACGGGGACGTGGTTCTCGTTGAGCCCCAGGTAGCCGCTGTCGAAGTCGTCGGACTCGTGCATCGTCTCCTGGATCAGGTGATAGCTCGAGTTGACGTCGCACCACACCCGCATGGTGACGCCGAGGAGGCGGTGCTCGAACGAGAGCTCGTAGCTGACGTTGATGGGGAGGGTGTTGAGCTGCTGGATCTGGGACATCAGGGCGGCGCCGTCCTGGGTCAGCTTGACCATGACCGCCTTGCGATTGGCCCCGACCCCGCTGATCTTGCCGGTCCCCACCATGCCCTTGACGAACTCCCGGTCGGCGCCGGTCTCGGCGCCGCTCTCGCCGGCCACCGCCACCGCGACCTTGCCGTCGAGGAAGGGCACGTAGGTGAGGTCCACGTCCTCGGCGGGGTCGCTGGCGTCGCTGCCGAAGACCATGCTGCGCAGCCGGGCCTTGATCCGGTTGAACTTCTCCGGGGGCACCGTGAGCTCCACCGTGAAGGTGAGGATGCCGCCCCCCACGTCCTTGTCGGTGGCGGCCGGGTCGATGCGCTCCTCGTCCCGCCGGTACACGATGACCGAGAAGATCGGCTTGCCGCGCTCGTCCTTGGCGATGGTCGGCGTCTCCGGCAGGACGTAGAAGCGGCGGCGCGGGGCCGCCTCGCCGCTATCCCGGCGGCGCTTCGGGAACGAGATCGTCGGGTTGCCGTCCAGGTCTTCGACGATGCGCGGAGCCCCGGGGTCCGCGGAAGCTTCCAGGAGGGCCTGGATCTCGTCGCTGTCGTCGTGGTAGACGGTGTACCCCTCGATCGTGAGGGGATTGCTCATCGTCAACATGGCAACTACCTCCGGGTGTGAGAACCAGACGAAGAGGACGTCTCGCTGCGGGAAACCATCGGCGCTCGCTCCTCCATCCCGGCCAGCATCGGCCCGATCACGACGACCCGCTATGGGTCGCGTCGATCAGCGGCGCTCGCCGCGGCGTGACGCACGCCACGTGCCAGGGCCGCAATCGCAGCGAGCGACGGGATTCCACGGGTGCGGCGCGCGCCGGACGGGCGAACTGCCCGAGGCGCTCCGACGAAATGCCCTGGCCCTCTTGGTCTCACCACCGCGACGACGCGCCGCGAGGGCGACGGCGGCGTGGCACTCATCGTGCTGATCGCCACGTCGGTGGGGTGACACGGTGAGAGGGGAGTGCGAGACCGGTCGGTGGGACGTGCTCGTTCAATGCCTGGCGTTGCATCAGCCGGGGAGCCTCGATCCGATGCACGAGATGATCGAGCGAGCCGCTGCCAGCGGGGCTGTGCCCTTCGAGGTCATTGCGGGGATGCCGCAGGCCCGCTACGGCGCCCGCCTGACCTTCCGGCCCCGCGGCGATCCAAGACCGCTCGCCGCGGCTTTCGGGTTCGCCGAGCACCCCTGGGGCGTGCCGGCCTGGGTCGGGGTGCGCGTGTACCCGGACGGTACCGTGCAGGCGAAGGCCTACCACCGCCTCCGCCGCCTCGACAGCCGCTTCGAGCTTCCCCCGGGGCTCCCCCCGGGCTTCCACCCCGTGATGGCCTCGCTCAACCAGGGCGCGATCGAGCTGTACCTGCGCTTCGCTCCCGCCGTCGCGTGGTCGGCCTTCGCGGCCGTCTGCACCGCCCCGCTGGCCGCGCCCGAGTGTGCGTTCGTGCCCCATCCGCGCCCGACCCCGTATGGCTACTGCCTGAGCCTGCGGTGGTGCGACCAGCAATTGACGGCCGTCTCGCTCTTCGCCGACGAGCGGTGCCTGCCCGACGACGCCACGGTCCGGGACGGGTGGTCGCGGGGAATGGACGACCCGGAGCGGAGCGCGTACGAGATGGCGCTGGCGGGAGTGCGCTCGCTCGGCGCCCGCGGGCGTGGCGCCTGGCACGCGCTGCTTGGCTGGACCTTCGAGCGTGGCGGCGGCTGGCACCGGGCGGCATCCCTGCGGGTGCCACCGGCCGCACGGAGCACGGCATGCTTCTGCTAGGAACCGGCCTCGAGGTGTCCGGGCTCACCGTCTTTCGCGATCACATCGCCTCCCGGACCTTTCACTACCTGCCGGGCCGGCCGGCCGTCGTCAGGGACGCAGAGCACGCTGGCCTGGAGCTGATCCGCTACCGCGGGAGCGCGCAGGGCGGCGGGTTCCTCACGCTCCGGGTCGATCTCGCCCAAGACGAGGACAGCCTGCGCGAGGCCGAGCGCACGCTGGCCGAGCGCTTCGGCGGCCCCGTCGACCTGGTCCCGGTGCTGTTCAGCGAAGGGACGGTCCGGTTGACGGCTCTCGGCGTGGATGCCACGGGGCTGGTCGAGCGGATCCTCGGCGTGACGACCCCATCGCTGCTCGGCCGGGCCCGCGCCACGTTCTCGCTGATGCTCGATCCTGAAGGCGCGACCCTCCTCGACGCGACCATTCGCTCCGGCGAGACGCCCGTTGTCGTGGCCTACGATCTCGCCTTCGCCGGGCTGCGCCCGGCGCGAGGCGTGCGGGCGCGCGTGGACTACCGGATGGCCTACGACCATCTTCGGGAGCGCATCGGGGCGGCCGCGCTCGTGTTCAAGGCCGACCTCGACCGCGAGGCGGAGGCGCTCGGCCGGGAGGGCGGCATCGTCATCGAAGACGTCGACTACCAGGGTTCCGATCCAGCCGTCCGCGCCCAGCGCCAGAACGAGATCGTCGCCACCCTGCGCGAGCTGACGGAGGCGCTGTTCTTCCGGCCGGCCACCTCCCCGGCGGCCCTCGGGGTCCAGGGCAGCGCCCGGTCGTCCTCGATCGCGGCCGAGTGGGCGCGCCACGGCCGCCCGCAGGCGGCCTTCGTGCTTCGCGCCCTGCGGCAGGACGAAGCGCAAGTGCTCTCGTACGACCTGACCGAGGCCGCCGTGGCGACCGTTCGGGTGGCGCCCCAGAGCGCGCTGCGCGTTCCCGCCGGGGTGGACCCGGCGAGCCTCGTTCGCGACGTGACGCTGGACGCCGAGCCGTCCGTTACCGAGGTGCGAGCCTACAGCCTGCCCGACGCCGACTGGGCCGGGGTGGCGGCCGTCGAGGTGGACCTTCGCGGCGCCGACGAGGTGCTGACGCTGTCGCTGTCGCCCACGGCGGCGGAGCAGACGGTGCGGATGCGCCCCGGCCCCCTCGAGTTCCGCGTGCGCGTCCTCGCCGAGGAGGAGCCGACCGCGTTGGGGACGGTGGCGCCTTTCGATGAGACCTTCCACGAGCTCCGCACGGCGAGCTTGCTCGTCGACCCGGCGGTCCTCGCTGGCCGGCGCCTCGTCCGGGTCATGCTCGGGGTGACCGACCCGGACGTGGTGCCCCAGGTGCTCGGGCGCCTGGTCGCCGACGGGCGGTCCCAGGAGTTCCTCCTCAGCGGCGACCGGCCCCAGTGGAGCGTCCCGGTGTGGGGCGGCGGGCTCCTGCAGCTGCACGCGACGTTCGGCACCGCCGACGGGGGAGCCCTGGCCGTCGAGCAGACCGTCGCCGCGGAGCAGGCGATCGTGCTCGTGAACCAGCCCGTGCACCAGTTCCAGGTGGTGACCGTGATGTTCCAGGACCCTCTCGAGCGCTACGACTCGATCCTGGTCGAGCTGGAGGGGTCGGCGGGTGAGGGGCGACGCGGGGTCCTCGTCAACCTCGTCACGCCGGTCGCGCGCTGGTCGGTGCGCCGTGACGTCGGTGCATCGCGCGACTTTCGCTACCGGATGCGCATGGTCGCCCGCGATGCGCGGGTGACCGAGCGGGACTGGCAGGCGGCGGCGGGCTCGCTGCTCGTGGTCGGTGACGTCGACGTGCGGGTCGATACGATCGAGGGCATCCTCGCCGGGGCGACCGACTCGCTGGGCGCCCTGATCCGGCTCACCGCGCTGGATCCTCCCCCTGACGTCGCGCCGAGCACGGAGATCCTCGTCGATGCGGGCCAGAACACCTTCCGGGCGCGTCTGCCGTTCCGGGCGACGGCGGCGCGGCGCTATCGGGTCGAAGGCGAGATCTTCAGGGAGGACGGGCAGCGCGTCATTCCCGCGTTCGAGGACGGCGGGGAGGTTCTCATCGTGGGTGTCGCCGCCGAGGCCTGATGTATGCCGAACGTGCCGGGGCGGCTATCGATCGTCCTGGTGGCGCGGAGGTCTTCATGCTGAACGCGAGCGGACGATTCACGATCGACGAGCTGCCGGGCCTGCTGCTCTACCCGGATGACCGGCACGAGCGCGGCGTCTATGCCATTCGTGCCATGCCGCGAGTCGCGACCGACGAGCATGGCCTGCCGCAGATCAGCCTTGCACTGTACGGACGCCGAGAGGGTCCGGAACTCCGTGTCCGGGGTGGAGTGCTCACGCTCACGACCACGCTCCAGCTGATCGAGAAGGAGGACAGGGCGCTTCGCGCCGCCCTGGCCCACCGGCTGGTCACGCGGGCGTCCCCGTCAGGCGGCCCGGCGGCGCCGGCGGCCGAGCTGCTCAGCCCGGACTGGCTGCAGGGAGATGTCCAGGTGCGGCTGACTCGGGAGCTCGCCCTGCCGGGCACGCCGTCGCTGATCGGCGTGAACAATGCCACGTTCAGCCGGAAGCTCGACGCCGCCGAGGCCCAGGGCCTCAAGAAGGCGTGGGACGACGGTCTCGGGGACGGGTGGATTCGCTATCGCCTTCAGCTGCGCGGCCCCGGTGGACGCTCGACGTTCCAGTCCCGAGAGGTAATGCAAAGCGAGCGAAGCGAGACCTCGTCCTCGGAGCGGTCGTCGTTCGATGTCACCGCGTCCCGGACCGAGTCGCGGCCGACGTGGCTGACCCTGGAAGGGCCGTTCGGCCTGACCGCCGGTGACCTCGCCCACAGGCTGACGATCGTCAACATGTGACCCCGACACCGCTCTCGATGGCGGATGGCACCAAGCTCGTGGCGCCGCCAGGCGCCGGCGCTTTGCCTATTCGGGGGGGCGGCGGACTTTCGCGATCGTCACGAGGGCACCGTTGGTGAAGTACAGGTAGATTGGGCCGGCGTACGTCCACTGTTCCTGGCGGGTGGTCGGGGTCACATCGACGCTCCGTGGCTGGCCCCAGGCGGTCGTGACCTGCTCACGGGTCATCCCGAGCTCGAGGCGGTTCTCGAATACGGCCAGCTTGATGCGCTCGGGCCACGGATGCGCATTGATCGCGCGGCGACGGCGTTCGGTGATCAACTGCTGGCGGATCGGATCGAACCGCTCCGTGAGACCGGCGATGCTCAGCGCGGAGGGACATGCCTGGCCTCCCGCTAAGGGTAGCTCGACGACTTGCTTCTCGATCGCGGCGATCTCCGCGGCAAGATCCTCGAGCGGCTGTCCGGCGGACCTCGCCGACTCCACGCGCGTGATGCGCTCCTCGATGGCTCCTCGTCGCGCACATTCATCCGTGTCGGACTCGGCGGCCGGTGGCGGCGAGGGGCTCGACGGCTCTCCCGAAGCTCCGCCCATACCCAGGAGGGCTGAGATTCCCGCCGTCAGTGCGGCGGCGCGCCACACCCGTCGTGAGGAACGGGCAGACTGAAGCATGCGCTCTGTCACCTCTGCGCCCGGATGCCGCTGGTACGGCCCCAGGCTCCGCTTCCGATTACCGGCGTCGCAGCCTGGGGACCAGCCAATTCTGCACGAGGCCCGCAAGGTAGGGAACTTCTTTTCAAGGTTGCGACTCACCATGGGTGGGCACAGCCGGGTCGAGGGACGACGTGCGCGTTCCTGGACACGCCGTGCAGCGTGTACCATGTCGCTCGGCTCCCTTGAATGACCGGACGCGCGTCTCGATTGGCGACGTGGGCCGCTTCGGCCTCGTCGAAGTCTCCTCGCGGAGTGGCCTGCGGGCGCAGTTCCTTCCGACAGGCGTGCTCTTCGCGCTGCGCCACCGGCAGACGCTGATCAATCAGCTTTTGCCGGGTCCGGCGGAGGACGGCTTGTTCCGGCTGCTGGTGCGCTGGCAGGCGGACCGGACGGGACAGAGTGACGCGGCGCGGCCGTCCCCCCCTGGTGGCTGGCTGCCGATCGTCGGGCCGGGCCTCGCGTTTGGGCGTGCCGGCAAGCGTGCTGTCAGCTGGACGGCGAGCAGGCCCGGCATGCTGGAGATCGCGACCACGTTCTCGCTGCACTCGAGGCGGGCCGCCTGGGTGTGGCGGGTTCGTGTGCGCAACGTGTCGCCGACGATGGTCCGGGTGGACCTGCTCCATGCCCAGGACCTGGGCCTTGCCGACGAAGGGGCGGTGCGCAGCAACGAAGCGTACGTATCGCAGTATCTCGACCTGCTGCCGGTCGCGCATCCCACGCTCGGGTGGTCGATTCTCGTCCGCCAGAATCAGGCGACCTCGCGCGGCCGTCATCCCTGGCTGGCGGTCGCCTGCGCGACCGGGGCGGCAGCATTCTGCACGGACGGCTCCCAATTCTTTGGCGTCGATCACCGTCTGACCGGCGAGCCGGCGGCCGTTCGGCTGTCGTCCCTGCCGTCGCGGCGCCTGCAGTACGAGTCTGCGCTCGCCGGCCTTCAGAGCCGAACCGTCGAGCTCGCCCCGAATGCCATGGCCGAGACGGCCTTCGTCGCTTGGTATCTCGACGACCATCCCGCCGCGTCGATGCCGGACGAGGCGGAGCACCTGGCCGACATTCTTCGCTCGCGCTGGGGGCAGATCCGAGGCGCACGCCGCGTATCGACCCGCCCGGCATCCGTGTGGAGTGGATCCGGCTGGCTGCACGGGGCGACGCCGACGACGGCGGACTGGGACGCCTGGTTCCCCGGCACGCGGCGCCACGAGGAGCGAGGGCCCGACGGCGCCGTGCTCGCGTTCTTCCACGGCGACTCCACCCACGTGATGGCTCGCGCCAAGGAGGCGTCGTCCCAGCGTCCGCACGGGCACATCTTGCGAAGCGGCGAGCCACGCTGGATCGACGGCGATCATCTCGGTGTGACCTGCTACGCCGCGGGTATCTTCGGCGCGCAGGCATACCTGGGGAATCCGAATCTCGCGCGGCTGCTCTCCGTCGTGCGCAATACCCTCAACGTCGCGCGAGCGTCGGGTCAGCGGGTGTTCGTCCGGGAGGGCGGCGAGTGGCGGCAGCTGGGTGTGCCGTCGGTTTTCTCGATGACGCCCGCGGACGCGCGATGGATCTACCGACTCGCCGACGGCGTCATCGAGGGTCGGGTCTGGTGTTCGGCGCGTCGTCCCGCGGCGTTCCTCGAGCTCCGGGTGGTCGCCGGGCCCGTGCGCGAGTTCCTCGTCACGCACCAGCTGGCGCTCGGGGCCAACGAGCTCGACGACGGAGGCGAGCTGCGGATTGACGGCGGCGGCTGGATCGGCTGCGCTCCCGATCCGGACAGTCTCACGGCCGGGCGGCTGCCCGGCCTCTGCTTCGCGATCGCCGCGGCCGAGCCCGCCACCGTTGCCGCCCTCGGCGGCGACGAGCTGCTCTACGCCGACGGCGTCCGCCGCGACGGGCCGTATGCGGTGATCCAGACGGCGCCCGGGAGCCGCTGTGGGGTCATCCTCCTGGGGTCTCTCGACGGCGGTGCGGCGCTGCCGGCGGCCGTGGCGGCCGCTCGCGAGGAATGGCAGGGAGCGCACCCCGCCGCGAGCGCCCTGGCGGCCCCGGTACGAGTCGCGGGCACGGATGACCCAGCCGTGGCGCGGCTCGACGAGATCCTGCCGTGGTTCGCACACAACGCAGGGATTCACTTCTCCGCGCCCCATGGGCTCGAGCAGTACGGCGGAGCGGCCTGGGGTGTCCGCGATGTGTGCCAGGGCTCGGTCGAGTGGCTGCTGGCCGCCGGTGAAACGGCCACGGTGCGGCGCCTCCTGGTGACCGTGTTCGCACGACAGTACGTCCACGACGGGGCGTGGCCGCAGTGGTTCATGCATCCTCCGTTTCACGCGATTCAGCAGCGGCAGAGTCATGGCGACGTGCCGCTGTGGCCGCTCAAGGCCCTGTGCGACTACGTGGAAGCCACGAACGAGCTCGCCTTCCTGTCCGAGGAAGTCGACTACACCGATCCCGAGCGCGGCGAGCCGGTCGGGCTCGCGCGAGCCGCTCTGGAACCACTGCGACCGGGTGGTGGCCCACTGCGAGGCGCGCTTCTCGGCCGGCACGGCCTTGATCGACTACGGCGACGGAGACTGGGACGATACGTTGCAGCCCGCCGATCCGGCCATGCGCACGCGCCTGGTCAGCGCGTGGACCGTGGCCCTCGCCTATCAGGTGCTGGGCCAGTACGCCGCGCTCTGCCGACGGGCGGGGGAGCCCGAGCGGGCGTCGCGTCTCGACGCGATGCTCGGGCGGATGAGCGACGACTTTCATCGCCATGTGATGCCCGGAGGGATCGTCGCCGGTTTCCTGGCCCGGGAGGCGGGCGGGTGGCGTCCTCTCCTGCATCCGACTGACAAGGTCACGGGCATCCGGTATCGGCTCCTCCCCATGACCCGCGCCGTGCTCGCCGGGCTCTTCACCGCCGAGGAGGCGAGGCGGCACCTCGACATCGTGGCGCGAGAGCTTCGATTCGCCGACGGCGTCCGGTTGATGAGCGAGCCGGTGTCGTATCGCGGGGGCCGCGAGCACCTCTTCAAGCGCGCCGAGAGCGCGGCGAACGTGGGGCGCGAGATCGGGCTGCAATACGTGCACGCCCACCTGCGTTGGGCCGAGGCCATGGCGAAGGTGGGCGACGCCGACGCGCTGTGGTGGGGCCTGCAGGCGTGCAATCCGGTTGGACTGGCGCACGTGGTCCCGCACGCCGTGCCGCGCCAGAGCAACGTCTACTTCTCCAGCTCCGACGCCGATTTCGGCGATCGGCTGGAGGCCTCGGCCCGCTGGAGCGAGTTGCGCGCGGGCCGGGTGGCCGTGCGCGGCGGCTGGCGGCTTTACTCGAGCGGGCCCGGGCTGTTCCTCCGCACGGTGCGCACGTGTCTGCTCGGGGTGCGCGAGTCGTTCGGCGACATCGTGTTCGATTCGATGGTGCCGCGCAGCCTGGACGGACTCGTCGCGCACGTCCGGGTGGCGGGCAGGCCCGTCGAGGTCCGGTACCGCATTCGGGAAGCACCCGGCGGTAGCCCGGCCGTCGTCGTGAACGGCACACGGCCGGAGGTGACACAGGAGCCCTCTCCCTACCGGGCGGGAGGCTGGCGCGTCCGGGAGTCCGAGCTCGCCCGCCTCCTCCGACCGGGGAGGAACTCGATCGAGATCGAGCGAGTGACCGGACGGCAACTTGTTCGGGCTCCCCGCAAGGTCGGGCGGGCAGACTGCCCGTGCAGGGAGATCCTCCCAGGGGCCTGTCGCTGAAGTAGCTACAAATGGTTGATAAAATAGGCAGTGTATGGGGGCTCGGCTAGAATGCCGATCGGCACCAGCATTGCCAAGCCCTAGGGGAGTATGCAATCGTCTTCCGTACCGGTCTGGCCGCGGTGAGGTCGTGCTCGGTCGGGCGACGGCATAACGAGCGAGTCTCGGCGACGCGGCGCGTCGAAGGCCGGATCCGCGGGTAGGTGACTATGTCCAGACAACTCTCCGGAGTCGGGGCCGCACTTGGCGCGATCGTGATCTCGGTCCTCGTCGCAGTGGGGGTGGGCGTCGTGCCCGCGGCTGCGCAGGATCGTGAACCCGCCCAGGCCCCGCCGCGCGCGCCGAGCCCGGTCATCGATCCCTTCCTCGTCGACCTTCAGACGCGGACGTTTCGGTTCTTCTGGGAGACGGCCAACCCTCAGAACGGCCTCGTCCCGGACCGCTATCCGACGCCGTCCTTCTCCAGCATCGCCGCCGTGGGCTTCGGGCTCACGACATATCCGGTCGGAGTGGAGCGTGGGTACATCACGAGGGAGCAGGCGCGGCAGCGGGTGTTGGCGACGCTCCGATTCTTCGCCGACGCGCCGCAGGGCCCTGATGCGCAGGGCAAGACCGGTTACCGGGGCTTCTTCTACCACTTCCTGGACATGAAGACCGGTGCCCGCTTCGAGGACAGTGAGGTGTCGACGGTCGATACCGCGATCCTCGTCGCCGGCGCGCTGTTCTGTCAGTCGTACTTCGATGGCGCTGACCCTGAGGAAGTCGAGATCCGCGCGCTCGTGAAGAAGATCTACGAGCGTGTCGACTGGCGGTGGGCGCAGCCGAAGGGGCCGGCCATCAGCCTCGGCTGGTCCCCGGAGGAAGGCTTCCTGCGCTACGACTGGCGCGGCTACAACGAAGCCATGCTGATCTACCTGCTCGCCCTGGGCTCCCCCACGTTTCCCGTGGACGGCGACGCCTGGGCGGAGTGGACGAGCACGTACGACAAGCAGTGGGGCACGGTCTTCGGCCAGGAGTTCCTCGGCTTCCCGCCGCTGTTCGGCCATCAGTACACCCACGTCTGGACCGATCTCCGCGACATCCGCGACCCCTACATGCAGCGCCGTGGTCTCGACTATTTCGAGAACAGCCGGCGCGCCGTCTACGCGCAGCGCGCGTATGCCATCGCGAATCCCCGTCAGTGCCGCGACTACGGGCCGACGGTGTGGGGCATCACGGCCAGCGACGGCCCGGCCGACGTGGAGATCGAGGAGGCCGGCGGCCGGCGGGCGTTTCGCAGCTACGCGGCGCGCGGCGCCGACGGCAAGACCGACGACTGCACCCTGGCGCCGACCGCGGTCGTGGCGTCGATCCCCTTCGCCCCCGAGCTGGCCATTCCAGCCATCCTCGACATGCACCGTCGTTTCGGGCAGCACATCTACTCCAAGTACGGATTCCTCGACGCGTTCAACCGAACGTTTCTCTTCGACGTTCCCCTCCGACACGGCCGTTACGTTCCGAACTTCGGCTGGGTGGACATCGACTATCTCGGCATCGACCAGGGGGTCATGGTCGCGATGCTCGAGAACCACCGGAGCGGGCTGGTGTGGCGGGTGATGCGCAACAACCCGTATCTGCGCCGCGGCCTCGAGCGGGCCGGCTTCTCGGGTGGCTGGCTCGGGCCTCGTCGCTAGCGCACGCTTCCGCATCGCCGTCACCCTCGCTCTCATCGCGGCGCTGTCGATCGGGCAGGGCTGCGCCTCGCCGTCGGCTACGGAGACCGTGCTTCGCTTCTGGGCCATGGGCCGCGAGGGCGAAGTGGTCGCGCAGCTGCTTCCCGAGTTCGAGCAGGCCAACCCCGGCATCCGGGTCAAGGTCCAGCAGCTGCCGTGGACCGCTGCTCACGAGAAACTGCTCACCGCGTTCGCCGGCGGCGCCACCCCCGACCTGTGTCAGCTCGGTAATACGTGGATCCCCGAGCTGGTCGCGCTGGGCGCTCTCGAGCCGCTCGACCGCTCGGTCGCCACCTCCGCGGTAGTGCATGCCGACGACTATTTCGCCGGTATCTGGGAGACCAACCGGATCGGCGGCGCCCTGTATGGTGTACCGTGGTACGTGGATACGCGTCTCGTGTTCTATCGTCGTGACCTGCTCGACGCCGCGGGCTTTCCGGCGCCGCCGACGACGTGGCCACAATGGGCGCGGATGATGGCCGCGATCGAGAAGCAGGCACGCCCGGATCGCCACGCCATCCTGCTCCCGCTGAACGAGCCCGAGCCCCTTCTCGCCCTCGCCCTCCAGCAGGACGAGCCTCTCTTGAAGGACGACGGACGGTGGGGCAACTTCGGGGGGGCCGGGTTTCGTCGCGCGCTGACCTTCTACCTCGACACGTTCCGGCGCGGGTGGGCGCCGGCCATCGCCGATGCTGCCATCTCCAACGTGTGGAACGAATTCGGGCGCGGGCGGTTCGTCTTCTATGTGTCGGGGCCCTGGAACATCGGCGAGCTCCAGCGCCGGCTTCCGGCCGATCGCCAGGATGCCTGGATGACGGCCCCGCTCCCGGGCCCCGACGGCCCCGGCGCGTCAATCGCGGGCGGCTCGAGCCTGGTAATGTTCCGGGCTTCCCGTCACCAGGCCGAGGCGTGGCGCCTGATCGAGTATCTGTCGCAGCCCGGCGTGCAGCGCCGGTTTCACGCCCTCACCGGCGACCTGCCGCCTCGACGCACCACCTGGCAGGATCCCGGTCTTGCCGGCGACGTCCACTCGCGGGCGTTCCGTGAGCAGCTGGAGCGGGTGAAGCCCACGCCACGGGTGCCGGAGTGGGAGCGCATCGCCACCGAGGTGCGCCTCGTGGTCGAGCGGGCCGCGCGCCTCGGTCTGTCGGTGGATGACGCCGTGCGGGAGCTCGACGCCCGCACCGACCGGATCCTCGAGAAGCGGCGCTGGCTCCTGGCCCGCCGGGGCGCCGGGTGAGAAGCGGCGGGGCCGCGTGGTGGTTCGTTGCCCCCGCGCTGATCGTGATCGGAGTATTCTTCGTCCTGCCCGTGCTGGCCGCGCTGGCGATGAGCCTCACCGACTTCGACATCTACGCTCTTGCCGATGCCCGCAACCTCCGTCTGGTCGGGCTGCACAACTACGGGCAGCTGCTCCAGACGCCGCTCTTCTGGCAGGCCTTCGGAAACACCCTCTACTTCGTCGTCGTGGGGGTGCCGGTCTCGCTCGCGCTGTCGCTCGGGACCGCGGTCCTGCTCCAATCCAAGCTGGCCCGGTTTCCCGGCGTGTTCCGGACGGCCCTGTTCGCCCCGGTCGTCACCACGCTGGTGGCCGTCGCCGTCATCTGGCGCTACCTGTTCAATCCACGCTACGGGTGGCTCAACTACGCGCTCGGGCGCGTCGGCATCGGCCCCATCGACTGGCTCGGAGATCCCGATTGGGCCATGCCGGCCATCATCGTGTTCGCGGTCTGGAAGAACTTCGGCTACAACATGGTGATCTTCGTGGCGGGACTGCAGAGCATCCCGGAGTCGCTGTACGAAGCGGCCCGGATCGATGGCGCGTCGGCCTGGGGGCAGTTTCGCCACGTGACGCTGCCGATGCTCGTTCCCATCATCACGATGGCGAACATCCTGACGGTCGCCGGGTACTTTCAGCTCTTCGCCGAGCCCTACGTCATGACGCAGGGCGGACCGCTGCAAAGCACGGTCAGCGTGCTGTACTTCATGTACGAAGAGGGGTTCAAGTGGTGGAACCTGGGCTCCGCCTCCGCGGTGGCGTTCCTGCTGTTCGCGTTCATCTTCACGGTGACGGCGGTGCAGCTGCGGCTGGCGCGTTGGGAGCAAGCTCCGTGAGCTCCGCCTGGCTGCGGGCTGCTCGTGAACGGATTGCTTCTGGGCGCCGCGACGGTCACGGTCGCGCCGCTCGTGTGGATGGTGTCGGTCTCGCTGATGTCGCCCGGAGAGGCCAGCACCTATCCGCCACCGCTGGTACCCAGCCGGCCCACGCTCGCCAACTACCGCGACCTCTTCGCGCACGCGGGGATGGGGCGCTATCTGATCAACAGCGTGATCCTCACCGCCGCGGTGACCCTCGGCTCGCTCAGTGTCAACGTCGCGGCCGGGTACGCCTTCGCGAAGCTCCGCTTCGCCGGCCGCGACCGGATCTTCCGGCTGCTCCTCGGCGCGCTGGTGATTCCCTCGCAGGTGGCCATGGTGCCCCTGTTCCTGCTGCTCAAGCACCTCGGCCTCGTGAACTCGTACGGCGGTATCGTCGTGCCGGCCCTGGCCAGCGTCTTCGGTATCTTCCTGGTGCGCCAGTATGCGCTGTCGATCCCGGACGAGCTGCTGGAGGCGGCCCGCATCGATGGCGCCAACGAGTTCCGGATCTTCCGCTCCGTCATCGTGCCCCTGCTCAGGCCCATCGTCGTCACCCTGGCGGTGTTCACGTCCCTCGGCGCCTGGAACGACTTCATGTGGCCACTGATCGTGCTCAGCGACATGGATCTCTACACGCTGCCGGTCGCGCTGGCCAGCCTGTCCCGCGAGCACGTGCAGGACAACGAGCTCATGATGGCGGGCGCCGTCCTGACGACGCTGCCGGTCCTCCTCGTGTTCCTCGCACTCCAGCGCTACTACATCCAGGGACTCACGCTCGGTAGCGTCAAGGAATGAGGGCCGGGTTGCCCGTCGTGCGCCACGCGCTGACGGCGCTGGCGCTGGTCCTCGGCTCGCTGGGGTCGACGAGCCCGGCCCGGCCATCGAGCGAGGTGGCGGCTCGGGTCCTGGACGCCTTCGACGATGTGACGGCGTGGGCGCCGGTGAGCTCCGAGGGCGTGCGGGCCTCGGTTCATCGGACCGACGGACCAGCGGGCGGCGCCCTGCGCCTCGACTTCGACCTGGCGGGTACGGCCGGGTATGCGCTGGCCCGGCGGGCGTTGCCGCTCGAGCTGCCGGCGAACTACGAAATCACTCTTCTACGTCCGGGGCGACGCGCCGGCCAACCAGTTCCAGGTCAAGCTCGCCGATGCGAGCGGTGACAACGTCTGGTGGGTCAACCGGCCCGACTTCGACTTCCCGCGCGAGTGGCGGCTCGTGCGGATCAAGAAGCGCCAGGTCGAGTTTGCGTGGGGCCCCACGGCGGATCGCGTGCTCCGCCAGGCGGCCGCCATCGAGATTGGGGTGGCGGCAGGTCGCGGCGGCGGCCACGGGTCCGTGTACGTGAGCGGGCTGGCCCTGCGCGAGTTGCCGGCGCCGAGCCCCCCGCCGCCGCCGACGGCCCGGGCGTCGTCCTGGCTGCCCGGCGGCGAGGCGGCGCAGGCGCTCGACGGATCGGGGGCGACCGCCTGGATCAGCGACGCCGCCGCGGGTCCCGTGCAGACGCTCACGGTTGACTTCCAGGTTCCGCGCGAATTCGGCGGCCTGATCGTCCGGTGGCTGTCTGGCGCCGCGGCTACGCACTACGACGTTCAGTTCTCGGACGATGGCGTCGAGTGGCGTACGGTACGGACGATCGACGGGGGCCGTGGCGGCCCCGACGCGGTGTGGCTGCCCGAGGCGGAGACGCGATTTCTTCGCCTCGCGCTGCGATCCGGGCCGTCCAGAGCCTACGGATTGGCCGAGCTGGAGATACGGGATCTGGCATTCGGCGCCTCGGCGAACGCCTTCTTCCAGGCGCTCGCGCGGGAGTCTCCCCGAGGGACGTACCCGCGGGGCATGTCCGGCGAGCAGCCGACGTGGACACTCGTGGGCGTCGACGGTGGCGAGGACAGTGCTCTGCTTTCAGAGGACGGCGCCCTCGAGGTGGCCAGGGGAGGGTTCTCGATCGAGCCGTTCGTGATCGCGGAGTCCCGGGTCATCAGCTGGGCCGACGTCAAGGCGCGACAGACCCTGGTCGACGACTATCTCCCGATGCCCGCGGTGACGTGGCGCCGGCCCGAGTGGGAGTTGCGCGTCTCGGCATTCGGCGCCGGTACGCGGGGCCGGTCGCGGGTCGTGGCCCGCTACGAGCTCCGTAACCTGACCGGCCGCCCCCAGTCGCTGCAGCTCGTTCTGGCCGTGCGTCCGTTCCAGGTGAATCCTCCGTCGCAGTTCCTCAGCACCGTGGGTGGCGTCACGGCTATCCGCGACATCGCGTGGGAAGGCACGACGCTCTCGATCAACAAGAACCGCAAGGTATTCGCCCTGCGCCCGCCGGACCGGGTCGGGGCGTTTCCCTTCGCCGCCGGCCCCGTCCCCACGCTGATCGGCACTCCCGACTGGACGGGGCCGGCGGAGATCCACGATGAGTTCGGCTACGCCTCGGCGACGCTCGTTTACCGGCTCACGCTGGCGCCGGCGGCTAGTGCCACGGTGGCGGTCGTCGTTCCCTTATCGGGGCCGATGGACCGGCCGACGCTCGGAAGGGAGCCGGTGACGACCTGGCTGGACCGCGAGCAGTCCGCCGTCGCCACGGCGTGGCGCCAGCGCCTGAACCGCGTCTCCATCGACGTTCCCGCCCCGGGCCGCGCGCTGACCGCCGCCCTCCGCACCGCGCTGGCTCACATCCTGATCACGCGAGACGGTCCGAGCCTGCGGCCGGGGACACGCTCCTACGCTCGCTCCTGGATCCGGGACGGCGCCATGATGGCGGAATCGCTGTTACGAGCGGGGCACGCCGACGTGGCGGCCGCCTACCTGCGCTGGTATGCGCCCCACCAGTTCGACAATGGCAAGGTGCCGTGCTGCGTCGACGAGCGGGGGGCCGATCCCGTGCCCGAGCACGACAGCCCGGGCGAGCTGATCTTCCTGGCCGCCGAGGTGTTCCGCTACACGAACGACCGCCAGCTGCTCCAGGACATGTGGCCGCACGTCGAGGCGGCGGCGCGCTATCTCGAGGGACTGCGCCAATCCGAGCGGACCGACGCCAATCTGAGACCGGAGACTCGCGCGTTCTACGGCCTGCTGCCGCCGTCGATCAGCCACGAGGGGTACTCGGCCAAGCCCATGCACTCGTACTGGGACGATTTCTGGGCGCTGAAAGGCTACGCCGGGGCCATCGCGATGGCGACGGCGGTCGACCGTCCCGAGGCGGCCCGCCAACTCGAGGCGCAGCGGGACGAGTTCCGCGCTGACCTGGCCGCCTCTCTTCGCCACGCCGTCGCCACTCACGGAATCGCGTACTTGCCGGGCGCGGCCGAGCTCGGCGATTTCGATCCGACGTCCACGACGATCGCCATCACCCCCGCCGGCGAGCTCCATCGGCTGCCGCTCGACCTGGTCGTCGCCACCTACGAGCGGTACTGGCGCGAGTTCGTCGAGCGGCGCGACGGACGACGGGCATGGGAGGACTACACCCCCTACGAGATCCGCACGGTCGGCACGTTCCTCCGCCTGGGCTGGCGGAACCGGGCGCACCAGCTGCTCGAGTTCTTCATGGCCGACCGCCGCCCGCCGGCCTGGAATCAGTGGCCCGAGGTCATTGGCCGCGAGGCGCGCCAGCCGCGCTTCGTCGGGGACCTGCCGCACGGATGGATCGCCTCGGACTTCATGCGGGCGACGCTCGACCTCTTCGCGTACGAGCGCGACGGCGACCACGCGCTCGTGCTGGCCGCCGGCGTGCCTCCGGCCTGGCTTCGCGAAGGCGGCGTCACCGTGAAGGCCCTGCGCACTCCCTACGGGCCACTGAGCTACTCGCTTCGACGCGTGGGAGACACCGTGGTCCTGCACGTCAGCGGGAGCTCGCGAGTTCCCCCGGGCGGATTCGTCCTCGCCTGGCCGGGTCCGGAGGCGGTGCCGCGCCAGGGGCGCGTCAACGGTCGTCCGGTCCGGTGGCAGGGCAGCGAGCTGCGGTTCCACGAGCTACCGGCCCGGGTCGTGATCGGTGCCCGGTCGTGAGGGTTGTCAGATGATCCAGTTCCCCGACGGGTTCCTGTGGGGCACGGCGACGTCGGCCTACCAGGTCGAGGGCTCTCCGCTCGCGGATGGGGCCGGGCCCAGCATCTGGCACCGCTTCGCGCACACGCCGGGCCGGGTCGCCGACGGATCCACCGGTGACGTCGCCTGCGACCACTATCGGCGATACCTGGACGACGTGGCGCTGATGCAGTCGCTGGGGACGAACGCCTATCGCTTCAGTGTGGCGTGGGGCCGGGTGATGCCCCGGGGGCGACACGCGGTGAATGCGCCGGGCCTGGACTTCTACGAGCGTCTCGTCGACGCGCTGCTCGCCCGCGGCATCGAGCCGATGGTGACGCTGTATCACTGGGATCTCCCCGCGGCTCTGGATGACCTGGGCGGCTGGCTCAACCCCGACATCGCCGGGTGGTTCGCCGACTATGCGACGGTCGTGTTCAGGAAACTCGACGACCGGGTCAAGCTGTGGACGACCATCAACGAGCCCTGGGTCATCACCGACGGCGGCTACCTGCACGGCACGCTGGCGCCCGGCCATCGCAGTCACTTCGAGGCGCCAATCGCCTCGCACCACGTGCTCCGGGCCCATGCCGAGGCGGTGAAGGCGTATCGGGCTGCGGGCCGGCACCGCGTCGGTGTCGTCGTGAACCTGGAGCCGAAGTATTCGGCGTCCACCGACGCGGCCGACCAGGCGGCGACGATGCGGGCCGATGTCTACATGAACCGGCAGTACCTGGAGCCCTTGCTCCTGGGACGGTATCCGGACGGGCTGGAGGAGATCTTCGGCGAGGCCTGGCCACGGTGGCCGGCCGATGACCTCGCGCTCATCCGGCAGCCCATCGACTTCCTCGGCGTCAACTACTATACGCGCGGAATTGCGCGTTTCGACCCCCACGCGTGGCCGCTCCAGGCGGCCTCCGAGCGGCGGCCGCGGGCCACGTACACGGAGACGGGCTGGGAGGTCTTCGCGCCGGCGCTGACGGACGTCCTCGTCTGGGTCAAGGAGCGTTACGGGAGCGTGCCGATCTATGTGACCGAGAACGGTGCCGCGTTCTACGACCCGCCCTCACTGGAGAGCGATGGTCTCGCGGACCCCCTCCGTGTGGACTACCTGCGTCGGCACGTTGCCGCCGTGCATGCCGCCCTCGAGCGCGGCGTGGACGTCCGCGGATACTTCGTGTGGTCGCTGCTCGATAACTTCGAGTGGGCGCATGGCTACTCCAAGCGGTTCGGTCTCGTCCACGTCGATTTCGACACTCAGCGGCGGACGCTCAAGGACAGCGCGCGCATCTACGCCGGCATCATCGCCTCCAAGGGGCGGACGGCGAATGACCACGCTCGCTCGACTTGACGTCCTCGACAGTCGTGGGTACTTTCAACGTTGCGTCCTTCGTGGTAAATCTGGGCCCCAGTTGCAAAACGCGACCTCTGCTAGAGCGACTCGTCGTGCGTGGCTGGCGCCGTCATGAGGCGGCCGGGCCCCAGCTGGGGCCGGCCGGCGTGTGCATATTGCTCGTCCTCGCGGTCCTTGTCCTGTTCGTGGCCGAGGCGCAGGCGTTTGGCCTCGAGGACGTCGCCTCCCGCGCGGCCACGCTGGCCGCGGCGTCCTACCAGAAAAGTGGCGGGGCGCTTCCGGGGGACGTAAAGGGGCTCAACTACGACCAGCACCGCGACATCCGGTTCCGGCCCGAGCGCGCGCTGTGGCGGAACACGAAGCTGCCGTTCGAGATCATGTTCTTCCATCCCGGCTGGGTCTACGAGGACGTCGTCGCCATCCACGAGATCACCCCAGAGGGAATCCGGGACGTCAAGTTCGATCCCGAGGCGTTCGACTACGGCAAGAACAAGCTCGACGGCGACGGCCTGCGCCGGGTGGCGGGCTACCCAGGCTTCCGCGTACACTTCGCTGTCAACACGCCGACCTACAAGGACGAGATCCTGGTCTTTCTCGGCGCCAGCTACTTCCGGGGGCTTGGGCGAGGCCAGCGGTTCGGCCTGTCGGCCCGCGGCCTCGCCATTGACACCGCGGAGAGCACGGGCGAGGAGTTTCCGAAGTTTGTCGAGTTCTGGATCGAGCGGCCGTCGACGAACGCCAAGGAGCTCACCATCTATGGCCTGCTCGACTCGCCCCGGGCGGCGGCGGCCTACCGGTTCGTCGTGAAGCCGGGCATCACGACGGTCCTCGACGTCGACTCCCGGGTCTTCCTCCGGAGGAACGTCGCCAAGCTGGGGCTGGCGCCGCTGACGAGCATGTTCCTGTTCGGATCGAACCAGCGGTCGCCTCGGGAGGACTATCGTCCGCGGGTCCACGACTCCGATGGCCTGTCGATCCAGACCGGCGACCGAGTGGATCTGGCGGCCGCTGGTCAACCCGAAGCGGTTGCTGGTGACGTCGTTCTCGATGACCAACCCTCGTGGGTTCGGGTTGATGCAGCGCGGCCGGTCGTTCGACGACTACGAGGACCTCGAGGCGCGCTACGACCTGCGCCCCTCGGCCTGGGTTGAGTTCAGGGGGCCGTGGGGCCCTGGCCGGGTGGAGCTCGTCCAGATCCCCGTCCCCGACGAGACGAACGACAATATCGTGGCCTACTGGGTTCCCGACTGGCAGCCGAGGCCGAAGGAAGCCCTGGTGCTCGAGCTATCGGGTGATGTGGCAACGGGAGCGCGAGGTGCGCCCGCCCATCGGCTGGGTGCGGGAGACGCGCCGCGGCCGCGGGTACGTGAAGTCGTCGGATGCCAGCGTCGAGCTGCACGTCGACTTCGAAGGTCCCACGCTCAGCCGTCTGCCGGCCACGGCCACCGTCGACCTCGCGCTCTCGGTCGATCCGAATGGCGAGATACTGGAGCGGCGCACGCAGCGCAACGATGTCACGGGCGGCTGGCGCCTCGTCGTCCGCGTTCGCCGGATCGATGGCGGCAAACCAGTGGAGCTCCGGGCGCATCTGAGGCGCGGTAACGAGGTCCTGTCGGAGACATGGAGCTACATCCTCCCACCCGATTGAGCCCCGACGGCGATCGCGGCTGCGCGCGCTACGTCGGTCAACTCCGCCTGCCGCACGATCGCCAGGCCCCGCTGCTGGAGCTTGCCGAGCGCGAGGCTGGAGCCGAGAGCGCCATGCGCCGGCTCCACCACGAACTGGCCGGGGCGCCGGGGCGTGGCGCCCACGCCGTGTTCGCGTCCATCCGTCGTCGCCTCGAGCTGGCCCTGCCGCCTGTCGCCGCACGCGCCGATACCGGGGAGGACGGATGGGCGCTTCCGACAGCGCCGCCGATCCGGCGCACCCCGATGGCGCCGTCGAGGTGGCCCGTCTCCCTCCTCACGCGCCTCCTGCGCGTTGCCCGGGGTCAGCGCGCGGCCTCGGCGGCGACCGCGATGACAGCATCACCCGAAAGCCGTGCAGTGGGTCGGTCGGCGACAGTTCGCCGGAGCACATTCATGCTGCTGGCCTTGACCCAGGCGACGGCGTTCGCCTACTTCATGACCACCAGCGTCCTGCCCTACCGCGGGCAGCAGCCGCTGGAGCTGGCGATTCTCACGCTCTTCACGATCCTCTTTGCATGGATCTCGCTGGGGTTCTGGACCGCCTTGAGCGGCTTCGTACTCCTGTGTCGCGGGGGGGACCGGTACGCGATCAGCCGGTCCGCTTCGTCGACCGGGCCCATCGCCCCCGAGGCGCGGACCGCGATCGTCATGCCAATCCGGAATGAGCATGTGGCGCGCGTGTTCGCCGGCGTGCGAGCGACCTACGAATCGCTGGTTGCCACCGGCCATCAAGAGCGATTCGATTTCTTCGTCCTGAGTGACACGAACGATCCCGGCACGCTCGTGGCGGAGCGACTGGCCTGGACGGATCTCTGCCAGTCCGTCGGCGGGTTCGGGACGATCTTCTATCGCTGGCGGCGGCACCGCATCAAGCGAAAGAGCGGCAACGTCGCGGATTTCTGCCGGCGATGGGGCAGCCAGTACCGGTACATGGTCGTCATGGATGCGGACAGCGTCATGAGCGGCGAATGCCTGACGAGGCTGGTCCGGCTGATGGAGGCGAACCCGGGGGCCGGCATCATCCAGACAGCGCCGCGGGCGGCCGGGCGCGACACGCTGTACGCCCGCACCCAGCAGTTCGCGACCCGGGTGTACGGACCGCTCTTCACGGCGGGCCTCCACTTCTGGCAGCTTGGAGAGTCGTACTACTGGGGCCACAACGCCATCATCCGCGTCGCCCCGTTCATGCGGCACTGCGCGCTGGGGAGGCTTCCCGGGCGGGGACCGCTGGCGGGCGAGATCCTGTCCCACGACTTCGTCGAGGCCGCGCTCATGCGTCGGGCCGGCTGGAAAGTGTGGATGGCGTACGACCTCGACGGCAGCTACGAGGAGATGCCACCGAACGTCATCGACGAGCTGAAGCGGGACCGGCGGTGGTGCCAGGGCAACCTCATCAACTCGCGCCTATTCCTGTGGGAGGGGCTGAACCCCGCCCATCGAGCGGTGTTCATGACGGGTGTCATGGCCTACGTATCGGCACCGCTGTGGCTCCTGTCGCTGGCGGTGTCCACGGCCTTCATCGTCTTGCAGACGGTGATCGGACCTCAGTACTTTGTCCACCCGCGGCAGCTCTTCCCGATCTGGCCACAGTGGGATATGGGTGCCGCCCTGGGCTTTCTCAGTGCCACGGCGGTCGTCCTGTTCGCGCCCAAGATTCTCGCGGGCATCCTGGTGCTCGTGGGAGACGCGCGGCCATTCGGTGGTCGGCTACGGGCAATGATGAGCCTTCTGCTGGAGATCGTATTCTCGATGCTGCTGGCCCCGATCCGCATGCTGTTCCACACGCAGTTCGTGCTGGCAGCGCTCACCGGCCTGGGCGTGCAGTGGAAAAGTCCGCCCCGGGAGGACGCCCAGACGAGCTGGGGCGAGGCGCTCCGCCGTCATGGGGTGCACACCGTGCTCGGCGGGGCGTGGGCCGCGGGCGTTTACTGGCTGGAGTCGCCGTATGTGTGGTTGATGCTGTTGCCGGTGGTTGGCCCGCTCACGCTGTCGATCCCGATCTCCGTGTACTCGAGCCGCGTGTTCCTCGGCCGTTGGCTCCGCAGAGCGGGGTTGCTGAGGATCCCCGAAGAAACGGATCCTCCTGCCGAGCTACGGGCCATGCGAGGCTTCGTCAGTGGCACCGATGCTGTCCCGGGATTTGTGGAGGCGGTAGTGAATCCGCGCGTGAATGCGCTGGTGTGCGGCACGGCGTATCCCCAGCTACGATGGTCCCCACGAGCCCAGGGGCGCCGGGACCGCGCGATCGCGGCGGCGGTGAAGGGCGGACCGTACGCACTGACCGATGACCAGATGCTCTATTTCCTTGCCGATCCGCTCGCCCTCTCCCAGCTGCACTTCGACGTGTGGACCGCGCCGACCGCCCATCCCCACTGGATCGCCGCGTGTCGCGGCGATCACCCGGAGCTTCGCCAGGCCTCCTGAGGGCGGCGCGCGGCGCGTCGCCCTCGTTCCGGCGAGCTTGCGGCTCTTCCGGCCTGCGCCTAACGGAGGCCGAAGTACCCGAGGACGAACAGCACGACGACAACGACCCCGATGATGTAGAAGATGTTCATACTTTCTCTCCCTTTTACTTCAAAAGCTCTGGTACGTTGCGAAGCCCACCCGTCACTTGACCGCGGTTCAATAGGTATCCACGATCGTTCTCAGTCATTGGATGTAACAGTGCAAACCTACGGCCATGAGTTGCGGCGCTTCCAAGGCGGGCATCGTCCTGTCGCCGACCGGGACGGGACCTATAGCCTTCGATCTATGACTTCTGATCTAGGGGCCTCGATCGTTGACACAACACGGCATTCCTGTGAGGATCGGCCAGACTTAAATGTGGCGACCCGAACCCAATACGCGCCGTCGCGTCGGCCTCGGCGGGGCGTAGCTTGCGAATCGACAGCCGAACCCTGCCGAGCAACACGACGATCGAGACCGACGTCTGTATCGTGGGTGGCGGGGCGGCCGGGATCACTCTGGCCCTGGAGCTCGCTCAGCAGCCGTTCCGCGTCGTGCTTCTCGAGAGCGGTGGTCTCGAGCCCGACCCGGAGACGCAGGCCTTGTGCCAGGGAACGAGTACAGGGCATCCTTACGGCCCCTTGGATCAGGTGCGGCTCCGCTATTTCGGTGGCACGACGAATCACTGGAGCGGATGGTGCCGGCCGTTTGAACCGATCGATTTCGAGGCTCGCGAAGGCATCCCGCACACAGGTTGGCCGATCCAGTATGCCGAGATCCAGCCCTTCTACCGGCGTGCGCTGAGGCAGCTAGGACTCCAGGACGAATGGGCACCGGAGTTCTGGGCCGATGCCGAACACCCGGTGCTGCCACTGGCGAGCTCCCGCGTGCTCACGCGCGTCGTCCAGCAGGTGCGTCACGATGGCGAGCGGGTACGCTTCGGCCGCGTCTACGGCGATCGCGTGAACCAGGCGCCGAACATCCAGGTCTACCTGCACGCCAACGTGACCCAGTTCAAGACCAATCCGGAAGGAACGAAAGTCACCGGAGTCCAGGTCGGGTGCCTGTCGGGTGCCCGATTCTCGGTGGTCGCGAAGTACTTCATCCTGGCCACGGGGGGCATCGAGAACCCGCGGCTCCTCTTGCTGTCGAACGACCGGCATCGACGAGGGCTGGGGAACGAGCACGACCTCGTGGGACGATTCTTCCAGGATCGCCCCGGCGTGGTGGCCGGCATCCTTCAACCTTCGGATCCACGGCTCCCGCTGAGGTTCTACCAGTTTCACCCGGCCAAGCAGTCGACCATGTTCGGGAGCCTCGTCCTCAGCCAGGACGTCCGGCGCCGGGAGAAGCTGACGAACGTCAACCTCGATCTCCTGACCGTCTACGGCGCCCCCTACGCACGGGCGGCCGAGTCCAAGGGACTGGCCTCGATGCGGCGCCTGCTCCAGGGCCTGCGCGGCGGAACGGTACCGGACGACCTCGGCCAGCACGTCCGGAACGTCGCCAGCAATCTCGACGACATCGCGGTCGGCGCGTACGCTCGGTTGCGGTATGGCCACGACTATCCGGTCGACCATGTGCGGCTGGTGGCGGGCCTTGATCCCGCTCCCAATCCCAACAGTCGCATCACGCTCGGGACCGAGCGGGACCAGCTCGGGCTGCGGCGGGTGCAGCTGGACTGGCGGCTCAGCGCCCCCGACCGACGGAGCCTCCATCGGACCATGGAGATCGTCGGCATCGAGCTGGCGCGCGCGGGTCTGGGCCGGGTCCAGTTGAGAATCCATGACTCGTGGCCGCAAGAGGTGGGATGGGTGTGCCATCACGTGGGCACGACCCGGATGAGCGACCATCCCACCCAGGGAGTTGTCGACCGGAACTGCCGCGTACACGGGATTCACAACCTGTTCGTCGCCGGCAGCTCGGTGTTCCCCACGAATGGCTCGGGCTCGCCAACGCTGATGATTGTCGCGCTCGCGATCCGGCTGGCCGATCACATCAAGCTTCGGCTTCTATGACGGACGCTGACCCTCTCCGGCGTCGGCTGCTAGCGAGTGCCCCCTGGCTGGCGATAATGGTGCTCGGCGGCGCTCGACCCGGACAGGCAGCCCCACGCGCCGCCGTCAACGCGGCCGGCAGTGCGGCGGTCCACAGTCTGCTGGCCCATGTGGACAGCGCCGTGGCCGTGGGCCGGGAGTATCTTCGCCACCACCCAGACGAGCGCGACCTGGCACGGATCCGACACGGCCTTTCGGGCGTTCTCGGCGGGCCTGTGGAAACGCTCGACCCCGCTGTGCTCCGGGAACGGGTGCGGCGTCGGGTTCGCCAGGACTTTGCCGAGGACCGGATCGCGCTCGTCGACGGATGGATTCTCTCGATCACCGAGGCGCGGATCTGCGCCCTGGCCGCCCTGATCGACGTCTGAAGCGCCAGCCACGAAGATTCTGCAGCGCACGGCTGGCGCGCAACCTCGCGGTCGCCCCCTGTGATGCTTACAACTCCGCGAAATGTCGCGCATGGCCTTGGGCATGTGTCCTGCAAAGTCCTTCGGGCGATGACGGACCAGCGGTTGTGGGCCCCGGTCGATCAAGAAAAGCTGCAGCTCATCCGTGAATTCCTGCGGCGAGAGTTCCGCGAGTGTCATCACCGTGACTTCTTAACACTCGACCAGACCGCCCAGGTGTTCCTCATCGAGACCGGGCGAGGCTTTCGGTACATGCTGGTCATCCCGAAGGCCACATTCGACGATGCTGCGCTTCCTCATCTCTGCAATGCGCAGCTGGCGGCGACACTGAAGCTCTCGCGTGAGGGCCGCGTCACGCTGACGCCACGAGGGCCGGTGGTCCTCACGTAGCGGCCGGCGTGCTGGTCCGCCAGAGGAGGCGACCGGGCTCCTCGGCGGCGATGTGCAAGCGCCCGTGCTTCTCGATCCGGCTCACGAGCCCGTCGCGAATCAAGCGCCCGCGTGTCCCCGATTCCGATCCGACCCTGGGCACAGATGACCAGCCCCTCGGGCCCAGCTGGCCATGTTGGCGGGCTCAGCGAGGGGAGCGTCGTTCCAGCACGAGCCCCTGGAGCACGCGGCCGACCGTTCCGCGCGCGTCGCACACCCGTGTCTCGGCCAGCCCGATGCCGCTCGGCTCGTAGGTCGAGCGCGAGTCGAGACCGACCCACTCTCCTTCGAGCGGCCGCGACAACGCCACCGTGAGATCGGCGTTGATGGCGCTCAGCGCCTGGTGGTCAATGGCCGCACTGACGCCGCTGCCGGAGTCGGCGGCGACGAGGACACGCTCGAGCGGCGACGGCGTCGTCTCCGGTAGGAGGGGGACGCGCTGACGCATCCACGCGGCCGCGCGTCCGCTGCCCCACTCACCACCAGCCAGGCGCGTCTCCATCGCGGTGTGATATCCGTCGGCCTCGCGAAAGAATGGGAACTGAAAGGGACGTGACGCCTCCGGCGGCGGTAGGGTGGCCTCGTCGGTCAGCGGGGTCACGGGCACCACGTCCCGCCGGATGAGCGTGATCACGGCGTGCGCCACGACCGTGTCGGTGTGGAGCAGATGGCCGATCCATCGCTGCACCTTGGCGCCCGCGCGGAGCAGGTCGAGGCGCACGCGGAGCCGGTCGATCGGCACCGGGCGGAGGAAATCGACCGTGAGGCGGGTGACCAGGAACTCCGACGCAGCGGCTTCGACGACGTGGGCGATGAGCGCGGCGGGCGGGCCGCCATGCTGGTGCGCGGCGCTCCAGGGGCCCCGGGTGTGCGAGGTGGCGACCCAGGCGTCGCCGTCGGGTACGAAGAAAGCATCGGTCATGGGGCCACGCTAGTCGGCAATCGGGACGGCGCTGCTCGCGATCTTACTGCGGCCCGCGGCGGAGCTTGGGATCGAGGAGATCGCGCAGCGCATCACCCAGCATGTTGAAGCCGAAGACGGCCAGGCTGATGGCGATGCCGGGGAACACCGCCATCCACGGGGCCTGGATCATGTAGGTCCGCCCCGAGCCGCTGAGCATGGCGCCCCACGACGGAGTCGGCGGCGGCACGCCGAAGCCGAGGAAGCTCAGGGAAGACTCGGCGAGGATCGCCACCCCGAGACCCAGGGTGACCACCACCATGATCGGGGCGGCGATGTTGGGCAGCACGTGACGGGTAATGATCTGCCAGTCCCGGCAGCCGGTGGCTCGCGCGACCTCGAGGTACTGGTTCTCGCGGATGGCCAGGACGGCGCTCCGGATGATGCGGGCGTTGCCGGCAATTCCCCCGAAGCCCAGCGCCAGAATCACGTTGCCCAGCCCCTGACCGAGCATGGCCATGATCGTGAGGAGGACGACGAACCCGGGAAATGCCATCAGCGTGTCGACGCACCGCTGCAGGATGGTGTCGACGCGTCCGCCGTAGTAGCCGGACAGCACCCCGATGATGACGGCCAGGAGCGTACTGATGGCCACGGCGCCGAGGCCGAGGAGCATCGAGATGCGCGCGCCGTAGATCACGCGGCTCAGGATGTCGCGCCCGAAGTCGTCCGTGCCCAGCGGGTGATTCAGGCTGGGGGCCTGCAAACGCTCGGTCGATTTCATCTTGATGGGATCGTGGGGCGCCAGCACCGGCGCCAGAAGCGCCGTGGCCACCAGCACGACGATGAGTAGCCCGCCCAGAGCGCCCAGCGGCTTGCCCCGCATCACGCGAAACGCCCTGGACATGCCGGCGTCTAACCGAACCGGATCCGCGGGTCGAGGAAGCCGTAGACCACGTCGATGAGCAGGTTCAGGACGATGATGCTCGTGGCCAGGAACAGGTTGATGCCCTGGATGACCGGATAGTCGCGCCAGGTGATGGCGTCGAGCAGGAACTTCCCCATGCCGGGCAGGACGAAGATGCTCTCCATGATGACGGTCCCGCCCAGGAGGGCCGACAGCTGGAGGCCCATCACGGTCACGACGGGGATCATGGCGTTCTTGAGGACGTGGCGGGCGATGACGACGGACTCCGACAAGCCCTTGGCCCACGCCGTGCGGACGTAGTCCTCGCGTACCACCTCGAGGACCATGGAGCGCGTCATGCGCATGACGCTGGCCGACAGGGCGAACCCCAGGATGATGGCGGGGAGCAGCAACTGGGACAGGTTCTTCACCGGGTCCCGGGCCAGCGGCGTGTAGCGCATGGGCGGCACCCACTGCCACCAGATCGAGGCGCCCACGATGACGACGGTGGCCATCCAGAAGCTGGGTACGGAGAGCCCGCCGATGGCGCCCGTCCGGAACAGGTAGTCGAGCCAGGTATCCTGCCTGACGGCCGAGAAGATGCCGGTGGGCACGGCGATCAGGAGGCCGAAGAACATGGCGAGGATGGCCAGCTCGAGGCTCACGGGCAGGCGTCGCAGGATCTCGTCGAGGACGGGCTCCTTCGTCCAGAACGAGACACCCAGGTCGCCCTGCAGCGCCTTGCCGATGTAGGTGACGTACTGCCGATAGAAGGGCTGATCCAGACCCAGCATCTGCTCGAGCTTGGCCTTGTCACTGGCGTAGCCCTGCTCGCTCATCATCAGGGTCACGATGTCGCCGGGCAGCAGCCGGATGATGGAGAATACGAGCAGGGTGACCAGAGCCAGCGTCGGCAGCAGTAGCAGGAGCCGGCGAAGAACGTAGCGCGACATGATGCGGAAACGCGTTCTCGGGCTAGCTCCTCCTGGGCCTGGCCGTCAGGCCTTCTTGCCGTCGAGCCAGATCTCCTCGTACCGCTGGTCGTAGGCGTTGATGGGTACCGTGTAGTTCTTCACCCAGGGCTGCACGCCGTAGTGGGTGACCGGAGTGTAGAGGAACACGTTGGGGGCGTCGTCCAGCAGCATCCGCTGGATCAGGTGGACCATCTCCACGCGCTTCTTCTGGTCCAGGATCTTGGCCTGCTCGTCGATCAGGCGATGAATGTCCTTGTTGCCCCAGCGATAGTACGTCGCGTTCGCCCCGTAGTAGGGCCGGATGGCCTCCTCGGGCTCCTCGCCGGTGAGAGCGGTGTGCACGCTCATGGAGTAGTCGTACGAGTAGCTCTTGTTGTAGTACTGCGCCATCTCCATGGGCTTCAGGTTCACCTGGATGCCCACCTTGGCCAGCTGATCCTTCACCACCTGGGCGCTCTTCACGTTGTCGCCGGGGGTACCCACGATCAGCTCCGTCTCGAAGCCATTGGCGTAGCCGGCCTCGGTGAGGAGGCGCTTGGCCTTCTTCAGGTCGTACTCCGGCCGCGCCGAGGCGGGCAGCGCCCACGGCTTCCGGTAGGTGGGGATGGGACCGGTCATGGTCTGGCCCCAGCCGCTCCGCACGATCTCGATGAACTCTTCCTGCTTGATGGCGGCCTGGATGGCCTGCCGCACCTTCTTCTCGGTGAAGGGCGGCTTGAGCGGACGCTGCTCGTCGTAGGGCCGCGTCCGCAGCACGATGGGGAACATGGTCGTGATCTCGGCCACCCTGACCTTCGGATTCGACGACTTGATCGAGGGGACGTCGGCAAACTCCAGCAAGGAGATGTCGGTCTGCTGCCCGCGGAACGCGGCGGTGGCCGCGGTGGGATCGATGACGTACTGCAGCTGGACCTCGTCCACGTACGGCAACCCCTTCTTGAAGTAGTTGGGGTTCTTGACGAACACCGCCTCCTGCTCGCGCCGGTACTCCTGCATGATGAAGGGGCCGGTGCCGATGGCGTGGCGCTGCAGGTCGCCGTGCTTCTCCACGACCTCCCGCGCCACGATCACCGTCCATGGGTTCGCGATGTAGTTCAGGAACGGCGCGTACGGCTCCTTGGTCTTGAAGACCACCGTGTACTTGTCCGGGGTCTGGATGCTGGCCAGCTTCCCGAGGAAGAAGTAGGCGTGCTGGAACTTGCCCGGCTGGTCGGTCATCTGGCGCTCGATGCTGTACTTGACGTCTTCCGACGTGAGCTCCCGTCCGTTCACCGGCGGCACGTTGTGGAACTTGACCCCCTGCCGCAGGCGGAACGAGTACGTGAGGTCGTCCTTCTGTTCCCAGCTCTCGGCCAGGTCCGGCAGAATCTTCGTGCCGTCGTGATTGAACTTCAGGAGGGCGTTGTAGGTCTGGTGGATCACCTGAAGGGCGGCCCCCCAGGTCTCCAGGTGCGGGTCGATGCCGCGGACGGGCCCGCTCCGCACGACCAGGGTGCCGCCTCGCTTGGCCTCGCTCCGGTCCTGGGCCCACGCCGCCCGGGGCCCTATCGCCGCCAGTCCCGTCACCCCCAGGGCCCCAGCCTGGAGAAAGCTGCGTCGCGACACGTGAGCTACTCCACTGGTCCCTTTTTTTCCCGGCTTCATGGCAGCGGCTCTCCTTGTTCTCCGTTGAGCAGGTGACGCCTACTTGTGTCTGGGGTGGGAGGATGGCCCTTCCCATGGTGAGAGTCAAGGGATCCGCCGCCGTACCGGGCCCTCCACACAGGACGACTCGGCGATGACGAGGTCGGCCTGCGCCGAGCCGTAGCGGAGGCGGCGCCACAGGCGATAGCCAACCACTGTCGCCAGCGCTACCGGGCCCACCAGCGCGAGCAGCCGGAGGCTGCGGTGGCGACCGAGGATCTCGATCGCTCGCTCCCCAACGAGGTATCCCACTGTGGTCCAGATCGAGGTGTAGAGCACCGTGCCGAGAGCATCCAGGACGATGAACCGCTCGTAGCGGATGTGGCCGCAGCCCGACAGGGCGGAGGCGAAGAGCCGAACGCTGGCCGAGAAGCGACTGAAGAGCACCGCCGCCGCCCCGAAGCGCTGGAAGTAGCCGACCGTCTTTTCAACGCACGCCGCCGAGCCGAGCGTGATCCAGCAATAGAATGCCAGGATGCGCGGGCCGGTCAGGGCGCCGGCGAGGTACGGCACGTGATCGCCGATCAGCGAGCCGGCCGTGCTGACCAGGACGAGTGTCCCGACGTGGCGGAGGTCGGGGGCCACGGCCGCGGCGATCAGGAGGACGATGCGACTTGGAAACGGCACGCCGGCCGCCTCGATGATGAAGGCGGCAAAGACGACGGTCAGCACGTGGCGAAGCAGAAACTCGAGGTGCGGCTGAATCAGCTCCACGGCAGGGCGCCGTCAGGGTAGCTGCTTCCGGAACGTCCGCTCGACGAGCTGCCTCAGACCGGAGGCCAGCGGCCCGCCAAGCAGCCCGCCCAGGCCGGGCAGGTCGCCCGTCACATGGATCACCTGGGCGTCGACCCACATGTCCACTCGAGCACCCAGGCCCTGGAGCTGGACGCGGCGACGGTCGGCCGACCACTCGACTTGTCGGAGCCCGAGGCGACTGGAGGCTTCCTGCGCCACCCTCTCCAGGCGGCGCTGCGCCTCGTCCAGCGTCTGACCGTGGGCGACGCTCACATCGATCAAGGGCATGGATGCACCAACTGGGAGCTGCGCCCTGCGTTACGGCTCGAGATCGGTCGCCGCCTTGAAGCTCCCGTCCATGTGGAAGGGGACCGACTCGTGGGCGTGCGTGATCTTCCATCCGGCCGCCGTCTTGCGAAGGCCGAGGGTCTGGCGGAACCAGAGCTCGACCGCCTCGCCATCGCGCTTCGTTCCGGCCATCTTGTTGAGGCTGTGGCAGAAGGCGACGTCACCGCCCACGGCGATGGTCCGGGCGCGGATCTCGTAGCCGATCGGGCCTCGCCACGTCGCAAACCATGCCTCCAGGTCTCTAGGATCGGTCCGCGAGACCAGTGGCGGGGCCAGCGAGAACAGAACAAAGTCTCCAGCGTGGTGTCGGATCACGCCGCCGGCGTTCTTGGTGCGAAGCCCCTCGGCCCGGTCGTCCATCACCGCGCGGACCTGCTCTTCCTCGGTCATTCGGCGGTCCAGTGTCGTCATGTCGTCGGGCCCCTATCCAGGACTGTGTTCGGTGCCGCCAAGCAGGTGGTGCAAGGACGTCACCACCGACCCGGGGGGGGAACCGCTGGAGAGACGAACCGGAGACGAGGAGCCGCATTTCCAGGAGCTTAGGGCGGGCCGAGCGGCCCAAGATTGCCGGCAGGGATGGACCAGAGAACGCGGCGCGGCGATCGGCCATCGAGGCCAGCCGCCGCGCCGGAAAGAGGTCAGTCTTCGAGGAAGCCGGGCAGCGGGGGGCCGCCGTTGCGGCCGGTAGCCGGGATCTCGAGCAGGGAGTCCAGGGCCTGTCCATTTCGGTGCTGGACGGTCTGGCTGTTACCCGGATGGCCATTGGGCACGAACAGCTGCGGGTGGTCGAACGGGGCCGCCGCGCGCCGCACCCGCTCGTCGGTGAGTGACTTGAGGAACGCGACGAGATCGGCCACTGCCCCTGGGTTGTTCTCCGAGTTGAAATTGAGAACCGCCAGGCCTCCGATGACGGTGCCGTTACGGGTCTGGATCGGGTTCGTCGCGCCGCCTCGATTGCCGCCGCGTGCGTAGAAGTTGACCACGTCGGTGAGCGTGCGTTCGCCGCCGTTGTGGAAGTATGGCGCCGTCAGCTCGACGTTGCGGAGCCCGGGGATCTTGAACGTCCCGTCGGCGGCCGGGACTGTCCCCGGCGGCGGCTGGAGGACCGCAGCGGACAGCGAATCATCGAACGGGTCGAGACCGCCATTGCCGAGGTCGTCGGTCGTCTCCCTGACACCGATGTTACGGGTGCCGAGATCGCTGGCCTGTCCACCAAAGACCCGGACCACCGATCCGTTGTTG
Organism: uncultured Candidatus Rokubacteria bacterium; assembly: GCA_963827505.1. GTDB lineage: Bacteria > Methylomirabilota > Methylomirabilia > Rokubacteriales > CSP1-6 > AR5. The sequence goes on along the minus strand of CAWHBD010000001.1, from coordinate 1,731,528 downwards.
CTCACAACCGCCGCAACCGTGGCCTCGGTGAGCAGCGAGCCGGAGTGGCAGAAGAGACACGCACCCCGCGGATTGGGATTCGCGTTCACGTTGAAGAAGATCTGGCGTCCCCGCTCGGCGGCGGCCGAGAGCGGCGCCCGGGTCGGGTTCGCCAGGAAGCGGTCGAAGGGCGTGTCGTCGGACACTAGCGTGGACTCGTACTCCTGCACGGCGAGACCGAAGAAGAGCGAGAAGTTGAACTCGATCAGCCGGTACTCGTTAGTGAGCGGGTTGCCGTCGGGTCGGGTCACGACCGTGGTCTTGCCGTCCTCGGCGACGCGGATCAGCTTGGCCGCGGCCCACCACTTGGGCTTGAAGGCCCGATGAATCAAGGTCTCGTAGTCGACCTTCAGACCGCGCTGCGGCCAGCGGCTGTAGGGGCCGAGCACGCTGTCATTGGGGTGCACGAGCTGGCCGGCGAGCGGTACGGCGGTCCGCAGACGCCTGGCCAGGAACCGATGCCGCTTCCGGAGCTCGAGGGTGAGCTCCCGACCGACGATGGGAAACGGCCGCCCGTCAGCGGACATTTCAAACTTGTTCGTGGGCGGACCGACCGCCTGCGAGGCCAGGCTGGACAGCGGGATGCTGATCTCGACCGGTACTAGGTTCCCAATGCTCTCGACGACGTAGAGGAATGCGTCGGGGTCACGGTCGCCGAAAGGGGTGACCCCGTTGAAGACGTCCTGAGCTCGCATGTCCCAGAAGTTGCGATGGTTGAACACGGCGTTGATCATCGTCGGCGTGTTGCGCGGCTCGACGCGGCGGACGTTAGCGGCCTGGGAGCCCTGGCCGACCCGGAAGCCGTCCGGGTCGGGCGCCGGGCGGCCGCCGGCGCCGAAGATCGCGTAGTGCACACCCTGCGACGAGACCACGTTGTTGCTGTCAGAGTAGATGGCCGACTCGCGATTCATTGGATCAATGAGCTTGCGGAGGGGGAAGTCGTAGGCGTCGAGCGTGTCGTTCGGGCCCTGTTTGGCGAAGGTGAGGTCCGCCGCGGGGACGACCGTCCCGTCTGGCCCGAAGGTGACCCGCAGCAGGCCCGGACTGACCTGGTTCTTCTTGCGAGGGTCCGCCCCGGCGCGGAAGTGGCAGGTCGCGCACGCCTGTACCCCGTCGCTGCCCACCTGCATGTCCCAGAAGAGCGCTTTGCCGAGGACCCTAGCCGCCTCGGCGTCGCGGATGTACTCGCTCAGGTCCGGACGCGGGACGGGAACGGTCGACAGCGCTGGAACCTGGCCTGCCGCATCGCCGGCGCCGAGAATAACGCCCAGCCAGCCCAGGACGATGAGTGCACTGCAGCGTGCGAGGGCTACACGCATGCCGACCTCCTTCTTTCCTTTTCCTTCTTTTCTCTGAATCAGCGTGGCCAGTTCTGAACGTCGGGTCACTGTAAGAATTGATGACATCCCCCGCAATGTGACATCTGGGACACGGTTTCGACATCAGCCCCGGCCGGGGCCCCGGCGAGCGTCGTCAGGATCGCTTGCGGGAGGACGGCGAGGACAGAGGGCGCCCGCGGTGGCCGTTCGGCACCTCCGTGATGCCGAGCTCACGGATCAACCGCAGCAACGACGTCCGCTCGATCATCAGCGCGGCGGCGGCCCGACTGCGATTGCCCTCGTGGCTGGCGAGCGTCTCGAGGAGCCGCCGCTTGAACAGGTGCAGAGCCTCGTGCAGCGGGACGGGCCCGTGCCTACGTGCCGGCGACTCGGGAGCGGACATCGTCGGGCGCCGCAGAAGCGAGCTCCATGCCAGGCCACGAACTACGCACAACCAGCGAGAAGTACCCGAAGTTTCGTGAGACCGAGAAGTGAGCGGGTCCAACGCAGGTGTCAGATTGTGGCCCATGACCGTCTTGTCCCGAACAGATGAGCCTCACCGTGACGATGATCAGGTCCCAGCGAGGCAGGCGGAGAGTGCTCCGGGGGGTAGGGGCAGATGTCAGCGCGACGGTCCACTGCCTGACAGGCTGCCCGAGCGGTGAGGTGGTCGGGATGGCGGCCGGCGCTAGGGAGAGGGTCGCGGAGCCTCCTGCGGCATGGCCGGGACCGCGGGCGCCGGGGCAGCGTGCGGTTCGGGGCCAACACGGATGGTGAAGCGCGACTCCGGCTTCCAGTAGCGGCGGAAGGCGTCGTGGACGTCGGTCGCGCTGGCGCGTTCGTAGTAGCCGCGCGCATCGAGTGCCTCGCGCGGCGTCCGGCCCCGGTAGTCGTTGGTGGCGAGCCGCTCGGCCCAGAACTCCGGCCGCTCGACCTGCTCGTCCACCTGGGCCACGATCTGACGCCGCGCCACCGCGACCTCCGACTCGGTCGGCCCCTCGACGGCGAAGTGCTCGTACATCGCCTCGATGTTTTGTGCGAGCGCCTCGGCCCGCACGGGATCGGTCGGGGCCTGGGCGGCGAATAGCCCGAACCCCGGATAGGCGATCCCGGGGCGGGACGCGGCGCCGATGCTGTACACCAGCTGGCGCTCCTCGCGCAGCGTCCGGTACATCCGACTGCTGAGCACGCGGGCAGCCATCGCGAGCAACCGTGCGTCCGGACGATTGCTGGCGTCCGCGCCTCGGAACCCGGCCATCACGACCGCCTGGGGCGTGCGCGTCGTCAGCAGGCGGGCGACGCGAATGGGCCCCGCCGGCGGCTGCACGCGGCGGAGCCCGGTCAGGGTGCCGTCACCGATGCGGGCCCGCGCGCCCAGCGTGCCCAGGTACTGCGCGGTCAGGCGCACGGCATCGGCTCGGGCCACTTCGCCGACGATGGCCACCTCGACCGCGGCGGTGGTGACGAGCCGGCGCAGCCAGGCCTGGGCCCCGTCGCGCGTGACCGCGGAGACTTCGTCACGGCTCAGCGGCCGCATGCGCGCCTCGGTGCTCGGCGACAGGGCCTCGGCGGCGGCGAACTGCAGCGCGGCCTGCGGGTCGAGATCGCGCCGGGCGATGCGTCGTCGCGTACTCTCCTGCCAGCGCGACAGGGCCACCGGCTCGACGACCGGGTCGGTCAGGAGGAGATGGACGAGCTGCAGGGCCGTCTCGAGGTCCTGCGGCGTCGTCCGCACGGTGAGGGTGGCGGCGTCGTCGCCGGCGTCCGGCTCCGCGCGGACGCGTTTGCCGACGAGCAGGTCCCGCACGTCGGTACTCGTCAGCCGGCTCGTCGCCGGCTGCGCCCACCCCTGCAGCGCGGCCTCGGTGAAGCCGCGGGTGGCTGCGGTCTCCTCGATGGTGCCACCGGCCAGGGTGACCGTGACGATGACCTCGCCCTTGCGCTGCTCCATGAGCCGGTGGTGGCCGCGGACGCCGTTGCCGAGCCAGAACGAGGTGACCGCGGTCGGCGCGTCGATGGTCTCTTCCGCCACGACGCCGGCGCCGGGTAGCGTGGGGAGCAGCGCGGTCGGCACCGCCCGCTCCGGCGCCGTGGCCGGACGGATATCGACGGCCGAGCGGGCGGCACGCGCCAGGTCGGCCTCGGCCGGCACCCCGGTGCCGGCCGGCAGCTTGGCGATGGCGACGACGGCGGAGGGATCGAACGCCGCCGCGAACGCCGCCGACACCTCGGTGGCGTTGATCCCCGGCAGCAGCTGCTCGAGAAGTGCCAGCCGCTGAGTGGGGGCCAGGATGGGCTCGTCCTCGGTCACCGCGCGATTGATCGCTCCCAGCACCGAGCGCAGCGGCGCGGTGCCGTCGCGCGCCACGGCGTCGCGCGCCTCGGCCAGGAGGGCCCGGCGCGCGGCGTCGACCTCGCTGGCGGTGAAGCCGTGCAGCCGCGCGCGCTGGAGCGCGTCGCCCAGGTCGGTCAGCATGTCGCGCCAGGCGGTAGGGAGCCCCGAGGCGCGGACCGTGGCCGTCCGGATCGCCCCGGCCCACTGATCGAGGTCGGCCGCGCCGTCCTCGAAACGTGCGCGACCGGTGGCGGCGTCGGCGTCGAGCCGGCGGCCGAGTGCCCACGGCCCGATCCACTCGACGAGATCGCGCCGGGCGTCGGCCAGGGTGGTCGACGGCGGGCGCGGGGGCGTTACCCGCACGAGCGAGACCTCGGCCCGCGTCAGCTCCGGATCGACCGCCACGATTGCACGCGTGCCCGTGGTGGGTTGCACGCCGGCGGGACGCGGTTGGGGGTGCGGCGCGGCCGGGAGCCCGCCGAACTGGCGCTCGATGCGCCCGCGCACGTCGGCCGCCTCGGCGTCGCCGACGACGATCAGCGTCATGTTCGAGGGAACGTACCAGCGCCGGTAGTACTCCCGGAAGTCGGCCGGCGCCACCGCCCGGATCGCCGCCTCGGTGCCGATCGGCAGGCGACGGCCCAGCGTCGACTCCGGCGCGAGCCGCTCGAGCACGATGTCGCTCACGCGCTGCGCCGCGCCCGCCCGCGCTCGCTTCTCCTCCAGGATGACCCGGCGCTCGCGATCGATCTCCGCCGGCGCCAGATCGAGGCGACCGGCCACGTCGGCCATGAACAGCAAGGCCTTGTCCAGGATGTCGGGGCGGGCGGCCGGCACCACGATCTGGTACGTCGTCTGGTCGAAGCTCGTGAAGGCGTTCTGGTCCCGCCCGAAGGTGAGACCGAGCGACTCGAAGAAGGGCACCAGCGCACCGGGTGGGAAGTTGGTGGAGCCGTTGAACGCCATGTGCTCCAGGTAGTGGGCGAGGCCGCGGGTGGCCTCGGTCTCGTTCAGCGAGCCGGAGGCGACGTGCAGCCAGATGCCGATACGGCGCTCGGCGGTCGGGTGCCGCCGGATGACGTAGTTGAGCCCGTTGTCGAGCCGCCCGGTGACCAGGCGCGGATCGGACGGCAGCCGGCCCCCGTCCGCCGGCTGGGCGACGGCCTCCAGCGCCGGGGCGGCGAGCAGCAGCAACAGGGCGAGGGCGACCACACGATGCATGCGATCTCCTTCAGGGGACGAGAGTTAGACGGCGGCGCCCTCGTGGTATTCGCGTCCGGGCCGGCCGCGGCCCCAGGGTCGGCGCCTCAGACTACCAGGGAAGCGCCCGCCGGCTCGTGAATGAAGGACCGCCCGAGGCCGTCGAAGGACCACGGCCATGAGCGTTCGCAGTCTGACCAGCCCCCCACCTGCAGAGGAGCACATTCCGATGAAGAACCGTCCCCTGACCGGTCTCGTCCTCGGCCTGACCCTCGGTCTGTCGGCTGGCTTGCTCGGCAGCAACCTCACCACCTCGACGGCGGCACCGGCCTTCACCCCCGTCCAGCTCCGGCTGGACGCCGGCACCTTCGCCAAGCTCGCCGAGGCGGTGAAGCCCGCCGTCGTCAACATCAACACCGAGCGTCGGGGCGCCGGGCGCTCCCAGCTGGAGGAGTTCTACGGCGAGGAGTACTTCAGGCGGTTCTATGGCGACGCCCCCGAGCGCCTGCCCCGCCGCGGCCTGGGCTCCGGGGTGATCATCGACCCGTCCGGTCTCGCCCTGACCAACGCCCACGTCGTCGACGGCGCCAGCCAGATCGAGGTGACGATGCTCGACGGCACCAAGCACCGGGCTCGGATCGTCGGTGCGGACAAGAAGACCGATCTGGCCGTGCTTCGCCTGGACGTCAACGGCAAGCGTGTTCCGTTCCTGCCCCTCGGCGACTCCAACGACGTGCAGGTGGGTGACTGGGTGCTCGCGATCGGCTCGCCCTTCGGGCTGCAGGCGACCGTGACCTCCGGCATCGTCAGCGCCAAGGCCCGCCAGATCGGCGCCGGGCCCTACGACGACTTCCTGCAGACCGACGCCGCCATCAACCCTGGCAACTCCGGGGGGCCGCTGGTCAACATGCGCGGCGAGGTGATCGGCATCAACAGCGCGGTCGTGCGTGGCGGCTCCGGCATCGGGTTCGCCATCCCGGCCAGCATGGCCCGGCGGGTGGCGGCCCAGCTCGTCGAGCACGGCAAAGTGACGCGCGGCTGGTTGGGGGTCGTGCTCCAGCCGCTTACGCCGGAGCTGGCCGCCTTGCCCGGCAAGGGCGTGCTCGTGACCGAGGTGATGCCCGACAGTCCCGCTGCCCGGGCCGGGCTCAAGCCCGGCGACGTCGTCCTCGAGGTCGCCGGCCGCAAGATCGAGCACGCCGCCGACGTGGCCCGCGCGGTGGGCCTGGGCGCCCCCGGCCGCCGGACGAAGATCACGCTGTGGCGCGACAACGCCGCGCGGACGGTCGATGCCGTCCTCGGCGAGACTCCGGGCGAGCGACACCCCTCTCGCTTCGGATTCGAGGTGCGCCCGCTCACGCCGGACGTCGCGCGTGAGCTCAATCGGCGCTCGTCCGAGGGCGTCGTCGTCACCCGGGTGGACGAGGGCACGGCCGCCGCCGAGGCCGGGATCCAGCGCGGCGACGTCATCGTGGAGGTGAACCGCCAGCCGGTGCGGACGCTCGCCGACTTCGAGCGCGCCACCCGCGAGGCCCGGAAGGGCGAGCGGCTGAACGTCCGCCTCGAGCGGGGGGACGTCGCGCTCTACGTCGCGGTGGTCCCCGGCAAGGCCTGAGCTTCGAAGGCGCCGGTCACGGCGCGGTGAAGGGCGCGGGGTCGAGGAACCGCCGCAGGACGTTCAGGGTGAGGCGCGAGATGTCGTTGGCGTAGTCGGCGTGGGCCAGGCTGCCGACGTAGGCGATGGACCCCGTCGAGAAGACGGCCCCGCCGCCCGGATGCTCGTAGAACACCATGTCGGCCCGGACCGCGGGCGAGAACTGGCCGTCGGCGCCGGCGAACGACACGTTCATCTCCTCGTTGACGAGCTGGAAGGCGTTCGAGTGATTCTCGGACGAGGCGACGACCAGGGCCCACGGCGGCGAGCCGAGGCTCGGGTTGAAGGCGTCCAGCTCGAGGCCGGCGGCCCCGTCCCAGGCCGTGCCGAAGTCGCCGAGGATCTCGCCGGCGACACCCTCGAAGATGAAGCGGGCGCGGGGGTCGCGGCTGGCCGCCGTGCGCCGGTAGTAGGACGAGCGGTCGAAACCCTGAGCCACGAACCCCACCCCGACCAGTGCGTTGGGCGCGCGGCCCTGCCGTCGCCAGAGTCCGCCGTACTCGCCGGTTGAGCTGTGATAGTACTCGCCGACCGCTTCCACCCACGCTCGGGTACCGTCCTCGGCCCGGCGCATCTCGATCATCCCGGGATGCGCGGACGGGTACGACACGCGCCAGTAGAATCCGTTGCCGCCCATGTACATGAGCCGTCCGCCCCGGCCGAGATAGGCGGCGAGCGCGTCCAGCATCTCGCGCGAGTAGTACTCGGGATGGCAGCCGGTCAGGACCACGGTGTAGCCGTCGAGGAGCGTCAGCCCCTCGGCGTGCAGATCGTCGTCGGTGACGACGTCGTACGGCTGGTCGTGGGCCTCCAGCCAGTCGAGCAGGCACAAGTCGAGGAACAGGTTCCAGAGGCGGCCGGTCGGGCGCACGTTGACGATGGGCCGCCGGCGCGAGACGTGGCAGACGCCGGAGCCGTCGGAGTGGGTGTCGTAGGTGGAGCCGCCCAGCTCGGGTGGTGCATGAGCAGCAGGTCGGTCGTGTCCACGATGGGCAGGGCGCCGATGTAGAGCTCGGCCGGCCCCGGCCGCATGCGCGCGCGGTAGTTCGAGTAGGCGAGGTAGGTCGCGGTGGAGGCGAGGAAGGCCACGCGGCGCTCGGGGGCCGCGGCGCGGCGGACGCACGTAGAACACGACCCAGAACTCGGGGCCGCCGGCCGCGTCGCAGCCGAAGCGCGTACACGCCGCTGCGGACGTCGGCCGGCACGGTCAGCGTCAGGCTCGGGCGCCAGCCGGCGTCGTAGAGGTCGTCGTCGTGGAAGTGGATCGCGCCGTACTGGTGCGGGCGCCCGGCGCCAGTCCATCTCGGTGCCGTCCCAGTTGTGGCCGGTGACGGCGCGCTTGGGCGCGTTCACGGTGCGACCGTGCAAGTGGTTGGGCGAGCGATCGCTCACGCGATCGGTGGCCATGTCGGCGGCGAGATCCCACAGCCCGAGCGCGTCAGCGGCGTCGAGCGACGGTGGTGCGCGCCGTCGCCGCGGCCGCCAGCTCGTCCACCGCGAGTGCGCGCCGGGCCAGGGTCGGGCGGTCGATCTTGCCGTTGAAGTGCCACGTCGTGCGCAGCCGACCGTCCTCGATGGCGTGGCGGGCGGCGCCGAGGAAGAAGTCGGCGGCGGGCGCCGGCGTCGCGCGGACCGTCGCCGTCACGACCACCGGCTGCTCGAGGCTCGGCGTGTGGTCGCGCCAGCGGCGTCTGGCGCAGCGTCACTGTCCCCGCCGCCAGGTCGACCGCGGCCGCCACGTGGTACCAGCGGCGAGCGGTGAGCGGGCGCGCCCGTCGACGACCTGGGCCGGTGCCGACGAGGACCGCGAGCGCGCCGGTCTCGTCGAGCATCAGCGCGAAGCCGTCGCCTTGGTCCGCCGCCCACGTCCCCATGATGACCTGCCGGCGCGGCGCCGGCCGGACCGGCACCCGGGTGGGCTGTATGAAGGCCTGCAGCGTGAAGCGCACGAGACCGCGAACGCTTCAGGGCGCTCGACGATCGACGTAGGAACCGGCGTCGATGGCCTGGGGCGTGCCCTCGTGCTCGCCGTCGATGGGCGTCGGGACGCGAACGGTCCGGAGGCCGGGCCGGGATGGCCCGTGTCGCCGCAGATCATCCGCACGACCTCGGCGCGATAGCGGCGGGGCCCGTCGAGGGTCCCGACCATGAAGCGAATCTCCTCGCCCGGCTCGACGCTGAGCGGCTCGGCGTAGCCGAGCACGCGCGGCATCGGGACGTTCACGTTCGCGGGAGCGCTCACTCGCGATCGAGCGGCGGCAGCGGCCGGCCGGTGACCGCCTCCCAGCGCAGCTGGAACGCGTGCCACTCGGCGGCCTCGACGCTCGTGAACACGAGCCCGGGCAGGAGGCGAGGGGGTCGGCCGCCGGGCTGCTTCTCGGCGAGCACCCACTCGGCGTGGGGCCGCGTGCAGATCGAGCAGGAGGTTTTGGCAGTGCTGCGAGGACCGCAGCACGTTCAGCACCGCCTGCAACTCGGGGCTGTGGGGCCCGAACGGCCGGTGCCGGAACTCGAGGGCGAGGTCGGTCCGGCCGGGGTCGATCACGAACACGACGGCAGACTTACCATCGTGGCGACGACAAGGCAACCCGGAGTGCTAGGATCTCCTCCATGAACCACCGCGGCTTCGGCCTCATCGAGATCCTCATCGTGGTGGCCGTGATCGCGCTCGGCGGCTACTTCCTCATGCAATACGTCACCTCCTCGGCGAAGAGCGTCGAGCAGCTCCAGAAGGACCGGCCGATCGACCGCAGCCGGCTCGCCGCCGATCGCGCCACCCTGGGCACGCTGCAGGGCCTGGTGCGGAGCTATCAGGCCGAGAAGGGCCAGTGGCCGCCCGACAAGGCCGCCGTGCTCGGCCTGCTGATGGGCCCACCGAAGCTGCAGTGCGCCGGGAACGACTTCGAGTACGACCCGGCCACGGGCACCGTCAGCCTCACCATCACCGACGACGCGCGCTGCTGAGCCGACTCAATGGACGGTATGCGGTTCGGCTGGCTGACCCTCGCTCACTCGCCCTCGCCGGAGGCGGATCAGGCGGCCATCGACGAGCAGCTGATCCAGGCCTGCTATGCGGAGACGGTCGGGTTCGACGGCGTGTGGCTCACCGAGCACAACTTCACCGGCGAGGCCGTCTACTGCGACCCGATCCCGTTCGCCAGCGCGGTGGCCGCCCGCACCACGCGCGTGCGCATCGGCTTCGCCGTGATCCAGATGGCGCTGCGCCACCCGATCCGGCTGGCCGTGCAGCTGGCCCTGCTCGACAACCTGAGCCACGGGCGCATCGACGTCGGCGTGGGCCGAGGCTCGCTCTACAACGAGTACGAGTACGTGGGCTACGGGCTCCGCAGCGACGACGGGCCCGAGCGAAGCGCCGAGGCCATCGAGGTGATGACGCGCGCGTGGACGGAGGCGCCGTTTCGCTTCGCGGGCAAGTACTACCAGGTCCGGCTGCCCGAGCTCCGTCCGCGTCCCTACCAGCGCCCGCATCCTCCGCTCTGGCGCAGCGTGGTCACGCCGCGCTCGTTCACCGAGTGCGGGCGGCTGGGCGTGCCCATCCTGACCGCGCGGGTGCCGCTCGCCGTCCTGCCCGAGCGGCTCGCGCTCTACGAGGACGGCCTGCGCGCCGGCGGCCACCCGGAAGCAACGCGGACGCGCCTGCGCCGCGACGTGGCCGTGTGGCGCCACGTCTACGTCGGTGACAGCCAGGCGGAGGCGGAGGACGATCTGGCCGCCGCCGTGCTGCACACCCGCCGGCACATGCTGCACGCCCGCGCCGCCTACAATCCGGACGACTTTCACATCGCGCCGGCGCTGCTCAACCCGTTCAACGACCCGGACGTGGCCGACGCTGAGGCCGTGCGGTGGTCACTCGAGACCGGCGCGCTGTGTGGCACCGCCGCTCGCGTGGCCGAGCAGGTGGCCGCGCTCCGCGCGGCCGGCGTGCGCCACCTGCTGTGCCAGATGAGCTTCGGCTACCTGGCCCACGACAAGATCCTGGCGTCGATGCGCCGCTTCGGCGAGCACGTGCGGCCGGCCTTCGGCGCCCCGCCCGACCAGGTGTCGTGACGCCGTCGCTCGTCCTGACCAACGCGAGTCTCATCGACGCGGTCACGCCGGGCGTCACCGCGGGCGCCAGCGTCACCATCGAGGGCGAGCGCATCGTCGAGGTGCTCGACGGACGCCGATCGCCGGTCACGGGCGGCGCCCGGGTCGTCGACCTGCGCGGCGCCTACCTGCTCCCCGGACTCTGGGACGCCCACGTGCATCTCGAGTGGCCCCGCGTGCCGCAGGCCGGCGTACCCGAGCTGACCGCGCAGTACCTCGCCAACGCGCAGCGCGCCCTGCTCGAGGGGGGCGTGACGGGCCTGCGCATGGCGGGCACGCCCCACTTCATCGACGTCGCCCTCAAGCACGCGTTCGATACTGGCCAGCACGTGGGCCCCCGGCTCGTCACCTGCGGCTGGTTTCTCACGACCACCGGCGGCCACGCGCTGGGCACCGGCTTCGCCCTGCCGTGCGACGGGCCCGAGGGCTTCGTGCGCACGATCCGCGAGCACATCCAGGCCGGCGTCGACCACGTCAAGCTCAACCTCACCGGCGGCATCATGGGGCCGGCCTGGGACCGCCACTGGCACTCGTTCTTCACGCCCGAGGAGCTGCAGGCGGCCTTCGCCATCTGTCACCAGCGCGGTCTCAAGGTGATGGCGCACGCGGCGAGCGCCGATGCCGTGAAAGCCGCGCTACGTCTGGGCGCCCACTCGATCGAGCACGGCTACATCATGGACGACGAGTGTCTCGCCCTCTTCCGTGAGCGCGCCGCCTGGTACGTCCCCACGCTCGGCATCACGCATCTCACCCCCGGCCAGGCCACGACCCGGTGGGAGAAGCAGTGGGTGGAGCAGCGCGCGCTGACCCCCGACCTGATCAGGCGCGCGGAGGAGGCGGTGGACGAGCACCGCGGGTGGTTCCGTCGCGCGCTGGCGGCCGGCCTCAAGATGGCGCTCGGGTCCGACGTGCGCCCCGTGCGCGAGGGCGCGCTGCTGGAGCTGGGGCTGTGGGTGAAATCGGGCGCCACGCCGTGGCAGACGCTGCAGGCGGCCACGAAGCACGCGGCCGAGGTCTCGGGGCGGGGCGCCGACCTCGGCACCGTCGAGGCCGGCAAGCTCGCCGACCTCATCGTCGTCCGCGACAATCCGCTGGACGACATCGACCACGTCCGCACGCTGCAGCTGGTGTTCAAGGGCGGCCGGCTGGTCGCCGACCACCGCGAGGCCTCGGCCCGACCCGCCTAGCCGCGCGCGCGGATCCGCCACTCGAAGGCGCCGTCGCCGTAGTCGAGCCGGCGCAGCACCTCCAGCACCAGGAAGCGATTGTGCACGGCCAGCGCGCCTTCCAGCAGTCCGTTCCACGCCTCGAACACCGCCGGCGAAAGGTTGGCGAGGCCGCGCATGAGCCGCCACGAGGCCCGGGTGACGTGCACCGACTCGCCGTGCGCCCGACGCTCGGCCGCGTCGCCCTCGGCCGCGGCCAGCGCCACGAGCCAGTCCGCGAAGGCGTCCGCCGAATCGCCCCGGACGCCGAGGGCCGCGGCGGTGGCGCGGTAGCACTGGGCGCCAACGAGCTGGCCGGTCACACGTCCGAGATGGCCGGCGTCCGCCGGCCCGAACAGCTCGACCAGCCGCGGGAGCCCCGAGCGCACGTACTCCATCGCGTAGTTGCGGTTGGCCTTGGCAAGCCGCTCGGGCGGCCACTGGCCCTCGGGCAGCACGGGCGCGCGGGCCGGATCGAAGGGCGGCGGCAGCTCGCCGGGCCGAAACTGCAGGCGCTCGTCGGGGGCGAGGTCGTGCGCGTGTTCGAGGAAGTAGCCGGCGAGGCCGTGCTGCCCGTCCACGGTCTGCGCCGTGCACACGAAGCCCAGCCGGGCGTTGCCCAGGGTGACCCCATTCTGCGCGTACCAGCCGCGGAGCATCGCGCGCGAGACCTCGGTCGGCACTGCGCAGATGGCCGCCCCCGGGTAGATCCAGCGCGGCGGCACGAATCGCACCCACGCCTTGGTATCGCTCTCGCGCATGAACTCGACGTCGACGCCGCCGACGGCGTTGGACAGGTAGTGGTACGCCGCGCAGGCGACCGCGTGGGGCAGGCCGCCGAGGCCGAGCTTGTCGAAGCTCGACAGGAACTTCTCGTGATGCTGGTGGCGGAAGACGCGGAAGACCCACTCGGCGGCGTCGCCGCCCCCGCGGCGCGAGGCGACGGTGAGGATGAGCCCCGTGAAGTAGGTGTGGTAGAGCTCGGCCGCCGCCGACGTGGGCGTCGTGTCGTGTCCCGCCATGGCTCGAGGCGCGCTCACGATAACAGACGGCGATAAGGCGGAATGGGCTCGATCGCGGACGGCGGCGGGTTTGTGACCGCCTCCGGCGGTAAGGAAGTGACCGACACCGAGGGTCCCTGGTGCAACAACCTCATATAAGACAAGAGCTTAGGGGTGTGGTCCTCGGCTTGCTGCATCCGATCCAATCGTGGCAAAGTCAGTTCCGCACCCGGATGTCCTCTGTCACGATTGGGAGGCGCTCAAGCGCGCCGCCGCCGAGACGGAGATCGCCTACGAGTTCGACGGGCACCAGGTCCACGTGTGGACCCGGCCTCCCAAGCTTGGCGATCGCTGTACGTGTGGCGCGCGCACGTGGGCGTGATCACGCTGTTCGGCCGTCGGGGCCGCTCGATCGTTCGTCGGGAGGGCCGAGGTTGAACGGGGCAATCGCCGCCAAGGTCATCATCGTGCTGGTCGCGTTCCCGGTAGTCGTGCACGCCATCTTCACCGTGGTGACGATGGTGCTGGGTCTCATCCTGCCGGCGCTGTTCGCACGGGCGGGCGACTGGTCCGATCTGCTTCACAAGGCTGTCATCGTCGCCACCTTCCTGCTGGCCGTGCGCAGTTCCTACGGTGTGTGCCGCCGCCTGTGGCCGGTGGCCCCCATCAAGAAGGTCACGGCTTGACACATCAGGAGTGCTTGATGGATCATCTCCGCCATGGCGATCGCCACGGCGGACATCGAGACCACGCTCCGGCTGTTCCGGGCCCTCGGTGACGAGACCCGCCTACGTTTGCTGGCGCAGCTACACGCCGGTGAGCAGTGTGTCTGTGACCTCACCGACGAGCTCGAGGCCAGCCAGTCCCGCCTGTCCTTTCATCTGAAGATTCTCAAGGACGCCGGCCTCGTCACCGATCGCCGCGACGGACGGTGGGTCTACTACGCGATCAACGCGAGCGCCTTCGTGATACTCGATCGCGCTCTCGCCGAGCTCAGGCCCTCACGGCTCGCCGTGCGCGCGACGCGCGCCTGCTCGTGACCCCCTTTTTTGCCCCGATGAATCAAGCATCCTTGATCCGAGGAGACTTCGACGATGAGTGACGGCAGCCAGCGGAGCATCGCGATCATCGGCGGTGGCCCCATCGGCCTGGCGGCGGCGGCGCATCTCGTCGACCGGGGAGGCGCGCCCGTCGTGCTGGAAGCCGGTGAGTCCGTCGGCGCCCACGTGCTCGCCTGGGGCCACGTGCAGGTTTTCTCGCCGTGGCGTTACAACATCGATCCGGTGGCCGGCGCCATGCTCCGCGCGGCAGGCTGGAAGGAGCCGGATCTCGACACGCTGCCGACCGGTGCCGATCTGGTCGCCGAGTACCTTCGCCCGCTGTCGGCGCTGCCTCAGCTCGCGCCGCGCATCCGGGTGGGCGCACGGGTGGTCGCGGTCGTGCGGGCCGGCTTCGACAAGATGAAGACGGCCGGGCGGGAATCGGCGCCCTTCGAGCTTCACGTGCGGTCCGCGGTCGGTGAGGAGACGCTGCTGGCCGATGCCGTCATCGATGCCTCCGGGACCTACGGCACGCCGAATCCGCTCGGCGCCAGCGGGCTGCTGGCCATCGGCGAGACGCGGTGCCGCCGCCGCGTGTTCTACGGGATCCCCGACGTGCTGGGCCTGCAGCGGGAGCGCTACGCGGGCCGGCGAACCCTGGTGGTGGGCAGCGGGCACTCCGCCTTCAACGTGCTGCTGGATCTGGCCGCGCTGGCTGCCGGCGCCCCGGGCACAACGCTGGCCTGGGCGGTGCGCCGGGGCGAGGTCGGCGCCATGTACGGTGGCGGCGCGGCCGACGCGCTGCCGGCGCGGGGCAGCCTCGGTGCGCGCCTGCGTGCGCTGGTGGAGTCGCAGCACGTCCGGCTGGTCACCGGCTTCCGAACCGCCGAGCTGCGCGAGGACGGCGGCGGCGTCACCGTCGTCGACGCCGGCGGCCGCGCCCTCGGGCCCTTCGACGAGATCGTGGCCGTCACCGGGTTCCGTCCGGATCTCGCGATGCTGGGCGAGCTCCGCCTGGATCTCGACGCCGCCGTCGAGAGCCCGCGTGCGCTGGCCTCGCTGATCGATCCCAACGTTCACAGCTGTGGCACCGTGCCCCCGCACGGCGCGGCCGAGCTGCGCCATCCCGAGCCCGGTCTCTACGTGGTCGGCATGAAGAGCTACGGTCGGGCGCCGACGTTCCTGATGCTGACCGGCTACGAGCAGGTCCGCTCCGTGGTCGCCGAGCTCACCGGCGACCTGGAGGCGGCCCGGCGCGTGGAGCTGACGTTGCCGCCGACCGGCGTGTGCTCCGCCACACCTGCGGCTGCCGAGACTGCCGCGAGCGCGTGCTGCGAGGCGGCACTCGTGCCCTCGGCGGCGCTGGTCGCCGCCGCGAGCGGCTGCTGCGATGCCACCTCGTTGACTCCGGTCGAGCCCGCGAGCGCCTGCTGCGGCAGCGCCGCGACCGCGTCGGTCGAGGCCGCCGGCGGCTGCTGCGAGCCGGCGCCAATCATGATCGGCACGCCGGGGCGGCCTCGCGTCAGTGATCCCGCACCTGCGGATGGCATCAAGGACGTCGTGAAGGCGAAATACGGCGCGGTGGCGCGACGGGTGAGCAGCGGTGGCTCCTGCTGCGGCTCGACATCGGCGCGCGCGGGCCGCGATCCCATCACCGCCGACCTCTACGGTGTCGAGGCCGCCGAGCTGCCGGCCGAGGCGGTCGCCGCCTCGCTGGGCTGCGGCAATCCGACGGCCCTGGCCGAGCTGCGGGCGGGCGAGGTGGTGCTGGATCTCGGCTCCGGAGGCGGCATCGACGTGCTCCTGTCGGCCCGGCGGGTCGGGCCCACGGGCAAGGCCTACGGGCTGGACATGACCGACGAGATGCTGGCGCTCGCGCGCGAGAACCAGCACCGGGCTGGTGTGGACAACGTGGAGTTCCTCCGGGGCGAGATCGAGCGCATCCCGCTGCCCGACGCCGAGGTGGACGTCATCATCTCCAACTGCGTCATCAATCTCTCCGCCGACAAGGACGCCGTGCTCGCCGAGGCGTTCCGCGTCCTGAAGCCCGGCGGTCGCCTGGCTGTCTCCGACGTGGTCGTGCGCGGCGAGGTCCCGGCAGCCATCCGCCGCAGCGTCGAGCTGTGGATCGGCTGCGTGGCGGGCGCGCTGGAAGAATCCGACTACCGGGCGAAGCTGGGCCGGGCGGGGTTCGAGGCGGTGGACGTCGAGCCGACCCGGATCTACCGGGCCGACGACGCGCGTACCGCGCTGGCCACGGCCGGCCTCGACGCCGAGGCCATCGCGCCGGCCATCGAGGGCAAGTTCATGAGCGCGTTCATCCGGGCCCGCAAGCCGCTTCGATGACAAGGGAGCGTGTGCTGCTGCTCTGCACGCACAACTCTGCCCGCAGCCAGATGGCGGAAGGACTGCTGCGCGCGCTCGGCCCCGATCGCTTCGAGGTCGCCAGCGCCGGAACCGAGGCCACGCGGGTGCATCCGCTCGCCATCCGGGCGATGGACGAAGTCGGCGTCGACTTGCGGGGCCACCACTCCAAGACGCTCGATCGCTTCCTCGGTGAGCCCTGGGACCACGTCATCACGGTGTGCGACGCCGCGGCCGAGCGATGCCCGGTCTTTCCGAGCGGGGGCCATCGTCTGCACTGGAGCTTCGAGGACCCGGCGGCGGTGATGGGCAGCGAGGAGGAGCGGCTCGCGGCCTTCCGCCGGATCCGCGACGCCATTGCGACGCGGCTGCGAGCTTGGGCCGCCGAGCGGACCCCCGCGTGACGTCGATCCGTGCGCGTGAGGCCGTCGTCGTGAGCCACACGACGGTGCTGGCCCGACCGGACCTGCGCCGGCGGGCCGTGGCGGAGGCGGTCGGCACCGCGATGTTGCTCGCCGCGGTGGTGGGATCGGGCATCATGGGCGAGCGGCTGGCCGGTGGAAACGTCGCTGTCGCGCTGCTGGCCAACACGCTGGCCACCGGGGCCGCGCTGGTGGCGCTCATCCTCACGTTCGGGCCGACCTCGGGCGCTCACTTCAATCCCGCCGTGAGCGTCGCCGACGCCGTGGTCGGGCGGCTGGCGTGGCCGGCGGTGCCGGTATACGTGATCGCCCAGGTTGCGGGGGCGTTCGCCGGCGTGGCGATCGCCCACGTCATGTTCGGCGAGCCGCTCTTCTCCGCCTCCCGACACGCCCGCCACGGCCTGCCCCAGCTCGTGAGCGAGTTCGTGGCCACCTTCGGGCTCCTCACGGTGATCCGGGAGTGCTCGCGCGGTCGGGTCTCGGCAGGGCCGTTCGCGGTGGCCGCGTACATCACCGCGGCGTACTGGTTCACGGCTTCCACGTCGTTCGCGAATCCGGCGGTGACGCTGGCCCGTGCGGCCAGCGACACCTTCGCCGGCATCCGCCCGGCCGACGCCCCCGGCTTCATCCTGGCCCAGCTCTTCGGTGCCGGCGCCGCCACCGGCCTCTCGCGCTGGCTCGGACGGGGGGCGGCGTGAGCGATCTCGTCGTGCGGCTCGCGACGGCGGCCGACGCCGGGGCCATCGCCGGGATCTACAACGAAGGCATCGCCGATCGGGTGGCGACCTTCGAGACCGAGCCGCGCACGCCGGAGCAGGTGGCGGCGGCGCTGGGTGACAAGGGCGATCGTTTCCCCACCATCGTCGTCGAGCGCAACGGCACGGTCGTGGCGTGGGCGGGGGCCGGCGCCTACCGCGCCCGGCCGGCCTACGCGGGCGTGGCCGAGCACTCCGTCTATGTCGCGCGCGCGGCGCGGGGCACCGGGGCCGGCCGCGCCGCCCTCGATGGCCTCTGCCGCGTGTACGCCGAGCGCGGGTTCTGGAAGATCGTCTCCCGCATCTTTCCGGAGAACAGCGCCAGCCTGGCTCTGCACGAGCGGTGCGGCTTCCGTGTGGTCGGCGTCTACCGGCGGCACGGCCGGCTCGACGGCCAGTGGCGCGATTGCGTCATCGTCGAGCGCCTGCTCGACGAGGCGGGGAAGCCCTGAGCGTTCCCCGCGGCGTCGTCGTGATGTGCGCGGCCCAGGCGTGCGCGCAGATCGGCGCCTTCGGTGTCGCCGCGCTGCTGCCGACGCTGATCCCGGCGTGGTCGCTCACCAACACCGAGGCGGGTTGGCTGGGCGGCATCTACTACGCCGCCTACACCCTCGTGGTTCCGCTGCTCTCATCACTCACCGACCGCGTCGATCCCCGCCGCGTCTACCTCGCCTCGGTCGCGCTCACGGCTTTCGCCTTCGCCGGGTTCGCCTGGGCGGCGACGGGTTTCTGGGCGGCGCTGGCGTTCCGGGCGCTCATGGGCGTCGGGTGGGCCGGCTGCTACATGCCGGGACTCAAGGCGCTCAGCGATCTCGCCGAGGGGCCACGGCAGTCGCGGGCCGTGGCCGGCCACGCCGCCGCGGTCGGCGTGAGCGGCGCGCTGTCCTTCGGCGTAACGGGCGCGGTGAACGCCTGGCTCGGCTGGCGCTGGGCGCTCGTACCCGGCGCCGTCGGCGCAGCCCTGGCCTTCGTCCTGGTGCTGGTGGGCCTGCCGGCCCGTCCGCCCCGGCCGGCGGTGGGGCCGCGCGGCGCGCTGCTCGATTTCCGTCCGATCCTGCGCAACCGCTCCGCGCTCGCCTACTCGCTCGCGTACTGCGTGCACACGTGGGAGATGTCGGCGCTGCGAGCATGGGTCGTCACCTTTCTCGCGTTCGCGGCCGCCCGCGGAGCGGGGGCGTGGACGCCGCTGGCACCCGCTACCGTGGCCAGCGTGATGGGCTTGCTGGGCGTGTGGGCCAGCGTGTGGGGTAACGAGCTCGCCATCCGGTTCGGTCGCCGCCGGTTCATCCTCGGCACGATGCTCGCCTCGGCCGCGATGGCCGGCGTGATCGGCTTCGGCGCCGGCCTGCCTTATGCCGCCACCGCGGCGCTCGTGCTCGTCTACGCGATGCTGATCTGGTCGGACTCCTCGTCGCTCACCGCCGGCAGCGCCGGCAGCGCCGAGCCGGGGCGGCGGGGCGCCACGCTGGCCGTGCACTCGACGCTGGGCTACGCCGGCGGCTTCCTCGGCCCGCTCGCGCTCGGCGCGACGCTCGACCTCGCCGGCAGCGACAGCGTGCTCGGATGGGGACTGGCCTTCGGCCACGTCACGGTCGCGCTCGGACTGGGCGCGGTGGCCTTCGTCTGGCTGCGCCCGGCCGACCTCGCCGGCGATCGGCCAGCCGCGCCGGCGCGCGCCGCCCCCAGCCGCCGCGCGTGACGGGACGTGACGGCGGGGCTCACGCCTCGAAGTCCTCGGGCTGGGCGGGTCGGAAGACGAGATCGAGCGCCAGCCACAGCGCCTTCGCGCACGGGTAGAAGGCGATCGGCGCCAGCACCATGAGCACACCGCCGCCGTAGAGCAGCCACGTCCACGGCGGATCGGGCCACGTCACCAGGAGCACGAGCAGCAGCGCCAGGCCGAAGATCCCCTCCGTCACGATGAAGTTCAGCGTGAAGGCGCCGAGCCAGTAGTCCTCCTCCTCGTCGCGCCCGCGATCGAAGCGCAGTCCGCACGCCGGGCAGCGCTCGTGCATCGCCAGCCACGACCGCATGACGCGACTGCCGCCGCAGACCGGACAGCGCCCGCGCAGCGCACGCGCGATCAGGGTTGCGGGGCGGGGGCGGGGCGCGGGCAGCTTCCGCTCGGGTGGCGGGCGGCGCCTAGCTCGTCATGTGAAGGACGTCGGCCGCCCATCGCATGACCTCCGGCACGCCGGTGACGAGGAAGCGCGCGAGCAGCCAGCTCAGCAGCGCGCCGACGATCGCGGGCGCCGGCGCCCGGAGCCGGCCCAGTGCCGGGATGAGCAGCAGCCACAGCGTGAAGGCCAGAGCGGTCCACGCCGCCACCTCGGCGAGCGGCAGGTGCCGACCCACTCAGACGGCCCCCGCGTCGGCCGGCGGGGCGGCGTCGAGATCGTCCAGGTGAGCGATGCAGTTGAGCAGGCGCACTTCCCACGGTGCGGCGCTCTCCACGATCGTGAGCGAGGTGTTCTCCCAGCGCTCCGGCGCCTCGATGCCGTCGGCGAGCCGGAGGTGACGGGTGGCGAGCGAGCGGCACACGAGGCCATGCGTGACGACGGCCAGGTGGCCGGCCGTCGCCGTCGCCAGCGCCCGCACGCGCGCCCACGCCTGATCGACGCGACGGTGGAACACCGGCCAGCTCTCGCCATTGGGCGGGGCATAGTCGGGCTCGAACATGTCGAAGCCGAGGTCGGCGTACGCCGTGCCGCGGATGTCACCGAAGTTGCGCTCGTGCAGGAGCGGGTCGAACGACAGCGGCGCCCCGGTGGCTCGCTTCAACGCCTCGGCCGTGGTCATGGCCCGAGCCAGGTCGCTGGAGAGGATGCGGGCGACGCCCTCACGGACCAGGCGGCGGGCGAGCCGCTCGGCCTGGGCGACCCCGCGGGGCGACAGCGGGCTGTCGGGGAGCTGGACGATGCGGGAGGCGTTGCCGACGGTCTCGCCGTGACGGATGAGGAAGATCACGGCGCGAGTGTACCGCGCGTCGGGCCTGGACGCCGCGCCCTCGAGAGTGATACAAGGCCGAGTCATGGAGACGCCTGTCCGCCTCGTCCTCGTCTTCGTGGTCGACGGCCTGCGACCGGACTCGATCGGGCCCGCCGACACGCCGACACTCTGCCGGCTGCGCGCCGAGGGCGTGGATTTCCTCGACAGCCACGCGGTGTTCCCGACGGTGACCCGCGTGAACGCGACGGCGCTCGTCACCGGCCTGCAGCCCGGCTCCAGCGGGATCGTCGGCAACCAGATGTACGTGCCGGCCGTGGAGCCAACGCGCGCGTTCGGGACCGATGATCATCGCCGCCTGCTCGCGCTTGACCGGGCGTCGGACGGGCGGCTCGTGCAGGGGCGGACGCTCGCCGAGCACCTGCACGCGAGTGGCCATCGTCTCGCCGCCGTCAGCTCGGGCTCGACCGGCAGCGCGCTGCTGACCAATCCCCGGGCGCCGGCCGGCATCGGCGCTCTCGTCAACGGCTACCTCGAGCCCGGCGCACGGGTGGCGTGGCCGGACGAGGTCAGCGAGGCGATCCTGGCGAAATTCGGTCCGGCGCCGCCGAAGGGCGGCGGCGCGGCCCGCTACGACGCCGCGGTGGCGTGGACGCAGCGGGTGCTGCGCGAGTACGTGCTGCCCGAGCTCCGCCCCACCGTGGTGGTCAACTGGCTGACCGAGCCCGACCACAGCCAGCACCACCAGGGCGTCGGCTCGCCGGCGGCGCGCGCCGCCCTGCAGAGCGACGACCGCGAGATTGCCGAGGTGCTGGCGGCGGTCGATGGCCTTGGCCTCACGAGCTCGACCAGCGTCGTCGTCACCTCCGATCACGGATTCAGCACCAACACGGCCGGCATCGACGTGGCGACCGAGCTGATCGCGGCCGGGCTCAAGGCCTCGCCCGCCTCCACGGACGTCGTGCTGGCGAGCAGCGGTCAGGCCGTCGCTCTCCACGTCGCCGACCACGACGCCGGCCGCGTCGCCCGGCTCGCCGCCTTCGTGCAGTCGCAGACGTGGGGCGGCGTCGTGTTCACGCGGGGCGTTGCCGCCGGCGATCCTCGCGGCACGGCGGAGGGCACCTTCGCGCTGGAGCTGATCAACGCGGTCAACGCCGAGCGCGGCGCCGATCTGCTGTTCACGTTTCCGTGGACCTCGGAGCCGAACGCCTTCGGCGTGCCCGGGACCGACCTCGCCAACGTCACCGCCGGCGGCACGCCGCTGCCGAGCGACCACGGCAGCATGAGCCCGTGGAACGTGCGCAACACCCTGATCGGCTGGGGCGCGGGCTTCAAGTCGGGCGTCCGTGTCCCGGCTCCGGCTGGCACCGTGGACGTGACTCCGACCATTCTGGCCCTGCTCGGGGTGGAGGCGCGTGACGGCCTCGACGGCCGGATTCTCTCCGAGGCTCTCGCCGGCGGCCCCGACCCCGAGCGGGTCGAGGTCGAGACCCGTGTCCACACGGTGACGGCGGGCGCCTACCGCGCCGCAATCCAGGTCTCGGTGGTCGAGGGCCGACGTTACGTGGACAAAAGCTGGCGCATCTAGTCGAATTGGGGCCCCGGGAATGTTTCCCCACAACCGGCAGTGTCTGGGTCAGGCGTGTGCCGAGAACTGCTCTGAAATTTGTAGATCTAGCCCGCCAACCGCTGGACACTGTCCGCCTCACGTGTCGACCCGTCGACACGTCACGTATACCTAGCGTGAGAAAACGGCGACCTTTCCGTACCACGACGGCGCGGCTCGTGCTTTGCTTTCCGCGCGCGGGCACCAATCTGTCACCGTGCGGCCGTGGACAAACCCCTGGACCGGCCCCATCGGCCGGGAGGAATCGCGCATGAAGCTACGTCTGCCCTCCGGGATGTTCTCGAGCGACATCGGGATCGATCTCGGCACCGCCAACACCCTCCTGTTCGTCCGCGGCCAGGGCATCGTGGTCTCCGAGCCGTCCATCGTGGCCCTGGACCGGGTCAGGCACACGGTGATCGCCGTCGGCCAGGCCGCGCAGGCGATGCTGGGCCGGACGCCCGGCAACATCGAGGTGATCCGGCCCCTCCGCAACGGTGTGATCGCGGACTTCGAGGTCGCCCAGACGCTGCTGAAGGAGCTCATCGGGCGCGTGCAGCCTCGCAGTCGGCTTTTCCGACCGCGCATCGTGATCGGGGTCAGCTCCTGCACGACCCAGGTCGAGCGCCGTGCGGTGCGGGAGGCGGCCATGCAGGCCGGGGCCCACGCGGTCTACCTGGTCGAGGAGCCGATGGCCGCGGCCATCGGTGCCGGTCTGCCCATCCAGGAGCCGGGCGGGCACCTGGTGGTCGACATCGGCGGCGGGACCACCGAGGTGGCCGTCATCTCGCTCTCCGGAATCGTGTTCTGCCAGTCGGCTCGCACGGCCGGCGACGACATGAACGACGCAATCACCCAGTACATCCGTAAGCACTACAACCTGCTGGTCGGTGAGCGCCGGGTCGAGGAGTTCAAGCTGGCCCTGGGCACCGCGCGGGCGGCCGGCCAGGGGCCGCGCACGGTCGAGGTCAAGGGCAGCGACATCGTCGCCCGCGTGCCCAAGACCATCACGATCAACGAGGACGAGGTGCGCGAGGCGCTCTACGACTGCGTGGGCACGATCGTCGAGACCGTGCGCGTCTGCCTCGAGCGCATCCCACCCGAGATCGCGGCCGACATGGTCGACAACGGCATCGTGCTGACCGGCGGCGGATCGCTGCTGGCCGGCCTCGACGACATCATCCGCAAGGAGACCTACCTGCCGGTGAAGATCGCCGAGAACCCGCTGTCGTGCGTGGCGCTCGGCATCGGCGCGCTGCTGGACGATCTGCCCCTGCTGGAGCGCGTCGCGATCCCGCAGTAGCAGAACGGCGCGGGGGCCGCCCAAGGGGGCCCCCGCGCGACGCCTCCCTCGATCCCCGACACCACTGCGAGTATCCTGGCGGCCGGGCGCAGACCCGAGAGGGGGCGGACATGGACGTCGGCGCGGCGATCTTCTTCACTGACTACTCGATGGGGCCGGGCGAGCTCGGCCGGGCGCTGGAGGAGCGGGGGTTCGAGTCGCTGTGGGCGCCCGAGCACTCCCACATTCCGCTGTCGCGCCGGTCGCCCTTCCCCCAGGGCGGTGATCTGCCCAAGAAGTACTACGACGTGATGGATCCGTTCGTGACACTGGCGGCGGCCGCCGCTGTCACGAGCCGACTGAAGGTCGCTACCGGCATTTGCCTGGTCGTGCAGCGGGACCCGATCCAGACCGCCAAGGCCGTGGCCACCCTCGACCAGGTGTCGGGTGGGCGGTTCCTGTTCGGCATCGGAGCCGGATGGAATGCCGAAGAGATGGCCGATCACGGTACCGAGTTCACGGCCCGCTTCAAGGTCATGCGCGAGCGGGTCGAGGCGATGCGGGCGATCTGGACCAAGTCGAAGCCCGAGTACAGCGGCGAGTTCGTCCGCTTCCCCCCGATGATGACGTGGCCCAAGCCGGTGCAGAAGCCGCATCCCCCTGTGATCGTCGGCGGCGCGTTCCCCCACGGGGCTCGCCGGGCGCTGGCGTACGGTGACGGCTGGGTACCGCATGCGCGCCGGCCGGCTTACGGCGACGTCCTGGGGCTGCTGCCCCAGTTTCACGCCATGACCGCCGAGGCCGGGCGCGCCCCGGCCTCGGTTCCCGTCACCGTCTTCGGCGTGGCCGAGGACGCCGACCTGATGAAGCGCTACCGCGATGCCGGCGTCGCCCGCCTCGTCTTCAACCTCCCCGCGGCCAAGACCGACGAGGTCCTCCCCGTCCTGGACCGCTGCGCCGCCCTGACTCGGGCGATGTAGCGCCGCTCCTGGATCGGTCCGTCCGCCAGCGCTATCGAGAGGTCGGACCGCCGACGAGGATGACCGTCGGCGAAAGGCCAACGAGCTTGACGTAGACACGCCATGGTGCGGGCCCGGCCTGGTCGAGCGGAAACCAGACGAATGTATTTCCCTCCACTGATGTCGAGCCACCGCCGACCGGGATGCCGACACTGACGCCGGTTCCGACACCTACGCCGCTTCGGCCCCCGAAGCTGCCGCCCCCGACGCCGATGCCGACGCCGACCGGGGAGCCGGGGGAGACGACCGTGGGCGGGTTGTCGATCGCCATCGCGGGGACCTCGGCCCCGTTGGCCTTGAGGATCTTTGCCTCCTCGAGCTGGCGGCCATCGGTGTTGACCTCGATCCGCAGTCGATCGCCGGCCAGCTGGTAGCCCGCTGAGATCTTGGCCCCGGACGGCTGGGGGTCGGGCTGATAGGGTAGGGACGTGCTGGCACAGCCGGCCAGCGCGACGAGCGCGATGATCAGGGTAACGGGGGCCTTCATGCGGTCCTCCTGTTCTTCATTTGTGCGCCAGAACTTGATCTCCGTGCGAGTCTATCTGCAGGAGGGGCCATATATGAACCGACAGTTCGCTGCAATTGTCCTCTGCGGTGGCGTGGCCGTGCTTGCCTCGGCCTGCGCGACCAAGGGCTTCGTCCGGGAGCAGGTCGGCTCCACGGAGACCCGTATCAGCCAGCGCGTCGACACCAATGAGACCCGACTCAAGGAGACGACGCAGGCTGTCGAGACCGCCGGCCAGAAGATCCAGGGTCTCGACGGGCGAATCACCGAGGTGGGTACGCTCGCCAGCGATGCCAAGAAGGATGCAGCGACGGTCGCGGCCGCCCAGCGTGAGTCGGAGTCGGTGTTCAACCAGCGGTTTGCCAATCGCAACAAGTACGCGATGGTCGAGACCAAGCTGGTCTACTTCGACTTCAACAAATCTGATCTCCGTGACGAGGGCATGATCGACCTCGAGGACGTGGCCAAGGCTCTCAAGGCCGATCCCAACGCAGTCCTCGAGCTGCAGGGCTTCGCCGATCAGCGCGGGGCCGACAAGTACAACTACCAGCTCACCCGCGACCGCGTCGACGCTGTCACCCGCTACCTGGTGCAGCGCCACGGCATCGACCTGCGCCGCATCCACGCTGTGGGCATGGGCAAGGCTACCCTGGCCGCGGGCGAGAAGGGGAACAAGGACACGTACGCCAAGGCTCGGCGCGTCGAGATGCGCCTGCTCGCTCCCCAGACCTAGACATCCCGTCTTTCGGCTGAGGGCTCCGTGCAGCTCGGCGGAGCCCTCGCCGTAACCTCTCTTCCCATCTGGTCGTGCGCGCGCTGCGGCTCGCGGGGCGGGCGGCGGGGCGTGGTGGGGCGAACAGGGTCCCCTGCGGTTCCGCGAGAGACTGGCCGGTGCGCGAAGGCATGGCCGAAGCCTGTCCTACGTGTGGCCCTACACGATCGAAGCCAACGGAACCGCAGGAGACCCCGTTCGCCCCACCACGCCCCGCTGCCCGCTCCGCGAGCCGGCGCCGTGGGCTATCGGATGGTCGGAATCGCCGTTTGACGATCTCCTCTTGCTACTCGGCTTACTTTGCCGGGAGGTCGCCGAAGAAGCCGGTGATGCGCTGGAGGCGGCCGTCGTCGGCTATGACGCCGACGTCGAGGCCGGCGACCAGGATGGTGCCGTTGGGGGCGGCGAGCTCCCAGGCGAAGCGAAGCTGGTCGTGATGGACGTCGACGCCGCTCACGCGCCGGAAGCGGTGGTGGGGAAATTTCGCCTGCACGGCACTCACCATCTCGCCCAGCGCCGCGTGCCCCTCGGCCTGTAGCTGCGGATCCACATAGTGCCCATCGTCGGTCCAGGCCCGGGCGATGTGCTGGGCCCGGCGGGCGGGGTCGGTCTCGTTCCACATCTCCAGATACGTGTCGACCGTGCTGGTGACGTCGCTCATCTCGCACCTCCTGCGGCCATCCTGGCCGACGGCGCGACGCCCTTCAATTACCCGCCGGGTAATGCTATACGTGGCGGACACGATCACGCGAGGAGGCGCCATGAGACTCACGGGAAAGGTCGCGCTCGTCACCGGGGGCGCCAGCGGCATGGGGCAGAGCGAGGCCACGATCTTCGCGCGGGAGGGCGCGCGGGTGGTCGTGGCGGATCGGCTCGAGGTCGAGGGCCGGCAGACCGTCGACAAGATCGTCGGGGCCGGCGGCCAGGCGCAGTTCGTCAAGCTCGACGTCACGAGCGAGACCGAGTGGAAGACCGCGATCGACGCGACCGTGGCGGCCTTCGGCAAGCTCGACATCCTGGTGAACAACGCCGGCATCAGCGGCACCTTCGACCAGGACATGCTCAGCACCTCGGCCTGGGACAACCTCATGAACGTCAACGCCAAGGGCGTCTTCCTGGGCATGAAGACGGCGATCCCGGTCATGCAGAAGACCGGCGGCGGCGCCATCGTGAACATCTCGTCGATCTCCGGCTTCGTGGGGCAGAGCGGCGTGCACATGGGCTACAACGCCTCCAAGGGCGCGGTGCGGATCATGACCAAGACCGCGGCCGTACAGTTCGCCGGGGCCGGCATCCGCGTCAACTCCGTGCACCCCGGCTTCCTGCCGCCCATGCGGACGTCCAAGACCTCGGCCGATCCCGAGTGGCGGGCGAAGATGCTCAAGGCGGTGCCGATGAAGCGGGAGGGCCGCGTGGAGGAGGTCGCCCACGCGGTGCTGTTCCTGGCCTCGGATGAGGCCTCGTACATCACCGGGACCGAGCTGGTCGTCGACGGCGGCTACCTGGCGGTATGATCCCGCTCGGCCTCGGTCGCCTCCGCGTCAACGCCGTCGTCGAGCGGGCGGGGCCGACGCGGCCGACCTGGCTCCTGCCCGACGCGACGCCGGAGGCCGTCGAGCGCCACCGCGAGTGGCTGGCGCCCCACTTCCTCGACGACAAGGGCCGTTTCCTGCAGTCGATCCACACCTTCGTGGTGCAGGCCCCGGGCCTCACCGTGCTCGTCGACACCTGCGTGGGCAACGACAAGGACCGCGGCGGGCGGGCGCCGTTCCACATGATGCGCACCACGTTCCTCGACGACCTGCGCGCGGCGGGCGTCGCACCGGAGTCGGTCGACGTGGTGATCTGCACCCACCTGCACGTGGATCACGTCGGCTGGAACACGCGGCTGGAGAACGAACGCTGGGTGCCGACCTTCCCGCGGGCCCGGCACCTGTTCGCACGGCGAGAGTGGGAGCACTGGTCGGCCGAGCGCGAGGAGGACACGCAGCGCATCATGGCCGACAGCGTCACGCCGGTGCTCGACGCCGGCCTGGCCGACCTCGTCGACATGGACCATCGCGTCTCTGACGAGATCTGGCTCGAGCCCACACCCGGTCACACGCCGGGCCACGTCAGCGTGCGCCTGCGGGCGGGCGACGGCGAGGCCGTCATCACCGGCGACCTCATGCACTGTCCGGTGCAGGTGGCCGAGCCCGAGTGGGCGAGTCACTTCGACAGCGACGTCGAGCAGGGACGCAAGACGCGGCGCGCCTTCTGCGAGCGTTACGCCGACAGCGGCGTGGCCGTGCTCGGCACGCACTTTCACCATCCGACCGCGGGGCGAATCGTGCGCCACGGCCCGGCCTGGCGATTCCTGGTCGCCCCGAGGAGTTGACGACCATGACGGCTCGCGGCATCGACGTCGTTCGCGCGCACCTGGCCACGCTGCCCCCCTCGGCCACGCTCACCGTGGCCGAGCGGCGCGCCCAGTACGACCGGGCCGAGCGAGTGTTCCCCACCCCCGCCGACGTGACCATCGACGCGGTGGAGGCGCCGGAGCGACCGGCCGAGTGGCTGCGCCCGCCCGGCGTGCGAGCCGACGCCGCCGTCCTCTACCTGCACGGGGGCGGCTACGTGATCGGCTCGCCACGCTCTCATCGCCACCTGGCCGCGGCGATCGCCCGCGCGGCCGGCACCGCGGCGCTGCTTATCGACTACCGGCTGGCCCCCGAGCACCCGTTCCCGGCTGCGCTGGAAGACGCGGTGGCGGCCTACGAGTGGCTCCTCGCCCGGGGCATCGCGCCGGAGCGTGTCGTCGTGGCCGGCGACTCGGCGGGCGGCGGGCTCACCGTCGCCACCCTGCTGGCGCTGCGCGACCGCGGGATGCCGCAGGCCGGCGGCGGCGTCTGCATCTCGCCCTGGGTCGACCTGCTGTGCAGCGGTACCAGCTATGCGACCAAGGCTGCCGTCGATCCGATCGTCACGCGCGAGAGCGTCACGATGATGGCCCAGGCCTACGCGGGTGTCGGCGACCCCAAGGGCCCGCTGCTCTCGCCGCTGTACGCGAACCTGCGCGATCTGCCGCCGCTGCTGATCCAGGTCGGCAGTGACGAGGTCCTGCTCGACGACGCCCTCGGCCTCGGCGCCCGGGCTCGGGCGGCCGGCGTCGAGGTCGCCCTCGAGGAATGGCCGGCGATGATCCACGTCTGGCACTGGTTCCTGCCGATGCTGGCCGAGGCCGAGCGGGCCATCGAGGGCATCGGCACATTCGTGCGCGCGCGCCTCGGCTGACCGGCCGGCGCGGAGGAGACCCATGGCCCAGCTCGACGGCCGCATCGTCCTGATCACCGGTGCCGCGCGCGGCATCGGCGCTGCCACCGCCCGTCGCCTCGCCGCCGATGGCGCCCGGCTCGTCCTCGCCGATCTGGACAAGGCGGGCGTCGAGAAGCTCGCCGCCGAGCTGGGCGGCGTCGCCGTGGCGGCCGACGTCACGCGCGCCGCCGACGTCGCGCGGATGGTGGAGGAGCCCTACCAGCGCTTCGGACGGCTGGACGTGCTCTTCAACAACGCCGGCGTCATTCGCGTGCAGCCGCTGCTCGACGTCGACGAGGCGGAGTGGGACCGCGTGATGACCGTGAACCTCAAGGCGGTGTTCTTCGTGCTGCAGGCCGCCGCCCGGCGGATGCAGGCGCAGGCGCAAATGGCTGGCTCCGAGCTGCGCGGCAAGCTCATCCAGACCGCCTCGATCGCCGGCTACCGCGGCGGCAATCACCTGACCACGCCGTACTCCGCCTCCAAGGCCGGCGTGATCAGCCTGACCCGGTCGGCCGCCCAGGCGCTGGCCCGCGACCGGATCACGTCCAACTGCGTGTGCCCCGGTGCCGTCGACACCGCGATGTGGGCGCAGCTCGACACCGAGCTGGCCGCCCTCCACGGCCTGGCCCCGCGCGAGGCGTGGAAGAAGCGCATCGCCGGCATCCCGCTCGGCCGTCCCGAGCAGCCCGAGGACGTCGCCGGGGTCGTGGCCTTCCTGGCCGGACCCGACTCCGACTACATGACCGGACAGGCGATCAAGGTCGACGGTGGTCTCGTGATGGGCGATTGACCGATCCTCGTGTCCTCGTCGCCGGGCTGGTGCTCGTCGACAGCCTGTACTACATCTTCGCGCGCCTGTTGCTGCCACTGCTCCCGCCGGCGGCGGGAGCGATGTACATGATGGTTCTCGGGGCGGTGCAGATCGCCGTACTCATGCGGGGCCGGCTCGACTGGGCGGTCGTGTGGCGCCACCGCTGGCTGTTCCTGGCCATTGGGCTCCTGGTGGGAGTGAACACCAACATGGGCTTCGTGGCGGTGCGGTATGTCGATCCCGGCACGGCCTCACTGCTGTCGCGCACCTCGATCCTGTTCGGGGTCGGGCTGGGCGTGGCGTGGCTGGGTGAGCGGCTGGCGAGGCTCGAGGTGATCGGCGCGGCGATCGCCGTGCTCGGCGTGCTACTCATCAGCTTCCAGCCCGGCGACTACCTGCGCTGGGGCTCGATCATTGTGGTCTCCTCGACCGCGCTCTATGCTCTGCACTCGGCGCTCGTGAAGCGCTTCGGCGGCGAGATCCCGTTCGGCGAGTTCATGTTCTTCCGGGTGGCCTCGGTGGCGGCGGTGCTGGTGGGACTGGCCCTGGCCCAGGGGGCGGTGGTGTGGCCCTCGCCGGTCGCCTGGGGCTGGCTGGTGGTGGCCGCGGCCGTGAACGTCGTGCTCAGTCGCGGCGTCTATTACCTGGCGCTGCGGCGGCTGGACATGAGCTTCCTGACCATCGTGCTCACGCTCACGCCGGTCGTGACGTGGCTGTGGTCGACGACCCTCTTCGGCGGCCGGCCCACGGCTACCGAGATCGCCGGTGGTGTGGCCACTCTGGCCGGTGTGCTGCTCGTCACCGCGAGCCGGGCGGGCCTGCTCGGTGCCCCGCGTCCGATTCCCACGACCGTCGGCGCGCGCCGGGAAGCGAGCTAGCGTGGCGACGGATTCGACGGAGCGGCGCGCTCGCCTGGGGATCGCGACCTACGCAGTGCTGCTGCTGATCACGGCGGTGGCGTGGGCCCACGTGCTGTGGACGATGCTGACGGACGATATGGCCGGCATGGACATGGTCTTGACGCCCACGCTGGCTGACGGGCTGGCGTTCGTGGCGGCATGGGCGATCATGATGGCCGCGATGATGCTGCCCAGCGCACTGCCCATGATCGCGCTGTATGCGGCCACCCAGCGGGGCGAGCGCCGCGCGGCGCCGGTGGGGCTGTTCACGCTGGTCTACCTGGCCCTGTGGGCGGCGACGGGCGTGCCGATGTACCTCGTGAGCGTGGCGCTGAGCGGCGTCGCGGCGCCGGCGCGCGCCTACGCCATCGCCGTGATGCTGATCGTGGCCGGTGCTTTCCAGCTCTCGGCGCTCAAGCGCGTCTGCCTGCGGCGCTGCCGCAGCCCTCTGGGCTTCCTGCTCGGGCACTGGCGTGAGGGCTGGCGAGGGAGCCTGGCGCTTGGCTGGTCGCACGCGCTCTACTGTCTGGGCTGCTGCTGGGCGCTCATGCTGGTGCTGGTGGGGGCGGGAGCGATGGGGCTCGCCTGGGTCCTGCTCGTCGCCGCCGTGGTGGCTGCGGAGAAGGTGCTGACGGGTGGAGAATGGATCGCGCGGGCGACCGGCGTCGGGCTGGTGCTGCTGGGCGTGGCCGTCGCGGTCCGGCCAGGGCTGGCGCTGGCGCTGCGCGGCGTCGCCCCGACGCCGTGACAAGAGCAGCAAACAGGAGGGGGCCATGGCAACGGCAACGGCCCGATGGCAGGTCAGCGGTGAGTACTTCGAGGCGTGCAGCTGCGATTCCGTCTGTCCCTGTCCCACCTCGGGGCTGGCGGCGGTGCCGACGAAGGGGCACTGCGACGCCGGCCTCGTGTTTCGTGTAGAGCGCGGAGAGTACGACGGCACCCGGCTCGACGGCCTGACCTTCGCGGTCCTGCTTCATACGCCGGGTCCGATGATCCAGGGGAACTGGACGGTCGGCGTGATCGTGGACGTCCAGGCCTCGCCGGCCCAGCGCGAGGCGCTGACGGCGATCGCCAGCGGCCGCAGCGGCGGACCGATGGCTGCGCTGGCCCCGCTGATCGGGCGCTTCGGCGGCGCCGAGGCCCGCACGATCACGATCGAGGGCAGCGGAATGCGACGCTCGGTCGTGATTCCAGGGCTGCTCGACCTGGCCATCGAGGGTATCCCCGGGGCCCGGCCCGACGAGCCGATCTACCTCGACAACGTCGGCCACCCGGCCGCGACCAAGCTGGCGCTGGCCCGGGCCTCGCACAGCCACATGCACGCCTTCGGCATCGACTGGGACGAGACCTCCGGCGGCAACAACGGCCACTTCGCTCCGTTTTCGTGGAGGAGCGCCAACTGAAGCCGAACGCGGGGTCGACGCTGGGGGCACTGCCCGCCCGGGCCGCACGCCGCTGGGGCGAGCGGGAGGCGCTGTGCTTCCGCGGCCGACGATGGACCTTCGCGCAGGTCGAGGCTGGTGTCGAGCGGGCCGCTCGGGGGCTGCTGTCCCTCGGCGTCCGGCCCGGCGACAAGGTCGCCCTGTGGCTGCTCAACCGTCCGGAGTGGATCGAGATCGCCTTCGCGGTGATGCGCATCGGCGCCGTGCTGGTCCCGGTCAATACCCGCCTGCGAACCGACGACGTCGCCTACATCCTCGAGCAGTCCACCGCCACCACGGTGATCCTGGCCGAGCGCTCCGGCCCCATCGACTATCTCGCGATGGTGCGCGAGCTGGTACCGGTGGACGGCCGGGCGAGCCGGTTGCCGCAGCTCAGAAGTGTCGTCGTGCTCGGCGACGAATGCCCGCCCGGAACGGTGGCCTGGGCCGACCTGCTCGAGCGCGCGGCGGCGGTGGCCCCGGCGGCGCTGGCCGCGCCCGCGGAGGCGGTCGATCCCGAGGACCTCGCCTTCCTCATGTACACCTCGGGGACGACGGGCTTTCCCAAGGGCGTGATGCACAGCCATCGGATGATTCGCAACGTGACTGACCGGGCCTTCCGGCTGGCCATCACCGAGCACGACGCCATCATGATGTACCTGCCGCTGTTCCACCTCTTCGCCTTCTCCGAGGGCATGCTGACCTCGATGGTGTCCGGCGCCCGTCAGGTGCTGACCGAGGGGTTCGACCCCGACGAGAGCCTCGCGCTCATCGAGAGCGAGCGGGCCACCGTGCTGCACGGCTTCGACACCCACTACAAGGAGCTCATCGAGGCCCACGGACGGAAGGCGCGCGACGTGTCCGCGGTGCGCACCGGTATCTTCGCTGCCGGCATGGCCAGCTCCACTCCGGTGGCCCGGCGGGCCCGCGCGCTGTTCGGCCCGCTGGTGTCCGGCTACGGCATGAGTGAGTTCGGCGTGGGCGTCGCCATCGGCAGCCTCGACTCCACCGAGGAGCAGTCGTGCGAGGCCTCCGGCTACCCGGCGCCCGGCTACGAGATCCGCATCGTCGATCCCGCCACGGCGCGCGGCCAGCCGACCGGCGTCGCCGGCGAGATCTGGGTACGCGGCTACACCGTCACCCGCGGCTACTACGACAAGCCGGAGGCTTCGGCCGCCGCCATCGATGCCGAGGGCTGGATGCACACCGGTGACATGGGACTGCTGCGGGCCGACGGCCACCTACGCTTCGTCGGGCGCTACAAGGACATGCTGAAGATTGGCGGTGAGAACGTCGATCCGATGGAGGTGGAGGCCTATCTCATGGGCCATCCGGCCATCAACCTGGCGGCGGTGGTCGGCGTTCCCGATGCGCGACTGACCGAGGTCGGCGTGGCGTTCGTGCGCTGCGAGCCGGGCCAGCAGGTGACCGCGGCGGAGGTCGTGGCCTACTGCCGGGGCCGCATCGCCAGCTTCAAGATCCCCCGCCACGTCCTGCTCGTCGACGACTTTCCGATGACCAGCTCCGGCAAGATCCAGAAGGTGAAGCTGCGCGAGGAAGCCGCGAGGAGGCTACAGTAACGGCATGACGACCCGCGTGGGATGCCTGATGGTGCTGCTGCTCGCGACGGCCTCGACCGCCACCGCCCAGGATCTCGAGCGCATCGCGATGGCCCGGGTGCGGCTCACGACCGACCCGGCCGTGACGCGAGGCTGTACGCTGGTGGGCTCGGCCAGCGACGACTCGATCAAGGACCTCCGCCGCAAGATCGTGCGACTGGGTGGCGACACCGCCCAGCTCACCTTCGGCATCGAGGACATGTCGAGGGTGTATGCACAGGTCTTCCGGTGCCCGCCGGCCAGTGCGCTCCCGCCCGGCGCGCCGCCACCTCCGCCGGGATCGCCCCCGCCGCCACCCCCGGCCGCCACGCCCGCGCCACCGCGGAGCACGCCGACACCACCCCCGGCCACGCCGCCCCCGCCGCCGCCCGGCCCCACGCGCTGAGGAGCGGCGGATGAGCGGGCCGCCGCAGGTGCGCCGCGTCGACAAGCTGATGTCCGATGAGCGGGCTCGGGAGACGCTGGCCGGGGGCTTCTGCGGGCGGCTGGGCACCGTGGGGCCTGACGGCTGGCCGTACGTGGTGCCGTTGCTGTACGTGTGGCTGGACGGCCAGGTGTGGCTGCACAATGCCCGGGCGCCCGGCCACCTGCGCCGCAACGTCGACCACGAGTCGCGCGTGTGCTTCGAGGTGGACGAGGCGGGCGACGTGTTCGCCTACGGGCGGTTCGAGTGCGACACCTCGGTGGCCTACCGCAGCGTCGTGGCCTTCGGGATCCTGCGCGTCGTCGAGTCCGAGGCGGCCCGCGCCCGCTTCTTCGCCGAGCTGATGCGCAAGTACGGCGATCCGGCGTGGGAGCGGCCCCGCGAGTTCTTCCCGCGGCTGGGTGAGATCACGCTGTACGTTCTCACCATCGAGCGCCTGACCGGCAAGGAGACGCCGCTGCCGGAGGTTGCCCAGCGGTGGCCGGCGCTGGACCGCACGAAGTCGCCCGGCGCATCGCCGCCGGCCGTGCGGTAGCTACCGCACGCTCACCGAGGTCGTGGCCGTCCGGCAGTTGTTCGTCTCGCTGCCTTCCACCACCGCCGCCGCCTGGTCGGCGCAGGCCAGCAGGAAGTAGGTGCCGCGCGGGAGGCTGGCCGGCACCAGCACGCTGAGGCTGCCGGTCGAGGCCGCGCCCGGCGCGAGCCCCGGCACCTGACGCCGGTTGTCGAGGGCCCGGTCGGCCGCGCTCTTCACCGGATCCGTCGACAGGAAGTAGCGCGTCGTCGACGCGGCCGCGGCTGTGCCCCCGGTGTTGCGCACCGTGTCGGTCACCGTGAAGTGACCGCCACGCCGCACGCTGGCCGGCGGTCTGGAGACGGCGGTGACGACGAGATCGGCCGGGGCCGGCGGTGGGGGCGGGGCGGCCACGTCGCCCCACTCGTCGGCGCCGATGTCGGCGGCGCCGCCGATCGGTCGCGCCTTGCCGTCGAAGTCGGTGGTCACGTCGGTCGTCACCAGCGCGGTGTCACGGGCCGGCGCGCCGGCGCTCAGGTGATAGTCGCCGCCGGTGACGTCCACGAACACCGCAGCCGGCGTGGTGGCGAAGGAGTGCAGGTCCTGGCCGGTGGCCTGGCGCCACGCGCTCAGGCTCAGCACGGAGTTGCCGCCGTTCATCGTGAAGCGTGCGGTCACGGCGTTGGCGTCGCTCACGAAGCCGGGCAGGCTGTCGGCCGAGATGTCGATGACGCCGCGGAAGCTGTGCAGCGTGAGCAAGATGTTGTTCACCACGTGATTGCCGGTGCTGGCGTCCTGGATGTTGACGGCCCAGCGGCCGTCGGCGGCCTGCACGATCGTGTTGTGGGCGATCAGGTTGTTGCGCGAGGGGGCGCCGCCGTCGATCTGGTAGAGGGAGATCCCGCTGGCGTGGTTGTCGTAGAGGATGTTGTTGACGATGCGGGAGGCCTGCACGCCGTCGCCGTTGATGCCGGAACCGCCGGTGCGGCCGTTGCCGTGGATGACGTTGGCCTCGACGACCGCGCCCGTGATGATGCCGTCGCCGCCCTGGCTGAGGTCGCCGTTCATGTGGATGCCGTTGGCGGAGTTGCCCCACACGTAGTTGCGCCGGATGACGGGACGGTCGCCGCTGTTGCTCACGTAGATGCCGTGCTCGACCGCGGAGCGCGACATCACGTTGTCCTCGATCAGCAGGTCGTCGCTGAAGCCGGTCAGGATGCCCCAGCGCCCGTTGGCGTCACCGATGTTGCGGCGGATCGTCACGTGGTGGTTCAGGACCGCCCGGATGCCGGTGCGCGGCATCCCGATCACGGTGAACCCTTCGATCACGATCCAGCTGGCTCCCTCCAGGTTGATGCCGTCCTGCGTCCGCACCGTGTTCGGCGCGTTGACGATCACGCCCGGCTCGGCGCTGAACAGGATCGGATTGGCGGCGGTGCCGCTGGTGGTGAGATTGAAACCGGCGTAGCTGCCCGGGCGTACGATCACCTGGTCACCGGCCCGCACGAGGTTGGCGGCGCGCTGTAGCGTGCGCCAGGGCGCGCCCAGTGAGCCGTCGTTGGCGTCGTTGCCGGTCGTGGCCACGTACAGCGTGCGCAGCGGCGCGGCGTGGGTGACACCGGCGCCGCCGAGGATGAGCAGCGCGGCGAGGAGCCCGGTGAGAGGTCGCATGGCGGGGGCGGGAGTGCAGCGCCCGTGCCACGGTCGGGGGTCAGCCGCGATGCGGGCTTAGGACGAGCGTGGGCGTCGTGGCGACGCCGCCCCGACGCGGAGTGTCACCCCGGCGCTCTCAGCGTCCTCGATCGAGCCAGTCGCGCAGGCCGTCGGCGAGCATGTTGAAGCCAAGCACAGCCAGCATGATGGCCAGGCCGGGGAAGACGACCATCCACGGAGCCTGGAGCATGAAGCCGCGGCCGTCGGCGAGCATCAGGCCGAGCGAGGGGGTAGGCGGGCGGACGCCGACGCCCAGGAACGAGAGCGCCGCCTCGACCAGGATGCCGAGCGCCATCAGAACCGAGGCCTGCACCAGCACCGGCGTGGCCGCGTTGGGCACGATGTGGGCGAGCACCAGCCGCGGGACGGAGGCGCCGAGGGCGCGGGCGCCGTCGACGTAGACCTCCACCTTGGTGGCGAGCACGGCGGCGCGCACCACGCGGGCTACGATGGGTGTGTAGACGACGGCCAGGGCGACCGCGACGAGCACGGCGCCGGTGCCGAACACGCTCATGAGCGCGATGGCCAGCAGGATGGCCGGGAAGGCCATCAGCACGTCGAGCGGCCGCATGATGAGGTGCTCGGCGAGCCCCTCGGCGTAGCCGGCGATCAGGCCGAGCGGTCCCCCGATCGCCAACGCCAGGAGGGCGGCGGTCACGGCGACGCCGAGGGAGACGCGGTAGGCGTGGATCACGCGGCTCAGCACGCTGCGTCCGAGGTCGTCCATGCCGAACGGCTCCGCTGCCGTGGGGCCGGCCAGTGCACGGTCCTTCGAGATCTCGGTAGGGCTGCCGATGGGCAAGGCCGGGGCGATCGCTGCCGCCGTCGCCAGGGCGGCCACGAGGCAGAGGCCGGTCAACGCCACCCGGCCGTGCCTCATCGGCGCCGCACCCGCGGGTCGATCAGGCCGTAGACGATGTCGGTAGCGAGGTTGACCAGCATGAACATGGCGCCGATGACCAGCACCGCGCTCTGCACCACCGGGTAGTTGCGCTCGAGGACGGCGTCGAGCGTCAGCCGACCCACGCCGGGCAGCGTGAAGATCATCTCGACCACGATGGCGCCGCCCAGCATGTAGCCGACCTGCAGCCCGAGGACGGTGACGATGGGGATGGCGGCGTTGGGCAGCACGTGACGAAAGAGCACGGCCCCCTCGGTCAGCCCCTTGGCCCGCGCGAACTGCACGAAGGCGCGGGGCACGACGTCGAGCACGGCCGCTCGCGTCAGCCGCCCCAGGACCGCTGCCCGGCTCAGGGCCAGGGTGAGCGCGGGCAGCACGAGGTGCAGCAGGTTGTCGACGGGGCTCTCGGTGAGCGGCACGAAGCCCGCCGAGGGCAGCAGACCGGCGCCGAGCGAGAGCCCGAGGATCAGCATGATGCCGAGCCAGAAGTCGGGGATGGAGATGCCGAGCAGGCCGACGGCCTGGGCGGCCCGATCGGCCACGCTCCCGCGGCGGCCGCCGCCGAGCAGACCGAGCGGGATCCCGATGAGCGCGGCGCAGGCGGTGGCCAGCAGCGTGAGCTCGAGGGTGACGGGGAGGCGGTCGAGGATCATGCGACCGATCGGCTCGTTCTGGCGGAAGTCGAGGCCGAAGTCGCCGCGGGCGGCGCCCCCGAGCCAGCGCAGGTACTGCTGCAGCACCGGCTCGTCGAGGTGGAAGGCCTCGCGCAGCGCGCGGACCCCCTCCGGCGTCGCCTTGTAGCCGAGCACGGCGATCGCCGGGTCCCCCGGCACCAGCCGCATGAGCCCGAACACCAGCAGGCTCATGCCGAGGAGCAGCGGCACCGCGAGCAGCAGCCGGCGCGCCGCGTAGCTCCCGGCGGTCAGGCGATCCAGGTGTCTTCGAACCTCAGCTCGAGGGAGCCGAGCGGCACCGAGCCGTTGACGTTGGGCTTCATCCAGTAGCGCTGGATCTCGTTGCTGAAGACGACGATCGAGCCCTCCTCCTGGAACCAGCGGACCAGCTCGGGGTACATCTTCTTGCGGGCGGCCGGGCTGGTGGTGAAGCGGAAGGCGTCGATCCGCTTGTCGGCCTCCTCGGACTTGAAGCCCGAGAAGTTCCAGGGCGAGGTCGAGTGCTGCAGGGGCGAGTAGAACATGTCGGGATCGACGGTGACGCTCCACCAGCCGCCCACGATGTCGAACTTCTTGCCGACCATCGCCTCGAAGTACTGGCCGGACTCCAGCGGCTGCACCTCGAGCGTGATGCCGATCTTCTTGAGCTGCTCGCGCAGGATCTCGCCGGTCTTCACCAGCACCGGTACCTGCGACTTCACCAGGTAGGTCAGCGTGAGGCCACCGGTGACGCCGGCCTCGGCCATCAGCTGCCGGGCCTTGGCCAGGTCGGGGCCGCCCTTGTGGGCGTTGACGCCGGTCGCCCACGGGCTCGGCTCCGGTGTCGGCTCGGCGGTGACGACGTGGCTGCCGAAGTAGACGAGCTTGACGATCTCCGCGCGGTCGATCGCCCACGCGATCGCCTGCCGCATCCGCTTGTCGTTGAACGGCGGCTTGCTGGCGTTCAGGTTGAGATAGAAGGGCAGGTACGGCCGGCCCGGCGAGGTCTTCGGATCACGGCCGCGCTCCAGCTCGGGGATGCGCTGGGGCGGGACGGTCTGGATCCAGTTGTAGCGGCCGGTCTGCAGCCCGGTGAGCCGCACGGTGTCGTCGGCCGGCGCATAGAAGATGATCCGGTCGAGGTAGGGACGGCCGGGTCGGTAATACTTGTCCCACCGTTCCAGCGTGACGTGGTCGTCCTTCACCCACTCGACGAACTTGAAGGGCCCGGTGCCGACCGGGAACAGCTTGGGGTCCTTCTCCTTCAGCGCCTTCTCGTTCACGACCTCGGTGGCCTGCGACAGCATGGCGAGCAGCGGCCCGAACGGCTTGGTGAGGTGGAAGCGCACCTGGTGGGTTCCCACCGCCTCCACGGCCTCGACCGGCGAGAAGAAGATGCGCATGGGCAGCTTGTTCTTGGCGTCGAGCAGCCGCGTGAAGGTGAAGACGACGTCCTGGGCGGTCAGCGGCTCGCCGTTGTGGAAGACGGCGTTGTCGACGAGGTCGAACAGCCAGGCCTTGTCGTTCTCCTGCTTCCAGGACTTGGCCAGACCGGGGACGAACTGCCCCGACTCGTCGACGTAGACCAGCTTGTTGTAGACGTTCTGGTAGATCTGCAGCGACGAGTAGAGCTGGGCGTAGCCGGGGTCCATGTTCACCGGCTTGTCGACGGTGGCCACGCGCAGGGTGCCACCCCGCTTGGGCGTGCCCTGGGCGAAGGCCGTGCGCACACCGGGCGCGGTGATGGTACCGACGCCCGCCGCGGCCCCGGCCAGCCACTCGCGGCGGCTGAGGCCGATGGGTGCGTCCGGTCGATGGGTCCCGTTGATCTCGCTCATCGCTGGCTCCTCCCGAAGACTCCGTCGTAGATGGTCCCGGCCTTCATCACGGTGGTCACGCGGTCCAGCGCACCCATGTCCTTCAGCGGGTCGCCGTCCACCGCGATCAGGTCGGCGCGCTTGCCCGCCTGCAGCGTGCCGACCTCGGCGTCGACACGGCAGGCCTCGGCTCCCCAGCGCGTCCCGGCCAGCAGCGCGTCGGCCGGCGAGACTCCCAGCCGCACCAGCGTCTGCAGCTCGAACGGCAGGCAGCCGTGCACGGCGTCGGTCCCGACCGCGAAGCGGACGCCGGAGGCGAGGTGGCGGGGGAAGTTCTCGGCCACGACCCGGCGCGTCCACTGCAGCTTGTCCATGATGGCCGGGCGCTGGCCGTCGCCGCCCTCGATCCCGGTCGGGTGCAGGAAGATCCCGAACGTGCAGATCAGCCACACGCGCCGCTCGATCATGAGCGCGATGTCCTCGTCGGTGGCGAGCGCGCCGTGCTCGATGGTGCCCACGCCCTCCTGCACGGCCAGCCGCAGCCCGGGGCCGCCGTGGGCGTGAGCGGCCGCGTAGCTGCCGACGCGATCGGCCTCCTCCACCGCCGCCCGGATCTCCTCGCGCGTGTAGGCGCTGGAGGTCGGTGTGGTTCCGGGCGAGCTGACGCCGCCCGTCACGAAGATCTTCACGTGGTTGGCCCCGCGCCGCAGGTTCTCGCGGGCGCCGCGCCGCACGTCGTCCACGCCGTCGTAGCTGGTGAGCGCGCGGCCGTGGCCGTTGTTGGCCGCGAGGCCCCGGCCCGCCACCAGCAGGCGCGGACCGGTGATGACGCCGGCCTCGATGCCCTCGCGCACGTCGACGTCGACGAAGTGCTCCTCGCCCATGATCCGCATCGTGGTCGTTCCGGCGGCGAGATCCTTGCGGAGATTCCGCGTCGCGGCCAGCGCCTGCGGCACCGGGCCGCGGCAGAGCTGGCCGAGCTGGTCGCCGTCGCCCGGCACGATCGAGGCGTGGCTGTGGCAGTCGATCAACCCGGGCATCACGAACCGGTCGCCGAGGTCGAGCACCTCGGCCCCGGCCGGGGCTCGTGGGGCCGATGGCAGTGATCCGGCCGTCCTGCACGGTGACCACGGCGTTGCGAACGGGGGCAGCACCGGTGCCGTCGAAGAGCGTGCCGCAGCGAATCGCCCGGGCGGTCACGTCAGCCGCCGTTGACCGTGACGCCGTAGTCGCGCTGCGCCGCCGCGGCGGAGACGTAGCCCTCGTGGACGTCGCGCCGCACCGCCTCCGGGTCGCGCCCGGCCGGCGGGCCCCAGCCCCCGCCGCCGCCCGTCATGATGCGCACCACCTCGCCGGCAGCGATCGGATGCTGGGTGGCCTTGCGGACGTGGCGCACGGCGCCGTCGGGGGAGGTGATCTCGACGCCGTTGACGGCGCCGGCGGCGCCGCCGCCCAGCCCCCACGGCGGGGTGGCCTTGCGCTCGAGGCTGAAGGTGATGAAGGCGTCAGCGAGGAACCGGTAGACGCGCTCGATGCCGAGGCCGCCGCGGTAGGTGCCAGCGCCGCCCGAGTCCTGGCGGAGGCCGTACGTCTCGATCCGCATCGTCGGCACCCGGGACTCGACGACCTCCACCGGATTGTTGCGCGCCGTCGAGCCGGCGAAGATGATCAGCGCCGACTCGCCGTCGGCGGCGGGACGGGCGCCGGCGCCGCCGGCGTTCAGGTCACCCTGGATGTAGAGTCGGCCGGTCTGCGGGTGGGTGCCGAAGGCGATGGTCGGCATCTGGTCGCCGTAGGCGCCGGCCGGCACCTGGTCCGGTATGGCCGGCGCCAGCGCGCGCAGCCCCAGCTCGATGAGGAGGTTGATCGGCACGTAGTAGCGCGCCGTCGGGGCCGGCTCCTCGGCCGCCAGCACCGAGCGGGGCGGGATGACGACGCGCAGCGGGCGGAAGCACCCCTCGTCGACCGGATCGTGGGGCGTGGTCAGGCACTTGATCAGCAGCCGGCAGGCGCTGATCGTGATGGCGTCCCCGCAGTTGAACGGCCCCGCCACCTGGGCGTCGGAACCCGTGAAATCGACGGTCATGCCGCCGTCGGCGACGGTGATGGCCATGGCCACCCGCACGGGCCGGTCGAGCGTGATGCCGTCGTTGTCGAAGTGTGCCAGCCGCCTCGTAGGTGCCGGTCGGGATCGCGGCCAGCGCTGCTCGCGTGCGACGCTCGGACTGCTCCATGAAGATGCCCGCGGCCTCGCAGCACGGTCTCACGACCGTACCGGGCGAGGATCTCGTGGAACGAGGCCTCGCCGGTGCGGCACACGGCGATCATGGCCTGGACGTCCTTGAGGGTGCCGCTCTCGGTGCGGA
Organism: uncultured Candidatus Rokubacteria bacterium; assembly: GCA_963827505.1. GTDB lineage: Bacteria > Methylomirabilota > Methylomirabilia > Rokubacteriales > CSP1-6 > AR5. The sequence continues at coordinate 1,689,522 of CAWHBD010000001.1, read as the reverse complement.
TGTTGCCGCGGATCATCCGCATGACTTCCTCGTTGATCTCGCCGCGGCTGAACAGACGCACGGACTGGAAGCGCAGCCCCTCCTGCCGGAACTCGCGCGAGCCCACCTGCATGCTGCTCGGCACCGGGCCGCCCACGTCGCTCCAGTGGGCCTTCACCGAGACGAAGCCGGCCAGCCGCCCCTCCCAGAAGACGGGCGCCGTCATGGCCACGTCGTTCAGATGGTTGCCGTTGCCCGCGTAGGGATCGTTGTGGATGAAAATATCGCCCTCGCGGAACGCGTCCATCCCCCGGTCTTGAATCGTGGCTTCGATCGGAAAACCCAGGTGGCCCTGGAAGACGGGCAGCCCGATGCCCTGGGCGATCATCTGCACCGTCGGGATCGAAGATGGCGCAGCCGAAGTCGAGGCTCTCGCTGATGATGTGGTTGTACGCCGTCTTGATCATGGTGATGCGCATGCGCTCGGCGGCGGCGTTGAGGGCGGCGCGAATGACCTGGACGGTGATGGGATCGAGCGTGGCCACGTGATTTTGTCATGTCAGGGGGAGCGATGCTCGCTCCCCCCGACACCCCCCAGCGCCTCGGAGGCGTTCAGCTGGATCATGAGGCAGCCGTGGTTCTCGACCGAAAGATTGTCGCCGGTGTCGACGATGGTCGTCGTCCCTGGCTCCTCCACGGCGGCCGGCCCCTCGATCGCGTCCCCGGGACGAAGATCATCCCGCTGGTAGACACGGAACGCTGCCTGTCCGCCCGAGCGCATCGAGTAGACCATCCGCGTTGTGAACGGCGGTGCGCCCGACGTGCGGGGCTCGAGGGCGGGGAGGTGGGGGCGCGCGATCGGGTAGACGATGGCGAGGCGGAGGTTGAGGAGCTGGACCTCGACGTCGGGGGCGGCGTAGCCGTAGGCACGCTCGTGGGCGTCGTCGAACTGCTTGCGGAGATTGGCCCAGTCGTCGAGCTCAGCGAGCGCCACGGTCACCGTGTGCTCCTGGCCGAAGTAGCGCATGTCCACCGCGCGATGGGTGACCGGCGCGCCGTCGCCCGGGAGGATCGCGGCGATCTCGCCCTGCATCTCCGCGTAGCGGGCCTGAGCCCAGGCGGCGTCGGTCTGCTCGAGCGGCTCCAGCACGGTGCGCACGAGATCGTGGCGCAGATCGGTGGCCAGCATCCCCCACGCCGAGAACGTCGACGGCGCCGGCGGGATGACCACGCGGGGGATGCCCAGCTCGCGCGCGATGGCGACGGCGTGCAGCGGGCCGCCGCCACCGTAGGCGGCCAGCACGTAGTCGCGCGGATCGAGGCCGCGAGCGGCGGTGATGCTGCGCACGGCCAGGGCCATCTTCACCTCGGCCAGCCGGATGACGCCGGCGGCGGCGGCAAGCCCGGACAGGCCCAGCGGGCCGGCCAGCCGGTCGTCGACGGCCCGGACCGCGGCGGCGGTATCCAGCGGCATGGTGCCGCCCAGGAACCGCGAGCCGTCGATGCGGCCGAGCACGACGTTGGCGTCGGTCACGGTCGGCTCGGCGCCGCCCAGCCGGTAGCACACGGGGCCGGGCTCGGCCCCCGCGCTCTGCGGCCCCAGCGTGAGGGCGCCGCCGGCGTCGATCCACGCGATGGTGCCGCCGCCCGCGCTCACCTCGCGGATGTCGATCACCGGGATGCGCAGGGGCCGGCCGTCGACGTGGTACTCGTCGGTCGTCTGCACCATGCCGCCGTCGACGATGGCGCACTTGGCGGTGGTGCCGCCCATGTCGAAGGAGATCAGCCGGTCGAGGCCGAGCACGCCGGCCAGGCTCGCGCAGCCGACCGCGCCCGCCGCCGGCCCCGACTCGATCGTGTGCACCGGCTTGGCCCGCGCGGCCTCCAGCGAGAAGGCGCCGCCGTTGGACTGGGTGATGAGGATCTGGCCGCGGAAGCCGCGCTCACCCAGGCGAGTTCCGAAGGTGCCGAGATAGCGACCGACGATCGGCAGTACGTAGGCGTTGACGACGGTGGTGCTCGTCCGCTCGTACTCGCGCCACTCCTGGGTCAGCCGGTGGGAGACGGAGAGGGCCACGCCGGGCAGCTCCTCGGCGAGGATCTCGGCGGCCCGCTGCTCGTGGGCCGGGTTGCGGTAGGAGAACAGGAACGTGACCGCCACCGCTTGCACGCCCTCGGAGGCCAGGCGTCGCGCCGCCGCCCGCACCGCGCTCTCGTCCAGCGGCAGCAGGACATCGCCGCGGGCGCTCAGCCGCTCCGGCGCCTCCAGGCAGCGCCCGCGCGGGACCAGCGGTGCCGGTCGCTTGTAGAGGACGTCGTACATCCTCAGGTAGTTGGCGCGGCCGATCTCCAGCACGTCGCGGAACCCGGCGGTGGTGAGCAGGCCGGTACGGGCCCCCTTGCCCTCGAGCAGGGCATTGATGCCGATGGTGGTGCCGTGGATGACGAGCCGGCAGTCCTCCAGGTGGGCCCCGGCCTGGTCGACGCAGCGGATCACGCCGTCGAGCAGCGCCTGAGGGGTGCTGAGCGCCTTGGTGTTGCGCAGCGCACCGGTCGCCTCGTCCAGCGCAACGAGGTCCGTGAAGGTCCCGCCGATGTCGACGCCGATCCGGAGTGCCACCGGGCGGCAGTATAGGCCGCACCATCCGGTGCCGCAACGAGTCAGCGGAGGTCGAGGGCCATCATCTCCTCGTCGTAGTAGCGGCCCTCGACCTTCAGCGTTCCCCGCCGGAGACCGATGACCTGGAAGCCACACGACAGGTAGATTCTTCGGGCCGCCAGGTTGGTGGCGGTCACGTCGAGCCGGAGCTGCTCGAGATCCGGCCACGCTCTCGCCCGCGCGATGGTGTCGAGCAGGAGCCGCCGGCCGAGTCCGCCGCCCCGCGACTCCGGCAAGACGTAGACGCCCCAAATCAGGGCCACGTGACGGCGCTTGACGCGGGGTTCCCGCATGCACCCGACGGTCCCCACGAGCTCGGGGGTGAACGCCCCCATGATGAAGGCGTCCTGCCCGCTCGCCTGGGCCCTGAACTGCTGGGTGAGCGCCTCGACCGACGACATCTCCTCGGGCGCCATTCCGAACGCCTCGGGCTCACCGTGGAGCGCACGGCGTCGAACCTCGTAGAAGGCCGGCACGTCCGTCTCGGTGAGGACCCGGGTGAGCATCTCGAGGCCGCCGGGTTCAGGCCGAGCGCTGCGTGAACTTCGGCATGACCTCCTGGCCGAACGCCGTGAGCTGCTCGACCATCACGCTCTGCGGGGTCCCCATGCTGATGCTGACGTTCACGTGCTCGAGGCCGGGGTAGCGTGACTCCAGATCCTTGAGGTAGGCGATCAGCTCCTCGGGGGGGCCGGCGAACCACGCGCCCGTCTTCATGTAGTCCTCGACCCGCGGCACGCCGGCCGCGCCCCAGCCCCCGCGCTTGGACGAGGCCTCGATCTGGGCGGGGGTGGCGCCAGGCACGAAGCCGAGCGGCCCGAACATCTTCACGTGCTCCTCGTAGTACGGCGTGATCTCGCGCACGGCCTTGTCGCGCGTCTCGGCCAGGTGGATGAAGATGCCCAGGCACAGGTTCTGGCCGGGCTTCAGGTCGCGGCCGGCCCGGGCGGCCGCCTCGCGATAGCCGGCGATGGGGCCCTCGGCCATGGTGGCCGCCCCGCCGCCGATCACGCCCTTGATGTCGTGGCGGACCATGAAGTCGAGCGCGCGCGGCTTGGCGCTGACGATGGGCTGCCAGCACTCCACCGGCTGGTTGACCGGGCGGGGCACCAGCGTGATCTCCTTCAGCTCGTAGCCGCGATACGGCACCGCCGGCGGCAGCGTGTAGTGCTTGCCGTGGTGGGAGAACGACTCCCGGGTGAAGGCCTTCATGATGATCTCGACCTGCTCCTCGAACAGCTCGCGGTTGGCCTCGCCGTCGAGGATCGGCGCCCCGAACGTCTCCACCTCGCGGCTGTGGTAGCCGCGGCCCACCCCGAAGATCACGCGGCCCTTGGTGAGGATGTCGGCGGTGGCGAAGTCCTCGGCCAGCCGGAGCGGGTGCCACATGGGCGCGATGTTGAAGCCGCAGCCGATGCGGATCTGCTTGGTGACGTGGGCCAGGTGCACCGCCGCCATGAGGACGTTGGGGATGCACTCGTAGCCCTCGTGCTGGAAGTGATGCTCGGCCAGCCAGATCGCGTGGTAGCCGAGGTCGTCCATCGTCTTGGCCACGACGTCGGTCTTGGCGAAGACGGAGGCGAGCTGCGGGTTGGAGTACCGGCGCTCGTTGGCGGGCGTGGCCATCTGGCCCATGTCCGGCAGGTCGATGTGGCCCGCGTACACCGTGGCGAACTTCGTGATCATGCTCTCCTCCTGCGACACGCGACGACGTCGATGCCCAGCCCCAGCTCTGGGCGTGCGGGCCCCGCTATCTCGCTCGGAGCTCGGGGATCACCCTCACGCCGGGGCGAAGATGCCGGTCGAGCCGAGCACGCCGGCGTCGGCGGCCGGGGCGTCGGCGGCCGGGCCCGCGAACGCCCGGTCGCGCTGGAGCACGGGCATGACGCGGTCCGCGAACATCCGCATGTTGAGCTGGGCGTCCTCGTGCGGCATGCCGCCGTAGCCGAACTCGCCGACCAGGTGGCTGAGCCCGGTCAGCTTCTGCAGCTCGCCGATCTGCTGGATGCAGTCGTCCGGCGTGCCCACCACCTGGATCTTGACGTAGAACTCGGTCGCCTTCTTGCGGTAGCCCTCGTCCTTCATCTTCGAGTACGTCTTGGCCATGCCGCCGTAGAACTCGTAGCCCTTCACGGTGGCCAGGTGGCCATCGGAGAAGTGGTAGTGGGCGTCGATCGAGTCCCACTTGCGGGCCAGGTACCGGGCCGCGCGCTCGTGGGCCTCCTCGCGACTCTCGGCCACCGAGATGTTGGTGGAGATGATGGGCGGGCGCGGCGCGTGGCCGACGCTGGCGGTGATGTCGCGGTAGCGCCGGATGTCCTCGGCCGCCTTCGGCCACTCGTTCTGCATGATGACGAGCAGGCCGAAGCCGAGCTTGGCCATGATCTCGGCCGACTCCGGGCTCACCGACGAGGCGTAGAAGCGCCGCTCGGGGTGCGAGATCGGCCGGGGCCGGATCGAGGTGGGCGGGATCTTGAAGAACTCGCCGTCCCAGTCGAAGACCTCCTGAGTCAGGGCCTTGACCACGATCTTGGCCGCCTCCACGAAGCGCGGCCGGGCCTCCTCCATGGGGATGCGGAAGCCGGCGTACTCCACGGTGGCGGCGCCCCGGCCGAAGCCGAACACGCAGCGGCCGTGGGAGAGGATGTCGAGGAGTGCGATCTGCTCGGCCACCCGCACCGGGTCGTGCCAGGGCAGCACGATGACGGCAGTGCCGAGCGCCACCCGCTTGGTCCGGCCGGCGAAGTAGCTGAGCAGCTGCGTCGGCGACGGCGACATGGCGTAGCCGGTGAAGTGGTGCTCGAGGGCGAAGATCGAGTCGAAGCCGAGCGGCTCGGCCAGATCTCCCAGTGCCAGGTGCTCGGCGAACACCGAGGCGTCCGAGCGCCCTTCCTTGGTCAACATGTTCAGCGAGATGCCGACTTTCATGATGTCCTCCCGGCCGGTTTGCGGTCGTCGTGGGGGCGATATCCGAGCAGCGACGAGATCGCGCGCGCCGTGTCCTTCACCTCGGCCGCGAGCTGGCGCAGGCGCGGCCGCACCCGGTCGGTGGGGCCGCCGATCGTGCAGGCGCCGGCCACCCGGCCGTGACGGTCGAAGAGCGGCGCCGCCACGCCGGAGGCGCCCCGCACCATCTCGTCGAGGCTGACGCAGACGCCGGTACGGCGGATCTCGTCGAGCGAGTCGCGCAGCGTGGTGAGGCTCGTCACCGTGCGATCGGTGTGGCGGGGCAGCGGCAGGGTGCCCAGCATCGCCTCCCGTTGCGCGGGCGGCAGGAACGCGAGGATGGCCTTGCCGGTCGACGTCGCGTGCAGCGGCCGGCGGTCGCCGACGCCGGCCGAGTAGCGGATGATCTGCTCGCTGTCGACCTTGTCGACGTACACCACCGACACGCCGTCGGCGGCGAGCGTGCCGAGGAACACCGTCTCGCGGGTGCGGTGCATCAGCTCGAGCAGCGCCGGCCGCGCCACGTCGGCCAGCTCCCGCTGGGCCGAGCTGGCGCCGCCCAGCTCGAGCACGCCCGGGCCCAGTCGATACTCGCCGCCCCGCGTCTGCTCCAGGTAGCCGCGCGCCGTCAGCGCGCGGAGCAGCGGCAGCAGGCTACTCTTGGGCGCCTCCAGCTGGGCGCTGACCTCGCGCAGGGCGAGGCCGTCGCGGCTGGCGGCCAGCAGCTCCAGGATGTCGACCACCCGGTTGGCCGCGCGATGGCCGGTGGAGGTCAGAGGATTCCCCCGGGCCCGCCCGGCCGTCGGGGACTTCACCTTCACCCGCGGACCTCGAAGCCGAACAGCCGGGCGGCGTTGAGGCCGAGCACCTTGGCCCGCGCTGTCGTCGGACAGGTGACTCATCGTGCGCTCGATGGCCTCGGCCGAGTGCGGCCACGTGCCCTCGTGGTGCGGGTAGTCGTTGCCCCACATGAAGTTGTCGGCCAGGCCCGTCGACTCGGCCAGGGCCAGACCGGCCGGATCCTCCTGGAACGAGGCGAAGCCGTGCTCGCGGAAGTACTCGCTCGGCAGCTTGGCCAGCTTGGGCCGCACCCAGAAGTGATGCTTGCGGTAGGCCTCGTCCATGGCGTCGAGCAGCCACGCCACCCAGCCGATGCCGGCCTCGATGGTGGCGAAGCGCAGCCGCGGGAAGCGCGAGAGCACGCCGGAGGCGCAGAGGTTGGCGACCGGCTCGATCGTCGGCGACAGCGAGTGCGAGACGTAGTTGATGACGGCGCCGCCGTTGCCGCGGGAGGCGCGCGGATCGCGGCCGGTCGAGACGTGGAAGGTGATCGGCAGGTTGGCGTCCTGGATGGCCGCCCACAGCGGATCGAACACCGGCAGGTTGTAGTTCGGATGATCGACGTCGTGGGCGCCCCACACCGGCTTGCAGGGCAGGGTGAGCGCCCGGAAGCCGAGCTTGGCCACGCGCTGGACCTCGGCGATCGAGGCCTCCAGGTCGGCCGTCGCGATCGCCGCCGCCGGCGACATGCGGTCGTTGTACGCCGCGAAGGTCTCCCACGCCCACTCGTTGTAGACCCGGCACTGGGCCATGGCCAGGGCGGGGTCGGGCGTGGCCCACATCGACAGCCCCTTGTTGGGGAAGATCACCTCGGCGTCGATGCCGTCGCGGTCCATATCGCGCAGGCGCAGCTCGGGGTCGGCGCCGGCCAGCTGCCGCAGCCGGTCCTCGCCCTCCAGCTCGTCGGTGCGCAGCCGGTCGGGCCGGTGGCCCTCGGAGACGCGCCACTTCACGCCGTTGGCGTCGACGGTCACGCGCGGGATCCGCTCACGATACTTGGCGTCGATGCGCGTGGCCCACAGGTCGGCCGGCTCGTTGGCATGGGCGTCGGCGGAGACGATGAAGTACTTGCGGGGATCGCCGGGCCGGGCGCTGCGGGGCCAGCCCGCGTGGCCGGGTGTGCGCAGGCGCCACACGTTGGGCTCGTTGATCATCAGCTCGCTCGTGCTCATGCCGTCGTCCTCCAGTGGACCAGCGTGAACGGCGGGGTCGCGTCGTCGTGAGGCTCGAACACCGCCTCCACCGCGGCCCCGATCGTGACCGTCTGCAACGGATCGCCGAGGAGATTGCCGATCATCCGCACGCTCCCGGCGTGGGGCAGCTCGACCAGGATCACCACGTAGGGTCCCCGCCCGCGCAGGGCCGGGTGCACCGGGTGCCAGGCCCGCTCCCACGAGTAGATCGTGCCGCGCGGCTCCACGACCGTCCACTCCAGGTCGAAGGCCAGGCAGCGATGGCAGATCCACTCCGGCCCCCACTGCCAGCCGTGGCAGGCGCGGCAGCGCTGCACGCGCAGCTCGCCACGCCGGGTGCCCTCCCAGTACGGCGCGTCGAGGCCGTCGGGCTCCGGCACCGGGCGCGGCAGCCCGGGCGGCAGGTAGTACGTCGCGTCGGCGGGCACTACAGCGTGTCCTCGGTGCCGAGGATCATGCTCGACACCGGTGTGACCATCGGGCCCGAGATGACCATGGCGACGCGCGCCCCCGGCACCGGGTTGGTCGACTGGCCGCGGAGCTGGCGCACCGCCTCGATCTGGAGCTCGAGCCCGTGCATGTAGCACTCGGCGAGGTTGCCGCCGCTCGTGTTGAGCGGCAGGCGCCCGCCCGGCGCGATCAGGTTGTCGAGCGTGAGGAACGTCGGTGGCCTCGTCCGGCTCGAAGAAATCGTGCTCGACCAGGCTCATGAGGACGCCGCCCGTGAAGTTCTCGTAGCTCTGCACCACCGTCGACGTCCTTGGGGGTGACGCCGGCCATCGCGTACAGGTGCGGGGCCACCGTGGTGAAGCTGGCCGAGGCGTAGGTCGGCGCGTTGTGGCCGCGGGCGGCGTTGCGGTACTCCGAGCCCTGGGCCACGCCGAGCAGGTAGGCCGGCCGCTGGCGCAGATCGCGCGCGCGCTCGGCCGCGACCAGGATCAGCGCGGCGGCGCCGTCGTTCTCCATGCAGCAGTCGAAGAGCCGGAACGGCTCCACGATCCAGCGCGAGGCGTCGTACGCCTCGGGCGTGAGCGGCCGCCCGTGCATGACCGCGCGGGGGTTGTTCTGCGCGTGGTGATAGGAGGCCAGCGCGATCGCCCGCTGCGCCTCGGGGCCGATGCCGTGGTCGTGCATGAAGCGCATCACCCGCATCGCGAAGCGCTGGGCCGGTGAGATCAGCCCGTAGGGAAACGTCAGCGCCGCCTCGCCGGAAGCGGTGGGCGCCGGGGGCGCCGCCCCGAAGCGCTGGAACTGGCCCTGAGCGAGCGCGCGGAACACGACCACGCAGTCGGCGTAGCCGGCGGCGATCGCCGCCGCCGCGTTGCCCACCGCGGCCGAGCCGCCGCCGCCGCCGCCGCCCCACTGCATGTTGGAGAAGCGCAGCTCCGGCATGCCGAGCGCGGCGGCCAGTCGTGAGGGATCGTTGCGGTCGTTGCTGTAGGACGCGAAGCCGTCGATGGCACGCGGCTCGATGCCAGCATCGGCGCAGGCGGCGAGGATGGCCTGCAGCGCCAACTTGACCTCGGGCTCCGGCGCCTGGCCGTGCTTGTAGTAGGTCGTCTCGCCGACGCCCGCCACGGCAACGCGGCCTCGGATGCTCCGCGGCGGCGCCGCCGCCCGTTCCCATGTCGGAATTGCGTTCCGCATTTGGTACGCGGACTATAGTCCATCCGCAGGGCGATGTCACGGGGCAGGCCGGGGTAGGCTGGGCGCCTTCTGGCCGGATCGGCTGGCGCCGGTCGGTCAGAAAACGCCCGTGCCCGGTGCGGTCGTTTTCTTTCCTCGGCCGTATTTCCGGGGGGATGGAGTCCTGGCCCACCTCTTGCCACCCGGGAGACCTCGGAACTCTTCCGACAACGGCAAACCAGTCGTGAGGCTGGGACGCAAAGCCACGGGTCAGGGCAACCGAGCCTGACAGCCGGGTTACCGAAGAAGAGGGCGGCGAGCGAGCCGAGCCCTCCGGACAGAGCCACCCTGAGGAGGGGATATGCTTTCGCGGAAGCTCGAAGGGCTGACCGTCCTTGTTGTCGACGACGATCCAGGGCCACTGGAGCTCTACCGAGAAGTTCTGAGCTTGGCCGGAGCCCGCGTCCGGGTCGCAACCTCCGCCCGCGCCGCCCTGCTGATGGCGCAGGAGGAGACGCCCGACGCCGTCGTGAGTGACATCATGATGCCCGGCGACGACGGCTACTGGCTCATCCGCGCGCTGCGTGAGCTTCCTGGTAACCGCATCCCGGCGCTGGCGGTCACCGGTGATCCGGTCCGTCACTCGAAGGAGCGGGTCTGCCAGGCCGGCTTCGACGACCACCTTGCCAAGCCCGTACAGGTCGTCGAGTTCTCCGCGACGGTGGCCCGGCTAGCCTCGGGACGGACCTGCACCGCATCCTGACCCTCGCGTTCCCTTCCTGACACGGAGCCCCGGGGTTCGATGAAGAATCCCGGGGCTCCGTTCGTCTCATTGGCGTGATCCCATGGAGGATGTCGCCATGCTGAGACGGACCCTGGCCGCGGTGATGGTGTTCGCCACGCTGCTCGGGCTGGCCGGCCACGCCGGGGCCTCCGCGGAGAGCGAGGCCGCGGCCGACGCCACGCCGCCCCGCCTGAGCTACACCACCGGCTCCGTCTCATTCTGGCGCCCGGGCGGTGACGACTGGGCGCCGGCTCAGGTCAACACGCCGCTGGCCGAGGGCGACGAGCTGTACACCAGCCGTGATGGAAATCTCGAGGTCCAGGTGGGCGGGCAGGCCTTCGTGCGTGCCTGGGGCGATAGCCAGCTCGCGCTGACCCGGCACGACCCGAGCTTCGTGCAGCTCCGGGTGACGGCCGGCCACGTCGCTCTCGACCTCCGGAGCGTCGATCCCGGCGACGTGCTGGAGATCGACACGCCTGCCGCCGCGTTCACGATCGACCAGCCGGGCTACTACCGTGTGGATGTCGCCGGCGAGCGCACCTCGTTCGTCACGCGGCGCTCGGGCCGGGCCAGCCTGACGACCGCGGAGGGTCCCGGCGGCGCCATCGCACCCGGGGAGGCCGTGATCCTCGAGGGCGGCACGGTGCGCCGCCTCGCCGCCGCCGAGCCCGACGTGTGGGATCGCTGGAACGACGCCCGCACCGCGGCGCTGGTGGCCCCGGTCAGTGCCCGTTACGTGCCGCCCCAGGTCTACGGCGCCGACGAGCTGGAGCGCCACGGTGCCTGGCGCTCGGATCCGACCTACGGCTCGGTGTGGGTGCCGGCCGGCGTCGCCGCCGACTGGGCGCCGTACAGCAGCGGTCGCTGGATCTGGGACCCGCGCTTCGGGTGGACGTGGCTCGACACCGCGTCGTGGGGCTGGGCCCCGTACCACTACGGTCGCTGGGTGTCGCTCGGCGGCCGGTGGGCGTGGGCGCCGGGCCCGATCGTCGTGCGACCCGCGTACGCGCCCGCGCTCGTGGCGTTCTTCGGCTCACCGGCGATCGGCGGCCCGTCGATCGGCTGGGTCGCCCTCGGCTGGGGCGAGCCGGTCGTTCCTTGGTGGGGCCGGACGGGGTTCGTCGGGCGGCCGTGGTGGGGCGGCTGGGGCGGTCCCCGAGTGCACCAGTTGACCGTTCATCGCAACGTGACCGTCGTCAATGCGGTGGTGGTGGTGCGCTCCGATCACTTCGGCCGGGGCGCCGTCCGCGACGGCCGGATCGCGCGGCCCGACGTCGGGCGACTGCGGCCCGTGCACGGCCGGCTCGACGTGAAGCCGGACGCCGTGAGCTTCCGCGGCGCCGGCGGCCACGCCCAGCGCCCGCCCGAGGACCAGGTCCGGCGGCGCGTGGTGTTCTCGCGGCCGCCGGCGGCACGGCCGGAGCCGCCGGTCGGGCGCGACGACCGGCGTGACGCGCGACCGGGAGTGGGGCGCGACGGTGAGCGTGACGCGCGACCGGGTGATCGTCCGCGCACCATCGACACGCCGCGTGCCGACCGGCCGCGAGGCGACGACCGTCGCCCGGACGCTCCACGAGTGGAAGGGCCGCGGCGGGAGACGCCCCGCGCCGAGACTCCGCGCGTGGACGCGCCGCGGCCGGAGCCACGGGTAGAAACACCGCGGCGGCCCGAGACTCCGCGCGTGGACACGCCGCGGGTCGCGCCTCGAGTGGAGGCGCCGCGCCGCCCCGAGGTCCCGCGGGTGGACACGCCACGGCCGGAGCCGCGGGTGGAGACGCCGCGGCGCGTTGACGCCCCGCGGGTGGAGACGCCACGGGTCGTCGAGCCGCGGCGGCCGGAGACTCCGCGGGTGGAGGCGCCGCGCCCGGAGCCACGCGTGGAAACGCCGCGGCGGCCCGAGGTCCCGCGGGTGGACACGCCACGGCGCGTGGAGACCCCACCGGATGTCGAGCCGCGGCGGCCGGAGATTCCGCGGGTGGATACGCCGCGTCCGGAGCCGCGACGGCAGGACGTGCCGCGCGTGGAGCCGCCGCGCGTCGAGGCGCCGCGGCCCGAGCCGCGACGGTCAGAGGCCCCACGGGTGGAGATGCGCCGGCCGGAGCCGCCGCGCGCGGAGGCACCACGGGTCGAGGCGCCGCGGCGGGCGGCGGCGCCGGACGCCGGGCGACGGCCCGAGGCCGTGCATCCCGCGGCGCAGCACCGGCCGGCCGCTGCTCCGCGCGTGCCGCCGGCGCGGCCGGGCGACGGGCGCGCCAAGGACGAGCGCGGTCGTCAGGGCCGCTGAGGCTCAGCGCGCCGGGAAGCGCGCGCCGTACGACTCGAGCGGGATGCGGAAGGCGTTGGTGGTGAACGCGATCAGGTGGTAGAAACCGGCCAGCGCCAGCAGCTCGATCAGCTGCTCCTCACTCCACGCGGCGCGCAGCGCCTGCCACAGCCCATCGCTCACTCGGGCCGTGTCGTGGAGCTCGTTGACCAGCCGCAGCAGCTGCTGCTCGCGGGCGTCGAACCCGCTTGTCGCCGGGTCGGGCGCGCACGTCCCGGCAATCTCACGCTCGGTGAAGCCCACCCGCTCGGCGAAGAAGGCGACGTGCACGCCCCACTCGTACTCGGCGCCGCAGCGGGAGCAGGTGCGGTCGATGACGATCTCCTGCTCCCGTAGCGTGATCGAGCCACGGTCAAGCAGGCCGCCGGCCATGAGCCGCAGGAACACCCGCTCGTTCACGGCCAGCGTGCGGAACAGGGTGAGCGGCGCCACGCCGGGCGGCATGATTCGCTCCAGCGCGGCGGTGATCGCCTCCGGGTAGGGAGGCTCGCGGGGGGCGATGCGAGCCTCGTCCACGTCAGGCCAGCCCGAAGCCGTGGCCGCGGATGAACGGGCCGAAGTTGTGGCGCTCGGGCACCGAGTACTGGCGCGCCTTGTCCTCCGACCAGCCGTACGGCTCGGCCACGCCGAAGCGCTCCACGAAACGCTGGCCCGACGGCGGTGTGGCGTGGCGGCCCTCGCGGCGGCGGTCGTAGGCGTCGAGCTCGGCGGGCAGGTCGGCGTCGTCGTAGCGATCGGTGTGGACGGTGAGCGCGGGCGGCAGTCGCAGGCTGATCCAGCCAGGCTGGCTCGGATAGCCGACCGTCAACCCGGCCACGGGGAACACGCCGGCCGGCAGCTCCAGCAGCTCGCTCAGCTTCTCGACGTGGTTACGCACGACGCTGATGGGGCAGCAGCCGAGCCCCAGCGCCTCGGCGGCGGTGATGAACCCGTGCAGCACGAGGCCGGCGTCGACCGCGGCGTTCATGAACATGTCGAGGGTGTCGTTGGGGAAGGGGCGGTGGCGCAGCTCGCCGGAGATCCGACGGATGCGACGGTGGTCGCCGCAGAACACCATGAACAGCGGCGCCGTGGCGATCCACGGCATGTCGGGGATCCAGCCGCCGATCGTGGCCTGCTTGGCCCGATCCTTCACCAGGACAACGCCGACCTGCTGGAGGTCGGACTTCGACGGGGCCGACAGCGCCGCCGCCAGCGCGATCTCCAGCACGTCGTCGGGCACCGGGTCGGTCTTGTAGCGACGATGGGTGCGGTGGGCCAGCAGCTGCGCCACCGTCCCCTCGGCGGGCCGGTCGGCGCCGACCGTGGTCGGCAACCCGAAGCGATCCTCGATCAGCGCCGCGATCGTCTTGGCCATGGCGTCAATGCGATGAGGAGTCGCGCTCGGGCGCGGACAGCGTGGTGCCGCCGTCGACGACGAGCACGTGACCGGTGACATAGCGTGCGTGGTCGGAGAGCAGGAAGCGCACGGCGTGGCCGATGTCCCAGCCGGTGCCCTCGATGCCGAGGGCCGAGGCCTGGCGCCGGCGGTCGCGGGCGACCGGGCTCATGCCTCGCTCGTAGACCATCGGCGTGTAGACCGGCCCCGGCGCCACGCAGTTCACGCGGATGTTCTCGCGCCCGTGGTCCACGGCCATCGCGCGGGTGAGCGCGATGACGGCGCCCTTGGAGACGCTGTAGACGGTGAGGCCGCGCGGGCGCAGCGCCGAGATCGACGACACGTTGACGATGGCACCGCCGCCCGCCCGCCGCATGGCGGGGATCGCGTGCTTGGCCATCAGGAACATGCTGTCGACGTTGACCTGCATGACGTGTCGCCAGCTCTCCTCGGTCTCGTCGATGACGGTGCCGCGGCTGCCGATGCCCACGTTGTTGTCGAGCAGGTCGAGGCGGCCGAACCGGTCGAGCGCGGTCTGCACCACCGCCGCGCAGTCGGCGGCGCGGGTGACGTCGGCCTCGACGGCGACGGCCTCGCCGCCGGCCTCCTCGATCAGCGCCACCGTCCGTTGGGCCAGAGCCTTCTCGCGGTCGACCACCACCACGCGGGCGCCGGCCTTGGCCAGCAGGATCGCCGCCGCCCGTCCGTTGCCGATACCCTCACCGGCGGCGCCGCCGCCCGTGACCACCGCTACCTTGCCGCGCAGGCCCGTGTCGTCCGGAATCTGGAGAGCCACGTGGTGTCCTCCTAGTCGTAGGTTTCGCGGTGGCGGAGCTCGACGAACAGCCCATGGGTAGCGCGAGGGTGGACCCAGGCGAGGTCCGCGCGCGGGCTGTCCACGCGGACGCCGTCGCCCCGGAGCTTGGCGACCGCGCCGGGCACGTCCTTGCACTCGAAGCCGACGAGGTATACGCCCTCGCCGTTCTTGGCCAGGAACTTCCCCACGGCCTTGTCGGGGTCGGTCGGCTGCATCAGCTCGATGTGGCCGATGCCGGTCGGCAGGATCGCGTTCTTGAAGCCGAAGTCCTTCGATTCGCCGCGGTGGTGGACCTTGAGGCCGAACAGCTTCGTGAAGCGCTCGACGGCTTCGTCCAGGTCGCGCACGACGACCGATAGCTCGATCACGTCTCCCAGCATGGCGGCATCCTCTCCCGCGGCGGCGCCGGCTGTCGCCGGGCCCGCCGCCGCTCGTCGACTAGGGCTTCTTCGGGGTTCCTCCGTGGACCGGGCGACGACGCCTCGGCGCCGGCAACGATACCATCACCAGACGGACCGGCCCAGAAGTGCTAGGATCTGTGCGCGGTGACGCAATTGACTATGCTCGCATGAGCATAGTAAGAGTGGCGCGACGGACCGAGCCGTTCACCCTGACGCCGGAGTGTCCGAGTGCGACGATTCGAGCTAGCCCTGCCTCGCAGTCTCGACGAGGCTCTTGCAGATCCTGAAGGACCGTGGTCCCGACGCGAAGCTGCTGGCTGGCGGGACCGACCTGCTGCCCCAGATGAAGAACGGCGTGCTCAAGCCGGCCTGTGTCGTGGACCTGTCCGGTGTGGAGCGCGTCCACACATTGCAGGCCGACGGCCGTGGTCTCCGGGTCGGCGCCGCCGTCTCCGCCCGCGCTCTCGAGCGGGACGCCACCGCCCGGGGCACCTACACCTCGCTCTCGGAGAGCGCGGCGATGGTCGGCTCCGTGCAGGTACGCAACCTGGCCACGCTAGGCGGCAACCTCTGCAACGCGGCGCCGTCGGCCGACATGGCGCCACCCCTGCTGGCCCTGGACGCCGAGGCTGTCATCGTGGGGCCGGCCGGCGAGCGGCGGGTGCCGTTCGCCGACTTCTTCATGGGGGTGCGGCGCACGGTTCTCGGCCCCGGCGAGATGCTGGTCGAGATCTCGGTGCCGGCGCCGGGTCCCCGCAGCGGTGGCAACTACCTGCGACACACGCCGCGGCGCGAGCTGGATATCGCCGTGGTGGGCGTGGCCTCGCAGCTCACGCTGAACAACGGCGTGTGCGCGAAGGCGCGCATCGCGCTGGCCGCGGTGGCCCCGACCCCGCTGCGGGCGCGGGCGGCCGAGCAAGCGCTGGAGGGCAAGCCCGTCACGCCGGAGGCGATCGAGCGGGCGGCCGAGCTGGCCATCGGCGCCGCCAAGCCCATCAGCGATCAGCGCGGCTCGTCCGACTACCGCCTGCACCTGGTTCGTGTCCTGACTCGTCGCACACTCCGCACCGCGCTCGAACGCGCGGGCGGCTGATATCCGGGAGGAGCGCTCGTGCCGAAGCAAATCCTGAGCTGCACCATCAACGGCGAGAACGTGGAGGTCCTCGTGCAGCCGTACGTGACGCTGCTCGATGCCCTGCGCGAAGACCTGGGGCTGACCGGACCGAAGGAAGGCTGCGGCACCGGCGATTGCGGAGCCTGCACCGTCCACCTGGACGGCGAGCCGGTCGCCAGCTGCCTGATGCTGGCCATGCAGGTCCGCGGACGTCGCGTCCGCACCATCGAGGGGCTGGCCGACTCCAGCACCCTGCACCCGCTGCAGGAGGCGTTCGTCCGCCTGGGCGTGCCCCAGTGCGGCTTCTGTATCCCGGGCGTGCTGATGGCGGCCACCGCGCTGCTGGCCGAGAACCCGCACCCCACCGAGGAACAGATTCGCTACGGCATCGCCGGCAACCTGTGCCGGTGCACGGGCTACACGAAGATGCTGGCGGCGATCACCGAAGTCGCGGGCGCTGCGCCCGCCAAGGGAGCCTGACGCCATGGCCGTGATGAAGACGACGCGTGAGATCAAGGGGATCGGCCTGGCCATTCCGCGGCCGGACGGGCCGGAGAAGGTGACCGGCCAGGTGCAGTACGTCGCCGACATCAAGCCCAAGGGGATGCTGCACGCCAAGCTGCTACGCAGCCCCCACGCTCACGCCCGCATCGTGAAGATCGACACCACGCGCGCCAAGGCGCTGCCGGGCGTGCGGGCCGTGCTGAGCGCGCGCGACATCCCCGAGCTCAAGCGCAAGGCCGCCACCCGCGCCCACGCCATGCTGGCGATCGATCGCGTCGTGTTCGTCGGCCAGCCGGTCGCGGCCGTGGCCGCCGACGAACTGGCCATCGCCGAGGAGGCGTGTGACCTCATCGACGTGCAGTACGAGGTGCTGCCGGCCTCCGTCGATCCGATCAAGGCGATGCAGGTCGGCGCCCCCCCGGTGGCCGATGCCGGTACCGAGGCCGACACCAGCGAGGCGCTCGCCCACTCCGGCGTGGCCGTGGCCAAGACGGAGGCGGCACCGACCAAGGCCGTCAACATCTCGCAGCAGGCCAAGCTCGGCCGTGGCGACGTCGCCAAGGCCTTCGCCGAGTCCGACGTGATCGTCGAGAAGACCTACCGGGTGCCGATGGTGCACCAGGGCTACCTCGAGCCCCACGCTGTGCTGGCCCAGTGGGACACCAACGGCCAGCTCACGCTCTACTCGAGCACCCAGGGCTCGTTCAACACGCGCTCGGAAGTGGCCGACGTGCTGCACATCGAGGAGAACCAGATCAAGGTTATCCCGGTGGAGTGCGGCGGCGGCTTCGGCGGCAAGATCCGCGCGCTGTGCGAGCCGATCACGGCCATCCTGGCCCGCGTCACCCGGCGGCCGGTGCGATACGTGATGACCCGGCGCGAGGAGCTCGATGCCGGCATGCCGGCGCCCCAGGTCATCATCAAGCTCAAGACCGGCGCCAAGCGCGACGGCTCGCTGACGGCGCTCGACGCCGAGACGATCATCGAGTCGGGCGCGTACTCGGGGGCCGTGCTCACGATGAGCGCGGTGTTCGTGTCCAGCGTCTACCAGTTCCCGAACTTCGAGGTGCGTGCCTTCGAGGTGCTGACCCACAAACCGTCGATCGCCGCCTACCGGGCGCCGACCGCCCCCCAGACCTTCTTCGCCATCGACTCCCAGATGGAGCAGATGGCGCGCGAGCTCGGCCTCGATTCCGTCGATTTCCGCATGCGCCACCTGATGAAGGAAGGCGACCCGATGGCCAACGGGCAGCCGTGGCAGAGCAACGGCGCCAAGCAGTGCCTGGCCCGGATGGCCGAGCACCCGCTGTGGAAGAGCCGGGCAGAGTGGAAGGCCAGCGGCGGCAAGAACGGCCACGGGCTGCGCGGTGTCGGGCTGGCCGTGGGCGGCTGGATCCCCGGCCTGCAGCCGACCGGCGCCACCGTGCGGCTCAATCCCGACGGCTCGCTGCAGGTGCTGACCGGCCAGGTCGACATCGCCGGCACCAACATCGCGCTGGCCCAGATCGCGGCGACCGCCTACGGCGTCGACATCGACCGGGTCAAGATCACCACCGGCGACACCGACACCGCGCCCATGACCGGGCTCAGCGCCGGCAGCAAGACCATCTACACCGTCGGCACCGCCGTGCTGCAGGCGGCCCAGGATGCCCGCCGGCAAACGCTGGAGATCGCCGCCAAGGAGATGGAGGCGGCCATCGAGGACCTCGAGATCGAGGACGGCCGCGTCGTCGTGCGCGGCGTGCCCGACAAGGGCGTCACGCTGGCCTCGATCGGCAAGAAAGGCAACCTCTACATGTCCAAGGTCCCGCCGGTGCTCGGCGTGGCCCACCCGGCTTTCGCCGTGCAGGCTCCGGCTTTCGCGGCCCAGCTGGCCCGCATCGAGGTCGATCCCGACACCGGCGAGCTGACGCTGCACGACTTCGTGGTCGTGCAGGACGCCGGCAAGGCGATCAACCCGCTCGGCGTCGAGGGCCAGATGCAGGGCGGCGCCGTGCAGAGCCTCGGCATCGCGCTGACCGAGGGGTTCATGTACGACGACAACGGCCGGTTGATGAACGCCAGCCTGCTCGACTACCGCAAGCTGACGGCGGCCGATCTCCCCAACATCGAGACGATCATCGTCGAGGTCCCGGCGCCGGCCGGCCCGTTCGGCGCCCGCGGCGTCGGTGAGCCGCCCATCGTTCCGGCCCCGGCCGCCCTCGCCAACGCGATCCACGAGGCGACCGGCGTCCGCCTCACCGAGGCGCCGCTCACGCCCGAGCGGATCGCGCTCGCACTGGCCGCCCGCTAGCACCGCTAGAAAACTCGGCACCAGCGGGCCGCGACCGGGATCCCGGGCGCGGCCCGCTGATGCACGACGAGCCAATGCCCCCAACAACGCGCCGTGGGATGGCGTTCGCCGATGCTGTCTGTGACGGTCAGGCGGTCCTGGACGGAGTGCGGGCCGTGCGGGTTGACGACCTGGACCAGGTGCAGCAGGTGCTCGCCCGGGCGACGCCATTCCGATCTACGTTGGCCCGTGGGAGTCGCTGCTCGCGATGCTCCAGCACCGGATTCTGGTCGATGCCCGGATGCGGAAGCACTCGACACCGGAGGCCCAGCGTGGCTTCGCGGACTTCACGGTCGGCCTCGGGCCGAGCCTGGAAGCAGGCCACCACGCTGACGTGGTGATCGAGACGAGCTGGGACGGCCTGGGCCGTACGGTGTGCCGGTGAAGAAGCGGACCATGGTGATCGAGGTCGACCCGCGCGGCCTCAGCCCCGACGCGTGGGGCATCGGCGAACGGCCTACTGGCCCAAGGCTGAGGCGCCGCCGCCGCGACCGGTGGCCCCCGGGCTCCGGCTTGCGTAAGATCGGGGCTGATGAAGCCCAAGCTCAAGGTCTGGGTGACCTTCGGCGAGCTCAAGTTCGGCGACGGCCGAGCCCGGCTGCTGGAGGCGATCGACGAGCAGGGCTCTCTGCGCAAGGCCGCCGAGGCCTTCGAGATGTCCTATCGCAACGCCTGGGGCTACCTGCGTGAGCTCGAGCGCGCCGCCGGCTTCAAGTTCGTCGAGCGGGCGCCGGGCGGTGGGCCCCAGAGCGGGATGCGCCTGACCGACAAGGGGCGACTCTTCCTCGATCGCTATCGCAAGTTCCGGAGCGGGCTCGACGAGACGGTGACGCGGCAGTTCGAGCGATCCTTCAAATCATGACGGGGCCGCGGGGCCCAGCGAGGACAGCATGAACGCAGGGCAGATCTTCGTGGCCGGCAAGTGGCAGGCGCCGGTCTCGGGCGAGACGTACCAGCCGATCAATCCCGCCAACGAGGAACCGGTGGGGGTGGTCGGCCGCGCCGACGAGCGCGACATCGATGCCGCCGTCGCCGCCGCCCGCAAGGCATTCGATGACGGGCCGTGGCCGCGCATGAGCCCTCACGAGCGCGGCCGCATCGTGTGGCGGCTGGGCGACCTCATCACGCAGCACCTCGACGAGATGGCCCGGCTGGAGAGCCTGTGCACCGGCAAGACCATGTTCGACTCCGGCAAGGTCGAGATCCCGTTCGCGGCCGAGGTCTTCCGCTACTTCGCGGGCTGGGCGACCAAGATCCACGGCGAGACCCTGGCCCTGCGCGACAACGCATTCACCTTCACGCTGCGGCAGCCGGTCGGCGTCGTCGGGGCCATCGTGCCGTGGAATTTTCCCTTCCTGCTCTCCTCGTGGAAGATCGCGCCGGCCCTGGCCGCCGGCAATACCATGGTCCTCAAGCCGGCCTCGCAGACGCCGCTCACTGCGCTCAAGTTCGCCGAGCTGTGCCAGGAGGCCGGGCTGCCCGAGGGCGTGTTCAACGTGGTGACCGGCCCCGGCGGCAAGGTGGGCATGGCGATGGTGCGCGATCCCCGTGTCGACAAGATCGCCTTCACCGGCTCCACCGAGGTCGGCAAGGCGATCATGCGCGAGGCGGCCGGCACGCTGAAGCGGCTGTCGCTGGAGCTGGGCGGCAAGTCGCCGAACATCGTGTTCGCCGACGCCGACATGGAAGCGGCGGTGCGGGGGGCCATGACCGGGATCTTCTATAACAAAGGTGAGGTGTGCGCGGCCGGCTCGCGCCTCTTCCTCGAACAGTCGATCCACGACGAGTTCATGGCCAAGCTCACGGATCGCGTCAAGACCCTCAAGGTCGGCGACCCCCTCGACAAGGCCACCCGCATGGGCCCGGTCGTCTCCAAGGCCCAGATGGAGACCGTGCTCTCCTACATCGAGGACGGCAAGCGGGAGGGTGCCCAGGTGGTGGCGGGTGGCCATCGGGCGCAGGTCGGCAACGGCAAGGGTTTCTTCGTCGAGCCGACGATCTTCGACGGGGTGACGAACGGGATGAAGATCGCCCGCGAGGAAATCTTCGGCCCCGTGCTCTCGGTCATTCCGTTCCGCTCAGTGGAGGACGGGATCGCCCAGGGCAACCAGACCTCCTACGGGCTGGCCGCCGCCGTGTGGACGCGTGATGTGTCCAAGGCGCTCAAGGCCGCCAAGGCCATCCGGGCCGGCACCGTGTGGGTGAACGCCTACAACCTGTTCGACGCCGCCCTGCCGTTCGGCGGCTTCAAGGAGTCGGGCTTCGGCCGCGAGATGGGCTCGGTCGGCCTCGACCACTACACCGAGGTCAAGACCGTGTGGGTCGACCTGTCGTAGCCGTCTGCTCGAACAGCGGCTTGAATCGCCCGTAACCCTCCTCGTCGAGCTTGGCGACGGGGACGAACCGGAGCGCCGCCGAGTTGATGCAGTAGCGCAGCCCGGTCGGCCGGGGACCGTCGGGGAAGAGGTGACCGAGATGCGAATCACCGCCGGACGAACGGACCTCGACGCGCTCCATGCCATGCGAGGTGTCGGTGTGCTCCGCCACGTTGGTGGCCTCGAGGGGTCGCACGAAGCTCGGCCAGCCGGTGCCGGAGTCGAACTTGTCGGTCGAGGAGAACAGTGGCTCGCCGGTGACGACGTCCACGTAGATGCCGGGCTCGTGGTGGTTCCAGAACTCGTTCCGGAACGGCGGCTCGGTGGCGCTGCACTGCGTGACCTGGTACTGGGCCGGCGTGAGCTTGGCCTTCAGCTCGGCGTCGGTCGGCTTCTTGCTGGTCATGGTGTCTCCTCCGGCGTCGGCCCCGGGGCCGGGCGCGTATTCGATCCGAGTATACGGGAGGGTGGGAGCGATGAGCAGCCAGGGTGAGCCGGATCTCGAGGCGGTCGTGCGTGAGCGGGGCGGCCACGCCTACGTCGTCACCGTGTCCGACCAGGGCGCGCCTCACGCCGTCTACGTGCCCGTGACCTGGGAGCGGGGCGGGCCGGTCGCCGAGGTGGGGGCCACCACGGCCCGCAACGCGGCGGCCCGGCCGCGGATCTCGCTGCTCTTTCCGGTCCGCGCCGATGGCGACTACAGCCTGATCGTGGACGGCACCGCCGCCGTCGAGCCGGGTGGTGATACCCCTCGGCTGCGGCTGACACCGACCAAGATCGTGTTGCACCGACCGGGCCCACCGCCCGACCCGGCGTCGTCGTGCGGCGCCGACTGCGTACCCATCGCGGTGCCGCTGTCGATCGGCCGGGCGTGAGGGTGCTGGTTGCGCCGGCCCCCGCGGCGCGACATGATCGGGGTGCGATGAAGCCCATCGCGACACGGAGGCCGTCATGAGAGAGCCGATCGTCGTACGACTCGCGGATACCGAGGCCGTGAAGTTCGGCCCCGACGCCCACTACCAGCTGATCCTTGGCGACGACGCCGGCACGACACCGGTCCGCACCGGCATCCAGACCTCGCAGCCCGGCTACGTGGCCCCGATGCACTCGCATCCGTACATGGAGATCCTGCACGTCCTCGACGGCACCGCCGAGGCCTGGATCGAGGGGGGCGAAGACCGCCCTGTCCGGCTGGAGAAGGGCGACACCATCGCGCTGCGGCCCGGCGTGCCTCACAGCTTTCGCGTCGTCGGCGATCGGGAGCTGCGGACCTTCGGCATCCACTCCTCGCCCCAGCGGATCGTCAACTATCAGGACGGCGGCCCCACCGACGCCCGCGGCTACCGCGTCTGGAAGGATTGAGCGCCCTCCCTCACAGGAGCGTGCAGGCCTCGTCGAAGTCCAGCCGCGGCAGCTTCTGCATGACCTTGCTGGGGTCGCCGTGGCCGACGTTGCACAGGAAGTTGGAGCGGACCCGGCCGCCGGGGAAGAACTCGGCGTCCACCTTGGCGTTGTCGAATCCCGACATTCCGCCGACGTCGAGACCGACCGCCCGGGCCGCCAGCATGAAGTAGGCGCCCTGCAGGGTGCCGTTGCGGAACGCGGTGACCTCGGTCCCGGCGGGATTCTTCGCGAAGTTGTCGGCCATCTCCGGCCGATGGGTGAACAGCTTCTTGGGCATCCACTCGTAGAAGCGCGTGTCGTAACCGATGATTGCCGTCACCGGTGCCGCCTTGGTCTTGTCGACGTTGCCGGGGCTGAGCGCGGGGATCAGCCGGGCCTTGGCCTCCGGCGTCCGCACGAAGAGGATGCGGGCCGGTGAGGAGTTGGCGCTGGTCGGGCCCATCTTCATGATGTCGTAGATCCGGCGGAGCTGGTCGTCGGAGACCGGCGTCGGTAGCCAGCCGTTCTGCGTTCGTGCCTCGAGGAACAGCTGATTGAGCGTTGCCTGATCGAGCGTGGGGCGCACGGGATGGCCTCCTATGAGGTTCTGGCGAGGGGAGTTACCTTCTGGATGGCATCCCAGACCCGGTCGCTGGTGGCCGGCATCTCGAAGTCGCGGACGCCGAGCAGGGCCAGCGCGTCGTTGACCGCGCTCATCACCACCGGCAGCGCGCCGACGGTGCCGGCTTCGCCGGCCCCCTTGGCGCCCATCGGGTTGAGCTTGGTCGGGCACCGGGTTGCTGCTCGATCACGATGTCGCAGAAGTCGTCGGCGCGCGGCATCGCGTAGTCCATGAACGTCGCGGTCAGGAGCTGGCCCGACTCGCGCGTCGTAGACGATCTGCTCCATGAGCGCCTGGCCAACGCCCTGGGCGATGCCGCCGTGGATCTGGCCCTTGAGCGTGAGCGGGTTGATGACGGTGCCGACGTCGTCGACCAGCACGTAACGGTCGAGGGTGACGGCGCCGGTGTCGGGATCGACCTCGACCTCGCACACGATGGCAGCCGTTGGGCCACGTGTCCTGCTTGGGCGAGAAGGTGCCGGTCTCGTAGAGCCCCGGCTCCACGCCGGGCGGCAGCTGGGGCGGCTGGAAGGCCGCCCGCGCGACCTCCTTCAGCGTCACCCCGCGGTCGGTCCCGAGCACCGCGAACCGCGCATCCGCGAAGACGATGTCCGCCTCGGCCGCCTCCAGCATCTTGGCGGCGATCTTCTTGCCCTTGGCGATGACCTTGTCGGCGGCCATCCACAGCGCGGTGCCGCCGATGACCGTGGAGCGCGAGCCCATCGTGCCCATGCCGAAGGCGACCCGGTCGGTGTCGCCGTCGATGTAGCGGACCTCGCGCGGGATCGAGGCCGAGCCGCTCGTTCAGGATCTGCTTGAAGGTGGTCTCGTGGCCCTGGCCCTGGTTCTTGCTGCCCATCAGCAGCGTGGCCGTCCCGCTCGGGCGCGAAGCGGATCTCGGCGAACTCCGGCTGGGCGCCGGCTGCCCGCTCGATGGCGTTGGCGATGCCGAGCCCGCGCAGCTTGCCGCGGGCCTTCGACGCCTCGCGCCGGGCCGGGAAGCCGGCCACGTCGGCCAGCGCCAGGGCGTCCTCGATGCTCTTGGGGAAGTTGCCGCAGTCGTAGGTCACCCCGAGCGGGTTCTTGTACGGCATGGCGGCGGTCGGGATCAGGTTGCGACGGCGCAGCTCGAAGCGGTCGAGGCCGAGCTCGCGCGCGGCGTCGTCGATCAGCCGCTCGATGACGTAGGTCGCCTCCGGCCGCCCCGCCCCGCGATAGGGCGCCGTCGAGTTCGTGTTCGTCAGCACGCTCAGCACCTCGACGTGGGCGGCCGGGAAGGCGTAGACGCCGACCAGCGTCACGACGTTGCTGAAGGTGGCGAGCAGGTTGCGGTCGGACGACACGTAGGCGCCGACGTTGGCCAGCGTGCGGACGCGCAGGCCGAGGAAGCGACCGTCGGCATCGAGCGCCAGCTCGGCGTCGGTGACGTTGTCGCGCGCGTGCTCGTCGGCTGGGATCGCCTCCCGGCGGTCGCACGTCCACTTCACCGGGCCGCCCCAGCTTGCGGGCCGCCCACAGCACGAGGCGGTGCTCGGGGTACTGCCAGCCCTTGGTGCCGAAGCCGCCGCCGACGTCGCCCGCGACCACGCGGATCTGGTGCTCGGGCACCTTGAAGATGTTGGTGGCGAGCGCGTTGCGCACGCGGTGCGGGTACTGCACGTCGGCGTAGCAGCGTGTAGCGCTCCTCGCGCGGGTCCCAGGCGCCGATGGCGCCGCGCGGCCTCCATGTACTGGGCGTGCACGCGGGTGATGACGTAGCGGCGGCGGACGATGCGGGGCGCCGCGGCCAAGGCGGCGTCGGTGGCCGCGCTGGTCGCCGGCCTCGAACACGTTGGAGACGTTGTCGCGGGCACTCGTCCCAGACCGCGGGCCCCGCCGATGGCCTCGGCCGTGGAGGTCACCGAGGGCAGCGGCTCGTAGTCGATCTCGACCAGCTCGGCGGCGTCCTCGGCCTGGGCCCGCGTCTCGGCGATGACCATGGCCACCGGATCGCCGACGTAGCGCACGCGGTCCTGGGCCAGCCCGCGGTGGGGCGGCGCGAACATCGGCGAGCCGTCGGGCCGCTTGCGCTTGAGGGTCATCTGCATGGTGCCGAGGCCGTCCTTGCGCCAGGTCGGCGCCGGTCAGCACCGCGACCACGCCCGGGGCCTTCAGCGCCGCCGCGGTGTCGATGGCCGCGGATCCGCGCGTGGGCGTGGATCGAGCGGACGATGACCGCGTACGCCTGCCCGGGGAGGTTCACGTCGTCGAGGAAGCGGCCGCCACCCTGCAGCAGCCGGCGATCCTCGAAGCGGGTCACGGCCTGTCCGATGCCGAACTGTCCCATCACCACACTCCCGTCATGGAATCCGGTTCCGTATTACCATAGGCCCACGATTGCCGGCGGGCGATGCCCGCCCGCCACGGAGGATGCCATGGCGCAGGCCCAGACGCCCCGAGGAGTCAACCACGTCGTCTTGAACGTTCGCAACCTGGAAGAGTCCCACCGCTTCTGGACCGAGATCATCGGCCTCAAGTGCGTGGCGGCACTCAAGCCCAGGCCCGGACGGCTGAAGATGCGCTTCTACAGCGGCCTGTCCCCGCACGGCGAGGTCAGCCATCATGATCTCGCCCTGGCCGAGATCGAGGACACCACGCCGCCGGCCCCGGACGGCCAGTGGAGCATGAAGCCCCGGGCCATCGGCCTGAACCACATCGCGATCTGCTACCCCGACCGCGAGACGTGGCTCAAGCAGCTCGAGCACCTGCAGGCGCAGGGCGTCACCTTCCACCGCCGGGTCAACCACGGCATGACGCACAGCGTGTACATCTCCGATCCCAATGGTCACGGGATCGAGGTGCTCTACGAGCTGCCGCGCGAGGTATGGGAGCACGACATCGACGGTGCCCAGAACTACGCCGAGCAGCTGCCCACCGAGGGGCCGGAGTCGCTGGTCGACCGCACCGAC
The DNA here is from genome assembly GCA_963827505.1 of uncultured Candidatus Rokubacteria bacterium. Taxonomy (GTDB): domain Bacteria; phylum Methylomirabilota; class Methylomirabilia; order Rokubacteriales; family CSP1-6; genus AR5. The sequence goes on along the minus strand of CAWHBD010000001.1, from coordinate 1,663,298 downwards.
AACCCTGTCTTCGGCCGCGAGGTCGCAGCCGCCGGCGACTAGCCACATGGGGGGCCCCGAGATGGCCCCCCAAACCCCCAGCGTTCGGAGCGCCCCGGGGAACCCGGGGCGCTCCTCAAGGTTGCGTGTCCTCTGCCTCTGCTTCTACCCGGGCTCCTTCAGGGCGGTCACGGCACCAGCACGATCTTTCCGTAGGCGCCGGGCTCCAGCACGGCCGTCTGGGCGGCGGCGGCGTCGGCGAGCTTGAACTCGCGACCGACGACCGGGCGCAACGTGCCGTTGGCGAGGCCGGCGGTGAGCGCGGCCATGATCGAGGCCAGCTCGGCGGCCGAGGCGTTCCAGAGCGCCAGGCCGGTGATCGAAGCATCCTTGCCCATCGTCCCGCGCGGGTTGATCTCGATGGTGCCGCGGTTGCCGATGATCACGATGCGACCCAGGCGGGCGATCACGTCGATGTCCTTCTGGAGGTTCACGTTGGCCAGCATCTCGAGGATGACGTCGGGGCCGGCGCCGCCGGTCACCTCCAGCAGTCGCTTGGTGTAGTCGGGCGCCGTGTGGTCGAGGACGTGATGGGCGCCGTGCTCGGCCACCAGCTTGCGCCCGCGCTCGGTGCCGCCGGTGCCGATGACCGTCATGCCGTGCGCGACCGCGAGCTGCACGGCCGCGATGCCGACTCCGCCCGAGGCGCCGTGGACCAGCACGCTCTCGCCCGGCCGGGCCTGGGCCTTGTGGTGTAGCCCCCGGTACGCGGTCGCGTAGGGGACGCCGACCCCGGCGCCCTGCTCGAAGGTGAGGCCTGCCGGCAGCGGATGCACCATGGCGGCATCGCAGGCGGCCGCCTCGGCGTAGCCGGCCGCGCGGCAGACCCACACGCGGTCGCCCACCTTCTGACGCGTGACGCCAGCTCCGACCGCCTTCACGACGCCGGCGGCGTCCCCGCCGGGGACGTACGGCAGGGCCGGCGACTGCGCGTAGGTGCCGGAGCGGATGTAGGTGTCGACCGGGTTGACACCGGCCGCCTTCACCTGGACCAGCACCTGGCCTGCCCCCGGCGTGGGCTCGGCCACCACGTCGAGCTGCAGCACCTCGGGACCGCCGAACTTGTGCACGCGGATCGCTTTCATGGCTGGCTCCTTGTCGAGGTAGGCGTCACACTGTAGTCAAGCAGGCGGCCGCGGGCAACGCGCCGCGTTCCAGTGAGGCAGGGCCGCGCGCGGCGATCATGCCCCCGAGGGGCGATCGCCGCGCGTGCTGTCAGGGTGCTACGCGGTCTGGATGGCCGAGAGCTTCCAGGGGTTGTTGCCGACCGCACGCGTGAACGTCCAGAAGTCCTCGATCGCCTGGGTCGCCGTGCGCGAGCCCTCCACGACGGCCCCGGTGACATCGTCCACCGTGTAGTCCAGCATGGTCGCGGCGATGAGGACGGTGACGTAGTCCCGTCCGCCCTCTTGCCAGGCCTCGCTCAGCTCGGCGCGCCGGATGTCGAGCTGCTCGACCCGGTTCGTCTGGCGTGCGGCCCGGAGCCGATCGCACTGTGTCTGGAGCACCGTGATCATCTCCGGCATGAGGTAGTCCCGCACTCCGGCCAGCTCACGCATCCCGATGGCCTGCTGCACGACGAAATAGACGCGGCGGGCCTGGTCGGTGACGGCCGAGGTGTCGAGACCGGGATCCATCGTGCGGATGTTCGCGATCCCTCGTTCGAGGTCGGAAGGCGCGGCCGGCATCTCGACCGTCGCCCCACTGCCCGCACCCCAGGAACGCTCGTTACTGGCTCCGTACGCGCTCGTCGCGCTCGCGCCGGCGTAGGCGGGCTGCGGACTCTGCGCCTGACGGTTGCGAAGGAACCGGAACAGCAAGTAAATCGCCCCACCGATGAGGAGCATCTCCAGCAGGCCGATTCCGCCGAAGCCGCCGAGACCGTGGCCGAGGCCGCCGAACAGCATGCTACCGATGAGCCCGCCGATGGCGAATCCGGCGAGGCCGCTCATGAGGCCGCCGCCGAAGAAGCCGGGACGCTGCGGCGCAGCCGGCGAGGCCGGCTGGTTCAGTGAGCGCGAGGGGCTCGACGGTGTCGTCGGAGTTGCCGGTGCGGGACGCGCCGGCGACGAGTACGATCGCGAGCCGCGGCTACCTCCGCTTCCCGCCCTCGCCGAGACATCGGCGGCATCGGCAACCAGTCCGAGAGCCAGGCCCATGACAGCCACGACTGTGCGCGGTTTCATCAATACACCTCCACGAGCTATGAAAACACCTGTGAGTATACGCTGATTGGCTCGCGCGCGGGCGCCGGCGACGTATCGATGCTCCGTGCGCCTCCCCATCGTCGAGGCGCGTCACTCCGCAGCCAGCCGGTAACCGACGCCGGGCTCGGTCAGCAGGTAGCGCGGGCGCGCGGGCTCGGCCTCGACCTTGTGGCGCAGGTGGGCCATGTAGACGCGCACGTAGTGAGATTGCTCCTCGTGGCCGGGCCCCCACACTTCGCGCAGGAGCTGTTGGTGGGTGACGACCTTGCCGGCGTGCTTGACCAGCGTCGCCAGCAGCTTGTACTCGATCGGCGTCAACTTCACCTCGAGGCCGCGCACGAGCACGTGCCGGCGCAGCAGGTCGACCTGCACCTCGCCGACCGTGAAGGTCGCCTCGCCGCCCTCGTGCGTGGCCCCGGCGGCGTGACGGAGGGCGACGCGGATGCGCGCGAGCAGCTCGCCGGCGCCGAACGGCTTGGCGACGTAGTCGTCGGCACCGGCGTCGAGCGCGGTGACCTTGTCGCGCTCCTGGCCGCGGGCCGAGAGCACGATGACCGGCACCGCGCTCCACTCGCGCAGCCGCCGGATCACCTGGAGGCCGTCCATGTCGGGCAATCCGAGGTCCACGATGACCACGTCGGGCTGGCGTGAGGCGACCTCGACCAGGCCGTCGGCGCCGGTCGTCGCCTCGAACAGGCGGTAGCCCTGGCCGGCGAGAGTGGCGCGCAGAAAGCGGCGGATCTGGGCCTCGTCCTCGATGAGGACGACGACGGGCTCAGGCATCGGCGGGCGGGGGGGCGGGCGCGTCGCCGAGCGGCAGTGTGAAGAGGAAGGCGACGCCGCCGCCCGGCAGGTTCTGGGCCCAGATGCGGCCGCCGTGGGCCTGCACGATGCCGCGGGTGATGGCCAGGCCGAGCCCGGCGCCCCGCGCCCCCACCGGATCGACGCGGTAGAACTTCTCGAACACCGCGTCTTCCTTCCCCGGTGGCAGGCCGGGCCCGTGGTCGGCGACCTCCACGGTCACGTTGTGCTCGCCGGCGGTGGCGATGATCTCGATCGGCACCCCGGCCGGCGTGTACTTGAGTGCGTTGTCGAGCAGGTTGATCAGCACCTGCTCGATCAACACGTCGTCGATCGCGACCAGTGGGAGCTCGGGCGGCACCCGGGTGGAGACGCGCCGCCCAGTCAGGCGGGCGCCGAGCCGGCTGAGCGCGGCGCCGACGACCTCCTCCAGCGGATGCCACTCGCGGCGCAGCTGCAAGGCCCCCGACTCCAGCCGCGTCATCTCGAGCAGGTTCTGCACCAGCCGGTTCAGACGCTCGGCCTCGTCGCGCACGGACTCCAGCAGCTCGTGGCGGGTGCCGTCGTCGAGGCGGGCGCCGCCCTCCAGGATCGTGCTGACGGCGCCGGTGATCGCGGCCAGCGGCGTGCGGAGGTCGTGCGACACCGAGCTGAGCAGGGAGTTGCGCAGCCGTTCCGTCTCGATCCGCACCTGAGCGGCCTGAGTGTCCTCGGCCAGGCGCGCCCGCTCCAGCGCCAGCGCCGTCTGGGCGGCAAAGGTCTCGAGCTGGTGCAGCCGCTCGGGCGCGTCCATTGCGTGGCGGTCGGGCGGCCGCAATCCCAGCACGCCGACCGGTCCCGTCGAGGCCAGCAGGGGGACGTAGAGGGCGGAGGCGCCGGGCAGAGTCGACGTGCCGACGCCGGCCGGCTGGCGGTGCTCGTAGACCCAGCGCCCGACGCCGAGGTCATTGGCGTCGACCTCGAACTGGCCGCCGGGCCACGATGCCAGGCCGTCGCGATCCGGCGTGAGCACGACCACCTGACTGTGAAAGACCTCGGCCACGTGGCGCACCGTGATCGTGAGCAGCGCGTCCACACCGCGCGTGCTCGCCAGCTCCCGGCTCATGGCGTACAGGGCCGCGGTCCGCTGCTCGCGATGCAGGGAGGCCTCGGCCTGGGCGCGGGTACGGACGGTGAGCCCGCTGATCACGAAGCCGACCGTGAGCATCACCAGGAAGGTCAGCAGGTGGCGGCCGTCGCTGACGGCCAGGGTGAAGTAGGGCGGGACGAAGAAGATGTCGAAGGCGAGGACGCTGAGGATGGAGGCCAGCAGCGAGGGGCCTCGCCCGGTGCGCATGGCCACCGTGATGATACCGAGCAGGTAGACCATGACGACGTTGGACAGCTCCGAGAAGGAGGACAGCGCCCACGCCACCGCGGTGGCCACGGCCATCACGGCGGCGGCGAGGCCGTAGGCCGGCCAGTCGGTCGGCAGTGGCCGCCGGCGGATGAGCGCCGGCGGCTCCTCGTCGCGGGCGCCGCTGACCACGTACACGTCCACGTCGCCGCTGCCGTGCACCAGGGTGTCGACGATCGAGCCGAGCAGGACGCGTTGCCAGCGCGTCCGGGTCGGCTTGCCCACTACGATCTTGCTGACGTTGCGGTCGCGCGCGTAGGCGAGGATGGCGTCGCTCATCCTCTCGCCGCTGAGCGTGATCGTCTGCCCGCCGAGCTGCTCGGCCAGCCGCAGCGTCTGGATCACGCCGTCGCGCGCATCGGCCGGCAGTCGGAGCTGGGCGGGTGTCTCCACATAGGCGGCGATCCACTCCCCGCCGATCTGATCGGCCATGCGCTTGGCGGCACGGACCAACCGGGTGGACCACGGGCCGGGACCGACGCAGACCAGCACGCGCTCGGCGGTGGGCCACACCTGCTCGATGGAGTGCTCACGGCGATAGACGCGCATCTGCGCATCGACGCGCTCGGCGGTGCGGCGCAGCGCCAGCTCGCGCAGGGCGATCAGATTGCCCTTGCGGAAGAAGTGCTCGACGGCCTCCTGGGCCTGGGCGGGCATGTAGACCTTGCCCTCGCGCAGCCGCTCCAGCAGGTCGTCGGGCGGCAGGTCGATCAGCTCGACCTCGTCGGCCTGCTCGAACACGGAGTCCGGCACCGTCTCCCGCATGACGACGCCGGTAATCTTGGCGACCAGGTCATTGAGGCTCTCGATGTGCTGGACGTTCACGGTGGTGAAGACGTCGATGCCGACGTCGAGCAGCTCGACCACGTCTTGCCAGCGCTTCGCGTGACGAGAGCCGGCGACGTTGGTGTGGGCGAGCTCGTCGACGAGCATCAGGGCCGGGCGGCGGGCGAGCGCCGCGTCGAGATCGAACTCGGTCAAGAGGGTGCCCCGGTGGTCGAGCGTCCGCCGGGGCAGGATCGCAAGCCCGTCGACCAGCGCCTCGGTATCGGCGCGCTGGTGGGTTTCCACGAAGCCCACGACGACGTCGACCCCGTCGGTCGCGCCGCGCGTGGGCTGCTTCCAGCATCGCGTAGGTCTTGCCCACTCCGGCCGCGGCGCCGAAGAACACCTTCAGCTTGCCCCGCCGGGCCCGCGCCGCCTCCTCCTTGCACGCGGGCGAGGAGCGCCTCGGGATTCGGGCGGTGCTCACTCATGGGGTCGTCTCCCGCCCGTATTCTACTCGCGGAAATCGAGCGTCACCGCTGGCGCCGGCCCTTCTCGATCTCCAGCCGCACCCGGTTGGCATGGAGCCACAGCTCGATGAGGCCGAACCCCACCACCGCGGTGACGGTCTCCAGCACGGTCCGCAGGGTGCCCTCGCCGACGTCGGCCTCGATGAGCGCGAGCACGGCGACCAGCACGGCCACGATCGCGTACAGGAGCGACCAGCTCGGCCTCCGTTGATCTCATGGCGATCACCTCTCGCCTCGATGAGATGGCCGCCGACGGTCAAGACGGCGTCAAAGTGCACCGCCTGGGCGTTAACGAGGCATCAAAGAAGCAGGACCGTCCCCGCCGCCAGGCGCGATGACGCCGCCTTGATGCGGCCGGAGGGCATCTTTACGGCGTCTTGATGCCGGCCCGCCTACGGTGATGGGTGGAGGAACTGTGATGGGCGACGTGCTCTACCTCGGGCTGTCGGTACTGTTCTTCGGACTCACCTGGGCGCTCGTGAAGTTCGGCGAGCGGGTGTAGGGAGAGCGGTCATGTCCCTGCTCGGCGCTCGTGTCGGTTGCCCTGCTGATCTACCTCGTCGTGGCCCTGCTGAAACCGGAGCTCTTCTCATGACAGCCAACGGCATGCTCCAGCTCGCGTTCTACGTCGTCGTGTTGCTCGCGCTGGCCCGGCCCCTCGGCGCCTACATGGCCCGCGTGTACCAGCACCAGCCGTTCGGGCTGGACCGCGGGCTGGGCTGGCTCGAGCGGCTGATGTACCGGTGGTCCGGCGTCCGGCCCGCCGAGGAGATGGGCTGGAAGACGTATGCGGCGGCCATGCTCCTCTTCAACCTCGCGCGGCCTGCTCGCCGTCTATCTGCTGCAGCGACTGCAGGGGATGCTGCCCCTGAATCCGAACGGCCTGGGCGCCGTCTCGCCCGACTCGTCCTTCAACACCGCCGTCAGCTTTGCCACCAACACCGACTGGCAGGGCTATGGCGGTGAGACGACGATGAGCTATCTCACCCAGATGCTGGGGCTCACCGTGCAGAACTTCGTGTCGGCCGCCGCCGGCATGGCGACGCTCGTCGCGCTGATCCGGGGCTTCGCGCGCCGCTCGGCGGCGACGGTCGGCAACTTCTGGGTAGACCTGACGCGGACCACCCTCTACATCCTGCTGCCGCTGTCCTTCGTGGTGGCGCTGGTCCTCGTCTCCCAGGGCGCCGTGCAGACCTTCCGGCCCTCGGTGACGGTGGCGGTGGTGCAGCCGACCGCGTACGAGGCGCCCGATCACCGACCCCGCCGGCCACCCCGTGCTCGACGACCGGGGCCAGCCGAGGACGAGGACGTCCACGCTGACCGAGCAGGTGCTGGCGGTCGGCCCCGCCGCCTCCCAGATCGCCATCAAGCAGCTGGGGACGAACGGCGGCGGCTTCTTCAACGTCAACTCGGCGCATCCGTTCGAGAACCCCACCCCGCTGTCGAACTTCGTGGAGGCGCTCTCGATCCTGGTGATCGCGGCCGCGCTCTGCCACACCTTCGGCGTCATGGTCGGCGACACCCGCCAGGGCTGGGCGGTGCTGGCCGCCATGACCATGATCTTCGTGGTTCTCCTCGTGGTCTGCGCCACCGCGGAGCAGCACGGCCACTCGCTGGCCGGGTCGGACGTCGATCACACGGCGAGCGCGCTGTCCTCGGGCGGCAACATGGAGGGCAAGGAGGTCCGGCTCGGCATCGCCAACTCGGCGCTGTGGGCCACGGCGACGACCGCCGCCTCCAACGGATCCGTCAACGCGATGCACGACTCGTTCACCCCGCTGGGCGGGCTCGTCCCCCTGTGGCTGATGCAGCTCGGCGAGGTCGTGTTCGGGGGCGTCGGCTCCGGGCTCTACGGCATGCTCGTCTTCACCATCATCACCGTCTTCGTGGCCGGGCTGATGGTGGGCCGCACGCCCGAGTACCTTGGCAAGAAGATCGAGGCCTATGAGATGAAGATGGCCTCGCTTGTCATCCTCATCCCGCCGGCGGTCGCGCTGAGCGGTACCGCCGTCGGCGTGCTCGCGCCTGGCGGCACCGCGACCATCCTCAACCCCGGTCCCCATGGTTTCAGCGAGGTGTTGTACGCCTTCTCGTCGGCGGCCAACAACAACGGCAGCGCCTTCGCCGGCCTCGGCGCCAACACGCCCTTCTACAACACCGCGCTGGGGCTTCGCGATGTTGTTCGCACGCTACTGGCTGGCCATTCCCACGCTGGCCATCGCCGGGTCCCTGGCCCGCCAAGAAGACCGTCCCCGGCGGGCCGGGAACGCTGCCCACCCACCAGCCGCTCTTCGTGGGGCTGCTCATCGGCGTGGTGCTGCTGGTGGGCGCGCTCACCTTCCTCCCGGCGCTGGCGCTGGGGCCGATCGTCGAACACCTGATGCTGACCGCGGCCACGTGAGGAGCCCCGCCATGGCGTCCCCCGTGAAGACCCGCGCGCTCTTCGATCCCTCGATCGTCCTCCCGGCGATCGGCGACGCGTTCCGCAAGCTGACGCCCCGGCGCCAGGTGCGGAACCCCGTCATGTTCGTCGTCTATGTCGGCTCGACCCTGACGACGCTCCTGTGGCTCCAGGCCGTCGTCGGCCAGGGCGAAGCGCCGGCCTGGTTCATCGGCTGGGTGTCGGTGTGGTTGTGGTTCACCGTGCTCTTCGCCAACTTCGCGGAGGCGATGGCCGAGGGGCGCGGCAAGGCCCAGGCGGCCTCGCTCCGCAAGGCCCGCCGCGAGCTGCAGGCCCAGCGGCTGACCCACCCCGCGCGAGCCGCGCAGGCTGAGCTGGTCTCGCGCCTCCGCGCTGCGCCGGGGCCAGGTCGTCCTGGTCGAGGCCGGCGACATCGTCCCGATCGACGGCACCGTGATCGAGGGCGTGGCCTCGGTGAACGAGAGCGCCATCACCGGCGAGAGCGCGCCGGTGATCCGCGAGAGCGGTGGCGACCGCAGCTCGGTCACCGGCGGCACCCAGGTGCTGTCCGACTGGCTCATCGTCGAGGTCAACGCCAACCCGGGCGAGGCGTTCCTCGATCGCATGATCACGCTGGTGGAGGGCGCCCGGCGCCAGAAGACCCCCAACGAGATCGCGCTCGACATCCTGCTGGCCGCGATGACGATCGTCTTCCTGCTCGCCACGGCCACGTTGCTGCCGTACTCGGTCTACAGCGTCGGCGCGGCCGGACAGGGGACGCCGGTCACGGTGACCGTGCTGGTGGCGTTGCTGGTCTGCCTGATCCCGACCACGATCGGCGCCCTCCTGTCGGCCATCGGCATCGCCGGTATGGACCGCATGATCCAGAAGAACGTCATCGCCATGTCCGGTCGGGCGGTGGAGGCGGCCGGCGACGTCGACGTGCTCTTGCTCGACAAGACCGGCACGATCACCCTCGGCAACCGGCAGGCCACCCGGTTCGTCCCCGCTCCCGGCGTGGGCGAGCGCGACCTCGCCGACGCTGCCCAGCTGGCCTCGCTGGCCGACGAGACGCCGGAGGGCCGCAGCATCGTCGTGCTCGCCAAGGAGCAGTACGGCATCCGCGAGCGTGACGTCGAGAAGCTCGGCGCCACCTTCGTGCCGTTCACCGCCCACACGCGGATGAGCGGCGTCGACCTGAACGGCCGCCAGCGTGCGCAAGGGTTCCGCCGACGCCGTCGAGGCCCACGTCAAGCGACTGGGCGGCAGCATCCCCGGCGAAGTCCGGGCCGCCGTCGAGGGCATCGCCAAGGCCGGCGCCACCCCGCTGGTCGTCACCGACGATGCCCGCGTGCTCGGGCGCCATCCAGCTCCGGGACGTCATCAAGGGCGGCATCCGCGAGCGGTTCGCGCAGCTACGGCGTATGGGGATCAAGACCGTCATGATCACCGGCGACAACGCGCTCACCGCGGCGGCCATCGCGGCCGAGGCCGGCGTCGACGACTTCCTGGCCGAGGCCACGCCGGAGGCCAAGCTGAAGCTGATCCGCGACACCCAGGCCGAGGGGCGGCTGGTGGCCATGACCGGCGACGGCACCAACGACGCGCCGGCGCTGGCCCAGGCCGACGTGGCGGTCGCCATGAACTCCGGCACGCAGGCCGCCAAGGAGGCTGGCAACATGATCGACCTCGACTCGAACCCGACCAAGCTGCTGGAGGTCGTCGAGACCGGCAAGCAGATGCTGATGACCCGGGGAGCTCTGACGACGTTCAGCATCGCTAACGACGTCGCCAAGTACTTCGCGATCATTCCGGCCGCGTTCGCCTCGACCTATCCGGCGCTGAACGCGCTCAACGTCATGCACCTGGCCACACCGCAGAGCGCGATCCTGTCGGCAGTCATCTTCAACGCCCTCGTGATCGTCGCGCTGATCCCGCTGGCCCTGACGGGCGTCCGCTATCGCCCGCTGGGGGCCGCCGCCGTCCTGCGCCACCATGTGTGGATCTACGGCATCGGCGGCATCATCGTCCCGTTCCCGGGCATCAAGCTGGTCGACATGATCCTGGTCGCGCTGGGCCTGGTGTAAGGAGCCGACGCCATGGCCAGACTCATCCGTCCCGCGATCGTCTCGCTGTTTCTGCTCTCGGTCGTCACCGGCCTGATCTACCCGGCCGTGGTGACCGTCGACTGCCCAGCTCGTGTTCCCACGCCAGGCCAACGGCAGCCTGATCGTCCGCGATGGCCGGGCGGTGGGCTCGACGCTCATCGGCCAGCCCTTCGACGACCCGAGATACTTCTGGGGCCGGCCGTCGGCGACCTCACCGTTTCCCTACAACGCCGCCGCCTCGTCGGGCTCGAACCTCGGGCCGACGAGCCCCGCGCTCCACGACGCCGTCAAGGGCCGCCTCGAGGCCCTGCGGGCGGCCGATCCCGACAATGCGGCACCGGTTCCGGTCGATCTCGTGAGCGCCTCCGGCAGCGGCCTCGACCCGCACATCAGCCCGGCGGCGGCGCTGTACCAGGTGAGTCGCGTGGCCCGAGCGCGTGGGCTGGGCGAGGCCGCCGTCCGCCGCCTCGTCGAGACCCACACAGAGGGCCGCCAGCTCGGGTTTCTCGGGGAGCCGCGGGTCAACGTGCTCGAGCTGAACCTCGCCCTGGACGGGCGCTGAACTGCAGGAGGCCGGCTACCGCCGCGTCGAGCCGCGCGGCGTGGAGTAGGACGAGCGGCCGCTGCTGGGAGCCGAGGCCGGAGGCGGTGGCGGCGGCGGCGGCCCGCCCGAGGGCCCATAGGAGGGCGCGAAGCTAGGTGCTGATGTCGAGACGGGGATGAACGGCGCCGGCGCCGAGAACACGCGTCCCCCGGAGGTGTCGGCTCCGAGCGACTCGGCGTCGTTCGCGTCGGCCGCCAGCTCCGTGGCCCGCGGCCGGTGGTGGGCGATGACCTCCGGGTCTCGCCACAGTCCGCGCCCTTCGCGCTTGGCGCCCTCCTGCAGCATTCCGAAGTACTCGGCGTAGCGCGCGCTGGAAGACGCCGCCACCTCGGCGTAGCCGCGATGGAGCAGGAGGGCATTCACGAACAGGTCGCCGACCCACACGTAGGCACGTAGCCGCCCGTGCTGATCGCGGGTCTCCCCGTCGAACACCAGGCGGACCCACTGGCCTTCGACCAGCCGCCGGTTCGCCTCACGGGCCAGGATGGCGAAGCGCCGGGGGCCGTGCAGGGGATGCTCGATCCGTGGGGTGTTCACGCCGAGATAGCGCACGCTCTCGAGCTGACCGCCCAGCTCGGCATAGAGCGTGTCGCCGTCGACGACCCGGGTGACATAGGCCGGCCCGGCCTGCGACTGGGCGCGCGCAGAGGGGACGCCGACGAGGAGCGTGGTGAAGACGGCCAGGGTGGCGAGGCGGCCGGCAACGGTATGCATGAGCCCTCCGACGGGTGCGTCGAGTGCCCGTACTCTAGGCGTCGCCGGCGCCGGTGTCAAAACCGGGTGCGTGCTGACGCGGCGCGCTACATACCTCCGCCGCCGCCACGCCCGAGCCAGTCGAAGGACACGACCTCGACGCGATAGCTCGCCGCCGCCGGCACCCGCGTCTCGAACCACGTGCGATTCTCGGCAGGGACGCCGCCCAGCACCCACGTCGTCGTCGAGCCCACCACCTTGCCGGCGGCGTCGAGCTGGTCGATGCGCAGCTGCATGCGGTCGGCGAACAGGGAGTACTTGTTGTACACGTAGCCCGAGAGCACCGTGCCCCGGGGGCCGGCCGTCGTCTGCCAGTCCAGGCGGAAGTAGCGTTCGAGACTCTCCGGCGCGTAGTTGGGAGCCGCGAGCCCGGTCGACGCCAGGAGCAGGGGAGCCAGCAGGGCGATCCAGACGCGACGCATGGCCTGTCCTCCATCGAGAGGTCGCGCCGTCGATTTGCGCGTACCCTATCTGTTACAACGTGGGAACCGGGCTCCTGGATTCTTGGTTTCCGCCTGAACCAAGGTGGGTCAGGCATGAGCTCGACGCGTGGGCGGGTGGTGATCGGAGCGCTCGCGACCGTGCTGATTGCCGGAGTCGGTCCGACCATGGCGTTCCAGGCCGAGATACAGCGGTACTACGAGTCGATGAAGGACATCTGCCGGACCGGCGTCACGCCCGAGATGACCGCGCTCTGGGCGCAGGCCGTCCGCGCCATGGACGCCGCCCGTTACGGCGGTGGGCAGGGAAACAACTTCGCAGGCGTCAAGAGCCCGACCGATACCTGGCTCGACTGCTTCCAGGGACCGGGCGACGGCAAGGAATAGGCCACCAGGGCCCTTTCTCGCGTCACAACCGTTTGGTATGATCGACGGGCCATGGCGCAGCGCCTTCCGCAGTTAATCGGTCGGGCCATGATCGATCCCGATTTCCTCGCCGATTTGCAGAGATCGCCGGACACGGTCCTCGCCGAGTTCGAGCTGAGCGCCGACGAGCGGACCACCGTGCTCGGCGCCATCGCTCGCCTGGACAAGGCGCCGGCTCCCGAGCGCGCTCAGGCATTCCGCTCCGCCCTCATCCGCCGCGTGGCCACCTAAGACCGGCCACGTCGGTGTCCAGTCCGGCCGAGACGCTCGTCTTCCTGCGCGAGGCGCGGCTGTTCAAGGACATCGCCGAGCCCGAGCTCGCCGCGCTGGGCGCGAGCCTGCGTGAGCGCCCGCTCAAGCGGGGACAGGTGCTCTTCCGCGAGGGCGAGGTCGGCGAGGAGATGTTCATCGTCCTGCGCGGCACCATTGTCATCTCCAAGCCCGTCACCGGTCGGGTCGAGCAGGTGCTGGCCCGCATCGGCCCCGGCGACTTCTTCGGCGAGATGAGCCTGTTCGACCGCTCGCCCCGCTCGGCGACCATCCAGGCCGACGCCGACGCCACGTTGCTCGTGCTCGACCGGGAAGCGATGCGGCGTCTGACCGAGCTGAGCCCGCGGGCGGCGGCGGCGTTCTTCTACGCGCTGGTCCAGGTCTTCATCGAGCGGCTGCGGGCCTCCGGCGATCTGGTGGCCGAGGTGACGCGCTGGGGCCTGGAAGCCACCGGGCTCGACATGGACTCGCGATGAACGAGGCGGACACCTCCTCGACGCCTCCGCGGCGCGCCAAGCTCGAGCTGCTCGTCCGCCACGACAGCGACGAGGGCTTCGACGTCCGTCAGGTCGGCAGCGCCACCGCCTTCGTGCAATCGCGGCCCCAGCGAGTGCCGGCCGAGTCGTGGGAGCTGGCCGAGATCCCCTCTCGCATGGCCGGGCAGCCCAGCTATTTCTTGAAGAACACGACCACCGACCGTTTCCTGCTGCTGACCGCGCCCGAGAAGTTCCTGTGGGAGCAGATGGACGGGCAGACGTCGATGCAGGACATCGCCACCGCTTACGTGCTGCGCTACGGCGCCTTCGACTTCGACATCATCCCCGCGCTCATGCGCAAGCTGCAGCGGGCGCAGCTGCTGACGCTCACGCCGACCTCGCGGCTGCGCAAGGCGCTGGCCCGCAACCGGCGACGGCCGCTCGTGAAGGCCATCGAGGCCGGCCTGACCGCGCTGGAGCGCATCAACATCTCCAGCCGCAACGTGCAGCGCGTCTTCGCCGCCATGTACCGGTTCGGTGGGTTCCTGCTCTTCACGCCGATCGGCGTCGTCGCCTGCCTGCTGCTGGCCGGGGCCGGGCTCGTGGCCGGCGTGAAGCTGTGGCGAGAGGGCGGCGACATCGTGGCCGGCTTCGGCGGTCACGCCCTGCAGGGCGTGCTCATGGTCAAGCTGCTCTTCTTCCTCACGGTGGCCGCGCACCAGATCGTCCACGGCCTGGCGCTCATCCACTATCGGCGCCGGGTGCGCGAGTTCGGCTTCACCTTCCTGCACGGCTTCGTGCCGACGTTCTACGTGGACGTGACCGACATCTTCATGACGAGCCGGCGAGCCCGGGTCGTCACCGCGGTGTCGGGCGCCGTCGTGCACCTGGTGCTGGGCTCGGCGTGGTTTCTGGTGGCGCTGTTCTCGCCGCTCGGCAGCTTCATCCAGGCCTTCGCGGCGGCCTCCGGGATGATCCAGTGGCAGGCGTTCGTCGTCGCGCTCTACCCGTTCTGCTTCATCGAGATGGACGGCTATCACGTGCTGGTCGACCTGCTCGGCATGCCGACGCTCAAGCAGGAGGCCATGAGCTGGGCCGGGAGCCTGCTCCGGCGAGGGGCCTCGTGGCGGATCGGCCGGCAGGAGGCGCTGTTCGCGTTCTACGTCGTGCTGTCGACGCTCTCGGTCGCCGCCTTCGTGGCGTTCAACGTCATGCTCATCGTTCACGCGCGCAGCTGACCGACGTCCACCAGCAGCGCCTCCACCGCCGCGCCGATCTCCCGGGCTCCCGTCACCGCCTCGACCGAGCGCATCTCGAGTGCCGCTTCCTGCTCGGCCGGCATCGCCATCGCCAGTCGTGCCTGGGCGCGCGACCGCAGCGCATCACCGAGGGCCAGTCCCAGCTCGGCCAGGGTGGCGAAGCCCAGCCTCACCTGCTCGACGCGGCCGGCAGCCGCGGTGAGGCGCTCGCCCAGGGCCCGCCGCAGTCGCGTCGAGACGTCGATGCGCCGATGGGCGAGCACGGCCAGGTCACCGGTCAGGGGCGCCCACCTCGGCCTGAGGTCGGCGGCGACGGCGCGGATGGAAGCGGCCAGCGGCGGCGCGCTGCTGGCGACGACCACGGCCGCCAACCCGGCCGCGATCACGGGCGCGAGCGGCTGCGGCGGCGCTGTCTCGACCGGCGGCAGCGCCGCCGTCAGCACGCGCCCGTCGGGAGTCAGCACCAGGTGGACCTCGAGCGGCGCGTCCAGTGCCCAGAGAGAACCGTGCACGCGCCCATCCACCTCGTGCACCCGGTGGGTCGTGTGACGACGGATGCCCCGCCACTCCGCGCGGTGATAGGTCCGGTCGCGCCAGACGAGCTTCTCGACCCGCCGGCGGGACTGCACGTAGACGCCGCCCGGGGCCAGCGCCCGCGCGTGGGGCGCCGGCGCCCACCGCAACTGGCCGGCCATGAAGGCCGCGAGCGGGTCGGCGATCTCGTCGCCACCGTCCCAGTCGAAGGACTCGATCAGGGCCAGGAAGAGCTGCTCGGTGGGATAGGGACCGCGGTAGGCGAGGCCCGCGCGGCCCTGATCGGCGGCGAGGCTCGCGATGAGGTTGAGGACGGCGGTCCCGCCGCCCGGGGGAAGCCGGGCGGGCTCGGCCAGCGGGGGAATGGCGTCGACCGCGCCCCACTCGATCGCCGCACAGTGCGTGAGGGCGATCTCGCCCCGGCGCAGCAGGTCGGAGAGACCCCAGCGGGGGTCGGTCGCCCCTCGTGGCTGCACAGTGAGCCAGCCTCCGTCGGGCAGCCGCACCCGGGCCTCGTCAAGGCGCCCGTCGTCGGCCCAGGTGAGGGTGGCGATGTCCTCGCCGTAGGAATCCTGCTCCCGGATCCGGCGGCCGCGGCCATCGCGTGTCACTTCGGCGCCGGCGCCGCCGCTCACGGCCCGGATGATACAATCTCCCGGGTGCAGAGGCGCAACCCGTGATCCACGACGATCTCGCCTGGCGATCCGCTCTCGAGGTCGCCGCCCTCGTTCGTGACAAGCAGCTCTCGCCCGTCGAGCTCACCGCCGCGCTGCTGGCCCGAATCGAGGCGCTCGACCCCGGCCTGGGGGCCTTCTGCCTGGTCACCGCCGACACCGCCCGGACCGCCGCGCGCGAGGCGGAGATCGCCGTCATGAAGGGCGAGCCCATCGGGCTGCTGCACGGCGTACCGCTGTCGCTCAAGGACGCGCTGTACACCCGTGGGCTGCGCACGACCGGCGGCTCTCGCCTGTTCGCCGAGCTGGTGCCGGAGGAGGACAACGTCGCCGTCGGCCGGCTGAAGGCCGGTGGGACGATCATCCTCGGCAAGACCAACACCTCGGAGTTCGGCCACAAGGCGCTGACTGACAATCCACTCTTCGGCGTCACCCGTAATCCGTGGGACCTCACGCGCACCCCGGGTGGCTCCAGCGGAGGTGCCGCGGCGGCGGTGGCCAGCGGCCTGGGGCCGGTGGCGCTCGGCACCGACGGCGGCGGCTCGGTGCGCATCCCCGCCGCCTTCTGCGGACTGGTGGGCGTCAAGCCGTCGTTCGGACGGGTGCCGCAGACGCCGGGGTTCCCGGGCTGGGAGCACGTGGGGGCCATCGGTCCGCTGGCGCGGACGGTGCGCGACGCGGCCGCGGTGCTCGACGTCATCGCCGGTGGCGACGACCGCGATCGCCACTCGCTGCCGCGCGAGGCGGGGACGTATCTGGAGGCGTGTGACGAGAGCATCCGGGGCCTGCACGTGGCGTGGACGCCCGATCTCGGCTACGCCGCCGTTGACGAGCGCGTGCTGGAGCTCTGCGGAGATGCCGCCGCCGAGTTCGAGGAGCTCGGCTGTCACGTGGAGGTCGTGAATCCCGGCTGGGAAAGCCCGGAGGAAGCGTTCGCCACCATCGTGTCGGCGCAGTTCTACGCGGCCTGGGGTGACGCGCTGCCGGCCCGCGAGGCCGACCTGGACGCCTCGCTGGTGCGGTTCATCCGCCGCGGCGGGGCGGTGAGCGCGCGCGACTACCTGACCGCGATGGCCAAGGTGAACGCCTACTGGCAGGAGGTCCATGTTTTCCTGGCTCGCTTCGACCTGCTCCTGACGCCGACGACCGCGGTACCGCCGTTTCCGCTCGGGGCCGGCGTGCCGCGCGAGATCGCCGGCCAGGAGGTCTCGCGGCTGGGCTGGATGCCGTTCACGTATCCGTTCAACTTGACCGGGCAACCCGCCGCTTCCGTGCCGGCGGGCTGGACTGAAGACGGCGTGCCCGTCGGCCTGCAGATCGTCGGCCGGCGCCACGCCGACCGCACGGTGCTGGCCGCGGCGGCCGCCTTCGAGGCGGCCCGGCCCTGGCGGGACCGCCGGCCGGTGCAGTGACCGCGCACACGAAGCGAGGCCCGGCAGGCTGGAGCGGGCCCGCCCGATGGGCGCTCGCTTCTTTTCTCCTCGCGGCGGCGCTCATCCTCGTGGTCTGGCTCGTGGTCAGTGACGCTCCCGTCGTCCGCTTCCTCGTCCGGCTCTACCGCGACAAGTACTTCATGCGCGACTCCGTTGCCGCCTGGGGCTGGCTGGCGCCGCTGGTCTTCATCGGCATCCAGGCGATGCAGGTCATCGTCTCGCCCATCCCGGGGGAGATCACCGGCCCGGTCGGCGGCGCGCTGTTCGGCACCACGTGGGGCCTCATCTACTCGACGACCGGACTCACGATCGGCACGCTGATCTGCTTCGGGCTGGGCCGGCTGTGGGGCGAGCCGCTCATCCGCCCCTGGCTGAGCGAGCACAACTGGAGCCGGATGAACTTCATCATCGAAGCCGAGGGGGCGATCCTCTGCTTCATCCTGTACCTGATTCCCGGCTTCCCGAAGGACATCATCTCCTACCTGTTCGGGATCAGCCCGATGCCCTTCTGGCTGTTCGCGTTGGTGTCGACGATCGGGCGGATCCCCGGTACCTGGATCAGCTCCTACTTCGGCGCGCACGTCGGGGAGCACCAGTACGTCAAGGCGGCCATCTTCATCGCGCTGGTGACGGCCGCCTGCCTGCCGCTCTACTATTACCGCGAGCAGATCGTGCGCCGGTTGCATCGCAAGCCCCGGGCGGGGTCGCCGAAGCTCCCCGAAGACCAGCTGACGTCGCGCAACCCGTCCGGGAAAGCCCTTGACAGTCCCGGCGACCACTCGTAGAGTGGCCGGCACGCCATGGGCACGCTGACGCGCACGACCTTTTCGTATTTTTACTTCACGCCGGAGTCTGCCCACCGGCTCTGATCCGATCCCAAAAGAGCCGCGGGCAGACCGAGCCCGCGGCGCCGTCGAGGCGAGGCCGCGGGAAACCGCGGCCTCTTTTTTTGCAAAGGAGACAGTGATGATCATCGTCTTGAAGTCGGGGGCCTCGGACGCGGACCTGGCCGACGTCGAGCGGCGGATCCGGACCATGGGGTACACGCCCCACACGATCCGCGGCGAGCTGCGCACCGTCATCGGCGCCATCGGTGACGATCGCGGCAAAGAGCGCCTGCGCGGGCTGGAGTCGCTCGAGTGCGTGGACGCGGTCACGCCGATCCTGCAGCCGTTCAAGCTGGCCAGCCGCGAGGTCCGCAGCGCCAACACACAGGTGCGGGTGGGCGACACCGTCATCGGCGGCCGCACCATCGTGGTCATGGCGGGCCCCTGCTCGGTGGAGTCGCGCCTGCAAGTCCTCGACGTGGCCGAGCGTGTGAAGGCGGCCGGCGCCCGGGTGCTTCGCGGCGGCGCCTTCAAGCCGCGCACCTCGCCCTACGCGTTCCAGGGTCTCGAGGCCGAGGGGCTCAAGCTGCTGGCCGAGGCCAAGCGGGAGACGGGGCTGCCGGTGATCACGGAGGTCATGGAGCCCGAGCGGGTGGAGCTGGTCGCCGAGCACTCCGACATCCTGCAGATCGGCGCCCGCAACGTACAGAACTTCTCGCTGCTGCGCCGGGTGGCCGAGGCGGGCAAGCCGGTGCTGCTCAAGCGCGGCATGTCCACGACCATCCAGGAGTGGTTGCTGTCCGCCGAGTACGTCCTGTCCGGCGGCAACCCCAACGTGATCCTGTGCGAGCGCGGCATCCGCACCTTCGAGACAGCCACGCGCTTCACGCTCGATCTGAACGCGGTGCCCGTCCTCAAGAAGCTCACGCATCTGCCGGTCGTCGTCGACCCCAGCCACGGAACGGGGCACTGGGAATACGTCGAGTCGATGGCCCTGGCGGGCGTGGCGGCGGGCGCCGACGGTCTGCTGATCGAGGTGCATCCCAAGCCGGAGGAGGCGCTGTCCGACGGTCCGCAATCGCTCAAGCCGGACCGCTTCGCGGCGCTCATGGTTCGCCTGAGGAAGGTGGCCGAGGCTGTCGACCGCGACTTATAATCGAAGGCATGGGGCTGTGGGAATTCTTGCGCCAGTGGCGGCGAGGGCGACTCGTTGCCGGGGTCGTGGCCTCGATACTGGTGCATGTGCTCCTCACCACAGCGATTCTGTTGGGCCTCGGGGGAGGGTTGGAACCGCGCTGGGTGACCAAGAAGGGCGACACGATCATTGTCGACCTACCCCGGCCGGAGGAAACCGCCAGCCCGGGGGCCCCGGCTCCGCCCCCGCCGGCCGCTCGGCCGTCACCGCCAGCCCCCCCGGCGCCCCGGCCGACGCCGCCAGCACCCCAGAGGCAGGCCGCGCCGCCTCGGCAGGACCCGACCCCGCCCCGCGCGCAGCCGACCCCTCGCGAGGAGCCTCGCGTGGCCACCGCGCCGCAGCCGGAGCCGACGCCTCCCGCCCCACGGGCGGCGGCGCCCGAGCCGGCGGTCTCCGAGTCCGGACCGCGCGCCGCCGAGCCGGATCCAGCCGCACCCTCGGCCGCCGAGCCCACGCCGCGGCCGCCGGCGCCCTCGTCGCCGGCGATCGAGCGCCGGGAGGGGGCCGATCGTCAGGTCGCGTCGGTACCACCCGGCGGCCCGCCGGCGCCGCCCAGCGCCAGCGACGTGCGCTCGGCCTTGCGCAGTGGAGCGGGCGGGCGTGGGCAGGGGCGAGGGGGCATCACCGGCGATCCGATCCCGCTCGACACCGACGACCCCCGGTTCCACGAGTACTTCGAGCAGATCCGCCGACGCATCCAGGCCAAGCTCACCTACCCGTGCATCAAGAGCCGGTCGACGTTCGATTGCGAGTACAAGACGACGGTGGTCGTCGTGCACTTCGGCATCCTCAAGAACGGCCAGCTGCAGTTCGTCGAGTCCTACCGCTCCTCGGAGTGGGCGATCTACGACGAGTATTCGCTGAACGCGATCCGGTTGGCCCAGCCGTTCCCGCCGGTGCCGCCGGCGCTGATGGCCTCGCTACGGCCGGGTACCACCGGCGTGCCGATCGCCGGCCACTTCAACTTCACCGTCTTCACGTCACGCGACTCCATCCTCCGGTGAAACGTCTGCGTTGTCAGGCCCTTGCTTGACCAGCGCGGAACGGGTGTGTAGCATGTGCGGTACTCTGGATAGGCTCGTAGCTCAGTGGGAGAGCGCCTCTCTGACGCAGAGGAGGTCGGCGGTTCGAAACCGCCCGAGCCTACCATCCCCCCGCACCTCAGGAATGTATGGCCGAGTCTGAAGAAGATCGACACCTCAAGCTGACGGGCGAGTTCGACTGCGACCCGACGCCGCTGTCCACGCTGCGCCACTCCACCTCGCACGTGATGGCGCAGGCGGTGAAGCGGCTGTTCCCCGACGTGAAGGTCGCCATCGGCCCCGCGATCGAGGACGGCTTCTACTACGACTTCGCCAAGGCCGAGCCCTTCACGCCCGAGGACCTGGCCAGGATCGAAGCGGCCATGCGCGACATCGTGAAGGCCGACCTGCCGTTCGAGCGGCGGGAGATGCCCCGCGCCGAGGCGATCGCCTTCTTCCGCGAGCGTGGCGAGCGCTTCAAGGTCGAGATCCTGCGAAGGCATCGCCGGCCGACCGGGTCTCGCTCTACACGCAGGGCGACTTCATCGACCTCTGCCGGGGCCCGCACGTGACGTCGCACCGGCGAGCTCAAGGCCTTCAAGCTGCTCTCCTCGTCGGGCGCCTACTGGCGCGGCGACGAGAAGAACCCGATGCTGCAGCGCATCTACGGCACCGCCTGGCTCACCCAGGAGGAGCTGGAGCAAGCACCTGTGGCGGCTCGAGGAGGCCAAGAAGCGCGATCACCGCAAGCTCGGGCGCGAGCTCGACCTGTTCGACTTCTACGACGTGGCGCCGGGGGCCCCGTTCTGGCTGCCCAACGGCATGACCCTGGTCCGCGAGCTGGAGAAGTTCGCGCGCGAGGGGCTGGACGCCCAGCGGCTACCAGGAGATCTCGACGCCGATGCTCGTCAACAAGAAGCTGTGGGAGCAGTCGGGGCACTGGGAGCACTACCAGGACAACATGTTCAAGGTCGAGGTCGAGGAGCGAGATCTTCAGCCTCAAGCCGATGAACTGCCCGGAGTCGACCTACGTCTACCGCCGCGTCGCTCCGCTCCTACCGCGACCTGCCGCTGCGCTTCAGCGAGATGGGCCGCTGATCACCGCAACGAGCGCTCGGGCACGCTGACCGGCCTGGTGCGGGTGCGCCAGTTCACCCAGGACGACGCCCACATCTACTGCCGGCCCGACCAGCTGCAGGACGAGATCACCGGCGCTGCTCGACCTGGTGCGCGAGTGGTACAAGACCTTCGATCTGCAGCCGTCCTACCAGCTGGCCACCCGGCCCGAGAAGCGGCTGGGCACCGAGGCAGCAGTGGGACCACGCCGAGCACGCGCTCCACCGAGGCGCTGCGCGGCCAACGGCCTGGCCTACGAGCTCGACGCCGGCGGCGGCGCTTCTACGGGCCCAAGATCGACATCGACGTGCAGGACGCGCTGGGCCGCGCACTGGCAGGTCGCCACCGATCCAGGTCGACCTCACCATGCTGCCCGAGCGCTTCGCGCTCGAGTACATCGACACCGACGGCCAGCCGCAAGCGGCCGGTGGCCATCCACCGCGCGATCTTCGGCTCCTACGAGCGCTTCATCGGCGATCCTCATCGAGCACTTCGCCGGCGCCTTCCCGACCTGGCTGGCCCCGGTGCAGGCGCGGGTGCTGCCGGTCACGCGAGAAGTTCATGCGACTACGCCGCGCGTCGGTCCACGCGGCCCTGCGCGCCGCCCGGCTTCGGGCCGAGCTGGACGACCGCAACGAGAAGCTCGGCTACCGCATCCGCGACGCCCAGGTCCGCAAGGTGCCATACATGCTCGTCGTCGGCGAGCCGCGAGGCCGAGCAGGGGACGGTGAGCCTGCGCCGCGCGCACCGGCGAGGACCGGGGCGCGATGCCGCTCGATCGAGTCGTCGCCGGACTCAGCGCCGAGATCGCCTCGCGCGCCGCCGACCTCGCCGTGGGCCGCTCGTGATCACGGCCGCGTTCTCTCACTGTCCCATTCATACCGAGGAGCCACGCCTCTGAGCAAAGCACAGGAAATCCGCATCAACGAGGGCATCCGCGTCCGTGAGGTCCGCGTCGTCAGCGCCGACGGCGAGCAGCTCGGCATCATGCCCATCCAGACGGCGCTGGATACCGCGCGCACCGCAGGAGCTCGACCTCGTCGAGGTGGCCCCGGAAGCGAGTCCGCCGGTCTGTCGCATCATGGACTTCGGCAAGTACAAGTACACGCAGGCGCGGCGGCAGAAGGAAGCGCGCAAGAAGCAGACGACGATCTCGGTGAAGGAAGTGAAGATGGGGCCCAAGACCGAGAGGCACGACTTCGACTTCAAGCTGAAGCACGTGCGCCGGTTCCTGGAGGAGGGGCACAAGGCCAAGGTCACGGTCCGCTTCAAGGGCCGCGAGATGGCGCACACCGAGCTCGGCTGGAAGATGCTCCAGAAGATGGTGGAGGCGGTCCAGGACATCGCGGTGGCCGAGAACAACCCCCGCATGGAAGGCCGCATGCTCCACATCATGCTGAGCCCGAAGGCCTCGCACTGAAGAAGCACGGCAAGATGTCGGGTGTCGTGGGGGTTTGGGGGCCGTATCGGGCCCCCCATGATGACGGAAGCGCATGAGCGGGAGATCGAGGGGCGCCCCGGCTCCGCCGGGGCGTCCCGAGGACGTGGGAGTTTGGGGGCCATATCGGGGCCCCCATGGAGGCATGAAATGCCGAAAATGAAAACGAAACGGGCGGCGGCGAAGCGGTTGCGGAAGACGGCGTCGGGGCGGCTGAAGCGCAATCGTGGATGGAAGAGCCACTTGCTGGAGGCGAAGGCGCCCAAGCGGCGGCGCCGTCTGCGCAAGGGATTGATGGTCAACAAGGTGGACGAGCCGCGCCTCAAGGCGATCGTCCCCTACCTGTAAGAAGAACGAGGAGGTCAGGAGCATGCCACGGGCCAAGGGCGGCGCCAAGACGCGCCACCGTCGCAAGAAGATCCTCAAGAAGGCCAAGGGCTACGTCGGTGGACGGCGCGGCTGTACCGCACCGCCGCCGAGACGGTGCTGCGGGCGGGCGCCTTCGCCTACCGGGACCGCAAGGCAGAAGAAGCGGCTGTCGCGCGCGGTTGTGGATCGTCGCGCATCAACGCCGCCTGCCGCGAGGCGGGGCTGTCGTACTCGGTCTTCATCGCCGCGCTGAAGAAGGCCGGCATCCCGCTCGACCGCAAGATGCTCGCCGAGATGGCCGTTCGCGACCCGGGCAGCTTCGCGAAGCTCGCCGAGACCGCCAAGGCGCAGGCGGTGTAGTTCCGGTGGGGCACCCGCGCGTCGACGCCATCGCCGGCGAGGCCCGCGCGGCGATCGAGGCGGCGGGGTCGTCGGCGGAGCTCGAATCCGCTGCGTGTCCGCTATCTCGGGCGTCACGACGACGCCCGGCTGACCCAGCTGCTTCGCTCGCTCGGCACGCTGCCGGCCGACGAGCGCCCGGTGGTCGGGGCCGCCGCCAACGCCGCCAAGCGCGAGCTGGAGGCGCTGCTCGACGCCCGGATCGCCGAGACGCAGGCCCGGGAGACGCGCGCCCGCCGCGAGCAGGCCCGGCCCGATCTCACGCTGCCGGGGCGCCGGCCACCGGCGGGCGCCGTCCATCCGCTCACCCGCGTGCACGACGAGATCGTGTCGATCTTCGGGGGACTCGGCTTCTCGGTGGCCGAGGGGCCGGAGATCGAGAGCGACTTCTACAACTTCGAGGCGCTCAACATCCCCAAGGACCACCCCGCGCGGGACATGCAGGACACGTTCTACCTCTCGGAGGAGACGCTGCTCCGCACCCACACCTCGCCCGTGCAGATCCGCACGCATGCGGGCGGCCGGCGGGCGGGTGCCAGTGAAGATCATCGTCCCCGGCCGGGTCTTCCGCCGCGACGTGCCGGATGCCTCCCACTCGCCGGTCTTCCACCAAGTCGAGGGGCTCGCGGTGGACCGCGCCATCACCATGGGCGACCTCAAGGGCACCCTCGAGCTGTTCGCCCGCGAGATGTTCGGGCCGAAGTCGCGCATTCGCTTCCGCCCGTCGTTCTTCCCGTTCACCGAGCCTTCGGCCGAGGTAGACGTGCTGTGCTTCATGTGCGGCGGCGCCGGCTGCCGGGCCTGCAAGGACGGCTGGCTGGAGATCCTCGGCTCCGGCATGGTGCACCCCACGGTGTTGCGCAACGGCGGCTACGACCCCGAGGAGGTCACCGGCTGGGCGTTCGGCATGGGCATCGAGCGCATCGCCATGCTGAAGTACGGCGTGGACGACCTGCGGCTGTTCTTCGACAACGACCTGCGCTTCCTCCGGCAGTTCTCGTGAAGATCCCGTATCGCTGGGTGCGCGAGTTCGTCGACGTCGACCTGACGGCCGAGCAGGCGGCCGAGCGACTGATCAACGCCGGGCTGGAGGTGCCAGCGGTGACGCCGGTGGCGCCCGACCTGCGCGGGGTGGTGGTGGGGCGGATCGAGGCGGTCGAGCGCGAGCTGGGCGAGAGTCACGGCCACCGGCTGCAGCTGGTGCGGGTGAGCACGGGCCGCGAGCGCTTCGCGGTCGTGTGCGGGGCGCCGAACACCGCGGTCGGCCTGCGCGCGGCCTTTGCGCCGCCGGGCGCGCGGCTGCCGGGGGGCCGCGAGATCGCCGTCGCCAAGATCCGCGACGCCGAGTCGCAGGGCATGCTGTGCTCGGAGCGCGAGCTGGGACTGGGCGACGAGCACGAGGCCGGCGTGCTGGCCCTCGACGCCGACGCTCCGCTCGGCGCCGACCTCGTCGACCACCTCGGCCTCGACGATCGCGTGCTGGAGATCGAGATCACGCCGAACCGGCCCGACTGCCTGTCGGTGCTGGGCGTGGCGCGCGAGCTGGCCGCGCTCACCGGCACTCGGCTGCGCCGGCCCCCCCTCGCGCTGCGCGAGGGCGGCCGGTCGGCGCGTGCGCTGGTGCGCGTGCGGGTCGAGGCGCCGGACCTGGCCCCGCGCTACACCGTGCGGGTCGTGACCGGCGTGCGGGTGGGGCCGAGTCCGGCCTGGATGGCGGCGCGGCTGCGCGCGTGCGGCCTGCGCCCGATCAGCAACGTCGTCGACATCACCAACTACGTGCTGTGGGAGCTCGGCCATCCGCTTCACGCCTTCGACGGCGATCGGGTGACCGACCGCACGTTCGTCGTGCGGCGGGCGGGGGCGGGCGAGCGCTTCACCACCCTCGACGGCCAGGACCGCGCGCTCGACGCCTCGATGCTGGTGATCGCCGACCCCGCTCGGGCCATCGGCCTGGCCGGCGTGATGGGGGGCGCCAACTCCGAGGTCAGCGCCGCCACCACCCGCGTCTTCCTGGAGTCCGCGTACTTCGCGCCGGCCGGCATCCGGCGCACGTCGCGCACACTCGGGCTGCGCACCGACGCCGCCTATCGCTTCGAGCGCGGCGCCGACATCGAGGGGCTGGTCGAGGCCGGGGCCCGGGCCGCCCAGCTCATGGCCGAGCTGGCCGGCGGCACCGTCGCCCGCGGCATGGTCGACGTGTACCGGCCGCGGCGCAAGGCGGTCCGGGTGCGCCTGCGGCTGGCCCGGGTCGCCCGCGTGCTCGGCGTCGCGCCGAGCCGGCCGCACGCCCGGCGGATCCTGACCGGGCTCGGGCTCGGCGTGCGCGACCGTGGGGCGGACCTCGACGTCGAGGTCCCGAGCTTCCGCCGCGACCTCGCGATGGAGGACGACCTCGCCGAGGAGATCATCCGCGTGTGGGGGTACGACAAGATCCCCTCCACGCTGCTGGCCGGGGCCACCGTCGAGGTCGCGCGCGAGTCCGAGCGCCTGCGGCAGGAGGGTGTCGCCCGGCGGGCGCTGGTCGGGGCCGGGCTGGTCGAGGCGGTCGCCTACAGCTTCACCGATCCGGCGCGGGCGGCGGCGCTGCGGGCGCCAGGCGATCCCGACCCGGTCGCCCTGCTGAACCCCTTGAGCCAGGACGCCTCGGTGCTGCGCCCGCACCCGCTCGACGGGGTGCTTGGCGTCGTCGCCACCAACGTGCGGCGGCAGCAGCCCGACGTGCGCGTCTTCGAGATCGGCCGCACCTACGAGCGCGCCCCCGGCGGTGACACCGGCACGATCGAGCCGCGCTGGGCCGCGATCGCGCTCACCGGTGCCCGCCGCGAGGCCGGCTGGCATGGCGACGGTGGCTCCGCCGACGTGTTCGACGCCAAGGGCTACGCCGAGCACGTGCTGGCCACCTTCGGTCTCGCCGCCCAGACCCGTCTCGGCGGGCGGCTCGGCGGGCTCGAGCCCGACAGCCACGCCAGCCTGGTCACCGACACCGGCGAGGTCGTCGCCGAGTTCGGCGAGGTGGCGGCCGGCGCCCGCGCCCGGTTCGGCATCGACGCCCCCGTGTTCGTGGCGGCCCTGCCGCTCGATCGGCTGCCGCCGCTGCCGGTGGCCCCGCGCTACCAGCCGCTGCCGCGCTTTCCGTCCGTGCAGCGCGACATGGCCTTCGCCATCACCGATCCCTCGCTGGCGGTGGCGGCGGTGCAGGCGGCCATCGTCCGCACGGCGGGGGCGCTGCTGCGGGAGGTCACCGTGTTCGACGTGTTCCGGCTGCCCGAGGGCGGGCGCAGCGTGGCCTGGCGCTTGACCTTCCAGGCCGATGACCGCACGCTCACCGATGACGAGATCAACACGATTCACCGGCGGGTGGCGGACGCGGTCGGCCGCGAGTTCGGCATCTCGCTCCGGGGGAGTTGAATGACGGACGTGCTGGAACGACTCACGCAGCTCGAGGAAGCTGTGCGCCGCGCCGCCGAGACGGTGGGACGGATGCGCGAGGAAAACGACCGGCTGCGACGCGACGTGAAGCGAATGGAGGACGAGCGGCGGCAGGTCCTGACCCAGGTCGACGCCATCTTGAAAGACATCGGCAAGCTCGACCTGGCGGGGGGGTAGCGCATGGCGGCCGGACGCGTCGAGCTCTCCTTGCTGGGCCAGACGCTCACGGTGCGCACGGAGGCGCCCCCGGAGTACGTCCGCCGCCTGGCCGCCTACCTCGAGGAGCGCGTGACCGAGCTCAGGACGGCCGGCATCAAGGACCCGCTGGCCTCGCTCACGCTCGCCGCGCTCGACATCACCGACGAGTTGTTCCGGGTGCGCGAGGACAAGACGCGCCAGGACGGCGACGTCGATACCCGGCTGGGCGCTCTGGTCGACATCCTCGAGCGGCTGGGGCCCGACACCGCGCCGCCCAAGACCTGACGTCCGGTGTTGGCCTCGACGATCCTCGGCCTCGCCCTGGCGGCAGCGTCCACCTACTGCACCGGCCAGCCCGTCTCCGACAGCTCCGGTCCGCTCTACCCCAACGGCCAGCGTGTCGTCGATGGCTTCGGCAAGGAGTACTACCCGAACGGCACCCGCCTCGTGAACGACTACGGCGCCGAGACCGCGTTCTACCAGCTCGACGTCGTCGCCGGCACCATCGACCTGCGCACGGTCCGCTACGAGTTCCCCGCCGGCGCTGCCGTCGTCACCGTGGCCGCCGACCTGGCGGCCGGGCGCCTGGACCGCGCCAGCATCGGCGCCGTCTGTTCCTCCGGCCGCTGACATGACGACGCCGACACTGGAGACCGAGCGCCTGTGGCTGCGGGCGTTCCGCGAGGAGGACCTCGACGGCTACGCCGCCATCTGCGCCGACCCCGAGGTGATGCGCTACCTGGGAGACGGGCGGGTGCTCTCTCGCGCCGACGCCTGGCGGCAGATGGCGCTGATCATCGGCCACTGGACGCTGCGCGGCTACGGCCTGTGGGCGGTGGAGGAGCGCGCCACCGGCGTTCTCATAGGCCGCCTCGGCTTCTTCAATCCCGAGGGCTGGCCGGGCTTCGAGCTGGGCTGGATGTTGCGCCGGGCCTCGTGGGGCCAGGGCTACGCCACCGAGGGGGCCGGGCGCGCGCTCGCCCACGCCTTCACCGAGATGGGCCGCGACCATCTGATCAGCCTCATCCGTCCCGACAACCGCGCGTCAATCCGCGTGGCCGAGCGGCTGGGCGAGCGGCTGGAGCGCCGCACCGACCTGTTCGGTCAGGAGGCGCTGGTGTACGGGATCGACCGGGCGCGGTGGGAGGCGGGCGGGCGACGCTGAGTCGCCGCACGAGCGCGGCTGCTAGGCCAGGATCTCGGTCAGCGCGCGACCCTCGGCCGGAGCCGGCGGCAGGGCGAGGAGCGTCGCCAGGGTGGGAGCGACGTCACGGCTGGTGATGCTCCCGAGCGTGACGCCGCGCCGGATCCCGCGCCCGGCGGCGACGAACATCGCGTGGTTATCCGCGTGGTGCGGGCGCTGGCCGTGGGTACCGCGGTAGCGGGGAGGGGCGTGCTCGTCCTCCCCGGTGGCCTGGTCGACCATGAAGTAGCCGGGCTCGGCTTCCAGCAGCAGGTCACCGGCGCGCGGGTTCTCCTCCGGGGTCGGCAGCCCCAGCCCGGCGTACTCGTCGGGCGTCCACACCGCGGAGACGCCCTCCAGCCCCGCGAGCTCGCCCCGCAGGTCGCGGGCCAGGCGCGCGCGATCACCGTCGCCGGCCGTGTAGACCCAGCCGGCCCCATGATTCATCACGAACCGGGCCTCGGCGGCGGCAACGCCGCCGGCGGCGTCCAGCCGTAGCAGGCCACGACGGCGCAGGCGCACGTTGGGCCGGATCTCGCGGGTCACCGGCAGGAAGCCGTGGTCGGAGACGACGACCACGGCGCTCTGGTCCAGGCCGTCGGCTCCCAGCGCCGCCAGGACCCGGCCCACCAGCCCGTCGATGTAGGCGATGGCCCAGTACGCCTCGGGGGAGCGGGGACCGTACAGGTGCTGATGGCTGTCCGCGCACAGGAAGTGCAGGAGCAGCAGGTCCGGCGCGTGGCGCTTCAGGACGTCGATCGCCAGGTCGGCGACCATGGCGTCCTTGAGGAAGCGCCGGGGCAGCTCGGCCCACTCGCCCTGGCGCTCGACCGGGTAGCCGAGCGCGGCCAGCTCGGCCCAGACGGCCGGAGCCGTGTGGGCCTCGAAGACCTGCTGGTTCTTGAAGAAGGGCAGGTTGAAGTCGAGGGAGGCGGCCCGCCGCGTGGCCGGCCAGTCGATGGCGGCCGTGCGGAGGCCGGCGGCGTGGGCGCGATCGTAGATGGTCGGCGCCCACACGAGGTCGGCGGCGTCGTAGACGGGGTCGCCGGTGAAGTCCTCGGGGCGCCCGGTCGCGCGGTGCAGGATGTGATTGGCGACGACGCCGTGCGTGCGGGGGCCGACTCCGGTCACCAGGCTCACGTGCGAGGGCCAGGTGGTGCTGATGAAGACGGTCGCCATCCCGTCAGCCACCGCCCCGCGCTCGGCCAGGCTACGCAGGACGGGCATGCGGGCGGCCGGGTCCGTCCAGTAGAAGTGGGCGAGGCCGTCGATGCTGATCAGGACGAGGCGCGGCATCGCGCCATCATAGTCCATGGTTCCGACAAACTCCTTGACGGTGGGGCCGGGGAGCGGGTACACCACATGGGTCCCTGCGCTGTTCGTGATGCCGGCGGGAAGTTTCAACCTCATTAACCTAACGGGAGCTGTACGCGAGAGCGGTGAGCAAGCCCCTCGTTGAAGGGGAAGCCTGAAGCTCTCCAATCACAGTGCCCACCTGGCTTGCCAGGTTCGAAACACCCCGGCACACGGCAGAGGTGGGGATTTTTCTTCCGCAACCGTTGACTCCCTACCCGGTCCCCCTCTATACTGATCCCGAAACTCGTCAATTTTGACGGCTATTTGACGCTCACGACCCTACGAACCAGAGGGCGAAGATGGACGCGACCTGGATCGTGTTGCCGGTTGTCGCCGCCCTCGCGCTTGCCGTCGGGTTCCTGCTCCACAAGGCCTCCAGCGACCGCCGCATCGGGGGGGCCGAGCGTGAAGCCCGCCGCATCCTGGAAACAGCCGAGCGCGAGGCGGATACCCGCCGTAAGTCCAGCGAGCTCGAGACCCGCGAGAGCACGCTGAAGGCCCGCGGAGCACTCGAGGAAGAGACCCGTCGCCGCGAGCGCGAGATCCAGTCGATCGAGCAGCGGATCCTCACCAAGGAGGAGGAGCTCGCGCGCAAGCTGGAGCAGCTCGAGCGCCGCCTCGGTGAGTACGGGGACAAGGACCGGAGCCTCGCCACCCGCGAGCGCACGGTGACCGAGAGCGAGCGGCGACTGGCCTCGGCCCTCGAGGACCAGCGGCGCAAGCTCGAGTCGATTGCCGGGCTGACCGCGGAGGAGGCCAAGCGTCAGCTCCTCGGTCAGATGGAGGGCGAGGCCCGCCGCGAGGCCCAGCTGACCGGCATGCGGCTGGAGGAGGAGGCCCGCGAGACCGCGCGCGAGAAGGCCAAGGAAGTCCTGGCCACCACCATCCAGCGGCTGGCCCCGGACTACACCGTGGAGACCGCGGTGTCGGTGGTCGACCTGCCCAGCGACGACATGAAGGGCCGGATCATCGGCCGGGAGGGCCGCAACATTCGGGCCCTCGAGCTGCACACCGGCGTGGATCTCATCGTCGACGATACCCCGGAGGCGGTCCTGATCTCGGCCTACGACCCCTACCGGCGCGAGATCGCCCGGCTGGCCCTGCAGCGGCTGATCGCCGACGGGCGCATCCACCCGGCCCGCATCGAGGAGGTCGTCAACAAGGTCAAGCAGGAGATGGAGGTCCACCTCAAGGAAGAGGGGGACAAGGCCTGCTTCGAGGTGGGCGTGCACGGCCTGCACCCCGAGCTAGTGAAGCTCGTCGGCCGGATGAAGTACCGGACCTCCTACGGCCAGAACTGCCTGCAGCATTCCAAGGAAGTCGCCTGGCTGGCCGGCATGATGGCGGCCGAGGTGAAGGGCGACGTCAAGCTGGCCAAGCGCATGGGGCTGCTGCACGACATCGGCAAGGCGTTGACCCACGAGCAGGAGGGCAGCCACCCCGAGCTCAGCCTGCAGGTGCTCACCAAGTACAACGAGAGCAAGCAGGTCATCAACGCCGCCCTGTGCGGTCACGAAGACGTCAAGGCGGAGACGATCGAGGCCACGCTGGTCGAGGCCGCCGACGGCATCTCGGCGGCCCGGCCCGGTGCCCGCCGCGACGTGCTGGAGTCGTACATCAAGCGGCTGGCCAAGCTGGAGGAGATCGCCCTCAGCTACCGGGGCGTCGACATGTGCTACGCGATCCAGGCCGGCCGCGAGCTGCGCGTCATCACCAAGGGCGACGTCATCAGCGACCTCGACGCCTACCAGCTCGCCAAGGACATCTCCAAGCGGATCGAAGCCGAAATGCAGTATCCCGGCCACATCAAGGTCGTCGTCATCCGCGAGACGCGCGCCGTCGAAGTGGCCAAGTAGGAAGGGTCGGGAGCGGTCATGAACGTGTTGATGGTGGGCGACGTGTTCGGCGATTCCGGGCGCGCCGCTGTCGCCAAGCTCCTGCCCCGGCTGCGCCAGGAACACGCGATCGACTTCTGCACGGTCAACGTCGAGAACGCGGCCGGCGGCTTCGGCGTCACCCCGCCCATGGCCCGCCAGTTCCTGGAGCAGGGCGCCGACGTGATGACCTCCGGCAACCACATCTGGGACAAGAAGGAGATCGTCGAGTACATCACCAAGGAGAACTTGCTCTTGCGGCCGGCCAATTTCCCGGTCGGTACCCCCGGGGTGGGGCACGTGACCATCAAGGCCGGCCCCTACCGGGTGGCCGTGCTGAACCTCATGGGTCGCGTGTTCATGACGCCGATCGACTGCCCCTTCCGCAAGGCCGACGAGATCGTCCCCGTGCTTCGCAAGGACACGCCGATCGTGCTGGTCGACGCCCACTGCGAGGCGACGAGCGAGTCGGTGGCGCTCGGCTGGTATCTCGACGGGCGGGTGAGTGCGGTCGTCGGCACTCACCGTCACGTGCAGACCGCCGACGAGCGCGTGCTGCCCGGCGGCACCGCCTACATCACCGACCTCGGCATGACCGGCCCCACCGACGGCGTCATCGGCGTCGACCGCGACATCATCCTGCAGCGCTTCCTCAGTCAGATGCCCGTGCGCTTCGAGCCGGCCAAGGGCCCGGCCGCCCTCCACGCCGTGCTGATCGTCATCGACCCAGAGACTGGACGCGCGTCCGACATCCGTCGGCTCCGCGTGCCTGCGTGAGGCCCTCGCCGCGTTGATCCGGTGGCGCCGATGATCCTGGACGGCAACGTCGTCGCCGAGCAGACGCAGGCGGAGATCCGGGCCGGGGTCGCCCGGCTCCGTGAGCGGTACGGCGTGGGGCCGACGCTGGCCGTGCTGTTGCTCGGCACCGATCCGGCCTCCGTGCTCTACGTGCGCAGCAAGAAGCGGATGGCGGCGGCGGTCGGCATCGAGTCGCCCGATCACATCTATCCCGAGGGGCTCAGCCGCGAGGCGCTGCTGGCGCTCATCGACCGGCTGAACGCCGATCCCGGCATCCACGGCATCCTGCCCCAGCTGCCGCTACCGAAGGGGATCGACGAGGACGAGGTCATCGCGCGAATCGCCCCCGACAAGGACGTGGACGGCATCCACCCGGTGAACATGGGCCGGCTGCTGGCGGGCGCGCCCACGGTGCTGCCGTGCACGCCGGCGGGGTGCCTGGCCATCCTCGATCACTACGGCGCCAAGCTGGAGGGCGCCGAGGTCGTGATGATCGGCCGCTCGCGCATCGTCGGCAAGCCGCTGGCCCAGATGCTGCTGGCCCGTCACGCCACCGTCACCATGTGCCACACGCGCACGCGCGATCTGCCCTTCCACACGCGGCGGGCCGACGTGCTGTGCGTCGCCGTCGGCCGTGCCGGCCTGATCACCGGCGACATGGTGAAGCCGGAGGCGTGGGTGATCGACGTCGGCAACACCCAGCTGGCCTCCGGCAAGTGGGTCGGCGACGTCGACTTCGCCGCCGTTAGCCCGCACGCGCACGTGACGCCGGTGCCGGGCGGGGTGGGCCCGATGACGCGGGCGATGCTCCTGCGCAACACGCTCACCGCCGCCGAACGCCAGCTCGCCGGGGCCCGATGACCGATCGCGCCGTTCTCACGGTCTCTCAGCTCTCGCAGCAGCTCGCGGCAGTGATGGAGGAGCGGTTCCCGGCGGTGTGGATCGAGGGCGAGATCTCCAACTTCAAGGTCTACGGCTCCGGCCACGCCTACTTCACCCTCAAGGACGAGGGGGCCCAGCTGCGCTGCGTGCTGTTCCGCAACCGGGCCCGGCGGATCCGCTTCGAGCCCAGGGACGGCCAGCATGTCAGGGGCTTCGGCGCCGTGGAGGTCTACGCCCAGCGCGGCGAGTACCAGCTGGTCGTCGAGCTGCTGGAGCCCAAGGGCGTCGGCGCCCTGCAGCTGGCCTTCGAGCAGCTCAAGGAGCGGCTGCAGGCCGAGGGGCTGTTCAGCCCGGGCCGCAAGCGCCCGCTGCCGCGCTTTCCGCGCAAGATCGGCATCGTGACCTCGCCGAGCGGGGCCGCCCTGCGCGACATGCTGCGTGTCATCGGCCGCCGCTTCGGGGAGATCCACATCGTGGTGGCGCCGGCTCGCGTGCAGGGCGACGGTGCCGCCGCCGAGGTGGCCCAGGGCATCCGCGAGCTGAACGCCCTCGGCGGGGTGGACGTCATCATCGTGGGCCGCGGCGGCGGCTCTCTGGAAGACCTGTGGGCCTTCAACGACGAGATGCTGGCGCGCACCATCGTCGCCTCCAAGATCCCGGTGATCTCCGCCGTCGGCCACGAGGTCGACTTCACGATCGCCGACTTCGTGGCCGACGTGCGCGCGGCCACCCCGTCCAACGCGGCCGAGCTGGTCGTGAAGGAGAAGCGGGCGGTGGTGGAGAGCTTGGCCGACCTCACCGGCCGCCTGCGGCGGGCGTCGGTCCGGGTGGTGGCGGCGCACCGCGACCGGCTGGAGCGCGCCCGAGGTCGGCGCGTGCTCACCGATCCCTCGCGCCCGCTGCGCGAGCTGGAGCGCCGGCTCGACGAGGCCCGCGCCCGCCTGCGCCGGGCCGGACTGGCCGCGGTGGGCCGGGCCGAGCGGCGGGTGGCGCTGGCCGATCGCAGCCTGCGCGGGCTGAGCCCGGTGGCGCGCACGCTGAACGGCCGCCGCGCGCTCACCGACCTGCACGGCCGGCTCGCCCGCGGCGTGCACCGCCTGCTCGACCGCTCGCGCCACGGCCTCGGCGGTGCCGCCGGCCGGCTCGACTCGCTGTCGCCGCTGTCGGTGCTCGGCCGTGGATACAGCTTGACGCGTACGCCCGAGGGCCGCATCGTGCGTAGCTGGCGCGAGATGCGCGCCGGCGACGCCGTGCGGGTGTTGCTGCACGAGGGGAGCCTCGACTGTCGCGTCGACGCGACCAGGGAGCACGATGACCGACCTCAAGTTTGAGGATTGCCTGGCGCGCCTGGAGCAGATCGTGGGCGCGCTGGAGGCGGGGAACCTGCCGCTGGAGGATTCGCTGAAGGTCTTCGAGGAGGGCATCGCGCTGGCCCGCCACTGCTCGCGCTACCTCGACGACGCCGAGCGCCGCATCGAGATGCTGGTCAAGGACGAGAGTGGCGCCACCGCCGCCAAGCCCTTCGTCTTCGAGGCTGAGGACGAGGCGTGAGCGGGTTCGTGGACCTGAAGGCCTACCTGGAGGAGCGCAAGGGCGTCGTCGACGCCGCCCTCGACCGGGTCCTGCCGCCGGAGTCGGTCCCGCCCGTCACCGTCCACCGCTCGATGCGCTACAGCGTGCTGGCGCCCGGCAAGCGCCTGCGCCCGATCCTCGTCATCGCCGGCGCCGAGGCGGTTGGCGGCCGTGCCGACGACGTGCTCGACACCGCCTGCGCGCTCGAGCTGATCCACGCGTACTCGCTGATCCACGACGACCTGCCGGCCATGGACGACGACGACTATCGCCGCGGCCGCCTCACGAACCACAAGGTGTTCGGCGAGGCCATGGCCATCCTGGCCGGCGACGCCCTGCTCACGCTGGCCTTCCGCCTGGTGGCCGCCAACGCGGCCCGGGTGGCGGCGCCGGCCATCGTGGGCGAGGTGGTGACCGAGGTCGCGGATGCCGCCGGCACCGACGGCATGGTGGGCGGGCAGGTGGTCGACATCGAGTCCGAGGGCAAGGCCATCTCGCCCGAGATGCTCGACTACATCCACCTGCGCAAGACC
Source organism: uncultured Candidatus Rokubacteria bacterium (assembly GCA_963827505.1). Lineage (GTDB taxonomy): Bacteria > Methylomirabilota > Methylomirabilia > Rokubacteriales > CSP1-6 > AR5. The sequence goes on along the minus strand of CAWHBD010000001.1, from coordinate 1,627,991 downwards.
GCCGCGCTCATCCGGGCCTCGCTGCGTGTGGGGGCGTTGCTGGCTGGCGCTGGCGCCGAGCAAGTCGAGGCGATCAGCCAGGCCGGCCAGTCCCTCGGCCTCGCCTTTCAGATCGTGGATGATATTCTCGACGTCGAGGGCAGCCTGGCGGAGTTGGGCAAGTCGGCCGGCAGTGACGAGCGCAAGAAGAAAGCCACGTACCCGTCCCTTCATGGGCTACCCGCCTCGAAGCGGCGCGCGCGCGAGCTGATCGAGGAGACGAAACGCCGGCTGGCGCCGCTCGGCCCCGCCGCCGATCCCATCTGCGCGCTCGCCGATTTCGTGTTCGAGCGGAGGTCCTGAGCATGTCGGCAATCACCGGTGTCTACGGTCGAGAGATCCTCGACTCGCGCGGGTTCCCCACCGTCGAGGTGGAGATCCAGCTGGAGTCCGGCGCGTGGGGCCGGGCCGCGGTGCCGTCGGGCGCCTCGACCGGCAAGCGGGAGGCGGTCGAGCTGCGTGACGGCGACGCCCAGCGCTACCGCGGCAAGGGTGTCCAGCAGGCCGTGCGCAACGTCGAGGAGACGATCGCCCCGGAGATCGACGGCATGGAGGCCAGCGAGCAGGCCGCCATCGATCAGGCGCTCCTGGAGCTCGACGGCACCCCGAACAAGTCCGCGCTCGGCGCCAACGCCATCCTGGCCGTGTCGCTGGCGGTGGCCCGGGCGGCCGCCGACGATGCCGGGCTGCCGCTCTACGCATACCTGGGCGGGGTCGGGGGCCGGCTGCTGCCGGTGCCGATGATGAACGTGATCAACGGCGGCGCCCACGCCGACAACGGCATCGACTTCCAGGAGTTCATGCTGGTTCCCGCCGGCGCCGACTCGTTCTCCAACGCGCTCCGCATGGGGGTGGAGGTCTTCCACGCGCTGAAAGAGCTCCTGAAGAGCAAGAAATTGAGTACAGGTGTCGGCGACGAGGGTGGTTTCGCGCCTGCATTGGGCTCCAACACCGCCGCCCTCGACCTGCTCATGGAGGCCATCGAGGCAGCCGGCTACCGGCCCGGCGACGACGTCTCACTGGCGCTCGACATCGCCGCCAGCGAGTTCGCCGAGGAGGGCGGCCGCTACCGGCTGCGCCGCGAGAACGTCGTGCTCAACAGCGACGAGATGGTGGGTCGCTACGAGGCGCTGGTGAGCCACTACCCGATCGTCTCGATCGAGGACGGCCTGGGCGAGGACGACTGGGCGGGGTGGGCGCTGCTCACCAAGCGTCTGGGCAGCCGCGTGCAGCTGGTCGGGGACGATCTCTTCGTCACCAACCCCGCCATCATCCAGCAAGGCATCCAGAAGTCGATCGCCAACGCGGTGCTCGTGAAGGTCAACCAGGTCGGCACGCTGACCGAGACGATGCAGGCCATCGAGCTGGCCAAGCGTGCGGCCTACGGCACCGTGATCTCGCACCGCTCTGGTGAGACGGAGGACACCTTCGTCGCCGACCTCGCGGTGGCGGTCAACGCCGGGCAGATCAAGACCGGCTCGCTGGCCCGCAGCGAGCGCACCGCCAAGTACAACCAGCTGCTCCGCATCGAGGAAGAGCTGGGCCACGCCGCCTCCTGGCCGGGCCGCAGCCTCTACGCGCGCAGCGACCGGTGAGCCCGCGCGCCCTCGGCAGCAGCGCCGTGGCGGTGCTGACGCTGGGGCTGGCCGTCTACGGGGGCAACCAGGTCCTGCGCGTCACCCACATGCGCCGCGACATCGAGGCGATGGAGCGTGACATCGTCACCCTGCGGGCCCGGGCCGACGAACTGAGCCGGGCGGTCGAGCGGCTGCGCAACGATCCCGCCTACATCGAGAAGCTGGCCCGCGAGGAGCTCGGCTACGTGCGCCCCGACGAGACGGTGCTCAAGTTCCCGTCGACCGGCCGCGGCGCCCCCTCCAAGTAGCCGCTCATGGACTGGCTCGACGCGACGGGGCCGCTGTGGTTCGCGCTGTTGCTGGTGACGACCTTCTTCAACGGGCGGGCCGCCTTCAAGCTCCTGGTGGACTGGAAGGGCATGCTCACCACCTGCCGCTTCGTCGAGGACGCCTACGCCGGCCTCGACGCCCTGCCCGACGAGGCGGCCCTGGAGCACGCGGCGGGCGCGCCGGTCTTCGTGCACCTGGTTCCGGCCTACTACGAGCCGGCCATCGAGGGGACGCTGACCGCGCTGCTGGGGATGCGCTACCCGCACCACCGCGTGCACGTGGTCGTGGCGACCCGCGAGGAGGAGGAGCGCGCCCCCCATCCGCGGATGGAGGCGACGACGGCCGAGCTCGTCCGCCGCTTCCGCGACACGCTGCCGCCGTGGCAGCAGAAGATGCTGACACTGGTGGTGGCGCCGGCCGGCGAGGGGCGCAAGGCCCACCAGCTCAACTGGGCGCTGCGCCCGGAGATGCTGCGCGCGGTGCTAGGCGACGCCCACGACCCCACGGCCGTGTACGTCGGCGTCAGCGACGCCGACTCGCTGCCGGACCGCAACACCTACCGGTGGCTGGCCGCCGACGTGCTGGCCGGCCGGGCCAGCCTGGCCTACCAGGGCGTGACACTGTCGCTGGCCAACTTCGCGCGGCTGGACCACCGCGGCCGGGTCTGCGCGATCCAGCAGTCGTCGATCTTCATCCGGGTGTCGATCGCCCGGCTCATCAACGAGGCGCGGCGGGTGGCGTGGTTCGCGCGGCTGGCCGCCGGCCGGCCGCGGCTGGCCCGGCTGGTGCGGCCGGTGTTCGAGCTGTGCTTTCGCCGCTCGCAGATCTGTCTGGGCCACCACCAGTTCGTGCGGCTCGACACGTTGCAGGCGCTCGGCGGCTTTCCCACCGAGGGCGCCACCGAGGATTCCACGCTCGGCTACGCTCTCGGCGCCCGCGGCATCCTGATGGGTGCGCTGCCCACGCTGGAGCTGGTCGACCTGCCGGAGACGACCGACAAGATGGTCCGGCAGAACGCGCGCTGGTACAAGGGCGTGCTCGACGACGTGCGCTTCCTGGTGCGCGCCTGGCGGGCGGCACCGACGGCGTTCAACCTGGCCCAGCTGGCCCGCCACGTCGGCAACAAGGTCGTCGAGTGGCCGATCGCAGCGGTCGTCTATCCCGCCGTCGGCTTCCTCGGCTGGCACCTGGCCTACCGCTTCGCCGATTACCCGCTGCTGTTCGTGCTGGCCATCGCGTTTCCGTCCATCTCGCTGGGGCTCACGATCTGGGTGGGCGGCATCGTCACCCAGGATCTGGTCGAGAGCCTCACGCCCTACCTGCCGAAGTCCGTGAACGTCGCCCGCACCACGCTGCCGGCGAAGTTCTGGGGGACGTTCCGCTGCCAGACCTACTGGCTGCTGGCCACCCGCGGGGCCTGGCGGGTGCTGCTGGCGCTGGTGCGCACCGGTCGCTTCGAGCCCGCCAAGACCGACCGCGTCACCCTCGGCTGAGCCCGAGGTCAGTCCCAGGCCTTGCGGCCCCGTCGCTCCAGCTTCGGCCACTGATCCTGAAACGCCGCGCGGGCCGCCCGGCGGCGCCGGCGCTGGCGGGCGATCAGCCGGTGCAGCGCTGAGCGGTCCAGGCCGCCGGCCCGCGAGGCGGCCAGCGCCCGGAGACGGGCCTCGGCGACGACCGCATCCTGGTGCTCGCCGAGGATGTCGTGCAGCCGCGCGGCCTTCCTTGCGAAGCGCCGCGCCGGGCGGCCGGCCGCGGCCTCGACCAGCTCGGCGGCATAGCGCGCGCGCTTCACGCGTATCCGGATGGCGTGCAGCTGTTCGTCGGTGGGTTTCGCCGGCAGCGCCGCCACCGCCTTGCGCAGCTTCTTGAATCGGCGCCGGGCCGCATCGACCAGGGAGACGTCGTCGCCGGCTCGATGCGGACGCCGCCCTAGCGCCTTGGTGAGCCCCTTGCGCAGCCGGGAGTAGCGCGGCGAGGCGAGCGCCTCGGCCACGCCCCTCTGAGCGCGGCCGCGCTCGGCCGCCAGGTGTGCGAGCACCTGCACGGCGGCGTCCGACTCCGCCGTCGGCAGCGTGGGGAGCTCGGCCCGCAGGTAGTCACGGAACACGTCGAGGTCGCGGATGCCGCCCAGCAGTGCGCTGAGCCAGTGAAGCTCGCGCGTCATCGGCGCCAGCTCGGTCCCGAACAGGGTGGGCGCGGCCCGCAAGGTCGCGCGAAGCCGGCGGACGGCCGCGCGCATCTGGCGCAGCTCGCCGGGGTCCGTGCCCCGGCGCGCGCCGGCCTCGTGGGCGGCGAGCGCCGAGCGCTGGGCCCGCAGTGCGGCGAGGACCTGGTCCGCGGCCGATCGAGACATCCGGGCCAGTATCGCAGGGTCGGCGAGGGGGCGACCGCCGGCGGCCGGGGGGAGGGCGATATAATGCCCGCCGAGTCTGCTCAGGGAGGAACGACATGGCGTCGGCGTCGAAGCGTGTGCTGCGGGTGTCGAGGGAATCTCAGCCATATCGCACGGAGCTGACGCCGGTGTCGTTCCTGCGCCGCAGCGCGTACGTCTTTCCGGACAAGACGGCGATCGTGCACGGTGATCGGCGGTACACCTACCGGCAGTTCGAGGAGCGGGTGAACCGGCTGGCCTCGGGGCTGCGCGGGCTGGGCCTGCGGCACCTCGACCGCGTGGCCGTCGATCCTGCCGAACACGCCGGCCATGCTGGAGGCGCACTTCGGGGTGCCGGCGGCCGGCCTGGTCATCGTGCCGATGAACACACGGCTCAGCAGCGACGAGATCGGCTACATCCTGCGCGCACTCCGGCGCCCGGGTCCTGCTGATCGACCACGAGTTCGAGCCGCTGGTGAAGGCGCTGGACCTGAGCGCCATGACGGTGATCCGCGTCGACGATACCGGCGATCCCGGCGATCCTTACGAAGACTTCCTGGCCGCGCAGTCGCCGGAGCCCGTCGAGCCGTGGATCGAGGACGAGTACGAGACGATCTCGATCAACTACACATCGGGGACGACCGGGCGACCCAAGGGCGTCATGGTCCACCACCGTGGCGGCTACCTCAACGCCCTGGGCGAGACGGTCGAGACGGGCATGACGTTCGATGCGACCTACCTGTGGACGCTGCCGATGTTCCATTGCAACGGCTGGTGCTTCACGTGGGGGGTCACCGCGCTTTCGGGCACGCACGTGTGCCTGCGCCGCGTGGAGCCGGGCCGCATCTGGGACCTCATCGATCGCGAGGGCATCACCCACTACTGCGGCGCGCCCACCGTGCAGATCGGGATCGTCAACGACCCCAAGGCGCACGCGCTGGCGCGGCCGGTCACCTGCGCGGTCGCAGGGCGCGCCGCCGTCGCCGACGCTGCTGGGCAAGCTGCGGGAGCTCGGCTTCCGCCCCGTCCACGTGTACGGCCTCACCGAGACGTACGGACCGCACACCGTGTGCGCCTGGAACGCCGACTGGGACGGGCTGCCCGCCGACGAGCATGGCGCGCCCGCGCGGCCCGCCAGGGGCAGGGGTACGTCGTCGCCGACCTCGTCCGCGTGGTCGACGACCAGATGAACGACGTCGCCATGGACGGGGAGACGCTGGGCGAGGTCGTCATGCGCGGCAACAACGTGATGAAGGGCTACTTCGAGCAGCCGGAGGCGACGCGCCGAGGCGTTCCGGGGCGGGTGGTTCCACTCGGGCGACCTGGCCGTGTGGCACCCCGACGGCTATATCGAGCTGCGGGACCGGAAGAAGGACATCATCATCTCAGGCGGCGAGAACATCTCGACGATCGAGGTGGAGCAGGCGGTGGCCCGGCACCCGGCGGTGATGGAGTGCGCGGTGGTCGCCGTGCCCGACGCCAAGTGGGGCGAGCGGCCCAAGGCGTTCGTGACGCTGAAGCCGGGCCGCCAGGCCACCGAGGCGGACATCATCGAGTTCTGCCGGGAGCAGATCGCCCACTTCAAGTGCCCGGCGGCCGTCGAGTTCGGCGATCTGCCCAAGACCTCGACCGGCAAGGTGCAGAAGTTCGTGCTGCGCGACAAGGAATGGAAAGGACAGGTCAAGCGCATCAACTAGGTGCGCCCACCACCATGAGCCTCGAGCAGACTCTCAACGACACCCTGACGCAGGCCATCCGCGACCGTGACGGCCGGGTCAGCGACATCATCCGGATGATCAAGAGCCGGATCACCGAGCGCCGGACGGCCAAGGGATTCAGCGGCGAGGTGGACGACGCCCTCGTGCTCGACGTGATCGGCGCCTATCGCAAGTCGCTCCAGAAGGCGCTGCCCGACTACGAGAAGGCCGGCGAGCGCGGCCAGGCCCAGGCCGCCCGGCTCCGCTTCGAGATCGAGTTCTGCGAGGGCTACCTGCCCCGGGGGATGGACGACACCGCGCTGCGCGCCCTCGTGCGCGAGCGGCTCGGCGCGCTCGGCGTCACCGATGCCAAGCAGGTCGGGCGGGTGGTCGGTGACGTGATGAAGACACACAAGGGGCAGGTCGAGGCGGGCGACGTCAAGCGGATCGCCGAGGACCTGCTTCGCGCGTGATTCCGGGCGGTTGTAGAAGGCGCTTGTAAGGGGTACACGAAGCGTGACGGCGGACGCCCGTATCGTTGTGCGTTTACAGAGCGCTCGGGTGGTGCTGGTCTTGCACTGGTCCTCTGGTGAGGAGGGCCACAGCCCATGATTAAGCTGACGACAGCCGCGTGCGCGCTTGCCCTGGGGATCGCCTGGGTCGCGTCGCCCGCGATCGCGCAGGATACGACAAAGGAAAAGGCCGAGAAGAAGGCCGACCAGATCGAGCAGAAGGGCGAGCAGAAGGCCGACAAGGTCCGCTCCGACGCGGGCAAGGATACGATGGGCAACAAGGCGGAGCGCGCCTGGGACAAGACCAAGGCCAAGACGCATGACATGAAGGAAGGCGTCAAGGACACGTTCAAGGGCAACAGCCGTCCGAGCGCCGACGTGCGCTCGGCCCAGCAGGCGCTCCAGGGTCGCGGCTTCGACCCCGGCCCCATCGACGGTGTCATGGGCCCCCGCACCACGGCGGCGGTCAGCGACTTCCAGAAGAAGGAAAACCTGACCGTGACCGGCCAGCTCGACGCCGAGACGAACGCTCGCCTGATGGCGTCGGCCGCACCGGCGGCCTCACCGGCGACCGAGCCCAAGGAGACGAACCCGAAGCGGCAGTCGAACTAACCCAGCCCACCGCGATAGACGAGAGGCCGGGAGCCGTCCCGGCCTCTCGTCGCCGCGTCAGGTCAGTTGCCGGCGCGGACCTCCTTGAACACACGGGAGGCCACCAGCAGCGCGTCGCGTGACGCCGGGGCACCGCAGTAGCCGAGCAGGTGAATCAGCGCCTCGGTCAGCTCCTTCTCCGTCCACCCCTGTCGCAGGGCCATGCGCAGGTGGATCTCCAGCTCCGCCTCGTGGGCGGTGGCGGCGTCGGAGATGACGCAGACGAGCGTGCGGGTCTTCAGATCCAGCCCCGGCCGCGTCCACAGCGTGCCGAACACCGACTCCGTCGCGACCTCGATGAACTCCTTCATGACGGGATCGTTGTAGTTGTTCTTGTTGGCGCGCTCCACCCAGGCGTCGCCCAGCAGCTTCCGCCGCATCTCGGTGCCCTTACGCATCGTCTCACTGTCGCTCATTCGGATCCTCCGCAGCCCGCGGGTCGAGCCCCGGGCGCCGCCCCAATGGTACCGCGCGGTCAGCGGGGGGCCGCCGGCTGCTGCTCGATGCACCGCCACGACCGATCGTCGCGCTCCAGCAGGAGCTCGGCGCCCTTGTTCCAGACCGAGACCTGCCCGTCGGTGTAGCGGGCGCCGGAGGCGAACGGCGCGCGGGTCAGGCGGTGGCGGCCGTCGGACAGCCAGGCGTCGACGGCGTCGGGCGTGGCCTCGGTCAGCGCCAGGGCGCCGCCGCCGGTGCACTCGTAGACACGTCCGTCCCATCGGCGCGGTCTCGGCGGCGGGTGTGGCCGGCATCAGGCGGAGCCGAGCGCGGCCGCCCTCGTCGAGCAGCACCAGGCGATCGCCCTCGCGGCGGGCGGCACGGGCGGCGGCGGGCGCGGCCAGGAATCGCGTCTCCTGTTCCATCACGGCCGGCGCGCACGCCATCCGCGTGCTGCGTACCTCGCTGACGCGCAGCGCGCTGCCGGAGGCCTGCAGATAGCCCGAGTACTGGTTGCAGCCGCTCCGCCCCGAGGCGCGACCGTCCTCGAACCGCACGGTGGCCGCGGCCCGGTCGACGGCGACGTCGTCGATCCTCTCGACGGTCCACGCGGTGCCGGCCAGCGTCACGTCGGGGGTGGGGAGGGTGGTGGCCTCGGGACGTGCGCAGCCCGCCACCAGCAGGAGCATCACGATCAGAATCGACACGCTTCTCATGCAACCTCCCGGGCGGTCATCCTACCAGTGCCTGTCCGTTTGACCGGGGACGGGCCGAGCGAGTAGGGTAACCGGCGCGGTCGGGAGATCCGACCCGGCGAAGGGAGCCACCCATGAAAGCGGCCGTCCTCTACAAGGCCAACACTCCGCTCGAGGTCGTGGACGTCAAGCAGGAGGGTCCCCGGGCCGGCGAGGCCCGCGTGAAGGTCAAGGCGGCCGGCGTCTGCCACAGCGACTGGCACATCATGAACGGCGACTGGACGGCGCCGCTGCCAATGGTGCTGGGCCACGAGGCGGCCGGCATCGTGGAGGAGGTCGGCGCCGGCGTCACCACCGTCAAACCGGGCGACCACGTGATCTTCTCGTTCCGCCCGCAGTGCGGTCACTGTCTCTACTGCTCGATCGGCCGCTCGGTCCTGTGCGACGGCCACAACGACACGCCCCGCTGGGTGCATGCTCGACGGCACCCCGCGCCTGTCCCGCAACGGCGAGGGGCTGAACCAGATGGCCCGCATCGGCACCTTCGCCGAGAAGGTCGTGTGCCCGGCCGAGCATGCTGGTGCCGATCCGCCACGACATGCCATGGCCGCAGGCGGCGCTGATGGGCTGCTGTGTGCCCACCGGTGTCGGCGCCGTCACCCGCTGCGCGGAGGTCGAGGCCGGCGCCTCGGTGCTGGTCATCGGGTGCGGAGGGGTCGGGCTGAACGTGGTGCAGGGGGCCCGGCTGGCCGGTGCGGCGACGATCATCGCCTGCGACCTGCTCGACTCCAAGCTCGCCTACGCCAAGGACTTCGGCGCCACCCACACCGTCAACGCCTCGGCGACCAAGGTCGTGGACTTCGCGCGCAGCCTCACCGGGGGCCGCGGGGTGGACTACGCGTTCGACGCCATCGGCGGCGAGGCGACGACCCTGCAGATCGTCGATGCCATCCGCCCCGGCGGCACCGCGGTCATCGTCGGCATGGCCGCCATGGCCGTGCGGGCGCCGGTCACGCCGTACATGATGGCGCTGCAGGAGAAGTGCCTCAAGGGGACCATGTATGGCTCGGTCCGGCCCGACCTCGACTTCCCCCGCCTGGTCGATCTCTACATGCAGAAGCGGCTCAAGATCGACGAGCTGGTGAGCCGGACGTACCGCATCGAGGAGATCAACGAGGGGTTCGCCGCCCTGCGCACCGGCCAGGTCGCGCGCGGCGTGGTGACGTTCGACTAGCTGGGGGGCCCGGACCCGACTCCCACCCCGGCTTGCTGCGAGCCGGCATCTTGACTATGCTGTCGCTCACCCTGCGCCGGAGACGGCCACCACGTGGCCGTCTCCGGCGGCAAGGGACCCGAATTCGACCCGATCGGCCAAAGGACGGCATGATCGATCAAGCGATCCTCGCTCCCCGATCGCTCCGGGTTACGGCAGCGGCCCTCGCCGCCTCACCCCCCCATGTCCGCTCACGCGCCTCGAACAGGAGGACCTTCATGTCGAGCCACGTCCGGTCACGGTTGCGGTTCACCCTGGCGGCCAGCCTCGCGGCCCTGGCCATCGTCCTGATCACGCTGGCCGGGCCGCCGGCGGCGGAGGCGCAGCGCAAGAAGGTCCTCAACATCGCGGCCAAGGAGCCCGACACCCTCGACCCGCATGCGAGCACGCTGGGTCAGTCGCAGGCCATCTCGCGCTTCATGTTCCGCGGGCTGACGCGGTTCGCCATCAAGGACGGCAAGGTCACCACCGCCGAGGTGGAGCCGGACCTGGCCGAGAGCTGGAGCCTGTCGCCGGAAGGTACGATCTGGACGTTCAAGCTCAAGAAGGGTGTGCAGTTCCACAAGGGCTTCGGTGAGCTGACCGCGGAGGACGTGAAGTTCAGTCTCGAGAGGCAGATCAACAAGACCCCGGGAACGCGCTACGGCGTGAACCTCGACGTGATCAAGTCGATCGAGGTCGTCGACCCCTACACGGTGCAGATCGCGCTGAAGTCCTTCGACGCGATCTTCCTGCTGCGCATGGTGGGCTACCAGAACGGTTACATCGTCTCCAAGAAGGCGGCCGACCGACCACGAGAAGTTCAAGTGGAACCCCGTCGGCACCGGGCCCTTCTACTTCGAGCGCCACTCGCCGCGCGAGAAGATCGTCCTCAAGGCGTTCGACAAGTTCCTCGGCGGCCGGCCGCAGATCGACGAGGTCCACTGGTTCGACGTTCCCGAGGACGCCACCAAGCTGATCGGTCTCGAGAAGGGCACGTTCGACATGCTCTACCCGGAGGTCGGTCACCGCCGACTTCGCGGACCAGGTGAAGAAGATCGGCGCCGTCATGGACCGGCGGGGCCCGGGCTCGCAGGAGCGCTTTTACATCAACATGACCGCGAAGCCCTTCGACGACATCCGCGTGCGCAAGGCGTTCATGCACGCCATCGACCGCAAGGCCATCAAGGAGACCATGTACCCGGGCGGCCTGGCCCTGCTGGGCTCGAGCTGCATCCCGCCCGGCTACTTCGGCCACGTCCCGATGACATTCCCCGAGCACAACCCGGCGCTGGCCAAGAAGCTCCTGGCCGAGGCCGGCCACCCGAACGGCTTCACGATCAAGAACTACTTCATCAGCAAGTCGTTCTTCTATCCCAAGGTGCTCACGCTGGCCCAGGAGCAGCTCAAGCAGGTGGGCATCAACGTCGAGCTGCAGGTGGTCGAGCACGCGACCTTCCACGAGAACATCCGGAAGAACCTCAACCCCTTCGTGCTCTACGGCGGCACCCGGATCCCCGACGCCGACCCCTGGCTATCGCTGTTCTTCGACTCCAAGGAGATCCCCGACCCGGCCACCGGCAACAAGGGCACCAACTTCGCGCACTACCGCGGGATGGACGACCTGCTGGCGGCCGGGCGCCTGGAGCGGGATCAGAAGAAGCGCGCGGCCATCTACGCCGAGACGCAGAAGCGCATGGAGCGCGACCTGGTCTGCCTGCCGATCAGCGACGTGCCGAGCCAGTGGCCGCGCAACCCCAAGCGCGTCAGTACCCCGTTCGATCCCGAGTACGGCGAGTTCTCGCTGCACTACAGCTACAACTATCCGGAGCTGCTCAAGATCGTCAACTGAAAGCGGCGCCATGACTCAGTACATCCTGCGCCGCGTGCTCATCGCGGTCCCGATGCTGATCGGGGCCATGAGCATCGTGTTCTTCGCGATGCGCATCCTGCCCGGTGACCCCTGCGTGGCCATGATGGGCGAGCAGGCCACCACCGCGGCGCTGGCCGACTGCACCAAGAACCTCGGTCTGCAACCGCCCGCTGGTGGTGCAGTACGCCGACTACATCTGGCGATCGGTGCGGTTCGACTTCGGCATGTCCCTGCGCCAGGGCTACCCGGTCAGCGAGTACATCGGCCGCATGTTCCCGCACACGTTCGTGCTGGTGATGTCCAGCGCGGTGGTGGCGGCGCTGGTCGGCATTCCCATCGGGATCGTCTCGGCCCTCAAGCGTCGCAGCCCGCTCATCGACTATCCCGCTGCGAATCTTCGCGCTGCTCGGCCTGTCCATGCCGGTGTTCTGGCTGGGCATTCTCCTGCTCATGTTCTTCTCGCTCCGTCTGGATATCTTCCCGCTCATCGGCGGCGGCGACCTCGACGGCGTCATCACGATGATCCGCTCCGGGGAGATGTTCACCTATCCCGGCGACTTCCTGGCCGCGATCGGAGACGTGCTCTATCACCTGGCGCTGCCCGCCCTGGCCCTGGGCTTCACGCTGGCCGCCACCGTCAGCCGGCTGTCGCGCTCGGCCATGCTGGAGGTGATCAGCCAGGACTACATCCGCACCGCGCGCGCCAAGGGGCAGGTGGAGCGCATGGTCGTCTACAAGCACGCGCTGCGCAACATGATGGTCCCACTGCTCACGATCATCGGCGTGTTCATCGCCATCGCGCTGACGGGCACGGTGCTCACGGAGACGGTGTTCACGCGCCCCGGGCTGGGCAAGATGCTGGTGGACGCCATCACCGCCCGCGACTACCCGCTGGCCCAGGGCGCCATCACCGTCTTCACCATGACCATCATCGTCGTCAACCTGGTGGTCGACCTGCTCTACGCGGTCGTCGACCCCCGGATCAGCTACCGGTAGCCCACGATGGCCATCGCCCGCCAGGCCGAGCCGGTCGACCTCGTCGGCGCGGCCCCCGCCGAGCCGGCGCGGGGCGCGGTGCGCGCGGTCCTGCGGCGCTGGCTGCCGATCGGCATCGGCGCGCTGCTGGCGGTGGCCATGATCGTGATGGCGGCCGCCGCGCCGCTCATCGCCCCGTTGAGCCCGTCGGCCCAGTTCTCCGACGCCGTCCTCAAGGGGCCGGGCGTGGTGGAGCGCCACGCGCTCGGCACCGACGAGTTCGGGCGTGACATCCTGAGCCGGATCATCTGGGGTGCGCGGATCTCGCTGCAGGTGGGCCTGGCCTCGGTGGTTTTCGGCTTCGTCATCGGCGTGCCGCTGGGGATCTACGCCGGCTATCGTGGCGCCCGCGCCGAGCTCGTGATCATGCGGGCCACCGACATGCTGATGGCCTTTCCGACCCTGTTGCTCGCGCTGATCATCGTCACCGCCCTGGGCGGCACGCTCTTCAACGAGATCATGGCCATCGGCGTCGCGCTCACGCCGAACTTCGTGCGCCTGGCCCGCAGCCTGACGCTGACCATCCGCGAGAACGACTACATCATGGCCGCCCGCGCGATCGGAAGCGGACAGCTCCGGGTCATGGCCCGGCACGTATTCCCCAACGCCCTCTACGCGCTCGTGGTCGTGGCCACTCTCTATATCGCGACGGCCATCCGTACCGAGGCGGGCCTGTCCTTCCTCGGTTTCGGCATCCCCCCGCCGGTGCCGAGCTGGGGCAACATCCTCAGCGACGGCCGCCAGTACATCAAGTGCTGCCCGTGGATCACGACGTTCTCCGGGCTGGCCATCATGCTGGCCGTGCTCGCCTTCAACATCGTGGGCGACGCGCTGCGCGACCTCCTCGATCCGCGGCTGCGGGGCGAGTAGGGGGTCAGCCCCGACGTCCGCTTGACTCGCTGGAAGGGTGCGGGTAAGGTACGTGGGTCACCGCGGGGTGGAGCAGCCCGGTAGCTCGTTGGGCTCATAACCCAAAGGTCGCTGGTTCAAATCCAGCCCCCGCAACCACACCAAGCCCCCGGAAGATAAAACCTTCCGGGGGTTCGCTGCATCTGCCCAACTGCGGCGCCATCGGGCAACCTTCGGGCAAACCGGGGTAGGCCGCCGGCGCCACCGGTGGCTCCCACCGGGGCACTCACTGCGACTCCTCCTCCCGCAGCTCGGACCATTTCCGGAGGAGCTCGCGAACGGCGACCGTGTGCATGAGGCTTTCCTCGCTGTCATCGAGACTGGCAGTTGCCCGGCCCGCTGACCTGCCGGGCTGTCGCAGGTTGTGATGCGAACCGCGCAGCCTGTCGTTCGCCAAAACCTCATCCGACTCGCTCAAGCGTACTTGAGACCGTCCACAGATCCGAGCCGCTGAATCTCGTTGGAGGTAGGCGGTCGAGCGACCGGCATTCGCCGAGGTTGGCCTTGCCCGGTCAGACAGAATCACGATCGGGGAGGGTGAGCGGGGCCGCCGAACTGGACTTGTGGTGCGCGCTCGGTGGCCGCGAGGATGGCGGTGGTGGACTACGCCGCCCGGCGAACGTAGCGATGATGCAGACCGCCGACTTCGGGCATCTGCCGGATCCTTCCCGTCTCGGGGAACTCGATGGGCCTGACGTCGGGGGTGTCCTTGTCGAGCGCGAGATGCGTGCGGGCTTGGTGGTCGTACGCGAAGTACCGGGACAGGATGCGGCGGAGGTGTCGCTCGCCGAGGACGAGCACGTGATTCAAGCATTCGCGCCGGATCGAGCCGATGAGCCGTTCCGCGAAGGGATTCTGCCACGGGCTTTGCGGCGCCGTCAGTACCTCCTCGATCCCAATGCCCTTCACGCGATGCCGAAATGGCGGACCATAGACGTGGTCGCGGTTCACGGAGGAGGTAGGACGGGGCGGAGTCGTCCGGGAAGGCGTCCACGATCTGCTGGGTCGTCCAGGCCGCAGTGGGATGCTCGGTGACATTGAAGTGGACGACGCGCCGCCGGTTGTGGGCGAGCACCACGAAGACGAACAGGACGCGCAGGCGCGCGGTGGGGACGGTGAAGAAATCGACGGAGACAAGGTCCCGGACGTGATTGGTCAGGAACGTGCGCCACGTCTGCGACGGCGGTGAGCGCCGTTTCGGGAGCAGGCGGGAGACGGTGCGCTCAGCGACGACGATGCCGAGCTTGAGGAGTTCGCCGTGGATTCTGGGGGCACCCCACAGGGGATTGGCCGCGGCCATACTTCTGACCAGAGCCTTGACCTCGGCGTGGACGGTCGGGCGACCTCCGGGCGGGCGGCCAGAGAGCTTGGTCCAGTATTCGCGGAAGCGGCGCCGCTGCCAGCGCAAGACGGTGTTCGGCGTCACAATCACGAGGGGTTGCCTCCACCCGGCCCAGACCTTGGCGAGCGTGGCCCAGAAGAGGCGATCAGTTCGGCATAGGCGCGGTCGCGGCACTGCTCGCTTGTAGACGGTGAGCTGCTGGCGCAGGGCGAGGTTCTCGAGGGCGAGCTGGCGGTGGCCGCCGAAGAGGAAGGGGAGGAGCCGGAGCAGGTGGAGCAGGAGGGTGATCATCGAGCCGGGATTGTCTTCGAATCGAAGGTGATAGATCAACTACTTGACAGCCGGGCGGGGTTTTGGCGAGGGACAGGTGTCACACAGATGAAATTCGAGGTCCCGGCGTCACAAGCCGCGTTGGTTCCCAGCCTGCGTTGGTTCCCGACCTACAGTCCCGTGAGTAGTGAGCCTTGGTCTCTAAGCCCACGCATTCAGACCATCAGCGCGAGCCCTGGCGGGCCCAGGACTGAAAATCCTCGTGCGCATTCCAGCGCACTCTGGATCACTCCTGAGCAGGCCCTGCCCGCTGAACGACACTGGGAGTTCTAATCCTCATCCCCGAGCCCCGCAAGCACGCGTCGAATGCTGCGACAGCCCGCCAGGCGAAGCGTGAGCCTGCCAGCTGAAGAGCTTTGGTGAGGGTGGAGGACCTAGAGTTCGAGGCCGACGGCTTCTTCCTTGGTCATCCTGCTTCGCCTGGCGGCGCCCGGGGAGAGGAACTGTCGCCCGAGGAGGCTCAGGACTTTAAATCCTCGTGCGCATTCCAGCGCAGTCTGGATCACTCCTGATCACTCCAGCGGATTCCAAAGCACGATCCGCCCGCTGAAGGACAGCAGGGCTTTAAATCTCGCGCGCCGAGCTGCAGATACTCCACCGCGGCTCGATTCTCCTGGGGTGAGCGGACCGAAATCGAGCGTCGGTCCGGCTGGGTATCGCCCCGCCCCTGTCGCTAGTCAAGGCGCTGGGCGTAGAATCATCGGACTCCCAACGAGTGGGGGAGGGGCTGGGCCGAGATTCTACATCAGGCTTCGTACGTCGAGTTTCTGGCCGGGACAGGAGCGGGAGGAGTGATCGTCGAGCCAGGACTGTGTCAGGATCAGCTCCGACAGATCAACGGCTTGCCGTTGGAACTGAGTCTTGGCGAGGGGCAACTGCCTCGCGCTGATGCAGAGAGATTGTGATCCCGACCCGAGAAGTCCTGGTGATCGTGCCGGTGTCCGACGACGCGCTGAGTCGTATCGCGGCGGTCGATCGATCCCTGCATGTGGTCGATGCTCGGGGCCGGTTTGACGTCGAACTCCGCGAGACCTGGCCGCCATGGACGGTCCAGCGCTACCTCGGCCAGCGTTTAGGACCAATCAGTTCGCGTGAGGAGCGCGACCAGCTGCTGGCCAGCGCCGAGATCATGCTCGGGGGCTTTCCGTTTCCGCTGGATCTCCGGGCCCGGGCGCCGCGCCTGCGCTGGTTCCATCAACTCCCGGCCGGGGCGAGCAACCTGTTACGCGGGGATCTCTGGGGCAGCGATGTCATCGTCACCACGTCGCGCGGCTATGGGAATACCCGCCCCATGGCTGAGTATGTGCTAGCCAGCCTCCTCCACTTCGCCAGAGGGCTACACCATGCACCTCGCGATCGGCAGCGGCACCGTTTCGACCATCGCACCTACCGTCCCCTGCTGCTGCAGGGTAAGACGGTGTGCATTGTGGGCGCCGGTGGCATCGGCCAAGAGGTGGGACGGTTGTGCGCCAGTGCCGGCATGCGGGTGACCGGCACGCGGCGCCGGGTGGCGCCAGATACCGTACTGCCAGCCGGATTCAGCCGCCTGGAAAGCCCCGAGCGTCTGTACGATCTTCTCGCGGAGAGCGACGGCGTGGTGGTCTGTTGTCAGTGGACACCGGAGACGACCAAGCTGATCGGTCGGGAGGCCTTTGATGCCATGAAGCCAGGCGCCATCCTGGTGAACGTCGCTCGGGGTGAAATCATCGACGAAGACGCGTTGATCGCCGCCCTCGCGGCGGGAAAGCTCCGGGGGGTGGCCCTAGACGTCTATGTGGGCGAGTTTGAACGTGAACCCGATCGTCGCCTCTGGGACGATGAGCACATCCTCATCACCCCGCACATCTCGGGCGGCAGTGACATGAGTCAGCATCGGGGGATCAATCTCTTCTGCGACAATTTGCGCGCCTATCTGGACGAGCGGCGCCTGACCAACGTCGTCGATTGGGCAGATGGCTATTGATCAATGGCCGGCGCCCGTCCCAGTTAGAGCTGGAAGCCTTGGCGGTGGCAGGCAAGGGCGGTTGCGGGCTGAGCAATGATGAGGCTGGCCTGCCAGCCGGCCCACAGCTGTGAGAGCCCTACCCAGATGAGGCAGTCCCAGGGACGGAGCCGTGGTCGACCGACTGATCGTTGCAGCACCGAAAGTTGATGCCGAAGGACGACATTGTCAAGCGAGACGGCGGCTGAGTTGACGAGGAAGGCGCGGACGAAGGCCAGACACCGAGGGCGAGGATCATCACAGCTCCCGGTCGCGAGGGATGAGATGCTGCGCCGCAACTCTACCTGCAAGCGTATCGCCGCGTCGTCCAAACTCGGTCACGGTGGGCCGAATGGAGTTCTTGACCGGGACAGGCTATTGACATCGACAACGACGCGTAGCAGGAATGCAACAACCTGGACGGCGCCGTCGCAGAGCTCGGACTGGGAAGCTGAGGGCGCGCGGAGGTTGGGTAGGCGGGTGTCGTCAGCCCCCACGATCTACCGCCCTCGGTGACGCACCACGAATGCTACGACATTGCAGTTCAGGCACTCGCCGACTTGTGTCTCGGCGCGGCGCTCGGCGAGCAGCATCTGCACCGTGCCTCGTACATCATCTTCCTCACGACTCGTCACCGCCGCGAGACAGTTGAGGCAGATGAACTTCGGCGCGTAGGCGTTCAGGAAGGCTTCGATTTGGACTGGCATCAGGTGTCAGGGGCCATTTGGGAAGTGTGAATGCGATCCACGTCGGCCACCAGGTCCTCGAGCTGAGCGCGGCGCTGGGGGCCCATCAGAACCGGATGTTGGTGTCGCGCCAGAAGACGATCTTCCGGTCGAAGTACTCGAACGCCGCGTAGAGTGCGAGGCCGATCAGCGATAAGATCACAATCAGCGCGAAGACCATCGGGATGTCGAGCTGGAAGTTGTAGGTCTCCACCAGGAGGCCCACGCCGTGATTCGCGCCGACGAACTCGCCGACGATAGCGCCGATGAAGGCGAACGTCAGCGATGTCTTGAGACCGGCGAACACGAAGGGCAGGGCGCTCGGCAGCGCGAGCTTGAAGAACATCTGGTAGCGATGTGCCACCAGCGACCGGAACAGGAGCAACGCTTCCTCCTCTACGGAGGCCAGACCCACGATCGTGTTGACTAGTGTCGGAAAGAAGCTGATGGACGCGGCCATCACGACCTTCGAGGTCAGGCCGAAACCGAACCACGTGACGAAGATCGGTGCGAGTGCGACCTTCGGGACCACCTGGAAGGCGATCACGTACGGGTAGAGCACGCGATCCACGGTCGGAAAGGCGTGGAGCACGACGCCGGCGACGAACGCGAGACCGGACCCAAGCGCGAAGCCGGCGAGCGTTTCCCACATGGTGACCGTCAGATGCTGCGTGAAGAAGCTGGCCGTCATCAGGCGACGCAGCGCGTCCGCGATAAGGCTCGGCGCCGGCAAGATGAACTCGTGGAACAGGCCCGCCCGGCTCGCCGCTTCCCAGAGGCCGAGCCACAGGACGAGCACCGCGAGGGAGAGCGCCCACTCGCGCTTCATGTCGCGCCCAGTCCCAGGAGCCCGCGCACCTCGAACACCCGGTCCGCATACTCGACGCGGCGCATCAGGTCAGTAGTGCGCGGGCGCGGGAAGACGGACGGGACGCGGCCGACGACGCGACCCGGGTCCGACGCCATGACGACGATCTCATCGGACATGAGGATGGCCTCGCCGATGTTGTGAGTGATCAGAATCACCGTCTGCTGCGTCGTTCGGAGCACGTCCATCAGCGCGAAGTTGAGGGTCTCGCGCGTGAACTCGTCGAGCGCGCCAAAAGGCTCGTCGAGCAGGAGCAGCGCTGGCTCGCGCATGAGCACGCGGGCGAGTGCCGCGCGCTGTCGCATGCCGCCGGACAGTTCGCGCGGGTAGTAACGCTGGTAGCCGGCGAGCCCGACGAGCTGCAGCAGGCCGAGTGCGCGATCCTTCCGCGCCGCCCGGTCATCGCTCGACAGCTCCGCTGGGAGCGCCACGTTGTCGAGCACGGTGCGCCACGGTAGCAGCACCGGGTTCTGGAACATGACGCCGATATCGCGCCGAGGGGCGGTGACCCGCTCGCCGCCGAGCGTCACCTCGCCGTGGTCGAAGTCGATCAGCCCGGCGATCACCTTGAGCAGCGTCGACTTACCGCAGCCCGACGGGCCGATCACTGAGACGAAGCGCCCGGGCTCGATCGTGAGCGACACTCCATCCAGAACCGGCCGGCTCACGCCGCTCTTCCGGAACGCCTTCCCGACGCCGTCGAGAACGAGGCCCGTCAACGCGACTCTGAGAGGGACACGGTCACGGCCGGTGCGTGCGGGCCTGCTGACGCACCTTTTCGCGGTCGAACGTATTGACGTCCGCGACGAGGTCGCCAGTGACGACGGGGGCCAGGTCGATCGGCTTGGCCAGGACCGGCTTCTCGCCCGAGAGGAAAATCTTCTGGAGCCGTTCCCAGCCTTCCGGCATCGCGTAGCCGAAGATGAGCTCTCCCGCCTGGTCCTTCCGGAGCGGTGTCGACAGGTCGATGTAGGTGCGCAGGAAGATGCGGCCGGACTCCATGTTCTCGAACTGCTCCGGCGCAAGTTTCGCCATGATCGCCACGGCCGCGTCAAAGCTGGTGAGTGCGAAGAGGGTGGCGCGGGCGATCGACCGGGAGACCTTGACGACCATGTCGCGCCGGTCGGTCAACGTCTTCTCCGTGACGAAGATGCCACCCGACGGCAGGTCGCGATACTCGGCGCTGAGCGAGCGCGGCTTGAACCCAGCCTGGTAGAGCCACACGAGGTCGTTCTGGGCGCCGGCGAACGCTTGCACTCTGCCGTCCTTGAACGAGGCCAGGATCGTCGGCGCCTTCTCTCCGATCACGGTCATCGTCACGTTCTCGCCCGGCCGGAGGTTCGCGGCGGCGAGAAGCGCGCGCACGAGCGGTACCTCACCGCTGCCGAGGTCCGTGATGCCAACAGTCTTGCCGCGAAGATCGTCCACCGTCTTGATGGGACTGTCGTCCGGCACGATGAGGTCGAAAAGGTTCTTCACCGCGTATGTGTAGACGAACTTTAGCTTCTGGCCGCGGGCAACCGCGGGCAGCAGTGCGCCGGGCACGCCCATCCCGATCGGTACCGTGCCCGCCGCGACCTGTTGCACGACGTAGGTCGATCCCTTGCCGGGCACGACCTCAACGTCGAGCCCTTCCTCCTGAAAGTAGCCGAGATGGTTTGCGAGGTACGCGGCGTATGCCGCGCTGCCGCGCACCGGCAGCAGTAGTTGCACCTTGTCGGCCGCCGTCGTCGTGAGAGGAGACGTGAGCAGAGTCGTGACGACCAAGGTGGCGAGGGCGGCGATGGCGAGTGAGCGCTGGTACATGGACATCCTCCGATTGACGATCCTTGACACGGCGGCGCGAGCGTACCATAGTCTGCCGGCCGCGCCGGTATGCGGCCGCGAATGCGGGGAGGACGCATGGACAGCTTTCGTACGATGATCAGTGGGAGCGAGATTGTGATCGCTCCTGGCGCCTTCAACGGAATGATGGCGAAGCTCGCCGAGGCGGCGGGCTTCCGCGCGCTGTATCTCTCGGGCGGATCACTTGGTTGGTTGAAGGGCGTGACGGAGGCGACGCTCACGTTGCCCGAGATGGCAGAGGTCGCTGTGGAGATCCGCACGGTCTGCGATCTGCCAATCATCCTGGACGCCGCGGGGGGCTGGGGCGATCCTGTGCACATCCACCGGACAATTCGCATGGCGGAGGCGGCGGGATTCTCGGCGATCGAGATCGAGGACCAGATTCTCCCAAAGCGCGTGAGCCATCACGTCGGCGTCGACCAAATCGTGCCCACCGAGCTGATGGTCGCGAAGATCAAGGAGGCGGTCGCCGCGCGGACGAACCCGGAGTTCGTGATCATCGCGCGTACCGATGCGCTCCGCCCCGGCGGCCTCGACGAGGCGCTGCGCCGCGCCGAGGCGTATCACCGGGCGGGTGCGGACGCGCTTTTTGTCGCCTACGCGCTCGAGGAGAAGATCCTCCGGACACTCGGCGAGCGGCTGCCGCGGCCGTTGATGACGTTCACGCCGCTCGCAAGCATGAGCGACGCCGCAATCCCGCTGCCGGAGATGGCCCGCCTCGGTTTCCGCATCATGGCCGCGCCACTCCTGCCCATCATTTCAATGCACAAGGCGCTGCAGCAGTGCTACACGAGCTTTGCCCAGGGCGGCTATGACCCGCTCATCGGCAAGGACGCGTGGCCGGAGGTCGACAAGGTGCAGGCGACGGTGGGACTCCCGCGTCTGTTGGAGATCGAGCAACGCACGATGGGCCGCTGAGCTCGGTCCGCATGCCCGAGCGCCGCAAGCGCGCGCCGATGCTGCCACAGCTCACCAGGCGAAGCGCAAGCCTGCCAGCGGAAGGGCTTTGGGGTAGGGGATTCCCAGGGCTCGGGACCGGCCACCTTCGTCCCGGGTCATCCTGCTTCGCCTGGCAGCGCCCGGGGGGGAGAGGGATTGGTAGTCTTAGGGGATTCAGGATTTTAAGTCCTAGGCCTGATGACGGATAAGTACTCGTTAATTCAGCACGCGCGACCTGTTCGCCAGCGAATTGTGACGGGATTTGTGCCCGACACGTTCCAGCCATCGGAGGATCGCGGGGCCAGCAGAAGCCCGACTAAAACTTGTGAGGACGGCGAACGGCTGGGTGACCGCCTACTGCCTCAGGACGAAGCCGCTCGGCGTCTGCGTCACCACAATGGGTGCTTCGGGTGGAAGCCAAACGCGAGCGGCGTGGCTTGGCGCTTCCGTTGACGTCGTCGCTCCACTCGCGTTCCAGCAACTCGGTGGGGGAGAGGCCGAGGACGGCTACGTGGGCGTTCCCTACTGCCAGCTCCGGCAAGTCATCCTCCGCGCCGACAAGTACTACACCGCGAGGTGTCAGCGCAAGGCTGGTGCCACGACATCGGGCAGACGGTGAGCGGATCCGCAGCGCCGTCTCGCTGCTGACCGCTCGGATTGCCTGTTCCCTATTGCTCAGACTCCAGGCGCGTTGTCGTGTCTACTGAGGTCGGGAGGTCTCGCGGAATGGCTGAGAACGCGAAGTGTACAGAGTGTGGCCGCGCGCTGGAGATGTTCTCGGGGCTCACGATCAACGACGCCGCGTATCATGCCCGCTGCTGGGAACAAACGAGGATGGCCCGTTCCACAGTTTCGCCCTACGACCAGACCCGATCCGGCCCGCTCAAGCGGGGGCTTGAACGCCGCAAGCTGTAACTGAGCGAACGCCGGTTCCGTTGTCGGCTGGGCGTCCCTCATCGCATCTTGCACGCCGCGCGCGCCACCTAGCACACGCGGATGAACTTTCGTAAAATCGGTCCGATGAAGCGGAAGGTGAAACCGGCAATCGATCCTAAAGGATTGCTGGCGGCAGCGGGTGTCCGCCGAGTAACGAGGGACTATCCTGAGGGCCAGCCCATCTTCTCGCAAGGTGATCGCGCGGACGCCGTGTTCTTCATCGAGCGGGGGAAGGTCAAGCTCACGGTCCTCTCTACGCAGGGAAAACAGGCGGTGATCGCGCTCCTTGGACCCGAGACATTCTTCGGGGAGGGATGCCTCGCCGGTCAGCCACTCCGTATGTCCACGGCGACTGCGACGACGGATTGCTCGGTCGTCCTGCTTCCGAAACCGGCGGTGGTCCGTGCGCTCCACAAGGACGCGGCGTTTTCGGAAACCTTCACCACGTATCTCCTGTCGCGAAACATTCGGATGGAAGAGGACCTGGTGGACCAGCTCTTCAACTCCAGCGAGCAGCGGCTGGCCCGGATTCTGCTGCTGCTGGCGAACTTCGGTAAAGAAGGCCGGCCGGAGCCGGTGGTGCCGAAGATCAGCCAGGAGACCCTGGCCGAGATGGTTGGGACTACGCGCTCGCGGATCAGCCATTTCATGAACAAGTTTCGGAAGCTGGGATTCATCGAGTACAACGGTCGCCTGGAGGTTCACAGTTCGCTGCTCCACGTCGTGCTCCACGACTGATCGTCGGGCGGAGTGACGGGATCGCGCAGCCCGTGTCGTTTAAGGGCTCACCCCGACCCTCGCGGCTGCTCGGTCCGGGCGCTCCGTCGCCCGAACGCGCGGGTAGGTCCCTTTTGCTCGACGTACACCTGCCGCTGATGAGCTCGCCGGCATCGGGTTTGCCGTGACGGGCCGCATGCCGGCGCCCCTACTTGGTCTCCTCATCGTGGTGGTGGAGGATGACCCAGACGCTCTCAGCCTGTTCAGGACCATCTTCGAGTACGGGGGCGCCTTGGTGATGTCTGCCCCAGGAGCGTTGTCGGCGCTGGAACTGCTGAATCGCCTGCGGCCTGATGTCCTGGTGTCCGACATGACCATGCCCGAGTGGGACGGTGCATGGCTGGTGACCGAGGCCCGCAAGCGCAGGTTGATGAACGGCGTCGCCACCCTGGTCGTCACCGCACTCCCCATGACGCTGCAGCAGGTGCAGCACGCGGGCTTCGATGCCTACCTCCGCAAGCCCGTCGATCCCCACCAACTCCGAAATACGGTCGGCGCTTTGGCGCGCCCAGGTACGCATCCGACCGCCTGACACGCGGTGTGCAATTCTGACCATCGGAGGCCGCCCATGGAAACTGATTCTCTCCGTCTCCTCATCCGGCAGAAGCTCGCCGACGGACGCCTCCCGCACGACAGCATCCCTCGGTTGTGGGGTGGGCCGAGTCACGACGAGAAGTGCCACGCTTGCGATGAGACCATCGCGATGCCGGCGCTCATCATGGAAGGCATCGCCCTCAATGGGTCGGAGCCCCTGCAACTGCATATGAAGTGCTTCTATCTTTGGGACACGGAGCGGCGTGGCGCGGACGGTGTCGTGGGGAGTTGATCTCCACGCAAGAAGTTCTATGCCTTCTGTCCTCAGCGTCTTGAATGTACTTCCGCGTCTCGCGATGTGTCTGGAATGCCTCGTGGCCGCGACGGGGTCTCGGAGCTCGGCGGTCCTTCTTGAGCTCGATCAGCTCGGGATGAAAATCCTCGGCGACCTAGGCGGCTGCGGTCGCTGTCATCTGTTCGGTCCGGTGTTCGGGATGGCTGCCTAAGCGTCATAGCCTACGTAGCTGTACCGCCCACGCCGCCCGCCGCACCGTCCGCCTCGGCCGGAGGGTGGCGGGGCGTCGGGCATCAGGTGTTGTCGCTACCCTGGCCGGCCAGGACCGCGGCGGCGACGAGCCGCGGCAACCCGCGGATGTCCACGGGCTTCGCGACGACGGCGAGGAAGCCCGGGCCGGCGCGCTCCGGCTGGCCCGAGATCGCCACGGGTGGCGCGGTGACGCCGCTCTCGCGCAGCGCTTGGAGCAACTGGTTCCCATTCATCCCCGGCATCATGAGATCCAACAGCAAGGCTTCGGGCTGAAAGTCCACGGCGACCGCCACGGCATCGGAGGCCGTGCCGACCGAACGCACGTCATAGCCGGCGCCGGCGAGCACCTCGGTGAGCAAATCGAGCACTGTGGGCTCGTCGTCTACAACGAGGATACGCGGGGGACAGGCGGCGCCATCTCCAGGCTCACCGCTCACGGTACGATTCACCACCACGCGGCCATCTAATTCCACCATCCGCCCCGCGCGATCTGCCGACGTATCTCCAGCCACGGCGCAGCAGCGGCTGAACGAGCCGACGTGTCGTGTCGCAGACTCTGGCCGCAGCCGGACGGGTCAAAACCCACTCGAAGTCGTGGTCAGTGAGCCGATCACCTATCTGGATCTCCATATGGCAATAATGAGACCGTCGCGGTGTCTGCTCCCTTCGCCGTCGCCAGCTTGGCTGGCAGTTGCTGGGGCTTCACGCCCTTTCGCTCTCGCGGGGCCACGTCTAGGGGCGAACAGCCGGGACAGGCATGATGGCGAAGCCGACCGCGATGCCCAGAGCAAGGATCACAGCGGCCATGATGATCGCGACGGACAGGTTCCCCTTCTGGATCTCCGCCCACTCGTTGATGGGCGTCAGCCAGTCAAACACCTTCAAGAGAATCGCCAGACCAGCAGCCATGGATATCGCACCGACGACTCCCCATCCGATTGCGATCGCATAATCTGTAAACACGCGCCCCATTCATCCCTCCTCGTGCCGAGTGGCACTTCAATAAGCGATAGTCGGATCACTCGATGATCTGATCCGCCCGCGCCAGCAGCGACGGCGGGATCGTGAGGCCGAGGGCCTTCGCGGTCTTGAGGTTGATCACCAGCTCGAACTCGGTCGGCTGCTCGACGGGCAGATCGGCCGGCTTGGCACCTTTGAGGATCCGATCGACGAAGCGGGCCGCTTGCCGGTACAGGTCTAGATTGTTGACCCCGTATGAGATGAGACCTCCCGCCTCCGCGCTCTCACGGAAATCAAAAACTGACGCCAGCCGATGCTGGGTCGCGGTGTCTACGATCTGCCTTCGATCCGCTGCCAACACCGTATCGCTCAGAACAAGAACTCCATCAACGCGCTTCGTCGCGAGAGTGGCGAAGAATTCATCGTAGGCGCCGCGTCGCTCCGTAAGCAAAACCTGAATCGTGAGTCCGAGCCGACCCGCAGCGTTCTCGACGGCTTTCAACTGCTCGGCGTTCCCTGGGTTGGTCCTATAACCGAGAACCCCCATCCGCGTCGCGTTCGGCAGCGTCTGCTTGAAAACTTCGACTCGTTTGGCACTCAACTCTGGCGCGAGCATAGTGAGCCCGGTGACGTTACCGCCTGGTCGGTTGAGACTGGCGACGAACCCCGCCCTTACCGGGTCCATGCCACTGAACGCCATGACAATTGGGATCGTCCGGGTCGCATCGCGGGCGGCCCGGATGGCGCCTGGAGCGACGGCGACGATGACGTCCACCCTGGTTTGAGCAAGACTGGCAGCTAGCCCGGGAAGGCGGCCGAAGTCACCGTCGTCGGCCCGGTCCTCGAACTTGATGTTCTGTCCTTCCAAATATCCGAGTTCTCGCATCGCCTGACGAAATGATGCATGTCCCGGGCTGGGCGATGGAGAGGGTTGTAGCCAGCCAACGCGCCAAATCCTACTCGCTTGCTGAGCCTCGACGGCGAGCGGCGCGGCGACGACCCCAGCCAGCGAGGTCAGCAGGAAGCGGCGGCGGTCTATGGCCGGACCGAAGGGCGGCTGGTTCCCCAAGTCGAAGCCGCCCACGGTCATCCCAACTCCCGCATCTCCGCCTCAGCCTTCTCCAGCCAGTACGTCATGCCCATCTCGCGGTACATCGCCGTGGCGCTGGCAAGGTGCTCCTGGGCTTGCTCGCGCTTGTCTGTGCGGCCGTAGAGCTTGCCAAGGCCGAGGTGGCAGTGCGCGACGAGCGGGCGCATCCCGAGCTCATCTGCCAGCGCCATCGCGGCGCGGTACTGCGGCTCTGCCACCGCGAGGTCAGGGGGGTCGGCCTGGGCCGCGACGTCTCCTGCGAGGTGCAGCGCATCCGCCTCGCAGGCCCGCTGTCCCTTCTCGCGCGCCCGGGCCAGTGTCTTCTGGGCCTGGTCGGCGGCCTCGCTCGCGCGGCCAGCGAGCAGATAAGCCTCTCCCAGTACCGCGCCCGCTGAATAGTGGAAGAACGCCCCACCGCCTGGAGCCCCATCGATCAGCGCGATCCCCTCGGACACCCGCCCCATGCGGCAATAGACGAGCCCCAGCCCCTGGATCGGGTGGTTCCAGGCGGGGGCCTGAATCGTTCGCCAGACTTCGATGCTCTGCTCGATCTCTCGCGCAGCCACGGCATGGTCTCCCTTCAGGAGGTGAAGCACGCCGAGCTCCCAGAGCGACGAGCTCAGACTGTACGCTTGACCGGCGTAGCGGGCTATGTTCAGGGCCTCCTCCGCATGGGCGATCCCATCCGAGAAGCGTCCCTGGCGGCCAAGCGCGTTGCCGAGCGTTCCGCGCGCGAGGTTCGATACCATGCGGGCTTGGCCGAAGCGCTCATGCGTCCGTTCCGGGGGAATCAACGCGATCGCCGCCTCGCAGAGCCGAGCGGCTTCCGCGAATCGGCCCGCGAAGAGGTGAGTGATGGCGAGATAGCAGCTCGCTCCTGCCTGGATTCCGAGGTCGCCGATGGAGCGTCCAATGGTGAGCGCTCGGTCACCAAGGCGAAGACCCTCATCAAGATCCTCGACGCCCGTTGCCCGGAGCCCGGCGAACATCAGCGTGTACCCGAGCCGACGCTGATCCCCCAAGGTCTCCGCTCGCGTGAGGGCATCGGCGAGGCATGTCTCCTGGCGATCCTGTGCCCGGAGCACCTGGAGCGCGGTGCGGAGCTCGAAGCGGACGTCGATCGCTTGCTCCAGCGTCTCGCGTGTCTGGGGCAGCCGGTCGATCGCCGCCGCGGCGTGCTCGAAGTAGTCGGCCGCCTCCCGGTTCGCTGATCGTGTGAAGGCCTTCCGGCCGGCCTCCCAGAGGTATCGTCCTGCCTTAGCCCAGATCTCGGCTTGCCGCGCATGATGCGCCAGGTGCTCGGCGTGCTCGGCCAAGCGTCCGGCGTGAAGCCGCTCGATAGCCACTACCACCGCCGCATGGAGGGTACGGCGCCGATCATGGAGCAGGCTCTCATAGGCGACGTCGTGGGTCAGGGCATGCTTGAACGTGTACTCGAGATCCGGGAAGATGCGCGCCTCGTAGATGAACTCCGCGGCCTGGAGATGGGCCAGTGCCCGACGGAGCTCCTCCTCGGGCGCTTCGACGACTAATGCCAAGAGCGCGAAGGGGACATCCTTGCCGACAACCGCCGCTGATTGGAGCAAGCGTTTCTCGTCTGGCAGGAGGCGGTCGATACGCGCGGCGAGGATCGACTGGACCGTGGCCGGGACGTGGATCTCGGGGAGCGCCCGGGCTAGCCGATAGGCTCCGCGCTCACCGTCGAGGACCTTGGTCTCGATCAGGGTCCGGACGTTCTCTTCCAAGAAGAAGGGGTTGCCTTCGGTCCGCTCGATCAGCACACACTTGAGCGGCTCGAGGCCGGCGTTGTCTCCGAGGAGACCCTGGAGCAGCTCACGTGCACTCGCGGTCGGTAATGGGTCAAGACGGAGCTGGGTATAGTACGTCTTGCCTCCCCAGCGATGCTCGTACTCCGGGCGAAAGTTCACCAGGAGGAGGACGTGCGCGCTCGGCAGACCCTCTACGAGGCTATCGAGGAGAGCCTGGCTCTCGCCATCGATCCAGTGAAGATCCTCAAAGACGAGCAGGAGAGGCTGGATCTGGCTCTCGCGCAGGACCAGCCGCTTGACGGCGTCGAGCGTTTGGTGGCGGCGTTGAGACGGTTCGAGAGCCTGCCAGCCAGGATCGTCGGCGGAGACGTCCAGCAGGGCGAGGAAGGCAGGCAGTATCGCCGCGAGGGCCTGATCGAGAGTCAAGAGTTTACCGGTGACCCGTTCGCGGATCTTCCTAGCGTCGTCGCGCTCTTCGATCTGGAAGTACGTTTTGAGGAGGTTGATGACTGGTAGAAAGGCGGTGTTCTTGCCGTAGGAGACCGAGCTTGACTCGAGGACGAGCCACCCATGAGTCTGGTGCGAGTGGTGGGTGAACTCCCAGACGAGGCGGGACTTGCCTACGCCCGGCTCTCCGATGAGCGCGATCAGCTGGCCGTGGCCGCCTCGAGCCCGCTCCAGACCTTCGCGGACCGCGTGCACCTCCGCCTCGCGCCCGACGAATCGCGTGAGCCCCCGCGCGGCCGCTGCCTGGAGGCGCGTGCTGGCGAGGCCGGCACCGGTGAGTTCGAAGACCTCGATGAGCTCGTTGAGACCCTTGACCGGGACTGGACCGAGGGGCTTCACGCCGACGTAGCCCTCAGCCAGCGCGAGCGTGGCCGCCGTGATCAGGATGGATCCGGGCATGGCCATTTGCTCCATCCGGGCGGCCAGGTGGGTCGTCTGACCGACCGCCGTGTAGTCCATGTGCAGATCCGACCCGATGGCGCGCACGACCACCTCGCCGGAGTTGAGTCCCACGCGGATCTGGATGGGCACCCCGTGCGAGCGGAACACGCCCTCCGCGTACTGACCAACCGACGCAAGCATGCGCAGCGCCGCGTAGCACGCGCGCACCGCGTGGTCCTCGTGCGCGAGCGGAGCGCCGAAGAGGGCCATGATGCCGTCACCCATCACCTGGTTGACGGTGCCCTCGTAGCGATGGACCGCTTCCATCATGCGTTCGAGCACCGGATCGAGGAGCTTCCGCGCCTCTTCGGGATCACGGTCAGCCAGCAGTTCCATCGAGCCCTTGAGGTCGGCGAAGAGCACCGTAACCTGCTTGCGCTCGCCTTCAAGAGCCGCCTTGGACGTGAGGATCTTCTCGGCGAGGTGCCTCGGCGTGTAGGACTCAGGGGAAGAGAATCGGGGGGCCGGGGGCGGCGCGTCGGATAGCCCGGTCGGGTGCGCACACTCGGGGCAGAACTTCGCCGCCGGAGACAGTTGCCGACCGCACTTGGTGCAGGCCCGAGCCAGAGGCGTGGCGCATTCCTCGCAAAACTTCGCGTCCGTCTCGTTCTCGTGCTGGCACCGGGAACATCTCATGAGCACTCCCACGCGCCGGGCGCGGCTCAGGTTTGCCAACCCTAGCGTGAGGGCCCGGGCGGGTCAATAAACGGGTGCAGGACGCGTCAAGTCCCGGAGGCACCTTCGTTGCTGAGTGGACTGTCTCGCATCGAGCCGCGACGCACAGCCCGGATCTATCACCGAGAGTGCGTCTACAGTCCTACGGGTTGTTCTGCGGGCCTCGCGAATCGGGATGACCGTGCCGAGTTCCGCCGCTATCACGGCGAGCTACTGGCGCAAGGCCAGGTTCTCAAGGGTGAGCTGGCGGTCGCTGCCGACGAGGAAGGGGAGGAGCCGGAGCAGGGGGAGTAGGGCGTGATCACGAGGCGAGATTGTGGGCGGACTGGTGCCGGCCAAATGAACCTCTTGGTTGCCGGATCAGGTTTGGCGAGGGAGCAAGGATCCTTTCTGGAGTAGAGTAGCGGCCGATGGCAGCCACCGACGAGCGTAAGCCGGTCACCGTTCTCTTCGCTGACCTCGCGGGCTCGACCGAGCTCGCAACCCAGCGCGACCCTGAGCATCTCCGCGCACTTCTGTCGGCGTTCTTCGACGAGATGCGCCAGCAGATCGAGGCCTTCGGCGGCACCGTCGAAAAGTTCGCCGGCGACGCCGTCATGGCCGTCTTCGGTGTGCCGCGGGTGAATGAGGACGACGCCGAGCGCGCCGTGCGCGCAGCCTTCGCGATGCAAGAAAGCCTCGCCCAGCTCAACCCCATGTTCGAGCAGGAGTACGGGACGAGCTTGGTCCTCCGGATTGGCATTGCCACGGGGGACGCGGTGGCGGCCAGCCGGGCCGGGAACGAGTTCATGGTGACGGGCGAGGTGCCGAACCTGGCGGCGCGCCTGCAAGCCGTCGGCGAGGGCATCACTGTCAGCGAGACGACCTACCGCCTCCTCGCCCCGCGCTTGGAGGCCGAGCGCCTCGAGGCGCTTTCTCTGAAGGGCTTCTCCGGCCCAATCACCGCGTACCGAGCCCGGGCGCTTCGCGGGACCGAGCGCCGCCACGTGGGTGTCACCGGCCTGTCATCCCCCATCGTGGGTCGGGATCGAGAGCTGGCCGCCCTCTCGGCCTGCCTGGAGGATCTGCGGCACGGCCGCGGCCAGGTGGTCTCGATCGTCGGCGAGGCGGGGATCGGGAAGTCTCGCCTGAAGATCGAGCAGCGTGAGCACCTCCACGAGGGCCTCCGGTGGCTCGAGGGACGCTGCCAGTCCTATACCAAGAGCACGAGCTACGCGCCCATCGTCCAAGTCCTTCGGGGCGCGTTGGGTCTCGGGCCCACCGAGGCACCGGCCATAGCCCGGACCAAGCTCCGAGCCGCGGGACGGGCGTTCAGCGGGTCTGAAGGCGCGCAGAGTCAGGGAGCCTTGGCTCATCTGCTGGGCATCGACCTCGGGCAAGGCCAGGCTCAGGTTTTACCGAGCGATCCGCGGGCGCTCCAGTCCCAGATCGTCTTGGCCACCCGCGCGCTCGTCCAGGGACTCGCGGAGCGGGGACCGGTGATCATAGCGGTCGAAGACCTGCACTGGGCCGATTCTGCCTCGGTCGACCTCCTGACGCTGCTGCTCGAGCTCACCGACTTCCAGCCGATCATGATCCTGGTGACGAGTCGCCCGGACACTGAGGGCGATGCTTGGACGTTCCGCCTGCATGCGGAGCGCAACTTCGGGCATCGCCTGACGGAGTTACGGCTGGCTCCGCTGGCCGTCGCGGACAGCCAGCAATTGACCGACCACCTGTTGCGTGTCTCAGACCTCCCAGAGGCGATCCGTGGGCGAATCCTCGCGCGAGCGGAGGGAAACCCGTTTTTCCTCGAGGAGATCATCCGCGGCCTGATCGAGGAAGGCGTGCTCCGCCGCGAGGGCGATTGCTGGACCGCCTCCGGTCCGCCCGAGCAGTGGACGATCCCGACTACGATTCGCGGGATGATCGGGGCGCGCATCGATCGGCTGCCCGCCCCGGCCAAGGCCTTCCTTCAGCACGCCGCGGTGATCGGCCGAACCTTCGGGTACGGCACGGTGCGCGCCCTCAGCGACGAGCCGGCTGACCTGGACCGAGCCCTGGCCCACCTGCTCCGGGTGGAGCTCATCCGAGAATTTGGCGCCTTGCCCGAGCGCCAGTACATCTTCAAGCACGCGTTGACCCAGGAAGCGGCCGAGGCGAGCCTGCTGGCCGAACAGCGCCGCGCCCTCCACGGCCGGGTCGCCCAACACCTCGAGTCCACACTCGGTGACGGGATGGCGGAACAGGCGGCTCTACTCGCTCACCACTGGTATCACGCCGCCCAGTGGGACAAGGCCCTCGAGCATACGCTCGCCGCCGCCAGGCGAGCGCAAGGGCTCTACGATCGTCCCGCGGCGGGCGGGCACTACTGGAGGGCCCTCGAACTCTTCGCTCGGCTCCCGCCAACCGAGGAGCGGCAGCGGCAGCATGCGGACGTGATCGAGGCCCTAGTGCGGCTCCCCGGCTTCGCGCGCGACGAGGCGATGGTGCAGCTCGCGGTCCAGAACCTTGACCGCGCTCTCCGAAGCACGGCCGATCGGGGAGACGTTGCGAGCCTGGCGAGGGTTCAGGCACTGAAGGGCTTCATCGTCAGGGACGAGGAGCTTCTGAAGGAGGCATTGGCTCGAGCCGAGAGCTGCGGTGCTCCTCTCACCCATGCCTACGTCAGGGATCGCTACGGAGCCTATTTGGGGGCGAGCGGGCGCTGGGACGAGGCTCTTACGCACTATCGCCACTCCATCGCCATCTACGCGGACGAGGGCGCTCGTGTTCAGCACGCCATGAACATCAACTATGGAGGCCGGTGCTACTCCGCGCGGGGCGGGCGGCTCGCCGATTCGCTGCGGTACGCGCGGGAGTTTCGCGAGATCGCTGCCGAGGTAGGGCATGCTCCGCTTCTGGCTTGGCGGGCGATGGAGGCCGAGCCTTATCACTATCAGGGCGCGTGGAACGACGTCATCCGAGTCGCGGAGGAGAGCCTGCCCATCGCCTGGCAGATCGGTGAGACTAACGTGATCCTGTTCGGTTCGGCATGGCTCGGTCTGGCCTACCTCAAGGTCGGCAGGCTCGCGGAGGCCCGGCGGGCCATCGATCGAGCTATCGCGCACTGGGAGGCGAGTCGAGATTCGTCGCCCTTCTCCTTGACCTACCTGACCACCGCAGCGGCGCTGACACGCCTCGCCGGAGGTGAGACCGAGGCTGCGCTGGAGACCGCGAGCAAGGCGCTCGACTATGCCAACCGAAGCCGCTTTCGCCTCGAGCAGGGCGCGGCGCACCGAGTGCTCGGGCAAGCCTACGCGGCGACGGGCAATCGAGCCGAGGCGGACGCAGCCTTCCGCGAGAGCCTGGCAATCCTGGAAGGCATCCGCTCTTGGCCCGAGCTGGGCCAGACGCTTCTCGCGTACGGCCAGTTCAAGTCACACAACGATCCGGCCGAGGGCCGAGCACTCATCGAGCGCGCGCGGGCGACCTTCGAGAAGATCGGCGCAACCGGCTGGAGTGTCGAGGCCGACGCCGCACTCGAGGACCGATAGCGCACCTGAGCGCCCGGCACACATTTCCCCGCTGACGTTTTCACGCCGAAGGGTGGCGAAAACGGACGGGGTTTGCGAACGAGCGCCCGGAGCCGCCGTGGAGGCGGACCCCAGGAGGCTAGCCGGCTACTACGAGCGCTTCGAAACGCATCGCAAGCCCAACAGTCTTACGGGCGCTTCCCGCTGGGGCCACCAGCCCGATTTCTCAGGCGGTTTTCTCGTTTGGATTTTGATCCCGCCGTGTTGGGATCAGGATCACTTTTTAGCTCCCCGTCCGATCAAATGTGCTGATGACCTTCTGCAGATCCGCATGCGTCAGGCGCGTGTAGACCTCTCAGAGTTGCGTGGCACGCCGAAGACGCTATGCTGAGGCGTCATGTGGCGTTTGCATTTCACTGTGCGGCTCCTCCTCTACACGGCCACGATCGTGACGCTCGCGACGGGGTGCGCCTATCCGTACTACTCGTATCCGTACTGGTACTATCCGTCCGGGTACTCCCCGTACGGACCGTCCGGGTACTCCCCGTACGGCTATTCGGGTTATGGCTCAGTGGTGGTGCAGCCCTCCGCGAGATATCACGCGCCCGCCGTCCAGCGAGAAGTGGTGTACCCGAACGGGAAGTACGTGCTCTACGGCGACGGCGTGAATCAGCCGTGGCACTGGGCCTGGGTGCCAGCAGCGCCAGCGTCTCCATCACCTCCGCCGGCTGAGCGGCCCAAGCCCTGACGGCGATCATTCGCTCGTAGAGTTCCCAGCGCTTCATCATCGCCGTGGCTCGGTGATGATCACGATCAATCTTGACTCTTCATTGAGGGGATTCTGACGTCTGCAACCTTCAAGGGTCACGGACTGTCTGAACAGATCAAGAAGGCCCAACAAGCACAGATCCTTTCTCCGCTGGGCTACAGCCTAGCGGAGACGACCCGGAGCATGCGTAACATGGGCGCGCACTACTCGCCTGAGCTCGCCAGCATCTCCGAGTCGGACCGAGGCTGGCCCTCGAGATCGCCCGAAAGCTCGCGAGACCATCGGGCTTTTCCGGAACTGCCTCGCGAGTGAATGCGGGGCTCCGGCGGGACCTCGGGGACGGGGCCGTTTGAGCGGTGTGCAACCCGCCGGCGCGGCGAGCCGTCGCCCACCAGCGCTCGTCGCCGACCCGGCAGCCGGCCGTTGTAGCTGGTACGATGTGCCCTGCTAATCGTCACCAGATGGGAGGAACAATGACCAGGAACGCGTTCACTCACGGTGTTGTGCTTGCTGCACTTGCGCTACTCGCTAATGTCGGAGCCGCCGCCGCCCAGCCCAGCTTTTCGGCTACGAGCTTCCTAACACCCGTCAAGGCGACGTGGGACAGCACCCGGAATCTGGTTACCGGGATCGTCGAGGTCATGCCGGAGGACAAGTACGACTTCAGGCCGACGCCGAACGTCCGGACCTTCCGCGACAATGTCATCCATCTGGTCGCCGAGAATTACCTGTTTTTCGGCCGCGTGGCTGGCGAGAACCTCGGCAACCCCGCCCAGAACCTCAAGAGCCGCGACGAGCTGATCAAGGCGCTCAGGGAGAGCTACGATTACGGCGCCAAGGTCTGGGCCGGGCTCACCGAGGAAAAGGCGCTGGAAATGATTGAGGTGAGGGGTCAGAAGGTTCAGCGGTGGTCGGCCATCCTCGGCGCGATCCAGGACAACATGAACCATTACGGTAACCTGGTCGTCTACGCCCGTCTGAACGGCCTAGTGCCGCCGCGCAGCGCTGCCCGCTAGGGTGAGGACGGCGGCTCGCGTGGGTGGCGCCATGGCGCCGTGATCGGCGGCTTCCGTCTTGGTGTTTTGGCGGTGTCGATGAAGCGCTGGGCCGAGAGCAAGGAGGGCACGGCGGCCGATTCATCGCACAGTGTCGAATCGGTCAAGGTGTCGGACGGGACAAGCGCTGGTAGAGTGCTTCGTAGCGCGGCACGATGACGTCGGCGGAGAACCGCTCGCGCGCGCGGACCTGCGCCGCCCGCCCGAGGGCGTGGCGGCGTGGCTCGTCGTGGATCAAGGCCTCCAGCGCCTTGGCGAGTGCGGCGACGTCGCCGACCGGCACGAGCAGGCCGCTCTCGTTGTCCTCCACGAGTTCCGGGATCCCGCCCACGCGCGTGGAGACGCTCGGGCACGCGAAGCACATGGCTTCGAGGATGCTGAGGCAGAAGCTCTCGGCGTCTGAGGTATAGAGGCCGACGTCGGCGATCTGAAGATAGTCCTCGATGGCGTGAACCTTCTCGCGGACGATCAGGCGGTCGGTCAAGCCGAGGCGCCGGACGTCGCTGGCAAACGGCGCGAACGGCTCGCCGGCGAGGATGAGGAGCTTGAAGGCCTCGCGCGGGCGCACGCGCGCGACGGTCTCGAGCAAGAGATCGATGCGCTTGCCTTGGCGCAGGTTGGACGAGTGCACCACGACCACTTCGTCGCCGAGGCCGAGCTCGCGGCGGACGACGTCCGCCGAGCGGCTCGGCGGCCGCGGAGCGAAGAAGTTGTGGATCACCTCGATGGGACCGTTGAAGTCGAGCACGCGCTGGGTTTCGCGCTTGAGGGACTTGGACACGGCAGTGACCGCGTCCGATGACGTCAACGCGTGCCTGATGGCGGGCGCGTAAGCGGCGTCGTGGCCCAGCAGCGTCGTGTCGGTGCCGTGCAGCGTCGTGACCACGCGCGGCTGCTGCCCAGGTGGGAGCATCGCGCGCGCGAGGATGGCCGCGGTGGCGTGAGGCACGGCGTAGTGAACGTGGAGCACGTCGAGGCGATGGTCGCGACTCACCTCGGCCATGCGCACGGAGAGCGGCAGGGTGTAGTCGGGGAACCGGAACAGCTCGTACTGGTTGATTGCGACGGGATGGAAGTGCAGGCGGGGGCCGTCCGAGGCCAGGCGGAATGGACGCTCGTAGGAGATGAAGTGCACGTCGTGCCCACGGGCCGCCAGGTCCTCGCCGAGTGCGGTCGCCAGCACGCCGCTGCCACCCACCGACGGGTAGCAGGTGATGCCAACGCGCAGCGCGTCCGCAGCCATGTCAGCAACCGCTCGCGGGTCGCATGTCAGCCCGACAGCTCCGTGAATGCTTCATCCGATCGCTCGATATCATCCCGCCGGACGTACGCGATCTCCGGCGCGTCCTGCCGCCGAAGATACGCCTGCTCCCCCGCCCCCGTCACGTAGTGCGTGCAGTGGATCACCGACTGCATCCATCGGAGCCGCGTGTCCCGCGTCGGGCTGATCTGCTCCTTTCCGAAGCCCGAGGTCGCCCCCGGCAGCGTGATGAACGAATCGCCGCCCTCGTGCAGATACAGCGCCCCCGTCACGCGCCCGTGCGCGTACGATCGCGCCCTCGTACGGCACATCGACGAAGAAGTCGTCCACGTCGCACGCGCGGCGCCGCACCTCCGGATCACTCGAGACGACCACGTCCATGCCGTCGAGCAGGCCCATGCCGCGGTACATCTCCAGGCAGAAGTCGGACACGGTCTCCGCGGACGTCTTACGGAACAGATCGATGAGGGGATGGTCCACGTAGTTCGGCAGCTGCCCCAGCGTCCTGGCGTGCCAGTCGCCGGCGATGCGCTTGGCGTAGAGCGGAGAGAACTTGCGCTGGAGCTTGCTGACCACGGCGAAGTTCAGGCGCGCGGGCTGATCCGTCGCGCGATGGCGCAGGATCGTTCTCGTCTCGCGCGGATCATGGTCGCTGTCGTGGCAGAAATAGACCACGCGCCCGCCGATCTCCATCTGCAGGCGTCGCGCGGTGCGGATCTTGGCCACGAGGAACCGCCGCGGGAAGAAGCCGCACGGTTGCTGGCCGAATGCGATGACCGGCTCGACGTGGGGGGCCCCGGCGAACCCGTGGTGGGCCTCGAGTCCGCGCGTCGGCGCGTTCATCGGGCGCGGCGCTCGCCGACGGTAGCCCGTGGCGGCAGGATGGCCTGCAGCGCCACGCTGAAGCCGATGCACGCGGCGCAGCCGATGAGGTTGTACCAGAGGTAGCCGATGTTGAGCGAGAAGTACATCACGATCACGAGGGTCTGCGCGGTCACGGCCGCGAAGAACACCGCGTTCCCGCCCACGCGGCGGAGGAAGAACGCCACGAGGAAGAGCCCGAGCATCACGCCGTAGAAGATCGAGCCGAGAATGTTGATGGCCTCGATGAGGTTCTCCGCGAACCCGGCGAAGAGCGCGAACGCCACTGCGAAGACGCCCCAGAGCGCGGTGAAGCGTCGCGCCACCCGTACATTGCGCGCCTCGTCAGCGGCGGCGAGCGGGCGGAAGTGGCGCCAGAAGTCGATCGTTGTCGTGGTGCCGAGGGCCGCCAGCTCGGAGGCCTTCGATGACAGCGCGGCCGCGAACATCACCGCGACCAGCAGGCCCATCGCGCCGTGCGGCAGCTGCGTCAGGATGAAGGTGATGAAGACGTAGTCCGAATCCTTCGCCTTGGCGCGCGGGTCGGCGGCCAGGAGGGCGGCCTTGGCCTCGGAGCGGATGGCCTGGGTGCGGTGGCTGGCCGCGACCATGCTGGCCCGCGCGCTCGCTTCGCGCGCGGTGTCGTCTGACGCGCGGACCTGGAGC
Source organism: uncultured Candidatus Rokubacteria bacterium (assembly GCA_963827505.1). Lineage (GTDB taxonomy): Bacteria > Methylomirabilota > Methylomirabilia > Rokubacteriales > CSP1-6 > AR5. Next base: position 1,590,240 of record CAWHBD010000001.1, on the reverse strand, counting down.
CACGCGCGAATCGCGGACTGGCTCTGCGCGACGGCGCTGGCATGCTGGGCTTCGATGGCGCGGAACGCGGCCATCCTGCGCGTGCCGGCGCCACTCCGCCTCGTTGAAGAACACCGGGTGCGGAGCGAACTGGTAGAACACGAACAGGAGGGCGCCCAGCAAGAGGATGACGAACTGCATCGGGATCTTCAGCACCGCGTTGAACATGAGGCCCAGACGGCCCTCGCGCAGGGAGGCGCCGCCGATGTAGCGCTGCACCTGCGACTGGTCGGTGCCGAAGTACGAGAGCGAGAGGAACAAGCCGCCGAAAACGCCGGTCCACACCGTGTAGCGCCGGCTCGGATCGAGCGAGAAATCGACCGCCTGCAACTTGCCGAGCGCGCCGGCCACGTAGGCGGCGCCGGTGAATCCGACGTCGTCGGGCAGGAGCTGCAGCAGCACCACCATGGCCGTCACCATGCCGGCCGAGATCACCGCCATCTGCCATTTCTGCGTGAGCGCTGACGGCCTCGCTGCCGCCGGTGACGGTGTAGACGATCACGAGCAGCCCGGTGAACACGATGACGAGGTCCAGTGGCCAGCCGAGCACCGTGGAGAGGATGATCGCGGGCGCGTAGATAGTCACCCCCGCGGCGAGGCCGCGCTGCAGCAGGAAGAGGCCGGCGCCGAGCAGGCGCGTCTTCTCGTCGAACCGCCGGCCGAGGAACTCGTAGGCGGTGTACACGTTGAGCCGCCGGTACATGGGCAGGAACACCGCGCACACGATGATGAGCGCCAGCGGCAGGCCGAAGTAATTCTGCACGAAGCCGATGCCGCTCTCGAAGCCCTGGCCTGGGATCGAGAGGAACGTGATCGCGCTCGCCTGTGTGGCCATCACGCTGAGGCCGATGGTCCCCCACCCGGTGGACGTGTTGCCGCGAAGATAGGTGTCGAGGCTCCGCACGTGGCGCGTGCGCCAGGAGCCGTACGCGGCGATGCCCACGATGGTGCCAAGCAGCACGACCCAGTCGGCAAGGTTCACGAGAAGATCCGCGTGAACAGCGTGAGCAGGAGGACCACGGCCACGAACCACCCGAAGACGAACAGGTAGACGCCGCGCCAGGTGCGGAATCCGGGGACGCCGGGCGGCTCGGCGTCGGAGCGCTCGTGGGAGCGCGGCGCGGGTGTCACTTGCCCAGCGATACGAGATTCGCGAATAGCCGGTACGCGCCGGGGACCGCCTCGGGAAGCTGGCGGAACCACGCCAGGCTGGTGTACACGAAGTGCCCCTTGCCGTGCCGCGCCGCCAGCAGGCCGCCCTTGAGCGGCGGCTCGCCGGCGTCGCCCGCCGCGACGATTGCGGTGAAGCGCTCGTCCCACTGAGTGGGGAAGTACAGACCGCGCTCCTGCACCCAGCCCTCGAAGTCCGCTGCCGTGATGCGATTCGGCGTCATCACCACGGGATGCTCCGGGGCCAGGACCGTCACCGGCGCGCGCTCATCGGTGACGCGCTCGCGCGAGAGGCGAAGCTGAAACGGCGCGAGCCAGCCCTCGCGCAGGCCGTCGAGCGTGTTGTACTGCGCGACGACCGTGCCGCCAGCCTCGACATAGGCGAACAGCGCGGGCAGGCGCTCGGCGAGGTCTGTCCTCACGTTGAAGGCGCGGATGCCGATGACCACCGCGTCGAGGCCGCGCAGCCGTTCGGACGTGAGGTCGGCGCTGGTCAGCGACGTGACCTCGTATCCCATCTGCTGCAGGGCGGCGGCCACGTCGTCGCCGGCGCCAGGCAGGTAGCCGACGTGGCGGCCTCGAGTCGCCAGCTCGAGCGACACCGCCCTGGCGCGTGCCGGGGGTTGGAGGAGCTGAAGCGGCAGATGATCGTAGCGAACCTCGACGCGCTGCTGGTTGAAGCGCCGCCCCTTGAGCTCCACGCTCGCGCCCAGCGGAGCCGTCGCGAGGCGCGCCGGCGCGGTCACGGTGAAGGTAAAGCGCGCGCGCTCGCCGGCGGCGCCGAGTCGAAACGGCTGCGCTGCGGGCATCACCGTCCAGCCCGCGGGCGCGTCGACCTGCACACTGCCGGCGGCGCGTGCGCGGGCGGCCGTCAGCTCCACCGTCACCGGCTGCGCGGCGCCGGGCGCGAAGAGCCAGACGCCGGCGGTGAAGCGCGACGAGACCGGCGCGATGACCTCCAGCCGCCGGCGCAGGCCGGGCTTCGCGGGATCCTCGGCGGGCATTGGTTCGTCGGCGACCACCAGCGTCTGCCCGCCGACGTCGAAGACGTACTCTACCGGGAACGCGGGCGGGTTCTCCGCGCGGCCAATGAGCGACGGATCGTGGACGTCAAACAGCCCGGCCGTGCCGTCGGTCCGAAGCCAGTACGGCTGGCTCGGCAGCGTCGTCGCGGGGAGGACCTGGGAGGCCTCACGGACGGCGGGCCGGTTCGGGCGCAGCTCGACCGGCTTGTCGATGGCGCGACGAACGCTCGGGTACCGCACGACCGTCCAGCGGACGGGGATGTGCGAGCGCACGACCGCGGTGTGGCGCATCTTGAAGCGCTCGCCGGGGACCACCTCGGCGCGATGCACGACGGTGTCGACCTCGAGACCGAGGCACGTCTGGATGATCCAATCGAGCTGCGCGCGCTTGTCGCTCGCGACGCGATCTGCGGGGAGCGCGGCGAGCCGGCGGCGGATCGCCAGCAGGGCCGGCACGGAAGCGGCTGCGTCGTGCGCACTGAATCTCGAGATCGTCTCGTCGATCGCTCGCGCGATCTGAGCACCGCCCGGCACACGGTTCCACGTCGTGTCCACGCCGTCGAGGAGATCGTTCGCCGCCGCATCGCCGGCGAGCAGCACGAACGGCTCCAGCCGCGAGCCCTCGTTCACGGCCGCGCTGCCAATGCCGAAGCCCTGGGTCTTGTGCATGGCCCGGCTGCGGGCGGCGATCGAGGCGAAGGACTCGCCGGATACCGGATCCCGGCCGCCGACCTCGACCTTCACCACGCCGGGACCATCCGGCACGTTCGCGGGCGAGCCTGCGACGGCCAAGCCGCCGCCCGGATTCGCCGCAGCAGCACCCAGGCCCACGTTGTGGACGATGCGCCGCGCCTGCCAGGGCGCGACCTCGCGGAGCTGCTCGGGGAACGCCGCAGGATCGGCGGCGAGACTGAACGCTTCAACGGCGAGGACGGCGGACGCCGTGTGATGGCCGTGCGTGACCGCGGGTTTCGGGGAAAACCGCGTGATGATCACGTCCGGACGGAACTCGCGGATCACGCGCACGATGTCACCGAGGATTTCCCTCCGATCCCAGACGCTGAGCGTCTCCTCGGAGTTCTTCGAGTAGCCGAAATCCTTCGCGCGAGTGAAGTACTGCCGCCCACCGTCCAGCCGGCGCGCGGCAAGGAGCTCCTGCGTGCGGGCCACGCCGAGCGCCTCGCCGAGCTGGGGCCCGAGGAGGTTCTGTCCGCCGTCGCCGCGGGTGAGCGAAAGATAGGCCGTCCGGTATCCGCGGCCGCGCGCCAGGTAGGTGATCGCCTGGGTGTTCTCGTCATCCGGATGAGCGGCGACGTAGAGCACGCTGCCCATGATGGCGAAACTGCGCAGCTGCTGCAGAATCGCGGCTCCCGTCGGAGGCTCGGCGGCGTCGCCGAAGTCGGCGGATCCGGCCACGAGGGCCACGCCGAAGGCGACCCAGAACGGCACGTTCCACAAGGTGTCGCGCAGGAGCACGGAGGACGTCATCGAGGGTTCCCACGATAGCACGGCATAATCATTGCGCGAAGGCACACCCCCGCGCGGGACCCGACGTCGCGTCTCAGTCAGGCCGCGCTGGGCTACTTTCTCCGGGTAACCTTCAGCGGGGTTCCGTCAGCCCGGTCCAGTCATTGCGGTAGACCTCGCGCCCTCGAGCCATCCGGCTCGCCAGGAGCGCGGCGGCCACGCGCACCCGGTCCGTTCACTGTCGCGTACAGCCGCCGCGCATGGGTACACCACCGCGGTACTCCGTCAGGTACGGCGGCATCGATGCCTTCAACGCCCGCATGACGGCGGAGAAAGAGCGCCTGTCGCTCTCCGCGGTGGGACCCATCGCCGGCTCATCGACTTATCCGGAGCGCGCCCGAAGGTCAGCTCAGCCGCGAGACGCGCTTCGCCGTTGCCTACGGCTCGACACGTACGGCCACTACCCGCAGCACGCCGAGGCGATACGGCAATGGCGACGAAGGAGGACGGTTGACCTCGAGCGGTTGGGAGCCTTCCGATGCCTGGAGCTCAGTAGGTCAGCAGAAACTCAAACTTCAGGGGTCGCTTCCACAATCCAAAGCGGGCCCCCGCAACCAGAGAAAGCAAGGGCTTCGGAGAGATTCTCCGGAGCCCTTGCTGCTTTCATTCAAGGCGATACAACGTTCTGGTCGCTAGCCATCGCCACATCGACACCGCCCCGGCGACGCCATTCGGCATGAACCGCATCGCAAGCACGAGGAGCGCCCCGAACACCGGATGGACGAGGTTGCGGGAGACCATGCCGGCGATGTCGGGCCAGAACTGAAGGAGCAGTCCCCCGGCCACGGCGCCCCACACCGATGTCATGCCGCCGAACACCGAGCCCACCAGAAAGAGGATCGAGAGCCAGTAGGTGAAGCTCTCGGGTGCGATGAAATCGAGAAGGAGCGCGGCGAGCGCGCCGGCGACGCCCGCGTACGCCGCCCCCACCCCGAAGGTCAGCGCAGTGTAGCGCGGGACGTCGATGCCCATGGCCCGCGCGGCGATGGGGTGGTCGCGCATGGCGCGGATCGCGCGGCCGATTCGGCCAGCGACCAGGTTCTGGGTCATCCATAGCAGGAGAGCGAGGATGCCGAGCGTCACGAAATACCACCATTGATCTATGGTCACCGGCAGGTGCAGGGGCGCGCCGGGCCGATCCAGGTAGAGCCCCTGCACGCCACCGGTCCAGGGGCTCACATAGCTGCTCTTGAGCAGCTGGGGCAACGCCAGGGCCAGGGCGAATGTCGTGAGGGCGAGGTAGAAGCCGACGAGCCGCGTTGCGACACGTCCGAAGACGTACCCAGTGACCAGGCCTACCAGTGCCGCCGCGGGGATCGCCGCGTACGCGGACACACCGCAGTGCCGCATCAGCACCGCGAGGGTATACGCGCCCAGCCCGTAGAACGCGCCGTGCCCGAGCGAGATCAGCCCGGCCTGTCCGGCGATCAGGTTGAGGCCGAGAATGGCGATCGCGTTCGTGGCCGCGAAGGCCAGCTGGTAGGTCCGGAAGTCCCACAGGAAAAACGGGAGCGCGAGTGCGCACGCGGCGAGCACGAGCACGGCGAAGCGGCGAGGTGTCTTCACTCGGGATTCACTACGTTGCCTCGCGACGTCGGCATCGCCTCGATCTCGAGATGGTCGTAGGCCATGTCCTGTTGTACCCCGTTGCGGCGGGGCCGCCTAGTTCAGCGCGCCTTCCAATTCTTGACTTCGGCCTCTAAACTCTTGCAAACCCGTAGAAGGGAGGGGCCGACGATGGAAGAGGCGAAGAAGGGGAGGGAGCAAGGGCGGCGGCTGACCGGTTATCCCGGGCTGCCGCTGGGGCCGACTCCGAACCTCGGGGCCGCTGATTGACACTGTCAGTTCTCGATCTCGCTCCCATCCTTCAGGGCGGCACGCCGGCGGAGGCCTTCCGGCACTCGCTGCAGCTGGCGCAGCACGCGGAGCAACTGGGCTACCGGCGGTTCTGGCTGGCCGAGCATCACAACATGCCCGGGATCGGCAGCGCGGCCACCTCCGTGCTCATCGGCCACGTGGGGGCGGGCACCTCGCGCATCCGGATCGGCGCCGGGGGCATCATGCTGCCGAACCACGCGCCGCTGCAGGTGGCGGAGCAGTTTGGCACGCTGGAGGCGCTGTTCCCCGGGCGCATCGATCTCGGCCTGGGGCGCGCCCCAGGCACGGACCAGGCCGCCGCGTTCGCCTTGCGGCGCACACTGCGCGTCGATCCCAACAACTTCCCCAACGACGTGCTCGAGGTGATGGAGTTCCTGGCCGACCCGCGACCGGGGCAGGCCGTGCACGCGGTGCCCGGCGCCGGCCTGCGGGTGCCCATCTGGATTCTCGGGTCCAGCACGTTCGGCGCCGAGGTGGCCGCGGCGCTGGGCCTGCCGTTCGCGTTCGCCTCACACTTCGCGCCCGCGATGCTCTTCGACGCGATCGGCATCTATCGGGAGCGCTTCCGGCCATCGGCCCAGCTGGCCGCTCCGTACGTGATGCTGGGGGTGAACGTGGTGGCGGCGGACACCGACGACGAGGCGCGATTCCTGGCCTCGTCGGGGCGCCAGTCGTTCGCCAGCCTGCGCTCCGGTCGGCCGATCCAGCTGCCGCCGCCGTCGAAGGAATGGGAGCGCGACCTGCGCGATGCCGGCGATCCGATTCGGGCGTCGCGCGTCTCGTTCGTCGGCGCCCCGGGCACCGTGGCCGCGGAGATGCGCGAGTTCGTGAAGCGCACGCAGGCCGACGAGCTGATGGTTGTGTCGCATATCTACGATCAGTCGGCCCGCCTGCGGTCCTACGAGATCGCCGCGGCCACGATGACCGAGTCGCTCACCCGCAGTGGCGGGCCCTCTTGATCAACCGTGCTGTCGCGTTTCGAATTCAGCGAACTCGCCCATGAAGGGCGAGGCGATGTCCGCGTTGACCTTGCAGTCCAGAAGGATGGGGCCGTCCGGCTCGCCCAGCACCGGTCCGAGCGCGATCCGACTGTCGTTCATCTCGCCCTCCCCGCTACTTCTTCGCCGCGAGCTGGTCCCGGATGCCGCGCAGCGCGAGCGCGTAGCCGGCGATCCCGAAGCCGGCCACGACGCTCTGGCTCACCGCGGCGGTCTGTGAGGCCGGCCCGCGGCGGATCGGGTTCGAGATGTGCACCTCGGTCGTGGGGAACTTGACCTGGGAGAGGGCCGCGATCAGCGCCGGGTAGCCGCTGCCGAACGCCGCCGGGTTGAAGATCGCGGCATCGACGCCCGCGTCGTTCGCGGCGTAGAGCTTGTTGACGATCTCCCCCTCGACGTTCGAGTGGAAGATCTCGACCTCGACGCCGAGCTCCTTCGCGTAGCCCCGGATCCGCTCGTCGTACTCGGGCAGCGTCATGGGGCCGAAGACGTCCAGCTGGACCTTGCCGCGCATGTTCATGCCGGCGCCGTGGATCACCAGAATCTTGGGCATGGTGGGGGCCCTCAGCCGTCGAGCGCCGCGACGGCCTCGATCTCGATGAGCGCGTCGGGGATCGCGAGGTTTCCGATCTGCACCAGCGTGCTGGCGGGCGGATTGGGCCCGAAGAACTCCGAGCGCACCTCGCCGTACGGCTCGCGATACCGGACGTCGGTGACGAAGACGGTGACCTTCACCACGTCGTCCATCTTGCCGCCGCCCGCCTCGACGATCATCTTGATCTGCTCGAAGATGCGGCGCGTCTGCGCCTTGATGTCGCCCTTGCCGACGAGGTTGCCGTCCTTGTCGAACGGCAGCTGGCCCGCCACGTAGATGTGGTTGCCCACGCGCCAGCCGAGCGTGTAGCGCGGCCGCTGATCCTTCATGCCGGGCGGAGCGATCGGAATGCGGGCCATGACGAGTCTCCTTTGTCGGGGAAGCCGAGGGTCCCGATCCGCGCCGAGTCTAGCACCGGGCTGGCCCTCGCCTCCACGCGAGTTCTCCGATAGATTCCGGAGTCAGCGTTCCGGCAAGCCTGCCGTGCGTGCTCCCTCGACAATGCGTTGGAACTCCTTGCGGAAGGTTGGATTGTCGAGTACTGCGCGCCGTCCTGAGCCAGGGTCTCGACCGTGAATCCGGTCTCACCTTCAGGAGCTCCACGACCGCCGCCGCTTCGGCTTTTTGACCTCGCCAGGCATACGAGGCGGCGAGGTCTGTCCAGGCGCCCCAGAACGACTTACCGGTTGCCGTCGGGCACTCTACGCGCGGGGCCATCGTGGTCTCGTGGAACTCGAGCATCTGTGGTGCCGCCCCAGTGCTGAAGCGGAACGCCGGTCGATCGAGGAAGTGAGGGTGATGGGAGCGTCATTCGATATTTGATGTGAACACCACTCTGAGCAGGGCGAGTTCGAAGAGCTCGGACGCGACGGCCGCGGCGATGTATTGCGAATGCAGACCTACTGGCTGGAAGAGGCGATGGCGGAGATGTGGTAACGCAAGGGATAGGTGGTGGGATGCGGTCGCAGTGACGGAGCGGCAAACCAACTAACCCAGGAATTACCCAGTAAGTTGCTCCCAACGAGAGCCAAGGAGGCCCAAAACCGACGACATGAGAAGCGCTAGTGTGCAAGCCGTTGTTTGTGACGTTTCAGCTCTACTGTCGATTCGAAAAGGGCTCATAACCCAAAGGTCGCTGGTTGAAATCCAGCCCCCGCAACCACACAAGCCCCCGGAAGATTTAAAGCTTCCGGGGGTTCGCTGTTCCACCAATCAGTGTTCCGATCGGGCAAAACTCTCGTCCTGTCTGATGCGGTGGTGCCGCATGCGCGACGACCTCGGGCTTCGCCTCGGGCTGCCCATCTACCGGAGCCCGGCCCGGTCGGAGGGGGCCGATGAATGACCGGAAGGCCCTAACGGTCGTGAGTTCACTAACTCAAGAGCGGTGACGGAACACCAGGTGACGGGGCGGGTGATCCGGCCACCGCGACGCATGCCCGTCGGGCAGGCGAAGGATCGGCGCACGATGCTGGTGCGCTTCGAGCTTGAGTTCGGGCCGCAGATCGGCGTGCGGCGCACGATGCGCCCCGGCTTCATGGGCATCCGCTACCGCCGGGTGCCGCGGGTCGGGGGCACTGGCACCACCGCTCGGTAGTACACCTTCCACGACGTCCGCTCCCAGAGGAGGGAGGGCCGGCCGAGCAGTCCAGGGGGTCCCGTTCTAAAGCCCGCCCATCGGAGAACCGCCTGCCAGGGTGGTGGACGACGATAATCCGGCCCAGGTGAATCAGTCCCTGCCGCCCTCATGCAACCACGCGCCCAGGCAGTCGCGATGCAGTGGAGGAAGGATCACCTCACCCACGCCGGTCTCGTACACAGCTTCTCCTACCGCGAATTGGATCCCTGGGACCGCCGCCGCTTGCTACTGACCTCTCTGGCCGAGGCCTTGACCGCGCCGCTCGCTGCCGGGGCGCAGCAGGCGCAAGCCAAGAAGCCGGCCCGAATCGGCATAGGTCCTCAGCGGACCTGGCGAGTCTGTCGCCAGGCCGCGCTGAGAGGGTTGCTGAGTTACCGGGCGATCTCGCAGCGGTTCGTGACGCTCTGCCACTTGCCGCCCGCGTTCAGGCAGCTGTGCTCGGTGTCGAACTGCTCACCGGTCGTCGGACTGGCCGCCGGAGCGCCGCTAGGCGTCGACGGAGCCGAGTCGCTCGAGGTGCTGCCGCTCGGCGCTCCCGATGTGCCGGTGCCCGCTGCGCCGCCCGCGCTGCCACTGCCAGAAACGCCTCCGCTCCCAGCAGGGCCACCGCTGCCTGCTGCTCCACCGCTCCCCGCGGCGCCGCCGCTACTGCCTGAACCCGAACCGCCGCGCGCGGCTGCTCCATCTGCGCCACCCGCCCCGCCACTGCCGCCCGCTTGAGCTGCGGCGAGTGCCGGAGCCAGACTTATCACCATTACCAGGAGCGTGAAGAGAGCCTTCTTCATGGAACCCTCCTTCCGGCGAATCATTGTCCAGCGCAAGATCTGGACGGCTGAGTCATCGTTGGCATTGCGGTTGCGAGAACGGTGGATATGGCCTGGGGCGAAGCGCTGATATAGCCAATGCCCAGGTCCTGGAGCACGCGGCGCAAGTGCGTCGGCGCCTGATGGATACTCTTGCGTCCCGGGAGCGGCGGCCATGACGTCGGCGCCTGACGAGCGCCGCCACTCCAATCTCCGCGCTGCCCTCGGCTTCCTCCAGCTCAAGCCGACCGAGCCCGACCTGCAGCTACTCCATCGCTGGCTCGACACCTGGGAGGGTGTAGACCTTCCTTCGTCACTGTGGGCGTGGAGCGTCAGGGCCACCGGCTCTCGCTGAAGGCGACCGCGGTCGGTATTCTAAAGTTCCTGTCGGATGAGGGATGCGATAAGCTCTCCGCCGCCGGGTGACGCATCGCCCGCGACAGGAGGACTTCCCTCGATGGATGACCTACCCGGACGTCTCGACGCGCTCGAACATCAGGTACGAATCCTAGAGCTGCGAAGCACCCGCGACCTGCATCGCCTCCGCTGGTGGCGGCGGCTTGCCGGTACTTTGGCTGTCTTGACGGTATTCAGCCTGCCTCTGTCGTTGGTCGCCGGCCCGGAGGAGCGGAGAGGTGACGACCGCAAGAGTAGCGGCGCTCACGCTCAGAAGCCCAAAGAAGACCACGAGCAGACAGTAAGGGACTTGTTGCGACGCTTTCTGGCTATGGAGCAAAAGCTTAAGTCTGTGACGAGCGGCATCAACGGAGCAGGGCTCCCAGAACTAGTCATCACCGGAGCGAATCTGCGCATCGTCAATGGCCTGGGGACCACAGACACCGTGAATGGAGTGGGCAACCTGATCGTGGGCTACAACGAGCCCCGCGCCGATGGGGCGACTGTGCAGACGGGCTCACACAATATCGTGGGCGGGCAGTTTAACAATTTCTCCAGCTTCGGAGGGTTAGTCGTCGGCAGCTCCAACGAGATTAGTGGCGCGGTTGCCGCAGTCAGCGGGGGGAGCTCGCACATCGCCAGTGGCAATTTTTCATCGATCAGCGGGGGAGTCGGCAACAGAGCCGAAGGAGAGGGCTCCGCGGTAAGTGCCGGGCAAGGCAACCGAGCCACCGGGATATTTGCCTCAATAAGTGGGGGAGAGGCCAATATCGCCACCGGCGAGGGTTCGTCAGTAAGCGGGGGCTTGTTCAACACGGCCAGCAATCACGTGGCCTCGATCAGCGGAGGGATTCAAAACTTCGCGATCGGGGATGGCTCCTCGGTGAGTGGGGGGTTCGGAGGCAGAGCTGACGGCGCGCTCTCCTCCATCAGCGGGGGCTTCGGAAACATGGCTACGGGTACCGCGTCCTCGGTCAGTGGGGGAGAGGCCAACACAGCCAGCGGTGATGAGTCCTCTGTCACTGGCGGGCATAACCGGGTTGCGCCAGGAGACTTTGACTGGGTAGCTGGCGGACTGTTTCAGGATGAGTAGGTTTTGACGGAGATGGGTCTCGGTGTCGGCGACAGCGTGACCATCTGGAGGCATCGACGCTACACGCCGCCGGACCTACCGTGCCCCTCTAGGCGTTCAGCACTTAACCGTTAACCGGTGCCGTAAGCGTCTGCCGGGAAGAGCCTCCTTTAGCAACTGGAGCTGTTTGGGGGCGACATCGACCGCACTGAAGCTTAGGCCAGTAAGGTTTCCACCCGGATGGGACAGGCTGGTTGCGAGGCCGGACTTGATGGGATGTGCAACACGGGTCACGACAATCGGGATCGTTGCGGTGGCGTTTTTGGCCGCCCGAGCCGCCGGCGTATTTACAGTTAAGATGACGTCCACCTCGAGCTGAACGAGTTCATTCGCTGGAGCAGCAAGCCGCTCGTTCTTAAGCCCAGCTCTCGTAATCCTTCTTGAAAGGTCTCGAACAGTCCGCGGGGCGGGGCATCCGGAGACAAAACACCGATCCGATACACCTTCCCCGCCTGCTGCGCCCCAGCGGCGAGCGGCCCAGCGACAGCACCAGCCAGCGAGGTCAGCAGGAAGCGTCGGCGGTCCACTACTCGATCACCTGATCCGCCCGCGCCAGCAGCGACGGCGGGATGGTGAGGCCGAGGGCCTTGGCGGTCTTGAGGTTGATGACCAGTTCAAACTTCGTCGCCTGCTCGACGGGCAGGTCGGCGGGCTTGGCGCCCTTGAGGATTTTGTCGACGTACGTGGCCGCCCGGCGAAAGAGATCGGAATACTGCGGCCCATACGCCATGAGCCCGCCAACCTCCACGAACTCTCGCGGTCCCGACACGGTCGGCAGTCGACTCTTGCGCGCCATATCCGCGATCTGTCTCCAGCTCTCCTGGAGCGAGAGTGAGACGATGAGGCCGCCCACGGACGCATTCTTCAGGGTCGAGAGGGCGGCGTCCAACTCGCTGGGGTTGCGCACCAAGACCGTCTTGACCTGCACTCCCAGCGTCCGGCCCGCGGCCTCTGTGTCGCGAATCGGTTGCTGGGCAGTCGCCGCGTCGGCAAGGTACGCGATTTGAGAGGCGGCGGGGGCGATAACCTTGAGGAATTCAATCCTCTTCGCCGAAGTCTCGGCCGCCGCGGCCGAAAGACCGGTAATGTTCCCACCCGGCCGCGCTAATCGAGCGACGATGCCTTCGCCGACAGGATCACTACTGACGGCCATGACGATGGGGATAGTCGGAGTTGCTTTCTGAGCGGCTCGTACCGCTGGGGTTGGCGCGGCGACAATCACGTCGACCTGGAGTCGAACGAGCTCTGCGGCAAGAGCGGGAAGCCGTCCGGACTTGCTGTCCGCGTATCGAGCCTCGACGACAGCGTTCTGCCCCTCCACGTAGCCGACATCGCGGAGACCCTGGCGGAAGGCCTCGATGTGGGTGGAATCAGCCGAGGCCGAGCGCGCCGATAGGTAGCCTATCCGAGCCACTTTCGCTGGCTGCGCCTCGGCAACGAGCGGCGCGGCGAGCGCCCCGGCCAGCGAGGTCAGCAGGAAGCGGCGGCGGTCCATGCCTGGGATGGTGGGGCAGGCGCTGGTCAGGAGTCAACGGGTCAGGCGCGGGGTGGCTGTGTGGAGCCTTCCGCGCTACTGGACGCAACGGGGTACGACGAAGGCTGTCGCGTTGCAGTTGAGACATTCAGCGACAGCTGTCTGGGCGCGGCGTTCGGCCAGAAGCGCATTCACGGTCGCCCGCACGTCCGCTTCATCACCGCCGGCTCCGCGAAGTAGGCGACGGCACCGGCTTCCAGTCCAAGCTCTTAGTGGCCTTCTTCAACGTGCGCGGCCGTCTTCAGGATCACGGGGATGTCTCTGGTCGTGGGATCTGCCTTGAGCTGCTGCAGCACCTCGTAGCCGTCGATGTCGGGCAGGATGATGTCTAGAACGATGGCGTCTACCTGCAGCCGTGCAAGGCGCAGCACGTCGAAGCCCGCCGCCGCCAGTGGACGCGCCAGGCTGTAGCGCGCATCGGGGCGATCATCCACCACCAACACGGTGCCCATGGACTTCCTCCCCCGCGCAGGTTGTCGGAGGCCGAGAGCTTCGCCCATTTTAACGTGCGGGGGTAGACGTTACTGGTCGAGCATGAGCAGCCGCCATCCCCCTCTCAGCACCAGGGCCGCCGCCAGCGCCAGCCCTGAGTCATCGAGCGGCACCGCAAGAGCTCCTTGCCCTGATTCGGGGCAGTCGGTCGTCGACGGCTCGTCGGCCGCACGTATCCTCCGTCCCCAGCTGCGTCGAACCATCATGAGGTAAGCCAGTGTGATTACGCCGCCGTCGCGTCAGTCTTATGAGGATTCCCCGATTTGACGTGGTCCAGGGCGGCGCGAGGGCGTCACGTTGACTCGAGGGCGGGCAGCCTGATGATGAATTCGGCGCTGCCTTCCTGCTGGATGTATTCGAGGCTGCCACCGAGCCATCTCAGCGTTCTGTTGTAGAGGTCGAGTCGGCGCTGGCCGAATGCACCCGGATCGATTCGCTCCCGGCTCGAAAGTCGAATATCCACCCAGCCCGGGGTCACTCGAGTGCCAAGGCTGAGGTGCTTCGCGCCGGTTCCGGCCATCCCTTCCATCAAGCTGGTCAAGATGTCATCGAGTCGTTTCGCTCCGACGTTCGCCCTCGTGTCCTGCGGGGCAGGCGAAAAGTCGCACGCGATCTCGCGCAACGGCGAGTTGGTCGCCAGTCGGCGCGTGAGCGCCTGCAGAAAAGCCTGGTCATCGTCGACCGCATCCAGCAGATCGGCGGATGCCGTCACCGTGTCGCGGTTCATCCGCGCGAGGAGCTCCGCGATCACCCCGTTGACGGGTCCCGGTTCTTCGGTCTGGAGGAACTGCAAGCCACGCACCACGCTCAGGAAGTCCTGCATCCGTCGCTGGGCCCGGTCGACGAGCGAGACATCCAGGAGCTGCTGCAGGTCCTCGGCGGCCAGGACCTTTTGCAGTGATGTGACGACCTGCACGCCCTTGAGCACCACGGTCCACTCGGCCGTGGCGCTCGTCTGGAATGCCTCCGCGACGCGGCGAAAGTCAGAGAGGATGCGGTCGATCTCGTCGATGTCCAGGGCCGCCAGAACCCGGCTCGCCGCGCTGTCCTCCTCCAGCAGGGACAGGTAGTACGACAGCGTGTACAGGCGCCCGGAGAAGATCGTGAGCAGCGCGGCCGTTTCCTCCAGCAGCTCATCCACGTACGTCTTCAGCGCGCTGACGCGCTCGGCATCCATGAGGGGGACCGCACTGAGACTGGACGCGTCGGCCGCCATCAGCCGGAGCTTCTCCCGCATGCTGGGCGCCGGCACGCAGTGTCCGTGCCCGGGGCAACACGTGGTGATGTCCTGCGTGTCCAGGAGCCAGCCCACGTTGCTGAGCGTTTGCAAGAGATCGGCGTGGCTCCAGCCGTCGAGGCCACAGACGCCAGGGTTGGCGGCAAAGGGCAGATCCCCGAGCAGGAGCAGCGATCCCAGTCGCATCACGATGCTGCACGGGGAATGGCCGGGGGCGTGATAGATCTCGAGCCGGTTGCCGGCACCGAGGGAGAGCCACTGGCGCTGGAGCGTCGTGCCATCAGGCATCGCGATCGGCGCCGTGTTCAGCCCGAGACCGGCGTCGGCAAGCTCGGGGGCGTGCGTAGCGGAAGCCGGGATCGAGGCAAAGAGGACGCCCTCGAACGGTGCCGTGCATATCTCGGGGTGCCACGGGTAGAGATACGCCACCGTCAGGTTGCGGTCACGGGTCTTCAGCGCCTCGACGCCCGCCCGATGCGCGAAGCGCGTGATGTGCACGCCGGTCGGAACGTCGAAGCCGCCCGCCTCTTGTGAGTGGTCCTGGTGGCAATGAGTGAGAAACACGAGGACAGGACGGGGCGACACGGCCAGAGCCTCGGTCAAGAGCCGGCTGATCTGTCGCGCCTGCTCGGCGCTGGCGCCCGGGTCGACGACGACGAGCGCAGCGGGGGAGGAAAAGATGTAGCAATTCGAGGACACGGCGGTAGCCCTGGGGATGATCGGGAAGAGCTCGACAGACACCGTGCCAGGAACTGTCTGCCAGGTGTTGGCTTCGATCTTCATGCTATCTCGAGCGTGCGGAGTCGGCGCTCCTCGGCCGGGCAGGCGGCATCAAGGCCGGATGTCGATGAACGTCGTGAAGCCGGAGAGAGTCAAGACGTTGAGGATATGGGGCGGGACGTTGAGAAGCGTCAGGCGCTCGCCGCGCTTTTGCAGCGCCTTGGCCGCCAGCAGAAGGGCCCGCAGGCCAGCACTGCTCATGTAGGACACTCCCGCCACATCGAGCGCCACGCCCCCGGTGGGGGCTTCCGCCGCCCGTAAGAGAGGCTCCTGGAGCTGCGCGGCCGTACGACTGTCCACCCGACCCGTGGCATGCAGCACGACCGCCGATTCCGAATGACGCACGGTGATTTCTAGGTCCGCCATATCTGCTCGCTGACGCGAGAAACGTCGCCGGGTGCCGGGTACGACGGGCTCGACTCTACCACGGCACATCGGCCGCCGTCCCGCCTCCGTGGGCCCGGCCCCGGCGGTAGAATTGGTCTCGCCATGTCGGTCAGGACGGGGCTGCTCATCTTCTGCGCCGCGGTCTTCGTCCTCGTCGCCGGGAGCCTGTACGTCGTGTCGCGCGCGGTGGACACCCAGCACGACATCGCGCAGGCCGAGGTCCGACGCTACCAGTCGTACAAGCTCGCCGACGGGCTGCGCCAGACCACGGACGATCTGACCCGCATGGCACGGCTGTACGTCGCGACGGGCGACACGCGCTACCGGACGTACTTCGACCAGATCCTCGCCATCCGGGACGGCAAGGCGCCACGCCCGCTGGACTACTACGGGAACGTGTACTGGGACTTCGTGGTGGCGTGGGGGAAGCCTTTGCGAGGCGACGGCAAGGCCATCGCCCTCGAGCAACTGATGCTCGACGCCCACTTCACGAACGATGAACTGGCGTTCCTGCGGCAGGCCAAGAGCCGATCCGACGCCCTGTCCGCCCTGGAATCGCGGGCCATGCACGCGGTCCAGGGGCGCTTTCTCGACGAGCGCGGTCAGCTCACGCGTACAGGCCCACCGGACCTGGAGCTCGCGCGCCGTCTCGTGAACGGTCCGGAGTACCACCAGGCCAAGGCCGAGATCATGACGCCGATCCAGGATTTCCTCGACCGCGTCGAGTCGCGCACCGCGGCCGAGGTCCTCCGGCTCAGACGTCGTGGCGAGCGCCTGCATCTCGTGGCCATCGTCGGACTGGGCACGGCCGTCGTCCTTGGTCTCGTATCGTTCGCGTTGCTGGCGCGCCCTCGCATGATGGCGCTATTTCGCCTGGCGCGGCCGGTCTCCGGCGTCGGGTCGATGGCCCGGGGTCAGAGGCGACCGCCCGGTCAGGCCCTGTGGACGGCGTGGCCGCTTCTCGCCGCGGCCGCCACGGCCTGTGCGTCGGTGCTCATCCTCTCCTGGTGGCTGAGCGAGAGCATCGAGGAGCGGGTCCGCGGAGATGTCCGGAACGCCCTGGAGACGGTGCACCAGAGCACCGCACGGTCCGTCGACGACTGGCTGTCCAAGATCACCCACGAGGTCGGCGCCTGGGCCCGGTCCCCGCTGGTCCGGGACGTCGTGATGGCGCCGGGGACGGGCCGGAAGGGCGGCGAGCTGCTGACGCCCCTGAGCAGCTTGCCGAGCTTCGCGGGCTATCTCGTCCTCGATCCCGCCGGCCGGATCGTGATCAGCGATGACAGGAGTCTCCTGAGGCGCACGGTGACGCGCGAGCTCGGCGAGGAGCTGGGTGCGGCCGTGGGCCGATCGCCCGACCACGCCATGATCGTGCTTCCCGATGGTCGCCCGCCAGAGCCCGGCGGGGCGGTCACGTTCCCTCGCGACCTCGTCGTGGCGGCGGTGGTGCGAGATGACCGGAACCGGGTCGCCGGCCTGCTCCTCCTACGAGTCGATCCACGTCTCGACCTGAGCCGCATCCTCGACCGGGGACGGCTCGGCGAATCCGGGCAGAGCTACGCCTTCGACGGCACGGGTCGACAGCTCGTCGAGAGTCGATTCGCTTGGCCCGTCGGGCCGGGAGGCCAGCCGCCCTCGACGCGGATAACGCGCGCGTCGCTTGCTAGGCGCTCGGGGCTGGACGTGAACGGCTACCGCGACTACCGCGGTGTGCCGGTGATCGGCGCGTGGACGTGGAACGAGCGCTACGGCATCGGCATCGCCACCGAGGTCGGGCTCGACGAGGCCTACGGCGCCCTGGCCGGCTACCAGCGCCAGACGCGGCTGGGCACGGGCCTCGCCGTGCTGCTCATCGCGGCCCTGAGCGGGCTCTTCGTGTGGAACCGGCTCGCCATGGCCGCAGCGTCCGCCAGGCTCGAGAGCGCGCACGCGATCATCCGCGGCCACAAGGAGCGCATGGAAGAGGAGCTGCGCGTCGGCCACGAGCTGCAGCTCAGCATGGTTCCCCGTACCTTCCCCGCCTTCCCCAAGCGTGACGACGTCTCCGTGCACGCGACGCTCCGGCCAGCCCGCGAGCTGGGCGGCGACTTCTACGACTTCTTTTTCGTGGACCCCAGCCACCTCTTCTTCTGCGTCGGGGACGTCTCGGACAAGGGTGTGCCGGCGGCGCTCTTCATGGCCGCGGCCAAGACCTTAATCAGGGCGCGGAGCGCCGACGATCCGTCGCCGGCGAGCCTCGTGACGTACGTCAACGCCGAGCTTGCCCGGGACAACGACGCGTGCATGTTCGTCACGCTCTTCGCGGGCCGGCTGGATACCAGGAACGGAGACCTCGTGTACACCAACGCGGGCCACGACCCGCCGTTCGTGCGGGGCGTCGACGGCTCGCTGCGGCGCCTGGAAGAGCGCCACGGCCCGCTGGCGGGGGCGGTCCCGGGTGTCGTCTACGGCGAATCGCGTCGGCGACTCGCCCCGGGCGATGTGCTCGTCGCCTTCACCGATGGCGTGACAGAAGCCAGCGACGCCGGCGCCCGCCTCTTCTCGGAGGAGCGGGCGGCCGAGGCCCTCCGGGCCGGGGGCGTCATCTCGGCGGCCGCCCTGGTGGACCGGCTCGTCTCGGCGGTCGAGGCGTTCGCGGGACAGGCGGCCCAGGCGGACGACATCACGATCCTCGCCCTGCAGTTCCGGTCGCCGTCTCACGGTGCCGGGCTCGACGCGAATCTGCCGGTCGAGACCGTGGTGATTCACAATCGCCCGGCTGACCTGGACGCGATCGAGGCCCTCCTGGATCGGCTGGCCACGCGAGCGCGGCTGCCGTCGGATACCATGTCGCAGATCCGGATCGTTTGCGACGAGGTCCTCGCCAACGTCATCGCGCATGGCTTTCCGGACGAGGCCGAGCACGAGATCGAGGTGAGCGTCGAGATGGCAGGGCGGCGGCTGGTGCTGACGGTGTCAGACGACGGAGTTCCGTTCGATCCGCTGGCCGTCGTACCGCCGGATACGAGCCAGCCCCTCGAGCAACGGCCGATCGGGGGTCTGGGCATCCACTTGGTTCGCCATCTCGTCGACGAGGCGACCTACGAGCGACGCGGCGATCGGAACGTCCTGACTCTGGTGAAAGCTGTCGACCGTCGACCGCCCGCCCTCGAGGCAGGGCCGGGGGCGAACGTCACGGCCCCTGACACCGGGACATCCGGAGCGCGCGACACCGATGGGAGAGGAGACGCGCATATGGAGATCCGCACGCGACGCATGGGCGATGTGCTGATTGCGGACATGGTTGGCAGGCTCGACTCCCGCACCGCGGGGCCCGCCTCCACCGAGCTGAATCAGATCGCTCAGGGCGGGCACAGTAAGCTCATCCTCAACGTGCACGGCCTGGAGTACGTCAGCAGCGCGGGTCTCCGGGCGATCCTCGTGGCGGCCAAGCTGGTGCAGGTGCACGGCGGCGCTATCAAGATCTGCGATGCCAATGCCACGGTCAAGCAGGTCATGGAAGTCTCGGGGATGAGCAGCTTGCTCCACCTGTACGCCACCGAGAAGGACGCGCTCGCGGCCTTCTCGTGACGGGGCACCTTTGGACTCGCCACGACCGGCGGCACCGCTTCGGATACGGGTATCGCCGGACTCACCCTCGGTGGGGGCCTTGGCTGGCTCTCGAGCAAGTACGATCTTACCGTCGAAAATCTCATTTCGGCTGATGTGGTTCTCGCCGACGGCCGACATCGTGACCACTTTGATCTGCTGCTATCGGATCAGGCCGTTGACGTCTTATGCTCCTGTTATCGTCTCCCAGTGGCTTGACGCGGCGGAGTCCGAAGTCAACGTCCTGGGCCCGCGACTTCTGGAAGGCGCTGCAGCCTTTCGCGGGAGGTGCCGTCTACGTGAACGATCTTAGCCAGGATGACGAAGACCGGATTCGCAGCGGCTATGGCGCGAGTTATGGGGTTGGCAGCACTCAAGAAGAAGTACGACCCCGACAACTTCTTCCGCCTGAACCCGAACATCACGCCGGCACCGTGATCGACTCGGAGCCGCCAGTCTCGGCTTGCTTCTTGGCTTCATATAGACCCCACACGCCGGGAAGACCCTTCAGCTCGTGCGATCCTCGCTCGACGAACGTCAGATCCGATCCGACCATGAGGTCCCGAACCGTCTGGGGCACGAGAACTTCCGATGGTGCGGCCCGCGCTGCTACCCGCGCGCCGATGTTGACGGCGATCCCACCAATCTTCTCTCCGATTCTCTCCACCTCTCCGGTATGCAGCCCCGCGCGCCCCTCGATCCCTAGAGCGCGAACAGCGTCGGTGATCGCTATGGCACAGCGGACGGCGCGTGCCGGCCCATCGAAAGAGGCGAAGAAACCATCACCGGCAGTGTCGATCTCGATCCCTCGGTAACGCGCGAGGAGCGTTCGTATCGTCGCGTGGTGCCGAAGAACCACCTCACTCCAGCGGCGATCCCCGAGCTCGGCAGCGCGCTTCGTCGAGTCGACGATGTCCGTGAAGAGGATCGTCGCGAGGATCCGATCGAAGGACGCCTCCTCCTCGCCGATCTCCGCCGAAAAACGACGGACCTCGCCCACGATCGCGTCACCCCGTCCATACCAATGGAAGTGTGGCCCTCCCCGGCTCGAATGCTCGACGACGCGGGCGTCCGGGATCTTGCTTGCCACGAAGCGGCCGGTCTCGGCGAGTACCTCATAAAAACGATTGCTGTCGACGAGAACGAGCGTTGGGACCTGAATCGTGGGGAATACGGCGCGGATGTCCGTGTGCATGTAGCTGGCGAGCTCAGCTGCGAGGCCACCGGGTGTGACGCAGGCGCGGGCGTAGCGGGTGAACCACTCACGCTCCGCGCCGTCGGGGGCGCCCCACCACTCCGACGTGCCCCAGGTGTCGCGAATGGCCTGAATCTGCTGCTGCCAGCGGGCGAGCGAGGGCATCCAGGGCGTGTCCTCAGTCGGCAGGTATGTGACCTGGGGATCGACGAGGATGAGCGATCTCGTCCGCTCGGGGTAAGTGGCCGCGAAGAGCGATGCCACGATGGCCGATTCGTACGTCCCGAGGATGGAAGCACGCTCGGACCTCGCCGCTTTCAAAACCGCGAGGATGTCGTCCGTGAGGCTGTCGACGTCTGGAATATGGCCCGGCGTAAAGCGCTCGGAGCAGCCCCAACCACGGCGGTCGGTCACGATCAGGTGGGCGTAGCCGGCGAGTCCACGCAAAAAGCGAGAAAGATAAGGACTCTCCCAGTTCATGTCGACGTTCGAGCAATAGCCCTGAAGGTAGACGAGATCGATTGGGCCGTCTCCGCAGACCTAGTAGGCGAGCGAGACGTCTCCGTTCCAGGCGAACCGTGTCTCGGGCCGGTCCATGCGCCTCTAGTCGTGCAGCGGCTACGGCACCGCAACCGATGCGAAACGCGCCGCGGCATCTGGCTACCACGCGCACCCTCACAGGGCGAGGTGCCGGGGTCGGGGCCCGAGTGGACATGGCGAAAGCCGTAGTTGCCGCAGGGGCTGCCGGCTAAAACCAAACACCCTCGAAGGGTAGATCTGAATGCCAAATCACGTTTGGGGACCCGACCCCGTGTTTATCCAGGCCGGGTCAGCTGTCGCCAAGACTTCACCCAGGAATTACCCAGGAAGCTGCTCCCAGCGAGAGCCAAAGAGACCCAAAGGCGACGACGTGAGAAGCGCGGATCTCGTGTAGAATCCCGCCCACGGAGGTGCGGGAGATGCAGTGCCTCTCCTGCCATACCGACAACCCCGCCCCTAACCGGTTCTGCGACCAGTGCGGGGAAGCCCTCGAAGCCCGCTGCCCGCAGTGCGCCACCGTGCTGCGTGCAGGTGCGCGGTTCTGCGGCGGGTGCGGCCACCGGCTGGTGTCGTCCCTGGGGCTGGGCGGGCCGGCCACTTCGGCGAACCCGCCGGCACCGCTTGTCGTTGCATCGGCTACCCGGCCGACCGCTTCCTACACGCCAAAGCACCTTGCCGACAAGGTACTCAAGGCGCGGTCGGCGATCGAGGGCGAGCGCCGCCAGGTCACCGTGCTGTTCGCGGACATCGCCGGGTTCACGAGCCTGGCCGAAGGGCTTGACCCCGAGGATGTTCACCAGATCGTGGACCGGTGTTTCGAGGCCATCACCGCCGAGGTCCACCGATTCGAGGGCACGATCAACCAGTACACGGGCGATGGCGTGATGGCCCTCTTCGGCGCGCCCATCGCGCACGAGGACAGCCCGCGGCGCGCCGTCCACGCCGCGCTCGGGATCCAGCGCGCGATGCGCGATCTCAGCCGCGAGATCGAGGCCCGCCAGGGTCCGGCGATCCGCATGCGGATCGGTCTCAACACCGGCCCGGTCGTCGTCGGTCGCATCGGGGACGATCTCCGGATGGATTACACCGCGGTCGGCGACACAACGAACGTCGCGGCGCGGCTGCAGCAGGCGGCCCGGCCCGGCAGCGTGCTGGTCAGCGAATCGACGCTGCGGGCGATCGGCGTGTTCTTCGAGACGCTCGACCTCGGCGAGCAGGCGGCGAAGGGCCGCGCGGCTGTGCGCGCGCACGAGGTACTACGGCCGCGAGGCCGCCGCTCACGCCTGGACGCTGCCATCGAGCGGGGGCTCACGCCGCTGGTGGGACGGGCTCGCGAGCTCGACCTCCTCCGGGAGCGCTTCCGCGAGGCACGCTCGGGACGTGGCCAGGTCGTGTTCGTGGCCGGCGAGGCGGGCATCGGGAAGTCGCGGCTGCTCCTCGAGTTCCGCCGCGGACTGGCCGAGGCCGGCGAGGACGCGACGTGGCTCGAAGGTCAGTGCGTCTCCTTCGGCCAGTCAATCCCGTTCTTGCCGATCGTCGACCAGCTGCGGCGTAACTTCGGGATCGAGGAACTGGACGGCGAGCCCGAGATCATCGCCAAGATCGAGCACGGCATGCGGCGGATGGGCGGGCTGGAGGCGCAGATCCCGTACCTCCGCTACCTGCTCGGCGTGGATCCCGGCGATCCGAGGGTCGCGGCCATCGACGCCGCGGCGCGACGCGCGCGCATCCTGGAGGCTGTCCGAGCCCTGTCGCTGAGCGGCGCGCAGATCCGCCCGCTGGTGCTCGTGTTCGAGGACCTGCACTGGGTGGACGCGAGCAGCGAGGAGTACCTCACGAGTCTCATGGATGCGGTGGCGAGCGCGCGCATCCTGCTGGTGCTCACCTATCGGATCGGTTATGCGCCCCCCTTCGGGAGCCGCAGCTTCTACACCACGCTCACCCTGCACGCGCTGTCCAACGAGGACACGCTGACCATGGCGGGTGGCGTGCTGGGCAGCGCCGACTTCCCGCCTGAGCTGCGCGAAGCGCTCACAGCCAAGGCGGAGGGTGTACCGCTGTACGTGGAGGAGGTCGCGAAGACGCTGCTGGATGTGGGCGTCCTTCGGCGCGAGCCCGGCGGTTACCGGCTGGTGCGCCGGCTCGAGGAGGCCGGCATCCCCGACACGATCCAGGGCATCATCATGGCCCGACTGGACCGTCTGGGCGAGGACGGCAAGCGCACGGTCCAGCTCGCCTCGGTGATCGGGCGCCAGTTCCTCAAGCGCCTCCTCGGACGGATCGCCGGGCTCACCCACGAGTTGGACGGGCTCCTCGGCGAGCTCAAGACGCTGGAGATCGTCTACGAGCTTGGCCTCTTGCCGGAGCCGGCTTACATCTTCAAGCACGCGGTCATCCAGGACGTCGCGTACCAGAGCCTGCTCGTTCAGCGCCGGCGCGACCTCCATCGCGCCGTCGGCCAGGCGATCGAGGAACTGTACGCCGACCGGCTCACCGACCACTACGAGGAGCTGGCCCATCACTTCGCCCAGGGCGAGGTGTGGGCCAAGGCCTTCGCCTATCTGGTTCGGTCCGGAGACAAGGCCCGGGACACCTATGCGAACGAGGCCGCCATCGCCCACTATGCCCGCGCGATCGAGGTCGCTTCTCGCGTGACGCCCGAGCTGCCGCTGGCCACGGTCCTCGAGGTCTACCAGCGGCGAGGCCGGCTTCAGGTCGTGGTGGCGAAGAACGAGGAGGCAATCGTGGGCCTCGAGGAGATGCTCGCCCTGGCCCGGGCCGCCGGCGACCGCCGGCTGGAAGGAGAGGCCCTCGTCGAGCTCGCTTTCACCCACGTGTACACGCTGTCGTGGGAGCACCAGCCGGTGGGGGCGCGATACGCCGACGAAGCGGCGGCTGTGGCCCGGGAGATCGGGGACGATCGGATCCTGACCAAGGCCCTTGCCACACGCGGCAGCGTGCACTGTGCCTACGGCGAACTCGAACAGGGGGCCCAGCTGCTCGAGGAAGCCGTTCACCTCGGCGAGCCGCTCGGCGCCCCTGAGCTATATCTCACCGCCTCCTTCTGGCTCGGTCATCTCCACAACTGGCGAGGCGAGTTCCCCGAGGCGATCGAGATCTTAGGCGGGGTGATGCAAGACGCTCGGACCGTCCACGACGAGTTCAACGAGGGGATGGCGCACTGGTGCCTTGGCCTGGCCCACATCGGGCGCGGCCTCTACACCGAGGCCCGCGCGGTGCTCGACGCGGCTCTCGTCACGTCCAAGGAACGGAAGAGTCATTTCAACGTCGGCCGGATCACCAACAGTCTGGGGTGGTTCCATCAGGAACTCGGAGACTTCCGCCGTGCGCTGGAGCTCGACCGTGAAGCTGCCGAGCTCGGCCGGCACCACAAGATCGGTAACGTCGAGGTCAGCTCCACCCTCAACATCGGTGGCGACCTCGTGCGGCTGGGCGAGCCCGGTCAGGCGCTGACCCTCCTGGAGGGAATGGTCCCACGCGTGGAGAAGGGGCTCGGCTCACACCGCTGGCGCTGGGACATGCGCGTGGCGGTCGGCATCGCCGAGGCGCTGCTCGGCCTGGGTCGCGGCGACGAGGCGCTCGCGTGGATCGAGCGAGCCGCGTCGACCGCGCACGCCACCGGGTCAGCGAAGTACCTCGGCAAGTGCGATGCGCTCCGGGGCGAGCTCGCCATTTCCGGTCGACGCTGGGGCGAGGCGATCGCCGACCTGGATCAGGCGCTCGTGATTGGCCGCCGGATCGAGTACCCCACGCTGACCTGGCAGGCGGCGCACCTGCTTGCGCGGGCTCAGGCGGCGGTCGGAAAGCTCGACGAGGCAGCCACGACTGCGCGCCTCGCCATAGAAACGATCGACCTGGTGGCGGCGCGCGCCCCCGAGCCGACCCTGCGCCGGACCTTCAACGAGTGGGCGCGGGTTCAGACGGCACGAGAGGAGCTGGACCGGATCCTCCGATGAGGGAGTCGCCGGTCAGCCGTTTGATCCGGCCAACGTATGAGGACCCGCCCTGACGCGGCGGGACCGGCGTCCGCGGCCCGATCCCCTCTCGAGAGGGGACCTATGAGAAGACTGCTCGCGCTCGGTGCCTTCGTCGTGCTCGAAGATCGTGAGCGGAGATCAGCGTCGACTACCGGCTGTACCGGTCAGCCGGGCGCTGGGTCGCGGTTGATGTCGCATTGGAGAGCGTGACCCTGGTGGGGAATTATCGGCAACGGTTCGACCGTGTCATCCGCACGACGTCGTTCGCGACCCCTGCTCAGCCGTATGCGCCAAGGGGAAGTGGTAGCCCATCACGGTTCCGCCGCGGGCGGGGAAGCTGTGAGCTTGTCGAGTGGTTCAGCCGAGGATTATGAGCCCGTTTCAAATCGACACCAGCGCCGCACTGCCGAGAACAACATCTCGTTGACGCGGTCGCCACGCGCGGGCTATCGTCGCGGTGCCTCAAGCCCTGCCGCTCCTTGGAGGCTCGGCATGAAGTGTCCCCGCTGCCAGCAGGAGGGCCGGTCCCAGGCGAAGTTCTGCCTGGAGTGCTCGACACCGCTGACGCTTCGGTGCTCGACCTGCGGAACCCAGCTGCTGGCCGCGGCCAAGTTCTGCTTGGAATGCGACGCTCGTCAGCGCGCCTGGGTCGCCGCCGCGTCCCGCCGCGCCCGTGGCCGATACGCCGAAGCATCCCCCCGAACACATCATCAGCTCAAAGGCCGCGCCTGAGGGCGAGCATGAGCAGGTCTTTGGAGTTCCTATGCTCTCGTGCGGAACCGCGACTTCATCAAGAGCCGGGGACATCCGTGTGAGGGGCACATTCCTGGACGATGGACTGTTAACCGCCGAGGGTGATCTGTGGCTGCGCCAGCGACGGCTTCTGCGGCCCGCCTCTCACCGCGAGCGGGTCGCCGCGCACACCGAGACCATGGTCGCCCTCGAAGGGCGTTGAGACGCTCGATGGCCGGCGAGCGGCCGCCCGAGGACCCCGACCGCATCCCCACGGGGGTTGAGCTCACTGCGCTCGATCCGACATTCCGGACGGATCCCCATCCCGTGCTCGCGCGCCTCCGCCGGGACGAGCCCGCGCACTACGACGGGGTGATCAACCGCTGGGTCCTCACGCGCCACGCCGACGTCGAGCGCGTGCTCCGGGACCGCACGATGTCCCTCGACCCGCACAAGGCGAACGAGGGCACGTACATGCGCCTATTCCTGCCCTTGCCCGGCCAGGCGGCCAACATGCTCTTCAGCGACCCTCCCGACCACACCCGGCTCCGCGCGCTCGTCAACAAGGCGTTCACCCCACGCGCGGTCGAGCGCCTGGCGGCGCGCATCCGCCGGATCATCGGCGAGCTGCTCGACCCCGTCGCCGGCGGCGAGGGCTTCGATCTTATCGAGGCGTTCGCTGGGCCGCTGCCGGTGATCGTCATCGCCGAGATGCTCGGCATCGACCCGGCCGATCGGGATGACTTCAAGCGGTGGAGCGAGCTCGATGTCCGGACGTTCAATCCATTTCTTTCGGACGAGGAGCGTGCGACAGTGAGCAGTGCGCTGGGGGAGCGCGACGCTTACCTCCGCCGCGTGCTCGCCCGGCGGCGGGCCGAGCCGCGGGACGACCTGCTCAGCGCGCTGATCACCGCCGAGGAGGCCGGCGATCGTCTCAACGACAACGAGATCGTGACGATGTGTGAACTGCTGCTGGTCGCCGGCAACGTGACCACGACCGATCTCATCGGCAACGGCGCGTGGATCCTGCTCCGGCACCCCGAGGAGCTCGACAAGCTGCGCGCCGACCCCTCGTTGATCGACAACGCCGTCGAGGAGATTCTGCGCTTCGAGTCGCCGGTGGTGCAGAGTGTGCGCATTCCCACGGCCGACATCGCGATTCGCGGCTGCCCGATGCGTCGCGGCGAATCGGTCGTCGTATTCCTCGCCGCCGCCAATCGGGATCCGGAGGTTTACCCGGAGCCCGACCGCTTCGACGTGACGCGGCGGGACGTGCACCATCAGTCGTTCGGCGGCGGGGTTCACTTCTGCCTCGGCGCGCCGCTGGCGCGCCTCGAGGCCCGGCTCGCCATCGGCGCGCTGCTCGAGCGGTTCCCGCATCTCCGCCTGGCCGGCGAGTCGCCAGTCTGGCGAGCGCTGCCCGTGTTTCGCGGCTTGGCGAAGCTCCGCGTGCTTGTCGCCGCGCCCTGACGGCCGAAGCCGACGACGTGAGAAGCGCTAAGTCTCCATGTGTTGTTTATTGCGCGTTGGCTGTGGTGACAAAACACGGCCGACAAGAAGGTGGAAGGCACCGGGCTCGGCCGACGCTCTCGCGAAAGTTCATCGAGCTGCACGGCGGCAAGATCTGGGTCAAGAGCCAGGTGGGCGCAGGCTCGACGTTCACGTTCACGGTGCCGGTGCGCCGTGGCGAATGGGCTCGGCTACTCGAAGAAGCTGAGCAGCGTCAGGATGATGCACCGGTCTGCGCTCTGTGAGCCCCACCCAGACTTTCGGGTTGACGCCGCCGCCGCCGATGTCGATCGCCGCGGTCGGGCTTCCCCCGTACGACAGCCCGCCGTGATGGCTGCCCCGTTCTTCGGGCCGGAACGCGCTGGTGATGTAGATGACGCCCTTCCTCGGGTAGTGTCCGAGGATCGCCGCCAGTCGCCGTCCCACCGGGCCGATCTTGACGCCCGGTCTCACGGTGACGGCTCCTCCCGCTCGTGTGGTGGCTGGCATGGTGAACCTCCCTGTCTTTCATGGTCTTGGCTCCCGCCGCCCAGGCGCGGGCCGTGCTCGCCGCCCGCAGCCAGGAGTTGAGGCTGACTAGCCCGACCAGGGCGGCGATAATCGTGTACTGCATGCGCCATGACGTGGCAGACGACGTGCCAGACCCGGCCTCGGCCGGGAACGGCTTGCCGAGCGCGCGCTTGCAGCGGTCGGACGGAGCGCGCCCCGCCCGGTACACCTGCGACGAAGCGCGACCGCCGGCGCGGGACGGCGCCGGAACGCGTCAGCCAACGTGCGGACGTCGGCGCGCGAGCGGCGGCTGTGCACTGAGCTCGGTCTCGAGTAACTTCCGCGCTTCGCGAAGATCGGTGTGCAACCACTCCGCGCTACGGAAGTCGCTGGCCCTCGCGTTGCAACATTCTTGGCTAAAGGTGAGGCCCACCGGAATCCTACCGATCACAGTCGCCGCTATTGCTCGGTCGCGTGCCGGCCTTCTGGGCCTGGTTGCCCTCTTCGGCGCGCTCGGGCTAGCCTGCCAAACGCCGCCGACGACGGGCCTTGCCGGACCTTCCGCTCGCGCCACCGCGCCCGAGTCCACCGGAGCCCGGGGAGTCCCGTCCGAAGAGAGCTACATCGCCTGGCTGGTGGAGCGCTCGATGCTCCACGAGGCGGAGCTGATGGCGCGGCGATATTCGGGTCACGGATCGCTGTGGCAGCACCCCTACGCCAACCCGCAGCCGCGCGCGGCCTCGGCCTTGGCATCGGTGTGGTTCACCGTCTACCCCGCTTCTCACATCACCCGGCCGGGTGACTCAGTGTTGCACAGCCTGGGCGACCCGGAGCTCTGGGCGCTCTTCCGCGAGATGGGCATCACGGCGGTGCACACGGGGCCCATGAAGCGGGCGGGGGGCCTTCGCGGGCGCGAGTACACGCCCACCGTCGATGGGAACTTCGATCGCATCAGCACGGAGATCGATCCCGGCTTCGGTACCGAGGACGACTACAAGGCAATGGTGCGGCGCGCGCGTGACAACGGTGCCGTCGTCATCGGCGACATCATTCCCGGCCACAGCGGTAAGGGGGCCGACTTTCGTCTGGCCGAGCGGGGCTATCGCGACTACCCCGGCCTCTACCACATGGTGGAGATCCAGCCGAAAGACTGGAACGTGCTCCCGGCCGTGCCGACCGGCAAGGATTCGATCAACCTCAAGCCCACAGTGGTGGATCAGCTCAAGGCGCGTGGCTACATCGTGGGACAGCTCCCGCGCACCATCTTCTACGAGAAGAACGTCAAGGAGAGCGACTGGTCAGCCACCGACGCGGTCGTCGGCAGCGACGGCAAGGTCCGTCGCTGGGTCTACCTGCACTATTTCAAGGAGGGGCAGCCCACCTTCAACTGGCTGGATCCCGCCTTCGCCGCGCAGCGTCTCGTCGCCGGGGACGCACTGCACTCCCTGGGCACGCTGGGCGAACGCATGCTTCGCCTCGACGCCAACGGCTTCCTGGGCATCGAGGTCGGGCCGAACAACGGCCGCGCATGGTCCGAGGGGCACCCGCTGTCGATCACGTCCAACCAGCTCATTGCCGGCCTGGTGCGCAAGCTCGGCGGCTTCACGTTCCAGGAGCTCAACCTCACCCTTGAGGACATCAGGGCCATGTCGCAGGGTGGTGCCGATCTCTCCTACGACTTCGTCACCCGCCCCGCCTACCACCACGCCCTCGTGACTGGCGATACCGAGTTCCTGCGTCTCATGTTGCAGCTGCAGAAGACCTACCAGATCGATCCGGCCGGACTCATCCACGCCCTCCAGAATCACGACGAGCTCACCCTCGAGCTGGTCCACTTCTGGACGCGGCACAAGGACGCCACCTTCACCTTCCGCGGCAAGAGCCTGAAGGGCAGCGAGCTGCGCGAGCTCATCCGCTCCGAGATGCGCGGGCACCTCATCGGTACCGCCGCCCCCTACAACCTCGAGGCCGCCAACGGGGTGTCCTGCACCACGGCCACCGTGATCGCCGCCGCCCTCGGCATCCGCGACGTCAGCCGTCTCACGGACGCAGAGCGGCAAGACATCCAGCGCGCACACCTGCTGCTGGCGATCTACAACGCCATGCAGCCTGGCGTCTTTGCTCTGTCCGGCTGGGACCTGGTGGGTGCTCTGACCCTGCCCGCCGATTCGGTGAAGACCCTCCTCGCCGACGGTGACACGCGCTGGATCAACCGTGGCGCCTATGACCTGCTCGGCCACGGCTCCGGAGCGGCAGGGTCCGGCGCCGGCCTGCCACGCGCCTCGACGCTCTACGGCGCACTGCCCGATCAGCTCCGGCGCGCAGGGTCGTTCGCCTGGCAGCTGAAGAACTTGCTGCGGGTCCGCGCGGAGTACCGCATCAACGAGAGCGAGCAGGTCGACGTCCCGGCGGTGAAGGCTCGGGGACTGCTCGTCATGATCCATCGGCTCGCGGCCGGTAAGGGGACCCAGGTCACGGCGATCAATTTCGGCCGCACGGCTGTCCGGGAGACGGTGACCATCAAGACCGCTCCGCCGGCCGGCTCGGTCCGGGATCTCCTCGCCGACAAGGCTTTCGGCACCTTGAGCTCCGGCGGGCAGCTGCCCCTCGCCCTGGGTCCTCACGAGGGGCTTGTTTTGCTCATCAGGTAGTCCGCAGAGAGGTGCCGCGATGGGCGTCGAGAAACCGCCGCTGAGCTTCTGGCAGATCTGGAACATGACCTTTGGCTTTCTGGGCATCCAGTTCGGCTGGGCGCTGCAGATGGCCAACATGAGCGCGATCTACGAATACCTCGGCGCCGATGCGCACCAGATCCCCATCCTCTGGCTCGCCGCACCGCTCACCGGGCTACTCGTGCAGCCTATCATCGGCCACATGAGCGACCGCACCTGGAACCGGCTGGGCCGGCGCCGCCCCTACTTCCTCGTGGGCGCGCTGCTCGCCTCGTTCGCGCTCATCGCCATGCCCAACTCGCCCGGACTGTGGATGGCGGCAGGCCTGCTCTGGGTGCTGGACGCCTCGATCAACATCAGCATGGAGCCCTTCCGCGCGTTCGTCGCCGACCTCCTGCCTCCCGGGCAGCGCACGCGCGGCTTCTCCATGCAGGCCCTCTTCATCGGCCTCGGCGCGGTAATCGCCTCCATGCTTCCCTGGCTGCTGTACGACATCTTCCCGGTCGGGAATGACGGTGGGGCGGCGGCTGGCCAAAGCATCCCGCCCGCGGTGGCCGTCGCCTTCTACATCGGCGCGTTCGTCTTTCTGGCCGCCGTGGTCTGGACCGTCGTCACAACCCGGGAATACCCCCCCGATGACATGACGGCCTTCAGGAGGATGCAAACTGAGAAGGCCGGCATCGTCGCTGGCGCTTCCGAGATCTTCCACGACGTGATCGCGATGCCGCAGACCATGCGGCGCCTCGCCTGGGTGCAGATCTTCACCTGGCTCGGCCTGTTCTGCATGTGGCTCTACTTCGGCGTGGCCGTGGCCCGGAACGTCTTTGGCGGCACGCCCGGCACCGCCGCCTACGAACAGGGCATCGCGTGGGGTGGCAACTGCTTCGCGATGTATTCCTTCGTCTGCTTCCTCGTCTCGTTCGCGCTGCCGGCGGTGGCCGAGCGGCTGGGCCGCAAACTTACCCACGGGCTGTGCCTGCTCGTCGGCGCCATCGGGTTGCTTTCGGTGGCGTTCATCGGCAACAAGTTCCTCCTTCTCCTGTCCATGGTGGGAGTGGGCGTGGCCTGGGCCAGCGTCCTCTCGATGCCCTACTCCATCCTGGCGGGCGCCCTGCCACCCGAGAAGACCGGTACCTACATGGGCATCTTCAACTTCTTCATTGTCATCCCGGAGATCCTGGCTGCGCTCGTCTTCGGCAGGCTCATGGAGCAGGTTCTCACCGACGACAGCGCGCTGGTGCGCTTGCTGGGCGGCGACAACCGGCTTGCGGCCGTGGTCTTCGGCGGTATCTGCCTGGCGGTGGCCGCGGCACTTTGCACCCTGGTCATCGAGCCCATCACCACCGAGTCGTCGACGAGACCACCGGACGATGAACGGCAAGACGATTCTACGGCGGGCGAAAACCTGCGATCCGATCGAGCGGGTGCGGGCGACGCGCGACAGCGCGCCTGAGCGGTAGCCTCCTGCTGTCCGCGACCAGCGTGCGCGGCCGCCAGGACGATGCCTTCAACGGGATGTAGTGGGTAGGCCAGAGAGCCGAGAGACATCTCGCTCCCAAGGATCAGTGGCATTTCAATTGCGTACTTGCGCAACCGGTGCCAGGCTCCTGGAGGATGAATGCCCGCGGGAGCCGTGACGGGGGCACAGTCCCAGCGAAGATGACCGCACCGCACCACCGTGGGCATACCGCAAGTGGCCAGGCGCGTCTGTCCGGCCCAGCGGTGACGCCAGACCGGGTGCGTCCCCACCCCGGGCGGCCCGGTCAGCGCTTGTCCCGCTGGAAGAGGCTCGTTGCAGAGAAGTTCCACTTGCACATTGCCGAGAAGGCGAGGAGGTCGAGATGCTTGGGTTTTTGATCGGTGCTGTCGCGGGAGCGGTCGCGGCCACGTACTGGCGTGCTGACGCGAAGGAGTTTGGAGCAGAGCGAGTCACGCGTCTTCGGCACCAGGCGGCCGAGAAGCTGGAGGCGGGTGAACGAGCCATGGTTCAAGCCCTCGACAACGCGTCCAATAAGGCGGTTTCGTATTTGCGTGGAGTCGAGACCTCGGCACACGCAAAGACGGTTGGGCAACGGCGCAGCGAATGATTACCGGACTCTGATGTCAGCAACTGGAAGGATGCAGGTTCGTTGTTCCAGGCAGGCCTAAGGGGGAGCAATAGTACTGAGGCAAATACCCGCCACCGGGCGCCGCAGGTGGTGGGGTATTTGCCGCCGGGCTGATCATGGCGATCATTCAGGCGCTGCTTGCACTGATCACCCGGTCGCTCGGTCGGATCACGTCGTCGATTTTCGGCTGGGCCGTCGTCGCGTTGTTCGGCCGTACGAATAGCCGGGAGCAAACGCTCCTTTCGGCGCTGGTCGGCGCGGCGGCGGCATGGCCGATACTCCTGCTGGGCATCGCGATGCCCAAGGTCGCGACCCTTCTAATCAGCTTCGTGCCTCTGCCGGAGTGGGTTCCCGACTGGACCGTGCGCGTGGTATGGATCGGCGTGGCCGCGGCGGTGCCCTTCGCGGTGGGGCTCACGATGGCGCTGCGGCGCCGCGGGGCGTCTGCGGGTTCTGGGCCGGCGACGAGCCCCGGGCAGGGAGCGCCCAGTCGCGGCAGTGTCGAGCGCGAATCGGCGGTCGCGCGACTCCTTCGCGGGTTTCCGATAACGATCGGGATAGCGGCGGCATTCATCGTTGTCTTCGTCACGGTACCGGTGCTTCGCGTGATGGCACTCCTACGTCGCCGGGTGGAGGTGCACGTCCCAGTCGTGACGGACGCGGCGAGCTATCACGCGGTCGCCGCGGAGACGGCGCGGACGCTCACGGAGCATGGGTTCGCGGTCCGCGAGGCCAAGCCCGGCTGGTGGATGACGGTGCCGTCTCGGATTCTGCTCTACTTCGGCGGCCCGGCGTTTCGCGACCACATACCGCAGCGACTGGCGTACTTTCGGGGCTCGCGCCTTGAGGTCGCTCTGTACCCTAATGCCTTGCTCCTGCGGGGCGTCGAGCAAGATACCGCCTGGGCGCACGGCGTCGTCGTTGAGGCGCTCACCACTGCGCCGGCTCTGCAGACGTTCGACCCCCGAGCCCAAGACATCGAGCGCCAGATCCACCGCGTATGGTCGGTATATCGCGAGAATCCGCGTGCCCACGAACGGGCTGCTGCGCTGTCGCGAAGGCTGGGAGAAATTGCCCGAGACATCGCCCGCCTTCCGGTTGCCTACGAGGAGTGGCAGGTAGTGTATCGGCAGGCGCTGCAGCTTGGGCGTGCGCTCGGTGGGGAGCCGCAGCTGCTAGAGGTCCTATCTTTGAACGGTGCGACGGCTTCTAGGACGAAGGAGGTAGTGATGGCGACAGGGCTGCGCGACGAACAGGCAGGAGCTTTATCGAACCGGCAGCTGATCAGCGACATCACAGCGAAGGCATCTCTCTTAGTCAGGAAGGAGATCGACCTGGCCAAAGCGGAGTTGTATGCCGATCTCCAAGCGCAGGTGGGGGTGGCCAAAACCCTCGGGATCGCTGGGGTTGCAATGTTATGCGGTCTGAATCTTCTTCTGGTCGCCGCCGCGCTGGCATTGGCCACGATCATGCCCGGCTGGGCCGCCGCGCTGATCATCGCCGGTGTCGCGCTCTGCTTTGGTGCGGTGACGGGGTACCTCGGCTGGCGCCGGATGGTTACGAATCCGCTCGCTCTAACCCGACAGACACTGAAAGAGGACATGCGATGGGTGAAGGAACGGCTGGCGTAGGAACGAGCACCGCGAACAGGACGCCGGACGACCAGACACCCCGGGCGCGCGCGGAGACGCTTGGCAGCGAGATTGCGGTCGTCCGCGATGAGCTCGACCGCCTCGTTGCAGAGCTGGACCGGCGACGGCACAACGCGTTCGATGTCCGCCGTCAGCTCGGGCGGCATGCGTTTGGTCTCACGCTGACAGGACTCGCGCTCGTGACGACCGCGGCTGGGGGTGTGTGGTTCAACGGATGGCGAAAGAGCCGACAGGCGCGCCTGCCTGCACAGGCGGGCCGTCTCCGCAAGGCAGTCGTACGCATGACGGAGCATCCTGAGCGGGTGGCCGCTGAACCAACCATGGCCGGGAAGATCGTCACGGCGGCAGCCAGTGCTGCGGTGGCGGCGCTCGTCAAGAAGCTGCTGGAAAGCGCCACACGGCACCTTTTAGACGAAGGACCAGGTGTCATTGGGGCGCCGCCGCCTCTCGCCGAGCGAAGCGACCAGCAGATAGCGCGACGCCGAGCTTCGTGGGGGTGAGGACGGCGACCGCGGCCTCCCGGTGAGTAAGGAGCAGCCTCCTGGCGGGAGACAGGAGTCAATCTCACAGCGCACTTCGTCTATGGCACCTTTCACCGCCCTGGTGGCCAGCGAACTGCGACGTCAGACGGACGGTGGTGAGGCTGGCCTACGAGCGGTATGGGCGCGAGTCGGCTGAGTCGTACGGACCATCTGGCCGACCCCTTTGAGATTGCCGATGTAGAAGGTGTCGACAGCCTACTTGAACCAGTGCTCGCGCAGCGCCTCCGGGGACTCGTGGGTGAGAGGGAAGCCGGAGGCAGAGCCTGCCACGGAGGCGGCTGCGACATCGCCTGCCGAGGCCTCGTCGGCCAGTTAGCTTGTGGCCAGTTGGGAGGGTCGTGGAGCGCCAAGCCTGCGTCGGTGGCACGTCGGCAGCATCTGCATGGAACGAGGGGGCAGCGGGTCATGTGGAGACAGCTTGGGCTACTTGGTCTGGGAGTGAGCATGGCAGCATGTGGGACAGGGCAGCGGCCGGTGACGACGACTACGATGCCCACAACGGCCGGGCAGCAGGTGGTGATCGCTGAACCCGCTGGCGCTCTACGCGGCCAAGTGCGTCATCAGGTCGTCGGCCGGATTGCGGACATCGAGCGCAACAACGGCGAGGTCACCGTGCGGTCGGGCGATGGAGCCAAGCTCAAGCTCGTGCTTCCGCCCCTGGCGGTCGCCAACATGCGGGAAGGTGACGATGTCAGCATCGACGTTCTCGTCACCCCCCGGCGGTAGGCATTGCGTGCCGGCGCTGCCACACCGTCGATGGTCCTCCCGTTGCATGGTCAGTGCCTGACCGGCTCATCGCCGGGGGAGGACAAGAGATGAACCGAGATGTCTTTGAGGGTTGGTGGAAGCAGGCGCGCGGGCAGGCGAAGGCTTGGTGGGGGCAGCTCACCGACGACGAACTGGATGAGATCGAGGGGGAGTCCGAGAAGCTCGTCGGAGTCCTGCAGACTCGCTATGGCTGGACACGTGAGCAGGCCGAGAAGGAAATCGAGCGGCGGATGGATCGAGCTGCCTGACCTGGGCGCACTGTAGCCCTGGCCTCAGCAGGTTTCACCTCCGGCGGGCGGCGCCTTGAACGGTGTCCCCGCCGGTCCTGTCTCGGGCGCTCATCGGCCGTCGGAGCGAGTGATCGTTGGCATCGTTCACGCATTGTTCACGCACTAAGGAAGGCGGTGAAGCGGCGACACGCGGTATGGGTCGTCCGGCCGCGTCCAGCGAGGGACCTCATGACGAGATTGACCATCGTGACCGTGCTGCTGACGTGCGCTTCGCTAGTCGCCAGCACTGCCGACGCCCAGCAAAAAGCGAGTGCCGACATCGTGGACTCGGCCGGGAAGAAAGTCGGCGAAGCGATCCTGGAGCAGCATGGCGGCTCCGTGCAGATCTCGGCGACGTTCAGGGGGCTGCCGCCGGGCCCACACGCCTTCCACATTCACGAGGTCGGAAAGTGCGACCCCCCGTTCGAGTCGGCCGGTGCGCACGTCAATCCGACCGGCAAGCAGCACGGCAAAGACAACCCGGCCGGCCCTCACGGGGGCGATCTACCGAACCTTGAGGTGCCGTCGAGCGGTGGTGTCAAGTTCGACGTGACGGTCAAGGGCCTTTCGCTCGACGGCGGCCCGGCCGGGCTCCTCGACGCCGATGGCGCAACTCTCGTCGTGCACGAGGGTGCCGACGACTACAAGTCAGATCCCGCGGGAAACTCCGGCAAGCGATTGGCCTGTGGCGTGATCCAGCGCTGAGGTGTCGAGCCACATCGACGACTACATACCCGCCCGTCGCGTCAGGCGTGACGGCTTGGAAGGCTCGACACCAGGTCGAGTCCATCACCGCGTGCTGGCCTCGACCAGGTGGCGGTCGAACCAGCGCTATTTCGGTCCGAATACATCGATGGCGATACGGCCTGCGTTGACCGCGCAGGGCCAGCCAGCATAAAACGCCACGTGGGTGATCAGCCCCTTCAACTCGGTCTCCGTTACCCCATTGTCGAGTGCCCTCTGCATGTGGCCCCGCATCTCGTCGGTCCGGTAGAGCGCAGCCAGCATTGCGACCGTGATCAGGCTACGGTCACGCTTGCTGAGGTCGGGATGCTCCCATACGTCGCCGAACAGCACGTCGTCGCGGAGCTGCCCCAGCTTGGGAATGAATTCGTACACCGTTGGCTTTTTCTGAGGCATGTGTCGATCTCCTCGTGCATGGGTCGCGTTGGCGAAGGCGGATCTCCAGAATGCTCGATGACCAGGTCAGAGAGTAGTCTGCCGGATGAGAGCGGTCAAGCAAGCGGGAGGCCGCCCTTTCGGAGGAGATGCCCGAGTGGTAGTTTTGCGCCGCAGGCGATGGACCGATTCCGAATTGAGCGAGGCGAGGGGCGAGCGCGGCGATGACGAAAATGCACCTGATGTGGTTCTGCGCGTTCAGCCCGCACGCGGGGTTCGGCCTGGACGGCTGGGCGGGTCCCCGGACGAGCGGGTACGAGTGGACACGGCCGGAGCTGTGGCAGGACATGGCGGTGGCGCTCGAGCGCGCCAAGTTCGATCTGATCATGCTCGGGGATAGCCTCGCCGTGCCGGGGACCTACCAGGGACGGAGGGACGCCTATCTACGCTACGCCGAGCACGCGCCCTTTCACGATCCGGGGCCCCTCGTCGCCATCATGGCGGCGGCGACGCGCCGCATCGGCCTCGCGGCCACGCTGTCGACGACGTTCTACCCGCCGTTCCTGCTCGCCCGCCTCATGACGACGCTCGATCACCTCAGCCGGGGGCGCATCGCGTGGAACGTGGTGACGTCCTACAAGGTCGAGGAGGCCCTGAACTTCGGGTACGAGGAGCTGCTCGACCACGACCAGCGCTACGACCGGGCCGACGAGTACATGGAGCTGTGCTATCGGCTCTGGTCGAGCTGGGATCCGGACGCGGTCGTCATGGACCAGCGCACCGACACCTTCGCCGATCCCGCGAAGGTGCGGGCG
The DNA here is from genome assembly GCA_963827505.1 of uncultured Candidatus Rokubacteria bacterium. Taxonomy (GTDB): domain Bacteria; phylum Methylomirabilota; class Methylomirabilia; order Rokubacteriales; family CSP1-6; genus AR5. Next base: position 1,552,615 of record CAWHBD010000001.1, on the reverse strand, counting down.
ATCGACTTCGAGGGCACGTACTACCGCTCGCGCGGCCCCCTCAACGCCGCGCCGTCGCCGCAGGGGCGTCCCGTCATCATCCAGGCCGGCGCCTCGGACCGGGGGCAGGACTTCGCGGCCCGCCACGCCGAGGCCATCATCGTGTCCCGGGAGACGGTGGACGAGATGAAGCAGTACTACGATGCGTTCAAGGCCCGGGTGAGGAAGCAAGGGCGCGACCCCGACGAGTGCAAGGTCTTCTTCCTCACCAAGCCGATCATCGGCGATACCGACGAGGCGGCCCAGCGGCGCGCCGACGAGCTGTACGCCAATGCGCCGGTGGAGGCCGGGCTGGCGTCGCTGTCGACCATGCTCCAGATCGACCTGTCGACCTACGACCTCGACAAGCCGCTGCCCGCCGCGATCCAGACCCGAGCCATCCAGGGCATCCGCAGCCAGCTCGATCGCTTCTACATGTCCGGGCGAACGCCGACGTTGCGGGACATCGCTACCCGCAAGGTCAGCATCGACTCCAAGGCCTACATCGGCACGCCGGAGCGCGTCGCCGACGAGCTGGCGCGCACCATCGACGCGGTGGGCGGCGACGGCTTCGCCATCCGGCAGGGCATCTGGCCGGGCTACGTCGGGCCCTTCGTGGAGAAGGTCATCCCGCTGCTCCAGCAGCGAGGTGCCGTGCGCACCGAGTACACGGGCACGACGCTAAGGGAGCACCTGCGGGAGTTCTAGTACCCTCGCTTCTGCGACGTCGCGATCGCCGCGATCGCATTGCACACGAGCCGGGCCGCGGTCAGCGCGGAAATTCCCGTGGTGTCCCGCGCCGGCATGAATTCGACGAGATCGAATCCCACGATGCGGCACTTCGCGGCGAGACCAGTGAACAGCTCGAGCACCTGCCAGTAGAGGAGACCGCCCGGCGCGCGCGCGGCCACAGCGGGTAGGACCGACGGGTCGATCCCGTCGCAGTCGAGGGTCAACAGGCAGTTGGCGTCTGCGTCCACCATATCGAGAACGGGTGCGATGCCATACCGATGCACGTCCGCCGCCGGAACGAGGCGTGATCCCCACGCGCGAGCGTCCGCTACCTCCTCCGCGCGGGCGCTGCCGGTCCCACGCAGGCCGATCTGCACCATGCGTCGGATCCACGGCATCTCGGACGCGCGGCGCATCGGGCTGCTCCAACCGTATCTTTCGCCGTGGACCTCGTCGCGCCAGTCGAGATGGGCGTCGATCTGCACGACGGTCAGCGGTCCGCGCCCCTCGAATGCACGGAACATCGGAATCGGCACGGAGTCGTCACCGCCGAGCACGACCGGGATCGCGTCGGCGTCGAGCAATGCGCGCACGGCTGCCGTGATCGCGGCGCGGTTGCCCGGCGGATCCGCGGGATCTCCGGGCACGTCGCCACAATCGACGACGTGGGCGGGCCGCACGCTGCCGATGTCGAAGTCGTAGTGGTCGGCGAGCCGGCTGTAGCCGGTGAGCGCCGCGCGAAGTGCGGCGGGCGCGCCGGCGGAATGACTCGGCTTTCCCGTCTCGTAGGGCGTTGCGTGGTCGATGCCGAGCACGGCGATCTGGCCGGGCTGGGCGAATGTGGCATGTGGCAGGCCTGCGAATGTAACCGATGGGGTAGGCATGGCGGGAATGGTAGCCCGGATGATTCTGCCGCCGCACACCTGGCACAGGAGCGCCCCGGGCGGGTCGGGAGTTACCACATTGATGCTTGACACCGACCGGCCTCGCGGGCACCGTCGGGCGATGCCATCGCCCTGCCCGCCCGACCACTGCGATCCGGCGCCGCCCTCCCGGGGCGCGCGCTGGCTGGTCGAGGTCGGCCCCCTCGCAGTGATCGTGGCCCTGCTCTGGGCCAAGCTCGTCTACTTCAGCGCGCTCCTGCCCAGCGAATGGTGGGTGCCAGAAGAAACGATCATCCAGTGGATGCGGCCGGCCTTTCACGTGGTGGGGGCCATCCAGCGCCACCCCGAGGTGCTGGGCGCCACGCTGGCAGCCCTGCTCGTCGTCGCGGCGCCCCTGCTGTTGCTTCCCCGCCTGCCGCGCCTGCTGGCTCTGCTCGTCCTCGACGTGCTCCTGACGTCGGTGGCCCTGACCGATCTCGTGCACGTTCGCTACTACGCCGACGTGGTCTCGCTCTCGGACGTGGTCATGGCGCCGATGGTGGTGACGGTGCTCCCGCGCGTCGTCGAGTCGCTCTCCAGCTGGAACGCGCTCTTCTACCTCGACATCCTCGTCGCGCTCCCGCTCCTGTCGTGGTATGGCCGGGCCGGCCGGCACATGGGTCCCAATCGCCGGTTCCGGCTCGGGCTCGGCTTTGCCCTGGTCGGCGCGGGGCTGCTCCTTGCCGTGCCCACCGCCCGCATGGCCTGGCAGCACGGCGCCGGCCTGCTCAGCTACTCGAGCCCCCGCATCGAGGTCGCGGCGGCCATCGGGATCCTGCCCTACCATCTCGGCGACCTGGCCCTGCGGCTGACCGGGGAGCGGCCGATCATCGGGGAGCCCGAGCGACTGCGAGTCGCCGGGTTCCTGGCCGATCACTGGCGCGACACCCAGAAGCGCTCGCCCCTGTTCGGGAAGGCGCGCGGCAAGAACCTCATCGTCATCAACGCCGAGTCGCTGCAGGCCTTCCCGCTGGATCTGAAGATCAACGGCCAACCGGTCACTCCGCGGCTATCCGCCTTCGCGCGGGAGAGCCTGCACTTCGTCAACTTCTACGACCAGACGCACCTCGGCACCACCTCCGACGCCGAGTTCGCCACCATGCACTCGCTGCACCCGCTGGCCGTCGGGGTGCTCTCCAATCACTTCCGCTACAACCACTATCGCGGCTTGCCCCGCATCCTCGCCGAGAACGGGTACGCGACGGTATCGGCCTGCGCGGCCCAGGCCGACTTCTGGAACATGCGGGTGATGCACGCAGGCCTTGGGTTCCAGCGATCCATCTTCGAGGACAAGTACCGGATGACCGAGCTCATCGGTCCGTGGCTGGCCGACCACGAGTTCTTCGCGCAGACGATACCGATCCTGGCCGCCGAGCGCGCCCCGTTCATGGCGTTCATGCTGACCGCCTCGAACCACCATCCCTACCGCTTGCCCCCGCACCATCGGGAGCTCTCGCTGGGCGCGCGCGAGGGTACCCTGCTCGGGGACTACCTCCAGTCGGTGCGCTACTTCGATCGCGCCTTCGGCGGGCTCATCGACCGCCTGCGGGCAGCCGGACTCCTGGAGACCTCGGTCATCGTCGTCTACGGCGATCACCACGGCTTCCTCGGCGATCCTCCCGACCTCGGCGACCTCCTCGGCTTTCCGGCCGGCGACGAGTACCAGACCCTGCGGGCCAGAAAGCGGTTGCCCTTGCTGATCCGCCTGCCCAGGGGCGCACACGCGGGCATCCGCACCGCCACCGGCGGCCACCTGGACATCGCCCCGACGGTCCTGTCGCTCCTGGGGATCCAGGACGAGTCGCGCGTGATGCTGGGTCGGGACCTCACCGACGGACACGGCTCCCTGGTGGTGTTCCGGGACGGCAGCTTCACGGACGGGACGACCTGGTACGCCCACCGCGTCGGCCTAGCCGCCGGCACGTGCTACGCGGTCAACACCCGGCGGCGCTTCGAGTGCACCGGCATCGAGCAGCGGCGACGTGAAGCCCGGGACCGGCTGGAGATCTCGGACCTCGTCATTCGAGGCAACCTGATCCAGGGCCTCACCGCAGTCCCCGCGAAAAGCCGCTGAAGAAACGCCTTCCCGTCCTGGGCGGTTGCCGGTCGCTAGGAGTCGGTGCGCGCCGCGGTCGATCGCCGCTCACCGGTAGAGGTCGAGGGCTTCCCGCAGCGTTCGGTCGGACGACGCGGCGACCGCACTAGCTTACTCATCGAGGCGGGTTTGGCCGACCGCGAGGTGAGGGAGTTCAGGTCGAGTCTGGATTGATGGCGACCCAGCTCATGAAAATCTGATAGCCGAGAGCCAGGAGCGTGGCCCCCTCGAACATTCCCAGGATTCCGCCGGTCGCCATGCCACCCAATGCCCCGAACAGGATGACCGGCATCGGGGCATCGACTCCGCGCGCCAACATCAGCGGCTTCAGGACATTGTCGGCCATCCCGGATAGCAGCAAGACGATCGTATAGGCGATGGCCGCGCCGTTGCTGTAGTTGGCGCTGGACCAGATGTACACGATCGCGGGAAGGATGACGATGAGCGCCGGCACTTGCGCAATACTCAACACGAGCGTGATCACCGCCAGAACACCGGCCCACGGGACGCCGGCCAGGAGGAGCGCAAGGCCGACGAGAATGGCCTGAACGAAGGCGATGCCGATGACCCCCTGAGCAACGGCACGGATCGTTGCCGTGCAAAGTCTGGCAAACGGTTCGCCTCGTTCGCGGTCGATGATGCGCTCGAAGATCGCGCGACTCCCGCGCGAGCCCGCCTCACCGTACGCCATCAACACGCCGGCAACGATGAATGACGCCAGAAACTGCAGCATGTCGAGACCAATGCTGGCGACGGTGGAAAGGCCTTTTCGGGCCAGCTCGCCGATCTTGGGCTGCAAGCTCCCGACGAGGCCTGGTAAGTCCGTATGTGCCTGCGACCAAATGCCGTAGATCTTGTGGCCCGCGATCGGCCATTCCTTGATGCCCTCCCGCGGTGCAGGTATGTCGAGGGTGTTGTGTTGTACGGCTTGAACAAGATCATGGATGGAGCTTCCAAACGAGTTCATTAGTAGCGCAGTCGGCATGACGATCAGTAAGAGACCTCCGAGTACCACAAGGGTCGCGGCGAGGCCCTGTTTCCCACCAACCCTGCGGGCAAGCGATCGGTGCAACGGATAGAGCGTGACGGCCAGGATGATCGCCCAGGCCATCAGCGCCAGGAAGGGTGCAAAGACGATGTAGCAAAGCACCGCCAATACAGCGATCAAAGCCGGCACGAATCAATACCTCGAGAAGCCGGGACGAGGCTCGCTTTTCGAGCTCGTAGTCAGGCGGCAACACTTGGCTCATTGGCGCTGCCAGGACAATTGAGCGTCGGCGACAAGCTCCTGGGTCGCGTCGATTACTGCTTCTTTATGTCGCGGGCGGAGTCGCGCGCGTCCTGCTTCGTGTCCCGCTTTTCCTGTCGACATTCCGCGCGGCTCTTGTCGTCTCCCTCCTTACACTCGGCCTTTCCTTCGCGGGCGTCCTGACGGCCGGTTTGCTTCGTGTCCCGGGCATCCCCCCGATCATCCCGGCGATCCTGCCGCCGCTCCGACCCCTGGGTTTGCGCGTAACTCGGCGTAAGCTGAGTGAGCGACGCCGCGGCGAGCACCAAGGTCAACACGACCATCCGAAACCCGATTGGGCTGTGCATCTTCCCCTCCTGATCTCCGCGAACAACTGACATCGCCGTTCGCCGGTTCGAAGGTTGCGCCTTCCAGGGGAGTGTGTATCTTGCGATCCGGCGCCACCATGGGACCTTCGTCCTACACTCCAGGGCGTTGATAAGACCAGGGGCTCGCTGGACATCCGGCTGTCGGTCCCACATCCACCATCAGACGCTTGATGCCGGAAAGGTGGCCACAGAAGCGGAATGGTTCGCTTAGCTTTCTGGCAACCCAGCCTTGCGTGCTCCCTCGACAATCCGCTGGAATTCCTTGCGGAAGGCTGGATTGTCGGAAGTTCCTGATCCTTCCTGCACCAGTGTCTGCACCGTGAACCCTGGCCTCAGCTTCAGGAGCTCCGCAACCGCGGCCGCCGCCTCTGCGTTCTGCCCGCGCCAGGCGTACGCAGAGGCGAGATCGACGTAGGCGAACCAGAACGTCTTACCGGTCGCAATCGACTTGAGGCACCATTCGATGGCCTGAGCGTCGCGCGCCAAGTGCGTGTTCGCGTGGCAGAGGACGAAATACCAGATATACAACTCAGGATCGCGCGGACTCAGACGTATCGCCCTCTCGACGGGCGCCAATGCTTCCGCTGCCCGACCAATCACGTTCAAGTTCCGCGCCCGTCCAACGTATGCCGCTGCATGGTTGCGATCGAGGGCGATGGCCCTGTCGTACGTCGCAAGCGCAGCATCGAACCGGTTGGACAATCCGAGAACCTCGGCCTTCACGTAGTGCGCATGGGCATAGTTGGGCGCGGTGGCGATGGCCCGCGTGGCTGCTTCGTCGGCACGGGCCAGCACCTTGGCGGGTTCGGGATCCCAGCGATTGCGGTAGATGGAGAGTGAGGGCCTGAGCGAGCCCGACTCTGGCCTGACTATTGTCGGGATCGATTCGAAGAGCATCCTCGAACAGCGCGACGGACCTCTGCACATCGTCCTTGTTCGGCCCTCCATTCAAGACCGACCAGCCACGCATGGTGAGGTCCACCGCATCCGGGTCGATGCGCTGCGCCCGGCGACCCTCGACATTGACGAGCTCGACACTGAGCGTCCTGGCGAGTCGGTTCGCGATGCCGAAGTTGTCCTGGAGGGTCGCCAGCGTGCTTTGATCGACGTCCATCTGCTCGGCCCACAGATGCGCGCCGGTGCCCGCGTCGATGAGCTGCGCGTTGACGCGGACGGTGCCTCCCATCCGGCGTACGCTGCCCTCGAGCACATACCGGACACCCAGCTCGCGGCCAATCTGCCGGGCATCGACGGCCTTGCCCTTGAATGTGAACGCAGTGTTCCTGGAGATGACGAAGCTTCCAGCAATTCGCGACAGATCACTGGTCAGGTCTTCAGTTATGCCATCGGCGAAGTAGTCCTGGCTCGGATCGCCACTCAGGTTGCTGAAGGGCAGCACGACGATCGAGAGACGCGGCGCCTCTGTGCTGTCTGCGGCGCCGACTTCCAAGAGAGGGCGAGCCCACCCACCACAGCTCCTCCCGCCCCGAGGAGAACCAGGAACGCCGCCAGGCCCCACACGATCCAACGCCTGCGGTCCGTTATGGCGGCGCGCCTGACGAGCGGGGCCACGGGCGTGGAGGATGCGCCCGGAATGTGGAGCCGATACATTCGCACGGGCTGCTCGATGTTCTTGACCTGCCGCTCGCCCACATCCTCGAAGGTGAGCGGCAGCTTGCCGCGGACCTGATCGTAGACGGTATTGGAAACGAGCACGCCGCCCGGCTGAGCCAGCGCTTCCAGCCGCGCCGCGATGTTGATGCCGTCACCGTAGATCCGGGTCTCGTCGTGGATCACGTCGCCCAGATTGATCCCGATGCGAAACCGCATGCGGCGACTCTCGGGCACCGGCTGGTTGCGCTCGGCCATCACGGTCTGGATCTCGACCGCGCACTCGGTGGCGCCGATGACGCTGGGAAACTCGGCCATGATGCCATCGCCGGCGGTGTCGATGATCCGCCCACCGTGCCGGCCGATCAGCGGCAGGATCACGCTCTGATGGGCCTTGAGGTCGCGCACGGTGGCGGGCTCGTCCTCGTGCATGAGCCGGCTGTAGCCCGCGATATCGGCGGCAAGAATGGCGGCGAGCCGGCGCTGCATCGGGGGCTCTTCGTCCATGACGGTGTTCTCTGCGCTCGCACAGGCGAGCAGACGGTAGTGTTGCACATCGCCCGGCGGATCGCGAGGACGCTGCCCGAGCGCGCGCGAAGGACCTACCTGGGCTAGATGCCTCTGGACCAACGCTCCGTTCTGGTAGAGACTCCCGTGACACGGCCGGGTGTCCGCGGCCATCGTGATTGGGCAGTCTCACCAGAGGAGGGCGACCGTGTGCCAGCTCTGCGATGACGGGCAGCCCCAGGACCATACGACTGCAGCCCAGGAGTCGAGGCGCGAGTTCCTGAAGGCGTCCGCGGCGACGGCCGTCTCCGCGGCAGGGATGGGCTTGCTGGGCCCGTCCGCCGCGGCGGCCAACCATGACGACGACCCGCCGCAGGATCACGGCAAGCGCGGGCGCCGGTACGTCATCCGCGGCGGCTACGTGATGACGATGGACCCGGACGTCGGCGACTTCGCCTCCGGCGATGTGCTCGTCGAGGGCGCCAAGATCGTCGCCGTCGGACCGAACCTGAGCGTGGGCCGCGGGACGGGGGTCATCGACGCGCGCGGCCGCGTCGTCATGCCGGGTTTCATCGACACCCATCACCACCAGTTCGAGACCGCGCTGCGGAGCTTCCTCGCCAACGGCATCCTGATCAACGACGGCTCGGGCACGCCGAGTGCGAACCCCACGTACTTCGAGTTCATCCTGCAGAGGTTCGCCCCCGTCTACCGCCCCGAGGACGTGTACATCAACATCCTGTTCGGCGGGCTCTCGCAGCTCGACGGCGGCGTCACCACCTGTCACGACATCTCGCAGATCCACCACTCGCCCCAGCATTCCGATGCCGCGGTCCAGGCGCTGTTCGACACGGGACGGCGCGCCGCGCTGGGCTACTTCGAGAGCGCCGGCAATGTGCCGGGCAACCAGTACCCGCAGGACGCGCTGCGCCTCCATCAGCGGTGGTTCGCCTCGAGCGATCAGCTCGTGCACATGATCATGGGCGGCGAGGTCTATCTCGGCGAGCCGACCTACACGCAGGCGTGGACCATCGGCCGGCAGCTTGGCCTGCAGATCGCCGCGCACATACTGTCGCCGTTCGGCATTCGTCCGATCCTGGACGACCTCGCTCTGGGCACGGGCGGCGTCAACAATGACATCAAGATTGGCGACGATAACCTGTTCATTCACATGACCGGGATGTCCGACCTGGGCTGGAATGGCGTGAAGGACGGCGGGGCCCAGGTCTCGATCGCCTTCCCGATCGAGATGAACATGCGCCACGGGATGCCGCCCATTCTCAAGCTGCAGAGCCTGGGGATGGAGCCGTCGCTGAGCTCGGACGTCGAGGTCACGATGACAGCGGACTTCTTCACCCAGATGCGGGGCGCGATGACCATGCAGCGCCTGCTCGTGAACCAGAGGGTCCTGGAGCAGGGGGATTTCGGGCCCGACACCCGGTGGCCGACGCCGGCGCCGGGCACGCCCAAGCTGCTCAACGTGCGGGACGTGCTGCGGTTCGCGACCCTCAACGGCGCCCGGCACCTGCGGCTGGACGGTAAGACCGGCTCGCTGACGCCGGGCAAGGAGGCAGACATCATCCTGCTCGACGCCACCGCGCTCAACGTGGCGCCGCTGAACAGCGTGCCGGGGGCGGTAGTGTCGCTGATGGACCGCACGAACGTCGAGACGGTGATCGTCGCCGGCAAGGTGCGCAAGTGGAAGGGCCGGCTGCTCGGCGCCAACCTGAGCCGCCTTCGCCGCCAGCTCGAGGACTCGCGCGATTACATCTTCTCGGCCGCGAAGATCCCCCAGGACCCCTTCGGACAGTAGACGGGCGTGACGGTGCGCCTTGAGTCGGTGACGTTCACGAGCGGGGACGGGGAGACGAGCGTCCCGTCGTACCTGGCCACGCCCGACCGCCCCGGGCCCCGCCCGGTCGTGTTGATCCTCCGGGGGGTGGCCGGACCGGACGACGGGTACACGGAGATCGCCCGCCGACTCGCCGACTGGGGCTACGTCGCCCTGCTTCACGGGTGGAAGGTACGCGGGGCCGACCCGGCGGACGGGCTCGTGTACGCCGATCTGCGGGGAGCGATGACCTTCCTGGGATCGGTCGGCCAGGCCGATCTTCCGAGGCTGGCGGTCTTCGGTTTCTGCCGCGGTGGGGTGCACGCGCTCATGGCGGCCCGAGCGCATCCGGAGATCCGCGCGATCGTCGTCTTTCACGGCTTCGCCTTCCGGCCGGCGGGCGCTCAGCCCGGCGCCGAGCCGTACGACCTCGCCGAGGGCGTGGACGTCCCCATGCTGGTGCTGCACGGGACGGAGGACGAGCGGGCGCCCATTGCCGACATGCGTCGGATGCAGGCGCGGATGGGGGCGCTCGGCAAGGCCTGTACATTCAGGTTCTACGACGGCGCTCGCCACGGCTTCGCGGTGCGCACCCACCCCGGCTACGCCGAGGATGCGGCGAAGCAGAGCTTCGAGGAAGCCAGGCGCTTCCTGGCGACGCACCTGCCGGTCCCGGAGCAGGGGTAAGCTGCGCGCGCGAGAGGAGACGGGCCCGAATGGCGAGCAACCGACGGCAGCAGATCCAGCTGAGCCCCGACGAGCAGGCCGCGTTCTTCCGGGAACGCAAGAAGGCCGCGCTGGCCACCATCGACAAGGACGGCTTCCCTCACGTCGTGGCCATGAACTACGTCGCGCGGGACGGCGCGTTCTACATGACCTCGTACGGGAAGGCGCAGAAGGTCGTCAACATCCGGCGCAATCCCCGGGTGGCGCTGATGATCGAGGCCGGCGACGAGTACGCCGAGCTGCGGGGCGTGATGATCCGGGGCCGCTGCGAGATTCTCGACGACGAAGCCAGCGTCAGGGCGGCGTTCTCGGCGCGGGCGGGCGGGCAGGCGAATGCAGCGCCCGTGCAGCCGGGCGCACTGGCCAGCGCGCCGAAGCGCGTGGTGCTCAGGATCGTCCCGGAGAAGGTGGTCAGCTGGGACCACCGCAAGCTCGGCGGACGATACTGAACATCTTTTGCCACCGTGGTCGTCTGCCAGCTCGGCGTCATGAGGTCTAGGGCATCATGACGAAGCCGCACATTCACCTTGCGCAGTTTCTCTGCCACGGGCCGACCTACCACAGCCTGGCGATGTGGCGGCATCCGCGCACCGCGGCGGCCGGGTACGAGTGGGCGCGGCCCGAGCTGTACCAGCACATCGCCCAGGTGTGCGAGCGCGGGAAGTTCGACATGGTGTTCTTCGCCGACCTGAACTACATCTCCGACACGTATCGCGGGACGATGGACCCCGCGATCCGTCACGCCACCCAGGCCCCCGAGCACGATCCCGTGCCCCTGCTCTCGTTCATGGCCGCGGTCACAACGCGCATCGGGCTGGGCGCGACCTTCTCCATCAGTCACCAGCACCCGTTCTACGCCGCGCGCCTCTGGGCCACGCTGGACCATCTCACGCGCGGCCGGGCGGCGTGGAACGTGGTGACGTCGCTCAACCACAACCAGGCGGCGAACCACGGCGAGGAACGCCAACCGACCGACGAGCGCTACGACCGCGCGCACGAGTTCATGGAGGTATGCCGCAAGCTGTGGAACAGCTGGGAGCCTGACGCAGTCGTGATGGACCGAGAGGCCGGGGTCTTCGCAGATCCGGGTAAGGTGCACCGCATCGAGCACGTGGGGCGGTTCTTCAAGTCGCGCGGCCCGCTCAACGTCGTCCGCTCGCCGCAGAACGGGCCGGCGATCCTCCAGGCGGGGACCTCGCCCAAGGGGCGCACGTTTGCCGCGCGCTACGCGGACGCGATCTTCGCCATCCAGCCGAACATCGTGGGCGCCAAGGCCTACTACGAGGACATCAAGCGGGAGACCGTCCGCGAGGGGCGCAAGTCGGAGGCGTGCCGGATCCTGTTCGGCATCCAGCCGATCCTCGGCCGGACCTCATCGGAGGCGCGCGAGAAGCAGGCGATCCACAACGCACTCGTGCCGCTGGAGGGCGGTCTGGCCATTCTCTCGGGGCACCTCGACTTCGACCTGTCGCAGATCGGTCTCGACGAGCTGATGGCGAAACGGACCGAGTCGCAGCTGCAGCGGATGCAGACCCGGTACCGCACGTTGACCGGCGAGCTGCTCACGCTGCGGGAGGTGGCGCAGCGCCACGGACAGAGCGTGGGGCTGCTCCAGATGGTCGGGACGCCAGCCGAGGTGGCCGATCAGATGGAGGACTACATCGACCAGGTCGGCGGCGACGGATTCATGCTGTCGCCGATCTACACTCCGGGGGCGATCGAGGAATTCGTGGATCTCGTGGTGCCGGAGCTGCAGCGGCGCGGTCGCTACCGGTTGGACTACGCCGGCACCACGCAGCGCGATCACCTGATGCAGGAGCGCTGACGGGTGGGTCCTTTCGTGACCGGCACCGCCGGTGAGCCAGTCGCGGCAAGGTAGGTGGGAAGCCATGTCCAAGGCGTTCACCGACGAAGAGACGCCCGTGCCGGACGGGGGGGAGGCGCTGCCGCCGCGCGAGCGCGATCTGCCGATCACGCAAGCGGGGCTCGCGAGGCTGCGGGCCGAGCTGGCCGAGCTCTTGGCCGCCGGGGCGTCGGAGAGCGGCGGGCGTCGGGCCCGCGTGCTCACCCAGGTGCTGAAGTCGGTCTATGTGCAGGAGCCCTCGCTGGTCGACGGGCGGGTCGGGTTCGGAACGAGCGTGACCGTTGAGGAGGCGAACGGTCAGCGCGCCTCCTATGAGATCGTGGGCCCCGACGAGGCCGAGCCTGGCAGGGGGCAGATCAGTGTTGCGTCGCCCGTCGCGCGGGCCCTGCTCGGAAAGCGCGCGGGGGACCTGGTCGTGCTTCGGCGCCCACGAGGCGACATCGAGGTCACGGTCGCGTCGGTGACGGTGGCACCCGGTGACGTCGCCCCGCCGGACGTGCAGACAGAGGATACTGAGCGGTGAGGATGCGGTGGTGACAGCAAAGACAGGGAGGGTGTGAGCGTGGACGCTTCGGACCGGGAGTTGCAGCAGTACCTGTTCGATCTTCAAGGCTATCTGGTGATTCACGACGTCCTGGGGTCGGCGGAGGTGGCCGAGCTGAATCGGTTGATCGATGCGCAGCAGCTCCCCAACCCCCGCGAACGTATCCGCTTTGGCTCCGCCGCCGGCGTGCACGGACCGGATCACGGTTTCCTCAACTGGGGCGAGCCGTTCTGTCGCCTGCTGGATCATGAGGCGATCTTGCCAATGCTCCGCCTTCGGCTCGGCGACTGCTTTCGGCTGGACCGTCTTTACGGCATCCGCATGCACAAGGGGCAGACCATGGGGGCCATGCACGCGGACTACGGGGCTTCGGCGCGCAACTCCTTCAGCAAGCCGGGGGAGCGCTTTCACTTTGCCACCAACGGCATCTACGAGGGGTTCGTGGTCGCGGCCTGGAGTCTTGCGGATGCTGGTCCGGCCCACGGCGGATTCTGGTGCATTCCCGGGAGTCACAAGAGCAACTTCAAGTTGCCGCGCCAGATCCACGAGGCTCCGGAGAAGGCCGCCTGCGTCGTCATCCCGGAGATCCCGACGGGGTCGGTCGTATTGTTCTCCGAGGCGGTGATGCACGGAACAGCCCCGTGGAGAGCCGACCACGAGCGTCGGACGCTGCTCTACAAGTATTGCGTCTCCCACATGGCGTGGTCGCGGGCGCGGGTCCTCCCGCCACCCGATGTCCAGCTCACCCCGCGACAGCAAGCGCTCCTCACCGAGCCGGCGGATCCACATACGTTCGTTCCGTCACTCTTCAGCGACGGACCGGGCGCGGAGCGCTAGAGCCGGCGCGGTGACCGTCAAGCTGGAGAGTCTCGATTTCGCCGCCCTGAGCGCGGGCTATGCCTCCGACGCGTTCTCGCCCGAGCAGGTGGTGCGCGCGGTCTATGGGCGCATCGCCAGGCGCGGGGATGACAAGGTGTGGATCCATCTGGCACCGGAGGAAGAGGCGAGCGCCGCTGCGCGGGCGCTGGCCGGGCGCGATCGGGCATCGCTCCCGCTCTACGGCCTGCCCTTCGCCATCAAGGACAACATCGACTGGGCCGGTCACCCCACGACGGCCGCCTGTCCCGCCTATCGGTACGTGCCGGGGCGGAGCGCGGCCGTCGTGGAGCGGCTGATCGCGGCGGGCGCGATTCCCGTCGGCAAGACCAACCTGGACCAGTTCGCGACGGGGTTGGTCGGCACACGCTCGCCCTATGGCGCGCCCAGCAGTGTCTTCGATCCGCGCTATATTTCCGGCGGCTCCAGCTCAGGCTCGGCAGTGGCTGTGGCGGCGGGCCTGGTCAGCTTCTCACTCGGCACGGACACGGCCGGCTCCGGCCGCGTGCCGGCAGCGTTCAACAATATCGTCGGCCTCAAGCCCTCGCGCGGGCTGATCTCGAACCGGGGCGTCGTGCCCGCCTGCCGCAGCCTGGACTGCGTGTCGATCTTCGCGCTTACCGTGGCCGACGCTCTCCAGGCGCTGCGCGCGGCCGCGGGCTATGACGTGGAGGATCCCTTCTCGCGGCCCGAGGCGGATCGCACCGCGCTCGCGTGGGTCGCGGCCCCGCCGCGTTTTCGCTTCGGTGTGCCAGCTCCGGATCGGCTGGAGTTCTTCGGAAATCCGCACAACCCGGCGCTGTTCGCCGCGGCGCGCGCCGCATTGGAGGGGTTCGGGGGTACGGCGGTGGAGATCGACGATGCACCCTTCGCCGAGGCGGCGCGGCTGCTCTACGAGGGCCCCTGGTTGGCCGAGCGCTACGCGGCGATCGGGGAGTTCCTGCGTGCGCAGCCCGAGGCGCTGCACCCCGTGACGCGGGCCATCGTCGAGCAGGGGGCGCGACCATCGGCGGTGGAGGCGTTTCAGGCCTACTACCGGCTGAAGGCGCTGCGCCGTGCCGCGGCGCGCATCTGGGCGGAGGTGGATGCGCTGCTCTTGCCCACCGCGGGCACGGCCTACACCCTGGCCGAAGTCGAGGCGGAGCCACTGCGGCTCAACGCGAACCTCGGGCGTTACACCAACTTCGTGAACCTGTTGGACCTGTGCGGCGTCGCCGTGCCGGCGGGCTTCGCGCCCGACGGGCTGCCCTTCGGAGTGACGCTGCTCGCGCCCGCCTTCCGCGAGGCGCCGCTCGCGGCGCTGGCCGATGCGTTGCACCGCCGCGCGGGCGTGCCTCTGGGCGCGACCGGCCAGCCGCTGCCTCCGCCGGCGGCGACGTCCGAAGACGCGCCGCCGGGGTGGGTGCGGCTCTGCGTGATGGGCGCGCACATGGCGGGGCTGCCGCTCAATCCCCAGCTCACGGGGCGAGGCGGGCGCTTCGTGAGGGAGGCACGAACGGCGGCCCAGTACCGGCTCTTTGCCCTGGCTCACCTGGATCCGCCCCGGCCAGGGATGGTGCGCGTCGCGGAAGGAGGCGGCTCGCTGGCGCTCGAGGTATGGGAGCTTCCGGAGGCCGAGTTCGGCGGGTTCGTCGCCGCCATTCCGCCGCCGCTCGGAATCGGCACGGTCGCACTCGCCGGAGGAGAGCAGGTGAAGGGGTTCCTCGCCGAGCCCTATGTCCTGGCCCAGGGAGAGGACATCACCGCGCTCGGCGGCTGGCGCGCCTATCTCGCGCGCCGTGCGCGATGATCCGAGTGGACACCGCGGCCCTCCCTTCGACCCGCGCGGATGCCCCGTGGCGCTTGCGTGCGCTGACGGTGGCCGAGACAGTGCCGGCCCGCTTCCTGGCCCGTGTCCACTCGGTCTTCCGCCGGGTGTCCAATCTGGAGCTGGAGTCCGGCGTCCTCATCTCGGTGATGGACGCCGCGCTTCCGGCCCAGCCCGGTGCCGTGCGGGTCGTCGTGCCGCCGGGGCTCGACTTCTCGGTGCTCCTCGCACCGGGTCAGCCGGCTGCTTGCCGAGCGGGCGTGCTGCGCGTCGGCGCGGCGCTGCACATCGACCTGCGCGGCGGGGAGCCGTGGCGCGCCCACCTTCCCCGCTTCACGTGGACGCCCGCGCGCGAGCGAGGTCTGGCGAGCGGTCTGGGCCTGCTGGTGCCAGGCCGCGCCGCATGAGGGGTCCGTCGTGCTGGCTCGTGGGCTCACCGCCGCGCAGGCCGCGCTCGCGGCGCGCGACGCCGGAGCGCTCCTCGCCGCCGCGGAATCCCTGCTCGGTGTGGGGCCGGGGCTGACGCCTTCCGGCGACGATGCGCTCCTGGGCCTGCTCGTAGCCCTCGGCTGCATGGCTCCCGCCGATCCCTCGGTCGACGCCATGCGCCGGACGCTCGCCGCGTGGACGCGCGCCAACGCCGGCCGCAGCACGGCAATCGCCCGGGCCTATCTTCTTCATGGCGCCGGAGGCCACTTCGGCGCGCAGTGGATCGCGCTCGCAGAGGCGCTCGTCTCCGGCGACCCGGTACGCGCCGAGGACGCCACGCGCGACGCACTGCAGCTGGGCGCCAGCTCCGGGGCCGACGGCGTGCAGGGCATGCTCGCCGGCCTGGCCGCCTTGCATCCCGAGTGGGAACGCCTCGGCGTCGGTGCGCTGGCGCCGCTGCCGCCTCAGTCCTGACATGCCGCTCCAGACGCGGATCCTACGGAATCTGTACCGGGACTCGGTGGCGCTGATGCGCGTTTCCGCAGAGCTGGCCGCACGTCCGGGCGTGGCGGAGGCTTCTGCTGTGATGGCGACGGAGGGCAACCTGGCGCTGCTGCGCGAGTCGGGGCTGCTGGAGGGCCGCTGTGCCGCAGGACCGAACGACTTGCTCGTGGTGGTGCGCGGGGAGGCCGAGCCCTTGCTCGCCGAGGCGCTGGACCATGCCGAGTCCGCGGTCAACCCGCGTGCCGCGGTGCGCGGTGGGGAGCGCGCCGAGCTTGCGCCGCGCAGCATGGCGATGGCCATGGAGCGACTGCCGGGAGCGAACCTGGCGCTCGTCTCGACGCCGGGGGACTATGCCGCAGCCGAGGCCTTCAAGGCGTTGCGGCTCGGGCTCCACGTCATGTGCTTCAGCGACAACGTCTCCGAGGAGGACGAGATCGCCCTCAAGCGCTACGCGCGGGCCCACGGGCTGCTCATGATGGGACCCGACTGCGGCACGGCGATCCTCAACGGCGTACCGCTCGGCTTCGCCAACGTGGTGCGTCGCGGTGTGGTCGGCGTCGTCGCTGCGTCGGGGACGGGACTGCAGCAGGTGACCTGCCTCATCGACCGGATGGGCCAGGGCATCTCCCAGGCGATCGGAACTGGAGGGCGCGACCTGCACCGCGACGTCGGCGGGATCACCATGTCCCAGGGGCTGGAGGCGCTTGCCACTGACCCGGCGACCCGCGTGATCCTCATCGTCTCCAAGCCACCCGCGCCGGAGGTGGCCGAGCGCCTGCTCGCCCAGGCGCGGAAGGCGGGCAAGCCGGTGGTCGTGAACTTCCTCGGGCTGGATCCAGGACGAGTGCAGGGCGCGGGCCTGCACCCTGCACGCACGCTGGAGGAAGCGGCGCGTTGCGCCGCCGACCTCGCCGCCGGAGACGGAGGCGGCGCGCCCGCCGGCGACGACAGTCCGCCCGCAGCGCCATCCCCGTCGCCACGCTTCGCCCCCTCGCAGCGTTTCCTGCGCGGGCTGTTCAGCGGAGGCACCTTCTGTTACGAGGCGCTGCTCCTGCTGGGCGAGTCCCTGGGGGATGTGTACTCGAACACGCCGATCGAGGCGCGGCTCGCGCTGGAGGATGTCCGGAAGAGCCGCGAGCACACCGTGATCGACCTGGGCGACGACCGGTTCACACGAGGCCGCCCCCACCCGATGATCGACCATCGCCTGCGCAACGACCGCATCGTCCAGGAGGCCGACGATCCGGCGACCGCGGTGATCCTGCTCGACGTCGTGCTCGGCTACGGCAGCCACCCCGATCCGGCGGCGGCGATGCTCCCCGCGATCGAGGAGGCGCACCGTCGCGCCGCCCGGGCCGGCCGCGAGCTCGCGGTCGTCGCGTTTGCCTGCGGCACGGAGGGTGACCCACAGGATCTGCGCCGCCAGGAGGGCGCACTCGCCGGAGCCGGCGTGCGCCTGGCGACGAGCAACGCGCACGCCGTGCGGCTGGCGGCATCGCTGGTCAAGCCGCGCGAGCGATGAACGCGGACTCGACGCCCTCTCCCGAACCCGTCGTGTCACTCTTCGGCGAGCCCCTGCAGGTGGTGAACGTGGGCATCGCCGCCTTTGGCGAGGCCGTGGCGACCGCCGGCGGGGCGAGGGCGAGCGTGGTGCACGTGGAGTGGCGTCCGCCCGGGCACGGCGATCCGGCGGTGGCCCGCGCCCTGGCGAAGCTCGTCAATCGGCCTGAAGTGGAGCTCGCCAACGCCGAGGCCTTCCGGCGATACCTGGAGGCCCAGCCCGTGCTGGAAGGCATCGCCACGGCGCGCGAGGTGGTGCCCGGGCTCGGCGACCGCACGTTGCTCCACTCCGGGCCGCCGATCGCCTGGAAGGACATGTGCGGGCCGATGCAGGGCGCCATCCTGGGCGCGATCGTGCTCGAGGGCTGGGCGGGGGACCTGACGGCGGCGCGAGGCCTGGCTGAATCAGGTGGCGTGGCCTTCGCCCCCAATCACGAACGGGATGCCGTAGGGCCCATGGCGGGTGTGATCAGCCCCTCCATGCCGGTGTGGATCGTCCGCGACCGCTCGCACGGAAACCGCGCCTTCTGCAATCTCAACGAGGGGCTGGGCAAGGTGCTGCGGATGGGCGCCAACGGCCCGGAGGTGCTGGAGCGCCTGCGCTGGATGGGCGCCGTGCTGGCCCCGGCGCTCGCGGCCGCGCTGGCGCGCATGGGGCCGCTGGAGCTGAAGCCGCTGATCGCCCAGGCCCTGCACATGGGCGACGAGGTGCACAACCGCAACGTCGCGGCAACGGCGCTGCTGCTGAAGCGGCTCGTACCGGCGCTACTCGCCGCCGGCCTGTCCGCGCGCACGATCGAAGAATCGGTCGCGTTCATCGCCTCCACCGACCACTTCTTCCTCAACGTCTCCATGGCGGCCTGCAAGGCCACCATGGACGCGGCCGAGGGCTGCGCCCACAGCAGCCTCGTCACGGCGATGGCGCGCAACGGCGTGGAGTTCGGCGTGCGCGTCAGCGGCGGCAATGGGCGCTGGTTCACCGCGCCCGCGCCCGTCGTGGACGGGCTGTACTTCCCTGGCTACTCCAGGGCCGATGCCGCGCCGGACCTGGGCGATAGCGCCATCACCGAGACGGCGGGCCTGGGCGGCTTCGCCATGGCGACCGCCCCCGCGATCGTGCAGTTCGTGGGCGGCTCCGCCGCGGATGCCGTCGCCTACACGCGCGAGATGGGGCATATCACGCTCGGACGCAACCCGGCCTGGACGCTGCCACCCATGGATTTCGTGGGAACGCCCGCGGGCATCGACGCGCGCAAGGTGCTGGATACGGGAATCGCGCCGATCATCAACACGGGTATCGCCCATCGCGAGGCGGGCATCGGACAGGTCGGCGCGGGGATCACGCGGGCCCCGATGGCCTGCCTCGAGCAGGCCGTGATCCATCTGGCGCAAGCGCTTCACGACTGAGAACCGCATTCGTCCCGATCTGACGTCGGCCAGCCGGTTATACTCCCCGGGCACCTATCTCCGAAAGGAGTCGCCGATGACGCGTTTCCGCATGCTGGCGATCGCCGTGCTGGCCCTGCTGGTCCTGCTCGGGGCCCTGGCCGACCCGGCGGCCGCCCAGAAGAAAATGGCGATGATCCTGCCCGGGCCGGTCGAGGACGCCGACTTCAACGCCCTCGGTTACGGAGCCCTTCAGGCGGTTGGCAAGGCCCACGGCTTGGCGGTCTCGCACTCCGAGAAGGTGGCGGTGGCCGACGCCGAGCGCGTGGCCCGCGAGTACCTCGGCTCCGGCTACTCGATCGTCGCCTTCCACGGCGGGCAGTACCTCACGATGGTCCAGAAGCTGGCCGCGCAGTTCCCCGACGCGAATTTCATCATCGTGAGCCAGGGCAAGGGGCTGCCCGGCAACGTCTGGAACATCCGCCGTCACTTCCACGAGGGCTTCTATCCGCTGGGGGCGCTGGCCGCCCTCGCCACGAAGACCAACAAGATCGCGTTCATTTCGGGGATCCGCCTGCCCGACTTCATCGCCTCCCTCAACGCCGCGCACGCGGCGATCAAGGAGACGAACCCGAAAGCCGAGGTGCGCTACGCCTTCGTCGGCGACCAGAACGACCCGCTCAAGGCGCGGCAATCGGCGCAGTCCATGCTCGCCGAGGGCAACGACGTGATCATCTCCGCCCTGAACCTGGGAGTGTTCGGGGTGGTCGAGGCGGTGAAGGCCTCGGGCAAGCCGGTGCTCGTCACCAGCTTCTACACCGACAAGCACGACTCGGCGCCGCAGGTGTACGCCACCTCCCTGCTCCTCGACTTCACGACGGCGTACCGGGACGTGGTCGGTTCGATCCTCAAGGGCGAGCGGAGCGGCGACTACGCGATGCGCCCGGGCCGTGCCATGTCGCTGGCCCCGATCCACAACGTCTCGCCGGAGATCGCCCGTCGCGTGGACGAGATCTACCAGGCCGTCGTGCGGGGCAAGGCCGTCCCGGAGATCGTCGACAAGATCGTCGTTCCCTGAGGCGGCTCGGCGTGGGCGCGTCCGTCCGCCTCCGCATGGAGGACGTCACCAAGCGGTTCGGGGACTCCCTCGCTCTCGACGGGGTGACGTTCGAGGTCAGGGTCGGCGAGCTGCACGCTCTCCTCGGGGAGAACGGCGCCGGCAAGACGACGCTCATGAACGTGCTGAGCGGGCTGTACCGGGCCGACTCCGGGCGCATCTGGCTCGACGGCCGGCGGGTCGAGATCGCGTCCCCCCGCGACGCCGTGCGCCAGCGCATCGGGATGGTCCACCAGCACTTCGAGCTGATCCCCGCCCTGACTGGGCTCGAGAACGTGGTGGTGGGCCGCGAGACCTCGCGCTGGTGGTTCCGGCGTGACCGGGAGGCCGGTGCGGTGGAGGCCCTGGCCCGGCGTTTCGGCTTCACGGTGGCCCTCGACGTCCCGGTGGGTGCGCTCCCGGTCGCCGACCAGCAGAAGGTCGAGATCCTGAAGGCCATCGTCCGCGGCGTCGACGTGCTGATCCTCGACGAGCCCACGACCGTGCTCACGCCCCAGGAGAGCGACCACCTGCTCGCCACGGTGCGCGCGATGGCCGACGAGGGGCTCGCCGTGGTCTTCATCAGCCACAGGATCCGCGAAGTGCTCGAGCACTGCGATCGGGTCACCGTCATGCGGGGCGGGCGCGTGGCGGGCTCGCTCGCCACCGCCGAGGCGACCGAAGCCGGGCTCGTCGAGCTGATGATCGGCGAGCGCCTGGCCCGGCTGGAGTCGGCGGGGCCCCGCCCGGCGGGGGAGGCGTCCGCGCTGCGCGTCGAGGGGCTCACCGTGGCCGGCCGGGGGGCGGTGCCCGCCGTCCGGAACGCGGGGTTCTCGGTGAGGCGCGGCGAGATCGTGGGGATCGCTGGCGTGGCGGGCAACGGCCAGCAGGAGCTCTGCGAGGCCATCGTCGGCCTCCGGCTGGCCGTCGGCCGCGTCGAGATGGACGGACGGGACGTGACGGGCGTGCGCGTCGGCGAGCGCCTCGACCGCGGCCTCCTCTACATCCCGGAGGACCGGATGGCCGACGGCATCCTCCCCACGCTCAGCGTGGCCGAGAACCTGGTCCTGGGTCTCCACCGGCACGTCTTCACGGGCCCTCTCGGCTACGATCCGGAGCGGGTCGTGGCGATGGCCGCGGCGCCGATCGCCGAGTACCGTATCGCGCCGCCCTCGCCCACCGCGATCGCGGGGCTCCTGTCGGGCGGCAACATCCAGAAGATCCTGATTGCTCGCGCCCTTGCCCTCGGCGCCCGCACCGGCACGGCGCTCCTCCTCGCGCACAACCCGTCCCGCGGGCTCGACATCCGGACCACGACATTCGTGCGGCGCTGCCTGCTCGAGGCGAGCCGCGCCGGCGCCGGGGTGCTGCTCGTGTCCTCGGACCTCGACGAGCTTCTCCAGATTGCCGACCGCATCCTCGTGATGTTCCATGGCGCGCTGGTCGCCGACCTCTCTGCGGAGGCCTTCGACCCTTACCGGATCGGCCGGCTCATGGCCGGCGGGGACATCGGATGAAGTATCTGGCCGCGATCGGCATCGCGGCGCTGGCCGGCCTCCTCGTCGTGCTCGTGATGGGCGGCGATCCCGGCAGCGCCTTCGGCACGTTCCTCTGGTCGTCGCTCGGCAGCCTGAACGGGCTCTCGCAGACGCTGAACAAGACCTGCCCGCTCCTCCTGGGCGGCCTCGCCGTGGGGCTGGCGCTGCGCGCGGGCTACTTCAACATCGGCGTGGATGGCCAGATCTACGCGGGCGCTATCGCGGCCACCGGGCTCGCGCTCGGCGCCGGCGGGCTTCCCGCCGTCGTCTTGCTGCCCGCGGTCCTCGTCCTCGGCGCCCTCGGTGGCGCTGCCCTCGCCGCGGTGCCCGGTGTGCTGCGGGCCCGCTGGTCGGTCAACGAGATCTTCGTGACCGTGATGCTGAATTTTGTCGCCGCCTTCTTCGCCGAGTACCTGACTACTGGCCCCTGGAACGACCCCATGGCGGGCGAGGCGATCAGTCGCCTCGTGCCCGAGGCGGCGCGCCTGCCCATGATCTCGGAGCGGAGCGGCGCCCACGGCGGCATCGTGCTGGCCCTCGGGCTCGTCCTCGTCGTCTGGCTCCTGCTCGAGCGAACGACGTGGGGCTTCGAGGTCCGCGCCCTCGGTAGCAACCCCCGAGCCAGCCGCGTGGCTGGCGTCCGTCAGACACGGCTCACCATGACCGTCTTCGCAACGAGCGGCGCGCTCGCTGGCCTGGCCGGCGCCGTCGAGGTCTCGGCGCTTCACCAGCGGCTCATCCTCGGCCTGACGCCGGGCTACGGGATCATGGCGCTCCTCGTCGCCGTCCTCGGCAAGAGCCGGCCGCCGGGCGTGCTGGTGGCCGCCCTCGGGATGGCCACGCTCCTGGTGGGCTCGGACTCGCTCCAGCGCAGCGTGAATCTCCCGGCCAGCGCCGCGCTTGTCTTCCAGGCTCTCATCGTGCTCTCGGTGCTGTACGCCGAGGCCCGGCGGCCGGCCGCGCGAGGGGCGGCGTGACGCTCCTCCTCGACGTCGAGGTCTTCCGCCTGATGCTGATCATGGCCGCGCCGCTCGTGATAGCCGCGCTCGGCGAGCTCCTGATCGAGCGGAGCGGAGTGCTGAATGTGGGGATCGAGGGGATGATGGCGGTGGCGGCGGTCGTCGCTTTCCTCACCGCGGTCCGGACCGGCGCCGTCACGGCCGGTCTCGGCGCCGGAATGGCCGCTGGGGCGCTGCAGGCCGGCGTCCTCGTCTACTACGCGGCGACGCTCCGCGCCTCGCAGCTCACCGTGGGCCTCAGCCTCTTCGTGCTCGGCACCGGGCTCGCCTCGCTCGTCTACCGCGCGGTGATCGGCGTGACCATGTCCACGCCCACCGTGGAGACGCTCCGCGCCGTCCCGCTGCCGGGCCTTGCCGGCCTGCCCGTGCTGGGGCCGATTCTCTTCACCCAGAACCTCCTCGTCTACCTGGCCGTCCTGCTGGTCCCGGCGGTCTCGCTCCTCCTGTTCCGGACTACGGTAGGTCTGCGCCTGCGCGCCTGCGGGGAGAACCCCCGGGCGCTCGACACCGTCGGGGTGAGCGTGGGCGCCCTCCGCTGGGGCGCGGCCGCCGGCGGCGGACTCCTCATCGGCCTGGCTGGCGCCTACCTGCCGCTGGCCGTCACCGGCACCTACTCGGACGGCATCGTGGGCGGGCGGGGCTGGATCGCGCTGATGATCGTGATCTTCGGGCGCTGGTCACCGGGCTGGGCGCTGGTCGGCGCCGTCCTGTTCGCCTACACCGAGGCTCTGCAGTTCAAGCTCGCCTTGGTGACGAAGGCGGTGCCGCCTCAGTTCCTCCAGATGCTGCCGTACCTGGTGGCGATCGTGGTGCTGGTGCGCGTGTACCGCGGCGCCGAGCCGCCGCGGGCGCTCGGGTTGCCCTACGAGCGCGAGAGCCGCGTGTAGCGGCGGGCGCCCCGCTAGCCGGCTCGTGCGATGACGGCGACGGGGCCGCCGCCTGATGGGCCCTGATGCTCGGCGCCGCCCGAGACGTAGACCATGGGATCGCCGACGATCGAGGCGATCACCGCTCCCACCACCGCCCGGGCGTGGCGTGTGTTGTTGATGTCGGAGTCGTTCAGCATGGTGTGGCGCCGGCGCCGGACATAGCCGGAAGGGTCGGCCTCGGCCTTGGCGAAGACGTTCACGATGCGCGAAGCCTCGGCGGGGTCGAGCGCCCCGTTGACGCGGAGCCCCGCCGCCCGCAAGGCCTGACGCACGGCCTCGCCGTCGATCGCGTCCTGCATCACCGCGTGGCCGATGACCAGGTCGCCGGCGGCGCCCACACTGTTGCCGAGGACGAGGATCTCGCAGTTCATCAGCTCCACGCCGGCCGAGGTTGAGGCCACCCCCGAGTAGAGGCCCCAGTCCTCACAGATCGCCGTGTCGTCGAGCTTCGCCTCGGACACTTCGCCAAGGGCCAGGCCGACCCCGAGCGCGGAAGCGCCGCGCGAGTAGCCCATGGACTCGTAGGTGTCGGCGGTGACGACGTCCGTGCCCCGGCGCCGCGCCTGGGCCACCCGCTCCGAGGTGAGGAGGGGGCACTTCACCTGGACGAAGTGGACGTCCGCAGTCGCGATGATGCCGGCCTCGCGCATCGCCGTTCGCACGCCCTCGGCCACAGCACGGGCCTGGGCGCCGCGCCCGAGCTCCTCGGGGAGGAAGTCGCGTGTGTGAGCGATGCCGGCGGCCAGACGCCGGGCGTCGCCCGTCGCCATGGGAGCCGCGCGCCGGGCGAAGACAGTCGCGTGCGGGCTCAGCACGCCCTCGGTGCCGCCGGACATGACGAAGGCAACCCGCCGAGCCACCTCGGCGCGGGAGGCGCCCAGAGCCTCGGCCAGGAGCATCTGGAAGGCCAGCGTGCCGTAGCCGCGAGTGAAGTCGTTGACGCAGCCGTTGCCCTCGGTCTTGGCGACGACGGCGATGACGTCCTCGGCCCGCAGTGCGCCCTCGTCGAGCAGTGCGCGCAGGCCACTCACGTCGTCCGGCCCCGCCATCGGTACCCGCGCGACCTGGATCAGCGCCATGGCGGCGCACCTCCTCGTCGTGATCCGAATCCCGCCGACTCTATCACGGCCTCGCGCGCGGGTCGGCGGAGGCGCTCGACTCTTCCCACACGTGGCCTCTCCTTGCCGTGTCGTGCCTCGCGCGCTACGCTCGGCGCACTTCTGGATGCGGTGAACCAGCCAGAAAGGCGCACGACGCATGGAGTGTCCAGGGTGCCAGGCACAGAACCGCGAGGGGGCGCGATTCTGTCGCGAGTGCGGCGCACCGTTCGATGCCGTTTGTTCGAGCTGTGGCGCGAAGGTCCAGGCCGGAAGCAAGTTCTGCGATAGCTGCGGAACGCCGCTGGCCGCGGCACCAGGGCCAGGGCCCGAGCGCGCTGAAGACGTCGTCGAAATCATGGGCCCCTCGAAGGTGCCCGCCGAGGCGGAACGACGGCAGCTCACGGTGCTCTTCTGCGACCTGGTGGGCTCCACACAGCTCTCGGGCCAACTTGACCCGGAAGACTTGCGTGCGGTGGTGCGCGCCTACCAGGAGGCGGCCGCCGCGGTCATCCAGCAGTACGCGGGCCATATCGCCCAATATCTCGGCGATGGCCTGTTGGTCTATTTTGGTTACCCCACGGCCCATGAAGACGATGCCCGGCGGGCGGTGCACACGGGCCTGGGTATTGTCGATGCCATCGCCACCCTGAACACCCATCTGATGGGACAGTACGCGGTGCAACTCGCCGTGCGGCTCGGTATCCACACGGGCCCGGTTGTCGTGGGCGTGATGGGAGGCGGCGGGCGGCACGAGCACCTGGCGCTGGGGGAAACCCCCAACATCGCGGCGCGACTCGAAGGCCTCGCCCCGAGCAACGCGGTGGTCATCAGCGCCGTGACGGCCCGGCTCGTGCGCGGGGCGTTTGCCCTGGAGGACATGGGGGCCCACACGCTCCGGGGGATTGCAGAGCCCATGACGATCACGCGTGTGCGTGGTCTGCTGCCGACGCCCAGCCCCGACGAGGAATTTGTGGCGCGCACGGTCCCCGTGCTGGTAGGGCGCGAGGAAGAAAGCGGGTTGCTACGCCGCCGCTGGAATCAGAGCCAAGCCGGGTTGGGGCAGGTCGTCTTCGTCAGCGGCGAAGCCGGTATCGGCAAGTCAGCCCTGGTGGAGGGGCTGCGGGCGCAGGTGCGAGCGGAGGGCTTGCCCCGCATCGCCTTTCGTTGTTCGCCCTATCACACGGCCAGTGCCTTCTATCCCGTGATCACCCACCTCGAGCACGTATGGCAATTTGCGCCAGACGATGCCCCTGCGACCCGGCTGATGAAAGTGGAAGCCGGGCTGCGGCCCTTTGACTGGCCGCTGGCCGAAGTGGTCCCGCTGTTCGCCGGATTGCTGGCGGTCCCGCTTCTGGCAGAGCGCTACGCGCCGCTGACTTGGACCCCGCAGCACCAGAAGCAGCAGACGCTGGACATGCTGGTCGCATGGCTGGCGGCCCAGGCCGAGCGGCAGCCCGTGCTGGCGGTGTGGGAAGACTTGCACTGGGCCGACCCGACCACGCTGGAGATGCTCGGGCTCGTGATCGAGCAGGCGCCCACGGTGCCGATGCTGCACGTCCTGACGTCTCGTCCCACATTTGGCCCGCCCTGGCCGCCCCGCTCCCATCTCACCTCGCTTGTGCTCAATCGCCTGGAGCGCCGGCAGGTCGAGGCGCTGATTGCCCAGCGGGTAGGAGGCAAAGCCTTGCCCGCCGAGGTGATCCAGCACATCGTGACCAAAACGGATGGAGTACCACTGTATATCGAAGAGCTCACGAAGATGTTGCTGGTGTCTCCGCTCCTCCGGGAAGAAGGGGACCAGCATGTGCTGACAGGGCCGCTGCGCACGGCGACGATTCCCGACACCTTGCAGGATGCGCTCATGGCCCGCCTGGATCAGCTCGCGGTCGCCAAAGAGGTCGCGCAGTTGGGGGCTGTGCTGGGGCGGGAGTTTACCTATGACGTGGTCCAGGCCATTTCCCACCGGGACGAGGACACCCTACAGGCAGGGCTGCGACAGCTGGTGGCCGCCGAACTCCTCTACCAGCGGGGGCGGCCGCCGCGGGCCCGGTATGTGTTCAAGCATGCGTTGATCCAAGATGCCGCCTATGCGTCGTTGCTCAAGAGCACCCGGCAACAGGTCCACGAGCGCATTGCGCGGGTGCTCGAAGCACAGTTTCCCGAGATGGTCGCGACCCAGCCGGAACTGCTCGCGCACCACCTCACCGAGGCTGGGCACCCTGCGCGGGCCGTCGGGTACTGGCAGCGGGCAGGCGAGCGGGCGGTGGCGCGCTCCGCCAACCTGGAGGCGATCAGCCACCTGAAGACAGGGCTGGCGGTGCTCCAGACGCTCCCGGAGACCACCGAGCGCATCCAGCAGGAGCTTCTCCTGCAGACCACTCTGGGCCCGGCGTTGATGAACACCAAAGGCTTTGCCGCCCCCGAGGCGGAACACGCCTATGCCCGGGCGCGGGCGCTCTGTCAGAGCGTAGGCGACACGCCCCAGCTCTTCTCCGTCCTGCGGGGACTCTGGCAGTTCTACAACGGACGGGGTGCGTACCAGACGGCGCGCGAGGTCGGGGAGCAGTGTCTGCAGCTGGCGCACCAGGGCGACGACACAGCGCGCCTGCTGGAGGCCCACCACACGCTCTGGACCACCCATTTCCTCACGGGAGAGCTGCCCCTTGCGCGCACCCACATGGAACAGGGCCTAGCGCTCCTCGACCCCGAGCAGTCCCGTGCGCTGGCCGTCACGTATGGGCACGACCCTGGCGTGTGTTGCCGGGGTGGGGCGGCCGTGGTCCTCTGGCTCCTGGGCTATCCCGACCAGGCTCTGCGACAACTGCACGCTGCGCACGCCTTGGCCCAGGAGGTGGCGCATCCCCCGAGTCTGGCCTTCGCGAGGATGCTGACGGCCATTGCCTACCAATTGCGGCGGGAAGCCGACGCCGCGCACGGGCAGGCCGAGGCGCTCATCGCCCTGGCTACAGAGCAGGGGTTTACGCTCTTCTTGGCGATCGGTGGGATCGTTCGTGGAGCGACGCAAACTGCGCTCGGCCAGCGGGGGGAGCAGATCGGCCAGATCCGTCGGCACCTGGCGGCCGTGCGCGAGACGGGGAGCGCGGTCTGGGAGCCGTATTTTCTGGGGCTGCTGGCCGACCTCTACGCGCAAGACGGGCAGGTCGAGGCGGGGCTTGCCACCCTGGACGAGGCGCTGGCCGCGCAGGCCACGGGACAACGCTTGGTGGAGGCCGAGCTATATCGTCTCCGGGGGAGCTTAGTTCTACAGATGGGGAGACCGCAGGCGGAGGTGGAGACCTGGTTGCGGCGGGCCTTGGACGTCGCCCGCCGGCAGGAGGCCAAGTCGCTGGAGCTGCGAGCTGCCATGAGTCTGAGCAGGCTCCGGCAACAGCAGGGGAAACGGAAGGAGGCGCACGACCTGTTGGCTGAGGTCTATGCGTGGTTCACCGAGGGCTTTGACACCGCCGATCTCCAAGAGGCCAAGGCGTTGCTGGAGGAGCTAGCGTAAGGATCTCACTCTGCTGGCACGAGGACGGGAGCCCCCTTGGCCTTCAGCAGCACCACAACAAACCGGGCCGGCGCCGTGGTGCTGGCGTTGCGTCCCACGACGTGAACATCGGCGGGACCTTCGTAATACGTCTGCCCAGCCTTGAGCGTGACGGCAGGTTTGCCCTTCAACTGCATGATGATCTGGCCTTCGAGCACGTAGACGAACGCATGGGCGTTGTGCCGATGGACCATGTCTTGTGCGCCCGGCGGATAGGACACCTCAATCATGAGTCCTTCCTTGCCCGGATAGTCCGCGAGATCGATCGTAAACAATTCCTTCACGTCTGCGGCTTCGGCCGGAACGGCTGCGAGCATCAGGAGTGCCGCTAGCAAAACCAACTCAACGAGTTTGGTCGTCATGGTCGCCTCTTTCGTTCGGCGCCCGAGGATCAGGCTTTTGCCTGTGAGCGGCGGATCCATTCGTCGAGACCGATGCGGCCGACGCGGGCTTCACCCAGCGGCACCAGCGAGCGCTCCTCGACGCGGCCGCCGTAGTATCGGGCGTCGGGGTCGCTCACGACCGTACGCGGGTCGCCGATCGCCTTCAGATAGCGGGCGATGATGTCGCTGAGCGGTGCTCGTTCCGGGCCGGCGATCTCGACGATGCCGTTTCGCGGCGCTGCGAGCGCGACATCGGCGGTGAGAGCCGCAACGTCATCCGACGCGATGGGCTGGAACAGGCCGGGCGAAGCCCTGACCACGTTTCCATCCGTAGTCGACGCGGCGATGCCGCCGATGAATTCCATGAACTGGGTCGAGCGGATGATGGTGTAGGGGATGCTGGATTTCTCGATCACTTTCTCCTGGGCGACCTTGGCGCGGAAATAGCCGTTCTCGGGCATCCGATCCGTGCCCACGATGGAGACCGCGACATGGTGCCGGACGCCCGCTGCGGCCTCCGCCGCGAAGAGGTTGCGGCCGGAGACCTCGAAGAATTCCAGCACTGCCTTGTCTTCCCATGAGGGTGAGTTGGCCAGGTCGATCACCACCTGCGTGCCGGCCATGGCCTCTTTGAGGCCCTCGCCGGTGATGCTGTTGACGCCGGTATTGGGCGAGGCGGCGATGACCTCGTGGCCACCCTGGCGAAGAATGGGGGCTGTCTTCGAGCCGATCAGGCCGGTGCCGCCGATGATGACGATCTTCATTCTGAGCCTCCTGGTTCGTAGCTCCCAGGCTGGGGTTTGTGATGGTTGTGCGGGAAGCGGCCGTCAACAAGAGCGGTCCACCACGAGGGAGAGGAGGGCGTCTTTTCCAGAGCAAGCACCCTGTCGGTGACGACCGTTCAAGGCGTATTCACCCGGGTCCTAGCGCTCAGCGAGCGCCAAACCCGAGAGGCCGAGATCCAGGCAGCGGGAGGGTATCACGGGCAGAGCCGTCTCGCCAGCCGTGGCGCTGGGACGAGGCGGTCAGGCGGAGATGTCGAAGATCGCGACGCGGTCGTTCCGGAGGCGCTCTCGCGCCCAAGTCGAGAGCCAGATGCACAAGTCTCGATAATGGTCCAGATACCATAGATGCGGATACGCCACGACGAAGAAGCGCTCGCCGCGCTCACGCTGACGCTGCAGCTCGGCAATCGCCTCGCCGTCGTCGGCGGGTGGACCGCCGTACACGCCATCGCGCTCCATATACGGCACCCGGAGGCGGCCTGCGATGCGGGAGCCGCTCGCCCAGTCGTCCTCGTCGGCGAGAATGAACGAACCGCTTTCGGGAACGACCGATGCGATATCCGCGATGGCAGCCCCGATCTGGCTCCACCACGCATTGGATTTCCAGGCAGCGCGATCGGCCGCCAGCCCGAGACGCTGCGCGTGGCCGACGAGCGCGCTCATGGTGCACTCGTCGCGCTCGATGCCTTCCTGCACCCGCTGCGCGAGATCGTCGCGCCATGAATGATTGACCAGGTGCGTGCGCCACATGCTCAGGGGAGTCTCGATGCACTCGACGCGCCCGTACAGCGGGGCCAGCGCGGCAAGATAGAGGTCCGGGCACGTCCTGAAGCTCGGCTCCGGCATCGGCAGGATGCGCTCGAGCAGCGCCCGGGACCAGGCATTGCCGCTGGTCGGAGGCCGGCGGTAGCCATATGGCCCCTCGGCCATCACCCGATCGCGCAGATCGCCGCGGCACAGCGGCATGTGGGGAACGATCCTTCCGGTCGGCCTCCCTGTCTCGTCGATCTCCGCGACGGGCCAGTGCACCTTCACCACCGCGGGGTCGGCCATCGCGGAGACCACCTGCTCGACGGCAGAGGGAAGGAGGATATCGTCCGAGTCGAGGAACAGCACCACGTTGCCCCGACAGCGGGCGAAGCCGGCGTTCAGCGCCGAACCCTGGCCGCCATTGGGCTTCAACATCGCTTGCACATGGGCACCATAGCGCTCGATGATCGCCCGCGAGCCGTCGGTCGAGCCGTCGTCCACCACGATCACTTCGACCGCGGGCCACGTCTGAGAGAGTGCGCTGTCGATGGCCTCGGCCAGGAACCGCTCATAGTTGAAGCTGCTGATGACGATGCTAACCACGATCGGTCCGTAGATCGAAGACGATGAGGCGTTCGCTGTCCAGCACGCGACGGTATCGGGAGCGCAGGTGCAGTCCCAGCCCGGCGTAGTACTCCAGCCACCAGAATGCCGGCCACGCGACGACGGCGAACATCGCCCCCCGCTCCCGCAGGCGCTCGAGCTCGTCCACGGCGCTCCCATCATCGATGGGCGGTCCACAGTACTGCCCGCCGCGCTGAGGAAACGGCAGCGCCTGTTCGGCGGAGCCGAATTCGGCCCGGATCCGGTCCTCATCGATGAGGATGAAGGCCTCCCCGGATCGAACGACGCCGGCCAGCTCGCGCGCTGCTTGCCGGGCGCGCTGCGCCCATTGATCGGCGCTGTGCGCTTCCCTCAGCTCCGTCCGCAGCTGATGGACCATCGCGGCGGCCTCGCTGCGGACCGCGCGGACCACGAACTGATAGGTGGTCGCCTCCGGGTCGGCGGCGACCCACGCTCTGATCGCCTCGGGTACCGTGCGGGCGGGAGGCCCCACCTCGGACTCTTCGATGCTCAGGCGTCGCCGCAACCAGTGCGTGACGAAATAGCCGGATGCCTCGAACAGATCCTGGATGCTCTCGCGCGTGAAGAAGCGCAAATGCGTGCGATCGAGCAACCCGGCCTCACGATACCGAAACTCTCCGGCCAGGAGCGCCAGCCGAACGCTGGCGTGCGCGACGTTGGGGATCGAAGCGATCACGGCGCCGTCTTCAGCGAGCAGCGGACGGACACGGTTCAGGACGGTGCGCGCTTCACGCAGATGCTCGAGCACATCGGCGAAGATCACGGCGTCGAAGTGGGCGCCGTCCAGCGTCCGCGCGAGATCGAGCGTCTCGGCGTCGCCAACCACGACCCTGTCGCAGTACCGGCGGGCCGACTCCGCGGACTCCGGCGAGAGCTCGATACCCGTGACGGAGCAGCCGAGGCGCTTCGTCA
Organism: uncultured Candidatus Rokubacteria bacterium; assembly: GCA_963827505.1. Classification (GTDB taxonomy): domain Bacteria; phylum Methylomirabilota; class Methylomirabilia; order Rokubacteriales; family CSP1-6; genus AR5. The sequence goes on along the minus strand of CAWHBD010000001.1, from coordinate 1,520,881 downwards.
AGACCTCGGACATGTATCCGGTCGCGCAGCCGAACTCCAGGACGCGCGCGCCCGGGGGAACGAGACCAACGACGAGGTCGTGAGTCGAGCCAGGGGTGGAGTCGAAGCTGTGGCGCGGGCTGCCACCGCTCACCGCGGCCACGGCCTGGGCTCATCACATGCCCAACGATATGCGGGACACCGATGGTGCATGAGGGGCTCAGGATACCGCAGTTCGGCACGGCCCGGGTCGGCGGCCATCCATGCGGGGCGACGCGCAAGCTGCCGTGATGTTTGGTAAAAACGTGATGGTGGCTCACGCAGGGCGTCGAGGCCGGATTCTGGCGCCGTTGCGTTCTCGTCATCGGGACGCTATCGTCACAGATGGCAAGGGCCAAGGTGCTCACCCTCCCTCCCCACGTGGAAGGCCGCGATGTCGGTGGAGGAGTTTCAGAGTTAGCGCCGCCGGTGCCGGCTCCGAGTGAGATCCCAGTGACTGAGGTGGGGCGCGACCTGCGGCTGGACTTCTTCCGCGGCCTCGCTCTGTTCTGCATATTCCTCGACCACCTCCCCGGCAACTTCCTGGCCCAGTTCACCCTTCAATCCGTCATGTTCGGCGACGCCGCCGAGGTATTCATCCTGATCTCCGGCTATACCGCCGGCATGGTGTACGGGCGCGGCATGGAGCGTCAGGGCCTCTTGATCGCGGCCGTCCGCATCGGCCATCGCGTGTGGCAGCTCTACGTCGCGCACGTGTTCTTGTTCATGATCTTCATGGCGACGGTGGCGTACACGGTCGGAGCGATGAACAACTCGTTGTACGCCGAGGAGTTCCTGGCGGCCGACTTCCTCAACGAGCCGGGCGTGGCGGTGATCAAGGCCCTGACCCTGCAGTTCCAGCCCGCCTACATGGACATCCTGCCGCTCTACATCGTGCTGCTGGCCGCCTTTCCCTTCATGCTCGCCGGGTTCCGGTCCTGGTCGATGGTGATGCTCGGTCTGTCGTTCGCCTTATGGGTGGCTGTCCAGCTGGATCCACGGATCGCGCTGCCGGCCTATCCCGGCCCGAACCGCGTCTGGTTCTTCAACCCGCTGGGCTGGCAGGCACTGTTCTTCCTCGGCACCTGGCTTGGCTGGCGAGGCATCCGCGATCAACGATCCCGGCTCGACCGGGGACAGTCCTGGCTCGACCAGGGCTGGGTGCTGGGCCTGGCCGGGGCGCTGGCGCTGGCCGGCCTGGTAGTCCGCTTCAGCTGGACGCTTCACGGCCTGTACAATCCGATTCCGGCTCTGGGCAACACCAAGTTTCTGTGGCTCTTCATGAGCAAGGGGGATCTCGGCCCGCTGCCCTTCGCCAATGTGCTCGCGCTCGCGGTGCTCGTCAGGCGCCTGATCTCGCCTCAGGCTTCCTTTTTGGCCGGCCGTGTCGCATGGCCCTTCGTGACCTGCGGACGCCACTCGCTCCACATCTTCTGCCTCGGCATCTTGCTCTCGGTGGTGGGCCACCTGGTGCTGAGCGAGTTCTTCGGCGGCCGTCTCATGCAACTCGCGGTGTCCGCGGTGGGCGTGACGATCATGATCGCGGTGGCGGCGCTCATGGACTGGTTCGCCGCGCGGGCCGGTACGGGCGGCCGGGTTCCCGTGCACGCCTCGACGGCGGAGGGCAAGTCATGATCGCGTCCCTCGCGCCGCGAGGGTGGATGGTCGCCCTGGTCGCGACGGTCAGCCTCGCGCTCTTGCCCGCGCCCCGCGCCGGGCGCGGGCAGGAGGCGTCCTGCCCAACCCCCGAGGGTTTCGGGGCGTCCGAGGCATCGCTACCGAAGACCGCGAAGGCGCTCGCGCGTGGCTCCGACGTCCTGATCGTCACCCTCGGCGGGTCCTCGACGCTCGGCACCGCGGCGGGTGGGGTCGACCTGTCCTGGCCTTCGCGGTTGGCCGTGGTCCTCGCCGGCCGATTTCCCTCGGCCCGGGTCAAGGTCGTCAACCTCGCGACGCCGCGACAGACCGCACGGGAGGCGGCCGGCCGGCTCGCCCGCGAGGTGTTGCCCCTCAAGCCGAAGCTGCTGATCTGGGAGACCGGCACGGTGGAGGCGGTTCGCGGGACGGACGTGGACGAGTTCCGCGAGACGGTGCAGGGCGGAGTCGACGAGCTACACGCGGCCGGCATCGAGGTGGTGCTGATGAGCGCGCAGTTCTCGCGCGACGCCGACGCGATGATCAATTTCGAGCCGTATCTCGGCGCGCTGCGGGAAGTGGCAGACGTCAACCAGGTCACGGTATTCAATCGCTACGGCCTGATGCGTCACTGGGCGGAGAGCGGGGTGCTGGACCTGCGGACAAAGGACAGCGACAAGCGCCGTCTGCTCGCCACCCGGCTCTACGACTGCCTCGGCCGTGCCATGGCCGCTCTTCTGACCCGGCCGTGAGCGTGCGCCGGCTCGCGGTCGCCTCGGGGATCGTGCTCGTGCTGCTCGCGGTGGTCGCCAGCCGGGGCTCGGGCGAGGTGCGGCGCTGCTCGGCGCCGGAGGAGCTCACGCGCCTCCGCGTGGCGCTGCCCAACACGGCCCGGGCCATCCGCGAGCAACGGGCGCTGGTGATCGTGGCCATCGGGTCGTCCTCGACGGAAGGGATCGGCGCTTCGGATCCCGCGCACGCCTATCCGGCGGTACTCGCCGAAGAGCTGCGGCGCCGCTGGCCTCGTCTCTCCGTCACCGTGATCAACAAGGGGATCGGGGGGGAGTCGGTCTCCGAAGTGCTCAAGCGCTTCGAGCGCGACGTGCTGTCCCACCGGCCCCAGCTTGTCATCTGGCAGACCGGCAGCCTCGCCGCGCTCGGGGCGGCGGACGTCGAGGGCTATGCCGCCGCCATCCGCGAAGGGATCGGCCGGCTCAAGACGGCACGGCTGGACATCGTGCTGATGGATCCTCAGTTCGCCCCGCGCGTGCTCGCGCGGCCCCTGCACACGCGCGTGGTCGACACCATCGCCGCGGCGGCCGCCGACACGAAGGTGGCGGTGTTCCGGCGGTTCGCGATCATGCAGCACTGGATTTCAAGCGGCCAGTACCGGCTGGACGAGGTGATCTCGCGCGACGGCCTGCATCTCAACGACCTGAGCTACGGCTGCATCGCCCGCCTGCTGGCCGACAGCCTTGCCACTGCCACTTACGCGTTCCCCTCGACCGAGAGGGGCGCCGCCGCTATCGAGGAGCCGCCTGCCGCGCCCGCTCCGCGCTAGGGGGAACATTCGCGCCTCGTGCCGCTATTCGAGAAGCCGCTCGCGACGTGACGAGAGACCGGCGCCTTCACCGGCCCGAAGCTCGGCGACGACGGCGTCGACCTGGTGGTAGCTGATCAGGCGCACGTTCAACTCCTGCAGCAGTCCGAACAGGCGAGGGTCTCCGAGCGCCTCGATCTCCCATTCGCGATCGCGATGGTAGACGTAGTCCGCTTCGGGGTCGTGGTAACCCGGGTGGACGGCCAGCTCGTAAATGCCCCGTGAAAGCTCAGTTGAGAGGATCTGGGCCAGGGCGTCGAAGGTGACGCGCGTCGGATCTGGCACCTTGTACACCCACTGGCTGTAGAACCCCCCTTTGTAGGTAACCGGCGGCCGATTCCGGAGGGGCAGCCCGTGCTCGTCGGCCAGCTGCAGGAAGCTATGGTGACAAGCGGGACGCCGGTGCACGTGCTGGTGTGAGTCGATGTGGGTTGGCAGTCGGCCGGTCAGATTCCGGAAGCTGTCGAACTGCCGCCGCAGCTCGCGACGACATATCTCCGGGTCATCGAAATCGAAGAGAGGGGTGGACTCGTTCGTGAAGTTCACGTGGAGGCCAACGGCAAGGGCCGGGCGCTCAGCGGCGAGACGGACCGCCTCGCCCGTCCCCGGGGTGTTCACCATGAGTCCCGCCGACGTGACAACCCCTCGGTCGACAAGCTCGATGATGCCGCGGTTGACGCCGTGGCCGTAACCGAAATCGTCGGCGTTGATGATGAGGAACTTCACCGGCTCGCGGGCAGCCCGGCTTGTGCTGCGTCGACGCTCCGCGCGCGCCTTCTGTCTGTCCCCGGCATTGCCGTCTCCGCCCGAGACGCTATCTGCTTGGTGCCAGAGATCGAAATAGGTCCCCCGACGCGCCAGTAGCTCTTCGTGAGTGCCTTGCTCGGTGATGGCACCCTCGTCGAGCACGACGATGCGATCGGCGCGGCTCGCCGTGCTCAACCGGTGAGCGATCACGATCACGGTGTGCCCCCGGAGCCGCTCCTCGACGTTCTGCCAGACTGTCTGCTCGGTGGCCACGTCGAGCGCACTGGTCGGCTCGTCCAGGATCACCACCGGGGTGTCGCGCAGCAGGGCGCGGGCCAGCGCGAGGCGCTGCCGCTGGCCGCTGGAGATCGTCGAGCCGTCCTCGCCCAGGATGACGTCGTACCCCCCGGGCAGCGCCAGGATGAAGGCCTCGGCCTCGGTCAGCCGGGCCGCCTCCCGAACCCGTGCCGGGGACGGGTCGCGGGCGCCCCACGCGATGTTCTCGAAGGCGGTGGCCCGCAAGACGATCGGCTCCTGCAGCATGAGCGTCACCTGCCGACGCAGCGACGCCAGCGTGAGGTCACGCAGATCGTGGCCGTCGATCGTGACTCGGCCAGTCTGGGGATCGAAGAAGCGCAGGACAAGCCCGGCCAGCGTGCTTTTGCCAGCGCCGGGCCGACCGACCAGGGCGACGTGCTCGCCGGGAGCGAGACGAAGGTTGATGTCCCGAAGGACCGGCGGGCCGCCATCGTACGCATAGCTGACATGCTCGAACCGAACTTCGCCCCGGCCGGGCGGCAGGGACACCGCTCCGGGGGCATCCTTGACGTCGGCCTCGACATCGAGCACCGAAAAGACTCGTTCGAGGCCTACGCGAGAGGAGGCAATCTCGGCGAGGTTCTGGCTCAGGTTCTGGATGGGCTGGTACAGGTCGCGCAGGTACGAGAGGAAGACGGTCAGCGCGCCGATCGTCAAGGTGCCGGCCAGGACCCGCATGGCGCCGATGCCCACGATGGCCGCGGTGCCCAGCGCGAGCAGTAACTCCACTACCAGCACGAAGAGTGTCTCGGTGTTGTAGAGACGGAGGGAGAGGGCGAGGCTCCGCTCGCTGCCGGTGCGGAAGTCTTGGATCTCTCGGTCTTCCCGGCCGTATGCCTGCACGAGCTTGACAGCACCGATGGTGGCCTGGGCGCGGCTGTACATGGCACTCTCTGCCATCTTGGACGCCAGGGCCTGGCCACGGATCCGCGCCGTCAGCATTCGGATGGCCAGATACAGGAGCGGACAGACGACGAGGGCGACAATGGCCAACAGCCAGTCGTACCAGAGCATCACGAGGAACATTCCCAGCAGCATCGCCGCTGCGCTGAGGAGCGGCAGCGCACCATTCGTCACGATGCCTTGGATCGCGAACGTGTCGGCCATCACTCGGAAGAGGAGATCGCCGGTCTGCTGCTGAGAGTGGAACCGCAACGAGAGGCTCTGCAAATGGGCGAAGATGGCGATGCGCAAGTCGTTGACCATGTGTTGGCCCACATCGATCGTGAGGTAGTTCGCGCCCAGGGTGACGAGGCCTCGGCACACCGCGATGAACACGATTGCGGACGCAGCCATGGAGACCTGGGTTACCGGGCTCCAGTCATCGACCCAGTGGAACAGCGGCCACGGTGATGGCCGATCGCTCACGATCGAATCCAGCACGACGGCGAGAGGTAGGGGCTTGGCCAGGTCGAGCGCGATCCCGACCGCGCTGAGCCCCAGGCCCAAGGACATCCGCACCCGGTGCGGCCACGCGTAACTACAGATACGCCGAGCGAACGGGAACCGTCGCGACACCCAACCGATCACGACAGCCCTACCTTCCGTGCACCGGGCGCCCCGGCCGTCCCGTCACGGCTGCGCGGCGCGTGCGCGTAGGGTCGCGCCGCTGGTGCCGGGATGAAGCGGGAGGCGCTCCGACGACGGGGCATCCTCAGTTCCCATCCATGTGAACTATATCGCATCACGATGTTCGTGGTGATGAGGTGATGGGAGAAGCTCCACGCTTCCGAGGCAGGCGGCTTTCGTTAGGGTCAGGCTTGGTGAGCTCGCGATTCGGTCTGATGGTGTTGGATCGAGGCCATCCGCCGTCGGCCAATTTGTCATGTGCGATGTGACGCGCCCGAGCGACATCGGCGAAAGCCGCGCCAGCACTGCCAAGTCATAGGTTGGCACCGGAGTTGCGAGGGGTTTCCAGCGCGTTAGGGCCGGTGGGCCCGGCTTTTCGAATTGAGAGCCGTACGTGAAATTCCTTGTTGAGGTCAGAGAAGTTAGAGCCGGGTCGAGCCTCGTCGTATGCCGTCGCCAACTACGTTCGGGCGGTACTGAAGGTCCAGGCCCTGCGCCTGGCGCTCGCCTCGGCCTTACTCGAAGCGGAACAGCGCAAGAAGACGCTGGAGGACAGACTTCACGCCGACGCTCTCAAGGCGGAGGCGGAGAACTTGATCCGAGAGTTCGGAACTGACGAGCGCGCGCGAGGCTAAGGAATCTCTCCGGTCCTCACAAACCGGCGGAGGACGTCGCAGAACTCAGCGGTGGCTGTGAAGATCGGAAGGTGCCCCACACCCTCGAAGAGATACAGGCGGGCGTCGGGCAGGTGCTCGGCCAGATAGTACGCGGTTGCCAGTGGGACGCGGGAGTCCTGGGTGCCGTGCAGAACGAGCGTGGGCGTCTTCACCTGCCCGAGGACGGGCGTGATATCGACGTCTGGGTCTGGCGCCCAGACGCTCAGGATGGTGTCCGGCGATAGCCGGAGGAGGTTCCGGGTGAACTGCTCGGCCAGCTCGCCCGTGTCCGGGTCGGTGACGACGGTAGCGACGAAGAGGCGCATGGCCCGTTCGAAGTCGCCGGCCCGCAGTGCCGCTCTGAACTGGCCATCAAGCTCGTTTGCCGCTGGCGAGGCCGTGTTGGGCCAGAAATCGAGTAGCGTGCCGACGAGCACGAGCTTCTTGACGAGCGCCGGTGCTGCGAGCGCCAGCCGAACCAGGATGCTGCTGCTCTTGGAGATGCCGATCGCGGTCACCGGTCCCACAGCCGCTTCGATAACGGCTCCGACGTCGGCCGCGTGATCGCAGGTGGCGTACCCTGGGCGGAGCGGGTCCGAACGCCCCGTACCGCGCGCGTCCATCGTGATGATTCGGAAGTCCTGGCAGAGGTGCTCGAGAACCGGTTGAAAGATCTCCAGGCCGTAGACAATCGGGTTCATGAAGAGGAGCGTCTCTGGCCCGGTGCCGTGCTCATAGAACGCGAGACGGGCGCCGTCACGGCTAGCGAGCCGGGGCAGGTGGCGCTTGTTGGCCAGCCGGTGCCGCACCGGCTCCGTCGGCTCGAGATCGACGGCGGCCTGATAGTGCTGGTTGGCACCCTCGAGGTCGCCCCGGAGGCTGGCGACGTCGCCCTGCAGCTCGAAGGCCCGCGTTCGCTGCTCGCCAGCGTCGGGCGCCCTCGCCGCCGCGGCCGCCGCCTGCAGACACGACCGCTCGGCGGTCGTGTAAGCGTAGCGTCGCCGCGCTCGCTCGGCTACGGCCAAGTAGTAGTGGGCTGCCTTCGCCCACTGCTCGCCCCGCTCAAAATGCTCAGCGAGCGCCTCCCAGAAATCGGGAAGGCGGTCGACGTAGACATCCTCGATCGTCTCGGCGACCCGGCGATGCAGGCGCCGTCGACGCCAGGGCGGAAGCTCGCCGTAGGCGACTTCGCGGATCCGATGGTGGGTGAAGTCGAGACGGTCTCCAATGGTGGTCAGGAGACGCCGTCGAACGAGCTCTTCCACCCCCTGCGCAGTCGCTTCCTCCTCGAAGCCGGCGGCTCGGCGCAAGAGCTCGAAGTCAAACTCGCGTCCGATCACCGCGGTCACGCCCAGCAGCGACCGGCTACCCTCGGCCAGCCGCTCGAGACGACGCATGATTACCTCGCGCACCCGTTGGGGGAGTGCCAGGGCCTCAGGAGTGCCGTCCCGGAGCCCGCGCATTGTCTCCACGATCATGAACGGATTTCCTTCGGTAGCGACCCAGACCTGCTGGCCCAACGATTCGATGGTCGTCGCCTTCCCGGCGAGGAGCCCTACGAGGGCCGCTGTCTCGAGTTTCGAGAGTGCCGAGAGTTGAACCGAGCTCAAGTGCTGCCGTTGGGAGAAGTCCTGAAGCGTCCGGCGAAGTATGGGATTGTCGGCGAGCTCTTCCTCCCGGGCAGTGAGGACGATGAGGATTCGCTCGGTCTGGACGCGACGGCCCAGGAATGCCAAGAGGCGCAGGCTCAGCTCGTCCGCCCAGTGCAGATCTTCGAGCACGATGAGCAGCGGCTCGCGGGCAGAAAGCTGCTGCAGGAGCTGAGCGATGCATTCGAAGAGCCGCCGGTAGTCGACCTGTTCGGGCGGCCGGGGTGCGCCCGGCATGGCGGCGAACTGGGGCAATAGCGTAGAAAGCTCCGTGCGCCAGACTGGACCGAGCGCCTCCATGACCGCCGCGTCACGGACCAGCTCATCGGCGCGAAATGCATCGACGAATGGTCCGAAGAGCAGGATCTGATCGCTCTCGTAGGCGCGGCCGAGCAGAATCCTCCACTTATCCTGCGCGGCATGGGCGATCAGCTCCTCGACCAGACGGCTCTTGCCGATCCCCGTCTCCCCGAGGATAGCGACCAGCTGACCCGATCCGCCCTCGGCCTGGTGAAGCGCTGCTTGGGCCTTTGCCAGGGGCGCGTCGCGGCCGACGAGCGGAGTCTCGGCGATCTGCGGGTCGAGCCCCGGCACGTGCGAGCGGCCTCGTGGTCGCGCTGGCGGCGGGGCCGGTGGTCGGTTCGCAGGCGGTGGCTCGTTGCGTGAGGACTTCTTGATAGAGTTGCTTCGTCTCGAGCTCGGGCTCGACGCCCAGCTCGCGCTGTAACACGGTCACGCAGTGCTGATACTGACGAAGCGCGGCCGCCCGCTGCCCCAGCTGCGCGTGCAGCCGCATGAGCGTGCGGTGGACTGGCTCCTGGAGTCGATCGATGGCCAGTAGCCGACGCGCTGTTCGGACGGCAGCCGCGAGCGCGCCGGTCTTTCGCTGATGTGAGAGGCTTCTGGCCAGCGCCTCTATCGCCAGCTCGCGCAGGCGTCCCCGCTCCTCCAGCAGCCACGTCTCGAACGGTTCCTCGTCGACAGAGAATCCGTCCAGGAAGTCTCCGCGATAGAGAAGCGCGGCTTGCTCCAGCGTCTCCGGCGTCTCCTCCCCGGCGATTCCGGTGAACTTCATGACATCGAGGTCCACCGCGGTAGGATCGAGCAACACCGTGTCTCCCTCAGTCCGCAGAGCTCCAGCGGCGTCGCCGAGATTCTTCCGGAGGTCGTAGAGAGCCTGCCGCAGGCTCGCTCGCGCCTGCCCGTCGCGCATCGCTCCCCACAGCAGAGCCGCCAGCTTGTCGCGGCGGTGCGCCTGGCCGGGCGGCACGGCGAGATACGCCAGTAGGGCCTGAGCCTTCTGGGTGCGGAAGGTCAGAGATGACCCGGATTCGGGCCGAGCCTCGAAGCCACCGAGGAGATTGAGATGCAGCCGGGTCATCGGTACCACTCCTGTGCGAGTGGGTCGACCCTAGCATCGCTCGCCAGCCGCGCCAAGGCTGTGCTGACGTGATTTTTCACGGCTCGGTTGACGACTCGTTGACGCCCGCCGCGTACAACGGGCAACAGGGAGGACCAGCCATGAAAGGCGTTACAGCGCTCACCATTCTCACGGTGCTTCTGGCCGTCACCATACCTCAGCTTGCGTTTACCAGAGAAAGGACGCGGCCCATGAGTCGGGCCAGTCTCGATGGCGTCGAGCTCGAATACGAGGTTCGAGGGGGTGGGGAGCCAGTGGTGCTTGTGCACGCCGGAGTCTTCGCCGGCTGGTACAGGCCCCTTCTGGACGAGCCGGCCCTCGCCGGCCGTTACCGCCTGGTGACCTATCATCGCATCGGCTATGCGGGCAGTAGCCGCGCGTCGGGATCGGTCAGCATCGCCCAGCAGGCGGCCCACCTCAGCGCGCTCATGCGCCACCTGGGTATTCACCGGGCGCATCTGGTTGGCCATTCCTCGGGTGGGAATATCATCCTGCAGCTCGCAGTTGACGCCCCGGACATGGTTGCCTCGCTCGCCGTGCTGGAGCCTGCGCTGGCGGTGGAGCCGAGCGGATCGGAACGCCTGCTCTCGACGAGGGCATTCATGGCGCCAGTCATGGAACGCTACCGCGCCGGCGACAGGGCGGGCGCCGTGGATGGCTTCATGCGCGGCGTCACTGGCGCCGACTATCGGACAGCGCTCGACAAGGTCCTCCCGGAGGCATTCGGCGAAGCCGTGGCCTCCGCGGACACGTTCTTCGGTCAGGAACTACCGGCGATCCAGCAGTGGTCGTTCCGACGCGAGGAAGCGCGCCGTATCATCCAGCCGGTGCTTGCCGTGATCGGGGAGAAGAGCCGGGAGCAATCACCAATCTGGAACGCGCGCCAGGAGATGCTGCTCACGTGGCTTCCCAATGCCGAGGCATTCGTGCTCCCGGGCGCCACGCACCTGCTGTACCTGGAAAATCCGCGCGCCATGGCGGAGGGCTTGGCGGCATTCTTTTCCCGTCACCCATTGAAGAGGCTGTGACAGACAACCATCCAGACGACGCCGCGCGCCTCTGGGCCACGCTGCCCCACCTCACGCGAGGGCGGCGGGCGGCGGGTAACGTGGTGACGTTGCTCGACCACGACCAGGCGGCCGCCCGCCCCTAGTCGGGGACCGAGCCACCCATCGTGGTGCGATGCATCAAACGGCGCTGGGGCATGTCGTAGTCTTGGATCGCCCGATGCTGGACCGTGCAGTTGTCCCACATCAGAACGTCGCCCGGGCGCCATTGATGGCGATACACGAACGCGGGCTTGACAATGTGATCCGCCAGCGCGGCGATCAGCGCCTCCGCGTGGTCGGGCTCCATCCCGTCGATGCCGGTGCAGTCGTCGCGCATCACGTAGAGGCACTTGCGACCGGTCGACGGGTGGCGCCGCACGATTGGATGGCGAACGGGAGGGTTGCGGTCGATTTCCGCCTGAGTCGGTGGAAAGGACCGCTTGCGTCCGCGAAAATCGAACACGGCCTGTCGTCCCTCGAGGGTGCACTTCATCGCGTCCGGCAACGCATCCCAGGCCGCGGCGGCGCTGGCGAACTCCGTGTCGCCCAGCGCGAGCCCGTGCAATTCGGGGATCTCGATCGCGTACAGGACGGTCCCGCGCGGCGGTCTGGCCGTGTAGCACATGTCGCTGTGCCAGTTCTCGCCGGCGCGCCGAATGCCGGTCGGCTGGCCATTTTCCGTGATGTTGGACAGGACGACGATCTCCGGGGTACCGGGCACGCTCCAGCGTTCACCGAAGATGTTGAATTCGATCTCGCCAAAGCGACGCGTGAACGCGACCTGGTGGGCGGGCGTGATCGACTGCCCACGGAAGAAGATGACACCGTATTCATTGTAGGCGTGCTCGACTGCGGCAAACGTGGCATCGTCGATGCGCTGGGAGAGGTCCACGCCGCGGATCTCCGCGCCGAGCACGGCTGCGGTCGGAATGACTTTCATGGACGTTGGCCATCTGTTTGTTGGTCGTGCCTGAATCTTCGGCGGCGACCGGTGTTGCGTCCCGCGCTCGATGAGGATCGGTCGGCCATGGTGCGCTCACGTGTACCACAACCCGGCGCGTGGTATCAAATCTCCGACGCCTCGATCGCGGGGCGCTTCATCAGCCGGAGGTCCTTGGGCAACTCGGCCGGGAGGGCCTAGCGGCTGAGAGGGACCGCGAGCACCGCCGCGGGCCGCCGTCCGACCGTGTAGATGGCCAGCGGGGTTAGCGCGCCGGTCTCAGCGTCGGCCCGGTACGAGGCGAGACGTCCGGACGCCGTTCCCGCGGCGAACAAGAACGTCCCGCTCGAATCGAGACCGAACGCGCTGGGGACCGCCTCGGTCGGCGCATGCCCGGCGGGCGTCAGGTGCCCGGTCGCCGCGTCGACGGCGAACCCGGCGATGCTGTTGTGGCCACGGTTGCCGACATAGAGGAACCGGCCCGATGGCGTCAGATGGATCTGCGAACAGGTATTGCGTACGGTCACACGCGCAGGCAGCGAGTGGATCGTTTCCACGGCGGCGAGGGTGCCGGAGGCGCGATCGAAGCGGTAGGCCGTCACACTGCACCCCTGCTCGTCGGAGAAATACGCGAGATCGAGCGTGGGATGGAAGCAGTAGTGCCGTGGCCCGATCGGCCCGGGCGGGTCGAGCTTGAACGGTGCGTTGGGGCTCAGCCGTCCGGTGGCCGCGTCGAACCGAAATTGCGCGATGAAATTCGGGCCGGGGATGTCTTTCGGCGGCTCCAGGACGTTGTCGTTCTGCCGGGCGATGTGCGGCACGAAGGCGAAGCGATTCGACGGGTCGGTCAGGATCGCGTGCGCTCCCGCCGCGGTGTTCTGCCGGTCGAACGCCGGCCCGCTCACCGCACCGTCGCTTCCGAGCGGATGCACGGCCGCGTAGGCGCCCTGGTAGTAGGCCGACAGGAGATATCGGCCGGTGCGGTCGGTGGCGAGATAGGTCGGCGGATGCTCAGTCGAGACGCGCCCCAGCAGTGTCAGCGCGCCGCTGGACGAGTCGATGCGACAGCTCTCGATGGCCGGCGTACCACGATAGCCGACATGCAGGACGCGCCGGTCCGGGCTTACCGCGAAGACTGACGGCGCGCCGGCGGCCGGCGTCTCGCCCCCCGGCACAAGCTTGCCGGCGCCGTCGATACCGAAGCTCACGATCTTGTCGTCATCCTGCAGGCCGACGTACAGCACGTCCGGCATGTCGTTCCTCCTGTATCGCTTCTCGGGATCGTGTCGGGACATTACACTATCGCTGCGCCGACAGTTCGACCAGGGAGGGGACGCGTGATGCGCGAGAGAGGCGGACAGGTATGCACTGCGGCGTGATGGTGACCGGCTACAACCAGGGAGACTGGGAACGCCTCCTGGCGGAGGACTACAGCCGCCCGCCCGCGATATCGGACGCCGCGAACATGGACGACACGCTCGCGCTGGGCGATCTCGTCGAGCCGCTCGGGTTCGACTCCATCTGGGCCACCGAGCACTACGGCTCCGCCTATTCCATGCAGCCGAATCCGCTTCAGTACCTCGCGTACTGGGCCGGACGCACGCGTCGGGTCGATGTGGGGACGGCGGTCATCGTGGCCCCGTGGTGGAATCCCGTGCGGCTGGCCAGCGAGATCTCCATGCTGGACATCCTGCTCAAGGGACGCCGCCTTCACCTCGGGATTGGGCGCGGGATCTCTCCCCACGAGTACGCTTCGCTCGGATACCCGATCGGAGAATCGCACGCGTACTTTTACGACGTGATCGGCGCGCTCCGGGCGTCAGACGGAGCGGAGCGCTTCACCTTCGACGGCAAGGTCTACAAGATTCCGCCGACCACCATTCGCCCACAGGCGCGGCACAAAGGCGATCTCACCACGCGCATCAAGGCGGCATTCACCACCGAGGCCTCCGCGCGGATGGCCGCCGAGAACGGGCTGGGACAGATGTTCGTCGCCGGCGCGGGCCTCGACGAGATGACGGCGCAGGTGCGGCGGTTCAACACGATCCGGGCCGGGATGGGGCTGCCGCCGGACCAGCCCACCACGCTGTTGTGGATGTACTGCGCTGAGACCGCTTCGGAGGCCGAGGAGGGCTGGGAGTACTTCCACAACCAGCTCCTCGCAGCTCAGCACCACTACTTCGAGTGGAACAACCCGGGCTACGCAGGCATTCCGGGCTACGAGGAGTACCTCAAGCGCCAGACCGCCGACGTCGGTGTGGCCGACGCGGGCCTGGCGGCGCGCCGCGCGACCCAGCCAATCGGGACGCCCGACGAGATCATCGAGAAGATCAGGGCACTGCAGCACGCCCTCAGCCTCGAGATGGTGGTCATCCACATGTTCTACGGGGGGATGCCGCGAGCCAAGGCGGAGAAGAGCCTGCGGCTGTTCGCGGAGAAGGTCCTTCCCGCCGTGCAGGCGATGCCGACGCCGATCAATCCGGCGTCGCTGGGTCAGCCCAGGAGCTGAGGGAGCGCGCGTACAATCGACTTCTGGGAGCGCGCGGGCCTCTCCAAGCGTCACCGCAGCCTGATCACCGTCGCCATGCTGACCGCGCTCTACCGCACGAGCAGCTGCCCGGCCACGTCAACCGCGCGCTGGACAACGGCGTCACCAAGGAAGAGCTGGTCGAGGTGATCACGCACGCTACGTTCTACACGCCATCATCGTGGCCGCGCTGGTTGGCAGGCGCTGGCGCCCCACCGGCTGCTGGCCACGCTGCCGCTGGCCTGCATCACGCTCGGCAACATCGCGGTCACCCGCACGCTGTCGCGGATCATGCAGGAGCGGGGGCGGCGGGCGGGATTCACGCTGGGATCGCTGGCCGGGCTGATCGGCGGCGCCCTCAACGTCGCCGCGATCGCGTGGGGGAGCTTTCCGCTCTTCTGCGCGGGATGCGCGGTGCTCGGTCTCTACCAGGCGTCCGCACAGTACTATCGACTCGCGGCCACCGACAGCGTGGATGCCGCCAATCGAGGTCGGGCCGTGTCCCTGGTGCTGGCCGGCAGCATCGTGGCCGCCATCGTAGGCAAGCCGGTGGCCGACTGGGCCAAGGACCTCGTCCCGTCGCTGAGCTTCGCCGGCTCCTATCTGATCTTCTCGGTCTGCGCGCTCGGCACCCTGCTGCTGTTCCCCTTGATGCGCTTCGCGCCGCCCTCTCCGGCGGTCAAGGCTGGTACCGCACCGACCGGACGTCCGATGAGCGAGATCATGCGCCTTCCCCTGTTCCGTACCCCTCTGGCCAACGCGGCGATCGGCCAGGGCATCATGGTGATGGTGATGCAGTCGACGCCGCTGGCGATTGCCGCGTCCGGTCATCACGTCACCGCAGCGTCGTGGGTGATCCAGTGGCACGTGCTCGGCATGTTCATCCCCTCGTTCTTCACCGGGCGCCTGATCGATCGTCACGGGGCGGCCGTGGTGGCCCTGGGAGGGGTCGCGGCGTTCGCGGCTAGCGGGATCGTCGCCACCATCGGTACGGGCTTCTTCTACTTCCTGATCAGTTCCTGCCTCCTCGGCATCGGCTGGAACTTCACCTACCTCGCGGGGACCACCCAGATCACCGCGTCGCACCGTCCCGAGGAGCGCGGCCGGGTCCAGGGGACGGCGGAGGTCATCATCGCCTGCGTGGGCGCCGGCGCCTCGTTCGCGACGGGCGGCCTGCTGGACGGGGGTGAACGTGGGCATCCTGCCCTTGATCGTCGTCGCCGGCGTCATGAACCTGGCGCCCCTGCGACGCCAGCGAAGCACCGCGCTGCCCGCGCCGGCCTGAGCGTCGTTCAGCTTACCCCGCGTACTCGCCACTGCCGCCAGCCTGGCGGTGGGCGAAGTTGAGGGTCAGCAAGTGCTGGGTGAAGGCGCCGTAGGTGGTCGGCTCGTATCGGGGCGGGTTGTCGGGGCCGACGCAGCTTGGGACCGGCTCGACGACGACATCGTGGTTCGGCCCGAGGAAGAACGGGCAGGCGTAGCGCGAGCGGTCGTTGCGATTGATGACGCGGTGAGGCGTCGCCCGGAAGCGGTCGTTCGAGTAGCGCGCCAGCATCGCGCCGGTATTGACGACGAACGTGCCCGGCACCGCCGGCGGCCTGATCCAGTCGCCCTCGGCGGTGCGCACTTCGAGGCCCGGGAGCTTCGACTGCGCCAGGAACGTGATGAAGTTGTTGTCGGTATGCGGCGCGAAGCCGAACTCGTTGTCCTCGGGCGACGGGTGCGGCGGGTAGTGGATCAGCCGAATCGTGCAGTTCGGCTCGGCGAACGCCGGGGCGAAATAATCGGCGGGCAGGTCGAGCGCCAGCGCGAACAGCGGAACCAGCCGCGTCGTCATCGCCTCCATCGCCCGGTAATACGCGGTCGTCGCGGCGCGGAGCTCGGGCATGTCCTCGGGCCAGCGGTTCAGCCCGACCAGCGGCTTGTTGTTGACGATGTCGGGGTGGTCGGGGGCGCGGTCGCGGGTGATGTAGAAGCTCTCGCTGAAATTCGGCTTGGTGTTCTTGTTGACCGGCGAATGGCGCACGACCTGCCCGCCGAACGGCAGGTAGCCGATGTTGTACTTGCCGATCTTGAGCGCGAGCTTGTCCGGTTCGGGACGCGCGAAGAATTGCTGGGCGACGGCGAAGGTGTCGTCGACCAGTTGCTGCGGCACGCCGTGATTGGCGACGACGAGAAACCCGGTGTCTTCGCAGGTGCGGGCGATGGCACGCGCCAGCGGCGCCGCCGACCCCGCCTCGCCGGCGAGATACGCGCCGATATCGAGCACCGGAATACGGCCGTGGCCCGACGGCTCGGTTGGCTGCTGCGAGACTCATGTCGCGGGCTAGTTTATCGCAAACCTTCACCGGGATGTTGTGAGTTGACCAGGCCGGCCCATCGGCGTATACGACGAGGACCGATTGAGGCCGGAGAGACGCAATGGCAAAGTTCGACCTGATTGTCCGCGGCGGCCGCGTAATCGATCCCGCCTCGGGTATCGATGGCGTCCACGACGTCGCCGTGAAAGACGGAGCGATTGCGCAGGTGGCGCCGCGGATCGCGGGCGGTGGCGCCCGCACGGTCGACGCGCGCGGCCGGCTCGTGGTCCCCGGCCTGGTCGACACGCACGGCCACATCTACCAGCACGTCACCGGTGACTTCGGGATGAACCCCGACGAGGTCGGCGTTCGCTCGGGCGTGACCGCCGTCGTCGACCAGGGCGGCGCCGCCCCGCTCACCATCCAGGGCTTCCGGAAATTCATCAAGGACCCGGCCGCCACGCGCGTCTATGCCTTCGTCTCGAACTACCTCGTGGGCGGTCTCCTCGGACATCGCCATGTCGGCCTCTATGGCCCGCACGGCATCAACGTCAAGGAAACGATCGACGCCATCGAGAAGAACCGCGACATCGTCAAGGGCATCAAGTGTCACGCGGAGGCCGGTGGCTACTCGCGCTGGGGCATCGAGACGTTGCGGCTGGCCAAGGAGGCCTCGCGCGCGACCCAAGTGCCGGTCTACGTCCACCTCGGCCGCCTCTGGGCAGAGGAGAACGGGACGGCGATCGACCCCGACAGCGTCATCGACGACGCGTTGCCGCTCCTCGAGCCCGGTGACATCCTCGCGCATCCGTTCACGAAGCATCCCGGCGCGTTCGTGTCGCGCGAGGGCAAGGTGCATCCGTTGATCTTCGAAGCCATGGCGCGCGGCGTACGTATCGACGTCGGCCGCGGCGGCCACATGAGCTTCAACGCCGCCCGCATCGCGCTCGACGCCGGCGTCATCCCGTTCACCGTCGGCGGTGACATCCACGGCTACACGATCCGACGCCGGGACGAGAGCCGTGTCTGGGGCCCGGGCGCGTTCGGCGGCGAGCAGGGTCCGCTGACGACCATCGGGGGCACCGGGGCCTTCTCGCTCGTTCAGGTGATGAACGAGCTCATCGCGCTTGGCGTCGGGCTCATCGACGTCATCCGCATGGTGACGGTCAACGCGGCGACCATGCTCGGCTTGACGGACGAGCTGGGCTCGCTGGCGCCGGGACGGGTGGCGGACGTGTCGGTCCTCGCCATCGACGAGGACGACTGGACGCTTCAGGACAGCCTCGGCCTACGCATCAAGACCGACAAGCGCCTAAGACCCCTGCTCGCGCTGCGCGCAGGCAAGGTGCATAGGTCGCAGTCGCCGTTGCTGAGAGAGCAGGTGCCCGAGGCAGCGTGAGTGGCTGGGTCAGTGGCCGAGCGCCTTGCGCAGGTCCTCACCGGAGATTACCTGAGACGGGCGCTGCGGGAGCCTCCGGGAAGCCGGGACGGTTCAGCGCTTCCAATGTTTGAGTTTGGCCTCTAAACTCTTGCAAACTACTGCGAGGGGGGCCCGACGATGGAAGCGACGAAGAGGGGGAGGTTCAGCGCCGGTCGGTTGACTTTCGCCGTCCGCCACGAATTGTGGGATGGCAACATCCAGGATCATCCGGATCAGGGCGTCGTGATCCTGGTCATGGCGGACGTTGCCGACAAGGAGACAACGCTGCTGCGGTTCAATTGCTTCGACTTCGAACGAAGCTACATCTACGGCCCGGAAAATGCGGACTTGCGTGTTGAAGGGCCAGCCATGCTCGGCGCCGCGGCCACGACCAACCTCTACCGCATGGACTCGACCGTCGACGGCAACCCGATCGGCTGGACCATCCGCACCTTGGGGACGAAGCTGCAGAAAATGCTGGGCCGCGCCGGCTATCCGCAGATTGCCGAGATCGTCGATATGGCGGCGGTGACGAAGGTCCTGCCGGATGTCGAAGCCTGTGCCCGCGAATTGCGCGCGACGAAGCGCAACACCGTCAAGCACAACCGCGGCACCCACATCTTCGAGGCGGGTAACATCCGGTTCGGGCTCGAAATGCGGCGGCTGGCGATGGGCGATGGCGGTCTCGCGATCCATGTGCTGGCCGATATCGGCGGGACGCCAGGCAAGAAGTACACGGAAGAAACCGAGCTCCTGGCCTTCGATCACTTCTGGAACGGTGCACACTACCACTACGGCCCGCGCAACAAGAACCATCGCATCTACTGGGATCGGACCCTGGTCGAGGATCCGCTCGCGTGGACGCTGGAGCAGTTCGAGAAGGGGAAGCTGCCGGCGATGATCGAGCGGGCCGGGTATCCGGGCGTGGCGGCGGATCTGGACATCGAGAAGATCGCCTCGGTATTTCCGGCGATGAAGAAGCAGGCGCTCGAGATGTGGGAGGAAGGGCGGCGGCTGACCGGTCACCCCGGGCTACCGCTGGAGCCGACTCCGAACCTCGCGGCCGCCGAATAACCGGAACTGGTGAAAGGCCCCGCGCGCGGCTCTGCCCCGATCGGTGTCGTCGGGCCCGCCCGCGGGGCCAGCGCAAGATCGATCCCACGGCTGGGGACGCCGCGGCCAGCCGCCCAAGCGGGCCGCGAAATCAGTGGCCGAGAGCCTTGCGCAGGTCCTCACCCTGGGACTTCCACCACTGGTGCAGGATGGTGATGTCGGTGCCGACGGAGAAGTGCCGGACGCCCATGTCGAGGAAGTACTTCGCCTGATCCGCGGTGGCGATCTCGGCGCGGGGCGGCACGCCCATCTTGATGGCCGTTTCGAACACGCGGCGCTCCACCACTCGTAGCTCGGGCGAATAGCGCTCGCCGGGTCGTCCCATGCCCATCGAGTAGTCGGAGCCGCCCCACTGCACCATGTCGACACCTTTGACGGAGAGGACGTCCTCGAGCGTGTCGACCGTCCCCGGCTTCTCGATCATGATGGCCACGACGATGTCGCGCAGGGCCTGGACGTACTCCTTGGTGCCGCCATAGCCCATGTAGGTGAACCGACGGGTGGCCACGCCGTAGGTTCCTCCGTCCTCCGGGGTCTCCGCGCGCACGATGCGCACGCACTCCTGCACGTCGGCGGCGGAGCGACAGTCGGCGAACAGGATGCTGTGGAAGCCGGACCCGATCGCCCGCTGCGCGAGGAAGCCCCGCGGCTCCTGGTCGACCTTGAGCTGCATCGACATGTTGTAGATGTCCCCGGCTCGAGCGAGGTTGTCGAGGTCGTGCAGGTCGAAGGGGCCGTACTCGCCGACGAACTCGACGTAGTCGTAGAGGCCCGTGTGCCCGATGGCTTCCACGACGGACGGCCACGTGGTGTGAATGTGGGTGGACAGCGTGGGCTTGTTGGCCTTCAGGAGCTCGCGCAGCTTGTTGGCTCTCATGTCGTCTCTCCTATCGTTTCCATCCGAGCCAGTCACAGACGGCCCGGCCCATGACCAGTTCGAGGTCGCGGCCCTTCAGCCAGGGCAGCTCTTCCGTGAACAGCGTGACGCACTGACGCCACGGGCACGGCATGCGCGTGATGTCGGTGCCCCAGAACCAGCGCGCGGGGCCGAAGGCGTCGTAGAGTCGGCGCAGGTTGTCGTGGATGTCGCGAAACGGGTAGGGCTGATCGGAGTAGCTCGGCGCGCCGGTCGCCTTCATCGCGACGTTGGGATATTTCGCGAGCGCGAGCACGTCCGCCAGATTCGCCCATCGCTCACTCGGGCTGGCGTCCCCCCTCGGGCGACCGAGGTGATCGAGGATCAGCTTGAGGTTCGGGTGCCGCTGGGCGACCTCGGCGACCTTCGGCAGAAAGTTCGCCGCCATCATCGCGATCGGCAGGCCGGCGCGCTCTGCGGCCGGCCACAGCCAGTCGACGGTGCCGTCCGTCGGCCACTTGCTCTGCTCCGGCCCGATGAAGGTGAAGCGGCAGCCGAGCATGCCCGGGCGCTGCTTCCACGTGTCGACCAGCGCACGGCTCTCCGGCTTGTCGAGGGGGAAGTTGCCGAGGATCGCGAACCGGTCGGGATGCGCGCGCACGGCCTCCATGCAGAGCTCGTTCGCGTTCGGATCCCACGGCGTGTGCGGCGTGAGGATGGCGGCATCGACACCGCCGGCGTCCATCTCCTTCAGGGCATCTTCTTTGAGATAGGCGGGGATCTGCCGGTGCCACGGGCTGGTGGGGTTGCCCGCATTCCAGAGATGAATCTGCGCGTCGACGATCAGCATGGTCGGCTCCTTTGCGGGAAGGGCGCGTGCGTCGTGCCTCACTCAGGGAAAGCTGACGTCGCCGTACGGATAGAACTTGGAGATGTCGACGTTCCGGTAGGGCAGCGCCTCGAGCCGTACCGTGCCGAGGAACGGCTGCTCCGGCTCGACCAGCAGGATTGTCTTCGCGAAGCCCGAATCGTCGAAGCCGCGGCGGAAGTGCACGCGCGACTTGATCGCAAATACCTTGAACTGATCGATGGTGAATCCCGGCCCCGTCAGGTCGAGCGGGTCCATGACCTGGGTGAGATATTCGCTGATCAGGACGACGTTGCCTCGCCCGAAGGCGACGCTCACCCAGTGCCTGCCGGCGATGTGCGCCACGCCCGCGATCGTGCCCTTGATCCGCACCGGCTGGCCGGCGGACTCGTCGGCCAGGCCACCAACGTCCATGTCGAACGGATCGCCGGCCTTCAGACCCTTGGCCACGACCGCCTCGACGGCGGCGCGATCGGCGATGGTGGCAATCAGCACGTCGGCCAGGTCTTGCGCGATCACCTGCTGCAGCACCCACGTCGCCGAGCCAGAGCGGTCGGAATGGTCGGCCAGCACCACGGGCCAGGCGTCGCGCGCCACCGCCTCCTTGGCGAGCTTCACGCCGTGGGGGATGGGATGCACCGTCGCCGTCTTCAGCAGCGCCTCGCGCCGGCGCCATGCCCAGGTCGCGACGTCCTCAGCAGCCTTGCGCGCAAGCTCGGGCTTGCCGTTGGCCATCGCCTGGACCGTCATGCCGACATCCGGCACGTCGGCGAACGGGAAGCCGAAGAAGACGTTCATGTAGAGGTCGGGCTCGCGCGCTTCCCAGATGAGTGCGCGCTGGACGAGGTCCATCCATGGCGAGGCGCCAGTCCATTGCAGCACCGTCGCGGTCAGGATCGGCACCTTCACGCGTGGCGCTGACGGGTGTGTAGTCGCCGCGGATGGCGCGGATCAGCATGCGGGCCGCGCGCTCGCCCTGCAGGCGGCTGTCGTAGTGCGGGAAGTATTTCGCGCAGAACGCGAAGTCGGCCTGGCGCAGGAACTCGGCGTCCTCGTTGCCATGCGGATCGAAGGTGCCGGCGATGAAGGCGTCGCGGCCCACGACCTCGCGCACGCGGCGGGCGATGTCGGCCTCGGGCCGCGCCACGCCGCGCACGCCCATCGCGCCATGCAGGGCGAGATAGACGCCGTGCCATCTTCCACCACGCTCGAGCTCGGCGATCATGCGGCCGAGAAAGTGCTCGTAGGCCTCCCTCGTGATCCAGCCCGAGCCGGTACCGGTCCTGGGCCAGAGCGGCGATTCGATGCCGACCAGCTCGACGCCGGCATGCTCGCGCGCCACCTTCACGAAGCCGCCCATGTACGAGCGCGGCTCCCAGGCGAGCAGCGCCTCGCCTCTGGCCGGCGAACCGTCATGGACGAAGTCGTCGAGCGTGGTGTCGTTGGGCAGGAACGTCACCGTCTCATGGACGAAGTTCAGAACGGCGATGCGGATCGCCTCAGTCATCGTGCTTCGTGCGGCTGACCATGAGCTCTCCTCCGCTGAGGGGGTGCGGCAAGGGCCCACACAGGATACTCTCAAGGCCTGATGCGTATCGTGGATGCTCAGATCCATCTCTGGGGCAGCGGCCTGCCCAGCAACATGGCCCATCGCCAGGTCACCTCGTTCACCACCGAGGAGGCCGTGGGCCTCATGGACGAGGGCGGTGTCGACGCGGCCGTGATCCACCCGCCGGGCTGGGACCCCAACTCGACCGAGATGGCCTTCAAGGCCGTGCGAGACTTTCCCGGTCGCTTCGCCATCCTCGGCGCCTTCCCGCTGGGCTCGCCGGACAAGCGCCCTCTCGTCGAGACGTGGCGGAACCAGCCGGGCATGCTGGGGCTGCGCTATGGATTCCTTCAGGAGCCGATGCGGGGTTGGCTGGCCGATGGGACGCTCGATTGGTTGTGGGCCGCCGCCGAGCGGGCTGGCGTGCCGATCGCCATGCTGGCGACAGACTCGCTGCCACACATCGGCCGGATCGCCGAGCGTCATCCGGGCCTGCAGCTGACCATCGACCACCTGGGCGGTCGGGGGGGCAACACCACCCTGAAGGACGACGCGGCGATGGAGCACATGCCGGCGCTCATCGAGCTGGCACGGCATCCCAACGTCGCCGTCAAGGCGACCGGCGCACCAGGCTATTGCAGCGGGCCGTATCCGTTCACCAGCATGCACACGTACTTGCGCCAGATCTACGACGCCTTCGGGCCGGCGCGCATGTTCTGGGGAACCGACATCACGAAGATGCCGTGCTCCTGGCGGCAGTGCGTGACGATGTTCACCGAGGAGCTACCCTGGCTGCCAGAGCGTGACAAGCCTCTCGTCATGGGCCAGGCTGTGTGCGCCTGGTGGGGTTGGAACTAGTCGACGACGGACCCGCCCCCGGATCATGCTGCGCACGATCGTGTACCCGAACTGAACGCGCAATCGTCAAGGAGCCCGCGAATGACGACCGAATCCGTGTTGTACCACCGGCACGACGGCATCGCGACACTCACGCTCAACCGCCCCGACACTCTGAACGCCATGAACGAGGCGATGATGGGCGAGATCGAGCGCGTCCTCATCGAGCTCGAGGCCGACACCGCGGTGAGAGTGGTGGTCCTCACCGGCGCTGGACGGGCGTTCTCGTCCGGCGGTGATCAGAAGCGCGGCGGCGCCGAAGCCCGCCGTCGTTCTTCGACGGCGATCCCGGAGGCGCGCTCATCGAGCGCCTGAACCGCTGTGTCCTGCGCATGCAGCGGCTCCACAAGCCTATCGTCGGCAGCATCAACGGAGTGGCCGCGGGCGCCGGCTTGAACATCGCTCTGGCCACGGATCTGCGCATCGCGGCCGACACGGCGCGTTTCGGCGAGGTCTTCGCGCGCGTGGGTCTCGTGCCGGACGGTGGAGGAACGTACTTCCTCCCGCGCCTCGTCGGCACCGCCAAGGCCATGGAGATGATCCTGCTCGCCGACATCATCGACGCGCAGGAGGCGTTGCGGATCGGTCTCGTGAACCGTGTGGTCCCCGCGGAGCAGCTCGAGCAAGAGACGCTGAAGCTCGCCGAGCGGCTCGCCCAGGGGCCGACCGTGGCATACGGGCTGGCCAAGACGGGACTCTACCAGGGGCTCGGCATGTCGCTGGAGGCCGTCCTCAACATGGAGGCGCGCAACCAGGCAATCGCCGCCCGCACCCCGGACCGCGCGGAAGGCGTGGCCGCCTTCCTCGAGAAGCGGCCGCCGCGCTTCACGGGGCGTGCCGGGTCCAGTCCTGCCCGATGAGAGCGCCGTGAGCACCCTTCAGCACAAGGAGAGAGGCCTATGTACGCGGTCCCTGACGTCGAAGAAGTCGTGGCGGTGGCCAAGGGGCTGGGCGTCCACCTGAGTTCGGAGGAGGCCGTCCTGTACCGAAAGTACCTCATCGAACAGCTAGGCCAGCTCGATGCCTTCGTGCAAGCGCGGTTGGAGGAGCCCGGGCCGCCGATGGTCTCGGCCGGCCGGGAACCTGGTTGGCGGCCGAGTTCAGAAGAAGACCCCCTCAATGCCTGGATGTGGAAGTGTCGGATCGAGGGAGCCGCCGACGGCCTGCTGAAGGGCAAGACGATCAGCTTCAAGGACCACATCGCGATCGCCGGAATGCCGATGAGCTTCGGCTCCTTCGCCCTCGACGGCTTCATCCCCGACTTCGACGCCACCGTGGTCACCCGCGTGTTGCAGGCGGGCGGCACCATCATCGGCAAGAACGTGATGAATGGGTTGAGTGGCGGTTTCGGCACCGGCGGCGCCATTGGCGACTTCGGTCGTCCCCTCAATCCGCACAATCACGAGCACGTGACCGGCGGATCGTCGTCGGGTTCCGGCGCGGCCGTGGCCGCTCGCCAGGTCGACATCTCCTTCGGCGGCGACCAGGGCGGCTCCATTCGCATCCCCGCGGCGTTCTGCGGGATCATCGGCCACAAGCCCACCTTCGGGCTCGTGTCGCACTTCGGAATCGGGTTCGGCTCGGACCAGTCCATCGATTACACCGGTCCGATGGCCCGCACGGTGGAGGACGCGGCGGCAGCGCTCCAGGCGACGGCTGGGTACGACCCGTACGATCCTCGCTCGACGCGCGATGTCCCCACGCGCATGGACGTGCTCGGCCGGCTGGCCGACGGCGTCGCCGGGCTCCGCATCGGTGTGCTCCAGGAGGGATTCGACGAGGCGCAGAACGACGTGCGCGACCTCGTCCTGGCCGCGGTCGACGTTCTCGCCAAGGCAGGTGCCGGCGTGGCCAAGGTCTCCATCCCCGCGCACCATGCCATCCGAACGGCCCAGGCCGCGCTCACGGGCGAGGGCGCGCTGGCGTTGTTCAAGACCGGCTTCTTCGGTGCGTTTACGAGGACCTACTACCCCGCCTCCGTCATCGCGGCCATCAACAAGCTTTGGGCCTCCCAGGCCGACCTGCTCGCGCCACGCACCAAGCTGTCGCTCATCGCGGCCGAGCTCAGCCGGCGCAACTATCATGGCGGCGTGTACGCCAAGGCCCAGAACGTGCGGCCGACCTACATCAAGGCCTACGACGCCGCGCTGGCGGACGTCGACGTGCTCGTGATGCCCACCTGCATCATGACCGCACCCAAGAACCACAGGCCGGGCAGCTACCTCGAGGCCGTCGAGGACAATCTCCTGTCGGCGAGCAGGGGCGGCAGCCGCAACACCCAGCCCTTCAACTACACCGGCCACCCGGCGCTCGCCCTCCCCGTGGGCAAGTCGTCGGCGGGTCTCCCGGTCAGCATGCAGCTCGTGGGACGCTTCTTCGACGATCCGCTCCTCATGCGGGTCGCGTACGCCTACCAGCACGCGGCCGACTGGGACAAGATCATCGGCGTCCACGCCTGACCCGACGATGGTGGAACCTTGCCGGCGTGGACGATTGCGGTCAGGCGTTGCCGCCGCGACCTCCCCGACCGTTCACCGCTCAGGCCCTGAGCGCGACGACGAGGTCGGAGAGGCGCGGCAGCTCATCGAGCCGGTCGACGAGCTCCTCCGTGCGGGTGACGGCGCCGGGGCTGAGCACCACACACGCGAGCTCCCGAAACTTCGCCCGAACTTCGTCCTCTCGATAGGGATCCTGGAAGTCGCCGCGAGCGCTCTCTCGCAGTCGGGTGATCCGACGCCCATCGGTGAGCGTGACGGTGACCCGGGCCGGCTTGAGTCGCGGCACGCTGACGTTGAGCGCCGGATCCTCGCGAACCGTGACTCTCCGGCGGAGGGCCGCGATCGCCGGATCCCGGACCGCTTCGTCGGTGAACGCGTGATATCCCGCGTTCCCTCGCAGGATCAAGGCCGCCACCGCGTGCGGAAGCGAGTACCTCGCCGCGAAGTCGTTGATCGGGTCGGGCTCCCGCATGTTGGCGGCGAAGCGATAGGTCCGGACCTCCACGTGCGCGATGCTGTCGGGAAGCAGCCGGTCCTCGGCGAGGATGTCCTCGAGCGCGTCTAGCGCCGAATAGATGGGATTGCAGCAGGCGCGCAGCCGGAAGTAGTTCCGCGTGATCTCCCAGCGCTGGCCGAGCTCTTCCGTCACTGCCTCGGGGCGGAAGCCGTCGCCGACCAACTGCCCGAACGCCTCTTCGATCGCGTTCGGCTGCGCGGCGACACCGGCCAGCGCCAGCTCCGGCGCCAATGTTCCCGCGAGGCCGCTCATGCCTCCGGCGACGTTCAGCGCGGTGGCGCCGGCGACCGCGTTCGTATACCCCGGGGTGAGGATCAGGATCGCGCCGATCCTGAGCGCCAGGCTGGCCTGGTCGCCGTTCAATCCGTGCACCCGGGCGCCGGCGGCCACCGCGCCCAGCAAGGGCGCCTGGCCATTCTGGTGCGCGAGGGGGCGCGCCGTCAGTCCCGCGCCCAGTCGGGCCGCGACCTCGTACCCGAAGATGAGCCCGGCCAGAGTCTCCCGGCCAGATCGTTGCAGCCATTCGGCGCAGGCCAATGCTGCCGGCAACGCCTGCACGGCACCCTGACAGGCGACGTAGCGATGGCCTTCGCACAGCTCGATGGAGCGTCCGGCCAGGCCATTGAGAAACGACGCCGTGCGCGGATCGGACGTCGGCGCTCCGGGCGCGTAGATCGTTGCGCCATGGCCTCCGGTCGCGGTCAGTCGCGCACGGACGCCAGCGACTTCGGGTTGGACTGAGCCGGCAAGAATCACCCCGACCGTGTCGAGCAATACGAGCTTGGCATGCTCACGGACGGACGTGGGGATCGCTTCCCACGGGGTACCGGCGATGAAGTGCGCGAGCTCTTCGATGGCTTGGCCCATCGTGATCTCCCAGATGGTTTCGACCCGACCCTCGGCCGCCGCGAAGCGCGGTGGCCTCGCGCCGGCAGAGTAGCAGGCGCTGGCGCGCTTCACTATCTCCACGCTCGCGGGGTCCGGAAGCGCGGGCTCTGGTAGCATCGGCGGGTGAGACGTCTCCTTCATCCGTTCGTGCTCGTGGTGAGCGCCATCCTCGTGGTCGGCTACGCCTACATCGCCACTCGACTGACCTCGACGGCGCCGGTCCGGGTGGCGCTGGCGGCACCATTCATCATGGTGTGGATCCTTCCGGTCGTCTACTGGTTCGGCGATCGGGACCGCCGAGGCCGGGTGCACGAGTGGGTGCAGGCGCTGAGCTTCCTCTGCATGGGATGGCTCAGCTTCCTCCTCGTGCTCACGGTGGGACGAGACGGGCTCTTGCTGGCGACGGCCTGGCTGCCGCCCCTGGCGACCGTGCACACACTACTCGATGAGTCGGGCGCTGTGTGGGTGCCGGTGGTCGCGCTGGCCGCGGTCGGCGTCGGCGCCCTGGCCGCGCTGCGGGGCCCCTACGTCCGTCGCGTCGATATTCCTGTGGAGGGACTGGCGCCGGATCTGGACGGATTTCGGATCGTGCAGATCAGCGATCTGCACGCCGGCTTGACGATGCGGCTCGCATACGTCCAGCGGGTCGTCGAGATGACGAAGGAGCTCGCGCCGGATCTCATCGCGCTGACCGGCGACATCGTGGACGGGTCGGTGCCCCGGCTGGCGGCCCACGTCGCGCCGCTCGCGGCGCTGACGTCCGAGGGCCGGGCGTTCTTCGTGCTCGGCAACCACGACTACTACTCGGGGGCGGCGCCATGGACGGCGCACTTCGAGGCGATGGGATTTCGTGTTCTCCGCAACACTCACGTGACGATTGCGCGTGGCGCGGCCCGGCTCTTGATCGGTGGCGTCATCGATTTCGCCGCGCGGATGTCCGATCCCGACGCGCGGCCGCGTCCGGACCTCGCGACCGACGGGGACGCGCGGCCGGCCTTCCGTCTGCTCCTGGCGCACAATCCGAAGATCGCGCCGCTGGCCGAGCAGGCCGGCTTCGATCTGCAACTGTCGGGACACACGCACGCCGGCCAGTTCTTCCCGTGGACGTTCGTGATTCATCTGGTCCACGGGCCGCACGCGGCGGGGCTCTCGCGCCGCGGCCGCATGTGGGTGTACGTCAGTGCCGGCACGGGGACGTGGGGTCCCCCCGTGCGCCTCGGCACGAGGCCGGAGCTCACCGTCCTGCGCCTCGTGACCGCGAAGGGGCCGCGCCGCCGCTAGCCGGGGAGGCGGCCGGCTGCAGGTTGGTCGGGTTCGAGGGGCACTCGCCGCGCAGACTCCGATGCGCGACGACGTGGCCGTGAGTTAGACTACGCCGACTCGTTGAGGGAGGGACATCGCGCCAATGAGCGAGGGACGATTCACCACGCTGACGAACGAGACCATGACGCCGGAGCAGAAGCGCGTGGCGGAGGCGATCCAGTCGGGCCCGCGGGGCGCGGGCCTCCGCGGGCCGTTCAACGCTCTGCTGCGAAGTCCGGAGCTGTGCGATCTCGTCCAGCGGGTCGGCGCCTTCGTGCGGTTCGGCACGTCGATCCCCGCGCGGGTCAACGAGATGGCCATCATCATGGCCGGGCGGAAGTGGACCGCGCAGTACGAGTTTTACGCGCACCGTCGGCTCGCCATCGAGGCCGGGCTCAAGCCGGCCATCACCGACGCCATCGCGGCCGGGACGCGCCCCGCGCGGCATGGCAGAGGACGAGGCTATCGCGTACGACTTCGTCTCCGAGCTGCTCGCGACGGGCCAGGTCTCGGACGCGCCCTTTGCGCGCGTGAAGGCGGCCTTTGGTGAGCGCGGCGTGATGGACCTGGTGGGCGCGGTCGGCTACTACAGCCTCGTCTCGATGGTGCTGAACGTCGCGCGCGTCCCGCTGCCCGCCGGCGTCGAACCCCCGTTGAAGTAGCTGGCCCGAGCGACGGCCGCCGGCGCGGAGAGCCATGCGCACCAATACGACCAAGGCGAAACTGGCCGCGGGCCAGGTGGTCTTCGGCGCCATCATTAGCCGCCCGGCGCCGGACCAGGTCGAATTGTTCGGCGCGATCGGCTACGACTTCGTCATGATCGACTGCGAGCACGGCCCGATGAGCCTGGACGAGGTCGAGCACATGGTCCGGGCCGCCGAGGTGTTCGGCATCACCCCCATCACCCGCATTCCCAATCACGAGGACTCAACGATCCTGCGTTTCTTGGATCGCGGTGTGCAGGGCATCATCGTGCCGCACGTCAACACCCGCGGGGCCGCCGAGGCCGTGGCCAGGGCCGCCCGGTACTGGCCAAATGGCCATCGCGGGATGGCCGGGGGACGCGCCCACGACTACGGCGTCGGCGTATCTCGAGACGAATCGACCCGCTGGATCAACGCCGAGCTCCTGGTGATTCCCATGATCGAAGAGACCGAAGCCGTGGACAACCTGGATGCCATCCTCACCGTGCCCGGGATCGACGTGCTGCACGTGGCGTCCGGCGACCTCGGCCAGAGCATGGGCAACCCGGGCGCGGCGGCAGTTCGTCAGGTCATGCGCCAGGTCATCCCCCGGATCAGGGCGGGCGGCAAGCTGGTCGGCGTGGGCGGCAATTCGCCCAGCGACGCCGCGGGGATCGCGGAGTTCATCAAGCTCGGCGCCAACCTCGTGACCATCTCGGCCCTGGGCCTTCTGCGCCTCGGGGCCGACGACTTTCGCCGGCGGGTGCAGGCCGCGCTGTAGCCCGTCTCCGGGTCGGGGCGTGGAGTACCATCTTCTGTGCTTTGTGACGCGGGCGCTGGCGTGATGTCGAGCTGTCGACTGGAGGATGAGGCGATGGAGTTCGGGATCTTCAATCTGATGGGGGCGCGCGAGGCGGACAAGCCGACCGCGCAGGTGTTCGGCGAAGTGGCCGAGCAGACGAGGCTGGCCGACGAGCTCGGCTACACGATTGCCTGGTTCGCCGAGCACCACTTCTCGAACTACTGTCTGTGCGCGTCGCCGTTGATGATGGTGGCGCACTGCGCCTCGATCACCAGGCGGATCCGGCTGGGCACGGCGGTGGTGGTGTTGCCCCTGTACAACCCGGCGCGTCTCGCGGCCGAGATCGCCACGGCCGACGCGTTGTCGAACGGCCGGCTGATGCTCGGCATCGGCGCCGGCTACCAGCCGTATGAGTTCGAGCGGTTCGGCACCGACATCGCGCAGAACCTCGAGATGACCGAGGAGTTCTGCGACATCCTCGACCTGGCCTTCAGCCGGGATTTCTTCAGCTACCAGGGCAAGCACTATCGGATTCCGGACACGCATATCCCGGCCCGCCCGGTGCAGAACCCGCTGCCGATCTACGTCGCCGGCCATACCCAGGCGATGTTCCGGACCGCCGCGCGGCATGGCTATCGGGTACTCTCGTCGGGCCGGGTGGGCGGCGCCGCCCTGCTGGCCGAACAGTATGCCGATATCGTGGCCGCGTTCGCCGCCGAGAAGGCATCCGTATCCCGGGCCCACGTCACCATCAACCGCTTTGCCCACATCACGAACAGCCGCGAGGAGGGGATGCGCTTCGCCGAGAACGCGCGCTATCAGACGCGGCTGGCATCGAGTCTCCGGCGGCGGCAGGAAGTCATGCAAGGGACCGTGCTGGTCGATGTTCCGTTCCCCGACGAGCCGCCGCTCGAGACCATCTACGACAATCTGCTGATCGGTGATGTCGACACGGTCGCCGAGAAGCTCGTCGCCGAGATCCACGCGACCCACCCCGTGCATGTGTGCTTCTCGTTCAAGGTGGGCAACACGCCCCACAAGGCGGCGATGCGCTCGATGGAACTGATGATCGGCGAGGTCAAGCCGAAGGTCGAGAAGGCGCTCGGTTCGATCACGCCTTCGTGACGAGACGCTCTTCGAGTGTTCGGGACGACCTAGCCTCGTGAGCTTGCGAGCCGAGTCTGTGCATGCCCACGAGTGCTAGTGAAGTCTGGGCTGCCCTTGCGTGGGGCGCAGTGTCCTCCGTCGGGCTGCTGGTCGGTGTGATCGCCGGATTGTTCTCCCGACTGTCGCACCACG
Organism: uncultured Candidatus Rokubacteria bacterium; assembly: GCA_963827505.1. Lineage (GTDB taxonomy): Bacteria > Methylomirabilota > Methylomirabilia > Rokubacteriales > CSP1-6 > AR5. The sequence continues at coordinate 1,489,761 of CAWHBD010000001.1, read as the reverse complement.
CAATTGCGATGGGCATGTCGGTGGGCGCGGGACTGGTGCTGGCCGCCGTGTCCCTCAAAGTGGCGGCGGACGCGATTCGTGTCGCCGGGCCAGTGACGGCGGCGCTGTCACTGCTGCTCGGGGCGGCCGTGTTCAGCGCGAGCAACGCGGTTCTCGGGCAGTTCGGTGCCGCTCGGCGCAAGCGATGCGGCGATTGTATCCAGCAGCCGACCGAGTCGCAGTGGCGTGGCAGCGGAGTAGCCATCGCGCTCGGCACCGCGCTTGACGCGGTCCCGGAGGCGATGGTGTTGGGAATCGCTCTGCGAGACCGGGTCGTACCCCTCGCGCTGGTGATCGCGTTCTCACTGGGCAACCTTCCCGAGGCGTTGTCGAGCGCGGCCGGAATGCGGGCTGCCGGCCGGAGTTACACCTACATCTTGCTGCTCTGGAATGGGATCGCCATCGGGGCGGCGGTGGCAATCGCGGTGGGGTACATTGGCTTCGGGTCGCTCGGTGAGGCGTGGCCACCGCGGCTGCAGGCAGTCGGAGCCGGAGCACTGCTCGCAATGACTGCGGAAACGATGATTCCCGAGGCCTTCCACAACAGCCCACGTTTCTCGGGCTTGCTCGCTGCCCTCGGTTTTGGCCTCCTTTTGCTCGTCGACGTGACGACGCGTTAGGAGACTCGATCCTCCTGGTGATCCAAATCCGAATCGTCAACGGAACGATCGGAACGCCGCGCGCACCTCGGCCGCGAAGAGGTGGGGCTGCTCCCACGCGGCGAAGTGGCCGCCTTTGTCGACCTTGTTGTAATAGATCAGTTTCGGATACGCCCGCTCCGTCCAGCTCCGCGGTGCCTGATATTGCTCGCCGGGGAAGACGGTCACTGCCACCGGGATCGAGACGCCCTTGGCGTTGAAGAAGCCACCCTTGTACTCCCAGTAGAGGCGGGACGACGAGACCCCCGTGTTTGTGAGCCAGTAGAGCGTGATGTTGTCGAGGATCTCGTCGCGCGTCAGCTCGCCGGTGGTGCTCGTGGTGCGACTGAGGGCCGAGGCGACCGTCGCCGCCGGCTGGCCATCCGCGTCATTGTGGTCGAGAAGCCAGGCGGCGAGGCCGACGGGTGAATCCGCGATCCCGTACAGGGTCTGCGGACGCGACCCCATCAGCCGGGCGTAGTCGACTTGCTTGAAGGTTCTTTCCAGCTGCTGATAGGCGCGGTGTTCGTCGGCTGAGAGACCCGATGGCGCCGGGGCGCCGGCCAGGAGAGCCTTGTCGACGTCAGCGGGAACGGTGGCCGGCATGTTGGTGTGGATGGCGAGCAGGCCCGCGGGTGCCTGCAAGCCCATCTGGTCGACGACGAAGGCCCCCCAGTCGCCGCCCTGGGCGACGTAGCGGGTGTAGCCGAGCCGCTTCATCAGCTCTGCCCAGGCTCGGCCCATGCGCTCGGGGCCCCAGCCGGGGCTCGTCGGCTTGCCCGAGAACCCGTAGCCGGGCATGGACGGAATGACCACGTGGAAGGCGTCGGAGGCGCTCCCGCCATAGGCGGTGGGATTGGTGAGCGGATCGATGATCTTCAGCTGCTCGATGATCGAGCCGGGCCAGCCGTGCGTGACGATCAGCGGCAACGCGTCGGCATGCTTCGAACGGACATGGATGAAGTGAATGTCGAGGCCATCGAGGGTCGTCATGAACTGCGGCACCGCGTTCAGCTTCGCCTCGCACTTGCGCCAGTCGTAGTCGGTCGCCCAGTGGCGCGCGAGCTCCCGAACCATCGCGAGCGGTACGCCCTGCGAGTGATCGCCGACCGTTTCCTTGTCGGGCCAGCGGGTAGCCATGATGCGCCGCCGAAGCTCGACGAGCTCCCCTTTCGGAACGCGGATCCGGAACGGCCGGACTGCGGTGCCCTCGGCCGCCGTCCGCGGCCGGGCAGAGGTCGGGGCGGTGGACTGCGATTGGGAGGTCATCGTGGGCGCCTCGGTCGCGGGGGCAACGCTCTGGGCGTAGCCGGGGGACGCGATCAAGAGAAGGCCCAGAGCGGTCGCGGCCGTTACGCGGTGCTGCGGGTGTTCGAAGGTCATGGGAGGCTCCTTTGAGCGCCCTACCTCTGAAGGGGTGGGTCAACGAACGTCGCGATCGGCTGGCCTGTCTCGACGATATAAGTGGACAGCATCCGGCCGGTCTCCGGACCGATGTCGCGCGCATTGTGAGGGGTTCGCGGGGGGATGAGGAATCCATCCCCTGCGTGCAGTACGACGGTGGCGCGTCCCTGTACCATCATCTCGACCTGGCCGACGATGATGTAGCCGACCTCTTCTCCGGGATGCGCGTGCCACCCGGATTCGACTCCAGGCGGGATCAGCGTCTCCACTTGCACGATCTCGCGACCTGGGATCGATGACGGCGAGCGCTGGACCTCGCGCCGAGCGAGCTTGCGCGCCAGGTCGTCCCCCGACTTGACCGCACCAGGCTGTGGCTGGCCCGTAGTCGGGGCGGCCCCTTCGCCGGCCTGTCCAGAGTGGGGAGTCATGGAGGCGATCGCGCCGACTATCGCGACAAGGCCAACCAGCAAGAAACCGATCCGTCTCATAGCGCATGTCCTCCGAGCTACTCAGCACACCGTACCGCGCCCCGAGTTCTAACCTCGTCAGGAGCGACTCGCCGGATGACGCGACGGCGGCGGATGTCGTCAGCGGCTCTTGGGCGCCGCGTCTCGCGGCGGGATCACGAACTCCACCACGCTTCGACCCAGGGGCTGATGGTTTGGGTTCACGAGCGTGATCTCGAGCTTGTGCGGCCCGGCCGGAAGACCAAAGATGATGAGAGGCTCACCGCTGGTGTTACCCCAGCCCCACGGGGCGCCATCAAGCGCGACATGGAGATGCCCGATCGGGGGCGACACTTCGACCGCCTTCGGACCGAACACCGGGACGAGCAGAAGATTCTCGCTGCGGTAATGGATGAACACGACTCCCCGGCTCAAGGGCTCCGCCAGAGGCGGATCGATCACGAGTCTGGGTGCAGGCGCCGACGCCGTCAGCGGCGCGACGACGGCTGGGGCAAGCGGCGATGTGGTCGATTGAGCCATGGCGGCTGGCGCTGACAGAGCGAGGAGCGGCGTGGCAAGGCTCGCAAGGGCGAGTGAGCGGATGATCATGGATGTCCTCCGTCCGTTCTGTCATCGTAGGGCGAAGTCGCCGAGACTATCGACACCATCAGAGCGTCGGGCTTCGGGTCGGCCCCAGCCGCGGCATCGACCCGGAGGTAAGCTGTCGACATCTGGAGGACGGCGTGAGCACAGCGAGCGTGCTGGTGGTTGCATCGTTCATCGCGACGCTGACGAGCGGCTGTGCCCTTCTCGCACAAGCTCAGAATGGTCAGCCTCAGGGCACGACCCCGACCGACGCTCAGCGTAGAGAATGCGAGCGCAACGGCGGGTACTGGACCACGGCAGCGGGGTTCTGCCGAATCGGGGCGTGACCACGCGGTCGCGGTCCCGCTGGAGACTCGGCCTGACGTCATGCAGGGGTCCGGGTCGCTTAGATCACGCCTTCGCGCTTCATCTCCGCCACCGCCTGGGCCGTCAGCCCCAGCCACTCGCTCAGCACCTGGTCCGCGTGCTCGCCGAGCATGGGGGACGAGGTGATGCGCACGGCCTTCCCGTCGACGCGCACCGGCCAGCCCGGCATCTTGAACGGTCGGTGCACGGGATGGATCATCGTCTGCATGACTCCGCGCTGCTCGAACGTGACGTCCTTGTTCAGCTCATCCGTGTCCAGCACCGCCCCGGCCGGAAGGCCGGCGTCGCCCAGCAGCTTCATGGCATCGAGCTTGGTGTGCTTGCGGGTCCACACGGAGATGACCTCATCCACCTCGGCTTCCCGCTCGACACGGTCGGCGGGAGTCAGGTAGCGCTGGTCGCCGATCAGGTCCTGCCGATCGATCAGCTTCAGCAGGCGGTCCCAGTGGTCCGGGTTCGCTCGGCTGGTCATGATGTAGACGTAGTCGTTCGGCCCGCCCGGCGCACACGGATAGAGCCCCATCGGCGCGTTGCTCACGCCGGGCACCTTGCTGCCGCCGCGCTGGGCCGGCTTCCCGGTCAGGCCCTGGGTCGCAAAGTTGATGCGCATGTAGTGCAGCATCGCGTCCTGCATGGCGACCTGCAGACGATGACCCTCGCCCGTCTCGCGGCGCTTGTACAGCGCGCCCAGGATCGTGATCGCCATCAGCATGCCGGTCCCGGTATCACCGATCGAGATGCCGGGGCGGGTCGGCGGGCCGTTCTTGTCTCCGGTGACACTGAAGGTTCCACCGCACGCCTGGGCGATCATGTCGAAGGCGAGGTTGTGCTCGAACGGGCTGCCCTCGCCGAAGCCCTTGACCTGGGCGTAGATGATGCCCGGATTGATCGCCTTCACGACGTCATAGGACAGGCCCAGCCGCTCGATGGCGCCCGGGGCAAAGTTCTCGATCATCACGTCCGCCTGGCGAATCATGTCCTTGACGAGCTCGAGCCCCTGGGGGGACTTGAGATTGATCGTGATCGACCTCTTGTTGGCGTTGAAGGCGTGGAAATAGTAGGGATCGGTGTCGGGCTGGCCGGGGCGAAGACGACGGCCGGGGTCGCCCATCGTCGGGTTCTCGATCTTCACGACATCGGCGCCCAGCCAGCCGAGTGCCTCGGTACAGGACGGACCAGCCTCGAACTGGGTGAAATCGACGATCTTCACGCCCTTCAGGAAGGTGAAATCATAGACGCTGGCGGACATGGAAGCTCCTTTCACTGAGCGCGGACGAACGCCGGCAGGGTCACACCCTCCTTCGTTCGCTCGAAGATGACCTGGACGGGCAAGCCGATGCGCATCTCGTCCGGCGTCACCCCGCGCATCTGCGCGTTCATGCGGACGCCATCCTCGAGATCGACGATGGCGACGATGTAGGGCAACTCCTCCTTGAAGGCGGGGTGGAACGGGTGGTGCGCCACGGTCCAGCTATGCACGCGGCCCCGCCCGGAGGCCTCGATCCATGCCACCTCCATCGAATAGCACGCGTCGCACACCGGGCGCGGATAGTGGCGGATCCTCATGCAGGCCGCGCACTGCTGGAGCAGCAGGCGACCCTCGTTCAGGCCGTCCCAGTACGGCTTCGAATCGCGCGTCGGCTCGGGCAGGGGCTTCGCGGCCGCCTCGGTCGCCATCGCGTCAGCCTCGCCGCATGATGGCCAGGGAGCCGTCGCCCATGTCGCCATACCCGGTGACGAGGCCGATCTCGGCGTCCGGGACCTGCGTCGCTCCGCCCTCGCGGCGCAGCTGCCGCACGAGCTCGACGACGTGGTTCAGACCCGCCATGTGCGCCTGGGACAGGAGCCCGCCGTGCGTGTTGATCGGGAGCCGGCCGCCCAGCGTGATCGCTCCGCCCTCGACGAAGGGGCCGCCCTCGCCCTTCCGGCAGAACCCGAGGTCCTCGATCTGACAGAGGACGTTGAAGGTGAAGCAATCGTAGATCTCGGCGACGTCGATGTCGGCCGGCCCGACGCCGGCCATCGCGAACGCGCGCGGCGCCGCCTTGGCGAGGCCCAGCGTCGTGAGGTCCGGACGCTGCGAGATGACGCTCGGCGAGTCGGGATGGCCCTCGGCGGCGCCCATCACGTAGACCGGCCGCCGGGCCAGGTCCCGGGCGCGCTCCGCCGCGCTGACGACGACGGCGGCGGCACCGTCGCTCTCGAGGCTGCAGTCGAGCAGCCGGAGGGGGTCGGCGATCATGCGCGAGGCCTGATGATCCTCGATCGTGATGGGCGCGGTCATGATGGCGTTGCCGTGGAGCGCGGCGTGCCGGCGGGTCGCCACGGCGATCTCGCCGAACTGGCGACCGGTGGTCCCGTAGAGCTCCATGTGACGACGGGCCATGGGCGCGTAGAGCTGCACCGGCGCGAGCGCCCCCACCGGCATCTCGAACTCGCTGACGACGCGGAACTGCGGCATCTCACGGACACGGGCGCCGATCCGGCTGCCCGAGGCCCCGTTGCGGCCGAGCGGGATCAGGACGTGACGGCAGACGCCGGTCGCGACCACCGCGAGGGCGCACTGCACGGCGGCGACCGCGCTGGCGCCGCCCATGGGGGTGGTCGCCGAGAACCGGAGGTCGGGAATGCCGAAGTTGGTGACGAAGTCCTCCGCGACCACGCCGCTGGGTGCGTAGGCGATGATGCCGTCGATGTCCGTCGGCGCCAGCCCGGCATCGGCGATCGCCGCGAGCGAGGCCTCCATCTGGAGCGCCACCACGCTCTTGCCGGAGTTGCGGCTGTAGGCCGTCTCACCGATCCCGGTGATCGCGCCCCGCTCCTTGAGCCCCATGATCCCGTCCTCCGTCGCGAGGCAGCCCGGCCCAGGAGGCCGCCGACCCGGCGCGCTGGTGTGCGAGCGACACATAGCGCGTCGACGCCGGGCCTGTCAAATGTGACGCGTCCGCGGGCCTCGTCAAGCAGTTTGACTGGTCGTGCTGAGAGCATACGCTCACCCGAAATCGCACTTCACCAGTCGGCGGAGGAGCCAGATGAGCGCACACCATACGCCCGAACAGATCCGGAAGGGGCTCACGCACCCCGTCATCGACGGCGACGGGCATTGGGTCGAGTACGCCCCGGTCTTTGCCGGGAAGATCCGCAAAGTCACGGGCGACCTCGGCGCCAACGGCTTCCTGCAGTCGCAGCGGCGGGAGCCGGATTCGCTCAGCATGACCCCCGAGCAGCGCGCTGAACGCGGCGTCGCGATGGAGGGGTTCTGGGGCCGGCAATCGACCAACACCCGCGACCGCGCGACGGCCATGATGCCCAGGATGCTGTACGACCGCCTGGACGAGCTCGGGATCGACTTCGGGATCGTCTACCCGACCGCCGGACTCGGTCTCCCGCGCATCGCCGACGACGCGACGCGGCGCGCGGTGATCCGCGGCTTCAACGTCGTCACTCATGAGTACTTCAAGGACCTCGGCGACAAGCTGACCCCGGCCGCGGTGATCCCGGTGCACACCCCGGACGAGGCGCTCGAGGAATTGACGTTCGTCACCAAGCAGCTGGGCGCCAAGGTCTGCATGTTCGGCAGCGGCGTGCGCCGGCCCATCCCGCACGCCAAGGGCGCTCCCGCCGACCTCGTCCGCTAATGCCCAGGGCTTCGATCAGCTCGGCCTCGACAGCGAGTACGACTACGACCCGCTGTGGCAGAAGTGCCGCGAGCTCGGCATCGCGCCGACCTTCCATACCGGCGACCGCTCCTATGGCGAGCGCAACAGCCCGACCAACTTCACCTTCAACCACATCGGTCACTTCGCCGCGGCCGGCCACAACGTCGCCAAGGCGCTGTTCCTCGGCGGCGTGGCCCGGCGCTTCCCCGATCTGCGCTTCGCGTTCCTCGAGGGTGGCGTCGGCTGGGGCTGCCAGCTGACGAGAGCTCGATCTCCCTTCATGGGGGTGTCATCGCCATGTCCTCCTCCACGAAACGCAAGAGCGCCTCGAGGAGCGCTTCGCGCGGGTAGGCGTTCTCAGTTACCATGATCGAGGCGATCGTGGTGTGCGCGCGGTTGATCGGCATCGCGACGGCCAGGTGGTCGGCATTGAGGTAGCCCATGAGGACGCTCCCCGGCACGATCTGGTCATAGAAGATCAGCTGGCTATCGTTGCGCGCATCGACGCGCGCCAGCTTGTTGTAGCTCGACTTGAGAATCGACGAGATGCGCTGCGGCTGCGGGAACGCGACGAGCGAATAGTAGCGCAGCGCGCGCGGCAGCGAGTTCTGGGCGAGCCACGCTTGGCGCGTTGCCGGCCTCAGACTGTTCACGGCGCCCCCATCGCCGGCCGTGCACGTGGCCCCCGGAAAGTGCCGGAACAGCTCGGCTTCATACTGCTCCGCGTCGTTCGCGAGCGGCGAGCCGCCGACCGCGCCGGCGATGCTGACCACCGCCGCGATGCGGTCGAGAATCTCCGGGTACGTGGCCACCGCCTCCAGAATGTCGGGCGCGCCTTTCGAATAGCCGAGCAGGACGAGGCGCGGCGCGGGAGCCTCCGCCGGCATGGCCATGAGGGCGTCGCGAATCTGGCGCGCGTTGTTCGCGCTGCTCGACAGCGCGTCGACCTTGAGCCAGGCCGCGTCGTACCCGAACTGGCGCACGTGCTTGGTGACGGTGCCGGGCGGTTGCAGCCACGCTTCAAGGCATTCGTACCCGACGCCGGGGACGGCCAGGGCGACGAGGCGGCGTGTCGACGGGCCGAGATCGACGGGCCTGGCGGTGGCGGCCGGTTCGGCGCCGACGCGGGTCAGGGCGTCCTCGCAGGGGCGGTAGTCGGGCAGCTCGCGACCGCGCGCCTGCAGCACCGCGCAGTAGATTTCACGAAAGCGCGCTCGCTTGTCCTGGACACCTGCCAGGGACGTGGGCGCGAGGACGAGCGGGGGCGTGTCGGCCGAGTAGGGCATCAACGGCGCCGAGCAGGCGCAGAGCACGAGGCAGAGGGCGGCCGCCAGCGGCGCGCGGCGCGCAGGGGCGCGAGCGGCCGGATCAGTCGCGCGCATCATCGCGATCCTCGCTAGCAGCGTGTAGAGAGGTTCCCGGCGAGATCGTGCAGGCGCCGTTGTCCGGGCCTACGGGTAATAGCGCCAATCGAATAGTAGCCGAATGCCGAAGGAATAAACGGTACTAAGGTTGGGGGTCGGTGCTCCAGCCGGCCCTACGGCCTTGGCCGAGTGAGGAACGTCGATCCCGGCGAAGAGCTGAAAGAGCAGGCTCGAGCTCTGATTGCTCCCGAACGACCGGTACGGACGGTACTCCACGATGGGCAGATCGAACGCGATCGACTTGAAGTCGACCACGCGGGCAGGGGCCCCCGGAGTCGCGGGTTCCGCTAACACGCGGTCCTCTCCGATCAGCCCGTAGAACGTGACGCCCAGCTCTCGCCCCAGCACGAACTGGAAGCGCCCGATCCCGGTCGCCAGGCCGGACTGCCACGGGATCAATCCTCCATTGATGGCGGTGACGGCCATTCCTTGGTAGCGTTCTGGCGCGATCAAGTAGAGCGGGGCGAGGAAAACGAGGTCGCCCGGTATCAAATAGAAGGGCATCCTGAGGCGCGCCGTCACACCCGCGCGGGAGGGGATCGCGGCCGCTAGGCTTCCGGCCTGATTCGCGCGGGCCGAGTCGGCGACGGAGTTCGTCGACGCGAAGTCCCCGCGGAGCCCGAGCGAGAAGAACACGAGGCCGTCTCCCGAGTCACCCATCACGCCCTCGAGACCCAGACCGACGCGAGCGGCCAGCTCGACCCCGGCGATGATGCCGGAGCCTGCTGACGCGCCGAATCCTCCATTGATCCCGCGCCCGTCGACCGACCCGGCCAGCCCGACGAACGGCCCCACCTCGCTGCGGGACCGCGGCATGGCGCCGAGTCCGGGGCCCAGGCCCGGCACCGGCGTCGGCAGCAAGACTTCGCGCAGATCCACGAAATAGGCATCGCGGATCGCTTGGCGCTCTGCCGGCAGCGCTTCCGGCCGTTCGAGGAGACGGTTGTTCTTGCAGACATCGAATGAGTCCGGATGCAGGAGCGCTGCCGGAACGTGCGGCAAGTTGGCGGCCCGCGATCGGCCCGTCGCTGTATCGAGCAATTGCTCGAGGCTCGTGCGGACTGGACCCGCGGCCCGGTCGAGGTCCTCCGGACGCATGTGGGCGTCACCCATCAACACCATCGACTCACTGCTGCCTTTCCACGGAAAGGCCTCGAACCCGGCGGCGTTGTAGAAGTCGTGTGTGCCCTGACGCTGCGAGGAATCGCCCCAGGCGCCCGCCACGTGGCCCGCCGCGAACGCGTCCTCGAGGAAGTGCAGCGCGAAGGCTTCGTCGAAGAGCATGGCTCGCGTCAGCGCTTCTCGCACGTCAGGCGCCAGCTGCTCGTTGGCGAGCCGCGTGGCCTTCTCCATAGCGCTGAGGTGATACCAGGCGTAGACCCCGATCGCGCTGATTTCGGAACCAGGCCGAAGCGTGAGCGCCGCGTAGTCCCCTGAGGTCGTGCCGGTCGATGGGCGAGGCAGCAGGAAGTGAGCGTTGTTGGAGCCCGCCCGGCTCACATAGTGGGGATCGGCGCGCTGGATCCGGAGGTCCGCGCTCCGCAACGCGTTGAGACGTGCGGCCCGGGCCGTCTCGCTTTGCATTCGACGCCGGATATCCGCGATCGCGTCCTTGCTCCCCGGGTCTTGCTGGCTCGGTGGGAGCACGTCGATCTGTGACAGGTCCTCCTTGAGCCTCGCGGCGACATCGGCGACGGACAGGATCCAGTCCGACTGCAGGACGACCGCGGTCAAGTCCTTGCTCGAGCACGAATGATCGCCGGCGATCGCGGACAGCGCGGCCCAGTCGATGCAAGAGGGCTTCACCCCTTGCTTGGTATCTGCGCCCTGCTCGCACAGGCGCATCTCGTGCGCGATGCGGGCGTCGCGCCAGAGGCGGTCGAACACGGCCCTGCGCTCCGGATCAAGCTGCTCTACCGCGCGGACCGCGATGTCGCGGTGCTCCGGGTAGATCCACGCGAACGCGGCCGCGGGGAGGCTCAACCAGACGAGCGCAACCACGCCCATCGCGACTACTCGCAGCTTGTCATTGAGCATCGGGGCGTCCTCCCGTGATCTGAGAGTACGGAACCCGCCGAGGGTATGAGGGTACCGCGCCCGATCGGCGATGTATATCGCCCCGTACCCTTTGCGTAGCTTCAGCGCGCTCGGTCTCCCTTCATAGGGGTGTCATCGCCATGTCCTCCTCCACGAAACGCAAGAGCGCCTCGAGGAGCGCTTCGCGCGGGTAGGCGTTCTCAGTTACGACGATCGAGGCGATCGTGGTGTGCACGCGGTTGATTGGCAGCGCGACGGCCCAGTGGTCGGCATTGAGGTAGCCGATGAGGACGCTCCCCGGCACGATCTGGTCATAGAAGATCAGCTGGCTGTCGTTGCGCGCATCGATGCGCGCCAGCTTGTTGTAGCTCGACTTGAGAATCGACGAGATGCGTTGCGGCTGCGGGAACGCTACGAGCGAATAGTAACGCGGCCCGCGCGGCAGCGAGTTCTGGGCGAGCCACGCCTTGCGCGTGGCCGGCCTCAGACTGTCCACGGCGCCCCCATCGCCGGCCGTGCACGTGGCCCCCGGAAAGTGCCGGAGCAGCTCGGCTTCATACTGCTTCGCGTCGTTCGCGAGCGGCGAGCCGCCGACCGCGCCGGCCACGCTGACCACCGCCGCAATGCGGTCGAGGATTTCCGGGTACGTGGCCACCGCCTCCAGAATGTCGGGCGCACCTTTCGAATAGCCGAGCAGGACGAGGCGCGGCGCGGCGGCCTCCGCCGGCATGGCCAGGAGGGCGTCGCGAATCTGGCGCGCGTTGTTCGCGCTGCTCGACAGCGCGTCGACCTTGAGCCAGGCTGCGTCGTACCCGAACTGGCGCACGTGCTTGGTGACGGTGCCGGGCGGTTGCAGCCACGCTTCAAGGCATTCGTACCCGACGCCGGGGACGGCCAGGGCGACGAGGCGGCGTGTCGACGGGCCGAGATCGACGGGCCTGGCGGTGGCGGCCGGTTCGGCGCCGACGCGGGTCAGAGCGTCCTCGCAGGGGCGGTAGTCGGGCAGCTCGCGACCGCGCGCCTGCAGCACCGCGCAGTAGATTTCACGAAAGCGCGCTCGCTTGTCCTGGACGCCCGCCAGGGAAGTGGGCGCGAGGACGAGCGGGGGCGTGTCGGCCGAGTAGGGGACCAACGGCGCCGAGCAGGCGCAGAGCACGAGGCAGAGGGCGACCGCCCATCGCGATCCTCGCTTGCGGCGGACCCGCGCCGCTCCAAGTACGGCGGCCGGGGAAGGATGCTGCTGCTCCGCGTTCATCGGCTGGTCCTCCGTTTCTGTTGGCGTCTGCCGCGCCGTGGATGGAGCCTTGACCGCTGATTCGCCCCAAGGCGTCCGCGATGCAGGCGGGCGTCGGGCGGTGGCGGGAGATCGAGCCACTGGTCGCTGGCGGCGCCGAACATCACCCAGGAGTTATCTCGCCGGCGCAGGCACATGCGGCAGCCCGAAGTGGTCACGCAGCGTCGTCCCCTCGTACTCTCGCCGGAACAACCCGCGCGCCTGAAGCTCCGGCACGACCAGGTCGACGAAGTCGATCAGCGCGCCGGGGAAGTATGGGGGAAGCACGTTGAAACCGTCCGCGGCTTCCTCGACGAACCATTCCTCCAGCGTATCGGCGATGCGCTTGGGGGTTCCGCAGAGGACCCAGTGGCCGCGGGCCGCCGCCGTGAGGTTGTAGAGGTCGCGCAGGGTCATGTTCTCCCGTCGCGCCGTCTCGTAGAGGACCCGCGAGAAGGTCTGGCTGCTCGCGTCGGGCGGCGGAGCCGGCACGGGCCCGTCGAGGGGAAAGCCGGTCACGTCGTACCCGATCCGGCTGGTCACCAGCGTCAGGGCGTTGGTCGGCGTGAGCCAGCTCTGGAGCAGGGAGAGCTTGTCGCGGGCCTCCGCCTCGGTGCTTCCGATGATCGGCATCACGCCCGGCAGCACCGTGATCTGATCCGGCGTGCGGCCATACTTCGCCATGCGCCCCTTCAGATCGCGATAGGCACGCCTGCGCGGCCGACAGCTCCTGGACGACGGAGAACACGACGTCGGCCGTCCGCGCGGCGAGCTCGAGCCCGGCCTCCGAGCCGCCCGCTTGAATGATGACCGGATGACCCTGAGGGCAACGGGCCATGTTGATGGGGCCCTTCACCTGGAAGAACCGGCCACGATGGTCGAGCGGGCGAACCTTCGACGGGTCGATGAAGACGCCGGTCGCCTTGTCCGCGACGATCGCCCCGTCCTCCCAGCAGTCCCAGAGGCCCTTGACGACGTCGACGAACTCCTGGGCGACCTCGTAACGCAGGTCGTGCTCCATGTGGGCTTCGCGGCTGAAGTTGAGCGCGGCCTTGCCGGCCGAGCTCGTCACAACGTTCCAGGCGGCCCGACCCCTGGTGATGTGGTCGAGCGAGCCGAAGGTCCGGGCGACGTGGTAGGGCTCGCCGAAGCTGGTCGACACGGTGGCGCCGAGGCCGATGTGCCGCGTCGAGGCGCTCAGGGCCGAGATGAGCGTGGTCGGCTCGAACCGGCAGAGAAATGATGGGTGATCCCCGGGGTCCATGACGAGCCCGTCGGACACGAACAGGAGGTCGAACTTGCCACGCTCGGCGTGGTGGGCGATCTCCTGGATGACCGACAGGTCGTTGTTGCTGGTCGCCGCGCCGTCGTAGCGCCATCCGGCGGAGTGATTGCCGGTGCCGAGCACGAACACGCCGAAGTGCATCTCGCGCCGCTTCCCAGGCATGCGCCCTCTCCTGTCCGCTGGCGACACTATATCCCCGGATCTCGACGCTCGCCTGCCGTATGGTCTGCACCATGGTACGACTGGGCGCGAAGGAAGAAGGAGCTGACCCAGACCGCGCCGAAGGCGTGGCCGCCTTCCTCGAGAAGCGGCCGCCGCGCTTCACGGGGCGTCCACACGCCTGATCCGAGGAGTTACTCGCGCCGCGCGAGCGGGCCCTTGATCACTTCGCCGGAGAAGCTTCCGGTGGATTCGCCGTTTTCCAGCGTCACCACACCGTTGACGATCGTTGCTCGGATGCCGTCGGCCTTCTGTACGAGGCGGCGAGCGCCGCCCGGCAGGTCGGTCTCGATCTTCGGCACGTGCGGGCGTACGCGATTGGCGTCGAAGAGCACGAGGTCCGCATAGTACCCGTCCTTGACGAGGCCGCGGCCCGGTAGCACGAAGGCCTGCGCGTTGTCGTGCGTCATCTTGCGGACCGCCTGCTCCAGCGTGAACGCCCCGCGGCGGTTCACCCAGTAGTGGAGGAAGTGGGTCTGGAGCGACGAGCCCATCTCCTGCGCCTGGTGCGCGCCCGAATCGGAGAAGGTCGCCAGGGTGAAGTCGTGCGTGAGCATCCCGAGCACGTCCTCGGGTCTCTCGTTCACCACCGGCTGCACGTACACCTGGTCGGGATTCTCCAGCGAGAGGTCGATGATGGTCTCGACCGGGTGCGTCCCCCGCGCCCGGGAGATCTCCTCGACCGTGGGATCGTTCCAGTCGACACCCTGCAGCACGAAGAGGTTGTCGTAGTCGGGCTTTCGGGCGTCCGTGGTAGCCGCGCCGCCTCCCTGAAGCTTGTTGTCCTTCGGCTTCATCTGGGCCTCGGCCTCGACGAGCTGCCGGCGCCGGGCGGGGTCTCGCAGCAGCGCCTTCTGCTCCTCCAGCGGCAGGCGGCGTACGGCCTGCCACTCGGGCAGAACGTCGAACGGGAGGTACGATTTCAGGGAAAAGATGGCATTGATCGAGCGGGTGGTGCCCTGGCCGAACATGCGGCCGCCGGCGTCGTTCACGTCCTTGATGATCTTGGCCTGCGTCTGCCAGGACACCGGGTCGTCGCCTTGCCGCGTGCCGACGAGCCCGAACATGACCGTCTGCTTGTAGGCAAGCGCGAGCTGCTTCATGCGCTCGAGGAAGGCCACATTGACCTTGTGCGTGAGGAGCTCCTGCCCGATCTGGAAGATACCGGTGCCGAGCTCGGCCATCGCGGCGAAGATCGCCTCGACTTCCTTCCAGGCGGCCTGGCGGCTCGCCACCGGCGAGCCCTCGGGGGTCATGTGCGTATGGGTGCGCGAGGTCGAGACACCGACAGCGCCCGCGCGGAGCGCTTCCTGGATGAGCCGTGTGATCGCGCGGATATCGTCGCCGGTGGCCTCGTCGGTCAGCGCACGGCGGCCCATGACGTACATGCGCAGCGCTGAGTGCCCGACGTACATCGCGTGGTTGAGGGCCTTCGGCCGCCGCTCGACCGCCGCCAGGTATTCCGGGAACGTCTCCCAGGTCCAGTCGATGCCGGCCGCCATGGCGGCCGCGGGGATGTCTTCGACGTAGGAGAGGCAGCTCGCGTACCACTCGCGGTCGGCGGGCTTGCACGGCGCCAGCGTGAAGCCGCAGTTGCTCATCACCACCGTGGTCACGCCGTGGTAGCAGGAGCAGGTCCCCAGGGGGTCCCACATCACCTGCGCATCCATGTGAGTGTGGCCGTCGATGAATCCGGGGGCGACGATCAGCCCGTCGGCGTCGATGACCCGCCGGGCCGGGTTGCTGACGCGGCCGACTGACATGATGCGCCCGCCCGAGATGCCGACGTCAGCCACAAAGCGCTTGGCCCCCGAGCCATCGACCACCGTGCCGCCCTTGATCAGAAGATCCAGCATGTCAGGCTCCTGATTTTATCCATGAAAGTCTCTATCGCGATTGGCGAGCGATGGCAATCTGGAAGGACCGGCGCCTCTTCGGGAGGGTGGACGGGGGCTGCCACCGAGATGTGGCCGTTCTGCGCCGAGGTGCGGATCGACGCAAACTAGGGAATACTCTCCACGACACATTCACCCCGCGCAGTTCCTCGGCCACGGGCCGACCTACCACCGGCGGTAGATTAGTGTCTCGTCGTCCGTGGCGCGGGCTCTCCTCGGGAAGCGCGCCGGCGACGTGGTCGTGCTTCGGCGTCCGCGAGTCGATATCGAGGCCACGGTCGTGTCGGTGACGGTGGCGCTGGGGGACGGTCCCGGGCCGGCGTCGACCGCCGGAGCCCCAGAGGGAAAGGAAGCGATATGAACAACAGTCGGATCGTGCCGGTGTTCCAGATCCTGGCCGAGGACATCCATGCCCTGGGGATCCGCACCGTGTTCGGACTCATGAGTGACGACACCGCTGTCTTCGCGGTGACGCTCGATGGCCTCGGCGTCAAGTTTGTCGGAGCGCGGCACGAGAACAATGCCATCGCCATGGCTGAGGGCTATGCCTACTCCACGGGGGAGCTGGGCGTGGCTATCATTGGTCGTGGTCCGGCCACGGCGAACGGCCTTCACGCCGCCGTGGCGGCCAGTCGCATGGGATCGAAGGTGCTGGTGATCTATGGTGACGCCGCCGTGGGCAGCGGAGGCATCAACGGCATCGGTCCCGACTACAAGGGTTTCGACGCCCAGGCCGTGCTGGGTGCTGCAGGGTTGACCTGTTTCACGGCCGCCAGCGCGGCCACCGCGCGCCAGACCTTGGCCGATGCCGTGGCCGCCGCCAGCCACGGCGCTCTGGCCGCCCTGCTCCTGCCCACCAACGTGCAGATGATGAATGTGGAGGTCTGGGGGGCGACGCAACCGAAGCTCACTCCTGCCAGCCAGCCAACGGGCGCGCGCAGACAATCCGTTGACGCCGCCATGGCGCTCCTGAGCAAGAGCCGGCGTCCCATGATCGTGGCGGGTATGGGCGCTCATCGAGCCGGAGCGAAGGTGGCGTTGCAGGCCCTGGCGGAGAAGACGGGCGCCTTGCTGATGACCTCGGCGCGCGGCAAGGACATGTTCCACGGCCATCCGTACAACCTGGGAATCCTGGGATCCTTTTCCCACGCCATGGGACGGCGCATGATGGACCAGGCCGATTGCGTACTGGTGTTCGGCGCCGGGCTGAACTTTCTCACCATGAGCTTCGGCGCCTCCGTTCCCCAGGTGCCCATCGTCCAGGTCGATTGCGTGCGAGGCCACATCGGGCGGTGGACCACGGCGGACGTGGCGGTGGTGGGCGATGCCCGGCTGGTGGCCGAGCAACTGCTGGCGGCGCTGCCGGCCCGGTCCGGCCCGGACAAGCCCTTTCACACCGCGGAGAACCTGGCACGCATCGCGGGTTTCGACGTCGCGCACGATTTCGAGCCGGCGCACACACCCCGTACCGTGGATCCTCGTGCGCTGGGCGTCGAGCTCGACAAGCTGCTTCCCCGCGAGCGCAACATCGTGTACGACGCCGGCAACTTCCTCGGCATCCTGCCCTACATCACCGTCCCCACACCTGGACACTTGAAGATGACGAGCGAGTTCGCATCCATCGGTCTGGGCTTTGGCACGGCGCTGGGGGTGGCGAAGGGACGCCCGGACGTCCCCACGGTACTGGTGGTTGGCGATGGCGGCTTCCTCATGACCATGAGCGAGCTGGAGACGGTGATCCGGGAGGACATCCCGTTGATCATCGTCCTGATGAACGATTGCGCGTATGGGGCCGAGCTGCACTTTCTGGCGTTGCGTAAGCTCCCCGTCGCGAAATCAGTGTTCCCGGACGTGGACTTCGCGACGGTGGCGGACGCCTTCGGGTTTCAGGCGTACACCATCCGCACCCTGGACGAGCTGCGCGCTCTCGGGTCGGTGCTGAGCAAGCCGGAAGGCCCCATTCTGCTGGACTGCAAGGTCAACGCCGATATCGCCGCGCCCTTCATGGGAGAGTTCGCCGAATTCGAAGCTCGACACCAATCCACGTAGCCCCGCTGAAGGGGGGAGTCGAGACATCGCGAGCCGGCGCCGGGCCTGTCAAATGTGATACGCCCGCAGGCCTCTCAGGCCGTTTGACTTGGGTTGGGCTGGGAGCATACGCTCACCCGAAATCGCACTTCACCGGTCGGGGGAGGAGCCAGATGAGCGCGCACCATACGCCCGAAGAGATCCGCAAGGGGCTCACGCATCCGGTCATCGACGGGGACGGGCACTGGGTCGAGTACGCCCCCGTCTTTGCCGAGAAGATCCGCAAGGTCACGGGCGACCTCGGCGCCAACGGCTTCCTGCAGTCGCAGCGGCGCGGGCCGGATTCGCTCAGCATGACCCCCCAGCAGCGCGCTGAGCGCGGCGTCGCGATGGAGGGATTCTGGGGCCGGCAATCGACCAACACCCGCGACCGCGCGACGGCCATGATGCCCCGGATGCTCTACGACCGCCTGGACGAGCTCGGGATCGACTTCGGGATCGTCTACCCGACCGCCGGGCTCGGTATCCCGCGCATCGCCGACGACGCGACGCGGCGCGCGGTGATCCGCGGCTTCAACGTCGTCACTCATGAGTACTTCAAGGACCTCGGCGACAAGCTGACCCCGGCCGCGGTGATCCCGGTGCACACGCCGGACGAGGCGCTCGAGGAATTGACGTTCGTCACCAGCCAGTTGGGCGCGAAGGTCTGCATGTTCGGCAGCGGCGTGCGCCGGCCGATCCCGCACGCCAAGGGCGCTCCCGCCGACCTCGCCCGCTATGCTCAGGGCTTCGATCAGCTCGGCCTCGACAGCGAGCACGACTACGACCCGCTGTGGCAGAAGTGCCGCGAGCTCGGCATCGCGCCGACCTTCCATACCGGCGGTCGTTCCTACGGCGAGCGCAACAGCCCGACCAATTTCACCTTCAACCACATCGGCCATTTCGCCGCGGCCGGCCACAACGTCGCCAAGGCGCTGTTCCTGGGCGGCGTGACCCGGCGCTTCCCCGATCTTCGCTTCGCCTTTCTCGAAGGCGGCGTCGGCTGGGGCTGCCAGCTGTTCTGCGACCTGATCGAGCACTGGGAGCGGCGCGGTGCCAAGGGCATGGCGAACATGGACCCGACCAAGCTCAATCGCCCGCTGCTGCGTGAGCTCGTCGACAAGTACGGCTACGCTGATATCGCCGCCGAGCTCGACAGGCGCGACGGCTGGCCGCTCGAAGAGGACTTCCTCACCGGCGGGATGCCGCCCGACGACTACATCCACTGCAACATCACCCAGAAGCAGGACTGGATCGACCTCTACGCCACGCCGTACTACTTCGGCTGCGAGGCCGACGACCGGATGAACGCGGTGGCGTTCGGCAAGGCGATGCCGCTGGGCGCACGGATCAACGCGATCTACAGCTCCGATATCGGGCATTTCGACGTCGTCGACATGCGCGACCCGCTGCCCGAGGCGTTCGAGCTCGTCGAGGACGGCCACATCACCGAAAGCGATTTCCACGACTTCGTCTTCGGCAATGCCGTGCGGCTGTGGGGCACGCAGAACCCGCGCTTCTTCGAGGGCACGGCGGTGGCCAAGGAAGCGGCGGCGTTGTTGAAGCGTGGCGCCCCGACCCTGCGCGACGGGGCGAGATAACCCGGAACGGGCGCGAGCTCGTCGTAGAGGTGGAGGGTCGAGGGGTTAGCGGCCGGAGCAGCCGCTAACCCTTTTCGGCTACTACTTGCAGGGCTTCTCCTGTTTACACGCCATGATTCGCCACGTGTGGCCGACGTCGCCCCCATCCCAGCCAGGGAAAGGCCAGTCCGCGACGATCTTGGGGTCGACGACGACCTCGATGAAGACGTCGAACAAGGGGATGGTCTCGAAGTTTTCGAACTTGTAGTTGCCGATCTTGCGCAGCTGGGCATCTCTGGCCTTGGCATCGGTGATCTGCAGGAGGTCTTCCCACATCTTGTAGATCTCATCAGTCTGAAAGATATGTCCGATGCCCTTGCCGACGTTGAAGACAGCGAGCTGCGGTTCTACCGCCTTCTTCGAAGGGGGGATGGCCCAGAGATACCCACTGGCCTCGCGCTTCTGCAACTTGGGGCGCACCGCAGCCACCCAGTCGGCCTCTTGCAGCTCTATCTCGATGCCCACCTCACGCAGCTGAAGGGCCACGGCTTCCATCACCGCGATCATTTCGGGAGCGCCGGCGAAGGGATATAGCCAGGCCTTGGCTTTGAAGCCCTTGGGATACCCCGCCTCCGCGAGCAGCCGTTTCGCCGCCGCCCGGTCGAAGCCATACATCGCCGGAAACCGCTTCTCCCAGGTGGGGTCCCAGCCTTCCAGGTCCGGGTAGAACCCATGTACGTACATGGGGCTGGCCCGACCCTTGTACAACACCTTGAGCAACTCATCCCGGTTGATCGCTTTGTTCATGGCCTGCCGCACTTTGACGTTCGCCCAGGGAAGCTTCGGGTCGAGTTTGCCCGTGGTGCCTCCGTACTCCGTATAGCGCCCCGTGGCCTTGTCCTCGGTGCCGAAGTAGAGCCCGCCGAAATTGACCTGCATCTGCTGCGCGGTGCCTCGGCTCCGGATGAGCTTGAAGCCTTTGGCGACCAGATCGTCGGTGAGGTCCTTGTTGACCTCGGTGAGGTGGGTCTCGCCCGCGATCAGCTGCGCAAAGCGCGTCGATTCTTCGATGGTCCACGTCATCTTGATCTCTTTCCAGTCCACCACGCCATGCTTCCAATGCGGGGTTGGCGCCCGCTCGTACAGGACATACCGACCCAGCTGTCGCTCTTTGAAGATGTACGGCCCCGTCCCGGCTGGCTTGCGGTCGTAACCCGTCTCTCCTTCTGCGTCCCACTGCTTCTTGCTGAAGATCATGACGTTCGAAGCGCTCGAGTAGTAAAACGGCATGTCCAGACACACGACCTTGCAGTGCATGGTGATCTCGTGAGCATTGACCACCTCGATCTTCTGCACTTGACAGATGCCGGCCCGGTAGCCAGCCACCGGTGGGTCCTTCCGACCGGGGTAGTTCGGGTCGCACCACAGGGCATGGGTGTGGACGACATCCTGGGCCGTGAACTCGCCGTACCCATGATGGAATTGCACGCCCTTGTGCAGCTTCACCCTCCAGGACCTCCCATTGGGGCCCAGCGTCCAGCTATCCGCCAACCAGGGTTTGTACTGGCCCGTCTCCGCGTCGACCTCCACGAGCCACTCGAGCATGGGATCGTGTTGAATATTGTGATCGGCCGTCCCATTGATCCAGGGGCGCACATAATCCAGGTACGGCGTGATGAGCCCCATCAGCAGGCGGTCCACCTTTGGCTTCCCCGCCGTGGGCGTTTGCGCCACCGCAGGGGCGGCCAGGAGCAGGAGTGGCAGCAGCAGGACGTAGCGCAGCGCTGCAACCTTCTTGAGACGTTCTCGACCCATGGCTGGTCCCCCCGTCTTCCGAGCGTGGGCACATAGAAGGCCATTCCCGGAGACGACCCGTGGACGCATCCGGGATAGGCCACTGGGCCGAATGGTGCTTCGCCCGTGGCGGGTCGTCAAGGTCCATGCGCGCGTGACCTTTCAGCTTCGCCAGCTCGTTCGCCGTTGCTTGACAGGCCCGTGTCCGCGCTGTACGTAGGGGCGAGGATGAATCTGAGCGCGTCGCTCTTCCCCATGGCGCCCCTATAGGGGGGCCTCCACCCACCCTCCGAGGAAGGATCCAGCCATGACGTCACCGCAGAGCCGCCGCGACGTGCTGAAGGGAACCGCCGCTCTGGCCGTCGCCGCCACTGTCGGCACCGCCATGCCCACCCGTCGTGCTCACGCCCAGGCCGGTCGTGGCGCACGCATCGACAGCGTCCTGAAGCAGGCGGTGGACGCCAAGGATGTGCCCGGCGTCGTGGCGATGGCAGCGACCGACAAGGGCGTGCTGTACGAGGGCGCTTTCGGTCCGCGCGCGCTCGACCAGGCCGCCGCCATGACGCCCGACACCGTCTTTCGCATCGCGTCGATGACGAAGGCCATCGCCACCGTTGCGGCCATGCAACTCGTGGAGCAGGGCAAGCTCACGCTCGAGGGCCCGGTGCCCAACATCGACCCCACGCTCGGCTCGCCCACGGTCCTCGAAGGCTTCGACGCCGCCGGCGCGCCGAAGGTGCGCCCCGCCAAGGGGCCGATCACCCTGCGCCATCTGCTGACCCACACCGCCGGGTTCAGCTACGACATCTGGGACCCGGACACCGGGCGCTACATGAAGGCCACCGGGATGCCGGGCCGGGCCACCGGCAAGGTGGCGGCGCTTCGCCAGCCGCTGGTGTTCGATCCGGGCGCCCGGTGGCTGTACGGGATCAACATCGAGTGGACGGGCCGCCTGATCGAGACGATCAGCGGCGTGGCGCTCGAGGACTACTTCCGCGAGAAGATCTTCGGGCCGCTCGGCATGAAGGACAGCGGCTACGTCATGAACCAGGAACAGCGTGCGCGCCAGGCGCGATTGCACACGCGCCAGCCCGACGGCTCGCTCGCGGTGCAGCCGTTGGAGGCGGTGCCGGTGAAGGCCGAGTTCTGGTCGGCGGGCGGCCCGCTGTACTCGACGGCGCGTGACTACATGGTGTTCCTGCAAATGCTGCTGAACGGCGGCAGCCTCAACGGCACGCGGATCCTCAAGCCGGAGACCGTCGCGTTGATGAACCAGAACCACACGGGCAACATCCAGTGCGGCGTGCTCAAGACCGCGATGCCTGCCCTGTCGAACGACGTCAATTTCTTCCCCGGCGCGGACGTCCGCTGGGGCCTCGGCTACATGATGAACCTCCAGGCCGGGCCCAACGGCCGCAGCGCCGGCACGTTCAGCTGGGGAGGCCTCTTCAACACGTACTACTGGCTCGATCCGGCGAAGAAGGTTACCGGACTGATCATGACTCAGATCCTGCCGTTCGCCGACGCGAAGGCCGTGAAGCTCTACGGCCAGCTCGAGTCGGGCGTGTACGACGCGCTGAAGTCGGCCTGACACGACCCGGGCGCCCCGCTCCGGCAGCGGGGCGCCCGAGGTCCTCCGACGCCTACCCCAGCGCCCGCCCCGATACCCGCCTCAAGCCATCACCACGTACGCCACGCCGAGCGCCACCAGAGCGGCCGCAAGCACCAGCTCATGTCGCATGTGCAGTGGAGGCGCGAGCTTGTAGATGAGCACGACGACGCCCAGGACTACCGCCCACGACAGGCTGGACATCCCGATGAGGACCATGGCGACCATGAGCGCCGCGCTGCATCCCAGGCAGCTGAGGCCGTAGCGCGCGCCGGCGACAGCGGCGCTCCGCAACAGGTTGAAGGGAAGCGGCCCGTGCAGCGCGCACAGCTCGCGGCAGCGGGCCTGGCTCGCCCGTTTGATCGGGCTGACGGAGTAGACGCCGGCCAGAGCGAGCGCCAGTCCAACCACCGCTGCCTGGTTGGGCCAGGGCATTCCCGCGGCGGTGTAGAGCGCGTAGCCCACCACGCCGAACACCAGCCACACGCCGAGGTATGTGAGGGCCAGCACTCCCGTGGCGACCTGCCATCGCCTTCGCCCTTCGGCGGTTCGCGCGAACTCGAGGACCACCGGGAGCGCGGAGGGCAACATCATCGCGGCCATCATCACGACCCAGGTCACGGCGAAGGACTCGATCGGGCCGAGGCCCATGTCCATTCCGGCCATGGCGTGCGCATGGTGGACCATGGCCGCCCAGGCCACGCCGGCCACGGCGAGAACGACCAGCGCCGCCACCGTGGGCTTGGCCAGCTCCTGCGTGGCGTCGCGGGCCCTCATCAGGACTCGACACGCCGGGCAGAAGCCGCCTGACCTCGCTTGCCTGACGAGCCCGATCGTCGTGAGGAGCCGGCTGCCGTACATCAGTCTCGATACTCGTCGCGACGGCGAACCCACACATTGGCGCCGCCGTCGGCCTCGTCGCGGCCCTTCGGAACGAGATCCATGTAGTGGTAGGCCACGTTCAGCATGTCGAGCCCGCGCGCATAGGTCGAGTAGGTGTGATAGATCTGGCCGCCGTCCTTCAGGAACACGCTGATGCCGGGCCCTTCGGTGATTGACCACGGCTCGAGCCGGTAGTTGTAGTCGACCTTCTCGGCCCTCAGCTCCTCATCGGTGAACGAGACGCGATAGTCGAAG
The DNA here is from genome assembly GCA_963827505.1 of uncultured Candidatus Rokubacteria bacterium. Lineage (GTDB taxonomy): Bacteria > Methylomirabilota > Methylomirabilia > Rokubacteriales > CSP1-6 > AR5. The sequence goes on along the minus strand of CAWHBD010000001.1, from coordinate 1,466,283 downwards.
TTGAAGTCGCCCCCGAGCGAGGACACCCACGGAAAGCCCCAGCCCATCCGCCTCTTGTAGGCGGCCAGCTTCACATAGGGGGCCCGCGAGATCGCGGCCATCGTGATGTCGCGGTGGTTCAGATGGATGGTGATGCCGTTGAAGTTGTCCATCCAGAAGGAGCAGACGTAGCAGGGCGCGTCCGCTGTCCACGGCGTATGGGGTCCCGCGGTGTCGGGGCTGAACATGGCGTGATAGACGACCAGCTGACTGCGTCCCTCGAAGAGATCGCTGAGTGTCTGCGTCCCGTGCTCGCCCTCGAAGACGTACGGCTTCTCGACGAGCTCCCAGGGCAGATCGCGCCGCTCCCGGCTGAGCTGGTCGCGCATCCGGGTGAACTCCTTCTCTTTCGCCAGGTGCTTCTTCCGTGCCTTGAGCCACGCGTCGTGCTTCACCACTTTGTGGGCTGGCATATGATCCTTCCTTGTCGAGCCGAGTCGTCGTCCTTGCCAGCCTGCTCACAGACTGCCGAGGCGTCAAGGTGAAGGGCCGACTCAGGTCGGAAGACCGCGTCGATCACGAGAGTGCGTCAGCTCCTGGACCGGCCGGACCTCGATCACCCCGACGCGCCCCGGTGGGAACCTCGCGGCAACCGCGCACGCCTCGTCCATGTCCTTGGCCTCGATGACGAAGAATCCACCCAGCTGCTCCCTGGTCTCCGCAAAAGGGCCGACCGTGGTGGAGATCGCGCCGGCGCGGGTGCGGATGGTCCGGGCCGTCCGCGTCGACTGGAGCGCGTCCGAGGCGATGTAGTGGCCGCTCCGTCGGATCTCCTCGGCGTACTCGATCGCGGAGTCGACAAGAGCCTGTCTCTCCGTCTCCGGCATCGCGTCCAGCGTGTTCTCGTCATGGTAGATCGTGAACATGAACTTCATGGCATTCTCCTCACGGGCGAAGCCCGTTGATCGGACGCAGCCTCGAGGCAGGCGTCCGCGTTCTGCTTGGATATGGCGTTCATCTCGTTCTCGGAACGATATACCAGGCACGGAGGCGTATCTAGGCGCAGCTCGACTCGGAGTCAGGCGACGAGGCGTGCGCGCTCGAGCGCAGCGATGCGCCGATAGGGGTCGGAGCCCAGCTCGGCCGTGAGGGCATCCACGGACTCGAGCGCGCACTCGATCGCGGTGCGGTCGGCAGTGGGCTCCGAGGCCAGGAGGCGAACCCAGGCGAGGGCGACGTCGAAGGCGCCGAGCCGCCAGCCTCGTCCCCGATCGACGAGCTCACGTGCCTCCGAAAGGAGGGCGCGGGCTCCCGGGCGGTCACCGGCGGCCAGCTTCGCGCCCGCGAGCGTCGCCAGGAGGCGCGGCTCGTACCAGAGGGCGGTGCGGCGACTGCGGGCGAGGGCGAGCGCCCGCTCGACCACGCTGGTGGCGGCGGTGAGGTCACCGCCCGCCAGCTCGGCAGCGCCAAGAAACGTGGCGGCCTCCACTCGAGAGAACACGCTTCCGCGCTCTTCGGCGAGCTCGACGGCACGGCGGCCGTGAGCGAGCGCGCCGGGCAGATCACCCCGGAGGCGCAGCACCTCGCTCAGGAAAGCGTGCGTTCCGTAGAGGGCCTGGAGGGCGCGGTCACTCTCCTCGGCGAGGAGTGCTTCCAGCGCGGCCTCGGCTTCGGCCGAGCGCCCGAGGTGGGCGGCCGCGAGCGCCCACCACACGCGGCATAACCCGGGTGCGGTGGAACGCCCGACCGCCTCCCGCAGTCCGGTGACCTGCGCGACCTCGGTCAGAGCCCGCTCGGCGGTTGCCTGGGCGGAAGCGACGCGGCCGACCGCAAGCTGGGCGTGGGCCAGCACCGCGCGCATCTCGAACGCGAACACGGCGTCGGTTCCTTCGGCGAGCTCGAGAGCGTGCTCGGCGCAGGCGAGGTACTGGCTCACGTCGCCCGCCAGGCCGCAGAGGCGCCCGTAGGACGTGAGCAGGAACGCGTGGCCGGCGTTGTCTTGAAGCTGCTCGGCGACCGCGCGCGCCTCGTCGAAGAGGCCGCGTGCCTCATTCTCCTCGATTCCGGCGATGCGCCCGATCTCGAGCAGGGCGATGCGCGAGGTGAGCTCGAGCATCAGGGTCTCGCGGGACGCCGGAACGCCGGCGAGAACGGCGATGACACGGCGGCAGTGTCTCGCCCCATCCGCCGGGTCGCTCCGTGCAATGCGTCGGCCCGCCTGTTCGTGCCACCGTGCCGCCTCCAGGTGCTCGCCGGCCTCATCGAAGTGATGCGCGAGGAGTGCCGCGTGGGTCGCGGCCGCCGGCCCATGGATCGTGAGCAAGGCTCGCGCGATGGCGGCGTGGGTCCCGCGCCGGCGATCCAGAAGCTGTGTGCGGTAGGCGACCTCCTGGGCGAGAGGATGCCGGAAGGCGTGCTGATGTGGAGACTCGGCGGGGCCGAGGAGCCCGGCGGTCGAGAGGCGCTCGAGCGACGTGGCGAGGTCGTGCACGGGCAGATCGACCACGGCGCGCAGCAGGTCGAGCGGGACGTCTCGCCCGACGACGGCCGCGGCCTGGAGCACGTCCTTGTCGCGGTCCGCGAGCCGATCGATGCGAGAGGCGAGGACGGCCTGAACGGTCTCGGGCAGCGTGATCTCGTCGATAGGCGCCGCCGGCCGGTAGGCGCCCCGTTCACCGCGCAGCACGCCGCGCTCGGCGAGCGAGCGGATCATCTCCTCGACGAAGAGTGGGTTGCCGCGAGCCCTGGCCTCGATCAGGGCGCGCAGGGGGGCGAGCGTGTCGTCGGATCCCAGCCAGTCGTCGAGCAGCGTCCGGGAGTCCTGGGCAGCGAGCGGCGCGAGCGAGAGAACCTGGACCCGAGAGGACCACCGGGGCCGGTACTCTGGCCGCATGGTGGCGAGTAGCAGGACCCTGCTACCGGCTGACTCCGGGGTCAGCAGGCGCTCGGTGAGGGTTTCCAGCGCCAGGTCGCTCGCCGGGTCGAGCCAGTGCAGGTCCTCGACCCAGAGCAAGGTGAGCTCACGCCGAGCACGAGCCTGGACCAGCCCGAGAAATGACCGGAAGAGACGTGTGCGACGCGCTTCGGGGTCGAGCCCTGAAGGAGCAGGGACGTGATCGGACACCCCGAGCAGGTCGAGCCAGAAATCCGCGGCGATCGGGTCCGGCTGGCCGTTCCCGAGACTTCGTCTCACGGCGTCCCGGACGTCCGCGGGCGCCGCGCCGTCGTCGACACCGATGAGACTGCGCCCGAGCGCGACCATCACGTGAAAGGGAAGCATGCGCCCGTGGGAGGGCGCGCGGGCATAGTGAAGTGCCACGCCGCCGGCGCGCTCGACGAACTCGTGACAGAGGCGGCTCTTCCCGGCGCCCGGCTCGGCGGTGACCAGGACGACGCTCGGTCGACCTGACTGCGCCTCGCGCAAAGCACCGTCGAGCAGGGCGAGCTCGCGCTGGCGGCCGACGAAGGGGGAGAAGCCGCGCGCCCGGGAACTGTCGAGGCGGCTCCGGATCCGGCCCGGCCCCCGCAGCTCGAACACGCGGAGGGGAAGGCTCGCGCCCTTGAGACTCTGTTCGCCACGGTCCAGGAAGTCGAAGAAGCCCTCCGCGAGGCGCGCGGTCTGCTGGGTGACAGTGATGCCGCCTGGTGGCGCCAGTTGCTGCACCCGGGCGGCGAGCCCGACGACGTGTCCCTGCGCGGTGTAGTCCATGCGCAGGTCGTCGCCGATCCGCCCCACGACGACCTCACCCGAGTTCAGGCCCATCCGGACCGCGAACTCGAGCCCGCTCTCGCGCCGCACGTCTTCGGCGAGCGCGGCGAGCTCGCGCGCAAGATGCAGGGCGGCCGCACAGGCGCGCTGCGCGTGGTCCTCGTGGGCGATCGGGGCACCGAAGAGCGCCATGATGCCATCGCCGGTGTACTGATTGATGGTCCCCTCGTACCGGTGAATGCCGCCGGCAAGGATACGGAACAGGCGATCGAGCAGGCGATGCCATTCCTCGGCATCGACGCGCTCCGCGAGCTCCATCGAGCGCACCACGTCGGCGAAGAGGACGGTGACCAGCTTGCGCTCGCCCCTCAGCGCGCTCTGGGACGCAAGAATCCTCTCGGCAAGGTGCCGCGGCGTGTAGGAGCGCGGCTCGGGAGTGATCGACGGCGCCGCGAGGTGCACGCCACAATCGTTGCAGAACCTCGCGCCGGCGGGGTTCTCGTGCCCGCAGGATGGGCAGCTCACTGGGGCCCCTTGCGACCGCCGAACTGATCCGCGTGAAGCGACACAAACTCCCGGACGCTCATCGCCGGCCGGCCGGTCACCCGCTCCACGCCGTCCGCCAGCCGGTCATACCGACCCGCCCGGTGCAACTCCGCCATCGTCAGTAGATGCAGGGTCAGGTGCTCCGGCACCCGCGCCTTCTTCAACTCACGTTCCCAATCGTCGGCGGGAATGTCAGCGTAGGTGACCTCACGGTTCAGCGCGTCCGAGTACTCCCGCGCGACTCCGTGCATGTCCTGCGACCGCGGACCGGTGAGTTCGTATAGCCGGCCCAGGTGCGGCCCCGGGTCGGCGAGAACGGCAGCGACGACGCCGGCGACATCCGCTGCGGCAACCGGAGAGGTCTTGCCCTGCCCGAACGGCAGTTCGATGCGGCCTCGGTCGCGGACCGTCGAACCGGCAAGCGGAAAGAAGGTCTCCAGGAACATGGTCGGCCGGATGGTAACGACCGGCAGGCCGGACCAGGCGACCGCCTGCTCGCTGAGCCAGTGCTGCCGCTGCTGACGGCTCGGGGTGGTGTTCTGGATGCTCATCTGGGAGACGGTCATCTGGGACATGTTGACCAGGGCGTCCACCCCGACTTCCCGGGCGACCGCCGCCATGGTGACGGTCGCTTCCAGGTACCCGGGGGACACGGACATGCCGAAGTAGACTCGCCGACAGCCGCTGACGACCCGATAGACGTCGGCCGGTTCGAGTAGGTCTCCGACCACCACCTCGGCGCCAGCGGCGCGCAGGCTCGCCGCCCGATCGTCCTCGCGGCGGACCATGGCACGAACCGGGAGCCCGCGATCGAGGAGCAGACCGGTCACGGTTCGCCCGACGGCGCCGAGTTGACCGGCTGCCCCGGTTACGAGGATCGATCCGTTGTCGGCCATGCGCTTTCTGCCCTTTCCTCGAACTCTCAGTCGCCGGAGCTCTGTGGATGGCTCTTACCGTGTAGGCGTGAGTGATGCAACCTCTTTGAAGCCCGGATCCGTGGTTCAGTGAGAAAACGGATCGGGACGGTTGTGACCGTTGTGGTCAGTTCACTGAGGATATCGAAAGAAGCGGAGAAGCTGTCGCGCTGTGATTCTCGCCAATCCCGTGATGATCAACGCCTACCAGTCCGGCATCCCCGGCAATGGGAAGCCTTTCCCCGACGGCTCCAGGATGGCGAAGATCCATTGGAACCCGAAAAAGCTGGAGACGTTCCCCGGTACGATGGTGCCCGGAACCCTGCATGACCTCGACTTCATGGTGAAGGATAGCAAGAGGTTCGCGGACAGCGGCGGATGGGGATGGGCCGCGTTCAAGTATGACGCCGCGTCCGATAGGTTCACACCCTTCACCCAGGCTGACCAGCCACCGCAGGGGAACGACGCCAAGTGCGGGCTCGCGTGCCACACGATCGCCAAGACAAGAGACTACGTGTTCACGGAGTACGGGAAGCGGTGAACGGGAACGGCCCCGCAGTGAGCACCCCGTGAAGTGAGCCGTCGAGGGGCGAGGGCGACTGTTCGACCCCCTATTCGACGACCCACAGCGTGGCCGTGCTCATGCTTCCGAGGACCAGGCCGTTCGTCGGTGCGGACAGGGTCAGCACGACCGATTCGGTCCCCTCGGTCAGCGCGTCCGCCGCCGTCGTCACCGTGAACGTCTTCGTCGTCTCGCCGGCCTGGAACGTGAGCGTGCCGGCGGTGCCGGTGTAGTCGGGGTGAGTCGTCGCGGTGCCGTTGCTCGTCACGAAGCTCACGGCCACGGGTCCGGCTGTCCCGGTCCGGGTGACGGTGATGGCGACCGTACCCCCCTCGGCCACCGTGTAGTCGAGCTGGCTGAACTGCACGACGCCAGCCGGGTCGTCGTCAGTGATCGTCACCGTGGTCACGCTCGGCGTACCCAGGATGGCGCCGCCTGTCGGGTTCGAGAGCGTCACCGTGAACGTCTCGGGACCCTCGTCGATCGTGTCGCCGACGACCGGCACCACGATGGTTCGGCTGGCCACGCCGACCGCGAAGGTCAGTATCCCGCCCGTGCCGACGAAGTCGTCGCCGGCGGTCGCGGTCACGCCGGCCAGCGCGTACTGCACGGTGTTCTGGGTGGTCGTCGGCCCGACCCGCTGCACGGTTATCGTGACCGACCCGGTCGACTCGGTGACCATGGCGGCCGCCGTGGTGAATTGTAGGCGAGGCGTCTCATCGTCCACGATCGTCACGACCGCCGCCGCCGGCGTGCCCAGCGTCGCTCCTCCGCCCGGGTTCGAGAGCGTCACCGTGAACGTCTCGGCCCCTTCGAGCAACGTGTCAGCCTTCGTCGGCACCGTGATGGTCTGGCTCGTCACCCCGTTGAGGAAGGTGAGCGTCCCCGCCATCGTCGTGTAGTCCGTCCCGCCGGCGGCGGCCGCGCCGCCGCCGCCGTTGCTGGTCGCGTACTGAACGGTGACGGCGCCGGCGCTTCCGCCGGCCCGCGTGACGATCAGCGAGGCCACCGCCCCCTCTGTCACCGAGTAGGTGGCGCTCGCGAGTTGCAGCGAGCCGAACGCGTCGTTGTCGTTGATGGTCACCGCCGCCGCGGCGGGTGACCCCAGGCTGATCGACGTCGCCGGGCTCGGGCTCGAGAGCGCCACCGTGAAGGTCTCCGGGCCCTCGACCAGGAGGTCGTTGCTGGTCGGCACGGTGATCGTCTGGCTCGTCACGCCGGGGCCGAAGACCAGGGTGCCGGTCCGGGCGGTGTAGTCGGTGCCGCTGATCGCGGTGACGGGGCTCGTCGTGTAGCTCACCATCGCGGTGCCGAGGGTGCCGCCCGTTCGCGTCACCGTCAGCGTGGCGACGGCGCCCTCGGTCACCGAGTAGCTCGCGGAGGCGAGCTGGACGGTCGCGTCGTCTTCGAGAATCGTCAACGTCGCGGCCCGCGGCACGCCCAGGCTCAACCCGCCGCTCGCACTCGACAGCGTCAGGCTCACGGTCCGGCTGCCGGCGACGGTGGTGTTGTTGAGGATCGTGACCGGTACGATCACGCTGGCCTGTGTCCCGCTGAACGTCACGAGCTGATTGGTGATCGGCGCGAAGTCGATGCCGCCGACGGCCGTCTCCGGACTGGCGCTGAAGAGCACCGTCTGGCCGGGGACCGTGCTGCCGGTGCGCGTGATCGTGACGTTGGCCACGCCGCCCACGACGTTCTCGGCGACCGTGTAGGTCACCGCGCCGAACTGGACGGTGGCGCCGATCTCGTTGTCGGTGATCGTCAGCACCCCCTGGGCGTACGCCCCCAGGACGGCACCGCCGGTCGGATTCGTCAGGAGCAGGCGTACCGTCTCGTTGCCCTCGCGGAGGCCGTCGTCCACGATCGGGATCGCGAGGATCTTGCTCGTCTCTCCCGCGCCGAACGACACGGTCTGCGAGACCGCGGTGTAGTCCGCGGGCGCGGTCGCACTCCCGTCGGCCGTCGTGAACTGCACGGTCACGCCGCTGGCCCCGCCCGTGCGGTTCACCGCGACGAGCACGAGGCCGGCGGTCTCCGCCACCGTGTAGGTGGGCGCGCCGAGGGTGATGGATCCGGGCACGTCGTTGTCGGTGATCGTGAGGATCGCGGTGCTCGGGGTCCCCAGGGTCGCGCCGCCGGTCGGGTTTGACAGCGCCAGGTTGAGCGTCTCCCCCGGCTCGTCCTGGGCGTCGTTGAGGACCGGGATCGTGAAGGTCTTGCTCGTCTCACCGGCGTTGAAGGTGAGGGTTCCCGACGTCGTGAGGTAATCCGCGCCGGCCGTGGCGGTGCCGCCGGCGACGGTTGCGTAGTCGACGGTCACGGCGCTGGCCGTGGCTCCGGCCGTCCGCTGGACGGTGATGGTCGCCGCAGCCATCCCCTCGGCGACGGTAAAGGCCTCGGCGCTGAAGCGCACGGCCCCCGGTGGGTCGTTATCCACGATGCTGATCGTCGCGACATTGAGCGGGCCGAGCTGCGCCCCCCCGCCGGGATTGTTCAGCCGGAGCGCCACCGACTCCGCCGCCTCGAACACCGTGTCGTTGATGATCGGCACGGTGAAGGTTCGGCTGACGATGCCGGGGCCGAAGGTGAGGGTACCGCTGACGGTGGTGTAGTCGGCGCCGAGGGTGGCCGAGGCAGGGGCGCTCGCGTAGTCCACCGTCACCGTGCCGACCGCAGGCCCGGTCCGTACCACGGAGATGGTTGCCGCCGGCGTCGCCTCGTTCGCGACGTACAGGGGCGCGCTGAACTGCAGCCCCTGCTCGTCGTCCCGGATGGTCAGTACGGCTGTCCGGATAGCCCCCAGCGCGGCGCCCTGCGATGGATTGGATAGCGTCAGGACGAGTGTCTCGTTCCCTTCGGCTACGACGTCGTCGATGATCGTGATCGGCACGTCCTTGAACGCCTCGCCGGCCGCGAAGCTGAGGATCCGGGTGGCGTCGGCGTAGTCGGCGGGGGCCGCCGCCGTGCCGTTCGTCGTCACGAACTGCACGGTGACGTTGCTGGCGAGGTTGGTGCCGGTGCGCGTGACACGGACGGTCGCCGGCCCGGCGTTCTCGTTCACGGAGTAGGCTGCCGCGCTGAACTGCAGCGTGCCGGGCGTGTCGTTGTCTGTCAGCGTGACCGTGGCGGTGTCGGGCACCCCGACCGCGCCCTTGCTCGGGTTGACGAGCTTGAGGACGATCGTCTCGCTGCCCTCGGCCAGCGTGTCCTGGAGCGTCGGAATCGCGATCGACTGGCTGGTGACCCCGACGCCGAACGTCACGGTCCCGTCGGCCAGCGTGTAGTCCTGGCCGCCGGTGGCAGTGCTACTGCCTTGCACCGCGTAGTCAACGGTCACGGCGCTGCCGAGGCCGTTGGCGCGGAGCACCGTCACCGTGAGAGCGGCGCCCTCCGCGACCGTGTAGGCCGCCGATCCGAACTTGAACGTCGGCGCGTCGTTGTCGTGGATGGTCAGAACCGCGGTGCTCTGCGCACCGAGCGTCAGCCCGCCGGTGGGGTTGATCAGCTCGAGGTTCACGGTCTCGTCGTCGTCGATGGTCGTGTCGTTCACGATGGCGACCGTGAATGTCTTGCTGATCTCGTTGACGCCGAAGCTCAGCGTCCCCGGTCCGCGTGTGTAGTCCACGCCGCCGCCGGTGGCGCTGCCGGGATCGCCGTCCTTCACGCGGTACTGGACGGTCACCCCGCTGGCGGTGCCCCCGGTGCGGGTGACGGTGATCGTGGCGGTGGCGACGCCCTCGGTGACCTCGTAGGTCGGGGCGCTGAACTGCGCGGTGCCCGGGACGTCGTCATTGGCGATCGTCAGGGTGGCCGCGCTGGGGCTGCCGATCACGAGGCCGGGCCCGACTCCAGTGATCTGCAGGCCCACCGCCTTGTTGGAGGCGGCCACCGTGTCGTTGACGATCGCGATCGGGAAGGTGGCCGTGGCGGCGCCGGCGGCGAAGGTCACCGCCTTGTTCGTCAGCGGCGTGTAGTCGGTGCCGGGGATGGCGGTGCCGCCCCCGGTCGACACCATGGCGGTGGCGCTGGCCGCCAGGCTGCCGACCCTCCGGAGCGTGATCGTCGCAGAACCGGCGGCCTCGTTGACGCTGAAGGTCGGACCGTCGAACGCAACGGTGGGCAGCACCTTGAAGCCGCCCACGGGGGTGACGGTGATGACGTCAACGCTCGTCACATTCGTGATGTTCGCGGCGAGGGGCGCCGAGATGAATTCCCCATCGGCATCCAGACGGAACACCATGCTATAGCCTTCGTCACCGACGATGATGCTGTAGCCTGATGGATCCGACTCCGTGGGCGCGGGTTCCACGGCCACGCCAAATGGAATCAACCAGTTCGCGCCGAGGCCAATGTTCTGCCACACCACGGAGCCGTCGGCGGTCGTGCCTCCCGGCGTGTCGCTCCAGGCCGGCGTGGAGCCCTGGGAGACACCGGCGGTCACGACCCGGTGCACGTAGTTCAGTCCCTGGTCGTGGATGACGCTACCAACGGCGTACGTGTGACCGGGCAGCCACGCCGGCGCATTGGTGTTGACGACCGTCTGAACGTTGCTCGTCAGATCGATTCGAAAGATCCCGGGCGCTGCGCATCCGTAGTACGTGCCGGCGGGCGGGGGAACAGTCGGCGTCGGCGGGAGCGGATACGTGAACGTGGTCGTCAGGATGTTGCCGTTGGGCTCGACGGCAACACCCATCGGACACGCCAGTGGAGACGACTGCGCAACTTGGGGGGGAGGCGACGCCGACGCCGGGCCCCACAACAGCTCCTGGGTGCCGCCGGGAACGGGCTGGATCCGGATGATCGCGCCTGCGCCGTTGAACGAGCCCATATCCGCCACGACGAGCGTGGCGGGAACGCTCGTGTAGTCGATCGCGATGCCATACGGATGGGCCAGGTACGATCCGGCCGAGGTCGTGTTCTGGCAGGCGACGCCGGACGGGAAGGTATGACACGGGCTTCCCGACGCGATGATCTCCTGGGCACCGGAGACCGGATCTACTCGGATGATCTTGCCGGCCTCGTTGATCTGGGGCCGGTCATTGTCGTAGCCACTGTCGGCAACGTAGATGTAGCCGGTGTTGTGGTCGATGGCGATCGCCCAGGGATCGCGGAAATGCCCGCCTTGGGACTGGACACTCTGTACTCCCGTGGCGGGATTCACACGGATCAGCCCGCCCGTCCTATGAACGACGATGACGTCGCCGTCCGGGGCAAACGCCACACCGACGGTCTTGTGTTCGAAGGGCAGCAGGCCACCCTGGGTGATGAGGGTCTTCACCCCAGTCGCGGGATCGATGACGCTGATACTGGCCGTGACGGGCTCCGCCACGAGGATGTCGCCCAGCTTGAGGACGACATTCGCGGCGGCTGCGGTCGGCACGCCGGTCAGCATCATGATCATCGTGATGAGCAGGCGTGAAAGGCGGCTGATCGTCATTCTCGTCCTCGCGAAGTGCATGCACGCGTATCCCCGCCCACTGGCGGGCGTCGATCGACTACGGCCGACTCTCTACGGGCGAAGCGCTCACGAAGTGAGGACGCGAATCTCTCGGCCGGTCTCCGAAGTTGCCGACGTCACGGACACGTAGCACGACACATGCCGCAGCGAACGCCAGACATTTCAAGGGGTTACGAGGGGGCTGGGGAAGGGCTGGCGGGCAAAGAGGCGAGTACTGCGCGCACAATCTTCGTGGGTCGTGTCGCCGAAACCTCCGGCTGACCGCCCGAGCTTCGGGACGAGAAGGCTAGGGACCGCGCGGCCGGTTAGATGGTTGCCGGGGCGACCGCGACGCCGTTCACGGTGTCGATGGTCTTGTAGTGGCCGGGCGCGGTGATCTCGAGGAGCTCAACGTCCTCCGACCAGCCGGTCACCGTGTGTGACAGCCCCGGTGGGATGATGTGGCAGTCGCCGGCCTTCAGCCTGTGCTCGCCGTGGCCGTGGTAGTGGAAGCTCATCCAGCCCTTGAGGACATATACGAAAAGGAAGTCGAGCTCGGTGTGCTTGTGCTCGGCGATCGGCGGCTTCGAGCCCGGCACACCCTTGATCACGTGCGCGTCGTACGCGCCGCCGGTGGCCTCCTCCACGCCGAGCCTCCGGTAGAGGAACTGCGGCCGCGGCGCGCCATTGTTCGCCTCCAGCGGCTCGAACGTCGTGTCCTCGTAGTGCTTGACGAGCAGGGACTGCCTGAACTCGGACTTCTGCATGGCGGGCCTCCGGATAGAGTTGCGTCGCGACCGCCCTATCCTACTCCCACATCGAGCGCGACGTCGCGCGCCAGGCCGGCGGCATGGGGATCCGACTTGCGCGACCCGCCGGACTCACGAGGGCCGGGCCGGTGGGGCCTGGAAGAGGGTGGCGTTTCGGGGGTCCGTCAGCATCAGATCGGCGATCCGCTCCGCCAGCGCGGTGATCGTGAGCAGCGGGTTGTTCCCGAGCGCCGACGGCATGATCGAGGCGTCCGCGACATAGAGCCCCGGCTGGACGGCACGGCCGTCGCGCCCGGGTGTGGCGTCGAACACCTCGCCGCGGTGGTTCACGACGCCGTCAGCCGCGCTGGCGGCCATGCGGCAGCCGCCGAGCGGATGGGCGGTCGTGTTGTCACCCGGCGTGAACGGCGCTCCGGAACCGCCGTAGGCGCTGGCGTACTGGGTTATGAGGGTGGCCATCTCAGCCCGACAGGCCTGGGAGCTGTAGCCCGGCCAGCGCACGGACGCCACGTCGTTCTCCAGGCGGATCTCCCCCTCGGCGGTGTCGTGGCCACAGGCCAGCAGCGTGATCGCCCGGTTGAGATCGGCCACGGTCAGCGTCCCCACCCCGTCGGAGAGCGCGCTCGGGTGCGCGAGATCTTCGAACATGACGCGACTGACCAGCGGCCGATTGCCGCGGCGGAAGTCGACGATCCCCTGGATGGACGGGCCCACCGGTGCCCTCGGTGTCCCCAGGACGACGCCTACGCCCGCGGAGTTGGTGGCAACCGTGGGGTCCCCATTCTGGTAGTCGACGAACCACAGGTAGTTGCCGTTACCCGAGAAGCCCTTGCCGAGCCGGTCGGAGAGAACGAGCCCGTTGGTCTCCCGGGAGCGCAGCAGGATCTCATTGGTTCCCACGGTACCAGCAGCCAAGATGACCATGCGCGCCGTCACCACTTCGCGATCTTCGCTGAAGCGGCTCGAGCGCAGGGTGCAATGCACCCGGTAGTGGTCGGCGGCCTTCTCGACGCGGTCGACCTCCGTCTGCGTGAACATCATCGCGCCACCCGACCACGCCAGCGGCAAGTAGTTCATGTCGAGCGAATGCTTCGCCCCCACGTTGCAGCCGGTCGAGCAGTCGCCGCACTCCACGCAGCCGTGCTGCCGTATCCCCTGAGCGTTCGTACGATCCGTGAAGGTGACGGCGAGGGGCGCGGCGTAGGCATCCGCCTGCCAGACGCCCTTCTTGTTGAGGAGGGCGGCGGTGCCGAGGTGGCTCTTCAGCTTGGGCGTGAAGCGATCCTCGGGCGTCCGCTGCGGGGCCAGCATGCGCTGGGCCCGGTCGTAGTAGGGCCGCAGGCGCTCCTTCGAACGGAGCTCCTCGGGCCACGCGGCCTGCTGGAACACCGCCTCCTCGGCCTCGATGACGACGGCACAGTTGATCAGCGACGTGCCGCCCAGGCCGCTGCCGGTGACGACCGTCATGTCCCCCTGGTTGTGAAAGCCGAAGAGCCCGAGAGGGTTTCTGGAGAGGCCCTGGCGGAGCCACGAGGACTGCCGGCTGAACGGGCTGAAGTTGGCGAGCGCGAACGGAAACGTTCCCGGTACCCACTCCCGGCCTCGCTCGAGCACGGCGATCTTCACGCCAGGCTTGCGCTGCGCGGCCAGGCGCGCGGCGCACACGGCGCCGCCGTAGCCCGAGCCGATGATGAGCACGTCGAAGTCGGGTTGGCCGGGACGCGAGTTCCGATGGGTGCGCAGCCCGTCGGGACCGAGCGAGAGTCGTCCGGTCCCGCGCTCCGCCGCCTCGACGCCAGCCGGGGTCACACCCGTTCGCTGCAGCGCCTTCAGGCTGTCTTCGTAGTTCTTCTTGGCCTCCGCGACGTAGTCCGGGCCGGTGCGGAAGACTGGTGCGGTCCGGATGATGCCACCGCGACAGGCGGCCGCGCCCGCCGCCAGTGCGCCGAGCTTCAACAGATCGCGACGACCGAGCCCGCTCATACGACTCTCCTCCATCTGATCGGCACGACACCGACACGACTCCCGCTCGGGCCACACTGTCGTCACCCGTAGGTCATCGTCCATTGGACCTTGGTCTTACCGGCGCGCCACAAGACCTTGCCCAGGAGATCGCCGCCCGCGCGGCGAGCAAGCCTCATCGGCGGCCACCGTGGTGGGCGACAGCAAGCCGAGAGCAAGACGCTGGCCCTTGCGACCCGATCAGCGCGTTCGAGAGGGGGTAGTTAGGCGAGCTCGAGGTCGCGGTAGCCGCCCGCGGCCACGCGGTCGCACCACTCGCGGTACTCCGGCGCCGTCCCGCTGTAGCGCGCGATGATACGGACGTTCTTCCCCTCGACGTTCTGGTTGACGCCGGTCATCCAGGAATCGACCTCGTTGGCGAGGAGTCCCTCGCCCTTCTTCTTGACGAAGGCAGTCCACGTTTCCACGGCGTGGCGGCGGGCATCGGCGACGCGGAGGCGGTGGCGCTCGAGGTAGGCGAGGAGGTCGCGGATCCATTCGACGTTGTACTCGATGCTGCGCGGGATGTTGCCGAGTGCGGTGTGGGGGCCCATGACCATGAAGAGGTTGGGGAACCCGTCCACCATGACGCCCATGAAGGTCTCGAGGCCGCCCCGCCATCGCTCCTTGAGCCTCTGACCGCCGGCGCCGCGGATGTCGATCCGGTCGAGGCTGCCGGTGATGGCGTCGAAGCCGGTGGCAAAGACGATGAGGTCGAAGGCGAACTCGCGCTCGGTCGTCCGGAGGCCCGTCCGCGTGAAGCGCTCGATGGGGCTGTCCAGGATGCTGATCAGCTCGATGTTGGGCTGATTGTAGACCTCGTAGTAGCCACTCTCCTGCGGCACCCGGCGCGTGCCGAACCCATGGTCCTTCGGGATCAAGAGCTCCGCGACCCTCGGATCCGTCACCCGCCGGCGGATCTTGTCCGCCACGAACGCCGAGAACAGCGCGTTCGCCGCGCGGTCGATCAGCACATCGCGGAAGTTGCCGAGCCAGATGGCGAAGCCGGGCGAGGAGTAGAGCAGCTCCCAGAAGGCCTGGCGCTCCTCCAGGCTCACCTCGAAGGTGCCGCGCGGGTCGGTAGTGTGAAGAAAGCAGGCCGCCGTCTCCCGGCAGCGCTCGAAGAGCGCCGGATAGCCTGTGCGGATCTCGGCCATCTCGGCCTTCGTGATGGGCCGGTTGTGGAGCGGCGTGCACCAGTTCGGGCGGCGCTGAAAAACAGTCAGGTGGGCTGCGGTCTTCGCGATCTCGGTGATGGCCTGCACGCCGGTGGCTCCGGTACCGATGACGGCCACGCGCTTGCCCACGAAGGAGACGGGATGCTTGGGCCAGAGCCCCGTGTGGTAGGCCTCGCCCTGGAAGTCGTCGACGCCGGGGATCCGCGGCAGCGTGGGAGCGGAGAGCGGGCCGACCGCGCTGACGAGATAGCGCGAGCTGTGGCGGGAGCCGTCTTCCAGCGCGATGTCCCACCCTTGACGGTCCGCGTCCCAGGTCGCGGCCTTCACCCGGCTTCGGAACTGGATGTCCCGACGCAGATCGAACTTGTCGGTGACGTAGTTGAGGTAGCGCTCCGTTTCCGGCTGGGCGGCGAAGTGCTCGGTCCACTCCCACTCGTCGAGCACCTCCTGGCTGAACGAGTAGCCGTAGGAGTAGCTCTCGGAATCGAACCGGCAGCCGGGATAGCGGTTCCAGTACCAGGTACCACCGACGCCGGTGCCCGCCTCGAAGACGCGAACCTTCTGCCCTATCTCACGCAGCCGGTGCAGCTGGTACAGGCCGGAGATCCCGGCGCCGATGACGATCGTGTCGAAGTCCGGGCCCGGCGCCGTCTCGGGGCGGGCCTGCTGCTCGGATGGGGAGGGCATCGGCGATATCGTACACCCCGAACGGTCATGGCTTCCAGAAGCCCTGCGATGGGATGCGGAACGCCCGATTGAAGCGCGAGGACGAGTTCTCCCACGCGATGATCATCGTCAGCTCCGCGATGGTGTCGTCGTCGTAGTGCCGCTGCACGCGCGCGAAGAGCTCGTCGTCGACGTCACGGCGCGTCTCCGTGATGGCGTCGGCGTATTCGAGCGCCACCTTCTCCGCGTCGCTGAAGAGCGGGCTCTTCGCGTAGTCGTTGAGCGCCTGGAGCTTCTCCGTCGAGACGCCGAGCCGGCTGCCCACGGCAGCATTCGCGTCCTGTCAGAACTCGCACCCGTTCCACCAGGCGACGCGACGGTTGAGCAGCGCCCTGAGCGTCCCGGGAACGCGCGTCGTCTCTTGCTGCAAGGCGGCCCACATCGCCTTCGCAGCGCGGAAGTACGCCGGGTTGCGCGCGTAGAAGAGGTAGGGATAGAGCGGCGCGCCCCGGAGCTTGCGTTGTTCCTCGAGCGTTTCCCGCAGGTCGTCCGGGAGCGTCTCGACGTCGACCGGCGGGATGCGCGTCTTCCCCTCCAGCATGGCTACCTCCTCCACGTCCGGCTGTACGGCGTCCGACGCGCAGTCACGAGCCGTGCGCCGGGCGCCGCCATCGGACGAATCTAGACGGCAGAGTCTCGGCGATCAGAGGGCCGCTTCGTCACGGCGGCGATCTTACATCCGAAACCGTCGGATGTGCCGATGGCCACTTCGACGGTGATCGAAGCGTCGACCGGGTTCCTGACCGACGCAAGGTGCCGGTCGGCCGGCGGAGCGGCCGGTCTGGCCGTCGAAGTGGTAATCTGGGGCCCCGCTCGTACCGGGTGCTAGGTTGAGTCGATGATCACCGGACCATTGATAGCCGAGATCGCCGGGCTGGTCGGAGAGCCGGCCCGAGCGACGATGCTGTCCGCGCTCCTCGACGGCCGCGCTCTTACGGCGACCGCACTGGCCCGTGCTGCGCGTGTGACGCCTCAGACAGCCAGCACCCATCTGGCGAAACTCACCGAGGCGGGACTGGTAGCGGCGATGCGGGAGGGTCGGTACCGTTATTTCCGCCTCGCGTCGCCGAGGGTCGCCGAACTGCTTGATGGGATCATGGCGGTGGTGCTTGAAAGCCGGCCGCGATACCGTCCCCTCTCCCGTCAGGCACGTGAGCTCGACGCGGCCCGTATCTGCTACGACCACCTGGCTGGTCGGCTCAGCGTTGATATCGCCGATTCCTTGATCAGGCATGAGTACATGGTGGTCATCGACGAGGCCGCGGAGATCACGCAGGCGGGAGTCCGGTTTCTCACGGAGTTCGGCATCGACCTGTCTGCGGTGAATTCAGAACGCCGTCACTTCTGTCGACTGTGCCTCGACTGGACCGAGCGACGGCCACACATCGCGGGCGCGGTCGGGACCGCGCTCACGAAACGGTGCTTCGACCTCGGCTGGATCGAGAGGAGGCAGGACGGCGGCGCGGTGAGGGTCACCGCCTCGGGGAGGCGCGGTTTCCTGGCAACCTTCGGCATCGGCGTGCCCGAGGAGACCGGGCGCTACGACGAGAGCTCGTCGGCCGGGCTTGGAACCGTGTCCTGCAGGACAAGCGGCAGGAGCAAGAATACGAAGGCGATCGAGAAGAGGATGCCGAGCGCCGACAAGACGGACGGGAGTCCCCAGGCGTCGATCCCATAGCCCACGAGGGGGCCCAGGAGACAGAAGGAGGCGCGGACTCCCAGCTGCGACAGGGAGATCACGGTCGCGCGGAACGTGGAGGAGATCCTGTCGTTGAGCGCCTCCAGGAACAGCACACCGCCCAGGCCCCGGCCCACCGGGCCCAGGGTCCCGAGGAAGACCCCGCCCCAACCGAGGAACGAGGCCATCCCGAAATACGCGACGATGGGCAACACGCCGGCGGCGGCGAGCATCGGTCGCCGACCGTATCTCTTCGCGCCGAGAGAGGCGGATCTCCCGGCGAAGCCGAGGATGAGACCGTAGCCGGCCGACAGGACTCCGAACCAGGCCAGGGGCACCCCGCTCTCCTGCCAGTACTTCTGGTTCACCCAGACCATCACCAACCCACCCGTCCCCACGGCGACCAGATTGAGGAAGACGAGCCGCGTTGCGGTGTCCCGTACGAGGGTGGCGGAGAGTGCCTCTTTGAGGCCCTGGGCCCACTTCTTCGGCCGTTCGAAGCTCGGGGCTGGCTCCGTGATGCACAGCACCAGGAGCACCGGGATCCAGCTCAGGATCGCATTGGCCCACAACAGATGCCCATACGACAGGGTGACGACGGCGCCGCCCAGGAGCGCGCTCACCGCCGTCCCCGTCTGTGCCGCCAGCTTCGTGTTGCCGAGGATGCCGGCTCCCCGGGATCTCTCGCCCCCTGCCGCGAGATACGAGTCGTAGAGGAGCGCCACGTCGCCCCCCGAGATCATGCTGAGGGCGATCCCCATCGTGAGGTGGTAGAAGAGAAACCCCTCGTAACTGCTCCACAGTGGGAGGAGGGAAAAGCTCACGGCCTTGAGCATCGAGCCCAGCAGCAGAGTCTTCTTCCGTCCCCACAGGTCCGAGAGCAGCCCGGACGGTACTTCGCCGCTGAGGATCACGATGGCGAACACGGCCTGCAGCTCCATGAACTGCCGCATGCCGATCCCCTGCGTCGCGAGATAGGGGACCCACAAGGCGATCACGATCATGAACTGATCGAAAAACGAGAAGCCGTAGAGGAGTGCGATGTTCTTCTTCACGGCTGCGGCACCCCGCGCACCCGCTGGTGGAAGCGCCAGCGGTGGCCTTCGAGGTCGAGCGCTTCGTAGGTGCGATGGCCCTCGTCGCCCCAGAAGTAGTCGCGCAGCCCGTTGGCGATCCGCGCACCGGCGGCGACCACGCGCTGATGGTGCGCATCGACGTCGTCGACGTACACGCTGATGTACTGGCTCTCGATGCCGCCACTCTTCGGGCTGATCGTGCCGTGGTGGCCCTGGGGGCCGATCCCGATCACGCCGCCGGCGAACTCGAGCGTCGCATGGTCGATCGCGCCGGCCGCGCGTCACGAGCCGCGCGGTCCGGATCTCGCGGAACCCGAAGACGCGCTCCAGGAACGCGAGGGCGGCGCTGACGTCCTCATATGGAACCTGAGGAACGATCGTCGGCCCGCGCCTGGGCTTGACCTCCTGCCGGATTGCCGCCATGAGCACAGCCTTCCCCCGGTCGAGCGCCGCCGGCTCGAAGGCGGCGTCGCGCCGCAGCTTCCTGGCCAGGTCCACCGGCTTCATCGCGACCTCACCCTACTTTCCCCGCTCCGGCTCGAGCAGTTCGCGCAGCTGCGCCCGGGCGCGGTTGAGCCGCGAGCGGACCGTGCCGATCGGCAGCTGGAGAGCCTCGGCCACGCTCTGGTACGAGAGGTCCTCCCAGGCGAAGAGCAGGAGCGCCTCGCGCTCGCCGTCCGGCAACGCCTCGATCGCGTCGGCCACGCGCGGGAAGAGCAAGCGGGCATCGAGCGCCGCGGCGCCCGCGCGCCTGTCCGCCGCTTCGCCCACCGCCGCCATCCGGGCGCTCGCGCGCAGCCGCCGGGCCTCACCGCGCCGGTGCTTGAATAGTAGATTTGAGCCGATCCCGTACAGCCACGGGAGCGCGCTCTCGCGCGATGCGTCGAACGTCTTGCGCCGCTCGAACGCGATCCGGAACAGCTCGCCCACCAGCGCCTCGGCCCCTTCGGCGCCCACCCGGCGGCCCAGGAATCGGAGCACGGTGGCGGCATGGCGATCGTAGATGAGCCCGAAGGCCTCGGGTTCGCCCAGCGAGCGGCCGATCACCTCGGCGTCCGAGAGTGAGCTCACCATCTTCCTTTTCCCGATCGCGGCGTCTGGTTCGCGGGCCCGGCAAAATGATCTTTGCGACGCGGCCCGCCGAAGGCCGCTATCCTCAACTAGCTGTCGAGCCTGCGCAATCTGACGCCCACGGGAGGCCGGGTGAGGATCGTCGCGCATGTGGACATGGATGCCTTCTACGCGGCCGTCGAGGCGCAGCGGAATCCTGGACTACGAGACCGGCCGCTCGTGGTCGGAGCCGATCCCAAGGAGGGCCACGGCCGGGGCGTCGTGACGGCGGCGAGCTACGCGGCCCGACGGTACGGCATCCGCTCGGCCTTGCCGATCTCGCGGGCCTGGCGCCTGGCGGAGGCCGCGCGTCGCCGGGGCGAGCCCGAGACGATCTTCGTCCGTGACGATCACGCCCTCTATGGAGCAGTGTCGGCGCGGATCATGGCGATCCTCGCCCCGGCCGGCGACGCCTTCCAGAAGACGAGCGTCGACGAGGCGTATCTCGAGCTCTCGTCGCTCGGGAGCTTCGAGGCCGCCGTCGAGCGCGCCCTCCGGCTGAAGGCGGAGATCGTGAGCCAGGAAGGGCTGACCGCCTCGGTGGGCATAGGCCCCAACAAGCTCGTCGCCAAGATCGCCTCGGACTTCGAGAAGCCCGACGGGCTCACGGTTGTGCGAGCGGAGGAGGTCCAGCCTTTTCTCGATCCGTTGCGGATCCGGGTCATCCCGGGGATCGGACCCAAGACGGAGCGTTTCCTGCACGAGCGCCACATCCGGACCGTCGCGGATCTCCGGACGGTCGAGCGGACGCAGCTTGCGGAGTGGTTCGGCCGCTGGGGCGAGGACCTCTTCGCCAAGGCCCGCGGTCTGTCGGAGAGCGCGGTGTCGAACGAGCGGGAACGCAAGTCCGTCGGTGAGCAGGAGACCTTCGAAATCGACACCCTGGACGCGACGTTCGTGCTGGAGCGCGCCCGGGCGCTGGCTCGGACGGTGTGGAGCCGGCTCGAGGCCCACGGCTTCCGTGCGTTCCGGACGGTCACGGTGACCGTCCGCTTCGAGAATTTCATCACCTTCGCGCGTTCGCGGACCGGCCGCGAGGCGTGGACGAGCGCGGAGGCCCTGGGGGCGGAGGCGCTCGAGCTACTCCGGCCGTTCCTCGACGACCGGGAGAATCCCCGGCACCGCAAGCTCCGCCTCATCGGCATCCGCGCGGAAAAGCTCTCCCGCTGATGCGCGGCGTTCTAACCCTCGGGAACCGGCTTCGCGAAGCGTCTCCCGCGCAGAAGCCGTACGAGCGGCGGCCCGAAGAGGGCGGCGGCGGCGAGGATCAGAATCGCCGACGACAGCGGGCGCGCCACCAGATCGACGACGCTGCCGCGGGTGAGGAAGAGCGCCTGGCGCAGCGTCTTCTCCATCATCGGGCCCAGCACCAATGCCACCACCAGCGGCGACGGGTCGACGCGGAGCTTCCGCAACGCGTAGCCGAACACCCCGAAGATAACCAGCACCCACAGGTCCAGGAAGCTGTTGCTCAGGCTGAAGGCGCCGACGAGACAGAGAAGCAGCACGAGCGTCGCGAGGATGTGTTGCGGCAACCGCAGCACGGTCACGAAGAGACTGACCAGGGGCAGGTTCAGGATCAGCAACATGAGGTTGCCGAGGTACATGCTGGCGACGAAGCCCCAGAAGACCTCCGGCCGCTGGCTGATCATGAGCGGCCCCGGCTGCAGGCCATGGACGACCAGGGCGCCAAGCAAAATGGCCGTCGCGGGTGAGAAGGGGATGCCGAGCGACAGGAGCGGCACCATGGCGCCGGCGGTGGCCGCGTTGTTGGCGGCTTCGGGCCCCGCCACGCCCTCGATCATGCCGGTGCCGAACTTCTCGGGCGTCTTCGACAGTTTCCTCTCGACGGTATACGAGATGAAGGTCGACAGCACGGCCGCGGGGCCGGGTACGAGCCCGGTGAGGAAGCCGACGACGGAGCCGCGCGCGATCGGCATCGTCGAGCGCCGCCACTCTTCGGACGAGGGCAGGAGCTCGCGGAGCTTCACGCTGGTGACCTGCGTCTTCGCGATCCCCTCTTCCGCGAGGAGCAGCACCTCCGCCACGCCATAGAGGCCCATGATCACGGGCACGAGCTCGATGCCCTGGGCGAGTTGCACGGAGCCGAACGTGAACCGCCGCAGGGCCGAGATCGAATCCATCCCGACGGTGCCGAGGGCCAGGCCGAGCGCCACCATCACGAAGGCGTTGAGCATCGAGCCGCCCGACAAGCGGGAGAGGAGCAGGATCCCCCCGAGGGTGATCGCGAAGTATTCCGGGGGCCCGAACCGAATGGCGACGTCGGCGAGCCAGCTCGCCGCCAGCATGATCCCGACGACCCCGACGGTGCCGGCGAAAAACGACCCGACGGCGGCGATCGTGAGGGCGGCGCCGGCCCGCCCCTTCCTCGTCATCTGGTAGCCGTCGAGCAACGTGACGACGGAGCCGGCTTCGCCGGGCACGTTGACGAGGATGGCCGTGGTCGAGCCTCCGTACATGGCGCCGTAGTAGATCCCGGCGAGCATGATCAGCGCGGTGGCGGGATGCATCGCAAAGGTGGACGGCAGGAGGAGCGCCATGGCGCCGACGGGCCCGATGCCGGGCAGCACGCCGACGACGGTCCCGACCAGGACGCCGATGAAGCACGCGAACAGATTGCTGGGCAGGAGCGCGACCGAAAAGCCGTAGGCGAGGCCTTCGAGCGGTCCCATCCGTCAGCTCACCAGGGCCCGGGCGGGAGGGGGACGTCGAGGAGCACGGCGAAGAGGACGTAGGAGGCGGCCGCACTCAGCGCACCCGTGAGCAGCGCGGTCGTCCAGCGGCCGCCGAGGTAACGGAGGACGACGGTCACGAACGCAAACGCGGCCGCCGGATAGCCGATCCAGGGCAGCGCGAGACAGAACACCACCAGTGCCACCACCGAGATCATCACGCGGCGGCGGGCGGAGGCACCCAGCTCAATGGCCGCGGCCGCGGTTGCGCCCCGGAATGCGCTCGCTGTCGCCATCAGCGCAACGGCGATCGCGAAGATCGCGACGATGACCGGATAGAAGCCCGCGCCGGGACGGGCGGCCGCCCCGAACGGGAGCTGGAGCGCCAGGGTCAGATAGACCCCGGCGGCGACCAGCAGGACGAGCGGAACGACCCGCGCGAGCACCTACTTCTTGATCATCCCGAGACGCTTGAGCACGTCGCTCCACTCCTTCTGTTCACGCACGAGCTCCTGGCGAAGCTTGTCGCCGCTCTTGTAGTCGATGTCGACGCCGCGCGACTTCATGAGCGCGACGAACGACGGTTCTTCGAGCGCGGCCTTCGCGGCGTCGTGGAGTACCTTCAGCGCGGGCGCCGGGGTGCCTTTCGGGGCCGTGAGCACGAACCACGTCCCGATCCCGTCTCCGAGCCCCAGTTCCTTGCCCGTCGGCGCCTCCGGAAAGAACGGATGCCGCTGCGGGCTTGCGACCGCCAGCACGCGAAGCTTCTTCGCGTCGACGAGCGGCTTCACCTCGCCGGGCTGCGCCATCGCGGCGTCGATGTGGCCGCCGAGCAGGGCGGGGCTCGTCTCACCCCAGCCCGAGAACGGCACGTGGGTTGTCTTGAAGCCGCCGGGGATCTGCCACCGTTCGAGCGTGAGGTGGCTGATCGTGCCCTCGCCGGGTGACCCCAAGCGGATCTTGCCGGGATTCGCCTTGGCAGCAGCCATGAACTCCTGCATGGTCTTCCACGGCGCGTCCGCCTTCACGGTGAGGAGGGTGTAGAACGTGATCGTGTTCAGGATGGGCTCGTAGTCGTCCGGCGTCTTGTACGGCAGCTCGTTGAGCTGCGGATGGATCACCATGGTCGAGTTCGGCGAGAGGATGACGGTGTAGCCGTCCGGTTTCGCCTGCACGACTTCCGCCATCCCGACGGAACCGCCGCCGCCCGGTCGGTTGAGCACGGCGACGCCCTTCGTGAACGTCTTCTTCATCGAATCGGCCATCGGCCGGGCCACGATGTCCACCATCCCGCCGGCCGGGTAAGCTGCGACGATCGTCAGAGGCCGTTCCGGATACTCGGCGGCCGCGGGCGCCACGAGCCCGAGGAACAGGACGGCCAGAAGCGCGAAACGAAGCATGCGTGTCCTCCCTCCCGAATGGAATCCTGGACCGCACGATACCTCAAAATGCGGGGCGAGGAGCATTCGCCCGCCGGCCGGCTTGGCCTGGACGAGTTCTCCCTGCTAGCGGCCCGCGGCTCGCTGGAAGGCCGAGAGCACGGTCGCGGTAGGGTTGGCCTTGCAATGGTCGACGGCGCGCTCGATCATCTCGCCCTCGACGCGCTCGTCCCACACCATCCGCTGGCGTGAGCCGGAGATGAAGCCATTGAAGAAGACCAGGAGCCGGTTGTGGCTCTCTTGGGGAAGCGCCAGCAACTCGGCGCACGTGACCTTGTCAACGTGGATGAGGCGCGGCGTCAGGCTGGGTTGAGCCAGCGCTGAGCCGGCTGTCACGACGGCGCTCACCGCGAGCCAGGCGGCGGCGAGCACCAATCTGTGCCGCGGCCGCCTGCTCACTTGCGGTACCCCGGCGTGAGGCTGTTGGTCATCGCCACCTTCTCCAGCGTACCCGCGAGCTCTGTGACATGGCACACCGTGATCCTCCCCAAAGGTCTTGTCATGGAAGAGAGGATATCGCGCTAGGAAGCGAGCCGCAGCCTGAATGCTCCGACGACGAGGCTGAGGCCACCGAGGAGGCCGACCGTGCCGAGCAGGCGCCAGGGGAGGAGGGCCGGACCGAAGAAGGGGGCGGCGACGAGCAGGCTGAGCACGATCGAGAGCGCGGCCCCCAGGAGGAGCGACCATTCCCCGGGGATACGCCGGCGTACCTCGAGGCCGAGCAGCAGATCGATGGCGGTCGTCATGACGATCTGGAGGCTGATGGTGACGAGCGCCAGGCTGGCCCACAGCGCCACCAGGCCGTCGAGGATCCCGTAGACCGCGACGACCCGGGCGAGCGACGCCGGGGGACCGATCGACTGGGAGAAGACATACGCGCCGAGTGCGAGCGCAAGGACGCCGCGCAGGAGACTGATCCGCCAGAGCTTTGCCGCGAGAGCGCGTGGCGGCGGGGGCGTCGCGATTGGCCCCATACCGGTCCTCACCGTTCCGGATCCCCGACCGGAAGATGAACGCGGAAGGTCGCCCCACCGGTGACGTCGTTCTCGATCGATATACGGCCGCCGTGCGCCTCCACCACAATCGAGTGGGTGATCGCTAGCCCCATGCCGAGCCCCTCCGCCTTGGTGGTGAAGAACGGCTCGAACACCCGGGGCAGATCCTTCTCCGGGATGCCCTGGCCCGAATCGTGGACACCCAGCTCGACGTGTCCATTCTCCGCGATGCCCGTCCAGACGATGACCATGCGCAAGGCCGTCGGCCCCGCGACGGCGGCGCTGATGGCATTGGCCAGCAGGTTCAACACGACCTGCTGGATCTGCACCGAGTCCGCGTACACCATCGGCAGCTCGCGGGCGCGCGTGAACTCGATCGAGACGTGGTGTAGGAGAGCGTCGTTTGCGACCAGGGCGATGGCGCTCTCGACCACGTCATTGAGGTTGATGGGCGCGAGCTGGAAGTCGGCCTTCTTGAGCAGCCGCCGCATCCGGCGAATGACTTCGCCGGCGCGCTGATCGTCGTTGGCGATATCCGTCACACACTCCAGCAGCTCGCCGAGGTCAGGCGGCACGACGGCGAGGAGCCGCCGGGCCGCCTGCGCATTGCTGAGAATGGCCGTCAGCGGCTGATTCAGCTCATGGGCGATCGAGGACGCGAGCTCGCCCATGGCGAAGACCCGATCCATGTGAGCGACCTGGCTCAGATGGGCCCGCGCGGTGGCCTCGGCGCGCCGGCGGGCGGTGATGTCGAAGTGCATGATCGCGGCGCCGCCTCCCGGGCGAGCGACGCGGTGCACGCGAATCTCGAACCAGCGATTGTCGCCCGCGCGGGAGGACGGATATTCGATCGCACCCTCCGCCTGTTGCCCCTGGAGGACGGCGGCGATGAGATCGAGGGTCTTGCGGGCGCTCTCGGCGGGCATGCCGACGGCGCCGCGGCAGGCGGTGAGATAGTTGTCGCCCACCGCGATCGTGCCGGCGGCGTCGCCGGCCACGGTACACGCGAAGCGGGCCCACGCCTCGTTGACCTGCACGATGACGCCGGCGGAATCGATGATCGCCGTCTCGCCGGGTAACGCCGCCAGCACGGCGCCGGTGAAGGCCTCACTGCTCTCGAGCGCAGTCGCCGTCTCCGTGCGGCTGAGGGCGTTGGCCAGCGGCTCGGCCAGCGTCCGGATCTGCTGCCTGACGTCGTCCGGCCACGCGCGCTCGGCACGAAAGCTGCCGAAGGTCAGGAATCCAAGACTGCGACCGCCGATCGTCAGCGGAATCGTCGCCGGCGACCGGAGGCCCATCTGCATGATGGGCTCTCCCTCGGGCTCGACCCCCTCGGCGGTCCAGGAGTGGGTGGGCGACAGCTTCACGCCATCGACCGTCTGCCGCCACAGCGCCGCGCGGTCCGCCCCCAGAAAGATCGCCACCCGCCGCAGGCAGTCCAGGATGTGCTCGTCCACACGGGCCGTAGGCAGACCGGCGAACGTGGCGGAGATCTCTGCCACCAGCGCCTCGAACTGAAGGCGCTCGGCCAGCCGCTCCTGCGTCTGGCGCCGGTGCCGCCACTCGATCCAGAGACCGGCAATCAGACCGGCCTGGACCACGATCAGCGCCAGCGTGCCCAGGATGTGCCACCGGTACCGCTGCCAGATCGTCGGCTCCCGGAAGACGACATCACTGCCCGGTCCGAGCCGGCTCTCATCCAGACGCCAGCGCCGGAGCTCGCGTTCGTCGAAGCGCCGCACGCTGGTGGTCGCGCTCGTCACCAGTGGGGCGGCCAGCGGCTCTCCGCGCAGGGCCCGAATCCCGAGCTCCCCCGCCTCTCGCCCCACCGCCTCGAAATCCACCAGGGCCCCGCCCACGATGCCCCGCCCGAGCACCGTGCTGAAGACGCTGAACATCGGACGATTCGAGGTGGTCGACAGCGGCCCGACGATGTCGAGACCGTGGACACGGCGTCCGGTCCCGTCCGCCTGGAAGCTAGACGCCAGGACGACCGCGTCCGGCGGCAGGGCCGAGACTCGCGCCATCAGGTCCCCGATGGGGAGGCCCGTCAGGTCGATGAGGCCGAGGCCGAAGGCCCGCACCGCCTGCCGGCCGAGCTCGTGAAAGGTCAAGTCCAGGGGCGCGCGGCCGCCGAGGAGCGCGACGTGCCGGGTATCGGGGAGGAGCGCGAGGGCGGCGCGAAGGGTCTCCTCCATGTCGTACCGGATGGTGATCACCGTCATCCCGGCCGGCGGCGTGAAGCCGCCCAGGGTACGCGCGTCCACCGCGCACGCGATGACAGGAGTCTTCGGCCAGAGGTCGTCGCGGGCTCGACGCACGAATGCGAGGGGTTCGTTGGCCACGACGAAGATGAGGTCGAACGGTCGCCCGGCAAACTTCGACCGGTACATCTCCTGGAGGCGCCGCTCCTCGTCGCGGGAGGCCCTGAACCGGCCGATGTCCACGTGCTCCGTTTCGATGCTGACGTGGAACGACCAGGCCGAGACGAGGGATGCACGGATCCCCGCCTCGATGGCGGAGGCGCCGGGCAGCCCCGCCTGGCCAGGGAGCAGGACAAGCACCGACGGGTCGGATGCGGCCGCCATCGCGCCCCCCGCGGGCGACACGGCGACGCACGCCGCCACGACCATCAGAGCCAACACCAGGGGGCGCACGCTCGGATGACAACGCCCTTCGAGCCCCCCCGCCATGGGACCAAGGTCGTACGGCGGGTGACATTGGACGAAGGTCCTATCGCGGCGCGCCCGGCGGCCTGCCACCATCGGCGCCGGTGATGACGACGGTGAGCGCGTAGTGGACAGCATGGACACGCGAGATCTCGCCCGCACGACGCTCGGCGTCGGGTTCATCGCGGCGATGATCGTCGCGACGCTGTGGGTCCTGTCGCCATTCCTCGCGGCGGCGATCTGGGCGACGACGATCGTCGTCGCGACGTGGCCGATCATGCTGGCGGTGCAGGCGCGGCTGGGCGGCCGGCGGACCCTGGCCATGCTGGTCATGACGGTGGTCTTCCTGCTGGGCCTCATCGTCCCGATCGCGGGCGCGATCATCGTCATCCTGACCCACGCCGATGAGGTCATCGGCTGGGCGACGGCGTTGCCCTCACTGACGTTCCCGACTGCACCGGGCTGGCTCGAGCGCGTGCCCGTGGTCGGGCCTCGCCTCCTGACGAAGTGGCAGGAGATCGCGGCCAGCCCCGGGGAGTTCTCCGCCACCCTGGTGCCCTACGCGCGCATCGTCGGCGTTTGGCTGGTCGGCATGGCCGGCAGCGTCGCGAAGCTGCTCGTACAATTTCTGCTCATCGTGGCGATCGCCGCGTTCCTCTATGCGCGGGGCGAGGGTGCCGCCGCCTTCGTGCGCGCGTTTGCCCACCGGTTGGCCGGCGAGCGTGGCGAGCGCTCGGTCGGTCTCGCCGGCCGCGCAATCCGCGGCGTCGCGCTGGGGGTCATCGTGACAGCCCTCGTCCAGGCCGCGCTGGCCGGCCTCGGTCTCGCGGTGGCCGGCATCCCGTTCGCGGCCTTGCTGACGGCGGTGATCGTCCTGCTCGCGCTTGCCCAGCTGGGACCCTTCCCCGTCCTCGTGCCGGCGGTGATATGGCTCTACTGGAAGGGCGATCCCGTGTGGGCGACCGTGCTGCTGGTGTGGACGCTGGTGGTGGGCAGTATCGACAATGTGCTGCGGCCCCTGCTCATCCGCAAGGGGGCGAATCTCCCGCTGCCGCTGATCTTCATCGGCGTGATTGGCGGCCTGATCGGCTTCGGCTTCATCGGGATCTTCATCGG
The DNA here is from genome assembly GCA_963827505.1 of uncultured Candidatus Rokubacteria bacterium. Taxonomy (GTDB): domain Bacteria; phylum Methylomirabilota; class Methylomirabilia; order Rokubacteriales; family CSP1-6; genus AR5. The sequence goes on along the minus strand of CAWHBD010000001.1, from coordinate 1,437,682 downwards.
GCCGGTCGTGCTCGCCGTCACCTACACACTGCTCGTCGATTGGGTCCAGAGCGGCGAGCCCAGCCCTGGCTCGCGCGCAGCAGGGGCCTAGTCGCCGGACGGACGCAGGGGGAGCCAGAACGAGAACGTCGCGCCCTCGCCGGGGGCGGCGACGCACTGGATCCCGCCGCCCAGCTGGTCGGCGAACCGCTTGGCGATGGCCAGGCCGTAACCGGTCGAGGGCTCCCCGTCCGTGGGCACCGACCCGAGGCGGACGCCCGGAACGAACAGTCGGGTCTGCTCCTCCGGGCTCAGCCCGGGCCCTTCGTCCCTGACGCTGCAGACGATGCCTCCTTGACCCCTGGCCACCCGCACCCAGATGCGCTTGCCGCGGGGCGAGTACTTGGCGGCGTTCGACAGAAGATTGTCGAGGATGGCGGACACGAGGACCCGGTCGGTTTGGACGGGCGGCAGATCGCTCTCGGCGTCGAAGATCAGCTCGATGCCCTTCTGCTGGGCGCGGCCGCGGTAGTACGCGCACGCCCGCTCGACCAGGACGGGCAGCTCGAAGACGTCCACCTGCAGCTTCGATACGACGCCGGCCGAGTTGCTCATGAGCTGACTCACGGTATGCGCCATCAGATTCGTGGCATGCGAGAGGCCTTCCAGCCACACGCGCACCTGGCGTTCCGGATGGTCATGCAAGGCCGTCAAGAGGAAGTCGACGACGACCGACGAGACCGTCAGGAAGTTGCTGAGCGCGTGGGCGGACAGGCCGATGGACTGGGCATCGACCGCCGGCAGCTTGTCGAGCTCGGCGACGGCCTCCTCCAGACTTGCCTGGGCCCGGGCGATGGCAGCGGCGGCCTCGATCTTGGAATTGGACACTGTGAGAGTCGTCGGCCTCAGTCCGCGTTGAGCGCCCGCTCGATCGCGCCGATCAGCAGCTGCTCGTCGAACGGCTTGCGGAGATAGTCCGCAGCCCCGGCCCGACGCGCCCGCTCCCGCATCGGCGCGTCGTCGTGCGCCGTGATGAAGATGATGGGAATCCTCAGGAGCGCCTCGCCAAGCCGTTCCTGCAGCTCGAAACCGCTCAACCCGCCGAGCTGGACGTCCAGCACCAGGCAATCGATCGTGGTGAGGTGCTCCCAGGCGAGCAATTCCTCGCCCGAGCCGAACGTGCTGACGCCGAAGCCAGCCGATCCCAGTAGCCGCCGAAGCGCCCTGAGAATGGAGTCGTCGTCGTCGACGACCCCGATGAGGGGAGTCATCCTGGATTCTCTCTCGACAACTATACCTACGCCGGTCGCGACCGGATGGCCATGAGCCCTTGGTCCTATGCAGCCAGCCCCGAGGGTCACCCGCGATGCCCACGCATCCGACTACGGCTTCGGCGGCTTGAGCTTCTCGACCATGTGGACCAGGTCTGGTACGGAGTGTGCCCGCATCTTCTCCATGACTCGACCGCGGTGGACCTTGATGGTCTTTTCCGCGGCGCCCAGCTGGTCGGCGATCTGTTTGTTCAGGATGCCGGTCACGACCAGGGCCAGCACTTCGCGCTCGCGGGGGGTCAACGTGTCAAATCGACCCTGGAGCTCGGCGCGCTCGGCCCGTTCGATCGTCTGCTGGCGGGCCATCGGGATCGCGCGGTGGATGCAATCGAGAAGATCCTGGTCATTGAACGGCTTCTGGAGGAAGTCCACCGCGCCCCCCTTCATCGCGCGCACGCTGGTGGGCACGTCGCCGTGGCCGGTGATGAAGATGATCGGGATCTCGCGGTGCGCCTGGCTCAGGGCCGACTGGAGATCGAGACCACTCGATTCCGGCAACCGGATGTCGAGCACCAGGCAGGCGGGCCGATCCGGAGCCGGATGGTCGAGGAACGCCTTGGCCGAGGAGAAGGTCTCGACCTGCAGACCGACCGACCGAACGAGTCGCGCCAGCGCCCGGCATACGGATGCGTCGTCGTCGACGATGTACACAACGGCGTCGGTCATCCGGTCGTGCTCGGGCCCGCCCATGGCATCTCCACGATGGCCGTGAGGATGGTCGTTTGTCACGCGCAGACTAGCACCTCCCCATGACGGCTGGCGCGGTAGGTCTACCACGCCGACCATGGTGCCCCTATGGGACTAAGGTCCTACGAGCCGGAATCGGGGTACCATCTGCGCTGGGTATGGTCGCTCTTCGAGCCCCGAGGCCTGTCTTTCTTACTGCGGCAACCGCGCTCGTGGTCTGCCTGGCGTACTACGTCGGGGCCCATCTGGGTCTGATTCTCCGATTCCCGCCGGCGACGCCGTCGGTCATGTGGCCCCCCAACGCGATCCTGACCGCCACGCTGCTGCTCGCCGCGCCGCGGCGGTGGTGGATCTACCTGCTGGCCGCGTTTCCGGCGCACCTGGCGGCGGAGCTGGGGGCGTTGCCGACCTCCCTGGTGCTGGGCCTGTTCGTCACCAACTGCAGCGAGGCGCTGATCGCCGCGGCCGGGGTGCGATGGCTCAGCGGCGGCGGCGCCCCGTCGCGCTTCGACACCCTGCGCCGGGTGGCCGCGTTCATCGTCGCGGCCGTGGTGCTGGCGCCGTTCCTCTCATCGTTTCTCGATGCGATCGTGGTGACGTCGCTCCGGGGAGAGCCGTACTGGGTCGTCTGGAAGACGCGTTTCTTCTCCAACGTCATGACCGAGCTGACGCTGGTCCCGGCGCTCGTGATGGCGGTCACGACCCTGGTGCCCTGGCTCCACACCGCCTCGCTCGCGCGCCGTGCCGAGGCCGGGCTCCTCGCCGTGTCCCTGCTGACCGTCGGAACCACCGTGTTCACGGGGGCGCTGGACGCCTCCCGCGTCGTTCCGGGGGCGCCCGGCGCGCCCGTGCTGTTCCTCGTGCCGTTCATGCTGTGGGCGGCCGTGCGCTTCGGGCTCGGCGGGGCGAGCGCCTCGCTGTTGACCACGGCGCTGCTCGCGATCTGGGCCGCGACCCACGGACACGGCCCGTTCGTTGCGCTCCCGCTCGCCGAGTCCGTCTTCGCGCTTCAGGTCTTCTTGACCATCGTCGGCATCACGTTCATCTCTCTGGCGGCGCTCATCGACCAGCGCCGGCGGGCCCAGGAGGAGGTCCATGAACGGCTCCGCTTCGAGGAGCTAAGGGCGCAGCTGTCCGGCGCTTTCGTCCACCTGCCCCATCAGGCACTGGATGACGCCTTCGAGACGTGGCTCCGTCGGCTCGGGGAGCTCCTCTGGGTGGATCGGGTGGGGATTCTTCGCCTCTCTGCGGACGGCCGGGAGGCGACCGTGGCCTACTCCTGGTCCTCCCCCGCGACCGAGCCAGGGCCACGCGCCGTCAAGAACCGGGACTTCCCCTGGTGTTCGCAGCGACTACTCCGGCGCGAGTCGGTGGTCTTTTCGGCGTTGGCCGAGCTGCCCGCCGAGGCCGCCGTCGACGCCAGCTCGTTGCGCCGGGTCGGGGTTCGGGCGCTTCTCAGCATCCCCCTCGAGGCAGGGGGGCAGCTGCTCGGTGGACTGAACCTGGTAATGCTCACGGCCGATCGGGCCTGGCCCGACGAGCTGGTGAAGCGCCTGCACCTCGTGGCCGAGGTCTTCTCGAGCGCCCTGGCCCGCCGGGAGGCGGAACAAGCGCTGCGGGCCAGCGAGCTGATGAAAGCGGCGATCCTGGCCTCGCTGCACAGCGGCGTGGCCGTGCTCGATCGCGAGGGGGGCATCATCGCGGTCAACGGGGCCTGGGCACGATTCGCGTCCGAGAGTGGCAGCTGGCACTTTCGCGCCGGAGTGGGCGAGAGCTACGTCGAGGCGTGCCGGCAGGCCATCAGCCAGGGTGTGTCCCACGCGAGCGAGGCACTGGGCGGCATCGAGTCGGTGCTGGCGCAATCGCGCCCGAGCTTCTCGCTGGAGTACGGCTGTGACACACAGGTCACCACCCGCTGGTTCGCGATGTCGATGGTGCCCCTCAACCACCCGGAGGGCGGGGCCGTGGTCTCCCACACGGACGTGACCGAGCTGAAGCGTGCCGAGCTGGACGCTCAGCGTAGCCGGCAGGAGCTGGCGCACTTCACGCGCGTCTCGACGATGGGGGAGCTCACCGCGTCGCTGGCGCATGAGCTGAACCAACCGCTGGCCGGAATCCTGAGCAATGCCCAGGCCGCCCAGCGGCTTCTCGACCGCACGCCGCCCGATCTGGCCGAGGTCCGCAACGCCCTCACCGACATCGTCGACGACGACAAGCGGGCGGGCGAGGTGATCCATCGCCTGCGCGAATTCCTCCGGAAGGGCGACGCTAAGCTCGTGTCCCTCGACGTCAACGTTCTCATCCAGGAGGTGGCGAGGCTTCTGAGTAGCGACGCGCTCATGCGCAACGTGACGGTGACGCTCGAGCTCGACCCGGAGCTGCCCACGGTGACCGGGGATCGGATCCAGCTGCAACAGACCGTCCTCAATCTCCTGCTCAATGCCATGGAGGCCATGAGCGAGAGCGCTCGGGGCGAGCGGCCGCTCGTCGTCCGGACCGCGCGGCCCGACGCCCGGACGGTCCGGGTGTCGGTGCAGGATGCCGGGCCGGGGCTGCGCGCCGGAAGCGAGGCGCTGGTGTTCGAGCCGTTCTACACGACGAAGCCGGCCGGCATGGGCATGGGGCTGGCGATTGCCCACTCGATCATCGACGCCCATGGTGGCGACATCTGGGTCACCAACAACACGACCCGGGGCGCGACGTTCCACTTCACCCTGCCGGTCGAGGCCGTGGCTGCCCAGGCGCAGGGCGCCGCCCGCTAGTCCTCGCGACCGGCCCTCCGACCGACGCCCTGCCGTCTTGCCACGCCTGCGGCCTGCCCGGGCCATCGTCCTCCTGGCCGGGGTGAGTATCGGACTTTGGTCTCATGGCGGTCGAGCGTCACACCGTGCTGATATCGGCCGGACGGCTGGCGGCACGCACGCGTGAGCGTCGAGCCATCGAATTTCGATACGTGAGGGACGACCTATGGGGAGCCGAGTGACACGTGTGGCGATGGTGTGTGGACTGATCGTCCTGAGCGGCGCCTGTGCCAGCTCGCAGGAGTGGTCCGCGTGGAGGCAGAACACGTCGCACTTTGCGTCGGGCGATCACGGCTTCTTCTCCGTCCGGAACCAGGGCGGAGCGCCGGCGCGTGTCACACGCGCCGACGTGGCCGCCGCGCGCGACCAGGGATGGTGGGGTACGCCGGTCACGGTGAGCTCCGAACAGATCCAGCAAAACTGAGGGCAGCCCGCCCCGGAGGACTTACATGAGAGCCATCGAGAGTCGCGTTGTTCTCGTCACCATGTTTCTTGCCGCTGGTCTGCTTTCCGGTGCCTGCGCAAGGCGGCCGGTCGCGACGGCGGCGACTGCGCCAGCGCCTACCGCGGCGGCGCCCACACCGGCTCCGGCCCCGCCGCCGGCTCCGGCGCCGGTCGCGCCGCCGGCCCCAGCGCCCCCGCCGGTGACGGCGGCGCCGCCCGCCCCTGCTCCAGTCCCGCGGGCGCCCGAGCCCAAGGAGTTCCGGCCGAACGACGCGCTGAAGACGATCTACTTCGACTTCGACAAGGCCACCATCGGGTCAGCCGCCGGCCCCGTGCTCGACGCGAGCGCGGCCTGGCTGAAGGCGAACCCTAACCACCTACTGCTGATCGAGGGCCACTGCGACGAACGTGGCACTCCGGACTACAACCTGGCCCTTGGCGACCGCCGTGCCAAAGCGGCCCAGGCGTATCTGACGAGTCAGGGCGTCAAGGCGGAGCGCATCACGATCATCTCGTACGGCGAGCAGCGGCCCGTGTGCGCCGAATCCGCCGAGCGCTGCTGGACGCAGAACCGTCGCGCGCAGTTTCTGGTGAAGGAGCAGTGATCGCCACTGAATAAGAGGAGCCGTGATGCGACGAGTCGCGACGCTAACGCTGGCCGCCACCGTTGCGGTCGGTGTGCTCGGGAGCCCGGTCGGGTCGGCGAGCGCCCAGACCGTGCGCCAGGTGTTCGAGAAGGTGACTCCCTCGGTGGTGGTGATTCGGGCTCGGGGCCGCGAGGTGACGGCCAGCGGCCAGACGCGCTACACCGAGACGGGCTCCGGGGTCCTGGTGTCAAAGGACGGCAAGGTGATGACCGCCTCGCACGTCGTGCACGCCCTGGACGAGATCTCGGTGGAGTTCGTCGGCGGCGAGACGGTGACCGCCCGCATCGTGGCCTCCGAGCCGGCTGCCGATCTGTCGCTCCTGCAGCTCGATCGGGTGCCGCCGGGAGCCTCGGCGGCGCCGATGGCCGATACCAACACCGTGCGGGTTGGCGATCCGGTGATCGTCGTCGGGGCACCCTACGGGCTGAGTTACGCGCTCAGCGTGGGCCACATCAGTGCGCGATGGGCGCCCAACACCGTCTATCCCACGATGCCGCTCGCCGAGTTCTTCCAGACCGACGCCGTCATCAACACCGGGAACTCCGGCGGTCCGATGTTCAACATGAAGGGCGAGGTCATCGGGATCGTGAGCCACAACATCTCCAAGAGTGGCGGCAGCGAGGGCCTGGGATTCGTGGTCACGCTGAACACGGCCAAGCAGCTCCTGCTCGAGAAGAAATCGTTCTGGTCCGGGCTCGAGGGGTTCCAGCTCAGTGATCAGCTGGCGGACATCCTCAATATCCCTGGCCGCCAGACTGGATTCATCGTCAAGACGGTGGCGAAGGATTCGCCGGGGGACCGCATCGGCCTTCGAGGCGCCACTATGCTCGTGACCATTGAAGGGCAGTCGGTGCCGCTCGGAGGGGATATCGTTCTGTCGGTCGAGGGGCTGCCGGCCACCGCCGCCAACCTCGCCAAGATCCGGGAGGCGATGAGCCGCCTGTCGTCGGGCGCCCCCTTCAAGGTCACTATTCTGCGGGCCGGCGAGGTTCTGCACCTGACCGGTCGTGCCCCCTGAGATGAGAAAGACCATCACAGCCTTGCTGCTGGCGGTGCTGGTCGGTTGGCCGCCGACGGCCTCGACCCAGGAGCCCGGCCCGGCCGCCTTCAAGGTCGAGGAGCTGGAACAGCTCGTGGCTCCCATCGCCCTGTACCCCGACCCGCTGGTGGCGCAGGCACTCATGGCCTCCACCTATCCGCTGGACATCGTCCAGGCGGCGCGTTTCGCGAAGGAGAATGCCCAAGCTCACGGGTGACCAGCTGAGCCTCTCAAGCCGCACCCCTGGGACGAGAGCGTGAAGTCCCTCGTGTCGTTCCCCCAGGTGCTGGCCATGATGAGCGAGAAGCTCGACTGGACGCAGAAGCTCGGCGACGCCTTCCTCGCCCAGCAGCAAGACGTCATGGCGGCCGTGCAGCGGCTCCGAGTCAAGGCGCACACGGCGGGCAACCTCAAGACGACGGCCGAGCAGAAGGTCACCGTTGCGCCCGCCGAGGCGCCGGCCCCGCCGTCCGCGGCCGCCACCCCGGCTCAAACAGTGGTCGTCCAGCCGGCGCCCCCGGCCGTGGCGGTGGGGGCTTCCCTGTGGGGTAACTGCAACTGGAACAGCGGCCACGCCGACGTGAACATCAACCAGTACAACAACTACACGAGGAACGTGAACACCTCGACCACGGCGAACCAGCGCATCCAGTCCGCCGGCTCGACCGGGCAGGGCGGACGCCAGGGGGAATGGAAGCACAACGCAGAGCGGCGGGGCGCCGTCCCTATCGTAACCAGGCGACGGCCCAGGCGGGGATGGCCGTGGGCAGAGCCAGCCGGCAGCGGTCCAGTCGAGGGAGGCGCCCGCGGTCGCACCGAGCAGGGCGCAGGCTCTTCTGGTCAGCGGCCGACCACGGATCGCCAGGACGGTGTGGCGACGAGAACGCTCTACAGCCCTCCACCCCAGCGGTATTGCCAGGCGATCCCGAGGGCCCAGAAGTCGTTGTCGGTGCGGTTGTAGAGGCCGGTACTGCCGTAGAACTTGATCGACTGATGGCGACTCACGGATAGCGCCGCGGTCACGCCCAGACGTACGTTCTCCGGCCGCTCATCACTCTTCTCGCCGTCGATGCTCGTGCGCCCACCGACGTAGTACGTGGCGTTCAGGGAGGCCCAGAGGGCGGGGAAGAACTCGTAGATGAGGTGTCCCTGAACGGAATAGATGGGCTCCTTCTCGAGGGTCTTCCCATCGAGGAAGTCGTCATTCTTGGTAAAGAAGGTGACGCCGGGAATCAGCTCCAGGATGACGGGGCCCCAGGCCTTGGACACCCCCAGCTCTGGCTTGAAGGACCATCGGTTGGTCCCGATGTTCAGGAGCTTGGTCGAGTCGTACTGACCGAGCGGCGCGGTCACCTGCAGCCCGGCCCCGACGATGAGGTCCTGCTGGTACGTCGGGTACTCCGCCATCGAGAGCGCGGGGGCGCCGAGGAAGTTGGCGGAGAGGCGGAACACCGGATCGGCGAGTCCCAGTACCTGGCGATCCCGGCCTTGTCCCGCGACCGTGGCCGTGCCCGACGCCTCGGCCACGGGCAGCGCGGCGAGGACCTTGCCCGAAAGCCCCCACACATCCAGGGACCGCGCGTAGGCAAGGACGCCGGCGTGGACGTTGACCTTGGCATCCTTGACCGGAGACGACGCGTCGAAGGCGACATCGCCTTCCGTGTAGCCGTACCCGAGAAGCAAGAAATTGATCCCGACCGGGGTGTTCGCGTAAGACCTGGGCTCGAGCGCCTGCGCGTGCACGCTTCGTTCCGGCAGCACAATGACCGCCGCGAGGAGCCCAGCCCACACCCAACCTCTGAAGGCGCGGCCGCGGCTTCGCGTCAAGCGCTTACTGGAGCTGGCCCGTCAGGTCGATGACCCTGCCGGCGCGGAGCACGCTCATCTTGAACGGGGTGCCCGGGGCCCCGCCGGCTAACCTGTTGCGGATCTTCTCGATGGTTTCCTCGGACAAGACGGGGATGTCGTCGACCGCGAGGATGATGTCGCCGCCCACGGCCACGTCCTTCCCGGCAATGGTGACGATCTTGTCACCGCCCTGGAGACCCATATTCCACGCCAACGAACCCTGGGCGCCGGTCTTGACGAGGAAGCCGGCGGGCGCAGGGATGTTGAGAATGGCCGCCAGGTCGCCGGTGACCAGAACGCCCTGGAGGGCACCCCAGAACATCTTCCGGGGGACTAGGAGGTTGCGCGCGCTGTTGATCGTCACGACAAAGCCCAGGCCCTCGCTGCCGCCGGATTTTGAGATGTTCTGGCTGACGATGGCGATGACCTCGCCCGCCATGTTGAACACGGGGCCGCCGGAGTTACCCGTGTTGATCGTGGCCGTCGTCTGAAGGAACTCCGCCAGGGGCATATCGGGGAAGATCGTGTTGGGCGGCCAGCGCGCGCTGATCCAGCCGACGCTCATAGAATAGGCGAGCCCGTAGGGGGCGCCGACGATCATGGCCTGCTGGCCGACCTGCACCGTATCGGAGTTACCAATCCGGGCCACGCGCATGGCCGCCGTCACGCGCTCGAGTTGCAGGAGGGAGACATCGGCGGCCGCGTTGGCCGAGAGGAGTGTCGCGCGTACGACCTCCCCGGCGATGCCCTCGACGGTGATCTCGTCCATGCCATTGACGACGTGGGCCGCCGTCACCACTCGGCCGTCGCTGGAGATCAGGACGCCGGAGCCCGTCTGAGTGAAGCGGGTGACACCCCCGGCGCCGACGTCGCGCCCCCGGGTCCGCACGACGACGACGGACGGACTGACCCTCCGAAAGATCTCGTCCAGGTTCTGGGCCTGGGCCGGCGGAACGAAGGCCGGCAGCACGGCAGCCGCGAGTAGCAGAACGAGGCGCTTCGTCACCTCGCACCCCCACGTGGAGTTGGTTTACTTCGTAGGTGCCGCAGTATAGCCCCGGGCCGTCATGCAGCGCTGATAGCGGTCCTGATCGACCGTCGTGCGAGGCCCATCGCGACCGGGCGCCATTCCCTGGCTCTGGGCGAGGCACTGCATGGTGTCGCGGCTGAGATCCTGCTCGGTCATGCCTGGCTTCGCCCAGCCGCCCGATCCCGAGGAGGCACACCCGGACAGCAGGGCGAGCGCGACGAGGAGCGCGGTGAGCCTTTCCAAGCCGATCTAGCGGGTGGGCCTCAGCCGGAGTGCTCCGGCGACGAGGCCGAGCCCCCCGACGAGGCCGACCACCCCGAGCACGCGCCAGAGGACGGTGAACGGGCTGAGGAAGGCGGCGGCGACGAGGGTGCTGAACACGATCGAGAGCGCCGCCCCCAGCGGGAGCGACCATTCGCCCGGAAGGCGGCGGCGTACCTCGAGGCCGATCAGCAGATCGATGGCGATCGTCATGACGATCTGGAGGCTGATCGTGGCGAGGGCCGGCGCCATGGTGAGGATCAGGAGCATGATCTGGCCCGGCCGCCACGGGCCGAAGATCTCGTCGAGAGGGAGCGCGAAGAGGACCAGCGTCGCTCCGATGCCGCCGAGGCCCCGGACCACCAGGAACACGCGATTGGTGGCCAGCGCGGCGGCGAACCGACTGGCCCAGAGCGCCACGAGGCCGTCGAAGATCCAGTAGACGGCCACGACATGGGCAAGGCTGGCCGATGAGCTGGTCGGGCGGGAGACAACGTAGGCGCCCAGCGCGAGGGCGACCACGCCGCGCAGGAGACTGACCAGCCAGAGCTTCGCCGCCAGATCGCGCGGTTTCAACGGCGTCGCGAGCAGGGTGGCTGGGCTCACGTTACTCCGGCCAGCCGTTGATGATGTACATGGCGGCCAGGAGCCGCCCCGCCCCGCCCATCCCCTCGAACCACTTCGTGACGAGCGGCGCGACCTCGCCCGAGCGGTACAGGCGGGCCAGCGCCCGGTTGACCGACAGGCGGAACGCGGCATCGTTGCGGCGGAGCATCAGGCCGTAGGGCTCGTAGGAGAAGTACTCGTCGATGAGCGAGAGTTTTTCAGGATTCTTCGACGTCCGCCCGATGCCGGTGAGGATGATCCGGTCTGAGGCATAGGCATCGGCGGTGCCGGCATCGAGCGCTGCCACCCCCGCGTCATGGTCTTTGACGGGCACCAGGGTAGTGCTGACGGCCTGTTTCCTGAGCGCCTCGGTTAGGCTCTTCTCGGTCGTCGTGCCGGGAATGATAGCGACGCGCTTGCCGCCCAGGGAGCCCACACCGCGAATCAGCGAGGCGTCGGTGACCAGGAGGCTACCGCCGTCGATGAAGGTCAGCAGGCTGAAGTCCACGCGCTCCTGGCGCGACAGCGACGCGGTGGTGGAGCCGCACTCGAGATCGACGGTGCCCTTGACGACGGCGTCGATCCGGTCCGCAACGGACCCCTTGATCCACTTCACCTGGAGGTTGGGCAAGGCGAGCTCCTTGCCGATGGCCGCGGCGACGGCCGTGCAGAGGTCCACGGAGTACCCCGCCGGCTTGCCGTCGTCGCCGACGAACGAGAACGGGCGCGAGGCCTCGCGGTAGCCGAGCGTGATGGTGTTGGTCGTCTTGATCTTCTTCAACGTGCCGTCGAGGTCTGCGGCCTGCGCCGGGCCGGCCAGGGTCACCAACGTCAGCAGCACCATTCCCCATCGCATCATTGACGTCCCCCTTTGGAGCCTTCGCGGCCGATTGTGTTCCCTCACGAAGCACGACGGCCATTGGACCTTCGTCCCATAGATGCCGCCGGCTGCTTGGGGTGAACTCGTCGCTAGGGAGGTGAGGGTATGAAGCCCTATTCATTCCTCGTTGTGACGGGTCTCATCGCGTTCCTGGCCGGCTGCGGCGGGACGCCTCAGAAGGCAGCGACCGCGAGCGGGCCGCCGGCGAACGTCGCCGGCTCGTGGCGAGGCGGCACGATCGGGGCTGGCGGCACCAACGCCACGTTGATGCTGAAGCAGTCCGGCTCGACGGTGACCGGCTCCATCCAGGTGGCCGGCCGCCCCGACGTCACCGGTCCCCTGACGGGGACCGTCACCGGCAACACGATCGCGTTCAAGCTGACCAGCGGCTACGGTAGCACGGGTGAGCTCAACGTCTCAGGCGACACGATGACAGGTGTCGTTGGCGGCGCGGGCGTGAGGTTACAACGGAACTGAAGCCGGCGTGTCGACCTCCAGGGTCGGCGCTCAGCTCGGAAGCACCAAGGGATTACCGGTGCCTCCGCCGACCAAGAGCGGGCCGCGCTCAACCTCGTCAACTAGTCGTCGTCGGACGGAAGCGCCTGGCACCGCAGCGAAAGAGGCTTGATGGCTCTCGGGGCTGATCGTCCCCACGACGGGCAGCCCTGCGAGAGTACTCTCCGATGCCTTGCCTCGTGATGTGCCGCGCATGGCTCCGCACGCAAGTCGATGGGACCAAGGTCCTATTGTCGCGACCGATGCGCCCGCGCAATACTGCGCGTCGGCTGCTTGGTAACTACGACAAGCCTACCCTCGCGGAAGAACCTCGGGCCGTGACACAATCCACGCTTAGAATGAGTGAAAACATGCCACTACGCCGAACGCTCGGGCTGCTGGCGTCGACCGTCCTTCTCGCGGCGGCTGCCGGCGAGACGGCGGACTACGAAACGCCGGCCAGCCGGGCGGTGAGCGCGGTGCTTCCGCCTCTCCTGGCCAAGGGCCCGTCGCACACGGTCCGGGAACCGGTCGTGGCGGATGGCTACATGTACCATTACCAGGTCAACTCGAGCTCCGGACCGTTCGACGTCATCGGCACCGGCGCGCTGCGCAAGCTGGTGCACGAGCTGTGGGCCATCGGCGAGCTGCAGAAGATCAGTGGCAGCGAGGCGTTCGTCAAGGCGCTGGGGACCCAGGCGCTGAAGCCGGTCGAATTCGCCAAGAACGTCCTGACCACTCCCGGAGAGACCCTCTCGGGCGTCCCGAAGGGCATCGGGCGCTTGTTCAGCAACAGCTCCACCGCCGTCAATAATACGCCCGACCCCAGCCAGGAGATCCGGACCAAGGAGCTGCTGCAGGTGGGCTCGTTCAAGCGCGAGTATGCGGGCCGCTTCAACGTGGATCCCTACTCGAGCAACAAGGTGCTGCAGGAAGAGCTGGACAAGCTGGCCAAGGCCTCCGCCTACGGGCTCTGGACCGCGTCGATCGGCACCATGCCGATTGGGGGAACAGCGGGCGCGGTTCTGACCGCCACCAGCCTCGGCCAGTCGTTCAACGACGTCATCAACAACGAGCCTCCGGCCCGGATCCGTGTGATCAACGAGCAGAAGCTCACCGAGATGGGAATTGGCGCTGACCTGGCCATGCGTTACCTCGACCATCCGCAGTACACACCGCGCGACGATCTGATCTTCGTCGAGGCGCTCCACAAGCTCACCGGGGCGACGGGACGCGACCGCTATCTGGAGAAGGCGCTCAAGGCCGAGGACGAGATCGAGGCGCATTTCTTCGTCAACACCGCCCAGATCCTGCGCGGCTACCACGAGAAGCGCAGCCCCATCACGGGCATCACCATGTTCGAGGCCCTCACCGTGGCCCAGACGCAGGCCGGTCCCGCCGTCATTCCCTTCCCTCTCGACTACGGCGTCTGGACGCGAAACGCCGACGTGCTGAGCCAGCACCTCAAGACGGCCTACAAGGCCCCAGGGTTCAACGGCCGCTTCGAGTTCTGGGTGACGGGGACGCTCTCGCCCGCGGCGAAGAAGAACCTGAAAGCGCGCCGCTTCACGGTCGTGGAGCAGGCCGGCAGCCAGATCGAGATCATCGACTGAGATCAGGCGCGAAGGAGTCAGCGTGAGATCTGTGGCATCGCGCGCAGGCGGTACGATGTCTCGACGGAGCGGGCTCGCCGTGCTCGGCGGGCTCGGCCTGATCCTGGCGGCCTGCGCGGGACCGGTGGGAACGACTCGGGCCGAGCCCACGGAGGTCCTCCGCGATCTCGCCCGGAGCGCCACCACCACGGGCGAGCCGAGCTGGCCGACGCGCAACGTGCTCTTCGAGCATGGCCTGTTCGGCGAATTCGGCGAGCGCCCGGAGGCCGTCATTGCCGAGTTGCACAAGGCGATGAAGGTAGCGCCCGGGGGGCCGAACCGCCTCCTCTTCGCTCTCGCGGAGCTGTCCTACCTGCACGGGGAGGCTACCAAGAGTTTCGAGTATCGGCTTGCGGCGGCCGTGTACGCCTACGCCTTCCTCTTTCCCGAAGGGTATGGGGTGACCGCTGGTCGGTTCGACCCCCGTGGTCGGGTCGCGGCGGACATCTACAACTGGGCAGTGAAGGCGGCCTTCGCATCGGAGGACGGGTCGGAGGTGGTGCCACGGGGCGGCACGTTCCAGCTGCCCTTCGGGCAGCTCGAGGTGGCCTTCGATCCGACCGCCACGCGCGCCGGGGACCGAGAGCTGTATCGGTTCATCCCGATCTCGGAGCTCCAGGTGCACGGAATGGCGATGCGCTATCGCTGGCCAGGCCTCGGGGCTCCGCTCGCCGCGTCGACCCGGCCGATCGATCCCTCAAAGCCCGGCCGGGATCTGGTGGCGCCGGCACTCAAGGTGCCGGTGACCGCCCTGCTTCGGATCGCCGACGCCCGACGCGTCCTCGCGCGAGGCGAACCGCTGACGAGCACGCTGGAGCTCCACCTGGCCTGGGACGCAGAATCGGTCGCGATCGCCGGCGAGCAGGTGCCGCTCGAGAACGAGCCGACCGCAGCCCTGGCGCTCACATTCACGGGCGTGCCGGTCTTCACGGTCGAGACGTTCGGGTTCCTGGGGCGCCTCAGCGGCCTGCTGAAGGATCGGCCCCCGCTCGTTTCCTCCACGCCGTACAGACCGGGGCTGATCCCCGTCGTGTTCGTGCACGGCACCGCCTCGAGCATCGTCCGCTGGGTGGAGATGTACAACCGACTCCTGGCCGACCCCGACATCCGAACCCGGTTCCAGTTCTGGTTCTTCCAGTACGACTCCGGCAATCCCATCGCCCTGTCCGCGCTGCGCTTGCGGGAGTCCTTGAGCGCGGCGGTGGCGCGGCTTGATCCCGACGGCAAGGACCCCGCCCTGCGGCAGATGGTGCTGGTCGGCCACAGCCAGGGGGGCCTACTGGTCAAGATGCAGAGCATCGACAGCGGCGATCAGCTCTGGAACGCGGCCAGTAGCAAACCACTCGATCAGCTAGTGCTCACCGATGAGTCGCGGGAGTTGTTCCGGCGCGGGCTGTTCGTGACGCCCGCGCCCGGAGTCTCTCGTGTCGTGTTTGTCTGCACGCCGCATCGCGGCAGCTTCGTGGCGGGGCGCAACATCATCGCCAACCTCGTCCGGCGACTCCTGACCCTGCCGTTCGCGCTGACCGGGCTCGCGGCGGATCTCGCCCGGAACCGCGATGCGATCCGGAGCGCCAGTGACTTCGTTCCTTCGGCCGTCGACAACATGTCGCCGCGGAATCACTTCATCCGGGCCCTGCAGGAGATTCCCGTTGCCCCTGCCATCAAGGCCCACTCCATCGTCGCGGTCAGCGAGGGGTTCGATCCGGTCGAGGACGGTGACGACGGCGTGGTGAAGTACTCGAGCGCCCATATCGACGGGGTCGAGTCCGAGCTGGTCGTACGCTCGGATCATTCCACCCAGGGGCGCCCCGAGACCATCGAGGAGGTGCGCCGCATCCTGCGCCTACACGCCGGTCTGAAGCCTGGCGGGATCGAGCCGCGCGCTGACGCGACGAAGTAGAGCTGGCGGTTCCGAACCGGATGACCGGCGGCCGGTCGATAGGTCTCGCTCCTGCCTGCGGGCCCCAGCGTGACGATCTCGAGGTGGCCTCTCAGAGGAGGCCGGTCCTCCTTTCCGGTCCGATCGTAAACGCCTTGGGGCAGGGACGGGATTGAACCGCCGACACCAGGATTTTCAGGTCTTGGGATGGGCCCGACTATCGGCCGCTATCGGACACCATCTGGAGGCATTTCAGGCTTGTCGGAGGATACGGCGAACTTCCTCAAGGTTCCCAAAGGCGGAGTGACTCGACCGTACCACCAGCTCGGACTCGCGGCAGTGTCTCGCCGATTGCTTTCCGCCGGTCGTGCGATGATACTCGACCGGAGATCCCGGCCAACAGGTGACCCACGCATGCCCAGTCTCATTCCTGACGCACAGCGGTTATCTGAAATCTTCTCGAACGCGATAGCGCCGACGTTTTTTCTCGGTGCAGTTGCCGCATTTGTTTCGCTCATGACTTCGAGGCTGTCAGCCGTCATTGAGCGTATTCGGACGTTAAACAAGATCGCCGATGAAGACCACGCACGAACCCGCCTCAAGGTCGATCTTGAGCGCCTGAGGCGCCGTGCTCGCTTCTTGAACAGTGGCATCCTCGCAGCTTTGCGCGGTGGCGTTTGTGCCACTCTCCTTCTCGCTATCATGTTTGTCACCGGATTCGTGGGGATAAAACACGCCTATGGCGCCGGATTGCTTTTCATCATTGCAACAGCCTTTCTCGGCCTCGCGTTGATTCGCTTCGCGCAAGAGGCACGTATCAGTCTCGCTGAGCATGATGAATACGAGTGACTCCAAACGACGACGAATCTGGCAGTCACCGGCTGTGACACAGTTCTGACACAACTCGCGCCTCGATCGCAGGACCGGTGCGGGAACTACCTCAAAGAAATGGTCGGCAGGGACGGGATTGAACCGCAGACACCAGGAGTTTCAGATCTTGGCGTGGCGGGTTATCGGCTACATCGGTCGCCAAGCCACCCTGGGTGGATAGAGTCGTGAGCGTGCCCGGCCATGTTAACTGGGGGCGCCTCACGCGACCGCACGACTCAAGCGCTTCACGCCGCTGGCTGCGACGATCACGCCCAACATGCAGGCAGCCATGCGCGCGAGCTGTAGCATTCAGGAAGCCAGGGCTCGAGGCTCCACTACGCCCGCATGATTCAAGCCCACTCCCGCTCAGTGCCCTGGTGGCGGCGGGACTGGCATGTAGATCACACCACTGCTTCCGCAGCCTGCCGTATACCAAGTCACGCCGCACTTGTAGTACGGTACGCCGCTCACGGGGATGGGAGCGACGTTGCACGGTGGGGCGACCGGTGCGGGCGGCGCTGCGGCGGCGGGCGCCGCAGCGACAACTGTCGCCGTGGTTGGCGTGCTCGCGGCGGCGACCACCGCCCCGCCGATGAGTGCCCCAGCCACGAAGCCGGCAGCCCCGTCGCCGTTGTCCCAGTTCGAGCAGTCATTGCAGCCGCTGCCGGAGTAGTTGTTCTGTACGTTGGTTACGGTCGACGAATGGGTGCTCTGCGCGCTCGTTGCCGTGGACTGCCGGGAAGCTTGGTTCTCGCTGGACGTATCCTGGCGCTGGCTTTGGGACTCCTGCCTCGCTCAGCTGGCTGATCGGACGACCATCGAGGAGGTACGCCGTATCGTGCGCCGCCGAAAGTGCGGCGTCAGCTCATTCCCAGCGGACCGTAAACTCGATGCCCATGGAGCGGTTCGCAGGGCCGCCCGTCTGCTCTGACGACGGGGTGACCCGGGGCAGCTTCAGTTTGACTTGGGTCTCGGACTTGATGCCGAACAGTCTCTCGAAGACACCGTTCAGCCCCCCGAAGGGATCCGTCATGAACAGGCCGAGGTGGTCATACCAGGCCAGTACCGGCTTGGCCTTGATCCGGTTACGAATCGGCTCGAAGACGAAGGCGCCCAGCAGGGCGCCGCCGATCGGAGTGGCGATCAGGTCCTGGATGGACGGTTTCTCGAAGATCGCTTCGACCCCGAACTCGTAGAGCGCGGAGGCCAGCGCCGAGTAGGCGAACGACGAGAGCTCGTCGAAGCCCCGCTCGCGGGCGCGGATGTAGTACGTGGCGCCGAAGTACGGGTGGGCGATGTAGTTGATCGCCCACCCGTCATTGTCGAACACGGGCTTGCCCACGTTGCGCACCCAGTTGTCAACTCCCCGGTCCTTCTCTTCATCCGACCATCCGGAGATGCTCTCGGGCAGCACATAGATGATCCCGGCCATCGCGACCTGGTAGCCGATCAGAAACGCCGTATCGCGCCCCAGGCCTACCCAGTCCCTACCGGATGGGGCCGCGTCGTCCGCGAGCAGTGAGAAGTCGTGCGACCGACTGGCGAGCGCGTCCGACCACGGCGACATCTGATCCACGTGGCCGCCGCCGGCCGCCGGCGCCACCGCCAGACAGCAGGTGAGGGAGGTGGCGAGGACGGCAGCCATCCACGAGCCGACACGGCGCGGCCGTCTCGGGGAGCCGGAAGAACGGATCATCATGAGGGCCGGGATTTTACGGCAGCGTGCAGCTTCCGAAGATGGCAAACAGGCCGTCGTCCTCGACGACCGAGCCGCCCCACCGTCCGGTCTCCGAGCCGATCACCATGGTCCATCCCTTGCCGTTCTCGCCGCCCTGGAGTATGAGCTGCCCGTCTACGATGCTCGAGGTCTTGATCTCTGTCTTCCGGGCGCCGCCCTCGTTGTCGGTCATGAGCCGCCCGTTCAGGTCGAGCCGTATGAAGCTTGGGAGGTTATTGCCCGTGTGCGGCGCGCTGCGCTCGCACTTGCCATCCGCCGTGCATTCGCTGACGGCCGTGACGGCGCACAACATCGGCTTCGAGCCGTCGTACTTGCCTGCCGCCGACGCGGGGGAAGCTGCCGCCAGGCACGCCAGCGTCACGCTCAGACCCGCCGCCCGAAGTCTCTTCATCACCAGTCTCCTCGTCACTAGTTCACCGAGTAGCCTTTGGCGCTGAGGCACGCGGCCAGGGCGCGCTTGAAGGTGTCCATCTGAGCGGCCTGGGCCTCCTGCGCCTGCGCCTGCTGCGCCTGCTGCTGCTGCATCTGGTCGCGCCTGCGCATGCCGCCGACCATGGCGCCGGTGGCGGCGCCGATGGCCGCTCCCTTGCCCGCATCCCCACCGATTGCGCCGCCGACGGCGCCAACCGCCGCGCCCCGCGCCGCGCCCCTCATCGGGCTGCTCTGGGGCGCCGCTGGCGCCATGCTCGGGGTCGATGCCATCGCCATCGGGTTGATCCCGGTTTGCTGCGTCGCCCACGCCTGGCACTCGCCCTGATCCTGGGCCTGCTGCTGAGGGCTCTGGCCCTTCTGCGGGTATATGAAGGGCTGCTGCCCCCAGACGCTGCTGGTCGCGAGGACCAACGTCCCGCCCACGACCCATCCCGTGACCCGTCCCATTCGTGTCATGGTCATCGCTCCATCCGGCTGATCTTCGAGCCCTGGAGCCCGAGACCCGCCATCAGACCCCTCTGATCGAAGAAAACTGCGTACACGTCGTTTTGTATGGTCGTGGTCGTCAGCGCCTTGGCCATACCGACGTCGAGGATGACGATGCTCGGCCCCGTGCCGAGCTCCCAGCCCCCGCTGGTGTCCAGATACCCCACGGCCGAGTCGGTCATGAGAAACAGGGCGTAGCCGAACGACTGAATGCCCGCCTGCAGGCCGTACGAGGCGGCCACCGAGCTGAAGTAGCCGGTCGTCTTGCCCCGTTGCCGCAGGGCGCCCTCGCCGTACTGGGCTCCGAAGAGGAACCCCGCCTTCACGATGTTCGGGAAGACGAGAATGCCTTTGGCCTTCGACCCGAGCGCGCGCGCCTCGGGGATCGTGGCGTACAGGGACGTCAGGGCGGCGTCGACGTCACGCCTGATCTCGGCGGCGGATGCCGCCGCCGCGGGCCGCGGGCCCAGCGAGATCGCCAACGTCAGGGCCCCGGCCAGCAGGCCGACCGCAAGTCGTACCTTGAACATCGTCCTCTCTCCTCCAATCATGGTCGCGCCCCCGCTCCCTACTTGATCAGCGGAATCTGCTTGGCGAGCTCGTAGTTGACGATCGCCTTGGCCTTGTTCTCGACCTGGTACAGCTGCGCCACTTTCTTGGGGGGCAGGACCTTCTGGAAGCGCGGCGCATAGCCTTTCAGCAGCGCGACCTGATTGCTTTCCAGCGCCAGGTACTGCGTGAGCAGCTGGGTGGCGTTCTCGTCGGTCATCGCTGCGTAGGTGCCGGAGAAGGTCTCGATGAATTTGAGGACGCGATCGTAGTGCTGGATCATGTCGGCCTGGTAGGCGTTGTAGACGGGCCAGAAGCGCTTGGCCTCGCTGTCGGTCAACTCGAGCACCGAGGCCACGACGACCTTCTTGTCCGTGCGCAGCTTCTCGCGCACGATCTCCATGTTGTCGGTGGGCCTGTCTTGCGCGGCCGCTCCGCCGCCGGCGAGACACGTCATGAAGGTGCCGATCATCATCACCGCGCGCAGTTCGCGTCTCATGCCCCGGCTACTCCTTTCGACAGTGCACGCTCAAGGGTTCGCCCACTATCGACGAGCTGTCCGGCGAGGGCGTGGGCTACGGCAGAGTGGCACGGCCCGGTCCGGGACGCCATGAGACTTTGGTCCCATCCTGTAGACTACTGGGCGCGGGAGGGGGGTCCCGCGTACCGGATGCGTCGTCTGCGAGCCTGTGTGACCGGCCTCAGTCTGCTCGTGTCCGTCCTGGTGCCGACGCTGGCGGTTGCCGCCGAGGATTTCGCACGAAAGAGCGTTCTCCTGCTGTACGCGGAGTCGAGAATCGTGCCGGCGGTCCTTCGGGTGGACGCGGGTATCCGTTCCCGCTTCACGACAGCCGGGGTCGAGGCCGAGTTCCTCCCGGAGTACCTGGATCTCTCGTGGGCCGCCGAGCCCGGCGCCACGGCAGACCTGCTGGCCTTCCTCCGGAAGGATCCGCCGCAGCGCAGCTCGCTCGATCTCAACGCCGTCATCCAGGACGTCGTCCTGCTGGTGCACAGCGACACCGTCATGCGACGTGTGGATGTGGTCCTCGACCTCGCGCCCGGGTTGCCGGCCGTGCACGCCGACCGTGTCCAGCTCCAGCAGGTGGTCCTGAATCTCATCATGAACGGCCTGGACGCCATGCGCGGCGTGGTGGGCCATCCGCTCGGTATCGCGACAGTCCTCAACCAGGACGGGAGTCTGCAGGTGGCGGTCAGCGATCGGGGCGTCGGTCTCCCCAAGGGCGACGAGCAGAGGGTCTTCGACGCCTTCTACACGACGAAGGCCCACGGACTTGGCATGGGACTCTCCATCGTCCGATCGCTCATCCATGCCCACGACGGCCAGGTCTGGGCCCGCAACAACGAGGACGGTGGCGCCACGTTCACGTTCACCCTGCCCGTCGAGCCGGCCATGAGGGCAGTCGCCGAGTAGGCCCAAGGTCCAATGTCCGTTCGCGCAGCCGTGTAGGAAGGTGCCGGAGGATCGAGGAAACGCCCAAGGAGCTGTCGATGAAGAGACTGGCTGGACTGATCCTGGTAAGCGTGCTGATCGGCGCCGACCCGGTGCTCGCGGCGGATGCGATCACGGGCACCTGGAAGACGGTGGACGAGAAAACCGGCAAGGTCGTGTCGGAGGTGCAGCTGTACGACCAGGGCGGCAAGATCTTCGGCAAGATCACGGGCCTGACCGACCCGAATGATGCGCAGGGCAAGCCGAGGACCTGCACGAAGTGTCCGGAGTTGGACAAGGACAAGCCCATCGTCGGCCTCGTCATCCTGAAGGATCTGAGCGCCAGCGGCGATCGCTACAAGGGCGGGACGATCATGGATCCGGAAGATGGCAAGGTGTACAAGGCCGAGGTCTGGGTCGAGGGCGGCACCCTGAAGGTTCGCGGTTATCTCGGTATCTTCTACCGGACCCAGACGTGGCAGAAGGGGAGCTGATCCAGGCCGAGCCGCGCTCGCGGCTGGGCGCGGTTCTGCGGCTGGTGTTGCGCGTCGCGGGTGTCCTGGCCGTGGCGCTCGTGGTCGTCGGCATGGCGGCCTGGAGTGCCGGGGCACTCTACTACTCCTGGCCGGGCGGCACGCGGGCGGGAGCCGCCCTGGCGATCGGTTTCCTGGTCGCTACCGCGCTCGCCTTCCTCCTCCTTCCCGGCCGCCGGCGTACGCTGCTGGGCTTCCTGGTCGTTTTCGCGGGCGTGGTCGTCTGGTGGATGCAGATCCCGGCCACGAATGCCCATGACTGGCAGCCCGAGGTCGCGGTCGCCCCCTATGCGACCCAGCAGGGAGACCTGATCACCATTCATGGGGTACGAAACTTCGACTATCGCAGCGAGACGGACTTCACGCCGCGCTGGGAGGATCGCACCTACGACCTGCGCACGCTCGACTCCGGCGATCTCATCGCCGTCTACTGGGCCGGCAAGGCCATCGCCCACATCATGTTGAGCTTCGGGTTCGCGGGCCGCGACTACCTCGCCATTTCCATCGAGACGCGCAAGGCGCGTGGGCAGAGCTACTCCACGATTGCCGGCTTCTTCAAGCAATACGGCCTCGTCTACGTCGTCGCCGACGAGCGTGACGTGATCCGCCTGCGGACGACGTACCGCCAGCCGCAGGAGGACGTGTACGTCTACCGGCTCCACGTCCCGCGCGAGAACGTTCGCCGGGTCTTCCTCGACTACGTGCGCGAGATGAACAAGATGCGCGAGCATCCCCGGTTCTACAACACGCTCACCACCAACTGCACGACGGGTGTTCTGCTGCACAGCCGCGTGAACCCCAATTCTCCGCCGTGGTCGTGGAAAGTCCTGCTGCCCGGGTTCGTGCCGCAGTACGTGTACGAGCTCGGGCGGCTGGACACGACGCGGCCGTTTGCCGAGGTCGAGCGCCGAGCACTGGTCAACGAACGCGCCCATGCCGCCGAGCGTGATCCCGCGTTCTCGCAGCGCATCCGGCAGGAGCCGCGATGAGGACGAGGGTGGGGGGGCCGGCCGGATGACGCGCCATAGGACCAAGGTCTGATGGCGCCTGGCGCCGCCCGTCCTCATACTCGCGGGGCGATTACGATCGAACCGGATGCCGACGACTGACGAGGGGCCGGACCGAGGCCAGTCGGCGGGAACGATCTATTCAATGGAGGCGTCATGGAAGTGCACGAAGGGGGACGTGAACGCCTCCGTAGCCGTCGCCGGATCGGGTCACGGGCACCGCTGGTGACGAGCCTGTTGGTGGCCGGGCTGCTCGTCGCCACCACGGCCGCCTGCGAGCGTGCCAAGAGCGCCGAGAAGGCTCCAGCGTCCCCCCCGCCGCCGGCGGTGGTGGTGGCCGCGGTGGAGCAGCGCACGGTGCCCATCGTGCGTGATTTCACGGCCCGCACGGAAGCGGTGCCCACCGTGGAAGTGAGAGCCCGCATCGCCGGTGTGATCGACCGGGTGATGTTCGAGGAAGGCACGCAGGTCACGGCGGGGCAGACGCTCTTCATCATCCAGCCTGAGGAATACGCGGCTGCGCTCGAGTCCGCGCGCGCTCAGCTCGCCAAGGCCCAGGCCGATGCCACGAGAGCACGGGACGTCTCGATCATCGCGCGTGCCCAGGCCCAGCTCGACCAGCGCAAGGCCGATCTCGAGAAGGCCCGCCGTGACGTCGCCCGCTACCAGCCACTGGCCGAGGCGAGGGCGATCCCGCAGCAGGATCTGGACACCGCCCAGGCCTCGGAGAAAGTGGCGGCGGCCGCGGTGGAGGGGGCCGAGGCTGCCCTGAAGGACACCCAGCTTTTCCAGCGCACCCAGATCCAGCTCGCCGACGCCGCGATACAGTCGGCCAAGGCCGCCGTGACCCAGGCGGACCTCAACCTCGGCTACACGACCGTCAACGCGCCCATCACCGGGATCGTCGGCAAAGTCCAGGTGGACCGCGGGAATCTGGTGGGCAAGGCCGAGCCCACGCTGCTCGCGACGGTCTCCTCGGTGGACCCCATCTACGTCGACGTCGGCGTTGCCGAAGCCGACTACCTCCGGCTCGCCCCGCGCATCCGCCTCGACCACCGGGGCCGGGCTCAGGGCACCCGGGCGGAGCTCGAACTGTACCTGGCCGACGATAGCCTCTTCCCCCACAAGGGCCGCGTCGTCTTCGTGGACCGTGCGCTCGACGCCAAGAGCGGCACCATGAACGTCCGCGCGGAGTTCCCGAACCCGTCGCGAGCCCTCCGCCCCGGCCAGTTCGCGCGCGTGCGCGCCGTGGTGGAGGACCGGGCCAACGCCGTGCTGGTCCCTGCACTCGCCGTGCAGGAGCAGCAGGGCACCAAGATCGGTCCTGGTGGTGGAGGCCGGCGACAAGGTGGCGCTCCGGCCCGTGACCGTGAGCGACCGCGTCGGCGATTTCTACATCGCCACCAGTGGGCTCAAGGCGGGCGAGCGGGTCATCGTCGACGGGGTCCAGAAGGCACGGCCTGGCATGCAGGTCAAACCGGAGCTGAAGCAGGCCGGAAAGTAAGCTGTGGCCGAATTTTTCATCCGGCGTCCGATCGTCGCCATCGTCATCGCGATCCTGACCGTCCTGCTCGGAGTCACCTCATTGCTCGGGCTCAGCATCGAGCAGTATCCCTTCCTGGCGCCGCCCACCATCCGGGTCACGGCCACCTATCCGGGCGCCTCGGCGCTGGCGGTGGAGCAGTCGGTGGCCACGCCGATCGAGCAGGAAGTCAACGGCGTCGACGATATGATCTACATGCAGTCGTCCAACACCAGCGACGGCCGCATGCTCCTCGACGTCAACTTCAAGGTCGGCGTCGACCAGGACAAGGCCAACGTGCTGACCCAGAACCGGGTCACGGCGGCCCAGGCGCGCCTGCCGGCGGAGGCGAACGCGCAGGGCGTCACCGTGAAGAAGCAGAGCCCGAGCATCCTGATGCTGATCTCGGTCTCCTCGCCGGGAGGGACCTACGACTCGAAGTACCTGATCAACTACTGCGGCATCAACCTGCGCGACCAGCTCCTCCGCATCCCCGGCATCGCCCAGGTCGACCTGTTCGGCGGCACGGACTACGGCATGCGGATCTGGCTCCGGCCGGACAAGATGGCCAAGCTGGGGCTGACGCCGGCCGACGTGATCTCCGCGATCAAGGAGCAGAATCTGCAAGCGCCGGCCGGCCGGATCGGCGGTGCGCCCTCGCCCAAGGACCAGGCGTTCACCTATACCGTGGCCGCGCCGGGCCGGCTCGTCACCGCCGAGGAGTTCGAGAACATCATCATCCGCGGCACGGAAGCGGCCACCCAGGTGCGCATCAGGGACGTGGGGCGCGCGGAGCTGGGCTCGCAGGACTACAACTCGTTCGGCCGGCTCGGCGGCAAGCCCGCCGGCACGATGTCCGTCTACCTGCTGCCGGGCGCCAACCAGCTCCAGGCGTCGAAGCAGATCTACGAGACCATGGCCCGGGCCAAGGGGCTGTTCCCGCCGGACATGGACTACAAGATCGTGTACGACACGACCCCGGCCGTCGAGGCCTCGATCCACGAGATCGTGAAGACGTTCGTCGAGGCCCTGATCCTCGTCACGCTCGTCGTGTTCATCTTCCTGCAGAACGTGCGGGCGACGATCATTCCGCTGCTGACCGTGCCCGTCTCGCTCATCGGCACCTTCATCTTCTTCCCGATGCTGGGCTTCTCGGTCAACACGCTGTCGATGTTCGGCCTGGTGCTCGCCATCGGCATCGTGGTCGACGACGCCATCGTCGTGGTCGAGGCGGTGATCCACCACCTCGAGCACGGCCTGAGCCCGCGGGAGGCGACGATCCAGGCGATGAAGGAGGTGTCGGCGCCGGTCATCGGCATCGCCCTCATCCTCTCCGCGGTGTTCGTCCCCGTCGCCTTCGTCGGCGGCCTGACCGGCCAGATGTACCAGCAGTTCGCCCTGACGATCGCCATCTCGGTGCTGCTCTCCGCCTTCAGCGCGCTGTCGCTTTCGCCGGCGCTGTGCGTGATGCTCCTCAAGCCCTCGCACGGGCCGATGCGCGGCCCGCTCGGGGCGTTCTTTCGCGGGTTCAACCGCGTGTTCGACCGGGCGACCGTCGGCTACGTCCACGTCTCGCGGCTCCTCGTCCGCCGCGCGGTCCTGACGATCGCGATCATCGGGGTGGTCGTCGTCGGCGCCGGCCTCTTCGGCCGCGCGCTGAACGACGGGGTTCATCCCCGACGAGGACCAGGGGATCATCGGCGTCAATGCGCAGCTCCCGCCCGGGGCGTCGCTCGAGCGCACGGGCGACGCTGCTGACCCGGGTGGAGCAGATTCTCGCGAAGACCGCAGGCGTCGACTCCTTCGCGACGATCGGCGGCTACGGGGCCGTCACGAACACCTTCCAGCCGAACTTCGGGAGCATCTTCGTGCGCCTCAAGCCATGGGACGAGCGAAAGGACGCCGCCCTGCACGCCAAGGGCATCATGGCCACCCTGCAGCGGCAGCTGGCGGCGATCCCCGAGGCGATCGTCTTCCCGTTCAACATCCCGACCATCTCGGGCTTCGGCGCCTCGTCGGGTTTCAAGTTCCTGCTCCAGGACCGGAGCGGCACGCTCACGGTCGAGCAGCTCGGAGCGGAGGCGCGCAAGTTCCTCGCGGAGGCGCGCCAGCGCCCGGAGCTCGGCAACCTCTTCACCTCCTTCGATCCGAACTACCCTCAGGTCAAGGTGGAGCTCGACCGCGAGAAGGCGCGCAAGCTCGGCGTGCCCATCAACGAGGTGTTCCAGGCGATGTCGGCGGCGCTGGGCGGCGGCTACGTGAACGACTTCAACCGGTTCGGGCGGCTGTACCGGGTCTACGTGCAGGCGGAGTCCGACTACCGCCGGAAGCCCGAGGACATCGGCGACATCTACGTCCGCAGCAACACGACCAACACCATGGTCCCGCTCTCGACGCTCCTGACCATCACGTCGGTGCCGAGCACCGAGATCACCACCCGCTTCAACCTGTTCCGCTCGGTGGAGATCAGCGGCGCGCCCGCGGCCGGCTTCACGTCCGGGCAGGCCACTGGCGGCCCTCGAGAGCACCTTCGCCAAGACGATGCCCAAGGAGATGGGCTTCGCCTACTCCGGCCTGTCGTACCAGGAGAAGATCGCGCCGCCCGCGGGGCCGACCCTCCTCCTCGCCATCGTGGCCGTGTTCCTCCTGCTGGCCGCGCTCTACGAGAGCTGGCGCCTGCCGTGGGCGGTGCTGCTCGGCTCCCCGCTGGTCGCCCTCGGCGCCTTCTTCGGCGTCTGGCTCATGGGCTACGACAACAACGTCTACGTCCAGATCGGTCTCATCATGCTCATCGGCCTGGCCGCCAAGAACGCGATCCTGATCGTCGAGTTCGCCAAGGCCAAGCAGGACGAGGGCATGCCCATCGAGGAGGCGGCGCTCGAGTCGGCGCGCCTCCGGTTCCGGCCCATCCTGATGACGGCCTTCGCGTTCATCCTGGGCGTCGTGCCGCTGGTCCTCGCCAGCGGGGCGGGCTCGGGCGCGCAGAACGTCCTGGGCACCGCCGTGTTCTGGGGCATGCTGGTCGCCACCGCCCTCGGGGTGTTCATCATCCCCGGGAACTACGCGTTCGTGCAGGGGCTCGGGCGCCGCCGCGCGGCCCGGCCGGCGAAGGGGCTGGCGGTCGCGGCAGCGCCGGCGCCGCAGCGGTCGCATTGATGAGACGCCCGGCGCTCCTGGCCCTGGCGGCCCTCCTGCTCGCCGCCTGCACGGTGGGCCCCGACTACCGACGGCCCGAGTATCCGGTGCCGCCGACCTTCCGCGGCCAGGCTCCCGAAGATTCGGCGCCATCCGTGGCCGACCTGCAGTGGTGGCAGATCTTCCAGGACGAGACGCTGCAGCAGCTCATCCGTTCGGCGCTGGCCGAGAACTACGACCTGCGGGTCGCCGCCGCGCGAATCCTGGATGCGCGGGCGCAGGTCGTCTTCACCCGGTCCTTCCAGTTCCCCGAGATCAACGCCGGGGGCAGCGCTCCCTATCAGCGCATCGAGGGCGATCGTGACCTGCTCCAGCCCCATGAGCAATTTTCTCCCTCGGGCGGCCTCAATTTCGGCTTCGAGCTCGACTTCTGGGGCCGCTTCCGCCGGGCCACCGAGGCCGCGCGCGCCGACCTCCTGGCCTCCGAGGACGCCCGGCGCTTCGTGATGAGCACCCTCGTCAGCGACCTGGCCACGGCCTACTTCCAGCTCCGGTCCCTCGACGCGGAGCTGCAGGTCGTCGCAGCGGACGCTGGCTGCGCGCCAGGACTCGCTGCGGCTGGTGACGCTCAGGGAGCAGGGCGGCGTGGCCGGCCTCATCGACGTGCGCCAGGCCGAGATCCTCGTGGCCACGGCGGCCGAGGTCGTGCCGGACACGGAGCGCCAGATCGAGCAGACGGAGAACGTCATCAGCGTGCTCCTCGGCCGGAACCCGGAGGCGGTGCCACGCGGCCGCCCGCTGATCCAGCAGATCGGCCTGCCGGCCGTGCCGCCGGGCGTGCCGTCGTCGCTGCTGGAGCGCCGCCCGGACGTCCGTCAAGCCGAGGCTCAGCTCGCCGCGGCCACGGCCCGCATCGGCGTGGCCAAGTCCGACTATTTCCCTCGGGTCTTCCTGAGCGGCGCCGCGGCCGGCGGTGCCCTGCTCATCGACGGATCATGGGTCGGCCCTCAAGGCCTGTTCAGCATCGGGCCCTCGGTGAGCCTGCCGATCTTCAACACCGGTCGCACCGGCGCCGGAGTGAGCTCCGCCGAAGCCCGGGCCCAGGCGGCGGTCTTCCAGTACCAGCAGACCATTCAGCAGGCCTTCCGCGACGTTGCCGATGCCCTGGTCGAGCAGCGCAAGCGCCGGGAGTTCCGGGTGCAGCAGGAGCTGCTGGCCCTGGCGGCCGCAGACACCAGCCGGCTGGCCGACGTCCGCTACAGGGGCGGCGTCAGCAGCTATCTGGAAGTCCTGGACAGCGAACGCCAGTCGTTCGACGCGGAGCTCGGGCTGGTGCGAGCCCAGCGCGACGAGCTGCTGGCGGTGGTGCGGCTCTACCGGGCGCTCGGCGGCGGCTGGCAAGAGTAGCCCAACCCGCCTCCCGGGCCGGCCGACCCATGCCCACCGAGGCGCTGTCCGCAGGCCAGAAGGCGCTCCAGCTCAATCTCGACCGAACCTGGTACGGGACCATCGCGGAGATCGGTGCCGGCCTGGAGGTCGCGAGTATCGCCACCTCCTCCGGCACCTGCTCGACAACGGGCTCATCCACGAGCTGCGCGCGCTGCCGGCGCGCCCGGGGTAGGACTAACGTCCCATTCCTGCGGGCCGAGCCGTCGGCTATCGTCTGGCCCGATGGTGGTGGCTCCTGCCTCCCTGAGTGCCGCAGCGTCCGACGCGCTGGTCTTCTTCGGGGCCTCCGGCGATCTGGCCTACAAGAAGATCTTCCCGTCGTTGCACGCGATGCTGAAGCGCGGCCACCTGAGCGTCCCGGTCATCGGCGTGGCCAAGTCCGGATGGAACCTCGATCAGCTGAGGGCCCGCGCCAAGGAGAGCCTCGAGAAGCACGGGGGACTCGACCCCGCCGCCTTCGAGAAGCTCTGCGGCCTGCTGCGCTACGTCGACGGCGACTACAAGGACCCGGCGACCTTCCAGGCCATTCGCAAGGAGCTCGGCTCCGCCCAGCGGCCGGCCCACTACCTCGCCATCCCGCCCGTGCTGTTCGGGCTGGTCGGCGACCAGCTGGCCAGGTCTGGCTGCGCGACCAACGCCCGCGTCATCATCGAGAAGCCCTTCGGGACCGACCTCGCCTCGGCGCGGGATCTGAACCGGACGCTGTTCGCCAACTTCGACGAGAAGGCGATCTTCCGCATCGATCACTACCTGGGCAAGCGCCAGGTGCACAACATGATCTTCTTCCGTTTCGCCAACGCCTTCCTGGAGCCGTTCTGGAATCGCCACCACGTCGAGAGCGTGCAGATCACCATGGCCGAGGCGTTCGGGGTCCAGGGCCGGGGCGCCTTCTACGATGCGACGGGCACCATCCGCGACGTGATCCAGAACCACCTGTTCCAGGTCCTGGCCAACCTGGCCATGGAGCCTCCTGTCCGAACGGACAGCGAGTCGATGCGGGACGAGAAGGTCAAGGTCCTGAAGGCGATGCCGCCGCTCGCTGTCACGAGCCTCGTCCGCGGGCAGTTCCGCGGCTACCGGCAGGAGAGCGGGGTGGCCCCGGACTCCCAGGTGGAGACCTTTGCGGCGCTCCGGCTCGACATCGATTCGTGGCGCTGGAAGGGGGTGCCCTTCTACATCCGGGCGGGGAAGTGCCTGCCGGTGACGTGCACGGAGATCATCATCCGGCTGCGTCAGCCTCCCACGATGTATCAGGGCTTCGATCTGCCGCCGAACTACTTCCGCTTTCGGATCAGTCCCGACATCACGGTGGCCTTCGGCGTGAGCGTCCCCGCTCGGGGCGAGGAGAGCGGCGAGGCCGTGGAAATCCTGGGGAGCCGCCACCCCAGCCCGGACGAGATGGATGCGTACGAGCGGGTGCTCGGCGACGCCATGGCGGGAGATGCCACCCTGTTCGCCAGAGAGGACTACGTCGAAGAGGCCTGGCGAATCGTCGATCCGGCCCTGAAGGCGACGACGCCGGTCTATGAATACGAGCCGGGCAGCTGGGGGCCGAGCGAGGTGGACCAGAGGGTGTCACCGCCGGGTGGCTGGCAAAACCCCACGGTGTCCGGGTAGGGGATCTCGATGGGGCCCACCCCGAGCATCTTCGCCCCGGTCTCTACGCCCGCCTTCGCCATTCGCGAGCTGTCCTACCTCGTCTTCGGCATCACGGGTCTCATCTTCGTCATCGTGGCGGGGTTCGCCATCTACACCCTCGTCCGCTTCCGCAGCCGCCGGGGAACGGGCGACGCGCGCCGCGAGCCGCCCCAGGTCTACGGGAGCACCCAGATCGAGATCGCGTGGACGGTGGTGCCGCTCCTCATCGTCGTCGTGCTGTTCCTGGTGACCGCCCGCTACATCTACGCGCATCGAACGACGCGCGGTGCCACCGGAAGCCCTCGAGGTCACCATCGTCGGGAATCAGTGGTGGTGGGAGATCCGCTACCCCGGCCTCGGGATCGTCACCGCCAACGAGCTGCACGTGCCGGTGAGTGACCCCGCGAGCCCCACGCCCACCTTCCTCACGCTCCAGTCCGCCGACGTGGTCCACAGCTTCTGGGTGCCCCAGCTGGCAGGGAAGATGGACGTCATCCCGAACAAGACGAACCGCATGTGGATCGATCCGCGGACTCCGGGCACCTACGTCGGCCAGTGCGCCGAGTTCTGCGGCCTCCAGCACACGTGGATGCTGCTCCTGGTCGTCGTGCACCCCCGGGACGAGTTCGATCGCTGGGTGGCGGCCCAGCGTGCCCCCGTCCGCGAGGACCCTGCCGTCCGGGCCGGGTCCCAGCTCTTCCTCTCGCTCTCCTGCATCAACTGCCACACGGTGCGGGGCACGCCCGCCAACGGCGTGTTCGGGCCGGACCTCACCCATCTGATGAGTCGGCGCACCATCGCGGCCGGAGCCGCGAGCAATACCCCGGAGACGCTCCGCGCGTGGGTGGACGACCCGGCGTCGATCAAGCCCGGGGTCCTGATGCCCCCCATGAAGCTCTCCAGCGACGAGCTGACCCAGTTGACCGCGTACCTCCTGAGTCTGCGGTGACGCAGTGAGCGTGCACGCTCCGACCGTGGCGACCGGGGAGGCGACGAGCCGACATACGTGGCTCGAGCACGCGCACGAGTGGGTCGTCACCGTGGATCACAAGCGGCTCGGGATCATGTACGTGGTCTCCGGCCTCGTCTTCTTCGTCATCGCCGGCCTGGAGGCGTCGCTGATGCGCCTGCAGCTGGCGTGGCCCGGCTTGCACGTCGTGCCGCCGGAGACGTTCAACCGCCTCTTCACCATGCACGGCACGACCATGGTGTTTCTGGTCGGGATCCCGATCGTGTTCGGCTTCGGCAACTATCTTGTCCCGCTCATGATCGGCGCCCGCGACCTCGCCTTCCCCCGGCTGAACGCCTTCGGCTTCTGGATCTTCCTGTTCGCGGGGCTGCTCCTGCACTTCAGCTTCATCGGCGGTGAGGGCTCTACGGCTCGGGCTCGGCGCCGGCGGTCGGCTGGTTCGCCTACGCGCCGCTGACGAGCCGCGCGTTCACCCCCGGCAACGCCACCGACTACTGGAATCTCTCGGTCTTCCTGGCCGGCGTGGGGACCATCGGGACGGCGATCAACATCGTCGCCACGGTGCTGACCATGCGGGGCCCGGGCATGACGCTCGGCCGCATGCCCATCTTCGTGTGGACGATGCTGACCGTGTCCGCGATGACGCTGTTCATCCTGCCGCCGCTGTCGGCCGCCCAGATCATGCTGCTCCTCGACCGCTTCCTCGGCGCCCACTTCTTCGACACCCAGGCCGGCGGGTCGGCCGTGATGTGGCAGCACTTCTTCTGGTTCTTCGGCCACCCCGAGGTCTACGTCCTGATGCTGCCGGGCTTCGGCTTCGTGTCCGAGATCGTCCCGGTCTTCTCCCGCAAGGTCATCTTCGGCTACGCGACCCTGGTGGCCGCCACCGTGGCCATCGGCGGGGTCTCCCTCGGCACCTGGGCCCACCACATGTTCGCGGTGGGCATGGGGCGCACCCTGAACACGTTCTTCGCCGCTGTCCACGATGCTCATCGCGGTCCCCACCGGGATGAAGATCTTCAACTGGCTGGCCACCATGTACGGCGGCCGCATCCGGTTCCAGACGCCGATGCTGTTCTGCTGCGCGTTCCTGTTCCAGTTCCTCTTCGCCGGGCTCACCGGGATCATGCTGTCGGTGGCCCCCTTCGACTGGCAGCTCACCGACTCCTACTTCGTGGTCGCCCACTTCCACTTCGTGCTGATCGGCGGCTTGTTCTTCGCCACCTTCGGGGCCATGTACTACTGGTTCCCCAAGGCTGACCGGCCGGATGCTCTCCGAGCGCCTCGGGCGCTGGCATTTCTGGCTGTTCGTCATCGGCTTCAACCTGACGTTCCTCACCATGCACGTCCAGGGGCTGCTCGGGATGCCGCGGCGGATCTACACCTACCCGGCCGACCGCGGCTGGGAGGTGTGGAACCTGGTCACGACCCTCGGGGTGCCGCTGCAGATCGTGGCGACCGTGATCTTCGTGGTGAACGTCGTCGTCTCGCTGCGCCGGGGGAAACCGGCGGGCGACGACCCCTGGGACGCCTGGACGCTCGAGTGGGCCACGACCTCGCCGCCGCCGCTCGTACAACTTCGAGACGATCCCGGTGGTCGCGCAGCCGCCGGCCCCTCTGGGACCTGAAGCATCCGGATGACCCGGACGGGCCGCACGAATGAGGGACCGGAGCGCGGGAGGTCGCCGATGAGCGGGCACGCCGCCACGCACGCAGGGGCCGTAGGTCACGAATGGCGTGGCCGGGCCGGGATGATCGGGCTGATCATCGCCGAGGGCTCGCTTTTCGCGGTGTTCGTGGTCGCCTACCTCTTCTACACGGGAAAGAGCCTCAGCGGTCCGTATCCGAAGGACGTGCTCCACATCCCCGTGATCGGGACGATCTGTCTGTTCGCCAGCAGCGCGACGGTCACCTTCGGCGTCCGGGCGCTCGCCGGCGGCAACGTCCGGCGCGCCGGTCGGTGGCTCCTGCTGACCGCCGTGCTCGGCGCGATCTTCCTGGCCGGGACCGCCCGCGAGTGGTATCAGCTCATCTACCACGACGGTCTCACGATCGGCACCAACCTGTTCGGCACCACCTTCTATCCCCTGGTGGGTCTGCATGGCTCGCACGTGATCGTCGGCCTCGTCATGCTCGGGCTGTGCTGCGTGTTCGCCGCCACCGGGGCGTTGCGAGCGGCCCATGCCGAGCGCGTGGAGATGGTGGCCTGGTACTGGCACTTCGTGGACGGGGTGTGGGTGGTGGTCTTGACCGTGGTCTACCTGATCGGCCGATGAGCACCCAGGGCCCGGACCACGAGACGCTGCCGGCGCCGACGGTGTGGCCCATGGTGGTCGCCCTCGGCCTCACCCTGGCCATGGCCGCCCTCGTCACCCACGCGGTCGTCGGCATCGTGGGGCTGGCGCTGGCCGTGATCGGCGGAACCGGCTGGTGGTTCCAGGTGCTGCCCCAGGAGCAGGTCGAGCACGTCCCGCTCCGTCCGCTCGCCGAGCGCGCCGGCCGCGGTCGTCGCCGTCTCCACTCCGGTGGAGCGGCTGCTGCTCGGCGAGACCGCGCACCGCGTGCGGCTGCCGGTCGAGGTGCAGCCGCTCTCGGCGGGCGTCAAGGGAGGCCTCGCCGGGGCCGTGGTGATGGCGGTGGTGGCCCTCGGCTACGGCGTCCTCGTGCAGCGAAGCCCCTGGTACCCGATCAACCTGCTCGCCGGCATCGCGATGCCCCGGATGGCAAGGGGCGCCGCTGGACGTGCTGCGGGCCTTCGACGCGCCGGCTCTCGTGCTGGGCACCATCGCGCACGGGGTGGTCTCGATGCTGGTCGGCCTGCTCTATGCGGCCATGCTCCCGATGCTGCCGCGGCGACACATGCTGTGGGGCGGCCTGATGGCGCCGCTGCTGTGGACCGGCCTGCTGTGGGCGCTCCTGGGCGTGATCAACCCGACCGTCAGCGCGCGCATAGACTGGACGTGGTTCGTCGCCTCCCAGATCGCCTTCGGGCTGGTCTGTGGATTCGTGGTGGCGCGGGCTCAGCCCCTGGCCACCATGCAGACCTTGCCGCTCCAGATGCGGGCGGGCCTCCACGCCGCCATCGACCGCGAGCGGAGGGACGGGCGATGATCGCGCCGCGCGCGGCCCTCGCTGGCGGGCCTGCTGCTCGTGGCGAGCGTCGCGCTGGCCGGCTGTGACGGCCTGCCGGGCCGGCCGAAGCCCGGGATGCACGAGGTCCTGCCGTCCCAGGTCGTCGCCTTCGACGCGCTCTACGCCCGTCACTGCGCCGGCTGTCATGGCGCCGAGGGACGGCTGGGGCCCGCCCGGCCGCTCAACGACCCGCTCTACCTCGCGCTCGTGCCCCGTGAGCGGCTCCGCCAGGTGATCGCCCGGGGCGTGGCCGGCACCTCCCAGCCGGCGTTCGCGCAGAGTGCGGGCGGCGAGCTGACCGACCAGCAGATCGACGCGCTGGTGCAGGGGCTGATCGCCACGTGGGGACGCCCGGATGCGGCTCGGGACGCCGCGCTGCCGCCCTACGAGTCGGCCCCGGGCGATGCCGGGCGGGGCCAGGCCGTCTACGCCGCGGCGTGCGCCACCTGTCACGGCCCGGAGGGACGGGGCGGGCCGAAGGGCGGGGCGATCACGGATCCGTCGTACCTGGCCCTCGTGAGCGATCAGGGCCTGCGCGCGACGGTGATCGCCGGCCGCCCCGACCTCGGCATGCCCGATTGGCGGGGCTACGTGGCAGGACAACCCCTGACGCGCGAGCAGATCACCGACGTCGTGGCCTGGCTCGCCGGGCAACGGCGACCGGTTCCGGGACGGCTCACCACGGACTTTGATCCGCGACCCCGTGCCCGATGACGAGCTAGAGGGAGACTCTCATGTGCGCCGACCACGATCAGCTTCAACCGAAGTCGTCCTCTCGCCGGGGCTTCCTCTTCAAGCTCGGCCTCGCCCTCAACGTGCTGGGCGGCGCCCTGGTGGGAATCCCGGTGATCGGCTTCATCCTCGCCCCCATTCGCCGTTTGGGGGGCCAGTCGTGGATCCGGCTCGGTCCCGTCACGAGCTTCCCCGACGGTGAGACTCGGCTGGCCGTCTACAAGAACCCGGTGAGCGTCGACTGGGACGGGGCGACGGCGAAGATCGCGTGCTGGGTGCGCCACGTCAAGGGCGAGCAGTTCCAGGTCTTCGCCGTCAATTGCGCGCACCTGGGCTGCCCGGTGCGCTGGTTCGCGCAGTCGCGCCTGTTCATGTGCCCCTGCCACGGCGGCATCTACCACGAGGACGGCTCGCGCGCCTCCGGGCCGCCGCCGCGGGGCCTCTTCGAGTATGAGTACGAGATCCGCGAGGGTCAGCTCTGGGTGCGCGGCGGGCGACTCCACACCCTCGCCGGCCAGGCGTAGCGCCAGCGCGATGATGTCTCGGCTCCCGCTCATCGGTCGGTGGTTCGAGGAGCGCGTGGGGCTCGGCGCAGCGCTCACCCCCGTGATGGACCACCCCGTCCCGAGCCGCACCGCCAGCTGGTGGTACACCTTCGGAAGCGCCACGCTCGCCCTGTTCATGCTGCAGATCGCCACGGGGATCTGCCTGGCCCTCGTGTACGTGCCGTCGGCCGACAAGGCCTACGAGAGCCTGCTCTACCTGAACTACGAGGCGCCCTTCGGCTGGTACCTGCGCGCGGTGCACTTCTGGGGCTCCAACGGCATGGTCGCCGTGATGACGCTGCACATGATCCAGGTCTTCCTGTTCGGGGCCCACAAGTACCCGCGGGAGATGACGTGGGTCGTCGGGGTGCTGCTGTTCCTGTGCACGCTCGGCATGGCGTTCAGCGGCCAGATCATGCGCTGGGACCAGGACGCCTACTGGGGGCTCGGGATCGGGGCCTCGATCGCCTCTCGCACGCCGTTCATCGGCGAGTCGGTGGTATCTGTGATCCTCGGCGGACCGATCATCGCCGGCCGCACGCTCTCTCGCGTGTTCACCGCCCACGTCTTCCTGATTCCGGGCATCCTGATCGCCCTCGTCGGCCTGCACCTCTGGCTGGTCCTCCGGCTCGGGGTCAACGAGTGGCCCATGCCCGGCCGGCTGGTCGACCGGCAGACCTACAAGCAGCACTACGACGAGGAGGTCCACCGGGACGGCGTGCCCTTCTTCCCGAACGTGGTGCGCAAGGACATGGTCGCGATGGGGCTGGCCATCCTGCTCGTGCTCGTCTGCGCGGCCATCTTCGGCCCCTACGGTCCCCACGGCGTGCCCGACCCGACGATCATCGACACCGCGCCCAAGCCGGACTTCTACTTCCTGGCCCTCTTCGCGCTCTTCGCGCTCCTGCCGCCGTGGACCGAGACGGTGCTCCTGGTGTTCGGCCCGCCCCTGGCCATCGCGCTGCTCCTGGCCGTGCCGTTCCTGGCCGGCACCGGAGAGAAGAGCTGGAAGCGGCGGCCGGTGGCGGTGCTGGGCGTGATCCTCATCGTCCTCATCGTCACCACGCTGGCCGGATTCGGAGTGGTCGTGCCGTGGTCCCCGACGATGGACGCCTGGAGCGGTTTGCCGACGCCGGTGGCGTACGTGAAGGGGAGGACTCCGCTCGAGCTCCAGGGCGCCCTGGTGGTCCAGAACAAGCAATGCCGCAACTGCCACAGCCTCGGCGGCGAAGGCGGCCGGCGCGGTCCCGCCCTCGACGGCGTCGCCACCCGCCAGACGCGAGATCAGCTGATCCGTCAGGTCATCCAGGGCAGCGGGAACATGCCGGCGTACGGGAAGAACCTGACCCCGGCCGAGGTGACCGCCCTGGTGGCGTTCATGCAGACCCTTCGTCCCGCCAACCAGCCCCCGGCGCGGATGTCGACCGTGCCGGCCACCTCGGCGCCCTGAGGGCGTCATGAGCTCTCGCGACGCCCAGGACGCTTCCGACGGCCGCCCGCTCGTCGTCGTCGTGGGCGGTGGGTTCGCGGGGCTGGCGGCGGTCAAGGCGCTGAAGCGCGCGCCCGTTCGCGTCCTCCTGATCGACCGGCGCAATCACCACGTGTTCCAGCCGCTCCTCTACCAGGTGGCCACGGCCATGCTGCCGCCCGAGACCATCGCCGCCCCGATCCGCGAGCTGGTGCGCAAGCAGCAGAACACCACCGTGGCCATGGCCGACGTGATCGGCATCGATCCGGAGGGACGTCGTATCGTAGCCCGCGTTCCGGAGCGTGGCGAGACGGCACTGACCTACGACTACCTCGTCCTGGCCACGGGGGTCGGGCAAAGCTACTTCGGCCACGATGAATTCGCGCCATTCGCGCCGGGGCTGAAGTCGCTCGTTGATGCTCAGGCGATCCGATCCAAGCTGCTGCGGGCCTACGAGACCGCTGAGACACAAGAGGACCCCTCGCAGCACCAGGACATGCTCACCATGGTCCTGGTGGGGGCGGGGCCGACGGGTGCCGAGCTGGCTGGCGCCATCGCGGAACATGGCCCGGGTGACCCTGAGAACGGACTTCCGGCGCATCGATCCGGCTCTGACGCGCGTCATCCTGCTCGAGGGCGGTCCCCGCATCCTGCCCACCTTCTCCGAGGCGCTGTCACGCAAGGCGCATGATCGGCTCGCCGGGATGGGCGTGGAGATCCGCACCGGCGCCCAGGTCGAGCACGTCGACGACAAGGGCGTGATCGTGGCGGGCCAGCGGATCGCGACCCGCACTGTCCTGTGGACGGCCGGCGTCCGCCCCTCCCCGGCAGGAACGTGGCTGGGGGCCACGACCGATCGCGCCGGGCGGGTGTCGGTCCAGCCCGACCTGAGCGTACCGGGCAGGCCCGAGGTGTTCGTGGTCGGCGATACCGCCCATCTCGAGCAGGACGGCCGGCCGCTCCCCGGCGTGGCCCAGGTGGCGATGCAGCAAGGGCACTATGTGGCCAGGCTCATCGCCGGCCGCGTCGCCGGCCAGCCGGCTCCTCCGCGGTTCCGCTACTTCGACAAGGGGAACATGGCGGTCATCGGCAAAAATTTCGCCATCGTCGAGGCCGGCAAGCTGCGGCTGAGCGGATTCCCGGCGTGGGTGATGTGGGCGGCCATCCACAGCCTCTACCTTCCCCAGCATCGCGGCGAGGCGGTTCGCCGATGGGTCCGGGCGTATCTCCGGGGCAAGCTAGGGTCACGCCTGATTCTCGACACGCCATAACGGAGAGCAAGGGAGATGGCAAGACCGCGCTGGTGAGGTGGGCGATGCTCGTGGCTCTGATCGTGCTGGCGAGTGCCGGTTGCTTCCTGGCGCCGGGATCGCATCCGCGACCCGATCCGGCGGCGCCCATCTCGGGGCCGGCGCCGTACGTCGAGAATTGCCAGGTATGCCACGCGGCCCCGGTCGGCGCGCACTACGCGCAGAGCCTGCACACGGCCAAGGGCATCCAATGCGGGCAATGCCACACGCCGGGCGGTCATCCGCACTTCACGCAGCCCATCCGCGATGGCAAGTGCGGCGGCTGCCATCAGCCGCAGTACCAGGAGACCCTGACCAGCAAGCATTTCGCCACTCGCGATCTGCGCGGGCTGGACGGTGACCCGGCTGCGTCGAAGGCACTCCGCCGGGAGGGCTTCACGGTCGCCACCGCGCAGGGGCGGCGGTTCGCGGGGGATCAGGCCGCGGGCGGCGCCGGCGGTCGCCTGTGCGCAGCATGTCACTACGACGAGCATCGCCTCGGCCTCGGCGGCGTGCAGCGGGCGGACTTCTGCGTCGGATGCCACACGGGGCGAGAGGAGCACTTCGCCATCCCTACGCCCGGTCTGACGAATCGCTGCGTGCAGTGCCACGTGCGCGCGGGCCAGACCGAGAGCGGCCAGGTCGTCAACACCCATCGATTCGCGCGGCCAGGGGCAGCGAGCGCCGAGCGATGAGCGCGCAAGACTCCTTCGACGCCGATCTGCGCCGGGCCATGAGCCGGCGCCAGTTCCTGGCCCGTCTGGCCCGGGCCTCGGGCGCCGCCATGCTCATGGCTTCGCCCCTGGGGTGCGGGACGGTGCGAGGCGGCCTCGCAGCGCTTGCGTCTCGGCGACAAGGCGCCGATCCTCAACCGCCGTCCAGCAGGAGGTCGTCGCCAAGATCATCGACGGCTTCAATCCGCCCGACACGGAGATCCGGAAGCAGCTCGAGAAGGAGGATCCGGACTACGACCCGGTCGCCGCCTATGCGGAGTTCGCCTGGGCCAGCGGCGACGTGTTCCTGGCCAACATGAAGTTCCTGATCGACTTCCTCAACGTGTTGCCGACTCTCACCCGCACCTTCTCCAACCGCTATGGCCTTCCCGCGCGCTGGCAGCTCCGGCGCTTTCACCCCGACGATGCGAATCGCTACTTCCTCTTCCTGCGCGACAGCAACATCCGGGCGCTCCGCAACATCTTCACCGGGGCGAAGTTCATCGGGACGGCGCCCATCTACACCAACGAGAAGGTGGCCTGGAAGGTCATGCGCTATCCGGGTCCGTGGCTGCTGGATCCGGCGAAGCCGGCCGGGGATCTCGCGCCAGTCCACCTCGTTCGACATGGCCCAGGAGACCGACGACAACGTGGCCGTCCTGCGGCGCCGCGTCGTGGCCCACGGGGCCCTGCGCGAGGGCCTCGAGGCCGCCCGGATCGTGGGCGGGTCCGACCATCTCGTCCTGGAGACCGACATCGTCGTGGTCGGTTCGGGGGCGGGCGGATCGTTCGTGGCCGCCGAGCTCGCGGCGAAGACGAACCAGCGGGTCCTGATCCTCGAGAAGGGCGACTTCGTCGAGCCGACCGAGTTCCTCCAGCGCGAGCGGCTCATGATGCCGCGCATCTTCGACACGGAGTTCTCGGTGCACCGAGATCTTCGGCCGGGAGATCCCCACCGTCTCCACCGCCGTGGTGACGGGCAAGCTGGTGGGCGGCTCCGCGACGATCAACCACGCGCTGGCCTTCGAGCCGCCCCGGCCCGTGATCCGTGACTGGCACGATCGCCTCGGCGCGGAGCTCGGCTACGACGACCTGGTCCCCCACCTGGAGGCGATCCGAACGCTGCTGAGGATCGGCCCGGTGCCGGAATCGCAGATCTCCGGCAGCAACCTCGCCCTGCGCCGGGGCGTGACGACGCTGGGACTGCCCCACCACGGCCCGACCCAGCGCAACGCCCACCAGTGCATCGGGTGCGGCTACTGCGATCTGGGCTGTCGCTACAACCGCAAGCTCACCCCGCTGAACATGATCCTCCCGATGGCGGCGCGGCGCGGCGCCCAGGTGCTGGCCAACTGCCGGGTGGACGAGCTGCTCCTCGAGCAGCTTCCCGACGATGGCCGCGGCGGTCGCACGCACCGGGCGACCGGGGTCGTCGCGCACCTGACGGACTCGCGCGGCAACAGCCGGGAGCGCGTCGAGATCCGGGCTCGACGCGTCGTGCTGGCGGCCGGGCCGTTCTCCTCGCCGCGCATCCTCATGCGGAGCGGCGTGCCGCGCCTGCGGTCCTCCAAGGGGTTCGAGGCTGCGGTGGGGGAGCGCTTCTCGACCCACGCCACCATCACGTTCTGCTCCGAGTTCGACGAGGCCCTCTACCCTTCCGCCGCCACGCCGCCCATGGGCTACTTCGTGAAGAAGTACGACGTCGACGATCAGACGACGGCGGACCCCGCCCGCGACCACGTACGCTATGCGCTGGAAGGCATGCTGAATCATCCGCTGGCCCACGCCCAGCTCGTGCCCTACGAGTCGTCCGAGAGCCACCAGGCGTTCATGAAGCGCTTCAACCAGACCATGACGCTGGCGGTCATGTTCCGCGACAGGCCGGTCGGGCGGGTGACGCCCCACGGGTTCGAGTACGCGCTGGCCGAGGAGGACTACGCGGGGTGGCTCGACGCTCTCCGCACGGGCGCGCGCATCATGTTCGCGGCTGGGGGGCGCCGCGTGTTCTTCAACAGCCATCATCCGCTGATCCTGAACGGGCCCGACGAGATCGACACCGCCCTGACCCGGGATCTGGTGGCGGACCAGCGCATCCAGATCACGAGCGGCCACCCCATGGGCGGCTGCGCGCTGGGTGGTGACGCCCGGCGTGACGTGGTGGATTCGCGAGGCCGCTCCTGGGATGTGGACGGCCTGTACGTCGCCGACTCCTCCATCCTCCCGACGTCCCTGGGCGTCAACCCGTGCTACACCGTCTACGCGCTGGGCCGGTACATCGCCAACAAGATGGTGGAGGAGATCCGCGCCCAGGGGTGAATATTGGACCAAGGTCCCATTGCCGGACGGCGCCGGGACTGGTGGAGTGGCGGGGCCGGGGAGGCGCTCATGAGCGTGTCGCGCAAGGTTCTCGTCTGGCTGTTGCTGGGCATCGTGTTCGTGCCGCTCCCGACACTCTCTCAGGACGCGCCGAAAACGTTCAAGCCCGAGGAGCTCGATCAGCTGGCGGCACCGATCGCGCTCCACCCCGACCCGCTGGTGGCGCAGATCCTGATGGCCTCGACGTATCCTCTCGAAATCGTACAGGCGGCGCGCTTCGTCAAGGACAACCCCAAGCTCAAGGAGGATCAACTCAACGAGGCGCTGAAGCAGCACCCCTGGGACGACAGTGTGAAGTCGCTGGTCTTCTTCCCGCAGGTGCTCACGATGATGAACGACAAGCTCGACTGGCTGCAGAAGCTCGGCGACGCGTTCCTGGCCCAGCAGCAGGACCTGATGGCCGCCGTGCAGCGCCTGCGGGCTCGCGCCCAGGGCGCAGGCCAGCTCAAGAGCACCCCGGAGCAGCAAGTGATCGTCGAGCCCGCCGCTTCGCCGGCCACGGCGCCGGCCCCGACCACGGCGCCCGCGCCGCCGGCCCCGACCACGGTGCAGGTGACGCCGGCCCCGACCACGGTGCAGGTGGCCCAGGCCCCACCGACCATCATCCGGATCGAGCCGGCGAACCCGCAGGTCATCTACGTGCCGGCCTATGACCCGACGGTCGTCTACGGCGTGTGGCCGCCGGCCTACCCGCCCTACTACCCATACCCGGCCGGCTACTTCGCCGCCGGGGCGTTCACGTTCGCCGCGGGCGCCGCGATGGGCGCAGCCCTGTGGGGCAACACCAACTGGAACAACGGCGACATCGACATCAACAACAACGTCTCGAACAACTTCACGAACAACGTGAACAACAAGCAGGAGGCCAGCAAGCGCGTCGAGCACAACCGCTCAGAGGGCGCGGGGGCGGGCGGCCGGCAGGACAAGGGCCAGTGGAAACACAACCCCGAGCATCGCAAGGGCGTGCAGTACCGGGACAACGCCACCCAGCAGCGCTTCAACAAGAGCGGGCCCGCCAATGCCCAGTCCCGGGAGGCGGCTCGTGGCCGCTCCGGCCAGGGATCGGATTTCGGCCGTGCTAGCCAGCAGGGCGGGGCCGGCCAGTCCAGCGCCCGTGATCGCCAGAGCGGGCAGCAGTCGGGTGGCGGCCTCGGGGACCGCGGGGCGCAGGCCTCGCCCCGCGCCAGCAGCCAGGGGCAGGGTGGCCGCCAGGCGGGTGGCTTCGAGGGCGTTGGCAGTGGCCGGGACACCCAGAGCTTCAGCGACCGCGGCAACGCCAGCAAGCAGAGCTACAACCGCTCGACTGGAGGAGGCGGGAGCCGCAGCTCGGCAGGCGGCGGCGGTCGGTCCGGAGGTGGTGGAGGCGGTGGTCGCGGAGGAGGTCGTCGATGAGTACGCGGATCTGGTCGGTCGTGGTCGTGGCCGTCACCACGCTGGCCCTGCGGTCGTGCCTGCCGGTGAACGCTCAGGCACCGGCGCCCGCTCAGGCGCCGGCGCCCGCGAAGCCGGCCGCGCCGGCGGCGGCACCGCCGACGCCGGCGCCGAAAGCGACCGTGGTGTATCCCAAGCCCTTCGCGTCGGCCGAGGAGGCGGTGCAGGCCTTCGTCGCTGCCCTGCGTGCGGGCGACACCAAGGCCCTGATGGGAATTCTCGGCAGCGAGGGCCGGCCGCTCATCCAGTCGGGCGATTCGGTGGTCGACCGGCAGAGCCGCGAGGAATTCCTGGCCGCCTACGACACGGCGAACAGGCTCGCGGCCGGCGGCGACACCACGGTGATCCACGTCGGCACCGATGAGTGGGCGTTCCCCATCCCGCTCGTGAAGGTCGGCGAGCGCTGGCGGTTCGATCCGCGACAGGGTCGCGAGGAGATCTTCGCGCGGCGCATCGGCCGGAACGAGCTCAATACGATGCAGACGTGTCTGGCCTACGTCGACGCGCAGCGTGAGTACTATGCCGAGGACCGCGACGGCGACGGTCTCCTCGAGTACGCCCCGCAGTTCGGCAGCACCCGGGGCAAGCGCGACGGGCTCTACTGGGTCACCAAGCCCGGTGAGCCGCCCAGCCCGCTGGGCGACCTGATCGTCCGCGCCCGGGCCGAGGGGTACCGGCGCGAGATGCCAGGGCCGACACCGTTCCACGGCTATCTCTACCGCATCCTGACGGCGCAGGGACCCAGCGCCCCGGGCGGCGAGTACGATTACGTCGTGCGTGGCCAGATGATCGCGGGCTTCGCGCTCGTCGCGTTCCCCGCCCAGTACGGCGTGTCCGGCGTGATGACCTTCATCGTCAATCACGACGGCGTCGTGTACGAGAAGGACCTCGGGCCAGGCACCCGCGCCACCGGGCTGGCCATGCGGAAGTTCAACCCGGACGGTACCTGGGCGAAGACGGAGATCCCCGAGGTGGCCGCCGCGAAACCCTGATGGCCCAGCAGCCGAGTGGACCTCCGGCCTCGGACCTGGCCCAGGGGGTCGACCTCCTCCTGCACGACGCGCAGTACACCCGCCTGGAGTACCCCCGGTACGTCGGCTGGGGACACAGCACGATGCACGACGCGCTGGCCTTTGCTCGTCTGGCCGGCGTCAAGCACCTGGTGCCGTTCCATCACGACCCGGGGCGGGACGACGCTGCGCTCGACGCGGCGATCGGCGTCGCCATCGACGACATGGCCCCCGACTTCCCGGTGACGCCGGCGGCCGAGGGCCGAAGCTTCGATCTCGGATCAGATCAGAGCAGGTCCAGCTCGTAGTTGATGATCAGGCGAAAATCCTTGAGCGTGTCGGGGTTGCCCCGGCCCACATAGGCGTTGCGAAAGCGGAGCGACAGGCCCTTGACGCCCGGCACGTTGTAGATGATGTCCAGGTTCCCCTCCCGGGTCGTGGGCAAGGCGCTGTTGGTGGCCGGGTCCATGCGCTCGGTTCCCTGGGCATAGACCAGGTGCACGCTCAATCCCGGGACCTGGAAGGGCAGCAGCGTGCCGCCGAAGTCGTACCGCAGGCCGACGCCGAACGCCTTCTCGTTGGCCCGGTCGAAGTCTGTCACCGCCAGGGAGAGGTAGCCGGGCCACGTGCCCCAGGGGGAGCGGATCGAGGCCTGGTCGCCCGTGAAGTGCAGCGCTGTCCCCAAAGACAGGCC
Source organism: uncultured Candidatus Rokubacteria bacterium (assembly GCA_963827505.1). Taxonomy (GTDB): domain Bacteria; phylum Methylomirabilota; class Methylomirabilia; order Rokubacteriales; family CSP1-6; genus AR5. The sequence continues at coordinate 1,392,931 of CAWHBD010000001.1, read as the reverse complement.
TCGCCACAGCAGGCGCGCCCCCGTGCCCACGTTCCACGTGTTGAACTCGCCCAGGCGCTCGTCGCCGACGCTGCGCTGGTCGGTGTACTGCACGCCCACCTGCAGCTTGACGTCCGCGCCCAGGGGGTGCGTGTACTCGACCTTGCCGAACGCGGTGTTGAAGACGTCCCGGGCGTAGTACGTCCCAGCGTAGATCGTCAGGTCCTTGATCGGCGTGAGGGTCAGGGCGCCGAGCACCAGCCCCTCGTCGTCGCCGCCCGCGCCCGCCTGCCGGGACATCGAGATGAAGTCGTTCGAGTCCCGCGGCTTGATCTGCCAGACGTACCCGGCGTCGTACTGGAGCCAGTCGACCTTGCCGGACAGCATGACGGCCTCGAACGTGTTCGGGATCATCCGGTTGTCCTGCGGGTTCAGGTAGCCCTCGTCGATCCGCTGGCGGTACCCCTTCAGGAGGGCGTACTCCTTGTAGCGGAGCGCGCCCCAGGCCTCGCCGAACGTCCCGATCGCGTCCTGGTTCGGCGTGAGCAGGAGGCTGCCGGGCCGGCCGTCGGGCGTGTAGAGGGGCAGCGAGGTGTAGTACGTCGCGCCCATCGCGAACGTGTCCGCGAGCCAGCCCGAGGCGTACTGGATCCAGCCCCCGGTCGCCAGGCTCTCGCTGGCCGTGTCGTCGTCATTCTGCCGGTTGAAGTAGAAGGTGCGCAGCCGGACGTTGAGGTCGGTGTCGCGGAAGAACGGCGGCAGCTGGCTCAGGCCCTCCCGCAGGGTCGGAAAGGAGGATTCCAGGAGGCCCTGGGGCGGCGGCGACGGCGTGACGGTGTCGGGCGAGCGCACGATCTCGCTCTCCTGCTGGGCCGGCGCCGCCTCCTTCGGTGCTCGCGCGGGAACCTGCTGCGTGGCCAGCATCGTGGCGCTGACTGGACCGGTCGCGGGGGAGCCAGGGCCCGGCTGGGCGTCCGCCCGCGAGGCGCCCAGCATCGCCACGGCCAGGATCAGTCCCACCACGAACCGCGTCGTCTGCGCCTTCCCGTCAGTCACGCATGCCATGGCTGTCCTCCGGGTCGGTGTCCGTTGAGCCACACGATCCTGCTACGGGAACCTACCGGCGCGATCAGAGGGCGTCAATACGCCTTTGGTCCCATCGTCAGGCTCCGCGCTCCTCGGTTATGAATGGGTATCCGATGAAAGGTTTGCGTCTCGGCGTCCTCTTGGCCTGCTTGCTCGGGATCCCGGCCGGGATCGGCGGCTTCACGTTCGTGTACGCGAAGGGCTTCTCCTACCTGTCCACCGATCCGCGGGCGTGCGTGAACTGCCACGTCATGAACCCGCAGTACGATGCCTGGCTCAAGAGCGGCCACCGACACGCCGCCACCTGTGTCGAGTGCCATCTGCCTCACGAGGGGATCGCGAAGTGGGCGGCGAAGGCCGAGCACGGCGTGAGGCACTCCGTCGCCTTCACCCTGCAGAACTTCAAGGAGCCGATCGAGATCACACCGCGGGACGCCGACATCGTCCGCACGAACTGCGTGCGCTGCCACGAGGCCCTCGTCCACGCGGTGGCCGATGCGGCCGGGCGCGCACGCGGGGCACTGGATTGCCTGCACTGCCACTCCGGCGCCGGGCACGGCGCCGGAGGTTGAGATGGGGAGAGAGCATTGACCAGCACCGGATCATCGGGGGAACGGCGGCGAATCTGGCTCCTGGCGTCGCTGGGGCTGGTCGGGATCGCGGGTCTCACCGTGCTCCTCCTGGCACTCCTCACGAATATCTTCGAGCGGAAGCAGGAGGGCCGGCAGCCCTTCGTCCGGATGGTCGAGGTGACCGAGAACACCATGGACCCCAGCGTGTGGGGTCAGAACTGGCCGTTGCAGTACGAGTCGTATCTGCGGACCTCGCTCCCCACGACGACCAAGTACGGCGGGCGCGGCCTCGGCGCCAGCGACGGCGGGCTGGCCGAGCAGAAGCTCGACCGGGAGCCCTGGCTCAAGCGGGTGTTCGCGGGCTACGCGTTCGCGCTCGACTACCGCGACCGGCGTGGCCATTTCTACGGCTTGTTCGACCAGGAAGCGACCCGGCGCGTGACAGAGCGACAGCAGCCGGGGGCATGTCTGCAATGCCACGCCGCGAACCTGGCCCTCTACCGCTTCGTCGGCAAGGGGGACGTCCAGAAAGGCTTCGAGCAAGTCTCCGCCATGCCCTACCGGGAGGCCCGCGATCTCAAGGACGACAAGGGCCAGCCGCTTGTGCAGCATCCCGTGGCCTGCGTCGACTGCCACGATCCGAAGACCATGGCCGTCCGCGTCACCCGGCCGGGCTTCGTCGCCGGCATCAAGGCGCTCAAGGCCAAGCAGGGAATCGCCGACTACGACCCGAACCGGGACGCCACCCGCCAGGAGATGCGCTCGTTCGTGTGTGGCCAGTGCCACGTCGAGTATTACTTCAAGGGGCCGGGCAAGGTCGTGACGTACCCCTGGGCGAACGGGCTCAAGGTCGAGGAGATCGAGGCCTACTACGAGCGCGAGGGTTTCACGGACTGGGCCCACGCGGAGACCGGCAACAAGCTTCTCAAGGCCCAGCACCCCGAGTTCGAGGTGTGGTCCCAGGGGGTGCACTCCCGGGCGGGAGTGGCCTGCGCGGACTGCCACATGCCCTACGAGCGCGTCGGCGCGATGAAGGTGAGCGACCACTGGGTGCGGAGTCCGCTTGCTCAACCTGACCCGCGCCTGCCAGACCTGCCATGTCGTGCCCGAGAAGGAGCTGGAGGCGCGCGTGCTCACCATCCAGGACCGTCACCACGCGCTCCTGCAGCGCGCGGCCCGCGCCACCACCGACATGCTCGACGCCATCGTCGCCGCGAAGAAGCGCGGGACGGCCGAAGGCGACCTCCAGCCGGCCGCCGTTCAGCACCGGAAGGCGCAGTGGCGGCTCGACTTCGTGGCCGCCGAGAACTCCATGGGCTTTCACGCCCCCCAGGAGCTCGCGCGGATCCTCGGGGAGGTCATCGACCACGCGCGCCAGGGCCAGCTCGAGGCGGAGCGCACGGTGCGAAAGCCGTAGCGCTGTAACCCCCGACTTTGATGGGACCAAGGTCCCATTGTGAGGCGGGCCGGCGATCTCTAGATTCGCCGCCAGTGCAGGCGCTGGGTGGTGGGTCGCGAGCGCCCACGAGGAAGGCGAAGACGAAGGCATGAGCAACAGCAGCGAAGTGATCGCCGGCGTCGGTCTTGCCGATCGCCCGCGCAAGAGCCGCTGGCCGGCGCGCATGGATCTCGCGCAGAGTGCCAGCGGACTGCTCGCTCGGTCTGTTCATGTGGGGCCACATGTTCTTCGTGTCCACCATCCTGATCAGCAACGACGCGATGTGGATGGTCACGAAGGCGTTCGAAGGCTACTACTTCTTCGGTCGCGCCTTTCCTCAACTCGTCTCGGTGGTCGTCACGATCGTGTTCGTGTTGTTCATGGTCCACGCCTTCCTGGCCATGCGCAAGTTCCCCGCCGACTACCGACAGTACCGCATGTTCATCGGCCACAAGAACCTGCTGCATCACTCCGACACCAGCCTGTGGTGGCTGCAAGTCGTGACCGGGTTCCTGCTGTTCTTCCTTGGCCCCCCCCACCTCTACCAGATGCTCGTGCATCCGGAAGGCATCGGCCCCTACGGGTCCGCGGATCGCGTGTGGAGCGGGATGTGGTGGCCGCTCTATCTGGTCTTGCTGTTCGCCGTCGAGCTGCACGGGGGGGTGGGATTGTATCGGCTGGTCGTGAAGTGGGGCTGGCTCGAGGGAAGCGACCCCAATCGCACGCGTCGGCGCCTCACCCGCCTCAAGTGGGGGATCACCGTGTTCTTCCTCGCGCTCGGGCTGCTCACGCTCGGGGCGTACATGAAGATCGGCTATCAGCACCGCGACCGTGTCGGCGAGGTGTACGTCCCGAGCTGGGTACAGCCCAGCCCGCCGGGGGTCGGGCGATGAAGATCATCTACACCGATGTGCTCGTCATCGGCGGCGGGCTGGCCGGACTACGCATGGCGATCGGCGCCAAGCGCCGCGGACACGAGGCGATCATCCTGTCGCTCGTGCCGGCCAAGCGCTCGCACTCCAAGGCCGCCCAGGGCGGCATGCAGGCGAGCCTCGGCAACGCCATCAAGGGGCAGGGCGACAACGAGGACGTGCACTTCGAGGACACCGTGCGCGGCAGCGACTGGGGCGCCGATCAACGGGTGGTGCGCATGTTCGTCAACACCGCGCCCAAGGCGGTGCGCGAGCTTGCCGCCTGGGGCGTGCCGTGGAGCCGCGTCCGCAAGGGCGATCGCGAGGTCATCATCAACGGCCAGAAGATCACCATCACCGAGCGCGACGAGGCGCACGGCCTGCTGGCCCAGCGTGACTTCGGCGGCACCAAGAAGTGGCGCACCTGCTACGTCTCGGATGGCACCGGCCACGCGATGATCACCGTCATGGCCGACCAGGCGATCGCCGCCTCGATCCCGGTGCACGAGCGCACCGAGGCGCTCGCGTTGATCCACGATGGCGGTCGCTGCTACGGCGCGGTGGTCCGCGATCTGATCAGCGGCCAGCTCATCGCCTACGTGGCCAAGGCCACCGCCATCGCCACCGGCGGGGCCGGCGTCCTGTACCGCGTCACGACCAACGCCGTGATCTGCGAGGGCATCGGCCACGCCATCGCGCTCGAGACCGGCGTCGCCACGCTCGGCAACATGGAGGCCGTGCAGTTTCATCCCACCGGGATCTTCCCGGCCGGCATCCTGGTCACGGAAGGCTGCCGCGGCGACGGCGGCCTGCTCAAGGACGCCGACGGCCACCGCTTCATGCCGGACTACGAGCCGGAGAAGAAGGAGCTGGCCTCGCGCGACGTGGTCTCGCGGCGCATGGAGGAGCATCTCGCCAAGGGCAAGGGCGCCAAGAACCGGTTCGGCGAGCACCTCTGGCTCGACATCACGCTTGCTGGGCGAGCACCACATCAAGCACAACCTGCGCGAGGTCCACGAGATCTGCCACTACTTCCTCGGCGTCGACCCGGCCAAGGAGTGGATCCCCGTGCGCCCCGCCCAGCACTACACCATGGGTGGCGTGCGCACCACGCCGACCGGCGAGAGCCCGACCCTGAAGGGCCTGTTCTCGGCGGGCGAAGCGGCCTGCTGGGACATGCATGGCTTCAACCGCCTGGGCGGCAACTCGGTGGCCGAGACCGTCGTGGCCGGCATGATCGTGGGCGAGTTCATCAGTGATTTTTGCGACCGATCCGAGAACGACGTCGACATCCCGACCGCCCTGGTGCACGGCTCTCTCGAGCGCGAGCAGGCCAAGCTCACGGCCATGCTCACGGGCGGCGGCACGGAAGCCGCGATGGACCTCCGGGTGGCGATGCAGCAGATCATGACCGCCAAGGTCGGCATCTTCCGGCGCGGCAAGGATCTCGCAGCAAGCCGTCGAGGAGCTGCAGGCGCTGCTGGTGCGCAGCCGCAACATCGGGGTGCGCTCCCGCGCCGCCGGCGCCAATCCGGAGCTGGTGGCGGCGTACCGCACGCAGAAGATGCTGAAGCTCGCGGTCACGGTCGCCTATGGCGCCCTCGTCCGCACGGAAAGCCGCGGCGCGCATTTCCGCGAAGACTATCCGCGCCGCAACGACGCCGAGTGGCTCAAGCGCACGCTCGCCTCCTGGCCCAAGGAGCAGGACACGCTGCCAACCCTGCGCTACGAGACGCTGGACGTGAAGACGATGGAGCTGCCACCCGGCTGGCGCGGGTATGGCACCAAGGACTACACCGACCATCCCGACACTCCCGCGCGACAGAAAGAAGTCGACGCGCTCAGGGCGAAGCTGGCGCCGGCCGGACGCTTCGCCGTGCAGAACGCGCTCCTGCCGTACGAGGAGCTGCTGCCGCCGCGCTTCCGCGGCCGCAACGAACGCATCGACGAGAGGTTTTGACCATGGCCGACGAAACCGCGCACCGCACGCTCACTCTCCAGATCCTGCGCTACAACCCGCAGGAGCCTGGTAGCACGCCCCGCATGCAGCCCTACCGGCTCGAAGAGGCCGACGGCATGACGCTGTTCATCGCCCTCAACGAGATCCGCGAGAAGCAGGACCCCTCGCTGCAGTTCGACTTCGTCTGCCGGGCCGGCATCTGCGGCAGCTGCGGGATGATGATCAACGGCCGGCCGGGGCTCGCCTGCCGCACCCTCACCAAGGAGCTCACGCCGGAGACGACCCTGGCGCCGCTGCCGGTGTTCGAGCTGATCGGCGACCTGTCGGTCAACACCGGCAAGTGGATGCGCCACATGAGCGAGCGGCTCGCGACCTGGGTGCATCTGAAGACCGAGGAGGTCGACCTCCAACGCATCGAGGAGGGCATGGAGCCGGAGCTGGCGGACCAGATCTACCTCCTCGACCGGTGTATCGAGTGCGGCTGCTGTGTCGCCGCCTGCGGTACCGCGCGGATGCGCGAGGACTTCGTCGGCGCCGTCGGGCTCAATCGGATCGCGCGCTTTCGCCTCGACCCGCGGGATACACGCGAGGATGCCGCGTACTACGAGCTGATCGGCGACGACAGCGGAGTGTTCGGCTGCATGTCCCTGCTCGCCTGTCACGACCTGTGTCCCAAAGATTTGCCGCTCCAGACCCAGATCGCCTTCCTGAGAAGGAAGATGGTCGTGGCGGGGCTCAAGTAACGACACGCGCGCCCTTGCGCGAGGAGAAGCGACCATGGGCTACCGCATCGAGAAGGACTTCCTGGGCGAGAAGCAGGTTCCCGACGACGCCTACTACGGTGTTCAGACCGTCAGGGGTATGGAGAACTTCCACATCACGGGCATGTCCATGTCCCGGGAACCGAATTTCGTCAAGGCGTTCGGCTACGTGAAGAAGGCCGCCGCGATGGCCAACCGGGACCTCGGCGTGCTGGACGCGAAGATCGCCGAGGCGATCATCCGTGCCTGCGACCGGGTGATCGCCGGCGACATGAACGACCAGTTCGTGACGGACTTCATCCAGGGCGGCGCCGGCACCTCGACCAACATGAACGCCAACGAGGTGATCGCCAACCTGGCGCTCGAGTCCCTCGGCCACAAGAAGGGCGAGTACCAGCACGTCAACCCCAACGACCACGTGAACTTCGGGCAGTCCACGAACGACGTCTACCCGACGGCCTTCCATCTCGGCCTGATCCTGCGCCTGGAGAGCTACATGGAGGCGCTGCGCCAGCTGCAGGACGCCTTCTTCGCCAAGGCCCGTGAGTTCGACAAGGTCCTCAAGATGGGCCGGACCCACCTGCAGGACGCGGTCCCTATGTCCATGGGCGCCGAGTTCCACGGCTGGGGGACGACCATCGGCGAGGAGGTGAAGCGGATCGCCGAGGTCCGGCAGCACCTGCAGGGCGTCAACCTGGGGGCCACCGCCATCGGTACGACGGTGACCGCCGCGCCCGGCTACCCCGCGCTCGCCGTGAAGCACCTCTCCGCCATCACCGGGATCAAGTTCACCCTGGCCGAGGACCTGATCGAGGCCACCTCGGATACCGGCGACTACGTGCTGCTCTCCGGCGTGCTCAAGCACACCTCGGCCAAGCTCACCAAGATCTGCAACGACCTCCGCATGCTGGCCTCGGGGCCGCGCTGCGGGTTCAACGAGCTCAACCTGCCGCAGATGCAGCCGGGCTCCTCGATCATGCCGGGCAAGGTGAATCCCGTGATCCCGGAGGTCGTGAACCAGACCGGCTTTCTCGTGATCGGGCTCGACCTCACGGTGACCCTGGCCGCCTCGGCCGGGCAGCTGCAGCTCAACGTCATGGAGCCGGTGATCACCTTCGCGCTCTTCGCCTCGATCGCCACCATGGAGCGCGCGGTCACCAGCCTGCGGGTGAACTGCATCGAGGGCATCACCGCCAACGCCGAGCACACCCGCGACATGGTGCTCAATTCGCTGGGCATCGTCACGGTGCTCAAGCCCTCGCTCGGCTACAAGCAGTGCGCCGAGATCGCCCACGAGGGTCACGAGACGGGCAAGAGCCTGCACGACATCGTCGTGAAGGAGCGGAAGCTCCTCACCCAGCAGAAATGGGACGAGGTCTTCTCGTTCGAGAATCTCATCAACCCCAAGTTCGAGCAGTGAGCGGGAAGGCGTGAATCCTCACCCGGGGGTGGCTGAGTGACGATCTCAATCGTGCTGCAGTTCGTGGTCGTGCTCGCCGCCATCTGGCTGGGTTCGCGCTCGGGCGGCGTCGGCCTGGGCCTCTGGGGCGCGGTGGGGCTGCTGATCCTCGCCGTCGGCTTCGGGGTGAGCCCGACTTCGCCCCCCGTCGATGTCATGCTGATCATCCTGGCGGTCATCATGGCCGCCTCGGTGATGGAGGCCGCCGGCGGGATCGACTATCTCGTGCGCATCGCCGAGCGCGTCATCCGGGCCAACCCCAAGTACGTCACGATCGTGGCCCCCCTCACCACCTGGAGCTTCAGCTTCGTGGCCGGCACCGGACACATCGTCTACCCGCTCCTGCCGGTGATCTACGAGACCGCGCACCAGAACGGCATCCGGCCCGAGCGGCCCATGGCGGTCGCGACCATCGCCTCCCAGCAGGCGATCACGGCCAGCCCGGTGGCGGCGGCCACGGCGGCCATGATCGGGCTCTTCTCGGAGAAGGGCCTGACCCAGTGGGGGTTGCCCCAGATCCTGATGATCTGCGTGCCGGCCACCCTGATCGGCGTCCTCGTGGCGGCGATCGTCTCCATGTTCATCGGCAAGGACCTCAAGGACGACCCCGAGTACCAGGCGCGCCTGAAGTCCGGCGCCATCCCGGCGCCCAGGTCCGCCGCCGACCGGCCGCCGCTCAAGCCGGGGGCGGTCCTCTCGGCGACCCTCTTCCTCGTCGCCGTGGCTCTCGTCGTGCTCTTCGGTTTCTTCCCGGCGCTGCGTCACCTCCCGGGCGCCAAGGGCCCGCTGGCCATGCCGATCGTGATCGAGATCGTCATGCTCTCGGTGGCGGCCGTGATGCTGGTGGCCACGAAAGTCGCGGTGGACGACGTGCCGAAGACCCCGACACTGCGCTCAGGCGTGGTGGCGGTGATCGGCATCTTCGGCCTGGCCTGGCTGGGCGACAGCTTCATCGCCGCCCACCAGAACGTGATCGTCCCGGCCGATCAGCCACATGAGCGAGGCGGCGCCGTGGACATTCGCCCTCGGCCTCTTCGGCGCGTCCGTCCTGCTCTACAGCCAGGCGGCGACCACCCGGGCCCTGATGCCGCTGGGGCTGGCGCTCGGCATCCCGCCCCAGTTCCTGATCGCGATGTTCCCGTCGGTCAACGGCTACTTCTTCATCCCGACCTACGGCTCGCTGATCGCTGCGATCAACTTCGACCTCTCCGGGACCACCAAGATCGGCAAGTACGTCCTGAATCACTCGTTCATGATCCCGGGGCTCATCGCGACTGTCCGTCGCGGTCTTCACCGGCCTCGTGCTCGCGAAGCTGATGTTCTAGATGGACGCGTCCGCATGACGGCCTTGACGGTCAAGCGCATTGGCCTGTTCGGAGGGCCGCTGCTGGGGCTGATCTGCTATCACCTGCTGCCCACCCAGTACTCGACCGGCCCCGACCAGTGGGTGGAGTTCACGCCGGCGGGGCGGGCCACCCTCGCCCTGATGGTCTGGATGGCGGGGTGGTGGCTCACCGAGGCGGTGGACATCGAGGTCACCGCGCTCCTGCCGATCGCGGCCTTCCCGCTGCTGGGCATCGCGCCCCTCAGCAAGGTCCTGGCGCCCTACGCCGCGGACGTGATCTTCCTCTTCATGGGCGGGTTCATCCTCGGGCTGGCCATCGAGCGCTGGGGCCTCGACCGGCGCATCGCCTTCTTCACCCTGCGCCTGGTCGGGGCGCGGCCGGGCGCCATCGTCGGCGGCTTCATGGTGGTCACCGCCTTCCTGAGCATGTGGGTCTCCAACACCGCGTGCGCGGCCATGATGGTGCCGATCGCCCTGAGCGTCATCGACCTCGTCTTGAGGACCAGCACCGGCGTCGGTCTGAAGGAGTCCGGCGGGATTCCCCAGGAGCGGGTGCCCGAGCGCAACTTCGCCACCGGCCTGCTGCTCTGCATCGCCTACGCGGCCTCGATCGGCGGGATCGCCACCATCATCGGCTCGCCCCCCAACGGCATCGCTGTGCGCTATATCCAGCAGACCTACGGCCGGGACATTAGCTTCTTCGACTGGCTGGTCGTGGGCGGACCGTTCACGCTCCTGTTCCTGCCGGTCGCCTGGCTGCTGGTCACCCGCGTCCTGTTTCGCGCCGACCTCGGCGAGATCGCCGGGGGCCGCCGGTACTTCGACGAGGAGTATCGCAAGCTCGGCCCCTTCACCCGGGGCGAGAAGGCCGTGCTGGTGGTGTTCGCCGCCACCGCCTTTCTCTGGATCTGCAGCCCCCTCCTCAAGGGCCTCGTGGTCGCGGGCAGCAGGCCGCTGGCCGGACTCTCCGATACGGGGATCGCGATGCTGGCGGCGATGGCGCTGTTTCTGTGGCCGGTCGATCTCGGGACGGGCACCCGCGCGATGGACTGGGCCACGGCCAAGAAGCTGCCGTGGGGCGTCCTGATGCTCTTCGGCGGTGGGCTCACGCTTGCCACCGCCATCGAGGCCAACGGCGTGTCGGCGTTCATCGGCAACGCCAGCCGCGGCCTGGCCGGCCTGCCCACGCTCGTGCTCCTGCTGGTCATCGTCACCATGACCGTGTTCCTGTCCGAGCTCACCTCGAACACGGCGCAGGTCTCGACCATGGTGCCGGTGCTCGCCGCCATGGCACCCTCGCTCGGCATGAGCCCCTACGTCCTGATCTTCGCGTGCACGCTCGGCGCCAGCTCCGCCTACATGATGCCGGTGGGCACGCCCCCGAACGCGATCGTGTTCGGGACCGGCCTGGTCCGGCTGCCCCAGATGATGAAGGCCGGCTTCTGGCTGAACCTCGCCGGGATCCTGCTCATCACGGCCCTGGCCGTGCTGTTCCTCGCGCCCATGTTCGGCCACGCGCGGTAGCCGTACAAACCAGCGGGGCGCCACCGGGCGCCCCCAGGAGAAGCAATCGATGAACGATGGAGACCAGGTGAAGCCGACGCGCCGCCAGTTCCTCGGCGGATTGACGACGGGCGCGGTGGCGGTCGGCGCCATCGCGCAGGCCGGGTGCGGTCCGGCGATCCCGCCGCTCAAGACCCTCGGCGCGACGCCCACGACCACCGTCTGCCCCTTCTGCGGCGTGGGCTGCGGCCAGGTCGTCTCCACGAAGAACGGCGCCGTCATCAACATCGAAGGCGACCCCGCCCACCCGGTCAGCGAGGGCACGCTCTGCAGCAAGGGCGCGGCGGGCATCCAGGTGGTCAACAACCCGCGCCGCCTGCAGAAGGTGCTCTACCGGGCGCCGGGCGGCAAGGCCTGGGAGGAGAAGACCTGGGCCTGGGCGCTGGAGCGCATCGCCACCCGGGTCAAGGAGACGCGGGACAAGACGTTCAAGACGGCGGTGGACGGACGCGTGGTCAACCGCACCGAGGCCATCGCCTGCCTGGGCGGCTCGGCGCTCGACAACGAGGAGGCCTACCTCCTCGCCAAGCTCATGCGCGCCCTCGGCCTGGTCTACGTCGAGCACCAGGCCCGTCTCTGACACAGCTCCACGGTCGCCGGACTGGCGGCCTCGTTCGGCAGGGGGGCGATGACCAACCACTGGATCGACATGATCAACGCCGACGTCGTGCTGATCATGGGCGGCAACCCGGCCGAGGATCACCCCATCGCCATGAACTGGCTGACGCGCACCAAGGAGCGCGGCGCCTACATCCTGCACGTCGACCCGCGCTTCAATCGCACGAGCTCGATCGCCGACGTGTTCGCCAAGCTGCGCTCGGGCACCGACATCGCCTTCGTGGGCGGCATGATCCGGTACGCCATCGAGCACAACCGCATCCAGCAGGAGTACGTCCGCGAGTACACCAACGCCTCCTGGATCGTCGGCGAGGGCTACGACTTCACCGACGGCCTGTTCTCCGGCTTCGATCCCAAGGCGCTGCGCTACGACCGCGGCCGGTGGGCCTACGCGCTCGACGCCCAGGGCCGGCCCCAGCGCGATCCCACCCTCAAGCACCCGCGCTGCGTCTTCCGGCTGCTGGAGCGGCACTTCGCCCGCTACGACGCCGACACGGTGTGCCGCATCACGGGCACCCCGAAGGAAGCCTACCTGCGCATCTGCGACATCTACACCTCGACCTACGCGCCCGACCGCGCCGGCACCTGGCTCTACGCCATGGGGACGGCCCAGCACAGCCACGGCACCCAGAACATCCGCTCGTACGCGATCTTGCAGCTGCTGCTCGGCAACATCGGGGTGGCCGGCGGCGGCGTCAACGCCATGCGCGGCGAGTCGAACGTGCAGGGGTCCACGGACCAGGGACTGAACAACGACATCCTGCCCGGCTATCTCAAGGTGCCGGTGGAGGCGGACACCGATCTGGCGACCTACCTCAAGCGCGTGACGCCGGTCGCCGCGAATCCGGAGAGCGCGAACTGGCTGCAGAACACGCCGAAGTACGTCGTGAGCCTGCTCAAGGCCTGGTGGGGCGATCACGCCCGCCGGGAGAACGACTTCGCCTTTTCCTACCTGCCCCGACAGGGCGCCGGCTTCGAGGGCAAGGGCTACGCATTCCTGGCCCTCACCCACGCCATGCTGGCCGGGGAGATCAAGGGGCTGTTCTGCTTCGGCCAGAACCCCGCGGTGGGCGGCGCCAACGCGCGCCTGATCCGGGCCGGGCTCGACAAGCTCGAATGGATGGTCGTCGCCGATCTGTTCGAGCACGAGACGGCGGGTTTCTGGAAGCGGCCGGGCGTGGACCCGGCCAAGATCCCGACCGAGGTGTTCGTGCTCCCCGCCGCCTCCGGCGTGGAGAAGGAGGGCAGCATCGTCAACAGCGGCCGCTGGGCGCAGTGGCGCTTCCGCGCCGTGAAGCCCATCGCCGACAGCCGTCCCGACCTCGACATCGTCGACGGGCTGGCCCAGGCCATCCGGAAGGCGTACGCGAAGGACGGGGTGTTCCCGGAGCCGATCCGGCACCTGGCCTGGGACTACGGCCACGAGCCCGATCCGCACACGCGTCGCGCGTGAGCTGAACGGGCGGTTTGTGGCCGAGGTCGCCCAGCCCGACGGCACACGGGTCGCCGCCGGCAAGCAGGTCCCGGGCTTCGCCCAGCTGCGGGACGACGGCAGCACCATGTCGGGCAACTGGATCTACTGCGGCGGCTACACGGAGGAGGGCAACCTGGCCGCCCGGCGCGACCCGGCCGACGCCGCCAACGGCATCGGCCTGCATCCGAAATGGGCCTGGGCCTGGCCGATGAACCGCCGCATCCTCTACAACCGCGCCTCGGTCAACCGCAAGGGCGAGCCGTTCAACCCGCGCCGCTGGGTCATCCGCTGGAACACCGAGAGCCGGACGTGGGAGGGCGACGTGCCCGACGGCGCCATGCCGCCCGGAGCGACGAACCCCTTCATCATGCTGGCCTCGGGGGTCGGGCAGCTCTACGCCCCCGAGCTGGTGGACGGGCCGTTCCCCGAGCACTACGAGCCGGTCGAGAGTCCCGTGCGCAACCTGCTGTCCAGCGTGCAGTCCACCCCCTGCGCGCAGGTCTGGCGGTCCACGGAGTTCGACCGCTACGGCACCGCCGAGACCTTCCCCATCGTCGCCACCACCTACCGCGTCTCCGAGCACTGGCAGACCGGCGCCATGAGCCGCAACATGCCCTGGCTGGTGGGCCTGGTGCCCGCACGCGTTCGTGGAGATCGGCACCGCGCTGGCGGCGCGCGAGGGGATCCGGAACGGCGAGCGGGTGATCGTGAGCAGCGCCCGGGGCTCGATCGAGGTCTACGCCCTCGTCACCGAGCGCTTCCAGCCGTTCTTCGTCGACGGCCGGCTGATCGACGAGATCGGCCTGCCCTGGCACTGGGGCTACGCGGGCATCGTGCCCGGTGACATCGCCAACGATCTCACCGCCAGCGTCGGCGACCCCAACACGCAGATCCCCGAGAGCAAGGTGTTCCTCTGCAACCTCAGAAAGAAGGGCCTCGCATGACGGCACCCGCGTCGACCAGCTCGAAGGCGATGATCCAGGACAACACCCGGTGCATCGGCTGCCGCGCCTGCATGGTGGCGTGCAAGTCGTGGAACGACCGCCCCGCCGACACGCACGGACTTCTTCGCCGGCCCCGGCTACCAGAATCCCCGGGATCTCGACGCCAACAACTACACGCTGATCACCTTCAACGAGATCACCGACCGGCGCGCGCCCCAACTGGGTGTTCGGGCGCCAGCTCTGCATGCACTGCGACCATCCGGCCTGCGCGTCAGCATGTCCGACCACGGCGCTGACGAAGTCGGCACTCGGCCCCGTGGTGTTCAACGCGTCGCGCTGCATTGGGTGCCGGGCCTGCATGCAGGCGTGCCCATTCCTGATTCCCAAGTACGACTACGACGAGCCGCGCGCCGCTGATCCACAAGTGCACGTTCTGCGCCGACCGCATCGAGGCGGGCTGGAGCCGGCCTGCGCGACCGTCTGCCCCACCGGGGCCATCAGCTTCGGCGACCGGACGACATGGTGGCGGAAGCCAAGCGGCGGATCGCGGCGGCCCCCAGCCGTTACGTTCCGGAGATCTACGGGCTCGACGAGGTCGGCGGGACCAGCGTGCTGCACCTGTCGTCGGTGCCCTTCGAGCAGATCGGCTACGTCACCGGCTTGCCCAAGGCCCCCATGCCCGACCTGACGCACCGCTGGCTGCGCGTCACGCCACACGTGTTCGGGCTGCTGTACGGACTGTTCGCCGCGCTGACGTGGATCACGCACCGGCGGACGCAGCGCCAGAAGGACAAGGAGCAGACGGCATGAACTGGCCCATCCGGCTCACCTGGTGGGACAAGGCGCTGCTGGCCATCATGGCGGTAGCCGTCGTCATCACCGTGGTGCGCTTCGCGGGCGGGATCGGCAGCGTCGCCAACATCAACAACGCTTATCCCTGGGGCTGGTGGGTCGGCTACGGGATCATGACCATGATCGCGATCGGAGGGGTCGGCTTCACGATCACCGGACTGGTGGAGGTCCTGGGCGGGCATCGCTACCATTCGTTGCTTCGCCCCGCCGTCCTCATGGCGTTTCTCTGCTACGTCAGCGCGATCACCATGCTCATGGTGGAGCTCGGCCGGCCGTGGAAGGTGTGGCTGGTCCTGGTGTCCTGGGCGCCCACCTCCGCGCTGTACGAGGTCGGCTGGTGCGCGTTCCTGTATCTCAGTGTGCTCGCCATCGAGTTCGCCCAGGTGCCCCTCGAGCAGCTCGGCTGGGGGCGTGCGCTGAGCATCCTGCGAGTGATCTACGCCCCGATCATGCTCCTCGGGGTGACCCTGTCGCATCTGCACCAGTCGTCACTGGGAACGCTGTTGACGCTCATCCCGCACAAGATCAACACGTTGTGGTGGTCGGAGCAGTTGCCGCTGCTCTTTCTGTTCTCGGCCATGATGGCCGGCCCGGCGATGGCGATCCTCGAACACCTCGCCGCCGCGCGGTGGCTCGGCTTCGAGCCGCGCATGGAGATGCTCGCCAGTCTGGCCCGCATCGAGGCCTGGCTCGTCGCGCTCTTTCTCGCGTTTCAAATGGGTGATCTCGTCTCCCGTGGCGCCGTGGGCGGCATGCTGAACGGGACCTGGTTCGCCCTGTTCTTCTGGATCGAGATCGGCCTCGGCCTGCTGCTTCCCCTGGCGCTGTTGATGATGCCGGAGGTACGCCAGACCCCCCGCGGGCTCGCGACGGCCTGCGGCCTGGTCGTCGCTGGCGTGCTTGCTTCACCGCCTGAACGTCGCCGTGATCGGCCTGCGCGTGCGGCACTGGGAGACCTACGTCCCGTCCCTGGGCGAGGTGGGCATCACGCTGGGCATCACGGCCGGGGCTGTGTTCGTCTTCGGAGTGCTGGTGCGCCTCCTGCCGATCCACGAGGAGCTGGCGCCGGCGGCGAGCCCTTCCCATGCTGCGGTGCCCGCCGGTGCCTGGCAGGGCGCGAAGGGAGTGTCCTGACGTGACCATGGAGCCACCGTCCCGAATCTCCGGGTTCCGCATCGCCGTCATGCTCGGGGTGCTCGTCAATCTGATCTTGACGATCGCGCTGATCACGCAGGTGCGCGAGGTTCAGCAGCGTGTCGCGAGCTTGCCTCCGGACCTGCCCACCAAGCGCGACGTGGCCTCGCTACGCCCGCTACAGGTTCGCCAGATCCTGACGAAGAACTGTGCGGAGTGCCACACTGCCCGGCGGCTCGGCGCGGCCGTCTCGATGGAGCCAGCCGAAATCCTGCGCACCATCGAGCGCATGCAGAACCACCCGGGCGCCAATATCCTGCCCGCCGATTTCGAGCGCATCGCCGCGTCCGTGCTCGTGCTTCGTTGCGCCCGCTGCCACGGAGAGGACACGCTAAATCTAATGGTGCTGAAGACCCAGCCCGAGCGCATCGCCACGATCCGTCGCATGGCAGCGCTCCCCGGCTCGGGCGTGCGGCCAGACCAGGTCATCGCCATCGCGGAGGCGTTCGAGAAGGTGTGGCAGTAGGATGCCCATCAAGAGCTACCTGGCCCACGTGGCCGAAAAGCAGCGAGACGAGTTGACCCGGACGCTACGGGCGCTCGAGGGCTGCGCGATCGTGCCGGCCCTCAACCGGGACGTGGTGGTGCTCGTCACCGACACCGCGGACGAGCCGGCCGAGCAGGAACTTCAAGATAAGCTCGCGCGGGTCCCGGGCCTCCAGTGCCTCACGCTGGTCGCCGGTCTCGCCGATCCCGATTTGTCCGACGCCCTACGCGCGGAGAACGTCCATGACCCGTCGTGAAATGCTGACGCGCATGGCCGCCACCGCGGCCATCAGCGCCGCCGAGACAATGTTCCCGGGCATCGTGTTCGCCGCGGCGGGGGACAAGACCCCGTCGCCTTCCGCCGTCGAGTGGAAGAAGACGCCGTGCCGCTTCTGCGGCGTGGGGTGCGGGCTTCTCGTCGGCATCAACGGAGGGCGCGCGGTCGCCGTCAAGGGCGATCCGGCGAGCCCGGTCAACAAGGGTCTCTGCTGCGTCAAGGGCTACCACTCGGTGCTGGCCCTGTATGGCAAGGACCGTCTCACCCAGGCCCTGGTGCGGAAGAACGGCAAGCTCGTGCCGACGCCGATGAAGGAGGCGCTCGACCTGGTGGCCGCCAAGATGGCCGAGACGATCAAGAGCCACGGCAAGGACGCGGTGGCGATGTACGGCTCCGGCCAGTGGACCATCCCCGACGGCTACGTCGCATCGAAGTTCATGAAAGGCGGGATCGGCACCAACAACCTGGAGGCCAACGCCCGGCTCTGCATGGCCAGCGCCGTCAGCGGCTTCCTGACGACCTTCGGGCTCGACGAGCCGATGGGCTGCTACGAGGACATCGACCACGCCGATGTGTTCGTCCTCTGGGGGAACAACATGGCCGAGATGCACCCGGTCCTGTTCTCCCGCCTGCTCGACCGGCGTCTGCAGAATCCGGACGTGAAAATCATCGACCTGGCCACGCGCTGGACCCGTACCAGCATGGCCGCCGATAAGAGCATGCTGTTCGTGCCCCAGACCGACCTGGCGCTGGCCAACGCCATCTGCCACGAGATCATCCGGAATGGGTGGGTGAACCAAGCGTTCGTGAACAAGCACGTGTCCTTCCACGAAGGCAAGACCAACATCGGCTACGGCCTCGAAGATGGCTTCACGTTCAACGACGAGGCGAAGACCATCGCCTTCGAGCGCTACCGCGAGCTGCTCAAGGACTACGCGCCCGACAAGGTCGAACGCCTGACGGGCGTACCCGCCCGTGACATCCGGTACCTCGCCTCGCTCTACGGCGACCCGAAGCGAAAGGTGATGAGCGTCTGGTGCATGGGATTCAACCAGCACACGCGCGGGACCTGGATCAACAACCTCGTCTACAACATCCACCTGCTGGTGGGAAAGATCGCCACGCCCGGCAACAGCCCCTTCTCGCTCACCGGCCAGCCGAGCGCCTGCGGCACCGTGCGCGAGGTCGGCACCTTGACCAACCGCTTGCCCCACGGCGTGGTCAACGACGAGAAGGACCGGAAGCTCGCGGCCGAGATCTGGAGCGTCCCGGTCGAGCGCATCCCGGCCAAGCCCACCTATCACACCGTGGCGATGTTCCGCGCGCTCGACCGCGGCGACATCCGCTTCATGTGGATCCAGGTCACGAACCCGATGGTCACGATGCCCAAGCTCAAGCGCTACCGGGACGCGGCCAAGAAGGACGGAAGGCTTCATCGTGGTCTCGGACGTGTACCCGACACCCACGACTGACGTGGCCGACGTCATCCTGCCGTCGGCGATGTGGATCGAGCGCGAGGGGATGTTCGGCAACTCGGAGCGCCGGACGCAGCACTTCGAGCGGATGCTGAAGCCCCCGGGCGAGGCCATGAGCGACGGCTGGCAGATGATCGAGGTGGCGCGGCGCATGGGATTCGAGAAGCTGTTCCCGTGGACGGAAGACACCTACATCCAGGAGATCTGGAAGGAGTACAGCCGCTTCCACGCCGGCCCCGACCACGAGATGGCGCTCCTACGAGGAGCTGCGTCGCCGGCCGGGAGTGATCTGGCCCTTCGTGAACGGCCAGGAGACGAAGTGGCGCTACAACGCGAAGTACGACCCCGCCGCCAAAGATGGCGAGTTCGACTTCTACGGCAAGCCCGATCGACGCGCCTGGATCTGGTTCCGGCCCTACGAGCCGCCGCCGGAGGTCCCGGACGCGGGGTATCCCTTCTGGCTCAACACGGGCCGCGTCGTCGAGCACTGGCACAGCGGCTCGATGACCCGGCGGATCCCCATCCTGCACCAGGCCGTGCCCAACGCCTACGTCGAGCTCCATCCGGATGACGCGCGCCGTCTCGGGGTCCGGAACGGTGACCGCGTGCGGCTCACCAGCCGGCGCGGGAGCCTCACGCTTCCGGCGCAGATCGACGGCCGCGCCCGTCCGCCCGAGGGCCAGGTGTTCGTTCCGTTCTTCGACGAGGGCATGCTGATCAACGAAATCACCCTCGACGCCTACTGCCCGATCTCCAACCAGCCCGACTACAAGAAGTGCGCGGTCAAGGTCGAACGCGCGTGAGACGGTCGCCCTTCGTGCTGATCGGCCTCGCCGTCGTGCTGATGGCAGCGTTCGTCTACGTCGCGGCCTCGAGCCTGCTGGCCGGCCAGCGCGAAGCCGTCCTGCTGCCCGTTCGCGCCGAGCCCACGCCGGCGATCCCCTTCGAGGCCGGCGTCTTTCGCCGGAAGGCCCGGGCGCTCGACTACGAGGCGATGCCGGTAGGGCCGAACTCACAGCGGACGCTTGCCGTGTACTACGGCCGACGGGCGTTTCCCGGCGCCCCGCCAGTTATCCCGCACCGTGTGGAGGATGCGCAAACCGGCGGGACGGCGTGTCTCGCCTGTCACGCCGACGGCGGCTTCACGCCTAGGTTTGGGGCCTACGCCCCCGTGGTTCCGCACCCCGACTTGGAGAGCTGCCGTCAGTGCCACGTTCCGCAGGTCACGCAGAGCGTCTTCCGGGCCACCGCGTGGAGCACGATCGCGCCGCCCGTGCGCTCTCCCGTCGCCCGGCCCGTGCGTTCGCCGCCCATTCCCCACGGGCTGGAGATGGGCGAGAACTGCCTGGCATGCCACGGTGGGCCAGGCGCCGCCGCGGCGATCAGGACATCCCATCCGACACGGGGGAATTGCCTCCAGTGCCACGTTCCGGCGTCCAGGCCGGGCGTCGGGGGGGCCACTGCGTCGAGCACGACCGAGCCGCCCGGAAGCCGTCACGCCGCACTGCCCGGAAGTCCGCCGCCCATTCCCCACGGGCTTCAGATGCGCGAGAACTGTCTGGCCTGCCACGCCGGGCCGGGCGCCGTTGCGGAGATCCGCTCGTCGCATCCGGAGCGCGTGAATTGCCGCCAGTGCCACGCCCTCGGCGCCGAGCCGGTGGCGGCGTTCGAGCGGCCGGCCGATACGGGCTCCCGGTGAAGCTCGCCGCCTTGCTCGCGATCGCCCTGTCCATGCTGGGGTGCCACGGGCCCGCCGAGACGCCCTCGGTGCGTCACATCACCGAGCGCGCGCAGGCTCCGAGCCCGAACGCGGGGCTCAGCTCCGAGGCCTTTCTGGCCGACGCCGCGCGCGTCGAGGTCATCGGGTATGCGAACCGGCCCCGCTTTTCCGTGCTCGCCCGTACGCCGGGCATCCAGAAGTACCCGTGCACCACCTGCCACACGGTGCCCCTGGCGGAGATGCATGGCGGCGCCCCGCGAAAGCGGGCGCACTGGGAGGTCACCCTCCAGCACGCTCCCGCGGCGGTCATGGCCTGCACCACGTGCCACGCGGGCGCCGAGCTCGACACCCTGAGGACGCTGCAGGGGGTGAAGGTGGCCTTCGACCACAGCTACCAGGTATGTGCGCAGTGCCACGCCCGCCAGGCGTCGGACTGGGCGGGCGGCGCGCACGGCAAGCGGGTCGGCGGCTGGGCGCCGCCCCGCGTCGTGGCGGGCTGCCCCGCCTGCCACGATCCCCACCGGCCTGCGTGGGACACGCGCTGGCCCGCCGTCGTCGGCGGCGGAGAGCGCTGAGGAGAGGGACATGGAGGGACAGCCGAGCGTGCCGATGAAGCGAACGTTGCCGGTGTTGCCGTCGGCGCGGCACGGGGGATGCGGGTGCGGGAGCGGCGGTGGGTGCGGCAGTGGCGGCTGCGGGTGTGGATCCGATCCCAGCCTGGAGCGCGTCATCCGCATGAGCGAAGAGACGACGGGCCCGAGCCTCGATCCCGGCGCGGACCCGCATCTGTCCGGCTTCCGCCAGCTTCTGGATCGTCAGGTGGACCGCCGCACCGCCATCGGCGGTCTGGCGGCCGGCCTCCTCGCCGGCCTCGGCATGGTGCAGACGGCGTGCAACGGCCTGGTATCGGCCGAGGCGCGGGAGAAGGCGGTCCTCGACTGGCAGGCCTATTTCCAGGGCAACTTCCGGCTGATGAGCGACGAGGAGAAGACGGACACCGTGCAGCGCCTCGTCCGGCTCCACGAGCTCAAGACCGGCAAGCGCATCGCCGTGAGCGCCACCGACGCCCGCCCCGGCGTCCTCTACGGCTACGCCTTCAACATCTCGAAGTGTCGCGGCTACATGGACTGCGTGCGCGGCTGCGTCCGCGAGAACAACCAGGATCGGCGATCGGGAATCAAGTACATCCGCATCCACGAGATGGAGAAGGGTGATCAGGACTTCGGCAAGGCCCAGGACGACTTCTTCCACGAGGTCCCGGCCGCCGGCCACTTCTACATCGGCACCCAGTGCTTCCACTGCCAGAACCCGCCCTGCGTGGACGTGTGCCCGGTGCAGGCGACATGGATGGAGCCGGACGGGATCGTGGTGGTGGACTACAACTGGTGCATTGGCTGCCGGTATTGCATCGCGGCCTGCCCCTACGACGCGCGGCGCTTCAACTGGGCCGATCCCGTCGTCCCCGAGGACGAGGTGAACCCGAACCAGCACTACCTCGGCAACCGGCTGCGCACGAAGGGCGTCGTCGAGAAGTGCACGTTCTGCATCCAGCGGACGCGGGAAGGGCGCAACCCCGCCTGCGTGGAGGCGTGCCCGACCGGGGCCCGCGTGTTCGGCAACCTGCTCGATCCCGATAGCGAGATCCGATGGGTGCTCAAGAACAAGAAGGTCTTCCGTTTGAAGGAGGACCTCGGGACTGAACCGAAGTTCTGGTACTACATGGACTGATCGATGAGCGCGCTCCGCACTTTCCTGGCCGACGGACTGCGCGAAGTCACACGGGGCAGCGTCGCCTACCACCTCTGGATGGCGCTCCTGACGCTCGTGATGCTGTGCGGCGCCTACGCCTACTCGGTGCAGCTCCGCGACGGGCTGGTGGTGACCGGCATGCACGACCACATGAGCTGGGGGCTCTACATCTCGAGCTTCACCTTCCTCGTCGGCGTGGCCGCGGCCGCGGTGATTCTCGTGATGCCGACCTACGTGCTCGACGACCACGACTTCAAGAGCGCGGTACTCTTCGGCGAGGGGATCGCGGTGGCGGCGCTGGTGACGGCCATCGGCTTCGTGACGGTGGACGTGGGCGGGCCGGCCCGCATGTGGCACCTCGTCCCCGGCCTCGGCCTCCTGAACTGGCCCCGCTCCATGCTGGCCTGGGACATCATCGTGCTGCAGGGCTACCTGGCGCTGAACCTCCTGGTGCCCTTCTACATCCTGTTCAGCCACTATCGGGACCGCGAGCCGAACCGGCGTCTTTACGTGCCCGCGATGTTCCTCTCCATCCTGTGGGCGGTGAGCCTCCACCTGGTCACCGCGTTTCTCTACGCCGGCCTACCGGCGCGGCCCTACTGGCACTCGGCGCTGCTCGGGCCCCGCTTCCTGGCCACCGCCTTCGCCGCCGGCCCCGCGCTCATGATCATCATCCTCGCCGTGATCCGCCGGCACACAGCGTACGCCATCGCGCAGGCCACCCTGCAGAAGCTCGCCCTCGTCGTCACGGTGGCCGCCCAGGTGTCCCTGGTCATCCTCGTCTCCGAGCTGTTCACCGAGTTCTACCGCCACACCCACCACGCCGCCAGCGCGCGATACCTCTTCTTCGGCCTCGATGGACACCGCGAGCTGGTGCCCTGGATCTGGACCTCGGTCGGCCTCACCGTGCTCGCGACCGCCCTGCTGAGCGTGCACCGCCTCCGGCGCCTGCCGCCGGTGCTGTACCTGGCGTGCGCCATGCTCTTTGTAGGTGTCTTGATCGACAAGGGCATCGGGACGATCATTCCCGGGTTCGTCCCCGAGCCCTGGGGCCGCATCCCCACCTATTCCCCCACGTGGGTCGAGCTCACGGTGAGCGCAGGCCTCTGGGCGCTCGGCGCGTTCATCTTCACGGTGCTCGCCAAGGCCGCCATCCCGATCGAGCTGGGTCAGTCGCGACTCCGGCCGCAGTCAGGCTCACCTCGAGCTTGATCCCGGGGCCGATTTCTCCTTCCTGCTGGAGCCGGACTGAAGCTCAGCCGTCCCGCCGGGACTGCAGCTCCAGCGACACGAGGCGAGCCAGCATGATCGCGAGATAAAGCTGCCCGGTCAGCGCCTCGAGCACCGCGAGCGCACGCGCGAGGGGATGCACGGGCATGATGTCCCCGTAGCCCATCGTCGTCAGCGTCACGAAGCTGTAGTAATACGTCCACCGCAGCGGGCCCTCGACGGCCCCCGTGAACGCACCCGGATGCCAGAGCGCCACGAGCCCGTACGCGTGCGCCCAGGTCAAGCCCAGCAGCAGGTAGACAGCGATCGCCCCCTCGATGCGTTGGGCCGTGATGGGCCCGCGTCGGAAGACCAGCCTCAGGACCACGTAGCAGAGGATGCCGAGGGTCGCGAGGGTGGCGATCTCACCCCAGACCGCGAGACTGGATGTGGCGAAGAGCCAGCTCGCCCAGCGCACGACCAAGGTGGCGCCGGTGATCACGGACACGATCAGCACGGTCCGTGGCCTGCCGGTCACCACCGCCGCTCCCGAGATCAGCATCACGGAGGTGAGGGCATCGGCGATCAGCCTGCCCAGGAGCCCGACCGGCAACAGCGTCGGCACGAGGATCATCGCGACCAGCATCGCGAGGAAGATCGCGAGGTCTCGATCGTCCCTCCAGAAACGGAATCGTGCCGGCCGCGTCACTGCACCCTGGGTGGCAACAGGTAGAGCGTCATGGCGAAGATCGCATACACCAACAGCACCAGGACCCCGACGAACCACGCCGAGCGCCCGCTGTTGGTGACGAGCGAGGCGGTCATGGTGGCGATCAACACCATGACGACGGCGCCCGGCCAGAATTGCAGATCCATTGGCTTTGGCCCGATGACATAGCTCACGAGCACCAGCACCGGGGCGACGAAGAGCGCGATCTGTGCCGCGCTGCCGAGCGCAATGCCGACGCTCAAGTCCAGCCGGTTCTTGCGCGCGCCAGAAAACGCCGAGGCCATCTCGGCCGCACCGCCGACCAGCGCCACGACGATGAACCCGACGAACGCCTGCGACATCCCGAGATCCAACGCGGCCTTCTGCACCGACTCGACGAAGATCTCGCTCACGAGCGCCACCAGCACCGTGACTCCGGCCAGCGCGCCAAGGGCCAAGCCCATTGGCCACGGGGTTCCCTCGGATTCGCCGGAGTCCGCGCTGGCAAACACCTCGCGGTGCGTCTTGAGCGAGAACAACAAGCCCAGTCCGTACCCCACCATCAGCACGACCGACAGCGCCACGCTCAAGTGCTGGGTGAAGGCGGCCGCCGGCGCCGCGTCGGCCCGGCTCAAGGCCGACGGAATCAGCAGGGCAATGGTCGCCAGAAACAGCAGGCTCGCCTGGAACCGCGCGTTGACCCGGTTGTATTCCTGCGTGTGATATTTCAGCCCGCCGAGCAAGAACGAGGCGCCCAGCATGAAGAGCGTGTTGGTCACGATGGCGCCGGCGATGGACGCTTTCACCAGCATGTATTCTCCGGCGCGCAAGGCGGCGAGGGCGATGACCAGTTCCGTCAGGTTCCCCAGCGTGGCATTGAGCAGGCCGCCCACCGCATCGCCCGTCTTGGCTGCCACGGATTCGGTAGCATGGCTCAACAAGGCCGCCAGCGGCACGATGGCGAAGACCGAAAGCGCGAACAGCAAGGTGTGCGAGTCAGGGGAGAGCTTGTGACACGCGAACACCGCCGGCACGAACACCAACAACCACAACAGTGGGTTGTGGCGGATTTCTTTGAGCAATGGTTTCATGCCCGCGCTCTCAATTCACCGGTCGTCGCCATGGAATTTCATCCTTGTCGAATTGACAGAGAGCCCGACCGTCATCAAGCACGTGATCTCGCAATGGGGGAGTCACTAGCTTAACTTGGATGCGCAGACCACGAACGGAGGACTTCAGGGCCGTGCCCGGCCTCGGGCCAGCCTTCCCGGCCTGGGCCGGGCCTATCTCCGGGGCCAGCGGGGGCTCATGGGACTAACGTCCTATCGCGCTCGGCTCCCCGGTCTGAGACCATGCCGGGCCAGGATGTACCAGGTGCACCTCCTTGCTGCCCGTAGTGGTTGGCGTCTGGCCCGGGTGGGAGTGACAGCGATGATGTTCATGAGATCCGGGCTTGCGATCTGCGGCGTGCTGCTGGCCCTGGCCGGTCCGGCCGCCGGCCAGGAGATCCGGCCGACGCTCGACAAGATCAAGGAGACCGGTGTCCTCCCGCTGGGCTACCGGGAGACGTCCCGTCCATTTTCCTTCCGCGGCAGCGACGGCCAGCCGGCCGGATTCTCGATCGACCTCTGCCAGCGGGTGGCCGACGGGCTCCGGGAGTCGCTGAAGCTCCCCGGGCTCAAGGTCGCCTGGGTGACGGTGACGCCGGCCGACCGCATCGCAAAGCTCGTCCAGGGCACGATCGACCTCGAGTGTGGCTCGACCACGATCACCTTCGGGCGCATGGAGCAGGTGGCGTTCAGCCACATGATCTCGGTCGACGGCGGGAGCCTGCTGGCCACCGTCGACTCCGGCATCGGCACGGTGAAGGACCTCGCCGGCAAGCGCGTCGGCGTGATCCCCAACACGACCACGGAGAAGGCCCTCGCCGCGGCGCTCGGCCGGCGCGTCCATTCAGGCGACCGTGATCCCGGTGGCCGAGGTCGCTGAGGGCCTGCGGGCTCTCGAGGAGGGGCGGCTCGACGCCTACGCCTCGGATCGTCTCCTGCTCGCGGGCCTGCTGGCCACCGCCAAGAACCCGGCGAAGCTCCGGCTGAGCGCCGAGTACTTCTCGTACGAGCCGTACGGCGCTCATGATGCGTCGCGGGGACAACGCCTTTCAAGCGCAGGGTGAACCGCACGCTCTCCACGCTCTACCGCTCTGGGCTCGTCCAGATCTACGAGCGGTGGTTCGGGCCATTCGCGAAGGCCAGCCCGCTGGTGAAGGCCCTCTATCTTCTCCATAGCTGGCCGGACTGACCCTGAAGACCTCACGCCGGAGGTGCGCATGATGAGCCGTGATGGCCGGTGCGCGGCCCTGCTGGCGCTCGCGCTCCTGTTCGCGGCGCCCTCTCTCAGGAGAGGCCGAGTCACTCAACGAGACGTACCGCCGCGTGAGCACGTCGGTGGTCGTGATCCGTGCCCGGGGTCAGGAGGTGACCGCCGATGGCACGGTCAGGTTCACGGAGACCGGCTCGGGCGTCCTGATCTCGCCGGACGGGAAAGTGGCGACCGCCGCGCATGTGGTCCACACGATGGAGGACATCATGGTGGAGTTCCTCGGCGAGGAGCCGGTGCCCGCGCGCGTCATCGCCTCCGAGCCATGGGCCGACATCTCGATCCTCCAGGTCTCGGTGGTGCCCCGCGGCGCCACGGTGGCGAAGCTCGCCGACTCCGACCCCGTCCTCGTCGGCGATCCGGTCTTCATCGTTGGCGCGCCCTACGGCCTCAGCTATTCGCTGAGCCAGGGGGTCATCAGCGCGCGGTGGGCCCGCCAACACGGTCACCAAGGACTTCCCGCTGGCCGAGTTCTTCCAGACCGACGCCGTGATCAATACCGGCAACTCCGGCGGGCCGATGTTCACCCGGGCGGGCGAGCTGATCGGGATCATCAGCCACAACATCACGAAGTCGGGGGGAGCGAAGGGCTCGGCTTCGTCGTCACCGCGAATACCGTGAGAAGCTTGCTGGTGGAGCGGAAGCGCGGGTACTTCGGGGTCGAGCTCATGCTGGTGTCGGGGGCGATCGGCCCAGGCGCTCAAGGTGCCGCAGGCGGGCGGATTCCTCGTGAAGCAGGTGGTCAAGGACTCGATCGGCAGCCGGATCGGGCTCAGGGCCGGAGACCGCATCGGCATCGTGGAAGGCCAGCAGATCCCCGTCGGGGGCGATATCGTGCTCTCGATCCAGGGGATCCCCGCGACCAGCAACGACGACCGACCGGCTGTCGTCAAGGCGCTCGAGTCGCTCCAGCCGGGCGACGACCTGCGAGTCACGGTCCTCCGCGACGGCAAGATCGTGGAGCTCACGACGAAGTTTACCGGGTTCTAGAGTGGGCCGGGCCCGATCGCGCTCGCGGGTGATCCGGCTCGACGGCGGTCCCCGCATCTTGTCTAGCCGTTCGGCCTCGTCGCTTCACCCCCGGCTCGGGTGCCTCATGCTGAGCCTGGCCTGCTTGCTCCTGGGCGGCGGCCCCGGGTTCGCCCAGCCGCGGGCTCCGCAGCAGGCGCCGGGCGGAACGCTCACCATCGATCTCGCGACGATGAAGCAGCCGTGGACGGGTGATCTGGACGGGATGATCGAGCGGCGGGTCATCCGCGTGCTGACCGTCAACAGCAAGACCTTCTATTTCATCGACAAGGGTGTACAGCGCGGCATCGTCGTTGACTACTTCCGGGTCTTCGAGAGTGAGCTCAACAAGAAGCTCGCGGCCGAGAACAAGCTCAAGGACAAGAACCTGAAGGTGCGGGTGGTGTTCATCCCGGTGCGGCGCGACCAATTGCTGCCGGAGCTTGCCGCCGGCAAGGGCGACATCGCCGCCGCCAATCTCACGATCACGCCGGAGCGCCAGAAACTGGTGGACTTCTCCGGGGCCGGTCTGAGCAACGTGAGCGAGGTCGTGGTGACGGGGCCAGCTTCACCGAAAGTCGCCAGCCTGGACGATCTCTCCGGCAAGGACGTGTTCGTGCGCAAGTCGTCGAGCTATTACGAGAGCCTCGTCGCGCTCAACCAGAAGTTTGCGGCTGCGAAGAAACCGCCGGTGTCGCTCAAGGAAGCCCCGGAGACGCTGGAGGACGAGGATCTGCTCGAGATGCTCAACGCCGGCCTCATTCCGATCGTCGTCGTTGACAAGCACATGGCGGACTTCTGGAAGCAGATCTTTCCTGAGCTCACCGTGCACGATAACATCGCGGTTCGCACCGGCGGCGAAATCGCGTGGGCGATTCGCAAGGGCAGCTCCGCAGCTCAAGGCGACGGCTGGACGATTTCGCCAAGCGCAACAAGGTCGGGACCTCGACTCGGCAACCAGCTCCTGACGCGCTACCTGAAGAACGTCAAATACGTGAAGAATGCGGCCTCCGAGGAGGAGCGCAAGAAGTTCCTGGCGCTGGTCCAGTATTTCCAGAAATACGGCGACCAATACGACGTGGACTGGGTGCTGATGGGCGCGCAGGGCTATCAGGAGTCGCAGCTCAACCAGAAGGCAAAAAGCCCGGTGGGCGCCATCGGGGTCATGCAGGTGATGCCCGCCACCGGCAAGGATATGAAGGTGGGCGACATCACCGAGACCGAGGCGAACATCCACGCCGGCATCAAGTACATGCGCTTCATGATCGACCAGTACTACGAGAAGGAACCGATGACGAAGCTGGACAAGGCGCTGTTCGCGTTCGCTTCGTACAACGCGGGTCCTGGCCGCATACGGCAACTACGGCAGGAGGCCACCAAGCGCGGACTCGACCCCAACGTCTGGTTCCAGAACGTGGAGTACGTGGCGGCCGAGAAGATCGGCCAGGAAACGGTGACCTACGTCAGCAACATCTACAAGTACTACATCGCCTACCGCCTCGTTCTGGAGAGCAAGGCGTCCGCGAGGGAGGCGGTCGAGAAGGTCAAGAGGGGTGCGAGGTGAAGGGTTCAGTCGTCACGAAGGGGAGGCTCGTCTGATGAGCACGATAAAGCCGTTGGTGGATGTCGTCGAGCAGAAGCGTCTGAACGATGCGCGCGAGTCGCACATTCCCTGGAAGAAGTGGGGACCGTACCTCAGCGAGCGGCAGTGGGGCACCGTCCGCGAGGACTACAGCGATGACGGCAACGCCTGGGACTATTTCAACCATGACCAGGCTCGCTCACGCGCCTACCGGTGGGGGGAGGACGGGCTTGGGGGCATCTCCGATGACAAGCAACGGCTGTGTTTCGCGCTGGCGCTGTGGAACGAGCGGGACCCCATCCTGAAGGAGCGGCTGTTCGGACTCACCAACAGCGAGGCGAATCACGGCGAGGACGTGAAGGAGTACTACTTCTACCTCGACAGCACGCCCACGCACTCGTACATGAAGTATCTCTACAAGTACCCGCAGCGGGAGTACCCGTACTGGGATCTGATCCAAACGAACCGGGGGCGCTCGCGGGAAGAGTTCGAGTACGAGCTGCTCGATACGGGGGCGTTCGACGGCGACCGGTATTTCGACGTCTTCGTGGAGTACGCCAAGGAGGGCCCGGACGACATCCTCGTCCGTATCACCGTGCACAATCGAGGGCCGCAAGCGGCCCCGCTTCGTGTCCTGCCGACGCTGTGGTTCCGCAACACGTGGTCGTGGGGTGAGGACGATCGAAAGCCTGCCCTGCGCCAGGTGCGGCCGGGGGTGATTCAGGCCAGCCACCAGGAGCTCGGTGAGTACTGGCTGCAGTGCGACGGAGCACCGGAGCTGCTCTTCACCGAGAACGAGACCAACACGTCCCGTCTGTGGGGCCAGCCGTCGGCGTCCCCTTACGTCAAGGACGCCTTCCACGAGCGCATCGTCTCCGGCCGTGCTGAGGCGGTCAACCCTGCCCAGGCCGGGACCAAGGCCGCGGCCCATTATGTCCTCGACGTGCCCGGCGGCGGCAGCAAGACCATCCGCCTCCGTCTCAGGGCCGCCCGGGGCGACGACGCCTTCGGGGGCTTCGAGAAGATGTTCAAGAGCCGGATCGCCGACGCGGACGAGTTCTACAAGCGGATCACGCCGACCTCGTTGACCGAGGATGAACGGCGGGTGCACCGCCAGGCGCTGGCCGGCATGCTGTGGAGCAAGCAGTACTACTACTTCGACGTGGATCGATGGCTCCAGGAGCACCGGAGTCATCCCCTCATGGAAGCCGGAGGCCGCGGCGGGCGGAACACCGAATGGTTTCACATGCTGAACGCGGACATCATCTCGATGCCGGACAAGTGGGAGTACCCCTGGTACGCGGCCTGGGACCTGGCCTTCCACACGGTCTCCCTGTCGCTGGTGGACTTCGATTTCGCCAAGGAGCAGCTGCTGCTGATGCTGCGTAGTCTCTATGCCCACCCCAATGGGCAGATTCCCGCCTACGAGTGGAACTTCGGCGATGTGAATCCTCCGGTGCACGCCTGGGCCACGTTGAGCCTCTACAAGAGGGAGCTGAGCCTCGGCCGGGCGGATCTTCGGTTCCTGGAACGATCGTTCCAGGGGCTCATGCTGAATTTCAACTGGTGGGTCAACCGGAAGGACCCCGCCGGGCGCAACGTGTTCGCCGGGGGATTTCTGGGTCTGGACAACATCGGTGTCTTCGACCGCAGCGCCCAGCTTCCCACGGGCGGCTCGCTGGAGCAGGCGGACGGGACGGCCTGGATGGCGTTCTACTGCCAGAATATGCTGGAGATTGCCCTGATTCTCACCGCGTATGACCCCATGTACGAAGAGGTCGCCTACAAGTTCACCGAGCATTTCGTGTGGATCTCCTACGCAATGGACCGCATCGGCGAGCATCACGACGAGATGTGGGATGAAGGGGACGGGTTCTTTTACGATCTGCTGCGGCTGCCCGAGGGGCAGGCGATGCGTTTGAAGGTGCGTTCGCTGGTGGGCCTCCTGCCGCTCTGCGCCTCGACGGTGTTCGAGGAGGATGCAGCCAGCCGCTATCCGAAACTGATGGAGATGATCGCGCTGTTCAAGAAGCGCCATCCCGAGGTCGTCTCCCACGTGGCCCCGACCGACAAGGGCTTCGTCGGGTACAAGGGACGGCGGCTGCTGTCGATCCTCAACCAGCAGAAGCTGGAACGTGTGCTCGGCTACATGCTCGACGAGAACGAGTTTCTCGGGCCCCACGGCATTCGCTCGCTGTCGCGGTATCACCTCGAGCATCCGTTTGTGTTTCACGTCGGCAGTGAGGAATACAAGGTTCAGTACCTGCCGGGCGAATCGAATACCGGGATGTTCGGCGGCAACTCCAACTGGCGGGGGCCCGTCTGGATGCCCGTCAATGCGTTGCTGATTCGCGCGCTCTTGAACCTGTATAGCTTCTACGGCGATCAGTTCAAGGTTCAGTGCCCGACCGGGTCGGGACAGTACATGACGCTATTCGAAGTGGCCCGAGACCTCTCCCGCCGGCTGACCAGCGCGTTCCTGCGCGGCGGCGACGGACGGCGCCCGATTTACGGCGGGACCGCCAAGTTCCAGGACGATCCGCACTGGCGCGATCTGATCCTCTTTCATGAATACTTCCACGGTGACAACGGTGCGGGCCTCGGGGCCAGCCACCAGACGGGATGGACTGGTACGGTCGCGATCCTCCTCGACGTGTTCGGGCGTGTTGGCGCCAAAGACCTAGAGATGGAGCTTGGGACAGTTTCCGCTCGGGTCTTGAAGGAGCAGGTGACCGGAGACAAGCAGGCCGGAGGGTGAGCCACCCAGCAGAGGTCGCGGTCCTGTCCTGGACCGTCGAGCCGGCGGTGATCGTGCCCGTGGTCGTCGCCGCGACGCTGTACGTGCGCGGATGGGCGACGCTGGCCCGCCGGATGCCGGAGCGCTTTGGCCGGGGCCGTCTGATCGCGGTGATGGCGGGGCTCGGCACCGTCATCGTCGCGCTCAGCTCACCGCTCGACGTGCTGGGCCATCAGCTCCTGCTGGCTCACATGATCCAGCATATTCTCTTGATGGCGGTGGCGCCGCCGCTCCTGTGGCTGGGTGCGCCGGTGGCTCCGATGCTGCTCGGGCTGCCAAGACCCATCCGCCGGACGGTGGCCATCATTTTGGCGGCAAGGCCGCTCCGTCGCCTGACTCACGTGCTCGGGGACCCGCGAGTGGGTTGGATCGTGTTCGTCATCGCCTTCTGGACGTGGCATGTCCCCGCGCTCTACGCCCTGGGTCTGGGCTCCGACCCCTGGCACCACGTCCAGCACGCCTGCTTCTTCGCCACCGCGCTGCTCTTCTGGCGGCCGGTGATCTTGCCGTGGCCGGCCCGGTCGTCCTGGCCGCGCTGGGCCATGATCCCGTATCTGGCCCTCGCCGAGCTCCAGAACAGCACCCTGGCCGCGATTCTCACGTTCGCCGACCACGTGATCTATCCGGCCTATGGGGCTGTTCCCCGGCGGTGGGACATCTCCGCCCTCGAGGACCAGTCCATCGCCGGTGTGATCATGTGGGTACCGGGCTCGCTGGCGTTCCTCCTGCCGATACTGTGGCTGACCGTGGCCGCGATCGCGACCTCGGCATCCGGCCGGTCTGAGGCGCCCCGGTTGGCCGTCGAGACCCGCCACCGGGGGCATCCTTGAACCCACCACGACCCTCTCCGAAGAATTGCCTTCGAAGGAAGCGGTCGATTTCTCGCTGGTCCTTGGCGGGCCGCTGTATCAGCTCTGGCGGCGGACGCATCTGGCCGGAGACACGCTGGAGATGCTCCGGCGACGCATCATCTTCATCACGCTGTTCGCGTGGCTGCCGTTGCTGGTGCTGTCCGTCGTCGGGGGCTCCGCGTGGGGCAACGGCGTGACGATGCCGTTTCTCTACGACGTGGAGGTGCACGTGCGGTTTCTGGTCGCGCTGCCCCTGCTCGTGGTGGCTGAGCTCGTCGTGCACCAGCGCATGCGGCCGATCATCGGGCAGTTCCTGGAGCGTCGCCTGATCGCGGATACCGCGCGGATGCAGTTCGACACCATCCTCGCGTCGGCCCTCCGCCTGCGCAACTCCGTCATGGCGGAGGTGGGGTTGATCGTCTTCGTGTACGTGGTCGGCGTGATGATCATCTGGCGGACGCACTTCGCGGTGGACGTGGCGAGCTGGCATGGCGCGTCGATGGAGGGGAGATGGCAGCCGTCCCTGGCCGGCTGGTGGTTCGGCTGCATCAGCCTGCCGCTGTTCCAGTTCATTCTCCTGCGCTGGTACTTCCGCCTGTTCGTCTGGGCACGGTTCCTCTGGGGGGTGTCGCGCCTCGAGCTGAGGCTCGTGCCCACGCATCCGGACCGCTGTGGTGGGCTGGGGTTTCTCGCGAGCGTCTGTCCCGCCTTTGCGCCGGTGCTGCTGGCCCAAGGCGCGGTGCTGGCGGGGACGATCGCCAACAAGATCTTCTTCACCGGGGCCAAACTGCCACAGTTCAAGATGGAAATCATCGTCCTGGTGGCCTGGATGCTGTTCTCCGTGCTGGGGCCGCTGCTGGTGTTCATGCCGGTCCTCGCCCACGCGAAGCGGGTCGGCTTGCGCGAATACGGCTCGCTGGCCCAACGCTACGTGCGCGACTTCGACGACAAATGGCTGCGGGGCCGCGCGCCATCCGAGGACACGCTGCTCGGAAGCGGCGACATCCAATCGCTGGCCGACCTCGGCAACAGCTTCGAGGTCGTCCGCGGCATGAGGGCCGTGCCTTTTACCAGGGACGCGATCCTGCAGCTCGCCGTGTTCGCACTCCTCCCCCTCGCGCCGCTGCTGTTGACCATGATTTCGTTGGAGCAGCTGCTCGAGACCCTGGTGAAGGTCGTCTTGTGACAATCGAAACGAAGGAGACATCAATGAAGACGATCCTATCGACCGTCATTCTTGCCGGAATAGTGGCGGCGGCGGACTTGAGCTATGCCCAGTCCGGGGCGGACGTGGTGAACACCAAGGGCTGTCTTGCCTGCCATGCGCCAGACGAGAAGAAGGTTGGTCCCTCTTACAAGGACCTTGCCGCGAAATACAGCGGCGACAAAGCGGCGGAAGACAAACTCGTCGCGAAGCTGAAAGAAGGCAAGGCTCATCCAAAGACCCCGGCCTCCGACGCGGAGCTCAAGGCGGCGGTTGCTTACATACTGTCCGTGAAATGAATAGCATGGGACCCGGGCCCCTCTATCCGTCCCTCTATCAAGTCAATACGCGCGTGTGGCTGACGGAGCGGTCGCGGGCGCTGGGCCGCCCGGCCACGCTGGACGACATTTCGGATGTCGAGCTGGACGGCGTGGCCGGGATGGGGTTCGACTGGATCTGGCTTCTGAGCGTGTGGCAGACCGGGCCGGCTGGGCAGGGGGTGTCGCGCGCCAATCACGAGTGGCGCCGCGAGTTCGAGGAGACGTTGCCGGACTTGCGCGAGGAGGACATCGCCGGATCCGGCTTTGCGATCACCGGCTACACGGTGCATCCCTCCCTTGGCGGCAGGGCGGCGCTGGCCCGCCTGCGCGAGCGCCTCCGGACGCGCGGCCTGCGGTTGATGCTCGACTTCGTCCCCAACCACACCGGCCTGGATCATCCCTGGGTGGAGGACCACCCCGAGTACTACATCCCCGGGACAGATGCGGACCTGGCAGCGGGCGCCCCAGAACTACACGCGGGTGAAGCGGACGCGGGGCGACCTTGTGCTGGCCCATGGCCGGGACCCGTACTTCGCCGGCTGGCCAGATACTCTGCAGCTGAACTACGGCCATCCGGCCACGCAGGAGGCGATGATCGCCGAGCTCCTGGAGATCGCCGGGCAATGCGACGGCCTGCGCTGTGACATGGCCATGCTCGTGTTGCCGGACGTCTTCGCGCGGACCTGGGGCCACCAGGCACCGCCGTTCTGGCCGGAGGCGACGCGGCGTGTGCGGGAGCGGGTGGCGGGCTTCTGCTTCATGGCGGAGGTCTACTGGGACCTCGAATGGACGATGCTCCAGCAGGGGTTCGACTACGCGTACGACAAGCGGCTGTACGACCGTCTGCGCGAGGGGCACGCCCGGCCGGGGCGCGAGCACCTGCAGGCCGGGCTCGACTTCCAGAACGGGTCTCGCCCGATTCCTGGAAAACCACGACGAGCCCCGGGCGGCGGCCACCTTCGCGCCGCGCATGCACGAGGCGGCGGCGGTCGTCACGTATCTGTCGCCGGGCCTGCGGTTCTTCCATCAGGGACAGTTCGAGGGGCGCCGCACGCGTATCTCGCCGCACCTCGTCCGCGCGCCGCAGGAGCCGCCCGACAAGGAGCTGGCGCAATTCTACGAGGGTCTCCTGGCGGTGCTTCGCCAACCTGTCGTTCGCGATGGCCAGTGGCGCTTGCTCGAATGCCTCCCGGCCTGGGACGGCAACTGGACGTGTGAGTCCTTCATCGCGTGGTCCTGGCACGCACAAGGCGGCCAGCGACGGCTGATGGTGGTCAACTATGCCGGGAGCCAGGGCCAGTGTTACGTGCGGCTCCCGTTTCCCGAGCTGGCCGGCCGCCCGGTGAGGCTCACGGATCTCATGGGTCCCGCCCGCTACGATCGCGATGGAAATGACCTCGTGTCCCGGGGCCTCTACCTCGACGTGCCTCGCTGGGGTTATCACGTCTTCGAGGTGGCCGCCGGGTGAACGAGCCGAAGGCACGACCTCGCATCGCTCGCCTGCTCGGGATGCGGGGCATTCTCATGGCCTCGCTCTGCTTCACCGGCTGTGCGAGCTACGGAGCGGCAACGCTGGACCGCGACCGGCTCGACTACACGTCAGCGGTGGCCACGTCCTGGAAGCAGCAGACGCTGCTCAACATCGTCAAGCTGCGCTATGCCGACACCCCGATCTTCGTGGACGTAGGCCAGATCGTCAGCAGCTACCAGCTTCAGAGCTCGTTCTCGGCGGCCGGGACCATCTTCAACTCCAGCACCATCGTCCCTGGGGTTCCCAACAGTAGCATCGGCCTCGGCGCTCAGGGCCAGTACACCGACCGCCCCACGGTCACCTACGTGCCGCTCACCGGGTCGGGCTTCATCCGCACCCTCATGACGCCGATTCCCCCGATCCGCTTGATGGAGCTGATCGAGGCTGGCTATCGGGCGGACGTCTTGTTCCCGGTCGCGGTCCAGAGCGTGAACGGGCTCTCGAACGGCCGGGGTGGGGGACGAGGGAGACCACCGGACGGGGAGTTCGTCCAGCTGGTCAAGGCCATGTGGCGGATCCAGGAATCCGGAGCGATCGGGTTTCGCGTCGAGCTGGACAAGGAGTCGAAGCGGGAAGGGCTCGTCATGGCGTTTCCCCGGAAGGAGGTCCCTCCGGAGATCCAGGCCGATCGGGCCTCCGTTCGGAAGCTCCTTGGCCTGAATCCAGATAAGTCGGATTTCCGGGTCGTGTACGGACAGGCCAGCGACCGCGACGACGTGATCGCAATCCATACCCGCTCGGGGATGCAGATTCTCCTCGAGCTCGCCGCCATGGTGGGCGTTCCGGAGGATCATCTGCGCGAGGGGCGCGCCTTTCCCGCGCCTCCGCCACCGCCGGCCGGCGAGGACACCGTGCCGCCGCTCCTGCGCATCGTCAGCGGCTCGTCCCGTCCCGACGATGCCTTCGCGGCCGTTCGCTACGGGGGCCTCTGGTACTGGATCGAGAACCGCGATCTCAGGTCCAAGGGGGTCTTCACGTTCCTCCTGATTCTGTTGACGCTGGCGGACACCGGCGATAAGGCCCCGGCACCGGTGCTCACCATCCCGGCCAACTGACGGGGTCGGCCGCCCACCGATCCAGCGGCGCTGTTCAGAGCCGCCGCCTCTCGACTTCGAGCGTCAGGAGCCGTGCCAATGAAAGCAATCACTGTAGAGCCGAAAAAGCCAGGGACCGCACGCGTGGAGGACGTCCCGGAGCCCGAGGCGCACGATGGCTCGGTGCTTGTGGAAGCCATCGCCGTCGGGGTTTGCGGGACCGACGTTGAGATCGTGGAAGGCAAGTACGGCTGGGCTCCCCGCGGCAAGACGCGCCTGGTGTTGGGCCACGAATCCCTGGGCCGCGTGGTGGACCCGGGCCCTACCGGCGGCCTCAAGCAGGGCGATCTGGTGGTGGGAATCGTCCGCCGTCCAGACCCTGTCCCTTGCCCCAACTGCGCGGTGGGCGAGTGGGACATGTGCCGCAACGGGCAGTACACCGAGCGTGGCATCAAGCAGATCGACGGCTTCATGTCCGAGCGCTGGCGGATCGAACCCGAGTACGCGATGAAGGTGGACAGTTCTCTCGGGCTCCTCGGTGTTCTGCTGGAGCCCACGACTGTCGTCACCAAGGCCTGGGAACAGATCATCGCGGTCGGCCAGCGCGCTTTCTGGGAGCCGCGGACTGTGCTGGTCACCGGGGCGGGGCCCATCGGTCTCCTCGCTGCCCTTCTCGGGCAGCAGCGCGGTCTGGACGTTCACGTCCTCGATCAGGTTGCTTCTGGAACCAAGCCGGAGCTCGTCCGCTCCCTCGGTGCCCGCTACCATACCGGCACCGTGGCAGGTATCGGACTCGAGCCGGACGTTATCGTCGAGTGCACGGGCGTCGGACAGGTGATTGCCGACTCGATTCGGTCCATCGGGGCGGGGGGTGTCGTGTGTCTCACCGGTGTTGGCGCTGGCGGCTCCACGACGGGGCCAGGCACGGCAGACGTGGCCGCGGGGGCGGTGTTGCGGAACAACGTCGTGGTCGGCAGCGTCAATGCCAACAAGCGGCACTGGTACAAGGCCGGAGAGTCCCTGGCTCGTGCCGACCGCGCTTGGCTGGCTCGTCTGCTGACGCGACGCGAGGGACCGAACGACTTTGCGCGCGCTTTGCAGCGGAGGCCGGAAGACGTCAAGGTGGTGGTCCAGTTCGCCGAGGTGTGATGCAGCCTCGCTAGGCCCTGAAGGGATCGAAGGAAGGACGCCATGGCATTGCGCATAGAGGACTACGCGCTGATCGGCGACACTCACACGGTTGCCCTGGTCGGTACCAACGGATCCATCGACTGGCTCTGCCTGCCTCGCTTCGATGCACCGGCGTGTTTTGCCTCGCTGCTGGGCACGGGCGAGAATGGCTTCTGGGAGGTCACTCCTCGCGACGCGGTAGTCGGCACCCGGCGGCGGTATCGGGGACCGACCCTCGTGCTCGAGACGGAGTTCGAGACGGCGCACGGCGCCGCTCGTCTCCTCGACTGCATGCCGCCTCGGGGATCACACTCCCGTATCGTGCGGGTGGTCGAAGGCGTGCGAGGCAAGGTCCCGATGCGGATGCGCTTCGTGCCCCGCTTCGACTACGGGCGGGTCAGGCCCTGGGTGAGCCGGGCGGGCAGTGCTGTCTGCGCCGTTGCCGGCCCCGATGCGCTCGAGTTGCGCAGCGACGTGCCAGTCGGTGGCGACGACCTTCAACCAACGGCCGAGTTCACCGTCGGCCCCGGACAGCGCGTGGGTTTCCTGCTCACCTTCCATCCCTCGTGGGAGGCGCCCCCATCCCCCATCGAGCTCGGCCCGACGCTCGCCGAGACCGAGGCGTGGTGGGAAAAGTGGTCGGGCCGCTCAACCTATCGGGGCGGCTGGGCCAAGGAGGTGGAGCGCTCGCTGATCACGCTGAAGGCGCTGACGTACGAGCCCACCGGCGGGATCGTGGCCGCCGCGACGACCTCGCTGCCGGAGTTTCTCGGCGGGGTCCGGAACTGGGACTACCGGTATTGCTGGCTGCGCGATGCCGTCTTTACCCTCGACGCGCTGCTGTCGGCCGGCTACGTGGAGGAGGCGGCCCGGTGGCGCGACTGGGCGCTGCGCGCCGTGGCCGGTGATCCAGAAAACTTACAGATCATGTACGGTCTCGGTGGAGAGCGGCGGCTCGACGAGTATGAGCTCGACTGGCTGCCCGGCTATGAGCAGTCGCGGCCCGTACGGGTCGGCAACGCCGCGTCCGGTCAGCGGCAACTGGACGTCTATGGCGAGGTGGTCGACACCATGTATCGGGCCCGGGAGCTCGGGATGACGCCGGTCCCGGCCGGATGGGGCACCCTGCGCCGTGTTGTCGACTGGGTCGAGGCGCACTGGCGGGAGCCCGACGAAGGGCTGTGGGAGGTGCGGGGTCCTCGACGCAATTTCGTGCACTCGAAGGTCATGGCCTGGGTCGCCGCTGACCGCATGGTCAGACTGATCGAGGAGTCGGGGCTCGACGGCCCTCTGGAACGCTTCAAACAGATGCGCGCCGACATTCACGCCGAGGTCTGCCGTGACGGATACGATGCGACACGCAACACGTTCACCCAGTACTATGGCTCCCCGCAGCTCGACGCCGCACTGCTGCTCATCCCCCAGGTAGGCTTCCTTCCGCCTTCGGATCCCCGGGTTGTCGGCACCGTCGAGGCCGTTCAGCGCGAGCTCATGCGGGACGGGTTCGTGATGCGCTACATCCCGGACGAGCACGCCGCGGACGGACTGCCGGCCGGCGAAGGCGCCTTTCTCGCCTGCAGCTTCTGGCTAGTCAACGCGCTGGCGATGATCGGACGCCGGCAGGAGGCCCAGGATTTGTTCGGTCGGCTTCTGTCCCTTCAGAACGACGTCGGTCTGTTCTCGGAGGAATACGACCCGGCGCACAGGCGCCTCGTCGGCAACTTTCCCCAGGCGTTCACGCACCTGGCGCTCATCGCGAGCGCGAAGGCTCTTTCATGACCGGGTTCTGTCGGGCCGACGGCATAGGACGAACGTCCTATCGCGGCGCCCCCACCCGTCTGGCACCATTTCGACGGGGACATGCGCCGAAACTGTCTGGGAGGCTGAAATAGCGGGATGATCCTCGCGGGCGATGTCGGCGGGACCAAGACGCTGCTGGCGCTCTTCGACCGGCAGGGCATCAACTTCACGCTCGTGCGCGAGGCGGCGCTGCCCAGCCAGGAGTTCCCGACCTTCGAAAGCGCCATCGCCCGCTTCCTGGCCGACGGATCGTCCGGGCCGATCGAGGCGGCGACCTTCGGCATCGCGGGTCCGGTCGTCGACGGCCAGGTCGTGACCACGAACCTGCCGTGGAGGATCGACGAGCGCACGCTCGTGAAGACGATCCCCGCCCGGCGCGTGCGGCTGATGAACGACCTGGAGGCGACGGGCCATGGCCTCGCCGCGCTGCCGCCCACGTCGCTGGTCACGCTCCAGGCGGGCCAGCCGCGCCCCGGCAACATCGCGCTCATCGCCGCGGGCACGGGGCTCGGCGAGGCACTGCTGATCTGGGACGGCCGGAGCCACCAGGTGATCCCCTCCGAGGGCGGTCACGCCGACTTCGCGCCGCGCACGGAGCTCGAGATGGATCTCCTGCGCTTTCTCACGAAGGAATTTGGCCGCGTCAGCTACGAGCGCATCCTTTCCGGTCCCGGCTTCTTCAATGTCTATCGGTTCCTCCGGGACACCGGTCGAGCGCCGGAGCCGGCGTGGCTCACCGAGAAGCTCAAGGCCGGCAGCGATCCCACTGCCGTCATCGGCCCGGCCGCCGTCGAAGGGCGTGATCCACTCTGCGTGGCGGCGCTCGACCTCTTCTTGGCGATCTATGGTGCGGAGGCGGGCAACCTGGCCCTCAAGGTCCTGTCGGTGGGGGGCGTATACATCGGCGGAGGCATCGCGCCGCGGTTCCGCGCCAAGGTCGAGCACGGCGCCTTCATCGCTGCCTTCCGTGCCAAGGGGCGCTTCGGTCAGCTCATGGAGGCGATGCCCGTCCACCTCGTCCTGGAGTCCCGCACGGCCCTGCTCGGTGCCGCCCGCGTCGCCCAGAGCCTCGCCTAGAGCCGGCCGGGCGATGGGGCCGTGGCTCTTCCCGCGTTCGAGGCTGGCGCGCTTCGCCGTCATCTCCTCGATCGTGGGCGGCCTCGCCGTGGCGCCGGCGCTCGCCCAGGACAAGGCCCCGGCGGCGCCGCCGCCGACGGCACCGCCGGCGGCGGCAGCTCCCGTCATCGCGATCCCGGTCGACGAGGTCGCGACTCAGGCGGCGCAACTGCCGAAGCTCATCCGGACCTTGACGGAGCCGCTGGCACCGATTGCCGAGATCGACGCGATCCGTCAGCGCCTTCCCGAGCTACATGAGCAGGTCGATCGCGATCTGGCTGCCGCCGAGGGCGTCCTGTGGGATCAGCCGGCGCTCGACACGATCCAGGCCCAGTACCAGCTGTGGCAACACCAGCAGCTCCAGGCGACCACGTGGCTGGAGCTGCTCACGCAGCGGACGACCCGTCTGCAGGAAACCCTGAAGCGTCTGGCCGAGCTCAAGGCGACCTGGCGCCAGACGCGCAGCGTCTCGGTGGCCCTGAAAGTGCCGGGGCCGATCGTCGCGCAGATCGACGGCGCGGTGGAGGCCATCGAGGCGGCCGCGGAACCGCTGGCGGTGGAGCGCACGGCCTTGCTCGACCTCCAGAGTGTCGTCGCGCAGGAGGTATCCCGGGTCGATACGGTGCTGGCGCGCTTCAAGGACGCACAGAACCAGGCCGTGGGCGGCCTCCTCACGCGGGGCGGCCGCGCGGTGTGGGCGCCGGACGCCTGGGCGGACGCGCGTGACACCCTGTGGTACCTCCTGCAGACAGTCGTGACCGCGCGCAGGCAGGACTTCGTCAACTACGCCCGGGATCCGGTGAGAGGATTGTCGTTCCACGCCGTGATCCTGGTCGCGCTGCTGGCGGCGTTCTGGATGGCGCGACGCCTGATGCGCGTGCGCGCTGCGCGCGGCGACGCCGAGACACTTGGCGTCGTGGTGTTCGAGCACCCGGTCGCGGCGGCGGTACTCGGGACCCTGCTGATCGCTTCGTCACCCAGCTCGGCGGTGGCCCCGCACCTCCGCAACCTGTTCCAGGTCCTCTCGCTCGTGCCGGTCATCTGGCTGACGCGGCGGACCATCGATCCTCGATTGATGCCCTCGGCGTACGCCGTGGGCGTTCTCCTGGCGGTCGA
This sequence comes from uncultured Candidatus Rokubacteria bacterium, assembly GCA_963827505.1. Taxonomy (GTDB): domain Bacteria; phylum Methylomirabilota; class Methylomirabilia; order Rokubacteriales; family CSP1-6; genus AR5. Next base: position 1,351,245 of record CAWHBD010000001.1, on the reverse strand, counting down.
CCGCTTCCGACAGACGATCGGCGGAGCGCCGGTGCTCGAGCAGATCACTCTCGTGCTGGAGACATTCGCGGGTATAGCCTTCGCTGCCCACGCGCTCACCGTTGGACGGCTTCGACGCGCGTCCGGCGACGAGGCGAACGCTGAACGACTGCAGGCCTTCCGCGCCGGCGCCGGCGTCGTCGCCCTGGTTTTGGGCGCCGCGGTGGTGGCCGGAACCGTCGGCTACGTGCGCCTGGCGAGGCTGATCGCCTCCGGAGTCCTCGGCAGCGGTGCGCTGGCCCTGACGCTGTACGCCGCGATCCACGTGCTGGCGGATGTGGCGTCGTTCATGTTGCGGGTGTGGCCGTTCCGGCTCCTGCGAATGGTCCAGGACCATCGACAGCTTCTGGAGCGCCGGGCCTACCAGGTGTTGCTCTGGTGGGCGATCGCGAACTGGGCGCTGCGCGCGCTGGACTACGTCGGCCTCTTGCAGCCGGCGAAGTCGCTCGGCGAGGCGATCCTGGCTGTCCAGCTGGGCCGCGGCTCGATCAGCCTCTCGGTCGGCGATATCGTCGAATTCGTCCTCACCATCGGGCTGGCGTACCTGCTCTCCGCCTTCATCCGCTTCGTGCTGCAGGAGGATGTGTATCCGCACACGCGGTTGCCGCGCGGGGCGTCGTACGCGCTGTCGAGCCTGCTGAACTACGTCGTCCTCACCCTCGGGCTCCTGCTGGCCCTGGGCTCGCTCGGGCTGGATCTCTCCAAGGTGACGATCCTGGCCGGCGCCTTTGGCGTCGGCATCGGCTTCGGCCTGCAGGGCGTCGTGAACAATTTCGTCTCCGGCCTCATCGTGCTCTTCGAGCGGCCGATCCAGGTGGGCGACGTCGTCGAGATCGGCGGGCTCCAGGGCGAGGTGGCCCGGATCGGGATCCGCGCCAGCACCGTACGGACCTGGCAGGGAGCCGAGATCATCATCCCGAATGCGCAGATCGTCACCGAGCGCGTGGTCAACTGGACCCGCTCCGACCGGCGCCGCCGCATCGAGCTGCGCGTGGGGGTGGACTACGGGACCGAGCCCGAGAACGTCGTGAAGCTGCTGGAGGGGGTGGCCCGCGAGCATCCCCAGATCCTGAAGGTGCCGCCGCCCCAGGCCGTCTTCGTGGCGTTCGCCGACAGCGCCATCACTTTCGAGCTCCAGGCCTGGACGGACCGCTTCGAGCGGTGGCCCACCATCGCGACCGAGCTGGCCATCGCCGTGTACGCGGCGCTCCGCGCCGCCGGGATGAAGATCCCCTTCTCCCAGCACGAGGTGCGGCTCCTCCAGGACGCCGCCCCGAATAGCGGGTAGCCGGGCCCTTAGCCCAGTCCGATCTCGGCCGTCGCTGCCGGCACCGGCTCGGCCGGGAGTTCGACGTGCAGGGTGAGCCCGTGGTCGGTGTTCGCCTTGGCGTAGATGCGGCCGCCGTGCGCCTCGGCGATGGACCGGCTGATCGCCAGGCCCATCCCGAGGCCGCCCGCCTTGGTGGTGACGAAGCGCTGGAAGATCTGCTCGAGATCCACCTGGTCGCCGCCGGGCCCCGTGTCACGGATCGAGGCTTCCACCAGGCCGGGCGCCGGGTGGCCCGTGACGATGGTGATCTCGCGACTCCCCCGGGCGGCGCTAACGACGGCGTCGCTGGCGTTCACCAGCAGGTTCAGGAAGATCTGCTGGAGCTGGATGGGGTCGCCGGAGAGGCGGGGCAGGTCGGGCGGGGCGATGCGACGGACCACGATGCCCTTACGCACGAAGTCCTGGTGCAGGAGACCGGCCACCTCGTCGATCAGCGCATCGAGATTCAGGCCGGCCTGGAACGCATGTTCCTTGCGAGCGAGCGCGCGGAGGCGGTCGATGATGGCGCCCGCGCGCCGGGCGTCGGCGGCGATGTCGGCCAGCGTCTCGGCCGCCGTGGTCGCGTCGGCGGGCCGGCGTTCCAGCACGCGGGTATTCATCAGGATGGCGGTCAGCGGTTGCGTGAGCTCGTGGGCGAGCGAAGTGCTAAGCTCACCCAGAGTGTTGACCCGCAGCGCATGGGTCAGCTCTTCTCGCTGGCGGTGGAAGCGCTCCTCGGTCTCGAGGGCAGCGGCCTCGGCCCGGCGTCGCGCGAGCGTGTTGGCGAAGACCTCCGCCAGCACCCGCAACGGCTCGGTGACTTCTCCCCGCCATTCGAGTCCTGGTCGCCCGGTGGCGCAGCTCAAGACACCGACGACGGTGCCTTCAAGGACGAGAGGCACGGCCAGCATCGAGTGGATACCGCGCGCGAGCATGCTTTGCCGGTCCGTCTCCGCTTCGGCCGGCAGCGACTGGCGGAGCGACGCGACGACGACGTGACCGTCGTCCACACGCCCCGCCATCCAGGGGAACTCGCTCCAGTCGATCGACGCCGGTACCGGCCGAATGCTGGTGCCAGTCCACGCATGCGTGACGTTGGCGGCGTGCTTGTCTCGGTGCTCCTCGAGCACGATGCGGTCGACGTCGAGGTCGGCCGCGATCCGCGCCAGGGCCCGCCTGATCTGGGCGTCCACGCCATCGGCCGGCTGCATGATGAGCGTGGCGAGGACGTCCGAGACCAGCGTCTCGAAACGGAGCTGTTCGTCGAGGGCCCGCCGGGCGCGCCGGCGCTGGGCGCGGTTGGCGAGGAGCCCGACGATCAGCCACGTCTGCAGCGCGAGCACGCCGAGGGCGGCGACGATGTAGCCACGGTATGTCTGCCACACCGATGGCTCGGCAAACGCGATGTCGCTGCCGGGAGGCAATCGCGTGGCGTCGAGACCTCAGCGCAGGATCTGGCGCGCGTCGAAGCGATACACGTTCGTACCGGCCTCGGTCGGCGACGGGCGCTGGCCCCGCAGCAACTGAGCGGCAATCTCCGCCTGCCGTTGCCCCTGCGCCTCGAAGCTCACGACGTGGCCGCCCACCACGCCGTGGCCGAAGGTGGCGCCGCCGACGGAGTAGACCGGGACGGTCGACGCCGTGAGGATCGGCGCTCGTTGCTCCACCGAGCGGATCTCCTGGCCGGCGCCATCGCGGCTGAAGGCACCCAGCAGGACCACCGTGCGGCGGGGCAGGGCGGCGAGCCGCTGCACGAGGGTCTCGATGGGCAGTCCGACCAGGTACGTGATCTCGATCGGACGGCGGGGCGATGCGAGCTGGACCCGCGCCGCCGCCGCCCAGGTCTGATCGAAGGCGGATGCACCCGTGACGACGACGGCACGCTCGGTGTCTGGCTGCAGCCGCAGTGCGGCCTCGAGGGTTCCCGTCCAGTCCAGCGACAGCCAGACGCCCGAGACGTCGTCAGGGAGCCTGACGTCGGCGGCTGCCGCCTTGTCAACCGCGGCGAAGGCGATCGGCACGCCGGAGAACAGGCTGGCGCGGTGACGCACGGCGAAGCGCAGCCCCCGGCTGCTCGTCACCGCGACGACATCGAGCTTCGTCCGGGAGTACTTCGCACGTAGATAGGCGGCGATCTCCTCCTGAAGGCTTTCGTCGTCGGCGAACGCCGTCTGCTCGAAATACTCGCTGTGGAAGGCGACCGGTTGGCCGACGGCCTTCCCGAACGTCGTCCTGAACCCCTCCTCGATGGCGAGGACCGCGGGAGCAACCCGCGGCGACATGTGCAACAGGAGGACCCTGGTCGGTGCCGCCGGCGCCGCCGCCGAGCCACCCGGCGCGACGCCGCTCGCGTGGCCCGTCGTGCCGGCACCGAGTTGCCAGAGCATGCCGAGCGTCACGAGGACGGCCAGCATCGTCCGTGCCATCCGCAGATGGAGGTGTTACGCGTCCTGGCCGAGTAGGATCTCCATCCGGCGCGTGCGTCAGCTCCCACCGGCCGACCAGCCAGGCGTGCTCCGCTCCCTGCGTGGGGAGCACCGAGAGAAGGACCAGAAGCGCGGCGAGGAGCGCCGTCATCGGACCGGAACGATCACCTGCGTGCGCGAGCGGACATGCGGCGCGAACTGATACCAGCCACGCATGGCGCGGAACTCGGGGGTGCCGACGGCGTCCGGACTGTCCAGCTCGTAGATCGTCGTGTAGATCCGCTTCGCCGTCCGTTCCGTCTTGCCGGCCGCGGTCTCCGATATCTCACCCGAGGAGACATACCGTCGGCCGCGACGCACCCCGGGGCATTTCAGCGCATCCGGGAGGTGAACCGTGTCGTACCACCGATTCCACTCGGCCTCGATCGAGGCGTCGATCTCCACGGTCACGATCAGCAGGCACTCAGGGAACTCGGACATTGCACTCTCCTCACGGAGTGGTCGGTGGGCGCGCCGCTACTCCGGAATCTCTGCTTCGATGAGCTGCGCAAGAAGGGTGAGCGACTCTTGCCAGCCGAGATAGCAGGCCTCGGCTGGAATGGCCTCCGGTATGCCTTCTTGCACGATGTTGACCTCGGTACCTACCGACACCTTCTTCAGCGATACCGTCGTCTGCATCTCCCCGGGGAGGCCTGGGTCGTCGAACGTGTCCGTGTGGCGAATGCGTTCATGGGGCACCAGCTCGAGATACTTTCCGCCGAAGGAGTGGCTGTGACCTGTGGTGAAGTTCGTGAAGGACATCTTGTAGGTACCGCCGACTTTCGCATCGATCGCGTGAACCTTGCCCGTGAAGCCGTTCGGCGGAAGCCATTTGGCCATCGCCTCCGGATCGAGGAATGCGCGATAGATCTTTTCCGGCGACGCACGAAGTACTCGGTGAAGCCGGACGGTGCCGGTGGACATGACGACTACTCCTTTCGATGCGCAGTCATGACTCGGAGTCGAGGAACTCCTCGATCAACCGCGCGGTGAGCTCGGGATACCGGGTCGGCTTCTGTGTCATGACGGCTTCGCCAAGATAGTCCCCGTGCCCTCCGGGCAGAATCAGCAGGCGTGCCTTTGACATCAGGCGAGTCAGCTCGAGGGCATGCTCAGGTGTCACGATATCTCGGTCACCGAGCACGATCAACGTCGGAGCGCGGACGGACCGTACCGCATCGTCCGGTACGTCCTTGAAGCCTTGCATTCTTGCGAGGTCCTTGTCGTGCATGGTCTTGAGCTGCCGCGTGTCCGGGTTCACTCGCAGGAACGCGTCTTTGAGCGGCTGCGGCATGTTCGAGAAGTCCGCCTGCTTCATGAACTCCCAGAGCTGCGGTTGAGCGCCGGCCCTCTTGGTGATCGATGAGGCGAAGACCATCTTTCGCACGAGCTGCGGGTGTCGTATGGCGACCTGCAGGGCGACGCTGGCGCCGTTGCTGAACCCAAAGACGTCCGCCCTGTCGACTCTCAGGTGCCGGAGCAGGGCCGCGACGTCGTCCGCAGAGGACTCGAACGCGACCGGGGCATCGCGATCGGTCGTGCGACCGTGCCCTTGCTCCTCCAGCGCGATGACCCGGCGGCGGCCGGCAAAGACCGGGAGCACTCTGCTGAACGTGACCTCGATGGTCGAACCACCGCCGTGAAGCAGGACGAGCGGAACGCCGTCCCGGCGACCATGCACTTCGTAGTACATGCTGATTCCGTTGACCGCGGCATGGCCGCTCTGCATGGGCTTCGGTTCGAGAGTTGTCACGTTGTCTCCAGCTCCTTCGTCTGCATGTGCTCTGCCCTTGAGTCGAACGGAGACCTCGGGGATCGACACGCGGGACTCATAGAAGGACGAGAGTAGCCGGCCCTATCCTGTCCCCAGTCGCCGGGCCCCCTTGCGGAACAGGGCGGTGCCCTGCGGATCGAACTGGAAGGCGGCAAGGAAGTCGGCGACGGTGTAACGAGGAAGCCGGCCGTGCAACGCAGCGGCATGCGCACGGGCGTCGCGGCAGCCGACCGGCCAGTGCCAGACTGTAGGCGGCGATCGCCAGGATGTGCGGGTGCGCGTTGGGGCGGGCGGCGGCCTTGACGCCCCAGTCTGCGGCCTCGTCGAACTGGCCCAGGCGCACCAGGGCCATGGCCCGGGCGCCGAGCATGCCGAAGAGCAGCGGGTCGAAGGGGCTCAGGTGGCGCGAGTAGTCCGCGGACGAGATGGCGGCGGTCGGATCGCCGGCCTGGGATTGAACGAAGGCGAGCGTGTAGTGGCCCAGCGCGAAGTTCGGGCTGAGGTCGATGGACCGCTCCAGCTCGACGATCGACTGGTCGTGCTGCCCGCGTAGCCAGAGGGCTCGACCCATGGCCCAGTGCGCGGCGGGATCGCGATCGTCGACCATGAGGCTCTGGCCGGCTGTCGCGAAGGCGCGATCGACCTCCGGCTGGCGCTTGGCCCAGCCCTGGAAGGCGCTCTGGAAGTGCGTGAAGGACAGGCCGGCGTAGGCGCGCGCGAAGGTCGGATCGAGGTGGACCGCGGTCTCGAAGAAGTGCCGGGCCCGCTCGTTGTCGGCCTTGCTGAAGCGGTACATGTGCCACAGGCCGCAGTGATGCGCCTCCCACGCGTCCAGCGAGCTCGGCGGCTTCAGGATGGCCCGGTTGCGCTCGATCATCTCGATCTCGCCGGCGATCGACGCGACGATCCGGTTCCCGATCTCGTCGAGGACCACGAAAGTGTCGTCGGCTGTGCGGTTGAAGATCTCCGCCCAGACGATCCGGGCCGTGCGCGTCTCGACCAGCTCGACCGTCACCGTGAGGCGCCGGCCCTGGCGCCGGACGGACCCGCTGACCACGTAGTCGACGTTCAGCATCCGCCCCGCTTCTTCGGATCCGACGTGTCGCTCGTGCAGGACGAACACGGTGCCCTGGGCGATGACGAACAGACTGCGCAGCTGCGCCAGCCGGGTGATCACGTCGTGCGCGAGGGCGTCGCCCGGTCCACCCCCCGCACCGTCCCCCGACCGGTCGACGAACGGCATCACCGCCAGGGAGGCGCGGCGAGCGGCGATGAGGACGATGGGCTCGACGCCAACGCTCGCGGGAACCGTCACCGAGGGGGCCGCGGACGCTCGGGCCGACCGCCAGGCGTCCCGGATCGCACCGGGATCGAGACCCTCGGCCTCGAATAGCCGGGTCGTTGCCGTCAGGTGGTCCTCGCCCTCCCGGATACGGCCGCGCCGTGCGAGCGCGGCGAGGAGGATCTCGTGGACGTGAGGGTCGAAGGGCGCCAGCTGGAGCCACGTCTCCAGATGCGTGAAGGCCTCATCACCCGGAGCGGTCCTGACGAGGTGCTCCAGCAGGGCGGTGTGACAGGCCCGGAACCGACGCCGCTGAGCGGTCAGCCAGCCATTGAAGGCCAGGGTGCCATCGACGTCCAGCCCCTCCAGGAAGTCTCCGTTGAAGAGGGTGGACAGCGTCCGCAGCCGGTCCGGCGGCAGCGTCGGGATGCCCGCCTGGGCCGCGCGGGCGACCTCGGCGGCGTCGACGAAGCAGTCGGCCAGGTCGAGCTCGACGGTGTCCTCGCGCGTGTGGACACGCCGGCGGCCGGGCTCGTCGACGACGCTCCGGACCTTGCTGAGGCACCAGCGGAGCTCGCCACGGGGATCGTTGGGCACATCCCAGAGCAGCTCGCACAGGTGGGTTCTCGTTACGGGAAGCGGCGCCAGGGCCAGGTAGGCGAAGAGCGCGCGCACCTTGCGCGACGCGGGTAGGGGCAGCGCGCGACCGGCCCGCACGATCGTCAACGGTCCGAGGACGCGCACCTGGGTCGACGGCTCGCCGTCCGACGCGCGAGCTGCCGCCGGCGGCCCTCCGTCCGGCCGCTTCAGTCGCGATCCAGGCCGCACACGCAAATGGCCACGAATGCGACTGATTATGCCAGTCCGGTGGCCGGTCCGCCATGCGCCGAGCATCGGCTGACCGGGAGCTGCCGACCGGTGGCGATTCCACGGCCGTTCCCACGCTGGCTCCCACGGTCGGAGCGCAGCATCGGCGTGTCGGTGAGGCGACGCGGGACGTCGCGGGGCCAAGCCGCCAGGAGGAAGGGGAGCCATGGAGACCGCCGTTGCCGCGAGTGGTATCAGCTGTGAGGCTGGCCAGCCCGATCTCGAGACGGTCAAGGCCCGCCAGCGGGTCGCGTGGTCGTCGGGGGACTACGCCGTCATCGGAACCACGCTGCAGATCGTGGGCGAGGAGCTGTGCGAGTCGCTTGCCCTGGATGTCCGGGCCGGACAGAAGGTGCTCGACGTCGCCGCCGGCAACGGCAATGCCTCGCTGGCCGCCGCCCGGCGCTGGTGCGAGGTCGTCGCCACGGACTATGTGCCCGCGCTGCTCGAGCGCGCCCGTGAGCGCGCCGTGGCCGAGCGGCTCGCCATCGAGTTCCGCGAGGCCGACGTGGAGGCGTTGCCGTTCGCGGACGGGTCGTTCGACGTGGTCGTCTCGACGTTCGGGGTCATGTTCGCCCCGGACCAGGCGCGGGCCGCGGCCGAGATGCTCCGCGTCTGCAAGCCCGGCGGCAAGATCGGCCTGGCCAACTGGACCCCCGAGGGCTTCATCGGGCGGGTCTTCAAGACCGTCGGCAAGCACGTTCCGCCGCCGGCGGGGGTCAAGTCGCCGGCCCTCTGGGGCAGCCAGGCGCGGATCGTCGAGCTGTTCGAGCCGCACGCGCGCTCGATCGCGACGGCACCGCGGAGCTTCGTCTTCCGCTATCGCTCGCCCGAGCACTGGCTGGAGGTCTTCCGGACCTACTACGGCCCGGTGCTCAAGGCCTTCGCCGCGCTTGCCCCGACGGCCCAGGCGGGACTGGAGCGCGATCTCCTGGCCCTGGCCCACGAGGGCAACCGCGCGACGGACGGGAGCATGGTCGTGCCGAGCGAGTACCTCCAGATCGTGATCGTGCGGGAGTGACCCTCGTGTTGCACACCACCCACACAGGAAAGGACCGAGCCATGAAGCACGCGATGTCCTGGAATGCCGCGAGTCGTCTGATCGCCCTGTCCCTCGGCCTCGTCGCCGCGTTCGGCACGACGGCAGCGCCGCTGGATGCCGCCGAGATGCACCACACCGTGGTTCGAGCGGACGCGATCCAGTGGGGCGCGGCCCCGCCGTCGCTGCCACCGGGCGCCCAGGCTGCCATCCTGATGGGTAACCCGGCGAAGGAAGGGCCGTTCGTCCTCCGTCTCCGGTTCCCCGCCGGCTTCATCGTGCCGCCGCATCGCCACTCGAAGGACGAGCTGGTCACCGTCATCTCGGGGGCGTTCGCGGTCACGTCCGGCGAAAAAATCGACCGGGCAGCGCTGCAGCCGCTGCCGGCGGCGAGCTTCGTCCACCTGCCGGCCGGCATGCCACACTACGCTCTCGCCGAGGCGGAGTCGGTCGTGCAGATCAACGGCACCGGCCCCTTCGACGTGATGTACGTCAATCCCGCCGACGACCCGCGCAAGAAATAACGCAGAGGACCGAGGGCGGCCCGGCCGCCCTCGGTCTCATCCGCATCGATCAGAACTCGAGGCGATACAGCCGGACCCACAGGTCGGGCTCGTCGCCCTTCCTGGCATTCAAGCGCCCGTCGCCACCGGGTAGTACCACCGGTGAGGTGCGCCACAGGGACGGCTGGCGCGCCAGCTGGTCGCGGAACGCCTCGGTCACCCAGATCTGACCAGGCTCCACGTGGGGCTCGACGCGCACCGCGCAGAGCACGGCCTCGCCGCCGGCCACCGCGATGGTGTCGTCGCTCTCGCGCCGGCGGGTCAGGACCTCGCCGTGGTGCAGGGCCACCCGCAGGCGGGGCTGCCCGGGCGCACCGTAGACCTCGTCCACGAGATGGCGTGCGCTCCGGGCCAGCGCGACCGGGTCGTCGTGGACGACGAACACGGCGTCACCGCCGCCAGTCTCGGCGCAGACGGCGTCCTTGGCCGATCTCCGCACCGCCTCCTCGAGCGCGCGGCGGACGGGGGCATCGGCGCCGGCCCGCATGAGGCCGCCGAAGCCCTGGACGTCGGCCACGAGCACGCAGAGCATCCGCAGTGTGGCGCCAGGCTCGGCGCGTCGCGTTGCCTGCCAGGGTCGGCCATAGCCGACGATGTTCGTCCGGTCGATTCTGCCCAGGTAGGCGGGGTTGACCTGGCCGATGACATCCGAGAGCACCGGGTGCACGACGTAGTGCGTCGCCCGCGGCAGCACGCCGTCCGGCTCGAGCGTCCCCTCGCCGGGTCGCAGGAAGCGCTGCACCGTCTCGCCGCGCACCCGGTCGGGCAGCGGGTACCCGAGCAAGCCGACCCGGTAGAGCGCGCAGAAGACGTGCTGCGGCTCCACGGCGCCCGTCGTCGAGGTGTGGGCGTCGAACAGCGTCTCGACCTCGTGGCGGGTCAGGATGTGGCCGGGGAGGCGGCGGAGGAACTGGGGCAGGTCGAGGCCGACCACATAGGGCGCGATCTCGACGAGGTACTCCTGGGCGATCTCGGTGGCGGCCTGGTTCACGACCTCTTTCAGGCGCGGCTCGTTGCGCCGCTCGTCCGGGCGCAGGGCGGCCAGCCGCTGGCCCAGCGTCATGAGGTCGCGCGGGCGGAGCAGCGTGTGCCGGCACACATAGTCGAAGGCGTCTTCCTCGAGGCCGGTGTAGACATGGGTCACCGTCGTCCGACCCAGGAACGCCTCGATGGGGTCATCGCGCAGGCGCTCGGGACGGACCATCCGGTCGGCCTTCTCCAGGCGGATGTTGTTGACGAAGATCTCGCGCAGGCTGTCGATCGGGTAGACGATGTCGACGGCGCTGCCGCGATACTGCTGGCTCATCACCGTGCTCTGCAGCAGTCGTGCGTACGCCTCCTTGCGCACCGCCGCGAAGACCTTCAGGTGATGGTTGATCCGCCGGAGCTGGTAGGCGACCTCGACGAGGCCCAGCTGGGCGAAATGCCAGATGTCAGGTGATAGCTCCCCCGCCACGCTGGCCCGGTTGCGCACCGCCTCGATGTGCTTGTTGAAGTACTCGTCGACGCCGTCGATGAAGATGGCCACCGGCGTCTTGATCGCGCGCAGCCGCGGAACCAGGTGGCCATCGGTGTCGTTGGCGGTGCGCAGGAGCTCGCTGGGAGCGAAGTCGAGCAGACGGACGAAATGGTCGATGACGCCGCGGAGCGGCGCGTCAGCGAGCAGGCGCCCGAGCCGCGGGTTCACCTTCAGGTCGTCGGTCTGGCCCACGTGCTTCAGCGTCGTGAGCGCGATCGCGGTCAGCCAGAGCTTCGACCACGGCAGCGAGGACTCCGCGAAGAACGCCAGGGCATCCTTGCTGAAGATCTTGTCACCGATCGGCTTGTCGAGCAGGTTGCTGGCGGGCAGACAGACCGACCGCGTCTTGCGCTGGTAGAGGATTCGCTTGGCCTTGAGGAGCAGCGTCTTCCCGAAGCCCTTCGTGCCGATGACGATGAACTTGTCGTCACGGTCCAGGCTCAGGAAGCTGTCGATCTCGGGTGTGCGGTGCAGCAGGGCCTCGTCGAGGTCCTCGGCAACCCGGATGTCGTCGGCGTCCACGGTCCACGCCCGCATAGGCCCTCCCAATCGGGTAGTATCACCGATACGAACTCAGAGGAGGCCTCCATGATGAACGATGCGAGCAAGCCAATCGGACAGCCGGCGGCCGTGAGCCCCCCGGGCAAGCTGGCGTACGCGACGCCGATCACCGCCCCCCTCGTGGCGGGCCGGCGCTCCTTCTTCAAATACCGCGACCTCGGCGTCACGGCTGCGAGCAGCGGGAAGATCCGCGCGCAGGTCACCATCGGGGCCGAGGGGATGACGCAGCCGACGGGGTGGCACTACCACGTCTGCGAGGGTCAGTTCGTGTACATGCTCAGTGGATGGGTTGACCTGGAGTTCGAGGACGGCCAGAAGCTGCGCATCCAGTCGGGCGAGTCGCTCTACATTCCGGGCGGCTTGCGGCACAACGAGACCGGGGCGTCAGCAGACCTGGAGCTCCTGGAGCTGTCCGTTCCGGCGGACATGGGCACCGTGGCCTGCGATCCCCCCGAGGGGTGGTCCGCGCGCGCCTGACGCCACCGTCGCGGTCTACCGGGGCTCGCTGATAGGGTCGGCGCCGCCGGCTGAGCAAGAAGCACTTCGCCTGAGCACTGGCATCGGAGACACACGTGATGCTCCAGTCGGAGGCCGGCGCGCGCAACCAGGACCAGTGCGACCGCGCGGATGTCATGCTCGTTCACCGCCTGCTGCGTCGCCAGGCAGGCGAAGCAGTACACGTGCGGAGCGTTCTGGCGAACGGCGTGAGCGATTTGCTGCGCCAGCGGGCTCATGGCAGCCGGCTTCCGCGGTGTGGCGCGGCTCGACGTCGTCGCAGTCGGTTCACGTGGCGCTCCAGATGGTCGGGAAGGCACGGCTTGGTCACGACCAGGTCCGCGCCCGCACCCAGCGGGTCTCGCTCGACGGCCATGCCCGTGTACCCGGTGAGAAGAATCACGCGACTCTGTAGCGTCCGGGCGTCGGCCTTGATCAGCCGGGTGGCCGTGATGCCATCGATGTGCGGCATGGCCAGGTCCATCACAATCACGTCGGGCTGATGGTCCAGCGCGGCCTGAATGGCCAGAGTGCCGTCGGCGGCGGTGACCACCGTGAAGCCTCGGCCGCCAAAGTACTCGGCATAGAGCTCGCGGGTGTCGGTTGTATCGTCGGCGATCAGGATCGTGGGGCGTCGCGTTGATGACGGACGCCGCCCGCGGCGAGGGAGCGCCGTCTGCTCAGGGTCGCCGCCGTCCGGGCGAGGGGCCGGTGTCATGCGCGCTGTTCGGAATGCATGTCCGCTCCGTGGGGTAGGCGCTTCAATAAACACGCCATTGACTTGGTCCAGCGTAATACTGCTGGTGCGGGTCGTCGCCACTGTAGTGCGTGGTGGTCCTAACCCTGGTACTTCGTTGCACATCTGAGGACAGCGGACGTCACACGGGTTCCCGCCTTGGGCCTAGGGCGACTGGTGCGAGCGCCGCCCTGTAGAAGACTCCGTGAAAGAAACGGTACGTGGGAGGGAGATGCGGGTAGCTGACGCTGGGGGCCTCGAGTGGGCCTGGGCCATGCGGACGGGTCGAGGCGGCGTGCCGGGCGTCCGTAGCGGTGCCCTCTTGGGGGGCGACGCCAGTTCGCGGGGCGGCGACGTAAATTCGCGTGGAAGCGACGCCGCATGGTGCGATCGAAGTTCACGAGATGGGACATGGGGCGCGAGCCCACCACCCTGCATCAGTGCCATCATGACGGCGGACAAGCCGGCGACAGTGGCCGGGCAGCCGCGTTTGGTCACTCCGCGGATGACCTGTGGAGGGACGGCCGGGTTTATGCGCGCGGCGCACCTCGAACAGAGACCGTTGGTGAACGCGATGCCCCGTCCGCGCCACGTGCTCACGCCAAGCAGCTTCGCGTGGCCATAGTTCCGGTCGTGCCAGGCGCATCGAGAGATGAGCACGTTACCTGGAGCAGCAATCAACATGCCCTCATGGGAGCCCGAAGGGGCGCGCGCTGGGGGCAGGGGCCGAGGGCGGTGCTGCGGGAAGGGGGCCGCGCAGTCCGGTCACTGAGGCGGTGCCAGCGTCATCGCCCGCGCCAGCAGGCTTCTGAGGATGGTCAGGTTGAACGGCTTGCTGATGACCTCGAATGCCCCACTGTCGCGGGCCTCGCGTGCCAATCGGTGCCCGATGTCCCCGGTCGCGACGATCACCGGCACCGTCGGATAGAGCTCGCGGAGCGATGTCAGCCCCTCCAGCCCGGAGGTTCCCCGCAAGTGTAGATCGAGCAACACGATCTGAGACCGGCCGGCGTTCATGGAGGCAAAGGCCTCCTCGGCGCTCGCCGCGGTGCTGACTTCATACCCGAAGTACTGCAGCATGTCACGCACGGTACTCAGCACCAGGGGTTCGTCGTCCACGACGAGGACACGGCCAATGGACACGGGGCACCTCTCCTCGATCGATGTCGGGCTGATCCCGCCTCGGAGCCTCACGTTACCCTGTCGAGCGTCGGAGGTCTTTACAGATGTGAGCTAGTGCGGGCTTTGTCGTTGACAACGTCGTGACCGCGAGACACTCTCGCCGGACGCTCGACGCGCGCACTCTTCTTCGGCGAGGAACTCGCATGGTCCGGTCGTGGCTCAGGAGCAACGGGATCTGGGGCGAGTTCTTCCAGGGCCGGATCGACGAGATCCGGATCTACAACCGGGCGCTCAGCCCGGTCGAGATCCAGGCCGACATGGCGGCGCCGATCGCACCGTAGCGCTGCCGCTCGGTCAGTCGAGTCCGCCAATCTGGCAGATGATCCGCCACTCGGCCTCCGACACTGGCTGGACCGACAGGCGCGGGAGCCTGGCCAATACCATGCCGGCCAGGCGCTGGTCGGCCTTGATTCGGTCGAGGCCGACCGGTGTCGGCAGCTTCCGCACCGCGGCGACGTCGATGGCGCGCCAGGCGGCGTCGGTCGAATCCGGGTGCGCCTCTGCGATCACCTTGACGATCCCGACGATCGCGCGCTCCTTGCCGGTGTGGTAGAAGAACGCCTGCTCGCCCTTCTTCATGGCGCGCAGGTGGTTCTGGGCCGAGTGGTTGCGGATGCCGGTCCACTCCGCGCCCTCACGCCCCTTCGCGACCTGCTCGGCCCACGACCAATCGTCAGGCTCGGACTTCAGGAGCCAGTGCGCCATGGTCTACGATCCGGTCGGGGCCGCGGGTTCACCGAGCGAGAGCATCAGGCGATTGGCCCAGTTGAAGAAGGCCGCGGCGTGGATGACGTCGGCGATCGCCAGATCGTCGAGCCCGGAGCGACGCAGACGGTCGACGTGCTCCGGCCCGAACGCGCTCGGTGTCGAGGTCAGCGCCACCGAGGCCGCGACGATGGCATTCCAGCGTTCTCCGAGATCGGCGGTGACGCCGGCGTCGAGCAGGCGCTGAACATCGGCCTCGCGCTTCGAATAGGTCGCCGCATGGCGGGCATGCACGGAGGCGCAGTAGAGGCACCCGTTGAAGCGAGACGTCGCGGCGGCGGCCAGCTCGCGCTCGGCCCGGGGCAGGCCGGCATCGGGGTTGTAGAAGATGTCCTTGTCGGTCCGCGTCCTGGCCTCCAGGGCGTCCGGGTCCCGGGCGAGGAGGCGGAAGTAGGGCGATTTCACGCGGGCGGCATCCACGAGACTCGCCAGGTGGCGCTCGGTCATCGCATCGATGGCGAGCGGCTCGAGCCAGGGGAGCCAGTCGAGCTGAGCCCGGGTGAAGACGGTCGGAACCGTGTGTTCCGGAGGCACCAGGACGGTATCGGTCATGTCGGGACCTCGCTCGTCAGGAATGGCCGGCCAGGACGCGCAATCCAGTGACCACCCGGATCTGGAAGGACATGAAAGCGACGATCTGGGAGAGCGTCACGATGTCGGTCGTGGACCAGCCGGCGTCCAGTAGCGCCTGCAGCGCCGCCGGCGCGGCGTCGCGCGGGTGGAAGACGAGCATGTGCACGTGCTCGAATGCCGCGGCGAGGCGCGGACCCAGTGCCCGGCGGCTCGCTGCTCCCACACGATAGCTCGAGCCGGCAGCATCTTCGCGGCTGAGCGGCCCCGCCGGGTAGCGGCCATAGGGGCCGTTGGTCCGGGCCTCCGCGATGGTCGCGTCGACGGCTTCCTTCAAAGCCGCCGGGGCTCCGCTCTCGGCGAGGCGCGAGGCATAGCTGGTGGCGATCGCCGTGGCGCCGTGCAGGCCGGCGACGAACTGGCCCAAGGCGAAACGCTCCGGCGGGGAGACGCCGCCGGGCGTCGCGGGCGCGAACAGCGCCCGGTACGTCGCCTGCGCGTGCGCGCGCGCCTCCGGTCTCCGGGCGCGAATCGCATCCAGGGGAGACCCCGGCGTGATCCCGACCAGCGCATCGATGACGTCGGCGTCTGTTCCTGGCATCTTCACCGCCCTCTTGGCTGGATGGTCACCACGCCGGACCCCGCCGCATCACGCCCCCAGCCGAGTGCCGGCGCCACGACCTCGGCAACCAGCTCGATCGACCTGAGGATGAAGGGGTGCGGCGGATCGATCGAATGCACCTGAACCGCGAGCTCTGTCGCCCGGGCAAGCGCGCTGTCCGTCTTGAGCGAGGCGATCACCTCGTCAGGCGTTCCCAGGTGAACATCCATCGCGCCGATCATCGCATCGAGCGTTCCGTCTCCGGTGGCCCGGCCCAATCTGGTCAGGCGTGCGCGATGCCGCCCCAGCCCGGTCTCGGCGAGACGCAAGGCCTCCTGGCCGTCATCGGCCACGAACACGGTGCGGGAGGCGAGGATGCGGGGACTGCGGCCCTCGGGCAGCGCCTCCAGGTACGCGTCGATCATCGGGTTCTGGATCTCGGCCAGCGACAGATCGGGAGTGCTGGCCGGCCTCGGCTGCGTGCGCGACAGCATGAGCCCGTCGCCGGCGGCGCCGGCCCGCCTTGCTCCATCCACCGAGAAGGTGGCCTGCCACACCCGCTCGACCAGGCTTGGATTCTTTGGATACAGCTGGTCCGCGCCTCCGGGCAGCGATCGCCCCGCCCAGGCATCGCGCAGCACTTGAAGGTGTCTGACCAGCACCGCCGTGCGCTCGGCACTGTCCTGGCCGAACGCCGCGTACGAGGAAAGGTTGCCGCCACCGCCGACGCCCACTTCGAGGCGGCCGCCACACATCAGGTCGAGCACCGCGGAGTCCTCGGCCACCCGGATCGGCAGCTCCAGCGGCAAGGTCACGATCCCCGTTCCGAGGCGGATCCGCGTCGTCTGGGCCGCGACCTGGGCCAGGAAGACGAACGGCGCGGGCAGGCCGCCCTCGTCCTCATGGAAATGGTGCTGGGCGATCCAGGCCGTATCGAAGCCGAACCGCTCGGCGTGGATGATCTGCGCGGTCGCCAGCCGGTACCGCTCGGCGGGGGTGGCCTGATCGAGCAGGCGGGTGAAGAAACCCAGGCGTTTCGGGAGCGGTGCGATCGTCATGTGCGGGCCATTATGCACCATCGAGATCACGACCGAGACCGGCTGGCGCTGCGCGAAACCTTTCCTCGGAGCCGCCATCTTAAGGTGAATATGAGAGCCATCCTGCCATTCCTGCTCTTCGGTGCCCTTGCCGGTCCCGGCCTGGCCGGGGCGGCTGGCGACATGCCCGCCTTCAACGCGGAGCGCTGGGTGAACTCGACGCCGCTCACGGCCGAGGGACTGCGCGGCAAGGTCGTCCTGGTCGACTTCTGGGAGTACACCTGCATCAACTGGATCCGGACCGCACCCTACGTCAAGGCGTGGGACCGCGACTACGCCAAGCTCGGCCTGGTCGTGGTCGGCGTGCATGCGCCCGAGTTCGAATTCGGCAAGCGCGCCGAGAACATCGACCGTGGGATTCGCGACCATGGGCTCACGTATCCGATCGCACTCGACAACGAGTTTGCGATCTGGCGGGCCCTGGGCAACAACGCCTGGCCGGCGAAATACCTCTTCGACGCGCACGGGAAGCTGGTGAAGCGGTGGGTCGGCGAGGGGAGCTACGACAAGATCGAGGCGGAGATCCGCCGCCTCCTCGTTGCGGCCAGGCCCGGGACCACGCTGCCGCCGGTCAGCCCCGAGGCGACGGCGTTCGCGAAGACCGGGATGCCCTCCTACGCCGGGATCACCGACGAGACGTACGTCGGCGCCGAGCGGCGCGAGCCGGGCACGATCACGCTGGAGGGTGATTGGCAGAGCGGCCGCCAGTACCTCGAGCTCCAGAAGGGCACCGGCAAGATCATCCTTCCCTTCACGGCTGGTGAGGTGAACCTGGTCGTGCAACCGGGGCCGCTGGGGACAGCGGCGATCATGGTGCTGCTCGACGGCAAACCGATCGGCGAGGCGCGCGGGGCCGACGTCGACCCCGCCGGAGTGGCACGCGTCGATCGATCAGGGATGATTCGCCTGGTGGCCCGGCGCGCCGCGGGGAAAGCACGTTCTGACCCTGATCGCGAGCGACCCCGGCCTGCGAGTGTTCGTCTTCACCTTCGGCCCCTGAGGATCGGTACATCAGGGCTGCCCGGGATCGACCTCGGCGGCGTAGCAGACCGGGGAGGCGAGGGCGCTGGGCTCTCCGGCGGCGGGTTCGCCAAGGAACACCAGCCCCTCTGGATCACGTCGGTAAATACCGCGCTCGGTCACGACCCAGTCCATCGGGATATCCCAGCTCTGCGGCCGGATGGTCTTCATTCTGGCCAGCTCGTAGCTGACGCCGACGACAACGGGCTTCTTCGCCAGGCTCGCCAGGGTTCGGTCGAAGAAGCCGCCCCCGTAGCCGAGGCGGTAGCCGGCTTCGTCCCACCCGTTCATGGGCAGTAGTACGGCGGTGGGAGCGACGGGCTCAGACCCCACCGGGTAGGGAATGCCGAGCGGGCCGGAGGCGAGGGCCACGCCGGGGTGCCATTCGTGGAAGACGAGGGGCTGCCGGGGCCCCACGACCACCGGCAGCGCAGTGACCGTGCCACGCTCTCGTAGCCGCTGGGCGAGGGGCCGGGCGTCGTATTCCTTGCGGATCGGCCAGCAGAAGGCGAGCTTCGCGGCCGCGAGCCCAGGAAACGAGCGCCAGAGCAGAGCGTCCATGCGCTGGCGGAAGCGGTCCAGCGTGGCCGCGTCGAGACTCTCACGTGCTGCGATCAGCCGGGCGCGCTCGGATTTTCTCCAGGCTTTGACGTCGTCGGCGCTCAGTGCAGAGACTCCGCCAACCGCTCGCAGGCCTCGATGTTGGCGAGGTGGCGTGTCTTCATCTCTTCGAGGAAGCCGCCGACTGACGCCGGGAGGGTTTCGCCGAGTAGGCCATCCAGTCGTTTCACGACCCACCCTTGCCCCCGGTTCAGAAACCGAAGCCGGGCGGCGAGGGTGGGCTCACTCATCACCTTCTCCGCGAAGTCTCCCTTCTTGTCGGAGATGGCCCCGCCCATCGCCTGGATGGAGCGGACGAGCCCCGCGCAGGACCAGGCCTCGTCGTCCCGGACCTCCTCGAAGAGCTTCTGCATCTCGGGGCTGCGGGCCTCGGGAAACAGCCGGGAGAGCGTGTCCACGCCCGCCCGCTCTGCCTCGAGGAGCTCATTCAACCGGTCAATCGCCGTCACGCCAATCTCCTCCTCCGCAGATCCAGCATACGACCGGTGTCGTCGCGGGGGAAGTCGAAGGCCCCTCGACTGAACGGCCGCGACCCGGGGTATAGTCGCCACCATGCCCGTCGAGATCGTCGGCATGATCGGGGTGAAGCCGGAAGGCGCGGACGGCGCCGCCGTGCACGTGATCGGGGGCGCCGTCGACACCCAGTGGCTACGCGGCTTCGCCCAGGCTCACGAGAAGGCCGACTTTGACCGCGTGCTGGTCGGCTACACCTCGACGTCGGCCGAGGGATTCGCGGTGACGGGCTACGCGGCCGCCCACACCGAGCGGCTGAGCTACCTGATCGCCCACCGGCCCGGCTTCGTGGCGCCCACGCTCACCGCGCGCGCCGCAGCCACGCTGGACCACGTGACGAACGGCCGCGTCGCGCTGCACATCATCACGGGCGGCAGCGATGCCGAGCAGACCCGTGATGGCGACTGGCTCGACCACGACACGCGCTACCGGCGCACCGACGAGTATCTGGACGTGCTGCGCCGCATGTGGACGGCGCCCGAGCCGTTCGATCACGAGGGTGAGTTCTACCGATTCGCCAAGGCGTTCTCGGAGGTCAAGCCGCTCCGACCCGGCGGCATCCCGCTCTACTTCGGCGGCGCCTCGGGTGCCGCCGCCACGGTGGCGGCCAGGCATTGCGACGTGTACGCGCTCTGGGGCGAGCCACTCGCCGCCGTCACGCAGCGCATCGCGGACATCCACGAGAGGGCGGCGGTGTTCGGGCGCCGTCCCCGCATCAGCGTTTCGCTGCGACCGATCATCGCGCCCACGGAGACACAGGCGTGGGCGCGCGCGCGACGCATCCTGGCCAAGGTGATGGAGGCTCGACCGAGCGTGGTGGGCGAGGGGGCGGGCATGCGCCCACAGGCGGTGGGGGCGCGGCGGCTCGTGGACTTCGCGCGTGAGGCCGAGGTGCACGACAAGCGCCTGTGGACGCCGATTGCCGCCGCCATGGGCGGGGCCGGCAACACCACCGCGCTCGTGGGCACTCCGGAGCAGGTGGCCGAGGCGCTGCTCGACTACTACGACATCGGCTGCACGACCCTGCTCATCCGCGGCTTCGATCCGCTGAACGACGCGCTCGACTACGGGCGCGAGCTGATCCCGCTGGTGCGCGCCGAGGTGGCCCGCCGCGATCGCGCGGCCATGGTGGGGGCGTGACCACCTTTCTGGCCGTCGTCGGCAGCGTGACCCCGCCCGGCCGGTTGAACGCGGCGATCGCCACGGCGGTGGAGGTGGCGGCGGCGCGGCCCGGCGTGTCGGCGTCGCTGCTCAACCTGGCCGATCACCGTGTCTCCTTCGCCGACGGCCGCCCTCCCGAGAAGTTCGGCGACGACACCGGCACCGTCGTGGCGGCCGTGGCCGGGGCCGACTGCGTGCTGCTGGCCAGTCCCGTCTATCGCGGCACCTTCACGGGGGCGCTCAAGAACCTGCTCGACCTGACGCCCATCGAGGCGCTGCGCGCCAAGCCCGTGGGCATCGTGGCCATGGGCGCGACGCCGCATCACTACCTGGGCGTCGACTGGCAGCTCCGCGCGGTACTGGCCTGGTTCGGCGCGCGGGTGGTGCCGACCAGCGTCTACCTGGAAGCCGCGCACTTCCGGGAGGGCGCGCTGGCCGATCAGCCGTCGCGGGCGGCGCTGGCCGATCTCGTCAACGCGCTGCTGGACATGCCGACCACCACCGGCGGCGCGTTCGGTCCGCCGCCGCTGGCGGCCGGGCGCGGCTAGCCCTCGCGACCCGCAGGCCTTCTCAGGGATGCGGTCCCCACGGGGCCGCGGTCAGGAGCTTGACCTCCTGGGAGATGAGCAACGGGCGGAATTTGACGGCGAAGCCTTCGACGAAATCCTTGTTGGCAAAGACCGAAGCCCAGTGGGCGCGGCGGTCGGCGTCGTCGTCGAACTTCCACAGGTGAACGAGCTGATTGATCGTGCCCGTGTCGCTCTGGAAGTAGCCGATCAGCTTCTTGTCCTGGCCGCCTTTCTGGAGCGCGGGGTACCCGAACTCGGAATAGAGCTTCACGGCTTCGCCCATCTTGCCGACCTGAAGCGTGTAGGTCCGCATCTCATACACCGTCATGGCGATCCTCCCGCATCCTCGTTTGTTTTCGTTCGGTGGGCCGGGTTGAAGGTGACGAGAGCGTAGTCCGGCGGCCCGAGGGCGGTCAACCGGGTAGGGGTGGACAGAACCGAGGAGAGGCACGAGGATAGGGCACCGGAGGAAGCCATGAAAGGCGTCGTGTTTCTCGGAGATCGCAAGCTGGAGATCAGGGAGTTCCCCGACCCGACACCCGGCCCCCGGGACGTGATCCTCGAGATCAAGGCCTCGGGCATGTGCGGCAGCGACCTGCACAACTATCGCGCCCCGGCCCATCAGCCGGGGACCGTGACCGGTGGCATCAAGCGGGAGGCCGGAATGATCGCCGGCCACGAGCCCTGCGGCGTCGTCGCCGCGGTGGGCGCCGGGGTCGCCGAGAAGGAGGCCCGGGTCGGCCAGCGCGTGATGGACCACCACTACGACGGCTGCGGCAACTGCAAGCATTGCCGGGCGGGCTGGACGCAGATGTGCCTGGCGGGCACGGTGGTCTACGGCTCCGGCGGGCACGGCGGCCACGCCCGGTACATGAAGGTGCCGGTGTCCACGCTGGTGCCGCTGCCGGACGCGCTCTCCTTCGTGACGGGCGCGGCGATCTCGTGCGGCACCGGCACGGCCTGGGGCGCCCTGAGGCGAGTCAACCTGCAGGGCGGCGAGACGATCGCCATCTTCGGCCAGGGGCCGGTGGGACTGTCGGCGACCCAGCTCGCCGTCGAGATGGGGGCGCGCGTCATCGCCATCGACGTGGCTCCCGAGCGACGCAAGCTCGCCCAGGCATTCGGCGCCCACGAGGTGATCGACGGCAAGGCGGGCGACGTGGTGGCGGCCATCCGCCAGCTCACCCACGGCGAGGGCGCCCACAAGACCCTGGACGCCTCCTCGGCGCCGGATGCCCGCGCCGCCGCCGTGCGCGCCGTGCGTTCCTGGGGCACGGCCTGCTTCGTCGGCGAGCGCGGCCAGGTGACGCTGGACGTCAGCCCGGATCTCTTGCGCCGGCAGGTGACGCTGGTAGGGTCCTGGACGTTCTCGAAGCAAGGCCAGGCCGAATGCGCCGAGTTCGTGGCTGACCGGAAGGTGGATGTGGAGAAGCTCTTCACGCACCGCTGGAAGCTCGACCAGGCCGAGGAAGCCTACAAGCTTTTCGACACGCAGACGACCGGCAAGGCGGTCATCCTGCCGTCCTGAGCCCGGCCACCGGGCATTCCTCGGCCCGGGGCTTGACTCTGGGTCCGGGGGGCGCGATCTTGGCTCGGGCCCAGGCGGGAAAGAGGAGACGGGCTCCGGACGATCCCATTCTGACAGGAGAGAACTCATGGCCGAAGTCGACGGCGCAACCCTAGTAGCGAGGAGCCTCAAGAAGCAGGGCGTGCAGTACATGTTCGGGATCGTCGGGTTCCCGGTGGGCCCGATCGCCACCGCCGCGCAGGCGGAAGGAATCACCTACGTCGGGATGCGCAACGAGCAGTCCGCCTCGTATGCCGCCCAGGCCGTCGGCTATCTGACCGGCCGCCCCGGCGCCTGCCTCGTCGTGTCGGGTCCTGGCGTGATCCACGCCCTCGCCGGCCTCGCCAACGCCCAGCAGAACGGCTGGCCGATGATCCTCATCGGCGGCGCCTCCGAGTCCTGGCGCAACGGCATGGGCGCGTTCCAGGAAGAGCGGCAGGTGCTGATCGCCACGCCCTTCTGCAAGTTCGCGCACGCGGTCGAGCACGTCCACCGCATCCCGTTCTACGTCGAGATGGCGGTGCGGAACGCCATCTACGGCCGGCCCGGCGCCAGCTATCTCGACATGCCGGACGACATCATCACCGGCAAGGTCGACGAGTCACAGGTGGACGAGCCGGCGCGCTGCCCGGATCCGCCCCGCACCCAGGCCATCCCGGAGAACGTCGAGCAGGCGCTGGACGTGCTCCGCTCGGCCGAGCGGCCGCTCGTCATCGTCGGCAAGGGCATGGCCTACGCGCGGGCCGAGGACGAGGTCCGCAAGTTCATCGAGCGCACCAAGGTGCCGTTCCTGGCCTCGCCGATGGGCAAGGGCGTGATGCCCGACGACCATCCGCTGTCGGTCGGCGCCGCCCGCAGCCACGCGCTCCAGAATGCCGACGTCGTCTTCCTGATGGGCGCGCGGCTCAACTGGATCATGCACTTCGGCCTGCCGCCGCGCTTCAACAAGAACGTCCGCATCATCCAGCTCGACATCGCGCCGGAGACGATCGGCCAGAACGCGCCGACCGAGGTCGCCCTGGTCGGCGACGGCAAGGCGATCGTCGGGCAGCTCAACAAGGCGCTCGAGAAGCGCGAGTGGGTCTATCCCAAAGATTCGCCCTGGCACGCTGCCATCGCCGAGAAGGCGGCGGCGAACGCGGCGCAGATCGCACCCCAGCTGGTCGACGACACGGCGCCGGCCAACTACTACCGCGCCCTGAAGGACGTGGCCGCGTGGGCGCCGGAGGACGCGATCATCATCGGCGAGGGCGCGAGCACGATGGACATCGGGCGTACCCAGCTGCTCAACGCCAGGCCGCGGCACCGGCTCGACGCCGGCAGCTACGGCACGATGGGCATCGGCATGGGCTTCGTCGTCGCCGCCGCGGTGGTGCATCCCGACAAGCCGATCATCTCGGTCTCGGGCGACTCGGCGATCGGCTTCTCCGGCATGGAGATGGAGACGGTCTGCCGCTATCAGCTGCCGGTCAAGATCGTCGTCTTCAACAACGGCGGCATCGGGCCCGGCCACGCCAAGCATCCGGACAACCCGCTGCAGAACATGCGGCCGAACGCGCTGATCTACGGCGCCCGCTACGACAAGATGATGGAGGCCTTCGGCGGCAAGGGCTGGTTCGTCGAGAATCCAAAAGACTTGAAGTCGGCGCTGGAGCAGGCGACGGCGTTCAAGGGCCCGGCGCTGGTCAACGTCGGTCATCTCCCAGGAGTCCGCCCGCAAGCCGCAGCAGTTCAAGTGGCACAGCTGAGCCACTGAACCGTCACGACGACGGGCCGCTCCGCGAGGGGCGGCCCGTCGGGCGGTGCTCAGCTCCTCGGCGTCGGTGCCGCCTCGGCGATCAAGCCGCTGCCCTTCAACTCCGCCCAGAGCGCCCCGGGGATCGGAAGCTCGACCATGCGCACGTTGTCCTCGACCTCCTGGATGGACCGCGCGCCAGGGATCACGGAGACGATGGCCGGATGCGCGAGGATGAACTGCAGCGCCGCCGCCTTCAAGGGCACGCCGTGGCGCGCGCACACCTCGCCGATCCGCGCGGCCCTGTCCATCATCTCCGGTGAGGCGGCGCGGTAGTTGAACGTGGCGCCGGCCCGGGCGCCCACCGCGAGGATGCCGCTGTTGTACGGGCCGCCCGCGACGACCGCGATCCCGCGCTCGACGCAGTACGGCAGGAACTCGGAGAGCGCAGTCTGATCCAGGAGCGTGTACCGGCCGGCGAGCAGGAAGCAGTCGCAGTGGCCCTCCCGCGCGAACGCCAGCTCCATCTGCCATTGATTCATACCGGCGCCGATGGCCCGGACCACGCCAGCGGCGCGGAGCTCGACGAGGACGGGGAAGGCTTCCTTCAGGGCTTGCTCGTAGTGGTCGTCGGGATCATGGACGAACACGATGTCGACGCGCTCGAGTCCGAGGCGCTCGAGCGAGGCCTTGAATGACTCGCGGACGCCCCGGGCGCTGAAGTCGAACGCCCACGTGGCCTTCGCCGACGCCGGCGCCGGTGGCTGGAGAACGCGGCCCACCTTGGTCGACAGCACGTAACTCCCGCGAGGGACGCCGCGCAGGGCTTCGCCGTAGCGCGCCTCACTCTCGCCGACGCCGTACATCGGTGCGGTATCGAGGTAGTTGACGCCCAGCGCCAGGCTGCGCTGGATCAGCGCCACGGCCTCCCCCTCCGCGGTGGCCCGTTCGGGGTCCGTGGCGGGCGGCGCGCCCGAAAGGGCGACGCCCCCGAGTCCGAGGCGCGTGACACGAAGCCCGGTTCGGCCGATCTCGACGGTCTCGGTGGCGCGCATCTAGTTCTTCGGCCGGATCGCGTCCGCCGTGCCCTGGATGAAAGCCTTGATCTTCTCGAGATCCTCCGGCGAGATCTTCCCGGTGAAGTCCGGCATGCCGACGCCCATGGCCGGGCCACGGTAGACCCACTTGTTCATGTTGGCGATCACGTCGGCCGGAGAATAGCCGAGGTTCTTCACGTTGCCGCCGCGGTCCACGCCGGGGACGCCGTGGCAGAAGACGCAGTTGCTCACGTAGAGGAGCGTGCCCTCCTTCACGTGGGCGGGATCGTAGGCGACGCCCTGGACGAGGGCACCCTGCTGGTACTCGACGAAGGCGGGCGGCGGGACGTTGCTGCCGATGGCGAACGTGTAGACGGTGCCCGGTCCGCGCCGGTTGGTGGCCCGATGCATGATGCCGTACACGCCACCCCAGCCCACCGCCACCGAGACGTACTGCCGACCGTCCACGAAATAGGTGACGGGCCCGGCCACCACGCCGGTGCCGGTCGGGGCCTCCCACAGCTTGTCGCCGGTGGTGGCGTTGTAGGCGATGAAGCGCCCGTCGGCGGTGCCCTGGAACACGAGGTTGCCGGCGGTGGTGAGCGTGCCGCCGTTCCACGGCGACACGTGTTCCTGGCGCCACGCTTCCTTCTGGTTCACGGGATCCCACGCCACGAGGCGGCCGAAGGGCGCGCTCTTGGGCGGTTCCACGTTGGCGTACATGGCGAGGTTCCAGCCGAGGCCGCCGTGCGGCTCGCCGGGGGTGTTCCCGCCGAACTTCCAGTTCTTGTTGTCCATCAGGTTGATGGGGATGTTCTGCACCGGCAGATAGACAAATCCCGTCATCGGATTGAACGACATCGGGTGCCAGTTGTGCGCGCCGTACGCGCTCGGGATGATCTCGCGTGGCCGATCGATCACCCGGGCCTCGGGCGTCTCCATCGGACGGCCGTCCTTGTCGTAGCCGGTCGCCCAGTTCACGTCCACGAAGTTCTTCGCCGAGATGAACCTGCCGTTGGTGCGATCGATGACGAAGAAGAAGCCGTTCTTGGGCGCGTGGAGGATGACCTTGCGGGTGGCCCCGGCGATCTTGAGGTCGGCCAGGATCATCGGCTGCGCCGAGGTGAAGTCCCAGTTGTCGCCCGGCGTCTCCTGGTAGTGCCAGACATACTTCCCGATGTCGGGGTTGAGGGCGACGATGGAGGCGAGGTAGAGATTGTCGCCGCCCGCCGGGCTCCGCTTGCTGCGCGCCCACGGCGAACCATTGCCCGTGCCCACGTACATGAGATTGAGATCGGGATCGAACGTCATGGTGTCCCACGCCGTTCCGCCGCCGCCGGCCTCCCAGTACTTGCCGCTCGGATCCCACGTCTTGGCGGCCCGGGCCATGGAGGCGTCCTCGAAGGGCTTGGAAGGATCGCCGGGCACGGTGAACCAGCGCCAGCGCTGGGCGCCCGTCTCGGTGTCATAGGCGGTGATATAGCCGCGCACGCCGTACTCGGCGCCCCCGTTGCCGATGATCACCTTGCCCTTGTAAACACGCGGCGCGCCCGTGATCGTGTACGATCGCGAGCGGTCGATGATGGTGTCCTTCGCCCACACCACCCGGCCGGTGGCGGCATCGAGAGCCACCAGGCGGCCGTCGTAGGTGGCGACGAACACCTTGCCCTTGTAGACCGCCACGCCGCGGTTGACCACGTCACAGCAGCCCTTGTAGCCCGCCTCGCGCGGCACGTCTGGATCGTAGATCCAGAGCCGCTTGCCCGTCCGGACGTCGACGGCGTGCACCACGCTCCAGGAGGCGCTGACGTACATCACGCCGTCCACCACCAGGGGTGTCGCTTCCACCCCGCGCGTGGACTCGAGGTCGTAGGCCCACACCAGGCCGAGCGCCTTGACGTTGTCCGCGTTGATCTGGGCGAGCCGGCTGAATCGCGTCTCCGCGTAGTCCAGGCCGTGAGTCGGCCAGTCGCGCGACGTACGCGTGTTCGCGCGGATGCCGGCGTCGTCGACCTTGCCGGTCGCGGCGCGGATGCGATCCGGAGAGATCTTGTCCGCAGCACCTTGCGCGAGGGCGCTGTCCGGACGAGCACCACCGATGAGCACGGCGAGGGCGATCGCGGCGAGGGCCAGCATGGACGACGCACGCTTCATGGGTTCCCCCTTTCACTACCCTCCATCGCGCTCCGGATCTTCGCATAGGCCTGTGGATCACGCTCGGTGATGTCGTTTGGGAGCGACGCGGCTCGTTTACCGTTGCCCTATCGGGCCTGGCGAGCCGTTCGCTGGTACGGCCTGATAGGCTGAGGGCTCACGACCAGAGGCCGCTCCGCGAGGCGATGAGGGCGGCGAAAGGATCGACCCCATGCTGACGATCGATGCCCAGGTGCACGCCTACGAGCGCAATCACCCCGGCCGGCCCTGGGCGGCGGTGCTGCACGGTCCGGCGCAGGTCACGGGTGACGACATGGTGGCGGCGATGGATGCCGTCGGGGTGGATGGCGCGCTGCTCGTCTCGCCGTTCACCATGTACCGCTGGGACGCGAGCTATGCGATCGAGGTGCACGGCAGGCATCCCGGTCGGTTCGGGCTGATCAAGCCGGTCGATCCCGCCGACCCCGCTATCGCCGAGACCGTCGCCGAGTGGGCGGCCACCCCGGGCACGGTCGGCATCCGCATCATGATGAACCGCGGCGTGCCCGAGGACCCCGCCGATCCCGGGCTCAACCGCGTGCTGGCCGCCGGGGCGCGACACGGGCTGCCGGTGAACATCCTGTGCTGGGGCCGCCTGGAGCAGGCCGGGGCGCTGGCGGCTCGCAATCCGGATACGTCGATCGTGATCGACCATCTCGGTCTGCAACAGCCGTTCGAGCCGCCGCCGCCGGCGCAGCCGTTCGCCGATCTGCCGGAGGTCCTGAAGCTCGCCGGCCATCGGAACGTCGCGATCAAGATCACCGGCGCCTGCACGCTCTCGCGCGAGGCCTATCCCTTCAAGGACATCTGGGACCCGCTCGCGCGCATCTTCGAGGCCTTCGGCATCGACCGCTGCATGTGGGGTACGGACTGGACCCGCGCGGTCGGGCTGCTGACGTACAAGCAGGGGGTCGATGCCTTCCGCGGTACCGATCGCCTGTCCGAGAGCGACAAGAGCACGCTGATGGGCGGAGCGCTGCAGCGCGTGTACAAGTGGTCGCCTAAGAGGGCGTGACCCGCCACCGCTGATCGAGCTGAAGCTTGTCGGTGCGGGGCCGCTCCCCAAAGGGGGCGGCCCCGCTTCCCACTAGGCCGGCAATCTGAATCCCTGCCGGGCGAGCAGCTTCCAGCTCCCGTTTTGCTTTTGCCAGACCTGCAGGGCGCCGATCCGGGTGGTCGTCGCCTTGCCTTCGAGTTCGGCTTCGGACAGGTAGATGTGACGCGCGACGGCGGCATCGCCGACCACCGCCACCTTGAGCTCGGGGAAGGCGAGCGACTTGACGACCTGCTTGCGGGTCGCCACGGCGTGGATGAATTGCTCCTTGGTCTCGACCCTGCCATCCGAGTGGCCGTAGCTGATCTGAGCGGATGCGACCTGCTCCAGCTTGGTCCGGTCCGCTTCGAGCAACCCCTTTCGCAGGATCTCGACGTTCTCGGTGACGGCCGCCTCGTCGGAGGCGTCGGCGCCGGTGACGGCGCTGAGCAAGAGGCCGGGAGCGACGACGGCACATGCGCCTGCACCGCCAAGCCTACGCCGGATGTCCGTGCGGTTCCTTCTCGAAGGGGGTCAACGATCTCAGGTGCGCAGCAGCGTCTCCCGGCGTCGGCGGTGATTCCGGCCAGTGTCTCGTCGAGGACCGGCCTGAGCTCGCCGATGATCGCCTCGAGCGAGAAGACCTCGTCGAGCTGCCCGGTCAGCTCCGGCCGCGCGGCGAGGGCGATGTCCCTGAGATGCCGACGCTCGGTGACGGCGACGGCGGACCAGTCGTCGACCACCGCGAGGGCGCTGGCCCGGTCAGTGTCGCGTGCGATCACGCGCGCCAGGCGCTCGGAGAACACGAGGCCCTGCAGCGCTTCGAGATTCGCCTTCATGCGCTCGGGGTTCACGACGAGGCCGGCGGCGATCCGCTCGAGGGCATCGAGCGCGCTGCCGGCCGCGTCCACCAGGTCGGGGATGGTCACGAGCTCGGCCTGCCAGCCGCCGAGCGCTCGCTCGTGCTCGCCGAGGGAGCCCGACAGGAGGGTGGCCATCAAGCCGGGGGCGCGCACCGCGGCGGCCAGGGCCTGCAGACAGGCCACGGGGTTGCGCTTGTGGGGCATCGCGCTCGAGCCGCCCACACCCTTGGCCGGCGGCGACTCCAGCATCTCCCCGACCTCGGCTTGTGAGAGCAGGGCCACATCGCGCGCGATCTTGCCCACGGTCTCGGTGACGATCGCCAGCTCGGCCATTGCCCGCAGCAGCTCGTCACGCTGGTCGTGCCACGCGCCCGCTTCGCCCAGCTCCAGGCGCCTGGCCACGCCGTGCCGGACGGCGGCGCGGCTGCGGCCGAGGGCGTCGAGCGTGCCGACGGCGCCGCCGAGCTGGATGCGCAGCGCGCGGTCGCGGGCCTCGGCGAGGCGGAGCCGGCAGCGGTGGAGCGAGGCCGCCCAGCGCGCGATCTTCACGCCGGCCGTGATCGGGGTGGCGGGTTGCATGAGTGTGCGGCCGAGCATCACGACGCCGGCGTGACGCCGGGCGTGGCCAGCCAGGCGGCTCACCGCCGCCGCCAGCACGTGGTCGGCCTCGGTGAGGCAGGGTTTCAAGCAGAGGACGAGAGCGGTGTCGAGCACATCCTGGCTCGTCGAGCCGTAGTGCACGAAGGCCGCCGCGCGCCCGTCGGTGCGGGCGACCTGCTCGGTGAGCGCCTTCACCAGGGGAACCGCCAGCGAGCCCGACCGCTTCCCGTCGCGGGCCAGCCCCTCCGGTGCCGGGCTCAGCTCGGCACAGGCGGACGCGATGATGCGCGCGGCCTCCGGGGGGATGACGCCGGCGTCGCCTTCGGCCTCGGCCAGCGCGCGCTCGAAGTCGAGCATCGCCCGCACGAACGCGTCGGCGGACAAGGCCTGCACGAACGTGTCGCGCGCGAAGCTCCGGCCGACGAGGTTCACGGCGATCGACGCCCGGGCGTCAGTACTCGAGGAAGACCGCTTCGCCGCTTCCGCGCAGGCGGACGTCCCACTGATAGATCTTCGGATCCTTCGGGTCGCGGGTCGCGATCAGCGTGCGAAGCCGATCGGGATCACCGATCGCCCGCGCGAGGGGGTCGCCCTTGACCACTTCGAGCGGAGCGAGGAACACTCGCGTGTGCAGGGCCTTGAGGAGTCCGCGCGCGAAGATCGCCACACTGATCTGGGGCGCGTACGTCTCGCCGCCCGGACCCTTGAAGGATCCCGGCACGACCGTCTCGATCGCATAGCGGCCGTCGGTGTCGGTCGAGACGCGGCCGTACCCATAGGGTCTGACGCCGTCGTGGCCCGACGGGAAGGCGCCGGTGGGGTCAGCCTGCCAGGTCTCGAAGAGGGCGTCGTAGATGGGCGCGCCATCGCCGTCGACCACGCGCCCGGTCAAGGTGATGCGGTCACCGCGACCTGGGAACAGCACCGTGCCGCCATCCTTCCAGAGCAACTCGCGCGCGAAGAACGGACCGACGGTCTGCGAGGGCGTGGGTCTCGCCATGATCACACCCCCATCGGCGTGGCGCGCGGACCGCGCAGCACCATGTCCCACCGGTAGCCGAGCGCGACGCCCTCGATGCCCTGTTCGAGGTCGAGATCGGCGATGAGCAGCTGCCGCCCGCTCTCGGGGACGCTCTGGAAGATCGGATCGATCGCGAGCAGGGGATCGCCGGGGAAGAACATCTGCGTGATGAGCCGCTGAGCGTAGGCGTTCCCGAACAGGGAAAAGTGGATGTGCGCCGGCCGCCACCCGAAGGCATGGTTCTGCCAGGGATAGGCCCCGGGCTTGACCGTCACGATCCGATAGCGCCCCTCGTCGTCCGTGAGCACCTGCCCCTTGCCGAGAAAGTTCGGATCGAGAGGCGCCTCGTGGTCGTCCACGGGATGTGGGTATTTCCCGGAGGCATTGGCCTGCCATACCTCGATGAGCGCCTGGCGCACTGGCCGGCCGTCCTCGTCGAGCACGCGGCCGACGAGCACCATCTTCTCGCCGAGAGGCGCGCTCCGGCCCCAGGTCGTGAGGTCGGCCTCACTGTGCCGCGGGAACGTCGGACCCACCGCCTCCAGCGGACTCGGCGTCACGCGCACGAGGGGCTGCGCCGGCGCCCGCAGGCGTGTGCTCTTGTAGCCGGGGTAGAAGTATGGCGGGTGCACGTCAGCGGCGGATGTCTCGACCATCGGCATCTCCCCTCCGCGGGAGTCAGGCGATCCGGAATAGAGTCTAGTACCACGTTTCACGATGTCCTCCCACTCCTGCCCGGTCGGGCGCGCCGGGAATCGTGACGTTGGGAGATCGGGACGGGCGCCGGCGGGGACTGTCGCAAGATGGACTATAGTGGCGGCTCGGACGGACCCCAGGGAAGGGAGAGGACGGACATGAAGGCGCTCGGTGGGCTGGCCGGTATCACCTTCACCGGATGTGAGCTGCGGTCAGCCGCGCGATCCCCGGCGCGCTCGGCGGCGCGAGGCACGGGGCGATCGAGACCGGCCGAGCGCCGCGCCAGCATGGCCGTGGTCGGCCGTCGCCGCGCGGTGATGGTGGGTGGGCGCCGCGTCAAGACGATCGACGTTCACGCGCATTGCGTGATCCCGGAGGCGTACGCCCTGCTCGGGCTGAGCGTTGACGAGCATCGAGGGCCGGGGATCGACGAGGTCGGGCCGCGACGGCTCCGCGAGATGGACGCCCAGGGTATCGACATGGAGGCGCTCAGCATCAACCCGCGATGGTACCGGGCCGAGCGTGACGTCGTGACTCAGGTGATCAGGATCCAGAACGAGCGGCTCGCCGAGTTCTGCGCGACGTACCCGGATCGATTCGTGGCCTTCGCCTCGGTCGCGCTCCAGTTTCCGGACCTGGCGGTGCAGCAGCTCGTGGACGGCGTGAAGAAGCTGGGGCTGCGCGGCGCGGCCGTCGGCGCCAGCGTGGCCGGCGACGAGTTCTCCGACCCGAAGTTTCACCCGTTCTGGGCCAAGGCCGAGGAGCTCGGGGTGCTCATCTTCATACATCCGCAGAGCACGCCGGACCTCGCCCGGAGACTGAAGGGCAACGGATGGCTGGAGAACACCATCGGCAACCCGCTCGACACCACCATCGCACTCTCGCACCTGATCTTCGAGGGGACGCTCGATCGTTTCCCCGGGCTCAAGATCTGCTCGGCCCACGGCGGGGGCTTCCTGCCCTCCTACGGGCCCGCGCTCCGACCACAGCCTGCGCGTGGCACCGGACAAGGACACCGGCGTGAAGCTGAAGAGAAAGCCGACCGAGTATCTGCGTCGGATGTACTACGACACGCTCGTGTTCACCTCGGAGGCCTTGCGGCACCTCGCGGCGGAGGTCGGCTCGAACCGGCTCGTCATCGGCACCGACCATCCCATCCCCTGGCAGGACAAGTCGGTGGACCACATCCTCAAGACGCCGGGCTTCACCAACGCGGAGCGAAGGGCGATGCTCGGCGAGACAGCGGCCAAGCTGCTCGGGATCAAGCTCTAGCCGGGCGCCCGTCAGCCTTGCGCACCACCTTCCCGCTGCTTGCGCAGGAAGTCCTGGAGCTCTTGCATCAGCTTTTCGGAGTCGAGCTCCCCGCCCGGTAGTGGTGGCTGCTGCTCCTCGCCCGCTGCCGCGTCGTACTCCTGCTCCAGCTTCCGGACGTGCTCTCGGGTGGCCCGGTCCCGCGCCACCGCCTGATCACACTGGGTGCGGAACTCCTGGATGGCCTCGGCGAAATGGGACATGTCCGGGCTCAGGTTGAGCAGGCGGGCGACATAGCTCACCAGGGTCTGGATCGCCGCCGGATTCTCGGAGTCGGGTAGATAGTGTGGCGCCTGCCCCATGAAGCCGACGTGCTGGATTCCCCGTCGCTCCGCCGCGTCCAGGACGATCGTGGAAATGCCGGTCGGGCCTTCGTAGGTCGGACGACGGTAGATGCCCCAAGCCTCGAGCAACGACCTCTCGGCGGGGTCGGTGCAACGGGCGGTGACACGGACCGGCCGGGTATGAGGAGCGCCGGCCAGGAGCGCCCCCAGCGAGACGATCCGCCTCACCCCGCAGCGCTCGGCCACATCGAGGAACGCCTTCGTATAGGTCTGCCACCGCTGGTGGGGCTCCGGGCCACAGAACAGGAGGAGGCCGTCCCGGCTATTCCCTGGGGACCACGCGAAGAACTCGCTCCGC
The DNA here is from genome assembly GCA_963827505.1 of uncultured Candidatus Rokubacteria bacterium. Taxonomy (GTDB): domain Bacteria; phylum Methylomirabilota; class Methylomirabilia; order Rokubacteriales; family CSP1-6; genus AR5. Next base: position 1,317,799 of record CAWHBD010000001.1, on the reverse strand, counting down.
GGCCACTGGATGTCGCGGCCCCCATCGGCCCTCAACCGCACCTCGGGCCGTTCCTGGGTGAACACGAAAAACTCCTCGGGGTTGATGCGGGCCAGCCGCGCGGCCGGGAGGTCGCGGGTCAGGTGGCGCAGGGCGCCGGTGGCCGCCCGGCCGGCATCGATCCATCCCCCGAACGCTATGACCATCGTCGTCAAGTTGGCCGGCGGCTCGCGGTCGTACTCTACGTTGTCCATGCGCATCCTCTCGGTAGTGGCGGGCCCCCCCAGCACGCATACTGTGCAGGCGCCTGAGCCCGCTCGAGCTTCTGAATCTTCGCATAGCCTCGCGCCGTTGGCGTAGCGGTCTGGCTTCAACGAAGGTTCGCGGCAGGCCCCTTCAGGAAGTCCAGCAGCAACTCGCTGACCCGGGCCGCCTGCTCCTGCTGCACCCAGTGGCCGGCACCTTCGAGCAGGTGACAGCCGGCGAAGCGGGTGCAGGCCGTGTCCTGCATGCGTTCGACCGCGCCCGGCCGCTGGTAGACGCCCCAGTCACTCTGGCCGGAGATGAAGATCGACGGCACGTCGATGGTCCGCCCGGAGAACAGCTGCAATTCGGACTCGAAGGCGCCGCCGCTGCGCGAGCGGTACCAGTTGAGGCCGCCCTGAAACCCGTGGCGCCGATACTCGCCGGCGTAGACGGCCAGCTCATCGTCCGGAAGCCATCGGCAGGCGGCGATCTCGTGCGGGGACGGCATCTCCTTGGCCACCGCCGTCGGCATGTCGTCGGCGAGGTCCATGATGTAGTAGGTCGGCATCTTCGCCAGCTCTTCCGCCGACCACGCGGCCAACCGATGGGGTCGGTTGTCCTTCCAGTCCGCGCTCTTGTGATGGAAGTAGGCGCGGAGGAAGTCGTGGACGCCCTGCCGGCAATGCCACATCTGGGCATTCGCCGACCGGGTCGAGTACCACCACTGGTAATGCTTGCGCGGCCGGGGCAGGGCCGCCAGCGCCTCGTGGATGGTGGGGCTCGCGGGGACCGTCGGCGGCTGCCGCTCGGTGTCGAACGGCAGATCCGGTGGCCCGCCAAACGGCGCGCTCATCAACGCCACCGACCGGAACACGTCGGGTCGCACCAGGGCGCACCAGGCGGCGATCGACGCGCCGAAATCGTGGCCGACGACCGACGCCACCGAGCGGTAGCCGAGCGCCGCCACCAGCCCCACGGCGTCGCGCACGGCGTTCAGCAGCCGGAATGGCCGGAGATCGTCGTCGTAGTTCGCGCTCCAGCCGGTGGTGCGGCCGTACCCGCGCTGGTCGGGGGCGATGACGTGGAACCCCGCGGCGGCCAGCGTCGGCATGATCTTCCGCCAGGAATAGGCTAGCTCGGGGAACCCGTGCAGCAGCAGGACCGCGGGGCGGTCCGGCGCCGCCGACCCGGCCTCGAGGACGTGCATGTCCAGGCCATTGATGGCTGAGACGAAGCGGGCGCGGACGCCAGCGGGGAGGACTTCACTGGGCAGCGGCGGCAATTCGGGCATCGGGCTCGGTCCGTAGTGTAACCGGTCGCAGGGCCGTTCAGGAGATCGGTCCGACCCAGGCGTCGTGGACGACCCGCCGCACGGCGTGGTTGACCTGGCTGCGCTGGGTTTGCGACTATTCGGGTCGATCTGATCCGCGGGTCGGGGCCTCCAGTGGCCACGGCCTGCCGGGGGGAGGGAACCGCCATGCCGCTGAGCCCGACCAATGAGTTCTTCGATGAGAAGGGTTACCGGTACATCGAGACGTCCTTCGAGTGGAGGGAAGCCTGTCGCCCCTTGCCGTGCTTCGCTGCGCTCTGGTGGCCGGACTATGGGACGACGGTCATCGACGACACGATCGACGGCACGCCCGTGATCATTCAGCTGTGGAAGGGCTGGTGCCAGCAGTTCCTGCACATGAAGAACATGCCGGGCGGCATCGGCGGCGAGGTCGGCGTGTACGGCAGGATGCCCGGGCGCATGATCGCCGACTTGATTCCCGACCTCCCCGACGATTATGTCGCCCCCATCCGCGAGAAGATCGCGGGCCTCGGGGATCGTGAGCTCTGGTGGCCGGTTCCCGGTCTCGTGACCAACATCGAGCTCGAATTCGTCAATCCGTACACCGACGAGGTCGTCTTCCGCAGCGGGCCGCAAGAGACCTACTGGTTGACTCGCTGGATGGACCTTCCGAGCTACCGCAAGTACGTCGACGACCAGCCCGGCACCTGGCCCTTCGACAAGAAGGTTCCGACCCTGGCCTGGGACTACACGCTTCGGTACAAGATCAACGGGAGGACCTTCCCGGACTGGGTAGGCCACCGCTGACCTGCCCGGCCGGGTACGCGGCTGTCGCCGCTACCGCGGGCCGATCCTGATCGACGCCGGCAGGGCGTCGGGAAGCTTGGCCACCAGCCGCGCCGCCGCCTGCATGGCGACGATGTAGCCGTACGGCCCCATGCCGCAGATCACCGACGTCGCGGCGGCCGAGAGCTTGGAATGGCGGTGCAGCTCGTCGCGGGCATGGATGTTGGAGATGTGCACCTCGACGATCGGGCCCTCGAAGATCTTCAAAGCGTCGTAGATGGCGACCGAGGTGAAGGAATAGGCCGCCGGGTTGATGATGATCGCGTCGGCGGTGCCGCGCGCCGACTGGATCAGATCGACGATTACCGATTCGTTGTTGGATTGATGGAAGGCCAGCTCGACGCCGAGATAGTCGGCGAACTCCTGGCAGCTCGCCTCGATGGCACCCAGCGTCGTCGAGCCATAGATGTGCGGCTCGCGGATACCCAGCATGTTGAGGTTGGGGCCATTGATCACCAGCAGGCGCGCCATCGAGTGCTCCTCCTCACGTGAGGTCGTCTTGGCCGCTCGACCACCGCCGGCAGATGTGATGCGCGATCGCGATGGGCGAGGGCAGCGACACCTGCGTGGGATCGTCGGGGCCGGTGACGGCCCGCGCCACCATCTCCCGGACCTCATCGCGCGAGAACCAGCGGGCCTCGGCGATCTCCTCGGCGTCCACCGTGATCTCCTCCGTCAGCGCCTCGGTGAGAAACCCCATCATCAGGCTCGACGGAAACGGCCACGGCTGCGCGGCCAGGTAGCGCACACGCCCGCAGCGGACGCCCGCCTCCTCGCGCACCTCGCGGCGCACCGCCTCCTCCGGCGTTTCCCCCGGCTCGACGAAGCCGGCGAGGCAGGAGAACCGGGCGCCCGGGCGCCGGCGGTTGCGGCCGAGCAATGCCCGCTCGCCGCGGATGGCGAGCATGATCACGACGGGATCGGTGCGCGGAAAGTGTGACGCCCGGCACTGCGGGCAGAGACGTTTCCAGCCCGCCGACACCATCCGGGTCGGCGATCCGCACTGGGCGCAGAAGCGATGTCGGGCGTGCCAGTCCAGCAGGGAGCGCGCCTCGGCGAGGATCGCCGCCTCGCCGGGGGCGAGCGTGGGGGCGAGGGCGCGCACGTCGATCGACCCGGTGCCGACATCGCGCGTGACATCGGTTCCGGCCGCGTCGATTGCGAAGTGCGCGCGGCCGTCGCCGAGGCCGAGAAAGATCAGCGGCGCGCCGGCGTCGATCTGGTCGCGCCACGGCGCCACCGGCTGCCAGTCGAGCGCCGGGACCGTGGTGCCGCGTGTCAACGGCTTCAGGTCGCGCAGGGCCAGGAGGCGGGTCTGCGGATCGCCGAGCAACTTGGCGATCCACGCGCCGTCATCCCGGCGCTCGCTGGCCCGATCGAGCGGGTTGCCGCCGAAGCAGTAGACGTCCTCCATCACCGGCCGTGCTGCCGACGGATGTCGGCCAGGTGATGGAGCTCGTGACCGGCCATGGCGTAGGCGACGGCCCGCACGCTGCGGATGGTCCAGTCCGCCGGCGCCCGCCGTGCCCAGGCTTCGGCATCCAGGCCACGGAGGAAGGCGACGAAGGCAACCCGTACCGCCGCGTATTCGGACACGACGGCGCCGAGCGGCCGCGCCGGGAAGTTGGCGGCCGCCACGTAGCCCGGGAACTCGACCTGGGTCCACATGACCGGGTCGGCGCGGGCGATGCGGAGCGCGCGGTATTCGAAGACGCGCTCGGTATCGGCCAGGTGCCCGACGATCTCGACGGTGTTCCACTCCCCCGGCGCTTCCCGCCACAACGCCTGTTCCGCCGTGAAGGTGGCCAGGAACGCGGCGCTCTCGGCGATCTGACGCTCGAGGAGCCCCACGACGTCCCCGTCAGGGACGAGCTTGATGTACTGAAAGTAGTAGGGCAGGCACTCGTCCGCGTCCGGGCGCCCTGGCCCCAGGTCGGTGTCGTTCAAGCTAGTCCAGCTTCACCGACCGGCCCGTGGCGGAGGAGCGCTCGATCGCGTCGATCAGCTTGTGGCGCTGGACGGCCAGGTTGAAGTCGACGTCGAAGGACCCACCGCCGCGCAGGGCGCCGGCCGCGCGCGTATAGGCCTGGGCGACGTTGTAGGCCTGGCCGGCCGGAGTGCCCTCCGGAACGACCCTGTACTTGGACGGCACGGGCATCGGCGCCATGGGCTCCTTGCCCTTGCCGGCGTGCACCTGGCTGGGGCCGATGTTGAGGGAGCCATCCGTCCGGACGACCAGGGCGCCCTCGCGCCCATGGATCTCCAGCCGGTTGCCGCTGGGATTCGAGGGGACGGCCGCCACGTTGACCGACACCTCGGCGCCGCTGGCCAGGCGGCCGACCACGTTGATGCTGTCCGGCGAGTCAACCGGAACCGGCTTCCCGCTCATGTCTCGCCACTCCGGGATCCGGGTCGACACCCGGGCCGCGAGCTCCGCGAACTCGCCGAGGACGGCGCACATGGCGTCGATGGCGTGGCCGCCGGCGATGGTCATCGTGTTGGCGCCGTTGGCGCGCACGCCCTGCCAGATGCGGCCGGGTCCCCGCTGCAGCACGGCCGGGACCGAGGCGTGCAGGTGCGCCGTGAGCACCTCACCGATGTAGCCCCCCTGGACGAGGTCACGCGCGTACAGGATCGCCGGATCGCTGCGCGCCTGCAGGCCGACGATGGTGTTCAGCGAGCGCTGGCGGGCGAGCCCGGCCATCTCTTGCGCCTCGGCCAGAGTCGCCCCCAGCGGCCACTCGCAACACACGGCCTTGCCGGCCTGCAGGCCCGCCATGACCAGTTCCCGGTGGCCGGGCACGCGCACGCAGACGACGATGAGGTCGACCTCCGGAGAGGCCGCCATGTCGCTGAAGCGGTGAAAGCCCCGCTCGGCACCGAACGCCGCGGCCGAAGCCTTGGCGGTGTCCTCGTGCGCGGTGCACACCGCCTTCAGCTCATAGCCCGGCAGTGCCTTCAGGGCGGGAACGTGGGCGTTGGCCCCCCAGCCGCTGCCGCCCTGAGTCACGGTCGCTCCAACGATTCCCACGCGGATCTTGTCTGTCATCCGAGCCTCCAAGCTTTGTTCGCGACAGTACCTCTGGACACCTTCGCGTGCCAGCGGAACATCCCGAGCCGCGGGTTATTGACGACCCTGATTGAAGTCGGGCACGTTGCCGGCCGAGGCGGCCAGCAGCGGCGACTTCGTGACCTTGAGCGCCTCGGCCGCGGCCTCGTTCTCGGTGATCTTCGCCATCACCGCCTCGCGCGCGCGGTTGAAGTACTCGCGGTTGTTGGCGACGAACTCGCGCGACGTGCGCAGGCCGGCGAGATAGCCGTTGATCTCCGGCACCACGTAGCGCGCCACCATGTCCCAGCTGCGCATCGTGTTCTCCGGGTTGGCCCAGTCGTGGACGAAGCCGACCACGGTGCCGAACCCGCCGGAGATCTCGAGCACCGACTTGATCCGCGCCACGAGATCGTCCGGCGTGCCGATCGTGGCGACGGCGCCGGGGACGAAGGCGGTCTTGTCCACGGCCTCGTCGGGGTCGCTGAAGGGCCGCGCGCCGGGGCGCTGCAGGGTCGCCGATGATGTACTCGTTGTGGTGGCGCAACAGGCCGTCGCGGGCCTCGGCGCGGGCCTTCTCGCGCGTCTCGGCGATGTGCCAGCTCAGCAGCACGCGCCAGTTCTTGCGATCGACGGTCTGGCCGTGCTTCGGCGGCGGCGGCCTCGGCGAAGCCCCACTGCGTCGGCAGGGCGTTCAGCCCTTCCTCCGACAGCGAGCCGATCGAGATGATGCCGATGCCGTGCTTGCCGGCCAGCGTCATGCCCGACGGGCTGATCTGCGAGGCGACCGCGAACGGCATCTCCTCCTGCAACGGCAGCAGCTGCAGGGCGGCGTCCTGCAAGCGTGAACCAGTCGGACTTGACGGTCACGCGCTCGCCGCGCATCAGGCGGCGGATGACGCCGATGGCCTCGTCCTGGCGGTCGCGCAGCAGCATCGGATCGATCCCGAGCGTGTGGGCGTCCGAGGCCAGCGCGCCCGGCCCGGAGCCGAAGATCGCCCGTCCGCCGGTCATGTAGTCGAGCTGCACCATGCGCTGCGCGACGTTGTACGGATGGTGATAGGGCAGCGAGACGACGCCGGTGGCGAGCTTGATGCGCTTCGTGCGCTCGCCCGCCGCGGCCAGGAACATCTCGGGCGAGGCGATCATCTCCCAGCCGCTGGAGTGATGCTCGCCGCACCAGAACTCGTCGTAGCCGAGCTTGTCCAGGTGCTCGACGAGGTCGAGATCGCGGCGGAACTGCAGCATCGGATGCTCGCCGATCGGGTGGTGGGGGGCGAGGAAGGCGCCGAAGCTTAGACGGGGCATGAGCAGGTCTCCTGGTTGGTGATGATCAGCGACAGTACCTCTTGACACCTCCGCTTGGCCAGCGGAACATCCCGGTCAATGCGTCCGATCACCGACGACAAGCGTTTGCCGGCCGACGTCGAAGCTCGAGCCCCCGGTACGGGCCGCGGCCGCGCTGCGGTCGGTCATCCGCGGCTATCACGACGAGCTCGAGCGCGAGCAGCGCCTGCCGAAGGCGCTGGTCGAGCAGTTCCACGCGGCCGGCTTCTACAGGCTCGTGAGACCGCGTGAGCTGGGCGGTCTGCAGGCCGACCCGCTCACCTATCTACGGACGGTCGAGCTGCTGGCCGAGGGTTCCGGCTCGGTCGGCTGGAACCTCTGCAACAACAATATCGCCCAGCTCGTCACGCTCGGTTTGCCGGACGAGGGTATCCAGGAGATCTTCGGGCCCGGAGGCGACGTGGCCATCGCCGGCACCGCCGTGCAGGGGGGCGGCCGGGCCACACCTGTCGACGGTGGCTACCGCGTCACCGGTCGCTGGCCATTCGGCACCGGCTGCCAGGAGAGCGCCTGGATGCTCGGGAGCTTCCAGATCCTCGACGGTGACCAGCCGCGCCGCAGCCCGGATGGCACCTCGGTCTACTGGCGCGGCGTCTTCCACCGGTCCGAAGCGCAAACCGTCGCGGGAAGCTGGGACGTGTCCGGCCTCCGGGCAACCGGTAGCTTCGACTGGACGGTCGACGACGTCTTCCTGCCAGAGCGGCGAACGATGGTCCACGCCGGCGTCCCGCTCGACAACCAGTGGAGCCACTGGCCGGGAATCTCGTACGCTCTGCCAGCCCAGGCCTGGGTCGGCCCCCACCACAGCGCAGTGATCACGGGAATCGCCCGGGCCGGCATCGACGCATTGATCGACTTGGCGGTCGAGAAGACGCCCCGCGGCCGGACCGCTCGGCTCTGCGAGAACCCCCAAGTTCAGGACGCGGTCGGTCGGGCCGATGCGATCCTGAACGCCGGCCGCGCGTACCGGACCTCGACGATCACGGAGGTCTGGAACACCATTGCGGCGGGCGAGGACACCACGCTCGAGCAGCGCGCCCGCTGCCGGCTGGCCGCGGTCCATGCAGCCGACTGCGCTCGCGAGGCGATGGATCTGGTCTACCGGCAGGGTGGCAGCACATCCTACCGGCGCGAGAGCCGCCTGGCGGAGTGCTGGCGCGATCTCCAGGTCGTCGGCCAGGCGGTCACGATCATGCCCGAGTGGTACCCGATGGGCGGCCGAGTCTTCCTGAAGATGGACCCGGGCCCGCGGCTGCGCTAGCGCGGGGTCCCGCGCACTCACGGCGGCTCGGGCAGCTCCAGCTGGCCGCGTCGCGGAGACGTTCGATCCGTGCGGCCGTCCTGACGATCCCGCGGGCGCCGGCGGGACGTCGAGCGACGGCTGATCCGCGGGGGCGGGAAGCTGAGTGGTAGTCCCTGCGCCTGAACCTGGAACAGGATCTCGGCATCGGGAAGGCCGGGAAGGCGATGTCGACCGAGGCTCCGGAATCGGATGCCCGTCGGTGTCGATTCGGCCGCCGCCGTTCTGGTCGCGGCGGACACGACGATCTGCCCGCCATGGGCCGCCGCGCAGAGGCGGGCCGTGGTGTGGACGGCCAGACCGATGTACCCGACGTCCGTCAGGGTCGGGTGGCCGCTGTGAATCCCGACACGCACTCGTACCTCCAGATTGCCAGGCCACCTGCGGTTGCCGAGGGCCCGCTGGATGGCCACCGCCGCCTCGACAGCGGCCGCGGGGCGGTCGAAGACCGCGAAGAACTCGTCGGCTCGCGCATCGATCTCGCGGCCGCTCCCTCGCGACACCGCTCTCCGGACGGTGGACCTGACGTCGTTCAGCAGCGCGCCATAGCCATCGCCGAGCCTGCGGAGCAGGCCGGTGGACGCCTCGATGTCGGTCATGAGAAGCGTGACGAACCCGCGAGGCAGGGCCGCGGCATCGGTCGACGTGGCCTGGATCTGGCCGTGCAGACGCTCCTTCTCGATGACGAAGCGCACGGCCGCCAGCACGGTCTCCGAGAGATCCGCATCGTCGAGGACCTTCGGGCTATGCACCAGCGCTGTCATCGGCCGCCCCTGGCGCTCGAGATACGTCACGCCACGCTGGTCTCCGTCCGCCGGCAGCGGGACCGGCTTGCCAGTGCCGTCCACATACGCCCCCGCCGCGTCGGACCAGTGCAGAACGGCGAGCGTCGGATCACGCAGGACGGTTCGCAGTCGCCGTTCGAGCTCGCCCGGGGCGGGGTTCCGTCCCAGCTCGATGACGAGGCGACCGGTCGTCGCGTGCCGCTCTTCCGATTGCAGCTGGCCGGTGATGAACCCGACGGGCACGATGCGGAATTTCTTCGCCGCATTGAGCAGCCGGCGGCGCGCCCGCTCCCGAGCGGCATCGGTCTCGAAGATGACCCGACTGAACCGGGCGAGCGCATTCTTCACGTGCGCCTTGTCGTGGACGGGCAGCCGACGCCGGCCGCGAGAGTCGACATACGCGAACGCCCTGTCCGGGAGGCGCGCTCGTTTTCTGGTGCTGAGGCGCGACATGCGTCAACGATAGCTCGCTTCCGACGGCGGCGCGAGTATCTCAGGATCGGCCACGGCCGCCATCCGGATGGACGCCGTGCGGAAGGGCGGAGGCGCCCGAGCCCTGCCTCTACAGCAGGATGGTTCGTGTCTTGGCGGGGGCGCAGAACACCCGCGAACCCCAGAGACTGCGCTCCTGCGCGACGCGGCATCTCTGCTCGGTGTCGTAGCCGCCGATGATGGTCAGATCCCAGTCGTCATCGATCCTGACCAGCAGCCACATGAGCACCAGAAGACGGCGCCAACGCATCAGCGCTTCGGGTTCAATGGGTGATCGAGCGTCGGTGCCCGGCGCCGTCGGAAGTCGATCGTGGCCCGATGTGTTCAATAACGCCGACGATTGTCGTCAGACACGCCTCCTCGGAGCGCCAGGCGGGTTGCCTGCGCCCGGACTGGACCCATAGCACATGGAGTGCCAGGAGTGATGGAGCCGAAACAACAGTAGCTTGAGCGACGTCGTCGTGCGTCGGATCGTGCAGTTGGAAAGATGGCTGACAGGCGCGCGCCGGGGGCCGCTGGAGGATCGTCGCAGACCCGGGCCGGCGGCGGCGCATCCCGGGCTTCAGGCGACGTCGCGCTGGCGGGCGGCGTTGTAGTTGGTGTCGTACCACCAGTCGAGGTACGTCGCGTAGCTGATGGGCGCGTAGCGCGGCGGGTTGCCCGGTCCCTGGCAGGTGGGCAGGCACGCGATCTCGGTATCGAGATGAGGTCCCATGAAGTACGGGATCGCATAGCGCGGGCGACCCACCGGGGGCAGCGCGCGGTGCGGCGTGGACTTGAACCGGTGGTTCGTCCACCGCTGCATCATGTCACCCGAGTTCACGGCGAAGGAGCCGGGCACGTACGGCACGTCGACCCACGCCCCATCCGGCATCCGCACCTGAAGCCCCGGAACCTCCGTCTGGGCGAGGAAGGTCATGAAGTTGGCGTCCGTGTGGGGGGCGATGCCGAACTGGTTCGCCTCGGGCACCACCGGCGGGTAGTGGGTGAGCCGGAAGCTGAACTGGCTCTCGGCGAAGGCGCCGTCGAAGGCGTCCGGGGGCAGGTCGAGGGCCGCCGCGCAGAGGGGCAGGAGCTTCCGGCCCAGGGTGTCGACGGCCTCGGTGTAGGCGAGGACGGTCTCGCGAAAGCCGGGCAGCTGCGCGGGCCACTGGTTGGGCCCGGCGAAGCGGCGTCCGGCCCGCGCGAGCGGATCGTCCGGCCCCCGCTCGCGCTTGACGAAGAAGGCCTCGTTCAGGTCGGGCTTGTCGTTGGCGTTCACGTCCGAGGTCCAGACGGCGTAGCGCCCCAGCATCATGTAGCCGTTGTTGTGCTCGTTCATGCGCAGGGCGAGCTTGGCGTCCATGGGCTGGGCATGGAAGCGCCGGGCCTCGGCGAAGGTGTCGTCGATCAGCGCCGGCGGGATTCCGTGGTTCACGATCACGAAGAAGCCGACGTCCTGCAGGGCTCGCCCGAGCTCGGCCGACGTGATGGCCGCGGCCCCGGGGCGAGCCGCGAGGTACGGACCGAGATCGATCACGGGAATCACGACGACGTCCGTCGCAGCGCGGCCCGCGACTCCTTCGTCTTCACCTCGTCCACCGCGGTGCCGTCCGGCGTGAAGACGACGCCATATTCCAGCGCGGCCCCGGCCGCCGTGATCTTGCCGTCCAGCAGGTCGGCGAGCACCGCGGCCGGCTCGCGGTCCAGCGGATCGCCGTAGCCGGCGCCACCGGCGATGTACTCCCAGAGCTGATCGCCGGGGTGCAGGACGATCATCTTCTTGGACGGCAGCTCCTCGCGGGTGCCGTCGGCTCTCTCGATATGCGCGTGGGCCCGGGTGCCCGGGGCCCCACCCTCGAGACCCCACGGGGCTGACGCGAACCGCTCGCCGCGATGGGAAACCATCACGTCCGTCGTCGTCGCCTCGTAGACCTTCTCCAGCCCGAGACCACCGCGGAAGCGCCCGGCGCCGCCCGAGCCCGTCCACAGGCGCGCGCGGGCGATGCGCAGCGGGAAGTTCATCTCGACCGACTCGACCGGGATGTTCATGCAGTTCGAGACGTCGGTCTCGATGACGTCGATGCCGTCCTTGTCCGGCCGGGCCCCCATGCCGCCGGCGGCCAGCTCGCTGGCCACGAATGGCCGCCCCGTCTCGGGGTCGCGGCCGCCGAAGGCCATCACCAGCAGCGTGCCCGAGTTCGCCGCCGGCATGCGGCCGGGCAGGGCGCCGACCAGCGCCCCCAGGATCGTGTCCGCGATACGCTTGATCGTCGCCGTCCGGCAGCTCACCGGCGCCGGCGGCCGCGGGTTCACGATCGTCCCCTCCGGGAGGATCGCGTCGACGGCACGGAAGCAGCCGCCGTTGTTCGGCACCGACGCATCCGAGATCGCCCGCACCGCGTAGTAGACCGCCGACATCGTCGAGGCGGGCACGGAGTTGAAGGGGCCGCGTACCTGGGGATCGCTGCCCGTGAAGTCGAACGTCATCGCCGAGCCCCGCACCCGCAGGGTCACCGCGATCTTCACCGGTCGTCCGATGTCGACGCCGTCGTCGTCGAGCCAGTCGGCGAAGGCGTAGTCGCCGTCGGGGATGTCGGCGATCTGGGCGCGGGTGAGCCGCTCGGCCCGCGAGAGCAGCTCGTCGACGTACGACACCACGGTCGCGGCGCCGTGCGTGGCGAACAGCTCTTGCAGGCGGAGGCCGCCGAGCCGCCCCGCCGCCAGCTGGGCCATGAGATCCCCGGTGAACACGTCGGGCAGGCGGACGTTGCGCGTGAGCAGCCGGAAGAGGTTCTCGTCCAGCACCCCGGCCCGGAAGAGCTGGGTGGGCGGGATGATCACGCCCTCCTGATACAGCTCGGTGGCGTCGGTCGGGACGCTGCCAGGCGTGCGGCCGCCCACGTCCTGGTGGTGGCACATCGTGCACGCCAGCGCCACCACGCGGCCGTCGGCGAGCACCGGCACCGCCAGCGTGATGTCGGGCAGGTGGGTGCCGCCATCGTAGGGGTCGTTGAGCAGGAAGGCGTCGCCGTCCTGCATGCGCTCGGGCGGGAACGCGTGCACGAGCCGCTGGGCGGCGAACTGCAAGGCGCCCAGGTGGATGGGGATCGCCGCCGCCTGGGCGATGGTCTCGCCCTCGGTGTTGAAGAGCGCGGCCGAGGCGTCGAGACCTTCCTTCACGATCGGTGAGGCCGCGCTCTTGAGGAGCGTCAGCTCCATCTCGTCGGCGATGGCGTCCAGCCGGTTGCGCAGCACCTCGAGCAGGATCGGGTCGATGGCCATCACGCTCTCCGCAGGCGCAGGTTGCCGGCATCGTCCACCAGCGCGGTGACGCCGGGTGGGATCACGGTGGTCGTGTCGCTCTGCTCCACGATGGCCGGGCCGGCCAGGCGCGCGCCGAGGGGCAGCCGGGCCCGCTCGTAGATCGCCGTCGGCACGAAGGCCCCGAAGTACGCCCGGCGCTCGCCCAGCCGCGCATCGCCCAGCGAGCCAGTCGCGCGAGCCGCCGGCGTCACGACCGGCCGGGGCAGCGGGTAGCTGTGCACCGCTCGGAAGTTCACGAACTCCACCGGCTGCTGCGCGCGAGCGTAGCCGTAGACGCGCTCGTGGACCGCGTGGAAGGCCGCCAGGATCTCCGGCATCCGGGCGGGCGTGACCGGCACCGCGATCGGCACCTCCAGCTCGTACGCCTGGCCGACGTAGCGCATGTCGGCGGCATAGGCGACGCGCACCTGGTCGGCCGGCACGCCCTCCTCGCCCATGCGGCCGCGCCCGGCCGCGTCGAGCTCGGCCAGACACCGGTTGACGGCATCGAGGTCGGCGGCCTCGGTGCGGGCCTGCAGGGTGCGCGCGTGGTGGTGCTCGATGGCGGCGGCGAGGAGGCCGAAGGCGGCGAGGACGCCCGGGGCCTCGGGCACCAGCACCTCGGCCATGCCCATCTCGGCGGCCAGGGCGGCGCCGTGCACCGGCCCGGCGCCGCCCAGCACCACCAGCGAGAACTGACGCGGGTCGTAACCCCGCTTGATCGTGACCAGGCGGATCTGGTCGGCCATCCGCGCGTTCACCACACGATGGATGCCGGCCGCCGCGGCCACGGTGTCCACGCCCAGCCGGCGCCCGACCGCGCGCCACGGCGCGCTCGGCCGCCGCGGCGTCCAGCGCCAGCGTGCCGCCGGCGAACCGGGCGGGGTTGAGGTAGCCGAGGACGACGCTGGCGTCGGTCACGGTCGCCTCGTCGCCGCCGCGTCCGTAGCAGGCGGGACCGGGGTCGGCGCCGGCGCTGCGCGGCCCCACCCGCAGCCCGCCGGCCGCGTCGATCCAGGCGATGCTCCCGCCGCCGGCGCCGATCGTGTTCACGTCCACCATCGGCGTGCGGACGGGATAGGGACCGATCGCGCCCTCGCTGGCCAGCAGTGGCGTACCGTCGCGGACCACGGCCACGTCGTTGCTGGTCCCGCCCATGTCGAGAGAGACGAAGTCACGCACCCCCGAGCGCTCGGCGGCGAAGCCGGCGCCGATCACGCCCCCGGCCGGACCGGACAGAAAGAGCGTGACGGGCTGCTGCGCGGCCAGCGCCGCCGACACGATGCCGCCGCGAGAGCGCATGATCAGCGGCACCCCGGGGATGCCGAGCGCCCGGAGCGTGTCGGCGAGCCCGGCGAGGTAGCGCTTCACGACGGGGCCGAGGTAGGCGTCGAAGGCGGTCACGCACAGACGCTCGTACTCGCGGAACGTCGGATCGACCTCCGACGAGAGCGAGACGCTGATCTCGGGCGCCAGCTCGGCGACGAGCTCGCGCGTGCGCCGCTCGTGGGCCGGATTCACGAACGAGAACAGGTAGCAGACCGCGATGGCCTGCACGGCCTGGGCGCGGAGCGCTCGCACCGCGGCCCGCACCGCGTCCTCGTCGAGGGGGACGAGGATCTGTCCCCGGGCGTCGAGCCGCTCGCCGATGCCCAGCCGGCGCCGGCGGGGGGCGAGGAACGTCGGCACCTCCGGGTCCATGGCCAGGTCGTACATGCGCGAGCGCTTCATGCGGCCCAGCTCGAGCACGTCCTCGAACCCCTCGGTGGTGAGGATCGCGGTGACCGCGCCCTTCTGCTCGAGGACGGCGTTGGTGGCGACGGTGGTGCCGTGGATGAAGCGCTCGACGTCGGCCGGCCGGGCGCCGGCCAGCGCCAGCACCTGGGTGACGGCGGCCGCGATGCCCTCGAGGAGATCCTTCGGTGTGCTCGGAACCTTCGCGAGGGCCAGGCGTCCCGCGCGGTCGAGGGCCACGATGTCGGTGAAGGTGCCGCCGATGTCGACGCCGATCTGCACCGCGATCCTCCTTGGCGGGGCCAGGGTATCATACGGCGATGCGCGACCTCCTGGACCGCCTCGACGGCTGGCGCGACGAGCAGATCGAGTTTCTCGCGCGCCTCGTGAACCACGACAGCGGCACCGACGACGTGCTGGACGTCAACCGCGTGGGCGCCATCCTGGTCGAGCGGCTCGAGCGTCTGGGCTTCACCGTCCGTCGCGTCGTCAACGATCGCTTCGGCGATCACCTGGTCGGCCACAAGCCGGGCACCGGGCCCAAGCGCTTCCTCTTCGTCGGCCACTACGACACGGTGTTCCCGTCCGGCACGGCCAAGCAGCGGCCGTTCCGCATCGACGACCAGGGCCGCGCGTGGGGCCCCGGCGTGTACGACATGAAGGGCGGGCTGACCGCCCTGCTGTACGCGCTCCGGGCCCACCAGGAGGCGCGCACCCGCACCTGGGCGGCGACGAACGTCAGCGTCGTGTTCAACGCCGACGAGGAGCGGCTGTCGCCGACCTCGCGCGAGGTCATCGGCGAGGAGGCGCGCCGCGCTCACAGCGTGGGCATCCTGGAGCCGGCGCGGCCCGGTGGCGAGTACGTGATGGCGCGCAAGGGCGCCGGGACGTTCTCCCTCGAGGTGACGGGCAAGGCCGCCCACGCCGGGCTCCAGCCCGAGCTGGGCGCCAGTGCCATCTGGGATCTCGCCCAGAAGGTCGCTGCGCTGCACGCGCTCACCGATCTCGAGAAGGGCACCACCGTCAACGTCGGCACCGTGCGCGGCGGCGAGCGCCCCAACGTGGTCGCCGACCGCGCGTTCGCGGAGGTCGACCTGCGGGCCTGGAGTCGGGCGGACGCCGAGGCGGCGATCGCCGCGATGCAGAAGATCTGCGCCCAGCCGCACGTCCCCGGCACGACCTCCCGCTTCACGGGTGAGGTGAGCTTCCCGCCCTGGCCCCCCGGGTTGCCCGGGACCGAGCGGCTGCTGGCGATCATGCGGGCCGCCGGCCGCGATCTCGGCGTCGACGTGCGGGCCATCAAGACCGGGGGCGGCTCCGACGGCAACCATACCTCCGCCCTCGCCCCCACGCTCGACGGCATGGGCCCGCGCGGCAACCGCGCCCACAGCGCCGAGGAGTACATCGAGGTCGCCACGTTGCTCGAGCGCACGAAGATGCTGGCGCTCTTCCTCGACCGGTGGGCCACGGAGTTCGAGATCGCGCCTTGACGCCGGCGGTGGCGGGCTGCGAGGATACCGGGCCGGGGGGGGGCCAGCGCATGCCGAGATCGAGAGTCAATCGTCGTCAATTCCTTCTCGGAGGCGGAGCCGTCCTCGGAGCCTCGATGGTCGGCCCCGGCGTGGCGCGGGCCCAGGGCCGGCGGGGGGAGATCATCGCCGGGCTGTCCGAGCGGATGCTCACGCTCGACCCGGCGAATCACTACTCGATCTCGGCGACCTCCGTGCTCCGCCACGTCTACGATCCGCTGCTCGACGTCACCAACGACGACGAAGTTCGTGCCGGCGCTGGCCGAGACCTGGCGGCCCGTCAACAACACCACGTGGCGGTTCACCCTGCGCAAGGGCGTCACCTTCCACGACGGCACCCCCTTCACGGCCGACAGCGTGGTCTTCACGCTCAAGCGCGTGCGCGACAACGCCAAGCTGGTCAAGTCGTTCGTCTACCAGGACATCGAGGACGTCCAGAAGGACGGCGACTACGCGGTCACGGTGACGACGAAGCGGCCGTTTGGCTCGCTGCCGGCGCACCTGACGATGCTCGGCATGCTGCCGCCCAGCGTGGCCGGCGCCGAGGACGCGTTCTTCCAGAAGCCGGTGGGGACGGGCCCGTTCCGGTTCGTCAGCTGGATCCACGGCGACCGCGTGGAGCTGGCGGCGAACCCCCGGTACTGGAAGCCGGGTCTTCCGAAGGTGGAGAAGGTGACCTTCCGCTTCATCCCGGAGCTCTCCACCCGCGCGGCCGCCCTCCGGGCCGGGGAGATCCACGTGATCGATCGCGTGTGGCCGGACATGGTCCAGACCCTCAAGGGCACGCCGGGCGTGAAGGTGCTCGACACGCCGGCGCTCGAGGCGCAGCGCTGGCATTTCCAGCTCGCCAGGGAGACGGTCAAGGATCCGCGCGTGCGCAAGGCCATCTCGCTGGCCATCGACCGTAACGTCATCATCAAGGACCTGCTGCTGGGCTACGCCCGTCCGGTCGTGAACCCCGTCCCGCCCGGGCTCATCGGCCACACGAATCTCGGGCAGAAGCCGTACGACCCCGACAAGGCGCGCCAGCTGCTCAAGCAGGCCGGCACAGTCGAACCTGGTGATCGACTTCGTGCTGATGAAGGATCTCTATCCCAAGCAGCTGGAGATCGCCCAGGCGGTGGCGGCGATGCTGGGCGACGTCGGGATCAAGGTCAACATCCGCAATCTGGAGATCGCCACCGCCCGCGAGCAACGGACGGCGGGCAACTACGACCTCTTCTTCTCGGGCTGGGCCCACATGCCGCACGACCCCGACTGGTACTTCGGCCAGTGGTTCACCAAGGCCGGGGCCGAGAAGATGACGCGCTTCGCCGACCCCAAGGTCGAGCAGCTCATCGCGGAAGGCCGGGTGCCCGACCCCAAGGTGCGCCAGCAGAAGTACGAGGAGATCGAGCGGATCCTGTGGGAGGACGAGCCCGAGATCTGGCCGTACTACAGCGTGGCCATCTACGCCATCAGCGACAAGCTGCGCAACTTCGAGGCCCGGCGCGACTACTACGTGCTGCTGCACGAGGTCGGCATCGCCTGATCTCGTCGCCGACGCACCTAGGCCGCCGGTGCGCTCCTACCTGCTGAGGCGGCTCTGGCAGTCGGCGGTGACGCTCGTCGGCGTCTCGCTGCTGGTGTTCGTGATCCTGCGCGTGGTGCCCGGCGACCCCGCCAAGATGCTCCTGCCCGAGGGCGCGCCCCGTCGGCGATCGACGCGCTCAACCGGCAGCTCGGCCTGCGCGAGCCGCTGTGGGTGCAGTACGGCATCTTCCTGCGCTCGGTGGCGCGGGGCGACTTCGGCCAGTCGTTCCAGTACCGGGCGCCGGCGCTCCGGGTCGTCGTCGAGCGGCTGCCGGCGACGATCCAGCTCGCGCTGGCCGCCCTGCTGCTGACGGTGGTGTTCGGCGTGTCGATCGGCGTGCTGGCCGCGGTGCGTCGAGGCACCGGCTACGACTATGCCGGCACCGCGCTGGCCGTGCTCGGGCAGTCGCTGCCGAACTTCTGGCTGGGGATCATGCTCATCCTGCTCTTCGGCGTCACCCTGCGCTGGCTGCCGACCTCCGGATTCCAGGGCTGGCAGTACCTGGTGCTGCCCAGCATCACCCTGGCCGCGTTCCCGACGGCGCTGGTGGCGCGCCTCACCCGCTCGAGCCTGCTGGAGATCCTCGGCCAGGACTACATCCGGACCGGGCGGGCCAAGGGGCTGGCGGAGCGCTCGGTGATCTGGCGCCACGCGCTGCGGAACGCGACGATCCCGCTGCTCACCGTGCTGGGGCTGCAGATCGGTACGCTCCTGGGCGGCGCCGTGATCACCGAGTCGATCTTCGCGTGGCCGGGCATGGGCAAGCTCGTCGTCGACGCCATCTTCTTCCGCGACTTCCCGGTGGTGCAGACCGTCCTGATCCTGTCGGCCACCATCTTCGTCGTCATCAACCTGGCCATCGACCTGCTCTACACCGTGCTCGATCCGCGCATCCGCTACGGATGAGCCGGCTCCTGCGGCATCCGATGGCCGTCGTGGGCGGCCTCATCCTCATCGTGGTGATCGTGGCCAGCGTGGCGGCGCCGCTGCTGGCGTCGTCGGATCCGATCAGGCCGAGCTTCGGCAAGCGGCTGCAGCCCCCCGGGGTGCTCGGCGGCGCCTCTGCAGTACGTGCTGGGGACCGACAACCTCGGCCGCGACATCCTCGCGCGCTTGCTGTACGGGGGCCGCGTCTCGCTGGCGCTGGCGGCGAGCGCCGTCGTGCTGGCGGCGGGGGTGGGAGTGGCGGTGGGGCTGGCCGCCGGGGTGCTCGGCGGCCGGCTCGACACATTCGTCATGCGCGCGGCCGACGTGCAGCTGGCGTTTCCCGTCATCATGCTGGCCATCGCGATCGTGGCGGTGGTGGGCACCAGCCCGGGCGCCCTCGTGGCCGTCCTGGCCCTCTCGGGCTGGGTGCTCTACGCGCGGACGGTGCGGGCGAGCGTGCTCACGATCCGCCAGCTGGACTACGTGGAGGCCGCCCGCACGCTGGGTGCCAGCGACCTCCGCGTCGTCCTCCTGCACATTCTCCCGAACACGCTGGGCCCGATCCTGGTCATCGGGTCGAGCCAGTTCGCGACGATGGTCCTGCTCGAGTCGGGCCTGTCCTTCCTGGGGCTGGGTGTGCAGCCGCCGCAGCCCTCGTGGGGCGCGATGCTCGCCGAGGGACGGGACTACCTGTCCAACGCCTGGTGGCTGGCCACGGTGCCGGGCATGGCCATCTCACTGGTGGTGCTCGGCGCCAACCTGCTCGGCGACGGGCTCCGCGATCTCCTCGATCCGCGGCTGCGCCAGTAGCCTCGCCGGTCCTAGCTGCTGAACGTCTTCTTGAAGAACTCGCCGATCGAGTTGCCGCTGAACTTGGCGCCCTCGACGATCGTGTAACCGATGCCCGTGAACATCTGCTTGAAGCCCGGGCCGAGATCGCCCTGCCCTATCTGCCGGGCGCCCTGCTCGACCCGGCTGGTGGCCCGATCGACCTTCGATTTGTCGGCGGCACCGGCGGCGCCAGACGACAGCGCCACGATCACGACGCACAGGGGAACGATCAACCACTGCCGGACGCTCTGAGTCATGACGTACCTCCTTCGTCAGTCGTGCGAACTGGTACCTTCACCCTACCACCAGGGCCGCGGCGATTCGCGCGTTTGGCGATGACGTCACGGTCGCCCCCGGGTGACGTCGCCCCAGACGATATAGCGACGATGGCTCCGAGGCTCCAGCCCTTCGTCGACCATCCGTTGTGCCTGCGCGGCCACGAGATCGAGCAGGGGATCGCTGGCCACGTCGATCAGGCCGCGAGCTCGCAGCAGGGCTTCGATCTCTTCTCGGGGACGGCCTCCGAGGAAGGGCAGCCGGTTGCCGATGGCGGCATACTCCGCGCTGGCCCGGGCGCTGCCGGCCGGGGGCGTCGTGAGGGCGGTCGTGTCGAACTGGCCGTCCACCACGACCAGCCGTCCTCCCGGTCGCAAGACCCGGATCCATTCGTCGATGGCCGCCTCCGGATGCGGGAGGGTCCACAGCAGGTGGCGGCTGATGACGAGATCGAAGCTGGCCGGCGCGAAGGGTAGCTGCTCGGCGTCGGCCTCCTCGAACCGCACCACGACACCCCGCTCCGCCGCCTTGTGCCGGGCCTGCGCGATCATCGCGGGCGCGAAATCCACGCCGGTGACCCGGTGACCGCGCGCCGCCAGCTCGAAGCTGAGGAAGCCGGTGCCGGCGCCGACGTCGAGGGCGTCGAGCGCGGGCCGGCCGGGCACGACGAGGCCGAGGATGCGGTCCCAGGCGGCGCGCTCGCCCGGGGTCCGGATGCTGTGTCCGAAGTCCTCGTCGAAGTGGGCGGCGCGCCGATCCCAGTGGGCGGCGACCTGCTGCTTGACCACGTCACCCGGCGGAATGGCCATGCGTGAACCTCCTTCGGTGACAACCGTATCAGAGGACCTCAGGCATCCATGCGGCGCTCTTCGAGGTCGAGCTCGCGCTCGAGGTCGCGCAGCACCTCGTCGCTGACCTCGCCCTCGGCGCGAAGGCGCAGCAGCGCCTCCCGTTCCGCGCCGATGACCGTGCGCCGGATCTCCCGGTGCTCGATCAGCTCGCGGTCTTCCTCGTCGCCCTCGGCGGCATCCCGCTGGCGCTCGACGTGCTCGGAGCGGTGGCGGTACGTCTCCCGCAGCTGGTCGAGGAGGGGACGATGGCCCGGCCACACCGGATCCAGCTCGTCGAGGCGTCGGGTGGCGGCCTCCAGCAAGCGCTGTCTGGCGCGGGCCTCTTCCTCGCGGAGCCCGGGGTCCGTACCCAGACGGAGCGCCCGGATGAACGAGGGCAGCGTCAGCCCCTGCCCGACCAGTGTGAGCACGATGACGGTGAGCGTGACGATCACCAGGGCCTCGCGACCCGGGAACGGCCGTCCGCCCGACACGGTCAGCGGGAGCGCCAGGACGGCAGCCAGTGAGACGACGCCGCGCATCCCGGCCCAGGAGAGGACGAGCGAGCAGGCGAGGGCGTTCCGCTGCCCCTGGATCCGCTGGGGCAGGAACACGGTCACAAGCATCCACAGGGCCCGGACGAGCACCAGCAGGACCGTCACCGCGACGCCGATGCCGATCAGCTGGATCGCCTGCTCCAGCGTGAGCGTACGCAGGAGCAGCGGTACCTCCAGCCCCATGACGATGAAGACGAGGCCGTTCAGCAGGAAGGTGATCGTCTCCCAGACAGCGCGCCCGGTCAGCCGGGCGTCCGCGCCCATGATGTGGGAGCCGCGGTGCCCCAGGTAGAGGCCGGCCGCCACCGTCGCGATGACCCCCGAGGCGTCGAGCCGGTCGGCCGGCAGGAACGCGGCGTACGGCGTCAGCAGCGAGATGGTCATCTCCACCGGGGTGTCCTCGATGCGCGCCCGGATGTGGGCGACGATCCACCCCACGGCGACACCGATGGCACCGCCGCCCAGGATCGCGCCCGCGAACGTGAGGACGGTCCCGGTCGGAGAGAAGACGGCCCCGGCCGCGACCGCGAGGGCGATGCTGTAGATGGTCAGGGCCGTGGCGTCGTTGAGCAGGCTCTCGCCTTCGAGGATCGTCACGATCTGGCGCGAGACGGCCAGCCGTCTCGTGACCGCGGTGGCCGCGATCGCGTCGGGGGGCGCCACGATGGCGCCCAGCGCAAAGGCCGCCGACCACGAGATGCCCGGAACGAGGGCGTGGGCCACCACGGCCACCGCGCAGGCCGAGACGATGACCAGACCGACCGCGAGCGAGCTGATGGTCCCGAGATTCGCGCGCAGGTTCTGGATGGGGGTGTAGAACGCCGCGATGTAGAGCAGGGGCGGCAAGACGATGAGGAAGATCAGGTCGGGATCGACGTGGATCCGCGGCACGCCCGGCATGAGCCCGAGGCCCAGCCCGCCGATGACGAGGAAGATCGGGTAGGCGATCTCGAGGCGGCGC
Organism: uncultured Candidatus Rokubacteria bacterium; assembly: GCA_963827505.1. Classification (GTDB taxonomy): domain Bacteria; phylum Methylomirabilota; class Methylomirabilia; order Rokubacteriales; family CSP1-6; genus AR5. The sequence goes on along the minus strand of CAWHBD010000001.1, from coordinate 1,295,961 downwards.
GCGAGGGTGACGAGCGCCGCGACGGCGATGAGGAGCCCCAGGATGAGCTCGGCGCCGTGCACCGTCAGCCTCAGGCGAAGTGGCAGGCCACCTGGCGGCCCTCGACGGTGCGCAGGGGCGGCTCTTCGGCGGCGCACACGTCCTGCACGAGCGGGCAGCGCGTGCGGAACCGGCAGCCGGTCGGCACGTCGCGAGGGTTGGGCGGCTCGCCCTCGAGGGCGAAGTCGAGGGTGATCCGGCGCCCGCCGATGCGCGGCACCGCCGCCAGCAGCGAGCGCGTGTAGGGATGGCGCGGCTGCTCGAAGACGACGGCCGTCTCGCCCAGCTCGACGATCCGGCCCAGGTACATCACGGCGATGCGGGCGCACATGGCCCGGACGACGGCGAGGTCGTGCGAGATGAAGACGTAGGTGAGCGCGAAGGTCTCTTGCAGGCTGCGAAAGAGCTTGAGGACGCTGGCCTGGACCGACACGTCGAGCCCGGAGGTCGGCTCGTCGAGGATGACCATCCGCGGTCGCAGCGTCAGGATCCGCGCGAGCCCGACCCGGCGCTGCTGGCCGCCGCTCAGCTCGTGCGGGTAGAGATCCAGGTGGGCGCCCGGCAGGCCGACGGCGGCGAGGATCGCCCGCACCTGCTCCTCGCGCTCGGTCCGGGAGAGGCGCGTGTGGATCTTCAGGGGCTCGTGAAGCGAGTGGACGACCTTCCAGCGCGGATCGAGCGAGGCGCCGGGGTCCTGGTAGACGTACTGCAGGTGCTTGGCGATCGCGCGCCGCTCGGGCGGGGGCAGGCGGCCGATCTCGCGGCCGGCGAAGCGGATGTCGCCGGCGGTCGGAGCGTGGATGCCCATGACCGTCTTGCCGAGCGTCGACTTGCCGCAGCCGCTCTCGCCCACCAGACCCAGCGTCTCGCCCGGCCACACGGCGAGCGAGACGCCGTCGACGGCCCGGATCCAGCCGGTGCGCCGGCCGAACGCGTTGCGGACGGGAAAGTGCCGGGTGAGGTCGACCAGCTCGAGGAGCGGCGGCGGGACGCTCACCGGCCGGATCCGTCCACCGGGTGATGGCAGCGCACGTCGTGATCGCGGGCCAGCGCGCGGGGCGCCGGCCGGTCGGCGCGACACTCCGGCGTGGCGTCCTCGCAGCGCGGGTGGAAGCGGCAGCCCGACGGCGGGGCGACGAGGCTCGGCACCTCGCCCGGGATATCGCGGAGCTCGCCGGTGCCGGTGGGGACGCTGGCCAGGAGCCGCCGCGTGTACGGGTGGGCCGGCCTGCCGAAGAACGCGTCGGCCGGCGCCGCCTCCATCTCCTGGCCGGCGTACATCACGACGATCCGGTCGCAGATCTCGTGGGCGGTGCCGAGGTCGTGGGTGGTGAAGAGGACGGAGACCCCGCGCTCCTTCACCAGCTCGCGCAGGAGGCGGAGGATCTGGGCCTGGATCGTCACGTCGAGCGAGGTGGTCGGCTCGTCGGCGATGATCAGATCGGGACGCGGCAGCAGCGCCATCGCGATCATCAGCCGCTGGCGCTGGCCGCCGGAGAACTCGTGGGGCAGCCGGCGCAGGGCCCGGGCGGGCTCGGGGATCTGGACCGCCCGCAGCGTCTCCAGCACGGCGTCGCGGTCGGCACGGTAGCGCTCCCGCGGGTAGCCCGACCACGTCCCCGGGCCACCCCCGCTGGCCACCCGCGGCGACTTCCACTTCATGAGATCCATGATCTGGGTCTCGACGGGAAAGACGGGGCTGAACGAGGTGGAGGGATCCTGGGGAATGAAGGTGATGGCGCGGCCCCGCACGCGGTCATTCACCACGGCGGGGTCCTGGCCGAGGAGGTCGGTGCCCTTGAAGCGCACCACGCCGCCGCGAATGCGAGCCGGCCCGGCCGGCAGGATCCCGAGGATGGCGCGCGCCAGCGTGGTCTTGCCGCACCCGCTCTCGCCGACCAGGCCGACGACCTCGCCGGGGCCGACGTCGAGGCTGATGCCGTCGAGCACCTGCGCCACCCCCCCATCGGTGACGAAGTCGACGCTCAGGCCGCGGACGGCGAGGAGCTCAGCCATCGCGGGCGGTGCGGCTGCGGCGCAGCCGCGGGTCGAGGACGTCGCGGAGGCCGTCGCCGAGCAGGTTGAAGCCCATCACGGTGAGGAAGATGGCCAGCCCCGGCGCCGCCGCGTACCACCACGCGTCGGGCAGGAACTCGCGCGACTCGGCGATGGTCCGGCCCCACTCGGGGGTGGGCGGCGGCGGCCCCAGTCCGAGGAAGCCGAGGGCGGCGGCGGTGAGGATGGTGAACCCCATGCCGATCGAGGCGCGCACGATGATCGGCGAGGCGATGTTGGGCAGCACGTGCAGCACGGTCAGCCGCCAGGGCGAGGCGCCGAGCGCCGCCGTGCTCTCCACGAACACTTCCTTCTGGAGCGTGCGCGTCTCCGCGTACACCACCCGGGCGAACCACGGCCAGTAGGTGGCCGAGAGCGCGAGGATGACGTTGGGCAGCGAGGGGCCCAGCGTCTGGGCGATCGCGATGGCCAGCACCACCTGCGGCACCGCCAGGAAGATGTCGGACACGCGCATCAGCAGGTCGCTGAGCCAGCCGTGATGGTAGCCGGCCACGAGCCCGACCGGCACGCCGACGAGCAGCGAGGCGCCGACCGCGATCACGCCGATGAGGATCGTGATGCGGGCCCCGAACAGGAGGCGGCTGTAGACGTCTGCTCCCATCCTGTCGGTGCCCAACCAATGAGTGACGCTGGGCGCTCTCAGCCGCTCGGCCGGGTGCAGCTCGAACACGTCGTCCGGGTGCGTGGCCAGCACCGGCGCCAGCAACGCCGACACCACCAGCGCGGCGATCAGCACGAGCCCGATGAGAGCCGAGCGGTCCCTCGCCAGTTTCGCCAACACGAACCTTGCCGCGTTCAACTGAGTCGAGGCCCCCTTCGATTGGTTCAGGTCGCGCGCTCCCGGGGGTCGACGAGGGTCTGGGCGACGTCGACGAGCAGGTTGACCACGATGAAGACCGCCCCCGCCCAGATGGTGAAGCCCATCACCGCGTTGTAGTCGGAGCGGAGGATGGAGCTCACCGCGTAGGTGCCGATGCCGGGCCAGTCGAACACGGCCTCCGTCACCACGGCGCCGGCCAGGAGAATGCCGAAGAGGAGGCCGATCTGGGTCACCGTCGAGGTGAGCGCGGAGCGAAGCATGTACTTCCAGACGATGAGGGTGCGCGGCAACCCCATGGCCCGCTGATAGAGGACGAAGTTCGACTGCATCACGTCGAGGACGCCAGCCCGGGTGAAGCGCACGAGCGTGGCCAGCGCCGGGAAGGCGAGGGTGGCCGCGGGCAGCACCAGGTGCCACGCCGCACCTGCGAACGTCGGCCAGTCGCCGGTGAGGGCGGCGTCGACCAGGTAGAAGCCGGTGATCGACCGCGGCGGGAACCCCTGCAGGCGCCCGTTCAGCGGCGTCCAGCCCAGCCGCATCGCGAAGAGGAGCTGCAGCATGATCCCCAGCCAGAAGCTGGCGATGGCCAGCCCCGACACCGTCACCACTCGCAGGACGTGGTCGAGCAGCGAGTTGCGCCAGAGCGCCGAGAGCACGCCGAGCGGAATGCCGATGACGATGGAGACGACCATCGCCACCACGGTCAGCTCGATCGTGGCCGGCAGGCGGTGCGTGAGGTCCTCCACGATCGGCCGGCGGGTGAAGATGCTGGTGCCCATGTCGCCGCGGGCCAGTCGCCCGACGTACTGGACGAACTGCACGGGCAGCGGCCGGTCGTACCCGAGCTGCCGCCGCAACGCCTCCACCTGGGCCGGCGTCGCCGTCTCCCCCGCCACCAGCGCCACCGGATCGGCCGGAATCACGCGCGAGATGAAGAACGTCACGACGAGCAGGCCCAGCAACGTCGGCACGAACCAGGCGAGCCGGTGTAGTGCGAGTGCGAGCAATCTCATCGCCGACGTATTTTCAGGCGGATGTCGAGCGCCGGCTTTGCCGGCGCAACCGAATCCTGGGGGGAGGCAGGAAGGAGCGCGTCACCAGACGCGCGACGACCGCCGGAAGGGGGGCGAAGCCCCCCTCCGGGTCATTTCGAGTAGTGCAGCCAGCGGATCTCCTGGCCATTGCCGATGGGGCTGAAGCGAATACCCTCGAGATTCTTCGCCCACGGCCCGAAGTACTTCGTGTTGTAGATCCACACGCCGGCGGCGTCCTCGACCACGATGCGGGCGGCGTCCTGGTACGCCTTGTCGCGCACCTTGCGGTCCGTGGACTTGAGCGCCACGTCGAGCAGCTCGTCCACCCGCGGGTTCTTGTAGAAGCTCGACGCCTTGAACGTCCCCCACTGACCGGAGTGGAACATCTCGCCGATCCAGTTGTTGGGGTCGGCGTAGTAGGTGCTGATCCAGTACACCACCAGGTCGGGCGACGTCTCCGGCTTCTTCATCCGCTCGACCATGGCCGGCCACAGCTCGCTGGTCATCTTGGTCTCGAGGCCGAGCTTGCGCAGGCCGTTGGCCATCACCGTCGCCGCCTGCTCGGTCTGGCTGAACCCCTGCAGATATCCGACCGTGATCGGCCGGTCGACCTTGGCGCCGGCCTGGCTCAGCTCCTGCTTGGCCCGATCCAGGTTGTAGCTGTAACCCTTGACGTCGCGGGGGACGCCCCACAGGTTGTTGGGGATCGGCACCGGGTTGCGCTCGACCGAGCCCCCCAGGATGTCCTTGTTGAAGCCGTCGTAGTCGAACGCGTAGCTGATGGCGCGGCGCACGTGCACGTCGGTGAGCGGGGCCCGCTGGTTGTTGATCTGGAACATCATGATCCGCATCGATTCCTGCTCGAGGATCTTGACGTTCGAGGCCTCGCGCAGGCGCTTGACCTGGTCGTTGGGAAGGTAGCCGCCGGTGCCCTGGTAGTCACCCTTGATCATGCCGAGCACGCGCGTGTTGTCTTCCTTGACCAGCCGGAACTCGATCTCGTCGATGTACTTGGCCCCCCACGGCAGGAAGTGGCCGGGGAACCGCTTGGCGATGAACCCGACGGCGGGATCGTAGCGCGAGAGCATGTACGAGCCGGAGCCAGCGTCGTTGCTGGTGAGCCAGGTCGCGCCCCAGTCACCGTCCTTCTCGTTCTTCTTGAGGAGGGCGGCGTTCACGACGTGCACCTCGGGCACCACGGCCAGGAAGATCGCCGACGGCTTGAGGAGCGTGAACTGGACCGTGTTCCGATCGACGGCCTTCGTGCTGCCCGGCGCGATCATCGTGGCCAGGAGCGCGGCCGCGCCCTTCTTCAGGGCGAGGATGCGCTCGGCGGAATAACGCACGTCCTCGGCCGTGATCTCGGAGCCGTCGTGGAACTTGGCCCCCCGCCGCAGCTTGAAGGTATACGTGAGCCCGTCGGGGGAGATCGTGTGGCTCTCGGCCAGCCACGGCTCGAGCTTGGGCGGATTGTCGAGCCAGCGGTAGAGGCCGTCGTAGAGGTTCAGGCGCACCGCCACCCGACCGACGTCGAAGGCCGCGTGCGGGTCCATCGTGTCGTATGGGCTCTCGTTGGCGAACACGAAGCGCGTTTGCGCGACCGCCGCCGACGGGAGCGCCGCCGTCAGCGCGAGGGTCAGAGCGAGGGCGAGCATCAGCCAGGAGCGGCGGTCGGTCATGGGCGGCCTCCCAGGGGCGTTGCGGGCCTGCGATGTGGCGGGATTGTACGGTAGGCCCGTCGGAGTAGGCAAGCGACCGGCGGCCGTCACCGGCCGGATTCCACCAGCGGGCCGAAGTAACCGTTGCGGTGGAACATCCGCACCGGCCCCCGCGAGCCCGCGCGTAGTGCCTCCGAACCGGGCCCGTCGACCGTCCCCCCGGCGTCGATGACCACACCGTAGTCGCCGGCAGCCGCGTCGACCGACACGACGCCGGCCAGCACGTCCTGGCGCACGCGGTCGAGCGGCCGGTCGAACGGATGTCCCCAGCCCCCGCCGCCGCTGGTCGCCAGCCGGAGCACGTCGCCGCGACGCAGGACGTTGCCGTCGGACATCGGGGCCAGCCGGCGCTCGTCGGGGCGGCCGGGGTTGACGATGCAGGAGCCCGGCCGGCCGGCGTGGCCGCCGTTCACGCCGGCCGGCGGGAACAGGATGTTGTCCTGCCGAATGGCCACGACGGCCTCGTCGGTGGTCAGCTCGAGCTCCCGGATCACGCCCGTCCCCCGCGGAAGCGACCGGGCCCGCCCGAGTTCTGATGGAGCGCGTACCGGCGCAGGCGCAGCGGGAACACCATCTCCATGAACTCGGCCGGATAGTTCTTCTGCGCCACGTAGTAGATCGCGTCGAGGCCGTCGGCGAACGGCCGGGCGCCGTAGCCCACCGCCACTCCGTCGCTGCACAGGAAGAACTCGTTCCGGAGCTGGTCGAAGCCGCGCAGGAAGTAGATGTTGTAGACCGAGTTCGACGCCGCGACGTCACCGCCGGTGGCCAGCGCGAGCAGGGCGAGCACGTTCGACTGGACCCGGGCCAGCGTGTGGGCCCGGTTGCCGAGCGCGGCCGGCCAGTGGGGCTGCAGGATGCTCCCCGGCCGCACCAGCACCTCGTCGATGGCGTCCTGGGCACCGTCGTTGAGCAGCACCGTCGGGTGGCCGGCGAGGAGGTAGATCCCCACGATCAGCTTGGGGACACTGGCGTGCATGATGAAGTTGATCGGCCCCCGCGCCTGGTCGTCGCTCTCCCGGGTGTCGAGGCTGATCCGGCCGCCCTCCTTGGTGAGGCGCATGCGGACGTGGAAGGATCGGCCGCTCATGCCGTCGCCGTCCACCGCGTCCTCGCTCTCGTAGGTCCCGTCGGGGATCCGCGACTCCAGCGTCTTGCGGATGGTGTCGCGGCACTGCTGCTCGAAGAGCGCCCACGCCGCCAGCACCGTGTCGGCGCCGAAGCGCTCGAACAGCTCGAGCACGCGCCGCTCGCCCAGGCGGCAGCCGGCCAGCACCGCGCGGATGTCGCCCTGAAGGATGTCCGGGAAGCGCGAGTTGCGCAGGAAGATGCGGAAGGCCTCGTCGTTGAGCACGCCCTCGCGGTAGATGCGGATGGCGGGGACGATGATTCCCTCGTGAAAGATCTCGGTCGCGTCCGGCGAGATGCTGCCGGGCCGGAGACCGCCGATGTCCCAGAAGTGACCCCACGTCTGCGAGAAGGCCACGAGCCGGCCGCGGTGGAACACCGGGGCCGCGAAGACCATGTCCGGCGAGTGGGAGACGCCGCCGTGCGAGCCGTGGCAGTCGTTGTACCAGTAGAGGTCGCCGGGACGCATCGTCTCCGGCGGGTACTGCTCGAAGATGATCTGCGTGAGATTGCCGAAGAGCGGCACCATGGTGCCGCACACCACCCGGCCGCGCGCGTCGAGGATGCCCGCGAAGTAGTCGTTCTTCTCGCGGATGAACGGTGACATCGCGGTGCGCTCGATGACCGCCTCCATCTGCGTCTGCGCCGCCCGGAGAGCGCCGCGGATGATCTCCCGCGTCACCGGGTCGGGAGCGAGGGCACGGGGACGGCGCGGAGGGGACGACCGTCTCATCGCGCCCGCCGCCCCGCGCGGATCACCAGATTGCCGGCGCGATCGACGGTGGCCCGCCGGCCGGGCGGCACCACGGTCGTCGCGTCGAGCTGCTCGACGACCGCCGGGCCCGCCACCACGGCGCCCGCCCCCAACCGGCCACGCTCGATGCACGGACAGGCCGTCCAGCCGGCGCCGGCGAAGTACACGCGGCGCCGGGCCGGCCGCCCGCGCGGGGCGCCGCCGCGGGCGAGGGACGGGACGGTGAAGCGCCGGACGCGGCCGGCGGCGGCGACGCGCAGCGTGACGATCTCGACCGGCGCCTCGGCCAGCGCGTACGTGTAGAGCTGGCGGTGGCGCTCGTGGAAGCGCGCCAGCAACGGGGCCACCGCGAGATCGCGCTCGGGCCAGGGCACCGTCAGCTCGAAGCCCTGGTGGCGATAGCGCAGGTCGGCCAGGCGCGTGACCCGGCGGCCGGCGGCGGCCACACCCTCGGCGGCCAGCCAGGCCTGGGCCTGGCCCTCGAGCTCGGCGTACACCGCGGCGATGGCGCCGAGGTCGTAGTCGGGGGGCTTTTGCAGGCTTGTGCGCGCGTAGTCGTTGCGCACCTCGGTGCCGAGCAGCCCGAACGTCGAGAGCACGCCGGGGTGGCGGGGGACGACGATCGTGGGCATGGCGAGGAGCGCGGCCAGATCGGCGCCGTGCAGGGGACCGGCGCCGCCGAAGGGCACCAGCACGAAGTCGCGCGGGTCGTAGCCCCGCTCGACCGAGACCAGCCGCAGCGCCCCCACCATGTTGTTGTTCACGATGTCGAGAATGCCCTGGGCGGCCGCCTCCAGGCGCAGGCCCAGCGGCCGAGCCACCCGCTCCTCGATCGCATGCCGAGCGAGGTCGACGTCGAGAGCGATCTCGCCGCCCAGCAGGTGCGCCGGAATGCGGCCCAGCACGAGGTGGGCGTCGGTGACGGTGGGCTCCTCGCCGCCGGCGCCGTAGCACACCGGCCCCGGCTGCGCCCCCGCGCTCTCGGGGCCCACCGTCAGGGTGCCGTCCTCGGTGACGCGCGCGATGGATCCGCCGCCGGCGCCGATCGTGTGGATATCGATCATGGGCACGTGGAGCGGCCAGCTGCCGATGCGGCCCTCGACCGTCACCTCGGCTTCGCCGCCGCGGATGAGGCACACGTCCGCGCTGGTGCCGCCCACGTCCACGGAGATCAGATTGTCAAACCCGGCCGCCTCGCCGATCCGCCGCGCGCCGATCACGCCGGCGGCGGGGCCGGACAGGGCGGTGTGGATCGCCTGGGTCCGCACGACGTCGGCGCCGATGACGCCGCCGTTGGACTTCATGATCGACAGCGGCGCCCGGATGCCCCGCCCGGTGAGCCGCTCGGCCAGGCGCCCCACATAGCGCCCGACCAGGGGCTGCACGTAAGCGTTGAGCACGGTGCCCATCGAGCGCTCGAACTCGCGGAAGACCGGCAGCACCTCGCTCGACAGCGACACCGCGCAGCCGGGATGCTCCTCGACGAGCAGTGTGCGCGCGCGCCGCTCGTGCGCGGGGTTGGCGTAGCTGTGCAGGAAGACGACCGCGATCGAGTCCACACCGGCCTGGCGAAGCCGGCGGGCCGCCGCGCGCACAGCGGCTTCGTCGAGCGGCTCGATCTCGGTGCCGTCGACGGTGATGCGCCCGCCGATCTCGAAGATGCGCTCGGGCGGGACCGGCCGGAGCGGCTTCACCCAGGCGAACATGTTGGCGCGCCGGGGGATGTCGTGGCGTCCGATCTCGAGCACGTCGCGGAAGCCGGCGGTGGTGAGCAGGCCGGTCGGCGCGCCCTTGCTCTCGAGGATCGCGTTGGTGGCGGTCGTGGTGCCGTGCAGGACGTGGCGCAGCCCCTGCGGCTCGACGCCGGCCAGCCGGAGCGCCTTGTCGATGCCGGCGATGAACCCGGTCGAGGGGTCGTCGGGGGTGGTCGGCGTCTTGGTGACCCAGAGTCGGCCGCTGGCCTCGTGCACGAGCGCAACGTCGGTGAAGGTGCCGCCGACGTCGAGGGCGACAGCGTAGCCGGCCGCGCGCGCCGTCACAGGACGTTGCGCGGCCGGCCGACGGCGCCCTCGGCAAAGCGCGAGAAGCGAAAGCCGGTGATGTCGAGAGAGGTCTTGCCGTCCGCGATCAGCTCGGCGACGAGACGGCCAGCAATGGGCCCCATCGCGAAGCCGTGACCGCTGAAGCCGGTGGCGAGCACGAAGCCGCGGAGCCGGGGAACCTCGCCCAGCACGGGGACGAGATCGGGCGCGGCGTCGATGTAGCCGGCCCAGCGCCGTGTGATGCCGAGGGGCGGAAGCGCGGGCAGCACGCGCTGCAGCTCGGCCAGGCTGCGCCGTACCTTGGCCGGATTGGGCTGCGGCTCGCGGCCGCGGTCCCAGACCAGCGGCCGCCGGCGCGCCGCCGAGCCGGGCAGCGCGGCGAGCAGGCTTGCCAGCAGAGGCCGGCCAACGTGGAAGCGGAACAGCGCCCGGTTCTTCCAGTAGTTCGGCAGGAAGAAGCGGACCTGGCGAAGGGAGTCGAGGGTGAGGTCGTGGTCGAGAGCGCCGCCGGCGGCGATGGTGAAGCTGCCGTCGCGCCGCTGACGGAACGCCACGCCCGGCCCCCACACCGCGCAGGCGGTCACGGCCGGCGCCGGCGTCGTGCGCGCCACGGTGCCGCGCACCCAGCGCTGGGGGAGGTCGAGGCCGAGCGTGCGGGCCAGCCGCGCGGACCAGGCGCCGGCTGCGCACACCACCGCCGGTGCGCGGATCTCGCCCTGCTCGGTGACGACCCCGGCGACGGCGCCGGCCCGCGTGGTCACGGCCTGGACCGCACACTCCAGGTGCAGGGTGGCCCCGTGGGCGATGCCGGCCCGGGCGAACGCGTCGGTGGTCTTCTCGGGGTCGGCGTGCCCGTCGCCCGGCGTGTGCATACCGCCGACCCAGCCGCCGGCCAGGCCGGGCACCACCGCGTCGAGTTCCCGGGCGCGGAGCAGCCGCGTCTCGAGCCCGAAGTCGCGCGCGACGGGCAGCCAGGCTTCGAATCGCGCCATCCGCGCGTCGTCAGCGGCCAGCGCGAGGTTGCCGCCCCGGACCCACTCGAGGTCGGCCCCCAGCTCGCGTTCGAGGCCCTGCCAGAGCCGGTTCGCCTCCACGACGAGCGGCAGCTCGAGCGGATCGCGCCCCTGCTGGCGGACGAAGCCCCAGTTCTTCCGCGACTGCTCGCCCGGCACGGGCCCCCGCTCCACGACGACGACGCGCAGGCCCCGGCGTGCGAGGAAGTACGCGGTGGCGCAGCCGACGATGCCGGCACCCACGACGACGACGTCAGCGTCACGCTCCATGGCCGAGGCGCATCGTCGATCAAAGGCCGCGAGGTGTCAAACACTCCCGCCACGGCTGGCTCAGGTCGACGTGACCGCGAAGAGTCGCCAGTCGGTCCCCGACGCCAGGACCTCCTGGGGCCGAGCGGCGGTGGCGATGCGGGCGCCGGTATGCACGGCGATGCCGCTGACCTTCGATCCCGCGATCTCGCACTCGCCGGTGTGCAGCCCCGTCCGTACCTCGAGCCCGAGCTGGTGGACCGCGTCGCGGATGGCGCCGGCGCAGCGGATCGCTCGCGCGAACCACTGCACGAACGCCTCGTCGTCTTGACGACTCGGTGCATTGATCGGCACGAGTACGCCCTGACCCCACCGGCTCTCCACCCGCGAAGCAGCGTGTTCCATCCCTCCTCGTCGACGGCCCAGGCCGCTGCCCTGATGCAGGCGAAGCTGCCGCACAGGACGAGAGCCGAGGTGCGCTCCGGGCAGGTGGTGGAGAACATCAGCGACATCGGCTCCGCCCGCGCACCGATCCTGAATCGCGCGAACGAGTGCTGCGAGCGGTTCATGATCCCACGCCCGGTCGGCGCTGGATAGCCCGGCGAGCCTCGCTCGGCTCCGGCGCGCGTGAAAGAGATCGAGCGGGGGCGTCGGCCGGTGGGTATCATCACGGTCATCTGTTCCGAGACGGACGACATCTTCGGGTCGCACGGAGAATCTCTGCATGGCATCTGGCGCTCCTCGCCGTTGGGCCCAATGGGCCCGGCGGCTGGTCACCACGGTCCCGTTCCTCGTCGCCGTGGCCGTGCTGGTGGTCCTCGTCGTGTCGTACACGCTCGTCGGCTTCCTCCTCGTGCCCCGGTTGGTCAAGACGTACGTGCCCCGTTACGTCCAGGAGCAGCTCAAGCGGCGGCTGGAGATCGGCGAGGTTCGGCTGAACCCGCTCCTGTTCAAGCTGGAGATGAAGCACGTCCGCCTCCAGGAGGCTGACGGGCGGCCCCTGCTCGGCTTCGATCGCCTCTTCGTCGATTTCGAGCTCTCGAGCCTGTTCCGGAGGGCGTGGACGCTCGCCGAGATTCAGCTGGACGCACCCCGCCTGGACGCGGTCCTGGGCCCGGATGGCCGGCTGAACGTGGCCGAGCTGCTCGACGCCTTTCCCCAGAGCGAGCCCGCGCCGGCGCCGACCGCCCCGCCGCGGATGCTGCTGCACCACGCCCGGGTGAGCGGGGGCGTGCTGTCCTTCACGGACCTTTCGGGCCGAGCGCCGCAGAAGGCGACGGTGGAGCCGATCAGCATCGAGCTTCGTGACATCGCGACCTTGCCCGGGCGCCGTGGTCCGTATGCCATTTCCGCGGCGTTGACCGGAGGTGGCGTCGTGGACTGGGAGGGCGAGGTGGCCCTTGTCCCGCTCGGCTCCACCGGCCGCTTCGGTCTCCGCGGCTTCCCGCTGGCTACCCCGTGGCGCTTCGTGCAAGAGGACGTCGCCCTGGCCGAGCCGACCGGGCGCCTCGACGCCGAAGTGCGCTATCAGCTCGCCTATCGGGATGGGGCCACGTCGCTGAAGGTGGAGGGCATCGACGTCACGGTGGCTGGGCTCGCCCTCGCCCATCGCGAGGACAAAGCACCGCTGCTCGCGCTCGAGACGATCCGCCTGGCCGGCGGTCGGGGCGATCTCATCACGCGCGAGCTGACGGTGCCGGAGGTCTCCGTGAGCCGGGGCCGGCTGGCCGCCACGATGGCCCGGGACGGCACCGTGAACTGGCAGCGCCTGATGATCACCCCTCCGGTGACTGCCCCCGCCGCCGCGCCCGCCATTCCGGCGCCGACGGTCACCCCGCCCGTGGCCAGCCCCGATGCGCGCCCCTGGCGTCTCGCAGTGGAGAAGGTCCGGGTCGAGGAGATCGCGCTGTCCTTCACCGACCAGAGCCGCGCGGCTCCGCTCGAGATCGGCGTCGGCGATCTCACCGTCGATCTCTCCGCGAAGCTCGAGAGTGGGCCGGCGGGACTGGCCGGCGTCGTCGAAGGCGTGGGTGTGAAGATCGCGCGGGTGGCGGTCAGTGAGGCCACCGGCGCGAAGGCGCGCCTGCTCTCGCTCGACCAGATCCTGGTCGAGGGCGGCCGCGTCGACCTGGGGGCCGAGCACGTCGCGGTGTCGCGCCTGGCGGTGACGGGTGGAGAGACGACGGTGGTGCGTGCCGCCGACGGCTCGATCCCCCTCGTGGCGATGCTGGGCCCGGCGGATCAAGGCCCGCCCGCCCGCCCCGCCGCGGCGGCTCCGGCTCGCCCTCGAACCGCGCCGGCCGCCGCCTCCAAGCCCTGGACGGTCGCGCTCGAAGCATTCGACTTCGCCGATCATCGTCTCGCCATCGCCGACCGCAGCATGACTCCCCCCGTCCAGCTCGAGATCAACGGGATCAAGGTCAGTGCCCGAGAGCTGCGCACCGACGGCAAGAAACCCGTCCCGTTCGACGCGAGCTTCCGCGTCGCCCAGGGAGGTCGCTTCACGGCCAAGGGCCGGCTGGCACCGGACGGGACCGCGGTCGATGCGGCGCTCGCCCTCGCCCGGCTCGCGTTGACTCCAGCCCAGCCCTACATCGCCCAGAATGCCGACGTCGTGCTCCGCTCCGGTGAGGTGTCGACGGCCGGGCAGTTGACGTACCGCGCCGGCCGCGGTCGCGCCGCCGTTACCTACACCGGCGCCGTCGACATCGACGGTCTGCAGGTGGTCGAGGCGGCCGCCGGCGATCCGGTCGTGGCCTGGAAGTCGCTGCATGCCGACAAGCTCCGATTCGGGCTGGCCCCCGATCGGCTGGAGATTGCCGAGGTGAAGCTGACCGGGCTGGACGGAAAGCTGGTGATCTTCAAGGACAAGAGCCTCAGCGTGGCAAAGCTGATGAAGCCCGCCGCAGGCCCGGCGGCCACCTCGGCGCCGGCCAGTCCTCCGGCCCGCTCGCCGTCTCCGGGCGTTCCTGCTGCTGCTCCCTCGGCGCCGGGTGGACCACCGCCGGCGGCCGGGAGCGACGCGGCCGCGGACTTCCCCGTGATCGTCGAGCGCGTGCGGATCGACGACAGCGCGGTGAGCTTCGCCGACCTCAGCCTGGTCCTGCCGTTCGCGACCCGGGTGCACTCGCTGAACGGCGTGGTCGTCGGCGTGGGGTCGGACCCGGCGACACGCGCGACCATGAAGCTCGAGGGCCGCGTGGACGAGTTCGGCTCGCTCAAGGTCGACGGCGCGCTCAGCGCGTTGCAACCCAAGGTCTTCACCGACATCACCGTGACCTTCCGTAACGTGCCGATGTCCACGCTGACGCCCTACAGCGCCACCTTCGCCGGGCGGCGCATCGTGGGGGGCAGCATGAACGTGGATCTGCAGTACAAGATCGACCGCAGCGCGCTGGTGGGCGAGAACAGGGTCGTCCTGCAGAAGCTGCAGCTCGGCGAGCGGGTCGAGAGCCCAGGCGCGATGCGCCTGCCCCTGGACCTGGCCATCGCCATCCTGAGCGATTCGGAGGGACGGATCGACATCGCGCTTCCCGTGCGGGGCAACGTCGACAGCCCCGAGTTCAGCTACGGCCAGGTCATCTGGCAGGCGCTGGTCACCGTCGTCACCAAGATCGTGACGTCGCCGTTCCGGGCCCTGGCCGGGCTGTTCGGCGGCGACGCCGAGACGCTGCAGACCATTGCCTTCGAGCCGGGTAGCGACGCCGTGCCGCCGCCCGAGCGACAAAAGCTGCAGCGGGTGGCCGAGATGCTCGGCAAGCGCACCAGCCTCAAGCTCACCGTGCATGGCGGGTTCGAGGTGAAGGCGGACGGCGAGGCATTGCGCTCGCTGCACGTGCGGCAGGACCTGGCCCAGCGTCTCGGGGTGAAGGTGAAACCCGGCGAGGATCCCGGCCCGGTGGCCTTCGATCAGGCGAAGACCCAGCGGGCGCTGGAAGCGTTGCTGACCGAGCGCGGCGGCCCCAAGGCCGCCGAGGAGTTCGCGACCGCCTACGAGAAGAGCTCGGGGAAGAAGGCCGAGCGTGCCAGCGCCGTGCTGGCGCTGGTCGGCCGCGGCAGCGCCGATCGCGCTTTCTACGAGGACCTGTTCCGCCGGCTGGTCGACCTCGCTCCGCTGAGCGACGGCGAAGTGACGGCCCTCGGTCAGCGCCGGGGCGAGGCAACCGCGCGCGCGCTGAAGGAGCGTGCGGGGCCGGCCGCGGATCGGGTGGAGGTGGGGGACCCGCAGGCCGCCGAGCGGGCGGAGCGCGACGCGGTGCCCACGCGCCTGGAGCTCGGCGCGGTCGGATCGTGACGCTGTCGCACGGATCGAGGGCACGACGGTGACGGCGATCAAGGTGATCGAGCCGATCATCGTGGAAGTGCCGCTCGCCACTCCCGTCGTGGGCGTCCATGGAACGACGGTCGGCCAGCGGAGTGTGCTGGTCCGGGTGGCGAGCGACGAGGGCGTCGAGGGGTGGGGCAACGTCGATCCCACGCCGGGCTATTCGCTGGTGACGGCGACCGACATCCGCGATGCGGTGGCTCGGCTGGCGCCCGTGCTCGTGGGCGGCGACCCGTTCAACCTCCATCGTGCGCTGGCGCTCATGGACCGCGAGGGGGTGGCGGACGGCTTCGAGGCGAAGGCCGCCATCGAGATGGCGCTCCTCGATCTGAAGGGACGTGCGCTCGATCTTCCCGTCCACTCGCTTCTCGGCGGGGCCCTCACGCGCGAGGTGACGCTGAACGCGTGGATCGGGGCCGTGGCTCCGGCCCAGGCCGCCCGTGAGGCCGGTGAATGGCAGCGGCGTGGATTCACGACGGCGAAGATCAAGATCGCGGGCGGCGGGCCCGAAGGTATCGAGCGGGTCGCCGCCGTCCGGGCCGCGGTGGGGGACCGCATGGCTCTGCGCGTGGACTTCAACGAGAGTCTCACGCTCGCCGAGTCGGTGGCCTTCATCCGGCGCCTCGAGCCGTATGCGCTGACGCTCGTCGAGCAACCGATCCCGCGGACCGACATCGCCGGCCTCGCCAGGATCCGCGGCCAGATCGGCGTGCCCCTGATGGCGGACGAGAGCGTGACGGGACCGGCCTCGTTGATCGACATCATCCGGCGGGAGGCCGCCGACATCGTGAAGCTGAAGGTCATGAAGCAGGGGGGACTCCTTCGCACGCGGCAGATGATCGAGTGCGCGGCTGCCGCCGGCCTGCGCGTGGTCATCGGCCACGGCTTCGGCCTGACCCTGTCGACGCTGGCCGAGGCGGCGGTAGCAGCCACGAGCGATGCGGTCCTGCCAGGCTGCGAGGCCGTCGGCCCCCTCAAGATGGCTGGTGACGTGGTGCGAGACCCGGTGAACCTCGAGGCCGGGGTCATCCGCCTCACCGACGCCCCCGGCCTGGGCGCCGTCATCGATCCCGAGGCGCTCGAGCGCTATCGCGCCGAACCGTGATCCGGCAGCCCCTCGACAGGCCCTGAGGATTCCGCCGGCGGACGACGGCCAGCGGACGATCGGCCACATGCCTACAATGGCGCCCGGGCACCGAATTCGACCGCTGCATGACCGCCGGACGGCTGCGCAAGGCAGCCGAGGAACGCGGGACCATGAAACAGTGGCTTCGAGGACGGCTACAGCGACTCATCGATGACCGGACGAACAACGCGGCGGTCCTGAAGTACGCCCCCTACCGCCCGGATTTGGCAGCCTTCCGGATCGGCACGACGTCCGACGCCGCCCCCGAGCTTCACCGCGGTCTTCCAGTCCCACCGGTCGATCTCTTTGCCGGCTATGGCACCACCTCCGCGGTCTATCTCTCGCTGGCGGAAACGCACGTGCAGACGATGCTCCGCCTCCTGGCCGATACCGGGTTCGTGCCCGGCCCGGGTGATCGCATCCTCGACCACGGGTGTGCCGCCGGGCGCTTGATCCGCTGTCTGAGCGATCGCGCCGCCGACTGCGAGATCTGGGGAACGGACATCACCGCCAAGTACATCTACTGGTGCCAGCAGCACCTCAGTCCGCCCTTCCACTTCGCGACGACCACGACGATCCCCCACCTGCCATTCGAGGACCGAAGCTTTCAGCTGATCTACTGTGGCTCCGTGTTCACGCACATCGACGACATGGCGATGGGCTGGCTCCTCGAATTGCACCGCATCCTCGCGCCCGGGGGGCGCGCCTATCTCACGATCCACGACGGGCACACGCTCGATCTCCTGACTGGCCCGCACGCCGACACCCCGCTGGCCCGGCGCTTGAGGGCCAGCGGTGTCTATCGGCCCGGCGACCGGGACTTCCGTATGCTCGTCTTCAGTCGGAGCCGGAACTGGGCGGTGCAGACATTCTATGACCTCGACTACTTCTGCCGCCTCGTGACGCCGATGTATCGGGTGCTGTCGTGCGTGCCGGAGGCGTACGGCTACCAGACGGCCGTGATCCTCGAGCGGCGCCGACCCGCGTTGGCCCGGCGCGCGCCGGGATAGAATGCCGGCCGAGCCGTCGAGACGACGGCATCCTCGCCAAGGAAGGCGCCCATGCCCACATCGATCCCGCTGGCTCCGCAGATCGAGCAGTTCCTCCACGATAATCCGCAGGGCGTGCTGACCTCGTTCAGGCGCAACGGCCTGCCGCAGCTCAGCATCGTCACCGTGTACCCGCGAGACGGTGGGGTGGGCATCTCCATCACCGAGACCCGGGCGAAGTTCAAGAACCTCCTGCGGGATCCCCGTTGCTCGGTGCTGGTGTCGCACGTCGACTGGTGGTCGGGGTTCCTGGTGTTCGAGGGCAAGGCGGAGCTCGTCCATTCCGGCAATACCGATCCGGAGACGCTCCGGCTGGCTCGCCGTCACATCTTCAGCGCCACGACCCGACGGCGCAGCGCGGACTGGGAGCAGTACGACCGGATCGCGGCCGCCGACCGGCGCGTCGCGATGGTGCTGCGGCCCGAGCACGTCTACGGCTCGGCGCTGGCGCGGATGCGCGAGGCGCTGACCAAGTAGCGCGCTTGACGGGGGCCGCGGGAGGCGCAATGCTGGCGCACGACCACGGCGTCATCGGCTGGTGAGCATCCAAGGAGGGACGTCATGTCCGACACGAGCGACCTGTTCGAGGTCATGCAGACGATGCGGGCCATGCGGCGGCTGAAGCCGGATCCGGTGCCCGACGCGCTCATCGCCAAGATCCTCCGCGCCGGCGTGTGCGCGCCGAACGGCGGCAATACCCAGCGGTGGCGGTTCCTGGTCATCAAGGACGTCAAGATCAAGCAGGCCGTGCAGGCGTACTACAAGCGCGCCTTCGACGAGGTCGTGGGGCCGCGCTACCTCAAGAGCACGCCGCCGCCCGGCGTGAGCCGCGAGGCCTACGACCGCCAGCACGCGGCCGTGGAGTACTTGACCGATCACTTTCACGAGGCGCCGGTCTGGATCGTCGCCTGCCTCGAAGAGGGAACGGCGGCGCCCACGCGCTGGTCAGGCGCCTCGATCTACCCGGCGGTGCAGAACATGCTGCTGGCGGCGCGGGCGCTGGGGCTGGGGGCGACGCTGACGACTCGCCACCTGCTCTACGAGAAGGAAGCGGAAGCCGCGCTCGGCCTGCCGCCCGGCGTCCACTCCTACGCCATCCTGCCCATCGGCTACCCCATGGGGAAGTTCGGTCCCGTCGGCCGGGGACCGCTCGGCGACATCGTCTACCAGGACCGCTGGGGGCAGCCGTACCGGGAAGTCTAGAGAGCCTCGCCGGTCGTGGCGGCCCGCCTACCGGCCGCGACCGGAGATGGTGATGCCGACCACGCTCGCGAGCTGATGGTTCCGGGGCCGGGTCACAGCCCGACGGCGTCGGCGACGAGCGCCCGCAGCTCGCGCTGCAGGCGCTTGAGCGTCTCGGCGTGGGCGGAGTCTCCGATCGCGTTCGCCATCTCGTACGGATCCTGCTCGAGATCGTAGAGCTCGTCGACGCCGTCCTTGTGCGTCCAGCGAATGAGCTTGTGGCGCTCGGTCCGGATCGCCTTGTAGCTCATGCCGACGAGCCACGGGAAGGCGGATTCGTTGAAGTACTCGACGAGGAATGACGAGCGCCAGCGGCGGGGGTGGCCCTTCAGGAGCGGCAGGAGCGAGTGGCCCTGCACGTGCGGGCCGGGGGTGCCGCCTGCCAGCTCGAGCATCGTCGGCGCGATGTCGATCGCCAGCGCCAGGGGCGCCACCGTGGTCCCGGGCTTGATCAGCCGCGGGAAGCGGATGAAGAACGGGGTCCGGATGCCCTCCTCGTAGGCGAAGCGACGCTCGGCCTCGAGGCCGTGCTCGCCGAAGAAGAACCCGTTGTCGCCGAGGAACAGGATCAGCGTGTCGTCCGCGAGCGCGCGCCGGTCCAGGGTCTCGAGCAGGGCGCCGACGCCCTCGTCCACCGAGGCCATCATCGCCGCTCGCTTGCGGATCTCTTCCTGGGCGGAGCCGCGCATGGTGCTGGCCAGCGTCTGGTTGGCGCGGTGGGCGTCGCGGCGCGCGAACACCTCCCGCCAGACCGGCTTGTCGGCGACCACCTCGGCGAGGGAGCGCACGCTCGGACGCAAGGGGTAGTGCGCGCCCTGATACAGATCGCGGTGGCGATCGGGCAGCAGGTAGCCGCGCATCGTGCTCATGTCGAGCGTGCCGTCCTGCTGCTGTTGCACGTCCGGATGCACCGCCTTGTGCGAGAGGAACAGTGCGAAGGGGCGTGCGCGGGCGCGGTCGACGAAGTCGACGGCGCGCTCGGAGAGCAGATCGGTGACGTAGCCCGGTACCGGACGCTCCTCGTCGTTTTCCCACAGCACGGGGTCGACGATCGTGCCCTGGCCGCGGAAGCTGATCCAGGTGTCGTAGCCCGGCCGGGGCCGGGCGTCGTTGCCCATGTGCCACTTGCCGATGTGCGCCGTCTCGTAGCCGAGCCGCTGCAGCTCGCGGTGGTAGTTGGGCAGTTGGTGGCTCAGCGCGTCCCGGCCGACGTTGTCGAAGATGCCGTGGCGCGAGGCGTACTGTCCGGTCAGGATCGACGCCCGGTTCGGCGAGCAGAGGGGCGTGGTGTGAAACGCGTTCTGGAACAGGGCACCTTCGGTCGCGAGGCGATCGATGTGCGGCGTCTTCATGTACGGGTGGCCGGTGATGCCGGTCTCGTCGAACCGAAGGTCGTCGATCAGGATGACGATGAGGTTCGGGCGGGCTGACCGAGTGGGTGGCATGGCGGTACGCTACATCCAACTCCGCGCCGAGGGTAGCCGGATCGGCTACTCCCCCAGCACGCGGCGGCGCAGCAGCCGCAGGTCCAGCGGCACCAGCACGGCCAGCATGATCGCCGACAGCAGGGCCACGCCGGCCAGCGGGGCGGCCGCGGGGCCGCCGATGAGCAGGCCCCGGAAGGCCTGGGCCAGGTGATAGAGCGGATTGGCGAGATTGATCGCCACCAGGACCGGATGCTCGAGCGGAAAGTACGTCGACGACAGGAGTCCCATGGGCAGCACGAGCAGGAAGACCGGCAGGTTCATGTGGTCGATGGTCGGCAGCAGGGCGGTGAAGCAGAGGCCGAGGGCGCCGAAGGCGCACGCCGCCACGAAGCTCACGGGCAGCAGCGCGGGCAGCCACATCAGCCGCAGGGTCACGAGGCCGGCGGCGTGGAAGCCGGTCAGTACCGCCGCCACCAGGGCCACGTACATCGTGGCGAGCAGCCCCGCCCACATCACCTCGCCCCAGATGACGTGGGCCAGCTCGACCTGGGTGGTGAGCTGCCCCTCCCAGGTGCGCTGGTAGCGCATGCGGATGAAGGCACCGAAGAGCGACTGGAAGATCGCCGTCATGAACGTGGCGTAGGCGAGCAGACCGGGCGCCACGTAGGTCATGTACGCGACCGGGTGGCCCTGCCAGGTCAGGCTGGCGACGTAGCCGCCGAGCCCGACGCCGAAGGCCAGCAGCATCGTGATCGGCTCCAGGACCGGCGGCAGGAGGGCCGTGTGCCAGTTCCTCATGTACACGCGCAGGTGCCGGCCCACCACGGCCCGGCTCTGCCAGTCGACGGCGGCCACGAGCCAGCTCACGGCTCGAGCGCCAGCTTGAGGAAGAGATCGTCGAGCGTGGGGACGCGCACCTCGTAGCGCAGCGAGGCGAAGGCGCGCGCGAAGTCGGCCAGCTCCTCGCCCGACACCGGCACGTGCCAGGCACCCAGCACGCCGGCCGGCTCGCCGCGCCCGCGCTCCCGCAGCCACGCCGCCACGCCGGGCGCCGCGGCGGCGTCGAGCACGATGACGTGCTCGCCCACCAGGTCGCCCAGCACGACCTTGGCCGTGCCGTGCGCCACCACCCGACCGCGCGCCAGCACGGTGAGGGAGTCGCTCAGTCGCTCGGCCTCGTCCATGTAGTGCGTGGTCAGGACGATGCCCAGCCCCTCGGTGCGCAGGCCGTCGACCAGATCCCACACGCCCATGCGGGCCTGGGGATCGAGCCCGGTGGTGGGCTCGTCCAGGAAGAGCAGGCGCGGGCGGTGCACCAGCGCCCGCGCGATCATCAGGCGGCGCCGGTAGCCGCCCGACAGCGTCTCGGGCTTCTGCCGGGCGTGGGGCGCCAGCTCGAAGCGGTCCAGCAGCTCGGCCACGCGCCGCCCGAGATCCTCCGGGCGCGGCCGGAAGTAGGTCGCGGCGATCGTCAGGTTCTGCTCGACCGTGAAGTCGCCGTCGAAGGTATCGTCCTGTGTGCAGACGCCGATCGAGCGCTTGGCCCGGGCCAGGTCGCGCCCGAGCTCCACGCCGTTCACGTCGATGCGTCCGGCGTCCGGGCGCAGGAACCCGTACAGCATGCGCAGCGTCGTGGTCTTGCCGGCGCCGTTGGGGCCGAGCAGCCCGACGACCTGGCCGGCCGCGCAGCGCAGGTCCACGCCGTCCACGACCCGCCGGCCGCCGAGCTCCTTGACCAGTCCGCGTGCCTCGAGCAGGATCGACATAGACCCTCGATTGTACGCGGCCCTTCAACGGCGTCCTGGCGCCACCCGGATGGGTGGCGGCCCGGCGGGCCGCGTGGCATGATGACAGTCATCCGAGCATGAACGCGGTGAACAAGGCTCGGTCCAGTTCGTCGAACCCACGTATGAAGCCGTCCGCCGTCTGGCCGCTGGGCGTGGCTCTCCTGCTGGCGATCACGCTGGGTGCGGGCTCGCCGTCGCTCGCCTGGTCTCCCGGCGAGGCGGACCTCGAGATGGCCACTCCCTCCGGCTCGGCCACGATCCTGGAGCGCCTCAACGACGTGAGCTCCGCCATCCACCTCGGCTTCGATGTTGCCCCGCTGCGTCCGCAGCTGACGCTTCCGATCGGCGCGCTCGGCGGCGTGCTGGGTGGTGAGGGGATCCGGCCATTCGACCACGACGCGCGCGGCACCGCGCTCTCCTTCGGCCTCACGCTGTCGTGGCCCGGCGCGACGAAGACGACGGCACTCGAGCCGTACCTGGTCGTCGGTCCGGCGCTCTTCGTCGTCGAGCCCGACTACACCGGCCGGCTGCTCGGCACCCGGGTCGATCCCACGCTGCACCTGGGGGCCAGGGCGGCCGCCGGAGTGAATTGGCGGCTTGGCAAGCGCACGACCCTGTTCGGCGCCTACGAGGTCATGACTGCCCCCCCGGGCGGGAGCGCGTCCTCCGGTGCGAGGGCTCCGGCCGACAACGGTGTCAGCGGGTACGACTTCACCTACGGGCTTCGCTTGATCTACTAGGGGCCTTTGCCCCCGGCGCGTGAGCGCGCTATCCTACCGCGCCATGGATACCTTGGATCTTGGGCTGAAGGGCAAGGTCGCGATCGTCACCGGTGGTAGCGAGGGACTGGGCCGGGCGGCGGCCGAGCGCCTGGCCCGGTCGAGGGCGCGCGTCACCATCTGCGCGCGCCGCAAGGACGTGCTGGAGCGTGCGGCGGACGACATTCGCAAGGCGACGGGGGCCGAGCTGCTGCCGCTGCCGGCCGACGTCACCCGTGCCGCCGACGTGCGAGGCCGTCGTCGCGGCCACGGTACGGCAGTTCGGCGGCGTCGACATCCTTCTCAACAACGCCGGCACCTCGGCCGCGGCACCGTTCGAGAAGGTCGGACGACGATACCTGGCAGGTCGACTTCGACCTCAAGGTGATGGGCGCCGTCCGCATCTGCCGGCTCGTCATCCCGCACATGAAGCAGCGCGGCGGCGGCCGCATCATCAACGTGACCACGGTGGGCGGCAAGGCGCCGCGTGCGCGCGGCTGCCCACCAGCGTGTCGCGCGCAGCCGGCATCAACCTGACCAAGTCGCTCGCCAACGAGTATGCCGCCGATCGCATCCTCGTGAACACCATCTGCATCGGTCTCGTGAAGAGCGCCCAGATCGCCCGCCGCGCGAAGGACGGCGACGTCGAGGCTCACTATCGCGAGCTGGCCAAGCGCGTACCGGTCGGACGCGTGGCCGAGGCCAGCGAGTTCGGCGACCTCGTCGCGTTCCTCGCCTCCGAGCGCGCCAGCTACATCACCGGCACGGCCGTCAACTTCGACGGCGGCATGTCCTTCACCGTGTAAGCGGCGCCGGACGACAGACGAAAGGGCCCCGGGAGCGATCCCGGGGCCCTTCGTTTTCGTGCCGCTGCTGCCGGAGGCTTAGCGGCCCGGCTTCGAGTCCCCGCGCTCGGGACTGCCCTCGCGCCCTTGCGGCGGCCCCTGCTCGCCCCGGCCGCGAGGCTCGACGGCTCCCTTGGCCCGAGCGTCGGGCCGGGCGTCCGGCCGGGCGCGTGGGCCGTCGGGTGCTCCCGCGGCCTTCGGCACCTGGCGCGTCAGATTGGGATCGTGCGCCGGCGGCGGCGGAGGCTGCACGACGGCACGCGGGGCGGGCTCGGCGTCCCTGGGCGCGCGGTTGCCGGGCTTCGCCTCGGGCGGCCCGGCAGCGCGCGCTTTCTTGTCGTCGGGCCCTGCGGGTCCACGCGGCTTGTCCTCGGACCCAGGGCGCCCGCCGCCCGGTGCCGCGGGCGCGGCATCTGGAGCGCGGGCGGGGCCGGGCCCGGCCCGGCGCGCGGCGGGCGTCTCGTCGCGCCGGCCCTTCTCCGCCGGACTGCCGCCCGGTGTCACCGCCGTCGTGGTGGCCATGGGAGGCTTCTCTCGCCTGGGTGTGGGGGCCGGCACGATCTGCGGCGCCGTCGGCGCGGCTGTCTCGCGGCCGGCGCCGAGCCCCTGTTCTCGGAGCGCCGGCGAGAAGTCCCGCGGCGCTCGCGTCGCCACCACCTTGCGCTCGCTGATCGCCGCCGGCGGTTTCACCGTCGCGCCGCCGGCCGGCATCACGCTGGCGGCGACGGGCCGGACCTCGAGCGCGCCGCGCACCGGGGTGAGCTCGCGTACGCGTTCGTTCTCGACCCGGAGCGGCCTGACGCTGCCGTGGCCGAACCGGTCGCCCGGCACTGCGACCACCGCGTTGTGCACGTGGACGTTCTTGTACACGGTGATGTTGGTCACCTGGACAGTGGTCGTGCGGTGAACGACGACGTTGTTGACGACCCGGGGGCCACCCCAGCCACCCCACGTGGCCACTCCAACGAATCCCGGGCGGCCCCACCACGGGATGACCGGCTCTCCCCAGCCCAGCGGCGCCCAGTGCAGGGGCCGCACCCCGACCGTTACCGCGACCGGGCCACCGAGGAAGACGACGAGGGCGGGCGAGTAGACCGGCCGAACGACGACCGGACCCGGTGCCCACGCCCAGTGGCTTCCGGCGAAGACCCAGCGGCCGTAGTGATAGGGCGCCCAGCCCCACGGAGCGTCGTCGAGCCACGTCCAGCCGAACCGTGGATCCCAGATCCAGCGGCCGGTGCTGTACGGCACCCAGCCCGGGGCGACGGCCGCCGGCACCCAGAGCGGACCGTACGTCTCGTCCGTCCGCCAGGTGCCGTGCTGCGCCAGCGTCTCGGTGCCGTAGACGGCGGTGGGCACGTGCTGCGTGGCCGCCGGCTGGAGCAGGTAGGCGGTGCGCTGGTAGTTCCACTTGTCCCACGGGGTGAGCTGGGGAGCGGGGCCCGTCTCCACGCGCGGGGACTCGGTGCCGGCGACCACGATCTGCTGATTGGCCGCGACGGGCGTGGCAGTGCCGCCGGCCGGCGTCATCGTAGCGGTGCCGCCGCGGTGGGTGCGGAAGGTCGCGGCGTCGTCGCGGAGGTCCACGTGATAGTAGCCGGCCCGCTCGACGGTGAAGGCGGCGTTGGGCGTGTCGACCTCCACGGTGTTGCCCGCCGGCAGCTCACGCAGGTCGAGGGCGGCGTGACCGGCGATCACGCGGAACTGCACGAAATCCGGCTCCTGGTTGTCGAGCCCCAGCTGGGTGCCGTTCCCGGCGCGCACGAAGGCGCGGGGAGCGAACTGCACTTCCACGGTGCCGTCCGCGCCGGTGTACAGGACGTCGCCCGGAGCCAGCGGCGTGTTGACCTTGGCCTCCGCCCACTCGTCGCCACCGGGGCGCCAGAACGATACCTGGCCGTGGATGTAGCTCACGCGCGCGGGCGTGGTCTCGGCCGCCTGCGTCGCCGCCGCCGGCGGATCCTGGGCCACGACCCGGGTGGGAGTGCTCGAGATCAGGGTCAGCGCGACCAGAGCTCCGGTGATCCGGCGTGTCCTCATGCTCACTTCGTGTCCCCCTGCGGGCCGGGTCCCGCCCCTCCGTCGGGCGACGGGGGCGGCGGTGCCGGCCGATGCTTCCGATTGTGACCGGACTCGGGAGGGGAGCGATCAGGGAAATTCGCGCGAGTCTCAGGCGGGAAAACGATAGTGGGCTGGCAGGTTACCGCACAGGGACCAGGCAGATTGATCAGTCTGTCTCTCTCTACTACCGCTTCGACTCCGATCGTGCCCGGCGCCCATCGGGCGGTGGCGTGAGTCGATGGCCGAGGCGCGGGACCGTGAATTACTGTGCGCGATGCCACCCCACGGCCGCTCGGCCCGTCGCTCTCCCCGGCTCGTGCGCATCATCCGCGTGCGCCTGCGCCTGTTCGTGTCGGCGATGGTCGGCGTTCTCGTGAGCGTGACGCTGGCGGCGTGGCCCGGCTCGCGCCCGCTGACGGGTGTGCTCGTCGGCTGGGACCTGGGCGTCGCGCTCTACCTGGTGCTCGCCTTCCACATGATGGGACGCGAGGACGTGCACGGCATCCGCCGCCGTGCCGCCGAGCAAGACGAAGGGCAGGCGGCGATCCTGGGGCTGACGGTGGCGGCCGCGCTGGCCAGCGTGGCGGCGATCTTCGCCGAGCTGGGTGGCGCGACGGGCGGCGGCCGGGGCGCTATCCACGTGGCGCTGGCGGCGCTGACCATCGTGCTGTCGTGGGCCTTCATCCACACGATGTTCGCGCTGCACTACGCGCACGAGTTCTACGACGTGACGGCCGGGGGAGGGATGAGCTTCCCGGGCGGCGATCCCGAGCCCGACTACTGGGACTTCGTTTACTTCTCCTTCGTGATCGGCATGACCTCGCAGGTCTCCGACGTCAGCGTCACCAGCAAGCAGATCCGGCGCCTCGTGGCCGGCCACGGTATCGTGGCCTTCGCCTTCAACGCCGCCCTGCTCGCGCTTACCGTCAACCTCGCCGCCAGCGCGATCTGATCGTCCTGCCGCTCACGACCCAAGCCGGGCGCCACGCACGTTGCCCGCGGTTAGCGCGGCGGGTGATCAGGCGCGGTCGGGATCGACGGGGGCGGGGACCGGGTCGGGGCCGCCGGACGGCAGGTCGGCCAGCGGCGCCAGCGCCTCGATGAACGCGTTGAGGCGATGCGTGACCTCGACGGCGTCCGCGGGCGTGAGCGGCAACTCGAGCGCCTGGGCCAGCGCGCGCACCTGGTCTTCGGTGAGCTCAGCCATCGTCGCGGACCGCGCCCGCCGCGTAGCGATCCGGCAGCGGTGGCCGGCGCCGGTGCCAGTCGGTGGCCTGCTCGTAGGCGTGGCCCACGCCGAGCACGGCGGCGTCGGCGAAGGGGCGCCCGATGATCTGCAGGCTCAGCGGCAGGCCGACCGTGCTGAAGCCGCACGGCACCGCCAGCGCGGGCGCACCCGCCAGCGCCGCCGGCGTCGTGAACGAGCGCCGCGTGAAGAACCGCGCGGCCGCCTCGCGCGTGCTGGTGATGGGCGCGGTGAAGCTCGCGATGGGCGGGGCCGGGCGGTGAGATGTCGGCGCCACCAGCACGTCATGCCGCTCGAGCGCGTCGAGCACCTGCTGGCGGATCAGCGCGCGCGCGTGCTGCGCCTTCTGGAGCAGCACGGCGGGCAGCAGGGCGGCGGCCAGCAGTCGGCGGCGCGTGCCCTCGTCGTACTCGGCGGCCCGGTGGCGCAGCCAGGGCAGGTGAAGGCCGGCACCCTCGGAGTCGCAGATGGCCATGAAGGCGGCACCGGCCCGCGGCACCAGCGGCAGCGACACCTCGGCCACCTCGGCGCCGAGCTTGGCGAGGACGCCCACCGCGGCCCGCACCGCGTCGCGCATCTCCGGGTCGGTCTCGCCGCCGTCGAGGAGCTCGCGGATCACACCCACGCGGAGGCCGCGCACCTCGCCGGTCAGCGCGGCGCGATAGTCCGGCACCGGCCGGCGCGTCGTCAGCGCGTCGCGCGGGTCCTGGCCGGCGATGACCCCGAGCAGCAGGGCGCAGTCCTCCACCGTGCGGGCGAGCGGTCCGGGGGCGTCGTGCGACCAGCTCAGTGGAAGGCAGCCGTGGCGGGAGACGAGCCCCCACGTCGGTCGGTGGCCGGCGACGCCGCACCACGAGGCAGGCGTGCGCACCGAGCCGCCGGTGTCCTCACCCAGCGAGACCGCGCATAGCGCCGCCGCCACCGCCACTCCGGAGCCGGCCGAGGAGCCGCCGGTGTCGTGATCGGTGTTCCAGGGATTGCGCGGCTGACCGAAGGGAAAGTGGATGGTGCCGCCCAGCGCGAACTCGGTGAGGTTGAGCTTGCCGAGCAGGATACCGCCGGCCGCGCTGAGCCGGGCCACCACGGTGGCGTCCTCGTCGGGCACGTTCTCGGCGAGCAGGCGGGAGCCGCCGGTGGTGCGCACGGCGCGCGTCGCGAACTGGTCCTTCACCGCGAACGGCACGCCGTGCAGCGGTCCCAGCGCCGCGCCGTGCCTCACCGCCGCCTCGGCCCGGCCGGCGGCCTCGCGGGCGGCCTCGGCAGTGACCGTGATGTAGGCGCGCAGCCGCCCGTCGAGGCGGTCGACACGCTCGAGGTAGGCGTCGACCAGCTCGACCGGCGAGATCTGCCGGGAGCGCACCAGCTCGGCCAGGCGGGCGGCGCCCAGGAAGACGTCGAGGCTCACGGCCCCGGATGCTAGCACGCCTGGAGTCGGCGACTCTCGCGGCGCCGCCGCGCGCCGGGAGCGGTGGGGCGACCGGGTCCCCTTTGGTTCCGCGAGAGACGAGCCGGTCCGCCCGGGTATGGTCGGAGCCTAGTCCTACGCGTGGCCCGACACGATCGAAGCCAACGGAACCTCAGGAGACCCGGTCGCCCCACCGCTCCCGGCACGCGTCGGCGACTCACGGTGCTGGCGATTCCTGGGTCGGGCGCGCGGGCGGCCGGAAGTTCGGCGTAGCCGGGCCGCGCGCGCTCGCGTAGGCTGAGCCGATCCGGGGAGGTGGGACCTGCGCGAGCTGGAGGTCGTGATCGTGTTGCTCGGCGCGGTACTGGCCCTCGTGACGCTTGCCAGCCGCGTGCCCATCCCGTACCCGATCTTCCTGGTGCTCGGCGGACTGGCGCTGAGCTTTGCGCCGACGATCGTGCCGGTGCGCCTGGACCCCGACCTGGTGTTCCTCGTCTTTCTGCCGCCCATCCTGTGGGCGGCCGCCTACTTCACCTCCCTGCGTGACTTCCGCGCCAACCTTCGCACGATCTCGCTCCTGGCCATCGGCCTCGTGCTGGCCACGACGGCGGCGGTGGCGGCGGTGGCGCGCATGCTGTTCCCGGGCATGGCTGGCCGGTGGCGCTGGCCCTGGGCGCGATCGTCTCCCCGCCCGACGCGGTCGCGGCCACGGCCATCGCGCGGCGCCTGCGCATCCCGCATCGGGTGATCACGGTTCTCGAGGGCGAGAGCCTGCTCAACGACGCCTCGGCGTTGGTGGCCTACCGCACGGCCGTGGCCCTGGCGGTCACCGGCGGTGGCTTCGTGCTGACCGACGCGGTGGGGCAGTTTCTCCTGAGCTCGGTCGGCGGCGTGCTCATCGGCCTGGCCGTCGGGGCCCTGACCGTTCTGGCCCTTCGCTTCACCTCCGACAGCCTCGTCGAGACCGCCATCACGCTGCTGGCGCCCTACGCCGCCTGGATCATCGCCGAGCGCGCCCACACCTCGGCGGTGCTCGCCTGCGTCGCCGGGGGCCTCTACCTCGGCCAGCGCCTCAGCGCCCTGGTGGCCCCGGCCACCCGCGTGCAGGCGCTGGCGGTGTGGGGACTGCTCGTCTTCGTGCTCAACGGCGTGATCTTCGTCCTGATCGGCCTGCAGCTCGGGGCCATCCGCGAGGCCGGTCTGCCGGCCAGCCTCACCACCGTCGTCTGGCAGGGCCTCGTCGTCACGGCGACCGCCATCGCCGTCCGGCTGGTCTGGGTGCCGCTCGCCCTCGTGGTGCCGCGACTGGTCAGCCCGGCGCTGCGCCGGCGCGATCCGATTCCCCCAAGGGCGCCATGCTGCTCGTCGCCTGGATCGCGATGCGCGGCATCGTGTCCCTGGCGGCCGCCCTCGGCGCTGCCCGAGACCTTTCCGTTCCGCGATCAGATCATCCTGATGACCTTCGCCGTGATCCTCTCGACCCTGGTGCTCCAGGGGCTGAGCCTGATCCCGTTGATCCGCTGGCTCGCTCTCGACGAGGACCGCACGCTGGAGCTGGAGGAGGAGCGCGCGCGCGAGGAGGCCGCCCGGTCCGCGCTGGCCCGGCTCGACGAGCTCGTGGGCGAGCCCTGGCCCCGTCCCCAGGACGTCGAGCGGCTGCGCGCCATCCACACCCAGCGGATCCGGCGGGCCTCGTCGATCGACCTGGGCGACTGCGAGGAGACTGCCCAGGCCCAGGCGGCCCTCCGGCGGCTCCGCCACGAGACGCTCACGGCCGAGCGCCGCACGCTGCTCGCGCTGCGGGACCGCGACGTGATCAGCGACGAGGTGTTTCACCGGCTGGAGCAGGAGCTGGACGTCGAGGCCATGCGCACCGGCCTCGGCGACGTACGACTGAGCGAGGCCCAGGTTGACGGCGGGGGCCACCTGTCGCTATAACCTGCACCACTCCTCAGCGAGAGAGGGCAACCCCTGGACATCATCCTGCAGCTCGTGCTGAACGGCCTCGCCGTCGGCTGCATCTACGGCCTGGTCGCGCTCGGCTTCGTCCTCATCTACAAGGCGACCGAGCTGGTGAACTTCGCCCAGGGCGACCTCATGATGCTGGGGGCGTTCACCTGCTACATGTTCGTCGTCTGGTACGGGTTCGGGTACTGGGTGGCCTTCGCGGCTGGCCGTGGCCGCCGTCGGTCTGTTCGGCGCCGTCCTCGACTCGACGATCCTGCGGCGGGTCATCGGTCAGCCTCAGTTCGCCGTGGTCATGCTGACGATCGGCCTCGGCGCCATCTTCCGCAGCTTCGCCTCGATGACCTGGGGCTCGGAGATCTACACGCTGCCGACGCCCTTCAGCGCCCGCGCCACCCGCGTGGGCGGAGTCACCGTCAGCCACGAGTACGTGTCGATCATCGTCGGCACCGTGCTGCTGTGCGCGGTGCTCTACGCCTTCTTCACGTACACCAAGGTCGGCGTGGCCATGCAGGCCGCCTCCCAGAACCAGCTCGCCGCCTACTACATGGGGATCCCGGTCAAGCGGATGTTCTCGCTGATCTGGGCGATCTCGGCCGGGGTGGCGGCGATCGCCGGCGTGCTGCTGGCCCCGGTCTCGCTGATCGACGTCAACCTGGGCTTCATCGGGCTCAAGGCCTTCGCGGCGGCCGTGCTGGGGGGGTTCGGCTCGATCCCGGGCGCCCTCGTCGGCGGCCTCACCATCGGGCTCATCGAGCTGTTCTCGGGCGCCTACCTGCCGCACGGCTTCAAGGACGTGGCGGCGTACGTGGTGCTGCTGGCCGTGCTGGCGGTACGGCCGCAGGGCATGTTCGGCACCGCCGGCCGTAAGAAGGTCTGATCGGCGCATGCGCTTCGTCTTCAAGACATCGTATGGGCAGGACCTGGGCCTCTTCCGCGACGCGCGTTCAGCGCAACTGGTACGTCGGCCTGCTGGCCGGCCTGCTCGTGCTGCCCATGCTGGTGCCGACCTACCTGGTCGACGTGAGCCTGGTGCTTCATCTACGGGCTGGCCGGGCTCTCGCTGATGGTGCTGGCCGGCTACACCGGGCTCGTCAGCCTCGGCCACGCCGCCTTCCTCGGCATCGGCGCCTACGCCCACGTCTACTTCGCCCAGAACCTCGGGCTGCCCTGGCTGCTCGCCGTCGTGCTGGCGGCCGTGCTGACCGCGGCCGCCGGCGTGCTGGTCGGGCTCCCGGCGCTGCGGATGACGGGCGTGTACCTGACGATCGCCACGCTGGCCTTCGCGCTCATCATCCAGGAGGTCTTCGCGCAGTGGGAGCGGGTGACCGGCGGCCTCAAGGGCAAGCCGGTCGACAAGCCGGTGATCTTCGGCGTGCCGTTCACCCACGACGTGGCCTTCTACTTCCTGTGCGTGGCCGTGCTGGCTCTGGGCCTCTGGCTCACCGGCAACGTCCTGCGCTCGCCGACGGGCCGGGCGTGGGTGGCGATCCGCGACAGCGAGATCGCCGCCCAGTCGATGGGCGTGAACCTGGCCGTCTACAAGACGATGGCCTTCGCCTACTCGGCCGGCCTCATGGGCATCGCTGGCGCGTTGTTCGCCCACAAGGTGGGGTTCCTGGCGCCCGACATCTTCAGCGTGCTGCTGTCCATCCAGTTCCTGCTCATGGTCGTGGTGGGCGGCCTCGGTAGCCTGCACGGCGCGCTGTTCGGGGCGGTGTTCGTGGCGCTGCTGCCGGTGGCCATCTCCCAGGCGCGCGACTTGCTGCCGGCGTGGGCGGAGACGCTCGCCCACGTCTTCGGCAAGGGCGTCAGCGACGGCCGCCTACGTGGGGCGTCGAGCGGTTCGTCAAGCAGCCGGGGCTCGAGCCGGGGATCTTCGGGCTGATCCTGGTGCTCTTCATCCTCTTCGAGCCTCTGGGGATCTACGGCCGCTGGCTGAAGCTCCGGATCTTTTTCTCGACCTTCCCGTTGTACAAGCGGGCGACCTTCAAGCGCCAGAAGACCTATATGCGCTCGGAGCGTCTGCGATGACGCTTCTTCAAGGCCGAGGGGCTCGCCATCAACTTCGGCGGCATCCGGGCTCTCGACGGCGTGAGCTTCGAGGTCGAGCCGGGCCAGGTCTTCACGATCATCGGCCCCAACGGGGCGGGGAAGACGACGATCTTCAACCTGGTCAGCCGCATCTACGACGCCAGCGACGGGCGGCTGGTCTTCCGCGACGAGGACATCACGCGGGTGCCGCCCCACGAGATCGCCCGGCGGGGCATCGCGCGCACCTTCCAGAACATCGAGCTGTTCGAGCACGCCACCGTGCTGCAGAACCTGCTGCTGGGCCGTCACGCCCACCGGCGCTCGCGCTTCGTGGAGGAGCTGCTGTTCCTGCCCCGGGTGCGGGCGCTCGAGCTCGAGCACCGCGAGGCGGTCGAGAAGGTCATCGACTTCCTCGATCTGCAGCCCTACCGCGACAGCCTGATCGCCAACCTCCCCTACGGCGTCCGCAAGGTGGTGGAGATGGCGCGGGCGCTGTGCACGCGAGCCCACGCTGCTGCTGCTCGACGAGCCCTCGTCCGGTCTCAACGTCGAGGAGACGGACGACATGGCGTTCTGGATCCAGGACATCCGCACCCTGCTCGGCATCACGGTGCTGATGGTCGAGCACGACATGCGGCTGGTGAGCGCGGTGTCCGATCGCGTGCTGGCGCTGAACTACGGCCGGTCCATCGCGCTCGGCAGCGCCCGCGAGGTGCAGGAGCACCCCGAGGTCGTCAAGGCCTACCTGGGGGGCTGAGGCATGGCCGACCCGCTGCTCGAGGCCAGCAACATCGAGACCTTCTACGGGCCGATCATGGCCATCCGCGGCGTCAGCTTCGTGGTGCCCCGGGGCGGTATCGTGACGATCCTCGGCGCCAACGGTGCCGGCAAGACGACCATCCTCCGGACGGTCTCCGGGGTGATGGACCCCCAGAAGGGCAGCGTGACCTTCGAGGGCCAGCCCATCCACGGCCTCGACCCCGACAAGGTGATGCGACGGGGGCTGGTCCACGTGCCGGAGGGGCGCGAGGTCTTCCCGCTGCTGACCGTTCGTGAGAACCTCCGGATGGGCGCTTTCACCCGTCACGATGCCGCCGGCATCGCCGCCGACCTGGAATCCGTGTTCGAATACTTCCCGGTGCTGCGCGCCCGGGCCGAGCAGCGGGCCGGCTCGCTCTCGGGCGGCGAGCAGCAGATGCTGGCCATCAGCCGGGCCCTGATGGCCCGGCCCAAGATGATGCTGCTCGACGAGCCCTCGCTGGGGCTGGCTCCCCGGCTGGTGAAGGAGATCTTCGAGATCATCGGCCGCATCAACCGCGAGCGGGGCGTGACCGTGCTGCTGGTCGAGCAGAACGCCAACATGGCGCTCCAACCTGGCCGACTTCGGCTACGTCCTCGAGGTGGGCCGCATCGTCATGGACGACACCTGCGCGCGCCTGCTCGAGAAGGAGGACATCAAGGAGTTCTACCTGGGGGTGAAGGACACGGGCGTGCGGGGCACCCGCCGCTGGAAGCGGAAGAAGACATGGCGCTGATCCACGGTCAGGACACGCTGCCCACGCTTTTCCGCCACGTGGTCCGCGAGCGCGGCGACAAGGTCGCCATGCGCGAGAAGACGCTCGGGATCTGGCGGGCCATCAGCTGGCGCGAGTACGGCGAGCGGGCCCGCCACGTCGGCCTGGGGCTGGTCGCCCTCGGCCTCCGTCCCGGCGACGTGGTGTCGATCATCGCCGAGAACCGCCCGGAGTGGCTCTACGCCGACCTCGGCACCATGACCGTGGCCGGGGTCACCAACGGCATCTACACGACCGACTCCGCTCGCCAGGTCGAGTACATCGTCAACGACAGCGGCAGCCGCTTCTTCTTCGCCGAGAACGAGGAGCAGCTCGACAAGATTCTCGAGGTGCGCACGCAGCTGCCCGCAGCTCGTGAAGATCGTCGTCTTCGACATGGACGGCCTCCACGGCTTCCAGGACGAGCAGGTGATGTCCTTCGAGGCCCTCCTCGAGCTCGGCGCGCGTTACGACCGCGAGCATCCCGGCGCCTGGGACGCGATGGTGGAGATCGCCGAAGCCTGATGATCTGGCCATTCTCGTGTACACGTCAGGAACGACCGGTCCCCCGAAGGGGGCGATGCTGAGCCACCGCAACATCCTGTTCCAGCTCGACTACGCCGACTTCCTCGCCACCCCGCGCGAGGGCGACCAGCAGCTGTCCTTCCTGCCGCTGTCGCCACGTCGCCGAGCGGACCTTCACCGTCTTCTATCCGCTCCGCACCGGCGCCACCGTGAACTTCGCCGAGAGCATCGACACCGTGCCCGAGAACATCCGCGAGGTCGCCCCCGCGGTGTTCTTCGCGGTCCCGCGCATCTGGGAGAAGTTCTACTCGGGCGTGGCCCTGCGCATGCGGGAGGCCACGTGGCTCGGCCGGCTGGCCTACCGGTGGGCGATCGGGGCCGGCATGCGCCTGGCCGAGGCGCGCATCGCCGGCCGTCGCCCGTCCCTGTCGGCGCGGCTGGGCTACCGGATCGCCGACCTCCTGGTGCTCGACAACGTCAAGCGCTCGCTCGGGCTGCACCGGGCCCGCGGGGCGGCCACCGGTGCGGCTCCCATCGCCCCCGACCTGATCCGGTGGTACATGGCGCTCGGCATCGACATGCGCGAGGTCTACGGGCAGACCGAGAACTGCGGCCTGGCCACGGCCATGCCGGCCGACCGGATCAAGCTCGGCACGGTGGGGGTGGCCCGGCCGGACACCGAGGTGCGACTGTCGCCGGCCGGCGAGATCCTCCTCCGAGGGCCCGCACGTCTTCCTCGGCTACTACAAGAGCCCGGCCAAGACGGCGGAGACGGTCGTCGACGGCTGGCTGCACACCGGGGACGTGGGCGAGATCGACGCCGACGGCTTCGTGCGGATCACCGACCGGATGAAGGACATCATCATCACGGCCGGCGGCAAGAACGTGACGCCGTCGGAGATCGAGAACCAGCTCAAGTTCTCGCCCTACATCTCCGACGCGGTCGTGATCGGTGACCGGCGCAAGTTCCTCTCCTGCCTGGTCATGATCGACCCCGAGACGGTGGCCCAGTTCGCCCAGGAGCGGAGCGTGCCGTTCACCGACTTCACCTCGCTGTGCCGGTCCAAGGAGGTCCAGGACCTCATCTGGGGCGAGATCGAGCGGGTCAACAAGCAGCTGGCCCGGGTCGAGACCATCAAGACGTTCCGGTTGATCGAGCAGATCCTCACGCCGGAGGACGAGGAGCTGACGCCGACCATGAAGCTGAAGCGCTCGTTCGTGAACCGCAAATACAAGGACGTGATCGACGACCATGTACGAAAGGAGCGATGCGATGAAGAAGGCACTGGCAGTGGGGGTGGTGGTGGCCGCGATGGCGGTGGCCGGCGCCGCCATGGCGCAGAAGGACAGCCGCGGCGTGACCGCGGGCGAGATCGTGCTCGGCATGCACACCGACCTCTCGGGCCCGGCCGCCACCTACGGCGTGTCGTCGTCCAACGCGGTCAAGATGCGCTTCGACGAGGCCAACGAGAAGGGCGGCATCCACGGCCGCAAGATCCGGCTCGTCGTCGAGGACACCCAGTACCAGGTGCCCCGGGCCGTCCAGGCCGGGACCAAGCTGATCAACCGCGACCGCATCTTCGCCATGGTGGCGCCGCTCGGCACCCCGATGAACAACGCGCTCTTCAAGGACCAGTTCGAGGCCGGCGTGCCCAACCTGTTCCCGCTGTCGGCCGCCCGCTCGATGTACGAGCCGTTCCACAAGCTGAAGTTCTACGGTGCCGCCTCCTACGTCGACCAGATCCGGGCCGGCATCAACTACTTCGTGACGAAGAAGGGCAAGAAGGCGCTGTGCGCGATGTACCAGGACACCGACTTCGGCAAGGAGGTGCTGGACGGCGTGCACCTGCAGGCCGAGAAGATGAAGCTCAAGATCGTGGAGACCGTCACCCACAAGCCGACCGACCAGGACTTCACCGCGCAGATCACCAAGCTCAAGGGGGCCGGCTGCGACCTCGTTGCGATCGGCACCATCGTGCGCGACTCGATCGTGCCCTACGCGACGGCGCGCAAGATCGGCTGGACCGACGTCGACTTCCTCGGCTCCGCCGCCACCTACGACCTCTTCGTAGCCGCGGCCCAGGGTGGGGTGACGGAGGGGCTGTTCGCGATGGGCCTCACCGACATGCCGTACCGGGACACGCTGAGCCCCACCGCCCAGAACTGGTTCGATCGCTACAAGGAGCGCTACAAGGCCGAGCCGAACATCGGCGCCGTCTACGGCCACGTGGCCGCCGACCTCACCGCCGTCGCCCTCGACCGGGCCGGCAAGGACCTGAGCCTCGACAACTTCGTGAAGGGGCTGGAGTCCATCAAGGGCTACCGCGACATCTTCAACGGGCCCGAGGCGACCTTCGGCCCCGACAAGCACCAGGGCGCGAGCTCCTCGTTCCTGGCCGTGGTCAAGGGCGGCCGCTGGGTCCGCCTGACCGAGCCGCTGACGTTCTGAGCCGCCGGCAGCCGGGGCCGTCGGACGACGGCCCCGGCCCCCTCTCACCCGGGGGAATCTCGTGACCGAGCCCGATGGTGTCCTGACCTACACGTACCGGGGGTGCCGGTTCACGATCCCCGAGGCTCTGGCTGCCCCCAAGAAGGGCTCGCTCTTCTTCTGTCGCAACCTGGTTGTCACCCCCGGCGAGCGCGTGCTCGAGATCGGCGGCGGCCTCGGTCTGGCGGCGGTGCTGGCCGCCAAGGCCGGGGCCCGGGTCGTCGCCACCGACGTCGTGCCGGAGGCCGTCGAGGCCATGCGTCTCAACGCGCTCGCCAACGGCGTCGAGATCGACGTGCGCGGCGGAGACTGCTACGCGCCGGTTCCGGGCGAGCGTTTCGACCTGATCTGCACGAACCCGCCGCAGATGCCGACGCCGCCCGGGCGCGACCGAAGCGACCCCACCGCGCTGGCCGACAACGGCGGCGTGGACGGCTGGTCGATCCTGGATCGCGTCATCGACGGCGCCCCCGAACATCTGAGCCCCGGCGGCCGCCTCGTCTTCACTATCTTCGGCTTCCTCGGGCGCGCCTCGGCGTTCGCCCGGCTGCAGGCGCGGGGGCTGACGCCGTCGGTGGTCGCGACCGAGACGCAGTCGTTCCCGCGCATCGGCTACGAGCGGCTCGACCACATCCGTGCTCACGATACCGAGGGCACGCTGCCCGGCGCCGGCATGCCAGTCACGGTCCAGCGGCTCGTCATCCAGGGGCGGCCCCGCTGAGCGCGGTCGTCGGCGTCGATGTCGGCGGCACCACGACGTCGGCGGGCCTCGTCACCCGCGAGGGCGCCGTGCTCGCCACCGAGGTCGCCCCCACGCACGGTGCCGGCGGCGCCACCGGCACCGTGGCGGCCGTGCTCGAGCGGGTGCTAGCCCGGGCGGCGGCCGCGGGCGTGCGGGTCGGCGCGCTCGGCGTCGGCGTGCCGGGCACCGTCGATCCCGCCACCGGCGTGATCGGGGAGTCGCACCACGCCGCCGACCTCACCGGGCAACCGCTGGGGCGCGTCCTCGGCGAGCGCTTCGGCGTGCCCGCCTTCGTCGACAACGACGTCAACGCGCTGGCGTTGGGCGAGTGGATGTTCGGCCCCGGCCAGGGTGCGCGCTCGCTGGTCGTGCTGGCCGCCGGCACCGGTATCGGGGCCGGCGTCGTCCTCGACGGCCGCCTGGTGCGCGGCCACGCCGGCTACGCAGGCGAGTTCGGCCATGCGACGGTGAAGTTCAACGGGCGGCCGTGCTGGTGCGGCGCGCAGGGCTGTCTCGTCGTCTACGCCAGCGGGCGAGGGATCGCGGAGGCGGCCGGCGGCCGCCCGGCGGCGCTGGTCTTCGAGGCGGCGGCGGCCGGTGACCCGGCGGCAGCCGCCATCGCCGATGAGGCGTGCGATGCCCTCGGTGCGATGATCGGTACCATCGTGAACGGGCTCAACCCCGAGGTCGTGGTGGTGACGGGCGGCGTCGCCGCCAGCTACGCCGAGCGCGAAGTGCGGGTGCGGGCGGCGGCCGCCCGTCACTCGCTGGCCATCGCGCTGGCCGGCACCCGTATCGTCATCGCGCCGGGCGAGAAGCGCACGACGGTGCGAGGGCCGGCGGCCCTGGCGTTCTACGAGGTCGAGGGACGCCGGCGCTGACCGCCTCGATCGCGGTCCTGACCCCGGCCGCGGCCCCGACGGCGCGCGGCAACGCCGTCACCGTCGAGCGGCTCGAGCATGGCCTGGCCGGGCGCGGCATCGGCGCCCGCGTGTGGGACACGTCGGCGCTCGAAGAGGAGGAGGTGCTCCGCGGCGTCGTGGCGCAGGGCCCGGGGCTGGTGCACGCGTTCCACGCGTGGCGCACGGGGCCGCTGGCCATCGACCTCGCCGGGCGGCTCCGGGTGCCGTACCTCGTCACGCTCACCGGCACCGACGTCAACCACGACCTGGGGGCGGCCGATCGCGGCGAGACCGTGCGACGGGTGCTGGCCGGCGCCGCTGCCGTCGTGGTCTTCCATCGATCGATCGCCGCCCTGCTCACCGCGGCGCTGCCCGAGATCGCCGCGCGCGTGGTCGAGATCCCGCAGGCCGTGTGGTTCGAGCGTCACGACCACGCGGCCCAGCCTGCCGAGTGGGAGCTGTCG
This sequence comes from uncultured Candidatus Rokubacteria bacterium, assembly GCA_963827505.1. Classification (GTDB taxonomy): domain Bacteria; phylum Methylomirabilota; class Methylomirabilia; order Rokubacteriales; family CSP1-6; genus AR5. The sequence goes on along the minus strand of CAWHBD010000001.1, from coordinate 1,257,145 downwards.
CCGGACCAGGTGCTCGTACTGTTCCCCGGTGGAATCCGGGCCGTGAAGAACCCGCTCGTGGTGCTGCGCGGCCTCGACCCGGTGGCGGCCCGCCATCCCCGCATGCGACTGGCTTACGCGGGGCCGGTCCTGGAGCCGGCCGAGGGCGAGGCGCTGCTGGCGGGGCTGCGCGGGCGCTCGTGGGCGCGCTACCTCGGTACGGTGCCGCATCCGCAGATGGCCTCGCTGCTGGCCGCGGCCGCCGTGGTGGTCAACAGCTCGGTGTCCGAAGGAGGGATGGCGAACTCGGTGCTGGAGGCGCTGGCGCTCGGGCGGGCGGTCCTGGCCTCCGACATCGAGGGCAATCGCTCGTTGATCGAGCACGAGCGCACCGGGCTGCTCTTCCGCGATCAGGACGACCTCACGGTGCAGGCTGAGCGGCTCGTCACCGACCCCGCGCTCCGCGCGCGCCTGGGGGCGGCGGGGCGCGCCCTCGTCGAGCGCGACTACCCGCCACGGCGCGAGATCGACGCCTATGTCGCGCTCTACCGCTCGCTCGGCGTCCTGCCTGCTCGCTGAGCGGCCGTATCGGTTCGTGTGGACCGGTCGGTCGAGCGGCGCCCTCGACCGGCGCGCCGCGCCTACGCGCGGAGCGCGTCAGATGCTGGGCTTCGTCCAGTCGTCGTACAGGTACTCGCGGGTGGCGGGAGCATCGCCGGTGAGACGATCGCCGTGCTTCTGCATGAGGACCTGATAGAGACCGATCGAGCTGGTCTCGAAGGCGACGGCGGAGCAGGTGAGGTAGAGCAGCCAGGTGCGGTAGGTCCGCTCGCCGGCGATGCGGCGGGCCTCGTCGGCGCGGGCCCGCAGGCGGTCAGCCCACTGCCGGCAGGTGCGCGCGTAGTGGCGGCGCAGGCACTCGACGTCGAGGATCTCGAAGTGCGCCCGCTCCATCTCGGTGATCGTCTCCGAGACTCCGGCCAGATCGCCGTTGGGAAAGACATAGCGGAGGAGGAACGTCGTGTGGCTGGTCGGCTTCCAGTGAAAGCTGTGCTTGATGCCGTGGTTCAGGTAGTAGCCGCCGGGGTTGAGCATCGTGTGGACTCGATTGAAGAAGGCGGGGTAGTTCGGGATGCCCACGTGCTCGATGACACCGATGGCCGCGATCTTGTCGTAGCGGGCCGAGGCCGGCAGGTCGCGGAGGTCGAGGTATTCCACGCGGCAGCGGTCGGCGAGGCCGAGACCGGCGATGCGCTCGGCTGCGAAGTCAGCCTGGGCGCGCGACAGGGTGACGCCGTGGGCGCGCACGCCGTGGTGCTGCGCGGCCCAGATGGCGAAGCTGCCCCAGCCGCATCCGATGTCGAGCAGCGTCTCGCCCTTCTGCAGCCGCAGCTTGCGGCAGACCAGCTCCAGCTTGTCGGCCTGAGCCTGCTCGAGGCTGCCGTCTGGATCCCGGTAATAGGCGCACGTGTACACCATCAGCGGGTCGAGGAAGAGGGCGTAGAACTCGTTGGAGACGTCGTAGTGGTACGCGATGGCCTTGGCGTCGCGTTGCCTCGGCGTGCTCACGGCACGGCCTCCTCTTTCATGCCAAAGATGGTGTCGAACACGATGCGCCTCCGCGCCACGCCGGCGCCCAGCACCAGGCGCACGGCCGCGCGGGACACGGCGTCGGGAAGACGGGCCAGCCGCCGGCCCAGCCAGCCGGGCTCGCCGCGGCCGTAGAGTCGCACGACCTCGTTGCCGTAGCCCTCGAGCGACCGGCCCTCGCGCAGGAACGCTCCCACGGCCTCGGCGGCCAGGCGGCCGCTGCGGATGGCGGGCCCGATGCCCTCGCCGCTCAGGTCACGGGCGAGGCCGGCCGCGTCGCCGACCAGACAGAAGCGGGGGCCGGTGAGGCGTCGGGGTGCCTGCCGCCGGACGACGTAGGCGTGGCCCTTGAACGGCGCGATCGGCAGCCCCTCGGGCAACCGGCCCGACGCGCGCAGCGCCTGCACGAGGGCCTCCCGCCGCTGGGGCAGGCTGCCATCTCCGCCACCGGTGCAGCCGATGCCGATGTTGACCCAGTCGCCCTTGGGGAAGTACCAGCCATAGCCGCGCAGGTCGGGCTCGACGTACAGCTCGGGGGCGTCCATGAAACGCCCGAGCGTCGCGACCTGGGCGGCGGTGAGCTGGGTCTCGCTCTCCTGGGCGACGACCACCTCCTCGCGCTCGGAGATGCCACCCAGCGCGCGCGCGATCGGGCAGTGGTGGCCGCCGGCACCGACGACGACAGCGGCCTCGTGCTCGCCGCGCGCGGTCGTCACCCGCACGCCGCTCGCGCTCACGGTGACCCCACCCACGCGCTCGCCGCAGCGGACGTCGGCCCCGGCCTTGGCCGCGCGCTCGAGCAGGTGGTGGTCGAACTCGCGGCGCAGGATGCCGTAGCTGGCCGGCCGCGCCCAGCGCGTCTCGTGACGGGCGCCGGCGAAGGCGAGCCGGCAGGCGGTGAAGGGCTGGATCGTGTGGGGGTAGGTCTCCGGTTCGATCTCGACGTCGGCCAGTGCGACCGGGGTCACCCAGCCCGCGCAGATCTTGACGCGCGGGAAGACGGCGGCGTCGAGCAGGAGCGTCCGCACGCCGGCCAGGGCCAGCCGCCACGCGGTGGTGCTGCCCCCGGGACCGCCCCCGACCACGATCGCCTCGTAGGTCACGCCGAATCCGGACGCCCGGCCGGACGGAGCGCGGCCGGGCCGATCGACAGGAGCAGGCGAAGCCGCTGGGCCAGCGGCAGCCGCACCCCCTCCAGCGTGTTGGCCACGTGCATGGCCGCGTACAGGTCGCCCTCGATATCGATGGCGCTCTCCACGAAGGCCTCGCCGAAGGTGAGCGGCGTGGGGTCGCGCATCAGGCGGATGAACGTCTCGGGGGCGCGAATGATCACCGTGAAGGCCGGCGCCCCGCTGCCGAAGGCCACCATCGTGCCGTCCCACAGGTGGAAGGCGAAGTCCCCCTGGGCATCGGCGAACACCTGCCGGAGCACACCGGCCGCGCGGTGGGAGAGTGGAGAAGCCACGACCGCATTATCGGTGCGTGGCGCCTCCTGTCAACGATTGTGAGGGCCCCCGGGCCCGGGCTCGGTCTGATATACGCTGCCTGGGGGGCAGCCGGCCGGCCGGCCCCTAGATCGGAGATCGGATGGCCGTGACGGTCCGGTTCGTCGGCAGTGGCGACTCGTTCGGCAGCGGGGGGCGGTTCCAGACTTGCATCTTGGTGGACGGGCCCGGCTCGCGGGTCGCGATCGACTTCGGGACCTCGTCGCTCATCGCCCTGGCCCAGCAGGGGATCGCCCCCAACTCGATCGATGCCATCCTGCTCACCCACCTGCACGGCGACCACTGCGGCGGCGTGCCGTTCCTGCTCATCGACGCGATGCTGGCGGCCAAGCGCCAGCGACCGCTGACCATCGCCGGGCCGCGCGACCTTCGGCACCGGCTGGCGGAGATCCGCGAGGCGCTCTTCCCCGGCTCGCACGTGATGACGCCGAGCTTCCCGCTGGAGTGGATCGAGCTGCCGGAGGGAGCGCCGCACCCGGTCCTGGACCTGCGGGTGACGGCGCGGCCAGCCCGGCATACGCGGGAGACGAACCCCACCTCGCTGCGCGTGGAGGTCGGCGGCAAGATCATCGCCTACAGCGGCGACACCGAATGGACCGACGATCTCGCCGCCGTCGCCCGGGGCGCCGATCTGTTCATCGCGGAGTGCTACTTCTACGACAAGCCGATCAAGTGGCACCTGACCTATCCGGCCATCGCCGCCCACCGGGCCGAGCTGGGCGCCACCCGCGTGATCCTCACCCACATGAGTCGCGAGATGCTGGCCCACGTCGACGCGGTACCGGAGGAGTGCGCCAGCGACGGCCTCGTGTTGACGCTATGAGCCACGCCTACGACGCCGACACCCGGGTGGCGCCGCTCGGCGAGGGTGCGGTCGGTGATGATGGCGGCGAACGCGGCGCTCACGGGCCTCGCCGCCGCCCCCGACCTGCCGCCGCCCGATCGGGCCCTGGACATCGTGGGCGGCCGCTCGCTCCCCGGGATCAGCATCCAGCCCTCGTCGACGCCGCGTTCCCCGCGGTGATGGAGATCGGCGAGCCGGGCTCGTCGACCCTCGAGCTGACGCTGCACGTGCGCGCCCGCCCGGCACCGGGCTGGCTGGCCCGCCGCGTGACAACGCGCCACGTCAGCGGCGGGTACCACGAAGAGGATTTCGAGATCTGGGCCAGCTCGCGCTCCTCGCCGGCTAGCTCGTGACTCTCGCGGAGCTCGGTGGAGACGTCGGGCGGATGGGCGTGGGGTGACCCCGCCGCGCATTCGCGATGGCTCGCCGTCTGAGCCGCGCTCGCTCCGGACGTGGCTCGACGCGGCCGCCAGGGATTCGACTGGACGCGGCCCGCCCCTATGGGGGATGGCGGGCTCGCGCGAGCCACGTCCGGAGCGAGCGGGCTCGGCGACGGCGAGCCATCGCGGCGCGGCGGGGTCACCCCACGCCCATCCGCCCGACGTCTCCGCCGAGCTCCGCGAGACTCACTGACTGCTGGACGGGTCAGCGTGCGGTGGGGGCTGTGTGCCGGCGAGCGCGTGTAGCCGTCGGCTCGGCGGCGGTCGGTCAGGCGTGGGAGTGGGGGCTGAGATCGTAGTGCGCGCGGAGGAGGTCGGTGCCGAAGTTGTTGCGGGGGTCGTGCCACACGGAGTGGATGTGGTTGGCGTCGTTCTGCGAGTTGTCGAACTCGACGAGCAGGGTGGGTCCGTGGATCCGGTAGTAGTGGGGCCCGGCGTCGAGCGGTCCGGCCCAGGCGAAGTGGACACGCTCGAGGCCGGCTTCCTGCAGTCGCCGTAGCTCCTCGCCGGCCACCTCGGATCGCATGTTGCGTGCGTACGCCTCCACGAGCTTCATGAGCGCCTCGCGCTGGGCCGGCGTGAGCTCACCGGCCGGCACGCCGGCCGGCGTGGTCAGGCTCTCGCGCCGTCCAGGCCCGGCGACGATGTCGCCGAATGACTGGGCGGCGATGACCATCCGCTTGCGCTGCGTGTCGTCCATGCCCAGGGCGAGGGCCCGCCCCAGGTCCTGCTCGTGTGCGAGCGTGCGCAGCCCCTTGAGCGGGCCCGTGCGGACCTCGGCCGGGTTGGCGCCGAAGAAGGCCGGGGTGACGGCGAGCGGCTTGCCGGGCACCAGCGTGAAGTTCAGCGAGAGGTGGTGCCCCTCGAGACGCCACCCCCACGGCGCCCCGGCCCCGGGCGTGCCGAACACGCTCACCGCGTAGTTGTCGGGATCGCGCATCAGGCCGCCGAAGGTCTCCAGCTGGCGCAGCACGCCCTCGAGCCGGATGACGTTGACGGCCTTGTCGTAGCCGGCGGCGCCGAGGCTGGCCTTCATGAGCTCGTGGGCGGCGGCGCGGGCGGGCGCGCCCATGTCCTTGAACGGTAGCCCCTCGCGCCGACGCGGCACGTAGCCCCAGTTCAGGCGCTCGGCGTCGGCGAAGGCGAACGTCGCGCGCCGGCGGCCGTCGTTGCCGAGCGCCGCCAGGAAGGCGGTGGCGGCGCCGGCCATCGCCGCCCGGCCGCCGTCGGTAACCTGAGCGAGGACCGGTTCGGCCAACGCCCACGTCAGACCCGCGGCCGCCGCGCCGTGCAGCAGGGCACGGCGGCCGATGCCCGTCCCCACCGGGCGCTCAGGAGTACTTCACGGTGCAGCCGTAGGCGCGGGTGATCGGCGTCTTCACCGGCTGGCCGGCGGCCACGTTCTGCAGCGCCGCCCGGACGTAGTTCTGCGCGCCCTGCACGTCGCTCCGCCGCGTGGTCGGCTTGTCGTCGATCGCGCCGGCGTAGACGAGCGTGCCGGCCTTGTCGATGACGTACATGTGGGGCGTGTTGGTGGCCCCGTAGAGCTGGCCGACGACGCCGGTCGGATCGAGCAGCACGGCCGTCGGGGCGGCGCTGCGCTTGACGGTCAGCTCGTCGGCCTGGGGCGCAGTTACGTGACCCTGGGTGCCGGGCGAGGAGGAGATGATCGTGAGCCAGGTCACGCCCTGACCGGTGGCCTCCTTCTGGAGCGCCTGCATGTTGCCGCTCTCGTAGTGCTTCTGCACGTACGGGCATTCGTGATTGGTCCACTCGAGCACCACGAGCTTGCCCTTGAGATCGGCCAGGGTGACGCTCTTGCCGGTCGTGGCGCCGACGGTGAACGCGGGCGCGGGCGCGCCGACCTTGGGGGCCGCCCACGCCGCGCGCGGTGTGAGGAGACCACGGGGAGCGAGCACCGCGATACCGGTACCAGCCAGGAACACGCGACGGGTCAGTCGAAGCTGGGCCATGAGTCCTCCTTGTCGGCGTCGTCGATCAGATTTTCTCAGCCGCGTCGAGCACGAGCCGCTCGCTCAAGATCTGCGGGAGCACAGCCGGGTCGGCCGCGGGGCCGGCGGGATAGAGCAGGTAGAGCGGCACGCCGCTGCGCCCGAACGAGGCGAGGACCCGGGTGATCACGGGATCGCGCCTGGTCCAGTCCGCCTTGAGCGTCACGACGCCCTTGCGGGCGAAGGCGTCGGTAACCGCGGCCGAGCGGAGCGCCACGCGCTCGTTGACGAGACAGGTGATGCACCAGGCGGCGGTGACGTCGACGAACACCGGCGTGCCGGCCGCGCGCAGCTCGGCCAGGCGGGCGGCGCTGAACGGCTCCCAGCCGGTACCCGCTCTGGCCGCCCGGGCCTCCCGCGCGGGATCGAAGGCCGTGGCGCCCGCCGCGCCGAGCGCGAGGACCACGGCGCCGGCCACCGCTGCGCGCCGCCACCGAGCGCCGGCGCCGCCTCCGGCCCGCGCCAGCCAGGCGGCGGCGCCGATCGCGGCCAGGCCGGCGAGCGCGGCGGCGACGCCGGCCGGGCCGGCCTGCCGGCTCACGACCCACACCAGCCACGCGACGGTGGCGTAGAGCGGGATCGCCAGGAGCCGCTCGAGCCAGACCATCCACGGGCCGGGGCGAGGGAGCACGCGGCGCCAAGCCGGTACCAGGGTCAGTGCGAGGTAGGGCAGGGCCAGGCCGAGACCGAGCGCCTCGAAGACGAGAAGCGCGGAGAGCCAGGGCTGGGTGAGCGCCCAGCCGATGGCCGTCGCCATGAACGGCGCCGTGCACGGCGTCGCCGCGACGGTGGCGAGCGCGCCGGTGAAGAAGGATCCCGCGAAGCCGGCGCGACCGGCCAGCGATTGCCCCGCGCCCGTCCAGCGGCCGCCGAGGACGATCACGCCCGACAGGCCGAGCGCCATCACGAACAACACGTCGGCGAGCAGGGTGACGAAGACCGGTGACTGGAGCTGAAAGCCCCAGCCGATCTGCTGGCCGCCCGCCCTGAGGCCGAGCAGCGCCCCCGCTACGGCCGCGAACGAGACGAGCACGCCCGCCGTGTAGGCCAGTCCGTGCCCGCGCAGGCGACCGCCGGCGTGGTGGACGAGCCCGAGCGCCTTCACCGAGAGCACCGGGAGCACGCACGGCATGAGGTTGAGCACGAGGCCGCCGGCCAGGGCCAGCGCCATCGCCACGAGTAGCGCCGTGGCCGGCCGATCGGCCGCCCGCGGCTCCGCGCGCACGGCCAGTGCCGTGCGGGAGAGCACACCGTCCAGACGCTCGGTGACGACCAGCACGCCCTCGATCGGCCCTGCCACCGCCTCCGGCAGTGGGCCGCGCACCATCGCGAGCGTGAGGCCGTCGGCGGCGGCGCGCACCTGCTGAGGGGCGGCGTGCTCGATCACGCCCCAGCGCGCCGGATAGAACCACGCCTCGGCCAGACGTTCGGACGTGAGGCCCGGCGCTGCGACCGAGAGCGTGACGGTGTCCGCTGTAACAGCGAACGAGGCTGGCCACGGGCTCGCGGTCGGCACCGCCCGGCGCGCGGCGGCGATCGCAGGGGCGCCGTGCGGGTCCGGCGTGGGCGGGCCGGCCGCGACGGTCAGGTCGAGCGCAACGGGCGCGTCCTCCGGCACGCACGTCTTCTCGCAGACGACCCAGCTGGCCTGGCCGCGCAGCGTGACGCGCGTGCCCGGCGCCAGGCCGGCCGGCGCCGTGATCGCGACCGGCAGCACGACCTCGTCCGTGTAGCCGTAGCTCATCGCCGGGCCCACCCGGAGGCGCTCGGGATGCGGCCACTGGATCTCTCCGGCTGTGAACCCGCCGGGCAGCGCCCACTCCAGCCGTGGCGTCTCGCCGGAGTCGCCGGGGTTCGTCCAGTAGGTGTGCCAGCCGGGGGTGATGCGCTGACGCAGGGCGACCCAGAACGTGTCGCCGGGCGCGATGGTGCGGACAGCCCCGAGCAGCTCGACCCGGACCAGCGGCGTGACCGGGGCCGTCTCGGCGCGCACGTCCGGCACGACCGCGCCGAGCACGGCCGTGAGGAGCACAAGGCGCGCCAGCATCATCCGCATTCGTCCCGCATTGTCCCACTACTTGACAGCCATCGCCTTCCAGAGGATCGTGCGCAGCCATGGCGATTCCCGTTGGGCTCAACGTCTGGTCGCGCCTGGTCGAGACGACCTTTCCCTACCTGGACCGCACGGCGGCGCCGTTCGACTCGCTATGGCTGCCCGATCACGTCCAATACGCCGCGAACAAGGTCGCGGAGGGGTGGAGCCTGCTCACGTGGGCGCTGGCTCGCTACCCCGACAAGCAGTGCGGACACGAGGTGCTCTGCAACAGCTTCCGCAATCCCGCCCACCTGGCCAAGATGGCGGCCACGGTGCAGGCGCTGTCCGGCGGCCGGCTCGTGCTCGGCATCGGCGCCGGCTGGAACGCCGAGGAGTACGCCGCCTACGGCTGGCCGCTTCCGCCCGCTCGGGTACGCATCGCCCAGCTTGCCGAGGCGATCGAGCTGATCCGGGCGATGTGGACGCAGGCGCCCGCCCACTACAAGGGCGAGCACTATCGGATCGAGGGCGCCTTCTGCGAGCCGCGGCCGGTGCCGGTACCGCCCGTGATGGTGGGCGGCCACGGCGAGCGCTATCTGCTCCGCGTCGTCGCCCGCCACGCCGACTGGTGGAACTATCCCTTCCGCGGCCTCGACGTGTACGCCCAGAAGCAAGAGGTCCTCAAGGCGCATTGCCGCGAGGTGGGCCGCGACTACGACGAGATCCAGCAGGTGGTCCGGGTCGGGATCCTCATCGGCGAGAGCGAGCGCGAGGTGGAACGGATCAAGGCTCGGCCGGACACCCGCCCGCTGGCCGACATACGGCTGGTCGGTACCCCGGCCCAGGTGACGGAGGCGTTGCTGGCCATCGTGGCGCAGGGCGCTCACCAGATCACGGTGAACTTCGCCGACGTGCCGCGGCCGGAGGGAACGTGGCTGTTCGCCGCCGCGGTGCTGCCGCACCTGCGTGGCGCCTGAGAAGGGCGGAGATCAGTCGGCCAGGCGGGGGCAGGTCCAGCAAACCGCCCACGCCCAGCCGCCGAGCTTGCCCGCGTAAATCTCGGAGACGTAGAGTCGAGCGTAGTGGGGGTTGCGGGCCATGAGGTCGCGCTCGTAGCGGGCGTCGTCCTGGCTGCGCCAGCAATAGAACTCGTGCCGGTTGGGATGCTCGCACAAGTGCCGCGGGCGTGTGGACACGCCCCCAGGCCAGCGCATGCTCGCCCCGCGCTCCATGACCGACTGTGCCCACGGGTGCGCGGCCCCGTCAAGGTGGAAGTGAGCCGGCACTGGTATAGACCGCGCCACTGTTGTATTTTTCGACAGGACAAGGAGGGCGAGAGACATGGCGGTCGTCCAGACGGATCTGGCAGGACTGACGCTGCGCGGCCGGGGCAAGGTCCGCGACATCTACGACCTCGGCGAGCACTACCTGATCGTCGCCAGTGACCGTCTGTCCGCCTTCGACGTGGTGCTGCCGACTCCCATCCCCAACAAGGGCAAGGTCCTCACCCAGATGTCGGAGTTCTGGTTCGAGCACCTGGGTGACGTGGTGCCCAACCACCTGATCACCACCCGGTTGCAGGATTTTCCTCCGGAGGTACAGCGGCACCGCGAGCAGGTGCAGGGGCGCTCGATGCTCGTGCGCAAGGCAACCGTCTTCCCGGTGGAATGCGTGGTGCGCGGCTACCTAGCCGGCTCCGGCCTCAAGGACTACCAGAAGACCGGCGCGGTATGCGGGATCAGGCTGCCCGCCGGCCTGCGCGAGTCCGATCGGCTGCCCGAGCCCATCTTCACCCCGGCCACGAAGGCCGAGGTGGGACTGCACGACGAGAACATCTCCGAGGCGGAGGCGGGCCGCTTCATCGGCGTGGACACCATCCAGCGGCTGAAGGCGCTCTCGCTAGAGATCTACCGGCGGGCCGCCGACTTCGCCGCCGGGCGCGGCATCATCGTCTGCGACACCAAGTTCGAGTTCGGCCTCGTCGACGGCCGCATCACCCTGGTCGACGAGGTGCTCACGCCCGACTCGTCCCGGTTCTGGCCGGCCGATCAGTACAGCCCCGGCAAGCCGCAGCCTTCGTACGACAAGCAGTTCGTGCGCGATTACCTCGAGCAGATCGGCTTCAACAAGCAGCCGCCCGGCCCCGCGCTGCCCGCCGACGTGGTGCGGGCCACCAGCGCCAAGTACGTCGAGGCGCTCACCCAGCTCACTGGCCGGCCGCTACGCGAGGATGGCTGAGGAAGCCCTGAAAAGGCTGACGCGCTTCACCGGGTATCTCCGCCGTCGTCCCCCGTTCACACTGGCCCTGGTCGGCCTGGTCGTGCTGCTGACCGGCCTCACCGGCGCCGTCATCGGGGGGCTGGCCTGGCGCGAGCAACGGACGCGCTCGCGCGCGCTGCTCGACGCCGCCATGGCCCAGGCGGCGCGGCTCACCGCCGCCCACGCCTCCCGCGTCTTCGAGGACGCCGAGGGTATCGTGCGCGTCGGGCCCCTGCTGGCCGAGCAGCGCCAGCTCGACGCCGATGACGGCCGGGCGCTGGAGCGCTACGTCCTCTCGGTGCTCCGCGCCCACCCGCACGTGAGCTGGGTCAGCTACGGCGACCGCCAGAACCGCTTCGTCGGCGCCTGGCGGGACGAGCGCGGCCACGTCTACCTCAACCGCAGCTTCCCGGTCGGCGATCGTATCGCCCTCGAGGAGGACCGCGTGCTGCCCGACGGCCGGCGCGAGGAGGTCCGGCGCTCGGCCGACCACAAGTACCGGCCCTCCGAGCGGCCGTACTTCCGCGCCGCCGAGGCGCGCCGCACCGTCGTGTGGACAGAGCCGTACGAGTTCTACGCTGGCGGCGGCCTTGGCATCACCTGCGCGGCCCCGCTGTTCGACAGCGTCGGGCAGGTGCGGGGGGTCTTCACCGTCGACTTCTCGCTCGACCGGCTCGCCGGTACCCTCGAGGATCTCGAGGTCTCGCCACGTGGCCGGGTGTTCATCGCCACCGGCCAGGGCACGGTGCTGATCGGACGCCGGGGCTCGGGAGCCTCGCGGGCCGAGGTGATCGACGCCGAGCTGGCCGCGGCCACCGTGCGGCGGGCGGCGCTGGAGAAAGAGACGACGTTCGAGTTCGATCATCACGACGAGCGCTATCTGGGCCGGGCGGTGCCGCTGGCGGCCGGCGATCTCAAGTGGCTGGTCGAGGTCGTCGTCCCCGAGCGCGACTACACCGAGCAGATCGACGCTCAGGGGCGGCTGGCGGTGATGCTCGGCATCCTCGCCCTCGGTATCGCGCTCGTCGGGGGCATCGCGATGGCCGGCTGGATCGCCCAGCCGCTGCGCGAGCTGGCCCAGCTGGCCCGGCGCATCCGCAACGGCCAGCTCGACGTGACGGCGGTGCCCCGAAGCCGCGACGAGATCGGCGTGCTGACCCGCGCCATGAACGACATGGCTCGAGCCCTGCGAGATCGAGACTTTGTCCGTGAGACCCTCGGTCGTTACGTGAGCCCAGAGCTGGCCGCCCAGGTCCTGCGTGATCGCGAGGCGCTGCAGCTCGGCGGCGAGGTGCGCGAGGTAGCCATGCTCATGTCCGACCTGCGCGGCTTCTCGGAGCTGTCCGAGCGGCTCGGCCCCTCCGCCATGATCGGCCTGCTCAACCGCTACCTGGCCGCCATGACCCCGGTGATCCAGCAGCACCGCGGCGTCATCGACGAGTTCATCGGCGACGCCATCTTCGTGCTCTTCGGCGCGCCCTTCGGCCGGCCCGACGACGTCGAGCGGGCGGTGCGGTGCGCGGGGGCGATGCAGGAGGCGCTCGCCGCCTTCAACGCGGACAGCCGCGGCCGCGGCCTGCCCGAGCTCGTGATGGGGATCGGCGTGCACGTCGGGCCGGTGGTGGCGGGCAACATCGGCGGCCCCGACCGAGTGAAGTACGGCGTGGTCGGGCCCGCGGTCAACCTCACCTCCCGGATCCAGGGGCTGAGCGCCGGCGGCGAGGTCCTGCTCTCCGAGATCATGCTGGCGCGCGTGTCGGCGATGGTCAGCGTGGCCCCGGCCCGCCTCGAGCGCGTGAAGGGATCGACAGAGCCGATCACGGTCTATCGCCTCCTGGAGGTCAAGAGCCTCCCGGCCGACCCCGCGGCATGAGACTGCTCATTATCCGTCACGCCACTGCGGTACCGAGCGGCACACCGGGTGTGGCCGAGGACGCCCGGCCGCTGACCCCACGCGGCCGTGCGCGGTTCCGGGTGGCCGCGCGGGGCCTGGCCCGTATCGCCCACCGGCCCGATGTGCTGCTGACGAGCCCGTTGCCGCGAGCCCACGCCACGGCCGAGATCGCCGCCCGCGCCTTCCGGCGCCTGGAGCCCGTGGTCGAGCCGGCGCTGGCTCACGGCAGCGTCGCCGAGGTCGTCGCGGCGCTGGCCAGGCAGCCGGCCGACGCGCTGGTGGCCATCGTCGGCCACGAGCCGGTGGTGTCCGGGCTGCTGGCGCGCCTGCTCGGCGCCGGCGACGGCGGGCAACTGCCGTTCAAGAAGGGCGGTGCGGCCCTGGTCGATCTGCCCGACGGCGCTCGAGGTAGCGGGCGTCTCATCTGGTTCCTAAAGCCTCGGATCCTCAGGACTCTTGCCGGCTCCTAGCCGGTGGCTCCCGGCGCCCGTGTTACGCTCTGCTCCCCGGTCACCCGGTCGGGACACCACGCCCAGGAGGCGCTTCATGGCTCAGGCCCAGCCCGTCGAGATCCGGTCGATCGCGCGCGCCCGCACGCTGGCCATCGACGTCGGCGGCAGCGGTCTCAAGGCCTCCGTCGTCGACGAGCACGGCCGGCTGCTGACCGATCGCGTCCGCGTGGACACGCCGGTCGGCAGTCCCCCCGGTGAGATCGTCGAGGTGCTGACACGGCTGGTGGCACCGCTCGGGACCTTCGACCGGGTGTCGGTCGGTTTCCCGGGCGTCGTGCGCAACGGACGCGTCCTGACGGCGCCCAACCTCGACAACAAGGGATGGAAGGACTTCGACCTCGCCCGTGCCCTCGGCCGGAAGCTCGGCAAGCCCGTGCGCGTGGCCAACGACGCCGACGTCCAGGGGCTGGCGGTGATCAGCGGCCACGGCGTCGAGATGGTGGTGACGCTCGGCACCGGCTTCGGCACCGGGCTCTACCTCGACGGCCGGCTGGCGCCACACCTCGAGCTGTCGCACCACCCGTTCCGCAAGGGCGAGTCCTACGACGAGCACCTCGGCAACGCCGCCCGCAAGCGCGTGGGCAATCGCAAGTGGAACAAGCGCGTGCTCAAAGCGATCCGCTGCGTGCGCGCCCTGACCAGCTTCGACCACCTGTACATCGGCGGCGGCAACGCCAAGAAGATCGACTTCGAGCTCGACCCCGACGTGACGCTGGTCTCCAACGCCGCCGGCCTCAAGGGTGGCGTCGCGCTCTGGCGCGACTGATCGCCCCGAGCCCCGTAACGTTCTCGTAATTTGACCCGATGAGACGGAGACGGCAGGATGCCCGCCGGATGCAGGAGCTGGTGGCGGTGGTCGATCTTGGATCGACCGCCGTGCGGATCCTGCTGGCGCGCGTGACCCCGGCCGCTCGGTTCCAGATCGTCGCCCAGGAGCGCGTGCCCACGCGGCTGGGCGGCGGGGCGCCAGGGACGCTGTCCAGGCGGGCCATCGAGGCCACGCTGTGCGCGGTGCGCCGCTTCTTCCGGCGCTACCGGAGGGAGGGCGCCGGGCCCCGCGTGGTGGCGGTGGCCACCTCCGCCGTCCGCGACGCCCGCAATCGCGAGCGCCTGCTGGCGCCGCTGCGCGAGCGGGAGGGGATCGAGGTGCAGGTGCTCAGCGCCGGCGCCGAGGCGCGGCTGGGGGTCGCGGCCGCCCTGGCCAGCCTGCCGATGCGCAACGCGGTCGTCGCCGATCTCGGCGGCTCGAGCCTGCAGCTCAGCCGCGTGCGGCGCCGCCGGGTCGTGTCGACGGCGAGTGTCCCGCTGGGCTCGGTACGCACCACGCGCCGGTTCCTGCATCGCGATCCGCCGTCGGCGCGCGAGCTGCGGGCCCTGCGCGACGAGGTGCGCGCCCAGCTGCGCACGGCACTGCCGCTGGCCGGGCGCGACGAGGTGGTGATCGGGCTGGGGGGAACGGTGCGGACGCTGGCCAGCATCTACCTCAGGAGCCACCCGGGCGAGCGCCGGCACCGCCACGGCCTGCGGCTCGACCAGGCCGATGTCACCGCCATCCGCGAGCGGCTCGAACGGGTGTCACGGCGGCGGCGGCAGACGATCCGAGGCCTCAGGGCCGAGCGGACCGACATCATCGTGGCCGGAGCGGTCGTGATCGAGGAGGTGCTGGTGTTCGGCGGCTACCGCGCACTGGTCGTGTGCACGCGCGGCGTCCGCGACGGTCTCCTGCTGCGCGAGACCTTCGCCGGGCGCCGGAACGGACGGGGATGAGATGGACGCCAACGCCTTCGTGAATCGCGAGCTGTCGTGGCTGGAGTTCAATCGTCGCGTGCTCGACGAGGCGCAGGATCCGAGCGTCCCGCTGCTGGAGCGGGTGAAGTTCCTGGCCATCTTCAGCTCGAACCTCGACGAGTTCTTCATGGTCCGGGTGGCCGCCCTCAAGCGGCGGCTGCATGCCGGCGAGTCGACCGCCGGCCCCGACGGGCTGAGCGCGGCCGAGACGCTGGCCGCCGTGTCGGGGCGGGTGCACGAGCTGGCCGACGAGCAGCACCGTTGCTTCTTGCAGGAGATCCAGCCGCTGCTCGCGAGCGAGGGCGTGGTGCTGCTGCGGCCCAAGGAGCTGACTGGCGAGCAGCAGCGGTTCCTGGAGGACTACTTCCGGCGCACGGTGCTGCCGGTGCTCACGCCGCTGGCCGTCGATCCCGGCCATCCCTTCCCGTATCTCGGCAATCGGTCGATGTGCCTGGTGGCCTCGATCCGGACGACGGCGCCCTCGGCGCTGCCCGACAGCGCGCTGGCAATCATCCACATCCCGAGCCAGGTGCTGCCGCGGTTCGTGCCGCTGCCCGACGCCCACGGCCGCCACGTCTTCATCCTGCTGGAGGACGTCATCCGCCTGCGGCTGCCTAGCCTCTACAGCGGCTACGACATCCTTTCCAGCCACGCGATCCGGGTCACGCGCGACGCCGATCTGCAGATGCAAGGTCGGCCGGAGGACCTGCTGGCCAGCATCGAGGCCGGCCTGCGCGAGCGGCGTCTGGGCTCGGCCGTGCGGCTGCAGTACGACGCCGATCTGCCGGCCGAGATCCTGGCCACGCTCCTGGAGGAGCTGGAGCTGCAGCCCGAGGACCTCTACGAGGGGGAGGGTTTCACGGCGTTCTCCGACCTGCTCCAGCTCTACGCCGCGCTCGACGTGCCCCGCCTCAAGGACGTCCCGCGCCCGCCCCATCCGGTCCCGGCCTTCGAGGCCGCCGCCGACATCTGGAGCGCGATTCGCGCCCGCGATGTACTCGTCCATCACCCGTATCACGCCTTCGAGGCGGTCACGCGCTTCGTGCGCGAGGCGGCGGTCGATCCCCGCGTGCTGGCCATCAAGATGACGCTCTACCGGGTCAGCCCGGCGTCGCCGATCGCCCACGCGCTGCACACGGCGGTGGGGAACGGCAAGGAGGTCGCGGTGCTCGTCGAGCTGCAGGCGCGCTTCGACGAGGAGGCCAACATCCGCTGGGCCCGCGCCCTGGAGGAGGTGGGCGCGCACGTCGTCTACGGCCTGGTCGGCTTCAAGACGCACTGCAAGGCCTGCCTGGTCGTGCGCCAGGAGCCCGACGGCATCCGCCGCTACTGCCATGTGGCCACCGGCAACTACAACGTGCGCACCGGCGGCGTCTACGAGGATCTGGGTCTGTTCACCAGCCGCGAGTCGTTCGGGGAGGATTTGACGGCCCTGTTCAACGTGCTCACCGGCTACACGCGCCCGCCCGGCTTCCGCCACCTGCTGCTGGCGCCCACCGGCCTGCGCGACCAGCTGATCGAGCGCATCCGGAGCGAGGCGAGCCGGGCCCGGCTCGGCCGGCCGGCCCGCATCATCGCCAAGCTGAACAACCTGGTCGACCGCCGACTAATCGAGGAGCTCTACGCGGCCAGCGCGGCCGGCGTGCCGATTGACCTCATCGTGCGCGGCATCTGCTGCCTGCGGCCCGAGGTGCCGGGCCTGTCGGACAACATCCGGGTCGTGTCCATCGTCGACCGGTACCTCGAGCACGCCCGGATCTTCCACTTCGAGAACGACGGCAGCCCCGAGTATCTGCTGGCCTCGGCCGACTGGATGCCGCGTAACCTCGATCGACGGGTGGAGATCGCCTTCCCCGTGCTCGACCCCGCCCTGCAGGCCCAGGTGCGCCAGATCCTCGAGATCCAGCTCGCCGACACCGTCAAGGCCCGACGGATCCTCGGCGACGGCTCCTCGGTGCGCGTGCCCGCCGACGACCGGCCGCGCCTGCGCTCGCAGGAGCGGCTGTACGAGTTGACGGCTCCGGGAGGGCCGCTGGCCTAGAATCCCGGGGTATGGGCGACCCCAACCTGCAGCGGCGACTGGCCTGGGCCGGCGCCTGGCTGTTCGCCATCGGCATGGTGACAGGGATCTGGGCCGCCATCGTGCTCACGGAGAAGGTCACCGTGACGCTGCCGCGCCTGGCCCTGGCCGCCCATCTCAACGCGCTGCTCGGCGGGCTCTGGCTGATCGCGGTGGCCGCGACCCTCGACATGCTCCGCTATGGCGAGACGGGGCGGCGGCGGCTGGGCTGGGTGGTCGTGGTCCCGGCCTGGGGCAACTGGCTCATCACGCTGATCGCCTCGATGCTGGGCGTCACCGGGCTCGAGTACACACGGGGCGATCCGGCCAACAACATGGTGGCCGCCCTGCTGCACTCGGTGGTGGTGCTGCCCTCGCTGATCGGGGCGGGGGCGTGGGCGTGGGGGTTGGGCGGGCGGCGCTGAGCGGCGGTCAGCGACCGGCGTGCAGCGTCTGCTGCGCGCGATCGACGGCGGCCTGCACGCGGCTGAGCTCGGCGCCGGCGAGATCTCGCAGCTGGGCGGCGAGGTCGAGAACGAGCTTCATCTGCGCGAGCTCGACGACCGCGGCCTCGGGCCGTCCCGCGGCCGCCGCCCGGGCCGCCGCCAGGGCGCCGTCCTCCAGCCGCACGCCGGTGGAGGCGCGGGAGAGCGCGGTCATGCCGCGAGCGGCCGCGAACGCCGCCTGGGCGAGGTCGCTCCAGGGGTCGCTGGAGTCGGCGGCGACGCCGGTGGCGGCGGCCGCCCCGACCTGGGCCAGGCCGGCCATGATGGCGCGCTCCAGGTAGACGAAGTCGAACGGCTTGGCGACGTAATCGAGCGCGCCCAGCTTGAGGGTCTCGCGGGCCAGGCCCACGTCCTCGTTGGCGGTGACCATGATGACGGCCACGTCGGGCGCGATCCCGCGCATCCGCCGCAGCGTCTCCACCCCGTCGATGCCGGGCATGCGGACGTCGAGCAGGACGAGGTCGGGGGTGCTGTGCTGCACCATGGCCAGCGCTTCCTCGCCGCCGCCGGCCGACTCCACGTGGTAACCCTGCTCGACGAAGTACTCGCTCAGGACCTCACGAACCGATTGCTCGTCGTCGACGATGAGGATACGGCCGAGGCCGACACTCGCCATTCCGTTTCGGATTGTAGCAGCACGGCCCCACGCGGCTGACGCCCTTTAGTGCGAACGCGGGCCGGTATACTGGGCGCGCAAGAGGAGGAGCGCGGCCATGGATGCGGTCAAGGACGCCAGCCATCTCTACGAGGTCGAGCGACGGGCCCGCCACGCCGAGCGGCCGGGCTTTCGCATCAGTGAGCTGCAGATCTCGCCGACCCAGCAGGTCCCGTGGCACTTTCACACGAACATCCAGGACACGTTCTACGTGCTGGAGGGTGAGCTGCGGATCTTCCTGCGCGAGCCCAAGGAGGAGGTGCGGCTGGCCCCCGGCCAGACGTACGCCGTGCGGCCGGGCCGTGCGCACCTGGTCACGAACCCGGGGCAGGGCTCGGCGACGTTCCTGGTCTTGCAGGGGATCGGCGAGTACGACTACGTTCCGCTGACGGCGCGCGGCTGAGTCGGGCTCGGTGACGCCGGGCGTCGGGCCCGGTGGGGGCACCGCCTGCCGGCCCGGGCCGGGCATGCCGCGGTCGCGCCGGCGGCTCCGCCTGTACCATGCACGCGGGATTCGCTCGGCCCCCCATCCCCCAGGGGGGGTCGGGTGCCGGCTGTCCGACGTCGGCGGCTCGCTCATCCCGCCCCGATAGAACGCGCTCGCCACGGCTCCGCCGCAAGGCGCGACCGCGACATGCCCGGCCCGGGCCGGCAGGCGGTGCCCCCACCGGACCCGACACCCGGCGTCAGCACATGCCCGCTGCGACGACGCGCCCGCGGTGACCACAGACGTGCTGCGACCACAGACTGCTGCGACCACAGACGTGGTGCGACCACAGACGTGGTGCGACCACAGATCTGCTCCGAGCACGGACCCGCTCACGCCACAGATCCGTGGACCGCAGGCCTGCAGGGACCAACGCTCGCTATGGCTACGCGCGCCGCACGGCGATACGCCGGTGCGATCACGCGCAGGCGTGAGGGCGGGTTGACCGGAGTTATGAGGGGGGGAGCTTGGGGAGGACTTGTTCGCCGAGGAGGCGGATGGTGCGGAGGACGGCATCCTGGGACATGCCGGGCCACTGGGCGCGGACGATCAGGGTCGTGATGCCGAGCTGGTCGCGGTAGCGGGCGATCTCGTCGCGGACGTGGGCGGGGTCGCCGAGCAGGAAGCGGTCGCGGGCCAGCTCGTCGAAGCGCGCGCTCCACTGGTCGTCGGCGGGCAGGGCCTTGTCCTGCTCCCAGCTTCGGTAGGCGCCGTACTTGGCGTCCAGGAACGGTCCGCCGGCGGCCAGCGCCTCGGTACTGGTCGGCGCCACGCAGCACTCGCGGAGCAGCGGTATCTCGCGGGCCGGCGGCCGGCCGGCCGCCCGCCGGGCGTCGTGGAACAGCGCGAGCTGGCGCTGGAGGGCGGCGCCGGTGGTGTGCGGGTTCATGAGCCAGGCATCGCCGAGGCGGGCGGCCCGGAGCACGCCGGGGTCGGTGTTGGCGGCCAGCCAGATCGGCGGGCGGGGACGCTGGGCGGGCGGCATCGAGATGCGCACGTCCTTCAGCGTGAAGTGCGCGCCCTGGTGGCTCACCGGCTCGCCGCTCCACAGCCGCTCGACGACGTGCAGCGCCTCGACGAATCGTCCGACCCGCTGGCGCGGGTTGAGGCCGAGCGCCTCGTTCTCGGCGTCCCGGTAGCCGAGGCCGACGCCGACGATCAGCCGGCCGCCGCTGATCACGTCCAGCGTGGCGAGCTGCTCGGCGAAGTCGACCGGCTGGTGCAGCGGCAGCAGCAGCACCCCGGTGCCGAGCGCCATCCCCTCCGCCTCCGCCGCCATCCTCGCCAGCGTCGGTACGGGCTGAAAGTACGTGAACGGCTCCGACAGATAATGCTGACTCGCCCACACCGACGAAAACCCCACCCGCCGCGCCAGCCCCACCTGCTCCACATGCTCCCCAAACCGCGCGCTCTGCGAGTCGTCCGGCCGATGCTGCACTGACAGGGCTAGTCCGAGCTTCACCCTGTTCTCCCCGACGGATTCGACGTCCGCTCAGGGCGCTCAAAACAGGCCAGATGCTAGGCGGCTCGGGATTCCCGACTGAGGCGTAGGCCGCCTACGCCGCAGGGAGGGAATCCCGAGCCAACGACGCAGATGGCCTGTTTTCAGCGCCCGCTGGTTAGTTCTTGACGGAGCCCGCGGTGAGGCCCGCCACATAGTAGTCGACGAAGAACGAGTAGATGATCGCCACCGGTACCGAGCCGAGCAGCGCTCGCCGCCATCAGCTGGCCCCAGTAGAAGACGTCACCGCGGATCAGCTCCGTCACCACGCCGATCGGCACCGTACGCACATCGCTCTTGGCCAGGAAGATCAGCGCGTAGAGGAACTCGTTCTGCGCGAGCGTGAACGAGAAGATGGCGGCCGACAGCAGGCCGGGCGTGCACAGCGGCAGCACGATGCGCGTCATCGCCTGGAAGCGGCTCGCCCCGTCGATGCGGGCGGCTTCCTCCAGCTCGCGCGGCACGCTCTTGAAGTAGCCCATCAGCAGCCAGGCGCTGAACGGGATCAGCAGGGTGGGGTAGGTCAGCATCACCGCCGTCAGCGTGTTGCCCAGCTCCAGCCGGTTGATGATGTCCGCCATCGGGATGAACAGCAGCGGCTGCGGCACCAGGTAGGTCGCGGCCACGCCGATGGCGACCACGGCGGCGCCCGGGAACCGCATGCGGGCCAGCGGGTAGGCCATCATGGTGCCGAGCAGGACCGAGATCAGGGTGGTGACGACGGCGACGAGCATGGTGTTGTAGACCCACAGCAGGAAGTTCGTCTCCCACAGCAGGTCGATGTAGTGCTTCAGCGTGGGCTGGTAGACGACCAGCGGCATGATCTTCTGGCTTGTAGAGCTCGCGGTTCGGCTTGATCGAGGTGATGAGCATCCAGTAGAAGGGGAACAGCATCAGCACGACGAAGGCGGCCAGCGGCAGGTACAGCCGCAGCAGCCGCGCCGCCGAAGCCGCGCCCGCCGACCATGGGCGGGCTGACTCGCGCCGCAGGTAGATGCGTGAGCGCCACGATGAGCACGGCGAGGGCCGGCAGCATGGCCAGCGCCACCGCGGCACCCATGCCGAGCTGGCCGGCCGACATACCGATGTCGAAGGCGTACGTGGAGAACACGTGGGTGGCGTTGGCAGGGCCGCCGTGGGTGAGCGCGTAGATCGAGCTGGAAGTCGCCGAACGTGAAGATCACCGAGAACATCGTCACGATGATGAGCACCGGCTTGATGACCGGCAGCGTCACGTAGAGGAAGCGCTGGGTGGTGGTGGCGCCGTCGATGGCGGCCGCCTCGTAGAGGTCGGGCGAGATGGTCTGGAGGCCGGCCAGCAGCGTGATCCCGTAGAACGGCATGCCCCGCCACGTGTTGACGACGACCAGCGACCACATGGCCAGCGAGGCGTTGCCCAGGAACGAGTAGCCGCTGCCGATGACGCCGCCGTGCACGAGCAGCCAGTTCACGACGCTGAAGGTGGGATCGAGGATCCACATCCAGGCGATGGTCGACAGCGCGGTCGGCACGATGAACGGCAGCAGCAGGAAGGCCCGGGCCAGGTTCTTGCCGCGGAATTGCTGGTTCATCACCAGGGCCATGCCGAGGCCGCCCACCAGCTTGAAGACGGTGGTCACGGCCACGTAGAAGAACGTGTTGCGGGTGACCTGCCAGAAGACCGCGTCGTGGGCGAGGGTGACGAAGTTGGCGAGGCCGACGAAGACGCCGGTGGTGGCCACCCGGCGATCTTGCAGGCTCAGGAAGATGCCGTAGAAGAACGGGTAGGCGACGAAGGCGAGCAGGAAGAGGACCCCCGGGCTCAGCATGAGCCACGAGAAGACCCCTTCCCGCTCGAACATCCCGCGCAGCGTGAACGGCCGGCCGGCGACCGGGCGCGCCAGGGATTCCGGCCGGACCGCCATCGCTACTTCGCTTTGTAGATCTGCTTGAGCTGGGCAGCCGCCGCCGCGATGACGTCCTTGGTCGAGTCGCCGCGGCACGCCTTGGCGAACATGTCGACGAGCACGTACTTGGCGACGCTCTCGGACATCGCGTGGCCGGGCGGCCCGGGCCACCCGTGCAGCCGCGAGGTCTTCAGCGACTCCTTGTAGGGCAGGTAGCGCGGCTCCGAGTTCCACATCGGGTGGTTGTCGTAGCCGGTCAGGTATGGCGCGTAATAGGCGTCGCCGGAGACGAGCCACCGCGAGAGCTGCTTGTCGTCGTAGAGCCAGCGCAGGAACGCCTTGGCGGCGGCCTGGTCGGGCGCGTGCGTCATGATCGCGTGGGACTGCGCGTTGAAGACGTGGAAGCGGCCCTTGGGCCCCTGCGGGTTCAGCGCGTGGTCGGTGACCTTGGCGATGTCCGGGAAGTCGCGCTTGCCCACGACCAGGATGGACGAGGCGTTGTTGGTGCAGGAGATCTGCTCGCCGAAGAACGCCTTGTTGTTGTTGACGTCAGTCCAGCCCAGCACGTCCTCGAACATCGTTTCCTTGTAGAACTTGCGGCAGAAGTCGACGGCCGCGGCCGTCTCGCTGGAGTCGATCAGGACGGTTTTGCCGTCCTTGTCGACCTCGCGGCCGCCGTAGGACCAGAGCAGCGGGTACAGCCAGCCATGGTTGTCGCCGAAGCCATGGCCCAGCTCGAACCCGAACGGGTGGCCGGCCTTCTTGAGCAGGCGGCCAGCGGCCAGCAGGTCCTCCCAGTTGTCGGGGAACTTGTTGACGCCGGCCTGCTTGAACCAATCCGTGCGGTACACCTCGAGCTGGCCGATGTTGCCCCAGGGCAGCGCCTTCCACTTCTTGTTCACGACCACGGCGTCGAAGATGTTGTCGTGCCAGGGGCCGAGCTTCTTGCCGATCTCGGCGGCGATGTCGCTGACGTCGACGAGGCTCTGGTCGAACAGGTGCGGCCAGTTGATGCCGGTGGCGGTGATCTCGGGGCCGGACTTGGTCTCGGCGATCGTGGTGAGCCGCGTGAGCATGCTGCCGACGCTGACCGGCTCGTAGTTGATCTTGATCTTGGTGAGCTTCTCGTATTCCGGCGCCAGCGTCTTCACGAAGAAGTCGTCGAAGGCCTTGATGAACGAGCTCTCGTGGACGACGGTCATCGCCTTGGGCTGGGCACCCGCCCAGCGCGGTGCGAGAGCGGCACCGGTGGCGGCGAGCGTCACGGTGAGAAAGTCTCGACGGCTGCTCATGGTAGCCTCCGTGTCGATAGTCGGGGCGCAATGGCGAAGCTGAGGGGGAAAGTAGGCCACCCTCCGCACCCGTGTCAAGGTGGGACCACCAACCGCCGGTTCAGTCTTGAAATCCGATGAGACGCCAGCCGGTTGCCTCCCGTCTGGCCACCTCGGGCTCGGCCTGCCACGTCAGCACGGTGACCCATCCCACCACCGGCAGCCGCCCGGTCACCTCTCCGCTGGTGTACACCCAGGCGCCGGCGCCGACCATCTCCACGCGATCGACGGTCACTCGCGCCCGCAGCTGCTGGTAGAGCGCGAACATCGCGTTGAGCTGGTCGCCGAGGGCGGCCTTCGTCATGCCGCTGCTCCGGTACTGCTCGGACACAGCCGCGAGGATGCCCGTGCGATCCCGGGCCTCGAACTGCTGCCGCGCTCGCTCGACGGCCCCCCGGAGCTCGGCGACGACCGGGGCCGGGGCGGGGGTGGCGATCACGGTCGGGGGCGCCAGCGCGAGGGCGTGGCGGGACGCGAGGGCGACACCGCCCACCAGCAGCAGCACGGCGAAGCCGTGATGGATCCGGGCCATGGATTCAATCATACCGGTACGCCGGCGCGGTGATCGCGGCTTGACACTCCCGAAGGGCGAGCATAACTTGCCGATCACCCGCAGTTCAGAGACACCGACCGAGGTCCAGCTGTCATGGCCGCCACGAATCTGATCGGCGTCGACGTGGGCGGTACCTTCACCGACCTCATCCTCATGGACGAGGCCACCGGGCAGGTCCGCATCGCCAAGGTCCCGACGACGGTGCGCAATCAGGCCGAGGGTGTGCTGGCCGCTCTGCGCGAGGCCGGCATCGTGGCCGCGGCGATCAAGGTGCTGGTCCACGGCACCACGACGGCGACGAACGCGCTGCTGGAGCGCAAGGGGGCGGTGGCGGGGCTCATCACCACCGGGGGCTTTCGGGACGTGCTGGAGCTGGGACGCCGGACGCGGCCGACCCCCTATGGCCTCAAGGGAACCTTCGAGCCGCTCATCCCGCGCGATCTCCGCCTCGAGGTGCCCGAGCGCATGGACGCCGAGGGGCAGGTGGTGGTGCCGCTCGACGAGGCCGCCGTGCGACGAGCGGCCGAGGCGCTGCGGTCGGCCGGCGCCGAAGCCCTCGTCATCCACTTCATCCACTCTTACGTCAACGACCGGCACGAGCGGCGGGCCCGGGAGATCGCCGCCGCCGTGTGGCCGAACGCCTATGTCACCGTCGGCGCCGAGCTGCTGCCCGAGTACCGCGAGTACGAGCGGGGCACGACCGCCGCCATCAACGGCTACGTGCAGCCGGTGATCGACCGCTATCTCCGCACGCTCGCGGGCGAGCTGCGGCGCGAGGGGTGTGCGAGCGACCCGCTCATCATGCAGGGCAACGGCGGCACGATGTCGGTCGACCTCGCCGCCCGCCACGCGGTCAACACGCTCATGTCGGGACCGGCGGCCGGAGTCAAGGCAGCCGCCTACACCGCGCTCGCCGCCGGCTATCGCAACGTCATCTCGTGCGACATGGGCGGGACCAGCTTCGACGTGGGCGTGATCCGCGACGGCGTGCCGGCCGTGAGCGCGGACAAGGAGATGGGCTACGGGTTGCCGGTGCGGGTGCCGATGATCGACATCCACACGATCGGCGCCGGGGGCGGCTCCATCGCCCGCGTGAACTCCGCCGGCATCCTCCAGGTGGGGCCGGAGAGCGCCGGCGCCGAGCCCGGACCGATCTGCTATCGCCGCGGAGGCGACGAGCCGACGACGACGGACGCGAACCTCCTGCTCGGCCGCCTGAACCCCGAGGGGTTGCTCGGCGTGGCAGGAACGGCCGAGCTCGACCGGGTGCGGGACATCTTCGACAAGAAGATCGGCGCCCACCTGGGCCTCGGTCCCGATGCGGTCGCCGCCGCCATCGTCCGCGTGGCCAACGACAAGATGGCGGGCGCCATCCGCCTCGTCTCGCTGCAGCGCGGCTACGATCCGCGCGACTTCATCCTCTTCGCGTTCGGCGGCGCCGGGCCCCTCCACGCCGCCGCCCTCGCCCGCGAGCTGGCCATCCCCCGGGTGCTGGTGCCCGCACGCCCCGGCATCACCTCCGCGCTCGGCTGCCTCGTCGCCGACGTCCGCCACGACTTCGTTCGCACGATCAACCAGGACGTGGGCCGCATGGACGTCGACGAGGCGCGCACCATCCTGGCCGCCCAGGTCGGCGGAGGGCCGGCGGCTGCTCGCCTCCGAGGGGGTGGAGGTCGAGACGGTCAGTGTGCTGCACCAGGCCGACATGCAGTTCGTCGGGCAGACGCACGTGCTGACGGTCACGATCCCGTCGACCGGGTTCACCCGTGACGACCTCGTCCTCGGCTTCGAGCGCGCCTACTGGGAGCGCTTCGAGGTCGAGCTCAAGCAGATGCGCGCGCTCGTGATGAGCCTGCGCACGGCGGTCATCGGTCGGCGGCCGGCGGTTTCGCTCGGCGGACTGGCGGCGGCACCGGCGCGCGGCAGCCTGGCCGACGCGCGGGCCGGGAGCCGCCGGGCCTGGTTCGAGGGGGCGTGGCACGGCACGCCGATCTATCGGCGTGAGCGCCTGGCCGCCGGCGTCCGGTTCGAGGGGCCGGCCATCGTGGAGCAGCTCGACTCGACCACGGTGATCGAGCCGGGCGACCGGGTGGAGGTCGACGCCCTCGGCAACCTCATCGTCGCCGTGGGAGGGCTCGCATGACGCCGATCGATCCGGTCACGTTGGTCGTCGTCCAGAACGGCCTGCAGCAGGTGGCCAGCGAGATGGACCTCACCTTCGAGCGGGCCGCCTTCTCGCCCGTCATCTCGGAGGGCTTCGACCGCTCCGACGGCATCTACTCGAAGGACAACGGTGAGGTCATCGCCCAGGGGGAGCTGGGGCTGCCCATCTTCGTCGGCGTCATGCAGTTCACGACGCGGGCGGTGATCGAGCACGTCGCCCAGCGCGGCGCCGACACCCTCAAGCCCGGCGACATCTTCATCGTCAACGACCCCTACGCGGGCGGCACCCACCTGATGGACGTCAAGATGGTGAAGCCGTTCTTCTACCGCGGCCGGCTGTGGGCCTACCTGTCGAACACGGGCCACTGGCCCGACACCGGCGGCTCGGTGCCGGGCGGGTTCTCGTCGCGGGCCACCGAGGTCCAGCAGGAGGGGCTGCGGCTGCCGCCCGTGAAGCTCTTCCGCGAGGGCGTGATGGAGGAGGACCTGCTCTCGGTCATCCTCGCCAACATCCGGGTGCCGGAGGAGCGGATCGGCGACATCAAGGCCCAGGTCGCCGCCCTCACGGTGGGGGAGAAGCGGCTCACGGCGCTGATCGATCGCTACGGCGACGAGACCGTGACCGCGTGCGTGACGGAGCTGCGCGACCGCTCCGAGCAGATGATGCGCGCGCACATCGCCAAGATCCCCGACGGAGTGTACACGGGCGAGGCGTTCCTCGACTCCGACGGCATCGGGCCCGACCCGCTGGCGATCCGGCTGCGCCTGCGGAAAGCGGGCAGCGACCTGCACTTCGACTTCTCGGAGTCGAGCCCGCCGTGCCGGGGGCCGCTGAACAGCGTCATCGCGACGACCAAGGCGGCCGTGTACCTCGCCATCAAGCACATCTTCCCCGACGTGCCGATCAACGCCGGCTGCTTCGAGCCGCTCCACATCGCCGATCCCCACAACACCTTCCTGTACGCCCGCTACCCGCGGCCCGTCTCCGGGTGCGCGGCCGAGGTGAGCTCGCGCATCGCCGAGAGCGTGTTCACGACGCTCTCGCGGGCCATCCCCGACGATCTGTTCGCGGCGCCGGCCGGCACCAGCGGCAACCTCTCGCTGGGCGGCTACGATCCGCTGAAGGAGCGGCACTACATCATGTACGTGTTCTCCGGTGGAGGGTACGGCGGCCACCTCGAGGGCGACGGGCTGACGAACGGCTGCTCCACGATCGGTATCTCCAAGACCCAGCCGACCGAGGTGCTGGAGCAGCACTACCCCTTGCTGTTCGAGCAGTACGCGCTCCGGGAGGGGTCGGGCGGCGCCGGGAAGACGCGCGGCGGCTTCGGCGTCGACTACCGGATCCGGATCCGCCGCGGCGAGGGGCTCCTGTCATTCCTGATGGACCACGGCCGGGTGGGGCCGCCCGGTCTCTTCGGTGGCCACGACGGCGCCCCGAACGAGGTCAGCGTGGAGCAGGACGGGCGCACCTACGTATCCCCGCACTGGTCGAAGGACGAGGACATCCGCGTGACGGCGGGCGCCCTCATCACCGTACGCACGCCGGGCGGGGGCGGCTACGGCAACCCGCTCGAGCGCGACCCCGCGCTGGTGGGGCGCGACGTCGCCCGTGGGTACTTCTCCGCCGAGGACGCCGCAGCGCGACTACGGCGTCGTGCTGCGCGGCGCGCCCGTGGAGATCGACGTCGAGGCGACCACGCGGCTGCGCGCCACGCGGGCCCGGCGCTGAGTCGGTCGGCCTCGACGAGCATTTCCCGCCTGTATCACCAACGCCTCGATGACCAAAGGAGACTCCGCATGACGACGTTCGCTGGTTGCCCTGACTGCACTCCTGGCGCTGGCCGTGGTCGGCCTCGGCGCGCCGGGGACCGCCCACGCCCAGAAGTCGCTCAAGATCGCCGCGATCGTCCCGGTGTCGGGCCCGGCGGCCGCGTTCGGGCTCGGCGTGCAGCGCGGCCTCGAGATGGCCGCCGACGACATCGGCGTCTTCACCGTGGCCGGCGACAAGTACAAGCTGGAGGTGGTGACGTACGACACCGTCTACGCGCCGGACAAGACGGTGGCCGCCATCAACCGCGCCGTCTACAACGACAACGTCAAGTTCGGCGTCATCATCGGCGCCGGCGTGCATCCGCCGATCCTGCCGATCGTCCGCGAGACCGGCTTCCTCGACTTCGCCTTCGCCGCCGCCGGCCGCCAGATCACGAACCCCGAGAACCCCACCGTGTTCCGCATCATGGCGTCGTCGGATCAGCTCTACCAGACCTTCGCGGTGTCCATCGCGGAGAAGCTCAACGCCAAGCGCGTCGCCTTCTTCGGGCCCAACGACGAGCTCGGCAAGAACGACGCCAAGGCGATCAAGGTGGAGCTGGACAAGCTCAAGGGCAAGGGCGTGTCGTTCGTCGGCGAGGAGTACTACGAGCGCGGTGCCCGGGACTTCGGGCCGGCGCTGCTCCGCCTGATCGCCCACAAGCCCGACATCATCGACACCAGCGGCTCGCCGACGGGGTCGGTGGCGTTGATCGCCAAGCAGGCCCGGGAGCTCGGGTACAACGGCTACTTCGTGAACACGACGGCCGTGCTCGAGGCCAAGGCCATCGCCGACATCGCCGGCAAGGCCGGCGACAACATCATCGCCGCCCGGATCTGGGCCAACCCGCCGACCAAGCTCTACGGCGAGCTGGCCGAACGGCACCAGAAGAAGTACGGCGAGGCCGCGCCCGGGACCCTGTGGGAGACGTACGGCGCCGCCCGCTGGCTCGTCGAGACCTTCACCAAGGCCGGCACCTTCGATACGAAGAAGGTGGCCGACACGCTGGCCGCCTCCACCTACGCGGGGCATCCCTTCGGCTCGGCGTCGTGGGGTGGGGAGAAGACGTACGGCATCAAGCGGCAGATCGTCATGCCGATCCCGGCGGCGATCCTCAAGGGCGGCAAGTGGGAGCCCTTCGACGTGCGCCCCGGCAACTTCGAGTGAGCCGATCGCCCAGCTCCCGCTGGTGACGCTCGTCACCACGGCGCCCGAGAGGCCGTAGGTGGACGTCTACGGCCATCTCGTGCTCCAGGGGCTCGCCATCGGCGTGCTCACCGGGATTCTCTACGTGCTGATCGCGCTGGGGCTCACGCTGATCTACGGGATCCTGCACATCGTCAACTTCGCCCACGGCGAGATCTACATGCTCGGGGCGATGGGCGTGTTCTACGGGTACGTCGTGCTCAAGCTGCCGTTCGCGGTGACGCTCGTGGCCATCCTCGTGCTCTCGCTCCTGCTGGGGCTCGTGGTCGAGCGCGGGTTCTTTCGGTCGCTGCGCGGCCAGTGGCTGCAGCTGGTGGTGGCGAGCGTGGGGATCTCGCTCATCATCCAGTCGCTCGGGTGGATCGCCTTCGGCATCCAGGAGAAGAACGTTCCGTCGTTCTTCACCGGGGTCGTGGCCGTCGCCGGTGTGCGGCTGCCCACCGAGCGGCTCATTGCCGCCGCCGTCGGCGTGGTCCTGGTCGCCCTCCTCTACCTCCTCGTGTACCGGACGAAGGTCGGCCTGGCCATGCGGGCGATCGAGGAGGACGAGGAGACCGCCCGCATGCTCGGGATCGACGCCGACCGCGTCGCCGCCCTGGCCTGTGCCGTCGGGTTCGCCCTGGCCGCGCTGGCGGGGGCGTTCGTGGCGCCCATCTACTCGCTGAACCCCGGGATGGGGCTCGAGGCCATCCTGATGTCCTTCCTCATCATCATCGTCGGCGGGCTGGGCAGCATCAGCGGCACCGTGCTGGCCGGGCTCCTGGTCGGCATCCTCCAGTCGGTGGGCGGCGTGCTGCTGGGCGCCGAGGCGGCCTACGGCCTGGTGTTCGTCGTGATGATCGTCGTGCTGGTCGTCCGTCCCACCGGACTGCTCGGGAAGGCATGACCCGCGGCCTGCTCGGGCTCCTGATCGCCGCGCTCGTGCTGCTGCCGCCGCTCGGCGAGCCCTACGTGCTGCACGTGGCGATCGTCGTCCTGATCCACGTCGTCTACGCGCAGGCGCTCTACGTGATCATGCGGATGGGGTACCTGTCGTTCGGCCACGCCGGCTACATCGCCCTCGGCGGCTACACCTCCGCGCTGCTGGCGACGAAGCTGGGGATCACGCCGTGGATCGGCTTTGTCGCTGGCGGCGCCGTGGCCGCCGCCTTCGCGTGGGCGCTCGGCGCCGTCACCCTGAAGCTCCGGGGCATCTACTTCAGCCTGTCGGTCTTCGCGTTCGCCGAGGTCGTCAACGCCGTCTTCCGCGCCTTCGAGGTGTTCGGCGGTCCTGCCGGCATCGCGGCGGTGCCCCGGCCCGCCTTGTTCGGCACCCGGCTCAACACGCACCTGCAGTTTTACTACGTCGTGCTGGGCGTCGCGCTCGTCTCGCTGTTCTTCCTCTACCGGCTGCAGTGGACGCGCTTCGGGTTCACGCTTCTGGCCCTCCGCACCCGGGAGACGGAAGCGCTGGCCGAGAGCATCGGCATCAACGCCGCCCGCCACAAGACGCTGGCCTTCGTCGTCTCCTGCTTCTTCTGCGGCGTCATGGGCGCCGTCCACGTCCACTACCTCCGCTTCGTCAGCCCGTTCGTCTTCACGTTCTTCCTCTCCAACGACCTGATGATCTACGTCATGGTCGGCGGGCTGGGAAGCTACTGGGGACCGATGCTGGGCACGGTGCTGCTCACGGGCCTCGGCGAGCAGCTCTTCGCCGCCGGGTACTACAAGAGCCTGGTCTATGCCGTCATCCTGCTCGTCGTCATCCTGGCGTTGCCGGGTGGCCTCATCTCGCTGCCGCGGCTGTTTCGCCGGCGGGGGACGGGTGAGAGGCTCGGGCCGATGGCCGCCGGCGCGGTGGCGGCCCGGGAGCGCTAGACCATGCTGGAGCTCCGCGGTATCACCAAGCAGTTCGGCGGGCTCACCGCGCTCCAGGACGTGGCGTTCACCGTGGGGAGCGGCGAGGTGGTCGCCCTCGTCGGGCCCAACGGCGCCGGCAAGTCGACGCTGTTCAACATCATCGCCGGGGCGTTTCCACCGACGCGGGGGCAGGTGGTCTTCGGCGGCCGCGACGTGACCGGGTCCTCGAGTCACGACCTCGCCCGCCTCGGCGTCGCCCGGACGTTCCAGCAGACGACGCTCTTCGGCGAGCAGACGGTGCTGGAGAACGTGCTACACGGCCGCCACCGGCACCTGCCGGCCCGGTGGCTGGCCGGGCTGCTGGCCACGCCGTCCTACCGCGCGGAGCAGCGGGCCGTCGAGCGGCAGGCCCTGGACGTGCTGGAGCTCCTCGGCATCGGCGCCTACCGGGACGCGGTGGCGGCCGACCTGCCCCTCGGCATCCAGAAGCTGCTCACCGTGGCGGTCGCGCTGGCCACGGAGCCCAGCCTGCTCCTGCTGGACGAGCCGGCCGCCGGGCTCTCGCACGACGAGGCCACCCGGATGATGAACCTGGTGGCGTCGGAGATCCGGCAGCGCTGCACCGTCGTCCTGGTGGAGCACAACATGCGGATCGTGGCCGGCTGGTGCGACCGGGCCGTCGTCCTCCACTTCGGCCAGACGATCTACGACGGCGCGCCCGACGGCCTGACGCGGGACCAGCGCGTCGTGGACGCCTACCTGGGTGTGGCGGAGCTGGGATGACCGACGGCGCCCTCCTGGACGTCGAGGAGGTGGAGGTCGCCTACGGCAAGGCACGCGCGGTGAACGGGGCCACCGTGCGGGTGCCGCGCGGCTCCATCACCGCCATCGTCGGGCCCAACGGCGCCGGCAAGACGACGCTGCTGAAGGCGGTGTGCGGGCTGCAGCCGTTGCGGTCCGGCCAGATCCGCTGGGAGGGCCGTCGCATCGACGGGCGTCCCTCGCGCGAGATCGCCGCCCTCGGCATCGCCCACGTGCCCGAGGGCCGCCGCGTGTTCGGGAAGATGACGGTGCTGGAGAACCTCCGGCTCGGCGCCTACCTCCGCGCCGACGCCGCCGAGGTGGCGCGTACGCTGGAGATGGTGTTCGCGGCGTTTCCTCGCCTCAAGGAGCGCGAGCGACAGCGCTCCGGCAGCCTGTCGGGCGGCGAGCAGCAGATGCTCGCCATCGGCCGCGCGCTCATGGCCTCGCCGCGGCTCATCATGGCCGACGAGATGTCCCAGGGCCTGGCCCCGGTCATCGTGCAGGAGGTCTATCGGCGCCTGCTGGAGGTGAATCGCCAGGGTGTGACGATCCTGCTCGTCGAGCAGAACGCCCGGCTCGCGTTCAAGATCGCGCGGTTCGTCTACGTGATGGAGCAGGGACGCGTCGTGCTCGAGGGCCCCTCGGCCGAGGTGGCGGCCAGCGAGCACGTCCAGCGGGCGTACCTCGGCGCGAGCTGACGACCAGGAGGGGAGCGACATGCTGAAGATCGCCGGGGTCCAGTTCGGCGGCCATACCGACAAGAACGTCAACATCGCGACCGCCACCCGTCTCGTTCGCGAGGCGGCCCGGCGGGGGGCCCAGATCATCTGTCCGCCCGAGCTCTTCAGCACCATCTACTTCTGCGTGGAGACGCGCCCGGAATACTTCGACTGGGCGGAGCCGATCCCGGGGCCGACGACCGACCGCATGGCGGCGCTGGCCCGGGAGACCGGCACGGTGCTCATCTGCCCGATCTTCGAGCGGACGGCCGCCGGTCTGTTCTACAACGCCGCCGCCGTGCTCGGCCCCGACGGTGCGCTGATCGGCAAGTACCGCAAGTCCAGCATCCCGTTCATGGATCGGGGCCGCAGCGCGGAGCCACGCGGCAACGAGAAGTTCTACTTCCAGCCCGGCGACCTCGGGTTCCCGACGTTTCCCACCCCGTTCGGGGTCCGGATCGGCATCCTCATCTGCTACGACCGGCACTTTCCGGAGGCGGCGCGGATTCTCGGCCTCGGGGGGGCCGAGATCGTGTTCGTGCCCACGGTGACCAGCGGCATGACGCGGTATCTCTGGGACCTCGAGCTGCGCGCCCACGCGGTGACAAACATCTACTACGTCTGCGGCGTGAACAAGGTCGGCGTCGACGTGGGGGGCTCGACCCGACACCACTTCGGCAGCAGCCTCGTGGCCAATCCGCGGGGGGAGATCATCGCCCAGGCCAACGACACCGGCGAGGACATCGTGCTGGCCGACGTCGACGTCTCCGTCATCCCCGAGCTGCGGGCGATGTGGGGCTATTACCGTGACCGTCGTCCCGATCTCTACGGTCCGCTCGCCGAGGCCCCGAGCCGGGTGGCGGCGCCGGCGGGCGGGTGAGACCGGACGAGATCGCCCAGCGTGTACTATCGTCGTGCGACAGAACTCTCACCAGGAGCGTGACGGCATGGCCGGTTGGGCCGAGGTCGAGCAGAGCGTAACGCGCGCGCTGAGTCTTTCCCGCCGGCCGGTGGCGGTCGCCTTCCGCGACACCGCTCCAGCCGGTGTCACGGCGTTCGCGGGCTCCGCGCCGTCCGGCTGCAGCTTCTGGCGCCTGGCCGCGGCCGGGCGCGCCTTCTACACGGTGCCTGGCGACCACTACAACTGCCCGATCGGCAGCCACACCCACGCGATCCCGCTGCCGGCGCCGCGCGCGCCCGAGCTGGAGCAGACGCTTGGCTTCATGGCGGGTCTCGGCTACGTGCGCAGGGAGGAGGTGCCGGGCATCCCGCGGCTGCCGCGCACGCCCGGCGTCGTCGTGTACGCGCCGCTCGGGGAGGCCCCGGTCGATCCCGACATCGTGCTGGTGGCGGGCCGCCCGGGCCGCGTGATGTTGCTGATGGAGGCGGCCGGTCACGCCGGAGTGACGACGCAGCCGGGCTTCCTCGGCCGGCCGACGTGCATGGCCCTGCCGGCCGCGCTGGCCGGTGGCACCATCGCCAGCACCGGGTGCATCGGCAACCGCGTCTACACCGACCTCGGCGACGACGAGCTCTACGTCGTCGTCCCCGGCCGGGACATGGCGCGCGTCGCCGCCTCGCTGGACGCGATCATTTCCGCCAACGACACCCTGGCCACCTACCATCGCGACCGGCGTCGCGCGCTGGCCACCGAGTAGCGGGCCCGCGATGCGCCGGCGGGTCCTTGTCGCGATGATGCTGCTCGGCACGCTGGTGGCCGCCGACGGCGTGACGGCCGGCGGGCGGGCGGGGCTGTCGGTGCGCGGCCGATTCTCGGGGAGCGACGCCGCGGTCGCCGGCGGCGTGTTCGGCGGCGCCGCGCTGATCTTCGGCGCCGCCGGTGCGGCCTATCGCGGGGACGGCTGGCGGGGCGACTCCACCTTCCTCATCGTGGACGCCACGCCACCCGACGCCCAGGTGTACCTGGACGGCCGCCGCCTCGGCCTGGCCGGCGAGCTGGTGGCCCTCGCGCTCCCGGTGTCGTACGGGCGCCACACCGTCCACGTGCTCGCCCCCGGCTACCGGCCGTGGGCCGCGCAGTTCGTCGCCGACGGTAGCTTTCCGGTTCGCCTCCGCACCGAGCTCACGCGCGAGTAGCGGCGGCCGGGAGGTCAGCGCTCGAGGTCGTCGAGGTGCTGCCGGCGATGCTCGGCTCTGACCACGTTGAGCGGCCGGCCGGCGGCCACGTTGCGGGCCAGCATGTCGTCCGACAGCGTCTCCACCGTCCGGTCGGCGGCCCTCGCGATGCTGATGGCGAGCTCGGCGGCTTGTCGGGGCGGCAACGCCAGGAACATCGGCTTCGCCGCGTCGTTGATCCAGTCGACGCTGGCGCCGTCTTCGGCGGCGGGCGCGATGCCGTCGGTCTGCCAACGCTCGAAGAGGATCCGCGCCCGCTCGTCCCAATACGCGAGGTGGGCGAGGATGCCGGCCACCGTCCAGCCGCCCGGCATCGACCGCCTCAGATCGGCGTCGCTACAGCGGGCGACGAATGTCTCGAGGCGTTCACGCTGCGCGTCGTTCTGCGTCACGTAGCTGCGATCCACTGCCATCGTCTTCCTCCTGTCTATGCTCGAAGCCGCCGGCCGGCGGCGCGGTCGTCAGCCATCGCGGCCCCCATGGTGCCGGATCGCCGCGGCCACCGTCCGGGCGACCTCGTCGATGCGCGCCGGCTTGCCGATGACGTCGAAAAAGCCGGGACCGGCCAGCTCGGGACGGGCCGAGATGGCGATCACGGGCACCACGACCCCGGCTGCGCGCAGCGCCTCGAGCACCCGGTCACCCATCATACCGGGCATGGCGATGTCCAGCAGGATCACCGCCGGCCGAAAGGCGCTCGTCGTCGACGATCAGAACCCGCGCGCGGTCGCTCACGGCCGAATCCTCCCGGCGCCGGTCAGGTCAGACGGAGATGGACGGAGGCGGCGCATCACCGCTGGCGACGACGGGGCGCTCGGTGACGCGCAGCACCGGCACCGCCGCCGGGCGCCGCCCGCGCTTGCTGTCCCACACCATGTAGGCGATGAGGATCGCGCTGGAGGCCAGCGACACGCCGAGATAGGGCCCGATCGCCGCCAGCGCGACGGCGATCAGGAACAGGCGGTGGGGCCAGGACAGCGCGGTGAACATGTGGCCGGCGACCGCGGCCGACAGCGCGGAGATCCCCACCAGGGCCGAGACGAACACGATGGCGATCATGGTCCAGTCGCCTTTCATGAGCAGCTGGGGCTGGAAGGCGAACAGGAACGGCCCCAGGAACCCGCCG
Source organism: uncultured Candidatus Rokubacteria bacterium (assembly GCA_963827505.1). GTDB lineage: Bacteria > Methylomirabilota > Methylomirabilia > Rokubacteriales > CSP1-6 > AR5. The sequence continues at coordinate 1,221,503 of CAWHBD010000001.1, read as the reverse complement.
ATCCCGAAGCGGGTCGCGTGCCAGCCCGTCGTCATGGGGTTGGCGCCGGCGATCTGAGCGCCGGCGACGGCGGTGACGGCGACCGGCGGTGTCACGTCGGCCAGCACCGCGTAGTAGAAGACGAACAGGTGCGCGGCCAGCAGGTCGATGCCGAGGTTCGTGAGCGCCGCCCCCCGACCGTCACGGCCAGGATGTAGGCCGGCGTGGTCGGGATACCGGTACCGAGCACGGAGATGACCAGGAAGACCATGAACAGCGCGACGATCACGTAGCCGCCCGACAGGTTGATGATCGCGCTCGAGAAGGCCAGTGCGAAGCCGGTGCGGCTCATCGAGGCCACGATGAGGCCGGAGGCGGCCAGTACGCTGGCGATGATGACGCCCGAGCGCATGGCCTCCCCCATCGTCTCGAAGATCTTCCGCGGCGTCATCGGCGAGTCGCCCGCGAACCAGGAGACGATCACCGCCGTGAACAGGCTGTAGAGCGCGGCCTTCGAGGGTGAGTACCCCGCGTGGAGGAAGTAGACGATGGTAAAGAACGGCAGGAAGAGGAGCGAGCGGCGCAGCAGCGAGCCCATCGACGGCAGGTCGGCGTGCATGGTTCCAATCCCATGCTTGAGCGCCTCCCAGTGCACCGTGGCCATGATGCCCGCGTAGTAGAGGACGGCCGGCAGCGCGGCCGCGATGATGATCTGGCTGTAGGGGATACCGGTCAGCTCGGCCATGATGAAGGCGCCGGCCCCCATGATCGGCGGCATCAGCGGCCCGCCGCAGGAGGCGCACGCCTCGATGGCCCCGGCGATCTCCGGCCGGTAGCCGATCCGCTTCATGAGCGGAATGGTGAAGGTCCCCGTCGCGTAGCAGTCGGCCACCGAGGAGCCGCTGACGGTGCCGTAGAGCCCCGAGGAGACGACGGCGACCTTGGCCGGGCCCCCACGGAAGCGCCCGGCCAGCGCGATCGAGATGTCCATGAAGAACTGCCCGACCCCGGAGTGCAGCATGAACGAGGCGAACAGGATGAAGATCATCAGCATGTTCGCCGAGATGCCGGTGAGCGAGCCCAGTACCCCCTCGTCGGCGTAGAGGTAGAACATCTCGATCAGCTGCGGGTAGGAGAAGGCGCGGGGCGAGCGCAGGAATCCGGGCAGCCATGGCGCCAGCACCAGGTAGGCCATGAACAGCAGCGTGGTGACGAAGAACCAGAAGCCGACCGACCGCCGCGAGGCCTCCAGCACCGCCGCCACCAGCACGGTGCCGATCACGACCTGGAGCAGCGTGACCGGATGCACGCCCTCCCACCGCTCGGTGAGCTCCTGGGCGTTCACGAAGACCCAGCCGCAGGTCAGGAAGGACGCGGCCGCCCACGCCCAGTCCAGCCGGGTGATCCGCGGGCTGGGGTTCTTCTCGCGGCCAGGGAAGAGCAGGAAGGCGAGCGGAAGCAGGAAGAGCAGGTGGATCGCACGCATCTCGCGCGGCTCCCACACCCCGGCGTACGCCGTCCAGATGTGGAACAGCGAGGCGCCGGCGGCCCAGCCGCCGACCGCCCAGCCGACCGGCCCTTCCAGCTTGCGCACGGTCGCCTGCTACTTCAGCAGGCCCGCCTCCCGGTAGGCGCGCTCGGCGCCGGGATGCAGCGGCACGTTGGCCAGCTTCACCGCGTCCTTGGGGTCGAAGTCCTTGAAGGCCGGGTGCACCTTGCGGACGCCGTCGAGGTTGCCGACGAGCACCTTGACGAAGTCGTGGACGATGTCGTTCGACACCTTGGCGTTGGCCACGATGGTATTGGCCATGGCGATGGTCGGAATATCGACGTCGTTGTTGACGACGTCCTTGTAGGAGCCCTTGGGGATGACGCCACGCGAGAGGCCCACGCCCTCCATGAACTTGATGAGGTCGTCGTCCATCGGCAGGATCCGCATCTTGCGGCCCAGCGAGGCCTCCTGGATGGCCGCCCCCGGCACCGCCAGGTTGGCGAACAGGATGTCCATGTTGCGGTCGCGATACTGGTTGGCGAGGTCGGTGTAGGAGACCAGGATCACCTTGCCGCCCCGGCTGCGCACGTCGGCGTAGGTGGTCTTGTAGAACTCGAACACCTTGCGCATCACCCACTCGTCGGAGCCACCGGGCGGCGTGGTGCCGATGGTGATGGCCTTCTTGGACTCGAAGATCTCGCGGATCGATTTATAGGGTGAGTCGGCCGGCACGCACCACTGGATGTGCACGAAGCCGAGGCCGTTCATGACCAGCCGCATGTCGGAGTGCTTGTCCTTGTAGGGGTCCTGGCCCTGGTAGGAGGCCACGATGAACGGCGGCAGCCCCCAGGCGATCTCGGTGTCGCCCTGCTGCAGCTTGGTCATGTTCTGGATGCCGGCGCCGGGGATGACCTTGATGTTGAACGACGGGTCCTTGGACTTGATCAGCTCGGTGAAACCGCCGGCCTGGCTGTACCAGCCGCCGCCGACCTGGCCGGCCGTCCAGGTGATGTTGCGCTGCTGGGCCTCGCCCGGCAGGACGATGGCGAGCGCCAGCGCGAGGGCGAGCACGAGGGCGGAGAAGCGTCGCATGGTGGCCTCCTTGTGAACGTCAGGCACGTCGGATCCATTCCTTCAGCGCGGTCTCGTCGACGTCGACACCCAGCCCCGGACCGTCCAGGGCGAGAATGCAACCATCCGCGTAGCGCACCGGCGCCCGGACCACGTCGCCCCGCAGCAGCAGCGGACCGAACAGCTCGCAGCCCCAGGTGACCGGCGGCGCCGCCAGCGCGGCGTGTAGATAGGCGGCGGTCCCCAGCGAAGTCTCGATCATACAGCCGACGTAGCAGCCCAGACCGGCCGCCTCGGCGATGCGGGCGATGGCCATGGTCGAGGCCAGGCCGGCCGACTTCGTGAGCTTCAGCGCCAGGATCGACACGCCGCCCCGCCGCGCGATGGCCAGCGCGTCCTGGGGCGAGCCGCACGACTCGTCGGCCATGATCGGCACGCTCACGCCGCGGGCGATCTCGGCGAGGCCGTCGAGGTCCCAGCGCGGCACCGGCTGCTCGACGAAGTCGAGGTCGTAGGGCTCCATCGCCCGGATCGCCCGCAGCGCGGTCGGCCGGTCCCAGCCCTGATTGGCGTCCACGCGCAGCCGCACCGCGGGACCGACGGCCTCGCGGATGGCCCGCACGCGCGCCACGTCCTCGGCGACCGGGTGGGCGGCCGTCTTGATCTTGAAGATGCGGTGCCCGCGCGCGACCTTCTCGCGCGCCTCGGCCACTTCGGCCTCGCCGCTGCCCACGGCCAGCGACCACGACAACGGCACCCGGTCACGCACGCGGCCGCCGAGCAGACGATGGACGGGCACCCCGAGGGCGCGGCCGTTGAGGTCCCACAGCGCCATCTCCACCGCGGCCCGGGCGAACGGGTTGCCCTGCACCCGCCTGGCCATCTCCAGGCGCAGCGCCTCGATCGCGGTGGCGTCGCGTCCGACGAGCCACGGCGCCACGTACGTCGCCAGCGTGGCCGCGATCGACTCCGCCGATTCCTCGCTCCACGTCGGCCCGCCCAGGCACGCCGCCTCGCCCCAGCCCACCAGGCCGTCGCGCGTCTCGATCCGCACGAAGACGAAGTTCACCGTGGTGAGGGTGGTGAACGACATGTGGTGCGGACGGCTGACCGGAATGTCCGCGACGATCAGCCGCACCTCGCCGATCGTCAGCGGGCCGGTGGTCACGCCCGCGGGCTCACTCGGCGTCGGGGCCGCGATCGTGATGGGCGGCGCGGCCGGCGGCGAAGCGGCCGGGATCGAACAGCGAGAGGTCGAGCGAGGGCCGGCCGTCCAGCAGCCATTCGGTGACGTAGCGGCCGGTGGCCGGCGAGTGCTGGAACCCGTGGCCGCCGAACCCGACGGCCAGGAAGAAGCCCTCCACGCCCGGCGCCCAGCCGATGATCGCGTGGTCGTCGGGAGTCAGCGGGCGCAGCCCCGCCCAGCCGCCGGCGATCCGGGCCTTCTCGACGACGGGGATCCGGTGCAGCGCCTTCTCGACCGTCTCGTCGATGCGGGCGCGGTCGACCGGCACCTCGAAGTCCTCGCCGATGTCCTCCACGTCGCCCGGCGAGAGCAGGAGCTGCTCCATCTCCTTGCGGAAGTAGAAGCCGCTGGCCCGATCGGTGGTGAGCGGGACGGGGCCGGGGATCTCGGGGAACGGCTCGGTGAAGAAGATGTGGCGGCGGCGCGGGTGGACGGCGACGGTCACGCCGGCCAGACGGCCTACCCGGGCTGCCGCCGGCCCCGCCGCGTTGATCACGATCGGCGCCGACACCGCCCCCAGGGACGTGGTCACCCCGCGCACGCGGCCCCGCTCGACGTCGATGGCCGTCACGTCCACGCCCTCGACGATCCGGGCGCCCAGCTCGCGCGCGCGCCGGGCGAAGCCGTTGGTGACCTCGGCGGGCCCGGCCATGCCGTCGGTCGGTCCCCACACCGCCGCGATGAGGTCGTCCACGTGGAGGGCAGGCACGATCGCCTTGGCCTCGGCCGGCGAGATCTCGCGGACGTCGACGCCGAGCCGCCGCTGCAGCGCCATGCGCTCGCGGTAGCCGGCGAGATCATCAGGGTCGGAGACCAGGAACAGGTAGCCGATCCGGCGATAGCCGATGTCGGCGCCGAACTCTTCCTGGAAGCGCTCGAAGACGCCGATGGCCTCCAGCGAGAAGCGGATCTCCGTCTCGGTCGGGAATTGCGAGCGGATGCCGCCAGCGGCCTTGCTGGTCGTCCCGCTGCCGACCGCCTCGCGCTCGAGCACCAGCACGTCCCGCTGGCCGCGCCGGGCCAGGTGATAGGCAATGCTGCAACCGACGACGCCGCCGCCGACCACGACCACGCTTGCCGTCCGGGGGATGGCCATGAGGATAGGACCATACCCGACGGGGGACGGCGAGGCAAAGGGCTTCGCGGTCGGGACGCCCCGGCATGCGCCGGGGCGTCCCCGCCGATCAGGATGCGCGTGGGACGAGCGGGCGGTGTGGACCGAGGGTCAGCGTGCCCAGGCGGATCAGGGCTAGGCCGAGCGTTACGCGGACGGGGCGGCGCGGCCGTGCGGCCGCCCGGGCCAGCCCCTCGCGCATGGCGGCGATTCGCCGCTCCGCCAGCTGCTGTCGCGCGATGGCTTCCATGACGTAGGTGTTCAGCTCCATGACAGCGACTCCTGCCCGAGCGGTGCCCGACGCGGCGGAGACGGCATCGGGACGGCCGGCGTCTGCCGGCTCAGCTCGATTTCGTAACGCGTCTGCCCGAAGACCTCGGCGGCCGTCGCCAGCACGGCCGCCACCACCGCCGGCCGCTCGAACGGCACTGCCACGGCGACCCGCCACGCCCGCTGCCGCCGCCGGACCACGGGCGCCACCATCGCGCCGAGGCGCGCATGGAGGGCGTCGGTCAGCGCGATCTGGCGCAACACCTCGTCGCGCCGATGGGCCTGCCGCCGCTCGCTCACCATCAGGAGCGCCACGAGGACGACGATCGGTGCGGCGAACAACAGAAGTCCTGCCAGCGTTGCCATGTGAACGCCTCCTTCTGCCCTCTACGACACCGCGGAGGCGACGGCGTGAAACGGGCGGGTGCGTTACTCGGGCAGGGGATGCAGCTCGGGATGGCAGCTGGTGCAGGGGGCAAGGCCGAGCGCCTCGGCCTGCTCACGGCGCGAGAACAGCATGCCGATCGGGCGCCGGGCGATGTTGCCGCACGTCGGCAGACAGTACTCGCGCGACGGGTTCGGCTCGTAGTGGTACAGCGCGCGGCGGGCGATCTTCGCGCCCCGCTCGTGCCGCGTCTGCACGCCCTCCATCCCGAGCAGCTGCTCCTTGAGACCGATCCGGTCGCCAGCGTAGCCGACCAGGTCGCCGCTGGCGCCGACGATGCGATGGCACGGCACCACGATCGGTAGCGGATTGTGGCGCAGGGCCTGGGCGACGGCCCGGACCGCGGCCGGCTTGCCCAGCTCCCCCGCGATGCCGCTGTACGACGACACCGCACCGTAGGGCACCGCCACCGTCGCCTCCATGACAGCGCGCTGGAAGTCGCTGCGGGCGCCCCGAAGGTCGAGCGGCCAGTCGAGCCGCGTGCGACGGCCCTCGAGGTACTCGATCAGCTCGCGCTCCAGGCCGGCCAGCTCGGTGGTGTCCTCGTGGGGCTCGATGCCGGCCATCGTGAACAGCCGCGAGGCGGAGACGCCATCGCGCCCGAGGTACTCCACCAGCGCCACGCCGTGCTCGGAGCGGGCCAATAGGATTGGGCCCAGGGTGGAGGGCACGACACGATAGCTGACGATGCGCGTCTGCAGATCGGCCAGGCGTGCGATCAGGCGCTGGCGGGCGGCCTCGGCGTCGCCGGCCGGCGGCGCCGTCGACCGCAGCGCGCCGACGGCGGTGTCGATGGCGCGGTAGCGCGCGAAGTCGTCGCGGCAGAGGCCGCAGCCGGCCAGGTGGGTCTCCACGCGCTCGGCCACCAGGGGGGTGGCCTCGCCGGTGGCGGCGGCGACAAGGTCGGGCTCGATCGCGACACACACCCTCGGCTTGCTGGTCATCGCGTGGACTCCGTCAGGGGCTGGATGTGCCCATTGAGGCTCGTGCGGATCTTGCGCAGTGCCTGGAACACGTGGGCGCGGGCGCTCTCCGGGGAGCACTCCAGGCTTTGGCCGATCGCGTCGTAGTCGAGCTCGTGCAGCTTGCGCAGGGTGAAGGCCAGGCGCTGCTTGAGGGGCAGGCGGCGAATGGCCGCCTCCGTCAGCGTCTGCATCTCGCCGGCCATGGCCTCCTCCTCGGGTCCGTCCAGCTCCAGCTCGCGCCGGGTCGTGCGTACCGTGGCGTGGGCGGCCTGCCGCCGCCGCTCGGAGCGCACGTGGTTGCGAAACACGTTGGTGGCGATGGTGAACAGCCACGCCCGGACGTTGGCGTCCGGCGTCAGGGCCCGCCAGGCCCGGTAGGCGCGCAGGAAGGTTTCCTGCGAGAGGTCGTCCGCCTCGGCGGCGCGCCACGCCATCCGCCGCAGGTACCGGAAGATCTCCCCGTGGTGCGCCGCCACGACGGTGTCGAAGGCAGTCTCGTCCATCGCCCTATGAGACACCGAAGCCGCCGCGATGTGAAATGGTCGCCGGTGGCAAAGGAATCGACAGTCCGGGGCTGGCAGGGGAGGTGCCCAGTGGAGGCTAGCGACCGTCGATTTGACCGCCCCGCCTCTCTCCTGCGACCATCCGGTCAAGCGGCACCGGCAGCGGGAGGGGAACCCATGGCAGTCGTGGTGGTGCGGGGGGCGGCATCGGGCTTCGCGCAGGAGATCATCGCGGAGCCGCACCGACTGAAGGCGGACGAGCCCGAGGCCGCCGGCGGCACCGACACCGGACCGTCCCCCTACGACTACCTGCTGGCTGCGCTGGGCGGCTGCACCTCCATGACGATAGCGATGTACGCGCGCCGCAAGCGGTGGCCGCTCGAGCACGTCGAGGTGCGCCTGCGTCACTCGAAGATCCACGCCGTCGACTGCGAGGAGTGCGAGACGCGCGAGGGCATGCTCGATCGCATCGAGCGCGACATCGTGCTGACCGGCCCGCTGGACGGCGACCAGCGCGCCCGCCTGCTGGAGATCGCCGACAAGTGCCCCGTCCACCGCACGCTGACCTCCGAGATCCACATCCAGAGCCGGCTGGTCTGAGGAGCCCCATGATCGATCCCATCACCGTGTCGGTCCTGACCCACCGCTTCGAGGCCATCGTGCAGGAGATGGGCGAGGCGATGCTGCGCACCGCCTACTCGCAGATCCTGAACTCCAGCCGCGACTTCTCGACGGCGATCTGCGACAACCAGGCCCGCCTGGTTGCCCAGGCCGAGCACGTGCCGATCCACGTGGGCGCCGTCCCGTGGGCCGTCGCCTCCGTGCGCGACGCCTTCGTGGGCCGGACCCGGCCCGGCGATGTCTTCCTGCTCAACGATCCCTACCACGGCAACAACCACCTGCCGGATCTCACGGCGTTCGTACCGGTGTTCGTGGAGGGCGAGGTCGCGTTCTGGTCGGTCAACCGCGCCCACCAGAGCGACATCGGCGGCTCGACCCACGGCGCCTACAACCCGGGCGCCACGGAGATCTGGCAGGAGGGCATCCGCATCACGCCGCTCAAGCTCTACGACGCCGGCGAGCTTCGCGACGACGTGCTGCAGATGATCACGACCAACGTGCGCCACCCCCACGACTTCATGGGCGACCTGCGGGCGATGATCGGCTCGGCCCGGGTCGGGGAGCGCCGGCTGCTCTCGCTCGTCGCCTCCTACGGGGCCAAGACCGTGATCGACGCCGTCGACGAGATCCTGGACGGCGCCGAGCGGCAGGCCCGGGCCTGCGTACGGGGCTGGAAGGACGGCGTCTACCGGGGCGAGACGATCCTGGACGACGACGGCCACGGCGCCCGCGACATCCCGATCCGGGCGACGATCACCAAGAAGGGCGACGGGCTCGTCATCGACCTCAGCGACTCGGCGCCCCAGGTCACCGGGTTCGTGAACTCGGCGTTTCCCAACACGATGTCGGCCGTGCACATGGCCTTCGCGTACCTCATCGATCCGCGCACGCCGAAGAACTCGGGGACGTTCCGGCCCGTGAAGGTCATCGCCAAGCCGGGGACGATCGTGAACCCCAACCCGCCGGCGCCGGTGACGCTGTCGACGAACCACTGCGCGCAGGAGATCGCCGAGTCGATCATCAAGGCGTTGACGCCGGCCGCCCCCGCGCGGTCGATCGCCGGCTGGGGCCGGCGCTTCCGCATCGCCATCAAGGGCGTCAACCCGCGCACCAAGCGGCCGTTCATCTGGCACATGTTCCACGCGCGGCCCGGCGGCGGTGCCACCATCGCCGGCGACGGCTGGGAGACGGCCGGGGAGGGCCAGGCCGCCGGCGGCATCAAGTTCGGCAGCGTGGAGGTCGCCGAGGCGCGCTTCCCGCTGACGTTCGAGCATCACGAGTTCCGCGCCGACTCCGGCGGCGACGGCCAGCACCGCGGGTGGCGTCGGCGCCGTCCTCCGGCTCCGGGTGGACGTCGAGCAGCCGGGGGTCGCCAACACCGCCGGGGACGGCGTGCGCCATGCGCCCTACGGCCTGCTCGGCGGCAAGGACGGCCTGCCTCACCGCTATCGGCTGCTATCGGGCCGCCGCACGCGCGAACTGAAGACCAAGGAGGTCGGTATCCCCGTGAGGCCTGGCGACGTCTTCCTCGTCGAGTCGTCGGGCGGCGGCGGCTACGGCCCCCCGGCACGACGCACCAAGGAGGCGCGGGAGCGGGACCGGGCCAACGGCGTGGTCACCAAGGCGCCCCGGCGTGGCTGAGGACCTGCTGGCCAGCGTCCGCGAGCGCGCCCGCGGTAATCTCTTCTGGCAGTACCTCGGCATCGAGGTCGAGGCGGCGGGCGAGGGCTGGGTGAAGCTGCGCGTGCCCATCCTCGACGGGCTGCGCAACGCTGCCGGTGCACCGGTGCACGGCGGCGTGCTGGCCACGCTGGTGGACGCCGCGGTCGGCGGCGCCCTCGGCACCTACGGCTCGGCGGCGGCCGGCGGCGTCGACCAGGCGACGCTGGACCTGAACGTGAGCTTCGTCGGCGCCGCCCGCGGCGACGCCGTCTTCGCCGAGGGCAAGATCCTCCGCCGCGGCCGCACCATCGCCTTCGGCGAGACCCGCGTCACCGACAGCGCCGGCACCCTCGTCGCCGTCGGCCGCGCCACCTACATGATCATCCCGCCGAGAAAGCCATCGGAGTAGAGAGGGTTCGAGGGGCAGGGCGAGCGCGGGCCGCGAGGCCCGCGCCGCCCGTCGGGAGGGGGCGAAGCCCCCTCCGAGTCTAGCGACCGATGCCGAGCAGGAACAGCAGGATGATGATGCTGAGCGGAACACCGAGCAGCCAGGCCAGGATGTACACCATTGTCGTCTCCTCTATGCGACGCGGCGCGGACGCTCGAGGTCGAGCTCGCGCCGGCGGTAGTGGCCGAGGGTCATGGGCTCTCCGGACGCCATCCAGCCGCCGATCACGCTGCCGACGAGACCCAGCAGCAGAGCGGCGACCGCGGCGACGGCCCCGTTACGAACAGCGGCGGCGATCTCCGGGGTGGTCGGCGGCGTCGCCATCCACGCCGGTGAGGCGATCAGCCCGCCGTACCAGCCGCCCCACATGACCGTGGCGCCGGCTGCGCCGAGCGCGAGCATCATGGGGATCGTGACCAGCCAGGCGATGACGCCGTGCAGTATCGCCGGCTCCGAGCGCCGGAAGCCGGCCATGGTACCGGCAACCCAGCCGCCAACAGCGAACGCGAAGAACGCCCCGGCCACGCTGAAGATCGTCGTGATCAGGTGGACGTTGCGAAAGGTCATGGTGCGCGGCGCCGTGAGCTGATGGGCGCCGATCGCGTAGCCGATGAGGCCGATGATGAGGCCGACGGCGAGGGCCGAGAGAGCCCCGACCCAGACGGCACTCCACACCGGCCACGGACGCCAACCCGACTCGAGCTCTCGTTCCATCGTCATATCTCCTTGGGATTCGACATCCCTGACGAGGATCAGTGCACAGTGCGTGCCGACGAATTACACTGCGGGACAGCCGGCCTGGCCGGCCTGGGAGGCCCTGCATGACCGCGTTCCGGATGCCCGTGACGACCGAGGCTGAGCTGCGGACACTCATCGGCGGTGAGCCGAGCCCGCTGGCCCTGGCCAAGGAGCAGCGCACGCTCGACGTCCACTGCCAGAACTTCATCGCGCGCTCCCCGTTCGTGCTGCTGGCGACCTCCAACGCCGCCGGCCAGTGCGACGTCTCGCCCAAGGGGGACGGCCCCGGCTTCGTCCTCGTGCTCGATGAGCGCCGGCTGATCATCCCCGACCGGCCTGGAAACAAGCGCCTCGACGGCATGCGTAATCTGCTGCAGAACCCACACGTTGGCCTCATCTTCCTGATTCCCGGCATGGAGGAGACACTGCGCGTGAACGGCCGGGGCTGGATCGTCCGCGACGAGGACGCGCTGGCCCGCTGCGAGGTGCGCGGCAAGGTGCCGACCCTCGGCATCGGCGTCGAGGTGGAGGAGGCCTTCATCCACTGCGCCAAGGCCTTCAAGCGCTCGGGGCTGTGGGAGCCGGAGCGCTGGCCTGCGCTGGAGGGGCTGGCCTCGCCGGCGCGGATGCTGTTCGACCACACGCGGCCGCCCGGCACCACCGTCGAGGAGCTCGACCGCGTGCTCCAGGACGGCTATCGCCAGCGGCTCTACTGAAGCGATGTACCGGATCGGGATCGACGTCGGCGGCACCTTCACCGACCTGGTCGCCGTCGACGACGCCGGCCACGTGACCGTGGCCAAGGCCGCGTCCACGCCGCAGGACCAGTCCGAGGGGTTGATCGAGGGATTGCGGCTGCTCGCCGCTGACCTGGGCACCGACCTGCCCGGCTTGCTGGCCGCGACCGAGCGCATCGTGCACGGCACCACCGTGGCCACCAACGCCCTGCTCGAGCGCAAGGGGGCGCGCGTCGGCCTGTTGACCACCGAGGGCCATCGCGACGTCATCGAAATGCGCGAGGGGCTCAAGGACGACCGCTACAACTTGCGGATGCCGCCGCCGGTGCCGCTGGTGCCCCGGGCGCTCCGGCTCGGCGTGCGCGAGCGGATGGCCTTCGACGGCGCCGTGCGTACCGCGCTCGACCGGCGCTCGGTGGCGGCGGCGCTGAAGACGCTGCAGCGGGCCGGGGTGGAGGCGGTGGCGGTGTGCTACCTGCACGCCTACCGCAATCCGCGCCACGAGGCCGATACCGGCCGCGCGGTGGCACGCGGGCTGAAGGGCGTCTACGTCTCGCTGTCCTCCGAGGTGCTGCCGCAGATCAAGGAGTTCGAGCGCGTGTGGACCACGGTGGTCAACGCGTACGTGGGCCCCGCGCTGGCCCGTTACCTGGCCAGCCTGGCCGCCCGGCTGCGCGCGCACGGCTTCACCCGGGATGTGCTGATCATGCAGTCGCACGGCGGGGTGGCCCCCATCAGGGAGTCGGCGCGCCTGGCCGCCGGCGCGGTGCTGTCGGGGCCGGCCGGTGGCATCGCGGCGGGCCGCCACGTGGCCCAGCTGACCGGCCGCGGCGACCTGGTGACGTTCGACATGGGCGGCACCAGTACCGACATCGCCCTGCTGCAGGGCGGCGAGCCGACGCTGACCGGCGAGAAGACCGTGGGCTTCGCGCGGGTGGCGCTGCCCTCGCTCGACATCCATACGCTGGGCGCCGGCGGCGGCTCGATCGCCCGGGTCGACGCCGGCGGCATCCTGCACGTGGGGCCCGAGAGCGCGGGCGCGGATCCCGGCCCGGCCTGCTACGGCCGTGGCGGGACGGCGCCCACCGTGACCGACGCCAACCTCGTGCGCGGGCTGCTCGACCCCGGTAACTTCCTGGGTGGCCGCATCGCCCTCGACGTCGGTGCCGCCCGCCGCGCAGTGGAGACGATCGCCAAGGCGCTGGGCACCGACCCGCTCACGGCGGCCGAGGGAATCACCCAGGTCGTGAACACCAACATGGCCGAGGGCATCAAGCTCGTCTCCGTGCGGCGCGGCGTCGATCCGCGCGGCTTCACGCTCGTCGCCTTCGGCGGTGCCGCCGGCCTGCACGTGACCGAGGTCGCCCGGCTGCTGGAGATCAGGCGAGTGATCGTCCCCAGCGTGGCCGCCGTGCTGTCGGCGTGGGGCATGCTGGCCACCGACCTGCGCTACGAGATGGTGCGCTCGCACGTGAGCGAGGTCGGTCGGCTCACGCCGGCCCGGCTCCGCCGCCTGTTCACCGCGCTCGAGGCGGACGGCCGGCGCCGCCTGGGGCGTTTCGACGGCACCGTCGACGTGCGCCATTCGCTCGACATGCGCTACGGCGAGCAGATCTTCGAGATCACGGTGTCGCTCGACGGCGTCGACCTCGACCCGCGCGGATCTCCTGGACGAGGTCGCGGCTCGGTTCCACCGCCGCCACGAGGAGCTGTACGCCTACAGCGCCCCGGGCCAGGAGGTCGTGATCGTGAACGCCCGGGTGGCCGTCGTGGGCCGGCTGCCGGTGCTACCGGCCGACGAGGCGCCGGCGGCGAGCCGGACGCTGGCACCGCCGACGCGGCGGCGGGTCTGGCTGGCCGGCGGCTGGACCGAGGTGCCGGTCTACCGGCTGGAGGGGCTGCCGGCCGGGCAGGCGATCAAGGGAGCCGCGGTGTTCGAGTCGGCGACGACCACCGTGCTGCTCCGCGAGGGCGAGCAGGCCACGGTGACGCCGCGCGGCTGGCTGGACATCGAGATCACCTGACCCCGATCACGCCGCGCGCCGGCGCGCGGGCTTCCGCTTGCGGCTGGTACTCTTGCGCGGCCGCTGACTGGTCGGCTTCCGAGCACGGGATTTGGCCGGCTTCGCCGCCGCCGCCACGCTGCGGCCAAGGCTCTGCACCCCGGCCAGCGCGGTCCGAGCCGCCTCGGTCACGAAGGCCGCCGCGCTCGCGGACACGGTCTTGGCCTGCGCCGCAAGGCTGTCGGTGGTGCTCGGCGGCTCGACGGGTTCGTGGTTGACGGGGCAACGCATCCGCGCGGTCGTCATGGCTCTCTCCTACCTCGTTCGGCGCTTGGCCGATGGTTTCTTCCGTCGGGGCGTCGGCATCGACCTGAGCTCGGGGAGGACCTCTTGCGCGTAGAACTCGAAGAAGCCCTTCTGGTCCTTGCCGACCTGGTGGACGCAAATGTGGTCGTAGCCCGCCTTCGCATACTTCCGGATGGCGGCCAGGTGACGCTCGGGGTCCGGCCCGCAGGTGATGGACTCCGCCACCTGGTCCTCGGTGACGAGCTCGGCCACGGCCTCGAAGTGCGAGGGCAGCGGCAGTTCCCACGAGAGGCTGCTCTCCATCGCGGAGGTGGGCCAGTGCTCCCGGGCGATCCGCCGGGCCGTCGCCTCGTCCTTGGCCCAGCAGACGGCGAGCTCGGCGTAGCGCGGCTTGCCGGCACCGCCGGCACGGTCGAAGGCGGCCAGGAGCGAGGCATCCGGGTCGGTGGCGATGACGCCATCGCCCAGTCGCCCGGCCAGCTCGGCGCTCCGCGGCCCGCCGGCGGCGATGTAGAGCGGCGGCGGCGTGTCCGGCAGCGAGTAGAGTCGAGCGTTCTCCACCGTGAAGTAGCGGCCGTGGTGACTCTGATTACCGCCCTTCCAGAGCTGGCGGATGACCTCGATGGCTTCCTCGAGCCGGGCCTGGCGGATCTCCGTCTCGGGCCATCCCTGCCCGACGACGTGCTCGTTCAGATTCTCGCCGGTGCCCACCCCAAGGAAGAATCGTCCTGGCATGAGCGCCGCAGTGGTCGCGGCCGCCTGGGCGATGATGGCCGGATGGATCCGCATGGTGGGGCACGTCACGGCCGTGCCTACCACGAGGCGCTGCGTGGCCTGCGCGATGGCACCGAGCACACCCCATACGAAGGGGCTCTGCCCCTGGCGGTCGACCCACGGGTGAAAGTGATCCGAGATCAGGGCAAAGCCGAAGCCGGTGTCCTGGGCCATCTGGGCGTAGCGGACCAGATCAGCGGCGGGGTGTTCCTCACTCGAGAGCTTGTAGCCGAGCGTGATCATTGACTGCCTCTCCTTCGGCGGCGATGGGCGCCCGAGCCCTGGCGACGCGGCCCTCGCGCCGCGACCGCCGCGATGGCCCGGTCGAGATCGTTCGCATCCCACGCTTCGCAAGAGCTGTGCCCGGGAGTCGGCCGAGAGGGAGAGCGAGCCGCGAGCACGCCGCGGCCGGGGCGGTCCTCTCGTCTATCACCCGGGGTATCCGGCGCGGGGCCGGGTGACATCGCCGCCGGTGGCGCCGCCGATTCCGGACCGCTGACGAGCCGACGGGCTCGGACTATACTGACGCCCATGTCCGGGGCCGCCACCTCGTGTGATCGCGCCACCACGGCGACGTCCCGCGCGCCAAGGGCGCGTGCTGACCGCACCAACGCGGCGTGCCGCCGCCCGAGGCTCCTGGCGTGACGACCCCGGGCTCGGCCCGGGTCTCCGCGGCGAGCGCGCAGGATGCCGCCCGCATCGTGGCGGTCGTGGCGCCGTCCCTGCCCCCCGAGCTCGTGTCGACCTTCGACGAGCGGTTCAACCGGTCGAACTCGCTCTACGACGAGTTCGTATTCCGTCTCACGCTTCGTGTCTTCTGCGACACCGACCTGGCGGCGGCCGTCGCGGATTGGGCCAGCGCCGACGACGTCGTCGGGCGGACGAGACTCGAGCCCGGCCGCGCGACGGTGCCGGTGAGCTGGATGCTCCGTCACCTCGCGAGCCGAGGCGTGCTGGCCCGGGAGGACGCCGCCGGCGAACCGCGATTCCGCGCCGAGCAGGCGCTGCTCCCCCTCGACCCGGCTCCGCTGGCCGCCGAGCAGCGGGAGCACGATCCGTCGTCGCTGCCGTCCTACGCGCTGGCCGAGACGGCGGCCCGCGACTACCCGGCGTTCCTGCGGGGGACTGTCACCGGGGAAGAAGTCCTGTTCGCGCCCACGCGTCTGCCGCTGTGGGTCGGCTACTTCTCCAACGACAACGCGCTCTATGCGGTGAACAATCGCGTCGGGGCGGTCGCGGTCGCCGCCTGGATGCCCGGGCGGGTGAACACGATTCTCGAGCTGGGCGGGGGGCTGGCGAGCGGGACGCTGGCGCTGCTCGAGCATCTGGCGAGCGCCGGACGGCTCGGCGACGTCGGGACGTACCGGTTCACCGAGCTGGTCCCGGCGTTCATGCGGCGAGGGGAGCGACGCCTCCAGGAGGCGCCCCGGGGTGGTCCGGGGATCAGCGTCGGCGCGCTCGACATCAACCGACCGTTCGCGGAGCAGGCCGTGGCGGCGGAGAGTGCGTCGATCGTGTACGCGGTGAACACGCTCCACGTCGCCCACGACCTCGCCTTCACGCTCGGCGAGATCCGGCGGACGCTCGAGCCGGGCGGGCAGCTCATCGTGTCCGAGTGTGTCCGGCCGTGGCCCGCGGACACGCTCTATCCCGAGTTCGTCTTCAACCTGCTGCAGACGTTCCGGTCACCGCGCCTGCACCCCGGCTACCGACCGAACGGCGGATTCCTCACCCCCGAGCAGTGGACGGACGCCCTGCAGGCGGCCGGGTTCCGGGACGTACGGCTGCTGCCGGACGTCGCGCGCATCCGCGAGGAGTTCTCGGGCTTCCACCTCGCGGCCATCGGGGCCACACGCCCAGACTGACAGGAGGGTACGCCAATCGCACCGTCGACGCCGCCGCACGGGGTTCTCAGCCAGTACTACCGGTCCGAGGACGATCGCGCCTCGTTCGTCTCCACGCTCTTCGATCGCGCGGCCCAGCACTACGACTGGGTCGGACATCTGCTGGCGTTTGGCTCCGGCCCCTACTACCGCCGGCGCACCCTCCACCGGGCCGGGCTCCGGCCCTCCATGAGGCTGCTCGACGTGGCGACCGGGACCGGTCAGGTGGCGCGGGCGGCCGCCCGCATCCTCGGCGGTCCGGACGGCGTGGTCGGGCTCGACCCGAGCGTCGGCATGCTCCGGGAGGCGCGGCGGGTGCACGCCGGCCCGCTGGTGCAGGGGCGTGCCGAGTCGATTCCGCTGCGCGGCGACACCTTCGACATGCTGAGCATGGGGTTCGCCCTGCGTCACGTCACCACGCTCGAGACCGCGTTCACGGAGTACCGCCGGGTCCTGAAGCCGGGCGGCTGCCTGCTCATGCTCGAGGTCTCGCGGCCGCCGTCCGCCGTGATCCGGTGGGCGATTCGCGTCTACTTCCAGCGGGTCCTGCCGCTCATCATCCGGATCGGGACCCGCAGTCCGGACGCGCGCCTGCTCATGACGTATTACTGGGACACGATCGACCAGTGTGTGCCGCCGCCGATGATCCTCGCCGCCCTGGAGCAGACCGGCTTTGTCGACGTCCAGTATCGTCTGGTGGGCGGCTGCCTCAGCGAGTACGTCGCCCGCAAGCCGGAGGCGAACGGCGCGCGCTGATCTCCATAACCGATGGGCCTATTCCGCAGCCTGCTATCGGATCGCCAGCGGCGCCGGATCGATGCCCCGCAGGCCGTGGCGGCTCAAGAGCCTCAGCAGGCCCCGACTGTAGCGTGACGTCGTCGCCATGCCCGACGCCTGCAGCCCGATGTGTCGCTCGATGTGGTTCTGCACGGCGGTCTTGAGCGCGTTCGGCCCCCGCTCCATCCAGTCGTGCCCCGCGCGGAACAGGGCGACCATGCGCCCGTCGTAGAGGTAGGCCACCAGATCCAGCCACGCCGTCAGCATCTGGTGCTGGATCGTGGCGTACGCCCCGAGCGCCGCGGCCAGCTCGGCCGGTGACACCGTCGCGCTCCGCCGCACGAGCGGCGCCAGGGCGTCGGCGACCAGCTCGGCGGAGCGAAGGGCGAGGAACACGCCGGGCGAGAGCATCGGGTCGACGAAGCCGAACGCGTCGCCCACCATCACCCAGCCCGGACCGACGCCGCGGTGCGAGATGAGCTGATAGTTGGCGTAGGTGCCGACGCTGCTCACGCGCTTGCCCGCGGCGACGATGCCGGCGAGCCAGGCATCGTCGGCGATCGCTCGCTGCAGCCGTTCCTCCGGCGTGCGCCCCAGGCGGGCGGCGTCGTCCTGACCCAGCACGATGCCCACCGAGAGCCGGTCCTTGAGCGGGATGCACCAGCTCCAGCCCGCCGCCTGGCGCGCGATGAGCACTTGCCCGGGCGCGTCGTCCCACTGGCAGCCCTCGAAGTGGGCGAAGTGCGCCACGTCCTTCCGTGGTCCGAGCCGGGCGGGAATGGAGAGGACGCGGGCCGCGTGCCTGGCCCGGCCCGTCGCGTCGATGATGAGGTCGGGCTGTCGGCCACCGAGGGCGGGGGCGTCGGCCAGCGTCTCGGGGGCCAGGATCAGCTCCGCACCCGTCCCGTCGACGGCGCCCGGGAGCAGCCGCGCTCGTGTCACCACCCGGTTGACCCCGGCCGCCGCGGCCGCGGCCACGATGGCGTCGTCGAATTGCGGACGGGCAATGTTGTACGCGTACGGGAACACGGCGGGAGCGAACCGCGCGAAGGTGAAGCTGAAGCGCGTCGTGCCCGGCCAGATGAACGAGACGCCGGGCTTCACGTGCCCGCACGCCGCCATCTCCGCCTCGAGGCCGAGCCGCTGGATGATCGGGACGACGGCCGGGATGAGCGACTCGCCGACGAGCAGCTCGGGGCGCCGGCCGTCGTCGAAGAGCGTGACCTCGGCACCCAGGCGCGTGAGGAAGATCGCCAGGGCCGATCCAGCCGGGCCCGCCCCGACGATGGCTACCCGCATCACGAACGCTCGGCGGGCACGGCCGACGAGGCCGCGTGCCGGAGGATCTTGCCTCCCGGTGTCCGGGCGACCGCCTCCACGACCGTGAACTCCAGCGGCACCTTGTACGGCGACAATGCGCGGGCGCAGTGGGCCCGGAGCGCGTCGAGGTCGAGGCGGGGCGAGGCGACGACGACCTCGGCCTGGGGCACCTGACCCAGCCGCGCGTGCGGTGTCCCGAACACGCGAGACTCCGTGACGCCCGGGAACTCGTTGATGCACGTCTCGACCTCTTCGGGGAAGAACTTGAGTCCGGCCACGAAGATCACCGTCTTCGTGCGACCGTGCAGGAACAGCGTCCCGTGGTCGTCCAGCCGCCCGATGTCCCCCGTGAGGAACCACCCGTCACGTGAGATCTGCTCGCGGAGCACCCAGGGCGTGTAGTACGCCGAGAAGAGCCCGTCGCCGCGCACACCGATCTCGCCCGCCGCTCCGGCCGGCAGGCGCTCGCCGTCGTCGGAGAACGTGGCGATCTCGTAGCCGGGGACGACGCGACCGACGGAGCCGATCGGCACGTCATCCGACCCCGGATTGATGCACGGCAGGCCGGCCTCGATGATCCCGTAGGCCTGGCCGACGCGGACGGCGTACCGTGACGTGAAGCGCTCCATCGCGGCCGGCGCGATGGGGGCGCTGGTCGAGAGCGCCAGCCGCAGGCTCGCGAGCGGACCCGTCGGCGCGAGATTGCCCATGCGCTCGACGTGGAGCGGAGACGCATAGAACACGGTGGCGCGCAGTCGACGGATGGCGTCGACGATGCGGCCGGGGAGGGTATCGGGGCAGAGCAGGATATGGGCCCCCGCCTGGACGTAGGCGACGATCGTGACCGCGAAGTGGTAGGCCAGTGGCAAGACCCAGAGCACCCGATCCTCGTCGGTGAAGCGCAACACCCGATCGGCGGCGTCGACCCGGGCGGCGGTGGCCTCGTGGGACAGCACGACCCCCTTGCGGACGGCCGTCGTTCCGGAGGTGAACCGGATGAAGGCCGGATTGAGGCGACGGAGCGCGTCGGGGCCCGCGAGGTCCCGGGCGATCCACTCGAACGTGAACCCGTCGCATTCACCACCGGCGAGCGTGGCCCGCGCCGCCGCCGCCGCCCGGCCGCGGCCCCGGGCCAGGTCAGACAGCCGTTCACTTCGACGTCCCGGAGGATCTGCGCGATCTCGGCCGGCGTGTGGTTGGCCGCGATGGGGACGAGACAGGCGCCGGTCGCCAGCAGACCGAACGCCGCCGGCAGATACACCGTCGCGTTCGGAGCCAGCAGTCCGATGCGGTGCCCGGGCCCCACGCCCTGGCGGATCAGGAAGGTGGCGACGCGCTCCATCTCCCGGTCGAGCTCCGCGTAGGTGAGACCGTGTCCGGAGCGCACGTCGCTCACGGCGGGACGACGGGCGTGTGTCCGGGCCGACACGGTGACGAGCTCCGCCAGGTTCACGGTGCGACGCCGGCGGCCAGGCGGGCCGCCGCCAGGCCGACCGCCTCGCCGGTGGCCAGGCACGTGCCGATGACGCGAGCGGAGCCCAGCGCTTCGTGAGTGGCGCTCATGCAGCGTCCAGCTACGAAGAGATTGTCGACGTCGCGGGCGTGCAGGCTCCGCAGCGGAATGTCGTACGACGTCTGCCCGTCCTCCAGGTACTCGTACGTCGCGCCGAGTTCCCCGTCCTGCCACAGCTCGATGGGCCAGCCGCCCCGCGCCACCGCATCGGCGAAGCGCCGACCCGACAGCACGTCGTCGCGCGTGAGCTGATAGCGTCCGATCACCTGCCGGCTCTCCCGGATCCCCACCTGCGCCGCCACGTGGGAGACGAAGGCGCGCCCGAAGGCCGGCAGGGTCTTCAGGAACTCGGTCACGGCCAGCACGCGCCGGCGGCCTTCCTGCTCCGCCGCGGTCAGAAAGTCGCGCCGGTCGCCGTGCGCGCTCATGAGGGCGCCGAGGGCGAGCTTGCCGATGACCTCCCCGGGCTGCGGCGACGGGGCCAGCGTGACGTTCGCCGCCCCCGGAGGCAAGCGACCGTCGCGCTCGGCCTCGAGCAGCGCGCGCAAGACGGCCACGCGGGCCCCGGCGTCGAGCGCCACGGCGTCGACCTGTTGCAGGACGAAGATCAGGGAGGGCAGCTGCCGGGTCTCGGGCGGGGTCGCCTCGGTGCCGGCGGCGGCGTGACGGGCGACCACGGCGTCGCCGCTCGTGTCGACGACCACCCGGGCGCGCAGCTCCAGCGACCGTTCCGAGGTCGCGATGCGCAGCGTGTCGATCCGGTGCGGTCCGCCGTCGACGCCGACGAGATACGCGTGGAGGTACACGTCCAGCGGCGCGACCGCCGCGACCAGCTCGTCCGCGAGGCAGGCGAAGGCGAACGGCGTGTACGGCACGACGAAGCTGCGCCCCCGCCGGATCGGCTTCTGGCAGCCGGGCATCGCGCTCAGGCGGCGGGCGAAGTCGTCCGCGAATCCTTCGTTCATCGGCTCCGGCCCGCCCACCGAGGCACTGCGATAGAGGCCGCAGATGGTGCTCACCATGCCGGCGGTGGCCATGCCGCCGAGGAAGCCGTACCGTTCGACCAGCGCCGTCCGCACGCCGGCGCCCCCGGCGGCGACAGCGGCGGCGAGGCCGGCGGCGCCGCCCCCGACCACCACCACGTCGTAGCTCACGGTGTCTCGATCCACCCCATCTCCTCGCGGACGATCTCCACGCTCTGGGTCACGTCGTCCTCGCTCAGGAAGCCGTCGATCCACGCGACGACGAGGTTGTCCAGGTCGGCGCAGCGATTGAAGAATACTCCCAGCCCCGGCCGCGGCGGAACAGCGGGGATGTGATAGGCGTTCACGACCCGCCGGCCGAAGCAGCGCGCGAGCGCGGCAGGGAAGTCGCCGACGTCTGCGCAGTTGAAGGAGAACAGGTCGCCGCCGGAGATCGACCGCACGGCGCGGCGGACCATCCAGTCCGGGCGGTACTGCAGGAAGTCCATCGCCACCTCGTTGGCCTCGATCTGTCCCAGCCGGACGGCCTCGACCATCTGGCTGCGCAGCGCGCCGGCCAGGCGCGGCACGTCGCCGGTGTCCGAGGGCCCGAAGCGTGCGAAGTGAAACGCCAGCATGTTGCCGAGGCTCGGGCCGGGCTCGCCCTTGGGGCGCAGGTCCACGGCAATGGGAAGCAGGAAGGGGCCCTCCGGGACCCCGTGCCGGGCCCGCAGCGCGTGCATGGCCTTCCCGACCGCGGCCAGGCGCCACCCGATGTCTCGCGTACCGCGGTCGCGGCGCGCTCCCTCGTCGCGCTCCACGAAGCGCGCGTGGCGGAACCGCACCGGCCCCGCGCGCCCGTTGCGCGCGGCCACCGCGGGCCCGCGCGAGACGTCGCGCATGTACTCCAGGCTCTTGCGCGCCAGCCGCCCGCGCTCCGCGAAGGAGCGCGTCTCCGGGGGCCGTGTGAAGGCGGGCACCGTGGCGCCCCAGGGCGTGTCACCCGGGTGGTCGTCAACGTGGGTGAGGTGCTGGAGGAGGTTCTGGGCGCCACGGGGATCCATCAGGGGATGGAACCAGGTCATGACGAGGACGCTTCGGGGGTCGGAGCCGTCCGCGACCCCGTCGAGGATCAGGAAGCGCAGGGGAGCCTCCCGTCGAGGATCGATCGCCGCGTTGAGCTCGGTCTCCACGGCTTCGTGAAACGCCGCCGGCGTGTGGACGACGCGCTGGCGCACGGGCGGCGGTGCCAGCGCGGCCCGTCGGCCCGCCGCCCAGCCGAGCCGGCCCCAGGGAAACGGCCGCCGCAGCCGGGCGGCCGGCCACGGGCAGACGTCGAGGAGCCGATCGAGGCTTCGCGTGACGCGTTCCGGGGCCAGAGGGCCGTCGCAGTGGACGACCAGGAGGGCATTGTTGCTCGACGTCTCCCTCGAGCCCAGGGCCAAGAGGACGAGGTCGGCGCCCCGCAGGGGCAGCCGGCGTGCTACGAGCGGCTCCGTCGCCGGCAGATGTAGTGGGCGAGCGCGCGCGGCGACCGGAGGTTGTCCGCGACGAGATCCTCGTCGGGCGGCCAGAACCCGAACTCCGCTTCCACGAACAGCAGGATCTTCAGCAACGCCATCGAATCGATGCCGACCGTCTCGAAGTCGTCGTCGGGCAGGATCCGACGACCGCGGGCCATGATGCGGGTGTTGACGTAGGTCGTGAGGGCATCGGCAACGGTGTCGTGGTCGATCGCGGGAACCGCCATCCGACTAAGAAGCTACAATGCCGCGCGATGCCAGGTCAACACGGGAGCCCTTCGTGATCAAACGTGCGGTGTGCCTGACCATCCTGCTTGCCCTGGTCGGTGCGGGCTGCGTGTCGGCGCCGCCGCTCGCGGTGGCGCTACGCGCGCCGATTCCCGAGCCGACGCTCAAGTTCGGCGTCGACACGTTCGCGTTCGCGAACGAGAATCGTGTGAAGTACCGCGGCAAGCCCGACCTCTACGCGAACTGGTGCTTCGTCATGGCCCGCGCCATCAGCCAGTTTCACCGGTTCGCCCGCTTCGAATCCGCCGCCGATCCCTTGACGCCGGAGGAGTACACCGAGCGCGTCCACCAGGTCACGGCGCGCCCGCCCTGGCGCGCGGCGCTGGCGACCCACGAGCGGGTCGTGTTTCCCGGGTACGGCTCGCTGTACGAGCTCTCGCGTGCCCAGGAGCGGGCGGTCAAGGCGGGACTCACGGGGAGAATCGCGAGCTGGTTCCACTGGACGAACTGGCGGGTGGTCTACCCGATGCCGCGTGCCCAGCAGGAGGCCGTGGCCCGCGAGACGCTGGCCGAGCTGCAGGCGGGGCGTCCGGTCCAGTGGCTCGTCACCAACCTCCCGACCATCGACCTGAACCACACCGTCGTCGCCTACGGCTACCGGGTAGACCAGGACGTCATCGACTTCGCCGTCTACGACCCGAACGACCGGGAGGTGCCCGGTACCGTCCGGTTCGACATCCCGGCGCGGCAGTTCTGGGCCACACGACTCTACGACGTGAAGGCCGGTCCGATCCGGGCGTTCCGGATGTACTATTCGCCGCTCCTGTGAACGCGGCAAGCCACCATCACCTCGCCCGTCCGCTCACGTCAACCCGCCGTCCACCGACAGCACCTGACCGGTGACGTAGGCGGCGCGATCCGAGCAGACGAACGCCACGAGCGCGGCGACCTCGTCCGGCGTCCCCGCCCGCCCCAGCGGGATCGCGCGCACGATCTGGGCGCGGACCTCGGGATCGATCCCCTCGGTCAGGGCGGTGTCGACCAGCCCGGCGGAGACACAGTTGACGGTAACGCCGGCGGCACCGACCTCGACGGCGAGGGCCTGGGCCAGGCCGATGAGGGCTGCCTTGGCGGCGGCGTAGTTCGCCTGGCCCGGGCGGCCGACGAGCGCGGACGGTGAGATGAGATAGACGATGCGCCCCCAGCCGCTCGCGCACATCGCGGGCAGCGCGTGGCGCGACGCCAGCAAGCCGCCGGTGAGGTGTACGGCGACGACGTCGTCGAAGTCGCGGTCGGTCATCGTCAGGAGCAGTCGATCGCGGGTGAAGCCGGCGGCGTGAACGACGACGTCGAACGGCTCGCGCCGCTCGAACAGGACGGCCACCTCGGGCGCGGACGTCGCGTCGCAGCGGGCGAGGCTGATCGACAGGCGCTCGGCGTCGCGCTGGACCTCGGCGGCGTGCGCGACGGCTTCGTCGTGGGTCCAGGTGGCGAGCACCTCGAGACCGTCGCGGGCCAGCGCGCGGGCGATCGCCCAGCCGAGTCCGCGGCTACCCCCGGTCACGAGGGCCCGGCGCGACCGCGGGGCGTCGGGGGCCGTCGGCATGCATCGACTATACTGGCGCCGATGTTCGTCGCGAACACGGCCCCTCCGCCGTCCGTCACCGAGGGCCCGCGCTGGTACTGGCACCGGTACAACCGCGTCGTGGCCTATCGGCTCGCCGCGGCGCTCGAGCGCCTGCCCCGTCGATGGCGTCTGGCGCTCGCCCGACGCGTGGGCGCGCTCGCCGTGGCCCGCATGCCGGCGGAGCGAGCGGCCGTGCGCGCGACGCTGGCCACCATCACCGGAGCCTCGGGCGCGCGTCTCGACGTCCTGACGCGACGGGTCTTCGAGGACTTCGCGGCCTGCTTCAGCGATCTCGTCACCACCAACCGCCGGCCGGCCGAACGGCTGCTGGACTACGTCGCGCGCGTGAGCGAGAGCCCGATCCTCGGGGAAACCACCGGGGTCGTGTCCGTCACCGCGCACGTCGGCAACTGGGAGATGGCCGGTCGCCTGCTGGCGGGCCGGACGCGGCGCCGCACGAATGTCGTCGTCGCGCCGGAGGCGGTCGTCGGGCTCGATCGCTGGGTGCGGCGCGACGGGGAGGGCGTCCGCTTCGTGGCGCGGGGACCCGTCGGGGTTGGCGTCGAGCTGGTGGCTGCACTCCGGCGCGGTGAGGTGGTAGCGATCCAGGGCGACCGCGCGATCGGCACCCAGGGCGATCTGCTCATCCCGTTCTTCGGGCGGCCGGCCCCGTTCCCGCTCGGGCCGTACATCCTGGCCCGCGCGGCGGGCGTGCCGGTCGTCGCCGCCTTCTGTCTGCTCGAGCCCGACGACCGCTACGCGATCCGCATCGCGGCGCCCGTCACCGTGGAGCGGGGTGGGGAGGTGGAGGCGGCGCGCCGGTGGGTCGGCGTGCTGGAGGAGATCGTGCGCGAGCATCCGACGCAGTGGTTCAACTTCTTCGACGTGTGGAACCCGTAGGGCGCCGGCCGGCGCGCGGCTACTTGATCTCGAAGGGCACCGTCTGGTGGAGATTGAAGAACGGGTTGACGTGGCCGCTGTAGAAGTCGGCCGTCGTCAGGCCGTAGACATAGCGGTTGCCCGGCAGGATGCAGTAGCAGGGTGCGCCGACCGGCGTCCGCTCGGGATAGGGCAGGGGGCACCAGCCGGGCTCGGTCAGGCAGACGCCGCGGCCCCGGACGTCCGGCCACCTCGGCGCCGGCGGCGACTGGCCGGCGCTCTCGCCGGTCAGCACGACCACCAGCAGCACAACCGTTCGTCCGAGCGATCGAAGCATGGGGCTTCCCCGTGGGACGGATGCCTGGAAGCTACGCGGGGGCGGTGGTGCTCGTCAACGGCCGGTCGCGCGCCGCGCGCGAGGCCGGGCCGGCCGGCGGCCGGGGCCGAGGGCGCTCTCCAGCCGCGCCAGCCGGCGATCGATGCGGGCCAGCGCGTCGTCGGGCGCAGCCAGGCGCCCGGTGTCGGCCAGGTAGCCGCGCTCGAGCAGCGCGACGAACACATCCGCGATCTCGGCAGCGGTCCGCTTGCCATCGGGCCGGTACCACTTGTGCAGCCAGTTGCACATCCCCAGCAGGCCGAACACGACGAGGGTCGGCGGCAGGTCGCGCAGCCGCCCGTCGGCCACGCCCTCCTGGACGACCCGGGTGATGGCCTGGTCGTAGTCCCGCTTGGCCCGGGCCGCCCGCGCCGCCATGGGCGCCGGCAGCCCACTCTCCTCGCTGAAGAACACGGTCAGGAAGGGCAGGTGCTCGGCGAGCAGCGTGACCTGGTAGTGGACGATGCGCCGCAGCGTGTCGTCGGCCGGGCGCCGCTCGGCAATGATCCGCTTGAGCCCCTCCTGAAAGCGATCGATGGTCCGCTCCACGACCAGGCTGAGCAGCTCTTCCTTGCTGGAGACGTAGCGATAGAGCGTGACCTTCGACAGCCCGGCCCGCTCGGCGATCGCCTCCAGGGTGGCGGTGCGATAGCCGACCTCGCCGAAGGCGGTCGCGGCCGACCGGACGATCTCGTCCAGCACGGCCGCCCGCGTCGGGGGCAGGGTGGCGTCCCTTGACATGGCTGGCCTCCGGGGCCTAGCATAACGCGTCAGTTCAGGAACTGAACCACTAAGGAAAGGCAGCCCGTCATGGCCGTCGAGAGCCACCCCGTCAGCGCCCGTCACGCCACCGTGTTCGAGCACGCCTATCCGGTGGAGGCACCCGACCTGCGCAGCCTCTACGAGAAGGCCAAGCGCGATCAGTGGAACGTCTCCAAGGACGTCGACTGGGCCCAGCCCTTCGACATCGAGCAGGGCGTCCTCGCCGACGAGATGATGGACGTCTACGGCACGCCGTTCTGGGATCAGCTCAAGCCGGCCGAGCGGGGTGAGCTCAACCTGCGCTTCGCCAACTGGCGCCTGGGCGTGCTGCTCTACGGCGAGCACGGGGCCATGCTGCTGTGCAGCCAGCTGGTGGAGTGCGTGTCGGGCACCGACGCCAAGTTCTTCCAGGCCACCCAGGTGGTCGACGAGGCGCGCCACAACGAGGTGCTCAACCGCTACGTCACCGAGCGCCTGGGCGGGCTACGCTACCCGCTGCCGGACTTCGAGCGCGAGCTGTTCGACACGCTGCTGTCCGACTCGCGGTGGACGGTCAAGACGATCGGCCTGCAGCTGGTGGCCGAGACCTTCGCGGTCGCCCTCTTCCGCATGCTGGCCGAGACCTCCAAGGACCCGCTGCTCCGGCAGATCTGCAAGCTCATCCTGCAGGACGAGTCGCGCCACATGGGCTTCGGCATGCTCAGCCTGCCCGACGTCATCGGCGAGCTGACCGAGGCCGAGCGGATCGAGCTCGAGGACGTCACCCACTGGGCCCTGGTCAAGACCCTGACCGGACAGTTTCCGGAGCCCGTCTTCCGCGAGCTCGGGTTCGGGGACGCCGAGATCAAGGCGATCCACGCCCACCGGCGCGAGCGGGCGGCCGGCGCCGAGGGCTCCCACTTCCGCAAGCTGTTCCGCAAGGATCTGCACGGCACCCTGCTGGCGAACCTCCAGAAGGTCGGGTTGCTGACCGAGCGGATCCGTCCGCGCCTGGAATCCGTCGGCATCCGCGTGCCCGCGCTCAGCTGACCGCCACCCGTCGCGGCCGGGGAACGGTCCCGGCCGCGGACGGGTTCCTCCCTCGACGCGGAGCGCCTTGCTGCCCGGCGCGCCGTGCAGTACCATCTGCGCGCAACCCATCGCCATCGCTCACGTAGTGCCTCCAAAGGAGGAGTGCATGGACCGTCGGATCCGCCAGCTCGCCGAGCAGCTCGACGCCAACCAGATCTCCCGCCGTGAGTTCGTGCGCAAGACGGCGGTGATCACCGGCGGCTCCGCGGTCGGCCTGAGCGTCATGAACAAGATGGCCCACGCGCAAGGTCCCAAGCTGCGCGTGTGGCTCTTCAAGAGCTTCGTCACCAACAGCAACGACATCCTGGCCAAGCAGGTCGAGGCCTGGGCCAAGGAGCGCAAGGTCCAGGTCGAGGCAGACTGGGCCACGTTCGGCGACCGCGAGCAGAAGTTCGTGGCCGCCATCGAGGCCGGCAACCCACCCGACCTCGCCGAGATGAACTATCAGGGCCCGGCGCGTTACAAGCCGGCGCTCCGCGACGTGTCGGCGCTGGCCAAGGACATCGCCGGCGCCCGCGGCGGCCTGCTTCCACACGCCGAGCGTTACGTCGTCCTCGGTGGCCAGCACTTCGCGGTGGCCCGACAGAGCTGGCCGGGTGGCTTCTTCATCCGCAAGGACCTGTTGGATGCCAAGGGGATCAAACCGCCCAAGGTCTATGATCCCGACGTGGTGGAGATGGCCAAGAAGACGCAGGATCCGTCGAAGGATCTCTGGGGTCTCGGCCAGACGCTCAATCGCTCCGATGACGGCAACGGCTTCATGCAGAACATCCTCTGGGCCTATGGCGGCAGCACCTGGGACAAGGACGGCAAGCCCGCGCTCGGTACGGCCTTCCTCAAGCAGAACACCGAGGCGCTGCAGTTCGCCGTCGACACCATCCAGAAGCACAAGATCCAGCCGCCGGGCGTCATGTCGTGGACCGACGTCCACAACAACGAGGCCTACCTGGCCGGCAAGCTGGTCAGCACGAACAATGGCGCCAGCCTCTACTACGCCATGGCCAACAAGAAGCACCCGCTCACCGAGAAGACCCAGGTGCTTCTCACCCCCGGCGGGCCGGCCGGCTCGTTCTCCGGGCCCAGCTGCTACAACTGGGGCATCTTCAAGGCCAGCAAGCACACCGAGCTCTGCGAAGACCTGATTCGCTGGGTCGAGGACGAGAAGCGGTTCGAGGAATACATGCAGGCCTCCATCGGCCAGGCGGGTCCGGTGTACAAGACCCGCGTGGACAACCCGTACTGGAAGTCGGATCCGAACTTCCAGGGCATGCTGCAGAACGTGCTGCGCGGCACCTGGCCCGGATACCCGGGACCGATCACCCCGGCGGCCATCGAGGTGCAGGCCCAGTACATCCTGTGCGACATGGCCGGGCCGCGTCGTCGTCGGCGGGCTCACGGCGGAGGCAGCCCTCAAGGAAGCCCACAAGCGGGTGGAGGACATCTACCGCATCCGCAGTCGCGGCTAGGACGCGTCACCCGGTGGCCGTCCCGGCGGCGGAACTACGCAGCAAGGCTGTCGTCAGAAGGCGGCGGGGCGGTCAGGCTCAAGCGCGCGCTCGGGCCCGACTACCGCATGGGCTATCTCTTCGTCCTGCCCATCGCGCTCTGCGTCCTGTCCCTGGTGGCCTATCCGTTCTGCTACGCGATCTACCTGTCCATGACCCACAAGCTGGTCGGCATGCCGCCCATCTTCGTCGGCTTCGAGAACTACATCAGGCTGACGTGGGATGGGTTCTTCCAGCGCGCCGTCGTCAACAGCTTCATCTTCACGTTCGGCTCGGTCATCTTCAAGCTCGGCCTCGGCGTGGTGATGGCGCTGGTCCTCACCTCGCGCATCCGCTGGCGCTCGTTCTGGACGGGCGTGCTGCTAGTCCCATGGGTGGCGCCCACCGTCGTCTCGGCGCTGAACTTCCTGTGGATGTTCGACGGCAGTCTCGGTGTGCTGAACTACCTGCTGGTGCGCGTCTTCCGCATCCTGCCTCAGGGCGTGGGCTGGCTGAGCGAGCCGGGTACGGCCATGGCCTCGGTCGTCGCCGTGAACGTCTGGCGCGGCTTCCCGTTCTTCGGCATATCGTTCCTGGCCGGCATGAAGGGCATCCCGGCCGAGCTGTACGAGGCGGCGGCGGTGGACGGCGCCAGCGTGCTCCAGCGTTTCCGCCACGTGACGCTGCCCGGCATCAGGAACATCATGATCATCGTGGTGCTGCTCTCCACGATCTGGACGTTCAACGACTTCCAGATCATCTACATCCTCACGAAGGGCGGGCCGGGCGGCACGACGATGGTCATGCCGGTGTTCACGTACGAGACCGCGTTCGGCGCCCAGCGGCTGGGCGAGGCTATCGCGGTGGCCCTCTACCTCCTGCCGGTGCTGGGAGTGACCATCATGGTGCTGGCCCGGTACATGCGGAGAGGGCGTCGGCGGTGAAGGGGCGGGGGGCGGCCACGCTCGAGAGCACGGTTGCTTACACGGTGCTCGTCGTGCTGGCCATCGTCGTGCTGTTCCCCTTCTACTGGATGATCGTCACCTCGTTCAAGAGCGAGGACCAGATGCGGAGCATCGTCTCCATGTTCTGGCCCAAGCCGTTCGCCCTCGAGAACTATCAGCAGCTGCTGGCCAAGACCGAGTTCGCCGCCTGGTACGGCAACAGCGTCTTCGTCGCGGTGTCGAGCACGCTGCTGGCCACCGCCGTCGGGACCATCGGCGCCTATGCGCTGGCGCGCCTGAAGTTCCTGGGGCGCGGGTTCATGGCCAGTGCCACGCTGATCACGTACCTGGTGCCGCCCTCGATCCTGTTCATCCCGCTCTACAAGCAGATGCAGGGGCTCGGCATGGCCAACAGCCTGGCCGGTCTCATTGCAGCTTACCCGTCGTTCACGGTGCCGTTCGTCACCTGGCTGCTGATGGGCTACTTCGAGTCGATCCCCGAGGAGCTGGAAGAGGCCGCGATGATCGACGGGGCCACGCGCTTCGGTGCCTTCTACCGGATCGTGCTGCCGCTCTCAGCCCCCGGCGTCCTCGCCGCCGGCCTCTACGCCTTCACCCAGGCCTGGAACGAGTTCCTGTACGCGCTCGTCTTCATCACCGACGGTCGCCTGCGCACGCTGCCGGTGGGGCTGGCCAGCTTCATCACCGGTGACGTCTACGGCTGGGGCTACCTCATGTCGGGCGCGGTACTGACCACGCTGCCCGTCATCGCGGCCTACATCTATCTGCAGAAGTACATGGTCGAGGGGCTGACGGCGGGTAGCGTCAAGGGATGATCGCCGTCCTGCTCCTGGCCGCGCTGCTGCTGGTGCCGGTGGCGGCCGGGGCCGAGATGAAGCTGCCGCCCGGCTTCACCGCCCACGTGTACGTCACCGGCGAGGGCTTTGACGGTAACCGCGTCGCCGGCGGCATCCCGTCCTCGTCGTCGCTCGCCTTCGACGCCGCGGGCACGCTCTACGCGGCCCGCTCGGGCCGGCGCTACATGGGCGGGGAGGTCGAGGACGTGTGGCCGGTGTTCCGCATCCCGGCCGGCGGCGCCCGCATCACTCGCACCACCGAGGCCCGCTACCTGTACGGTCCGCCGCTGCCCAACGTTCAGATCGCCACCACGCGCAACGGCCAGGAGCTGCTGGTGACCACCTACGACCGCGATCGCGGCCACGGTGTGCTCTACCGCATCGTCGACGGCCGCGCCGAGCTGGTGGCCGGTGGCACCCCGCCCGTCGGCACGCCGCCGCTCCTCAAGCAGCCGGAGGGCGTTGCCCTGGACGGCGCCGGCAACCTGCACGTGGCCGACCGCCAGCAGGGCGCCGTGCTGCGCCTCGACGCCGCCGGCCACGTGCTGGAACCGCGCTGGCTCACGCTGGCCCGTCCCCGCCTCGTGGTCGCCCACGGTGAGCGGCTCTGGGTCGCCGCCGACGGCGATGCCGAGGCGCCGTGGCAGCGCGGAACCGGGGAGATCTGGAGCTTCGGTCCCGACGGACGCCGGTTGGCCCTGCGGGGGCCGATCGCGTCGGGCATGGACGTCAGCCCGAGCGGCCATCTCTTCGTAGCCGACCGCCAGGGCGCGCGCATCGTGGCCGTCGGCGCCGACGGCACCTCGACCGACTTCGCGACGTTCACCGACGGTGACGCGCCCCGCACGCTGGCGTGGGCGCCGGTCACCGAGGCCACGCGGCGGGCCGGCATCGCGGGCGACCTCTTCATCGTGCTGATCCGCCGGGGGACGTGGTCCCTGAACGACATCGTCCGCATCTCCGGCCCCTTCGACGAGCTGGTCCGCGCCCGCCTGCCCCGTTGATGTCCGCGAGGGCTGAGGCCCTCGCCGCCGCCGACAAAGAGGAGGACTCTCGATGCGCTCCACGACGAAGCTCCGCCAGCTGCTGACCTCCACCCCACTCGTCGTGCCGGGCTGCTACGACGCGATGAGCGCCAAGGTCCTCGAGCGGGCCGGCTTCCCCGCCGTCTACATGACCGGCTACGGCACCTCGCTGGCCCTGCTGGGCCTGCCCGACGCCGGGCTGGCGACGATGAGCGAGATGCACCTCAACGCCCGCTACATCGCCAACGCGGTCGGGGTACCGGTGATCGCGGATGCCGACAACGGCTACGGCAACGCCATCAACGTCATGCGCACCGTGCGGGAGTACATCCAGACCGGCGTGGCCGGCATTCACATCGAGGACCAGGCGATCCCCAAGCGGTGCGGCCACGTGGCCGGCCGGCGGGTGATCCCCATCGAGGAAGCCGTGGGCAAGTACCGCGCGGCCGCCGCGGTTCGCCGTGACCTCGATCCCGACTTCGTGGTCATCGCCCGCACCGACGCGCGCGGGGCCCACGGTGGCTCGCTCGACGAGGCCATCCGTCGGGCCAATGCCTATCTCGAGGCCGGCGCCGACCTCGCGTTCGTCGAGGGGCCCACCAGCCTGGAGGAAGTCGGGCGGGTGTGCCGGGAGGTCCGTGGCCCGATCTTCTACAACCAGACCGGCGTGTCGCCGCGGCTCACCCCGGACCAGATGAAGGAGCTGGGGATTGCCGTCACGATCCTGCCCGGTGCCATGCTGCGGGTGGCCCTGCAGGCCATCTGGGACTTCGCGACCGCCCTTCGAAAGGACGGCCCCGCCGCCGAGGCCCGGTTCACCGAGCAGTTCCGGAACCATCCCCTCGGGGATCTCCACACCTTCGCGGGTTTCGATCAGATTCGGGCCTGGGAATCGGCATACTTGCCGGCCGAGGAGCTCGAGAAGTACGAGGGGTCGATCGGGCATCAGCCCACCCGTCGCTGAAAGGGCTTCGCCGTGCCGGGGCCCCTGTCTGATTATCGACAGGGGGGAGGGGTGATGACGGACGAGGGAGCGGCGAAGAGCAGGCAGCAGGGGCTGCAGCAGGCGGCGTCGGTCATCTTCGCCCTCGTGGCGGTGGTGCCGCTGCTGATCTTCGCGTGGACCTTGCACGCGCTCGGCGTCATCCGGAGCACCCAGGCCCAGATCAGCCTGGCGCTGGCGCTGGCCGTGGCCCTTCTCGGCTTCTGGATGTTCCGTTCGCTGCTGGGCCGGATGGCCGAGGTGGTCCAGGTCCTGACTGCCGCCATCGAGCAGGCGACGCGTGTGCGTCGCAATCCGGTGGCCGCCGCGTCCACCGAGCCCAGCCCCGCCCCGGCCGGCTTGCACGCCGTACCGACGCCCGCGCTCGGCAAGGTGGCCGTGGAGGGCGCCGCCGCGGTGCTCACGGCGCCCGCCGCCGCCCCCCGACCCGTCGCGGCGGTGGCCCCGAAACGCGTGGCCCCTGGCGTCGCCGGCATCGGGAAGATCCGCGAGCTGACCGAGGTCGTGCGCACGATGGATGCGCTCTGGCATCGCGAGGCCACGCACCACCTGAACCATCGCGTGCAGATCTCGGTGGCGAACGAGCGCGAGCCGCTGATCGGCAAGCTCACCGAGGCCACCGCCGACGGGCTGATCCTCGAGCAGCCGGACGGCCCCTCTGCGATCGCCTACGGCCGCGTGACCGCCATCGATCGCCTGACCGGCTAGCGCACCTCCCGCTTTCCTGAGAGCCGCCGCCTCGATAGTCGTTGAGCCCGCCCGATAAAGCCGGTAGTCTTCCCGTCGCCATGGCCAGCACGATGTTCGACAAGATCTGGGGTCGCCACGTCGTCACCGAGGGGCCCGGCGGCCACACGCTGCTCTACGTCGACCGGCATCTCCTGCACGAGGGCTCGGCCGCGGCCTTCGCGCGCCTGGCCCGGGCCGGGCGGCGCGTGCGGCGCCCCGACCTCTGCGCGGCGACGGCGGATCACTACGTGATGACCTCGCCGGGCCTGCCGGCCTCCGACGCCGAGGTCGCCGCGATGATCGAGTCGCTGACCACCCACACGGCGGAGCGGGGGATCGCGCTGTTCGGCCGCGGCGATGCACGGCGCGGCATCGTGCACGTGATCGGGCCCGAGCAGGGGCTCACGCTGCCGGGCCTGCTGCTCGTCTGCGGCGACAGCCACACCGCCACCCACGGGGCGCTCGGCGCGCTGGCCTTCGGCATCGGCTCCAGCGAGGTCGAGCACGTGCTGGCCACCCAGACCCTGTGGCAGCGCAAGCCGCGCACGATGCGTGTCACCGTCGACGGCCGGCTCGGCCCCGGCGTCGGCGCCAAGGACGTGATCCTGGCCATCATCGCCACCCTCGGTGCCGGCGGCGGGGTGGGGTACGCGCTGGAGTACGCGGGCGAGGTCTTCCGCGCGATGTCGGTCGGCGAGCGCGCCACCGTGTGCAACATGTCGATCGAGGCCGGCGCCCGGTGCGGCATGGTCGCACCCGACGAGACGACGTACCGCTATCTTGAGGGTCGTCCCTACGCGCCGAAGGACGGGGCGTGGGCGGCGGCGCTGGCGGATTGGCGGGCGCTGCCCAGCGACGCCGACGCCACGTTCGACCGCGAGGTCCGCCTGGACGGCACCGGCATCGCGCCCACGGTGACGTGGGGCACGAGCCCCCAGGACGCGCTGCCTATCACGGGCCGCGTGCCCGACCCGGCCGCCATCGACGAGGCCGGCCGCCGCCAGAGCGTGGAGCGCGCGCTCGGCTACATGGGTCTCACGGCCGGCATGGCGCTGACCGACGTCGTGGTCGATCGCGTGTTCATCGGCTCCTGCACGAACAGCCGGCTCGAGGATCTGCGCGCGGCCGCGGCGGTGGCGAAGGGGCGGCGGACCGTCATCCCGGCCTGGGTCGTACCGGGCTCGGGCCTCGTGAAGCAGGCGGCGGAGGCCGAGGGGCTCGATCGCGTCTTCCTCGAGGCGGGCTTCGAGTGGCGCGAGGCCGGCTGCTCGATGTGCGTAGGGATGAACGGGGAGACCGCGCGGTCGGGCGAGCGCGTGGCCTCGACCTCGAACCGCAACTTCGAGGGGCGCCAGGGCCAGGGAGCCCGCACGCATCTGATGTCGCCGGCGATGGCGGCGGCCGCTGCGGTTACCGGGCGGCTGACCGACGTACGGACGCTGGCGGGCTGACCGTGCAGGCCTTCACGCGTCTGACCGGTGTCGCCGTCCCGATCGACCTGCCGAACATCGACACCGACCGGGTCATCCCCGCCCGCTTCCTGCGCAAGGCGCAGGGCAGCGCCGGCTACGACCGCTACCTGTTCCACGACGTGCGGTTCAACGCCGACGGCTCGGAAAAACCCGAGTTCGTCCTCAATCAGGCCGCGTACCGGCCGGCGACGGTCGTGGTGGCCGCCGAGAACTTCGGCTGCGGCTCCTCGCGCGAGGCGGCGGTGTGGGCGCTGATGGCCTACGGCATCCGCGCGGTGATCGCGCCCAGCCTCGGCGACATCTTCCACCAGAACAGCCTCAAGAACGGCCTGCTCCCCGTGATCCTGCCGGCCGGCACCGTGGCCGCGATGCGCGGCCAGCTCCACGCGCGCCCGGGCTCCACCATCACCGCCGACCTCGAGACCCAGACCATGACCGCCCCTGACGGCGCCACGCATCGTTTCGAGATCGAGCCCTTCGCCAAGCAGATGCTCCTGACCGGCCAGGACGAGATCGCCCTCACCCTCGGTTACGAAAGCCACATCCACGCATTCGAAGCGCGCCAGCTTATCAACATGCCCTGGCTGACGACGCGACCGTAACCGAATAACCGACGGCCACCCGGGTCCGGTCTCGCCTGATCCGCGACTCCCGCTGGAGTCTTCGGTGCAGGGAGGATGCTCGCCTGTAGCGCTGTCGGCTCGGGTGTGAGGGGCTGAGGCCGGTGCCCTGCCGCGCACATCCGGTGGCTCGCCGTCGGAGCCGTGCTCGCTTCGGGGGCGGCTCGGCGCGGCGCCGACGTGACGATTGGCCGACAACCCACCCCCCCTGGGGGATGGGGGGCTCGCGCGAGCCGCCCCCGAAGCGAGCGTACGGCGACAGGCGAGACATCGAGGCGCGGCAGGGGCACCGGCCTCGGCCCCTCGCACCCGAGCCGGCGTCACCACGGGCGAGGGAGCTAGCCGTCGAGGCCGATCTTCACGCGGCGGTTGTGGCGACCTTTGTTGTCGATCTTGAGGATCTTCAGCGGTCGCGAGCGCGCCGTCGAGGCCAGGTGGGTGCCGCCGCAGGCCTGGCGGTCGAGGCCGACGATCTCCACGATGCGGATCGTGCCCTCGTCATCCGGCGGCGGCGCCACCG
Source organism: uncultured Candidatus Rokubacteria bacterium (assembly GCA_963827505.1). Lineage (GTDB taxonomy): Bacteria > Methylomirabilota > Methylomirabilia > Rokubacteriales > CSP1-6 > AR5. Next base: position 1,185,554 of record CAWHBD010000001.1, on the reverse strand, counting down.
AGCGGCTGCGGATCAGGCCGGTCACGGCCATCGCCTCGGCCAGCGGCACGTAGGCGTAGCGGACCGGCAGGTCCTGGCGCACGAGATCGTTGATTGCGGGCTCGAGCGCGCGCAGCCGGTCGTTGTCGGCGTCGGGCAGATCGAAGTCCATGCGGGCGGTGCCGTCGTCGTTGAGCTGGGCGCCCGTCACCAGCGCGCCGTGGAACTGCTGGTACACGAGCGCGTTGAGGATGTGGGTCCCGGTGTGCAGCTCGGTCATCATCGTGCGGAACCCGGGCTCGACGACGACCTGCACGGTCCCCACCGGCTCGACCGGCGTGGTGAGCCGGTGCCAGAGCCGACCGTCGAGCGTCTCGAAGCCGGCGACGACGGTCTCGCCGCCGCTCCAGCGCAGCACCCCGCGGTCGGCGAGCTGGCCGCCGCCGCCCGGGTGGAACGGTGTCTGCTCCAGCACGACGGCGCCGGGCCGGGCGTCGATCACGCGGGTCTCCAGCGTGAGCACGTCCGGGAACTCGTGACAGTAGTAGCGCGACATGGTTCCTCCTCGCGAGCATCCTACCGGCCCCGGGGCGGGCCGTCGAGCCGGCCGGCGAGGCGGGACTTGCGGCGCTCGCCGGGCACAGCTACCTTTCCCGGGCGGAGGTCGTCGATGAAGAGTGAGTACGAGATGGCATACACGCGGTCGCTGCGGGACCCCGACGGGTTCTGGGCGGGCGTGGCCGAGGACATCGTCTGGGACCGGCGGTGGGACCGCGTGCTCGACGACGCGCGCCCGCCCTACTACCGCTGGTTCAGCGGGGGTGTGCTGAACACCTGCTACAACGCCCTCGACGTGCACGTCGACCGCGGCCGCGGCAAGCAGCGCGCACTCGTCTACGACAGTCCCGTCACCGACACCGTCCGCACCTTCACCTACTTCGAGCTGCGCGACGAGGTCGCCCGAGTGGCGGGCGCGCTCCGCCGCCAGGGCATCGCCAAGGGCGACCGGGTCATCATCTACATGCCGATGGTGCCGGAGGCGGTGGTGGCGATGCTGGCCTGCGCGCGCATCGGCGCCGTCCACTCGGTCGTCTTCGGCGGCTTCGCCTCCAACGAGCTGGCCAAGCGCATCGACGACGCCCGGCCCCGGATGATCCTGTCCGCCTCGTGCGGCATCGAGGTCAACCGGGTGATTCCCTACAAGCCGCTGCTCGACGGCGCCATGGCGCTGGCCACGCACAAGGCCGAGCGCTGCGTGATCCTGCAGCGGCCGCAGCTGAAGGCCGAGCTCGTGCCCGGCCGCGACCTCGACTGGGACGACTCCGTGGGCGGGGCCGCCCCGGCCGAGTGCGTGCCGCTGGCCGCGACCGATCCGCTCTACATCCTCTACACCTCGGGCACGACCGGCATTCCCAAGGGCGTGGTGCGCGACAACGGCGGCCATGCCGTCGCGCTGAAGTACTCGATGAGTGCGGTGTACGGCATGGGCGCCGGCGAGTGCTTCTGGGCGGCCTCCGACATCGGCTGGGTCGTCGGCCACTCCTACATCGTGTACGCGCCGCTGCTCAAGGGCTGCACGACGATCCTGTACGAGGGCAAGCCGGTCGGCACGCCCGATCCGGGCGCCTTCTGGCGGCTCATCGCCCAGCACGGCGTGCACGCCATGTTCACCGCGCCCACGGCGTTCCGGGCGATCAAGAAGGAAGACCCGCGCGGCGAGCACATCGCCCGCCACGACCTCCGGAACTTCCGCACGCTGTTCCTGGCCGGCGAGCGCTGCGATCCCGACACGCTGCTGTGGGCGCGCGACCGGCTGCAGGTGCCGGTGATCGACCACTGGTGGCAGACCGAGACCGGCGTGGCCGATCGCCGCCAACTGCGTCGGCCTCGGCATGTTGCCGGTCAAGCCCGGCTCGCCGACCAAGGCCGTGCCGGGCTATGACGTGCGCGTGCTGAGCGAGGAAAACACCGAGATGCCGGCCGGCCAGATCGGCTCCATCGCCATCAAGCTGCCGATGCCGCCGGGCTGCCTGCCGACCCTGTGGAACAACGACGCCGGCTTCGAGAAGTCCTACCTGACGAAGCACCCCGGCTTTTACCTGACCGGCGACGCCGGCTATCGGGACGAGGACGGCTACCTCTACATCATGAGTCGCGTCGACGACATCATCAACGTGGCCGGGCACCGCCTGTCCACCGGCGCCATGGAGGAAGTGCTCTCCGCCCACCCGGACGTCGCCGAGTGCGCGGTCGTCGGCGTGGCCGACGAGATCAAGGGCGAGGTGCCGGTGGGCTTCGTCGTCACCAAGGCGGGGGTGGTGCGGACCGACGGAGAGATCGTGAGGGAGCTGGTCGAGAAGGTCCGCCAGCAGATCGGGCCGGTGGCGTCCTTCAGGACGGCGCTGGTGGTCAAGCGCCTGCCCAAGACGCGCTCGGGCAAGATCCTGCGCGGCACGATGAAGCGCATCGCCGAGAGCCAGGAATACACCGCGCCGGCCACGATCGACGACCCGGCCGTCCTGGACGAGATCGCCGAGTCGCTCAAGGGCGTGGGCTACGCGAAAGGCCAGGCATGACCACGGACCCGAAGGCGGGACCCAGCGTCGTACGCGCCCGCGTGCCGCTGGTCGACAAGGCGGCCGCCACCCTCGCCCCGCTGGCGGTGTGGGATCGGATCGCCCAGAGCCGGGGACGGGCGGCGGGGCCGTTCGCCGTCCTGGCCCGCAAGGCCGGCGTCCGCGACGAGGTCATCAGCGCCCTGAACGCCTTCGGCGCGGAGCCGACGCCGGCGGAGCTGCTGCTGCCTGTCTGAGCGCGTGCCCCGCCGAGCCCGGCTGATAGCCGCCGGCTGGATGGTGGTGGCGATGGTGCTGTGGGCGGTCATCGAGATGCTGCCTGCGCTGCTATCACGCCGGTATCACCCGTTCGAGATCGTGTGGTTCCGCTACAGCACCCACCTGGCCCTCATGCTGGCGTGGTGGCTGCCTGGCGAGCCCGCCCGCCTTGTTCGAGTTCGGCGCCCGGGGCTGCACGCGTTGCGCGGCCTGGCGAGCCTCGGGATGCCTCTGTTCTTCCTGCTCGGGGCGATGCGGCTTCCGGTTCACACCGTGATGGCGGTGTTCTGGGCGGAGGCGCTGCTGACGGTGCTGCTGGCAAGCCTGTGGCTCGGCGAGCGAGTGCGGCCGTGGCTATGGGCGGCGGTGGCGGTCGCCTATGGCGGAACGCTCCTGCTGGCCCGGCCGGTCGGCGTCCCGGGCCTGTCCGCCGTGTTCCCCCTGGCCATGGCCGCGTGCTTCGCGGTCTACCAGATCGCGACCCGGAAGATGCTCGAGGAGACCGTGACCGCCCGGCTCTTCTACACCGCGCTCGCCGTCTGGAGCCCCCTCACGCTCACGCTGCCGTGGGTGTGGACGACACCGACGCCGGCCGACCTGGGGGTCCTGGCGACGATCGGCGTGCTGGGCTACGTGTGTCTCTACGGCATCGACCAGGCCTTCGACGCCGTCTCCGCCTCGCGCGCCGCCCCCCTGGGCCTGGCCCAGCCGATTGCGACGGCGCTCCTGCCCTGGATGCTGGGGCGCGCCGCCCCCACACCCGCGGCCGTCGTCGGCATGGTCGTGGTGATCCTCGCCTCGCTGCTCGTGGTGTGGTTGCCCGATCGCAAGGCGGGGGAACGCGGCGGTTGAGCGCCGCCACGCTATGATCGGAACGGGCGCGCCCCGGCGGCCCGTGGAGGCGGCATGAGGCGATACCGGTTCATCGTGGCGAGGGACAACACGCAGCTCTACGAGCATCTGGTGCGCTCGCTGGCCGACGAGGACGAGATCGAGGTCATCCTCGATCGCCGGGAGCCCAAGCGCCGGGGGGGTGGGACCGCCCCCGGCCGTGAGGGCCAGGCCGAGCGCCGCGTGCAGAACCGAGTCGAGGAGGGGCTGCGGACCCACGGCTGGGCCTTCGTCAAGATCGAGCGGCCGTGAGTGCGGGCCCTCGGGTACAATCGCCGAATCCGACGCCGGGCCGCCGGCGTCCCAAGCGGAAGGAGATCGCATGACGCCGCCGATCACCGTCTACACCAACGTCGGCTGAGGGCCCTGCCACCGGGCGACAGAGTATCTGTCGCGTAAAGGGGTGCCCTTCACCGAGCGCAACGTCGGCAAGGATCCGACCGCCCGCCAGGAGCTGATGGAGCTCGGCGTGCTGTCGCTGCCCGTGATCCTGATCGGCGACAAGCGGCTGACCGGCTTCAATCCCAACGCAATCGACGCCGCGCTGGCGGAGTAGGACACGCATGAGCGAGCTCGCGAAGCCCTCGCAGGCCAACATCGACAAGATGTGGACGTATGCCCGCAAGTACGCGGAGAAGTCGGGGACCTCGCTGCACCCCGACGTCAGTGTCACCGAGACGGTCGTCGAGGGGCTCGCCCGGCACATCGAGCAGGTGGGCCGGCCGCTCTGTCCCTGCAACTTCTATCCGGACCCGGCCGCCGAGGCCAAGCTGCGCCGCTGGATCTGCGCGTGCGACGAGATGCAGAAGTACAAGTACTGCCATTGCCTGCTCTTCGTCACCGCCGAGGGTGTGCCCATTACCGAGTACCTGCCCGAGGACCACGAGGGCCGGCAGGCCTACGGCGTCGTCGCCGACCCCTCGCCGGGCAAGGGCCGGGCGGTCGCCCGTGTGCTCGAGAAGCAGTCGCAGGAAGGTGAAGGCGCGTAAGCGTTCGTCGGCACGGTCGCGGTCCTCGCACCATCCCACCGGGAGGGAACTCGTGAGCGCTCATCGTGAGGAATTCATGGTCCCCGGCCTGTCGGAGCCGGTCAGCCACTTCACCCACGTCGTGCGGGCCGGCCGGATCGTGTTCGTCTCCGGCTGCGTGGCCACCGACGGGGCCGGCCGCCTGGTCGGCGGCAACGACGTCGTCGCCCAGACCCGGCAGGTGCACGAGAACATCAAGCGCTGCCTGACCGCCGCCGGCGCGACGTTCGCGGACATCTGCAAGGTGACCGTCTTCCTGCGCAACATCGCCGATCGCGAGAAGGTCAACACCGTCCGCCAGGAGTACTTCGGCCCCCATCGGCCCGCCAGCACGCTGGTCGAGATCTCGCGCCTCGTCCGCGACGAGTACCTGATCGAGATCGAGGCCACGGCGGTGATCCCCGAGCGCCGGCCGTCGACCTCGCGCGCCAAGACGAAGAAGACGCGGCCACGCCCGGCCCGGCGCCGGAGGTCCTAGTGCCGACGGTCCGCCTGCGCGACGCCGACGAGTACCCGGAACCCGCGCGGCGGGCCTTCGAGCTGAGCAAGCAGTGGTTCAACTACGATTTCTCCCAGCCTGCCGCCATGAGCCGGGTGATGGCGTGGGATCCGCACTTCGGCGGCCCCCACGGCCGGGCCATGAAGCGCGCGATGACGCCGGGCGAGTTCAGCCGCGGTGAGAAGGAGATGGTGGCGGCCGTCGTCAGTGGCGTCAACGCCTGCGACTACTGAGTGCAGGCACACACTGCAGCCGGGAAGCTGCAGGGGATGGGCGGCGACGCCGTGTGGTACGAGGCGGCGATGGTGGTCGGTATCACCAACGCGCTCAACGTGGTGGCCGACGGGCTCGGCGCCCTGATGGCGCCGGTGAAGCCGGGGGCGGGCACCGCCGAGGTCGACGCCGTCTACGACGACGTCCGGGCCTTCTACGCGGCACCGCCGAGATCCCGATGCCCTTTGGCCTCGCCGCCCAGGATCCCGGCTATCTGGCCGACGTGTGGGCAGCCGTCCAAGCGGGCCTTCGGGGACAACCAGCTGAGCCGGCGGGTCAAGACGGCGCTGGCCTTCGCGGTGTCGTTGACGACGCGCTCGGCCTTCGGCACCGGGTTTCACCTGGCCGAGCTCCGCCGGCTGGGCGTGGGCGAGCCGGGGATCATGGAAGTCGTGGGCGTGACCCAGATGTTCTCGTCGTACACGAAGATCGCCGACACGCTGCAGCTCGAGCCCGACATGGGCGACATCGCCCCCATCGATCGCACGCCAGCGCCGGGCGGCGGGCCCGCCTGAACGCGCGGGCGGCGTAGCTCCGCCGTGGCCTCGCCGCCGCCCGAGAACCTGAGCCGGGCCATCGACCTCTGGCGCGAGGCCTACCGCCACCAGATGGCGGGCGAGCTGGATCGCGCCGTCGCGCTCTACCAGGAGTCGATCCGCATCTGTCCCACCGCCGAGGCCCACACCTTCCTGGGCTGGACGTACTCCTTCCAGGGGCGACTGGACGAGGCCACCCGCGAGTGCCACCGGGCGATCGAGATCGACCCCGACTTCGGCAACCCGTACAACGACATCGGCGTGTACCTGATGCAGCAGGACCGGCTCGACGAGGCGGTGCCGTGGCTGGAGAAGGCCAAGCAGGCCCGACGCTACGAGCCCCGGCAATTCCCGTTCATGAATCTCGGCAGGATCTACCTCAAACAGGGCAAATGGTGGGATGCCCTGCGCGAGTTCGAGGCCGCGGCGCACATTGCCCCCAAGGACGAAGGGGCCGCCAAGGCCTTGCATTCCCTACGAGGTCGCCTGAACTGACCTCATGGGGGGCCCCGAGATGGCCCCCCAATCCCCCCCGGCGCTCGCCCCTCGACAACCGTTTCTTGGCACCGAGTTCGCTAGTGTTCGTCGGATGTGACCCCCCGACAGTGGTCCACCCCCGTGCGCACGCGGCCCGGCCGGCCCTATCCGCTCGGCGCCACCTGGGACGGCTCCGGCGTCAACTTCGCCCTGTTCTCGGAGAACGCGCAGGCGGTCGAGCTGTGCCTGTTCGACGACGGCCGCGAGACGCGCGTGCCGGTGACCGAGCAGACCGAGCACGTGTGGCACGTCTGCCTGCCGGAGGCGCGGCCGGGGCTGCGGTACGGCTACCGGGTGCAGGGGCCGTGGGATCCGGCCGCCGGCCACCGCTTCAACGCCGCCAAGCTGCTGCTCGACCCCTACGCGCGCGCGCTCGACGGCACCATCAAGTGGAGCGACGCGCTGTTCGGCTACCAGGTCGGTCATCCCGAGGGCGACCTGGTGGCCGACCCCCGGGACAGCGCGGCGGGAATGCCGAAGTCGGTCGTCGTCGACACCGCCTTCACCTGGGGGAACGACCGGCCGCCGCAAACGCCGTGGAGCCAGACGGTGATCTACGAGATGCACGTCAAGGGCTTCACCGCGCGGCATCCCGGCGTGCCCAAGCACCTGCGGGGGACGTACGCGGGGCTGGTCGCGCCGGCGGCCCTGGCCCACCTCCGAGACCTCGGGGTGACGGCCGTGGAGCTGATGCCGATCCACCACTTCGTCGGCGACAAGCACCTGCGCGATCGCGGCCTCACCAACTACTGGGGCTACAACTCGATCGGGTTCTTCGCGCCCGACATCCGCTACGCGGCCACGCGGGCGGCCGGCGGCCACGTCAACGAGTTCAAGACGATGGTGAAGGTGCTCCACGAGGAGGGCATCGAGGTCATCCTCGATGTCGTCTACAACCACACCGCCGAGGGCAACCACCGGGGGCCCACGCTGTGCTTCCGCGGCCTCGACAACGCCGCCTACTACCGGCTCACCGACGACCGGCGCTACTACATGGACTACACCGGCTGTGGCAACACGCTGAACATGACCCACCCGCGCACGCTGCAGCTGATCATGGACAGCCTGCGCTACTGGATCCAGGAGATGCACGTCGACGGCTTCCGGTTCGACCTGGCCTCGGCGCTGGCCCGTGAGCTGAACGAGGTCGACCGGCTCGGCTCGTTCTTCGACATCATCCACCAGGATCCGGTCATCTCGCAGGTCAAGCTCATCGCCGAGCCCTGGGATCTCGGCGAGGGCGGCTATCAGGTCGGCAACTTCCCGAATCACTGGGCCGAGTGGAACGGCATCTACCGGGACACCGTGCGGGCCTTCTGGAAGGGCGACGAGGGGCAGGTGGCGAGCATGGGGCACCGGCTCACCGGCTCCAGCGACCTCTACGGCCGGGGCGGCCGTCGCCCCTACGCCTCGGTCAACTTCGTCACCGCCCACGACGGCTTCACGCTCGAGGACCTCGTGTCGTACAACGACAAGCACAACGAGGCCAACGGCGAGGACAACCGCGACGGCCACGACCACAACCTGTCCTGGAACTGCGGCGTCGAGGGGCCGACCGACGACGTCAAGATCCGGGCGCTGCGCGAGCGGCAGAAGCGGAATTTCCTGGCCACGCTGCTGCTCGCCCAGGGCGTGCCGATGCTGAGTGGGGGCGACGAGATCGGCCGCACTCAGCACGGCAACAACAATGCGTACTGCCAGGACAACGAGGTGTCCTGGCACGACTGGCGGCTCGACGGCCGGCGGTCCTCGCTGCTGGCCTTCACGCGTCAGCTCATTCGCCTGCGCCGAGATCACCCGGTGCTTCGGCGCCGGCAGTTCTTCTACGGCCGGGCGATCTACTCCGACCTCAAGGACTTGACGTGGTTCCGCCCCGATGGGCGCGAGATGACCGAAACCGACTGGCAGAACCCGGGCACGCGCGCGTTTGCCCTGCGGCTGGCCGGCGACACCATCGACGAGCGAGACGAGCGCGGCGAGCGGATCGTGGACGACACGCTGCTCATCCTCGTCAATGGCTTCTGGGAGCCCCTGCCCTACGTGCTGCCCGCCCACAAGAGCGGCGTGCGCTGGGAGCCGCTGCTCGATACTCGCGACGCCCAGCCGCCCCGCCCGCGCACCCTGCGCGGCGGCCACACCTACGACATGGACGCCCGTTCCCTCGCCGTCTTCCGCCTCGCCTAGCCCGGCTAGACGCGGGTCGCGCGTCCGGCCCAGTAGGGCTCGCGCAGCAGCCGCTTGACCAGCTTGCCGGCGGTGTCGCGCGGGAAGTCCGAGTGGAACGAGACCTCGCGCGGTGCCTTGTAGTCGGCGAGGTGGCTTCGGCAGAAGGCGATGAGGTCGGCGGCCGTCACGGCGGCGCCGGCTCGCGGCTGCACGGCGGCGTGCACCCGCTCGCCCCATTCGGTATCGGGGACGCCGAAGACGGCGACGTCGTCGACGGCCGGATGGCGGTGCAGGACGTCCTCGATCTCGGCCGGGTAGATGTTCACGCCGCCCGAGATGATCATGTCGCGCTTGCGGTCGCAGACGAAGACGAACCCCTCGTCGTCGATCCACGCCACGTCGCCGACGCTCAGCCAGTCGCCGCGCGCGGCCTGGGCGGTCGCCGCGGCGTTCTTGTAGTAGCCCTCGAACATCGATTCGTTGCGGCGCACGTACAGCTCGCCCGGCTGGCCGGGCGGCAGCGGGTGGCCGGCGTCGTCCAGCACCGCCAGCTCCACCCCGGGCGCGGCCCGCCCGCACGAGTGCGGCTTGCGCAGCATGTCGCGGGGCTCGAGCACGGTGTTCACGCCGAGCTCGGTCGAGCCGTAGAATTCGTAGAGCACCGGGCCGAACCAGGCCAGGATCTCCTCCTTCACGCGCATGGGGCAGGGGGCGGCCGCCACGATGATCGAGCGCATGGAGGTGACGTCGTAGCGCCGGCGGACGTCGGCCGGCAGGTCGACGAGGCGCTTGAGCAGGGTGGGCGCCATGAACGTTGTCGTGCACCGGTGGCGCTCGATCGCGAGCAGGGCGGGCTCGGCCTCGAAGCGCGGCATGACGACCACCGTCTGCCCCAGCATGTGCGCGTAAAGGGCGAAACCGCCCGGGGCCGAGTGGTAGAGCGGGCCGGCCACCAGGTGCACGTCGTCGGGTGCCACGCAGTTGAGCGCGGCGATGCGGGGCAGCAGCGTCGCCGGATCGCTGGCCCGTCGCCGCGCGCCCTTGGGCTTGCCGGTGGTGCCGGCGGTGTAGATCATCGAGCCGCCCAGTCCCGGGGCCGCCTCCACCGGCGCCGGGCGCCCCGTCGCCACCAGGTCCTCCAGATGGTGGGCCCACGGCCGCCGCTCGGCGCCCAGCAGCACGACGTGGCGCAGCCGCGGCGCCCGCTCGCGCACGTGCTCCAGCATCGGCACGAACGCGTCGCTGGCGAAGACGACGACGGCATCGGAGTCGTCGAGGATGTAGGCGACCTCCTCGGCGGTGAGGCGATGGTTCATCGGCACCGGGATGACCCCGAGGGCACGGACGGCCGCCGAGGCCAGCAGCACCTCGGCCGAGTTGTGAGCGTAGAGCACGGCGTGCTCGCCGGCAGCCAGGCCGAGGTCGGCCAGCGCATGGGCGAGACGGTTGCGCGCCTCGTGGTACTCGCGCCAGGACAGCCGCCGCTCGCCGGCGATGACCGCCGCGGTGTCGGGGTGGGCCTGAGCGTGTCGGGCCATGATGTCCATTCCGGGGAGAGTACAAGAAGATGGCCCGCGACGTGCACTGTCGGTGGAGCAATGGCCATCCTCGCCCCCCGCCCGCCCACCTCCTCCCACCGTCGTAGCGACCGGTCTCCGATGGGGCTGCTGGTCCCGATCCTGCGCTTTGCCGGTTTCGTCCTTGCTGTCGTCTGCCTGTACTGGGGCCAGGCGGTGCTCATTCCCGTCGCAATGTCGGTGCTGATCACGTTTCTGCTGGCGCCGGCCGTCACCCTGTTGCAGCGGTGGCGGGTACACCGCGTGGTGGCTGTGGTCATGGTCGTGATGGCTGCGCTCCTGGTGGTCGCCGGCGTCGGCACCGTCGTGGTGACCCAGGTCGTTAGCCTCGGCGAGCAGATGCCCCGGTACAAGGACAACATCAAGCACAAGCTTGCCGACATCCGGAGCATCGGTCGCGGCGGCGGCCTCGAGCGTGCGCAGGAGACCGTGACCCGGGCGGCCGGCGAGGTGGAGCGCGAGGCGGGGCGCGCCGAGGCCGTGGCCCGCCCGGCCCGGCCGACGCCGGTCGTCATCGAGGGCGGGAGCGGATTGTGGCCCACCGCGTTCGTGACGTCGCTGGCGCCGTGGCTGGAGCCGCTGAGCCGCGCGGGCCTCGTCGTGCTCATGGTGCCGTTCATGCTGGCGGCCCGCGAGGAGACGCGCAATCGCCTCATCCGGCTGATCGGCTTCGGCCGCCTCGCCGTGACCACCCGGGCCATGGACGAGGCCGGCGAGCGCGTGACGCGCTACCTGCTCAGCCAGGCGTGCGTCAACATGGTGTTCGGACTCCTGGTCGCCGCCGGCCTGTGGGTGATCGGCGTACCCTACGCCCCCCTGTTCGGGTTCCTGGCCGGCCTGCTCCGTTTCGTTCCCTACGTCGGTATCTGGATCGGTGCCGGCCTGCCGGTGGCGATGTGCCTGGCCGTGTTCCCTGGGTGGCCGCCGGCCCTGCTGGTCATCGGCCTCTTCGGGGTACTGGAGCTTTTCACGGGCGGTGTGCTGGAGGTGCGGTTGTACGCCCGCAGCGCCGGCGTGTCGGAGGTCGGGTTGCTCGTCGCGATCGCATTCTGGACGTGGGTGTGGGGGCCGATCGGCCTCATCCTGGCCACGCCGCTCACCGTGTGCATCGTGGTCGTCGCCAAGTACGTCCCCGAACTGGAGTTCCTCTGGGTCCTCATGGGTGACGAGCCGGCGGTCTCGGCCGACATCGCCCTCTACCAGCGCTTCCTGGCCGACGACCAGGACGAGGCGATGGACATCGTGGAGCGCGCGCTGGCCGAGCAGCCCCGCGAGCGCGTGGACGAGATCCTGCTGCGGGTACTGGCCCTGGCTGGGCGCGATCACGCGCACGGCCGCATCGATGGCGACGAGTACGCCGACGTCGTGGAGGCGGTGCGGGGGACGGTCGAGGCGCTGGTGCCACCGCCGGTCGAGACCGGACTACCGGCCGCCGGGCGTGTCTTCGGCGCCCCTGCGCGGGGTGAGGCCGACGCCGTGGCCTTGCTGATGCTGCGCGACGTGCTCGCGCCGGCGGGGGTGGGGCTGGATATCACCTCACCGGAGCTGCTCTCGGCCGAGATGGTCGATGGAGCCCGCGAGCACGGCGCCGACATCGTCGTGGTGAGTGCACTCCCGCCGGGCGGCGTGGCCCAGACGCGCTATCTGTGCAAGCGGCTCCGCACGGCCCTCCCGGGAATTCGCATCGTCGTAGCCAGGCCGGCCGTGGCCGACGAGGCGGAGGCCGTGCGCCAGGCCCTGCTCACGGCCGGCGCCGATGCGGTGGGCGCCAGCCTGGTCGAGGCGCGTGATCTCGTCCTGCAGCTCGGCCGCGTGCAGCCGGAGACGGTGCCCCAGCACGTGGCCTGAGGGCGGAGTACCCTGCCGGCGTGGGCCGCCCGCGCCGGCTGTGCGCTCTCCTCCTGGCTCTATCAGTGGTGGCACCCGCGGCCGCTCAGATCCCGCCCCGGCCGGACTGGCGGGGCGTGGCGATCGTGCTCGCGATTTTGCCGCCCCCCTCCGACCTGCACCCCACCCGCCCGGTGATCGTGCTGCAGCACGAGCCGATTCCCGGGCTCATGAAGGACGCGATGACGATGCCGTTCCTGGTCGCCTCGAGCGCGCTCTTCGCGGGCATCCACACAGGCGACCGGGTCGCGTTCGGGCTCCAAGAGGTGCCCGACGCGCTCCTGGTGGTTTCGCTCGAGCGCCTGCCGGGCTCGCGCTAGCGGAAGCAGTCGAGGCCGGTCACGCCGCTGCGCGGGCGGCCTCGCGGGGCTGCGGGGGCTTCACCGTGAGCACCGGGCACGGTGCGATACGGACCACGCGCTCCGCCACGCTGCCGATGACGAGACGCTCGAGGCCGGTGCGTCCGTGGGTGCCGACGACGATCAGGTCGGCGCCCTCGTCGGTGGCCGCCTGCCCGATCTCTTCGGCCGCCGTCCCCGTGCGAAGCAGGAACCGCGTGGCCAGGCCGCGCCTCGTCATCGCCTCGGCGTGCCCGGCCAGCTGCTGCTCGGTCCACAACCGCTGCTCCTCCCACACCTGCTGAACCGTGGAGGCCGCGACCTCGGGGGAGATCGGGAGCTCGGTGAACACGTGGACCAGGATCAGCTCGGACCGGTGAATGCTGGCGAGCTCGCCGGCCAGCTCCCAGGCGGTCTCGGCCGTGTCCGAAAAGTCCGTCGCACAAACGATTCGCTTGAACATGGACGTCCTCCTGCAGGCGGGTCTGCAGAGGCGGTGCCACCGGTATCTGTTGTAAGTTTCACAAAAGCAGGAAAACTCTTCCATCTTCGCCGGGTCGCATGTGAGAATCGCGCGAGCCCATGAAATCGGTTTCACAGCGGCTCGCTGCCGCTCTTGTCGTCGCGCTGACGTTGATCGCCGGGTGCGGTAGCGGCCGGGTCGTCCTTCCATTCACGATCGATTCGCGCACGCTCTCTCCGCCGCGCGACACCGCCGCCCTGGCCACGCACGAGGACGCCATCCGTGGCATCGCGGCCATCCTCGCCGTCGACCTCGGGCTCGCGATGCCGCCCGCGTTCACGGCCTACGTGTATTCCGGGCGGGAAGGTTTCGAGCGGGGCCTGGTGTTCGACGCCAACGTCGCGCCCATCCGCGCCGCCGAGTTGTCGGAGTTCGCGGTCGGGATCGGCAAGCGCCGGCAGCTGTTGCTGAACGACGAGGGCGGTACTGCGCGCGGGCGCGAGTGGTACCGGCTGATCGCCCATGAGCTGGCCCACGTTTCCCAGATCGAGCTGGCCCAGGGCGAGGGGCGGGCCGAGCAGTGGCTGGCCGAAGGGATGGCCGAGTGGGTCGCGTTCAACGTGCTCGAGCGGCTGAATCTCGACACCGTGGCCAACCGGCGGACGATGGCGGTGGCCGGTATTCGCAATCACGCCGCGCTGGTGGCGGCCCGGCTCGACCTGGAAACGCTCGGCAACCCGCGCGGCTTCACCGTGCGCCACCTGCGCGAGGGCTCGCTGCCGACCTACCAGCTCGCGTTCCTGATGGGCGACTACCTGATCGAGCGTGACGGCTTTCCGCGGGTCGTCGCCTACTTCCGCTCGTTCGAGCGCCGGCAGGACCGCCACGCCAACTTCCGCGAGACCTTCGGCCAGAGCCTCGAGCAGTTCGAGCTCGAGGTGCTGGGCCACCTCAAGAGCGTCGTCCGCTAGCGCGACCGGCTCACCGTCCAGCCGTCCCCAGGATCGGCCCGGAGCCGAGGATCGTGAGGGTCGAGCGGTTCGTCGCCCCGATGTTGGCCGCCCCCGGGGCCACACTCAGAGCAAAGACCACCGTCACGTCGGAGCACTCCTGTTCGCAGCCGGCGATGTCGATCGTGAAGCTCTTGATCGTCTCGTTGGCGGCGAAGGTCACGCGGCCTGACGGGGGACTGAAGGCCTCGGACGTCGTCCCGCTGATCGCTTGCCAGTTGACGGTCAGGATCGTGCCGCCGCCCCCGGTCCGGACGATCGGGATGGCCTTGCTCTCGCCGGGCGAGGCGGTCAGGGTGGCCACGCCGAACTGCACGGTACCTCCGAAGTCGTTGTCGGTGATCGTCAGCGTCTGCGAGGCGAGCGGGCCGAGGCTCACCGAGCCCTGGGGCCGCGGGTTGGCGAGGGATAGCGTGAACGTCTCGGGCCCTTCAGCGATGACGTCGGGTGCGATGACCAGCGGAATGTACGCCAGCGACTGGCCCACCTTGAAGGTGAGCGTGCCCGACACCGGCGTGTAGTCCACGCCTCCGGTGGCGGTGCCGTCCGCGCTGGAGAAGTCGACCGTGATCTGCGTGTTGGTGGGGCCGGTCCGGACGACCTCCGGCATGTTGCCGACGAACTTCTGGCTGAACTGCACGACCGACTCGTCGTCCAGTATCGTCACGATGGCGCTGGCCGGCGAGCCCAGCACGGCGCCGCTGCCGGGAGCGCTCAACGTGACCAGGAAGGTCTCGTCGCCTTCCGCCTGACCGTCGGGGACGATCGGTATGGTGATGAACGCGGTGGTCTGGTTGGGCGCGAACGTGACGAGGCCGGCCACGGCTCCGTAGTCGGCGTTCGGTGATGCCGGGTGGGCGCCGGTGGGGCTCGTCGAGTAGTGCACGGTGACCTCACGGAACAGGGCCACGCTGCGCACCACCGTGACGCTGACGTTCCCGGCGCCCTCGCTCACCCTGTAGGTGGCGGCGCTCAGCTTGACCTGGCTGGGCACGTCGTCGTCCGTGATCGTGATGGTGGCCGTCGTCGGTGTGCCCAGCTTGGCGCCGCCGGTGGGATTGCTCAGGGTGAACGTGAAGGTCTCGCTCGGCTCGACCAGGGTGTCGTTCAGGATCGGGATGCTGACCGTCTTGGAGGTCTCGCCGGCGTTGAAGGTGAGCACGCCGGCCCGGGCGGTGTAGTCGAGGCCGGCCAGGGCGCTGCCGTTGCCGGTCGCGTACGAGACCGAGACGTTGCCGGCCAGACTGGTGCCGACCCGTGTGATCGTGACGACGACGGAGCCCGCGGTCTCGGCGACGGTGTACGCCCCGGCACTCAGCTGGATGGCGCCCCCCTGGTCGTCCTCGCCGATGCTCAGCACCGCATTGCCCCGGGTGCCGAGCTGGGCGCCGCCGGTGGGCCCATTGAGGCCGAGCATGACGGTGCGGTTGCCCTGCACGAAGCTGTTGTTGAGGATGGGGACGGTGACCGTCTTGCTGGCCAGGCCGGCCGTGAAGCTCACGAGCGTGGAGACCGGCGTGAAGTCGAGGCCGGGGGTGGCGCTGCCGGGCGTCGCCGTGAAGGTGACGGTGGCGGGAGTGCCGAGGGCACCGGACCGCACGAGGGTGATGACGGCGGGGGTGCCTTCCTTGCCGACGTAGCTGCCGGCGCTGAACTGGATGGCCGACTCGTCGTCGACGATCGTCACGGTGGCGACGGCCGGGGCGCCCAGCGTGGCGCCGCCCTGCGGATTGCTCAACGTCACCGTGAAGGTCTCGTTCCCCTCCGGCCGGGGGTCCTGGAGGATCGGCACCACGATCGTGGCGCTCGTCTGGCCGGCGGCGAACGTCAGGGTCCCCGCGGTTTCCCCGTAGTCGACGTCGCCGGTCGCGGTGCCGTTCGCGGTGGCGTAGCCGACGGTCACCGCGCTGGCCGTGCCGCCTGTGCGCACGACGGTGATGCTGACGTTGCCGGCGCTCTCGCTCACGCTGTAGGTCGGGGCGCTGAACTTCACCTGGCCGCCGGCGTCGTCGCTCTTGATTGTGATGGTCGCCGACGCCGGCGTGACCAGCGAGGCGCCGCCGGTGGGATTGCTCAGGGTGAACGTGAAGCTCTCGTCCGGCTCCACCAGGGTGTCGTTCAAGATCGGGATGCTGACGGTCTTCGAGGTCTCGCCGGCGTTGAAGGTGAGCACGCCGGCCCGGGCGGTGTAGTCGAGGCCGGACAGGGCACTGCCGTTGCCGGTCGCGTACGAGACCGAGACGTTGCCGGCCAGACTGGTGCCGACTCGCATGATCGTGACGACGACGGAGCCCGCGGCCTCGCCGACGGTGTACGACCCGGCGCTCAGCTGGATGGTGCCGCCCTGGTCGTCCTCGCCGATGGACAGCACCGCACTGCCCAGGGTGCCGAGCTGGGCGCCACCGGTGGGCCCATTGAGGCCGAGCATGACGGTGCGGTTGCCCTGCACGAAGCTGTTGTTGAGGATGGGGACGGTGACCGTCTTGCTGGCCAGGCCGGCCGTGAAGCTCACGAGCGTGGAGACCGGCGTGAAGTCGAGGCCGGGGGTGGCGCTGCCGGGCGTCGCCGTGAAGGTGACGGTGGCGGGAGTGCCGAGGGCACCGGACCGCACGAGGGTGATGACGGCGGGGGTGCCTTCCTTGCCGACGTAGCTGCCGGCGCTGAACTGGATGGCCGACTCGTCGTCGACGATCGTCACGGTGGCGACGGCCGGGGCGCCCAGCGTGGCGCCGCCCCGCGGATTGCTCAAGGTCACCGTGAACGTCTCGTTGCCTTCCGCGCGCATGTCCTGGGTGATCGGAATGACGATGGTTGCCGACGCGTTGCCGGCGCCGAAGGTGAGCGTACCGGCCGTGGCCGTGAAATCGTTGAGTCCGGTCTGCGAGTTCGAGATGGCGGTGCCGTCGGCGGTGGCGAAGTCCACCAGGACGCCGCTGCTCGTGCTCGGGGTCCGCAGGACGGTCAGGGTGACGCTGCCGGCGCCCTCGCTTACCGAGTAGGCGGCACTCGCGAACTTCAGCGTGCTGGCCACCTCGTTGTCGAGGATGGTCAGGGCGGCGACGGGCACCTGCCCGAGCACCGCGTTGCCCGTCGGCGGGCCGAGGGCGAGCAGGACGCTGCGGTTTCCCTGCACCAGCGTGTTGTTGATGATCGGGACGTTGAAGGTCCGGCTGGACGTCCCCGCGGCGAAGGTCAGGGTGCCGGCGACCGGCGTGAAGTCCTGGCCCGACACTGCCGTCCCCGCCGAGGCGGTGAAGGGGACCGTGAACGGCGTCGACGCGGTGCCGCTCCGGACCACCGAGATGACCGCGCTGGCGGTGCCCTCGGTCACCGTGTAGGCCCCCGCGCTGAACTGCACGACGGCCGCCGGCGTCTCGGCGGCGGTGGGTTTGGCCATCGAGAAGAGGCCGACCGCGAAGGGGCCGCCAGGATCGTTGCCGCCGTCGACGAGGGTGTTGATCCCGATGATGTGGGCCCTGGTCTCGAACAGGGTGCCTTCGAGCGTGAACGCCGTATCCCCGGCAAGCAGCGCGCCGCCGACGAAGCCGGAGACGCCAACCGCAAAGGCGCCGGTGATTGGCAACGGCGTGCCGTCGGCTTCCACCAGCGTGCCGGAGGTTACCAGGCCGAGCGGGCTGACGTTCAGGGTGCCGCGCAGCCACGTGCTGGTCTCGGCGGTGTCCAGGTCGAAGGTCAGCTGGTTGAACGTCCAGACGCCGGCGAGGTCCCCGTTGGCGAACGCGGTCGTGAGCGGTGGCTCCTTCTGCAGCAGGACGAGGCCGCTCTCGACGGTGAAGGTGTTCGCGTCAATCGTCCGCACGCCCCCGGCGACGAGCTTCTTGTCGCTGGCCATGAGGCCGCTGAAAATAACCGAGCTCGGATAGAACCCGCCGTCCTCGGTGAAGATCGTGCCGCCGAGGCGGCCCTCGGCGTCGAGGAGGATACTCCCGCTCGTGATGAGCGTCGTCGAGCCGGTGAGCTGCGGGTTCAACAAGATGGCGCCGCCGGTGACGATGCCGCCCGCGGTCACGACGATCGAGCCGAACCCGTTCTCCGAGATCCGGTTGGGCAACTCTCCGCCCTGCAGGAGCATCACCCGCCAGGTGCCGATCAGGTCGTCCTGGGTAAAGGCCGTCGCCGTGTCCTTGACGAAGACGCCGAAGCCGAAGCCGGTCGGGTTCGACGGGTTGACGGTGTTCACGGCGACGAAGGCGTCGCCGGCCGGCAGGAAGTTGCCCTGGAGGCCGAAGGTGCCCACCGTGCCGGCGAGATTGCCGCTGGCATCCACGGTCACCCGGCCGCCGCTGACGGACGTGGTCGCGATTTGGGGATCGCACTCGTTGAGGTGGCCGCCGGTGACGACGCCGGTGTTGTTGAAGGACACGTTGCCACCGGCGCAGATGCTCCCGCGCCCGAGAATGCCGGCGTCGGTGCGGAAGCGCCAGGTGCCGGTCAGCCGATCCTGCTGAGCGAAGGCGGGGAGGGTGACGACGAGCAGCGTGAACAGACCAAGCACGACGCGGAGTGCTCCCAAGGACCCCTCCCGGTACAGCGTGGAACCGCCGAACTCCGTGCGGCCGACGTGTCCCCGGCCGTTCCGGGGGAACCGCATGTGCACCACCGCGCCGCAGTGCAAATGCGTGGAACATGAGCGTGCACGAAACCGTCCCTCGGGGTCAAGAGGTATGCGCGCGGTATACTCAGGCGCAGAGGAACCTCACGGATGAGGAGTGTCAGGGGTTTAGGCGTCAGGATTCTTTCCGGTTCCGCGCTCGTGATGACGCTCCTGAGCCCGGCGTGGGCGGGGGCGCCGACGGACACCCTGCGCGAGTACACGGAGGCGGTGCAGAAGGTCCTGGACGATCCCGCCCTGAAGGCGGATGACCGGCGGCACGAGCGCCGGGCGGCGGTGCGCAAGCTGGCCACCGAGGCGTTCGACGTCCAGGAGACGGCCCGGCGTGCGCTCGGGCCGCACTGGCAGCAGCGCACGCCCGCCGAGCGCGAGGAGTTCGTGCAGCTCTTCGCTGACCTTCTCGAGCGCACCTACATCGCGAAGATCGACCTCTACGGTGGCGAGCGCCTGAAGTTCACGGACGAGCGGGTCGACGGCGACAGCGCGGTGGTGCGGGCCAAGGTGACGACACGGCAGGGGGCGGAGGTGCCCGTCGAGGGCCGCATGCACAAGCGTGCGGATCGCTGGCTCATCTACGACGTCGCCATCGAGAACATCAGCCTCATCGCTAACTATCGCGCGCAGTTCGACCGCATCATCCGTACGTCCTCCTTCGCCGAGCTGGTGAAGCGCCTGCGCAATCGGGGCGAGTTCCTCCAGGACAAGGAACGGCGCGCCGGGGGCGCGTGACCACCCAGACCTCGGTCCCGATCGAGGTGTCCGGCTGGCCGAGCCGCTTCGTGGGCGGCGACGGGGCCAGCCTCCGTGTCTTCGAGGAACCCGCCGGGCCCGGCGCCACCGTGCGCAGCGTGCTGCGCGGGCTGAGCGCGCGTTTTCCCGACCTCGCCGCCGCCCTCTGGCACGGTAGCGAGCTCGGCGAGCACATCGAGATTCTCGTCAACGACGCGGTGCTTGGTATCGACCACACGCTGGACTCGCCGGTGGCGCCGGGGGACCGGATCGTGCTGCTGGCGCAGTTCATGGGCGGGCGCTGATGGCGAGCTACCGGATCATTGCCTGGAAGGATATTCCGGCCACGGTCGAGGCTCGCGACGCCTCCGACGCCGTGACGCTGCCGCTCTCCGATCGGTTTCAGACGCTCATCGACTCGGTGGCGATGCAGCTGGGCGTGTCGTCCGAGGACGCGTACCTCGAGCACTGGGGCGCCATCGACGGGGACCGGCCGGGTACGGCGCGCGATGTGGGGGCGGCCATCGTCGCCGAGCTCGAGGAGCGCTTTCCCGAGTACAGCGCGCGTTCGCTTCGCCGCGCGTGAGGTTGCTCGGCGCCGCGGGCCGGGGGACGGCTCGGCGTGCCCCGATCGCGCCGCACGGCTCGCCTGACGACGCGAGCGGGGTTCGCTCGGCCCCCCATCCCCCAGGGGGGGCTGGGTGGTGGCCAGTCGGGCGTCGGCGGCTCGCTCACCCCGCCCCGAGGTCTGGCGCGGCGGCACGGCTCGCCGCGAAGGCGCGACCGGGACACGCCGAGCCGTCCCCCGGCCCGCTCCGTCGGCGGACTCGGGCCGGCGAGCGGACGGCGGCTGTGGGGAAAGCGGCGGCGGGCTCGGGGGCGGGGCGCCGGGCTCGCGCGCCATTCGGCGCGCCTTGCCCGGCGGGAGGGCGCCGCGGACGACGTTCGCGAGCGGCGGGCGGCGCGCCGCCCGCGGAGGTCGTGGGCGAACGGTGGTGGCGGGGGCTGGCGCGCCGTTGGCGCGCCGCGCCCACCGGGGAGCGCGGACAGACTGCATCCGCGGAGAGCGGGCGGCAGGGCCGCCCGCTTGGGTAGGGAGGGCTGTTCAGTGATCAGGGCGAAGCTCATCGAGGACGTGGCGCGGGAGTTGATGGCGCGGGCGGCGATCGACATTCCGGCGGACTACCGGGAGGGTGTCGAGAGGGCGCGTGATGCGGAGCGGAATCGGATCGCGCGGTTCGTGCTGGACGAGATGCTGAAGAACTGGGAGATCGCCAGCGCGGAGCGGCGGCCGATGTGCGCGGATACGGGGTTGCCGCGGTACTACGTGCGGGCGGGGAACGAGGCGGTGGTGGAGGGTGGGTTCGTGGCGCTGGAGCGGGCGCTGCGACGGGCCACGGCGGAGGCGACGGCGGCGATCCCGCTGCGACCCAATCGCGTGCATCCGCTGACGCGGGTCGATCACGACAACAACGTCGGCATCCACGCGCCCGAGGTCACCTACGCGTTCGAGCCGGGGGCGGACTGGATCGACGTCACCACCGTGCACAAGGGCGGGCTCTTCGGCAGCGACTACCGCATGCTGTTCCCGGCTGACGGCATCGGGGGGCTCAAGCGGTTCTTCATCGACACGCTGATCGAGCACGGCAAGCGGGGACTGGCCTGCCAGCCGGCCATCGTGGGCGTCGGCATCGGCGGGGCCAAGGACACGTGCGTGCGTCTCGGCAAGGAGGCGGCGTGCCTGCGCACCGTCGGGAGCCGCAACCCCGACCCGGCCATCGCCGAGCTGGAGGCCGAGCTGACCGCGCTCGGTAACTACATCGGCATCGGGGCCATGGGCTTCGCCGGCACCTCGCTGGTCGTCGCCACCCACGTCGAGGTGGCGTTCTCGCATACGGGCGGCATGCCGGTCGGCATCCATCAGTTCTGTCTGTCGTCGCGGCGGGCCACCGCGCGCCTGCATCCCGGGGGGCGGGTGGACTTCCGCGCCGACCCTGGCTGGTTCACCGACTACTACCGGCGCGAGGGGCTCGAGTGAGCACCATCAACCGGCTCGACGACGTGCAGATGCGCGAGGTCCATCTGACCATGCCGGTCGCCGACGCCGATCTCGCGGGGCTCGCGCTCGGCGACATCGTGTACCTGAGTGGCGTGCTGTACACCGCGCGTGAGGGCGTCTACCGCAAGGTGGTCGACGAGGGGCACGGGCTGCCGGAGGCGGTGCGCGGGCTGACCAACGTCAACTTCCACTGCTCGCCGGCGGCCAGCGTGCGGCCCGACGGCACCTACGCCGTCGAGGCGGTGACGGCCACAGCCAGCTTTCGCTTCGGCAAGTCGATGAGCCGATGGTTCGAGCGCTCGGGCGCCAAGGTCATCGTGGGCAAGGCGGGGCTGACCGAGCTGGCCTACCGCGAATGGTTCGTGCCCCACGGCGCCGTCTACCTGACCACCGTCGGCTACGGCCTGGGTGCGGCGTACGGCCGGTGCATCCGGCGCGTGATCGACGTGCACTGGCTGCGCGAGCTGGGGATCGCCCAGGCGCTGTGGGTGCTCGAGGTCGACCGGCTGGGGCCGTTCCTCGTGGAGGGCGATCGGCAGGGGCGCAGCCTGTTCGCGCTGGCCAATCGCGAGATCAACCTGCGGCTGGGCGAGGTCTACGCGGGGCTGCCGCCTTACGCGCTGGGGCGCTTTGGCGAGACGACCGCCCGGACCGACGAGGTCGTGTAGGCGGTCGCAACCGCCCTCTCGCCGATTTCACACGGCTGTGACGAACCCGCCCCCCGGGCGGGGCACACTGACGGCGATGAGAACCCGCCTCGGACTGGTGCTCGTCGTGGCTGCGCTGGCGGCGGCCGGGCTGCCCGCCAGCGCCCAGGTGCCGAGAGTGGGCAGCGCGGCACCCGAGGTGACCGGCGGGCCCTGGATCAACAGCCCGGCGCTGTCGCTGGCGGCTCTGCGCGGCCGGGTGGTGCTGGTGGAGTTCTGGACGTACGGCTGAATCAACTGCCGCAACGTGATCCCGCAGTTGCGGGACTGGCATGGCCGCTACGCGACGACCGGCCTCACGATCGTCGGCGTGCACAGCCCGGAGTTCTTCTGGGAGAAGGCGCACGACAAGGTCGTCGAGGCCAGCGGGCGGCTCGGCATCGTCTATCCGGTCGTGCAGGACAACGACTTCGCGATCTGGAACCGGTGGGGCGTGCGGGCGTGGCCCACGACCGTGCTGGTCGACAAGCGAGGGGCGCTTCGCTACCGTCACATCGGTGAGGGCGCTTACGCGGAGACCGAGCGGATGATCCAGCGGCTGCTGGCCGAGGAGAGCTGAGGGACGGTGCGCTCGCCGGGCGCCCGCCTGTCGGCGCTGACCCTGGCCGCCATCGTGGCGCCGGCCGCCATCGTGGCCGTGCTGGGCTGGCTCTCGTTGCGCCAGTGGCAGGTCGCGGCCGAGCTCCTGTTCCGCGAGCAGGCGCGCGATGTCGCCTCGATGGCCGCCCAGAAGGTCGACATGATGCTGCGCCACGCCGAGGAGGCCTTCCTGGACCGCCTGCAGGCCGAGCTGGCCGGCGGTGACGACCGGCCGGCCACCCTCGATCGGCTCGTCGCCGAGTCGGGGTTCGTCGAACGCCTGTACCTGATCGAGCGAGACGGCCGGCTGCGCCGTCCGGCCGCCTGGCGCGACCCCGCCGACGCCACCCTCTTCGAGCCGCTGATCCGGGCGCTGCCGCCCGCGGCCTGGGATCGGGGCGGCAAGCGCCAGGTCGTGGCCGGCACCCCGGTCTGCCTGGCCGTCCTGCGCGCGGCGGGGGGCGAGCCGGTGCTGGCCGCCTACGCGCGCGACATCGAGCGGTTGCGCCGCGACGTCCTGGCCGCCTCGCTGGCGGGGCTGGAGTCGCCCACGATCGTGGCCGTGCTCGACGAGGCCGAGCGCCCCGTGTACAGCCGGGCGTCGATCGAGCACGCCGAGCGGGTCCTGTCGGTCGAGCTGGGCGACGCGCTGCCGGCTGGCGGGTGGCCGTGTACGCGCCCCCGGGGACCACCCCGCGCGACGTGGTGCGTCGCCAGGTGATGATGTTCACCGGCGCCTTCGCCGTGCTGTTCGCGGTCATCGTGGTCGGCATCGCGCTGACCTGGCGTCTCATGCGCCGCGAGACCGAGATGGCCCGGCTCAAGTCGGATTTCGTCGCCAACGTGTCTCACGATCTCAAGACGCCGCTGTCCGTCATCCGGATGTTCGGGGAGACCCTGGAGCTGGGCCGCGTGCCCGACGAGGCACGGCGCCAGGAGTACTACCGGGTGATCACGCGGGAGAGCGAGCGGCTGTCGCGCCTCATCGACAACGTCCTCGACTTCTCGCGGATCGAGGGGGGCCGCCGCCGCTACGAGCGGGTGCCGACCGCCGTCGAGCCGCTGGTGCGCGACACGCTGGAGGCCTTCGCCTATCCGCTCGAGCAGCAGGGATTCAAGGTGGAGGTCGACGATCGCCGCCGATCTGCCCGAGGTGCCGATCGACGCCGAGGCGATCGGCCAGGCCCTGGCCAACCTGATCGACAACGCGATCAAGTACGCGGGCGCCCGAGCGGGTCGTGACGATCGACGCCCACCGCGAGGGGGAGCGGGCTGGCCCTCGCCGTGACCGATCGCGGCCTCGGCATCCCGCCGGCCGAGCACGCAGCGGATCTTCGAGAAGTTCTACCGGGTGGGGCGCAGCGAGACCCAGGGGCGGCGCGGCAGCGGGGTGGGGCTGGCGCTGGTGCGCCACGTCGTCGAGGCCCACGGGGGCACGCGTGACCGTGCGCAGCGCAGCCGGGCGAGGGCAGCCGCTTCACGCTGTGGCTGCCGCTCGGGGCGCGAGGAGCGCTGAATGCCGCGCATCCTGATCGTCGACGACGAGCCGGCCATCGTGCAGGGACTGGAGGACAACCTCCGGTTCGAGGGCTACGAGACGCTGGCCGCGACCAGCGGCGAGGAGGGGCTGGCCCGCGCGCTCGGCGAGGCGCCCGACCTCGTCCTGCTCGACGTCATGATGCCGACCCGCTCAGCGGCTGGGACGTCTGCCGGGAGCTGCGCCGGCGCGGGGTGGACGTGCCGATCATCATGCTGACCGCGCGCGGCGAGGAGGCCGATCGTGTGCTCGGCCTCGAGCTGGGTGCCGACGACTACGTCACCAAGCCGTTCTCGCTGCGCGAGCTGCTGGCCCGTGTGCGGGCCGTGCTGCGCCGGCCCGGCCCCCGGCCGGAAGTTCGAGGAGCTGGCCTTCGGCGACGTCCGCGTGCACCAGCGGGGGCGGCAGGGTGACGCGGGCCGGCCGCGAGGTGCGACTCACGCGCAAGGAGTTCGACCTCCTCGTCTACCTGGTCGAGCACCAGGGCGACGTCGTCACCCGCGAACGGCTGCTCGACGAGGTGTGGGGCTACGAGCGATTTCCCACCACGCGCACCGTCGACACCCACGTCCTGCGGCTGCGGCGCAAACTGGAGGCCGATCCCGATCGGCCGCGATTCATCCACACCGTGCACGGGCAGGGTTACCGGTTCGTCACCACGTGAGATGCTGAGCGAAGGGGGAAGGACATGAGGCTGCGCTATTCGGACGTCACACCCGAGAGGCTGTACCTGAGCCGCCGCGAGCTCATGGCCGGCGCCGCCGCCCTGGCCGTGGTCGGGGGCGGTCGCGACGCCACCGCCGCGACGCCCGCGGGCGCGCCCCTGAAGGCGACGCCGAACCCCGCCTACAAGGTGGCCGACACCCCGACCAAGTTCGAGGCGGCGACCACCTACAACAACTTCTACGAGTTCGGCACCGATAAGGACGATCCCTCTCGCCTGGCCGGGACGCTCAAGCCGCGACCCTGGCGCGTGCAGGTCGAGGGCCTCTGCGCCAAGCCGAGGACGTTCGACATCGAGGAGATCCTCAAGCTGGCACCGCTCGAGGAGCGCATCTACTCACTCCGCTGCGTCGAGGCGTGGTCGATGGTAATCCCGTGGATCGGCTACCCGCTCTCCGCGCTGCTCAAGCAGGTCGAGCCGCGGCCCGGTGCCAAGTACGTCGAGTTCGCGACGCTGAAGGATCCCGAGCAATTCCCGGGACAGAAGCCGGGATTTTTCGGGCTCGGCTCGCTCGACTGGCCCTACATCGAGGGGCTGCGGCTGGACGAGGCGATGCACCCGCTGACGCTGCTCACGCTCGGCATGTACGGCCAGGTGCTGCCCAACCAGAACGGCGCCCCGGTGCGCGTCGTCATCCCGTGGAAGTACGGCTTCAAGAGCGCCAAGTCGATCGTCCGCATCCGCCTGACCGACGCCGAGCCCAAGACGGCCTGGAACAAGGCCGCACCCCAGGAGTACGGCTTCTACTCCAACGTCAACCCGACCGTCGACCATCCCCGCTGGAGCCAGGCCACCGAGCGCCGCATCGGCGAGTTCCGGCGGCGGCAGACGCTGATGTTCAACGGCTACGGCGACCAGGTGGCCTCGCTGTACACGGGGCTGGATCTGAAGAAGAACTACTGAGCGTGACCGTCCGCGGTCGGGTCGCGCTGAAGGTGGTCGTGTGGGCGGTCGCGCTGAGCCCGCTGGCCCGGCTCCTGTACGGCTACGGGACCGACGATCTCACCGTCAACCCGATCGAGTACGTCACCCGTGAGCTGGGCGAGACCGCGCTGCAACTGCTGCTGGCCAGCCTGGCGCTGACGCCGCTGCGCCTGCTGTTCGGCCTCGGCTGGCCGGTGACGCTCCGCCGCCTCCTGGGCCTCTTCGCGTTCTTCTACGGATGCCTGCACTTCACGGTCTGGATCGTGCTCGACCACTTCTTCGACTGGCGCACGATGATCGACGACGTCGTCAAGCGTCCGTGGATCACCGTGGGCCTCCTCGCGCTGGTGCTCTTGACCCCGCTGGCGGCGACGTCGACCACGGGGATGATCCGACGGCTGGGGGCGGTGGCGTGGCGCCGGCTGCACCGGCTCGTGTACGTGGCGGCGGTGCTGGGCGTGCTGCACTACGTGTGGCTGGCCAAGAAGGTGCTGTTCGCCCCGTGGATGTACGCCGCTGTGCTGGGCGTGCTGCTGGCCGTCCGGGCCGTCGACGCGGTCCGCCGGCTCGTCCGGCGTCGACGCCTGGCGCCGTCTGGTGGCCCCGCGCGGGCGGCATGATAGGCTCGGGGCCGATGACGAGGCCAATCACCGCGATGCTCTTGGTCGTCCTCGCCCTCGCCGGCTGCGCGACGTCACCACCGACCTCGGCCCCGGTGGCGGGCGCCGCCGGTGGCGGGGCCCCCACCCGTGAGGTCCTCCCCAACGGTGTCGTGCTCATCGTGCGCGAGCACCGGGCGGCCGACGTCGTCGCCGTGCAGATGTGGGTGAGGGTGGGGGGACGCGACGAGCAGCCGGACGAGCTGGGGCTGAGCCACTACCTCGAGCACATGCTCTTCAAGGGCACCCCGACGCGGCCGCCCGGCTCCATCGACCAAGCCATCGAGGGACTCGGCGGCACCAGCAACGCGTTCACCTCCTACGACTTCACGCACTACGACGTCCTGGTGCCGAGCGCCCACGTCCGGACGGCCCTCGAGATCCTCGCCGACATCGGTGTCAACGCCGCCTTCGTGCCGGAGGAGCTGGAGGCCGAGAAGAAGGTCGTCTTCGAGGAGATGAACCTGACCGAGGACGATCCCGAGAAGTTCCTGACCCGGCACCTGGCCGAGCTGGCCTACCGCGCACATCCCTACGGGCGCCCGATCCTCGGCACCCGCGAGCTCGTAAAGGCGCTCGACCGTCCGCGGCTGGACGCCTACTACAAGAAGCACTATGTCCCCGCCAACATGGTCCTCGTGGTCGTGGGGCCGGTGACGGCCGCGCAGGTGCGGCCACTGGTGGCGGCCACGTTCGGACGGCTGACGGGGCCGGCGGCGGCCCGGCCGCCGGCGGCCCCGGTGCCACCACTCAGCGGCGGCCGGCGCGACGACGTCACGCGGCCGGAGGCGCAGGCCTACCTGGGCCTGGCCTGGCAGGCGGCGGCGACGCGCGTGGCCGCCGAGGACATCTCGGCCGTCGACCTGCTGACCTACATCCTCGGCGATGGGTCCAGCTCGCGGCTGAACCAGGCCGTGCGCGAGCAGAAGGGGCTGGTGCAGTCGATCGAGGCCACCTACGTCACCCGCGAACAGTCGGGGCTCGTGTCGGTCACCGCGCGCCTGGAGCCCGAAGAACCTCGATGCCGCCGAGGCGGCGATCCTCGACGTCGTCCGGCGCGTGCGGGCCGAGGGCGTCACCGAGGCCGAGCGGCAGCGCGCGATCATCACCGCCGAGTCGTTCTACGCCTTCGACATCGAGACTGCCGAGGGACTGGCCAAGTCCTACGGCCAGGCCGAGACCACGTGGACGCTCGACGACGAGCTGCGCTACCTGGAGCGGCTGCGCCAGGTGACCGCGGCCCAGATCCAGGCCGCCGCCCGCAAGTACCTCACCGAGGACGCGGTGGCGCGCGTGCGGTTCGTGCCGGGGGCCCGATGAGCGGTCGGCGCCGGCTGGCGGCGGCGGTGCTGCTCGGGGTGATGCTGGGCACAGTGGCGCCGACGCCCGCCCAGGCGCCGGCCGAGCGCGTGCGCCTCACGCGCCTGGACAATGGGCTGACGGTGCTGGTCCGCGAGAACCCGGTGGCGCCGGTCGTGGCCATCGCGCTGCTGGTGCGGATGGGCTCGCGCTGGGAGACGGCCGACAACGCCGGCATCTCCAACTTCACCCACGCCGTGATGGTCAAGGGCACCGCAAAGCGGAGCGGCGCCGACCTCGCGGAGGCGGTGGCCGGGCTCGGCGGCAAGATCAGCGCGGCCGGGGATATCGACTACTCCGGCATCCAGACCTCGGGGCTCGCGCGCTTCTGGCGCGAGCTGCTGGGGCTGACGGCCGAGCTGGCGCTGCAGCCCACCCTGGCACCCGAGGAGGTCGAGCGCGAGCGCGGCTGGCTGCGCTCGCGCGTGCAGCGGCGCCGCGACAACGCGCCGTCGCGGGCCTTCGACGAGCTGTTCGCCGCCGTCTACCGCACGCATCCCTACGCGCTGCCCAGCCTGGGCACCGCGGCCTCGCTGGGCCGCGTCGATCACGCCGCGCTGCTGGCGTGGTACCGCGCGTTCTACCGGCCCGAGCGCATGATGCTGGCAGTCAGCGGACAGATCTCGGCGGACGAGGTCGTGGCCGAGGCGCGGCGGTTGTTCGGCGCGATGGCGGGCGGCGCGGCGCGGCCGGAGCCGGCGCCGGCGGCGCCCAGCGCTCCCGGCGGCCGCGTCGTGATCGAGCAACCCTCGCAGCAGACCCAGATCCTCGTGGGCGGCCTCGCCCCATCGCTCGACCACCCCGATCATGCGGCGGTGAAGGTGCTGTCCACGATCCTGGGCGGCGGCATGGCCGGACGGTTATTCGTCGAGCTGCGAGACCGGAGCGCGCTGGCGTACACGGCGGCCTCGTACTACGACCCGGTGCGGGAGCCCGGTCTGTTCGTGCTGTACCTGGGCACGGCGCCCGCGAGCAGCGCCCAGGCCGAGCACGCGTTGGGACGCGAGATACAGAAGATCCGCGACACGCCCGTGTCGGCCGAGGAGCTGTCGCGCGCGAAGGGATACTTGCTGGGACGGTACGCCATGGACCGGCGTACGAACGAGCGGCTCGCCTGGCACCTGGCCTTCAACGAGGTCGAGGGCGTCGGGGGCGACTACTTCGAGCGCGAGCGGGCTCGGGTCGAGGCGGTCACCGCCGCCGACGTCCAGCGCGTCGCCCGCGCCTACCTCGGCAACCCGACGACCGTCGTGCTCGGTCCGCCGGGCACCCGCTGAGGGCTACGCCTCGTCCTCGGCTCGCCGCGCCCGAGCCTCATCCGCGGCCCGGATCTCGTCCGCGAAAAGCCCGACGTGGAGGGGACAGGGCGGCTTGTTCTCCTCGACGTACTGGCAGTCGACCTGGTTGCACTGCACGAAGTAGCCCTGCACCCGGCCGAAGCCACCGTTGCGCTTGAGCCGGATCTGCACCGCCTCCGACACGACCTCGCACCAGAACTCCCGTGCACGACCTCGACTCACGTGTGCCCCCTCAATCAGCACGTCGGTCCGTGGCTGTCGACCCCACCACCATAGCTCGGGAGTGCGCACGGCACAACGCCCGCGCGCGGTGTAGTCCACCGAGCCTCAATTTCCACCGACCGCCCCTGCAAGTTCCGCTATATTGGTCCGGTGACGCGCCCTGCGCGTCAATCTTTTGTGATCGAGGGGGATCCGATACGTGGCTGGCCGCGACCGTTTCGGTGGCGTTGGCACGATCTGGGTGCTGGCGGCCGCGTTGGCTGTCGTTCTCAGCGGTTGCGGCACCTTCTCGGGTCTGGCCCGATCCGACAGGGCGCTGACGGCCGGCCTGCCCACCGGCTCGGTGCCGACGGTCGAGCCCGTCGCGCCCATTGCCGGGCTTGCCGAGACCGTGGCCATCGACGCCGAGCCCGAGGTGGTCGTGACCGAGCAGGCCGAGGAGGCCTCGGCGGAGATCGAAGGCGCCCCCACGTTGCTGGGGCTGCTCCACGAGGGCGCCGGCGCGAGCACCTTCGCGCTGCTCGACGTGGACGGCGGCTCCGCGCTCGCGCAGCGAGCCCAGGAGTCGACCGACGCGGTCGACGAGGAGTACGACCCCTGGGAATCGTTCAACGAGAAGATGTTCGACTTCAACCGCGGCGTCGATCGCTGGGTGTTCAAGCCGGTGGCGCGCGGCTACATGTTCATCATACCGGAGCCGTTTCAGGTGCTCATCGCCAACGGCTTCGACAACATCAACTTCGTGCCGCGCTTCGTGAATAGCCTGCTCCAGGGCAAGTGGGGCGGGGCGGGCCGGGAGCTGAGCCGGTTCCTCATCAACAGCACCGCCGGCATCGGCGGCCTGTTCGATCCGGCCAAGGACTACTGGGGTATCCAGAAGAGCCGCGAGGACTTTGGGCAAACCCTGGGCGTGTGGGGCAGCGGGCCCGGCCCGTTCCTGGTGCTGCCGTTCATGGAGCCGCTCACCGTGCGCGACGGCATCGGCAAGTTCGTCGACGGCTTCCTCGATCCGCTCAGCTACATCCTGCCGTTCTTCTGGGACCGAATCGGTATGAAGATCGGCGACGCGATCAACGAGCGCGCGCTCAACTACGATCTCTTCCAGGGATTCGAGGAGAGCGTGATCGACATGTACAGTGCCGTCCGGCACGGCTATCTGCAGCGGCGACAGCAGCTGATCAAAGAGTAGCGTTACCCGGAGAGGTGCCCCCGCGTTGAGCCCGCGGATGTGGGCGGGCGGCCTTGCCGCCGGCCTGATCGTCCTGGCCGCTCTCGCCTCCGCGCTTTGGACGCGCGCCAGCGCCGTCACGCCCTCTGCCTCCCGCGAGCTCGTCAGCGGCCGCCAGCTGTACGCCAGCCACTGCGTGGTCTGCCACGGGGAAGGGGGCCGGGGTGACGGGCCGTCGGCGGCGGGCCTGGCCAGCAAGCCCTCCGACCTGACCGACGGGCGGCTCATGAACGGCCTGCCGGAGGAGTTCATCGTCAACATCATCCTGCGCGGCGGCCCCGCCGAGGGCCTGTCGCCCGGCATGCCGCCGTTCGGCGCCTACCTCGGCGATGCGCAGGCGCGCGACATCGCGGCGTTCCTGCGCTCGCTGGCCAACCCTCCGTACCGGCCGGACACCGCCCGCCGCCTGATCGAGGTGCCGGGGGCGCCGCGCCAGCCGATCCTGTTCAGTCACGTCATCCACGCGGGGTCGTTCCAGATCGACTGCCAGTACTGCCACGCCGACGCCCGGCGCTCGGAGTACGCGGGGCTACCCTCGGTGGAGCGGTGCCTGGGCTGCCACAAGATCATCGGTGCTCAGGACAACCCGGAGATCGCCAAGATCGCCCAGTACGCGGCCCGCGGCGAGTCCATCCCGTGGGTCCGGGTCTTCAAGGTGCCGGAGTTCACCCACTTCCCGCACAAGCCGCACGTGCGGGCCGGGGTCGCCTGCCAGAGCTGCCACGGTCCCATCGAGCAGATGCGAGTGGTGGGCGCCCAGACCGGACCCCGGCTGTTGAACGATCTCGCCCACCTCGTCGGACTCAAGCCGCCGCCACCCCCGCTGTCGATGGGCTGGTGCGTGGAGTGCCACCGCCAGCAGAACGCCACCCGCAACACGCAGGCCCCGCTCGACTGCATCGCCTGCCACCACTGAGGTGGCCGGCCGCCGGCCGGGGCAAGGGTTCCCGAGGATTTAGCCGCTGCCCACGGCGGCGCTACCGCGGGCGCGAGCCTGTGTGCTAAGTTTGAGCGCACGTTGAAGTTCAGGAGCGAGCCGCCCCACGCAGCGAGGACAACGTCCATGCACATGGTGAGGACCCGGTCGGTCGTGGTCGGCATCGTCGCTGCGCTGGTCCTGGCCGCGGGGGGCGTGGCCGAGGCGCAGATGCGTCCGTCGAGCGCGGAGATCGTGCGCGCCACCGGGCGTGTCGAGATCATGCCCAAGGGGCAGACCGCGTGGACACCGGCGGCGGTCGGGGCCCGCCTCGTCGAGGGCGACCAGGTGCGGGCCATGGCGGGGTCGGCTGCCGACCTCAGCCTGCCGGACGGCAGCACGATCCTCATCGCCGAGAACACCCGCTTCGCCGTGACCAAGCTCGACTACGACAATGCCAACCGTGACCGGGACGCCTCGTTCCACGTCGTCGCCGGCAAGGTGCGGGCCCAGGTGTCGCAGGCCGCCGTGCAGCTGGTGCGCGCGCGCCAGTCGAACTTCAACATCTCGACGCCCAATGGCGTCGCCGCGATCAGGGGCACGATCGTCGTGATCGTGTTCAACCCGGCCACGCAAGAGACGCAGGCGTTCGTGTTCCCGTCGCCCGGCCAGGCGCCAGGCGCGGCGCGGGCGACGTTCGTGACCCGCAACGGCCAGACGGTGACGGTGACCGGCGGCAACATGGTGCGGCAGGTGGGCAACCAGCCGCCGGGGGCGGCGACGCCCATCACCAACCTGCCGCCGGCCGTGCAGGCGGCGGTGCAGACCGCCCAGAACCAGACGACGCTGGGCGCCAACGAGCTGCTCATCATCAACGTCGTGGTGCCGACCGCGCAGGAGACTCAGAACCTCGCCAACACCGGCATCGGCACCGGGTTCCCCAGCCTGCAGCCCGTCAGCAACCCGGCGCCGACCAACCCGCTCACGGGCCAGTGTCCGGGCTGCGGTCGCGACGACAAGGTCAACAAGGACGAGGCGGCGGCGGCGGCGCCTGGCCGCGGAACCTGTGGCCCGAACCAAACGCCCCCGTGCGAGCCGAGCGATCTCGGCGGCACCCGTCAGTCCTCAGCCCGGCCCCCCGTCTGCGTCTCCGAGCCCTGTAACTAGTCGTCTCGTGAGACTAGTCCGGCCGCGGCGTCGCCCACCGCCGGCGATCAGACGTCGGACGAGGCTGGTGTAGCGACGGCCGCGCCGCTGAGCCCGAGGAGCTCGTAGACGACGACCGGCCGCGTCTTGCCCTTCACCTTCACCTCGCCGAGCCGCCGCACCTCGATCGTCTCGCCGGCCGCCTCGTAGGTCCCGTCGCTGATGATGATGTGCTTGTCGGTCTGGTAGTCCTTGTTGAGCGACTCCAGCCGGGCACCCAGGTTGACCTCGTCGCCGATGACCGTGTAGTCGAAGAGCTGCTCGGAGCCGAGGTTGCCCACGACCATGTTGCCGGTGTTCACGCCGAGGCCGATGCGGAACGGCTCCCGCCCCTCGGCCGTCCACTTCGCGGTCAGCCGCTCCACCTCGGCCGCCATGCGCAGCGCCGCCCGGCAGCCGCGCAGCGCGTGATCGGGGTAGGCGATCGGGGCGCCGAACTCGGCCATCACAGCGTCGCCGATGTACTTGTCGAGGGTGCCCCCCTCCTCGATGACGATGCGCGTCATCTCGGTCAGGTACTCGCGCAGCATCTGTACGACCAGGTGGGGGTCGTTCTTCTCGGTGAAGGTGGTGAAGTCGCGGATGTCGGAGAAGAGCACGGTCAGGTTGCGCAGCTCCCCGCCGAACTGCAGGGCCTGGGGGTTCTGCATGATCCGCTCGACGACCTCGGGGCTCACGTACTGCTGGAAGGCACGCCGGGTGTACTGCCGCTGCCGCTCCTCGAACAGGAAGCGATAGACCGTGATCGCAATGAAGGTGAGCAGCAGCGCCAGCGAGGGGTACACCAGGTTGATCCACAGGCCCCGACGAAACGCGTAGTGACTGGCCCCAAACAGCGCCACCCATATCACGATCGTCATGGCGATGCTCCGGTAGGGACGCATGGTGGGGACGACGAGAGCCAGGAGCAGCGGGAACAGCACGATGCTGGCTGCCTCCAGGTACTCGAACCACGCCGGCCGGACGATGAAGCGGCGATCGAGGATGTTGGCCGCCATGTTGGCGTGCTTCTCGACCCCGGGCATGGTGGGCGAGAAGGGCGTGACGCGAAGATCGAACAGGCCCGGCGCCGTGGCGCCGATGAACACCGCGCGGTCCTTGATGCGGTCGAGGCCCTTGTCCTTGAGGATGTCGGCGGCCGGCACGCGCGGGATCGTCCCCTCGGGCCCGGCGTAGTCGATCAGCACGCGGCTGCGAGCGTCGGTGGGGATGACGATGTCGGCTAGCTGCACCGAATCGCCGAACGTCATCGTGAGCTGCGAGCGATCGAGCCCGGCGGCCACGCGCACCGCCTCGATGGCCAGGCTCGGATAGTAGTAGCCGCGCGACTCCACGATCAGCGCCTCGTAGCGAGTCGAGCCGTCGGCCTCCGAGAAGTTGTTGACGTGGCCGATGGCGGCGGCCTCGGCCAGGAGCGGCGCGATCGGAAAGGCCTCCAAGACGGCCCGCGGGGGCGGGTAGACGCCGCGCTCGGGGAAGTTCTTGAAGGCCGGCCCCTGGTTGGCGGGCGGGGGATCAGTGGCCAGGCGGACACCGATGGCCGACTTCAGGGGTGAGCCGGTCCGCTTCGCCGCATCGGTCGGCGTGCCGCTGCCGAAGGTGAAGTTGCTGGCCATCACCACCCGCCCGCTCTCGCGGATCGCGGCGGCCAGCGCCCCGTCATGATCGGTCTCGGCGACCGCGCGCTCCAGCACGGCGCGGCCGCTGGCATCGAGGCCGCGGGCGCCGAGGCGCTGCTGCAGCCGGTCGCCGAACTCGCGCTCCGGCCAGCGATCCGGCTCTTTGAAGAGGACGTCGAAGGCGATGGCGGCGGCGCCCGCCTCGTCCAGGCGCCGGACGAGGTCGGCGATGATCGTGCGCGACCACGGCCAGTGGCCCACGGCGGCCAGGCTGGGCTCGTCGATGGTGACGATGGCCACCTGGGGGTTGGGGACGCGCCGGCCCCGCAGCCGGAAGTGCTCGTCGTAAAGGTTGAACTCGACGGTGTGCAGGAACTCCGGGGCCACGAGCCACAGGGCGCCGATCAAGGCGACGACGCCGAGGGCGATCAGCAGATGGGGGCGCCGCGCGGTGCGCGCGCGCGAGGCCATCAGTCGGCGGCTTTGAAGTACTTCGCCTGCGGGTGGTGGAAGACCAGCGCCGAGACCGACGCCTCGGGATCCATCATGAACCCCTCGGTGAGCTGGACGCCGATCTCCTCGGGCCGGAGCAGTCGCCACAGGGTGGCCTGGTCGGCCAGTTCGGGGCAGGCCGGGTAACCGAACGACACCCGAAGGCCGCGGTAGTGCGCCTTGAGCTTGTCGGCGATGGACAGCTCGGGCGCGTCGGGGAAGCCCCACAGCGTGCGCAGCCGCGCGTGCAGCCACTCGGCGGTGGCCTCGGCGCACTCGATGGCCAGCGCCTGCAGGGCGTGCGAGCGCAGGTAGTCGCCGCGCTCCTTCCAGGCCGTGGCCCGCTCGCGCACGCCGGCTCCGCAGGTGACGGCGAACAGCGCGACCCAGTCGTGGCCGTCGTCACGCACGTAGTCGGTCAGGCAGAGCCGGTCGCCGTCGGGCTGGCGGGGGAAGGTGAACTCGGCGGCCGGCTGGCCGTCGGCCCCCAGCAGGGCGAGCGTCTCCCCGCTGGCCCGCGCCCGGAACCACTGGTAGACGCCGTGGGCGTGCAGCAGGCCGTCCCGGGTCGCCTCGGTCTTCAGTGTCTCGATCACGTCGCGCAGCTCGAGGGCCTTGGCGTCGCCCTTCTCGAGCAGGCGCGCGACCGGCCCCCGCAGCCCCAGGTGCTTGCCGTAGCAGCATCTGGAGGTTCAGGTACGGGTAGATGTGGGCCAGCGGCACGTCGCGCAGCGACGTGGTGCTCGAGATCGGGCGGCGCCGGCGCCTCCACGCGGGGCAGGCCGGCCGGCGGCGCCGCCGGCGTGACCGGTCGGGCCGGCGCGATCGCCACGACGCCGGCGGCCAGCGCCGCCTGCTCGGTCCGGACGCGGTCGATGAGCGCCTCGCGGGTGACCGCCGAGAAGAGCTGGTTGGCCAGGTCGAGGCCGTCCATCGCGTCCTTGGCGTAGAGCGTCACGCCGCCGTACTCGGCGGCGATGCGCGTCGCCGTGAACTTGCGGGTCAGCGCGGCGCCGCCCACGAAGAGCGGGATGTCCACGCCGGCCGCGCGCAGGTCCTGGGCGGTGACCACCATCTGCTGCGCGCTACTTCACCAGCAGCCCGGACAGGCCGATGACGTCCGGCTTGTGCTCGCGGTACGCCGCCATGCAGCTGCTCGGGCGGCACCTTGATGCCGAGGTTGACCACCCGGAAGCCGTTGTTGGAGAGGATGATCTCGACCAGGTTCTTGCCGATGTCGTGGACGTCGCCCTTCACGGTGGCGAGCACGATCTTGCCGCGGCGTGGCGCTGTCGGCCTTCTCCATGTGCGGCTCCAGGTAGGCGACCGCCGCCTTCATCGCCTCGGCGCTACTGGAGCACCTCGGCCACGATGAGCTCGTTGTCGTTGAAGAGCCGGCCGACCTCGTCCATGCCCGTCATCAGCGGGCCGTTGATGATGTCCAGCGGCGCCGCCTCCGCCAGCTTCAGCGTCGAGGTCCGCGATGAGGCCGTCGCGGCTGCCCTCGACGATGTAGCGCGCGAGCCGCTCGTCGAGCGGCAGCGTGCTCGCGCGCCGCCGGCGTCTTCTTGCGGCTCGCGGAAGTGCGCGGCGAAGGCGCGCCACCGGGTCCGCGCCCCGCGCAGTAGATCAGGTCCTCGGCCAGCCGGCGCTCCTCCTCGGGGATCGAGGGGTAGCGCTCGAGCTTCTCGGTGTTGACGATCGCGAAGTCGAGGCCCGCCTTGACGCAGTGGTAGAGGAAGACGCGAGTTGAGCACCTCGCGCCCGGCCGGCGGGCAGGCCGAACGACACGTTGGAGATGCCCAGGATGGTCTTGCACTCGGGGAAGCGCTCCTTGATCGCGCGCACGCCCTCGATGGTCTCCACCGCCGAGCCGATGTAGTTCACGTCGCCGGTGCCGCACGGGAAGACCAGCGGATCGAAGATCAGGTCCCGGGCCGGGATCCCGTACTTCTCGGTCAGCAGCTGCGTAGGAGCGCTCGGCGACCGCCAGCTTGCGCTCGCGGGTGACCGCCATGCCCTGCTGCTTGTTCTCGTCGATGCAGCCGACGACCACGGCGCGCGCCGAAGCTGCTGGCGCAGCGGGCACCACCTTCTCGAAGCGCTCCTCGCCGTCCTCGAGGTTGATCGAGTTGATGATCGCCTTGCCCTGGCAGTGGCGCAGCGCCAGCTCGATGACGCGCGGCGTCGGTGGAGTCGATCATCAGCGGGACCTTGACCTTGCGGGTCAGCTCGTCCAGGAAGCGGTCCATGTCGCGCGGCCTCGTCGCGGTCGGGGTTGGCCAGGCAGACGTCGATCACCTGCGCGCCGCGCCTTGACCTGGGCGCGGCCCACCTCGGCGGCGTCCTCGAACTGCTCGCCGACGATCAGCTCCTTGAACTTCCGGGAGCCGATGACGTTGGTGCGCTCGCCCACGATCAGCGGCCGGTTGTCGTCGGTGAGCGCGATCGCCTCGACGCCGCTCACCGCCGGCGGCCGGCGCGGCCGCCGGCACGCGGGGCCGCCGCGTCCGCGCCAGCGCGGCGAGGGCCGCGATGTGGGCCGGGGTCGTCCCGCAGCAGCCGCCCACGACGTTGAGCCAGCCCTCGTCGACGAAGCGCCGCAGCTTGAGGCGAGGCTCTCCGGCGTCTCGCCGTACTGGCCGTGCTCGTCGGGCAGGCCGGCGTTGGGATCGCACGCTACGGTGAAGGCGGTCGTCAGCGCTGAGAGCGAGCGCAGGTGGTCGGTCATGAACTCGGGGCCGGTGGCGCAGTTGAGGCCGAGCGAGAGCAGGTCGCAGGTGCTCGAGCGAGACGGCGAGCGCCTCCACGCCCTGGCCGGCGAGCATGGTGCCCATGGGCTCGATGGTGCGCGCTGACCATCAGCGGCAGGCTCGACGCCCGCCTCCGGCAGGGCCTGCGCGCACCCCGAGCGCGCCGCCTTGACGTTGAGCGTGTCCTGGCAGGTCTCGAGCAGCAGCTCGTCGGCGCCGCCCGCGATGAGGCCGGCCGCCTGGACGCGGTAGCCGGTCCGGACGTCGTCGAAGGTCACGTTGCCGGTGACCGTGATCGTGCGGGTGGTCGGGCCCATGGCGCCGAGCACGAAGCGCGCTCGTCCGGCGCCCTCCCGGCGCGCAGCGCGGGCGGCGGCCCGGCGAGATCTCGCAGGCCCGGTCGGCCAGGCCGTACTCGCCGAGCACGTAGGGGGCGCAGCCGAAGGTGTTGGTCGACACGCAGTCGGCGCCAGCCTCGAAGTAGGCGCGTGGATGCTCGCGGACGACGTCGGGACGGGTGAGGTTCAGGTGCTCGTTGCAGCCCTCCAGGGCTGGGGCCGCCGAAGTCGGCCGCGGTCAGGGCGGCCGCCTGGAGCATCGTGCCCATGGCGCCGTCGAGCACCAGGATGCGCTCGCCGAGGGCGGTTTGCAGGCGGGTCATGCAATGTATAGTAGCGCATGACCATGACGGCCCCGTCCCTCTCGCTCGATGGCGTTCGCGTGCTCGATCTCTCCCGGGTGCTGGCCGGCCCCTTCTGCGGCATGCTGCTCTCCGATCTCGGCGCCGACGTCGTCAAGATCGAGGACACCGGCAGCGGCGACGAGTCGCGCACGTGGCCGCCCCACAAGGACGGCGAGTCGGCCGCCTTCCTCGTCATCAACCGGAACAAGCGCGACATGACGCTCGACCTCAAGACGCCAGAGGGTGTCGCCGTGCTCAAGCGCATGGTGGCCACCGCCGACGTCCTCATCGAGAACTTCCGGACGGGCACGATGGAGTCGTTCGGGCTCGGCTACGACACCCTGGCCGCCATCAACCCCCGCCTGGTCTACGCCTCGGTCTCGGCCTTCGGCCGCACCGGGCCGCGCAAGGATGCCGCCGGCTACGAGGCCCTGATGCAGGCCTTCAGCGGGATCATGTCGATCACCGGCGAGCCGGATGGGGCCCCGCTGCGTTGCGGCGTGTCGTTCCTGGATCTCACGACGGGGATCTTCTGCGCCTTCGGCATCGTCAACGCGCTGCTGCACCGCGTGCGCACGGGCCTCGGCCAGCGCGTGGACGGCTCGCTGCTGGAGACGGCGGTGACGCTGCTCAACTACCACGCCGAGGGTTACCTGCTCACGGGCAACCAGCCCAAGCCGCTCGGCTCCTCCCATCCCTCGCTGTCGCCGTACCGCACCTTCAAGTGCCGCGATGGGCAATGGATCTTCATCGCCGGCGCCAACGACCGCTTCTGGCAGCGACTGGCCCCCGCGCTCGGCCTGCCCGAGATGGCGACCGATCCGCGCTTCGCGAAGAATATCGAGCGCGTGAAGAACCGTCGCGAGCTGGAGGCCGCGCTGGAAGCCGCGATCGGCCAGCAGGACCGCGAGCCGCTGCTCAAGGTGCTCGAGGACGCCGGCGTACCCGCCACGCCCGTCAACACCGTGGAGCAGGTGATGGAGGACGCCCAGACCACCGCCCGCTCGATGATCGAGCGTGTGGTGCACCCCAAGCTCGGCGAGATCCCGGTGGTCGGCACGCCGATCAAGTTCTCGCGCATGAAGGCGGGCGTCCGCAGCGCGGCGCCGCAGCAGGGCCAGCACACCGACGAGATCCTGGCCGAGTACGAGTACTCCGCCGCCGACATCGCCGCCCTGCGCGCGAAGAAGGTGGTCGTGTAGCCGTCCGCCCCGGCGGCGTCGACATGCCACGACCGTCGACCCGCATCGCAGCGACCAGCGCCTCGACGAGGCCCGTCTCTCTTCGAGCCGGGCTCGCCGCCCTCGCGACGATCATCGCGCTCGCCTCCCCGGCCTTCGCTCAGCTCTACCGCTGGACCGATGCCGGCGGGACCGTGTACTACACGACCGACCTGGCGACCATCCCGCCGGCCTATCGCGACAGCGCGCGCGACATCGGCGCGCCGACGCCGGGTCCCGTGATGGCACCGCCGCCGGCCGCGCGGGGTGGGATCGTGATCCCGTACACGGGCGGCCCGCTCGTCGTCGACGCCTGGCTCAACGGCATCCCGCTGCGACTCGTGCTCGATACCGGCGCCGACCGCACGCTGATCTCGCCGGCGGCCATGACCCGGGCCGGCCTGTCGACGAGCGGCAGCACGCAGGTCCACATTCGCGGTGTCACCGGCGACGCCGTCGCCACGCTCGTCTCCGTCCCCGGCCTTGATGTCGCCGGAACCAGGCTCGGTCCCGTCGACGTGGTCGTGCACGCGCTGCCCGGCCAGGGCGCGGACGGTCTCCTCGGCCGCGACGTCCTCGACGCCTTCACGCTCACCGTCGACGCCGCCGCCCAGCGCGCCACCCTCATCCCCCGCTGATTAGGCTCCGAGCTTCGCCCCGCCGATCCGGTGCGTTCCCGGCATGCGATGCGGGCGGCGGGACGACCGGGTCTCCTGCGGTTCCGTTGGCTTCGATCGTGTCGGGTCTCGCGTAGGACGAGGCTCCGACCAACCCGTCGTGCATCGCGTCGTATCTCGCGGAACCGCAGGAGACCCGGTCGCCCCGCCGCCCGCATCGCATGCCGCCTCCACCTGCGAGCGGCACCGGCAGGGTCGGGCGCGGCGACCGCGCGCCCTTCCTGGACAGTCGTCACCAGACTAGGAGGTTTTCTGCCTACCCGCCCGCGCGCTGGCGAAAAGACAGGCGATTTTAGGTACCCGCCGGGGTCGGCATCGGAGTTGCTAATTTCCTCCCCCGCGCCCGAGCGACAACCCCGTGGCGACGCCTGGTAAGAGGGGACCGACATGCAGACGACCGCAGCGGCGCCGTGGACGCTGATCCTGGCAGGAGGAGATGGCACACGGCTGCGGCCGCTCACCCGGCAGATCGCCGGGGATGCGCGGCCCAAGCAGTTCTGCCCTCTGCTGGATGGCGAGACGCTGCTGGACCGCACGCGCCGGCGGGCCGATCTGCTGAGCCGGCCCGACCAGCAGGTGGTTGTCGTCACGCGCACCCACGAGCCCTACTATCGGCCGCTGGTCGCAGATCTCGCGCCTGGCCGCCTGGTGGTGCAGTCGCGCAACCGCGGGACTGCACCCGGGCGTGCTCTATCCGCTGCTGCGCATCGCCGAGCTGGCGGGCGACGTGCCGGTCGCAGTCTTTCCCTCCGATCACTTCGTGGATGACGACGTCGCCTTCGTCGGGGCGGTGCGCAGCGCCATCGAGGGCGTGCACGCGTGCCCCGACCTGGTCGTCCTTCTCGGTGTCGAGGCCGCCGAGCCCGAGACGGAGTACGGCTGGATCGAGCCCGCCGAGCGCGCGCTGCCACTCGACGGCGAGCCCGTGTTCCCCATCCGGCGTTTCTGGGAGAAGCCGTCGGCCGAGCTGGCCGCGGATCTGCTGACGCGCGGCTGTCTCTGGAATAGCCTCGTGATGGCCGGACGGATCAGCGCCTTCATCGACCTGTTCACCAGCAGCGCGCGTGACCTGCTGCGAGCCTTCGAGCCCATCCGCCGCGCCGGCGGCTCCGCGCGCGAGGCGGCCGTCGCCGAGCGCGTCTACGCGAGGCTCCCGGAGCTGAACTTCTCCGAACGCGTGCTGGTGCCCGCGGCCGCTCACCTCGGCGTCGTGCGAGTCAAGGGAGTCGAATGGAGCGACTGGGGTAACCCCGAACGCGTCTTCGCCACCCTGCGCCGCACCGCCTGGCACCCGCCCTGGCTCGACCGCCTCCCCCAGGCGACGGCCGGCGGCTAGACGGCTGAGAGTTGTCCGAGTCGTGGCGTTGCTGATGAAGTAACGGATAGTCGCCGGCGCGAAGACGTGGGGGCGGGGTGACAGGGTCTCCTGAGGTTCCGTTGGCTTCGATCGTGTAGGGCCACACGTAGGACCAGGCTCCGACCACGCCTGGACGCCCCGGGTAGTCTCTCGCGGAACCGCAGGGGACCCTGTCACCCCGCCCCCACGTCGCGCGCCGGCGCCGCCTGGCCTGGGCGGTCGATTTGACCGCGAGGCCCGGGCCGGATACCGTGACTCCTCGTGGACCAGCTCAAGGGCAAGGTCGCGGTCGTGACGGGCGGGGGCAGCGGGATCGGCCGGGCCCTGGTGCTGGCCCTGGCCCGGGAAGGCGCCCGGGTGGTCGTCGCCGACCTCGACGAGCCCGCGATGGAGGGCGTGATCCGCGAGGCACGCGGCCACGGCGTCGACGCGGTGGCGGTCCGGACCGACGTGACGGATCTGGGCCAGGTCCAGGCTCTGGCCGGGCGAGCGTGGTCGACCTTCGGCGCCGTCCACGTGCTCTGCAACAACGCCGGCGTCGCGGCCTGGGGCGGCCTCGAGACTGCCACGCATCGCGACTGGCAGTGGGTGCTCGGCGTCAACCTGTGGGGCGTGATCCACGGCATCGAGGCGTTCGTGCCGCGCATGATCGCCGGTGGGGAGGGCGGCCACATCGTCAACACCGCCTCCATGGCCGGGCTGATCGCCAGCCAGGGACTCGGCGTCTACAACACCTCCAAGTACGCGGTGGTCGGCCTCTCGGAGACACTCGCCAAGGACCTCAAGCCCCACAGCATCGGGGTGTCCGTCCTGTGTCCGATGGGCGTGGAGACGCGTATCCGCGAGTCGGAGCGCAGCCGGCCGCCCGCGCTCCGCAACGAGGCGGGGACGGCGTCAGCCGCCGTCGAGCTGATCGGCCGCTACCTGCCGCCTGACACCGTGGCGGCGATGGTGCTCGACGCTGTCCGCCGCGGCGAGCTGTACGTGATCACCCACGACGAGGGGCTGGAGCCGCTGCGGCGTCGCTTCGAGCGCATGCAGCAGTCGATGCTCAGCCGCCGGAAGGCGTAGCGGCCTCCTGACCGCCCCCGACCTCAGCGCCGTCCGCTGGGCCCAGGATCCCGAGGATCTTGCACGCGCCGTGCGGGAGCTCTCGGCCGCGTCCGAGATCGCGCTCGACACCGAGGGCGACAGCCTGCACCACTATCCCGAGCGGCTGTCGCTGATCCAGGTCGGCGTGCCCACCGGTGGTGTGTGGCTGGTGGACCCGCTCGCGCTGAGCGATCTCAGTCTGCTGGCGCCGTTGTTCGCCAGCGGCCCCCGGCTGGTGCTCCACGCCGGCGACAACGACCTGGTCCACCTCAAGCGCCGTTACGGCCTGGCCTTCGGATCGGTGTTCGATACCGCGATCGCCGGCCGCTTCCTCGGGGGCCGCGCGCTCGGTCTCGACGTCCTCCTCGAGACCTACCTGGCGATCACGCTGCCGCCGTCGCGCCAGAAGGACGACTGGTCGGAGCGGCCGCTGAGCCCCTCGCAGGTGCTCTACGCCGCGGCCGACGTGCAGCACCTCTTCGCGCTCAAGGCGAAGCTGATCGAGGAGCTGGAGAAGATCGGTCGCCTGGCATGGGTCGAGGAGGAGTGCGCGGCGCTGGCGGCTCAGCCGGCTCCCGAACGTCCCGTCGATCCCGATGTCTGGCTCGGCGTGAAGGGCGCGCGCGACCTTCCCCCTCGGGGCATGGCGATCCTGCGCGAGCTGTGGATGCTGCGCGAGCAGCTGGCCCGAGCGGCCGACCGGCCGCCCTTCAAGATCCTCAACGAGGACACGCTGCTCCGCGTGGCCCAGGCAACGCCGCGCGACGCCGCCACGCTCGGCGCCATCGCCGGCATCACGCCGCGCGTGCTCGGCCGCTGGGGCGGCGCCATCCAGGAGGCGGTCGAGCGCGCGCTGGCGCTCGACGAGGGCGACCTGCCCGTGCTGCCGCGCCACCGGAGGCCCAGCATCCCCGGCGCGATGAGCCGTCGCATCGACAAGCTCCGCCGGTGGCGGACGGGAGCCACCGAGGAGGTCGGCCTCGAGCCGGGCGTGTTGCTGCCCAACAGGCTCATTACGGCGATCGCCGAGGCGGCTCCGCAGACACTGGGCGACCTGGGCCGGGTCGAAGGCGTGCGGCGCTGGCGGGTCGAGACGCTCGGCGAGTCGATGCTGGCCGCGCTCGCGGCGCCCTGAGAGGAATCCGGACGGCATGTCCACCCCCGAGCAGTGGCCCGCCAACCTGGTCGACGACGACGCCGGCCTCACCCGCATCTTCCGCGAGGCGCGCACGGTGGCCGTGCTGGGCGCGAAGGCGAAGCCCGCCGAGCCCGCCTTCTACGTCCCCGCGTATCTCGCCCGCGCGGGCTATCGCGTGCTGCCCGTCAATCCGGTGCTGGCCGGCACCCAGATTCTCGGCGAGCCCGTGCTGGGGATGCTGTCCGACCTGCCGGGTCCGGTGGACGTGATCGACGTGTTCCGGCGTCCGGAATACCTGCCCGGCCACGCCGCCGAGATCCTGGCGCTGCCGTGGCGCCCGGCCGTCGTCTGGTTCCAGCTCGGGATCCGCAACGACGTCGCCGCCGAGCGGCTGGCCCGCGCCGGCATCCGCGTCGTGCAGGACCGCTGCATGATGCCCGAGCACCGCCGGCTGCTCGGATGACGTTCCCCGGCGCTCCTGTACAATGGCGGTCTCATGGCCGGTGAATACGCGTTCGTCATGAAGGACCTGCGCAAGGTCGTTCCGCCCAAGCGGGAGATCCTGCGTGGTATCTACCTGTCGTTCTTCCACGGGGCCAAGATCGGTGTGCTCGGCGCCAACGGCGCCGGCAAGTCCTCGCTGCTGCGGATCATGGCGGGCGTCGACGACGACTTCCTGGGCGAGGCGTTCCCGGCCGACGGGCTGCGGATCGGCTACCTGCCGCAGGAGCCCGCCCTCGATCCCGCCAAGGACGTGCGTGCCAACGTCGAGGACGGCGTGGCGGAGACGCGCGCCCTGCTCGCGCGCTTCGAGGAGGTGAGCGGCAAGCTGGGTGAGCCGCTGGACGACGACCAGATGGAGAAGCTCCTCGAGGAGCAGTCGCGCCTGCAAGATCAGATCGACGCCGTGAACGCCTGGGACCTCGACCGCACGGTGGAGCTGGCCATGGACGCCCTCCGGGTGCCGCCGGGCGACGCCGACGTCGGCAAGATCTCCGGCGGGGAGCGGCGGCGGGTCGCGCTGTGCCGCCTGCTGCTGGCCAAGCCCGCCATGCTCCTGCTGGACGAGCCCACCAACCACCTCGACGCCGAGT
This sequence comes from uncultured Candidatus Rokubacteria bacterium, assembly GCA_963827505.1. Classification (GTDB taxonomy): domain Bacteria; phylum Methylomirabilota; class Methylomirabilia; order Rokubacteriales; family CSP1-6; genus AR5. The sequence continues at coordinate 1,140,632 of CAWHBD010000001.1, read as the reverse complement.
CGGTGGCGTGGCTGGAGCGCTTCCTGAAGGAGTACACGGGGACGGTGGTGGCGATCACCCACGACCGGTACTTCCTCGACAACGCGGCCGGCTGGATCCTCGAGCTCGACCGCGGGGCCGGTATTCCGTGGGAGGGCAACTACACCTCCTGGCTGGAGCAGAAGCAGGCACGGCTGGCCCAGGAGGAGAAGGCCGACCAGGCCCGCCAGCGCACGCTGGAGCGCGAGCTCGAGTGGGTGCGGCTGTCCCCGCGCGCGCGGCAGGCCAAGAGCAAGGCGCGGCTGCAGGCCTACGAGGCGATGGTCGACGCGCCGTTCGTCGAGCGCGCCGAGAAGCTGGAGATCGCCATCCCGCCGGGGCCACGGCTGGGCGACCTCGTGGTCGAGGCCGACAAGCTCGTGAAGGGCTACGGCGACAAGGCGCTGATCGACGGGCTGTCGTTCACGCTGCCGCGTGGGGGCATCGTGGGGGTCATCGGCCCCAACGGCGCCGGCAAGACGACGCTGTTCCGCATGATCGCCGGCCAGGAGAAGCCTGACGCGGGCACCCTGCGGGTGGGCGATACCGTCAGGCTCGCCTACGTCGATCAGAGTCGCGACACCCTCGAGGCCGACAAGACCGTGTGGCAGGAGATCTCCGGCGGCGCCGAGGTGCTGGAGGTGGGCGGTCGCAAGCTGCCCTCACGCGCCTATGTCGCGTCCTTCAACTTCAAGGGGACCGACCAGCAGAAGACGGTCGGCACGCTCTCGGGCGGCGAGCGCAACCGGCTGCATCTGGCCAAGACGCTCCGGAGCGGGGGCAACGTCCTGCTGCTCGACGAGCCCACCAACGACCTCGACGTTGACACGCTGCGCGCGCTGGAAGACGCCCTGCTGGAGTTCGCCGGCTGCGCGGTCATCATCAGCCACGACCGCTGGTTCCTCGACCGCCTCGCCACCCACATGCTGGCCTTCGAGGACGAGGGCCGCGTGGTGTGGTTCGAGGGCAACTACGCCGACTACGAGGCTGACCGCCGCCGCCGTCTGGGCGCCGAGGCCGACCGCCCCCACCGCCTTCGCTACAAGCGCCTGCCCGCTCGCTGAGCGACCGGCTGCTTCGAGCAGCACACCAGCACGTTTTCGCCGTCCCGGCGCACGCGGCGCACGCGGACGTCGGCGAAGTGCGGCCGGAGCGCGGCAGCCACCTGGCGCCCGTCCCCGCGCAGGTGGCGGTTGATCACCAGCCGGCCGCCGGGGGCGAGCAGCGGCACCAGCGCCTGCGCCAGCGGCAGGCCGACCTCGGGGGGGGCCGCGTAGGCCGCGTCCTCCATGATGAAGTCGAAGCGGCGGCCGACCTGGGTGAGCCAGGGCACGATGCGGGTGGCATCGCCGCACAGGAACTCCAGGCCGCCGACCCGGCGCAGCCCGAACCAGTCGCAGGCCACCCGCACGATGACCGGGTCGCGCTCGATCACGGTGATCTCGCGAGGCCGGGCCAGCCGCTGCAGCATGTGCACCTGGGTGCCGCCACCGAGCCCGACCAGCAGCACGCGCGGGCGCGGCGGCATGCCGACGGCGGCCAGCGCGTGCCACCAGTATTCCTTCTTGAGCCGGTCCCAGTCCTCGTCGAGCGGATAGATCGAGAGGATGTCGCCGCTGACGATCAACCGCCGCTCGTTGCGATAGTCGACGACCCGCACCCGCCCCGTCGTCTGCGTATACGCCTCGAACACCGTTCGCGACTTCCGCCCATCCGCCCTCCCGAACTCCTCCAGCGCCGTCCTCTCGACCTTCACCTCCTCCCCAGCTTCGCCGCCGCCTTCCTGGAGGTGGTCCTCGCTCGAGAGAGCCGTTGACTCGTGGTGTTCGAGCGCGGGCTTTGCCCGCGCAATCCCGTCCTGGGGGGATGCAGGGAGGAGCGCGCCGTCAAGCGCGCGACGACCGTCGAAAGGGGGGCGAAGCCCCCCTTCGAGTTTCACCGTGGCTGCATCCGGATCGCGCCGTCCAGCCGGATCGTCTCGCCGTTCAGCATCACGTTGGTGATGATCTGCAAGGCCAGCGAGGCGTACTCGTCGGGCTGGCCGAGGCGCTTGGGGAAGGGGACCTGGTTGGCGAGCGAGGCGCGCACCGGGTCGGGCAGGGTGCCGAGCAAGGGGGTCTCGAAGATGCCGGGCGCGATCGTCATCACGCGGATGCCCTGCTCGGCGAGGTCGCGGGCCACCGGCAGCGTGAGCCCCACGATGCCGCCCTTCGAGGCCGAGTAAGCGGCCTGGCCGATCTGGCCGTCGAATGCGGCCACCGACGCGGTGTTGATGACGACACCGCGCTCGCCGTCGGCCGTCGGGGTGTTGCGGGCCATGTGGACGGCGGCCAGCCGGATGCAGTTGAAGGTCCCGATGAGGTTCACCTGGATGACCCGGGTGAACTCCTCGAGCTTGGCGGGGCCGGCCTTGCCGAAGGTCTTCATGGCGGTGCCGATGCCCGCGCAGTTGACCAGCACGTTGATGCCGCCGACGGCGACCGCCGCGCGGTCCAGGGCCCCGGCCACCTCGTCGGCGCTGGTCACGTCGGCCGGCGCGAAGACGGCGGCCGGCCCCAGCGCCTTGGCCACCTCGGCGCCAGCCGAGGCCGGCCGATCGACCAGCGCGACCTGGGCGCCGGCGGCCACCAAGCGCGCCGCGGTCGCCCGGCCCAGCCCCGAAGCACCGCCGGTGACGACCGCCTTGACCGAGCTCAGCTCCATGGTGACCCTCCTGACCGGCGCATTCTAGCCGATGCCCCCGCGCTTTGCTCACCCCCCGGCTGTGATCGTAGGGCGATCGGCGGACGAATACGTTATTCTTGCCCGGACTTCATGCGTACGTCCTATCGACCCACTCACCAGCGGCGCATCCTGTGCGTGTATCCACAGTACGCTCGCTCGTTCGGCACCTTCCAGCACGCCTACGAGTTCTTCGGTGGACGGGTGCGGGCGTTCATGCCGCCGCAGGGGCTGCTGGTGGTGGCCGCCTACCTGCCGGAGACGTGGGCGGTGCGCTTCGTCGACGAGAACTCGCGGCCGGCGACGCCCGACGACTTCGACTGGGCCGACGCGGTGTTCGTCTCCGGCATGCACATCCAGCGGGCCCAGATCTACGACGTGATCGCCCGCGCCCACGCCCACGACCGGCCGGCCATCGTCGGCGGCCCCTCGGTCTCAGGGTGCCCGGAGTACTACCCCTCCGCCGACATGCTGCACGTGGGCGAGATCGGCGACGCCACCGATCGTCTCATCGAGCACCTGGACCGCACGCCCGGCCGCCCGGCCAGCCAGCTGCGCTTCGAGACGAAGGAGCGCTTGCCGCTGGCCGACTTTCCCACGCCGGCCTACGAGATGATTCCGCTGCGCGAGTACTTCATCGCCAACATACAGTTCTCCAGCGGCTGCCCGTACGCGTGCGAGTTCTGCGACATCCCGGCCCTCTACGGGCGCAACCCCCGGCTGAAGTCGGCCGATCAGGTGCTGCGCGAGCTCGACCTCATCGCGGCGGCGGGGTGCACCAGCGTCTACTTCGTCGACGACAACTTCATCGGCAACCAGAAGGCCGCGCTGGAGCTGCTGCCCCACCTGGTCGAGTGGCAGACCCGGAACAAGTTCCCGCTACGCTTCGCGTGCGAGGCGACCCTCAACATCGCCAAGAACGAGCGGGTGCTGGAGCTGATGCGCGAGGCAGGCTTCATCACGGTCTTCTGCGGCATCGAGACGCCGGAGCCGGCCGCCCTCCACGCGATCTCCAAGGACCAGAACCTGCGCTTGCCGATCCTGGAATCGGTCGAGCGTATCAACAGCTACGGCATCGAGGTGGTCTCCGGCATCATCCTCGGGCTGGACACCGACGGGCCCGACACCGCCGATCGGATCATCGAGTTCATCCACGCCTCCCGTATCCCCATGCTGACCATCAATATCCTGTACGCCCTTCCCAAGACGGCGCTGTGGCGACGGCTGGAGATCGAGGGTCGCCTGCTCAGCGGGGAGGGACGGGAGTCGAACGTCGAGTTCAAGCTGCCCTACGAGACGGTGCGCGAGATGTGGCGCCGGTGCATCTCGGCGGCCTACGCGCCGGAGGCGGTGTACGCCCGGTTCGCCCACAACATCGCCTACACCTTCGCCCGCCGCAAGAAGTACCCGCTGAACGCCCAGCGAGCCTCGTGGCAGAACATGCGGATGGGGCTCGGGATCCTGGCCCGGCTGGTCTGGCGGTGCGGCGTTCGCAGCGACTACCGGCGCACGTTCTGGCAGATGGCGTGGCCCGCCCTCAAGGCTGGCGAGATCGAGCCGCTCATCCATGCGGCCATCGTCAGCCACCACCTCATCACGTTCACGCGCGACGCCCTGCAGGGCCTGGGCGAGGCCTCGTTCTATGCGCCGACGACGGTAGTTTCGTCGGCGCCGCACGCCGCTACCGCCTGACGCCCGGCCCGGTCAGGCGGCTTCGGCCGTGTGGGCCCAGAAGTCGTCGTCGCGGTCGTGCTGCGTCAACCGGGGTGGGATCTTCTTCCGATGGAAGAAGTCGCACATGATCCGGTTGGCCACGGCCCAGTCGTCGCCGTACACGCAGTGATGGTGCGGGCACAGCGCTGCGTCCCCGGAGAGTTGTAAACCGCACGAAGCGCAAAGACTCATGACCCCCTCCCAAGCGAAGGGCGTGCCAGTCCCCCGGACCCCCGCCACATCCCGCTTGAGTGGCCCTCGCGCGATGCCGTAAAGTGCGCTGGGCCCGTCAGCAAACTTCGCTCGAGAGGAGCCAGCGCATGCGGTTGTCGCTGTGGGTCGCCTTCTTCATCGTCGCCAATCTCATAGGGGTTGAGGTTTTCCGGGCGGCCGTGACACTGCCGTGGGATGAGGCGCTCCTGCCCGGACTGTTGACCCTGCCCCTCGTCGGCATGTCCGCCGTCGGGGCCACCCGCATCATCGCCGCATGGCAGCATCGGGAAGAGTAGAGCAACTTCTACAACGCCGCCCGTGGCATCCCGCGTGCACTCCCAGTCGCGCGTGTAGGTGATTCCCGCGTTGACTCGTGAAAGGAGTGTCGCGATGGACATTCTCCTGTGGATCGTCTTCGGCCTCGTCGTGGGCCTCGTCGCCAAGCTGATCATGCCGGGGCACGACCCTGGCGGCATCATCCTGACGGTGGTGCTCGGCATTGTCGGCGCCATGCTCGGTGGGTGGCTGGGCCGCGTGATGGGCCTGTACCGCGAGGGCGAGGCAGCCGGCTTCATCATGGCCGTCGTCGGCGCCATCCTCGTGCTCGGTATCTACCGGCTGGTGGCCGGTCGCAGCCGGGTGTAGCCCGTGTGGACCGGAGGGGGCAGCCGCCCCCTCCGCCGTCCGCTCACAGCAGGTCGCGGATGGGTAAGGCCAGAACCTCCAGCAGCCGGGCCCGGATGCCCCGATCCTTCCACGCCTCGTACGTCACCTGCCGCGCGACCTTCATGTCCTCCATGAAGATCCGCTCCAGCTGCTGGGCCACGCCCCGGTCGTAGAAGAACAGGTTCAGCTCGTCGTTGTACGCGAAGGAGAAATTGTCGAGGTTGGTGCTGCCGATGGTGGCCCACACGCCGTCGATCACCATCGTCTTGGCGTGCAGCAGGGCCGGCGCGTACTCGTAGATTTCCACGCCGGCCCGCAGGAGGTCGCCGAACTGGGCTCGGCTGGCCTGGCGCACCAGGTTGTGGTCGATGACGCCGGGCACCAGCACCACCACCCGCACGCCACGGCCGACCGTCCGCAACACGGCGTCTCGCATGCGGTCGTCGAGGACGAAGTAGGGGTTGGTGACCTAGCACCGAGCGCCGGGCGCCGGACAGCGCCAGCAGCAGCGTCGTGTACATCGCGGTGCTGCCGCCGGTGGGCGAGCTGCGCGCCGACCTGCGCGTACACCTGGCCCCGCGGCTCGATGGGGCGGGGGAAGTACGCCTCGCCGCCCAGCACCATGCCGGTCGCCTCCAGCCAGTTCTCCACGAATGCCGCCTGCAGGTACTCCACCACCGGCCCCTCCACCCGGACGTCGGTGTCGCGCCAGTGGTTCTCGGTACGCCCGTTGCCCATCCACTTGCGGCTGACGCCCGCTCCGCCCGTGAAGCCGACACGGCCGTCGACGACGAGGATGCGGCGGTGGTTGCGCTTGTAGTAGGTGCGGAAGACGTACTGGCTGAGCGGCCGGAACCACACGACGTGGCAGCCGGAGACGCGCATCAGATCCAGGTACCCGACCGGGATGCTGATCGAGCCGAAGGCGTCGAGGAGGACGTTGACGCCGACCCCGGCCCGGCACCGCTCGGCGAGCGCCTCGGCGACGTCGCGGGCCACCGGTCCCTCCTCGTAGTAGTACTGCGCATAGGTGATCGTGCGCTGGGCGGTGCGGATGGCCTCCAGGAGGGCGGGGAAGATCTGCTCGCCGTTCAACAGGATCTCGACGGCGTTGCCGCCGACGATGGGGGCGCCGGCGTACGCCTCTAGCGTGGGATAGAACGACGGCTCGCCCAGCGTGACCTCGGGCAGTGAGACGTGCGGCTGCACCCGGGCGCAGCCCCCGGTGGCGATCAGCAGAGTGACGAAGAGTGTAAGCAGACGGGTCGGTGTCATGGCGCCCTCGAATCGTGTCGCCACCGAGCCGGATCGGTGGCGCATGGTTTGCTCGGATCTGATTTCAGGATACCCCATGCTCCAGATCCTTCGCGTCGCAGGAATCCCGGTACGGATCGACGCCAGCTGGCTCTTGGTGTTCGCGCTCCTCTCATGGAGCCTCGCCGCCGGCTACGTCTCCCGCGTCCTGCCCGACGTGACGCCGGCGTGGGCGTGGCTTCACGGCGCGACCGCGGCCCTGATGCTGTTCGCCTCGGTGCTCCTGCACGAGCTCGCCCACGCGCTGGTGGCGCGCCGCCACGGCGTTCGCGTCAGCGGCATCCGTCTGCACGTCTTCGGCGGCGTCTCCGAGCTGGAGTCGGAGCCACCGACGGCCCGGGCCGAGTTCCTCATCGCCGCCGTGGGGCCGCTCACGAGCTTCGCGCTGGCTGCGCTGTTCTACGGCCTCGGCCGGCTAGTGGCGGGCTCCGCATGGCTGGCCGCCCTCACCGGCTATCTGGCCGCCGTCAACCTGGTCATCGGAGTCTTCAACCTCGTGCCGGGCTTCCCGCTGGATGGCGGGCGACTGCTGCGCGCGATGCTGTGGTCGTGGAGCGGCCGGCTCGGCTGGGCGACGCGGTGGGCGAGCCGGGCCGGCTCGCTGTTCGCGCTGCTGCTCGTTGGGCTCGGCGCCGTCCGGCTCGTCGCCGGCGAGCTGGTGGGTGGCCTGTGGTTCGTCCTCATCGGCCTGTTCCTGCTGCAGGCGGCGCGCGCGGGGGCCGGGATGGCGCGTCAGCACGAGCACGCCGCGGTCGCGAGCGTGCACGACACCGGACGCCGGGCGGCGTGAAGGCCCTGCTCGTCGCGCTGACGCTGATCGCCGCCGCCATCGGCGGCGCCGGCGCGGCCACGCTGGCGCTCGAGCGCCGCGTGGCGGCGCTGGCGCCCGGCGGCGTGGAAGTCGCGACCTCCGACTACAACCCCCTGACCGGACGGCTGGCGCTGGCCGACGTCCACGCGCGCGACGCCGCCGGCCGCGAGCTGTTCCGGGCCGACCATGTCGTCGCCACCGTCAATCCGCTCCGTCTGCTGACGCGACCCCTCACACTCAGCCGCGCACGGGTCGAGGCCCCGGTGCTCACACTGCGGGCCGGTGCCGGGCTCGATCTCGCCGAGCTGGCCGCCGGCCTCGGTGCTGCGCCGGCCGCGGCCACCGGTCTGCCCGTGCGCATCGACGATCTCGTGATCGCCGGCGGGCGGCTCGTCGTCGAGGGCGTCAGCGAGAGCGGCGCCGCGCTGGTGATCCGCGACCTCGACGTGCGCCTGAGCCGGCTCACCACGGCGGCGGCCGAGAGCTCCGAGGTGGCGTTCGCGGTGAAGATGGCGGCGTACGGCGCGACCGTCTACCTCACCGGCCAGCCGCGCGTTGACGGCTACCTGCTGCACGTGCGGGCGCACGGTCTGGACGTGCCTGCTCTCGTGCACGACCTTGGCCCGGGCCCGCTCGACGCCATCCAGCGCGGCCGCGGCAATCTCGACATCGGCCTGCTGCTGATCGGGGGCCGCTCGCTGGCTTCCGGTCACGCGCGTGTCACCGACGCGGTGGTGAGGCTGCCGGTCGAGGGCCGGCCACGGCTGCGCGCCGCCGCGGTGTCCGTGGCCCTCGACCGGCTCGACCTTGTCTCCGGTACGGGCCGCATCAGCCGACTGGACCTCACCGCGCCCACGCTGGCGTTGCCTGCCGCGACCGCCGCGACCACGCTGGCCGCGCTGATGGATCCGCTGCGGGGGCGTGCTGAACTGCTCCTCCGCCGTGTGCAGGTGGCCGACGGTACCCTGGTCTTGCAGGGGCCCCGGCCCGTGCGCCTGCAGGGGCTGCAGATCGCGGCACACGCGCCCGAGCGTCGCGGTGACGGCGCCTGGCTGGTGACCGCGCGCGCCGGGCTGGACGGTGGCGCTGAGGCCGCCCTCGACGGCATCGTGGCCCGCGATCTGCGCGGGCTCGACGTGATCGCGCGATTGCAGCGCGTGGCCGTCGCGCCGTGGCGCGCGCTGCTCGGAGCGCCGCCGGTAGCCGACGCGCGCCTGTCGTTCGACGGGCGCCTGCGCGTGGTGGCCGGTGGTGGGGAGGGGGCGGCCGTCACGCTCGCCGGCCAGGCCATGCTGGCCGACATGGGCGGGAGCGCGCGCGAGGCGCTGTCGGCGGTGACGACGACGGTGGGAGGAACGGCCTCGGCCGGCACGACGCTCGATCGGCTGTTCGGCGCGCTGGAGAATCCGCCGCCGACGGTGGAGCAACCGCTCCAGTAGAAGGACGCGGTGGCGCCGTTTACCCGGCCTGGCGATGGTCGGCCAGGCCCTTGCGCAGCTCGGACTCGGCGGGCATCGCCTCGGGACGGGCCAGGCGCGGCAGGGTGACCGGCCGGCCGTCGCGGGCCGAGCGGTAGATCGCCTCGACCAGTCGGACGTCCTGCAATCCCTCGATCCCGGATGGCTCGGGGGCACGGTCCTGCAGGATGCAGGTGGAGAAGTAGGCGAGCTCGGCCGCGAACGGATCGGTGGGCTCGAAGGCCAGCGTCTCGCGGCGGCCCCGACGACTCAGCGTCAGCGTGACGGTCTCGTCGTGACGATACGCATTGTCGAGCTCCAGCCAGCCGTCCTCGCCGAGGATCCGCAGGACGGCCCTCGGCTCCTCACCGAAGCTCGTGTGCATGTGGGCCAGCCGCTCGTCCGGGAATCGGATGAGGGCGACGGCGCCGTCGTCGGCGTCGCCGCCGTGCCGACGGCTGGTGCGCGCCGTCATCGCCATCACCTGGGCGGGTTCGCTGCCGAACAGAGCCCGGGCCGCGTGGATGCACGTCACACCCAGGTCGTACATGCTCCCGCCGCCCAGGCGCCGCTGCAGACGGGGATCGTCGGTGGCCTCGATCCGGATGGTCAGATCGGTGGCGATCGTGTGAGGGGTGCCGATGGCGCCGCCGCGCACGAGCTCGAGCGCACGAGCGTGGGCCGGGTGGGACTGCAGCCGATAGGCGATCATCAACTTCACCCGGTTGGTCTGCACGGTGCGGATCATGCGGCGGCACTCGTCGGCCATCACCGCCATCGGCCGCTCGCAGAGCACGTGGATGCCGAGGCGCGCGGCGTCGACCGCGTAGTCGCAGTGCAGGGTGGGCGGCAGGGCCAGGTACACCGCGTTGACGTCCTCCCGCTGCAGGCACTGCCGGAACTCGTCGGTGTGGTAGGCGACGGCGCGGAGCTGCTGGGCGATGGCGTGGGCCTGGGGGCGATCAGTTCCTACGAGGGCGACGAGACGCGAGTTCTCACCGGCGCGCGCGAAGGCGGAAAGCAGGCCCTGCGGCGTGAGGGCGCTCAGACCCACGACTGCGTATCCGATCTGTTTCGCCATCGTGCCGTCCCTTCGCAGTTTGGTTTTGAATTTGAAAACGAGGTGCAAGCACGAGGCCACGGAAACGGATCTGCGCGAACGCGCCGGGAGAGGGGAACGGCGCGGGTGCCCGAGGCTCAGGATGTTGGGGCTCGTTCGCCCACTCCCCACGACATCTGGGTCTTGCGGTTATATCAACATGTGAATAGTGTGTGGCGCATGATGGTCGATCGGCTCCTCCGCCAGGGGGCGATGACCGAGCTCGTGGGACCGCTGTCCTCGGGGCGCACGAGCGTGCTCACGCTTTGCCTGCGCTCGGTCACTCGGCGGGGGGCGTGGGCCGCGCTCGTTGATGTCGACCACGCCTTCGATCCGGGCTCCGCGGCCGCCGCCGGTGTCGAGCTTCACCGCGTGCTGTGGGTGCGCGGCGAGGGCCACCGAGCCGATGCGCTCAAGGCCGTCGATCTCCTCGCGCGGTGTCCCGGCTTCGCCCTGGTCGTGCTCGACGTTGGTGAGTCGCCTCCCCGCTTGTCGCTGGACGCCGCGTTCCGCCTGCGGCAGGCGGCGCGGCGCTCGAGGGTGGCCGTGCTCGTCCTCGGCGCCCGGCGCGTGGTCGGGGGGGCCGCCGCGCTCTCGGTCCGGACGCGACGCGACCGGCTGGCCTGGTCGGGGGCGGGCCCAGTGCCCCACCGGCTGGCCGGAATGCGCACCGGGCTGCATGTGGTCCGCAAGCAAGGGGCACCATGGCCGGCCGAGACCGAGCACCTCTGGTGGACCGCGTGAGCCGTCTGGCGTGCGTGCGCGTGGAGGCCTTCGCGGCCGCGGCGCTCGAGCGCTCGGAACCGGGCCTGCGCGAGCAGCCGCTGGCCGTGGTCACCGGGACGCCGCCAGCCACGCGCATCGTCGAGGCCAACCCTCGGGCGCGGGCCGAGGGTGTACGCCCGGGGCTCACCGACGCCGAGGCCGTGGTGCGCTGTCCCACGCTGGTGCGACGCCCGGTCTCCACGGAGGCCGAGGCCGCGGCGCGGCACGCGTTGCTCGATGCGTGCCTGTCGGTGTCCCCGCGGCTCGAGGATGCAGCGCCGGGGCTCGTGCACGCCGATCTCGCCGGCCTCGAAGGTCTGTTCGGCGACGAGACCGCGATCGGCCGCCGCCTGCGCCGTCAGGCGCGTGTCGTGGGGCTCGAGGCCCGAGTGGCCATCGCCAGTAGTCGTGCCGCCGCCGGGGTGGCCACCCGCGTGGGCCCGGTGGTGCACGTGCTGGCGCCGGGCACCGAGCGCGTCACGCTGGCGGCGGTGCCGTTGAGCATCGTACCGTGGCCGGTCGGGCTGGCCGCGACGTTCAAGCGCTGGGGGCTGACGACGCTCGGCGACCTGGCTGCGTTGCCGCGCCCCGGGGTGGGGGCGCGACTCGGACCCCCCGGCCTGATCGCGCACGATCTCGCCACCGGAGTCGATCGCACCCCGTTCCGGCCGTGGACGCCGCCGCCATTCTGGGCGGAGGCACAGGGGCTCGACTGGGAGATCGCCACAGTGCCCGCGCTCGTCCCCGTGCTGGAGCGCGTGCTGGGACGGCTGTGCGCGCGGCTGACGGTCGCGCATCTGCTCATCGACGTGCTCGAGATCCGGCTAGCGCTCGCCTCCGGCGGTCACCACGCGCGCTCGGTGGCGCTCGCCGCGCCGCTCGGCGAGGCCGCGCCCATCGTGGCCCTGCTCGCGCTGGAGATCGAGGCGCATCCGCCTCCGGCCGCCGTCACCGGCGTGGCGCTCAGCGCGCGCGTCGTTCCTCACCGTGTCGCTCCGGCCGGCCTCTGGCAACCGCCCACGCCGGCGCCGCGCGACCTGGCCACCGTGCTCACGCGCCTGACGCTGCTGGTGGGCGGGGCCAACGTCGGTACTCCGGTCGTCGTCGACTCTCATCGGCCCGACGACTACGCGCTGGCCGCGTTCGACGGTCGCCAGGCGGCGCGTGGCGAAGCGCCCGCCCGCCCCGAGGACGACACGGCCCCGCGCGCCGTCGCCGGCCCGCTGGCGCTCAGGCGGTTGCGTCCTCCTCGCCGGGTCGAGGTCGAGACTCACGACGGGCGCCCCACGCGCGTGCGAGACGCGGCCGGCCTCGACGTCGCCGTCGACACCTGCGCCGGCCCCTGGCGTCTGTCCGGCCACTGGTGGGACACTGGCGCCTGGGCCCACGACGAATGGGACGTCGCCCTCTCTGACGCCACCCTCTGGCGCCTCTCCCACGACCGGCTCACCGAAACCTGGTCCCTCACCGCCCTGTATGACTGACGTCGATGACTGACCTCGCGGTCTAGTTGTGTTCGTCGAGCTGCACGCGCAGTCGGCGTTCACGTTTCTCGAGGGCGCGGAACAGCCGGAGACGCTGGCCGCCGAGGCCGCGCGCCTCGGCATGTCGGCGCTCGCGCTCGTCGATCGCGACGGCGTCTACGGCGCCGCGCGATTCCACCGCGCCGCCGAGAACGCCGGCGTCCGCGCGCTGATCGGCAGCGAGCTGACGCTGGCCGACGGCTCGCGGCTGCCGGTGCTCGTCGAGGACCGCGATGGCTACCGCAACCTCTGCCGGCTGATCACCCGGCTGAAGCTCGGCGCTCCCAAGGGCATGGGGCGAATCACGCTCGACGAGCTCGAGGCCCACGCACGCGGGCTCGTGTGTCTCACCGGCGGCCGCCACGGCCCGTTGGCCGACTCCATCGCGCGGGGCGATCGCGAGGCGGCCGGGCGGATCCTCGATCGGCTGGCCGGCATCTTCGGCCGTGACGGCTGCTTCGTCGAGGTCCAGCGTCACCTCGACCGCGGGCAGGAGCGGGACCTGGCGCGTCTCGTGAGGTTGGCCGAGGCCGCGCGGCTGCCGCTCGTCGCGACCAACCAGCCGCTCTACGCCCGAGCGGGCGGGCGCGTGGTGACCGACGTCTTCACGTGCATTCGTGAGAAGACCGACCTCGATCACGCCGGCCGGCGGCTCACGGCCAACGGCGAGCGCGAGCTCAAGGGCGGGCTCGAGATGGCCCGGCGCTTCCGCGATCTGCCCGAGGCGCTCGCCAACTCCGGCGAGCTGGCCCTGCGCCTGACCTTCACGCTCAAGAACCTCGGCTACCGCTTTCCCGAGTTCCCGCTGCCGCCACGCACCGGGGCGCTCGAGCATCTGCGCGAGCTGGCGCTGGCCGGCGCTCGCGGCCGGTACGGCGAGGGACCGCTGGCCGCCCGCGCCCGCCGCCAGATCGCCCACGAGCTGGACATCATCGGGCGGCTCGACCTCGCCGGTTACTTCCTGATCGTGTGGGACATCGTCGAGTTCTGCCGGGCCAGCGACGTCCTGGTGCAGGGGCGGGGCTCGGCCGCCAACAGCGCGGTGTGCTACGCGCTCGGCATCACCGCCGTCGATCCGGTCGGCATGGAGCTGCTGTTCGAGCGGTTTCTCTCCGAGGCGCGCGGGGAGTGGCCGGACATCGACCTCGATCTGCCGAGCGGTGACCGGCGGGAATCGGTCATCCAGTACGTCTATCGCCGCTACGGACGCCACGGCGCCGGCATGACGGCCAACGTCATCACGTATCGCGGGCGCAGCGCGGCCCGCGAGGTCGGCAAGGCGCTGGGCCTGCCCGGTGAGCTGCAGGACCGGCTTGCCCACCTGGTCTCCACCTGGGGTTACCAGGACCCGGCCGACGTCCTCACGCGCCACCTGGCCGAGGCCGGCTGCGATCCGCGCCACCCGCGCATCCGCACGTTCGCCGGGCTGTGGACGCGACTGCAAGATCTGCCGCGCCACCTCGGCCAGCACTCGGGCGGCATGGTGATTGCCGCCGGCCGGCTCGACGACGTCGTGCCGATGGAGCCGGCCACGATGCCGGGCCGGGTGGTGATCCAGTGGGACAAGGACGACTGCGCGGCCCTCGGCATCGTGAAGGTCGACCTGCTCGGTCTGCGGATGATGTCGGTGCTCCAGGACTCGATCGGCCTGGCCCGCGAGACGGGCGCCGAGGTCGACCTGGCCCACCTGCCCCCGGACGATCCCGAGGTGTACGCCTCGCTGCAGCAGGCCGACACCATCGGCGTCTTCCAGGTCGAGAGCCGCGCCCAGATGGCCACGCTGCCGCGGATCCATCCCGAGACGTTCTACGACCTCGTGGTGCAGGTGGCCATCATCCGGCCGGGCCCGATCGTGGGTGACATGGTGCATCCTTACATTCGCCGCCGGCGGGGGCGCGAGACCGTCACCTACGTGCACCCGAGCCTGGAGCCGATCCTCGCCCGCACGCTCGGCGTCCCGTTATTCCAGGAGCAGCTGCTGCGGATGGCCATGGTCGCGGCCGGCTTCAGCGGCACCGAGGCCGAGGAGCTGCGGCGCGCATTCGGCTTCAAGCGGAGCGAGCGCCGCATGGTGGAGATCGAGGCCAAGCTGCGGGCGGGGATGGCCCGGCAGGGGATCGAAGGCCGCGCGGCCGACGAGATCGTGCGCGCCATCACCGCCTTCGCGCTGTACGGCTTCCCGGAATCGCACGCCTCCAGCTTCGCGCTGCTCGCCTACGCGAGCGCGTGGCTGAAGGTTCGGCAGCCGGCCGCGTTCTATGCCGCGCTGCTGAACAACCAGCCGATGGGCTTCTACCATCCGGCGACGATCGTGAAGGACGCCCAGCGCCATGGGCTCGCGATCCTGCCGATCGACGTCACCCGTTCGGGGTGGGCGTGCGCGGTGGAGGCGATGGCGAGCGGATGGGCGGTACGGCTCGGGCTGCGCTACGTCCGCGGGCTGCGCGAGACGGCCGGCCGCGCGCTGGTGGCGGCGCGGGCGACGCGGCCGTTCACCTCGGTCGCCGATCTCGCCGCCCGGGCCGAGCTGGCCGGCGACGAGGCGCAGACGCTGGCGGCGATCGGCGCGCTGCGCCCGCTCGGCGGCAGCCGCCGCCGGGACCTGTGGGCGGCCGCCGTGCCAACCCCGGGGCCGCTCTTCGCCACCGGCGAGGCGGCGCCGGCGCCCACGCCGGCGGGACCGCTGCGCGAGATGACCGCGGATGAGCGGCTGGCCGCCGACTTCGCGGGTACCGGCGTGACACTCGGCCCGCACCCGCTCGCGCTGCGCCGGCGCGGGCTGGCGCGGGCGGGCGTCGTGCGGGCCGCCGATCTCAAGCACCAGCGCGACGGCGCCGATGTCCGGGTTGCCGGCAGCGTGATCGTCCGGCAGCGGCCGGGGACGGCCAAGGGGTTCGTGTTCCTCAGCCTCGAGGACGAGACCGGCATCGCCAACGTCATCGTCACCCCGGGGCTGTTCGCGCGGCACCGCCTGGTGCTGGTCACCGCACCTTTGCTGATGGTGGAGGGAATCTTACAATCGCAGGACGGAGTGGTGTCGGTGCGTGCGCACGGCGTGACGCCGCTGCCGGTGCGGGGCGATGTGATTCCGTCCCACGATTTCGGCTAGTTCGTTTCTTTCCCGTAAGCGACTGCCGTTCCTGTTGGCGACGGCCAGGAGTGGCAATACTCTTGCTTACTTCCCCTGTTACATGGCAACCGTGCATCGCCTTTCCCCTCCTGTCCGGGAGGACGAGGGTGTCGTAGCGCGCCTGACCCGACTGCTTCGCCTCGAGGTCGAGCTCGGGCTCGTCGAGGGGCGACGCCTGATCTACACGCTCGCCATCGCGGTGGTGACCGTGATCGTGGCCGCCGTCGCGCTGATCGCTTCGCTGGTGACGCTGGTGGCCGCGGCGGTCGCGCCATTCTTCAACGCGCGCTGGGAGCCGTTGCTGATCGCCGGTGGCGGAGTCGCGCTGCTGTCGCTGGCCTCGCTGGCCTGGAGTGTCTGGCGGCTCACGCACGTGTCGTGGCCCACTGAAACCGTGAAGTCCTTCGAGGAGAACTGGCAATGGCTCGCAGCCCAGCTGAGATCCAGGCTGACATTGCACTGACCCGCCGCGTGATCGAGCACCAGCTCGACGCGCTGTCGCGCCGCGTGCCCAATCCGCACTGGGTGCCGTGGCTGGCCGTGGCCGGCGGCTTCGGGGTGGGGCTGCTGCTGGCGCGGGTGCCGTTGCTCCGCCTGGTCAGCGTCGCCGCCCGCACCGCCCAGGCCGCCATAGCCGTGGCCGGCACCGTGGCCGCGGTCGACCGCTTCCTGGCCGACCGTCACCAGCGGGAGGCCTGATCTGCAGCGCGTCACCGACGTCCAGGGGCGCCGCATCATCCTCACCCATCTCGACGAGGTGCTGTGGCCGGAGGACGGGGTTACCAAGGGGGAGCTCCTCGACTACTACACCGAGGTGGCCGACTATGTGCTGCCGTTTGTGGCCAACCGGCCGCTGAGCCTGCAGCGCGCTCCCGATCCCGCCACCGGCGAGTGCCTCTACCAGAAGACCGCGCCGCCGGGGCTGCCGAGCTGGGTGCCGGTCCGTCGCGTCCGGAGCGAGCAGGCCGCTTTCGGCTACGCCGACCAGGTCGTCGGGCCAGATCTGCCCTCGCTGCTGCACCTGCTCAACCTCGGCTTCATCGCGTTGCACCCGTGGCCGTGCACGGTGGACGCGCTCGACCGACCGGACCAGCTCCTGTTCGACCTCGACCCCACCGAGATCGCCTTCCGTGAGGTGCGCAACGCCGCCCTCCTCCTGCGCGACCTGCTCGGGCTGTTCAAGATACGCGCCTGGGTGAAGACCACGGGCGGCCGGGGGCTGCACGTCATGGTCCCGCTGGCCCCGGTCCACAGCTTCGAGCAGGTGCGCACCGCGGCCGAGACGATCGTGCGCCTGGCCCGCAACCGGGAGCCCCGACTCTTCACGCTCGACATGCGGCGTGCGCGCCGGCGCGGCAAGATCCTGATCGACGTCCACCGCAATCACCGGGGGGCGACGCTGATCAGCCCCTACGGCGTGCGCGAGTACACGGGCGCCTCGGTCTCGACCCCGCTCGAGTGGGCCGAGCTGGAGCGCGCGCTCTACCCCGAGGAGTTCCACCTGCGCAACATCCCCCAGCGTCTGCGCACGCTCGGCGATCCGCTGGCGTCGATGAGCCGTCACGCGCAGTCGCTGGCGCCGTTGCTCGAGAGCGGACGTACGCGCCGTCTCCGTCCGATGGCATAGATGTCGCACTCTCCTCCGCCGAGGAGAATCCACCATGAATGAGCGGCACGCCGAGAGCAGGACCGGACAGGTGCAGGCGCGTGTGCGCGAGATCGGTGAAGGGGTCGAGCGGCTCACCGGGCGATCGATGGACACGTGGACCCGCGATGCGCGGCACTACGTGCGCGAGCATCCCTTGCAGGCTGTCGCGCTGACGATCGGGCTCGGCTTCATGCTGGGCAAGATCCTCGGCCGCGACTGAGCCGGCCGATGACCGGCCGGCTGGGCGTGGCCCTCGCCCTCCTGCTCGCCAGCGCCTCGCCGGCCGCGGCCTTCCTGGTCGAGGTGACGACCTCGGTCGCTGTCGAGAACGCCGGCGATCAGCGCGCGCTGCAGGAGGCGCTGGCCAGCGCGGTGGACGGCGTTCTGAAGCAGGCGATCGCGTTCACGCCGACGCTGGTCGTCCTGACCAGCGCCGCCGTCGTCGGCGATCGCCTCTACGTGCGACTGCTGGTGGCTGACCAGGACGGTGAGCGGACCTTCGACGAGCTGAACGCTCCGCCGGGCGATGCCGAGAGCGTCGACCTGAAGATCTGATCGTTTCGGCGGGTTTCGAGCGGTCACGAGCGCCCCGGCCCGGCCGGGGCGCTCGTGCGTCTGGAGGTCAGCGCTGCTTGCGCAGCGCTTCGATGCGGTCGCCGGTGGCCGGGTGGGTCGCGAAGAACCCGCCGCCGCTACCGCCCTCGGTCTGCATCAGCCACGTCAGGGTGTCGGCCATGGTGCTCGGTGGCAACCCGGCCTTCTGGAGAATCTCCATGCCGTGACGGTCGGCCGCGAACTCCTCACTCTGCGTGTACCGGTTCATCACCAGCTGCCCGGCGATCGGCGCGACGGCGCCTGCCCCCGGGAAGATCTGGTCGAGAATGATCATGCCGATGTTGACGCCTGCCCCCAGGGTCTGGGCCTTGGCGACGTGATTGAGGTCGTCGTGGGCGAGCTCGTGGGCCAGTACGCCGGCCAGCTGCTGGTCGTTGGCCCGCTCGAGCAGCCCGCGGGTGACGTAGAACTCACCGCCGCCGGCGCTGGCGGCGTTGATGTGGGTATCGTCCATGATGCCGACCTTGACCTGGTTCAGCGCCAGCGGTCGGTTCATGGCCTTGACTAGGGGCGTCATGACCCGCTGGAGGCGCTGCGCCTGCCGGGCGTCAACGGGACGCGAGCTGGTCGACGGGGCCCGGCTCGAGGTCGAGGACGGGGATGGCGAGGCGGAGTCCGATCCCGAGCCATCGAGGAGGCCGGCGCAGCCGGCGGCTGCCGCCGACAGCGTCAGGACGGCCCCGATGCGGACGGCGTGGCGGGTGAGTGCCCCCCCCGCTCTCATGCCGAGTGCCTCAGGGTGTCGACCCAGCGGGTCGCCCAGGCCAGGCGGGCGGCGCCGTCGCCGAAGAAGTCGATGAAGAGGTCGACGCGGCGGGGACGATCCGCCTTGTAGAGCAGCTCGCGAATGCGGGCTTCGCTGAGTACGGCGCTGCCGACGGCTCTGCTATGGGCCATGGTCTCACTCCCTCGCGTGCGAGATTTTTGGACTCGTGCGAGGAGAGTGCACCTGGTGTGCCATGACGAAACCCTGTAGACGGCGAGATCGGGGCCCCGTTGTTGAAATTTCTTCCCTCATTGAGGTTGTAGCAGTTGCACCAGTTAGAACCGGGCGACCACCTCGAGCCTCACTCCGTCGTGGAAGACGCCGTCAGCACACTGGTTTTCACGCTTTCCCAAGTGTGGCACGACAACTGCCTTGCACTCTCCCGAGCCCGGATGCGGGCGGGGGAGGACAACGACCATGCGTTCCATCAAGCACGATCTCGAAGAGCAGCGCTCGGCGCTGAGCAACTCGATCAAGTCGCTGGGCGCCGACCGTCCCGCCGATCACGGCCGCGAGGTCGCGAAAGATCCGTACGGCTCGGCGTCCCTGACGCACGACGACGAGATCGCCTTCGCCGTGGCCGACAGCCGGGCGCGCCAGCTGGCAGAGGTGACGAGGGCCCTGGAGGAGATCAACGCCGGCCGGTACGGTGTCTGCCGCGAGTGTGGTGAGGCAATCGCCAAGGCCCGGCTCAAGGTCATGCCGTTCGCCACCCGCTGCGTGGAGTGCCAGACGCGCGTCGAGGGGCTCAGCCGTGCAGCGTGACGACAGAGTTCCGATCAGAACCTTAGCCCGGGCCGTCGCGATGCTGCTCGTACTGGTCATGGCCACGGCCGCGTGCGAGTCGATGACCGGCAAGAGTGCCGGTACGAACGTCGACGACGCGACCATCACGGCCAGCGTGAAGTCCAAGCTGGTGGCCGACCGGGCCGCCAATCTGACTCGAGTGGACGTTGACACGAACGGCGCCACTGTTTACCTTAACGGCACGGTGGATTCGCCCGAGCAGAAGGCGCGGGCCGAGCAGCTCGCGCGGCAGGCCCAGGGCGTCAAGAGTGTCGTCAACAACCTCCAGGTACAGAAGAAGTAAAGCCAGACAACCGTGAGCCCAAACAGACGTGACCAGATGAAATCCGGCAAGATCCTCGTCGTCGACGACGAGCCGGCCGAGCGCGACGGGCTGGCCCGCCTCGTCGGGCAGTGGGGCTATGAGGTAGAGACCGCCTCCTCCGGCGAGGAGGCGCTCAACATGGTCGAGTCCCAGCATCCGGCCGTGGTCGTGACCGACCTCGTGCTTCCGGAGATGGACGGTTTGACGCTGCTGCAGCGGCTCAAGGAGACGGGCCGGCCGCCCATCGTCCTGCTCGTCACCGGCCACGGAACCGTCGAGACCGCCGTCGAGGCCATGCGCCACGGCGCCTTCGACTACCTCACCAAGCCCGTCGACACCACCCGGCTGCAGGTGCTGCTGGAGAAGTCGATCGAGCAGGAGTCGCTCTCGCGCGAGGTCAACCTGCTGCGCCATCAGCTCCGTCAGAAGGGCAGCTTCGGGCAGATGGTGGGCCAGTCCCGCAGCATGCAGGAGGTCTACCGGTGGGTCGAGCTGGCCGCCACGAGCACGGCGCCGGTCCTCGTGTACGGCGAGAGCGGCACCGGCAAGGAACTGGTGGCCCGCACGGTCCACGAGCTGTCCAACCGGCGCAACAAGCCGTTCGTGGCCATCAACTGTGCGGCCATCCCGGAGACGCTGATCGAGAGCGAGCTGTTCGGTCACGAGCGGGGCGCCTTCACCGGCGCCACCGAGCGGCGGCTGGGCTGCTTCGAGCTCACCGACGGGGGCACGCTCTTCCTCGACGAGATCGCCGAGATGGACCCCAACACGCAGGCCAAGCTGCTGCGCGTCCTGCAGGAGGGCAGCTTCCGGCGGGTCGGCAGCGGCAAGGGCGAGATCCAGGTCGACGTGCGTGTTGTGGCGGCCACCAACCAGGTCCCGACCGAGGCTATTGCCAACGGCAAGCTGCGGGAAGACCTCTTCTATCGGCTCAACGTTTTCTCGATCCACCTGCCGCCGCTGCGGGACCGTCGTGAGGACATCCCGTTGCTGGCGCGCAACTTCATCGAGGAGTTCAACCGCCAGGACAACCGGCAGGTGCGGGGTCTGGCGGCCGAGACCGAGAAGGAGCTGGAGCGCTACCACTGGCCCGGCAACGTGCGCGAGCTGCGCAACGTCATCCAGCGGGCGGTGGTCATCAGCAGCACCGGGCTCATCGGCGCCGAGCACCTGCCCGACAACGTCCTGCGGCCGGCGCCGGCGGCGGCGCCCACCGGCGGTGGCTCCGTCACGCCCATCCGGGAGATGGAGCGCGACATGATCCTGCGCGCGCTGGAGGAGACGGGCCAGGACAAGCGGCGCGCGGCCCAGCTGCTCGGCATCAGTCTCAAGACCCTCTACAACAAGCTTGCGAAGTACGGCATCCAGGCGGTGAAGTCGGCCCGTCTGACCTGATGCCGGTCGCCGACGATGCGGGCCGGCGGGCGCTGCCGCCGGACCTCGGGCGACTGCTCCACGACCTGCGCGGCCCCCTGAACTCGCTCGCGATGCACGCCGAGGTGCTCCGGCGTGCCGTGGGTGATGATGCCGCGGCAGTGGACAGCCTGCGAACGCTGCACGAGCAGCTTGCCCGCCTGGCCGAGATGCTGCCGGCTGCCTTCCACGTGGTCTCGCTGGAGGTCGCTCGGTCGGAGCCCGTCGATCTCGGCGCCGTCGCCGCAGTCGCCCGCGACGCTTCGGGCGGGACGGTGCGGCTGGCCACGGGCCCGTGGCCGTCGGTGCGTGGCGACGCGGCGCTACTGACCGAGGCGCTGACCCAGCTCTTCCGTAACGCGGCGGAGGCCAGCGCGACGCCCGGCTGCACTCGCCCCCCCGAGGCCGCCGCCGTCGTCGACGGCGACCTGACGCGCGTGACGGTCCGCGACTGGGGCCCCGGCCTTCGCGCGACGAACCCCCGCCTGCTGATCCGCCTACTGCACTCCAGCAAGCCCCACCACCGCGGCCTCGGCCTGGTCATCGTCGACCGCATCGTGCGCCTGCACGACGGCGCCCTGACCTTCGACTCCCCCGGCGACGGCACCACCGTCACCCTGACCTTACCGACCAGCTCGCGGCGAAGCCCCTAGCCCGAGCCCCGAAGCGCGCGTTGTGGCGCTGCCGTGGGCGGGGCGGCCGAGGTGGGGGCTCTGGCACCCGTTTCCCGCCGCCCCTGACCGCGCGCCCCCCAGCCGGATGGAGCCCAGCCAAGGCGGACCCAAGTCGGCTAGCACCCTCGTGGTGCCAGGGTCCCCACCTCGGCCGCCCCGCCCACGGCGGCGCCACACGCGAAGGTTCGAGGCTAGGAGGCGAGGAGCTCGAGCGCGTCCTCGGGCTCCGGCGCCTGCCAGACGACGTCGGGCAGGGTCAGAACCGCGAGCTCGGGGTCGCGCTCGATGGCCGCGAGGCCGACGCGCGGCATGCACTCGTAGACGGCCTCGCACAGCAGCGACTCCTCCGGCCGGTCGAACGCGTCATCCAGCGGCTCCAGCGCCTCCAGCACTTCCGGCAGCGCCCGGGCGGCGAGCGACAGCAGCGTGCTGGTCCGGGCCACGAGGATCGAAGTGCTCATGAGCGCGTGGCTGTCGAAGAGGTGACGGCGCTCGGCCGGTGAGGCGTCGTCGACGAAGCGCTTCACCACGCGCACCGCGAGCGGCTCGAGGCCCTCCACCGGCTCGCCCGGCTCGATCCACCCGTCGGCGACGGGGGCGTACGGGTGGGCGCCGATGAGCAGGGGAACATCGGGACGCATTGCCACCGCCCACACCGCGCGGCTGACGTAGCGCAGGAACCGCGCGTCGTGGTCGACACGCTGGGCGGCTGGCAGCACGATCACGGTCGCCGACGGATCGCGGCGCGCGATCTTCAGCACTGGCAGCAGGACCTCGGCGGCACGCCCCCGGTAGACGGGCTGCACGACGGGAAGCCCGGGCGGCAGGGTGGCGAGCTCCTGCCGCCAGGCGGGGGCGTGGCGGCGTGTCATCACGGTGACCAGCTGACCGGAGGGAGCCAGGCAGCTCGCGCGCTCCAGCGCCCGCTGAGCACGAGAGGGGCGGGCCTTGATCGAGCCGAGCGGCCAGCGCACAGGCCGATGCGGCGGCGGGCGGTGAGCGCGGCCGGGGACCGGCGGGGCATCGCCCGTGAGCACGATCGCCCACACGTGCGAGTGAGGGGGGTCGCCCTGAAGCTCCAGCCGTGGAATGAACGGCACGTGCGCGACCATTTGAGGTACCCTCCGTCGTCGAGCTGCCTGATCGGTCTCGGCGATCATTTGCAGCGGCCGTGCCACGAGCTCCGTCTCGCGAACGCGGATTTCACGGCGGTGGCGTGGCCATCGAGGTAGCAAGACCTTCAAAGAGCAGGGCGGCGCTGTAACGTTTACAGGGCAGTGGGGGAGGCTCACGTGTTCGACCTCAAGGGCAGGGTGGCGATCGTCACGGGGGGCAACGGAGGCATCGGTCTGGGTATGGCGCGCGGGCTGGCGGGAGCCGGCGCTCGCGTCGTAATCGCGGCCCGCAACGCCGACAAGTCGCGCGCGGCTGTCGAGGACCTCGCCGGGCGCGGCGGCGAGGCGGTCGCCGTCGCCACCGACGTGGCCGACGAGGGCTCGGTGGCGCGACTCGTCCAGGCCACGCTTGACCGGTGGGGACGGCTCGACGTCCTCGTCAACAACGCCGGCATCAACATCCGCAAGCCGGTTCACGAGCTCGCGCTGGACGAATGGCGCCAGGTGCTGGACACCAACCTGACCTCGGCGTTCCTGTGCTCGAAGGCCGCCTACCCCGCGTTCAAGGCGGCGGGCGGGGGCAAGATCATCAACATCGGCTCGATGATGTCGATCTTCGGCGCGGCCTTCGCCCCCGCCTACGGCTCCAGCAAGGGCGGCATCGTGCAGCTCACCAAATCGATGGCGGTGGCCTGGGCTCGCGACAACATCCAGGTCAACGCCGTGCTGCCGGGCTGGATCGATACCGACCTCACCCGGAACGCCCGCCGCGAGGTCACGGGGCTGAACGAGTCGGTCCTGCGGCGCACGCCGGCCGGCCGCTGGGGGGGCATCGACGACATGGCCGGGGTCGCGGTGTTCCTGGCCGCGCCCGCCTCCGACTTCGTCACCGGCACGGCCATCCCGGTGGATGGCGGCTTCGCCATCCAGGGGTGAGGCCCAACCGGTAGCGTAATTCTTTGGCCCAGGCCACACCGCTTGATACGATGCGGCCATGAATTTTTCAAAGCTCGCTACCGCGCTCGCCGTGTCCGTGATGCTGACCGCTTGCGCGAGCAGCCCGCCTCGCGCCGTCCGCAGCGAGTTCGAGGACATCCCGGTTCCGAGGGGACTGACCTACCAGCAAGACGAGTCCACCGTCATCGAGACGCCCAACCTCAAGGCGGGGCGGCACGTGTACCGCGGGCGGCTCGAGCTGGACAGCCTCACGACGGCCATCCGCACCACGCTGGAGTCCAACGGGTGGCGCCATGTGAGCAGCACCAAGAGCTCGCAGCACGGCACCAATCAGGTCTACGAGAAGGACGGCGACTCGCTGCAGGTTCAGCTCTGGGAGGGCCTCTGGTACACGTACGCCGAGTTCACGACCGGGAGGGTGTTGAAGCGCCCCAAGTAGTCTGAAAATTTGACACTCGTGGCGCCGGTCCCCTATCATCGCGGCCTACGGGGGACCCGGGTGAGGGACAGGCGTCTGTGGTGGGCGGCGGGCCGGGGACTGGTGGCGGCGACGGCCCTGCTCGTCGGGCTGGGCCTCGGTGCGGGCCCCGTCGCGGCCGTCGATCTCAATGCGGTCTGGCCCGATCTCGGCCTGCCCGGCTTCAAGGTTTCCCCCTTCATCTCCGAGCGGGTCGAGTACGAGTCGAACATCTTCCAGGTGCCCAGCGGATCCCAGGACGACGTCGTCTTCAAGACGATCCCGGGGTTCGTCCTGGAGCTCCCGCTGGGCCGCCACAAGATCGACCTCGGCTTCCGGGCCGAGATCCTCCGCTATGTCGACCTCACGACCCAGGACACCGAACACTACTTCGTCATCGGCAACCTCCTGCTCGACTTCCCGGGCGGCCTCAAGTTCAAGCTCAAGGAAGACTTCGCCCAGACCAGCGACCCGCCCGGCACCGAGCTGACCGGGCGGATCAAGAGCACCACCAACGTGCTGTCGCCCGGGGTCGAGTACGGCCTCGGCCAGCGCTACGCGATCGGGCTGGACTACACCTGGGCCAACATCCGCTTCGAGGACGTCGTCAACCAGCTCGACCGGGACGAGCACACGGTGGGGTTGACGGGCTTCTATCGCATCCAGCCCAAGACCGATCTGCTCATGAACTTCTCGTACGGCGTGAAGGACTTCGATCAGGCCAACGATCGCGACGTGAAGCGCTACATCGGCGCCGTCGGCGTGCGCGGTGAGATCACCAGCAAGCTCAGCTCGACGCTCCGGGTGGGCTACGAGGTGCGCGATCCCGACCGCGGCGAGGTGGGCGCCTACAGCGGCCTCGTCGTGAGCGGCGACCTCGCCTACACCCCGACCGAGCGGACGCGCATCACGCTGGTGGCCGAGCGCTCGGTCCAGGAGTCGGTATTCGCGACCAACGTCGCCTACCTGGCCAACCTGCTCACGCTGTCGGCCGAGCATTTTCTGACGCCGAAGCTGCTGCTGACCGGCCGGGTGTTTGCCGGTGACGGCGAGTACTTCGAGAAGGCGCGCAAGGTCAGCGGCAGGTTCGACTGGCGCACCGACTGGGTCTACGCGTTCTCCGTCGGCGTCGAGTACCAGATCCGAAAGTGGCTGGGCGTCAGCGCCGACTACACGCACGCCCGCCGCGACTCGAACTTCGACAACTTCGACTTCAAGGACGACATTGTCGGCGGCAAGGTGACGCTGTCGTTCTAGTCGTGATGCGCAGCATCACCGTGGCCCTCGTCGTCCTCGCGGTTCTCGCGGCCGGCGTCACCTCCACCGCGCAGGAGTACACGATCGGCCCCGGCGACATCCTCAAGATCACCGTGTGGGGCCACGACGACCTCTCCAAGGACTATCCCGTCACGCTGGACGGGCGCGTCCCGTTCCCGCTCATCGGCGGCGTGCAGGCGGCGGGGCTGAGCACCAGCGAGCTGGCCCGGCGCCTGCGTGATCTGCTCGAGAAGGACTATCTGGTCAATCCCCAGGTGATCGTCTCGGTGAAGGACTATCTGTCCAGCAAGGTCCACGTGCTCGGCGAGGCCGAGAAGCCGGGGCTGTTCTACCTGACCGGCCCCACCACGCTGCTGGAGATGCTCTCCAAGGCGGGCGGGCTGGCCCGGTCGGCCGGCAAGGACCTCGTGCTGGTCCGTACCGAGGGCGGTAAGCCCGGCGACGCCGCCGCCGTCCGCAGCACCGTGCTGCTCCGCTTCGACCTCCGCAAGATCCAGGCGGGCGACGTCAAGGAGAACGTGCTCCTGCAGAACGGCGACATGATGTTCGTACCCAAGGCCTCGGCCTTCTTCGTGCTGGGCGAGGTCAACAAGCCGGGCACCTTCCCGCTCGACAAGGAGATCGCCGCGCTGGAGGCGGTCACCCTGGCTGGGGGCTTCAGCAGCACGGCGGCGCCGTCGGGGGCCAAGGTGCTGCGGCGCACCGCCGAGGGCAAGCAGGAGACCATCTCGATCGACCTCTCGGGCGCCGTCCCCCGCGACAAGAACTTCCGGTTGGAAGACGGCGACACCGTCATGGTGCCCAAGGGCAACACCTTCTTCGTCTTCGGGGAGGTGCGCAAGCCGGGCGCCTATCAGCTCGACAAGGAGACGAACGTGCTGGAGGGCATCACCATCGCGGGCGGGTTCACCGACAAGGCCGCGCCCGGCCGCACCCGGGTCATCCGGACCACCGACAAGGGCCAGCAGACGATCGCCGTGGACATGAACGACGTCATCCGGCGCGGCCAGCGCGAGAAGGCCATCCGCCTGCTCGAGAACGACGTCATCGTCGTGCCGGAGAGCTTCTTTTGAGCGCCGCCGACACCCGCGAGCCCGTGCGCGAGGTCCACCTGCGGGACTACTACCGGACGCTGCGCAAGCACCGGTGGCTGGTGGCCGGCCTGTTCCTCGTCACCGTGTTCAGCGCGACCATCTGGGCCTTCGTGCAGACGCCGGTCTACCAGGCCAGCGCCATCGTGCTGATCGAGCCGGAGCCGCCCCGGATCCTGAACATCCAGGAAGTGACGCCGATGGGCGGGCCGAGCCAGGAGTACTACCGCACCCAGTACGAGCTGATATCGAGCCGGCCGATCGTCGAGAAGGTCATCGAAACGCTCAACCTCCGGGCGCGGATGCCCGAGCTACAGCGCTCGGCCGACCCCGCCCGCACGCTGCAGAACGCCATCATTGTCGAGCCCCGTCGCAACACCCGGCTGGTAGCGGTGAAGTTCGAGCACCCCCACCCTCAGCTGGCCGCCGAGGTCACCAACGCGCTGGCCCGCCAGTACGTGAAGCACAACCTCGACATCAAGCTGCGGGGCGCCCAGGAGGCGATGACCTGGCTCAACGAGCAGATGACCAACCTGCGGGGCAAGGTCCAGGAGTCGTCGGTCGCGCTGCAGAACTATCGCGTGAAGGCCGGGATCATGGGGCTGCAGGAGCAGCGGCAGATCACCGCCCAGAAGATCATGGACTTCAACAAGCAATACCTGGAATCCCAGGCCCAGCGGCTCTCGGTCGAGGCCAAGCTGAACGAGCTGCAGCGGGTGACCGGCCAGGGCGGTGCCCAGACGATCTTCACGGTCGCCGACAGCCAGCTCATCCAGAAGCTCAAGCAGGAGGCCTCCGAGCTGGAGGTCACCAAGGCCAAGCTCTCCAAGACGTACAAGGACAAGCACCCCGAGATCTTGAAGATCGATGCCCAGATCGAGCAGGTGAGCCAGCGCATCGACGCCGAGATCAAGAACATGATGCGGGCGGTCCAGACCGAGTTCCGGGTGGCCCGGGCCCGCGAGGAGACGCTGCTCGGCAACGTCAACCGGCTGCGCACCGAGGCCCAGGAGCTGAACGAGAAGGAGATCCAGTACCTCAACCTGCAGCGCGACGCCGACTCGAACCAGCAGCTCTACGAAGCCGTGCTCAAGCGCCTCAAGGAGACCGGCATCACGGGCGGGCTCGAGACCAACAACGTGAGCGTGATCGAGGACGCGACCCAGCCGCGGCTGCCGATCCGCCCGCGCAAGGGCGTCACCCTGCTCGTCAGCGTCCTGCTGGGGCTGCTGGTCGGGGCCGGGACCGCGCTGACGATCGAGTACTTCGACACCACGGTGAAGACGCCCGACGACGTCGAGCGCTACCTGGGGCTGCCCGTCCTCGGCATCGTGCCCCAGTTCTCGGGGAAGCGATGAAGGGCGGGCGCGACGACAAGGGCGCCACCGGCCCCCCCCAGAGCCTCGTCGCCCACGTCGACCCCAAGTCGCCGGCTGCCGAGGCGTACCGGACGCTGCGCACGAGCATCCAGTTCGCCGGCCTCGACCACAAGTGCCGCTCGATCGTGGTGACCTCCTCCAGCCCCGGCGAGGGCAAATCCACCACGGTGGCCAACTTCGGCGTGGTCCTGGCCCAGACCGGCTCCCGCGTCTGCCTGGTCGACTCCGACCTGCGCCGCCCGACCCTGCACCGCATCTTCGGCCTCGGCAACAGCCGCGGCCTGACGACCGCTCTGCTGGAGGGGCTGCCGCTCTCGCAGATCGCCCAGCCGACCAACATCCCCAACCTGTGGGTCGTCACCAGCGGTCCGCTGCCGCCGAACCCCGCCGAGCTGGTCGGCTCCAACCGGATGCGGGAGGTGCTGGAGGCCGCCGCCGCCGACTACGAGATGGTCCTGCTCGACTCGCCCCCGGTCGTCTCGGTGGCCGACGCCGTCGCCCTGGCCACGTTCGCCGACGGCGTGGTGATGGTGGTGCAAACGGGCAAGGTGCCGCACGAGGTGATCCGCCGCGCGATCGGACAGATCCTGGCCGTGAAGGCCCGGATCCTTGGCGTGGTGATGAACGGCGTGAACCTCAAGCGGGACGGCTACTACTACGACTACTACCGGTACGCGCACGCGTACGACGACGGGGGCGAGGGGAAGAAGCGTAGTCGCTAGTCTACGGTCGCCGCCACTTCCCTCCGTCGCGTGCGATGAAGGTATCCGCCTCGTTCGGCCCCCACGATCCGGCCTCGTACTGCGGCAGCGGGGCCGGCGCGGTCGCCCAGTGGTCGAGGATCGGTTGCGTGAGCCGCCACGCCTGCTCGATCCAGTCGCCGCGCGAGTAGAGCGTGGGGTCGCCGTGGATGGCGTCGAGCAGGAGGCGCTCGTAGGCCTCGGGGGGCTCGCCGCCGAAGACGTCGTGGTACTTGAACTGCAGCGTGACCGGGCTGATCTTCAGATCCGGTCCCGGCTGCTTGGCCTCGACGATGAGCGAGATGCCCTCGTCGGGCTGGATGCGGATGATGAGCAGGTTGGGATCCGCGCTGATGTCACCCCGGCGGAAGATCATGTGGGGCGTGCGGTGGAAGCGGATGACGATCTCGCTCACGCGCTTGGCCAGCCGCTTGCCCGTCTGTAGATAGAAGGGCACGCCGGCCCAGCGCCAGTTGTCGATCTGCAGGCGCAGCGCCGCGTACGTCTCGGTGGAGGAGTCGGGCTTCACGCCCTTCTCCTGCAGGTAGCCGGGCACCTGGCGGCTGTCGACGAATCCTGAGGCGTACTGCGCGCGCAGGGCGACGGCGTCGACCCGGTCGGGATCGATCGGCCGGATGGCCTGCATCACCTTGCTCTTCTCGTCGCGCACCGCCTGGGCGTCGAAGGTGACGGGCGGCTCCATCGCCACCAGGCACATCACCTGGAGCAGGTGGTTCTGGATCATGTCGCGCAGCGCGCCCGACTCCTCGTAGTAGCCGCCCCGCCCTTCCACGCCGACCACCTCGGCCACCGTGAACTGCACCTCGGCCACGTGGTTGCGGTTCCACAGCGGCTCCAGGATGCCGTTGGCGAAGCGGAGGGCGAGGACGTTCTGGACCGTCTCCTTGCCGAGGTAGTGATCGATCCGGTAGACCTGGTCCTCGCGGAAGACGCTGGTGACGAGCTGATTCAGCTCCTGGGCGGAGCGCAGGTCGTGGCCGAACGGCTTCTCGATGATGATGCGCGTCCAGCCGCCCTGCTCCTCGGCCAGTCCTGCCTTGCCGAGCTGCACCGTGATGGGCGCGTACAGGCTCGGGGGCGTCGACAGGTAGTAGAGCCGGTTGGCGGTGCCGCCGTGCCGGCGCTCGGCGCCCTCCAGCGTCTCCCGGAGCTGCGCGTAGAGCTCGGGCGCGTTCGGGTCCCCGGCCACGTAGGACAGGCTGGCGGCGAAGCGGGACCACACGTTGTCGTTGGGGATCTTCAGCCGGGCGAACTGCTTGACGCCCTCCCGCATCTTCGTGCGGAAGGCGTCGTCGCTCATCTCGGTGCGACCGGTGCCGATGATGGTGAACGGCTCCGGCAACGTGCGTCCGGCGTAGAGGCTCCACAGCGCCGGGATCAGCTTGCGATGGGCCAGGTCGCCGGACGCGCCGAAGATGACCAGCGAGAAGGGCTCGTCGTTGCCAGGCACGTCGGTCGTCTCCGTGAGAGGTGGCAGAACTACCGGACCTTGACGGGGGGGAGCAGTGCGGCGGCGGCCTTGTCGAGGAGCCAGACGAGGCGGCCGTTGGTCGGGCGCACCATCGCGGCCGGCAGCGAGCTGTTCGGCTCGCCGAGAACAGCCTTCAGCACCTTGGCCTTCTCGGCGCCCGCCACCAGGAACATCACGTGGGCGGCCGCGTTGATCACGGGGAAGGTGAAGGTGAAGCGCTGCGGGATCGACGCCGCCGCGGCGTGCACCGCGGCCACCGACCGGAACACCTCCTTGAGGACGGGCGAGCCGGGGAACAGCGAACCGGTGTGGCCGTCCACGCCCATGCCGAGCAGGATGAGGTCGAAGCGGGGCAGGTCGCCGCGCCTGGTCCCGAACACCTCGCCCAGGTGCCGCGCGTACTCGGTGGCGGCCGCCTCGGGGTCGTCGGCCTCGCCCCGGATGCGGGCGATCTGCGCGGCCGGGATCGAAACTTTCGACAGCAGCGACTGGTTGGCCATGCGGTAGTTCGACTCCGGATGGTCCGGCGCCACGCCGCGCTCGTCGCCGAAGAAGACCCAGGTCCGGGCCCACGGCATGCGATCACGCAGCGGGGGCTGGGCCAGCCGCTCGTAGGTGGTCCGCGGGGTGCCGCCGCCGGCCAGGGCGACCATGAAGCGGCCGTGGGTGTCGACCGCCTCCGCCGCCAGCTCGACGATCGCCCGGGCGGCGGTCTCGGCCAGAGCCGCGGGATCGTCGACGACGGTGATCTCGAGCGCGCTGTCCATGCCGACGATCATACTCTCTCGTCGAGCCGTGTGTGGCGCTCCAACGCGGCCCGGTAGCGGGCATGATGGGCGGCATCGGGCGTGAAGGCCTCGCCCAGCGCGGCGTGGGCGGCGGTGACGTCGGGTAGCACGCCGAGCGCCTCCAGGGCGAGCAGCGCGGCGCCGCGGCTGGTCGCCTCCCGCTCGGCCGAGGCGTGCACCGGCCGTCCCAGCGCGTCGGCCAGCATGCGGGCCCAGCTGCGCGAGCGGCCGATGGCGCCGCCTGAGGCAACGACGAGGTGCCCGGGGGCGGCGTGCGGCGCCAGCAGCTGATAGACCAGCGCCAGCCGCAGCGTCACCGCCTCCCAGGCGGCGTGAACGATGTCGAGCGCCGTCGTGTCCAGGGACAGGCCCGCGATGACGGCGCGACGATCGCCACGCCACCCCGGCGCTCGTTCGCCGGCGAGGAACGGCAGCACCGTGAGCCCGTGGCTGTCGGGGGCGCGCTGCGCCAGGGCGTCCTCGACCGCCGCGTCATCCGGCAGCCGCAGTACCCGGCGGCACCACGCGTAGACGTTGCCACCTTCGGAGGTGGCGCCGCCGAGCAGCGCCCGTCGGTGGTCCACGCGATAGCGCCACAGGCCGCGCGGCGGCGCCGACCCGGCGGTGGTAACGACGCGCAGCGCGGCCGAGGTGCCGACGTTGAGGGCGACGCGGGTGGGGTCGACGCAGTCCGAGCCGACGTTGCTGGCCGCGCCGTCGCCCACGGCCGGAAACCACGGCACGCTGCGCAGCGCCGGCCACCGGGTCGCCCACGGCGCCCGCAGGCCCCGCCGGCCTTCGGCCCGGCCCGCCAGCGGGAAGAGCTGGGCGACATCGATGCCGGCCGCGGCCAGGGCCTCGGCGTCCCACCGGAGCGCGTCCTGGTCGAGCAGCCCGGTGCCCGAGGCCATCGATACGCTCGTGGCGGTCTCGCCGAAGAAGGTCAGCTCCAGGTGCTCGCCGATCGAGCCCCACCGGGTCACGCGCCCGCTCTCGGCCGGGCGCTCATGGGCGAGCCACCGCAGCTTGGCCGGCCAGTACGAGGCGTGCAGGTGGCAGCCGGTGCGCGCGTGCAGCGCGGTCTCGTCGAGCGCGTCCCGCAGCAGGCCGGCGTCACGCGTGCTGCGCGAGTCGGCCCACATGAAGATCGGCGTCACCGGGTGGTGGGCGGCGTCGAAGCCGACCAGTCCGTGCCAGAAGGTGGTGACGCCGACGCCCTGGATATCGTCGTGCCGGGCCGCCCGCACGACCACGTCCAGGCACGCGACGACCGCCTCCAGCAGCGTGGCCGGATCGTGCTCGACACCGCCGTCGGCCGTCGTGGCCGGCGCGTACGGAACCTGATGGAACCGGCCCTCGACCGCGTGGCCGGCGGCGTCGTAGACGGTGGCGCGCACGGACGAGGAGCCGAGATCGAGGGCAATGACCATAGAGCCGCTATTGTAAGGTGCGCGGTGGGCTGGACCAACTCCGCACGACTCCAGGCGATTTTCGTCACGCCAGAACGAGGCCGACAAGAGTACGCTACCTGGCGGTCCGGGCGCGGGGTGGCGCAGGCCCGAAGGGACGGGAAGGGGGCACGGGCGTGAGGAACAAGTGGATCATTGGCACGATCGTCGGCCAGACGATCGTGACCCTGGTGGCGATCAGCTACGGAGTGTCCGCGCATTCGAGCTGGGAGGCCGAGCGCCGGCGCCGCGTCGCCAGCGAGCGGGCCGCCGTGGCGGAGATGGCCGCGGCGATGAAGGGGGCGGGGGATCGGATCGTCACCGTCGAGCAGGAGCTACAGCGCTGCCAGGTCCGCCTGCGGCGCACGAATCGTTCCCGGGCATCTTCGGCGGAGCTGGTCGCGCCCGCGCCGGCGCCGTCCGTGGCCGCGAGCCCGACAGGCCCGTCGCCGGTGTACAGCGCCGAAGCATTCAACCTGGCGAGCGGCCAGCTTACGTGGACGGAGTCGTCGCTCGGCGAATCCCGGTCGGTCGCGGTGGCAGCCTCGCCATCCAGCGAGCCTCGGTGGGCACCGGCGGCGCCGTCGGTCGGCGAGTCCCGATCGCTCGCACGGCCGGCCCCGGAAGGACCGCCGTGGTGCGAGGGCCGGTACGAGCCCCCGAGCGGCACGAACTTCGCGCCGTGCCCCAGCCCCGTCCGGTAAGATGCGGTTCTGAGCGCACCGTCACGCCGTCCCAGAAGGAGACACGCATGGCCCGCATCCGAGTCCTGAGCCCCGTGGGCGTCGTCGCCACCCAGTCGATGGCCGTTCCGCCGCTGCCCCGTCAGTGGAGCGGTCGCACGGTCGGCTTCCTCGACAACACCAAGTCGAACTTCGACCGGCTCACCGGCGGCATCGGCGAGCTGCTGCGGGAGCGCTATGGCGTCAAGGCCGTGGTGCATCGCCGCAAGGCCAACGCCGCCACTCCGGCCGCCCCCGAGGTGATCGCGGCGCTCAGCAAGGAGTGCGACGTCGTCTTCGCCGGCTCCGCCGACTGAGGGTCGTGCACGTCGTGGAGTCTCCACGACGCAGTCGAGCTGGCGAAGAGCTGGCACTGCCGCCGGCCTCATCGCGACGACCGCTTTCCAGGGGCTGGCCGTCAGTGAGCTCGCCGCCCTGGGCGTCTCCGGGCTGCCTCTGCTCATCATCGACCACCCGCTCGGCGGCGAGCGGCCCGACTCGGTCGCCCGCCGCTCACGGCAGGCCTTCGAGCAGCTCGCCAGCCTGATCGAAGGGGCGGGCGGCGCGCCGAGCCCGGTCGCGCCGGCCGATCACGGCATCGTGGTGAGCGTCGCCGAGCCCGATGCCATGCTCGACGACGATCCGATGGGGCTGCTGGCCGAGTTCACCCAGCGCTCGTGGGGCGACGGGCTGCCCATCGTCGCCCCCACGCCCGAGCGCGTCGCCGCGATGCTCGGCGGGCGCGACGGCGGGCGCGTCGCTCGGCTCGATGCCGCCGCTGTGGCGGCAAGCCACGCTCGAGAAGCTCGCGATCAACGCGGTCATGGCCGGCTGCGAGCCGGCCGCGTTCCCCATCATCGTCGCCGCGGTCGAGGCCATGCTGGACCCGACCTTCAATCTCTACGGGGTGCAGGCGACGACGCACCCGGTGGCGCCGCTGCTGGTCGTCAACGGCCCCTACGGCCGGCGGATCGGCCTGCACGGAGGCAGCGGCTGCTTCGGCCCCGGCTTCCGCGCCAACGCCACCATCGGCCGGGCCATCCGCCTCATCCTGCTGAACGTGGGCGGCGCCTGGCCGGGTCGCTACGACATGGCCACCCAGGGCAGCCCCGCCAAGTTCGCCTACTGCATCGCCGAGAACGAGGCGGCCTCGCCGTGGGGCGCCGCTGCGCGAAGGCGACGTGGTGACCGTCTACGGCGGCGAGGGCCCGCACAACGTCAACGACCACGTCTCCACCACGGCCAGCGGCATCCTCGCCAACGTCGCCGACACCGCGGTCTCGCTGGGGTCCAACGTGGGCTGGTACTTCTCGCAGGCGCAGCTCATGGTCGTCCTCGGCCCCGAGCACGCCCGGACCGTCGCCGGCGACGGCCTCACCCGGGCCGACGTGCAGCGGTTCGTCTACGAGAACGCCCGCCAGCCGCTGAGCCTCATGCGGCTGGGCGGCATGTACGGCATGCAGGACTGGCCGGCGTGGATGAACGCCACCAGCGATCCGGACGCCCGGCTGCCGCGGGTGCCGTCGCCCGACGACATCTTCGTGCTCGTCGCCGGCGGCTCCGGCAAGCACTCGGCCGTCGTGCCCAACTGCACCTTCAGCCGCGCGGTGTCGCGACCCATCGCCACCGGGTAGTGCGGGCGCGGCGCCGGGGCCGGTCGCGGTGAGTCGCCGCCGGCGCGGGCGGGCGTCGGGCCCGCGGGCCGGACGCGCCGGCCCGGCCGTCGCCCCGGTGACGCCGCCGCCGGCGACGGAGTGGACGCGCGCCACGCTCGCCACCACGCTGGCCGCCGGGCTGGTGCCGCTCGGCGTCTATCTCGCCACGCTGAGCCCGACCGTCAACGGCGGCGACAGCGGCGAACTGATCGCCGTCGCCTATCTCGGCGGCGTCGCCCATCCGCCCGGGTACCCGCTGCACGCCATGCTCGGCAAGCTCATGACGCTGCTGCCGGTCGGCAGTGTGGCCTGGCGGGTCAATCTCCTCTCGGCCCTGTGCGATGCGGGCGCGGCCATGCTGCTCTGCCGCGCGGTCGTGCGGCTCAGCGGCGACCCGGCCGCCGGTCTGCTGGCGGCCGGCCTCTTCGCGTTTGCGCCGCTCGTGTGGCCGTACGCCATCACCGCCGAGGTCTTCGCGCTCAACAACCTCTTCGCGGCGGGGCTGCTCTACTGGTCGGCCCGCCTGCTCCGCGAGGCCGGCGATGGTGCCGTCCCCCTGCGCACGCTCTACCTCGCCACCTTTTGGCTGAGCCTGGGGCTGTCCAACCATCACACGCTCATCTTCTTCAGCCTGCCGTGCGGGCTGCTGGTGCTGTTCCTCGCCGGCCGACGTCTGCTCGACCCGCGCGTCGTCGGGGGCCTCGCGGTCGCGACCGTGCTGGGCTTCGCGCCCTACATCTACCTGGCGCTAGCGGCAGCCCGGCCGGCGGTGGTCACGTGGGGCGACACCGCGACGTGGTCGGGCTTCCTCGATCACTTCTTCCGGCGGGAGTACGGCACCTTTCGCCTCGCCGACGAGAGCATCGGCAGCGGCGGCTCGCTGTGGCCGCGCTTCGCGCTGTTCTGGCGCGACGCCGCCCGCGCCACACTCTTCGCCGTGATCCCCCTCGGTGTGGCCGCCCTCGCCGGGCTGCGCCGGGCCGGTCCGGCCCGTCGCTTCACCGGCTTCTGGCTCGCGGCCCTGCTCTTCTACCTGGTGGTGTTCTGCTACCTGGCCAACGTACGGCTCGACGATCCGCTGCACGTGTTCATGCAGGAGCGGTTCTGGCAGCAGGGGCTCGTGGTGGTGGCGGGACTGCTCGGCCTCGGGCTGGCCGAGGTCGGACGAACGCTGGGCACCCGCGTCGGCCCCTGGCTGCGCTGGGCGGTGGCCGCCGCGCTGCCGCTGGCGCTGGGCCTCGCGCACGGCGCCGAGATGCGCGCCCACGCCAACACGCTCGTGCGCGACTACGGCGAGGCGGTCCTGCGCTCGGTGCCGTCGGGCGGCGTGCTGCTGGTGTCGAGCGACGACACGATCGGCAGCGTGCGCTATCTGCAGGCGGTCGAGGGGCTCCGGCCTGACGTGCGGGTGCTGCCGATCGGCGTCGTACCGCTGCCGTGGTTCCGGACGGTGGCGGCGCGACACATGCCGGAGCTGGTCCTGCCGCCGGGTGCGTTCACCTTCGGGCAGTTCCTCGACGCCAACATCGGCCGGCACCCCGTGGTCGTGTGCAACCGGGCGCCGTGGCTGCGGACCCTGGAGGAGGCGTACGCGCTGTGGCCACTCGGCCTCGTCGAGCAGGTCCGGCCGCGCGGTCAGGAACCGGAATTCCCGACGTGGACACGCGACAACGAGGCGTCGTTCGCACGCTTCGATCCCGGCCGGGCCGAGCCCTATCCTTCGTCGAGCTGGGAGCGCGCGCTCGCGACGGCCTACTGGAAGGACTACGAGCGCTTCGGCCTCGCCCTCGTGCGCCTGGTCGCCCGCCGCCCCGGCGATACCGCCGCCCAGGAGACGACGGTCCGCGTGCTGGAGCGGCTGGCCGCCCGACCCGCCGTCGCGCCCGTCGTCCTCCGAAACCTCGGGGTCGCCTACCAGTTCCTGGCGCAGTCGCGGCCCGACGCGCTGGCACCGATGGTGCGCCACTGGCGGCGTTATCTCGCGCTGGAGCCGCGGGACGACGCCGACCTGCCGAAGATCCGGCTGCTCGTCGAGGACGCCGAGCGCAAGCTCGCCCAGCCGGCTCCGTCACGGTAGGACGACGGAGGTCAGGACGCCGGGTGGCGGCGGATGCGCCAGGGCTCGACGAGGCCCTCGTAGACGATGTTGGTGGAGAGCTTGGAGTGGCCAGAGCGGCGCTCGACGAAGCGGATGGGGAGCTCGCAGATGCGGGCGCCGCGCTGGTGGAAGAGTGTCTTGAGCGCGATCAGCCAGGCGTAGCCGCGGGCCTCGATCCGCTCGAAGGGGACCGTGCGGAGAAAGTCCGTGCGCATGCAGGTGAGGCCGGCGGTGAGATCGCGCACGGGGGTGCCGGTGACGGCTCGCGCGTACCAGTTGCCGGCCCGCGAGAGCAGCCGGCGGCGGACGCCCCAGTTGTCGATGCCGCCGCCGGTGACGTAGCGCGAGCCGATCACGAGGTCGGCGCTCCCGGCGGCCGCGATCATCGACGGGACGTAGCGAGGGTGGTGCGAGAAGTCGGCGTCCATCGTCACCACGCAGTCGTCTCGTGCCTCGTCCAGCACGTGCCGCAGGGCGGTCTGGTACGTGGAGGCGAGCCCGAGCTTGCCGGGCCGGGCGAGGAGCTCGACGCCGGGGTCCCGGGCGGCCGCGGCCCGGACGAGATCCGCGGTGCCGTCGGGCGAGCCGTCGTCGACCACGAGGATGCGCGCCGCCGGGCCGAGCCGCGCGCGGAGATCGGTGAGCAGGTCGCCGATGCTCTCGCTCTCCTCGTACGTGGGCAGGATCACCCGCGGCCTCACGCCGTCTCCCGGGTGACGAGCAGGCCCAGCGCGGCGAAGAGCAGCACGGCTCCCGCCGCTCCGGCGGCGCCGAGCCGTTCGCCAAAGAGGAAGACCCCGAGGCCGGTGGCGGTGAGCGGCTCCAGCAGCGCCACGACGCCGGCGCTGGAGGCCGGCACCTCGCGCAGGCCGAGCGTG
Organism: uncultured Candidatus Rokubacteria bacterium; assembly: GCA_963827505.1. Classification (GTDB taxonomy): domain Bacteria; phylum Methylomirabilota; class Methylomirabilia; order Rokubacteriales; family CSP1-6; genus AR5. The sequence goes on along the minus strand of CAWHBD010000001.1, from coordinate 1,102,877 downwards.
TAGATGGCGTAGGCGCCGGCCGTGGTGACGGCGCCGAGGTAAAGCAGCCACGCCCAGCCGAGCCCGAGCTGGCGGCCGACGTCGGGGCCGGCCAGCATGGGCAGCAGCACCAGCGCGCCCACGCCGAAGCTCGCCGCCGCCAGCGGCAGCGGGCCCGTCCGCGCCAGCGCCGCCTTGGCCAGCACGACGTAGAGGGCGTAGGCGAGGCTGGCGCCGAGGGCGAGCAGCACGCCGGCCACGAACGGCGCGGAGACATCGGCGGCGGTGCGCGGGCCCACGATGAGCAGCGCGGTGCCGGCGATGCCGAGCGCGAGGGCGCCGCCGACGCGGCCGGTGAGGCGCTCGCCGAGCACCGCGGCCGCCAACCCGGCGATGAGCAGGGGCGCGCAGCAGATCGCGATCAGCGCGGCGACGGCGATGCCGGTGAGGGTGACCGCGCTGAAGTAGCACGCCTGGAACGCGGCCATGCACACGCCGAGTACCACGCAGCGCCAGCGATCGGCGCGGGCCACGCGCAGCGAGCCGGTGATCGTGCGGGCGAGGACGGCGAGGAGGACGGCGGCGATCAGCATGCGCACGGCGCCGATTACGAGCGGTGTCGTGCCCGCCGTCGCCACCAGCACGGTGGTGACCGAGCCCGTCGTCCCCCACGACACCGCGGCCAGTCCGATCAGCGCCAGCCCGCGCAGCCGCCCCGTACTTGACGGACCCGACACAGCCCGTGATGATAGCGCGCCGACCCGCGAGGCGGGCACAAAGGAGAACGTCATGAACATCGGATTCATCGGCACCGGCACCATGGGTCAGCCGATGCTCGCCAACCTGCTCAAGAAGGGGTTCCCGGTCCTGGCCTACGACGTCGTGCCCACCGCCCTGGCCGCCGCCGTCAAGCTCGGCGCGACCGGCGCGGCCTCGGTGGCCGAGGCGGTGAAGGGGAGCGAGCTGCTCGTCACCATGCTGCCGTCCTCGTCGCACGTCGAGAGCGTCTACCTGGGCGCGGGCGGCGTCCTGGAATCGGTGGCGGCCGGCCGGCTGTGCGTGGACATGTCCACGATCGACCCCGGGGTCTCCCGCCGGGTGGCGGCCGCGCTGGCCGGCCGAAAGGCGCGCTTCATCGACGCGCCGGTGTCGGGGGGCGTGCCGGGCGCGGTCGACGGCACGCTGGCCATCATGGTGGGCGGCGATGCCCGCGACCTCGAGGAGGCGCGGCCGGTGCTGGCGGCGATGGGCGCCAACGTCATCCACGTCGGCGCCGTCGGCAGTGGCGAGGCGGCGAAGATCTGCAACAACCTCATCGCGGGCGTGGCCGCCGTCGCCGTGAGCGAGGCGTTCCGGATCGCCGAGGGCTTCGGTGTCGATCCCAAGATCCTCACCGACGTCATCTCGAAGTCGTCGGGCAATACCTGGGTCATGCAGCAGGCTCACCCGGTGCCCGGCCTCGTGCCCCGCGCCGCGTCCAGCCGCGACTACGCGCCCGGCTTCATGACCGATCTCATGGCCAAGGATCTCGGCCTGGCGGTGAACGCCGCTCGCGAGCTGCGCGTGCCCGCCGTGGTGGCGCGCGCCGCCCAGCAGGTGCTGCGCCTGGCGTCGTCCCACGGCCTGGGCCGCAAGGACTTCACCTCGGTCTACACGTTCCTCAAGCCGTCGAGCGATCAGGCACCTGTTTGATCTCGGAGGGGGGCTTTGCGGGACCTCAGCGCGTGGGTCGATCGTGAATCGCGGTGTTATACTACGCGGCGTTACGGCGGGGATCGCCCCACAGCTCATATCCATCATCGAGGCGCCGGACAATGCCACGATCTCGCGGGTGCGGGCGGCGACGTGGCCGGCATGAGTGACCGGCGCCACCAGGGGAAGAAGACGCGCGCATGAAAGTGCTCAAGCTGACGCCAGAGCGCTGCACCGGCTGCCTCCGCTGCGAGATCGCCTGCTCGTACGTGCAGACCGGCGCCTTCCAGCCGGCCAAGTCGGTCATCCGGGTGTCGCCGTTCGAGGGTCACACCTCCTACGCGCCCTACACGTGCACGCAGTGCGACGAGGGCTGGTGCATGACGGCCTGCCCGGTGGGCGCCATCACCATCAACGCGGCCGGCGCCAAGGACGTGATCGACGACAAGTGCGTGGGCTGCAAGCTGTGCACGATCGCCTGCCCGTACGGGACCATGTTCTACGACCCTCGACACGCGGAAGGCCTTCAAGTGCAACCTGTGCGGCGGCGACCCCGCCTGCGCCCACGCCTGCCCGACCGCGGCCATCGAGTACGAGGACGTCGCGACGGTCGACTGGATCGGCGACTTCGCCGCGCGAGCGCGTCGAGCCACGTGCTCGCGCTGGAAGGAGCCCGCTGATGCCGACCCGCCACCTCATCATCGGCGGCGGCACCGCCGGGCATGAACGCGATCCGCACGATCCGCGAGGAAGAGCACGAGCGCCTCCGAGATCACGCTGGTCAGCGGCCGAGCGGCCGTACTCGCGCATGGTGCTGCCGTACTACCTCGACCGCTCGATCGCCGAGTCGCACGTCTTCACGCGCCGCCGGCGCCGCCTGACCGCGCTGGAAGGTGAAGGCGCTGATCGGCCGGCGGGCCGCCGGCGCTCGACCCGCAGGCCAACGTGTGCACCCTCGACGACGGCACCAAGGTCGAGTACGACGACTGCCTGATCGCCACCGGCTCCTCGGCGGCGCGGGCCCCGGTGCCCGGCGCCGACGGCCGCGGCGTGCACTCGTTCTGGACGCTCGACGAGGCGCGGCGGCGTGCTCGCCGGCGTCACGCCCGGCAGCCACGTGGTCATGGTCGGCGCCGGCTTCATCTCCTTCACGATCCTCAACTCGATCCTCTCGCTCGGGGCCAAGCTCACCGTCGTCGAGCTGGCCCCGCGCATCCTGCCGCGCATGGTCGACGCCACCGGCGCCGAGCTGGTCGAGGGCTGGCTCGAAGGCCCACGGCGTCACCGTGCGGACCGGCGTCAAGCTGACGAAGATCGAGGACGCCAAGGACCGCAAGCGGCTGAAGCTTCTCGGCGGGGCCGGACCTGCTCGCCGACGTCGTGATCATGGCGACCGGCATCCGCACCAACCTCGAGTGGCTGAAGGACTCGGGCGTCAACGATCGAGCAGCGGCATCGTCGTGGACGACCACCTGCGCTCCAGCGTGCCCAACGTCTACGCGGCCGGCGACGTCGCCGCAGGGCCGCGACCTGATCTCGGGCGGCCGGCCGTGCACGCCATCGAGCCGACCGCCCAGGAGCACGGCCGGGTGGTCGGGCGCCAACATGGCGGGCCGCGACGTGCGCGTATCGCGGCAGCCTCATCATCAACATCGTGGAGGTCTGCCACCTCGACGTCGCCTCGTTCGGCGCCTGGGACGACGCCAAGGCCGAGGCGATCAGCGGCCTCGAGAAGGACCGCATGGCGTACCGCAAGCTGCTCTTCACGGGCGACCGGCTGACCGGCGCCATCATCATCGGCCGCTCCAACGACATCTGGACGACCAACGACGTCGGCATGCTGAAGGGCCTCGTGCAGAGCGGGCAGCCGCTCGGGCGCTGCAAGGAGCACCTGCGCCGCAACCCGTTCGACGTCAAGCCCGCGTTCATCGCCGCCCAGACGACGAGCACGCTGCTGCCCGAAACCGTCCTGGGGCGGCCCGTCGCTGGCGCCCAGGTGACAGCCCCGGTGGCCGTATGAGCCCAGTGACCGATGACCGCGACCCGACGAAGCCGCCAAGCCTGCAGCCGCGCCGATGCCCGGCGGCTTCGCCGGCCAGCTCCTCCGCGTCGACCTCTCGAAGCGGCAGCTGCTGGGCGCGAGCCGTGGGCGAAGCCCGAGGAGATGCGCGAGTCACGCTCGGCGGCATCGGCCTGGGCGCGCGCATCCTCTACGAGCGAGGTCGCGCAGGCCAAGGTGCAACGTGCTGGGACCATCCCGGACAACCGGCTGATCCTCGCCACCGGGCCCGCTGGCCGGGCTGCCGGTGTGGGGGACCGGCGGGCTCACCGTCGTCACCAGCGGCGCCGTGACCAACGGCGCCGACGTCCACCCAGGCCAACGGCTTCTTCGGCGCCAACCTCAAGTACTCGCGGCTACGACGCCATCGTGTTCCAGGGCCAGTCCAAGGAGCTGGGTCTACCTCTACATCGACGACGACCGCGTCGAGCTGCGCGACGCCCGCCACCTCCTGGGCAAGGACACCTGGGAGACGCAGGACGCGCTCGAGCGAGGAGCTCGGGCTGCGCCGGCCACCAGCTCTCGGTCTACTCGCATCGGGCCGGCCGGCGAGAACCTGGTGCGCTTCGCGGCGATCCAGGGCGACTACGGCCACGTCGCCTCCAAGAACGGCGTGCGGCGCCGTGATGGGCAAGAAGAAGCGTGAAGGCGGTGGCCATCGTGCGAGGGCACCAAGGCGCTGCGGGCCGCCGACCCCCGCGGGCTCGTGCAGGCCGCCGACGACATCGCCCACGACCTCCAGACCGACCCGTCCGCGCGCTACCCTCTACGAGCTACGGCACGCTGCCCGGCGTGGTGAACCTGTCCAAGCTGGGGGCGCTGCCGATCAAGAACTACACGACCAACGTCACCGGGCGTGGACATGTCGACGTGGGAGGCGCCCAAGCTGCGCGAGGGCTTCGACCACCGCGGGCACCAGTGCAACGCGTGCGGCATGCACCACTGCCACATGCAGGTGATCCGCGCAGCGGCGCGCACAAGGGCAAGATCGTCGACGAGCCGGAGTACGAGGGCTGGTCGGGCGCGGGCTGGACGATCGGCGTCACCGGACACCGACGGCGTCTCCTGGCTGAACACGCAGCTGCGACCGCGCCGTGCGTGGACGTGAACGAGTTCGGCTGGCTGTGCGGCTGGGTGATGGAGTGCCAGGAGAAGGGCTACATCACCAAGGAGCAGCTCGGCTTCCAGCTCAAGTGGGGCGACGTCGAGGGCGCCGACCGGCTGATCCAGATGATCAGCAAGCGCCAGGGCTTCGGCGACCTCCTCGCCGAGGGCGTCAAGCGCGCCTCCGAGAAGCTCGGCGGCGCCGCCGCCGAGTGCGCCATCTACACCGGCAAGGGTGCCTCGCCCGCGCGGCCACGATCACCGGGCGCGCTGGGAGGAGATGCTCGACACCTGCACGTCGTCGACGGCCACCATGGAGACGGGCAACCCCGTGCACCAGACCGAGCTCGGGCATGCCCGGCGCGCATCAACCCGTTCGACGGCGAGGCAGGTCGCCAAGCTGGTGGCCGGCTGCCGCGGCCGCCGCAACTTCGAGGACTCGCTCGGCGTCTGCATCTTCACCACGCGGACGCGGCTGGAGAACTCTGCCGCGCGCTGTCGGCGGCGACCGGCTGGGACTACACGCGTCGACGAGGCCATGCGCTTGGGCCGGCGGACGGCGGCGATCAACCGCGCCGTTCAACGCTGCGGTGCGGGCATCGACGCCGGACCTCGAGTGCCCGTCCAAGCGCTACGGCTCCACGCCGGTACGACGGCCCCGCCAAGGGCCAGGCCATCAGTGCCCAGTGGGAGACGATGGTCGACATCTGGTACGCCGAGGTCGGCTACGACCGGAAGTCCGGCAAGCCGCTGCCGAAGACGCTCAAGGACCTCGGCCTGGACTGGCTGGCCAAAGAGCTCTGGGGCAGCAAGGCCTAGCCGCCGTTCGCATCCGCCGCGCCCGGCCGGACGATGCCTCCGTCATCGCCCGGCTGGCCAACGCGCTCAATCGCCATGAGCGTCTGCCCCAGCGCTTCACGCCGGCCATCGTGCGCCGCGACGCCTTCGGCCGCCGCCGGCGCTTCGGCGTCTGGATCGCCGAGATCGATCGCCGCGTCGTCGGGTACGCCTCCGTCATCGCCGGCTACAACACCGACCTCGCCGCCCCCGAGCTGTGGATGCTCGATCTGTTCGTGGTGGCGCGCCGGCGCGGCCACGGCGTGGGCCGGGCGCTGGTGCGGGCCGTCGCGCGCGAGGCGGTCCGCCGCCGCGTCAGCAGTCTCGGGTGGGGTGTGCGCGGCTCCAACACGCGCGCCCGGCGCTTCTACCGGCGGCTCGGCGCCCGGATCAGCGACGCCCGGGTGGCCGGGCTGAGCGGCCGCGCGCTGGCCGCGCTCGCGGGGGAGTCGTGATCCACCTCCTCGTCAACGCCACTGTTCTCACCCAGGACGACTCGCTGCCGGTCGCCCAGGCCCTGGCCGTGAAGGACGGCCGGATCGTCGAGGTGGGCGGCAGCGACGAGATCCTGTGGCTGCGCGAGGACGAGTACGAGGTGATCGATCTCGAGGGGCGTACCGTCATCCCCGGCTTCGTCGATCCCCACAACCACTTCTCGATCGCCGCGCTGGAGGTCTTCTGGCCCGACTGCCGGACGGCCGACAGCGTGGAGGCACTGCAAGCGCTCCTCGTGCGCGCCGCCGCCGACACGCCGGCCGGGGAGTGGGTCCGCGGCGTCGGCTACGATCACGGGCGGCTGCCCGGCCGCCGGCACCCTACGCGTGCCGACCTCGACGCCGCCGTCGCCGATCGGCCTGTGTTGCTGATGCACTGCTCCCATCACCAGGCGGTGGCGAACTCGCGCGCGCTCGCCGCGGCCGGCATCACGCGCGCCACCCCTGACCCGCCGGGCGGCGAGATCGCCCGCGACAAGGCCGGCGAGCCTACCGGCCTGCTGTTCGAGCGGGCGATCGGCACGGTGGAGACGGCCTCCCGCGCGGGCTGGGAGGCGCGGTTCGTGGACGTCGCGCGGGAGGCCTCGCTGCGCTACGCCGCGCTCGGCCTCACGACGATCCAGGACGCCGCCGTGACCCCCGCGATGGCCCGGCGCTACGCCGAGGCCCGCGCCGCCGGCGCGCTGGCCATCGACGTGGCCGAGGTCCGCGTGGGCTCGACGGGATGGTTCGACCCGCCCGACGACGCCGCCCCGGGGGCGCCGGTCAAGCTCTTCGCCGACGGCGGCTACCGGTGCGCGATGCGGATGGCGGATCGCGTGACCGGCTTCCTGTTCTACGAGCGCGACGCGCTGGCCGCCCGCATGGTCGCCGCCTGGCGGAGCGGGCGCGGTGTCGTCTGTCACGCGCTCGGCAACCGGGGCGTGGAGAACGCGGTCGGCGCCATCGAGGACGCGCTCGAGCGGGAGCCGGCCGGACGCGGACGGGTGCGGGTCGACCACGCGATGTTCCTCGACCGCGCCTTGCTCACGCGGCTGGTCGACCTCGGCGTGTGGGTGGTCGTCCAGCCCTCGTTCATCTGGGACCACGGCGGGAGCTCTCCGTCGCCCGAGCTGATGCTGCGTCCGTTCGCCACCGCCCGGGCCGCCGGGCTGCGCCAGGCGTTTTCCTCCGACTATCCCTGCGGGGAGAACTCCCCGCTTCTCGGCATCCAGGCCGCCGTCACCCGACGGACCCGGCACGGTGAGCCCTCCGGGCTGGAGGAGGCGCTCGCGGCCGAGGACGCCTTGCGCGCGTACACTCTGGACGCCGCTCGAGCCGTCGGACTGGAGGCCGACCGGGGTAGCCTCGTGGCCGGCAAGCGTGCGGATTTCCTCGTGCTATCAGGCGACCCACTCGAAGGTCCGACCGATGCGATCAAGGACGTGAAGGTGCTCCAGACCTGGGTTCAAGGGGTGCCAATCCTGGTTCGACCTTGACCACCTCGATAACTATGTGTTACTTGTCGGCGCTTGGCCGACGCGGAGAGGATCGGGGGGAGTCATGGCTCAAGTCATTGGATTCATTGGCCTGGGAATCATGGGCCGTCCCATGGCCAAGAACCTCCTCAAGGCTGGCTACTCGCTGGTCGTCCACAGCCGCAGCCAGGGTCCCGTCGACGAGATCGTCAAGGCCGGCGCCAAGGCCGCGGCCTCGTCCAAGGACGTCGCTGCTCAGTGCGACGTGCTGATCACGATGCTGCCGAACTCGCCCGACGTCGAGCAGGTGGCGCTCGGTGCCAGGACGGCATCATCGAGGGCGCGCGGCGCGGCCTGATCCTGCCGACATGTCTACGATCTCGCCGATCGTGTCGCAAGAAGGTCGGCAAGGCGCTCGCGGCCAAGGGCGTGGCGATGCTCGACGCGCCGGTCTCCGGCGGCGAGAAGGGCGCCATCGACGGCGCGCTGTCGATCATGGTCGGCGGCGACAAGGCCGTGTTCGAGAAGGTGCTGCCGATCTTCCAGGCGATGGGCAAGACGATCACGCTGCTCGGCCCGCTCGGCTTCGGTGGCTTCACCAAGCTCGCCAACCAGATCATCGTGGCCGTGAACCTCACCGCGCTCGCCGAGGCCCTCACGCTCGGCAAGAAGGCCGGGCTCGATCGCGAGCTGCTGCTCACCGCGCTCGGCGGCGGCCTGGCCGGCTCCAAGTGTCTGGAGCAGAAGAAGGCCAACTACGTGGCGCAACACCTACAACCCGGGCTTCAAGATCGATCTGCACTTCAAGGATCTCGGGCTGATCATGGAATCCGCGCGCGCGCTCGGGGTGCCGCTGCCGACCACCGCCGTCGTGCAGGAGCTCTTCAGCGCGCTGCGCGTGAAGGGCCGCGGCGGCCTCGATCACTCGGGCGTCATCACGCTGCTGGAAGATCTCGCGGGCGCCTCGTGAGGGCCACCGTCGATCGGGCGGGCCTGGATCCGCAGGGGCGCCTGCCCAAGGTGCAGATCCGGCGAGTCCGCAAGGGTGACCTCTCCAAGGTCCGCGACGTGTTCGAGCAGAGCTTCGGCGACTTCCTCGAGCGTCAGCTGGGCACGCGGCCGCGCCAGGCGTTCAACGGCGCCCAGTACGTGCACCACCGCTGGCTGATGGAGCCGTGGGGCTGCTTCGTCGCCGAGGAGGACAACGCCAAGATCGTTGGCGCCGCCCTGGCCGTCACCTGGGGCACGGTGGGGCTGCTCGGCCCGGTGGCGGTGCTCACGAACTACCACAATCAGACGATCGCCCAGCAGCTCATCCGCGCCGTGCAGGACTTCTTCGAGGAGAACAAGGCCACGCTGCACGGGGCGGTGACCTACCCGCACAGCGCCAAGCACCTGGCCATCTACCACAAGTTCGGCTACCGGCCCAAGCTGCTGACGGCCATCATGAGCCGCGCGCTCGACCGCCCCGGCACCCGCACCGTATTGCCCAAGCCCGCCAAGGGGGCGCTGAGCGTGCGGCGCTACTCCGGGCTGGAGGAGACGAAGAAGAAGGCGGCGCTCGGTCGGTTCCACCGGATCACCAACGCCCTCTGCCGCGGGATGGACCTCTCCAAGGAAGTCGAGATCGTCGACGGCCTCGCCCTCGGCGACACGCTGCTGCTCGAGCGTGGCAGCGAGCTGATCGGCTTCGCGATCTATCACACGCCTGGCGTCAGCGAGGCGCCGACCGGGGCCGTCTACGTGAAGTACCTGGCCATCGACCCCCGGCACCGCAAGCCCGAGCACCTGGAGCTGTTCGTCTCCAGCGTGGAGGACCTCGCCCAGGAGCACGGCCTGGCTCGCGTCATCCTGCCCGTGTACTTGCGATACTGGCTCGCCTACAGCACTCTGGTGAAGTGCGGCTACCAGGTCGACTTCACCATGGTGCGGATGGAGAAGGGCAAGCAGGAGGACGGCGAGGACTCCGCCGACCTCGTGCTCGACGACTGGCGTTGACCGGCGCGAGGCGGTGGGTCCTGGCGACGGGCCTGGCGCTGGCCGTCGCGGGACCGGCCGGCGCCCACTCGCTGCTGCTGGAGTCGGCCCCGTCGGCCGGCGCCACTCTCGCCACCCCGCCCCCCGAGCTGCTGCTGCGCTTCAACAATCGTATCGAGAAGTCGCTGTCACGTATTCGACTGCTGGACGACGCTGGCGCCGTCCGCCAGCTCGACGTCGCCGCCGAGGGCGCGGCTGATCGCCTGACGGCCGCCGTTCCCGCCCTCCCGCCCGGTCGCTGGCGGGTCGAGTGGCAGGTCCTCTCCAAGGACGGCCACGTCGTGTCCGGCCGCTTCGAGTTCCGTCTGGCGCCCTGAGGCATGGCGGGCTTCCTCGACGTTCTGCTGCGGGGCGCGATCCTCGTCCTCTCGAGCCTGGTTCTCGGCGGTGTCGTCTGGTCGCGGCTGATCCTGCGCGCCGGGCCGGACCGGCCGCCGGCGGGGCCGACCACGCTGGCCCTGCGCGTCGTGGCCGTCGCGGCCGGGCTGGCCGCGCTGGCCCAGACCTCCACGCTCCTGGTCGCGCTCACCGAGCTGCGCACCGCGGCCGGCTGGCCGCTCGCCGAGTTCCTCGAGACCACCTTCGCGGCCACGGCGCTCACGCGAATCGCGCTGGCGCTCGCGGTGGGCTACCTCGCCCGGCGGCTGTCCCGGGACCCGGCGGGAGCGCTGGCCTGGCACGCGCTGGGGGCGGGGGCCGTGCTGCTGGTCGTGAGCTCGGCGGTGCTGAGCCACGCCGTGGCGCGCGTGGAGGATCGTACGCTGCTGCTGATGCTCGACGCCGCCCACCAGCTCGCCGCCGCCGTCTGGATCGGCGGGCTGGCGCACCTGACGGTGTTTGCAGGATTCCGGGCGCGCCAGGCGCGACGGCCGAGGTCTGTTGGAGCGGGGGCTGCTTACACGGGTAAGGGCGAGGGTGGCCCGTTCGAGAAGGGGAGTGGATCCGACGCGTCGGGTCTTGCCGTTCGAGACAGTGACGTGGTCGGTCATGATCTCTCGGGGCGATCCGTCGACGACGTGGTCGGCGTTGGTGCTGTCGACGATGCGGTCGTGATCGGAAGGTTCTCGAACCTGGCCTTCGTTTCCGTCCTCGTGCTGGTCGTGGCGGGGGTGGCGCTGACGTGGCAGTACGTGGGGGAGTGGGCGGCGCTGGTGGGGACGGCGTATGGGGTAATGGTGCTGAGCAAGGTGGTGCTGCTGGCGGCCGTGCTCGTGCTGGCCGCCATGAACCTCCGATCGGTGCGGGCAGCCAGCGCGGGACGCGGCGTCCGCGCTGCTGCGCTTCGTGGAGGTCGAGCTGGGTCTCGGCGTCACCGTGCTGTTCGCGGCGGCGTCGCTCACCTCGCTGCCGCCGGCGGTCGACGTCACCACCGACCGCGCGACCGTGGCCGAGGTGGCCGACCGCTTCCGGCCGACGCCGCCGCGGCTCACCAGCCCGTCGGTGGCCGAGCTGATCGCCAAGGCGGAGCCGCTGATGGCGCCGGTCACCCGGCGCGAGCCCGATCGAGCGGGCGTGGTCGGAGTACAACCATCACTGGGCCGGCTTCTTCGTGCTCATCATGGGGCTCCTGGCCGCGCTGGAGCGACTCGGCGTGCGGGCGGCGCGCCACTGGCCGCTCGTCCTGCTCGGCCTGGCCGGCTTCCTCTTCCTGCGCAACGACCCGCGCGCGTGGCCGCTCGGGCCGGCCGGCTTCTGGGAGAGCTTCCTGCTGCCCGACGTGCTGCAGCACCGCGCCTTCGTCGTGCTCATCGTCTCCTTCGCGGTGTTCGAGTGGATGGTGCGCACCGGGCGCCTGCCCGTCCGGCCGTGGGGCTACGTCTTCCCGCTGCTGTGCGCGATCGGCGGCGGCCTGCTGCTCACGCATTCGCACGCGATGTTCAACCTCAAGGACGAGTTCCTGACCGAGGTGACCCACGCACCGCTCGGCCTGTTCGGCGCCTTCGCCGGGCTGGGGCCGGTGGCTGGAGCTGCGGCTGCCCGGGGCAGGGCGAGGCCCCGGCTGGTTGTGGACGATCTGCCTGATCGTCGAGGGGCTGATCCTCGTCGTCTATCGCGAGGCCTGACGGCCCAGTCGATAGCATAATGAGCCCCATGATCGGCGGACACGCCACCGCGGAGGGCACCGCCCGGTACCGCGACCGCCTCTCGGGTCGCGTCCCCGCCGAACACTTCCGGGAGCTCGCCGGCGGCACCCTCGCCGCCTCCATCGGCGTCGGGACGTACCTGGGGCGCGAGGACGACGCCACCGACGCGCTCTACCGCAAGGCCGTCACCCGCGCCCTCGAGCGCGGCGTGAACGTGCTCGACACCGCGGTGAACTATCGCCATCAGCGCAGCGAGCGGGCGATCGGTGCCGCGGTGGCGGCCGCGGTGGGGCCCGGGGGGCTGGCTCGTGACGAGGTCGTGGTGGCGACCAAGGGCGGCTTCCTGCCGTTCGACGGCGAGGTCCCGAGCGATCCCGCCGCCTACTTCCAGGCGACCTACCTGCGGCCCGGCATCGTCCAGCCCGGCGACGTCGTGGGCTCGCACTGCATGACGCCGCGCTACCTGCGCGACCAGCTCGACCGTAGCCGGACGAATCTCGGCCTCGAGACCGTCGACGTGTACTACGTCCACAACCCGGAGACCCAGCTCGACGAGGTGCCGCGCCCGGAGTTCCTCAAGCGGGTGCGCGAGGCCTTCGCCGCGCTGGAAGACGCCGGCCGCGAGGGCCGACTGCGCCTCTACGGCGCGGCCACCTGGAACGGCTTCCGGGTCGACCCGAGCGAGTCCGGCTATCTCTCCCTGGCCGAGCTGGTCGACGTGGCGCGCGAGGTGGGCGGCGACGACCATCGCTTCCGCGTCATCCAGCTTCCGTACAACCTGGCCATGCCGGAGGCCTTCACGCGCGCCAACCAGAAAGTGGAGGGCGTCTTCGTCAGCACGCTGGAGGCGGCGCGCCGGCTCGGGCTGTACGTGATGGCCTCGGCCTCCGTCTACCAGGGGCAGCTCACCCGCGGCCTGCCCGCGGTCGTCACCGAGTACCTGCCCGGCCTCATCACGGACGCCCAGCGCGCGATCCAGTTCGTGCGTTCCACGCCGGGGATCGGCACCGCCCTGGTCGGCATGAAGACCCCGGCCCACGTCGACGACAACACCGCCGCCGGGGCCACGCCGCCGATGGCCTGGGATCAGTTCAAGCGGCTCTTCAACGAGGCGTGAGCGCCTTGCGGACGTCCCGGCCGTCGCGTAGTGTGGCCGCCGGGCTCGCCCTCGAGCCGGACTGGCAGCGGGCGCTCGGAGTGCGGGTGGCCGCCTCCGCGGTGATCTTCGATCGCCGCGGCCGGTTGCTGCTGCAGCAGCGCTCGGACGGTGGGCAGTGGGGCCTGCCGGGAGGCTCGGTGGAGATCGGCGAGTCGGTCCGCGAGGCCGTGATCCGCGAGGTCCGGGAGGAGACGGGGCTCGACGTGCGCGTGCGGCGGCTGGTCGGCGTCTACTCCGAGCCGAAGCGGCAGGTCGTGCGCTATCCGGACGGCAACGTGTGGCACTACGTGAGTGTGTGCTTCGAGTGCTCGGTACGGGGCGGCGAGCTGACGACGTGCGACGAGACGCTGGCCCTGGCCTGGGTGGCGCCCACGCGGCTGCCCGCGACGCTGCTGATCAACCACCGAATTCGGATCCGCGACGCGCGCAGCCGGCGGGCCGCGGCATTCGTCCGCTAGGGGAGGATGCCCAGGTGATGCGGCGGATTCATCACGTCGGAATCGTGGTGGAGCGTCTGCGCGACGCCTACCGGTTCTATCGGGACGTCCTCGGCCTGCCCCTGGTGCGCGAGGCGGAGATCGCCGAGCAGGGCGTGCGGGCCGCGTTGCTGGCGGCCGGCGAGAGCGAGATCGAGCTGCTGGAGCCGCTGGGGCCGACCACGCCGGTGGGCCGCTTCCTCGCCAAGCGGGGCGAGGGACTTCACCACCTCTGCTTCGAGACGCCGGACGTCGCTGCCTCGCTGGCCGACCTGCAGGCGCGGGGGGTGCCGATGGTCGACGGCAAGCCGCGCGCCGGCCTGGCCGGGCAGATCGGCTTCCTGCATCCGAGCGCGTGCTCGGGCGTGCTGGTCGAGCTGGCCACGCCGCCCGGACCCGCCGGCGAGGAGCCCGCCTCGCCGCTGCGCCTCAAGCGCCTGGTCATCGGCAGCGAGGACGTCCGTGCCACCGCCGGCACCTTTCAGTCGCTGTTCGGCTTCGGCGAGGTCGCGATGAACGGCGGTGCCCGGACGATGCTGGCGGTCGGGCGCGGCACGCTCCTGGTGGTGCCGGCCCACGAGGTCGGTGGCATCGCCGGCATGGTCGCACTCTCGTTCGTGGCCGAGGATTTCTTCGCGCTCACCGCGGCGCTGCGGCGGGCGGGCACGCCGCGCCTGGACGGTACCGGCGAGGTCACGGTGGAGCCGGCCGGCAGCCACGGTGTGCACCTGCACATCAGCCGCTACATGTTTCCGTGACCGAGGGCGCCGGCCGCGCTGGCGACCGCTAGCCTCGTCCGCGCCGCTCGCGCCGCGCTCCTCGCGGCCCTCCTCGCCGCCCCGGTGGCCTCGGGTGCGCATCACGGCTGGGCGCTGGCCGCCGTCTTCCTGCTCGTGGGCGTGGCGGCGGCCGCCTGGCTCGCGGCCGCGCTGGCCGCCGGCGACCTCGAGTGGCGCCGGACCCCGCTCGACCTGCCGCTGCTGCTCCTGCTGGCCCTGATCGTCGTCCAGCTCGTGGCTGGCAACCGCGCGCTCGTCGACTGGGCGCTGGCGCCGGCCCCGCCCGTCACCACCGTGGTCGCCACGGTCGTCGCCGACTTCCCGGCGCCGTTCCTCGCCCTCGGCACGGTGGCGCCGCGCCACACCGCGGCCGCCGCCCTGACGTTCGCCGGCTACGCCGCGATGTACCTGCTCGTGGTGCAGACGGTGCGCACGCGCCGCCAGCTCGCCCACGTCGTCCGCCTGCTCGTGGTCGCCGGCGGGCTCGTGGCCTTCCTGGGTCTGGTCGACTACCTGACCGGCGAGTCGGCGCTGATCCGGCTGCGCGGGCACGCGTTCCCGGCCCGGGTGAGCGGGACGTTCGTGAACCCCGACCACTTCGCCGCGTGGCTGGCGATGCTGATCGCTCTCGGGCTGGGCTGGATGGTCGCGCGCGGACGCCAGGGGCCCCGGGCACCCTCGCTGGCCGCGCGACTGTCGGTCCGCGAGCTGCGCGAGCAGGCGGCGCGGCGCGCGTTGCCGCTGGTGGCCATCGTGGTCATGGCCATCGCGCTGGTCTTCACCCTCAGCCGGGGCGGGCTGGTGAACGTGGCCACCGTGCTGCTGGCCCTGCTGCTCCTGCTCCGGGCCGTGCGCCGTGTGCAACGTAGCCTGGCGGTGACCGGGGCGCTGCTGATCGGCGTCCTCGCCTTCGGCGGCTGGATCGGCTTCGGCCCGGTGCTGGCCCGGCTGTCGATCGCGCCGGAGGGCATCGCCTATCGGCTGGCTCAGTACGTCGCCTCGCTGCCGCTGCTGCGCGAGTTCCCCGTGCTCGGCGTCGGCCTCGGCGCCTATCGAGAGATCTACTTCCGCCATCAGCCGCTCGCCCACCAGCCCGAGATCCTCTACTTTCCGTACGCGCACAACGACCTGCTCCAGCTCGTTCTCGAGCTAGGGCCGGCCGGAGCCGTGCTCGGCCTGCTCCTGGCCGGGCGCGTCGTCACCGACCTCGTCGGCGCCCACCTGCTCGGGCGGGGCGCCTGTCCCGTGGACGGCGGTGCGGGCAGCGAGGCCATGCGTAGCGATCGCTACAGCGTGGGGATCGCGGTGGGCGCGCTGGCCGGCCTGGCCGGGCTGATCGCGCACAGCGCGCTCGATTTCTCGGCGCGCATTCCCGCCGTCGGCCTGCTGGCGGCAGCGCTGCTCGGCGTGGCCACCGTCGCGTTGCACACGCGGCTGGCCGCCGGCCATGCGCAGCTCCTGAGCGGCACGGTCACGGTCGCGGTCGGACGCCCCGTCCGTGCCCTCGCGCTCGCCGTGCTGGCCGCCGTCATCCTCGGCGGCTGGACGTGGGCGTGGGGGCGCGCCGGCAGCGTGCGCATGGCCGAGACCGCGCTGCTGGAGGCGCCACGAGCCGAGGCACTCGCCCGGGCGGAAACGGTGCTGGCCCTGGACCCCACCCATCCCGAGGCGTTGGTGACCCGGGCGCGCCTGCGGCAGGCGGAGGCGCTGCGCGTGTGGGAGTCGCCGCCCGCGGCCGGCGTCGACCGAGATCGCCTCGCGCGCGACGGGCTCGCGCTGGCCCGCCGTGACCTGCGCGCAGCGCTGACGGCCACGCCCAGCAATCCGTGGCTGCACCTGGACCTGGCCTGGGTGGAGGCCAGCGACGCGGTGGTGCAAGGGCGCAGCGGCCCCCAGGGCCTGGCGGCCGCGCTCACGCACGGCGCCCGGGCGGTGGCGCTCGGCGGCCAGAGCCCGCTGTTCTACGCCGGTCTGGCCCGGCTCGCGTACTCGGTGCCCGAGCTGGGGCTGCAGGCCGCGCGGGAGGCCGTGGCGCGCCGCGCCTCGCTGATGCCGGAGATGATCGATCTCTTCCGCCCGCTCGGTCTGGCTGACATCGAGTGGCTGGCGCTGGTGCCGGCCACCGCGGAGGATCGCCTGGAGCTGGCGATCCTGCTCGAGGCTCAGGGGCTCGGGACCGCGAGCCTGGCCACCTACCGCGTCGCCGCGGCAGCGGCGCCACCGCCGGCGGCGGCCTACCGGTGGGCGCTAGGCGAGGCGCTCGGCCGGGCCGGTGCCGCCGGCGAGGCCGTGGCAGTGCTGCGCGCGGCGCAGGCGGCCGATCCCGGCAACCCCGAAGTGGAGCGAGCGCTGGGGGCGGCGCTGGCCCGTCGCGGCGATCCCACCGCGCTCGATGTCCTGCGCGCGGCGGCCGCCGCGGCCGACCGCAAGCCTTTCGCCTCCGCCTCGCCGCGGCTGGCCGGGCTCATCGAGCGGCTGGCCGGCGATCTTGGCCGCCCCGCGCGGTATCGGCGGGCGCTCGCCGCCTATCTCAACGATCGAGAGCTGTGGGCGCCGGCGCTCGAGCAGTGGCGCGAGCTCGTCGCCGCCGATCCCCGCGACGCCGAGTCGCGCTTCGGGCTCGGCATCGTCCACGAGGCGACCGGCGCCATCGGTGAGGCGCAGGAGGACTTCAAGACCGCCGTGGCCCTCGACCCGGGCGCGGCGCGCTATCGTCGGCGGCTGGCCCAGCGACTGTGGCAGAGCGAGCAGTTCTTCCAGGCGATCAACGAGTGGCGGGTGCTTGCCGAGCAGCAACCGGGCGACGTCGAGGTCCGGCTGGCCCTCGGTCGCGCCTGGGAGCGGGTGGGCCAGCCCGCCGACGCCTACCGCGCCTACCGCGAGGTGCTGAAGCTGGCCCCGGCGCAGCAGGAGGCCGCGCGGGCGCTGGCCCGGATGGAGGGTCGCGGGCGGTCCTGAGTAGCCGCGCGGGCGGAGCGCGTGTAGGCTGGCGGGACCCATGACGGCGACCGAGGCGCTCCTCTTCCGGGATCTGGCGTACGTGTTCGCCGCCGCGTTGCTCGGCGGCGTGCTGGCCCACGCGGCGCGGCAGCCGCTCATCCTCGGCTACGTCGTCGGCGGGGTCGTGATCGGCCCGTTCACGCCGGGGCCCACGGTCTCCGACGTGCACACCTTCGAGGTCCTGGCCGAGATCGGCGTCATCCTGCTCATGTTCTCGATCGGCATCGAGTTCTCGCTGCGCGACCTGCTCCGGGTGAAGTGGGTGGCGATCGTGGGCGGCCCCCTCGGCATCGCGCTGTCGATGCTGCTCGGCGCCGGCGTCGGTTGGCTCGTCGGCTGGTCCATGCTGCAGGGGGTGGTGGTGGGCGCGGTCATCTCGGTGGCGAGCACCATGGTCCTGGCTCGCCTCCTCATCGATCGCGGCGAGCTGCAGGCCGAGCACGGCCGGGTGATGATCGGCATCACGCTGGTCGAGGACCTGGCCGTGGTCGTGCTCACCGTGCTGCTGCCCTCGCTCGGCTCCTTCGAGCGCGGCCGGCTCATCGCGATCGGCACCGCCCTGCTGGTGGCCGCAGTGATCCTGGTGCCCTTCACGTTCCTGGCCTTCCGAGCGGTGCCGGCCGTGATGAGACGGGTGGCGCAGACGGGGAGTGAGGAGCTGTTCCTGCTGGTCGCCCTCGCCATCGCGCTGGGCACGGCCGCGGTCACCCAGGCGGCCGGTCTGTCGCTGGCGTTGGGCGCGTTCCTGGGCGGCCTCATCATCAGCCAGTCCGACCACGCCCACGACGCGCTGGCGCGGCTGCTCCCCGTGCGAGACGCGTTCGTGGCGCTCTTCTTCGTGACGATCGGCACGCTCATCAACCCGGCGGCGGTCGTGGACAACGTCGGGCTTCTGGCCACCCTCATCGGGCTCATCGTCCTCGGGAAGTTCGTCGTGTGGACGGCCGTCGTCCGGCTCTTCGCCTATCCACTGACGACGGCCGCGCTGGTCGGGGTCGGGCTCACACAGATCGGCGAGTTCTCCTTCATCCTGGTCCAGGTGGCCCGCACGGCCGGCCTCGTCGGCGACGATGTCTACAACGCCACGCTGGCCTCGTCGCTGCTGACGATCCTGATCAACGCGGCGCTCGTGCGCTACGTCCCCGCCTGGTTGCAGGCGCTCGAGACCGCGCGGCCCGTCCCCGGTTGAGAGGCCCCCGCGGGGGTCTGGGCGCGTCGACGATCGTCGACGCGCGCTGCGCCTCGTCCCCGGGGCGTTCGGTCAGAACGGGTCGGGGGCGGCGGCGATCGCCTCGAGGTCGCGGCGCGTGTAGGAGCCGAGGCTGCGGAAGTCGAGGTCGGTGTAGTTCTTGATCCAGCGCATGGCGATGCGCACCGCCTTGCGATAGCGTTCGCGCTGGGCGGCGTCGGCCGGACGCTTGGCCAGGATGTCGTCCAGCTCCTCGCCGAGCAGCCGCTTGACCAGCGCGAAGTCGTGAGTGGCGGTCGGCCCCTCGGTGGTGCGGGCGGCGTGGCGGACGCGCTGGGCGATCTGGGCGACCGACATGCGGCCCGTCGCCAGGTCTTCCATGAGCGCCGGATGCACGCCCGGCTTGCCCTCCAGGCTGTCGATGCCCTTGGCCCCGCGGCCGTTGAGCCAGCCCTCGACGTACTCGATGAGCATGCGCGCGTTGCGGCGCGTCCCCTCGATGGTGATGGGGCCGGCCGGCACCTCGATCCGCACCGGATAGTTGGCCGGGTCGGCCATCGCCGCGGTCGGCTTCCAGCCGGAGGCGATGAGCTGGCGGAAGGGATCGGCCGCCGTCTTCATGTGGAAGATGTGCGCGACCCAGGCCCGGATGAAGCCCTGGGCCGCCTCCCACTCCTTGTCCTTGCGAATCGAGTCGGCGGCGGCACGGTTCACCTCGGGGTCGGGATTGGGCAGCGCGGTGGCCATGCCGCCGATGGGCACCGCACCGCGCTTGAGGCACACGGCGACGAGGCGGCGGAAGATGTTGGCGATGAACGGCGTGGTCTTCATGTCGACGCCGAACCGGTCGGGCCACACCGACTTCGGGTCGGCCATGACGTACTCGAAGACGGAGGCCTTGAGGTCCCAGCGGGCGGCGTTGAGGCCGGCCGCGTAGGGGCCGAGCTCGTGGAGCATCTCTTCCATCTCGTATACGCAGGGCAGCGACTCGACGAGGACGATGGCGCGGATGGTGGCGTTGGCCAGCCACGGCAGCCGGGCCCGGCTGGTGTCGAACAGGTCACGGTACACGCGCGCCTCGGCCGCGAACTCCAGCTTGGGCAGGTAGAAGTAGATGCCCTGGCCGCGCTCGGCCTGCGCGCGGCCGCTGTGGAACAGCGTGAGCGCGGTGCCGAGCAGGGCGGCGTTCACGGGCGTGCCGTCCACGGTGACGTCGGGCTCGGCCAGGTGCAGGCCGCGCTCGCGGTGCATGAAGAACGGCAGCTCGCCGGGGGCGATCTTGTACTCGCGGTTGCGCTCGGCGTCGCGGAAATAGAGCTCGCGCTGCACCGCCGCCACCCGGTTGTGGGCGGAGCGCACCGTGTCGATCAGCCGGTGGCCGCCGGAGTCCTCGTCGTCGTCGAGGTCGCCCTCGGCGCGCTCACCCTCGGGTCCGGGGTTGAGCGCGTTGATGAACATCGAGGTGATCGAGCAGGGCCCCGAGATCTCGATGCCGGGCTTGCGCAGATCCTCCGGCACCGGTGGCACCTTCCAGTCGCCGGTGGTGGCGGGACCGGCCGGGGGATGGGCCGGCAGCGCGCCCTGGCCAAGCGCGCGGGCCAGCGCCTCGGCGCGGCGGGCCATCAGGGTGGCGATGCGCGGGGCGAGCTGGTCGTGCAGCGCCAGCAGGTAGTCGATGAACGATGGCGTGAAGAGGGCGTCGGCGCTCTCCACGGCCTCGTAGCGGAAGCGCGGGTGCTGGGCCATGAGATCTCCTGGAGCGGTCGGGGGTGGACGACGCCCCTTTTTGCAACGGCGGCGCGCGCCTGTCAATGGGAGAATGCCCGCCCATGAGCATGCCGCGACGCCGGCGCGTGCGGGGCATGGGCCACGGCCGCAAGACGCGTCGGGCCCTCGAGCGCGGGGGCAGCGGTCCGGCCCGCGCGCTCAACACCGTCCTGGGCAACTGGGACGGTGTCCGCATCACGCCGATGTTCGGGCGCTGGGGCTATTTCCGGGGCGACCGGCTGTTCGCCTGCTTCCCGCTGCGCGAGCGTGACCGCGACCTGTGGATCCGCCTGGCCCCGGCCGACCAGGCCCGTGCCCTGCGCGAGCCGGGCGTGCGCCCGCACCGGCGATTCGCCGCGCGCGGCTGGGTCGAGCTCGTGGTGGAAAGCGACGAGGACGTGCCGCGCGCACTGGGCTGGCTGCGCCGAGCCCGGGCCGCCGCCGCGCGCGACGACACGCCGGAGAGCGAGCGGTGAGCGGGCCGATCCGGGACCTCGCCGAGCGCTTCTGGTCGGGGGCGGTGCCGCCGAGCGAGCTGTGGAAGCCGACCGGCCAGGCCGAAGAGGTCTCGCCCGGTGTCGTGTTCCTGCACACCTTCGCCAACATGACGGTGGTGCGCACCGGCCAGGGGCTGGTGCTCGTCGACACCTCCAACTACGCGGCGCGGGCGCGGACCTTCGCGCTCGTGCGCGCGGTCGATCCCGGCCCGGTGGCCGCCGCGATCTACACGCACGGCCATGCCGATCACGCGCTGGGGCTGCCGCCCTTCCTGGCCGAGGCGCGCGAGCAGGGGCGCCCGCGGCCCCGCATCGTCGGCCACCGCAACGTGGCGGCGCGCTTCGCCCGTTATCGCCGCACCAACGGCTACAACGCGCTCATCAACGCCCGCCAGTTCGGCATCGCTCCCTCCTGGCCCATGGACTACGACGAGCCCGACCTCGTCTACGATACGACGCTGCCGTTGACGGTTGGCGAGGTGGCGCTCGAGCTGCACCACGCCCGCGGCGAGACCGACGACCACACGTGGGTCTGGTGGGCCGAGCGGCGCATCCTGTGGACCGGCGATCAGTTCATCTGGGTGGCGCCCAACGCCGGCAACCCGCAGAAGGTCCAGCGGTACGCCGCCGACTGGGCGGTCTCGCTGCGCGCGATGCGCGCGCTCGAGCCCGAGCTGCTCATCCCCGGCCACGGCGTCCCGATCTTCGGCCGCGACCGCGTCGATCAGGCCCTGGCCGATACCGCCGAGTGGCTGGAGACGCTGGAGCGAGAGACGGTGGCCCGCATGAATGCCGGGGCCACGCTGGACGCGATCGTGGCCGAGGTGCGGCCGCCCGCTCGACTGGCCGCGCGGCCCTATCTGCAGGCGGTCTACGACGAGCCGGATTACGTCGTCCGCAACGTGTGGCGGCTGAACGGCGGCTGGTGGGACGGCGTCGCCTCGCACCTGAAGCCGGCCGGCCAGGCGGCCGTCGGGCGAGAGGTGGCGAGGCTGGCCGGTGGCGTCGAGCCGCTGGTCGCGCGGGCGGAGGAGCTGGCTGCGGCCGGGGAACTGGCCCTGGCCAGCCACCTGATCGACTGGGCCGTCGCCGCCGAGCCGGACAGCCGCCTCGCCCACGGTGCCCGCGCCTCGATCTACGAGGCGCGCGCCCGGGACGCCGCCGCGCTCATGACCCGGGGCATCTTCATCGCCGCCGCCCGCGAGTCGGCCGAGCGGGCCGGGCCCGCCTGACGCGGTGGCTCAGGGGGCCGGCGGGGCGGTGGCGCGGGCGCGGACCTCGATGGCGTCGATCGGTACCAGCGGTACCAGCAGCCAGATCACCGCGGTCGTGGCCGTCGAGACCAGCACGAGCGGGACGAAGCCGATCGTGTCGTAGAGGTGGCCGCCCGCCCACTGCGAGCCCTGGACGCCGGCGTTGTAGACCGACATCAGCAGCGCGAAGAACGTGCCCTCGATGTGGGACGGGCACGACTTGGCCGCGAGCTCCAGGAGCGCCAGCGACGTCACGATGTAAACCCACCCGTAGGCGAAGTCGATGATCACCGCCGACACGGCCCCCCGGTACAGCAGATAGACGAGCGTACCGGCGACACTCAACCCGATGCTCACATTGATCCGGCGTCGCAGCGCCCAGCCTCGGGTCATCGCCGGGTAGCTGAGGGCACCGGCGACAGAGCCGAGCGATTGCAGGGCGGCGAGATGGCCGATGAACTGCTGGCTGAAGCCCAGCTGATCCGTCTGGTAGTAGAGGAAGCCCGGCCCGAATGACGGACTGAACAGGAAGAGGAAGATGAAGCCGGCGACCGACCAGACCTCGCGGGTGCGCAGGGCGGCCCGGACGGCGAGTACGCGGGCCTTCAGGGCCTCCCGGTCGACCCGGGCTCGCGGCTCGCGCAGGCCCGCGGCCGCCACGGCCAGCGAGAGGAGCGGGAAGCAGGCGGCCAGCAGCAGGGCCACGCCCAGGCTCCGCCGCTCGGCCAGCCAGCCGCCCCCGAGGCCGACGAGCACCGAGGAGGTGTACAGCGACGCCCACTGCAACGACTGGAAGGAGCCGGTCAGGTTGAGGCGGCGGCCGTTCTCGACCATCAGCGCATCGGCGAGCACGTCGGTGAACGCCAGCCCCAGGCCCATCACCGTGAACAGCACGAGGAGCGGCCAGTACTCGCGGGTGTCGGCCAGCCCGAGGCCGAAGCCGGCGGCGGCGGCAACCGACGACGACAGTACCAGGTAGCTCACCCGGCGGCGCCCGAAGAGCGGCACGAAGTCGGAGAGCAGGCCGTACAGCGGCTTGATCAGCCAGGGGCCGCCGCTCACCGCGAAGAAGTTGGCCACGAGCCCGGCGCTGAAGCCGGCGTCCTTCAGCACGACGGTGATGACCTGGATGGGCAGGTACCACATCCCCTGGGCGAAATAGATGATGGCAAAGAGGACGGCCAGCCGGCGGCCCTCGGGCGTCGTGAAGGGATGGAGCCGCCGGACGCGAGCCAGCATGGCAGGGCGGACCTAGTCTACTATCTCGATCATGCACTCTGTGTGTCCCCACGACTGTCCGTCGGCGTGCAGCCTCGAGGTGCGGGTGGACGGCGATCGGCTGACGGCCGTCACCGGAACCGCCGGCCATCCGTTCACTCAGGGTGTGATCTGCGGCAAGGTGCGTGAGTACGCCGAACGCGTGCACTCGCCCCTGCGGATCACCGAGCCGCTGCGCCGGGTCGGGCCCAAGGGCGCCGGCGACTTCGCGCCGATCGGCTGGGACGAAGCGGTCGCGGAGATCGCCCGGCGCTGGCGCGCGACTATCGACGAGCACGGCGCCGAGGCGATCCTGCCCTTCTCCTACGCGGGGTCCATGGGCCAGGTGCAGTACTTCGCCGGCCACCCGCTGTTTCACGCGCTCGGAGCCAGCCGTCTGGATCGCACGATCTGCACGGCCACCGCCTATGCGGGCTGGCGTGCCACCGTCGGGGCCGTGACCGGCAACGACTCCGAGCAGATGGTTGGCGCTGATCTCGTGGTCCTGTGGGGCATCAACGCCGCCTATTCGACGATCAACGTCATGACGCTGGTCAAGCAGGCCCGGGCCCGCGGCGCCCACGTGGTCGTCATCGATCCGTACCGGACGCCGACGGCGCAGCAGGCCGACGAGCACCTGATGGTCCGCCCCGGTACCGATGCGGCGCTGGCCCTGGCCATGATGCACGTGCTGATCGCCGAGGACCGCGTCGACCACGCCTACGTCGCCCGGGCGACGCTCGGTTTCGAGCGGCTGACCCAGCACGTGAAGGACTGGACGCCGGCCCGGGTCGCGCCGATCGTCGGGCTGCCGGAGGCCACCATTGTCGCCTTCGCGCGGCGCTACGGAGCGACGCCGGCGACCTTCCTCCGCATCGGGATCGGCCTGTCGCGCCACGACAACGGCGCCATGACGTGTCGCACGCTGGCCTGCCTGCCCGCGCTGACCGGCGCCTACGCCGATCCGCACGGTGGCGCGCTGCTGTCCTCGGGCGGTGCCGCCGGCTTCGACTACACGGTCCTCGAGCGGCCCGACCTGATGCCGGGGCCGCCGACGCGCGTGATCAACATGATCCAGCTCGGGCGCGCGCTCACCGATCCCACGCTGGCGCCGCCGGTCAAGGCGCTCTACGTGTACGGCTCCAACCCCGCCGCCATCTGTCCGAACCAGGCGCTGGTGCTGGCCGGCCTGGGCCGGGAGGACCTGTTCACCGTGGTGCACGAGCAGGTCATGACCGACACCGCGCGCTGGGCGGATCTGGTGCTGCCGGCCACCACGTCGATGGAGCACGAGGACGTCTATCGCTCGTTCGGCCAGCTCTACGTGCAGCTCGCCCAGCCGGTGGTGCCGCCGGTGGGCCAGGCCCGCTCCAACTGGGAGACGTTCGGCGCGCTCGCCCGGGCGCTCGGTGTGGCCGAGGCCCACTACGCGCGGCCACCCGCCGCCGTCATCCGCGAGCTGCTCGCCCATGCCGATCAGTCCGTGCGGGGCATCACCTACGAGCGCCTGCAGGCCGAGGGGTCGGTGCGTCTCGATCTCCCGCGCCCGTACTTGCCGTTCGCCGACGGCGCCCCCACCACCTCCGGCCGGGTCGAGTTCTATTCGGCGGCGCTGGCCGCGCGCGGCCTGCCGCCGCTGCCGACGTGGGTCCCGCTCCGGGAGGGGCCGGCCGAGGACGGTCGGATTCCCGGGCGCTATCCGCTGCAGTGCATCGTGCCGCCGAACCGGTTCTTCCTGAACTCGTCCTTCAGCCAGTCGGAGCTGCTCCGGCGCCGCCAGGGCACCCCCACGGTGATGCTGGCGCCGGCCGACGCCCACGCCCGGGGGATTGCCGACGGCGCCCGCGTGAGGGTCGAGAGCGCGCGCGGCGCCGCCGAGTTCACCGCCCGCGTGACGGACGCCACCCGCGTGGGCGTGGCCGTCATCGAGGGGATCTGGTGGCATCGATTCCATCCGGGTGGGCGTGGCGTCAACTTCCTGACCGACGACCGCACGACCGACCTCGGCGGCGGGCCGGCGCTGCACTCGAACCTCGTCGAGGTCACTCCCGCACCGGTCGCGTAACGACGCGCGCGTTGCGGGCTCGCGGCGCGGGTGTCCGAGGGCCGGGTGCGCCGCGATAGCTCCGCCTGAATGACGCAAGCGGGGCTCGACTCGGCCCCCCATCCCCCAGGGGCTGGGGTTGCGCCAGTCGATCGTTGGCGGCTCGCTCGCTCCGCCCCGAGAGACTCCGCCAGGCACGGCTCGCCATAAGCGGCGCAGCCAACCCTCGGACTTCCGCACCGCGAGCGCGCGCCGCGCGCAGCCCGCCATGAGCGGCGCCCAGCCCCCGGATGCCCTTCACGCGAGGCAGTTGGCCCGGCGGGTGGCGGAACTTTGTGGCTAGGGGTCGCCGCGCTCCAGGGCTGGCTCGGGGGTGGCGTCCTGTCCTTGACGCGAGCCGCTAGACGAGGGGCGGAGGGCGATGGCGCTGCCGTGGCGCAGGCGGAGGAGGACGGGGAGGACGATCAGGGCGGCGATGAGGCTAGCGGCGCTGCCGAGCGTGAGCAGCAGGCCCATGCCGTAGATGCCGCGGTGGTGGGCGAGCATGAGGGTGCCGAAGCCCGTGATGGTCGTCAGGCCGGAGACCAGCACGCCCATCATGGTGGAGCGGGGGACGAGGGTGCCGCCGTGCTGGCGGGCCTCCATGAAGCGGATCACGATGACGAGCCCGTACTCGGCGGCGGCTCCGAGGATCAGCGGCAGCCCGAAGACGTTGCCGAGATTGAACTTGAGATCGAAGACGTACATCAGGCCGAGCGTCCAGATCATCCCCAGGGCCAGCGGCAGCAGCGCCAGCAGCGTCTCCTGCACCCGGCGCAGCATCAGATAGGTGAGGCCGGAGACGAGGATGATGGCGTAGAGGGTACCCTGCTTGTAGGCGCGCTCCATCAACAGGATGGCCTCGTGGGTGATGATCGGCGTGCCGGTGACCTCGGGGTCGACCGAGCGCAGCTCGGCGACGAAGCGGGCGGCGCCGTCGCGGTCCCAGATGTTGACGGCGGGGTGAATCTGCAGCAGGAACCGTCCCGAGTCGCTGATGAATTTGCGCTTGATCTCCGGCGGCACGTCGGTGAGCCCGATCGTCCGCGGGTTGAGGTTGCTCTGGAGCCGCTGGAAGCTGGTGACGAAGTCGCGGTAGACCTGCCGCTGAAGCAGGGTGAGGGCGGCGGTGGCGCTCTCATGGTCGGCCTGGCGCAGCTTGATGACCAGGCGGCCGATGTCCTGGGCCAGGCGGTTGACGTCGCGCTTGGCGTCGCCCTCGGGCGCCTCGCGGGCGGCCACCTCGAACCGGCGCTGCAGCGTCTCCAGCGCGGTCACCAGCCGATCCAGCTCGAGCGGAATCGCGCGGCTGATCCGCACCGGCCCCACGATCGGCGCGAAGTCGGCGATCACCTTGCGCTTCTCGGGTTGCTGATCGGGGATGAGCAGCAGCGCAGAGTCGACCTCGGAGACGGTCTTCAGGGCGCGGAAGGCGTGCTGCTTGCGCCGTAGCTCGTCGAGACTGTCGGCCGAGGAGAGCGCGGCGAAACCCGAGCGGCCGGAGGTCGCCAGGATCTTCTTCTCCCACGTTACCGACTCGGTGCCGTCGGCCTGGAGATTCAACAGGTTGTAGTCGAACTGGACCGATCGCAGCGCCAGCAGCGAGGCCAGGGTGAGCAGGGCGGCCACCGCCAGCACCTTGCGCGGGTGGCCGGCGATCTTCTCGACCAGTGGAACGTGGATCGCCTCCAGCGCCATGGCGCGGGGCACGTTGTTGCGCGGCCGGTCGGCGTGCCGGCGGTCGATCAGCACCACCAGGGCCGGGAACACCGTCATCATCACGAGCCACGAGAGCAGGATGGCAGTGCCGGAGATGAACCCCAGCTCCTGCACGCCGCGGAAGTCGGTGAGGCAGAGCACGTAGAAGGTGGCGGCGGCGGTGACCGCGCTCAGCAGCACGCCAGGGCCGGTCCGGGCCGCCGTGATCTCCAGCGCCTCCCGCAGATTCCGGCCCAGGAACAGCTCCTCCTCGTAGCGGAACAGCAGGTACACGCCGTAGTCGATGCCGATCCCGATGACGATCGAGATGAAGACCACCGAGAACAGCGAGAGGTGTCCGATGACCAGGGTGGCCACCCCGATCGACCAGCACAGGCTCAGCGTGAGGATGGCCAGCAGCATGATCGGCTTGCCGATGCGCAGGAAGGCGATCAGCAGCAGCCCCAGGGTGAGGCCGAAGGCCAGGTAGGTGCCCCGCTCGCTGTCGGCGAAGGCGGAGGTCATCTCGTCGTTGGCCAGGGCGGGCTTGCCGGTGACGCCCACGTTGACGTCGGGGAACTCGCGCTTGAGGCGCGCCACCACGCTGCGCACACCCTCGATGGCCCGGCGGTTTCCGGTGAAGCTGCCCGCCTCGCTCTCCGGCTCGGCCAGGATGAACAGCAGCCGCTGGTCGTCGGAGAGGAAGTAGCCGGCCCCGGCGCTGTCGCCGCCGACCGAGAACAGCGCCCCCCACGGCGACTGGTAGGGCGCCGGCCGCTCGGTCCGGGTGGAGATCTGGCTGACCAGGTCGCGCACGAAGCGCAGGTCGAGCGAGCTCTTGCTCTGCTCGGTCAGGCCGAGGTCGAGGAAGCCACCCATGAACGCGTTGGCGATCTGCGTGGCCACGCCGTCCACGAGCTGGTCGAGCGTGGGGCGGGAGGCGAAGGCCTCCATGAACTCCTGATAGTCGAAGATGCGCTCGCGGATCTCCTGCAGGTGCTCGAGCGACAGGTAGAGGAGTGCCCGCCCCTCGAACTGCTTGGGGTCGATGCGGTAAGCCACGCGGGCCAGCGGCACCCGCGCCTCCTTCATCTCCCGGACCAGGCGGCCGGCGTACAGGGTCGCCTCCGGCAGCGAGGGGGCCTCCACCACGATAGCGAGGTCGTCGAGCTCGCCGAACTCGCGATCGTACTCCACGTAGCGCTGGATGTACGGCGCGTTGCGGGGCAGCAGGGCCCGGGTGGAGGTCGCGAAGGTGAGTGTGGTGAGCGCGTAGACGACGGAGACCGCCGCCAGGAGGACGCCGGCCAGCACGGTGAGCCAGGGCCGGCGGCACGAGTACCGCACGAGGCGCCGCAACAGGCGCCCGACCTGTGACGTCGACGTCAACGCTTACTCTTCGCCGGCGATGAACCGCTCCAGGCGGTGGCGGGCGTCTTCATCCGACCACTGCTCGGGGGGCGATTTCATGAGATACGCGGAGGCGGCGGTGAGGCCGCCCTTCAGCCCACGGTCCAGCGCGATCTTGCAGCAGCGGATCGCGTCGATCACCACCCCGGCTGAGTTCGGCGAGTCCCACACCTCGAGCTTGAGCTCGACGTTGATCGGCTGCTCGCCGAAGCCCCGCCCCTCCAGCCGGATGTGCGCCCACTTGCGATCCTCCAGCCACGGTACGTAGTCGCTGGGGCCGACGTGCACGGAGTCGGCCGGCAACTCGTGGGCGAGCTGGGAGCGGACGGAGTCGGTCTTGGAGATCTTCTTGGAGACGAGCCGGTCGCGCTCCAGCATGTTGTAGAAGTCGGTGTTGCCGCCGAAGTTGAGCTGGCTGGTGCGCTCCAGGCGGACCCCGCGCTCCATGAACAGGCGGGTCAGCACGCGGTGCACGATGGTGGCCCCGAGCTGCGACTTGACGTCGTCGCCCACGATGGGCAGCCCGCGCTCCTCGAACCGCCGCCGCCAGTATGCCTCCCGCGCGATGAAGACCGGGATGCAGTTGACGAACGCACAGCCGGCGTCGAGCACCTGCTCGACGTACCACTTGGTCGCCATCTCGCTGCCGACCGGCAGGTAGTTCACCACCACGTCGGTGCGGGTCTCGCGCAGGATGCCGGCGATGTCGGCGGTGGGGCCGGGGGCCTTCGTGATGACCTGGGACAGGTACGTCCCGAGGCCGTCGTGGGTCATCCCGCGGTGCACGGGCACGCCGAGCGGCTTCACGTCGGCGAAGCGGACGGTGTTGTTGGGCGCCTCGAAGATAGCCTCGCCGAGGTCGCGGCCCACCTTGCGGGCGTCGATGTCGAAGGCCGCCGAGAACTCGATGTCACCGACGTGGTAGCCGCCCAGGCGGGTGTGCATCAGGCCGGGGATGAAGGCGTCGGCGGGCGCGGTGCGGTAGAACTGGACACCCTGGACGAGCGAGGACGCACAGTTGCCAACGCCGATGACGGCGACTCGTACCGATCCCACGGCCGGCCTCCTGGCGCTCGACGAACATCCGCCGGAGAACACGCACCGGCGGGAGCGCAATGGTGGCGCCAGTGTAACACGGAGCGTGTATCATTCTGGGCGAGGCGGGCCGTTCGGGAGGTCAGACGTGAACGAGGCGACGACGTCGGTGACGGAGACGATGGCGCAGGCGCTGGCTGCCGTCGATGCGGAGGCGGTGCGCCGGCGTTACTGGGAGCAGAACGAGTTCATCCACCTCGATCGCTGGCTACCCCAGCCGCTTGTGGAGCGGCTGGTGGCCGAGGTGGACCGGGTGCGCCCCGCCATCAATCGCAACTACATCCCGCGGCACAAGAAGGGCGGCAGCGTCAGCTTCTACACGCTGCAGGAGCAGGCGCCGACGATCGTGGCCCTGTACCGGTCGCCGGCCTTCCTGGATTTCCTGGGCAGGTTGACGGGCCGCCAGCTGCAGCCGTGCCCGCCCAGTGATCCGCACTCGTGCGCCCTGTACTTCTACACGGAGCCGGGCGACCACATCGGCTTCCACTTCGACACCTCCTACTACCGCGGCGCCCGCTACACCGTGCTGCTCGGCCTCATCGAGCGCTCGTCCAGCCGCCTGGTCTGCCAGCTCTACAAGAACGATCCGCAGCGCGCGCCGGTCGAGCTGCAGCTGGCCACCGACCCCGGCACCCTGATCCTTTTCAACGGCGACAAGCTCTGGCACGCGGTGACGCCGCTGGGGGAGGGGGAGGAGCGGGTGAGCCTCACGCTGGAGTACGTGACCGATCCCTCGATGCACCCGGTAAAGCGCCTGTTCTCGAACCTGAAGGACGCCTTTGCCTACTTCGGGTTCAGGGCGGTGTTCCGGCGGCCCGCCCGCGCCTGACCGATAGCCCCACCCGCGCCAGCCAGTAGGCGTGGCTGCCGACCGCGACGACGATCACCAGCCCCGGCAGCCACGACGGGGCGGCCACTCTCAGGAATATGAAGAGCAGCAGCATCGCGTAGAAGCCATCGCGCGAGGTGAGGGCGTCGAGGAACCCACGCGGGGTGGCCGTCGGCCGGGCTGGCGGCCACAGCTTGCCGATCAGGGCGCTGGCCACCACGCCGAGCGCCGCGATCACGCCGGCGACGGCGCCCCCGCCCGTCGCGGCCGCGGCCGCCTGGCCGAGGGCGAGGACCAGTGCGGTGTGCACGGCAGTGTCGACTGCGATGTCCAGCCACTCGCCGACAGCCGACTCGGTCAGCGTCAGCCGCGCCACCTCGCCGTCGGAGTGGTCGAGCACGACGGCGACGAGGTAGAGCAACAGGCCGGCGACGAGCGCGACGGGGTCGCCGTGGGCCATGACGGCGGCGGCGGCCAGTCCGACGACCCCGCTGGCCACGGTGATCGCGTTGGGCGGGATGCCGAGGGCCACCGCCGCCCGCGTCACGCCCCGGGAGAGACGCCGGTGGAGGGCGGTGTCCAGGCGGGAGTCGATGGCGGATCCCAGGCCCGCCCACAGGTAGCGCTCGGCTTCGGCGGCGGTGCTCGCGTCACCGACGCGCACGAACCAGCCCCCGCCGGCCAGGGGGACGAGGGCTCGCACGGGCGGCTTGCGCACGAGCGTTTCGCCCAGCGGCGCGCCGCTGACCAGCGCCGGCCGCAGCGCGGCCAGCAGGGTCGGATCAGCGGTGAGCGCGGGGGCTTCGCCGGCCCGTGACTCTGCCAGCACCCGGCCGGGAGACTCGCGCAGGAGGCGGGCGAGGGCCGTCGCCGGCGCCAGCGCGGCGGCGGGAAGGATCAGCGTGGGCTCGTCGGCGAGGGCATCGGCGGCGTCGAGCCACACCAGCGCGGCCCGCGCAGTCGGCGAGGTCGCCAGGGCGGCGTCGAAGTCGGGTGAGCGGAGCGCGACCGGCACGGCCACCCGCTCGGCGCCGGCGCGGATGGCGGCCAGGATGATACGGAAGGCGACGGGGCGGCCTGCCACCGGCAGGCCGGCGGCGCGGACGTCGTCGTCGGTGGGGAAGTAGAGGGCGGCCTGTCGGATCACGCGCCGTCGAGACTGGCGACGTGAGGCAGCACGTCCGTCTCGGCGCGGCGCAGGTCCTCGACGAAGTCGATCTCGGTCCAGGGCAGACCGGTCACGTCGGCCCACCCCACGTGGCAGTGGGATACCAGCATGTGCAGCGCGTCTTCCCACTCGCCGAGGCCGTGGCTCTCCTCGATGACCCGGCCGAGGTGGCGCACCAGCTCGGGCGCGGCCTCGACCCCACACTTGAAGAACCCCACACCCTCGCCCACCGCGTCCCAGGCCTCCGGCACGACCTTCTTGCCGAGCGCGATCACGCGGTCGCCGCGGGTGTAGATCTTGACCTCCTCGCCGGTGTCGTTGAAGCCCCGGTCGACCAGCAGCGCGCTGGGCGCCGGCAGGGCGAGCAGGCGGGTGAGGAACTCACGCGGGAAGAGGACGTCGGCGTCCATGATCAGGCTGGGCTCCCGCAGGCACTGCCGGGCCGCGTGCAGGGAGATGGCCGAGCCGCGCGTGTATTCCGGGTTGTGGATGTAGCGCACGGCCATGCGGCCCACACGCTCGCCGGCCTGGGCGCGGACCTGGTCGGCGCAGTGACCCACGACCAGCGTCGTCTGGCGGACGCCAGCTGTGTTCAGCGCCTCCAGCATGCGGGCCAGGACGGGCCGGCCCCCCACGGGCAGCAAGGCCTTGTGGGTGGTGTCGGTCAACGGCGCCAGCCGACGCGCGACCCCGGCGATGAGGATGACTGCGTTCACGACGGGGTCCCGGTTGCCAGCTCTTCCTGCTTGGTCTTCATCTTCTTGACCAGCTCCTGGTAGGAGGAGGTCTGGATGATCTTGTTGAACTGGGTGCGGTAGTTGGCGATCAGGCTCACGCCCTCGATGATGACGTCGTAGACCAGCCAGCGCTCGCCCTTCTTGTGCATGCGGTACTCGATGGGGATGTCGCTGCCGCCCTTGGTCAGCAGCTTCGTCTGCACCTTGGCCTGGGTCTGATCGTCGATCGTGTCGCCCAGGTACTGGATCTTCTCACCGCCGTACAGCTCGACCTTGGAAATGTACGACCGCTCCAGCAGGTCGCTGAAGAGCTGGACGAACTCTTCGCGCTCGGCTGGCGTGCGGGGCTGCCAGTGCCGGCCCAGGGAGCGCCGGGCCGTCTCGCCGAAGTCGAAGATCTCGTTGGCGATCTTGCGGACGGCCGTGCGGCGCTCCTTGGCTCGGCCCTCCTTCTTGAGCTCGGGGTCGTCCAGGGTCTTGAGCACCCGGTCGATCTGGGACCTCAACTGGTCGCTCGGCGCCCCGGCGGCCGCCGGCAGGACGAAGACCGCGCTCAGGACGAGAGCCAGCGCGAGCGCGAGCCGGCGGGGCAGCGACCTCATCAACACCCTCCTACACCTTGCCAAAGATGTACTTGGACAGCAGCTCCTCGAAGTCTACCGGCGCCTCGACCTCGCGGATCCTCCCATTGGGCGGGATGATCTTGTCCGAGCCGCCGGGGCTGATACGCACGTACTTCTCGCCGATCAGCCCCTTCGTCTTGATCGACGCGATCGAATCCTCCTGCAGCTTCACGTCGCGATTGAGACGGAGGATCACGCGGGCCTGGTAGTCGGCCAACCCGATCGATTCGACGCGGCCGATCTCGACACCGGCGATCTCGACGCTCGAGCCGGCCTTCAGGCCCCCCACCGACGGGAACTCGACGCTGACCGAATACCCGCTGCTGCCGAGGAACGAGACGCGCCCGAGTTTAATCGAAAGGTATCCCAATGCCAAGATGCCGAGCACCAGGAACAGTCCTACCGCGACGTTGACGCGTCGATCCATCGCCCCTCCTCCTCCCGATAACGCTCAGGCCGGGGATCGGGCTCGCCCCGGATGAACTGACGGACCACCGGATTCGCCGACTCCTGGATGGCCGCCGGCGACCCCTGCTCCACGATGCGTCCCTCGTGCAGCATACCGACCCGGTCGGCGATCTCGAAGATCTCCGGGATCTCGTGGCTGACCATCACCGCGGTGAACTTCGAGCGACGATGCAGGTCGAGGATCAGGTGGTGGATCGCGTTGACCAGGACGGGGTCGAGGCCGGTCGTCGGCTCGTCGAAGAAGACGATCTCGGGTTCGGTGACCAGGGCCCGGGCGATCGCCACCCGCTTGCGCATGCCTCCCGAGACCTCTTCCGGGAACTTGTCGCCGATGCCGGCCAGCCCCACGCGGTCCAGAGCGACGTCCACCCGGCGGCGGATCTTGGCCGGCGTCAGCCTGAACTTCTCCCTGAGGGGGAAGGCTACATTGTCCCGGCAGGTCATCGAATCGAACAGCGCTCCGCCCTGGAACACGACCCCGTAGCGCTTGCGAACCTCGTCAAGCGCCCGCCCACGCAGGCGCGTGAGGTCCACGCCGGCCACCTCGATCCGGCCGCTGTCGGGCCGCAGCAGCCCCAGTAGATGCCGGAGGAACACCGACTTGCCGCCGCCGCTGCGGCCGATGATGATCGTGATCGAGCCGTCCGGCACCTCGAGGTCGATCCCGTTCAGCACGGGCTGTCCCTGAAAGGACTTCCGGAGACCAACCACCTTAATCATCTGCCACTCAAGGCAAAATTGACCCTAGAAAGTAGTCCCAGACGAGGATCAGGACCGAGGACAGCACGACGGCCTGGGTGGTGGCCTGGGCCACACCCTCGGCGCCCCGGGAGACGTGAAAGCCCTTGTAGGTGCACACCCACGTCACGATGAGCCCAAACGAGAGCGACTTCCAGAACCCGGTCATCACGTCGCGCATGTCGACGAAGGTCTGCATCTCGCCGAAGTAGGTCCCCTCGCTCAGGCCGAGCAGCTTCACGCCCACCAGGTAGCCGCCGAAGATACCGACCACGTCGAACAGCGCGGTCATCAGCGGGAAGGTGAGGACGCCGGCCAGGATGGACGGCGCCACCAGGTAGCGCATGGGCGACAGCGCCATCACCGTGAGCGCGTCGATCTGCTCGGTGATCCGCATGATGCCGAGCTCCGCGGTGAGGGCCGAGCCGGCGCGGCCGGTTACCATCAGCGCCCCCAGCACCGGTCCCAGCTCCCGGATGAGCGTGAGCGCCACTGCCGGCCCCAGGAAGGCCTCGGAGCCGAAGCGCGACAGGGTGAAGAAGATCTGCAGTCCCAGCACCATGCCTGTGAAGGCGCCGGTGAGCAGGATGATGAGGAGGGACTTGAAGCCGATGTAGTGGATGCGTCCCAGTAGCGGCCACACCTTGAACGGCGGCGTGACGAGCGCGGCCATGGCCTGACCGAGGAAGCTGCCGAAGCGACCGAGCGACTCGACGATCCCGATCACCCACCGGCCGAGGCACTCGAACGGCCGCAGCGCCGGTGTCAAGCCCGGCTCAGTCATGCATGCGCGCGGCGGTAGACGCCAAGAGCCCAGAGCGGGAAGTAGCGGGCGTAGAGGTGGTACTTCAGGTAGAAGACCCGCGGGAAGCCGGTGCCGTTCCAGTACGGGTCGTCCCAGGCGCCGTCGGGCTGCTGCGTGCGCAGCAGATAGGCGATACCGTGCTCGACGGCGGTGCCGGAGGTATGGCCGGCGGCGAACAGCGCCAGCAGGGCCCAGGCCGTCTGGCTCGGGATCGAGGGCCCGTGGCCGGCCAGCTCGGGCTTGGTGTAGCTCTCGCAAGTCTCACCCCAGCCGCCGTCGGCGTTCTGGCGGCGGGTCAGCCAGCGCACCGCCCGCTGCACGAACTCGTGGCGCTGGTCCACACCGATGGCCTTGAGCCCGCGCATCACCGACCAGGTCCCGTAGATGTAGTTCACGCCCCAGCGGCCGTACCAGGGGCCGTCGTGACGCTGGCTGTGGCGGATGAAGTCGAGCGCGCGGTCGGCCGGCTCGAAGTCCAGGCCGTAGCCGAGCGTGCCGAGCAGTTCGAGGCCGCGGCCGGTCAGGTCCTCGGTGGACGGGTCGAGCAGCGCCCCGTGGTCGGCGAAGGGGATGTTGTTCAGGAAGATGCGATTGTTGTCGGCGTCGAACGAGGCCCAGCCGCCATCCTGGTCCTGCATCCCGAGGAACCAGCCGAGCCCCTGCTCCTTGGCCAGTCGAGTCCGGTCGGGGTCGACGCCCTGCACCTTCTCGAGCGCCATCAGAACCATGGCGGTGTCGTCGAGGTCGGGGTAGTAGGGGTTGTCGTACTGGAACGCCCACCCCCCCGGCTGCACATGGGGCCGCTTCACCTGCCAGTCGCCGGGAAGGGCCACCTGCTTGGCCAGCATCCAGTCGACGGCACGCACGAGGGAGGGGTGATTGGCAGGCAGGTCGCTCTCGATCAGCGCGTTGACCGCCAGCGAGGTGTCCCACACGGGCGACGGGCACGGCTGCAGATGGAACTCGTCGCCGCGCTCGACGGCCAGCGCCTCGATCTCCTTGATCTGGCCGAGGATCAGCGGGTGATCGTCGGGATAACCCAGCAGGCGCAAGGCCAGGACCGAGTTGGCCATCGCCGGGTAGATGCCGCCGAGCCCGCCCGGCACCGCCAGCCGCTCCTCCAGCCACAGGCGCGCAGCCTCGATGGCCCGCTTGCGCAGCGGCCGGGGCGAGAAGCGCTCCCAGATCTTCAGGCCGTCGTCGACGGCGATGAAGAAGCTCTTCCAGAAGAGGCCGCGCCACGAGAAGGGCTCGGGCACGCGCGGGAAGCGCAGGCTGGTCGCCTCGCGAGGGGTCGGCCACAGCTCGTCCAGCGACTGCTGGGGCGGCAGCCACTTGATCGGCTTGCGGTCCATGATGATCAGCAGTGGGACGATCACGCATGCGCGACCAGTACGAGACCTCGTAGATGTTGAACAGGAAGAACGGGGGCGGCAGCAGCATGATCTCGGCCGGCATCGTCGGCACGCCGTTCCAGTCGTACTCGCCGAACAGCGCCAGCTGAATCTTGGCGAAGACGTTGGCCTTGGCGGGCCCGCCCATGACCAGGATGCACTCGCGGGCCGCGGCCATGACCGGATCGACCATGGCCACGCCGGCCAGTTTCATGGCGAAGTAGATCTTGATGCTGGCCGACAGGTCGGAGGGGCCGCCCTCGAAGAGGCTCCAGCCGCCGTCAGCGTTCTGGCGTCGGCGGAAGTAGCGGACGGCCCGCTGCTCGACGGCGCGGTCGGCGCGGTCGATGAGATGGCACAGCAGCAGGTACTCCGCGGTGAGCGCTCGATCGGCCTCGAGCTCGCCGACCCAGTGCCCGTCGGGCGCCTGGATCGAGAGGAGATTTGCCTGCGCTCGAGAAATAGCCTCCTGAACGGCCGTCACGAGCGCAAATGGTAACATGCACACTCGTCTCCGGACCATCCTTAGACATGGATCTCCTGCTCGGCACCTTCATCCTGCGCCCGTATGTCTTCGGGTTCCTGGCGGCGTTCCTGCTGGCCGGCGCCGTGGACCTCGGCTGGCGCCGGACGTTCCTGTTCGGCGCCTGGGTCGGCCCACTGGCCTGGCTCTCGGAGTTCTCGTCGACGCGGACCGGCATTCCGTTCGGCCTGTACCACTACACTGGCACCACCCGAGGCCAGGAGCTGTTCATCGCCAATGTGCCGGTGATGGATTGCCTGTCGTTCACCTTCCTGGCCTACGCGGCATTCTGTCTGGCCCGGGCCGTGCTACGCCGCCAGCGGGTGTCACCGGCGACGCTGGCGCTGGTCTCGGGGGTGCTGATGATGCTGCTGGACGTCGTGATCGACCCGCTCGCAGTCCGCGGTGACCGATGGTTCCTGGGGCGGATCTTCTACTATCCGGAGGGCGGCGTGTACTTCGGCGTGCCGCTGTCGAACTTCGCCGGCTGGATGATCCTGGGAGCCTCGGGCGTGGGCGGCTACCTGCTGTGGAGCCGGTGGACCGACCGCGACTCCGGGCGGCCGGTCCTGGTCGGAGCCGGGCCGGCCTCGGCGGGCGGTCGTGGCGCTCTCGCGGGTGTTGGTGGCACCGATCGTTCACCGGAGTCAGCTCCCGGGGGCGAGGCGGCCGCGGTTACCGGTTGGGGCACACCAGCGTTCGACCGCTATGGACGGCGTGTGTGGCCGGGGATCGCGTTATACTACAGCGTGCTCGGCTTCAATCTGGTGGTGACGGGCGGGATCGGGGAGTGGCGGTTGCTAATGGTCGGCGCCGCGTTGCACGCGGTGACCGCAGTGGTTCTTCTCAACCTGGGTCTGAGACCCGCCGACCGGTGGGGTCTGGAGAAGCAGCGCGCATGAGTGTCCCGGTGTCACAGATGTGGACGGTGGCCACGTACGTCCTCGGTCAGAAGCTACGCGGACGCAAGCGCTACCCGCTGGTCCTGATGCTCGAGCCTCTCTTCCGGTGCAACCTCGCCTGCGCGGGATGCGGCAAGATCCAGTACCCCGCGCATATCCTCAAGAAGCACCTCAGCGTCGAGCAGTGCCTGGCCGCGGTCGAGGAGTGCGGGGCGCCCATGGTGTCGATCCCGGGCGGGGAGCCGCTGATGTATCCCGAGATCGGCCCGCTCGTGCGAGAGTTGGTGGCCCGGCGCAAGTACATCTACCTGTGCACGAATGCCATCCTCCTCAAGCAGAAGCTGGGCGAGGGGTTGTTCGAGCCGTCCAAGTACCTGTCGTTCAGCGTCCACATGGACGGGCTGCGCGACGAGCACGACGAGGCGGTGTGCCGCGACGGCGTCTTCGACCAGGCGCTGGAGGGTATCCGCGAGGCGCTGAGCCGCGGCTTCCGGGTGACGACCAACACCACGCTGTTCGACGGCGCCAACGCGGGCCGCATGCGGCAGTTCTTCGACGAGATGATGGACCTGGGCGTCGAGGGCATGATGATCTCGCCCGGGTACAGCTATTCCAAGGCGCCCGACCAGGAGCACTTCCTGCGGCGGCAGCGCGCGCACGACCTGTTCAAGCGGCATCCTGCAGGGGGCCAAGCGGCGCTGGAAGTTCAACCAGTCCCCGCTATTCCTGCAGTTCCTCATGGGGCAGCGCGACTACGAGTGCACGCCGTGGGGCAACCCCACCTACAACATGTTCGGCTGGCAGCGTCCCTGCTATCTGCTCCAGGAAGGCTACGCGGCGATCGTTCAAGGAGCTGATGGAGACGACGCGGTGGGACCAGTACGGGCGCAGCAGCGGCAACGAGAAGTGCCGCGACTGCATGGTCCACTGCGGCCACGAGCCCACGGCGGTCGACGCCACCTTCGCCTCGTGGCGAGGCTTCCGCGACACTGTCGTCGCCACCGTGACAGGCCGCCCGTAGCCGGCATGAGCGACGACGAGAAGAGCCTGGAGGGCTGGACGCCGGAGATCCCGGACGGCGCCGCGCTAGCCGAGGTCCTCGATCGCGCCTTCGACTACCGCGGCGATGTCACCCTCGACCTGGACGACGGCCGCCGGATCGAAGGCTATCTGTTCAACCGCAACCGCGACGTCACGGAGCCGTTCGTGCAGATGTTCGCCAGCGGCGAGACGACTCCGTCCACGATTCCCTACGCGCGCATCCGCGCGGTGCGGTTCACCGGCCGGGACACGGCGGCGGGCAACTCCTACGCCGCGTGGCTCCGGCAACGGCAGGCGGCCAAGGCAGCCTCGGGTCGCTGAGCGGCCGGGCGTGACCCGCCTGCTGGTTCTCACCGCAGTCGACTTCGAGGCGCGGGGCCTGGCGCGTCACCTCGGCCTGGCGCCCGCCGCCGGCGCTACCTCGTTCCACTTCTCGGGCGGCTCGATCGAGATCCTCGCCGTAGGCATCGCCGCCTGTCACCTCGAGACGCGCACGAAGGGGATTGCCCGCCCCGTGCTGGTGGTCTCGGCGGGCGCGTGCGGAGCGCTCGCGCCCGAGCTCGCCGTCGGCGCGCTCGTCGTCCCGGAGGCGGTGGTGGGGCCGGACGGCCGTCGCCGGGCCACCTCCGCTGTGGCCGGACCCCGTCGGCACGGCACGCTGCTTACCACCGATCACGTGCTCGAGGACGCCGCGGCCAAGTCACGCGCCTGGCTGGAGTCGGGCGCGCTCGCGGTCGACATGGAATCGGCGGTCATCCTGGACTGGGCCGCCGCCCGCGGGCTGCCCGCCATGGTCGTGCGCGGCGTCTCCGACCCCGCCGGGCGTGGCGTCCCCGCCGACCTCGCCCGCGTGGTCCAGGACGACGGTCGCGTCCGCCCCATGCGCGCCGTCACCGCCATGCTCGCCCGTCCCCGAGCCCTCGCCGACGCCGTCGCCCTCCGCGCCGGCACCACCGCGGCCCTCAAGACCGTCGCCACCACCCTCGCCACCCTGTCCCGTACCATATGACGACGACAACACCCCCCGCTGGACCGGGCGTGTCGAAGCCCCACCGAAGTCGAAAAGTAGGGCGTCCGCCTTTCCGCGCGGGTCAACCGGGCATGTCGGATCCGCGCCGCAATGGAGAAGTGGTTCCCCGCGGGTGGACCGGACACGACGGAGCCCGTCCGGAGGACGAAATGCGGAAGCCCTTTCCCCCCGATCGACCGGGCGAGTCGAATCCGCGCCGCAATGGAGAAGTGGTTCCCCGCGGGTGGACCGGACACGACGGAGCCCATCCGGAGGACGAAATGCGGAAGCCCTTCCCCCCGATCGACCGGGCGAGTCGAATCCGCGCCGCAATGGAGAAGTGGTTCCCCGCGGGTGGACCGGACACGACGGAGCCCGTCCGGAGGACGAAATGCGGAAGCCCTTCCCCCCCGATCGACCGGGCGAGTCGAATCCGCGCCCTTCTATAACAGCCCACCCGCGCCCTTACCCGAGCTAACGGCTCCGATCCAATGGACGCCCTCGTCACCGGCGGAACCGGGTTTGTCGGCGCCAACGTCGTGCGCGAGCTGGTGGCGGCGGGCGCGAGCGTGCGCGTGCTGGCGCGGGCCGGCGGGGATCGCCGGGCGCTCGAAGGCGTACGGGTCGAGATCGTGGACGGCGATCTCCTCGACGCCGCCTCGCTGCGACGGGCCGTCGCCGGTGTGCCGACCGTCTATCACGTCGCCGCCGACTATCGGCTGTGGGCGCCCGATCCCTCCGTCCTCTATCGCGCCAACGTCGACGGTACCCGCGCGGTGCTGGAGGCCGCCGCCCAGGCCGGCGTCCGCCGCGTCGTGCACACTTCGAGCGTCGGTGCCCTCGGCATTCCCAAGGACGGCAGTCCGGGTACCGAAGAGACGCCGGTGAGCCTGGCCGACATGGTCGGCGACTACAAGCGCTCGAAGTTCCTCGCCGAGCAGGTCGCCCTCGAGTACGCGCGCCGCGGCCAGCCGGTCGTGATCGTGAATCCCTCGGCGCCGATCGGTCCCTGGGACATCAAGCCCACGCCGACCGGCCAGATGGTCGTCGACTTCATGCGGGGCCGGATGATCGCCACCGTGGATACCGGGCTCAACGTCGTGCACGTGCGCGACGTCGCTCGCGGTCACCTGCTGGCGGCCGAGCGGGGCAAGCCCGGCGAGCGCTACATCCTCGGGCTGCCGCGACCTCCCCCTGGCCGGGATCTTCGCGATCCTGGCCGAGATCACCGGGCGGCGCGCGCCGCGCTTCCGGGTGCCGTACGCGCTGGCCTGGCTGGGGGCCGCCATGTTCGAGGGGGTGTCGCGCGTGACCGGGCGAGCGCCGGTGGTGCCGCTGACCGCCGTCCAGATGGCGCGCAAGCGGATGTACTTCAGCCCCGCGCGCGCCGTGCGTGAGCTGGGGCTGCCGCAGACGGACGTGCGGGAGGCGCTGGGCGACGCCGTGGCCTGGTTCGAGGCCCACGGCTACACGCGCGGGCGGAGTGCCGCGAGCGCATGAGCCTCGGCAGCCTCAGCGCCAGCCTCACCCGCCGCAGCCGCTCGAACTTCTACTACGCCTTTCTCACGCTGCCACGGAGCCGGCGCGACGCGCTCTATGCCGTCTACGCGTTCTGCCGCACCGTGGACGACGTCGCCGACCTCGGGCGAGACCGTGGCGCCCAGCGAGCCGAGCTGGCCCGCTGGCGGCAGGACGTGGCGCGCTGCTTCGAGCCGGGGCCGCCGCCCGAGCACCCGATCGCCCGCCAGCTCGCCGACGCCGTGCGCGCCTACCCGATTCCCCGCGCCGCGCTCGAGGCGATCATCGAGGGCTGCGAGATGGACCTCGAGCGCGTGCGGTTCGCGACGGCCGAGGACCTCTATCCGTACTGCTACCGGGTGGCCTCGGCGGTCGGGCTCTGCTGCATCGAGATCTTCGGCTACACCGACCCCCGGGCCCGGGAGTACGCGGTGCAGCTGGGCACGGCGCTGCAGCTCACGAACATCATGCGCGACGTCGGAGCCGACGCCCGCGAGGGCCGCGTCTACCTGCCGCAGCAGGATCTCGAGCGCTTCGGCATCCGTGAGGACGACCTGGTGGCCGGCCGCTACGACGAGCGGTTCGTGCGGCTGATGGAGCACCAGGCCGCCCGGGCCCGCCAGTTCTACGGGGCGGCGGCGAAGGCCTACCCGGTGGTCGACGCCCGCTCGCTGATCGCGGCCGAGATCATGGGCGGCATCTACTACGCGTTGCTGCAGGAGATCGAGGCCCGGCGCTTCCAGGTGTTCGGTGAGCGGATCACGCTGCCGGCACGGCGCAAGGTGGCCATCGCGCTGCGGCGGTGGGCGGCCGCCCGCCTGCGGCGCGACCGGAGCGCGGCGTGAGGCGCCCTCGCGCGTGAGGGCCGCGGTGCTGCGG
Organism: uncultured Candidatus Rokubacteria bacterium; assembly: GCA_963827505.1. Lineage (GTDB taxonomy): Bacteria > Methylomirabilota > Methylomirabilia > Rokubacteriales > CSP1-6 > AR5. The sequence continues at coordinate 1,060,837 of CAWHBD010000001.1, read as the reverse complement.
GACGACGGCCGGATCGCGCCGGCCGAGTGGCCGCGGCCATCGGTGGGCGCGGGCGAGCTGTTGCTGCGCGTGCGCGGCTGCGGGCTGTGCGGCTCCGACATCGCCAAGATCGTCCCGGCGCCGGCGCGGATGCCCGCGGTGCTGGGCCACGAGGTCGTCGGCGACGTGGTCGAGACCGGCCACGGTGTGGCCGGCTTCGGGGTGGGGGATCGGGTGGTGGCAGCCCACCACGTGCCGTGCGGCGCGTGCCACTACTGCCGGCGCGGCAGCGAGTCGATGTGCCGCGCGTTCAAGGCCTCGAACCTCGATCCGGGTGGCTTCGCCGAGTACGTGCGGGTGCCGCCCGCCAACGTCCGGCACGCGACCTTCCGCATTCCCGCCCACCTCACCGACGAGGAGGCCTCGTTCGTGGAGCCGCTGGCCTGCTGCGTGCGCGCGATCGACCGCGCGCGCGTGGAGCCCGGCGACACCGTCCTCGTGATCGGCCTGGGCTCGATCGGCTGCCTGTTCGTCCAGCTCGCCCGGCGCGCCGGCGCCGCCGTGCTCGGCGTCGATCCACTGGCCGGCCGGGCGACGCTGGCGCACCAGCTCGGGGCCCGGGGGGCCGGTGACGCCGCCGCCGTCGCCGCCGCCGTGCACGAGGCCAGCGAGGGGCGGGGCGCCGACCATGTCATCGTCACCGGCGGCGGCGCCGACGTCCTGCCGTGGGCGGTGGGCTGCGCACGCGAGGGCGGGACGCTGCACTTCTTCGCCGGCGGCTCTGGTGAGGCCCTGCCGTTGCCACTGGCCACGCTCTACCACCGCGAGCTGACCGTGACCTCGACCTACTCGTCCTCGCCGGCGACGCTGGCCCGCGCGTTCTGGCTGCTGGCCGCCGGCAAGGTCGAGGTCGACCGCCTCATCACCCACCGCTTGCCGCTGGAGCGGCTGGCCGAGGGAGTCGACCTCATGCGACGCCGCGAGGCGCTGAAGGTGTACGTGACCGCGTGAGCACGATGCGCGCGATGGTCTTTCACGGCCCCGGCGACCTGCGCGACGAGCGGGTGCCGATCCCGGCGCCGGCGACCGGCGAGGTGGTGCTCCGCATCGACGCGGCGCTGACGTGCGGCACCGACGTCAAGACGCTTGCGTCGCGGCCACCCGGTGATGATCCCGCGCGTGCCCACCGTGTTCGGCCACGAGTTCGCCGGTCGGGTGGCCGCCGTGGGCGCCGGCGTGCGCGGGGTGCGCGAGGGCGACCACGCGGTCGCCGCCAACTCGGCGCCGTGCGGGAGCTGCCCGCTGTGCCGGGCCGGCCGTCCCAACCTGTGCGAGGACCTGCTCTTCGTCAACGGCGCCTACGGCGAGTTCATCGCGCTTCCGGCCCGGCTGGTCGCCGGCAATCTCGTGGGGCTGCGGCCGGCCACGGCGGCGGCGCGGGCGGCCTTCGCCGAGCCGCTGGCCTGCGCGCTGGGCGGTGTGGAGCGGGCCGAGGTCGAGGCGGGCCAGACCGTGGTGGTGTTCGGCCACGGCCCCCTCGGCTGTCTGCTGGCGATGGTGGCGGCCGCCCGCCGGGCGCGCGTGATCGTCGTCGGCAAGCGGGGCTGGCGCCTGGAACGGGTGCGCGGCCTGGGGCTGGCCGAAGTGCTCGACGCCACCGCGACGACCGACCTGGTCTCCGACCTGCGGGCGGCCACGGGCGGGCGGGGCGCCGAGGTGACCATCGACGCCACCGGGCGACCGGAAGTGTGGGCGCAGGCCATGGATGCGGTGGGGCGCGGAGGCCGCGTGGTATTCTTTGGAGGATGTGCGCCCGGCACGACGGTCAGTGTCGACACGCGCCGGACGCACTACGAGGAGCTGACGCTTCTCGGCGCGTTCCACCACACGCCCGACCTGATCCGGCGCGCGGTGGAGATGCTCGAGACCAACACCATCGAGCCCGAGGCCCTCATCACGCACCGCAGGGATCTCGGCGGAGTCCGCGAGGCGCTGGAGCTGATGGCCACTGGCGAGGCGTTGAAGGTGTTGATCGAGCCATGAGACATCGTTCGATGGCGATCGTCGCCACCCTCCTCGTCCTGGTCGCCGCTCCGGCCGCCCGCGCCTTCGATGCCGCGCAGACCTTCCGGGCCGGCACCTTCGTCCTCTCGCCGGAGGTGGGCTACGGAGAGCAGTTCGACCTGGAGGGCAAGTCGGGCTTCACCGGGCTCGAGTTCGTGAACGCCGGCGTCCGCTTCGGCTACCTGCCGTTCGCGCCGGTCGGCCCCGGCCCGCTGTACGGCTCGTTCGAGGTGGGGCTGGAGCCTCTCTACCAGCGCTACTTCGAGCCGGTCGACGCCTTCTTCGCCGGCGTCGGCGCGACGTTCCGCTACCACTTCCTGTCGCTGGGTCGGCTGGTGCCCTATGTCGAACTGGCGGCGGCGGCGGGCGGCACCGACCTCAAGGTGACCGAGATCCGCTCGGACTTCGCTGTTCATGCTGTGGGGCGGCGCCGGGCTGTCCTACTTCGTCACTGACCGGGCCGCGCTGTACGGCGGCTATCGCTTCCAGCACGTCTCCAACGGCAACACCGACAGCCCGAACCGCGGCTTCGAGTCGCACACCGGCGTGGCCGGTGTGTCGTTCTTCTTCAAGTGAGGATGTGATGAAAGCTCCCATTGCCGAGATTCTCCTGGCCGGGCCGCGCGGCTTCTGTGCGGGCGTCGAGCGCGCCATTGACATCGTCGAGGTCGCGCTCTCGGTGTGTCCGCCGCCGGTGTACGTGCGCCGCGAGATCGTCCACAACCGGCTCGTCGTCGAGACCCTGCGCCAGAAGGGCGCCATCTTCGTGGACGAGCTGGACGAGGTGCCCGACGACGCCACCGTCATCTTCAGCGCCCACGGCATCTCGCCGGCGGTGCGAGAGGAGGCGGGGCGGCGGGGCCTGCGGGTCATCGACGCCACCTGTCCGCTGGTGACGAAGGTCCACCTGGAGGCGATCCGTTACGCCAGGGAGAGCTACTCCATCATCCTCATCGGCCACGAGGACCACGATGAGGTGATCGGCACGCTCGGCGAGGCGCCGGAGCGGATCGTGGTGGTGGACAGCGTGGAGGAGGTCGAGCGGCTCGTGCTGCCCGATCCTGACAAGGTGGCCTATCTCACCCAGACGACGCTGTCGGTCGACGACACTCGTGACGTGATCGAGGCGCTCCGCAGCAAGTTTCCCAAGATCGTGGGACCCTCGCGCGACGACATCTGCTACGCCACCCAGAATCGCCAGACGGCGGTGAAGCGGCTGGTCGACGACGTCGACGTCCTGCTGGTGATCGGGGCGGCCAACAGCTCGAACGCCAAGCGGCTCGTCGAGGTGGCCCAGACGGCCGGCACCCGCGCCTACCTCATCAACGACGTGGGCGACATCCGACCCGACTGGCTGCAGAACGCCTCCCGCGTCGGAATCACGGCCGGGGCCTCGACGCCGGAGATCCTGGTGACCCAGGCCGTGGAGGCGCTGCGCGGCGAGGGTGTGAAGGTGCGCGAGGTCCACGTGGTCGAGGAGGACGTCCGGTTCGCGCTGCCCCAGGAGCTGACCCACTCCGCCCGCGACCGGGGTCTGACCCTGCCGGAGCGGACGGCGATGCGGAGGTCGATTTGAGGCCCGGAGGGGGACTTCGTCCCCCTTCCGGCGGTCGTCGCACGCCTCACGGCGTGCTCCTTCCTGCCTTCCCCTAGATCACGAAGCAGGATTGCGCCGGGCGAAGCCGGCGCTCGAAAAGTCGATTCGGCCTGCCAGGAGGTTTTTCCCCATGAAGCATCTCGTTGCGGCTCGACTTGCCATGGCGGTGGTGCTGGCGTTTATCCTGTTGTCACCGGCGCCGGGGCCGTCGGCGCCGGTGGAAGAGCGGAAGGTGCTGGAGAACGACAAGGTGCTGGTGATGGAGTTCGTGTTTCCGCCGGGGTTCCGGGGGGAGGAGCACGAGGCGCCGGTGGACGAGTTCGCGTACGTGCTGGACGGGGAGTTCGCGGTGATCACGAAGGGCAAGGGCAAGCAGCGGGTGCGGGTGGGCGAGATCGAATGGGCGCCCAAGGGTGTCGTGCACTACTCGGTGAACGAGACAAAGAAGCCGGCACGCGTTCTCGTCGTGCTGCTGAAGGGACGGTGAGTCATGCGCCTGGTGACCTATCGCAAGGGATCCTCCAAGCCGCGGGTCGGCGCCCTGGTCGACGACGTGGTGCTCGACCTGGGGGCGCTGGCCGCCGACCTCGCGCGCGAGCGCGGTACGGTGCGGCGCGGCCGGGGCTTTCCCAAGACGATGCTGGAGCTGATCGGGGGCGGCGCCGACGCGCTGGCCCTGGCCCGCGAGGCGCTGGCCCATGGCGACGCCGTGGTCAAGCGCGATGGCGTGGCCGCCCTGACCGAGCGCAAGCTGGGGGCGCCGGCGGCCAAGGTGCGACTGGAGGCGCCGATCCCGCGGCCAGCCCGCAACGTCTTCTGCCTGGGCCGCAACTACAAGGAGCACGCCGCCGAGCGCGGCGCCGAGGCGCCGCCGCATCCCGTCTACTTCACGAAGGCGCCCGAGACCGTGGTGGCGCCGGGCGCCAAGGTCATCCACCACGCGGTGACGAAGGAGCTCGACTACGAGGTCGAGCTGACCGTCGTGATCGGCACCGGCGGCCGCGACATTCCCCGCGAGCAGGCGCTGCAGCACGTGTTCGGCTACACGATCATCAACGACGTCACCGCCCGCGATCTGCAGAAGCGCCACGGCCAGTGGTTCAAGGGCAAGTCGATGGACACCTTCTGCCCGATGGGCCCGGTGCTGGTCACCGCCGACGAGATCCCTGACCCCCAGGCGCCTGAACGTGGCCATGCGGATCAACGGGGAGACGCGGCAGTCGAGCCACACCTCGAAGATGATCTTTCCGGTCGACGAGTGCATCGCGGTGCTCTCGCAGGGGTTCACCGTGCAGCCCGGCGACGTCATCGCCACCGGGACGCCGGAGGGCGTGGGGGCGGCGCTCGGCAAGTTCCTGAAGGCCGGCGACAAGATGGAGGCCGAGGTCGAGCGCATCGGCGTCCTCGCCAACCGGATCGCCGCGCCGTGACGAGGCGGCGGTCGGCGTGAGCTTCGTCAGCCACGTCGAGTGCACGGTGTGCGGCCACCGGCACGACGCCGGGCGGACGCTGACGGTGTGCGAGCGGTGCGGCCAGATGCTGGCCGTTCGCTACGACCTCGCGCGGGTGAAGGGCGCCGTCACCAAGGACGCGCTGCGCGCGCGGCCGCCGGGCATGTACCGCTTCCGCGAGCTGACGCCGCTCGCCGACGGCGAGCAGCCGGTGACGCTCGGTGAGGGCGGCACGCCGCTGCTGCCGCTGCCGCGGCTGGCCGCGGACCTCGGCCTGCGGCACGTGTGGGGCAAGGACGAGGGACAGAACCCGACGGGCTCCTTCAAGGCGCGCGGCCTCGGCATGGCCATCACGCGGGCGCGCACGCTCGGCGCGCGCGGCTTCATCATCCCCTCGGCCGGCAACGCGGGCGGGGCGGCCGCGGTCTATGCGGCGGCGTGCGGGCTGCCGTGCGCGGTGATCGTGCCGCGCGGCACGCCGCCCGGCCGCGGTCGCCGAGGCCGCCATCGCGGGCGCGACCGTCTTCACGATCCACGGCTCCATCGCCGACGCCGGGCGTGTCGTGGCGAAGGTGGCCCCCGACCTGGGCTGGTTCGATCTCTCCACGCTGAAGGAGCCCTACCGCCTCGAGGGCAAGAAGACGATGGGCCTCGAGCTGGCCGAGCAGCTCGACTGGACGCATGCCCGACGTGCTGCTCTACCCCACTGGCGGCGGCACCGGCCTGGTCGGCATCCCCAAGGCCTACGACGAGCTGCGCAGCTGGGCTGGGTGACGGGCCGCACGCCGCTTCGTGGCGGTGCAGGCCGAGGGGTGCGCGCCAGTCGTCAAGGCGTTCCACGCCGGCGCGGAGAACACCACGGCGTGGGAGAACCCGGTCACCGACGCCGCCGGCCTGCGCGTGCCCTCGCCGTTCGCGGGGCGCCAGATGCTGCGCGTGCTCCGGGAGTCGGGCGGCGGCGCCATCGCGGTGAGCGAGCGGGCCATCGTGGAGGCCCAGCACCGGCTGGCCCGGCTGGAGGGGGTGTGGACCTCCCCGGAGGGGGCGGCGCTGGTGGCCGCGCTCGGCATGATGAAGGTCGCCGGGCAGGTGGCGGCGGACACCCGCGTCGTCATCATGCTCACCGGCGCCGGCATCAAGTACACCCCGCCCGAGCTGCCCACGCCGGTCGATCTCGCCGGCGGAGACGAGGAGGTGCGGGCGGCCGTGCGGCGCGCCCTCGGGGCTTAACCCGCCTCCCGTTCGGTGGTAGCATCCCCCCACCGCATCGTCTTTCGAGGAGGTCGGGGCAATGGCACTCGAAACCGCGAAGATCCGCAACGTTGCTGTCGTGGGTCACGGGGGTGTGGGCAAGACCTCGCTGGTGGAGGCGATGCTGTTCGCCGCCGGCGCGGTGACCCGCCTCGGCCGAGTCGACGACGGCACCACCACCACCGACTTCGATCCCGACGAGATCAAGCGCAAGATCTCGATCAACACCTCGATCGCCTACTGCGACGCCAAGGGCCACCGCATCAACCTGGTCGACACCCCCGGCTACGGCGACTTCATCGCCGACGCGCGAGCCGGGTCTGCGGGTGGTCGAGGCGCGCCGTGGTGGTCGTCGACGCGGTGGCCGGCGTGCAGGTGCAGACCGAGAAGGTCTGGAAGTTTGCCGGCGAGTTCGATCTGCCCCGCGCCATCGTCGTCAACCGGCTCGACCGCGAGCGCTCGGACTTCTTCCGCACGCTGGAGTCGCTGGGGCGCCGCCTCAAGGGCCGCATCGTCCCCTGCACGTCCCGGTCGGCGAGGAGGGCGGGTTCCGCGGCTTCGTCGACCTGGTGACCCAGCGCGCGACGCTCTACGCCGACGGCAAGGTCGACCGAGGCCGCCATCCCGGCCGAGGTGGCCGACCGCGTGGCGGAGTGGCGCGAGAAGCTGGTGGAAGCCGCTGCCGAGACCGACGACGACCTGCTGGCCAAGTACCTCGAGGAGGGCTCGCTGGCCGAGCCGGAGATGCTCAAGGCGCTGCGGGCCGGCATCAGCCAGGGCAAGATCGTGCCGGTCCTGTGCGCGGCGGCCTCCAAGGGCATCGGCAGCCACGCCCTGCTCGACCTCATCGTGCACGAGTTCCCGTCGCCGGCCGACCGCGGCGAGGTCGGCGGCACCGACCTCAAGGCCAAGGCCGCGGGGGCTCGCGGCCCCGATCGCCAAGGCGCCGGTCACCGCGCTGGTGTTCAAGACGCTGTCCGACCCGCACATCGGCAAGCTCTCGCTCTTCCGCGTCTACTCCGGCACTCTGCGCGCCGACTCCACCCTGCTCAATATCGGCCGCGGGGCCCGGGAGCGCATGGGCCACGTCTCCTGGCTGCAGGGCAAGACGCAGAAGAACGTCGAGGCGCTGGGGCCGGGCGAGATCGGGGTGGTCCCAGAAGCTCAAGGAGACGCTGACGGGCGACACCCTGGGCGACGAGGCGCACCCGTTCGAGCTGCCCCGCATCACGTTCCCGGAGCCGGCCATCTACTTCGCCATCCAGCCCAAGACGCGCGGCGACGAGGACAAGATCTCCACCGGCGCTGGCCCGCATCGCCGAGGAGGATCCGACCGTCCACCACCACTTCGACCCCGAGACCAAGCAGCTGCTGATCTCGGGCGTCGGCAGCCTGCACGTCGAGATGACGGTCGAGCGGATGAAGCGCAAGTACAACGTCGACGTCACCCTGCTGCCGCCACGCATTCCCTACAAGGAGACGGTCAGGGGCCGCGCCGAGGGGCAGGGCAAGTACAAGAAGCAGACGGGCGGCCGTGGGCAGTACGGCGACACCTGGCTGCGGGTCGAGCCGCTGGCCCGCGGCGGCGGCTTCGAGTTCGCCGACGACATCTTCGGCGGCGCGGTGCCCCGCAACTTCATCCCCTCGGTGGAGAAGGGCGTGCGCGAGTGCATGAAGAAGGGCATCCTCGCCGGCTATCCGATCGTCGACATCAAGGTCTCGCTCTACGACGGCTCCTACCACGACGTCGACTCCTCCGACATGGCCTTCCAGATCGCGGCGTCGATGGGGCTGCAGAAGGTCTTCATGGACGCTCACCCCATCCTGTTGGAGCCGGTCATGCACGTGGAGGTCACCACGCCGGCCGACGTCGCCGGCGACGTCATCGGCGACCTGAACTCGCGGCGCGGACGGATCGCCGGCATGGAGCCGAGCGGCGAGACCGCGGTGGTCCGGGCCTCGGTGCCCATGGCCGAGATGCTGACCTACGAGTCGAGCCTGCGCTCGATGACGGGTGGCCGCGGCGGCTACTCGATGGAGTTCTCGCACTACGAGGAAGTGCCGGCCTTCCACGCCGACAAGATCGTCAAGGACGCCAAGACGGAGAAGGAGAAGGCCGAGAAGCACTGAGGCGCGCGGCCCCGGGGGGCGTTAGAATGGAGCCCTCATGATCTTCCAGCAGGTCGTGAACGAGGACTCGGGCTGCCTGTCGTACGTGATCGGGTGCGGGGAGGCGGGGCAGGCGATCGTCGTCGATCCGGGGCGGGACCGGGTCGGCGAGTATCTGCGGTTCGCGCGCAAGAAGGGTCTGCGCATCGCCCACGTCCTCGAGACCCATACCCACGCCGACCACATCTCGGGCAACCGCGACCTGGCCGCCGCCACCCAGGCCGCCATCCACGTGCATCAGTCGGCGGGCGTGGCCTTCGAGCATGAGGACCTGCGTGACGGCTCCACGCTGCGCGTCGGTAACGTCGAGCTGCGGGTGGCCCACACGCCCGGCCACACTCCCGATTCGATCTCGGTGTTCGTCATCGATCACTCGCGTGGCCCCGAGCCGTGGTTCGTGCTGACGGGCGATCTGCTGTTCGTTGGCTCGGTCGGCCGTCCCGATCTCGGCGGCGCCGGCGCCGCCGAGGACATCTGGGAGAGCCTGCGGCGCGTGCTGCTGCCGCTCGACGACCTCGTCGAGGTCTACCCGGCCCACGGGGCCGGCTCCTCGTGCGGCAAGGCCATGTCGGCCAAGGCCGGCTCCACGATCGGCTTCGAGCGCCGCTTCAACCCGGCCTTCCGCTACGAGGACAAGCGCGCCTTCGTGGACTTCGTCATGGCCGGCGTCCCCCCCAAGCCGGCGGCGTTCGACAAGATCGTGGCCAAGAACAAGGGGCTGCTGCCGCTGACCGCGGCCAAGCCACGGCCGTACTCGGCGCGGGAGGCGCGGGAGGCGATTGCCGCCGGGGCCTTCGTGCTCGACCTGCGCGAGGTGGCCGACTTCGGCGAGGGCCACGTGCCGGGGGCGATCAACGTGTGGATCGACGGGCCCCAGTTCGCCGAGCGCGTGGCCGGCCTCGCCCCGGCGGGGACGCCCATCTTGCTGATGGGCGCGCCGTCCGACGTCGACCGCGCCGTCACGACGCTCTCGCGCGTGGGCGTGGACGAGATCGTTGGCTTCTTGCAGTGGGGCATGGTCGAGTGGCGGAGCGAGGGGTTCCCGGTGGCGGTCGTCCCCCAGATCACCGTCCACGACCTCGCCGCCTGGCTCGAGCAGGGGCGCGACGTCGCGATCATCGACGTGCGTGAACCCTCCGAGTGGGACGACGGCCATATCGACGGCGCCCTCCACCTGCCGATGTTCGAGGCAGTGGCCCGTCGGGCCGAGGTGCCCGACGGCCGGCCCAAGGCGGTGCTGTGCGCCGGCGGCCTGCGCTCGAGCGCGGTGATCGGTGCCCTGCAGCGGCACGGGCTCGAGGGGTTCCACAACGTGACCGGTGGCATGTCGGCCTGGGTGAAGGCCGGCTACGGGGTGACCCGCCGGCGGGAGCAGCCGCCGGCCGCCCAGTGACCGGGCCCGCGCTCTCGGCGCAGTACGCCGCCGTCTTCGGTCGCCCCTGGCCCGTGTGGGGCGCGGCCATCCTCGTCGCGACGATCAACGTCTTCCTCTTCGCCTTCGACCGGCCGTGGACCGCCTCCGACGGCCTGCGGAACTGGGGCGACTGGGTGCTGACCGGCCTCGGCCTCGCCCACCGCCCCGATCTCATCGCGCCCTGGTTCTACTCCGGCTCTCTCCTGAATCTCGGTGTGCTCTTCGGGGGGCTGGTCGCCGCGCTGCTGAGCCGCGAGTTCGCGATCCGGGTGCCGCCGCGAGGCGAGCTGGCCAAGGGCGCCGCCGGCGGATTGCTGATGGGGGCCGGGGCGATGCTGGCCTTCGGCTGCAACGTTGGCGGCTTCTTCTCGGCGGTGAGCGCGCTCAGCCTGTCGGGATTCGGCATGATGCTCGGGCTCGGGCTTGGCGCTTTTCTGGGGCTGCGCTACCTGCTGTGGGAGATGCAGCGGCACCCGGCGTGGTCGAGCGGCGGCGCCCGCGTGTACGGCCGGGCGGCGGATTCGGCTCCGAGCCGCCAGCCGCTGGCCGGCGTGGTGCTGACGCTGGCACTGCTCGTCCTGCCCTTCGTCTACGCCCGGGGCGGTTACCACGCCCAGGGCGTGTTCCTGCTCTTCGGCGTCGTCTTCGGCGTGGTGTTCCAGCGCTCGCGCTTCTGCCTGGTACGGGCCTTCCGCGAGCCGTTCATGACCGGCGACGCCGAGCACACGCGGGCGGCGGCGCTGGCCCTGGCCGTCAGCACGCTCGGCTTCGCGATTCTCAAGTTCGCCGACCTCAAGGACAAGGGCGACTGGGTGTTCCCGGGCGCCGGCGTCGGCGCGCTGGCGGGCGGCACGCTGTTCGGCGTCGGCATGACGGTGGCCGGCGGCTGCGGCGCCGGCTCGATCTGGCGCGCGGGCGAGGGGCAGGTCAAGCTGTGGGCGGCCCTGGTCACGTTCGCGCTGGGCGCCTCCCTCACCCGGCTGGCGCTGGTGCAGGCGGGTGCGCTCGGCAAGCTCGGCTGGGCGGTGTTCCTGCCCTCGGTCCTCGGCTGGGGCGCCGCTCTGCTCCTCACCCTGGCCGTCCTGGTGGCGTGGGCGCTGCTGGCGACCTGGAACGAGGACACGCACGTCGTGAGCGTGCTGGAATAGGCGCGGCGCGCGAGACTCTGCTATTTTACCGGCGGTGTTCACGGGGAGGAGACCGCGGATGGCACGGATGACGCGCAGGGAGTTCCTGAGGGCGTCGGGGACGGGCGCCGGCGCGCTTGCGGTGGCGGGACTGCCGGGCTGCGCGATGTTCCGGGGCGAGAGCGATGCCACCGGCAAGCGGCGAGTGGTTGTCGTCGGCGGCGGCTGGGGCGGCGCCACGGCCGCGAAGTACGTGCGGCTGGCCGATCCCACCATCGACGTGGTCCTGCTGGAGCCCAACCGCAAGTTCGTCTCGTGTCCGTTCAGCAACCTGGTCCTCAGCGGCGCCCGGGGCATCGGCGCGCTCACCTTCGGCTACGGCGGCCTGGGCGACTACGGCGTGAAGGTCCGCCACGAGGCGGCCACCGCCATCGAGCCCGACGCCAAGCTCGTCCGCGTTGGCGACGGCACGCTGACCTACGACCGGCTCATCGTCGCCCCCGGCGTCGACTTCCTGTTCGACCAGGTCGACGGGCTGTCGGCGGCCGGTGACAAGGTCCTGCACGCGTGGAAGGCCGGCCCCCAGACGGTCGAACTGGCCCGGCAGCTGCGCGCGATGCCCGACGGCGGCGTGTTCGTGCTGACGGTGCCACCGGTCGCCTACCGCTGCCCGCCCGGCCCCTACGAGCGCATCTGCCAGGTGGCCTGGTATCTCAAGAACAACAAGCCGAAGGCCAAGCTGATCGTGCTCGACGCCAACCAGAACATCGTGTCCAAGACGGCGCTCTTCCGCGCCGCCTGGCAGGCGTATCCGAACATCGAGTACCGCGCCTCCAACAAGGTGGTGCGCGTCGATCCCGGCACTCGCGAGGTCACCACCGACTTCGGCGACAAGGTGCGCTACGACGTCGTCAACCTCATCCCGCCCCAGCGGGCCGGCGCCATCGCCGTGCAGGCCGACCTCGTCGGCGCCGACAAGCGGTGGTGCGAGGTCGATCACGTTACCTACGAGTCGGTGAAGCACCGCAACGTGCACGTCATCGGCGACTCCACCACCGGCCTGCCGGTGCCGAAGTCGGGGACGATCGCCAACGCCATGGGCAAGATCTGCGCGAACGCCGTGGTGAGTCTCATGAGCGGGCGGCCGGCCCCGTCGGTGCCGCCGCTGAACACCTGTTACTCGTGGGTGAACGACCGCGAGGCGATGGCCGTGGTGAACGCCTACAAGATCGAGAACGGCAAGGTCGTGCAGGTCGAGCAGAAGCTGACGCCGGGGGCGTCGGCGCTGTATGCGCAGCAGGCGGAGGGGTGGGCGCGTAGCATATGGACCGACATTCTCGGATAGCCGGGCGATGAAAAGACGCCATCTGCGTCGTTGCCTCGTTGCTCCTCGCTGCGGCGTACGCGGCGTACGCCTCAGTCGTCGCGCCTCGGCGCCTAGCATCTGGCGCCTTTTGATCGCCCTGACGATCGAATCCGCGGAGGTCGTCGGAGAATCGGTTGAGCCGGCGGTGGTCGCCCGGCCGTCGATCGGAGGATCGATATGATGCGCTTGCTGTTGGTGGTGCTGGTGAGTGGCCTCGTGCTGGGCGGGACCGTCGGGGTCGGGGTGGCGGGGCCGCTGGATACGCCGGGGTATGCGAAGACCGTCACGTGTAGTGCGTGTCATGGGTATTCGGGGAATAGTCGGGTGGAGGCGGTGCCGATCCTGGCGGGGATGGCGCCGGAGTATTTCAAGAAGGCGATCGAGGACTACGCGACGGGCAAGCGGCTGTCGCCGGAGATGGAGCCGTTCGCCAAGCAGGTGAAGCTGCTCGGGGTCGACGAGGTCGCGGCGTTCTTCGCGGCCCAGCGCCGCGAGCCGGCCTCGCCGCGGCCGGATCGGGCCGGGGTGGAGCGGGGGCGGGCGGCCGCCACCCAGTGCGCCGCCTGCCACGGGCCCGAGGGGCAGGGCGACGCGGCCAAGCTCGTTCCCCGCATCGCCGGCCAGCCGGCCGTGTACCTGCGCAACCAGCTGGTCCTGTTCAAGGCCGACAAGCGCAGCCCCGGCGACGAGGCAGTGACGAAGATGAAGGCTGCGCTCAAGGCGGTGTCCGACGAGACGCTGGCCGATCTCGCCGCCTACTACGCGAGCCTGAAGTAGCTCGGCTCGCGTGACCGTCCCGTTCGCACTCACCCTGACCTCACTCGGGTTCGCCGGGGCCTTCGTCGCCGGCATGCTCGGCGTCGGCGGCGCCATCGTCATGGTGCCATTGCTGCTGTACGCGCCGCCGCTGCTGGGGCTGGGGCTGCTCGAGATGAAGGCGGTGAGCGGGCTCACGATGGTCCAGGTGCTGGCCGCGGCCGTCTCCGGCGTGATCGCCCATCACCGCATGCGCGCCGTGCACGGTGAGCTGGCCGGCCTCGGAGGGCTGTCGATGGCGGCGGCCTCCTTTGTGGGAGCACTGGCGTCGAGCTTCGTCGGCGACCGCACGCTGCTGCTGGTCTTCGCGCTGATGGCGACCGGGGCGCTGCTCGTGCTGTTCGTGCCGGTAGAGACCACCGATGAGCCGGAGCTGACCGAGCAGGTGACGCTCTCGCGGCCGCGGGCGGTGGCCGTGTGCGCCACGGTCGGGCTGGGGGCGGGGCTGGTCGGCGCCGGCGGCGCATTCCTGCTGGTGCCGCTGCTGATCGTGGTGGTGGGCGTGCCCATCCGGGTGACGATCGGCAGCTCGCTGGCGATCACCGCGATGTCGGCGGTGACCGGCTTCGCCGGCAAGCTGGCGACCGGGCAGATCCTGTGGGCGCCGGCGTTGCTGGTCGCGCTCGGCGCGCTGCCGGGCGCCCAGCTCGGGGCCCGGGTCAGCCGGCGCCTGTCGGGGCCGCGTCTGCGGGCGGCGCTGTTCGTCATCGTGCTGCTCACCGCGGTGCGGGTATGGTGGGATCTGTTGCATCCGTGACGACGGGAGGGTGAGGCGGACGTGCGCTACGGCTTCGTGATCGACCACCGGCGTGCATCGGCTGTCACGCCTGCACGGTGGCGTGCAAGGAAGAGAACCAGGTCCCGCTCGGCGCCTTCCGCACCTGGGTGAAGTACGTCGAGAAGGGGACGTTCCCCGACACCCGCCGCTACTTCTCGGTGCTGCGCTGCAATCACTGCGACGACGCGCCCTGCGTGACCATCTGCCCGACCGTGGCGCTCTACCGCCGGCCGGACGGCATCGTCGACTTCGACGGCGCTCGATGCATCGGCTGCAAGTCGTGCATGCAGGCTTGCCCCTACGACGCGCTCTACATCGACCCCACCACCAACACCGCGGCCAAGTGCCACTACTGCGCCCACCGGCTCGAAGTGGGGCTGGAGCCGGCCTGCGTGATCGTGTGCCCCGAGCAGGCGATCATCGCCGGCGACCTCGACGACCCGCGGACGGAGATCGCGCGGCTGGTGGCGCGCGAGCAGGTCGAGGTCCGCAAGCCGGAGCAGGGGACGCGGCCCAAGGTCTTCTACGTGGGCGCCGACTCCTCCGCGCTGACGCCGCCGCTGCAGCGCTCGGCGCTCGACCTTCATGTTCAGCCAGCGCTCGGCCGCCGAGACGGATCTGGTCCAGATGGTCGCCGCGCTCCAGGCCAAGGAGCCCGGCGCCGACGGCACGCTGAGCCGGCCGGTCTACGATGCCCCCCATGCGGTGCGTCCGTGGGGCTGGCGCGTGTCGGCCTACCTGTGGACGAAGTCGATCGCGGCCGGTGCCCTGCTGGTGGCCGCGCTTCGGCGGCTGCGCGAGACGCTCTACACGATCGGCCGCGCCCGCCGTGAGCCTGCTGTTCCTGCTGCTCACGACGGCGCTGCTGATCCTGGACCTCAAGCGGCCCGACCGCTTCGCTTACATCCTGCTCAAGCCGAACTGGCGCTCGTGGCTGGTGTGGGGCGCGTGGATCCTGATGGCCTTCGGCGGCGCCGGCGGCCTGTGGCTGCTCGGCGGACTGGGCGGCGCCCACGGCGCTGATCAAGCTGATCGCCCTGCCGACCATCCTGCTGGCCGCTGGCGGCCGCCGGCTACAGCGCGTTCCTCTTCGGCCAGGCCGAGGGACGCGACTTCTGGCAGAGCCCGCTCGCTGCTGCCGCACCTGCTCGTCGCGGCCCTCGTGGCCGGGACCGGCGCCCTGATGGTGACGGCGACGCTGCTCGGGCAGGCGGGCGCGGCCGAGCTGGGCCAGATCCTCGTCGGCGCCCTGGTCGCGCACGCCGCCCTGCTCGCGCTCGAGCTGTTCAGCCGGCATCCCGTGCACGACGTCGCGCTGGCGGCCCGTCTCATCACGGCCGGGACCCTACGCGGGCGCTTCTGGGGCGGCGTGGTGACCGCCGGCGTGATCGCGCCCATCGTACTGCTCGTCGCCGCCGCCTCGCTCGGCGCAAGCGCGGTCTCGACGCTGGCGGCGCTCCTCGCGCTGGCCGGGCTCTGGCTCTGGGAGGACGTCTGGATCAAGGCCGGCCAAGCGGTCCCGCTGAGTTGATCGAGCACCGGAGCGGGGCAATGAGGCGTGGCTCGAGGGGCGCCACGGCTTGGCCGGGGCGCCCCGAGCCACCCCGGGGGGGATGGGGGGCCCGGTCGAGGCCCCCCATTCGGGCAAGCGTGTGGGTCAAGGCCGGCCAATCGGTCCCGCTGAGTTAGGAGAAAAATGACGCCGACGTCTCCGGAGCCGCTGCACCCTGCCGCGCGCGAGCTGCCACCGCGCGAGGGCGGGCTGGCCTCCTATCCGCCCGGTCGATCGCTGGGACGACTGGGAGGAGTACGACCCGGTCGCCTGGCCGCCGCAAGGTCAAGCGGCGCTACGAGCTGATCCCGACCATCTGCTTCAACTGCGAGGCCGGCGTGCGGGCTGCTGGCCTACGTCGACCGCGAGACGCTGAAGATCCAGAAGTTCGAGGGCAACCCGCTGCACCCGGGCAGCCGCGGCCGCAACTGCGCCAAGGGCCCGGCCACGCTCAACCAGATCGACGGACCCCGAGCGCATCCTCTACCCGCTCCGGCGCGTCGGGCGAGCGCGGCGGCGGGCAGTGGGAGCGGGTCACCTGGGACGAGGTGCTCGACGACATCGGCGGGCGCATCCGCAAGGCGCTGGTCGAGGGCCGCCAGAAGGAGGTGATGTACCACCTCGGGCCGGCCCGGCCACGAGCTCGTCTACCTGCAGCGCGTCTTCCACGCGTGGGGGATCGACGGCCACAACAGCCACACCAACGTCTGCTCGGCCGGCGCGCGGGCCGGCTACGCGTTCTGGCACGGGCATCGACCGGCCCTCGCCCGACCACGCCAATGCGCGCTTCATCCTGCTGCTGTCCTCGCACCTGGAGACCGGCCACTACTTCAACCCGCACGCCCAGCGCATCATGGAGGGCAAGATGCGCGGGCGCCAAGTCGCGTGTCATCGACACGCGGCTGTCCAACACCGCCTCGATGGCCGACTTCTGGCTGGCGCCGTGGCCGGGCACCGAGGCCGCGCTGCTGCTGGCCATGGCGCACGTGCTCCTCCGCGAGCAGCGCTACGACCGCGAGTTCGTGCGGCGCTGGGTGAACTGGGAGGAGTACCTGCGCGAAGAGCGGCCGGAGCTGCCGGTGACCTTCGACGCCTTCGATCAGGCGCTCGACGAGCTGTACGCGCGTACACGCCGGAGTTCGCCGCGCAGGGAGAGCGGGGTCGCCGCCGCGACGCATCGTGCGAGATCGCGCCGCGCGGTCGGCGGCGCCGGCTCGGCGCTCGCGACGCACGTCTGGCGCAACGCCGCCGCCGGCAACCTGGGCGGCTGGCAGGTCGCGCGCGCGCTGGAGCTCCTCGTCGTGCTGGCGGGCGCCGTGGGCACGCCGGGCGGCACCGCGCCCAGCGCGTGGAACAAGGCGTGCCGGCGCCGCCGATGATGCCGCCGCCGGGCAAGGTGTGGAGCGAGCTGCTCATGCCGCAAGGAGTACCCGCTCGCCTTCTTCGAGATGAGCTTCCTGCTGCCGCACTTCCTGAAGGAGGGGCGCGGCAAGCTGGCGATGTACTTCACGCGCGTCTACAACCCGGTGTGGACCAACCCGGACGGGCTGTCGTGGATCGAGATGCTGACGCGACGAGGCCAAGGTCGAGCGCCACGCCTGCCTCACGCCGATGTGGAGCGAGACGGCGTGGTTCGCCGACTACGTGCTGCCGATGGGCCACGCCTCCGAGCGCCACGACCTCATGTGCCAGGAGACGCACGCCGCGCGCTGGATCGGCTTCCGCCAGCCGGTGCTGCGGGTGGCGCTCGAGAAGCGCGGCCAGACCTTCGACTTCACGTGGCAGGCGCACGAGGCGGCCGGGCTCGGCCAGGTGTGGGAGGAGGACGAGTTCTGGATCGAGCTGTCGTGGCGCATCGATCCCGACGGCAGCCTCGGCATCCGCAAGTACTTCGAGTCGCCCTACCGCGCCCGGCGAGAAGCTGCGCATCGACGAGTTCTACCGGTGGATCTTCGAGAACAGCGTGCCGGGCCTGCCCGCGGCCGCCGCAGCGGGAGGGCCTGACCCCGCTCGAGTACATGCGCAAGTACGGCGCCTTCCTCGTCGAGGACAACGTCTACCGCACCCACGAGCAGGGCCCGCCCGCCAAGGAGCTGGACGGTGCCACCGTCGACCCGGTGACGAAGGTGGTCAGCAAGGGCGGCGCGGCCGTCGGCGTCGAGATCGACGGGCGCTCGTGCGCGGGCTTCCCGACGCCCGTCGCGCAAGCTCGAGTTCTTCTCGAAGACGCTGAAGGACTGGAAGTGGCCGGAGCACGCGGTGCCGAGCTACATCGCGAGCCACGTGCACTGGTCCGAACATCGACCGGGCCGCGGGCGAGATGGTGCTGCTGCCGACGTTCCGGCTGCCGACGCTGATCCACACGCGCTCCGGCAACGCCAAGTGGCTGTACGAGATCTCCCACACGAACCCGCTGTGGATCCATCCCGACGACGCCGCGCGGCTGGGGCGTGAACACCGGCGACCTGCTGAAGGTCGCCACCGAGATCGGGCTACTTCGTCGACCAGGTCTGGGTGACCGAGGCGCATCCGGCCCGGCGTCGTCGCCTGCTCGCATCACCTGGGCCGCTGGCGGCTCGCAGAGTCGACCGGCGGCGAGCGCTGGTCGACCGCGCTCGTCGATCTGCAGCGCCGCGGCGCCGGGCCAGTGGCGGATGCGCCAGCTGCACGGCGTGCGGCCCTTGGAAGAGCGAGGACCCCGACTCCGAGCGCGTGTGGTGGGAGGACGCGGGCGTGCACCAGAACCTGACCTTCCCCGTGCAGCCGGACCCGGTGAGCGGCCAGCACTGCTGGCACCAGAAGGTCACGCGTCACGCCGGCCGGGCCCCGACGATCGCTACGGCGACGTGTTCGTCGACACCAACCGGTCGTTCGAGGTCTACCGCGAGTGGCTGGCGAAGGCGCGGCCGGCGCCGGGTCCCGGCGGCCTGCGGCGGCCGCTGTGGCTGCCGCGCGCGTTCAAGCCGGACGCTAGCGCCTACCGACTGGAGTAAGCATCTTCCGCGATGGCGACTCGATCTGTCGTGGACGAGCTCGCGGCGTTTTTCGAGGGCTTCGTCGACGCGTTCGTCTCCTTCAGCGCGTCCGGATCGGGGCGGGCTGGCAGATCTTCGCGTCGACCTATCACTTCGACGAGGAGCCCGAACTCCGGTCGACATGAGTGGAATTGGAGAGATAATGGCCCGGCGAGGGGGGCGGCGATGGCAGAGGCGTCGAGGGTGACGCGGCGAACGGTGCTCGGAATGCTCGGTGCCGTCGGGGTGTCGGCGGCCGGGGGCGTGACATTGTCGCCGCGGACAGCCGGCGCGCAAGGGCTCGGCCAGAACGAATCGGTCGACGCGGCGCTCAAGAGGGTATTCGGCGGCAAGGCCATGAAGGACGGCAGCGGCATGATCAAGCTCGACCTGCCGCTCATCGCCGAGAACGGCGCGGTGGTGCCGGTCTCGGTCGAGGTCAACGCGCCGATGACACCGCAGAGCTACGTCAAGCACATCTACGTCGTCGCCGACAAGAATCGCATCCCGATCGTCACCCGGGCGGTCCTCACCCCGGAGTCGGGCCAGGCTTACATGGGCGCCAACATCCGTCTGGGCGAGACCGGTGACGTGCGGGCCATCGTCGAGCAGAGCGACGGTACCCTGCTGCAGGTCAAGCGCGAGGTGAAGGTCACCGTCGGCGGGTGCGGGGGTTAGCCATGTCCGACGTCGGCAAGGTCCGGCTCCGGCTGCCGTCGAGCATCAAGGCGGGTGATGTCGTGCGCGTGCGGTGCCTGGTCATCCACCCCATGGAGCGCATCGAGCGCGACAAGGCCGGCAAGGTCATCGACAAGAAGTACCAGTACATCGACAAGGTCACGGTGACCTATCTGGGCAAGACGATCGCGTCGTTCGACACGACCCAGAGCGTCAGCGAGAACCCGTTCTTCGCGTTCGCCTTCAAGGCCACCGACCCCGGCAAGCTGGCGGTGTCGTTTCACGACACCCACGGCGCGACGTACGAGGGCACCACCGACATCAAGTTCGGGTGACGCCGGCGTGACGCGGTACGCCGTGCGCCGGTGGGCCGGGCTCGCCCTGCTGGTGGTCGGGTGCGCGACCGCGGCCGACTATTCGAACCTTCCTCGGTGGACCACGCGGGCGACGCCCGAGGCGCGGGGCGACGTGCGCACCGAGCCGGACGGACGGCGCGTGGCCGTGCGCTATCCAGGGTGGACGACGCGGGACTTCGGCCGCTTCCGCACCTACGCCTACGATGACGTCCGTCCCGATCCGCCCGTGCAGCGCGCCGCCATGCCGGCCGGTGCGACCGGCGATCCCGTCAAGGGACGCGCACTGTTCCTCGATCGGGCCAAGGGGCCGTGCACGGGCTGCCACCTGGTGCCGGGCGACGACGTGTGGCCGGCCGGCAGCGTGGGGCCGGATCTCTCGACGGTGGCCGACCGCAAGCTGCCCGACGCCTATCTCTATCAGCAGCTGTGGGATGCGCGGGTGACCTTCCCGGCCACGGTGATGCCGCCGTGGGGCGCCCAAGGTGTCTTCACGCCCCCGGAGCTCGTCCACCTCGTCGCCTATTTGCAGACGCTGCGCGGGCCGGTGGTGGCCGAGAAGGATCCCGATCGCAATCCCTTCACACGGCACAAGCCGGTCGGCTTCGGCGACAACCTCGACCCGACGAACAATCCTGCCGTGCTCCGCGCCGAGTCCGTCGAGGCGCTATGGAGCGCGGCGGGCCCGGCAGGAAAGTCGTGCGCCGACTGCCACGCCGGCGGCGCCGACCAGAGCATGCGCGGCGTCGCCACGCGCTACCCGAAGCACGTGGCTGCCCACGGCCGCGTGATGGCGCTGGAAGACTTCCTGGAGGTGCACGGGCCGGAGACGACCGGGCGGCCGCTGCCGGTCGAGAGCGCGCCGAACGTCGACCTCACGATGCGGATCAAGATGGCCTCCAACGGGCTGCCGGTGGCGGTCGACACGGCAAGCCCGCGGGCGCGGGCGGCGCTGGCCCGGGGCCGAGCCCTGTTCGAGAAGCGCGTGGGCGAGCGCAACCACTCGTGTGCCGACTGTCACACGCCGGATCGCGGGGCCAACAAGTTCCTGGGCGGGCGGCTGCTTGCCGACGTGACCGTGGGCCTCACCCGCCACTTCCCGACCTGGCGGACCAGTCAGAACGACGCGTGGGACATGCGGCGGCGGTTTCAGTGGTGCATGACGCCGCTCGGCATGAACATGCTGGCGGCCGACTCCATCGAGTACGCCGAGCTCGAGCTCTACCTCACCCAGTTCGACAACGGCAAACCGATGAGCGTGCCCGGGATCCGGCATTGACCGGATGGAGGTGACGCGGCGCGATCTGCTCAGGATCGCCGGGCTGGCCGCCGCCGTCGGGCTGGCCCCCCGCGCCCTCGTCGAGGGGGCGGATGCGCCGGAGCGGCTGCTCGACTTCGAGGCGCTCGGCAATGTCACGCTGCTGCACCTCACCGATACGCACGCGGCGTTGCTGCCGGTCTACTACCGGGAGCCGGACACGCTGCTGGGGGTCGGGGACGAGCGGGGCAAGCCGCCGTACCTGACCGGGGCCGCGCTGCTCGCGCAGTACGGGGTGGCGCCGGGCTCGGCGCTGGCGTACGCGCTCACCCACGTCGATTTCCCGGCGCTGGCCACGCGCTACGGGCGGATGGGCGGTTACGCGCACCTGGCCGCCCTGGTGAAACGCGTGCGGTCCGAGCGGGTGGGACGCACGCTGCTGCTCGACGGGGGTGATGCGCTGCAGGGGTCGGCGACGGCGCTGTGGAGCCAGGGTGAGGACATGCTGCGGGCCACCAACCAGCTCGGCGTCGAGGTCTTCACCGGGCACTGGGAGTTCACGTACGGGCTGGAGCGCGTGCGCGAGCTGTTCGGGGACCGCGATCGGCGGGGGCGCTTCGCCGGCGACTTCGTTGCCCAGAACGTTGCCGAGACGGGGTGGGGCGAGCGCGTGTTCCGGCCCTACACCCTGCGCGAGGTCGGGGGCGTACGGGTCGGGATCATCGGCCAGGCGTTCCCGTACACGCCGGTGGCGCATCCGCGCCGCTTCGTGGCCGACGTCACCTTCGGCATCCGTGAGGACCAGATCCAGCTCCTGGTCGACGAGCTGCGCGACGAACGAAAGGCCGAGTGCGTGGTGCTGCTCAGCCACAACGGCGTCGCGGTCGACCTCAAGCTGGCCGGTCGGGTCAGCGGTCTCGACGTGATCCTGGGTGGCCACACCCACGACGGCCTGCCGCGGCCGATCCAGGTCGGCCGCACCCTGGTGATCAACTCCGGTTCGCACGGCAAGTTCCTGAGCCGCCTCGACCTCGACGTGCGGGGCGGGCGGGTGGTCGGTCACCGGTATCGCCTGCTCCCGGTGCTCGCCAGTGCGATCCCGGCCGAGCCGGACATGACGCGTCTGATCGAGGAGATCCGCGCCCCTCACGAGGCGGCGCTGGGCGAGCGGCTGGCCGTGTCGGAGTCGCTGCTCTACCGGCGCGGCAACTTCAACGGGACGTTCGACGAGCTCATTCTCGACGCGCTCCTCAAGCGGGCCGACGCCGAAGTGGCGTTCTCGCCCGGCTTCCGGTGGGGAATCACCGTGGTACCGGGGCAGGCGGTCACGCTGGAGGACGTCTACACGCACACCGCCATCACCTACGCCGGCACCTGGACGCGCGACCTCGCCGGCCGCGAGATCCTCCACCTGCTGGAGGACGTCGCCGACAATCTCTTCCACCCGGATCCGTACTACCGTCAGGGCGGCGACATGATCCGCGTCGGCGGTCTCACCTACGCGATCGATCCGGCCCGTCCGATCGGCCGGCGCATCCGCGACGTGCGCGTGGGGGGTCGGCCGCTGGAGCCGGCCCGACGCTACCGGGCGACGGGCTGGGCCTCGGTGGGCGAGGCCGACGGCCCGCCCGCCGGGGACGTCGTCGCCGCGCACCTGCGCGGTCTGAAGCGCATCCGCCTCGATCCACGGCCCCGCGTGCGGGTGCTGTGACAAGGAGCCACGCCATGCCCCGACGCGCGTTCGTGCTGCTCACCGCGGGGGTGCTGCTGGCGGCGGCCGCCGCCGCGACCAGTGCCTCGCACCTGCCGGCCCAGCCGCGCAAGCACAAGGTCGTCTATCACCTGAGCGAGGCCGGCGTGGACAAGGCGCGCTTCGTGCTGCGCAACGTCCAGAACACGATCGAAGGCGTCGGCGGCCCTGCCAACGTCGAGGCCATCGAGCTGGTCGTGCACGGTCCCGCGCTCAAGACCTTCGTCACCGCCTCCATCGACCCCCAGCTCAAGACCATGCTGACCGAGCTGCAGGGGCAGGGGCTGGCCTTCGGCGCCTGCGGCAACACGATGAAGGGCATGAACCTCACGCTGGAGCAGCTCCCCAAGGGGGCGCATCACCTGCCGCAGGGCGGCGTGGTGCGGCTCATGGAGCTGGTCGAGCAGGGCTACGTCTATCTGCGTCCCTGAGCTTCGTCCCTCGATGCGGTAGAGTACGAGACATGAAAATCGCCCTCGCGCTCGTGCTCCTGCTCATGACCGGTGCCGCCTCCCCGGCCGCCGCCGACAAGGCGCTCGACGGGCTGCTGTTCGACCTGCAGCTGGTGCCGCTCGGCGACCAGGTGCCGCCGGCGTTCGAGCTGGAGCGGCTCGCCGACGGTAAGAAGGTCTCGCTGGCCGAGTTTCGCGGTCGCCCGGTGATGCTCTACTTCTGGGCGACCTGGTGACCGTACTGCACGAGGGAGTTGCCCTCGACCATCGAGAAGGTGCACCAGGAGTTCAAGGA
The DNA here is from genome assembly GCA_963827505.1 of uncultured Candidatus Rokubacteria bacterium. Lineage (GTDB taxonomy): Bacteria > Methylomirabilota > Methylomirabilia > Rokubacteriales > CSP1-6 > AR5. The sequence goes on along the minus strand of CAWHBD010000001.1, from coordinate 1,037,473 downwards.
CGCGGGGCTGGCGGTCGTGCCCATCAGCATCGAGGAGGGACGCCGCAAGGTGACCGGGTGGGCGCCGTCGAAGTCGCTGACGATGCCGCTGCTCCTCGACCCCGACGGCGACGCCACCGCCGCCTATCGCGTCACCGCCACCCCGACCGTCTTCCTGATCGGCCGCAACGGCAAGATGGTCGCCAAGGCGCTCGGGACCAAGGCGTGGACCTCCGAGCAGGGCCGCGCGCTGCTGAAGCACCTCCTGAAGTGACTCGCCGGCAGTGATCGCCGAGCTCGACACCGACGTCCTGATCCTGGGTGCCGGCGGCGCCGGCCTCACGGCCGCCCTGCACGCCGCCGACGCCTCGCCGCGGCTGCGCGTGACCGTCGTGGTCAAGGGGCTGCTCGGCCGGGCCGGCTGCACGCGCATGGTGCAGGGCGGCTACAACGCAGTGCTCACCGACCCCGATTCCCTCGATGCCCATCTGCTCGACACGCTGGCGGGCGGCGGCTGGATCAACGACCAGGAGCTGGTGTGGACGCTGGTGACCGAGGCGCCGCGGCGCGTGCTGGAGCTGGAGTCGCGCTACGGCTGCCTGTTCGATCGCACACCGGCCGGCCGCATCCACCAGAAGCCGTTCGCCGGCCAGAGCCACGACCGCACCATCCACAAGGGCGACCTCACCGGCATCGAGATCATGAATCGCCTGACCGAGCAGGTGGTGGCGCGGCCGGCCATCACCGCGCTGGAGGAGTGCCGGGCGGTCGAGCTACTGCTCGACGCCGAGGGTCGGGCGGCCGGCGCGCTGCTGCTCGACATGCGCACGGGCGCGTTCCTGGTGGCTCGCGCCCGCGCCACGCTGCTGGCCATGGGCGGCGGCCCCACCATGTACCGGGTCTTCGCGTGCTCCGCCGACAAGTCGACGGATGGCATCGCGCTGGCGTACCGCGCGGGGCTGCCGCTGCGCGACATGGAGATGGTGCAGTTCCACCCCACCGGCCTCGTCATCCCCGGCTCGCTCATGACCGGCGCCCTGCTGGAGGAGGGGTTGCGGGGCGCGGGCGGTCACCTGCGCAACGGCCGCGGCGAGCGCTTCATGGCGCGCTACGACGCCGCCCGCATGGAGCGTTCCACCCGCGACCTCGTCTCCCGCGCGTCGTACCTGGAGGTCGTCGAGGGGCGCGGCACGCCGAACGGCGGGGTGTGGATCGACGTCTCCCACCTCGGCGCCGAGGTGGTCGAGCGCAACTTCCGCGGCATGGTCAAGCGCTGCCGCGATTTCGGCCGCGACCTGGCCCGGGGCCCGGTCGAGGTGGGGCCGACCTCGCACTTCCTCATGGGCGGCGTCGTGATCGACCCGACCTGCTGTACCGCGATCGAGGGGCTGTTCGCCGCCGGCGAGGACACCGGCGGTGTGCACGGCGCCAACCGGCTCGGCGGCAACGGCGTGGCCGAGTCCACGGTGTTCGGCGGCCTGGCCGGCGACGCCATCGCCGCCTTCGTCGAGGGCCGGCCGGCGCCGCGGCCGACGGCGGATCTGGGCGCGATCGTGGCCGCGCTGACCGCGCCGCTGGCCCGGCCGGCCGGCCCCGCGCTCTACGGCCTGCTCGACGAGCTGCGCGAGGTGATGTGGGAAGGGGCCGGTCTGGTGCGCGACGGCGAGAGCCTGAGCCGGACGCTGGCTACGCTGAACCGGATCGAGACGGCCCTGGACGCGGTCGGCGTGGCCGGCGATCCCTCGCTGAACACCGCCTGGCAGGACTGGCTGAGCCTGCGCAACCAGGTGCTGGCCGCGCGCCTCATCGCGGCCTCGGCGCTGGCCCGGCGCGAGAGCCGCGGCGCCCACTTCCGCCGCGACTTTCCGGCGCCGGTGGCCGGGCCGCCGTTCAGCGTGCGGGTGCGGCGCGGCGCCGAGGGGCCCGTGGTGACGACGGCGTCGGTCGAGCTCACACGGGTGGTGCCGCCGGCGGTGGCGGCGCCGGCCGCCGTCGAGGTGGGCGACTGACCGGGACCCCTGGGGTATCATCGCTCGCCATGGCCCCCACGATCCTCAGCGGCGCGATGCTCATCGACGGCACCGGCGTCCCGCCGGTGGCCGGGCGCGCGGTCGTGGTGGAGCAAGGACGCATCGCCGCCGTGGTCGACGAACGGGCAGCCCCGTCGGGCACCGTCCGACGGCTCGACGGCCTCACGCTGCTGCCGGGACTGATCAACTGCCACGTGCACCTGTGCTTCGGCGGCGAGGCCGATCCCGCCTCGGCGATGCTCAAGGAGGCGTATGCCGCCACCGTCATCCAGGCGGCGGTGCGCGCCCGCCGGACGGTCGAGGCCGGCGTCACCACCGTGCGCGACCTCGGCGGGCGCGACTACGCCGAGCTGAGCGTGCGCGACGCCGTCCGCGCCGGATCGATCCCGGGGCCGCGCATGCTGTGCGCCGGTCGCGGCATCTGCATCACCGGGGGCCACGGCTGGCACCTCGTCGGCCGCGAGGCCGACGGCCCCGACGACGTCCGCAAGGCCGTGCGCGAGCAGATCAAGGCCGGCGCCGACGTCATCAAGCTCTTCGCGACCGGCGGCGTGATGACGCCCGGCGTGGATCCGAACTCCGCCCAGCTCACGCTCGACGAGGTGCGGGCCGGCATCGAGGAGGCGCGCAAGGCCGGGCGCCGCACCGCCGCCCACGCCGCCGGTACCGACGGCATCGCCAACTGCCTGGAGGGCGGTATCACGACGATCGAGCACGGCATCTATCTGACCGAGGAGCTGTGCCGGCGGATGGTGCGCGACGGGGTGGCGCTGGTCCCGACGCTGATCGCGCCGGCGGCGATCGTCGCCGGCGGGGTAGCGGCCGGCATCCCCGAATTCGCGGTCCGCAAGTCGCAGGTCGTGAGTGACCGCCACGTCGAGAGCTTTCAGATGGCGCTGCGGCTGGGCGTGACCATCGCCGCCGGCAGCGACGCCGGCACGCCCCTGAACGCGCACGGCTCGCTGGTGCCGGAGCTGGCGCTGATGGTGAAGGCGGGGCTGGCGCCGCTGGCGGCCATCCGCGCCGCCACCGCCAGCGCGGCCGGAGCGCTCGGCCTGGAGCAGGAGACGGGGCGGGTGGTGCCGGGCCTGGCCGCCGACCTGCTGGCCGTGGCCGGCAATCCCGCCGACCGCATCGAGGCCCTGGACGAGGTCCGGTTCGTGATGGCGCAGGGACGCGAGATCGTCAACCGCACGTGAGGAGAGAGCCCATGGCATTCGACGGTGAGCAGTTCGTGACGCGCTTCAACACGGTGTGGAACGGCCACGACCTCGAGGGGATCCTGGCCATGATGACCGACGACGTCATCTTCGAGGCCTCGTTCGGCAAGGACCCCTGGGGCTCCCGCGTGGTCGGCAAGCCGGCCGTGCGCGAGTTCCTGGCCGACATGTTCGAGCGGATTCCCGACATCCGCTGGGACGAGAGCCGCCACTTCGCCCACCCCGACCTGGCGGTGGTGGAATGGGTGACGAGCGGAACGCCGCGCGGGGCCGGCCGGTTCGAGACGCACGGCTGCGACGTCCTCGCCCTGCGCGACGGGAAGATCGCCGCCAAGCGCTCCTATCGCAAGGCCACGCTCTGAGCGGAGGCGGCGTCGACCGCCGGAGCGTCCTGCGCGGGCTCGCGCTGAGCCCGGCCCTGGCGCTGGGCGCCTGTGCGGGCCGATCGGTCGCGCAGGCGCCGGTGCAGTACGGTCCGGCCGCCTTCGAGGTGACCTCGCGCTCGGCACTGATCTGGCACCGCCTGCTGCGGCGGGGCCGCCTGCACCTGGAGTACGCCACCGACGCCGACTTCGCCACCGCCGAGGCGACGCCGGCCGTCGAGGTGGGCGAGACGACCGACTTCACCGCGGCCCAGGTGCTCGACGGCCTGGCGCCGGGCCGCGAGTACTTCTATCGCGCCGTCGTCGAGGGGTCGGGGGCGCGGGGACCGGTCGGCCGGTTCCGGACGGCGCCGGAGACGACGGCCGAGTTCACGTTCGGCTTCAGCGGTGATCTCGAGGCCGGGCATCAGCCGTTCACGCTCCTCGACCACGTCGCCCGCCACGGGCCAAGCTTCTTCGTCATCCTCGGCGACACCGCCTACTGCGACGTTCCCCGCGACCGGTTCGAGCCGACGCTCGACCACTACCGGACCAAGCATCGCGAGAACCGTGACGACCCGCACCTGGCCCGGCTGCTGGCCGCCTGCGGCACCTACGCGATGTGGGACGACCACGAGGTCGGCAACGACTTCGACTCCACGAACCCGAACATCCCGATCGGCCGCCAGGCGTTCCGCGAGTACTGGCCGGTGCGGGGCGCCGTCGACGACCCCTCGGTGCTCTATCGCCGCTTCTCGTGGGGGCCGGCGGCGGACTTCTTCGTGCTCGACTGCCGGCAGTACCGGAGCCCCCGGCGTGCCGACGGCTCCGGCAAGACGATGCTGGGCGGGCGCCAGAAGGCCTGGCTGAAGGAGGGGCTGCGGTCCTCGCGGGCGCCCTTCAAGTTCGTGCTGTCCTCGGTGCCGCTGCACGGGCCGTGGGGCGCCGACCGCTGGGCCGGCTACCCGAAGGAGCGCGACGAGCTGCTGGCCTTCGTCCGGGCCGAGCGCCTCACGGGTGTCATCGTGCTGAGCGCCGACGTGCACGCGGCGGTCGACGTGGACTTCAACGACGGGGTGCGGGAGTTCATCGCCGGCCCGGTGGCCGCCTGGACCCTGTGCGCCCTGGTGCCGCTGGCTCGCCGATATCTGCAGGCCAGCGGCCGGCCGTTCGTGTGCGACGCCTTCAACTGGGCACGGCTGACCGTGCGGGCGGAGGCGAGCCCGCCCGAGGTAGAGGTGCAGTTCCTCGACCGCGCCGACGCCATGCGCCACCAGGGCCACGTGCGCCTGGAGGCCTGATGAGCACGGGCCCGGTCCTGCGGCGGGAGTGGACCACGGCCGAGGGCTGGCGCGGCACCCGCAGCGGCATGTGGGCGTGGCTGATCCAGCGGGCGGCGGCGATCGCCCTGCTGCTGGTCGTGGCGCTGCACCTGGTCAACCCGTTCCGGCGGGGCGTGCAGGCCGCGCTGCTGGCCCTCGTGCTGGTCCATGCACTGCTGGGCGTGCGCTCGCTGCTGCTCGACTTCGGGCTGCCGCTGCGCTGGCACCGCGCGCTGTTCCTGCTGGCCCTCCTCCTCGCCGGGGCGCTGTTCGCCGTCGTGTGGGCGTGGCGCTGGTACTGAGATGGCCCTGACCGCCACGATCTACGCCTTCGACGTCCAGCTCGCCGACGCCGATCGGGGCGTCTACGAGACGCTGGCCCTCCGGGTCGCCCGGCACCCGTCCGAGACCGAGGCGTCGCTGGTGACCCGCGTGCTCGCCTATTGCCTGGAGTACGTCGACGGCATCGCCTTCTCGAACGGACTGGCGGAGCCGGACGAACCAGCGCTGGCGGTGCGGGACCTGACCGGCGGGATGCGCGTGTGGATCGACGTCGGCGCGCCGGCAGCGACCCGGATGCACCGGGCGGGCAAGGCGGCGAAGCGGGTCGTCGTCTACACGCACAAGGACCCCGGCATGGTGCTCCGCCAGTGGGCCGGCGAGCGGATCCACCGGGCGGCCGAGCTGGAGCTCTACAGCCTCGACGCCGCGCTGCTGGCCGGGCTGGTCGCGCGGCTCCAGCGCCGGATGGCCTTCACGCTGTCGGTGACGGGCGGGCACTTGTACGTCACGCTCGGCGACGAGGTCGTCGAGGGCGCGGTCGAGCGACACTCGGTCCGGACCGGCTGAGCGCGCCGTGGCGGTGACTCCCGACCTCCGGCTCGTCCTGGTCGATCCGAACGCGGAGGTCTGCGCCGCGTTCACCGAGCGCTTCGCCGGCCTGCCCGGCGTCACGGTCGTCCAGAACCGGTTCGAGCGGCTGCCCGAGTTCGACTGCATGGTGAGCGCGGCCAACTCGTTCGGGCTCATGGACGGCGGCGTCGACGCCGCCATCACGCGGTTCTTCGGCAACGCCCTGCAGGACCGTGTGCAGCGGCGGATCCTCGACGAGTTCCTCGGCGAGCAGCCGGTCGGGACCTCGATCATCGTGGAGACGGACCATCCCCATCATCCATTCATCGCCCACACGCCGACGATGCGCACGCCCATGACGATCGCCCGAACGGACCACGTCTACGTCGCCATGTGGGCCATGCTGCTGGCCGTGCGCCGGCACAACGGGCGCGCGCCTCGACGGATCACGATGGTCGCCTGCCCGGGGCTCGGCACGGCGACCGGCCACGTGCCGCCGCGCGAGGCGGCGCGCCAGATGGCGATGGCCTACGACAATTTCCTGCGGCCGCCGACCGCCCTGGGCTGGGATCTCGCGATGCGCCGCCAGACCGCCATCCGCTACGGCGGCGACCTGGGGTTGCTGATCGATCCCTGATCGAGCCGTCAGACCGGCCGCGAGCCCACGATGTCCGCGTAGAGGGCGGCTTGTAAGAAGAAGTGGCGCAGCACGTAGTGCTCGTTGACGTCGTGCTGCTGGTTGTCGCTGTTGGCGGCGGGGATCCACAGCGCGGGAATCCCGAGCGTCTCCGTGAACACCCAGAGCGGCAGCGTGCCGCCCAGCGTCGGCAGCGCCACCGCCTCGGCGTCGCCGTGCTGTTCGAGCAGGCGGAGCAACCAGCCGAACTCCGGGCGCTGCGGCGAGGTGTAGCTGGCCGGCTGGCTGGCGAAGCGCACGGTGAAGGTGATCCCCGGCGTGCGGTCGCGGTGATCGGCGACGGCGCGCGTGACGATCTCCTCCATCGCGGCCGGCGGCGTATCGGGGGTGACGCGGATGTCCAGGCGGGCGTGGGCGGTGCGGGGAATGATCGTACGCCGCGCCGTGGGCGAGGCCCCCTCGCTCATGAAGTGGTTGATGTTCACGGTGGGCTTCAGGAACGGCTTCCAGACCGCGCGATCCTCCCACTTGGCGAACATCTCGCTGGCCTCGCGGCGGAAGGCGTCGTGGCTCTCGCCGAAGGCGCGCACGCGGGTCTCGATGTCCTCGATGAGCCGGGCCAGCGGCAGCACCGGATTGGGGACGATGTTGCCGTAGTTGCCGGAGTGCAGCGAGGCCTGGCGGCCGTTGTCGGCGACCAGCTCGACGCCGACGAGGCCGCGCACGCCCATGACCAGCGTGGGCGCGTTCTTCTGCTTGGGGCCGTCGGAGCCGATCAGCAGGTCGGCGGCCAGGCGGTCGCGGTGCGCGCGGGCGATGGCATCGAGGTTGGGGCTGCCATGCTCCTCCTCGCCGTCCAGGATGATCCGCACGCGCCACTGCGCGCGCCCGGCCCGAGCGGCGTCGAGCGCGCCCAGGATGTTGGCCATGTGCTGGCCCTTGTTATCGGCGCCACCCCGCGCCACCACGGTGACGTCGTCGAGCGCCCGGGCGTCGAGCGTGCTCGGATCGACCGGCCGGCCGCCGTGGAAGTAAGTCGGCTCGAACGGCCGGCACGCCACGCCCTCCCAGCGCCACCGCTCGACGTCGCCGGTGGGCTGGACGTCGTAGTGGCCGTAGAGCAGCAAGGTCGGCGCGCCGGCCGGGCCAGGGATCTCACCCCACAGGGCGGGGGTGCCGCCGCCGCCCGGCACCGGTAGCAGCTCGAGGTCGAGGCCGACGTCGCGCCAGAACGCGCGGACATCCTCGACCATGGCGGGGGTGACCGCGCGGCTGATGGTGGGGATGCGCAGGTAGCGGTCGAGCAGGGCGAGACGGTCGTGGCGTGACGACACGGTGGCTCCTCCGTCGCGCCACGGTACCATAGCGCCCGATGGCGACGAGGCTCTCCGTCTACCGCTGGGCGCCGGGCGGACGCGAGCGCTGGCAGGCCTTCGCGGTCGACGCCGGCCCCGACACCACCGTGCTCGACGCGCTGGTCGAGATCCAGCGGCAGCAGGATCCGAGCCTGGCCTTCCGCTACGCCTGCCGAGTCGGCATGTGCGGCTCGTGTGCCATGGTGGTGAACGGCCGCGAGCGCTGGGCGTGTCGCACGCGGCTGGCCACGCTGAGCGCCGGGCCGGTGACCGTGCGCCCCCTCTATCACTTCCCGTTACTGCGCGACCTCGTCGTCGACATGACGCCGTTCGCGGCGAAGCTGCGCGACGTCGGCGCCGCGCTGGTGCCGGCCGCGGCCGCCGACGCCTACGCGCTGATCCCGGCCGGCTCGGCCGAGCGGCGCGACATCGACCCCGCCATCGAGTGCATCGGCTGTGGCATGTGCGTGTCGGCGTGCACGATGGTGGCGCACAATCCGCGCTTCCCGGGCCCGGCCGCGCTCAACCGTGCATACACGCTGGCCCGCGACTCGCGCGACGCCGGCCAGGAGGCGCGGTGGGAGGTGCTGCTCTCCGACGATGCGCTGGCCCGGTGCCACGGCCAGGGGAACTGCACCGAGGTCTGTCCAATGGGGCTGGCGCCCACGACCTCGATCACTAGCCTGCGTCAGCTGGCGACTCGCAAGCTGCTCGGCATCGCCTAGACGCCGCGGTTCGAACCGTGAGCCCCGATCGCGTTCTACGTATCGCCAGGCCCACGGACAACCTGGCCGCGACGACCGACATGTACGCGCCGGGCCTCGGCTTCATAGTGCTCGCGCAGTTCACCGATCACGACGGCTTCGACGGCGTGATACTCGGGCACTCTCGGCACCCCTATCACTAGCCGGGTTGTTCACCGGCTGATGTCACAGCCGCCGCCCGAGGAGCACCAGATCCCGCTCGACCCCATCGAGCCGCGCGACGCGCGGCAACGTCCCCCACCGCGCGAAGCCGTTGCGCTCGAACAGCGCCAGGCTCGGCGTGTTGTGGCCGAAGACGAAGGCGACCAGCGTGGCCAGGCCGAGCGCGGGCGCGCGCTCAGCCGCGCGGGTCAGCAGCGCGCGGCCCACCCCACCGCGGTGGACCGCGGTCGTGACGTACACGCTCACCTCGGCCGTGGCCTCGTAGGCCGGGCGGCCGTAGAACGACTGCAGCGATAGCCAGCCGACGATACCGCCGTCGCGCTCGGCCACCCAGAGCGGTCGGCGGTCGGCCGTGTGCTCGCGGAACCACCGCACGCGGCTGGCGACGGAGATCGGCTCGGTGTCGGCGGTGGCGAGGCGGCCGGAGATCGCCTCGTTGTAGATGGCCACGATGCGGCCGAGGTCGGCCTCGCGCGCATCGCGGATGGCCAGGGCGGCCGCCGTCGTCTCAGGCATGACGCGCGCGGCGCGCGGGCTGCCCGGCCACCGCGCGGCCGAGCCGGATCAGCGCGTGACCGAGCGCGGCGCGCAGCCGTCCCGGCCCCGGCGTCTGCCCGGCCGGCACCCACCGGGCCCTCGCGCGCTCGGCCGCGAGCCGCTCGTGCACCATGCAGTGCAGCAGGTACTCGTTGGCGTCCATCGCCCCGTCCTCCTCTGGCCACGATGATCGCCCGCGCCCCGGCGGCGGGGAAATCAATTGTCCTGATCCGCCGCATCAGGGAAACTTTGCGCTCCGATGGACATGCAGCTCGGTCATCTCCGCGCGCTCCAGGCGGTGGCGCGACTCGGTAGCTTCTCGCGCGCCGCCACCGAGCTACGCCTGACCCAGCCCGCCGTCAGCATGCAGCTGCGCCAGCTCGAGGACGGTCTCGGCGTGCGCCTGCTCGAGCGGGCCGGCCGGCGTGTGCGGCCCACGGCGGCCGGTGCCCTCCTGCTGGAGCACGCCGACCGCGCGCTCGGCGAGCTGGCGCGGGCGGTGGAGCGGCTGCACGCGCAGCGCGGCGTGGTGGCGGGGCCGGTCCGGCTCGGCACCGGCACCGCGATCAGCATGTACCTGCTGCCTCCGCTGCTGCGCACGCTCCGGGCACGCCATCCGGCCGTCGACCTCATCGTGACCACCGGCACGGCCCCCGAGGTCGTGCGCGCGGTGGCCGAGGCCGACCTCGACGTCGGCGTGGTGGGATTGCCCGTCCGGGCCCGCGAGCTGGTGGTGGCGCCATTCGTCGTGGACGAGTTCGTGGCCATCGCGGCGCGGCGCCACTGGCGCAGCCGGGGGCCGATCGACGCCGCCGGGCTCCGGGGCGAGCGGCTGATCCTCGACCAGCCGGGGGCGACGTCGCGACGGCTGGTGGACGCCTGGCTGCACCGCCGCGGAGTGGTGCCGGTCGTCCCGGCCGAGCTCGGAAACACCGAGGCGACCAAGGAGCTGGTCAGCGCCGGGCTGGGCGTGTCCATCGCCTCCTGGTTCTCGGTTCGCCGGGAAGTCACGGCCCGGCGCCTGGCGTACCGGGGGTTGCGGCCGGCCCTGTCGTATCCGCTGGGAATCGTCCGCCGGCGCGATCCGGCGCCCTCGCCGGCGCTGCAGGCGGTGCTGGCCGGGCTCGAGTCCGTCCGGCGCGGGCTGGAGCGTCCGCGCCGTCCTTGACGCTAACAATGCACCGCGTTAGAGTAATTCGTCATTTACGACGCCTTTCTCCCGGACGGGAGGGAGGCGCTCTTGTGCCCGCGAAAAGAGGGAGGCTCTGATGTCCGTCTCGCAAGTGCGCCCACTCTATGCCTCCATGTCCCAGCGCATCGCTCATGCGCGCCAGAGCTTTGGCCGGCCGCTGACCCTCACCGAGAAGATCCTCGCCTCCCACTGCTGGGACTTCGATTCCCAGGTCTGGGAGCGCGGCAAGGCCATTCTCAAGATTCGCGTGGACCGGGTGGGGCTGCAGGACGTCACCGGCCAGATGGCGCTCTTCCAGTTCATGATGTCGGGCCGCAAGACCGTCGCGGTGCCGTCGTCGCTGCACTGCGACCACCTCATCCGCGCGGAGTCGGGCGCGGCCGAGGACCTGCAGCGCGCCATCAAGGAGAACGAGGAGGTCTACAACTTCCTGCGGTCGGCGGCGCTCAAGCACGGCATCGACTTCTGGCGGCCCGGCGCCGGCATCGTCCATCAGGTCGTGCTGGAGAACTACGCGTTCCCGGGCGGGCTCATGATCGGCGCCGACTCGCACACGCCGAACGGCGGCGGCCTCGGCATGGTGGCCATCGGCGTGGGCGGGGCCGACTGCGGCGAGGCGATGGCCGGGCTGCCGTGGGAGGTGTTGCATCCCAAGCTGGTCGGCGTGCACCTCACCGGCAAGCTGGCCGGCTGGACGGCGCCCAAGGATGTCATCACCTATCTGTGCACGCTGCTGACCGTGAAGGGCGGTACCAACAAGGTCATCGAGTACTTCGGGCCGGGCGCCGAGTCGATCAGCGCGACCGGCAAGGGCACGATCTGCAACATGGGTGCGGAGCTGGGCGCCACCACCTCGCTGTTCCCGTTCGACGGGCGCATGGCGGCCTACCTGCGCGCCACCGAGCGCGCCGAGATCGCCGCGCTGGCCGAGGAGCACCGCGAGCACCTCGTGGCCGACCCTCAGGTCTTGGCCTCGCCCGAGAAGTTCTACGACGAGATCGTCGAGATCAACCTCGATACGCTGGAGCCGCACATCGTCGGCCCTCACTCGCCCGACCGGGGCCGGCCGATCTCCAAGCTGGCCGCCGAGGCGCGCGAGAACAAGTGGCCGACCACGATCACCAACGCGCTCATCGGCTCCTGCACGAACTCCTCCTACGAGGACATGCGACGGGCCGCCCACGTGGCCATGCAGGGGATGAAGGCCGGGCTCAAGGCCAAGTCGAAGTTCCTGGTCACGCCGGGCTCGGAGCGCGTGTTCCAGACCGTGAAGCGCGACGGGCTGGTCGACACGTTCACCCAGATGGGCGGCACCGTGCTGGCCAATGCGTGCGGGCCGTGCATCGGGCAGTGGAAGCGCAGCGACATCGCGGCCGACCAGACCAACACCATCGTCAGCTCGTTCAACCGGAATTTCCCCGGCCGCAACGACGGCAGCGCCTCCACGCTGTCGTTCATCACCAGTCCCGAGATGGTGACGGCGCTGGCCCTGGCCGGCACCCTGGAGTTCAACCCGCTCACCGACACGATCACGGCTCCCGACGGCAGCAAGGTGCGGCTGACGGCGCCCGAGGCCGAGGAGCTCCCGCGCGACGGGTTCGTGCGCGGCACCACCGGGCTGGAGCCGCCCGCCGCCGACCCCGATGCGGTACGCATCGAGATCTCGCCGACGAGCGAGCGGCTGCAGCTGCTGGGGCCGTTCCCGGCCTGGGACGGCCGGGACTTCATCGACCTGCCGATCCTGGTCAAGACCAAGGGCAAGACCACGACCGACCACATCTCCCCGGCGGGGCCGTGGCTGCGCTACCGCGGGCACCTCGACAAGATCAGCGACAACATGTTCCTGGGCGCGGTCAACGCCTTCACCGGCGCCGCCGGCAAGGGCGTGAACCCGCTCACCGGCGAGGCCGACCAGAACTTCTCCAAGACCGCGCGGGCCATGAAGGCAGCCGGCCAGCGGTGGATCGCGATCGGGGACGAGAACTACGGCGAGGGCTCCAGCCGCGAGCACGCGGCGATGTCCCCCCGCTACCTTGGCTGCGCGGTGGTCATGGTGCGCAGCTTTGCCCGGATCGCCGAGACGAACCTCAAGAAGCAGGGGGTCCTGCCGCTGACGTTCCAGGCCCCCGCGGACTACGAGCGGTTCGAGCAGAGTGACCGGGTCTCGATCGTCGGCCTCGCCGGGCTCGAGCCCGGCAAGCCGGTGACGGTCCGGATCAAGAAGGCCAACGGACGTACCGAGGAGCTGCAGCTCCGGCACAGCATGACCCGCGAGCAGATCGCGTGGTTCCGGGCCGGCTCGGCGCTCAACGCCGCCCAAGCCACCCGGTGACCGCGCCCGGAAAGGACTTCTAATGGCAGCCCGTCCCAAGATCACCGTCGTCGGCGCCGGCAATGTCGGCGCCACCGCGGCCCAGTACATCGTCGAGAAGGAGCTCGGTGACGTCGTGCTGGTGGACGTCATCGAGGGGATCCCCCAGGGCAAGGCGCTCGACCTGGCCCAGGCGGGCCCGGTCCACGGCTACGACAGCGCGCTGACCGGCGCCAACGGCTACGACGACACCGCCGACTCGGACATCGTCGTCATCACCGCCGGCATGGCTCGCAAGCCGGGCATGACGCGCGACGACCTGCTGTTCAAGAACGCCGAGATCGTCGGCTCCGTCGTCGAGCAGGTGGCCCGGCGCTCGCCGAACTCCATCCTCATCCTCGTCACCAACCCGCTGGACGCGATGGTCCAGCTGGCCTGGAAGAAGTCGGGGTTCCCGGCCGAGCGCGTCATCGGCATGGCCGGCGTGCTCGACTCCTCGCGCTTCCGGACGTTCATCGCCCGCGAGCTGAACGTGTCGGTCGAGAACGTGACCGCGTTCGTGCTGGGCGGCCACGGCGACACCATGGTGCCGCTGCCGCGGTACTCCACGGTGGCCGGCATCCCGATCACCGATCTGCTGCCCAAGGAGAAGATCGACGCCCTGGTGACGCGCACGGCCAACGGGGGCGCCGAGATCGTGAACTACCTCAAGTCGGGCAGCGCCTACTACGCGCCCGGCGCCTCGGCGGTCGAGATGGTCGAGGCCATCCTGAAGGACAAGAAGAAGATCCTGCCCTGCGCGGCCTACCTGAAGGGGCAGTACGGCGTCAACGGCCTGTACGTCGGGGTGCCCGTGAAGCTGGGGCGAGCGGGGGTAGAGCAGATCATCGAGATCACGCTCCGGCCCGACGAGCAGGCGGCGTTCGACAAGTCGGCGGCGTCGGTGCGCGAACTGGTCGACAAGCTCAAGCTGTAGGAGGAGCAGTCATGGCAAAGCCGATTCCCGATGGCTACCACACCCTCACCCCGGCCTTGACCGTCAAGAATGGCGGCGAGGCGATCGAGTTCTACAAGCGCGCCCTCGGCGCCGAGGAGATCATGCAGTTCCCCGGACCCGACGGCCGGCTGATGCACGCCGAGATGAAGATCGGTGACTCGCGCTTCATGCTGGGCGAGGAGATGCCGGAGCAGGGATGCCGGGCGCCCGTCTCGGTTGGCGCGTCGTCGAGCTCGCTGTACATCTACGTCCACGACGTCGACAAGGCGTTCCAGCGCGCGGTCGAGGGCGGCGCCAAGGTCCTGATGCCGCCCACCGACATGTTCTGGGGCGACCGGTTTGGCCAGGTCGAGGACCCGTCCGGCCACCGCTGGGGCCTGGCCACGCACAAGGAAGACCCGTCGCCGGAGGAGATGGCCCGGCGCCAGAAGGAGTTCTTTGCCCAGATGGGACAGGGCAAGAAGTAGCGGGAGGCGATGATGGCGAAGAAGAGCAAAGCGAAGAAGCGCGCGCCGGCGCGAGCCAAGGCCACGGCCTCCGCGCGCCCGAAGGCCAAGAAGGTCTCGGCGGTGCCGGCCGGCTATCACACGGCGACGCCGTACCTGACCGTCCACGACGGCGCCGGCGCGCTGGAGTTCTACAAGCGGGCCCTCGGGGCCCGCGAGGTCATGCGGATGGCGGCCCCGGGCGGCAAGATCGGCCACGCCGAGATCCGGATCGGTGACTCGCACATCATGCTCAGCGACGAGTTCCCGGGCACGAGCACCAAGGCCCCGAAGTCGCTGGGTGGCACCACCGGCTCGATCATGCTGTACGTGCCGAACGTCGACGCCGCCTTCCAGAAGGCCATCGACGCCGGCTGCGCGTCGATCATGGCGCCAGCCGATATGTTCTGGGGCGATCGGTTCGGCAAGCTCGAGGATCCCTACGGCAACCAGTGGGGCATGGCGACCCACAAGGAAGACGTGCCGCCCAAGCAGATGGCGGAGCGGGCCAAGGCCGCGATGGCGGCGATGGCCCAGGGGCAGGGCAGCGCCTGATGCGCGACGTCCACGTCAGCGCCATTGCCGACGCCGTCAAGAAGCTCTGCATGGAAGCCAACGTCAGCCTGGAGCCCGACGTGCTGCGCGCCTTCGACCGGGCGCTCGGCACCGAGCGCTCGCCAGCCGGCAAGCAGGTGCTGCAGATCCTCAAGGACAACGCCGAGCTGGCCCGGACCCGGCGCATCCCCTACTGCCAGGACACCGGCATGGTCGTGTGCTTCGTCGAGCTGGGCCAGGATGTGCACGTGACGGGCGGGGGGCTGGAGGACGCCATCAACGAGGGCGTCCGCCAGGGCTACAAGGAAGGCTACCTGCGCGCCTCGATCGTGAAGTCGCCGTTCGACCGCGTGAACACGGGGGACAACACCCCGGCCGTGATCCACACCGAGGTCGCACCCGGGGCCACGCTCCGCATCATGATCATGGCCAAGGGCGGCGGCTGCGAGAACCGCTCGAAGTACACGATGCTCACGCCGGCGGCCGGGCTGCCGGCCGTGAAGGACTTCATCATCGAGTGCGTGAAGACCGCCGGCCCCGACGCCTGCCCTCCCTTGATCCTCGGCGTGGGCGTCGGCGGCACCTTCGAGAAGGCCGCGATCCTGTCCAAGAAGGCGCTCTTCCGCGAGCTGGGTAGCCCCAACCCCGACGCGATGCTCGACGGCCTCGAACACGAGCTGCTCGAGCGCGCGAATCGTCTCGGCATCGGGCCGCAGGGCTACGGCGGTGACACCACGTCCCTCGGCATCCACGTGATCGCGTTCCCGTGCCACATCACGTCGCTGCCCGTCGCGGTCACGATCGAATGCCACGCGCATCGCCACAAGGAGGTCACGCTGTGACCGCGGCTCCCGGGAAGATCATCTGGACGGAAATCGACGAAGCGCCCGCCCTGGCCACGTACTCGCTGCTCCCGATCATCCGGAAGTTCACCGCGGGGACCGGCATCGCCATCGAGACGGCCGACATCTCCCTGGCCGGGAGAATCCTCGCCAACTTCCCGGAAGGCCTGACCGCGGCCCAGCGCGTGCCCGACTGGCTGACGCAGCTGGGCGAGCTGGCCAAGCGGCCGGAAGCCAACATCGTCAAGCTGCCGAACATCAGCGCGTCGATCCCGCAGCTCAAGGAAGCGATCAAGGAGCTGCAGGGGCAGGGCTACCAGGTTCCCGACTACCCCGAGAACCCGACGACCCCGGCCGAGCAGGCGATCAAGACGCGCTACGGCAAGGTGCTGGGCAGCGCCGTGAACCCGGTGCTTCGAGAGGGCAACTCCGACCGGCGGGCCGCGGCCGCGGTGAAGGAGTACGCGAGGAAGCACCCGCACCGGCTGGGCAAGTGGACGTCGGACTCGAAGGCGCACGTCGCCACCATGAGCCGCGGCGACTTCGCGGCCAATGAGAAGTCGGTGACCATCCCCGAGGCGACCACCGCCCGGATCGAGTTCACCGACAAGAACGGGGCCGTCACGGTCCTGAAGGACAAGCTCGCGCTCAAGGTCGGCGAGGTGCTCGACGGCACGTTCATGAGCCGGGCGGCGCTGGTGACCTTCCTCGAGGCCCAGATGGAGGACGCCAAGACGAAGGGCGTGTTGTTCTCCCTCCACCTCAAGGCCACCATGATGAAGGTGTCCGACCCGATCATCTTCGGGGTGGCCGTGCGGACGTTTTTCCAGGAGGTGTTCGACAAGCACGCGGCGGCCCTCAAGGAGGCCGGCGTCGACCCGAACAACGGCCTGGGGGACCTGTACGGGGCGATCAAGCGGCTGCCGGCGGCCAAGCAGGCGGAGATCGAGGCGGACATCCAGGCGGCCTACGCCAGGCGGCCCCCGCTGGCGATGGTCAACTCTGACAAGGGCATCACCAATCTGCACGTGCCGAGCGACGTGATCATCGACGCCTCGATCCCGCCCATGATCCGCGACTCCGGGCAGATGTGGGGACCGGACGGCAAACTCCGCGAGGCGAAGGCTGTCATCCCCGACCACAGCTACGCGCCGCTCTACCACGAGGCCATGGAGCACTGCCGGCAGCACGGCGCCTTCGACCCGAAGACGATGGGCACCGTGCCGAACGTCGGCCTGATGGCCCAGCAGGCCGAGGAGTACGGCTCCCACGACAAGACCTTCCAGCTCCCGGCGGCCGGCACCGTGCGCATCGTCGATGCGCAGGGCAAGGTGCTGATCGAGCACGCCGTGGAGGCGGGTGACGTGTGGCGGGCCTGCCAGGTGAAGGACGCGCCGATCCGCGACTGGGTGAAGCTGGCCGTCACCCGCGCCCGGATCACCGGCACCCCGGCAGTCTTCTGGCTCGACAAGAACCGGGCGCACGACGCCCAGCTCATCGAGAAGGTCACGAGGTACCTGAAGGAGCACGACACCAAAGGCCTCGACATCCGCATCATGTCCGTGGCCGAGGCCGCGCGCTTCTCGCTCACGCGCATGCGTGAGGGCAAGGACACGATCTCGGTGACCGGCAACGTCCTGCGCGACTACAACACGGATCTGTTCCCGATCCTCGAGCTCGGCACCAGCGCCAAGATGCTCTCCATCGTGCCGCTGATGGACGGCGGCGCCCTCTTCGAGACCGGTGCCGGCGGCTCCGCCCCCAAGCACGTCGAGCAGTTCGTGGACGAGGGGCATCTCCGGTGGGATTCCCTCGGCGAGTTCCTGGCCCTGGCGGAGTCGCTCGATCACATGGGCCGCGCGTCGAACAACGCCAAGGCCAAGGTGTTCGCCGAGGCGCTCCACAAGGCCAACACCAAGTTCCTGGACACGGACAAGTCGCCGTCGCGCAAGGTGGGGGAGCTGGACACCCGCGGCAGCCACTTCTACCTCGCCCTGTACTGGGCGGAGGCGCTGGCCGCCCAGAGCCAGGACAAGGAGCTTCAGGCGCGCTTCGCCAAGGTGGCCAAGCAGCTCGAGGAGAACGAGGCCAAGATCGTCGCCGAGCTGAACGCCGCCCAAGGGCGGCCGGTCGACATCGGCGGCTACTACCGGCCGAACCCCGGCCTGACGTCGAAGGCGATGCGCCCCAGCCCCACCTTCAACGCCATCGTGGACGCCATCGCCGGATGAGTGTCACCACCGCTGCCGACGGTATCAAGGAGATCACGACGCCGCTCAGCGACGCCGACGTCGAGTCGCTACGGGCGGGGGATCGCGTCCGGTTCACGGGCGTGATCTACACGGCGCGCGATGCCGCCCACGGCCGGCTGTTCCCGCTGATCGAGAAGGGCGAGACACTGCCGATCGACGTCAAGGGTGCCGTCATCTACTACACGGGCCCCAGCCCGGCCCAGCCGGGGGACGTGGTCGGCGCCATCGGTCCCACCACCGCCAGCCGCATGGACAAGTTCACCCCGGCCCTGCTCAAGCTCGGTCTCAAGGGCACGATGGGCAAGGGCTACCGCGGGCAGGCGGTGAAGGATGCGCTGCGCGAGTACCGGGGCGTGTACTTCGGCGCCATTGGCGGCGCCGGCGCCGTGCTGTCGCGCCACATCCGGAAGCTCGAGATCGTCGCCTACGAGGATCTCGGCACGGAAGCGATCCGGCGGCTCGAGGTCGAGAACTTTCCCGCCATCGTCCTCAACGACTGCCACGGGGGCGACCTGTACCAGGACGGCCAGAAGCAGTTCGCACGGGAGGGATAGGGCAGCCCGCCCGAGGGCGCCCCATCGAGGGAGATCGCATGAGTCGAGTGCTGGAGGCGCGGCCGCCGATCCAGGCGGCGCATCTGCGCAAGGACGCGTGGTGGGCATTGCCGCTGACGGTCGTGATCGTGCTGGGCAGCTTCATCGTCTACTCGACGTGGGCGGCCTTCCAGAACGCCTACTACTGGGCGCCGCCCTACCTCTCGCCGTTCTACTCGCCGTGCCTGTCGGCCAAGTGCCTGCACGTGACCTTCGGCTACGGGCTGCCCGACATCACGATGCCGATCATCGGCATCGTCTCGCCGGCCTTCCTGATCCTGTGGGGGCCCGGCCTGTTCCGGCTGACCTGCTACTACTACCGCAAGGCGTACTACCGGTCGTTCTGGCTGGCGCCGGCCGCCTGCGCGGTCCGCGACGTCAAGTCGGGCTACAGCGGTGAAACCCGATTCCCGCTGATCTTCCAGAACATGCACCGTTACGCCTGGTACGTGGCGGTGGTCTTCATCGTTCTGCTCACGTGGGACGCCCTGCTGGCCTTCCGGTTCCCGATGCCGGACGGCAGCGTCCGGTTCGGCATCGGCGTCGGCACGCTGGTGATGTGGGCCAACGTCGTCCTGCTGGCCGGCTACACGTTCTCCTGCCACTCCTGCCGGCACGTGTGCGGCGGCCACGTCGACGTCTTCTCGCGGGCCCAGACGCGCTACCGTGTGTGGGCCTTCTTCTCCCGCCTCAACGAACGGCATCCGATGTTCGCCTGGCTCTCGCTGTTCAGCGTGGGGCTCACGGACCTCTACATCCGGCTGGTCGCGATGGGGAAGATCACCGACCTGAGGATTCTTTTCTAATGGCCAAGCCAGCGTACGAGACGCACGAGCACGACGTCATCGTCATCGGGGCGGGCGGCGCCGGGCTGCGGGCGGCCATCGAGGCCGCCGCCCAGGGCGTGTCGGTCGGCCTCGTCTGCAAGTCGCTCCTCGGCAAGGCCCACACGGTCATGGCCGAGGGCGGCATCGCGGCCGCCATGGGCAACGTGTGGCCGGAGGACAACTGGCAGGTCCATTTCCGCGACACCATGCGCGGCGGCAAGATGCTCAACAACTGGCGCATGGCCCAGCTGCACGCCCAGGAGGCGCCCGAGCGGGTGCTGGAGCTGGAGCGGTGGGGTGCGCTGTTCGACCGCACCAAGGAAGGGCTGATCTCCCAGCGTGACTTCGGCGGCCACCGCTACGCGCGGCTGGCCCACGTGGGCGACCGGACCGGCCTGGAGATGATCCGCACGCTGCAGTACCACGGCATCCACCAGGGCATCGACGTCTACATGGAGTGCAACATCCAGCGGCTGATCAAGGACGGCGACCGGGTCGGCGGCGCCATCGGCTACTGGCGCAAGAACGGGGAGATGGTGGTCTTCAAGGCCAAGGCCATCGTGCTGGCCACCGGCGGCATCGGCCGGGCCTGGAAGGTGACGTCGAACTCCTGGGAGTACACGGGCGACGGCCACTCGCTGGCCCTGTGGGCCGGCGCCGACCTCATCGACATGGAGTTCGTGCAGTTCCACCCGACCGGCATGGTGTGGCCGCCCTCGGTGCGCGGCATCCTCGTGACCGAGAGCGTGCGCGGCGACGGCGGGACGCTGAAGAACAACACGGGCGAGCAGTTCATGTTCAACTACATCCCCGAGTTCTTCAAGGGCGAGACGGCCGACAACATCGAGGAAGCCGAGCGCTGGTACGCCGACAAGAAGAACAACCGGCGCACGCCCAACCTGCTGCCCCGCGACGAGGTGGCCCGGGCCATCAACTCCGAGATCAAGGCGGGGCGGGGGTCGCCGCACGGCGGCGTCTTCCTCGACATCAACACGCGGCGCTCGGCCGACTACATCAAGAAGCGGCTGCCGTCCATGTACCACCAGTTCAAGGAGCTGGCCGGCGTGGACATCACCAAGGAGCCGATGGAGGTCGGGCCGACCCAGCACTACGTGATGGGCGGCGTGCGCGTGAACGCCGACTCCACCGAGGGCACCGTGCCCGGGCTCTTCGCGGCCGGCGAGGTGGCGGGCGGCATGCACGGCAGCAACCGGCTGGGCGGCAACTCGCTCTCCGACCTGCTGGTGTTCGGGCGGCGGGCCGGGCTGCACGCCGCGCTCTACGCCAAGAACCTCGGCGGCCAGATCACGGTCGACGCCGGGTTCGTGGAGTCGGTCGTGCGCGAGGCGCTGGAGCCCTTCGAGCGGACCGGCGGCGAGAACCCCTACGCCATCCAGGCCGACCTGCAGGACACGATGCAGGCCCTGGTCGGCCTCATCCGCACCGAGTCGGAGCTGAAGGAAGCGATCAAGAAGATCGAGATCCTCAAGCAGCGGGCGGGCAAGGTCCGGGTCGAGGGCGGCCGGGTCTACAACGCCGGCTGGCACACTGCGCTGGATCTGAAATCGCTGCTCACGGTGGCCGAGTGCTCGGCGGTGGCCGCCCTGGAGCGTAACGAGAGCCGCGGGGGCCACACCCGCGACGACCATCCCTATACCGACGACACGTGGGGCAAGGTCAACGTGGTGCTGCGGCGGCGCGACGGCCGGATCCAGGTCTCCCGCGAGCCGCTGCCCGAGATGCCGGCCGAGCTCAAGGCGCTGTTCCAGGAGAGGAAATAATGCCGACCTTCACGATGAAGGTGTTTCGCGGCGGCCCCACCGGGGGCCAGTTCCGCGACTACAAGGTGGACGCCGACGACGGCATGGTCGTGCTGGACGTCATCCACCGCATCCAGGCCACCCAGGCGCCCGACCTGGCCTGTCGGTGGAACTGCAAGGCCGGCAAGTGCGGCTCCTGCAGCGCCGAGATCGACGGCAAGCCCCGGCTGATGTGCATGACGCGCATGGACATCTTCGAGCCCGGCGCCACCGTCAGCGTCACCCCGATCCGCACGTTCCCGATCATCCGCGACCTCGTGACCGACGTCTCCTACAACTACGTCAAGGCCAAGCAGATCCCGCCGCTGCGGCTGAAGCCGCCCGACGCCGACGGCAAGTACCGGATGCAGCAGGAGGACGTCGAGCGGGCCCAGGAGTTCCACAAGTGCATCGAGTGCTTCCTGTGCCAGGACGTCTGCCACGTCATCCGTGACCACGAGGAGCACAAGCCGGCCTTCGCCGGCCCGCGCTTCTTCATCAAGGTCGCCGGGCTCGACATGCACCCGCTCGACACCGTCGACCGCTCGGAGTTCGTGGGGGCCCAGGCCGGCATCGGCCTCTGCAACATCACCAAGTGCTGCACCGAGGTGTGCCCCGAGCACATCCACATCACCGACAACGGCATCATCCCCATGAAGGAGCGGATGGCCGACAACTTCGACCCGATCGTGTGGCTGCTGCGCAAGTTCCGGGGCGGCCGGAAAGAACCCGCGTGAACGAGCCCGGGCAAGCCTCGCGGGCTGACTGGACGTGTCGGATCCACGCCGCTCCGCGGGTTGACCGGGGATGTCGGATCCACGCCGCTCCTAGGCCAGGCCACCCTCGTCGGTCCCCGAGCAAGCGGCACTCGCTACAATGAAAATCCACGAGTACCAGGCGAAGGTGCTTCTGCGCGAGTTCGGCGTGCCCGTCCCCGACGGTGACGTCGCCGACACCCCGGGCCGGGCGCGGGAGATCGCCCAGCGGCTGGGCGGGCGGGTGGTGGTCAAGGCGCAGGTGCACGCGGGCGGGCGCGGCAAGGGGGGCGGCATCAAGCTGGCCGACGACCCGGCGGCGGCCGAGACCGCGGCCACGCAGATCCTCGGCATGCAGCTGAAGACGCCGCAGACGCCGCCCGAGGGCATCCGGGTCCGCTCGGTCTGGGTGGAGCAGGCCTCGGCCATCGATCGCGAGCTGTACCTGTCGATGACCCTCGATCGCGGTCGCGCGACCCACGTGGTCATGGCCTCGCCGGCCGGCGGGATGGACATCGAGGAGGTCGCCGAACGCACGCCGGACAAGATCATCCGCGAGTGGACGCACCCCGCCCTCGGCCTCGCCGACTTCCAGGCCCGGCGGCTGGCGTTCGGCCTCGGCCTGGCCGGCGACAGCTTCAAGCAGGGTGTGACGCTCATCCGCAACCTGTTCCGGCTCTACCTCGCCAAGGACTGCTCGCTGGTGGAGATCAACCCGCTGGTCGTCACCAAGGACGGCCGGGTCCTGGCCCTCGACGCCAAGCTGAACTTCGACGACAACGCGCTCTTCCGCCACCCGGAGCTCGTCGCGCTGCGCGATGTCCACGAGGAGGACCCGCTCGACGTCGAGGCTTCCAAGTACGGTCTCAACTACATCAAGCTCGACGGCAACGTGGGCTGCATGGTCAACGGCGCCGGCCTCGCCATGGCCACGATGGATATCGTGAAGCTTGCGGGCGGCGAGCCGGCCAACTTCCTGGACGTGGGCGGCGGCGCCTCGCCCGAGCAGATCGAGAACGCCTTCCGTATCCTGTCGTCCGACCCGGTCGTGAAGGCCATCTTCATCAACGTGTTCGGAGGCATCCTGCGGGTCGACCGGCTGGCCGAGGGCATCATCAGCGCCGTGCAGAAGCTGGGGCTGAGCTGCCGGTCGTGCTGCGGGCGGAGGGCACCAACGTCGAGCAGGGCAAGAAGATGCTCGCCGACTCCGGCCTGTCGCTGGTCATGGCCGAGCGACATGGGCGAGGGGGCGCGCAAGGCCGTCGAGCTGGCCCGGGCGGGCGTGCGTGAGCATCCTGGTCGACAGGACCACGCGCGTGGTCGTGCAGGGGATCACCGGCAAGGAGGGCGCGTTCCACGCCGCCCGCTGCAAGGAGTACGGCACCACAGGTCGTGGGCGGCGTCACGCCCGGCAAGGGCGGGACCACCCACGAGGGCTTCCCGGTGTGGAACACGGTGGCGGAGGCGGTGCAGCGCGAGGGCGCCGACTGCGCGCTCATCTTCGTGCCGCCCCCGGCCGCCGCCGACGCCATCATGGAGGCGGCCGCCGCCGGCGTGCCGCTGGTCATCTGCATCACCGAGGGCATCCCGGTCGCCGGACATGGTGCGCGCCAAGCACTTCCTGGCCGGCACCAGCGAGCCGGCTCATCGGCCCCAACTGTCCCGGGCGTGATCACGCCCGGCCAGGCCAAGATCGGCATCATGCCCGGGCACATCCACAAGGTCGGCCCGGTCGGCGTCGTGTCGCGCAGCGGCACGCTGACCTACGAGGTCGTGCGGCCAGCTCACCGCGCGCGGACATCGGCCAGTCGACGCTGCGTGGGCATCGGCGGCGATCCCGTCAACGGCACCACCTTCATCGACGTCCTGAAGCTGTTCAACGAGGATCCCGGAGACGCGCGCGATCATGATGATCGGCGAGATCGGCGGCACCGCCGAGGAGGACGCGGCGGCGTTCATCAAGGCCCACGTGACAGAAGCCGGTCGTGGGCTTCATCTGCGGCCAGACGGCGCCGCCCGGCCGCCGCATGGGCCACGCCGGCGCCATCATCGCCGGCGGCAAGGGGACGGCGGCCGAGAAGATGAAGGCGCTGGAGGCGGCCGGCGTCGACGCTGGTACGCAGCCCCGCCGACATGGGCGCCACCGTGGCCAAGGTGATCGGGCGATGAGTCGAGCGCACGCTGGCCATCATCAAGCCCGACGCCGTCGCCAAGGGCGCGGCCGGCCAGATCATCGCCCGGATCGAGCAGGCCGGCTTCAAGGTCGTGGCCGTCAAGATGGTCCACCTGAGCGAGGACCAGGCCGCCGGCTTCTACGCCGTCCACCAGGAGCGGCCGTTCTTCAAGAGCCTGTGCGCGTTCATGACCCAGGGCCCGAGCATGCCCGATGGTGCTGGAGGCCGACAACGCCATCCAGCGCTGGCGCGACCTGATGGGCGCCACCGACCCGGCCAAGGCCGCGGCCGGCACCATCCGCAAGGACTTCGCCTCGTCGATCGAGGCCAACGCCATCCACGGCTCCGACTCGCGCGGCCACCGCCGCCTTCGAGATCCCGTACTTCTTCAGCAACCTGGAGATCTGCCCACGCTGACCTGATCGACTCGCGCCCGCGCCTGAAGGAACGGCGCCGCCCGCGCGGCGCCGACGGGCCCGGCCGCCGAGACTAGCCGTCGAGGTCGAACAACCGTTGCGGGCCGGGATAGCAGACGCGGCCGGCGACGAGGCGAGCGGCCGCCGTGAGCACGTGCGCGTCGGTGCGCGCCGGGCCGACGATGTGGCGGACTTCCACGCCGCGGGCGAGCATGGCGTCGGCGATGAGCGAGCGGTGGCAATGGGCGGGGACGGCTTCGGCGCACATGATCGCGGTGGGGGTGGCGGCGGCGGCGATCACGACGGCGAGGTGATGGGCGAAGTCGGCGGTTTGCATGTAGTCGGCATAGCCCCGAAAGGTGTCGGGCAGGCCGGTGTTGTCCGAGTCGGGGCGCGCGCGGCGAAAGCCGCCGAGGGCCGGGGCCGGAGTGTAGGCGAGGCCAGCGGCCGGCAGGTTGCGACCCAGGGCGTCGGCGTCGAACTGCGGATGTCTCCGTGAGCGAGGGAAGCGCCGGACGTCGACCACGCGGGCGATGCCGTGTGCGCGGAGCAGGGCGATGAGATCGGCGAGCGAGCGCGTGGAGTGGCCGATGGTCCACACGCTGCCAGCATACGGGGCGGTGGCAACCGCGCCTCCGGGCCCCTCAAAAAAGACCGCTGCATCAGCTACTTGGAGTGCGGTCCCGAGGCCGGGAAATCCCATGCGGGCCGGCTCGCCCCCTGACGCTATAACAGTTGATGCCACGCCGGCGGCGGGCACGCCGCGGTGTGACGCCCCCTTCGAAGCCAAGTTCCCCGGCTCTTCGAGCCAGACGGTGGCGGTCCGGACAACCGCTCTGATGCAGGTCATAAGGAAGGCTCAACGATGACGAAGCTCATGGCCATTCCTGCTGTGATCCTCGCGTTCGCCCTGGTCGGGTGCGCCAAGCAGCCGACCATGACGCAGGGATCGGCGCCGTCGCCCGATGGCGCGGTTGCATTGCAGGTCACCACCCCGGGTGGGATGCAGGGCGGCGGGATGTCGGGTGAGGGACGCGGGGCGAGCGGCTCCGGCTCCACGCGACCCTCGCTGGAGGGCTTCCGGGCGGCGCCGGCTCTCACCGACATCCACTTCGAGTTCGACCGGGCCGACATCCGCGAGTCGGACGCGCCGCTCCTGGACGCCAACGCCGGCTGGCTCAAGGAGCACGCCAATCAGCTCCTCGTGATCGAGGGCCACTGTGACGAGCGCGGCACCAGCGAGTACAACACTGCACTCGGTGACCGCCGCGCTCGGGCCACGAAGAACTACCTGGTGTCGCGCGGCGTGCCAGCCACGCGGATCACCATCATCAGCTACGGTGAGGAGCGGCCGGCCTGCACGCAGCACGCCGACGAGTGCTGGGCCCAGAACCGCCGCGCCCACTTCCTGGTCAAGGCACGCTGACAGGGGCGGCGAGCGGACGGCGCCGGCCTCCGGTCGGCGTCGTCCGCGCCGCTAGCCTCGCCGCTTGCGGTCGCGGAGATCGAGGGCGCCGGCCTGCCGGCGGGGATCCTCGCCCCGCGGGAAGATCTGAGTCTTCTGCACCTTCTGCGTTCCCGTCGTCGGCAGTGACGCCACGAAGAGCACCCACCCCGGCGCCTTGAAGTAGGCCAGACGCGCCCGGCACCAGTCCATCAGCGCCTCGGCCAGCCTGCGATCGGCCGTCACGCCCGCCATCGGCACCACGCACGCCATCACTTCTTCCTCGCGGATCTCGTCGGGCACCGCCAGCACCGCCACCTGGGCGACGGCGTCGTGGGCCTGCAGCACCGCCTCGACCTCGGCGGCGGCGATGTTCTCGCCGGCGCGGCGGATGATGTTCTTCTTGCGGTCCACGAAGGCGAGCAGGCCGTCGGCGGCCTGCCGGACCACGTCGCCGGTGTGGAACCAGCCGCCGCGCCACGTCTCCTCGGTGGCCTCGGGATTCTTGAGATAGCCTGCGAAGAACCCGTGGCGCGGGCCCTCGGGCCCGCCCCACCGCACCAGCAGCTCGCCGTCGGTGCCGGCGGCCACCGCCCGGTCCTGCTCGTCGACGACCCGGGCCTCGAAGCCGCCGAACGGGCGGCCGAAGGCCCGCGTGTCGACCTGCCGGGGCTCCCGGTGGTCGGCGTAGATGCGACCGGTCTCGGTCATGCCCCACACCTCGACGAGCGGAAAGCCGAACCGCCGCTCGAAGGCCGCGTGCAGCTGGGGCTCCACGCCGGCCCCGAGACCGAACCGCACCCGGTGGCCCCGCTCCTCGTCGGTCGGTGGCTGGTTGAGCAGCAGCGGCGGCACCACGCCGAGGTAGTGGACGACCGTGGCACCGGTGGCGACGATGTCACGCCACCACCGGGTAGGGCTGAAGCGCTCGGGCAGGACGAGACAGTTCGCGGTGAGCATCGCGGCCGTCGCCGCCACCGCCTGGCAGTTCATGTGGAACAACGGCAGCGGGTTGTAGATGCGGTCGAGCCCCCACTGCAGGCGGACGAGACCGCCGAGGTCGCGATACCAGGCGCCGCAGTTCAGGTAGTAGAAATTGGTGAGGATGCAGCCTTTCGGCCGCCCGGTCGTGCCGGACGTGTAGAGCAGGCTGCACTCGCTCTCGAGACCGGGGGTGCCGGCCCGCGATGGACGGGCCGGCGCCGGGAGCACCGGGGGCATCGCCTCCGCGTTCACCACCGGCAGCGGCCGCTGGCGCGCCCGCGCCACCGTCTCGAGGTCGGCGACGCGGCTGGCCACGACCACGGCCAGGTCGGCCTCGGAGTGGTCCATCTGATAGAGCATCTCGTCGTGTCGGTAGTCGGGATTGATCGGCACGATGCCGCAGCCGAGCGCATTCAGCGCCAGGTAGTGAAAGAAGAACTCGGGGCGATTCTCGAGCAGCAGCGCCACCCGGTGACCGTGGCCGTAGCCGGCCTCGGCGTACCGCGCGCGCAGCCGTACGATCTCCGTCTGCGCCCGCGCATAGGTGTACTCCACGCCGGCCGGGTGATAGACCCGTCCCGGAGCGGGCGGCGCCGCCAGGAAGGTGTGGTCCGGCGCGGCCCCCGCCGTCGCCGCGAAGGCCTCGAAGACGGTCGCGGCAGGCATGGAGCTCAGCGGGCTGGCGGCGGCTCAGCGGTGACGTCGGGCGCCGTCGGCGTCGTACTCAGCACCCGCCGCATGAGCGGGCCGTCCACGCTGGCCAGCCCCTCCAGCCGGGCCAGCAGCAGCGCGCCGTCGCACACGTCGTTGATGGCGCGCGGCACCCCGCGGCTGGCTCCGTGGATCAGCGTCACCGCGTCCCGCGTGAACATCGAGGTCTCGGCCCCGGCCACCGAGAGACGGTAGCGGATGTACTGGGCGGTCTGCTCGCCGTTGAACGGGCCCAGCGTGCAGCGGATGGAGACCCGGCGGTCGAGGTGCTGCACGCGATGGATGGCCGCGACCAGCTCGGGGGTGCCGGCCAGCAGGAGGGTGACGAGCGTGCGCTCGTTGGTCTGGATGTTCAGCAGCGAGCTCAGCTCCTCGAACCACGCGGGGTCGTCGGCCTGCTGGGCGTCGTCCACGATGATCAGCGTCTCGCGGCCCGCCTTGAGATTGCGAACAATGACGTCGTTGAGCGCGTGCAGCAGCTCCGCCCGCGTCGTCTCGGCCGTCTCCACGCCCAGCTCGTAGAGCACGTGCCGCAGCAGCTCGATGCGGCCGCCGTGGGGATTGGTCAGCAGTGCGATCTCGTAGCGGCTGGCCTCCAGCCGCTGCACGACCGCGCGGGTGAGCAGCGTCTTGCCGCATCCCGACTCGCCGGTGAGCACCGCGCAGCCACGCCGCTGGCGCAGCGCGTAGGTGAGCCGGACCAGCGCGTCGGAGTGCGCCGGCGACAGCCACAGGAAGCGGGGATTCGGGGCGTTCTCGAAGGGGGCCTCCCGCAGCCCCCAGCCGTGCTCCTCGCCGGGCTCGGCCGCCGCCACCGGGGCGGGCTCGGCGGGCTCGAGCCTCTCTTCGGCCGGCGCCTCGTAGGCGACCGGCTCGGCGTCGTCGGCGACGGCCATGGCGGACGGCGGCACGAGCAGGCGCGCCGCTCGCTCGAGGCGCAGCTGCTCCTCGAGGTGACGAGCCGCCTGCTGGTGCTCCTCCAGCCGCCGGCCGAGCGCGTTGATGCTGCGGGCCAGGCGACCGACGAGACCGGCGCGCTCATCGCCGCGGCGCATGCGGGCCCGCACGTCGCCGGCGTTGAGGCTGCGGATCACGCGCAGCAAGCCCTGGGCGGGCCGGGCGACGAGCCGGTCCATGATCAGCGCGCCGCACACGAGGCCGGCCAGGCTCAGCAAGCCGAGGCCGGCCAGCTCCAGGGCGAACAGCCGGTCGGCGCCGCGGAACACCGCGTGACGCGGCAGCGCGATCACGATCGTGGCGTCGGCGGCCCGGGCGACCTCACGGGCGAGCGGTTCGAACAGCACGAGGCTGGCCACGCCATCGAGCCAGGGCGTGTCCACGAGGCCCGAGATCGGTCGGCCCAGCAAGGGCTTGAGCGGGTCATCGAGCAGCTCGCCGGTCCATCGCTCGGGTTGGGGATGGTGGCTCAGGATCACGCCGTTGCCGTCGATCAGCATCATGGCGGAGCCAGGGGGCAGGGGGCTCTCGACCACGGCGCGCTCGAGTTGGCCCAGGTCGAGCGCCGCGACGAGCACCGCACGCACGGTGCCGGCCTCGTCGATCACCGGGCGTGTCAGAGCCACTGTCGGCCGGCGGAGGGCCTGGTCGATCCCGGTCCGGCCGAGGGTCGGGTTGCCGGTCTCGGCGGCGCGACGCAGGTCGGCCATGTCGGTACCCGCCGGGAGTCGGGCGGCCCCCCGTGCCGAGCAGATCATCTCGCCGCCCGGACGAGTCAGGACGAGGTCGAGGTAGCCGGGAACGGCCTTGAGGATGCCGGCCAGTAGCGTGCCGCATGCCCCGGGGTTGGTGGCGACGATCTCGGGCCGCTGAGAGAGGGAGAGCAGGAGCTGCCGGCCGGCGTCGAGGAGACGCTCGTACTCGCGGGCGATCGACTGGGCGACCACGGCGGCACCCCGCGCGGCCTCCCGCTGGGCCTGCTGCCGTGCCTCGCCGCGGAGCAGGAGGGTCCAGGCGCCGAGCGCGGCCAGGCCCACGAGCGCAGCGAGGATGACCCCGCGCCAGATCCGCACCCCGTCGGGACGGAGGGCCCGAGGTAAGAGGCGATACACCATATGAGCATTGCAGAATTAGCACACCCGGTGGGGCCGCCGGAAGCTCTTCATGGGCGCGGACTTCGCCAGGGACCCCTGGTGTAGTATCTCGGCGGTGGACTCGCTCCCCGCAGCGCTCAACATCGCGTCATTCTTCGTCGATCGCCACGTGGCCGAGGGCGGGGCGGCCCGCACCGCGTTCCGGGTCGGGGGCCGCTCCGTCACCTACGGGGAGATCGCCGACCGGGTGGCGCGCGCTGCCGGGGCCCTGGCCGAGGCTGGGGTCGAGGCCGAGCAGCGCGTGCTGCTGGCCCTCGACGACTCGCCGGCCTTCGCCGCCGCCTTCTGGGGGGCGGCCAAGCTCGGCGCCGTCGCCGTGCCGGTGAACACCCTGATGGGCGAGGCGGAGTACGAGTTCCTTCTCAACGACAGCCGCGCCCGGGCGGCCATCGTCGAGGCCGCGGTGGCCCCCCGCGTACTCGCCGCGCGGGCCCGCTGCCCGTGGCTGCGGACCGTGCTGGTGGTCGGCGGGCGGTCGGCCGCCGGGCGGTCGACTTCGACGAGGCGCTGGGCCGGGCCAAGCCGCTGGCGGAGGCGGCGCCCACGACCGCGGAGGACATCGTGTACTGGGGCTACACCTCCGGCTCGACGGGGCGGCCGAAGGCGGCGATCCACACCCACCAGGCCTTCGTGGCGGCCGCCGAGCTGGTCGGCGCCAGCATCTTCGGCATCGGCTCCGACGACCTGATCTTCTCGGCCTCCAAGCTCTACTTCGCCTTCGGCCTCGGCAACGCGCTCTACTTCCCGGCCCGGGCCGGCGCCGCCTCCGTGCTGGTGGCCGAGCGGCTGACGGCCGAGCGCGCGCTTCGCAGTGATCGACGCCGAGCGACCCACGATGTTCTTCGCGGTCCCGACCCTCTACGCCCGGATGCTGGAGGTGCCCGACGTCGAGCGGCGTTTCGACCTGTCCTCCCTCCGCTTCGGCGTGTCCTCCGGCGAGGCGCTGCCGCCGGCGATCTTCGAGGCCTGGGCCGATCGCTTCGGCCTGGAGCTGGTGGAGGTGGTGGGCTCCACCGAGGCGCTGCACGACTTCATCGCCAACCGGCCGGGGGCGGCCCGGCCCGGCGCGGCCGGCACCCTCGTGGAGGGCTTCGAGGCGCGGCTCGTCGACGACGCAGGCGCCGCGGTGCCGGTCGGGTGTCACCGGTCACCTGCTGGTGAAGGGCGCCACCACCGCGTCCTGCTACTGGAACCGGCGCGAGCGAACGCGCCAGACCATGCTCGGCGAGTGGCTGCGCACCGGCGACATGTTCTACCAGGACGCCGAGGGATGGTTCTACTTCGAGGGGCGCTCCGACGACATGCTGAAGGTGGCCGGGCAGTGGGTGTCGCCGGCCGAGGTGGAGGCGCACCTCGTGGCCGCACCCGGCGGTGCTCGAGGCCGGCGTTGTCGGCGACTCGACGCCGACGGCCTCGTCACGCCGCGCGCGTGCGTGCGTGCTGAAGTCCGGACTGGCGGGCTCGCCCGCGCTGGCCACCGAGCTCCGCGAGCATGTGCGCGGCCGCGCGGCCGGCTACAAGGTGCCGCGGTGCCGTCGAGTTCGTCGCCGACCTGCCCAAGACGGCCACGGGCAAGGTCCAGCGCTTCCGCCTGCGCCGGCCGTGAGGGTCCTCGTCCGGGACGTCGGCCACGACCTACCGCGATCGCGCGCGGCCACGCCGTCGAGGCGCTGGCGGGCGTCACCTTCACCGTCGAGGCCCGAGGAGTTCGTGGCCGTGCTCGGGCCGTCGGGCTGCGGCAAGTCCACGCTGCTCGAGCATGCTGGCCGGCCTGCTGACGCCGAGCGCCGGCAGCGTCGGCTTCGAGGGCGACCTGCCGGCCGGCCGGCCGCCGACGGCGATGGTCTTCCAGGAGTTCGCGCTCTTCCCCTGGCGTACCGTGCAGGCCAACGTGGAGTTCGGCCTCGAGGAGGCCGGCCGGCCGCCGGCCGATCGCGCGGGCGATCGCCGCGCCGCTTCATCGAGCTGACCGGGCTCGGCGGCTTCGAGCGCAAGTACCCGCACCAGCTCTCGGGCGGCATGCGGCAGCGCGTGGGCATCGCGCGGGCGCTCGCCGTCGATCCGGCCGTGCTGCTGATGGACGAGCCGTTCTCCGCGCTCGACGCCCAGACGCGCCAGCTCATGCAGGAGGAGCTGCTGGCGATCTGGGAGCGACGCGCAAGACGATCCTCTACGTGACCCACAACATCCACGAGGCGGTGTTGCATGGCCGATCGGGTCGTCGTCCTCTCGCGGCGGCCGGGCCGCGTGCTGGAGATCGTGCCGGTTGCCCTGGGCCGCCCGCGGACGGAGGCGATGCTGGGCGAGCGCGCCTTCGTGGAGGCCGTCGAGCGCATCTGGGCGCTCATCAAGTCCCAGGCGCGGCGGCGCTGCGCGAAGGGGTGGCGTGACGGCGCGCCCCGTCCCGCAACCGCGCCCGCGCGCTGGCGCGGCCCGAGCACCGGGTGGCGCGCGGGCTGGGGCTGGCCGGCCTGCTGGTGCTGTGGGAGCTGCTCGACCCGCACGGGCTGGGTGCCCGCGCTGTTCCTGCCCTCGCCGCTCGGCGTGCTGGCCGACGGCGGGGAGATGCTGCGCTCCGGCGAGCTGCTGGTGCCACGTGGCCACCAGCCTCGAGCGCATCGCTGCTCGGCTTCGGCGCTGGGCGCGCTGGCGGGCGTGGGGGTCGGCTTCGCGGTCGGCTTCTTCGCGGCTGGCCGAGGCGGTCGGCACCCCGCTCATCGCCGCCACCTTCCCCATCCCGAAGATCGCGCTGCTGCCGCTGCTGATCCTGTGGCTGGGCATCGGCGAGGCCTCCAAGGTCGCGGTGATCGCGCTCGGCGTGTTCTTTCCGATGGCGATCAACACCTACTGCCGGCGTGCGCCAGGCCGACCCCCTGCTGCTGCGGGCGGCGGTGACCTTCGGGGCGGGGCGGTGGAGCCTGATCCGCAAGGTGATGCTGCCCTCGGCGCTGCCGATGATCTTCGCGGGGCTCAAGCTCGGCGCCGGCACCGCGCTGCTGCTGCTGGTCGCCGCCGAGATGATCGCGGCCGACTCCGGCATCGGCTTCCTGATCCTCAACGCCCAGAACCTCATGGAGACGACCGAGCTGATGGTCGGCATCGTGCTGCTCTCGCTGCTCGGCCTGGCCTCGCACTGGCTGCTGACGCGGCTCGAGCGCGCTGGCCCTGCCGTGGAGGCCGAGGGCTGAGGTGGCTGGGTGTGACGCGGGACGCCGGTGTTGGCTGTACCATGTCGGGACGGTGATACGGGAGGAGGGTCGATGAGAGGCCGGGTCGTGATCGCGCTCGCGCTGTTCCTGCTCGTTGCCCTGCCGGCCGGCGCCCAGGCGCCGTCGAAGGTGAAGCTGGGCGTCCTCAAGCTGACCTCCTCGGCGCCTGCTCTTCCTCGGCGTCGAGAAGGGCTACTTCAAGGAGTTCGGCATCGACCCCGAGCTCGTCTTCTTCCAGGCGGCCGCAGCCGATCGCGATGGCGCTGGCCTCGGGCGACCTGGAGTCGGGCGCCACCGGACTCACCGCCGGGCTCTACAACATCGTGGCCGGCGGCGAGCAGCTCTGGATCGTGGCCGACAAGGGCCGCGAGTGGCCCGACTACACCTCACCGCACTGCTCGTGCGCAAGGACCTGTACGACGGCGGCGTGCGCACGATGCGCGAGCTCAAGGGCCGCAAGATCGGCGTCACCCAGATCGGCTCCACGTTCCACTACAACGTGGGCCGTTCCTCGAGAAGGAGGGCATGGCGCCGGGCGACGTCGAGCTGGTGCCGCTGCAGGCGCTGCCCGCGCTCAACGACGCCCTGGCGGCGAAGCGCATCGACGCCGCCGCCACCGCCGAGCCGTTCGTCTCCCGCCTGGAGGCCGCCGGGGCCGGGGTGACGATCATGCAGACCGGCGACACTTTCCGTGGCAGATCGCCACCGTGATGTACTCCGACGCCTTCGCCAAGGATCGCAAACGGGCGGTGGCGTTCATGAAGGGCTACGTCAAGGCCTCGCGCCACTACTTCGACGCCGTGCTGGCCAGAAGAAGAGCGGGCCAGGGCCTTCGACGAGATCGTGGCGATCACCGCCAAGTACACCGGGGCCGCCCCCGAGCTCATCCGCAAGGGTTTCCCCTACCAGGACCGCGACGGGCGGCTGATGCCGGGCGACGTCGGCCGCCAGATCGCGTGGTGGCACGCCCAGAAGCTCATGAAGACGCCCCTGGCCGAGAAGGACATCGTGGACGAGAGCTTCCTGCGCGAGGCGCTGAAGGACCTTCGGTGATGCCGGACCGCTCAGTGAAGATCAAAAAGCTGCTCGTCGCCAACCGCGGCGAGATCGCGGTGCGCGTCATCCGCGCGTGCCGCGAGCAGGGCATCGCCACCGTGGCGGTCTTCTCGGAGGCCGACCGCGAGTCGCTGCACGTGCTGCATGGCCGACGAGGCGTACCCCATCGGACCGCCGCCGGCCGCCGAGAGCTACCTGTCGATCGACACGCTCGTCGCCACCGCCCGCGCCGCCGGCGCCGACGCCGTGCACCCCGGCTACGGCTTCCTCGCCGAGAACGCGCGCTTCGCCGAGGCGTGCGGCGCCGCCGGGCTGACCTTCGTGGGCCCGCCGCCGGCGGCCATCCGCGCCATGGGCGACAAGACGGCGGCCCGGCAAGCTCGCGCGCGAGCTGAAGGTGCCGATGGTGCCGGGCACGCTGGAGCCGGTGCGCTCCGACGACGAGGCCGCGCACGCTGGCCCGCGAGATCGGCTATCCGGTGATGCTCAAGGCGGCCATGGGCGGCGGCGGCAAGGGCATGCGGCTTGTCCGCCAGGAGTCGGAGCTGGCCGAGGCGCTGCGCGGCGCGCGCGCCGAGGCGGGCGCGGCCTTCGGCGACGCCGCCGTCTACCTCGAGCGGGCGTCGATCGAGCCGCGCCACGTCGAGATCCAGGTCCTCGCCGACGCGCACGGCACGGTGGTGCACCTGGGCGAGCGCGAGTGCTCGATCCAGCGCCGCCACCAGAAGCTGGTCGAGGAGAGCCCGTCGCCCATCGTCGACCCCGAGCTGCGCGCACGCATGGGCGAGGCGGCGTGCCGGGTGGCCGCGGGCGGCCGGCTACGTCAACGCCGGCACCGTCGAGTTCCTCCTCGACGCGCGACCGGAACTTCTACTTCCTCGAGATGAACACGCGGCTGCAGGTCGAGCACCCGGTGACCGAGCTGGTCACGGGCATCGACCTGGTGCGCGAGCAGCTGCGCATCGCGGCCGGGGAGCCGCTCGGCTACGGGCAGGACGACGTGACGTGGCGCGGGTGGGCGATCGAGTGCCGCATCAACGCCGAGGATCCGTTCGCGCGGTTGGATGCCGTCGCCGGGCACGATCACGGGGCTGCGCCCGGCCACCGGCCCGTGGGTGCGCGACGACTCCGGCGTCTACGAGGGCTACACGATGCCGCGCTACTACGACACGCTGCTGGCCAAGCTGATCGTCTGGGACCGCGACCGGGAGGCGGCGGTGGAGCGCATGCCGCGGGCGCTGGCCGAGTACAAGGTGGTGGGCGTCCGCACCACCATCCCCGCGCTGCAGCGGATCGTCGCTCACCCCGACTTCCGGGCCGGCCGGCTCTCGACCGCCTTCCTCGAGCGCGTCCTGCCCGACCTGCGCCCCCACGACAACCGCCTGGCCACCATCGCGACCATCGCCGCCGTCCTCGCCGAGCACGAGCGCAACCGCCAGCCCGCCGCCGCGGCGGAGATCGAAAGCGAACCGAGCCGCTGGCGATCATCCACGCGCCCCGGATGGAACCCCCAGTGACGCCGCCGACGGCAGTGACCAGACAGACCAGGACCAGGACCAAGCTCAAGATAAGGTTGCTCCACCACGATCGACCCCACGAGTCGGAGCCACCCCCTTCTCGAACAGGCCACCCACGCCTTTACCCGAGCAAACGGCCCGCGCTCCAACAATATGGCCGTGCGGCCGCCAACCCTTCGAACGCCCGTGGCGGACTCGCGCCATGAAATACACGGCGACCATGTCCGGCACCCCCACCGTCGTCGACGTCACCGGCGGCACCGACGGTCGCTATCGCCTGACCATCGGCGACGAGATCTGGGAGGTCGACGCGCGACTGACCGCCCAGGGCTCTCGCCTCGCTGCTGGTCGGCGGCGTCTCCTACGTGGCCGACGTGGTCGACCGGGACGGCATCTGCGTGGTGGACGTGGGGGGCGAGAGCTACGAGATCCTGGTCGAGGAGCAGACGCGCTGGATCATCCGCACCCGGGGCGGCACCGCCACCGCGGGCCAGGGCCAGACGCTCAAGGCGCCCCTTCCGGGTAAGATCGCTCACGATTGCCGTCGCGGCCGGGCGACGCCGGTCCGGGCGCGGAGACACGCTGGTCGTGATCGAGGCCATGAAGATGGAGAACGAGTTCAAGGCGTCGGCGGCGGGGACGGTGGCGGAGGTCCGGGTGCAGCCCGGCCAGGCGGTGAACCCTGGGGACGTCCTGATCGTTATCGAAGGCAGCGGCCAAGTAGATGGCGCCGGCCATCCAGTTCAGCGGCGTCAACAAGTGGTTCGGCAAGCTCCACGTCCTGCGCGGCGATCGAGCCTGTCCGTCGACGCCGGCGAGGTCGTGGTGGTGTGCGGGCCCTCGGGCTCGGGCAAGTCCACGCTGATCCGCTGCGTCAATCGGCCTCGAGCGCGATCCAGGAGGGCGACATCGTCGTGCCGGGCGACTCGATCACGCGCCGGGGGCGTGAACCTGCCCACGCCTGCGCAGCCGAGGTGGGCATGGTGTTCCAGTCCTTCAACCTCTTTCCCCACATGACGGCGCTGCAGAACATCATGCTGGCGCCGATGAAGGTGAAGGGGCTGTCGCGCGCCGACGCGGAGAAGAGCGCGCGCGCGCTGCTCGAGCGGGTGGGGCTGCCCGAGAAGGCCGACAACTACCCGGCCAACCTCTCGGGCGGCCAGCAGCAGCGCGTGGCCATCGCCCGCGCGCTGGCCATGCAGCCGAAGATCATGCTGTTCGACGAGCCGACCTCCGCGCTCGACCCCGAGATGATCAACGAGGTGCTCGACGTCATGACCGACCTCGCCCGCGAGGGCATGACGATGATGGTGGTCACCCACGAGATGGGCTTCGCCCGCCGGGTCGCCCACCGCGTCGTCTTCATGGACGAGGGCCAGGTGGTCGAGGTCAGGCCAAGCCGCGAGGAGTTCTTCGCGGCGCCCCAAGTCCGACCGCGGGCAGGCAGTTCCTGTCCAAGATCCTGCACCCACTAGACACGAGGACGACTCGATGAAGCGTATGCTCGGCGCTCGTTCTCGCCCTGTGCCGTGCGCACTCACGGTCGGACGCCGGCGCTCGCCCAGGAGCACGCTCGAGAAGATCAAGCCAGTCGGGCACGCTGACGATCGGCACCCGGACCGGCTCGCCGCCGTTCGCCTACGTCAACAAGCGACAACGAGTGGGTCGGCTTCTCGATCGACCTCGTCGAGAGCTGGTCAAGCCGGAGGTCGAGAAGACAGTCGGCAAGCCGATCAAGGTCGAGAAGAAGGAGTCGACGCCGCCCACCCGCATCCCGCTGCTCACCTCCAATGCCGTCGACCTCATCGCCGGCACGATGACCGACACGCCCGCAGCGCCGGGAGTGGGTGGACTTCAGCCTGACGTTCTTCGTACACCGGCGCCCAGTTCCTGGTGAAGAAGGGCAGCCCGATCAAGAGCGTCAACGACATCGCCGGCAAGCGCATCGCCGCCCAGCAGGGCTCGACCAACGCCAAGATCCTGCGCGAGAAGTACCCGCAGGCCCAGCTGCGCGAGTTCCCCGACCAGCCGGCGGCCTTCCAGGCTCTGCTGCAGGGCCAGGTCGACGCCTACACCAACGACGGCATCCAGCTCTACGGGCTCAAGGCCAAGGCACCGAAGCCGGCCGACTGGGACGTCGTCGGCGACTTCTTCTCCGAGGAGCCCTACGGCATGGCCATGCGCAAGGGCGACGCCAAGTTCAAGGCGGCGCGTCGACGCCGGGCTCAAGAACGGGCATCGAGTGCGGCAAGTACTTCGAGATCTACGAGAAGTGGTTCGGGCCGAAGGGCGAGCTGCCGTACCCGATGACGCCCCCGGTGAAGGCATATCTGATGAAGCAGATCGGCAAGTAACGCCGGGGAGGGCCCGGGCGGGCGTGTGAACTACACCTTCAAGTGGTCGGTGCTGTGGAGCGGCCAGTCGGGACAGTGGCTGCTCAGGGGCTCATCACCACGCTGGAGCTGTCGGCGCTCGCCTGGGTCATCGCGGTCGTCCTCGGCATCGTCTCCGGCGCCCTCCGCACGGTGCCGTTCCGGCCCCTGCGGTGCGGGCGCCACCTTCTACGTCGAGTTCTTCCGCAACGTCCCGCTGCTGGTGTGGATGTTCTTCTGGTACTTCGGGGTGACGCCGCTGCTGCCCCGCGGGGCCCAGGACTGGCTGTTCAACCACGGGCTGGAGTTCTGGGCGGCGGACGATCGCGCTCGGCGTCTACCACGGCGCCCGCATGTCGGAGGTGATCCGCTCCGGCATCCGGGCCATCCCCCGCACGCAGTTCGAGGCGTCGGTGGCGATCGGGGCTGACGACCTTCCAGGCCTACCGGATGGTGATCCTGCCGGTGGCGCTGCGGCTGATCGTGCCGCCCGGCACCAACGAGTCGCTGAACCTGCTCAAGAACTCGTCGGTGGCGCTCACGATCAGCGTGGCCGAGCTGACCTTCCAGACCCGCCAGGTCGAGACCTATACCGCCAAGGCCATCGAGGCGCTGACGGCGGGCACGCTCATCTACCTGGTGCTGTGCCTGTCGATCGCGACCATCATGGCCCGCGTCGAGCGGCACTACGCGATCCCGGGGCTGATCTCCCGGGCCAAGGCCGGCTGAGGCGTGGACGTCTCGGTCATCGTCAACAACTTCAAGTTCCTGATCGTCCAGGGACTGATCGGCATCGGGCCGTTCGTCGGCGGCACGCTGCGCCTGGCCGTTCCGGCCATCCTGCTGGGCTTCGCGCTGGGGATCTTCATCGGGCTGGCCCGGCTGGCCAACGCGCCGTGGATCCGGGTGCCGGCCACGATCTACGTCGAGTTCTTCCGCGGGGTCCCGCTGGTGATGGTGATCTTCTGGATCTGGTTCATCATCCCCCAGCTCCTGCGGCTGCCCATCCCCGAGTACGGCGTCGCCCTGACCGCCTTCGTCATCTTCGAGGCGGCCTACTTCGGCGAGATCGTGCGGGCCGGCGTGCAGTCGGTGGCCCGCGGGCAGGTGGAGGCGGCGACGGCGCTCGGCATGACGGCCACCAAGACGATGGCCTACGTGGTGCTGCCCCAGGCGCTCAAGAACATGGTGCCCTCGCTGGTGACGCAGATGATCGTGCTGTTCAAGGACACCTCGCTGGCCTCCATCATCGGCTATGTCGATCTGACCAAGGCCGCCCAGATCGTGAACAACCGCGAGATCCGCCCCTTCCAGCTCTACCTGTTCATCGCGGTGGTGTACTGGCTGTGCACGTACTCGATGTCGGTCTTCGCCCGCCGTCTGGAGCGCCGCGCCGCCTGACGCCGGGTCACCGCAGGAGGGCTCCGATGCACCGACGCGTCGTGATCGCCGCCGTCGCCGCCGCCCTGATGCTCCACGCCGCCGGCGCGCTCGCCCACGGCCCCAACCAGCCGCCGCACCAGCAGTACCGGATCGGCGACCTCAAGCTGGAGAGCGGCGAGGTCATCCGGGACTTCGCGATTTCCTACGTGACCCACGGCACCCTGAACGCCCAGAAATCGAACGCGATCCTCATGGTCACCGCCATCAGCGGCAACCATCACCGGCTCGACTTCCTGATCGGGCCCGGCAAGGCGCTGGACACCACCAAGTACTTCATCGTGGCCACCGATGCCATCGGCAACGGCCTGACGACGTCGCCGTCCAACAGCACGGCCCAGCCCCGGATGTCGTTCCCGCGCTTCGTGATGCGCGACATGGTGGCCTCGCAGCAGAAGCTGATGACCGAGCACCTGCAGATCCCGCACGTGGTGGCGGTCATCGGCCCCTCGATGGGCGGCATGCAGGCTCTGCAGTGGGGCGTGAGCCACCCGGACTTCATGGACAGCGTGGTGGCCCTGGTGCCGCTGGCCCGGACGCCGGCCTGGAGCGTGGTCGTGATGGAGGCCAGCCGCAAGGCGATCATGCTGGATCCGGCCTGGAATGGCGGCAACTACACGGCGCCGCCGGCCAACGGCATTCGCCTGTGGCGCGACATCCTGGGCTTCCTGGCCGCCCGCGCGCCCGAGATGTACCGCTACCAGTTCTCGAACCAGGCCGACGTGCTGCCCTGGCTCAAGGCCCAGGAGGACGCGCAGATCGCGCTCTTCGACGCCAACGACTGGATCTACCAGACGTGGGCCTACGACGCCCACGACGTCGGCACCACGCCGGGCATGAACGGCGACTACGTGAAGGCGCTGCGGGCAATCAAGGCCAAGACGCTGATCCTGGCCGGGCAGAAGGACCTGCTCAATCCCGAGTGGGAGCCGCTCGAAGCTTCGCGCTACATCCGCGACGTCCGCTTCGTCACCATCCGACCCGAGGCCATCACCGGCCACGCCGCGGCCGGCGGCGCCTTCCCGGCCGACGTCGACTTCCTCAACACGGAGATCACCGCGTTCCTGGACGTCGTCACCGGGCGCGGCGCCCGCCTGCGCTGAGAGGAGCCAGCCATGGAGCTGTCGCGACGTGACTTCATCGCCTCCGGCACCGCGGTCGCGGCCGGCGGTGCGCTGGCCGGCGGCGCCCACGCCCAGGGGCCGGTCCAGCTGGCCCAGGCCGCGACCGGCCCGGCCCCGCGCGGGTTCGACCCCGCCGACCCCGCGCTGAAGTACGAGCTGATCGTCGCCAACGGGGACGTGCTCGACCCGAGCCAGAAGCTGCGCGGCAAGCGGGACATCGGCATCCGCTACGGCCAGATCGCCGCCATCGCCCCCAGCATCCCGGCCGATCGCGGCGTGCAGCGCATCGACGTGGCGGGCCGCCTGGTGACGCCCGGTCTCGTCGATCTGCACACGCACTTCTGCCCGCACCTGGGGCTCGGTCTGCCACCCGACGAGCTGGTGCCGATCACCGCCACGACCACGGCGGTCTCGGCGGGCGACGCCGGCTGGCACACCTGGGGCGTGTTCCGCCACCTCGCGCTGGCCAGTTCGCGCACGCGCTTGTTCTCGTTCGTCCACATCTCGTCGATCGGCCTGGCCGGTGGGCTGGCGCCGGGCGAGATGCTGAACATCGACTACGCCAACGTCGATGGCTGCGCCAAGGTGGTGGCCGAGAACCCCGACGTCGTCCTCGGCGTGAAGGTGCGGATCACCGACTCCGTCGTCGGCCAGAACGGCCTGGAGCCGCTGCGGCGGGCCATCCGGGCTGCGGATCTGGCCGGCAAGGGCGTGCGGGTGATGTG
Organism: uncultured Candidatus Rokubacteria bacterium; assembly: GCA_963827505.1. Lineage (GTDB taxonomy): Bacteria > Methylomirabilota > Methylomirabilia > Rokubacteriales > CSP1-6 > AR5. Next base: position 996,362 of record CAWHBD010000001.1, on the reverse strand, counting down.
TCACATCGGATCGGCACCCGGCAATCTCTCCGATCTGCTCGACCTGCTGCGCCCCGGCGACGTCCTCACCCACGCCTACAGCGGTGCCGGCAACAACACCGTGCAGAACGGGACGCTGCTGCCGGCGGCGCGGGCCGCCAAGCAACGCGGGGTCGTGATCGACGTCGGCCACGGCGGCGGCAGCTTCGACTTCACGGTGTGCGAGCCGGCCATGCAGCAGGGGATGGCGCCCGACACGATCTCCAGCGATATCCACTCGGTCAGCATCAACACGCCGGGTTACCCCACGCTGCCGTGGGTGATGTCGAAGTTCCTCGCCCTCGGCCTGTCGCTGGAGGAGGTCGTGGCCCGGGCGACCGTGGAGCCGGCCAAGGTCATCGGTCGGGTGCCCGGTCTCGGCACGTTGCAGGTGGGGGCGCCGGCCGACCTGGCGATCATGGATCTCGTCGACGGGCCGGTGGAGTTCGTCGACACGCGCAAGAACACGCGGACCGGCCGGCAGAAGCTGGTGCCGTATCTCACGATCCGCGGGGGGCGCCCGTTCGGGCGGCCGCCGCTGCCGACGCCGTTCGTGTACTAGACGTCGGCCCGATATCGCGCCCAAGAATCCGCTGAGTTGGCGCGGAAGTCAGGACCTCGCGCGTGCCTGAGTCCCTCCTGCCCAACGGTGTCCGCCTGCACTGGCGTGAAGCCGGCGATCCGGCCAAGCCGCCGGTCGTGTGGATCCACGGCGGCTCGGTCGAGGACTCGTCGTTCATGGTCGCCGACCTCGAGCCGTTCTTCCCACGCGTGCGGGGGCTGTTCCCCGATACGCGTGGCCACGGCCTGTCGTCAAAGTTCGAGCGGGTCGAGGACTATGGCTACGCGCAGAAGGCCGAGGACGTGCTGCTCTGGCTGGACGCGCTCGGCGTCGAGCGCGCGGTATGGGGAGGGGCCTCGATGGGCGGCGCGCTGTCGTTGTGGGCGGCGATCCACGCCCCCGCGCGCGTGCGCGCGGTGATCTCCATCAGCGGTCCTCCGTACGAGCCGCCGGCCGAGGACCAGGCGTGGTGGCGCGCGCACCGGCCTCTGGTCGAGGCGGGCCGGGTGGCCGAGTACTTCGACGCCAACGTCCAGCTCCGGATGGGCGAGGCGGCGCTGGCTCGGTTCAAGGCCCGCCCCGAGCGCTACGCGGAGACCATCGAGCGGCTGGGAAGCCACTCGCGGGCCTCGCTGCTGGCCCTGCTCGACGAGACGTACTCCCGGCGCGAGTGGCTCGCCGACTGCGGGCGGATCCGCTGCCCGGCGCTGGTCATCGCCGGGTCCGAGGACCACTTTCCGACCGTCGCGATGTCGTCCCGAGTGGCGGCGACCATCCCGGGGGCGCGGCTGGTCGTGATCGAGGGGGGCGGCCACTTTCCCAATCGCACGCACCGGGTCGAGGTCCAGGCGACAATCGCCGACTTCCTCGCCGAAATCGGCGTATAAGATGCGCCGGAGCGCGGCGGGCTCCCTGGCCCAGAGTCGCGCCACCCGCGGGACGTCACCGGATCTGAGAACGGAGCCCGCGGAGGCTCCGTCGGGAGGACAGGATGAAACGGTTACCGATCGTGCTCGTCGCCGCACTCGTCGCGCTTGCGGTTGCCGCGAGCATCCCGGGCGCCCAGCCGGCGCCGGTCAAGCTCGGCCTCGCCGCCGCCGTCTCGGGCGGCTCGGCCGCCTCCGGCGAGGCCATCAAGCGTGGCCTGCAGATCGCGATCGATGAGGTCAACGGTCGGGGCGGCGTGCTGGGTGGCCGCAAGCTCGAGCTGGTGATCCGTGACGACGAGGGGAACCCGCAGAAGGGCGTGACCATCGCCCGCGAGCTGGTCGAGCGCGAGAAGGTGGCGGCCGTGTTCGGCGGCCTGCACACGACGGTGGCGCTGGCCCAGGTCCCCGTGTGGCACGAGCTGACGACGCCGTATGTCGGCACCTGGGCGGCCGGGACCAACATCACCCGCAACGGCCGCAAGCCCAACTTCGTCTTCCGAGTCTCCGCCAACGACGACGAAGTCGACAAGTACCTGGTGCGCTACGCCGCCGAGCAGCTCAAGCGCGGCAAGCCGGGGCTGCTGCTGGAGAACACCGCGTGGGGCCAGTCCAACGAGGCCGGCCTCAGCAAGTGGTTCGGCGAGCGCGGTGTCAAGGCCGTCGGCGTCGAGAAGTTCAACTGGAACGACCCCGACATGAGCCCGCAGCTCCTGCGCCTCAAGCAGAGCGGCGCCGACGTGGTGATGCTGGTGGCCAACGCGCCGGAAGGGGCCCAGGTGGTGAAGTCCCGGGCCAAGGTCGGCTGGGAGGTGCCCATCGTCTCCCACTGGGGCATCTCGGGCGGGCGCTTCGCCGAGCTGACCGGCGAGCTGTCCGACGGCGTCGTCTTCGTGCAGACCTACTCGTTCTTCGGCAAGCAGAACGCGCGCGGCGAGGCTGTGCTGAAGGCGCTGCGCGACAAGCACGGCGTGAAGGGGCCGGAGGAGGTGTCGTCGCCGGTCGGGACCGCCAACGCCTACGACGCGCTCCACCTGGTGGCGCTGGCCATCGAGCAGGCGAAGTCCACTGACGGCGCCAAGGTCCGCGACGCGCTGGAGGACCTCAAGGCGGACCACGCCGGACTCATCAAGACTTACAAGCGGCCGTTCACGGCCGAGCAGCACGACGCGCTGACCGAGCGCGACTACATCATGGTCGTCTGGAAGGGCGGCAAGATCGTGCCCGTCCACTGATGCGTCTCGTGGCGGTCGGGCCGGCCGGCGGCACGACGCCCCCCGCGGGCTATGCCCCGCGCCCGCGCGCATGGCTCGCCGGTCGCCGCTGCTCGTTCGGAGCGGGGCTCGCTGCGACCCCCCATCCCCCGAAGGGGGTCGCGCGAGAGCATTCGATCGTCGCCGGCTTGCTCGCCCCACTCCGAACGAGCGCGGCGACAACGGCTCGCCATGAAGCGCGGGCGCGGGGCACAGCCCGCGGGGGGCGTCGTGCCGCCGGCCGGCCCGACCGCCACGAGAGTCAGTAGCCAATGATTGTTCAGCTGGTCGTCAGTGGGTTGGCGTTGGGGAGTATGTATGGGCTCGTGGCGCTCGGGTATCACATCACGTGGGCGACGAGCCGGACGATGAACTTCTCGCAGGGGCATGTCGTGATGGCGGGGGCGGTCGTCGCGTACGCGGCCCACGTGGGGGCGGGATGGCCGCTGGCGCTGGCGGCGGTCGTCACGCTGATGGCGTCGGCGGCGTTCGGGCTCGTGGTGGAGCGGGTGGCGGTGCGGCCGTTCTTCCGGGCCGGCTCGCCGGTGTGGCTGCTGTCCACGATTGCGCTGGGCATCATCGCCGAGAACGTGGCGATGCTCACCTTCGGCCGCGACGCCCGCGCGTTCCCCTCGACCCTCGCCCTCAAGCCGGTGTTCGTGCTGGGGGCCGGCGTCTATCCCCAGGAGCTGCTGCTGCCGGCGGTGGGGCTCGCGCTCATGGGCGGTGCGCAGCTCTTCTACCACCGGTCGTTCTACGGCCGGCAGCTCAAGGCCGTGGCCTACGACAGCGAGGCGGCCGGCCTCATGGGCATCCACGTGCCGCGGGCGGTGGCGACGGCGTACGCGCTGTCCTCGATGCTGGCCGGGGCGGCCGGGCTGCTGCTGGCGCCGCTGCTCAACGTGTCGCCCACGATGGGCACGCTGATCGGGCTCAAGGCCTTCGCGGTGGCCATCATCGGTGGCCTCGACTCGGCGGCGGGCATCGTCGTGGCCGGGCTGCTCTACGGGCTGCTGGAGGCGGGGGTGGCGGGCTACGTGTCCACCGGCGCCCGGGAGATTGTCGGCTTCGCGGTGGTGATCGCGATGCTGGCCGTACGGCCGTGGGGGCTGCTCGGCGCTCGCCCGGCCCGCCGCGTGTGAGACGTGCGCTCGCGTGGGCCGGGATGGCGGCGGTGACCGCCGCCATCCCGCTGCTCACCGCCAACACCTACTACCTCTACCTCGCGATGACGATCGGCATCCTCGTCGTCGTCACGACCGGCCTCAACGTGCTCGCCGGCCTCACCGGGCAAATCTCGCTCGGGCATGCCGGCCTCTACGCGATCGGCGCCTACGCGGCGGCCCTCGGCGCCACCCGCCTGGGGCTGGGGCTCGTGACGGCGCTGCCGCTGGCGATCGGGCTGGGGGCGGCGGTGGGAACGGTCCTGGCGCTGGCCGCGCTCCGGCTGTCGGGGCCGTACCTGGCCATGGTGACGATTGCCTTCGGGATCATCGTCGAGGGGGCACTGGTGGAGTGGGTGGCGCTCACGGGCGGGCCGGGCGGGATCTTCGACATCCCCCGGCCGTCCGTGGCCGGCGTGCCGCTGGCGCTGCGCGGCTACTACTTCGTGGTGGCGCTGGCGGCCGCAGCCGCTCTCGCCATGACCGGCAACCTGATGCGCTCGGCGTGGGGGCGCGCGTTCCTGGCGGTGAAGGGCTCGGAGCTCGCGGCCGAATCGCTCGGGCTGTCGGCCTACCGGGTGCGGACCGCGGCCTTCACGCTGTCGGCGGCGTTCGCGGGCGCCGGCGGCGGGCTGTTCGCGTTCCTCAACGGCTACCTGAGTCCGGACAGCTTCACGCTGCAGTCCTCGATCCTGTTCCTGCTGATCGTGCTGCTCGGCGGCCTCGGGACGCTGGCCGGCCCGCTCGTCGGCGCCAGCGTGCTGGTGCTGCTGCCCGAGCTGCTACGCCAGCTCGCCGACTATCGCCTGATCCTCTACGGCTCGCTGCTCCTGCTCTCCGTTTACTTCTTGCCGCGTGGTGTCGTCGGGGCCCTCGCCCCTCGGCGCGCCTGGACACCGCGAGAGGCGGAGGACGGGGAGGCTTCTTCGCTCGAGGCTGCGCGCACCTCGACCCAAGCGGACGGAGGGTCGGCGGTTCTCGCGTCGGTCGTGCTGGAGCTGGAGGGGGTGGGGAGGGCGTACGGGGGCGTCGTGGCGGTGGCGGAGGTGAGCTTCGCGGTGCGGGCGGCCACGGTGCATTCGTTGATCGGGCCGAACGGGGCGGGGAAGACGACGATCGTGAATCTGGTGTCGGGATTCGCGGGGGCGGATCGAGGGCGGATCACGCTGTTCGGGGAGCGGGTCGAGGGGAGGGCGCCGGCGGCCATCGCGCGGCGGGGCCTGGTGCGGACGTTCCAGACCCCGCAGCTGTTCGACGAGCTGTCGGTGCTCGACAACGTGCGGGTGGGAGCGGCTGGGCAGCGCCTCGGCTCGCTGGGCCTCGCGCTCCTCGGCGCCGGTCGCCGGCAGGCGGACGCCCGGGCGGTCGCGAGCCTCGAGGTGGTCGGACTCGGCGCCTGGGCGGCGGCGCCGGCGGCCGTGTTGCCGTTCGGCCACCGCCGGCGGCTGGAGATCGCGCGGGCGCTGGCGGCGGACGCGCGCGTCCTGGTGCTGGACGAGCCGGCGGCGGGACTGTCGCCGGCGGAGATCGAGGCTCTCGACGCGCTCCTGGCCCGGCTGCGTGCCGACGGGCTCACGGTGATGCTGGTCGAGCACCACGTGGATCTCGTGATGGCGATCTCCGACCGGGTGACCGTGCTCGACGAGGGGCGCGTGATTGCCGACGGCGCGCCCGCGGCCGTGCAGCGTGACCCCGCCGTGGTGGCGGCCTACCTGGGGACGGGCCCGTGAGCCTGCTCGAGGTACGCGGCCTCGCGGTCGCTCACGGCGCCCTCGAGGTGCTGCATGACGTCGCCCTGGCGGTCGGCGACGGCGAGATCGTCGCCGTGATCGGTCCCAACGGAGCCGGGAAGACGACGCTGCTGCGCACGATCGCCGGCGTCCTGGCCCCGGCGCGCGGCGAGATACGACTGGCCGGCCGCTCGATCGGAGGCGAGCCGGCCTACCGCGTGGTGCGCCACGGAGTGGCGTTGGTGCCCGAGGGCCGCCGGATTTTCGCTGATCAGACGGTGCGCGCCAACCTCGAGCTGGGCGCGGTGAGCCATGGCGGACGCCACGACCTGGCCGCCGTGCTCCGACGCTTCCCGGCGCTGACCTCTCAGCTCGACCGCGCCGCCGGCTCGCTGTCGGGTGGGCAGCAGCAGATGCTCGCCATCGCGCGCGGCCTCATGGCCCGGCCGCGGTTGCTGCTTCTCGACGAGCCCTCGCTGGGGCTGGCGCCGCGACTCGTGCGCGAGACCTTCGAGGCCGTGCGCGAGATCCGGGCCGAGGGCGTCAGTGTGCTCGTCGTCGAGCAGCTGGCGGCGCTGGCGCTGCAGACGGCCGATCGCGGCTACGTGCTCGATCGGGGCCGCGTCGTCGCCGGCGGTCCGGCCGCCGCGCTCGCCGCCGACCCCCGCATTGCCGCCGCCTATCTCGGGCGCCAGCGTGCCGGATTTGGCGCCGGTCCGGCGTAGACTGACGCTGATGTCTTCGGTCAAGCTCGACTGTCGCGGTGTCGCCGCGCTCGTGAGTCTCGGCGTCGTCGGTGTCTTCCTCGTGATCGGCGCCATCGATCCCGCGCTCGGCGCCCGGCTGGTCGACGAGGACAACGTGGTCGAGTGGCTGCAGGTGCTGCTGGCCGCCGCCGGCGGCGTGCTCGCGTTTCGCCAGGGACGGGCGGCCTGGCGCGCCGGCCAGCCGGTCACGCTGGAGGTCGCCATCATTGCGGCGATGACCTTGGTCTGCGTGGGCGAGGTCGACCTCGACCGGGTGGTGTTCGGCACGAAGGTGATCTCCACGCGATTCTTCGTGAGCCCGAAGTATCCGCTGGCGGCGCGGCTGCCGGCGGCCGTGGTCGTGATCGGGGCGCCGGCCGCGGTCGGCGTCTGGCTGCTCGTGCACGTGCGCCAGCTGTGGCGGGCCGCGCTGGACGGGCTGCGGCAGCCGTGGGGACAGGCGGCGACGTTCGGGCTCGTGCTGTTCCTGGCTGTCGAGGTCTTCGAGCGCCCACTCGGCCACATCCGCTGGTTGCCCCTGCACGCCGGCGAGGAACTCCTGGAGCTCGTCTCCGCGGTGTTCATCTTCGTCGGACTCCTCGCGCGCGGCCGAGATATCATGGTTCGGATGTCCGGCCGACCCTTGATCCTCATCATCCTGGTCGCCCTGGGGCTGGTGGGCTGCCGAGGTGAGCACCCGGCTGCTGCTCAGGAAACGCCCAAGACGCAGGCCCCCCCGACCCGAGAGGTCCGCGTGGTCACGGCCGCCGAGCGGGCGCTGCCCCGAGCGGTGACGGCGACCGGGACCCTGGCCGCCGAGGACCAGGTCACCCTGAGCGCCAAGGTGGCCGGCCGGGTCGAGTCGATCGACGTCGACCTGGGGACCCGGGTGCGCCGGGGCCAGCCGATCGCCCGGCTCGACCAGACGGACTTCAAGCTGCGGGTGGAACAGGCCGAGGCGGCGCTGCAGCAGGCCCGGGCCCGACTGGGACTGGCGCCGGCGGGCAAGGACGAGATGGTCGAACCCGAGAAGACCTCGATCGTACGGCAGGCCCGGGCCGTGCTCGACGAGGCGCGTCTGACCCGCGACCGAAGTGTAAAGCTTGTCGACCAGCAGTTCATCGCCCGGGCGCAGGTTGACACCGCCGAGGCGAATCTCCAGGTGGCCGAAGGGCGGTACCAGGACGCGCTCGAGGAGGTCCGCAACCGGCAGGCCGTGCTGGCCCAGCGTCGATCCGAGCTGGAGCTGGCCCGCCAGCAGCTCGCCGATACCCTGGTCGTCGCCCCCGTGGACGGCGCCGTGAGTCAGCGACAGGTCTCGCCCGGCGAGTACCTGGGCGCCGGCGCGCCGATGGCCACGCTGGTGCGCATCCATCCGCTGCGGCTGCGGATGGCGGTGCCGGAACGGGAAGCTACCAGCGTACGGGTCGGGCAGCTCGTGCGGCTCACCATCGACGGTGACCCTACCGTGCACACTGGTCGCGTCGTCCGGCTGGCCCCGATCGTCCAGGAGCTGAATCGCACACTGGCCGTGGAGGCCGAGGTGCCCAACGAGCGCGGCCAGCTGCGGGCCGGCGCCTTCGCCCGGGCCGACATCGTCACCGAGGTGGCCCAGCCCATCGTCACGGTGCCGGCCAGCTCGCTGGTGGTGTTCGCCGGCGTCGAGAAGGTGCTGGTGGTACGGGGCGGCAAGACCGCCGAGGTGCGCGTGCAGACCGGACGGCGCCTGGGCGAGGAGATCGAGATCCTGGAAGGGCTCAAGCGCGGCGAGTCGGTGGTCGACAAGCCCGGCAACCTCACCGGCGGCCAGGCCGTGAGCGTCAAGCCCTAGGGCATGCAGAAGCTCGCCGAAGTCTGCATCAAGCGCCCGGTCTTCGCCACGATGATCGTCATGGCGCTGGTCGTGGTCGGCTCCGCCTCCTGGTTCCGACTCGGCGTCGATCGCTTCCCCTCGGTCGACCTGCCCACCGTGACCGTGCGCGTGGAGCTGCCCGGCGCCTCGACCGAGGAGATGGAGACCACGGTCGCCCAGAAGCTCGAGGAGCAGATCAACACCATCCAGGGCATCCAGGAGCTGCGGTCGATCTCCAGCCCCGGCAACGCCATCGTCATCGTCACCTTCGTGCTGAGCCGGCAGATCGACGTGGCCGCCCAGGACGTGCGCGACAAGGTCTCGATCGCCACCCGCAACCTGCCGCGCGACATTCGCCCGCCCGTCATCTCCAAGACCGACAACGACCAGGCCCCCGTCGTCACCATCGCGCTCTCGGGCGACCGCTCGATGCGCGAGCTGACCGAGCTGGCCGACAAGACGGTCCGGCCGATGCTCGAGCGCTCGACCGGCGTGGGCGAGGTCCGGCTGGTGGGCGGCCTGCTGCGCTCGGTCAACGTCTGGGTCGACGCCGATCGCCTGGCCGCCTATCAGATCCCGATCACCGCCGTGCGCGACGGGCTGGTCCGCCAGAACGCCGACCTGCCGGGTGGGAACGTCACGGCCGGGCTGAACGAGGCCTCGCTGCGCACCATGGGGCGGTTCGCCGACCCCAAGGGGTTCAACGACCTCACCGTCGCCACCCTGAACGGCGTGCCGGTGCGCGTGAAGGACATCGGCTACGCCGAGGACGGCACCAAGGAGCAGCGCTCGGCCGCCCGCCTCAATGGCGCGCCGACCATCATCCTCGAGGTGCGCCGGCAGTCGGGTGAGAACACCGTCGCCGTCATCGAGGGGGTAAAGAGCAAGTTCGCCATCCTCCGCCAGCAGCTGCCGCCCGACGTGGCGATGGAGGTCATCCGCGACCAGTCCCGGTACATCTACGCGGCCCTGCACGAGATCAACCTGCACCTGATCCTCGGCTCCATCCTGGCCTCACTGGTCGTGCTGGCCTTCATGCGGTCGTGGCGCTCGACGTTCATTGCCGCCGTGGCCATCCCGACCTCGGTGGTGTCGGCCTTCGGCGTGATGTGGGCGCTCGGCTTCACGCTCAACAGCGTCACCATGCTGGCCCTGGTGCTCATGGTCGGCATCGTCATCGACGACGCCATCGTCGTGCTGGAGAACGTCTTCCGGTTCGTCGAGGAGAAGAAGATGCGGCCGTTCGAGGCCGCCCGGGAGGCGACGGCCGACATCGGCCTGGCCGTCATGGCCACCACCTTCTCGCTGGTCGTCATCTTCGTCCCGGTGTCGTTCATGTCCTCGATCTCCGGCCGCTTCCTCTACCAGTTTGGCATCACGGCGGCCGTCTCGGTGCTGGTGTCGCTGCTGGTGTCGTTCACGCTGACCCCGATGATGTGCGCGCGGCTGCTGCGGACCGAGGACGCCGCGGCCGGCGGCGAGCACGGCGGCGATGCCGCCTCGCGGACCGGCTTCTACGCCTGGCTCGACCGCGGCTACACGTGGTCGCTGAAGCTGGCCATGCGGCATCGCTGGGTCGTCGTCGTCATCAGCATCGTCGCGCTGGCCTCGACGATTCCGTTCTACCGCCTGGTGAAGCAGGAGTACATCCCCACCGACGTCGACGAGTCGGAGTTCGAAGTGCTGGTGTTCGGTCCCGAGGGCATGAGCCTGGCCGCGATGGACGAGGCCATGCAGGCGCTCGCCCGCGAGGCCGCGAACACCAAGGGGGTGGCGCTCACACTGGCCTCGGCCGGCGGCAGCTTCCTGGCCCGCGTCAACCAGGGCTACATGTACGTGCGCACGGTGTCCCACACGGAGCGCACGGTGAGCCTGCACCGGCTGTGGGACGGGCTGCGCCGCGGCGACCCGCTCGCCGCCTTCCGCGGCAACTACGCCCAGCGGGACGTGATGATGGCGCTGCGGCAGCGCTTCCGGCAGTTCCGTGACATCCGTACCCAGGTGCGCAACATCGCCGGCTTCAACATCGGCGGTGGCACCTTCGACATCGACCTCGCGCTCCGCGGCCCCGAGCTGGAGAAGCTGGCCGAGTACGGGGCCGTCCTGAAGGGAAAGGCGAGGGAAATCCCCGGCATCGTGGACGCCGACACCACCCTGCAGCTCGACAAGCCGGAGCTGCGGGTGGTCATCGACCGCGAGCGCGCGGCCGACCTGCGCGTGGACACCTCGCAGATCGCCACCGCCCTGCGGCTGATGGTGGGCGGCGACGACCAGGTCTCGCGCTTCCGGGATCCCACCGTCAACGACGACTACGACGTGCAGATCCGCCTCATGGACGCCTACCGGGGCGACCTCAAGACGATCTCGCGCCTGTACGTCTCCCGCGACTCGGCCTCCAACGCCACCGCCACCGGGGCGGCGGCCCAGGTGGGCCTGGCCCCGGCCGGCGGCCTGGTGCGGCTCGACAACGTGGTCCGCATCGATCGGGCGGTCACGGCCTCCCGGATCGACCGCACCGACCGGCAGCGCGAGGTGCGCCTGCGCGCCCAGATCGCTCCGGGCTTCGGCCAGGCCGACCGCATCGACCTGCTGAAGCGGGCGGTGGCCGACATGAACCTGCCCGCCGCCTACACGACCAGCGTCACCGGCAAGGCCCGAGAGATGGAGAAGACCTTCACGGAGTTCCTGTGGGTCTTCCTGCTGTCGTTCGTCTTCATGTACATGATCCTGGCCTCGCAGTTCGAGAGCATGATCCACCCGCTCACGATCTTGCTGTCGCTACCGCTGTCGGTACCGTTCGCCATGCTCTCGCTGTGGTACACCGGCAACACGCTCAACCTCTACTCCGCGCTCGGCATCCTCGTGCTCTTCGGGGTCGTGAAGAAGAACGCCATATTGCAGATCGACCACATGAACAATCTCCGGGCCCACGGCATGAGCCGGCCGGAGGCGATCATGGTGGGCAACCGGGACCGGCTCCGCCCGATCTTGATGACGACCCTGGCGCTGGTGGCCGGCATGCTCCCGCTGTGGGTCGGCACCGGCCCCGGCGCCGAGGAGCGGCGCGCGATCGCCGTCGTCGTCATCGGCGGCCAGACCCTCTGCCTGCTCCTCACGCTGCTGGTGACGCCGGTCGCGTACTCGCTCTTCGAGGACGCCGCCGGCGCACTCCGGCTGTCGGCCCCCTCACTGAACCGGTGGCGCCGCTCGGCCCGCCACGAGGAGCGCCGCGCCTGGCGCCAGCGCCTCCGCCACCCCTGGCGCCGCACCACCCCCGCCCGCGAAATCTCCGGCGGCAAGAACGGCGACCACTAACAGGCCGCCCTCAGCAGCCCGCCGGCCGTGACCAAGCCGACGATCTAACGACCCAGCGGCCGCCTCGCGGGTAGGGGGCGCGGGGGCTCAGGAAGGGTCCTCCGCCGTTCCGTTGGCTTCGATCGTGTAACGCCTCGACCAGGACAGGCTCCGACCGACCCTTCGCGTCCTCGATCTGTCTCACGCGGAACGGCGGAGGACCCTTCCTGAGCCCCCGCGTCCCCGGGCCGCTAAGCGGCGTGGGAGACGTTGGCCGTGAGCCAGTCGCGGGCCTGACGGATGCCCGCGTCCTCGGCCTCGCCCTGGTCCGAATAGCGAAGGTCGCCGACCGGAAGGTCGATCGTCTTCTCACCGTTCGGCGACCGGTGCTTGATGGACGCGACTACCGCCCACCCACCGTCGCGCATCCGCTCGGTCACGACGTCGATGCCGTACGCCTCGTCCACGGGGATGCTCTTGCGCTCGATCATGAGGCACCTCGCTTCCCATCTGTCAGCGCCGGTACCTCCAGTGGGCCATCGCCGGAGCATCCGGTCAAGCGGATGCGCACTCGCGATGCCCGTGGGCTCGGTGGTCGGGGTAGGGGGCGGGAGAGGGCCGGCGCCGGTGGCCAGGACAGCCACCGGCGCCGGCCGATTTTCGAACGGAGAATCGGCTACTTGGCCTTGGCGGCCCAGTCCGGGTGGTACTCGATGCCGATCGCCTTCATCTCGGCGAGCTTCTCGCCCCACGCCGCCTTCTGCTTGTCGCGGCCGCGGCGTTCGGTGATCTTCTCCCACTCGCGGGCGGCGTTGTCGAGCGCCTCTTTGGCCGGCTTGCGCTTGGCCAGCGCCTCGGTGATCTCGAACGAGAGCTTGCGCTGGTACTCGTCGGCGCCGGGGATGACTGGGTCCGGCACCACCAGCGGGAAGGTCTTCTCGATGGCGTCGAGATACTCGGGAGCGCCCGGGAACGCCTTGCGGAACTTCTCGGAGCGGAAATGGGTGATGCGCCAGGGGTCCATGATCGTCTTGGGGTCCATGACGATCTTGAGGCTCTGGTCGGGGGTCGAGATGAACTCCAGGACCTTCATGGTCGGCTCGATCTTCTTGGAGTACTTGGACACCGCCATGGCCCGGCCCGGCGTGATGGCCGGCCGGTGGACCATCTTGCCGTCGATCTCGGCGCCCGGCACCAGCCCGAAGCCGGCCTTGCCGACGATGACCGACTCCCGGGCGTCGCCCACGCGCTTACCGGTGCTGGTCCACGAGTAGAGCAGCGGGACCTCGCCCTTGATCAGCATGGTCTTGGGCTCCTCCGACTCGAAGAGGAGGACGCCGGGCGGGTAGTACGCCATCGTCCGCACCATCTCCTCCAGCGCCCGCAGCGCGGGAGCCGAGTTGATGAGCGGCTTCATGTCGGCGTCGAAGTACTGGCCGCCGTACGAGAAGAAGCGCGACCGCCACCAGTGATAGGAGAAGCCGCTGCCGGAGGGCTTGTAGGAGGCGCCGGCCCCGAACAGCTTGTTGTCGGTGCCGTCCCAGCCCCAGCCGTGGAAGAACTCCGACTGGTCGTCCCACTGCTTCCACGTCTTGGGCGGGACCAGGTCGTAACCGTACTTGGCCTTGAACTTCTTCTTGTTGTCGGCCCGCTCGAAGGCGACCTTGTTCCAGAACATCATGTGGACGTCGCCGTCGTAGGGCATGCTGACGATCTTGCCGGCGTGGCGCAGCATGAGCTTCTTGTAGACGTCGGCGATGTCGTCGAACTGGAAGTCGAGCTTGAGCTTGGCGATCCACGGGTCCAGCGGCTCGAAGTGGCGACCGTAGTCCGGCATGTTGCTGGGCCCGAACATGATGAGGTCCCAGGGGCTGCCGCCCCCGTTGAACTCCAGCAGCGTCTTCGGCACGAAGGCGTCGAGCGGGATGACCTCGACGTCCATCTTGATCCCGAGCTTGTCGTACAGGTCCTTCTCCACCAGCGACAGCGAGTACTTCACGTACTCCGCATTCACCACCGCCCTGATCGTCGTCCCCTCATACGGCCGAGCCCCCTGCGCCGGCAGCCGGGACGGCAGGACCCCGGCGGCCACGATGGCCACCAGCACGAGCGCGATACCAACGAGCACGAATCGCTTCATGAGCGAATCTCCTTTGGAGCTTGTTCGATCCCCGGAACCGTGAGCAGGCCGATCAAAATGGGTCAGATGCTAGGCGCCGACGAGTGACGACTGAGGCGTACGCCGCGTACGCCGCAGGGAGGAACGAGGAGGCAACGACGCAGATGGCCCATTTTCATCGGCCTCGCCTACCCTTTGGTGCCACCGAGAGCTAAGCCCTTCACGAGGTACCGCTGCAGCATGAACGCCACGGCGAACGCTGGGAGGACGCCCAGCACCACCGACGCCGACGCCTCCCCGTAGAACATGTCGGTGCCGCCGCTGGTGTAGGTGGTCACCAGGACCATCATGGTCTTCGTCTCGATGCCGGTCAGGACGACGGCGAAGAGGAACTCGTTCCAGGTGGCGATGAACGAGAACAGCGCCACCACCGCCATGCCGGGGGCGATGATGGGCACCACCACCCGGACCAGCGCCCCCACCCGCGAGCAGCCGTCGATCATCGCGGCCTCCTCGATCTCGACCGGGAAGTCGCGCAGGAAGCCGACGAGGAGCCACACCGCGAACGGGATGTACACGACCGTATAGAGCATGACCAGCCCGAAGTACGAGTTGGTCAAGCCCAGCTGCTTGTACATCAGGTACACGGGGATGATGAGGGCGATGGCCGGGAGCATGCGCAGCACGAGCAGGAAGGTGCCGAAGACGGTCCCGCCGAAGCGCCAGCGGGCGATGGCGTAGGCGGTGGGCAGGCTGACCAGCAGCGCCGCCACCATGCTCATGGACGAGATGGTCAGGCTGTTCATGAAGTAGCGCAGCCCGCTGGCCCGCGTGAACAGCCCCGCGTAGTGGGCCAGCGACGGATCGCTGGGGATCCACACCGGCGGAAACGCGAAGAAGTCGTTGTTGCCCTTGAGCGAGGTCGTCACGATCCAGAAGAACGGTCCCAGGAAGAACACGAGGGTGAGGGCCAGCCCCAGGTAGGTGAGGACGTCGGCCAGCCACCGGCGCGCCCGGTGGCGGTTGACCCGGCGAACGGCGACGGCCTGGTTGGCGCCGACCAGCGTGCTCATGCCGCCCGGGCCTCCCGCCACCGCTGGACCACCTGGAAGAGCAGGGTCAGCACCAGCACCCCGCCGACGATCACGTAGGACAGCGCCGCCGCGTAGCTCATGCGGAAGTCCTTGAAGCCCACCAGATACGTGTTGAAGGCCACCGTCTCGGTGGCGCCGCCGGGCCCGCCGAACGTCAGCACGAAGATCAGGCCGAAGAGCTTGGTGAGGTCGATCATGCGGATCATCACGCCCACCACCATCGTGAACTTCAGCAGGGGCAGGGTCAGGTGCCAGAAGCTCTGCCAGGAGGACGCCCCGTCGACCCGGGCGCTCTCGTACAGCTCCTGGGGAATCGACTGCAGCCCGGCCAGCAGCACCAGCATCATGAACGGCGTGTTCTGCCAGACCTCGACCAGGACCACCGACACGATCGACATGAACGGGCTGGAGAACCAGTCGAAGTACACGTCGAGGAGGCCGAACTGACGGCCGAGGTTGTTGATGGCGCCGTACTTGACGCCGAACATCATGCGCCACGCCATGCCGGCCATGACCGGCGAGACCATGGCCGGGATGGCCAGGAGCGCGGTGATGATGGGACGGCCGTGGGTGACGCGGTTGAGCAGGAGCGCGATGCCGAGCCCCAGGAGCAGCTCGCACACCAGGGCCGGGCCGATGAGAACCACGGTGTTCCAGACGGAGGCGATGAAGCGGTCATCGCGCAGCAGCGCCTCGCTGTAGTTGCGGGCGCCGACGAACGTCGAGTCCGGCCCCACCGACAGGTCGAAGTCCCGCAGCGAGAGGTAGAAGGAGTAGATGAGCGGGAAGACGATGACGACGGCGATGAGGACGAGCGCCGGCGTGGCGAACGCGAACGGTTCCCACTGACGGCGCTTCAGAGCGATCGCGGACAGGCGCACGCGGCCCTCCCGAATCCGGCCCGGTCTGCGATGCCTGGGCCCGCGCTGATGTGGCGTGACTTTGACGGTCTCATCCGAACTTGTCAAGAGGATAGGGCGCTCGCCAGCGTGCTGCGCGCGCAGAGCGCGACAGGGCGGCGGGGCGACAGGGTCCCCTGAGGTTCCGCGAGAGACGATCCGAGGCGCGAAGGGATGGCCGAAGCCTGTCCTACGCAGGTCCTGACACGATCGAAGCCAACGGAACCTCAGGAGACCCTGTCGCCCCGCCGCCCTGTCGCGCTCCGCCGCCCGGTCGCGAGCAGACGCCGCGCGCCATCAGGGACGCGTTTTCTCTTTCGGGCCGGCGGGGGCTCGCCGTATTCTGGCGCCGACGATGAGGATCACTGAAGACCGAATCCCCCGTCTCTCGCTCGACGTCGAATCACCTCCGGCCGGTTTCGCGCGCCCCGGCGCCGGTGGACGATGCGCCGTTCGGCGCCGTCGTCGGCGTGCTCATCGGGGCGGTTGTCGGCGTGGCGCTGTGGGGCCTGCTGGCCGCCGCCGTCGTGTGGCTCAGCGGGTGAGGGCCGCCCGGGCGGCCCGCCGGCGCTACTTCACGGCGCCGGCGGTGAGCCCGGAGACGTAGTAGTCGAGGAAGAAGACGTACAGGATCACGATCGGGACCGAGCCCAGGACCGCCCCCGCCATCAGCTGACCCCAGAAGTAGATGTCACCCCGGATCAGCTCGCTCGTCACGCCCACGCTGGCCGTGATCTCCTCCGACGACGAGGTGAAGGTGAGCGCGTAGATGAACTCGTTCCAGGACAGCGTGAACGCGAAGAGCGCCGCGCACACCAGTCCCGGGACGGCGATGGGCAGCACGATGCGGAGCAGGGCCTGGATGCGGGTGGCCCCGTCGACCATCGCGCACTCCTCGACCTCCTTGGGCACCGTCCGGAAGTACCCCATGAGCAGCCATGTGCAGAAGGGGACCAGGAAGGTCGGATAGGTGACGACCAGCGACCATTTCGAGTCGGCCAGCCCCAGCCAGTTGACGACCTGGGCCAAGGGTAAGAAGAGTAGCGAGGTCGGCACCAGGTAGGTCACGAAGATTCCCGTCCCGAAGCTGCCCACCCCGAAAAACTTCATGCGGGCCAGCGCGTAGGCGGCCGCGGTCCCGATCACGAGCGACACGCTGGTGGCCAGCATCGTCACCAGCAGGCTGTTCTTGGTCCAGGTCAGGAACGAGCTCTCCCAGATCAGCTTCTGGTAGTGCTCGAGCGTCGGCCCCTGGCGGATGAGCAACGGCACTGCCGTGCGGTCGTACAGCTCCCGGTTCTGCTTCAGCGAGGTCAACGTCATGTGATAGAAGGGGAACAGCGCGAAGATCAGGAACGGCACCAGCATCGCGTGCATGCCGAGCTTCTTGGTGAGCGCCCGCGACAGCATCAGTAGGCCCGATTCCGCACGAACCGCAGCTGCGCGTAGACCACCATGACCAGCACCGGGAACAGGTAGAGGGAAATCGCCGCACCCTTCCCCGAGCCGGCCAGTCTCCAGGCCGACCTGACGGGCCAGCGTCGCGAACAGATGCGTGGAGTTGATCGGCCCGCCGTGGGTCAGCACGAACACGATGTTGAAGTCGCTGAACGTGAAGATGGTCGAGAACAGGATCACGATCGCCAGCACCGGGCTCAGCAGCGGCAGCGTCACGTACCAGAAGCGCGCGACCGGGCCGGCGCCGTCGGTGTGGGCGGCCTCGTAGAGCTCCTTGGGGATGGCGACCAGGCCGGCCAGGATCGTGATGGCGAAGAAGGGCAGCCCCCGCCAGACGTTGACGATCACCACCGCCGCCATCGCGTAGTACCTCTGGCCGAGCCAGTTGGGGCCGGGCGGATCCATCAGCCCCATGTTGATGCCGGTCCAGTTCACGACGCTGTAGAGGGAGTTGAACATCCACCACCAGCCGAGCGTGGACAGCGCCGTCGGGATGACCCACGGCAGCAGGACGGCGCCCCGGATGAGCCGCTTGAACCACAGCTGCTCGTTGAGCAGCAGCGCCAGCCAGATGCCCAGAACCACCTTGAAGGCGACGGCGAGACCGGTGAAGACGAAGGCGTTCTGGAAGGTCTGCCGGAAGGCGTCGCTCTGCCAGAGATTGATGAAGTTGCGGAAGCCGATCAGGTGGCTGGGCCGGCCGATGAACGCGTTCGACAGCGAGAGGTAGATGGCCATCACGAACGGGTAGGCGACCAGGAACACCAGCAGCAGCAGCGCCGGCGTGACGAAGGCCGGGCCCAGGATCGTCTCCCGGTCGAGCCACTCGCTCACCCGGTCACGGAGTCCGGGCCGGTAGACCGTGGTCGCGACGCGCGCGTTCCCGATAGCCATGGCTCAGCCGGCGACGATCTTCTTCATCTCGGTGTCGGCCCAGGCGATCGCCTCCTTGGTGGAGGTGCCGGTGACCGCCTTGGCGATCATGTTGGGCAGGATGAACGAGTTGGTGATGAGCTGGATCTTGTCGCTGGGCGGCGCCGGCCACCCGTAGATGTGGTACTGCACGCCCTCGCTCTTGAGGTTGCGCGAATTTCGGATCCGTCTTGAGGACGGGTGTTCGCTGCAAGTTGGTGTAAACCGGCATGTTGAAGGCGTCGCCCGACATGATGTACTCGTCGTAGACTTCCTTCTTGCCCAGCAGGTAGCGGATCCACTCCTTCGAGGCCTCGACGTTCTTGCTGAACTTCCAGATGCCGATCGTGCGCGGCACGTCCGTCTCGTGCCGGCCGGCCGGGCCCGGCCAGGCTCCGGTGATGGTTGATGCCGTCGGCGGTCACGAGCTTCATGTTGCGGGCCACGATGTAGGCGCTGACCGGGTTGTGGATCCAGCCGGCCTTGCCCTGCTGGATCGACTCGTTGTTACTGGCGTCGGTCCAGGACAGCACCTCGGGCTCCATGCAGTCCTTGTACATCTTGCTGTACCACTCGACCATCTGGGCGGCGGCCGGGGAGTTGATCTTGACCGTCTTGCCGTCCTTGTCGACTTCCATGCCGCCGAAGGCCCACAGCACGGGCCCTGCCGTCGAGATCGTGTCGTAGTTCTGGCTGATGGGGATCCCGACCGGGTTGCCCATCTTCTTCAGCTCTTTGCCGACGGTGTAGAGATCCTCCCAGGTGTCCGGCATCTTGAGGCCGGCCTTCTTGAAGAGGTCCTCCCGGTAGGCCGGGGCGAAGTATGTGCGTGGTACTGCGGCACCGCGCGCCAGACGTTCCCTTGACCTTGGCCGCCTCGGTCGGCCGAGGAGATGGCCATGCCGTACTTCTTCTCCATCTCGGCCGACGAGGTCGGAGAGGTCGACCAGTTGCGGCTCGTAGAGCCACGGGAAGTGCATCCGCATCTCGATGATGTCGTGGCCGGCCTGGGTCTGGACCTCGGAGGCGTACTTGGCTGCCTGCTGGGGGGCGGCGATATGGTCGATGCGGATCTTGATGCCGGTGTCCTTGGTGAACCGCTGGCCGATCTCCGCTAGCTTCTTGTCCGAGGTCGGGCGCGAAATTGTTCCAGCACAGGTACGAAACCTCGCGGGCCTGGGCCACCGCGGGTGAGGTCTTGGTGGCCAGGATGCCGGCCAAGCCGGTAGCGGTGGTGGCAAGGAACTGACGACGGCTCTGTCGCATGGACGCCTCCTCGACGGTCAGACCGGTCGGGACGGACTGCCGGACAAGCTGTGGCAGGACTTTAGAGGGCGAGGCGCCCACTGTCAAGCCGCCACGGCTGTCAGGCCGACATCCGGACCTCCAGTTCGGTGCCAAGGGCCTCGTTGAACCGATTGGTGAAGTTCGCCGCCGCGATGCTGAGGGTGAGCTGTACCAGCGCCTCCGGCGACAGCCGCGCCTTCAGGGCCTCGACCAGGTCGGGCGGGACCTGGACCTCGCGGGTCATGGCCTCCGAATAACGCAGCACCAGCCGCTCGAGATCCGAGAACAGCGGGCTGGCCTCCCAGGCCGCCAACGCGTCCAGCTTGTCCCGCGCCAGTCCCGCACGCAGGCCGCCGGCCGTGTTGTGGGTGACGCAGTAGGTGCACCGGTTCAGCTGGGAGGCCCGCACGTAGGCCAGGTAGCGCAGGCCGAGGTCGAGGGCGCCCTCGCGCAGCCGCGGGTACCAGCCCAGGAAGGCGGCCAGCGAGCGGCCGTGGTGGGCCATCAGGCGGTAGATGTTGAGCACCCGGCCCGAGTCCTGACGCAGCCCGTCGTAGACCGCCTGGATCTCGGGCGGCACCTGATCACGGTCGAGGTAGCGCAGGCGGGCGGCCATGCTCACGCCCCCTTCGGGGTCCAGTCGCGGAAACGCTCGCGCAGGACCTTCTTGTCGAACTTGCCCACGCTCGTCTTGGGCACGGCCTCGAGCAGCACGACCTCGTCGGGCAGGGCCCACTTGGCCAGCCGGGGCCGCAGGTAGTCGATGATCTCCGCGGGGTCGAGGACGACGCCCGGCCGCGGCACCACGCAGGCCAGCGGCCGCTCCATCCACCGGGGGTGCGGGACGGCGATGACGGCGGCCTCCAGCACCTTGGGGTGACCCATGATCATCGTCTCCACGTCGATCGACGAGATCCACTCGCCGCCGGACTTGATGAGGTCCTTGGTGCGATCGGTGATCCTCACGTAGCCCTCGGGGTCGACGGTGGCGACGTCGCCGGTGCGGAACCAGCCGTCGGCGGTGAACCGGTCGGCCGACTCGGGGTTGTCGTAGTAGGCCCGGATGATCCACGGTCCCCGGACCTGGATCTCGCCCATGGCCTGGCCGTCCCAGGGTTGCTCGTGGCCCGCCTCGTCGACGATCCGCAGCTCGACCCCGACCGAGACGTAGCCCTGCGTCGCCCGCACCGCGTACCGGGCATCCTCCGGCCAGTCGCGCATGTAGCTCTTGAGCCGGCTGAGCGTGCCGAGGGGGCTCATCTCGGTCATGCCCCAGGCGTGCATCATCGAGGCGCCGAACGCCTTGTCGTAGTGCTCGAGCAGGCTGCGCGGCGCTGCCGAGCCCCCGATCGGGATGCAGCGGATCGACGAGATGTCGTAGCCCTCGCGCTCCACCAGCTCCTTGACGGCGATCCATACCGTGGGCACCGCGCCCACGAACGTGACCTTCTCGGCCTGCACGAGCTGGCAGATGTCGCGGGGCTGGGGATTGGGCCCGCCGAAGATCTGGGTGGAGCCGAGCATCGTCCCGCAGAAGGGCACGCACCAGGCGTTGGCGTGGAACATGGGGACGATGTGCAGGATCACGTCGTTCTCGGAGAGCGCCATCGAGTCCGTGAGCGCCTGCGCGAGGCAGTGCACGTACAGGGCCCGGTGCGTGTAGACGACGCCCTTGGGGTGGCCGGTGGTGCCGGAGGTGTAGCACATGGCCACGGCGTCGGTCTCGGCGGCCGGCGGCCACTCGGCCAGCGGCGTCGCCGCCGCCAGCAGCGCCTCGTACTCCGGCAGGTCGGCGGGGACGGGCGCGTCACCGCCGAAGGCGGGGGCGCCGTCCTGCATCACGACGATCGCGCGCACGGCCGGGAGCCGGTCGCGGATGGCGGCCAGCACCGGCCACACGCTGGCATCCACGAAGATCACGGTGTCGCCCGCGTGGTTGATGATGTAGGTCAGGTCCTGCCGCCGACAGCCGGAAGTTGAGGGTGTGCAGGACGGCGCCGCTGAGCGGGATCGCCCAGTAGAGCTCGAGGTGGCGGTGGCTGTTCCAGGCCAGGGTGGCCACCCGGTCGCCCTTGCGCACGCCGAGGTCGCGCAGGACACCGGCCAGGCGGAAGGTTCGCTCGGCGAAGTCGGCGTAGGTGTAACGGAAGAGCGCCTGGCCGGGCCGCCGCGTGGCCAGCGTCTTGCGCGCGAAGAGTCGGCGACTGCGCTCGAAGAAGTGCGTGAGCGTGAGCGGGTAGTCCATCATGAGGTCGTGGATCGGCGGCGTCATCAGGTAGCCTCCCAGGTCTTCCGAGGTCGCGCAGCGAAAGCCGACGTGGTGATGGCCCGCCGCCGCCCCCCGCCGGTCGTACGAGCGCCGGGCGGCGAGGTGCAGCGAGCCGGCGGGATCGTCGTGGCTGGCGCCGCGCACCACGACCCGGCCGACGCCGGTGAACGGCTCCCGCCCGTCGTCCGCGCGGTACGGGTAGGGGCGCAGCGTGCTCGCCGTCCACTCTCGAAGATTGCCGAGCAGGTCCTCCACGCGGTGGGGGCTCGTGCCCTCGGGCCGAGCGTCGCCGCGGTCGGTGGCGTTGTAGGCACGGTCGAACACGGCGCAGCCTCGGCGCCGGCGCCGTCGTGCCCCACGGGTACGGGCGCCCGTCGTCGCCGCGCGCGGCCTTTTCCCACTCGGCCTCGGTGGGCAGCCGTCGTTGCCTCCACGCGCAGTAGTCGCGGGCGCCGAACCATGACACCTCCACGGCCGGATGCTGCTCCCACCCCGTGTCGGCGACCCAGGCCGCGTGCTGCTCGGCGGCGGGCGCCAGGCGGATGCGTGCATCCGCGTCGTCGGCGTCGTAGCGCCGCTCGCGCTCGAAGGTGCCGATGCCGCGCGCGTTGAGGAACGCCGCGAATTCCGCGTTGGTCACCTTGTGGCGCTCGATCCAGTAGGCGCGCAGGTAGACGCGGTGCCGCGGGCCCTCCTCGGCGGCGCCGTCGTCGCGGCCCATCCAGAACGCGCCAGCCTGCACGAGCATGATGCCGTCGGCAAGGGCCGAGGGCGGCCGGCCAGGGTCAGCACGGCTGCGATCCCGAGCACGAGCCAGCGTGGCATTTCAGCCGTTTGTAACACACACCCCCGCTCGAATACTCCTGGCCGCGCGCCCGTCTCATGGGGTGACAGGGAGGATCGAGCCATGGAATGCAATCCCTGGAAGCTTGCGACGATCGGCATGGCCCTGGTGGGGACGACAGCTCTCGGCCACTGGGCTGACCACCTCGTACATGATGCGGACGCCCGCTCCCGCCGAGGCGCAGGAGATTGCGGTGTCCACGCTTCCGCGCGCCAGCGCGCGCGCGCGACAGCCGGCCCGCGCGGGCCGGTGGCCACGCACCCTGTGACCAGGGCGGTGGCACCGGCGGCACCGCCGCGGTGACGCGGGTCTCGACGGCCGCGGTCCCGGCGGACTGTGACACGGGCGGCGAGCGGGCGATGCGAATCGCCAAGCCCGGTCTGCTCGGTGGCCTCCTCGGCGCCGGCCTTGGCGCGGCCGGCGGCGCGATTGCCGACGGCGGCAAGGCCGCCGGCAAGGGCGCGCTGATCGGCGGCCTGGCCGGCGCTGCGCTCGGCGGCGGCTACGGCGCCTACAAGACCAACCAGGAGTGCGGCACGGTCTTCGGCGACACGTTCAAGGGCCTGACCGGCTGCGCCTGCCCACAGGCACCACGGCGGCTTACCGGTAGACATCCGGTCCGCGATCTCCCGACCCTCGGAGCGCCCCGGTACGGCCGGGGCGCTCCTGCAGTCTCGTCACTTCGTCGTCCCGCGCGCCCGGCCTACGTCGCCCGTCCTCGACTCCGTGATATGGTGGGCCGCGATGCAATCGCGCTGGAACGACGCCGACGCCGCCGCGCTCGAGGGCGTCGACCTTCTCGTCTACGCCTCTCGCCTGGTCGGCGCCGAGACCTCGCTCGTCGTGTGGGGCGGCGGCAACACCTCGGTCAAGCGTCGAGCGCGACCACCGCGGGCGCGAGGTGCGCGTGCTGCGCGTCAAGGGCAGCGGCTCCGACCTCAAATCGATCCAGCGCAAGGACTTCCCCGGCGTGCGCATGGACGACATCCTCGCCCTGCTCGAGCGCCAGGACATGGGCGACCAGGAGATGGTCGCCTACCTCGCGCACGCGCTGCAGGATCCCGGCGGCGTGCGGCCGTCCATCGAGACGCTGCTGCACGGCTTCCTCGCCGCGCCACGCGGTCGTCCACACCCACGCCGACGCCGTCGTGTCGCTGACCAACAACGACCGCGCCGCCGAGGTGCTCGCCGGCGTCTATGGCAAGGACGTCATCGCCCTCGACTACCGGCGGCCCGGCTTCCAGCATCTCGCGCGAGGTGGCGCGACGCCATCGCCGCGCATCCCGAGGCGCGCGCGCTCCTGCTGGAGCAAGCACGGCACGATCACCTGGGGCGCGACCGTGCGGAGGCCTACGAGGCGACCGATCGAGCTGATCAGGCGCGCCGAGGAGGCCATCGCCGAGCGCCGGCGCGGGCGGCGCGTCTTCGGCGGCCCGCGCGTGACTCGCGCTGGAGCCCGAGGAGCGGCGGGCGCGTCGCGCTCGGCGCTGGCGCCGCGGCTGCGCGGCCATGCTCGGCCGCGACGCCGGCGCGTGGTGGTCACCTTCGACGACTCGCCGGCCGTGACTCGAGTTCGTCGCCTCGGTGGAGGCGCCGGCGCTCTGCAGGTCGGCCCGCCACGCCCGACCACACGATCTACACCAAGCGGCTGCCGTGCTTCGTGCCGCTCGACGAGCCGGCGATCCGGCGGCGACGTCGCGGCGGCGCGTCGAGCGCGCGGTCGAGCGCTTCGTCGGCGACTACACCGCCTACTTCGACGCCCACACATCGCGCCGGCGCCGACGCTCGCCGACCCGTTCCCGCGCGTGGTGCTGGTGCCCGGGCTCGGCATGTTCACGGCCGGGCAGGACCGGCGCACCGCCGGCATCGTCAACGACATCTACCACCACACGATCGCGGTGCTCGGCAACGCCACCGCCTTCGGCCGCTACGTCTCGCTCTCGCGCGCAGGGACGCCTTCGACGTCGAGTACTGGCCGCTCGAGCTCTACAAGCTCACGCTGGCGCCGCCGGAGAAGGAGCTGGCGCGGCGCATCGCGCTCGTCACCGGCGGCGGCTCGCGGCATCGGCCGCGCCGTGGCGCAGCGGCTGGCCGCCGAGGGCGCGCACGTGGTCGTCGACCGACGTCGACGCGGCGGGCGCGACGCAAGGTCGCCGACGAGGTGATCGCCGGCCGTGGGCGGCGGGCGCGCGCTCGGCCTCGGCGATGGACGTCACCAGCGAGGCCTCCGTGCGCGCGGCCTTCGAGGCGGCCGTGCTCGCCTACGGCGGGCTCGACATCCTCGTCTCCAATGCCGGCATCGCGCACTCGTCGCCGGTCGACCGGCATGGCGCTCGCCGACTGGGAGCGCTCGTTCGCGGTGAACTCCACCGGGCCACTTCCTCGTCGCGCGCGAGGCGCATGCGCGTGCTCATGCGCCCAGGGGCTCGGCGGCGCGCCTCGTGTTCGTGGCCACCAAGAACGTGATGTCGCCCGGCAAGGACTTCGCCGCCTACTCGGCGGCCAAGGCGGCCGAGGCCCAGCTCGCCAAGGTGCTGGCGCTGGAGGGCGCGCCCCACGGCATCCGCTCGAACATCGTGAACCCCGACGCCATCTTCCAGGACTCCAAGCTCTGGTCGGAGGAGATCCGGCGCGAGCGCGCGCGCGGCGCAGGGCATCGCGCGTCGACGCAGCTCGAGGACTTCTACCGCAAGCGCAACCTCCTCGGCGCGCGCATCCTGCCCGAGGACGTCGCCGCAGGCGGTGCTGTTCCTCGCCTCCGACCGCTCGGCCAAGACGACCGGCTGCACGCTCACCGTGGACGGCGGCGTCAAGGACGCCTTTCCCGCGATGAGCCTGCGCTTCGGCATCGGCTCGCTGTCGCTCACCAGCCGGCCGGCCGAGCAGTTCGAGCTGGTGCGGCGCGTGGAGGCGCTCGGCTTCGACTCGGTGTGGACGGGCGACCACGTGTCCTTCCACGGCCCGATCTCACGAGTCGCTCACGCTGCTCGCCACCTACGCGCGCGATCACCAGCGCGCATCAGGCTCGGCACCGCCGTCTACCTGCTCGCCCTGCGCCGCCCGGCCATCGCGGCCAAGACCACGGCCACGCTGGATGCGCTGTCGGGCGGCCGGCTCGATCTTCGGCGTCGGCGTGGGCGGCGAGAACCCCAAGGAGTTCGAGGCTTGCGGCGTGCCCGCACCGCGAGCGCGGCGCGCGCGTGACCGAAGGGCATCGATGTGGTGCGCGCGCTGTGGCGCGACACGCCCGCCACCTTCAAGGGCCGCTTCACCGCAGTTCGAGGGCGTGTCGATCGATCCCAAGCCCGTGCAGCGGCCGGGGCCGCCGATCTGGATCGGCGGCCGCTCGGATGCCGCGCTCACGCGGGCTGGACGGCAGGGGGACGGCTGGATGTCCTACGTCGTCCAGCCCGAGCGCTACGCGCAGAGCCTGGACAAGATCCGCGCGGCCGCCGCAGGCGGCCGGCCGCCCGCTCGACGGCTTCGCCGCCGCGCACCTGGCCTTCGTCACGCGTGGGTCGCGACTACGAGAGTCGGCCAAGGCGGCGTGGGTCGAGCATCTCAGCCGCCGCTACGCGCAGGACTTCGGGCCGCTCGCGCGCAAGTACGGGATCATCGGCACGCCCGAGCAGTGCGCCGAGCAGCTCGAGCGGTTCGAGCGCGGCCGGCTGCACCTACTTCATGATGAACCCATCGGCGATCCCGCAGGACGAGCGCGAGCAGCTCGAGCGCATCGCCGCCGACGTCCTGCCGCGCTTCCGCGCTGAGCGATGCCGGCGAAGCCGCGCGAGCCTGCCGCGCCCGCGTCGCCGCGGTCCGCGGCCCTGGCGCCCGACGATCCTGGAGGCCGACCTCCGCCTGGTCGAGCCCGCCGTCCTCGCGTTCGAGGCGGGGCAGTGGGTCTCCGTCCCGTTCGGCCCCAAGCTCGTGCGCGCCTACTCGCATCGCCTCCCCGCCTCGCTCGCCGTCGACGCTCACGCTGTGCGCCGACGTGACGCCGGCCGGCCTCGGCTCGCGGTGGTTCCGCGACGCTCGACCCCGGGCGCCGAGGTCGAGTTCAAGGGGCCGCTCGGCGGCTTCGTCCTCGGCCCGCACCGATACGCGACGAGCCCTGTTCGTGGCCGAGGAGATCGGTATCGTGCCCATCCGTGCGATCCTGGCCGACCTCGCGGAGCGTGGGGACTACCGGCCGGCCACGCTGGTCTACGAGGCGCATGACGAGGCCGCGCTTGTGTACGACGCCGAGCTGCGTGCCCGCACCCGGGAGCATCTCGGCTTCGCGTATCATCCCAGCGTGTCGCGCGAGTCCGGACTGGCGGCGATCGTCGATCGGCTCGTGATCGACGTCACCGGGCTGGTCGCCTACGTGGCGGGCGGCGAGGCGACGATCGCGCGGGTCCGCGAGGTGCTGATGGCCAAGGGGCTCGAGCGCAAATCCGTGAAGTGGGAGAAGTTCTGGTGAGCGGGGAGGGCCGGCCATGACGTGGATCGCGGTGGTGGCGGCGATCCTGCTTGGATGGGCGTCGCCCGCCGCCGCGGACTTGCAGGGCGTGGGTAGCGAGGCTGCGGTCGGCGCCAACGGCACCGGCGAGGCGTGCCGGCTGCGCGTCGTCCAGGACGAGCCCGGCCGCGGCTCCCAGCGGCTGAGCTTCTACTGCGACGGCTGGAGCACGCCCAGCGGCACGCTGTTCCGCTTCCGGGTCTCCCGGGAGTTCACGCCCGAACGCATCCTCACCGACAGCACCTTCCAGCGGGGCTACGAGACACGGCTGGGCGGCTGCGGCGCCGTGGAGGCCACGACGCTCGGCGACGGGACCGCGGCCGCGATCCGCCAGTGCACGCGGCTCGACGGCGGCTGGCCGGTGGTGGTGGTCGCCGCCGTGGCGGCCGGCCGCGGGGTCGCGCTGGAGACCTTCCCGACCAACGTGCGTCTGCTCGAGGCCGCGCTCGCCGCGTTCCAGGGCAAGGCGGTGCCGGACGCCGCGCGCCCGGGGACGCTCTCGCCGGCCATCCGGCGCGCGGAGACGATCGTCGGCGCCACCGGCAAGCTGGTGGGCATTCAGGACATCGGCGCTGCCGACGCGCTGTGGCGGCTGGGCCGGCTGCAGTACCGCTCCGGCAACTACGCCGCCGGCGAGGCGGCGTTCGTGCGACTGCTGGAGATCCACGAGCGCGTGCTCGGGGTGGACAAGCCGGGCGGAGCGGCGATCCTCAACGAGCTCGCGCTGACGGTCGGCCACCAGGCGCGCTACGACGAGGCCGACCGGATCTTCTCGAGATCCGAGATCGCCGCCCAGTCCTCGCTGGCCGACGAGCAGCTCATCCTGTTCGCCTACCGGGCCTCCGTCCACCGGGACCACAAGCCGGCCGAGGCGCTGGCCTGGGCCGAGCAGGCGGTGAGGATCGGCGATCGCTACGCCGAGAGCTCGCGCGGCAAGGCCTACACGGTGGGGATGCATGCCATCTGTCTGCGCATCAACAAGCGCCAGGCCGAGGCGGAGCTGCAGGCGGCCGCGGCGATTCGCATGGCGAGCCTGCCCGGCAACGATCCCCAGTGGCGGCTGTGGTGGGTGGGCGAGATGTACACGCTGCTCGGCACCATCTATCGGGAGCAGGGGCGGTTCGCCGACGCCCGGCGCGAGTACGAGCTGGGTCTGGCCCGGCGCGAGCTGCTGTTCGGTGAGGCGGCGCCGCGCTCGATCGAGGCGCGGGCGCTGCTCGCGGTCAACGAGCAGGCCGCCGGCAATCTCCAGGGGGCGCTCGGCCACTTCCGGCGGGCGGCCGAGCTGCAGGTGAAGAACCGGACGGCGCTCGAGGGCGCACGGCTGCCGAGCGTGCTGCCCTATCTCGATGCGCTGGTCCGGGCCGCCGCCGAGCGCCCGGCCGAGGGGCCGGCCCTGGCCGCCGAGCTGTTCACCGCGATCCAGATCCCGCGCGGCAACGAGACGGCCAAGGCGCTGCGCGCGATGTCGGCCCGGGTCGGGAGTGGCGATCCCAAGCTCGCCGCGCTCGGCCGCGACCTGCAGGACGCCGGGCGGCGTCGCACCGCGGCGCGCGCCGCGCTGGCCGAGGAGTCGATGAAGCCGGCCGACCAGCGCGAGACCAAGGACGACGACCTCAAGCGTCAGCTCCGCGAGGCCGAGGAGAAGATCGAGGTGCTGGAGGGCCGGCTGCAGGCCGAGTTCCCGCGCTACGCGCAGCTGACGGCCGAGCGCCCGCTGACGGCCGCCGAGGTCCAGGCGCTGCTGCGGCCCGACGAGGCGCTGGTGGCGATCCTGCCGGGCAACCAGTCCTGCTACGTCCTGGTGGTGCGGGCCGCGGGCGTGCAGGCGCACCGGGCCCGCCTCGGCCGGGCGGCGCTCGACACCGAGGTCAAGGCGCTCCGCGCGAGCCTGGACCTCTCCTCGGGAGAGGACCGCGCGTTCGACGTGGACCGTGCGCGCAACCTCTACGCCGCCCTGTTCGGCCCCGCCGACGGCATGCTGGCCGGTGTCCGCCACCTGCTCGTGGTGCCGGCCGGCCCGCTGCTCGCGCTGCCGCTCGGCGTGCTCGTCACCAACGCAGCGCCGGCCGGGACCGAGGTCGAGCGGGTGGCGTTTCTCGCCAACCGCATGGCCATCAGCGTGCTGCCGTCGGTGGCCGCGCTGCGCGCGCTGCGCGCGGTGGCGGCGCGCTCGCCGGCGCCGCAGCCGTTCATCGGCTTCGGCGACCCCGCGTTCAACGGCGGCGGCCGCGACCGGCGCAACGTCAGCGACGTCGCCAACCTGTGCCGCCAGGGCGAGACGCTCGACCCGGCGCTCCTGCGCGCGCTGCCGCGGCTGCGCGAGTCGGGGGACGAGGTGCGGCGGATCGCGGCCGCGCTGGGCGCCGGCCCCGAGGGCGTGGTGCTCGGCGCCGACGCCACCGAGCGTCGTGTGCGCGAGACCGACCTGTCGCGCTACCGGGTGGTGGAGTTCGCGACGCACGGGCTGCTGCCCGGCGAGCTGCGTTGCCAGGCCGAGCCGGCGCTGGCGCTGACGCCGCCGGCCACGCCGACGAAGGGCGAGGACGGCCTGCTCGACGCCAGCGAGGTGGCCACGCTGAAGCTCGACGCCGACTGGGTCGTGCTGTCGGCCTGCAACACGGCCGGGCCCGACGGCAGTCTCGGGGGCGAGAGCCTGTCCGGTCTCACGCGCGCGTTCTTCTACGCCGGCGCCCGCGCGCTGCTCGTCTCGCACTGGGCCGTCGCTTCCGGCCCCACGGTCGATCTCACCACGGCGATGTTCGCGGTCTACGCGCGCGAGCCGGCGCTCGGCAAGGCCGAGGCCCTGCGCCGGGCCCAGGTGGCCGTGCGCGCCAAGGCTGACACGGCGCATCCTTTTTTCTGGGCCCCCTTCGTCCTCGTCGGCGACGGCGGCGTCGCCACCGGCCGATGAAAACCGGCCATCTACGTCGTCGCCGGCTCGCTACTCCCTGCGGCGTAGGCCGCCTACGCCTCAGTCAGGCGCTCTCCGGCGCCGACGTAGTATCTGGCCGGTTTTGATCGGCCTCCCCGCGAGCGTTCCGGACCCCGGGACGGACAAGCCATGGCGGATTTGACGGGGGGAGAGCTCGTTGCCCGTGTACTCAAGCAGGCGGGGGTGGGGCATGTGTTCACGCTGTGTGGCGGGCACATCCTGCCGATCTACGACGGGTGCGTGAAGGACGGCGATCAGGGTGATCGACGTGCGGCACGAGCAGGCGGCGGCGCACGCGGCCGACGCCTACGCGCGGCTGACGCGCAACGTCGGCGTGGCCATCGTCACGGCGGGCCCCGGCGTGACCGACGCGGTGACCGGCGTCGCCAACGCGTACGCCGCCCGCAGCCCGCTGCTGCTGATCGGTGGGGCGGCGCCGCTCGGACTGCGGGGGCTCGGCGCGCTGCAGGAGATGGAGCAGGTGGCCCTGCTGCGGCCGATCACCAAGGGCGCGTGGTCGGTCGCGGAGACGCGCCAGATCCCCGAGGTGCTCACGACCGCGATCCGCGTGGCGCTGTCGGGTCGGCCGGGTCCCGTGTTCGTCGAGATCCCGGTGGATCTGCTGCTCGCCAGCATCGAGGACCGGCTGGCGCCGATCCCGAGCGGCTACGTGCATCGCACGCCGGCCGCCGGCGATCCGGCCGCGATCGCGCGCCTGGCCGAGCTGCTGGCCGGCGCCGAGCGTCCCCTGGTCATGGCGGGCAGCGGCGTGTACTGGGACGACGCCGCGCCGGCGCTGGCGGCCTTCGCCGAGGCCGCCGGCGCGCCCGTGTTCATGAACGGCGCCGGTCGCGGCTCGCTGCCGGCGGACCACCCGCTGGCATTCGCCCACGCGCGCGGGTTCGCCCTGGGTCAGGCCGACGTGGTCCTGGTGCTGGGCGCCCCGCTCGACTTCCGTCTCGGCTACGGCCGCCCGCCGACCTTCGCCGAGGACGCGCGCGTGTGCATGGTCGACTGCGATCCCGAGGAGCTGGGGCGCAATCGCCCGCTCGCTGTCGGGATCAACGGCCACATCGGCCGTGTGCTGGGGCAGGTGACGGCCGCGCTGCCCGCCGGCACCGCGGCTCGCTTCGCCGCCTGGCGGGCCCGCGTGGCCGCCCGGGAGCAGGAGGCGCACGAGCGCCTCGAGGCCCACTGCGGCGCCGACGACGTGCCGGTCTCGCACTATCGCTGGGCCGCCGAGATCGCCCGTCACGTGACGCCCGACACGATCGTCGTGGGCGACGGCGGTGACGTCGTCGGCTGCGCCGCCAAGATCGTGCGACTGCAGCGGCCCGGCCAGTGGCTGGATCCCGGTCCCTTCGGCTGCCTCGGCGTCGGCCCACCGTTCGCGATCGCCGCCAAGCTCCTGCATCCCGGGCGGCGCGTGCTGCTGATCGCCGGCGACGGCGCCTTCGGCCTCAACGGCATGGAGATGGAGACGGCCGTGCGCTTCGGCCTGCCGATCACCTGCATCATCGGCAACGACGCCGGCTGGGGGCAGATCCGCAACCCGCAACTGTCGTTCTTCGGCGAGGAGCGTGCGGTGGCGACCTCGCTGCCGACCACGCGCTTCGATCGGATGGTCGAGGCGCTGGGCGGGCGCGGCGCCTTCGTGGCCGAGCCCAAGGAGATCGGCCCGACGCTCGAGCGGGCGCTCGCCTCCGACGAGGTCTGGTGCATCAACGTGCCGCTCGATCCGGCGGCGTACCGGCGGACCGGCCAGGCCTCGATGGCGATTTGACCTCGCCCGTGCGCTCGGGGCGCCCGGCTTGAGGATCACGTTCCTCGCGCCCCACGTCCGTATCGCCGGCGGCGTGCGGGCGATCCTCACCTACGCCGATCGCCTGGCGGGGCTCGGGCACGAGGTGACGCTGGTGGTGCCGGCGGGGGGGCCGGCAACGGCGTGGTGGCGGAGCGTGCGCGGCGTGGGGCCGGGCTGGATGCCGGGGCTACGGGCGCGCGTCGCCTGGGTCGCGCGGTGGGCGGCGGATGCGCTACCGGAGGCCGACGCGGTCGTGGCGACCGCGTGGCAGTCGGCCCCGATCGTGGCCGCGGCGCCGGCGCGGTGCGGGGCAAAGTTCTACCTGGTGCAGCACTACGAAAGCCTGTATCACGGCGAGCCGGCGCGCGTGGACGCCACGTACCGGCTGCCGCTGGCCAAGATCGTGATCTCGAGCTGGCTGCGCGAGGTCATGCGGGAGCGGTTCGACAGCGACGCCGAGGTGGTCGTCACGCCGGTCGACCGCGCGCTCTTCCACCGGGTGGCGGTCGAGATGGGTACCTCGCGGCCGCGTGTGCTGATGCTGCACCACGAGTACGCGTGGAAGGGGGTGGCCGACGGCCTGGCGGCGGTGGCGCGGGTGAAGGCCCGGGTGCCCGGCCTGCGGCTGGTGGGCTTCGGCGTGAAGCCGCCCCGTGCCCGGCTGGCCTACGACGAGTTCCACGCCGACCTGCCCCAGGCCGAGCTGGCGGCGCTCTACAGCGGCGCCGACATCTACCTGTGCCCCTCCTGGGACGAGGGGCTGGGCATGCCCCCGATGGAGGCGATGGCGTGCGGGACGGCGCTGGTGACCTACGACAACGGCGGCTGTCGCGACTACGCCCGTGACGGGGAGACCGCGCTGGTGGCGCCGCGCCGGGACGTGGGGGCGCTGGCGGCGGCACTGACCCGGCTCGCCACCGACGCCGCGCTGCGAGCGCGGATCGGCGCCGCCGGCCTGGCCCACGTCACGACAGCGTTTGACTGGGACCGGGCGGTGGCTCGGCTGGCTGGACTGTTCCGGGGAACTCGCGCTGGTGCTGATCGAGCTTGACCGCCAGGGAGTTGATCTCGCGCTCCAGCTCGGTCAGGCGACTGGCCAGCCGGTCACGCTCCTCGCGAAAGGACTTGGCCAGCGAGACCACCGCCTCGATGAGTCGACGCTCGCGATCCTCGACCGCTGGGATGGCGTTCATCTGGTGACCTCCGCCAAACGCGTTGGCGGCGTGGACGCAAACCGGATGCCGCGTCGGGCAGCGCCGGGGACGCGCATTTGGCGCGACGCCGCGTCGCCGGCCTGACAGCGTGACGTTCGCGCTGCTCGGCCGCTGTCGCGTCAGCGTGGCACGCTGGCTCTCTCGCCACGTGCTAGAATCACGTCCGCGATGCCGATTTACGAGTACGAATGCGGGGATTGTCGGCGCCGCGTCAGCCTGCTCCTGAGGACCTTCTCGGCGGCGGACTCCGCGGCGTGCCCGCGGTGCGGGGGCACGCGGCTGACCCGGCTCATGTCCCGCTTCGCCACCGTGAAGAGCGAAGACGCCCGCCTGGAATCGCTCACGGATTCCGCGTCGTTCGGGGACCTCGACGAGAACGATCCCGGCCAGCGTGAGCCGGTTCATGAAGAAGATGGGCAAGGAGTTCGGCGACGACCTGGGCGACGACTTCGAGTCGGCCGTGGACGAGGCGATGACGGAGGGCGAGGGCGGGGAGGGGGCGGGCCGGGCGACGATCGCACGGAATCCGTCGACACTGCCGGCGGATCTGAACTCTGACCCCGTGAAGACCGACGTCCATGACAGCCTCGAGGCGGTCGGTGCCGACGCCTGGGATTCCCTGCATGCCGAGACCCGGCTGCGCTCGCCCTTTCTCGCCTGGACCTGGCAGCAGCAGTGGGCGGCGGTTTTCGCCGAGGGCCGGCGGCTGGAGGTCCGGTGCGTCGTGGACGACGCCCGGCGGCTGGTGGCGCTGCTCCCCCTGTTCGAGACCGCAGCCCGGTCGCTGGATGCTCGCCGGCGGCAGCGACGTCTCCGACTACCTCGACCTGATCGCGCTCCGCGACCGCGAGGACGAGGCGTGGGCCGCGCTGCTGCAGCTCCCGCGCCGGCGACGCCGCCGTGTGGGAGCTGCACGCCGTGCCCGGCGCCTCGCCGACCGTGACCACGATGCCGGCGCTGGCCGCCGCGGCCGGCCTCGAGGCCAGCGCCGGGTGGAGGAGCGATGTCCCGTCCTGGCGCTGCCCGACTCGTGGGACGCGCTACCTCGCCACGCTCCCGGGCAAGCACCGGCACGAGATCAAGCCGCAAGCTGCGCCGCTTCGAGCGCGAGGCGCCCGAGGCGCGGGTCACCTGGGAGAGCACGCCGGCCGGCATCGAGCGCCGCCTCGACGAGTTCCTGGTCGCTGCACCGCCGCTCGCGCGAGGGCAAGGCCAAGTTCATGGACGCGCGCATGGAGCGCTTCTTCCGCGGCGCCGTTCGCGGCGCTGTCGCGCGCAGGGCGGCGCGCGCTCTGGCCTTCCTCGAGCTGCGGCCGACGGCCCCATCGCCTCGTTCGTGCTGCCTCGAGTGGGACGGCACGCGTCGGCCTCTACAACTCCGGCTTCGACCCCGAGCGCGCGTCCGCTCTCGCCCGGGCTCGTGCTGCTCGCCCACGTCATCCGCGACGCCATCGAGCGCGGCCGTCGCCGCTTCGACTTCCTGCGCGGCGAGGAGCGCTACAAGTACGAGTTCGGCCCCACCCCGGAGGCCGTGCACTGCCGTGACGATCGGGGCCCTGGCGCCGTGAGCCTGCGCGTGGCCGTGCTGAGCGTGCACACCTGCCCCCTGGCCGCGCTCGGCGGCAAGGAGACCGGCGGGATGAACGTGTACGTGCGAGAGCTCGGCCCGAGCGCTGGCGCCGCATGGGCGTGGCCGCCGACGTCTTCACGCGCTCGCAGAACCCGTCCATCCCGCGCGTCGTCGCGGCTGGCCGAGGGCGTGCGCGTCGTGCACCTGCCCGCCGGGCCGCAGGCGCCGATGGCGCGCGAGGCCGTGCACGACCACCTCGACGAGTTCGTCGACGGCGTGGAGGACTTCCGGATCGCCACGGCGTCGACTACGACCTGATCCACGGCCACTACTGGCTCTCGGGCGCGGTCGGCCTCGCGCTGCGCGAGCGGTGGGGGGTGCCGCTGGTGCAGATGTTCCACACGCTGGGCCGTCTCAAGAACGACGGTGGCGCCCGCGACCGCGCCGAGCGCGAGCCCGACGCTGCGGATCGCCGAGGAGGACGCGCATCGTGGGCGACGCCGATCGGCTCGTCGCCGCCAACGCGAGTCGAGCGCGCCCACCTCGTCGAGCCACTACGGCGCCGACTCCGGCCCGCATCGCCGTCATCCCGTGCGGCGTGGACACCGCGCTGTTCGCCCCCGCGGACGCAGGCGGCCGCCCGCGCCGCGCTCGGCTCTCGACGCCGGCCCGCTGCTGCTCTACGTGGGGCGGCTCGCGCCCGATCAAGGGCCTGACACACGCTGCTCGACGCCATGGCGCGGCTGCGCGCGGCCGGCCGCCCGCGCGACCTGCTCATCGTGGGCGGCGACGCCGACGAGCCGCTGAACGGGCACGAGGGCGCGCTGCGCGCCGGCTGGACCGACCCTCGGCCTCGGCGACACCGTGTCGCTTCGTCGGCGCCCAGCCCCAGGAGCGGCTGCGCGACCTGGTACGTCGCCGCCGACGCCACCGTGCTGCCGTCGTACTACGAGTCGTTCGGCATGGTCGCGCTGGAGGCGATGGCGTGCGGCAGCCCGGTGGTCGCCTCACGAGTGGGCGGGCTGCAGACGACCGTGCGCGACGGCGTCACCGGCGTGCTGGTGCCCGAGCACGACGCCGCGCGCCCTGGCCGACGCGCTCGAGCACGCTGCTGGGCGACGGCGACGCTGCGCGCGCGCCTGGGCCGGAGCCGGCGTGCGCTGGGCCGCGCAGCACCGCTGGCCCTGCGTGGCCGAGTCCGTCTGCCGCGAGTACGCCGGCTCGTCGCTGCGCCGACGATCTATCTCGACGTGCCGGGCGCTGCCGGATTGAGAGCCTCGGAGGCCTGGAGGCCCGCCAGCCCCCCTTCTGCGGGCGACCGTCATCGGTACTGCCTGTCCATCCGTGCACGGCTGCTGTGAGTGGCGACGCGCGTGCTACACTCCGCGAACTGTGGGCAAGCTTCTCGAAGTGCAAGGACTCTACAGACCCACTTTCTGCACGCGCGGCGGGGTGGTGCGCGCGGTGGATGGCGTGTCGTGGGACGTCGAGGAGGGCGAGACGGTCGCGCTCGTCGGCGAGTCGGGCTGCGGCAAGATCGTGAGCGCGCTCTCGCATCATGCGGCTCGTGGCCGCGCCGGCCGGACGCATCGTCGGCGGCCAGATCCTCTTCAAGGGGCGCGACCTCCTCGACGCTCAGCGAGGAGGAGATGCGGCGGGTGCGCGGGCGCGAGATCGGCATGATCTTCCAGGAGCCGATGACCTCGCTCAACCCCGTGCTCACGCATCGGGCGCCAGCTCACCGAGGGGCTCGAGATCCACCTCGGGATGTCACGCCCGACGCAGGCGCGGCGGCGCGCGGTCGAGCTGCTCGCGCATGGTCGGCATCCCCGACCCGGCGCCGGCGCTGCCGCAGTACCCGCACCAGTTCAGCGGCGGCATGCGGCAGCGGATGATGATCGCGATGGCGCTGGCCTGCGACCCGGCCCTGATCCTGGCCGACGAGCCGACGACCGCGCTCGACGTGACGATCCAGGCGCAGATCCTCGAGCTCATGAAGGGCCTGTCGCGCCGGCTCGGCGTCGCCATGCTGATCATCACGCACAACCTGGGCGTGGTGGCCCGCTACGCCGATCGCGTGAACGTGATGTACGCGGGCCGGATCATCGAGCGGGGGACCGCGCGCGAGCTGTACGCGCAACCCGCGCCATCCCTACACGCTCGGCCTGCTGCGCTCGGTGCCGCGGCTCGACGAGCCGCGCCGGGCCCGGCTGGACCCGATCGAGGGCCAGCCCCCCGACCTCACGCGGCTGCCGCCCGGCTGCGCGTTCGCCCCGCGCTGCGCGTTCGCGCGTCGAGCGCTGCCCACGCGAGGTGCCGCCGCTGGACGCCGGTCGGCGACGGCGGTCACGTGAGCGCCTGCTGGGAGTCGGCCGCCTGATCGGAGCATGAGTCCGCGCGCTGAAGGCGCGCCGGTCGCGCGGCGCCGGTGCCAGCGGCGGCGACGTGCTCCTGGAGGTCCGCGACCTCGTCAAGCACTTCCACGGTCGGCGGCGGGCTGTTCGGCGGCCGGGCCGGGCTCGTGCGGGCGGTCGACGGCGTGAGCTTCACGCATCCAGCGCGGCGAGACGCTGGGCCTGGTGGGGGAGTCGGGCTGCGGCAAGACCACGACCGGCCGCTGCATCCTGCAGCTCGAGCGGCCGACCAGCGGGCGAGGTGATCTTCGAGGGCCGCGAGCTCAGCGACGCTCGGCCGCGGCCGAGCTGCGGGCCGTGCGCCGGCGCATCCAGGTGATCTTCCAGGATCCCTACAGCTCGCTCAACCCGCGGATGACCGTGGGCCAGATCATCGGCCGAGCCGCTGGCCGTGCACGGGATCGTCACCGGACCGCGACGGCCGCGCGCGCGGCGCGTGCGCGAGCTGCTCCGGCGCGTGTCGGGCTGCTCCCGCAGCACGCCGATCGCTACCCGCACGAGCTGTCGGGCGGCCAGCGCCAGCGCGTGGGCATCGCGCGGGCCCTCGCCATGGAGCCGGCGCTGATCATCTGCGACGAGCCGGTCTCGGCGCTCGACGTGTCGATCCAGGCGCAGATCATCAACCTGCTCGAGGATCTGCAGGCGGAGTTCGGCCTCACGTACCTGTTCATCGCCCACGACCTCGCCGGTCGTGCGCCACATCTCCGACCGGGTCGCCGTCATGTACCTCGGCAAGATCGTCGAGATCGCGGACCGCAAGACGCTCTACGACGACCCGCTGCATCCCGTACACGAAGGCGCTGCTCTCCGCGGTGCCCATCCCGGACCCGGCGCTCGAGGCCGAGCGGGAGCGCATGGTGCTCAGGGGCGAGGTGCCGAGCCCGCTCAACCCGCCGTCGGGGTGCGTCTTCCACCCGCGCTGCCCCATCGCCGTCGAGCGACTGCCGCGGCGAGGTCGTCCCCGACTGCGGGAGATCGAGCCCGGGCACCGGGCGGCCTGCATCCTGGCTTGACTTGACAGCGTGGTCTTGACAGCCGCAGGTACGCTGCCAGCAACCTTGCGTAAGTTGCCGCCGCGATTCGACGTCGAAACATTGTCCGGACTGCTCGGGTCGATCGCTGACAGGAGGTGGCCCGAATGCGCGCGTCCCGGACCGCTACTGCTCCTGCTGGCTAGCTGCGATCGCGACCCTGGCTCGTGCTGGCCGGCGCACCTGGCCGTGCGCGCTCGCCCAGGACAAGCCCCGCTCCGGCGGCGAGCTGGTCTTCGCCGTGCCCTCCGAGCCGCCCGTCCTACGACGGCCACCAGGAGGAGACCTTCGGCGTCATCCACCCGTGGCGCCGCACTACAACACGCTGCTGCGCGTCGATCCCTTCGACAAGACCGGCACCAAGCCGGTCGGGGACCTGGCCGAGTCCTGGACGATCTCCAAGGACGGGCTGACCTACACGTTCAAGATCCGCAAGGGCGTCAAGTTCCACGACGGCAGCGAGCTGACCTCGAAGGACGTCAAGGCCTCCTACGACAAGATCATCTTCCCGCCGGCGGGCGTGAAGTCGCTCGCGCAAGGACGCCTACCAGGCGGTCGAGGCGGTCGAGGCGCCGGACCCGCACACCGTCCGCTTCCGGCTGAAGTGGCCGGAGGCCTCGTTCCTGCTCAACCTGGCCTCGCCGTGGAACTTCATCTACAAGGCCGACATCCTCGCCAAGGACATCCGCTGGTACGAGAAGAACGTCATGGGCACCGGCCCCTTCACGTTCGTCGAGCACGTCAAGGGCTCGCACTGGGTCGGCAAGAAGAACCCCGACTACTGGGACAAGGGCAAGCCCTACCTCGACGGCTACCGGGCGCTCTTCATCAGCTCGTCCTCCGCGCAGGTGGCGGCGATCCGGGGCGAGCGGGCGCACATCCAGTTCCGCGGCTTCAGCCCGGCCGAGCGCGACAGCCTGGTCGCAGGCGCTGGGCCCGAAGATCACCGTGCAGGAGAGCCCCTGGGACTGCGTGCTCATGGTGGCGATGCACCACGAGAAGAAGCCCTTCGACGACAAGCGCGTGCGCCGCGCGCTCACGCTGGCGCTCGACCGCTACGAGGGCTCCAAGAGCGCTGTCGCAAGATCGCCATCGTCAAGGACGTGGGCGGCGTCCAGGTGCCCGGCACGCCGTACGCCACGCCGCCCGGCCGAGCTGGAGAAGCTGGCCGGCTACGGGCGCGACATCAACGCGCGCGGGCCGAGGCCAAGCGCCTGCTGCAAGGAGGCGGGCGTGCCCGACGGCTTCGCCTTCACGTTCAAGAACCGCGGCATCCCGCAGCCCTACGAGCCGCTGGGCATCTGGCTCATCGACCAGTGGCGGCAGATCGGCCTCAACGTGAAGCAGGAGATCGATCGAGGCCTCCGCCTACCACCCGATGCTCAAGCGCGGCGACTTCGACGTCGCCATGGACTTCCAGTGCGGCTTCATCGTCGAGCCCGACCTGGACCTCCTCGCTTCCGTCAGCCACTCCGACGCCAACTACGGCAAGCACAAGGACACGGTGATCGACGACCTGTACGAGAAGCAGGCGCGGGCCACCGACCCCGAGGAGCGCAAGAAGCTCCTGCGCGCAGTTCGAGAAGCGGCTGCTCGACGAGGAGGCGCACGTGCATCTACACGCTGCAGTGGCACCGGATCATCCCGCACAGCGCCAAGGTCAAGGGCTGGACGATCACGCCCAGCCACTACCTGAACAACCAGCTCGACACGGTCTGGCTCTCGGAATAGCCCGCCCGCCAGCGCCCGCGCCGCTCGGCGTCCGGGAGCGGAGGATCAGCCGATGGGCAGTACCTGGTGAAGCGCTTCCTGCTGATGTTGCCCACGCTGTTCGGGGTGGCGATGCTCATCGTTCTTCCTCATCCGGGTCATCCCCGGCGACGTCGTCGAGCTGCGCTTCGCCGGCGACCGCGGCGCCGTGTCCCAGGAGATCCTGGACCGGGAGCGGGCGCGCTTCGGGCTCGACCAGCCCGCTCTGGAAGCAATTCGTGCACCTGGATCGCCGGGCGTGGTGCGCCTGGACTTCGGCACCTCGATGTGGACGGGCGCGCCGATCTGGGAGGAGATCAAGCTCCGCTTCGCGCTCTCGCTGCAGCTGGCGATCATGGCCACCATCGTGGCCGTGCTGCTGGCCATCCCGCTGGGCGTCCTGGCCGCGCTCAA
Organism: uncultured Candidatus Rokubacteria bacterium; assembly: GCA_963827505.1. Lineage (GTDB taxonomy): Bacteria > Methylomirabilota > Methylomirabilia > Rokubacteriales > CSP1-6 > AR5. Next base: position 956,304 of record CAWHBD010000001.1, on the reverse strand, counting down.
GCAGGACACCTGGATCGACTACGCGGTGCGCATCTTCTCCATCGCCGGGCTGGCCATGCCGTCGTTCTGGCTCGGCATCGTGATCATCCTCGTGCATGCTGATCGTCTTCAAGTGGCTGCCGCCCATGGTGTACACCCCGTTCTGGGTCAACCCCGTGGCAGAACCTCGCCCAGCTCATCTGGCCGGCGCTGGCCGTCGGCTACCGCTACTCGGCGGTGGCCACCCGCATGACCCGCTCGGCGATGCTGGAGGTGCTGCGCGAGGACTACATCCGCACCGCCCGCGCCAAGGGGCTGGTGCAGAAGCTGATCCTGTCGCGCCACGCGCTCAAGAACGCCATGCTGCCGGTGCTGACCGTGATCGGCCTGGAGTTCGCGTTCCTGATCGGCGGCCTCGTGGTCACCGAGCAGGTGTTCAACCTGAACGGCCTCGGCCTGCTCTTCGTGCAGGCGGTGGCCCACCGCGACTACACGCTGATCCAGGCGCTGGTCATGCTGGTGGCCGGCGTCTTCATCGTCGTGAACTTCCTGATGGACGTCGCCTACGCGTGGCTCGACCCGCGGATCCGGTACCGCTGATGCGACGGCTCGATGACGGAGCGCCGGCATGGCGACTGATACGCCGCCGTTCGATCGCGCGCTCGAGGTCGAGGCGCCCGCCGGCGCGCGCGGGCTGGCGCGAGGTCATCCGCGACTTCTGCCGGCGCCGCCCGCTGGGCGCCATCGGCGCCGCCGTCATCGTGCTGATGATCGTGGTCGCGTCTTCGCGGCCCGCTCATCGCGCCCTACGATCCCGTCGGCGATCGACTTCGGCGCCATGCTGGCGCCGCCCGCCGAGCGCCGCACTGGCTCGGCACCGACGCCTTCGGCCGCGACGTGCTCTCGCGGCTGATCTACGGCTCGCGCACGGCGCTGCTGGTCGGCTTCGGCGCCTCGCTGATGGGCGCCACGCTCGGGCGCCGTGCTCGGCGTGGCCAGCGCCTACTTCGGCGGCCGGGTCGACCTCTACCTGCAGCGGGTGATGGACATCTTCCTCGTCCTTCCCGCTCATCATCCTGGCCCTGGCCCTGGTCGCCATCCTCGGCAACTCGCATCCCCAACGTGATCATGGCCATCACGATCCCGATGATCCCGCGCTCCGCGCTGGTCATCCGCTCCTCGGCCCTGGCCATCCGCGAGATGCCGTACGTGGACGCGGCGCGGGCGGCCGGCTTCGGCCACGCCCGGATCATCCTGCGCCACATGCTGCCCAACGTGATGGCGCCTACCTGATCATGCTGACCGCGTTCCTGGGGCAGGCGATCCTCCTGGAGTCCTCGCTGTCCTTCCTCGGGCTCGGCGTGCAGGAGCCGACGGCCGCCTGGGGCCTGATGCTGCGGGGGGCCGCGGTCGAGTTCGCCGAGGCGGCGCCGTGGATGGCGATCTTCCCGGGCCTGGCCATCAGCCTGGCCGTGTTCGCGTTCAACCTGTTCGGCGACTCGCTGCGGGACGCGCTCGATCCGCGGCTGCGGACTCAGTAGCACCGATAACGTCTCGAAATGCTTGACACCCTGGGACCGGCGCGGTACAAATTGCAGGTCTGATCCGGCGCGGGACGCGCGACTGATCGAGCGTACGATATCGGGAGGCCCTAGATGCCGTATTGATCGCTGAGCCCTGCATTAGCGTCAAGGACAAAGCGTGCGTCGAGGTGTGCCCCGTCGACTGCATCTACGAGGGCGAGACGCAGCTCTACATCCACCCGGATGAGTGCATCGACTGCGGGGCGTGCGAGCCGGTGTGTCCGGTGAAGGCGATCTTCGCCGAGGACGAAGTCCCCGACCAGTGGAAGAACTTCACCGAGCTGAACAAGCAGTTCTTCAAGGACAATCCCGGGGTCAAGCCAGCCACCAAGTCCTAGCCAGCCTCCGGGCGTTCGTCGTGGTGAAGGGCCCTCGCGTGAGGGCCCTTCGCTTTGTGCAGCGCCGCCACGCGGGCTGGGCACTCGCCGGGCCGCCTCCCGGCACGCATTCGCCGCCATTCTCGCGCGTTTGCGCCGTGGCACATCGGTTGCGACCGTCGACGTCACCATGAACACGATTCCGAACCCCTACTGCGATGACCGCCACCGCCGCGGTCCACGTTTCCGCGCGCCGCTCGGTTATCACGGCGCCGTCTCCGACTTCAAGCGCCGGCTGATCGAGACCACGCTGCAGCAGATGCGGGGCAACCGCACCCACGCCGCCCGCGTCGCTCGGCTTGCAGCGGACGTATCTGCTCCGGCTCATGCGCGAGCTCGGGGTGGCGGTGCCGCCCCCGCCGCCGCGTCGGGCCGGCCACCCCGGCTGACGCGGGTGGCGGCCGCCCCGCCGCTACCGAGCACGAAAGGGGCCCGCGCTCGCCCGGCTCGTTGCATAGAATAGCCACCATGCAGCGGGTGTTCGTGGCCGGGGCCGGCATGACGCGCATCGGGCGCCGGACCGAGCCGCTGCCCGACCTCATGGCCGACGCCGCCCGCGCCGCGCTGGCCGACGCCGGTGTCGAAGCGCCCGACGCGATCGTGGTGGCCACCATGAACCCCGAGGAGTTCGTCGGCGACGGCAACTTTGCCTCGAACGTGGCCACCCACCTGGGGTTCTCAGGGGTGCCCGCGCTGCGGGTCGAGACGGCGACGTCCTCGGGGGCGGCCGCGGTCTACGCGGGCTTCGCCGCAGATCGCCGCCGGGCTGCGGCGCACCGTGCTCGTGGTGGGCGGCGAGAAGATGACACACCTGGCGACGCCCCGGGTCTCCGAGATCATCGGCCGCTCCATCGATCCCTACGAGCGCACCTATGGCGCCACCATGCCCGCGCTGGCCGGGCTGGTCACCCGCGTCTTGATGACGCGACACGGGGTGACCGCGCGCGAGATCTCGCAGGTAGCCGTCAAGAACCACGCGAACGCGACCCGCAATCCGCTCGCCCATTTCCAGCAGGCGGTGGCGATCGAGGAGGTGCTGGAGAGCCGGGTGGTGGCCGATCCGCTGCGTCTGTTCCACTGCTGCCCGATCTCCGACGGCGCCGCCGCCGTCGTGCTCGGCGCGGCCCCGGCCGCGGTGCGGATCGCCGGCATGGGCCACGGCGCCGACACCCTGGCCGTGCGCCACCGCCGCGAGCTGACCAGCTTCGCGGCCACCCGGGCCGCCGCCCGCGAGGCCTACGCCATGGCCGCCTTCGGCCCCGAGCGCGTCGACCTGGCCGAGATCCACGACGCCTTCGCGCCCTTCGAGCTGATCTCGCTCGAGGACCTGGGGCTGGTGCCGCCGGGCAAGGCCGGGCGGGCCACGCTCGACGGGGACACCGCGCTCGACGGCCGGCTGCCCGATCAACCCATCGGGCGGCCTCAAGGCGCGGGGTCATCCGCTGGCCGCCACCGGCGTCGCCCAGATCGTCGAGTGTGTCTGGCAGCTCCGGGGCCGGGCCGAGGGCCGCCAGGTGGCGGGTGCCGCCCGCGCGCTGGCCCACTCGATCGGCGGGCTGGCCACCAACAACTGGGTCACGCTGCTGGAGCGCGCCTGATGATCGAGACCATCGCGGCCTCGCAGCTGCCCGCGCTGCGACGCTGGTGGTGGCGCCCCCGGCCACCTACTGCCCGTATCACCCGGTGGCGATGGCGCCGGCCACGCTCTCGGGGGTGGGCGAGATCGTGTCGTTCACCACGCTGCACACGCCGCCCGAGGGCTTTCGCTCACCGCTGCACATCGCGCTGGTTGAGCTCGACGGCGGCGGCCGCTTCTTCTGCCATGGCGCCGACACTCGCGGGCTGAAGATCGGGGCGGCGGTCGCCATCGAGGCCGTCGACGACGTCTACTATTTCTCCCACCTGAACGCGATGGAGCGGGCGCGCCTGTTCTGGCGACGCACCGGCCGCGCCGGCGATCGCGTCAACGCGATCGCGCGAAGCCTCGCCAAGCGGGTGTGGAAGTCACGGACGGTGCAAAGGGGCGCGTAGGTGCCGGTCGCCTTCACGTCGTAGCCTCTACCGCGCGCATCATCGTACGGAACACATTGAAATTGCTCGCGCGCCAGTACGAGCCGGAGCACTTGGCGCGCTTGCGCCGGATGCCGGTGCAGCAGGCCCCGTAGATCTGCCGCCCGTGTCTCCACGTCACGCACGAGCGCCTCGGCGTTCAGCGGCTTGGCCGTCTCTATCGCCTCCAGCTCGGCCGCCAGCGCATCGCGCCGGGCCAGTTCGTCGCGCATCCGGCCCTTGATGCTGACGGACAGAGCGGTGTCGCCGTCCACCAGCGCGTCGAGGAGCCGGCGCTCGCGGGTGGCGATGGTCGCCAGCTCGGCCGCGATGGCCGTCCGCCGGCCCCGCGCCTCCTCCTGTCCGGCGTTGAGAAGGACCACCGCGCCCCTGACCGCCTCGGCTACAACGTCGGACGCCAGGCGGGCCGCCACCGCCTCGATCACGGCGGCGTCGAGGGCCGCCACCTTCACCCGCAGGCCGTTGCCGCAGGCGGCGACCCCGCGGCGGTGGTAGCTGGCACAGGCGTAGCGGGCGCTCCCGGGCCGCCCGACGACAGGGCCAATGGCGCGCCCGCACCTGGCGCACACCAGGAGCCCGCTCAGCAAATGGGACGGGTTCGCGTCGTCGCCTCGTGGGCGCCCGATCAGCCGGCCGGAGCGCCCCCGCAGGAAGCTTGACGCTCGGCCCTCGAGCCTGGCCTGGACGCGCTCGAATAGCTCCCGGTCCACGATCTGCAGCTCCGGCTGCTCCCGGGCTTGCCACTCAGCCGCCGGGCGGCTACGTTGGTTCTTCGTCCCGCCCGCGTGGCTCGTCATAGTGCGTGCGAATGCCCGGCGTCCCGCGTACGTCTCCCGCCGCAGCATGAGCCGTAGCGGCCCGACCGCCCAGCTCGTGCCACCCCGCGGCGCCGGGACGCGGGCTGCCGTCAGCCGCTTGGCGATCGTGCCCAGCCCTGCGCCCTCGTCGTACCACTCAAACACGTTACGCACGACGGCGGCCTCGATCGGGTCAATGACGTAGTGAGCGAAAGGGCCGCCGTTGCGCTCGATCTGATAGCCGAAAGCCGCCCCGCCCGTAGCCGCCCCGGCCTCAAAGCGCCGCCGCAGGGCGTCCCTCGTCCGGTCGCTGGCCCGGCGCCGTTCGAAGCTGGCGAGCAGGGAGCCGAGCATCGTGCTCATTTCGCCCGCTTCGTCGGCCAGGGAGATGCGCCCACGATTCAGATAGGAGTGAATATCGATACCCGCTTCCTCGACCGCCAGCACCGCCGCCGGAGTCCGCACGCTGTCACGGCCGATGCGCGATAACTCGCTCACGATCAGGCAAGCGAACGGAGGGGTAGGGGAGAGCGCGGCCAGCAGCGCCGTCCAGCCCGGCCGGTGTTTCCATTCCGCACCGCTAACGGCGTCGTCGCGGAAGATCGGCCCCACCGTCCAGCCCTGCGCCGCCGCGTACAACTTCGCGTGCTCAATCTGCCGCTCGCACGAACGCGCTTCGGCGTCACGGTCGGAGTCGTCGTTGGACTTGCGCGCGTAAATTGCGGCGATCATCGCGCCCCACCCTTCCGGGCCGCCAGCTCGCGCGGGCTCAAGTAACTGTCGAGCGCCCGGCGGATGATCTCAGCCATAGGCGCCCCCGTGCGCTCCTGCTCAGCCTTGATTCGCGCGTACAGCTCCGAGGTCAACACAAGCGATCGACGAGTTGCCGCAGGTGCCTTCTTCATCGGTCTTACCTCCCCGGGCTCGTGACCCGCGCGCGATAACATATCATGGCGTGATGTGGTGTCAAGGGGTGTATGCGGGCGCCCATTCGCCCGGTCGCGAGCCGCGGCCCGCGACGGAGGACATAAGACGATTCCCGGCCACGGGTATTGGCAGATTCCATGTCCTGACTTAGAATCCTCCACTCTCGATAACCACGGGGAGGGTACGGACATGAGTGTCATCGCTGCCGACACTTTCGACCGGTCTCTGGAGTTGAGGGGCCACCGCACTTCTCCTCCGACGCAGCGCCCAGGCACTCCGTCGGCGCGGTCGGCCCGAAATGCGCGGAGGGAGTGGCGGCGCCACACTCACGGAACGCATCAGCGCGGTGGTCAAAGCGGGCCAGCCCTATGCCTACTGCCTCCCGTGCTTGGCTGTCGTGCTCATGGCGCCGGAGAAACTGGTCCGCGATTCCGCCCAGCGCGCTGTCATTGAGGATGGCCTCCGAGTCGAGCGGCGCATGTGCCGTCAATGTGGAGAGATTGACGATGCGCTCTCCGTCAAACAACCGGGAATCGCTTGAGCGGGCACTAAAGCCTCATACTGTCGCAGGCGTCAAGCGATGAGCTGGGAGGCTCGCGCTTTAACAGGGAATCGCGCGAACTGACGTGACTGGACATTGACCAGGCTGAGACAGCCCGACCAGTCCTCGTGTGCCTCGATCGTTACCTTAAGCCAGACTCTTGCGCCGGAGCCGATATCACTTGGCGGGATGTACTTCGCCCGGACAGCACCGACGAGATCGGCCCCAGTCCCGCGGAGTCGAAGTAGCTGTTCTCCGGTGGTCGGCCCTCTCTCGAGGACACCCACGTCATCGACGGAAAGGACCTGAACCACTCTGGGGGACACATCACGATAGCTCCGCCACAACCGGCGCCACCGACGCTCAACACAACGCAGGTCTATTTCGTCCAGATGCACGTCCCGCCGAGCCCTGTAACGAAGCAAAAAAGTACTTTGCCCAAGAGGCACAGTAGCAGACGAGAAATAGCTGCGGTGGTCCGCAGGCGTGTTGATGTGCTCGGGGCTGCTGCGAACTTGAAACGGGAATCTCCCGACGTACAGGCGGCGTAGCCAGATCGCACCACCTAGAAGCGCAAGAACGACAGCCACGAAGGCGCCGAGGAGATCACCATACGTGACCTGATCGTCAATCTTCATGGTCATCAAAAAAAAGAGGGACAGGGCGATGTATAGGTAGGCCCACCAAAAGAGCACGACTGGGAACTGACTGGGACGACGGATGCCATATGGTGCCCTCCGTCCAGCATGCTGTCGGAGCAACAGACTAATTGGATGGTGGCCAGTGGTCAAAGGGCTAGGCATCCGACGAACCCGACTCCTACGGTACGAGCAGGAGATACCACCCAATCGCCAGGGCGAGTACGCCGAGGATGCGCAGGACGTTGACTGCGCATCATATTGCTAACTCCTGGCCCCGGTAATGTCCACTCGTTCGGACACCCGAGTGCCGCGTCCCGCTTGGCTTCCTCGTCCTGACCGCAGCCTCGGCAAAGGCGCGGGGCCCTCACCGGAGCGCTCTCGACGCCTTCTGTAACCAGCGGGCTAGGTTGAAATACGGCCTCGTGCGCACGTCCCTTACGGCATCGAGCAAGGCCACGCCCTCGGTCACGTCGGCACCATGCTCGCGCCACCGCGTTAAGAGTCGTTCCGTCGTCGCCACGAGATCGGACAGCGGGTCGAGCTGGTCACTCTCCTGCAGCGCCCGATGCGCGAGGCCCTGCGCCACGTTGCGCTCGTGGGCCACGTCGAAGGCCATCACGACGGCATGAACTCCCAGCCCGCCACCATCGCCACCACCTCGGGCGAGTCGGCTGCCTGCACCGATTCTGCGAGGCCACGCAATTGGTGCTTGTCGATCACCTTCCAGAACCGCTCGTGAACCTCCGGCCCGCCGGCCGCCTCGACCAACTGGGCCCGCCGCTCGGCCAACCGGACAGCACCACTTTCACCCTGGTAGTGTTCGACGCCGACCACCTCGTCACGCTGGATGTTCTTCAGTAGTGCCGTGAGCCGCCGCCCCATCCCCGGGTCCCTCTGCTCGGCCCGCTCGATCGCCGCCCGATGCGGGAGTAGATGCGCAGGCAACTCGCCCAGCACGACCTCTGTCGCCGGTTCGGTCAACGGCTCAGGCGCAGGCCGCTCGACACGCCAGGAGCCCACCCGATCGAAGCGCATCGACTCCTCGGCCGTTGCCGTGGCAATCTCGGCCGCGCCGACACGTTCGATCTCAGCCAGGATCGTCGCCGCCTGCGGACTCCACTGGTCCACCGTCAAGAGCTTCGTTTGCAGCTCGGCCATCGTCGTCATGCCGCCCTCCCACTCATGCTTAAGTTCCTCCTCTGGGCTACCGAGTCATCGCCGACTTCACTGAGCCACGCGCGCGGTCTCGTCGTAGCGCACTCGATTTCAATAGTAGCCGGCCGACTACCGCCCACCCTCCCGCGGCCTGCTCGTGCGGCAGCGCGCCCACAAATGCGGTCAGGTCGTCGAGCACCACCAGGGCATGCGGACTTTTGCTCAGCTCCGCGTAGGCGGTCGCAATCCGCGTCTGTTCCTCGTTCATACGTCCCTCCTCCGAGTCGCGTTCGCACGCGCCCATTCAAGCGGGTTGTAGCCCACGCCGACCGAACGCCGGGGCGTGGACGGTCGCGGCACATCCACGGCCCGCGTCGCCGCCGCGTACCAGGCAGGCCAGAGCGGCGATTGCATCGGCGCGTAGTCGCCGGGGATCTGCAGATCGTCGCCCACGTCGAAGGGCTCGAGCCCGAGTGCCGCACACAGCGCATCGGACGCGGCCTGGCGTGCCGCCCGGCGCTGGTCCTCGGGCATGCGAGGGGGCCTCTGCCCCACGGTCAGCGCCTCCCCACCTTCAGGCCGTATGTCCATGGCGAGAAATTCACGCCGAGGGCTTTCGGCGCCGTCCAGTTGCGCGGCTTCGCGGGCCGCGACGGCTGCATGCCGGCCAGCAGGTAACAGAATGCGTCCCCAGCGTCTTCCCAGGGGTGATTGGGCTTGGCGGGCAAGTCACGCACGACCGTGCCCGCACGCGTCACGGCATAGTGCCACCGGCCGGCCAGCGATTTTCTCAGCGTGAGAGTGTCGTCGCCCGGGTCAATCTGCAGCGCCATGCCCCCGCGGCCGTCGGCCATGTTGAACACCGCCAGCATCGGGCCCGAGCGTGCAGCCCAATCCACGGGGCCTGGCTGGAACGAGCCGCCGAGCGTGGTACGGATACGGGCAACCGGATTGACGTCGAAGTCGCCGCCCTCTTGTGTGTCCATGACGGGATCGTGCCGGTGATAGAGATACTCGCGGCCCCCACGTTCCAAGGCCCAGCCGCATCGGCGCGCCATCCACGGCAGCACGCTGGTTTCCAAATGTTGCTTGAGTCCCGTTTCCTCGCTGACGAGACAAGCGAAGATGCGCACCGCTCCGCCGTTGCGCTGACCAATGATCGTCGCGTGACAGTGGGCGTTGGGCGCCGAGTCCCAGCCGAGCCACAACGGGGTGTGGCGGGCCAGCACGAGCGGGAGCTTCGCCACGTGCTGCAACGGGAGGTAACCCTTGGCCACTTGCGGCCCCTGGACGACGCTGCCCGGCTGCCCGTCAAGCAGGCGTGCGGCCAGGTCGGGACGGTTCTGCAGCGCCACCGCCCACCGCTCGCGGTCCTCGGCGCTGGCACTCTCTCCGGCCGGAATCCGTACGCTCACCGTCGAGGGATAGGAGTCGCCCTCGACACGCTCGCCCTCGAATCGCTGCCACGCCCAATAGTCCTCGTCGGGATAGTTGCTCGTGACCAACGCCACCTTGCGCGGCGTCTCCAGCCGGCAGCTCGTCAGCCCCATGCTGTAGGCGTCCTCGCCCACCCCGCCGCCACCCTCCAGTGCCGCGGGCGCGATCTCCTCAGCCCAGAGCAAGTGTGACTCAGCGCGGATCCGGTCCATCGCGCTCGGGTCCAACGTGCCGAACAGGTCCAAGTGCGCCAGCTCGATACCTCCGATCGTCAGCACGGCCAGGCGCGAGTCATCGCGCAGGCTCCACTGCCCCCCTTGGTGATGGGCCACCAGCGAACGGACCAGCTTCACCTCGTGCTCGCGCATCGTGCCCGTGGGCACCATCACGCGGAGCGGCGACGGCAGACCAGCGTCGCGGTGCTCTTGCGCGAGGATTGCCACCGCGTCGAGCGCCGCCGTCGTCTTCCGGTCGCCTCTCGCCCCCCATGCCGCCACCTCGTCAGCCGAGCCGGCCACCGCCGCAACGATGAACCGCGAGGCCCCCGGCTTGTGCGGGTGGACGACCACCCCGGGCAGCGTGCGCCCCTCGCGGTAGGCATCGATCACGGCCGGCCGCTCGGTACGGCTGCCCCCAACCACGTAGGCGCAGCGGGTGTCGTCCAGGCGCGTGAACGGGGCCGGCGTCTCGGGGGCCTCGAGGATGATCAGCCGATAGCTGGGCGCGACGAGCTGCTCCACCATGCCCTTGAGCTTGCGCACCCGCTCAGCCACCCCGCGGCCGGCGCTCACCGACAGCTCCGCACACACGGCGGGCACAATGGATCGCCGCTATCCGTGATAGCCCAGCCCTCAGCGCCACGGGCATCACGGGGCACCAGGCGGGCACAGCAGGCGCAGGCATCCGGTCGGGGCGACGATACTTCCCGGGCGGAAGCCAGAGCGATGAGCCGTAGCAGCTGGGCGGGTGTGTCTGGGATGCTCACGCCTGGCCCCCTGGGGCCGCTACAGGCGCCTGCGTAGTGTGTCGCGGGTTGGGGTGCGGCAAGGGTATGGCGGGACCCGCTACAGCGCTCCCGCGCGTCAGGGCGGCCTTGCGGGACCGCTCCGAGCGCGCTTGCGCCATCCGCCGGGGGCACTCGTGTTCCGATTGGCTGCCAGGCGTGTGGACGCCACCCGTCAGGCAGGTGCCGATGTAGGGGCGGCGGACGATCATGCCCGGCTTCGCGCGCCAGCCCGGGCGCGGATACTCCGGGTCTTCGTACTACCGAGGCCGACGCGCGCGCCCGTAAAGCCTTTCCGGCGCCCCGCAGCCGTCATGCAGGGCCCCCGCTGGAAAGCACCCGCAGCCGGCCGCAGTCGGCGGCAGGGGGGTGCAGCTTGCCGGTAACAATGGGGGCCACCGTGAGTCGGTTACTTCCCGGACCCGATGTGACCGAAACCTCGGCCGGCGGGCCGTCCGGGTACTCGCGCACGTCGGCCGCGAGCGCGGCGGCCAGGATGCGGGCCAGCTCGCTCACGCGGCCCCCGCGTTCAGCCGCCCACGCACGAGCGCCTCGAGATCCGCCAGGTCGTTGAGGGCTCCCACCCCCAGCGCGTCGAGCGCGAGGCGGGCTAGCTTGAGCTGCGCATCGAGCGCCTTGTAGTCGGTGTAGTCGCCCCGCGACACCTTGCCGGCCATGAGCGCGCACCACGCACCGATGGCGGCCGGAGAGTCGTAGTTTGGGTCACCGGTCTTGCGGTCCAGCCGCTTCGGTGCCTTCGCGGCGTTGCTCCCAATCCGACCCATAGCCGAGCGATGCGCGGTCGCCGCCTCGGGGTCGCCGTCGAGCGCCTCGGGGTGCCAGACACAACGGCGCCGGCTGCCGAACACCGGCTGCGCGCAAGGCGTCCCGTCCTTCCCCCGGCCACCATGGGCCCCGCACGTCACCATGCCGGCACCGGGCAGCGCCGCGAACGCGGGCGTGTCAGTAGGCTTCACGCCCCGGACTCCTGCGGAATCGGATCCGATCGCCGAGCGCCACCGACCCGGTATGTAGGGGAACAGCAGTAGCCACACCGGCCCGTGCGGAGGGTGACCGTGCCAATGATCGTCAACGTCGGCACCGGCGCCGCCATCGGCGTGCACCTGGCGCACGTCGGGCAGAACGCCGTCAGCATGTTGAGTGCCTTGCGAATTGCAAGTGACCGGGGTTATCCTGCGCTCGGTGGTGTCGCCCGTTTGAGTCTGGGCGGGGGAGGCTCATCACCTCTCCCGCCCCGTGGGTGATGCTGCTGGTGGTGTCGCCCTTCACTAGGGCGGTTCCGAAGGCCCCTTTGTTCGACTCGACCCCCGGAATTTCTGCCAAACGATCGACGCAAATTGGCGCCAGTGTGAGCGTAGATCCCTTGAGAGAGTGGTGGTGGTGGTGGTCTTGGTCCTGGTAGTGGTCGTGGCATCGGTCGAGGATCAGGAACAGGCTCAGGTCGAGGGACAGGCACGGACTCATGCCAGCCGCTCCACTACACACTCAACGACAGAGTGTTTCACCGACTCCGAGAACTTGTTTTGGTGGCGATCAGCCTCTACATCGCGCACCTGAATGGCAAAGAGCCGGTTCTTGAACACGTTCAGGCTCATGCGGTCATCGCGCTTAGGCGGGGCCCCGTTTGCCGTGGTCCAGGCCCGCCAGAATCTCGACTTCGAGGGCACGTGGCGTCCAGAGCTGCGCTTGCCGCCGATCTTCCCGCCTGACTTGGGCAACGGTGCGTAGAACGGGATCTCGGTCCCGGCGTGCTCGCCGTGGACGATGCGGAAGGTGAGGATCAGCCGGTCGATGGTCGCCGTCGTCTTGGCCACCTTGAAGAAGCGGTCATAGACCAGGACGTGAACGACTCGGGCGGTGTACTCGCCTGGCTTCAGTTTCGGGGGCGGATCCTCTCTCGCGTACAGCTCCACATCGGGCCACGTAACCTCGAGCCCGCGGTCATCGGCAGGAACTTCACCGCCGCGACCGTCGAGCTCGACGCCGCTCGGCCGATAGCCCGTGTCGATCACGCTGACTTGCTCGTGATCGTCCGCAGGATGCCGCAGGCCAGCTCGTACTTCTCAGCCGGCATCTGCTGGCGACCGGAAAGCCAACGACCTAAGCGAGCTGGATGTGTGTCCAACATCGCCGCCAGCTTGAATTTCGGCGTGCGCGTCACCGCCAACCCCGCCAAAATTACGTTCAAGTCCGCCTTCTCACTCATGCCCGGCCCCCATGTGAATGACTCTCGTGTGCGCGGATCACACGAGAATGATAACGAGATACCCCGCATTTTGATAGGTGCGCGGGGGCACCGGCACCCCTGAATACGCGGGTCCGGTGACAGCCTGCGATGGTATGGGGTGGGGGTAGGGTATCCTGACCTGTGGATACTGTGGATAACTCGGGCGCCGCTACAGGCCGCCCGGGTACAACGAGACTACGCCGCCGCTTGACCTTCGATCTTCACGCGCAACGCTGGACGGAACTCCACCCCGATTAGGCACCCTTTGGAGCTGGCGCTATTTCGCCGCAAGATACTCATCGATCACCGCAGCGTCGTGCGACTTGATCGTCATGCCGTTCTGCCCAGTTTCGATACGGGTGACCTGGTGAGCCAGTTCACCGGTGCTTCTCGAATTCTTCGAGCTCCTTGGCGTGAGGCTGCCAGACTGAGGATTGATCGAATAGGGGAGAGTCTTAGAGCTCGATCCGCAGGCTTTTTACCTGGTCATTGTGCTTCACTTGACGGTGGCCCGGGTTGGGCTGAAACGGTCTGGTTCTGGACTGCTGACGGCTTATATCTTGACCGACGCGATGTCAGTAAACTAGCCTGGCCGACGACGAGTGATTCCATGCGATACACCGCGTCTGCCGGGGGTTCTCCTTCCGGCATGATTGGGGCGGCACGATGGACGCATGAAGAAGTCTTCAGGGACGGCGGCTATTCGGAGGAGGGCTGCAGCGGCCAAGAGCGAACAGGGCCTCGGGGAGATTCTGCGCCGACTTCGCACCGAGCGACACCTCTCCGTCCGCACCTTCGCAACAAGAGCCGGGTTCTCCGCGAGCTTCGTGTCACAGGTGGAGCTCAATCAAGCATCCCCCTCGATTGCCTCGCTCAATCGACTCGCCACCGCGCTGGGCGTTACGCTCGGGAGCTTCTTTGGCGAACCACCGTCCAGCGGTCCTGGTCCCACCATCACGCGTTCTGGCAAACGCCGGCCGCTCACGAGCTGGTGGTCGCGCGCGCGGATCGAGCCATTGACGGCGATGGGGGCGGGACAGCCGTTCGAGGCAATGTTGATCACGATTGCCCGGCACGGATCGAGCGGGAAACGCCCGCATGCGCATCCGTCGCATCAATTCGCGACCGTCTTCGACGGCGAACTGCGGCTGACCCTCGGCGACGAAGTGCACACTCTGGTCCGCGGGGATAGTGTCACCTTCGAAGCTGACACACCGTATCGATGGGAGAACGTCAGCAAGAAGGCAGCCCAACTTATCGTCGTCTCATCCCGGGTACACTCGTTGATCGATCGACGCACGTAGTGACGTAGACGTAGCGCAGCGGCGGTAGTGCACTGAGAGCGGTAGTGCACTGGCCACCGCTCAGTGCCGACGGCTTAACCGGGCTTCGTCGCTGGCCTCACGCACTTCCTCCATTCACGCAGGCGTTGGGCATTCAGATACTTGTGCTCCGCGTAGCGCCCCGACCAGGAGCACCCGGTGCAGGTCTAGATCGTGGCGGCCCGGTTGTGATCGAAGATCGGGTTGCCCTCTGGCGCGAAGGTGACTGACCAGATCGCATCGGGCCCGTCGATGAGCCCATCTCCGCGAGTCTCGGCCACCACCCTCGACTGGACCTGAGCGTGGTCGGTCGACTCGCCCGGTACTCCGAGCCGTAGACCTCGACCTGGATCCACGAACAGCCGTCCGGCGCGTTGTTGGCGAGAAGTGCTCCATGTAGCTGAGGCGCACACTGGGCTTGTCCTCGTCGTACACGTACATCCGCGTTTCCGGGCCGGCCGGCACCCCGCAGGTGCGTTTCCCTTGAGTCGGATGCGTCTTGTGTACAGTGGTACTATACAGTTCGTAGCGAAGGCTGCGAGCGGTGGTGGGGGCGCACCGCGAACGACCGTAATGCTGGCTGGACAGTGCGGCGCGACGAGCGGACCTTCGCTACGCGAGCTTTGGTGGGCCGACGCCCTTGGCACCGACTCGGAGACCGCGCCGAGGTCGAAGGGATCGGCTGGTACATCGGCCTCATAATCTTCCTCCCGTATAGAGGTGGGGGGGGCTGATGTCGGTCGATTATCACGACAAGCGTCCGTTGACTGAGGTTGCCGACAACCAATGCCTGCAAGCATCAGGAAGCTGGCTCTCTGGGTCATCCTGCTGATCGGGACGCTACTTGCCGTGGAAGGTCTCATGGCAACGTACTTCCTATTCTTCGCGCGAACGTACTATCGGCCGCTCTACCTCGAGAGGATCAACAACCAACATCTTTGGCGAACCGAGTACCACGACTGGGGAGGCTGGCATAAGCCGTCGAGTACGGCGAATCATATCGATAACTGCTTCTCAGCTGTTTATCGATCGAATTCGTATGGCGCGCGCGACCGGGAGCGTTCCCTAGCGGCTGGTTCCAAGCGCGTCATCATGCTGGGAGATAGTTTCGTCGAGGGATTCGCTGTGAACGAGGAGGTGCGGCTCAGCAACCTTCTTGAGCGTGGTCTCGGCATCGAGATCCTCAACTTCGGCATGACTCACTTCGGCCCGCTTCAATACCAGATCCTGTACGAGAAGCTCGCGAAGCGTTTCGATCACGACGCGGTCCTCATCGGCTTCCTGCCTGAGAACGACTTCATCGACAACGATCCTCACTTCCACCGCGTCACGCCGGACTTCACAAGCCGGTACATTCCATACTACGGGGAGAAGGGCGAGGTCTTTTATCCGCGCCCGCGACCATCACCCGGCGACCCGTCGCCCTTCGCGAAGCAGTACGACCGCGATAATCCGGAGACTCGCACCTTCATCCAAAAGATGTCGCGGCTGTTCTGGATCTACGGGCTCTACAGAGACGTGCGATACAACATGACCGTCTTGCAGTATCCGAGGCCGACGTCCTACGTTGGCTACTTCGAAACCGACGAGACGAGGATTGCGCGCGTTAGCAACACGCTCATCGCCATCAAAGACGCGGCATCCCCACGGCCTGTTCTCGTCGTCTTCTTCCCAGACTACAAGTCCTGGGCCTATGTTGGCGCGCACCCAGGTTCGGAGCAGCATTCCACGGTTGCCCGCATGCGCACGGTACTGGAACGATCTGGGGTCCTTACGATCGACTTGCTCGAACTGTGGCTTAAACGCGGTCTCGATGGAGAGGCAATGTACTTGCCGTGCGATGGCCATTGGAACGAAGCCGGTCATCGCGCCGCTTTCGAGGCGCTCCAGCCACTTATCGGAAACGTTATCCAACACGCGACCCGCATTCCACGGGCCCCGGCGAGCTACGTCCGAGAAGATCTGACGCGCTCCGACGGAGCCGTTCCCGTCTCTCGCTAGCAGCCGACAGGTCAACAACTCCGCGCCGCAGCTTACTTGCTGCTTGTGGAACATCGAATGTCTTCGGGGTGATGTAAGGAGTCGCCGTCCTGTTGCGCGCGTTTAGACACGAGCTCAGCCCACGCCAGAAACGCGCCCGGGACTTGGGGGGTCGCGGCTAGAGGGACTCGGGTGGCATTTCAGACGCAGAGTCGCTGTTTGCAGGAAAAGACTCCAGCGAAAACTGGGCCCGCCATGCGAAGACGCCTCGCGCTGTTGGGAGCTTCACTGATAATCTTGCTATTGTTCGTCCTATTGCTAGTCGTCTTGTCCCAGAGGTTAAGCATGAGCACAATGCCAGACCAAAGGCGGAACGAGAGCACAGGGGAACGCTGGTGGGAAATGCCGTGGCGGTGAGAGTAGGAGGCGGCGCAAGCAGAAGGACTATGCCGGGGAGCTCTCGATGCCGATGTGGTCGATGTGCTCGTGATCGATCTGACGTTGCCCGACATTGACGGCTTTCAGGTCTGGGCCGGAGCCCGGCGGTCGCCGGTGCTAACGGCCATCGCCATCGCCGCCTTCGATGACGACAGACAACGAAGCCGCCGGCTATCGGCCGCCATCCTTGCCATGCCCTTACCCTACCGTTCCCCCGGGTATTGGCGGTCGGGGGGTATTGATCTACAATTCCGCCCTCTAAACCAAGCCCCCCGGGGAGGCAGAATATGGGTGCCACGGCTGCCGACACTTTCGACCGATCTCTAGAGTTGAGCTACACCGCGCTTCTCCTCCGGCGGAGTTCACTGGCGCTTCGGCGTCGGGGCCGGCCCGAAGTGCGGGGAGGAAGTGACGGCGCCACACTCACGGAACGCATTACCGTGGTCGTCAGTGCGGGACACCCCGATGTGTACTGCCTCCGGTGCTTGGCCGGTGTGCTTATGGAGCCAGAGAAACCGGTCCGCGATGCCGCCCAACTGGCGATGGTTCAGGGCGACCTTTGTGTTGAAAGACGGACCTGCTGTCAATGCGGACTCGCCGCCGACGCGCTCATTATCAAGCCGCTCGATTAGAACCGCAGGTTACGTCGTTGACGCAGTGGGGGTCGTCTAGTTCCGCCAGCCGTCCCGCAAGCCAAGGAGTTGTCTCTCTTCGGATACCTCGACAAGCGACAGTTTCGCGCCGTAGCGTTCGGCCGCGATGATCGTCGAGCCGCTCTATCGTGGCTGTCGCATCGAGGTTCACGCCGAGCTGGTTGACGGCGCCTGGGACGCCACCGCGCGCATGCGCCGGGTCCTCACCATCGACAAGCCGCACGTCGAGCGCGTCACGTGCCGGAAGGTCAGTGCGGAGCTCGCGGAGACGCGAGCGGAGATCTATGCGCGTCGGTAGGTGGATCTCAACAGAGTCGCGCCCGTGTAGAATGGATCGGGTTTGAGCATGAACGATCAGCTATTCGAGCGGCTGCTATACGAAGAGGAGAGCTCCACCCTCGATTTCAAGAAAGAGCAATACCTCTTCGTGAAAGCTTCAGAGGAGGAGAAATCGGAGCTTCTCAAGGATATTCTCGGCTTCGCAAATGCCTGGCGGCGGGCGGAGGCCTATATCCTGACCGGCGTCGAGGACGTGCGCGGCGACCGTGGCATTGTCCACTGTATCGCCCCCGCGGAGCACCTCAACGACCATGCGCTGCAGCAGTTCGTGAGCAACCTAACCAACCGGCCGGTTCGCTTTGCCTATGAGGCGTTCGGCTTCGAGGGAAAGCAGGTCGGTGTCATCCGGATCGAGGAGCAGGCCCGCCCGATCTATCTGAAGCGGGCCTACGGCAAGCTACAGGCAGAGAAGGTCTACATTCGCCGGGGTAGTTCTACCGATCCGACCAAGCCTGCGACGCCCGAAGAGATTGCCAGCATGGGTCAGCGGCACGAGTCGGAGGCCGCTGAGCTGTCGCTCGAATTCGCCGATACCG
Source organism: uncultured Candidatus Rokubacteria bacterium (assembly GCA_963827505.1). GTDB lineage: Bacteria > Methylomirabilota > Methylomirabilia > Rokubacteriales > CSP1-6 > AR5. Next base: position 938,278 of record CAWHBD010000001.1, on the reverse strand, counting down.
TGCGGGATGACTCTCTGGGGACGCATATCTCATTGGACGCCGAATACTGTGAGATGCCGTCTGAGCCATCGATTCCTAATTTTCAGTATCAGGTGGATCACCCCTGGGCGCAGTCTTTCGGCGCCTTGCAGATCAATCCTGCCTATCTGAGACAACTCGCTAGGTATGAACATGCGAACCGTCTGTGTCGACCGATCCGCTTAGTCATAAGAAATGTCGGTAAGGTGCCCGCCCATAGCGTCCGTATCGAAATCACAATCCCGGCGAGCGCGAAGACGTGGGTGGGGCAGAAGCTGCCGTCTCCTCCCAAACGGGAAAGTGATTTCCTGCTCGGTCGTGTCGCGGATTCCCTCAGGGAAACCCAGCCTACTGATGGTGTCCCTGGGGATGTGGCCATCGACAGGAATGACCATCGGACTAGGCTCGAGGTTGACTGTGGGAATCTTCAGCCCGGCAGACGGATTTGGTCGGAAATTTTTTATGTGGGCAAAGCAGCGAGCGGAGAACTCGTACTGGCGGCTCAGGTTTTCGCCGACAACCTTCCGCAGCCCAACGACTTCAACCTCGTGATTACGGCAAACGTGCGAAAGACGCGGATGACCGTGACTGATCTGCGCGGCGGGCGGGGGAGGTCAAGGGTAGGGGGCTCATGAGGCAAAAGGGGAGCATTAATCGCCGCGGGAGACGCGCGGATTCCGGGTGTGGCGCGTCAACGAGGTAGTTGCTGGTCGGGTGGTTGGTATCGGTGAGAGGGTCGAAGAGGGCGGTCATGGCGCGCGCCTTTGCCGAGTGCCGACCGAGGGTGCACTCGGGGCTGGTCGATCGGTGTTACTCTGGCCTCGCCATCGGATTCTTCTCCACGGTTAGGGTTGTGAGCTGCAGGTTGGCTGTATGCAACATTCGTGTCCTCAGTGCCGCTCGAAGCACATCGATCGGGTAGAGCCCGACGGAATCGTTGACCGCATGACCCGCCTGCTGGGTTGGCGCGTCTATCACTGCCGACAATGTGATTGTCGTTTCTACGACCGGCGGCGAGGACGCTAGACTTCGTAGGCCGCCTCTCGGTGCTCACTCGGGGCGGGGCCATAGATCGCCCGCATGCACGTCTCCTCTTGTGGGTCTATTCTGAAGATCTGCGCTGCGAACCTTGAGCGCGGAGGTCCCCCAATGTGGAAGTGGTGGGCGATCTTGACAGTTCTGGTCGCGATGGCTATGGGCGCGGCACTGCCGTACACGGTCGCGTGGGTCGAGGTCGCGGTGGACAGAGTCGCGCGCGCGGAGAAACCACTCCCGGAGGCTGGTCCGCTCATCCCGACGCGCTGAAGTCGCTGTGCGTGGGCCTTCGAGCGGCAGGAGGCGCGCGCTCGTCGCCGAGTCTCCTGGCTCTCGGAGGCCCACGTCCCCCTCCGTGCGCAGCGCGAAACGCGGATGCCCCGCCGAACCCGGCCCCTTGCCCCCCGGCGGCGGGAGGCTACGGCTACCAGGGTCACTTGTGCGAAACTACGCGGCAATGCTGAATTCCACCGTGAACCGGAGCCCGTCCACCATCGGTGCGTTACGGGTGTGGAAGGGGAGGCAACGTGCCGCGAGCTGAGCGACCGCTGGCTGGGGTGCGCGTGCTGGATCTCACGAGGGTGCTGGCCGGGCCGTTCTGCTCGATGATCCTCGGCGACATGGGGGCGGAGGTCATCAAGATCGAGGAGCCGGGCAAGGGCGACGACACGCGGTCGTGGCCACCGTTCCTGGGCGGCGAGGCCACCTACTTCCTGTCCGTCAACCGCAACAAGCAGAGCCTCACGCTCAACCTCAAGGCGCCCGAGGGCCGGGCGATCTTGCAGAAGCTCGCCCGCAAGAGCGACGTGGTCCTGGAGAACTTCCGCACGGGCACCATGGAGCGGCTCGGTCTCGGCTACAAGAGCCTGGCCAAGCTCAACCCCCGGCTCGTCTACTGCGCGATCTCGGGCTTCGGCGAGTCGGGGCCGGAGTCGGCCCGGGCCGGCTACGACCTCGTGGTGCAGGCCGAGTCGGGGATCATGGACATCACCGGCTTCGAGGACGGCCCGCCGGTCAAGGTGGGGACGTCGATCGCCGACCTCGTGGCCGGCATGTCGGCCGCCCACGGCATCACCCTGGCGCTGCTGGCCCGCCACCGGACGAAGCGCGGCCAGAAGGTCGAGATCTCGATGCAGGACGCCATGGCCGCGCTGCTGACCTACCAGGCCGGCATCTACTTCGGTACCGGCAACAAGCCGGGGCGGCGCGGCAACAAGCATCCCTCGATCGTGCCCTACGAGGTCTTCAAGGCGGCCGACGCCTATCTCACGCTCGGCGTCGCCAACAACTCGTTGTGGGAGCGCTGCTGCGTGGCGCTCGAGCACCCCGAGCTCATGAAGGATCCGCGCTACGCGACCGTGGCCGCGCGCGTGCAGAACCGCGACGTGCTGGTGCCCCGCCTGAACGAGATCCTCGGTACCCGCTCGGCCGACGACTGGCTCAAGCGCTTCGAGGAGGTCGGGGTGCCGGCCGGCCGCATCCGCACGGTGGCCGAGGTGTGCGAGAGCGCCCATCTGAAGGCGCGGGGCATGATCGTCACGCTGCCCCACCCCAAGGCGGGCGCGCTCCGCGTGCTCGGCGTGCCCGTCCGACTGCACGCCACCCCCGGCAAGGCCACCACGCCGCCGCCGCTGCTCGGCCAGCACACCGAGCGCGTGCTGACCCGGGTGCTGGGCGTCAAGAAGGCCGAGGTCGCGCGGCTGCGCAAGGCCGGCGTGCTCTGAGGTGGACCTGACGGCGGTCGTCCTGGCCGGCACCTACGTGACGCTGGAGCCGATCGAGGAACGCCACGCTCCCGACCTCTTCGCGGCCATGCAGGACGAGGAGGTGTGCCGCTACCTGACGTGGCCGCCCCCGACCAGGCTGGAGGAGACGCTCACTCTGATCCGCGAGGCGCGCGAGGCCATGGCGCGCAACCAGTCGATCGTCTTCGCGCAGGTCTGGAACGAGACCGGCCGGGCCATCGGCTCCACCCGGCTGCTCGACGTCCGACCCGCCGATCGTCAGGTCGAGATCGGGGCCACCTTCCTGGCCCGCTCCCACTGGCGCACGCCGGCCAACACCGAGTCCAAGCTCCTGTTCCTGACCCACTGCTTCGAGCGGCTGGGCTGCGTGCGGGTGGCGCTCAAGACCGACGGGCGCAACGTGCGCTCGCAGGAGGCGATCGCCCGCCTGGGCGCGGTGCGGGAGGGGACGCTGCGGCGCCACATGCTGGTCCGCGGCTACCAGCGCGACACGGTGTACTTCTCCATCCTCGACGACGAGTGGCCGGCGGTGAAGGCGCGCCTGGAGGCCCGGCTGGCCGACGGCGTCAGCGCCGGCGACTGAGCAGGATCAGGAGCACGCCGCCGACCACGGCGGCCGCCCCCACCATCGGCGGCAGCGGGATCGTCCTCTCCCGCTTGGCCTCGACCTTGAGAGGGCCGAGGTCCACTACCTTCTCGCTGGAGGTATAGGTGATGCCCTGGTAGGCCAGAGCCACGATACCGACGACGATGAGGATCACGCCCAGGATCTTCATGGCGCCATCCTACCTGGTCTGCGCAATCTTGACACCCCGCGCTGCGGCAGCGCATGATGGCCTGACCTTCCAGGACATCGGCTGAGGAGCCTGAAATGCGCCGTTTGATCAGGATTTACGACACGACCCTACGTGACGGCACCCAGGGCGAGGGCGTGTCGTTCTCCATGGAGGACAAGGTCCGCCTGACCAGCCGGCTCGACGCCTTCGGTATCCACTACATCGAGGGCGGCTGGCCGGGCTCCAATCCCAAGGACCTACGCTTCTTCCGGCGCATGCAGGACGTCACCCTCAAGCAGGCCAAGCTGGCCGCCTTCTCGATGACCCGCCGGGCCGGCGGCGCCACCGAGTCCGACCCCAACATGCGGGCCATCCTCGAGTCGGGGGCGCCGGTGGCCACGATCGTCGGCAAGTCGTGGGACTTCCACGTCACCGCCGCGCTGGAGACCACGCTGACCGAGAACGTGGCGATGATCCACGACTCCATCGCTTACCTGCGGCCGCGGCTGGACGAGGTGCTGTTCGACGCCGAGCACTTCTTCGACGGCTTCCGGGCCAACCACGAGTACGCGCTGGCCACGCTGCAGGCGGCCGAGGAGGCCGGGGCCAGCTGGCTGGTGCTGTGCGATACCAACGGCGGCACGCTGCCCGCCGACCTGGCCGCCATCGTCCGCACCGTGAAGGCCAGGCTGAAGACGCCGCTGGGGATCCACGTGCACAACGACGCCGACTGCGCCGCCGCGAACTCGCTGGCCGCGGTGGCGGAGGGCGTGGACCAGGTGCAGGGGACGATCAACGGCTACGGGGAACGGTGCGGCAACGCCAACCTCGTCTCGATCATCCCGAGCCTCGTGCTCAAGCTGGGCCACGACTGTGTCCCGGCCCCGCACCTGCGTGAGCTGCGCGACCTCTCGCGCTTCGTCTCCGAGCTGGCCAACCGCACGCCGTGGTCGGCCCAGCCCTACGTCGGCGACTCCGCGTTCGCCCACAAGGGCGGCATGCACGTCTCCGCCGTGCAGAAGCATCCCGAGACCTACGAGCACGTCGATCCGGAGGCGATCGGCAATCACCGGCGTGTGCTCGTCTCCGAGCTGTCCGGCAAGTCCAACATCCTCTGGAAGGCCCGCGAGTTCGGCATCGACCTCGACCGCGAGACCCCGGACTCCCGGCGGATCCTCGACCGCCTGAAGGCGCTGGAGGACGAGGGCTTCCAGTTCGAGGGCGCCGAGGCCTCGTTCGAGCTGCTGATGGAGCGGGCGCTCGGCCGCCACACGCCGTACTTCGAGCTGGAGGCGTACCGGGTCATCGTGGAGGAGCAGAGCGCGGCCGAGGAGCCGGTGGCCGAGGCCACCGTGCGCCTGCGCGTGAAGGGCATCCTCGAGCACACCGCCGCCGCCGGCAACGGTCCCGTCGACGCGCTCGACCACGCCCTCCGCAAGGCGCTCGAGGAGTTCTACCCCAACCTGAAGGAGCTCCGCCTGCTCGACTACAAGGTTCGCATCCTCGATGAGTCCAAGGGCACCGCGGCCAAGACGCGGGTGCTCATCACCTCCGGCGATGGCCGGGAGACGTGGGGCACCGTCGGCGTCGCCGACAACATCATCGAGGCGTCGTGGCTGGCCCTGGTGGACGCCGTGGAGTACAAGCTGCGGGGCGACCAGCGACGGAGCCGTGCATGAAGATCGTGGTCGTGGACGACGAGCCGACCATCGTGCTGATGTGCCGCCGCGTGCTGGAGGCCCAGGGCCACGCCGTGCACGGCTTCACCGACGTGAAGGCCGCGCTGGCCCAGCTGGAGGCCGAGGACGCCGAGATGCTGGTGGTCGACTACAAGATGCCGGAGCTGAACGGGCTGGAGTTCGTGCAGCGAGCGTGGGCGCTGCGCCCGGCCCTGCGGGTGGTCATGATCACCGCCCACGGTACCCGCGAGATCATGAATCGCGCGACCGAGACCGGCGTGAAGAGCGTCGTGCTCAAGCCATTCACCCCGAGCGAGCTGGCCCAGGGCGTGGCGGCGGCGGCCGGGTCCGCCGACCCCGCGGGCGGCAACCCCGCAGGGGACAGCCCCGCCCGCTGACTCATCGCCGCCGCGCGGTGGCCTCCAGGCGACGCTCCCACATCGACACCCCGTCGCATGCGGTTGGCGTCGATCGGCAGATGAATCCCTCGACGTAGACGACGGTGAACGTTGCCGGCCGGTCACGATCGCCGGTGAACTGATACTCGCCCCCCGAGAGGTGGGGCAGCGGCGGAGGGCCGGCGGGGGGCAGCGGGGACGGGAACTCGAACGACGTCGGACCAGTGGGGCCGATCAAGCCCCGCCCATCACCGTCGGCCCCTTGCCACTCCAGCCGCAGCACGGTCGGACTCACACGCAGGAGCCGCGCGACACCCGTGCCCGAGCGCTCACCGGCGAGGATCGGGACCGGGTCCGGACCCTGCCAGCCCCCCTGGCGCGCGAAGACGGTCCAGGCGAGGTCGTACTGGAGTGGGCTCGGTCCCGCCGGCGCCGCCAGGCCGACCCACAGCGCGGCGGCGACCACCCAGACGCGCATGGATCCTCCGCGTTGGGATCTACGCAAGTACGGTGCCGCCGTCCGCGCCTTAGCCCGCGCAGCCGGAGCGTTGACCGGGCGGCCGGGCGACCGCGTCCCCGGCGGCTCCGCGAGAGACGACCCGATGCGCGGAGGCTCTCGTGCGGCTACACGCCGCGGCTCAGGCGCCAGGCGCGGACTTGTTCGCCGTGCTCGCGGTAGTGGTGGGCGCTGTTGCCGTCGACGATCTTCCACGCGGTCTTGCCGGGCTGAAAGCGCTCGGCCGGCACGGCGGCGGCCGCCTTCATGAAATGCTCGTGGGTGCGGTCGAGCTCGAGCAGCACGTCGGCGACCGGCATCGTGCGCCGGGCCGTCGCGAACCGCTCGTTCCAGCCGTCCACGTCGTCGTAAGACACACCCGGGGGGATGGGCCGCTCCCCGCGGGCCAGTCGCTCCAGCGCGGGGCTCATCTCGGCGTGCCAGCCGGCGATGTGGGCGGCGATGTCCCGCACCGACCACGTCCCCAGCCACACCTCGGTCATCTGCGTCTCGTTGAGACCCTGCCACGCCTCGTGCAGCGCCTTGTACTCCCGCGCGGCCTCGTTCAGCAGCTCGTCCTTGGTCTCGGCCACGGCAATCCTCCTGCTCTGCCCGCCTAGTACGTGCCGGGCCGGATCTTCTTGAACAGCTCCTTGAGCTTGTCGGCCGAGAAGTCACGAGACTGGCACACGTTGATGATCTGCCGCTCATCGGCCTCGACCTTGGCGACCGCCTCCGGGATCTTGGCCGCGATGTCGGCGGGGATGGTGACGGCGCCGTGCTGGTCGGCGTGGATCAGGTCGCCCGGCTTCACCCACAGCCCCCCACCTTGATCGGCAGGCCGAAGTCCACCATGTGGACGTAGGCGTGGGAGACCGACACGTGGGCGGCCGCGAACTGGAAGCCGAGCGCCTTGACCTCGTCGAGATCGCGCACCGAGCCGTCGGTGATGACACCGGCGCAGCCGAGCGCCTTGTGGATGTTGGCCTGCACCTCGCCCCACTGGGCGCCCTGGCCGCGCGGCTCGTCGAGGTCGTGCACCACGATGACCCGCGGCGCCGGGATCGTGAGGACGTAGTCCCACCAGCCGTAGGTGCTGGCCCGGTGGCCCTGCAGCGGCTGCGGCTCGGCCCGGATCACGCAGGGCACGGCGTAGCCGACCAGCGGCCCCATCTCGGGGAAGAGCGTGCGGATCTCCGAGGACATGTTGCCCTCGTTGCGGGGACGGACATTGAACGTCTCGATGGCGTTGGCCACGCTGGGACTGGAGATCTTCTTGAGGGCGTCGATCACGGTGTCTCTCCTGGTTGGAGGTCAGATCATGTCGCGGCGGCGTTGCAGCAAGAGCGTCTTGAGGATTTCGATCGTCTGGGCGACCTGGTCGAGGTTGGGGTTCACGGCCAGCGCCTTCTGGAGATAGTCGATGGCGCGGGCGGGCTGGTCGAGCTGCATGTAGATCATGCCGTAGCCCGACAGCGCCCCCCAGTGATACGGGTTGCGCGCCATCACCTCGTCGCAGTCGGCGAGCGAGCTGCGGTAGTCGCCCAGCAGATAGTACACGGTGGCGCGCTTGTTCCAGCCCTCGGCGAACTCCGGCCGGCGCTCGATGACCCGGCTGAACGTCTCGACGGCGGCCTCGAGCTGACGCTGGCCCATCTGGGCCACGCCGACGGCAAAGAGCTGGTCGATCTCCTCGACGCCGGAGCGACTCCACACCGACCACATCGCCGACTCGACGAAGCCGCGCACGAGCGGATCGGTGTCGCGCAGCGCCGTCGCCAGCGCCGGCAGGTCGGCCATGGTCCCGGTCTCGGCCAGCTGCTGGGCGGCCAGCCGCCGGGCGGCGGCGTCACTGGCGCCCCGGAGGTCGGCCAGCGCGCGCTCGCGGGCGGGCTGGGCGAGCGCGGGGCCGGCCGGCGCCAGGACGAGGAGGACGAGCAGGGCGGCGATGCCCGGCCGGTTCACGGCACGCTGACCTCCCACATCTCGGCGAGTCCCCTCATCGCGTCCCCTTGCGCTCGGGGCCTATGATGCCCGACGCGTGAGATCGAGGAAAGCGGCCTCGTCGAGCACGGCGACGCCGAGGCGGCGGGCGTCCTCAGCCTTGCTGCCCGGTGCCTCGCCGACCACCACGTAGTCGGTCTTGCGCGACACCGACGAGGTCACCCGGCCGCCGAGCGACTCGACCAGCTCGCGAGCGGCCTCGCGGGAGAGCGCGGCCAGGGTGCCCGTGATGACGAGCGTCTTGCCGGCCAGCGGCTTGGGGCCGTCAGCCGTGGTCGTGCGCTCGGTCAGGTCGACGCCGAGCCGGCCGAGCTCGTCCAGCACGCGGCGGTTCGACTCGTCGGCGAGGAACTTGCGGACGGAGGCGGCGATGCTGGGGCCGATGCCGTGGATCTCGGCCAGCTCGTCCTCGGAGGCGGCGAGCAGGCGCTCGACGCTGCCGAAGCGCACGGCCAGCACGCGGGCCACGCGCTCGCCCACCATCCGGATGCCGAGCGCGTTGAGCAGCCGGGCCAGCCCGCGGCCCTTCGAGCCCTCGATGGCGGCGGCGAGGTTGCCGGCGGACTTCTCGGCCAGCCGCTCCAGCTCCACGAGCTGGACCACGGTGAGCCGGTAGAGGTCGGCGAAGTCCTTGACCAGGCCGCGGTCGACGAGCTGCTCGACGACGGCCTCGCCCAGGTGCTCGATGTCCATGGCGCGCCGGGAGCCGAAGTGCAGCAGGCGCTCCTTGAGCTGGGCCGGGCAGGCGGCGTTCGTGCAGCGCCAGACGGCCTCGCCCTCGGGCCGGAAGGCGACGCCGCCGCAGGCCGGGCAGTGGTCGGGGAAGTGGAACGGCACGGTGTCGTCCGGGCGCCGCGACAGCACGACCTGCACGACGTAGGGGATGACGTCCCCGGCCCGCTCGATCAGCACGGTGTCGCCGACCCGGACGTCCTTGCGGCGCAGCTCGTCCTCGTTGTGCAGGCTCACGTTGCTGATGGTCACGCCGGCCAGCGGCACCGGCGCCGAGCTTGGCCACCGGCGTGAGTGCGCCCGTCTTGCCCACGTTGATCTCGATGGCCTGCACCTGGGTGGTCGCCTGGCGGGCGGTGAACTTGTACGCGATGGCCCAGCGCGGGTGATGCGCGGTGGAGCCGAGCCGCCGCTGCAGCTCGAGGCCGTCCACCTTCACGACCACGCCGTCGGCGTCGTAGCCGAGCTCGTCGCGCCCGGTCTCCAGCGCCGCGCACGCCGCGATCACCTCGTCGATCGACTCCCCGCGCGTCGACCGTGGGTTCGTGCGGAACCCGGCCGCGCGCAGCGCCTCCAGGGCCTGCCAGTGGCTCGTGAAGACGAGCCCGGGCGACCACGAGTACGTGATAGAGGAACGCGTCGAGGGGGCGGCGCGCGGAGACGGCGGGATCCTTCTGGCGTACGGCGCCGGCGGCGGCGTTGCGCGGGTTGGCGAAGGTCGCCTCGCCAGCCTCCTCGAGGCCGCGGTTGAGCTGCGCGAACTCCGCGCGCGGCATGAACACCTCGCCCCGGACCTCCAGATCCTCGACCTCGGCCAGGGCTCCTCGCAGGACCATGGGCAGGCTGCGGATCGTCCGGAGGTTCGCGGTGATGTCCTCGCCCACGCGCCCGTCGCCGCGGGTGGCGCCCCGCACGAAGCGTCCGCGCTCGTACACCAGCGCCACCCCGAGCCCGTCGATCTTGGGCTCGCATACGTAGGTGAAGCGCTGCCCCGGCAGCGCCCGCGTGATCCGCGCCTCGAACTCCCGCAGCTCCTCGGGCGAGGTCGCGTTGTCGAGCGACAGCATCGCCACGCGATGCTCGACCGACTGGAACGCCTCGATCGGCGTCCCCCCGATCCGCTGGGTCGGGCTCTCCGGCGTGACCATCTCGGGGAACTCCGCCTCCAGCGCCTTCAGCTCGCGCATCAGCCCGTCGTACTCCGCGTCGGACACCTCCGGCCGCGCCTCGACGTAGTACAGATGGTCGTGCCGATGAATCTGCTCGCGCAGCTCCGTCACCCGCTGCGCCGCATCCGCCGCTTTCATGCCCGTCAGAATATCACCGCGCCCGTCGCGCTCCCCGGGCCGCGTGTGCGCGTGAGGTGCGCGCGTGAGGCGGCAGGCGGGTCCGGAGACCAGGTCCCCCGGTCGCACCGCTGGCTCGCCTGTAGAACGCAAGCGGGGCTCGCTCGTGCCCCCATCCCCCAGTGGGGGCTCGGGTGCCGGGGTACAGACCGGAGTGATGGGTAACACTTTAGCCCGGGCTGATAGGTGACAGGTCTTGGGTGACGAAGCGCGAGTGCAGGCGCTCGGATCGGCGAGCGTCGAGGCAGCCGAGCTCGACGGGGCCGAACCACACACGCCAGCAGCCATCGGCGATCTCCTCGAGCCCGACCGGCTCGCCGGCCAGGGATTGGCTAATCCGCACGCGGCGGCCGCGCCACTTGATATCGCCGTTGGGATGGGCGCGCCGCACGACATAGGTGTCCGGATACTCCACGCTCGGCACCCGCTCGGGGTAGGGCCGCGGCGAGGGCGCATAGCGCGTGGCCGGCGGCTGCTGGGCCAGGGCTTCATGCGGGCGCTCCTCGTTGTAGAGCCGCCGGAAGCGATCGAAGGCGCGCGGCTGCGCGGGCAGGCTGGGGCGCGGCGGTTGGGCCGGCTCCTGCTTGAGCGTGCGATGCAGCCGTTCATGTTCGGCATTCTGCTCGGGGTGGCCCGGCGCAATGCGCTCCGGCCGAATGCCCAGCCGGATCCACCACACGGCCAGGCGCGACAGCCCGGCGACCGTCAGCGCCGCGAACGGCGAGCCGTTGTCGGTGCGGATCACGCGCGGCAGCCCGTACTCGCGAAAGGTGGCTTCGAACAGCGGCTGCACTCGCTCGACCCGGGGGGCGGCCACGACCTGGCAGCGCAGCAGGTAGCGACTGTACAGATCGCTGATGGTCAAGGGCTCGCACCGCTGGCCATCGCCGGTGCGAAACCATCCTTTGAAGTCCGCGGCCCACACCTCGTTGGCGTCCGCCGCGCGGGTGCACGGCGCCGCAGGCCGCGCCCAGCGGCGCCCGCGCCGGGGTACCGTCAGCCCCGCGCGCTGCAGCACCACCCCGATGGTGCTCGCCGCTGGCCACCGCCCGGGCCGCCGCTGCTGCAACCACGCCCGCAGCTTGCGCGGGCCCCAGTGCGAATGCTGGCCCCGCAGCGCGATGATCGCCTCGACCAGGTGGCTGGGCACGGCGTGGGGCTGCCGGTGCGGAGCATGCGAGCGCTCCGCCAGGCCCGGCGGCCCCTCGGTCCGATACCGCGCCAGCCACTTGTGGCCCGTCTTGCGACTCACCCCAAACCGCCGGCACAGCACGCTCATCGCCTCGTCGCCCACCAAACATGCCGCGAGGAATTGCGTTCGCTCGTCCATGAGACAGGTTGCCCTCCACGGCATCGGCAAGGATCCTCCCTTACCGGCCAGTTCAACCTGTTACCCATCAGCCCGGATCAATCTGTTACCCATCAGCCCGGCTGTACAAGAGCTGTCAAACGTCGGTGGCTCGCTCGCCCCGCCCCGAGAGAGTGCGCGGCGGCACGGCTCGCCAGAGGCGCGAGCGGGGGACCTAGTCTCCGGACCCGCCTGCCGCCTCACGCGCACACGCCGGCTGTGAGGCCGTCATGTCCGGAGTCGTTCAGCGCGAGCGCGAGGAGAGGCGGATGGCGAGGAAGACGGGGAGGAGGCCGGCGGCGACGATGGCGAGTGCGGGGATCGAGGCTTCGAGCCACTGCGATTCGGCCGTGCGTTCCCAGACGGCGACGGCGAGCGTGTCGAAGCCGAAGGGTCGGAGGAGCAGCGTGGCCGGCATCTCCTTCACCGTCTCGACGAAGACGAGCACGAGCGCGGTCAAGACGCCGCCGCGCATCAACGGCAGGTGGATGCGGGCCAGGGTGCGGCCGGTGCCGGCGCCGAGCGAGCGAGCGGCATCGTCGAGCGACGGCGGGATCTTGAGCATGCTCGCCTCCAGCGTCTGCAGGCTCACCGCGACGAACCGCACGACGTAGGCGAAGACGAGCGCGGCGGCCGAGCCGGTCAGCACGAGCGCGGCCGGGCGGCCGAGCAGCCATTCCGCCGCGCCGGCCAGCGCGTGATCGAGACGGGCCAGGGGAATCAGCACGCCCACAGCGATGACCGAGCCGGGCAGCGCGTAGCCGAGGCCGGCCAGCCGCGTGGCCGTGCGCACGCTCGTGGACGGGTGCAGCCGCGCGGCGTAGCCCAGAGCCAGGGCGAGGGCGCAGGTGACGGCGGCGGCGGCGGCGGCCAGGACCACCGTGTTGACCAGCACGGGGCCCAGCGCCCCGCCCATCGAGCGCCAGCCTCCGTCGGCGGCCCACACGAGCAGGCGGCCGACGGGCGCCACGAACGCGGCCGCCAGCACCAGGGCACACGCGACGCTGGCCAGCGCGGCCGGGCCGCCGGCAAGGAGCACGCGCTCGGCGCCGGGGCCGCGCCGCTGGCTCTGCGCGAAGCGTGCGCGGCCGCGCAGGGCCCGCTCGAGCACGAGCAGCGACAGCGCGAAGCCCAGGAGCAGCGTCGCGAGCTGGGCGGCCGCCACCCGGTCGAACATGCCGTACCAGACCCGGTAGATGGCCTCGGTGAGCGTGCGATAGCCGAAGGTGGCGACGGTGCCGAAGTCGGCCAGCGCCTCCATCATCGCCAGCGAGGCGCCGGCCACCAGGGAGGGGCGGGCCATCGGAAGCGAGACGTGGCGGAACGCCTGCCAGCGCGTGCGGCCCAGCGTGCGCGCCGTCTCCAGCGTGGCCGCGCCCTGCTCGCGGAAGGCGGTGCGGGCCAGGAGGTAGACGTACGGGTAGAAGACGAGTGTCATCACGAGCACCACGCCCCCGTACGACCGAGGGTTCGGCAGCGCGGCCCCGGGCCCCAGCGCTTGCCGCATCGCCGTCTGCACGGGCCCCGGGTACTCGAGCAGCCCCAGCATCGCGAAGCCGATCACGTAGGCCGGCAGGCCAGCGGCAGGATGAGCGCCCACTCGAAGAGACGGCGGCCCGGGAACTCGTACGAGGTGACGAGCCAGCCGAGCGCGGTGCCGAGCACGAGGGTCCCGAGTCCGACGCCGGCGACGAGGGCGACGGTGTTGAGCGCGAGCTCGAGGAGCTGGGTGCGCCAGAGGTGCGCCCACACGCCCCGGGCCGGCTGGGTGAGGGAGGACACGACGGCCAGCGACGGGATCGCCAGGAGGGTTGCGACGGCGACCGCGGTGAAGGTCCACGCCGACGGGGGCCGCGGCGATGACCGTCGCGGCCCCCGGGCGTGCGCGAGCGAGATGGCCAGGGTTACTTGTAGCCGGCGCGGTCGGCGAGCTTCACAGCCGCCGCCTGGAACTCACCGGCGGCGGCGACGTTGATGTCGTCCTGCTTGAACTTGCCCCACTTGGCGACGATGGCGTTCACGCTCGCCTGGGGGTTGGCCGGATACTCGAACGAGATGTCGGCGAACATCTGCTGGGCCTCGGGGCTGGACAGGAACTCGATGAACTTGACGGCGTTCGCGCGGTTCTTGGCGTGCGTCGTCACCCCGGCGCCCGACACGTTGATGTGCGTCCCCGTGGTCGGCCTGATTCGCCCAGAACGGCGCCACCGGGAAGGCGGCGTCCTTGGCCAGGAGTCGGGCCAGGTAGTAGTGGTTGGTGAGCCCGATGTCGCACTGGCCAGCGGCGATCGTCTCGAGGATCTTGGTGTCGCCGTTGATCAGCGTCGGCTGGTTGGCCACCCACGCCCGCGTGATCTCCTCGGTGCGCGGCTCGCCGTAGCGCTTGATCAGCGTGGCCAGCATCGACTGGTTGTAGATGTACGAGGAGGTCCGCAGGCAGATGCGCCCCTTCCACTTGGGGTCGCCGAGCGCCTCGTAGGTCGAGAGCTCGGCCGGCGTGACCTTCTTGGTGTTGTACATGATCGTGCGCGCGCGCACGGTGAGGCCGAACCAGCGCTGCTCGGGATCGCGAAGGTTGGCGGGGATGTTCGACGTCAGCTCGGGGGAGTCGACCTTGGCGAGGAGCCCGGCCCGGCCGGCGTTCCAGAGGTTGCCGGCGTCCACGGTGATGAGGACGTCGGCCGGCGTGCGCTCGCCCTCGGCCTTCAGCCGCTCGAAGAGCTCGCCCGTCTGCCCGGCCAGCAGCTTGAGGGTGATGCCGGTCTTCTTGGTGAAGGCCTCGAAGGCGGCCTCCTGGCCGTAGTGGCGGGCGGTGTAGACGACCACCTCGCCTCCCTGGGCGCTCGTCGGCGCCGAGGGGGCCACGACCAGGGTCAGGACGGCCCCCAGCGCGGCCGCCAGCGCGAACAGCAGCGATGTCCGTCGCATACGCGTTCCTTTCTCGGGTATACTGCGTTCGGTCGCGAACCGGAGCATTAGGTAACCCTAATATGGCAAAGTCGTCAATCCTAAAAAGTAAGGGCCAGCGCACCGCCCCCGAGCGGACCAATCACACGACTGCATCGGTCCAGGACTACCTGGCCGCCATCTACGATCTGGGCGGCAGCGACAAGCCGGTCATCGGAGCCCGCCTGGCCAAGCACATGGGCATCTCGGCGCCGGCGGTGACCGAATCGATCCAGCGAATGACCCGGGGCGGCTACGTCAAGGTGGGACGCGGCAAGGAGCTGAACCTCACCACGAAGGGGCGCCAGATCGCCGAGGTGATGGCCCGGCGCCACCGCCTGCTCGAGCGCTGGCTCACTGACACCCTCGGGCTCAACTGGACCGACGCCCACGAGGAGGCCCACCGCCTGGAGCACGCGCTGTCGCCGCGGGTGGAGGACCGCCTGGCCGAGATGCTCGGCATGCCCTCCACGTGCCCGCATGGCAACCCCATCCCCGGCATGCCCCGGCCGACCAACCGCGAGCCGTTCCCGCTGGCCCAGGCCACCGAGGGGGCCTCGGTGGTCGTGGAGCGCATCACCGAGGAGGCCGAGGCGGACAAGAACCTCCTGGAGTTCCTCTGGCGTCAGAACGTCCGGCCCGGCCGGAGGTTGCGCATCACCGAGGTGGCGCCGTGGGCGGGCACCGTGACGGCCTCCGGCGACGGTCAAACGATCACCCTGGGCCTGCCGGCCGCCGGCAAGATTTGGGTCTACCTCCCGAAAGACTGATAATCGTTCCGGGAGGGCGAGCCGCGCATGAAAGTGTTCATGTGGGGTCTGGTGATCGTGGGGTTCTGCTACGTCGCCTATTCCGGGATGATCGCCGCCTGGTCCTGGATCGCGGTCAACAACGCGGTCGACGAGATCATCACCAAGGACGGCATCGATGCCGTCCCGCCGGGTGAGATCAAGGCCCGGGTCATGAAGGCCACCAGCGAGGCGGGCATCCCCCTGTCCGAGCGCGACGTGGTCGTGACCAACGACGACAAGAAGGTGCAGGTCGAGGCGATCTGGACCGTGCCCGTGATCGTCGTGAAGGGCGAGTCGGTGCTGGCGATCCCCTTGTCGGTGAAGCGGGCCTCGGCCGGCGCGACCGCTCCGGCCGGCCTCGGCCGCCGCTGACGGTCTAGCGCTTGGGGCCCCCGCCCGCCTGGGCGCGAGCGTCGGCCAGCATTTTCGCCACCCGGTCGCGATCCTCGCCGGGCGGCGCCACCGCGACGAATTTCTCCCACGACCTGATCGCCCCCGGCACGTCCTTGCGGACCTCGAACAGGACCTGCCCGCGGTAGAGCAGGGCGGGCGGGTAGTTGGGGTCGATCGCCAGGGCCCGGTCGAAGAGCTCGAGCGCGCGGTCGACCATCTCGGGTCCGTGCTCGCCCTGGGCCGCGATGGCGGCGATGAGCCCCAGGTGGGTGGTCGCGTCGACGTTGTTGGGATCGCGCTTGAGCACGGCCTGGTAGGCGGCGATGGCCTCGTTGTAGCGCCGCTCGAAGAGGCTGGCCCGGGCCGCCTGCAGCATGCCCTGCAGCATCTCGGGGGTGACCGGTCCCCGCGGCGCGTTCGCCGCGCTGGGCGCGTCCATGCCGGCCAGCGGGCGGCTACCGGGCATGGGGGCGCCGGCGTTGGGGTCGGGCTCCGTGTAGCGCACGATACCCACGCCGAGTCCCACGCCGAAGACGACCAGGGCCACCGCCGCCACCCCGATCGCCAGCGGGTGACGCCAGCCCTGGCGGACGACCACGGGTGCGGCCGCCTCGGCCGGCGCCGCCGCCACGGTGGCCGGCGCGGCCCCCAGCCGGTCCAGCTCGGTGAGGATCTCTGCCGTCTCGCCCTCGTAGCGCGCGCGGAGGTCGGCATAGTCGGCGTCGGAGACGTGGCCGGCGTCGTGCTCGAAGTCCAGCTCCCGCAGGGCGCGCAGCGCCGCCCGGCGGTCCTCGGCGAGCTGCTCGCGCGCGTCCGGCGGCAGCGGCAGCAGCGTGCCGCGGCCGGCGCCCGCACGGCGCACCATCGGCCACACCGCGAACGCGATGGCCGGCAGGCCGATGGCGACCACGGCCAGCGTCACGCCGAGAGTGGACGTCACGGCTCGCTCTCGAGCTCGCGCCGGATGCGCTCGCTCATCGCCGCGTCCACGCGGCGGCGGCGTGGGGCGCGGCCGGCGCGTCCACCGGCGCAGGAGCAGCGCGACCAGGCCCAGGCCGAGGACGACGGCGACCAGCGGCGCCACCCACACCAGCAGCGTGAAGCCGCGGCGGGGGGGCGAGAGCAGGATCCAGTCGCCGTAGCGCTCCACGAAGTACTGGCGGACCTGGGCCGGGCTGTCACCGGCGGCCAGCCGCTCGCGCACGAGCGCGCGCATCTGGTTGGCCATCTCCGAGGGCGAGTCGGCCACCGAGAGGTTCTGGCAGACCGACGCAGCGCAGCTCGGAGGCGACGGCGTAGAGCTCCTGCTCGTTCACGGGGCGGGCCGGCTGCTGCGCGGGTGCCGGCGCCGCTTCCAGCAGGAGCACCAGGATCGCCAGCCGCACCGCCGCCCTCCGGATCGAGGAGGTGGGCATCATCCCCCGGGGCCGGCTCGGCCAGCAGCGTCTCCACGGTGTCGCGGAACACCTGCGTCGGTCACCGCGCCCACGTGCTTGACGCGGATCCGGCCCTGTCGGTCGATGAAGAAGGTCTCGGGCACGCCGTAGACGCCGTAGTCGATCGAGACCTTGCCGGCCGGGTCGGGGGCGTTGGGAAAGGTGAGGCTGAACTCGCGGATGAACTTGCGGCCGGCCTCCTCCTTGTCCTGGATGTCCACGCCGAGCACGACGACGCCACGCTCGCGGTACGCCCGCCAGCCGCGCTCCAGCACCGGCGCTTCCTCGTAGCAGGCCGGGTAGCACCACGACGCCCAGAAGTTGAGCACGACCACCTTGCCCCGCAGCGCCGCCAGCGTCACCGGCTGCCCCTCGAACGACGTCAGCGCGAAGCTCGCCGCCGGCCGGCCGACCAGGGGTGACTTGATGTCGCGGGGGTCGATGCCGGAAGCCGTAGGCGAGCAGCGCCAGCAGCGGCACCGCCGCCAGCGGCAACAGCCATCGCCAGCCTCGCGTCACGCGGCCTTCCGCCGGGGCTCCGGCAACACGGCCAGCAGGGTGCCGAGCGTGAGCACGAGGCCGCCGATCCAGATCCACGAGACCATGCGGTTGATCTGCAGCTTCACGGTGGCCGAGGTCCCGTCGCGGGCGAAGTCGCCCAGCACCACGTAGATGTCGTCGATCAGTCCGAGGCGGTAGTCGACGTAGGCGATGGGGGACTGCTCCTGCGGATAGAACTTCTTGGCCGGGTACAGCACGGTGCCGGCGGCCCGGCCGTTGACCACGGTGAAGGTCCCGGTGACCTTGCCGTGATTGGACTCCTGACTCTCCCGCAGCCCCTCGAAGCGGATGCGATAGCCACCCAGCTCGGCCTGCTCGCCGCGCTTGAGCGTGGTCTCGGTGTGCACCGACCACGCCTGGGAGCCGGTGACCCCGACGGCGACGACGAGGATGGCCAGGTGCACGATGAAGCCGCCGTAGCGCCGGTTGTGCCGGCGCAGCAGGCCGCCGAGGGCGGCCAGCCGGGCGCTCGCCCATCGTGCGGCGGGCCCGGGTCGCGCGCACGAGGTCCACCGTGATCGCGGCCGCGACGAAGACCGTGAGCGCCAGCGAGACCAGCACCAGCACGGAGCCGACGCCGAGCAGGCGCAGCACGGCGGCGGCGACCAGGCCGATCACCACCGGCGCCAGGAAGTTGCGCTTGAGGTTCTCGGCCGAGGCCCGCCGCCAGGCGATGAGCGGCCCCACGCCCATGAGGAAGATCAGCGAGAGGAACAGCGGGACGTTCACCTGGTTGAAGAACGGCGCCCCCACGCTGACCTTGACGTCGCGCACCGCCTCCGACAGCAGCGGGAAGACGGTGCCGAAGAACACCGTGAAGGTGGCCGCCACCAGCAGCACGTTGTTGAGCAAGAAGGCCGACTCGCGGGAGACGACCGAGTCGAGCTGGCCCTGGGCCCCGAGGGTGTCCCAGCGCCAGGCGATGAGGGCCAGGGCCACCAGCACCACCAGCGACAGGAAGCTGAGGAAGAAGATGCCGATGGAGCCCTGGCTGAAGGCGTGCACCGAGGCGATCATGCCCGAGCGGGTGAGGAAGGTGCCGAAGAGGGTGAGGCTGAAGGTGAGGATCACCAGCGCCACGTTCCACAGCCGCAGCATCCGCCGCCGCTCCTGGATCATCACCGAGTGCAGGAGCGCCGTCGCCGTGAGCCACGGCATGAAGGCGGCGTTCTCGACCGGGTCCCACGCCCAGTAGCCGCCCCAGCCGAGCACGTGGTAGCTCCACCAGCCGCCGATGAGCAGGCCGAGCGACAGGAAGTACCAGGCCAGGATCGTCCACCGGCGCGTCGTGGTGATCCAGAAGTCGCCGACGCGGCCGGTGACGAGGGCGGCGATGGCGAACGCGAAGGGCACCGTGAAGCCGGTGAAGCCGAGGTAGAGGGCCACCGGGTGCGTGATCATCCCGGAGTCCTCGAGCAGCGGATTGAGGCCGCGGCCGTCGGCCGGGATCGGCGTCACCCGCGCGAACACCGGGGCCGCCACCGTCATCACGAGGAGGAAGAACGAGACCACGCCGAGCATCACGGTGAGGACCCAGGGGTAGAGCTCGCGCGCGCTGGTGCGGTGGCGGAGGATCACGATCAGTGTGTAGAGGGCGACCATCCACGCCCACAGGACGATCGAGCCCTCCAGCGCGCCCCACAGCGCGGTGATCCGGTAGTAGAAGGGCGTCCCCAGATTGGTGTTGATGGACACGTAGCGCACGGAGAAGTCGAACGTGAGGAACGCGTAGACGAGTAGCAGCATCGCCCCGGTCAGCAGCACGAAGACCCCGAGAGCGGCGTGCTGGGCCGACTCCACCATCGCCACCCGCCCCCGCCGGGCCCCGAGGGCGGCCACGACGGCGCCGTACAGCGCCAGGGTGAGGGCCACCAGGAGGGCGCCGGTGCCGATCTCCGGGATCATCGCTCCGCCTTGTCGAGGGTGTCGAGGAGCCGCTTGGACTGCGCCTCCTTCGTATCGTGCGGCGCCTTGTACTCCTCGGAGTGCTTGGCCATGATGTGGGTCGCCTTGAAGTAGCCCTCGCGGCGTCCATTGGCCCTCGACCACCGCGCCCCGCCCCTCACCGAAGAGGTCGGGAGGCGGCGCCGTGGTGACGGACGGGCACGGTGGTCTTGCCGTCGGAGATGGCGAACGTGAGGTTCAGCGTGGCCGGCTCCCACACGAGGGAGCCGCGCGCGACGAGGCCGCCCAGCCGGTACGCCTTGCCGGCCACCGGGGCGGCCTGCAGCTCCGAGGGCGTGACGAAGTAGACCGCGGACTGGGTGACGCCGGCCCAGATCATGTAGCCGAGCGCCAGCGCGATCACGGCGCCGCCGACGAGAAATTTCGGTTTCATTGGAGCGGGGGCCGCTTGCCTGGATCGGGGCGTGGGTGGGCTGTCTCAGAAGGGCGGTGGCTCCGATTCGCCCGGTCATTCCGTACTCCGGCCCCGCCCAGGGACGCGAGCTCGCGTTCCCTGCGGTTGAGCATGCGCCAGTAGCTGCCGAGGACGACGGCGGCGACGGCGTAGGCGGCGGCGACGAACCCCCAGTTGTCCGGCATCAGGCCAGAGCCTCCTCCTCGGCGGCCAGCAAACGGGCGCGCCGGGCGACGAAGTAGGCGCAGAGCAGCGCCAGCGCGGCGAAGTTGACGAGCAGCGTGGTGAGGATCACCGGCGGCATCGTGCTCGACCCCGGCTTGAGCAGTGACGGCGGCTGATGCAGCGTCCGCCACCAGTACACGGAGAAGTGCACGAGCGGGATGTTCAGGGCGGCCACGATGCCCACCACGGCGGCGTAGCGGGCCCCGCGCTCGCGGTCCTCGACCGCCGCCCGCAGCAGCAGGTAGGCCAGGAACATCACGAACACGACGGCCACGCTGGTGAGCCGCGCGTCCCACGTCCACCAGGTCCCCCACGTCGGCTTGCCCCAGATGGCCCCGGTGGCGATGTTGACGCCGAGGAAGAGCGTGCCGACCTCGCACGCGGCGTGCGCCACCTGATCGGCGCCGGGCCGCCGTCGCGCCAGATAGGTGATCGACCCCACCAGCCCCGCCGCGAAAGCGAGGTAGGCCACCCACACCGCCGGCACGTGGACGTACATGATGCGCTGCACGTTGCCCTGGGTGACCTCGCGCGGTGCCACGCCGAAGCCCATGACGAGGCCGACGACCAGACCGAGACCGGCGAGCCAGCCCAGCACGGTGGTCATCGCGCGCTCACCCCTCCAGGATGACGTCGAAGGTGAGGACTCCGACGGCCAGGTAGACGACATCGGCCGCGGCCAGGAGCTTCAGCCAGTGGCTGACGGCGCCCAGGGGCTCTCGCAGCAGCAACGCCTCGGTGGCCTTCACGGTTCCCAGCAACACCGGCACCAGCACCGGCAACAGCAGCACCGGGAACAGTAGCTCGCGCGCGCGCACCTGGGCGGTCATGGCGGCGAAGAGGGTGCCGACGGCCGCGATGCCGACCGTGCCGAGAGCGATCACGAGGATCAGGCCGGGCAGGGCGGGGCCGAGGTCGACGTCGAAGAAGACGACGAAGAGCGCCAGCACGAGGGTCTCCACCACCGCCATCAGCAGGAGGCTGCCGAGCAGCTTGCCGACGTAGATGGCCGACTTGTCGCCGGGGGCCAGGAGCAGCGCCTCCCAGCAGTCGTTCTCGCGCTCGACGAGGAAGGCGCGGCCCAGCCCGAGCACGCCGCTCAGGATGAAGCCGAGCCACAGCAGGCCCGGCAGCACCGCGGCTAGCCGCTCGCGGTCCGGGCCCAGCGCGAACTGGAAGATGAAGAGCAGGGCCAGCGAGAAGAACAGCAGCGCGTTGAGCGTCTCCTTGGAGCGGCGCTCGATCAGCAGATCCTTCCAGGCCACGGTGAGGGCGCGCCGCGCGTACGTCAGGAGAGATCCTCCGCGTGGGCCAGGTAGAGCCGCTGGACGTCCTGGGCGTCGAGCCCGGCCCGCGGGGTGTCGAGCGCGACGCGGCCGCCGGCGAGGATGGCCAGGCGGTCGGAGAGGCCGAGCTCGCGGCCGAAGCTGTGGGTGGCCATGAGCAGCGCGCCGCCGCCGGCCTTGAACGCCTCCAGCCGCCCCTCCAGCCACTTGCGCGCGCGCTGATCGAGACCGGCGAAGGGCTCGTCGAGCAGCAGCACGCGCGGGGTCGTGAGCGAGAGCCGGGCCAGGGCCAGCCGGCGCCGCATGCCCGCCGAGAACGTGCGCACGCGCGCGGTGGCATGGCGGTCGAGGTCGACGTCGGCCAGCGCGCCGATCAGCGTGTCGGCGTCGGCCGGCTGGCCGCGCAGCCGCGCCCAGAACGCCAGGTTCTCGCGGGCGGTGAGGTCCTCGTAGATGTGATTGCCGTGGGTCACCACGCCGAGGACGGCTCGCGCCGACTCGGCGTCGCGCACGCAGTCGTGGCCGGCCACCTGGGCGGTGCCGCGCGTGGGCCGCAGCAGCGTGGCGACGATCTTCAGCAGGGTGGTCTTGCCGGCGCCGTTGGCCCCCAGCAGCGCGACGGCCTCGCCGGCGGCGACGTCGAGGTCGACGCCGTCGAGCACGCGGTGGGCTCCGAAGACGCGAACGAGACCGGCGATGTGGACGAGAGGTACGGCAACCATGCGTGGAACCGGCCCATTCTCGCCCACGGTTCCGGTCGGGTCAAGAAACGCGCCTCCGCTCGCCGCCGCCGATGACGCGAGCGACGATGGCGAGGATCGCGGCCATGTCGATCGCTCCGCCCACGGCCCACATCACGATGCCACCCCACGCCTGGTCCTCGAGCGGGCCGATCGTCGGGTCGCGGGCCGTGTACGCGTAGAGCGGAGCCGGGCTGGCGGCCAGCAGCACGCCGAGCGCGCCGCTCGAGAACGCCGCCAGCACGAGGTAGACGACTCGCGCGACTGCCGAGGGCGGAGCGGTCGCTCGCGGCGCCGGTCCGATGACCGGCCACCAGAAGACGATCGCGGCCAGGGTGAAGGCCGCGTGCTCGAGATCGTGCACCCAGGGTGAGGCCAGGGCGGCATCGTAAGCGGCCGGTAGATGCCAGACCCACAGGACGGCGGCGTAGACCGTCCACGCCACCGGCATCCGCGTGAGCGCGTCCCAGCCGCGGCGGGCCGGGGAGCGGCGGAGCAGCAGCGCACCGATCCGGGCCCGCCCCGCGGCCGGGAGCGCCCACAGCGCGGCCGGCAACGGATCGGCGAGCAGCAGCAACGGCACCCCCACCATCATGAGCAGGACGTGCTGGACCATGTGGGCGAGGAACCGCTCGTGGGCGGCGTCGTGCAGGCCGAGCAGCGCGATGGCGATGACGACCAGGCCGGCCAGAGCGAGCGTCAGCCGGGCCAGCGAGGCGGGACGTCGGCCGGCGGGGCTGCGCAGGGCCAGTCGCGCCCAGCCGATCGCATAGACGACGACGGCGATGGCCAGCGGCAGCGCGACCTCGGGTCGCCAGCGCCAGTCCATCGCCGTCAGGGTTGCCCGGGGACTCGAGCGTCCCCGGCCGAGCGCGAGGCGACCGCTACCCGCCGAGTCGCATGGCGCGCAGCCGCGCGATGCGCTCTTCCATCGGCGGATGCGTGGAGAACAGCTTCATGAGCGTCCGCCCGCTGAGCGGGTTGACGATGAACAGGTGCGCGGTGGCCGGGCTGGCGTCCATGGGTACCGCGCGGGAGCCCATCTCGAGCTTCTCGAGCGCCTTGGACAGGCCCCACGTGCGGCCGGCCAGGTGGGCCCCGGTGGCGTCGGCCTGGAACTCGCGCGAGCGCGACACGGCCATCTGCACGAGGAGCGCCGCCAGCGGAGCCACGATGGCCATCAGCATCATCGAGATCGGACTCGGCGAGTCCTCGTCGTCGGAGTGGCGGCCGCCGCCGAAGATGGCCGTCCACTGCGCCATGTGGGCCAGGTAGGTGATCGCGCCGGCCAGCGTGGCGGCGATCGTCGAGATCAGGATGTCGCGGTTGACCACGTGGGCCAGCTCGTGGGCCAGCACGCCTTCCAGCTCGTCGTCGTCGAGGATCCGCATGATGCCCTCGGTGACGGCGACCACGGCGTGCTCGGGGTTACGCCCGGTGGCGAAGGCGTTGGGCTGCTCGGTCGGGATGAGATACACCCGCGGCATCGGCACGCCGGCCTTGGTGGCCAGCCGCCGGACCATGTTGTAGAGACCGGGCGCCTGGGCCTCGGTGATCGGCTGCGCGCGGTACATGGCGAGGACGATCTTGTCGGACCACCAGTAGCTGGCGAAGTTCATCGCCAGCGCCAGGATGAACGCCAGCATCATGCCCTGGCGCCCGCCGATGGCTCCGCCCAGCAGCACGAGCATCACGGTCAGGACCGCCAGGAGCAGGCCGGTCTTCAAGACGTTGGACATGGATGGTTCCCTCCTCGGGGAAGTGACGCAATCGAAGGGTACCAAACGGCTGCAGAGTGGTCAAACACCTTGACTTGCCGAGACCCCGTCGTTATACTGAGCCGGTTTACTTGAAAACATCTTTAATGACAGAGACTTACGAGGTCCCGGCGCACCGGGCGCCCGCCCCGTCGAGGGATGCAGCAGTGATGATCATCCGCGTCTCCGAGCTCGAGGAGCAAGGGCTCCGGTTCGACGACGTTGCGGCGTTTCCGTCCGCGTTCAGCGACCCCGCCTGGCGGCTCGAATCGATCGCGCTCGAGGTCGAGCCCGACGAGGGCGAGGTGCTCGTGCGTGGCCGGCTGTCAGCGACAGGGCCGCTCACGTGCAGCCGCTGTCTGGAGACCTTCGCGGGCCGCCTCGACTCCGAGATCGACGTCCGGGTGTTACCGCGGCCGGTCGGCGCCGACAGCGTCGAGCTGGGTGCCGACGACCTCGACGTCGACTTCTACGTCAACGACGAGCTCGACCTGGCCCGGGTGGTGGAGAACGAAGCGATGCTGGCCATGCCGATGAAGCCCCTGTGCCAGCCCGAGTGTCGGGGGCTGTGCCCCTCCTGCGGAGCCAACCGCAACGTTGTGGCCTGTACGTGCGCGCAGCGCCCGCCCGACCCGCGGCTGGCCGCCCTGCGCGACCTGGCCGCCCGGCCTACCAACTGACATTCCCGGGGCCGAAAGAAAGGACATTCCGTCATGCCGCTGCCGAAACGACGCCACTCCCGCGCACGCGGGCGCAAGCGCCGCACGCACTACAAGCTGGCGCCGCCCACCCGCGCGGTGTGTCCCCAGTGCCGGGAGAGCAAGATGCCGCACCGCATCTGCGCGCACTGTGGGTACTACAAGGGCCGCGAAGTCCTGACCGTCGAGACGGCGTAGCGCCGCGCCCCCTGTCACGGGTGGCCGCGCGCGGCCGGAGCCGGTGAACGTATGAAAATCGCCGTCGATGCGATGGGCGGCGACCACGGCCCCGCTGTCGTCGTCGAGGGCGCGGTGGCCGCGGTGCGGGAGTTCGGGGCCTCCGTCGTCCTCGTGGGTGACCGCCACGCCGTCGAGGTCGAGCTCCAGCGACTGGAGGCCCAGATCGCTCGAACTCGAGGTCCGCCACGCCTCCGAGGTCGTGGGCATGGCCGAGAGTCCCTCGCTGGCCTTGCGCCGAAAGCGCGACTCCTCGCTGCGCATCGCCGCCGAGCTGGTCCGCGACGGCAAGGCGGCCGCCTTCATCTCGGCCGGCAACACCGGCGCGGCCATGGCCATCTCGATGTTCGTCATCGGCGTCCTGCGCGGGATCGACCGGCCGGCCATCGCGGCGGTGCTGCCCAGTCTGCGCGGCTTCACGGTCCTGATCGACGCCGGCGCCAACGTCACGCCGAAGCCGTGGCACCTCTTCCAGTTCGCCATCATGGGCCACGTCTACGCGCGCGACATCCTGCGCCTGGAGCGGCCGCGGGTGGGGCTGCTGTCGGTGGGCGAGGAGGAGGGCAAGGGCAACGACCTCACCCGCGAGTCCTACGACCTGCTCAAGGAGTCGTCGGCTCAACTTCATCGGCAACATCGAGGGTCGCGACATCTACAACGGTAACTGCGACGTCATCGTCACCGACGGTTTCACCGGCAACGTCGCGCTCAAGATCTCCGAGAGCCTGGCCGAGATGGTCGGCTCCATGATCAAGGAAGAGCTCACGCGCGACCTGCGCTCGAAGATGGGAGCGGCGCTGGCGGTGCCGGCCTTCACGCGGTTCCGCAAACGCGTGGACTACACGGAAATGGGCGGGGCGCCGCTGCTCGGCATCGACGGCGCCGCCATCATCTGTCACGGCGCCTCGCCGGTGAAGGCCATCAAGAACGCCGTGCGGGTGGCGGCGGAGTGGGCCAACGCCGGCCTCAACGAGCACATCAAGGCCGCGCTGGAAGCCGAGATCACGCGAGGCGGGCGAGAGGGGGGCCGGGAATGACGCGGGCCAGGATCACCGGCGTCGGCGCCTACGCACCCAAGCGGGTGCTGACCAACGCCGAGCTCGAGAAGATGGTCGCGACCAGCGACGAGTGGATCGTGCAGCGCACGGGGATCCGCGCAGCGGCACATCGCCGACGAGAGCGAGGCGACGTCCGACCTGGCCGTGAAGGCCGCTCAGCAGGCGCTGGAGCGCGCCAACCTCGTGCCCGAGGACATCGAGTTCATCGCCGTCGGCACCACCACGCCCGACATGATCTTCCCGTCGGTCGGCAACATCGTGCAGCACCGGCTGGGCTGCCGGCGGGCGGGCTCGGTCGACCTCATGGCCGCCTGCGCGGGCTCGGTCTACAGCATGGTCACCGGGGCCCAGTTCATCCAGACCGGCAAGTACAAGCGCGTGCTGGTGCATCGGCGCCGAGACCTTGTCGAAGCATCACCGACTTCACCGATCGCGGCACGTGCATCCTGCTGGCCGACGCCGCCGGCGCCGCCGTGCTGGAGGCGACCGAGGAAGATCGCGGGATCATCGACGTCGACCTCTACTCGGACGGGCAGTACTGGGACCTGCTCTACCTGCCGGGCGGAGGCTCCCGCCATCCGGCCACCGCCGAGACGGTCGCCCAGGGCCTGCATTACGCGAAGATGAAGGGCAACGAGGTCTTCAAGGTGGCCGTGCGGATGTTCGCCGACTGCGCCGAGCGCATCCTGACGCGCAACGGCTTCACGGCCGACGACGTGAGCCTGTTCATCCCGCATCAGGCCAATCTGCGAATCATCGAGGCGGCCTGCAAGCGGGTGAACTTGCCGATGGACCGCGTGTTCGTCAACGTCGACCGCTATGGCAACACCGGGGCGGCCTCCGTCTACGTCGCGCTCGAGGAAGCGCTGGCCGCCGGCCGCATCAAGCGCGGCGATCTCCTGCTGATGGCCGCCTTTGGCGGCGGCTTCGCCTGGGGCGCCGTCCTGATGCGGTGGTAGTGCGAGCAGCCGCTCCGATGACCGTCGCCTTCATGTTCCCCGGGCAGGGCTCGCAGGCCGTCGGCATGGGCCGCGCCTTCTCGGAGGCTTCGGGGGCGGCCAAGCGCGTGTTCGAGGAGGCCAACGAGGCGCTTGGCTTCGATCTGCGGCGCCTGATGTTCGAGGGCCCGGAGGCCGAGCTGGCGCTGACCGCCAACACCCAGCCCGCCGTGCTGACCGCCAGCGTGGCCGCCGCCGCCGTCTGCGCCGAGCGCGGACTCACGCCGGCCCTCGCGGCCGGCCACAGCCTGGGTGAGTACTCGGCGCTGGTCGTGGCCGGCGCCCTCCGCCTGGCCGACGCCGTCCGCGTGGTGCGCCGCCGCGGGGAGCTGATGCAGGTGGCGGTGCCGGTGGGCACCGGTGCCATGGCCGCGATCATGGGTGTGGGCGCCGACGTCGTGGAGAAGGTGTGCGGCGAGGCGGGCCAGGGCGAGGTGGTGGCGATCGCCAACGTGAACTCCGAGCAGCAGATCGTCATTGCCGGCCACCGGCCGGCCGTCGAGCGCGCGGTGGCGCTCGTCAAGGAGCGGGGCGGGCGCAAGAGCGTGCTGCTGCCGGTGAGCGCGCCCTTTCACTGCTCGCTGATGGCGCCCGCCGCGGAGGGGCTGGCGGCCGAGCTGGCCCGCATCACCGTGAGCGATCCGACGATCCCGGTCGTGCGTAACGTGGACGGCGGCGTCACCCGGCGCGCTGCCGACGTGGTGCCGTTCCTTCTGCGCCAGGTGGCGAGCCCGGTGCGGTGGACGGCGTGCGTGCAGCGCCTCGCCGCCGAGGGCGCCACCGCCTTCGTCGAGGTGGGACCGGGCCGCGTGCTGAGCGGGCTCGCTCAAGCGGATCGTCGAGGACGCCCGCACGGCCGCCGTCGAGGATCCGACTGGGCTCGACAAGGCGCTCGCCGCGCTGGCGGCGCCGTGACCGGGCGCCCGCTCGACGGCAAGGTCGCGGTCGTCACCGGCGGTAGCCGTGGAATCGGCAGCGCCGTCGCCGGCCTTGCTGGCCGAGCATGGAGCGGCCGTGGTAGTCTCTGGCCGCGACGCGGTCCGGCTGGATCGCGCGGTGCTCGAGCTGCAGGAGCGGGGAGCGTCGGTGCACGGCGTCGCTGCCGACGCGGCCAAGCGCGAGGACGTCGACCGGCTCGTGGAAGCGACCAAGGAGCGCTTCGGGCGTCTCGACATCCTCGTCAACAACGCCGGCATCACCCGCGACGGCCTCCTCATCCGCATGAAGGACGACGACTGGGACCGCGTCATGGAGACCAACCTGCGCGGCGCATTCCTGACAACCCGGGCGGCGTCCAAGCTGATGGTCCGGCAGCAGAGCGGGCGCATCATCAACATCGCCTCCACCGCGGGGGCCATGGGCAACGCCGGCCAGGTCAACTACTCGGCGGCCAAGGCGGGCCTCATCGGGTTCACGAAGGCGGCCGCGCGGGAGCTGGCCCACTGGGGCATCCTCGTGAACGCGGTGGCACCGGGGCTGATCGAGACGGACATGACCGCGGCGATTCCGGCCGAGGCCCGGGAGGCGCTGCTCGCGCAGGTGCCGCTGAAGCGGATCGGCTCGGCCCGCGAGGTGGCCGAGATGGTAGGATTCCTGGCCGGCGACGGGGCCGCCTATGTCACGGGACAGGTGTTCCACGTCAACGGCGGCCTCTATATGTAGGACACCACTTCTTCGGGAGGTGACGGGTTCATGGCGAAGTCAGTCGAGGAGAAGGTGAAGGAGATCATCGTCGAGCAGCTCGGGGTCGACGAGGAAGACGTCAACCCCAACGCGAAATTCATCGAGGACCTGGGCGCCGACTCCCTCGATACGGTCGAGCTCGTCATGGCCCTGGAGGAGCACTTCGACATCCAGATCCCCGACGAAGAAGCCGAGAAGATCGTGACCGTCGGCGACGCCATCCAGTACATCAAGGAGAACTCCTAGCCTCGTGGAGCCACGGCGGGTCGTCCTCACGGGGCTGGGCGCCCTCACCCCGGTCGGCAACACCGCCGAGGAGTTCTGGGCCGCTCTCCAGCAGGGCAAGTCGGGCATCGGCCCCATCACCCGATTCGACACCACGGGCTACGCGACCCGCATCGCCGGCGAGCTCCGCGGCTTCGACGAGGGCAAGTACGTCGACAAGAAGGAGGCGCGCCGGCTGGATCCGTACCTCAAGTACGCCGTCGCCACCAGCGTCATGGCCGTCGAGGACGCCGCCCTCGATCAGGGCAAGGTCGACGCCACCCGCTTCGGCGTGTGCATCGGCTCCGGGATCGGCGGCATCACCACGCTGATCGAGGGCGAGGACGTCCGCCGCACCAAGGGCGTGGACCGGGTATCACCGTTCGTCGTGCCGATGCTCATCATCAACATGGCCTCGGGGCTGGTCTCCATGCGCTTCGGCGCCAAGGGGCCCAACTCGTCTGTCGTCACCGCTTGCGCCACCGGCAACCACGCGATCGGCGACGCCTTCAAGATCATCGAGCGGGGCGACGCCGACATCATGATCGCCGGCGGAGCGGAGGCCATGATCGTGCCGCTGACGATCGCCGGTTTCTGCTCCATGAAGGCGATGTCCACGCGCAACGACGACGCCCGAGAAGGCCTCGCGTCCGTTCGACGCCGGCCGCGACGGGTTCGTGTGCGGCGAGGGGGCCGGCATCGTCGTGCTGGAGGCGCTCGAGCACGCCGTCCGCCGCGACGCCCGCATCTACGCCGAGATCGTCGGCTACGGGATGACCAGCGACGCCCATCACATGACCGCCCCCGATCCCGACGGCGACGGGGCCGCCCGCGCCATGCAGCTGGCCCTTCGCGACGGCGACATCGACCCCGGCGCGGTGGGCTACATCAACGCCCACGGAACCTCCACGCCCTACAACGACAAGTTCGAGACCATCGCCATCAAGCGGGTGTTCGGCGACCACGCGCGCCGGCTGGCGGTGTCGTCGACCAAGTCGATGACCGGCCACCTGCTCGGCGCCGCCGGCGGCGTCGAGGCCGTCGCCACCGCGCTGGCCCTGCACCACGGGGTGCTGCCCCCCACGATCAACTACGAGACGCCCGATCCCGACTGCGACCTCGACTACGTGCCCAACCAGGCCCGCAAGGTCGACGTCGAGTACGCGCTGTCCAACGCGTTCGGCTTCGGCGGCACGAACGCGACGCTGGCCTTCCGGCGCTATCGCGGCTGATCCGCTCGCCCCGCTCGAGGCTCGCCTCGGCCATCGCTTCGCCGATCGCGCGCTCCTGCTTCGCGCCCTGACCCACGCCTCCTACGCCGCCGAGCATCCGCCGGCCGCTTCGCAGGAGACGCTGGCCTTCCTGGGCGACGCCGCGCTGGGGCTGGTGGTGGCCGAGGATCTCGTGCGCGCCGAGCCGGCGGCGCCGGTCGGGCGCCTGACGCCGCGCCGGGCCGCGCTGGTCGCCGACGAGACGCTGGCCCGGTGGGCGGTGGCTCTCGACCTGGGGCCAGAGCTGCGGTTGGGCCGGGGCGCCGAGCAGAGCGGCGGCCGCGCCACCGCGTCCATCCTGGCCACCACGCTCGAGGCCGTGCTCGGCGCCCTCTATCTCGACGGCGGCCTGGCGGCCGTGCGTCGCGTGGTGGCGACGCTGGCGAGTCCGGGCGGGGTGTAGGCTGATCGCATGCGGCTCCTGACCCGTTTGTGGTCGCGGCGCCGGCGGCGGGCGGTGCCGGCCGGGCTCGCCGCCGAGGATCTCCTGGCCACCGAGGAGCGGCTGCGCCTCGCCGCCGAGGATGTGCTCGAGGTGCAGGAGCGCCAGATCCGGGGCGGGATCATCCTGTTCCACGGTCGGCTCCGGACGAGCACCGCCCGCGCGCTGGAGACGCTGGTGGCACGCTTCGCGCCGCACGGCTACACGCCGTTCGTGCGGGCCGAGGGCGATGGGGTCGTCGTGCAGGCCTGGCCGCTCGGTGATCTGACCCAGCGTGCGCGGCCGGTGCTGGCCCTGACGCTGTTCGCGGCGACCCTGCTGTCCACGTTCGTGGCCGGCGCGGCGTTCTTCGTCGGATCGGAGACGTTCGACGCCTACCGGGCGCTGCCGTTCCCCGGCTGGCTGGTCAGCGGCGCCCCATTCGCGGTGACCCTGCTGGCCATCCTCGGCGTACACGAGTTCGGCCACTACTTCACGGCCCGCTACCACGGGGCGGCGGTGAGCCTGCCGTACTTCATCCCGGCGCCCATGCTGTTCGGCACCTTCGGCGCCATCATTCGCATGCGCTCGCCCGCTCGTGACCGCAACGCGCTCTTCGATATCGCCGCCGCCGGCCCCCTGGCCGGCCTGGTGGTGGCCGTGCCCGCGCTCATCCTCGGACTCGCGTGGTCTCGCGTGGTCCCGGCCACCGGCGACGCGACCTTCGGTGGCTTCGGCTACTCGCTGCTGACTCATCTGTTCGTCTACCTGCGCTTCGGCTCGCTCGACGGCATGGCCGTGATGACCCACCCGATCGCCGACGCCGCCTGGGTGGGCTGCTTCGTCACCGCGCTGAACCTGTTCCCGGTGGGTCAGCTCGACGGCGGCCGCATCGCCTACGCGCTGTCGGCCCGTCGTCATCGCGCGCTCGGCATCGCCACCTGGATGGTGCTGCTGGCCATGGGCG
Organism: uncultured Candidatus Rokubacteria bacterium; assembly: GCA_963827505.1. Taxonomy (GTDB): domain Bacteria; phylum Methylomirabilota; class Methylomirabilia; order Rokubacteriales; family CSP1-6; genus AR5. Next base: position 906,610 of record CAWHBD010000001.1, on the reverse strand, counting down.
CGCTGACGAGCTCGGTCAACTGGTTCGTGTGGGCGGCGTTACTGCTCTTCCTGGTCGGATTCGACCACGGCCCGCCCCTCGACGACCTCACACCGCTCACGCCGGGTCGCCGTCTGCTCGGCGTCTTCTGCCTGATCCTCGCGGTCGTGCTGATCCCGCCCATCCCGATCTAGCTCGTTGAGCGGGCGCCGGGATGGCACCCGATGGCGCGTTGCGCTACTATCCGCCCCATGCCCGGCCGCCTCGACCGCAAGGCGCTCGAAGCGCTGGTCCGTCGGCGTGAGATCGACACCGTCCTGACCGTCTTCCCCGACGGCTATGCCCGCCTCTTGGGCAAGCGGCTGACCGCCCGCCACTTCCTGGAGCAGGCCGCCGATGACGGCGTGCACGCCTGCATCTACCTCTTCACGGTCGACATGGAGATGGAGCCGCTGCCGGGGTTCACCCTCACCTCGTGGGAGCGCGGCTACGGTGACATGAAGATGGTCCCGGACATGGGCACGCTGCGGCTCATCCCGTGGCTGCCCAAGACCGCGCTGGTCTTCTGCGACGTGTACACCGAGGAGGGGGAGCCGGTCGAGGAAGCGCCGCGCTGGGTGCTCAAGCGGCAGCTGGCCAGAGCGGCCGCCCAGGGCTACACGGTGAAGACGGCGGCCGAGCTGGAGCTCTACCTGTTTCCGCGAGACGTTCGAGGAGGCCCGCGCGAAGCGGTACCAGGACCTGACTCCGGTCTCGACCTACCTCGAGGACTATCACATCCTGCAGACCACGAAGGAGGAGCCGCTCGTCCGCGCCATCCGCAACGGCATGGAGGACGCCGACGTGCCCGTCGAGACCTCCAAGGGCGAGTGGGGGCGCGGCCAGGAGGAGATCAACCTGCGTCTACGCCGAGGCGCTGGAGATGGCCGATCGCACACGTGCTCTACAAGCACGGCGCCAAGGAGATCGCCCACCTGCAGGGGTGCTCGCTGACCTTCATGGCCAAGTACGACATGGGCGCGGCCGGCTCCTCGTTCCACCTGCACTCCTCGCTGTGGGACCGCAGCGGGCGCAAGCCGCTCTTCGCGGCAGGCAAGGCGCACCGCCGGGCACCGCCGTCTTCGGGCACTGGCTGGCCGGCCAGATGGCGATGGCGCGCGAGCTGGCGTACTTCTACGCGCCCAGCGTGAACTCGTACAAGCGCTACCAGGCGGGGTCCTTCGCGCCCACGCGTGTCGCCGCCGGCTGGGACAACCGCACCTGCGGCTTCCGTCTCTGCGGAGAGGGCGCCGGTTCCGCGTCGAGAACCGCATCCCCGGGGCCGACGCCAACCCGTACCTGGCCTTCGCCGCGACCATCGCCGCCGGCCTGCACGGCATCGCCGGTCGGCTGAAGGCGCCCAAGCTCTACGAGGGCAACGCCTACGAGGACGCCACGCTGCCCCAGGTGCCGAAGACGCTGCGGGAGGCGATCGGAGAGCTGGAGCGCTCGAAGGTCGCGCGGGCGGCGCTGGGCGACCGCGTCGTCGACCACTACCTGCACACGGCGCGCCTGGAGCAGCAGGCGTTCGATCAGTCGGTGACCGACTGGGAGCTCATGCGCAACTTCGAGAGGATCTGATGAGCCGATGCGGACCTCGAAGGGCAAGGTGGCGTTCATCACCGGGGCCGGCATGGGCATGGGGCGCGAGGCCTCGGTGCTGTTCGCCGAGGAGGGCGCGCGCGTCGTCGTGGCCGACATCGACGGCAAGGCGGCGGCGGAGACGGTCGCGCTGGTCGAGAAGGCCGGCGGGCAGGCGGCTGGCCGTCACCGGCGACGTGGCGCTGGAGGCCGACGTCAAGCGCATGGTGGAGGAGGCGGTCAGGCGGTTCGGCGCGCTCCACGTCCTCTACAACAACGCCGGCGTGCTGTGGAAGGACCGGGACCGGTCGGTGCTGGAGACGGACGACAAGTGGTGGGACCGCGTCATGGCCATCAACCTCAAGGTCGGTGTTCTGGGTGACGAAGTACGGCATCCCGCACCTGCGGGCGGCCGGCGGCGGATCCATCGTCATGATGGGCTCGGTCTCGGCGCTGGCCGGCTTCACGCGGGCCCAGGACGCCTACACCTCCGCCAAGGGCGCGCTCATCTCGCTCACCAAGTCGCTGGCCATCCAGTTCGCGAAGGACCGGATCCGCTGCAACATCATCCATCCCGGCATCGTGGACACCCCGCTGCAGGCGCCGTATCTCACCGACGCCATCCGCAAGGAGTTCGAGACCGGGCATCCCGCTCGGCCGCATCGCCCAGCCCCGGGAGATCGCCAACGTCGCCCTGTTCCTGGCCAGCGACGAGTCGTCCTTCGTCACCGGCGCCGAGATCGTGGCGGACGGTGGCTTCACGGCCGGCTGACGACATGGCGCGTCCGCTGGTCCTGAGCGCCTCCGTCCCGGCCGGCCCGATCGACCTCGTCCGCGCCGCGGGCGTGGCCCTGATGCTGGCAGTGCTGGCGGTGTGTGTCGCGCTCCCGGTGGGCGCGGTCATCGGCTACGGGCTCATCGCGCCCCTCGCCTGGCCCCTGCGGGTCGCGCTCACGACCCTGGCCGTGGCAGTCGGATCTACCGTTGCCGCACTGGTGCCGGCTGTGCTGGTCGCCGCGGCTGTCACCCGAGTCGACTTCAGAGGCCGATCGCTGGTGTGGCAAGTAGTTAGGGTCGGCGTGTTCATTCCGTCCTTCATGGTGCCGCTGGCACTGCTTGCTCTTGGCGGCGCCGGCTGGCCACACGGCCTCGCCGCCATCGTCGCGGCGCAGGGACTCGCGTTCCTGCCCGTCGCCGTGATGCTGGTCATGAGAGCGCTCGCCACGGTCCCCGTCGATCTCGAGCAGGCCGCCGAGCTGCTCGGCGCATCTCGCGGAACTATCGTGAGACGGATCACTCTCGGCGTGGCCGGACCCGACCTGGCCCGGGCCGCGCTCGCGGTCCTGGGGCTGTGCCTGGCTGACGTCGCGACGCCGGTGCTGCTGGGGGGTGGCGATCGGCTGCTGGCGAGCGCGATCGTCGGGTCGAGTGGCGCAGCACCGGCTGCGCTGGTGCTGGCGGTCCTGTGCGCGGTCGTTGCGCTGGCCGGCGCGAGCTGGCGGGCGACGGGCGGCCGGCCAACCCTGGCCCGGATGGATCGCCCGACGCCGCCCGCGGTGCGGTGGGTGCTCGGAACGGGCGCGTGGCTGGTGGCTGCGACGCTCACGGCGCTGTGGGCCGTGGTCCCGATCGCCTCGCTCGGGCACTGGGGCGCCATCTTCGCCGTGGACAACGCCCGCGCGTTGAGCAACAGCGTGCTGCTGGCGCTCGGCGCGGCCGTGAGCGGCACCGCGCTGGCCCTGGCGACGGCGTGGATCGTCGAGCGCCGCCGCTCGGCGGCCGCCGTGCCCGTCGACGTCCTGGCGCGGGTGCCGGTGGCTGTCCCCGGCGTGGTGGCCGGCGCCGGCTACGCCCTCGTGCTGACGGCGTCGGCGCCCACCGGCCTCACGCTCCTGGCTCTGATCGCGATCGTGGCTTGCTGGGACCTGCCCACCACCGCTCGCGCCGCCCGCGCGGTCCTGGTCCGCGTGCATCGCTCGACCGAGGAGGCGGCGGTCAGCCTGGGGGCGGGGCGGGCCACCACGCTGGCGTGGATCGTCGCGCCGACCCTGCGGCCCGTCGCCGGCTGGGTCCTCGCCCACGTCTTCGCCGGCGGTCTCCTGGCCGTCGGCACCGTCGTCGTGCTCGCCGAGGCCGGCCCCGGCGTTGCCTCCGTCACCATGCTCACGCTCGCCGCGGCCGGCGCCACCGGTGCCGCTTGCGCGGTCGCTACCGTCCTGCTCGCGCTCGCGGGCGGGGCACTGGTCCTGGGCCGGGCGATTGCCGGCCGCCAACGCGGTTCCTCGTGGCTCGTCTGAAAGGAGAGGTCGACATGGTTCGCTGGGCATTCCTCGTGCTCGCGGTGGTGCTGGTGGCCGGGCCGGTCCAGGCCAAGGACACGGTCGTGATCTACACGGCGCTCGAGCCGGAGCAGATCACGGACTACATGAAGGCGGTGAACAAGACGCTGCCCAACCTCGACGTCAAGATGCTGCGGCTGTCGACCGGGGACATCTCGGCCCGGTTCATGGCCGAGAAGGACAACATGCAGGCCGACGTCATCTGGGGCGTGGCGGCCACCAATATGATGGTCTTCAAGAACGCCGGGCTGCTGGAGCCCTACGCCCCCAAGGGGCTGGAGCGCATCCAGCCCATGTTCCGTGACAAGGACGCCGTGCCGTCGTGGGTCGCCATCGACATCTACATGTCGGCGTTCTGCTTCAACACGGAGGTCGCCAAGAAGAAGAACCTGCCGAAGCCGGAGTCGTGGGCCGACCTCACCAAGCCGGTCTACAAGGGCGAGATCGTCATGCCCAACCCGGCCAGCTCCGGCACCGGCTACCTGTCGGTCGCCTCCATCCTGCAGCGGATGAAGGAGGCCGAGGGGTGGAAGTACCTGGACGCCCTCGACAAGAACATGGCCGAGTACACGAAGTCGGGCTCCAAGCCGTGCAAGGACGCGGCGACCGGCGAGCGGGCCATCGGCGTGTCGTTCGAGTACGTCGCGGCCAAGATGAAGAAGGACGGCGCCCCCGTCGAGATGATCCTGCCCAAGGAGGGCTCGGGCTACGAGATCGAGGCCAACGGCCTGACGAAGAAGGGCAAGGGCAACGCCGCCGCCCGGCAGTTCCTGGACTGGGCCATCACCGACGAGGCGATGGCCCTCTACGCCAAGTACTTCGCGGCGGTCGCGGTCCCCGGCTTCCCGGTTCCGGAAGGGCTGCCCAAGGACGTCAGCAAGGTCGTGTACCCGAACGACTTCGACTGGTCGGCGAAGAACCGCGACCGGATCCTCGCCGAATGGGCGAAGCGCTACCAGAAGTAGCCTCGGCCCGGCCGCCGGCCGTCGTGCTGGAGGGCATCGCCAAGAAGTTCGGGGCGGTGCCCGCCCTGCGCGACGTCTCGCTTACCGTGGCCGAGGGGGAGTTCGTCTGCTTCCTGGGGCCGAGCGGCTGTGGCAAGACGACGCTGCTGCGGATCGTGGCGGGGCTCGAGCAGCAGAACGCGGGAGTCGTGCGCATGGCCGGCCACGACGTCTCGCGGCTGCCACCGAGCCGCCGCAACTACGGCATCGTCTTTCAGTCGTACGCCCTCTTCCCCAACCTCACGGTGGCCCGCAACGTGGCCTACGGCCTCGAGGCGCGCCGGGCCGCCCGCGACCGGATCGATGCCCGCGTCGACGAGCTGCTGGCGCTGGTGGACCTGCGCCACCACAAGCAGCGCTACCCGGCCCAGCTGTCGGGGGGCGAGCAGCAGCGGGTGGCGCTGGCCCGGGCGCTGGCGCCCTCGCCCTCGCTCCTGCTGCTCGACGAGCCGCTCTCGGCCCTCGACGCCCGCGTCCGGCTGGCGCTCCGGCAGGAGATGAAGGCCCTGCAGCGACGGCTCGGCATCACGACCATCATGGTGACCCACGATCAGGAGGAGGCCCTCACCATGGCCGACCGCATCGTGGTGATGAACCACGGCGTGGTCGAGCAGATCGGCACCCCGGGCGAGATCTACGGCGAGCCAACGTCGCTCTTCGTCGCCCGCTTCGTCGGCGCGATGAACCTGCTCGAGGCGGTGGCCGACGCCCAGCCGGGGTGGGCGCGGGTGGGGGCGCTGGCGCTGCGCCACCGGCCCCCGCCGGCCGCGCGCCCGGGGGCGGCGGTCACGCTCGGCATCCGGCCCGAGCATGTGCGGGTCGCCGCCGACGCTCGCGAGGCCGACAACCGCCTGACCGCCCGGGTGACGAGTGTGCAGTTCCAGGGGGCGTTCACCCGGCTGGGGCTGCAGGTCGTCGGCGACGGCGGGCCGAGCCTGGAGTGTGATCTCGCGGCCACCGCGCTGGCCGAGCTCGGGGTCAAGGAGGGCGCCGAGGTGCCGGTGGCGCTGCCCCCGGCTGCCCTGCGCGCCTTCGCCGCGGTGGCGGGGTGAGCGTGTCGATCGGCCGCGCCGCCGCCACCGGCGCCATCCCCGACCGCCTCGTCCGCCAGCAGCTCGACGGCGGGCGGGTGGTCGGCTACGGGCTGCTGGCCCTCTTCGGCGCCTTCCTCTACGTGGTCCTGGTGTGGCCGATGGCCCAGGTGCTCTGGCGCAGCCTGCTCGATAACGACGGCCGCTTCGTCGGCCTCGCCAACTACGTGCGGTACTTCCGCACGCCGGCCATCGCCGCCTCCATCACCAACAGCCTGTTCGTGTCGCTGGTCGCGATGGTCCTCACGGTCGGTCTCGCTTTCGTCTACGCCTACGCGCTCACGCGCACGCGGATGCCGGGCCGGGGCGTCTTCCGCCTGGTGGCGATGCTGCCGATCTTCGCGCCCTCGCTCGTCTCGGCGATCGCCTTCGTCTACACCTTCGGCAACAACGGCATCTTCACCCGGCAGACCGGCGTGAACGTCGGCATCTACGGCGCCAAGGGCATCGTGCTGGCCGAGATCTTCTACTGCTTCCCCCACGCCATGCTCATCCTGGTGGCGGCACTCACGGCCGCCGATGCCCGCCTCTACGACGCCGCCTCCGCCCTGGGCGCTTCCCGGCTCAAGACGTTCCTGACCGTCACGCTGCCCGGCGTGAAGTACGGCCTGCTCAGCGCGTGCTTCGTCGTGTTCACGCTCGTCATCACCGACTTCGGCGTCCCCAAGGTGGTCGGCGGCAAGTTCTCGGTCATGGCGACCGAGATCTACAACCAGGTGATCGGCCAGCAGAACTTCACGATGGGGGCGACGGTGTCGGTGGTCCTGCTCGTCCCCGCGGTGCTGGCCTGCGTGGTCGACCGCCTGGTGCAGCGCCGCCAGTACGCGCTGGTCAGCTCCTCGGCCCGGCCGCTGCGGCCGGGCCACCGGCCCTGGGTGGGGGCAGCGATGTTCGCCTACTGCAGCCTGATCGCGGCGGTCATCGTCGGCATCTGCCTGGTGGTCCTCGCCTCGTCCGTGGTGACCCGGTGGCCGTACAACCTCACGTTGACGCTCAAGCACTACCGCTTCGACAGTCTCGGCGGCTACACCGCGCTCGCCAACAGCGTGTGGGTGGCGACGCTGACTGCGGTGGCCGGCACCGTCATCACCTTCGCCGGCGCCTACCTGGTCGAGAAGTGCCGGACCCGGGCCAACGGGCTCCTGGCTATCCTGGCCCTGCTGCCGGTCTCGGTGCCGGGCATGGTGCTGGGGCTGGCCTACATCTTTGCGTTCAACGCGCCCGGCAGCGTGCTCAACCGGCTGTACGGCACGCTGGCCATCCTGGTCGTGGCCAACCTCGTGCACTACTTCACGGTACCGTTCCTCACCGCCACCACCACGCTCAAGCAGATGGACGGCGAGTTCGAGAACGTCTCCGCCTCGCTGGGCGTGCCCTTCTACCGTACGTTCTGGCGGGTGACCGTGCCCATCGCACTGCCCTCGATCGTCGGGATCAGCATGTACTTCTTCCTCAACGCGATGGTGACGCTCTCCGCCGTGGTATTCCTGGTCGCGCCCGGCACCGAGCTGGCGGCGGTGGCGGTGCTCCTGCTCGACGACGCCGGCGAGAGCGCTCAGGCCACCGCGATGTCGGTGCTGATCATCGGAATCGGCCTGCTGGTGCGGCTCGTGTACTGGGCGCTGATGCGCGGTGTGACCCGGCGCACGCAGGCGTGGACGGCGGCGACCGCCCAGCCGGCGGAGCGGGCGTGACCGAGCACACGCGTGTGGTGATCGTGGGTGGGGGCGTCATCGGCGCCAGCGTCGCCTACCACCTGGCCCGGCTCGGCTGGCGCGATGTCCAGCTGCTCGAGCGCCGCTCGCTGACGTGCGGCACCACCTGGCACGCGGCCGGGCTGATCGGGCGGCTGCGCGGCTCGTGGACCGCGTGCCGGCTGGTCGACGACAGCGCCCGGCTCTACGCCGCGCTGCCGGCGGAAACGGGCCAGGCCACCGGCTGGCGTCGGTGCGGCAGCCTGGTGGTGGCGCGGACGGCCGAGCGGCTGGTGCAGCTGCGGCGGCAGGTCGCGCTCGGCCGGGCGGCCGGCATCGAGGCCCACCTGCTCGCTTCCGACGAGGTGAGCCGGCACTGGCCCTTGTGCCGCACCGACGACCTCGCCGGTGCGATGGTCGTGCCCGACGACGGGCGCGTGATCCCGGCCGACGTCACCCAGGCGCTGGCCGCCGGCGCCCGGGCCGGCGGCGTGCGCGTGCGCGAGAACGTCGTCGTGCGCGGCGCCCGGGTGCGCGACGGCGCGGTGATCGGCGTGGACACTTCCGAGGGCGAGATCGCCTGCGAGGTCGTCGTGAATTGCGCGGGGATGTGGGCGCGGGCGCTCGCCGCCGCCAACGGCGTGGTGGTGCCGCTGTGGCCGGTCGAGCACTTTTACGCGGTGACGCGGCCGATGGCCGGCGTCACGCCCGAGCTGCCGGTGCTCCGCGACCCCGACGGCTGCGTGTACGTGCGCGAGGAGGTCGGCGGCCTCCTCTTCGGTGGCTTCGAGCCGCTGGCCAAGCCGTGGCTGGTCGATCCCATCCCTGAAGACTTCGCCTTCACACTGTTCAAGGACGACTGGGCGCAGTTCGAGGTGCTGATGCGGGGAGCGATGGAGCGGCTGCCGGCGCTGGAATCGGCCGAGATTCAGCTCCTGCTCAATGGTCCCGAGAGCTTCACGCCCGACGGCAACTTCATCCTGGGCGAGGCGCCCGGGCTGCGCGGCTACTACGTGGCGGCCGGCTTCAACTCGGGCGGCATCGCGGGGGCGGGCGGGGCCGGTCGCGCGCTCGCGGAGTGGATCGTCAGCGGCGCCGCCACCATGGACCTGACCGCCTACGACCCGCGTCGCTTCCTGCCGCGCCACGCCGACCCGGCCTTTTTGGCCGCGCGCATGGGTGAGGCGCCCGGGCTGCACTACGCGATCGCGTGGCCGAACCGCGAGCCGCAGACGGGGCGCGACCTGCTCCGCTCGCCGCTGCACGCGCGGCTGGCCGCGCACGGCGCCTGCTTCGGCGCCAAGATGGGATGGGAGCGCGCGAACTGGCTGGCCCCGGCGGCCGTGGCCCCCCGCACGGGCTACACGTTCGGCCGGCAGAACTGGTTCCCGCACGCGGCGCGCGAGCACCGGGCGGCGCGGGAGTCGGTGGCGCTGTTCGACCAGACCTCGTTCGGCAAGTTGCTGCTGGAGGGGGCCGACGCCGGCGCGCTGCTGGGCCGGCTGGCCGCCAACGACGTGGCGGTTCCGCTGGGGCGGGCCGTCTACACGCCGCTGCTCAACGAGCGCGGCGGCTACGAGAGCGACGTGACCGTGTCGCGGGTGGGGCCGGAGGCATGGTTCCTCGTCACGGGCAGTGCCCAGCGGGTGCGCGATGCGGACTGGATCGGCCGCCATCTCACCCCCGGCCTCCGGGTGAGGCTGACCGACGTGACGGAGGGGTGGGCCACGCTGGGGCTCATGGGGCCCCGCGCGCGCGAGGTGCTGGCCCGCGTGAGCGGTGCGGCGCTCGACAACGCCGCGTTCCCCTTCGGCGCCGTGCGCGACATCGAGGTGGCCGGGGTCGGTGTGCGCGCGATCCGCATCAGCTACGCGGGCGAGCTGGGCTGGGAGCTGTACGTGCCGGCGCCTGCCGCGGGGGCGGTGTGGGACGCGCTGACGGCAGTCGGCGGCGTGACGCCGGCCGGCTACTACGCCCTCGACTCGCTGCGGCTGGAGAAAGGCTATCGCGCGTGGGGCCGCGAGCTGACCCCCGAGGACACGCCCTGGGAGGCCGGGCTCGGCTTCACGGTGTGCCTGGACAAGCCGGAGTTCGTCGGCCGCGCCGCGCTCCTCGCCCAGCGGGAGCGTGGGATCGAGCGGCGTCTGCTGCTGTTCGCGCTGCAGGATCCGGAGGCGGTCGCGTGGGGGGACGAGCCGATCCTGCGCGACGGCCGGCTCGTCGGCGCGCTGACCTCGGCCGCCCACGGCCACACCGTGGGCCGCCCGGTCGGCCTGGGCTACGTGGTGTGCGCGCCGGGCGCGCCGCCGGAGTCGCTGCTGAGCGGACGCTACGACATCGACGTGGCCGGCGTGCTCGTGCCCGCGACTGCCTCGGTCCGGGCCTGGCACGATCCGGCCGGCGCGCGGCTGCGCGCCTGAGGAGCCGACCATGAGGATCGAGACGCTCGCCGTCCACGCCGGCCTCCGCGTGGACCCGACCACCGGCGCCGTGGCCCCGCCGCTGCACACGGCGACGACCTTCGAGCACGAGCCGGACAGCAGCGCGCCGCGCGGCTACCTTTATAGCCGCACCGCCAACCCCAACCGTACCGCGCTCGAGGAATGCCTGGCCGAGCTGGAGGGCGGGGCCGCCGCCGCGGCCTTCGGCTCCGCCTCGGCGGCCACGGCCGCGGTGTTCCAGGCGCTGGCGCCGGGCGACCACGTGGTGGCGCCGCTCGACGCGTACTTCGGCACCGGCAAGCTGCTGCGCGACGTCTTCGCCCCGTGGGGGCTGGCCGTGGACTTCGTGGACATGACCGACCTGGCGGCCGTGAAGGCCGCGCTGACGGCGCGCACGCGGGTGGTGTGGATCGAGACGCCGTCGAACCCGCTCTGGCGGGTGACCGACATCGCCGCCGTGGCGGCGCTCGCCCACGGTGCCGGTGCCCGCTGCGTCTGCGACAACACCGCCGCGACCTCGGTGGTGCAGCGGCCCTTCGCCCACGGCGCCGATCTCGTCGTCTACGCGACGACGAAGTACCTGGGTGGCCACGGCGACGTGATGGGCGGCGCCGTCGTGGCCCGGGCGAGCGAGCCGTTCTTCGAGCGCATCCGGGCCATCCAGGCCGCGGGCGGCGCGGTGCCGTCGCCCTTCGATTGCTGGCTCGTACGGCGGGGTATCCGCACGCTGCCCTGGCGCATGCGCGCGCATTCCGACAACGCGCTGCGGGTGGCCACCGTGCTCGAGGCCCACCCGCGCGTGGAGGCCGTGCACTACCCCGGCCTCGCCTCCCACCCCCAGCACGCGATCGCCACGCGCCAGATGTCCGGCTTCGGCGGCATGCTGTCGGTGCAGGTACGGGGAGGGCGACAGGCGGCCTTCGCCGTCGAGACCAAGGTGCGCATCTTCACCTGCGCGACGAGCTTCGGCGGCACCGAGAGCCTGCTCGAGCATCGCGCCTCCGTGGAGGGGGCGGCGACGCGGTCGCCCGACAATCTCCTGCGGCTGTCGATCGGCCTCGAGCACCCCGACGACCTGATCGACGACCTCACCCAGGCCCTGGGTTGACCGTCATGCGATTCGAGGGACGGACGGCGCTGATCACGGGTGGCGCACGGGGGATCGGGCTGGCGATCGCCGAGCGGCTCCTGCATGAGGGGGCGCAGGTGGCGCTGGTCGACCGCGATCCCGAGGTGCTGGCCGTGGCCACGCGGCTCGGCGCCTCCGCGCGGGGGTTGGTGGCCGACGTGACCGTCACTGCGGACGTCGAGCGCGCCGTGAGCGCGGCGCACGCGTGGGCCGATCGCCTCGACGTGGTGGTCAACAACGCGGGGATCACTGGACGCTCGTATCCGATCTGGGAGCTGACCGACGCCGACTGGCAGCAGGTGATCGCCGTCGATCTGACGAGCGTCTTCCTGGTCTGCCGGGCCGCGGTGCGGCTGATGCTGCTGCGGCGGTACGGGCGCATCGTCAACATCGCCTCGATCGCCGGCAAGGAGGGCAACCCGACGCTGGTGCCGTACTCGACCGCCAAGGCCGGGGTTATCGGTCTCACCAAGGCGTTGGCGAAAGAAGTCGCAACCCACGGCATTCTCGTTCACGCAGTTGCTCCCGCCGTCATCGGAACCGAGCTGCTCCAGCAGATGACGAAGGAGACGGTCGACATGCTGGTGGCCAAGATCCCGATGGGCCGCGTGGGCACGCCGGCCGAGGTCGCCGCCCTCGTCGCTTGGCTCGCCTCCGACGAGTGCACCTTCACCACGGGCGCCGTGCACGACCTCTCCGGCGGCCGCGCGACCTACTAGCTCGCGCGGCTACCGCGCCCGACAGCCCAAGCCGGACTCCGAACGATCAAGGAGCGCCAGATAGGCGCCGGCCCGTCGCCTACCAAAACAGAGGAGCGCCCCGGCTACGCCGGGGCGTGACGAACGTGTGGGGGTTTGGGGGCCATGTCGGGGCCCCCATTTGAGATAAGCGAGCGCCCCGGCTACGCCGGGGCGTGACGAACGTGTGGGGGTTTGGGGGCCATGTCGGGGCCCCCATTTGAGATAAGCGAGCGCCCCGGCTACGCCGGGGCGTGACGAACGTGTGGGGGTTTGGGGGCCATGTCGGGGCCCCCATTTGAGATAAGCGAGCGCCCCGGCTACGCCGGGGCGTGACGAACGATTGGGGGTTGGGGGGCCATTTCGAGGCCCCCATGTCAAACAGGCCGGCGGCCCTGGATCACGCGGAGCAGGACGACCACCAGAGCGATGACCAGCAGGATGTGGATGAAACCGCCGATGGTGTACGAGCTGACCATCCCGAGCGCCCACAAGATCAGCAGGATCACGAAGATCGTCCACAACATGGTTGTCGCCCTCCTGGGTCGAGTCGAACGAACTGATGACCGTGCTCGTTCCGTGCCAAGGCAGTGGGTATGAGATTTCCAGGTCAGCGGCGGGCGGCGAGCGCGTACTGGAGGATCGCGACCTTGGAGAAGGACTCGGTGATCTCGCCGAAGAGCGTCATGCGCACGACCTCGTCGAGCGGGAAGACGCCGCGCTCGAAGAACTCGTCGTCGTCAGAGGGCAGGGGATCGGGCGTCAGACCGCTGGCGACGTAGCAGAGCGCGGTCTCGTCGACATAGGCCGCGGATGGGTAGAAGCGCGTGAGGAACTCGAGACGCTCGGCCCGGTAGCCGCCCTCCTCGCGTAGCTCGCGCTGGGCGGCCGCCACCGGGTCCTCGCCCGGAAGGGCGCCGCCGCCCGGCAGCTCCCAGGCCGCGGCTCGCTGCAGGTGGCGATACTGGCGCACGAGGAGGACCCGGCCCGGCTCGACGAGCGGCAGCACCCCGACCGCGACGCCCACGACCAGCACGGGATAGACGCGCTCGGTCCCGTCGGGCAGCCGCCAGGTGTCCTCGCGCAGTGCGAGCTTGTCGCGCGTGTAGCGCACGGTGGAGCTGAGCGGGGTCCAGGAGGTCATCGGGGCCGTATGGTATCGTAGTGTTCCATGCCGAAGGAACGCCACGTCGACGTGCTCATGAAGAAGCTCGTGCAGACCATCGAGTCGTCGCTGGCGGCGACCGAGGCCGCGCGCGATGCCGTGCAGGAGATTCTCAAGCGCGGGGCCGACACGGGCATCTTCTTTGCCGGCGCCAAGAGCCGTGGCGCCTTCTCCGCGGAATTGACGCCGCAGGACAAGGAGTTCCTCCGGGCGGTCTCGATCAAGCCGGAGCGCTGAGCACGTGCGGCTGGCCGTCCTGGCCGTCTGCATCATCGTCGTCGCCGTCGCGCTCATCCCCCTCCTGCGCCGCGGCCGCCTGCCGCACCCCGCCGGGCCGCATGTCGAGCGACGAGCTGGTGAAGGACCCGGTCTGCGGCACCTACGTCGTGCGCTCGCGCGCGGTGAGCGGTCCGGCCGGCGCGGCCGCCCGTTACTTCTGCAGCGCGGAGTGCGCCCGCCGCTTCGCCGGCTGAGCCGCCGCCGGCCGTGCTCTCGCCCGATCCGTGGCGCGCGCTCGACGCCCAACCCAACGTCGCCGCGCTGATCGCCGGCCTCGAAGCCCGTGGCGGCACGCCGACCCAAGTGCGACTGCGCCGTCGCTTCCTCCGCTTCGTTCCCGTCCGGTCCGGCGCCCGCGTGCTCGAGGTGGGCTGCGGCTCCGGCGTCGTCGTGCGCGACCTGGCGGCGATGGTGGGCCGCCGGGGCGAGGTGGTCGGCGTCGACACTAGCCGCACGATACTGGCCGCGGCCCGCCGTCTGTGTCGGCCCGGGCCCGGTCGCGGGCAGATCACGCTGCGCGTCGCCGACGGCGCCCGGCTGCCGTTCGCGGCCGATCGCTTCGACGCGACGCTCGGCATCACCGTCATCCTGCACGTGGCCGAGCCGGCCGTCGTCGTGGGCGAGATGGCGCGCGTGACCCGGCCGGGCGGCCGAGTCGGGCTGCAGGACCAGGACTTCGGCACGGTCGCCGTCACCCACCCGGATCCCGTCCTCACCGACCGGATCCTGGGCGGCGTGGTGAAGCACATCTACGAGGAGCCTTACAGCGGCCGGCGGCTGCCCGGCCTGCTGCGCGCGGCCGGGCTCGACCGGGTGCGGCTGCGCACCGACGTCTTTCAGGACACGACGCTGGAGCCGTGGACGAAGACGTTCCTGGAGCGTCGCGCCGAGTACGCCGTGCGCTTCGGGCTCGTCGATGCCGCCACCGCCCAGCGCTGGCTCGACGGCTTCACCGCGGTGGTTGCGGCCGGCGCCTTCGTGTTCACGATGAACTACTATGGCGCGGTCGGCGTGAAGCCTCGATGAGACTCGCCCCGCGATTCGCCGTCCTGGCCTCGGTGCTGCTGCTCGGCGCCGCCGGCCTGGCCGCCCAGCCATCGAAGTTCGATGGCGCGGCCGCGCTCCGACACGTGGAGCGGCTGGTGGCCATCGGCCCCCGCGTGGCTGGGTCGCCCGGTGGCGCCCAGGCCCGCGCCTACCTCATGGGCGAGCTCAAGCGCCTCCCGGCCCTTCAGGTCCAGGTGAAGTCGTTCGAGGCCGAGACGCCGCACGGCCGGATGGCGATGGCCAACGTCGTGGCCGTGCTGCCGGGCCGCCGGCCCGACGTGGTGATGGTGGCGGGCCACTACGACACGAAGCTCTTCAACGAGTTCCGGTTCGTCGGCGCCAACGACGGCGGCTCCAGCGCGGCTCTGCTGCTCGAGCTGGCCCGCCAGCTCGCGGCCACACCGCGCGACTACACGTACTGGCTCGTCTGGTTCGACGGCGAGGAGGCCCGGGCGACGTGGACCGACCGCGACAGCCTCTACGGCTCCCGCCGTCTCGCCACCGACCTGGCCCGGGCCAAGCAGCTGCCCCGCGCGATGATCCTGGTGGACATGATCGGCGACCGCGATCTCTCGATCCGTCGTGAGTCACACTCGGCCACCTGGCTGACCGACATCATCTGGGATGCCGCGGCCCGGCTCGGCCACGGCCGCCACTTCCTGCGCGACGCCATTCCGGTGGAGGACGACCACGTGCCGTTCCTCCGGCTCGGCGTGCCGGCGACGTTGCTCATCGATTTCGACTATCCGCCGTGGCACACCGCGGACGACACGCTCGACAAGATCTCGGCCGAGAGTCTCGGCGTGGTGGGACAGGTGCTGCTGGAGGCGCTGCCCTCGGTCGAGCTCTACCTGTCACGGCAGAGCCGGCCCGTGAAATAATCGGGCCATGCCACGCGTACGCGAGATCGAGGACCCCGGTGACGATCCCATCCTGAAGGACCTCTGGGCCAAGGAGCAGCAGGCCTTCGGCGCCATCCTCAACACCACCAAGGTCCAGGCTCACACCCCCGGTATCCTCCGGGCGGCCAAGCAGCTCGCGGCGGCGATCGACCGGTCGGGGCTGCTGCCGCCCTCGCTGCTGCCGCTCGTCTACCTCCGCGTCTCGCTCATCAACGGCTGTCCATTCTGAATTGACATCAACGCATCCCGTGGGATGCAGGCGGGCGCGGCCGAGGACAAGATCAGGGCGGTGGAGCAGGCGGCAACCAGTCCGCTCTTCGACGAGGCCGAGCGCGCCGCCCTGGCCTTCGCGGAGGCGATGACCGTCACCGGCCGCCGTGTGGACGACGCCCTCTTCGCCCGCGTGCGCGCCCACTTCACCGAGGCTCAGGTGGTGGAGCTGAGCGCCGCCGTCGCCCTGGAGAACTTCCGCAGCAAGTTCAACACCGCCCTCGGCATCGAGGCCCAGGGGTTCTGCGGGCTCAGGTAGCTAGCGAGCATCAGGCAACTGCCACCGCGGCGGCCAATTGCACCTGGGTTGCAGAAGGTTGCGCAGGCGGCTCATGCCCTCCGGCACCCATCGAGCGTAGACCCGAGTACTGATCGAGGTTGACTTGATGGGTGTTCGACAGAGCGCGCACAGGGGCAAGTCTAGCCGACTGTCGCCTGCTACTCCGTTCCTGTCTCGCACCCCATTCGGCCAGAGGTTCATGCACCGTGGATGGAAGAAGACCTTCACCCCGGCCGACAGAATGAGGTCGAACTCAGTCTCTCCGACCTCGATGGCTGTACTACAAGCCACGCATGTGTGCGTCTCGCTACACCGCCCGGCCCACACGTGACTCGGCTGGACTCGTGGCAGAACGCCCCCTTCAACAATGATACGGAGCCGTTCGCGAACGCTGGCTTCGTCGGGTAGCTTGTCGACGCCCCCTCGGATCAGAGGGAGGCCAAGGCGCAACCTCGCTATTCGTGAGCGAAGCCACTCGCATGGCACTTGCCGACGTGGTCCGGTTTACAAAGCTGCAACACCTCTAAACGGCACAACGCGTGCTACCTATCATGGAATCTGGAGGAACGATGACATGAGCGCAGATCGAGGAATCATAGAGGTCCCGATGCTCCAGTGGGACGACGAGGCAAGCCAAGAAGAGCTTCGTCGCGAACTCGCCGGGCAGGGGCGCAAGGTGATCGAGGTCCATCCCGCTCCGACCAGGCCGGTCTACCTCGTGGTGACGACGGAGGATGACGCGCAGTAGCCGCACGCTGACGGCGGGTTCACTTCACGCGAACCTCAAGCTCACCCCTGGGCCGGCATCAGGATCGTGTCCCGTCCACCTCAAGTCCCATGTATCGCTAGGCGTCCACGACGAGTCTGAGCAAAAGTGAACAAGGTCAGGTGGTCTGTTTTGAACAGCTTTTGTGGCCCGGCCCATGTTTCAGTGGACGTGGAGGTCGGCAACGTGGCCGAGAGCGGACGGAACTGCAAAGAGTGCGGCTTACCCTTGAAGGTGTTCTCCGGATTGACGATCAACGGCGACAGATACCACGACTTCTGCGCGGAGAAGCTGAGGGCCGCGCCCAAAACTTCTACTGTGGCCTCATCGGGAGTCGCGCGCTCGTGGCCGACTCCGGTCTCTTCTTCTCAGACGTCAGGCGCAAGATCTGCCATGATCCCGTATCGCGTTTCAGTTTGTTTGCCGCGTCGCCTTCAAACGTGATGATCAGGCCACCCTCGGTAAAATGCCGTCACCAGAAAGGTCGGTCTCGGTGGACCAGCACGCCGTTCGTCTCCTGATTCGGCGCAAGCTCGCCGATGCCAGGCTTCCGCAAGATCTTCCGCGAGTGACGGGAGGTCCTGGGTCCGGGCAGACCTGTGTCGGGTGCGACTTGCCGATCCCGGCCGATCACTACGCGATCCAGAGCATCGGAGACGCCAAGGCCATTGAGCTCCACACCGGCTGCTTTTACTACTGGGACGCTGAACGGACGCGACCAGCGCGTGAGGGTGCGTCGGCCGCGTCAGCCTGAGACGACTCGTCGTTGCGGCTGTAACGGCAACCACTTCACACGAACACGTCGCTGGTCAAGCGGACGTTCTCTTCATCATCCTTCGTACGCCGCATCGGATTCTCCCGCACCGCACAGCACTGGTTGACCAACGGTCAACGCGATTGTCAAGTCCGCCGACGTGCCGGCCATCAAGGGTCCTGCCGGCCGCTCCGTCGCCACGCAGCATCTGCAGCGAAGGACGGTTCACGGCCGCCGGATCTCTCCGCGCAACCTCGCAATAGGTTTGCGTGGTGCCTTCGGGCACGCCCTCTGCATTCTCACGCCGGCCATGATCGAGGTTCCCATCACAGAGGATGTCGCCGGGGGCTCGAGGCTCAGGCGCGCCCAGAAGGCGCTGCGCCCCCGACCACGCCGATTGGATCGGTGATCGACCAGACGCCCGGCCCCAGGTCGACGAAGACAACCTCGAGTGTGTCCGTGACTTTCTTCGCCGCGAGTTCCGAGGCGGTCGGCACGAGGACTACTTCGACCAGGCCAGGGTCGTGCAGGTATTCCGCATCGACGCCACTCGAGGCCTGCACCACACGCTGATCATTCCGAGAGCGACGTTCGAACACGCCGATTTCGGGCTTCTCTGCAATGCGCATCTCCTGGATGCGATCCGGGGCGCGGGCGACGTTCCGGTGATGCTGACCCCGGAGGGGGTGGATATCGCCCCCGACGCCTTCGACGATTCGCAGCGCTCGCGCCCGGAGCGCCCAGGCGTCAAGCCAGGCGGCGCGCCCGCGACGTAGAGGGCGGCACGGCCAAGGCAAGAGTGCCTCGCCTGTGACACGCCGTTGGGAGCAGTGAGTTCGTGATGGAGCGCATTGGGCGGGCGGCTGGGCTGTGCAGTTCCACGTCCGCCTGCCTGTACTACTGGCACTCGGAGGCCGCGCGGGCGGCCTGACAAGCAGCGACTCATGGCACGAGCCGTAGGCCGTGATCCCTCCGGCCAGGCGCACGAGCAGGCGCAGGAACGGCCCGCACAGCCAGGGCCGCCCGCTCCTCGAGCGCTTTACGTTTCGTCGCCTTGCCGCACGCGCTTCCACCGATCCTCGGGGTCGGTCCATGCCGGTACCTGCACGGCGGTTGGCGTCAGCCACGCGAACCGCTAGCGATGGCCGCCCTGACGGCTGCCCTCATCAAGGCGAGGCTGAAGGGCTTCGTAAGGTAGTCGAAGGCGCCGGCTTCGAGCGCCCGGCGCTTGACCTCAGCGTCTTGATTGCCAGAAAGAATCACGACGGGAATGTGCGGATACTCGCGGCGCAGATGCTGCAGCACCTCCATCCCAGACATCCCGGGCATCGCGAGATCAAGCAGGACGACGCTCGGATTGAAGGTAGGCACGAGATTCAGAGCCTTCGCCCCACTCGCGGCCGAGGCGACCACGTATCCGACTGTGGCCAGCACGTCACACACCATCGAGCTGACGACCGGTTCGTCGTCCACGACCAGGACCCGGCCAGGCTCGACCTCCTCCATGGTTTCAACCTCCGAGGGGCCGTACTGCCGCTGTCAGAAGCTCGCGCATCTCACGGTCACGAGCCAGCCGGTCCACGTGATGAGACAGCGATGCAAGGAGCCACAGCTCGGGCGCACGGGGCGGGAGCTTGGGGGAAAGCCGAGTAAGGCCCGGAGGTTGGCGAGACGGCGCTCGTCAGGCATCGACGTCATGGCCGCTCCCGGGACGCAAGAGCGTCCATGAGCAGGCCGTCGAGACGCTCAAGATCCACAGGCTTGAGGATGTAGCCAAACACTCCATGGGCTCGCGCCGCATCTTCCACGTCCGGCGAGCTTGCCATGGTCATCACGACTATGGGAATTCGGGAATCCTGTTCTCGCAGGAGCGGTATTAGCTCCCAACCCAGGCGTCCCGGTAGGAGAAGATCCAGTAGGACAACATCGGGAAGCGCCACGCGCGCGGCCTCAAGCGCCTGCACGACATTCCTAGCAGTGCGGAGGTGGTAGCCAAGTCCGGAGAGCATCTCTTCCATTGTTGCCATGACCTCGGCGTCGTCCTTGACCAAGAGCACCCTACCGCGGCGGCGCCCTTTGTTCGGTGTCACCTTCGATCCTTTCTATAGTTCTGCATCGTCGACGGCTCCAGGTGGTCACGATACCGCCGCCGGCCCCGGTGCCTTCACGCTATGTTCGTCGACGCTGGCGCAATGCGTGTCAGGGGTCACTGGTCCTGGAACAGGCCGCCGGCGACCCAGTCGTTCCCTCCCGGAGCTGTCCGGTTAATCCCTCCGCTGACCGAGGAGCGGTCACCGCCCGCAGTCGCACCGCCTTGCGCAGCAAGCGGGCGACCCGGGCGTCCCGGTCCCGCCGCAGCTGCTCCTGGACCGGCCGAAGACGCCTGGCCCGGCATCCCGGCGAAATCGCTACGACGCCCCAACAGCGGCCCCCGCCGGCAGAGTGGGCATAGTAGCGCCTCGTGCGTGCGTACGCTTTGTAGCGGCTCCACGGGCTCGTAGTGGGGGCTCTCTCGGACTAGTTCGCGAGGCCCAGGCACGTACGCTCCTCACAGCCGCGCTCGGGATCATGGCACCTAAGTCGACGTCGCCGGCACCAGGATTGCGGGATCCTGCAGCTATGACCCACGAGAAAGACCGCGACGAGCCATCAGAGAAAAAGCCACGGCCTGACCAGGAGGACCAACTCAGCCCGAGCCGCGCGTTGCGTGACAGCGTAGGCAAGAGTGGGGGCCCACGCGTCGGCGACAGCGGTCCCATTGCTAACCCGACTATCTCGTTCCCGGAGGACCCGGAGGCCGAACCCAAGCCCTAGCTGTGAACCGTCAGGAGGTTATCGCAATCTCTCGGGCTCGCAAAGGTTGACGTGGCCGTGGTCGCAGTCGGCTCGCGTCAGCCGGAGAGCAAGATCGATCCGATGACCACACTCGCGCTCACGACTTCGATGGCCGACGAACTCGGCGTTGCGCGGGCGAATCTGGCTCGGCTCGACACTCAGCGAGACGCCGGGGCGTTTGCTTGAGGGACTTCTCATGTCCCGTGGTTTCGATCCTATCCCGCCCTGCCCACATCAGCGAAATGGCTGGCGGCAGCGGGTTCGTACTGCCGCAGTAGCGCTCAGGTCGGCCGGAAACGTCGACTTTTCGTCCTTCCTCACGGGCGGGCCGCGAGCGTACCGGCTCACTCAGCAGGCGCAGTAGCCGCTGGCAGCGACCTTGCAATCGATGAGCAGCTATGGCCCGTGTCGTCGCGGTATTCGACCCTCCTCTGAGGCTAACGAACGGCCGAGGTTATACCGCGCAAGCCTGTGGACGAGAGCGAGACGATGGCAGATGGGAAGGATGGCTCGAGTTTGTGCCGGATGATGGGTCGGTTGTGCTGCGCTCTCAGCGCGAGACGACCCAGCGAGGTCTCGCGGATCTCGAGTATTGGTCCGGCGGGTTGACGCCGGTGTATCTGCAGGGCGCATTGGACCGAGCACTGACGCCGCCTCCTGCCGTTGACGACCAACCTCAGGTGGCGGCGGTCTACGATGAGCCAGCGCCCCGCAGCTCCGTGGTCGCACCCATCACTTTGGGCGAAACGACTCCGGTATCGGCGGAAACGGAGCCGGCGCTGGATCCGTTTACGGTGTATGCGGACGGTGAGGACGAGCTGGCTCGGCAGCTGGCCACGCTGAGCCCGAAGGAGTTGCGCACGATCGTTGTGGCGTACAACCTAGCGGACTCGGTTACTGATCTGGACGCGCTGACCGTCCCAGAGTTGATCGCATGGATCGTCGGCGCTGTCCGAGAGCGGCTCGCGGCATAGCCCACGTCTCAACACGTGCCACCCGCCCCCTGCGCCCTCCTCCCCGCCGAACCGCCGAAGTCCGAAGACCGAGTGGGCCATTCCGGTGACATAGAAGTTGCGTATCAGTGTCCGCCGCGGAAGCTTGCAGAGGCCTTGCGGCGGCCGACCTAACGCTCGTCCACTTGGCTTCTACTTGGTTCAGGCTATCCGTCGCTATCGGCCTTTATCGATCGGAACTCAGAGAAACGTCAGGATAGACACACATATCGATCCAGGCCAGGAGGAGGCGGCCCAGGAGCCCGGCCAGGCCGGTCACGGCCACCAGCCAGCCGGCCCCGGTCGCGCCCAGCACTGGCTCGGCAAGCTTGACCTGGTGGGTGAAGAATCCGACCTGGGCGATCAGTCCGAGCGCGAAGCCGACCGCCACGCTCCAGAGGGCGGGCGACCGAAGCGCCTGTGCTCGAGTCCACGCCGGCGCCGCCGCGGCCCCGGCGCCCGCCTCTGGTGACGCTGCCCCGTCTCGTCCGAGGCCGAGCTCGGCGGGGCCGCGGTAGCGGAGCACCACGAGGGCGAGCGGCACGAGCGTGATGGCGGCGACGGCGGCGGCACCCGTGGCCGTCGCGGAGAAACCGTGACGAGCGATCGACAGCGCGACGAGGGGCACCACGACCATCGCGCCAACGCTCGCGCCTGTGAGCGCCATCGCAATCGCCCGGCCCTGGTACCTCTCGAACCACGGCGCGATCGTCGCGCTGAGGCCGATCACCGACATCGTCGCTGATCTGCTCCCCAAAGTCCTAGACAGATGGGGGCGTGAGTTCTAGGCTCGCCCGGTACTCCGTGGGCGGCCGCATGCCGAGCGCCGAGTGAGGCGCCTGGCGATTGTAGTCGTCGAACCACTGCCCGAGCTGGGCGAGCACCGTCTCGGCGTCCTGCAGATCGTGGACGCTCACGTAGTCGCGCTTGAACGTGTGCACGAAGCCCTCGGCGAGGCCATTGCTTTCCGGGCTGTATGCCGGCGTCGTGATGGGCATCAGGCCGAGCTCGTGGGCGTAGAGCACCGAGGCCGTCGCCGTATACTGAGGCCCGTTGTCCGAGAGCCACTGGATGGCGTGCGGCGCCGTCGTCACCGTCTCGCCGAAGCGAGCCCAGAGCGCCTTGTCCATGAGCGTCCGGATGTCGCCCCCAGTCAGCGGCCGGGGCGAGGCCGTCCACGCGAAGACCTCCCGATCGTGGCAATCGATTGCAAACGCGACCGAGAGCACTTCGCCGCTCCAGCAGGGGATCAGGAAGATGTCCGAGCACCAGCGTTGGTTCGACGCGGGCTGCTGGACCTGGCCGAGATGCGGCCGGCCGTGCCGGCGATGGACTCGCGGCGGCAGCATCAGGCCGTGCATCCGCATGAGCCGCCGGATGCGCTTGCGGTTGTAGCCAGCGCGAAAGGTGCGGTTGACCATGGCCCATACGCGGCGATAGCCGTAGGTCGCGCGGCTGTTCGTGACGGCGCGGATCTGCTGGAGCACGGTCTCGTCGTCGAGCCTCCGGTAGAAGCCCGCTGGCCGGATGCACGCGGCGTAATACGCCGTCTGGCGTGCTATCCGCAGCGTCCGGCAGATCGCGGCCACCGGATGCTGTGTCACCGTCCGGACCCTTTGCGCAACCACGGACTTTTTTTTACAACCTCCTGTGCCGCCTGCAGGATCTCGATCTCCATCTGCTTCTTGCCCAGCACCCGCTCGAGTTCGCGAATCCGCTGGTGGGCTTCCCGCAGTGCGCTCACGGGCACGACGTCTTCGTTCGTCGCGACGGCCGCGGTGGCGCCGGCTTCAAAGCGCCGCTTCCACTGCCGCACCACGCTGGGCTGGATGTCCAGCTCGCGCGAGACCTCCGCCAGCGTCTTTTCGCCCTTGAGGAGTTGCTGGACGACGCCCCGCTTGAACTCCACGGTGAAGACGCGTCGGCCGTCCGACTTCCGTGGAAACTCGCCCATGAGGCCCTCCCGTCCTGCCGCAGCAGGATAGCCCCATCGGTGTCTAGTTCAATCGGGGAGCAGATCATCGCGTAGCCGAGCCCATGCAGACAAACGCAGCATAGAGCTGTCAGGGGGCGGCGTCATACCCCATCGCTGCCACGCCAAACGCCAGCAGCACGGCGCCGCCCGCGATCACCGGACGCGAGCCGCGGCGATCGATGGCCGTGCCCACCGCAGGGAGGACTAGCGCGGCCGTCAGGTAGAAGACGGTGATGCCCACGAAGACGAGCGAGACCGACCAGCCGCGCGCCTTGGTGACCTGGTGGAGATAGACACTCGTGCCGAACACGCCGAGGCCCCCGCGCGGCATGCCCAGGCGGGGATTCGAGGAAGACGGGCCGGCCCATGACCGGCCGGCCCGTCAGCTGAAGAGGCTATTTCTGCTTGGCGATGACCTGATCTTTGATCTTGTCGTACGTCCCCTGGGGCACGATCTTCTTCTGCACGAGCTCGTCCTTCCGCTTGTACGGCCGGCCGTCGACGATCTTCTTGGCGGTGGCGTCGCCGATCCCAGGCAGGACCTTGAGATCGTCGGCCGAGGCCGAGTTGAGATCCAGCGGCTCCTTCTTCATCGCGGGGCTGGATTTCGGGGCCGGGTCGCTCTTGGCCTGCGCTAGCGCGGGGCTGACGGACGCCAGGGCGAACGAGAGCGCGATCAGACAGGCGATGAGTCGTAGCATGGTGGCTCCTCCTCGGCACCGTCCGCGGTGCCCGACCGACATTCGCATCAGTGAGAACCCGTGGTCAAGCCTTCGCGTTCCGCACCCGGCCGCATCTTCTAGCAGGATCAGCAGCACGCGGCCGCCACCGCCAGCTCGACACCGCGCTCGGCATCGAGACCCGGGGGCTCTGCCCGCTGCGTGCTCGTCGTGCGGACGTACCAACTCCCGGCCTGGCTCTTGCGGAAGGGCCGGTAGGCCTGGCGCAGCAGGCTCGTGACCTCCGGTGAGTGGCTCACCAGATCGGCTTCGCCGTTGGCCACGAAGATGTAGGGCGGCCGGGCCGCATCCAGCTGCGTGGCGATCTGCCGCCACTGATCAGCCAGCGCCATCTCCATGAACCAGCCATTGAGGGAGATCGCCTGCCCCCGCCCCGAGAGGAAGTGATAGAGGGGATCCCCGAAGACGTAGATCCGGCCCGGCAGGCTGTCAGGCTCCCGCAGGAACCCCACGTCGCCCAGCACTGCGACGTAGCCCTTGCTCACGTCCTGCTGGAATCGAAGCCTCGTCTCCGAGCTCAACGCCCCCCGCGCTTCGACCAGCGCCACGGCCTTCCGTGCCACCAGACCGATGGTTGGCGACGGGAGCACGATCAGGGCGGCCAGCAGCGCGGCCGCGCCTCCGCGCGTGGCCATGGACGCGTCCGCCTGCCGGATCCACGTCCACAGCGTGTCGATGCCGATGGCGGCCAGCATGCCCAGGGGGACGAACAGGAGGAGGAAGTGGTATGGCCACCACGATTGCACCTGCGCGAGGATCACGACGACCCCCAGCCCGCACCACCAGATGAGATTCCACGCCATCGCATCGGCCCGCCGTCGGGCGGAGGCCACGGCTCCGAGCACGGCCAGCGCGACCATCCAGGAGAACCGGGCGGCGAACCACTCGAGGGCGCCGACCAGCCTCCACGGACTCGGAGCCGGGATCTGCTCGAGCGCCAGCCTCGGAAAATCGAACCACGTCCACCAGGTCACGCCGAGGGCGTCGTGCCAGGCGAAGTACGCCAGAGTGGCGAGGAGCGGACTGAGCACCCCCGCGACGATCGTCGCCACGACGACGACTGAACGTCGGCCGGGTGACTCCTGTCGGCGAATCGAGGTGACCAGCGCCGTGAGCCAGAAGGCCACGAGGATCGGCAGGAACATGAGCTTGAACAGGAGGACCACCCCGCCCATCACCCCCGACGCGTAGAGCCGCGTGGTTCGTGCCGAGGCGTCGGGAGTCGACGCGAGCCACAGGGCGAGGAGCATGGGCAGTCCGACCAGACCCTCTACCTGCGTGAGATGCCACGACTCGGAGACCGCGTAGTAGTGACCCACCGTCAGCACGGGGGCGACGATGGCGGCCAGCGGCCCCGGCCGCCACCCTCTCATCGCGAGCATGATCACAACCGACAGCGCCAGCATCCACGCGAGCTCGAACGCGTGAATCCCCGTCTCGTCGAAGCCGAAGAGCCGCCCGGCCGCGTAGTAGAAGGCGAAGATGCCAGGCTGCTTGAAGTCCCAGAAGTCCTGGTAGAGGACGGCTCCCCGGCTCAGATCGAGAGCGCCAACCGCGAAGAGTGCCTGGTCGCCACCAAAGGGATAGGCCAGATGGCCCAGCCCCAGCACGGCAACGACGACGAGAGCCGCCAGCCCCCGATACCAGAGGGTGCAATGCCGCTGCGAGCGCGTAGCTAGGCTGCCTTGCGCCGAGTGGCGCGGGCGCGGCGCGGCCGCGCCGCCTTCCGCCCCTCCACCTTCGTCACCGACCGTCGCTGCAGGCTCTGCTCGAGCGCCTGCATGAGATTCACCACCTTCGGCCGCTTCGGCAGCTCCGGTGTTGCCACCGCCTTGCCCTTGGCCTTGGTCTCGATGATCTGGTGGAGAACCTCGGTGTAGGTATCGCGGAACGCCTTCGGGTCCCACGTGTCGCTGAGGGTGTCCATCAGCTGGCGGGCCAGCTTCATCTCCTTGTCGGTCCACCCCTTGTGCCGGCCGGGCAGGTCGAGGCTCTTGGGCGAGCGGATCTCGTGCGCGAAGCGCATCGTGGTGAGGACGAGCGCGTCGCCGACGGGTTCGAGAGCGGCGAGTTGCTCGCGCTGGCGCAGGACGACGGTCCCGATACCGACCTTGCCTGCCTCGGCCAGGGCATCACGCAGCAGCGCATAGGGCTTGCCGGCGCCCTTGCCGTCCGGCTGCACGTAGTAGGGGTGATCGAAGTACAGGTCCTCGACATCCGCGCCGGGGACGAAGCGGCGGATTTCGAAGGTCTGGGTTGCCGGCACCCGCGCCCGCTCGAAGTCCTCGTCGGTGAGCACGACGTACTCGTCCTTCGAGTACTGGTAGCCCTTGACGACGTGGTCCCACGGGACCTCGACGTCCTCGGCCTTGCAGAACCGCTTCTGCACGATGCGACTGCCGTCCTTGTCGTGCAGCAGGTTGAAGGCGAGCTCCTCGCGCGCCTCCACCGCCGAGAGTAAACCGATCGGGATGGTGACCAGGCCGAAGCTGATGGAGCCCTTCCACAGTGGTCGTGCCATGGCCACCTGACCAGGCAAGGTGGGTGCCATGGACTGTGGCTGCTCGCGACCCGGCGTGGCATCATGTGGTGCGGAGGTCGTCCAACCATGAGGCGGACGCTGACGATCCTGGGGCTCGTGACGAGCGTGGTAGGGGCGGCGTGGCCTGTAGTGGCGGCCGAGTTGCAGCCGCTCATGGCCGGCTGGGAGCGGGTGTTCACGATCGACTGGCAGGCGGGGCAGTATCGCGGCCAGCCCGCGGTGGAGGGCTACGTCAACAACATCTCGCCCTACCACCTCACGAAGATCCGGATCATCGTGGAGAGCCTCGATACTGGTGGGCAGGTGACCAATCAGCAGATCGCCTGGCTGTCGGGCGACGTCCTCGGGGGCGGTCGGATGTTCTTCCAGGTGCCGACCGCGACGGCTCCCAGCTACCGGGTGCGCGTGTTCTCCTACGACCGCGGGGAGCTCGACAGCAACTTCCGGTGATCGGGTAAGGGTTTTCCCAGCGAGGATAAGCGGTTACCGTGTGCGATCGGAGGGCAGGATGGGAGCGGGACCGCTCAGCGGCTACCAGGTCCTCGTCGTCGAGGACGACGCGGACGCGCGGAACGCGATCCGGCTGACTCTCGAGGCCTCCGGCGCCAGCGTCGCCACCGCCGCCAGCGCCGGTGAGGCCCTGGCCTCGCTGGCTGCGCACCCGTGCGACGTGGTCGTCAGCGACCTCGCCATGCCCGAGCAGAGCGGCTTCTGGCTCATCGCGAAGATCCGCCAGCTCTTTCCCCGGCGTCACGTGCCCGTCATCGCCGTGACCGGCCACCCCTTTCCTCCCGAGGGCGTGCGTCGGGCAGGCTTCGACGACGTCATGCAGAAGCCCCCCGATCCCGACGCGCTCTGTGCCGCCGTGGCAGCGCTGCTGTCGGGCGGCGATACACCTCGCCGCGTCGAAGGCTGAGCGGCGTCGGGCAGAGTGGCACATGGCGGTGAATTGACCGCCGCCGCAACCCACAACGTCATTGTGTCGGCGCGAGTTTTTCGTCATCATGATCCGCACGAAGTTTCGACCGGCGGGAGGGCGGCGGCATGAGCGAGATCGACGACGCGACGACGACGGCACTGCAGACGCTGGCCTACCGCACGCCTCTCGAGGATTCCCTCCTCGGCATCACGACCGCGATGAGCGTCGAGGCCAACGTCGAGGCGTTGCTGGAGCGCATCCTCGAGGAGGCGCGCGCGTTCACCCGGGCCGAGGCTGGCACCGTCCTGCTGATCGATGGCGATCACCTGAAGTTCTCGATCATCCAGAACGAGCCGATGGCCGCCCGCTACGGCACCCGCGACCTGCGCCGGCGCTTCCAGCTGCTGCCGCTGCCGCTCAACCAGCCCAGCCTGGCCACCCACGTGGCGCTGACCGGAGCCACCCTCAACGTCGACGACGCCCACGCCAGCCACGTGGTGGGGCCGATCTTCAACCGGGCCATCGACCAGTTCAACGACTACCAGACGCGCTCGCTGCTGGCGCTGCCGCTGCTGACGCCGGCCGGGACCGTGCTCGGCGTGATGGAGCTCATCAACGCCCGCCGCGAGCCGGACGTCGTCGTACCGTTCAGCGCCGTGACGGAAGAGCTGGCCCGATCCTACGCGTCGCTGGCCTCGGTGGCCGTGCACCGGCAGCTCCTCGACGAGGCGACGTTCAAGGACACGCTCACCGACCTCTACAACCGCCGCTACCTCGGCATGCGCGTGGAGGAGGAGGCCGGCCGCTTCAAGCGCTTCGGGCATCCTGTCTCGGTCGTCTCCATGGACCTCGACAACTTCGACCGCATCAACCGCAAGGCCGGGCACCCGGGCGGCGACGCCGTGCTGCGCGAGATCGGCGTGCTGCTGCGCCGCCACTCCCGCCGGTTCACGGTGGCTGCCCGCGATCATGGCGACGACTTCGCCATCGTCCTGCCCAACACGCCGCGGGCGGGCGCGGTGACCTACGCCCAGCGGATCAAGGCCGTCATCGAGGCGCACCCCTTCGAGCACGGCACGGTCACGGCCAGCCTCGGCGTGGCCTCGCTCCCGGAGAGCGTCACGGTGCCGGAGGAGCTCATCGGCGGTGCCTACCAGTCGGTGTCGGACGCCAAGCGGAGCGGCGGCAACCGCGTCGCGGTGCTTTGATCCCCCGGCGCTGAGCGGCGTCGGCCCGTCAGTGGACGACGTCTCGCGCCGGCTCCTCGCACGGTGATCCGCGGCCGGTGGCTCCGCGGGGCGCACGTGCTCCCGCTCGCGATGTTCTTCGGCACCTTCGCGTGGTCGTTCGTGTACGTGAGCCTGCCCTTCCACATCCAGCGCATCTCCACCTGGGACGCCACCTCCACGCTGCGCTGGACAGGCTGGATCCTGGGCATCTCGCCGCTGGCGACGGTGGTCACGGCCCCGCTGTGGGGACGGCTGGCCAGCCGCGGCCACCCCGAGCGGTACTACGCGCTCGTGCAGCTGTTCCAGGGCGCGGCGTTCTTCGCGATGGCGGCGGCCCACACGCTGCCCGAGCTGTTCGTGAGCCGCCTGGTGCTCGGCGTCATCGGCGCCGCCTCGACGTTCGCGTTCGTCAGCGCCGGCCGGGCCGACGATCCGGGTGAAGTGCGCCGGCAGGTGGCGGCGATGCAGTCGGCCATGACGGTGGGGGCGGTGATCGGGCCGCTGTGCGGCGCCATCGCGGCCGCCCGCCTGGGCTTCGCACCATCCTTCGTGCTGGGCGGCATCGTGCTGCTGGGCTGCGGCGCGCTGGTGCACTGGGGGGTGCCGGCCTCGGAGGCGCCGCCGGCGTCGGCGGCCGCCCGGCCGGCCGGGCACTGGCGTGAGACGACGATCGTCTCGCTGCTCGTGCTCGGCGGCTCCACCCAGGTCTTCTTCCTGACCTCGATCCTGCCCCAGGTGATGACCGACCTTGGCGTCACCGTCGACCGCACGCTGGAGGTCGGCGGGTTCATCGTCTTCGCCTCGGGCGCCGCCGCCGCGGTGGGCTCCCTCATGGCCCCGCGCCTGGCCGAGCTGCTGCCCGAGCGGCGGCTGGTGGCCGGGCTGCTGGTGGGCTCCTCGGTCACCGTGGGGGCGCTGGCCCTGGCCCCGGGCGTGTGGACGTACGGCCTCCTGCGCTTTCTGCAGGTGCTGTGCATCGCCCCGGTGTTTCCGATCGTCGTGGCGCGCATCGCCCAGACCCACGGCGGCGAGGCCATCGGCGTGATCAACGCCGCCCGCATCGGCGCCTCGTTCCTCGGGCCCGTGGTCGCGACCTCGCTGCTGGCGGCGGGCTCGCCGGTGCTCCTCTACGTGATCCTCGCGCTTGTCGGGCTGGCGTGCCTGCCGCTATCCGGGATGCGCGCCCACGTCCCCGCCGTCGCCCGATGAGCCGCCCGCTCGTCGACATCCGACTGGAGACGCTGTCCACCCGCCAGGGGCGACCGCCCGGGCTCGATCGCGTCTCCGTCCACGTGCGCTACGGCGAGTTCTTCACGTTTCTGGGGCCGCCGCACTCCGGCAAGACCGACGTGCTCAAGGCCGTCGCCGGGTTCCTGCCGGTCACCAGTGGCCGCATCCTCGTCGACGGACAGGACATCGGCGCGCTGCCTCCGGGTCGCCGCTCGACCGGCTACGTGTTCCAGGACGGCGCGCTGTGGCCGCACCTGACCGTGCGACAGCACGTAGCGTTCGGCCTCGAGCAGCAGGGGATGATTCCCGTCGACGTCGCCGGGCGCGTGGAGGTGGTGGTCGCCCGCCTGGGGCTGGCCGACGCGATCGACCGGCGGCCGCCCGCGCTGACGCTGGCCGAGCGGCGCCGCCTGGCCCTGGCCCGTGCGCTGGCCGTCGAGCCGCACGTGCTGCTGCTCGACGAGCCGCTGGCCCACCTCGATCCGCTCGCGCGCAAGACGCTGCGCCTGGAGCTGGCCAAGCTGCATCGTGACCTGGCGGTGACGACGATCCACGTCACCCGCGATGCCGCCGACGCGCTCGCACTGTCCGACCGGCTTGCCGTCCTCCACGGCGGCCACGTGCAGCAGGTGGGCGAGCCGGCCGATGTCTACCAGCACCCGATCAGCCGGGACGTCGCCGAAGCGCTGGGCCCGGCCAACTTCTTGCCGGTGCGGGTGATCGAGGTGCGCGATCTCGGCGTGGTGGTGGAGACCGACGGCGGTCACCGCATCCCGGTGGCTGGCGTCGGCGCCTACGGCAAGGGCAGCCGTGGTCTGCTCGTCCTGCGGCCCGAGCTGCTCGCGCTCACCGAGCCCGCCATGGCCCGCGGCCCCGGCCTGCCGGGCACCGTCACCCTGCGTGTCTTCGAGGGCGCCCGTCACCTCTACGAGGTCGACATCGGCGCCGGCCAGTTCGTCCGCGTGGAGCTGTCGTCGTCGCTCGGCGATCGTATCTTCCGAGTGGGCGACCGCGTCCGCGTCGAGACGTCGAGCGACACGGTCGTCATCGTGCCCGAGGCGTGAGCCTCAAAACACGTACGTGCGGCCTTGCTCCAGCATCGAGATGCGGGCGCCGCTGACCTCGCCCAGCTCCTCGCCGATCTCGTCGTAGAACTGTGGCTTGACGTGGAAGATCAGCACGGGGACGTCCTCGGGCATCTTGTCGAGCTCGCGGCGGATGAGCTCGGGGGTCATGTGGCGGGCGACGTCGGCGAGGGCGGCCAGCCGGGTGGGGAAGGCGCACTCCAGGATGATCGCGCGCAGCCCGCCGATCTCGCGGGCCGCCTTCCAGAGCCCGTCGGTGGGGCCGGTGTCGCCGGAGTACACGAGGGCGCTGTTGCGGTCGTGCACGATGAAGCCGCTGGTCGGCACCGTGTGGTTCACCGGCACCGGCGTCACCCACAGGTTGCCGACCTGCTGCTCGGCGTCCTCGGCCAGCGACTGGAACCTGAGCACGGGCGCGTCGGACGTGGGCAGCTTGGTGAAGTCGGGCCACACGGTGTCGTTGAAGATCGACGTGCGCAGCGCGGTGACGACCGGATCGAGGCTGGCGATGGTGAGCGGCGTGCGTGACTCGCACAGGGCCAGCGTCTCGCTCAGGTAGGCGAGGCCGGCGATGTGGTCCAGGTGCGAGTGGGAGACCAGGGCGTGCCGGATCGCGAGCTGCTCGGGGCTGGTGAGCGCGCCGCCGACGGTGCCACCGTCGATCAGGACGGAGTCGTTGACGAGAAATGCGGACGGACGCTGCGCGAGTCCCTCGGCTCCATACGCGCCGAGCACTCGGATCTTCACCTCGGCGATAGTAACATAGAGTGACGATGATGCCCGGCGGCGGACCGCTCTCATGCTGACGCGAAGCCTCGGTGGTCTCGCCACCGCGGGACCGGTGGCCCTGCTGGGGATGGCGCTGACCGCCTTCGCCTCCCTCAGCTTCCTGCGCCATCGGCGCGAGCGGCGCCGGCTGTCCGCGTACTTCCCCCCGGCGGTGCTCGACAAGCTGGGGGCCCGCGACGTGGCCTCGCTGGCGCCGTGCCGCCGCCTGGTCACCGTGCTCACCGCGGACCTGCGCGACTTCACGGGGCTGGCCGAGACCTTGCCGCCCGACGCCGTGGCCGAGATGCTGCGGGAGTACCTCACCGAGATGTCCGCGGTCGTGCTGGGGCACGGCGGCACCGTCGTCACCTGCGCCGGCGATGCCCTGGTGGGCATCTACAACGCCCCCCTGGACGACGCCGACCACGCGGCCAACGCCGTGCGCACCGCGCTGGAGTTGCAGGAGCGCACGCTGCAGGTGTCGGCACGGTGGCAGGGGCGGCTGGGCACGGTGATGCGCAGCGGCATCGGCATCGCCACCGGCGAGGCGGTGGTGGGGACGATGGGCCCTGAAGATCGCCTCACCTACACGGCGCTCGGGGCCACCGTCGACCTCGGCGTGCACCTGCAGGCGCTGACCGCCGAGTACGGCGTGGCCATCCTCATCAGCGACGCCACCCGGCGCGGCGTGGGCGCCGACGTCCTCACCCGCCGGATGGGCGAGGTCCGGGGCCCGGGCGCGACCCCACCGGTCACGATCCACGGCGTCCTGCCCGCCGACATCCGCAAGCAGCCGCGCGCCGTGCTGGAGGTGGCGGCCACCCTGGTCCTGCTCGGGGCCGGCCAGACGTGCCTGGTGACGACGCGCGACGTCAGTGAGGGGGGCATGGCGCTCGGCGGCGTGCCAGCGTCGTGGGCGCCGGGTACGCGCGTGGAGATCCGCTGCGAGGGGGGCCTGCTGCCCGAGGCGCTGCTGGCCGAGGGTGTGGTGGCGTGGCGGCGCGGCAGCGAGGCGGGCATCAGCTTCGCCGGGCTCGACCCCGGCACGGCGCCGACCGTCGCCGAGTACGTGGCCGCGCGCAGCCGCCGCTGAGTTGCCGCCATCCTCCCGTCGTGCTAGAACTTTCGTGATCGCCACGCGGGTCCCAGGAGGACGATGAGCGCCGACGGCTTCGACTATCCGACCATGGCGCGAGCTCTGATCATCGGCGACAAGGACACCGTCGCGCGCAAGACGCGCGAGGGGCTCGATCTCTCGATGGACCCCAAGGATCTCATCTTCAAGGGCCTCATCCCCGGCATGGACGTGGTCGGCGAGAAGTTCCGTCGCAACGAGTACTACGTACCCCAGGTGCTGCTCTCGGCCCGCGCCATGTACGCCGGGCTCGACCTGCTCAAGCCGCTCATCACCGCCGCCGCCAAGGCCGACGACTACTTCGGCATCGTCGTGATCGGCACCGCCCAGGGCGACCTGCACGACATCGGCAAGAACCTGGTGGCCATGATGCTGGAGGGCGCCGGCTTCAAGGTCCACAACCTCGGTCGCGACGTGGCCCCCGAGAAGTTCGTGGCGGCGGTGGAGGAGCACGGCGCCAACATCGTCGGCATCTCGGCGCTGATGACGACGACCATGCCGGCCATGAAGCGCACGATCGACGCGCTGACCAAGGCCGGCCTGCGCGAGCGGGTGAAGGTCATGATCGGTGGCGCCCCCGTCAGCCAGGCCTTTGCCGACGAGATCGGCGCCGACGGCTACGCCAAGGACTCCACGCTGGCGGTGGTCAGGGCCAAGCAGCTGCTCGGCGTCGCCGCCCCCGCCGCCACGTGAGCGCGCGCGGCCGCGAGGTCCTCGAGCGCGTCCGGGCCGGCGAGACGCTGGTCTTCGACGGCGGCTACGGCACCATGCTCTTCGCCGCCGGCCTGCTCAACGGCGCCTGCCCCGAGCTGTGGAACGACACGCCACGCCGACGTCGTGGCCGGCATCCACCAGGGCTACTTCGACGCCGGCAGCGACATCGTCGAGACCAACACCTTCGGCGGCACCCGCCTCAAGCTCGACGAGTACAAGATCGGTGATCGCACGCGCGAGCTCAACGTCAAGGGTGCCCGGCTCGCCCGCGGGGTGGCGCCGACCGGCCGCTGGGTGGCCGGATCCATCGGGCCGACCAGCCGGCTGCCGCTCGACTACGCGCTCGACAACGGCGTGACCGACGAGGAGTACGAGGCGACGTTCCGCGAGCAGGCCGAGGCGCTGGCCGAAGGCGGTGTCGATCTCTTCGCGGTCGAGACCATGATGTTCCCGCAGGAGGCCACCGCGGCGATCCGGGCGTGCAAGGCGGTGGCGCCGGCGCTGCCGGTGATGGCCACCATGTTCTTCCAGTACGAGGAGGGCAACGACCGCGACCGCACGATGTGGGGCGAGAGCCCGGGCGACGTGGCCAAGAGCCTGCTCGAGGCCGGCGCTGACGTGGTCGGGATGAACTGCGGGCGCGGCCCCGATCGGGCCATCGTCATCATCCGCGAGATGCGCGCCGTCACCGACGCTCCGCTGATCGCGTATCCCAACGCCGGCCTGCCGATGACCACCGGCGACAGCGTCACCTACGAGCTGGGACCGGAGGCGATGGCCCGTGACTACCCGGCGCTGCTGGAGGCCGGCTGCAATATCGTGGGCGCCTGCTGCGGCTCCGATCCCGAGCACATCCGGCTGATCTCCGAGGTCGTCCGGCGCCGCCGGCGCCGCCCGTGAGCCTGCCTCGCGGGCTCCAGGTCTTCGACGACCTGGCGCTCGCGATCGATCCCGCCGAGGTCCTCCGCTTCCAGGGTTACAAGAAGGGGCGCGACATCCCTACGCCCGAGGTCCGCGCGCTCTTCGACGAGGCCCTGGCCGAGGGGCGGCGTCTCATGGCGCCGCGGGCGGTGGCCCGGTGGGCTCCGGTGACGCGACGGGACGACGACACGCTGGTCGTGGAGGACGAGCCGCTGGCGCTGCCCGGCATCGGCGCGCGGTGGGGGGCGGTCGAGCACGTGGCCGTGGCCGTCTGCACGATCGGCGAGGCGCTCGAGCAGCGCGTGCGCGTCCTGTGGGAGGCGCGTGAGCTGGCACTGGCCTCGATGCTCGACAGCGTGGGCTCGGGGGCGGTGGAGAGCCTGGCCGAGTACGTCAACGACCTGCTGTGCGCGCAGGGGCTGCCGGCCCTGCGGGTGACCAACCGCGTCAGCCCCGGCTACGGCGACTGGGACGTGGCCGAGCAGCAGCGACTGTTCCAGCTATGCGCCACCGACGCGATCGGCGTGACGCTGAACGCGGCGTGCATGATGACACCCGGCAAGTCGATCTCGCTCATGGTCGGGGCCGGGCCCCAGGCGCGCGTCGACCACTACTTCAGCCAGTGCGCCCGCTGCTGGATGCGCGACTGCGCGTACCGGCGGACGCCGGCCCGGGCCTCGGTGCGCCACTCGTGATCCACGAGCGGCTGCCGTGGCCGCTGGTGTTCCAGTCCCTCGGCGTCGTCGCCGCCGTCGGGCTCGTCGTCGCCACCTGGCCGGTGTGGCTGCTGACCTTCACCGCGCTGATCATCGCCGCCGCCATCCTGCCGGCGGCGGGGCTGGGCGAGCGCTACCAGGTGCCGCGCGCGGTGACCGTGCTGGTCGTTTACGTCGTGGTGGCCGGCGTCATGACGCTGATGGGGCGGCTCCTGTGGCCCGCGCTCAGCGAGCAGTGGACGCAGTTCATGCAACAGCTGCCCCGGCTCATCGACAACGTCAAGGAATGGGTGGGCGACCTGCAGGTCTTCGTCAGCCAGTACGGCGGCGGCAGCGTGACGGCGCCCAAGACCGACGATCTCAAGGCCGTGGCCGGCTCCCTGCTCGCCAACACGGTGCGGGTGGGGGCCGGCACCGTCGGCGTCGTCTTCGAGCTGCTGGCGGTGCTGGTCATCGCCGCCTACCTCGTGATCGACGCCGGCGCGATCGGCCAGACGCTGCTGGCGCTGCTGCCGCCGAGCGCGCGGCCGGCGGCCGCGGGGCTGGCCCCGTCGGTGCTGAACCGCATCGGCGGCTATGTCCGCGGCCAGCTCCTGTCCAGCGTGTTCGTCGGGGTCCTGATCGCGATTCTCCTGTCGCTCCTCGGCGTCCGCTACAGTCTGCTGATCGGGGCCATGGCCGCCGTGTTCAACATCGTTCCGTTCGTGGGCGCCACGCTGGCGGCGATCCTGGCCATCCTTTCGGCGCTCAACGAGTCGCCCGCGCGGGCCGCGCTGGCGCTGGCCGCCATGGTCGTGGCCCAGACCGTGGAGGGCAAGCTGCTGGCCCCGCACTTCGTCGGCCGTGCAACCGGCCTGCATCCGCTGGCCGTGCTCCTGGCGCTCCTGGCTGGCGCCCACATGGCCGGGCTGATCGGCGCGCTGGTTGCGGTGCCGTTCCTGGCCGGCGTCTGGGAGATCGTCCGCGTGCTGTACGTGGAGCCCCGCCGCCTCGGCTAGGCCCGCGCCCACACGGGGAGGCCACCGCGGTCGTTCATCGCCACGGCCGTCCGGTCGGGGGCCAGGGCCCTGATGATAGGATGGCGGCTGTGCCGGCTAGCAACGTCGTTCTCGTGGGATTCATGGGGGCGGGCAAGTCCGTCTGCGGTCGCCTTCTCGCCCGCCGCCTCGGCCGCTGTTTCGTCGAGACCGACGACATGATCGTCTCCCGCGACGGCCGGCCCATTCCCGAGATCTTCCGCGCGGATGGCGAGGAGGCGTTTCGCCGACTGGAGGCGGAGGCGCTGGTGGCGCTCGCCCTCAAGTCGGGCGACGTCATCGCCACGGGTGGCGGCCTGCCGTGTCGCGAGGGCCGGATGGAGTCGCTGCGCGAGCTGGGCACGGTGGTGTGGCTGCGCGGCGACCTGGAGGAGCTGCTGGCCCGGGCCCGACGCAGCGGCGCCCGCCCCATGCTCAGTGGCCGCACGCCAGCCGAGATCGAGGCGCTGTATCGGACCCGCGAGCCCTTCTACGCCCACGCCCACCTCACCATCGATACCGGTGGCCTTGGGGTCGACCAGGTCGTGGGCCGCCTCGTTGCCGCCCTGCGGGAGCGTGATGCCGCCCGCGTGTAACTCGATTCGAAACCGTCGCCGAGGTGCCGGATGCCGTCGACCGAGTCGTTGACCGAACTGGGAGTGCGCGAGGCCGCCGATCACATCCGCCGTGGCGTCTGCTCGTCCGTGGCCCTCGTCGAGGCTTGCCTGGCCCGCGTGCGGGCGCTGGAGCCGCAGGTGCTGGCGTGGGCCCATCTCGACGCCGACGGCGCCCTGGCGGCGGCCCGCGAGCGCGACGCCGAGGCCGCGGCCGGCCGCCCGCGAGGTCCGCTGCACGGTGTGCCGGTCGGCATCAAGGACATCTTCGACGTGGCGGGGATGCCGACGACCGCGGGCGCCCGCGAGTTCGCCCACACGCACCCGACGCGCGACTGCGGGGCGGTGGCGCGGCTGCGCGCGGCCGGCGCCGTCATCCTGGGCAAGACCCACACGACCCAGTTCGCGTTCCGCGACCCGTCGCCCACTCGCAACCCGTGGAATCCCGCCCACACGCCGGGCGGGTCGTCGTCAGGCTCGGCTGCCGCGGTCGCCGCCCGCATGGTGCCGGGTGCCATCGGCTCGCAGACGGTCGGCTCGATCCTGCGGCCGGCGGCGTTCTGCGGCGTGGTCGGGCTCAAGGGGCCGCACGGGCTGGTGCCGGTCGACGGCGCGGTGCCGCTGGCGTGGTCGCTCGACCATGTGGGGCCGTTCGCGCGCTCCGTCGACGACGCCGCGCTGATGCTGAGCGTGCTGGCCGACCAGGTCGTGGAGCCGGCCGCCGTGCAGGCACCGCGGCTGGCCGTCGGCCGCCAGCTCTTCGACCGCGCCGAGCCCGAGCTGCGGCGCCACCTCGATGCGATCGTGGGCCGGCTCGCCGCGGCCGGCGCTCACGTGAGCGAGCTCGCCCTGCCGCCCGCCTTCGCCGGCATCCTGGCGGCGGGGACGACGGTCCTGGAGGTCGAGGCCGCCACCTATCACCAGCCGGCGTTCGCGAAGTTCGCCTCCGACTACGGCCCCGGCATGGCCGAGATGATCCCACGCGGTCTGGCGCGCTCGGCCACCGAGTACGTGACCGCCAACCGCGCGCGGCTGGCCTTCCGCGAGGTGATGATCCCGCTGCTGCTGGCCCACGACGCGCTGCTGTCGCCGGCGGCGCCGGGGGCGGCGCCGGCCGGCCTGGGCTGGACGGGCGATGCCTCGCTGTGCGCGCCGTGGAGCTCGGCCGGCGTGCCCTCCATCTCGATCCCGACCGGTGTCGACGCCGCCGGCCTCCCGCTGGCCCTGCAGCTCGTGCAGGCGCCGGGCGAGGTCGGGCGCCTGCTCGGTACCGCGGCCTGGTGCGAGCGCGTCACCGGCTTCGCCGCGAGGCCGCGGGCGTGAGCGCCATGCTCGACCTCAAGATCGACGGCGCCATGGTCATCGATGGCACCGGCAGCGCGGGGAGCCGGGCCGACGTGGGCATCCGCGGCGAGACGATCGCCGCCATCGGCGACCTGTCGCGAGAGTCGGCCGGGCGCGTGCTCAACGCGGCCGGCCGCGTGCTGGCGCCCGGCTTCATCGACATGCACTCGCACTCCGACTGGCGCCTGTGGGGCAACCGCCGCGCCGAGTCCAAGATCCGCCAGGGCGTCACCACCGAGGTCGTCGGCAACTGTGGCTTCTCGCCGGCGCCGACCACGGCGGCCTTTCTCGACGACATGCGGCGGTTCGCCCTCTACATCCCGAGCGGCATGGACTTCGCCTGGCGCTCGGTCGGCGAGTACCTGCGCGCCTTCGACCGCGGCGGCACCGCCCTCAACGTCGTCCAGCTCGTGGGCCACGGTACGCTGCGGGTGGCCGCCATGGGCTTCGCCCGCCGGCCGCCGACCGCCGTCGAGCTCACCGCCATGCAGCGGATGCTGGGTGACGCCATGGAGGAGGGCGCGTGGGGGCTGTCCACCGGCCTGATCTACGCGCCCGGCTCCTACTCGACGACCGAGGAGATCATCGAGGTCGCCAAGGCGGCCGTGCGCCAGCGCGGCTTCTACGCCAGCCACATTCGCGGTGAGGGCGCGACGCTGCTCGACGCCGTGCGGGAGGCGATCCGCATTGGACGCGAGGCCGACCTGCCGGTGCAGATCAGCCATGTGAAGGCCTCGGGGCGGCCGAACTGGGGCAAGGTGGCCGACGCGCTGGCGCTCATCGACGAGGCGCGCGCCGAGG
The DNA here is from genome assembly GCA_963827505.1 of uncultured Candidatus Rokubacteria bacterium. GTDB lineage: Bacteria > Methylomirabilota > Methylomirabilia > Rokubacteriales > CSP1-6 > AR5. Next base: position 867,537 of record CAWHBD010000001.1, on the reverse strand, counting down.
GGCTCGACGTCATGGGCGACGTCTATCCGTACACCGCCTCCAGCACGTCGCTGCGCACGCTGCTGCCGGACTGGGTGCTGGAGGGCGGCGTGGACGAGATGCTCAAGCGCATCGAGGACGCGGCCGTGCGCGGGCGGATCCGCAAGGAGCTGGAGGCGCCGGTCACCGGCCAGAGCCTGCTCGACCGCATCGGCTGGGACAACATCATGATCGCCTTCTGCGCGAACCGGAAGGACGCCGAGGGCCGGCGTCTCTCCGAGATTGCCGCTGCCCGCAAGCTCGACCCGCTCGACGCCGCCTTCGAGCTGCTGCGCGACGCTCACGGCGTGGCCTCGATGATCATGTTCCAGCTCGACGAGGCCGACCTGCGCCGGGCCCTGGTTCACCCGCACGTCATGATCGGCTCCGACGGCTCGGCGCTGGCGACGACCGGCGAGATGAGCGCGGGCAAGCCGCACCCCCGCAGCTACGGGACCTTCCCCCGCGTGCTGGGCGAGTACGTGCGCGAGCAGCGCCTGCTCTCGCTGCCGGAGGCCGTGCACAAGATGACGGGGATGCCGGCCCGCCGGCTCGGCCTGCGCGACCGGGGCCAGATCCGGGTGGGCGCCCACGCCGATCTGGTCGTCTTCGATCCCCGGCGCATCGCCGACCGCGCGACCTACGACGACCCGCACCGCTACGCGGCCGGGGTCGAGTACGTGCTCGTGAACGGCCGCATCGTGATCAAGGACGGCGACCACACCGGCAGCCTGCCCGGACGCGTGCTGACGCCGGCATGACGGCCGCGCGGGTCGTCCCCGACCTGCTCACCTCGCTGGCCACGGCCGCCTCGCTGGAGGTCGGCCTCGAACTCACGCTGCGCCGCCTGCTCCGCCTGACCGGCGCCGCCGCCGGCGCGCTTGGCTTCCGGCCGCCGCGCGGCGAGCCGGTGGTCGTGGTGGCCGGCGGCGCCGGGGCGGTGGCGCTGCGGGCGATCGTCAGCGAGCCGCCGGCCCCGCGCCGGAAGCCAGCCCGGGCCCTCGGCCGGCGGCCCGTCCACCGTGTCGCACTGGGGGCGCCGCGCCGCCCCGTGGGCACGCTGGCGCTGCTCGGTCGAGCGGGCCCCCGCGGCGCGGTCGCGCTGCCAGCCGGCTTCGGCCGCGAGCTGGGCGCGGCCATCGAGCAGGTGTGGCGGCTGCAGCAGCGCACGCGACGGCTGGCCGTGCACGACGCCATCACGCGCCTGCTCGTCTCCGGCGACTCCGTCGACGACGTCCTGCGCGTGTTCGCCGATGGCCTCGGCGGCCAGGTGGCGTTCGACTCGCTGGCGGTGGCGCTGCTCGATCCCGAGCGCCCGGAGTTCGAGGTGATCGACGTGCTGGCCCGCTCGGTGCCCCACGTGGCGCCGCGGGATGCCCGCATGGCGCTGGACCGCACCCTGGTGGCCCAGGTCGTGGCCAGCGCCGCGCCCGTGCGGATCGACGACCTTGCCGCGCCGACGGTGCCGGAGGTGAGCCGGCGGGTGCTCGGCGAGCGCGGCTTCCGCTCGGCGCTGCTGGTCCCGCTGGTGAATCGGGGCGGCGTGTTCGGCGCCGTCACTCTGGCCGCGCGGCGACGCGCGGCCTTCGACGACGGCGACGTCGAGATCGCCGTCGAGCTGGCCCGCCCGCTGGCCTCGGCGATCGAGCACCGCCGGCTGCTGGAGGAGAGCCGGCGGCGGACCGAGGAGCTGGCCGCGCTCTACAGCACGAGCCAGCTCATCACCGCCCGCCTCGACGTGCCCTCGGTGCTGGAGCGGATCAGCCGCTCGGTCACCGCGCTGATCGGCTCGACCGGCTGCGGCATCGGCCTGCTCGATCCCGTCCGTAACCGGCTCATCCACGCCGCCGCCCATGGCTTCAAGAGCGACGAGTGGCGGGCGCTGGCGCTGCCCGTCGGCGAGGGGATCATCGGCCGCTGCGCGGAGAGCGGTGTGGCCATCCGCGTGGACGACGTGCAGGGCGACCCGCGCTCGGCCCGCCGCGACGTGGACGAGCGGGAAGGCATCCGCTCGATGCTGTGCGTGCCGCTGCGGGTGGCCGGCGCCCTGCTGGGAGTGATCTCGGCGTTCTCCTCGCGGGTGGCGGCCTTCAGCAGCGACCACCAGCGCGTGCTGGAGGCCTTCGCCGAGCAGGCCGGGATCGCGGTGCAGAACGCCCGGCTGTTCGAGGAGAGCCTCAAGCGCACGCGGGAGACGCGCGCGCTGTTCGAGGCCGGGCGCACCGTCACCGCCAGCCTCGATCCCGCGCGGACGGTGCGCGTCATCATGGAGCAGGCCCGGGTCGTGCTGGGCGTGGCCTCGTGCGGCATCATGACGCTCGACCCGGTCACCGACGAACTGACGCTGGTGGCCAGCCTCGACTTGCCCGACGACGCGCTGGCGGGCGTGCGCGTCGCGGCCGGAGAGGGTATCGCCGGCCGCGCCGTGCGCGACCTGCGCCCCCGGCAGAGCGCCGACCTCTTCAACGATCCGCGCGTGCGCTACCGGGAGCTGCCGCGCCAGAGCGGGCTGCGCGCGGCCATGGCGGCACCGCTGCGCGTGGGCGACCGCGCCATCGGCGTCATCGAGGTCTTCCATCGGGAGGTCCACCAGTTCACGGCGGCCGAGGAGGAGCTGCTGGTGGCGCTGGCCGATCAGGCGGCCATCGCGCTGGAGCACGCCCGGCTCTACGAGGGGCTGGAGACGATGGTCGCCGAGCGCACGCGCGAGCTCGATCGGCAGAAGCGCTTCGTGGAGGTCGTGCTGGAGACGCTGCCGCTCGGCGTCTTCGTCCTCGACCCGGCCCTGCGCATCGTCCGGCGCCAACCGCGAGGGTGCGCGCACGCTGGGCGTGCGACCCGGCCATCCGGGCCCACTTCAGCACCGTGGTGCCGCCGGAGCAGGCGGCGGACGTCGAGGCCTTCCTGCGCAGCGCGTTCGCCGCCGGCGAGGTCGCCCGTCAGGAGGGCGAGATGGTCGTCGCCGGCGAGCTCAAGCGCTTCCGGCTCACGACAGCGCCGCTGCCGGGCGGCGACGACGGCGCCCACCTGATCGTGCTGGTGGAGGACATCACGCTGGCCAAGCAGCTCGAGCGGCAGATGCTGCTGACCGAGCGTCTCACCACGGCCGGCCGGCTGGCCGCCGGCGTCGCCCACGAGCTCAACAACCCGCTGGCCACGATCGCCGGCTGCGCGGAGGCGCTGCAGGGACGGCTCAAGGAGGCCGCGCTCTCCGGCCGGTCCGATCTGGCCGACTTCCCGACCTACCTCGGACTCGTCGAGGAGGAGGCCTATCGCTGCAAGGAGATCACGGGCAGCCTGCTGCAGTTCGTGCGGGACCCCGGCAGCCGCCGCGACGTCGACCGATCTCAATGCGCTCGTGCTCAAGACGGTCGAGCTGATCTCGCCACCAGGCGCGCTACGCCGGGAGCGTGCTGACCACCGAGCTCGACGACGCGCTGGCCGAGGTGACCGTCAACGAGGGTCAGCTCCGCCAGGTGTTCCTCGGCCTCGCCGCCAACGCGCTCGACGCCATGGACGGCCAGGGGCGGTCTGACCATCCGCACCCGCCGCGCGCGGCGCGATGTGGAGATCGAGTTCGAGGACGAGGGGCCCGGCATCCCCGAGGAGATCGCCCCGCGCATCTTCGACCCGTTCTTCACCACGAAACCGCCCGGGCAGGGCACCGGGCTGGGCCTGGCCATCGCCCAGGGCATCGTCACCGATCACGGAGGGCGCATCGAGATGCAGACGCACGTGGGGAAGGGAAGCATCTTCCGCGTGGTGTTGCCGGCATGAAGCGCACGATCCGCGTACTGGTGGCCGACGACGAGACGCAACCTGCGCGAGCTGATCGTGCGCGAGCTCACGCGGCAGGGGCCTCGAGGCCGAGGGCGTGGGCGACGGCGAGAGCGCGCTGACCCGCCTGCGCGAGAGCCCCTACGATGTGCGTCGTGCTCGACATGAAGATGCCCAAGAAGGAAGGGATCGAGGTCCTGCGCGAGCTGCAGGACTTTCCCGAGCACCCCGCAGGTGATCGTCATGACGGGCTTTCAGGAGGTCGCCACCGCGGTGGAGGCCATGAAGCTCGGCGCCTACGACTACCTGACCAAGCCGACCAAGATCGAGGAGCTAGACGTCCTCGTCCGCAAGGCGGCCGAGAAGGGCCAGCTCCTGCGCGACAACGTGGCCCTGCGGGCCCGCGCGCCGGGCGCCGGTCCCTTCGGAGGCATCATCACGCGCAGCCCGAAGATGCAGGAGATCCTGCGCATGGTCGACCGGGTGGCGCCGACCGAGTCCTCGGTCCTGCTGCTCGGCGAGAGCGGCACCGGCAAGGAGCTGGTGGCGCGCGCCATCCACGAGCGCTCGCCGCGGACCGAGCGGCCGTTCGTGCCGATCCACTGCGGCGCGCTGCCCCGCGAGGTCCTGGAGTCCGAGCTGTTCGGCCACGAGAAGGGCGCGTTCACCGGCGCCGTCGCCTCCAAGCCGGGGCTGATCGAGCTGGCCGACGGCGGCACCCTGCTTCTCGACGAGATCGGCGACATGGAGCCCGACAGCCAGGTGAAGCTGCTGCGGGTGCTCGAGACCGGGATGTTCTTCCGGGTCGGCGGCACCCGGCCCCGGCGCGTGGACGTCCGCCTGGTGGCCGCCACCAACCGCGACCTCACCGCGGCCATGCGCAGCGGCCAGTTCCGCGAGGACCTGTTCTACCGGATCAACACGATCACCGTGCTGCTGCCGCCGCTGCGCGAGCGGCCCGAGGACGTGCGCGCTGCTCGCCCAGCACTTCCTGGAGACGAACGCCAACTACGGGCTCAAGCGACTGAGCCCGGCGACCCTCGTCGCCCTGGAAGGCTACGGCTGGCCGGGCAACGTCCGCGAGCTGCTGCACGTGATCCAGCGGGGCGTCATCCTCTGCAAGGGCGACGAGATCACGCCCGCCGACTTGCCACCCGAGATTGCGGGCCGGCCCGGCGGCGGCCCGACCACCGCGACGGCGACGACGGCCGCTTCCACCTCCGCGGCGCCGACCCTGGAAGCCATGGAACGGCAGCACATCGTGAGCACGCTGCGCCGGGTCGGCGGGCACCGCGGCAAGGCGGCGGCGGTGCTGGGTATCGACCCCAAGACGCTCTACCGGAAGATCCTCGGCTACCAGATCAACACGGCCGAGATCGGCTGAGGGCGGCGCGTTTTGTGCCGGACTGATCGGGCTTTCCGCCCGATCGCCCGATCGCCCGCGCGGGGCCCTATCGAGTTTTCAACTACTTGCGGCGCCTCGCCCGTGGCATTGACATTGCCTACTCTTCAGCGGTTCCACCAGGACCGAGATCGAGTTCGACAAGGAGACGTGATGAACCGTGTGCTGGTGATCGATCAGGATCGTGCGGCGCGTGAGCGGATGGGCCTCGACTGCCTGAGCCACGACGTCGGTGTCGCGCTGGCCGAGAACGTGTGCGAGGGCGTGCGGGTGCTGCTCTCGCTCCCGGTGTCCCTCATCGTCGTCGGCGCGGCGACCATGCGGCTGACCATGCGCGAGCACGCGCTGCTGTTCGAGCGGGTGGCGGCGGGGGTACCGGTGGTGGTGACGGTGGCGGCCGAGGCGCCCCTGGAGACGCGAGTCGCGCTGGAGCTGGCCGGGTTCCGGGTCGTGACCCAGTCGGTGTCCGTCACCGAGCTGATGGAGAAGGCGGCCCTGTAGGCGGTGCACATCGTTCACTTGCGCCTCGCGCGAGTGCGTGTACACTCAGGAAGTCCAGCCGAACCGACGGCCGGGCCTCGCTTCCGACGTAACGTCTCTTCCGGTTCGCGGGGCGTGACCGATTAACGGAAGAGATCGGGGGTTTCTATGGCGTCCAAGCTCTACATCGGCGGCCTCTCGTACTCCACCACCAGCGATGGCCTGAGAGAGTTCTTCAGCCAGAGCGGCAACGTTCTCTCGGCGACGGTCATCACCGACCGGTTCTCGGGCCAGTCGCGTGGGTTTGGCTTCGTCGAGATGAACGCGGCCGAAGAGGCCCAGAATGCGATCTCGCAGCTCAACGGGCGCGAGCTCGACGGCCGGCGCATCACGGTCGAGATCTCGAACCCGCAGGCCCCCCGGTCCGGCGGCGGTGGCGGCGGTGGTGGCCGTCCCGGCGGTGGCCGTCCGGGCGGCGGTCGCCCCGGTGGTGGTCGCCCCGGCGGTGGTGGTGGGGGTCGCGAGAGTGGCTACGCCCATCGCCCGTCCAAGCCGGTCAAGTGGTAGCCCGCTAAACGGACGGCGACGCAGATCGAAGAGGGCCAGCCGCGCGGCTGGCCCTCTCGCATTTCAGGGTGTCCCTAGTCGAACAACCGGTCGTACCGGCCGTACTCGTGGGCCGCGTCCATGAACCACTTCACGATCTCCGGCTCCGACCGGGGCGGGATCTCGCACGACGTCGACAGGATGAACCCCGACTGGCGGGCGGCGGTGTCCATGCAGCGCTTGACGTCGGCGTCCATCTGGCCTCGCGTGAGGACTTCTCGAACTGGGTGGCGTCGACGTTGCCGATGGCGACGGCGCGACCCTTGGCCACCTCCATGAAGCGGGCGAGCTGGTCGACGTAGAGCGCGGGGTCGGACTGCTGGTCGAGGTCGAACGAGACCGTCGTGAACCCGCACTTCGATGCAGATCCTCGAAGATCGGATAGGTCGTGCCGCAGATGTGCGTGGTAACGCCGACCTTCTTGGCCTTGAAGTGCTCGACCAGCTCCTTGTGGTACGGCGCCACGAACTCCCGGTAGTTGTCGGGGGAGATCAGGCTGATGGACGCCGTCGGCTCCGAGAAGCTGAGGCCCGATCCCGGTCTTCACGATGGCGTCGCCCTAGATCTTGCAGAAGTCGGTGGCCACCCGCATGACGTCGTGGATGAACTGCGGGTCCTCGAAGGTGTCGAGCAGCATCGTCTCCGGGTTGCGGAGCAGCATGGCGATCGTCCACGGACCCACCGCCACCGCGCCGATGGCCGCCGGCGGCTTGGCCTTGACCAGCGCCTCGCACTGCTCGAGGAAGCCGGGCAGCCGCGCGGTCTTGTAGGGGTCGGGCATCACCAGCTTGGCGAGATCGCGCCTTGTCCTCCTGCAGCACGTGCTGGCTCGATGGAGGGGACGACGTAGTCGGAGTACTTCACGCCGGCAGCCGAAGGCCTCGGCCTCCTTGGCGAGGTCGTTGTAGGCGAGCACGACGTCAGGCTGGTAGCGCTCGTAGTAGTTCATCATCGCCGCGATGGCCTTGCGCTGCGGGTTGGTGCAGTACTCCTCGATGCGAGAGCCCGTCGAGCGTGCCGGCGAACGAGGCCACGATCGGGTAGACGGGCACCCGGTCGGCGAACGAGCGCTTGTAGGCCGCCACCACCCGGTCCCGGTTCGTGTAGGCCGCCTTGCCCTTCTCGGCGTCCCACAGCGCGGTTGACCTCCATGTAGCGCGGGGGCAGCTTGGCCTCGTACTCCATGAACTGGGTGATCGGGTAGCGGATGCCGCCGTTGTGGGTGCCCGCGCAGCCCCTCGACGATCTCCTCCATCCGGCGCCCACGGGATGGTGAAGGCCATCTCGTGGTCCTGGGTCTGGCCGAAGATCCGGTCGCCCGAGCAGGGCAGGATCACCTGGGGCTCGCTCGGTCTGCATGGTCGTCACGATGATGTCGGCGCAGACGACGCGGCCCGCCGAACGACGAGGCGAGCCGGCCGCCCCGCTTCCACAGCGCGGCCTGGGTGAGGCGCATGACCTGGGCGGGGTTGGCGTAGACGCAGACCAGTGGGGCTCGAAGGTGGCGCGGTCGAGCGGGGCCACCAGGAGCGCGTAGTACTCGCCGGGTCGCGAACTTGTCGACGGCCGCCTCCGAGCGCTGGCCCGCCTCCTTCGTCTCCGTGTACATGCCCTCGCACAGGGTGCCGGAGGTGTGCAGGTGGGTGCGGCTTCTCGAAGCCGAGGGCGGTGATGCCGAGCGAGCAGATGTGGTCCTCGCGCGTGAGCGCGATCATCCAGCCGTAGCGCCGGGCCATGTCGATGACCTGGCAGTTCATGCGAGAGCTTCTTGAAGTCCCGGGCCGGGCGCCGGGCGCGTGTCGGGGATCGGCTCCCCGGGCGCCGAGCATCCGGATCGCCACCGGGAACGTCTGCGGCCTGATGTAGGTCTGCAGCTCCCGGTCCGCAGTCTTGACGTCGATCATGGGCCCTCCCCGTCCAGAGCGTACTACGCGTTCACGAAACCGGGCAAAGCAATGCACACCACGGTATCGCGTTTGCCGGCGACGCTCCTACGGGGGCGGGGCGGCGCTGTGGGGCGACAGGGTCGCCTGAGGTTCCGCGAGAGACGATTCGGTGCGCGAAGGGTCGGTCGGTGCATCGAAGCCAACGGAACCTCAGGGAACCCTGTCGCCCCACGGCGCCGCCCGTCCCTGTCGGAGCGTCGCCGGTACGAGGATTGCGTGTGGGGACGGAGCGTGCGGCGAATTCTGACGTTCGTGCTGGGCGTCGTCATCGGCCAGTGGCTGGCGTTCAGCTCCGTCTCCCCGGCCGACTACCGGGCGCGCGCCGAGCGCGCCATGCAGGACCGCGACTACGTGGAGGCGCTCCGCCTGTGGAGCCAGGCCGGCACCCTGCAGCCGGCCGATCCGCAGGTGCACTACCTGCGGGGCACGGCGCTGGCCCAGCTGGGCCTGCGGCTGTCGGCGCTCGACGCCTTCCAGACGGCCCTCCAGCTCGAGCCCTCACCGGGCCTGGCCCGGCGCGTCCGCGACGACATCGCCCGTCTGGACCGGCCGCCGGCCGCCGCAGGCGTCGGGACGACGGTGCCGCTCGAGCCGGGGCTCGGCGTGTGGACCACCCAGGTCGTGCTCAACGACAACGTCCACGGGCGGTTCCTGGTCGACACCGGCTCCAGCGTGACCCTCGTCTCCCCAAGGCTCGCCGCCGAGGTGGGCCTCACCGGCACCGCCGCCGGGTCGAGGATCGAGCTGCACACGGTGGGCGGGCGCACCGCCGGCGCCTCGGCCACGGTGGCCTCGTTCCGGGTGGGAGACGTCGAGCTTCGCGACGCCCCCGTCGTGGTGCACGATCCCGGACCCGACTTCGACGGGATCCTCGGCAATACCGTCCTCGCGCGCTACCGCGTGACCGTCGACGCCGACCGCCGGCAGCTGCTGCTGAGTCCCCTCGGCCGCGATTAACCCCCGGCCTCCCGCGGCGGCCGGGAGTAGAATACCGGCCACTTTCGGTCCCATAACGGGGGAGGCAGCATGATCAACGCTCCGACGGCGAGTCACAGTCTGACGGTCCGCCTCGAGATCCAGAACAAGCCCGGCATGCTCGGGAAGGTCACGTCCGCCCTCGGCAAGGCCGGCGCGGACATCGGCGCCATCGACCTCGTCGAGGTAGGGCGCAACACCATCACCCGCGACATCACGTTCAAGACGAGCGACGAGCGCCACGGCCAGCAGGTGGTCGAGCGCCTCCGGGCGGTCGAGGGCGTCAGCGTCGGCAACGTCTCCGACCGGACTTTCCTGATGCACCTCGGAGGCAAGATCGAGGTGAAGGGCAAGATGGCGGTGAAGACGCGCGACGACCTGTCGATGGCGTACACGCCGGGCGTGGCCCGCATCTGCATGGCCATCCACCACGATCCCGAGAAGGCCTACACGCTCACGATCAAGCAGAACACGGTGGCCGTCGTCACCGACGGCTCGGCCGTGCTCGGCCTCGGCGACATCGGCCCCAGCGGCGCCCAGCCGGTCATGGAGGGCAAGGCGCTCATCTTCAAGGAGTTCGCGGGCGTCGACGCCTTCCCCATCTGCCTGGCCACCAAGGACGTCGACGAGATCGTGATGATCGTCAAGGCGCTGGCGCCGGTCTTCGGGGGCATCAATCTCGAAGACATTTCGGCGCCACGGTGTTTCGAGATCGAGGAACGGCTGCAGCGCGACCTCGATATTCCGGTGTTCCACGACGACCAGCACGGCACCGCGGTGGTGGTGCTGGCCGCCATGCTGAACGCGCTCAAGCTGGTGAAGAAGAAGATGTCCGAGGCGCGCTTCGTCTTCACCGGCGCCGGCGCCTCCGGTATCGCGACCGCCAAGCTCCTGATGAAGGCCGGCGCCAAGCACATCATCGGCTGCGACCGGGCCGGCGCCATCTACAAGGGGCGCACCGAGAACATGAACTCGATGAAGGAGTGGTTCGCCGATCACACCAACCCGCGGCGGATCAAGGGCTCGGCGGGCGACGCGTTGCAGGGCGCCGACGTCTTCATCGGCCTGTCCGGCCCCGGTGTCGTCTCGCTCAAGGACATCAAGTCGATGAACAGGGACGCGATCGTGTTCGCGATGGCGAACCCGATCCCGGAGATCCTGCCGGAGGAGGCGGGCAGCTCGGTGCGGGTCATGGCCACCGGCCGCTCGGACTATCCCAACCAGATCAACAACTCGTGTGGTTTTCCCGGCTTCTTCCGCGGCATGCTCGACGTGCGGGCGCGCCGGGTGAACGACGAGATGAAGCTGGCCGCCGCCCACGCCATCGCCGGCATCGTCGGCAAGAGCGAGCTGAGCGAGGAGTACATCACGCCGTCGATGTTCGACTCCCGCCTGGTGCCCGCGGTCTCGGCGGCCGTCGCCGACGCGGCCATGCGCACCGGCGTGGCCCGAAAGAAGAGGTCCTCCCCGCCGAGCTGACGCCAGCCCCGCAAGAGGGCGGCGGGCGGGCCAGGCACCGGGCGACCGGTGGCCTGGTCCGCTCCCGGCCGGCGTCTCACGGCGACGCCGGCTCGCCCGCCGACCCCACCGCCGCTCGGCGCTCCACCCGGCAGTGCTATGCTCGGCGCCAACCGGCGGCGCCGGACTCCCAGGGACAGAGGACCAGACATGGCCCAGTCGAAAGCCAATGCCAACGTGCCGATCCAGGCCTTGCTCCGCGAGAACCGCAAGTTTCCGCCCCCGAAGGACTTCGTCAAGCGGGCCCTCGTCAACAAGGCGTCGGTCTACACGGAGGCCGCCCGCAACCCGGTGCGGTTCTGGGAGGGCCGGGCCCGCGAGCTGCGCTGGATGAAACCGTGGAAGAAGACGCTCGACTGGAAGCCGCCCTACGCCAAGTGGTTCGTGGGGGGCAAGCTCAACGTCTCCGACAACTGTCTCGATCGCCACGTCACCACGGCCCGTCGCACCAAGGCCGCGCTGATCTGGGAGGGTGAGCCCGGCGACACCCGCACCCTGACCTACTGGGACCTCTACCGCGAGGTCCAGCGGTTCGCCGCCGCCCTCAAGCGCCACGGGGTGCAGCAAGGGCGACCGGATCACGATCTACATGCCGATGGTCCCCGAAGTCGCCATCGCCATGCTGGCCTGCACCCGCATCGGCGCCGCCCACTCGGTCATCTTCGGCGGCTTCTCCCCGGAGTCCGTGCGCGACCGGATCCACGACGCCGACTCCAAGCTGGTCATCACCGCCGACGGCGGCTGGCGCCGCGGGACCATCGTGCCCCTCAAGAAGAACACCGACGAGGCGCTCAAGGAGTGCCCCGGCGTCGGCACGGTCATCGTCCTCAAGCGCACCGGCCAGCCGATCGACATGCAGGCCGGGCGGGACGTCTGGTGGGACGACTTCGTCAAGGGCGTGGAGCCGAAGTGCCCGGCCGAGCCGATGGACGCCGAGGACCTGCTGTACCTGCTCTACACCTCGGGGTCGACCGGCAAGCCCAAGGGCATCATCCACACGACGGGCGGCTATCTCACCGGGGTCGCGGCCACCCACAAGTGGGTCTTCGACATCCACGAGGACGACGTGTACTGGTGCACGGCCGACGTCGGCTGGGTGACCGGCCACTCCTACGTGGTGTACGGGCCCCTGGCCAACGGCGCCACCACCGTGATGTACGAAGGCACCCCCGATTTCCCGGACAAGGACCGTTTCTGGCGCATCGTCGAGAAGCACGGCATCACGATCTGCTACACGGCGCCGACCGCGATCCGCACCTTCATGCGGTGGGGCGACCAGTTCCCGAACCGGTGCGATCTCTCGAGCCTCCGGCTGCTCGGTAGCGTGGGCGAGCCCATCAACCCCGAGGCGTGGGTCTGGTACTGGAAGGTCATCGGGCGTGGCCGCTGCCCGGTCGTCGACACGTGGTGGCAGACGGAGACCGGGCACATTCTCATCACGCCGCTGCCGGGCGTCACCGTGCTCAAGCCGGGCTCGGCCACCCGGCCGTTCCCCGGTATCGACGCCGAGGTACTGGACGAGCAGGGCAAGCCGGCCGCCTCGGGCTATCTGGTCCTGCGCAAGCCGTGGCCGGGGATGCTGCGCGGGATCTGGGGCGACCCCGACCGGTTCGTGAAGCAGTACTGGTCAAAGTACCGAGAACATCTACTTTACCGGCGACGGCGCCAAGCGCGACAAGGAGGGCTACTTCTGGCTCCTGGGTCGCGTGGACGACGTCATGAACGTCTCCGGCCACCGGGTCTCGACCATGGAGGTCGAGTCCGCGCTGGTGGACCACAAGCAGGTGGCCGAGGCGGCCGTCATCGGCAAGCCGCACGAGATCAAGGGGCAGGCGATCGCGGCCTTCGTGACGGTCAAGTCGGGCGTGGACGGCACCAAGGAGCTGCAGGACGAGCTCAAGCAGCACGTAACGCGCAAGATCGGCGCCCTGGCCCGGCCCGACGACATCATCTTCTCGGCCGAGCTGCCCAAGACTCGCTCGGGGAAGATCATGCGCCGGCTCTTGCGCGACATCGCCGAGGGGCGTGCGCTCGGCGACACCACCACGCTGGCCGATCCCGCCGTGGTCGCCGCGCTCAAGAAGCAGTACGAGGAGGAATAGCCCCGCGCCCTGCGGGGAGGGCCCCGTGTGGGGGTGGTCAGCACCCCCGCGGGGTGGTCAGATGATCAGCCTGGGCGGGAGGTTTCGAGCCAGGCTCTGACAAGAATCGTCAATTCTTTAGCCGCCGGTGACTGTTTGGCGGGCATTGTGCCCGGAGGCGCGCTGCCCGATCCCCTCCAAAACCGCAATCAGCGACGTGGGTTTCCCGTGAATTAGCAGTGAGGGTCATCCGTCTCAGGTTCGGCACACCCGTTGCACAAGGGGCGCGGCCAAGTACTAGGGAGGGAGACCATGGACGGCATCAGGAAGCGGCTGGAGCAGGATCTGAGGGTGGCAGTCGGGCGGCTTCGCCAGGTAGGGGGCGCCTCGGCTCTGGACGATCTGCTCGGGGCCAGTGGCGTGCACTGGGCCTTTGCCGACGAGGTCGACGAGATCCAGGCCAACGAGCGCCGGGAGATCGGCTTCGCGACGCGCGAGCTGCTGGTCGAGCGAGTGAACCGCATCGCCGCGGCGCTCGAGCGGCTGGACCAGGGCGAGTACGGGACGTGCGTGGAGTGCAGTGAGCCGATCGCGCCGGCGCGCCTGCGAGTGATGCCGGAGGTGACGACGTGTGTACGGTGCCAGGACCGGCTGGAGCGCCTGGGTCGGCATCTGCAGGCGGTCGAGGTCGAGGTCGGCGCCGAAGAAGAGTAGAACTCCCCCGAGCGAAATTCCGCGGGGCCGGGAGCGATCCCGGCCCCGTTTTCGTCCCGTTGTAGTGTAGGGGGGTGCGGCCCCGCACCCCGGTCCTGGACCTCTTCCGCCCCGGCCTCTACGCGCTGTCGCGCGCCTACTTTGGCCTTCGCCTGCGCGGCACCGAGCACATCCCGCGTGAGGGCGGTCTGGTCATCGTGCCCAACCACCAGACCTACGCGGACCCGCCGCTGGTCACGATCCCCGTGCGGCGTCCCGTCTACTACATGGCCTGGAGCCGCCTGTTCGACATCCCGGTCTTCAATCGCTTCATCCGGCTGCTCCGCGCGTTCCCGGTCGACATCGACGCCCGCGATGCCCGCGCCACCCGCGAGGCCGTCCGCCTCTTGCAGCGCGGCGCCGCCTTGATGATCTTCCCCGAGGGTGAGCGCACCGGCGACGGCCGTCTGCGTCGCTTCAAGCCGGGCGCCTTCCGTCTGGCCGTCTCTCTGGACGTCCCGGTGCTCCCGGTCACCATCACCGGTGGCAACCACGCCTGGCCCCGTGGCCGCATCCTGCCGCGCCCCGGCCGCATCACCATCACCTACCACCCCACCCTCCGCGCCGACACCACCCTCGACCCCCGTGCCGCCGCCCACGACCTCTCCACCCGGACCCGCATCTCCATCCTCAGCGCCATGCCCAATGAAGCGGACTCATCCGAGGTGCGTGGGGGCGAGTAGTCGGGCGCCGACGCCGTGATGGCGAAGTCCACAGTCGTGCCGCGCTCGCCTGGTCTTGTTCTACGACCTCTGCGCGCGGGTAAGACGGGCGGCGGGCTCGGGGCGGGCGTGGCGCGACCGGGTCTCCTGAGGTTCCGTTGGCTTCGATCGCGTAAGGCCACACCTAGGACGAGGCTCCGACCATGTCCGGGCGCACCGGATAGTCTCTCGCGGAACCGAAGGGGACCCGGTCGCGCCACGCCCGCCCCGGGCCCGCCGCCCGCCCGCTAACCGAGCCCGCGCTCCTCGACCACGTACCCGGCAGCCTCCAGCCGCGCCCGAAGCGCGTCGATCTGCTTGCGCCCGGGCGTCTCCAGCGTCAGCTCGACCTCGCTGGAGCCGATGGCCTGGCGCGAGAAGGCGCGGTCGTGCTCGATCTGCAGGATGTTCACGCGTTCCTCGGCGATGAGCGCCGTGAGTCGGGCCAGCGCGCCCGGCCGGTCCTGCAGCACGACGCCCAGCCGCACCAGCCGCCCGTCCTTCACGAGGCCACGCTCGATGATGCGGGCCAGCATGGTGACGTCGATGTTGCCGCCGGTGAGCACCAGCGCCACCCGGCGGCCGGCCAGGCCGAGCGGGCGGTGCAGCAGCGCGGCCAGCGGCGCCGCCCCGGCGCCCTCGACGACCGTCTTCTCGATCTCGAGTAGCAGGAGCACCGCGTTGGCCAGCTCCTCCTCGTCGACGGTGACGATCTCGTCGACGAGCCGCGCGGCCAGCGCAAAGGTCGTCTCACCGCACTGGCGCACGGCGATGCCGTCGGCGATGGTCGCGCCAGCCGGGACACGCACGCGCGTCTGCGCCTGCAGGGCCTGCCGCATCGCCGGAATGGCCGCGGCCTGCACGCCGATCACCCGAACGCCCGGCCGGCGCGCCTTGAGGGCCACCGCCACGCCGGCGACGAGCCCGCCGCCGCCCACCGGCACGACGACCGCGTCGAGCCCCTCCACCTGCTCGAGCAGCTCGAGGGCGAGCGTGCCCTGGCCGGCGATGACCCGGGGATCGTCGAAGGGATGGACGAAGACGGCACCGCGCTCGGCCTCCAGCGCTCGCGCCCGCTCGTAGGCCTCGTCGTAGTCGGTGCCGTGCAGCACCACCTCGGCCCCGTAGCGACGGGCCGAGGTGACCTTCACCAGCGGGGCGTAGCTCGGCATGACGATCGTGGCCGGCACTCCCAGGCGCGCGGCGTGGAAGGCGACGGCAAGGCCGTGGTTGCCGGCGCTGGCCGCCACCACGCCGCGCCGCCGCTCCGCCTCGTCGAGCTGGAGCAGGAGGTTGGCGGCCCCGCGCTCCTTGAAGGAGCCGGTCATCTGGAGGTTCTCGAGCTTGAGATGGCACTGGGCGCCGCTGAGCTCGGACAGGGTCTGCGAGTACGGGCAGGGCGTCTGGTAGACGGCGCCCCGCAGCCGGGCCCGGGCGGCCTCGACAGCGGCGACGTCGACGGGCAGGGGCGACGTCACCCTAGAAGGGCACCTGGGGCGTGTCGAGCGCGGGCGACATCCACGCGACCGGCATGAGCGGTGTGGACTGGGCGTAGCCGACGCGGCCGCGCCAGTCGACGAGGATGAGCCCGCCCTCGCCACGGCCCTCCTCGACGAGCAAGTCGACGGCGACCTTGGCCGCGTAGTCGGGATCGTCGGCTTCCTTCAGGAACTCGAGCGTGCGCCGGGCCAGGACGACGCGGATGATCGCCTCGCCGCTGCCCGTGCAGGACACCGCGCCCAGCGTGCTGTCGGCGTAGGTGCCGCAGCCGATGAGCGGCGCTGTCGCCGACGCGGCCGGGGTGCTTGCCCACCATGCCGCCCGTCGAGGTGGCTGCCGCCGCCGTGCCGTGGCGATCGAGCGCGACGGCCCCGACCGTCCCCCGGCTGTGCGCGGCCAGCCGGGCCCGCTGCCGCTCGGTGACGAGCGAGGCCGGATCGCATTCGGGCAGGCCGGCCGCGCGCGCGAACGCGTGGGCGCCGTCGGCGACCAGCAGCACGTGCCGGCCGTCGCCCAGCACGCGCCGGGCGAGGGTGATCGGATTGGCGACCTGGTTGACGGCGGCGACGGCGCCGCACGCCAGTCGATCGCCCTCCATGATGGAGGCGTCCATCTCGACGGTACCGGCCGCGGTCAGCACCGAGCCGTGGCCGGCGTTGAAGCGGGGATGGTCCTCGAGCACCCGCACCGCCGCCTCGACGGCATCGAGGGCGTGTCCGTCGGCGGCGAGGACGCGCCAGCCGGCCAGCACCGCCTCGCGGACGCCGGCCCGCAGCTCCTCGCGCCCCTCGGCCGGATCGGCGCCAGCGCCGCCGTGGACGATCAGCGCCGGAACGCGTGCGGCGCGATCGCGCGGTGGCGCCATGCCCACCACTGTGTCACGACACGCCTTGGTAACGCCAGCCCCGCGATAACTTTGCTTACTGCTCCGGGGCCTTCGAACTCATCGGAGCGAGCGCCGTCTACCTCGCGGGGCGTGAGGATGAGGCGCCACGTCGGCCCGGAGCGATGCGCGTCGAACGTAGGACGATTCGCTTGATAACCTCCGCGGAGGTCAGTGACCCGAAGGCAGCGCGGGCCCGGGCTGGTCCCCGCGTCGCTCGAAGTCCCAGAGCCAGAAGCACTCAACGTGCAGTTGCAGCGGTCTCCTGCGCTCGTGAGGTCTCCCGGCCAGGCTGGCGTCGGAGAGGGAGATCCCTTCCATCACGAACTCGCGCTTCTCCACGAGAAGGTCGCACGCGTCGCAGGTTTCCCCGTGGCTGGGACCGCCCCAGATCCGGTGGATGCTGTTGTGGGGGAGAAGGCCGTATGCGAGTTTGCCACGGATGAGTAGGCGAAGGGACTCTTGCTCCATCTTGGCCATCCCGGGTTGGCGGGGTTCAACATACTAAATGCACCGGACCAACGACGCTCAGCGAGCGCCCGGCTCTAGGTGGCGAGAATGATCTTGTCGCCCACATGCAATCGGTCACCTGGCCGCCAACTGCGGCTGTCGTTCCTGTTCCCAGATCCAGAAACACCCGACGTGGAGCTGCAGCGGCGCTTTGCCGCCGGCCAGTGAGATCCCTTCCATGACGAACTCGTGCTGCGTGATGATGCCTTCGCAGGCGTTGCAGGTTTCGCCGTTCCCCGGCCCGCCCCAGACCCTCGGGATGCTGTTCAGGGGTAACCGACCATCGGCGAGCTTGACGAGGATGAGCGAACGGAGAGCTTCGATAGTCAGGGTGGCAGCCCTCTCGGTGAATGACCCACGAGCAACGCCAGATTCACCGGGGTCTCAACGCTCAAGGAGCGTCAACCCGAAAGGCCGAGGTGCAGGCGATCGCACTATAGGCCCAGGATGGGGCGCTCCGATGGTCAAATGTGCTCACCGCCCCGAGGGGCCCGTTCTAGCCGTCGCGATCCGCGCGGGCCGAGGCGACGATGCTTGACGAGCGCTGCTCGGCAGGAGCCTGTGGCAGGAGCCGGCGCCCATGGTCCCAGCACGGGTTGTGGAACGCGGCGCCGTTGATCGTCACCCCTGAGAACAGCGGGACCGGTAGACCGCATTCAGCGCACGTCCTCGCGCTCTCAGCCATTCGGCGGCCCTCCCTACCTTCAACGCTAGTACACGGCGCCGGGCCAGAAAGCTGAGCAACATTGAACACCGCGCACGTTGCGCACCACTTTGCCCGCACTGACCGCGAGGCCGAGTCGGCACGGCTCGTCGAGGCCGTGCGGGTGCGGACGTTCGAGTTGTCATGCGCGGTGGACCGGCTGGGCGACGCCGGCGAGGGGGAGGGGGACCGGGATTCCGAGGACTTGCACCTTCCAAATGCGATCGGGACTCGCCCGTGTCACAATCCGGGCGATTTGCAAGACCGAAGCGCGCTAGATCGCCTCCACACCCGCATCGTCCGCTGCCGCCGCTGTCCCCGGCTCGTCGCCCACCGCGAGGCGGCCGGATCACCACCCCCGCCGCGCCACGCGGGCGAGCGCTACTGGGCGCGGCCGCTGCCCGGCTTCGGTGACCCCCGCGCCCGGGTGCTGCTGGTCGGCCTGGCGCCGGCCGCCCACGGCGGCAACCGGACCGGCCGCATGTTCACCGGCGACCGCAGTGGCGACTGGCTGTTCGAGGCGCTGCACCACGCAGGCTTCGCCAATCAGCCGACCTCGACGGACGCCGGCGACGGCCTGAAGCTGCGGGACGCCTACATCACCGCGACGATCCGGTGCGCGCCGCCGCTGAACAAGCCGCTGCCGGCCGAGATCGAGCGCTGCGAGCCGTACCTGCTGGAGGAACTGCGCCTGCTCGATCGCGTGCGGGTCGTGGTCGGCCTGGGCCGGATCGGCTGGCAAGCGTATCTACGGACGCGCCGCCGGCTGGGGCTGCCTCGGCCGACGGCCTCACCGCGCTTCGGCCACGGAGCCGCCACCGAGTTCGAGGATGGCCTCACGCTGCTGGCCTCGTACCACCCGAGCCAGCAGAATACGTTCACCGGCAAGCTGACTCGCCCGATGCTGCGCGGCGTTTTCCACCAGGCGCGCGCCCTCCTGGGGTCATGAGCGAGGCACCAGCCAGCGGCGACGACGGCCGGCTGGCCGCCTGCCGCGCGTGCGGCAACCGGGTGGCGCGTGGCGCCCGCCGGTGTCCGGCCTGCGGCGCCCGCGAGCCGACCAGCCCCGTGGCGCCCGTCGAGCCACCGCCCGCGCCGGCACCGGCCCGTCGCCGCTGGGTCGGCTTCCTGGCCCTCGTGGTCGCGATGCTCCTCGGGGCGGCCGTGAGCGCGGTGGTGTTCACGCTCAGGCCGGCGGCGCCACCGCCGGCTTTCGCCCCCCGGCCGGAACCCCCGGCCGCGCCGGCGCCCGCGCCCGTGCGCTCGACGCCGGCCCCGCCGACGGTGCTGGAGCCGTCGCGCTCGCGCGGTCGCGCCGACTGGCTCTTCTTCTTCAAGGCGGGCGATCAGCTCGTTCGCATGGCCGACGACGCGCCGCTGGGCCTGGTCATCCGGACCGAGCCGAAGCACACGTTCGCCGACGGCACGACCGGCCCTGCCTACCTGCTGCAGGTGCCCGACGGCGGCGGTCAGCGCTTCGTGGACGCCGACGAGCTCGAGCGAGGCGGCCGGCTGCAGTAGCGGTGCACGACCCGAGGTCCGGTAGACTGACTCTCGGTCGGCGGGCCTCCGAGCGAGAGGCGGCCCGGCGTCGAGGTGAAGGATGGCCGAGCTGGTCGCGTCGCTCCGCCCGGGTGATCGAGCGCCGGGGTTCACGCTGGCCGCTGCCAATCGCGAGGGCACGGCCTCGCTGAGCGACTTCCTGCCGAAGAGCGCGGTGCTGCTCGGCCTGTTCCGCGGCCTGCACTGTCCGTTCTGCCGGCGCCAGATCTTCCAGCTGGGCGCGATGCAGCCGGCGCTGGCCGAGCTGGGCGTGCAGCCCGTGGCGATCCTCAACGCCCACCCGGATCGGGCGCGGCTGTACTTCCGGTATCACCCGACCCCGGTCGTCGTGCTCGCCGATCCGGAGGCCCGCACTCATCGCGGCTTCGCGGTGCCAGCCTTCGAGCTCGACGGCGAGGTGGCCGAGGCGCTGGCCACGACCCGCATCAATCCCACTGGTGAGCTGGCGGAGCCGCTGCCGCCGCTCGAGGCCAACGTCGTCCTCAACGCGCGGGATGGCTTCGAGCTGACCGAGGCCGACGCGGCAATCTTCCAGGCGAACCCGGCCCAGCTCGCCGGGCACTTCCTGATCGATCGCGACGGGATCATCCGCTGGGCTCGGGTCGAGGCCGAGCAGGGCGTGGCCGAGATCGGGCAGTTCCCCACGCCGGCCGAGATCCTCGGCGCGGCGCGGACCGTGGCCGGCGACCGGTAGCGGCCGGGAAGGGAGCCGGCCCGTGAGGTGCCCGCAGTGCCAGCACGAGAATCGCGCGGCCGCCAAGTTCTGTGACGAGTGTGGCCACGCGCTGCGGCCGACGGGCCCCTCGGCGCCCGGCCTGGCTGCCGCGCCGGCGCCCGCCGGCTACACCCCCAAGCACCTGGCCGAGAAGATCCTCACCTCGCGCAGCGCCCTGGAGGGCGAGCGCAAGCAGGTGACGGTCGTGTTCGTCGACTGCGTGGGATATACCGCGATGTCCTCGGGGCTCGACCCCGAGGACCTGCACGGGATAATGGACGGGTGCTTCCAGCGGCTGCTCGACGCCGTGCACCGCTACGAGGGGACGGTCAACCAGTTCACCGGCGACGGCATCATGGCGCTGTTCGGCGCCCCCATCTCGCACGAGGACCACGCAGTGCGCGCGGTGGCGGCCGCGCTGGCCATGCAGCGGGCGGTGCGGGAGTACGCCGACGATCTGCGGCGCCAGCGCGGCGTCGAGCTGGCGGTGCGCATCGGCCTCAACACCGGGCCGGTCGTCGTCGGCAAGATCGGCGACGACCTGCGCATGGACTACACCGCCCAGGGCGAGACGGTGAACCTCGCCGCCCGCCTGCAGCAGGCCGCCGCCCCCGGCGGCATTCTCATCAGCGAGGCGACCATGCGGTCCGCCGCCGGCTACTTCGTGCTCCACGACGCGGGCGAGCTGACCCTCAAGGGCGTGCCGGCGCCGGTACGCGCCTTCGTCGTCGCCGGCCAGCGGCGCCGGCGCGCGCGCTTCGACCTGGCCATCGAGCGCGGGCTCACACCCCTGGTCGGCCGGCGTCGCGAGCTGGACTTCGTGGTGGACGCGCTGGAGCGGGCGCGGACCGGCCACGGCGGAATCGTGTCGGTCACCGGGCCGGCCGGGCTGGGCAAGTCGCGGCTCGTCTACGAGCTGCGCCGCGGCCTCGATGAGCGGGCGGTGACCTACCTGGAGGGGCGCGGGTATCCGCACGAGGCCCCGCCGTTCGACCTGATCGTGCAGCTGCTGCACGCCAACTTCGGACTCGAGGACGGCGAGCCCGAGCGGTCCCAGGTGCAGAAGATCGAGACGGGCGTGCGGCGGCTGGACCCGGCCCTGGAGTGGGCCATCCCGTATCTCAAGCACCTGCTGGCGCTGCCGGCGGCCGAGCTGGACGTGGACGGCCTCGACGACGCCCAGCGCAAGTGGCGCATGATCGATGCCGTGCGGGCCCTCACGCTGCGGGGGGCGGCGTACCAGCCGCTGTGCCTGGTGCTCGAAGATCTGCAGTGGATCGACCGCAGCTCGGCCGAGTACCTGGACGCGGTGGTGGACAGCCTGGTGGCCGCGCCCATCCTGCTCGTGTGCACCTATCGCCCCGGCTTCGCGCCGAGCTGGGCCGAGCAGCCCTTCCACCAGTCACTCGTGCTGGCGCCGTTCTCCGACGAGCAGACGGCGGTGATGGTGCGCACGCTCCCCGACGGTGGCTTCATCAGTGCCGGCGCCCGCGAGCTCATCGTCAGGCGCGCCGAGGGCAATCCCCTCTTCGTGGAGGAGCTGACCGGTTACCTCAAGGGCCGCGGCCTGCTCGTGGGGACGGATGCCGCCGCGCTGGCGAAGGTCGAGGTGCCATCGACGATCCAGGATCTGCTGGCGGCGCGCATCGACCGGTTACCCGAGTCGACCAAGCGCACGCTGCAGATCGCCGCCGTGCTGGGCCGGGAGTTCCCGCGCCCGCTGCTGGAGGCGATGGCGCCGGCCGGGATCGACCTCGAAGGTGAGCTGGCCACGCTGGTGCGCGGGGACCTGCTCGTGCCGACCACGCTGCTGCCCGACGCGCGATACCGCTTCACGCACCTGCTCGTGCAGCAGGTCGCCTATCAGAACCTCCTGGTGCGCTCGCGGGGCGAGCTGCACGCGCGGGCGGGAGAGGCCCTGGAGCGCCTGTACGCCGGGAGGCCGGAGGAGGTCGTCCAGGATCTGGCCCATCACTACGCGCGCAGCGCCCAGCGCGACAAGGCCGTGACCTATCTGGTCCGCGCCGGCGACCGCGTGCGTAGCCTGTTCGCATACGACGAGGCGGCCGCGTACTACGCCGACGCGCTGCGGATTTTGGACGGCGCCCCCGACGATGACCGCCGGCCCGGCATCCTCGACAAGCTCGGCGACACCGCGTACGCCCACGGCGCGCTGGCGGTGGCGCTCGACCACTGGGCCGGCGCGCTGGTGCTGGTCGAGGCTCGCGGTGACCGGCGGGGCGGGGCCGCCCTGCATCGCAAGATGGGCGTGGCGGTCTGGGACACCGGCGACCGGGCGGCGGCGCTCGCGCATCTCGAGCGCGGCCGGGCGGCGCTGGGCGACGACGACCACAACGCCGAGGCCGCGCGGCTCTATCACGAGCTCGGGCGCATCCACTTCCGGCTCGGCGACCACGCCCAGGCGACGGCGTGGGCGCGCCGGGCGCTGGCGCTCGGAGAGGCGCTCGGCGCGCCCGACGTCGTCTCCCACGCCTACAACACGCTCGGGGTGGCGGCCGCCCGCGCCGGCCACGTCGAGGAGGCGGCCGCTCACGTCCAGCACAGCCTCGACACCGCGCTGGCCCACCAGCTCGGCGCCGTCGCCTGCCGCGCCTATAGCAACCTCGCCGTGATGTACGCGGCCATCGACCACGTGCGGTCGAGCGAGTACTGTCGCGAGGGGCTGGCGCTGGCCCAGCGCATCGGCGACCAGCTGCAGCAGGCCTGGCTCTACTGCACGCTGGCCGGCGGCCACTGCACCCTGGCCGGCGACTACGACGAGGGGATCAAGGCGGCGGAGACCGCGGTCGAGGTCGACCGGCGGCTGGGGCAGCGCGCCCACCTGCCGGTGCCCCTGATCATCCTGGCCCAGATCTACCAGTGCCGCGGCGACAACGCGCGGAGCGCGACCTACTACCGGGAGGCGCTGGAGGTCGCCAGCGCGGTGGGGGAGCCGCAGCTCCTGTTCCCCTGCTACGACGGCCTCGCGACGCTGGCCATCGAAGCCGGCGACGATACCGAAGCCGAGGCCTGGCTGGTCCGCGGCCGCGAGGTCCAGCGGGCGACCGGCTGGACGAGCGAGTCCTTCCTGGTGCTGCCCTTCCTCTGCTGATCCGCGATATCGAGGGGCGCCACGGCCTAGCCGGGGCGTCCCGAGCGGTGGGGGTCTGGGGGCCATGTCGGGGCCCCCAGGCGAATTAATCGCCGAGGTCTGAGGGCAGGCGGGGGCGTTCGGACACGGTCAGGGTGATCTCGCGCGGCTGGCCGTCGCGCATGAGCGTGAGCTTCACCCGCTGGCCGGGCTTGAGTGTCCTCACCCGGGCCACGTAGTCCTGATGGCTGCGGATGGGCGCGCCCTGGATGGCGGTGAGGATGTCGCCGCCGAGCAGGTACTCCTCGCCTTGCACGACCACCGCGAGGCTGCCGCCGCGCACGCCGGCCTGCTCGGCCGGGCTGCCGTCGAAGACGACCTCGACGAGGTAGCCAGGCGTGATGGGGGCGCGCACCACCGCCCCCAGCGTGGCGTCGACGCCACGGCCCTGCATGCCCAGCCACGGCCGCACCACGCGGCCCGACTCGCGCAGCTCCCGCAGCACGCCCTTGGCGGCGTTGATGGGCACCGCGAAGCCGATCGACTGCGCGTCCTCGGAGATCAGCGTATTGATGCCGATCACCGCGCCGCAGCGGTCCACCAGGGGGCCGCCCGAGTTGCCGGGGTTGATGGGGGCGTCGGTCTGGATCATCGCCTCGTCGGAGACACCGGGCAGCACGCGATTGAGGCCGCTCACGATCCCGCGCGTCATCGTCTGGTCCAGGCCGATCGGGTTGCCGATGGCCACGACCTCATCGCCGACCTTGATGGCGGTCGAGTCGCCGAGCCGCGCTGCCGGCAGCGGGCCGCCCGTCTCCACGCGGATCAGCGCCACGTCGAGCACGGTGTCGAGGCCGAGCACGCGGCCCGGCACCTTGGTGCCGGAGTCGAGGGTGACGGTGAGCGAGGCGGCGCCGTCCACGACGTGCGCGTTGGTGAGGACGTGCCCGTCCTTGTCGATGATGACGCCGGAGCCGACGA
This sequence comes from uncultured Candidatus Rokubacteria bacterium, assembly GCA_963827505.1. Lineage (GTDB taxonomy): Bacteria > Methylomirabilota > Methylomirabilia > Rokubacteriales > CSP1-6 > AR5. The sequence continues at coordinate 843,334 of CAWHBD010000001.1, read as the reverse complement.
TCGTCTCGAAGCGCCGCTGGGGCTTGATCTTGTTGATCTTCATCACCTGGATCGACACCACGGCCGGCGACACCCGCTCGTAGATCTGGGCCAGAGGCTCGGTGCACGGCTGGGCGGAGGCGGCGAGGGGCACGGCGAGCGCGAGCAGGAGGACCACGGCGATCGGAAGCATGCGCACACGCATCACGCCGAATCATACACGGTCCGGCCAGGGCGGCCCTCCAACTGGGTTCGGCGAGAGTGGTCCGGGCGAGGGCGAGTTGCTAGCATGGCGGCCATGGCCTGGCCGTGGAACCGGATCGTCGCCGTGGCGCTGCTCGTCGTCGGCGCTCCGGCCGGGATCGAGGGAGCCGAGATCAGGGCCCTGACGGCGACCGCTATCGAGATCGTCCTGAAGGAGATCGGCCCGGAGTTCGAGCGCGCGACGGGTCACACGCTCATCCTGGCTGTCGATCTCGCGGCGAACTTCAAGCGCCGGATCGACGGCGGGGAGACGTTCGACGTCGCCCTCTTCTCCGAGCTGACGACGAATCTGCTGGTGCGGGAAGGAAAAATCCAGGCCGACACGCACACGCGGATCCTGAGCGCCGGGATCGGGGTCGCGGTGCGGCGAGGGGCGCCGAGACCCGACGTCGGCTCGGTCGAGGCCTTCAAGCGGGCGCTGCTCGAGGCGAAGTCGGTCGCGTATCTCCGGGAGGGGCCGAGCGGGGTTTACCTGGCCGGGCTACTGCAACGGCTCGGGATCGCCGAGCAGGTCAGGGTGAAGGCCAAGATGGCCGACACCGACTCCGTGTCCGTCATGATTGCCAACGGCGAGGCTGAGCTGGGCGTCGTCATCATCCCGAACATCCTCAACGTGCCCGGTGCCGAGCTGGTGGGGCCGCTGCCGGCCGCGATCCAGTCGACGGTCTACTTCGCGGGCGGCGTCAGCTCGACGGCGCGGCAGCCGGTCGCGGCTCAGCAGCTGATCCAGTTCCTGAAGAGCGCGCGGGCGGCCGAGGTCATCAAGGCCAAGAGCATGAACCCGGAGTGACGAAAGGACGACGATGAGCACCGAATGGTTCGAGACGACGAGGACAGAGCTGCTCGCCCACAACCCCTTCCGGGAGTCGGAGTACTTCAAGCGCTTCGCCGCCGGCGCCCTGACCCGGGAGCAGGCGTGGGGGCACGTCTCCCAGTGGTTCTTCCTGATCTGCTGGTTCCCCCGCATGTTCAGCGGTATCCACTCGCGCTGCGACGAGCTGGACGTGCGCAAGGACTGTGCGCGTCACCTGCTTGTCGAGGACCTCGGATACTTCCGCGGCCAGATCGGCGGCACCCCCGATCACGTGGAGCTCTACCAGCGGATCGGCGACGACATGGGCTATCCGCGGGAGGCGTGGAGCCGGGTCCGGGCGATCCCCGAGATGAGCGAGATCCTGGCGTTCTTCCGGCGGCTGGCCCACGAGATCCCGTGGAGCGCCTCGCTCTGCACCACCGCCTTCATCGAGGCGGAGGTGGTGGAGGTCTCGCAGACCGTCGGCCACGCGCTCACGAAGTTCTACGGCTGCCGGCCGGACTGGGGCGCCATGAACTATCTCGTGCACGAGGAGGTCGAGCGCGAGGAGGCGGGCGAGACGGAAGGAGCCATCCTGAAATATATCCGCACGGCCGACGATCGGCGGGCGGCCGAGCAATCGATGCGCGAGATGCACCGGCTCCTCGACGCCTACGCGAAGGGACTCGCCCGCGAGTATCTCCCGGCCCGCTGATGGCCTACCGCGGCCGATGCCCGTAGCGGATCTCGAGCGTCGTGCAGCCCCGCGGCACCCGGTAGGGCCCATGGACCATGCCAGGCGGGCGGCAGGCGTACATGCCGGCCCCGAAGGTCTGCCCCTTGCCGAGGTCGATCAGCTCGCCGGCCAGGATCCAGACCTCCTCCCAGAAGTCGTGGACGATCGTCTCCGTCGTCTCCACGCCGGCGTCGAACTGCAGCAGGCGCGTCACGTCGCCAGTATCGTCGTCGCGGCTGAGGATCTTCTGGCGAACGCCCGGACCGCCGGCGCCGGCGGTGGCGGAGCCGGCCATCGGCTCCCACGGCAGGTGATCAGGACGGAAGAACTCGTGCTCGGGCTTGGGCATGACCGGGACCCGATCATGACATACTCTCGGCCGCCGCTGGCGCCGGGGCGCCGTTTCCGGCGAGCGTATAATCGAGCGTGATGCGCCACCCGCTCGTGCTCGTCGTGATCGCCGCCATCCTCGCCGCCGGCCGACCGGTGCCGGCGGCCGAGCCCCCCCGCGCGGCCGACGCCGTCGTCGCCGTCACACTCGACAACGGCCTGCGCGTGCTCCTGCTCGAGGACCACCGCAGCCCGATCGTCACCGTGCAGACGTGGTACCGGGTCGGCTCCCGCAACGAGGCACGCGGCGCCACCGGCATCGCCCACTTCCTCGAGCACCTGATGTTCCGCGGGACCGCGCGGTACGGCCCCGGCGAGTTCGCCCGTCTGGTCGAGCGCAACGGCGGCCAGGACAACGCGTTCACCTCCCAGGACGTGACGTCGTACTACGTCAACCTCGCCGCCGACCGGCTCGACCTCGTGCTCGACCTCGAGGCCGACCGCATGCACAACCTGCTGCTCGACGCCAAGATCATCGCCTCCGAGCGTGAGGTCGTGATCGAGGAGCGGCGTACGCGCACCGAGGACGATCCGGGCGGCGCCCTGGGCGAGGAGGTCAGCGCGATCGCATTCCGCGCGCATCCCTACGGGCAGCCGATCATCGGCTGGCCGACCGATCTCACGCGGATCACGCCCGAGGAGATCCGGACGTTCTACCGCACCTACTACGTGCCGAACAACGCCCTGCTGGTTATGGTCGGCGACTTCAAGACCGCCGAGGTCCTCGCCAAGGTGCGGGCGACGTTCGGGGCGTTGCCGCGGGGGGCCGAGCCGCCGCCGGTCCTGGCCGTGGAGCCGCCCCAGAGCAGCGAGCGGCGGCTGACGGTCCGGCGGCCGGCCGAGCTGCCGATCGTCTATCTCGGGTACCCGGTCCCGAACCAGAAGTCGCCCGACGCCGCCGCCCTGGAGCTGCTGTCGGTGATCCTCTCCGGCGGCCGCACCTCGCGGCTCTATCGCGATCTCGTCCACGAGCGGCAGCTCGCGCTGGAGGCCGGCGGCGACTACTCGTACTTCTCGCTCGATCCCAACCTGTTCTGGTTCTGGGCCACGCCGCTGCCCGGGCAGCCGGCCGAAACGCTCGAGAAGGAGCTGCTCGGCCACATGGAGCGGCTCAAGCGCGAGCCCGTGAGCGACCTCGAGCTCACCCGGGCCAAGAACCAGATCGAGTCGGCCTTCGTCTTCCAGGAGGACTCGATCCACCGCCGCGCCTCCCTGCTGGCCCGCTTCGAGCTGATCGGCGGCTACGCTCGCCGGGACGACTACCTGGCCTCGATCCGCGCCGTCTCCGCCGCCGACCTGCAGCGTGTCGCCGCCGCCTACTTCCAGGACGACAAGAAGAACGTCGGCATCCTGTTGCCCAGGCCCTGACGCCGTCGTCTATACTGTGAAGGCCATGCAGATCCGACGGGCGCGAAGTGTCGAGTCGTGCGCAGGGTCGACTACGGCCGCCATGACGGTGGACGAGTTCCTCGCGCGGTTCCCCGAGGTCCCCGCCGACTTGTGTCGCGAGCCGATCCTCTCGCAGTACGTCGCCGCCTTCGGGCCCCAGCTCCGGGTCGCGCAGAAGCCGACGCCGTGCATGGGGCAGGGTGGTGACGCCCCGCACGTCTTCTACACGAGGCTGGTGAACGACCTCGCGATCTACGGCATCGGTCTCGCCAAGCGCGAGCGCACGCTCGCGCGCCTTCAGGCCACCCTCGACCAGTACCGCACCCAGCCCGCGACCTTCGCCTGCTCGCTGGTGCCGGCCCGGGCCCCCGGCGCCCCGCGCTCCGGCTGCGCCTGAGGCAGCGCCGGCTGTCCTGTCGGTCGGCCGCCACCCGCCGCGCGACTCACCGGGGAGACTCCTGCGGCCTGATTATTCCCCGGCTGGCTGTCCCGCGCTTCCGGGAGCAGTTAGACTGAGCCCATGCTCCGCCGCCTGATCGCTGCCGTTCTCGGGACCGTGCTCGGGTTGACCGCTGTGCCGACGCCCCCGGCCGCTGCGCCCATCGCGCACCGGGAGGTACTGCCCAACGGCATCGTGCTGCTGGTGGCCGAGCGGCCGGGCGTACCGATCGTGGCGGTGCGCACGTTCATGCGGGCGGGGTCGGTGTTCGAGCCGCCTGACCGGGCTGGCCTGGCCAACCTGACCGGCGTGCTGCTCACACGCGGCACCGCCAAGCACAGCGGGCCCGAGATCGACGCGGCGATCGAGTTCGTCGGCGGCAGCCTCGAGGCCGGCGCCGGCCGCGACGGTCTCACCGCCTCGCTGGCCGTGCTCAAGCGCGATCTCGGCCTCGGTCTCGATCTCCTGAGCGAGGTCGTGCTGTCGCCGGCCTTCCCCGAGGCCGAGCTGAAGCGCAAGGTGTCGCAGATCCAGGCCGCCATCAAGCGCTCCGAGGAGGACCCCAACACGGTCGCGGCCCGCGCGCTGAGCCGGCTGCTCTTCCCCGGGCATCCCTACGGCACGCCCGTCGAAGGAACCATCGAATCGGTCGGCAAGCTGACCCGCGACGACGTGGTCGCGTTCTATCGCGGCCACGTGCGGTCCGACACGGTCATCGTCGCCGTGGCCGGCGACGTCACCGTGGACGAGGCGCGCCGCGAGGTGCTGGCGCGCTTCGGCGGTTGGCCGCGCCCGGCGGCGGCGCCGCCGGCGAGGCCCGCCCAGGCCGGCGCCATGTCGCCGCGGGCCGAGACGATCCCCAAGGAGCTGACGCAGGCCACGATCATGCTCGGCCGTCCGGCTGTCCGGCAGGTCGATCCCGACTATTTCCCGCTGGCCGTGGCGTCCTATGTCCTCGGCGGCGGGTCGGCCTCTCGCCTGTACGCCCGTGTTCGCGACGAGGGCGGTCTGGCCTACGCGGTCTACGCCTACGTCTCGCCCGGCCGCTACGGGGCCTCCTTCGCGGTCTCGGCGCAGACCCGCACCACGGAGGTGACGAAGGTCCTCGACATCGTGCGCGAGGAGCTGGTCCGGATGGGCCGTGACCCCGTGACCGATGCCGAGCTGGGGCTGGCCAAGGACTACCTGGTCGGCAGCTTTCCGCTGCGGCTCGATACCACCGCCAAGGTGGCCGACTTCATCGTGGCTGTCGAGGAGCAGGGACTCGGACTCGACTACGCCGATCGCTACAAGGCCGGCGTCGCCCGCGTAACCGCCGCCGATGTCCAGCGAGTGTCCGTACGCTTCTTCGGGCCCGACGCCTTCAGCCGGGTCGTGGTGGGCGCCACGAAGTGACGCGGGCCCTGGTCCTGCTGGCCGCCGCCGCGCTGATCGCTACCGGCGAGGCGGCCGCGGCCTCGCTCGCGCTGACAGAGGCCGACCGACAGGCGGCCATCCGGGCCGGCGAGCGCAGCACCACCGCCGACAATTACGACCGCGAGTGGCGCGTGGGTGGCGAGGGCGGCGAGGTTCTCGTACTCACGCCGTTTCACCGGCTGGCCGTGGCCTCCCGCCACGCGGCCTTCAAGAACGAGCCCCTCAAGCCCGCCGAGATCGAGCGCACCGTCAAGAAGGAAGCGGGCCGGCTCGTCGTGTGGGTCCACCTTCGCGGCCGGAGCGAGGACTTCGCGCGCCACTACGCGCCCCGGCTCATGTACGGCACCCGCGAGATCCGCCCGTCGTTCGTCCAGAACGAGCGCACGGCCATCCGCCGGGACGACGGCGCCTTTCTGGCCCGCTGCGTCTATGGCTTCCCGGTGCGCGACCTCGACGGCAGCGCCCGTGTCGTGCTCATCGTGGCCGACCATGAGGGTCGCGACGTGACCCGCTTCACCATCGACCTCGCGGCCATGCGCTAGCGGTTGGCGAGAGTTTCGAGGGATCGACATGGTCAGTCGGGAGCGGTTCGGGCAGGGGATGACGGTGCCGCAGTATCTGGATCAGATGACGATGGGGAAGGGGCGGTTTGTGCAGGTGCTCGAGGGGCTCCCGCCGGTGGATGGGGTGCGGGCGGGGCGGGTACGGAACGTGCTGGTGATCACCGAGGACTGGTGTGGCACCGCGCTGGCCAGCTTTCCGGCGCTGGTGAGGCTGGTCGAGGGGCAGCCGGACCTACAGGTGCGCGTGTTCCTGCGAGACGAGAATCCCGACCTCATGGACCAGTTCCTGAAGGACGGCAAGTATCGCTCGATTCCCGTCATCGTGTTCTTCGACGCGTCGATGAACGAGGTCGGACGCTTCACCGAGCGCGCGCCGGCCGGGACCGACGTGGTCGCCCACCTCAAGGGCCTGCTCGAGGCCTGACGGCCTGCGGTGCGGCTTCACGGCTGGCTCGGCCTCGTCGTCGTCCTCGCCGCCGAGGGGCTGTTGCTGGCCGGCCACCCGGTGGTGGGCCGCTGGTTCACGCCGATCGTGTGGACGGGCTACGTCCTGGTGGTCGACGGGCTAGTGGCCAGGCGCACCGGCCGCTCGTACCTGACCAGCGCCCGCATGGAGCTGGTGCTGGTCGCGCTGGCCTCGATCGGGTGCTGGTGGCTGTTCGAGTGGTACAACGCCCCCCGGTTCTGGCGCGGGGGCGCCGACCGCGAGGGGCTCTGGTGGCAGTACCACGGTCTCGAGCCTGACCCCTGGCTGCGTCGCGTCGGCTACGACTGGTCGTTCGCGACGATCTTCCCCGCGCTCTTCCTCACCGCCGCCGCCCTGCGCCCGTGGCTGGCCCGCCTGCGCGTGCGGCCGTGGCGGCCGCCGCCGGAGCTCCTGACCGCCGCCATCGTCGTGGGCGCGGTGGCGGTGGTGCTGCCGCTGGTCGTGGTGTCGGCGTGGCTGGTGCCGCTGGTGTGGACGGGGTTCGTCCTGCTGCTGGAGCCGATCAACTACCGTCGGGGCCGGCCCTCGTGGCTGGGGGCGCTCGCGCGTGGAGACGCTTCACTCCTGGTCGCGCTGCTCGCCGCCGGCGCGGTGTGCGGCGGACTGTGGGAGTTCTGGAACTACTGGGCGCTGAGCCGATGGACGTACACGGTGCCGTACCTGGGCGACGTGAAGCTCTTCGAGATGCCGGTGCTCGGCTACCTGGGCTTCCCGCCCTTCGCGCTCGAGTGCTACGCGATGTACCACTGGCTGCGCGGCGCCCTCGGGCCTGCCGACCCGGACGCGGTGCTATAATTCGGCCGCACGCCTGGTTCACACGTTCCAGAGGAGGCCGCGATGAAAGCGATCCGCATCCATGCCCCCGGTGGCCCCGAAGTCATGCGCCTGGACGACGCGCCGGAACCGACGCCGAAGGCCGGCGAGGCCGTCGTCAAGGTGGATGCGGCCGGGCTGAACTACATCGACGTGTACTTTCGCAGCGGCCTCTACAAGGCCGAGTACCCGCTCACGCTGGGCCTCGAAGCGGGCGGCACCGTCACCGCCGTCGGTCCCAACGTCAGCGAGGTGAAGGTGGGTGACAAGGTCGCCTACACGGGCGTGGCCGGAGCGTACGCGGAGTACGCCGCGGTGCCGGCGGCCCGGCTGGTCGTGCTGCCCACGGGCGTGAGCACGCGGCAGGGCGCGGCGGCGATGCTGCAGGGCATCACCGCGCACTATCTGGCCACCAGCACGTACCCGCTCAAGAAGGGCGACACCTGCCTGGTGCACGCGGCGGCCGGCGGCGTGGGGCTGCTGCTCTGCCAGATGGCTCGCACGCGGGGTGCCCGCGTGCTCGGCACCGTCTCCACCGACGAGAAGGCCAAGCTCGCGCGTGAGGCCGGCGCCGACGAGACCATCATCTACACGCGCCAGGACTTCGAGGCCGAGGTCAAGCGCTTGACCGACGGCAAGGGCGTGCAGGTCGTCTACGACGCGGTGGGCAAGACCACGTGGGACAAGAGCCTCAACTCGCTGGCGCCGCGGGGGCTGATCGCGCTGTACGGGCAGTCGAGCGGACCGATCGGCCAGATCGATCCCCAGATCCTCAACGCCAAGGGCTCGCTGTTCCTGACCCGGCCCAGCCTGAACCACCACATCGCCAGCCGCGAGGAGCTGCAGTCGCGGGCCGGCGAAGTGCTCGGGTGGATCGCCAGCGGCAAGCTGAAGATGCGCATGGAGTTCGACTTCCCGCTCAAGGACGCGGCCCAGGCGCATCGAGCGCTCGAGGGGCGACAGACCACGGGCAAAGTGCTGCTCGTACCATGAAAGGACGCGGTATGCCGACGACGCCGTCCCGCACCCTGGTCGTTCTGCTGACCGCAATGATGCTCGCCGGCGCTGCCGGCGAGGCGTGGGCTCGTGCGGGTAGCGGCGGCAGCCGCGGCTCGCGCTCGTATTCGACCCCGGCTCGGCCGGCGCCGTCCAGCCCCGGCTCCCCCACGTCACCCTCACGCTCGCTCACCAGCCCGACGCCGGCGCCACGGCCGAGCCCCTTCGGCGGCATCATGGGGGCCGTCGGCGGCTTCATGCTGGGCGGCCTGCTCGGCGGGCTGCTCTTCGGCGGTCTCGGTGGCGGTCTGGGCGGCGGCTTGGGCGGCTTCGGGATGCTCGACATGCTGCTGATCGGCGGCGGCCTGTTCCTGCTCTTCAAGTTCATGCAGAGCCGTCGGCGCGAGCCGGCCTACGCCGGTGCGGCGGGCTACAGTGGAAGCGCCACTCCTCGCTCGTGGGACATGCCCGCTGGCGGCACCGCCGTGCAGGAGCGCGCGCCCGCGGTCGACGAGCTCGACCGTGGTCTCGGCCACGTCCGCCAGATGGACCCCGGCTTCGACGCCGCCGGGCTGGCCTCCGACGCGGCGGAGACGTTCCGGGCGGTGCAGCTGGCGCTGGCCTCCGGCGATCTGCGGCCGCTGCACCCGCGGCTCTCGGCCGACATGCGCGAGCACCTGGAGGCCCAGGTAGCGGCACTCCGGAAAGCGGGGCACCGCAGCCACGTCGAGCGCATCCAGATCGAGCGGACCGAGGTCACGGAGGCGTGGCAGGAGCGCGGCCAGGACTTCGTCACCGTGCTGCTGGCCGGCAGCCTCATCGACTACACGGTCGACGCGGCCGGTGCGGTGGTGGCGGGCTCGCGTACCGGACCGGAGCGGTTCGAGGACTTCTGGACGTTCACGCGACCCGTCGGACCGAACGTCTGGACGCTGACGGCGATCCAGACGGGCTGAGCGGGCTCGCGGAGGCGCCATGCCGCGCTGGGTGAAGTGGCTGCTCGGCGTCGTCGCGGTGCTTGTCATCCTGGTGGTCGTCGCGGCCGCGGCCCTGCCGCGGCTCGTCGACACCCCGCGCATCCAGAGCTACATCGCCAGCAGCGCCACCCAGGCGCTGGGGCGCCCGGTGCGGTTCAGCTCGGTGTCGATCCGGGTGCTGCCGCTGCCGGCCGTCGAGCTGCACGATCTGCAGGTGGCCGAGGACCCGAAGTTCGGCACCGAGCCGTTCCTCAAGCTCGATGTCGGCCGCGTCCGGCTGCGGCTCCTGCCGCTGCTGGCGGGACGCGTCGAGCTCGGTGACATCGTCCTGCGCAAGCCGGTGGTCACGCTCATCCAGGCCGCCGATGGTCGCCTCAACATCGCCTCTCTCGGCGCCACCACGGAGGCCCCCCGGGCGCCGCCCCGGCCGGGGCGCTCGAGCGGCGGGGCCGCCGCGGCGAGCCCGGCGGCGGTCGCCCGCGTCGTGGTGGACGGCGGCACCGTCGTGTATGTCGCCCGTGGCAAGGGCGAGGCGGCCTCGCAGTACCGGCTGACCGACGCCGACGTGACCCTCACCGGCAGCGGCACCCAGATCACGTTCAAGGGCACCACCCGCCTTCAACCTGGCGACGTCCGGCTCGCTCTCAGCGACGGCGTCGTCGCGCTCGCCAACGGCAAGTCGCTGTCCGAGGCCTCGTTGCGGGGCAAGGTGGCGGTTGATGGCAAGGACGTCGGGCCGCTGGCCGGGGCTGCGATCGGACCTGAGCCGGGGCTGGGCGGCGGCCTCAAGGGCGCGCTGGTGCTCGGCGGCACCGTGGCGGCGCCGACCGCGACCGGCGAGGTGATGATCTCCGCGCTCACGGTCACCAGGACGAATCCCCAGTGTCCGGAGCCCAAGCGCCGGATGCTCACCGTGGCGTCGCTGAAGATGAACACGGCGTGGCAGGACCAGCGCCTCACCGGGCGGCCGGTCACCGCGGACATCTCCGGCGGCGCCGTCACCACCCAGCTCACGGTGGCGCTCGACCGCGGCGTCCGGGTGCAGCTGGCCGATGTGGGGATCAAGACGCTGCCGCTCGAGAAGGTGGTGGTCGACTACCTCTGCCTGGGCTACGCGATCACGGGGCCCCTCGATCTCACCGGCGAACTGACGTTCGACGGTCACGACATGCTCAACACGCTGTCGGGACCGGGCCAGCTGCACGTCGGCCGCGGCAAGGTGGTCGGCTCTCAGGCGCTCGCTCTCTTCGCGAGCCTCGTACGGGTCAGCGGTGCCGTGTCCTCGGTCCTGGCCGCCGATGTGCCCACGCGTGCCCTCGACGCGCCGCTGGAGTTCGACTCGATCACCGGAACCTACGTGCTGACCAACGGGGTGGCCACGACACGAGATCTGCTGTACACGAGCCGGTCGATGAAGGTCTCGATCGCCGGGGACTACTCGCTGCCGACGCGGCGGATGAACCTGGACATGATCGTCCAGCACGGCCGCGGCGAGCTGAAGGCCAAGGTGAGCGGCACCGCCTCCTCGCCCTCGATCAGCGTCTCGCCGGGCAGCGTGCTGCGGGATGTCGATCCGAAGAAGGCGGAAAAGGGTATCCGCGACCTTCTCAAGCGCTTCGGCCGCTAGCTCTCGCGCGGCGGCGGCGCGTGGCGTGGGCGGGGCGACAGGGTCCCCTGCGGTTCCGCGAGAGACGACCCGGTGCGCCCAGGCATGGTCGGAGCCTGTCCTGCGTGTGGCCGTACACGATCGAAGCCAACGGAACCGCAGGAGACCCTGTCGCCCCACCCCGCCCGCGCCACGCGCCGTCATCGCGCACGACCGACGGGACAAGCGTGCAACGCGCGCTACTGGCAATGCGGGGCATCGGGTGGAGATAGCGGGGTCGGACATGCGTGGCGTCGCGGGGAGTGTGGCGCGTTCTTGAGGGGCGCCACGGCTTGGCCGGGGCGTCCCGACCCGGCCGCGGGATTGGGGGGCCCTTCGAGGCCCCCCATTCTCAGCGGACTTCGGGGTTGCGGGGGAACTTGAAGAAGGGGAGGCGGACGCCGCCGATGATGACGCGGTCGGCGCGGATGCTCGGGGGGGCGACGAAGTCGGGGGTGACGCCGGCGGCGGTCACCAGGTCGTCCTGCTCAACGCCGTCGCCGCTGACACCAAGGCCGCCGACGAGCCGGCCGCCCGCGTAGATTCCGATGCTGCCCGGGAAGAACACGATACCGCTCTGGTTACCGGGGTTGGTCGGGTCCTGGCTTTGCGAGCACGGGTTGTTCACGTCCCGCCGGAAGTCACCGAAGAACGGGCCGGGCCGGGTGCCGTCGATGCCGGGGGGATAGAGCGGCATCGCGCCGAAGCCGATCGTGCGGGCCGTCATTGCGAAGCCGATCGGGAAGCCCGGCATGTCGCCGGGGTTGCGGGCACCGCCGCTGAAGTAGACGACGTTGCGCGCCTTGGTCGCGGCCACGTCGATGCTGAAGACCGTCGCGTCCGGCATGCGGAATACGGCCAGCAGGGTGCCGTCGAGACCGGCCACCGCGATCACCATCCTGGTCGCGCTTCCGAGCGGCAGCCGGATGGCGGCGCGCGTGCGCTGGGCCTGGGCGATCGCGCGCTGCACGATCGTGTTGACGTTGGCCTGGGTGAGGAAGCCGACGGCGTCGGCCGTCGGCGGGACGAGGAAGCCACTGGGAACGCCGGCCTCGGCGGGGCTCGGGATGGGGCCGAGCGTGAAGCCGCCGGTCATCACCCCGGGGCCCACGCCAACCGGGCGGACGGTGTTGTGTACGAACGGCAGCCGCACGCCTTCGAGGATGACGGCGCCCGGGAAGGGCACGGCGGGTCCGAAGTTCGGGCCGGCGGCCACGCTGCCCGTGAAGGCGGCGAACTCGCCGGCCTCGCGCGTCACCCCAGTCACGCCGATGCCCCCGGCGACACGGCCGTCCTTGAAGATCGGCACGCCGCCGCCGTCCACTACGGCCGGGTTGCTGTCGAAGATGTCAGCCTTGCCGGTGACGATGCCGGTGCCACAGCCACCCTGGTTGCCCGCGCCGCCGGTGCAGGCGCCGCCGGCCAGGCTGGTGGCGCGGGGGACGACGGCGTCGAGGGCGCCGAGCGCGCAGCCGCGATTCGTGTTCTCGATCCCGTAGAGGGCGGCGGGCGGCTTGTTGGTCGTTCCGGGCGGGAAGTGAATGCCGCTGATGAACCGCACGGTCCGGGATGAGAGCGGGGCCTGGTCGTTGCTGAAGAACGCGCCGGTGCGGGCCAGCCCGACGGCCTGGTCGTTGGCGTCGACGATCGCCCCGAAGTTGCCGAGCACGGTCGCGGGCGCACCCGCCTTGCGGAATACGGCCAGCGGCGTCCCCGCCCGATCGACCACCGCCACGACCATGGTGTCGGGACTGATCGCGGTGAGCGCGCCCTGCACGGCGTTCGTCACGTCGGTCGCGGTCAGGCAGCCGACGGTGGTCGTCGTGCCGCACGCCTGTGCGTGGACGGACAGGGGGTTCAGCAGGGTAACGGCGGCGACGAGCGTGACGGCCGCGAGGAGTCGGCGCAGCATCGAGGGCGCTATCTTACTCGATCGGCCGGGCTAGGCCCAATTCTGTCGAGCAGCTGGTGGACCTTGAAGGGCCCGTCCTGGCTCGCCTCCCTGGTCTTGTCGTGGTAGCGGTGGCACTCCACGCAGCCACCCCGGGCGCCCCCGCGGGGCCGGTGGCACTCCCGGCAGGTCTCGGCCTTCGGCATCAGCACGTCCGTGGTCTTCTCGCTGGTCGTGGCCAGGCCGTGGCATTCGACGCATGCGAGCGGCCGGTGGGGGGCATGGTCGAAGCGCGAGTGCGGTAGCCACCGGGCGCGGATCTTCGGGGGCACGACCTCGACGGACGCCGGGTCGTTGCCCTTGAGCGTATGGCAAGACCCGCACACCTGCTTGCCGAACAGCAGGCTCTGGGCGGCGGCGGTGCGCTCGGCGACCCAGCCCTTCGCGGCGGCCGGCGCGGCCTCGGCCGGGGCGGCACCGCCCCGCCGCATGCCCCGGGGGGTGTCCGCCGGTGCTTCGGCCTCGGCGGCGCCGCCACGCCGGAGCCCGCGGGGCGCGTCGCTCGGCGGCGTCTCCACCGCGGCCCCGCCACCGCGCCGCAGGCCGCGCGGGGCGTCGCTGGGCGGAGGCGCGGGGTCCTCGGCGGCGGCGCCACCGCTGCGCCGGAGCCCTCGCGGGGTGTCGGCGGCGGGCGCTTCGGTCTCGGCGGCCGCGCCCCGCCGGCCGCGGGCGGCCGGCGGCGCCGACCCCTCGATCCCGGCGTCGCTGCAGCGGGTGCGCTGGGCCTCGTCGGCGTTGGCGGGCAGCGCCCGGCACTGGTCGTAGAGGTCGGCCAGCGAGCCGCGCACGAAGGCGCGGACGATCACCGGGTTCTCGTGCGGCGCGGTCAACCCCTCGAAGCCGAGCTCGTGGCAGGCAGCGCAGTGCTTCTCGTACACGATCTCCTTCATGTACTGGCCGCGCTCGTCCGGCTGGTGGCAGGCCGTGCACGTCAGCTTCAACGCATCGCGGGGGGGCGCGGCCGGATCGCTCTTGGACTGGACCTGCACCTTGGCGACACCGTCCGGCCCCCGCTGCTCGACGAACTTGTCGATGCCCTGCAGGCCCGCCTTGAGGTGCACGAGGTGGTTGAGCTTGATCGGGGTGTCGTCGGTCGGCGGCGGCGTGGCGTCGAGCAGCACCCGTCCGCGGTCCTTCACGGTGACGGCGAACTGCGGGTGCTGCTGGCCGTCGAAGGCGGTCACGGAGCGGTGGAAGTCGGTCTTCTGCGGCTTGGTCGGCTCGAGGCTGCGGTGACACTGCACGCAGTGCCGGTCGGCGATCTGGGCCAGGACCTCCCGGCCCAGGTGCTCGACGTGGCAACTGGCGCAGCGCGGGGTCACCGACTTCGTGTTGTGGTCGGGGCCGGCGTGACAGGTGGTGCACGCGTTGTCGGAGACGGTCAGGAAGAACTTCCGCGGCGTCGCCGCCGCCGCCGTCGCCAGCGTGGCCTGGGTGACCGGCGCGCCCGGCGTGGGGCCGGGGCCGTGGCAGACGCGGCACTCCGTCTCGAACATCGCGTGGGCGGTGGACACCGGACCGCCGAGGTAGATCCGCTGGTCGCCGCGGCCGGCCGCGATCAGGATCCACACCGCGGCCAGGACGGGTGCGGCGATCGACAGGATCAGCTTCCAGCGACGGAACGGATGCAGCCGCCGGAAGTACTGCAGGGCGATCCGCTTGGCCCGGACCTTCGTCGAGTAGCGCGACGGGCCGGCCATCAATACCTGAGCGCGATGACGGCGTGGACGGCGCCGAGCAGGAGCAGGGCCATGGACAGGGGGACGTGGACCAGCAGCCAGCCGTGCAGGACGTGGTGGAGGCGCTTCTGGTCGGCGAGCTGGCGGCGCTCGTCACAGATGCCCTCGAGCTCGTTGACCGTGTCCTGCAGCACGGAGGGGAGCGTGGTCCGGAGATTCCGGAACAGGGTCGCGGCCCGGCTGGAGGTGCCGAGCACCCCGTTGGCGGCGTCGCGGGGATCGAGGAACGGACGGATGTCGCGCAGGTACGTCTCTCGCAGTGCCCCGCTCTCCGGCACCGGCGCCAGCGCCACCGGCGGCGTCCGCGGGTTGGAGCGCGGCTGGCCCGGCCGCATCGCGCCACCGCCGGCCCTCCGTTCGTCGGGGGCGGTGACCGCGGCCACCGGGAGCGGGCCGCAGGCGGCGGCGACGAGGCCGTCGGACTCGGCCAGCAGCTGCAGCACGACCGAGTCGATCTGCTCGTACACGGTCTCGAGCGGCACCCGCGTCAGCATCAACCGCGGCAGCGTCTGCTGCAGGATGACCCCCACGATGCCGCTCACGTACACGATGATGAACAGGATCATGAGCACGGTGGTCAGGGTCCCGCCGAAGTGGAAGCCCCCGTGGAACAGGATCAGCGGAAAGCTCACCAGGCCGAGCCAGATGTGCCCGCGCATCCACACGGTGCCGCGCCCGATGCGCCAGGTCGGCACCTTGCGACGGGCGCCGAGCAGCCCCGCGAAGATCATGAACGCGAAGCCCACGATGCCGAAGACGAACCCGGGCAGACTGCCGCCGCTGGGGCCGTTGAGGGCGAAGCGAACGTAGGGCACGTAGACGACGGTGGCGACGACCAGCATGAGGACGCTGGCCACGATCCAGCGGCGATGCCCCGAGTCGATCAGCATCGTGGGGCCGGGCTCAGGACTTGATCCCGAAGAACGTCACCGGCTCGATGCGCTTGAGCGCGTCGTGCGGACAGGCGTACACGCACGCCGGCTCGTGGTACTCCCGGCTCAGGTCGCAGGTCGTCGCCTTCTCGCGCACCTGGGCCTTCATCACGCCCGGGTGCTCGGGATCCTCGGCGACGACCTTGAACGGGTGCATGTTGATGTTGCCGTAGGGGCACTGGGTGGCGCACAGGCCGCAGCCGATGCACCAGTCCTCGATGATGATCTCCAGCGAGTTGGGATGCCGCCGGATGGAGCCGACCGGGCAGCCGACCATGCAGAGAGGATCCCGGCACGACCGGCACGAGGTCGCCACCAGGTACTTGTCGAAGCGCAGCCCGTCGCGGACCAGCCGGGTGACGCCCTCGTGGGCGTCGGCGCAGGCCCGCACGCACTCGTCGCAGCGGGTGCACTTCTCGAGGTCGAGGACCAGGAGGTTCTGGGCCTCCATCAGCCCCTGGCCGAGGAAATCGTCGAGGGCGACCGGGCCGGGCGCGCCCTGGTGCGGGTCGTCGGCCTGCATCCGGGTCCGGGCCGCCTGGGCCAGGCCGGCCTCGATCTCGGGGAACTCGTGGATCATGTCGCGGAAGTCGTCGGCGGCGATGCGTACGACCTCCACGTGATCGAGCGCGGTGCAGGTGGCGGTGCGCACGCCCTCGCCGAGCAGGCCGATCTCGCCGAAGTAGTCGGGGCGGGTGAGGTAGCGCAGCACCAGGTCGCCCCCGGGGAAGGCCTGGGTGACCTTCACGAAGCCGATCCGCAGCAGGAAGAAGCTGTCGGCGGCCTCGCCCTGCTTGCAGATGGCCTGGCCCGGCTCGTAACGGACGAGCTCGACCCGCTCGCGCAGGCGCGCCACGAAGGCCTCGCTGAGGCCGGCCAGCACGGGCACCGTGCGCAGGTGGGTGTCGAGCGCGCGCTCGCGGTAGCGGCGGTCGAGCTCGGCCTTGAAGACCTTGTCCTTCTGCAGCATCTGGAGCACGTTGCGCAACATCTCCAGGACGACGGTGTCCTCGGTGGCCCGCACGGTGGCCGAACGCGGATAGAAGCTCAGGCAGGTCATCTCGCCGAACAGGTCGCCGGGGCCGAGCTGCGCCACCGGGTTGTTGAGGTCGAGGTCGACGGTGGCGTCGATGGGAATGTAGCGCGGGGCCCGGTCGGGCGACGGCGCCACCGGCGGGCTCTTCACCAGCTCGGTCAGCATGCGGAAGAAGCCCTTGCGCCCGCTGGCCGAGCCCCGGCGGGCCGCGCTGTGGCCGAGCGGGGTGGCGATCGAGACCTGGACCTGGCCCTCCAGGATGTAGAAGGCCGTCGAACCGAAGTCGCCCTCGCGGCAGATGACCTCGCCGGCCCGCACGCGCCGCCGCACGACGGCGCCCCGGTTGAGGTCGAGGAAGGTCCCCGACATCCGGGCGAAGATCGGCAGCGCCTGCAGGGCCTCCGAGCTCATCGCCTCCCCGGGCGGCATCTCGACGTCGAGCACCTTGCGGTTGGTCAGGGCCCCGGTCGGGCAGGAGACCATGCACTCGCCGCAGCCGACGCAGGAGGAGGTGGCCATGGGCAGGTTGTTGTCGAACGAGATCCCCGCCCCGTAGCCCTTGCCGGCCCGGCCGATCACGTTGTTGTGCTTGATCTCCGTGCAGGCCCGGATGCAGCGGTCGCACAGGATGCACGCGGTGTGGTCGACGCTGATGAACAGCGAGGAGTCGTCGAGGCCGCGCGGCCACGCCCGGCCCCCGAAGCGCGGGGTGCCGACGCCGTAGGCCACGCCCAGCCGCTCCAGCTCGCAGTCGGCGGTGGTCTGCTGCCGCTCGCACGGGGAGGGATGATCGGCCAGCAGCAGCTCGGCCAGTGTCCGGCGAGCGCGGCGCACGTTGTCGGAGGCGGTGGCGACCACCATGCCCGCCTCGGCCGGGCGCACGCACGCCGCCGCCAGCACCCGGTTGTTCTTCACCTCGACCGTGCACACCCGGCACACGCCGACCGGCGTCTGGTGCTGAGCGTGGCAGAGCGTCGGGATGTCGATGCCCAGGCGGCGGGCGGCGTCGATGATCGTGGTGCCGGCCTCGACGGTGACCTCGCGGCCGTCGATCGTGAGCGTCACCGTCGTCGCCGGGCTCACGCGCCCACCATCGTGCAGACCCGGGCCGGACACCGCTGGCGCAGCAGGTGCTCGTCGACCTCGTCGCGAAAGTGGGTGAGGACCGAGCGGATCGGCATCGGCACCACCTGGCCGAGGCCGCAGATGGACGTCTGGATCAGCGCGTGTGACAGGTCGTCGATCATCGCCAGGTGCTCCGGCCGGCCGCGGCCGCGGGCGATCTCGGTGAGGACCTCGACCATCTTGGCCGAGCCCACCCGGCACGGCACGCACTTGCCGCACGACTCGTTGCGGAAGAACCGCACGGCGTTGAGCGCCATGTCGAGCATGCACGCCTCGTCGGACAGCGCCAGCAGCGCGCCCGAGCCCAGCATGGAGCCGGCCTTGGCGAGCGAGTCGAAGTCGAGCGGCGTGTCGACCAGGGCAGGCGGCAGGAAGCCCGACGACGGGCCCGAGGGCGCCCACGCCTTGAACGCGCGGCCGCCCACGATGCCGCCGGCCCGGTCGAAGATGACCTCGCGGGCCGGCGTGCCCATGCTGATCTCGTAGACGCCCGGCCGCACCACGTCGCCGCTGATGCCGACGAACTTGAGGCCGGAGGCGCCCGCCTTGCCCTGGGCCTTGAACCACTCGGGGCCGCGGGCCAGGATGACCGGCACCAGCGAGAACGTCTCGACGTTGTTGATGACCGTGGGCTTGCTGTGCAGGCCATGGGTGACCGGGAACGGCGGCTTGTTGCGCGGCTCACCCCGCTTGCCCTCCAGCGCCTCCAGCAGCGCGGACTCCTCGCCGCAGATGTAGCCGCCCGGGCTCACGAACGTCTCCAGCTCGAACTCGCGGCCGGAGCCGAACACGCTCGGGCCGAGCGCGCCCGCCGCCCGGGCGGCGGCGATCTCGTGCTCGATGATCTCGAGCTGGGCCTCGTACTCGTGGCGGATGTAGACGATGCCGAGCCGAGCACCGGTGACGAGGCCGGCCAGCAGCATCCCCTCCACGAGCAGGTGGGGCACGTTCTCGAGCAGGAAGCGGTCCTTGAAGGTGCCGGGCTCGCTCTCGTCGGCGTTGCACACGATGTACTTCTCGTCGCCGGGGACGTTGCGCACGAGCTCCCACTTGAGGCCGGCCCGGAAGCCGGCCCCGCCCATGCCGCGCAGCTCGGCGGCCTTGAGGGCGGCGATCACGCTGGCAGCGTCGCCGGAGGTGGCCAGCGCGCGGGCAGCGGCGTAGCGGGGCCCGGTGCCGTAGGGATCGACGGCGAGGGGGTCGGTGGTGCGGGTGACGTGCTCGTCGGGCACGCGCTGGCCGGCGGCGGCGCTCGCGATGTGCTCCATCACGCGGTCGGCGCTCACGCGGGACACGATCGACTCGTTGACGGCGCAGGCCGGCGCCCGGTCACAGCGGCCCAGGCACGATACCGCGCGGACCACGGTGCCCTCGGGCCCCGACTGGGCCACCCGATCCTGCACGCTCGCCAGCAGGGCTGCACCGCCGCGCCGGTGGCACGACAGGTCGTCGCACACGAGCACCTCGACGGGGGGCGGCGGCTCCAGGCGGAAATGCGGAAAGAAGCTGATGACGCCGTGCAGCTTGTAGAGGTACTCGCCGGTGCGCTCCGAGAGCTCGCGCAATGCCGCGGCCGGGATGAACCCGTGCGCGCGCTGGATTTCCCGCAGCTGCGCGACGATTGGGGACCCGCCCACCATCACGAAGGTATCTTCTGCCATCGAAGGTCCGAATCGCGCATGAGATTTGCGACACTACGGAGCCGCCCGCTCCCTGTCAAGGACGCCTGGTCAGGCGAGCATGCCGCTCCGTACCATCAGGACGCCCACCAGCACGCTGGCGGCGCCGACCACGGCCCGCAGGCCGGTGGCCAGGCCGCCGGAGCCGCCCGCAGTCAGGGCGAACGGCACGCCGATCAGCCCGCTCAGCACCAGCATCCCGGCGGTCGAGCCCAGCCCGAACACGAGGACGTAGGCGAGCGCGGCGCCCGGCGACGGCATGCTGGCCAGGACCAGCAGGACGAGCGCGCCGCTGCCGGCCAGCCCGTGCAACATGCCCATCAGCAGCGGCTGCGGCGCCCCCCGCCAGACGTGGAGGTGCCGGTGCTCGGCGGCGTCGCCGACGTGGACATGCAGGTGGCTGTGGGGCGCGCCGCCGTGCGAGTGCTGGTGGCGATGCAGGCTCACGGCGCTGAACGACCGGAGCAGCACGTGGGCGCCGAGCAGGATCAGCACCAAGCCGACAACGGTTTCGACGCCCCGTTCCACCTCGGGGGAGATCTGCAGCTTGAATGCGAAGACGGCGACGCCAGCCACCAGCAGGGCGGCGGTGTGTCCGATGCCCCAGAAGGTGCCGCGCAGGCAGGACCGGAGGACACTGCGTTCCTGGCTCACGAAGGTCGAGACCGCGGCCACGTGATCGGCGTCGAGGGCGTGACGCAGCCCCAGCATGAAGCCGAGGCCGAGCGCGGCGACTAGCGAGGTATCCACGGCGCCTTTGCCGATGGCCACCAAGACGGCGGCCAGCCCCACGCTAAAGGCGACGATGAGGACGAGGCCGAAGCCGACCTGGATAGACAGCGCGCTGAGGTGGTCGTGCGCATGGGCGCCATCGTACACGGGCGCGTGGTCGGCCGGGTGGGCGTCGTCGTGGCCGTGGGTGCGGCCGTGGTGATGGCAATGCCCACGACCGGTGTATGGCCGTGGTTTGTGTCCGCACTGCTGAGGCGCCGCATGAAGAGCACCGGGCCCCTTGCCGGCGATAGTCAGCCCCGAGCCGAGGCTGAGACAGGGATAGAGCCGTTCGGGAAACACGTCGCGGTCACGATCAGGCCCAGGAAGAGCGCGTGGCGGGAGGTGCCACGCGAACCCCACGGCAGACGCGGCGACCACGATCCCCCTTGGCCGGGCTCGCGTGCGCGAAAGGCGCCGAGGACGACGGCGAGCAGGGCGGTGATCAGCCCGGCGCCGGGCTCCGCCTGTCAAGGCTCCCCCGTCTTGGTTCGTCCGGCAGTGTCAGGGCGACACGAAGCCGTGGATTTTGACAGTCTCACGTCATTCAAGCTAGGATTCGAGCGCTTCCCAGGGCTCCCATGCGAAAGAGTCTCGGAATTTTGGGTCTTGCCATCGCCCTCTGGAGCGGGTCTGCCTCCGCGCAGACACCCCCGGCCGGCGGGTCCGAGCCCGAGCGCCCACCCGGCTTCGTCGGCCGCTCGATGGGTCATCCACGGCCCATCGACACCAGCCCGGACTTCGTGCCCATCCCCGACCGGTGGCGCCTGGGCCTGCCCAACTGGAACCGCTACGAGCGTCCGCTGGAGGCGCCCTACGTGCGCGGCCGGTGGTGGGATCCCTACAACCAGAACGTCCTCAAGGGCGACTTCCCGATCTTCGGCCAGAACATCTTCTTCAGCGCGTCGGCCATCTCCGACACGCTGTTCGAGGCCCGCCGCGTGCCCACGCCGAGCAACGTCAGCTCGGCCGAGCCCGACAGCGCCGACGTGTTCGGCAACGGTGACCAGCTGCTGGTCAACCAGAACTTCATCGTCTCGCTGGAGCTGTTCAAGGGCGACACCGCCTTCAAGCCGCGGGACTGGGAGCTGCGGCTGACCGGCGTCTTCAACTTCAACTACCTGAAGACGAACGAGAACGGCGTCGTCAACATCGACGTTCGCGAGGGGACCGACCGCTTCGAGGATCACGCGAGCCTGCAGGAGTTCTTCGTCGAGTACCACCTGGGGGACCTCACGCCCACGTACGACTTCCTGTCGACGCGCTCGGGCATCCAGGGGTTTACCAGCGACTTCCGCGGCTTCATCTTCAGCGACAACAACCTGGGCTTCCGGCTGTTCGGCAACCTGGGCTCCAACCGGGACCAGTTCAACGTCGCCTACTTCCGCCCGCTCGAGAAGGACACCAACAGCGGCCTCAACCGCCTGTTCGACACCCGCGGCCAGCACCTCGGCATCATCAACTACTTCCGCCAGGACTTCCTCACGCTGGGCTACACCCTGCAGCTCAGCGCTCATTACCTGCACGACTCCGGCGGCGAGCACGTCGACGAGAACGGTTTCCTCGTGCGGCCGGCCGTCGTCGGCACCCCGGCCGTGCACGTCATCGACTCGGTCTACCTCGGGTGGACGGGCGACGGCCACATCGGCCCCGTCAACGTCACCCACGCCTTCTACCAGGTCCTCGGGCGCGACAGCCGCAACCCCATCTCGGGCCGGTCGGCCGAGATCAACGCGCAGATGGCCGCCCTCGAGCTCTCCATGGACTTCGACTGGGTGCGGCCGAAGTTCAGCTTCTTCTGGTCGTCCGGCGACGACAAGCCGCTCGACGACCGCAACCGCGGCTTCGACTCGATCTTCGACAACCCGAACTTCGCCGGCGGCGCCTTCAGCTACTGGGTGCGCCAGGGCATCGGGCTGCCGACCACCAGCGTGGAACTCACCGGACGCAACAGCCTCGTGCCGGCGCTGCGGAGCAGCAAGCTCGAGGGGCAGCCGAACTACGTCAACCCCGGCCTCTTCCTGTTCGGCCTCGGCGCCGACTTCGAGGTAACGCCGAAGACGCGGGTGTCGTTCCAGGCCAACAAGATCTTGTTCCACAAGACCGAGGCGCTGGAGGCGCTGCTGTTCCAGGACCGCGTGCGCAACGACGTGGGCTGGGACCTGAGCCTGGGCCTGCGCTGGCGGCCGCTGCTGATCGACAACGTCATCGTGAGCATCGGCGGCGCCACCTTCATCGGCGGCTCGGGGTTCCGCGACATCTACCAGACGCAGGAGTTTCGCTTCGGTCCCAACGGCCTCGAGAAAGTCAAGAGCGAGAAGAACCAGATCCTCTACTCGGGCTTCGTCTCCCTCACCCTGACCTACTGAGCCATGCCGACGACGCTGCGATCGACCGGAGCCGGATGGCGGCTGGGGCTGCCCGCGGTCCTCATGGTGGCCTTCGCGCTGGTCGGCGTCTCGACGTGGTGGTCAGGCGATCATTCCGCGCCGGCGCCCGGGGCCGCACCGCCCGGCGCCCCGGTGACCAGCGCTGTCGCGACCCCGACTGCGGACGACTCCGTCCTGGCCCCCGCCGCGCCGGAGTCCGGCGAGGGGGCGGCGCCGGGCCGGTCCACCGTCGAGGCGGCGATGCCCCCCGTTTCGGCGCCGGAGGAGCGGGGCGATCCCGTTCTCCGGCTGCCCGAGGAGATTGCCCCGCACGCGCCCGACGTGGTCGTCGCCCTGGAGCCGTGGCAGCCCGGGCCGGACATGCTGGTGGTGCCGGTGCACGCGCACCTCGCGGACGATGCCGCGGTCGCCGAGCTGCTGCCGACGGCGGTCGGACTGGCTCCGCAGGCTGGTGACGACTTTCAGGGGCCGGAGCCGGGTGCGCGGTTCTGGTTCGGGCCGCAGGGGCTCGAGCGCATCAGGC
The DNA here is from genome assembly GCA_963827505.1 of uncultured Candidatus Rokubacteria bacterium. GTDB lineage: Bacteria > Methylomirabilota > Methylomirabilia > Rokubacteriales > CSP1-6 > AR5. Next base: position 820,301 of record CAWHBD010000001.1, on the reverse strand, counting down.
TCCTGGAGGAGGCACCGCGGTGAGGGGAGGCGGGCGCGGAGGCTGGCGGTGGCGGCGGATCGCGCTGGCGGCGTCGATGCTGTTGCTCGGGCTGAGCGCGCTCGTCCCCTGGCCCGGGCAGCCGACGGCGCGAAGGGCCGCGGCGGGCGTCGCGACCGCGGCCGCCGGCGAGCGCGGTCCCGTGCAGCTGGCCCAGCGCATTCGCCGCGGCCCCGCCGAGGAGGAGCCGGCCCCGCCGGCCGCGCCGACCGAGCCCGCGAAGCCCGAACCCGAGAAGTCGGAGGTAGCCAAGCAGAACCAGGCCGACGCCGACCGCAAGAGCGCCGGGTGCATGACCTGCCACACCAAGACCGACTCGCAGAGCATGCACACGGCCACCACGGTGAAGCTCGGCTGCACCGATTGCCACGGGGGCCGCGTCGAGGTGAAGGCGCCCGAGGGCGCCACCGCCGGCTCGCCGGCGTATGAGCAGGCCAAGAAGCAGGCCCACGTGCTGCCGCGGCACCGCGATGTGTGGCGGACGTCCGCGAACCCCACCCATGCCTACACGGCCCTGCTCCAGGAGAGTGCGGAGTTCGTGCAGTTCGTCAACCCGGGTGACCTGCGCGTGGCGCGCCGCACGTGCGGCGTGGGCGGCTGCCATCCGAGCGAGGTCGCGACGGTCGAGAAGAGCATGATGAAGACCGGGCCCATGCTGTGGGCGGCCGCCCTCTACAACAACGGCGGCTACCCGCTCAAGCGTCCCCGGTTCGGCGAATCCTACGGGGCCGACGGCGGGTCCGAGCGCGTGCTGACGCTGCCCCCGCCGACGCTGGAGGAGACGCTCAAGAAGGGGGTGCTGGCCTGGCTCGATCCGCTGCCTCGCTTCGAGGTCGGCCAGCCCGGCAACGTGCTGCGCGTGTTCGAGCGAGGCCAGCAGCGCCCGCTGGAGATCGGCGTGCCCTTCGTCGACGAGGCGCCCGGCCGCCCGGCCAACCGGCTGAGCCAGCGCGGGCTGGGTACCCTCAACCGCACCGATCCCGTGTGGCTGAACCTCCAGAAGACCCGGCTGTTCGACCCGGCCCTGTCGTTCCTCGGCAACAACGAGCACCCGGGAGAGTTCCGCTCCAGCGGCTGTTCGGGCTGCCACGTGCTCTACGCCAACGACCGCTCGCCCGTGCACTCGGGCGAGGCGGCCCGCCACGGCCATCAGGGCAAGACGGCCACCGCCGATCCGACAATTCCCAAGGACGAGCCGGGCCACCCGATCCGCCATCAATTCACGAACTCGATCCCGTCGAGCCAGTGCGTCGTCTGCCACCACCATCCTGGCACCACCGTGACCAACAGCTATCTCGGCACGACCTGGTGGGACAACGAGACCGACGGCCACCTGATGTATCCGGCCAAGGAGCGCAAGCTCACGCCCGACCAGCTCTTCGAGATCCAGCGGGCCAACCCCGAGGGAGCGGCGGCCCGCGGCCTGTGGGCCGACAAGAAGTTCCTCGAGAACGTGACCGACCTGAACCCCAAGCTCACGCGCACGCAGTTCGCGGACTTCCACGGCCACGGCTGGGTGTTCCGCAACGTCTACAAGGTCGATCGCAAGGGGCACCTGCTCGACGGCGATGACAAGGTCGTCGCGGCCGAGGACCCCGACCGCTTCAAGAAGGCGGTGCACCTCAAGGACATCCACCTCGAGAAGGGGATGCACTGCTCGGACTGCCACTTCAAGCAGGACAACCACGGCAACGGCAAGCTGTACGGCGAGACGCGGGCCGCCATCGAGATCACCTGCGTCGACTGCCACGGCAGCATCAAGGAGAAGGCGAATCTCAAGACCTCGGGCCCGGCCGCCCCGGCCGGCGGCACCGACCTGTCGCTGCTGACGACGCCCTTCGGGCAGCGCCGCTTCCAGTGGCGGGGCGACACGCTGATCCAGCGGTCGACGGTCACCAAGGACCTGCAGTGGGAGGTCGTGCAGGTCCTCGACTCGATCGATCCCGCCTCGGCGTGGGCGGTCGCCAATCCCCAGCGGGCCGAGAAGTCGCGGCTGGCCAAGACGCTGCGCCGCGACGGCACCACCTGGGGCGACGCCCCGGCCACGGACACCGAACTGGCTCACGCCGATAGCAAGATGTCGTGCTTCACCTGCCACACCTCGTGGACGACCAGCTGCTTCGGCTGCCACCTGCCGATGAAGGCCAACGAGCGCAAGCCGCTCCTGCACAACGAGGGCACCGTCCTCCGGAACTGGACGCCCTACAACTTCCAGACGATCCGCGACGACGTCTTCATGCTGGCCCTCGACGGCACCACCGCGGGCGGCCGGCTGTCGCCGGCCCGCTCGACCTGCGCGGTGCTGGTCGGCTCCCAGAACGGTAACCGCGAGTGGGTGTACTCGCAGCAGCAGACGGTGTCGGCCGAGGGGCTCAGCGGCCACTCGTTCAGTACCTTCGTACCCCACACCGTGCGGGCCACCGAGACCAAGCGCTGCGTGGACTGCCACGTGTCGAAGGCCAACGACAACAACGCGTGGATGGCCTCGGTGCTCATGCAGGGAACGAACTTCTACAACTTCATCGGCCGCTTCGCCTACGTGGCCGAGGGCGGGCGAGGGCTGGAAGCGGTCGTCGTCACCGAGCGGGAGGAGCCGCAGGCGGTCATCGGCAGCTACCTGCACAAGGTGGCCTACCCGACGGCGTACGAGAAGCACCGCGACGGCGGCGGCCTGCTCCACGACGCCGTCCACCACCGGGGCCGCGACGTGCTCGACATCTTCGGCCGCGACGAGGTGCAGTCGATCCTCATTCGGGGCGAGTACCTGTACACGGCCAACGGCGCCGGCGGTTTCCGCGCCTACGACGTCGCCCAGATCGACCAGAAGGGGTTCTCGGAAAAGATCGTCACGGCGCCGGTGTCGCCGCTCGGCCAGCGCCTGTACGTGAAGACCAAGTACGCGACCGCGGTGGCCTCGCCCTCCACGCTGGCCGTGGACCCCACCCGGCATCAGCGGCCCGAGAACCAGGAGCAGAAGATCCACCCGGTCTACGCCTACCTCTACGTGACCGATCGCGAGGAGGGGCTGGTGGTGATCGGCAATTCGGTCGATAGCCCCAATCGCCCCGGGGTGTCGACCCTGCTCGACGGCGACCCCACCAACAACTTCCTGGAGCGGGCGCTGGCCTTCAACCCCGACGGCCTGCTCACCGGCGCCGTCAACCTCACGATCGCCGGCCACTACGCGTATGTGCTGGCCCCCAAGGGCCTGTTCGTCGTCGACCTCGACAACCCGCTCAAGCCGCGCATCGTGGCGACCGTCGGCGCCCCCCACCTGACGGCACCGCGCTCGGTGGCTGTACAGTTCCGCTACGCCTTCGTCACCGACGCCGACGGGCTGAAGGTCGTGGACGTGACCGATCCCGCCAAGCTCCGGCCGGTGCCCAACGCGAGCGTGCGGCTGGCCAACGCCCACGGCGTCTACCTGGCCCGGACCTACGCCTATGTCGCGGCCGGCGCCCAGGGGGTGGCCATCGTGGACGTCGAGCGGCCGGAGGCGCCGGTGCTGGATCGGCTGTACGATGCGGGAGGAGTCATCAACGACGCGCGCGACGTCAAGGTCGGCATGACGAACGCCAGCCTGTTCGCCTACGTGGCGGACGGCAAGAACGGGCTGCGTGTCCTGCAGCTCACGTCACCAGAGGAGACGCCGACCTATCTGGGCTTCAGCCCGCGGCCGGAGCCGCGCCTCGTCGCAACGTTCCGCACTCGCGGGCCGGCTCTGGCCGTGTCCAAGGGCACGGACCGCGATCGGGCCGTGGACGAGAGCGGTAATCAGATCGCCGTGTTCAACCGGCTGGGCTCGCGGCCGATGACGCTGGTGGAGATGCAGCGGCTGTACCTGAAGGACGGCCGCCTGTATACCGTCAGCGAGGAGCCACCCGGAGAGCCGCGCAAGCCGGCGGCGCCCAAGCGCGAGGAACCGGCGACCGAACCGGAGCCAGGACCGCGGCTGAGACGGCCGCGTTGATCCGATGACGGGCGAGGCCCGTCACCACAGGAGGATGCTCATGTCGCATCGTGCCGTGCTGGGCGCCATCGTCGGCGCCGTGGTCGTCACTGCCGCGGTCATCGGAGGGGCCCGGCTGAACGCGCCGCTGGCTCCCGAGGCCGTCCACGCGCAGGGCAACCTGAAGTACACCGGGGCCGCCTCCTGCGGGGCGTCGAACTGCCACGGCAACACGAAGCCCAAGGCCGACTATCCGCGGCTGAACGAGAACATCGTCTGGTTCCAGAAGGACAAGCACGCCAAGGCCTACGCCACCCTGACGAACGAGAAGCTGAAGTCGGGCGTGAGCCCCTCCAAGATCGCCACCAACCTCAAGCTCGGCAAGGCGGAGACGTCCAGCAAGTGCCTTGTCTGCCACGCGGTCGACGTCAAGCCCGAGTTGCGCGGGCCCAAGTTCGACATCGCCGAGGGCGTGCACTGCGACGGCTGCCACGGCCCCGCCGAGAAGTGGCTGGAGCCCCACGCCGAGAAAGGGTGGACGCACGAGCAGTCGGTGAAGGTCGGCATGTACGACACCAAGAACTTCCTGCTGCGCGCCGAGAAGTGCGTGTCGTGCCACCTGCAGATCGAGCACGAGATGGTCGCCGCCGGCCATCCCGACCTGCTGGCGTTCGAGCTCGACACCTTCAGCGCGACGATGCCGCCGCACTGGCGCGACAAGGGTACGTGGGCACCGACCAAGGCGTGGGCGACCGGGCAGGTGATCTCGCTGCGCGAGGCGGCCAAGCAGCTCGGCGACCGCGCGGCCGGCAACGCCTCGGCCGCCCTGCTGAACGACGCCCTCGGCAAGGTGCACGGCCACGGCGCCGTGGTGCGAGTGCTGCTGGGCGTCGCCGCGCCCGACGCCCAGAAGTCGGTCGAGGCCGACGTGGCGGCGCTGTCCGAGGCGGTGGGCAAGGGTGACAAGGCCAAGGTGACGGCGACCGCCAAGAACCTGGTGGGCACCCTGAACGCGCAGGCGCCGAAGGTGGCCGCCCGCGAGTACGACCAGGCCAGCACCAAGAAGATCATGACCGACATCGCTGCCGCCGGCGACGCCATCGGTGCCCTGGGTGTGCGGGGCGGCGAGCAGGCGGCGATGGCGCTGGACCGTCTCTACAGCGCATACTCCAAGGCCCCGGGCCAGAAGGCCGACAAGGCCGTCGGCGACGCGCTGGACCGGATGTTCGGCTCGCTGGAGGACCCCAAGAAGTTCGACGGCAAGAAGTTCGCGACCGAGGCCAAGGCCATCGGCGACGCGATCAAGTAGGGCAGGCGAGGTGGAGGGCCGACCGGCCCTCCACCTTGCCGCTGGCGCTTACCTGCTGGCGCTGAAACGGCCTCCGCTGAGCTTGCCGGCCTCGATCAACCCCACGAAGAAGCCGTAGAGCTGGTCGTATTCGCGGTACCGCGTCTCGCCGAGGCGGGCCACGGTCTGCTCCCGCATTGCCCGGAACATCTCCAGCCGCTGCCGGAGGATCGCGCGCCACTCGTCGGCGAGATCCTCGGCGGACACTCCATCGAAGCCGGCGGCACCGAGGAGCGCCCGGTAGCCGGTGATCGTCTGCAGGGTGGTCGCGGCCATCCACTCCTGCAGCCGCCGCCGCTCGCCGTCGCCGAGCGCGGGCCGGGCCACCCAGTCCGTGAAGACTAGGCGCCCACCCGGGGCCAGTACCCGGTACGCCTCGCGGAGCACGCCCGCCTTGTCCGCAATGTGCAGCAGCGCCTCCTGGCTCAGACATGCATCGAACCGGCCGCTCGCGAATGGCAGGGCGGTGGCATCTGCGCGCACGACCCGGACCTGCCCGTGCAGCCGGACCAGCCGGGTGAGGCGGGCCGCACCCACGGCCCGGCCGGCGTTCAGCTCGACTGCGACCACGTGGCAGCGGCGTCGGGTGGCCAGGAAGCGCGCGGGCCCACCGAGGCCGGCGCAGACGTCGAGCACACGGGTGCGGGCCTCGATGCCGGCCAGGCGGGCGAGGGCGTCGACGGCGGCGAGGCCGCCGTAGTGATCCTGGTCGAACTCGAACAGGTCATCGGCGGTGAGCGGAACCTGGGCCAGCGCGCCGCGGCGCCGGCGGACTGCGTCGAGCACCTGTAACTCGCTGATCGGATGGCGATCGTAGAAGTCGATGACGTCGGTCATGGGGCCGTTGAAGCGTGCGGTCACCTATGATACAAGCAAGGTCGTTCACCACCCCATTCCGCGAGGGAGCGCCATGAGCACCGTAGGCAAGGCCGGCCTCGAAGACGTCGTCGTCTCGACGTCGGACATCTGTTTCATCGACGGGCACGAGGGACGTCTGGTCTACCGCGGCTACGACGTCGACGACCTCGCCGCTCGCTCGACGTTCGAGGAAGTCGCCTACCTGCTCTGGTATGGGGCGCTGCCGACCAAGAAGGAGTTCGACGCCTTCAACAAGGCGCTGTCGTCGACGGCCAACCGCAAGCTGCCGCCCAAGCTCCTGGCGCTACTGCGCACGCTGCCGAAGAAGACGACGCCGATGGAGGTGCTCCGCACGGGCGTGTCGGCGCTGTCGTCGTGGGATCCCGACGCCAACGACAACTCGCGGGAAGCGACGCTGCGCAAGTGCATCCGGCTCACCGCGCAGATGCCCACGCTGGTGGCGGCGTGGGAACGGCTGCGTCGCGGCCGGTCGCCGGTGGCGCCGAACCCGCGGCTGAGCCTCTCCGCCAACTTCCTCTTCATGATGAGCGGCAAGAAGGCCACCGACCTCGCCGTGAAGACCTTCGACATCGCGCTCATCCTGCACGCCGACCACGAGTTCAACGCGTCCACCTTCGCCGCCCGCGTCACCGCCGCCACCCTGTCCGACCTGCACTCGGCGATCACCTCGGCTATCGGCGCCCTCAAGGGCCCGCTGCACGGCGGCGCCAACGAGCAGGTCATGCTCATGGTCGAGAAGATCAAGGACCCGGCCAAGGCCGACGCCTGGATCCGCAAGGCGCTGGCCGACAAGGCGCGCATCATGGGCTTCGGCCACCGGGTCTACCGGGTCGAGGACCCACGGGCCAAGCACCTGCGGCGCCTGGCCACCGAGCTGGGCCAGCAGATCGGCAACACGGCCTACGTGCAGATCCTCAACACGATGGCCAAGGTCGTCACCGAGGACAAGCACATCTATCCGAACGTCGACCTCTTCTCGGGAGCGGCGTACGCGGCGATGGGCATTCCGACCGACCAGTTCACGCCGATCTTCGCGATGAGCCGCGTGGCCGGCTGGGCGGCCCACGTCCTCGAGCAGCATGGCAACAACCGGCTGATCCGTCCCCGGGCGGAGTACACGGGCCCCACCCGCGTCAGCTACGTGCCGATCGCGCAGCGCTGAGGACGCCGGCGCCGTGACGATCCCGTTCGCCAAGGGCCACGGCCTCGGCAACGACTACCTCGTCCTCCGGCGCGAGGATCTGCCGTTCGACCTGTCCGAGGCCTCGATCGTTCGCATCTGCGATCGCAACTGGGGCATCGGCTCCGATGGCATCCTCATGCTGGTGGGCTCGGGCCGGGCCGACTTCGGGATGCGCATCTTCAACCCCGACGGCAGCGAGGCCGAGAAGTCGGGCAACGGCCTGCGCATCTTCGCCAAGTGGCTGCGCGACCACGGCCATGCCAAGCAGGACCGGTTCACGGTCGACACCAAGGGGGGCGTCGTCGAGTGCCTGTGCCACGGCAAGGGCGGGCGCGTGAGCGACGTCACCGTGGAGATGGGCCGCGCCACCTTCCGGGCTCCCGAGATTCCGATGAACGGGCCCGACCGCGACGTGGTCGGCGTGCCGCTGCAGCTCAGCGACGGCAGCACCGTCAGCGCGACGGCGGTGTCGGTCGGCAACCCGCACTGCGTGGTGTTCGTCGACCACCTCGACACCGATGCCTGCAAGCGGGTGGGACCACTGATCGAGCGGCATCCCGCCTTCCCCCAGCGCACCAACGTGCAGTTCGCGCGCGCCGCCGACAAGCACACGCTGGACATCCTCATCTGGGAGCGCGGGGCCGGCTACACGCTGGCGTCCGGCTCGTCCTCGTGCGCGGCGGCCTCGGCGGCGGTGCGCAACGGGCGGTGCGAGCACGGGCGTGTCACCGTGCGAATGCCGGGCGGCGACCTCGTCATCGACGTGCGGCCCGACTGGTCACTCAAGCTCGAGGGGCCGGTGGAGGAGGTCTACACGGGCGCCCTCAGCGCCGAGTACGCGGAGGCCTGGCTCACGCCCGCCACGCCGTGAGGCGGCTCTGCGCCTTCTGCGGCTCGGCGGTCGGCGCCCGGACCGAGTACGCGGAGTCCGCGCGCGCGCTCGCGGCCGAGCTGGCTCGGCGCGGGCTGGGGCTGGTCTACGGCGGCGGCTCGGTCGGCATCATGGGCGTGCTGGCCGACGCAGCGCTGGCTGCCGGCGTCGAGGTCATCGGCGTCATCCCGCGCTCACTGGCCACTCGCGAGCTCGCCCACACCGGCCTCACCGAGCAGCGCTTGGTCGACAGCATGCACCAGCGCAAGGCCATGATGGCCGAGCTGGTGGACGGCTTCGTCGCATTGCCGGGCGGCCTGGGCACGCTCGAGGAGACGCTCGAGATGCTCACCTGGACCCAGCTCGGGATCCACGGCAAGCCGCTCGGCGTCCTCAACGTGGCCGGCTACTGGGATCGGCTGCTCGCCCTGCTCGACCACGCCGTCGCCGAGGGCTTCATGCACCCTGAGGCGCTCGGGTTGCTGGTCGCGGCCGACGCGCCGGCTCTCCTGCTCGACCGGATGGCAGCGTGGCGGCCGCCCGCGCGGCCCCGGGTCTGGCTCTCGCCCTCCCAGAGCTGAGGGCGGCTCCCGATCCGGCCCGGGGTCGGTTATCCACAGATATCCACAATGCTTGGCCTGTCCGGGCTCGCTGTGGAAGTCACTGGCCCAGGAGGGAAATCCGGGCCAAAACCAGCGATATTCACCTCGCCATCCACAGGAGCCCGGCGCGGGCTACCGCCGGGCCCAGGCCAGCAGAGCCTCCAGGGGACGCGTGTTGAGGACTTGATCGGCCTCGAGCCAGGCCCGGCGCGCCACCCCGATGCCGAGGTCGACGTTGTCGAGCTCCCGGAGGTAGTGGGTGTCCGTGCTGATGGCCACCGGCACGCCCAGCGCCGCGGCCCGCCGGGCGTGGGTATCGGTCAGGTCGAGCCGCTCGGGGGAGGCATTGATCTCCACCGCCTTGCCGTGGGCCCGGGCGGCGGCGAAGACCGCCTCGAGGTCGACGTCGTAGGGCTCGCGCGAGCCGAGCCGGCGGCCGGTGGGATGGGCCAGGACGTGCATGGAGGGGTGCTCGAGGGCGCGCACCAGGCGCGCGGTCATCTCCGCCCGCGACTGGCTGAAGCGCGAGTGCACGGCGGCCAGCACCACGTCGAGCTCGGCCAGCACGTCGTCGGGAAAGTCGAGCGTTCCGTCGGCCAGGATGTCGCACTCGGTGCCGGCCAGGACGCGGATGCGGTGGCGCGGCTGCAGCGCCCGGATCGCCGCCCGCTGGGCGCGCAGCGCCTCCACGTCGAGGCCACCGGCGATCGTGAGCGAGCGCGAATGGTCGGAGACGATGACGTACTCGTAGCCGCGCGCCTCGGCGGCGGCGACGAGCTTGTCGAGCGGGTGATGGCCGTCCGACCAGTCGGTGTGGGCGTGCAGGTCGCCGCGCAGGTCGGCGGCGGTCACCAGCGTGGGCAGACGGCCTTCACGGGCGGCCTCGATCTCGCCCTGGTTCTCGCGCAGCTCCGGCGGGATCCACGGCAGCCCCACCGTGGCGTACACCTCGGCCTCGGTGGCGCCGGCCACGCGGGCGCTGGTCGCCTCGTCGAACACGCCATACTCGCTGATGCGCAGGCCCCGCCGCACGGCCATCTCGCGGATGCGCACGTTGTGATCGCGGGAGCCGGTGAAGTATTGCAGGGCGGCCCCGAGAGCGGCCGGCTCGACGACACGCAGGTCGATGGCCAGGCCGTCCTGATGGCGGACCGTGGCCTTCGTCGGCCCCTGGGCCAGGACCTCGGCCACCGAGGGCAGGGTGGTGAAGGTGTGGATCACCCGCGCGGGCTCGGTGGAGGTCACCAGCAGGTCGACGTCCTTCACGGTGTCGCGCAGGCGGCGCAGCGAGCCGGCGACCTCCAGCGCCTCGACGCCGCCGTGGGCGCGCAAGGCCTGGCCGATCTGCTCGGCGATCGCCCGGGCCACGGCCAGCGGTGTGCGTGTGCGTCCCTGGCGCCACTGCGCGATGGCCTTGAGAATCTTCTCGCACGTCTTGTCGCGGATGCCGGCCACGCCGATGACCTGACGGGAGCGGCACGCGTCCTCCAGGCGATCGACCGAGTCCACGCCGAGCTGCTCCCACAGGGCCCGGGCCGTGCGGGGGCCCAGCCCGCGGATCTCCAGCAGCCCGAGGAACCCGGCCGGCAGCTCGGCGCGGAGCGCCTCGAGCTGGGCGATGCGACCCGTGCCCAGGTATTCCTCGATGCGGGCGGCCAGGTCGCGACCGATGCCGGGCAGGGCGGTGAGACCGCCGCGGGCGGCGACGGCCGCCACGTCCTCGCCGAGCGTCTCCAGCGTCTGGGCGCCGCGCTGATAGGCGCGCACGCGGAACACGGACTCGTCGCGCGCCTCCAGCAACGAGGCCATCTCGTAGAAGAGCCGGGCGAGGTCGAAGTTCGGCGACGCGTCGGGGGCCACGGCCTCATGGTACACTTCGCAGCGACGTGATTGCTGCGTGGTGCTGGGATCTTCTGGAGCCGTATCTCACGCGCAACCTTCTCAACCGCGCTGTCGCCCGCCCGACCCGCAAGCAGATCCTCGAGGAGTTCGGTCGCGTGTGGCCCTCCATCACCGCCACCATCGGCGTGCAGGAGCCGTTCGCCGGCACCATCCGCTTCAAGTGGCTCGTGCGGCTGGCGGCCGGGGAGATGGCGCCGTTCCTCGACGACCCCGAGGGCTGGATCGCCGCCCGCTACGGTGGCGGCAAGTTCAAGATGAACCTGCACCACGGCCTGCACTTCGTGAACACGAAGAACTTCAAGCCGGCCGGCGAGCCCCTCTGGACCGCGGTGCCGGCGCTGGACCTGGAGGGTTAGGATGCCCAGCGACGAGACGCGGAGGGTACTCACGGAACTGGGCACGGCGGTGACCAGCCTGGAAGATGCCGTGGACCAGCGCCGGCCGGTCAGCGAGATCATGGGGCTGGACGCGACCCTGGCCGACTGTACCCGGGAGCTGATCGCCCTCGTCGACCGCTTGCGCAGCCGCCGGATCGGCTAGTCGTGAAGGACGCGACTGGCTGCGGGCTGGCCCTGTCGCGGCCGCCGCGCCGGATCGTCTCGCTCATCCCCTCGATCACCGAGACGCTCTGCCACCTGGGACTGGCCGACGCCCTCGTCGGCGTCACCGCGTACTGCGTGGAGCCGCGCGCCGTCGTGCGCGAGAAGACGCGCATCGGCGGCGAGAAGGATCCCGACCTCACGGCGATCCGGGCCCTGCAGCCGGATCTCGTCATCGCCAACGTTGAAGAGAACGTGCGCGAGCACGTGGAGACGCTGCGCGGCTGGGACATCCCGGTGTGGGTGACCTACCCGCGCACGGTGGCCCAGGGACTGGCCATGATCCGGGAGCTGGGCGAGCTGACGCACACGGCGGCCCGGGCCCAGGCCATTCTGGCCGACCTGGAGCCGCTCTACGCGCGCGTGCGCGCCGCGACGGCCCGCCGGCGCCCGGTCCCGGTCTTCTACGCGATCTGGCGGACGCCGTGGATGACGATCAGCGCCGATACCTACATCCACGACCTGCTGGCCGTGTGCGGAGCGGTCAGCGTGTTCGGCGATCATCCCTCGCGCTACCCGACGGTGACGCTGGATGAGGTGGCGGCGCGCCGGCCGGAGGTCATCGTGCTGCCCGACGAGCCGTTCCGGTTCCGTCGCAGCCACGTCGCCGACTTCGCGCCGTACGTCGACGTGCCGGCGGTGCGGGCCGGCCGCATTCATCTGGTGGACGGCAAGCCGTTCTCCTGGCACGGCCCCCGCGTGGGCGAGGCGCTGCTCACGCTGCCGGTGCTGTTCGGAGCCATCGATGACTGACGCCTGCCCGCGCTGTGGCGTCGACGATCCCGGGGAGAAGTGCCGCCGGTGCGGCGTGATGGTGGCGCTCTTCCGTGCCTCCCTGGAGAAGCTGCGGCGCGGGCCCGTGACGGCCGCAGCGGGGGCCGCGGCCCTGGCCGCCACCACCGCCGCCCCGGCCGGCGCCACGGCGTCCGCGGCCGGGGCCGCGACAGCCGGGGCCCGCCCCAGCGTCTTCCGATCGCCGGCGCCGCCGCCGATCGCGATGGTCGCGCCGCCGGCCGGGACGGCGGAGGGCCGCCTGCACTTCCATGGCTCGGCGGGCGGCCTGTTCGGGATCCAGGCCGTGAACGTGCTGTTCACGCTGCTCACGCTCGGCGTCTACTACTTCTGGGGCAAGACCCGAGTGCGCGCCTACCTGCTCGGCGGGGCGGAGCTCGACGGCGACCGGTTCGCGTATCACGGGACGGGCAAGGAGCTGTTGATCGGCTTCGTCAAGGGCGTGACGGTGTTCTTCGTTCCGGTCGCGCTGCTCAGCATCCTGCCCCGGGTGTACGGCGCTCCCGAGATGGTGGTGAACGCCCTGTCGGCGATGCTCTACCTGGCCGGACTGCTGCTGGTCCCTCTCGCGATGGTTGGCGCCCGCCGCTACCGGCTCAGCCGCAGTTCGTGGCGTGGCGTGCGCTTCTCGTTCCGGGGAGCGGCCCGCGAGTTCGTGGGGATCTTCGTCGTCGGCACCATCCTCACCTCGCTGACGCTCGGGGTCTACTACCCGGTCTTCGTCACCCGCCGGCAGGCGTTCATGATCTCCAACTCCTACTTCGGCTCCGGCAAGTTCGACTTCGATGGCCGGGGCCGCGCGCTCCTCGGGCCGTTCCTCGCGATGGTGCTGCTTTTCATCCCGACGCTGGGCCTGTCGTGGTTCTGGTTCTCGGCCCGGCGTCACCGCTTTTTCACCGAGCACACACGGTTCGGCACCACCCGCTTCCGGTCGACGGTCACCGGTGGCCGGCTGGCCTGGCTGCAGATCAGTAACGTGGCGGCCATCGTGCTGACCCTGGGGCTGGCGTGGCCGTGGACCGTGGTGCGCAGCCTGCGCTTCACCTTCCGCTACCTCGCGCTGGGGCCGCTCGACCTCGCCGCCATCCGGCAGGACGCCCAGGCCGCCACCGCGACCGGCGAGGGATTGGCCGGTCTGCTCGACGCCGACTTCGGCGTGAGCTGAGTCGAAGCCGTGCCGAGCGGGGGCGGCCGCGGCTGGGACGCCCACTATCTCGACGGCCGCACGCCGGTGCGGAGGCCGGCGCGCGTGCTGATCGGCCAGGCCGGCCTCGAGATCACCCTTACCGACCGTGACGGCGCCAGCTTCCGCTGGCCGCTGGCCGAGGTGCGCCAAACCCAGGGCTTTCGCGCGGGCGAGCAGGTGCGCCTGGAGCGCGGTGGGGAGCTGGCCGAGACGCTGCTCGTCGCCGACGCCGCCTTCCTCTCGGCGCTGCGGGCGGCCGCCCCCGACGCCGCCCGGGCGTTTCACGAGCCGCGACGGCGGCGCCTGCGGGCCGGCCTGGCGGGGGTGGCGGCGCTGATCGCGGTGGCGCTCGGCGGGGCGCTGTACGTCTGGGGCATCCCTGCCGTCGCCGAGATCGCGACGACCCGGGTGCCCGTGGCCTGGGAGGTCGCGCTCGGCGAGACGGCGATTGCCCAGCTGGCGCCGGCGGGCAAGCGATGCGCGGATCAGGAGCGGCAGCGGCGCATCGACGAGATCACCGGCCGGCTCGTGCAGACGCTGCCGGAGCCGCGCTATCCGTTCCGGGTCACGGTCGTCGACAACATCGCCGTCAACGCGTTCGCCACGCCGGGCGGCTTCATCGTCGTCTTCCGCGGGCTGCTGGACCGCACCGACACGGCCGAGGAGCTGGCCGGCGTCCTCGCCCACGAGATCCAGCACGTCCTCCACCGCGACGCCACCCGGGCCATCCTCCGCCAGGCGTCCACCGGGATCCTGCTGGCCGCCCTGCTGGGTGACATCGGCGGGGTGGTGGCCTTCGGCGTGGAGAGCGCCCGGGTGCTGGGCGACCTTCGGCACAGCCGCGAGGCCGAGCACGCCGCCGACCGCGACGGCATGCGCATGCTGCAGGCGGCGGCCGTCGATCCCGAGGGGATGCTGGCCTTCTTTCGGGGCATGCGGCAGCTGGAGGGCGCCACCCCGAAGGCGGTGCACTACCTGTCGACCCACCCGGCCGCCGGCGACCGCCTGCAAGCGCTGGCCGCACTCGCCGCGCGGCCTCAGCCGCCGCCGGTGAAGCTCCTGGCCGGCTACGACTGGGAGGACGTCAAGAAGATCTGCGTGAAATGAGCGCGCGCACGCGGGGCGGCAGGGCCGGGGTGGCGGTGAGGCGCACGCCGAGCGGAGCCAGCGCGTCGTCGATGGCGTTGGCGATGGCCGCCGGCGGGGAGATCGCGCCGCCCTCGCCCAGCCCCTTCATGCCGAGCGGGTTGCGAGGCGAGGCGTACTCCAGGTGCACGGACTCGATCGACGGCAGGTCGTCGGCGCGCGGCACCACGTAGTCCATCAGCGTCCCCGACAGCAGCTGGCCGCTCTCGTCGTAGGCGATCTCCTCGAACAGCGCGCCGCCGACTCCCTGGGCAACGCCGCCGTGGATCTGGCCCTCGACGATCATCGGGTTGATGACGGTGCCGCAGTCGTGGGCGACGACGTAGCGCAGCAGTCGCACGAAGCCCGTCTCCGGATCGACCTCCACCTGGGCCACGTGGACGGCGCTCGCGTAGGTGACGGTCGGCACGTGGTGGTAGGCGGTGGCGTCGAAGTCGGCGGCGGCGACGCCGGGCCGGGCGAAGGTCGGGATGGCGGCCTGGACGACGCGGGCCAGCGGCACCGCGGTGGCCGGTGCTCCCCGCACGAACACGCGGCCGTCCTCGACCTCGACGTCGGCCGCGGCCGCCTCCAGCAGAGCGGCGGCCGCCGCGACCACCTTGGCTCGCACGGCGCCGGCGGCATCGGCGATCGAGTTGCCGGCCGTCACGCCGCTGCGGCTGGCAAAGGTGCCGACGCCGAACGGCACGGCGGCGGTGTCGCCGCCGACCACGGTGACGTGCTCGAGCGGGATGCCGAGGGCGTCGGCGCAGATCTGCGCGAACGAGGTCTCGTGGCCCTGACCCGAGCTGACGGCGCCGGTGGCGACCACGGCCCGGCCGGCGAGGTCGAGCGTGACCCGGGCGCCCTCGAAGGGCCCGATGGCCGTGCCCTCGACGTAGCCGGAGAGGCCGATGCCGCGCCAGACGCCGCGCGCGCGTAGCGCCGGCTGCTCGGCGCGGAAGGCGTCGTAGCCGGAGGCCTCCAGGGCCGCCTCGAGCACGGCGCGATAGTCGCCGCTGTCGTAGACGAGCGGGTTGCCGTCGCGGTACGGCATGCCGAGGTCCCACGGCAGGTCGGCCGCCGTCAGGTAGTTGCGGCGACGGATCTCGGCGGGGTCGAGGCCGAGCTGCGCCGGCCAGGCCGTCCACCGCGCGGTCCATCGCGAACACCGTCTCCGGCCGGCCGGCGCCCCGGTACGGCGCGTTCGGCGTCTTGTGGGTGACCACACCCTGGACCTCCACGTGCAGGTCGCGCACGCGATGGGGGCCGAGGAGGTGGGCGACCGTGTTGTAGGGCAGCACGATGCCCCACACGTTGTAGGCGCCGAGATCGAGCCAGATGCGGTCGCGCACGCCCAGGATGGTGCCGTCGCGCCGCGCGGCCAGGCTGATCCGATGGGTCTGGTGGCGCGCGTGGGCCGCGCTCACCAGGTGCTCGCGGCGGTCCTCGATCCACTTCACGGGGCGGCCCAGGGCGCGGGCGGCCAGCGGCACCAGCACGTCCTCGGCGTAGCCGGAGGCCTTGGTGCCGAAGCCGCCGCCGAGGTCGGGAGCGATCACGCGGATGCGGTGGGGCGGCAGCTCCAGGGCGGCGACCAGCCCCTGCTGGACGAAGTGCGAGACCTGCGTGCTGTTCCAGGTGGTGAGCGTCTCGTCCCGCCGGTCCCACTGGGCGACCACGCCGCGCGTCTCCAGCGGCATGCCCACGTAGCGCTGGATGGCGAAGGTCTCGGTGAAGACCGCGTCGGCGGCGGCGAAGGCGCGGTCGGTGTCGCCGATCGCGTGCGTGAAGCCGACGGCGACGTTGGTGCCCCACTCGTCGTGGACGAGCGGGCTCGACGGCTCGGCGGCGGCGATCATGTCGGCGACCACCGGCAGCGGCTCCCACTCGACCTCGATCACGGCCACCGCGTCCTCGGCGCGGGCACCGCAGTCGGCGACCACCATCGCCACCACCTCGCCCACGTAGCGCGCGCGCTCGCGACAGAGCGCGTACTGCGGGGCCTGGCGCAGGTCGAAGTGGATGGCCGCCGCCAGCCCCGGCGGCGGCGCTCCGAACAGCGGCAGCGGCTTGAGCCAGCGCGCGAGGTCGTCGAAGACGAAGACGCCCAGCACCCCCGGCATGGCCCGCGCCCGCTCGACGCTCACCCGGGTCAGCCGTGCGTGGGCGTGGGGTGAGCGCAGGAAGGCCGCGTGCAGCAGCCCCGGCAGCACCACGTCATCGACGAACCGCCCGTCGCCGCGCAGCAGACGCGGATCTTCGCGGCGGCGCACCGACGCGCCGAAGTACTTGGCGCCCATCAGGGAAGGCTAGTGACGCTTGGGCAGGCCGGCGATCCCGAGGTCGCCAGCGTCCACGAGACGCATCAGGGCTTGGGCTTGTCTCGGGCGGGGAGGATCCAGTCGAGCCAAGGAGCGGCCGCGGCCATGAAGAGGCCGGGGACGGCCACGCCGCTGATGATGCCGAGGATGCTGAGGAAGATCAGCGAGATGGCGGTGGCGATCGCGTCGAGCAGCAGGTCCATCGGGCCTCCCTGTCAGTCCGTGATGCTCAATTGTCGTCGCTGGAGCGCCGGATGTCGAGCATGGCCGGCACGCCCGGAAACGAGCCGGATGCCTCCACCCGGGTGATCCGGGTCATCCGCGCGATGATCTCACGAATCCGCTGGGCGGACTCGATGGCGCGGTCGATCCACTTGCTCTCGACCGTCTCCGAGCCGAGCTTGCGCTGCAGCAGCTCGATCGAGCCGACGATGACCGTGAGCGGGTTGTTGATCTCGTGGGCGGCCGCGTTGGCCACCAGGGTGATGGCGCGAAGGTCCAGCACCTCGCGGCGGGCGGCGTCGAGCGCCTCCCGGGGGGCGGCGTCGCGCATCATCACGATCTCGTAGGCGCGGCCGCCGTGCTCGACCCGGCGCATGGTGAGATCGACCGACCGGGTGGTGCCCCCGGCCCCGCGGTAGGGCAGGCCGAACCCGGCGGCCACCCCGGCCTTCGCCGCCTCGGCCGCCAGCGCCTCCCAGCGCTCGCGCGCCTCCGGCTCCTGGGGCCAGAACTCGCGGGCGTCTCGCCCCAGCAGGTTCTCGCGCGTCACCCCCGACAGCGCCGCATCCGCCCGGTTGGTCTCGATGATGCGCCGGGTGGCGGGCTCGACGATGCGGATGGCCTCGGACGCCTCGTCGAGGAGCGCCCGGAAGCGCCGCTGGGCCGCGTAGAGCTGCTCCCGCTCGGCCACGTCCTGGAAGAGCTGGGCGAGGATGCCGATGCCGCCCACGTAGGCGATCAGAAAGTGCGGCCACGTGCTCGCGAACTTCTCGAGCCCGGCGCGGCCGAGCAGCGCGTAGCCGAGCAGTGTGGCCAGGAAGGTGGCGATGCCCAGTGCGAAGGCGTGGTGGGTGCGCACGCGGCCGTGGCGGGTGGCCCACCAGTGCACGAGGCCACCGACCACGCCCACCACCAGCACGCTGACCACGCCGGGAACGGTCCCGGTGCCGCCCAGCCACCACCAGCGATACACGGCCACGACCCCGGCGGCGAGGAGGCCGGCCGTCCACCCCTCGAAGAGCGCCATCAGCGCGACCGGCACGTTGCGGGCGTCGAAGTAGACGTCGGGGGCGACCTGGATGCGCGCGATCGCCAGTCCCACGGCGAGCCCGCCGAAGGACAGGCCGTTCAGGATGTGGCGGAAGTTCCGGCGGCGGCCGTCGCGGAGATAGCGGAGGGTCGAGGAGTAGAAGAGGACGCCGAAGGCGAGGACGCCGGTCGCCTCGACCAGGTGGTGAAGGTCGATCTCACTCCACCTCGAGGACCATCTCGATCTCGACCGGAATGCCCAGTGGCAGCCCGGCCATGCCCACGGCGGACCGCGCGTGCCTGCCGATCGTCTCGCCGAAGACCTCGATCATGAGATCCGAGAAGCCGTTGATGACCTTGGGGTGATCGCCGAAGCCGTCGACCGCGTTCACCATGCCGAGCACCTTCACGACGCGCTTGACGCGGTCGAGGCTGCCGAGCGAGGCCTTGGCGGTGGCGAGCAGGTTGAGCCCGACCTCGCGCGCGACCGCGTAGCCCTGCTCGACGGTGAGCTCGCGACCGACCTTGCCGACGTGGGTGAACTTGCCCTGCGGGCGAAAGGGGCCGTGCCCTGACAGGAAGAGCAGGTTGCCAGTCTGGACGGCGCCGACGTAATTGGCCAGCGGCGTGGTCGGCGTCGGTAGCGTGATGCCCTTGTCCTTGAGCCTCGCCTCCGCGCTCATCGCGCCTCCCCCGTCGAACATGACAACGGCGCGAGCATCGTGTCACACTACGTCGTGCCCGTCAAACCTCCGCCCGCCACGCCGGCTCCGGCCGCGACACTGGTGCTCCTGCGTGATCGCTCCGGCGGCGGTGTGGAGTGCCTGCTCATGCGCCGCCACCTCAAGAGCAAGTTCGCGGCGGGCGACTTCGTATTTCCGGGCGGCAAGATCGAGGTGGACGACAACCCCGAGGACGCGGCCGCCTGGTGCCGGGGCCTCGAGGTGGGCGACGCCGCCCGCCGGTTACGCCTGGAAGACGCGCCGCTGACCGCGCTCGGCTACTGGATCGGAGTCATCCGGGAGACCTTCGAGGAGGCCGGTCTGCTGCTGGCCGTCGATGCCGACGGCCGCGACGTGGCGATTGACGCGGCCCGCTTTGCTGACTACCGCCGGGCCTGCCACGCGGACAACCGGGCCTTCTGGGGAATGCTCCGCGCCGAGGGGCTCCGGCTCGCCACCGACCGGCTCGTGTACTTCGCCCACTGGATCACGCCGGAGGAGCAGCCGTTGCGCTTCGACACGCGCTTCTTCGCGGCGCCGGCGCCGGCCGGTCAGCGGCCGAGCGGCGACGACCACGAGATGACCGACCTCAAGTGGCTGACCCCGGCCGAGGCCGTCGACGCCCAGCGGCGGGGCGAGATCACGCTGCGCAATCCCACCGTCAAGAACCTGCTGCTATTCGACGGGGCGCGCACGACGACGGAGGCGCTCGACGGTGTGCGCGGCCGCGAGGTCCGCACGATCCGTCCGCGCGTGATCACGGAGAACGGCGAGCGTCGGGTGTTGATGCCGGGCGACCCCGGCTACTTCTGAGGGGCGTCTCCGCGGTCAGCGGCGGGTGACGACCGGGCCGAAGCGGCGGAGGAACTCCTCGGGCTCGAGGCTCCCGGCCTTGGCCAGCGTGGCGACCATCTCCGGCCGCTCCAGGTCCTCGGTCTTGAGGCGGATCATGTAGGCCCACAGCGTCTGGTACATCTCCGACTCCACGTCCACATAGCGGACGCGGATGCGGCCGGTCTTGGGGTCCATCATGAGCCCGAACGGCACCGGCACCAGGCGGCCGGCCTGGATGGTGACCATCGCGTTGCTGCCGCCCTCCAGCAGGAAGCGCGTGGCCCAGTAGCCGAGGCTGCGGCAGTACTGGATGTCGTGGGCGCCGGGCGGCGCGCAGCGCAGCTCGTAGCCCATGTCCTTGGCCACGACGGTCACGTCCACGCCGCGGGCCTTGAGGCTTCGGCTCACGCGGTCCTTGAGGATCTGGCCGAGATCGAGCTCGGCCAGGCGGACGTTGCCGTAGGCGTCCCGCTCGACCGGCCCCAGCGTCTTCGGGTCGAGCTTCTCGCCCAGCCCCTCGGAGAGAATGGCCACGCCGTGCTCGCGGCCGTGGGCGCGGCGCTTGATGATGGCGCCCTCCAGCACGTCGGCCAGCCGGTCGAGGCTGATCTGCGGCTCCGGAAACTCCTCGGCGATGAGGGTGACGGTGGCGCCGGCGGCCCCGCCGATGCCGAGAGCGAGATGACCGGCGTGGCGGCCCATCACCGTGACGAAGAACCATCGCTCGGTGGTGGCGGCGTCCTGCATCAGGTTGCGGACCAGCTCCTTGCCGAGGTTGCACGCCGTCGTGAAGCCGAAGGTGACGATGTCGCTCGGCAGCGGCAGGTCGTTGTCGATCGTCTTCGGCACGTGGGCGACCGTCAGCCCCTCCAGCGCCTTGGCCAGCCGGGAGGAGGCAAACGCCGTGTCGTCGCCGCCGATGGTGAGCAGGTGATCGACGCCGAGACGCTTGAGCGCGTCGGCCACCTTGGCGATGCCCTCCGGCGTCTTGGTCGGGTTCGTGCGCGAGGTGCGGATGATGGAGCCACCGTCGAAGTGGATGCGCGAGGTGTCGTTGATCTCCAGGTCGACGACGTGGTCGGTGTCGCCCTGGACCAGCCACTTGAACCCGTCGTAGCAGCCCAGCACGCGCAGTCCGTGGTTGCGGGCCTCGATCGTCGCGGCCGCGATGACCGCGTTGATGCCCGGCGCCGGGCCCCCTCCGACCAGGATCGCAAGCGTCTTCATACCCGCCTATTATGCAACCTCGACCGCGAGGACGCACCACTCCGACGGCGCCTGCGCACAGTCTGGGCACCAGTGGGCGCCTAGAAGTACGCGAGCAGCCTGCCGCAGGCGATGACGCCGGTCCACAGCAGGAGCGACAGCGCGCCGGCCAGGCGGGCCGCGCGGGGGGCCGGCACCTCGGTCTCCCAGTCGCCGACGGCGCGGAAGGGCCAGCGGTGGAAGATCGCGGCGTTGAGCAGGGCGGCGGCGATGAGCAGAAGCTTGAGCTGGAAGGCGGGGTTGAAGGCGAACTCCGTCGCGTGGGCGATGAACATGAGGAAGCCGGTGGGCGCCACCACGGCCAGGGCCAGCCGCGCCCACGGGAGCAGGTGCGCCGCCAGCTCGCTCGCCGGAATCCCGCGGGACAGGCCGAGCAGGCGCAGGTCGAACATGACGGCGGACCCGACCAAGACCACGAAGCCCAGGATGTGGGCGATCTCGACGGTCGGATAGAGCCACAGCCACTGTCGCATCGCGACCGCCACCCCGGAGGTCTCCAGCCAGACCGCCCAGGCCGGGCCGCTCGGCGGATGCATCAGCGCAGTTCGGTCGTCTTGCCCGCGATGGTGATGCGCTCGGCCCGCAGCTCGTCGGGCTCAGTCCGGTTGGGATAGCCGACAACCGTGGCCGGGGTGCCGGGCTTTAGCATGTCGCGCTTGAGCCCGCGATTCTCCATGCGCGAGGGCGGGGCGAGGACGACGACCCACGTCTTGGCGGGCGTCTCCAGGCGTACCGACCCGTGCGGATGCTCGTAGCCGGCTTCCTTGATGGTGCCGGTGAGCGTCAGCTCCTTGCTCGAGTCGTAGCCGCTCCAGCCATGATGGGCGGTGGCGGCGCCGGCGCCGAGCGCCGAGGCCAACCCGGCGATGATGGCAGCACCGATGAGAGCTCGCATGGCTACGGCGTGAGCACGATCTTGCCGAACTGCTTGCCCTCGGCCAGGCGCTGCTGGGCGGCGGCGCCGTCCTTGAGGGGCACGACCTCGTCGATGATGGCCTTCAGACGGCCGGCGAAGAACTGGCCCATGACGTCGTGGAACTCCTTCCGGTTGGCCATCGTCGAGCCGATGATGTGCACCTGTTTCCAGAAGACGAGGGGGATCATGGTCTCGCCGATCGGGCCGGATGTGGATCCGCACGTGACCAGACGGCCCCCGCCCTTGAGGCAGCGGATCGAGTCCTTCCAGGTGGCAGCGCCGACGTTCTCGATGACGAGATCCACACCCCGCTTGCCGGTCGCCTCGAACACCTGCTTGGCCCAGTCGGGGGTCTTCTTGTAGTTGATCCCGACCTCGGCCCCCAGGCCCCGGGCCTTCTCCAGCTTGGCGTCGTCCGACGAGGTCACGATGACGCGGGCGCCCCCCAGCCGCGCGATCTGCACGGCCGTGGACGACACCCCACCGCCCACGCCGATGATCAGCACGTCCTGACCCGGGCGGAGCTGGCCCTGTGTGACCACCATCCGCCACGCCGTCATGTTGGTGAGGATGAAGGAGGCCGCCGCCTCGAACGGCACGGCGGCGGGTAGGGGCAAGACGTTGTCGCCGCGCACCGGCACCAGCTCGGCGAGGCCGCCGGGCGCGTGCTCGCCGAGGATGCCGTAGCGGATGCAGAGGCTGTCCTCGCCCTTGTGCGCAGAACTCGCAGCGCCCGCAGGTGAGGTTGGGATTGACGGCGACGCGGTCGCCGACCTTGACCCCGGTGACGGCGGCGCCGACCTCCGCGATCTCACCGGCGATGTCGCAACCCGTCCAGAAGGGCAAAGGTGTCTTGAGGGCCGGGATGCCCTCACGCACGAAGAGGTCGAGATGGTTGAGCGCGCAGGCGCGCACGCGCACCAGGACCTCGCTGGGCTTGATCTTGGGATCGGGGACGTCCTCGTAGCGGAGCTTGTCGGGGCCGCCGAACTCGTGGAAGGCGAGGGCTTTCATCGGCCGTTGAACTCCTTGATCAGGCGCGGCAGGCGCGGCTCGTCGAGGGCCTGCGGCTTCTGGGGCTGGTAGAAGGCCGTGCGGTCGAGGAGACCGGCGTAGCGCTCCTCGAGGCGAGCGGTGATGGTCTCGTAGGTCCCGGTGACGGCGTAGGTCTCGAGCATCTCGTCGGTGATGAGGTCGGCCATGCCCTTCCAGTCGCCCTCGACCGACTTGCGGTGGAGCTGGGGCACGAGGTCCTGCCAGCCGTGGACGGCCAGCACGGGCTCGTAGGTCCGCGTCGAGGCGTAGAAGGCGATCTGCTGCTTGACGGCGGCCCGCTGGGGCGCCAGTTCCGCCTCGCTGTCGCCGATGACCACGAAGCTCGAGGTGGCATAGGTGAAGTCTTGGCGCCGCTTGCCGGCCGCCTTCAGCCCCTCGTTCACCGCTGGCTGCACGACGTCGCGCAGGTACTTCGGGCTGTTGAACGGATGCACGTGCAGGCCGTCGCAGACCTCGCCGGCCACGCGGCACATGTACGGGTTGACGCCGGCGATGTACACCGGGACCTCGGGATGCTCGATCGGGCCCGGGTTGAAGAACGGGGTCATGAGGTCGAAGCGATAGAACTCGCCCTTGAAGTTGAGCTTGGTCCCGTTCTGCCAGCAGTCCCAGATGGCCCGCAGGGCCAGGACGACTTCACGCATGCGCGGCCCCGGCGAGTCGTACTTGACCGAGAAGCGCCGTTCGTTGTGCCCCTTCACCTGGGAACCGAGGCCGAGGATGAAGCGCCCGCCCGAGGCCTTGGCAAGGTCCCACGAGATGTGGGCCAGCACCATGGGGCTGCGGGGGAAGGCGACGGCGATCGAGGTGCCGAGCTTGATCCGGTCGGTGACGGTGGCGGCGGCCGCCAGCGGCAGGAACGGGTCGTGCTGCGTCTCGGCCGACCACAAGCAGTCGAAGCCCATGGCCTCGACCTTGCGCGCGTAGTCCGGCACCGAGCGGAGGTCGTGGGTGAGCATGGCAACGTCGAGCTTCACGGCGCTCTCCTTTGCCGCGCATTCTACCCTGGGCGCCACGGGCCCGCCCGCTTGACCTGGGCCGGTCGAGGCCCGATCATGCCGCCATGGCCGACGACAAGATCGAGACGATCGCCTCGTCCAGCAGTGGCACCATCGGACGCGCCCGCAACGAGGTGCGGGGCGTCGCCGTCATGTTCGATTCCTCGGGGCGCCCGCAGCCTGACGCCTTCACGAACAGCGAGGCGTTCCTGGGCAGCGTCTCCTCGTGCGGGGTCACCCTCATCGAGATGCACGCCAAGGAGACCGGCGTCCCGCTGCAACGGCTGACGGTCACCATCGAGGGCCGGCGGCCGCCCACCCAGCCGCGCTTCTCCACCGTCACGATGACCTTCGAGATGACCGGCGTGAGCCAGGCGCAGGCCGAGGAGCTGGTCGCCACCTACCGAAGTCGCTGACCGCTCTACGGCACGGTCGCGGTCGCGACCGAGGTGAAGGTGCTGGTGAAGGTGGTGGGGGGCGGGCGCTAGCGGTGAGTCTGTTGATCGAGGGATCCGAGCCGTAGCGTCCACGGGGCGACTCGGGCCACGCGGAGCAGATCGTTGCGCGCCCAGGGATCCTCCGCCAGCCGGGAGCGAACTTCGTCAGGCGTCTCGGCCCGCATGATGAGCAGCACGTCGGCCGTCCCCTCCAGCGGGCCGCCGAGAATGACCATGCCCTCTTTCGCGAGGGCGTTCATGAACGAGGCGTGGGCTGTCCAGTCGGCCTGGCCCTCCAGGGGGCGCGAAGCCTCCCAGGCGGGGCCGCGTGTACGGAGCACCACGAAGAGCTGCTGCATCGTCACGACCGATACGGCCGATTCGAACGGGGCGCATCAGGCAACTGGGTATCCAGAGACTCGCGGTACTGCAGGCACCCCCGCAGAAACTCCGGCCAGGTAGGCACCGTCGGCAGCGGATCGGTCTTCTCGGGTAGGAGACCCCAGAGAGCCGGGTGATGCCAGCAGAGTGCGTGTCCAGTGCTGTCCCGGTGCGTCCGGATCGCCGCCCGTAGCCGTCGCGCCTCGGCGACCAGCTGCTCGCGCGTCATCGCTTCGAGATCCTCGTCCACGACGCCTCCTTGTCAGGCCGAGGCAGCGTACCGCGGCTCGGTCAACGCCGGATTCCCGCCAGCGCGTCCAGCACCGAGCGTGCCTCGCGGACGATCGCGGCCACCACCTCGCCGGCGCCCGGCAGGTCGTGGATCATGCCGGCGCTCTGCCCGGTGGCCATGGGCAGCCAGTCGGCGTCCTGCCGGCGCCCGGCCTCCCGGAAGATGTCGGCGGCGGCGTGGTTCTGCACGAGGGCCGGCAGCACCGGCGCCCCGGAGGCGTCGTACTCGCGGACGAAGGTATTGCGTGTGTAGCGCGC
The DNA here is from genome assembly GCA_963827505.1 of uncultured Candidatus Rokubacteria bacterium. GTDB lineage: Bacteria > Methylomirabilota > Methylomirabilia > Rokubacteriales > CSP1-6 > AR5. The sequence continues at coordinate 795,092 of CAWHBD010000001.1, read as the reverse complement.
CCACAGGCCGGTGACCGACTGGGTGATGGTGGTGGCGTCGCTCTCGGCCTCCAGCACCGCCTTCTTCCTGAACTCCGGTACCGCCGACTCTTGCGTGGCGATGAAGCGCGTGCCCAGCAGCACGCCCTGCGCCCCGAGCGCGAGCGCCGCCACCAAGCCCCGGCCGTCGGCGATACCGCCGGCCGCGATCACCGGCACCCGCACGGCGTCCACCACCTGGGGGACGAGCGTCATGGTGGCGATGGCGCCGTCGTCGCGGGACGGCGCGCGGGTCCAGGTGGAGCGGTGGCCTCCCGCCTCGGTCCCTTGCGCCACCAGTGCGTCCACGCCGGCGGCCGCCACCGTGCGAGCATCCGCGACGCTGCCGACCATGGCGATCACGCGGGTGCCCCGGGCGTGACAGCGAGCCACCAGGTCGGCGCCCGGGCTGCCGAGCGCGATCGAGAAGACCGGCACCCGCTCTTCCAGAATGACCTCGATCCCGGCGTCGATCACGTCGGGCAGGCTGGCCGGCCGCTCGTGCCGAGCCGGCAGGCCCAGCCGCGCGCGGAAGCCGTTGAGCGTATCCTGCACCGCACGAACCTGGCCCTCGGGAATCGTGGCCATGTCGATCGGTGGCCGCATCTCGGTGTGCAGCCACAGGTTGACGCCGAACGGCCGATCGGTCAGGCGTCGCACCGCGCGGATGCCCTCGCGGATCTTCTCGGGCGGCAGCTCCAGCCCGGCCAGGATCCCGAGACCCCCGGCGCGGCTCACCTCGGCCACCAGCTCGGGCCCGGCGACACCGCCCATGCCCGATTGGAGAATCGGGACCTCGATACCGAGGACATCGCACAGCGGGGTGCGCAGCGTCATGGTGTCACCTCCCGGATGGCCTGCTCGCGCAGCTTGCCGCGCTGAACCTTGTCGCCGTGCGGGCCCGGCGTCCGCGGCACGTCGGTCACGAAGCGAACCCACCGCGGGATCTTGTAGGAGGCGATCTTGCCGCGGCAATACGCGCGCAGCGCCTCCTCGCTCAGCCGGGCGGCGGGACGGGCGATCACGTAGGCGACCGGCGCCTCGTTGATCTCCGGATCGGGAACGCCGACCACGAAGGCCTGCTCGACGTCGGGGTGGGTCTGCAGGAAGGCCTCGATCTCGCCCGGCGCGACCATGAAGTGGCTGATCCGGAGCGTCTCCTTGAGACGTCCCATGAAGATGGTGTGGCCACGGTCGTCCTGGACGGCGAGGTCCCCGGTGCGGAACCAGCCGTCCTCGGTGAAGGCGGCGCGCGTCTCCTCCGGCTTGTCGTGATACCCACGCGTGACCAGTGAGCCGCGGAACTGCAGCTCGCCCTCCCGGCCGGAGGAACACGGCTGCGCGGTGTCGGGGTCGGCCACGCGCACCTCGACACCCGGGGCGGGGATGATGCCGGGCTGCAGGCGCAGCTCGCGCGGCTCGTCGAGGTCGTGGAAGAGGGCGAGCGCGTTCACCTCCGTCATACCGTAGGGCTGGAAGGCCAGCGGCACGCCGAGGCGATCGACGACGGCATCCAGCATGGCGGGGCCGCCGCCGCCCACCGAGGCGAAGCCGCCGGTGCGCAGCGAGGAGCGGTCGTAGCGATCGAAGTCGGGATGCTCGAACAGCGGCTTGAGCATGGTGTCGACCGCGTTGAAGACCGTGCAGCGCTCACGCTCGATCAGCACGAGGGCGCGCAGGGGGTCCCACGCCTCCATGAGCACGAGGCAGGCCCCGTGGCTCCACGTCGACAACGGTACGTTGAGGCCGCCCCACGTGCCCGGCGCCGGCAGCGCATGCAGCACGCGGTCCACGGGGGTCAGCCGTAGCTGCTCGCCGCAGTGCCAGCCGTGCGGCACACAGTTGCGATGCGAGATCATCGCCCCCTTCGGAAACGACGTCGTCCCCGACGTGTACAGCAAGGTGAAGACGTCATCCGGCCCCGGTAGCGCCGCGCCCACGCGATCCGCACTGGCCGCGCCGGCCACGTCGGACGCGCGCAGGCATCCGGGGTAGGGATCCTCCGCGTCGACGATGACGTGGCGCAGCTTCGGCACCGTGGCGCTGGCCAGCTCGCCGGGGACGGCGGTGGCCAGCTCGGGAATGACCTCGTGCAGCGTCTCGAAGTAATCGACGGGGCCGAGGTGGTCGGTCACCAGCAGGGCGGCCGCGCTCGACTGGGCGAGGATGTAGCCCAGCTCGTGGGCGCGGTAGCGCGGGTTGAGGGCGACCACCACCACGCCGAGGCGGGCGGCGGCGTGCTGGGCCACGAACCACAGCGGCCGGTTGGGCAGCCAGATCGCCAGGGCATCGCCGCGGCCCAGCCCGAGGTCGGCGAGACCGGTGGCGAAGGTGTCGACCCGCGCCCGGAAGTCCGCGAAAGTGATCCGCTCCTCTCCGAAGATCATCGCCACGCGCTCGCCGTGGCGCTCGGCGACCGCGGCCAGCATCTGGTAGGCGGTCGCCTCGGCGAATGGGTTCGCGCCCATCGACTACTCCAGGCGGAACAGGGCGGTGGCGTTGCGATGGGCGACGCGCTCGGCCGCCTCCGGCGACAGCTCGCCCAGGATCCGACGCGTCCAGCTCATGAGCCGGTCGAGCATCGCCGGCTCGAACAGGCGCGCCGCCCACATATCCACGCCGATCAGGAATCGCTCCGGCCGTTTGTCGATGAGCGTCTTCCAGGCTGGATCGAGCGGGCCCTTCTCGGTGGCCAGCGCCGGCGTGCGCTGGAAGTGCATCCCCGACAGATCGATCATCAGATTCGGGTGGCGGGCCAGGAGCCCGTCGAGCACGGCCGGCGTAGCCGAGCCGGCGTGGGCGAGCACGAGCACGGCCGACGGCACCGCCTTGAGACCGGCCTCCAGGGCCGTGGTGGCGCCCGCATCGAGCTCCTGGTGGATGACCACCGGCACCTTCTGGCGGCCGGCGACCTCCAGCAGCTTCACGAACGCCGGATCGGCCGGGCTCCGGTCGATCTTGCGGCTGACCTGACGCACGTGGACCTCGCCGGCGACGCGAGCGCGGGTCTTGGCCAGCTCCGCCTCCAGCCGGGTCGCGGCCTGGGGCGAGGTCGGATCCGGTACCGGCTGGCCGGCGACGACGAGGTCCGGGTACTTCCGGGCGGCGGCCGCGATCCAGGCCGCGTCGTCCTTCTGCACGCCCCCCACGCCGAGCAGCACCACCTTGACGATCTTGTGGCGCTTCATCGCGGCCACGTAGGCGTCGACGGCGGTGGCGTTGGGCACGTGCGAGTGGGCGTCGACGATTGGCCCGGCATACTCGGCGTCCGCGGGCGCGGCCGCCGCCACCAGGGCGGCCACGAGCAGCGCGCGGATCGCGGAGCGGGGGATTATCATCAGGCGTGCCCCGAGCCCTGCGGCTTCCGCTTGAAGTGTCGGCCGAGGGCCTCCAGCAGCCGGGTCAGCGCCTCTTGCTCGGTGCGGCCATTCACCGTCACGTCGTGTTCCACGGCCGTAGCCACCCATTCGCCCGTCTCGTTCTTGTACACCTCGACCTCGAAATGCATGGCCCCGCCTCCGGGTGGGCGGTCCCGATCCGGTCCGCCCGGGTCTTCGACAGGGGGCGCGGCGTCAGTGCACGGCCTCGCTGTCGTGGATCTGCAGCAGCGCTAGTATCGCACTCCGCCCGGGGGCTCCGGTGATCGTCATCGCGGCCAACCCTTACCGCGGGGCCGAGCGGCCCCGCGCGCGCGTCGAGGCCCTCGTCGCTGCACTCCAGGCCACCGGCGCCGCCGTGCAGGTGGTCTGGGACGCGGCCCATCGGGCGGCGCTGCTCGGCGATCCCGGGGCCATGGCCGACGTCCGCTGCGTGGTGGCGGCGGGCGGGGACGGCACCGTGGCCACGGTGATCAACGAGCTGGTCGCCGACGTCCCGCTGGCCGTGCTCCCGATCGGCAACGAGAATCTGTTCGCCCGGGCGCTCGGCTTCGACGTCGCGCCGGCCCGGCTGGCCCGGGCCATCGGCATCGGCGCCCGCCATCGTCTGGACCTGGGCCTGGCCCATACCTCCGCGGGGTCCCGGCGGTTCGGCCTGATGCTGAGCGCCGGCTTCGACGCCGACGTCATTCACCGCATCGCGCGCTGGCGGAGCGGCAGCGGCTCGCCGCGCCGTGTCGGCCGCGCCAGCTACGTGCGGCCGATCGGCCAGGCGCTGTGGGCCTACCCGCATCCACCCGTCACGGTCACGGCCGACGGCGTCAGCGTGTCCGGCGCGTACTGCGTGATCGGCAACCTGCCGGACTACGCGATGGCGTTGCCGCTCACACCCGACGCGCGGGCCGACGACGGCTTGCTGAACTGGCTGATGTTCGAGCGCGGTGGCCGGGCGGCGCTGGCCCGGTACGTGTGGGCGGTCGTGTGCAGGCGCCACGGCACCCTCTCGCACGTGCGGAGTGGACAGGCGCGCCGGATCCGGATCACGAGCGAGGTGCCGGTGCCGGTGCAGCTCGACGGCGAGGCGGCTGGATTCACGCCGGTCGAGATCGAGGTGCTCCCCGCCGCGCTGATGGTCGTGATGGTATGACGCCGCAGCCTACGCGGCGCGCCGATCGGAGGTCTCCGCAGGCTGGCGTTGTCGGCCCCGCCTCGAGAGTGACATCGAGACGAGGACGACGAGGAACCCGATGACCGACAGGATCCCGGCGACGGGCGCGCTGTGCGTGTCGAGCGCCAGGTGGGATGATGCGTGCCACGCCTCGGCACCGGCCGACACCAGGGCCCCGGCGAAAGCCACGGGCAAGGCGAGCCCGCCGGCCGAGCGTCGACCGCCGGCGAGGAGGCCCGCGCCGGTCGACACGAGCACGGCGGCGGCGCCGAGGTACAGCGGCAAGTGCACCGTCGCCAGGTGGTGGGCCATCTCGGCCCGGGTCGCGGGCTCGAAGCCTGGATTCAGCAGGCCGTGCCAGACCGCGTCGTAGACGTACCCGACCAGCTGCACAACGAGCGAGACCCAGATGAACCGTCGAGTCGAACGATCGTGCATGAGTCACCTCCGGTGGCCGCCAAGCCCTCTCCGTTCGACCTGCATATGATTTCTGCATATGATTTGCCAGTAACTCGGCGCCACTGAGATGCTCTTCGCGCAAAGGGGTTGGGGCCGGGAGTGCTACGATGGCGCATCCCGATCACAGCCGATGAGGGACCCATGACGACCACGCTCACGTCCCGCGATCCCAGCCTCCCGCCCGCCTACTCCGACGCGCTCGACGCCCTGGCCCTGGCCCCGTTGTGGACCGCGCTGCACGCCTTGCTGCCCCACGAGCGCGCGACCGGCGCGGTACCGGCGGTGTGGCACTGGCCCCAGGTGCGGCCGCGGCTTCTGGAGGCCGCCCGGCTCGTGCCGATGGAGCAGGCCGAGCGACGCGTGCTGGTCCTCCGCAATCCGGGCCTCGGCGGCGCCTACGCCATCACCTCGACGTTGTTTGCCGGGTTCCAGATCATCCTGCCCGGCGAGACCGCGCCCAGCCACCACCACACGCCGGCCGCGCTGCGGCTGGTCGTCGAGGGGCGTGGTGCCTACACCACGGTCGAGGGCGTGAAGTGCCCCATGGAGATCGGCGATCTGATCATCACGCCGCCCATGCGCTGGCACGATCACGGCCATGAGGGGACGGAGCCGGTGATCTGGCTCGACGGCCTCGACATCCCGCTCGTGCGCAGCCTCGATGCCGCCTGGGCGTCGAAGATGCGGCCGGCCCAGCCGCCGGTAACGGCCAGCGATCCTTCCGCCGACGAGTTCACCACTGCCGGGCTGGTGCCGCGCGCCTCCCGCTATCCGTCGACCGGCTATCCCCACGTCCGGTGGCCGTGGCGGACCGTGCGCACGGCGCTGGAGCGGCTGGCCGCGACGGCGGCCCCCGCGGCGCCAGTGACGCTGCGCTACGTCGATCCGACCACGGGGCGGGCGCCGCTGCCGACGATGGGGGCGGAAGCCCAGTGGCTGCGCCCGGGCGAGCGCACACGTGGCGATCGCCGCACGACGAGTCGCGTCTTCCACGTGATCGAGGGGCGTGGCCAGAGCCGGGTGGGCGAGCACGTGCTGGCGTGGGAGGCCGGCGACACCTTCGTGGCGCCGCCGTGGCACTGGCTGGAGCACGAGCAGAGCGGTGAGGCCCCGGCCGCGTTCTTCCAGTTCAACGACGAGCCGGTCCTGCAAGCCCTGGGTCTCTGGCAGGACGAGAGGCGGTGACGGCACCGCGCGCTGCCGCCGGCGCGGAGAGCTGGTGAGCGAGAGCGTAGCCGCGACCGTGGGCGCCGGACGGTACGAGGCGTTCATGGACGTCGTGCGCAATCGGATGACGAACCGCGCCTTCGCGCCGTTCGAGGTTCCCCGCGAGCATTTCCACCTGATCCTCGAGGCCGCACGGCACGCGCCGTCCGGCGCCAACGCCCAGCCCTGGCATTACGTGGTCGTGACGGATCCCGCTGTGAAGCAGACGATCGGCCAGTGCTTCGTGGACGAGCAGCAGCACCGGCGAGGCTGCGCATGGGCTTCCCAACGCCGAACTACAACGGGGGTCAAGACCGCGCCCGGCCTCATCGTGGTCGCCGCTGACTTCCGCTTCGTCCGCGCCTTCCCCGTGCTCAACGACGGTTCTGACCTCGACCGCCGCTACCGCCAGAACGCCGAGCGCATCCTGCTGCAGTCGGCCGCCGCGTCCACCATGTCGGCCCACCTCGCCGCGGCCGCCCTGGGCTACGCGGTGTGGTGGATCACCGCGATCGGCCAGGAGGACATCCAGAGCAAGGTCCGCCCGCTATTGGGCGTGCCGGACGAGCTCGCTGTCATCGATGTGATGTGCTTCGGGCCGCCGGCCAAGGCCTCGTACAAGCGATGGAAAAAGACGCTGCCCCAGATCATGAGCTGGGACCGCTTCGATCCCGCCAACCTCATGACCGACGCCCAGATCGACGAGTGGATCCGGACCCAGCGCCACAAGGTGATGTACCGGGACGAATCGAAGGTCGATTGAGCCCGGGCCGAGCCGAATCCAGCGGTCCTGCCCTGAATCCTTGCCCTTTCCGGGTGGCGGTCATCGTAGTGTCGATAGTGGCGGCAGTTGGCGTGGCGACGGCCGCTGCCGGTGGCCGACCACAGACCAAGCTCGGGCCCGAGCTGATAGCCCTCTACGACGCGTATCTTGCGGCCACCACCAGCGGCCGGCCGCTGGTGGTTCCCGACCCGGCGTTGCAGATCGTCGGGGACCGGGTGGTCGTGGAGGCGGTCGCGACCGATGACGTCGGCGACCTGAAGGCCAGCCTCGCCGCCCTCGGCATGCGCGGGGCGGTGACGGCGGGGCGGTTCGTGTCAGGCCAGTTGCCAATCGCGCAGATCCCGGCGATGGCGGCACTTCCAGGTCTCAGGTTTGCTCGCGCGGCGATGATGGCGCCCCATGGCGGCGCCGGACAGGGAGCCCGATAGCGGGGACGTAGCCAACGCTCGCGCCGGTACTGGGCGACAAGGGGTGAGGCACCGTGATGCGCACCTTCATGGCGTGGGTGGTGGTGGGACTCCTGCTGGTCAGCGGCGCGGGCGTGGCCGTCGCCGACGGGCCGAAGCCGACGACGCGCATCTCGCGCGACCTCGCGATTCTGGGCAGCGGGGGGACCGACGTCGCGGGGCGCGCCGCGGCGGTGCCCGCCGGCATTCCCGGCGCCTACCAGGAAGCGGAAGCGCCGCTGACCGTCGTCGGCGGCTTGGTGACGATCGACGCGGTCGCTGCGGCTGATCCGGCCGTGCTCGAGGCCGACCTCATCGCCCTCGGAGCGCGCGATACGGCGATCGCCGGGCGTCTGGTGTCGGCGCGGCTGCCGGTCGTGGCGGTCCCGTTGCTGGAAGGCGTCGCGTCACTGCAGTTCGCGCGTCCGGCGTACCTCAAGACCAACGTCGGACTCGTGACCAGTCAGGGCGACCATGTCCTGCGTGCCGACACGGCCCGGGCGACGTTCGGTCTCGACGGAGCCGGTGTCATGGTCGGCGTGCTGTCGGACAGCTATGGCTGCCTCCCCGGCGCCGCCGGCGACATCGCGAACAATGACCTGTCGCCGGTGGTGGTGTTGCAGGAGGACCCCGGGTGCAGCTCGGGCACCGACGAGGGGCGGGCGATGCTACAGATCGTCCACGACGTCGCCCCGGGCGCCAGCCTGGCGTTCGCCACCGCCCAGGGCGGCCAGCCCAACTTCGCGAACAACATCCGGGCGCTGCGGGACGCCGGGGCCTCGGTCATCGTGGACGATGCGATCTACCTCGCCGAGCCGATGTTCCAGGACGGGGTCGTCGCCCAGGCTGTGGACGACGTCGTGGCGTCGGGTGTTGCGTACTTCTCCGCCGCCGGGAACAGTGCGCGCAAGGCCTACGAGCACACGTTCGTGCCGGGCACGTTCCTTCCGGCCGGGACATTCGACAGCAACTTCGACGGCGGCACGCCCCACAACTTCGGCGGCACCACCATGCAGCGCATCACCGGTCCGGCGGGCAGCTCTTTCACGCTGGTCCTGCAGTGGGATTCGCCATTCTTCTCCGTGAGCGGCTCTCCCGGCACGTCGAACGACCTCGACGCCTATCTGCTGGCCTCGGACGGTTTTGGCGGGTTCTTCGTCGTATCGTTTGCCAAGACCAACAACCTGGGGGGCGATCCGGTCGAGCTCCTCGGGGGCGCGTGTGGCTTCTCCGGCCCGTGCGTCGGGTTCATCATGATCGTCAACAACAGCGGCCCCGCCCCGGGCCGGTTGAAATACGTCCTCTACACGACGGGTGGCACCGCAACGCTGTCGCCGGCCATCAGCAGCGGTACCATCTATGGCCACGCCAACGCGGAAGGCGCCGTGGCCGTCGGTGCGGCGAACTACAAGACCCCCACCACGCTCGAGACGTTCTCCTCGGGAGGAACGACGCCGGTGCTGTTCGACCCCGCCGGCAACTCGACTTCCGATCCACGGCAGTTCAAGCCCGAGATCGTCGCGCCCGACGGCGCCGACACGACCTTTTTCGGCGTCGACACTGACGGAACCGGCTTCCCCAACTTCTTCGGCACCTCCGCGGCGGCGCCGCATGCCGCCGGGGTTGCGGCGCTGCTGTTGCAGGCGGTGCCCGGGCTGGAGCCCGACGACCTCCGAATGACGCTGAGGACGACCGCGCAGAACATGGGGCCGGCCGGCTTCGACATCAACACGGGCTTCGGCCTGATCCACGCCGACTCCGCCCTCAACGCGCTGCACGTGTTCAGCATCACGACGGGGCCGACCGGCACGCCGAACCCGACGCTGCCGGGCGCGTCGGTGAACCTGAGTGTCAGCGCCAGCGACAGCTTCGGCCACACCCTGACCTACGCGTGGACGTCGACCTGTACCGGCGGGCTCCCGGGGGGAAGCTTCGACAGCGCCACGCTGACGACGCCGACGTGGACGGCACCGATCAACACCACCGGCGCCTCGCAGACCTGCGCTCTCAAGGTGGTGGTCAGCGATGGTCACGGGTTCACCAAGTCCAGTACCCACACGGAGACCGTGCTCTCGGTGCCGCGCGTCGTCTCGGTGGCGCCGGCAGCGGCCCCGGTCGGCGCGGCGGTCGTGATCTCGGGCATGAGCGTGGTCGGTGCCAGCGCCGTGACGTTCAGCGGGCCGGTGACGGTGACGCCGACGGCGGTGACGGCCACGACGATCACGGCCACGGTGCCGGCGGGCGCGCGAACCGGCGTGTTCAGCGTCACGACCTCGGCGGGCATCGGGGCGAGCGCGGCGCTCTTCAAGGTGCTGCCGAGGATCGTCGGGTTCGCGCCGCCGAGCGCGGTGGCGGGGAGTTCGACGGTGGTGGTCGTCACCGGAACCAATCTGCGCGCGGTGACGGGCGTGCCCACGGTCAAGGTGGGCGCCTTCGCGGTGCCGCCGGGGTCGATCGTGTCGAGCACGCCGACGCAGCTGGAGTTCCGGGTGCCCCTGGGGGCGGTGACCGGCAAGATCGGTGTGACGACGGTGGACGGCACGGCGCTGAGCGCGACGAACCTCACGGTGGTCCAGCCGCCCCGGGCGACGGTGTTCGCGCCGGCGTCGGCGGCGGTCGGGAGCCTGGTGACCATGACCGGGACGAACCTGACCGGGGCGACGGCGGTGACGTTCACGGGCCCGGTGACGGTGACGGCGACAGCGGTGACGGCGACGTCACTCCGGGCCGTGGTGCCGGCCGGCGCGCTGACCGGGCCGGTGAGCATCACCAACGCCATCGGGACGGCGGCGAGCGCGACGAGCTTCAAGGTGCTACCGAAGATCACGGGGTTCGCGCCCCCGACGGCGGTGGGCGGGAGCGCCACGGTCATCGTCGTGTCCGGGACGAACCTGCGAGCAGCGACCGGGCAGCCGACGGTGAAGATCGGCGCGTTCGTGGTGCCGCCGGGGTCGATCGTGTCGAGCACGCTGACGGACCTGCAGTTCCGGGTCCCGCTGGGGGCGGTGACGGGGAAGATCAGCGTGGTGACGCTGGACGGGACGGCGGTGAGCGCGACGGATCTGACGGTGACGCAGCCGCCGCGGGCCACGACGTTCACGCCGGCGGCGGCGACGGTGGGGACGACGGTGATGATTGCCGGGACGAACCTCACCGGGGCGACGGGGGTGACGTTCACCGGCCCGGTGACGGTGACGCCGACGGCGGTGACGGCGACGTCTCTACGGGCGGTGGTGCCGGCGGGGGCGCTGACGGGCCCGGTGAGCGTCACCAACGCGGTCGGGACGGCGCCGAGCGCAGCCAGCTTCAAGGTGTCGCCGAAGATCACGAGCTTCACCCCGCCAAGCGCGGTGGGGGGCACCACGGTCATCGACGTGACAGGGACCAACCTGCGCGCGGCGACCGGCCAGCCCGCCGTGAAGGTCGGTGCGTTGGCGGTGCCGCTGGGGTCGATCGTGTCGAGCACACCGACGCTCTTGCAGTTCCGGGTGCCGCTGGGCTCGGTGACGGGAAAGATCGGCGTGACGACGGTCGACGGGGCGGCGCTGAGCGCGACCGACCTGGTCGTGGCCCAGCCGCCGCGAGCCACGACGTTCGCCCCGGCCGCGGCCACGGTGGGGACGACGGTGGTGATCGCCGGAACGAATCTGACCGGGGCGACGGATGTGACGTTCACGGGTCCGGTGACGGTGACGCCGACGGCGGTGACGGCGACGTCCCTGCGGGCGGTGGTGCCGGCAGGAGCGCTGACGGGCCCGGTGAGCATCACCAACGGGGTCGGGAGCGGGACGAGCACAGTGATCTTCAAGGTGCTGCCGAGGATCACGGGGTTCACGCCCCCGGGCGCGGTGGGAGGGAGCGCGACGGTCATCGACGTGACGGGAACGAATCTTCGGGCGGCGACCGGGGAGCCCACGGTCAAGGTGGGCGCCTTTGCGGTGCCGCCGGGGTCGATCGTGTCGAGCACGCCGACGCTCTTGCAATTCCAGGTGCCGCTGGGGGCGGTGACGGGGAAGGTCAGCGTGGTGACGGCCGATGGGACGGGTGTGAGCTCGACGGACCTCGCGGTGACTCAGCCGCCGCGGGCGACGAGCTTCGCCCCGGCAGCGGCGCCGGTCGGGACGTTGGTGACCGTCGCCGGGACGAACCTGACCGGGGCGACGGCCGTGACATTCACGGGCCCGGTCACGGTCACGCCGACGGCGGTGACGGCGACGTCGCTGCGGGCGGTGGTGCCGGTGGGGGCGCTGACGGGGCCGGTGAGCATTACCAATACGATCGGGACCGGAGCGAGCGCGGGGAGCTTCAAGGTGCTGCCGAAGATCACCGGGTTCGCGCCGCCGAGCGCGGTGGGCGGGAGCACCACGGTCATCGTCGTGACGGGGACGAACCTGCGAGCGGCGACGGGGCAGCCGACGGTGAAGATCGGCGCGTTCGTGGTGCCGCCGGGGTCGATCGTGTCGAGCACGCTGACGGACCTGCAGTTCCGGGTCCCGCTGGGCGCGGTGACGGGGAAGATCAGCGTGGTGACGCTGGACGGGACGGCGGTGAGTGCGACGGATCTGACGGTGACGCAGCCGCCGCGGGCCACGACGTTCACGCCGGCGGCGGCGACGGTGGGGACAACGGTGATGATTGGCCGGGACGAACCTCACCGGGGCGACGGGGGTGACGTTCACCGGCCCGGTGACGGTGACGCCGACGGCGGTGACGGCGACGTCTCTACGGGCGGTGGTGCCGGCGGGCGCGCTGACGGGCCCGGTGAGCGTCACCAACGCGATCGGGACGGCGCCGAGCGCAGCCAGCTTCAAGGTGCTGCCGAAGATCACCGGCGTCATCCCGCCCGTGGCGTCGCTCGGCAGCATGGTCGTCGTGAGCGGGACCAATCTCAAGACGGGCATCACCGACCCGGTCGTCAAGGTGGGCTCCCTCGGGGCCGTCGTCGTCGCCTCGTCGCTGACCGAGGTGACGTTCACGGTCCCGGCGCTGGCGGTCACCGGAACGATCAGCATCACCACCGCCGACGGCACCGCGGTCACCGTGACGCCACTGCTCGTGACACCCTAGAGGATGGACGTGCGGAGGTCCTTGCTGAGCGTCATGTCGTAGTCGGGGCCGCGCGGGTGGGGGCCCGACGCCAGCGTCCGGTAGCCGAGCCCCTCGTAGAAGCGAAGGTTGCCGGGCAGGGACGCCCGCACCCCGATCCGGATCTCCGCGTAGCCGGCGGCACGCCCCGCCTCCTCGATCTCGCGCATCAGCGCCGCGCCGACGCCGCGACCGCGCGCGCCCGGATCGACGGCGACGCGCTCGGCGTACACGTGGCCCGGGCGGAGCTGATAGCGGGCGGAACCCACCACCGCGTCACCGTCGCTGGCGATGAACGCGCCGCCCCGGGCCATCGCGGCCCGCACGTCCTCGACCGTCTCGTCCAGCGCGCTGCTCGGCGGGTTCAGCGAGCCGCGGTACTGCTCGAACCCGCGACGCATCGCCTGGAGCACCACCTCGGCCTGCTCGGGCCCGGCCGGCTCGATGCGGATGCCCACCGGCCTCTGGGGTGGTGGGCGCCAGGCGAGCACGCGCTCGGGCGTCACGGCCACGACCGCCCCCTGCTGGCGGTCCAGCCGTAGCTGTCGGTACTGCGGGTACTTCTCGACGAGCCGGTCGATGGCGCCCGTGAATTCCGGGCCCGTCGTGAGGACCTCGGCCCGGCCCTCGACCATCACCCAGCAGAGGCGGCTCCAGTCCTCGTCCCACACGTCGACGACGAGCGAGACGTACGGGTTGGCGGCGATGTTCCGCAAACGGCGGAGATTGCGCGTCGACTTGGGCTTGGCGTCGACCGCGGAGTACACGCGAGCCCCGTCGAAGGCGTAGCAGACGGGGACGGCCAGCGGGTGGCCGGCGGCGTCGGCGGTGGCGAGGCGACCGACCCGGGCGTCGCGCAAGAGTGCGACGGCCCATGCCGGGGTGCCGGCCACGCCCGCGGTCAACGCCCGGGGCCGCCCATCGCCACCGGCTCGACGTCCTGGAAGACGAAGGACATGCCCATCACGTCGTACGTCCGGAAGACGATTCGGGCCGGACCGGCCGGCTCGGCGGTGGCCTTGACCACGTAGGTGTTGGCGAACTTGTCGCGGAGGGCTTGCTTGTGGCGGTCGAAGGGGATCCAGAGCGCGTCGAGAATGACGTTCAACGGTCCGATGAGTCCGAACGAGAGACGGAGCGTCAGGGCCGAGAGCCCGGGTCGGCGGCCGAGTGAATCGACGATGCGCACTCCGGCCAACCGATATCCCACCGTGGTGAAGCGCGAGCACTTGAGGACGACGAAGTAGCCGTAGATGAGCAGCAGCCAGCCCGGGATGAGCCAGGCCAGCAGGGCGTCGCTCAGCTCCTCGGCGGGATCGAGCAGGACCACCGTCGTCGTGGCCACCAGCAGCACCACTGCGATCACGGCGCTGTCGGCGAGCGCGATGGCGAGCCGGCGCCAGAACCCCGCGTAGTCGCTCGGGAAGAACCAGACCGCCGGCCGCAGACTCTTCTGTTGGTTGCTTGTCTGGAGCACGCGCGCACCGCCTTTCGCTGCACCCACCGGCCCCGGCTCGGATCACAGGGAGACGGAGGGTTGTCGGTGGCTGGTCTCACCGGGGGCCGGCCACGGCCCCCGGTGAGGATCGCGTTACTTCTTGATCAGCTTCGCCCACTGGTCGAGCAGCGGCAGGACCTTGTCGCGGCCCTCGGGGGGCAGGCGCAGGATGGCGCGGGTGATGCCTCCGGCAGCCCACTTGTCGAGTGTGGCCGGGTCGGGGCCGGCGCCGAAGACCGACGTCGTGATCGACTTCATGTCGCGGCCGGCCTTGGCCGCGCGGTCCTTCAGCTCGGCGAGGCCGGACAGCACGCGCTCGGCATTGCGGGCTCGCGGGAACCACCCGTCGCAGAAGTCGACGACGCGCTGCAGCGTATAGCTGCTCTCGCCGCCCAGCAGCACCGGCGGGTGCGGCTTCTGGGCCGGCTTGGGCCACGACCAGACTCGGCTCGAAGTCGACGTAGCTCGCCGTGGTACTCGGCGACGTCCTTCGTCCAGATCTCCTTCATGGCCAGCACCTGCTCGCGCATCTGCTTGAAGCGGGTCTTGAAGCTCGGTGCCGTGATGCTCCATCTCCTCGGCGTTCCAGCCCCCGCCGATGCCGAACTCGAAGCGGCCGTTCGACAGCAGGTCGAGCGCTGGCCACCGTCCTTGGCGGTCGTGATGGTGTCACGCTCGATGATCAGGCAGATGCCGGTGCCGATCCGGAGCTTCTTGGTGACGGCGGCGGCCGCCATCAGGGAGACGAAGGGGTCGAGGGTGTGCTAGTACTCCTCGGGAAGCTGGGCGCCGCCGGCGAAGGGCGTGCGCCGGCTGGTCGGGATGTGGGTATGCTCGGGCACCCACAGCGACTCGAAGCCGCGGGCCTCGGCCTCGCGGGCCAGCTCGTCGATGCGGATCGCGTAGTCGGTGGCGAACATGCAGACGCCGATGTGCATGCGCTTCTCCTCTGTGCCTGGTGGGTTAACGAGAGCTGCCACGGCTACGCCGGGATGGCTCGAACGTTTGGGGGTTGGGGGGCCATGTCGGGGCCCCCATGTATGAGAGTAAAGTGCGTGTGGACGGCCAGCCAGCGCCCGTCACGGCGGACGAGCGCGATGGTGGCGCGGCCCGGGCGCTGGAAGGTCGAGCCGTCGGGCCGGGTGCCGAGCGAGTCCCAGGTGGTCGCGACCCAGGCGTAATCGCCGGCGATGGCGCCGCGGGCCCGGTCGTCGTGCATGGTGAACTCCCGGATGTTGCCCCAGACCTTGTGCCACTGGGCCGGCATGACGTTGTCGATGCCCTCGACGAAGGGGGCGACGGTGCCGAAGGCGACGATCTCGGGCGCGCACATCTTCCGTCCCGCCTCGAAGTCGACGGCCCGGACGCAGGCCTGCCAGTCGCGGAGCCACGCGCGCAGGGGGGCGATCGCGTCGTCGGCGCTCACAGGAAGATGGACTCCGGCAGGAAGGCGGAGACGATCCAGTTGGGCGCGTCGACGATCTCGCTGATCTTGAGGTCGGCGGCCACCGAGCACACGATGTAGGCCTGCTCGCGGCTGAGCCCGCGCTCCTCGACGATGTGCTCGATCAGGTAGCGGATCGCCTGCTGGGCGGAGGCGAAGAGGTCGGGGCCGTGCGCGGTGGTCGCGATCCACGGTCCCCGGCGCCCGTGCGCCGCTCGGCGGGCCGACCGTGCGCAGCCGCGGCTCGGCAATGCGACGCCCGGACTGCAGGCTCGAATCGCAGCGTCACCCGGGCGCTCATCTCGACGGCGGTGACGCACACCTCGCCGTCGCCCTGCGCGGCGTGGGCGTCGCCCGACGCTGAACAGCGCGCCGTCCACCAGCACCGGCAGGTAGAGCGTGGTGCCGGCGGTCAGCTGCTTGATGTCCATGTTGCCGCCGTTCTTCGCCGGGGCGGCATCGTGCTGTGGGCGCCGGGCTCGTCGCAGCGCCGACGCCCATCACGCCGGGGAAGGCCTCGATGCGGCACGGCCACGCACGTTGCCCATGCGCGCGTAGGTGCCGTCCGAGACGTCCCAGATCTGCAGGTAGGGCTTGGCGAAGTCGGCCTCGGGCAGCAGCCCGCGGCCGGGCCGGATTGCCGTCCAGCCGAAGTCGAGCGCCGGCCGCACGTCGAGCATCTCGACCACGAGGGTGTCGCCCGGCTGCGGCGCCGCGCACCCGCACCGGGCCGGTGAGGGGATGGCCGCGGAACGGCCCGCGCGCCGACGACGTCGGCGTGGGTCGACGCCTTCGAGTAGTAGCGATCGGCGGCGTCGCGGGTGTCGAAGACGACCGTGTCGCCGGGGTCGATCGTCGAGGCGCGGCGGCGATCGCGTTGTTCCACTCGTAGTGCACTTCGGTGGCATCCAGGTGGTGCTCGGCCATGGTCAGGCGGTCTCCCGTCGCGGTGTGCCGGTCACCCGGCGATCTCGTTCCAGACGACCATGCCGGTGCCCGAGCGCCAGGCGATGGCCGGCATGTAGGCGAGCACGTCGGCCGGCCCGGTGGTGAACGGCAGAGCGGCGATCCACGCGAGCAGCTCCGCGGTGCCGCCGGAGCCGGCCTCCTCCATGCGCTCGAGCGTGCACTCGCGCAGGAGCGCGGCGTGGTCGCCCTGCTTGAGCAGGTCGAGGAACCGGCGGTCGAACTCCTCGTCCACCCAGAAGTAGCGCGGCCCGCCCGGCTCGTGCGAGAGCCCGCCGGTGGCGACCACCGCCACGCGCTCGTCGCCCGGATACGCCCGGATCGTCTCGCGCAGGACGGTGCCGACCTCGTAGGCGCGGGCCGGAGTCGGGATGGGCGGCACCGTGCAGTTCATCGTGATCGGGCACCAGCCGGATAGCGCACGTCGGGGTTCAGGTAGTGCAGTCGGCACCGAGATGCCGTCGTCGAACTGCATCTCGCGCAGCCAGGCCGAGAGGCGAGCCGCCGGCGCGCGCCCTCGTTGACGATGTAGCGCGCCAGCGCGGAGTGGCCGGGCACCCGGTACTTCTCCATGCGCGAGCCACTCGTCGTACCAGTCGGCGGGGCCGACGTGCTCGCTCGGCGATGCCGACCGTGTACTCCGGCGTGTTGTTGATCGGCCAGTTCAGCAGGTGGTCGTTGCTGAGCATGCACGATCACGTCGGGCCGGGCGGCCTCCAGCCGGCGCCGCATCTCGGTCGTGGCCTCGAGGGCCAGCCGCTGGTACTCCTCGGAGGCCCGCGTGAACCAGCCGGTGAGGCCCGGGGAGTGCGTCATGGCCATCGCGGCGACGATCTCAGCCACGCCGGCCCTCCAGCCGCGCCTGCAGTGCCATCGCCTCCGCCGGTCTCCCGCGGAAAGGCGCGCCGGTAGCAGTCGAGCGTCTCGCTGGTGTTGCTGTTCTGGGCGTTGCCGAAGAACAGGCGCAGGATCTGCGGCACGTAGTACTGGTGCACGCCGAGGTCCATCAGCCGCTTGGGGTCCTTGTCGCGGATCGCCTCGTATTCCTCGCGGCTGAGACCGAACTCCCGGGCGAGCCCCTCCAGGTCGGTGAGCCAGCGGGCGCGCAGCGTGGCGTCCTTCCGCACGTGATACATCATCAGGTTGGTCGGCAAGGTCTTGTCGCAGCGCTCGACGTTACCCACCGGCGGTGGCCTTGAGCACCTTGGGGTTGACCTTCAGGAACATGATCACGCACCGTTCGGTGCCCAGGTTGCGCACGTCGTGAGGCACGTTGAGCGGGAACTTCACGATCGCGCCCTCGGGCACCACGACCTCCTTGCCGTCGATATTCATGTTCGCCGTGCCCTGCAGAACGAAGATCGCCTCTTCCTCGCGCGGGTGCGAGTGCATCACCGTCGACTGACCGGGCTCGTAGCAGGCGATCTCGGACCATAGCTGGTCCGTCTTGAACAGCATCTTGCGCACGCGCTTGTCGGGGGCGAAGGCCTTCAGGGCGTGGAGATCGAACACCTGAGCAACGCCGGTGGTACGCGGGATTGCGGACTCGTCGTCCATGGTGCCTCCGTCCGTTTTCGCGCCTTAGTGTACTCGATCGGCCAACGACGATCCGGTCTGGTCGATTTCACTCCATCGCCGTTCGGCGCTGTCGGTCAGGAAGCGCCCGACACCGGCCCCGCCAGAGCCAAAGATGCCTGTAGCGACAGCAAGTTAGAGACATGGTACCGCCATTGCTCTACACCCCGGTCATGGTTGACTTCGTCCTCCGGCTGACGGTCGCAGCGGTGCTGATCCTGGCGGCGGTGAACACGATCCAGGGCGTGGCGCTGGTGGTGCGGCTTGCGCGACACGTGGCGCGCCGGCAGCCGCAGTGGGGGCTCAATCTTTGGTTGCCCGCCTTCACCTCGGTCGACGACATTCGCAGCTGGCTTCGCGCCTGGCGCGAGGTGCTGCGGCCCGGCGACCCGGTGCTGGCCAAGATCCGCACCAGCGCCCGCGTGGTGGTGGGGCGGCACGTCTACCTGGCGCTGCTCTCGCACGCCTGGGCGATGACCCTGAGCGCGATTGCCCCTCGGCTGGTCTAGTCCCCGCCGCCGCCAGCCGTCGGCTGTCGCTCTCGCCTGAAGCTTCGCGACACCCCCCGCATCACCTCACGCTCCTTGATCACCATCGCGTCGACGAGGACCCGCATCGAGTTTTGTGACACCGAGGGGCTGAGGGTTCGTCCGGGGAATGCTGCGGAGGGGAAGCGCGCCGCGGGCGCGGAATGAGTCCCTCGCCCGCGGCGCTCCAGCTTACTCGGCGGCGATCAGCATCTTGATGGTCACGCGGCGCTGCCTGGCGACTTCCTCGCCCTTGGCACCGGTGATCGGACCCAGCCCCACCGAGTTGACGCGCGGCATCTCCGCGCCCTGCTCGACCAGGTAGCGGCGCACCGCCTCGACCCGCCGCTGGCTGAGCGTGACGTTGTAGTCACGCGGGCCCGTGGGGTCGGTGTAGCCCTCGAGATCCAGGGTGAGGGCCGGGTTTGCCTTCATCTCCTTCAGGATCGTCAAAAGCGCGGTCTGGGCGCCGTCCGTGAGGTCGGCCTTGTCGAAGGCGAACTGCACGTGCACCGTCTCGACGAGCTGCCGCTTGTGGCGATTCGTCCACAGCCGCGAGAGGCGGCTGTCGACCTCGTCGGCGCGATTGAACGCGGTGTCGGCCTTGGTCTGCGCTTGCTTGGCTTGCTCACCGACCTCGCCGACCTTGGTCTCCACGCCGCCCAGTCGCCCCTCGACCTTGGTGACCCGCTGGGACTCCTCGCCCAGGCGGCCCTCCACGGCCACGACGCGCTCGCCGACCTTGCCGACGCGCTGATCCAGCTCCGCCTCGCTCTTGCCCACGAGCTCGCGGACGAAGTCCTTCGTCGCGCAGCCGCTCGCCAGCATCAACACCGCCGGCACTACCGCCACCCTCAACGCTCCCCGCATGTTCTGCCCTCCTGTCAGAGATCGACCTTCGTCCGGAATTGTTCAGAAGGAGCGCCGGGTGCAACGGACGAGCCAGGAGCGGAAAGGCATGTGGTTACGAGCACTCCCGGGATGAACGGTGTCCCGCCATGACATATAGTTGACAGGTGTCAGTCACCCGGATGACGCTTCCGATCGCCCCTCTGGCGGAGGGCGCGCGCGCGTGTCGCCGGGGGCTATCGGCAGACGACCAGGGGGCGACCGGGTTGGGCCGTCCCCCACACCTCGGCGTCCACCCGGTACCACCGTCCCGCCTGGTCGCGGACCCAGTACTCGGAGACGATGACGTCGCGCCGTTGCGCCTTCACGCGACCGAGCTCATCGGTGCGCAATCCGGTCGGCTCGCTCCGCAGCCGCGGGCGCTCGTCCATCTCGGCCACGACGATGGTCGTGGGCGTGCAGGCGAGGTCGGCGCAGCCGCCGAGGGCCGCCAGCGCGACGACGGCGAGGGGGCGATGGAGCGCGCGCATCGCGGTTTCGATCTTGCCACGACCGGCCGCTTGACTTCGGACTCGTTTGAGACGACATTGACGCGCACCATGCCAGCTACAGCACGAGCGCCGCGGGTCTACGAGCAGATCGTCGGTCACATCGAGCGCGCGATCTACGAGGGCCGCTTGCGTCAAGGGCAGAAGCTGCCGCCCGAGCGCCAGCTCGCGCGCGACCTCAAGGCGAGCCGCGTGGCGGTGCGCGAGGCCTTGCGCACGCTGGAGCTGCGCGGCCTCGTCGACGTCCGCCAGGGCTCGACCGGTGGCTACTTCGTCCGCGAGGTCGACGACCGGCCGCTGGTGCGCGACTTCGAGACGCTGTTCCGGCTCGGTCGTGTCTCCTGGTCGCAGCTCGTCGAGGCCCGCCGCCTCATCGAGCCCGAGGTCGCGGCGCTGGCGGCCCAGCGCGCGACCGAGGTCGACATCAAGAACCTGGGGGCCGCGCTCGAGCAGCATTGGGAGCAGGGCGGGGCCGGGCTGCCCGTCCGCGCCTCGTACCTCGAGTTCCATCGGGTACTGGCGGAGGCGGCCCGCAATCCGGTCCACGCCGTGATCACCCACGCGCTCATCGAGCTCGAGGCCGAGGTGCTGGTGCCGAGCCCGGACCTGACCGACGCCGACAATCTCCAGATCGACGCCGGCCACCGCCGCATCTTCGACGCGATCGCCGCCGGCAAGGCGGACGAGGCACGGGCGGCGATGGTCGCGCACATCGACGACATCCAGGCCCGGCTGGAGCGCGTCGCCGTCACGTTCTGAGCCGTCCGGGGGCCCTCGGCCCCCGGACCTCCGCGTCCCGGCGGAGCCGTGATCGGTGCCGCCAGTTGCGCTCTCGCAGCCGTTGCGCCACACTCTGCTCCCGCCATGAAGACGCTCATCCGGAACATCGGGGTGCTCGTGAGCGGTGACATTCGGCGCCCGCTGCTCGACGCCGACTCACTCGTGCTGCGCGACGGCGTGATCGAGGCGGTCGGGCGTGGCCTGGACGAGGACGCCGACCTGGTGGTCGACGCCCGCGGGACGACCGTCATGCCCGGTCTCATCGACTCCCACGTGCACCCCGTTTTCGGCGACTTCACACCTCGCCAGCGCACCGTCGACTTCATCGACTCGGCGATGAACGGCGGCGTGACCACCGCGATCTCCGCCGGCGAGGTTCACCTGCCGGGCCGGCCCAAGGACCTCGTGGGGCTCAAGGCCCTGGCCATCGTCGCCGCCAAGGCCTACGCGAACTTCCGCCCCGGCGGCGTGAAGGTCGAGGCCGGTGCGCCCATCCTGGAGCTCGGCCTCACCGAGACCGACTTCGCGGAGATGGCCGCGGCCGGCGTGAAGCTGGTGGGGGAGATCGGTCTCGGCTCGGTGCGCACCGGCCGCGACGCCGCGCCCATGGTCCGGTGGGCCAAGCAGCACGGCATGACGGTGACGATCCACACCGGCGGCCCCTCCATCGCCGGGTCCAGTCCCATCAGCGCCGAGGTGGTGCTGGAGGCGCGCCCCCACGTGGTGGGCCACATCAATGGCGGCACGACCTCGATGGCCCCGGCCGAGATCGATCGCCTGATCGCCACCGACATGGCGCTGGAGATCGTGCAGTGCGGCAACGCCCGCACCGCGCTGCACACGCTGCGGGCGGCCGTCGACGCCGGCGCGACCGAGCGGATCATCGTCGGTAACGACGCGCCGTCGGGCACCGGCGTGATCCCGCTCGGCGTGCTGCGCACGCTGAGCCTGCTGGCTGCGCTCGGGGGATTGCCGCCGGCCGAGGCGGTGGCGTGCGCGACCGGCAACACCGCGCGCGTGTACCGGCTCAACCGCGGCCTGATCGCCGCCGGGCGCGAGGCCGACCTCGTCGTCTGCGACGCGCCCATCGGCTCGGTCGCGGCCGACGCGCTGACGGCGCTGACCGCCGGCGACCTGCCGGGCATCTCGATGGTGCTCATCGACGGCCGGATCACCATCGGCCGCAGCCGCAACACGCCGCCGGCGGGCCGGGCGGCCGAGGTCGTGAAGGGCGCCGGTCCGGGCGCGACGGGCCACTGACGATGCGGATCACGCCGCTGCGCGGCTATCGCTATGGCGTCGGGCGGGAGCGCGACCTGACGAAGGTGGTGGCGCCGCCCTACGACCAGATCACGCCGGCCATGCAGGAGCGGCTGTACGCGATGAGCCCGGCCAACATCGTGCGGGTGTCGTACCCGGCCGACCAGCCGCCTCCCGGCGAGACGGCCGACAAGTACGCGCGGGCCGGCGAGACGCTGGCGGCGTGGCTGCGCGAAGGCGTGTGGGGCCGGGAAGAGGCGCCGGCCATCTATCCCTACACGCAGACCTACCGCGTCGCCGGCCACCAGGTGACCCGGACCGGGTTCGTCGCCCTCGGCGAGGTCAGCGACTACACCCGGGGCGTCGTGCTGCCCCACGAGCGCACGCACGCGGGGCCCAAGCAGGACCGTCTGCGGTTGCTGGAAGCGACTGGCGCCGACATCGGGCTGCTGTTCATGCTGGTGGGTGACCCCGAGAGGCAGCTGCGGGCGGCCACGGCGCCCGCCGGCGAGCCGATCGCCGAGGCCGACGATCTGCGGGGCGAGCGGCACCGGCTGTGGCGTATCACCGACCCCGCCGCGCTCGCGCGCGTGGAGGCCCTGCTCGAGCCGGCGCCGGTGATCATCGCGGACGGCCACCACCGCTACGAGACGGCCGTGGAGTACGCCCGCCGTCATCCCGGCCGTGACCGCAAGCTGATGGCGTTCTTCACGCTGGAGGCGCCAGGTCTCACGATCCTCGCCAACCATCGCCTCGTGCACGACGTGGCCGGCTTCGCCCCCGCGACGCTGCGCGAGCGCGCCCGGCCCTGGTTCGAGGTGACGGCGCTGTCCGAGCCGGCGGCGTTTCAGCCCACGCCGACCCGGATCGGCGTGATCGCCGGCGGCGACGCCCACGTGTTCGAGCTGCGCGCGGAGGCGGCCGCGCGGATCGACTGGCCGGCCGGCACCTCGGCCGCGTGGCGGCGCCTGGCCGTGTCGATCCTCCACGAGGGGTTGCTGCGGCCGCTGCTGGACATCGATGCCGCCAAGCTCGACGCCGGCCGCCACGTGGACTACACGGCCGATCAGGACGAGGCGATTCGCGCCGCCCGTGAGGGCCGCTGCCAGGCGGCGTTCCTGATCGCGCCGACCACACCCGCCGAGCTGCAGGCGGTGGTGCGGGGCGGGGAGCTGCTGCCGCAGAAGTCGACGCACTTCTATCCCAAGCTGCTCGACGGTATGGTCTTCGCGCGCGTAGGAGACGAGGCATGACGAGGATCCGCAAGCTGGTGACGATCGTGGAGGAGATCCTCAGCGACGGCGGTCGCGCGGCCCGGCGCCCCGTCCGCAAGGTGGCGGCGGTGGCCGTGCTGGAGAACCCGTTCGCCGGACAGTTCGTCGACGACCTCACGCCGCTGATCGACGCCGGCGAGGAGCTGGGCGCGCGCCTGGCCAAGACGGCGACCGAGGCGCTGGGGGGGCCGGCCGAGTCGTACGGCAAGGCCGCCATCGTGGGCGAGCGCGGCGAGTACGAGCACGCCGCCGCGCTGCTGCACCCCAAGCTCGGCGCCCCCCTGAGGGCGGCGGTGGGGGGCGGCAAGGCCATCATCCCCTCCGCCAAGAAGCTCGGCGGGCCCGGCACCGCCATCGACGTCCCGCTGCACTTCAAGGATGCCGCGTTCGTGCGGACGCACTACGATGCGATGGAGGTGCGCCTGCCCGACGCGCCGCGGAGCGACGAGATCGTGCTGGCCATCGTCGTCACCGACGGTGGCCGGCCACACCCGCGCATCGGCGGCTTGACGAAGGACGAGGCCAGGAAGGACGACGGGCTCCGCTGAGCCCGCAGGAGGACACCATGGATCGCCGAGAGTTTCTTGGAGGTGCCGCCGCCACCGCCGTGGTCGCCGGCCTCACCAGCCCCGCCGTCGCCCAGGGCGTGAAGATCAAGCCGGGGGCTCAGGACGTCCTGCTCGTGGTCGACGTGCAGAACTGCTTCGTACCGGGTGGCACGCTGCCGGTCGCCGGTGGCGACCAGATCGTTCCCCTCATCAACCGGCTGGCCAAGGCGTTCGAGCACGTCGTGCTCACACAGGACTGGCACACGGCCGGCCACGTGTCGTTCGCCTCCAGCCACCCGGGCAAGAAGCCGTTCGAGACGGTCTCCTTGCCCTATGGCACCCAGGTGTTGTGGCCCGACCACTGCGTGCAGGGCACCGCCGACTCCAACCTGCATGCAGCCCTGCAGATCCCCCATGCCGAGCTCATCATCCGCAAGGGCTACCGTCGGCACGTCGATTCCTACTCGGCCTTCTTCGAGGCCGACGGCAAGACACCCACCGGCCTGGCCGGCTACCTGAAGGAGCGCGGCCTGCAGCAGGTCTTCCTGGTGGGACTGGCCACTGACTTCTGCGTGGCGTGGTCGGCGCTCGACGCGCGCAAGGCCGGCTTCGCCGCCGCCGTCATCGAGGATGCGACTCGCGGCATCGACGCCGGCGGCTCGCTCGCCAAGTCGTGGCAGGACATGACCGGGGCCGGCGTGCGGCGGTTGCAGTCCTCGGGCATCGACTTCCCGGCGTGAGCATGAAATACGGCCTGCGCATCCCGAGCTTTGCGCTGGGCCCGCGGACGGCGACGCTGGACACGATGGGCGGCTATCTTCGCCGCGCGGAGGATCTCGGCTTCGACTCCGCGGTCACCATCGACCACCTGCTGCTGACGCCGCCCGCCTACGCCTGCACCTGGCTGGAGGCGATGACCACGCTGGCCGCGCTGGCCGGCGTGACCCGCACGATCCGCCTCGGCACGATGGTGCTCGTGCTGCCGCTGCGCAATCCCGTGTACTTCGCCAAGGAGTGGGCGACGCTCGACCTGCTGTCGGGCGGCCGCTCGATCCTCGGCATCGGCGTCGGCTGGCACGAGGAGGAGTTCGGGCTCATGGGCGTGCCGTACCGCGAGCGAGGCGCGCGGACCAGTGAGGCGATCGAGGCGGTGAAGGCGCTGTGGGCCGGCGACGACGTGACCTACGAGGGCAAGTACTACACGTTCCGCCACGTGACGGTCGACCCCAAGCCGGTTCAGCTGCCACACCCGCCGATCTGGATCGGCGGCGGTACCCAGCCCTCGGAGAAGGTCTACGGGCAGACCGTGCCCAACATCGACCCCGTGCTCAAGCGCGTCGCCCGCTACGCGGACACCTGGGTGCCCCACTCCTCGGCCACTCCGGAGATGGTCAAGGCGGACTGGGCCAAGGTGCAGGGCTTCGCCCGCGAGTACGGGCGCGACCCCGCGCGCATCGGGCGCGTCTACTCCAACTTCGTCTGGGTTCTCAAGCCGGGCGAGCGGCCGGAGTCGGCCGCGCCCTACTTCAAGGTCTACTCCGGCATGGACCTCGACTACTGGAAGACCTATTACCTGCTCGGCACCGCCCAGGAGGTCGCCGACCGCATCAGCGCGCGCATCGCCGCCCTCGGTGGTGGCGTCGACACCATCGTCCTCAACCCGCTGAACTGGGGACTCGAGCAGCTCGAGCTCATCGCGGGCGAGGTGCTCCCGAGAGTCAAGGCCTGAGCGCGCCGATCCGCTACACCGGGGAGCGGGTGCGCCGGCTCGAGGACCCGCGGCTGCTGCGCGGCCGGGGCCGCTACCTCGACGACGTCGCCCTGCCGCGGATGCTCGCTGTCGCCTTCGTGCGCAGTCCCCACGCCCACGCGGGGATCGTGGCGATCGACACCGTCGCCGCCCGGGCGCTGCCGGGGGTGGCGGCCGTCGTCACCGCCGCCGACCTCGACGGTGTCGCCCCGCTCGCCCCCCGGCTGCTGGGCGAAGGCTTCACGCCGACGGTCTCACCGCCGCTGGCGATGAGCGAGGTGCGTTTCGTCGGCGAGGCCGTCGCCGCCGTCGTGGCCGATACGGCCTACCTCGCCGCCGACGCCCGCGACCTGGTGGACGTCGCCTGGGCCCCGCGACCGGCGATCACCACGGTGGACGCCGCGCTGGCCGCCGGCGGCGTGCTGTTCCGCCGCACCTACCGCCACGGCGACGTCGACGGCGTTTTCGCCGGGGCGGCCGTCGTGCTGCGCGAGCGGTTCACGCACGGCCGCTGCGCGGCGGTGCCGCTGGAGCCGCGCGGTGTCGTTGCCGACTGGGACGGTGAGACGCTGACCGTGTGGGCCTCCACCCAGACGCCCTCGATCCTGCGCGGCGCGCTGGCGGCCGCGCTGGGCCTGGCGGCGACGTGCGTGCGGGTCGTCGTCCCCGACGTCGGCGGCGGCTTCGGCCTCAAGGTGCACGTCTTTCCCGAGGACGTCGCGGTGGCCGCGCTGGCCCGCCGGCTCGGCCGGCCGGTGAAGTGGGTCGAGGAGCGGCGCGAGAACCTCACGGCCGCCAGCCACGCCCGCGAGCAGCGGATGGACGTCGAGCTGGCTGCCGACGCCGAAGGCAACGTCCGGGGGCTGCGCGCCCGCGTCGTGTCCGACAACGGCGCCCACCACGTCTATCCGCTCACCGCCGCGCTGGAGCCGCTCGGCACGGCCTCGATCCTGCCGGGGCCCTACCGCGCCGAGGTCTACGCCTACGAGGCGGTGGCGGTCCAGACGCACAAGCCGCCGCTGGGGGCCTATCGCGGGGTGGGCATGACGATGGGCGCCTTCGTGATGGAGCGTCTGCTCGATCAGCTCGCCGAACGACTCGGCGTCGACCCCGTCGAGATCCGGCGGCGGAACCTCATCCCGCGGGAGGCCTATCCCTTCGACTCGGCCAGCGGGATGACCTACGACAGCGGCGACTTCCCCCAGGCGCTCGAGCAGGCGCTCAGCCTGGCCGGCTACGCGGCCCTGCGTGAGGAGCAGGCGGCCGCTCGCGCCCAGGGCCGCCTGGTCGGCATCGGCGTGGCCTGCTACACGGAGTACACCGGGATGGGCTCCGACGTCTTCCGCCGGCGCGGGATGGAGGACGTGCCGGGCGTGGAGGCGGCCACCGTCACCATGGATCCGGACGGCAGCGTGCGCTGCGCGACCAGCTTCCCGACCCAGGGGCAGGGGCACGCGACGACGATCGCGCAGGTGGTCGCCGACCGGCTCGGCGTCGCCCTCGAGCGCGTGCGCGTCGTGCCGACCGACACCGCCGTCGGCCCCCTGGGCAGCGGCACCTTCGGCAGCCGCGGGGCGGTGTCGATCGGCGGCAGCGTCGGCGTGGCCGCCGACCGGATCCGCGCCCGACTCGCCGCCCTGGCCGGGTTCCGACTGGAGGCCGCGCCCGCCGACGTCGTGGTGGAGGCGGGGCGGGCGCACGTCCGCGGCTTCCCCGACCGCGCGGTGGCCGTCGAGGAGCTGGCGCGGCTCGCGTACTCGCCGCCCCGGGGCGGGCTACCGGCCGAGCTTGGACCGGGATTGTCGGCCACCGTCTACTTCGATCCGCCGGGCCCCACCTTCTCGGGGGCGGTGCACGTCGCGGTGGTGGAGATCGACCGGGACACGGGGCGCCCGCGCGTCGGCCGGTACGTCGTCGTCGAGGACTGTGGCCCGATCGTGAACCCGACGATCGTCGAGGGGCAGATCCACGGCGCCGTCGCCCAAGGGCTCGGCGAGGCCCTGCTGGAGTCGCTCGTCTACGACGCTGGCGGCCAGCTTCTGACCGCCACGCTGATGGACTACGCACTGCCGCGAGCCGACGACCTGTCCGCGTTCGAGATCGGCCATCTCGAGACGCCCTCGCCGCTCATGCCGGGGGGCATGAAGGGGATGGGCGAGGGGGGCACCATCGGTGCGCCGGCGGCCCTCGCCAACGCCGTGGCCGACGCGGTCCGCCCGCTGGGCGTGCGCATCACGGCACTCCCCATCCGGCCGGAGTCGCTGCGCCCGCCAGTCTCGCTCGAGTAATTCCAACCGGCGGGCTCTCAAGGAGCCCAAGAGAGTCTATTTTTAGGATAGATAGGTTCTGTCGGCTCAATCGATACATTCGGATGGGTGCTCGTTAAGTGTGGGCGATCGAGGGGGTCGACGGTCGATCCGGGGCCGGGCGCACGTGAAGTATGATCGATGAATGGCACGCACGCTCGACCTCATCCGCCGTCTGGAAGGCAGTGTCGCCCAGGCGCTCGTCGGCAAGCCCGACGTCATTCGCCTGGCGATCATCGGGCTCCTCGCCCGGGGCCACCTGCTGATCGAGGACGTGCCGGGGGTCGGCAAGACCACGCTGGCCGCGGCGCTGGCCCGCTCGATCGGGGGCGGGTTCCAGCGCATCCAGTTCACCTCCGACATGCTGCCCTCCGACATCATCGGCATCACCGTGTACCAGCCGGACCGCGGTGAGTTTGTGTTCAAGCCGGGGCCGCTGTTCACCAACATCGTGCTGGCCGACGAGATCAACCGGACGACGCCGAAGACACAGTCCAGCCTGCTGGAGGCCATGAACGAGGCCCAGGTCTCACTGGACCACTCGACCTTCCCGCTGCCGCGGCCCTTCATGGTCCTGGCCACGCAGAACCCGCTCGAGTACGAGGGCACCCATCCGCTACCGGAGTCCCAGCTCGATCGCTTCCTGCTGCGTATCCGGATCGGCTATCCCGCCGCCTCCGACGAGAAGGCCATCCTGCGCGGAGGTGGGGCGGCGGCGGCGGAGTCCCTGGTGCCGGTGCTCACGGGCGCCGAGCTGCTCGAGCTTCAGGAGCAGGTGGAGAAGGTGCGTGCCGACGACTCCGTGCTCGACTATCTGATGGCGCTGGTGGCGGCCACCCGATCGGCGCCGCTGCTGCGGCTGGGCGTGAGTCCGCGCGGAGCGCTGGCGCTGCTGCGGGCGGCCCGCGCGCGCGCCCTCACCGACGGCCGCGACTTCCTCGTGCCCGACGACCTCAAGACGCTGGCCGTCCCCGCCCTGGCTCACCGCGTGCTCCTGAAGTCGGCCCCCGGGTCGGACGTCGATGGTGACGCCGTGATGGCGGCCATCGCCGACGCGATCCCGGTTCCCCGGTGACCCTGCGCGCGCTGCTGGCCCACCTCCAGCCCCGTCGCACCATCCGGCCCACCCGGGACGGCTGGTGGTGCCTGGGCGCCGCCCTCGGCCTCGGCTTCGCCGCAATGAACACCGGCAACAACCTGCTCTACCTGATGGCCTCGCTGCTCCTGGCCCTGATCGTCGTCTCCGGCATCCTCTCCGAGCAGTCGATGCGCCGGCTGTCGCTGCGCGCCGTCGTGCCGGAGGAGATCTACGCCCAGAGGCCGGCGCCGCTGGGCGTGCGCGCGACGAACACCAAGCGATGGCTGCCCTCCTACTCGGTGACGCTGGAGTCCGGCGTCAATCGTCTCTACCTGGATCGGCTCGGTGCCGGCGAGGAGCGGCTCCTGACCTGGGAGACGACGTTCGCCGCCCGCGGGCGGGCGCGGCTGCCCGGCGTGCGCGTGACCACGCGTTTTCCGTTCGGGCTGTTCCTCAAGGCTGGCCGGGCGATCCTCGACGGCGAGGCGATCGTCTTCCCGGCCGTGCGCCCCATTGATCAGGCCACGCGGCGGCGGGCGGCGAGCAGCGGGGGACGGCCACTGCACCGGCGCGGGCGTGGCCACGATCTCTACGACCTGCGCGAGTACCGGTCCGGCGACGACCACCGGCTCATCCACTGGCGCAGCAGTGCCCGGGTCGGCACGCTCGTGGTGCGGGAGATGGAGGCCGAGACCGCGGCCGCCACCCGGATCGTCCTCGTCGGCGACGGGACTCGTGACGCCGCCCGGCTCGAGATGGCGATGTCGGAGGCGGCCTCGCTGGCCGTCCATCTGCTCGGCACCGGGGTCGCGGTCGAGCTGCTGGGGCCGGGCGTCCACGTGTCGCCGGGCCGCGGCCGAATGCAGCAGCGGCGCCTGTTGACAGCGCTCGCCCTGTACGAGCCGCGCGCGTCCGGTCCCCGGCCGCTGCGGCGGGCGGGCGGCGTCGGCGAGGTGGAGGTCGCGCTCGGATGAGCGATCCCTCCTCCCGTTCGATCGCTGTTGCCGTCTACCTGCTGGTGGCCGACGGCGTCGCTGCGCTCTTCCTCGGCGGCCTCGTCGGCCCGGTGGGGCTCGTGGTGCTGACCGGGCTGGCGGCCGGCTCCTGGTGGCAGGAGCCGCTGCGGCAGCG
This sequence comes from uncultured Candidatus Rokubacteria bacterium, assembly GCA_963827505.1. GTDB lineage: Bacteria > Methylomirabilota > Methylomirabilia > Rokubacteriales > CSP1-6 > AR5. Next base: position 765,015 of record CAWHBD010000001.1, on the reverse strand, counting down.
CGTGGAGCGGGTGCCCCGGCTGGGTGTCGCGATCCTGGCCCTGGGGGCTGCCGCCCTCGCCGCGGAAGTCGCCGTCACGGCGCCGAGCATGCTCGACGTCTTCACGCACCTGCTGGTCTTCCTGCTCCTGGTGAAGCTCTACACGCGCCGCACCCGGCGTGACGCCCGCGACGTGGCCTTCCTCACCTTCTTCATGCTGGTGGCGGCCTCGCCGGTCACGACCAGCGTGGTGTTCCTGGCCCTGTTCGTGACCTTCCTGATCGTCGGGACGTGGCTGCTCATGCTGCGCCACGTCTCCAACGAGGCCGACGACGCGACGCCGACGGCACTGCCGACGCCGCCGGCGCTCGGCTTCGGGCGAGACCTCTTCAACCTCTCGCTGGCCGCCTCGGGGGCCACCATCGCGGTGACCGCCCTGCTGTTCGTCATCATCCCTCGGCTCGGCCAGGCCGCGCTGCCGATGCAGCCGGGCGGCGCCCGCATGGTGTCGGGCTTCACCGAGCGCGTGCGGTTGGGGGCCTTCGGCGAGATCGAGGCGGACGCCGCGGTGGTCATGCGCGTGCAGCTCACGCAGTTCGCGGGCGGCCGGGTTGCGCCGGAGGCCCTGCCCACCCTGCGCTGGCGGGGCATCGCCTTCGACCACTTCGACGGCCGCGAGTGGACGGTGGGCCGCTCGACGCTCAAGCTCACGCTGCGCCGCGACTTGCCGGTGCCGTTCCCGATCCACGAGCACTACGGCGGTCCGGTGCTCACCCAGGAGATCCACCTGGAACCGCTCGGCTCGGCCATGATCTTCGGCGCGCCCCGGGTGGTGCGGCTGCAGGGGCGCTCCGACTTCGTCACCGTCGACGATCTTGGCAACATCGCGGTGGCCGCCCCGTCGGCCCGGCTGCAGTACACGGTCGAGTCGGAGCCGGAGATCGGCGACCCACGCCGCCTGCGCATTCCCGACACGCTACTCCCGCACGACGCCCGCTGGCAGGCGCGCTACACGCAGCTACCCCCGCTGTCCCCGCGCATCGCCGCCCTCGCCCGCCAGGTGACGGCGGGCAGCGCTGATTCCTACGAGGCCGCCACGCGCCTGACCGGCTGGCTGAGTCGCGAGCTGACCTACACGCGGGTGCTGGAGGCCCCGACCACGGCCGACCCGCTGGAGGACTTCCTGTTCGTGCGGCGCTCGGGCAACTGCGAGTACTTCGCGGCCGCGCTGGCCGTCATGCTCCGCTCGCTCGGCATCCCGTCCCGCGTGGTCAACGGCTTCCAGCGTGGCGAGTGGAACCCTTACGGACGCTACTTCATGGTCCGCCTGCGCGACGCCCACTCCTGGGTGGAGGTCTTCATCGACGGCGCCGGCTGGGTCACCCTCGATCCCTCGCCCCGGGGCGTCGTGGACCTGCCGCCCGCCGCCGCCCTCTGGCTCGACGCGCTCCGGATGACCTGGCACCGCTACGTGGTCACCTACAGCTTTCACGACCAGCTCGCCGCCGTGGAGAGCGTGCGGCGGACCACGTGGACGTGGAGCGCGGCGGCGCTGCGGCCGTCGGAGTGGCTGCCCGGCGTGCCCCGGCCGGCGCTGGCCGGGCTGGCGTTGGTGGTCGCCGCCTTCGTCGTCGCGGCCGGCTGGCGGAGGCGCCGGAGCGTCGCCGCCGTCCGTGCCGCGCCGGCCTTCTACACGCGCGCGCTGCGCCTGCTGGCTCGCCGCGGGCTCGCGCCCGGCGTCGGCGAGACGGCCCGGGAGTTCGCGGGACGCGTCCCGGCCGCGGTCGGGGCCGCGCCGCTCGCGCGCCTCACCGCCGCCTACGAGCGCGTGCGCTTCGGCGAGGCCGTCCTCACGCCGACCGAGCGCGCCGACGTCGCCGCCGCCCTGGCGGAGCTAGCCGTGACCATGCGAGCCCGCCGACCAGCGTAGATGCACGCCGGCCACCTTCTCACGCGGGCGGCGCGGGACTACGGCGATCGCCCGGCGTGGATCGCCGGCGACTCCCGCGTCACCTTCCGCCAGGCGGAGTCGCGCGTGAACCGGCTGGCCCATGCGCTGCTCGGGCTGGGCGCCCGGCCCGGGGACCGCATCGGCATGCTGATGCCCAACTGCTACCAGGGCCTGGAGACCATCCTGGCGCCCATGAAGGCCGGGATGGCGGTGGTGCCGATGAACATGCGCCTGCACCCCGACGAGCACGCCTACATGCTCGACGATGCCGGCGCCCGCGTGCTGGTCTACACCGAGGATTTCCGCGAGCACCTGGCCACCGTGCGGGGCCGCCTGCGTAGCGTCGAGCGCTTCATCTGCCTCGGCGCGGGCGCCCCCGGCGATCTCGAGTTCGAGTCGCTGCTGGCCGCCACGCCGCGTGAGGACCCGCCCGCCGTGGAGATCGAGCCCGACGCGATGGCGTGGCTGTTCTACACCTCGGGGACGACCGGCCACCCCAAGGGGGCGATGCTCACGCACCGGGCCCTGCTGACGATGGCCCAGCAGTTCCTGATCCTCACGCCGCCGCGGGGCCCGGACGACGTGGTGCTGCACGCCGCCGCGATCAGCCACGGCTCCGGCTGCCTGCTCTTCCACCACCTGGCGGCCGGCGCGGCCAACGCGTTCCCGGCCACGCGGTCCTTCGATCCGCCGCGGATCTTCGAGGCGATCGCCCGCACGCGGGCCACCACGATGTTCCTGGTGCCGACGATGATCAACACGCTGCTGGCCGCGCCCGAGCGCACGCGGTTCGACCTGTCGAGTCTGCACACCGTCATCTACGGCGGCGCCCCCATGTACGTCGAACACCTCGAGGCCGCGCTGGCCGCCTTCGGCCCGGTCTTCGCGCAGATCTTCGGGCAGGGGGAGGCGCCGATGACGATGACGCTGCTGCCCCAGGCCGAGCACGTCACCGGCGGCGATCCGGTCGCGCGGCGCCGCCTGGCCTCGGCCGGCCGGGAGACGCCGGCCGTGCGTGTGCGGATCGTCGACGAGGACGATCAGTCCCGCCCCGCCGGCGAGATGGGCGAGATCGTCGTGCGCGGCGACATCGTCATGAAGGGGTACTGGAACAAGCCGGAGGCGACCGCGGAGACCTTGCGGGGCGGGTGGTTGCACACGGGCGACATCGGGTATATGGACGAGGATGGTTATCTCTTCATCACGGATCGGAAGAAGGACATGATCATCAGCGGCGGCTCCAACGTCTATCCGCGCGAGATCGAGGAAGTCATCTGCACCCATCCTGGCGTCTACGAGGTGGCGGTCATCGGGGTGCCCGACGCCCGGTGGGGCGAGGCGACCAAGGCCATGGTCGTGGCGCGCCCCGGCGCGTCCCTCACGGAGGCCGAGATCGTCGAGCACTGCCGGCGACACCTGGCCTCCTACAAGAAACCGCAGTCGGTGGAATTTCTCCCCGCGCTGCCCAAGAACGCCTATGGCAAGGTTCTCAAGCGCGAACTGCGCGACCGCTTCTGGGTCGCGCGCGATCGGAAGGTGTGAGGTGGGTGCTCAGGATCTCGAGATTGCTCGTTCGGTGAAGCTACGCCCGATCCAGGAGATCGGCGAGGGGCTTGGCCTCGGCGCCGAGGACCTGGAGCCGTACGGCCGCTTCAAGGCCAAGGTGGGCGGGGCGGCCATCGCGCGCGCGGCCGGCCGGCCCGACGGCGCGCTGGTGCTGGTCACCGCGATGACGCCGACGCCGGCCGGCGAGGGCAAGTCGACCACCACGGTCGGGCTGGCCGACGGCTTCCGCCGCCTGGGCCGTCGCGCGATCGTGGCGCTGCGCGAGCCCTCGCTGGGTCCCGTGTTCGGCGTCAAGGGCGGGGCCGCCGGCGGCGGCCGGGCCCAGATCGCCCCGATGGAGGACATCAACCTCCACTTCACCGGCGACATGCACGCCATCGGCGCCGCCCACAACCTCCTGGCGGCGATGCTCGACAACCATCTGGCCCAGGGCAACGCGCTCGGCCTCGACGCGCGCCGCATCCTCTGGAAGCGCGTCATCGACATGAACGATCGGGCCCTGCGCAACATCGTGCTCGGGCTCGGCGGCTCCGCCCACGGCGTGCCGCGGGAGGGCGGTTTCGAGATCACCGTGGCCTCGGAGGTCATGGCCATCCTGTGCCTGTCGCGCGACCTGCAGGACTTCAAGACGCGCGTGGAGCGCATCATCGTCGGCGAGACGGCGGCCGGCGCCCTGGTCGAGGCCCGTCAGCTCAAGGCCGCCGGGGCCATGGCCGTGCTGATGAAGGACGCCATCCAGCCCAATCTGGTGCAGACCCTCGAGGGCACGCCGGCCTTCGTGCACGGCGGGCCGTTCGGCAACATCGCTCACGGCTGCAACAGCCTGATCGCCACCCGCCTGGCCTTGAAGCTTGGCGAGATCGTGGTGACCGAGGCAGGGTTCGCCAGCGATCTCGGCGCCGAGAAGTTCGTCGACATCAAGGCGCGGACCGGCGGGCTGACGCCGGCGGCCGCGGTGATCGTGGCCACCGTGCGGGCGCTGAAGCTGCACGGCGGCGTGGCGCTGGCCGATCTGGGCCGCGAGGACGAGGGCGCGGTGCGGCGCGGCACCGAGAATCTGGCCAAGCACGTGGAGAACGTGCGGACGTTCGGGCTCACGCCGGTGGTCGCCCTCAACCACTTCACGGGTGACACCGAGGCCGAGGTCGCGGCCGTCCTCGACGTCTGCCGCGGCTGGGGCGTGCGGGCGGCGATCTCGCGCGGCTGGGCGCTGGGCGGCGCCGGCACCACCGAGCTGGCCCAGGCCGTGCTGGACGTGATGGCGTCGTCGGATCGCGGCGCCTTCCGGCCGCTCTACCCCGACGAGTGGCCGCTGCTGCGAAAGATCGAGACGATCGTCACCCGCGTGTACGGCGGCGATGGGGTGGTCGTGGCGCCGACGGCGGCGGCCAAGTTCGCGCGCTGGGAAGCGCTGGGGTACGGCCGGCTGCCGGTGTGCATGGCCAAGACCCAGAACTCGCTCTCCGATGACTCCAAGAAGCTCGGCCGGCCGCGCGGGTTCACGGTGACCGTGCGCGACGCCAAGCTGGCCGCTGGCGCTGGCTTCATCGTCGCCTATGCCGGCGACATCCTGACGATGCCGGGGCTGCCCAAGGTGCCTGGTGCCGAGACGATGGACGTCGACGCCGAGGGCAACGTGACGGGATTGTTTTGATCGTTGTCGGTTCCGGCGCGTGGCGCGGGCGGCGGGGCGACAGCGTCCCCTTGGTTCCGCGAGAGACTATCCGCTGCACCCAGGCACGGTCGGAGCCTGGTCCGACGTGCGGTGTTACACGATCGAAGCCAACGGAACCTCAGGAGACACTGTCGCCCCGCCACCCACGCCACGCGCCGGAACCGCGCGGTTCGCGGCTCGGAGAGCCGCTGGCTCGGGACTCGTCGGTCAGGCGCGTTCGCTGGTGTCGGGTTGGGTGACGACGCCGTTGATGCGCCACTGGCCGTTTTCCACCAACATCTCGTAGACGGCTTCGATGGACTGGCCGTTGGCGCCGCGGACGCGGACCAGCAGGTACAGGCGGCCGTTGGGCCCACGGGTCGCGCGACCGATGATGGCCGAGACCGAGCGGGCGATCTCCGGGTAACCCCCGCGGACCATGGCCTCGAAGCGGGGTCGGTCGAAGAGGTCGTGGATCTCGGCCGACGCGAAGGCGAACGCGGCCTCGAAGTCGTCGCGGCGGAAGGCGTCGAGCTGCTGCATCACGACGCGGCCGGCGGCCTCGGCGTCGGGATCGGCCTGGGCCAGAGCGGCGCCAGCCGCCCCCGCGATCAGGAGCATCGACGCCAGGAGCCGCTGCACGTGCGCGCGGATCATGCCGCTACTTTACCGCTCCCGGGCTCGCTGGTAGTATCCCGTCGCCATGCGCACGATCCTGCTCGGCACCGGCGCGCCCCCGCCCAACCCGAAGCGGCGGGGGCCCGCGACGCTGATCGTTGCCGGCGATAGCGAGCGCTTCCTGGTCGACGCCGGCTCCGGCGTCGGTGTGCAGCTCATGCAGGCCGGTGTGCGGCCCTACGACTGGCCGCCGGTCTTCATCACGCATCACCATTCCGACCACACGATCGACCTCGCCCACCTGCTGATCACGCGCTGGATCGTCGGCCAGAACGCGCCGTTCGAGGTCTACGGCCCCGCCGGCAGCCGCCGCCAGATGGACAAGCTGCTCGACTGGATGCGGCTGGATATCGAGCTTCGGCGCGAGCACATGCAGGAGCGGCAGCCGCCCGAGGTGCGCGTGACCGAGATCGAGGAGGGGCGGGTGCTGGAGCGCGACGGGCTGCGCGTCTCCGCGTTCCTGGTCGAGCACGATCCCGTCAAGCCGGCCTTCGGCTACCGGTTCGACGCCGAGGGCCGCAGCGTGGTGGTCTCCGGCGACACCCGGCCGTGCGAGAACCTCATGCGCTGGAGCCGCGGCGTCGACGTGCTCGTGCACGAGTGCTGCGAGATGGCCAAGACCTCCTGGTACCCGGGCTGTGGCTGGGCCAGCATCGAGGAGAAGATCCGCGACCTCGCCTCGTATCACACGCAGCCGGAGGATCTCGGCCGCGTCGCCGAGGGGGCGCGACCGGGGCGGTTCGTGCTGAGCCACCTCATGCCGGGCTCTGATCCCGCCGAGCTCAAGGCCGCCGCCGAGAGGCGCTTCACCGGCCCGGTGACCGTCGGCGAGGATCTCCTCGAGGTGTGACGGCACCTCGCTTCGGCTTCTTCTTCTGGCCCTACGAGCCGGCGCTGGTGGCGCGGATGGTGCGGCTGGGGGATGAGCAGGGGTGGGATCTGGTCGGGATCGCCGACACGCCCGGTAACGCGATGGACGTATGGGTGGCGCTGGCCCAGGCAGCGCTCGCCACCAGCCGCGTCCGGCTTGCCAGCTGCGTCACCAATCTCGCCACCCGCGACCCCGCCATCACGGCCGGCGCCGCCGGCTCCGTGGACCGGCTCTCGAACGGCCGCTTCGTCCTCGGCGTGGGGGCCGGCCACAGCGGGGTGGTGAACGTCGGGCACCGGCCGGCGCCGCCGGCGGCGTTGCGTGAGGGGCTGACCCGGATCCGCGGCCTGCTCGACGGTGAGCGACGCGTGCCGGTCTACGCGGCCGCCTCCGGCCCCGGCGCCCTGCGGGCGGCCGGCGCGGCCGCCGACGGCGCCTTCGTGAACTACGGCCTCGGCGCCGCCGAGACCGCGAGGGCCCGCGGGCTGCTGGCCGAGGGCGCCGCCGAGGCCGGGCGGGACGCGACAGCGCTCGATACGTGGTTCATCGCCTGCCTGGACGTCAGCGAGCGCCGGGAGACGGCGCTGGCCCAGCTCGGCAACATCCTCGGCTTCGTGGCCGCCTACATCCTGGGGTCGGCGCCGGCCGCGCGCGGCGTGCCGGCCGACCTGATTCCCGCCGTCGTCGAGTTGCGCCGGCAGTACACCACGCGACGCCGCGAGATGGATCCCGACCTCGTGCGGCGGTTGGGGCTGTTCGACTACCTGCGCGGCCGGCTGGCGGTGGCGGGAACGCCCGGCGACTGCGTGGCCCAGACGCGGGCAGCGCTGGCGGCCGGGGCCACCAGCCTCATGTTCACGGTGAGCCTCGCCGCCGACCCGGTCCGCACCGTGGAGCTGTTCGGACGTGACGTGCTGCCCGCGCTGCGCGCGGCGGTGGTTGATTCCGCCCGGCCGGCGGGGTAGGGTGCCGACGACGATGGTGACCGGCCTGGCCCGCGGACTCACCAACTACGGCGATCGCGACTTCGCGCTCTACCTGCGTCGCTCATTCGCGCGGTCGATGGGCTACTCCAGCGCCGCGCTGGCCCGCCCGATCATCGGCATCGCCGACTCCGGCAGCGGCTTCAACAACTGCCATCGCCATTTCCCGGAGCTGATCGAGGCCGTGCGCCGCGGCGTGCTGTCCGCGGGCGGGCTGCCCATCGATTTCCCGACGATCTCGCTGGGTGAGGTGTTCCTGGAGCCGACCAGCATGCTGTACAGGAACCTCATGTCGATGGACGTCGAGGAGATGGTGCGGGCCCAGCCGATGGACGCCGTCGTGCTGGTCGGCGGCTGTGACAAGACGGTGCCGGCCCAGCTCATGGGCGCCGCCTCGGCCGGCGTGCCGGCGGTGCAGCTCGTGGCCGGGCCCATGATGGCCGGCCGCCATCACGGCGAGCGGCTCGGCGCCTGCACCGACTGCCGGCGCTTCTGGGCGAAGTACCGCGCGGGGCAGATCACCAAGGACGAGATCGCCGGGATCGAGGGCAACCTGGCCACGACGGCTGGCACCTGCGCGGTGATGGGCACCGCCAGCACGATGGCGTGCCTGGCCGAGACGCTCGGCATGGCCCTGCCCGGCACCGCCGCCATCCCCGCCGTGCACGCCGACCGCTTGCGGGCTGCCGAGGCCACCGGCGAGACGGCGGTCGCGCTGGCGCGCTCGCGGCTGACGCCGGCTCAGATCCTGACACCGAAGGCGATCGAGAACGCGCTGCGCGTGCTGCTGGCGATCGGCGGTTCCACCAACGCGATCATCCATCTCACGGCCGTGGCCGGGCGAGTGGGCGTCCCGATCGACCTGGTCGCGCTCAACAAGCTCAGCGACGACACGCCGGTGCTGGTCGACCTCAAGCCCTCCGGCCAGCACTACATGGAGGACTTCTTCGCCGCCGGCGGCGTCGGCGCGGTGCTCCGCGAGCTGCGCGACCGGCTGCACCTCGACTGCATCGGCGTGACCGGTGAGACGCTCGGGGCGCGGCTCGAGAGCGACGACGCCTGGGTCGACCGGGGCGTGATTCGCAGTGCGCGCGAGCCGTTCCAGCCGGTGGGCGGGCTCGTCTCGCTGTTTGGCTCGCTGGCCCCCGGCGGAGCCATCCTCAAGCGCTCGGCGGCCGACGCCCGGCTGTTCGAGACCGAGGGACGCGCGGTCGTGTTCGACTCGCTGGAAGACCTGGCGGCACGGATCGACGATCCGGCGCTGGACGTGACGCCCACCGACTTCCTCGTGCTGAAGAACGCCGGCCCCAAGGGTGCGCCGGGGATGCCCGAGGCCGGCTACCTGCCGATTCCCACCAAGCTCTCGCGGGCGGGGGTGACGGACATGGTGCGGATCTCGGATGCGCGCATGAGCGGGACCGCCTTCGGCACCATCGTGCTACACGTGACCCCGGAGGCGGCCGTCGGCGGCCCGCTGGCCCGTGTGCAGTCCGGCGATCGCATCCGGCTGTCGGTCAAGGAGCGCCGGCTCGATCTGCTCGTCGATCCCGCCGAGCTGGCGCGCCGCGTCCCCACGGCGTCCGAGTCGGCGCCGGCCCGGGGTTATCGCCGCCTGTATGCCGAGCACGTGCTGCAGGCCGACGGCGGCTGCGACTTCGACTTCCTCCGCAGCCGCTGAGGCTCAGGGTAGGTCGAACAGCAGCGCCTCGCCCTCGGGAGCGCCGACCAGCGTCACGCTCGCCTCAGCACTGACCGCCGCGCCGTCGCCGGCGCCCAGGGGCTGGCCGTTCAACGTCAGCGACCCCCGCGCCACGTGCACCCAGGCGTGGCGGCCCGGCGCCAGGCGGTGCGTCGCCGACTGCTCGGCGCCGAGCACGGTGGCGTACACGCGCGCGTCCTGGTGGATGGTCACCGATCCGTCGGCCGCGTCCGGAGAGGCGACGAGGCGCAGCCGCCCCCGCTTGTCCTCGTCGGGGAAGGCCTTCTGCTCGTAGCTGGGCGCGATGCCGGTCTTGGCCGGCTCGATCCAGATCTGGAGCAGATGCACGCGCTCGGCGGGCGAGGGGTTGGCCTCGCTGTGGCGGACACCGGTGCCCGCGCTCATCCGCTGGACGTCCCCGGGCCGGATGACGGATCCGGTGCCCAGGCTGTCGCGGTGCTCCAGCGCCCCCTCCAGCACGTAGGTGATGATCTCCATGTCGCGATGGGGGTGGGTGGGGAAGCCGCGGCCCGGAGCCACGAAGTCCTCGTTGATGACACGCAGGCCGCGGAAGCCCATGAACCGCGGGTCGTAGTAGTCGGAGAACGAGAACGTGTGCCAGGTATCGAGCCAGCCGTGGTCGGCGTGGCCCCGTTCCTTTGCCGGCCGGATCAGGATAGCCATACCGATTAGACTGCCGGCCCGATCCCAGCGATTCAACGACCCCGGGGGGTAGGCAGGGTCTCCCGGCGCTCCCGAGGGGAGCCCAGGGTCGGGTAAACTCGGTCGGTAAGGTTCGTAGCAGACCAGAAACTTGTCACGTCGTCTGCCCGTTTCACACGCGATGGGCGTGAGTCCACCAGCATTCCCGAGGATTTCCGGGCCGTCTAGAATGGCAAGCCGTTTGCTGTCTATCGATCTCATGCAAATGGTACATCGCGCCCTGGGCCGCCTGAGGCGGCGGCCCGAGCCCAGGCCACGACCCCGGTACGCGCTGGCCCTGGCCGGCGGCGGGGTCATCGGGGGCATGTACGAGGTCGGCGCGATGACGGCCCTCGAGGAGCGCCTCAACGGCAGCGGAACGGGGTTCGACGTCTACGTGGGGTGCAGCGCGGGTTCCGTGGTGGCCGCCCTGCTGGCCAGCGGCGTGCGGGCCAGCGAGATCTACCAGATCCTCGAGCAAGACCTCGACGACCCGCTCAACTTCCGGCGCGGCGTCCTGTTCGCCGGCGACGCCTTCCGGATGGCGTGCACGCGATTCGGCCGGTTCGTGTGGGCCATCAGCAAGCACGTCCTGCGGGGCGGACGGTGCCTGCCCGACGTGCTGGCCCGGGCCGAGCGCGAGCTGCCGGCCGGCTTCTTCACGCTGGCCGCGCTCGAGCGGTTCATGCGGCTGGGGCTGGCCACGCGCGGCTACCGAACTCGTTCGGCGACCTGCCGCGGCGGTTGCTCATCCCGGCGGTCGACCTCAACACGGCCGAGCGAGTGGTGTTCGGCGCCGGCGAGCTGAGCCTCGGTTCCCATCAGCGAGGCGGTGGCGGCGTCGTCGGCGATTCCCGGCTTCTTCGATCCCTACACCGATCGGGGGGCACGACTACGTCGACGGGGGCGTCGGCTTCAGCGGCCACGCCGACCTTGCCGCCGAGGCGGGGGCCGACGTGGTGTTCGTGGTGAACCCGCTGGTGCCCAACCGGACGGCCAACGGGGGATCGATGCGGGCCCGCGGCGTCTACACGATCATGGAGCAGGCTGGCCGTATCTACAGTCAGAACCTGCTGCAGCTCGGCATGGGCTCGCTGGCGGTCAAGTATCCGCGCACGACCTTCCACCTGCTGCAGCCGCCGCAAGATACCGATCTGCTCTTCGGGCCCTCGATGGGGTTCGAGGCCAGCCAGGCGGCGCTGCGGTTCGGCTACACCTCGACCCGCGCCTGGCTCGACGCGCAGGGCGCCGTGCTCCTGCGCCAGCTCACGCCCGCCGTGGTGTGAGACCCGTCTGAGCAGCGCGGGGCGTCAGCTGCGGTGGTCGGTGGCGGCGCGGCGCTGGAAGGCGCCGAGGCCGTCATAGGCGGCGTACTTGTAGGCGTCGCCGAGCGAGGGGTAGTTGAACACCGTGTTGACGAACATGTCGATCGTGCACTCGGTCTGCAGCGCGATGAGGCCGATGTGGACCAGCTCGGCGGCGATCTCCCCGATGACGTGCACGCCCAGCAGCATCTTGTCCGGGTAACGAAAGACCAGCTTCACCTCGCCCGAGAGATCGCCCACGATCTGCCCGCGCGCGTTCGTCCGGTAGAAGCCGCGCCCCACGCAGTAGTCGATCTTCTTCTGACGGCAGCTCTCCTCGGTCTCGCCGGCCATGGCGATCTCGGGGATCGTGTAGACGGCCAGCGGGAAGACCGGCGCCACCCGCGTCTTGTACTTGGGCAGGTCGAAGGCCTGCACCATGGCCACGCGGGCCTGCTCCATCGAGGTCGAGGCCAGGGCCGGGAAGCCGATGACGTCGCCCGCCGCATAGATGTGGGGCACCGAGGTCTGGTAGAGCTCGTTCACCGCCAGCAGCCCGCGCTTGTTGACGGTGAGCCCGGCCCGCTCGATGGCCAGCCTGCCGACGTTGGCCACGCGGCCGGCCGCCACCAGCACCTGGTCGACGGTCAGGCTGCCCCCGCTCTGCAGCTCGAGCCGCACGCCCTCCGGCTCCGGGTGGTAACTGGTGACGCCCTCCTTCAGCCGCAGGTCGATGCCGAGGAAACCCATCTGCAGCCGGAGCTGGTCGGCCATCTCGGCGTCGAGGAAGCCGAGCAGCCGGTCACGGCCGTCGATGAGGCTGACCTTGATGCCCAGCGCGCCGAAGATCGTCGTGTACTCGCAACCGATGACGCCGGCGCCCACCACGGCCAGCGTGCGGGGCAGCCGCTCCAGCTCCAGGATCTCGTCGCTGTCGTGCACGCGCGGATCCTCGAACGGGATGTCTTTGGGGCGGGTGGGTACCGACCCGGTGGCGATGAGGATCACGTCGGCCTGCAGCACTCGCTCGGGCTGGCCCTCGGCGGTCACGCGGACCGTGTGCGGATCGACGAAGCTGGCGTGGCCCTGCAGGTAGTCGATCCGGTGCCGCGCGATGTTCTCGCTGATGACCCCGCGCAGCGAGCGGACGACCTCTTGCTCGCGGTACATCAGGTCCTTGACGGTCAGCTCGCTCTTCACCTGAGAGGCGACGCCGTACAGGGCGTGCTGGTTGAGACCGGAGAAATAGAGCGCGGTCTCCCGCAGGGTCTTGGAGGGGACGGTGCCGGTGTTGGTCCCGGCGCCGCCCGGAAAGGGCTCCCGCTCGACCACCGCGACGCGCTTCCCGAAGTACGCGGCCTGCGCGGCGCCTTTCTCACCGGCCGGGCCCGAGCCGATGACGATCAGGTCGTAGCGATCCATGCCCACCTACGGTATGACGATGGTGCCCGGGGATTCAAGTAAACCCGCCAACGTCAGCGGCGGCCGCCCGCAAGGCCGCGCGCCTCGGGCAGCGCGCGCAGCCGGGCCATGGCGACCACGCCCAGCGCGGGGCCGAGTGCGAGCGTGGCGAACGCCCAGCGCCACCCGACGGCGGCGACCGCCGGCGGGATGAGCCAGATGGTCAGCATTGTCAGCGCGAAGCCCGCACACGTCTGCGTCGTCAGCGCGGTGCCGACATAGGCGGGTGGGCAGAGCTCGGTGACGGCGGTCGAGAACTGCGCGGAGTCGGCGATGATCGTGACGCCCCACACGGCGGCGAGCACCAGCGTCACCGCCGGCGGGCCGCCGAAGGTGAAGCCGATGGCCAGCGCGCAGGCCCCGCTGGCCGCCATGGCCAGCATCGTCAACGTCGTGCGTCCCCACCGGTCGGAGACGACGCCGCCCGCCCAGCAGCCGAGCGCGCCGACGGCGATCACCACGAAGGTCGCGCCGCTGGCGTTGGCGCCCAGGTAGTCGCCGCCGCCTCGCGCGCGCAGACTGTCGGCCATGAACACGCCGATCCACGCCCACATCGCGTACAGCTCCCACATGTGGCCGAGGTAGCCGAGGCAGGCCAGGCGCGGCGCCCGGTCCCGGAAGATCGCGGCGGCCATGCGCACGTCGAAGCGGGCGGCCGGGAAGGCGTACGGCCCCTCGCGCACGAAGGCCACCACGAGGCCGGCTCCGAGCAGGGCCAGCCCCGAGGCGACGAGCAGGGTCTGACGCCACGGCAGGTCGGTGACACCGCGGATCAGGTGGGGTGCGGCGGAGCCGACCGTGAGGGCGCCGACGAGGATCCCGAGGGCCAGCCCGCGCCCGGCCCGGAACCACGTAGCCATGATCTTCATCGCGGGCGGGTAGGCGCCGGCCATCGCCACCCCGGTGAGGAAGCGCAGCGCCAGCGCGGGGCCGAGGTCGTGCACGGTCAGCGCGAGCATCCCGTTGGCCAGCGCGCCGAGCGCGGCCCCCGCCACCATGACGGAGCGGGCCGGCCACACGTCGGGCAGGTTGGCGAGGGCGGCGCCCAGGGTGCCGATGATGAACCCGGCCTGCACGGCGATGGTCAGGGCGGCAGCGCCGCCGTCGCCGAGCGCCCACTCGCGCCGGAGCGCCGGCAGCACCGCCGAGGCGCTGAACCACACGCAGAGAGCCAGCAGCTCCGCCAGCGAGAGGACGGCCAGCTGCCGCCAGCGCTCCACGCCGGTGGCGCTACTCGATGACCTTGCGCTCGCGGAGGCCGGCGATGTCGCCGGTGCCGAGGCCGAGGTCCTTCAGGATGGCCTCGGTGTGCTCGCCCCCCAGCGGGGCGGCGGTGCGGATCGTGCCCGGCGTGTCGGACAGCTTGATGGCGATCCCGAACTGGCGCACGCGGCCGTGGGTCGGGTGCTCGACGTCGACGATCATGCCGCGGTGGTTGATCTGCGGATCGGCCACCATCTCCTCGATGTCGTAGACCTTGCCCACGCACACGTCGTGCTTGACCAGGAACTCGTACCAGTCGTCGCGGTCGCGGGTGCGGATGACCGCCTCGATGGCATCGCGGGCGGCCGCCTCCTCGGGGTTGGCGGCGCGCACGAGCTGGTCGGCCTGGCGGGCGAAGCGCGCGAAGTCCGGCCGGCCGATCGCCTTGCAGAAGTTCTCCCACAGCCACGGCTCGGTGCAGCCGATGGTCAGCAGCTTCTGGTCGCGCGTCTCGTAGATCGCGTAGTAGGGATAGGAGCCGCCCAGGAAGCCCTCGCCCCGCCGGGGCGCCAGGCCGTCCGAGAAGAAGTAGCGCATGTTGGGGGTGGCGGCCAGCAGCGACACCGTCGTGTCCAGGTAGGAGACGTCCACGTGCTGCCCGCGGCCGGTCCGCTCGCGGGCGAACAGCGCCAGCACGATGCCGAGGGCGCCGTGCAGGCTGGCGCCGGCGTAGTCGGCGACCAGGTTGAGCGGGATGACCGGTTTCTTGCTGCCGGCATCCCCGATCAGGTTGAGCACGCCGCCCAGCGACAGGTAGTTCATGTCGTGGGCAGGGTAGTTCTTGTACGGCCCGTCCTGGCCGAAGCCGGACAGCGAGCAGTAGACGATCCGTGGGTTGAGCGCCTTCAGCGTCTCGTAGCCGGCGCCGAGCCGGTCCATGACGCCGGGCCGGAAGCCCTCCACGATGACGTCGGCGCCGGCGGCGAGCTTGCGGAAGATGGCCTGGCCCTCCGGCGCCTTCATGTTGAGGGCCATGGAGCGCTTGTTGCGATTCACGAAGGTGTGAATGGTGCGGCGGATCGACTGCTCGTCCTCCTGGCGCCCGGGCTCCGGCGTCTCGATCTTCAGGACGTCGGCGCCCATGTCGGCCATGAACATGCCGGGCATCTCCGCCGGGGCCACGCGGGCCAGCTCCAGGACCTTGATTCCGTCGAGTGCAGCCATGGCTCAGTCCCTCGCCGTTACGAGCCGCGCGGTCAGCGCGCGGACATCGGGAATATCTTCCAGGTGCGTGAGCTGCGTGGCGACGCCGTCCGCCTCGTCGGCGCCGATGACCGGCGTCGCACAGGCCAGGAACTTGTCGCGAAGTTGCGCGTCGGAGAGCGGCTGCTCGGGATGGCCGGACGCGCCCCGGGGCGCAGAATCGAGGGTGCGACCATCGCGCAGGCGGACCGTGACACGGGTCCAGGCCTGTTCGCTGAGGCCATCGGGCAGCGTGGGATCGACCACCATCCGCACGCGGCCCATGAGCTCGCGGGTCCCGGCGTCGGCGACCGGCCCGTCGCCGAACGAGCCCAGGTCGACGCGGCCGGAGGCCAGCGCCGCCGCCGCGCAGAACTGCATCGAGAACTTGCGCTCCAGCCCGTTGGTGGGACGGTCGTGGCGCAGCACGTCGGGGACGACGTGGTTGACGCCGACCTCGATCTCGGCCACCTGCTCGGCGCCGAGGCCGTGGTGGGCGCGCAGGGCCAGCAGCGCATCGATGGCCGAGTGGGTCAGCGCGCACGAGGGGTAGGGCTTCACCGCGATGCCGGAGGTGAGCACCTGCCAGCGCTGGCCGAGGTGATCGAAGGCGTCGGGGGCCAGGGTCGCCTGGCTGAACGCCGCCGCGTAGCCCTGGCGGCCCTCGAGCGCCGAGTCGGAGGCGGTGAGCCCCTCGCGAGCGACCAGCGCCGCGAACACGCCGTTACGAGCGGCGTGGCCGGCGTGGAACGGCTTGGTCATCGACCCGAAGTTCTCCTTGAGGCCGGAGGCCAGGGAGGCGGCCAGCCCGAGCGCGTGGCGCGTCTGCACCAGGTCGAGGCCGAGCACGCTCGCCGCCGCCGCCGCGCAGCCCAGCGAGCCGATGGAAGCCGTGGCGTGCCAGCCCCGCGTGTAGTGGCCGGGGTTGAGCGCCGCGCCCAGCGCCGCGCTCACCTCGAAGCCGATCAGGTAGGCCGCGGTGACGGCGGCGCCGTCGGCCGGCTCGGTCTCTGCCGCCGCGAGGATCGCGGCGAGCAGCGGCACGCTGGGATGGCCGAGGAGCGCGAAGTTCGTGTCGTCGAAGTCGTGGGCGTGACCGGCGGTGCCGTTGGCCAGCGCGGCCCACGTGGCCGAGGTGCGCAGCGAGGTACCGAGCACCGTGCACAGCGGGGCGCCGCCCTCGGCCCGGGCGACCGCGCGCACGCTGCCGGCCACCGGCTCGCTCGCGCCGGCCAGGACGACCCCGATCGAGTCGAGAGCGGCCCGGCGCACCTGGGCGACAGCGGCGTCGGGGCAGTCGCGCAGCGTGGTCTTGACGACGAACTCGGCCAGACGCGTGGTCGCAGGCATGGCCGCACGATAGCGGAGGGTCCGGGCCGTTGCAAGGTGGGCAGGCGTGGCGGACAATCCCGGCGGGAGGACCCCACCGTGCCAGCCATCATCAATCGCCGCGTGCTGCTCCGGAGCCGACCGGTCGGGGAGCCCAAGCCCACCGACTTCGAGATCGCGGACGCACCGCTGCCGGCGGCGGGCGAGGGCGAGGTTCTCTGCCGCACCATCTATCTCTCGCTCGATCCGTACATGCGCGGCCGCATGAGCGATCGCAAGTCGTACACGGCCTCGGTCGAGATCGGCCAGCCGATGGTCGGCGGCACCGTGAGCGAGGTGGTCGAGTCCCAGCATCCAGCCTTCAAGGTCGGTGACGTCGTCCTCGGCTACGGTGGCTGGCAGGCCTACCACGTGGCCAAGGTGGGCTCAGCGCCGGGACCGTTCGGCCCGCTCAAGCTCGATCCGAAGATTGCGCCCGTCTCGACGGCGCTCGGGGTGCTCGGCATGCCGGGCATGACCGCCTACGTCGGGTTGCTCGACCTCGGCCAGCCCAAGCCGGGCGAGACGGTCGTCGTCTCGGCGGCGGCGGGGGCCGTCGGATCGATCGTGGGCCAGCTGGCCCGGATCAAGGGCTGCCGCGCGGTCGGCGTGGCCGGCCCGCAATCCAAGTGCGACTACGTCGTGAAGGAGCTGGGCTTCGACGCCTGCGTGAGCTATCGCTCGCCGGATCTCTTCGCGGCGCTGAAGGACGCCTGCCCGAAGGGCATCGACGTCTACTTCGACAATGTCGGCGGCGACGTCTTCACCACCGTGCTGCGGCTGGTCAATCCGTTCGCACGCATCCCGATCTGCGGGCTCATCTCACAGTACAACGCCACCGACCTGCCGCCGGGGCCGAACCTGGCGCCGCTGCTCTTCAACCGGCTCACGGTGCGCGGGTTCATCGTGTCCGATCACGTCGATCGTATGCCGGTGTTCCTCGCCGACACGGCCGGCTGGCTGCGCGAGGGCCGGCTGAAGTACCGCGAGGACGTGGTGGAAGGGCTCGACCAGGCCCCGCGCGCGTTCATCGGTCTCCTGCGCGGCGAGAACCTCGGCAAGATGCTGGTGAAGGTCGGGCCCGACCCCACCAGGGCCTGAGGGAGCCCTCTAGCCGGGACTGCGAGTAGTGGTGCCAAGCCACTAACCTGTCTACATTTTCCGAGTCATGCTCAGCACGATCACTTGGCAGACCATCTCAACGTCTGTATAGTGATAAGGCATGGACGTCGAGTACCGCGAGGAGCCCTGTCAGTCGGCGCTCAACCGCGTGAAGGGGATGGACTTCGGCTGGTCGCTCAACCCGTACATGGGCTGCGTCCACCGCTGCACGTTCTGCTACGTGCGCGCCTTCGAGCGCCGCGCCGACCGCCCCTCGGACGACCGCTACGGCCGCTCCATCCGCGTGAAGCTCAACGTGGCCGAGGTCCTGGCGCGGGAGCTGGCGCGGCCGTCGTGGAAGCGCGAGTCCGTGGCGATTGGCGCCGCGACCGATCCGTACCAGCCGGCCGAGGGTCGGTACCGGCTCACGCGGCGCTGCCTGGAGGTGCTGGCGGCCGCGCGCAACCCGTTCAGCATCGTCACGCGCGGACCCATGATCGTGCGCGACATCGACGTTCTGCAGGCGGGCGCCGCCCGGGCCGGCGTGCACGTGAGCTTCTCGGTGCCCACGCTGGACCTCGAGGTCTGGCGCCGGACCGAGCCCGGCACCGCCCCGCCGCGCCAGCGCCTACGGGCGTTGCGGAGGCTGGTCGATGCCGGCATCGACGCCGGGGTCGGGATGGCGCCGATCCTGCCCGGGATCTCCGACGCGCCGGCGCAGCTGGCCGAGGTCGTGCGAGCCGCCCGCGAGGCCGGGGCTACCGGTCTCTGGTGCAACATCCTCTACCTGCGCCCCGGCACACGCGAGCACTTCCTCGAGGGCCTTGCGCGCCACTGGCCGGCCCTGCTCCCGCGCTACGAGCAGCTCTATCGCACCCCGTACCCGGATCGCCGTGAGCTCGAGCCGATCAAGACGCGCGTGGCAGCGCTTCGGGCCGAGCACGCGATCGCCGATCGCCGGACGCGCCCGCTGGAGCCGCCGCCCGAGCCCGAGCAGCTCTCACTCCTCCGTGCATAGTCTGAGCGATCTGGCCTGTGTCCATCCATGCACTCTAGCCGGGCCGTGAGCCCTCGGCTATCATCGCGCCATCATCCAGACTGAGTTTCTGCACGAGACGGTTCGTCGCATCTGGGGTTACGATCGCTTTCTCCCGCTACAGGAAGAGGCGGTCGGCTGCGTGCTCGAAGGTCGCGACTCGCTCGTCGTGTTGCCGACCGGCGGCGGCAAGTCACTCTGCTACCAGGCGCCCGCCGCCCATCTCCGCCGCCTCGCCGTCGTCGTCTCTCCGCTGATCGCCCTCATGAAGGACCAGGTCGACGGCCTGCGCCAGGCGGGCGTGCCGGCCGCGCGTGCTCAACAGCAGCCAGACGCCGGCCGAGCGGGCCTCGGTCATGCGCGCCGTCGTGGGTGGCGGCGTGCAGCTGCTCTACCTGGCTCCCGAGCGGCTCGTCATGGACGGCTTTCTCGAACGGCTGCAGCGCGCCGCCCCCGCCTTCGTGGCCGTCGACGAGGCGCACTGCATCAGCCAGTGGGGCCACGACTTCCGTCCGGAGTACCGGCAGCTGCGGGCGCTGCGCCAGGCGCTTCCCGACGTGGCCGTTCACGCCTACACGGCCACGGCCACGCCGCAGGTGCGCGGCGACATCGTCACCGAGCTGCGCCTGAAGGATCCGCGGGTCCTCGTCGGCTCCTTCGACCGGCCCAACCTCATCTATCGTGTGCGGCCGCGGACGGACCGGCTGGGGCAGGTGGTGGCGGCCATCCAGCGCCACCGCGACCAGGCCGGGATCGTGTACTGCATCCGCCGCAGCGAGGTGGAGGAGCTGGCCGCCGCGCTGGTCCGCCGCGGCTTCCGGGCCGTGCGCTACCACGCCGGCCTGAGCGACGAGGAGCGCCGAGCCAACCAGGAAGCATTCGTCAACGAGCGCACCGACATCGTGGTCGCCACCGTCGCGTTCGGCATGGGCATCGACCGCTCCAACGTGCGCTACGTCATCCACACGGGCATGCCGAAGTCGCTCGAGCACTACCAGCAGGAGGCCGGCCGCGCGGGCCGGGACGGCCTGGAGGCGGAGTGCCTGCTGCTGGTGAGCGGCAGTGACTACGGGCTCTGGAAGTCGGTGATGGCGCTCGACGGTGGCGAGCCCCCGCCGGGCGCGCTGCGCAAGCTCGGCGAGATGTACGCGTTCTGCCAGCAGGCCGTGTGCCGCCATCGCGCGCTCGTGACCTACTTCGGGCAGGAGTACCAGCGCGCGGGCTGCGGCGCCTGCGACGTCTGTCTCGGCGAGACGGTGCAGGGCGAGGACACCTCCGGTGTGGCGGCGCGCATCCTGGAGGGCGTCGACGAGCTGCGTGGCCGCTTCGGTGCCACTCACGTGGCCGACGTGCTGGCCGGCGCCGGCACCAGCCGGATCACCCAGCTCCGCCACGACCGGCTCGCCGCCTACGGCCGGCTGCGCGGAGAAACGAAGGCGCGCGTGCGCGGCTGGATCGACCAGCTCCTCGCCCACGGCCTGCTCACCCGCACCGACGACGAGTATCCGACCGTCACGCTGACCGAGCAGGGGCGTGCGGTGCTCCGCGGCGAGGGAGCGGCTCCGGCCCTGACCAGCGCCGGGGCCGTGCGGGCGACGGCCGCCGATGCGGGCAGCCCACTCGAGCCGGAGGTGGCGGGCATCCGGCCGCCGGGCGACGCCGGCGCCTACGACCGGGTGCTGTTCGAGGCCCTGCGCAGCCTGCGACGGAGCATCGCCGACGAGCGCGGCGTCCCGCCCTACCTGATCTTCAGCGACGCCTCGCTGCGCGACATGGCCCGCCTGCGGCCATCGACGCGCGAGCAACTCCGCGACGTCAAGGGCGTGGGCGACTGGAAGCTCGAGACCTTCGGCGACCGCTTCCTCGCTGTGATCCGCCGGCCCGTCTAGAGCGCCGACTCAGCGGTCCGCCCGCGCGCGTGGGGCGCGCGGCGCGGGCGGCCGGGGTGCCTGGGTCCCCTTCGGTTCCGCGAGAGACGACCCGGGGCGCGAAGGGTCGGTCGGAGCCTGTCCTACGCGTGGCCCGACACGATCGAAGCCAACGGAACCTCAGGAGACCCAGGCACCCCGGCCGCCCGCGCCGCGCGCCCCACGTTCATGGGCGCGTCTCGGATTCGGGGTCTACGCCAGCCAGCACGTCCAGAGAGTCGGGCGCGGGGAGCGCGATCCACCCTTCAACGGCGGCCGCGGCGGCGTGCTCGGCGGGGGGCGGCGTGCAGAGGTGCAGGGCGGCGGCGCGGGCCACGAGCGCTGCCACGAGCGCGTCGAGAGCATCGTCGCTGCGCGCGCACAGCCGCCGGGTGGCGGCGTCCACGTCGAGCCAGGCGCCGGTGCGCTTGCGCAGGGCGGACAGCAGTTGCCCCAGGCTCGACTGGCCCTCGCGCCGCTTGTAGCCGGTGGAGGCGAAGCCCCACAGGCGCAGCGCGGCGGCCGGATAGGTCTCGACCAGCCGCCCGCCGCCGGCGCGATCGACCTTCTCGCCCACCTCGGCCAACCGCGACAGTAGGCGCGCGGCCCGGAAGGCCGGCACGCCGATCAGATCGGTGGACACGCTGAGCGGCCAGCGGCCCGTGCGCGCCGCGACCACGCGGTCGGTCTCGCGGTAGCGCAGCGTCTGCACGGTCGCCGCCGGCCAAGGTCCGCCGGCGTGGAAGCGCGCGACCGCGTCGACGAAGGCCGCCGGCCAGCCGAACGGCGCGTCGATCCCGACCTTGTCGGCGCCGGCGATGCGCGTCAGCAGCGCCTCGTCGTCCTGGCCGCACGCGACATCCACCACGCGCGCGCGACCGTCCGCCCACTCGATCGCGCAGGCGGCGGTGCGCTCGGGCCGGGACGCGAGATCGACACCGAGCGTGATCACGCGGGCCGGCGGATATAGCGCCCGCGGGCGGGCCCGACCACGCGGCCGTGCTCCCAGGCCAGGCTCCCGCGCAGGAAGGTGGCGGTGACCCGGCCGGTGAGCTCCTGGCCTTCGAACGGCGTGTAGCCCTGGGCGGACGGCGACTCGGCGGCGTGGACGGTGAAGCGCTGCTCGGGGTCGAGCAGGGCGAGGTCGGCGTCGAGGCCGACGGCGATGTCGCCCTTGTGCAGCAGGCCGTAGCGGCGCGCCGGGTTGAGCGCCAGCAGCTCGGCCATGCGGTGATAGGGCAGGCCGCGCTTGCGGCCCTCGCTGAACACGCCGGCCAGCAGGTACTCGGTGCCCCCGAAGCCGGCCTTGGCCAGCCAGACGTCGCCGCCGCCTCCGCCGGCGCCCTTCACCTCCTCGGCACAACAGGCGTGGTCGCTCACGATCCAGTCGACCTTGCCGTCGAGCACCGCTCGCCACAGGAACTCGACGTCCTCGCGCGGGCGGATGGGCGGATTGACCTTCGCATAGGCGCCGGTGGGCGTGTCGACGTCGAGCAGCAGATGGCCGACGGTGATCTCGCGCCGGAAGTCGATGTGGGGGAAGACCCCGGCCATGGTGAGGGCCGCCTCCAGCGCCTTGCGCGAGGACAGGTGCAACAGGTTGACGTTGGCGCACGCCGCCTCGCTGGCCAGGTAGGCGGCGATCCACACCGCCAGTCCCTCGGAGTGCGGAGGGCGCGCCGCGCTGTAGGCCCGGAGCCCCGCGAGACCCGGATCCTTTGCGACGAGGCGCGTGTAGGCGTTGAGGATATCGGCGATCTCGCAGTGCAGGCTCACGCTCACGTGCGGGGCCAGCGCGGGATGGGCCGCCTGGATGCGTCCGGCCGCGCGCAGGATGAACTCGAAGTGGGCCAGGTCGTACGCGTCCTCGGGACCGACCATCAGGAAGCGGCGCTGCTCGTCCTGGCCGGCCTGGCCGTGCAGGCCGTAGCCGCCGTAGAACATGAAGATCTTGAACGAGGGGACGCCGTGCCGCACGGCCAGCGCTTCCATCTCGCCCACGTGGGAGGCGGCGATGGGGGCGAGGTGATAGCCGTAGTCGCAGTGGTAGCGCCCCTCGGACTGGCGCAGGACCTCGGGGAAGAACTCCGCGTAGGCGCCGCCGCGGTTGAGGTAGTACTGGCCGGTTCGGAAGTAGGTGAGCATCGTGGTGACGCCCCCGCTCAGCGCGGCCCGGCTCTCGCTCACGGCGTCGTCGGCCAGCGGCCCGTAGATGCCCACGTGGGTGTGGGCGTCCACGATTCCCGGGAAGCCGAGACGCCCGTGGCCGTCGTAGACCTCCCGGGCCTCGGTGACGGCAATGTCGGGTGCGATGCGCGCGAAGCGACCGTCGCGGACGCCGAGATCGAGCGACTCGACCTCCGGCCGGCCGGGCCGGACGACGCGCACGTTCTTGATCACGAGGTCGAGGGCGGGAGAGTCGGGCATGTCGGCGGTCCTCAGCGCGCGTCGTGAAAGATGATGCCGAGCGTGTAGCGCCGCCCGCCGCGCACCCGGCTCACGCCGTGGCGCATGGCCGCGCGATACCAGCCGCGCGCACCCTGCACGGGGCGGTGGCGCGTCGGGAAGATCAGGATCTCTCCCTGCTCGGTGGCGATCGATTCGCCGCGCGACTGGGCGCGCGGCCGCTGCTCCAGCAGCAGGAAGTCGCCGCCCTCGTAGTCCACCCCGCGCCGACTCAGGAAGCAGGTGAGCTGCAGCGGGAACACGACGTCGCCGTAGATGTCCTGATGCAGACAGTTGTAGCCGCCGGCCTCGTAGTGCAGGAGCAGCGGCGTCGGCTTGGTCTGGCCCCGGCGGTGACAGAGCGCGAGCAGCCCGGCCAGGTCGGGCGGGTGCAGCGTCGCGGTGTCCAGCGCCGCCTCGAACTGGTTGGCGATGGCGGCCAGCGGCGGATAGGCGTGGTGGCGGAGCGCCTGCACGAGCGGCGGCAGCGGCTCGGCGAAGTACTTGTAGTCACCGACACCGAACCGGTAGCGCGCCATGTCGATCCGGCTGCGGAAGCGCGCGTCGTCGTCGTAGGTGGTGATCAGCTCGGCGCACTCGTCGGGGGTGAGCAGGGGCGGGGTCTTCGCGTACCCCCAGTCCCACAGCGAGCGTTCGAGGGCCGCCCAGTCGAGCGCGGTCAGGCGGGAGACGATGTCGGCCATGGCGGGGAGTATCGCATCCCCGCCATGGCCGGGTGGTGAGGCTAGCTCAGGGGCAGGTGGTGCCGCCGTTGGAGTCGGCGGCCGTGTTGTCACCGCTGCCGCAGACCAGGAACGTACCGTTCGCGGCCAGCGAGTACTTGTACGAGGTGCCCGAGCCCGTCCAGGCGGCCGGAAGCGTCGGGGCGCTGTTCAGGAACGGACCGCCGAGCTGCGCCTGCGCGTTCGTCTGCTGCGAGAAGAGAACCACCGGGAGGTCGCCCGCGGCGGCCGCGGTGGACGTCGGGCAGTTGGTGGCAGCCGCACCGGCCGGAGCCGGCAGACCACCGCAATGCGCCATGTAGATGCTGACCGCGGACGAGACGGCCCGCGTGTCGGCCTGGCCCTTGGCGATGCGCGCGCGCTGCTGGACGTTGGCGTACAGCGGCACGGCAATCGCGGCGAGGATGCCGATGAT
Organism: uncultured Candidatus Rokubacteria bacterium; assembly: GCA_963827505.1. Classification (GTDB taxonomy): domain Bacteria; phylum Methylomirabilota; class Methylomirabilia; order Rokubacteriales; family CSP1-6; genus AR5. The sequence goes on along the minus strand of CAWHBD010000001.1, from coordinate 740,707 downwards.
CGCCACGACGATGAGGAGCTCGATGAGGGTGAAGCCGCGCTGATTTCGCAGTCTGTTCATTGTTGAACCCTCCTATGGGGTCCGCGCGGCCACGCAAGTGCAGGAGGGGTGCCAGACCGAAAAGTGCGAATGTTCGGCGATTTCAGCGAGAGGAGCGGCCGCAGACCGGTTCGAAACTGGCCGGCCCGCCGGGGGCAGCCGACAGATTTTCGCTCAGCGATACGCGTCGGGCGAGCGGGGAACCGTCTTCCAGAACTCCGGATCGTGACCCGGAACGATGCGGGCGTCGAGCAGCCGGGCCAGCGTGGTGATCCGCTTGATGGAGTGCAGGGCCAGGGTGGGATTCCACACGACGCCGGGGACGCGGTGGCGCTGGGCGTGCTCCAGCCAGTAGCAGGCGTCCCCGGTGAGGATGATCGGGCCCGCGCGCGGCAGCTGGACGAGGAGTGATTGGTGGCCGGGCGTGTGGCCGTCGGTGCGCAGCACGGTCAGCCCCGGCGCCAGCTCGGTGTCGCCGTCGAGCAGCCGCCAGCGATAGCCCGGCAGGTCGAAGTTCCTCTTGTAGTAGAACGGCTCGAAGAACGAGGCCGGGTAGTGGGCGTAGGCGTACTCGTCCTTCTGCACGACCAGCTCGGCCTTCGGGAAGAGGTGGGCGCCGCCGGCGTGGTCGTAGTGCAGGTGGGACATCACCACCATGCTCACGTCGTCGGTCTCGAGGCCGAGCGCGTCCAGCCGATGGACGAGGAGGTCTTCCTCGGTGAAGCGCGCCAAGGGATCGTTGCGCATCAGGCCGGGCACCGCCCGGGGCGACACGCCGGTGTCGAACAGGACCAGGCCGTCGGTGGTCCGGATCAGCCAGCAGGCGATCGGGATCTGCACGCGCGCTTCCGAGTACTCGCCGTAGAAGAGCAGCGACCGCTCGGCGCCCATGAAGCCATTCTGCAGCGCGTAGAGGCCCTCGACCGCCATGCCGCCGGATTCTACCTCAGGTCGGGCGCGGCACGAGGGCGGTGACCAGGATGAGGATGACGACCTGCACGAGCCAGCCGATGATGCAGACTCCGATGGCCCGGCCGGTGGACCGATAGTCCAGGGCGTGGCGGACGGCGACGACCATGGCCACCAGCGTCCACACGGCGGCGACGATGGTCACCAGGGGGCCGAGGACCGGCACGATCCCGACCACCCGGAGGATGCCGGGCGTGGTCGCGAAGCCCATGGTGCGCAGCAGCTCCCCGGCGTCGGCCCTGGTGTCCGCCTCGGCCAGCCAGCGGGTACCGATGAAGTAGATCAGCCAGGCCCAGACCGCCCAGCCGAGGAGGCCGAAGATCGTTCCCAGCACCAACCCGCGCACACCCGCGCCCACGCCGATGCCCCCGGCCACGGCGGCGAGCACGACGACGGCCAGCGCCTGGGGCGTGGCCGCGCGGTCGGCCTCGACCTCTTCGTAGGTGGCCGAGTCGAGCCTGGCGGCGCCGATCATCCGTTCGACAAAGGTCATTGGGTCCTCCGATATAGGCGTAGAGGCAAGAGGTTGACCGCTGGGCAAAGTTGGAGCTGGGCGAGCCGCAGTCGGGCGGCCAGGAAGCCGACGAAGATCAGCGTGCCGGACAGGACCTTCAGGCCGTCCTCGAGCGTCTTGGACCAGTGCAGGAAGTCGGCGACGACCATCCCGGTGAAAAGCCCGAAGGCGCCGCCGAGGACGAGGTGCATCCAGGTCAGGCGCGCTAGCTCGACGCGGTAGCGATGGGCCAGGAGCAGGGCGAGGACGCCGTAGCCGGCCACGATGACGTCGTCCAGATGGTCGGTGATCGGGTCCTCGGGATCCCAGCCCAGGACGGCGTGGACACCGCGGTCGATCTGCTCGTGAAGCGTGAACAGATCGTCGCAGCCGAGCCAGACGAAGCCGATGGCGGCGAGCCGCCAGAAGCGCGCGAAGGGCACCGGGCCCAGCCTCCGGGCGATGACCGCCGCCATGGCGCCGGTTGCCACCAGGTTCAGGAAGGACAGATAGGTCCCGGCCTTTCGCTCGCCGAAGAATCGGTGCGGGTTGTCGTACCAGTCCTGGCCGAGCCCCGCCAGGGCAAGGATGGTCACCAGGCAGCCGGTGACCAGTACGGCCGCGACGGCCAGCAGCCCGGCGGCGGCGGCCCCGGTCGGCGCACGGCCTTCAGCGTGTCGAGCCAGGAGAAGCCGGCCGGAGGAGGTGTCATCGAGGGCTATCGTATCGGCGGCGGGCTCAAAACCATTCAAGTAGAATCAGGGCCATCCTCGCCGAGGCAGGTGCCATGGACTTCACGCTGACCGAGCAGCACGAGCTGATCCGCAAGGAGGTCTCCGCGCTGGCCCGCTCCTTCCCGCCCGAGTACTGGCTGGAGAAAGACGGCAAGGCCGAGTATCCGTTCGAGTTCGTCAAGGCCTTCGCCCAGGCCGGCTGGCTGGGCGTGATCGTGCCCGAGGAGTACGGCGGCTCCGGACTGGGCGTCACCGAGGCCGCGCTGATGCTGCATGACATCGCCGCCTCCGGCGCCGGTACCAGCGGCTGCTCGCCGATCCATTTCTACTGCTTCCCGCCGATGCCGGTCATGAAGCACGGCACCGAGGCGCTCAAGCGCAAGTACCTGCCGCGCATTGCCACCGGCGAGATCGTGATGGCCTTCGGCGTCACCGAGCCCAACGCCGGCACCGACACCTCGCGGATCCAGACGCGGGCCGAGCGCACGGGCGACCGCTTCGTCGTCAACGGCCGCAAGGTGTGGAACACCAACGCCCAGAACGCCACCCACATCCTGCTGCTGGCCCGGACGGCGCCGCGCGATGCGGCCAAGCCGTTCAAGGGCCTCACGCTGTTCTTCACGGAGTTCGACCGCAGCAAGATCACGGTGCAGGTGATCGAGAAGCTGGGCCGGGCCGCCGTCGACTCCAACGAGATCTACATCGACGGCCTCGAGGTGCCGGTCGAGAACGTGGTCGGCGAGGTGGGGTCGGGCTTCTATCACCTGCTGGACTCGCTCAACCCCGAGCGGATTTTTACCGGGATCGAGGCGGTGGGGATCGGCCGGGCCGCGCTGGCCCGCGCCGTCGACTACGCCAAGGAGCGCGTGGTGTTCGATCGGCCCATCGGCAAGAACCAGGCGATCGCCCATCCGCTGGCCATGGCCTGGGCCAAGCTGGAGACGGCCGAGCTGATGTGTCTCAAGGCCGCCTGGCTCTTTGACCAGGGCCGCCCGTGCGGCGCCGAGTCCAACGCCGCCAAGCTGCTGTCAGCCGAGGCCGGCTTCGAGGCCTGCGACGTCGCCCTGCAGACCCACGGCGGCTACGGCTACGCCAAGGAATTCCACGTCGAGCGCCTCTGGCGTGAGGTCCGCCTCTACAAGATCGCCCCCGTCTCCCAGCAGATGGCCCTCAACTACATCAGCGAACACGTCCTGGGGTTGCCGAAGAGCTACTGATCAGTCGCTGGTCACGAGACTAGCAACCGATTCACCGCGTTCGAGCGCGGGCTTCGCCCGCGCAATCCGATCTGGGGGGAGGCAGGAAGGAGCGCGCCGTTAGGCGCGCGACGACCGTCGGAAGGGGGGCGAAGCCCCCCTCCGAGGTACGTCAGTGCATGCGCGAGTCGTCGTACCCCGCCGAGCCCTTGATGCGCTCGTCGCTGCCGGGGATGTAGCGCTTCTCGAGCTCCTGGAACTCGCTGACCCGGGCCATCACGTGGTGGCTCTCGGTCGGGTGCCCCATCTTGGTCTTCTCCAGCCGCCACTGGGCCTGCTCCTGGTCCTTCACCAGCTCCTCCATCGCGTTCCACACCGCGTACATGCCGGCGTGGGCGGCGAAGAGCGTGATGAAGATGAACCGGTAGCCGAGCTCGCCCAGCTCCGCGAACGTGAACGGATTGGGGTCCTTGTGCCACTTGAACGACGACGAGTAGTTGAAGGCCAGCGGCGTGCGGGGATGAGACTCGCGCATGGCCCGGGCGAAGGCGACGGCGGGCCCGCGGTCGGCGCTCGACAGCTCCGGCCACACGAGATCCACGCCGGCATCCGCGTAGGCGCGGCCGCGCCGGATGGTCTCCTCGAGGCTGCCGCCCACGGCGCCGAAGGCGTCGGTGCGGGCGATGATGACGAAATCCGGGTTCAGCCGGTCACGGGTGTCGATGGCCGCGCGGTACTTGCCGACGGCCTGATCGAGCGGAATGATCGTCTTGCCAGCAATGTGGCCACAGCGCTTGGGGAACACCTGGTCCTCGATGTGGATGCCGGCCACCCCGCTGCGCACGTACTCTTGCACCGTCCGGATGGTCGAGAGCGCGTTGCCATAGCCGTCGTCGGCATCCGCGATGACGGGGATCTCCACGGCGCTGGCCACCATGGCGCCGATGCGAGCCACCTCGGTCTGGGTCAGGAAGCCCATGTCGGGCCAGCCGTTGGCCAGAGCCATCGAGTACCCGCTGAGGTAGATGGACTTCATGCCTACCCGCTCGGCGATCTGGGCGTCGAGCGGTGAGTAGACGCCGCCCGTGAACAGGTAGGGCTCGGCACGGAGCAGCTCGCGAAATGTCTTGCCCGGGTTGTGCATGGGGCTCCTCAGGCCGGCGGCGCCAGTGGGGTCATGAGCGCACACCGGCGGCAATGGGGAAAGGCGTCGAATTCGACGTAGCAGAGGTAACGGCTCGCGGTCCCCTCACTGGAGGTCGAACGGCCGTCCCGGCCGCACGGTGGCCGACTCCAGCAGCGCGCCGGCGCAGGCCGGGCAGTAGGTGGCCGACTCCAGGGAGATCGCACAGGCCGGGCAGCAGGCGGCTCCGCACTCCAGACACCCGAAGCTGTGAAACGCGTTGTGTATCTCGGTTCCGCATCGACACTGAGGTGGCATTGCCTCGTCCTCCTTGACGGTGACCAACGCCCTGCTGACGTTGCAGTCAGTGTGCCGTCCGCGCTCGGGCGCCACAACCTCATTGTTTTTATCGGGGCGATAGAATTTCTAGATCGGAAAGATATTTCACATACCGCATAATGGACTCGTATCGTGGCAGGCCGCGTCATAAAGGAGTCGAATCAGTGGAGATCGCCCAGGTCGAAGCCTTCCTCGCCGTCGGCACCTTCGGCGGCTTCCGCCGGGCCGCCGACGCCCTCCGGGTCACCCAGCCGGCCATCAGCGCCCGCATCAAGGCGCTCGAGGACTCCCTCGGGGTGTCCCTGTTCGACCGCGCCCACACGGGGCTGGCGCTGTCCCCGGCCGGGCGCGCGCTGCGCCCCCACGCCGAGCAGCTGCTGCGGGCGGTCGCGCTGGCCCGCCAGGCCGTGCACGACCTGCGGCCGTCGAACGGGGGGGCCATCACCATCGCCGCCGCCCTGTCCATCTGTACCTATTTGCTCCCCGACGTCCTCAAGCGGTTCCAGACCGCGCACCCCAAGACGCTCATCACGGTGCGCTCCGGCCACTCCAAGGAGGTGCTGGGCATGGTGCTGGCGGGGGAGGCCGAGCTGGGCCTGGCCCGCTCGCTCCACCATCCGGAGATCGAGACGGTGAGCCTGCGCGACGACCCACTCGTCCTCGTCTCGGCGCCGGCCGGCGCCATGGCGCGGGCGGGCCGGGCCCGGCTCGAGGAGGTGGCCGCCCAGCCCCTGATCCTGTTCGACCGCGGCTCCAGCGACTGGACGCTGTCCCACGGGCTCTTCCGCCGGGCGGGGCTGGTGCCCAACGTGGTGCTCGAGGTGGAGTCGATCGAGGCGGCCAAGCGGATGGTGGAGCGGGGGATCGGGCTGGCCTTCCTGCCGCAGATCGCGGTGCTGCACGAGATCCGCCGCCAGCGGCTGCGCGCCATCGAGGTCCGCGACGCCGAGCCGCTCAGCCGCAGCCTCGACGTCATCCATCCGCGTCAGCGTCCGCTGAGCACCGAGGCGCAGGCGCTGCTGAGGACGCTGCGGGCGGCGGTCGCCGAGGTGCCCGCGGCCCCCCGCGCCCGCCAGAAGGCCCGGCGCGCCTAGAACGGCAGGGGGGCGCCGCCGACCTACCGACCCAGCAGGAGGACGGTGCTCCGGCCGTTGGCGATGTAGTGATCGCCGGGGTCGAGCGGCACCTCGCGGCCGGCGTCACGGAAATCCTCACCGGCCGGCAGACTGGTGTCGACGACCCGGAACCAGCGGCTCCCGGTCCGCGGCTCCGGGAGCCGCACCGTCCGGGCCTCCCAGTGGGCGTTGAGAATGACGAAGATCAGGTAGTCGCGCCGGGTCGCCGGCTCCTCGCCGCCGTCGAGCTGGTAGCAGAGCGTGCGTAGCTCGGGATCGTCCCACCGCGGTGAGCCCAGGTCGGTTCCGAACCAGGTGACGTCGGGGACCCGGTCGACGTCGAGGTCACGGCCGAGGAGGAAGCGGCGCCGCTGCAGGATCGGGAAGCGGCGCGTGAGGGCGATCGCCTTCCGGAAGAAGGCCTCCACGTCTGCGTGGCGGGCGGCGGCGTCCCAGTCGAACCAGCTGAGCTCGTTGTCCTGGCAGTAGGCGTTGTTGTTTCCGCGCTGCGTGCGCAGGAACTCGTCGCCGCCCAGGATCATCGGCGTGCCCGCCGCGAAGAGCAGCAGGCAGGCGTGATTGCGGGCCAGCCGGCCGCGCAGCGCGAGGACGGCCGCATCGTCGGTCTCGCCCTCGGCCCCGCAGTTCCACGAGCGGTTGTCGTTGGAGCCGTCACGGTTACCCTCGCCGTTGGCCTCGTTGTGCTTGACGTCGTAGGCCACGAGGTCGTGCAGGGTGAACCCGTCGTGGCAGGTGGTGAAGTTGACCCCGTTGAAGGCCGAGCGGCCATCGTCGCCGTAGAGATCGGCCGAACCCGTGACCCGCCGGGCCAGGTCGGGCAACTGACCGGCGTCGCCCTTCACGAAGCGGCGCCCGGTATCGCGGAAGCGGCCGTTCCACTCGCTCCACTCGATCGGGAAGTTGCCGACGTGCTCGGCCTCGACGTCCCAGGGCTCGGCGATCAGGATGGCCCGGGCCAGCACGGGGTCCTGGGCGACGGCGTCGAAGAAGGGCGCGCGGGCCTGGAAGCCGCCGCCGCCCCGCCGCCCCAGCACCGAGGCGAGATCGAAGCGGAAGCCGTCCACATGCATCTGCTCGACCCAGTAGCGGAGCGAGTCCATGACCAGGCGGATCACCGCCGGGCTGTCGAAGTCGAGGCTGTTGCCGCATCCCGTCGGGTTGCGGTAGTAGCGCCCGGGCGCTGCCGGCGGTCCGGTCAAGGCGTAGTACGACGGATTGTCGATTCCCCGGAACGACAGGGTCGGGCCCAGCTCGTTGCCCTCACCGGTGTGGTTGTAGACGACATCGAGGATGACCTTGAGTCCGGCCCGATGCAGCGCCCGGACCAGGGTCTTGAACTCGCCGACCTGGGCGCCCGGCGTCCGGCTGGCGGCGTAGGAGGACTCGGGGGCGAAGAAGGCGATCGAGTTGTAGCCCCAGTAGTTGGTGAGTCCGCGGGACGTCAGGAAGTCCTCGACGTAGAACTCGTGGATGGGCAGTAGCTCGACCGCGTTGACGCCCAACCGTGTGAGGTGGGGGATCTTCTCGATGAACCCCAGATACGTGCCCGGGTGCTGCACGCGGGCGGAGGAGTGGGCGGTGAACCCCTTGAGGTGCACCTCGTAGACGATCAGCGACTCCAGCGGCACCGGGGGCGAGGCGTCACCCTGCCAGTCGAAGGCGTCGTCGATCACGATGCCCTTGGGCACCACGGCGGCGCTGTCGCGGCTGTCTTGCGTGAGGTCGCGGGCGTCGCTGCCGGCATCGTAGGCGAGCAGGAGGTTGTCGGTATTCCGGAACTTGCCGGTGACACCCTTCGCGTAGGGATCGAGGAGCAGCTTGGCGTCGTTGAAGCGACGGCCGTGCTCGGGGCGGTGCTCGCCCTTCACCCGGTAGCCGTAGAGCTGCCCCGCCCCGACCCCCTTCACGAAAGCGTGCCACACGCGCCGGGTAGGGCCCCGGAGGGGGATGACGGCGCTGGGCGGGCCGTCGGGGCGGTCGAACAGGACGAGCGACACCTCCGTCGCGGACGCGGAGTAGAGTGCGAAGTTGGTGCCCTCGGGGGTCAGCGTCGCGCCGAGCGGATCGTGCCTCCCACTCTCGACCGTGCGCATGGCGAGCCCTCCCCTCTGGAAGGTCGCACACGAGGAGGCGGTGTGTCAGCGGGCTTTATCTGGGCGTGAGGCGAGCACCCCGGCGGCCGCGGCCAGGGCCAGGCCGAGCGCGGTGCCGGCGAGAACGTCGGATGGCCAGTGGGCGCGCAGCATCACGCGCGCGGTCCCCACGAGCAGGATCATCGCGACCGCCAGGATTCGTATGGCCCGACGCGCCGCCGGGGGCCACGCGCCGGCCAGGAACACGACGGCGCCGAAGAAGGCGGCCGCTGCCGTCGCGTGGCCGCTGGGGAACCCGAGCGAGACAGCCTCGGGCCGCGGGCGCCCTACGAGCTGCTTGACGGTCCACTCCAGCAGAGGCGCGGCGATCATGACGCCGGCCCACAGCCACCAGCGCTCGCGGGCACGGCGGAAGAGGACGAAGAGGAGGAGGGTGCCGGGCAGCAGCACGCGCCAGTCGCCCGCGCGGTTCACGACCCGCATGACGGCGATCACGGCCGGAGTGGCGGCGGCGAGCAGCGTCTCGCGCACGCCGACGTCGGCCGGCACCGCCCCGACGGCGAGGATGGCGGCCGTCAGGGCCAGGAAGCAGACGGTCGCCACCGTCAACACGCGGCGTGGGTGGCGCATGGCGAGCGCGCTCACTCCGGACGGGCGTCGTCGCGCCGGGTCAGGATGGCGACGACGATGACGACGACGGCGCCGGCCAGCAGGGCCAGGCCGCCGAAGACGAGGGCGGCGGTGAGCGGCGACCACCCCTCGCTGCGGAGCGCGCCCGGATGGTCGGCCCAGGCGGGCGCCGCGGCGAGCACGGTGGCGAGGGCGGCGGCGAGCCGCCGCACGTCAGCGGGGACGGAGCGCCATCCCGTGCGGCGCCTTCCCGACCGGGATGGTTCGAACCTGCGTGTGCGTCGTGAGGTCGATCACTGACACGAGGTCGGCCCAGCGGTTGGTGACCAGCGCGTAGCGGCCGGCCGGCTCCATGGTGACGAGGTCGGGGAAGCCCTTCTGGGGGATCGTCGCCACGATCTTGTCGGTGGCGGTGTCGATCACCACGATCTTGTTGTTCTTACGCAGCGTCGTGTAGAGGAAGCGGCCGTCGAGCGTCAGCGTGGACTCGTGCACGATGCCGGGCAGCGCGATGGTGCCGACCGGCTTGCTGGTCGCAGTGTCGATCTTCAAGATTGTCTTGTTCTCGCCGGCGGCGGCGTAGAGCACCTTGCCGTCGGCGGCCATGGCGAGACCCATGGCGTCGCCGCCGCCGTGGACGTGGCGGGCCAGGGTCGTTCGCGTGGTGACGTCGATCACCGTGAGATCGCCGGCCGTCTCGCCGGAGACGTACAGGCGCTTGCCGTCGGGCGAGAACACGCTGTGGGCCGGCCACGTGGAGACCTCGACCCGGCCGTCGATCTTGTCGGCGCGGAGGTCGTAGAAGATCACCTCGTCGCCGCTGGTGTCGCTCGACCAGTCCAGCACGAGCAGGTGGCGGCCGTCCGGCGTGAAGTTCAGGTTATAGGGGTTGCCGCCGATCTTGACGCGCTTGACGAGCTTGCGAGCGTCGGCGTCGATCACGCCCAGGTCGTGGCTCTTGTCGTAGACGACCCAGGCCCACTTGCCGTCGGGATGGAAGACGATCCGGTTGGGCTTGCCCTTGCCCACCGGGATCGTCGCCACCACCTCGAAGGTGGTGGTGTCGATCACCGAGATCGAGTCCGACTTGGTGTTGGTGACGAACAGCGTGGCGGCGGCGGCCGGCCCGGCGACCAGCAGCAGGGCGGCGACGAGCAGACTCGGTAGCGACCTCACGACTCGCGTCCTCCCGGCGCCGTCACGGCGCCGTCTTGTCGATCGAGGTGATGGCCAAGTTAGGTGGCGTCCCTCGCAACGTGAATCGTACCGCGTCTCCCGGCTTCACCGACTCCAGAATCTTCGGCTCGCTGGCCCGGAAGCCCATCGTCATGGCGGGCATATAGCCGGCAATGTCGCCGTGGGTGATGACGATGATGCCGAGCTCGCCCAGCCCCGCCCGCACGACGCCGGTTCCCCGGTACTCCCGGTCGCCGCCGGCCGCCGCGGCGGCCGCCCGCGCCGTGGCCAGCTCGGCCGCGAGCCGCCGGGTCTGCTGGCCCCACCACAGGTAGCCGCTGCCGAGGCCGACGGCCAGCGCGAGATCGACCAGCAGCACCACCCGCCAGACGCGCATCAGTGGACGTGCTCGGCCGGCGGCGGCGGCGTCACCGTCTCGGCGTTCAGGGTTCGGACCTCGTTCAGGAGCAGGCTGGGGTCGCGGCGAGGCTCGCCGCGCGTGGCGACGACGGCGCGCAGGTAGCCCTGGCGATCGATGAGGAATTCGGCGTGCGGGGCCGCCGAGAACAGTCCGTAGGTGTCGACGATCTCGCGGGCGCCGTCGGTCACGATCGGGTAGAAGATCGGCGGCCAGCTGGCCAGCCGGCGGATGGCCTCGGGGTCGGCGTCGGTCGGCACCGCGACGATCTCCACCTCGAGCGAGCCGAGGGTGCCGTAGGCCTCGGCCAGCTCCACCAGGCGCGCGCGGGAGGTCGGCAGCGTGTAGAGCACGAGCAGCACGATCTTGCTCCCGCGGTAGTCCTTGAGCGAGCGCGCGTACTCGGGGCCCACCGTGAACGCGAAGTCGGGGGCGACGATGCCCAGCGGCTCGGCGAGGACGCTGGGGCCGAGCAGGCGCGAGACGTCGGCCGCCGACAGCACACGCAGGTAGTTCACGAGGTGCCAGCGGGCGTCGGCGTCCAGCCGATCGCCGAAGGCGGGCATGGGCGGCCGGCCGGTGCTGATCCACCAGAAGATGTCCCCGGCGGTGTGCAGGGTCACATGGTGCGCGCGCAGGTCGGGAGGCCGCGGCTGCAGGGTCGGGGCGGCCGGCCCGTCCCCGGCCCCGCGAGGGCCGTGGCAGACGGCGCAGTGCTCGCCGAAGAGCGCCTTGCCCGCCGCGATCGACGCCGCCTGATACGCGACGTCGGGCCGTCGATACGTCGTCGGGTAGGCGTCGCTCACCAGCGGCGGCACGGCGATGGCGCCGCCCGCTGCCAGCACCACCACGCCGCCGGCGAGCAGCGGTAGCCGCAGTCGGCGCAGCGCCAGCGCGGCCAGGAGCGCGACGAGCCCGAGGATGGCCACCTGGCTGCCGACCAGCACCTGGCCGCGGACGTCCGGCGCGGCGACCAGGTTGTCGAGGGTCAGCCGGTAGGTGAGCGGCCAGGTGGGCTGCTCGTGGCGCGCCGGCGGGGTCACCGTCATCGCCGCCACCACGCCGAGGATGACGAGCGCCAGCGCCGCTTCGCCCGTGACCAGGCGGCCGAGCCGTCGCATCGCGGGCCGGCCGACGGTCGACGGCCTCGCCGGCCAGCGCGGGGATCACGCGACGGTTGACCGCGGCCAGCACCAGCATCGCGATGAAGGCTGCGAGCTTGATCAGCAGCAGCTGGCCGTGGCGGGTGCCGAGCAGGCCCGCGATGCTGCCGATCTGTACCCATGCGTTCCAGACTCCGGAGGCCGTCACCGCACCGACCAGGGCCAGCGCCACCCGTGAGAAGCGCCGGGCGGTCAGGACCGCAAACGGCCGCGCATCGGCGCCGGCGTCGTGACCGGCCAGCCGCAGCAACAGCGCCAGGGCCGGCAGGCCGCCGATCCAGACGCCGCCGGCTATCAGGTGCACGACGTCGGCCGCGATGGCCGCGGCCGCGCCCGGCTCCACCGCCGCCGCGTGGCTGGCCGCGGCCACCAGGCCGAGGGCGACGGCGCCGAGGAGGGCGACCTGGCCGCGCAGCGCCTGCCAGTCGGCGCGCGCTCGCAGCTCGACGCGGATGGCGAGGAAGGCGACGAGCAACACGAGCAGCCCGGCCCGGACCAGCCACACGATGCCGCCCCGGGTCTGGGTGAGCACGCGGGCCAGGGCCTCTGGGTCCACAGCGGCGCCGGCACGGCCCTCCAGCACGGCCGTCTGGTAGGCCACCGCGCCCAGGGCGGCGGCGAGGGCGACGAGGGCGAGGACGCGACCGCCGGCGAGGATGCACGACTCCCAGCGGCACGCCGTCGGCCGGTCCGAGCGCCCCGCCATAAGCAGCAGAGCCGCCCCGCCGACCAGGAAGACCGACGACGCCAGGTGCAGCCAGCGGGCAAGGAGCCCGACTACTTCCCCCAATCGAAGCTCACTTCGGCCCCGCGGCTGAACCGGGCCGCCGGCCCGGGCATCAGGCGGAGGGCCGGCTTGCCGAGGGCCACCGTGATCTTCCTCGTGGCCGCGGGCAGGGTCACGTCGGCGCCGTAGTGGAAGCCCTTGCCGCCGAGCATCGGGCTCAGGCGCAGGACGCGCGGGGCGGCACGATCGGCGTGGATCGTGACCGTGACGGGTAGATAGGGCAGCGCCTCGCCGCCGGTGGCGTCGCTCACGAACACCATCAGGTGCGCGGCCGGGGCCTTGGCCGCGGTGCCGCCGTGCTGGTGGTGCTCGTGGCCAGCGCCGGGGCCGGCGTAAGCCAGCCGCACACGGTACTCGCCCACGACGCGCTCTCGGGCGGCCGCGGCGTCGGCGTGGTGATCGTGGGCGGCGCCGCCGGTCAGGCTGCGAATGTAGGCGACGAGGTCGATCGTCTCGGCCAGCGTGAGGCTGTCGCGGAAATCCGGCATGATCGACAGGCCGTCGGGGCCGGTGTGGCCGGGGCCGGTGACAATCACCGCGTTCGGGTTCACGATCGATTCGGCGAAGTACTCGGCGGGATGATGGCCGCCCATCCCGGCCAGCGCCGGCCCGCGCCGCGTGGGATCCGGGGTGACGGCGGGGAACGACTCGCCCGCCACCTCGTGACACTGGTAGCACTCGAGCTTGACGAACGCCTCGCGGCCCTTGCGCGCGTCGCCGGCCGGCCACGAGAAGCGCCAGCCCGGCGGCACGCCACCCGCGCGATGCAGCTCGTCCATGCCGATCTGCCGTCGCCCGGGCCCCGAGGCGTCGGCGCCGGCGTGATCGTGGCGTGGCTGCGCGAGCGCCGGCAGGGCGGCGAGCGCCAGGACGCCGAGGGCCGCGAGCAGCGGCGTCCTCATCGAGCCCCCTCCTCTGCGCCGACGCGCAGCACGATCGTCTTCGTCGCGGGGAATTGCTCCTCGTGCCAGGCGACCAGGAACCCGCCCGGCGCGGCGGTGACGGCGGGCGCCCACGCCTTGATGGCCTGCGAGAGCGTGCGGACGGGACCGAGACTGCGGCCGCCCTCCCCGATGGAGCGTAGCAGGATCCGCCGGCGCACCGCCGTCGAATCCTCCCACACGACCACGCCGCGGCCGGTGGGGTCGACGGCCAGCCGCGGCTGGTCGGGCACCGAGCCGCTCGCCGTGTGCACGCGCCGGGGGGCGCCGAAGCGGCGACCGTCCAGGGCGGCGGCGAACAGCACGTCGGGGCGCTCCCCGGCGCCCTCCGTGTACCAGACCGTGTACAGGCGGCCGCGCGCATCGGCCGCCACCTGGCCCCCGCGGTGCGGGCAGGCGGTGATCTTCCAGCGATCGGCGTGGACGGTCGCGGCGGTATCGAAGGTGCGCCCGCCGTCACCCGAGCGCGAGACGACCATGTCGCGCACGTCGCCGGGGAATACCTTGCGCCACAGCACCGCGGCGCCCTCCCCGGGGCCGGCCGCCACGCTCACGCGACAGCACACGCACGTCTCGCCGCCCGCGAGCCTGGTCACCCGCTCCAGCCGGGACCCCCGCTCGATGACGCGGGCCACGTAGGTGGCAGTCTGGCTGGCGCCGTCGCGGCTGTCGATCCAGCCGATCAGCACGGTGCCGTCGGGCGTGACCGCGAGGTCCTCGAACGAGTGCGAGATCGGCCGGTCGTCGTTCACACGCAGCGGCGGCTCGAAGGTCCGGCCGCCGTCGAGCGAGCGGGCCAGGTACAGGTCGGACGCGAACAGCACGCCCTCGGGCTTTGGCTTGGGCGCCGACCAGGTGACGTACACCTCGCCGCCGGGGCCGATGGCGAGACCCGGGGCCTGGTGCAGCGAATCGACCGACGTTCCCGACGGGCTCACGCGCGCCGGTGGGGTCTCGTCCCCCGGCCGGGCGACGAGCACGGTGTTGCTGCCGTGGCCCCCGGCGATCCAGGCCACGATCGGCCGGCCGTCGCCGCCCACCGCGAGCGCCGGCGCCGAGACGTGGACCTCGTGGCCGCCGGCCGGATGCGCGAGCTCGAGGCGCGCGGCCGGGGTCGGAGCGCCGACTCCGGCGACCGGCATCGCCAGGACGAGGAGGAGCAGCAGCGACGAGGCGCGAGCGTGTCATCGCCATCTCCACTCGAGCCCGCCGTAGAAGGCGCGGCCGTCGCCGGGCTCGAAGAATCGCTTGTTGGCGGCGTCCACGACCACCGACGAGGCGTAGGTCACGTCGGTCAGGTTGCGCGCCTCGAAGAAGACACCGAGCTTCCAGGGCTTGTAGTCGTAGCCGGCCCGCACGTTGAACAGCGCGTAGGCATCGGTGCGATCCCGGCTGATGTTCTCGCTGTTGACGTGGTAGCCGGTGCGGCACCGCCTCCAGCCCGGGCGCGAGCCAGAAGCCGGAGCGATGATCGTAGCGGAGCTCGGCGCGCAGGAAGTGGCGTGGCGCCCCCGGCAGGTCGTTGTCGCCGAAGTTCACGTCGTCCACGAACTTGAAGCGCGACCACGTGTAGGCCGCCCGCGCCCGCAGGCTGTCGCCGGCGGTCCCCAGGCCGAGCCGCCGGGCCACGTCCTCGACTAGCAGCACGTCGACGCCGACCTCGGCGCCGGTGTGGCGCGAGCGGTCGATGTTGCGGAAGCGCGGGATCGTGAACGGCGCCCCCACGAACGGCTGCACGTTCACGTTCTGGATCTCGTCCCACAGCTCGATGTCGTACACGGCCACGTCCCACGCCACCCGCGGCCCCCACGTGCCTCGCGTGCCGACCTCGAACTGCCAGGCCTTCTGGGCGGCGAGCTGGCCCAGGTTGCCCGGGATCTGCCCGGGCGCGGTCAGCTCCAGCAGCAGCGGCGGCTCGTAGGCGTGCGAGGCGTTGGCGTAGACCTGCGCCGTCCGGCGCCACCTTCCAGACGAAGCCGGCCTTCGGGCGACAGCGACAGGAAGTCGACCGAGTCGGATCGTGCGTTGCCGTTGCCGCCAGGAACCGGTCGCGCACCGCTCCGCACCGCGTACTGGCCGCGGCCGCCGACCACGAGCGTCAGCGCCGGCACGACGTCGAACTGCTCCTCGGCGTAGACGCCGTAGTTGCTGGCGCGTGTTGATCTGGTCGCCGGTCTGCGGCCCCGCGATCGCCGCAGGTTGTTCGCGAACTGGGCGTCGTTCTGGCGGGTGCCGAAGTACTGCAGGCCCGACCGTGAGCCGGTTGCCGTGGCCGGCGAGCGGGGCGCGCCAGGATCCAGCGGAGCTCGCTCGACCAGCTGTAGGTCGTGTCGTCGATGACCGCGAAGGCCAGCGGGTGGTCGAGGTCCTGGTAGTTGAGCTGGGTCGCCCACTCGAGCGTCTGGCTCGTCGGTGAGCGGCGTCCGCACCGTGAAGGCGCCGCGCGTGTAGTCGTAGTTGCGCGCCTCGCGGAACGCCTGGCTGGTCGGGTTCGCGCTGGCGTCGGATCGCGGTCGAGCTCCTGCCGGGTGAGCGCGCCGGGCAGGCGCTCGTTGCTGCTGGTGAAGCCGAGGTCGAAGCGCAGCGTCGTGCCGCCGGACAGCGCGATAGCCGAGCGTGCCGTAGGCGCGGCGCCGGATCTGCTCGGCGTGGTCGCGGAAACCGCTCGAGCTCGGTGTCGCTCAGCCCCGACGTAGAGGTCGAGCGGACCGTACACCTGGCCGGTGCCGAGGTAGTTCTTGAAGAAGCCGAACGAGCCGCCCTCGCTGCGCACCTCGAGCAGGCCGGCGTCGTAGCCGGTCTTGGTCACCAGGTTGATGGCGCCGCCGAGCGTGTTGCCACCGAAGCGTAGCGCGCTGGCGCCCGCGATAGACCTCGACCCGCTTGGTGGTCAGCAGCTCCAGCGACTCGAAGTCGCTGAAGCCGTCGGCGTTGCCGTAGGGGAAGCCGTCGATCAGCACGTTGAGGCCGCGCAGGTGGAAGTTGTTGCGCAGGCCGGAGCCGCGGATCGAGATCTGGCTCTCGTCGCTGCCGAAGCGGGGCCGGATGAGCACGCCGGGGGTGAAGTCCAGCACGTCCTTGAGGTTGGCGGCGCGCGACTCCCGGATCTGCGTCCTCGCCGATGATGGTCGCCGCCGCCCGGCACGCGCTGGATCTCCTCGCGCGCCTCCTGCTCGGTGGCGGTGCGCTCGGGCGGCAACCGCGTGCCCTCCACGACGGCGGGCGGCAGCGTCGGGATCGGCGTCGTCTGGGCCAGGACCGGCCCGGCGCCGAGCGCCACCGCGAGCGCCGCGAGGAGAGCGAGCGTCGACGAGACAGCCATGAGGTCTCCCTAGCGGAACCGGAACTCGAAGGGGAGCTGCACCCACATCTCGACCGGCTCCGTCCCGCGCCGCGCCGGCTCGAATCGCCAGCGACGCACGGCATCGGTGGCGGCCTGGTCGAGATCGGGATGACCGGCGGACTGCTTGACGACGACCTGCGCCACGAGCCCCGTGTTGGCGACCAGCACGTGCAGGATCGTGGTGCCCTGAACGCCGAGCCGCCGGGCGGCCGAGGGATACGGGGGAAAGTACTGATACCCGCCGCGCGGGATCGCGCGCTGGGTGATGCCGTCCGAGGGAATGGCGGCGACGGTCACCTCGCGCTCCGACGATGACCGGGCGCCGGCGGTCGAGCTCGTGGGTGCCGGCGCCGAGGCGGCGAAGGCCCCCGGGCCCGGGTCGGCGGGAGCGACCTGGGGCGGGCCGCTCACGGCGGCGGGGGCCGGCGTCGGCGATGCCGTCGGCGCCTGGGCGTGGACGGGCTCGGGACTGGCCGGCTTCGGGTCCGGCTCCGGCGTCGCCACCGGCGGCGGCGCCGGGACTATCGGTTGCGGCGGCTCGGGTTCGGGCCGGGCCGGTGGTGCGACGGGCACGGGGGCGGCGATGGGCCGTGGGGGCGTGAGCGGACGGCGGTCGTGCGCGATGGGGCGCGGTGCCGGCGGCTCCACGGGGGGTGGGTCTGGCGGGACCAGCTCGGCGATGAGCACCGGCATGCCGACCGGCACCCAGACGGGGCCGAGCACGATCGCCCCGACGATGCCGAGGTGGACCAGGACCGAAGCCGTCACCGGCATCAGCCGCTTGAACGCGATACGGGCCATCATCTCGAGCGCGTGCACGCCTCCTTGCGTCGCCGGAGTCAGCAGGATCCGACCGTGACGGGCGCGTGGCATGGGCGCCGGCGCGGTCGGCGGACGGATCGAGAACGGGAGCCGGGACGACCGGACTAGGCGGCGGGAGGAGCGCGCCCCTCGTCGGGGCGGAGCGGACGAGCGCCCGGCCGCTCGGGGGCGGGCGCGACGACGGTGTCGACCGGACCGCCGGCCCACGGGTCGTGGACGGCGGCCGGCGGCTCGGCGGTGGCGTGCACGTGAGCCGAAGCCAGGGCGACGACGCATTCGGCGCCGCCCTTCTGGTCGGTCAGGTGATGCACGGAGTGCACGCCGGTCTCGACGGCGAGGACGATCAGGACGAGAGCGAGCGCGACGACGATCGCGCGCCGCCGGGCGGCCAGCGTGAGGCCCAGCCCCACGATCAGCAGGCCGGCCAAGATCAGCGGAGACACGGTCGTACCGCTGGAGATCGGGCCGGGCAGCGGCTCCGGCGCCGTGACGGGGAGCGCGGGCGCCGGCGTGAGGTCGACCGCCTCGATGAGGCGGGGATGGGCCCACACGGAGGACGGCGAGGCCGCCAGCGCCACCGCCGCGACCACCAGGGCCGCGAGGACCGTAAGCACACGGGTCCGCCGGGTCATCGCCATAGGTTATACACTCTGGTCCACGCCATATTCAAACGCGCGACACATGCGCGACGATCCCGGGCCGGAACCTTGCTTGAGCCGCCTCGATTCCGACGATAGAGTGACCTCCGTGCGCCGTGTCCTCCTCGCTGCGGCCTGTGTCGCCGCGCTCGGCCTGTGGCCGCCGGCGCCGGCCTGGTCGCACGCCTACCTGGTCCGTTCCACGCCGGCGGCCCGTTCCGTCGTCGCCCGCGCGCCCGAGCGGGTGCAGCTGTGGTTCAACGAGCGGCTGGAGCCGGCCTACTCCAGGATGTCGGTGTGGAACCGTGACGCCGAGCGCGTGGATGTCGGCGATGCCCAGGTAGCGCCGGCCGAGCCCGGCCGGCTGTCGGTCGGCGTGCCGCCGCTACCGGCCGGCACGTACACCGTGAAGTACCGCGTGCTGTCGGTGGACGGCCACGTGGTCGAGGCGGAGTTCGTCTTCACCGTGCGGGGCGCCTCGTGAGCGCGGCGGCCCTGCGGGCGATCTTCTTCGACGCCGGCAACACGCTCATCCGGATGGACCTGGCCGCCATCGTCGCCGCGCTCGCGCGCGAAGGCGTCAGCGCCAGCATCGACGAGGTGCAGCGCGCCGAGTGGCGCGCGCGGGTGCGACTCGACGCCACCCTGCGGCCCGGCGCCTCGACCGAGCACCCCGACACCGGGGCCCGGTACCTGGCCTTCCTGCTCGAGGAGCTCGGCGTCCGCAGCGCCGCCACGGCGGCGGCGCTGGGCGCCTGGCGTCGCACGTACAACCTGCCGCGTGGGCTGTGGACGGCGATCGAGCCGGAGGCGGAGGCGGCCCTGCGGCTGGCGCGTCAGGCCGGCCTCGGCACCGCGGTGATCTCCAACTCCAATGGCACGGCAGCCGCCATCCTCGGCGCGCTCGGCCTCGCCGGCCACCTGGACTTCGTCATCGATTCGCACGAGGTGGGCGTGGAGAAGCCCGACCCGCGCATCTTCCAGATCGCGCTCGAGCGCGCGGGGCTGGAGCCGGCCCAGGCCGCCTACGTCGGCGATCTGTATTCGATCGACGTCCTCGGCGCCCGCGCCGCCGGACTCCGCGCCGTCCTGATGAACCCGGGGGGCTGCTGGCCGGTGCTGGATTGCCCCACCGCCGTCAGCGCGCTGGCCGCCGTCCGCCTGCTGCTCGACGGCGGCGCCTAGCTCTCGCCGCGCCGCTCAGGCGGGGAGGGTGACGAAGGGGTAGCGGCGCGAGGGCGTCGTAGATGACGCGCTTCATGGCGTCGATCTGCGCCTCGGTCCGGGCCTCGAACCGCAGGGTGAGATAGGGGCTCGTGTTCGATGCGCGCACGAGGCCCCAGCCGCCGTCGGGGAACAGCACGCGGGCGCCGTCGATGTCGATCGTCTGGTAGCGCTGCTTGAGCTCGCGCACCAGCTCCTCGATGAGGGCGAACTTCTTGTCGTCGGGACAGAGCGCCTTCAGCTCGGGGGTGGCGTGCAGGTGCTCGATCGAGTCGAACTGGCGCGAGGCCGGCCCCGGCTCCCGCGCGAGGATGTCGACGATCTTGCAAGCGGCCAGGATCCCGTCGTCGACCCCGTAGTAGCCCTCGCCGAAGAACATGTGGCCGCTGACTTCGCCGCCGAGCAGGATCTTGTCGTCGCGCATCTTCCGCTTCAGGTGCGAGTGACCGGTCTTCCACATGACCGGCACGCCGCCGTGGCGGGTGATCTCATCGACGAGCGACTGCGAGGACTTCACGTCGAAGATGATCTTGGCGCCGGGGTGGCGGCGGAGCAGGTCGCGGGCCAGCAGCACCAGGATCAGGTCGGCCTCGTGGCGGCGCCCCCGCTCGTCGATGACACCCACCCGATCGGCGTCGCCGTCCCAGGCCAGCCCGAGGTCGGCGCCCAGCTCGAGCACCTTCTCCTGCAGGTCGACGACGTTCTCGGGGTCTTCGGGATCGGGCAGGTGGTTGGGGAAGCGCCCGTCCGACTCGCAGTGCAGCTCGATCACCTCGCAGCCGATGCGGCGGAGCAGGGCCGGCGCGTACATCCCGGCCACGCCGTTGCCGGCGTCGGCCACGATGCGCAGCGGCCGGGCCGGGCGCACGAGCCCGGCCACCGTCGCGAAGTAGTCGTCGCGCGGGCTCGCGCGAGGCCACGGTGCCGCTGCCGCTGGCCAGGTCGCCGGCCTCGATCAGGCGGCGCAGCGACTGGATCTCGTCCTCGCTGAGCGGAGCCGCCCCTGGGTGGACCATCTTGACGCCGTTGTAGTCGACGGGGTTGTGGCTGCCCGTGATGTTGGCGCCGCCGTCCAGGCCCCAGTGCGCAGTGGCGAAGTACAGCATCGGCGTGGTGACCTCGCCGATGTCGACGACGTGCACGCCGGTGGCCCGCACCCCCTCGGCGAAGGCGGCCTTCAGCCCGGCCGAGGACTCACGGTTGTCCTGCCCGATGGCGACGGTGCGGCCGCCGTTGCGATGGATGAGCGTGGCGTAGGCCTGCCCCACCTGGCGGAAGACGTCGGGATTGATGTCGGGACCCACGCGACCGCGCACGTCGTAGGCGCGAAAGATGTGCGGATTGAGCATGACGTTCAGCCTATCACGGACCTCCTGTGCGATGATCTCGCCCATGCCGCCCGCGCTGCCCCGTCATGACGTGCGCCACCGGAAAGGACACCCATGGGACTGATCGACGACGCCGCCGTTCGCGAGCGGACCAAGCAGACGAGCGCCACGCTGTTCAAGGGCGTGCGCAACGAGGTCGGCTTCGACCACTGGAAGCGCTTCGACAAGGGGCTGGCCCGGGACCTCTCGCTGTTCTTCACGGGCGTGCTGTACAGCCGCGAGGTGATCTCGCAGAAGCAGCGCGAGCTGTGCGCGGTGGCCTCGCTCACCGTGCTGCACCGGCCCAAGGAGCTGCACGTGCACATCCACGCC
The DNA here is from genome assembly GCA_963827505.1 of uncultured Candidatus Rokubacteria bacterium. Classification (GTDB taxonomy): domain Bacteria; phylum Methylomirabilota; class Methylomirabilia; order Rokubacteriales; family CSP1-6; genus AR5. The sequence goes on along the minus strand of CAWHBD010000001.1, from coordinate 719,743 downwards.
GCCCTCAACGTGGGCGCAACCCGCAAGGAGGTGGCCGAGGTCATCTTCCAGCAGGTCACGTACGGCGGCATGCCGGTCGTGGTCGACGCGCTCGAGATCTACGGCAAGGTCCTCACCGAGCGCGGCGAGCCGTTCCCGGGCGAGGAGCCCGCGTGACACCAGCCGAGCTGGACCGGGCGCTGGCCGCCGCCACCGAGGCGGCCCGCGCCGCCGGTGAGGTCGCGCTGAAGTACTACCGGACGGGGTTCGACGTCACGCTCAAGGCCGACGCCACACCGGTGACCCAGGCCGACCGCGGGGCCGAGCAGGCCATCCGCGAGGTGCTGGGCCGCGCCTTCCCCGCCGTGGGCTTCCTCGGCGAGGAGTTCGGCGCCGTCGGCGACCAGCGACGGCGCTGGATCATCGACCCCATCGACGGCACCAAGAACTTCATCCGGCGGGTGCCGGTGTGGGCCACGCTCATCGGGCTGGAAGAGGACGGCGAGGTCACGGTCGGCGTGATCTACAACCCGGTGACCGGCGAGCTCCTCGGCGCCCGCCGGGGTGGCGGCGCCTCCGTCAACGGCGAGCGCATCGCGGTGTCGGACACCTCTGATCTCGGCCGGGCCACGCTGCTGCACGCCGGACTGCGCCTGCTGCGCGAGGGCGGGCACTGGGACGGCCTCGTGCGGCTGGTCGACGCCACCGATCGCCAGCGCGGCTTCGGCGACTACCTCGGCTACGCGCTCGTGGCCGAGGGCAAGGCCGAGATCTACCTCGAGACCGATCTCAAGCCGTGGGACCTGGCGCCGTGCCAGGTCATCGTGGAGGAGGCGGGCGGTCGCTTCACCGATTTCGCGGGGACGCCCACCATCCACAGCGGCACCGCCTTCGCCACCAACGGCCGCCTGCACGAGGCCGCGCTCGCCCTCTTCCGGCGCTGAGGCCACTCGCGTGGCCGCCGTGACGCTCGCGGTGCACCCCGGCGCGCTGGGTGACGTGCTCCTCGCGGTGCCGGCCCTCCGGGCGCTGAAGGCCGCTGCCCCGGCGCCGCTCGCGCTGGCCGCCCAGCCGCACATCGCGGCCCTGCTGGAGTCGCTGGCGATCGTCGATCGCGGGCTCGCCTTCGAGTCGCTCGGTCTCGACGCGCTCTTCGTCGAGGATCCCTCCGGCCGCGCCCGACTGCCCGAGCTGGCGCGGCTCGTCTGCTGGTTCGGCGCGCGTGATGAGATCTTCGTGCGCCGCCTGCGAGCGATCGTGGCCGACGCGGTGGTGGCACCATCGGTCGGTGAGGGGGCAACGGTCTGGCGACATCTGCTGGAGACGATCGGCACGCCGCCGGGTGAGTGGTGCGCGCCCGTCACGGTGGCGGGCGCGCTGCGCGCCGAGGGCGCCAAGGCGCTGGCCGAGGCGGGCGGCGAGGGGCCGCCGCCGTGGCTGTTCGTGCACCCGGGGGCGGGGAGCCCGGCCAAGTGCTGGCCGGCCGAGGCCTTCGCCCAGGCGATCACGACGCTGGCGGCCTCGACGCGCGTGAACGTGGTCGTGCACGCCGGCCCCGCCGATGCCGCGGCGGCGGCCGCGCTGCGCCGTCACCTGGGAGCCGGCGTGGCCTGGCTCACGAATCCCTCGCTGCCGGTGCTGGCCGGCGCCCTCGCGCACGCCACCGTCTACCTGGGCAACGACTCCGGCGTGAGCCACCTGGCCGCCGCCCTCGGCGTGCCCTCGCTGATCCTCTTCGATGCCAGGCACCTGGCGTGGCGACCGTGGTGGCCGGGAGCCCACACCCGTACGGTGACGCTCACGCGCACGGACCCGGAAGACGTGAGGGCGGTGATCGCCGGGCTCGGGACGATGCTGCGATGAGGCGCCGTCGCTCGACGTGGGCGCCACTCCTGGCCGGCGGCGTGGTCATCGCCGCCGGCTTCGGAGTGGCGCTCGTCGAGGCTGCGCGATGGCCGAAGGGATCGATCTGGATCGTGATCGGTGCCGCGGCGCTACTCGTCCTCCTCATCCGCGTGCTGGGCGGGCGGAGGGGGTAGCGTCTCTTCGGCCCGACGACGCAGCTCGGTCGCCTCCTCGTTGAGGTCGGCCAGCTCGCGCATCGCGCGGTCGTACCAGAAATCCATCGCTGCCATGGCCGTTGTCTCCCCGGCGCTGCCGCGCCGTCCGGTCGGTTCGCCATGCCCAAGCCGTCCGGGCTTTCCGTGCCGTGCAAGGTAGAGCAGGCGTCGTGCCAGGCCGCGATCGCTATCGGAACGCGATGTTCGACGGGTGGGGCGGGCCGCGCAGACGGCGAAGCGCCCGAGCGGGCCAGACATTCTGCCCGATCGGGCGCCGGGATCAGCGATCCGGCTTCTTCCAGATTCCCCGATCGTGCATGAGCCGGATCTGACGCTTGATGACCTTCTCGCGATACTCGGCGTGCTTCATCGGCGCCCGCTTGAGGTAGAGGTTCTTGGGGTAGATGGGCTTCTCGTAGAGGAGCTGGTAGAGCTCGGTGCGGAGGTCCTTCAACCAGTTGTCCCACTGGGCGCGGGCCCGGTGATCGCGCAGCGCCTCGACGTCGATGACGCCGCCCACGTAGGTCGATCCCGCGCCGTAGTCCTGGCGGCCCACGATGCGGCCCTTGTAGTCGATGATGAACGAGCGCCCTCCGAAGGTGTCGATGGGCGTGGTCTCCTCCGGGAACAGGTAGTAGGTGCCCATGTTGGGCGCCACGATGTACATGTTGTTGTCGAGGGCGCGGGCCCGGCTCTGGATCTCGAAAATCTCGTTACCGGTGGCCGGGTGCGGGTAGGACGCGCGGTAGACGACCTCGGCGCCGTTGAGGGCCAGCGCCCGCGCGTTCTCCGGGTAGGAGCCCTCATTGGCCATCATGATGCCGAGCCGGCCGATCTCGGTGTCGACGACGGGCCAGAAGGCCTCGAGGGTACGTCCGTACTTCTCGACCCACCAGTCGTAGACGTCGTGCGGGCAGACCGAGTGCTCGACCGGGAACAGCGGCGAGACCTTGTAATGCTTCAGGATCACCTTGCCGCGCGGGTTGATGATGAATCCCACGTTGAAGAAGCGGTCCTTGAGGTCGGGGTGACGGGCCTTGGCCTGGGCCACGACGAAGGCGTTGTACTCCTTGGCGATCTTGCCGAGCGCGTCGGTCTCTTCGCCCGGAATGTCGATCGCGCACTCCCGCGCGAACGTGACGTGGTCGAGGTCGAGGACCTCGTCGTTGAAGGCCTGCAGCGCTCCCTCGGGAAAGGCGATGAGGCGGACCGGAATGTCCAGCGCCGACAGCCACGACGCGGCCTTCACCAGGTGACCCAGGTGGTCGAGGTTGATCCGGATGTCCTGGCGCCGGCGGATGCCGCGCACGGTGGGGATGAGGCCGACCGCGGTGTAGGGCTTGATCATCGATGGCTCCTGTGTGCTCGCAGTGGGCTCGGACGCAGAGAGACGTAGCACAGATGCCCGGACGCGTACAGGGTGCGCCCGCACGATGGCGTTGCGGTCGGGGCCGCCGGCGGGCATCCTGACGGCCATGGACATCGCCATTCCGATCTTCGACCGGATCACGGCCCTCGACGCCGTCGGGCCCTACGAGGTGCTCTCGCGGCTGCCCGGGGCCCGCGTCCGCTTCATCGCGCTGACGCCCGGGCCCTATCGCACCGACAATCGTCAGCTCACGCTGATGGCCGACGAGCCGCTGTCGGCGGTGCCGAGCCCGGAGATCGTCATGGTGCCCGGCGGCTTCGGCACCCGGGCGCTGATGACGCCGAACCCGCTGCTGGACTGGATCCGCGGCGCCCACGCGACCTCGCAGTGGACGACGTCGGTCTGCACCGGCTCGCTGCTGCTCGGCGCGGCCGGCGTGCTGAAGGGACTGGAGGCCACGACCCACTGGGCGTCGCTGAGCCAGCTCGCCGACCTCGGGGCCCGCCCCACGCTCAAGCGCGTGGTGTTCCAGGGCAAGGTCGTCACCGCCGCCGGCGTGTCCTCGGGCATCGACATGGCGCTGGCGCTGGCGGCGCGGATCGCCGGCGACGAGGTCGCGCAGTCGATTCAGCTCAGCATCGAGTACGATCCGCAGCCGCCGTTCACAGCCGGCTCGCCGGAGACGGCGCCTCCTCAGGTCGTGGCCCGGCTGCGCGAGCGGACGCGCGAGCGACAAGCCGCGGCCGGCGGCTGACGCCGGCCGCCGAGTCGCTCAGCCGGAGGCGCGCTGGCGCCGCACGCGCGACTGCACCGCGCTCACCCGGTCGCCGTCCAGCTCGATCTCCAGCTCGTGCTGCTCCTCCTCCCAGTGATGGACGGTGGATAGCGGGCCCAGCGCCCGCCGCGGGCTCGGCAGCCGCCGCGTCCCCCGGTACACGAGCGTGCGCCGCTGGCCGGAGCCGCGGCGGTGGTGCTCCTCGTCCGGCCGGCCGCACAGCGTGCGCACGTCGGACTCGGTGGTCGAGCCGGGTACGATGCGGTCGGCGACCGTGCGGGGCAGGGCGCCGCCGGCGAGCTGCGCGAACTCCGGCTCGACCCGGCGGCGCACGTGCAGCCGCGCGCGCAGGAACTGGCTGACGTCGCGGCTGAGCAGGATGAATCCCGCCAGGTTGCCGAGCGCCAGCAGCACCGCGGAGACGAGGATGGGCCGCCACGCGATCATTCCCGCGAAGTAGCTGAACTGCACCCTGAGCATCTGGGCGGCGACGCCCTCGCTGGCCGCCAGCGGCATCGTGACGATCTCGGCACCGGCGCGCAGCCGGCTCGGCCGCCGGGTGGCGCTGGCCGGCCCGATCTCCTCGATGCGCAGGTGGTCGGAGTCGGCGAAGTTCGCGACCACCAGCGCCAGCTCGCGGCCTATGCGCACCACCCGGTCGCGGTACTCGAAGTAGAGCGGGAAGAGCGGCAGCGCCGGCGGACCGAGGTCGCCGAAGCCGGCCGACAGTACCCATCGACGCCCCCAGAACGCCTCCTCGAACCAGGTCGCCGGCCTGGGCGTCACCAGGCCGCGCGTCGGGAGCGAGAGCACGACGAGCGCACGGGGGTCGGCGAGCTTCGGCGTCCACGGGATCTTGACGTAGGTCGAGTACCCGAGCGCGGCGGCGGGTCCGGCCCGTCGGCTGAAGCTCACGAAGGAGGCGGTCTCGGGAATCGGCGTGACGGGCGCGCCGGTGCCCACCTGTGTCTGGTCGCGGGTGCCGAGGGCGAGCCGGCCGCCGGTGCCGACCGTGAAGCCGCGCTCCTCCAGCTCGCGCCCCAGGGCCGGGTCGAACGCGCCCGGCGCCGTCGACTCGACCAGCTCGTTCGGCCACATCAGGAACAGGTCCTGCTCGATGTCGACCGCGCGCTTGCCGGGGGCGGGGGTGAGCGACCACGAGATGGTGACAGTGATGGGGCCGAGGTCGGGACGCACGTTGGCGACGACGAACAGCGGCCCGATCGCGAACTCCGGGTGTGGTCGCGCGGCCAGGAATACCTGGGCGTGCCCGGTGTCCGGCCGGACGACGAGGAGCATCACGGCACAGAGCAGCGCCCGCCCCGGATTGCGCACCCTGAACCTGTAGCACAGGCCGCGACCCCGCGCGAGGTCGGGGGTAGAATACGCGGGCCGTGAATCGCCCCCGCGTCGCCGTCTCGCTCATGCCGCTCGAGAACCGACGGGAGGCTCTCCTGTCGCTGGCGACGACGGCCGACCGCCTGGGCTACGACGGCTACTTCCTGCCGGAGACGTGGGCCTACGACATCACCGTCCTGCTGGCCGAGGCCGCGGTCCGCACCGAGCGCATCACCCTCGGTACCGGGCATCCTGGGCGTGTGGAACCGCAGCGCGGCCACGCTGGCCATGGCCGCGGCCACGCTGGCCTCGGTCTCGGGCGGGCGCTTCGTGCTCGGGCTCGGGGCCAGCACGCCGCAGCTCGCCGAGGGCCTCCACGACGTGCCCTACGCGGCGCCGCTGGTGCGCATGCGGATGATACTCGAGCAGGTCCGCGCGCTGCTGCGGGGCGAGCGCATCCCGCTGGCCGTCGCCACCGCCGCCCGCGCGCTCAAGCTCAACGTGCCCGCCGGTACCGGAGCTGCCCATCTACCTGGCCGCGCTGGGCGATGCCTCGGTGCGGCTGGCCGGCGAGCTGGCCGACGGCTGGGCGCCCTTCCTGTACCCGCGCCGCTGCCTGGCCGAGGGCATGAAGCGGCTGCGCGAGGGCGCGGCGCGGGCCGGCCAGCCCGACCGGGCGGTGGTGCTGGCGCCGTCGCTGCCGACCGTCGTCGTCCGAGGATCCGGCCCGGGCCCGCGAGGGCGCGGCGTGGTTCGTGTCGTTCTACCTGGTCAGCATGGGCACGCTCTACCGGCAGTCGCTGAGCCGCCAGGGGTTCGGCAAGGAGGTCGAGGCGGTGCTCGCGGCCAACGCGCCGAAGTTCGCGGGGGTGGTGCCGCCCGAGGCTGAGGTCTTGCTGGACGAGCTGATCGTGTTCGGGACTCCTGCCGAGGCTCGTCGTCGGCTGGCGCGCTGGCACGAGGCCGGGGCGGCACTGCCGATCCTGCTCCTCCGGTCGGGCCTGTCTGCGCAGGAGATGGAGTTCACGCTGGACGCTCTGCGGCCGGGGGCGTGAGGAGGGGATCATGACGGGACGTGATCGCGTGGTCGCCGCCTACAAGGGGGAGTTCGCGGACTGCGTGCCCGCCTACCCCATCGCCGGCTCGTTCGCCGGCTGCCTCGACGGCCTGTCGATCGAGGAGTACTGCACCAACCCCAAGAAGGCCGTCAAGGCGATGCTCAACTATTACGAGCGATATCAGCCAGATATCATGATCGCGTTCAACGATCTCGCGAAGGAGGCCGAGGCCCTCGGCTGCCGGGTGAAGTACTCGGACTACGTGGTCCCCTCGATCGACCGCCACGTGCTGCAGGACGACAAGGGGCTCCTGGCCCGGCTGGAGGTGCCCGATCCCCATCGTGACGGGCGGCTGCCGGCCTTCCTCGAGCAGTGCGAGGCGCTCTCGGCCGCGAAGTTCCCGAGCGGGCTCGGCGCCGTGCTCGTGGGCCCGTGGACCATCGCGATGCTGCTACGCAACCCCGAGATCATGTGCCTGGACACCATCGACGATCCCGAGTTCGTCCATGACCTCATGCGCTTCTCGACCGAGTACGCCAAGCGCTTCGGCGACGCCGTCCTCAAGACGAAGATCGGCCTGAGCTACACCGATCCGACCGCCTCCTGCTCGCTGGTCGGCCCCGACACCTACCGGGAGTTCATCAAGCCGTACCACCAGGACATGGTGAACTACTTCAAGGCCAAGAAGGTCGGGACCACCGTGCACATCTGCGGCACCACCCACCAGATCCACGAGGACCTGGTCGACGTCGGCTTCGTCGCCATCACCATCGACCTCGACCAGCAGTCCGACCCCAAGCTGCAGGTCGACCAGCTCGACAAGCTGGTGACGCTGGGCAACCAGCGGGGCGTGGTGGGGATCGGCAACGTGGACGTGACGATCTTCGAGCGGGCCACCCGCGCCGAGATCGAGGCCGAGGTGAAGCGCTGCATCGACACCGTCGGCAAGCGGTCCCGGTTCGTGCTCTCGACCTCGTGCGAGCTGCCGCCGCGGGCCAACCCGGACTGCGTGAAGTGGTTCATGGACGCGGCGCGGGAGTACGGCCGGGTCGAGCGCATCCTGGGGGCCGAGCCGCCGGCCTCAGGGCGCCGGGCGGGGTCGCAGCTGTCGCCCCGCGGTGCGGAGGACCTCGACGGCGGAGGTGCAGAACAGGAGGGCGATCGCGGCGCCGGCCACGATGTCGGGCCAGGGCGATCCGGTAACGGCGACGCCGCCGGCCGCCGCCAGCACTCCCGCGTTGGCCATCACGTCGTTGCGCGAGCACAGCCAGGCCGACCGCATGTTGAGATCGTCGTCGCGCCGCCGCCACAGGCACGCCAGGACGACGCCGTTCGCCGCCAGCGCCATCACGCCGACACCCGACATGACCGCGGCGGCCGGCACGACGCCCCTGACGAGCTTCAGCGCGACCTCGGCGAGGACCCCGACCCCGAACGCGGCCATGACGCCGCCCTTGAGGAGGGCGCCGCGGGCCTGCCACTGTCGGCCGCGTCCGACGACGTACAGGCTGAAGCCGTACACGATGGCGTCGCCGAGCATGTCGACGGAGTCGGCGAGCAGGGCGGTGGAGTGGGCCAGCAGGCCGCCCGCGAGCTCCACGACGAACATGGCGGCGTTGATCGCGAGCACGACGGTCAGGATCCGCCGCTGGCGGGCCGGCACCTCGTCGGTGATCGCGCAGCAGTCCGTCACGGCCGCGTCGCCGGCCCTACAGGAAGGTCGTGTCGGGGGGCAGGCCGAGCAGGAACTTGCCGACCGACTCGAAGTGGTCGTCGCGGCCCTGGAGCTGCTGGGAGACGGTGTGGATGTCCCGGAAGCGGCGCTCGAAGGCGTTGGCGGTGAAGACGGCGGTGCCGCCGGCGGCGTGGTAGGCGAAGTCGGCCACCTCCCGGGCCTGGCGGATCGCGTGCGAGGCGGCCAGGCGGATGGCGATCCGCTGGTCGAGGCCGAGCGCACCGGAGCGTCCCACCGCGCTCCAGATCTCGGTCAGCGAGGCCAGCAGGTAGACGCGTGCCGCGCCCAGCTTGGCCTCGGCCTGAGCCACCTGCGACTGGGTCACCGCGCTCTCGCGCAGCGTCCGGCTGTAGCCGCGGGGCGTCTTGTCGGTGGCCAGCGCGACGAAGTCGTCGAGCAGACTGCGGGCGATGCCCATGGCGACGCCACCGAAGCCGGAGGCGTAGAGGCTGCCCTGAGGGAAGCAGTAGAGCGGCGCCTGGTAGTGGCGCTCGGCCGGATTGTCGCGGGCGAACGAGTGCTCGTGGGGGACGAACAGGTCGTCCACCACGAACGAGTCGCTCCCGGTGCCGCGCAGCCCGAGGGTGTGCCACACGTCCTTCATGGTCACGCGCTCGGCCGGGAACAGCAGCGTGCGGCGCTCGGCGAGACCGTCGGGCCGCCGGCGCGGGCTGCCGTCGGCTTCCAGGATGGGGGCCTGGCCGCCGAGCCAGGTGGCGTGACGGCTGCCGCTGGCGAAGTTGAAGGTGCCGCTCAGTCGGTAGCCGCCGTCCTCGGCGACGGCGCGCGAGCTGGTCGGCGGCCCCCACGCGAGCACGCCGACCGGCTCGCCGCCGAAGATCGTCCGGGCGACGTCCGGACGCAGGTAGGCCGCGGTCATCGAGCAGCCGTTGGTCTGGCAGATGACCCAGGCCGCGCTGGCATCGGCGCGGGCGATCGCCTCCGTGACCTGCACGAACGTGGCCGGGTCGATCTCGGCGCCGCCGAGGGCCCGTGGCAGCAGCATGCGGAACAGGCCGGCGTCGTGCAGAGCGCCGACGACGGGGGCGGGCAACCGTCGCTGCCGCTCGATCTCGTCGGCCGCCGCCGCGATGGCCGGGGCGAGGGCCCGGGCGCGCTCGAGCACGTCGTGCGGGGGCTCGGACATGGGTGCGATAGTAGCAGAGGAGACTGACGTGGAGCCCGAGGCCACCGTGCGCGTCGCCGAGGTTTTTCGCTCGCTGCAGGGCGAGGGCCCGAACCTGGGCACGCCGTCGACGTTCGTGCGCCTGCAGGGGTGCACCGTCGGCTGCGAGTGGTGCGACACGAAGTACTCGTGGCCCGCCGCCGGCGGCACCGCGATGACCTGGCCGGCGCTGCTCGACACGGTCACCGCCGGCCTCGCCGAACACGTCGGCAACGTCGTGATCACCGGCGGCGAGCCGCTCGAGCATCCCGACTTCGTGCGCCTGGTGGGTGAGCTGAAGCGCCGGGGCCTGCGGCTCGAGGTGGAGACGAGCGGCGTCGTGGCGCCCGACCCCGCGGCCGCCGCCCTCGTGGACCAGTGGAACGTCAGTCTCAAGCTCGCCCACAGCGCCGTGCCCGAGGGCCGTCGCCTCGCCCCCGCCGCCATCGACGCCTTCCGGAGGCTCGGCGACCGCGTCTACTGGAAATTCGTCGTCGGCGCCCCCGAGCACGTCGACGAGGCGGTCGCCGTGGTCTCCCGCTTCGACCTGCCGCGCGAGCGCGTCCTGCTGATGCCGCTCACCCTCGGCGGCGACCAGCGTCGGATCGACGAGGTCGTATGGAACGCCTGCCTGGCCCGCGGCTTTCGCTACACCCCGCGCGCCCACGCCGCCATCTTCGGCCTCCGCCGCGGCGTCTGAGAACGTCGCAGCGCTGAGTGAGGCATTGACGGGAACCCCTTGACGAGGAGCGACCCGGCTTCGCCGGGGCGCTGCCGAGCGCGGGGGGTGTGGGGGGCAACTACCTGCGAAGCAGGTCTATTCGGTAACCGATACTAGAGTCGGTTTACCGGAAGACGTTCCTGGTAACGGTGACTGATTACCGTACCCGTCAACCGACTCTGTCTAAAGACTCTGACTCTAGAAAGCCGGCACGACTGGTACTGACTGGTACAGGCGGCTCGACGCGATCGTCGGGTACGGCGGCTGCGCCAGCCACGGGAGCTCCGCGCGGTACGGCGGCCACGGCAGCCACGCACGGCACGCGAGGCACGGTGGCCACGGCGGGCTACTCGGTGAGGTACGGCGGGTATGGGGGCTGCGGGAGGTACGGTGAGCTACGGCGGATACGGTGGGCTGCGGCGCGTGGTCATTGGATGACTTGATCCGCCCGCGCCAGCAGCGACGGCGGGATCGTGAGGCCGAGGGCCTTCGCGGTCTTGAGGTTGACGAGCAGTTCGAAGGTCGTCGGCTGCTCCACCGGTAGATCCCCGGGCTTGGCGCCTTTGAGGATTTTATCGACGTATGCGGCGACACGCTGGTTGAGGTCGCGGCTCTTGGCCCCGTAGGCTGAGGAGCCCCCCGTCCTCGGCAGATTCCCGCCACTCGTAGATGGCTGGCAGCCGGTGTCGAGCCGCCAGGGCGATGATGCGCTTCCGGTCACGATTGAGAAGCGGACTCGACAAGACGAAGAGGGCGTCGGCACGCTCCGCGGCCAGCGTCGAGAATGCCCCCTCGTAGTCGCCGTTCCGGACCTCGACGAGGACCGTCTCGGTCTTCAGCGTGCGCGCCGCCTGCTCCGCTTCCTTCACTTGCGCCGACTCCATCCCAGGCCAGCTTAGGAGGGCGATACGGCGCGCGCGCGGCACCGCCTCCCTGAAAATCTCCACCCGCTTGGCGGCCATAGTGCCCGCCGCCACGAGGCTGACGCCGGTGATGTTGCCACCCGGGCGCGCCAGGCTGGCGACAAGTCCCTTCCCAACAGGATCGTCTATAAACGCCATGACGATGGGGATGATCCTCGTCGCGTTCTTGGCCGCCCGGATGGCGTCCCCACCCGTCGCGAGAATGACGTCCGGCTTCAGGCCGACCAGCTCCGCTGCGAGCGCCGGCAGGCGTTCGATGCGGCCCTCTGCATGCCGGCGTTCGACCACCAGGTTCTGGCCCTCGACGTACCCGGCCTGGCGCAGCGCAGCCAAGCGTTCTTCGGAGCCGGTCCCGGGATGCAGCTCGCCCACCTTGAACACCTTCGCCGCCTGCTGCGCCTCGACAGCGAGCGGCGCGGCGAGCGCACCGGCCAGCGAGGTCAGCAGAAAGCGGCGGCGGTCCATAGGGGATGGTGCGGCAGGCGCGGGTCAGGAGTCAACGGTGGGGGACGCGGCGGGCACGGGAGGCGGGCGCTGGTACAGAGAGCACGGTGGGCTGCGGAAGGTACGACGGCACCGCCGGGCGCCGCCGGCCACGATCGGCTCGGCGGCACCGCGGCGACTGCGATCCTCTCCTACCTTCGGGGCTTCCGCCCAGGCCGCATGGGACTCCTCGGGGCCCCCACGTCTACAGATCGGCGACGCGCGTCACCACGCGGATGCGGACGCGACCGGCCCGGTTGCGCACGGCCAGCTCGTGGCCGGGGAACGCCGACAGGTCCAGCCCCGCGAGGCGCGCGACGTCCTCGGATAGCACCAGCTCGGCACCGTAGTCCTTGGTGGCCTGCTCGAGCCGGGCGGCGACGTGCACCGTGTCGCCGACGGCGGTGAGGTAGAAGCTCTGGCCCCAGCCCATCTGGCCGACGACGGCGGGCCCCGCGTGCAGGCCGATGCCGATGTGCAGCGGCGTCGACAGATCGCCCGCCAGCTCGGCGCTCAGCGCGGCCATGGCGGCCACCATCGACTGCGCGGCCACGACCGCCTGGCGCGCGCCGCCGGTGGCGCCGCCCTCGATACCGAACAGCGCCATGACGCCGTCGCCGGTGAACTGGTTGACCACGCCGCCGGCCGCGGTGATCGCGGTACCGACCGTCTCGAAGTAGCGGTTGAGGAAGAAGACGACGTCGTAGGGCAGCTTGTTCTCGGCCATGCGCGTGAAGCCACGGAGGTCGGCAAACAGCACGACGATCTCGCTCTCGCGGCCCTGCCGCACGTCGGCGCCCAGCGACTCGTCGGGCGCGATCGAGGGCGCCAGCAGCGGCGTCACTCCGAGGGCCCGGGGGGCCGGGTCTGGCAGGCCAGTCGCACGTCGGGCGCGGCCCCCACCCGGGCCAGCACGCGCTGCTCGGACTCGTGCGGCGGCGGCAGGTGCTCCAGGCCGGGCGCCACGCGCACGCGACAAGTGGAGCAGCGCCCGCGGCCCCCGCACACCGAGGCGTGTGGGATACCGGCCGCGCGGCTGGCCTCGAGCACCGTGAAGCCGACCGGCACCGTCACCACGCGGCCGCCGGGGTAGGTGATGGGCACCGAGCGCCGTCGCTGCCAGAGCGCGCGACCGCCGCGCGCCACGACCACCAGCACCAGCGCCGCCAGGTAGGCATCGAGGAAACCGCTGCGGATCCGGAGCAGCGCGGCCGCCTCGGCGCGATCGGGCGGGTCCACGGCACCCATCAGCGCTTCGGTCCAGCCCGGCGTGCGCGCCAGCGCCTGGACCTCGCGGCCGCCGGCGACGAAGCCGGCCAGCGCGGCAGGCCGGCAGCAGCAGCGCGGCCGTCAGCAGCCAGGGCGCCGCCCGCGGATACCAGGGCCGGAAGCGGAGCCAGTAGTGCAGGCCGATGCACGCGTGCGTCCACGCTACGGTCAGCGCGATCGCCTGCCAGGCCCCGCGCTCGGGCGCCTGCACCCAGAACACCATCAGCACGCGCGCATAGCGGTCGTCCGTCCCGGCCTGCCACCACGCGATCCGGGTGCCGACGACGTGGACGACCAGGAGCGCCGGCAGCAGCAGGCCCAGGCCGTACTGCGCGGCCTCCCAGGGCGGCATGCGCAGCGAGCGGCGCTGGTAGAGCAGCCACAGCGCGAGGACGCCGTGCAGGGTGATCGCGCCGTAGAGAGCGAGGGTGCCGAGGTAGCTGCGCCAAAGAGCCAGGAACCACCAGCGGCCCGCCTCCATGGCGTCGAGCGAGATGAGCCCGAGGGCGTGGTTGGTGAAGTGCAGGATCAGGTACGTGAGCAGGACGAAGGCGGCGCCCAGGCGGATCCGGCGAACGGCGGTCGCGCTCATTCGGCCGGGGGGCCGGCGCCCTGCTGACGCTCGACCTCTTCCATGATCATCGTGTTGAGGTCGTCGATCAGCGTGGCCCGCGCCACGCGGCCGTCGTTGCGGATCGCCTCGCGCACGCGGGCGGGCCGGGCCGAGAGCATCACGAGCGTCGTGCCGATGGCTACCGCCTCCTCGATCGCGTGGGTGACGAAGACGATCGTGCGGCCGGTCTGGCGCCAGATCCGGCGCACCTCGTTCTGCATGATGCGCCGGTTCTGGGCGTCGAGCGCGCCGAACGGCTCGTCCATGAGCAGCAGGTCGGGCTCGATGGCCAGCGCGCGCGCGATGGCCGCCCGCTGCCGCATGCCCCCGCTCACGCGCCCCGGGTAGTAGTCCTCGAAGCCGCCCAGCCCCACCAGCTTCAGGTACCGCTCGGCCGTCGCCAGCCGTTCGGCCGGTGGCCGGCCGAGCGGCGTGAGCACGAGCGCGACGTTATCGCGCAGCGTGAGCCACGGCAGCAGCCGATCCTCCTGGAACACCACGCCGACCCGCCGCTCGTGCCGCTGCGCGAACACCACCGGCCGCCCGTCCAGCGTCACCCGGCCCCGGCTGGCCGCCTCCAGCCCCCCGATGATCCTCAGCAACGTCGTCTTTCCGCAGCCGTTCGGCCCCAGCAGACACAGGAACTCGCCGGCCTCGACCGCGAACGACACCGAATCGATGACCGGAATCAGGTAGTCCTTCCCGACCCCGTCGACCTCGAGCTTCACGACCGCCCGCCTCGCCGGCGTTTGGAGCTACGCGCCCCGAAAGGGCAGGCCGGATGGAGCCCAGCCAGGGCGGATCCGAATCGGCCCCCAGCCGCGTGGTCGCCAGACACCCCCGACCCGCTCCGACCGACCCCGGCCGCACGGCGCCGAGTCATCGCCAGCGCAGGAGCCGACGGGCGACGGCGTCGAAGACGAGCTTGTCGGTCAGGGTCATGACGCCGATCATGACGATCGCCCACGCGAAGACCATCTGGGTGGCGAGGATCTCGCGGCTGTAGTTCATGGCGTAGCCGATGCCGGAGGTGACGCCGAAGATCTCGGCGACGACCGACACCTTGAGGGCGAGGCCGAAGCCGACCTTCATGCCCGCGACCAGATAGGGCAGCGTAGACGGCACGACGATCGCGCGGAACTTCTGCCGACCGGACAGCCGGTAGACGTCGCCCATCTCGAGCAGGCGGCGATCGACGCTGGCCACGCCCTCCACGAGGTTGGAGGCGACGACCGGTAGCGTGATCATGAACGTGGTGAAGATGGGCGCCCAGTGGCTGAGCCCGAACCAGATGATCGCGATGACGATCCACACGAACACCGAGGTCGAGTTGAGGACGGCCAGCACGTCGTGGACGACGCCGCGGGCCAGTCGCGAGAGGAACGCCAGCAGGCCGAGCAGCAGGGCGACGAGGACGGCGGCGCCGAAGCCCACCACGATGCGGGAGAGCGAGGCGGCCGTGTGCCTCCAGATCTCACCCGTGCTGACGATGTCGCCGAGCCCGCGCGCGACGTCGGCCGGCGAGGGCAGGACGTAGGCGCCGTAGCGGCGGGACAGCAGCCACCAGCCGGCGACGACGACCGCCGCCACGGCCAGGGTCGGCAGGTGCAGCCGGGCCGTCCAGTCGCGCCGCGGCGTGGCCGGCCCGGCTGGACGGCTCACGCCCGGTGGAAGAACTCCTTGCGAATCCGGTCCGGGTTGTCCCAGAGGTCCGACTTCAGGAAGCCGAACTCCTTGTTGATCTTGAGCTGGGCGATCAGGGTGTCGACCTGCTCGTCGGGCAGGCCGGACAGCATCTTCACGGTCTCCTTGTGGGCGACCTTGATGACATCCGGCGGCAGCTTGGTGACGTCGGCGACGATCTCCATCGCGCGCTCGGGCTTGTTGTACCAGACGTCCACGGCGTCCTTCTGAGCGTCGTTGATGTCCCGGGCGATCGACGGGTTCTTCCCCAGGAAGTCGCCGTGCACGAGATAGCAGACGTGGACGGGAAAGCCGGTCGGGCGCCCGGTGGCCTTGCGCCAGAGGTCGATCTGCTTGGCGAGATACACGCCCTGACCGCGCAGGACGACCTGGTCGGTGATCGGCTGCCAGGCGATGATCGCGTCGACGTCGCCCTTGGCCAGCAAGGTCACCATGTCGGGCGGCGCCGTGGCCGTCACGATCTGGGCGTCCTTCTGCAGATCGAAGCCGTAGCCCTTCAGCGTCAGCGCGCGGATGTCGAAGAAGGTCGACGTCCCCACGACGGCCGCCACCTTGCGGCCCTTCAGGTCCTCGACCTTGCTGACGCCGGCCCCGGGCCGGGCCACGATCGCCCCCAGCACGGCCGTGGCCACGCCGGTCACCTTCAGCGGAGCGCCGTCCTCGAAGGCCTTGGCGGCGAGCGCGAACGACATGTCGATGGCGTCGACGTTCTTGGCCGTGAGCTGGTTGAGCAGCGGCACCGGCGAGCCCGGCACGATCGAGTACTCGGCCTGCCAGCCGCGCTTGCCCAGCAGGTCCTCCTTGTGGATGATCTCGGTCGCCGCCCAGCCCAGCTGCAGGTAGGCCAGCCGCACCTTGCCCTTGGCGGCCTGCGCGTGCAGTATCGCCGGCCCGCCGGCGGCCGCGACGGCGGCGGCGCCGGCCTTCAGGAACCCGCGACGGGTGAGCCTCATGCCCCGCGCCTCCTAGCCCTTCACCGATGGCACGCTGCGCAGCGCCTCCGCGACCTTCTCGGCCGGGTACTCGTAGTCGGTGAGCTTGCCGGCCAGGTACGCCTCGTAGGCGCCGAGGTCGAAGTGGCCGTGGCCCGAGAGGTTGAACAGGATCGTCTTGCGCTTGCCTTCCTTCTTGCAGCGCAGCGCCTCGTCGATGGCCACGCGGATGGCGTGGGCCGACTCCGGCGCCGGGATGAGTCCCTCCGTGCGCGCGAACTGCATGGCGGCCTCGAAGGTGGCCAGCTGCGGCACCGCGACCGCCTCGATCACGCCCTCGTCGTAGAGCTTGCACACCAGCGGCGCCATGCCGTGGTAGCGCAGCCCGCCCGCGTGCAGCGGGGCCGGGATGAACGTGTGCCCGAGCGTGTGCATCTTCACCAGCGGGGTGAGCCCCACCGTGTCGCCGAAGTCGTAGACGTAGGAGCCCTTGGTGAGGCTGGGGCAGGCGGCCGGCTCGACGGCGATGATCCGGGTCTTCTTGTTCTTGCCGGTGAGCTTGTCGGCGGCGAAGGGGAAGGACAGCCCCGCGAAGTTCGAGCCGCCGCCCGCGCAGCCGATGACGATGTCGGCGGCGGCGTCGGCCTTGTCGAGCTGCTTCTTCGCCTCGAGACCGATGACGGTCTGGTGCATCAGCACGTGGTTGAGCACGCTGCCGAGCGAGTACTTGGTGTCGTCACGCGTGGCCGCGTCCTCGACGGCCTCGCTGATGGCGATGCCGAGCGAGCCGGGTGAGCTGGGATCCTGCTCGAGCACCTTCTTGCCGGACTGGGTATCGGGGCTGGGGCTGGCGACCACCTGGGCGCCCCAGGTCTCCATCATGATGCGGCGGTACGGCTTCTGCTGGTACGAGACCTTGACCATGTAGACCTTGCACTGCAGCCCGAACATCTGGCACGCGAGCGACAGCGCGGAGCCCCACTGGCCGGCGCCCGTCTCCGTGCTCAGCCGGGTGACCTTCTCCTTCTTGTTGTAGTACGCCTGCGCGATGGCCGTGTTCGGCTTGTGGCTGCCGGCGGGGCTCACGCCCTCGTACTTGTAGTAGATGTGCGCCGGCGTGCCGAGCGCCTTCTCGAGACGCCGGGCGCGGTAGAGCGGCGAGGGCCGCCACAGGCGATAGACGTTGCGGATCTCGTCGGGGATCTCGATCCAGCGCTCGCGGCTGACCTCCTGCTTGATCAGCTCCATCGGGAAGAGCGGGGCCAGGTCCTGGGGGCCGATCGGCTGCTTGGTGCCGGGGTGCAGGACGGGGGGCGCCGGGGTCTTGAGGTCGGCCTGGATGTTGTACCACTTGGTCGGGATGTCCTTCTCGTCGAGCAGGAACTTCGTGCGGTTGCGGTCGACCTTGGCTGCCATTACCGGCCTCCTTCGAGAGTTCGCTGAGGCGGTCTCCCCGGGGGTGAAAAGTGTCGCAACCTTAGCGAGTCGCCGTCGGGCTGTCAAATCGCGGCGGCGCGTGGCGGCCCCACAGCACGCCAGCCACCGCGACCGCGTCGAGCGCGGCCAGCACGCCGACCGCGACGCCGTAGCCGCCGGTGAGATCGCGGAGCACGCCGACCACGCCGGGGCCGAAGGCCACGCCGATCTGCATCGCCGCGCTGGCCATACCGAACACGACGGCGAAGGAGCGGGCGCCGAACTCGGCATGGGCCAGCAGCGGCGGCAGGGTGATGACGTTGCCGACGCCGAGGCCGAAGGCGACGCTGGCGGCAACGAGCGCGGCGCGCGCGGGGGAGGCGGCGATCACCGCGAGCGCCACCGCCTGTACGGCGAAGATCGTCGCCGATAGTACGCGACGGTCCATGCGGTCGGACAGCCAGCCGGCGGCGACGCGGCCGACCAGCGCGCTCACGGTGGTGGCGCTCACCACCAGGGCCGCCTGCAGGTGGCCGAGCGCCGGCTCCAGCAGGGAGAGCTGGTGGACGAGGAAGCCGACCTGGGCGATGAGCACCAGCCCGAACGGTACCGCCAGCGTCCAGAACTGCGGGGCCCGGAGCACCTGGCGCCGGGTCCAGACCGCCTCGCCGTCGCCCGCGGCGCTCGACGCGGACCGCGACGCCGCCGGGGGGCCCGGATGCCGCACGACGAAGGCGGCCAGCGGCAGCGCGACGACGAACAGCGCCGCCCCCCCGACCGCCGTCAGCGCCGTGAACCCCCAGGCCTGCCCGACGGCCACCAGCCCCGGCACCACCGCCATGCCGCCGACGCTGGCCCCGGTGAGCGCCAGCGTCACCGCCGGGCCGCTGCGCTCGGGGAACCATGGCAGCAGCGCCGCGGCGATGCCGGTCGTGCTGAGACACGCCCACCCGGTGCCCATCACCGCGAGCGCGAGGAACAGCTGCCACGGCTCGCGGATCCAGCCCAGCCCGGCCACCGCGGCCCCCATGGCGACGGCGCCGTACACCATGACCGGGGCCGGGCCCCGCCGCTGGATGGCGCCACTGACGAGCAGCAGGCCGAGCGCGCCGACCAGGTAGTACATGGTGATCGCCGCCGAGATGAGGCTGGTGGGCCAGCCGTGTAGCCGGTGCAGCGCCTCGAGATAGACGCCGAGGCCGTAGAAGCCCAGGCCCCACGAGCAGGCGGCGATGAGGCCGCACGCCGTCACGACCCGCCAGCCACGCGAGAGCCAGGGCACGAAGGCGATTGTCTCCCGGCCCGCAACGCGGGGGCGGTGCGCTAAACTGAGAACCATGCCACCCACGCTGACGCTCCCGCGCGCCGACGGAACGCTCGCCGCCTACACCCTGTCCGGCCGGCCGCCGGTCACCGCGCCGGCGGGCCCGATCACGAGCCGCGTCGGCATGGCGGCGGTGCACGTCGTCGCCGATCCTCGCGCGGCCATCAACCCCACGCTCGACGTCGCCCTCGACTGGGACGCCACGCTGCGCTTCCGTCACCACGTGTGGTCGCTGGGGCTGGCCGTGGCCGAGGCCATGGACACCGCGCAGCGGGGGATGGGCTTCGACTGGACCGCGGCCAAGGAGCTGATCAGGCGCTCGGTCGCCGAGTCGAAGACGGTGCCGGGCGCGGTGCTCGCCTCCGGGGCCGGCACCGACCACCTGGAGCCGGGCCCGCGGGTGACGCTGGCCGACGTCGAGGCCGCCTACGAGGAGCAGTGCGGGTGGATCGAGGGGTGCGGCGGCCGCATCATCCTGATGGCCAGCCGCGCGCTCGCCGCCTGCGCCAAGAGCCCCGACGACTACGTGAAGGTCTACGGCCGCATCCTCGAGCCAGGCCCGCGAGCCGGTCATCGTGCACTGGCTTGGCGAGATGTTCGATCCCGCGCTGGCCGGTTACTGGGGCTCGACCGAACGCGACCGCCAGGTGGAGACCCTGCTGGCGATCGTGAGCGAGTACGCGGCGAAGATCGACGGCGTGAAGATCTCGCTCCTCGACCAGGCGCGCGAGATCGCGATGCGGCGGCGTTTCCCGAAGGGCGTCCGCATGTACACCGGCGACGATTTCGATTATCCAACCACGATCGGCGGCGACGCCCACGGCTACAGCGACGCGCTGCTCGGCATCTTCGACGTCATCGCACCGGCCGCCTCGGCTGCGCTCCACGCGCTCGACCGCGGCGACCGCGCGGAGTTCGAGCGGGTGCTGGCCCCGACGCTGACGCTCTCGCGGCACGTCTTCGGCGCCCCCACGCGCTTCTACAAGACCGGCGTCGTCTTCGCCGCCTGGCTCAACGGCCACCAGTCGCACTTCCGCATGGTGGGTGGCCTGGAGAGCGCGCGGTCGATCGTGCACCTGGCCGAGCAGTTCCGTCTGATGGACGCCGCCGGCCTGCTGCGCGACCCCGAGCTGGCCGCCGCCCGCATGCGTCACGCCCTGGCCCTGGCCGGGATCGAGTAGCGGGCGGGCCGCCGTGGCGCTGGCACCCGGCACCCACTTCAAGGCCGACCTCCGAACGATCCGCTTCACGCTCTGGGACCAGCTCGGCACCGGGCGTCTCTTCGAGCTCGCCCGTTACCGGCACCTCTCGCGTGAGGACTGCGATGCGATCATCGACCAGGCCTACCGCTTTGCGACCGAGGTGAGCGGGCCGCTCAACTCGCCGGGCGATCGTACCGGCTGCCGGATCGAGGGCGGCCACGTCGTCACCCCACCCGGATTCCAGGACGCGTGGCGGAAGCTGGCCGAGGTCGGCCTGATGCCGTTCACCCTGCCCGTGGAGAGCGGGGGCTTCGGCGGCCCCGCCGCCGTGGGCGTGGTGCTGCAGGAGCTGCAGAGCGGCGCCAACACCGCCTTCCAGATGTATCCCGGACTCACCCACGGTGCCGCCGACCTGCTCGAGCACTTCGCCCTCGACGAGGACCGCAAGCGCTTCCTGCCGCCGATGCTCGACGGCCGGTTCTCGGGGACGATGTGCCTGTCCGAGCCTCACGCCGGCTCCGACGTCGGCGCCACCCGCACGCGGGCCCGTCACCTCGAGGGCAATCTCTACGCGATCACCGGGACCAAGTGCTGGATCTCGGCGGGCGATCACGACCTGACCGAGAACATCGTGCACCTGGTGCTGGCCCGCATCGAGGGCGCGCCGGCCGGCACCAAGGGGCTGTCGCTGTTCATCGTGCCGAAGGTCTGGGTCAACGACGACGGCAGCCTCGGCGAGCCCAACGACGTTACGACGGCGTCGATCGAGCACAAGCTCGGCATCCGTGCATCGGCGACGGCGGTCCTCAACTTCGGCGACCAGGGGCGCTGCCGCGGCATCCTGGTGGGCGGCCGGCCCCACGAGGGCATGCGGCAGATGTTCCGCATGATGAACGGCGCCCGCATCGCCGTGGGCGTGCAGGGCATCGCCGTCGCCTCCACCGCTTACCTCAACGCGCTCGGCTACGCGCGCGAGCGGCAGCAGGGCTCCTCGGTGCGCAATTTCAAGGACCCCAACGCGCCGCGGGTGGCCATCCTGGAGCACGCCGACGTCCGGCGCATGCTGCTGGAGATGAAGGCCAAGGTCGAGGGCACCCGGGCCCTGGCCATCAAGCTGGCGCTGCACGCCGACCTCGCCCGGGCCCTGGCCGAGACCGACCCCGGTGCGGCCGCCCGTCACGAGGGACAGGTCGACCTGCTCACGCCGGTGGTGAAGGCCTACGGCTCCGACCAGGCCTTCCGGGTGGCCGAGATGGCCATCCAGATCTACGGCGGCGCCGGCTTCGTAGAGGATCATCCGGCCGAGCAGTACCTGCGGGACGCCAAGATCTTCTCGATCTACGAGGGCACCAACCACATCCAGGCCCTCGATCTCGTCTCCCGCAAGCTGGGCGCCCGCGGCGGCGAGAACTTCTCGGACTTCATCAAGGAGGTGGGTGGCTTCGTCGCCGAGCACACTACCCGGCCCGGCCTGGGCGCCGAGCTGGGCGCGCTGGGTGATGCCGCCTCGGCGCTGCAGCGTGGCGTCGCCGCGCTCATGGAGTTCTTCATGGGTGGCAAGCTCGACCAGGTCACGCTGGTCGCCAACCCGTTCCTGGAATCGCTGGCCGAGGTCGCCGTCGCGCATCTGCTGCTGGAGGCGGCGGTGGTGGCGGAGGCCCGGCTACGCCGCGAGGAGGACGACCTGGCCCACGACGACGTCGAGTTCTACCGGGGCAAGGTCCTCGCCGCCAAGTACTTCGCCCACGCCGTCCTGCCGCAGACCCACGCGCGCGTGAACGCCATCGTCGCCGGCGACCGGAGCCCGCTCGATATGCCGGACGGGGGTTTCGCGAGCGCGCACTGAGCGTCAGCCTCCGCCGTCGCGGCCTCCATCGGCGATGTCCCCGACGACGCGCACGCGGATCCGGAGCGAGTTGCCCGGCAGGTAGGCCAGCGGCAGGTCCTCGACCTCGACCACCTGCAGGCTCGCCGCGTCGGCGCCGCCGCTGACGGCGCGCCCCTCGGCCAGGCGGCGCGCCTCGGCAATAGCGGCCTCCCGGGTGAGGTCGCGGAAGATCTGGTCCACCTCGCCACTGACCTGCGCGATGGCCGCGCCGACGGCGTTGGCCACGGCCTGGTGGCGGACGTGGATGACCTCGGAGACGCCCGGCAGGCGGTCCGGCACCAGAAAGCAGCCGCCGCCGACGGCGATCAGCGGCTCTTCGCGGGCGTCGGTCTTCATCCGGTCGATGCCCTCCTCGATCGTCGCGTGCATGCGGGCCAGCGCGGCCTTGGCGACATTGCCGGGCAGGTCAGCCACGCGGCGGCGGTCGCCGAGGTCGAGCAGGCCGGCGGCGACCGCCACGTCGGTGGCCGTGAGCGTGCCGCCCCCGAACACCCGGCTCTCGTCGACCAGCCGGTAGCCCACGCTGCGCGGTCCCACCTGGAGGCCATCGTCGACAACCAGCGAGCCGCCGCCGAGGCCCAGCGACAGGAGATCGGGCATGCGGAACAGCGTGCGCACGCCGCCGACCTCCACCACGTTGTTGGCCTCGCGCGGGAAGCCGTGGCGCAGGCTGCCGATATCGGTGGTAGTGCCGCCCACGTCGATGACGAGCGCGTCGCTCCGGCCCGAGAGGAAGGCCGCGCCCCGCATGCTGTTGGTGGGGCCGGAGGCGAAGCTGTAGACGGGGAAGGCCTCGGCGGTGGACGCCAGCATCACGGTGCCGTCGTTCTGCGTCAGGTAGAGGGGCGCGGCGAGACCGCTGGCCCGCAGGGCCTCCGTGAACGCGCGGGTGGTGCGCCGGGCCAGCGCGGCCAGGGCGGCGTTCAGCAGCGCCGCGTTCTCGCGCTCCAGCAGGCCGATGCGACCGAGCTCGTGCGAGAGCGTCACCGCGACCTCAGGCAGCTCCTCGCGCAGGATCATAGCCGCCCGGGTCTCGCACTCGGCGTTGAGGGGCGAGAAGACGGAGGCGATGGCCACCGAGGTGATGCCGGCCGCCCGGATCCGCCGGGCCGCCTCCCGCATGCCCGTCTCGTCGAACGGCACGATCGGCCGGCCGTCGTACTCGTGGCCGCCTTCTAGCATGACGACCTCGCCCCGGACCAGGGCGCCCAGGTCCTCGGGCCAGTCGACGAAGGGCGGCAGCGAGGCGCTGGCCGGCAGGCCGATCCGGATGGCCGCGACGCGGGTCAGGTCGCGCCGCTGGACGACCGCGTTGGTGAAGTGCGTGGTGCCGATCATGACGGCGTCGATCGGCCCGGCCGGGACCAGCCCCGCCAGCAGCTCGCGCAGCGCCGTCGTGATGCCGCCGGTCACGTCGGCCGTGGTGGGGGTCTTCACGGCGTGGACGACGGCGGCACCGTCGAGCAGCACGGCGTCGGTGTTCGTACCGCCGACGTCTATTCCGATGACGCGTCGGAGCGCCTTCGCGGGGCGCCGGCGCTCGACGGTCGGGCGGCGGGCGCGCTTCACGCGAACACGGAGGTGAACTCGAGGTCGTAGCCGAACGCGCGGGGCCCCACGTGCTCCAGCCCCTTGGGCGTCAGCAGCACCGGCGGGGCGGGGAGGGCCACCACGCTGACGCGTTGGCCGTAGCGCAGCGTCTCGGTGCCGATGGCGTCGCCCGACACGCTGTCCATGACGCAGATGAGGTCCGGCGTGGTCACGCGAGGCACGCCGTCCAGCCAGCCCACCGCGAACTCGTTCTGGAAGGCCAGCTCGAAGCGGCGGCCCCGGAAGTCGCCGAGCCCATCGAGCTTCGCGGTGCCCCGCAGGAACCCCTCGGTGGCGCGCCGCGCCACGTCGCCAATCTTGCCAGTGAAGAGCAACTGCCCGTGCTCGGCCTCGATGAGCGCCTCGATCGGATCGCGATGGGCCCGGCGCGCCCCCTGGACCGTCCGGCCGATCCGGATGGCCTTGCTGGTCGAGTACAGGATCGCGCACTCCTTCACTTCTTTGCCGGTCCGCGGCGCCTTGCAGGTCCCCGCGATGGACCCGACGGCCACGCAGGCGGTGCGCGACAGGCGCTCCATCCACTTCCAGGAGGCGGCGCGGGCGACCACGATGGCGTTGTCGCGCACGTCGACCAGGGTGAGGGGGAACATCGGCAGATCGTGGATGGCGAACGAGGTCATCTGGGCCTCGGGGAAGGCGCGGCCCATGCAGTCGGCGTCGACCACCGGCCGGTCCAGCAGGGCGGCGGCCATGAACGGCTGGATGGCGTTGCCGCCGCCGATCTCGAGCGACATGATCGCGCGGAAGCGCCGGCCGAGATACTCCTCCATCATGGTGACGGCGCGGGCGATCGTGCGGGGGTCGGTCAGCCGCTCCTGGCCGACGAGGGGCGCGCCCATGTTGGAGACGACCGCCACGTCGTCGTCGTCGGCGAGGTCCATCGGGTCCATGAGCGAGACGACGGCGCCGTCGCGGTAGAGCGCCCGCATGTTGAGCAGCGCCAGGTAAGGGCTGCCGCCGCCGCCGGTGCCGAGGATCCAGGCGCCGATCGCGAGCGACTCGATCTCCTCGGCGGAGACGGGGCGGAGTGAGGCCATCGGAGGCGTATGGTATCCTGCCGCCGTCGTCGCGCCAACGCACGTCGCCGACCCGGAGGCCGCCATGACATCTCGCCGACTCCTGCCGTGCCTGCTGACCCTCGCCCTCCTGACGACGCCGGCGGCGGCGTTCGAGCGCGTCGGCGACAAGAAGATCCTGGTCTTCGCCGGCCGCCAGGAGGTGCCCACGATCGACCCCAGCGTGAAGTACGACTGGTCGATCCGGATGATGCAGCAGGCGCTGTACGACGGCCTCGTGAAGTACGTGGGCAACCCCCCCGAGATCGTCCCCTGGCTGGCCGAGCGGTGGGAGTCGTCGCCGGACGCCAAGACGTGGACCTTCCACCTCGTCAAGCACGCCAAGTTCCACAACGGCGACCCGGTGACCGCGGAGGCGGTGCGGTGGTCGTTCGCGCGCACGCTCAAGCTCAACCAGGGGCCGGCCTGGATGCTGTCCGACTTCCTCAAGGAGGACGGCATCAAGGTGGTGAACGAGCACACGATCCAGTTCACCCTCACCCAGCCCTACGCCGCGTTCCTGTCGTTCGTGCCGTGGTGGTACGTGATGAACCCCAAGCAGGTGCTCGCCAACGAGCAGGCCGGCGACCTCGGGCAGAAGTGGTTGACGGACAACGAGGCGGGCAGCGGGCCCTTCAAGATCAAGCGCTGGCAGCAGGGCGTCCTCTACGAGATCGAAGCGGTGGAGAACTACTGGAAGGGCTGGCCGTCCAAGGACCACGTGGGCGGGGTCATCCTCAAGCTGGTCCGGGAGTCGGCGGCCCAGCGGGCGGCGCTGCTGCGGGGCGAGGCCGACATCGTCGAGGGGCTGTCGGCCGACGACTACGACCAGGTGGCCAAGACGCCGGGCATCGTGGTGCCGAACCTTCCCGGCATGACGACGTTCGGCCTCAAGATGAACACGCAGAAGGCGCCGACCAGCGACGCCAATCTTCGCAAGGCGATCGTGCATGCCTTCGACTACGACGCCCTGCTCAAGATCTACAACGGCAACGCGACGCTGCAGACGAGCCCGTTCCCGAACGCGACGCGAGGCCACGTGGCGGTGCCCGGCATCCCGCGGCAGGACCTGGCCAAGGCCAAGGAGTTCCTGGCCAAGAGCGCCTACCCGAACGGCGGCATCGAGCTGGAGTACGTGTACGTCCAGGGGCTCGAGGAGGAGCGCAAGATGGGCCTCGTCCTCATCGACAACCTGGGCAAGCTGAACCTCAAGGTGAAGATGGTGCCGCTGACGTGGCCGAACATGGTCGGGCGCGGCGCCAAGGTGGAGTCGTCGCCCGACCTGATGGCGGTGTTCGCCACGCCGGTCTCGACCGACCCCGACGCGGTCGCCTACCAGTACCACAAGAATTCCTGGGGCAAGTACTACGGCTCGTCCTTCTACACCAACGCCGACGTCTGGGGGCTGATCGAGCGGGCGCGGATGCTCGGCAAGTGGGAGGAGCGGGCGCCGCTCTACGCCGAGATCCAGAAGCGCATCGCCGCCGACGCGCCCGAGCTGTTCGGCATGCTGGCCAACCGCCGCTGGGGCCTGCGCGATCATGTGAAGGGCTTCGTGTTCAGCCCGGTGCGCTTCACCGGCGAGGTCGACCTCTACCCGCTGGCGATCGTGGCGAAGTGAGGACGCGCCGGTCCTGACGCCGTACCTGCTCGGGCGGCTGGCCTTCCTGGCCCTGATGCTGTTCGGACTGCTGTGCCTGACGTTCGCGATCTCCCACGTGATACCCGGCGATCCGGCCCGCCTGGCGGCCGGCCCCGACGCCAACCAGGCCATGGTCGACACCCTGCGGGCGAAGTACGGCCTCGACCAGTCGCTCGGCGTGCAGTTCACGCGCTACCTGCGGGGCCTCGCCGCCGGTGACCTCGGGGAGTCGCTGCGCAGCCGCAACGCGGTCCGCGCCGACCTCGCGCGCTACTTTCCAAATACCTTCGAGCTGGTGACGCTGGCCCTGCTGCTGGCCGTCGCTGCCGGCATCCCGCTCGGGATGCTGTCGGCCGTGTACCGGGACACGTGGGTCGACCACGGGGCTCGGCTCGTGGCGGTCTCTGGGGTGGCGCTGCCGGCCTTCTGGCTGGGTCTGATGCTGCAGCTGCTGCTCGCGCTCCATCTCGGCTGGCTGCCGCTGGGCGGCCGGCTCGGCCTCACCGCCACGCCGCCGATGCCCATCACGCACCTGCTCATGCTCGACGCGCTGTTGCGCGGCGAGTGGCGCACACTCGGCGACGCGCTCCGCCACGCCGTCCTGCCCGTCGTCACCCTGAGCCTGCCGGCACTGGCCTCGATCGTGCGCGTGAACCGGGCGGAGATGCTGGAGACGCTCCAGCAGGACTACATCAAGACGGCCCGGGCCCAGGGCTTCTCCGGCTTCCGAATCGTCACCCGCTATGCGCTCCGCAACGCCATGATCCCGACGCTGGCGATGATCGGCCTGCGCTACGGCTGGATGCTGGGGGGGACGATCCTGGTCGAGACGGTGTTCGACTGGCCCGGCATCGGCCTCTACGCTGTCAACGCCGCGGTGTCGTCGGACTTCCAGCCCATCATGGGGGTGACGCTGCTGATCGGCCTCAACTTCATGCTCGCCAACCTGGTGGTTGATCTGGCCTACGGCTGGCTCGATCCGCGCATCCGTCGCCCCGGCCTGACGTGAGCACCCCGGCCCTGTCCCTCGGCTGGCTCGAGCGCCGGGAGAGCTCGCGGCGGGAGCTGCTGCGCTACGCTCGATCGTTCGCGCGGAGCGCCTCGTCGATGGCGGGGCTGGCCATCGTGGCCGCGTTCCTGGCCATCGCCGCGGTGGGGCCGTGGATCGTGCCGTACCCGGAGGACGCGCGCGGCGCCGTCCACCTCGACCGCAAGCTGCAGCCCCCGAGCGCGGCCCACTGGTTCGGCACCGACGAGGTCGGCAACGACGTTTACACGCGGGTGGTGCTGGGCGCGCGGGTGTCGCTGCAGATCGGCCTCGTCATCACCGTGATCGCCGCGCTGATCGGAGTGCCGCTCGGCATCGTGGCCGGTCACCTCGGCGGCACGGCGGGCGAGCTGATCATGCGGGTCACCGACGTCTTCCTGTCGGTGCCGGCGCTGATCCTGGCCCTGGCGGTGGTCGGGGCGCTGGGGCCCGGCATCCTGAACGCGATGCTGGCCCTGGCCCTGGTGTGGTGGCCAGGCTACGTCCGGCTGGTCCAGAGCAAGACGCTGGCCCTCACCCAGGCGACCTACGTCGAGGCGGCGCGGGCGATGGGAGCGGGACGGCTGCGCATCGTCTTCCGGCACATCCTGCCCAACTGCGTGTCGCCGATCGTGGTCAAGGCCAGCATGGACATGGGCCTGGCCATCCTGGGCGCGGCCAGCCTCGGCTTCATCGGCCTGGGCGCCCAGCCGCCGTTCCCGGAGTGGGGGGCGATGATCAGCCACGGGCGCAACTACCTGCCGACCTGGTGGTGGTACTCGGCCTTCCCGGGCGTCGCGATCTACCTCACCGTGCTCGGCTTCAACCTGCTCGGCGACGGCCTGCGCGACCTGCTCGATCCGAAGAGCCGGGCCAGCGTGTAGCCCGTCGCGGGCGCTACGTCCCGCAGAGCTCGGCGATCACCCTTGCGACCAGCAGGTTGGCGAGGAGGACGGGCGCGCCGGTGAGGCCGCGCAGCTCGTCGCGGGTCTTGCGGCGGAAGCCCATGCAGTCCATCGCGATCAGGCCGACGCCGGCGTCGCGGAAGGTCGTGGCCACCCGGGCCAGAGCGCCGGCGTCCTCTTCCTCGTAGGGCGACAACGGGACGACGACCGGATCGAAGCCGTCGCGACGCCAGCGCGCCTCGGTCTGCGGCACGTGCGGCACCGAGGGGGTGACGACGCCCAGCCGGCCCGGCCACCGCATGGCCCGCAGGGCACCCAGCAGGAGCGGCTGGGGCTGCACCAGCGGGCGGCTGGAGACCAGCGGCGGGAACGCGCCCGTGCAGAGCAGCGCGGTGAGGGTGGCGCCGCCGCGCTCCAGGGTGGCGATCTGCGCCTCGACCCGCGCGACGATCTTCTGCTTGCCGATGAACACGGCGGTGCCGTCCTGCAGCCGCGTGACCAGGATCTCGTCGCTCCCGGTGGGCTTCAGCGCCTCGATCTGCGGGCGGGTGAGGCCGTCGAGGGCGCCGGCCTCGCGCACGTCGACTCCGGGGCCGATGACCGCCGCCATCTCGGGGACGACGTCGGAGCGTGGCGATTGACCGATCGTGATGAGCCCGACCACCGGGCGCAGGGGCGTCGTCATGGTGTCCTCCTACAGCACGTGCAGGAACGGCCGGGTGGTGAGCGCGTCGTTCGTCCAGAAGCCGGTGTCGGCGAACCACGCGCGCGCCTCGGCGGCGTCGGCGGTCTTCGTGAGCGCCCACGTCCGGCCGTCCTCGAAGAAGCCGCCGAGGTGCAGGCGGCCGGCGCCGCGCATCTCGATCAGCGCGAACTGCGCCATGTCGTGCTGGGCCACCGGACCCTCCACGATGGTGACTGCGCGGGAGCCGTCGAGGACCACCGGCACCATCTCCCACGGCTCCACGAACTGGGTGAACGGGCGCGGCTCGTAGCCTGTCCAGGCTCCGCCGGTCCAGTACGGGTCCTCCTCCATCGCGTGCTTGATCTGCCCGGGCTGCTGCAGCCGGTAGACGAGGTCGACGGCCGCCCCGTCGGGCGAGGGACCGCCGCCCAGCAGGATGCCGGCCGCGCGCAGCCCCTGCAGGCGCTCGATGTGCGCGCGCCGATGCGGCTCGCGCTTGGCGGCGTAGTCGGCGACGGTCTTGACGGCGATGTGGTAGACGATCACGCGGACTCTCCCCTCAGCGGTGCTCGTAGCCCGGCGAGACCTCGACCTCCATCTCGGCCGGGGAGGCGGGACGCCCGTCGAAGAACATGGCGATCTGCTCGCCGAGCGTCCGCTTGCGGTTAATCTTCACGAAGATGTTCCACTCGTCGTGGGCGCCCTTGCTGTAGGCGCTGCTGGCCCGGAGCGCGTAGTAGCGCACGAAGGCCGCCTTTCGCTCGGGCCGGTCGGCCACGTCGCGCTGCAGCCGCGCGTCGGTGACGGCGCGGGTTACCAGCCAGCGCTCCAGGCAGCCGGTGACGTCGTCGCGGCCGCAGCCGAAGAACGCCCGCATGTCGGCGGGGCCGGTGAAGTGCGCCATGTCGAAGTCGCGGCCGAGGCCGTCGTCGCCGGCCAGCACCGCCGTCCACATGACCATGTACTCCTCGCCGCCGGGGCCCTTGCCGTCCACCGCGGCCATCTGGTATCGGCCGGGATCGAGCACCCAGGCGGCGGCGCCGAGCTCCTTTTCCAGCCGGGCCTTCACCGACGCCGCGATCTCCAGATTCACCGCCTCGTCGCCGCCGCCGCGGGGGCTGATCGGCGTGCTGGCGTAGACGACGAGCTTGCCGGCCCGGCGCTGGGCCTGGACGTCCGCGCGGATCTTCTGGACCTGCGCAGCGACCGTGGCGTCGAAGGCGGGACTGACGCAGTAGCGCATGCCGATCGCGGTATTCGCCAGGACGCGGGGCGCCGCGCACTCGGCGGCGTCGGCCAGCGCGGCCAGGCCGGCCACCCCGCCGGCGACGGCGAGCGCGAGCAGCCCGGATCGGCGGGTCAGCCTCGAGGCGGCCACAGCGCGTCGGGCACGAATTCCCGGCTCTTGACGTGCGCGCGCACGAGGTCGTTGAGGTTGGCGAGGGCCGTGGGCGGGAGCGCCATCGCGGCAATTCTACTCCGGGCACGTCGCCGAGCATAGGCGCCGAGCCGCCGCCCGGGAATGTCCCGGATGCAGACGGTCGCGGTGTCGGCGCGTGATACCGTGGAACGGATGGACCCGGTCGAACGCTTCCGTGCCCGCTATCCGTTCCCTCTGGACGACTTCCAGCTCGAGGCGATCCGGGCGATCCAGGCGGATCAATCGGTGATCGTGTCGGCGCCGACCGGCGCCGGCAAAACGCTGGTGGCCGAGTTCGCCATCCAGGCCGCGCTGGAGGGCGGCGCCCGGCTGGCCTACACCACGCCGCTCAAGGCACTGAGCAACCAGAAGTTCGGCGACTTCCAGCGGGCGTACGGCGAGGACAAGGTGGGCATCCTCACCGGCGACGTCAAGGTGAACCCCCACGCGCCGATCGTCGTCATGACGACCGAGATCCTGCGCAACGCCCTCTACGGCAGCGGCTTCGAGAACCTCCGGTACATCGTCCTGGACGAGTGTCACTACATGGGCGACGAGGGTCGGGGCACGGTATGGGAGGAGATCATCGTCGCCGCCCCCGACAACGTGCTGCTGGTCGGCCTGTCGGCCACCGTGGCCAACGTCAAGGAGATCGCCGACTGGATCTCGATCGTGCACCGGCCGATCGTGCCGATCTTCCATCCCCAGCGGCCGGTGCCGCTGCACTACGCCGTCGCCGACCTGGCCGGGCAGATCCACGACTTCGCCGACGTCCGCCGGGGCCGGGCCCGGGTGATCGGCGACGAGCCGCGCGGCGACAACGACCGCACGCGCTGGTACACGCGGCGCGTCGTCGATCCCACCGTGCTGATCGAGGCGCTCGAGCAGCGCCACTGGCTGCCCGCCATCTACTTCATCTTCAGCCGGGCCGGCTGCGAGCGGGCCATGGAGGACGTGCTGACCGAGGGGCGGCCGCTGACCACGCGCGAGCAGCGACGCGAGGTGGACGAGGCCATTGCCCAGGCGGTGGCCGACCAGCCGGCGCTCGGCGAGTCGCAGCTGAGCCAGGCGGTCTTCCGCGGCCTGCGTGTCGGCGTGGCCATGCACCACGCCGGCATCCTGCCGGGGCTGAAGCGGCTGATCGAATCGCTCTTCGAGCGCGGCCTCTGCAAGGTCGTCTTCGCGACCGAGACCATGTCGCTCGGCATCCACATGCCGGCCCGCGCGGTGGTGCTGCAGGGGCTGACGAAGCGGACGGATCGCGGGTTCCGCTCGCTCACCCATAACGAGCTGACCCAGATGGCTGGTCGGGCCGGGCGGCGCGGCATCGATTCCGAGGGGCAGTGCGTGATCGCGCTGGACGCGCGCGACGGGCTCGAGGACGTCGTCCGCGTGGTGGACGGCTCGCCGGAGCCGATCGAGAGCCGCTTCAAGCTCGGCTACGGCTCGGCCGCGGCGATGATCGGCACCGGAGCGGAGCCGGAGGTGATCCGCAAGCGGATCGAGTCCTCGTTCGGCCAGTACCAGAATCTCAAGCGCATCCGGGAGATGGAGACCGAGATTCACGGGCTGGAGACGGCCCTGGCCGAGGCGCGCGCCTACGCGGCGCCGTGCGGCGACTTCCCCCGCATCGGCCGCTACCGCCGCGCCCGCCACGAGGTCGAGGCCCGGCGGCAGGCGACCGGGCGCGGAGGGCGGCGGGGTGAGCGCTCGCCGGTGGAGGCGGAGCCCGGGCGGTTGGCGCTGGTGCGTCGCAAGGGGGCGCCGAGCCTGGCCCTCATCCTGCGCGTGCACGCCATCCGCGGCCATCGCGTGCTGTTCGACGCGTTGCTGCCCCACGGGGCGGTGGCCCGGCTCAAGAGCGGCGTGATCAAGCGCATCTTCTGGGCGACCCCGCCGCTCTACGTCCCCCGCGACGTCTATCGCGACGGCCGCCACGACGGCCGCGGCCTGCGCGTGCTGGCCGAGCAGCTCGCCCGCCTCGAGGTGCCGGAGCTGGTGGATCGCGAGCGCACGCAGGGGCCGGAGGCCGCGCTGGCCGCGATCGAGTGCCATCGCTGCCCATGGGACTCGACGGTGCCGTGCGACCGCGCCTGGAAGGAGATCGAGCGGCTGCAGGAGCGGCTGCGGCAGAAGCGCGAGGGGCTGGAGGCGTTCCGCGGCGCCTACTGGCAGGAGTTCCTGCGCGTGGTCGAGGTGCTCGAGCAGTTCGGGGCCGTGCGGGAGCGGGCCCTGGAGCCCAAGGGCCGCTTGATCGCCAGCCTGCGTCACGACAACGAGCTGTTGATGGCCGAGGCCGTCTGGCGGCGGATCTTCGACGACCTCACCCCGGCCGAGGCGGCGGCGGTGTGCTCGGCGCTGCTGGAGGAGTCGCGCTCGGGCGAGCCGATGATCGCGCGGACCTTCTTGCGCAAGCACGGCAAGCTCAAGCGCAAGGTCGACAGCCTCATCGCGGTGGCCGATTCCGTCTTCCAGGCCCAGCGCGCGCGCCACCTGGCCATGCCGATCAGCGTGCAGCCGGGCTTCATGCCGGCGGTGTACCGCTGGGCCTCCGGCGAGGACGACTGGTCGGGCATCGTGACCTCCGCCTTCGGCGGCCACGAGGGCGACCTGATCCGCGCCATGCGCCGGCTGATCGACCTGCTGCGGCAGCTGGCCGACAGCGACGAGGTGGCGCCGGCGGTGGTGCGGGTGCTGACGCAGGCGGCGCGAAGCATCGACCGCGGCATCGTGTACGACAGCGCGCTGATCTGACACCCACCGCCCCGAGCCGAGTGGTTGCCCGCGTGCCGTTCTTCTACGGCTGGGTCATCCTGGCCTGCGTGTGTCTGGCCGGCTTCGCTCGTCAGGGCACGGCAGTCGCCACCCTGTCGATCTTCGTCGAGCCGATGACCCGCGAGTTCGGCTGGTCACGCACCGCGCTCTCGGGTGCGGTCTCCCTCGGTGGAGTCCTGGCCGCGCTGGCGTCGCCGCTGATCGGTCCGGTGCTCGACCGGCGGGGGGCCCGGCTCATCCTGGGCATCGCCGTCTCCGTCACCGGGGTATCGACGATGCTGCTGTCGGCGACCCAGTCGCTGACGGCCTTCTACGTCCTCTTCTGCCCACGTGGCTGTTCATGGTCGCGTGCCCCGAGGACGTGGGGCTGCGGCCCGATGGACGATCACCGGCGTCCGAGGCGATCCGGGGTGACCACGCTCGCGGATCGCCGCCGCCCGCGGAGCCAGCATTCTCGCGGCCAGAGGCACTGCGGACCTCCACCTTCTGGCTCCTCTCGCTCTACACGCTGGTGGTCTATCCCGTGCAGGCGGGCGTCAGCCTGCACCAGGCGCCCTATCTGGTCGAGCGCGGGCTGAGCGCGGGGGTCGCCGCTACCATCGTCAGCTCGTTCTCGCTCGTCTCGGGACTGGCCAGCCTCGCCTTCGGTCTACTGACCCGGCGGATGGGCGCCAGGGCGGGACTGGGGCTGACCGCCGCGTTCCTCGGCGTCAGCGCCGCCGCCATGCTCGGCATCGCCACGCCGCTACACGGCTACCTCGCGGCCGGCTGCTTCGGCCTGGGGATCGGCGGCCTGCTCACGGTCCTGCCGCTGGCCTGGGCCGACTACTTCGGTCGCGCGAGCTACGGCGCCATCCGCGGCGTCGCCCTCACGGTGCAGGTGAGCGCGCAGGCGTCGGGGCCGCTGCTGTCGGGCCTGCTCCGCGACCGGACCGGAGACTACGTCGCCTCGCTGAGCTGCTTCGCCGTGCTGTCTGTGGTCGGCGTCCTCGTGGCGCTGCTGATCCGCGCGCCAAGGCCGCCGCGCCGGGCAACCGGCGGAGCGTGAGCGCGCGGCGTCAATCCCGTAGCTCGGCGAGGCGCCGCTCGAGAAAGCGTCGCTGGGGCTCCTGCCGGGTGAGGGCGAGCGCGCGCTCGTAGGAGGCGCGGGCGTCCCCGGTCTTCCCGAGCCTGCGGCACAGCTCGGCCCGCGCCGAGTGCGCCAGCGGATAGTCGGCGAGGTCGCCGCGTTCCAGGATCGTGTCGATCAGCGCCAGGCCGGCGGCCGGTCCGTCGCGCATCGCGATGGCGGCCGCGCGGTTCAGCTCGACCACCGGGGACGGCGCCGCCCGCACCAGCACGTCGTAGAGGCCGACGATCTGCGACCAGTCGGTCTCGGCGGCGACGGGTGCCTCCGCGTGGACCGCCGCGATCGCCGCCTGCAGGGTGTAGGGGCCGATCCGGCGCGAGGCGAGCGCTCGCTCCACCAGCGCCCCGCCCTCGGCGATCTGCGCGCGATTCCAGAGGGAGCGATCCTGGTCGTCCAGCAGGACGAGCTCGCCCTCGGCCGAGGTGCGGGCGGCGCGACGCGACTCGTGCAACAGCATCAGCGCCAGCAGGCCCAGCGCCTCGGGCTCCGGGAGCAGCTCGACCAGGAGGCGCCCCAGGCGGATGGCTTCGCCCGAGAGATCCGCCCGGGTCAGCGACTCGCCCGATGAGGCCGAGTACCCCTCGTTGAAGACCAGGTAGATCACGTGCAGGACCGTGTCCAGGCGATCCGGTAGCTCGGGCAGGGCGGGGACCTCATAGGGGATGCCGGCGTCGCGGATCTTCGCCTTGGCGCGCACGATGCGCTGGGCGAGCGTGGGCGGGGCGATGAGAAAGGCGCGCGCGATCTCCTCGGTCGTCAGACCGCAGACCTCGCGGAGAGTCAGCGCCACCTGAGCGTCGGGCGGCAAAGCCGGATGGCAGCAGGTGAAGATCAGGCGGAGCCGGTCGTCCTCGATGTCCTCGGCCTCGCCCGGCGTGACGCGGATGGTCTCGGCTTCCAGGCGCTCGGCGAGCTCCGCCTGGGAGGCGTCGAATCGGGCGCGCCGGCGCATCGCGTCGATGGCCTTGAAGCGGCCGGTCGACACGAGCCAGGCCCGCGGATGGGCCGGCGTGCCCTCGCGAGGCCACTGCTCGACCGCGGCGGCGAAGGCCTCGTGCAGCGCCTCCTCCGCGAGGTCGAAGCCGCCCAGCAGACGGATGAGGGTGGCGAGGACGCGGCGCGACTCGGACCGATACACCGCGTCCACCGCCGCGCGGGCACGGTCGACGGTGGGCTCGTTCATGAGCGGGCCGTCCCGGCTAGGAGTGCTCCAGCTCCTGGACCGGGCGCACCTCGATGATCCCCAGGCGCGCCGGCGGGAACCGGGAGGCGACCGCACACGCCTCGTCCATGTCCTTGGCCTCGATGAGGAAGAACCCACCCAGCTGTTCCTTCGTCTCGGCGAACGGCCCGTCGGTGGTGGAGACCTTGCCGCCGCGGACCCGGATGGTCCGGGCGGTCCGAGCGGGCTGCAGGGCGTTCGAGACGATGTAGTGGCCGCTCTGCCGGATCTCCTCGTCGTAGTCGAGGGCCGAGTCGACGAGGGTCTGCATCTCGCCCTCGGGCAGTGCGTCCAGCACGTTCTCGTCGTGGTAGATCATGAACATGAACTTCATCACGTCCTCCTCACGGCCGGAGCGGCTTGATCGGTCGTACTTCGATACTGCCACGCTGGGCCATCGGGATCTTCGCCGCCACCTGGATGGCCTCGTTCAGGTCCCGGGCCTCGATCAGGAGGAACCCGCCCAGCTGTTCGGTGGTCTCGGCGAAGGGGCCGTCGGTGGCCGACAGCTTGCCGCTTCGCACCCGGACGGTGGTGGCCGCCTCGACTGGCTGTAACGCGTGGGCGACGACGAGGTGGCCGGCCTTCCGGAGCGCGTCGTCGTAGGCCAGGCTCTCGTCCGTGCAGGCGTCGGCCTCCCTCTTGGTCATCGCGCGCATGTCCTTCTCGACCAGATAGACCAGGCAGACGTACTTCATGGGCCCTCCCCTCGCGGTCGAATGACCGCGGACACCAGATTGTCGTTCCGGGGAGCCCAAATCGACAGCGAGGCCCGTCGCGCTCGTGAACCCCGAGCCCGCGTGTGTTTACGCGCGGTTGGCGGGCGGCGCTCCGGCTAGGCTCGCTGAGGCGTCGATCCGGCCGCGTCGAGGCGGCGCTTGGCCTCGGTGTACACCTCGGCCGGCAGCGGCCCCTGCTTCAGGATCTCGACATTGTTCTTCAGGTGGGCGGGATTGATAGTCCCGACGATGTTGGTGTGTAGATCGGGATGGCTGAACGTGAAGCGCAGGATGAACTCCATCGCCGTCATGCCGTCGAGCAGGTCACTGAGCTGCACCTTCTGCCAGCGGTCCCATTGCACGCCCTCGTGCTTGCCGTCCGTGGGCGCGCCCTTGGCGGCGCCGCCACGGACGACGATGCCGGCCCCGGCCCTGGCCGCCGCGGCGATCATCGTCTCGTGCTCCCGCTCCACCGCCGAGTAGGGGATCTGGAAGACGTCGAACACGCCCATGGCGATGTGATCGGCGAGGTTGGGCAGGGTTCCGGACATGCCGACGAACCGGGCCGTGCCCGCTCGCTTGAGCTCGAGCACGGTCTCCAGGGCGCCATCCTTTTCCAGCGTCTGCCGGGACGGAGAGATGTGGAACTGGAGGACGTCGAGGTAGTCCGTCCGCAGACGGGCCAGGCTCTGCTCCACGCCCTTCAGGATGTTGTCGCGGGTGAAGACGTGGGGGCTGGTCTGGCCGCGCGGGGCGGGCGGCGCCCCCACGAGGCAGCCACACTTGCTCGCCAGGTAGTACTCGGAGCGCCGATCACCGATGTAGCGACCGATGCGCTCCTCGCTCACCCCGTAGTCGATCGAGGTGTCGATGTAGTTGATGCCGGCGTCGAGCACGGCGTGGAGAATCGTTTCCGCCTGCTGGTCGGTGACGTCCCGGCCCCGGGGCGCCCCCCGGATCTCCATGGCGCCGTAGCCCAGCATGGTGACGGGAAGTCCGGTTCGCCCCAGTTGCCGCCTGGGTAGCTCAGTCATCTCGGTTTTTCCTCACGCGTCTCGGTGGTCACCGGCCGCTCGAGATAGTGGCCGGGAAACACCTTCTTGAGATTGCCGATCTTGGGAAGGTCGTGGATCACGATGTAGGGGTACCTCGGGTTCTTGAGCAGGAAGTCCTGGTGATAGGCCTCGGCCGGATAGAAGGCGCTGAGCGGATCGACACGGGTGACGATCGCGCGAGCAAACGCCTTGGCCTTCTCCAGCTGGGCGATGTAGGCCTGGGCGATCCGCTTCTGCGACTCGTCGACGTGGAAGATGTTCGTTCGATACTGGGGGCCCATGTCGGGGCCCTGGCGATTGAGCTGGGTGGGGTCGTGGACCACCGAGAAGTAGATCTGGAGGATCTCGCCGTAGCTCAGCTCCTTGGGGTCGAAACGGATCTCTACCGATTCGGCGTGACCGGTGGTGCCACGGCTGACGGCTTCGTACTCGGCCGTCGCCTTGGTGCCGCCCGAATAGCCGGAGAGCACCCGCTGGACTCCGCGCACGTGCTGGTAGACGCCGTGCACACCCCAGAAGCAGCCGCCCGCGAGGACGGCGGTCTGCACCGGACCCGGTGCCTTCGGATTGTCCAGGGCCGGCGCGGGAATGACGACCGGCGCCTCGGCGGCGAGTGCCGCGGCCGGCGCGCCGACGCCGAAACCCAGCGCGGCTGCGATCATCACGGTCATGGCGATTCGCCCACGACCCGTCCGGAGCATGACGACCCCCTCCGCGGTGATCCTCGCCACGGTCGCTAGCCTATCACCGCCGATGACGTCCAGGCCGCCGCGCTGATGCTCTGCATCCTGTCGGCGCCCGGGTAACCGGCGATCACGTCTAGCGGAAATGCCGCTGCGCCTGCTATGCTCACGCGCGTGATTCCACACCGGGTTCGGTGGTCCACCCGTGCAAGCTACGCAGCGCTCGTCCTGTGTGCGCTGGTCGCCGGCGGCTGCGCGCTGCGGCAGCCGCCGGTGGAGCAGCGGAGCACGCAGGGGCCGACCTCGACACAGATGCTCAACCTCCGGGTGATGAACGAGAGTGGGCGGGAGCCGACGTTCGAGGAGCGGCGGCAGTGGGACACGCTGGTCGAGGACAGGATCAGCGCCTACCTGCGCGCCAATCCCGAGAAGGCCAACGCCCTCGACGTGTCGACGTTCCGCTACCTGCGCCAGGTCACCGTGGGCATGGACAAGGAGCAGGTGCTGATCCTGCTCGGAGCGCCCGCGATCGTGAGCGGGGACCAGGCCTTCATGGAGAAGATCGCCCGGGTCTTCTGGCCGGCCATCAAGGGCAACGCCACCGAGGTGTGGGTCTACCCGCTCGGATGGAACATGTTCTTCGCCGGTCCGCGTCTGATCGATATCACCCAGTATCTGCCACCCAGCTGGACCCCGAGGATGAAATGATCCGCTCCCATCTCGTCGTCACCAAGCAGACCCCGCTCGCCCCCCATGGCATGGTCGCCGCCGAGCACTGGCGCGGCGCCGAGGTGGGGGCCGGCATTCTCGCCCGGGGCGGCAACGCCGTCGACGCCGCCGTGGCCACCGCCGTGGCCATGACCGTGGTCGAGCCCTTCATGTCCACCATCGCCGGCTCCGGCACCATGCTCGTGCACCTGGCCAAGCGCGGCGAGACCATCGCCCTGAACTTCAACGGCGTGGCGCCGCTGGCCGCCCACGAGTCGATCTACAAGGTCGTCGGTGGCGTGTCCGACGGGCTCTTCTCGTGGCCCCGCACCGAGGGCGCGGCCAACGAGTACGGCCACCGCGCCGTGGCCGTGCCCGGCACGCTGGCCGGGCTGTCGCTGGCGCTCGAGCGCTACGGCACCATGGACTGGCGCGACGTGCTGGCGCCGGCGATCGCGCTGGCCCGCGAGGGGTTCGAGACCGACTGGTACCTGTCGCAGAACCACGCCAAGTTCATGCAGGAGCTGCAGGCCTTCCCGGCCACCGCGCGCAACTACCTGCGCGACGGCCGCTGGAGCCCGCGTCCGGCCGGCATGCTGCCGGGCGACCACTCGCTCTATCCCGACCTGGCCCGCAGCCTGGAGCTGGTGGCCAAGCAGGGCCCCGACGCCTTCTACCGCGGCGCGCTGGGCCAGGCCCTGGTCGAGGAGATGGCCGCCAACGGCGGGCTGATCCGGCGCGAGGACCTGGAAGCGTACCGGGTGATCGTCGAGCCGGCGCTGGCGGCGCG
The DNA here is from genome assembly GCA_963827505.1 of uncultured Candidatus Rokubacteria bacterium. Taxonomy (GTDB): domain Bacteria; phylum Methylomirabilota; class Methylomirabilia; order Rokubacteriales; family CSP1-6; genus AR5. Next base: position 680,363 of record CAWHBD010000001.1, on the reverse strand, counting down.
CTACCGCGACACCGACCTGGCCTTCTCGCCCGGTCCCACCGGCGGCGCCACCGCGCTCGAGATGCTGAACATCCTCGCCGAGTTCCCCTCGGCGCGGGTGGGCTGGCAGACGGTCGAGGGGCTGCACCTGCGCATCAGCGCCATCGCGCGCGCCTTCCGCGATCGCTTCGAGCACCTGGGCGATCCGGCCATGGTCAAGGCGCCATGGGAGCGGCTGCTCTCGCGCGAGTACGCGCGCGAGGTGGCGGCCGAGATCCGGCGCGGCAAGCCGGCGCCGGCACGGGCCCGCAAGGCCTCCGACGAGTGCACCACGCACCTGGGCGTCATCGACAAGCAGCGCAACATGGTGGCGCTGACCAACACCGCGGTGTCGCTGTGGGGCTCGCGGGTGGTCGTGCCCGGCACCGGCATCCTGCTCAACAACGGCATGATCTGGTTCGACCCCGAGCCCGGCAAGGCCAACTCGGTCGGCCCCGGCAAGCGGGGGCTGGTCAACATGGTGCCCGTGCTCGGCTTCAAGCGCGGGGCCGCCGTCCTTCACGCTGGGGGCGCCGGGTGGCCGCGGCATCGTCTCGGCCATCCCTCAGGTGCTCAGCAACCTGATCGACCTCAAGGCCGCGCCGCAGGCGGCCATCGAGGCGCCGCGCGTGCACACCGAGGGCGCCGAGGTGCTGGTGAGCACGCGGGTCGGCGACAAGACGCTGGCCGGCCTGGCCAAGAAGGGCCACAAGGTCGTGCCCAAGGAAGAGTCGTACTCGAGCCTGAACTTCTCCCGTCCGGTTGCGATCCGCGTCACGCCCAAGGGCCTCGAGGCCGGGCTCGAGCAGTACAGCGCCGCGGCCGCCGCCGGGCATTGACGAGGTAGCCGGATGGCGATCGGGACGTACGTGCTCGTTCACGGCGCGTGGCACGGCGGGTGGTGCTGGGCCAAGGTCGCCCGCCTCCTGCGCGACGCCGGCCACGAGGTCTACACACCCACCCTGACCGGCCTCGGCGAGCGCGCCCACCTGGCGCGGCCCGAGGTCGATCTCGAGACCCACATCCAGGACGTGGTCGCGATGCTCGAGGCCGAGGAGCTGCGCCAGGTCACGCTGGTCGGCCACTCCTACGGCGGCATGGTCATCAGCGGTGTGGCCGCGCGGACGACGGGACGCATCGGCCACCTGGTCTACCTGGACGCCTTCGTGCCGGAGACCGGCAAGTCGCTCCTCGACTACGTTGGCGAGCGGGCGGCGGCGATGCGGGAGGCCGCCACCGTCAACGGCGAGGGGTGGAAGCTGCCGTCGTTTCCGCCCGAGCGCTTCGGCGTCACCAGCCAGCGCGATACGGAGTGGCTGACCAAGCACCTGGTGGCGCAGCCGCTCAAGACGTTCGAGCAGCCGCTGCCGGCGGCCGGGGGCGACAAGCTCAAGCGCAGCTACATCTACTGCTCGAAGCCGGCGACGGGCACCTTCGACCAGTTCGCCGAGCGCCTGCGCGACGATCGCAAGTGGAGCTTCCACGACGTCAAGACCGGCCACGACGCGATGGTGACGGCGCCGGGCGAGATCGCCAAGATCCTGATGGCGAAGTAGGAGGGGCCGATGGCGCTGGAGGACAAGGTGATCGCTTCCTGGACGTACAAGAAGGGCGCGCTCGACGCCAAGACGGCGTACCTGTGCTACCTGGCGGCCAATCTCGCCGTCGGCAACACCCACTGAGCCAAGCGCGACCTGGCGGGTGCCAGGGCCAGCGGCGCTACCGAGGACGAGGTGCGCGAGGCGATTTCCTTCGCCATCCGGGCCAACGCGGCCAAGGCGCACGCCGACATCCTGAGCGTGTACACGGAGCCGAAGGGCTGAGGACGGGCACATGGCGGAGGTGACTCTCACCGCGGCATTCTCGAGCGTGCCGGGCGGCGACGCCGAGGCGATCAAGCGGCTGCTGGTCGAGACGGTCGAGCAGATCGCCCGCGACGACGGGACATTCCAGCGGGCCAAGCTGGTCTTCACCGAATCCGACGAGCGGTGCGGGCTCACGGCCGAGCTGGACGGCGTGAAGAAGGAGGGCGTGCCGCTGGCCCTCGACCTCGACATCCTGGAGGACGCGCAGACCGCGGCCGGCGCCCGCGCGCAGCTCAAGGAGGCCATCCGCCTGTACTTCCGCAAAGTGCAGGGCAAGTGAGGACGCTCATCGTCAACGCCGACGATTTCGGCCTCACCCGGGGCGTCAGCGCCGGCATCCTGGCCGCCCACCGCCATGGCATCGTCACCAGCACCACCGTGCTCGTCACCGCGGAGATCGACCGCGAGCAGCTGGCCCAGGCGCGGGAAGCCGGGCTCGGGCTGGGCCTGCACCTGAACCTCACGCTGGGCCGGCCGCTCACCCGCGGCCGCTCGCTGGTGGACGGCGGTGGCGCCTTCGTGCGCGACGTCCGCCGGGCTGCCGCCGGCGCCGAGGCGCGCGAGGTGCGGGCCGAGGCCGAGGCGCAGGTCGCCCGGTTCGAGAAGCTGGTGGGGCGGCTGCCGACGCACATCGACACGCACCATCACGTGGGGCTCTATCCGCCGGTGCGCGACGTCGTGCTCGACGTCGCCCGCGCGGCCGGGGTGGGGGTGCGCAGCCAGGACGAGGCGGCGCGGACGCGGGCCCGGAGCGCCCGGCTGCGCACGACCGACCACTTCTTCGGCGAGTCGGGGCCCGACGCCTACTGGTCGGCGGCCCGCACCCTCGCCCACCTGCGGGCGCTGCCGCCGGGCGTGTCGGAGTTCATGTGCCACCCCGGGCGGTTCGACGCCGACCTCGGCTACAGCCGCTACGGGCGCCAGCGTGAGATCGAGATGACCGGTCTCGGCACCGCGCTCGCCCGCGGAGCCGCCGCCGCCCTCGGCATCCAGCTCCGCCACTTCGGGCAGCTGTAGCCTCTCGCCCGGGGCCAAGAAGCTTCGACCGCCGTCGCCGCTGCGAGCAGGGAACCCAGTGAAATAACAGGAGACACGCTCAATGTCACCGAGGCCGTCGGCGCTGTTCCGTAGGTCGGTATGGATCGGCGTCACCGTCACGGCGGCGGCTCTGGTTCTGGCCCTGCCGGCCCACGCCCGGGTCACCCGCATCGTCGTCGACACCGTCACGTCCCCGGCCTTCGGCGGCCAGTCCAGCGGCAGCGCCGGCGCCTACGAGACCATCGCGGGGCGCGCGTTCGGCGAGCTCGATCCGCGCCACGACCGCAACCAGATCATCCAGGACATCGCGCTGGCCACCGATCCCGACGGCAAGGTCCGGTACGTCGCCACGTTCTTCATCGTCAAGCCGATCGACATGACGAAGGCCAGCGGCCTGATGTGGCACGACGTCCCCAACCGGGGCGGCCGCATCACGCTGGCCGAGGCCAGCCGCAACGAGGGTGACGTGGGGCTGAGCAGCGGCTGGCAGGGCGACAACTCCGGCGCCACCGACCAGGCCCGCACCGGCAACGAGTGGGTGAAGGTGCCGATCGCCCGCAACAAGGACGGCTCGTCGATCAGCGGCCTGGTACTGGGCCGGATCGTGAACCGCAGCGGTCCCGGCTCGCAGCCGATCCTGGTGCAGAACAACCCATTGCCCTACAAGCCGGCCTCGCTCGACACCGCCAACGCCTGGCTCGTGTCGCGCGGGCGCGAGACGATGGAGGGCGTGGTCACCGGCGAGACGGTCATCCCGTCCGGCGACTGGGCGTGGGCGAAGTGCGCCGCCGCCACCCCGTTCCCGGGCACGCCCGACCCCACGCAGATCTGCCTGAAGCGCGGCTTCGACCCGAGCCTGCTCTACCAGGTGGTGTTCACGGCCAAGGACCCGCCCGTCCTCGGCGTCGGCTTTGCCGCCTTCCGCGACGTGGCGTCGTTCTTTCGCCACGCCGACAAGGACGACGCCGGCACGTCCAATCCGCTCGCCGGGGGGGTGAAGTGGGTGATCGCCCGCGGTGTCTCGCAGTCCGGCAACTACCTCCGCGGCTTCCTCCACCTGGGCTTCAACCAGGACGAGGCGGGCCGGCAGGTGTACGACGGCCTGTGGCCGATCATCGCGGGGCGGCGCATCGCGCTGAACTTCCGGTGGGCCCAGCCGGACGGTGTCCTGGAGCTGTACCAGGCGGGCAGCGAGGGGCCGCAGTGGTGGGTCAAGCACGAGGACCGCAAGCGGGAGCTGCCGGCCCGCAGCATCATGGACCGTTGCCAGGCCTCGCGCACCTGCCCGAGGATCATCGAGCACTTCGGCTCGGCGGAGATCTGGGCGCTCAAGCTCGGCATCGAGTGGGTGGGCACCGGCGCCGATGCGGACATCGCGCTGCCCTCCACCGTGCGCCGCTACTACATCGCCAGCAGCAGCCACGGCGGCGGCGCTGGCGGCTTCACCGCGACCCCGCCGGCCACCACGGTGAACTGCCCGGGCAACAACTACGGGCAGGGCCTGCTGCGCGCCAACCCGATGCCGCACGCGCAGACGGTCACCGCGCTGCGGTTCCACTTCCGGCGGTGGGTCATGCAGGGCATCGAGCCGCCGCCCAGCGTATGGCCGCTGCTGCGGCCGAGCGGGGGCACGGGCCCCGCGCAGCTGGTGGCGTCGACGAAGGCGGCCATGGGCTTCCCGACCATCCCGGGGCTACGGCCCACGGCGCCCGAGCCCGGCTTCATCAACGCCGTGCTCGACTACGACTGGGGTCGCGACTTCGATCCCAACGACGGCACTGGGGTGCCCACGCGGATTCCCCCGGCCATCAAGCAGGTGATCGCCACGCTGGTGCCGCGCGTGGACGCCGACGGCAACGAGGTGGGCGGGGTGCCGGTGGTGCTGGGGCTGGCCCCGCTGGGGACTTACCTCGGCTGGAACATCACCGCGGCCGGGTTCCACAAGGACCAGATCTGCAACTACGCCGGCGGTATGATCCCGTTCGCGCGGACCAAGGCCGAGCGGCAGGCCGCCGGCGACCCGCGGCCGTCGCTGGAAGAGAGGTACGGTGACCACGCGGGGTACGTGACGGCGGTGCGCGCGGCCGCGGCCAAATCGGTTGCCGCCGGGTTCCTGCTGCAGGCCGACGCAGACCTGCTCGTCCAGCAGGCCACCGAGAGCACCGTCCTCAAACCGTAGAGAGCATTCGCGCGGCGCGCTTGCCGCGTCGCGAGGAGGAGATGCGATGAAGGCGATCACTTTTCATGGCGTGGGCGATGTGCGGGCCACCGACGTGGCCGATCCCAAGCTGGTCGATCCGACCGACGTGGTGCTGCGCATCACCACCAGTGCGGTGTGCGGCTCCGACCTGCACCAGTACCACGGCCGCGGCGGCGGCGCCCTGGTGCAGACCGGCGCCACCATGGGCCACGAGTTCATGGGCGTGATCGACGAGGTGGGCTCGGCCGTCCGCTCGGTGCGGGCGGGTGACCGGGTGATCGTGCCGTTCTCCGTCTCGTGCGGGGGCTGCGAATGGTGCCGGCGGCGGATGCCGACCCAGTGCACGACCACCGGCAAGGCCGTGTTCGGTGGCCGCTTCGGCCACGTGTGGGGCGGCGGCCAGGCCGAGCGCATCCGGGTGCCATTCGCCGATCACCTGTGCGAGAAGGTGCCCGCTGAGCTGACCGACGACGACGCGCTGTTCCTGGGCGACATCCTGTCGACCGGCTACGTGTGCGCCGAGAACGGCGGCATCAAGCCGGGCGACAGCGTGGCGGTGTTCGGCGCCGGCCCGGTGGGGCTGCTGGCCATGCAGTCCGCCCAGCTCTTCGGCCCCGCCCGGGTGTTCGCCGTCGACCGTGTGGACTACCGGCTGGCGCTGGCCGCCGAGTTCGGCGCCGAGCCGGTGAACCTGGACAAGGGCGACCCGGCCGAGCAGCTCCGGAAGCTGACCGGCGGCCATGGCCCCGACGTGGTGCTGGAGTGCGTGGGCCACGAGGCGCCGTTCACCCAGGCCATCCAGTCGGTGCGGCCGGGCGGCACGGTGTCCTCGGTGGGCGTGTACGTCGAGCCGTCGATGGGCTTTCCGGCTCGCGAGGCGTTCTTCAAGGACCTGACGCTCAAGATGGGGATCTGCAACGCCCGCAACTACATGACGCCGCTGATGCCGCTGGTGCAGCGCAAGAAGCTGCAGCCAGCGCGCATCGTCACCCACACCATGCCGCTGAAGGACGCCCCGCGCGGTTATTCGATCTTCGACCAGAAGCAGGACCGCGCGATCAAGGTGATGCTCAAGCCGTGATCGGCCGGGCGTAACCGGCCCGCGGGCCGCCAAGGCGCATCGGCGCCTGCGCGTCATTCCTGCACGACCACGTGATAGGCACCGTTCGATGGCGCGGCCACGGGCCCGGGCGCCAGCGCGGGCGGGAGGGCCGTCTCGGTCAGCGTGTCCAGTGTGTGGAAGTGGGTGCTGGCGACGCCGTAGAGTCCCGAGGGCGGTAGCAGGGCGAACTGTGCGGTGATGTCCCCGGCGAACGTATGGAGCGTGTTCGTGTCCAGATCGGCCAGCAGCGTCCGTACCTCACCGTCGAAGTCCTCGACTCTGAGCAGCGCGGCATCCGGCGTGGCCGCGGCCAGACGATAGCGACCGGGGTCGAGCTCGCCGGGGATCGCCAGCCGCGTGCCGAGGGGAGACTGCGGATCCCAGCGCGCCAGAACCGCGCGCGTATCACGGCTGCCCCGCGGGCGATCGAACCGCAGCAGCACTTCCGTGGTCAGAGCGGAGCCGGGGCGCATCCGGGCGCCCTCGCGGAGCAGCGTCAGCGTGCCCGTGAGGTGCGTCGCGGGACTGGTGACCCGCGCGGCCTTGTTGACGCCGTTGGCGAAGGCGTAGACCAGCTCGAACTCGCTTGACGTCGCCGCGATCCCGATCGGCATGCCGGCGACGGCGTCGACGTCCGCACGGTAGAGCCCGGGCAGCGCGAACTCCGTGGGGCCCACGGGCGGGAGCGTCACGGCGCCGGCCACCTCGATCGGGAGCTCAGGGTCTCCACCGAAGAAGCTCTGGGTGCACTGCGTCCGGGTTCCGGGGGTGGGGCCGCCGACCAGGGTCATCACCAGGCGCTCTTCCAGGAGGGGAAAGACGTTGGCCTGCTCGGTCGAGGATGGCGCGAAGACCGGCGAGCCGGTGGTGCCGATCACGGTGCCCTGCTCGACGTCGACCAGGGCGATCAGCCCCCCCGCCTGGATCCCACCCGACACCGGGTGGACGGCTCGGGCCTCGAATCCCGAGCAGTCCTCGGTCCGGGTCTTGAGCGCCACGGTGCGGTCCGCGTCGAGGGGGCGGGTGAACTGCACCTCCACGACGGCGAGCAGACGCTCGCGTTCGTCCTGGCCGATCTCCAGCACGCGCCAGAAGTACGGGCGGGGCGTGGCCGCGGTGACCGCGAACAAGTGCTCGCGGTCCAGCACGACGGGGAAGCGCTCGGCGAACGTCACGGTCTCGTCGACCGGAACCTCCAGGCTGGGCGCTCCGAGGACCTCGGAGACCCCCTGATACTCCTCGGCGTCGACGTGCCAGACGAGCGTCGCCGCGCGCTGGTAGCTGACGAGCGGCTGCCGCACGCGCACGCGCTGCACGTAGTCCACCAGGGTGGAGAGCTGCAGGCCGTAGGGGAACGGCACCGTCCTCACGAGCGTGGCCTGGACCGTGGGCGGATCGGAGCCCGCGATCACGGGGACGCTGCTCGACCGCAAGGGCCGGTCGATCTTGAACACCTTGACCTGGTCCGGCGCCGGCCGGCCGGTCACGAGCGGAGTGCCCGTCACGCCGACGAAGTGGTTGTCGACATCGCTCCACTGGATGAGCTCGAGCCCGGCGGTGGCGGCCGGGAGCTCGAACGTCCCGGCGACCGAGCGCAGGAGTCGCCGGTCGCCCTGCGGCACGATCGCCTCCACACGGGGCCCACCCAGGACCTGGGCCATCACGGCGCCGATGGCGCCGGCGGGCGGGTCCTCGATCCGCGGGCCCAGGCGCTTGCCGTGATACACCACGACGTACTTCTCGGCCGGGAACGGCGGCCGGAACGCGATCTCGGGGAAGAGGCCATTGGCGAGGACGACGCCGGTGGCAACGGCGCCCAGCGGTTGCGGCGCGCCCGTCGGCGCCGAGACGCTTTGCCGATGCCGGGTGGTCGCATCTTCTGCGTAGACGAGCAGCACGCCGTCCACAGCCTCCGGGGATGTGTTGCGCGCGACGAGCTTGAGGATGGTGGGGTCGGCTTCTCCGGCGGGCTGCACACTGGCCTCGATCCGTCCCGCGAAGAAGTGCTCGAGCAGGCCGGCCGCATAGCCGGCGGCGCGCGGCAGGAGCACGTCGCTGATCGAGTCGTAGTTGAGGACGTTCATCGTGTAGAGCGGGGCCAGGCCCCTCGATTCCAGGTGCTGATCCCAGACGGACACGCTGGTGAGGGCGACGTCAGGGAGCGCGGCGAGGGTGATGGGGTCCTGGATCGTCCGCCGCAGCAGCCGGACGGGGGCGTCCAGGCGAAGGCCCAGCACGGTGACGACCGAATGGGGGAGATCGACGGCGGAGTATGCCCGGGGATCGCACGGTGGCTCGCGGCGGCCGCCACACGGGGGAAACGCGCCCAGGTTCGTGCTCGCGCTCAGGAAGTTGCGGCCCGTGAAGTCCGCCAGCCCGCGCCGCCGGTCGAAGTCGGAGAAGTACGAGAAGAAGGTCCCCAGCGCCGGCGGCTCGTATCGTGCGATCGCGAGCGGGCGGCCCGGACGCCCCCGAAAGGCCTGGCCGAGCACACGCGTCTCGATGTAGTCCTCGTACCAGCTGTGCTCCGGGATGACGCGACCGCTGAGGGCATTCTCACACGCGGGATGGGCGTCGTTGCGGGCGTGCTGCGGCTGCGCCATATCCTCGACGAGATGCGCGACCTGTCCCAGCGCCCGAAACAACAAGGCCGTGTACCGCTCTCGGTCTTCGGGTGCGGCCTCGATGAGCGACCGCAGCTGATAGAGGCGCGCGTCGAGCAACGAGAACTGGTTCTGATCCGGGCCGAAGCCGCGACCCTGCTCGCCCAGGGCCCACGCCGGCGCCGGAAACCCCAGCGTCACCGGACCGAGGTGCAGGCCCCGGCCGTCGTCAGGATCGAAGAAGTGATGGCGCACCCGATCGATCGCCGAGGGCGGATTGTCGGGCGGCGCGCACCCGAGCAGCGAGAAATCCGTTTGGTAGTCATCCTCGCGGATCGAGCCTTCGATCATCCACCCACGCGGGGAGCCGTCGTTGTCGAAACCGCTCAGATTGGGAGAGGCGGTGATGAGAGACGGGGCGAGGATGCTCTCCACGCTCAGCCCGACACCGCGCAGATAGCCTCGGGCGGATGGGGCCTGATCGAAGGCTCGCTCGGTGAGCAACCCGTGAGTGCGACGGTCGTACGCTGCAGCGGGCGAGGTGTCAACGGCGTGGCCCGCCAGCAACGAACCTGCGAGCAGAAGAGTGCGGATCTTCATCGTGGTCCCTCTCGGAAGAACCGCACGCTGCGCTCGAGAGACGAGCGCAGGTGCGCGACTTCCGGGATATCGGGTGGGAGTTTTCCGAGTTCGGTCGCGACGAGGTCCAGCTGTCTCTGGAAGGCGATCCTGAATCGCTCCCGGTCGACATCAGCGACACCCGAGGACAGCCCCGGAAACACGAGGTGTCGGAGGTGCTCGACCCATTGAACTGGCGAGCCCCGGAATGGTTGGAGGCGGAGGGTCTCACCATTGCGGGACATGCCTCGGATGGCTGCGTGGTGGCTGGCGCCGAGCGGCACGCCGTTCTGGACGAGAAGCGTCGCGTAACCCGCCTTGAACAGGATGACAGCTGGATCGTAGCCGAGCAGGACGCCGCCGGAGGAGCCGAGGCGGGGGCCCCAGCGAGGGAAGGTGAGACGGCCGTCCCCGCCGCTGGTCGCGTCCTGCACCATGAGCGCTCCACCCCGTCCGTGAGCCCCGTACTGTGTCCACTCGGCCCACCCGTAGACGTCCGGCAAGGGCTTGCCGGTCTCGGCGTCGACGACGATGACGGCGAAGCCCGGGCTGAGGTACAGGCAGAGGCCGATCCTTCGGCACACCGGGTTGGCGTCGGCGGTGAGCGGGCTCGTCAGGCGCAGCGCGACGATGAGGGCGAGGAGAATGCGCATGAGGGCTCCCTGGCTCACATGTCCTGAATGAGCCACTGGCCCCGATTGTCGCGGCGGAAGTAGACGAAGTACAACCGGGTGACGCCGTCCGCGGCTTGCAGAAAGGCGGCTTCCGCGAGATGGCCGACCTGGTCGATCAGCTCGATCCCGCCGAGGCCGGCGGCGATGACCGGCAGGTCCGGGCCGAGCTGCTGGAAGACCGGCTCGAAGCGCGACCGGAGCGACGGGGTGAGGTGTGCCAGCGCACCAGTCCGGTCCGCCGCCTGCAGGCGCGCGAGGAATCCGGCCCAGAGCGCCTGGAAGCGCGCCGAGGCGCCGGCGGCATCGTCGACGAGCACGGGAGTGCGCGCGAGATAGATGTTGCCAAGGTCGTCGGTGGCCCGGACGGCGGCGACGCGGAGTCCGGGTGTCGCGTAGGTCGACTGGATCTCGTCAAGGGCGGGGATCGGAGGCCCGAACACTCCGAGGCCTTCCGGGTCGAGCTCGAGTGTCACGAGAGGGCGTGGACCTTGACTCGAGACCCGCCACGTCACCTGGAACGGCGCCACGCCGCTCGACGGCTCCGCGCGCATGACCAGGCCCGGACCGGGCTCGCCGCCGGCGACCGTGACGGTCGCGACCGTCTCGGCTCCCGAGCGCATCCGAGCGACCGCGGTGATCGTGTTCGCCCCCGGCACCAGCGGTATCTCGGCGGCCCAGTGCCGCCCGGCCACGAGCGCGGCGATGCCGTTGACGCTGACGCCGATGTCCGTGGCGGCGCCGTCGATCGTACCGCGCACGATCACGGAGCCAGCCAACACTGTGGCGCCGGTGGACGGCTCGCTGATGGCCAGGACCGGATCCGCGGTACCGACCGTGAACGCCCGCCGGGCCGGCGTCGGATCCTCGTTGCCGGCCAGGTCTCGCGCCAGGACCTCGAAGACATGAGGACCCGGCGAGAGCGTGGTGAGCGTGACGGCGCTGCCCTGGCTGAAACCGCTCCAGGCCCCTGCGTCCACGCGCCAGGCGAACTGGAGACTGGACGGCGGCGTCAGGTTGTCGCTGCCGCCGAACGCAAAGGTGAGAGCCGCTGTCCCCGGTGGCTCGCTGCCCCCACCCCGGATCTCGGTGTCCGGAGGCGTGTTGTCGACGATGACGACGCGGCTCACCACGGCACTGTTGCCGGCGCCATCGACGGCCCGTGCCGTCAGCGTCTGCATACCGTCCGCGACACTGCTGGTGGGCCAGGTGGTTAGGGCGGTGGACGCGGGGGCGGGGAGGGCCGGCGCCGTCGTCACGCTCATGGCCGGCCCGGCCGCGCCGATGCCAAGCTCGACGAGGCGGCTAGTCGTGTCGACGGCGTCCACCCGGATCTCGACGCTGCCGCGCACGAAGACACCCGAGGCGGGTGTCTGGATCGCGATCGTGGGAGGAATCGTGTCGTGGGCGATGAGGGCCTCGCGCGGTGCCGAGGTCAGCCCCTTGCCGCGAGCGGCGGTGGCGAACACGTCGAGACTGCTGACGACATTGGGAGGCGGAGTGAGCGTGAGACTGAACGCGCCGGTGCCCGTGGCGGAGGTGGTGACGGGCACCGCGACATCGCCCAAGAAGCCGTCGACGCGGGCATGCGGCACCGTCGTCCCTGTGAGCGTGAGGGCGGGCTGTCGCACGAACGCGGGCACGCCGATCAGACCGGGCGGCGGGGGGGCAGCGAAGCGGAGCACGCGACCACCGTTGCCGTCGGCCACGTACAGGTGGCCGTGGCTGTCGAAGGCGAGGCCACGGGGATGACTGAGCCAGGCGGCAAAGCCGGTCGCCGTACCGTCAGGGTCCACCTTGACGACGGCCTGCCGCGATCGAGGCGTGTCGAGGTCGGTCAGAGGGGTGCTGACGAAGAGTGCGCCGATCTGGTCGATGGCGAGGCCGACGGGGCGCTCGAAGACATCGCGCGGCCCCACTCGGCCGGGGTCTCCGGCCTTGCCGTCGGCCGCGATCGGGATGCGATAGATGACGCCGCCCTGCTGGGGCGGTCCGCGCAGCCCGGTGGTGGCGGCATAGATCGCCCCGGGCCGAGCCACCAGCCCCTGCAGACGCTCGAAGCCGTCGGCGAACACGGACAGCGTGCCCTCGGGAGTGAGCCGCAGGATCGCCTCGGGCTCGAGTGACTCGTCGTCGGGCTCGGGCTCCGCGTCCCGTGTCAGTCGGCGGGCGGAGACGTAGAGCGTGCCATCGTCGCCGAGCGTCAGCCATCGCGGCTGCCTGATGCCCTGGGCCAGCACCGTGGGGCCACCGGGATCGAGCCGGACGATCCGACCGGCACGTTCCTCAGCGACGAGCACGCGGCCCCCGGAGTCGATGGCCAGCCCGATCGGCCGCTCGAGACGCCGAGCGATGATGCGACGGCCACCGTCGGCGAGGCGCGTGACCGTGCCGACCTCGCGGTCGGCGACGTAGACGTGATCGTCGTCGTCGACCGCGAGGCCGCGCAGGTCGACGAAGCCGTCAGCAACGATCTCGAACGGAGCGAGCGCCGTGAGGGGAGGTGGTGACGGCAGGACGGCGCCGGCGGTGGTGACGAGCGCGAGTGCGAGGACGAGTGTGCGATGCATGCACTCGTCCGGGGCAAGACGCACGCCACGCCGAACTCCGCGATTCGCCGCCCGCGCGCGTCTCGCGCTGCCCAGCGCGCGAGGCACCGTGCCCCGTGCGGGGGGCGCCGCCTACGACGGGTCGGCCTTGAGTAGCCCGTCCAGCGTGCGCGGCAGCCGGCTCACCGAGCCCTCGCCGTGCCGCTGGATCACCATCTCGCCCTTCTTGTCGATCACCACGGTGTACGGCGCCCCCTTGAAGCCGAACCGGTTGCCGAGATTCAGGCGGGGATCGAGCGCGACCGGGTAGGTGGCCTTGGTCGTCGCGATGAAGCGCTTGGTGTCGGATGCCGTGTCCTGCACGTGAATGGCGATGATCTCCACCCCACGGTCACGGTACCGCTCGGCCACCTTCGACAGCGCCGGGGCCTCCTTCGCGCAGGGCTTGCAGTAGGAGGTCTCGAAGCGCAGCACGATGATCTTCTGCCCCAGCAGGTCGCGCGAGTCGATGACACGGCCATCCAGCGTCTTGACGCGGAATCCGGGCGCGGACGGGGCGGCCTCCGCGGCGGCCGCCAGGCCCAGCAGGACGGCGAAGGCGAGGAGGGATCGCCGCATGGGCATATAGTAGATCATGGTTCGCTTCCTCTTCGCCGCCGTCCTAGCGCTGCTCGCGGTGGCCCCGGCCTCGGCCCAGAACTTCGCCCCCCAGCCCCCGCCGGTGGTGCGACCGGGGGCGCCGGCGGCGACCATCTGCAGCACCGACTATGGCTGGTGCCCGATCCAGACGGTCACCCTGGGCGGTGGGCAGTGCTACTGCTTCGTGCCGCCGAATACGTGGCTGCGCGGCCTGGCTCGCTACTGGCCCTACGAGGGGCCGGTGAGCCCCTACCTGAACCCGCACCAGGGGCCGCCGGCCACGCTGCGCTGACGCGTATAATGGCGCGCGTGAACGACCTCGAGAACGCTCTCCGCCGCGTCGTCCGTGGCAGCGTCCGCTTCGATCAGGGCTCCAAGCTCCTCTACTCGACCGACGCCTCCATGTACCAGGTGGAGCCGATCGGCGTCGTCATCCCGCGCGATGCCGACGACGTCCGCGCCGCCGTGCAGGTGGCGAAAGCGCAGCAGGTCGCCCTGCTGCCGCGCGGCGGCGGAACGTCGCTCACGGGCCAGACGGTCAATCGAGCGCTGGTCGTCGACTTCACCCAGTACATGAACCAGGTCCTGGAGGTGAACGCGGACGAGCAGTGGGCGCGCGTGCAGCCCGGCCTCGTGCAGGACGAATTGAATCATCACGTCAGGCCCATGGGATTCTTGTTCGGGCCGGATACCTCGACGTCCAACCGCGCGACGCTCGGCGGCATGATGGGCAACAATTCAGGCGGTTCGCACTCGCTGGCCTACGGGCTGACGGTCGATCACGTGATCGAGATCCGCGCGCTGCTGGTCGACGGCTCCGAGGTCGTCTTCGGCGAGCTGACGCCGGCCGAGTTCGAGGCCAAGACCCGCGCCCCGGGCCTGGAGGGCCAGATCTACCGCGAGGTCGCCGGCATCCGCGAGGAGTACGCCGACGAGATCCGCGCCCGCTACCCCAAGCACTGGCGCCGGGTGGCCGGCTACAACCTCAACGAGCTGCTCGGCATCGGCATCCGCCCCCACTCCTACGCGGGCGGCGGCAATGGCACGCCGCGCCCGCTCAGCATGGCCCGGCTGGTCGTCGGCTCCGAGGGCACGCTGCTCACCATCCTGGAAGCGAAGGTCCGGCTGGTGAAGCGGCCCAAGGCCACGGCCGTGGACGTCATCCACTACCACGACATGCAGGAGGCGCTGGAGTCCTCGCAGGCCATCCTCGAGACCGGGCCCTACGCGGTCGAGGTGACCGACAAGCTCATCCTGGACCTGGCCCGCAACAACATCGAGCAGGCGCGCCGGATGGGCTGGATCCAGGGCGACCCCGCCGCCATCATGATCGTGGAGTACACCGGCGAGAACGAGGCCGAGACGAAGTCGAAGATCGAGGCGCTGGAGGCCCGGCGGTTGCGCGACCGATTCGGCTACGCCGCCCACATCGCCTACGACGCCGGCGAGCAGCGCACCATCTGGAACCTGCGCAAGGCCGGCCTGGGCCTGCTGCTCGGCATGAAGGGCGACAAGAAGCCGATCGCCTTCGTCGAGGACACCTGCGTGGAGCCGCGCCACCTGGCCGCCTTCGTGCCGCGCTTCAAGGAGATCTTCGCCAAGCACGATACCGTCGGCGCCTACTACGGCCACTGCTCGGTCGGCTGCCTGCACATCCGCCCGGTCATCGACCTGAAGGTCCCCCGCGGGATGGAGCAGGTGCGGGCCATCGCCGACGAGATCACCGCGCTGGTCGTGGAGTTCGGCGGCACCATCTCCAGCGAGCACGGCGACGGCCGGGCCCGCAGCCCGTTCATCGAGCGCATGTACGGCCCCAAGCTCATGAAGGGCTTCCGCCGCCTCAAGCGCGCCTTCGACCCCGACAACCGGATGAACCCCGGCAACATCGTCGACTCGCCCGGCATCCTGGAAAACCTGCGCTACGGCGTTCAGTACAAGACCTGGTCGCCCGTCACCATGCTCGACTTCTCCAACGAGGGCGGGTTCGCCGCCGCCGTCGAGATGTGCAATGGCGTGGGCCAGTGCCGCAAGAAGCTGGAGGGCACGATGTGCCCCTCCTACATGGCCACCAAGGACGAGGAGCACTCCACGCGCGGCCGGGCCAACGCGCTGCGCGCGGTGCTGTCGGGCCGCCTCGAGCCCAAGGAGTTCACGGGCCAGCGCCTCTACGAGGTCATGGACCTCTGCCTGGAGTGCAAGGGCTGTAAGTCCGAGTGCCCGGCCAACGTCGACATGGCCAAGATGAAGTACGAGTTCCTGCACCACTACTACCAGGCCAACGGGCTGCCCCTGCGCAACAAGCTGTTCGGCCACATCGCCCGGCTGAACGCGCTGCTCTCCCGCGTGCCCAACCTCGCCAACTGGATGTCGGCGGTGCCGTTCAACCGCTGGCTGATGGAGAAGGTGGGCGGCATCGACCGGCGGCGTCCGCTGCCGGCCCTGGCCGAGCAGACCTTCACCGACTGGTTCGCCGAGCGGAAGGCACCGGCGGCGGCGCCCCGGGGTGAGGTGGTGCTGTTCCACGACACGTTCGTCACCTACAACACGCCGGAGATCGGCCGGGCCGCCGTCCAGCTCCTGGAGGCCGCCGGCTACAAGGTGGTGCTGGTCGACCGCAAGTGCTGCGGGCGCCCGCTCATCTCCAAGGGCATGCTGACCGAGGCGCGCGACCACGCGGCCTGGAACGTCGAGCGGCTGCTGCCCTACGCCCAGCGCGGCATCGCCATCGTCGGCCTCGAGCCCTCGTGCATTCTCACGGTGCGCGACGAGTGGGTGGACCTGTTGCGCACCGACGAGGCGCGGCTGGTCGCCAAGCAGAGCGCGCTGCTCGAGCAGTTCCTGCTGCGCGAGAAGGAGCGGGGGCTGGAGCTGCGCTGGTCGTCGCATGGCCGCGAGGCGCTGCTGCACGGCCACTGCCACCAGAAGGCCATCGTGGGTACGGCGCCGACGGTCAACGCGCTCACGTGGGCCGGCTACAAGGTGAGCGAGATCGATTCGGGCTGCTGTGGCATGGCCGGCTCCTTCGGCTTCGAGCGCGAGCACTACGACGTCTCCGTCACTCTCGGCAACCGGCGGCTGGCGCCGGCGGTGAAGGCCGCCCCGGTGGCCACCGAGGTGGTGGCGCCCGGCATCTCGTGCCGACAGCAGATCCAGCACCTGGCCGGACGGCGGGCCAAGCATCCGGCCGAGGTCCTGTGGGAGGCGCTCGCCCGCTGATGGCGACCACCGAGGTCGAGTTCAACCCGTTCCTGCCCGAGTTCCACGCCGACCCGTACCCGTTCTACCGGCGTCTCCGCGAGCAGGATCCCGTGCACCGGACCGCGATGGGCTTCTGGGTGCTGACCCGCTACGAGGACTGCGTGGCCGTGCTGCGCGACCAGCGGTTCGGGCGCGAGGAGTTTCAGCAGATGCTGACGGCGGTGTACGGCGACGACACCGAGAAGCCGCAGCTGCCGCGCTCGATGCTGTTCCGCGACCCGCCCGACCACACGCGGCTGCGGGCGCTGGTGAGCAAGGCGTTCACGCCCCGCACCATCGAGGTAATGCGCGGCCACATCCAGGACATCGTCGACCGCCTGCTCGGCCGGGCGCTGGCCCAGGGCGGCATGGACGTGATGGAGGATCTGGCCTACCCGCTGCCGGTCACGGTCATCTGCGAGATGCTCGGCGTGCCGGTCGGCGACCACGCGTCGATCCGCGGCTGGTCGGCCGACATCGCTCGCAGCCTCGACGCCATCGGGCTGCCGTCGGATCAGAGCATCGTGGAGCGCGGACGGATCGCGCGCCGGCAGCTCGCCGACTACTTCCGGGCCCTCGTCCCCGAGCGGCGCGCCCGGCCACAGCCGGACCTGCTCTCGGGGCTGCTGGCCGCCGAGGAGCAGGGGGACAAGCTGACCGAGCCCGAGGTCATCGCGATGTGCCTGCTGCTGTTCATCGCGGGGCACGAGACGACCGTGAACCTGATCGGCAACGGCCTGCTGGCGCTGCTGCGCCACCCCGAGCAGCTCGCCCGCGTGCAGGCCGACCCGGCGCTGGTCCCCAACGCCGTCGAGGAGCTGCTGCGTTACGACAGTCCCGTACAGCGGACGGCCCGCATCACCACCGAGGAGGTCGACCTCGCCGGTCACCACATCGCCAAGGGGGCCATGGTCGTCGTCGCGCTGGGCGCTGCCAACCGCGACCCCGCTCAGTTCGCCGACCCCGATCGGCTCGACGTCACCCGCCGGGACGTGCGCCACATCTCGTTCGGCTTCGGCATCCACTTCTGCCTGGGCGCGCCGCTGGCCCGGGTCGAGGGGCAGATCGCGCTCGGCGCGCTGCTTCGGCGGGCGCCGGGGCTGACGCTGGACGAGCCCACGCTGGAGTGGCGCGAGTCGTCCGTCCTGCGCGGGCTCAAGCGCTTGCGCGTGAGGTTCTGAGCGCCGAGTCGGCCGCGTGGCTATTCGGGGCGGGGCTGGCCGGCGGCGTCGTCACCGCGATCGTCGGGGGGGCCTCCCTCATCGTGTTCCCGGCGATGCTGGCCGCAGGGCTCCCGGCGGTCATCGCCAACGCCTCCTGCGCGGTGGCCCTCACACCTGCCAACCTCATCGCCGGCGTCGCCGACCTCGGCCGCCGCCCGCGCTGGGACCGCGCGTTCGCCGGGCTGGCGCTCATCGCGATCGCCGGTGGGGTGGCCGGCGCGGTGCTCCTGCTGCTGACGCCCGAGAAGGCCTTCACGGCCATCGTGCCGGTGTTGATCGGCGCGGCCACGGTCTTGTTCGCGGCGGCAGACCGCATCCGGGGCTGGCTCGCGCGACGCGCCGGGGGCGGGTCCGCGGACGGCGTCGGGATGCTGCTCTTCGTGCCGGTGGCGGTGTACGGCGGCTACTTCGGCGCCGGCATGAGCGTGATGCTGCTGGCCATCCTGTCCGTCAGCCGAAGCGACGAGTTCCGCGCGAACAACGTCGTCAAGAACCTGCTCTCGGGGCTGACCGGCGTCGTCGCCGTGATCGTGTTCGTCTCGCAGGGCGTGGTGGTGTGGCTGCCGACGCTGGCCACGATGGCCGGTGGCCTGCTCGGCGGGTTCGTCGGCGGCCGCCTGGCCGGTCGGCTGCCGGCCGCGCTGCTGCGCTGGATCGTCATCACGGTCGGGTCGGTCCTGACGGTCGTCTACGCCCGCCGCTACTGGTAGCTCAGGCCTTCTTCTTTGGCCGCTCCTCGGTCGGGAGCCCGGCCTTCTTCCAGGCCGTGAAGCCGCCGTCCATCTCGCTCACGTTCTCCACGCCCATCTGCTGGGCGGTGTCGGCGGCCAGCGCCGAGCGCCAGGAGGCGTTGCAGAAGAACACGAGCTCCTTGCCGGGGGTGAAGACGTCCTTGTAGTAGGGGCTGTCGGGATCGATCCAGAACTCCAGCATCCCGCGCGGGCAGTGGAAGGCGCCGGGGATCTGGCCCTCGCGCTCCAGCTCGCGGACGTCGCGCAGGTCGACAAAGAGCACGTCCGGCCGGCCGTGCTTGGCGCGCGCCTCGTCGAGCGTGAGCGTCTTGATCCGTGACTTCGCCTCGTCGACCATCTTCTGAAAGCCCTTCCGCAGCGCCATCGTGTCGATCCTCCCGGCGCCAGTATGCCAGGGTCCCGGTGGTACGCTCGCCCGGTGAGCGTGCGGTCCCGCCTCGCCCTGGCCGTCGCCGCCGGCCTGGGCGCCATGCTGCTCTACGCCGGCCAGTTCGTGCTCTCGCGCTGGAGCATCCAGCGGTCGGTCACGCTGTGGGACCTGGCCGCGCTCCGCTTCGGCGCCGCCGGCCTCCTGCTGCTGCCGGTCGTGCTCCGACACGGACTGGCCAGCGCCGCCGGCGTCGGCTGGGGTCGCTCGGTGATGCTGACGATCACGGCCGGGGGCCCCTACACGCTCATCCTGTTCGCGGGGCTGTCGCTGGCGCCGGCGGGCCACGGCGCTGTCATCATCCCCGGGGCGACGCCGGTGGTGAGCACGCTGCTGGTCTGGTGGTGGTTCGGTGAGCGGGCGTCGCCGGGCCGGCTCGCGGGGCTGGTGCTCGTGGCCACCGGGCTCGTCCTGGTCAGCTGGCCCGGGCTCGCCGGGGGCGTCGGCGAGCGAACCTGGCTGGGCGATCTGCTGTTCGTCGTGGCCGGTATCCTGTGGGGCTTCTTCACCGTGCTGGCGCGGCGCTGGCAGGTCGATCCGCTGCGGGCGACCGCCATGATGTGGACGCTGGCGGCGGCGGCGTATCTGCCTGTCTACCTCGTCGTGGCCGGAGCTCGGCTGCTGGCGGCGCCCCGCGGGGAGGTGGTTTTCCAGGCCGTCTACCAGGGCGTGGGGGTGGCGATCGTGGCGCTGGCACTCTACTCGTGGGCGATCCGGGTGCTGGGTGCCTCGTTCGCCTCGCTCTTCATGCCGCTGGTCCCCGTGCTGGGGATGCTGCTGGCGGTGCCAGTGCTCGGCGAGATTCCGACGCCGCTCCAGCTGGTCGGCGTCCTGGCGGTCAGTGGGGGAATGGCGCTGGCGGCGGCCGGTCGTCCGCCCGGTGCGGCCGCACCGATGGCGGGTCGAGGCTAGGAGGCGGGCGTCCGGCCGCGGGCGCGCAGCACGGCGAGCAGCGACGGCGGGTTGATGGGCTTGACGAGGTGCATGTCAAAGCCTGCCCGCAGCGCCCGCTCGCGGTCCTCGGCCTGGCCGTAGCCGGTGAGGGCAATGAGGATCATGCCGCCGGAGGCGGACTCGCCGCGGATTCGCCGGGCGACCTCATACCCGTCGAGGTGGGGCAGCCCCACGTCGATGAGCGCGAAGTCGGGCTGCAGCCGCAGCGCCGCGTCCACGCCCTCGGGACCGTCCGCCGCTTCGTGGACCTCGTGCCCGGCGCTCTCGAGGACATAGTGCAGCATTTCGCGTGAGTCCTGATTGTCCTCGATGATGAGGACTCGCCGCGAGGTCGGGCCCTCCGCGGCCGACGGAGCGTGCCGTCGCTCGGCGACACGGACGGGCGGGGGCATGGCGGGAAAGCGGACGGTGAAGCGGCTGCCGTGCCCGGGGCCGGCGCTGGAGGCCTCGACCGATCCTCCGTGAAGCGCCACGAGTCGCCGGACGAGGGTGAGGCCGATGCCCAGTCCGCCCTGCGCGCGATCGAGGCCGCGTTCGCCCTGCACGAACAGGTCGAAGATATGCGGTAGCAGGTGGGCCGTGATACCGATCCCGCTGTCCTCTACCCGCAACACGGCGTCGCGCCCCTCGGACGCAACGCTCACGCGGATCGTGCCCGCGACGGGCGTGTACTTGAGCGCGTTGGTCAGGAGATTGCCCACGATCTGCTCGACCCGGACGGCGTCGGCGTTGACCCACAGCGGAGTGGTCTCCACGGTCACCCGGTGCTGCACGATCTTGCCGGCGGACGTGAAGGTCGCCATGGTCCGGCGCGTGACCTCGGCCAGGTCGATCGGCTCGCGGTCGAGCAGGATCTTGCCGGTCATGACGCGCCCGACGTCGAGGAGGTCGTCGACGAGCCGGCCCAGGTGGCTCGCCTGGCGCGCGATGACGTCGCAGGCGTGAGCGGCCCGACCGCCGCCACCGCGGACGTCGTCGAGGAGGTGGATGGCGCTGCTGATGGCCCCGAGGGGATTGCGCAGCTCGTGGCCGAGCATCGCCAGGAACTCGTCCTTGGCCCGGTTGGCCTGGCGGGCGTCTTCGTAGAGGGCGGCGATCTGCTGCTCGGCGCGTCGACGATCGGTAATGTCCCGGGCGATCTTGGAGGCACCGACGGTCCGCCCCTCCTCGTCCCGCACCGGTGACACCGTCAGCGAGATCTCCACCTGGCTGCCGTCCTTGCGCCGGCGGATCGTGTCGAAGTGACGGACGGAGTCGCCGCGGCGGATCCGGGCCAGGACCTCGTGCTCCTCGGCGTGGCGCTCGGGCGGGACGATGAGGAGGATGGACTGGCCGACGGCCTCGGCGGCGGTGTAGCCGAAGAGCTGCTCGGCTCCCCGGTTCCACGACGTGATGATGCCCTCGAGCGTCTTGCTCACGATGGCGTCGTCCGAGGAGTCCACGATGGCGGCCAGGCGGCCGCGCAGCTCGTCGAGGCGTCGGCGCTTACGGACGTCACGAGCGATTCTCGACACTCCGGTGACTTCACCGGTGGCCGCCTTGATGGGGGACAGCGCCAGTGACACCTCGATTCGCTCTCCGCCCTGGGCGAGCCGAACGGTCTCGAAGTGGTCGACAGTCTCACCTTGGCTGATGTGCTCCAGAGCGGCGGTCTCTTCGGCCACGCGATCGTCGGGGACGATGAGAGAGACGGATCGTCCGGTCGACGTAGGCGGCGGTGTAGCCGAACAGCCGCTCGGCCGCCTTGTTCCAGGAGGTGATGCGACCGTCCAGGGTCGCGCCGACCACCGCATCTTCGGAGGATTCGATGATGGCGCCGAGGTCGGAGTCGGAGTTCGGGAGCGTCATAGAGTCGTCTGACGTTAGCAGTGAATCCGTCGCACAACAATCGTGAGATCGGCATAGGAAAACGTTTTCCTAGCGGCTCACGGCGTGCCCCCGTACGAGATACGGTAGATCCGCCCCGCCTTGTCGTCGGAGACGAGCAGGGAACCGTCCGGCATGACCAGCACATCGGCGGGGCGGCCGGAGGCGACCGTGCCCTTGAGCCAGCCGGTCGCGAAGGGCTCGTACGAGGTCGCGCGCGCGCCCTCGACCCGTACGAAGCTCACACGGTAGCCGACGGGCGCGCTGCGGTTCCAGGAGCCGTGCTCGGCGATGAAGATGCCGCCGCGGTACTTCTCGGGGAACATCGCGCCGGTGTAGAAGCGCATGCCGATCGCGGCGACGTGGGGGCCGAGCAGGCGTGCGGGCGGGACGAACTGGTCACAGGCGCGGCCGGCGTTGTGCTCGGGGTCGCGCAGCCCGTCGCCGTGGCAGTAGGGGAAGCCGAAGTGCTCCTGGCCGGGGTGGCCGAGGCGGTTGAGCTCGTCGGGTGGCTGGTCGTCACCGAGCCAGTCGCGGCCGTTGTCGGTGAACCACAGCTCGCCCGTGCCCGGCTGGAAGTCGAAGCCGACGCTGTTGCGCACGCCGCGGGCGACGATCTCCGGCTTGCCGCCGCCCGCGAGGTCCACGCGTGTGATCGAGGCGTACAGGGGCCCCGGCAGCGCGCAGATGTTACAGGGCGCGCCGACCGGGACGTACAGCCGGCCGTCGGGGCCGAAGGCGATGAACTTCCATCCGTGATGGGCATCCTTGGGGAACGCGTCGCTGGCGACCTCGGGGCCGGGGGGCCTGGTCAGGTCACGGGCGACGTCGCGGAAGCGCAGGATGCGGTCGACCGCGGCCACGTAGAGGCTGCCGTCACGGAAGGCGACGCCGCTGGGATCATTCAGGCCGCTGGCCAGTACGTGGACGGCCTCCGCACGGTGGTCGCCGTCGCGGTCCACGACCGCGTAGACCTTTCCCTCGGCCCGAGAGCCCACGAAGACGATGCCACTCGGCCCCAGCGCCATCTGCCGCGCGTTCGGCACGTTGTCGGCGTAGACGGCGATGCGGAAGCCGGGCGGGACGGTCAGGTCGGCGGCCTCGGCGGCGCTGCTCGGCAGCAGACCGGCCAGGTAGCCCCGATACCGGCAGCCGACCACGACCACCGCGGTGACGAACGCCAGCAGAACGACCAGGATCACGCGAGAGCGACGGCGCATCACTTCCATTGTGCCCGCGGCGGCCGCGTTCGCAACGTCAGTCGGTCCGGTCCGCCGGGCCCATTCCAGGCCGGCGTCCATGGCCGGAGGCCCGATAATGGCGGCATGTCGCGCTCGCCCTCACGCTACGACGCCATCGTCGTTGGCGCCGGCCACAACGGGCTGGTGACCGCCGCCTACCTGGCCCGCGCCGGCCGGCGCGTGCTGGTGCTGGAGCGCCGCCACATCGTGGGCGGCGCCTGCGTGACCGAGGAGACGTTCCCTGGCTTCAAGGTCTCCACGGCCGCCTACGTCAACAGCCTCTTTCACAAGGCCATCGTCCGCGATCTCGCGCTGGCCCGGCACGGCTACCAGGTGCTGGCTCGCGACCCGTCGTCGTTCACGCCGCTGCCCGACGGCCGCTCGCTGCTGATGGGCCCCGACGCCGACCTGACGCGCAAGGAGATCGCCAAGTTCAGCGTGCGCGACGCCGAGCGCTATCCGCACTACGAGGCCATGCTGGAGCGCGTGGCCGACGTGATCGAGCCCACGCTGACGATGAGCCCGCCCGATCTCCTGCGCCCCCGCCTGCGCGACCTGCGCACGCTGCTGGCGCTGGGCCGGTCGTTCCGCCGTCTCGGCACCGGGGCGGGGGAGGCGATGGAGATCCTGACCGGTCCGGCCCGGACCATCCTGGACCGCTGGTTCGAGTCGGAGGAGCTGAAGGCCACGCTGGCAACCGACGCCATCATCGGCGCCATGGCCAGCCCGTCGATGCCGGGCACGGCCTACGTGCTGTTCCACCACGTCATGGGCGAGACCGACGGCAAGCGCGGCGTGTGGGGCTACGTCCGCGGGGGCATGGGCGGCCTCACCCAGGCGCTGGCTGCGGCCGCCCGCGAGCGGGGGGCGGAGATCCGCTGCGAGGCCGAGGTGGCGCGCATGCTGGTGCGCGACGGTGCGGCCGTGGGCGTGGCGCTGGCGAGCGGCGAGGAATACCTGGCCCCCATCGTGGCCAGCAACGCCGACGCCCAGGTGACGTTCCTGCGCCTGCTCGAGCCCCGCACGCTGCCGGAGCGACTTCCTGGCGGCGGTGGAGCGGATCAGCTACGAGAGCGCCTCGCTCAAGATCAACGTGGCGCTGAGCGAGCTGCCGAGCTTCCGCGCGCTGCCGGGCACGGCGCCGGGGCCGCAGCACCGGGGGACGATCCACATCTGCCCCGACCAGGACTACATCGAGCGCGCCTACGACGACGCCAAGTACGGGCGGCCGTCAGCCCGGCCGGTGCTGGAGTGCACGATCCCCTCGGTGGTGGACCCGAGCGTGGCGCCGCCCGGCCGCCACCTGATGTCGATGTTCGTGCAGTACGCGCCCTACCGGCTGCGCGAGGGGAGCTGGGACGATCTGCGCGAGCCGTTCGCCGACCGCTGCTTCGACCTGCTCGACGAGTACGCGCCCAACTTCAAGCGCTCGGTGCTGGCCCGCCAGGTGCTGACGCCGCTCGACCTGGAGCGCACGTTCAACCTGACCGGCGGCAACATTTTCCAGGGCGCGATGACGCCGAGCCAGCTCTTCTCGTTCCGTCCGGTGCCGGGCTGGGCCCGCTACCGCACGCCGATCCGGGGGCTGTACCTGTGCGGGGCGGCGGCGCATCCGGGCGGGGGCGTGATGGGGACGCCGGGGCTGAACGCGGCGAGGGAGATCCTGGGGCGGCGGCTGCGAGCATCCGTGTAGCGCGAGGGATCGCCGGCGCCCGGTCCGGGCGAAACCGTGGGAGAGGTCACGAGGATGGCGTACGAATCGCACGAGCACTACATGGCCCGGGCGCTCGCGCTGGCCCGGAAGGGCTACGAGGACGGCGGCTGTCCGATCGGGGGCGTGCTGGTGGACAACGACACCGGCCGCGTGCTGGGCGAGGGCCACAACGCGCTCGTGCAGGAAGGCAACCCGATCATCCACGGCGAGATGGCGGCGTTGCGACACGCCGGCCGCATGCCCAACCGCCGCCGTACGACCATGTACACCACCTTGCAGCCGTGCTTCATGTGCACCGGGGCGGTCGTCCAATTCGGCATCCCGCGCGTGGTCGTCGGGGACGTGACCAACGCGTCGAGTGACGAGACCCTCCGGTTCATGCGCGGCCGCGGGATCGAGGTCGTCGTGCTGGATCCTGGCGTCAGCGCGGCGGCGCGCGGGTGCGTGGAGCTGGCTGCCCGGTTCCGGCGGGAGAATCCGGCGCAGTGGCTCGAAGACTGGGGCGGCGGCTGAGTGGTCAGAAGATCTCGGGGCACCACGGCGCCACGGCCGTGTGAAACAGCGCGTCCGCCCGGACCAGGGCGCCCGGTCGCGCCTCCTCCACCCGGAGGGCGGCGGTCAGCTGCGCCCACGTGAAACCGCCCAGGTACACGGAGCCGAGCGCCACCACGTCGCACCGCAGGTCCGCCTCCTCGGTCGTGCGCTTCGCCCCGCCGTCGCCGATGCGCCAGCGGCCGGCGTTCCATGGACAGAACTCGTCGGTGATCTCCACCACGACGCTGCCCGGCCCCGCATACGTGCGGGTCGATAGCGCCGTGCCCACGTCGACCAGCCTCACCCAGAGACCGTCGCGAACGCTGAACCGCAGGCGGCGCGGCTCGGCGGTGAGCAGGAAGAGCGGGGAGTCGATCGGCACCTGCCGCGCCACGATCCGCGCCGTCCAGTCCACGTCCAGCAGGTACCGCCAGATCGCCCGGGTGGCGCGCGGCGAGTCGCCCATGACCTCCACCACGCTCACCGAGCCGCTGGGCAGGCCGTGATCGAAGGCGACGTTGACGCGATAGAGCGCGTAGGCCACCGGGCCGCCGCCGGCCTCGACGACCACGCATTGCAGCTCGCCACCGCCGGCGCGACGCCAGTCGGGGTCGGTGAGGGTACGCACCTTCCACCACTCAGCCGTGCGCGCGAACATCCCGGGCACGGCCCCCGCGACGCGCTCCCACACCGGCGCCACCAACGGCTGGGCTTCAGTCAGCCGGACCAGGCGCGCCTGACCGAAGGCGTCCGGCGAATCCCGGAACGCCACGTGCTCGCGGGCCACGTCGATCTCGCCGGTGAGCGAGGCCATGCCGTAGCCGAAGCGGCCGTAGATGCGGTCCTCCGAGGGCCAGAGATAGGCGACCGACTCGCCCCGGGCGCGGCAGTCGTCGATCTGGGCGCGCATCATCGCCGTCAGCACGCCCCGACGGCGATGCGTCGGCAGCACGCCGACGACGGTCACGCCGGCCGCGCGCAGGCGGCCGCCCGGCACCGTCATCAGGAATGGGAAGACGCCGGCGCCGCCCACGATGCGACCCTGATCCCGGGCGGCGTGCACGCGCTCGGCTGGCAGGATCGGCGCCAGGCTCGCGATCTGATCGTCACGCGGCGCCGAGCGGCCGAAGTAGTGCCAGATACTGCTCAGCGCGTCGCGAAACTCCGGGGCCGAGTCGCAGGGACGGACGTCCCAGGTCACGGCGCCGCGCCGAACAGCGGGACGCGCGTGTTGGCCGAGGGCCGGTAGCGCACGCCCTCGACCAAGCGGGCCGGCTCGACCCCGGCCGCCAGGAGGGCGGCGACGCCAGCTTCCGCGATCATGGAGGCCAGCGCCTCGCCGGGGCAGGCGTGGACGCCGAGCCCGAACGTGTAGGCCTCGCGCTCCCGCCGGGTGGGGTCGAAGCGGTCGGGCTCCGGGTTCACGGACGGATCGCGGTTGGCGGCGCCGAGGACAACCAGCACGGTGTCGCCGGCGCGCAGGGCCTGGCCCGCGACGACGGCGTCGGCGGCGAGGAATCGCCGCGTGTTCTGCACGGGCGAGTCGTGGCGGACGACCTCGCGCACGACCGCGCGCAGCAGCCCGGGCTCCGTATCGACGCGCGCGCGCAGCTCCGGCTGCCGGCCGAGGGCAACGAGCGTGTTGCCGATGAGCCCCGCGGTGGCCTCGTAGGCCTGGGACAGGTAGCCGATGGTATTGGCGACTACCGCGTCGAGCGCCTCGCGGCGCATGAGCGTGCAGAAGACCGTCGTCAGCTCGGCCGCGGCGGCCGCGCCGCGCGCGATCTGCTCGGGGGTGGCGGTGGGGGCCAGGCCCACCACGAAGTCGCCGGCCCGAGCGGCCGTCGGCGCCAGCGCGTCGGGTGTCACGCCGAGCAGGCTCGCGATGACGTACGGCGATAGCCGGAACGCCACGTCGGCCACGCCCTCGGGGTGGGTGGCGGGCTTCAGCTCGCCGGCCAGGTGGCGCGCCCACGTCGCGGCTTGCTCGGCCACCTTGACGGGATCCAGCATGGCCACCTTTGCCGAGACGCCCGGCTTCAGTCGCAGGTGGTTGGCGCCGTCGTTCATCCGGACCAGGTGGCGGAAGATCTCGCCGGCCGGCGTGCCGACCAGCGCCCGGGGCACCGGCTCGGCCGGCGGTCGGACGCGCCCGGCCTCGCTCTTGAGCACGCTGGTTACCGCCGCGGCGTCGGCGGCGACCCACAAGCCGAGACTCTCGTCGCGGTAGAGCGGACGCTCGGCGACCAGGTTGGCGTAGTAGGGGTAGGGATCGGGGTGAGTGACGGCGGCGATCGGGTCGGATGGCGCGAGCATCGCCGTCACGCCCACGCGGTCAGCGGAGCCCGCGGTTGGGCTCGATGAGGTACTTCTCGCCCGTCGCCTGCTTGGAGTAGACGGCGATCTCCTCGAGCTTCAGGGCCTCGGCCAGCGTGACCTTCTTCGTGTAGGTGCTGGCGAAGGTGGTCTTGATCTCGGCGGCGACCCGCTCGCGAAGCTTCTGCGCGGCCTCGAACCCGATCTTCTGTAGAAAAGGCGTGAGCAGCCAGCCGCCCATGCCCCAGTACTGGCCGAAGCTGCGGGTGAACTCGGTCGGCCCGCGGTCGAGCCCGCCGTAGATGTAGACCTGCTTGTGCGTGGTGGAGCCGTAGCGGCTGTACTCCTTGGCCGTCCGGTTGACGGCGGCCTCCATGGCGGTGAGGATCTGGCCCGCCAGCTTGCCGCCGCCGACGGCGTCGAAAGCGACGGTGGCGCCGGTGGCGACGAGCGCTTCCGTGAGGTCGTCCATGAAGGACGGCGCGCTCGAGTTGCAGACGTGCGTGGCGCCGATCCCCTTCAGGAGCGCGGCGTGCTCGGCCTTGCGCACGACGTTCACGAGCGGCACGTTGTCCTTGAGGCAGATCTTGTTGAGCATCTGGCCGAGGTTGGACGCCGCCGCGGTGTGCACCAGCGCCGTGTGCCCCTCCGCCCGCATGGTGGCGACCATGCCGAGCGCGGTGAGCGGGTTGACGAACCACGAGGCTCCCTCGGCCGGCGTCGTCCCCTCCGGCAGTACCAGGCAGGTCACCGCCTTGACGCTCCGGTACTGCGTGTACATGCCGCCGCCGATGATGGCCACGGTCTTGCCCATCAGGGCCTGGGCGGCCGGCGAAGTGCCCGCCTTGACGACAACCCCGGCCGCCTCGTTGCCGACGGGCATGGGCTGATCCAGCCGCCCGGCCAGGTTCTTCAGCGCGGCGGGCGGCACGGTCGCCGTGACGACGGGGCTGGCGGGGGTGCCGGAGGCCTTCGCGGTGCTCAGGTCGGCGCCGCCGAACAGGAGCCCCTGGTCGGACGGGTTGATGGGGGAGGCGTCGACGCGGACGACGACCTCCTCGGGCTTGGGCTCGGGGACGGGGGCCGCGACGAGCGACAGCTCGAGGGTGCCGTCCTTCTTCACGAGCGAGCGAAGCTGCAGGCCGGTGGCCGGGCTGGTGGTAGTCATGGGACGTAGGATCGACCGGCGATGCCGTCTATGCAACCGGGAAGAGTGGCCGGGGAGCCTTGACGCCGCGGGGGCGGCCGGTGCACCCTCCTGAGCAGCGTCGGCGCACAGGAGCCTGGACATGAGCGATCGGAGTGGAGAGCTGGACGGCGTCCTCACCGGGGTGCGGGTACTCGACTTCGGCCGCTACATCGCCGGGCCCTACTGCGCGGCCCTGCTGGCCGACCTCGGCGCCGACGTCATCCGCATCGAGCGCATCGGCGGCGGCGAGGACCGCTGGGTGGCGCCGATCGGCGACGACGGCGTGGGCGCCATGTACGTGGTCATGAACCGCAACAAGCGCGCGATGACCCTTGACCCCGGCTGCCCTGAGGGGCGCGAGATCGTCCGCAAGCTCGTGGCCACCGCCGACGTCGTCGTCGCCAACCTGCCGCCCGAGGTGCTGCGCTCGCTGGCCCTCGACCTCGACAGCCTGCGCCGGGTGAAGCCCGATATCATCCTGACCACGGTCACCGCGTTCGGGGCCGGCGGCCCGTGGAGCCACAAGCACGGCTTCGACGGTATCGGCCAGGTGATGGCCGGCGGCGCCTACCTGACCGGCACGCCCGAGCAGCCGCTGCGCGCCTCCGTCGCCTGGGTCGACTTCGGCACCGCCTCCGTCTCGGCGTTCGGCACCCTGGCCGCGCTGATGGCCCGGAGCAAGACCGGGCGCGGCCAGAAGGTGGAGGGCGCTCTGCTTCGGACCGCCGTCGCCTTCAACAACCCGACCCTGGTCGAGCAGCAGGTGGTGCAGCCCGACCGCATTGCGACCGTCAACCGCGGCCAGACCTCGGCGCCGTCCGATCTCTTCCGTACGAAGGACGGCTGGATCATCGCCTACGCGATCGGCGGCCCCATGTACGCGCGCTGGGCCAGGCTGATGGGCGAGGACCACTGGCTGACCGACCCGCGGTTCAAGGACGACCTCGCGCGTGGCGACAACGGCGAGACAATCTCCAAGCGCATGTCGGAGTGGACCGCCGTGCGGACCACCGCCGAGGCGCTGGGGGAGCTGGAGAAGGCCAAGATCCCAGCCGGCCCGCTCTATTCGCCCCAGCAGGCGCTGGAGGACGCGCACATCCGCGCGGCCGGCCTGCTGGCCGACACCGACTATCCGGGGTTGCGGCGCCCGGTCCCGCTGGCGCCCACGCCCGTCGATCTCTCCGACACACCCGGCCGCTTCCGTCACCGCGCCCCGCAGCTGGGCGAGCACACCGAGGCAATCCTGGCCGAGCTGGGCTACGACGGCCCGACCATCGCCGACCTGCGGGCGCGCAAGGTCGTCTGACCCGAAAGGACCCACGCATGAAGATCAGCGCGTTCCACCTGATGCCGCACCGCGAGCTGCCGGCCGACTTCGAGCAGAAGTACGAATCGGTCTGGGTGACGCCGCCGTGGTGGGAGGTCGCCGACGCCGCCCGGGTGGGCCAGTACTACAACTGGACGCTCGACGAGCTCATCCACGCCGCCCGGGCCGGCTTCGACGGCGTGTGCACCAACGAGCACCACCAGAATGCCTACGGCTTCATGCCAAGCCCCAACCTCATGGGCAGCGTGCTGGCCCGGGCCACCAACGGCACCAACGTGGCCATCGTGCAGATGGGCGCGACGCTACCCACGTCGAACCCGCCGATCCGGGTGGCCGAGGAGTACGCGATGCTCGACTGCATCAGCGGCGGCCGGCTGGTGGCGGGGCTGCCGCTCGGCAGCCCCATGGACGTCAACCTCTGCTACGGCATCACGCCCATGGAGCACCGCGAGCGCTATCGCGAGGCCTTCGCGCTGACGCTGAAGGCCTGGCAGTCGCGCGAGATGTTCGCGTGGAACGGCCGGTACATCCAGCTGGCCAACGTGAACCTGTGGCCGCGGCCCGTGCAGCAGCCGCACCCACCGGTGTGGGTGCCGGGCTCGGGCAGCATCAGCACCTTCGACTTCGCCGTCGACAACGAGACCTGCTACTGCTTCCTCAGCTACTCGGGCGCGCGCTCGGCCAAGACCATGATGGACGGCTACTGGCAGGTGGTCGAGAAGAAGGGGCGGCAGAAGAACCCGTATCGCGCCGGCTTCCTGCAGCTCGTCGTCGTCGGCAACAACGACGCCGACTGCGAGGCCAAGTACGGCCGGCACGTCGAGTACTTCTATCACAAGTGCCTGCACGTGCCGGCGCCGTACTTCTCGCCGCCCGGCAACCAGGACTATCGCAGCCTCGTGGCCACGCTGAGCAACCCCGTGCGCCGGCCCGAGAACCCCAAGGACCTGCGCTACCGCGACTTCGTCGACAAGGGCTACGTCATCGCCGGCAGCGCGGCGACGGTCCGCGACCGGCTCAAGGAAGAAGTCGTCAAGGGACTGCACGTCGGCAACCTCATGGTGCTGCTGCAGATCGGCTCCATGCCCCACGAGCTGACGCTCGAGAACATCGACCGGTTCGCGGAAGGCGTGCTGCCCGACCTCCGCGGCATCTGGGACGACGAGGGCTGGGTCAACTACTGGTGGCCCGAGAAGCTGCGGGGAAGGGTGCCGGTGCGGGCGGCGGCCGGTATGGCGGCGGGCGGCGCATGACCCGCGAGCAGACGATCACCGTCTGGCAGGGGCAGGTCCGCATGCGCGTGCTGTCCAAGGGCAGCGGCCCCGCGCTCGTCTTCTTCCACGGCTCGTGGGGGCTCGCGTGGGATCCGTTCCTCGACGAGCTGGCCAAGCGCTTCACCGTGTACGCGCCCGAGCATCCCGGCACCTCGCCGAACGTGCCTGACGACATCTATCATCTCGACGGCCTGTGGGACCTGGTGCTGTGCTACGACGAGCTGCTGCAGGCACTGAAGCTCGACAGCGCGGCCCTGGTGGGGCACTCGTTCGGCGGGATGGTCGCGTGCGAGGTGGCGGCGGCGTACCCGGGGCGGGCCCGGCGGCTGGTGCTGATCGATCCGCTCGGCTTCTGGCGCGAGACCGATCCGATCGTCAACTGGATGGTGCTCGATCCCGGCCAGATGCGCGCCCGCGTCTTCCGCGACCCCGACGGCGCCGCCGCCCGCGCGCTCTTCGGCGGCGGCGACGACCCGGAGGCGGCAATCCGCGCCCGCATCCGGCTCATGTGGTCGATGGGCACCACCGGTAAGTTCATCTGGCCGTTGCCGGACAAGGGACTGAAGAAGCGCATCCATCGTGTGGCGGCGCCGACCCTGGTGGTGTGGGGCAAGGAGGATCGCCTGGTGCCGCCGGTCTACGCCGACGAGTTCGTGCGGCGCATCGCCGGGGCCCGCGTACACACCGTGGGCGACGCCGGCCACGCGCCCCACCTGGAGCAGCCGGAGACGGTGGCTCGCGTGGTGGGTGATTTCGTGAGCCAGTAGTCGACACGGAGCCGTCGATGACGACCCCGACGCGCGGCCTCGTGGTGGACGCCGACGGCCATGTCCTGGAGCCGGCCGATACCTGGGTCGAAGTACCTCGACCCCGCCTACCGCGATCGCGCGATCCGGATCGCGCAGGACGAGCAGGGCTTCGAGGTGCTGCTCATCGACGGGCGGCCGCTCAAGACCCTGCGCGGCCAGCTCGGCGCCCTCGGCGGCATCGAGATGGACAGCGAGCGCCTGCTGACGCGCGGCCGCATGACCTACGCCGAGGGCAGTCCGGTCGGCGGCTACGACCCGGTCGAGCGGTTGCGCGTGATGGACGGCGAGGGGATCGACGCCGTGCTGCTCTACCCCACGATCGGCATCTGCTGGGAGGGGCACGTGACCGACGGCCGCCTGGCCACCGCCTACACCCGCGCCTACAACCGGTGGCTGGCCGAGTTCTGCCGGACCGATCCGAAGCGGCTCTATCCCGGTCGCGCACATCTCGCTGCTCGATCCCGAGGGGGCGGTGGAGGAGACCATCCGCGCCCGCCGCGAGGGCTGCGTGGGCATCTTCCTGTCGCCGGACCTGGCCGCGCGCGGCGGCCGGCACTTCGACGATCCCGCCTTCGCGCGCTTCTGGGAGACGGCCCAGGAGCTCGAGATGCCGATCGCCTTCCACGTGGTGGTGCGCGATCGGCAGTGGTTCCGCCAGTGGCAGCGGCGCGATCCGAGCGACGGGCTGTTCGGCTTCGCGTTCCTGGCCATCGACGTCATGGCCGCCTTCACGCAGATGCTGGCTCGCCGGCATGTTCGAGCGCTATCCGCGCCTGCAGTGCGCGGTGCTGGAGGCCGGCTCGAACTGGATCGCGGCCTGGCTCGACCGGCTCGATCACAAGTACCGGATCCTGGCCCACCAGACGCCGATCCGCATGGAGCCCAGCGCCTACTTCTACCGCCAGTGTCTGATCTCGGCCGATCCCGACGAGTCGGTGACCGCGCAGATGGTCGAGCACCTGGGCGCCGACTACTTCATCTGGGCCTCCGACTACCCGCACATCGACGCCTCGTTCGGCGTCGTGCGGGAGCTGCGGCAACGGCTGGCCCCGTTGCCGGAGGAGGCTCGCGCCAAGGTCCTGGGCGACAACGCGCGGCGATTCTACCGGCTGGCGGGCTGAGCCATGGCTGGCCCCGTGCACCTCCTCGTCGACGACCCGCGGCCACGCGTGCGGCGACTGACCCTCAACCGGCCGGAGAAGCGCAACGCGCTGAACAACCGTCTGCGCGGCGAGCTGCTGGAGGCGCTGCGCGCGGCCGACGTCGACCCCGAGGTTTCGGTCTCGATCGTGCGCGGCGCCGGGTCGTGCTTCTCGGCGGGCTACGACCTGGCGGCCGACAACCGCGTCGACCAGCCGTACTACTCGCCCGGCGGCCCCGGCCAGTGGTCGCGCCACGTGGTCGAGGGCTGGTTCACCATCTGGGATCTCGCCAAGCCGGTCATCGCCCAGGTCCACGGCTATTGCCTGGCCGGGGGCTCGGAGCTGGCGACGGCCTGCGACGTCGTCTTCGCGGCCGAGGACGCGCAGATCGGCTACCCGGCGGTGCGGCTCATGAGTCCGCCCGACATGCAGTACCACCCGTGGCTGGTCGGCATGCGCCGGGCCATGGAGCTGATGCTGACCGGTGACGCGATGTCCGGGCGCGAGGCTGCCGAGTGGGGCTTCGCCACCCGCGCGTTCCCGGCCGCCGAGCTGGAGGCGCGCACGCTGGAGTTCGCCGAGCGCGCGGCCAAGATCCCGACCGAGCTGCAGCAGCTGAACAAGCGCACGGTGCACCGCGCGATGGAGATCATGGGAGCCCGGGCGGCGATGCGGGCCGGCACCGAGATCCAGGCGCTGGCCTTCACCACCGAGGCCAGCCGGGCCTACCTGGCCCAGTTCCGGCGCGACGGCGCCAGCGTGCGCGAGCAGCTCGACCGGCGCGATTCCGCCTTCGGCGACTACCGCACGCGGCCCTCCTGAGGCCGCGCCCGCTCCGTGCTCGTCCTCGTCACGCTGGCGGTGGCGCTCTCGGCCTTCGTCAAGGGCTCCATCGGCTTCGGCTTTCCCACGCTCGGTACCCCGCTGCTGGCGCTGATCGTCGACGTGAAGACCGCCTTCCTGCTGCTGATCGTCCCCAACATCGTGATGGACGGCCTGCAGTTCGCCCGGGCCGGCGCCCCCCGCGCGCTGGCCCGGCGGATGGCACCGCTGGTGGCGTGCGGTGCCGTCGGGATGGTCGTCGGGACCTACCTGCTGGCCTTGCTCGCCGCACGCTCGGTCATGCTGATCCTCGGAGTCTTCATCCTGGGCTTCGTCGTGCTGAGCGTGACGAAGCTGTCGCCGCGGCTGCCGCCGCACTGGGAGCCGTGGGCCTCGCCGGTGGTGGGGTTCGTGGCCGGGGTGGTGGGCGGGGTCACCAACGTGCCGGGCACGCCGCTGGTCCTGTACTTCTACGCGCTCGGGCTGAGCAAGCGCGAGTTCGTGGGCGCGGTGGCCTTCTCGTTCGTGCTCTACAAGCTCGTGCAGCTGGCCGCGGTGACCTGGTACGGGCTCATGACGTGGACGCTGGCGGGCTGGTCGCTGTTGCTGACGGTGGCCGCGCTGGGGGCCTTTGCGCTGGGACTGCGCGTGCAGGACCGCCTGGAGCCACGCACGTTCAACCGCGTCGTGCTGGGCTTCCTGGCCATCCTCGGCGCCTGGATCGTGATCCGGCACTTCTGAGATTCCCGGTCCCCGGAAAATGCGGCGGCCCCTTGACCGGTGCCGACGGAGTTCGCTAGGGTCACCGCGAAATTGCACCGCAGTCCGTGGTTCTCGCTGACCGAGGAGGTCCATCGTGAAGCGCCAATTGCTGTGCGCGACTTTGCTCGCCATCGTGGCCACCGGCCACGTGGACGCGCAGGCGCCGAGCGAGACCGGGAGGCTCGACAAGCGGGTGGCGCTCGTCATCGGCAACGCCGCCTATGCGGTCGGTCGCCTCAACAATCCCATCCTCGACGCCCGCGCGATGGCCGAGTCGCTGCGCACGCTCGGCTTCGAGGTGCTCGCGCGCGAGAACCTGACCTACCGCGACATGCGGCGGGCGGTGGCCGAGTTCGGCGAGCGCGTCACCGCCGGCGGGGTCGGCCTCTTCTACTATTCGGGCCACGGCGTCCAGGTGAGCGGAAAGAACTTCCTGGTGCCGGTCGACGCCGACATCAAGAACGAGCGCTACGTCGCCGCCGAGACAGTCGACGCCGACAGCGTGCTGCTGCAGCTGCAGGAGGCCAAGACGCGCGTCAACATCGTCATCCTCGATGCGTGCCGTGACAACCCGTTCGCCGGCCGGTTCCGCAGCCTGGCCCGGGGCCTGGCCTTCATGGACGTGCCGGCCGGGACGTACGTCGCGTACGCGACCGCGCCCGGCAGCGTGGCCGAGGACGGCGAGCCCGGCCAGCACGGCATCTACACGAGCGAGCTGCTGAAGGCGCTGCGGGAGCCGGGGTTGCGCATCGAGGACGTGTTCATGCGGGTGCGGATCGCCGTCCAGACGCGGACCCAGCAGCGACAGACCCCCTGGGACGCCTCGTCGATGACCGGCGAGTTCTTCTTCCAGCCGCCCGGTCCGACCCGGCCGACCACGGCGGCCGCGGGGCCGGCGCCGCGCGTCCGCGAGGAGGTGCGTCCCGCGGTGGGCACGCTGGCGGTGACCGTGCCGGTGGACGGCGTGGAGATCCTGCTCGACGATCGGCGCATCGGCGAGGCCCGCCGCGGCCACGCGCTCATCGTCGAGAACCTCGCCGCCGGCCTCCACCGCCTCCAGGCCCGCCGCCCCGGCTACCGTTCCTGGGAACAAGAAATCCGCGTTGCCCCCGACCAGCGCCTCGACGTCACCATCAACATCGAAGCTCTCAGACCCTCCCCCACCCCCCCACCAAAACCCAAGACCTCCGTCGACTAAAGAGAGCAATCGTCCGAGCCTTGTTCGAGCTTCGTCCGGCCCGCGTGTAGTCTCAGCGCGCGATCCCGGCGGGCGGCGAGGGGCGGGGGCAACAGGGTCTCCTGCGGTTCCGTTGGCTTCGATCGCGTAACACCACACGTAGGACAGACTTCGACCATGCCTTCGCGTTTCGGGTAGTCTCACGCGGAACCGCAGGGGACCCTGTTGCCCCGCGCCCTCGCCGCCCGCCGACGTCGGGCGCTGGAGGCGAACGCTACGCCGTCAGCAGCAAGAAGATGCGACGAACGAGCTCTTCGTGATCCTCGATGTTATGCGGGAACAGCCCAAATTCCTTGACCTCGGTGAGGTCGACGGTGCGGAAGGGCTCGCCGGTGCGGAGGGTCTCGAAGGCGACGGCCTGGAAGCAGGAGCGGCCGGGCTCCGGGCGCTCGGTGACCAGGATGAAGTAGAGGGCGGGCCACTGGCGGCGGGCCAGCAGGAAGATCGATCGCTCGCCACGCTGGTTCTCCACCGAGATGAACTGCTCGACCGAAGGGCGGTACTTCACCTCGATCAGATATTCGCGATCGCCGCCCTCGGGGCTCGCCTGGCTGACCCGGAAGTCGGGAGAGAAGTCCTCCCGGCCGAAGCGCAGCGGGGAGGCCGACGCCCGGAAGGGCGCCACGTTGTAGCGCGCCCGCCGGAAGATCGACTCCACCAGCGCCTCGGCGATGCGGCTCTTGACCTCGAGTAAATCCATTCCGCCTCCTGCGATGACGCGGAAGTCCTCGGAAGATCTCGGCTTGTGGAAATAGTATTATCCAGCTTGCCCGACGGACGGGCACAAAACCTCGCAGGGAGGGATCCATGGCAACGGAAACCGAGACGGGCCTGACCCGTCGTCAGGTGTTGGTCGCCGGTGGCACATTCGCGGGCTACGCGCTCAGCGTCGACACCGTTTTGGCTCAAGCAATCAAGACGGATACGGACGGCCTGGTCGCGGGCGATCAGCAGGTATCGGTCGGCGGTGTCAATGTGCCCGTCTATGAAGCACGGCCGGCCACGGGCAAGGATCATCCGATCATCCTGGTGATCTCCGAGATCTGGGGGGTTCACGAGTACATCAAGGACTGTACCCGGCGCTTCGCCAAGGCCGGCTTCTACGCCGTCGCCCCCGAGCTGTTCGTGCGCGAGGGCGGCGTGGCCCAGATCCCGAACGTGCAGGACGTGCTCAAGATCGTCCTGGCCCAGAAGCGCGAGCAGACCCTCGGCGACCTCAAGGCCTCCGTGGACTGGGCCAAGACCCGGCCCAACGTGAAGGCCGACCGGGTGGGCGTCACCGGCTGGTGCTGGGGCGGCTCGACGACCATGCAGGTGGCCGGCACCAACCCCGACGTGAAGGCGGCCGTCGCCTGGTACGGTCCGCCCTCACGGCCCTATCAGGGCGCCAGCGGTCCCGTGACCGGCTTCGACCTCGCCAAGGACGTCAAGGTGCCGTTCCTGGGGCTTTTCGGCGAGACCGACCAGAACCCCAAGCCCGAGGACGCCACGAAGTTCGGCGAGATGGTCCGCGCGCACAATCCCAACGTCGAGATCGTCGTCTATCCGGGGGCGGGCCACGGCTTCCACGCGGACTACCGGCCCTCGTACAACAAGGCGGCGGCCGACGACGCCTGGAACCGCTGCGTGGGCTGGTTCAACAAGAATCTCCGGGCGTGAGGCCTCTCCGCCCGCTCCCCGCGGGCGGCTCGCTCCTGCTGGCGGCGTGCGCGCCGACGCTCACGCCGCCAGCAGGAGTGGGTGATGACCAAGTTCGAGGAGTGACCTGCCCACGTAGAATCCGCGTATGACGACCCGACCCGCTCTCATCCTCGCGCTGCTCCTCCTATTACTCACCGCTGCGGTGGCCCAGGCCCAGACGATCCGCTGGAACATGGCCAACGAGTACCCGGCCACGTCGATCCAGGGCGAGGCCGACGCGCGCTTCGCCCGCGAGGTCGGCGAGCGCACCGGTGGCCGCATCCAGATCGTTCACCAGTACGACGCCAGCAGCGGCATCCGGTCGAAGGACATGGTGACGGCGATCGCGCGCGGCACGCTGCCGATCGGCAACACGTTCATGGGAGCGCTCGGCGCGGTCGAGCCGGTCTTCGTGCTGCCGTCGCTGCCGTTCCTCGCCTCGTCCCGGGAGGAGGCGCGGGCCCTGGCCGAGGTGGCGCGGCCGGCCTACGAGCGCGCGCTGGCGCGGCACAACCAGCGGCTGCTCTTCCTCTCGCCGTGGCCGGCGGCGGGGCTGTGGGCGAAGAAGCCCATCGACAGCGCGGAGGCGCTCACGGGCCTGCGAGTGCGCACGTCTGACGCGAGCGCGGTCCTCGTCTTCAAGGCGGCCGGGGCCCTGCCGGTCTTCATCTCCTTCACCGACGCGCTACCCCTGCTCAAGACGGGCGAGATCGAGGCGGTGGTGTCCGCCGGTGACGGCGGCGCCGGCGAGCTCATCGCCCAGGTCCTCCGTCACTTCACGGCCATCGAGTACGCGTACACGATGAGCATGGTTACCATCAACGCGGACGTCTGGCGCGCCCTCGATCCCCCGCTGCAGAAGACGGTGCTGGCGGTGGCGGCCGAGGTCGAGGCGCAGCAGTGGGAGATCATGAAGACGCGCGTCGCCGCCAACGACGCGATGCGGCGGGCGGCCGGGGTGACGATCACGACCGAGCTCTCGCCCGAGTACCGCCGGGTGCTGCGGGCGGCGGGGCAGGTCGCCGTCGACGACTGGGTGCAGAAGATGGGGGCGGAGGCCGCGCCCATCCTCGACGCGTACCGCAAGCGCCTCTCGAGACCCTAGACCCTCGGGCCCGCGCCGGGCGGGATCAGCCGCCCAGGCGGTCGACCAGGCCGCGCGCCCACGCCATCCGAGCCGGGTCCATCACCAGCTTTTCGGCGAACGGCTCGCCGAACGGGCGGGTAGCGTCGATGCCGAGCTTGGCCGTGATGCCGCGGTCGTCGGCGCTGGGGTCGAGCATCGCGCCCAGGCTGCCGGCGATCGTGACGAGGTCGCGGTCGGCCTGCATGCGGGTGGCGACGGCCCACAGCACGTCGGCCTCGTCGAACACGTCGATGTCGTCGTCGACCACGATCACCAGCTTCAGGTAGTGATCGACCCCCAGCACGATGGGGATCACGTGCTTGGCCTCGCCGGGCCGGCTCTGCTTGATCGCGACGTAGGCGGTGAACGAGGAGGTTCCCGACAGCGGCACGTGCACGCCGGTGACGTTGGGGATGACCCGGCTCACCGCGTTGTGGATCTCGGCCTCCCGGACCAGCCCCAGCGTGGTGATGTGGTCGCCGGCCCGGCCGGAGCCGATCGACTGGAACCACGGCCGCTCCCGCATGGCGATGGCCGTGGCCACGAACACGTGCTCGGTCGAGCGGCGCGAGAAGTAGCCGGTGAACTCGCCGAACGGCCCCTCCGGCTCCCGGACGCCGGGCAGGATCTCGCCCTCGATCACGATCTCGGCGGCGGCCGGCACCTGCAGGTCGATCGACGTGCAGGGCGAGACCTCCAGCGGCTGGCCCAGCAGCCCGCCCACCACCTCGAACTTGCCGACGTCCGGGGGCGGATAGGCGAGGGAGCCCATCGAGACGAGCGGATGCACGCCGAGCACCACCGCGCACGGCAGCGGCTGCTTGAGCGCCTCCGCGCGGCGCTGGTACTCGAACATCCGCCGGCGCGAGTGCAGGCTCACGCCCATGCGATCGCGCCCTTTCACCTGGAAGCGGTGGTAGCCCTCCGTCTCCACGCCCGTCTCGGGGTCGCGAGCCACCAGGAGCCCCGCGGTCAGGTAGCGGCCGGCGTCGCCCGGGAAATAGGTGGGGATGGGCAGCCGGGCCAGGTCGAGGTCGGCGCCGGTGAGCACGCGCTGGCGGAAGGGCGGATCGGCGACGACGACCGGCTTGATCGGGTCCTTGATACGCCGCGCGTACTCGAGGGCCAGGCGAGACTCCGGCACCCCGAGGGCGAAGGCGAGGGCCCGGCGACTCGCCACCACGTTGCAGACGATCGGCATGTCGGCGCCGTGCACGCGCTCGAGCAGCAAGATGGGGAAGCGCCGCCGGCGCTCGTACTCGAGCACCAGCGCCATGACGTCGAAGTCGGTCGAGACCGGCTCGGTGACGCGGACGACCTCACCCGGGAAGGCCCGCTCGTAGTCGGCGACGAAGCTGCGAAGGTCCTGGCGCATGCCGCTCCTCAGAAGTGGAAGTGGGCGCCCAGTCCCAGATACTCGATCCGGTCCTTGTAGAACTGGCCGTTGGGCGAGTGGCCCTTGAAGTACTCGATGAGGATCTGGAGATTGCGCGACGCCAGAACGCCGTCCACCTGGATGCCGGCCCGCAGCGAGAGGTCGAGCGACCAGCCGTTCTCCTCGCGCTGCTGCAGGTCGGCGGCGGCGATCGGCCGCCAGCGGGCAGAGCGCGGGGGCCACGGGCTGATGAACTCGACGCCGTACTGGATGGACCACGGGTCCAGGCTGGCCGGGTCCTGATCGAACAGGTAGCCGCCGCCCGCGTAGAGACGCAGGACATCGCCGAACTCCCGGGACACCTTCAGATCGACGCTCTCATAGGAGAAGTTCACGCGGGCGGTGTTGGTGCGCAACAGGAACTCGTCGCCGAGATGGCTCGACTGATGGAAGAGGCGGAACATCCCCGACCAATCCTCGTAGCGCCAGCTGAGGGGGACGCCGACGAGATAGTCGGCGTTGATGAGATCCTTGGAGTCGGCGTCGAGATCGAACACGGCGAAGACGCCGGCCTGGACGCCGACCTCCCAGGAGGCCGGGCCCAGCGCACCGCGGTACAGGGTCAACGACTCGCCGAAGGCCACCGCGGCGACGTCGGCGAGCTGGCTGTCGTGCCGGTAGCGCTGGTACGACGCCGCGAAGTGGGGCCACCGCGGGTCGGCGATGAGCGGCCGGAAGAGGGTCCCGCCCGGCAGGAGTCCCGTCAGCCACCCGGCCGATCGTGCATCGTTCGGGAAGTCGGGGCGGGGCGCCGGCGGCGGCGGCTCCAGGATCTGGACCTCCTCGACGCCGCGGATCGTCCGCAGGGCCGAGAGCACGCGGGCCCGGCTGATGCCCACGAGATCGGCGGCGTTCAGCGTGAGGACCCCGTTCGTGGCGCGCAGGGACGGCACCACGATGCCGATGTCGCGCTCGAGCACGGCGGCCGCGTAGCCCTCCAGCCACGCGTCGGGGGGCGGTGCTGATGGCGTCGCCTCGGCCGGCGGCGCCATGGTGAGCAGGGCGAGGAGCGCCAGGACACGCGCAGCCCGCCGCATGGCTCAGTCCACCGTGGCGAAGAAGCGCGCCGGGGCGCCCTCCGTCCCCGCGATCTTGTAGAAGGGCGCCGCGAAGTCGACGCGCCGCTGCGGCAGCGCGCCCAGGTTGGTGAGCCCCTCCATGATGACGACGCCGGCGCCCAGGATCACGCGATGCATGGGGAAGTCCTCCGACGAGAAGTCGGGCAGGCGGGCGCAGTACTCCTCGAAGAAGTCGAAGCCGATGTTCTTGGGATCCTTGGCCACCAGCCATTCGGCGACCGCCGGCGGGAAGTACGGCGACTGCGTGAAGTAGTCGGGCCAGCGACCATACATCTTGTCGGTCCAGTCGGTGCGCAGGAGCACGATGTCGCCGCGCTTCACGGCGTCGGCGCCGCCGCGCTTGAGGTCGTCGATGGTGATCTCGTGGTTGGCGCCCACGAACGAGAGGTCGACGACGACGGCCTCGCCCATCACCTGGTCGAGGCCGATCTCGGCGGTGGTGATGCCGTCCTTGAAGACGTGCAGCGGGGAGTCGATGTGGGCCCCGGTGTGCAGGCTCTGGTGCACGCTCGAGACCTGCCAGAAGCCCGGCCCCCGCCGGTGTGGCGTGACCTCCAGCTTCATGTTCGTGGACGGCGGGCTCAGCGTGGTGTCGTCGACGGTCACGGACAGATCGATATAGCGCTTCATGGCGGCCCCTCCTGGGCCTCGGAGGGCAGCCTAGCCGCCCCCGCGCGATGGCGCAAGACGCCGGCGCTCATGCCTCGCTCCCACGGCGGGCGGCGCGAGCGCGGATGACCAGCCGGCCGATGACGGCAGCCAGCTCGCCGGGCTCGACGGGCTTGGCGACGTAGGCGTCGAACCCGGCCGAGAGGATCCTGATCCGCTCGCCGACGCCGCCGTAGGCGGTCACCGCCACCGCCGGAATGCGCTCGCCGCCGGGGACACGGCCGCCGCGTAGCTGGCCGATGAACGCGTAGCCGTCCTGATCGGGCATCTCGATGTCGGAGACGATGACGTCGGGCTCCCACTCCTGCAGCCGGTCCAGCGCCTCTCGCACCGAGCGGGCCGTCCGCACCTCGGCGCCGGCCTGACGCAGCACGGTGGCGAAGAGATCGAGCGCGTCGGTGTCGTCGTCGAGCAGGAGCAGCCCGACCCCGCTCAGCGCGGCCGGCGGCAACGGCGGGCTGCCGGGCCCGCCCGCCTCGGCGGCCGCGTAGACGTGCAGCATGCGGGGCAGCTTCACGGTGAAGGCGGCGCCGCGGTCGGCGCCCTCGCTGGCGGCGTGCACGGTGCCGCCGTGCAGCTCGACGAGACTCTTGACCAGGGCCAGCCCGATGCCGAGGCCGCCGTGGGTGCGCCGGCTGGAGCTGTCGGCCTGGCG
The DNA here is from genome assembly GCA_963827505.1 of uncultured Candidatus Rokubacteria bacterium. Lineage (GTDB taxonomy): Bacteria > Methylomirabilota > Methylomirabilia > Rokubacteriales > CSP1-6 > AR5. The sequence continues at coordinate 637,590 of CAWHBD010000001.1, read as the reverse complement.
GAAGCGGTCGAAGACGTGGGGCAGGATCTCGGCCGCGATGCCCTTGCCGGTGTCGGTCACCACGATCTCGACGTGGGAGTTCACGCGCTCCAGTCGCACCTGCACGCGACCGCCGCGCGGCGTGAACTTCACCGCGTTCGACAGCAGGTTCCACACGATCTGCTGCAGGCGGTCGGGATCGCCCGATACCGGGCCGGCCCGCGGATCGAGGATCGGCTGCAGGCGGATACCCTTGGCCTCGGCCGCCGGCCGCAGCGTGTCGATGGCGGCCTCGATCACGCTGGCGGGCGCCACCGGCTTCACGTCCAGGCGCAGCTTGCCCGTGATGATGCGGGAGACGTCGAGCAGGTCCTCGATGAGCTGGAGCTGGGCGTTGGCGTTGCGCTCGATGACGTCGAGGGCCCGGCTGGCGGTGGCCTGGTCGAGGGCGCCGGCCTTCAGCATGCGCGACCAGCCGAGCACCGCGTTCAGCGGCGTGCGGAGCTCGTGCGAGAGGGTGGCCAGGAACTCGTCCTTCATCGTGTTGGCGGCCTCGGCCTCGGCGCGGGCCGCCTGCTGCCGCTCGTAGAGACGAGCGTTGTCGATGGCGGTGGCGATCTGCGGGGCCAGGCCCCGTACGATCGCCACCTCGCGGTCGGTGAAGACGCCGGGCTCGGGATGGCCGAAGAAGAGCCCGCCCAGCACCTCGCCCGAGCGGGCGACGACGGCGACGGCCAGGTAGCTGCGCACGGGCAGGTGGCTGCCCGGCATCCCCTGGTACGGCGGGTTCTGGCCATAGCGCGGATCGCGGGTGACGTCGTCGATGCGGACCACGGCCTCGCCCCGGAAGGTCGGCCGGAAGTCGGCCAGGGCCTCGCGGGGCACCCCCGAGATCGCGTAGAGCGTGTAGGCCTCACCGCGCTGGTCGACGTTGTAGAAGAAGGCGCCGAAGACGGCGCGGCACAGCTGCGTGCAGGCATCGGTGACGCCCTGCACGAGGCGGTCGAGGCCGAGCTCACCGGCGAGCAGCAGGCCGGTGCGATTGATCGTCTCGCGCGTCGCCTGCTCCTCCACCACTTGCGTGGCCGCCTCCCGCATGGCCTGGCGAAGCGTGTTGACCTCCGTGATGGCGCTGGTGGCCGGCGGCGGCGCCGCCCCGCGGCCGAGATCCCGGGCGGCCACGGCCAGAGCGGTGATGGGCCCCGCGATACGGCTCGCGAAGACGATGGCGATCACCACGCCCACGCCGAGGGCGAGGGCGCCGGCCCCGGCGATGCTCCACAGCGTGCGCCCCAGCGGAGCGTCGATGAGCTCGGCGGGAACTCCGAGGGCGACCGTGATACCGGTGACGCCGGAGCGGCTGAAGGCCGAGTACGTCGCCGTGCCTTCCTTCGTGAGACCGCGATACCACCCCTCGCTGGCGCGCGCGCTGGCCAGCAGCAGCGGGTTGGAGGCGAGCTGGCCGAGGAACTGCTCCTCGCCCCGCGTGCGCGCGATGATCAGCCGCCGGCGGTCGAGCAACGTGCCGATCCACTCCGGCGGCAGCCGCTGGCCCAGCAGCACCTGGCGCAGCTCGCTGGTGGCGACGTGCGCGGAGAGGACGGCCCGAACGCTCTGCTCGCGCACGACCGGCACTCGCACGGCGATGAGCCAGGGGCCGGCCGGTGACTCCCGGAAGGCCTCGCTCACCGCGGGGGCGCCGGTGACCACGACCGCCTGCACGTCCTCGCGCTCGTCGCCTCGCGGGGGCGGCGCTGGATCGAACGGGTGCAGCACATCCAGGAGCAGGGCGCCGGTGCGATCGGCGAGGGTGATCGTCGCCCAGCCTTCCTGCCCCGCCTTCAGCGCGGCCGCTTGCACGTGGAAGGCCCGGAGGTTGCCGGTGGCAAGGTCGCGGGAGGTGGCGAGCGACTGCAGTGCCGCCGTGATGGCCCCGATCTCCCCGTCGGCGGCGAGCGAGAGCGCGCGGGCGGTGCTGGTCAGCGAGCGCTCGGCTCGGCCGCGCTCCTCACGGTGCAGGCCGACGACGATCCAGGTGGTGAAGAGGACGAGCGGGAGGATGGCCAGCGCCGCCAGGATGATGAGGTGCCGGCGGAGCGCCATGGGCCGGGGGATCAGGCCAGGGCGGCGGCCATCCGCTGGAGGCCCTCGGCCAGTAGCGACCGTGGGCACCCGTAGTTCAGTCGCACGAACCCCGCACCTCCCGGTCCGAACGTCAGGCCGTCGTTGAGGGCGACCTTGGCCTGGGTGAGAAAGAACGTGTAGGGGTCGGCGCCGGCACGCGCCGAGCTCCGGCAGTCGAGCCAGGCCAGGTAGGTCGCCTCGGGGACGGCCATCGTCACGCCGGGCAGGGTGGCCTTCACCTGGCGCACGAGGAAGTCGCGGTTGTCCGTGAGATAGGCGAGCAGCGCTTCCAGCCAGGCGTCGCCCTCGCGGTAGGCCGCCACTGCCGCGGTGTGGCCGAGCACGTTGATCTTCGGCACGAGGTCGGCGGCGGCGGCCAGGAAGCGCTCGCGCAGGGCCGCGTTGGGGATGATGCCCACCGCGCACTTGAGCCCGGGCAGGTTGAACGTCTTGCTGGGCGCCATGAGCGTGATCGTGCGCTGCTCGATCTCCGGCGCCAGCGCGGCGATCGGAACGTGCTGGCGGCCGTCGAGGGCGAGGTCGCAGTGGATCTCGTCGGCCACGATCCACAGGTCGCGACGCAGGCAGGCCGTCGCCATGCCCTCCAGCTCCGGACGGCCGTACAGACGCCCCACCGGATTGTGCGGGTTGCAGAGCAGGAACACCCGGGTGTCGCTCCGGATGGCGGCCGCGAAGGCGGCGGCGTCGACGGCGTAGCGGCCGCCGCCGTTGCGCGTCAGAGCGTGCTCATCGCGGCGCAGACCGTGGTTGCCGGCCGAGCGCAGGATGGGCGGGTAGATCGGGGTCTGCACGAGCAACCCCTGGCCCGGCGAGGTCAGTGCCCGCAGCGCCTGGTTGAAGCCGGCGATCACCCCGGGCAGGGCGACGACCGCCTCCGGGCTCACCCGCCAGCCGTAGCGCTTGGCCACCCGCTCGGCGACGACCTCAGGCAGGTCGTTGTGCTCGGTGAGGTAGCCGAAGAAGCCCTGCTCGACGCGGGCGTGCAGGGCGTTCACCACCACCGGCGGCGAGGGGAAGTCCATGTCGGCGACCCACAGCGGGAGCACGTCGGCCGGGAACTTGCGCCACTTGTTGCTGTCGGTCCCACGCCGGTCGATCACGCGATCGAAGTCGAAGTCGGCCATAGCCGATCCAGGCTAGCCGCCCGCCGGACAGGCGTCAAGAAATACGGTGTAGTATTTCGGGCGCCAGGGGGGCACCGATGGAACAGCGATCGCTGGGGCGGACGGGGCTGCGCGTCTCCGCGCTGGGTTTCGGGTGCGGGGACGTCGGCGGGCTGATCGTCAAGGGGACGCCGGCCGAGCGCGAGCGCGCGGTGGCGCGGGCGGTGGAGGCCGGAATCAACTACTTCGACACCGCGTCCTCGTACGGCGGGGGCGAGTCGGAGCGCAACCTCGGCGCCACCCTCAAGACGCTGGGCCTGCGGCCTCACGTCGGCACGAAGTTCCGGCTGGAGCCCGCCGAGCCCGACCTGGCCGGCGCCATCCGGCGCTCGCTGGAGGCGAGCCTGACCCGGCTCGGCATGGACAGCGTCGACCTGTTCCAGCTCCACAACCTGATCGTGGCCCCCGACGGGTCGCCGGCGGCCGGGCGCGGGCTGCCCGCCCGCCGCGTCCTGGACGAGGTCGTCCCGGCGCTGGCGGCGCTTCGGGAGCAGGGCAAGATCCGGTTCGCCGGCGTCACCGCGCTGGGCGACACCGGCGCGCTCCACACGGTGCTCGACGCCGGCGTCATCGACACTGCCCAGGTCTGCCTGAACATCCTCAACCCGAGCGCGGCCACGAGCGTCCCCGCCGGCTTCCCGGCCCAGGACTTCGGCCGCCTGCTCGACCGGGCCCGCAATCGCCGCGTGGGGGTCATCAACATCCGCGTGCTGGCGGCCGGCGCCTTGACCGGGACCATGCAGCGCCACGAGAAGGCCATGCCCTCGGTAGCCCCGATCGCCTCCGGCCCCGACTACGCCACCGACGTCGCCAACGCCCAGCGGTTGCGGCCGCTCGTCGACAAGGGGTACGCCGGGGACCTCGTCGAGGCCTCGATTCGCTTCTCGCTCACCAGCGACGCCGTCTCCACCGTGCTGGTCGGCTACTCCACGCTGGAGCACCTGAACCAGGCGATCGCGGCGGTGGAGCGGGGACCTCTACCGGCGCCGGCCGTCGACCTGCTGCAGGGCCTGTGGGCCGGCTTTGCCGGCAGCGCACGATGAGACGCCGCGCGCTCGCGGCCGTCGTGCTGCTGCTGCTCGCCTCGGCGGCGGAGGCCGCCGTCACGCGCGTGGAGATCACGCAGCGCGAGCCGTTCGCGGGCGGCCAGGCTTTCGGAGCTGTCGGCCCGTACGAGAAGGTCGCCGGCCGCTTCCACGGCGAGCTCGATCCCGGCCACGCGCTCAACCGCGTCATCGTCGACCTCGACCTGGCACCGCGGAACGCCCGCGGCCGGGTCGAGTATTCGGCCGACTTCTACCTGCTGCGCCCGGTCGACCTCGCCCGCGGCAACGGCGCTCTCTTCTACGACGTCAACAACCGGGGGACCAAGCGGGCGCTCGTCCAGCACAACAGCGCGCGGCCGGCCGACGACCCGAGCACGGCCGAGGACGCCGGCAATGGCTTCCTGATGCGCCACGGCTTCAGCGTGGTCTGGAGCGGCTGGATTCCCGGCGCGACGGCCAAGCCGCATGACCTGAAGCTGACGGTGCCGATTGCCCGCGGCGCGAACGGCCCGCTCGAGCAGCTCGTGTGGGACGACATCAGCTTCAACAACGCCACCACGACCCAGGCCAAGCTCGCGTTCGCAGTCGCCGATCGGACGACGGCGACGCTGCTGCTGCGCGAGCGGCCCGACCGGCCGTCGGTGACGGTGCCGGCCGGGCAGTGGGAGCTCGTCGACGATCGCACGGTCCGGCTCCTGCCGGCGGGAACGCCGTTCCGCATCGGCACGCTCTACCAGCTGGTCTATCGCGCGGCGAACCCGCCGGTGTCGGGCATCAGCTTCGCGGCCACGCGCGATCTCGTCGCGTTCCTCCGCCACGAGCGGGTGGACGCGGCCGGCACCGCCAATCCGCTGGCCGGGGCCGGCGGCCCGGCGATCCGCCGGGCGCTCGCCCACGGCACGTCCCAGAGCGGGCGGTATCTGCGCGACCTCGTCTACCAGGGGTTCAACGAGGACGAGGCCGGCCGCCGGGTGTTCGACGGCGTCAACCCGCACATCGCGACGGCGCGCATCTTCCTCAACCAGCGCTTCGCCCAGCCCGATCGCGGGGCGGGGGGGCTCTATCCCGACCAGTCGTTTCCCTTCGCGTACGAGACGCAGACCGATCCGCTCAGCGGCCGCCAGGACGGCATCCTCGTCCGCTGCGCGGCGCGCTCCACCTGTCCCAAGGTGCTGCACACCGTGAGCGCCAACGAGTACTGGAACGCCGCCCACTCGCTCGTGACCACCGACGCGCTCGGGCGCCGTGACGGCACCCCGCCCGCCGACGTGCGCATCTACCTGGTAGCGGGCACGCAGCACCTCGGCGGCCGCGGCGCCGCCATGCCGAAGGGCGTGTGCGCGCTGCCGCCCAATCCGGTCGATGCCCGGCCGGTGCTGCGCGCCATGACGCTGGCCCTGGACGCCTGGGTGAAGGACGGCACGGCGCCCCCGCCCAGCCGCCATCCACGGGTGGACGATGGCTCGCTGGTCACCATGGATCGCTTGGGCTTTCCGCGCGTGCCCGGCGTCGAGACCCCGTCCGCGCCGATGCCGCGGCGCCGGCTCGACTACGGTCCCGACTGGGCCAAGGGCATCCTGGGTCGCGTGCTGCCCGAGGCGATCGATCCGCCCTACACGGTGCTGGTGCCACGCGTGGACGCCGACGGCAACGACGTGGGCGGGATCCGCCTGCCCGACGTGGCGGTGCCGACCGCCACCGTGACGGGCTGGGCGCTGCGCGCACCGGGCGCCGGCGCCGCCGGAGCGATCTGCGGGCTCGACGGCTCGTTCGTGCCGTTCGCGCTCACCCGGGCCGAGCGGGAGTCCAAGGGCGACCCGCGGCCGTCGCTGGCCGAGCGCTATCCCGATCGGGCCGACTACGTCGGCAAGGTGCGCGCGGTGGCGGCGGCTCTCGAGAAGGAGCGCTATCTGCTGGCCGAGGACGTGGAGCGGATCGCCGCCGAGGCCGCCGCGGCGAGGTGATGGGGAAGGGTCGGCAGTGACCACCGTCGGCGTCGTCGGGCTCGGCCTGCTGGGCCACGCGGTCGCCATCCGCCTGCGCGGGGCCGGCCACGCCGTGGTCGGCTACGACATCGTGCCGGTGTGCGTCGATCGTCTCGTCGCGCTCGGCGGCACGGCCGCCAAGTCCGCGGCGGACGTGGCCCGCGGCTCGGAGGTCGTGTGCACGCTGCTGCCCTCGCTGCCGGCGGTCGAGGAGGCCATCCTGGGCGCCGACGGCGTGGCGGCCGGGGCGCGCGCCGGCCAGACGATATGCCAGATGAGCACGATCTCGCCCACGCTGACCGAGCTGCTGGCTCACGAGACGACGGCGCGAGGGCTCACGTTTCTCGACTGCCCGATCAGCGGCACCAGCGGGATGGTGGCCCAGGGCAACGGCGTCATCTTCGTCGGCGGCGACCGCGCGGTCTACGATCGCTGGCGCCCGCTGCTGGAGTCGATCCTGCCGAGCGCGGTGCACATCGGTTCCGCCGGCCAGGCCATGCTGCTCAAGCTGGTCGCCAACCTGCTGGTCGCGCTCAACAGCGCGGCCGTCGCCGAGGCTCTGGCGATGGCCCAGCGCGGGGGTCTCGACCCCCGGATGGTCGTCGATGTCCTCAAGACGGGCGCGGCGACCTCCCGCATGCTCGACGTGCGGGGGCCGATGATGGTCGCCGGCGAGTTCCCGGCCCAGATGAAGCTCGACCTGTTCATGAAGGACCTGCACCTGATCCAGGACGCGGCGAGCACCGTCGGGGCACGGCTGCCGTTGACCGATGTGGCCGAGCGTCTCTATGCCGCCACTCAGGCCGCCGGCCGCGGCGACGAGGACCTGGCCGTCGTCGTCACCGAGTTGGCCCGAGACTGACCGAGGGACCCATGGGCACCAGTGAGCTGTGCTGGATGAGCGCCGTCGAGCTGGCAGCGGCGATCCAAACGCGGCGTCTGTCCCCGGTCGAGATCACCCGGGCCGTGCTCGAGCGCATCGAGGCGGTCAATCCACGGCTGAACGCCTATTGCACCGTCGCGGCCGAGCGTGCTCTGGCCGAGGCGACCGCCGCCGAGGCGGCGGTGCTGCGCGGGGAGGGAGCGGGCGTGCTGCACGGCCTGCCGATCTCCTTCAAGGACCTGACGGCGACCGCGGGGATTCGCACCACGATGGGGTCGCGGATCTTCGAGCACCAGGTGCCCGAGGAGGACGCGATCGTCGTCGAGCGCGCCCGCCGCGCTGGCGCGGTCGTGGTGGGCAAGACGAACACGCCCGAGTTCGGGTGCAAGGGCGTGACCGACAACCTGATCTTCGGACACACGCGTAACCCATGGCACCTCGACCGGATCGCGGGCGGCTCCAGCGGAGGCGCAGCCGCTGCCGTCGCCGCCGGACTCGGCCCGCTCGCCGAGGGCAGCGACCTGGCGGGCTCGATCCGGATTCCCGCCGCCGTGTGCGGCGTGGTCGGCTTCAAGGCGAGCCTGGGTCGGGTGCCCCTGTGGCCGGCGCTGAACGGGTGGACCAGCTTCTCCCACACGGGGCCGATCACGCGTACGGTGGCCGACGCCGCGCTGCTCCTGTCGGCGTGGGTCGGCGCCGACGACCGCGATCCACGCTCGCTGCCCGCCACCGGCGAGGACTTCGCGCGCGCCGTCGACGGCGGCGCCCGCGGATTGCGGGTGGCGTGGAGCCCCGACCTGGGCGGGGCGCCGGTCGATCCCGAGGTGCGGCGCATCACCGAGGCCGCCGCCAAGGCGTTCGCGGACCTCGGCGGCCGCGTCGAGGAGGAGCATCCGCCGCTGGGCGACGCCATGGAGACTCTTCATGGATCTCACGGCGCCGGTGCGGGCGGCGGGCATGGCCGCCCACCTGTCGAAGTGGCGGGACCAGCTCGATCCGATGCTGCTGCTCCGGCTGGAGCGCGCCGAGACGATGAGCGCCATCGACGCCGAGCGCGCGACCCAGCGCCGCACGGCGCTGTGGCACGGCGTGCGCCGCTTCTTCGAGCGTCACGACGTCCTGGTGACGCCGACGACCTCGGTGGCGGCGTTCCCGATCGGGCAGACGTTCCCGGCCGAGATCGACGGGCGCGCGCTCACGAACCAGCTCGAGTGGTTCCCGTTCACGTACCCCTTCGCCATCACCGGCCAGCCGGCGATCTCGGTGCCGGCCGGGTTCACCGCCGAGGGGTTGCCGGTGGGGCTGCAGATCGTCGGCCGGCGATTCGCCGACGCGACCGTGCTGCGCGTGGCCGCCGCCTTCGAGGCCGCGCGCCCATGGGCGCACCGGCGGCCGCCGCTGGGGTGAGGCGGCCGGCCGGTCCACGAACGGGCGGTTCACGGCGGGATGCCCGCCTGCCCTAGACTGGATGCATGCGCCGCCGGGTCCTGCTCCTGCTGATGCTGCTCCAAGGCATGATGGTGCCGGGCGGCGGCATCGGCACCGGCGACATCAGCAAGGACGACTTCAACTATCAGATCCCCACGCAGTCGCCTCACACCCTGGAGCGTGCGTGCACGACGAGACTCGGCGTGTGCCGCGTGGCCAACCTGACCCCGCCCGGGCAGCCCTGCTACTGCCTCACCGCGGCCGGCGCGCGCGTGGACGGCTACGTGATCGCCTTCCGGTTCACCGAGGTGCCGTTGATCGTGAAGTAGCCTCCGTCACGCCACGCCGAGATGGCGGGACTTCACCGTCTCGTCCGCCATGAGCGCGGCCGGCGTGCCCGAGTAGACGATCTCCCCCCGAGCCAGCACGTGCACGCGGTCGGCCACCGACGCGGCCATCGGCAGATTCTGCTCGACCAGCAGGATCGACAGTCCCTGCCGCTTCAGCTCGCCGATCACCCGGCCGACTTCCCGCACCAGGAGCGGCGCCAGCCCCTCGGTCGGCTCGTCCATCAGCAGCACGGTGGGATTGCTCATCAGCGCCCGGCCGATGGCCAGCATCTGCTGCTCGCCACCCGAGAGCTTGTTGGCGCGGTTGCCCGCGCGCTCGCGCAGGCGGGGGAAGAGGCCGTACACGCGCTCGAGGTCCCAGCCTCCGCCGCCGGCCCGGGCCACGTCGAGGTTCTCGCGCACGCTCAGCGAGGGGAAGACGCGGCGGCCCTGGGGCACCAGCGCCATCCCGCGCTCGATCCGCCGGAACGGCGCCCACCCGGTGACGTCGTCGCCTTGCAGGTGAACGCGGCCGCGACGGGGCGGCGTGAAGCCGACCACGGAGCGGATGAGCGTGGTCTTGCCCATGCCGTTGCGCCCGAGGATGGCCACGACCTCGCCTTGGGCGACGCCGAGCGACACCCCGTGCAGGACGTGGCTGTCGCCGTAGTAGGTGTGGACGTCGGTGACGGCGAGGACGGCCTCAGGCACCGAGGTAGATCTCCCGCACGGTGGCGTCCGCGCGCACGGCGTCCCGCGAGCCGTCCGCGATGACCCGGCCGTAGTGCAGCACGGTGACGTGGCGGGCGACCTCGAGGGCGATGTCCATGTCGTGCTCGATGATGAGCAGCGTGATGGCGGGGTCGAGCCGGTGCAGCAGCGTCGTCATGAGCTGGGCCTCGGCCTGGGACAGCCCGGCCGCTGGCTCGTCGAGCAGGAGCACGCGCGGGCGGCCGGCCAGCGCCATGGCGATCTCCAGCTGACGCTGCTCGCCGTGCGAGAGCTGGCGTACCGGCGATCCCGCCCGGTCCTCGAGGCCGACGGCGGCCAGCGCCTCGTGGGCACGTTGGTGCAGGTCGGTGAACCGGCTGATCGGCCGCAGCATGGCGAAGCGAGCGCGCGTGTGGGCTTGGGCCGCCAGCAGGACGTTCTGCAGGACCGTGAGGGTGGGGAAGAGATTGGTGATCTGGTAGGTGCGGGCCAGGCCGAGGGCGGCCCGCCGGTGCTGGGCCACGCGAGTGACGTCGGTGCCGAAGAGCGTGATGCGGCCCGAGGAGGGCGGCAGCACCCCGGCGATCAGATTGAACAGCGTGGTCTTGCCGGCGCCGTTGGGGCCGATGAGCGCGCGCCGCTCCCCGGGGCGCACGGCGAGCTCCACGCCGTCGACGGCGCGCAGCCCGCCGAACGACTTCGACACCGCCTCCAGCCGCAGGGCGAACTCGCTCAGCGTCGGGCTCCGTTCACGGGCAGTGCTTGCAGGGCGGATAGTCCCGGCTGTACAGCGGCTGCTTGAGGTAGTCCTCGGCCTTGTACTTCCAGAACTGGCCGACGGCGGGGATGGTCGCGATGACCGTGTTCTGCAGCTTGCCGCCCACCCGCTCGACCCGGCGGATGTAGATGTTCTGGACGGGGTTGCCGTAGGCGTCGACCGACAGCGGTCCCCGCGCGGTGTCCGTGATCTCGACCTTGCGCAGCGCGGCCAGCAGCCCCGCCCGGTCCTCGACCTTGCCGCCGACCGCCTTGATGGCCTCGGTGATCCACCGCATGTTCGTGTAGGTGGCCTCCGAGTAGTACGACGAGATCTTGCCGGCCTTACCCTCGAACGCCCTCGCGAAGCGCTGGTTCTGGGCGGTGTCGATGGCCTGGGAATAGTGCAGGGCGGTGACGGTGCCGAGCGCCTCGTCGCCCATCTGGGGCAGCACCGATTCGTCCGTCGTCGTGCCGCCACCCAGCAGCGGCAGCTTGCCGTGCAGCCCGGCCTCCTGGTACTGCTTCATGAACTGCAACGCCAGGCGACCGACGAACAGCGCCAGCACGGCGTCGGCGTCGCGCTTGATCTGGGAGAGGAACGGCGCGAAGTCGTTGGTGTTGAGCGGGGTCCACAGCTTCTGCACGACCTGTCCGCCCTGCTCCTCGAACACGCGCTGGAAGCCGCCCACCGTCTCGTAGCCGAACGCGTAGTCCATCCCGATGGTGACCACCTTGCGGTACTTGGTGTTCTTCACCACCCACTCGGCGAACGGGTGCATCGGCTGGCTGGTCGTCCACCCCGTGCGCACGATCCACTTTGCCGGCTTGCGCTGGGTGATGTCGTCGGCGGCGATAACCGGGTAGGTCGCCGGGATCTGGGCGCCGTCGATGAAGGGCTGCAGCGCGTAGCCCACGTTGGCGAGCAGACCGCCGGTGAGGACGTGGACCTTGTCCTGCTCGACCAGCTTGCGCGACTTGTTGAGGGCGGTGGCCGGCTGCCCTTCGGTGTCCTCGACGATCAGCTCCAGCTTGCGGCCGCCGACCTGGCGGTTGATCTCGTCCAGGAACAGCTCGGTGCCGTTCACCATGTCCTTGCCGATCTGGGCGAAGGGGCCGGTGAGCGGGGCCAGGAAGCCGATCTTGATCGGCCCCGCCTGAGCGGTGGAGTCGGGGGGGCCGGCCAGGGGCAGCCCGAGGGCCGCGAGCAGGAGCACGGCGAGCAGGCGAGCGCGGACACGCGTCATGGGGAATCCTCCTTCATCTCAGCGGCGCTCGCGGCGAAACGCGCCGAGCACGCCGCGCGGGGCGAGCAAAATGACGCCGATGTAGACGGCGCCGAGGATGAGCAGCCAGCGCTTGGTGTAGACGCTCACGAAGTTCTTGAGGAAGACGATGATGGCGGCGCCGAGGGCGGGCCCGGCCAGGGTTCCCGGCCCCCCGAGCGCCACCATCAGCAGCGTCTCGACGGAGGTCACCAGCTGGACGTCGACGGGGCTCACGAAGCCGTTGTAGTAGGCCCACAGCACGCCGGCGAGCCCGGCGAAGGCGCCGGCGATCACGAAGGCCAGGTACTTGTGCAGCCACACGTTGTAGCCGAGCGCGCGCATCCGCGTCTCGCTCTCGCGGATGCCCATCAGGCCGAGGCCGAACGGCGACCGCACGAGCAGCCCCAGCAGCGCCCACGCCACCAGCGTGCCTGCCAGCGCGAAGTAGAAGAAGGGCAGGGGAGCGGCCAGGCTCCACGGCAGCGGCAGGTCGGGCCGCGGCACTCCGGCGATGCCGTTGTCGCCCTTGGTCATGGACACCCAGCGGAAGGCCAGCCCCCACACGACCATGCCGAGGGCCAGCGTGATCATCAGGAAGTAGGTGCCGCTGGCACGGATGGCCAGCAGGCCGAAGACCGCCGCGAAGAGCGTGGCCAGCAGCAGCCCGGCCGCCAGGCAGGTCAGGAAGCCGCGCTGATAGTCGGTGGCCAGGATGCCGACCGCGTAGGCGGCGACGCCGAAGTAGGCGGCGTGGCCGAGCGAGGGCAGACCGGTGTAGCCGAGCAGGACGTCGAGGCTCATGGCCAGGATGGCGACGATCGCCGCCTGGGTCAGCAGGGTCAGCGGATACGCCGACAGCAGTGGGGCCGCGCCCGCGGCCACCGCGGCCGTCGCGAGGCCCGCTCCCAGCGCGCGCCCGCTCGTCACGAGCGTCCGAACAACCCGGTGGGTCGCAGCGCCAGGATCAGCGCCATCGGTGCGAAGAGCGTGAAGTAGGCCAGCTCGGGAAACAGCGCCTTGCCGAAGTTGTCGAGCAGCCCTACCAGCAGGCTGCCGACCATGGCTCCGGGCAGGCTGCCGAGGCCGCCGACGATGACCACGACGAACGCGTAGGGAAGGATCTCGAAGTCAAGCCCGGGGTAGACGCCGAGGAAGCCGCCGCCGATGACGCCACCCAGCGCGGCCAGGAAGGCGCCGAGGGCGAACACGCCGAGCGACACCGTCGGCACCCGGATGCCCACCCCCTGGGCCATCTCGGCGTCGTCGACCGCGGCCCGGATCATGGCGCCGGCCCGCGTGCGATCGAGCGCCAGCCATAGCGCCGCCCCGATCACCACAGCCAGGGCCATGATGAAGATCCGGTAGCGCGGGAAGCGCAGGCCGCCGGCCGTCACCACGCCCTGCAGGGCCGCCGGCACCGGCAGCGAGTAGGGATCGCCGCCCCACAGCAGCAGGGCCACGTCCTGGAAGATGAGCGCGAACCCGATGGTCATGAGCACCTGCCCGAGGGTCTGGCCGCCGAGGCGGCGCAGGAACAGCCGCTCCATGCCGGCGCCGACGAGCGCGATGGCCAGGGCGCCGGCCAGCAGCGCCAGCACGAAGCTGTGCGTGCGCCAGGTGACCGACAGCCCCACGTAGCCGCCGAGCAGGAAGTAGGAGCCATGGGCGAGGTTCACGATGCGCATGACCCCGAAGATCAGCGACAGGCCGCTGGCGAGCAGGAACAGCAGCGCCCCGTAGGACAGCCCGTTGAAGGTCTGGGTGATCCAGAACTCGGCGGTCACGCGACCGGACAGCTCTCCGCCATCGCGGCGAGATTGTACTATAGCCCTGCCACGAGCCACCGCGGCCGGCCGTGGTCGAGGAGGATCCGTGAGACTGCCACCCGAGCGCTTCGACTACTCGGCCATCGTCGACCGCCCCCGCTGGGCTCTGCCCCGCGGGGCGCGCGTCGCCGTGTGGACCATCGTCAACATCGAGGAATGGGATATCGAGAAGCCGATGGCCCGCCAGTACCTCACCACGCCGCAGGGCGTGGCCGTCACCCCCGACGTCCCGAACTGGGCGTGGCACGACTACGGGATGCGGGTGGGCTTCTGGCGGATCCTGGAGGCGCTGCGCAAGCGCAAGCTGCGGGCGACGACCGCGATCAACGCCGGCGTCTGTCGCTCGTACCCGCGCGTGGCCCAGGCCATGCTGGAGGCGGACTGGGAGTTCATGGGACATGGCGTGCGGCAGGGCGCCATGCACCTGCTGCCCGACCAGTACTCCGCCATCCGCGAGGCGATCGACATCCTCACCAAGTTCACCGGGACAAGGCCCAAGGGCTGGCTCGGCCCCGGCCTCACCGAGACGTGGGAGACGCTCGACTACCTGGCCGAGGCGGGCATCGAGTACGTCTCCGACTGGGTCAACGACGATCAGCCGTACGAGATCCGCACCGCCCACGGCCCGCTCGTCTCGGTGCCGTACACGCTCGAGCTGAACGACATCCCGGTGATGGTGATCCAGCACCATGAGTCATCGGCCTGGGTGCAGCGCTGTCGCGACCAGTTCGATCGCCTGCACGCCGAGGGGGCGAAGAACCCGCGTGTGATGGCCATCGCGGTGCACCCCTACATCCACGGCGTGCCTCACCGCATCAGGTACTTCGAGGCGGTGTACGACTACATCCGGCGGCAGAAGGGGGTGTGGTTCACCACCGGCGCCGAGATCGCCGACTGGTACCGGAACGGGCGCCGCTAGCCACGGCCAGCCGCCTTGACTTTACCGGCGGCGTGTGGGACCTTCCCCCCACATTTCGCGTTCGGTCCGCTCGGGTTCCGTAGTGTTTCTTTCCTTCGTCGCAAACGTAGAGATCGTAAGGGAAGGAGTACCCGATGACCGCTCCCGATTCACGTCCCTCCGCTCCCCGCCGCCACGTCTCTCGCCGGGATTTCGTCAAGGTCACGGGCCTCGGGGCCGCCGCCCTCGTCGCGGGCGCTCGGCCACGCCGGGCCGCGGCGGCGGCGTCTCCGTACCCCGAGTGGATCCCGGCCAGCACCAAGCCCGCCAAGCGGGGCGGGTCCCTCACGCGCGCCTCGGCCTGGGATCCGCCGGTGCTCGACCCGCGGCTGACCCAGTCGGTCGGCCTCTACCAGTTCGTCGGGCCTCACCAGCAACCGCCTCGTCCGCTACCCGTTCTCCGACGAGGCCAGCGGGCCCAGCGACCTCACGCTCAAGGGCGACCTCGCGGAGTCGTGGACGGCCAGCGCCGACAGCCGCGTGTGGACCTTCAAGCTCCGCCAGGGCGTGAAGTGGCAGAACGTGGCGCCGCTCAACGGGCGCGAGTTCGTCGCCGCCGACGTCAAGTACTGCTTCGAGGCAGTACGCCAAGGAAGGTGTGCAGGCGTTCACGTTCCAGGAGATCGAGGGGATCGAGACGCCGGACAAGCACACGGTCCGCATCCACCTCAAGACGCCGAACGCGCTGTTCCCGCAGAACCTCGCCGAGCCGGTCGCGGTCATCTTCTCCCGCGAAGTGCTGGAGGAGGACGGCGACCTCAAGAAGCGCCTGATCGGCACCGGGCCCGTACATCCTGAAGGAGCACACCCGCAAGGTCCGCGTCGTCCTGCAGCGCAACCCCGACTACTGCGACAAGGGCCGCCCGCTACATCGACGAGTACATCATCCTGTCCACGCCGGACGACGCCACCCGGATGGCGGCCTTCCGCACCGGGCAGAGCGACATCATCTGGCGCGCCAGCCCCTGCGAGGTGGAGACGATCCGCAAGACCAACCCCAACGCGCTTGTGCAGGCGTACCACAACACGCTGGCCCCGTTCGGGCTGGCGCTGGCCCAGGACAAGCCGCCGTTCAACGACGTGCGCGTGCGGCGGGCCATCTCCATGGCCATCGACCGCCAGAAGCAGGTCGACACGGTCTTCGAGGGGCACGGCATCCTGGGCTGGGGCGTACCGTACATCTACTACCAGGACAAGCGCCAGCCGACGGCCAAGGACCTCGGGCCGTGGTGGCAGTACAAGCCCGCCGAGGCCAAGAAGCTCCTGGCCGAGGCCGGCCACCCGAACGGCTTCGAGACGACGCTGTTCTACTACGAGTACTTCCCGCAGATGACCTCGCAGGTCCAGCTCGTCCAGCAGGACCTCAAGAAGAACCTCAACATCAACGTCAAGATCACCAAGCTCGACTACACGACGCTACTACGGCCGCTACGTCGAGGGCAAGTGGGACGGCATGTCGTGGGGGTTCCAGTCGGGCCACGCGGTCGGCCTCGACGAGCGGACCTACCATGTACATGCACTCCAAGTCGAC
The DNA here is from genome assembly GCA_963827505.1 of uncultured Candidatus Rokubacteria bacterium. Classification (GTDB taxonomy): domain Bacteria; phylum Methylomirabilota; class Methylomirabilia; order Rokubacteriales; family CSP1-6; genus AR5. The sequence continues at coordinate 621,582 of CAWHBD010000001.1, read as the reverse complement.
GAAGAACTTCTTCCGCGTCGAACGATCCGGTCATCGACGAGCTGACGCACCAAGCTGCGCCAGACGCCCGACCGGGCCGAGCAGCGGGCCCTCGCCAAGAAGATCGTCGACCGCGAGTACGACCAGGTGCTGCGGATGTGGATGCCGTACGACAACGGGTTCCTCGTCTTCCAGCCGCACATGCGCAACGTGGCGGCCGGCGCCCTGCGGCGCATCGACGGCTACGGGTCACCGACACTGGCCCGGGCCTGGATGGACAAGTAGGCGGGAGCGGGGGGCGGCCGATGTACAAGTACGTCCTCCGGCGGGTGCTCCTGGCCGTCCCCGTGCTCGCTGCTCTCCTCGCTGATCGTGTTCGGCCTCATGCGCGTGATGCCCGGCGACGCGCTGACCGCGCTCATGGCCGAGTCCGGCAACGTCGGCGAGAAGGAGCTGAAGAAGCTCCGCAAGGACCTCGGCCTCGACCAGCCGTATCACGAGCAGTACGCGCTCTGGGTCTGGCAGATGGTGAGCTTCAACCCCGGGGACTCGATCTTCACCAACGAGCCCATCCCGGTGGCGCTGCGCAAGGCCATCCCGGTCACGCTGGAGCTGGCCACGCTGGCGATCATCCTCGGCCTGGTCATCGCCATCCCGGTCGGCGTGCTGTCGGCCACGCGCCAGGACACGCACCTCGGACTACGTGGGCCGGGTGGTGGCCGTCTCCGGCCTGTCGTTGCCCGACTTCTGGCTCGGCACGCTGGTCATCACCTTCGCGGCGATCTGGTTCAACTGGATCCCGCCCATCGGCTACATGCAGCCTGTGGGACCGATCCCTGGCGGAACCTGCAGCAGTTCCTGCTGCCGGCGGCCGTCCTCGGCTTCCGGCTCTCGGCGGCGACCATGCGGATGACGCGCTCGACGGTCCTCGAGGTCCTGCGCGAGGACTACGTGCGCACCGCCTGGGCCAAGGGGCTGGCCGGCCGCATCGTCGTCTACAAGCACGCGCTCAAGAACGCGCTGATCCCGGTCGTCACCATCGTCGGCGGCCAGCTCGGCACGCTGCTGGCCGGCACCGTCGATCGTCGAGACGATCTTCGCGCTGCCCGGGATGGGCCGCCTCACGGTGGAGGCAATCCTGTTCCGCGACTATCCGGTGGTGCAGACCAACGTGATGCTGGTCGCGCGCGACGCTGGTCACGATCAATCTCGTCGTCGACCTCACCTACGCGTGGCTCGACCCGCGCATCCGGTACAGCTGATGGCCACCGTCACCGCCCGGCCCACCGACTTCGCCGAGCCCGTCGGCGCCTGGGGCCGGGCCTATGCGCGCTGTGGACGACGATCCGCCGCAAGCCGCTCGGCGCCGTCTCGGCCGCGCTCATCGTCGACGCTCGTGCTCACCGCGATCTTCGCCGACGTGCTCGCGCCGTTCGATCCGCTCGACACGCGCCCGGAGATCCGCCTGCAGGCGCCGAGCCGGGCGCACCCGTTCGGCACCGACGACATCGGCCGCGACGTCCTCAGCCGCATCATCTACGGCGCCGCATCTCGCTGTGGGTGGGGCTGCTGGCGGTGGGCATCGGGACCATGGCGGGCATGGTCATCGGGCTGCTCTGCGGCTACTGCGAGGGTCGGGTCGATCTCGTCATGCAGCGGGTCATGGACGCCATCCAGGCCATCCCGGGCCTGGTGCTGGCCCTGGCCATCGTGTCGGTGCTCAAGCCGAGCACGACCAACGCGATGCTGGCCATCGCCATCGTGATCATCCCCGGCAACTCGCGCATCGTCCGGGGCGCCGTGCTGTCGACCAAGCAGAACCGCTACGTCGAGGCCGCTCACGCCATCGGCTGCCGGCACCCGCGCATCATCCTGAGCCACATCCTGCCCAACGTGACGGCGCCGATCCTGGTCATCGCCTCGATCTGGCTGGGCAACGCGATCCTGATCGAGGCCACGCTGAGCTTCCTCGGGCTCGGTACCCAGCCGCCCACGCCGTCGTGGGGGCTGATGCTGAGCAGCACCGGCCGCGCGTTCATGGAGCAGGCGCCGTGGCTGGCCATCTTCCCGGGGCTGGCCATCAGCCTGGCCGTGCTCGGCTTCAACCTGTTCGGCGACACCCTCCGGGACGCCTGGGACCCCAAGCTGCGCCGGAGCTGAGGTATCCTCGGGGCCATGCCCCTCGTGGCCGCGTTCGCGTTGCCCCATACCCCGCAATTGCTCGTCCGGCCCCCGACCGAGGATCGTGACCTCGTTCTCCGGGTCCACGCCGCTTACGCCGAGGTGAAGCGCCGGCTGGGCGCGGTGGGCGCCGACGTCCTCGCCGTCATCGGCGGCGATCACATCGAAGGATTCTTCCTGAACGCCGTGCCGGCGCTGGCGGTGTTCGTGGGACGCACCGCCTCCGGGGAGTTCGGCAGCTACCGCTACACCTTCGATGTTCACGAGCCGCTGGCGCGGGCCATCACGGAGCAGGGGATCGAGGCCGGCTTCGACCTCACGTATTCGCAGGACGTGCGGCTGGACTATGCCTTCTACATCCCGCTGCACTTCACAATGCCCGAGCGCCGCCTGCCGATCGTCCCCCTCTATGTGAACGTCTATCTGCCGCCCCAGCCAGCGCCGCGCCGCTGCTACGCCTGGGGCCAGGCCCTGCGCCGGATCCTCGACGCCCGCCCGGAGCGGGTGGCGCTGATCGCCTCCGGCGGCCTCTCCCACTTCCCGGGCACCGACCGCTACAGCTCGCCCGACTACGACTTCGACCGCACGCTGCTCGCCTCGCTGGCCGAGGGCCGCGGCGCCGAGACTGCCCGGCTGACCGGCGAGGAGCTGGACAAGGCCGGCAACGTCGAGCTGCGCACGTGGATCACGCTGCTGGGCGCCGTGGGACCCGCGCGTGCCGAGGTCATCTGCTACGAACCGTCCTGGCACCACGGCAACGCCGCCGTGGCCTGGCCACTGTGAGCGACATGGAGAGCCACTACTTCTTCCCGCCCGCCTCGGCCTTCCCGCTCAACCGCTTCCTGTTCGCGCTGAAGTCCGACAACGCCGCCCGCGACCGCTACGTGGCCGATCCCCAGGCTGCGATGGCCGAACACGGCCTGGCCGCGGAAACGCGCGCCGCGGTCGACGCCTTCGACCGCGATCGCCTCGTGGCCCTCGGCGCGCACCCGTACCTGGTGTTCATGGCCCAGGTCCGGCTGTCGATGGCGAGAGATCCGGGGACGTTCGAGCACTTCTGAGGGGGCGGTGACACCGAGCGGAATCACCGGGCGGGCCGGCGTCTCAAGAAGGATACGCCGCTCTATGAGTGACGCTCTACCCCGCGAGAGGATGAAGCACATCGATCGCATAGCCGACGTCTAGAGGCTCCCCGAGCCACCCCGACATCGCGGTGCGTGCATCCAGCAAGAGCCCTGCTGCCTCGTTCCGCGCTCGAATGACTTCTGCGGGATCGCGGGCCAGCGTTGGAGGTGTCGGGACGTCGGGCAACACCCGGCCGTTCGGTCGACGGAACTGCAACTCGCCGTCCGCCAGCCGCTCCATCTGATAGCCCTCCTCGTGCACGGCGCGGTGGTGGCGACGACACAACATGGCCAGATTCGAGAGCGTGGTGGGACCGCCCTGTGCCCAGTGACGGATGTGGTGGCCCTGGCCGAACGGCAGGCCACAACCCGGGAAGCGGCATCCGTGATCGCGGTGCTGAAGCGCTCGCCGTAGCGCGGGCGGGATCGTACGGGTGCGGGCGCCGATTTCCAGCAATCGCCCTTCCGAATCGTGGCGCATCACGACACGGCTCGCATCGCACGCCAGGCGCTGAGACGTTCCGGCCGGAACGCGCAACCCGTCCTCGAGCACTGACTGTCCCGGCTGGTCAGCGTCGGCCAGCACGGCGGCATCGACGTGGACGACGACCTGGTAGCGCTCGCCGGGGGCACCGGGATCTACGCCGTGGTGCAGGGCGGCCTCGGCGAGCATCGCCAGCGCATCGGCCTGCTGCTGCTCCATCGTCGGTGGATCGCCATCAAGCGTCTGGTCGTGCTGCCGCTGGTACAGGGCCTCGCGCGCCGCGGCGAGAGCTTTCAGGAGCAAGGCGCCGACCTCGGGTGCCAGCCGTCCGCGGATCCTGACGGTACCGTCCTCATCGGGATGCACGTGCAGCGACCGGCCAGCGTGCTGCCGGGCCGCCTCGCGCATCTCAGCCTTGCGGTCCATCCGGCGCCAGCCTCGTACTATGCGCTCCACGTGCTCGGTGGTACCGGCACGGCCCACGGCCAGCAGGCGCTCTTCGGTCTCCGGAGTCGCCACACGGGTCAATTCGCGGACCTTGGCGTAGGACAGCTCTCCGCGGGCGAGAGCCTGTGAGAGCCGCGACAGCATGCCGAGCGCGCGCGCTACCCGGACGTGCTCGCGCGCGGCGCCGGGCGCGGAGCCCACGCGCCAGGAGAGCCAGGCAGCGCACGAACGAAATCCATTGTTCCAGCCGCCCCGCGCGTCGAACTCACGGATGAGGTCGAGCAGGCGGGCGGTGGCGGCCTCCAGGTGCACGGACAGCTCGGCGATCTCATCGCCCAGTCGATCCAGCTCGCGAGCATCCATGGAAAGTCCCCTCCAGCTGGCGAGACTCTATACCCGGTTTTCGCGACCACCTGCGAGGCGCAGCAATGAACGATCGAACAGCGAGTTCGCGCGATCTCACGAGATCTCGACCGACGGGACGCCTAGGGGCCGCGGTGGCCCGCTGGTGGGACATCAGGGCGAGGCTGCTAGTCGGCGGCGACGCGGCCGCGCGATCCTGTCAATGTCGAATCTTGGATACGCCCCGGGTCCGCACAATTGAGCTGGACAGCCTTGCCGCCAGGCGGAGACGGCAATCGCCGCCTCCGCCCAGCTCGAAGACCTCAGGCCGGGCAGGCGCTCGTACATGTCGTGCACGTCGGCGCCGTGGAAGCGGGCCACGTGGTTGGTCGGGGGCAGCGTCTCCGTGTAGAAGAACTCGGGCAGCTCGTCGTCCTTGGCGGTGAAGCCGGCCCGACGATTGAATTCGTGCTCCAGCCGCAGGGTGTCCCGGCCGAGCGCCTCGAAGAAGTCAGTGGTCAGGCTGGTGCCGTGGGCGGCGTTGATGGCGTTGACGATGAACTCCGCGTTCGGCTCGGTCACGCTGCGCCCGAAGATGCACAGGCCCAGCGAGTCGTTGGCCGCGCACCCTGGTCTGGTGCGATCAGGCTCTGCTCGATCATCGTGCTCAGGTCCATCTCGCGCGTCTTCAGCCGCGGCAGGTTGCCGGCGGTGTGGTCGGCGCCCTGGGCGGTGGCCATCATGGCGATGCCGGTGGCCTCGACCACGCGGGGGTCGTAGGCGCTGATCGCCTGCTTCTTGATGACCGGCACCCGGCGCACCTGGTAGTGCTCGCCGACTCGGGCGGTGCCCTGGGCCCAATACGCGCCCGTTCTCGGTGCCGTTGCGGATCTCGGCGCAGGCACTCGGCCATGAACTTCGGACGTCGCCGAAGCGACCGAGGCCGGCCTCCATCAGGACGGCCAGCATGGCGCCGGTCTCGATGGTGTCGACGCCGAGGTCGTTGCAGATGTAGTTGAGCTGGGCGAGGTCGTCAGGGTCGGTGAGGCCGCAGTTGGTGCCGAGCAGGCCGAGCGTCTCGTACTCGACTGGCGAGACCACTTCCTTGCCGGCGGCGTCCGCGTAGATGTTGCTGCACTGGATGACGCAGCCCGGCATGCAGGCGTGCGTCTGCTCGCCGCCACGCGAGTTGTTCAGCTCGGCCGATGTACTCGCCGCCCATCTTGAACTTCTCGCCGGTGGAGACGTCGACCTGCTGGCCCACGCTGAAGTTGTTCACCGGCAGGCCGCCCATCTGGTTCTGGACGTCGGCCATGCCCATGGTGCCGAGCTTGGCTGGTAGAAGTTCTTGATGACCGCCGTCGGCCTGCAGCATCTTCGCGTAGTCCTTGATGGCGGCGTTGACCTTCTTGGGCTCGCTGAACGGCGGGATCTTGTCGAGGTCGACCACGATGGCCTTGACCTTCTTGCTGCCCATGACCGCCCCCACGCCGCCGCGTGCGGCCAGCCGGGCCGGCCGCCCGTCCTTGTCGCTGAACGCGATGCCGCGCGATGAGCCCCTGGTACTCGCCCACGGGCCCGCACAGAGCCGACCGCTGACCTTCTTGCCGTAGCGCGTGCAGGAGCATCTCGTTCGCCTCGAAGTTGCCCTTGCCGAGGTAGGGGGTGGCGTCGTCGAAGTCGATCGGTACCGTCCTTCTTGAAGTGGATGCACCACCCAGCTCGGGCGAGGCGCCGTGCAGGGTGAAGCCGGCGATCTTCTGCTGGCCCAGCGCGTAGCTGAAGGTGCCGCCGCCGTTGGCCTCCTTGATGCCGCCGGTGAGCGGGCTCTTGCAGCCGACGCTGGTCCGGTTGGCGTTGGAGAAGCTGGTACCGGCGAACGGCCCAGCCGAGAAGATCAGCGGGTTGTCCGGCGACAGCGGATCGACGGTCGCCGCTCCCAGGTCGAGCAGGGTCCGCGCGATGAGGTAACGGCCGGCCCTGACGATCTCTTCGCCGTGCAGTTCGCGCGTACTGATCGTATGATCGGCCAGCTTGATGTCGTGGTACGTACGCATCGAGTCGCTCCTCGTCGGTTCGGGTGAGTGGAGTCGAAAGTCCAGCATAGTTTATCAGGCGTCATGCGGGAGGGGACGATGAACGGCAAGCGGAGTCTCGGGGTGGTCCTGGTGCTCGCATTGTGCGGGGGGCTCGTGGCCGGGCCGTCCCGGGAGGCGGCCGCCCAGGCCAAGCCCGATGGTGAGATGCGCTGGGCCCTCTACGTGACCCTGTCCCCGCAGTGGTTCGACCCGGCCGAGGTGATCGGCGTCCTCACGCCGTTCTGGGTGATGTACGCCATGCACGATGCGGTCGTGAAGCCGATGCCGGGCAACCACCTGGCCCCGAGCCTGGCCGAGTCGTGGACGGTGAGCCCCGACCAGCGCGTGTACGAGTTCAAGCTGCGCGAGGGGCTGAAGTTCCACAACGGCGACCCGTTCACGGCCGAGGACGTGCAGTTCAGCTTCCAGCGGGCCAAAGGCGCCAAGATCCTGCAGGAGAAGGTCCGGGAGATCACCATCGTCGATCGCCATCGCATCCGTTTCCAGCTCCAGGATCCGTGGCCCGACTTCATGACGTTCTACGGCACCCTGGCCACCTCGGCGGCGTGGATCACTCCCAAGAAGTACTTCGAGCAGGTCGGCCCCGACGGCTTCAAGAAGGCGCCGGTCGGGCTCGGGCCCTACAAGTTCGTGAGCAACACCCCCGGCGTCGAGCTGGTGATGGAGGCCAACGAGAGCTACTGGCGCAAGATGCCGTCGGTCAAGCGCCTGGTCTTCAAGAGCGTGCCGGAGACGACGACCCGGCTGGCCATGCTCAAGCGGGGCGAGGTCGACGTCGCGTATCTGCTCGACGCGCCGATGGCCGCCGACATCAAGAAGGACCCGAGCCTCAAGCTGGCGTTCTCGGGCGCCATCGGGACCTTCTACCTCGACTTCTTCGAGCAGTGGGATCCGAAGTCGCCCTGGGCCGACCGGCGCGTGCGGCTGGCGGCGAGCCTGGCGCTGGACCGCAAGGGGCTGAACGAGGCAGAGACGCTCGGGGCCTCCCGGCTCAACGGCAACACGGTGCCGCGCACCTTCGACTTCGCCCTGCCCCTGGAGCCGCACGCCTACGACCCGGCCAAGGCCAAGCAGCTCCTGGCCGAGGCCGGCTATCCGAACGGCTTCGACGCCGGCGACCTCCACCCGTGGCCGCCGTACAGCTCGCTGGGCGAATCGGTGACGAACTATCTCAGCGCGGTCGGGATCCGGACCCGAGTCCGCACGATGGAGCGGGCGGCGTTCTACGGCGCGCTGGGCAGCAAGAAGCTCAAGGGCATCTGCGTCTGCATCAACGCCGTGTACGGCAACGCCCCTTCGCGGCTGGCCCAGGTCGTCCCGTCCGACGGCGCCTTCGCCTACGGCTTCGATCCCGACGTGGACGCCCTCTATCGCCAGCAGGCCCGTGAGCTCGACCGCAAGAAGCGCGAGGCGATGCTCCGGCAGATCCAGCAGCTCGTCTACGACCGGGTCCGCCAGCCCGCCCTCTACGACTACGTCTGGCCCAGCGGCGTGGGACCGCGCGTGGAGGACGCCGCGCTCATGCAGATCGACCCTTACCCGTGGTCGGCGCCGCTGGAAGACGTCAAGCTCAAGAAGAAGTAGGAGGCTCCGATGGCGGCACGGAAGGCGGCGCCGCTGGCGGGCTGGCGGCGGCAGGCGGTGCGACGCATGGAGGCCTCACGCGCCGAGATGCTGCGGCTGGTCGCCCGCCTGCCCGAGGCCGAGGTCCTGCGCCCGCGCACGCAGGACGCGTGGTCGATCAAGGACGTCCTGGCCCACCTGCTGGCCGGTGACGAGGAGACGCTGCGTCGCTTCCAGCTCATCGCCCTCGGCCAGGCCGACCGCATCCAGTGGTTCGACCTGGACTACGCCCACCTGTTCAACGCCCGGGCGGTAGCCCTCGGGCGGCGGCTGGACCTGAAGGCCATCCTGGGACGGATGAAGCGGGCTCGGGCGCGCCTGATTGCCGGCTTCCGGCGGCTGCCCGATGCGGCGCTGCGTGATCCCGGCCACGACTACACGGTGGTCTCGTGGCTGCCGGCGCCGGGCTGGAGCCACGAGCGGGAGCACGCCCGCGAGATCCGCGCCTGGTGGCGCGCGCAGCGCGGCGCCCGGACCCGGCGCCGGTAGCCGCGCCTATCGCCAGAGCTGAGCCGAGGCCAGCCGCGCGCCCTCGGCCATCGACCGGAACTTCGCCCAGGTGATCTCCGGCTCCACCTGCAGTGTCGAGCGCGCGAACGTCGCGAAGCCGCAGTCGGTGCCGGCGATGACGCGCTCGCGTCCCACCACCTCGGCGTAGCGCACCAGCCGCTGGGCCACCAGCTCGGGATGCTCGATGAAGTTCGTGGTCGAGTCGAGCACGCCGGGGATGATCAGCCGGTCGTCGGGCAGCTTCACCTCGCGGAAGACGACCCACTCGTGCTCGTGGCGAGGGTTGGCGCCCTCGAAGGACAGTGCCTGCGGTCGGGCCTTGAGCGCGATCGGCAGGATCTCGCGCAGCGGGATGTCCCGGTGGTGCGGCCCCTCGTAGTTGCCCCAGCACAGGTGCAGGCGCAGGCGGTCGGGGGGGATGTCGCGAAGGGCGTGGTTGAGCGCCTCCACGTTGGCCGCGGCGATCTTCAGGAACTCGGCGTTGCTCAACTCGGCGAAGGCCAGGTGACGGCTCATGGCCAGGTCGGGGCAGTCGACCTGGAGCACGAAGCCGGCGCGATGGATCGCGTCGTACTCCTCCTTCATGACGTCGACCAGCCGGGCCAGGTACGCCTCGTCGGCTCGGATAGTGCTGGTTGCGCAGGAAGTGGGCGATGACGCCGGGCGAGGCGGCCGTCATGAACGCCTCGGTCGGCTGCACACCTTGCAGTGCGGCCTTCAAATTGGCGGTGTCCGTCTGCACCGCCGTGCGATCCGTCCACTCGATCGGGCCGTCGCAGGCGGGGCGCGAGATGGTCGAGAGGCGCTCGGCCCGGGCGGCGGCCTCGGGGAAGTCGGCCCAGTCCGCCCGGCCGGCTACCCGGCTTTGCCCGCCGAAGCCCGTGAGGCGGTGGCGCACGTAGGTCGAGTAGCCGACCTTGCCCTGCTCGCCGTCGTTGACGACGTCCACGCCGGCCTCGGTCTGCTGGCGGACGACGTCGCCCACCGCCCGCCGCACGCGCGCCGCGAAGGCGGCGGGGTCGGGGAGGGTGCCGGCGTCCAGCGACTCCAGCAGGGCCGTGAGGTCGGCGGGGCGGGGCAGGCTGCCCGTGTGGGTGGTGAGGATGCGGTCACTGCTACGCTTCATGGGCTGGGCGCCTCCTCGTGTGGCATGGACCCCGATGGTATCCTGCCTCCGCGATCCATGGTCAAGGTCCTCACGTTCATCAAACGCAAGCCCGGCATGGCGGTCGAGGAGTTCCAGCGCTACTGGCTCACGCGCCACCCGGCCGTCGTCACCCGGCTGCCCGGCGTGCGCCGGTACGTGCAGTCGCACACGCTGGCCTCCAGCTATGCGAAGCGGGAGCCGGCCTGGGACGGCATCGCGGAGGTGTGGGCCGACGACACCGACGCGCTGCGGGCGATGACGCTCGGGCCCGAGCACGCGGCCGTGCAGGCCGACGAGGCGGAGTTCATCGACCGCGCCACGATGGGTCTCATCGTCACCGAGGAGCACGTCGTCGTCTCGGGTCCGGTCGGCGCCGACGCCGTGAAGGCGGTCGAGTTCCTGAATCGACGCCCCGGCACCTCGGTGGACGACTTCCAGGGGTACTGGCGTGAGCGTCACGCCCCGCACCTGGCTGCCGTCCCCGGGCTGCGACGCTGCGTGCTGAGCGCCACCCGGCGCTCCGCCTACACCGCGGGCCGCGCGCCGGCGTACGACGGTGTCACGCTCATGTGGTTCGACTCCGCCGATGCGCTGCGCGCCGCCGCCGGCTCGCCCGCCTATGTCGCAGCCGTCGCCGACCGCGAGCAGTTCCTGGCGCCCGGCTCACCCCCGTTCATCATGACCCGCGAGCACGTCATCGCAGGAGGAGACCCGTGAGCAACCGTGCGGTCGTCGTCGATCCGGAGGCGCCGGGCCGGCTCGTCATCCGTCCCGTTCCCGAGCCCACCCCCGACCGGGGCGAGGCGGTCGTGCGCGTGAAGGCCCTCTCGCTCAACCGCGGCGAGGTGCGCCGCTCGGGGATGGCGCCGGCCGGCTGGCGGCCGGGCTGGGATCTGGCCGGTACGGTGGAGCGCGCAGCCGCCGACGGCTCGGGCCCGCGGGCGGGCGCTCGCGTGGTCGGGCTGCTGCCGGAGGGCGCCTGGGCCGAGCGCGTGGTCGTGCCCACGCACGCGCTCGCCGCGCTGCCCGACAAGGTGACCTTCTCGCAGGCGGCAACCTTCCCGGTGGCGGGGCTGACCGCGCTCTACGGCCTGGCCAAGCGCGGCCAGATCCTGGGCCGCCGCGTGCTCGTCACCGGCGCCACCGGTGGCGTCGGTGATTTCGCCGTGCAGCTCGCGCGGCTGAGCGGCGCCCACGTGACGGCGCTCGTGCGCCGGGCCGATCAGGTGGCGGCGGTGCGCCAGTGGGGCGCCCACGAGGTCGTGGTGGGCGAGGAGATCCCGCCGGCGCCGAAGTACGACCTCGTGCTCGACTCGGTCGGCGGGCGCACGCTGGGCACGGCGCTGGTCGCGCTGGACCGCGGCGGTGTGGCCGTCACCCTGGGCGTCTCGGCGTCGGCCGAGGTAACCTTCGACACCCGCACGTTCTTCGTCGGTGGGGGCGCGACGCTGTACGGGTTCTACCTGTTCGTCGAGGTCGGCGCCGAGCCGGCCGGCGGGGGGCTGCGGCGTCTGGCCGAGCTGGTTGCCGGTGGCCAGGTCTCCCCCCACGTCAGCCTCGAGCGGCCGTGGACGGACATCGCGCAGGTCGCCCAGGACCTGATGGCCCGTCGGTTCCCCGGCAAGGCGGTCCTCACGCTCGAGTAGGACTGCCGCCGTTGCGCTCAACCGGTGTTGCGCAGGCCGGCGGCGATGCCGTTGACGGTGAGGACGATCACCTCGCGCAGCCGTTCGGCCTCGGGGCCGTCGGGGTCGGGCAGGGCGCGAAGACGGCGCAGCATCTCCACCTGGATGTAGTTCAGGGGGTCCACGTAGGGATTGCGGAGCAGGACCGAGCGCTGGATGACGGGGTCGCCGTCCATCAGCTCCGCGTGGCCGGTGGTCTCGAGAATCGCCTCACGCGTACGGGCGTATTCGGCTTCTACTGAAGCGAAAATGGCCTCGGCCAGAGCCCGGTCCGGCGCCAGGCCCGAGTAGAGCGCGGCGATGCCGAGGTCGGCCTTGACCAGCGACATCTCCGCGTTGTCGAGCAGGGCCCGGAAGAACGGCCAGCCGGCGTACATGGCCCGGAGACGCTCGGGATCGGCCGCGCGCAGTCCCGTCCCCAGGCCATACCAGCCGGGCAGATTGAACCGGCTCTGCATCCACGAGAACACCCATGGGATCGCCCGGACGTCGGCACGGGTGAGCGTGCCCCGCCCCCGGGCCGCCGGCCGCGAGCCGAGCCGGAGCCGGCTGATCTCCTCGATCGGCGTGGCGGCGCGCCAGTACTCGAGGAAGCCCGGCGTGTGCTCGACCAGCCCCAGGAAACTCTCGCGGGCGGCGCCCGCCATGGCATCCATGGTTGCGCGCCAGTCGGCCGGGACCGCCGTCGCCGTCTCGGCCGAGGCGAGGAGAACCGCGCTCACGATCTGCTCGAGATGCCGATGGGCAAGATCCTCATCCGAATAGCGTGACGCGATGGTCTCGCCCTGCTCGGTGACGCGGAAGCGCCCGTGCACCGTGCCGGGTGGCTGGGCGCGGATGGCCCGGCCGGCCGGCCCGCCGCCGCGGGCCACGCTGCCGCCCCGGCCGTGGAAGAGCGTGAGGGCGACGCCGTAGGCGTCGCAGACCTGGGCGATCGACTCCTGGGCCCGGTAGAGTGCCCAGCTCGCCGCCAGGTAGCCGCAGTCCTTGTTGCTGTCGGAGTAGCCGATCATGACCATCTGCTCGCCGTCGGCGGCCCGCACGGCGGCCGCGTACGCGGGGAGGGAGAACAGCTCGGCCATGATGCGGGGCGCGGCGTCGAGATCGGCCAGCGTCTCGAACAGCGGCGCCACCATCAGCCCGGGCACGCCGCCCGCCCACCGGGCCAGCACGAGAACGCCGAGCACGTCGGCGGCCCCGCGGGTCATGGAGACGACCACCGGGCCCAGCGAGGCCCGCCCGTAGAGGCGGGCGGCACGGGCGAGCAGGCGGAACAGCCGCCATGTCTCCGCGCTTCGCTCGTCAAGCGCGTTCATCATCCGCGTCATGGCGGTCGGCCGGGGCGGGTCGTCCAGCAGGAGCCGGATCAGGATCTCCGCCCGCTCGCCGTCGTCACGGCGCTCGAAGTCGTTCACGACCCCGAGGGCCGCCAGCGCCCGGCCCACGGCCGTGGCCAGGCGGCCGGAGTCCTCGCGCACGTCGAGGCGGGCGGCGTGCAGGCCGAACGTCTCCAGGTGCCGGCGGATGCCGCGCAGGCGCTCGGCGGCCAGCGGCTCCGGGAGCGCGCTCGCCACCAGATCGAGCACCTGCCCCAGCTCATCCACGGTGAGACGCGCCCGGTGCGGCGTGTCCTCGAGCAGCCGCGTCGTCATGTCGTCCTGCGAGGCGACGTCGAGATCGGCGGCCAGCAGGGCCAGCGCCAGGCGGTAGGGCTCCTGGGCGTAGCGCTGCTCCAGGTAGGCCACGTGCGCGGGCAGCGGCCGGCGGGCCTGCAGCCAGGCCTCGAGCGAGGACGGTGGCGGGCAGCGGCGCCCGCTCACGCTGAGCCGGCGCGCCAGGTCTTGCAGGCTGCGGCGGTGCCGCTCGACCGCGAGACCGCGGTGCAGCCGCAGGGTCTCCGCAGTCACCGCGGCGGTGACGGCCGGGTTGCCATCGCGGTCGCCGCCGATCCACGAGGCCAGGGTTAGCCAGCCGGGCCGCGCGGCCAGCGACGGGTAGTGCTCGCGGAGCGCCGCGTCCAGCTCGTCGATCACGCGGGGGATGGTGTCCCAGAAGACGGCATCCACGAAGTAGAGGCCGGTGCGCACCTCGTCGGTCACCGCCGGCCGTGCCGTGCGAGTACGATCGGTGAGCCACAGCTCGACGACCTCCGCGCGCAGGCGCGGCCTCCAGCGCCTGCGACTCGCGGGGCAGGAGGCCGGGATCGGCCAGCCCCCTCAGCGCCGCGGCGATACGCTGGAGCTTCGACAGCACGGTGCGGCGCTTGGCCTCGGTCGGATGCGCGGTGAGCACCAGCTCGACCCGCAGCGTGCGCAGCAGCTCGGCCATCCGCGCCGGCGTGGTCCCGCCCGCGGCCAGGCTCCCGACCGCGGCCCGAATCGACTCGGGGATCGGGGCCGGGTGCAGGCTGCGCTCGCGGCCGCGCAGCGCGAGGATGCGGTGGACCTCCTCGGCGAGGTTCACGAGGTCGAAGTAGACCGCGAATGCCGAGGCCGTTGCGCGAGCGTCGTCATCGGGGAGGGCGGCGATCTCGATCGCGAGCTGCTCGCCGGCGCGCTTGTCGTCGAGGCGCCGGGCCTTGGCGAGCGCGCGGATGCGCTCCTCGGTCTCGTAGAGCGCCACGGACTCCTGGGCTCGCAGCACCTCGCCGAGCGCCTCGCCCAGCCAATGGATGGTCGTCGACAGGTCCAATGTAGGAGACCGGTACCAGACGGTCGCGCCGGCCCGCGCCAAAGTCAACCCGACCCGGCGGCACGTCCGGTAGTATCCCCCTCGTGAGCTCCGGTCTGACGAGAGGCCAGCTGCTGGACCGCGCGACGGGCCTGTTGCCGGTGCTGCGCGAGCGCGCGGGCCGCGCCGAGCAGCTCCGACAGATTCCGCCTGAGACCGTCAAGGATCTGGTGTCGTCGGGCCTGGTCCGGGTGGGGACGCCCGATCGCTACGGCGGGCACGGGCTCGACCTCGATGCCGGCCACGCGGTCGGCTGGGAGCTGGGGCGAGCGTGCGGCTCGACGGCGTGGGTCTGCTCGCTGTGGATCGTGCACAACTGGTGGCTCGGCCACTTCCCCTCCGCCGCCCAGGACGAGTACTTCGCGGGCGGGCCCGACACGCTGTCGAGCACGTGCATCAACCCGGCCGGCGGGAGAGCCGAGCCGGCGCGGGGCGGCGTGCGCGTCTCCGGCCGCTGGAGCTTCTCGAGCGGCTGCGACGCCTCCGCGTGGGTGATGGTCGCCGTGCCCGGCCCCGGCCCCGGCGGCGCCCTGTGGCTGCTCGTGCCCCGGTCCGACTGCGAGATCGTCGACACCTGGTTCGCCTCGGGGATGCGGGGCACCGGCAGCAAGGACGTCGTCGTGCGCGACGCGTTCGTTCCCGACCACCGGCGGCTCGATCCCGACCGCGCCGGCGACGCCGAGCACACCGGCTGGGAGCTGCACGGGCGACTGAGTTACCGGGTGCCGCTCCGGCTGCTGGTCGGGTGGGACCTCGCCGCGCCGCTCATCGGGATCGCCCAGGGCGCCGTCGACGAGTTCACGTCTCGCGTGCGCGCCGCCGCCGGCCGGGGCGCCGACACGGCGGCGCTGCACCTGCGGCTGGCCGAGTCGGCGGCCGAGGTCGACGCGGCGCGGACGATCCACCGCACCGATGTCGCCGAGATGCTCGAGCGGGCGGCGGCGGAGCGGCCGTTCACCGAGCTGGACCGGGCCCGCTACCGGCGCGACAAGGGCTTCCTCACCCGGCTCTGCGTGCAGGCCGTCAACCGGCTGTTCGAGGCGGCCGGGGCCCGGGCCATGATGGACGCCGAGCCGCTGCAGCGGTTCCACCGCGACGCCCACGGCGCCTCCCACCACACCGCACTCGCGTGGGACGCCGCCGCCGAGGCCTTCGGCCGGGAGGCCGCGCGGCCGCAGCCGTGAACCTCGCTTGACAACGCCGGGGGCGGCCGTCTGTAATGGCCCGCCGAACATCCGTTCTGTGGTCGTCCAAAGGAGGATGCCCATGTCCCGCACCGGGCGGAGCCGTCTCGTCTGCGTCCTGATGGTCCTGGTCCTGGTGGCGGGCGCGTTCGTCGCGTCGGAAGCCCCGGCCCAGGCCAAGAAGCTGAAGATCGGGGTCATCTTCGACTACACGGGGCCGCTCGCGGGCGGCGGCTCCGACCTGCACGCGCTCGGCGCCAAGATCATGATCGACCACTTCGCCAAGAAGGGCGGTGTCGAGGGCTACGCCATCGAGGCCCTCTACGCCGACGCCCAGAGCAAGCCCGAGTCGCCATCAACGAGGCCGTGCGCCTGATCGAGCAGGAAAAGGTCGACATGCTGCTGGGCTTCTACTCCTCGGCCCAGTGCGTGCCCGCCGCGGCCCGGGTGGAGCAGCTCAAGAAGTTCATGTGGATCACCACCTGCATCTCCTCGGCGGTGCTCGAGAACCGCAACCTCAAGTACGTGTTCCGGCGTGCAGCCGAGCGGGCGGCAGTTCGGCCTGATGTCGACCGACTTCATCGCCCAGAACGCCAAGAGCAAGCTCGGCAAGGAGCCCAAGGACCTCCGGGTGGCGATCATCCACGAGGACGGCGCCTACGGAGTCGACGTCTCCAAGGGCAACGAGGAAGGCGCCAAGAAGGCCGGGTTCAACATCGTGCTGAAGGAAGGCTACGCGGCGACCGCGCCCGACCTGTCGCCGATGGTCACCAAGCTCAAGCGGGCCCGGCCCGACATCATCTTCCATACCGGCTACAACCCCGACATCTCGCTGTTCCTGCGCCAGGCCCGCGAGCTGGGGCTGCGCTTCAGCGCGCTGGTCGGCCACGGGCGCCGGCTACGGCGTCTACGACAAGCTCAAGGAGTCGCTCGGCAAGGACGTGAACTACTTCTTCAACGTCGATCCCATCTCGGTCTGGCTGGCCAACGAGAAGGCGCTGAAGCCGGAACTGCCGCCGCTGATCAAGATGGTCGGCGACGAGTACGAGAAGGCGCGGCCGGGCACGGTCGTCAAGTCCGCTCATGTCGGCATGGCGGCCAGCAACACCTACGTCTTCATGACCGAGGTGCTGCCGCGGGCAATCAAGAAGCACGGCGGCATCGACGCCGAGGCGCTGCGCAAGGCCGCGCTCGAGGTCGACCTTCCCGAGGGCGGGACGATGCTGGGCTTCGGCGTGAAGTTCGCCGGGGACGGCGCCATCGCCGGCCAGAACGAGCGGGCGTTCCCGGTCATCGTGCAGTACATCGACGACAAGGTGAGCGTGGTGTGGCCCAAGAGCCTGCAGCACCGCGAGCCCGTGCTGCCGCTGCCCGGGACTCGCCCTACTCGGCGAACTGAGCGCGACCAGGACCATGCGGCGGCGGGGAGCGGCGTCCGCTCCCCTCCGCCCCCTCGACCATGCTGACCGTCTCCGGACTGACCAAGCGTTTCGGCGGGCTTCACCGCCGTCAACGACGTCTCGTTCGCTATCGAGCAGGGCGAGATGCTCGGGCTGATCGGCCCCAACGGCTCCGGCAAGAGCACGATCTTCAACATGCTGTCGGGGACGCTGGTCCCCAACCGCGGCTCCATCCGTTCGAGGGGCGGGAGCTCGGCGGGCCAGCCGCCGCACCGCATCATCAATCGTGGCATCGGGCGCACGTTCCAGATTCCCCGGCCGTTCCGCCGTCTGTCGCTGTTCGAGAACGTGGTGCTGGCCGGGTTCTACGGCCAGGGGCGGCGCTCGCGGGTCAAGGCGCTGCGAGGCCGCCGAGCGGGCTCTCGGACTGGTCGGGCTGCCGAGCGACCGGCACGCCACCGTCGACGGGCTCGGCGCGGCCGCGCTGAAGAAGCTGGAGCTGGCCAAGGCGCTGGCCACGGGGCCGAAGCTCCTGCTCGCCGACGAGAGCCTGAGCGGCCTCGACGAGCACGAGATGGACCAGGCCGCCGACATGCTGCGGCGGCATCCGCAAGGAGCTGGGGATCACGATCATCTGGGTCGAGCACATCATGGGCGTGCTGATGCGCGTGGTCGATCGCGTGATGGTGCTCGACCACGGCGAGAAGATCGCCGAGGGGCTGCCGGCCGCGGTCGCCACGGACCCCCGGGTGATCGAGGTCTACCTCGGCACCGATGCCGCCGCCGTGCGGATCGCTGGCGAGCGGCGCCCGTGGCTGACGAACGCCTGCTGGAGCTGAAGGGGGTCCGCGCCGGCTACGGCAGCTTCCAGGCCCTCTTCGACGTCTCGCTGGAGGTGCGCCGGGCGAGGCGGTCGCGTCATCGGCCCCAACGGCGCCGGCAAGACCACGCTGATGCGCGTCATCTCCGGGCTGATCCGGCCGACCGCGCGGCTCCATCACGATGGAGCGGCACCGACCTGGTCGCCACGCCGGCCCATCGGATCGTCGAGCTCGGCATCGCCCACGTGCCGGAGAGCCGCCGGCTGTTCGCGCGCATGACCGTCGAGGACAACCTCAAGATGGGCGGCTTCACGCCGCTCGGCGCGGGCGAAGTTCCGCCAGCGCCTGGAGGTCGTCTACGGGCTGTTCCCACGCCTGCGCCGAGCGGCGCACGCCAGCTGGCCGGTAGCATGTCGGGCGGCGAGCAGCAGATGTGCGCGATCGGCCGCGCGCTGATGTCCGATCCCACGCTGTTGCTGCTCGACGAGCCGTCGGCGGGACTGGCCCCGGTGATCGTGCAGCAGGTGTTCGACCTGGTGCGGCGCATCCGGGCCGGCGGCCTCACCGTGCTGATCGTCGAGCAGAACGTCCAGCAGGTGCTCAAGGTCGTCGACCGCGCCTACCTGCTCAAGGCGGGGAGCATCCGGGCCGCCGGCACGGCCGCCGAGCTGCTGGCGACCGACTCGATCCGCGAAGCCTACCTCGGGGTCTGAGCAAGGAGGGACCCGGCCCGATGGACATCTTCCTGCTGGAGGCGCTCATCAACGGCGTCCTGCTGGGCGGCGTGCTGGCCCTGCTCTCGCTCGGCCTGAACCTCGTGTTCGGGGTCATCGACGTCGTCTGGATCTGCTATGCCGAGCTGATCATGCTGGGCATGTACGGGATGTACTTCGCCTACTCGGTGTACCACCTGCCGCTGGGGGTGGCGGCGGTCCTCAGCATCGTCGCCGTCGGCGTCCTGGGCGTGCTCCTGCACCTGCTGGTGATCGCGCCGCTGCTGGGGGCGGCCCCGATCAACCAGCTGCTGGCCACCGGCGGAGTGCTGTTCTTCCTGCAATCGTCGGCGACCGTGCTGTTCGGCATCGAGTTCAAGAACCTGGGGCTGCGGCTGCCGGTGCTGAAGGCGGCCGGGATGTTCATCAGCTACTCGCGGCTGCTGGCCTTCGCGGCGGCGCTGATCGGCATGGTGGTCGTCTACCTGTTCCTCAGCCGGACCTACACGGGGGCGGCGATCCGCGCCATCGCCCAGGACCGGCAGATCATGCCGCTGATGGGTGTCGACAGCCGCCGCATCTACGTGATCACCTCGGCGCTGGGCGGGGGGCTGGCCGGGCTGGCCTCCTGCCTGCTGGTGCTGCAGTACGACGTGCACCCGTTCGTGGGGCTCTCGTTCGGGCCGATCACCTTCCTGATCTGCGTACTGGGCAGCCTCGGCAACTTCGGCGGTGGCTTCGTGGCCGCGTTCGTCTTCGCCGAGATCATCGCGCTGGGCGGCCTCTACTCCGATCTGGAGTGGGGCTACGTGCTGGCCTTCGCCTTCTTCATCGTGATGATGTTCGTGCGGCCCCAGGGCCTGATGGCGCGCCGGTCGTGAGCCGCCTGCTGCCCTGGCTGGCCGGCGTCGCCCTCGTCGGCCTGCCGTTCGTCTACACGTCGCCCTATCCTTTGCACATCATGGTCGTCATCCTCATCTGGTCGTTCGCCTACACGTCGTGGTCGGTGATGGGCCGGTTCGGCCTGACCTCGCTCGGCCACGGCGGCTTCATGGGCGTGGGGGCCTACGTGACGGCGCTGCTGTGGAACAAGGGCGGCGTCAGCCCGTGGCTGGGCATCCCGCTGGCCCTCGTGGCCGCCGCCGCGCTGGCGCTGCTGGTGGCGTACCCCTGCTTCCGCTTCAAGATCACCGGCCACTACTTCGCGCTGGTCACGCTGGCGCTGAGCGGCATCGTGCTGCAGGTCATCACCGCCACCCGCGACCACACCGGCGGCTCCCTCGGCTACACGCCGGAGCGCTACCAGGGCGGCAGCTCGCTCTATGCGCTGCAGTTCGGCAGCAAGACCACCTGGTACCTGATCGCGCTCGGGGTGTGGGCGGCGGGGCTGTGGATCTGGTACCGGGTCGATCGCAGCATGCTGCGCTACGCGCTGGAGGCGATCTCCGAGGACGAGGACGCCGCCGCCGCCACCGGCGTGCACGTCACCGTCGAGAAGCTCAAGATCACCGTGCTGAGCGCGGCCATGACCGCGCTGGCGGGGGCGCTCTATTGCCAGTACCAGATGTTCATCTCGCCCGACACCGTCAGTGGGATCTCGATCTCGCTGCAGATGGTCTTCGCGGTGGTCGTGGGAGGGATCTACGTGTCGCTGGGACCGACCGTCGGCGCCGTCATCACAATCCTGTTAGCCGAGGTGCTGCGGATCGGCTTCGGCACCCGCGCCGTCGGCTACGACAACCTCGTCTACGGCGTCCTGCTCGTGCTGTTCATCATCTTCCTGCCGAAGGGCATCCTGGGGAGCGTGCTGGGGCTACGGCGGGCCTGACTCAGTGCTCGGCGGGTAGCCTCGAGGGGCCGCTGTTGCTGCGCAGGTGCTTGAGGTCGCCCAGCTCGCGCAGGGCGCTCAGCATCTCGGCCGGGATGGGGTGGGCCTTGAGGCTGCCGTCCTCGTTGATGCGCGCGTAGACCCGGGTGGCCCGCCCCTCGCTGACGGCAGCACCGGTGACGGCGTTCTTGGCCTTGCAGTTCCAGTGCAGCGTGTGCTCGCCGACCTCGGCCAGCGTGATCGTGGTGACGATGCGGTCGCCGTAGGCAGCGGGGCCGATGAAGCGGAAGTGGATCTCGCCCATCACGAAGGTCGTGCGATCGTTCTTGATCATCTGCTCGATCGGGTAGCCGATGATCCGGAACAGCTCGTGCTCGGTGTCGTTGAACCACGCCACGATGCGCGGGTAGTACACCAGCCCGAAGGGGTCCGACTCCCCCCAGTTGACGGTGATCTCCTTCCAGTACATGGCCATGGGCCCAAGACTACCGCATTCGTGGGGTGGAGGTCTGCGCTAGACTCTCGCGCGAGGACGGAGCCTCGATGACGATCCGCGAGATCCAGGCCGATCACTACCGTATCCCGCTGCCGGTGGCGCTGTCGGACAGCACGCACGGGACGATCGAGGGCTTCGAGCTGGTGACGGTCCGGATCCGCGACGCCGACGGCGCCGAAGGCGTGGGCTACACGTACACCGTCGGCACCGGCGGCGGCGCCATCCACGCGCTGCTCGCGCGCGATCTGGCGCCGCGGCTGCGCGGCCGCGACGCCGATCGCATCGAGGAGCTGTGGCAGGCGATGTGGTGGACGCTGCACTATGGCGGCCGCGGCGGCGCCCAGGTGCTGGCCATCTCGGCGGTGGACATCGCGCTGTGGGATCTGCGGGCTCGTCGGCTGGGCACGCCGCTCTGGCGGCTGCTGGGCGGCTTCGATCCGCGGGTGCCGTGCTACGCCGGCGGCATCGACCTCGACTTCACGCTGGACGCACTGCTGCGCCAGACCGACGATAACCTCGGCCGCGGCTTTCGCGCCATCAAGATGAAGGTGGGACGGCCGGCGCTGGCCGAGGACATCGAGCGCGTGCGGGCCATGCGCGCGCATCTCGGCGCCGGCTTCCCGCTGATGGTCGACGCCAACATGCGCTGGAGCGTGGACGACGCCATCCGGGCGGCCCGCGCGCTGCGGGAGCTGGAGCCGGTGTGGCTGGAGGAGCCGACCATTCCCGACGACGTACCCGGCCACGTGCGCATCGTGCGCGAGGGCGGGCTGCCGGTGGCGGCGGGCGAGAACCTGCACACGCTCCACGAGTTCCGCCAGCTCATCGCCGCCGGCGGCGTGACCTTCCCCGAGCCCGACGTCACGAACTGCGGCGGCGTGACGGTCTTCATGAAGGTCTGTCACCTGGCCGAGGCGTTCAACCTGCCGGTGACCTCGCACGGGGCGCACGACATCACGGTGCACCTGCTGGCGGCGGCTCCGAACCGGTCGTATCTCGAAGCGCACGGCTTCGGCCTCGACCGGTTCATCGCCGAGCCCCTGCGGATCGAGGCGGGAGCAGCGGTGGCGCCGGACCGCCCAGGGCACGGCGTGGAGTTCGACTGGAAGGGGCTGGAGGCCGTGCGGGCGGGGTGATCCACGCGGGCGGCGCGTGGCGGCCGGCTGTCGTGGGGCCTAGACTGGCAGGCAACCGTCCATGAGCGATCAGGGGCAATGGCAGGTGGCCGGCAATGCGGCCGATGTCTACGAGCGCGCGCTGGTTCCGGCGATATTCGCGCCGTGGGCGCCGCTGGTGGTCGCGCTGGCCGAGCCGAAGCCGGGCGAGCGCGTCCTGGACGTCGCCTGCGGCACGGGCGTCGTTGCCCGGCTCGCCTCGCAGCGGGTCGGCCGAACCGGTGGCGTCGTCGGCTTGGACCTGAACCCGGGCATGCTCGCGGTGGCCGCGGCCAGCGCGGCCGGCCCGGCGGCCACCGGCGCGCCCATCGTGTGGCGGGAGGGTAGCGCGGTGGCGATGCCGCTGGCGGACGGCTCGTTCGACGTGGTGTGCTGCCAGCTCGGGCTGCAGTTCTTCCCCGACCGGTCCGCCGCGCTGGCCGAGATGCATCGCGTGCTGGTGCCCGGCGGCCGGCTGGGACTCATGGTCTGGCGGAGCATCGAGCACAGCCCCGGGTTCGGCATCTTCGCAGGGGCCCTCGCGCGGCACGTGAGTGGCGAGGCCGCCGAGATCATGCGCGCTCCGTTCGCGCTCGGTGACGCCGAGCAGCTGCGGAAGCTGATCGGCGCGGCCAGGTTCCGCGACGTCGTGGTTCGGCCGGTCGCAGGAACCGTGCGGTTTCCGTCGGCCGCGCGCTTCGTGCAGGACCAGGTGGCGGGATCGCCGCTGGCCGGCCACGTGGCCAAGGTCTCGGACGAGGCGCGCGCGGCGCTGGCCCGCGAAATCGAGGAAAGGCTCGGGCCGTATCTCGACGGAGCGGCCGTGGCGTTTCCGATCGAGGCTCACCTGGCCAGCGCCCGCAGGTGATCGCGACCCGTCAGCCGAGTCCCTTCAGGAACTCGAGCAGCGCCGCGTTGACCTCGTCCGGGCGCTCCTGCTGCGTCCAGTGGCCGCAGCCGGGCAGCATGATCGTCCGGCGGAGCTGGGGAACGAACCGGGGCAGCGCCGGCAGGAGCTGGTCCATGCCTCGGAACGACACCACCAGGTCGCGGTCGCCGGCCACGTAGAGCGCCGGCACCGTGACCTGGGCGCCCGCCCACGGGGCCAGCAGCTCCCAGTTGCGGTCGATGTTGCGGTACCAGTTCAGCCCGCCCCGGAAGCCGACCAGCGCGAACTCGCCCGCGTAGAAGTCGATCTCGGCCGGGCCGAGCCAGGCCGGCATCGCGGCCGGGTCGGGATCGGGCCGGCTGTTCACGAGCCCGACGGCGCGGGGGACCATGCCGACATCGGCCGGGTCCACCCGCTGCCCCCGGGCCTCGCCCGATGCCCAGTAGAGTACTCGGCGGATCGTCGCCTTCGGATCACGTTCCAGATCCGCCTCGGCAACGCCGGGCTCCTGGAAGTAGAGCTGGTAGAAGATCGCGTCCGGAGTCTGGGGCATCACGCTGGTGGGGCGGACGCCGCCGCGCGGCCGGTAGGGCACGCTGAGGCCGACCACCGCCCGGAAGACGTCGGGGCGTAGCAGGGCGGCGTGCCAGGCGACCGGAGCCCCCCAGTCGTGACCCACGATGACCGCGGTCTTGTCGCCGAGCGCGCCCACGAGGCCGACCACGTCGCCGACCAGGTGGAGCAGCGTGTACTGCTCGATGGCCGGGGGCGCGTCGGTCTGGCCGTAGCCGCGCTGGTCGGGGGCGACCGCGTGATACCCCGCCTCGGCCAAGGCCACGAGCTGGCGCCGCCACGAGTACCAGGACTCCGGGAAGCCGTGGCAGAGAACGACCAGCGGGCCCTGGCCAGCCTCGGCCACGTGCATGCGGAGGCCGTTGGTCTCGACGAAGCGGTGGGTGATTTCCACGCTCAGTCCGTCAGCCCGCTGGCGGTGCCGACCGCGGTCTTCTCCCCGTGCTGGTTCTCGCACCACACCTCGACGGTCACCCGGGTGCGGCCCCCCTCCGGCTGCCGCTCCTTCACCACGCCGTGCACGGTGAGGGTGTCGCCGGCCAGGACCGGCTTGATGAAGGTCATGGACAGCCTGCCGCCCTTGACGAAGCCGGCGCCGACGAACCGGGTCATCAGCTCGGAGACGTAGGCGGTCGACATCATGGCCTGGGCGAGCGGGGCCGCGAACCCCTTCTTGCGGGCGAACGCCTCGTCGCTGTGGATGTAGTTGGGGCGGACCCCGGAGTAGGCGTCGATGCGCCGCTGGGGGATCTCCTTCACGATCGGCGGCAGCGCGGCGCCGATGACGGCTTCGGTCGTCGTCGTGGTGGTCATGGTCGGCCTCTCAGTCCCGGAAGAGCATCTGGGTGAAGCGGCCCCGCACCAGTACGGTCCCGCGCTCGTCCTCGGTGGTGAACTCGGTGACCATGTAGGGCTTGCCGCGCCGCTCGTACTTGTCGGTCACGCGGCCGCGCGAGCGTGTCCGCATACCGGGGCGGATCGGCTCCACGAACTCGAACTCCATCTTGGCATGCAGGCCGCCGGGCACCGTGTAGCGGCTGTGGCGCAGGTGGAGGGCCTGGTTGCCGAGCATCGTGGGCGGGGCGACCGGGCCGCCGAACGGCGAGTCGCCGGAAAACCAGGGATGGTGGTCGTCGACCGCCCACGCGTAGGTCTCGATCACCTCGGGGGTGACGAGCAGCGTGTCGGACACGAACTCCTCGCCGACCTGCAGGCGGTCGTAGGTGAGCTTGGGGAATTCCACGGGCGGCTCCTTTCTGGATCGCGGCGTCGGCCCGAGCGTAGTCGACGGGCGTACGGCATGCAACCGGCCGCCGTGGTGCGCCGCGTGATGCCGGGGCGTGGTGGTTCTGCTATCGTCGCTGGCGTTCATGAACCGCTCCGTCCCGCGACGAACATCTGACAGGAGAGTGTGATGACCGTGCCCCCGACTCGCCGCGCCGCCACCGTCGACCGCCGGACGTTCCTCAAGCACGTGGGCGCGGTCGGTGCCGGCGTCGTCCTCGCCACCCGGCGGCCGGGGCTGGCGGCCGCCCAGGACGCCACCGTCAAGGTCGATCCCGCCGCCAAGCGGGGCGGGACGCTCCGGTATGGAGTCAACAGTGGGCCGGTGCACTTCGACGTCCACCAGTCGGGCACGGTGGCCAACGTCGGCCTGCAAGGGCCCATGTACGACACGTTGCTCCGCCGTGATCCCCGCGACGGCCAGACGATCATCCCCGACCTCGCCCAGCGGTGGGAGGTCGCCCCCGACGGCAGCAAGTACACTTTCCAGCTGCGGCGCGGCGTGAAGTTCCACGACGGCGCCGACTTCACGGCGGACGACGTCAAGGCGACCTACGACCGGATCATCTCGCCCCCCAAGGGCATCACGAGCCCCCGGGCGTCGCTCTTCACAGGGGTGGGCGAGATCGTGGTCGTCGACCCCCACCGCGTGGAGTTCCGGATGAAGGAGTCGCGGCCGCGGGCCTACATGCTGGCCGCCTTCGCGAGCGGCTGGAACATCATCGTGCGCAAGAAGTCGCTCGAGGAGCACGGCGGCAACCTGCGTCAGGTCCCGAACTTCCCCGGGACCGGCCCCTTCCGTCACGTCTCCCGCAAGGACAAGGAAGTCTGGATCATGGAGAAGAACCCCACCTACTGGAACAAGGGGTTCCCCTACGTCGACCGGCTGGAGATCTACCACCTGCTGCCGTTCTCGCCGGAGCTCGGCTCGGCCCTGCTGGGCGGCAAGATCGACTACGCCCGGCTGCTCGACCCCGTGACCTGGCGCAAGGCCAAGGAGACGCCGGGCATGACGGCCGGTGAGTTCAACCAGAGTGTCATCCAGGCGGTGTGGATCAACACCAAGAAGAAGCCGCTCGACGACCCGCGCGTGCGGCGGGCCATGCACCTGGCCCTCGACCGCCACACGCTGGTCGACGTCGTCAAGGACGTGGCGCCCATGCAGGTCGGCGGCTTCGTCTACCCGTTCCACGAGATGTCCACGCCGCCGGCCGAGCTGGTCAAGCGCCTCGGCTACCAGAAGGATCCCAAGTCGGCGGTGCAGGAGGCCAGGAAGCTCATGGCCGAGGCGGGCCACGCCAACGGCATCAAGAATCTGAACTTCCTGGTGCGGGGCGAGATCGGCAGCTTCAAGCTGTGGTCGCTGGCCATCCAGGCCATGCTCAAGGAGACGCTGAATATCGAGATGACCCTGCGCTCGGTGCAGATGTCGCAGTGGTTCGAGGACGCCAACGCCGGCAACTTCGACATCACCATCAGCGCCGTCGTCTCCGCGCTGATGGACCCGTCGGACTACTTCACCGGCTGGTACGGCAAGGACGGCCCCCAGAACTACGGCAGCTGGACCAACCCCGCCTTCCACGACCTCGCCCGCCAGATCGAGCGCGAGGTGGACGACGCCAAGCGCAAGCCGCTGGTGCGGCAGGCCGAGATGATGCTGGAGAACGACCCGCCGGTGCTGCCGGTGGCCTACGAGAAGATCTACGACGCCTGGCACAACAAAGTGCACGGCCAGAACCCCGCCGGCTACTTCGGGATCTACGACGTGGTCCGCTGGGACAACGGCTGGCTGGCGAGCTGAGGGGCCGATCATGAAAGTCGGATTCGTCGGACTGGGCATCATGGGCGCCAGCATGGCGTCCAACGTGCAGAAGGGCGGCCACGAGCTGATCGTCCATGACCTCCGGGCCGAGGCGGCCAAGCCGCACCTGGCCGCCGGCGCCGTGTGGGCGAACACGCCGCGGCAGGTGGCCGAGGCCAGCGACGTCGTGCTGACCTCGCTGCCCGGCCCGCCCGAGGTGGAAGCAGTCGCGCTCGGCGAGCACGGCCTGCTGGCCGGGCTCACCGCCGGCAAGGCGTACTTCGACCTGTCCACGAACTCGCCGACGGTGGTGCGGCGCATCCACGCGGTGTTCACCGCGCGCGGCGTGCCGATGCTGGACGCGCCGGTGAGCGGGGGACCGAAGGGCGCTCGCAGCCGGAAGCTGGCGATCTGGGTGGGCGGCGACGAGGCGGTGTTCCGCCGGTTCAAGCCGGTGCTGGACGCCATGGGCGACCAGGTCCGGCGCGTCGGCGACATCGGCGCCGGCTCCATCGCCAAGCTGGTGCACAACATGACGACCTACTGCGTGCAGACCGCCCTGGCCGAGGTGTTCACGCTCGGCGTGAAGGCCGGCGTGGAGCCGGTCGAGCTGTGGCAGGCGGTGCGCTACGGCGCCACCGGCCGGCAGCGCACGTTCGACCGCCTCGCCGACGGCTTCCTCCTCGGCAAGTACGACCCACCGAACTTCGCCCTGCGCCTGGCCCACAAGGACGTCACGCTGGCCGTTGGGCTGGGCCGCGAGCACAAGGTGCCGATGCGCGTGGCCAACATGGTGCTGGAGGAGATGACCGAGGCGCTCAACCGCGGCTGGGCCGATCGCGATTCCCGCTCGCCGATGCTGCTCCAGGAAGAGCGCGCCGGCGTGCAGGTGCGTGCCGACGCCGCAGCCATCGCGCGCGTCTTCGAGAACGATCCTCCCGCGAGCTGAACCGATCGGCGCTCGCGGAACCGCTGACGCCGGGGCTGCGGGTCAGGGGGCTGGGGCTCGCGGCGGGGGCGGCTGAGGGTCGGGCGTGGCGCTTGTGGCGAACCGTAGCTGGCGGGCGATTTCGGGGCGGGGCGAGCGAGCCGCCGACGTCTGACTGGCGCAACCCCAGCCCCCATTTGGGGGATGGGGGGCCGAAGCGAGCCCCGCTTGGGTGGTATAGGTGAGCCACCGCGGCGCGCCCGACCCTCAGCCGCCCCCGCCGCGAGCCCCAGCACCTCTCGCGGGTCGACGGGAGAGCTACTTCACCGGGGCGACGACGACGTCGGTCGTGGCGCCCTTGAGGAAGTTCTCGACGTTGGCGATCGCGCGCAGCAGGCCGTCGCGGATGACCTCGGGCGTCTGGCCGGCGTTGTGGGGCGAGAGCACGACGTTGGGCAGCGCCAGGATGGGGTCGTCGGGCTTCAGCGGTTCCTCGTGGAAGACGTCGAGGCCGGCGGCGGCGATGCGCCCTTGCCGGAGCGCCTCCAGCAGTCCCTCGCGCTCGACGAGGGCGCCGCGGCCGGTATTGATGAAGATCGCCGTCTTCTTCATCAGGCCGAGCTCCCGGCGGGTCAGGAAGCCGCGCGTCTCCGGCGTCAGCCGCAGATGGAGCGAGACGAAGTCGGCCTCGCGCAGGATCTCCTCCTTGGTGGCCGGCCGCGCCCCGAGGCCACGGATGCGCGCCTCGTCGCCCCGCGCACTCCACGCCAGCACCTCCATGCCGAGCGCCTTGGCCAGCGTGATGACGCGGGCGCCGATGGTGCCGGTGCCGAACACGCCCAGCGTCTTGCCCAGGCACTGCACCAGCATCTCGCGCGGCCAGGCGCCGGTGCGCATCTCCCGGTCGATGCGGGGGATCTTGCGTCCGACCGTCAGCATGAGCGCGATGGCGTGCTCGGCCACGGCGAAGGCGTTGACGCCGGGCGTATTGCACACGGTGACGCCCCGCCGGCCGGCCGCGTCCAGGTCGATGTTGTCGGTTCCGGTGCCCCACACCGAGACCAGCTTGAGGTCGCGGCAGGCGGCGAAGACGCCGTCGGTGAAGCGGGCGTGGGCCCGGATGTTGACGGCCACGCGGGCGCGGCCGATGCGCTTGATGAGCTCGGCCTCGTCGTCGGCACCGCGGGCGGTGACGACGACGGTCTCGCCGAGCTTGCGCGAGCGCTCGTGGGCGGCCGAGCCGTCGAACACGCTCGGGAAATCGTCGGGGACGGCGATGAGGGCGTCGGCCATGGCGCTCAGCTGCCGTTCGCGAAAGCGGCCTGGGCGGCGGCGACGCCGGCGCCCGGCTCGGCCTTGTAGCCGAGGTCACGCAGGGCCAGCTCCAGCGCCGACAGTGCCGGCAGCACGTACTGGGGACTGGCCGTGATGCCCATGGTGCCGATGCGCAGCGTGCTCGTCCGGATCTTGTCGAGGCCGGTGCCGATCAGCGTGCCGTAGCGGTCCCGCATGTGGCCACGACGGCGGCGGTGTCGATGCCCTTGGGGGACTTGATCGACGAGACCGTGTTGGACAGGATCGAGGCGTCGGGGAACATCTCCATCCCCATCGCGGCCACGCCGGCCCGCAGCGCGCCGGCCGCCACCGCATGGCGCCGGAAGCGGTGCTCGAGCCCTTCCTCGAGGATGAGCCGGACCGCCACCCGCATGGCCTCGGTGAGGTGCGTCGGGATCGAGACCGGCTGCCGGCGGGCGGTGCCGTCCGCCACCTTTCCGCCGCGCGAGACGGGCACCCACTGCTCGCGCCAGCGCAGCAGGTCGTAGGCGTAGGAGTGGGCCTTGCTCTGGCGCCGTTCCATGGCCTCCCACGCCCGCGCGCTCACCGAGACGAGCGCCAGGCCGAGCGGGGCGGCCAGACACTTCTGGGAGCCCGTCATGTTCAGATCGACGCCCCACTCGTCGGTGCGGACGTCGAGGCCGGCGATGGAAGAGACGGTGTCGAGCAGGAAGAGCGACCCCGCCGCCCGGGCGATCCGGCCCACCTCGGCAGCCGGATAGGTGGTGCCGGTTGAGGTCTCGTTGTGCACCAGCGTGATGGCCTTGGGCTGCAGGCGGTCGGCCTCGCGGGCCAGCCGGTCGAGATCGAGACGGGCGCCCCACTCGACCGGGAACTCGGTCATGTCGGCTCCGACTCGGCCCATGATCTCGCGCATGAGACCGCCGAACACGCCGGCGCCGACCACCAGGACCTTGTCACCCGGCTCGATGACCGACAGCGCGCCGGCCTCCAGCGCCGTGCGGCCCGAGCCCGGCATGATGATGACCTCGCCCTTGGTCTGGAACACCTCGCGCAACGCCAGCGTGGTGGGCTCCAGGACCGTCTCGTCGAAGCCGCGGTCGTACTGGATGCTGGGCGGCTGGTTCATGGCCTGGATCACCGGCCACGGCAGCTCGGTGGGGCCGGGGATCATCAGCACGGGGCGGGTCTGCACCTGGGTCCAGTTCAGCATCGGGGCCACATTGGTTCTCCTGTCGTCAAACGTTGCGTCATCTTATCACCCGGAGTGGCCGGCCAGGGGCCGCGGTGCCCGCCGGATGAAGTACAGGTTGCGCGCGTAGACGAACAGGCCGGCCCCCTGGCCCAGGATGAACACGGGGTCGTGTCGGTAGATGGCGTAGGCCAGCAGCATGAGCCCACCTCCGACCGAGAAGTACCAGAACTGAACGGGGACCACGCTCTCCTTGCGCCGCTCCGAGGCGATCCACTGGACCAGGAAGCGGGCGGAGAAGAATGCCTGCCCGAGCAGACCGAAGCCGAGCCACACGTGTTCCGTCGTCATGGTGAGGACACCTTCGCCGGGAAGTGGGAACGCGGGGGCGCGCCGCGCCCGCGGGCTACGAGGCGCGCCCGAACATCGCCTGCAGGACCTTGAAGGCCTTGCGGAGGTCCTCAGGCCGGCGCCGACCGGACACCAGCGCGAAGATCTTCTCGGCCTCCTCGGTCGGAACTCCGGCCGGCTTGTCGGCGCGGACGTCGGTCAGCTCACGCAGCGGGATGTCGAGGGCGACCGCCACGTGATAGAGACTGTCGATCGAGATCGACTTCTCTCCCCGCTCGACCTCGCCAATGAACTTGCCGCTGAGCCCGGCCCGCTCACCCAGCCGCTCCTGGCTGAGGGCGTTCTGTTTGCGGAGTGCGCGAAGACGCTGCCCCAGGAACTTCCGGACGTGCTTGACGGCTCTTTCTCCCACGACAACCTCACTGGGTCCTACAAATTCCGTGCCGGATAAACGGCCTTCGGGAACTTCAGCCTACCAGCGGCCTCCGTTTGTACAACCCCCCGAAGGTGGTTACCAGCCAGGTTGGATGAACTATGGCACACGCTGCGCCGAGGGCAAGGGTTCTGTGGAGCCCGTCAGGATCGCCACCACCAGCGCGCCCGTCTCGCTGTGAACGGCGTGCTCACAGCCGGGCGGCCGCCGCACGTAGTTGCCGGCCGTACAGGTGCCGGTGTCGTCGGAGACGCTGCCCTCGAGCACGAACACCTGCTCGTCGCCGAGGTGGCGGTGGCGCGGGATGCGCGCGCCCGGTGCGTAGCGCACCAGCAGCGCCTTGCGGTCGCCCTCGGTCCACAGCACCTTCCAGAACACGCCCGGCCGCTGCTCCGTCCACGGCCGGTCGGCGACGTCGACGTACTGGCTCGTCACCGGCGTGCTCACGGCAGGTCGACCTCGACGACACCGTCGGTGACGCGCACCGCGTACACGGGGACCGAGAGGTCGGGATCGACGTTGCAGCGGCCGGTGGCCAGATCGAAATCGAAGCCGTGCCACGGGCACACCACGGTGCCGGACTCGATCCACCCCTCGCTGAGCGGGCCGTCCTCGTGCGGGCAGGTGGGGCCGGTGGCGTAGAAGCGGCCGCCGCCGGCGTTGAACACGGCCACCGGCGGCCCGTCGCGCTCGATGAAGGTGCCGTGCCCGACCGGGATCTCCTCCGCCCGCGCCACCACCACGAAGGCCATCAGCGGGCCGCCCGTAGCGCTTCGTCGATCACGGTCCGGAACGTCTCGACCGGCTGGGCGCCGACGAGCGGGCGGCCGTTGATGAAGAACGTGGGGGTGGAGCGCACGCCGAGCGCGCGCGCCTGGGCCACGTCGGCCTCGACCGCGGACGCGAAGCGGCGCTGGTCGATGCAGCCCTCGAAGGCCTCGCGAGAGACCCCCACCTCGACCGCGTAGCGGACGAGGTCGTCGCGCTCGAACGCCGGCTGGGCCGCGAAGAGTCGGTCGTGGTACGGCCAGTAGCGACCGAACGCACCGGCGCAGCGCGCCGCCTCGTGAGCGGGACGGGCCAGAGGGTGCGAAGGCAGGGGCATGTCCTTGAACACGAGCCGCACGCGCCCGTCGTATTCCTTCATGATCTGCTCCAGCGACCGCTGGACGCGCGCGCAGTACGGTCACTGATAGTCGGAGAACTCCACGATGACGATCGGCGCGTTCGAGGCGCCCTTGATCATGGCGGGATCAGCACCCGTCTCGGGCCCCGGCTGGGCGCTGGCGCCGGCGGCGAACGTGGCCATCGCGACGACGATGCACGCGCTCCAGAAGGTGTAGACTCGCGGCCGACGATTCGACGTGACGCGCACGCGGTTCACGACGCGGAGAATACCATGGACACCTGGCTGGATCTCCTCCTCGGGACGTATCCTTCGTGGTCGCGGCTGATGGTTCGCCTCGTGCTCGGCGTCGTGATGTTCGCGCACGGCGCCCAGAAGGTGTTCGGCTGGTTCGGCGGTCACGGCCTGAAGGGCACCATCCAGGCCTTCCAGCAATACTTGAAGATTCCGCCGGCGGCCACGGTGCTGGCGGCCTTCGTCGAGTGCTTCGGCGGCCTGGCGCTGATCGCGGGATTCCTGGCCCGGCCGGCCGCGCTCGGGATCATCGGGGTCATGGTGGTCGCGGTCGCCACGGTGCACTGGAAGAACGGGTTCTTCCTGGCGACCCAGCCCGGCCAGTCCAATGGCTGGGAGTACAACTTCGCGCTGGCCGCCATGGCGCTGGCCGTGCTGATCGGCGGAGCCGGCGCGCTGTCGATCGACGTCCTGCTGCGGCCCTACGGGGACTGACCGGCGGCGATGGGTTTCCTCGTCCGCGTGCTCGTCAACGCCGCCACCATCGCGGTGGCGGCCGCGCTGGTGCCCGGCCTCCACGTGCAGGGCGTCCAGGCCGCTCTGCTGGCCGGACTCGTCCTCGGAGTGGTCAACGCGCTCGTCCGGCCGGTGCTGGTTGTCCTCACGCTGCCGCTCACGCTGCTCACCCTGGGGCTGTTCCTGCTGGTCCTCAACGGCGTCTGCCTGGCGCTGACGGCGCGGCTGGTGCCCGGCTTCGACGTCGACGGCTTCGGCGCGGCCCTGCTGGGCGCGCTCGTCGTCTCACTGGTGAGCTGGCTGCTGACCGCCTTCGTCAGCGACCGCGGCCGGGTGGAGCGCTACCGCTAGCCGGAGGCGCGAATTCGAGGAGTGCCACGGCTCCGCCGGGGCGCGACGAGCGTGGGGGGATTGGGGGCCATGTCGGGGCCCCCATGTCGATCAGGCCGCCCGACCACCTTCCTCGGTGAGGGAGGTGATGATGTAGGTGCCGCTCTTCTCGTCGCGCTCGAGCGTGACGATCTTCTGCTTGGCGGCCTCCTCCAGCAACTTGCTGAACGTGGAGTACCCGTAGTACGACTCGTTGAACGCGGGGTTCTTGCGGATCATCGTCTGCTTGACCATCGAGCCCCACAGCGTTTCCTTGTTCTCGCGCTCCAGGGCCTGGATGGCGTCGATGAGCTGGGCCATCGCCTCGGCTTTCTTGTCGGGCAGGCCGCTGAGCAGCCGGGTCTTCTTGGTGTCGCGGATCAGATCCTCATAGAAGATGAACTCGTCGCAGTTGGCGACCAGCAGGTCGGAGGACGACGACTTCACGCCGAGCCCGATCACGTAGCGGTCGTTCTCCCGGAGCTTGGAGACGAGCGGGGAGAAGTCGGAGTCGCCGGAGACGAGCACGAACGAGTCGATGTGGGTCTTGCCGTAGGCGAGATCGAGGGCATCCACCACCATGCGGATGTCGGCCGAGTTCTTGCCGCTGTAGCGGGACTGGGGGACGTCGATCAGCTCGATGGCCCACTCGTGGAAGGGGCGCTTGTACTCGGTGAAGCGGTTCCAGTCGGCGTAGGCCCGGCGGACGATGATCTTACCCTTCTCGAGCAGCCGCTCCAGGACCAGCTTGAGCTCGAACTGCTTGTACTGCGCTTCCTTGACCCCGCGGGCGATGTTCTCGAAGTCCATGAACATCGCCAGCTTGCGTTCGCCGTTCACTCCGGCCCTCCCGGCCCGGCCGAGCCGGGCACCGAGACAATTATATGTCCGTGGCTCGACCCGTTCGTGAAGGTTTATAGTGACCGGCATGGCCAAGGCGATCGATCCCGCCGTTGCCGCACGCGTGCCGCCGGGGCAGCAGCTCACCACCAAGTGGCCGGTGCTCACCTACGGCCGCACGCCGAAGTTCGATCCCGCCCGGTGGACCTTCCGCTGCATCGGTCTGGTGGAGCGGGAGGTGACGTGGACGTGGGCGGAGTTCCTGCGCCTGCCCCGGGTGACGGTCACCTCCGACATCCACTGCGTGACCCGATGGTCGAAGCTCGACAACACGTGGGAAGGCGTACACGTGCGGACCATCGTGGAGGCGTGCCGGCCGCGGCCGGAGGCGAAGTTCGTCCTCCAGCACGCCGACCCCGACTACACGACCAACACGGCGATCGAGGACCTGGTCGACGAGGACGTGGTGCTCGCCCTCAAGCACAACGGGCGCGACCTGGAGCCCGACCACGGCGGACCGATGCGGCTGGTGCTGCCCAAGCTCTACCTCTGGAAGTCGAGCAAGTGGCTACGTGCCTTCGAGTTCCTCGACGTCAACCCGCCTGGCTTCTGGGAGCAGAACGGCTACCACATGCACGCCGACCCGTGGCCGGAAGAGCGCTACTCCGATCAGGAGACGCGCGCGATGCAGCAGATGCGCGCCGAGGCCGCGCGCAAGCTCCGCGACCGCTGAGTGGGGGGGCCCGACATGGCCCCCTACGCCCTCGGGCTCTGATCCCTCGACTCGCCTCCGCCGCGCTCGTCTTCGTTGTGGCGGGGTGCACGACGCTGCTCGCCGGGGGGGACGCGCCGCTGGAGCAGACCTGGCAGGCGGCGCGCATCTTCCGACCCGAGCCTGCCGCCGCCGACGTGCCGGTGGTGATCTATGCGCACGACTGCGCCGGACCCGACGAGGAACTGCGCCGCTGGGCCGACCTCCTCACCCGTCATGGTTACGCCGTGATCGCGCCCGATCATCGGGCCCGCGCTGGCGGCGTGCATATCTGTGGCGGCCCTCCGCTCTACGAACGCGGCGACGTCGAGATGCTGGCCACGCGCGAGGCCGAGATCGGCTACGCCGTCCGGCAGGCGCGGACGCTGCCATGGGTGCGCCACCAGGCGGTGTTCCTGCTCGGCGTGGGGCAGGGGGCGGTGGTGGCCGGGACGCACGCCGGGAGCGGCGTGGTCGGCTACGTACTTACGGCGTGGACCTGCACGTCACCGCACCCGCGCGGCGGTCTGGCGACACCGCCCACCCGGCCCGTGCTGGCGATCCGCTGGGCGGACGATCCGTGGTTCACCGATCCTGCATGGAACGGCGACTGCGAGGCCAGCTTGGGATCGCGTCCCTCGTCGCGCTCCCTCATCCTCGACGGACGCGGCCACGCCGTCATCGGGGACGCGCGGGCCGAGCGCGCCGTCGTCGACTTCCTACGGTTGCACACACCGCGCTGAGGCCTCAGGCCGGGCGCGGTCGCGGACCGGCCACGGCCAGGGCGACGCCGGTCAGGGCCACGACCGCGGTGGCCAGGAACGTCGCCGCGAATCCCCAGTGGGCGACCGCCAGCCCCGAGGACATCGCCCCGATCGCGATGGCCAGCTCGAGCGCGGTGAAGAACGTGCCCATGGCGCGGCCGCGGTCGCCCGGCGCCACGATGTCCACGCACCAGGCGATGAGCGCGGGCTGGGCGACGCCGCCGGCCAGGCCGTAGAGGGCGCCGACCACCGCCAGCGCGACGGCACCCTCGCTGAGCGCCAGCACGGCCAGCGCCAGCGCGGCCAGTCCGAGCCCGACGGCGGCGACCGGCGGTCGCCCGAAGCGGTCGGAGAGCCGGCCAGCCGGCCCCCGCGTGAGCGTGAGCACGAGAGCGTAGACGAGGAAGAAGACGCCCGGGTTCACGCCCTTTGCCTGGGCGTGCAGCGGCAGGAACGTGACGAGGACGCCGTAGGTGAGCATCAGGCAGCCGATGATCATCGACGGCGCCAGCACGGCCCGGCTCAGTGTGGAGGCCGGCGAGAACGGCGCCGGGCTCGGCGTGGTGAGTGTCTCGGGAGTGACGGCCACCAGCGTGAGGGCGGCCAGGGCGGTCATCGCCGCCACCGCGAAGAGGCCGTCGAAGCCGAGTCGCTCGACCAGCGCCACCCCGGTGATCGGTCCCAGCGCCATTGCGATGCTGCCGGCCGCCCCGAAGAGCCCCAGGAACTCGCCCCGCCGCGCCGCCGGGGCGACGTCGGCGACCAGCGCCGTGGCCGCCGTCGGATAGAGGGCCATTCCGGTTCCGTGCAGCAGCCGTACCGCCACCAGTGCCACCACCGCTGTGCTGAGGGCGTAGCCGAGCGGTGCCACGGCGAACACCAGCGCCCCGCTCAGCATGAACGGCCGGCGCCCCCACCGGTCGGCGCCCCAGCCGGTGAACGGCCGGAGCAGCATCGAGGTGATGGCGAAGCAACCCATGACGAGGCCGATCGCGCCGTCGGAGGCACCCAGCCGCCGCAGGAATAGCGGCAGTGTGGGCAGCAACAGGAAGAACGAGAAGAAGAACGCGAAGCTGGCGAGCCACAGCACGGCCAGGCGGCGGCGGTCCACGAGACGGGGCGCGACTCAGACGAGGCGGCGGGCCCGGCTCATGACATCAGGAACTCCCGCAGCAAGGCCTGGAACGCCGCTGGCTGGTCGCCGGGCACGGTGTGGCCGGCGTCCGGCACCACCACCAGCCTCGCCCCCGGCAGCGCGTCCATCATCCGCTTGGCCGTCTCGTCCGACAGCACGTCGGACTCGGCGCCGCGCACGAGCAGCGTCGGGCAGGCGATGGCCCGCCACTGCGGCCACAGGTCGGCCGGCACCCGCGGGCGTCCCTGGCGGATGGCGTCGCGCAGGGCCCGGTCGTACTTCCAGGTGAAGCCGCCGCCCGGCAGCGGGCGCACCGCGTGCTGGGCCCGGTGGCGGAGCATGGCGTCGGTGTAGCGCGGGGCGTTCGCGCGCATGTGGATGATCACGTCCTCGATCGAGGCGAAGCGCTCGGGGGCCGTGGCCATGAGGGTGCCGACGCGCGCGCGGCCGGCCGGGGCGATCTCGGGCCCGATGTCGACCACGACCAGGCGCTCGACCTGGGCGGGGTACCGGCCGGCGTAGTTGATCGCGACCCGGCCGCCCAGTGACAGCGCCAGCAGCGAGACCCGCCCGAGGCCGAGCGCATGGACGAAGGCGTCGAGGTCGCCCAGGAGCGCATCGTCGCCGTAGTCACCGTCGGGGGCGGGATCGGAGTCGCCGTGGCCCCGCTGGTCCAGCGCGAGCACGCGCCGGCGCTCGGCCAGCAGCCGCGCCTCGTCGTCCCAGGTGCGCGCGTGGCCGGTGATGCCGTGCAGGAGCACGACGGGCGGCGCGGCCGGCGGGCCCCACTCCGTGTAGTGGAAGCGCTGGCCGTGAAGGCTGACGGTGTGATCCGTGTGCATGAGTCGATTCTACCTCCCCGGTCGGCGCCGGCACGACGAGCGGGAATGACGAGCTGGCCCGGCGAAGCTGCTAGGATTCGGCTGATGGCGACGCCAGCGGGTCACGCGCACGCTCGGGCGACCGCCGCCGCCCGGTCCCGTCCGGTCCTGGCCCTCACGCTGGCGCTCACGTGCGCGTTCATGCTCGTCGAGCTGGTCGCGGCGTTCTGGACCGGCAGCCTCGCCCTGCTCGCCGACGCCGGTCACATGCTCACCGACGCCGGCGCCCTCGCCCTGGCCCTGTTCGCGACGTGGATCGCCGCCCGCCCGCCCACGCCGGCCAAGACCTACGGCTACTACCGGGCGGAGATCCTGGCCGCGCTCCTCAACGCGCTCGTGCTGCTGGTGGTGGCCGGCGCGATCCTGGTGGAGGCCTGGCGCCGCTGGCACGCGCCGGCGCCGGTGCAGGCGGGGCCGATGGCCGCCGTCGCCGCCGGCGGCCTCGGCGTCAACCTGGTGTGCGCGTGGCTGCTGCACCGCGGCGCCGCCCACAGCCTCAACGTGCGTGCGGCCTACCTGGAGGTGATGAGCGACGCCCTCAGCTCGCTGGCCACGCTGCTCGCGGCCGGCGTGGTGCTGGCGACCGGCTGGACTGCCGCCGATCCGC
The DNA here is from genome assembly GCA_963827505.1 of uncultured Candidatus Rokubacteria bacterium. Classification (GTDB taxonomy): domain Bacteria; phylum Methylomirabilota; class Methylomirabilia; order Rokubacteriales; family CSP1-6; genus AR5. The sequence continues at coordinate 583,665 of CAWHBD010000001.1, read as the reverse complement.
TGGCCGGCGTGACCATCGCGCTGCTGATCGTCCCCCGCACATGGTCGCTGCTGAAGCAGGCGGTGAACGTGCTGCTGGAGGGCACGCCGCCCCACCTGGAGCTGGCCGAGATCGAGACGGCGATGTGCGCGGTGGCGGGCGTGCGGCGCGTGCACGACCTGCACGTGTGGACGCTGACCTCGGGCCGGGAGGCGATGAGCGCCCACGTGGTCGTGGACGACGTGCGAGAGAGCGAGCGGCTGCTGGCGGCACTGCACGCGCTGCTCCACGCCCACTTCGGCATCGACCACACGACCATCCAGCTGGAGCCGACGCCGCCGGCGGTACTGCGGATCAAGACGCCGGGGGTCGGGTAGGGCGGTGCTGGCCGGGCGGCCAGCCGCCGGCTCGCCGGGCCCCGGGGTATAGTTGGCCCATCACACGATCGGGGGACCCACCATGGCCACGTTTGCGCTGACCGAGCGGGCGATCCTACTCAAGGCCGAGGACGACGTCGCCATCGCCAAGCGGGAGCTGGCGGCGGGTACGGTGCTGGAGGACGGAGCCGCGCGCATCGAGGTGCGGGCAGGACATCAAGCCCGGCCACAAGGTCGCCCGCCACGCCGTCCGGCGCGGCGAGCCGGTGCGGCGGTACGGCCAGGTCATCGGCTTCGCCACCCAGGACATCGCGGTCGGCGACCACGTGCACACGCAGAACCTGGACATCGGCGAGCTGGCGGCCGACCGCTACGAGGTCGGCGTCGACGTCACGCCCGGTCGACTTCTACCCGCCCGACCAGATGCGGTACTTCGACGGCTTCCAGCGCGAGGACGGCCGGGTCGGCACGCGCAACTACGTGGCCATCATCTCCGGGCGTGAACTGCTCGGCGAGCGTCAGCCAGTTCGTGAAGGACAAGTTCCGCGACGTCCAGAAGGACTTCCCCAACGTCGACGGCGTGCTCGCCATCACCCACAAGTCCGGCTGCGGCACCAAGCTGTTCGGCGAGGACCACATGGCCCTGCAGCGGGTGCTGGCCGGCTACGCCAAGCACCCCAACGTGGCGGCCTACATCCTGATCGGCCTCGGCTGCGAGGTGAACCAGGCCGCGGTCATGGTCGACCGCCAGAAGATGTCGTTGCCCGGCCACGCCGAGCGCAAGCCGTTCCTGGTCAACATCCAGGAGGCCGGCGGGCATCCGCAAGACGGTGGAGCGGGCGGCCGCGCGAGGTCGCCAAGCTGCTGCCGATCGCCAACGCGGCGCGGCGGACGAAGCAGCCGGTCTCCGAGCTGACCCTGGCCACCAACTGCGGGGGCTCCGACGGCAACTCCGGCATCACCGCCAACCCGGCGCTGGGCTGGGCGGTGGACGAGCTGGTGCGCTACGGCGGCACCGGCGTGCTGGCCGAGACGCCGGAGATCTACGGCGCCGAGCACCTGCTGATCCGGCGGGCGATCAACGAGGGCGTGGCCAAGAAGCTGATCGATCGCTACAAGTGGTGGGAGTGGTACTGCCGCGGCATCGAGGCGATGGACAACAACCCCGCGCCCGGCAACAAGGCGGGCGGCATCACCACCGTCTTCGAGAAGTCGCTGGGCGGCGTCACCAAGGGCGGCACCACGCCGATGATGGACGTGTTCCAGTACGGCGAGCCCATCACCACGCGCGGCTTCGTGTTCATGGACACGCCGGGCCACGACCCGGTGTCGATCACGGGGCTGGTGGCGGGCGGCTGCAACGTCATCTGCTTCACCACCGGGCGTGGCTCGGTGTTCGGCTGCAAGCCGGTGCCCTCGATCAAGCTGGCGACCAACTCGCTCATGTACCGCCACATGGAGGAGGACATGGACGTCAACTGCGGCGTGATCCTCGAGGGCACGCCGCTGCGCGACGGTCGGCCGTCAGATCTTCGAGGAGGTCGTCGCGGTCGCCTCGGGCAAGCGCAGCAAGAGCGAGCTCAGCGGGCGTGGGCGAGGAGGAGTTCGCGCCCTGGATCATCGGCCCGGTGATGTAGCGACCCGACCGCCCGGGACGCCGACGCGCGGTCGCCGCCGTTGCAGCGCGTCGGCGAGCCGGCCGCCGAGGGCGGCGCCGGCCAGCGCGGCGACGACGGTGATCGCCAGCGCGGTGACCGTCTCGCCGGGCGAGGGCAGCGGGAAGGCCGGGCTCTGGCTCGTGGACCAGCCGTACAGCGCGAAGATCGCCACGCCGTAGGCGACGCAGGCGGCGGCGCGCCGCCGGCGCACGTCGACCGCGCCCATGACGGCCGCTGCGACGATCGGCAGCAGGAGGCGAACCGGCAGGGGCACGCCCGCCCCCCGGGTCTTCTCACGAATGGTGGCGGCCACGGCGATGGACGAGGTGGGATCCGCGCGGATCGCCGCGTCGAGCACCGAGACCGGCTGCAGGATCGCGAAGCCCGCGCGCGCGATCTGCTCGCCCACCGCCGCGACCGCCAGCGACACCAGCACGATGCCGATCGGCGCCCACCGGCGGTCGAGCAGCTGCGCCGCCGGCACCAGGGCCAGCGGCAGCAGGATCGCCCCGAGCATCGCGAAGGTGTGAAAGGCGACGCCGCCGTGGCTGTAGGCGGTCAGCCACGACGGCTCGAGCACGACCCGCACGCCGCCGTAGAGCAGGCCGGCGCCGAGCGCCAGCGCCGGCAGCCGCGCCCGGTGGCCGGGTGGGTAAACCTCGGCGGCGATCAGCAGCGTGCCGATGGTGTTCACCGCGGAGCCGAGCAGGCCGAGCAGGTGGGGCGGGCTCCACAGCGTGACGTCGATCCCGAACAGCCGGTGCCAGAGATCATCGATGGGCGCGGCCAGCAGGAGCAGCAGCATGCCCCACGCTGCCAGGTGCACACCCCGCGTCGAGGTGAGCCCGGCGGCGGTGATCGTCCCTGGCGGCGGCGCGCCTCGTCGAGCCGCCCGGGTGTCGAGCAGCAAGACCGTCACCGCGGCGAGGAACCCGGCGGTGACGCCGGCGTACAGCATCAGGTGGGGAGCGATCCAGAAGCTGTCGCGGCCGATCCGCAAGTGCCACTGGATGTCCCAGGTGAGACCCCACGAGCCCAGCAGCTTGCCGGCGAGCAACACCCACAGCGCGACGCGCCGGGCCCGCATGCCTCAGCTGCGGCCGGTCGGCACGGACGCCGGGTCGTCCACCTCGTGCAGCACCGACCCCGCCGCGGCCGGTACGCTCACGACTGCACGACGGTCACCACCAGCCCGATCTGGGCCAGGATGTTGCCCACGCGCACGCACTCGGCCTCGGGGCCGACCTTCACGACCGCCCGGCCGCTGTTGTGCACCTGCCAGGCGATCTCCCACCCCTCGGCCTCGCTGCACGAGATCGCCTTCTGGAGCTGTTTCACGACCTGCTCGAAGGTGTGGCAGTCACAGTTGTGGAGGACGGTCATCCAGGGGGGCGCGACTTCCGTCCTCGTCCCGGTGATCTCCTCGACGTCGGGGGTCGGCATGGACCGCTCGGGCATGTCCTCGATTCTACCGCCCCCGGGTCGGGATCAGGATGGGGGTTGCCGGACGGCCGCCGCGGGCTCGCCGAGGCCGCCGCCGGCGCGCAGCGCGGCGATGCGGGCGGGGTCGTACCCGAGCACATCGCGCAGAATGTGATCGGTGTGCTCGCCCAGGCGGGGGGCGGCGGCGAGGGCGACCTCGCCGTCCGTGCGGATCGGCGAGGCGACCTCGCGCAGGCGGCCGAGCGTCGGATGCTCGACCTCCAGGATCATCCCCCGGGCCCGGACCTGCTCGTCCTCCAGCGCCTGGGCCAGCGTGTTGACGGGCGCGCACGGCACGCGCCCCCGCAGCCGCGCCAGCCACTCGGCGGTCGTCCGCTCGGCGAAGCGGCCCTTGAGGATCGCCACCAGCGCCTCCTTGTGGGCGAGCCGGTCGGCGAAGGTGGCGAAGCGTGGATCGTGGCCGATCTCGGGCCACTCCATCGCGTCGATCAGCGCCTGCCAGAACTTCTCCTTGTTGCAGAAGACGACGATCCAGCCGTCCCGGGTGGGGAAGTTCTGGGCCGGTACCAGCGACTGGTGGCCGGAGTCGGCGACGCGGTCGGCCTGCCAGTCACGGTTGAGCGCCCAGATCGCGAAGTAGGAGAGCATGCTGACCGCGGTGTCGAGCAGCGAGACGTCGATGTCGCGGCCGACGCCGGTGCGCTGGGCGTCCCACAGGCCGGCCAGCAGCGCGGCCATCGAGGCATAGCCGCCGGCGAAATCGATCACTGAGACCCCGCACTTGCCAGGGGGGCCGTCGGGCTCGCCGGTGAGGGACATCCAGCCGGCGTAGCCCTGGATCAGGTAGTCGAACGCCGGCTCCGCGGCCCGCGGCCCGGTGGCGCCGAAGCCGGAGAGCGAACAGCAGACGATCGCCGGGTTCACGCGGCCCAGGGCGGTGTAGGTGAGGCCGAGCTTGGCGGGCAGGTCGCCGCGCAGGTTGTTGTAGACGGCGTGGCCGACGCGGACGAGGTCGTGCAGCACGGCCTGGCCGTCGGCGTGCTTGAGATCCAGCGTCAGCGACTTCTTTCCGCGATTGAACGACTGGAAGTAGAGCGAGTCGCCGTCGGCGGCGTAGGGCCCGACCTGGCGGGAGACGTCGCCGCCGACCGCGGGGTCCTCGATCTTGATCACCTCGGCGCCCAGGTCGGCCAGGAGCTGGGTGCCGAAGGGGCCGGCGCCGAACTGCGAGACCGTCACGATCCGGAGCCCCTCGAGCATCGCTCGCGTCATTCGGGATAGTGTCCTTCGCCCAGGGTGGCGTGAGTGCGCTTGGGCACGAGCGCGGTGCGGCGGAAGGTCATGACCCGCTCGCCGCGCTGGTTGGTGACGCGCGTCTCCACGCTGACGACGCCGCGATCACCCTGCTTCGACTCGCGCGTGGCCAGCACGGTCGATTCCGAGTAGATCGTGTCGCCGATGAACGTCGGTGCCTCGTGGACGATCCGCTCGATCTCGAGGTTGGCGATGGCCTTGCCGGAGACATCGGCCACCGTCATGCCGATGCCGATCGAGAACACCAGCGGACCCAGGACGAGGCGCTGGCCGTGCTGGGTGTGGGTGGCGGCGTAGTGGGCGTCGCTGTGCACGGGATGCTGGTTCATCGTCAGCAGCGCGAACCAGGTGCAGTCGGTTTCGGTGATCGTCCGGCCGGGCCAGTGCTTCATGACCTGGCCGACCGAGAACTCCTCGAAGTAGCGTCCGTAGGCCAACGCGTCAGCTCCTTGCGCCCAAGGAATAGAGGAACAGGAGGAGGGTGGCGGCACCGAGCACGGTGCGGATCGCGTGAAGTCTTCCCCAGCGGTGGAGAAGCTGGAGGACCTCGGCGTCCGGCAATGGGTCGGTGCCGAGCAGGCGGCGGTTGGTGGGCATGATGACGAGAAGGGTCAGCGGGATGGCGGCGCCGAGGGCGAGGGCGCCGAGGAGCCAGGTCCAGCGGTGGGTCAGGGCGGCGGCGGCCACGCCGGCCACGAGCGCGATGGCGGCGAACGAGGCCTGCCAGGGTGCCGCGCGGTGGTAGCTGGGGCGGAACTGGGCGCGGCCGGCGGCGGCCCCGCTGTCGATCCGGGCCGGGTGCTCGACGAGCGAGACGTAGAGGGCCCAGGCCGTGAAGACCGTGGCGCTCACCATCGCGGCGGTGCGGGCGAGGCCGAGGGCGCTCATCGGCTGGCGGCCAGCAGCCGGGCGGCCAGGTCGGCGCGCAGCGCGTCGTCGTCGACCGGGACGAACAGCAGGCGGACGGCGTCGCGGTAGAAGCGCTCGACCGGGAACTCGCTGACATAGCCGTAGCCGCCGTGGATCCGCATCGACTCCAGCGTGACGCGCGTCGCCACCGAGGCGGCGTGCAGACGCGCCATCGCCGCCGCCGCGTTCGTCGAACCCGTCGGTCTCGGTCGCCGCCGCCCGATAGGTCAGCAGGCGGGCCGCCGTGATGCCGGTGGCCATGTCGGCCAGCTTGAGCTGGACGGCCTGGTGCTGGCACAGCGGCTTGCCGAAGGTGCTGCGCTGCTGCGAGTAGCGCAGCGCCGCCTCGAACGCCGCCTGGGCGAGTCCGACCGCGACGGCGGCGGCGGCCAGCGCCGCGAAGCCGCGCGTGGCGGCTGCCGCGCCGTCGCCGGCCAGCACCAGCGCCGGGCGCGCGTCCGCGAGTGTGAGCACGCACGGGTCCAGGCCGCGGGCACCGAGCGTGGCCTCGGGCTCGCCGACGCGGACGCCCGGAGCGTGGCGCTCGACGAGCGCCAGACACGGCCGGCCGTCGCTGGCGTGCGCCGTCACCGCTACCACGTCGGCCCGGGAGGCATTGTCGGTCAGGCCGGTGGCGCCGGTGAGCCCCCATCCCTCGCCGTGCCGGCGCGCCTCGACGTCGCCGGTGAAGACGGCCGTGGCCAGCCGGTCGGCCCGGGCCAGCGCGGGCAGCCACGTCTCGCGCTCGGCGGGCACGGCGAACCGGTCGAGTGCCCACGTGGCTGTCAGGTGACCGGCCACGGCCGCCGCCACCGTCGTCCAGCCGCGCCCCAGCTCCTCCAGGATCATCGCCGTCGTCACGAGGTCGAGGCCGAGACCACCCAGGCGCTGGTCGACGACGGCGCCGAGGACACCAAGCTCGGCCAGCTCGTGGACGATCGCCGCCGGGTAGCGTCCGGCCGCCTCGTGCTCGGCGGCCACCGGGACGAGCGACTTGTCGACGAACTGCCGCACCGCCAGCACGAGGTGGCGTCGCTCCTCGGGCTCGGTCTCGCGGGAGGTGAGCGCGCCCAGCCGCTCGCCGTGCCGCTCGACCAGCTGGCGGGCGATGAGCGTGCGCTGGATCTCGTTGGTGCCCTCGCCGATGATCATCAGCGGCGTGTCGCGGTAGTGGCGCTCGACGGCGTGGCGCTGCAGTGCGCCCGCCTCACCGTGCAGGCGCAGGGCGGCCAGCGCGACCTCGTGGGCGGTTTCGGAGGCGAACAGCTTGGCCATGCCGGCCTCGAGATCACATCGCTCGCGGCGGTCCTTCATGCCGGCCGCCCAGTAGGTGATGAGCCGCGCCGCCTCCACGCCGGTGGCCAGGTCGGCCAGCGCGGCCGGGGCGGGGCCGCCGGCGGCGCGGGCCCGCGCCTCCTCGTAGGCGGCCTGGGCCACGCCGACACAGCGGGCCGCGATGTTGATGCGGCCGGCCTCGAGCCCGCTCATCACCTGACCGAACCCGCGGCCCTCGAGGCCGCCGACCAGGTTCGCCGCCGGCACCTCGCACCCCTCGAACAGCAGCTCGACGGTGTCCACGCCCTTGTAGCCGAGCTTGGTCAGCGACTTGCCCACGCGGAAGCCGGGATGCCCCTTCTCCACGATGAAGCACGACATCCCACGGTGGCGCGGCTGGGCCCGGGGATCGGTCAGGGCCAGCAGCGCGAAGGCGTGGCCCTCGCGGCCGTTGGTGATGAACATCTTGCTGCCGTCGAGGACGTAGTGGTCGCCCTCGCGGCGGGCGGTGGTGCGGATGGCCTGCACGTCGGAGCCCGCGTGCGGCTCGGTCAGGCACAAGCCCCCGCGCGCCTCGCCGCTGGCATAACGGGGCAGGAAGCGCCGCCGCTGCTCCTCGGTGCCGTGGTGCAGCACGATCAGCGTGGCCATCGTGTGGCTGTTGACCACGCCGGCCAGCGACATCCAGCCGCGACAGAGCTCCTCGATGATCCGCGCGTAGGTGGTGACATCGAGGCCGAGGCCGCCGTACTCGGCGGGGACGAGGGCACCGAACAGCCCCAGCGCGCGCATGCGGGCGACGAGCACGTGCGGGTAGGCGTCGGCGTGCTCGAGCGCGGCGGCGACCTGACGCACCTCGTCGTCGACGAAGCGACGGACGGCGGCGACGATCGGCGGGGTCATCGTGAAGGCGATAGTACAATGAGGCCGGATGGCCGCGGTGGACGACCTGGTCTTGCTCCTCCAGCGCTGGCTCGATCGAATCGTGCGCCGACTGCGACTGGGGCCCCCGCCCGTGCCGGGCCGGCGTCGCCTGCTCGTCGTGCAGATCGACGGGCTGTCGCGGAAGATACTGCAGCGGGGCCTCGCCGAGGGGCGCATGCCGTTCCTGCGGCGGCTTCTCGCGCGGGGCGGCAGTCGCCTGCACCCGATGTCGGTGGGGCTGCCGACCTCGACCCCCGCCTTCCAGATGGCCGCGATGTACGGCGTGCAGCCGGACATCCCGGGCTTCCACTACCACGACAAGCGCCGCCGGGCCGACGTGTACTTCCCGCGCGCCGGCGATGCCGCCCACGTCGAGGAGGCGCAGGCAGCCGGGCGGCTCGGCATCGTCACCGGCGGGAGCACCTACGGCTGCGTCTTCACGGGCGGCGCCGACAACAGCCTGCTCACCTTCGCGCAGCTCAAGCGGCCCTCGGCGCCGGGCCTGCTGCGCGCACTGTCGGCCGCCGTGGTCCTGGTCTGGGTCGTCCTCAAGAGCGTGGCGATCTCGCTGGCCCAGATCGGCCTCGCCCTGCTCGCCTTCATCGCCGACCCGCTACGGGCGGTGCGCGGCTGGAAGCTGCTCGTGCTGAAGATCGGCGTGTCGGTGTGGATCCGCGAGCTGTTCACGCTGTCGACGGCGCGCGACATCTACGCGGGCACCCCGGCCGTCTACGTGAACTACCTCGACTACGACATCTTCGCCCACGCCTGGGGCCCGGACCACCGCCGGGCGCTGCGCTCGCTGCGCGTGATCGACCACTCGCTGCGGGCGCTGTGGAGCGCGACTCGCCGCGTGCCCGAGCACCGCTACGACATTTATTTGCTGGCCGATCACGGCCAGGCCCACTGCACGCCGTTCGGGCAGCTGACCGGGGGCCGGCGGATCGAGCGCATGCTCTTCGAGGACTTCCTGGATCCGGCCGGCGCCCACGAGGTGGCACCCGGCCGGCCGCCGGGGCGACGGCTCACCAGCGGCATCAAGGCCGTTCGCAGCGGCCGGGTGATCGGCATGGTCCAGCGTTTCGTCAACTACCTCGAGCACGACTTCCCCTGGATGCTGGGTGAGGTGAAGGAGGCGCGGGAGAAGGGCGGCGTCCGGGTGATCGCCGCCGGGCCCAACGCCTTCGTCTATTTCCTCGACGATCCCAACCCGCTCACGCTCGAGCAGGTGGAGGCGCGCGTCCCCGGCCTGGCCGAGGCGATCTCGCGCGCCCGCGGCTTCGGCTTCGTGCTGGCCCGCACCGCCGACGGTCCCGTGTGCTACTGGCGCGGGAAGCGGTATCGCGTCGAGGAGCTGGGGGCGGGGCCTTTCAACGGCCGCGCCGACCTCGACCTCGTGCAGGCCGGTGTCCGCGACCTGATGGCCATGCCCAGCGCCGGTGACCTGGTGATCTACGGTCTGGAGTCGGCCGACGGCCACGTGTCGTTCATCACCGAGACGGGCGCTCACGCCGGCCCCACCGCCGAGGAGATGCAGACCTTCATCGTCACGCCGCCCGGCGTCGACCTGACCACGCCGATCACGCACCCGATCCAGCTCTACCCCCACTTCGTGCGTTACCAGGTGGGACCGTGACGCCGCTGGTCGCTGCCAGCTACAACATTCATCGGGGCATCGGTCTGGACCGCCGCCTCGACGTCGACCGCATCGCCCGCGTCATCCGCGAGATCGATCCCGACGTGATCGGCCTGCAGGAGGTCGTGCGCGTCAACAGCGCCGTCGCCTACGCCGACCAGGCCACCTACCTGGCCTCGGCCCTCGGGATGACGCTGGTGATGGGCGAGACGCGTCCGCACGGTGACGGGACGTACGGCAACGCCGTCCTCACGCGGCTGCCGGTGCTGGCCTCGACCCGGTGCGACCTGTCGTGCGACGGGCGGGAGCCCCGCGGCTGCCTGCGAGTCGACCTCGGGGTCGACGGCACCGCGGTGCACGTCTTCAACTGCCACTTCGGTCTCGGCTTCCGCGAGCGGCGCGCGCAGGTCGATCTGCTGGCCGCCTTCCTGCGGGCTGCCGATTGCGCGGGGCCTCGCCTGCTGCTCGGCGACTTCAACGAATGGCATCGCGGTCCCGTCACTCGAGGCTTCCACCGCGAGTTCTCCTCGCCCATGCGGCGGATGCGGCGCACGCACCCGGCGGTGTTCCCGCTCTTTCGCCTGGACCGGATCTACTGGGACGTCGAGCTGCAGGGCGAGGCCTTCCACGCGCATCGCAGCCGGCTGGCCCGCGTCGCCTCCGACCACCTGCCGGTCGTCGCCCGTGTTCGCGTGCGCCCCCAGGCCCGGGTCGTGCCCTACGTGACCGGCGACGCCCTGCCCCCTGCCGAGTAGCGCGGCCACGGACCTCACGCCCGCCGAGCCGCTCCCGTCGCCCCCGGAGGCCCTGGTGGTCGCGCCGACGCCACCCGTGCGCAGCGTGGCGGGGATCGTCGTCACGATCGTCGCCGCGCTCGTGCTGGCGGCGGCGATCGCCCTGCTGGTGCTTGCGCACCTCGGCGGCTCCCGCCTCAGCGTCGTCGAGTCTCCCGAGCGCGCCCTCGCGCTGGTGGTGAGTCGCACCATGGACATGCAGGATGCGCTGGCGGGCGCTGCGCCGTGGGAGCGTCGCCTCTACACGCTCGGCCTCAGCGATAGCGCCGCCGAGCTCGGGCAGGCCATCGCCTGGTACGACGAGCTGGCGGCCGAGTCGCTCGCGCCCGGCGTCGACCTGCGGCTGGCGGTGTTGCTCGGCGAGGCCGATCGCCGCGAGCGACTGGAGCGCGTGCTCGGCCAGTGGCAGGCGCGCGGTGAGCCGCTGGAGGACTACGGAGGTGTCATCGCGGCGGCCTACCTCGGCGCCGGCGAGGTCGATCCTGAGCGCGCCGGGGAGACCCTCGCCGAGCTCGGCCCCGGCTGGTTCGCCGACGTGCTGGCGCTGCGCGTGGCCGGGCCCGCCGGTGACGCCGCACTTGCCGAGGCGGCGCGTGCGGCCCTGGCCGCCCGGGCCCACCAACTGTTGTGGCGTCTGCGTGGGCTCGCCGCGCTCGAGATCGGGCTGCTCGCGGCCGGGCTCGTCGCGCTGTGGCGGTGGCGGCGGCCGTCGATCGCAGGGTGGGCGGTCGCGGCGGCCCCACTGCCACCGCCGTGGTCGCTCGGTGCCGGGCTGGCCACGCTGGTGCGCGGTGGCGCCCTGGCCGCGCTCGTGCTGGGCACGCTCCTGTTCGTCAACCACTGGATGGTGGATGTCCCGGTCCTGGGCGAGGCGCTCGACCAGCCGCTGATGTACCTGCCACTGCTGGGTCTCGCGTGGTGGGCGCTGCTGGCGCCCGCCGGCCTGACCTTCGGGGCCTCCTTTGGGCTGTGGCCACGGGCAGGGGGGCTCCGCGCGGTGCTGGGGATGACGGCAGTGCTCGTCGCCGCCGGCGTGGTGATCGATCTCGGTCTCGGCTTGGTGGCCGATCCACTGGGACTGACCTCGCACTGGACGGAGGGGTTCGACGCCGATCTGGCCTGGGGTGGGCCGGCGGTAGTGGCGGTCTCGCTGCTGGGCTCACTCGTCTTCGCGCCCGTGTTCGAAGAGCTGATCTTCCGGGGCCTGCTCTACGGCACCCTGCGCGTTCGCCTGGCGTGGCCGCTGGCCGCGCTCGGCAGCGCCCTCGTCTTCGCGCTGGCGCACGGCTACGGCGTCGCTGGCTTCGTGAGCGTCTTCCTGTCGGGCCTGCTGTGGGCGTGGAGCTACGAGAGAACGAGCAGCCTGCTGCCCGCGATGGCCGCGCACGCCGTGAACAACGCCGCCGTCGCTCTCACCCTGACCGCCCTCCTGCGCTGACGCGGACTTGGGTCGCGGTCGGCGGTTCCCCTTGGCCGGGTCGGCATCGCCTGGCTAGCCTTGAGAGGGAGGCTGTGCCGATGACCGTACTGCTCCGACACGTGGCCCTGCCGTCGCTCGCCCCCGCCGCGGTGATTGGTCTCTACTTCACCCCGGTGCTGTTGTTCGGCTGCATCAATCGGGGCCTGCTGGCCCTGGCGATCGTCCTCATCTCCGCGGTCTCGGCGTTCGCGACGATCGGCATGGGCTTCCGGGCGAGGGCCCAGGGTCGGCCGTCGGGCCGCTGGCTGTGCTCGGCGCTGATCCTGACGCTGCCGCTCGTGCTGGTGCTCGGCCCGCTCGGCTGAGCGGGCCGCCGGTCAGCCCCGCTCCGCCAGGTCGAGGGCGGCGCCGAGCAGGGTGTTGGCGCCGTACTCGATGTCGTCCATCGCCGTGAACTCCTCTTCGCAGTGGCTGCGGCCGTCGCGCGACGGTACGAAGACCATGCCGGCCGGCCCGATCGCCGCCATGTACTGGGCGTCGTGGCCGGCGCCCGACAGGAGCCGCCGGTAGCGCGCGCCCGAGCCTCGCGCGGCGCGCTCGACAGTGTCGACGACCTCACGGTCGAACGGCGTGAAGGGTACCCGCCAGTAGTGGTCGAGCTCGTACGTCACGCCCTCGCGCCGGCACGCCTCGGCCACGACTCGATCGAGCAACGGGCGCGCGCGGTCCAGGGTGCTGTCGCGGGGATCGCGCATGTCGATCGACAGCGCCACCCGGCCGGAGATGGCGTTGGGGATGTTGGGCGACACGGTCAGGTTGCCGACGGTGGTGACGAGGTCACCGCCCAGCTCGCGGGCGATGCCGCGGACGCCGGCCACCACCTCGGCGGCGGCCACCAGCGCGTCGTGGCGGATGCGCATGGGCGTGGGGCCGGCGTGGTCCTGCACGCCGTGGATCGTCAGCCGTGACCACGCGATGGCCACGATGCCCTCGACGACGCCGACCGAGAGCCCTTCCTCCTCGAGCTGCGGTCCCTGCTCGATGTGCAGCTCGAGATAGGCGCGCACAGGCCGCGGCACGCACGGCTCCGAGCCCAGGTAGCCGATGCGCTCCAGCTCGTCGACCAGGCGCAGCCCGTCCTTGTCGCGCGCGTTGTAGGCGTCCTCCAGCGGGATCTTGCCGGCCAGCACGCCGCTGGCGATCATCGCCGGCTGGAAGCGGGCGCCCTCCTCGTTCGTGAAGATGGCCAGCGTCACCGGATGGCGCGTCCGGACGCGATGGTCGTCGAGGGTGCGGATCGCTTCCAGCGCGCAGAGCACGCCGAGCTGGCCGTCGTACTTGCCCCCGGTGGGCACCGAGTCGACGTGCGAGCCCATCATGACGGGCGGCCGGCCGGGGTCGCCCGCGCGCTCCCCGAAGATGTTGCCCATCTGGTCGACGGTGACCCGCAGCCCGGCCCGGCGCATCCAGGCGACCATGAGGTCGCGCCCCTGCCTGTCCTCGTCGCTCAGGGCCAGCCGGGTCAGCCCACCCCTCTCGGTGGCGCCGATGCGACCCAGCTCCTCGATGGTGCCCTCCAGCCGCCCCCGGTCGATCTTCATGTCTCCTCCCAGCGCAAATTGTAAAACCGTAGAACTTATTTGACCAATCCGCGCGCGGACACCTATGCTGGTTGGGCCCGCTCGACCGCAGCGCTGGCGCTCGGAGCATTGGCGCGGGGTCCCCATGCCGGAGGAAAACGTGACGCGAGCCGCGAGGCGACGAGTGATCGGGCTGCTGGCGGCGCTCGCGCTGGTGCTGCTGCCCCCGGCGGCGGGGGCCCAGAAGCCCCAGGCGGAGCGGCCCACCTACGCGGTCGGCGATCGTTGGGTCCGCAACGACGGGGTGTACGAGCTGATCCGCATCGAGAAGGATCAGTACGTCTTCGCGGCCAGCGCCGAGCGCCAGGTGCGACTCACGAAGGACCTCATGCTGGCGCTCGTGCAGAAGAACAACGCCCTGCTCGAGTTCGACCCGCCGCCGGCGATCGCCTGGCCGCTCGAGGTCGGCAAGTCAGGCTCGAGCTGGGGGACGTGGCGCTGGGAGGGTAACAGCGCCGGCGTCTACTCGCGCTTCCTGTGGAACGTGGCGTCGTTCGACGACATCCCGATTCCCGGGGGCCGGATCAAGGCGTTCCGGATCGATGTGCGGATCGAGACCCCCCGCGACAGCAACCGTGGTCGGGAGCAACGCGTCTTCCAGCTGTCGATGTGGTACGCGCCGCAGGCCCGGCAGCTCGTGAAGATCACCGCCGTGAACCCGCGCGGCGATCCCTGGGGGCTTCCCTCGTTCGTCATCGCCGCCGTGGACCGGCCCGAGCCCTGCGGATCGCGCTCGAGCCGCCGGCGCCGGGCCCGCCGGGCGATCGGACCCTCGTCAAAGGCGTCGCGCGCAGCGGTAACGGCGTCGTCGACGTGATCGTCTCGCTCAACGGCGCCCAGGTGGCGCGCGAGGGGGCGCGTGCCGCGCCCGCCCCCACGCTGGAGTTCAGCGTTCCGGTGCCGCTCGTCGAGGGGCGGAACGTGCTGCTCGTCACCGCCATCGACGCCGCCGGGGAACGCCGACAGGAGGCACGGGTGGTCATGCGGGGGGCGGGGCCAACCGCCGAGCCCGCTGGAGGTTCGCCGGGCGGTGCGGGACGGTTGCCGGACCGCCCGGGCCCGATGGTCCGCGAGCCCGGGCCTCCCGCGATCGCCCGGCCGGCGCCAACGACGCCGGAGCGGCCGGCGCGGGCCGCCGAGCCATCGGCCCGCGCGCCAGAGCCATCCGCGCGGGCGGCCGAGCCGGTGCGGCTGACCATCGCGCTGTCGTCGCCCACCGATCGCGCCCGGGTCGGCCAGGAGGCCGCGGTGCTGGCCGGGATCGTCTCCGCCGGCAAGGGCGTGAGCCGGGTGACGGTCACGCTCAATGGCGTCGAGGTGAGCCAGCAGGTCGAGAAGACGGCGCTCCCGGCCATCGCGCTGAACGTGCCGCTGAAGCTGCAGGAAGGCGGAAACACCATCGTCGTGACCGCCGCCGACACCGACGGCCGTCTGAGCCAGGAGCTGCGCGCCGTCCAGTTCGAGCGCGTGGCTCCGCTGACCCTGGCCTTCCGCTTCCCCGAGGACCGGGCCCGGGTGACGGACGCTGCCAGCGTGGTGGCCGCGGTGGTGACCTCCAGCAAGGGCGTGGCGAGCGCCAAGGTGCTGCTCAACGGCACCGAGGTGTGGTCGCAGGCCGAGAAGAACACGCCGAAGTCGGTGGCGGTGGCGGCGCCGCTGACCTTGCGGCCCGGTCCCAACGCCGTCGTGCTGACCGCGGCCGAGGCCGACGGCACCGTTCGCCAGGAGGTACGGACCGTGATCTACGATCCGCCGAAGGTGGCGGCCACGCCGCCCCCGGCGGTCGCGCCGCCGGCGCCGGCCCACGACCGGTGGGCGGTGGTGATCGGCGTCGGCCAGTACGAGAACGTGACGATCCCCCGGCTGCGCTACACGGTGCCCGACGCCGAGGCGATCTACCAGACGCTCGTCGGGCCGGCCGCCTTCAAGAAGGACAACGTGCTGCTGCTGACCGACCGCAGCGAGCGCAAGCCGACGCTGCGCAACATCAAGTGGGCGCTGGGGACCTTCCTGGGCCGCTCGGCCAAGAAGGATGACACCGTCGTGATCTTCTTCGCCGGCCACGGGGCGCCCGAAGTCGACACGCGCGGCCTGGAGCGCGACGGCCTGGCCAAGTATCTGATCCCGAGCGATGCCGATCCCGACGATCTCTACTCCACGGCGTTGCCCATGGACGAGCTGCAGACGATCTTCGGACGGATCGAGGCCGAGCGCGTCGTCGCGTTCCTCGATGCCTGCTACAGCGGGGCGGCCGGCGGCCGCACGTTCTCGTCCAAGCGGACGCGGGCCGGTGCGGTCGACGACCTGTTCCTGGAGCGGCTGACGCGCTCCAAGGGGCGGGCGATCGTCACCGCCTCCCGGACGAACGAGGTGTCCATCGAGCTGCCGGAGCTTGGCCACGGCATCTTCAGCTACTTCCTGGTGGACGGGCTCAAGGGCGCGGCCGACCTGAATCGGGATGGGATCGTGAGCTTGCAGGAGCTCTATGAGTTCGTGGAGCAGCAGGTGGCGACGAAGTCGCGCGCGGTGGGCGGCAACCAGCACCCGGTGATGAAGGGCGAGCTCGAGGGCGTGCTGCCCCTGGCCAAGGTGGGTCGCAAGTGACCCGCGGGCTGCTGGCCGTCCTGCTCGCGGGACTGATCGCGCTTCCGGCGGGAACGGGGGCCCAGACGCCGCGGGCCGAGCGCCCGACCTATGCGGTGGGTGATACCTGGGTCCTGCAGGATGGGACGTACCGGCTGGCTCGCCTGGAGAAGAACGCTTACGTCTTCACCGCCGGCGACCGTGAGATCTGGCTCACACGAGACCTGGCGTTCACCTACGTCAAGCGCGGTTCCGAGACGCTGGAGATCCAGGAGCCGCCGCGGGTGACGTGGCCCCTGGAGCCGGGCAAGCGGGGCATGGGCCGGGCTATCGTCCGCGTGCCCGGGGCTAGCCCCGAGGTGCAGGCGAGCTGGCGGGTGGAGGGGGCCGAGCGTATCACCGTGGCCGGCGGCACCTTCGATACGTTGCGGGTGCGCTTCACCTACGATCCCGAGATCCCCGGGACCTTCGGGGCGCTGAGCCCGTATCAGCGCTACGGCGCCGCTGCCCGTGAGGCGGTGTTCGAGGTGACGTGGTGGTACGCGCCCCAGGTCCAGCGCATCGTCAAGGCGGTGTCCAGCAAGGCTCTGCTCACGCTCGAGCTCGGTGGCGCGCCCCCGGCTATCGCCCAGGGGCCGGCCGAGACGCCACCCGCCGAGCGGGCCCGGCCGGAACCGCCGCCGGTGGCGGAGGTGCCGAAGCCGTCACCGCGTGTGCCGGCGCCCGTCCCGGCGCCGCCGCCGGCTCCGGCCGGAGCCCTGGCGGTCTTGCTCTCGACGCCGGCGGACCAGGCGCGCGTGGACCGGGAGACGGTGCCGCTGGCTGGTCTCGTCACCGGCGGCCGCGGGGTGGTCCGCGTCGTGGTGACGCTCAACGGTGCCGAAGTCAGCAAGATCGAGGAGCGGAGCCCGCGGCCGGCGGTGTCGCTCAACGCCTCCCTCAAGCTGCGCGAGGGGCCGAACCTGCTTGTGGTGGCCGCCACCGATGCTGACGGGGCGATCCGCCAGGAGCTGCGCACGATCCACTACGACCGGGCGATGCCGCTGACGATCGCCATGCGCAATCCCGCTGACGGCGCCCGCGTGAGCGAGGAGCACACGGTGGTGACGGCGGTGGTGACCTCCAGCCGGGGTGTGGGCAACGTCACCGTGACACTCAACGGCGCCGAGGTGCACCGTCAGGCCGAGGCCAAGCCGCAGGCCTCGGTCGTGGTGACGGCGCCGGTGACTTTGCGCGAGGGAACCAACACGATCGTGCTGACCGCGCGCGAGACCGACGGCACCGTGCGCCAGGAGGTCCGCACGGTCACGCTGGAGCGCCGGGCCATGGCGGCGGCGGGGACCCCAACCCCGGTGCCGGTGCCGATCACCCGCGAGGCCTACGCCGTCGTCATCGGCGTCGGCCGCTACGAGAACGTCTCCATCCCCACGCTGAAGTACACGGTCGCCGACGCCGACGCGATGTACAGCGTGCTGACCGGCGCCGGCGGTTTCAAGAAGGACAACGTGCTGCTGCTGACCGACCGGACGGAGCGCAAGCCGACGCTGCGCAACATCAAGTACGCGCTGGGCACGTTCCTGGCCCGGGCCGCCCAGAAGGACGACACGGTCATCGTGTACTTCGCCGGCCACGGCGCCCCCGAGGTGGACCCGCGCGGCCTCGAGCGTGACGGCCTCGCCAAGTACCTGATCCCGAGCGACGCCGACCCCGACGACCTCTACTCGACGGCGCTGCCGATGGACGAGCTGCAGACGATCTTCGGACGGATCGAGGCCGAGCGCGTGGTGATGTTCCTGGACGCCTGCTATACGGGCGGGGCGGGCGGCCGGACCTTCGCCTCGCGCAAGACCCGGGCCGGCGCGGTGGACGATCTGTTCCTGGATCGGCTGACTCGCTCCAAGGGGCGCGCGATCGTCACCGCCTCGCGGACGAGCGAGGTGTCGGTGGAGCTGCCCGAGCTGGGCCACGGAATCTTCACGTACTACCTGGCCGAGGGGCTCAAGGGAGCTGGGGATCTCAACCGCGACGGCATCGTGAGCCTGCAAGAGCTGTACGAGTACGTCGAGCAGCAGGTGGTCCGGAAGTCGCGTGCGGTGGGCGGCAACCAGCATCCCGTGATGAAGGGCGAGCTGGAGGGCGTCATGCCCCTCACCAAGGTGCGGAGCCGGTAGGGCGAGGATGGGTCACCGCCTCGGCGCCTGGTGGACGCTGCGACGCGGACGCGTGCTCAAGCTGTGGGCGGTGGGGCTGGTCGCCGCGCTGCTCGTCTCCGCCGGCTCCTCGCTCGGCTACTTCGAGCGGTGGCAGGTCTGGGCCTTCGACATCCTCCAGCAGCTGCAGGGCCGCCAGCCGCCGCACGACGTGGTACTGATCGCGATCGACGAAGCGGCCTTCGAGGGGCTGGGCCGCCGCAATCCGATCTCGCGCCGCTATCTGGCCCGGGTCGTCCGGGGGCTGCAGAAGAGCGGCGTTGCCGTGATCGGCATCGACATCATGTTCTCGACGCCGACCGCCTCGCCCGAGGACGCCGCCCTGGCCGGCGCCATCCGCGCATTCTCCGACAACGGCCTCAGCCGGGTGGTGCTGCTGGGACCGCTGGGGCCGGGCGCGGTGCCGCTGGGCACGGCGTCGCTGGGCCCGTCGGTGCTCCTGGCGTCGCCGGCCGTCCCCGCCGACGCCGACGGCGTGATCCGCCGGATCGACGCGGTCCTGCCGGGGCCCGACGATCGTCCGGCCCCGACCCTGGCGCTGGCGGTGGCGGCGCGACTGGCCGGGATCGAGCCCCGCGCGCTGGAGGACGCCATGGTGACGGGGGCGCCGCTGGCGCTGCCCCGCCTGCACGCCTCCACCGGCCTGGCGCCGTCCGGCGCGCCGGCGGTCGTCGTCCGGCCCGGCGTGGAGTGGCCGATCAACTACGTGGGGCCGCGCGGCACCTTCACCACGATCTCGAGCGACGTGGTGGCTGCCCTGGGGGACAGCGACGGCGATCCCGCCGCCGACAATCCGTTGCGGGGACGGATCGCGCTCGTCGGGGGCACCTTCGCGGACAGCCGCGATATCTATCCCACGCCGCACGGGCCGATGGCTGGCGTGGAGATCCACGCCAACGTGGTGCACATGCTGACGACACGGCGATTCATCCGGCCGTCCGGGTGGGGCGTGGGGCTGGCCATCAACGTCTTCGTCGTGCTGGCGGCCGGAGTCGTCCTGGTCACGCTGCGGCCGCTGACTGGCACCCTGGTGTGCGTGGCCGGCGCCGTCGCGCTCGGAGTGCCGGCCGCGCTGCTGGCCTTCGATCGCGGCGGCTACTGGATCGACTTCGTGCTGCCGGTGTTGGCCGCCTCGCTCATGGGACTCGGCAGCGACGCGCTCGACCGGCGGCGGTTCCGCGACTCGTTCTCGCGCTACCTCTCGCGCGATGTGATGGCCAAGGTGCTGGCCGACGCGCCCAGCCTGCGCGGTGAGCATCGTGAGGTGTCCATCCTGTTCTCGGATCTGCGCGGGTTCACGACGCTGTCCGAGCAGATGACGCCCGAGGCCATCGCCGCTCACCTCAACGAGTATTTCGACGCGATGACGGCGGCGATCTTCGCCCATCGGGGTATGATCAATGACTTCGTCGGCGACGCCGTGATGGCCGTGTTCGGTGCGCCCGTCGACGACGTCGACCACGCCTGGAACGCCGTGCAGAGCGCCGTGGCCATGGACCGAGCGCTGGAGGCTCTCAACGTGCGCTGGCAGGCGGCGGGGCTGCCGAGCCTGCGCATGGGGATCGGGATCCACACCGGCTCCGTGTTCGCCGGCAACGTCGGGGGCCGTGAGCGCATCAAGTACACGGTCATCGGCGATCCAGTGAACGTGGCCTCGCGCGTGGAGGGACTGAACAAGGACCTGGGCACGACGATGCTGATCACCGAGGAGACGCTGGCGGTGGTGGGCGATCGGGTCCGGGTGCGTGACTGTGGTCCGGTGGCCGTCAAGGGACGGGTCGAAAAGGTCCGGGTCTTCGAAGTGCTGGTCCACGAGAGGAGCGAGGCATGAGGGCCGTACGCGAGCTGATCGTCTCCGGAATGCTGGTGCTCGTTGCGGGGGTGGCGTGGGCGCAGGACCCACTGGCGGTGCTGACCGAGATTCAGGTCAAGAAGGGCAAGGTCGAGGTCAAGGTGTCGGGTCAGGACTGGGCGGCACCAAAGCCGCTGCTCTCGCTGCGGGCCGGCGACCAGGTGCGGGTGGCCGGCGAGGGGCGGGCGGTGGTGGTCTTCACGGGAGGCCGCGGCACCCAGGTGGTGACCGAGGCCAACTCGCCCTTCACGGTGGCGGCGGCGGCGGGGCCGGGCGGCTCCGATCGCGCCAAGGCCGTGCTGGGCAACGTCACCAACTTCCTGCTCGGCCAGCAGCGCGAGAAGACGTACCAGTCACTGTCCGTACGCAGCGTGCGCGCGCAGCCGCCGCTCATCCTGGCCCCTCGCGACACGCGCGTGCTGCCCGGTGCGCTCACGTTCGAGTGGGCGGGCTCCGATCGGCTCAAGTACCAGGTCCGGCTGCTGGGGGCACAGAACGCCGTGGTGTGGGAGCAGGCCGACGTCGAGCGACGTCCGCTGGTCTACCCGTCGAGCGCACCGAAGCTGACGCCCGGCCATCGCTACACGTGGGAGCTGTCGAGCCGCGAGCACGGCGTGCAACGGGCGTCGTTCGACGTCGCCCCGACCGCCGACGCCACCCGCGTGAACGAGGCGCTCGGCGTGCTCACGCCGTCCGGTGCGGCCGGCTACCCGCCGGCGACGCTGGCCCTGATGCGGGCCGGGCTGCTCTTCCAGGAGACGCTGTACGCCGATGCCCGGCGTGAGCTGCTGGCCGCGATCGGGGCGGCGCCCGAGGAGGCGACGCTGCACCTGTTGCTCGGGCACGTGTACGATCGCACCGGGCTCAAGCAGCTCGCCGCGGGCGAGTTCGACGAGGCGGAAGCGCTCTGGCGGCGCCACGGCCTTAGGGCGGACTCACGGGCGAGGCAGGTGGGGCGCGCCCGGAGCGGCCGAGCGTTGGGTGCGCCGGCATGGCTCGCCTGAATTGCGCGAGCGGGGCTCGACTCGGCCCCCCATCCCCCAATTGGGGGCTGGGGTTGCGGCAGTCTGACGTTGGCGGCTCGATCGCCCCGCCCCGAGAGAATCCGCGGGGCACGGCTCTCCATGATGGCGCATCCAACGCTCGGCCGCTCCGGGCGCGCCCCACCCGCCCCACCCACAACACCGCGCGGTAGCCACGGTGCTCGATCTGAGGGAGTCGGGGTTGCGTCGGATGTAGGCGGCTCGCTCAGCCCGCCGCGAGAGAGCGCGCACGGCGCGCATCCCACCTGCGGGCGGGGGTGACTACAGGCCGAGGTAGGCGCGCTTGAGGCGGTCGTCGGTGAGGAGGTCGCGGCCGTGGCCGGTCAGGACCAGGTGGCCGGATTCCAGGACGGCGGCGCGGTCGGCCAGCGTCAGCGCTTGGCGGACGTTCTGTTCGACGAGCAGGACGGTCATGCCGTCGGCGTTGATCGTGCGAACGGTCTCGAAGATGCGCGCGACCAGGACCGGGGCCAGCCCGAGCGTCGGCTCGTCCAGCATCAGCACGCGGGGCTTGGCCATGAGGGCGCGGCCGATGGCGCACATCTGCTGCTCGCCGCCGGAGAGCGAACCGGCTAGCTGCGCGCGGCGCTCCTCCAGCACCGGGAAGAGGCGGTAGACGTAGCGCAGCGTCTCGTCGCGGACAGTGCGCGCACGCGGGGTGTGGGCGCCGAGCATCAGGTTTTCGGCCACGGTCATGAACGGGAACAGGCGGCGGCCCTCGGGGACCTGCACGATCCCGCGGTCGACACGCTGGTGGGCGGGCACCCGCGTGAGGTCCTGGCCGTCCAGCACGACGCGGCCGCGTCGCGGCGTCACCAGGCCGGAGATCACCCGCAGCGTGGTCGACTTGCCGGCGGCGTTGGCCCCGACCAGGGCGAAGACGCGGCCCTGCTCGACCTCCAGCGAGACCTCGAAGAGGGCCTGCAGATCGTCGTAGTAGGCGTCGACGCCCTCAAGCCTCAGCAAGCACGAACTCCTCGCCCAGGTAGGCGTCGATCACCCGGCGATCGCTGGTGATCTCGCGCGGGGTGCCCTCGGCGATCTTCTCGCCGTGGTGCAGCATGACGATGCGCTGGGCCAGCCGCATCATCGCGGCCATGATGTGCTCGATCACGATCAGCGTCAGCCCCTCGGCGTGCAGGCGGCGGATGAGATCGATCATCCCGCCCAGCTCGGTCGGGTTGAGGCCGGCCATCACCTCGTCGAGCAACAGCAGGCGGGGCTGGGTGGCCAGCGCGCGCGCCACCTCCAGCCGCTTGCGCAGGGCCAGCGGCAGCGCGCGAGCCCGGGCGGCGGCGTGGGGGCCGAGGCCGCAGAGGTCGATCACCCGCTCGGCGTCGGCTCGCGCCTGGCGCGTGGAGGCCCGGCGGGTGAGGGCACCGATCATCACGTTATCGAGTACGGAGAGGTTGCCGAACGGCTTCACGATCTGGAACGTGCGGGTCAGACCGAGGCGAGAGATCGCGTGGGCCGGCTGGGCGGTGACGTCGTTGCCGTCGAAGACGACGCGGCCCTCGTCGGCCCGGTAGTAGCCGGAGATCACGTGGAAGAGTGTGGTCTTGCCGGCGCCGTTGGGGCCGATGATGCCGAGCAGGTCGCCGCTGCGGACCTCGAGGCTGACGTCGCGGACGGCGGTGAGGCCGCCGAAGCGCTTGGTGACGCGCTCCAGCGTGAGCAGGGCGGGCGCCGGCACGCTCACGCCTGGGCCCGCGTCCACCGGGCGCGCAGGCGGCTGGCGAGGCCGGCCAGCCCCTCGGGGATGAAGCGCACCACGAGGATCAGGACCACCCCGTACACGATCAGGTAGATGCCGGTGAAGCCGGACTTCACCCCGGACAGCGTCGCCCGCAGATACGTCTCCAGCGACGTGATGAGGATCGAGCCCAGGAAGGGGCCGAGCGGCGGTGCCCATGCCGCCGATGATCGCGTCGAGGGCGAAGCGCACCGAGAGATCGACGGAGAAGACGTAGAACGGGTCCACGAAGCCGACGTACTGTGCCCACAGCGTTCCGCACATCGCGGTCAGGGCTGCGCTGGCCGTGACCGCGATCACCTTGAGCCGGCGGGCGGGAACCCCCAGCGCCTGGGCGGCGTCCTCGTCCTCGCGCACCCCGGCCAGCCGGTAGCCGAAGCGCGAGTGCTCGAGCCAGAGCTGGATGCCCCAGTAGAGGACCGCCACCACCAGCGCCAGGTACACCCACGCCACGTGGCCGAGGCCGAGCGTGGCGAAGCCCGGCCGGAAGGGGACGGGAATGCCCTCCGAGCCGGAGGTGAAGGCGCGCCAGCGGCTGGCCACGATGAGCAGCACCTGCGAGAAGGCGATGGTGGCGAGCGCGAAGTAGGGCCCCTTGAGACGGTTGGACAGGAAGCCGATGGCGCCACCAGCCACGAGAGAGAGGGCGACGCCGACGAGCATGCCGAGCCACGGCGACTGGTGCCAGCGCGTGCCGAGCAGAGCGGCCGAGTAGGCGCCGATGCCGAAGAACGCTGCGTGGCCGATCGAGACCTGGCCGGCGTAGCCGCCGGCCACGTTCCAGGCCGCCGACAGTGCCCCCCACAACAAGATCAGGACGAGGCTGTCGAGGAAGTAGGCATCGCGCACGAGGATCGGGGTGATCGCGGCCACGCCGAAGATCAGGAGGGCGCCCCAGTGGCGCGCCAGGGCGGCGGCCATCACACGCCGATGTTCTCGGCGCCGCGCTGGCCGAACAGGCCGGCCGGCCGGAAGACGAGGACGCCGATGAACAGGACGAAGTAGAAGATCTCCTTCCAGGCGGTGCCGAAGAAGTAGGAGCCCGTCACCTCGACCGTGGCCACGATGAGGCTGCCGATGAGGGCGCCGACCATGTCACCGAGCCCGCCCAGCACGACCACCACGTAGGAGATCAGGACGAACTGCAGTCCGGCCGTCGGGTAGACGGCGTAGAGCGGCGAGACGAGGACGCCGGCGGCCCCGACGGAGGCGATGCCCAGCGCGAAAGTGATGCGGTACACCCGGTCGGTGTCGATGCCCATCAGGATGGCGGCGTCGCGGTCCTGGGCGGTGGCGCGCATGACCTGTCCGGTGTGCGTGAGCCGCATGAAGGCGAACGAGCGCGATCGTCAGCCCGATGGCGATGACGAAGGCCCCGACCTGCGAGAGGTTGAAGGCGGTGCCGGCCACGCGGATCGGCGTCAGCGCGTGCCAGGGCCGCACGGTGTGAAAGTCGCCCGACCACAGCACGAGGGCCAGGTTCTGGAGCGCGATCGACAGGCCGACCGTGGTGAAGATCTGCACGTTGTGGGAGGCGTGGATCACGCCCTTCATGATCAGCACGTAGGTGAGCCAGGCCGATGCCGAAGAAGAGCGGAATGGAGACGAACAGCACGAACCAGGGGTCGAGCGATAGCAGGGTGAACGACCAGAACGCCAGGTACATGCCGAGCATCAGGAACTCGCCGTGGGCGAAGTTCACGACGCGCATGATCCCGAAGATCAGGGTGAGGCCCACCGCGATCAGGGCGTAGATGCCCCCCAGGAGAACGGTGGAGACGGCGGCGAAGCTGAGCGAAGGACGTCGCTACTTGCGCGCGTCCCAGGGCGCCGAGCGGAATCCACTTCGCGCGGTTGGTCGTGAACTCCTCCGGCCACACGGTGACGAGCTGGCCGCCCTGCCACTGCAGCATGTAGTGCTGCACGCGCTCGTTGGAGTTCTGGCCGTCGTCGGCGAACTTCACGCCCCAGCCGTTGATCATCGTCCCGATCGGCAGGTCGAGCGCCAGGACGGCCGAGCGGAACTTGTCGGGATCGTCGCTCTTGCGCACGCGTCGAGCACGAGCTTGAGCAGCCACAGGCCGCCGCCGGCGAGCTGGTGGGCGCCGAAGGGGTAGGACGCCGGTCTCGCTTCTGCACGGCATCGCGGAACGCCCTCTCGATCTGCTGCCCGTCGGGCCTGAGCTGTCTCGATGCTTGAAGCCCGGACCCGGCTCCAGCAGCGCGAACACGCCGTTGCCGTCGTTGCCGATGGCCTTGCCGAAGTCCTGCCGCCGTAGCCGGTGGCGCCGGCGTGCACGAGGGCCTTGAACTGGAAGTTCTGCTCGCGCGCCTGCCGCCAGAACAGCGGCGCGTCGTTCGAAAAGGCGATGTGATGGACGACGTCGGGGTTCAGCTGCTTGAGCTTGACGATGACCGGCGTCATGTCGTTGATCGTCGTGAAGTTGTAGTACTCGGGCGGCGCCACCTCCTGCATGCCGAACTCCTTGGCCCGCGGCGCGCGCCGACTCGGTCACGCCCTGGCCGTAGGAGGAGTCCTCGGAGATGAAGGCGATCTTGCAGCTCGTTCGGCTTCAGGTTGAAGCGGGGGGCGAGGTGCTTGACGATGAACTCGATGTTGTACCAGCCGAAGCCGGTGCCGTCGATCTCGGTGCGGTAGACATTCTTGAGACCGCGCTGGTTGAAGCGGGGGTCGACGCACGACGTCTCCCAGTAGATGACGTTCTGGCGGGCGGCCGCCTCGCTGGCCGCGCCGCACAGGCGCGGAGGAGAAGGTGCCGGTGATGATCTTGACGTTCTCGCGAGTGATGACGCGGTTGGCCTCGCTGGCCGCCGCCGTGGGATCGGCGGCGTCGGCGACGGCGAAGACGAGCTTCTTGCCCATCACGCCGCCCCGCTCGTTGATGAGGTCGCGGACGATCTCAAACCCTTCGAGGTGGCGCTTGCCCTCGCCGGAAAGGGTGCCGGTGAGCGGCTCCAGCACGCCGATCTTGTACTCGCCGCTGAGGGCCTGTCCCCAGGTGGCGGCGGTGACCCAGACGGTGAGCGCGAGCAGGACGACGGCGATGGTGAGCGGGATACCTCGGCGCATGCGAAGCCTCCTGGCTTGGGCGACCGTCATCGACGGCGAAAGCACCCGCGTTGTAGCACCGGCTCGCCGGAGGTGTCAAGGCGACACCCCCCGAGTGCGGTAGACTGCGGCGCGTGAGCGACGACCGCGGCCACAAGATGCTCGCTCCGACCACCGTGCGCTTCTGTCCGCTGTGCGCCACTAAGCTGGTACGGTTGCCGGTGCCGCCCGATCAGCGCGAGCAGGCGGTGTGCCCGGGCTGCGAGTTCATCTTCTACCTCAACCCCAAGGTCGTGGCCGGCACCATCCCCGAGCAGGACGGCCGCCTGCTGCTCACGCGCCGCTTGATCAACCCGGGCCGTGGCCTGTGGACCTTCCCCGGCGGCTTCGTCGACTTCGGCGAGACCGTGACCGACGCCGCCATGCGCGAGACGTGGGAGGAGACGGGCCTGACCGTGAGCCTCGCGGGCCTGCTCAACGTCTACTCGTACCCCGGCTCGCCGGTGATCATCGTGTACCGCGCCCACGTGACCGGCGGCACCCTCACGCCATGCGCCGAGAACGATCTCCTCGAATGGGTCACGCCCGCCGAGATCCCCTGGACCCAGCTCGCCTTCGATTCCACCCGCGAAGCCCTGCGCGACTGGCTCGGCGCCCACGGCCTCACCCCTCGCGGCTGACCCGCGTCCGCGCGGCCCCGGCTCGGGCGGGGGCGGCGGGGCGATAGGGTCCCCTGCGATTCCGCGTGAGACTGTCCGATGCGCCCAGGCACGGTCGGAAGGATCGAGACTCCTTCGCGCGCAGTGGGTCTGATCGCGGGCCGTGAGTGGGGTGGGCGGGAGGTGGGGGCGGGCGGGGCGACCGGGTCCTCCGAGTTTCCGTTGGCTTCGATCGTGTAGGGCCCCGCGTAGGACAGGCTCCGACCGATCCTTCGCGCATCCGGTGGTCTCACGCGGAAACTCGGGGGACCCGGTCGCCCCGCCCGCCCCCACCTCCCGCGCGCCCCGCTCACGGGGCGCGGTGAGACTAGGTGCGCGAGGGGAGCGAGACCGTTGCTTTGCCGGTGACGACTTTCTCGCCGCGCTGGTTCTCGGCCCAGAGCTCGAGGTCGACGAGGCCGCCGTGGGTGGCAAGGACGCGGCCACGGCAGGTGATCGTGTCCTTGAGTCGCACGAGGCCGGCGAAGCGCACGGCGAGCTTGCGGACGGCGGCGGGGCCGGCCCAGTCGGTCACGGCCTGGCCGACGAAGCCCATCGAGAGCATGCCGTGGGCGAAGACGCCGCCCATGCCCGCGGCCTTGGCGAACTCGTCGTCCTGGTGGATCGGGTTGAAGTCGCCGGAGGCGCCGGCGTAGCGGGTGAGCTGGATCTGCTGGATCGGGCCCTTCACCAGCGGCGGCAGCTCGTCGCCGACCTTCACGTCGTCCAGGTAGATGCTGGCGTACTTCACAGGCGTACCACCGTGATGCTGCGAACGAAGGCGACGATCTCGTTGGTGGCGTCGGTCACGCTGGTCTCGCGTATCACGAAGCCCATGGGGCCGCTGCGGCCGGTCTTTTCGTAGACGTCGAGAACCTTCGAGCGGCACACGAACGTCTCGCCGGGCCGGATGGGCCGGAACAGCTCGAACTCCTGCTCGCCGTGCAGGATGCGCGAGATATCGGTCCCCAGCTCGCGCAGGAAGGCGCCGCTGTCGGCGCCGTCGCGGAAGGTCGTCATGAAGGTGGGCGGCGCGATGATGTCGCCCCACTCCGACGCTTCCCCGACTCGATCGTCCAGGTACAGGGGATTCTCGTCTCCGATGGCCCGCGCGAACTCCTTGATCTTCCCGCGCTCCACGGTGACGACGAAGGGCGGGGACTCCTTGCCGACGACGGCCTTGTTGATCTGGATGGGCATGGCCCGGCCGTTTTACCGCGGGAAGCAGAGGAATTGCAACCCCATGAGCACCAGCAGCGCCTCGATGACGGCCAGGAACACGCGGTCGCTCATGCGGTCGAGCAGCCGGCGGCCGATCCAGGAGCCGGCGAACATCACCGTGCCCAGCACGAGGCCGATCGCCACGACCTCCCAGGTGAGCAGGCGGTGGCGCGACAGCACCACCCCCCGCGTGACGTGCATGGAGAAGGCACAGACCGCCTCGGTAGCGATGTAGGCACCCCGGCGTAGCCCGTAGGCCAGGTAGAACGGTGTCAGCGCCGCGCCGATGGCGACGACGGTGGAGGAGAGCAGGCCGAAGACCACGCCGAGCAGGGGGAAGTGCGCGAGGCGGACCCGCCAGTGCCCCATCATCAGCACCCGGCGCAGCGGCACCGAGGCCAGCAGGAAGGCGCCGATCACCCGGCTGAGCGAGTCGCTGGAGGCGGCGACGAAGATCGTGGTGCCGAGCGCGGTGCCGGGCACGGCGCCGAGCAGGAAGCGCAGGGTGACCTGACGGTCGGTCTCGCCGCGGCTCCACCAGAGGCGCGACATGTTGCCGAGCAGCATGGTGATGGTCAGCACCGGCACCGCCATGCGGATGCCGAGGGTCCACGCCGCCACCGGGAGCAGGATGACGCCGGCCCCGAAGCCCGCCACGCCGCCGACGATCGAGCCGACGAAGGCGCTGCCGATCAGGATCATCCACGTGAGCGGATCGGGCATGCCGTGCCATCATACGCCGGTGATCCGCTGGGCCGCGGCGGTCGGCGCCTGCGTCGTCTCGCTCGACTCCACGATGAACATCGCGTTCCCCGCCATCGCCACCGCCTTCGCGGTGCCGCCGGAGCGCGTGCGCTGGGTCATCGTGTGCTACGTCCTCGTCTACGCGCTGACCTCGCTGGCCGGCGGCGCGCTCGGCGATCGCGTCGGCCACGGCCGTGTGTTCCGGGCGGGACTGGCGCTCAGCGTGGTGGCCTACGCGATGGGCGCGCTGGCGCCGACCTTCGGCTGGCTGCTCATCGCGCGGGTGGTGCAGGGGCTGGGCGGCGGGTGCGTGTACGGCACCGCCCCCGGTCTGGTCACGCTCGGCGTGGCGCCCGGTCGGCGCGGGCGCGCGCTCGGGTTCCTGGGCGCCATGATGGGGCTTGGGCTGAGCGCGGGGCCTCTCGTGGCTGGTGTGCTGGTCGACGCCTTCAGCTGGCGTGCGGTGTTCTACCTGCGGCTGCCGCTGGCGCTGGCGCTGCTGGCGTGGGCGTGGCGCGTGATGCCGGCGGCGCCGGCCCCGCGGGCGCCCCGGCTGATCGCGGCCGGCGACCTGTTGCGCCGGCCCGCGCTCTTTGCCGGCGCACTGTCCTTCGTCGCCAACGCCGGGATGTTCGCCATCTGGCTGCTGGCCCCGTTCTACCTCGTCGGCGCCCGCAGCATGTCGACCTCCGCGGCCGGCCTGCTCTTCATGCTCACGCCGCTCGGCACCACGCTGGCCGCTCCGCTGGCGGGTCGGCTGGCGGATCGCACCGGCGCCCGGGTGCCGGCCGTGGTCGGCCTGGCGCTGGAAGCGGCCGGGCTGGCGCTGCTGAGCCGCGCCGGGCCGGACGAGCCGGTGCTGCTGGTCGCGCTCGCGCTGTTCGCCGCCGGTTTCGGGCTCGGCACTTTCCAGGTGCCCAACATGGCCGTGATCATGGCGGCCTTTCCCGCCATCCAGCAGGGCGCGGCGGGCGGCTTCGCGTTCCTGACGCGCACGCTCGGCGTTGTCACCGGCGTCCTCGGGCTCGCCCATCTCTTCGCCGCGCGTCGTCTCACGGTGGGGCTGGCCCCGGCGGCGGCCGAGGCGTTCCTGGTGGCCGCCGTCGCGGTGGCGGCGGCCGCCGTGCTGGCGGTCGCGAGCCGGGGCCGCGCGCGGTGAGCCGAGGCGCTATACTGCGCGAGCGATGAGAGTCCTGAGCCCGTTCGGCGTCACCCCCGACACCGTCAAGCCGCTGTCCAAGCGCCGCGCCCGCCTCGACGGCCTGCGCATCGGCGTGCTCGACAACTCCAAGCCCAACGCCGACGTGCTGCTGGGCCGGGTGGCCGAGGCGCTCGCCGCCGGCGCTCCGGGCGCCACCGTCCGCACGTGGACCAAGCCCGGCTCCTCGCGGCCGGCGACGATCATCGACGAGATCGCGGCCTCGGTCGACGTCCTCCTGACAGGAACCGCCGACTGAGGGTCGTGCACGTCGTGGAGTCTCCACGACGCCGCGCAGGTCGAAGGGCGAGGTATCCCTGCGGTCGTGCTCGGCACCGACGCTTTCCTGTCGCTGGCACGCGCGCAGGCGGCCAAGCTCGGGCTGCCGCACCTGGCGGTCGCCCTCGTCCCGCACCCCGTCGGCGGTATCGATCCGGCGCTGGTCCGCGGAAAGGCCGAGGCGATCGTCGACGAGGTCCTCGCCGCCCTCACGCGTGACCCGGTCGCCCCCAGCCGGGTGCGGCCGTCCGGCGGCGCCGCGCTGGTGGACGCGCCCGACGACCTCGACGCCTTCCAGGTCTGGGCGATGGACGCGCGCTGGTCGGACGGGCTCCCGGTCCTGCCGCCGACCACCGAGCGCGTCGACCGCCTGGTCGGCTCACGGACCGGGCGCCGGAGCGAGCTGATTGCCGCGCTCGCCCCGCTCGACGGCGCCGCCACCCTGGAGGCCATCGCCATCAACGCGGCGCTGGCTGGCGCCGGCCCCGAGCACATGCCGGTCATCGTCGCCGCCGTGCGCGCGCTGGCCGAGCCGCGCTTCAACCTCAACGCGATCCAGACGACGACCCACCCGTGCACGCCGCTGGTCATCGTCAACGGGCCGATCGCCGCTCGGCTGGGGATCAGCGGCGGTCCCAACGCGCTCGGCAACGGGCATCGAGCCAACGCGGTCATCGGTCGGGCGGTGCGACTGGTCTGCCAGAACGTCGGTGGCGCCCGCCCCGGCCTCGAGGACCGCGCCACGCTCGGCCATCCCGGCAAGTTCAGCTATTGCCTGGCCGAGAACGAGGCGGTCTCGCCGTGGGCGCCGCTGCACGTCGAGCGCGGCTTCGCGGCGGGGACGAGCTGCGTGACCGTGTGCGGAGCCGAGGCGCCCCACAACGTCAACGACCACGCCTCGACCACGCCGGAGGCGATGCTGATGGCGCTGGTCGGGACCGCCGCCACCACCGGCAGCAACAACGTGTATCTGGGCGGCGAGCCGGTGTTCATCCTGGGCCCCGAGCACGCGCAGACGCTGGCCCTGACCGGCTGGTCGAAGGCCGAGGTGAAGCGACGGCTGTGGGAGCGGATCCGCATCCGCCTGGACCGCTTCAGCCCCGAGAACCTCGCGCGTTTCGCGACGATCGACCCCGTCACCTTTGCGCCCGGCCGTCCCGGCCACGACGAGGTTCCGCTGTGCGCGAGCCCCGACGACCTGGTGATCCTCGTCGCCGGCGGCCCCGGCAAGCACTCCTCGCTGGTGCCGACCTTCGGCGCCACGCGCTCGGTGACGGTCGCCATCGAGGAGTAGGTGCCGCCACCGCTGGTCCTGGTTCCCGCCATGCTTTGCGACGCGGAGCTGTATCGCGCGCAGCTTCCGAGCCTCGGCGACCCGCTGATCGTCCCCGTCGGCGAGGTCAGCATGGCCGAGGCTGCCCGTTCCGTTCTGCGGCAGGCGCCGCCCCGCTTCGCGCTCGGCGGAACGTCGGCCGGAGGCAGCCTCGCGCTGGAGATCGTGGCGCTGGCGCCGGAGCGCATCGCGGCTCCTGCTCAGCGGGGCCAATCCGGGGCCCAGCCCTGATCCCGCCGGCGCTCGTCGCCTGAGCGA
This sequence comes from uncultured Candidatus Rokubacteria bacterium, assembly GCA_963827505.1. Lineage (GTDB taxonomy): Bacteria > Methylomirabilota > Methylomirabilia > Rokubacteriales > CSP1-6 > AR5. The sequence continues at coordinate 552,054 of CAWHBD010000001.1, read as the reverse complement.
GCGGGTGCGGGCCGGCGAGTTCGACGCGGTCCTCGACGAGTTTGCCGCACGTGTGGTGAACGTCGAGGGACCGCGCGGGACCGAGGCGGTGGCGACGTTCCGTCGCATGGCGGGCAGGGCCGGCCCCGAGGCCTTCGTCCGTCAGAACGAGGCGATGATCACGCGCGGCGACCGGTGGGGCGCTCTGTCGGCGTTGCGGGTGCCGACGCTCCTGCTGTGGGGCCGGCTCGACCGGTTCTCATCCGTGGACCGGGCGACGGAGATCGCCGACCGCGTCCCCGGTGCCCGCCTGGTCGTCCTGGAAGAGTGCGGTCACCTGCCGACGCTGGAGCATCCTGACGCCTCGTCCACCGCCGTCCGCGACTGGCTGCGGTCGATCGACAGCCCCGCGCGCTGAGACGAGGCGTCGTCAGCGCGCCGGCAGCACGACCGCGAGGCCTCGACTCCGCAGCGCGTGGTCGACGGCCAGGCGGCGGCGGTCGGCAGCGCGGCGCTCGCCGGAGACGCCGTCCGGGCGGGACTCGCCCTGGCGGCGATCGAGCACCACCTGCACGTTGGGATCGCCCGCGAACTTCGCCTTCAGGTACTCGTAGAGATTCACGTTGGGCTTGGCCACGATGACCAGGTGGCCGAGGGCGCGCAGCTCGGGCTCGGAGCAGTCGAGCCAGGTGAGCATGCCGAGATCGGAGAAGAGGACGACCGCGGTGGCCAGGTGGGCCTCGGCCTCGGGCACCTGGCCGGCCCGCCGATGCAGCTGACCCAGCCCCAGGTGCGCGCGCGCCAGCAGCGGGCGCAGCCCGAGCTCCTCGGCGATGGCGATGGCGGCACCGAAGCGCTCGGCGGCGGTGGCCACCAGCGGCGGCGCCTGGGCGGCGGCGACGTCGCCGAGCAGCCGCAGCGCCGCGGCCTCGTGGCCGCGCTCGCCGTGGGCGCGGGCCAGCTCCAGCGCGCGCTCGCCGATCTCGGCCGCCCGCAACGCATCACCCGTGGTCAGGAACCCCTCGCCGAGCAGTGTGGCCCATCGCGACAGATAGGCCTTCACCCCGACCTCGTCGGAGAGCCGCACGCCCTCCTCCAGGAGCGCCAGCCCGTCCTCCTGGCGGTCGAGCGTCACCATGCACTGGCCGAGCAGCGCGGCCGGGATGGCCTGCCACACCGTGAGGTGGGAGTCGCGGCAGATCGACAGCGCGCGGGCCAGCGGGCCCACCGCGCGTTCGAGCTGACCGCGCAGCGTCGCGACCTGGCCGGCCAGGGTGAGCGCGATCGCCTCGCTGTAGGGATGACGGCGGGCCTCGGCCTCGGCCCGGGCGCGGTCGGCCCACGTCTCCGCGGTGTCGAACTCGCCGAGGTCGGCCAGCGCGAAGGCCAGCCACGCGCAGGTGGCCACGTAGGCGGTGACGGCGGCCGCGGTGGGGTCGCGGGCGACGTCGCGGGCCAGCGCCTCGGCCGTGTCCTGCAGCGCACGCACCGCCTCGCGGGTCTGGCCGAGGGCGTGGTAGGCGTGGCCCATGTAGCGGCGCGCGATGGAGACGAGGACGCGATCGCCCAGCCGCGCGGCGATGCCCAGGCATCGCTCGCCGTACTCGAGCGCGCGCATCGGCTCGCCGCGCAGGTAGTGGTAGTTGATGAGATAGGCGTACGCGCGGGCCTGCCGGGCCTCGTCGCCGATCTGCGCGGCCATCGTGGCCGCTTCCTCGGACAGCGTCTTGATCTCCTCGAGGCGCCCGAGTTGCAGGAGCGGCGGTCGCAGGTCGAGGCGCACGTCGATGGCCTGGGCGAAGGTCTCGCGGCTCTCGGGGAGGTGGCGGAGCGCGCCCAGCGCCTGCTCGAGGAAGGTCACCGCCTCCGGGTTGGCCGAGCGCGAGGCGGCCTTGGCGGCGGCCTCCTGCAAGTAGCCGACTGCCTCGAACCACAGCTCGGCGCCGAGGGCGTGGTGGGCCAGCCGCTCGACGTGCTCGGCGCGGCGGTCGGGGTAGAGCGCCTCCAGCGCGTCCACGATGCGGACATGCAGGCGGCGACGCTGCTCCTTGAGCAAGGTCGAGTAGACGACGTCGTGGGTGAGGCTGTGCCGGAAGGAGTAGGCCAGGTCGGGATAGAGGCTGGTCGTGCGCAGGAACTGCTTCTCTTCCAGGTCGGCCAGGTTGCCCATGAGCTGGTCGGCCGGGACGCCGGCGACCGCCTGCAGCAGAGGGAAGGGCAGGTCCTTGCCGATGACCGAGCTGGCCTGCAGGAACGACTTCCGGTCGTCGGGCAACCGGTCGATGCGTGCGGCCAGCACCGCCTGCACCCGATCGGGGATCTGCACGCTGGCCAGCGGCTTGGCCAGCCGGTAGGCGCCGGGATCGCCGACCAGCACCTCGCTCTCGATGAGCGCGCGCACACTCTCCTCCAGGAAGAGCGCGTTGCCGCCCGTCCGCTCGACCAGCAGGCGGGCGACCGGCTGCAGGTCCGGCGTGGAGCCGAGCACGTCCCCCAGCAGCGCCTCGGTGCTGCCGATCGACAACGGCTCCAGTCGCAGCTCGCCGGCGTGGGCCAGCGCGCGCCAGGCCGGGCTGAACTCCGAGCGATAGCTGGCCAGCACCAGGACGCGCGCGTCGTGGATCTCGCGCACGAGCGCATCGACCAGCGCCTCCGTCTCCGAGTCCGCCCAGTGGAGGTTCTCGGCGACCACCAGGACTGGACGCCGCTCGGCCTCGCGCCGCACGATTCGCGTCACCGCGGCGAAGATCCGCCGGCGACGCTCGGTGGGCTCCTGCTCCTCCCACTCGCTGTCCTCGGTGGCGATGTTGCCCAGGGCCAGGAAGGCCGGCACCGCCCAGTGCAGCTGCGCGTCGAGGTCGAGGGTGCGGGCGGCGACCTTGGCCCGGATGGCGAGGACGTCGTCGTGGGTCTCGAGCTGGAAGTACGCCTGCAGCATCGTGGTGACGGGCGCGTAGGGGGTGCTCTGGGTGTAGGACACGGAGGGCAGCTCCAGGACCAGCCAGCCCTCGGTGCGGTTGCCGCGCGTGAACTCCCACATCAGCCGCGACTTGCCCACGCCGGCCTCACCGACCACCCCTACCGCCTGACCCTGGCCGCGGTCGGCGCGCTCGAGCCGGGCCTGGAGCCGGCGGATCTCCTCGTCGCGGCCGAGGAACCGCGTGAGGGCGCCGGTCGTCGCCTGCAACCGCGAGGCGGGCGTGGCCCCGTGCAGCTCGAAGACCTCGACCGGCTGCTTCAGCCCCTTGATCGGGACCGGCCCGTGAGGGACGACCTCGACGTAGCGATCGGCCAGTCGGCGCGTGGCCTCGGTGATCAGGGTGCTGCCGGGCCGGGCCAGCTGCTCCATGCGAGCGGCCAGGTGCGTGGTCTGGCCGACCGCGCTGTACTCGACGTTGAGGTCGTTGCCGATGGCGCGCACGACCACGTCGCCGGAGTTGATGCCAACTCGGATCTGCACGTCGAGGCCCTGGTCGCGCCGCAGCTCCGCGGCGTGCTGGGCGACGGAGCGGTGCATGCGCAGGGCCGCATAGCAGGCCCGCATGGCGTGATCCTCGTGGGCGACGGGGGCACCGAACAGGGCCATGATGCCGTCGCCCATCACCTGGTTGACGGTGCCCTCGAAGCGGTGGACGGCCTCCATCAGCAGCTCGAGCACGCCGTCGAGGAGGGCCCGGGCGTCCTCGGGATCGCGATCGGCCAGCAGCTCCATCGAGCCCTTCAGGTCGGCGAACAGCACCGTGACCTTCTTGCGCTCGCCAGGCAGGGAGGTCCGCGCGGTGAGGATCTTGCGGGCCAGGTGGCTCGGCGTGTAGCTGTCGGGGGAGGCGTAGCGGGCGTCACCATTGGTGACACCACCGAGCGCGGTGCCGCACTGGTGGCAGAACTTGTTGGCCGGCGGGTTGACGGTGCCGCAGGCTGCGCAGGCCGCCTCCAGCCGCGCCCCGCACTCGCCACAGAACTTCGCGCCGGCCGCATTGAGGTGATGGCACCGCGCGCACTGCATTCAGGTGGTCTCCGGCCCAGCACCCGCGTGTTTCGCCAAGGGGGCCCAGCATATGGCGAGGGAAGCGGGAGGGTCAAGCACCCCGGGAGCGCGCCCGCGCCGTACTCTGCGTTCGTGAAGTCGGCCGCCGATATGCTCCAATGGAACGATGCGTGGTGGTGTACGGACGGCTCCGGCGATCGATCCGGTGATGGCGGGCACCGGGGGCGCGCCCGACGTCACCGTCGTCATCCCCGCCTGGAACGAGCGCGATAACCTCGACCTGCTCCTGCCGGCCGTCAAGGAGGTGCTGGCCGGTCTCGGGCTGCAGGCCCAGATCGTCGTGGCCGACGGCGGCTCGACGGACCAGACGCGGGAGACGGCCGTCCGGTGGGGAGCCCAGGTCGTCACCCAGACCGAACCCGGGTACGGCAACGCGCTCCTGGCCGGCTTCTCGGTGGCGGCCGCCCCCTACATCCTCACCATGGACGCCGACCTCTCGCATCGCCCGTCGTTCCTCGAGGCGTTCTGGCGCCACCGCCACGACGCCGAGATCCTGATCGCGTCGCGGTACGTGCCGGGCGCGCGGGCGGACATGGGCGCCGTCCGGCGTCTGCTGAGCATCGTCCTCAACCGGGTCTACGCGCGGGCGCTCTCCACGCCCTTCCGGGATCTGTCGAGCGGGTTCCGCATGTATCGCCGCGACGTCCTGGCCGGCGTCCCCGTCGTCTCCCGCAGCTTCGACATGCTCGAGGAGATCCTGATCCGCGTCGACGCCGAGGGCTGGCGCATCCGGGAGATTCCGTTCCACTACATGTCCCGCGGCTCCGGGCGTTCGCACGTGCGCCTGCTGCGATTCGGCTGGGCCTATCTCACCACGCTGGTGCGCATGTGGCGGTTCCGGAACTCGATCGACGCGGCCGACTACGACGCCCGGGCCTACGACAGTCCGATCTGGCTGCAGCGCTACTGGCAGCGGGCCCGCCACCGGATCGTGCTGGACTTCGTCCGCGGCTGCGAGCACGTGCTCGACGTCGGGTGCGGCTCCAGCCGCATGATCCTCGATCTTCCCAACGCCATCGGGCTGGACATCCGACAGAACAAGCTGCGCTGGCTGTCGTGGCGGCGGTCGCGCCTGGTCCGCGCCTCGTGCGAGCGGTTGCCGTTCGCCGACGACACCTTCGACGGTCTGATTCACTCGGAGGTGATCGAGCATCTGCCCGACGACCCGGCAATCCTCGGCGAGTGCCATCGGGTTCTGCGGACGGGCGGCATCCTCGTGCTCGGCACGCCCGATTACGGGCGCGTGCTGTGGCCGGTGCTCGAATGGATCCATTCGCGCCTGCTGCCGGGAGGCTACGCGCACGAGCACATCACGCGCTTCACCCGCCGCACGCTCGCCGAGCGGCTGGACCGCGAGGGCTTCGAGGTCCTCGAGTGCCGCTACGTGGGCGGCTGCGAGATGATCTTCAAGGCGCGGAAGCGCTAGAGCTCGCCCACCACACCAGGGCGATCGCGGCGGCGGCGGCGAGCCCCAGCAATCCCACGGTCGCCGGCGTCAGCGCGGCGGCCGCCGACTGGCGCGGCGCGATCTGGAACCACGTGACCGCGGGGCGATAGCGCCACTCGGAGCGGGCCAGCGGATCCCCCGAGGGCGGTACCACGACCAGGCCGAGCGCATAGTCTCCGGCCGGCCAGACCTTCGGCCACGGGCGGACGATCGGCGGATCGCTCGTCGACACGGCACGGGCGTAGGCGACGGGGCGCGGTGCCCACGTGCCTTCCGGGGTGAGGAAGGCGGCCTGCTCGACGGAGGCCAGCAGGACGTAGACGTCGTAGCGTCCGCCCTCCGTCGACCGCGGCCGGGCGGTCACGCGCACCGTGGCAGCGTCGCCCTCGATCAAGGACGTCGGTGAAAGCCCCAGATCGAACGGCGGCGCCGGCAGGGCTGCCTCGACGGAGGTGGCCGCGAGCGCCAGGAGCCCGGCGAGGACGAGTCGGATCACGACCGGCCCGTCGCCAGCATGACGGCGACGCCCACCAGGCCCGCCCCCGAGATCGCCAGCCCGATCCTCAACCAGGCCGGCTCGTAGCGGAATTCCACGAGGTGCTCGCCGGGCGCCACGCTCACGGCGCGAAAGGCATGGTTGGCGCGCCAGAGCCGGGCGGTGCGCCCGTTCACGCGCGCCGTCCATCCGGGGTACCAGGTATCGGTCAGCACGAGGTAGGCGGGCCGATCCGTCACCGCCCAGACCTGGACTGTATGGGGCCCGTGGCCGGTGATGCGGGCCGACGCCTCCGCCCCCGGCCGCTCCGCCGCCGGAGGCGGGCCGGCGCACTCGGCGAGGAGGACCTCGCGGCGGAAGTCGACACCGCGTGCGGCGATGAGGCGGCGGGCCTCTCGATCGTCCGCGCACCGGCCGTGGCCCACCAGGAACGCCCGGGGCAACGCCGCCTCGTTGCGGAAGATGCGTCCGTCGGACGCGTCGTAGGCCACCGTGAACTCCGCGCGGGGTATCGGCGTACCCGGTGGCAGGAGGATGTAGCGCACGCCGACGAGATCGAAGACCGGCGAGACCCACAACCGCGCGCCGCTCAGCGGCTCACTGCCGTGAAGGGCGAGGGTGTTCTCAAGGAGTCCGGCGTGCAGCGCCCGCCCGGTACCGACCGGGCCCACCACCTCCTCGATCCGTCGAGGCGTCAATCCGTCGTATCCGTGCGCCTCCAGCAATCCGTACGCGAGGCCGACGTGGCCCGGCATCAGCACCCGGCTGCCGTCCGTGGTCGCGCGCTGCAGGTGGGCGATGGCCGGCGTGGATGGATAGAAGGACGCGCGGGCGATGGAGGGGTTGTACGTCGCGGCGAGGGGCATCAGGGTGGCGAGCTGGATGAGGGCGACAGCCGGCACCGCCCGCGCCGCTGCGATGCGGCCGGCCACGACGCGGGCGACGAGGAGCGTCACCAGCGTCAGCGCGGCCAGCGCCAGCGCGTACTGCGCGGTCAACGGCAGCCACAGCGCGCGGGCGCGGGGATCGCCGTCGTGGACGAGCACGGCGGCGCCGGTCGCCACGACGACGAGGATGAACCAGGCGCGGAGCGTCCGGCGCCACCCAGGGTGTGGTGCTCCGGGATCGCGGAGCCACTCCACCCCGATGGCCACCAGGGCGGCGAGCGCGAGCGCGACGAGCGGCATCAGCCGGAGATTCGTGCCCAGCGAGAGGCCCGGCAACGCGGCCAGCGCGGCGAGGCCGGGGGCGCCGTAGTGCAGCGCGAGGGCGACGGCCGCCAGGCCGAGGAAGAACCGGCCACCCGGCCAGCGCCACGCGGCCAGCACGGCGACGGGAAGGATGGCGACGGGGAGGATCCCGACGTAGCCGGTGAGGATGTTGAACTGCCAGCGGCCCCACGATTCCGCTCCCGTTCCATAGAAGGAGGGCATCAGGAAGGTCACCGCCGACGCGGCCGGGGCGTACAACGGCAACGTCCACTGCCCGCGATACGCGAAGACCAGGCTCTCGCGCACGTACTCGGCGAAGGGGAGGAGCTGAATGGCGGCAACGCTCAGCCCCAGCCCTACCGCGGCCGCGTAGGCGGCCACGACGCGGAGGGCGGCGATGCCCACCGACCGGGACAACACCCACGCGGTCGTCACGATCAACCCCTGGAGCGTCCCCTGCGGATAGCCGGCGAACACGTCGAGGGCGACGATCAGCCCCAGCACCGCCATCGACCGGCGTCCGGGCGCTCGACGCAGGCGCTCCGTCGCCGCCAGCAGCGCGGGCAGGAACAGCAGCGTGGTGGCGAGCGTCCACTGCAGCCACCCGATCACGGTGGCGCTGAGCATGAACGTCCAGGCGCCGGTGAGAGCGGCCACGGGCGAGAGGGCCAGCGTGCGAAGGAGCCAGTAGGTCGTCAGCCCGATGCCGAAGAGCTTGAGGCCGGAGCCGAGCGTCACGGCGATGGCGGCCGGCATGACGACCGGCAGCCACGTCAGCGGGAAGAGCAGCGCGCTCTGGCCGTTGCCGAAGAAGGGGGCGCCGGTGTATGCGTGCGGGTTCCAGAGCGGGACGATCCCGTGGCGTACCTGCTCGCCGATCCAGATCAGCCACGGATGGAACACCTGGGCGATGTCGGTGAGGGCGGCGTTGGGCGGTGGCCCCGGCGGCACGACGGCCCGCCACGGGAAGGTGTCGGCCAGGACGGCCATCGGCGTGACCGTCCGGCCGAGCAGGAGGGGGGGCCCGAAGATGAGCGCAGCCGTCAACAGCAGGCACGCCGTCGCTGCCAGGTCCGGATGCGCCCGCCAGCGCGGCCTGTCCACCACGCGGTTCATTTCAGCGCATCCCCGCTCCGCCATCCCCACAAATTCGCGTCGCCCGAACCTGCCGGGACACGGTCGGTTCGGAGCACCCGGCCCAGCTGGTTGCACGCCCTCGGGGCGGGTGATAGCGTGGCGCGGAGCCGGGAACGACAGCAAGGAGGCGGTATGGCTGCCACGCTCACATCGAAGCGATTCACCGCCCGGGACGAGGCTGACGCCATCGAGATAGCCTTCGACAAGGGCTGGTCGGACGGGCTGCCCGTGGTGCCGCCCACCGAGCCCCGGATCCGGGCCATGCTGGACGTGGCCGGCCTGGCGCCCGGTCACCAGGTCGGCTTCATCGCCCACCGGGCGGTGTCCATCACCGCCGAGAAGGTGGCGATCAACGCGGTCATGGCCGGGTGCAAGCCGGAGTACATGCCGGTGGTCGTGGCGGCGGTGGAGGGCATCGCCGATCCGCGCTGGAGCTACCACGGGCCCGGCACCTCGACGGGCGGCGCCGCCGTCCTCATGATCGTCAACGGACCCGTCGCCCAGGAGCTCGATGTCAACGCCGGCGACAACCTGTTCGGACCGGGCTGGCGCTCGAACCTCACGATCGGACGGGCCGTGCGGCTGGTCATGCGCAACGTGTGCGGCTCGCTGCCGGGGCTGCTCGACCGGGGCACACTCGGCCATCCCGGCAAGCTGTCGTACGTGATCGCCGAGAACGAGGCCGAGAGCCCGTGGACGCCGCTGCACGTCGAACGGGGATTCCGGGCGGACCAGAGCACCGTTACCGTGATCGCCTCCGACGCGCCCCACCAGTTCTACAACCAGCTGTCGCCCACGGCGGAGGGCGTGCTGACCACGTGCGCCGACGACATGCGCATCTCGGGCAGCGTCATGGGCCAGTCCACGTACGTGGTGTGCCTGGCCGGCGAGCACACGCAGACAATCGCGCGCGACGGCTGGGACAAGAAGCGCATCCGGCAGTTCCTGTTCGAGAAGACGCACAACTCCCACGCCCACCTCAAGCGGACCGGGCGGATGGCCAACGAGATCGCGGCCGGCGACGAGGAGCGGATGCGGCCGCTGGTCGCCTCGCCCGACGACATCGTGGTCGTCGCCGCCGGCGGCCGGGCCGGCGCCTTCTCCTGCTACATCCCCGGCTGGGGCAGCGCAAAGTCCTCGCAGGCAGTGACGAAGGAAGTGCGACGCCGCAGCCCCGCCGAGGGGCGAGGCTAGCCCGCAAAGGAGGTCAAGCGATGATCGAGATCTTCGATCCCACCACGGAGGCGGCCACGCAGACCATCGCGTACGCCGCCCGGCCGACGGCGCTGCAGGGCAAGCGCGTCGCCCTCATCCAGAACACGAAGTTCAACTCCGACCGGCTGCTGGAGAAGATCGGCGACATCCTGAAGGCCGAGTACGGGGTGGCCGAGTGGCGGATGTACAACAAGCACAACGCCAGCGTGCCCGCCCACACCGAGATCGTCGAGGAGATCAAGAAGTCGGCGGACGTCGTCGTCGCCGGCATCGGCGATTGAGGGTCGTGCTCGTCGGGCAGTGTGCTCGACGGAATCCTGCTGGAGAAGCACGGGGTGCCCTCGGCCTCGATCATCACCGACGTCTTCCACGCCACCGGCCGCGCGATGGCCGAGCAGTGGGGGCAGCCCAACTACAAGTACCTGGCGATGCCCCATCCCATCGCGAACCTCTCTGAGGCGGAGCTGAACCAACGCGCGCGCGACATCGTGCCCGACATCGTGAAGCTACTGCTGACGGGCCAGGAGTAGAGCCGCCGGCGTACGCGCCCCCCTGGTGGTGCCGCAATCCTCACGTCCAGACGCTGTGGGCAGTGGCGAGGCGGCGCCGCTTCGGAGGCACCACGCGCGAGCGGTTCGAAACGCCCGACGGCGACTTCGTCGACGTCGACTGGCTCGCCGGTCCCGTCGGCTCGCCCCTGCTGCTGGTGCTGCACGGCCTCGAGGGGACCCTGCGCTCGCACTACATCGGCGGCCTGTTCCGGCTGGCCGCGGCCCGCGGCTGGCGGGCCGGGGTGATGTACTTCCGCTCCTGTAGCGGCGAGCTGAACCGGCTGCCGCGCTTCTACCACTCCGGCGAGACCGGCGACTTCGATCACGTGCTCCGGCGCGTGGCCGCGCGGGAGCCCGGCGTGCGGATCGGAGTGGTCGGCGTCTCCATCGGCGGCAACGTCCTGGTCAAGTGGCTGGGGGAGCAGGGGGAGAACGCGCCGCGCGCCCTGGCCGGTGCGGTGGCCATCTCGGTGCCCTTCGACCTCGCCGGCTGCGCGCGCCTCATGGACCGCGGGTTGCCCAAGGTCCTCTACACGACCAGCTTCATGCGCTCGCTGCGGCAGAAGACCCTGGCCAAGTCGCGGGCGTTTCCGGACTTCGTCGACATCCGCGCCGCCCTCCGGGCTCGCACCTTCGCTGCCTACGATCGCCTGGTGACGGCGCCGCTGCACGGCTTCGCCGACGAGGAGGATTACTGGCGGCGGTCGAGCAGCGGGCCCTACGTGGCACGCATCCGGCGGCCGACACTCCTGATCAGCGCGCTCGACGACCCGTTCATCCCGCCTGCGAGCCTGCCCGATCCGCGCCTCCTGCCCCCGGCCGTGCGCGCGGAGTTCGTGCCCCGCGGCGGCCACGTGGGCTTCGTCGAGGGACGGCCGTGGCGGGCGACCTCGTGGGCGGAGCGGCGCGCCGTCGACTTCCTCGCCTCCGTCCTCGACGGGGGCGTCTGCTAGCATGTCGCCCATGCGCCACGACGCCTACGACTTGCCGATCACCGCCGCCTCCGAGGCCGCCCTCACCACCTACGACCGCGCGGTGCGCGCGCTGCTGGGCTGGCGGGCCGAGGCCCCGGCACTCTTCCAGGCGGCGAGCACGCAGGACCCGGGGCTGGCGCTGGCTCACGCCGGCGTCGCCGTGTGCATGTTCCTCGAGGAGCGCTTCGCCGAGACCAAGGCGGCCACCGAGGCCGCCCGCGCCGCCGCCGTTGGCCTCTCCGAGCGCGAGCGCAGCCACGTCGAGGCGCTCACGCTGTGGACCTCGGGGAAGGTCGACGAGGCCGCGGCGGCGATGCGCGCGCACCTGGAGCGCTTCCCCCGCGACGTGATGGTCTTCCAGCGGCTCTACTACGTGTACTTCTGGCTGGGCCGGTTCCCGGCGATGCTGGAGCTGACGACAGCCATGGTGCCGCACTACCCGGGCGAGTCGTTCGCGCTCGGCCTGCACGCCTTCGCGCTGGAGGAGGCCGATCGCTGCGCCGAGGCGGTGCGCACGGCCGACGCCGCGCTGGCCCTGAATCCGGGCGACGCCTGGGGCGTGCACGCCCTCGCCCACGCGCTCTACGAGTCGGCCGACTTCGACACCGGGGTGACGCGGCTGCCGCCGGCCATCCATCCGTGCCGGGGCCTGAACTGGTTCCGCAACCATCTGCTCTGGCACCTGGCCCTGCTGCACTTCGCCCGCGGCGACTACGCCCGCGCGGCCGTGATGTCGCGCGCGGTGTTCGAGCGGGCCCCGTCCTCGATCGCCGGCGACCTGCACGACTCGATCTCGCTGCTGTGGCGCATGGAGCTGGCCGGCCGCCCGATGGGCGAGCGCTGGCAGCCGTTCACGGCGATCGGCCGTGAGCGCATCAACCGACAGGGCCTCTACTTCCACGTCGCCCACATCGCCATGGCGCTGGTGGGGGGCGGAGATTGGGCGGTCGCCGAGCGACACCTGACGATGGTGCGGGAGCGCGCACCGAAGGACCGCACCGGCGTCGTCGGAGAGGTGCTGGTGCCACTGGTCGAGGGGCTGCACGCCTTCGCGGGCGGCGACTACGCGCGCGCGGTGGCCAGGATCGAGCCGCTGCGCCCGCGGATCGTCGAGCTGGGCGGCAGCCGCGCCCAGCGTGACGTGTTCCACGATACGCTGTTCGAAGCCGCCTTCCGCGCCGGCGACGCCGAGCGGTCGGGCCGCTTCCTGGCCGAGCGCGTGGCCCGCCGTCCCGATCACTTCTGGCGCGGCCGCGCCGCGTGATCCGGCCGCTCGACCGTCGTCCGGCCTCGGGGCCGCTCCGCCTCGTCCTCGTCGCGCTGCTGCTGGTCGCGGCCTGCGCCTCGCCGCTGCGGCCGGTGGGGCTGCTGGGCGAGCCCGAGGTCCGGATCACCCTGCTGCAGATCAACGACGTCTACACCCTGGAGCCGGTGGACGAGGGGCGCCGCGGGGGGTTCGCGCGACTCGCCACGCTGGTCAAGCGGATCCGGCGCGAGAACCCGGCCACACTGCTGGCGCTGGCCGGCGATGTCATCTCGCCCTCGGTCGCCTCCACGCTGCTCAAGGGCGAGCAGATGATCGCCGGCCTCAACGTGGTCGGCCTCGACGTGGCCACTTTCGGCAACCACGAGTTCGACTTCGGCCCCGCCGTGCTCCGCGAGCGCATGCGCGAGTCGGCCTTCACGTGGCTGTCCTCCAACGTGCTGGACCGGCGCACCGGCCGGCCCTTCGGCGGCGCTCCGCCCGACCTGTTCCTGACGCTGGCCGGTGTGCGCGTCGGTGTGCTCGGCCTCACGACGCCCCAGACCGCCGCCACCTCGAGCCCGGGGCCGGACGTCGAGATCCGGGAGACGATCGGCGTGGCCCGCGCGGTGACGGCCGATCTCCGGATTCGCGGCGCCCAGCTCATCGTGGCGGTCACCCACCAGGAGATGGCCGAGGACCGCGCCCTGGCGGCGGCCCCGGGGGTGGAGGTGGACGTCATCCTGGGCGGCCACGAGCACGAGCCGCTGGTGGCCGAGGAGGGGCGCACGCTCATCACCAAGGCCGGCTCCGACGCGCGCTACGTGGTGCAGGTCGATCTGTGGATCGGCAGCGACGGGAAGCTGCGGGAACGCTCGTGGACGTTTCACGAGGTGGGGGCACGGATCCCTCCCGATCCCGACGTCGAGAAGGTCGTGCGGACGTGGAGCGAGCGGGTGGGCCGCGAGCTGGACGTGGTGGTGGCGCAGACGGCAGTGCCCCTGGAGGGGCGGCGCGGGCGCCTGCGGACCGAGGAGACGAACCTCGGCGACTTCATCACCGACGCCATGCGGGCCCACCGGAAGACCGACGTGGCGCTCATCAACGGCGGCGGCATCCGCAGCGACCGGATCATTCCACCGGGGCCGCTGACCCGCCGCGACCTGGCCGCCATGTCGCCGTTCGGCAACGTGGTCATGACGCTGGAGCTGACCGGCCAGACCCTGCGCGAGGTGCTGGAGCAGGCCCTGCCCCAGCGCGACCGCGAGGCCGGGGGCTTCGTGCAGGTGGCGGGGCTGACCGTGACCTACGACCCCGCCCGGCCGGTCGGTCAGCGCGTCGTGGCCATGACGGTGGGCGGTGCGCCGCTCGATCCGGCTCGCCGCTACACCGCCGCCGTCATCGACTACATCGCCGCCGGCAAGGATGGACTGACCGCGTTGCGCGACGGGCGCGTCGTCGTCGACGCCATGAACGCACCGCTGCTCGCCGACATCCTGCTGGCCGCCGTCACCGCCCAGGGCAAGATCGCGCCCCAGACCGACGGCCGCATCCGCGCCGTCGGCCACTGACCGCGCCCGCACCGCGTCCGGAGTTCAGGCCACCGGGGGGCGGAGGTGAGCCCACGGCGCCGCCTGCTCGAAGGCGGCGGCGGCGCGGAGCACGCCCGCCTCGTCGTGCCAGCGTCCGGCGATCTGCAGCCCCACCGGCAGGCCGTCGCGCGTGAAGCCGCCGGGCACCGAGATGGCCGGCGCGTTGATGACGGTGAACGCGTAGGTGAGCAGCGCCCACTGGATGTAGTGCTGCATCTCCACGCCGTTGATCTGGCGCGGGCCCGAGGTCATCTCGACCGGGAACGGTGGCACCGCCGCCGTGGGCGTGAGGATCAGGTCGTAGCGCTCCATGAATGTCCGCACGCGCTGGAAGAGATCCGTCCGCATGCGCTCGCCCTGGCCGATCTCGGCCGGGGTGAGGGCCAGGCCCTGCTCGATGTTGCGGACCAGGTTGTCCTGCATGACCGGCTTCCACTGCGCGAGCTTGTCGTGGTGACGGGCGGCCATCGAGGCGCCGCGGCTGGTGCGCACGATCTCGCCGACCTCGCTGAAATCGGGGTGGGCCCTCTCCACCCGGGCGCCGAGCTTGCGGAAGACGTCCAGCGTCGCCTCGCTCACGCGCCGCACCTCGTGGTCGAGCGGCGTGATGCCGAGATCGCCGCCCCAGGCGATGCGGAGCCCCTTGACGCTCGGCTGGCGGACCGCCGCCAGCAGGGCCCGGGCGTCGACAGGGTAGGAGATCGGCACCCGCGCATCGGGCCCCACGAGCGTCGACAGCATGAGCGCAACGTCGCTCACCGTCCGCGCCATCGGCCCCTGCACGCTCAGGTTGTCCCACGCGGTGGCGATGGGCCACACCGGCACGCATCCCGGCGAGGTGCGGAAGCCGACGACGCCGCAGAAGGCGGCCGGCAGCCGCAGCGAGCCGCCGAGGTCGGAGCCCTGGGCCAGGGGACCGAGGCCGGTGGCCAGCGCGACGGCACCGCCGCCGGTGGAGCCGCCGGAGGTCAGCGCGGGGTTCCACGGGTTGCGGGTGGCTCCGAACACCGCGTTGAATGTGTTCGCCCCCGCCCCGAACTCCGGTGTGTTCGTCTTGCCGATCACGATCGCCCCCGCCGCCTTCAACCGCTCGACGACGAGCGCATCCGCCTCCGGCACGTTGTGCTCGTAGATCTTCGACCCGAACGTCGTCCGGATCCCTTTCGTCACCGTCAGGTCCTTGATCGACACCGGCACGCCGTGCAGCGGTCCCAGCTTCACCCCCTTCTTGCCGAGCGCCGCCGTTGCCCGCCGTGCCGCTCCCACCGCCTGCTCCCCCGCCACCGTGCAATACGCATTGAGGGTCGGATTCACCTTCTCGATCCGCCCCAGCACCGCCCGCACCACCTCCACCGGCGAAACCTTCCGCCGCCGGTACAAAGCAACCAACTCCGATGCCTGTGCGTAGCAGAGATCCTCGTCGTTCATGTCTCTCCCTATCTCATTGACCGGCCGTCATCCGAGAGCCGGGCGGCGGGCCGGGGGCGGGGCGACCGGAGTTCCTGAGGTTCCGTTGGCTTCGATCGTGTAGGGCCTCCCAGTAGGACGAGGCTCCGACCGTGCCTTCGCGCAGCGGGTGGTCTCACGCGGAACCGAAGGGGCTCCGGTCGCCTCGCCCCCGGCCCGCCGCCCGGCTCGGTGGTGGGGGAGCGATCAGTGCGAGAGGACTTTGCGAGGATCGAGGGCGTCCCGCAATCCGTCGCCGATGTAGTTGATCGACAGCACCGTCAGGAAGATCGCGGTGCCCGGGAAGATCGCCCAGTGCGGCGCGAAGTCGAGGTTGTCCTTGGCGTCGAAGAGGATCCGTCCCCACGTCGGGATGTCGGGCGGGAAGCCAAGCCCCAGGAAGGACAGCGATGACTCGGCAATGATGGCCGCCGCCACGTCGATGGTGGCCGCCACGATCACCGGGCCCATCGCGTTGGGCAGGATGTGACGGACCACCTGGCGGAACGGCGGAGCCCCGAGGCCGCGGGCCGCCTCCACGAACTCCTTCTCGCGCAGCGACAGGAACTGGGCGCGGACCAGGCGGGCCACCGGCATCCAGCGCAGGCCGCCGATGACGGCGACGATCAGCACGAACACGCCGGTCTCGGGACCGAGCGCCTTCTTGAGGGCGTCGCGGAAGAGGTAGACGATCAGCAACAGCAGCGGGAGCTGGGGCAGGCAGATGAACAGGTCGGTGATCCGCATGAGCGTGTGGTCGAGGAAGCCGCCGAAGTGACCGGCGGCGGCGCCGATGGTGATCCCGATGGTGATCGCGATGAGCATGGCCGCGATGCCGACGGCCAGCGAGATCCGGCCCCCGTACAGCATGCGGGCCAGCACGTCCTGGCCGAGGTCGTCGGTCCCGAGCGGATGGGCAGCCGACGGCGCCTTCAGCTTGGCCTTGAAGTCGATCTCGTCGATGGGCACCCGGTACACGAGCGGACCCACCAGCACCGCCACCACCATGGTGAGGAGCACGACGGCGCCGAACGAGGCCAGGGTGTGCTTGCGGAAGCGGTGAAAGGCCTCGCCCCACAGCGAGGGCGCCGGCCGGCGGGCCGGGGCCGACCGGTCGGAGGCCAGGGTCTCGGACGGCAGGGCGCGGGCCATCGTCAGCGGTAGCTGATGCGGGGGTCGAGCCAGCCGTAGAGCATGTCGGCCACCAGGTTCAACGTCACCACCAGGCAGGAGAACACGAAGGTGATGGCCATGATCACCGGCGTGTCGTTGGCGAGGATCGCGCTGATCAGGAGCGAGCCGATGCCGGGGACCCGGAAGATCTGCTCGGTGATCACGGCCCCCGTGAAGATGGTGGGGATCTGCAGGGCCATGAGGGTGACGACGGGGATGAGGGCGTTGCGCACGGCGTGCTTGGCGATGGTGACCCGCTCGGACAGCCCCTTGGCGCGGGCGGTGTTGATGTAGTCCAGGCGGATCACGTCGAGGACGGCCGAGCGCACGAAGCGGGTGAGGGCGGCGCCCTGGAAGAGGCCGAGCACGGCCACCGGCATGATCGCCTGGCGGAGGTGCTCCCAGTAGAACCGCCAGCCGGTGGCGCTGATGTCGGCCCGGTAGATGAACGGCAGCCAGTCGAGGTAGACGCGAGAAGAGCAGGATGAACAAGAGCCCCGTGAAGAAGGTGGGCAGCGAGAAGCCGATGAAGGCCAGCGTCGTGGCGATCTGGTCGAAGATCGAGTACGGACGGACGGCCGACATCGTGCCGATCGGCAGCGCGACCAGGATCGCCAGCAGCTGGGCCGAGCCGAGCACGAAGAGCGTCGTGGGCAGCCGCTGCAGGATGAGCGTGTCGACGTTCACCCGGCTGACGAACGAGAAGCCCCAGTCGCCCCGCATCATCGAGCTGAACCAGCGGATGTAGCGGACGCCGATCGGATCGTCGATGCCGAACTTGGCGCGCAGGTTCAGGCGGACCTCGGCGGGGACGTTGGGATTGGTGGCGAGCTCCTCGAACGGATCGCCGGGCGCCATCGCGAGGATCGTGAACAGGATCAGGCTGATCCCGGCCAGGACGGGGATCAAGATCAGGAGGCGACGGAGCAGGTACTTCGACATGCCGAGCCGCTCCGCCGCCCCCGGGAGTCCCCTAGACCTCCTTGTACCAGTTCTGCAGGTTCCAGAAGTCCGAGTCCCAGCCGCTCTGCTCCACGTGGAGACGGCTGCTGACGGCCGCCACCCGGGGCCGGAAGACCACGGGGATGACGACGACGTTCTGGATGACCATCTCGTTCATCTTGACGAACATCGCGGCCCGCTTGACCGGATCCAGCTCCGACTCGGCCTGCGCGGTAGAGCTTGTCGTACTCCTCGTTCTTCCATCGGGTGATGTTGCGCCCCTGCCACTTGTTGTCCTTGGAGGCGATCTCCCACGACGTGAACTGGTTCATGAACAGCTCGGGATCGGGCTGGGTCATGGTCGTCGTGTACATCTGGATGTCGGTGTAGAAGTGGGAGTAGGTGTCGGGGTTGGCCACGTCGGAGGAGAAGAACACCGAGGCCGTCACCGACTTCAGCTCGAGCTCGATGCCGGCCTTGGCCGCCGCCTGCTTCACGATGGCCTGCGTCTTCTGGCGGGGCGCGTTGATCGAGGTCTGGTACACGAACTTGAGCTTCTTGCCGTCCTTGGCCCGGATGCCGTCGGCGCCCTTCTTCCAGCCGGCCGACTCCAGGATCTGGTTGGCCTTGTCGACGTTGAACTCCCACTTGGTGTTCTTGGAGACGAATCGCGGGGGCGCGTTCAGGAAGTTGGCGGTGGCGATGCCGGTGCGCCCGTAGATCTGCTCCTGCACCGAGGCCCGGTCGACGAGCAGGTTCAGGGCCTGCCGCACGGCGGGGTCGCGTGAGGATCGGATGCATGCGTCTTGACGCTCGAGCGCTCACCGTCCACCTCTTTCCATGGGGTCGGTGAAGTTGCACTGGATGTGCTCGATGTTGCCGCCGGCCACGATGTCGGCCTTGCCCTTGCCGCCCTGCTCCATGCGCTTGAGGATCTCGTCCTCGACCTGCATGTTCCAGGCGTAGTCGAACTCGCCGGTCTGGATGACGGCCCGGGCCGCCGAGACCGCGTCGCCGCCGCCCTTCATCTCGATGGTGTCGAAGTAGGGGCGGTTGGGCATGTGGTAGCTCGGGTTCAGCTCGCCGCGCACGATGTCGCCGGGCTTGAAGTCGACGAAGCTTGTAGGGGCCGGTGCCGACCGGCTTGAGGTTGGTCGGCGCCTCGCGCGACTTGTCGCCCTTGAAGGCGCTCGAACAGGTGCTTGGGGATGATCATGCCGCGCACGCCCACGAAGGCGTCGGCCCAGAACGGCGTGGGCTTGGCGAAGGTGACCTTGACCGTGTGGCTGTCGACCTTCTCGACCTTGACGTCCTTGTAGGTGGCCGATGGTCACCGAGGCGGTGGCCGGGTCGGCGCAGTACTCCCACGTGAACACGCAGTCGTCGGCGGTGAACGGCTTGCCGTCGTGCCAGACCACGCCCTTCTTGAGCTTCCAGGTCACCGATCGCGCCGTCCTTGGCGAGCCCCGCCGTTCTGCACGGTGGGGATCTCGGCGGCCAGGATCGGGCGCGAGGTTGCCGTCGGGGTCCCACGAGGCCAAGGGCTCGTAGAAGATGCGGGAGCCGTCCTGGTCCTTGGTGCCGGTGGCGAAGTGCGGATTGAGCAGGGTGGCGCCCTGCCACCACAGCATCTTGAGGGCGCCGCCGCCGCCGCGCTTGGTCGGCTTGTAGGTGAGCTTGGACTGGGCCTGGGCCACACCGGCCGAGGTGAGCATCTGACTGGCCAGGGGCGCAGTTAGCCCCAGCCCGATCATGGTCTGGACGAAGCGACGGCGGCTCAGGCGGCCGCTCTTCACCTCGTCGATCATCGTTCTCAGGTCGCGCTCGTCCATGCAGGTAATCCTCCCTTTAAGTCAGGGGGGAGCGGTGCCGCCCCCCCTAACGCACCCCCCAGCAGAAGCGGTCCTTCGGTGGCAACAACTTGTGGTGGTTCGTTATAGTTTCGGCGGTCCGACCTGTCAAGACCGGTCAGACCTTGTGCCAGTAGGGGAGGCGCCACAGGTTCGAGTCCCAGCCGGTCAGATCGATGCCGCGCAGCTTGGTGGCCGCCGCGGCGACGCCGTTACGCCAGTTCACCGGGATGACGACGCCGTTCTGGATGACCATGTCGTTCATCCGGATGAACTGGGCGGCGCGCTTGACCGGATCCATCTCGGTCTCGGCGGCCTTCCAGAGCCGGTCGTACTCGTCGTTGCGCCAGCGGGTGATGTTGCGCCCCGACCACTTGTTGTCCTTGGTGGCCACCTCCTGGGAGATGAACACGCGCATGCCCCAGAGCGGATCGACGCCCGTCGAGGTGTTGTACATCTGAAGATCCGCGTAGAAGTGCGGGTAGGTGTCAGGGTTGGCGGGATCGGAGGCGAAGAACACCGAGGCGACGACCGACTTGATCTCGATCTCGATGCCCGGCCTTCGCGCACGCCTGCTTGACGATGGCCTGGGTCTTCTGGCGCGGCGCATTGATGGACGTCTGGTACAGGAACTTGAGCCGCTTGCCGTCCTTGGCGCGGATGCCGTCGGCCCCGCGCTTCCAGCCGGCGGCGTCGAGGATCTGGTTGGCCTTGTCGACGTTGAACTCCCATCGGGTGTTGCGCGAGTAGTACCGCGACGGCGCGTTCAGGTAGTTGCCGGTCGCCTGGCCTCCGCGGCCGTAGATCTGCTCGTGGATCGACGCGCGGTCGACCAGCACGGCCAGGGCCTGGCGCACGGCCGGATCGGCCAGGATCGGATGGGTGGTCTTGAGGCTGGCCCGCTCGCCGTCCACCTCGCGCCCAGGGGTCGGTGAAGTTGCACTGGATGTGCTCGATGCCGCCGGTCGGACAGATCTCGGCGCGGCCCTTGCCGCCCTGCTCGAGGCGGCGGAGGACGTCGTCCTCGACCTGCATGTTCCAGGCGAAGTCGTACTCACCCGTCTGCAGCACCGCCCGGGCCGCGGAGGCGGCGTCGCCCCCGCCCTTCATCTCGAAGGCGTCGAAGAAGGGCCGGTTCGCCACGTGGTAGCTCGGGTTGAGCTCACCGCGCACGATGTCGCCCGGCTTGAAGTCGACGAAGCGGTAGGGGCCGGTGCCGACCGGCTTGAGGTTGGTGGGCGCCTCCCGCGACTTGTCGCCCCGGAACGCGTTGAACAGGTGCTTGGGGATGAGCCCGCGGTTCCGGCAGAACGCCTCGGACCAGTACGGCGTCGGCTGCTTGAAGACGACCTTCACGCTGTGCTCGGCGAGGCGCTCGACCCGGTCGATGTCGCGGTAGGCGCCGACCGTCACCGCGGCGGTGGCCGGGTCGGCCGCGTACTCCCAGTTGAAGACCACGTCGTCGGCGGTGAAGGGCTTGCCGTCGTGCCACTGCACGCCCTTCTTGAGGTTCCAGAGCACCCAGGTGCCGTCACGGCCGAGCCCGCCGTTGTCCACGGTGGGGATGTCGGCGGCGAGGACGGGGACGAGGGTGCCGTCGGGGTCGTAGCCGGCGAGCGGCTCGTAGAAGATGCGGGAGCCGTCCTGGTCCTTGGTGCCGGTGGCGAAGTGCGGATTGAGCAGCGTCGGCGCCTGCCACCACAGGACCCGCAGCGGGCCGCCGCCGCCGCGCCGGGTAGGCGTGAAGACCGGCGTCTTCGGCTGCGCGGCCACCCCGGCCGCGGTCAGCAGCTGCGCCGCCAGCGGCGCGGTGAGCCCCAGGCCCACCAGGGTCTGTACGAAGCGCCGGCGACTGAGGCGGCCGGTCTTCACGTCGTCGATGAGGCTGCGGATCTCGTGGTCGTCCATTGGACACTCCTGGCCTGCCGAAAGTAGGACTACGGAGCCACGCCGGCCCCGGCCGGGCCCCCGGCACTTCGAGCCGACCGCACCGTGCTCGCCACCATCCGCGTTGCGACGTCGAGCGCCTCGACCATCGACTCGTGGTTGGCCACGCCCTTCCAGGCGCGGTCGAACGCGGTGCCGTGGTCGACGGAGACGCGCAGGAACGGCAGGCCGACGGTGACGTTGACGCCGGACAGTCCCGTCCACTTCTTCGTCGCCTCGTCGTACTCGAAGCCGAGCGTCTTCACCGGGATGTGGCCCTGATCGTGATACATCGCGACGACGATATCAAACTCCCCCCCGCGCGCCCGCGAGAAGAGCGTGTCGGCGGGCAGCGGGCCGGTGATGTTCATCCCCTCGGCCCGGCCGGCCTCGATGGCGGGCACGATCGCCAGCTTCTCCTCGTCGCCGAAGAGCCCATCCTCGCCCGCGTGCGGATTGAGGCCGGCCACCGCGATGCGGCCGTGCGGCTGCCCGAGGTCGACTAGCGTCTTGTGGGCCAGGCGAAGCGTCTTGAGTACGCGCTCGCGCGTGACCAGGTCGGGCACCCGCCGCAGCGCCACGTGGGTGGTCACGTGGATGACCTTCAGCTCCTTGCCCATCAGCAGCATGGCGAAGTCGCGGGTGCCGCTCAGCTCGGCCAGGATCTCGGTGTGGCCGGAGTGGCGTACGCCGGCGGCGGCCAGCGCCTCCTTGTTGACGGGCGCGGTGACGATCGCGTCGATCTCGCCGGCCTGGGCCAGCCGCACGGCGCGCTCGATGTACTCGTAGGCGGCCCGGCCGGCGGCGGCGCTGACCTCGCGGCGGGGCAGGGTGGCCATGTCGACGTTGGCCAGGTCGAGGACCTCCAGCGTGCCGTCGGCCCAGCGGCAGTCGGCCACGCGGCTCACCGGGTGCAGGCCCAGGGGACTGCCGATCAGCCCGAGCGCTTCCCGCATGGGCCCGGCTGCTCCGATCACGACCGGCCGGCAGCTCGAACGCACGGAGGGCTCGCCCGCCGCTCGCGCGATGATCTCCGGACCCACCCCGGCTGCGTCGCCCATCGTCACGCCCAGCACCGGAAGCTTCATGCCACGGTCTCCTTTTGCAACGACACCAGCAGGTCGGGCGGGCCGAACCCGCCCGCCTTCGTGAGCAGCGGTACCGGATCACGTCCGGGCACCCGGAGCTGGCCCAGGGCCAGGCCGGGGGCAGGGGCGCCGATCAGGTCGATGCGCTCGGCGCCGAGCGCGGTCCACAGCGCGACGGCCGTCTCGCCGCCGGTGACCACGACCAGATCCCAGCGCTCCCGCTGCAGCGCGGCCAGCGCCTGCTCGATCAGCCGCGCGATGGCCTCGGCGCCGTCGCCGGCGGCGCGCTCGGCGGTGGCGAGCACGGTGAGCCCGGCCGCGCGGGCCTCGCGGAGCTGTCGTCGCGTGGCCGGGTGCACGCTGCCGGCGACGACCAGCCAGCGCGCGCCCCCCGGCAGCTCGGCGCGCTCCGCCAGCAGGCCCACACGCGTGGCCAGAGCGTGGGCCAGGCCGGCGGCCCCGACCAGCAGCGGGGCCGGCTCGACCGTCAGCGCGGCCTCGACCAGCCCGTCGAGGTCGGCGTCGCTCTCGGCGTCAGCGACGATCACGGTGCCGCTCAGGCGGCGCAGCCGGGCGGCCAGGGCGGTGGAGCCGGCCCGCAGCTGGTCGATGGGGACCCACGCCAGTGCGCGGTCGAGCTGGGGCCGCAGCAGGTCGATGACGCTCGACGAGCCGCCGGGGAAGCCCGGATCGCGCGCGATCGGCGTCTCGGCGACGGGGACACCGCCGACCAGCAGCACGCGGTCGAGGACGACGCGGCGCTGGCCCGGGAAGGCCGGGCAGACGACGGCCGTGGTCACGCCGAGCGCGCGCATGAGCGCATCGACCTCGGCGCCGATCGGCCCGCGCAGCGTGGAGTCGATCTTCTTGAACCACGAGCCGGAGCGGGCGCGGGCCGCCACGACGGTGACGCGGTCAGCCGCCTCCTCGGGCGTGGCCGTGCGGCTCTCGGTGTCGACGACCCGCACCGGGGCCTCGACGGCCCGGCGTGGCCACACGGTGACGGGAACGGGACCCCGGCCGGCGAAGAGCGCGCCGGTGTCGCAAGCGCCGGTGAGATCGTCGGCGACGATGGTCAGGGGCCTGGCGCGGCGTCGGCCTCATCGGAAGTAGCTCAATATAGAGGTATACTGCGCGTGATTCAATGCGACCGCTGGTAGCCGTCGTGATCGTCCTGGCGCTCGTCATCGCGGCGGCGGCCGTCGGCTTCCTGACCGGCCCGCCTCGCCACGACGCCGCCGCCTCCGCCCCGTCGCCGTTGCCCGTGGCCGCAGCGCCGCCGGCGGCCGGTCCCAGCAAGCCGCGCCCGGGCAAGGTGCTGCCGCTGGCGGAGGCGCTCAAGGAGCTCGACCTCATCCGGCCCTCGCGCGCGAAGGCCGCCGACGATTTCACGGTCACGATGCCCGGGGGCGGCAAGTTCCGGCTCTCCGACCACCGCGGCAAGGTCGTCATGGTGAACTTCTGGGCCACGTGGTGTCCGCCCTGCTTGGAGGAGATGCCGGCGATGGATCGGCTGTACCGGCAGCACAAGGACGCGGGCTTCACCCTCGTCGCCGTCTCGGTGGATGCCGACGGAGCCAAGATTGCCCCGTTCCTGACCGCCCACAAGCTCACGTTCCCGGTCGGCCTCGATCCACGCATGGACCTCGCCAACGGCTACGCTGTCCGGGCGCTGCCGTCGAGCTTCATCGTCGGGCGGGACGGCAACCTGGCTGCGCTCGCGATCGGGCCACGCCACTGGGACAGCGACGCCGCCCACTCGCTGGTCGAGGGGATGGTGCGGTAGCCATGGCGCGAGGCTGATGACGAGCGCCTCCGTCGGCATCGTGGTCGCGTTCAGTGCCGGGCTCTTCTCCTTCCTGTCACCGTGCGTGTTGCCACTGTTCCCCTCGTACCTGTCGTTCATCACCGGGATGTCGGTCGGCGACCTCACCGGCGACCTGACGGCGGCCGCCCGCCGGCGCGTGATGCTGCACGCGGTGACGTTCGTGCTGGGCTTCTCGGTGGTGTTCGTCGCGCTCGGCGCCTCGTTCAGCGCGGCCGGGCAGCTGCTGTTCCAGTACCGCACCGCTATCCGCGTCGTCGGCGGGCTGCTCATCATCGTGTTCGGCCTCTACATCGCCGGCCTGCTCAACGTGGGGTTCTTCGCCCGCACCCAGCAGTGGCAGATCCGCGAGAAGCCGGCCGGCTACGTCGGCTCGTTCCTGGTCGGGGTGACGTTCGCCATCGGCTGGACGCCGTGCGTGGGGCCGATCCTGGGGGCGATCCTGTCGCTGGCCGGCACCGCCGAGACCGTGGAGCGGGGCATCGGCCTGCTGATCGCCTACTCGGCCGGCCTCGGCCTGCCGTTCCTGCTCTCGGCGATCGCGCTCGGGTCGTTCCTGAAGTTCTTCAAGCGCTACCGGCCGTTCATCCCGGTGGTGGAGCGCGGCGCCGGGGTGCTGCTGATCGCCGTCGGCCTCCTCGTCGTGACCAACTACTACATCGTCCTCAACTCCTGGGCGATCGCACTCACCCCCGAGTGGCTGCTGCGGCGGCTCTGAGCGGGTCGGTGCGGGTCCACGTTCGCGTTCCCGCCACCACCGCCAACCTCGGTCCCGGCTTCGACGCGCTGGGTCTCGCGCTGGGGCTGCACAACGAGGTCACGGCCGCGGAGGCCGACGCCGTCACGGTGGCGATCGAGGGCGAGGGGGCGGGCCGGCTGCCGGCCGGGGCCGACAACGTCGTGGCCCGCGGCGTGCGGCAGGCCTACGAGGCGGCCGGCCGGCCGTTCAAGGGCGTGGCCCTCGCCTGCGTGAACCGGGTGCCGGCCGCGCGCGGTCTCGGCTCCAGCGCGGCGGCGTGGGTGGGCGGCCTGGTCGCGGGCAACGCGTTGCTGGGCCGGCCGCTGTCGCGCGAGGCGCTGCTGGCGCTGGCCGCGCGGGCCGAAGGTCATCCCGACAACGTGGCGGCCGCGCTGATGGGGGGGCTGACGGTGTCCTGCACGCTGGCCGACGGCCACATCGCGGCGGTGACGCTGCCGGTGCCGCGGGCCGTGCGATGGGTGGTGCTGGTGCCGGAGACGACCAGCTCCACCGCCGAGGCGCGCGCCGTGCTGCCCGCATCCGTGCCGCGCGGCGACGCCGTCTTCAACGTGCAGCGCGTGAGCCTGCTCCTGGCCGCGCTGCAGTCCGAGCGCGTCGACCTGCTGGCGGCCGCGCTCGACGACCGACTCCACCAGCCCTACCGGCTGGCGCTGTTCCCGTGGATGCCGGCGGTGGTCGAGGCCGCGCGCGCGGCCGGCGCGCTCGGCTGCGTGCTCTCCGGCGCCGGCCCCTCGCTGCTCGCGGCCGTCCGCGACGAGGTCGACGCGGTCGCGGGGGCGATGGCGGCGGCGCTGGCCACGGCGGGCATCCGCGGCCAGGCGCGGGCGTTTGCCGTCGACACCGAGGGCGCCGTGAGCCGCCAGGTGTAGCGGGCCATCTCCGCGTCTCGTCCCGGCGCCGTCACGCTGGTCGTGGTCGTGTGGGTCACGCTCGCGGTGGCCTACGGGCTCTTCTTCTCGTTCTCGGTCTTCTTCGTCCCGCTGATCTCCGAGTTCCGCTGGTCGCGCGGGCTTACGGCGGGCGCCATGTCGCTCTCGGCGATCGTGCAGGGGCTGTGCGCGCCGATGGCCGGCCTGGTCGCCGACCGCTTCGGGCCCCGGCCGGTGATCGTGGGCGGCGTGGTGGCGCTAGCGTCGGCGTCGATGCTGGCCGCGACCATTCACGCGCCCTGGCATCTCTACCTCTACACCGGCGTCCTCGGTGCCCTCGGCCTGGTCGCGG
Organism: uncultured Candidatus Rokubacteria bacterium; assembly: GCA_963827505.1. GTDB lineage: Bacteria > Methylomirabilota > Methylomirabilia > Rokubacteriales > CSP1-6 > AR5. Next base: position 525,930 of record CAWHBD010000001.1, on the reverse strand, counting down.
TCGGCTGGGTACCGACCGGGCTGCTGCTGTCACGGTGGTTCCACGCGCGCCGTGGCCGCATGGCGAGCATTGCCTTCTCCGGCATGGGCTTCGGCGTCTTCGTCATCGGCCCCGTCACCCAGTGGCTCATCACCATTTCCAGCTGGCGCACCGCCAGCTTCCTCCTCGGCCTCGCCACCCTGATCCTGCTCCTGCCATTGGTCCTCTGGGGCATCCGCGACCCCAAAGGGGTCGATGCCCAGAGCGGCCCGGACGACGCCAGAGCTCGAACGACCCCGAGCGTCGCGGCCGGCGCCGCTGCCCGAGCGCGGACGCATGATGCGACGGTCCGAGATGCGTTGAGGACGCGCGCGTTCTGGGGATTGTTCGCCGCGTACTTTTTCACGCCCCTGGCCGTGTTTCCGGTGGCCACACACGCCGTGGCCTACACCGTCGATCACGGCTACCCGGCCATGTGGGCCGCCACCGCCTTCGGCGCCATGGGGCTGATGTCGAGCATCGGGCGCGTGACCTTCGGCTTCGCCGCCGACCGGTTCGGCGGCCCCCCGACGGCGACGCTGTCCTACGCGTGCACGGCCGCCGGCACCGCCGCGTTGCTGGCCCTCGAGCTGGTGCCGGGGGCGGGCTGGCTCGTGGTCTTTGCCCTGCTGTTCGGGCTCGGCTTCGGCGCGCGGGGGCCGATCATCACGGCGATGGCCAGCGAGTGGTTCGGCGGCCGCCGCTTCGGCGTGATCTACGGCATCCTCAACCTGGGCAACGGCATCGCGGGCGCCCTCGGCCCCTGGTTTGGCGGCGTCGTCCACGACGTGACCGGCTCCTACCGGGTGGCCTTCCTGGCCGCGATCGCGTTCAGCGCGTGCGGGGCCGGCTGCTTCTGGCTCGCGCGGCGGCCCGCCGCTTGACGGCCGAGCGCGGGCGGTGCTAAGTGGGCGGGATGACCGACGCCTCCGCGGCGCCCGATCGCCAGGCCGGCGCCGGCGTGCTGCCCGATCACGAGCTGCGCGCGGCGATGGCGGACGGCTGGATCACCGCCCCAGTCCCGCTCGGCGACGAGCAGTTCCAGCCGGCCAGCCTCGATCTGCGCCTCGGACCGGTCGCCTACCAGCTGCGGGCGAGCTTCCTGCCATTTCGGGAGTCGGTCCAGGACCGCCTGGACGGCGACGGAGACCTGGTCATCGACCGGCTCTCGCTGGCCGAAGGCGCCACGCTGCAGCGCGGCTCCGTCTACCTGGTGCCGCTGCTCGAATGCCTGGCGCTGCCACCCGGCGTGCGGGGGCGCTCAAACCCCAAGAGCACCACCGGCCGGCTCGACATCTTCACGCGCGTCATCACCGATCGCACGCCGCGCTTCGACGAGATCGCCGCCGGCTATCGCGGTGGTCTGTACCTGGAGGTCTCGCCGCAGTCCTTTCCCGTGCGCGTGCACGCCGGGGCCTCGCTCAACCAGCTGCGCCTGCTGATGGGCGACGGCACCGTCGCCGACGGGCGGCTGCGCGAGCTCTACGAGGCCCAGCCGCTGCTCTACGACGACGACGACCGACCGATCCCGTCCTCCCGCGTGGCGTTCAACGACGGGCTCTGCATGGGAGTGGACCTCTCGGGACGGGCCACCGACGGGATTATCGGGTACCGGGCCCATCCCAATCCGCCGGCCGTGGACCTGGCCCGGATCGGCTCACTACGATCCCGCGGAGTTCTGGGAGCCGATCAAGCGGCCCAGCCGGGACGCCTACATCCTGGAGGCGAACCGGTTCTACATCCTCGTGTCCAAGGAGCGGATCCGGGTGCCCCCGGAATTCGCCGCCGAGATGGTGGTCTACGACGCGGGGGCGGGGGAGATCCGGACGCACTACGCGGGCTTCTTCGATCCCGGCTTCGGCTTCGGGGACGGGAGCGTGCGCGGGACCAAGGTGGTTATGGAGGTACGGGCCCGGGAGGTCCCGTTCCTGGTCTACGACGGCCAGACGTCGTTCAAGGTGTGGTTCGAGCGGCTGCGCAGCCGGCCGGCGCGGGTGTACGGCGTGGGACTGCGCTCCTCGTACCAGCACCAGACGTTGAGCTTGAGCAAGCATTTCAGGCGGTAGGCCGTCGGGTGGCAAAGGTATTGCGGGATGCTCGGCTCTGTTAGAATCGTGAGTGGCGAGGTCACTGGTCGGTCGTGGACACCGTCCCGTGCCCCGATGGAGGGCCTCATGGCAGAACAGAAGAAGAAGGAAACCCGGCCGACGAAGCCGTCCGAGGGCGGGGGCGACGGCGCTGCCGCCAACCCCGAGCTGGCCAAGAAGGGCAAGAAGATCAAGGAAGACATCGACAAGCTGCTGGACGAGATCGACGACATCCTCGAGGAAAACGCCGAGGAGTTCGTCAAGAGCTACGTGCAGCGGGGGGGCCAGTAGTCGATGCCGATCTACGAGTACCGCTGCCGTAGCTGCGAGAAGGACTTCGAGAAGTACGTGTCCGGCCCGGCCGTCAAGGTCGCGTGCCCCGCGTGCGCCGCGAGCGACGTCACCCGCAAGCTCTCCGTGTTCGGCGTCGGCGTCAATGCCGGCGCGGTCGCCTCGAGCATGTCGGGCGGCGGGGGCTGCTGCGGCGGCGGCGGATGCGGCTGCCACTGAGCGCCCAGCTCCGACCGTGACACCTTGCCGTCGCGAAGGGCCCGCCGGGGCCCTTCGCGCTTTGTAGCTCGTCATGGACCTGCGGCGGCTCGAGATCTTCGTCAAGGTCGCCGAGCTGGGCAGCTTCTCGCGCGCCGCCGAGGCGCTCTTCCTGACCCAGCCGACGGTCTCCGAGCATGTGCGTGGTCTCGAGGACGAGCTCGGGGTGCAGCTGCTGGATCGGCTCGGCCGCGGCACCACACCGACCCGGGCCGGCGTGCTCCTGCTCGGCTACGCGCGCCGCCTGCTGGCGCTGGCCCGCGAGGCCGGGCAGGCCATCGAGCAGTTCCAGGGGCGCGTCAGCGGCGAGCTGACGATCGGCGGCTCCAGCATCCCGGGCGAGTACGTCGTGCCCGCGCTCATCGGAGCCTTCCGTGGCAAGCACCCTGACGTCCGGATCTCACTGCTCATCGGCTCCAGCCGCGAGGTGGAGCAGTGGGTCGAGGAGGGCCGGGTGGAGATCGGTGTCGTCGGCGCGCCTCCCTCCGGCCGCATGCTCGAGGGCCGTCAGCTCATGGCCGACGAGATCGTCGTGGTGGTGGGAGCCGAGCACCCGTGGGCCGCCCGGTCGGCGGTCTCGCTGGAAGAGCTGAAGGCCGAGCCCATGATCGTGCGCGAGCGGGGGTCGGGCTCGCGCGAGACCTTCGAGCGAGCGCTGGAGGGCGTGGGGCTCGACCTCGGCGCCTTCCGTGTCGTCGGCGAGATGGCCTCGACCCAGGCGATCAAGCAGGCCGTCCGCGCAGGCGTCGGCATCTCGCTCATCTCCAGCCGAGCGGTCCAGGACGAATGCCGTGCCGGGCTGCTCTGCTGCGTGACCATCAGCGACCTCCGCATCTCGCGCTCCTTCCACCTGGTGACACACCGCGATCGCAGTCGCTCGCCGCTCGCCCAGGCCTTCCTGGCGTTCCTCGAAGAGTCCTCGTCCACCGCCACCGCCTGATCGGGGTTTCCGATCGGGAGTGGTAGAGCCATCGTCGCTACCAATTTGTGTTGGGGGCGAATCCCGATACGCTGAGGCCCACTCGAAACGCCGCAGCCAGCCTGTCTGCACACGGAGGAGCCATGAACCGACGCAGCTTCCTGAAGCAAGGACTCGGACTCTCGGCCGGCGCGCTCGTCGCCGGACTACCGAGGTCGTCCCGGATCGCGCTGGCCGCCGACGCGCCGTGGCGCACCTTCGAGGTCATCACTCGGATCGAGCCGGCCGCGCCCTCGGGGGTGACCCGGGCCTGGGTTCCGGTGCCCCTCATGGGCGAGACGGACTACTTCCGGCGCCTGGGCGACACCTGGAAGGGCAACGCGGCCGTCACCCGGGCCGTCCGCGACGACAAGTACGATGCCGGATTCGTGTACGCCGAGTGGCCGGGCACCGAGAAGGCACCGGTGATGGAAATCACCAGCCGGTTCTCGACGCGCGACCGGTTCATCGATGTCACCCGGCTCCCGAGCGGAGCGGCTCGAGAGGACGCCGCCGTGCTGCGCCGGTACCTGGAGCCTACGACCCTCATCCCGACCGACGGGATCGTGCTGGAGACCGCACAGCAGATCGTCAAGGGACACACCACGGAAGTCGCCAAGGCCCGCGCCATCTACGAGTGGATCGTCGACAACACGTTTCGCGATCCCAAGGTGAAGGGCTGCGGGCTCGGCGACGTGAAGACCATGCTGGAGACGCGCTACCTGGGCGGCAAGTGCGCCGACCTGAACGCCCTCTACGTGGGGCTGGCGCGGTCGGCGGGGCTGCCGGCCCGCGACGTCTACGGTGTCCGCGTGGCCGACTCGGCTGAGTTCAAGAGCCTGGGCAAGAGTGGCGACATCAGCAAGGCGCAGCACTGCCGGGCCGAGGTCTACCTGGCCGGCTACGGCTGGGTGCCCGTCGACCCCGCCGACGTCCGCAAGGTGGTGCTGGAGGAGCGGCCGGGAGGCACCATCCCGCTGACCGACCCCGCGGTGCTCAAGGCGCGGGCCAAGCTGTTCGGCGCCTGGGAGATGAACTGGCTTGCCTACAACTACGCGCACGACCTCAAGCTGCCCGGCTCGACCGGCAAGGCGATCCCGTTCCTGATGTACCCGCAGGGTGAGACGGACGAGGGGCGCAAGGACAGCCTGGACCCAGCCACCTTCCGCTACACGATCACGTCACGAGAGGTCAGCGGCTGAGATCGGGGGTCCCCACGGGGACCCCCAGCCCCCAGGACGCTAGGTCCGGGGCTGGAACTTGGAGCTCTTGAGGACGTTCAGGAGGCGGTTCTTGAGCTCGGGCGGGATGGGGACGTCGGGCAGGCGCCGCGTGGCGTCCATCGTGCCCTTGTACGTGTTCAGGAACGCGACACAGGGCGGGCAGCCGTCGATGTGGAAGTCGATCAGCTCACGGGTCTCACGGGGTAGCGAGCCCTCGAAGTAGTCGCCGAGCAGGTCGGCGATCTGCCGGCACTCCAAATCGGTCGGGCTCCCGGAGCCACAGTCTGGCATTGGCACTCATTATAGATCGATGCCGGGCCACCTGTCGTCGATTCAAGGCCGTCACCATTCTCGGCAGTTCTCCACCCCTCGGGTATTCTGGCCGCATGATCTTCGGGACCTGGACACCCGAGAGGGTCGTGGAGGCGCTGGTGCCGGTTTTTCGCGAGCCCTCTGGAAGGGGCTTCCCGGGGTCCTTATAATGGCGGCGTCGCTTTGCCGCGACGTCACCTCAGGAGAGGAGTCTCGATGACCCAGGACGCACGTGTACAGGACTTCGTCGCCTCGTTCGAGGGGTTGCGGGCCGAGGTCGAGAAGGTCATCGTGGGTCACCGCGAGATCATCGACCACGTGCTCGTCGGGCTGTTTGCCGGCGGCCACGTGCTGCTGGAGGGCGTGCCCGGCCTCGGCAAGACGCTGCTGATCAAGACCCTGGCCGAGGGGCTGGAGCTGTCGTTCTCGCGGATCCAGTTCACGCCGGACCTGATGCCGGCCGACATCATCGGCACCAACATCATCGTGGAGGACGCGGGCGGCCGGAAGCACTTCCAGTTCCAGCAGGGGCCGATCTTCGCGCACATCCTCCTCGCCGACGAGATCAACCGGGCCACCCCCAAGACCCAGTCGGCGCTGCTGGAAGGGATGCAGGAGGCGGCGGTCACCGTGGGTGGCGTCTCGCGGCCGCTGCCGGGGCCCTTCTTCGTCCTCGCCACGCAGAACCCGATCGAGATGGAGGGAACCTACCCGCTGCCCGAGGCCCAGCTCGACCGCTTCATGCTGCAAGCTGCGCGTGCGGTATCCCGCCATCGAGGAGCTCAACACGATCATCGACCGGACGACCCAGGCGCGGCCGGTCGACCGTCGAGCGGGTGATGAGCGGAGAGCGCGTGATGGGCTTCCGCGAGCTGATCCGCGAGGTGCCTATCGCCGACCACGTGCGGGCGCTGGCCTCGACGATCATCATGGCGACCCACCCGCAGTGGGAACAGGCCCCCGACTCGGCGCGCCGGTTCATCCGGTACGGCGCCAGCCCCCGCGGCGCCCAGGCGCTCGTGCTGGGCGCCAAGGTGCGCGCCCTGACCCAGGGCCGCTTCAACGTCAGCGTCGACGACTTGCGGGCGCTGGCGACACCCGCGCTGCGCCATCGCATCATCCTCAACTTCGAGGGCGAGGCCGAGGGGGTCGACACCGACGTCCTGATCAAGCAGATCGTCGACAGCGCCGAGGCCATCACCGCGCAGGGCAAGGAAGCGTTCGTCCGGTGAACGGGGAGGGACCGATGGCGAAGCCCGAGATGCTGGACCGCCTGGTCCGACGGGTCACCACGCAGGTGCGTCGCCGCCGCATCGAGCACTTCGCCCTGCGCGGCGCCTTCTGGGCCAGCGTGGTCGCCGTGCTGTTGCTCGTCGGCAAGGCGCTCCTGGGCGGCTGGGCGTTGCCGGCAGCGGTGGGCGTGGTCGTCGCGGGCGCACTGGGCGGCGCGCTGTGGGGGGCGTTCAAGCGGACGTCGGTGGCGGACGCCGCGCGCCTGGCCGATCGGGCGTGGGGTCTCGAGGACCGCGTCGCCACCGCCATGGACTGGATCGGGCGCGCCGACCGGCCGCCGATGGTGGACGCGCTCATCGCCGACACGCTGCAGCGCATCGAGCGGCTGGAGCCGCGGTCGGCGGCGCGCCGGGTGATGCCGCGCGATGGCCGCCTGCTGCCGATCCCGGTGGCGCTCGCGGTGGTGCTGGCGCTGTCGCCGGCGATCCCGGTCCCGTCGGGGCGGCTGCCCAATTTCTCGTCTGGTACCGAGGAGGAGCAGCCCGAGCAGCGCGCGGGCTCGGTGCTGACCGACGAGCGCTCGCGCCCGACCACGAAGGACCGGCTCAAGCCCCCCTCCTTCGAGGAGCGCGAGGTCGCCTCCCGGGCCGGCGGGACGGGCGCGGCCATGAGCGGCGACCTGTCGGCCGTCTTCAAGGACACGGCGTTGTCGGCCCAGCGGCCGGACTTCCACAGCTTCCTCAAGAAGGGCGACGAGCGGTTGAAGCTGCTCGAGCAGGCCGACCGGCTGCCGGATCTGCAGTCCGACTTCACGGCCAGCCAGTACAAGATGATGTTCCGCAAGTCCAAGGAGCTCTCGGGCGGGTTGCGGCCCGACCAGATCTCGCCCCAGAAGCTCAAGGAGCTGCTCGAGGAGATGGAGCGGTTGGGCCGCAAGGGCGGCGCCAACTGGCAGGGCGACGCCGCCGAGGGCATGGAGGCCATGGAGGGCGGCCAGCCCGACCGGGCGCATGGAGGCCATGCAGCGGGCCCTCGACAAGATGCGCGCGCAGGAAGAGGGCTCGCGCTCGGGCAAGAATCTCAAGGGCGGCCGCGAGAACAACCGGGGCGGCTCGGCCTCGCGCGATCGGCGCGGTGGCGAGGGCGGCGGGCCCGACGACCAGGACTTCGGTGAGGGCGAGGGAATGATGCCCGGCAAGGGCAGGAGCAACTCGCCGAAGGGTGAGGCGACCCAGCGGCTGCGCGGCAACCCCTACGACGTCGGCGTCGAGGGCGAGTCGCGCCGCGGGCGCAAGGACGGGTACGACACGAACATGACCGGACGGGCCGGGCAGATGGGCTCGCGGCTGCAGTACCTCGGGGTCATCGGGCAGTACCGCAAGATGATGGAGGACTCGATCGCCCGGGAGTCGATCCCGCGGGACTTCCACTCGCAGATCAAGGACTATTTCCAGGCACTGGACGAGCGGTAGCGCCGTGCCCACGGCGACCGCGCGCAGAGCTTCTTCACGCCCGAGTTCCTTGCCCAGCTCGAGCGGCTGTCCCTGCTGTCGCGGCGCGCCTTCCGCGGCAGCGTCAAGGGCGAGCGGCGCAGCCCCCGTCGCGGCCACAGCGTGGAGTTCGCCGACTACCGCGCCTACGGCCATGGCGACGACCTCCGCTACGTCGACTGGAACATCTACGGCCGGCTCGATCGGCTGCACGTCAAGCTCTTCGTGGACGAGGAGGATCTCTGCCTGCACCTGCTCGTCGACGCCTCGGCGTCCATGGGCTTCGGCGCGCCCGTCCAAGCTCGACTACGCCGTGCGGCTGGCCGCCGCCCTTGGCTTCGTGGGGCTGGCCAACCACGAGCGGGTCGGCCTCGGCATCTTGCGCGAGCGGGTGGCGGAGGGCTGGCCGCCCACGCGCGGGCGGCGCCAGGTGCTGCCGCATGATGGACTTCCTGGCCGACGTGCGGCCGGCGGGCGGCACCAGCCTCAACGACGGACTCGGCAACTACGCCCAGCGTGCCCGCGAGGCGGGGCTGGTCGTCGTCATCTCCGACCTGCTCGACCCGGCCGGCTACGAGCGCGGCGTGCGGGCGCTGCTGGAGCGGCGCTTCGACGTGCACGTGGTGCACCTGCTCGATCCCCGAGGAGATGAATCCCGACCCTCGGCGGTGATCTCCGGCTGATCGACAGCGAGACCGATGAGGTCCGCGATCTCACCGTCGACGCCGAGGCCGTGCGCGACTACAAGGAGCGCCTGCGCGGCTTCCTCGAGCAGGCCGAGACGTTCTGCCGCTCGCAGGAGATCGGCTACCACCGGGTCGTGACCGATACGGCCGTGGAGGCCGTCGTGGTGGCTCAGCTGCGCGGGCGGGTGCTCGGATGAGCTTCCTCAGCCCGCTGGCCTTCGCGGTCTTCGCGCTGTCGCTGCCGCTGGTGCTGCTGTACTTCCTCAAGGTGCGGCGCCGCGAGCGCCGGATCTCGAGCCTGCTGCTCTGGCATGCCGTCGTGCGTGACCGCGAGGCCTCCACGTTCTTCCAGCGGCTGCAGCGCGACCCGCTGCTCATCCTCCAGATCCTGGCCCTGCTGGCCCTGACGCGTGGCGCTGGCCCGGCCGGTGGCGACGGTCATGGGGGAGGGGTCGCGCAAGGTCGTCGTCGTTCTCGACACCTCCGCTTCGATGAAGGCGCGCGACGTCGGCTCGTCGCGCTTCGACGTCGCCCGTGGCGAGGCGGCCGCCCTCGTCCGCCGCCTGGGCGAGGGCGCCGAGGTGATGGTGATCGAGGCGGGCGTGCAGCCTACGGTGACGGCAGCGCTCTCGCGCGACCGCGACCGTGCGCTGTCGGCCATCCGTGGCGCCGACGCCCACGACCTGCCGACCCGCCTGGCCGAGGCCGTGCGCACGGCGCGGGCCCTGGTCGGCAGCGACCCGCGTGCCGAGATCCACGTCTTCACCGACGGGGCCTACCCGCCGGCCCGCCTCGGCGACACCAGCGACCCGCCGCGTGCGCTGGGTCGGCGTGGGGCGGCGCGGCCACAACGTGGGCATCACCAACCTGTCGGTCCGCAAGAGCTACGCCGGCTCGTTCGACTACCAGGCCTACGTCTCGCTGGTGAACCACACGGCGGAGTCGCAGACGTTCGCCTTCACGCTGGAGCTGGACGGTAAGCCGCTGGCCGAGAAGTCGGTGACGATGGAGCCCAGCGTGCGGCGCTCGGTCGTGCTGCCCTTCAGCCACACCGGCGGCGGCGCCGTGGCGGCCCGGCTGCAGATCAGCGACGACCTCGCCGCCGACAACGTCGGCGTGGGCGGTGCTGCCGCCGCCCCGGAAGATCGCGGTCACTCCTGGTCAGCCCCGGCAACCTGTTCCTGGAGAAGGTGCTCAAGACCGATCCCCAGGTGGCGCTCGAGGTGAAGACGCCCGATCAGTACCAGGGCGGCATGGGTGAGGCCGACGTGGTCGTGGTGGACTCGGTGTCGCCGGCCCGAGGTGGGCGCTGGCCGCTTCGTGTTCGTCAACACGGTCCCGCCCGACGTCCCCATCGAGGTCCTCGGCCGGCTGGAGCAGCCGACGATCATGGACTGGGACCGGGCGCATCCCGTGATGCGCCACGTCGAGTTCGCCAAGGTCGCCATCGAGGACGCCATGCGCATGCGGCCGCTGGCGGCCGGGCGGGCGCTGGTGGAGGCGGTGGGCGGCCCGCTCATCTACGCGCTGGAGGAGCAGGACCGCAAGGCGATCATCGTCGGCTTCGACCTGTTCAAGACCGACTTCCCGCTGCGGATTGCCTTCCCGCTGATCCTGTCGAACACGCTGCGGTGGCTGCATCCGGCCGCGCTCGACCAGTCGAGCCTGCAGCTGGCCGCCGGGCCAGCCGATCCTGCTGCCGGTCGCGCACGGGATCACCACGGCCACCGTCACGACCCCCAGTGGCCGCACGGTGAAGGCACCGGTCACCCGGGGCGCGGTGAGCTTCACGGAGACCGACGAGGTCGGCCTCTACACGCTGTCGACCGGCGCGCGGCGACCTGCGGGTAGCTGTCAACCTCATGGACGCCGAGGAGTCGAACCTGGAGCCGCAGCCAGCTGCCGGCCGCGGACCGGGCCCACGGCGGAGGCGATCGCGCCGGTGCCCCTGCAGCGCGAGCTGTGGCCGCTGTTCGTCCTCCTGGCGGTCGTGCTGCTGGCGCTCGAGGGGTTGCTCTACTGGCGCCGGCAGAGCGGCGGGCGCGCGGTGCTGCCGTCCGGCGCCGGCGATCGCTGGGCGCTGGCGGTGCGCAGCGCGCTGGTGGTGGTGCTGGCGCTGACGCTGCTGCGGCCCACGCTGCCGCGGTGGGTCGACCGCCAGAACGTCGTCTTCCTGCTCGACCTCTCCGACAGCGTCAGCCTGGCGGCGCGCGAGCGCGCGTATCGCTTCGTCGCCGACGCCGCCCGGAGCATGAAGTCGGCCGACCGCCAGAGCGTGATCGTGTTCGGCGAGGAGGCGGTGGTCGATCAGCCGCTGTCGCACGAAGAACACGGTCGACCGGCCCAAGGTCCAGGTGGGCGGCCGGGGAACCAATATCTTCCAGGCGACTCCAGCTGGCGCTGGCCACGCTGCCACCCGGCCACGCCAATCGCATCGTCATGCTGACGCGACGGCCGTCAGAACGGCGGCAACGCGCTGGCCGGGGCCCAGGCGGCCAAGAACGCCGGGGCCGACATCTTCTACGTGGCCGCTCCGCTGACCTTCACGCAGGAGGTTGTCGCCGAGTCGATGGTCTGCCGCAGGAGGTCAAGTTCGGCGAGCCCTTCCAGGCCAAGGTGGTGGCGTGGAGCCACAAGGACACGCAGGGCCGCGCTCTCGCTCTTCCGCAACGGCGAGTTCCTCGGCTCGCAGATCGTCCGGTTCGCCGCCGGCAAGAACGTCTTCTCCTATCGCCAGTCGCTCGACAACAGCGGGATCCACGTCTACCAGGCCGCGATCGAGGTCGACGGCGACACCATCGAGGACAACAATCGCGCGGTGGGCACGGTGGTCGTTCGCGGCCGGCCCCAGGTGCTCCTGGCCGAGAAGGACCGCACGCACGCGCAGTCGCTGGCCGCCGCGCTGCGCTCGCAGAACATCGACGTGACCGTCGTGGAGCCGGCGGGGATTCCGAAGGACATGGCCGGCCTCCAGAAGTACGACGGCGTGGTCCTGTCGAACGTGTCGTCGCTGAAGCTGACGCGGCCGCAGATGGCGCAGATCCGCGACTACGTCCGCGATCACGGCGGCGGGCTCATGATGCTGGGCGGCGAGGAGAGCTTCGGCCTCGGCGGCTACTACCGCACGCCGATCGAGGAAGCCCTGCCCGTCACCATGGAGGTCAAGCAGAAGGTCGAGATCCCGAGCCTGGCCGTGGTGCTGTCGATCGACCGCTCGGGCTCGATGGCGATGTCCACCGACGAGAAGGTGACCAAGCTCGACCTGGCCAAGGAGGCCGCCCACCTCGTCGTCGACCTGCTCGACGAGCGCAACGAGGTCGGCGTGATGTCCTGGGACACCGAGTTCATCTGGGACGCGCCGGTGCGCTCGGCCAAGGACAAGCCGGCCATCCACCACGCGATCGCCACGATCAAGGCCGGCGGCGGCACCGACGGCTATCCGGCGCTGAAGGAGTCCTACGCGATCCTGTTCGATCGGCCGGCCCTGCTGAAGCACGTCATCTTCCTGTCCGACGGCCAGATGACCCGGGGCGACTTCGCAGGGCCTGCTCCGCCGGATGGCGAAGGACAAGATCACGGTGTCCACGGTCGCCATCGGCAAGGACGCCGACGTCCAGCTCATGGTCGACATCGCCAAGTGGGGACGCGGGCCGCTTCTACTACACCGAGGACACCCAGACGATCCCGCGGATCTTCACGCTGGAGACGCAGCTGGCCTCCAAGGCCTCGCTCATCGAGCAGCCGTTCAAGCCGCAGCTCACGGCGCCCGGCCCACGAGGCCATGCAGGAGATCGACTGGAAGCAGGTGCCGCCCCTCGGCGGCTACGTGGCCACCAGCTCAAGCCCACCGCCGAGCTGGTGCTGATGAGCCACCAGGAGGACCCGCTCCTGGCCACCTGGCGGTACGGCCTGGGCCGCTCGGTCGCCTTCACCTCCGACGCCAAGGCCAAGTGGGGCATGCTGTGGCTGCGCTGGCGGCGACTTCAACAAGTTCTGGGCCCAGCTCACGCGCTGGACGCTGCGCAGCGGCACCCGCAGCGACACCACCGCGCTGGTGCAGCGCATCGACCAGACCGGCGAGGTGGTCGTCGACGCCGTCGACCCCAAGGGCGAGTTCATCAACTTCCTGGACTCCCAGGTCGGGCGTGGTCGCGCCCAACCGAGAGCGCAGCGGTGGTCGACCTCGAGCAGATCGGCCCCGGCCGCTACCGGGGCCGCTTCCCGGCGCCGCAGGAGGGCGTCTACCTGGTCGGCATGGCGCAGCGCAAGGGCGAGCGCGTGATCGGCTCTCAGCTGGCCGGACTGGTGGTACCGTATGCCCAGGAGTTGCGCGATCTCGGCGTCGACGAGACGCTGCTTGCGTGAGCTGGCCGAGCTCACCGGCGGCGGCGCGCTCGACGAACCCGCGGCGACGCGTTCCTCAAGGGGCGCCGTCAGTCGCGCATCGCGGTCGACATCTGGCCGTGGCTGGTGGGGCTCGTGGCGTTGCTTGCTGATCCCGGACGTTGCGCTGCGGCGGCTGGGCCCGGGCGGCTTCTCGCGACTGGGCCGCTGGCTGTCGCCGGCCCGGTGGCGTCGCCGCCGCGGGGCTGCCGCAGCGGGGGAGGCGAACACATGATGGGTATGGCGGGACGCTCCGCGCGGTGAACGCTCCTGCTCCTGGCCATGACCACGCTGGCGGCCGCCGGAGCCGAGGCGGCGGTGAAGCCGCGCGCCGTGTTGCTGGTGCCCTTCGACGCCACCGGCCTCGAGCGCGACGAGCAGTGGGTCGGGCGAGGGCATCGCCGAGGTGCGTGGCGCTCGGCCTCGACCAGCACCCCGCATTTGTGCAGATCGATCGACGCGCGCGTGCGCGCGAGCGGTCAGTCCGGATGCGTGGGGCGAGACCGTGGTGGCCGCAGGCGGCTCGCACGCTGCGCGCCGACGCGGCCCTGTTCGGCCAGGTCACCCGCGGCGGCCAGCGGCGATCTGGTCGTGCAGCCGCGCCTGCTGGAGATCAAGGCGGAGGGCGTCGAGCGCCGTGGCACTGGAGCCCGTGACGGTGCCGGCGGGCGAGCTGCTGGCGCGCCTGGCTCCGCTGGCCGCCACGCGTACGCCCGCACCCTCAAGGTGCCGGTCACCGAGGCCGAGGCCCGGCGGCATGGAGAAGGCCGGCGCAGCCCACGCGATCGCTGAAGGCCTTCGAGCTCTTCGCGCGGGCGCCAGGCCGCGGTGAACCGGCGGCCCGGCCAGGAAGGCAACGAGCAGGCCGTCGATCTGCTCGCGCCGCGCGATCGAGGCCGACCCCAACTTCGTGGTCGCCCAGTACACGCTGGGCACCGTGCACCAGGCGCTGGGCAATCGCTGGAAGGCGGCCGCCCAGTTCCGCGCCTCGACCCAGCTCGACGCGACGTATCCCGAGCCCTACAAGGCGCTCGGCGACCTCTTCATGGCCGCGCCGCGGCGGCTGTTCGACCAGGCCATCGAGGCCTACAACAAGGCCATCGACCTGCGCCCGTTCTACGCCGAGGCTCACGTCGGTCTGGGCGACGCCAAGGCGGCCAAGGGCGACGTGGACGGCGCCGTCGCGCGCCTACCAGAAGGCGCTCGCCTACAATCCCGTGAACCCGCGTGTGCACATGAGCCTCGGCAAGATCTACTACGCCGAGAAGGGGCTCTACTACGAGTCGGTCACCGCCTACAAGAAGGCGATCGAGCTCGACCCCGGCGTCCGTGGAGGCGCGGATGGGCCTGGGCGAGGTGTACGAGGACAAGGGCCTCTACAAGGAAGCCATCGAGGAGTACCGGCAGGTGGTCGAGCTGGACGGCAAGCACACGGGCGCCATGTACAACCTGGCCCTCGTGTACGAGAAGACCGACCCCAAGGAATCCATCGCCCAGTGGGAGCGCTACATCGCGCTGGCCTCGCAGCTGCCCTCGGAGAAGGACTGGGTCGACGTCGCCCGCCAGCACCTCAAGAAGCTCAAGAGCCAGATCAAGGACTAGTACCGGATCGCCCGGGCCCGATCGTGGAGGAGCTTCGCAAGGATCCGACCCGGGGCACTGGGTGCTTATCAGGCCCAAGGGGGATGTCCCTCGGCCGAGGCGGCCGTGCCCGCTACTGTCCCGGCGCCGAGCACCTCACCGGCGCCGAGATCGCCGCCTATCGCAAGGAAGGCGTCGCTGGCCAACAGCCCGGACTGGTCGGTGCGGGTGGTACCCGAAGCCGACGCGTATTTCCGGGTCGAGCGGGAGCTGGTGCGCGAGGGCGTGGGCATGTTCGACATGATCACCCCGCGCGGGGCCAGCGAGCTCATCATCGAATCGCCGCGGCACGACGACACGCCCGCCACGATGTCGGTGGAGCAGATGGAGGGCGGTGCTGTGGATGTACCGCGACCGCCTCCTCGACCTCAAGCGCGACGGCCAGATCCGAGACATCCTGATTTCCCGCCGCTATCGCAAGCCGGGCGTGCCGCTGCACCACCCGTACTCGCGCGTGACCGCGATCCCCATCGTGTTCGACGAGACGCGGCGCGAGCTGCGGGAGGCGCGCGAGTACTACCAGTACAAGCGCCGCTGCCTGTACTGCGACATCCTGCGCCAGGAGACGACCGCCGGCGAGCGCATCGCCAAGCTGACGGGGGGGTTCGCCGCTCTGGTCCCGTACGCCGCCGCGGAGCCCGCTCGAGCTCTGGATCGTGCCCCGCCAGCACGCGTGCTCCTTCGAGGACTCCCTGAGCGCCGATTCGGCGCGCGACCTGGCCCGCCTGCTCTCTGGAGGGCTTCTCGGCCATTGCGCGCGGCCTTCGGCGACCCGCCGCTACGAGATGGCGCTTCACACCGCGCCCAACCTCAGGCTCACGCATCCTTCAAGGGGACTGGGCGACCATCCGCGACGACTACCACTGGCACATCGAGATCGTGGCGCAACCCGAGCGGATCAACCGCCTGGGCGGGATCTTCGTGAACGAGACAGCCCCCGAGACGACCGCCGGCACCCTCCGCGACATCTGGGACCCCGCCTGAGCGCCTGACCGGCTGTCACGGGTACAGCCCCCGGACCCGGTAGCCCTCCGCCACGCGACGGATGCCCTCCATCAGGGCAGCCGTCCTGAGATCCGTGCCTTCCTTGCTCGCCAGCGCCCACACGCGGTTGAAGGCGCGGGTCATGACCTCCTGCAGCCGTGCCGTGATCTCGCTCTCCCGCCAGAAGTAGTACTGCAGTCCCTGCACCCACTCGAAGTACGACACCACGACCCCGCCGGCGTTGGCCAGGATGTCGGGGATGACCGTCACGCCCGCGCTCGCGCAGGATGACGTCGCGCCTCGGGCGTGGTCGGCCCGTTGGCGCCCTCGGCCACGATGGTGGCCTTGATGCGGTCGGCGTTGTCGCCGTGGACTGACCGAGCCCACCGCCGCCGGGATCAGCACGTCGCACGGCTGCGCAGAGCAGGTCCATGTTGCGATGGCGTCGGCGCCGGCGAAGCCCGGCACGGTGCCGGCCTCGGCCACGTGCGCCTCGAGCTGGCGGATGTCCAGGCCGTTGGGGTTCCAGATGCCACCCTTGACGTCGCTGACCCCGGCGACGACACAGCCTTCGCGCCAGAGCAGGCGGGCGGCCACCGAGCCGACGTTGCCGAATCCCTGGACGACCACGCGCCGTCCGCGCAGCTCCTGGCCCAGCCGCGCGCGCGGCCTGGTACGAGCGTGTACACGATGCCGCGGCCGGTCGCCTCCCGGCGCCCGACCGAGCCGCCGATGATCAGCGGCTTGCCGGTGACCACGCCCGGCACGGTTCGGCCCTGGGTCATCGAGTAGGTGTCCATCATCCAGGCCATCGTCTGCTCGTCGGTGCCCATGTCGGGGGCGGGGATGTCCAGGTCGGGCCCGATCAGCAGGATGATCTCGGCCGTGTACCGCCGGGTCAGCCCTTCCAGCTCCGGCGGGAGAGCGTTCGGGGATTGCAGCGCACGCCGCCCTTGGCGCCCCCGTAGGGGAGACCCATCAGGGCGCACTTCCAGGACATCAGCATGGCCAGGGCGCGTGACCTCGCCCAGGCTGACCTCGGAGTCGTAGCGGAGGCCGCCTTTGGTCGGTCCAAGGACGGAGTTATGGTGCACGCGGTAACCAGTGAATACTGCAGTGTTTCCGTCGTCCATCCGGACCGGGATGGAGACCACCAAAGCCCGGCGGGGGTGGCGGAGCCGCTCGCGGATGTCCGGCTCGAGCTGCAGTCGGCCAGCCACCCCGTCGAGCTGGGCCAGGGCCGTCCGGAGCATCGGGGAGTCGAAGTCGCGATTTCTCTGTCATGAGACGGCCTTTCCTTGACAACCCAGGTGCTCGATGTAGACTACGACTGAAATGGTCGGCGACCGAAAGTCGTCGGCGCCGGAGGGGATAGCAGGATGCTGCGCTTCACCAAGCGCGCCGACTACGGCTTGATGGCGATCCACTACATCGCCATCCACGACGATCGGGGCGCCGTCAGCGCCAAGCGGATCGCGGAGGAGTTCGCGATTCCACAGCGAGCTGCTGGCCAAGATCCTCCAGCGGCTGGCCAAGCAGAGGCTGATCGTGAGCCAGAACGGCCCCAAGGGCGGCTACGTGCTGACCCGGCGGCCGAGCGAGATCACGCGTCGGGCGAGGTGATCCGGGCGCTGGAGGGGCCGATCAGCATCGTGTCCTGCCTGGAGGACAGCGACTGCCCCCAGATGGAGCGCTGCAATCTGCGCCGGCCCGTGCACGAAGATCCAGGCGGCATCACCCAGATGCTGGACACGATGAGCCTGGCCGAGCTCGACGAGCGAGCGACATCCCGCGACGCTGTTGACGCGATCAAGGCCTAGGACGCGAGGAGACCAGACAACGATGGCGCTGAAGTTCCCGATCTTCATGGACGCCCAGTCGACGACGCCGGTGCGATCCGCGGGTCGTCGAGGCGATGATGCCCGTACTTCACCGAGAAGTTCGGTCATCCAGCCAGCCGCAACCACCCGTTCGGCTGGGAGGCGGAGGCGGCGGTGGACTCGGCCCGGGCCAAGCTGGCCAGGCTGATCGGCGCGCGCGATCCCAAGGAGCTGGTGTTCACCTCCGGCGGCACGGAGTCGATCAACCTCGCCCTCAAGGGCGTGGCCGAGATGTACCGGGAGAAGGGCAACCACATCGTCACGACGGTCATCGAGCAGCGGGCCAGCCTGGACGTCTGCAAGCGGCTCGAGCGGCAGGGGTTCGAGGTGACCGCACGTCCCCGTCCAGCCCGATGGGCTGATCGACGTGGAGGAGATCCGTCGCGCGATCACCGACAAGACCATCCTGATCTCGGTCATGTTCGCCAACAACGAGATCGGCACGATCCAGGATATCGCCGACGATCGGTAAGCTCGCCAAGGAGAAGGGCATCATCTTCCACACCGACGCCACCCAGGCGGTGGGCAAGGTCCCGGTCGACGTCGAGGCGATGGGGATCGACCTGCTGTCCTGCACCGCCCATCTCATCTACGGCCCCAAGGGCGTCGGCGCGCTGTACGTGCGGCGCAAGGGGCCGCGGGTGCGCATCGCGCCGCATGATGGACGGCGGCGGTCACGAGCGCGGCATGCGCTCGGGCACGCTGCCGGTGCCGCTCATCGTGGGCTTCGGCCAGGCGGCGGAGATCTGCCAGCCAGGCATGGCCGAGGAGTCGGCCCGGCTGGCCAAGCTGCGCGATCGGCTGCAGGACATGATCCTGTCGAGCGTCGACGAGGCCTTCCTGAACGGCCAGCCCGACCGGCGGCTGGCCGGCAACCTGAACATCTCGTTCGCCTACGTCGAGGGCGAGTCGGTGCTGATGGGGCTCAACAAGGAAACGGCCCTGTCGTCGGGCTCGGCCTGCACCTCGTCCACGCTGGAGCCGTCCTACGTGATCGCGGCGCTCGGCGCGAGCGCCGAGCTGGCCCACTCGTCGATCCGCTTCAGCCTGCACCGGTTCAACACCGAGGAAGAGGTGGAGTACGTGGGGCAGCGCACGATCGAGGTCATCAAGCGGCTGCGCGACATGTCGCCGCTCTACGAGCTAGCCAAGGAAGGCGTGGACCTCAAGTCGATCAAGTGGAAGGCTGAGTAAGGGGGAGAGCGCGCATGGCCTACAGCGACAAGGTGGTCGACCACTACAACAACCCGCGCAACGTCGGGTCCTTCAGCAAGGACACGCCGGGGGTGGGCACGGGGCTGGTCGGCGCGCCGGAGTGCGGCGACGTCATGAAGCTGCAGATCAAGGTGAACCTCGAGACGGGCGTCATCGAGGACGCCAAGTTCAAGACCTTCGGCTGCGGCAGCGCCATCGCCTCGTCCAGCCTGGCCACCGAGTGGCTCAAGGGCAAGACGGTGGACGAGGCGGCCAAGATCAAGAACACCGACATCGTCAACGAGCTCAAGCTGCCGCCCGTGAAGATCCACTGCTCGGTGCTGGCCGAGGACGCCATCAAGGCGGCGCTGGCCGACTACAAGGACAAGCGAGCGGATCCGCAGGCCGTCAGCGGCCGGCATCGAAATAAGCGAAGGGCGAAGGAGGACAGGACGCCATGGCGGTCGCGCTGTCGGAGAACGCGAGTAAGCAGGTGAAGCAGCTCAAGGAGAGCCAGAAGCTCCCGGAGACGGTCTTTCTCCGCATGGGGGTCAAGGGCGGCGGCTGCTCGGGGATGTCGCTACAACCTGGAGTTCGACACCGAGATGGGCCCCCACGACAAGGTGTTCGAGATCGACGGCGTCAAGGTGGTCGTCGACAAGAAGAGCTACCTCTACCTGAACGGCACCACGCTCGACTACGTCACGCAGGGCCTGACCGGGAGGCTTCACCTTCGTCAACCCCCAGGCGAAATCGAGCTGCGGGTGTGGGACCTCGTTCTCGGCGTAGCCGGCCGGCCGGCGACGCCGCGAACGGGCCCGGCCGAGGGCCCGTTCGTGTTTTGGGGCGCCGGTTCGCCAGCCGAGGCTGATCTAGAGGGATGAACGATTTCTTCACGGTGTTCGGACTGGAGCGCCGGCTGGCCGTGGACGGGGCGGCGCTGCAGCGCCGGTTCTACGAGCTGTCGCGGCAGCTGGCACCCCGACTTCCACCAGGCCGCGGCCGCCGACGAGCAGGCGTCGGGCGCTCGAGGAGTCGGCGCGCGTCAACGCGCGCCTACCGTGCGCTGCGCGATCCCCTGGCCCGCGTCGAGTACCTGATCCGGCTCGAAGAGGGCCGCGACACCAAGGAGGGCGCGGCCGTCAAGCCCAAGGCGCCGCCCGACGCTGCTCGCGGAGATGTTCGAGATCCAGGAGGCGCCTGGAGGAGGCGCGCGCCGGCGCCCTCGACGATGCCACGCCGCGCTGGCCTGGCCGAGGCAGCGGGACGGGCTGCGGGCCGCGCATGGCCGACGTGGAAGCGACAGGTGGTCGGCCCGCTCAGCCGGGCGTGGGACGACGCACCGGCGGGCGAGCGGCCAGCGGCCCTGGTGGCTCTGAAGGACAGCGCTGGCCACGCGCGCATACCTGAGGACCGTGATCGACGACCTGGGGACCGCCCTGGGCGAGGGAACAGAGGAGACGCATGTCGCGCATCGTCGGGATTGACCTGGGGACGACCAACAGCCTGGTCGCCTACGTGGACGAGGGCACCGGGCTGCCGCGGGTGATCCCCGACCGCGGACGGCCGCCGCCTGCTGCCCTCGATCGTGGCTTTCACGCCCGACGGCATCGTGGTGGGTGAGGCCGCCCGTCGCCAGCTGGCCCGCCGGCCGCAACGACACCGTGTACTCCGTCAAGCGGCTGATGGGCCGGGGCTGGGACGACGTGAAGGACGAGCTGCGCTACCTGCCCTTCCAGGTGCTCCCCGGCGAGGGGGTCGTGAAGCTCGCCGTCGGCGGTCGGGAGGTCACCCCGCCCGAGGTCTCGGCCGTCGTGCTGCGGGCGCTCAAGGAGCGGGCCGAGGCGCACTTCGGCGAGCCGATCGAGCGGCGGTGATCACCGTGCCGGCCTACTTCAACGACAGCCAGCGTCAGGCCACCAAGGACGCCGGCCGCATCGCCGGCCTCGAGGTGCTGCGGATCGTCAACGAGCCAACGGCCGCCTCGCTCGCCTACGGCCTGCACCGGCTGGCGGCAGGGGCTCGTCGCCGTCTACGACCTCGGCGGCGGCACCTTCGACATCTCGATCCTGCGCGTCAAGGACGGGGATCTTCGAGGTCCTCGCCACCAACGGCGACACGCACCTCGGCGGCGACGACTTCGACCGCGTGCTCATGCTGTGGCTGCTGGAGGACGTGCAGTCCCGGCATCACGCCGAGCTGGACCGCGATTGCCTGGACCTCGCCCGTGACAACGAGGCCATGCAGGAGCTGCGGCTGGCCGCCGAGGCCGCCAAGATCCGGCTCTCGAGCGACGACCGGACGACGCTGACGATCCCGTTCGCGAGCTTCACGTACCGGCGCGAGATCACGCGGGCCGAGGTCGAGCGCGCTCATCGAGCCGCTCGTGGCCAAGACGCTGGGCCCGTGCCGGCAGGCGCTGGCCGACGCCGGTCTCACGCCGGCCGACATCGACCAGGTCGTGCTGGTCGGCGGCTCCACCCGGGTGCCGCTGGTGCGGCGGCGGGTGCAGGAGCTCTTCGGCAAGACGCCCCACAGCCAGCTCAACCCCGACGAGGTGGTGGCGATGGGGGCGGCGGTCCAGGCCCAGATCCTGGCCGGCGGCATCACCGACATGCTGCTGCTGGACGTCACGCCGCTGTCGCTCGGCATCGAGACGCTGGGCGGCATCGTGATCGTCCTCATCGCTCGCAACACGACCATCCCCACCAGCGCCCGCGAGATGTTCACGACCTCGGTCGACGGCCAGACGGTGGTCGACTGCACGTGGTGCAGGGCGAGCGCGAGCTGGCCAAGGACAACCGCTCGCTGGCCCGCTTCGAGCTGCGCGGGATCGACCCGATGCCGGCCGGCCTGCCCGAAGATCGAGATGACCTTCCTCATCGACGCCAACGGCATCCTGCAGGTGCAGGCCAAGGAGCAGCGCACCGGCAAGGCGGCGTCGATCGAGGTCAAGCCGACCTACGGCCTCACCGATGTCGAGGTCGAGCGGATGGTCGAGGATTCGTTCACGTACGCCGAGGCCGACGTGGAGACGCGGCATGCTCATCGAGGCACGCAACGAGGCCGACACCGTCCTCACCCACGTCGAGCGGGCCCTGGGCCAGGCGGGGCCACTGGTCGGGGCCGACGAGCGCGATCACGATCGACGCCGCGGTGGCGGCACTGCGGGCGGCCCGGGCCGGCCAGGACCGCGACGCCATCCGCGAGCGGACCACCGAGCTGAACCACGCCACCGAGCGGCTGGCCGAGCGAATGATGGACGCCGCCCTCAAGGGCGCCCTCGGCACCCGGCGTGCCGATCAGATCATGGAGTCCTCGTGATGGCCGTACACAAGGTGACGTTCCTGCCGCTGAACGAGACGGTGGAGGTCGACGACGCGAAGTACCCGCTGGCCGACCACGGCAAGCCGGGCTCGCTGCTCGACATCGCCCTGGCCAACGACATCCACCTGGAGCACAACTGCGGTGGCTCCTGCGCGTGCACGACCTGCCACGTGATCGTCAAGGACGGCGACGACAACCTGAGCGCGATGGAAGGCGACGAGGAGGACCGACTCGACATGGCCGAGGGGCTGACGATCCGCTCCCGCCTCGGCTGCCAGGCCGTGGTCCGCGGCGACGTGGCGGTGGAGATCCCGAGGTGAGCTGCGGGCATGGGCTGGCGGACGACGCCGAGGACATCGGGATCGCCCTCAGCGAGAAGTACCCGGACGTCGACCCGCTGACCGTGCGCTTCACCGACCTCCACCGCTGGGTCACCGAGCTCCCCGACTTCACCGACGACCCCAAGGCCTCCAACGAATCGGCTCTGGAAAAGATCCAGATGGCGTGGCTCGATGAGTACCGCAATCGATAGGAAGGCGCCGCCTCCCTCCGGGGCCCTACCAGGTGATGACCTGGTCAGCCTCGAAGATGCGCTCGAGAAGGCTCGCCCACGAGAGCTGGTCGGGGACGCGCGACAGCGAGACGCCGGCGGGCAGGGTGGGGGCCGCGGTCCCCGGCAGCAGCGCCACCGCGACCTCCTCGCCGCCGGCGATCTGCTGGGCGATGACGGCCAGAGCGAGCGAGGGTTCGTCGCCCTTGAGCAGGTGGAGCACGCGGGCCATCAGAAGACGATGAATCGCCGGCCCTGGCGGACCAGCTCGGCAACGCGGTCGCGCGAGACGGGCACGACCGGATGGCCGTCGGCGTTCCAGTCGCGGTCGGCCGGGATCGCGTCCTCCTCGACGTGGAACGGTACGCCGAGCCGCTTGAGGCTCGTCGCGGAACCGGGCGATGTCGTCGCCGTCCACGAGGTCGTCGGTGTCGGCGTCGAGCAGGTGGACGGCCGGCCCGCGCAGCACGAACGTGACCTCGTTCTCGCCGGCCACCACGCCGACGCCGATCCGCATGGCCTCGAAGGCGCGGTGGGACGACCGCGGGTCGGCCGAGATTACCACCAGGACCGGCTGCTCCTCGGCCACGCTCGGCCGGTCAGTTCAGCGCGACGAAGCGGTCGGTGCCGTTGATCAGGTCGGTCAGCACGACCAGGCCGCAATAGGTCACGCGCTCGGCGTCGCGCAGCGGCAGCTTGCGCTTCTGGCAGCCGTAGGCGCACACGAACACCTTGGCGCCGCGGTCGGGCAGGGCGTGCACCCGCGGGTCGTCGAGGGCGCGCACGCCGTCGTCGATCAGGTACAGGTAGAGCTGGGCGCCGCCCGCGAGGGCGGCCTCGGACAGGCCGACCGCGGTCTCGAGGTTCGCGTGATCGGGGCCGGTGGAGAGCAGCAGACCGAATTTCTTCCGGGCGAGATCCATCGCGGCCGAGCGTAGCATCGGCCTGCAGGGAGAGCAAGGCATGAGCCGTCGCGTCTATCTCGATCACAACGCATCCACGCCGGTGCACCCGGAGGTGCTGGCCGAGATGCTGCCATTCTTCTCGGAGACCTTCGGCAATCCGTCGAGCGTCCACGGCTTCGGCCGGGAGGCGCGCGACGGGCTCGATACCGCCCGCGAGCGCGTGGCCCGCTTCCTCGGCGTCGGCCCCGAGGAGATCGTGTTCACCTCGGGCGGCACCGAGTCCGACAACCTCGGGGTCAAGGGGCTGGCCTGGGCTCGCGGCCGCGGCCACCTCATCACCTCGAAGATCGAGCACCACGCGGTCCTGCGCGCCTGCCAGTGCGCTGGAGGGGCAGGGCTTCACGGTGACCTATCTCGACGTGGACGGTCACGGCATGGTCGATCCCGACGACGTCAAGCGGGCGCTCCGACCCGACACGATCGGGGTGTCGATCATGCACGCCAACAGCGAGGTGGGGACGATCCAGCCGGTGGCGGCCATCGGCGCCATCACTCGCGGGGCCGGCGTGCCCTTCCACGTCGACGCCGTGCAGACGTTCGGCAAGATCGACCTCGATCTGGCCAACATCGACGCTGCTGTCGTTCTCCGGTCACAAGATCTACGGGCCCAAGGGCATCGCGGGGCTGTGGGTCCGCAAGGGCACCAAGATGGTCTCCGTGCAGCACGGCGGCGAGCACGAGCGTCGGCGCCGGGCTGGCACCGAGAACGTCCCCGGCATCGTCGGCCTCGGCAAGGCGGTGGAGGTCCGGGCCCGCGACATGCGGGAGGAGCGGCGCCGGGTCACGGCGCTGCGCGACCGGCTGTGGGAGGGCATCCGGGCCCGGGTCCCGGAGGCGCGCCTGAACGGTCACCCGACCGAGCGGCTGCCGGGCACCGCCAACATCTCCTATCCGGGGCGTGGAATCGGAATCCGTCGTGCTCGGGCTGGATCTGAAGGGCATCGGCGTGTCGGCGGGTTCGGCGTGCACCTCGGGCAACGTCGAGCCGTCCTACGTCCTGGTGGCGATGGGGGTGCCGCTCGAGTGGGCGATGGGCGCCGTGCGTCACTCGCTCGGCCGCACGACCACGGTCGAGGACGTCGACTACGTGGTGGAGTCGATCGAGCCCACTGTCGCGCAAGCTGCGGGCCACGATGCCGGTGAGCGCTGCGTGAGATATAGCCCGGCGCTGCTCGACCACTTCCTCAACCCGCGCAACGCCGGGTTGATGCGGGAGCCGGACGGCGTCGGAGTGGACGAGTACGAGGGGTGCGGGGACCTGGCGCGCTTCTTCCTGCGCGTGCGGGACGGTCGGGTGGGCGAGGTGCGCTTCCAGACGTACGGCTGCGGTCCCACGATCGCGGCGGCCAGCGCCGCCAGCGAGCTCGTGGCGGGACGCGCCGTGGAGGAGCTCTTGAACCTGAAGCCCCAGGAGGTCGAGGAGGCGGTGGACGGGCTGCCGGACGACCGCAAGCACGCCGCCGACGTGGTTGCCGGCGCGCTGCGGGCCGCGGCCCTCGACGCGCTCCGGCGGAGCCGGGGAGGAGCTGAGTGATGTTCGACGCGATCCGTAGCGACGTGCGTACCGTGCTGGAGCGCGACCCGGCGGCGCGTTCGGTGGCCGAGGTCCTGCTCTGCTACCCGGGCGTCCACGCGTCTGGCCTTCCACCGCCTGGGCCACCGCTTGTGGCGGCGCGGCTGGCTCAGCACCGCACGGTTCGTCTCCCATCTCGGCCGCTTCGTGACCGGGATCGAGATCCACCCGGCCGCCCGGCTGGGGCGGGGGCTGTTCATCGATCACGGCATGGGTATCGTCATCGGCGAGACGGCCGAGCTGGGCGACAACGTGAGCCTGCTGCAAGGCGTGACGCTGGGCGGCACCAGCACTCGGCGCGAGAAGCGGCATCCCACGCTGCGGCGACAACGTCACCGTCGGCGCCGGCGCCAAGATCATCGGCGCCATCACGATCGGCGAGAACAGCCGGGTCGGCGCCGGCTCGGTCGTGGTCCGCGACGTTCCCCCCAACGCCGTTGTCGTCGGCGTCCCCGGCCGGGTCACCTACAAGGACGGCCAGCGCGTGAGCGGCATCGACATGGACCATGACCGATCTGCCCGACCCGGTGAGCCGCGCCATCGAGCAGCTCGTCGACCGGATCCGCTCGCTCGAGGCCGACCTCGACAGCCTGCGCAAGACGGTCGATCGGGAGGGCCTGCACAGCGAGGACGCGCCGTGACGCGGGCGCAGGCGTGGGCGCTGCTCGCCGAGTTCACCAAGGGTGACAGCCTGCGCAAGCACGCCCGGGCGGTGGAGACCTCGATGCGCGCCTACGCCGGCCGCTTCGGCGAGGACGCCGAGCGCTGGGGCATGGCCGGGATGCTGCACGACTTCGACTACGAGATGCACCCGCGGGCGCCGCACCACCCGGTCAAGGGCGCCGAGATCCTGCTGGCCCGCGGCGTCGAGCGCGACATCGTGTACGCGATCCTCGCCCACGCCGACTACTCCGGCATGCCGCGGGTGTCGCGGCTGGACCAAGCCCTCTATGCCTGCGACGAGCTGACAGGGTTCGTGCACGCCTGCGCGCTCGTCCGCCCGGGCAAGGTGATCAGCGGGCTGGAGCCCGCCTCGGTCCGCAAGAAGCTCAAGGACAAGGGGTTCGCCCGCACGGTGAACCGCGACGACGTCTATCGGGGGGCCGAGGAGCTGGGTGTCGAGCTCGACGCCCACATCGCCTTCGTCGTCGACGCGCTCACCGCGGTCGCCCCGGAGATCGGCCTGGCCCGGGCCTGAGGCGGCTCCCACGCGCGTCTACCCCGTCACCGTCGGCGGTGGCCGCACCACCGAGGAGCTGGTGGCGGCGGGCGAGTATGGCTATGCGCAGGCCGCCGTAACCTCCGACAATTTTCCCGCCGACCGGGCGGCACCCGTCCGGGTGCGCCGGATCGTGCTGCTGCAGTTCGATCGCGCGGTGAGCTTCGAGGACGTGGTCGCCGCCGCCGCCCCGCGGGGGCTGGCACGGCCGACCTACGAGGACGCGCTGGCCTTCGGCATCGCCCACCCGGAGGCGCAGAAGGAGGCGCCCATCATCTTCCTGCACGAGCCGTGGCTGGGCGCCTTCGGCCGTCGCGACGTCGTGTGCCTGTGGCACAACGCCGGGCGGCGCGAGCTGGGGCTGGAGGGGTTCGACGACACGTGGGCGCCGCCGTGTCGGTTCGCCTTCGTCGTCCCCGGCTGAGCCATGCCGACGGTACCTCGTGCCATCACCCACGTCGACATGGACGCGTTCTACGCGGCCGTCGAGCAGCGCGACCGTCCCGAGCTGCGCGGCCAGCCCGTCATCGTGGGCGCCGACCCCCGCGGCCGGGGCGTCGTGTCGGCGGCCTCGTACGAGGCGCGGCGTGTTCGGCGTCCGCTCCGCGATGCCGATCGGCGCGCGCGTACCGCCTCTGCCCGCACGGCGTCTTCCTGCCCGTCGACATGGCCAAGTACGCGCGCGTGTCTGGCGAGATCATGGCGATCCTAGGCGACGTTCACCCCGCTGGTGGAGCCGGTGTCGGTCGACGAGGCGTTCCTCGACCTCACGGGCACGGAGACGCTCTGGGGGCCGCCGCCGGAGGCGGTGCGGCGGATCAAGACGCGCATCCGCGAGGAGACGGGCCTCACCGCCTCGGCGGGACTGGCCGCCAACAAGTTCGTCGCCAAGGTCGCCTCCGATCTGAGGAAACCCGACGGCCTCGTGGTGGTGCCGGCCGGCGGCGAGGCGGCCTTCCTCGCGCCGCTGCCCATCGAGCGGCTGTGGGGGGTGGGCAAGGCGACCGCCAAGGAGCTGCAGGCGCTCGGCGTGGCGACCATCGGGCAGCTGCAGGTTCTGACGCCGGCCGTGCTGGCCGCGCGCCTGGGTCCGCACGGCCCCGATCTGCTCGATCTCGCCCACGGCCGTGACGAGCGGGCCGTCGAGCCGTTCTCGCCGCCGAAGTCGATGGGAGCGGAGAACACGTTCGGCCGCGACTGCCGCGACCCCGCCCGGCTCGAGGAGACGCTGCGCGGCCAGGCCGAGCGTGTCGCCCGCGAGCTGCGCGCCGAGCACCTGGCCGCCTGCCGAGTCACGCTCAAGCTGCGCTTCGCCGACTTCACCACGCTCACGCGCAGCCACACCGGCGATCCCACCCAGGATGGCCTGGAGATCTACCGCCGCGCCACCCTGCTGCTGTCGCGCGAGCGGCTGATCCAGCCCGTGCGACTGATCGGCGTGTCCGCCTCGACCTTCCGTCCAGAGGCCCGCGGCCAGCTTCCACTCCTCGACCCGGCGGCCGTCCGCCGGGAGAACGGCTGGCCCGCGCCGTCGACCGCATCACCGGCCGCTACGGCCGCTCGCGCCATCCTCCCCGCCCGCCTTCTCGGCCGCGACGACGAATAGTCGGGGAGCGCGGAGGCGCCGCATTGCCCCATGGGCGGGCATCGTTTAGACTCGATGAACAGACGTTCAGTCGCGCCTCGGGAGAGCTGCATGGAACGCCCAATCGCGTACGACAAGCTGGCCCGCGAGGATCGCTTCGTGCGCATGCGGGCACGCGACGTCGGCGAGATCTGAAGGTGGAGCAGGGGCTGCCGCCGTTCCCCGACCTCGCCAGTCGCGGAGTCGATCGTGGAGCGCGTGCACGGCATCCTGGTCGGCGAGCTGCAGGCCATGGAGGGCGCCGGCCGCACCGTCTACGACTTCCCCGACGCGCCGTGGGAGTTCACGCATGGACATGGCGCGGCAGGTCTGGGACGAGTCGCGCCACGTCGAGATCTACCTGCGGCCTGCTCGAGCACCTGGGCGGCTACGTCGGCGAGTTCCCGGAGACGACGCTCCTGTGGCGGTGCGCCTGCGCCGAGGACGCCGCGGCCCGCGTGGCCGGCGTGAACCGGGGGCTCGAGGGGCTGGCCTGCGACGTGTTCAACCAGCTCGATGCACATCGCCAGGAAGATCGGCGATCCCGATCCTGGAGCGCTCGGTCGACTACGTGCTGGCCGACGAGATCACCCACGTGCGCATGGGCTCGCAGCTGGCTCAACGAGCTCACCGAGGGCGACCCCGAGCGCCGCCGCCGGGCCATCGAGTTCCAGGAGTCGATCGACGAGCGCTTCAACCTGGGCGGCACCCGCCAGGACGGCGCACCACGACGTGGTGCCGATCTCCATCGCCACCGAGGACGCGCGGCGCCTGGCCGGCTTCACCGACGAGGAGATCGAGCGGCTCGTCAAGACCACGCAGCGCTCCCAGGTCTACTAGCCGTGACCGCTGCATCCCCGCTCGCGCGGTGCACTTCGACCGTGCGACGATCGCCGCCCGGCGCATCCGCCACTACCGCTACGCCGAGGAGCGGATGATGCGGATGCTGGGCGGCTGGATCGCCCTCACCCCCGAGCTGCGAGGCCAAGCTGCTGCTCGGCCGCCACGTGTGGGACTGCGCCCAGCACGCCGACCTGTGGGGCAAGCGGCTGCCCGAGCTGCGGGCGCCGGCCCAGCGTCCGAGCCGGCCAGCGCCGGCGTTCGTGGCGCTTCATGGACGCGGTCGAGAGCCTCGAGGGCCCGACGCAGACGATCGAGCGGCTGACCGGCGTCTACCGCGTGCTGAAGCCGCACCTGGTCGCGGTCTACGAGCGCCACCTCGGTCGGCGCCAACCCGGTGTACGAGCCGCCGACCCGGCGCATCCTGGAGCGCTGCCTGAGGACGAGCGGCGGCACGCGCCGCCGGCGCCGACGTCCTGCGGCTCTCGCGCCGACGAGGCGCTGCCGGGCGCGGCGCACGCATGGGAGCGGCGCGTGCTCGACGTGCTCACGGCCGCCGGTGGCGTCACGGGCGACGTCGAGCCGCCGCCGAGCATGGCCGCCGGCGCTGGTCCGGACCCCGCCGTCGGCGCTCAGGACCTGGTGCCGTTGCCGCCGCCGTTCGATCCGCGGACCGCGCGGGTGACCTCGCCGTCGCCGATCGAGGCGCATTGCCGGGCGCTCGTGCCGTGGCGATCGTCAGCCGCCGTGCTCGCGGACCTGGCGCCGGAGACAGGTCCGGAAGCCGCCGCCGCCTACGCAGCGCCTGCCGGCGCCGGTGGCGCGGGTGCGAGGCCTGGTGGGCTGCGCGCGGCTCGGCCGCCAGCGCGTGGTCAAGCTGCGGCTGGATGCGCCCGGGGGCACGGGTGGTGCTGCAGGCAGCGCTGGGTGCCGTCGACCGGAGCTGGCGTGGCGAGATCGCGGCGGTCGAGACCGACTCGTCGTCGAGCTGTCCGCTAGTGCTCCGCGCGCGTCCTGATCGCCAACCGGGGAGAGATCGCCCGCCGGATCATCCGCGCGTGCCGCCGGGCCCGGCGTCCGCACGGTGGCCGTGTACTCGGAGGCCGATCGCGACGCGCCTCCACGTGCGCGAGGCCGACGAGGCCGTGCTACTCGGCCCGGCCCCCGCGCGCGAGAGCTACCTGGACGCCGAGCGCATCCTGGACGCCGCCCGCCGCAGCGGGCGCCGATGCCGTCCACCCTGGCTACGGCTTCCTCTCCGAGAACTGGCGTTCGCCGAGGCGTGCGCGCGGGCGGGCCTCACGTTCGTCGGCCCGCCGGCCGAGGCGATCCAGCGCCATGGGCGACAAGGCGGGCGCGCGCCGCCTGATGGCGGCGGCGGGCGTGCCGATGGTGCCGGGCAGCCCCGGCCCGGTTGCCGACGTGGCGGCCGCGGAGGCGGCGGCGGCCGGCATCGGCTTTCCGGTGATCCTCAAGGCCGCCGGCGGCGGCGGGGGCATCGGCATGGCGCGGGTCGGGAGCGGCCGGCCGACCTGGCGGCGGCGTTCGCGAGCCGCCCGCGGCGGGCCCAGGCGGCGTTCGGCAACGCGGCGCTCTACCTGGAGCGCTACCTCGAGCGGCCTCGCCACGTCGAGGTGCAGGTCTTCGGCGACGCCGCACGGCGCGGCCGTGCACCTGCACGAGCGGGAGTGCTCGATCCAGCGGCGCCACCAGAAGCTGATCGAGGAGTCGCCGGCGCCCGGGCTTCGCGCCGGCGATCAAGGCGCGGCTCACCGAGGCCGGCCGTGGCGGGCGCGCGGGCCGTCGGCTACGTCAACGCGGGGACCGTGCGAGTTCCTGGTGGACGCCGCCGGCGAGTTCTACTTCCTCGAGATGAACACGCGGCTCCAGGTCGAGCACCCGGTGACCGAGGAGGTGACCGGGCTGGACCTGGTCGTCGAGCAGCTGCGGGTCGCGGCCGGGCGAGCCGCTGCCGTGGCGCCAGGACGACGATCGTCGCAGCGCGGCGCGGCCATCGAGTGCCGGATCTACGCCGAGGATCCCGACAAGAACTTCCTGCCCTCGCCGGGGACGATCACGCGGCTCGTGCTGCCCGCCGGGCCAGGGCTCCGGCGTCGAGTGCGGGGTGGAGACGGGCAGCGTGGTCTCCGTGCACTACGATCCGCTGCTGCTCAAGCTGGTCGCGCGGGGCGATGACCGCGACGCGGCGATCGCTCGTATGCGGGCTGCGCTCGACGGCTACCGTGGTCGAGGGCGTGCAGCACCACCATCCCGTTCCTGCGGCGGGTCCTCGACCATCCCGACGTTCCGGCGCGGCGCGGTCCACACGCAGATGGTGGATCAAGGCGCCTTCCGCTAAACTCACGGTCCGACAAAGGAGCGTTGCCCATGCCGGAGGAGATCAAGGCGCACATCACGGGTGTCGTCTTCCAGGTGGCGGCCAAGACGGGCGACCGGGTGGCGGCCGGCGACCCCGTCGTCGTGCTGGAGTCCATGAAGATGGAGATCCCCGTGGAGGCGCCCGCGGGCGGGCGTCGTGAAGGAGATCAAGGTCACCGGAAGGCCAGACGGTGCAGGAGGGCGACACCGTCGCCGTCCTGGAGTGAGGGGGCCGCGATGAGCGTGGCGATGGTGCGCGATCTCTACGATTATCACCGCTGGGCCAACCGTCGTCTCTTCGACGTCGCGCTCGCGCTGGGCGAGCCGGCCTGCGCGCAGCGAGGTTGGTAAGCAGTTCAGCGTGCCGACGCTGCGGCAGATGTTCGCCCACGTCTACATGGCCGACACCAACTGGCTGCAGCGCTGGAAGGGCGTGTCGCCCCCCGGCAGTCCCGTTCGTCGACATGGCCTCGATGGCCGAGGTCCGCCGCACGTGGGACGCGCTGGAGGCCGAGCAGAAGGCCTTCGTCGACAGCCAGTCCGAGGCCGGGCTGGGCCGTGTGGTCGAGTACAAGAACTCCCAGGGGCAGGCGTTCCGCATGACGCTGGGCGTGCTGCTGCAGCACGTGGCCAATCACGCGACCCACCACCGCAGCGAGATCGCCACGATGCTGACGATCCTGAGCAGCTCGCCGCCCGACACCGGCATCAACACCTGGGAGCTGATCCGCACGGGCCAGATGCGCTGACCATGTAGCCGGGATCCTGCCCAGCCCGACGTGATCGCTTCCTCCGCCGGCAACGTCGCCGGCCGGCTGACCGTGATCGAGGTCTTTCGTGAGCCGAGCTATCGGCGGCTCTGGGCCTCGGGTCTCTGCGTGAGCGTGGCCCGCTGGATGGACCTGGTCACGCTGGGGTGGCTGGCCCTGCAGCTCACTGGCTCACCGTTCATGGTCGGCCTCGCCGCTTTCGCGCGAGCGGCGCCCATGATGGCGATCGGGCCGTTGACCGGCATCGTCGCCGACCGCGTCCCCCGCGGCCGCATCCTGCTCGTGGCCCAGTCGACCGGCGTGGCGACCGCGCTGGCCTTGGCGGTGATCTTCGCCAGCGGAGCAGGGGGCTACTGGCCGCTGGTCGGCCTCGAGGTCGTGTTCGGCGCCATGTGGGCGCTCGACTTCCCGGCCCGGCGGACGGCGCTGTATGCCCTGCTGGGAGCCTCGCGCGTGGCGCACGCGGTCTCGCTCGAGACCGTGTCGATGCAGCTCGCCAAGATGCTGGGGCCGCTGGCGGCGGGCGTGCTGCTCGCGCGGCTGGGCCCGAGCGCCTGCTTCGCCGCGATGGCGCTCGTCTACGCGACCGGGCTGGCGTTCTCGATCGGTCTCGGCCGGCGGCTCGGCGGGCCCGGCGCCGCCGCGCCGTCCTCGATCGCAGCCAGCATGCGGGCCGGGCTGCAGGCGGCCTGGAGCAGTCCCACCGTCCGGGCCGTGCTGCTCGTCACGATTGCCATGAACACGCTGTTCTTTCCCTACCAGCACATGCTGCCGGTCTTCGCCCGCGACGTGCTGGCCCTCGGTCCGGCCGGGCTCGGTGCACTCGTCGCCGCCGACGGTTGCGGCGCGCTCCTGGGTGCCCTGGCCATCGCCTCGCGGCGTGGCCATCTCTCCCACCGGGTGCTCTTCGGCGGGGCGGTGCTGGTCGCGCCGGTCCTGCTCGTCGCGCTGTCTGCCTCGCGGTGGACGCCGGTGTGCGTCGCGCTGTTGGTTCTGATGGGAGCAGCGGAGTCGTCGTTCGCAGCGATGCAGAGCACGCTGGTGCTCCTGGCCGCGCCGGAGCGGGTGCGTGGCGGTGCCATGGGGATCCTGTCGGCGTGCATCGGTACCCAGCCACTGGGCACGCTCGCCATCGGCCTGCTCGCCGCGAGCCTGGGCGCGCCCCTGGCCTTCACCGTGAACGCGCTGGCCGCCTTGGTCGTCATCGTCCCGCTGGCGGTGCCCCTCGTGCGGAAGCCCGGCTGACCGAAGGAGTCGCCGGACACGGGACAGGACGCGACCGTCGATGGTTGAAGGGGAGCGATTGAGAGTCCGGCCCGGTGGTCGAGCGACCCCTGACAAGGGCCGCCCGCCCCGGGCCGGTTACAGCTAGTTCTCGATGAACGCGCGCAGGTTGCGTCCGCGCAGCGGGTGACGCAGCTTGCGGAGCGCCTTGGCCTCGATCTGGCGAATCCGCTCGCGGGTGACGGCGAACCGCTTGCCGACCTCCTCGAGCGTATGCTCGCCCTCCTCGCCGATGCCGAAGCGCAGTCGCAGGATCTCCTTCTCCTTGGGGGAGAGGGTAGCCAGCGCGCGTTCGACCTGGCTGGTGAGGTCCTGGCTGAGCAGCGAGTCGTTGGGCGACCCGGCGCTCTTGTCCTCCAGGAAATCGCCCAGCTCGGAGTCTTCGCCGATCGGCGTCTCCAGCGACAGCGGCTTCCTCGAAGACTCGAGGATCAGCCGCACCTTCTTGGCGGGCACGCCGGTACGCTGGGCCAGCTCCTCGGGCGTGGGCTCCCGGCCCATCTCGTTGATCATGTTCCGGTTCACGCGGGAGATGCGGTTGAGCGTCTCCACCATGTGCACCGGGATCCGGATCGTCCGCGAGTGGTCGGCGATCGCCCGGGTAATGGCCTGGCGGATCCACCACGTGGCGTAGGTCGAGAACTTGAACCCGCGCCGGTACTGGAACCGGTCGACGGCCTTCATGAGGCCGATGTTGCCCTCCTGGACCAGGTCCAGCAGCGACAGGTCGCTGCCCAGGTAGCGCTTGGCCACCGAGACCACCAGGCGCAGGTTGGCCTCCATCAGCTCACGCTTGGCCTGCCGCACCGTGCGGTCGCTGTCCTCGATCTGCTTCAGCAGCAGGGCGAGCGCCTTTCGGGTCAGTCCGGCCTCGGTCTCCAGCTGCTTGACCTCGCGAGTGCCGGCCGCGGTGCGGTTACGCCGGACCTCGTTGGTCAGCTCGTTCAGCCGCTTGCAGTGCCGGCGGACCTTGCCGACCAGGTCGTCGATGAGGGCCGGCTTGAGGGGCATGTCGGCGACGGTCTTCTGGATGGACTCCCGCTGGCCGTCGATGCCGCGCAGCACGGTGGCCCGCGAGGAGGCCGTGCGCCGACGGTCGTCGAGCGACTCCTCCAGCCGGACGATCTTCCGCTCGAGCCGGCGGACCCGGGCGAACGCCAGCAGCACCGGCCGGATCTCCTTGGCCTCGAGCTCGCCGCCCTCGGGCAGGACGATGACGTCGTCGGCGGCGGTGTCGCCCCGCCGCAGACGGTCGCCGACGTCGAGTAGCGCCCGGACGGACATCGGGATGCCGGCCAACGCTCGCCGGAGCGCGATCTGACCGACCTCGATGCGCCGGCCGATCTGGACCTCCTGCTGGGCGGTCAGCAGCGGAACCTTGCCGATCTCCTTCAAGTACAGCCGGACCGGGTCCTCACCCTTGGCCGGCAGCGGAGTAAGCATCTCCTCGGAGACGGGAGGCAGATCCTCCTCGTCGTGGATCACGGCGGCCGTCGGCTCCTCTTCGGTTACGAGGGTCGTCGGCACCGCGTCCGTTGCGTCCATCGTCGTCTCGCGCGTACTCTCTCGAAATGTCATCGTGTCACCGGGGTTCGGTCTTTTGCATTGTTTGATGCATCGAAGGTCCGGATCGTTTCACCGGAAGTTGGTTCAAGAACCAAGCCATGCTCTCTCGCTTCCCTAACAGGTTGTAAGATCTACGGGGCTCACGTGAGACTGACCACGCCGAGCGACTCCTTGATGGGTATTCCCGTTCATCTATTCACTCCGGTTTTGTCCTGCTATCATGGCCGCCTCGCTCCGGGAGGTCATGTGGTCCGAGCCCCTCACCTTCGCCATCTCTACGAGCCGACAGTCGGAAACGATCGCGCCAGGCCACGGGTTCCTCGCTGATGGCCGTCACGCCTAGCGCCTCCTATAGCGTCACCGTGCGCCTGTCGATCGCCAACCGGCCGGGCATGCTGGGCCGCGTGGCGATGTCGATCGGTGATGCTGGTGGCGATATCGGTGCCGTCGACTTGGTCGAGTCCACGCGCGACCGCATCGTGCGGGACATCACGATCAGTTCGCGCGATAGTGGCCATGGCCAGCAAATCATCAATCGTCTCAAGCACCTGGCCGGGGTGCGGGTCGTCAACACCTCCGACCGCACCTTCCTCATGCATCTCGGCGGAAAGATCGAGATCCACAACAAGGTGCCGATCCGTACCCGCGATGACCTCTCCATGGCCTACACCCCCGGCGTCGCCCGGGTCTGCATGGCCATCAAGGAGGACCGCCAGCGTGCCTTTGCCCTGACCATCAAGCACAATGCCGTCGCCGTCGTAACCGACGGCACCGCGGTGCTCGGCCTGGGCGACATCGGCCCTGAGGCGGCCCTTCCGGTGATGGAGGGCAAAGCCATGCTGTTCAAGGAATTTGCCGGGGTCGACGCTTTCCCGATATGCCTGGCTACCAAGGACCCGGCCAAGATCGTCGAGACGGTCAAGCTCATCGCCCCCGCCTTCGGCGGGATCAACCTGGAGGACATCGGAGCCCCCCGCTGCTTCGAGGTGGAGGAGCGGCTTCGCAAGGAGCTCGACATCCCCGTCTTCCACGACGATCAGCACGGCACGGCCGTGGTGGTCCTGGCGGCGCTGCTCAACGCGCTGCGGATCGTCAAGAAGCCCCTGCGCTCGCTGCGCGTCGTGGTGACCGGGGTTGGGGCGGCGGGAACCGCAACCATCAAAATCCTACAATCCAGCGGCGTGCGAGACATCATCGGGGTGGACGAGCACGGGACGATTCACCGCGGCCGGACCGCCGGCATGGACTTCATGAAGCGCTGGGTGGCGTCCGCCACCAACCCCCGTCACGTCAAGGGCAGCCTGACCGAGGCCCTGCACAAGGCTGACGTCTTCATCGGCCTCTCGGTCCCCGGCATCCTGTCGGTCCGCGACGTCAAGCGCATGGCCCGCGACCCCATCGTCTTTGCGATGGCCAACCCCGTGCCGGAGATCCAGCCGGAGGAGGCCGAGCGGCACGTGCGGGTCATGGCGACTGGCCGTTCGGACTATCCGAACCAGATCAACAACGTGCTGTGCTTTCCTGGGTTCTTCCGGGGCCTGCTCGACAGCCGGGCCCGCACGGTCAACGACGAGATGAAGCTGGCGGCGGCCCGTGCCCTCGCTGCGTGCGTCTCGCGGGGAGAGCTGAGCGCGGAATACATCATCCCCAGCGTGTTCAACAAGGCCGTTGCCCCCGCGGTGGCCAAGGGCGTGGCGAGGGCCGCGTGGAACACCGGGGCGGCCCGGCGCCGGCGCCGCTTCGACGTCTCCGTCGTGCAGTGACGGCCTCTCCACGCCTGTCGGTCGTCATCCCCGCGTTCAACGAGGCCACCCGCCTACCGTCCTATCTGGAGGCCGTCGTCGGCTTCCGGGAGGGGCAGGGGGAGCACTGGGAGGTCGTGGTGGTCGACGACGGCTCGACCGACGGCACCGCGAAGGTGGCCCGGGCGGTGGCTGCCCGTCACCCTCAGGCCCGGCTGTTGCCGCTGGGGCGCAACCGCGGCAAGGGGGCGGCGGTACGGGCCGGGATGCTGGCCGCGACCGGGGCCGCGCGGCTCTTCACCGCCGAGGCGGCCGAGACCTTGTCCGGCGCCCTCGAGACCGGCGGCTTCGCGTTCCACGTCGAGCTGCTGCTCCGGGCCGAGGCGCGCGGTTATCGTGTCGTGGAGGTGCCCGTCAACCGGGTCGACCAGGAGGGAGACAAGGTGGGCGTGCTGGCCAATGGCCCTGGCATGGTCGTGCAGGTCCTGCGAGCGCGGTGGCGGATGCGGCGGCGATGAGCCTCGCCCAACGCCTGCGACAGATCGAGCCCTTCCTGGCCGTGGAGGTGGCCGAGCGCGCTCAGCTCCTGGAGCAGCAGGGGGTGGACGTGGTGCACCTGGGCTACGGCGAGCCCGACTTCGCGCCTCCGGCCGTGGTCCAGCAGGCGTTGGCCCGAGCCATCGAGCAGGGACAGATGCGGTATACGCACAGCCTGGGCATCCTGCCGCTGCGCGAGGCCATCGCGGAGCACTACCAGGCCACCTACAGAGTGAAGGTGTCGCCCGATCAGATCCTCGTCACGCCCGGGACATCGCCGGCGATGCTGCTCCTCTTCGGAGCCCTGCTCGACCCCGGCGACGAGGTCGTGCTGAGCGATCCCTACTACGCCTGTTATCCGAACTTCATCCGGTACGCCGAGGGCGTACCGGTGTACGTGGACACGACCGAGGAGGACGGCTTCCAGTACCGGCCGGAGGCGATCGCGCCTCGCCTGAGCCCGCGCACGCGCGCGATCATGGTGAACTCACCGGCCAACCCCACCGGCGCCGTCCTCGCCCCCGACCGGATGGCCGCCGTGGCCTCCCTGGCCGGGCAGCACGGGGCCTTCGTGGTCGCCGACGAGATCTATCACGGGCTGACCGCGGGCGAGCGGGACCGGTCGATTCTGGAATATACCGACCGGGCATTCGTGCTGAACGGCTTCTCCAAGGCTTTCGCGATGACGGGCTGGCGGCTGGGCTACGTGATCGCGCCACCCAGCCACGTCCGCGCCCTGCAGCGCCTGTACGGTAACTTCTTCATTTCGACCAACGAGTTCGTGCAATGGGCGGGGGTGGCGGCGCTACGGGAGGCTGCCGCCGAGCCCGCCCGGTTCGCCCGGATCTTCGCCGAGCGGCGACGGATCATGATCGACGGGCTGCGCGAGCTGGGGTTCGGCGTGGGGTTCGAGCCGACCGGCGCTTTTTACATCCTCGCCAACGCCCGCCACCTCTGCTCCGACTCGCTCGCCTTCGCCTACGAGATCCTCGAGCACAGCCACGTCGCCGTCACCCCCGGGGTGGCCTTTGGCCGCAACGCCGAGGGCTACCTGCGCTTCTCCTACTCGGCCTCGGTCGAGCGGATTCGCGAGGGTCTGCGACGGCTCGGCGCGTTCCTGGCTACCCGGCGGTGACCGAGGGGGCGTGTCCCGCCTGTGGCGGCTGGTGGCCCGCGCCAGAGCAGCGCATCGCCGATTGCGGCTCGACCGTCGCCTACCTGCACGACGACCAGTTCTTCGCGGGCTGGGTCTTCCTGCTGCTCAAGCGTCACGCCACCGAGCTGTGGCAGCTGGAGCCGGCCGAGCGATCGGCGCTGATCGAGGAGGTTGCGCGGGTAAGCCACGCGGTGGCCACGGCGTTCGGCGCGGCGAAGGTGAACTACGAGCTGCTCGGCAACCAGATCGCACACATTCACTGGCATCTCATCCCCCGGAGCGCCGACGACCCGGCATCTCGCGAGGCGGTGTGGACGGTCGCCCACGAGCCACGGCGCCTCACCGAGGCCGAGCGAGCCGCCCGCATCGCGCTCATCCGCTCGCACCTCGGCGCCTGATCCATGGACCGCGCCTACGTCGCCGTGCACCTCGAGGAGGATCGCGGCCACTGGTGGTTCCGCGGACGCCGGGCCGTGCTCCTGGCGATGCCGCGGCGGACCCTGCCACCAGGACTGCACCGGCTGCTGCGGCTCCCGGTGGAGATCGGGCGAGTGTCGGTGCACGAGCATGCGCTACGGATCTCCCGCGAGGGCGGGTAAGGAGACGGGGATGCGAGAGACAGTGGTGGCGAAGCGGGCCCGGGCTCGCAAGATCCTCAAGGCGCTCGACCGAGCGTACCCGGCCGCGAAGATCGCGCTCAACTTCGGCTCGCCCTACGAGCTGCTGGTGGCGACGATCCTGTCGGCCCAGTGCACCGACGAGCGCGTGAACATGGTGACGCCGGAGCTGTTCCGCCGCTATCCCACCGCGCGAGAGCTGGCCCGCGCGGAGCCGGAACGACTGGAGGGCGAGATCCGCTCCACCGGGTTTTTTCGCGCCAAGACTCGCTCGCTGCTCGGCATGGCCAGGGCCGTCGTCGAGCGGCACGGGGGCGAGGTGCCGAGCGCGCGAGAGGCGCTGACGGAGCTGCCCGGCGTCGGCCTCAAGACCGCCAACGTCGTGATCGGCAACGCCTTCGGCGGTGACGCGCTGGCCGTCGATACCCACGTCTTCCGGGTTTCCCAGCGGCTGGGCCTGGCCCGCGGCGACGATCCCGACGAGATCCACGATCAGCTGGTGGCGGTGCTGCCGCGCGGGCAGCTGACCCAGGCCACCCATCGCCTGATCATCCACGGTCGTCGCACGTGCCTGGCGCGCAAGCCCGCGTGCCCGGTCTGCTCGGTGCGTAGGCTCTGCCCGTGGCGCGACAAGACGCGGCCTTGACGTCGGCCAGCGGGCCCGCGTTCCGGCCGCTGTTCGAGGCGCGAGTCGAGCTGGCCAGCGTCCTGACCGTGGGCCGCACACCGCTCGGCGAACGACGGATCATCAACATCGTGGGCGGCTCGTTCCGGGGCGAGCGGCTGGCGGGCACGGTGCTGGCGGGAGGGGCCGACTGGCAGATCATCCGGGCCGATGGAGCGGCCGATCTCGACGCGCGCTACACGCTCGAGACTGACGCCGGCGCGCTGATCCAGGTTCGCAGCCAGGGCGTGCGGCACGGCCCCGCCGATGTGCTGGCCCGGCTGGCGGCGGGCGAGCCGGTCGATGCCGGCGCCTACTACTTCCGCACCGCCCTCCGCTTCGAGACCGCTGCCGCCGACCTCGACTGGCTCAACCGCGTCATCGCCATCGGCCTCGGCGCCCGACACCCCAACGCCGTTGCCCTCCGTGTCTTCGAGTTGCTGTGAGCGACATCGAGTGACGCGTGGCTCGGCGGTATGCCTCGAGCTCTCGAAGGCTCGGGGCTCGTCTCCAGCATCTGAGCCAGAAGCGCTATCGGGCGGTAGGTGGTTCCGGCGCGGGGGGCGGGCGGTGGGGCGACCGGGTCTCCTGCGGTTCCGTTGGCTTCGATCGTGTCAGGCCACACG
The DNA here is from genome assembly GCA_963827505.1 of uncultured Candidatus Rokubacteria bacterium. Taxonomy (GTDB): domain Bacteria; phylum Methylomirabilota; class Methylomirabilia; order Rokubacteriales; family CSP1-6; genus AR5. The sequence goes on along the minus strand of CAWHBD010000001.1, from coordinate 485,853 downwards.
CAGGACCAGGCTTCGACCATCTCTGGGCGTACCGGGTAGTCTCTCGCGGAACCGCAGGGGACCCGGTCGCCCCACCGCCCGCCCCCCGCGCCGCCGCCGACTACAACCCGCCGGTGACGTCGATCGTGACCCCGGTGACGAAGTCGGCGTCGCGCGAAGCCAGGAAGCAGATGACGCGCGCCTGGTCACCGGCCTCGGCCATGCGCCGCAGCGGCGTGCGCCCGATCTCGCGCGCCTGCTGCTCGGCTGTGCGCCGGTCCCAGTGCGGTCGGATGCGCTCGGTCAGCGTCATGCTCGGCGCGATGGCGTTGACGTTGATTCCGTCGGGTCCGAGCTCGTGAGCCAGCTTCCGCGTGAGCGCGATGATGCCGCCCTTGGCGGCGGCGTAGGCGCTGCTGCTGCTCGCGCTCAGTCCGTGGCCGGCGATGGACGAGAGGTTGACGATCTTGCCGCCGTGCTGGCGGCGCATGACCGGCGCCACCGCGTGGCAGAACAGGAACGTCCCGGTCAGGTTGAAGTCGAGCAGGCGCTGCCAGTCGGCCAGGCTGAGGGCGTCGATTTGAGCGGCCGGTTCGTTGATGATCGTGCTACCGCCCACTGCGTTGACCAGGATGTCGATCCGGCCGTGGTCGCGGACGACCCCATCCACCACGCCCTGCACCTGGGTGGCGTCGAGGGCGTCGGCGCGCAGGCCGTGGGCGCGGCCCCCGGCGTCCCGGAGGGTGGCGACCATCTTCTCCAGCCGGCCCTGGTCGGTGTCCACGGCGACGACGATGCCGCCCTCGGCCCCGATGATCTCGGCGGTCGCCTTGCCGATCCCGCTCGCCGCCGCCGTGATGAGGGCCACCCGGTCCTTGAATCGCATGGTCACGTCCTCCCCGCGGGACACTACACCCGCTCGGCGCCTTGACACCCTCCGGCTTTTACCGTAAAGTTGTGCGTTGCAAATTTGCTATCGCTGACAGACATTTACGACGCGACCAGAACCAGAATGCCCGTGAAAGGGACATGATGCCGACGCCAGTACCGAAGGAGCGCGAGATCGAGCGCAAGTGGTTCGTCGTCGACGCGGACGGCCAAGTGCTGGGACGCCTGGCGACCCGGGTCGCCTCGATCCTGCGTGGCAAGCACAAGAGCACGTTCACGCCCCACCTGGACGTCGGCGACCACGTCGTCGTGGTCAACGCGGAGAAGATTCACGTCACCGGTCGCAAGCGAACCGACAAGATGTATCGCTGGCACTCCGGCTACATCGGCGGCCTGCGCGAGGTGCCGTTCGAGAAGATGGTGAAGTCGCACCCGGAGCGGGTGATCGAGTGGGCGGTGCAGGGGATGCTGCCCAAGAACCGGCTCGGACGGGCGATGGCGAAGAAGCTCAAGGTCTATCGGGGTGCCGAGCATCCGCACGAGGCCCAGCAGCCTCAAGCTCTGCCGGCGATGGCCCGCGGCGGGGAGGGGCGCTAGATGGCGACCGTGGTCGACAGGTTCTATGGCACCGGACGGCGCAAGACGTCGGTGGCGCGCGTGTGGATCCGGCCCGGCTCGGGGCGGGTGAGCGTCAACCGGCGGGGGTTCGAGGACTACTTCCCGCGCGAGACGCTGCGCATGATCATCGCCCAGCCCTTCCAGGTCACCAGCACCGAGGGGCAGTTCGACCTGATCTGCACGGTCACCGGCGGCGGGCCGACGGGCCAGGCCGGCGCCGTGCGCCACGGGCTGGCCCGGGCGCTGGCCCGGTTCGACGAGAAGCTGCGCTCCCCGCTCAAGAAGGCCGGTCTGCTCACCCGTGACCCGCGCATGCGCGAGCGCAAGAAGTACGGCCAGCCGGGCGCCCGGCAGAAGTTCCAGTACTCCAAGCGCTGACCGACGTGGGAACCTCCGAGCGGATCCGCGTTGCCGTCGCCGGCGCCAGCGGCTACATGGGCGCCGAGCTACTGCGCCTGCTGCTCACGCATCCCCGCGTGACGCTCACCGGCGTCACGTCCGAGCGCCTGGCCGGCGAGGCGCCTCGCGCAATCGTACCCGCACCTGCGCGGGCTGAGCGATCTGCAGTTCCACGACCTCGACACCGACCTGGCTGGCCGAGGTCGCCGACGTGGTGTTCCTGGCGCTGCCGCACATGGAGTCGCAGCGCACGGTGCCGGTGTTGCGGGCGCACGGCCGCAAGGTCATCGACCTCTCGGCCGACTACCGGCTGCGGGATGCCCAGGACTACGTCACCTGGTACAAGGCGCCCCACATCGACCCGGCCGGCCTGGCCGAGGCGGTGTACGGCCTGCCCGAGCTGCACCGCAAGGCCATCGCCGGCGCCTCGCTGGTGGCCTCACCGGGCTGCTATCCGATGGGCGCGATCCTGGCCACCGCCCCGCTGCTGAAGAACGGACTGGCCCGGCTGGAGGGCATCGTCATCGACGGCAAGTCCGGCGTGACGGGGGCGGGCGCCCAGGGGCGCAAGATCGACCCGATGTACCTCTACACCGAGGCCAACGAGAACGTTCAGGCCTACGCGCTCGCCTCGCATCGCCACACGCCCGAGATCGAGCAGGAGCTCTCGGGGCTGGCCGGCAGCCCAGTGCGCGTGAGCTTCACACCACACCTGGTGCCGCTCAACCGAGGCCTGCTGACGACGGCCTCGGTACCGCTGACGAGCGCGCTGACCACCGCCGACCTGCTTCGCGTCTACCGCGATTTCTACGCCGGCGAGTCGTTCGTGCGGGTGGTCGGTGAGGGGGAGCGGCCGACCACGCGCCACGTGACCGGCTCCAACTACTGCGACGTCACCGTGGTCGCCGATCCGCGAACCGGCCGGGCCGTGTGCGTGTCGGCCATCGACAACCTGGGCAAGGGCGGCTCCGCCAACGGTGTGCAGAACCTCAACGTGCTCTTCGGGTGGAACGAGCGCACCGGCCTCGACGCCGCCCCGGTGTACCCCTGAGCAAGCATGGCTGAGCTCGAGTGGCTCGACGGAGGCATCACCGCGGTGCCGGGGTTCCTGGCCAGTGGCATCGTGGCCGGGATCAAGCCCAGCGGCAAGAAGGACATGGCGCTGATCCACTCGCCGACCCCGGCAAGGTCGGCGGCGGTGTTCACGTCCAACCAGGTCAAGGGCGCGCCGGTGCTGGTCTCCATGGAGCACGCGCGCGGCGGGGCTGCCCAGGCCATCCTGGCCTCGGCCGGCTGCGCCAACGTGTGCACCGGCGAGCGCGGGCTGAAGGACGCCCGCGAGATGACCCGGACGGTGGCCGACCTGCTGCGCATCCCGCCCAACCACGTCCTCATTGCGGCCACCGGGGTCATCGGCGTGCCGCTGCCCATGGATCGGGTGCGGGCCGCGCTGCCCAAGGTCGTCAAGGCGCTCTCGCCCCAGGGCGGCCGCGCCGCCGCCGAGGCGATCATGACCACCGATACGCGGCCCAAGGAGGCCGCGCTGCGGGTCGACGTCAACGGCCGCTCGGTGACGATGGGCGGCATCGCCAAGGGTGTGGGGATGATTGAGCCGCACCTGGCCACGATGTTCTGCTTCATCGCGACCGACGCCGCCGTGGCCCGGGGCGCGCTGGCCGGCGTGGTCCGGCGCTCGGTCGACCGGTCCTTCAACCGGGCCACGGTCGACTCCGACACCTCGACCAGCGACACGGTGGCCGTGCTGGCCAACGGGCTGGCCGAGAACCGTCCGGTCGAGGTCGGCGGGCGGGGACTGCGCCAGTTCGCGGCCGGCATCGAGACCCTCATGACCCGTCTGGCCAAGATGCTGGTGGCCGACGGTGAGGGAGCCACCAAGCTCGTCGCCGTCAACGTCCGGGGTGCGGCCAGCCGGCGCGATGCGCTGGCGGCGGCGCGCAGCGTGGCCAACTCTCCGCTGGTCAAGACCGCCGTGAACGGGGCCGACCCCAACTGGGGCCGGATCATGATGGCGCTCGGCAAGTCGGCGGCCCGGATCGACCAGGACAAGGTCTCGATCGCCTTCGGCGAGGAGTCCCTGGTGGAGCGCGGTGTGCTCAGAGAAGGCGTGCGCCTGGAGCGTATCCGCGAGATCATGGGAGGGCAGGAGTACGAGATCACCATCGATCTCGGGCTGGGCCGGGGCGAAGACCGCATGTGGACGTGTGACCTCAGCGAGGAATACGTCCGGATCAACGGCAAGTACACGACGTAGCGACACCATTACGCACGCCGCGCTTCCTCGGTGGGCACCGACAGGGGTCGGGGCCGTCGCGCGGCGGAGGATGAACCGCAGGAGGACAGATGGCAGCACTGACCATGAAGGAACTGCTCGAGGCCGGAGTTCATTTCGGTCATCAGACCAAGCGCTGGAACCCCAAGATGCAGAAGTACATTTTCGGCGAGCGCAACGGCATTTACATCATCGATTTGCAGAAGACCCTCAAGAAGTTCCGCGAGGCCTACGGATTCGTGCGAGATCTGGCCGCCGGTGGCGGGACAATGCTGTTCATTGGGACCAAGAAGCAGGCCCAGGAGACGGTGTTCGAGGAGGCCGGCCGCTGCGGCATGTATCTACGTCAACCAGCGGTGGCTGGGCGGCACTCTCACCAACTTCACGACGATCCGCAAGTCGATTGGCCGGCTCAAGAAGCTCGAAGAGATGAAGGAGACCGGTGAGTTCGATCGGGTGAACAAGAAGGAGGCGCTCGAGCTGGACCGGGAGCGCGAGAAGCTCGAGAAGGCGCTGATCGGGATCAAGGTCATGGACTCCCTGCCGTCCTCGGTGTTCATCATCGACCCCCGCAAGGAGAACATCGCGGTGGCCGAGGCCCGGCGGCTCGGGATCCCCATCGTCGCGATCGTGGACACGAATTGTGATCCGACCGGCATCGACTATCCGATCCCCGGCAACGACGACGCCATCCGGGCGGTGCGCCTGATCACCTCGCGGATGGCCGACGCCATCCTGGAGGGTCGCGGCACCCTGGCCAAGGACGAGGGCGAGGCCGAGGCCGAGGTGGTCGAGGGCGGGGACGATGGCCGAAGCCGCCGCCGAGGCGGAGGTCGTCCTAGATGGCGGCTGACGCGAAGACGGTGATGGAGCTGCGCGATCGCACCGGCGCCGGCGTGATGGACTGCAAGGCGGCGCTGCAGGCGAGCGACGGCGACCTCGACGCGGCCGTCGAGTTCCTCCGCAAGAAGGGGCTGGCCGACGCCAAGAAGCGCGAGGGGCGGGACGCCAAGGACGGCCTCGTGCACGCCTACATCCACGCCGGCGCCAAGCTGGGCGCGCTCGTGGAGATCAACTGCGAGACCGACTTCGTGGCCAAGACCGACGCCTTCCAGAACCTGGTGCGCGACCTCGCCATGCAGGTGGCTGCCACCAACCCGAGCTACGTCTCCCGGGAGGACGTGCCGGCGACCGTGCTCGAGAAGGAGCGCGAGATCTACCGCGGCCAGATGGCGGACCAGAAGAAGCCGGCCCAGGTGATCGACAAGATCGTCGAGGGCAAGCTCGAGAAGTTCTTCAGCGAGCAGTGTCTGCTGGAGCAGCCGTTCATCAAGGACGGCACCGGCAAGACCTCGATCAAGGACCTCGTCGACCTCGTGAACGCCGCCACCAAGGAGAAGATCGTCGTGAAGCGGTTTGCCCGCTTCCAGGTGGGCGGAGGCGGTTAGTCGTGGCGGCGGAGGCGGGCAGCAGGCGCCCGGCGTACCGCCGCATAGTCCTCAAGCTCTCGGGAGAGGCATTGGCCGGGAGCCAGGGCTACGGCTGGATCCCTCTGTGCTCGTGCGGATCGGGGCCGAGGTGCGGGACGTCACCAAGCTCGGCGTGCAGATCGCCATCGTCATCGGGGGCGGCAACATCTTCCGGGGCGTGGCGGCCAGCGCGGGCGGCATGGAGCGGGCGACGGCCGACTACATGGGCATGCTGGCCACCGTCATCAACGCCCTCGCCCTGCAGGACGCCCTCGAGAAGGCTGGCTGCCAGACCCGCGTGCTATCCGCCATCGAGATGCGGGCGGTGGCCGAGCCCTACATCCGCCGGCGAGCCATCCGCCACCTGGAAAAGGGTCGGGTCGTGATCTTCGCGGCCGGCACCGGCAACCCGTTCTTCACGACCGACACGGCGGGGGCGCTGCGCGCGGTGGAGATCGGTGCCGACGCTATCATCAAGGCGACCAAGGTCGACGGCATCTACTCGGCGGACCCCGCCCGGGACGCCAACGCCGTGCGGCTGCCGACGGTGACCTACATCGAGGTGCTCAACCGGCGTCTGGAAGTCATGGACACCACCGCGATCTCGCTCTGCATGGACAACAAGCTGCCGATCGTCGTGTTCGACCTCACCCGGCCGGGCAACATCGCGCGGATCGTCTGCGGCGAGCCGGTGGGCTCGGTCGTCACCTCGTCGGCGTGAGGCAGGCGTCGGCGGCGAGAGCGGGGCAGGACGCTCCGTCAGTCAGGAGGCTGTCATGCAGACGGTGCTGAAGGACGTGGAGGCGCGCATGAATGCGGCGCTGGAGGTGCTGGGCCGGGAGTTCGCCTCGGTGCGGACCGGCCGCGCGTCGACCGCGCTGCTCGACCCGATCCGCGTCGATTACTACGGCAACCCGACCCCGATCAGCCAGATGGCCTCGGTGTCGACCCCCGACGCCCGCACGGTGGTCATCCAGCCGTGGGAGGCCGCCCAGATCGCCGCCATCGAGAAGGCCATCCAGAAGTCCGACCTCGGGCTCACGCCGGTGAACGACGGCAAGCTGATCCGTCTGGCCATGCCGACGCCGACCGAGGAGCGGCGCAAGCAGCTCGTCAAGAACGTCGCCAAGATGGCCGAGGACGCCCGAGTCGCCGTGCGCAACGTCCGCCGCGAGGCCAACGAGAAGCTCAAGAGCGTGGCCAAGGAGAAGAAGGCCTCGGAGGACGAAGAGCGCCGCGCCCACGACCAGGTGCAGAAGACGACCGACCGATTCATCGCCAGGGTCGACGAGCTGCTCAAGAAGAAGGAGCAGGAGATCCTCACGTTCTAACGGGCGCATGGTGAATCAGGCACTTTCCAGCGATGGCGCGGACTTCCACGACGCTGAGTGGTGCAGCCGGTAGCGAGGCGGGGCGGTTTGGGGCAATCCCAGCCGCCCCGCGGCACATAAGCGGGCACACGGAATGCCCGGCCGGCAATGCCCAAAGCTAGGGGTCACAGGAAGCAGCACTTCGTACCGCAGTCTTACCTGAAGGCATGGTGCGATCCCGCGACGCCGCCCGGGCAGGAGCCGTACGTGTGGCGCTTCAACAAAGACGGCTCCGATCCCAGGCGGAAGGCGCCCGAGAACATTTTCGCCGAGACGGATCTGTACACCATCCGTGGGGCGAATGGGGAACGCGATCTTGTCCTAGAACATGGGCTATCGGAACTGGAAGGGGACTTCGTCACGATCCGCGATACCAAACTCGCCTGCCACGAACCGCTGACTCAGCACGACCGCATGATGCTCTGCGCGTTTCTCGCCGCCGCCCATGTCCGGACCCCGGCCCGCCGGGATCACCTGGGCAGCCAATGGGGGAAAGTCCTCGAGAAGACCGAGCAAATCCGTGAGTGGGCAAAGTCGGCGACCCCGGAACAGAAGCGCGCGGTTAAGCCCATCGCGCGGGGCGACGGGCCGACCCTTGGCTATGAAGACGTGAAACGGCTCGCCGAGTGGCCGATGCAGGAGATGCTTGCGCCGATGGTCGAGGCCCAGGTGCCCTTCCTCATGGGAATGGACATTGCCATCATGGAATGCGATTCCGGCTCGGCTTTCATCACCTCGGACAATCCGTGCGTATGGCAGGATCCGGCGGGCTACCGGCGGCCACCGATGTTCCAGGGGCCAGCCTTGATGTACCCAACGATCGAGATTTCTATGCCTGTTTCACCTCGGCAACGGATTCTGCTCAATCGGCAGGGCGTCTCTGGCCATATCCAGATTCCGGAACGACTCGTCGACCAAGCCAACCGGCTGACGCGCTTGCATTGCTCCGAGCATTTTATCTGTAACTCGAACGTGACCCCGAAGCCGGCCTGGTTTGACCGCGGCGTTGAGCCGGAGGATTCGTGGAGGAAGCAACACGAGATCAAGTGTCCGCGGTGTCAGAGCAATGCACAACGTACCGCGATCGACATGGAGGAGGGGCACATCATGAGGACCATGGTGTGTGAAAATTGTCGCCACACTTTCAAGGTCAGGCACAGCTCGGAGAGTAAGCCTAACTCTCAGGGCTAACCGCCCGCCGACCCCCCGAGCACGGCATCTGCGAAACGGAGGGCTATCCCCTCACGAGCCGAGTATCTTGCGCCGGTACGCGCGCTTGCGGGCTTCCCTGAAGCGCTTCGGGTCCGCCCGACGCCAAGCGAGCGTCCTACACGAAGTACCCGGGCAAAGCTTCGCGTCGGGTCTCTTGGGAGCGAAGGGTTTGCCGCATTGCTGGCAGAAGCGAAGCCGCCTGCCGGCCGTGGCTTGCTGGCGCAGGAAATCCGTCGCTTGGTACAGGAACGCATCGACGAACGACAGCCCTTCGCTGGTCGTCTGTGCTCGGACGATTCCGTCTTCCGTGAGGTGAAGCCGGCCAGCCCACCGCGCGGCGCAGTCGCGGTCTAGCTTCAGCGGCGTGAGCAGATGGAGCCAGAGGTGCGTGTAGGCCTTGGTCACGTCCGCCCAGGTCGGCGGCTGCTCTTCCGATGTGACCGAGTAGGAGGACCCCTTGGCGAACGCGAGCGCCTCCCAGGCGATCCGCGTCGCCTCTTGGGCGCCTGCTGCCGCTAGTAGCCGAGTTTCGTAGACTGGCGTCCGCCGCGCGAACGAGTAGAGCCACCCTGCGCCGAGCCGTTTGACAGCGGCCCGAATCTCGCCGATGGCACCGCGTTCACCCCGCTCCGACCGTTTCGCTCGCCGCTTGGTGTTCACAGAGCCACGGTACTACGGAGGGAGTGACTGTGTACACCAAAAAGCGTAGATATGAGTTGACACCAATCAGGGTCGCCGCAGAAGATGATGACCACTATGACTGACCGGTTACTCGACAGTGCCGAGGCCGCGAGGGTACTCAACGTTTCTGAGGTGGCACTGCGCAAGTGGACGCGTGAGGGTCGTGTCCCGGTCACTCGGCTCGGCCGTCGGGTGCTGTTCGATCCTGAGGCGTTGCGCTCATTCATTCGTGACCAGACGACGCTGCCTGGGGGTCAAAAGGCCGGCGGTGCCGCATGAAGACCCTGCCCCCGGCGGTTGCCGCACTGATGGAGATGGCGGGCGGCATGCCCGAGCCCTACAGCTCGGACAGACAGTGGCGCCGCTACCATCACCAGGATCTTCTCGACCTACACGATGACGAGCTCGAGGGCGAGCGGGTCATGGTCAGCATCGTGTGGGCTGCCCTCGTGCGCGACCGCTACATCGGCGGCGACCGTGAGCTCGCTTGGTTCACCGAGCGGCGCGCGGCTGTTCTGGCCGAGGTGCAGCGGAGGCAGCGCCCCCGGTGAAGTCGACGCTTGAGGACCCACTGGCCATACTGCCCCCGCGGGGCACCGGCAACGGGCCGATCATGTCGGCTCCCGCCTTCTCCCGCCACGGCGACGACTTCACCCTCGAGTGGGGCTTCCCGCCCGTCACGATGATCCTGACACGCGTACGCGAGGGGCGCGAAGGCCCGCACGCCGAGCTCGCCGTCTCCCACGAGGGCCACGAGATCCACTGGGGCCGCCTGTCCCTGGCCAGCACCACGGCGCGGGAAAGCGTTGTGAAAAAGCTGCTCGCGACCGTCGAGGAAGTGCCGTGGCGCGTGATGGTCGAACGCGCCTGCCGCGTGACCGCGCAAGCCTCCCGTGAGGGCGAGCCGCTGGTGGCCCTTACCGGCGTGGCCAGCGCCTCGAGTCGCATGCTGCTGCCCCCGCTGCTGTACGAGGCGGAGGCCACCATGATCTTCGGGGACGGCGACACCGGGAAGTCGCTGGTGGCGATGGCTCTCGCGGTGGCGGTGGCGGGCGGGGTCGCACTGCCATTCGGCCTCCGCCCAGCCCGTACGGTTCCCGTGGCGTACCTCGACTGGGAAGTGAACCGGAACACCGCGAACGAGCGCCTGGGCCTTGTGGCCGCTGGCCTCGGCATCGACCCGCCCCCGATCCTGTACCGCCGCATGGCGCGCCCGCTGGTCGATGACGCGGACGCCCTGGCGGCCGACTTCGCCCGCCGTGGCGTGGGCGTCGTCATCATCGACTCCAAGATGTTCGCCGTGGCTGGAGGCGAGGGCGCAGCCTTCCACGAGCCCATCACGGCCTTCTACAACGCGCTGTCCCGGTTCGCTCCGGCTGCCGCCCTCGTCATCAACCACGTCACCAATGCGGATGCCAGGGGTAATGGTGCCGCCCGGCCGTACGGAGGCGCCTTCGCCTTCAACGGGCCCCGGATCGTCTGGCACGCCAAGCGCGACCGCGAGATCGCCGGAGCCACGGCCATCGCCTTCACGTGCCTCAAGGCGAACAACCTCGCCCACACCCCCGACCCCTTCGGCCTCCGCTTCGTGCCGGGCGAGGGAACAACGACGATCTACCCCCTCGACCTGACGGAGGCATCGGCCACCGTCGTCGCCAGCGCAAGCCTGACATACCGGATCCGCCTGGCTCTCGCCAATGGCGTCGCCACACCCGAGGCCGTCGCCAAGAGCCTCGACGCCAAGATTGATACGGTCACGCGCATCCTGCGCCGGCTCCGGAAGGACGGCCAGGCCCGCGAGGCTACCTCCGGCGCGTGGGAGATCGTCTCTTGAGCGGACACATTGTCCGTTTGTCCGGACACGCGCTGTCCGCTTCTTCCAGGAGAGGGCTTCTAAGCCTCTCCGGAAGCGGACGGACAGGTTCCGTATATAGGGCTGTCCGGTTGTCCGCTCGCGTAAACAGCGGGGATTCTGAGTGGGTAGGCGGACACAGTGTCCGGAACCCTCCCAAAGGCGCTGAGTGAGCAATAACGCGCCCGGCTTCCCGCGTCCCGACGCGGCCCAAGCGATCTTGCCCGAGCCCGGTTACTGGACGCTTGCCCAGCTCGCCGCCTACATGCAGATGTCGCGGTGGACGGTGCGGCGCCGCGTGGCCGGCTGATCCCGCCTTCCCTGTGCTGCACCACATTCGGTGCACCGCGGTTCCCCGTGGAGCGAGTGAAGGCGTATCTGCAGCGTCAGGAGTCGGGCCGAGGTCGCGCCTACAAGACCAAAGATTTCCTGCGCCTTGCGCACGCAATCCTCCGCCATTGCTGCAAGTGGCGACGCCGTGGGGGCGCCATGAGCCCGGCTGTGGGCCCAGAGAGCCCGTCAGGCTGCTCTCAGCCCGGGTGCCGCATCCCCGACAGCATGGCGTCATTCACATCGCCTGACGGCCGGCGGTGGTGCATCTCGCACAACCCGGACCGGCGAGCGAAGCAGGACGCCGTATCCAAGGGCGGGGACGCGAAGCGCCGCCGGGAGCGGAAGGTGATGCCGCCCGACTCAGCCGGACCCCGACTGGAGTACGCCGAAGGCGCTGCGGGCCTGGGCCGAGCAGCGTGCTGGGGCAGTGGAGCGTGGCGAGCTCGACAAGAAGGTGATCCCAGCGGAGCTGGCGCGCCTGGCGCGTGAGACGCACGAAGTCGAGAAGCTGGACGACCTGAGCGGTGAGATCGCCGCCATCAAGCAGGCGTTGCGAGACCGGGCTGAGGGCAAGGCATGAGCGGCGCACGCCAGCTCGCCCAGGAGGTCGGCAAGCTCCGGGAGCAGGTGCGAGTGCTGTCCCGGCGCCAGGTGCTGGTGGTCGTGCTGGAGGGCCTGAGGGAGGCGCCTCCGGGCGCGACAGCGCTGGGCGATGGCCGCTACGCCCGGGCCATCGGTGGTACGCGTGAGCGCCGCGCAGCCGCCCTAGAGGCCGTCAGGACAGGCGTGGCGCTGCCCGGCAAGGACGACGTGCTGTGGTGCTACCGGCCGGGCATCGCTCAGTTTATCCTCCTGGCGCTCACCTGCCGTGAGGCTGCTGCCTTCGGCGCTCGCGGTGACGGCAAGACTGGCGCGATCCCCGGGCTGATGGCGTGGCACGCCGACCTTCACCGTGAGGCAGGCCACCAGCTCCCGGTGCCGTGGCTGGGGATCACGGATACGTTCACGAGCCACGAGCAGAAGACCATCCCGAGCTGGCAGCGTGGCTGGCTGGCCGGGCTGGTGTCATTCACCGATGGCGGGCACCTGGCGACGCTGACGGCGGACGGTGTGGCGCTGGCTGCCATGCGGCTGCTGGGCGTACCGGACCTCGGGGCGGCCGGGGCGGTGCGCACGGAGACGGTGGGGCTGTGGTGCGAGGAAGCGGCACCGGCGCTGGTGCTCGAGGCCGCCACGGGCGTCACCGAGGACACGTGGAACCTCGCGCAGGACCTCACAGGGCTCCCGGGTGCCGAGCGTGTCCTACCCGGCGGTGCAGACGCTGAACTATCCCGACGCCGACCACTGGACGTGGACGCGGTACGTCGTCAGGAAGCACCGCGGCACCGGCTACGTGCGGGTGCAGCCCGGGGAGCGGGCGACCGAGGAGGACCGCGAGGCGTGGCGTGAGGCGCTGGCGGGGCGGGAGGATCTTCAGCGTCGCCTGCTGGATGGTCAGCCGGGCGTGATCGCTGAGGGCCCGCAGGTGGCGCTGGGCTACTCGTCGGACCGGCACGTGAGCCCGACCCGCCTGCAGCCCTCGCAGAATGCCGTGCTGCTGGTGGGGCTCGACGGCGGGCTGACGCCCTCGGCCACCATCGCGCAGTACGTCGGCGGTGGGGCCGGCTTCAACGTGCTCGCGGCGCTGGCGTGCCCGAGGGGCGGCACGCGGCAGCTCTGCGAGGACTACATCCGTCCCTATCTGGTGTCTCGGGCCACCTGGTGGCGGCAGGCCCGGGCGCTGGTGCTGTACATCGATCCGTCGCTGGATGTCCCTGACCAGTCAAACCTCGAGGCGAGTCCCACGCGGGTGATGCGGGACGTACTGGGCGGCGCGGTGCACTTGGGTCCGGTGGACTGGCCGAGCCGCCGAGATCCGCTGCTGGCGCTGCTCGGGAAGAACAATCCGATCACCGGGCGGGCGGCGCTGCAGCTCGACCCGGAGGACGCCATGCTGCTGGACCGCGCGTTCGCGGGTCGGTGGCACTACCCGCTGGTGCGCGGTGAGGTGTCCCGCGAGGCGCCGACGAAGAACCACCCCTGGTCCGACTTGGCCGACAGCGCCACCTACGTGATCGCGGGCGTGGCGCCGGCCCGGGCATCGAAGCGGCAGACGGGCCCACCCCCGAAGGCGATCGGTGTTGGCTTCAGCCCCTCGAAGTTCATGTCGAGGGTAGGGCGTCGCTAAATGGCTGGCCAGCGCCCCCGCAAGCCCACACCCGCCCAGGTAGCTGTCGCGATGGAAGCGTACTCGTGCGGCGTCGCCAACGGCACGCGGCTCCCGCTTCCCGATCTCGGCTGGATCAAGAAACCTGGCGCCGACTGGACGCCGGTGGCGGGCGAGTCGTTCGAGATCGTCACGCCGAGACGGCCGCCGGCGGAGCGCAAGGCGAAGGGCGTCGGTTTCGATCCGTTGAAGTTCTGGAGGAGACCATAAACGTGAGATTGGAGGCGGTCTGATCATGAACGATCCTGTAGAGAGTGCCCGCAAGGAGTTGGAGTCACGTTCCGTACATGGAGGGCGGGACTGCGACAGAGGCGGCGATTGACCGTCTCATCGCAGCGCAAGCCGCTCAGATGGCCGCTGATCGGGTGGAGGAGGCCAAGCGGTTCCGGTCGGCGGGCGCCTACCGCGTCGCGCAGCCGATGCCGGAGTTGACGTTGCCGGAGCCGGCGCCGATCCCGCTGGAGTTGCCGGCCAGTTTTGCCGGTTTCGAGCGTGACGTGGCCTACGCGCAGAGCGCCGCCGATCGCGCCGGCTTCGGGGACGCGATCCACGGCGTCTTCGGACTTCTCGCCGGTGTCGAGCCCCACGAAGGCACACCAGCGACAGCGACGCCCGAGCAGCGGATGGCCCTCGCCGACCGGGCAGTCGATGCGCTCATCGACCGGTATGGTGAGGAGCGGGGCGGCGAGATCGCCGCAGCCTGGAAGGAGGCCGTCCAGACGCTGGGGCTTGGCCGGTTCGTGCGGGCCAAGGGCCTCGATACGATCGCTGATGTCGTCGACCATCGTGGGCCACGCCGTGGCTGGCGCGTTCCGGGGCGGCCTGATGCTGCCGGATAACTTCCTCGGGATCCCCGACCCGGGGTTGCTCAGCAGCACGGCGCATCAGCTCCGCCAGCGGTACGAAGTCGAGCTCGTGGCCATCCGGGCGGCGCAGGAGGTGGCCCGTCGGCGGCGTGGGGCCGGTGACGAGGAGGCGGCCCTGCGGGCCGAAGCGCTGGCCGATCGGCTGCGTGCCGCGGTACCGGCCTTGGCGGTGGCCGACGAGTATGACATCGAGGCCGCTGACCTGAGGGCGCGCCGATGAGCACGCGCGTCCGCCTGGTACCAGAGAAGCCGGCGAGAAGGCCGGCCTACGGCTGGCTGGGTGCCAGGAGCCGCTGCTTGTCAGGCCGCCCGGGCGACCTCGGAGTGCCAGTAGTAGAGGCAACGCACGTGGAATTGCACGACCTTTTCGTCCGCCCCGATGCCCTTTACCACGAACTCGCTGCTCTCAACGGGCGTGTCACAGGCGAGGCACATCTCGCCCCCGCCCTCGCCGCCCCAGACTTTCGCGAGGCCCTCCTGTGGGCAGGCGTCCATCGGAGAGCTTTTCGCGAATCGAGATGACGGATGCTTTCGAATTCCATGGCGGCCCTCCGGGCTTGCGATTCGGCGCGAACTCAACCCCACCAAGCGGCGGCCCAGGTCCCACGACCACATCGCCGTTGCTGCAATGGGGCCTACTACCGCCGTCAGAGTCACCCGCCTCATGTCAGGAGACAGTGCACACGCCACGCCAGGGACCTTTAGGCAGCCCATCCCGAACACCGGACCGAACAGATGGCACTGTGTCGCAACTAGCTGGGTGGACGCCAACCGTGTCCCCAAGCCGATTAAGCTCAAAAAGGACCACGGCGGTCCGGAGTCTCGTCGTTACCACGAGGCATTCCAGACACAGCGCCAGACGCGGAAGCTCACTCAAGACGTCGAGGACAGAAGGCATGGATGGGGCTCAACTCCCCACGACACCGTCCGCGCCACGCCGCTCGCTGTCCCAGAGGTAGAAGCACTGCACATGCAGTTGCAGGGGCTCCGACCCATTGAGGGCGATGCCTTCAATGATGAGCGCGGGCAGCGCGATGGTCTCATCGCAGGCGTGGCACTTCTCGCCCTGGCTCGGACCACCCCAGATCCGAGGGATGCTGTCGTGCGGGAGGCGTCCGTCGGCGAGCTTCTCACGGATGAGCGATCGAAGGGCTTGATCTTCCATCTTCGGCCTCTCGGGGGTATCCGGTGAGCATAAGCCAGACCACCGAGGTCTCAGCGCTCAGCGAGCGCCAACCCGAAGTCCGAGGTGCAGGCCCCTGGAGGGCATCGCACGCGGCGATACCTAACTGGTCAAAACTGAACACCCCCGGCCAGGCTGCCTAGCCACCCCATGACATCGCCCCGCCCAGCCGCGCCAGAGCACCCAGAACGCATACGTATGCCGGACCCCGTACAATCGGCCTGCCCCGGGTGCGGGAAGCCTCTAGAGATTAGGAAATCGGTGTGCTCTCCGCGCTGCCGGAGCCGGAGATGGCGCCGCCGGCAGGAGCAGGCCCGGCGGGACCGGGACGCCCGTGTCGCAGCCTTGTTGCGTGACGCTCTGCAACTCTTGGAGGATGGGCAGGCATGATGGACCGCCGCCGCTTCCTGCTGACCTCGCTGGCTGGAGCCATTGCCGGGCCGCTCGCCGCTGGGGCGCAACAGGTGGCGCGTGTGCCCACCGTCGGCGTCCTGGCTCCCGGGTTCCCGGAAACACCAGCCATGGGGCGGCGGTCCCAGGAGGGGTTTGAACGCGGGCTGAAGGAGGCGGGCTGGATTCCTGGCTCCACCATACGCGTCCAGTACCGCTATGCCGAGGGTAGCGACCTGCGGCTGGACGCGCTGGCCGGAGACCTCGTAGGCCTTAGCGTGGACGTCATCGTCGCGCGCTCGTCGAGAGCCGTTCAAGCGGCAAAGAAAGCGACCAACACCATCCCCATCGTCATGGCAGCCAGCGGGCTCGATCCAGTCGAGCTTGGTCTGGTGGCAGGCTTGGCACGCCCGGGCGGCAACGTCACGGGGCTGACTCTGCAGAACCAGGAACTGTACGTGAAACACCTCGAGCTCTTGCACGGGATCGTGCCGCGACTGTCGCGTGTGGTGGTGCTGGGCAATCCTAGTGTTCGGGTACCTCAGACAGGACTACAGGCCGTAGAGGCTGGAGCTAAGGTCTTGGGGGTTCAGCTCGAACATGTTCAAGTGCGACGGGCCGAGGATCTCGAACCAGCATTTGCTGGAATGGTCCGCAACAGCGCCGACGGGCTTCTCGTTCTTGGGGACCCGTTTGTCTTGGAGGCCAACTACAAGCGGGTCGTAGCACTCGTCGAGAAGCATCGCCTTCCCGCCATCTACTGGCTCCACATCTATCCCGAAGTCGGGGGACTCATGTCCTATGGCGCGGATCTGTTCGAGGTCCACCGCCAGTCGGCGTCCTACGTGAACCGCGTTCTTCGCGGCGCCCGCCCGGCCGATCTACCCGTTGAAGAGCCAACCAAGTTCTCGCTGGTGATCAACCTCAAGACTGCCAAGGCCCTCGGCCTCACGATCCCGCCGTCGCTACTGGCGCGGGCGGATCAGGTGATCGAGTAGATGGACCGCCGCCGCTTCCTACTGACCTCGCTGGCTGGGGCCGTCGCCGCGCCGCTCGCCGCTGGGGCGCAGCAGGCGGGGAAGATCGCACGAGTGGGGGTTCTGGCCGGTGCTCCAAGAGAAATGCTGACGATCCGCATGCCGATTTTGATCGCCCAGCTGCAGGAGTTTCAGTTTACGTCGAGGGTCAGAATCTTGTCATCGAGTTCCGGCACGCTGATAGCCAGGAGCAGTTCCGACAACTCGCCGCCGAACTCGCCCGCCTCGGCGTCCAGGTCATCTATGCCGTAAACCCGTACGCCCTACGCGGTGCCCGGGAGGCCACCAAGGCGGTTCCCATCGTTGGCTACGACTACGAGACCGACCCGATAGCAGCCGGCTTCGCGGTAAGTCTTGCCCGCCCGGGGGCAACGTTACTGGCGTGTTCCTGGATCAGGCGACTGTGAGCGCGAAGCACGTGCAACTACTCAGAGAGTTGTCACCCTCGATATCGCGGCTCGCCGTGCTCTGGGACGCCCCGCTCGCCGCCGCACAGCATCAGGCGGTGAACGACGCCGGCACGAGCCCTCGGGATTGTCGTCTCGTCCATCGTCTGGGCCGGTCCCGAGGAATTGCCGGCCGCGCTTCGCGCGACGACGCGCGGCGGCGCCCAGGCTCTTATCGTGCTGTCAACGCCGCGCATTCATGGATCGATATCGTGGTCTTGTTGCCGCCGGCGCGCTGAAGAATCGACTACCCTGCATCGTGTTAACTGCTAACTTTGCGCAGGACGGCGCCCTGATGGCGTATGGCCCGAGCCTGCGTGAGATGAATCGCGCCGGGGCAACCCTTGTTGCGAAGATTCTCAGCGGTGCCTGGCCTGGCGACCTTCCGATCGAACGGCCAACCCGTTTTGAACTCGTCATCAACCTCAAGACCGCGAAGGCCTTCGGCCTCACGATCCCGCCGTCGTTGCTGGCGCGGGCGGATCAGGTGATCGAATGATGGACCGT
Source organism: uncultured Candidatus Rokubacteria bacterium (assembly GCA_963827505.1). GTDB lineage: Bacteria > Methylomirabilota > Methylomirabilia > Rokubacteriales > CSP1-6 > AR5. Next base: position 468,067 of record CAWHBD010000001.1, on the reverse strand, counting down.
CGCCGCTTCCTGCTGACCTCGCTGGCTGCCGCCGTCGCCGCGCCGCTCGCCGCTGGAGGCGCAGCAGGCGGGCAAGAAATACCGGATCGGCTGCCTCTCCAACGGGAATCCGACGCAAAGCGCGGCGGCGGCTGGATGCATTCCGACAAGGGATGCGAGAGCTCGGTTGGGTCGACGGTCAGAACGTTTCCCTCGAGTACCGCTGGGCGGACGGCAACCTCGATCGACTTCCCGCCCTTGCGGCGGATCTGGTCAGGCTCCCGGTTGATGTCATCCACCTGGCTGGCGGGGGCCCGCAATCCGGGCGGCGCAACAGAGCAACCCGCACTATCCCGATTGTCGTGGCAATCATCGAGCGATCCGGTCAAGTCTGGCTTCGTCGACGAGCTACGCGCGCCCTGGCGGCAGCATCACGGGATTGGCCGTCTCAGTTCGAAGACTTGGCCTCCAAGCAGATGCAGCTCGTCAAGGAGACGCTGCCGAACGCTGCCCGGGTCGCCATCCTCGATCACCACGCTGTCTCAAACCTGAGGCGCAGAAGGCCGCTGAAACGGCCGCTCGCGCGCTCGGGCTAACGGTACGAGTGATCGGGGTTCGCGACGAGCCCGACCTCCAGGCCGCGTTCGACGACTGCTAAGGCCGAACATGCCGACGCCATGTACGTTCTACCCTCAGCGATGTTCAACCGGCACCGGTCGCGCCTCGCCGAGTTGGCGGGGAAGCACCGGCTGCCGGGATCTACGAGGCCAAGGAGTACGTGGCGGCCGGCGGATTGATGTCCTATGGTCCGAGCTTTCCCGACCTGTTCCGCCGTTCGGCGAGCTATGTCGATCGGATCCTCAAGGGGGCCAAGCCGGCGACCTGCCCATCGAACAGCCCACGAAGTTCGAGCTGGTCATCAACCTCAAGACCGCCAAGGCCCTCGGCCTCACGATCCCGCCGTCGCTGCTGCTGCGGGCGGATCAGGTCATCGAGTAGGTCATGAGCGCGGCGCTCACCCGCGCAGCATGAAAATGGCGTTATCCTCACTGCGCCGCCGGCTGGTTGACGTCGTTGTCACTTGGTACCACGAGTCCGGATCGAGTATGACGTGGGAGCCTTTCGGCACCCCGCATTGTTGCCCCTGAGCACGGCGAGCAGAGTCGTCACCAGCAAGGCTCCTCCGGTCGGCGGTCAACTCGTGACCGAGGAGGCGGGCAATGGACCGACAGCTCGAGCGTTGCTGTGGCCTGGACGTGCACAAAGAGACGATCGCCGCGTGTGTGCGGATCGACGACCGCAACGGCCGCGCCACGCAGCACGTGCAGACCTTCCGGACGACGGCGGCGGACCTGATGGTGCTGCGCGACTGGCTGGCGGCCCACGGAGTGACGCACGTGGCGATGGAGAGCACCGGCGTGTACTGGAAGCCGGTGTTCTACGCGCTCGAGAGCGACTTCACGTGCCTGCTCGTGAACGCGGCGCATGTCAAGCAAGTCCCGGGGCGGAAAACGGACGTCCTGGACTGCGTGTGGATCGCCCAGTTGCTGGAGCATGGGCTGCTGCGGGGCAGCTTCGTGCCGCCGGTGCCGATCCGCGAGGTGCGCGACCTGACCCGCTATCGCAAGGCGCTCATCCAAGATCGCACGCGCGTGGCCAACCGGCTCCACAAAGCGCTGGAGGATGCCGGCGTCAAACTGGCCTCCGTGGCCAGCGACATCCTCGGCGTCTCGGGGCGCGCCATGCTCCAGGCGCTCGCCGCAGGGCACCACCGATCCCGCCATCCTGGCCGACCTGGCCCGGGGCCGACTGCGCGGCAAACTACCGGCGCTCCGCGCGGCGCTGGCCGGCCGCTTTCGGTCGCACCACGCGTTCCTCGTGGGCCAACTCTTGGGGCACTTGGACTACATTGACGAGGCGATCGGGACGCTGAGCACCGAGCTCGAGAGCCGTCTGGCCCCTTTTGCGGACCAGCTGACTCGGCTGGATAGCATTCCCGGCATCAACCGGCGCACGGCGGAGGTGATCATTGCCGAGGTGGGCGTCGACATGAGCGCCTTCCCCAGCGCGGCCCACCTGGCGAGCTGGGCGGCCCTCTGTCCTGGGAACAACGAGAGCGCCGGCAAGCACAAATCGGGGAAGACCCGGAAGGGCAACCGGTGGTTGCGAACCGCACTGATCGAAGCGGCCGCCGGCGCCAGTCGGGCGAAGGAGAGCGCCTTGCAGGCACGCTTCCGACGGGTGCTGCGCCATCGCGGCCCCAAAAAGGCCGTGGTCGCCCTGGCGCACACCCTCTTGCGGATCGTCTATCACGTCTTGGCCGACGGCACCGTGTACCACGATCTCGGAGGCGATTACCACGACCGCCAGCACCGCCAGCGCGTTACACGGCGCGCCCTCCACCTCCTGGAACGTCAGGGCTACCGCGTAACCCTCGAGCCCGCGGCATGAGCGCCCGGGCACCTCTCACGGGATTTTCTGAGCAGTGACCGACCTGCCGTATCTGCTCCCGTGGGTCCGCGTGCTCCTCTTGGTCCGTTCCATCACATCGGCGCCTTGGGGTCACGAGACCTGGCCACAGGTGAAGCCGATGCTCCGCCGTGCGCTGGAGATGCGCCGCCAGATCGCCCGGGACGGCTGGTGGAACTGACGCGCGCCGAGCGGGAGATTCTTGAGTGGTGGTGAACCCTTCGAATCAATCCGGTCGCGCGTTGAGATATGCGGGATTCTTTCGGCGAGCTTTGGCGACGTTCATCGATGTCGGCGTTCTCCTCACAGTCGTGGCCGCACAGGAGCCATTTCTCAGACTCTCACCGCTCGTCGCCTTCGTGACATACGTGCTGTCGAATCTCCTGATGGTGGGCTACGCCGTCTACTTTCACGGCCGATGGGGTCAAACGCTGGGAAAGATGGCCGCCAAGATTAAGGTAACTCGGCTTGACGGAAGGCAGATCAGTCTGAGCCAGGCCTTGCTCCGCAGTTCCGTTGAGATCGCCCTTAGCGGGGTCTGGACGATCGGAGCCGGCTATACGCTGTTGACGTGGACGGGACCGGAGTGGTCTTCGCTCGGCTACTTTGAGCGCGGCTCAGCTTTCGCCGAAACGTTCCCGTTAGGTTTTCGAGCGGTCGACCTCATCTATCGACGTTTGGTTCTGGAGTGAGCTGGTGGTCATGCTGACCAACCGAAAGCGTCGTGCGTTGCACGACTTTATTGCTGGCACCGTGGTCGTCGAGCGGGGTGAGCGGCCGTCTGTAAGCCGCTTAGTTTATAAACTTCGAGGGAGGATCTAATGGCCGCCGATGGCAAACATTTCAGGGCACGGCTGAATTGATGGCCCCTCGGACTCCACACAACCTCGTCGCCGCCCTCGGCTTCCTCCAGGTCCCGGCCAACGAGCCGGAGCTCCAGATGCTCCACCGCTGGATCGACTGCTCGCGCGGGGTCGGGGAAGTCTCAGTCGGAATGCGACCGCCAGGGTGGGACCTGCAAATGACGGAGTACGGGAACGGACACTGGCGAGCGACCTTCTACGTGACCGGGATGACGCACTCGATCATCGGGGGTTCAGCGTACGAGCAGACTCCATGGCAAAGGCGGTGCAGCAGGCGGCATGGGCCGCAGTGAGCCGAAATCTTCGGGCCTAGTCGCTGACTCCTCATCCTTGACGACTAGCGCGTTGTCGACGCCTTCGCACTCGATGGCAAACCCTTCGCTTGAGGCCGAAGCCATCGTGCAAGAGAGCGACTTGGGCTGCCTCTCGTACCGCCTTTTCCGACAACATCATCACGTGGGACAAGCACCGGAAGCAGTAGGCGTAAGGGTGTCCAGCCTTCGATGACCGCACCGAGTTCTCGGCCAGGGTCGCAGTGCCGCCACTTCCACCCATGAGGGGCGCTTCGACGTTGACGCAGCGCCTGAGCGCTGCACCGAAGAAAACGTGCAGTGTCAATCAACTGCCGTGCGGTGTCGGTCGAACCCCAGCGAACGGTCAAAGGCAGTGGCAGCGATCGCGCGCATATCCGCGCCTTCCCGCTCGGCGACCCGTAGATTCGACTCCCTTGAGGCCAGGACTCCCGAAGTATACCGCCGATGCAGCCTACCCGAGGTCCGGGAGCCGTTCCACCGCCCAGGCTGGGTCTACGAGGAGAAGGTCAACGGCTGGCGCATCCTCGCTTACAAGGATGGACACAGTGTCCGTCTCCTCAGCCGTAACGGCGTCGATCACGCCCGCAGGTTCCGAGAAGTCGCCCTCGCGGTCGCGGCTCTTCAAGATGAAACACTGGTGCTCGACGGTGAAGTGGCCATCTTCGATCAGGCGATGCGTTCGCGGTTTGATCTGCTCCGGGAATCCGATCCGAGCATCATCACGACGCCGCCGATCTATATGGCCTTCGACGTGCTCTATCGCGCGGGCCAGGATCTCAGCGCTGGCGCCCCTTCGCGAACGGCGCCCGTGTCTCGAGGAGATAATTGCCGGCCACGATCTCGTGCTACCGGCCCGTCGTCTGGCCCCCAACGGCCTGGAGGCCTGGGCCCAGGTGCTTGAGCAGGGTTACGAGGGGTACGTCGGGAAGGATGAAGCGAGCCAGTACCTCGGCGGTAAGACGACCGCATGGCTCAAGGTGAAGGTCCCGGGGTGGACCGACTCCGAGGATCGGTGGAAGCGCGTACGGCCAGGTGGACAAGCCCGGCGGTTGACGATACTTCTGATTACCCAAGGTAATCATGTCACCTAGGAGACTGAGCCGGTGTTACAGCAGAAGCGGGAGTCCAAGGGGCATGACCCAGCGCGACCTCGCCGCCAAGGCGAAGGTCACGCAGGGGTATGTCGCCCAGCTTGAGATGGGGATGAAGAAGAATCCATCCCTAGACATCCTCAAGCGGCTGGCCAAGGCGCTCGGCGTGCCGGTGACGGAGCTACTGGAGTGAATCAAACAGTAGGCAGCGTCGACGGGCATGCCGGTCGCGCTACCTCTCCGACGCGCCCCTGATAGCCGCCTCGATGTCGCGCAGGCATTGCTCCCAGTGACGCCTCCGATGGTCGGCTACCGACAACCCTCTGGCGGCATTGGCGACGAACTGCACGAGGTCGAGGGCCTGCACGGTCGACATCGAGAGCGCGTATGGGAACGCTGGGTCTGGCGCTCGGACCTGCAGTCGTGTCGCAGTAGCAATCACGCCTCGCAACTCAGCGCTGAGCGGGGCGGGCCCCAGCATCTCCCAACACTCGGGGGACACATGCACAGTGAGCGGCTGGGTCATCGTGAAGCCTTTCGTCAGATGCGCCCAGCGACTCGACCGCCGGGCATTTTGGCGTAGAAGACACCCCGCGCGCGGTTGGCGCCGCGCCGGGGCCGTGGCCCGCAACCTTAACCCTGGAGGAGCAGATGGCAACGAGCACGCACAGGATACGCCACGTTCCGGCTGAGCTTCCGATCAAGCGGAGGGGCTGAGCGATGCCGACCTTACGGCAGGAACCTGGGAAGCTGATCGAACGGACGCTGGACGACGCGGGGGCCGGACGGTCGGAAGATCCGCCACGCTGCCCTCGGCTATGACCTCACCGTAAGCGGCAAGCGGGAGCGCAAATTCTCGTCGGCGTGGCTGACTGAGCAGGACGTGCTCGACGCCCTGGCCCGGCGCCGGCGGGAGCTGGCCGGCGGCATCGAGGCCGCCCCGGACTGGACGCTGACCGATCTGGCCCGCGAGTACCTCAAGCAGCAGGAGTCCCGCGGCCGGCGGGGGCGCGACTTCGAGGCCCGCCTGTTCCGCACGCGCCTGCTCCCGCGGCTGGGCGCCACGCTGCTCGTTCGCAACGTCACGGCGCCGATGCTGGCCCGGTACGAGCGCGAGCGGGCAGGGGAGGTCGGGCGGTGGACGGTCCGCCACGAGCTCGGGCTCGACTGGGGCGGGCGCTACGCCTGGCGCATCGGCTGGGCGTCATCCACCGGATCCCGGAGATCCCACTTCCTGCCGAAGGGCGAGCATCGGACCCGGTTCCTGAGCGAGGAGGAGATCACGCGCCTGCTGGCCGCCTGCCGTCAGTCCCGCAACCACCTGCTTGCCCCGCTGGTGACGGTCGGCACTGACGACGGGCGCACGGTACTCCGAGCTGGCCACGCTGCGGTGGGAGCAGCTCGACCTCGAGGCCGACTTCGGACTGTCGCCCATCATGCGCTTGGAGCGGACCAAGAGCGGTCGGCCGCGAACCGTGCCGCTGATGCCGGATGCCGTTGCCGCGCTCGATGGCGCTGGAGTCCGACCAGAGCAAGCGGGAAGGTCCGGTGTTCCGGCTAGATGGCTCATCAGTCCGCAAGGCGTTTGACAAGGCGCTGCAGCGTGCCGCTATCCCGAAGGGGACCGATCCTAGCCGAGCCGGGTTTCGTTCCATTCTCTGAGGCACACGGCGGCCTCGTGGTTGACCATCCGGGGCGCGTCGCTGCGTTCCACGCAGGAGATCCTCGGCCACGCCACGCCCGCGCAGACTGCACGCTACGCCCACCTCGGAACTGCCCACATGCGCGCTGACCTGGAGCGGCTGACGGGATTGGTGGGTACCGTCCCGGCTGTAAACGGAGGCGGCAGGGCACACGCTGTGGCACAATTGTCCGTCGTGCACTCCTAACTATGCGCCACATCAGCGAGGTACTGGAGATCCTCACATTCTGAGGCGCGCGGCCGCGCCGGCCGCGCTGGACGGGCTCGGCGAGCAGGAGCTGCTGTCGCTGGCCCGGACCCAGCCGGTGCCGGCCCACGTGGCGGTGATCATGGACGGCAACGGCCGCTGGGCGACGCGGCGTGGACTGCCGCGGGTCGCCGGTCATCGCGAGGGTGTCAAGGCGGCCCGGGCGCTGGTGCGGGCCGCCGACTCCGTCGGTCTGCGCTTCCTCACCCTCTACGCCTTCTCGACCGAGAACTGGAGCCGGCCCGAGGACGAAGTCACCACGCTCATGCGACTGCTGGAGGAGTCGATCTACCGCGAGCTCCCCGAGCTGATGGAGCGCAACGTGCAGCTGCGGGTGATCGGCCGGCCGACGGGCGTGCCGCTGCCGGTGCGCCGGGGCATCGACCATGTCGTGCGCGAGACGCGCGCCAATACGGGGCTGACGCTGCTGATGGCGTTCAACTACGGTGGCCGTGACGAGCTGCTCGACGCCTTCCGCGCGCTGGCCGAGCGCGTGCAGGCCGGCGAGCTCACCCCCGCCGACATCTCCGAGGCGCACGTCAGCCAGGCCCTCTACACCGACGGCGTGCCCGATCCGGATCTCCTGATCCGTACGAGCGGCGAGATGCGCATCTCCAACTTCCTGCTGTGGCAGATTGCCTACACCGAGCTGTGGATGACCCCGACCCTGTGGCCGGACTTCGGCCCCGGCGACCTTTACCGCGCGGTGGCCGAGTTCCAGCGGCGGACGCGCCGCTTCGGTGGGGTGTGACGTGTCCACGGTGGCGCCGGCGGCGTGTGCTCGTCGCCGGCCCGCGGAGACCGGCGTTGCTGAAGCGGCTGGCCAGCGCCGTGGTGCTGCTGCCGGTGTTCCTGCTGATCGTCATCAAGGCGCCCGACTGGACCTTCAACGTGGTGGTGGTGCTGGCGAGTTGGGCGGCCCTGTGGGAGCTGACCCGGCTGCTCGAGCAGGGCGGCCGCCCGGTGCATCGGCGGCTCGGGATCGCGGCCGGCGTGGCGGTGACGGCGGCGTTCGGAGCCTCCCGCATGCTCGAGCCACTTGCGCTGCCCATGCTGGTGCTCACCGTCGCTGCCGGCGTGATTCTGGCGGCGCCCCTGTGGCGGTCGGGCACGCCCACGGTGGAGCCGGCAGCCAACACGCTGCTGGCCGTGATGTACGTGGGCTGGCTGCTGGGCTATGGAATCCTGCTGCACCAGGACTCGCTCGTCGGCGATGAGCTGATCCTGTTCGTCGTCGGCGTGACGTGGGTGGGAGAGACCGCGGCCTACCTCGTGGGTTCCACGATGGGCCGGCGGCCGCTGGCGCCCGTCATCAGCCCGCGCAAGACGATCGAGGGTGCGGCCGCCCAGGTGATCGCCTCGGTGGCGACCGGCGCGGCTGCTGGGCGCCTGGTTCCTGCCGGCCTGCGGCGGCCTCTTCGCCCTCGTGGGCGGCGGGGTGCTCGGCGTGGTGGGCCAGGTCGGGGACCTCGCCGAATCGGTCTTCAAGCGTAGCGTGGGCACCAAGGACACCGGCGGCCTCATCCCCGGTCACGGCGGGGTCCTCGACCGGATCGACAGTCTCCTGTTCAACCTCCCGGCCTTCTACTACATCGCCGTGCTGGCGGGATGCCGATGAAGCGCGTCACGATCCTCGGCGCCACCGGCTCGATCGGCCTGCGCACCCTCGAGCTCGTCTCGAGCTTCCCGGACGAGTTCAGCGTGGCCGGGCTGGCCGCCCGCGGCTCCAACGTCGACCTCATCGCCGAGCTCTGCCAGCAAATACGCGCCGACCGCGGTCGCGCTGCTCGACGCCGACGCCCGCGATCGCCTGGCCAGGCTGCTGCCGTCGCCGCGGCCGGAGCTGCTGGCCGGCGTCGACGGGCTCGTCACCTTGGCCCGCGAGGTCGACGCCGACGTCGTCGTCTCCGCGCTGGTGGGCGGCGTGGGCCTGCTGCCGACGATGGCCGCCATCGAGGCGGGCCGTACGATGGCGCTCGCCAACAAGGAGACGCTCGTGATGGCGGGCCAGCCTGATGACCGCGGCCGCCCGCGCCCGGGGCGTGGCCGCTGCTGCCCGTCGACTCCGAGCACAGCGCGATCTTCCAGTGCCTGGTCGGCCACAACCGCGGCCGACGTCCATCGCATCCTGCTCACGGCATCCGGCGGTCCCTTCCGCGAGTGGGCCCCCGAGAAGTTCAGCGCCATCACCGTGGAGGACGCGCTCAAGCATCCCACCTGGAAGATGGGGGCGAAGATCACCATCGACTCCGCGACCCTGATGAACAAGGGGCTGGAGATCATCGAGGCGCGCTGGCTGTTCGACCTCGCCCCCGAGCAGGTGCAGGTGATCGTGCACCCCCAGTCGATCGTGCACTCGATGGTCGAGTACGTCGACGGCTGCGTGATCGCGCAGCTGGGTGTCGCCGACATGGGCATCCCGATCCTGTACGCGCTCACGTACCCGGAGCGGCGGCCGACGCCGGCCGCCCGGCTCGACCTCACGCGCGCGAGTGCCCTCACGTTCTTCGAGCCGGATCCCGGCAAGTTCCCGTGCCTGCGCCTGGCCCGGGAGGCGCTCGAGGCCGGCGGCGCGGCTCCGATCGCCCTGAACGCCGCCAACGAGCTGGCCATCGCTGCGTTCCTGGATCGTCGCATCGGGTTCGTGAGCATCCCGCAGCTCATCGAACGGGCCATGGAGGCCGAGGCGAGCGGGCGCCATCGCGTCGATCGAGGACTGCATCGAGGTCGACGCCGAACGCGCCGCCGGGTCGAGGACTGGCTCGGCGCCGCCGGAGGAGTCTCGCAGTGGAGGTGATCACGCCGTTCCTGCTGGTCGTCGTGCGCTTCGTGGTCGTGATCGGCATCCTCATCCTCGTCCACGAGCTCGGCCACTTCTTCGTGGCCCGTTGGACCGGGGTGGGCGTCGAGCGCTTCTCCATCGGCTTCGGGCCCGTGCTCTTCCGCTGGCGCGGCCGCGAGACCGAGTACTGCCTGTCCGCCATCCCCATGGGCGGCTACGTCAAGATGGTGGGCGAGGAGAACCCGCTCGAGGGCGGCGGCGGCCCCGACCGTCGACTCGGCCAAGGCCTTCGCGCTCAAACCGCTGTGGGCGCGGTTCCTGATCGTCTTCGCGGGCCCGGCCATGAACCTGGTCCTGGCCGTCGCCATCTTCGCCGTCGTGTTCGCCACCGTCGGCCGGCCGGTGTGGCCGGCGGTCGTCGGCAAGGTCACCGACGGGAGCCCCGCCGCCGCCGCCGGCCTCCGCACCGGCGACACCATCGTCGACCGTCGACGGGCAACCACGTCTCCTACTGGGAGGATCTGGATCGCGTGCTGGCGCCGGTCCAACGGCCGACCGCTGGAGCTGCGCGTGCGCGGCGCCGACGGCGTCGAGAAGACGATGACGGTGACGCCGCGCCTGCGCACGGTCCCCGACGAGTTCCGGCAGCCGCGCGAGATCTGGGACATCGGCGCCGGCCCTCACCTGTCGCCGCATGATCACGCTCGATCGGCCCCGGGTCGCCCTCCGAGAAGGCCGGGCTCAAGCCCGGCGACGTGGTGGTCGCGGTGGCTGGCCAGCCGCGTGTACACGCACGAGGACCTGCGTGGAGGCCATCCGGACCCGCCCGAGCCAGTCGTTCGCCGCTCACGGTCGAGCGCGAGGGCAAGCGGCTGGAGCTGACGGTCACGCCGGAGCCGGTGAAGGAGAAGCTGCCCGACCGGCGAGGAGGTCGATGGTCGGCCAGATCCAGGCCGGGCTGGCCCCGAAGGCGGTGCGGTTCGAGCCGTACAACCCGCTGATCGCGCTGTCGGCACGGCACCGTGCGGACGTGGGACGTGACGGTGCTCACCGGCAAGGGCCTGTGGAAGCTCGTCACCGGCAGATCGATCGCTCCAACATCGGCGGGCCGATCCAGATCGCGACGGAGGCGGCGCGGCAGGCGCAGCGAGGGCCTGCTGTCGGCTGGCGGTGTTCGTGGCCGTCATCAGCGTGAACCTGGCCGTGCTCAACCTGCTGCCGATGCCCATGCTGGACGGCGGCCACCTGCTGTTCTTCGTGATCGAGGCGATCCTGGGCCGGCCGCTGTCGCTGCGCAAGCGCGAGGTGGCGCAGCAGGTGGGCTTCGTGCTGCTCATGATGATCATGGTCTACGCGCTCTACAATGACCTGACCCGACATCAACGCGTTCAAATTCTTCCGATAGGAAAGGGCGCATGATCACTCGGCGCAAGACGCGGCAGATCACCCTCGGCAATCTCAAGGTCGGCGGCGACGCGCCGCTCACCGTGCAGTCGATGACCAAGACCGACACCCGCGATGTCCAGGCCACCCTGCTGGAGATCTGGGCGCTGGAGGCGGCCGGGCTGCGACGTCGTCCGCTGCGCGGTGCCGGTGCGGGAGGCGGCCGAGAAGCTCGGCGAGATCAAGCGCCAGATCCGCATCCCCCTCGTGGCCGACATCCACTTCAACTACAAGCTGGCCCTCATCGCGCTCGAGCAGGGCGTGGACGGCCTGCGGCTGAACCCCGGCAACATCGGGGGCAAGAAGTTCGTGATGGAGGTCGTGACCCTCGCCAAGGATCGAAGGATCCCGATCAGGATCGGTGTCAACGCGGGCTCGCTCGAGAAGGACCTGCTCGAGAAGTACGGCGGGCCCACCGCCGCGGGCATGGTCGGAATCCGCGCTGCGCCACATCCACATCCTCGAGGAGTGCAATTACCAGGAGATGAAGGTCTCGCTCAAGGCCTCGGATCCGCTGATGATGATCGAGGCCTACCGCATGCTGGCCGACCAGGTCGACTACGCGTTCCATCTCGGCGTGACCGAGGCCGGCACCCCGGGCGTGGGCACGATCAAGTCCGCGGTCGGGCTGGGTGCCCTGCTCAGCCAGGGCATCGGCGACACCATCCGGGTGTCGCTGTCGGCCGATCCCACCGAGGAGGTCCGGGTCGGCATCGACATCCTCAAGTCGCTCGGGCTTCGCAAGGGCGGGCTCACGTTCGTGTCGTGCCCGTCGTGCGGGCGCGCCGACGTGGACCTCGTCAAGCTCGCCAAGGGCGTCGAGGACGAGTTCCGCGGCCTCAACGAGGAGATCCACATCGCGGTGATGGGGTGCGAGGTCAACGGCCCCGGCGAGGCGCGCGCGGCCGACATCGGGGTGGCCGGCGGGAAGGGGATCGGACTCATCTTCAAGGGCGGTGAGGTGATCCGCAAGGTGCCCGAGAAGGACATCGTGACGGCGATGCGCGAGGAGGTCGACAAGTTCCTGGCCGAGCGACGGGCCGCCAAGGACGCGGCGGGAGCGACCGCCTGATGGGCCAGTACGAGACCCACGTCTTCGTGTGCACGAGCGGCGACGACTGCCCCAAGGACGGCGACGTCGAGGGGTTCGTGAAGTACCTGCGCGGTGAGATCGTCAAGGCCGGCCGCCAGCACGAGGTGCGCATCAACAAGGCCGGCTGCTTCTCGCAGTGCGGCCACGGGCCGATGATCGTCGTCTACCCCGAGAACGTCTGGTACGCCGGCGTGCAGCAGGCCGACCTGCCGAGATCGTGCAGTCCCACATCCTCGGCGGCAAGCCGGTCGAGCGCCTGGTGCTACGAGCCGGGCGTCAAGGGCGCCAACAAGAAGAAGGACGCGCACTAGGATGCGGCTCGCGAAGTCGCTCGTCCCCACGCTGCGCGAGGACCCGGCCGACGCCGAGGCGCTCTGCACAAGCTCATGCTGCGGGCGGGGCTGGTCCGCCAGCTCGCCGCCGGCATCTACGTCTACCTGCCGCTCGGCCAGCGGGTGATCGACAAGATCAACGCGATCATCCGCGAGGAGATGAACGCGCATCGGCGGGCAGGAGATCACGATGCCGGTGATCCATCCCGGCCGAGATCTGGCAGAAGTCCGGCCGCTGGGACGGCATCCCCGAGATGTTCAAGCTGAAGGACCGCTACGGCCGCGACATGTGTCCTCGGCATGACGCACGAGGAGGTCATCGCCTGGCTCGCCGCCCGCGAGATCCGCTCCTACCGCGACCTGCCCCAGATCTGGTACCAGATCCAGACCAAGGAGCGGGACGAGGCCCGGCCGCGCTCGGGCGTGCTGCGCACGCGCGAGTTCGTGATGAAGGACTCCTATACGCTCGATCCCGACGCGGCCGCGCTCGACCGCTCCTACGCCGCCGCACGAGGCGCGCGTACCGGACGATCTTCGAGCGGTGCGGGCTCGCTTCCACGTTGCGCACTCCGACACCGGCATGATGGGCGGCCTCGGCGCCCACGAGTTCCTGGCGCCCTGCGCGGCCGGCGAGGACGAGATCGCGCTCTGCGCGGCCTGCGGCTACGCGGCCAACGTCGAGATCGCCCGCGGGGTGCCGGCGCGCCCCGGCCTTCCCGGCCGAGGGACGCGAGGAGGTGGCCACGCCGAACGCGCGCACGATCGCCGAGGTGCAGCGACCTGCTGAAGATCGACCCGCGGCTGACGATCAAGTCGCTGCTCTATGCCACACCGTCGGGGTCCGGTGCTGGCTCTCGTGCGCGGAGACCACGCGCTCCACGAGCGCAAGCTGCCCGGGTGCTCGGGGCAGAGCCTCGCGCCGCCCATCCCGAGGAGGTCGCAGCGCAGCTGGGCGCCCCGGTCGGGCTCGGTGGGACCGGTCGGGCGCCCGGGTGCCGATCGTCGCCGACGAGTCGCTGCGCGGGGGCGCGCTACGTGGTGGGCGCCAACCGCGAGGGCGTGCCACCTGCGGGGCGTGGCGCCCGGGGCGCGACTTCGAGGCGCGCTTCGCCGATCTGCACACCGTGGCGGCGGGTGAGGCGTGCCCGCAGTGCGGCAAGCCGCTGGCGGTCGAGAAGGTCATCGAGATCGGCAACATCTTCAAGCTCGGCACCAAGTACTCGGTGGCGCTCGGCGCCATGTACCTGGACGAGTCGGGCAAGGAGCAGCCGGTGGTCATGGGCAGCTACGGCATCGGGCCCGGCCCGCATCGCCGCCGCCGCCGTCGAGCAGCTCGCCGACGCCGACGGCATCGTGTGGCCGGTGGCCATCGCGCCGTTCCAGGTCCACATCGTCGTCGGTGAGCGTGCGCGATGCCGGCCAAGATGGCCGCGGCCGAGGAGATCTACACCGCGTGCCGGGCGGCCGGCCTCGACGTGCTCCTGGACGACCGCGACGAGCGGCCCGGGGTGAAGTTCAAGGACGCCGACCTCCTCGGCATGCCGGTCCGCGTGACCGTCGGCAACGCCCTGGCCAAGGAAGGCGTGGTCGAGATCAAGGAGCGGCGCGCCCGACGCCGCGAAAGCCGGGTCCCCAAGGCCCAGGTGGTCGACACGCCTGCGCGGTCTCGAGGTCCTCGCGACCCGTTCCTGACCGCCCGGGCGGCTGTCAAGGACCGGGCATAGCTTGCCTCCGCCCGAAACACGTGCTAAAGTCTCGAAAAAGTGGGCGTTGCCCACTTTTTTACTTTTGCGAGCGGTATGCAAGAAGACGAACGGGAGCTCCGAGATCGAGGAGGCGCTGCAGCCCGTACTCCGCGATCACGGGCTCACCCTCGTCGACCTCGAGTGGCGCGGGACACCGGCCGCGCGGGGTGCTGCAGGCTGTTCGTCGACAAGCCGGGAGGCGTGCGCGTCGAGGACTGCCAGCGCGTCAGCCGTGAGCTGGGCGATGTGCTCGACGCCGCCGGCCTGATCGAGGAGGCGTACGATCTGGAAGTGTCGTCACCGGGGCTGGACCGCCAGCTCCGGAAGGACCGCGAGCTCCGGTGGGCGGTCGGGAAGCGCGTGCGGTGCTGGCTGGCCGGCGGCGAGGAGCTCCACGGACGCCTCGTCGACGTCGGCCGACGGCGTGCTCACCCTGGATCGCGATGGGAACGCGACGTGGAGCTGCCGCGGGACGGGTCACGAAGGCCCGTCTGGACGTGGAGGTTCCGTGGCCGCGACGGCCGTCAGGACTATGAACCGCGAACTGATCATGGTCATCGAGCAGCTGGGCCGGGAGAAGGGGATCGACAAAGAGGTCCTCTTCGAGGCGCTGGAGTCTGCCCTGCTGTCGGCCTCGCGGAAGATCACTGGGCCCGGCCGACAACATGCGGATCCAGATCGACCGCAAGACCGGCGAGCTCCGCGCCTACGCCCGCACGAAGGTCGTCGACCGAGGTCACCGATCCCAAGCTCGAGATCAGCCTGGCCGAGGCCAAGGCGCTCAACCCGGAGGCCGAGCTCGACGACGAGCTCGACCAGGAGCAGGAGCGCCCGCCCCAGGACTTCGGGCGCATCGCCGCCCAGACGGCCAAGCAGGTCATCCTCCAGAAGGTCCGGGACGCCGAGCGCGAGGGCATCTACTCGGAGTTCGCCGGCAAGGAAGGCACAGATCCTGCGCGGCGGTCGTGCACCGCATCGAGAAGCGCAACGTGATCCTCGAGGTCGGCAAGGCCGAGGCGATCCTGCCCGAGCGCGAGCAGATCCCGGGCGAGCGCTACAATCCCGGCGACCGCATCCGCGCCTTCGTGCTGGAGGTCGCGCCGCACGGCCAAGGGGCCGCAGATCACGCTGTCGCGGACGCACCCCGGCTACCTCGCGCGGCTGTTCGAGACCGAGATCCCCGAGATCCAGGAGGGCATCGTGGTCGTGAAGGCGACGGCGCGGGAGGCGGGCGAGCGCGCCAAGGTGGCGGTGGCGTCCACCAAGCGCGACGTCGACCCGATCGGCGCCTGCGTGGGGCTGCGCGGCACGCGCATCCAGGTCATCAGCCGCGAGCTGCGGGGCGAGAAGATCGACATCATCGAGTGGTCGCACGATCCGGCCACATTCGTGGCGCGGGCGCTGTCGCCGGCCAAGGTGTCGTCGGTGACGATTGCCGAGGAGCGCGAGGGCGAGGGCGCAGCCGGCCCGCGCTGGTCATCGTGCCCGACAACCAGCTCTCGCTGGCCATCGGCAAGAAGGGGCAGAACGCGCGCCTGGCCGCCAAGCTCACCGGCATGCGCATCGACATCAAGAGCGAGGCGCGAGGTCGAGAGCGAGCGGCGCGGACGCCGAGGAGGCGCGCTGCGGCGCTGACGCGGGTCGCCGGGGGTCACTCCCGAGGTGGTCGAGGCGCTGGAGGCGGCCGGGCTGGACTCCCCGCGGGCGATCGTCGACGCGGGTCGCGAGGCGCTGCAGGCGCTGCCGGGGTCGGCGATCAGGCCGACGAGATCTATGCGGCGGCCGAGGCATGGGTCGCGGCCCATGCGCAGGCAGCCGCCGAGGCTGCCGCCGCGGCCGGCGCGCCCGCGACCGGCGGCGGAGTCGGTGGGAGACGAGCCGGACGCCGCCGGCGAGGCGAGGCGTGAGCGCATGTCCCGACCCGCACGTGCCTCGGGTGCCGCGCAGCGCCGGCCGAAGGGCGCAGCTGGTCCGGCTCGTGCGGGGCGCCGACGGGGTCGTGGTCGTGGACCAGGAGAGCGCGCGGCGGGGCGCGGCGCGTACGTGTGCGCCGTGCCCGAGTGCGTGGAGCGCGCACTGAAGACGGGGCGGCTCGGGCACGCGTTCCGGGGGGCCTGCCGGCTGGGCGCGGACTGGAGTCGATCGCGCTGGCGGAAGTCAGTCGACGGCGGTGGCCGGTCCGACACTGGCTCGTAGGAGGTGAGGGGGACGTGGCAGCGACGAAGATCAAAGTGATCGAGCTCGCGAAGGAGCTCGGCGTGACCAGCAAGGATCTGATGGTCGCCGCCGAGGAGATGGGCCACAAGGGCGTTCGCGCCATGACTCCTCTCGACCACGAAGCTCGCCAACGAGCTGCGGGTGAAGCTCGGCAAGGGTCGCGAGCTGCCGGAAGAGACGGCGGCGAAGCCCAAGCGCGTGGCCAAGCCGCAAGGCTCGGCCGGCGTGGACGGTGCCGTCAAGCCGGCGCGCCCGTGCCGAAGAAGACGGCCGAGGAGGCGGGCGAGGACGCGGTCGAGCTGCGCCCAGCGGCGACCATCGTCAAGCCCAAGCCCGACCGCGCCGGTCGAGATCGCCCCCGAGCCGCCGCTGTCGCCAAGCCGGCCGCCGAGATCGCTCCGGAGCCCCCGCGGTCGCGCCGGTCGCGCCGGCCGCGCCAGCCGCGCCGGTCACCGCCGGTGGCGCCGCCGCCGCTCGCCGACCCGCCGAGCCCGCCGCACCGGCCCCGCCCGCGCCGCCGCCGGCGCCGACCGTGCGCCGGCCCGAGCCGAAGATCGTCCCGTTCCGTCCGCTCGAGCGGCCGGCGCGGCCCGTCGCAGCGTCGCCTCCGCCGCGCGCACCGGCCGGACCGTTCTCGCAGCCGCGCATCACGCAGGGGCCGCCGCGGCCCTGGCGCGCCGCCGCCCCCGCCGCGTCCGGCGCAGCCTGTCGCGCCCCGGCCGCGGCCACCGGGGCGCCGGCGCGCCCGGCCTCACCGGCGTCGCCAGCCCCGGCCGCCGCCGGCCGAGGTGCTCCGGCCGGCCGCCGCGGCCTCGACCGTCGTTGCCGAGCCGCCGCCCGCCGCCGGCGGTCGAGGTCAAGCGCGAGACTCGTGCGCGTGCCGCGAGTCGGTCACGGTGGCCGAGCTGGCCGAGAAGATGCGCCGCAAGTCCGGCGAGGTGATCAAGGCCCTCATCGAGCTGGGCGTGATGGAGACGGTCAACGAGCTGCTCGATCCCACCGAGGCCAAGCTGGTCGCCGACAAGTTCCACTTCGACCTCGAGATCCGCTCGGTCGAGGGCGACGTCCTCGAGGAGGAGGAGTCGGATCCGGCCCAGCTGCGTGCTGCGGCCGCCGGTCGTCACCGTCATGGGCCACGTCGACCACGGCAAGACCTCGCTCCTCGACGCCATCCGCACGACCAAGGTGGCCGAGAAGGAGTTCGGCGGCATCACGCAGCACATCGGCGCCTACCAGGTGGTGACCAGCCACGGCAAGGTCACGTTCCTGGACACGCCGGGCCACGAGGCGTTCACGGCCATGCGGGCCCGCGGGGCCCAGGCCACCGACATCGTCATCCTGGTGGTGGCGGCCGACGACGGCGTGATGCCGCAGACGGTGGAGGCGATCAACCACGCGCGAGGCGGCCAACGTGCCGATCATCGTCGCCGTGAACAAGATCGACAAGCCGGAGTCCGACCCCGACCGGGTCAAGCGCGAGCTGTCCAACCACGGCCTCGTGCCCGAGGACTGGGGCGGCCAGACGATCTTCGTGCCCACCTCGGCCAAGAAGGGCACGGGCATCGAGCAGCTGCTCGAGATGACGGCGCTGCAGGCGGAGATCCTCGAGCTCAAGGCCAACCCGAGCCGGGCCGCGCGCGGGGTCATCATCGAAGGCCGGCTCGATCGCGGCCGCGGCCCGGTGGCCACCGTGCTCATCCAGAACGGGCACGCTGCAAGGAGGGCGACGCGGTGGTGGTCGGCTCGCACTCCGGCCGCGATCCGCGCGCTCATCGACGACCGCCGGCAAGAAGGTGCAAGCAGGCGGGCCCGTCGGATCCGGTCGAGATCCTCGGCCTGTCGGGCGTGCCGCAGGCCGGCGACGTGCTGGTGGTCGGTCGTCCGACGAGCGCAAGGCGCGGCAGATCGCCACCATGCGCGCCGACCGCGACAAGCTCAAGGGCAAGGCGGCGCACGCGGATCACGCTGGAGGACCTGCAGAAGCAGATCGAGGCGGGCGAGGTCAAGGAGCTGCGGCTCATCCTCAAGGCCGACGTGCAGGGCTCGGTGGAGGCCCTGGCCGAGTCGCTCGAGCGCCTGTCCACCGACGAGGTCAAGCTCAAGGTCATCCACAGCTCGGTGGGCGCGATCAACGAGACGCGACGTCATGCTGGCCTCGGCGTCCAACGCCATCGTGCTCGGCTTCAACGTCAAGGCCGAGCCCAAGGCGGCCAGCCCAGGCCCAGGCCAACGGCGTGGACCTGCGCAGCTACAACGTCATCTACGAGGCGATCAACGACGTGCAAGGCGGCGCTCGTCGGGCATGCTGGCGCCCGAGATCCGCGAGACGATCGCTGGGCCGGGCCCAGGTGCGGCAGCTGTTCCCCATCTCCAAGCTCGGCCCGATCTGCGGCTCGATGGTCACTGGAGGGCAAGATCGTCCGCGGCGCCAAGGTGCGCGTGCAAGCGCGGCGAGACCGTGCTGGGCGAGGGCACGGTCACCTCGCTCAAGCGCTTCAAGGACGACGTCCGCGAGGTGCTCGCAGGGCCTGGAGTGCGGCATCGGCGTCGAGGCGTCAAGGACATCCAGCCCGGCGACATCCTCGAGGCGTTCACCACCGAGGAAGTCGCGCGCACGCTGTAGCGCGACGGCGTCCGGAGGCGGCACCGTGTCGACCGCGCGGGTCGCGCTGGGGATGGTGGAGCTGCACCTGCCGGATGTCGACTCGCTCAAGGGCAAGCGGCACGTCCTGAAGGGGCTCAAGGAACGGGTGCGCGCGCCGCTTCGAGTGCTCGGTGGCCGAGGTCGACCACCAGGACTCCTGGCAGCGCGCGACGCTGGCCGTCGCCTACGTCTCCGGCGACGCGCGCCACGCCAACGAGGTCGTCTCCAAGGCCATGGACTTCATCGAGGACCACGTGGAGGGTCGACGTCATCGAGACCTTCCGTGGAGATCTCTGCTAATGCAGGGCAAGCGGCTCGACCGGGTGAACCAGCTCATCAAGGAGGAGATCTCGACGCTCCTGCAGCGGGAGCTGAAGGATCCTCGCCTGGGCTTCGTCACCGTCACCGAGGTGGAGACCGCCAAGGATCTCCGCGTGGCCAAGGTCTTCGTCTCGGTGCTCGGCGACGAGCGCGCAGTGGGCCTCCTCGCTGGCCGCGCTCGACAGCGCGCGGGGCTTCGTGCGGACTGGCTGCGCCAGCACCTCGACCTGCGCGTGACGCCCGAGCTCGACTTCCGGCCCGACCGCTCGATGGAGCACGCGGCGCAGATCCAGTCGCTCCTCAAGCAGGTCCAGGGCGACCGGTGAGCGGAGCGCTGGGCGCGCCGGCGCGCCGGCGGACGTCGCTGGCCGCCCTGCGCGCGGCCGCCCGGCCGGCGCGCTCATGCTGGGCCACGTCCATCCCGACGCCGACGTCCTCGGCACGCTGCTGGCGCTCGGCCTGGCGCTGGAGGCGCGCGGCTGGCACGGTGGTGTACGGCGGGCCCCATCCGGCTGCCCGGCGCGCTCGGTTTCCTGCCCGGCATCGAGCGCTACCGGGTGCTGCCGGTGATCGCCGGGCGGTTCGACGTCGCGGTGCTGACCGACTGCCCGAACCCCGGCCGCACCGAGGGGCTCATCGACCAGGCGCGCGCCGCCGCCTCGGTGGTGGTGAACATCGACCACCATCCCGACAACCGGCGCTACGGGCACGTCAACTGGATCGACACCACGGCGCGCCGCCACCGGCGAGATGGTCTACCGGCTGCTGGTCGACCTGGGGCTGCCGCTGACGCCGGCCATCGCCACCAACCTCTTCACCGCCATCCACACCGACACCGGGTCGTTCCGTTACTCGAACGTGACGTCGGCGACCTTCCAGATCGCCGCCGCGCTGGTAACGGCAGGGGCCGAGCCGGCCGTCGTGTCGGCGGCCATCTACGAGCGGCGTCCCACCGACGCTCTGCACTGGCTGAGCGAGAGCCTGGCCCGCGTGCAGGTGAGCGAGGATGGCCGCGTCGCCTGGCTGGCCCTGCCGAGCGGAGCGGTGCCGGAGACCTTCGTCGAGTCCGAGGAGCTGGTGAACTATCCGCGCTCGATCGCCTCCGTGCGCGTGGCCTGCCTGCTGCGGGCACGCGGCGAGCAGGTGAAGGTGAGCCTGCGCGGCAAGGGCGACGTCGACGTGCAGCGGATCGCCGCCAAGTTCGGCGGCGGCGGCCATCCCAACGCCGCCGGGTTCACCGTGGCCGGTGACCTGGAGGCGGTGACGCGCGACGTCCTCGCCGCGGTGCGCGAGGCGGTCGGCGCGTGAGCACGACCGGCATCCTGGTCGTCGACAAGACGGCCGGGGTCACCTCCTTCGACGCCGTCGCCCTCGTCCGGCGCCGGCTCGGGCTCAAGCGTGTCGGCCACGCCGGCACCCTCGACCCCGACGCCACCGGCGTGCTGCCGATGCTGCTCGGCGAGGCGACCAAGCTTATGGCCTACCTCGCCGACCAGGACAAGGAGTACGTGGCGACCCTCCGGCTGGGCGTCACCACCGACACCGGCGACATGAGCGGCCGGGTGGTTGCCGAGGCGCCGGTGGCGGGACGTCGACCGGGCGCAGGTGGAGGCCGCCTGCCGTCCGTTCCTGGGCCGCATCAAACAGGTGCCTCCGATGTACTCGGCCGTCCACCACGGCGGCCGCCGCCTCTACGAGCTGGCCCGGGAGGGCGTCGAGGTGGTGCGTGAGCCCCGCGAGGTGGTGATCCACGCCATCGAGGTGCAGGAGGTCGCGCCGCCTGACGTCGGTCTCCGTGTGGTGTGCGGCAAGGGGACCTACCTGCGAACCCTGGCCGCCGATCTCGGGGCTGCTCTCGGCTGCGGGGCGGCCGTGCGACGGCTGGTGCGCACGCGCGTCGGTCCGTTCCAGCTGGTCGACGCTGTGTCGTGGGAGGCGCTGACCGTCGAGGAGGCGCCTGCTCTCTGGGCGCGCGTGCAGCCCCCGGCCGCCGCGCTGGCCGACTGGCCGGCCATCCGGCTCGACGCGCGGGCGATGAGCCGCTTCGAGCACGGGCAGCCGGTGGAGCTGGCGCCGGCGCGCACGCCCAGCGGCACGCTGGTGCGGGTCCACGCCGGCGACGGGCGGCTGCTCGGCGTGGGCGAGGTCATGGAGGCGGATGCGCACGCGGCCGGTGCGGATGCTTCATGCGGATCGTCCGGGGACTCGAGTCCGTCCGGCCTGACGCCCGACCGAGCGCGGTCGCCCTCGGAATCTTCGACGGCGTCCACCTCGGTCATCGCGCCATCCTCGGGACCGCCGTGACCCTGGCCCGCGCGGGCGGTCTGGAGGCGGTGGCGTGCACGTTCGATCCGCACCCGACGGAGATCCTCCACCCCGACAAGGCCCCGCGCGCCATCACGACCCTGGACGAGCGCCTGGCCCTGATCGCCGAGGTCGGGATCGACGCCGTCGTGGTCCTGGCGTTCAGCCGCGAGCTGGCCGCCATCGAGCCCGAGACCTTCGTGAAGGACGTGGTCCTCGAGCGGCTGCGGGCGCGCGAGGTCGTCGTGGGCTACAACCATCGCTTCGGGCGGGGCGCTCGCGGAGACGCGCGCCTCCTCGAGGATCTGGCCGGTCGCGGCGGCTTTCGAGCGCATGTGGTCCCACCAATGACGGTTGATGGAGTAGCGGTCTCGTCGACGGAGATCCGCGCGACCCTGCAGCGGGGCGACGTCGCGACGGCGGCGCGGCACCTCGGGCGCCCGTACTCGATCTCGGGTCCGGTGACCTCGGGCGCGGGCAGGGGACGGACGCTCGGCTTTCCGACGGCGAACATCGAGCCGACGCGCCCACTGCTCGTGGCGCGCGGCGTCTATCGGGGGCTCGTCGAGGTGGACGGCCGACCCTATCCCGCCGTGGTCAACGTCGGGGTCCGGCCGACGTTCGGAGAGACCACCGTGGCGGTCGAGGCGCATCTTCTCGACTTCTCAGGCGATCTCTATGGTCGACGGGTGCGCCTGGACTTCCTCGAGCGCCTGCGAGAGGAGATGCGGTTTCCCTCGGTCGACGACCTCAAGGCCCAGGTCATGCGCGACATCGCCTCGGCCCGGGCGCGGTCCTGACGGGGTAACTTTACTTCCGCGTGACCCCGTGATACCCTCCCTGCGTATCTGCTGACAAAACATAGTTTTTTTGAACCCTCCCTGGGGACGCGATCTCTGGGGTGAGGCGATTGGAGGAGGCCTTCCGATGCCGCTTGCCCTCGACCGCAAGAAGAGCCTGATCGAGCAGTTCAAGACGCACGAAGGGGACACGGGGTCACCCGAGGTCCAGATCGCGCTGCTGACCGAGCGGGTCAACAGCCTGACCGAGCACTTCAAGCTGCACGCGAAGGATCACCACTCGCGTCGGGGGCTCCTGATGCTGATCGGCAAGCGGCGCGGCCTCCTGGACTACCTGAAGGCGAAGAACGTCGAGCGCTACCAGGCGCTCATCGACAAGCTGGGCATCCGCCGTTGACGGCGGGCCCGCAGGTGTACATGACCGGTCCTCGGACGGAACGACCCCGGGGGCCCTTTGTGGGCGCGGCGCAGGGACGCCAGCGCCCCTCACACTAGGTGTTCGCCGGGCGACCGCCGAACCGAGGACAAATGCTCGTATGAGTCACAGAACGCAGATCGATATTCAGGGCCAAGCCTTCTCCATCGAGACCGGGAAGGTCGCCAAGCAGGCCGACGGCGCGTGTCGTCGTCCGGTTCGGCGACACGATGGTACTGGCGACCGTGGTGGCCGCCAAGACGCGCCAAGGAGAGCCAGGACTTCTTCCCGCTGACCGTCGAGTACCGCGAGCGCGCCTACGCCGGGCGGCCGCATCCCTGGCGGCTATTTCAAGCGCGAGGGCGCGCCGGTCAAGAAGGAGACCCTGACCTGCCGTCTCATCGACCGTCCCATCCGGCCGCTGTTCCCGGACGGCTTCCGCAACGAGGTCCAGATCATCGTGCCTGGTCATCTCGGGCGATCCACGAGAACGATCCCGACGTGCTGGCCATCAACGGGGCATCGGCCGCCCTCTGCCTGTCCGGCATCCCCTTCGCGGGACCGGTGGGCGCGGTGCGGGTCGGCCTCGTCGACGGCCAGTTCGTGGCGAATCCGACCACGGCCCAGCAGGAGGCCTCGCAGCTCGAGCTGGTGGTGGCGGGGACCGAGGACGCGCGTGCTGATGGTGGAGGCGGGGGCCAAGGAAGTCTCCGAGGACAAGATGCTCGAGGCCATCGCCTTCGGCCACGAGCAGTGCAAGCAGCTGGCTCGGATGCAGAAGGAGCTGGTGGCCAAGGGCGGCCAAGCCGCGCTGGACCTTCGATCCGACCGCCGGCCGCGACCAGGAGCTGGCCGCCCGCGTGCGCGAGCCTGGCCGCCCCCAAGCTGGCGGCTGCGCTGGCCGACCCACGAGAAGCACGCCCGCGCCGAGGCCGTGCACCGCGTGTTCGACGAGGTGTGGGCGGCGGTCGGCGTCGAGGACACCAAGAAGGGCGCGGTGCGCGCGGCCTTCGAGAAGGCCGAGAAGCGCCGAGGTGCGCAAGATGATCGTGGAGCGCGGCATCCGGGTGGACGGCCGCAAGGTCGACGAGATCCGGCCCATCACCATCGAGATGTCCTACCTGCCGCGCGCCCACGGCTCGTCGCTGTTCACGCGCGGCGAGACCCAGGCCCTGGTCACCGCCACGCTCGGCACCAAGGCCGACGAGCAGAAGATCGAGGCGCTGGAGGGCGAGTCGTACCGCCACTTCATGCTGCACTACAACTTCCCGCCCTTCTCGGTCGGCGAGGTCCGGCGCTTCGGCTCGCCGAGCCGCCGCGACATCGGCCACGGCGCCCTCGCCGAGCGCGCGGTCGAGGCCGTGATGCCGCCCAAGGAGGAGTTCCCGTACACGGTCCGGGTGGTCTCCGACATCACTGGAGTCCAACGGCTCCTCCTCGATGGCCAGCGTGTGCGGCGCCTCGCTGGCCCTCATGGACGCCGGCGCTCCGCTCAAGTCGCACGTGGCCGGGCATCGCCATGGGCCTCGTGAAGGAAGGCGACCGGTTCGGGATCCTGACCGACATCATGGGCACCGAGGACCACTACGGCGACATGGACTTCAAGGTCGCCGGCACCGAGAAGGGCGTCACCGCGCTGCAGATGGACATCAAGATCACCGGGGTCTCGGTCGAGATCATGCGCCAGGCCCTCGAGCAGGCGCGCGAGGCCCGGATGTATCGTCCTCGGCAAGATGCGGGAGGCGCATGGAGAAGCCGCGGGCCGAGCTGACGCCCGTACGCGCCGCGCTTCGTGACGATCAAGATCCGGACGGAGAAGATCCGCGAGATCATCGGCCCCGGCGGCAAGGTGGTCCGCGGCATCCAGGACGCAGACCGGCGCCAAGATCGACATCGAGGACGACGGGCGGGTGACGGTCTTCTCGCCCGACAACGCGCTCGGTCCAGAAGGCGCTCGGCATGATCCAGGACATCTGCCGCGAGGTGGAGCTGGACCGGATCTACCTGGGCAAGGTGAAGAAGATCGTCGAGTTCGGCGCCTTCGTGGAGGTCATCCCCGACACCGAGGGGCTGCTGCACATCTCGCAGATCGCCGAGAGCCGCATCCGGCGCGGTCCAGGACGTGCTGAGCGAGGGCGACGAGGTGCTGGTCAAGGTGATCGAGGTCGACGGCAACGGCAAGATGCGGCTGAGCCGCAAGATGGCGCTGCGCGATCAGCCCGCGCTCGCCGACAAGGAGCGGCTGAAGAACCCGCAGGCCGCCGAACCCACCACGTGACTGAAGAGTATCGCAAGAGCGTCCTGCCCAACGGCATCCGCATCCTCACGGAGCGGATGCCGCACGTCCGCTCGGTCGCGGTCGGCGTCTGGGTGGAGACGGGGTCCCGGCACGAGCCGGAGCCCCGGGGCGGCGATCTCCCACCTGATCGAGCACCTGGTGTTCAAGGGCACGGCGACCCGGTCGGCCGAGACCATCGCCCGCACCATCGACTCGGTGGGCGGGCAGATGGACGCGTTCACCGACGAAGGAGCACACCTGCTTCTACGTGCAGGTGCTCGACGAGCACCTGCCGCTCGCCGTCGACCTGCTGACCGACATCCTGCTGCACCCCCTGTTCGACGCCGAGGAGCATCGAGCGCGAGAAGTCGGTCGTCCTCCAGGAGATCCGGATGGTGGAGGACACCCCGGACGACGTCATCCACGACCTGTTCGCGGAGCAGGTGTGGGCCGGACCACCCGCTGGGCCGGCCCATCCTCGGCACACGGGACCTGGTGACAGGCTTCGGCCGGGACACGATCGCCGACTACTTCGCCGCGGAGTACGTGCCGCCGCGCGCATCATCGATCGCGGTGGCCGGCAACGTCGAGCCACGAGCAGGTCGTCGAGCTGTTCGGCGGCGGCTTCGACGGCTTCCGCCACGAGGCCCGGACACGCGGCGCCGAGGCCGTGCAGCCTCACGCCCGGCGTCCACATCGTGCACAAGGCGCTCGAGCAGGTGCACGTGGTGATGGGCTTCCCCGGCCTGTCGCCGACGCCGCCCCCGAGCGCTACGCGCTGTACCTGCTCAACGACGTGATCGGCGGCAGCATGTCCTCGCGGCTGTTCCAGGAGATCCGGGAGCGGCAGGGGCTCGTCTACTCCATCCACTCCGGGGCCCAGGCCTTCCGCGACACCGGGTTGCTCTATGTCTACGCCGGCGACCGACGCCCACGAACTTCGCCAAGGTGCTGAAGTCGACCCTCAAGGAGCTGCGCGACCTCAAGAAGAACGGCGTCACCGCCGAGGAGCTCAGGCGGGCCAAGGATCACCTCAAGGGCAGCCTGATGCTGTCGCTGGAGTCGACGTCCAGCCGCATGAACCGCCTGGCCAAGCACGAGCTGCACTTCGGCTCGTTCCTGACCATCGACGAGATGCTCGCCGTCGATCGACGGCGTCAAGCACGCCGAGGTCCAGGCGCTCATCAGCGAGGTGCTCGATGAGGACCGCCTCGCCCTGACCACGCTGGGCCCGCTCGACCGCCGTAACCTCCCCGCCGAATTCCGCAGCTAGCCCGACCGCGCTCGTCGCGGGGAGCCTGGACCCTGGCATGTGTATCGCGGCGGCGATCGCGCGTGGAGTGTCTTTCGCTGCGGGCGGTTTTGCATTATGGTGGGGGCGTGATCGAGCGGTACACCCGGCCCGCGATGGGGAGTATCTGGAGCGAGGACGCGAAGTATCAGGCGCTGGCTGCGGGTGGAGCTGGCGGTGTGCGACGCCTATGCCCGCCGCGGTCGCATCCCCGTCGCCGCGCATGGCCCGTATCCGGGCCGCCCAGGTCGACATCGGCCGCATTCTCGACATCCAGGGCCGGGTCAAGCACGAGTGATCGCGTTGCTCACCAGCCTGGAGGAGCAACTCGGCACGGACTCGCGCTTCGTGCACGTCGGTCTCACCACCAACGACGTCTGGACACCGCCCCGGCGCTGCAGCTCCGCGAGGCCGCCGACCTGCTCATCGCCGGGCAGGAGCGGCTTCGGGCCGCCCTCCGCACGCTCGCCCTCGCGCTACCGCGACACCCTGACCGTCGCCCGCACCCACGGCGTGCACGCCGAGCCGACCACGTTCGGCCTCAAGGTGGCCGTGTGGTATGTCGAGGCGGGTCGAAACCTGGAGCGGCTGCGGCGGGCCCGGGAGGCGATCGCCGTCGGCAAGCTCTCGGGGGCGGTGGGCAACTTCGCCCACGTCGAGCCGGAGATCGAGGAGGAGGTCTGCCGCGAGCTGGGCCTGGCCGTGGAGCCGGTCTCCACCCAGATCGTGCAGCGCGACCGGCACGCGGAGTTCTGTGCGGCCCTGGCCATCGCCGGTGCTTCGCTGGAGAAGATCGGCCTGGAGATCCGCGGTCTGCAGCGCACCGAGGTCCTGGAGGCGCAGGAGCCGTTCGGCGAGGGACAGAAGGGCTCCAGTGCGATGCCCCACAAGCGCAACCCGGAGCTGTCCGAGCGCATCTGCGGGCTGGCCCGCCTGCTGCGGAGCAACGCGCTGGCCGCCGTCGAGAACGTCGCGCTGTGGCATGAGCGGGACATCAGCCACTCGTCGGTCGAGCGGGTCATCCTGCCCGACTCCACGATCCTGCTCGACTACGTGCTCGACCTGACCACCTTCATCGTGGAGGGGCTCGACGTCGACCCTGCGCGCATGGCGCGAGAACCTCGAAGCCAGCTACGGCCTCATCTACTCGCAGCGCGTGCTGCTCAAGCTCACCGAGTCCGGCCTGGCCCGCCAGGTCGCCTACGAGCTGGTGCAGCGGCACGCCATGCGCGCGTGGAAGGAGCGGCGGCCGCTGCTGCGAGCTGCTGGCCGCCGACCCCGCCGTGACCGAGCGGCTCAGCCCGCCCGACCTCAAGGCGTGCTTCGACCCCGCCTGGTACGTCCGCAACGTCGACACGATCTTCCGCCGCGCGGGGCTGGTGCGGCGGATGAAGGTCCGCGTCCTCGTCCGCCTCAAGCCCGGCATCCTCGACGTCCAGGGCGCGGCGGTGCAGCGCGCGCTGGCCGGCCTCGGCTTCGGTGACGTCCGCGGGCTGCGTGTCGGAAAGCTCGTCGAAGTCGACGTGGACGCCGCCGACGCCGCCCAGGCGCGAGCACGCGTGGACGAGATGTGCCGTCGCCTGCTCGCCAACACGGTGCTCGAGGACTACACGATCGAGGCCGAAGCGGCCGAGCGCCTTGCCCCACCCGGAGCCGTCCGGTAAGATGACGACTGCCGCGTCGCCAATCGTGGTCCCCGAGAGGAGAGACTCGATCTCATGAGATTCGGTGTCGTCGTATTCCCGGGAACGTGGAGCGACTGCGACTTCCACTACGTCATCTCCGAGGTCTGCAGCAGCCGGTCAAGTACGTGTGGCACCGGGATCGAAACCTCGCCGACCTCGACTGCGTGGTCCTGCCGGGCGGCTTCTCCTACGGTGACTATCTGCGGGCGGGGGCCGTGGCCGGACGCTCCCCGGTGGTCGAGGCGCTGCCGGAGTTCCTCGCGGGCGGCGGTCTCGTGCTCGGCTCCTGCAACGGCTTCCAGATCCTCTGCGAGGCCGGGCTGCTGCCGGGCGCTCTGATGCGCAACGAGTGTCTGCAGTACCGCTGCCAGTCCACCCACGCTGCTCGTCGACAACGCGGAGACCCCGTTCACGCGCGCGCTGCGCCCGGGCCAGGTCCTCACGATGCCGATCTCGCACGGCGAGGGCAAGTACCACGCCGACCCCGAGACGCTGCGCAGCCTGCGCCGAGCAGCACCAGGTCGTCTTCCGGTACGCGACGGAGGACGGCCAGGTGACCCGGGCCGCGAATCCGAACGGCTCGGTGGAGAACATCGCGGGCATCGTGAACGAGGAGGGCACGGTGCTCGGGCTGATGCCGCACCCCGAGCGGGCCGCCGAGTCCGCGCTGGGCGGTACCGACGGCCTGCTGATCTTCCACTCGCTCCTCGGCAGCCTCGTCGAGGACGGCACGTTCCTGAAGCGATAGTGGCGGCACGCGCGCCCGCCGCGGTGAGGCGAGCCTGAGAATGGTCGTGGCGCTTGGCGTTGGCTGAGCCGAAGGTCACGCTCGAGCTGGCGCGTGGCCTGGGGTTGACGGCCGACGAGTACGACCGGATCATCCAGCGCCTCGGCCGCGAGCCCACCTACACCGAGCTCGGCCTCTTCTCCGCGCTGTGGTCCGAGCACTGCGCCTACAAGCACTCGCGAGGTCTTCCTCAAGCGGCTGCCCACCGACGCGGCCGCAGCGTGCTGCAGGGCCCGGGCGAGAACGCCGGCGCCGTCGACATCGGCGACGGGCTGGCGGTGGTGTTCAAGATCGAGAGCCACAACCACCCCTCGTTCATCGAGCCCTTCCAGGGCGCCGCCACCGGTGTCGGCGGCATCCTGCGCGACATCTTCACGATGGGCGCCCGGCCCATCGCGCTCCTCGACTCGCTGCGCTTCGGCGATCCCGCCGACCCGCGCACGCGACGGCTCATCGAGGGCGTCGTGTCCGGGATCTCGCTGGTACGGCAACTGCTTCGGCTGCCCGACGGTGGGCGGCGAGATCGCCTTCGCGCCCGAGTACGCCGGCAACCCGCTGGTCAACGTCATGTGCGTCGGCCTCGTGCGCGGCCGACCGCATCTTCCGGGCCCGGGCCGAGGGCATCGGCAACCCGGTCTTCTACGTCGGCAACAAGACCGGGCGCGACGGCATCCACGGCGCCACCATGGCCTCCGCCACCTTCGACGAGCACGCGGAGGAGCGGCGGCCCACCGTGCAGGTGGGCGATCCGTTCACCGAGAAGCTGCTCCTCGAGGCGTGCCTGGAGGCGATGGCCACCGGCGCCGTGGTCGGGATCCAGGACATGGGCGCCGCCGGCCTGGCCTGCTGCACCTCGGAGATGCCGGCCCGCAGCGGCACCGGGATGGACGTGGAGCTGTCGGCGGTCCCGCAGCGCGAGGACGGGCATGACGCCCTACGAGCTGCTGCTCTCGGAGTCGCAGGAGCGCATGCTCCTCGTCGGCGCCCGCGGGCGCGAGGAGGAGCTGCGCCGGGTCTTCGCCAAGCTGGGAGCTCGACGCCGTGCAGATCGGCGAGGTGACGGCAGCCGACGGCGTCTGCGTGGTCCGCCACCGGGGCGACGAGGTGGCGCGAGTGCCGGTGGCGGCCCTGGCGCGAGGCGCCGGTCTACGAGAAGCCCTTCGCGCCGCCCGCGTGGCTGGCCGAGCGCCAGGCCTTCGACCCGCTCGGGTTGCCGGCCCCGGCCGACTACGGTGCGGCCCTGCTCGAGCTGGTCGGCTCGGCCGCACATCGCCTCCAAGGAATGGGCGTTCCGGCAGTACGACCAGCAGGTCGGCATCAACACGCTGGTGCTGCCCGGCTCCGATGCCAGCGTGCTGCGGGTGAAGGGCACGCGGCGGGCCATCGCGGTCGCCACCGACGGCAACGGGCGGCAGGTGTTCCTCGACCCCCGGATGGGCGCCGCCCTGGCCGTGTGCGAGGCCGCCCGCAACGTGTCCGTGCGCGGGCGGCCGGCCGCTCGGCGTCACCGACTGCCTGAACTTCGGCTCCCCCGAGCGGCCCGAGATCCTGTGGCAGTTCGCGGAGGCGGTGGAGGGGATCGCCGAGGCCTGCCGTGCGCTCGAGCTCCCGGTAGTGGGCGGCAACGTTTCCCTCTACAATGAGACCCTCGGCCAGGCCATCCTGCCCACGCCGATCGTCGGCGTGGTCGGTCTCCTGGACGACGCCGACGCTGCTGAGCACCCAGTGGTTCAAGGCGGCTGGTCATCGGGTGGCACTGCTGGGGCCGGAGGCGGTGAGCCTGGGCGGCTCGGAGTATCTGAAGGTACGTCACCGATCAGGTGGGCGGGCGGCTGGCCCCGCTGGATCTCGAGGTCGAGCGGCGGGTGCAGGCGGCCGGTCCGGGCGGCGATCGGGGCCGGGCTGACCACGGCCGACCCACGACTGCTCGGAGGGCGGTGCTGGCCGTCGCGCTGGCCGAGGCGTGCGTGAGCGGCCGGACGCCGGTCGGGTGCGAGGCAACGCTGGCCGCGGGCGGCGCGGGCCGACCACGTGCTGTTCGGCGAGGGACCCTCGCGGATCGTGGTGAGCGTGGAGCCGGAGCGGGCGCGGGAGTTCGAGGCGCTGATGGCGGAGTCGGCCATCCCGTGGCGCTGGATCGGGACGACGGGGGGAGACCGGTTGCGCCTGCGGGTGGGCGCGACGACGGTCGTGGACGTGGGACTGGACCAGATCGAGCACGCGTGGAGGAACGGCTTTGAGCGCCACATGGCGTGACGACAAGTTCCACGACGAGTGCGGGTTGTTCGGCATCTGGAATCACGCCGAGGCCGCCAACGTCACCTACCTCGGCCTCTACGCGCTCCAGCACCGGGGCCAGGAGTCGGCCGGCATCGCGGCGACCGACGGCCACGACTTCCATCGTCGAGAAGGCGATGGGCTGGGTGGCCGACGTCTTCAGCCCCGAGCGGCTTGCGCCGGCTGCCCGGCCACCGCGCCATCGGCCACGTGCGCTACTCCACGGCGGGCTCGCTCCAACCTGCGCAACGCCCAGCCGATCACCGCGACGTTCGCGCGGGGGCCGATCGCGATCGCCCACAACGGCAACCTGATCAACGCCGAGGCGCTCCGCAAGGACATGGAGCGCGACGGGGCGATCTTCCAGTCGACCTCCGACACCGAGGTGATCCTGCACCTGCTCGCCCGCGCCCGGCGGGGCCGCTGGAGGAGCAGATCCCGCGGGCGCTGGCCCAGGTCAAGGGCGCCTACGCCCTGCTCATCCTCACGCGCGACGCCATCTACGCGGTGCGCGACCGCTACGGGTTCCGCCCGCTCACGCTGGGCCGGCTGGGCGAGTCCTGGATCGCTCGCCTCGGAGACGTGCGCGCTCGACCTGATGGAGGCGAGCACGAGCGCGACGTCGAGCCGGGCGAGCTGGTGGTGATCAGCGACGACCGGGCGTGCACTCCTACCGGGCCGCCCCGGCCGGCGAGCGGCTGCAGTGCGTCTTCGAGTACGTCTACTTCGCGCGGCCCGACTCGGTGCTGTGGGGCCGGAACGTGCACACGGTCCGCAAGGAGCTGGGCCGCCAGCTCGCCCGCGAGCACCCGGTCGAGGCCGACATCGTCATCCCGGTGCCGGACTCCGGCACCAGCGCGGCCCTCGGCTACTCGGAGGAGTCGGGCACGCCCTTCGACCTCGGGCTCATCCGCAACCACTACGTCGGCCGCACCTTCATCGAGCCCAAGCAGGGGATCCGCCACTTCGGCGTGAAGGTGAAGCTCAACCCGATGCGG
Organism: uncultured Candidatus Rokubacteria bacterium; assembly: GCA_963827505.1. Taxonomy (GTDB): domain Bacteria; phylum Methylomirabilota; class Methylomirabilia; order Rokubacteriales; family CSP1-6; genus AR5. The sequence goes on along the minus strand of CAWHBD010000001.1, from coordinate 435,990 downwards.
GAGATGCTGGAGAACCGGCGCGTGGTCGTGGTGGACGACTCGATCGTGCGCGGCACCACCAGCCGCAAGATCGTCAAGATGATCCGCAGCGCGGGCGCGCGAGGTGCACGTGCGCATCTCGTCGCCGCCGATCCAGTGGCCCTGCTACTACGGCATCGACACGCCGACCCGCAAGGAGCTGATCGGCTCCAGCCACACGGTCGAGGAGATCTGCCGCTACCTCGGCGCCGACTCGCTCGGCTACCTCTCGCTCGACGGCATGCTGAAGGTCGACCGGCTCCGACCCGGCTCACTTCTGCCACGCCTGCTTCACCGGAGCCTACCGCGTCGGCATCGACGCCGAGCCGACGCCCCAGCTCCGCTTGTTCCAGTAGGTGGCGGGCTCCGGTATGGCCTCCCACACCCCCCGACGCCCGGCGTCCGGCTTGACCTACCGGGAGGCCGGCGTCGACATCGAGGCCGGCGACGAGGCGGTGCGCCGCATCGCGCCGCTCGCCGGCGCCACCCATCGACCCGAGGTTCTCGGTGGCATCGGCGCGTTCGCCTCGTTCGTGCGGGTGCCCGCCGGTTACACCGAGCCGGTCCTGGTCTCCTCCACCGACGGCGTCGGCACCAAGCTCAAGGTCGCCTTCGCGGCCGACCGCCACGACACGGTCGGCATCGACCTGGTGGCCATGAGCGTCAACGACGTCCTCGTGCACGGCGCCGAGCCGCTGTACTTCCTCGACTACATCGGCATTCCCCGGGTGGATCCGGCCCGGGTGGAGCAGCTGGTCGCGGGAGTGGCCGAGGGGCTGTCGTCAGGCTGGCTGCGCCCTCGTCGGCGGCGAGACCGCCGAGCTTCCCGGCCTCTACGCCCCCGGCGAGTACGATCTGGCCGGCTTCGCCGTGGGCGTCGTCGAGCGCGCGCGGATCGTCGACGGCACCGCCGTGAAGCCGGGCGACGTCGTCCTCGGTCTGGCCTCCTCGGGGCTGCACTCCAACGGCTTCACCCTGGCCCGGCGCATCGTCTTCGACGTGATGGGGCTCGGTCTCGACGCCGTGCTGCCCGGCACCGGCCGCGCCGTCGCCGACGTCCTGCTGGAGCCCACGCGGATCTACGTCCGCGCCGTCCTGCCCGTGCGCGACGACGTCACCGCGATGGCCCACATCACTGGCGGCGGGATCACCGGCAATCTGCCCCGGGTGCTGCCGGAGGGCTGCCGGGCCCTGGTGCGGTCGGGCGCGTGGGCCGCGCGGCGGCCGCCGGTGTTCCGCACCCTGCAGGAGGCCGGGCACGTCGACGACGCCGAGATGTTCCGCACGTTCAACATGGGTATCGGCTACGTGATCGTCGTCCGGCCCACCGCCGCCGACAGCGTGCGGACGCGGCTGACGGCGGCCGGCGAGGAGGTCCTCGTGCTCGGCGAGATCGTCGCCGGCCAGCGCGGCGTGGAGCTGATCACGTGACGCCGTCCTGCGGCATCTGCGCACGGGTTCCGCCCTCCCGGCGGCAGGACGCCGCGTGAGCCTGGCGGTCGGCGTCCTCGCCTCCGGCCGCGGGTCCAACTTGCAGGCGATCCTGGAGGCGTGCGCCGGGCCGGGCTTCCCGGCGCACGTGGCTGTCGTCGTGTCCGATCGCGAGCGGGCGCCGGCCCTGGAGCGGGCGCGGGCGGCCGGCGTCGAGGCCCTCTGGGTGAATCCCAAGGACTTCGGCGACCGCGAGACCTACGACCGGGCCCTGGTGCAGGAGTTGGAGCGTCGCCGGGTCGGACTCGTCTGCCACGCCGGCTGGATGCGGATCCTGTCCCCGGTCTACGTCCGCGCCTTCGCCGGACGAGCGCTGAACGTCCACCCCTCGCTGCTGCCGGCGTTCCCCGGCCTGCACGCCCAGCGGCAGGCCCTCGACCACGGGGCGAAGGTGGCGGGCGCCACCGTGCACTTCGTCGACGAGGGCGTCGACACCGGCCCTATCGTGCTGCAGGCGGCCGTGCCGGTCGAGCCGGCCGATACCGAGGACACGCTGGCCGCTCGCATCCTGAGCGAGGAGCACCGGATCTACCCCGAGGCGATTCGACTGTTCGCGCAAGGCCGCTTGCGCATCGAGGGCAGGCGCGTCATGGTGTTGCCGGAGGTGCCGGCATGAAGGTCCGGCGCGCGCTGCTGTCGGTGCACGACAAGACGGGCGTGGTCGACTTCGCCCGTGGCCTCGCCGGCCTCGGCGTGGAGATCGTGTCGACCGGCGGTACCGCCCGGCTGCTGCGCGAGTCGGGGGTGCCGGTCCGCGACGTCGCGGAGGTGACCGGCTTCCCGGAGATGCTCGACGGGCGGGTGAAGACGCTGCACCCGCGCATCCACGGCGGCATCCTGGCCCGGCGCGACGTGCCAGGCCATCTGGAAGCGCTGGCCAGCCACGGCATCCCGCCCATCGACCTCGTGGTGGTCGCCCTCTATCCGTTCGAGGCCACGGTGGCCCGTCCCGATGTCGCGCTGGCCGAGGCGATCGAGCAGATCGACGTCGGCGGCCCCACGATGATCCGCGCCGCCGCCAAGAACCACGCGAGCGTCGCCGTGGTGACCGATCCCAGCCAGTACGCCGCCGTGCTCGAGGAGCTTCGCGCCAGCGGCGTGCTGGGCGGTGCGACCCGCTTCCGGCTGGCCCGCGAGGCGTTCGGCCGGACCGCGCAGTACGACGCCGCCATCGCCGCGTACCTGGCCGGGCTGGGCGGAGCCGACGCTACGGCCGCCTCGCCGTTCCCGGCCGCGCTCACGCTGGAGGCCCAGCGCGAATCGCTCCTGCGCTACGGCGAGAACCCGCACCAGGCGGCCGCCTTCTACCGGATCGCGGGAGCGGTGCCGGCCGGCCTGGCCGGCATGAAGCAGCTGCACGGCCCCGAGCTCGGCTACAACAACGTGCTCGACTTCTCGGCGGCGCTCGGACTGCTGCTGGAGTTCGAGGACCCGGCGGCGGTCGTGATCAAGCACACCAACCCGTGCGGCACCGCGCTGGGCCGGACCGTGGGCGAGGCGATGGCGCGGGCCAAGGCCTGCGACCCGTGTCTCGATCTACGGCGGCATCGTCGGCGTCAACCGTACCCTCGACCTGGCGGTTGTCCACGAGCTGGCTGGCATCTTCGTCGAGATCCTGTTCGCGCCCGCCTTCGCCCCCGACGCACTGGAGGAGCTACGCCGCACCAAGAAGAAGTGCCGCGTGTTCGAGGTGCCGACCGAGCGGGCCGGCCAGCCCGGCCGCCTGGCCGAGTACCGCAGCGTCCTCGGCGGGCTGCTCGCGCAGTCGACCGACCTCGCCGACCTCGACCCGGCCGCGCTCGAGACGGTGACGCGGCGGGCGCCGACCGAGGCCGAGACAGCGGGCTCTGCGCTTCGCCTGGCGCGTCGCCAAGCACGCCAAGTCCAACGCCATCGTGCTGGCGACCGCCGAGCAGGTGGTGGGCGTGGGCGCGGGCCAGATGAACCGCGTGGACTCGGCGCGGCTGGCGGTCATGCGGGCGCAGCGAGGTCGGCCTCGTGACCGAGGGCTCGGTGTGCGCCTCCGACGCGTTCTTTCCATTCCGCGACGGGCTCGACGTGGTGGCGCGCGGCGGGCGCGACCGCGGTGATCCAGCCCGGGCGGCTCGCTGCGCGACGCGGAGGTGATTGCCGCCGCCGATGAGCGAGACATGGCGATGGTGTTCACCGGCCTCCGCCATTTCCGGCATTAGGAAGGGGGCCCCGATATGGCCCCCTATTCCCGGCGCTTGGTGGCACCCTGGTGTCCGTGAACCGCGCGCAGGCCGAGCGCATCTACGGGATGCGGGAGCTGACCCGCATCCTGACGCTGACGCCGCGGCGCACCGCCCAGCTTCGCCGCCTCCTGCTGCTGCACGGCGACAGCGGCTACACGTTCCGCGACCTGCTCGCTCTCCGCGCCGCCGGCGCGCTGCTCGACGCCGGCGCCTCCGTGCGTCAGATCCGCCAGGCGCTCGACGCGCTCCGTATTCGCAATCCCGGCGCTGCAGCAGCCCCTGGCCGAGGTGCGCCTGGTGCTGGAAGGCGGCCGGCTGCTCGCCCAGTCCGACCGCGTGAAGTTCGAGCCGCGCACCGGCCAGACCGTGCTCGACCTCGACACACCCAGTCTCGAGGAGGAGGCCGCAGCCACGCTGGTGACCGGGCTGGTGCGCCCGCTGGCCCCGCCGATCGAGCAGGCCGAGACGTGGTTCGAGCGCGCCAGCGAGTGGGACGGTGACCCCGCCCAGCTGGGAAGACGCGGTCGCCGCCTACCGGCGCGTCGTCGCCATCGATCCGACCTACGCCGCGGCCTGGAACAACCTGGGGCTGCTGCTGCACCGCATGGGCCGCTACGACGAGGCGCGCGGCGCCTACACGGCGGCGCTCGAGCAGGACAAGCAGTGCTGCGAGGCCGTCTATCAACCTGGGCTCGCTGGCCGAGGACCGCGCCGACCTCGACGAGGCGGTCCGCTGGTACCGGCACGCGCTGGAGCTGTCCCCCGACTACGCCGACGCCCACTTCAACCTGGCCGGCGCCCTGGCCCGCGCGGGCCGGGCGGACGAGGCCGTCGGTCACTGGCAGCGCTACCTCGAGCTGGACGCCGGCAGCCCGTGGGCTCGGATCGCGCGCGCCCACCTGGAGGTCCTCGAGTCCCCGGGCGGATCCGCAGGAGTGAGAAGTCCTCCTGGTCGGCGGCGGCGGCCGCGAGCACGCGCTCGCCTGGAAGATGGCGCAGAGCCCGCTCGTCGAGCACGTGTGGGCCGCGCCCGGCAACCCCGGCATCGCGCGCCACGCCCGCTGCCTGGACGTGGCGGTCGACGACGCCGAGGGGCTGGCCGGCTTCGCCGCCGGCCACGACGTCGACCTGGTGGTCGTCGGCCCCGAGGCGCCGCTGGTGGCGGGGCTAGCCGACCGGCTGCGCGACCGGGGGCTCGCCGTCTTCGGCCCCGGCCGGCGGGCCGCGGCGATCGAGGGCTCCAAGGCGTTCGCCAAGCGGCTGATGGCCGAGCACGGCATCCCGACCGCGCGCTTCGCGACGTTCACCGACCCCGCGGCGGCCCGCCGCTTCTGCCCGCGACCTTGGCGGGCCGTGCGTGGTGAAGACCGACGGCCTGGCCGCCGGCAAGGGCGCGATCGTGTGCGCCACGCTGGACGACGCCGATGCCGCCATCGCCCAGTGCCTGGAGCGTCACGAGTTCGGGGAGGCCGGCGCCACCGTGGTGGTCGAGGAGTTCATGCACGGCGAGGAGGCCTCGTTCTTCGTGCTCGCCGGCGCCGGCGGCATGCGGCCGCTGGCGGCGGCGCAGGACCACAAGACGGTGTTCGACGGCGACCGCGGCCCCAACACCGGCGGCATGGGCGCGTTCACGCCGGTGGCGGCCGTCGATGTCGCGGTGCAGGCGCGCGTCATGCGCGAGATCGTCGAGCCCACGCTGGCCGCGCTGGCCGGCGAGGGCGCCCCGTACACGGGCGTCCTCTACGTCGGCCTCATGCTGACGGCGACGGGGCCGAGGGTGGTCGAGTTCAACTGCCGCTTCGGCGACCCCGAGTGTCAGGCGCTCATGATGGCGATGGACGAGGATCTGGTGCCGCTGCTGGTCGCCGTCGCCCGCGGCGAGCGCCTGCCGGCCCCGCAAGCGGGGACGGCCGAGGAACGAGCGGCGGTGTGCGTGGCGGTCGCCTCCGGCGGTTATCCCGGTCGCTACACGACGGGCCAGGAGATCAGCGGCATCGAGGCCGCCGAGACCGGTGACGGCGTCCAGGTGTTCCAGGCGGGCACGACCAAGCGGCAGGGCCGCCTGGTGACGGCGGGCGGCCGAGTGCTCGGCGTGACCGCCGTCGCCGCCGACCTCGCGGCCGCCATCGCGGCGGCCTACGAGGGCGTGAGCCGCATCCACTTCGAGGGCATGCATTTCCGGACCGACATCGGCCGCAAGGCGCTGGAGGTGAGGGCGCGGTGACCCATCCCGTGGTCGTCGGCATCGTGATCGGCAGTGACTCCGACCTCGACACCATGCTGGAGACGGTCAAGGTGCTCGACGCGCTCGACGTGGGCAGCGAGGTGGTCGTGGCCTCCGCCCACCGCACGCCCCGGCGCACGGAGGAGTGGGCGAGCGGCGCGGCCGCCCGCGGCCTGCGCGTGCTCATCGCGGCGGCGGGCGGCGCCGCCGCGCTGCCGGGCGTGGTCGCCGCCTTCTCGTCGCTGCCCGTCATCGGGGTGCCGCTGGCCGCCACGCCGCTCAACGGCATGGACGCGCTGCTGTCGATCGTGCAGATGCCCAAGGGCGTGCCGGTGGCCACGGTCGCCATCGGATCCTGGGGTGCCGTCAACGCCGGCCTGCTGGCCGCTCAGATCCTGGCGCTCGGCGACGCCGCCCTGGCCGAGCGGCTGGCCGCCTATCGCAAGCGGCTGGCCGCCGAGGTCGACGAGCGGGCGCAGCGCGTGGCCGAGAAGCTTCGCGTGCGACCGGCGGCGCGCTGACGCGTCTCGTCCTCGTCGATCCCCTCTCGCCACCCGAGCCCGTCCTCGTCGAGGCCGCGGCCGTGCTGCGCGCCGGCGGCGTGGTGGCGTTCCCAACCGAGACGTTCTACGGCCTCGGTGCCGCCGCCCTCGATGCCGCGGCCGCGCGGCGCGTCGTCGCGGTGAAGGGGCGTCCGGACGGCAAGCCGCTGCTCGTCCTCGTCGACTCGGCGGCCATGGTCGAGGTGGTGGCCCGCGAGATCCCGCCCCGGGCACGCGAGCTCATGGCCCGGTACTGGCCCGGACCGCTCACGCTGGTGCTGCCGGCCCGGTCCGAGGTGCCCGACGAGGTGACGGCGGGATCGGGAACGGTCGGCGTCCGGTTGTCGCCGCATCCCGTCGCCCGCGGGCTGGTGCGGGCGCTGGGCGCGCCCGTCACGGCGCCGAGCGCGAACCGCTCCGGGCAACCGGCGCCGACGACCGCCGCCGCCGTCTTCGCCGACTTTCGTGACCGCATCGAACTCGTGCTCGACGGCGGCGTCACCACCGGCGGCGAGCCGTCCACCGTGCTCGACGCCACCGTCGATCCGCCCCGCGTGATCCGCGCCGGTGCGCTCCGGATGCCCTCGTGCGGGTGACCGGGGTGATCCAGGCCGGAGGCAAGAGCACGCGGATGGGCGGGCAGCCCAAGGCGTTGCTCGAGCTTGGCGGCCGCCGCATCATCGAGCGGGTGCTGGACGTGATCACCTCCGTGGTGGACGATGTTCTGATCGTGACGAACACCCCCGAGCTCTACGGATTCCTGGGGCTGCCGATGGTGGGCGACGTCTATCCCGACCACGGCTCGCTCGGGGGCATCTTCACGGGGCTGAGCTCCGCCGCCGGCGACGCCGCGTTCACGGTGGCCTGCGACATGCCGTTCCTGCACCGCGAGGTCGCGAGACTGACGGTGGCGCGGGCGGGGGAGGGCGACGTCGTGATCCCGCGGGTGGGCGAGCAGCTCGAGACCATGCACGCCGTCTACGCCAAGGCGTGCCTGCCCCACATCGAGGCGCGGCTGCGCGAGGGACGGTTCAGGATCACGGGGTTCTTCGATCGGGTCCGGGTCGTCGAGATCGGGGAGGCCGAGGTGGCGCGCCACCGGAGCCCCGACGTGGTCTTCATGAACGTCAACACGCCCGAGGAGCTGGTCCGGGCCCGCGCACTCGTCCCGGAGCTGGGCTGAGGCCCATGACGCGCCTGCGTCCGGTCGTGGTGGTGCGCTACCACGAGATCAGCCTCAAGCGCGGCAACCGGCCCCTCTTCCTGCGCCACCTCGCCCGCAACCTGGCCCGCGCGGTCGCCGACGTCGGCCCGGCCACGGTGCGCCAGCGGCCGGGGCGGATCGTGCTGGACCTCGACGAGCACCCGCAGCCGGAGGTCGTGGTCGAGCGGGCCCGGCGCGTGTGCGGCGTGGCCAGTGTCTCCCTCGGGTACCGCACGCCCTCGACGCTGGAGGGGATGCAGGGCGTGATCGGTCGGCTCATCGAGGGGCGCGAGTTCCGGTCGTTCCGCATCAGCGCCCGCCGGGCCTTCAAGACGTATCCGCTGACCAGCGTCGAGCTGAACCGCGCCCTCGGCGCCTTCGTGCTCGAGCGCGTGACCACCCGCGTGGACCTCGAGCACCCCGAGGTGGAGATCGTGGTGGAGGTGCTCCCGGACGAGGCGTTCGTCTCGCTCGAGCGGCGGCCCGGCCCCGGCGGCCTGCCCGTGGGCTCGGGGGGGACCGTCGCGGCGCTCCTGTCGGGCGGCATCGATTCTCCGGTGGCGGCGTGGCGGATGCTCAAGCGCGGTTGCCGGGCGGTCTTCGTGCACTTCCACAGCGTGCCCTACCTGCCGCCGACGTCGCAGGCCAAGGCCCGGGCGCTCGTCGAGCGGCTGACCGAGTGGCAGTACGACTCGCGCCTGTACCTGGTGCCCTTCGGCGAGATCCAGCGCGAGGTCGTGCTCGCGGTGCCGGGCCCGGCCCGCGTCGTCGTCTATCGCCGACTCATGATCCGCATCGCCGAGGCGATCGGCCGTCACGAGGGTGCACTGGCGCTGGCGACCGGGGAGAGCCTGGGGCAGGTCGCCTCGCAGACACTCGAAAACATCGCCGCCATCGATGCCGCCGCCGAGGGGCCGGTCCTGCGGCCGCTCATCGGCACCGACAAGATCGAGATCATCCAGGAGGCCAAGCAGCTCGGCACCTTCGAGATCTCGATCGAGCCCGACGCCGACTGCTGCACGCTGTTCGTGCCCGCCCACCCGCTCACGCGGATGACGCCGGCCCAGGCCGAGGCGGTGGAGTCGAGGCTGGAGGTGGCCCGGCTGGTCGCCGCCGGCGTCGAGGGGGCCGTGCTGGAGCGCTTCGAGTTCCCGGCGCGGGTCGCTGCCCCCAGTATCTAGGTTCCTTGACGGCCGGGGCCCCAACCGGTATGGTCTCGGTATGCTCCGGCGCCTGTCCGACGTCGATCCCGAGGTCGCCAAGGCCCTCAACCAGGAGGCTCAGCGCCAGCACCGCAACCTGGAGCTGATCGCCTCCGAGAACTTCGTCTCCGAGGCGGTGCTGGAGGCGACGGGCTCGGTCCTCACGAACAAGTACGCGGAGGGCTATCCCGGCCGGCGCTACTACGGCGGCTGCGAGGTCGTGGACGTGGTCGAGGAGCTGGCCATCGCGCGGGCCAAGGAGCTGTTCGGCGCGAGCACGCCAACGTGCAGCCGCACTCGGGCGCCCAGGCCAACATGGCCGTCTACTTCACCCTGCTCAAGCCGGGCGACATCGTCCTCGGCCCCAACCTCTCGCACGGCGGCCACCTCACCGCCGGGAGCCCGGTGAACTTCTCGGGCAAGTTCTACTCGATCGTCGCCTACGGGGTGCGGCGCGACACCGAGCGCATCGACCTCGACCAGGTCCGCGACCTCGCCCGGCAGCACCGGCCCAAGCTGATCATCGCGGGCGGCTCGGCGTTCCCGCGGGCGATCGATTTCAAGCCGTTCCGGGAGATCGCGCGACGAGGTCGGGCGCCACCCTCATGGCCGACATCGCGCATCCGGCCGGCCTCGTCGCGGCCGGCCTGCATCCCTCGCCGATCGGCGTGGCCGACTTCGTGACGACCACCACGCACAAGACACTGCGGGGGCCGCGCGGCGGCATGGTGATGTGCCGGGCCGCCGCACGCCGCAGGACTCGACAAGACCGTGATGCCGGGCGTGCAGGGCGGGCCCCTCATGCACGTGATCGCGGCCAAGGCGGTGGCCTTCCGCGAGGCGCAGACGCCGGCGTGGCGCGCCTACCAGCAGCAGATCGTCCGCAACGCCAAGGCCCTGGCCGACGCGCTGCTGGCGCGCGGCCACCGTCTGGTGACGGGCGGCACCGACACCCACCTGCTGCTGCGTGGACCTGTCGCCCCAAGAGCATCACGGGCAAGGACGCCCAGGAGGCGCTCGACCGCGCGTGGATCACCGTCAACAAGAACACGATCCCGTTCGAGACGAAGAGCCCGATGGTGACGAGCGGGATCCGCATCGGCACGCCGGCCGTGACCACGCGGGGCATGAAGGAGCCGGAGATGGCGCTGATCGCCGAGCTCATCGACCGCGTGCTGGCGGATCTCGGCGCGTCGGCCGGTCGAGGCGCGCGTGCGCGGCGAGGTGCAGGAGCTCACCAGCCGTTTCCCGCTCTATCCGGACCGGCTGAAGTGAGCGGTCCGCCCAGGAGGGGAGCACCGATGAGATGCCCGTTCTGCGGCCACACCGAGGATCGCGTCGTCGACTCGCGCGTGGGCCGGGACGGCGAGTTCATCCGCCGCCGGCGCGAGTGCCTGAAGTGCCACCGCCGCTACACGACCTACGAGTACATCGAGGACGTGCTGCCCCACGTCGTCAAGCGGGACGGCCGGCGCGAGCCGTTCGACCGCCAGAAGCTGCGCGGCTCGCATCCTCAAGGCGTGCGAGAAGCGCTCGATCGGCGTCCAGGCGGTCGACGACGTGGTCGGCGACATCGAGGCCAAGCTCCACGAGCGGGCCGAGAAGGAGATCTCCAGCCAGGAGCTGGGCGACATGGTCATGGAGCAGCTGCAGCAGCTGGACCAGGTGGCCTACGTCCGCTTCGCCTCCGTCTACCGCCAGTTCAAGGACATCAACCAGTTCATGGACGAGGTGAAGGGGCTGCTCAAGGACGACAAGAGCAAGCCGGCCCCGCCCGCCAAGCCGCGGATTCAGGTGGGCCGCGTGGCCAGGTAGACGCCGGCCGCCACCAGGGCGGCGCCGGCCAGGTGATAGACGTGGACCGTCTCGCCGAGCAGGAGCCAGGATAGGGCCAGCACGGCGAACGGCATCAGGTTCAGGAACGTTACGGTGGGGCCGGCGCCCAGCACGCGGATGACCTGATAGAACCACAGGTGCCCGAGCGTGATGGGCACCGCCCCGTACAGCACCACCAGCCATCCGTGCCACGCCCGCCAGTGCTCCCAGGGCCTGTCCACCAGCAACGCGAGCGGGACGAGCACGATCCCCCCCACCACGTTGGCACCGGCCATGACCCACACCGGCGGCAGCGTGGACGCCGCCGCCCGGCTGTAGAGCGAGTAGACGACCCAGGTCGACTGCGAGGCCAGGATGAGCAGGTCGCCGCGGTTGGCCTCGAGGCGGAACAGGACGGCCGGGGATCCCTTCGCCACCGTGACGAGGACGGCGAGGACGCTGAGGCCGATGCCCAGCCAGTTGCGCCGGCTCAGCCGGTCGCCGAGCACGAGCGCGGCGGCCACACCGACGAAGATCGGCGACGAGGCGCCCACGATGCCGGCGTTCAGCGCCGTCGTGTGCTTGAGCCCCAGGTACCAGACGGTCGTGTTGGCCACCAGTCCACTCAGCCCCAGCACCAGGAAGGCGGCGTAGTCGTCGCGCGCCAGGGCCCGCGGCAGCGGCGCGGTGAGCCGAGCAACCAGGATCAGCAGAGGCGCGGCGAGCAGGGTGCGGGCGCCGGTGAGCGTGAGCGGTCCCAGGTCTTGCAGGCCCAGCTTGCCGAGGGGATAATTGCCGGCCCAGAAGACGATGACCACAACCAGCAGGAGATAGGCGCGCCGCGTGTCCATCAGGACGAGCGTGTCATTGGCGCCGACCATGCTACGTGGGAAGCGCGGGGCGAGACAACCCGATCGAGGGGCACGCCCGGCGAGCCCGGATCGTTGACTTGCCCAGCGCCGCGCGGTAGCGTGTGGTCGAAATTCGGCCGCACACCCACCGCTGCGCACGATCGAGGGGCGGCCCCCGCGCCGAGGAGACCAACCGATGAAGCGACCACTGAAGAAGCTGGTGTTCGTCGAGCCCAAGTCCACCCACCTGCACATCTACACCCGCGTGTGCATTCCCCGGCTGGGCTCCGTCCTCCTCGGCACCATCATGCGGGCCAAGGGCTACGACGTCCGCGTCTACATCGAGGACATCCAGGCCATCGACATGAACGAGGTCCTCTCGGCCGATCTCGTCGCGGTGTCGGCGATCACCTCCACCGCGCCCCAGTCCTACAAGCTCGCCGACGTGGCCCGCCGGGCCGGCGCCGTCGTGGTCATGGGCGGGACCCACACCAGCTTCATGCCGGACGAGGGGCTACAGCACGCCGACTTCATCGTACGCGGCGAGGGCGAGTTCGCCTTCCAGGAGCTGGTCGACGCCATCCAGCGCGGCGAGGGGTTCGACAAGATCCAGAACCTGAGCTACCGGGACGACGACGGCCGGGTCCTCAGCAATCCTGAACGGCCCAAGATTCCCAACCTCGACGTCAACCCGATTCCCGACTACCACCTCATCGAGGGCTGGAAGCCGGGCGGCGTCATCTCGGTGGCGACCTCGCGCGGGTGCCCGTTCTCCTGCACGTTCTGCTCGGTGCCCGGCATGTACGGCCACGCCTTCCGGACGCACTCGATCGACCGGGTGCTGCAGGAGCTCGAGATCCACAAGGGCAACATGTACACGTTCTTCGCCGACGACATCTTCACGGCCAACAAGAAGCGGGTGAAGGAGCTGTTGCGGCAGATGATCGCCCGCGGCCTGACGCCGCCGTGGGGGGCCCAGGTGCGGACGGAGACGGTGGACGATCCCGAGCTGCTGGCGATGATGCGCGACTCCAACTGCTTCAACGTCTACGTCGGCTTCGAGTCGATCAACCCCCGCACGCTCAAGCTGTTCCAGAAGAAGCAGGACCTGGCCAAGATCGAGCGCTCCATCGAGCGCTTTCACGCGAACAAGATCCGCATCCACGGCATGTTCGTGGTCGGCTCCGACGAGGACGACGTGGAGACGATCGACGCCACCGCGGAGTTCGCCCTCAAGCACGACATCGACTCCGTGCAGTTCATGATCCTCACGCCGATCCCCGGCTCGCCCGACTGGGACACGCTGTACGACAAGGGCGACAAGTACGTGATCAACCGGAACTGGACCTTCTACGACGGCCACCACGCCGTCCACCAGCCACGCCGGATGAGCCCCTGGGAGCTGCAGACGGCGGCCATCGGCGCCATGGAGAAGTTCTACTCGTGGCGCGGCATCGCCAAGAAGCTGCTCAAGCGCGACTTCTACTACGCGACCATCCGCTACTGGGGCAAGAAGATGCTGCGCGAGTGGTGGAAAGACGAGGACAACCGGGCGTACGTAGGCTGGCTACGGGACCAGCTCTACGCCGAGGCGCGCGACATCGGCCACGCCTCGGTGAAGACGGTCGGGGTGCCGGCCGCGCTCCTGCAGGACAAGGTCGGACTGCTGCTCCAGCGCTTCCTCGGCGAGCTGGGCGTGACGGTGGTGCCACTGGCCGAGGCCGCCGTGGAAGAGGCGGCCTCGCGCGCGCGTCAGACGATGGACTGCCTGATCACCCCGATCGTCAAGCGGGCGGAGCAGGGACGCGAGGAGTTCTACGCCCACCTCGCCTCGGTGAGCGAGGCCCTGCACGGGCAGTGGGACAAGCTGCCGAAAGTCGCCTTCCCGCTCATCGGCGGGCAGGGGCCGGTCTTCGAACCGTTCGCCAAGATCGGCCTGCTGGTGACCCAGAACCTCGACCGCATCCGCGACGCCTACAAGACCGCCGGTGTCGCCGAAGGGCTCTGGGAGGCCGCGTAGCGCCGCGGCCAGCTGCGCCTGAGCCGGCGCCCCGCCGAGTCGGGGGACAGTCTGGCCAGATCTCGAGGGGCGCCCCGGCGGAGCCGGGGCGCCACGAGCCTGCCTGGGGGTCTTAGGGGGCCCTTCGAGGCCCCCTAACTCCAATCGATCCGCCAGATGGGCCCCAGGAAGTACAGGGGCCCCTCGAAGCGGAGAAAGGCGGGAGCCTCGCCGCCGACGATCCAGCACTTCACGTCCGGGATGTCCGCTACCAGGAGCGAGGCGAACAGGCCGAGCTGAGGGCGGATGAGGAAGCGGGTGGCGATCACGGCGGCATCGTTCACCCGCATGGGGTCCTCGGCGGCCGGCGTCAGCAGCATCTTGATCATGCGCGGCTTCGGGGTGAACGCCACGATCTGGACCACCTTCGAGTCGCCGACCGGCAGGTTCTTCATCAGGGTGGACAGCAGGCCGTTGTAGACGTCCAGTGGCAGGTCGACCGCCCCCGTTAACGTTTCCTCGGCGCTGTCGTCGTCAGCCTGGTAGCGGACCGCGTAACGGCCCGTCGCCCGATCCACGGTTGCGTCCAGCGTCTCGGGGAACGAGGGGCCGCGGTGCACGATGCGGTAGCTGAGCAGCGTGAAGACATCGCGCTGCGAGAACACGACCCGCTCGTCGTAGACCGAGCCGTCGGCAAAGCGGAAGGTGAGGCGGTTTTCGACCACGTCACCGCCGCGAGGGATCTGGGCCAGCTCGCCCTGGGCGAGCTTCTCGCCACTGAGCGACCGGAGCACGGGGAACCCACGGGTGACCCCCTCCGTGTACTTCACCTGGATCGGATCGGCGGTAGCGGGGCACGCGACCAGGAGCATCACCAGAGCCACGAGGGCGGGGAGGGTCGTCCGGATCATGGGGCGCGCTCCTCTTGCACGTCATCCGGCAATCGGTGTGCCCGGGACGAGGCGGCCCTGACGACCGGCCGGCGGTGTGAAACTCCGGTAGGGCAGATTGAGACGGTTCTACGGGCTGTTAGTCTCGTGGACCGAAGACGGCCGTCGATGTCCAGCACGTCGCACGAACTCCTCGTTCAGAGCGACGCCTTTACGACAGAGAGGACAATCGGCTGGGTCATAGGTCGGAAAGTCCCTGCTCACCAGACTGAAGACCGGCTTGCCGTCGACCTCGACCGACGTCCGGCGCCACAGGCACCCGACACCGACCACTTGCGCCCCCAGCTGCTCGACCAGCTCGATGAGCAGGTTCAGGGTGGTGCCGCTGGAGACGAGATCCTCGATCAGCAGGACACGCGTGCCCGGCCGGAGCAGTCGCTGGAACTCGGCCGGCAGCGTCACCCGCCGCTTGCCGCGCGCCAGTCCCTTGGCGCCGTAGACCACCACGGGCCGCGAGGGATGGGCGCGCGCCACGCAGTGGGAGAGGATCAAGGCGCCGGGACCGGTGGAGAGCACCACGTCGACCGGCCACGGGGCGAAGTGCTTGGCGATGACGCCACCGAGCCCCTCGGTGAACGACGGTTCGGTGGTGACCAGGGTCTTTTCGATGTACTCGCTGGTGTGTTGGCCGGACGGCAGCAACACGTGGTCGTTGGCGTGATAGGCGCCGGTGCGCTTGAGAATCTCGAGGTGGATCTTCTCCCGGACCTCGGCCTCGACGGCGACGGGGTCGTTCTTCTGGGGGGCCGCGCTCATCCGTGCCTCCTGCTCGGCATTATCGCACGGGCGCGTGCTAGACTCCCGTCGTATGCGGGTTCTGGCGGTGGAGACCTCCTCGCTCGCTGGCGGGGTGGCACTGCTCGACGACGAGCGGCTCGTCGCGGAATATCTCCTTGACGTCAGCATCACCCATTCCGAGCGGCTGATGGCCACCGTCGATCGAGTGCTGGCCGACGCGCGCTGGGCTCCGTGTGACCTGGACGGCCTGGCCGTCGCGATCGGGCCGGGGTCGTTCACGGGCCTGCGCGTCGCCGTGAGTACCGTCAAGGGGCTGGCCGTCGCGCTCGACCGTCCCATCGCCGCCGTGCCGACGCTCGACGCCATGGCCGCCGCGCTCCCGTGGGCGGCCCTCCCTGTGTGCCCCGTGCTCGACGCCCGCAAGGGCGAGGTGTACACCTCGCTCTACCGCTGGGACGGCGGCGTGATGCGGCGCGACTGGGACTATCTCGCGCTGTCGCCGGAGGCGCTGGCCGAGCGCCTGACCGAGCCGGTGATCGTGGCCGGTGACGGCGCCGGGGTCATCCGATCCTCCCACGCCCGGCTGGTGCCGTCGCCTCGCCGGCTTCCCTCTCCGGCCTGTGTGGGGGCGCTCGGGCTCGATCGGCTGCGCCGCGGCGACACCGTGACGGCTGCTGCCCTGGCCCCGCTCTATCTCCGGCCGTCCGAGGCCGAGCTGAAGCGTCGTGTCCTCGCTGGCGCTTGACCGGATGCGCCCCGAGGACCTCGAGGAGGTCCTCGCCATCGAGCGGGCCTCGTTCACCATGCCGTGGTCGCGAGGCGCCTTCCTGTACGAGATCCAGCAGAACCGCGTGGCCCGCTGCTGGGTCGCGCGCGACGACGACAGTCGCATCGCCGGCTATCTCTGTCTGTGGGAGGTCGCCGACGAGGTCCACATCACCAACGTGGCCGTGCGGCCGGACGCACGGCGGCAGGGGATCGCGCGGGCGCTGCTGTCCAGCGTGGTCGACAATGCCCGGGCCCGGGCCTTCAAGGTGGTCGTCCTGGAGGTCAGACCAAGCAATGACCACGCCCGGATGCTCTACGAGTCGTTCGGCTTCCGGGTGGTCGGCCGCCGGCATGGCTACTACTACGACACGGGTGAGGACGCACTCGTCATGGAGATCACACTGCAGTGCGCAGCCGACGACGCGCGGGAACCAGGCGGCGAGGTGACGCGTTAATCCGCAAATGCGGTGTGGATCCCTGTTCGGGGCGGTGCTGGCGGCATGGGTGACCGTTCTGGCGGCAGCCGGGCCCCTCCACGCCCAGGGTACGCCCGCCTCCGCGGCCGAGATCGCCCGCGGCAAGTACGTCTTCGGCGCCACCGGTGGCTGTGGCTGCCACACGGTGCCGAAGGGGCCCATCAACGCCGGGGGCCGCCGCTACGACGGGCCGTTCGGTACCGTCTACTCGACGAACATCACGCCCGATCGGCAGACCGGCATCGGTAGCTGGACGGACGAGCAGATCATCACCGCCATCCGGCTGGGCCGCCGGCCGAACGGCGAGCGGCTACTGCCGGTGCACCCGTTCCCGATCTTCAACGGGATGGCCGAGGAAGACCTGCGGGCCATCGTCGCCTTCCTGAGAACGACGCCATCGATCAACCGGGCCAACCAGCCGAAGAAGATCGCCGTGCCGCTGTTCGAGTCGGTCTTCCTGCCGGCGTGGCTGGCCGCCTTCGCCCCACGGGAGACGCCCCCGCCCAAGGCGCCCACCGCCGGGCCGGCGCGCGGCGAGTATCTGGTGAAGGCCGTCGGTCATTGCGGCGAGTGTCACACCCCCCGCACGATGACGATGGCCAGCGACAACACCCGGTTCCTGGCCGGGACCCCCAAGGGTCCCGAGGACCAGCCGATGGCCAACATCACGCCCGACCCGGACACCGGGATCGGCAAGTGGACGGTGGAGGAGATCGCCGACTACCTCGGCACCGGTAACAAGCCAGACGGTGACGTGGCGGGCGGCCTCATGGGCGAGGTGATCGACGGCACCCTGGCCGGCTACAAGCACATGACGCAGGCCGACCGGGTGGCGATCGCGCAGTACCTCAAGAGCATCCCCCCGGTCCGCAACAAGATCGGCAAGTAGTGCACCCGCGGGCCGGCCAACGGCCCGCGCATTACAAAGGAGGCGTGATGAATCCTCGAGCGATGCTGCGGGCGACGGTGGTGGTGGGCGGCCTGACCGCCCTGGCGGTGACCGGCTGTGCGACGGGCAGCGACATGCCGAAGATGACGGCCGAGCAGGCGATCGAGAAGCGCAAGGCGCTGATGAAGGAGCAGGGCGCGGCGTGGCGCAGCATCCAGGACAAGGCCAAGGCCGGCCAGGTGGCGGCGATCGCCCCCGACGCCCAGAAGCTCGCGACCACGGCCAAGGAAATCCCGGCCCTGTTCCCCGAGGGCTCGCTGGCGCCCGACAAGTCGGCGGCCAAGCCCGAGATCTGGCAGAAGCGCGCAGAGTTCGACGCGGCCGCCAAGAACCTCGAGACGTGGTCGGTCCGGCTGCGCGACGCCTCCGCGGCCAACAACACCGAGCAGACCCAGGCCATCATGAAGGACTTCGGCCGCCAGGCCTGCGGGACCTGCCACACGCCGTTCCGCGTGCCGCCCAAGCAGTGACGATGCGACGTCATCTCGGGCTCACCGCGGTCGCCGTGCTGGCGACGACGGCGCTGCCACTGGCGGCGATGGCGGAGACCATCACCTTCAAGCTGCTGCCGCGCTACTCGTACGCCACGTTCAAGACCGATGCCCCCCTGGAGACGGTGGTCGGCCACACGGCGGACGCCGGCCTGCAGGGCGACCTCACCGTCGACCCCGCCAAGCCGCAGGATGCCAAGGGCAGCGTCAAGGTCGACATGAACACCGTCCGCACCGGCATCGACAAGCGCGATGCCGACATGCGGGCCAAGTCGTACCTCGATACCGAGACCGAGGCCAACCGGTGGGTCACCTTCACCGTCCAGAGCGTGGAGATCGCCGGCCCGCTCGAGTCCGGCAAGGTGACGCCGGCCAAGATCCGTGGCCTGCTCACCGTCAAGCAGAAGCCCGTCGAGCGCGTGTCCGACGGCACCGTGACCTACATCAAGCTGTCGCCGGAGCAGGTCGAGGCCCAGAAGCGCTTCGGCTTCACCTCCGACAATATCAAGGTGCGCACGAAGCTGGCCACGACCTTCACCGACCACGCCATGCAGATCCCGCAGCTCCTCATCCTCAAGCTCTCCAACGACATCGCGATCGAGACCGACCTGACCTTCATCCGCCAGTAGCTCGCTCCCGGGCGGCGGGGTTTGCGCCCCGCCGCCCACGCAACGTCGCCGCGGTTGGATGAGCGCGTGTTTCACCTCGCGCGAGCGGGGGGTTCAAAGGGGGGGGCGCGTCGCGCGCCCCCCCTTTGCTCCAACGCGCCGCGGTTGGATGAGCGCGTGTCTCACCCCGCGCGAGCGGGGGGTTCAAAGGGGGGGCGCGTCGCGCGCCCCCCCTTGCTCCAACAGCGCCGCGGTTGGATGAGCGCGTGTCTCACCCCGCGCGAGTGGGGGGCAAAGGGGGGCGCGCCGCGCGCCCCCCCTTGCTCCAACAATCAAGGCCGTGGAGATTCATCTCGCCCGCAGCCGGGGCGTCGAACGGCGGCGCCCCGCCGCCGTTCTCGGGCGTGGATCGGGCGCCGACAAGGGCGGGTGCTACAATTCCCGGGTTTGGCGTTCATGGCCGAGAATTCGTCGTCGCGGCGGGTGGATCCGGGGGCGCTCGTCGAGCGGATGCTCGGCGGGGATCGGCTCGCGCTGGCGCGGCTAATCACGCACGTCGAGAACCGGACCGTGCACGTGCCGCAGATCATGAAGGCCGTGTATCCGCGTGCGCGGCGCGGCTACGTCGTGGGGCTCACGGGGCCGCCGGGGGCGGGGAAGTCGACGGTGGTCGACCGGCTTACCGCTCATCTGCGCGCGGCAGGGGCCACGGTCGGTATCGTCGCCGTCGATCCCTCCAGCCCATTCACGGGCGGGGCCGTGCTCGGCGATCGCATCCGGATGCAGGCGCATGCGCTCGACCCCGGCGTGTTCATCCGGTCGATGGCCACGCGCGGCTCGCTCGGCGGTCTCTCCCGGGCGACCGCCGAGGTCCTCACGCTGCTGCTGGCCTTCGGTCACGACTGGGTGCTGGTGGAGACCGTGGGCGTGGGCCAGACCGAGCTCGACATCATGCGGCTGGCCGATACCACCGTGGTGGTCCTGGTGCCGGAGTCGGGCGACGCCATCCAGACGATGAAGGCGGGCCTGATGGAGGCCGCCGACCTCTTCGTCGTGAACAAGGCCGATCGGTCCGGCGCCCCCGCCCTGATGGCCGAGCTGAAGTTCGCGGCGCACCTGCACTACAGCAGCACGACCACGCCCAAGGACGTCGACTGGGAGACACCGGTGCTGGCCTGCCAGGCCCAGGCCGACGTCGGCGTCGTCGAGCTGCTGGCCGACATCCGCCGCCACCGGGCGGCGCTGGAGGCGGGCGGGGCCTTCGAGGCGCGCCGCCGGCGCCGCCGTCGCTCGGAGCTCGAGTCCCTGCTGGTGGAAGAGTTCCGGGCCCGGCTCGCGCGCGAGCTCGCCGGCGGTCCCCTGCGTGCGAAGGTCGACGAGGTCGAAGCGGGCGACGTCGACCCGTACTCGGCGATGACCGCCCTGTTGCCCATGATATCGTTGGAGCCCTCATGACGACGGCCACGGTGCCATTCCGCGATACGTTCTGGAACATTCCGGGCTGGGCGCACGTGCTGCTCTACGTCGGCGGCGCCGTCGCCATCGCGCTGTTCGCGTGGGGTGTGTGGCAGCGCGTGCAGCTGTGGCGCGCGGGTGGCCCCGAGCAGCGCTTCGACCAGATTCCACGCCGGCTGGGGCTCGTGGCGACCCACGCACTCGGCCAGGTGCGCGTGCTCTCGCAGGCCTACCCCGGCGTGATGCACGCCATCATGTTCTGGGGCTTCCTCGCCCTGTTCATCGGCACCGCGCTGGCCACGATCGACTACGACATCACGCTGCCGCTGTTCGACTACAAGCTCCTCAAGGGCGACTTCTACCTCTACTACGAGACGGTGCTCGACCTGTTCGGCCTGTTCTTCGTGATCGGCCTCGGCATGGCCGTGTGGCGGCGCTTCGTGCTCCGCCCGGCCCGCATCGACCCCACCGCCCGCTTCGCCAACGTGCTCGCCCTGCTGTTCGTGATCAACGCTACCGGGTTCGTGATGGAAGCCTGCCGGCTCGCCGTGGTGAAGCCGTGGTGGGCGGGGTGGTCGCCGGTGGGATATGCGCTGGGCCAGGCCATGCTGGGCGTGGGGATGGGCGAGGGGGCCCTGCGGGCAACGCACCTGGGCGTGTGGCTGTTCCACGCGGCGATCTCGCTGGCCTTCATTGCCATCATCCCGCACTCGTACTTCATGCACCTGGTCACCACGCCGCTCAACATCTTCTTCTCCAAGCTGACGCCACGCGGGGCCATCGCCAAGATCGAGAACATCGAGGAGGCCGAGAGCCTCGGCATCTCCAAGCTCGAGGAGTTTTCGTGGAAGCGCCGGCTCGATTTCGACGCCTGCGTGGAGTGCGGCCGCTGCCAGGCCGTGTGTCCCGCGTACATGGCGGGGACGGCGCTGAGCCCCAAGCAGATCATCGTCAAGCTCAAGCGTCACATGCACGGCGAGCTCTCGGGGCCGATCCACGGCGAGCTGATCAAGGCCGACGAGCTGTGGGCGTGCACCACCTGCATGGCCTGCGTGCAGGAGTGCCCGGCCTTCATCGACATCGTCGACACCATCGTCGATCTCCGCCGCTATCTCACGCTGTCCGAGGGTGCGCTGCCCTCGACGGCCCCGCAGTCGCTCCAGAACATCCAGCGCGCCGGCAACCCGTGGGGGCTGCCGGCCGGCGAGCGGCTGGCGTGGGCCGAGGGGCTCGAGGTCCCCGTGCTGGAGGCGGGCAAGGAGGTCGAGTACCTCTACTGGGTCGGGTGCTCGGCCTCCTACGACCGGCGCAACCAGGCCATCGCCCGCTCGGTGGTGGCCGATCCTGAAAAAGGCGGGCGTGTCCTTCGCGGTCATGCAGGAGGAGCGCTGCCACGGCGAGGTGGCCCGGCGGCTCGGCGAGGAGTACCTCTACCAGACGCTGCCAGGCGAAAACGTCGAGGCGATGAAGCGTTACAGCTTCAAGAAGGTCATCACGCACTGCCCGCACTGCTTCAATACGATCAAGAACGAGTTCCCGCAGTTCGGCGGCACCTACGAGGTGCTCCATCACTCGCGGTCATCGACGAGCTGATCCAGGCCGGCCGCATCAAGCCCATCAAGCCGCTGGACGCCACCGTGACCTTCCACGACTCCTGCTACCTCGGCCGCTACAACGGCATCATGGAGGCGCCGCGGCGGGTGGCGCGAGCGGTGCCGGGCCTGACGGTCGTCGATCCACCCCGCGCCGGCGAGCGAGGGCTCTGCTGCGGCGGCGGGGGCGGTCACATGTGGATGGAGGTCAAGTCGGAAAAGCGCGTGAACATCATCCGCACCGAGGAGCTGCTGGAGACGGGGGCCAGCATCGTCGCCACCGCCTGTCCGTTCTGCCTGGCCATGGTGGACCTCGGGCGGAAGGTGAAGGAGGCCGAGGAGCGCCTGGCCGTGAAGGACGTCAGCGAGCTGGTGGCCGAGAGCCTCGAGTGAAGCAGCTGCTGCGTGCGCTGCCGGACCTGGTCCGCCTCATCGCCAAGCTGGTGCGCGACCCGATGCTCCCGCGGGCCGCCAAGGTCGCCCTCGCGGCGGTCATGGTCTACCTGGCCAGCCCGATCGACCTGATCCCCGACTTCATCCCCCTCGTCGGCTATCTCGACGACCTCCTGCTGGCCTCGGTCCTCGTGGACGGGCTGCTGAACTGGGTGGATCGCGGGCTCATCCTGAAATATTGGCCGGGCTCGGCCGACTCGCTCGAGCGCCTCGCCCGCGCGGCGCGCATGCTGGCCGTGTGGGTGCCACGCCGGCTCAAGGCGCGCATCTTCGCCGCCGGCGCCTGACCCCCGCGCCCCCACCGTCCCGCCGCCCCGCGCCGGGCACGGGCGAGGCGACGTTGTAGACACGACATTCCCGCGCAACAAATGCGCTCGCCGTCCGAACAAACCTGCCGATGTGGCCGTCAGACTCGATGTGAACGAGATACCGCGCGACGACATCGATCAACGATCCGGTGCTCCCCGGCTCACCACGCGATGGCGAGGCGTACGGCAGCTCATCGAGGACGGTGCGCTCCCGAGCGCGATCCCGGGTCGCCTCTGGGGCGGCCGCGGCCGCGATGAGCCCTGTGCGGCGTGCGGGAGCCCCATCACCAATGACGAATGCGCGTTCGAAGTGCCGGCCGGCGGACGCCTCGTGACGCTCGACCGCGGCTGCCTCAACCTCTGGATGACCTCCATCTCAAGAAGCCCGTAGAGGCTCCGGTTCGAGATCACAACTCGGGGGACCCGTGCGTCCCGCCGGCGCGCGCTCGCGGCGAGCGAGGTGGCCGTGGCGGGGCGACAGGGTCCCCTTCGGTTCCGCGAGAGACTACCCGGTGCGCGAAGGGACGGTCGAAGCCTGTCCTACGTGTGGCTCTACACGATCGAAGCCAACGGAACCTCAGGAGACCCTGTCGCCCCGCCACGGCCACCTCGCCCGCCGGGGCGCGCGCCGCCGAGACGGACGGGTGCCGGGGGCATTGCATCCGGCGCCGGCGTCTGCCAATCTCTGCGTCATGCCAGCTCTGACGGCCCAGCAGGCGATCGAGGTGCGTGAGCGTTTCGGGACCCCGTGTTACCTCTACGATCGGGCGGAGCTGGAGGCGCGCGGCCCGCCGGGCGCTGGCCTTCCCGGCGCCGTTCGGGTTCACGCTGCGCTACGCGATGAAGGCCAACCCCAGCCGCGGCATCCTCACGCTGTTCCGCGAGCTCGGGCTGCACGTCGACGCCTCCAGCGACCACGAGGTTGAGCGCGCGCTGCGGGCCGGCTTCCCAGCCGAGCCGCCATCCAGCTCACCTCGCAGATGCCCTCGCGCGCGGCTGGCCGAGCACCTGGCCCGGGGCATCCTCTACAACGCCTGCTCGCTCGCCCAGCTCGACGCTTCGGGCGGCTCGCCGCCGGCCGCGAGGTGTCGGTGCGCATGAACCCCGGCCTCGGCACCGGCGCCACCAACCGCACCAACACCGGCGGGCCCGCCTCCAGCTTCGGGATCTGGCACGAATACCTGGAGGATGTCGACGACGCTGGCCAAACGCTACGACCTGCGCCTCACGCGGCTGCACAGCCACGTCGGCTCCGGCACCGATCCCGAGGTGTGGAAGCGCTGCACTCGGATGACGCTCGATCTCGCGGCCCGGCTGCCCGACGTGCGGACGGTCAATCTGGGCGGCGGCTTCAAGGTGGGCCGCATGCCGGGCGAGCCGTCGGTCGACATGGCCGACGTCGGCGCCCACGTGCAGGCCGAGCTGCAGGCCTTCCGCGAGCGCGATGGCCGCGCGCTGCACCTGGAGATCGAGCCGGGCACCTATCTCGTCGCCAACGCCGGCACCATCGTCGCCACCTGCGTGGACGTCGTCGACACCGGGCGCGCCGGCTACCTGCTTCGCCAAGCTCGACACCGGCATGCCCGAGGTGACGCGGCCCTCGCTCTACGGCGCCCAGCATCCGATCGACGTCCTCGCCGACGGCCGGGACGAGGCCGACGTCGTCTTCGTGGGGCCGTGCTGCGAGTCGGGGGACATCCTCACCCCCGCTCCCGGCGATCCCGAGGCGCTGGCCCCGCGCCGGGTGCGCCGCGCCCCGCGCCGGCGACCTGGTGATCGTCGGCGGTGCCGGTGCCTACTGCGCGGCGATGGCGACCATCAACTACAACTCCTACCCGCAGGCCCCCGAGGTTCTCCGCGAGCCCGACGGGACGCTGCGACTGCTCCGCCGCCGACAGCGCCTCGAGCAGGTCTGGGAGAACGAAGTCTAGCGGTTTGGCCAGGCCGGCACTCCTCGTCGCGATCGGTGTCGCGTACTTCCTCGCCGGCAAGGCCGGCCTGCACTATTTCGCTTCCCTGCATGCGAGCGCCAGCCCGGTGTGGCCCCCGGCCGGCATCGCCCTCGCGGCATTCCTCCTGGTGGGCCGGCGCGTGTGGCCGGCGGTCTTCGTGGCGGCCTTCCTCGTCAACCTCACCACGGCCGGCTCGATCCTCACCTCGCTGGCCATCGCGATCGGCAACACGCTGGCGGGGCTGGCCGGGGCCCGTCTGGTCGAGCGGTTCCTGGGCGGCCTACGCGTGCTCGAGCGTGCCTCGGACGCGTTCCGCTTCCTCGTCATGGCGGCGGTGCCGAGCGCGGCGCTCAGCGCGACCATCGGTGTGACCGCACTCGTCGCGACCGGGTATGCCCCGTGGTCGGGCTACTGGGCGATCTGGGCCACCTGGTGGCTGGGCGACGTGGCGGGCGATGTCGTGGTCGTGCCAGCGGTGCTGCTGTGGTACCGCCACCGCGACCTCGGCCGCCTGGGCGAGCGACCGGCCGAGGCGCTGCTCCTGCTGCTCGGCTTGGTCGGCGTCTCCCAGATGGTCTTCGCCGGCGTGGTGCCGTTCGCTCGCAAGACATACGCTCTGGAGTTCTTGCTGATCCCCGTTCTGTTGTGGGCGGCGTTCCGGTTCGGGCCGCGCGAGGCGGCCACCTCCGTCCTGGTGGTCTTCGGGCTGGCCATCGCCGGCACAGTGCGCGGCTTCGGCCCCTTTGCCACCGGCGTCCCCAACGAGTCGCTCCTGCTGCTGCAGGCCTTCATGGTGACGACGGCGGTGACGATCCTTCCCGTGGCCACCCTGGTGTGGGAGCGCGCCCGGGCCGAGCGCGAGCGTGCCGGCCTGCTGGCGGGCGAGCAAAGCGCCCGCGCCGAGGCCGAGGAGCGCCGCCGGGTGGCCGAGGAGCTGGCGGCGACGGCGCGCTCCTTCACCGAGACGCTCGACGTCGGCGACGTGGGGGCGCGCGTGGTCAGCGTCGTGCTCGGGACCTTCGGCGTGCGCGCCGCCGGACTCCGCTTGCGGGCGCCCGACGGGGCGCTGGTCGGTGTGGCCTTCAGCGGCGGGATGGCGCGCGCGTTCCGGCCGGGCCACGTCGTGCCCGCCGGCAACGTCTCGGTCTCCGGCCTGGCCGTGGCCGAGGGGGTCGCCGTCTGGAGCGAGGACGTGTTCGCTGACGCCCGGCTGGTCGTCGCCGAGGAGTTGCGGCGGGGGATGGCCGAGGCCGGCGACGCCTCGGTGCTGGCCGCTCCCTTGCGCGTCAAGGGCCAGGTCATCGGGGCGCTGTCGGTGGCCGATCGCCGCGGGCGTCGGTTTACCCCGGCCGAGATCGACACGCTGCAGGCCTTCGCCAACCAGGCGGCGGTGGCGGTCGAGAACGCGCGGCTGTTCGAGGAGGCGACACGCCAGCGACGGGAATCTGAGGTCGTCGCCGCTCTGGCGGCGGAGATGAACCGCTCACTCGATCTCGACCGGGTGCTGCAGCAGGTGGCCGAGGCGGCCCAGACGTTGTGCGGCGGCGACCTGACCTACATCGTGCTGGGAGACCCGGACTCGGACGCGCTCCGCCTTCGCCTGTCGGTGGGCAGCGGGCTGAGGCCGGATCACGAGCTGCGGCTGGCGCCGGGCAAGGGCCTCGGCGGCCTGGTGCTGGCGACGGGACGGCCCTACCGGACCGCCGACGCCCGCCATGATCCTCACCTCCACCTCGACCACCGCGCCGTCATCGAGGCGGAGGGCATCCGCTCGGGGCTGATCGTGCCGATCCGCGGCGAGGACGCGGTCGAGGGACTCGTCTACGTGAGCCGCCGGACCGTGGCCCCATTCACCGAGCGTGACGAGGCCGTGGGCCAGCGGCTGGCCGATCACGCGGCCATCGCCATCCGCAACAGCCGGCTCTTCGCGGCCGAGCGCGCCGCCCGGGCCGAGGCCACCGCGGCCAACCGAGCCAAGGACCACTTCCTGGCCACGCTGTCGCACGAGCTGCGCACGCCGCTCAACGCCATGCTCGGCTGGCTCCGGATGCTGCGGGATCCGCGGATGGAGGAGTCCCGGAAGACACACGCGATCGACGTCATCGAGCGCAACGCCCGGCTGCAGGCCCAGTTGATCAACGACCTGCTCGACGTCTCCCGCATCATCGCCGGCAAGCTGGAGCTGGAGCGCTTCGCGCTCGACCTCGTCCCGGTCGTGCAGGAGGCGGTCGACGCCATCCGCGGCGATGTCGAGGCCAAGGCGCTGGTGCTGACCGTGAGCCTCGACCCCGCTACCGGCGAGGTGCTGGGCGACCCCACCCGCTTGCAGCAGATCGTCGCCAACCTCCTGTCCAATGCCGTCAAGTTCACGCCCGGAGGCGGCGCCGTCGAGGTCCGCCTGGTCCGCGCCGGCGGGCAGGCGCGACTCACCGTGGCCGACAGCGGCGAGGGGATCGACAGCCGGGTGTTGCCGCATGTATTCGAGCCGTTCCAGCAGGCCGACATCACGACCACGCGCGCGCACCAGGGGCTCGGCCTCGGCCTGGCCATCGTGCGCCAGCTCGTCGAGGCGCACGGCGGACGCGTCCGGGCCGAGAGCGCGGGTCGTGGTGCCGGCGCGACCTTCGTGGTCGAGCTGCCCATCGTGACCGTGCGCACGCCGCGTGTCCGGGTGGGCGCAGTCGAGCGGAGCAGCGCCGGCACGCGGCTCGACGGCCTTCGCCTGCTGGTCGTCGACGATCACGGTGACGCGCGCGAGCTGCTGGGCGTGGTGCTGCGCGAGCGGGGCGCCGAGGTCCACCTGGCCGGCGGCGTGGCCGAGGCCCTGGAGATCATGGCGCGCGCCGCCGTCGACGTCCTCGTCAGCGACCTAGCGATGCCGGGCGCCGACGGCTACGAGCTGATCACGGCCGTGCGCGCGGCTGGAAGGGGCGTCCCCGCGGTCGCGTTGACGGCCTATGTCGGCGACGAGGTGCGCGAGCGCGCGCTCCGGCTGGGGTTCGCGGCCCATGCGACCAAGCCCGTCGACCCCGAAGACCTCGTGGAGCTGATCGCCGCGCTACGCCGGACCTGACGGGCTCGACTTTCGAATGTCGAGCATGGGCGGGATGTTGGGCGTGCCGCCGTGCACCTCCAGGCGCGTGATGCGGCCCATGTGGGCGATGATGTCGGCGATGCGCCGGACGCTCTCGATGGCGGCGTCGAGCTTGGCGCCGTCGGCGGGCTCGGTCAAGCGGCGCCGCAGCAGCTCCAGCCGCGCGGTGATGACCGAGAGCGGGTTGTTGATCTCGTGGGCGGCGGCGTTGGCGAGGTGGGCGACGTAGCGGAGTGCCTCGGCCTGCCGCTCGGCCTCCTCGAGCCGGCGGCGATCGCTGACGTCCTCCATGACACCCTCGAAGACCATCCGGCCGTCGTCCACCGTGGCCCGCACCTGCATGCGGGCCCACAGCGTGCTGCCGTCGACGCGGCGGAGCTGGGCGGTGAAGTCGGCCACGCCGTTGCCGGCCAGGGCCACCCGCAAGCGGTCGCGGTCGGCGGGATCGACGTACAGGTCGGTCACGTGGGTCGCCAGCAGCGCGCTGCGGTCGCGGTAGCCGAGCATCTGCACCACGGCCGGGTTGGCATCGAGGATCTGCCCGGCCTGGCTGGTACGCCACACGCCGGCCGGGACCCGCTCGAGCAGGCTGCGGTAGCGGGCTTCGGCGGCCTCGGCCTCGGCGCGCTGCTGCTGGGCCTCGGCCAACAGCCGCGAATTTCTCAGCAGGAGGCCGACCTGGTGTCCGATCGCCTGCAGCGTGGCCACCTCGGCGGTCTCGAAGCGGCGAGCCGTCTCCCACCACACCAGGTAGAAGGAGCCCACGACGCCCGTGGCTTCCTCGCTCTCGTGTAGCGGGATGACGAGGCCGGAGCGGTGTGAAAACCGACGAAAGAGCGGGAAGGCGAAGCGCGGGTCGTTCTGCACGTCGTCCGACCAGGCGACATTACCGGCGAGGACGGAGTCGCGGAAGCCCTGGGCTTCAACCGGCAGCGCCTCGCCCGCCAGCCCGGACAGGGCCTCCTTGGGAACCCGGTAGGCAGCGATCGGGAACAGTCGGGTGCGGGCCGGGTTGAGCACGTGAGCGGCCACGGTGTCGGCGCCGGTGAAGTGGGCGAGATGGCGGCAGGTCTGGCGAAGGGCCTCCGTGAAGTCGAGGCCCCCGGCCAGGGTGCCGGCGATCGCCAGCAGCGTCTCGGCCTCGCCTGGTCGCGCGTCTTCGCCGCTCAACGCAGCATTAGTACTGTGTCGCGACGGGGGATGCAAGGGGGCCTCCACGCGCGTCGGGCCGAGTCGTTGACAGTCCGGAGGCCCCCGCATAGGATGAACCTATCCCCACCCATGAACACCATCCTCGTCGTCGATGATCGGCCCGACGCTCGCTACGCCCTGGTGAAAACGCTCACGGGCGCCGGCTACGACGTCCGGGAGACGGCGACCGGTCGCGATGCCCTGCGGCTGGCTCGTATGGCCCCCGACCTCATTGTGCTCGACATCGCGCTGCAGGACATGGACGGCTTCGAGGTGTGCCGCCGGCTCAAGGCGGATACCGTGACCAGTGGGATTCCGATCGTGCACAAGACGGCGGTTTTCTCCGACGCCGAGCACCGGCGGCGGGGCCTCGACGCCGGCGCCGACGAGTACCTGACGGAACCGGTCGAACCCCAGCTGTTGGTGGATACCGTCAAGCGGCTGCTGGCCCGTCGCGGCCCCTAGGCCGTCCACCGTCGGCGGGAACAACGTTGCTCTTACCGCCTGCCGAGGCCGCGTGGTGCCATGAGCCCTGATCAACCGAGCCGAATCGCCCAGTTCTTGGAGCAGCACGACAAGGAGCTCCTCCTCGCCTGGGTGGAGCACCAGCGCCAGTCCGTCGCCAGCCGGCGGGATCTCATCGACGAGGGCGAGCTGCGCGAGCAGTCGCAGCAGTTCCTGCGCCTGCTGCGCGAGGCGGCCGGCCTCGGCGGTGACGACGTGGCAGGGCCGCGGTGGGAGCCGGTCCGGGAGCTGCTGCGCACGCTGTCCGAGTCGCGGGTGCGACTGGGCTTCAGCCCCTCGGAGACCGCGCTGTTCGTGTTCTCGCTCAAGGCGCCACTCTTCGGCCTCCTGCAGCAGTACCTCGGGACCGACGCCCGGGTCCTCGCCGAGGAGACCGTGTACGTCACGGGTCTGCTCGACAACCTGGGGCTCTACACGACCGAGGTCTACCAGAAGAGCCGCGAGGCGATCATCGTCAGCCAGAGCCAGGAAATGCTCGAGCTGTCGACCCCGGTCGTACAGCTCTGGGACGGTATCCTGGGGCTGCCGCTCATCGGTACGCTGGACAGCGCCCGCACCCAGGTCGTCATGGAGAACCTGCTCCAGCGCATCGTCGACACCGGCGCCCGCATCGCGGTCATCGACATCACCGGGGTGCCCACCGTCGACACGCTCGTCGCCCAGCACCTGCTGAAGACGGTGGCGGCCGCCCGCCTCATGGGCGCCGACTGCATCATCAGTGGCATCCGGCCCCAGATCGCCCAGACGGTGGTACACCTCGGGCTCGATCTGACCGACCGTGGTCACCAAGGCCACGCTGGCCGACGCGTTCGCGGTAGCGCTGCAGCGTGTCGGGCTGTCCGTCGTTCGTTCCGCCGCTCCGCGCTGAGGCGGCCGTGGAGCGGATCCCGATCCTCAAGATGGGTCCGGTGCTCCTGGTGTCGATCCAGGTCGACATGCACGACCAGCTCGCCCTGACCCTGCAGGACGACCTGACCGACCGGATCGTGACGACGCGCGCCCGCGGCGTGCTCATCGACATCTCGTCGCTCGAGGTGGTCGACTCGTTCATCGGCCGCATGCTGGGCAACATCGCGGCGATGTCGCGGGTGCTCGACGCCGAGACCGTCGTGGTCGGCATGCGGCCGGCCGTGGCCATCACGCTGGTCGAGCTCGGCATGTCGCTCAGCGGCGTGCGGACCGCGCTGAACGTCGAGCGCGCCATGGAGATGCTGAAGGCCGCGACGACCGACGGTCACCCACCGGTCGACGGGCACCCGAGCGCGGGCGAGGATACGGATGCCCGTCGCCCGGACTGAGAAGCTACCGATCCAGAGCTCCGAGGACGTCGTCCGCGTCCGGCAGGCGGTCCGGCTACTGGCGGTGGCGTCCGGCTTCACCCTCGTGGATCAGACCAAGTTCGTCACCGCCGCCAGCGAGCTGGCCCGCAACACGCTGATCCACGGGGGCGGCGGTACCGTCGAGCTCGAAAGCCTCACCGAAGGCCGGCGGCGAGGTGTCCGCCTGACCTTCGTCGACCAGGGGCCGGGCATCGCGGACGTCCAGCAGGCGCTCCGGGACGGCTTCACGACCGGTAACGGACTGGGCCTGGGGCTGGGCGGGGCCAAGCGGCTGTCCAACGAGTTCGACCTCCACTCGCAGCCGGGAGCGGGCACCACCGTCCGGATCACCCGATGGACGTGAGCGTGCACAGCCTGCGCTCCACCGCTGCGGTCGCGGTGACGGATGCGAGCCACGTGGCGTCTGGCGCGCCGCGCGGCCAGCGACCTGGCCCGGAGGCTGGGCTTCGACGAATCGACGACGGGGCAGGTGGCGCTCGCGGTCACCGAGGTGGCCACGAACTTGCTCAAGCACGCCGGGGGTGGCGAGGTGCTGCTGGCGGCCGGCGGCGCCGACGAAGTGGAGATCCTCGCGCTCGACCGCGGCCGCGGGATGGCGAACGTCGACCGCTGCTTCGAGGACGGCTACTCCACCGCGGGCAGCCCCGGCACCGGCCTGGGGGCGCTGCGCCGGCTCGCCACCACGCTCGACGTGTACTCGCGCCCGGGCGGGACCGCCGTGCTGATCCGGGTTGGGTTGACCGGGACGAGGTCACCGACGGGCGCGACCGCGGTCGGTGGGTTGAGCGTGGCGGTCGCGAGCGAGGAGCGGTGTGGGGATGCCTGGGACCAGGAACCGCGTCGGGACGGAATCACCGTGCTGGTCGTCGACGGGCTCGGGCACGGCGCCGGCGCCGCCGACGCAGCCTGGGAATGTGTCCAGGCCTTTCGTCGGCACGCCGGCGTGCCTCCGGCCGCGCGGGTGACGGCACTGCACGAGGCGCTGCGGGCGACCCGCGGCGCCGCCGTCGCCGTGGCCGACGTCGACGTGACCCGCCGGGTGGTGCGCTTCGCCGGCCTGGGCAATGTCGCCGCCTCGGTGTACGGGCCCGGGCCCGTGCGGCACCTCGTCTCCCACCACGGCACGGCCGGGCACAACGCCTCCAGGATCGCCGAGTACAGCTACCCGTGGCCCGAGCACGCCGTGCTCGTCGTGCACTCCGACGGAGTGGCCTCGCTGCGCGACCTGGAACCCTATCCGGGGTTACTGCAGCGCGATCCCAGCCTGGTGGCCGGCGTCCTCTACCGGGACTTTGCCCGCCGCCGCGACGACGCCAGCATCGTCGTCGTGCGGGGAGCGTCGTCGTGAAGCTCGACGTCCTCAGCGTCAACATCGGCCGTCAGCACGATGTCGTCAACGCGCGCCAGCGAGCCCGGCAGGTGGCCGAGCTGCTCGGCTTCGACGTGCAGGCCCAGACGCGAATCGCCACCGCCGTGTCCGAGATCGCCCGCAACGCGGTCCGCTACGCCGGCGGCGGCCGGGTGGAGTTCGCGATCGAGGGGAGGAGCGCGCCCCAGTTGCTGGTGATTGCGGTGCGCGACCACGGCCCCGGCATCACCGAGCTGCCGGCCATCCTCGGCGGCGAGTACCGGTCGCACACCGGCCTGGGGCTGGGGCTGATCGGGCGCCAAGCGGCTGATGGATGCCCTCGAGGTCGAGACGTCGTCGTCCGGCGGCACCGTGGTGACCATGCGCAAGGTGATCCCGTGGCGGGGCGAGCCGCTGACGTCGGCGAGCGTCGCCGCGATCGCCGAGGAGCTGGTTCGCTACCGCCCGTCGGAGCCGCTGGCCGAGGTCATGGAGCAGAACCAGGAGCTGCTGCGGACCCTGGAGGAGCTTCGGCACCGCCAGGAGGAGCTGGAGCGGCTCAGCCGGGAGCTGGAGGACACCAACCGCGGCGTCGTCGCGCTCTACGCCGAGCTGGACGAGCGGGCCGATCACCTGCGCCGGGCCGACGAGCTGAAGTCGAAGTTCCTGTCGAACATGAGCCACGAGTTCCGCACGCCGCTCAACTCGATCCTGGCGCTCTCGCGGCTGCTCCTGGACCACGTCGACGGCCCGCTGTCCGAGGAGCAGACACGCCAGGTCGCCTTCGTGCGCAAGGCCGCCGAGGACCTGTCCGACCTGGTGAACGACCTGCTCGACCTCGCCAAGGTCGAGGCGGGCAAGATCGTCATCCGACCGGTCGAGTTCGACGTCCCCCACCTGTTCGGCGCCCTGCGGGGTATGTTGCGCCCGCTGCTCCTGACCTCCTCGCTCAGCCTCGTCTTCGAGGACGCCCCTGAGGTGCCGGTGATCCAGAGCGACGAGGCGAAGGTCTCGCAGATCCTGCGCAACTTCATCTCCAACGCGCTCAAGTTCACGGAGGCGGGCGAGATCCGCGTGAGCGCCCGGCTGGTCGGGCCCGACAGCGTCGTGTTCGCGGTGAGCGACACCGGCATCGGCATCGCGGCCGAGGACCAGGAGCGCATCTTCGAGGAGTTCAGCCAGCTCGACAGCCCCGTGCAGCGTCGCGTGCGCGGCACCGGGCTGGGGTTGCCGCTGACCCGCAAGCTGGCCGCCCTGCTCGGCGGCCGGGTGACGGTCGAGAGCACGCCGGGCCAGGGCTCGACCTTTTCGCTGGTGCTGCCGCTCGTCTACCACCCGAGCGACACCGAGGTCGCCCCCCGCCGCGCTGACGTGCCCGTGCAATGGGAGATCGACCCGGCCCGCCTACCGGTCCTGGTCGTCGAGGACGATCCCGGCATGGTCGTCGTGTACCAGCGCCTGTTGCGCGGCACCGCCTTCCAGATGGTCCCGGCCCGGAGCCTGGCCGAGGCCCGCCAGCTACTGCGCACACTGCGCCCCCGCGTGATCATCCTCGACGTCATCCTCGACGGCGAGCCGTCCTGGGACTTCCTGGCCGAGGTGAAGCAGGGCGAGGCGACCCAGCAGGTGCCGGTCCTGGTCATCACCCAGATGGACGATGGCCGCCAGGCGCTGGCCATGGGGGCCGACAGCTACGCCCGCAAGCCGATCGAGCGCCAGTGGCTGCTTAGCCAGCTCCACGCCCTCGGCGGCGGCAGTGACGTGCGGCGGGCGCTGATCATCGACGACGATGAGATCGCCCGCTACCTGTTGAAGGGGCTCTTCCGCGACCTGCCCTTCGTGGTGAGCGAGGCCCCCGACGGCGTCAGCGGCCTGGAGCTCGCCCGGACCCAGCGGCCCAGCGTGATCGTCTGCGACCTGCACATGCCCGGCATGTCGGGGATCGAGATCGTCGAGGCGCTCGAGGCCGATCCGGCCACCCAGGATGTCCCCATCATCATCAGCACCGTGCGCGGCCTCAGCGCCGAGGAGCGCGACGACCTGCGCCGGCGTGGGATCACCGTGATGTCCAAGGAGACGCTCACCCACCGTGACGCCGCCGTCGAGCTGCGGCGCGCACTCGTGCAGGCGGGGGCGGAGCGATGACCGGCGGCGAGCGCCTGCGCGTTCTCAACGCCGACGACTACGGTCCCGCCCGCTACGCCCGCACCAAGCTCCTGCAGCAGTCCGGGTTCGAGGTGATCGAGGCGCAGACCGGCCGGGAGGCTCTGGAGCAGGCGATCGCGACCCGTCCGCACGTGGTGCTGCTCGACGTGAAGCTGCCCGACCTCGACGGCTACGAGGTGTGCCGCCGGCTCAAGGCCCACCCGATCACCGCCGTCATCCCCGTGCTGCATCTGAGCGCGGCCCACCGGACTCCCGATGATCACGCGCGCGGCCTCGACGCCGGCGCCGATGGCTTCCTGGTCGAGCCGGTGGCGCCGGAGATCCTGCTGGCGACGGTCCGCTCGGTGGCGCGGGCGCGCCAGGCCGAGGAGGCGCTGCGGGCGGCCGCGCGCCAGTGGCAGCTGACGTTCGACGCCATCTCCGACGCCGTGTGTGTCCTCGACCGTGAGGGGCGGATCCTGCGCCACAACGCGGTGTTCGGCCGGCTGGTCGGCGACGGCGAGGAGCTGTCCGGTGGCGACGGCGCCGAGGTGACCGCCCGCCTCCTGGGCCTGCCCGCAAGCGAGTTGCGCACCCTGCTCATCCCCGAGGCACGGGCGGTGCGCGAGTTCGCGATCGGAGGTCGCTGGTTGCAGCTTGTCAGCGAGACGATCCGGGACGAGGAGGGGCGGCCCGAGGGGGGCTTGGTGATCCTGACCGACATCTCCGAGCGCAAGCGGGTGGAGACCATGAGCGCCGAGCTGCTGCGCATGGAGCAGCGCGCCCGGTTGGGGGCGGAGGCGTCCAATCGGGCTAAGGACGAGTTCCTGGCCGTTCTCTCCCACGAGCTGCGCACCCCGCTGACGGCGATGCTCGGCTGGATCCGCATGCTCGCCGGCAACCGTCTCGACCGCGACGCGACCGCCCACGCCATCGAGGTGATCGAGCGCAACACGCGGCTGCAGGCCCAGATCGTCGAGGACCTGCTCGACGTCTCGCGGATCATCTCCGGCAAGATGGTGCTGGAGATCCGTGACGTGGTGCCGGCGACGGTGCTGCGCACGGCCGTCGAGGGTGTGCAGGCGGCGGCCGCCCTCAAGGACGTCGCGATCGACCTCGACGTGGACGCCACCGGCCGCAGCGTACGCGGCGACGGTGGCCGGCTGCAGCAGGTGTTCTCCAACCTGCTCTCCAACGCCGTCAAGTTCACGGCGCCCGGCGGCCGGGTCACGGTCACTGCCGGTCCCGACGGTGAGGGGCTCCGGGTAGCCGTCACCGACACCGGGCGCGGCATCGACGCCACCCTGCTGCCTCACGTGTTCGAGCCTTTCCGTCAGGCCGAGGGGACCAGCCGTCGCACGCATACCGGCCTGGGGCTCGGGCTGGCGATCGTGCGACACCTGGTCGAGCTGCACGGAGGGCGGGTGGAGGCCTTCAGCCCCGGCCTCGGCCGCGGCGCGACCTTTACGGTGTGGCTGCCGGCGGAGCCGCCCAGAGAGGACGACGTCGACGACGTCGAGGCCTTTGCCGAGCTGGTGGCGCTGTCAGGGGGCACGGGTTCGCTGCGGGGCGTTCGCTTGCTGGTCGTCGAGGACGACGCCGACACCCGGGAGGTGGTGGGTGTGATCCTGCGCGAGTTGGGCGCCGAGGTGGTCGATGTAGAGAGCGCCGCGGCCGCGCTCGACGCCTTCCGGTCGGCGCCACCCGACGTGCTGATTAGCGACATCGGCATGGCCGGCCACGACGGCTTCGACCTGATCCGGGCGGTGCGCCGGCTGCCTGGCGGCGGGGTGCCGGCCATCGCGCTGTCGGCGTTCGCGCGCGAGTCGGATCGCCTGGACGCGCTCCGCGCCGGCTACGATCGTCACCTCGCCAAGCCGGTCGAGCCCGGCTCCCTCCGCTCGGCCGTTGCCGAGCTGCTCGACGCCCGTCCCCGCTGATTGGGCCGCTGCCTGGTACAGTTCTTGGAGGTCTCCCGACCTGCCCGGAGGACGACGACGCACCGCCGCGTCGCTCCGGAGCCGCGAGGACGACTCAGACCTCGCCGGCGTGACCCACCAACCTCAGCATCGACGCACAGGGCGTCGGTCGCAGTCGGGAGCCATTCATGGGGGTGCTGTCCGATCTTCGCAAGTTCGTACATGAACACGGCTCGTGCGGGGTGCTGGCGATCCACCTCGACCCACCGCAGGAGACGAGCTACTGCATCGAGATCACCTGCCGCCGCTGCGAGACCGCGCTGTGCCGCACGGTCGACGTCGACGCAGCGGCCTGGGATCTCGTGCACACCGACCTGCTGCTAGCGATGAACTGACCTCCTCCGACAATCTACCAACGGACGTGTAGCCCTTACACGGCGCGGGTAGGGAAAATATTTCCCACTTCCCACACGCGTCGATTTCTACGTATACTTCTCGCCAGTCTACAGGGCGCCTGTGATCGACTGGCGCCGCACGAACACCTCACGAGCGCATGAACATGCGGACGGATCTACCCTCGACGAACGGCCGGGCCAGCGGGCTCGTGGACGTGCTCGACCGCGTCCTCGACAAGGGCCTCGTGGTAGCCGGCGACATCAAGGTCTCCCTGGCCGAGGTCGAGCTCCTGACCATCCGCATCCGGCTGATCGTCTGCTCGATCGACAAGGCCGAGCAGATCGGGCTGGACTGGTGGCGGTACGACACGCACCTGGCCCCGGGCCGCGATCGCCTGGCGGTGGAGAACGAAGCGCTGAAGAAGCAGATCCGTAGCCTCGAGCGGCGCGTCGCCGCGCTGGCGGCCAAGCCAGCCGGACGGGCCCGACGGGCCGAATGAGGGGACGGCGAACGTTCCCGGGGAGATTCAACGATGCCTGTTGAACGCACGACCGGCGGAAGCAGCCTCATCGACGTGCTCGATCGGGTGCTCGACAAGGGCATCGTCATCGACGCGTGGGTGCGCGTCTCCCTCGTCGGCATCGACCTGATCACCGTCGAGGCCCGCGTGGTCGTGGCCTCGATCGACACCTACCTCAAGTACTCGGAGGCGGTCGGCTCGGCCTCGTCGGTGTCCAAGCCCGCGCTATCCGCCAGTGACGGCCGGGCCACCGAGGCAGTCCTCGCCGAGAACGCTTCGCTCCGCGCGCGCCTCGCCGCGGCCGGCCGCAACGGCGCTCGCCGTCGTCGGGCGTCGAGCCTCAAGACGACATAACCCATGCGGTCCGTACGGACCACGGCTCCCCGAGCGGGCGGCCGAGCCCGCGCTTCCCGCGGCGCCGCTCATCTCGAGCTGCTGGAGGCCCTGTTGGTGGCCGGTACCGCGGCCCAGTGCGGTCAGCGCACGCTTGCGTGGCTGCAGCGACGCGCAGGGCTGCGGTGGGGCGTGTGCCTGGCCGCGCACGCGGGGACGGGCCCTCGCCTGGTCCCGGTGGCCAGCGTCGGCGTGCCGCCCGAGCGGATCGAGGGCTTCAGCGTCGATCTCGAGCTCAGCGAGCACCCGTTGACGCGGGCGCTGCTGGCCGCCGCACCCATGATGATCGCCCCCAACGGCAGCCGCGCCCCCGCCACCCCGCTGGGCCGGCGCGACGTCCTGGCCATCGCCCTGGCGCCGCTGCATCCGCGCGACCTGCCCGCCGGCCTGCTCCTGGCCTCACCGCCGACTCCCGTGCTCCTCCGGGAGGCGCGCTGGCTGGGCCGCGTCGTGGGGCCACGGATGGCCGCGCTCCTCGCGACGCTGCGGATCGAGGAGTCCGAGCGCCGACTGCAGCGCGAGCGGGGCCTGCTGTCGAGCATCATCAACGCGGTCACCGATCCGATCTTGCTGACCGACAACGAGGGCCGGATCATCATCGCCAACGCCCGGGCCGAGGCGCTGCTCGCCACCGACGACGACCAGAGCGAGGGGCGCCGGCGGGCGGTGGCGCTCAACAACATGCTCTTCTCGGCCGCGCTCACTCGCCACGCCATCGAGGGCGCCGAGGCGTCGCGCCACGAGGTGCCGCTGGTCGATCCCGTCGACGGCTCCGACCTGCTCTTCGAGCTGCTCAGCACGATGACCTCCGACGCTCGCGAGGGCACCGGGATCGTGTCCATCCTGAGAAACGTCACCGACCTGCAGCGGGCGACCGCCGAGCTGGAGGACAACTACCGCAAGCTGCGCGAGACCGAGGCCGGCGCCCGGGCCGAGCGCGACCGCCTCGACCTCGTCATCGACTCGGTGGCCGACCCGATCATGGTCACCGACCCCGGCGGCAACACCGTCATGATGAACGC
This sequence comes from uncultured Candidatus Rokubacteria bacterium, assembly GCA_963827505.1. Classification (GTDB taxonomy): domain Bacteria; phylum Methylomirabilota; class Methylomirabilia; order Rokubacteriales; family CSP1-6; genus AR5. The sequence goes on along the minus strand of CAWHBD010000001.1, from coordinate 397,795 downwards.
GCCGGCCGAGCACCTGTTCACCGCCGCCGACGCCAGCAGCGCGGAGGCCCAGCGCATCGTGCGGGCCAACGACGCCCACTTCTCCTCGTTCGTGTCGAACCTGTTCTTCGAGGGCGACTCGCTGCGGCGGAGCGGCCGCATCAGCCTGGTCGACCCGGGGACGGGCGCCGCCGTGCCCATGGAGGCCATCTCCGGCAAGATCGTATCCGAGCACGGCGAGGTGACGGCCGTGGTCACGATCCTGCACGACCGCACCGAGGAGCTCGAGCGGGCTCGCCTGTACGAGGAGCTGAAGCGGGCCTCGGCCGAGCTGGAGCTGAAGGTCCGGGAGGCGACCGCGGAGCTGGTCCGCCAGAACGAGCTCCTGCGGCGCTCACACATCGCGCTGGAGCAGGCCTCGGCGCTCAAGTCACAGTTCCTGGCGAACATGTCCCACGAGTTCCGCACGCCCCTCAACGCCATCCTGGGCTACACCAGCATGCTGCTCAAGGGCGTGTCGGGCGAGCTGGCGGCCAATCAGCGGCGCAACCTGGAGCGCATCGACTCCAACTCGCAGCACCTGCTGTCGATCATCAACGACATTCTCGACATCAGCCGCATCGAGGCGGGGAAGATGCCGCTGACGCTCGCCGAGTTCCCGATCCCCGACCTCGTGCGCGAGGTGCTGGCCGAAGTGGAGCCGCTCATCGCCCGCGCCCAGCTGAGCGTGACCACGGAGGTGGACGGCGGGCTGCAGCCGCTGCGCAGCGACCGCCAGAAGGTCAAGCAGATCGTCATCAACCTGATCACCAACGCGCTGAAGTTCACGCCGCAGGGGTGGGTCACGGTGACGGCGGCCGTCGACCCGGCCGACCGGGTGGCCATCGCGGTGTCCGACAGCGGCATCGGCATCTCGCCCAAGGATCAGGCGGTGATCTTCGAGGACTTCCGTCAGGCCGACGATTCGCCGACCCGCCAGTACACGGGCGCCGGCCTGGGCCTGGCCATCTGCCGTCGCCTGGCCTCGATGCTGGGCGGTGAGCTTACCGTGCGGAGCGCACTGGGCGAGGGGTCGACCTTCACCCTGGCCTTGCCGCGCGCACCCAGGGACGACCCGTGACGACGTCGGCTCCGCCCACGCTGGTGCTGCTGGTCGACGACTACCCGGACAACCGGGACATCTACGTGCAGTTCCTCACGTACTCCGGACTGCGGGTGGAGGAGGCCGAGAACGGCCACCAGGCGCTCGACAAGGCGTTCGCGCTACGCCCCGATGTCATCGTCATGGACCTCTCGCTACCCGGCCTCGACGGATGGGAGGCGACGCGCCGATTGAAGGGGGACCCGCGCACGCGCGACATCCCCGTCATCGCGCTGACCGGTCACGCGCTGGCCGGTCACTCCAAGGGCGCGTTCGATGCCGGGTGCGACGTGTTCATCACCAAGCCATGCCTGCCCGAGCGGCTGCTGGAGGAGATCCACACGATCCTCGGTGCCGCCCGGCCCCGATCGGGAGAGCCCACATCATGAGCCGTACGGCCAAGCGGCCCGTCCGTCAACGTTCGGCCGCCGGTGGGGCCCGAGCCTCCCGGCCGGCGACCCCGGTGGAATCGCGCGTCATCCGCGAGCCCACGCCGGGCTCCCATTTGCCGGCCGGCGCCACCCGCACCCCCGGCGGCCCGCCCGCCTCCTCGGACAAGCGCGGCAAGTACGTCTACTGCATCGTCCGCGCGGACGAGGCGCTCGCGGTTCGGCCCCATCGGCTTCGGCGCGCCGCCCGGCGAGGTCCACACAGTGCTCTACGAGGACATCGCCGCCGTCGTGTCCGACGCCCCCATCGAGGTGCTGGACGCCACCCGCGAGAACGTGCTGGCCCACGAGCGGGTGAACGAGGCCGTGATGAAGTACCAGACGGTCATCCCCATGTCGTTCGGCACGGTGTTCAAGACGCGCGACGACATCGTGGAGCTGCTGCGCGGCGCTCACGGCGCCTTCCAGGACGTGCTGATGAAGATGGAGAACAAGGTCGAGTTCGGCCTCAAGGTGCTGTGGGACCGCGACGCGATGATCCGCCACCTCGAGCACGAGGACGAGGACATCCGCCGGCTCAAGAGCGAGATCGCCACCCAGAAGGGATCGACGTACTTCGCCCGTGTGCAGTACGGCCGGCTGGTCGACGGCGCCCTCCAGAGCCGCTCCGAGCAGTACGTCAGCGAGATCTTCGAGGCCCTGCGCGACGTGTGCGTGGCCTCCCGCGCCAACAAGCCGATCGGTGACAAGATGATCATGAACGCCGCCTTCCTGGTCGAGCGCGCTCGCGAAGCGGCCTTCGACGCGCGGGTGAAGACCCTGGGCGCCCGCTACGAGACGCTGACGTTCCGGTACACGGGGCCGTGGCCGCCCTACAACTTCGTCAACATCCGCCTCAAGCTGGAGCGGGCGAAGTAGGCGACGCCGCGTGATCATCCTCGACACGCTCGTCATCGGCGGGATCAAGTTCGTGCTCCGCCAGATCGCCGAGGCCGTCGACGCCGAGATGAACGATGCTGACGTGCTGCGCGAGGAGCTGCTGGCCGCCCAGATGCGCCTGGAGCTCGGCGAGCTGAGCGCCGAGGAGTTCTCAAGGGTCGAGCGCGACCTGCTCGCCCGCTTGCGCGAGCTCCGGGCCGAGGCGGCCGGGGAGGACGCCGGACCCCTGCGCATCTCCGGCATCGACGTCAGCGTTGCCGACGACGTCGACGACGGTTCGCCCGGCGGATCACGGGCCCGGTGAGCGGGCGCCCCGCCCCGACGCCGGGGCTGCACGTCTTCGGCGGCAAGGGGGGCGTGGGCAAGACCACCTGCGCGGCGGCGACGGCAGTGGCGGCGGCCGAGCGCGGTCGCCGCGTCGGCCTCGTCTCCACCGATCCGGCCCACTCCCTCGGCGACGCCGTCGGCCGGCGGCTCGGCGCCGGGGCCCGGCGGTTGCCGAGTGCGGCGCGGCACGCTGGAGGCCGTCGAGCTCGACGCCGACCGTGCGCTGGCGCGGTGGCTGGCCCGCCGCCGGTCGACGCTGCGGACGATCGCCGAGCGCGGGACCTACCTGGACGACGAGGACCTGGAGCGGTTGCTCCGCCTGTCCTTCCCGGGCGTCGACGAGCTGATGGCGCTCGTAGAGGTTGCCCGGCTCGCCGCGCGTCGGCGGTGGGAGCTGGTGGTGGTCGACACGGCGCCGACCGGCCACACCCTGCGGATGCTCGACACCCCCCGCGTGCTCCAGCGGCTGGCCGCCGTGCTGGACGACATGCACGCCAAGCACCGGTATCTGACCGACAGCTTCGGCCGCGGTTACCGGGCCGGCGCAGCCGACCGACTCATCGGCGAGCTCGACGCCGACGGCCGCGAGCTGGCGGCCCACCTGCGCGACCCCGCCCGGTGCCGCTTCACGTGGCTGCTGCTCCCCGAGCGCCTCGCGCTGGAAGAGACGCGCGACGGCGTGGCTGCGCTGGCCGCCGCCGGCCTCGAGGTCGGCGAGCTGGTCGCCAACCGATGCACGCCGCCGGCGCCGGCCTGCCCGCTCTGTGACGGGCGCCGCGCCGAGGAGACGCGCGTGCTGGCCGATGCGCGGCGCGCGTTTCCGACGCGCCGCCTGCGCACGCTACCCGCGCTCGATCCCGAGCCCCGCGGCCTGGCCGCGCTTCGTCGCATCGGCCGCCTGCTGGAGGCGCGCACCGGTGTCCGCGATGTCTCCGCGCGCGCGCCGCGCAGCCCCGCGCCGGTCCGGCCACACGTGGCGGCGCCGTCGGGCTCGGGTGCGGCCTGGCTCGATCGCCTGGCGCGCTCCGGCCTTCGCCTGATCGTCTTCGCGGGCAAGGGGGGCGTGGGCAAGAGCACGTGTGCGGCCGCGACGGCGCTGGCGCTCGCCCGGCGACGCCCCGACGCCCCTGTGCTTCTGCTGTCGGCCGATCCCGCGCACTCCCTCGGCGACGTCCTCGAGACTGCCCTGAACGACGACGAGCGCCCGGTGCCCGGCGCGCCCACCGGCCTCCGCGCCCGTGAGCTCGACGCCGACGGCGCCCTCGCCCGGATGCGGGCGCGTTACCGCGACGCCGTCGAGGAGACGTTCGACGCGTTGCTGCGCGGCTCGCGGTTCGATGTCGCCTACGACCGACAGGCGCTGCACGGGCTGATGGACCTGGCGCCGCCCGGGCTGGACGAGCTGTTCGCGGTGCTCGCAGTCGTCGAAGCGCTGCTGGAGCGGCGGCCGCAGTACGCCGTCGTCGTGCTGGACGCCGCTCCCACCGGCCACGCCTTGCGGCTGCTTGCGATGCCAGAGACGGCGCTGGGCTGGGTCCACGCGCTACTGGCCATCTTGCTGAAGTACCGTGAGGTGGTCGGCCTGGGCGAGGTCGCCGCCGAGCTGGTCGCCACCGCGCGCCGCCTGCGCGCGCTGCGCGCGCTGCTCGCCGACCCCGCCCGGGCCGGCGTCGTCGCCGTCACTCGCGCCGCCGAGCTGCCGCGGCGCGAGACCGACCGGCTGCTGGCACGGCTGCGGCGGCTCGGGATCGCGGTGCCGGCCGTGATCGTCAACGCACTGACCTCCGGCACCTGCACTCGGTGCCGGCGGGCGCGGGCGACCGAGCGGCGGTCCCTCGCCGCGCCGGGTCCGGGGACGCGCCGGCGGCCGTGGAGTATGATTTCGACGTCGGCCCTGGCGCCGCCGCCGCGAGGCGTGTCCGCGCTCGAGCGATGGGCGCACACGTGGGAGCTCGAACGATGACCCCGATCCCGAATACCGCGACCTACCTGTACTGCCTGGTCCAGGCTGAGCGCCCGCCCGCGCTGGCCCGCGCGCCGCGGGGTCTGCCCGGCCTTGGCCCCCTGCGCGTGGTGCCGGCCGGTGACGGGCTATGGCTGGTCGCCGCCGAGGCGCCGCTGGCGCAGTACGGCGCCGCCTCGATCGAGGCGCACCTGCGCGATCTCGAGTGGGTGGCGCTGCGCGGTGCCGCCCACGCCCGGGTGGTCGATCACTTCGCGCGCCGGCTCACGACGCTGCCCATGAAGCTCTTCACGTTGTTCACGGGCGAGGAGCGGGCGGTCGCGCACGTGCGCGGGTCCGAGGCGCAGATTCGGCGTGTCCTGGCCCGAGTCCACGGCTGTCGCGAGTGGGGAGTGCGCGTGCGCCTGGACCCGGCCCTGGCCCGGCGCCGGGCGGCGCGCGTTCCGCGGCCGGCCGCGACGCGGCGGGCGGGGACACGCTTCCTGCTGGCCAAGAAGCGCGAGCGCGACGTGGCTCGCGCGGTGCTCGAGGAGGGCCGGGCGGCCGTCGAGGACGCTTTCGAGGCGCTGGCGGCCATCGCCGAGGCCGCTCGGCGGCGACCGGCCGCCGAGCTCGACGGCAGCCGCGTGGTGCTCGACGCCGCGCTGCTGGTGCCGGCCCGCGGGCTGGCCGGCTTCAAGCGCGCCGTGCGTCGCCACGCGACGGGGCTGGCCGGACAGGGGTACCGTCTCATGCTGACAGGCCCCTGGCCGCCCTACAACTTCGTGGGGGACGGCCGGTGACGGCGCCCACACGCGCGGGTGCCCGTGAGATCCTCGAGACCTCCGATGACTCGCTGCTGGACCTCGTCGACAACCTGCTGAACCGCGGCGTGATGATCTCCGGTGAGGTGATGCTGGGGCTGGCCGGCGTGGACCTGGTCTACCTGCGGCTGCAGGCGATGCTCTGCGCCGCCGACCGGGTGTCGAGACGGGAGGAGCCATGAGCCGGGTGTATCTCTACGCGCTCCTGAGCGCGGCGCCGTCGTGCGAGGCCGGGGTAGGGGTGTGCGCCGAACGGCTGCGGGTCGTCGCCGCCGACGGCCTGGTGGCGCTGGTCGGAGACGTCGCCGAGCCGCCCGAGCCCACCGCCGTCATCCTGCGCGCACAGGACGCCGTCCTGCGCCGGCTGGCCTCGGCGGTGGACGCGGTGCTGCCCGTGCGGTTCGGTACGCTCATCGACAACGACACGGCCCTCGCCGAGTCGCTGGCGGGCCGCCGTCCCCAGCTGGCCCGCGCGCTCGGCCGGGTGGCGGGCTGCGAGCAGATGACGCTGCGCGTGTGGGGCGAGTCAGCGCCGGCCGCGCCGGTTGCCGAGCTCGACGGCGGTCCCGGCACGCGCTACCTGGCGGGGCGTCGCCAGGCGCAGGCGTGGGCCCGCCGCGTGCCCGAGCTGGACCCGGTGCGCGGCCAGCTCGAGGCGCTGGTGCGCGAGGAGCGGGCGGAGCGTCACGACCGGCCGCCCCTGCTGGCCACCGTGCAACACCTCATCCCGCGCGGCACCGGCGCCCGGTACATCGAGGCGATCGACGCCGCCCGAGCGGCGCTGCGCCCGTGGCGTGTCAGCGTGACCGGGCCGTGGCCGGCCTACGCGTTCGCCGAGGACGCGGCATGAGCCGAGGCCGTCCCCCCATCGAGGTGCGCGAGCTGGAGTCGCTCCGCGCCGAGCTCGAACGGCAGGCGGGGCTGGCCGACACCCCGCGCTGGAACGCGAATCCCGAGGACGTGCAGCGCTCGGTCGCGCGGCTGGTGCTGACGCTGGTGGAGTTCGTCCGCCAGCTCCTCGAGCGCCAGGCCATCCGCCGCCTCGAGGGCGGCACGCTGACGCCCGACGAGACCGAGGCGGTCGGGGTCGCCCTCATGCGGCTGGAGGAGACGGTGCGCGACATCGCCGGGCGCTTCGGCCTCGAGCCGGACGACCTCAACCTGGAGCTGGGACCGCTGGGCCGCTTGCTCTGAGCGCGGCATCATCAATGAGGCTCCCGTCCCCCGTGCTCACCGTCGCCCGGTGGCTCCTGGGCCTCGTCGCCCCTGCCGCCGCGCTTGGGCTGACGCTGCTCCTGCAGCCCGTCCTCGACCAGGCCCCGAGCCCGCCCTTCGGAGCCGCCGTCCTCGTCGTCGCCTGGATCGGCGGCTTCGGGCCGGCTCTGGTCGCCACGGCCGTCAGCATGCTGGCGCTCGACTACTACTTCCTCGCGCCCGCTGAGTCGCTGGCGGTGAGGCCGGGCGACCTCGTCTGGCTGCTGGTGTTCGCGGCGGTCTCCGTGGTCACGGCCTCGCTCGTGGCCAGCCGCGGGCGGGCCCGCACCCGGCTGGCCTCGAGCGAGCAGCAGCTCCGGCTCGTCACCGACACGGCCCCGCAACTCATCTGCTATGTCGACACCAACCGCCGCTTCCGGTTCGCCAACCGACCCTACGCCGAGCGCTACGGCCGCACCCCGGCCGACCTGGTGGGTCGCCGGGTCGCCGAGGTCCTGGGCATGGACGGCTGGGCGACCATTCGTCGGCCGCTGGCCGAGGCGCTCGCCGGCCGCCGCGTCGTGGCCGAGATCACGCAGCCCGCCGCCGACGGCGCCCGGGTGTTCCAGGCCACCTATCTCCCCGACCTGGCCGCCACCGGTCACTCGCGCGGCGTCGTGATGGTCGTGGACGACGTCACCGATCGCAAGCGGACCGACGACGAGCGCGTGCGCCTGCTGACGCTCGAGCAGGCGCGGCGGCGCGAGGCCGAGGCCATCGCCGAGCTGGGTCGCATTCTCACCGAAGGCCTCGACCTCGACACCGTGGCCCAGCGGATCGCCGAGCTGGCGCGGGGGCTGCTGCGGGCCAGCGCCACGACGGTCTACCGTGTCGAGCCCTTCTCGCGCGACTTCGTCTGCCTGGCGATGTCAGGCGACCTGGGGCCGCTGCGGCCGGGTGACGTGTTGCCGCGCGGGTCGGGGGCGGTCGGGATGGCGGTGGAGTACGGCCACCCGGTGACCACCACCGACGTGCTCGGGGATCCGAAGATCGACGCGCCCGCCGGCAGCCGCGCGCTCGTCGAGTCGGCCTCGTTCCGCGCCGTGCTGGCGGTGCCGTTGCGGGTCAAGGGGCGGATCATCGGTGCCTTCGCGGTGGGCGATCACCTCGGGCGCACCTTCTCGCCCGACGAGCTGCGGCTGGCCGAGGCGCTGGCCGATCACGCCGCCGCCGCCCTCGAGAACGCCCGGCTCTACACCGAGGCCGGCGACCGCTGGCGAGAAGCCGAGCTGCTCGGCGAGCTGGCCCGAGCGGTGAACGCCTCGCTCGATCTCGACACCGTGCTGGGCCGCGTCACCGCCGCGGCCCGCGAGCTGTGCGACGCCGGTCTGGCGCGCATCGCCCTGCGTGAGAGCGGCGGCGAGGCCATGGTCTTCCGCTACGCCGCCGGCCCGGGGTCGGAGGCACTCGAGCCGGGACTGGTGACGCCGGGCCAGGGACCGGCCGGCGAGGCCCTGGCCGCCGGCCACGCCGTCCGTCGTGGCCGGGTGCTCGTCGCGCCGATCCGCACTGGCGAGGGCGTCGAGGGGCTGATCTATGTGGATCACCGAGACGCCCGGCCCTTCGGCGAGGGGGACGAGGCGGTCCTGATGCGTCTGGCCGATCACGCCGCCGTGGCCCTGCGCAACGCGCGGCTCTTCGCCGGGGAGCAGGCGGCCCGTAGCGGCGCCGAGGCGCGGGCTCGCCGGACACGACTGGTGGCCGATGTGAGCCGCGTGCTGGCCTCGTCGTCGGATTACGAGTCGACGCTCGACCGGGTTGCGCGGCTGCTGGTCCCGGCCGAGGCCGACTGGTGCATCGTTCACCTGGCCCGGCGTGACGGCAGCGTGCGGCGGGTCGCAGTGGCCCACGCCGATCCCGCCCACGGAGGGCTGGCGGACGAGATGCGGGCCCTGCCGCCCACCCGCGATCACTCGGACGGCGTCGCGCTGCAGGCCGTGCGGGCGGGCCGATCCCTGCTGCTGGCCGACGCCCGCGCGGAGAAGCTCGAGGAGATCATGATGGACTCGTGCGATCGCCGGGTGTTCCAGGCGCTGCAGCCGACCTCCATGATGGTGGTTCCGCTGATGGCTCGCGGCCGGCCGCTCGGCGTCCTCACCTGGCTGCGGATCGCCCGCACCGAGCCATACACCAGCGACGACCTCGGTCTCGCCGAGGACGTGGCGGCGCGGGCGGCGGTGGCGATCGACGGTGCCCGGCTCTACCGGCGGGCCGAGCGCGCGCGCGTGGAGGCCGAGACCGCCAACCAGGCCAAGGACGAGTTCCTGGCCGTGCTCTCTCACGAGCTGCGCACGCCACTGACCTCGATGCTTGGCTGGCTGCGATTGCTTCGCACCGGGCACCTCGAGCCCGACCGCACGGCCCAGGCGCTCGAGGTGGTGGAGCGCAACACGCGCACACAGGCCCAGCTCATCAACGATCTGCTCGACGTCTCCCGGATCGTGACGGGCAAGTTGCAGCTCGACGTCTTTCCGGTGGAGCTGGCGCCGGTCGTGGATGAGGCGGTGCAGTCCGCCCGCCGGTCCGCCGAGGCCAAGGGCGTCGCCCTCGAGCTGGACGTGGCGGAGGCGCCGGGCCGGGTGCTGGGCGATCCGCTCCGCCTCGGCCAGATCGTGTCCAACCTGGTCGCCAACGCGATCAAGTTCACCCCCGCCGGCGGCCAGGTGCGGGTGGGGCTGGGCCGGGAGGGCGGAGAGGCCGTCGTCACCGTGGCCGACACCGGCATCGGTATCGCACCCGAGGTGCTGGCCCACGTCTTCGACCGCTTCCGCCAGGCCGACAGCACGATCACCCGGCGGCACGGTGGCCTCGGCCTCGGCCTGGCGATCGCGCGTCACCTGGCCCAGCTGCACGGGGGCCACGTGACCGCCGAGAGCGCGGGCCTCGGCCACGGCGCGACCTTCACGCTGCGATTGCCGGTGTCCACCGGCGCGGCCGAGCCGCCCGTTGCCGTCGCGGCCCCCGACGGTGCCGCCCGCCTGCATGGGGTGCGCGTGCTCCTGGTGGAGGACCACCGCGACACGGCCGAGCTGCTCCGCACCGTGCTCGGCGAGCAGGGAGCGGGCGTGCACGTGGCGGGGTCGCTGGCCGAGGCGCTCGCCACGCTGGCCGCGCGGGAGTTCGACGTGCTGGTCAGCGACATCGCCATGCCGGACGGCACCGGCTACGAGCTGATCGCGCACATGCGTGACGGTGCTCGCGCGACCGGCCGGGCGCCCCTGCCGGCCGTCGCCGTCACCGCCTTCGTGGGAGGCGAGGACCGTGCCCGCGCGCTGGCCGCCGGCTTCGTCGACTACGCGGCCAAGCCGATCGAGCCCGCGCTTCTCGTCGACTCGGTGGCCCGGGCGGTCGCCCGCCGCTGACGGCACTTCGGAGGTCGCTGGCCCTTCCCTCGTGCCGTGGGGTATCTTCGAGCACGGCGCGCAAGTCTCGGGTCCGGTGAGGACGATCATGAGCGGAAAGCCTGGCATCAGCGTCAACGGCAGGTCGTACCGGTGGCCGGACGGCCCCGTTGTCGTGGTGTGCGTGGACGGATGCGAGCCAGACTACGTGACGCGGGCGGTGCAGGCGGGCGTGGCGCCGTGGTTCGGCGACGTGATGGCCAAGGGGACGTCGCTCGTCGTCGACGCGGTAGTACCGACCTTTACCAACCCCAACAACCTCTCGATCGTCACCGGCGCGTCCCCGGCCGTGCACGGGATCAGCGGCAACTACTTCTACGACCGTGACGCGGGCGCGGAGGTGATGATGAACGACCCCAAGTACCTGAGGTCGGACACCATCCTGGCCGCGTTCTCGCGGGCGGGCGCCTCGCTGGCCGTCGTCACCGCCAAGGACAAGCTGCGGCGCCTGCTGGGCCACGGCATGCAGGGCGTGTGCTTTTCCTCCGAGCAGGCCGACCGCACGACGGTGGCCGAGCACGGCCTCGACGACGCGCTGCAGCTGGTGGGGCTGCCGCTGCCCTCGGTGTACAGCGCCGCGCTGAGCGAGTTCGTCTTCGCGGCCGGCGTGAAGCTGATGGAGTCGCGTCGGCCCGACGTCATGTACCTGTCGACGACGGACTACGTGCAGCACAAGCACGCCGCCCGGCACGCCGGAGGCCAACGCCTTCTACCAGATGATGGACGGCTACCTGTCCCGGCTCCAGGAGCTGGGCGCCACCATCGGCGTCACGGCCGACCACGGCATGAACGCCAAGACCGACGGCGCCGGCGCCCCGGCCGTGATCTACCTGCAAGACGTGCTCGACGGCTGGCTCGGCGCCGGCCAGGCGAGGGTGATCCTGCCCATCACCGATCCCTATGTCGTCCACCATGGTGCGCTCGGCTCCTTCGCGACCGTGTACCTGCCGGCCGACGCCGCCACCGCCGCCCTCACCCGGCGCCTGGCGGCCGTGCCCGGCGTCGAGGTCGTGCTGGACCGGGCAGGGGCGTGCGCCCGGTTCGGGCTGCCGCCAGACCGGGTCGGCGACCTCGTGGTGATCTCCACGCGCCACGTCGTGCTCGGCACCGCGGCCGCTCGCCACGATCTCTCCGGCCTCGACGCCCCGCTGCGCTCGCACGGTGGGCTCAGCGAGCAGGCGGTGCCCCTGCTGGTCAATCGCCGCACCCGGGCGCCCGGCCCCGGCGGCCGGCTGCGCAACTTCGACGTCTTCGACGTCGTCCTCAACGGGGTGGCGAGCTGATGCGCGAGTGGGTTCTGCTCAACCCGGGGCCGGCCAACACGAGCCCGCGGGTGCGCCAGGCGCTGCTCACGCCCGATCTCTGCCACCGCGAGCCGGAGTTCTTCGACGTCATGCGCGAGTGCCGGGAACGGCTGCCGCGACTGCTCGGGGTGGCCCCTGCGGTCGGCGCTGTGCTGTTCACCGGCTCCGGCACCGCCGCGGTGGAGGCCACGCTGGCCTCGGTGGTGCCGGAGGGACGCGCGCTGCTCATCGTCGACAACGGGGTCTACGGCGACCGCATGCGCCGTATCGCCGCCGCCCATCGCATCCCGGCCGAGGTGCTGCGCTACGACTTCACGACGCCGGCGGCGCCGGCCGACGTGGCGCGGATGCTGCGCGAGCACCCGGAGGTCAGCCACGTCGCGCTCGTGCACCACGAGACGACCACTGGCCTGCTGAACCCGGTCGAGGCGGTGGCCGACGTGGCGGCCGCGGCCGGCCGGCGGGTCGTCGTGGACGCAATGAGCAGCCTGTTCGGCGAGGCGCTCGACGTCGCCCGCGAGGGCATCGACTTCGTCACCGCCAGCGCGAACAAGTGCCTGCAGGGCATCCCCGGGGTGTCGTTCGTGCTGGCCCGCCGCCCAGCACTGGAGTCGCTGAAGGGCCGCGCGCCTCGCAGCGTCTACCTGGACCTGCTCGGGCACTGGACGAGCCAGGAGCAGGACAACACCCCGTTCACGCCGGCCGTGCAGGTGCTGCACGCCATGCGCGAGGCGCTGCTGGAACTGGAGGAGGAGGGCGTGGCGGCGCGGATCGCGCGCTACGCCGAGAACTGCCGGGTGCTGCGGCGCGGGATGGCCGGCCTGGGCTTCGAGATCCTCGTGCCGGAGGGCGCCCGCTCGAACATCCTCACGACCTTCCGGCTCATCCGCGGAGTCACCTACGATGCCCTGCACGATGCCATGAAGCGGCGAGGGTACATCATCTACGCCGGCCAGGGCGAGATCCGTACCTACGCGTTCCGCGTCTCCAACATGGGAACGCTGACGCCCAAGGACATGCAGGGCGTGGTGGCCGCCTTCGCGGAGTGCCTCGCCGAGCTGACGGCCTGACCGGGGCGTGAGCCTCGCCGCGCTCGGGCTGGTGCTGTGCGCGGCGGGGTTGCACGCGGGCTGGAACGCGCTGGCCAAGCGCGGGGGCGACCAGGTGGTCTTCCTGTGGCTGGCCACGCTCGCCTCGACCATCGTCCTGCTGCCCTTCGGCCTGTGGTCGCTGGCCACGACGGGACTGCCGGCGGCGGCCGTCCCCTTCGTGCTCGCGACGATCGTGCTCCACGCTCTGTACTTCTACGCGCTGGGGCGCGCCTACGCCGCCGGCGCCTACTCGCTCGTATATCCGGTCGCCCGGGGGCTCGGCGTGGCGCTGGTGCCCATCGTGGCCCTCGGCGTGTTCGACGAGCGGCTGTCGGCGCTGGGCACGCTGGGCATCGCCCTGGTGCTGGCCGGCATCGTCTCGCTGCACGCGGTCCGGGCCGATGGCCCCACGCGGGGGGCCGTGGCCGGCACCGGCCTGGCGTGGGCGATCGCAACCGGCCTGACGATCGCCAGCTACTCGCTCGTCGACAAGGCCGGCGTGGCTCGCCTGCATCCCGTGCCGTACATGCTGCTGCTGGAGGGCGGATGCGCGCTGGCGGGCCTGCCGCTGCTCCGTCTGCGTCCCGACGCTGTCCGGCGCGAGGCCCGCGGCTGGCCGACGATCGTGGTGGCCGCCGTGATGAGCGCGCTCGCCTACACGCTCGTGCTCTTCGCCTTCCGCCTGTCCAAGACCGGCTACGTGGTCGCCGCGCGCGAGCTGTCGATCGTGCTCTCGGCGGTGATCGGCAGCCTGTGGCTGCGCGAGGGGCACCTGGCCCCCCGGCTGGCCGGTGCCGCGATCGTCCTCGCCGGTGTCGCCTGCATCGGCCTGGCCCGCTAGCGATGCTAGAATTCGAGCCGACATGACCGAGCCCGATCCCTCCACCCGCCGGCAAGTCCAGGCCGACGTCGCGGCGCTGGCCGGCACCATCGAGCGCGCCGCCGGCGACCTGGCGATGGCCGAGGAGCCGGCGGGCTTCGCCGCCGTCCTGGAGGCCGCGGCCCCGCGTGACTGACCTCTCGCTCAGCGAGCTGGTCGCCGCCCTCGCCGCCCGCAAGGTCTCCGCCGAGGAAGCCACGCGCGCGTGTCTGGACCGCATCGCCCGGCTCGATGGCCGGCTGCACGCCTTCATCACACTCGACGCCGCCGGCGCGCTGGCCCGAGCGCGAGCGCTCGACGCCGACCTCGCGGCCGGTCATCGGCGGGGCCCCTTGCATGGCGTCCCGCTCGCCTACAAGGACCTCTGCCAGGTGCCCGGGCTGCCGACCTCGTGCGGCACTCGTACGGCGGATTACTTCACCAGCCCCGTGGAGTGCACGGCAGTGTCGCGCCTGCACGCCGCCGGGGCCGTGACGCTGGGCAAGCTCAACATGACCGAGCTCGCCCTTGGCCCCTTCGGCGACAATCCCCACCACGGCGACGTCGACAATCCGTGGCGCGCGGGCCACGTCTCCGGCGGCTCGTCGAGCGGCTCGGGCGCTGCCGTCGCCGCCGGCCTCGCCTACGGCGCGCTCGGCTCGGACACCGGCGGCTCCATCCGGCTGCCGGCGGCCTGCTGCGGCATCGTGGGGATCAAGCCGACCTATGGGCGCGTGAGCCGGGCTGGGGCGATGCCGCTCTCGTGGTCGCTCGATCACCTGGGCCCGATGGCCCGTACGGTCCGCGACGCCGCCCTGATGCTGGAGATCGTCGCCGGCCCCGACCCCCACGACGCTACCTGCAGCCCGCGTCCGGTCGGCGCGCTGGTGGCGGGGCTGGATCACGGGCCGGCGGGGCTGCGGGTGGCGCTGCCGGAGAATTACTACTTCGACGGCGTGGCGCCCGAGGTGCGGGCGGCGGTGGAAGCGGCGGCTGGCGTGCTCGCCGGGCTCGGCGCCCGCGTGCGGCCGCTACGGCTGCCCGATCCGGCCACGGCGACCGACGTGGCCAACATCCTGGCCCGCTCGGAGAGCGCCGCCATTCACGCGCGCGTCCTGCGGGAGCGGCCGCACGAGCTGGGCGGAGCCGTGCGGAGCCGGCTCGAGGTGGGGCTGCACGTGTTGGCCCACGACTACCTTCAGGCCGGCCGCCTGCGCGCCCGGCTCACTCGCGAGTTCGTCGCCGAGGTCTTCGCCGAGACGGACGTGGTGCTGGCGCCCGCGATTCCCGAGCCGGCTCCGGCCCTGGCCGCGGTGACGGTGGGATCGGTCGACGAGGTGGTGCGCCGCATGGGCCGCTTCTCGCGGCTCACCCGGCCGTTCAACGTGCTCGGCCTGCCGGTGGTGGCGCTGCCGTGCGGTGCGGCCGCCGACGGCCGCCCGCTCGGCCTGCAGGTGGTCGGTCGCCCGTTCGACGAGGCGACCGTGCTGCGCGTGGCCCACGCGTACGAGCAAGCGACCGACTGGCACCGGCGCCGCGCTCCCGTCGAGTGAGCGAGGAGCGGCCGCCCCGGGCCTGGCACGTCTTCGCGACCTACGTCGCGGCGGTGGCCGCCATCCTCGCGACCACCGGGCTGGCCATCGAGACGCTGCACTCGATGTACCCGGACATCCCCGAAACGACGGTGGTGCGCACGCTGCCGGGTCTGCTGGCCGGGAGCCTGGCGGCGTCGTCGGGCCTGCTCCTCACGCTGCTGGTCGTCGTCCGGCCGCTCGACACGGCGCGACTGCGGCTGCTGCCCGGCTGGGAGAACGGCTCCACCCTGCTCGCCATGGTGCTGGGGCTCCTGGCGCTGGGGCAGGCCCTCGACTCGGCCACCGTGCTGCTCGGTTTCAATGAGCGCGGCTCGCTCGTGCTGATCCGCCAGGTTCTGGAGCGTACCGGTGGCCCCGATCTCTTCGCCGCCGTGATGGTGCTGGGCCTCGGCGCCGGAGCCGCCGAGGAGATCTTCTTCCGGGGCTACATGCAGTCGCGGCTGCGCGAGCACTGGTCGCCGCGGGCGGCGGTGCTGGCCACCGCCGCAGCCTTCGCGCTGCTGCACGTCGACGTCTCGGCTGTGCACATGGTGCTGGCCCTGGCCCTGGGCCTCTATCTCGGCTACGTCGCTGAAATCTCGGGCAGCACGCTGCCGGCGATCGCCTGCCACGTGGTCAACAACGTCGTGTACACGCTGCAGACGGCGCTGGGCTTCGGCGTGCTGGGCCGTGAGGCCAACCTCCTCGCCGTCACCCTGGGGCCCATGCTGCTCGTCGCCTGCGTGTTGTGGGTCCGGCGCGCGGCGCCGGGGCCGGCGCCGGTCTGAGCCATGCGAAGTCTCGGAGGTCGGTACCGGTGCTCCCCGGCTCGAGGACGGCGCGCGTGATCGGCGTCAGCCGCCTGGCGGCACTCTTCGCCGAGGCTCGCCGCCCCGTGGCCTTCACCGGCGCCGGCGTCAGCACCGAGTCCGGCATCCCAGATTTCCGCAGCCCCGGCGGCGTGTGGGCCCGGTTCGACCCCAGTGAGTTCACCTACCAGAACTTCGTCGGCAGCGTCGAAGGCCGGCGCCGGTACTGGGCGCTTGGACGTGTCGTGTATCCGGTCCTGCGCGCGGCCGCACCCGGCGCGGCCCACCTAGCGCTGGCCGAGCTGTACCGCCGCGGCCGCCTGGATTGCTGCATCACCCAGAACATCGACGACCTGCACCAGCGCGCCGGGCTGCCGCCCACCGCCGTGCTCGAGCTGCACGGCAACGCCACCCGGGCCAGATGCCTGGACTGCGGCGAGATCTGCTCGCGCGACGAGCTGCACGCCCGGCTCGAGCAAGGCGTGGACGTGCCCGACTGCCCGGCGTGCGGCGGCCTCGTGAAGCCGCACACGATTCTGTTCGGCGAGGCGATGCCGAGTGCGGTGGTGGCGGAGGCGGAGCGCCGCGCCGCCGCCGCCGACCTGTTCGTGGTGCTCGGATCCTCACTTGCGGTCTACCCGGCCGCCTACCTGCCGCTTCACGCCCGGCGCGCGGGCGCCACGCTGGCCATCGTGAACCTCGAGCCGACGCGCCTCGACGACCAGGCCGACCTGGTCATCCGTGCGCCGGCCGGGAAGGTGATGGCCGCGGTGGTCGACGAGGTGCGCGCGCGCCTTCTCCAGGGAGGATGAACGCCCCGTGGCTTCCGATGACCGTGCGCTGATCGACGAGTTCATCAAGGCGCGGACCGAGTCGCGCCCCCACACGCCACCCAGCGAGCAGGGCCGTGCGCTCGACCTGGCCGAGGCCTATCGTCTTCAGGATCTCCTGCGGGAAGCGCTCCTGGCCCGCGGCGAGCGGCTGGCCGGGTGGAAGGCGGCATTCACCACGCCGGCGGCCCAGGCGGCCAACCAGCTCGCCGAGCCCGGCTGCGCGTTCCTGCTCGCCTCCGGCGTGCTGGCCAGCGGCGCCGAGATCCCGTTCGCACGATTCAGCGGTCTGGCCGTGGAGGCCGAGGTCGCCTTCGTCATGCGCCACGACCTGGCCGGGCCCGGGGTGACGGCGGCGCGGGCGGCCACCGCGGTGGAGGGCGCGCTGCCGGCGCTGGAGCTCGTCGACTTTCGCTACCGGGGCAAGCCGGTCGGCACCGACGTCGTCGCCGAGGGTGTCTACGCGGTGGCCATCGTGCTCGGCGGCGCACTCACGCCGATCACCGGGCTCGACCTGGCGCTGGAGGGGCTGGTCTACGAGCACAGCGGCACCATCGCGGCTACCGCCACCGCGGCCGAGGTGATGGGCAATCCGCTCAACTCGCTGGCCTGGGTGGCCAACCATCTGGGGGGGCGCGGCCTCGGCCTGCGGGCCGGGGACATCGTCATGACCGGCTCGGTGTCCAAGCTACTGCGGCCGCGGGCGGGCGACACCGTGCGGGCGACCTACACGCGGCTGGGCTCGGCCTCGGTGCGCTTTGCCTGAAGCGGCCGGATCCGCCCTCACTGTCGAGACGCTCGTCGCCCGCACGCGCGCGCGGCTGCCCGGCCGCACGCGGCGGGTGGTGCCGCCGGGGCCGCTGATCCGGGCGGCGGTCCTCGTGCCCATCGTCGACCACGGCGAGCCGTACCTGGTCTTCGCCCAGCGCAGCGAGCGAGTGGGCCAGCACGCGGGCCAGATCTCCTTCCCGGGCGGTCGCATCGACCCCGACGATCCCGACGACCTGCAGGCGGCGCTGCGCGAGGCGGAGGAGGAGATCGGACTGGCCCGCTCGGCGGTCGAGCCGCTCGGCATGCTGGACGACACGGAGACGTTCGCCACCCAGTTCGTCATCACGCCGTGGGTCGGTGTGGTGCGCCAGCCGGTGGTCTGGCAGCCCGACGGTCACGAGATCGAGAAGGTGATCGAGGTGCCGGTGACGGCCCTCCTCGCGCGCGGCTGCTTCCGCGTCGAGCGGTGGGAGCGGGCCGGCGTGGCACGTGACGTCTACTTCTACGACTACCAGGGCACCACCATCTGGGGAGCGACGGCCCGCATCCTCAAGCAGTACCTGGACCTCGTGGAGACCGCGTGAGCGAGCCGGAGTGCAAGAAACGGTAGGTCTCTGCGCGCGCTGCGCCTACGCGCGCGCCGTCGTCTCCGCCCGCGGCTCGACGTTCTGGCGCTGCGCCCTCAGCGACCACGACCCCCGCTTCCCAAAGTACCCACCCCTGCCGGTCCTCCACTGCGACGGCTACGTCCTCGCGGATGCCGAGCCCAGCCGCCCGCCCTCGTCGCCGCCCGAGCGCCCAGGAGACCCGCGCGAGCGCTCGTAGGAAGAGAGTGCTCCACCAGCCGCGCGGGGCGCCGGTGCGCGCCGGGGGCGGTGGGGCGACAGGGTCGCCTGCGGTTCCGTTGGCTTCGATCGTGTCGGGCCACGCGTCGGACCAGGCTCCGACCAGCCCTTCGCGCAACCGGTCGTCTCTCGCGGAACCGCAGGTGACCCTGTCGCCCCACCGCCCCCGGCGCGCGCCGGCGACCCGCGACGCCGGGCGCCGACGGGCCGCCGACTTGTGAGGCTAGCGGGGGAGTGCGGAGGGTGCGGGAGCGCCGAAGGTCATGTCGATCGCGACGGGATCGCCCCGGCGCACGACCGTCCCGACCGGCGGCCGGAACTCGAAGGCGTGGCCGTCGGGCAACCGCACCTTCACGTTGCCATTGGCCTCGACGTCGCTGACGCGGCCGTACACGCGCGCCATGCTGGTGCTGGGGACGGCCACGGCCGTCGTGGCGCCGGGCGCCACGGCGACGTACTGGCCGTTCTGGTAGATCACCGGGGTGCCGGAGACGATCGTGACGGGCGTGCCGGGCCGCACCCGCTCCAGGACGATCGGCTGGCCGTTGACCGTCACGGCCTGCTCGCCAACGACCCGATACGTCCGGCCGTCGTCCAGCACGATGACTCGCTGCGCGGGATCGACCCCGACGACGGTGCCCTCGTACGACTGGTAGGGCGGCTCCGTCGAGGTGGTGCGGTTGATGGGCTCGTCCCGGTTCCGGTACGCGGAGGGGCTGGTGGCGCACCCCCCGACGATCAACATCAGGCCGGCTGTTGCAAATACCGCGGTTCTCGCTGAACGCATGGGATGCTCCTCCACTGGAAGATCTCTGTGGAGGATCACTTCAAGTGGCTTGCCAGCGACACCACGGACCGTGGCGCCCGCGGCGCGCCCACTGACCGGCTCAGGGCGACCAGAGAAACAGGAACTTCGGTCCCGCGCCCGCGAACCCGGCGGCCTGCGCCAGCGTCTGCAGGGCGCTGGCATCCGCTTCGGCGCGGGCGTAGTAGGTGGCCCGGTACTCACGCGGGCGCTTGTAGACGATCACCCGCGCCTCGTCGAGACCGGCGGCGCGGCGAGCGACGTCGATGGCGTCGGGCAGGTAGCCGACGCGGTCGATCAGCTTGTGGTCCAGTGCCTGCCCGGCCGTGTAGATGCGGCCGTCGGCCAGCGTCGCCGCCGTGGCCGCCGGCAGCTGGCGGCGCTCGATGAGCTTGGCCAGGAACTGGCGGTGCAGGTCGTCGATGACGGCCTGGAAGATCGCCCGCTCCTCGGAGGTGAGCTGGCGGAAGGGGCTTCCCATGTCCTTGCGCTCGCCCGACTTGATCGCCGCCGCCGCCACCCCGACCTTCTGCAAGAGCCCCTCGGCGTTGAGGCTGAGCATGATGACGCCGATGGAACCGGTGACGGTGGTCGGGTGCGCCACGATGGTGTCGGCGGCCAGCGCCACGTAGTACCCGCCGGAGGCCGCGACGTCCATCATGACGGCAACCACCGGCACGCCGCGTGCTCGCTTGAAGCTGTCCAGCTCGCGGAAGATGATGTCGGAGGCGGTGACGGTGCCGCCCGGGCTGTTGATGCGCAGGACGACGGCCCGCACGCGGGAGTCGTCGGTGGCCTTCTTCAGCTCCTCGCGCAGCCGCACCAGCATCGGCACCCGCGCCGGCGGGTTGCCGATCGTGAGCACGCCGCTCGGCGTCTCATCCGAGAGGAACCCGGAGACGTCCATGAGCAGGATCTTGGCGTCGCCCTTCCCCTCGACGGTCTCCTCCTCGAGCGGTCGCACGCGAGGCGTGAGATCCACCGAGATGACCGAGCAGCCCCCCCACAGCACCACACCCATGAGCACGACCGGCCAGCGCATGCCGCCCAGTATACGCGGCCCCTCGCAGGGGTGTCCGAGCCGGGCGGTGGGAACGCGCGGGGTCTAGCGGCGGTGGAAGTCCGGGATGACGTCGGTGGCGAGCTGGCCGAGCTGGTCGAGCATGCGGTCGGGTGGGCACATCGGGCGCACGATGAACTTGGAGGCGCCGCCAGCCGCGTACTCCTCGAGCCGCTCGCGCACGAGGGCGGGCGGGCCGAAGGCGGTGCAGCGCGCCGAGCGCGGCGTCGTCGATCGCGGCCGCGGGGAACGAACGGCGCCGCCATGGCCTGGGCGGCGGCCTGGATCGGGGTCGAGACAGCAAGTAGAACAGCACGCCGAAGTGGTCGGCCGGCACCTCGCGCCCGGCCTCGGCGGCGAAGGCCTGGGTCTTCTGCACCCCGACGCGGAGCTGTTCGGGCGTGATGAACGACGGGATCCAGCCGTCGCCGAGCCGGCCGGCCCGGCGCATGGCCGGCCTCGCTGTTGCCACCGATCCACAAGGGCAGGGGCTGCTGCACGGGCTTGGGCAGCACCGTGATGCGATCGAGCTTCCAGAACTCGCCGGCGAAGGTCACCTCGTCCTCGGCCCAGCACCGGCGCATGATCGCGATCGCCTCGTCGGTGCGACGACCGCGCTCGCGGAACGGCACGCCGGCGGCCAGGAACTCGCGCTCCTGCTCGGCGCCGATGCCGAACGCCGGCAGCAGCCGCCCGCCCGACAGGTAGTCGACCATGGCGATCTCGCGGCGGCGAGGACCGGGGTGCGGAATGGCGTGACGAACACGCTGGGGCCGAACTTGAGCCGGGTGGTGCGGGCGGCAATGGCCGCCATCGCGGTCATGGGCTCCGGGATTGGCAACGGGGAGGACAGTCGCTCGGAGAACCACAGCGAGTCGATCTCGCTCTTCTCACACAGCTCGACGAACCGCCAGAAGAAGTCGCGGCCGGCCGGGCCGGACGGCCACGGGCCGGGCATGACGCCGACGCGGTACTTGATCTGCATGGGCGCGACTTTACCATGTCGCCGACTCCTTCGAGGACGCCC
This sequence comes from uncultured Candidatus Rokubacteria bacterium, assembly GCA_963827505.1. GTDB lineage: Bacteria > Methylomirabilota > Methylomirabilia > Rokubacteriales > CSP1-6 > AR5. Next base: position 376,624 of record CAWHBD010000001.1, on the reverse strand, counting down.
CAGCCCCGGCCGGGCCGGCGGTGGGGAAAGACGGCCAGCGACCACACGATCGGGAATTTTCCGCCGAAGGCGCCGTCGAGCCAGACCATCTTGAGACCAACGAAGACCAGCACCACGGCCAGGCCGTAGCGCAACAGGTGGAAGCGCTCGACGGCGCCGCCCAGCATGAAGTACATCGAGCGGAGGCCGAGGATCGCGAAGATGTTGGACGTGAAGACGACGAAGGGCTCCCGGGTGAGCGCGAAGATGGCCGGCACCGAGTCGACGGCGAAGACGATGTCGGTGGCTTCCAGGCAGAGCAGCGCGACCATCAGGGGCGTGCCGGACAGCCGCCCGTCCTCGCGCACGAGGAAGCGAGCGCCGCGGAAGCCCGGCGTGATCGGCAGCCAGCGCCGGACCAGGCGGATGAGCAGGTTGCGCTCCGGCTCGACCTTCTCCGCGGAGCCGAGGGCCAGCTTGACGCCGGTGATGACGAGAAAGACCCCGAACAGCCAGACGACCCAATGGAACTGTAGCAGCACCGCTCCCAGCGCGATGAAGACCGCCCGGAAGACGAGGGCCCCGAGGATGCCATAGAACAGGACGCTGTACTGGTAGCGGGGGGGGACGGCGAAGTACCGGAGCACGAGCACGAAGACGAAGATGTTGTCGACCGAGAGCGAGTACTCGACAACGTAGCCGGTGAGGAACTCCAGGGCGACCTGCCAGGCCGCCGCCTCCGGGTCGAATCCCGGCAGCGCGGCCAGCCGCGCGTCCCGCGGGAAGCGCCACGACGCGTACGCGTAGAGCGCGGCGTTGAACGCAAGCGCCAGGCTCACCCAGACGGCGCACCAGCCCACGGCCTCGCGGAAGCCCATCTCGCGCGCCTCGCGGCGGAAGACGCCGAGGTCGAGGGCGAGCAGGGCCAGCACACCCGTCACGAAGACCGCGTACAGCCACCAGTACTCGGCAAAGGGAAACAGCTCGGCCATCGGCTCAGGCCTCGCGGCCGGCGGCGGGCACCGGGGTGAGCAGCACCGGGCAGCGCGCGTGGCGGACCACGCGATCGTGCACGGCGCCGAGCCAGAGCCCGGGGGAAGGCGTCACTGCCATCAGCAGCACGTCGGCGGCCCACGCGCGGGCGTGCTCGGCGATGGCGCGGCCGGGGTCGCCGTAGGACACCAGGGTCCACGCGATGTCGGGCTCGCCGGGTAGCGCCGGCATCAGCTCGTCGATCACGCGCTGCACGCGCTTCTCCTCGGCGTCCTGCCAGGCCGCACGGGCCGCGCGGTACCGTCGGGCCGCGGGCGGGATGAGCGAGGTGAACGGTGGACAGGGCACGGCGAGGACGGCGAGGATCCGGATCCAGGGCCGGGACCACATGGCCACGGTCTGGCGGGTCTCGGCTCCCCAGCCGGCGGGCTCGCCGCCGTGAACGGCGAGCAATATACGGGTCGGGACAGCGCTCATGCGTAGTCCTCCGCGCACAGAGTGGTGGTGTCAGGACGAGCGGGCGCGGACGCGGAGCGCTAGTGGTCGTCGGAGGCGGACGCGGACTCGGGCAGGGGCGGCGGCAGCTTCCGGACGGGCGTGCGGCGGGTCGAGGGGCGATGAGGCGCGGGGCGCGGGGCCGCCAGCGCGACCTTGCGCGCGGCGGCCGGGGTGGGGGCCCGGGTGTGGACGAGGCGCAGCACCCGGCGGCGGGCGTGCGTCGCCTCCTCGAACTCCTCGGCGGCCTCGCCGGCCTGAGGCAGCACGGGGCTGCCGAGGTCGACGGCGGCGACGAGCATCAGGATCAGGAGGAGACGAAATCTGCCCATGTAGAGCGCCATGGTACCCGGGTCGGATCGCCCGGTCCACCCGGTTCGCGGCGGCTCGCGGCCGACGTTGACGGTGCGGGAGCGCCTCCGTAGAATGAATCGCGATTCAGCCCGGTGGGACGAGGCCGCCCAGATGAAAGATCCTGACAAGCCCCAGCAGATCATCGAGGCCGCCATTCGCGTCTTCGCGCGGAACGGCTACTACAACTCGCGCGTCTCGACATCGCGCGCGAGGCGGGCATCGCCAGCGGCACCATCTACCTCTACTTCAAGACCAAGGACGAGATCCTCGTCACCCTCTTCCGCGAGAAGATGGCGGCCTTCGTCGCGCCACTTGCGCCGGGCAGATCGCCGGGCGAGCCGGACGCCGGTGGCCAAGATCCGCCGGCTCGTCGAGCTGCACTTCGCGGTGCTCGAGGGCAGATCCCGCGCTCGCCGAGGTGGTGCAGGTCGAGCTGCGCCAGGGCCACAAGTTCTTCCGCGGCGCCTCCGCCCACGAGGTCTCCGCCTACTTCGAGCTGATCGGCTCCGTGCTCGAGGAGGGCGTGGCGGCGGGGCCTTCCACGCCGACCTGCCGGTGAAGGTCGCCACCAAGGTGCTGTTCGGCGCCATGGACCAGATGGCCACGTCGTGGGTGCTCGGCAAGCGGGGCTACCGGCTCGTCGACGCCGCCGACGCGGTGGCCAGATCTTCCTCAAAGGAGTGACTCGCGATGGCGTATGAGACGCTGCTCCTGACCCGCGAGGAGGCGCTTCGCGGTCGTCACGCTCAACCGGCCCCCCGCCAACGCGATCAGCGAGGAGCTCATGCGCGAGCTGAACGCCGCGCTCGACGAGCTGCAGGGCGACGCCGCCGTGCGGTCGGTGATCATCACCGGGCAGGGCGACAAGATCTTCTGCGCGCGGCGCCGACCTCGGCTCGGCCTTCGCGGGCGGCGACGTCGAGGCGTTCATCCGCTTCGGCAACAGCGTGATGCGCAGGATCGAGCGCTTCCCCAAGCCGGTCATCGCCGCCATCAACGGCCACGCGATGGGCGGCGGGTGCGAGATCGCCATGGCGCTGCCACCTGCGCGTTGCTGAAGGAGACGGCGCGCATGGGGCAGACCGAGTCGAACCTCGGCATCATCCCCGGCTACGGCGGCACCCAGCGACTGCCGCGGCTCATCGGCCGCACCAAGGCGCTCGAGTTCCTGCTCCTCGGCACCCAGATCCCCGCCGCCGAGTGCCTGACGCCTCGGCCTGGTGAACCGGCTGTGCAAGGACGGCGAGACGCTCAACGACGCCAAGGCGCTGGCCCGCCAGCTCGCCAAGCGGCCGCCGCTGGCCACGGCGGCGCATCATCGAGGCGGTGGACGAGGGGCTGGAGGCGCCGATGGACGCGCTCGATCGACATCGAGATCGCGCCTTCATGCCGACCCTGCGCAGCGAGGACGCGGCCGAGGGCATCCAGGCCTTCTTCGCCAAGCGCGAGCCCGAGTTCAAGGGACGCTAGGCGGCCCATCGATGGATCTCGGCATCGCCGGCAAGGTCGCGCTGGTCACGGGCGGTGCCCGCAGCCTCGGCAAGGCCGACGCCACCTGCTGGCCGCGCGAGGGCTGCCAGGTCGCCATCGTCGATCTCAACGCCGAGGGCGCCGAGGAGGCCGCCAAGGAGATCGACGACCGCCGGCGGCGTCGCCCGCGGCTACGCCTGCGACATCCGCGACACGGCGCAGGTGCAGGACGAGGTGCGCAGCGCATCGAACGGGACCTGGGGCCCGTGGACATCTGCGTGAACAACGCGGGCATGATCTACACGGTGGGCCAGCTCAAGGACATGCGCGACGAGGACTGGGAGTTCAACCTGGCCGTGAACCTGACCGGGACCATGAAGGTCACCCGGGCGGTGTTCCCGGGCATGCGGGAGCGGCGCTGGGGGCGCATCGTCTGCATGGCCTCCATCGCCGGCCTGATGGGCGGCTTCGGGCAGACGGCGTACTCCACGAGCAAGATGGGCGTGATCGGCTTCGCCAAGTCGGTCGCGCTCGAGGGCGCGCGCTACCAGGTCACGTGCAATGCCGTCGCGCCCGGCATCGTGGCGCCCAACGCCAGCCTGAGCCCGCTCTACGATCGAATGGTCAAGCGCGTGGCGATGCAGCAGGAGGGGCAGCCGGAGGACGTGGCGTGCGACGATCGCGTTCCTCTGCTCCGAGCGCGCCCGCTACATCACCGGCGCCGTGGTGCACCGTCACCGGCGGGATGGACCTGTTCACGTTCTGAGGATCACTACCAAGGAGGAGTCGATCAATGCCGACAGTGAAGGAATCCTTCGACGCGATGCCGAGCCGGTTCCGCGCCGACAAGGCTACCGGCACCAACGCGACCATCCAGTACGACGTGAGCGGCGAGGGCGGCGGTACCTGGAACGCGGTGATCAAGGACGGCGCCTGCACCGTGACCCCGGGGCCGGCCCCGGCCCCGAACCTGACGCTGCAGATCTCCGCCCAGGACTGGCTCGACATGCTGTCGGGCAAGCAGTCCGGCCAGATGCTGTTCATGTCGGGCAAGCTCAAGGTCAAGGGCGACATGGGGCTGGCCATGAAGCTGGGCTCGATGTTCTCCATGTGAGACTCCGGCGGCGTGCCGCGGTGCGAGAAGGCCGTTGACGCACCGCGGTAACGCCGTGCGATACTGAGGGCGAAGACAAGCAGGAGGAGCCCTCGATGGGTCAGGAGCGGTTCGCGGACGTGGTCGATCGGTTCACCAACGGGTTCGCGGCCGCCGCCGCCGCGGCCTCCCCGGAGACGGTCAAGCAGTGGCAGGAGGAGCTCGACCGCAACGTCCGCCGCATGACGCAACCTGGCCCGGATGTCCACGGCCGCCGAGCCCCGCACGGGCCAGACGCCGCGCGAGGAGATCTACAAGCGCAACAAGTCGCGGCTGTACCGGTACGCGTCCAAGCCGCACGCCATCGCACCCCGCTGCTGTTCGTGCCGAACCTCGGCATCAGCCGGCCCTACATCTTCGACCTGCTGCCGGGCGGCTCCTTCATCGAGCACATGACCCGCGAGGGCTTCGACTTCTACCTGCTCGACTGGGGCGTGTTCGGCCCCGAGGACAACGGCCTCACCTTCGAGGACTGCGTGGTGAAGATCCTGCCCCGCATGGCCCGCAAGGTGCTGGAGTCCTCCGGGCGCCTCGCGAGATGTCCGTGCTCGGCTACTGCATGGGCGCGCCGCTGTCCGCGTGCTTCGTGGCCTCGCATCCCGAGATCCCCGTGAAGAACTTCGTCAACATGGCGGGGCCGATCGACTTCTCGCAGATCGGCATGTTCGGCCTGTGGCTCGACCGCGCGCTACTTCGACGTCGACCGCTTCGTCGACACCCTCGGCAGCGTGCCGGCCGACCTCGTCAAGGCCGGCTTCAAGCTGCTCAAGCCCACCATGGACATCTCCACCAACCTGAACCTCTGGTGGAACCTGTGGAATGACAAGTACGTCGAGGGCTTCACGGCGCTCAACAAGTGGGCCAACGAGTACGTGGCCGTTCCCGGGCGAGTTCTTCCGCCAGTGGGTGCGCGACTTCTACCAGAGAACAAGCTGGTCGCGCGGCGAGCTCGACCTTCGGCGGGCGGCCGGTGCGACTCGGCGACATCCGGTGCCCGGTGTTCGTGGTCGGCGCCAAGGAGGACTACATCGCGCCGCCGGCGTGCGTGCGGGCGCTCATCGACGCCGTGGGCAGCGCGCGACAAGGACTACATCGAGCTGCCGGGCGGCCACATCTCGCTGATCGCCGGCCGCGGCGCGTCGGACGCACTGCTGGCCCAAGGTCTCGGCCTGGCTGGCCGCGCGGTCCTGAGGGGACGACCATGACGCGACTCCGACAACCAGTTCGTTCGACACGTGGAGCCGCCAGCTCGAGGAGGCGCACCCAGGCGTGGACCCGCATGGTGACGCAGGCGACGGCGCCGCCAGGCCGCCGCCCCCGGATCCGCAGGCGTTCTGGCGGCCGGTGCATCGACCAGGGCCTCGAGCAGTGGGCGCGGATGTTCGCGCAGACGCCGGCCTCGCCCGATCTCATGAGCCAGTGGAAGCAGTTCCTCGACCAGTGGATCGAGGCGTGGTCGCGCGTGCTCGGGCAGGCGATGAGCACCGAGGCGTTCGCCCAGCAGATGGGCGATCGCTGGAAGGGTTCCTCGACCGCCCAGGCCCCGATGAAGAAGGCGGCCGAGCAGGCGCTGGAGCAGCATGCTGCAGACGCTCAACCTGGCCTCGCGCAGCCAGCTCATCGTCGGTGGCCAAGCAGATCGTCGAGCTCGAGGAGCGGCTCGAGCGGGTCGAGGACGGCGATCGCAGGCCATCCTCGACGCGTCTCGGAGCCCAGGGAGCGCGCATGATCGGCAAGACGATCGCCGAGCTGACGCCCGGCGACCGGGCGGAGCTCACGCGGGGGTGGGGCCGGGCGACGTCGCCGCCTTCGTGGAGGCGGTGGGCGACTACAACCCCGTGCACTGCGACCGCGCCTACGCGGCCAGCCACGCCGTTCAAGGAGCCGATCGCGCCGGGCATCTACACCGCCGGCCTGATCTCGGCCGTCATCGGCACCCAGCTGCCCGGCCCGGGCGCCATCTACCTGTCGCAGTCGCTGAAGTTCGTCAAGCCGGTGAAGGTCGGCGACCGCATCACGGCGCGCGTGGAGATCGTCGAGGTCATTCGCGAGCGCAACCGCCTCCGGCTGCAGACCGTGTGCGTCAACCAGGACGGCGAGGAAGTCCTCTCCGGCGAGGCCTGGGTCATGCCCTCGCGCACGCGCGTGGTCTACGAGGGGCGACCGGCCTCGGCCGCCGGCGCTGGCCGCGCTGGCGCTGTCGCCGTGGGCGTGGGCGGCCCAGGCGGTGACTCTGTGGAGCATGCTGTCGCTGTCGACGCTGGCCGGCGTGACGCCCCGCCGGAGCTGACCGCTCCCGCCGCCGGCTAGGCGTCCGGGTCAGGAACGCCGTACACGCGGACGGCCTGGCGGTAGCGGCCACGGTGCCGGCGATGCCACGCCCGATCGGCACCCGGATCTCCACCAAGTCGCTGCCCTGGGCGACCTTGGACGCAGGATCTCCCGGGTCAGCTCGGAGGTCCGGGGCCGGTCCTCGATCAGCTCGACGACTCAACCAATATACGAGTACGTCCGGGGCGGCGCGGCGGGCGCCTGGCTACATCAGCAGGCCGCCGTTGATCGAGAGCTCGGCGCCTGTGATGTAGTCGCCGTCGGAGGAGCACGATGTAGACGACGGCGCGGGCCACCTCCTCGGCCGTCCCGAAGCGGTGCAGGGGAATCTGGTCGAGGAGCTCGGTCCGTCACCTTCTCGGGGATGCCGGTGACCATCTCGGTCTCGATGAAGCCGGGCGCCACCGCGTTGACGGTGATGCCCTTGCCGGCCAGCTCCTTGGCCAGTGACTTGGTGAACGCGGCGACGCCGGCCTTGGAGGCGGCGTAGTTGGCCTGGCCGAAGTTGCCGATCTGGCCGATGACGGAGGTGATGTTGACGACCCGCCCGTAGCCCTGCGCGCAGCATCTGGTCGACGAAGACCTTGGTGCAGTTGAAGACGCCGTCGAGGTTGATGGCCGAGCACCTTGCGCCAGGAGGCGTGGTCCATCTTGACGAAGGTCTTGTCGGAGTTGATGCCGGCGTTGTTCACGAGGATGTCGAGGTGCCCGAAGGCCGCCGAGGACGTCCTGGGCCATGCGGAAGGTGTCGGGATAGTCGCTGACGTCGGCCTGGGCGAGCATCGCCCGGCGGCCCAGCTTCTGCGTGATGTCGCCCACGACGTCGCGCGCGGCCGCCTCGCTGGAGACGTAGTTTACGGCGACGTCGGCGCCTTCCTCGGCCAGCGCGATCGCGATGGCCCGCCCGATCCCGCGAGAGCCTCCGGTGACGAGCGCCGTGCGCCCTTTCAACTTCATGCGCCCTTCCTTCCTGCGCGCGCGTCGGAGAGTCGTCAGTCTAGCACGCCGGGTTCTTGTGAGGCGTGACGCGCGGTGTTAAACTCCCGGCACGATGGCGTACGTCATCAAGCGGTACTCGAATCGCAAGCTCTACGACACCCAGGAGAGCCGGTACGTCACCCTGGAAGAGATCGAGGAGATGATCCGCACGGGCCGCGAGATCTCCGTCGTGGACGCCGCCTCCGGCGAGGACCTCACGTCGGTCACGCTGACCCAGATCATTCTCGAGAACGAGCGGACGCGACGGGCCAGCCTGCCGTCGGCGTTCCTGCACCAGCTCATCAAGCACGGGGAGGCCTGGCAGGACTTCGTGCAGAAGTCGATGCAGGCGAGCCTGGAGGGCATCGTCACGAGCCAGCGCGACATGGAGCGGGTCTTCCGCGACTGGTCGGTCCGCGCGGGCTGGGGCGGCGATGGGCACGTCGCCGGCGCCCGCGGCCGAGGCCAAGCGGGACGGCGCCGGCGACGACGCCGACAAGCTACGCGAGGAGGTCACGGCCCTGCGCGACCGGCTCGCGGTCGCTGGAGGAGCGGCTCCAGAAGCGCAAGGCCGAGTCCAAGTAGCGCCTGCCGTCAGGCGGCGTAGACGCCCTTCAGCTGCGTCACCGTCTCCGAGAACGACTCCTGGATTCCCTTGCCGGCCTGCTCGGCGGTGGTCTGCAGCCGCTCGGCCGTACGCGTCACCGCCTGGGTGTTGCTCTCGAGGATCCGGAAGCCTCGCCTGCATGCCCTCGACCCCGTCGGTCAGCGCCCGCTGGTACCAGGCGAGGGGTTCGCGGGCGGCCTCCGGCCAGCGTCGATCTGCCAGCGCAGCCCGGCGGCCTGGGTGTCGCGCAGCGCCTCGACGCCGGCCTGCTGCAGCTCGGCGTACAGCCCGCACGCCTTCCTTGGCGGCGGCGGCGGACAGCTCGGCCAGCTCGCGGAGCACCCGCTGGTTCGCGTCTGCCCACAGCGTCATCGCCTCGACGGCGCGGCTCGAACCCTGGGTGAACAGCTCCTGGCCTTCTTCGCGTCCTGCATGACTCCCTCCTTCTTCGTGTCGTCGGTGTCGACCGGCCGGACCTTGCGTGCGGTGTGCTTTGCCATGACTCATGCTCCTTGATGCGCACACCGACTCTAACGCGACGCGTTATGATCGGGCAAGCGATTTCTCGCGCCGCGTCATAACGGGCGTGATAGCGTCACGAAACCCCCTGATTTTCTGCATTTGTGGCATGCCCGCGGCGGCCGAATTCCCAGGGCGAGTCTCGGAGGAGGCGTATGGCGGAAGACACGCTGGCAAGATGTTCTGGAGCCGGGTCGAGCGCAGCGGCGACCGTCCCGCCCAGCAGTTCAAGCAGGCCGGGGCCTGGCGGACGCCTGACGTGGCGCGAGGTCGGTGACAGCGTGCGCGAGCTGGCGCTGGGGCTGATCGCGCTCGGCCGCGGCAAGGGCGAGAGCGTCGCGCTGCTGTCGGCGAGCCGCGCGGAGTGGGTGCAGGCCGACTTCGCGATCTTCAGCGCCGGCTGCATCACGGTGCCCGTCTACCCGAGCTATCCGCCCGACCTCGTCGCCTACGTCGTCAACGACTCGGGCGCGCGCACCCTCTTCGTCGAGGACGCCGCCCAGCTGGCCAAGGTGCTGGAGGCGCGCGAGCAGATGCCCGGGCTCGAGCAGATCGTCGTGATGAGCGGCTACGAGGCTCCCCAGCCGCCGCAAGTCGGTGTTGACGTGGGAGACGCTGCGGCGCCTGGGGCGCGACCACGCCGAGGCCCACAAGTCCACGCCTGGCTCGAGCGGGTCAGCGACCTCGAGCCCGACGACGTCGCCACCATCGTCTACACCTCGGGCACCACCGGCCCGCCCAAGGGCGTGGTGCAGACCCACGGCAACCACGTCGCCGCCCTGGCCGCGTCCAAGACGGCGACGCCGGTCGAGGAGGGCTACGTGCACCTGCTGTTCCTGCCCCTGGCGCACTCCTTCGCGCGGCTGGAGTCCTTCCTCGGCGTCGCACCACGGCCTCATCACGGCGTTCGCCGAGAACATCGACAAGCTGCCGCGAGAACCTGCCGCGAGGTGCGGCCCCACTTCATCTGCAGCGTGCCGCGCGTGTTCGAGAAGGTCTACGCGGGGATGCTGGCCACGCGCCGCAGGCCGGCTCGCCGCTCAAGCGGAAGATCTTCCACTGGGCGGTGGGCGTCGGCCGCGAGCGTCAGCCGACACCAGCAGCGCGGGCCAGCCGTCCCGGCCGGCTCTCGAGCTGCAGCAGCGCGCTGGCCCACACGCTGGTCTTCTCCAAGCTCCACGCGCCGGCTGGGCGGCCGGCTGCAGTGGGCGGTGTCGGGCGGAGCGCCGCTGGCCCGCGACATCGCCGAGTTCTTCCACGCCGCGGGCATCCTGATGCTGGAGGGCTACGGGCTGACCGAGACGTGCCCCGCCCTGACCTTCAACCGGCCCGACCGCTACAAGTTCGGCTCGGTCGGGCAGGCGCTGTCCCGGGGTCGAGCTGAAGATCGCCGCCGACGGCGAGATCCTGGCCCGCGGCGCCAACATCGCCACCCGCGGCTACTTCAAGCAGCCCGAGGCGACCGCGGAGGTGTTCGAGCCCGACGGCTGGTTCCACACCGGGCGACATCGGCCGCATCGACGAGGACGGGTTCCTGTTCATCACCGACCGCAAGAAGGACCTCATCGTCACCGCCGGCGGCATGAACATCGCGCCCCAGAACATCGAGAACCTCCTGAAGGCCGATCCGTTCATCAGCCAGGTGATGGTCCACGGCGACCGGCGAGCCGTACCCGGTGGCCCTGATCACCCTCAACCCCGAGGAGCTGGCCAAGTTCGCGCGCGAGCAGGGCGTGCTCACCACCGATCCCGGGGCGCTGGTCCGCGCACCCCAAGGTCGTCGAGCGCGTGGCCCGCATCGTCGAGGAGCAGCAACACCGAACTTGCAGTCGTACGCCAAGATCAAGAAGTTCTCGATCCTGGCCGTGGACTTCTCGCTGGAGGGCGGCGAGCTGACGCCCACCCTGAAGGTGAAGCGCAAGGTCGTCTCCGAGAAGTACCAGGAGGACCTGGAGGCGCTCTACGGGTAGGGCGGCGTGACGCGCCCGCTGTCCGGCAAGGTGGCCGTGGTCACCGGCGCGAGCCGCGGTCTCGGTCGGGCGATGGCGCTGGCGCTGGCCGAGGCCGGTGCCGACGTGGCGGTGGCGGCCCGAGCCGAGGCCGAGCTCGAGGAGACCGCGCAGCAGGCCGCTCGCCACGGCGCCGCGCCGCTGGCGGTCATAACCGACGTGGCGGCGTACCCCTAGGTGGAGCGGCTCATGACGCACGACCGTCGGCGAGCTGGGGCGGCTCGACGTCCTCGTCAACAACTCCGGCATCGCCCGGGTGGCGCCGCTGGCCGAGGCGTCGCCGGAGGACTGGCAGGCGATCGTCGACGTCAACCTCGTCGGGCGTCTTCCACGGGTGTCGGGCGGCGGCGCCGCACCTCATCGCGTCAGCAGGCCGGCAAGGTCATCAACCTGGCCTCGGTGCTGGCAGCGCGTGGCGCTGCCCGGCTACACGGCGTACGCGGCCACCAAGGGCGGCGGTGATCGCGCTGACCCGCACGCTGGCCGTCGAGTGGGCCCGCCACAACATCCAGGTCAACGCCATCGCCCCCGGCTGGTTCGTCACCGACATGAACGAGGCGGCGTTCGCCGACCCGAGGATCCACGCACGGCTGACCCGCGACGTTCCAGCCCGGCGTACCGGCCGGCTGGAGGAGATCGGCCCCCTGGCCGTCTATCTGGCCTCGGCCGGCTCGGACTTCATGACCGGCCAGACCATCTTCCTCGACGGCGGCCAGACCGTTGCCTGAGCACATTCGAGCCCAGGATCAGGCGATCGATGGCAAGTGGCTGTATTACAAAGAATGATGTCCACTGGTGTAGATCCAATCCAAAGGCTCGTCCCGTCGATTCCGAGCAACTCCGGTCCGACTGGGGTAGATTCTCCCGCGTGAAGGCGGCGGTGCTCCGCGGTCCGCGTGATCTCCGGGTCGAGACGACGCACCCGCCCGGACCCAGGGCGGGTGAGGTGCTCGTCCGGGTCGCCATGGCCGGCCTGTGCGGGACGGACTACTCGATCTGGAGCGGCGACCGACCCGTGCGGTATCCGCTCGTGCCCGGGCACGAGTTCGTCGGCCACGTCGACGCGATCGGCGAGGGCGTGAGCCGGGTCCGGGTCGGCGACCGCGTGGCCATCGAGCCCAACTACTCCTGCGGCGCCTGCCCGCTCTGCCGCGAAGGAAACCGGAACCTGTGCCTGTCCCGCACCGCCGTCGGCATTGACGTCGACGGTTGCTTCGCCGAGGTCGCGCGCGTGCCCGAGCGCTGCTGCTGGCCGGCGCCGCCCGGCGTCGCCGACGAGGATCTCCTCATGACCGAGCCCCTCGCCGTGGTGGTCCGCGCCATCGCCCGAGCGGCGGTGCGGCCGGGCGAGAGCGCGGCGGTGGTGGGCGGCGGCACGCTGGGGCTGCTCGCGGTCCAGGTGCTGCGGGGCCGGGGCGCGCGCGTGCTCGTGGTGAGTCGGACCGCCCGCCGCTTCGGGCTGGCCCGCGAGCTGGGGGCCGACGCCACCCACGCCGTCGGCGACGGACCGCTGGCGACGGCCGCCGAGGCCTTCTCGGGCCGCGAGGGGGTCGACGTCGTCGTCGAGACGGCCGGCACACCGGAGGCGGTGGCCCACGCCCTGGTGCTCGTGCGACCGGGCGGGCGCGTCGCGCTGACCGGGCTGCCGCACGAGCCCACCCCGGTGACGTTCTTCTCGGTCGTGCGGCGTGAGATCACGCTGACCGGCTCGATGATCTACCAGGACGAGTTTCCGGAGGCGATGAGGCTCGTCGCCGCCGGCATCGTGCGCACGCGGCCGCTGGTGACGCACCGCTTCGGCCTCGACGCCATCGGCGAGGCGTTCGCCGCCCACCGACAGCCGGACTCGATCAAGGTCGCGGTGTTCACCCCAACACGCTGAGAGGACAACGACCCTGAGGATCATCGTTACCGGAGGTGCCGGGTTCATCGGTTCGCACGTCGTCGATCGGCTGATCGGGCAGAACCACGAGGTGGCCATCGTCGACGACCTCAGCACCGGCAGCCGCGGCAACGTCAATCCAACCGCCCGGCTGCACGTGGCGGACGTGCGGGCCCCCGAGATGCTGCGCATCGTCGACGCCACCCGGCCCGACGCCGTCGTGCACCTGGCCGCCCAGGCCGCGGTGCCGCGATCGGTCGCCGATCCGGCCTTCGACGCCTCGGTGAACATCCTCGGAATGCTCAACCTCCTGGAGGCGTGCCGGGCGGCCGGCGTGCGCAACGTCGTGTACATCTCCACCGGGGGGGCCGGCTACGGCGACACCGACGTGGTGCCGACGCCGGAGACGCATCTGACCCGGCCCCAGTCGCCCTACGGGGTATCCAAGGTCGCCGCCGAGTTGTACCTCGACTGCTGGGCGGGCCTGCACGCGGGCCGGGGGGTGTCGCTGCGGCTGGCCAACGTGTACGGGCCGCGCCAGAATCCCGAAGGCGAGGCCGGTGTCGTCGCCATCTTCACCCGCCGACTGCTGAGCGGCCGCTCGTGCGTGATCAACGGCGACGGCGAGCAGACGCGCGACTACGTCTACGTGGGCGATGTTGCCGACGCGGTGACGCGGGCGGTGACGCGCGCTGGCGCCACCGGTGCTATCAACGTGGGCACCAGCCGGGAGACGACGGTCAACGAGATCTACAAGACGCTGGCCCGCGCGGCCGGCGTGGATCGGCCGGCCGAGTACGGCCCGGCCCGGCCGGGCGAGCAGCGCCGCAGCGCGCTCGGTTGGGAGCGGGCCCGGCGCCTGCTCGAATGGTCGCCCCAGACCACCCTGGCCCACGGGCTGGCCGAGACGGTGACGTGGGCCCGGGCTCACGACGGGCGCTGAGCGGTGAGCCGAAAAGAATTCGTGGCTTAGCGCGCGCTCGGCTAGACTTGGGGCCGTGACGCAACGACGAGCGCTCATCACGGGTATCACCGGCCAGGACGGCTCCTACCTCGCCGAGTTCCTCCTCGAGAAGGGCTACGCCGTCTGCGGCATGGTCCGCCGGGCCTCCAGCGATCACTTCGAGCGGATCGCGCATCTGCAAGACCGCATCGAGCTGCGCGAGGGGGATCTGCTCGACCAGCTCTCGCTCATCACCCTGCTGCACGACGTTGCCCCCCACGAGGTCTACAACCTGGCCGCCCAGTCCTTCGTGCCGACCTCGTGGGCGCAGCCGATCCTGACCAGCGAGGCGACCGCGCTCGGCGTGACGCGCATGCTGGAGGCGATCCGCGTCGTGGACCGCAGCATCAAGTTCTACCAGGCCTCGTCCTCGGAGATGTTCGGCAAGGTCCGCGAGAGTCCCCAGGATGAGAAGACGCCGTTCTACCCGCGCAGCCCCTACGGTGTGGCCAAGGTGTACGGTCATTACCTGACCGTGAACTACCGCGAGTCGTACGGCCTGTTCGCGGTCTCGGGCCTCCTCTTCAACCACGAGTCACCGCGGCGGGGACGGCAGTTCGTCACCCGCAAGATCACGCACGGCGCCGCCGCCATCAAGCTGGGGTTGGCCACCGAGCTACGACTGGGCAACCTCGAGGCCAAGCGCGACTGGGGCTACGCCGGTGACTACGTCGAGGCGATGTGGCTCATGCTCCAGCAGCCGATGGCCGACGACTACGTGATCGCCACTGGCGAGACGCACAGCGTGCGGGAGCTGTGCGAGATCGCGTTCGCGCGGGTCGGGCTGGACTGGGAGCGGCACGTCGTCGTCGACAAGTCCCACGTCCGCCCGGCCGAGGTCGACGCCCTCATCGGCAACGCCGCCAAGGCGCGCCGGGTGCTCGGCTGGCAGCCCAAGGTCAGCTTCCGTAACTTGGTCGAGATGATGGTCGACGCGGACGTCAAGGCCGGCGCCTCCGCCACGACCTGAGATTTCCCCCGTGGCCGTGCTCACGCCCCTCGCGAGCGACCGCGCCGGCGAGGTCACGCACGACCGGCCGCCGTCACCCTCGATGCTGCGGTCCGGCCTGTCCTCGGTCGCGCTCTCCGCGCTCGGTCTGCTCCTCGGCTTCGTGTCGGTGCCCGTCCTCGTCGCCGGCCTCGGCTACGCGGGCTACGGCGTGTACAGCCTGGCCTTCACCATCGCCGGCTATGGCGCCTTTCTCGACCTGGGGCTGGGCTGGGCGGGCATGAAGTTCGCCGCCGACGCCCACGCTCGCCGCGACCGCAACACCGTCGCGAGCGTGCTGTGGGCGCTGGCGCTCTACCAGCTCCTGATCGGCGGCGTCGTCGCCGTCGGGCTCTGGGCCGGCGCCGCCCGCGTCGGCGGCTGGCTGCTGGCGAACGGCGGCGACGAGGCCGCGCGGGTGGCCGAGATCCTGCCGACGGCGGGCCTGTGGTTCGCGCTCTCGAGCCTGGCCGGCGTGCTCGTCGGCATCCTGCGCGGAGTGGATCGCGCGGGGACCGCCGCGCTGGCGGCCGGCTGTGCCCTCGTCATCGGAGTCGGCGGCGCCGCCCTCGCGGTCGGACACGGGTTCGGTCTGCCCGCCGCCGCCGGCTGCCAGGTCCTCGGCGCGCTCGTCGCGCTCCTCGTCGCGGCGGTCGCGCTCCGGGCCTTCCTGCTGCCGGTGCCGGGCGGCCGGCTCGTCGCCGCCTCGGCTGACCAGCTACGCCGGATGCTCGGGTTCTCGCTGTGGAGCCTGCTGGGGCGGCTCGTCCAGGTCGGCGTGCTCCAGGGCGACAAGGTGATCGCGGCGCGCGTGGCCGGCGCCGCCGGCCTGGCCGCCTACGTGGTGCCGTTCAACCTGGCCCAGCGGCTCAACGCGCTCGGCGCGGCGGCGGTGACGGCGGTCTATCCCGTTGCCGCTGGGCGGGCCGGCACGCCCGACGAGTTCCGGGAGAGCTACCTCCGCGCCGCCCGCGTCGTGCATCTGCTGACCGCGGCGCCGGCGCTCACGCTCATCGCCCTGGCCCCGCTGTTCCTGCACTCGTGGATCGGCCCCGAGATGGCCGCGACCGCCAGCGGCTTCCTGCGCGTGCTGGGGCTCGGCTACTGGATCGTCTCGGTGAGCTCGGTCGAGGCCGGGTGCCTGGAAGGATGGGGACATCCACGGCTGACGGCCCTGGCCGGCGCCGGCAGCGTCGGCGTCGCCGCGCTCGTGGCCGGCCTCCTGCTGCCGGCGGCGGGCGGGCTGTGGGCCGTCGCCGGCGGCGTCGCGGCGTGGATGACCGCCACCGGTCTGGCCACCACGATCGCGTGGCAACGCGTCTGCCGCATCCCGACGGCGCGACTGTGGCGCGAGCTGCTCCAGCCGATCGTGGAGATGGCCGGGATCGCCCTCGTGGCGGCCGCGCTCGTGGGCGGCTGGGTCGCGCCTGGCCCGGCCGGGCTCCTGGCCTGCGTGGCGCTCGGCGCGCTGCTGCTCGTCTACGGCTTTCTCCGCCTCTTCCGAGCCGCGGAACGGCGAATGCTGCTGACCCGGATGACGGGCCTGGCCGGCCCGTGAACGATCTCGGACGCCACTACCGCCACTACTGGCGGCGCCTGGAGCTGCGCGAGCAGGCGCAGGGCTATCGGGCGCCCTGCCTGCGCTGGTATCACGCCGAGGGGCTCAACCCGACCGAGCGGGTCGTCTTCGAGCGCGTGCGCGCCGCCGGACGGCTGCTCGACTTCGGCGCGGGTGACCTGCGACTCAAGCGTAAGTTCCTGGCGGCCGGGTTCGCGGGCCGGTACGAGACGCTCGACCTCTCCCCGGAGTTTGCCCACGAGTACGCCGACCTCGCCGAGGTATCCGGACGCTTCGGCGCGATCCTCTGCCTGGAGGTCCTCGAGCACCTGCCGCTGGCGGCCTTCGATCCGACCGTCGACCGGCTGGTCGAGCTGCTGGAGCCGGGCGGCGTCTTGGTCGTCTCCACGCCCAACCCGCTCTGCGTGGTGCCGATGTGGGCGCGCGACGCCGGGCACATCCAGCAGTACCCGCTGGCCGACCTCGTCGCGGCGCTCCTGGCCCGTGGGTTCGTCGTCGATCCGTTCCGCGTCCGTCTCGTGCCGGCGCGGCCCACCCTGGGCCAGCGGCTCCGCCTGCTGAGCCAGCGCGCGCTGTGCTACCTCCTCGCCGTGGACTACGCTGATGGCCTGCTCGTGATAGGCACCCGCGCGTGAGTGACGCCGCGTGAGCCGCATCCGCCTGTGCGTGCTGGCCGACGCGCTGTGCGATCCGCATCCGCGCGGCCTGGCTCGCTACACGCGCGGCCTCTGCACGGCGCTGCTGGAATCCGGCGAGGTCGACCTCGAGCTGGTCACGCAGGTCGATCCGGCCGGCGTCCCGCTGCCGCCGGGGCGACGCTCGCGGCTGACGGCCGGCCGCGAGATCGTGCGCGAGCAGCTCGAGCTGCCCCGGCTGCTTGCCCGCCACCGCGCCGACGTGCTGCACGCGCCGGCCAACCGCGGACTGCCGGCGTGGTCGCCGTGTCCGACGGTGGTGACCCGCCACGACGTGATCGAACGGATATTCCCGCCCGCGCGGGCTGGGCACCGGCGCGATCGCCTGCGCCTGCTCTACGCCGACGCGATCGCCATGCGACGGGCGACGGTGGTGGCCACGGTCTCGGCCACCTCGGCGCGCGACATCGCCCGTCTGTGGCCCGGGTGCGCCCC
The DNA here is from genome assembly GCA_963827505.1 of uncultured Candidatus Rokubacteria bacterium. GTDB lineage: Bacteria > Methylomirabilota > Methylomirabilia > Rokubacteriales > CSP1-6 > AR5. Next base: position 359,154 of record CAWHBD010000001.1, on the reverse strand, counting down.
TCGCACGCTGGTCGCCGGCCAGGGCGTCGAGGCGCGGTTCTTCCGGCCCCCTCCGACCGCCGCCCTCGAGGCGCTGCGGCAGCGCCACCGGCTTCCGCGCGTCTTCGTCCTGTACGTCGGCGGCTTCGAGCCGCGCAAGGAGGTGGCCGCGCTCGTGACAGCGATGGCGGCGTGCGGCGTCCGCGACGCGGGGCTCGTGCTGGCGGGCCCCGCCGGCGCGTGGCGTCCGGGGATCGAGGCGGCGGTGGCGGCGGCGGGGATGGTCGAGCGGACCCGCGTGCTCGACTTCGTGGATGATGCCGACCTGCCGGCGCTGTACACGGCGGCCGCCTGCCTGGCATGTCCGTCACGCTACGAGGGGTTCGGCCTGCCCGTCGTCGAGGCACAGGCGGCGGGGACGCCCGCCGTCGTCTCCGATGGTGGCGCCCTGCCGGAGATCGCGGGCGACGCCGCGCTCGTGGCCCCGGTGGGGGACGCGGCGGCGCTGGCGACGGCGATCGAGCGGATCCTCACCGACACCGGCCTGGCCAGGCGACTGGCCGAGCAGGGTCGCCGCCGCGCCGAGGACTTCCGCTGGGAGCGCGTCGCCCCGCGCTACCTCGGCCTCTATCGTCGCCTCGCCAGGAACGGCGCAGTGCCGCCGGCCCCGGCGCCCGTGTACGCGTGAAGGTCGTCGTCGTGAGTCCGGCCGTCCCGCATCCCTTCGGTGAGACGGCCGCCCGCGGGCTCTACGTCCTCGTGGCCGGTCTGCTGGCCAGGGGCGTGCGTGTCGCCTGCCTCGTCGTCACCGAGGAGGACGCGGCCCGGGTCGAGGATGCACGGGCGCGACTGGCGACCGTGGCCGGGTCCGGGCAGCTCGAGCTGAGCTTTTTCGCCCCCCGCGTGCGGCCCGTGCTCGCGCGCAAGCTGCGCAGCCTGCTCCGCCCGTTCAGCGAGACCCTGCACGCCGACGGGTTTGCGACGGCGCTCGGGCGCCACGCGGACGGCGGTTACGACGCGCTGCACCTCGATCAGCTGTGGAGCGGCTGGGTCGGGCTCGGGCGACCCCGGGCACTGCTGAACGTCTACCAGTTCGAGGTGGTCGACTGGGAGGGCCGGCGGCTGCGTACGCTGGCCGAGGGCAAGGCCCTGCTGCAGATGCGCCGGGCCACGCGGCGCATCCTGAAGGGATCGCGCCACGTGCGGGTCGTCACCCGCCGGCTCCTCGAGCGCGCCCGCGCCATCAACGCCGAGGCCGACTGCACGCTGATCCCCTTCGCCCTGGACCTCTCGCTCTATCCGGTGCAGCCGCTCGTGCGCGAGCCCGTGGTGGGTCTGCTCGGCTCGATGCACTGGTGGCCCAGCCGCTCGGCCGCCGAGCGGCTGATCACGCGGATCTGGCCGCACGTCCGGCGGGCCATGCCGCAGGCGCGCCTGCTCGTCGGGGGCTGGAACGCACGCCGGTATCTGGCCCGCTTTGCCGGTCCCGACATCACCATCGTGGAGAACCTCGCGCATCCGACCGAGTTCTTCTCGCGAGTGGCGGTGCTCGCCTACGCTCCGGTGCGCGGCACCGGGGTGAAGGTGAAGGTGCTGGAGTCGCTGGCTTACGGCGTCCCCGTGGTCACGACCGGGGAGGGGATGGAGGGCGTCGACGGCGCGGACGGCGTGCACTGCTGGATCCGCGAGGAGGACGACGCGCTGGCGGCCCGCATCGTCGACTCGCTGGGCGACGAGGCCCAGCGGGTCCGCATGCGGGAGGCCGGCCGCGCGCTGGTGGAGGCCCGGCACGCGCCGGCGCCGGTGGTCGAGCAGATGCTGGACGCCTACGCGCGCGTGAGCCGCGGATGAGCGGGCAACGTGCCGTCCTCGTCGTGCCCGAGATCCCGGCGCCGCCCCGGTGCGGCAACGCCTGGCGCGATCTCCAGCAACTCGACGTCCTGCGGCGGCTGGGCTTCGCCGTCCACGTGGTGGCCGCACGCCCGCGCTGGGATCTGACCGAGGTCGAGGAGACCGCCGCCCTCGGCACGCTGCCGGGGCCGGTCACCTATCTGTCGCCCGAGCGTGCGGAGCCGCCCGAGCCGTTGCTGGCGACGCTGGCGCGCAAGGTCTCGTACCTGGCGCGGCCGACCGTCCATCCGTTTGGCTGGTGGTGGCCGCGCACGCTGATCCCGGCCGTCGCGCGGCTCGGCGGCGGCGCCGGCGACGTCCTGCTGCTGCGCTCCATCCTCGTGCACGAGATCCCGGCCCTGCGCCGGGTGTGGCCGGGGCGCATCGTCGTCGATTGCCATGACTCCGACGTGGACCTGGCGCGGGAGCTGCTGCGGACCGTGCGGGGAGCCGCGCGGCTGGGGCCGTGGGCGAACCTGGTCGGCGTGCGGCGGGCGGTGCGACGTGGGCTGCCGCTGGCCGACGAGGTGTGGGCGGTCAGCCCCGAGGACGCTGCACGGTTGACCGCGACCGCGCCCGGCGCGCGCGTGCTGCTGGTGCCGAGCGGGATGGACCCGGCGTCCGCCGCCCCGGCGGCACAACCGGGCGTCGACGGGCGGGCGCTGCTCGTGGCGAACTTCGGCTACGGCCCCAACGCTCGCGGCGCCGAGTGGCTGCTGCGCACCGTCTGGCCGACGGTGCGCGCCTCGGTGCCGACCGCTGCGCTGGCGTGCGTGGGCGGGCGGATGCCCGTCGACCTCGCGCGTGTGGCGGCTGCGTCGCCGGGGGTGGAGGTGTGCGGCCAGCTCGCCGACCTCGCGCCGCGCTTGCGCGAGGCGGCCGTGGTGCTGGCGCCGATCCTCGAGGGGGGCGGCACCCGGCTCAAGGTCGTCGAGGCGTGGAGCCAGGGCAAGGCGGTCGTCGCCACGACGAAGGCGATCGAAGGGCTGCCGGCCTCAGCCGGTGCTGTCGCGATCGCCGACGAGCCCGGGGCGTTCGCGGCCCGGGTCGGCGCCCTGCTGACCGACTCCGCCGCTCGGCGGGCGATGGGCAGCCGTGCGCTCGTGCTGTTCGGCGCGCAGCTCACGTGGGACGTTGCCCTGCGGGCGGTCGGGGCCGGCTCGGTGATCGCCAGTGCGACACCGGCGCCGGCGGTGGCGACGCCATGAGCGCGCCACCGGGGCGAGTGCTGATCGTCGGGGAGTTCGGGGCGGGCGCCCTGGCCGTGGCCTACGCGCGGGCGTTCGAGGCGCTGGGCTGGCAGACGACGCGCTACGACATGCAGGCCGGTTACACGCGCGGTGCGGTGCTGGCGCGTGCCCGCGGCCTGCGGCGACTGTTGCGCCCGCTCCTGTGGTCGATCATGGCGCGCGAGACGGCCGCGCTGGCGGCCCAAGCGGAGCTCGACCTGGTCCTGGCGATCAAGGCGCCGTACCTCGGCGCGGGCGGGCTGGCGCGGCTGCGCGGCGCGACGTCGGCGCCACTGGCCATGCTCTATCCCGATAGCCCGTACGGCGCGTACGTCCAGCGCCGAGGGCTGCCGGCGGTCCTGGCGCGCTTCGATCGCGTCTACATCTGGAGCCGACAGCTTCTCGCACGCCTGCACGCCGACGGCGTCGCCGCCGCCACGTACCTGCCGTTCGGCTACGACCCTGTCGACTATGCGGCGGTGGGCCCGGTGGCGCGGCCGGAGTGCGGGCGCCGCCACGCGATCGCCTTCATCGGGCAGCGTTACGACAAGCGTGCGCGCTGGCTCGCCGCGCTCCGTGGGCTCGACGTGGGTGTCTGGGGCCTGGGCTGGGAGGGCGATTCCACGCTGCGCGAGAGCGGCGCGTGCGTGCACGGCGCCGCCGCGCACGGGGCGGCGGCGGCGGCGATCTACCGAGGCGCCACTGTCGCGGTGAACATCCTGCACGCCGACAACGTGCCCGCCCACAACATGCGGACGTTCGAGATTCCGCCGTGCCGCACGGTGATGCTCACCGAGGCCACCACGGAGATCGACGCGTTCTTCGAGCCCGGTCGCGCCTGCCTGACGGCGGTGACACCGGAGGCGCTGCGCGCCCAGGCCGAGCGCGCTCTCGGCGACGCCACGCAGGCGCGCGCGGTCGCCGCCGAGGGCGCGCGCGTGGTGGTGCCGCACACCTACGAGGCGCGCGCCCGGGCGATCATCGCCGACGCCGGCGTCGGCCGGCGCGTGCTGGCGGTGGGTCGGGATCGATGACGGCGCTGCTGCCCCGAGCCACGCTGGCGGCGGGGGCGATCGTCCGCTGGCACGTGGTGACCGGGTGGCTGCGGGCGCTGGCCGGGCCAGTCTCCCCGCTGCGCGTCCTCGATGCCGGCTGTGGGCGGGGCGAGTATGTGATGAGGCTGGCTCGCGAGTTTCCCTCGGCCCGGCTGGTGGTCGGCGTGGACCAGGCCGGCCGCGACGGCGTGAGCGGATTCGGGGCGGTGCCGCCCGATCTCGCCTCCCGCGTGGTCCTGCGCCAGGCCGCCTTCTGCCGCACCGCCGTCGAGGACCTGGCCCCGTTCGACGCTCTGGTGTGCGTCGACGTCCTCGAGCACGTGGCCGACGACGGCCGGTTCCTGCGCGACCTGGCGGCGGTGGTACGGCCGGGGGGCCGGGGGCTGCTGCACGTGCCGGCCACGCCGCAGCGCCATCCGTTGGCGTGGACGCGCAATGAGCTGGCCCGGATGCTTGCCGACGGCACCGGCGAGCACGTGCGCGAGGGCTACACGCTGCCCGGCATCTCGGCGCTCCTGCGCGAGAGCGGCTGGCTGGTACAGCGCGCGCGCGCGACGTTCGGCCGCCTCGCCGCCTGGTGGTGCGACGCCGACTTCTACCTGGCCCGGCGCGGCGCGCACCTCGTGCGGGCGGCGGCGCTGCCGCTCACCGTGGCCGGTGCGCGGCTGGGCCGGGCGGTGCGGCCGCGCGAGGGCAACGGTTGGCTGCTGCTGATCGAGCACCGATGAGGGTGCTGATCACCGGCGGTGCGGGCTTCATTGGCTCTCACCTGGCCGAGGCGCTGCTGGCCGAGGGCCACGCGGTGACCGCGCTCGACGACCTGAGCACCGGCCGCCGAGCCAACGTCGCGGCCCTGGTCGAGCACCCCGAGTTCCGGCTGGAGGTGGGCTCCGTGCTCGATCGGGTGCATTGCGAGCGCGTGGTCGCCGGGACCGACCTCGTCGTGCACCTGGCGGCGGCGGTTGGCGTGAAGCTGGTGTTCGAGCAGCCGATCGAGACGATCGAGCGTAACGTGCGGGGCACCGAGCACGTGCTGGAGGCCGCGGTGCGCCACGGGCGCAAGGTGTTCCTGGCCTCGACCTCCGAGGTGTACGGCAAGGAGGCGCGGGTCGACGGCGCGCCGTTCCGGGAGACCGATGACCTCACGCTGGGCGCCTCCATGCGGTGGTCGTACGCGTGCTCGAAGGCGCTCGACGAGTACCTGGCCCGCGCGTATCACCAGACGCGAGGGCTGCCGGTGGTCATCGGCCGTCTCTTCAACACCGTGGGACCGCGGCAGACCGGTGCCTACGGGATGGTAATCCCGCGCTTCGTCGACGCGGCCCTGGCCGGTCGGCCCATCCAGGTGTACGGCGACGGACGCCAAGTGCGGGCCTTCGCCCACGTGCGTGACACCGTGCAGGCCCTGTGGGCCCTGGTCAACGAGCCACGAGCCGAGGGCGAGGTCGTCAACATCGGCGGTGCGGAGCCGATCACCATGCTGGACCTCGCCGGGCGCATCAAGGCGCTGACCGGCAGCGCCTCGGAGGTGGTGCTGCTGCCCTACGCGCAGGCCTACGGGCCCGGCTTCGAGGACATCCGGGTCCGGGTGCCCGCTCTCGGCAAGCTCCAGGCACTCGTGGGCACGCGCCCCACGATCCCGCTCGACGCGATCCTGCGCGACATGGTCGAGGATGGACGCCGGCGCCTCGACGGCTGACCGCGAACGGCGACCCCTCGGCATGCGCGGGGCGGGCATCGTCGTCCTCGTGAACGGCGGCGAGGACAGCGCACTCGGCGAGCGCGCGCGCTGGGTCGCGCGGGCCGCGGGGCCGGGGGCCTCGATCGACTACCGCGCGAGCGGCCGCGCTCAGGCGCTCGGACGCTTCGTGCGCCGCGTGCGCGCGGCCCGACCCCGCACCGTCTACCTGGTCGACACCGCCATCGCCACCGTCGTGGCGGGGGCGTGGGCCCGCCGGCTCGGCGCCCGCGTCGTCCTCGACACCGGCGACGCGACCGCGGCGCTGACGCGCACGAGCGGCCGCCTGGGGCTGCTCGGCCGCGCCGGCGCCCCGCTGCTCGAGCGGCTGGCCTACGCGCTGGCCGCCGTCGTCGTCGTGCGCTCCGAGGAGCTCGGGCGCCACGTGCAGTCGCTGGCCCGGCGGCCCGTGGTCGTGGTGCCCGACGGCTTCGACCCCGACCTCGTCGACACTGCGGGCGGCGCCGAGCACCGCGGGCGATGGGGAGTCGGCGAGGCGCAGACCGTGGTTGCCGTGCTCGGCTCCGCGCACTGGAACGCGCGCCGGCGCTGGTGCTACGGACGCGACGTCATCGAGGCGGTGGCGGGGGCCCGGCGGCCGGACGTGCTCGGCGCCGTGCTGGTCCGCGGCGACGGGGTGCCCCACCTGCGCGCCCTGGCCGCCCGGCTGGGCGTTGCCGACCACGTCGTGTTCGCCGACCCCGCCGACGCGCGCGAGGCGTGGCGGCAGCTCGCGGCCGTCGACGTGGGATTGTCGACGCAGACCGACGACGTGGTGGGGCGGGTGCGGACCACCGGCAAGCTCGTGCAGTACATGGCGGCGGGCCGGTTCGTCCTCGCCAGTCGCGTTGGCGCCGCCGCCGCGCTCCTGCCCGAGGCGATGCTCGTCGACTATCATGGGGCCTGGGATGAGGGCTACTTCGCGCGACTGGCCGAGCGCGTGGCCGCGCTGCCCCGGCGCGGGTGCCTGGCCGAACAGGGCGGCCGGCTGCGCGAGCAGGCCGAACGGTTCGCATACCCCCGACTGGTGCCGGCGCTGAGCGCCGTCCTCGAGGCCGCGGCGTGACGAGCTGGCTCGTCGGCGGCTCCTCCGGCCTGAGCGCCGATGCGTGGACGCCGCTCCTCGGCCTCGGCATGACGGGGTTGTGGGTGGCCACGCTGCTCGCGCTCGGCGTTCGGCGACACGGGTGGCGTGCGATTCCGCTGTCGCTGCTCGGCTGGTCGTGGATCGGCTTCGGCCTGGCCTTCGTGGCTCGCTTCTGGGTGCTGTCGATCGACGCCGTCACCTTCGGCGACATGTCCGAGCGCTTGCTCGCGGTGCCGGCCGGCGTCGTGAACGAGGCGCTCGGGCTGGCGACCCTGTACTGGGCGGCGGTGATGCTCGCGTACCGCATCGTGCCAGCGCCGCGACTGAACGCGCTGGCCGCGGTGGGGCGCATGGTGCGGCCCGGTGCCGTCGGCGGCTACGATGCGCTGGCGGTGCTGGCCGTGATCGCCATGGTGCTGAGCACCGACGTCGAACGGGTGCCGCCCGCGCTCGTGCGCCCGCTGGCGCTCGTCGGCTCGCTGTGGGTCTGCGCGGCCGCCGCCGCCTGGTTCGTCTCGCTCGACGCCGTCGGCGGGCGTCGCCTCCTGGTCCGCCGGTGGGTGTATCTCCTCCCCGGTGTCGTGAGCTTCGTGTACGAGCCGTTCCGCGAGCGCCTCCTGGTGATGCTGCTGGTGCCGTTCGTCGCCGCGCTCGTCGCGGGCCGCCGACTGCGCCTGGGCGGCGTCGTCGCGGCGTTCGTGGTGTTCGCCCTGGTCAGCACGGTGGCGGTGAGCTGGTACCGGCAGGTGGCGTGGGAGCGGCAGACCGTGGCCGTCTCCAGCGAGAGCCTCGATCCCGAGCTGTGGCTGAAGGATCCCTACCAGGCGCCGTGGACGGCGCTCCTGAGGCGCTTCCACTCGTTCGACTCACTCGTCTTCTACGCGCACCTCGTCCCCGACGTGCTGCCGTTCGAGAGCGAGCGCAACCCGCTGCTCGACCTGCTGCTGGAGGGGTTCGTCCCCCGCGCGCTCTATCCCGACAAGCCGGAGTCGCGACGGGCCGCGCTCTTCTCCGTCACGCTGTGGTCCTACGGAGACGAGGAGCGCGACGAGGCCAACATCGCGCCGTCAATGGCCGGTGACCTCTACGGCGTGGGCGGGTGGCCGTGGGTGGCGCTCGGCGGCGCCTGCTGGGGGATGCTGCTCGGCGTGCTCGATCGGTGGCGGGCGCGGCTGGCGCCCGGTGGCCAGGCGGTGGTCATCACCGTCCTCGCCCTGCTCGCGGCCGGCGGCATCGAGCGCGACTTCCCGCGCGCGGCCGCCACGCTGATCCAGACGGCGATCGTGCTCATCGGCCTGGCGCTGGCCCTGTCGCGCGCGATCGGAGTCGGCCCTGCGCGGCTGGCCGGCGCCCGCCCGGAGGCGCCCGCCGCCTGGGGTCGGGAGCCGGCGCCGCTGCCGTAGCCGCCCATGTGCGGCATCGTCGGGCTGGCCGGCGTCGAGGACGGCGCGCTCGTCCGCCGCATGGCGGCGTCGGTCGCCCACCGCGGTCCCGACGGCGAGGGGTTCTTCGTCGGTGACGGGGTGTCGATGGGCGTGCGGCGGCTGGCCATCATCGACGTGCCCGGCAGCGATCAGCCGATCGCCAGCGAGGACGGCGGCGTGCTCACCGTCTTCAACGGCGAGATCTACAACTATCGCGAGCTCCGCCCGCTGCTGGAGAAGCGCGGTCACGGCTTCCGCACGGCCGGCGACACCGAGACCGTCGTGCACCTGTACGAGGAGTACGGCGACGCCGGCGTCCACCTGCTGCGCGGGATGTTCGCCTACGCGATCTGGGACCGGCGCCGGCGGCGGCTGCTGCTCGTGCGCGACCGCCTCGGCATCAAGCCGCTCTACTACGCGGAGATCGGCCGCACGCTGGCCTTCGCCTCGGAGCTCGCCCCACTCCTGGCCGTGCCCGGCGTGGCGCGAACGCTCGATCCCGACGCCCTCGCCCAGTACCTGACCCTGCAGTACGTGCCCGGCCCCGCCACGCTGGTGCGCTCGGTGCGCAAGCTGCCGCCCGGACACTGCCTGGCGTGGGAGGACGGCCGGGTCGAGATCCGCCGCTACTGGGACCTCGTCCTCGATGCCGGTGAGCGACGACTCGATGCCGAAGCGACCGCCGTCGAGCTGCGCGCGCTGCTCGAGGAGTCGGTGGCGCTGCACCGGATCAGCGATGTACCGCTGGGCGTCCTGCTCTCGGGCGGGCTCGACTCGGCCGCGGTCACGGCGCTGCTGGCGCGAGGCGGCGGCCGCGTGAAGACCTTCACCGTCGGGTTCGCCGGCGACGAGGCCGCGGGTGAGCTGCCGGCGGCGCGGGCGGTGGCGCGCCACCTCGGGACCGAGCACCACGAGGTCGTGATGGGCCCCGGCCTCGCCGACGAGCTGGCGGGGATCGTGCGGATGCAGGACGAGCCGGTGGCCGACCCAGCCGCCGTCCCGACCTTCTACGTGTGTCGGCTGGCCGCGCGCTCGGTCAAGGTCGTGCTCACCGGTGAGGGCGGGGACGAGCTGCTCGGCGGCTACCCACGCTACGCCTGGCTGCGGCGGGGCGAGCGGTTGCGCGGCCGGCCGGGAGTGGCCGCGGCCGCGGCGCTCCTGCGCGGGTTGCCCCGCGCCGTCCGCGAGAGGCGAGTCGGTCGCCGGCTCGGCGCGCTCCTCGGGGCCGCGCCTCTGGCGGACCGGCACCTGACCTGGGTCGCGACGCTCAGCGACGACGTCCAGCGAGCGCTGACCGGGTCCGACGGCTGGGCGACGACCCGCGCGCGGCTGGCGCAGCTGCTCGACGAAACGGGCGCCGCAGATCCGGTCCACGCGCTGATGGCGCTCGACTTCCGGACGTGGCTGCCCGACGACGTGCTGGTGAAGACCGACCGGATGAGCATGGCCGCCTCGATCGAGGCGCGGGTGCCGTTGCTCGACCATCGCCTGGTCGAGTTCGCCGCCGGGTTGCCAGCCTCGCTGAAGGTGCGGACGCTGGGAACGAAGGGGCTGCTGCGGCAGGCGCTCGCGCGCGACCTCCCCGCGGCCACGCTGGCCCGACCCAAGCGCGCGTTCCTGGTGCCGCTGGGCGCCTGGCTCGGCGGGGAGCTGCGCGAGCTGCTGCACGACACGCTCGGCTCGGCCGCGGCCCGCACCCGCGGGCTCCTGCGGCCGGAGGCGGTCGCGCGACTGCTCGAGGAACAGGCGCGTGGCCACGATCACGGGCGCGCGCTGTGGACGCTGCTGTCGCTGGAGCTCTGGCTGCGGAGCGTGCTGGATGCGACTGCTGCTGCTCACGATTGATTTCCCGCCCGCGCGGGGTGGGGTGCAGGGCTTGCTGGCCCGCCTCGCGGACGGTCTGGCCGCCATGGCGGAGGTCACGGTGGTGACCGGGGCCGCGGCCGGCACGGCAGCCTGGGATCGTGCGCGGCGCTACACCGTGGTCCGCGCCCGGCCGGCGGGGTGGAGGTGCGTGGCCGGCGCCGGTCTGCAGCTCCGCGCGCTCGTGGAGATCCTCCGGCGGCGGCCCGACGTCGTGGTGTGCGGCCACGTCCTGCTAGGCCCGGTCTGTCGCCTCGCGCATGCGCTGCGGGGCGTGCCCTACGTCGCCTTCGTGTACGCGTACGAGATCCGGGCGCCGCGCATGCAGCGGCTGACACGCCTGGCGCTCGGCGGCGCCCGCCGTGTGATCGCGCTCAGCGACTTCGGTCGGCGGGCGGCGCAGGCGCACGGTGTCGCGCCGGAGCGGGTCGCCGTGCTGCGGCCGGGGGCGGTGCTCGACGCGGTCGGCGGGGGCACCGATGCGCTGGAGCCGGGCGCGCGCGTCGTGCTGTCGGTGGGCCGACTCGTCGACGCCTACAAGGGCCACGACATGGCGATCCGGGCGATGCCGTTGATCCTGGCCCGCGTCCCCGCCGCTCGCTACGTGGTCGTCGGGGGCGGGCCCCGCCGGTCGTATCTCGAGCGGCTCGCCGCCGCGCTGGGGGTGGCGGGAGCCGTCCGCTTCGTCGGGGAGATCGCCGACGACGAGGTGGACCGCTGGTACCGGCGCTGCGATGTCTTCCTCCTGCCCGCGCGCGAAGATCGGGCCACGGGCGGCGCCGAGGGCTACGGCATCGTCTGTGTGGAGGCCGGGCTGCGTGGTAAGCCGGTGGTCGCGGGGCGCAGCGGGGGGATTCCCGACGCGGTGATCGACGGCGAGACCGGCGTCCTCGTCGACCCGCTCGACCCCGCGGAGATTGCCGATGCCGTCACCCGACTGCTCACCGAGCCGGATCTGGCCGCCCGGCTCGGTCGCGGGGGGCGACGGCGGGCCAGCGAGGATCTGGCCTGGCCGCGCTCCACCGGGCAGCTCGCCCGGCTGCTCACCGAGGTCGCCGCCGAGTGACGGCACCGAGGCGCATCCTCTACCTGAGCCCGACCGCGCAGCTCGGCGGAGCCGAGCACAGCCTGCTCGATCTGGCCGCGGGGCTCGATCGGCGACGGGACGAGCCGCGACTGCTGTGCCTGGGCGAGGGCCCGTTGCTCGCCGCCGCGGCCCGACGCGGCGTGGCGGCCGAGCACGCGGTGGCCCCGGCGGCGTTCGCGCGTACGAGCCTGCGGGGCGATCGCACCGGTGCCGTCCCGCTGCTGGCCGGTGTCGTCCAGGCGGCGCCGACCTTCGCGGCGGTGCGGCGCGCCGCTCGCCGGGTGCGACCGACGCTGGTGCACAGCAACGGCAACAAGACGCACCTGCTCTCCATCCCGCTGGCGCTCGGCGGCGTTCCGCTGGTCTGGCACGTTCGCGACTTCCTGCGCGACCGCGGGCCGGAGCGCGCGCTCGTGCGGCTGGCCGGCCGGTTCGCGGGCGCGGTGATCGCCAACTCGACGGCGGTCGCCGCGCATCTCGAGCGCCTCGGCGCCCGCCCCGGCCTCGTGCGCGCCATCCCCAACGGGATCGACCTCGCGCGGTTCACCGCCGACGGCCCCCGCGCGGATCTGCGGGCGGCGTTCGGCTGGGCCCCGGCGGCGCGCGTGGTCGGGATGGTTGGCGTGCTGGCGCGCTGGAAGGGGCAGGAGGTCTTCCTGCGAGCGGTGGGCGAGCTGGTGGCACGTCGGCGCGACCTGCGCTTCGTCGTCGTGGGGGGAGAGCTCTATACCACGCGCGGTCACGGCGACTTCGAGCGGCACCTGCGCGACCTCAGCCGCGCGCTGGGGCTCGACGGCACGGTGGCCTTCACGGGGCACCGCGACGACATGCCGGCGATCCTACGGGCGCTGGACGTGGTCGTCCACGCCTCCGTCGAGCCGGAACCGTTCGGGCGGGTCATCGCCGAGGCCATGGCGTGCGAGCGGCCGATCGTGTGGGCGCGGGGCGGCGGTGCCGACGAGATCGTCGGCACCGGCGGGCTCACGGCCCTGGGCGTCCCCGGCGGTGACGTCGCCGGGCTGGCCGCGGCGATCGAGCGCGCGGTGTCCGAGCCGGAGCGCATGCGCAGCTGGGCGGACGAGGGCCACCGCCGTGTGGTCGAGCGCTTCGACGTGCGCGAGCACGTGGCCCGCGTGCAGGAGCTGTACGCGCAGGTCGCGAGGAGCCGCCGGTGAGGGTGCTGCACGTCGGCAAGTTCTACCCGCCGGTGCGAGGGGGCATGGAGACTGTGCTCGGCGCGCTGTGCGAGGGCACGGCCTCCCGCTGGCACGTGCGGGCCGTCGTCGCCCACGAGGGCCGGCGGACGGTCCGCGAGCGGCGAGCCGGCGTGGACGTGGTGCGGGTCGGCACGGTAGCTCGCGCGCTGTCGGTCTCGCTGAGCCCGGGGCTGGCCCGGGAGCTGTGGCGCGAGTGGGTCGACGTCGTGGTCCTGCACGAGCCCAACCCGCCGGCGGGCGCGTTGCTGGCGCTCCGCACTCCGGCGCCGCGGCTTATCGTGTGGCATCACAGCGACATCGTGCGGCCGAGCTGGGCCCAGGCGACGTACGGGCGCTTGCAGCGAGCACTCTACCGACGGGCGGCGTGCGTGATCGTGGCGGCGCCGCCGATGACCCGGAGTGGCAGCGTGGCGGTCGCCCGGCGCGTGGAGGTCGTGCCGTACGGACTGGCCCTGGAGCCGCTGCTGGGGCCGGCCACGCCGCCGAACGGGCGTGTGGCCGCCGCGCTGGCCGGCGTGGTGTCGCCGCGCGTGTTGTTCGTCGGCCGGCTCGTGTACTACAAGGGGCTCGCCGTGCTGCTGCGCGCGGTGGCCGCCACCACCGCGGGGCTGGTGATCGCCGGTGACGGTCCGCTCGGCCCCGCGCTGCGAGCGCAGGCGACGGCCCTCGGCCTTCACGGCCGAGTGGCGTTCCTCCCCGGGCTCGCCGACGACGAGGTGCGCGCCCTCTATCGCGCGTGCGACGTGCTTGCGCTGCCCTCGACCGAGCGGACGGAGGCCTTTGGCCTGGTGCAGGTCGAGGCGATGGCCAGCGGCCTGCCGGTGGTGAGCACGGACCTGCCGACCGGGGTGCCGTGGGTGAACGAGCACGGCGTGACCGGCGTCGTCGTCCGCCCCGGCGACGCCGACGCGCTCGCCGCTGGCCTGGCCCCGCTCCTTGCCGACGCGGTGCTGCGGACGAGGCTCGGGGGCGCCGGCCGGCGGCGCGCCGTGGAGCGGTTCGCGCTCGACCGGATGCTCGAGGGGTTCGTCCGGATCGTGGAGTCTGTCGCGCGTGTCGGCGCCTAAGCGTGCCTTCGATGTGGCACTGGCCGCGGCCGGCCTGGGGCTGGCGTGGCCGCTCGGCGCCGTGATCGCCGCGCTGGTGAAGCTCGAAGACGGCGGCCCCGTCTTCTATGCGCAGTCGCGCGTCGGTCGCGACGGCGTGCGCTTCCGGAGCTGGAAGTTCCGCTCGATGCGGCCGGACGCCGACGCGCGCTTCGGACCACCGCCAGGCGGCAGCCGGCGACATCCGGGTGACCCGGGTGGGCCGCCTGCTGCGCGCCACCGCCATGGACGAGTTGCCGCAGCTGTGGAACATCCTGCGCGGGGACATGAGCTTCGTGGGCCCGCGGCCACTGATGCCGGACGAGATCGAGGCCGGCGCCGGCGGCGCCAGCGTGCCGCTGCACGCCATCCCCGGGTATGCCGCGCGCCATCGGGTGCGACCGGGATTGACGGGGCTGGCCCAGGTCTATGCCGACCGCGATGTGCCGCGGCGCCGGAAGTTCCAGTACGACCTGCTCTACATCCGGCGGCGGAGTCTGGCGCTCGATCTGCGGCTCATCGCGCTGTCGTTCTGGATCACGCTGCGCGGGAGATGGGAGCGCCGCGGCACGAAGTTCTGAGCGCGGCCGGTGAGAAAGTTGGGGGGCCATCCGGGCGGCCCGTATAATCGCGCCGTGATCGACGTGGCCGTCGTCGGTGGGGGCCCGGCCGGGCTGCTGGCGGCGGCGCGTCTCGCCGATGCCGGCCTGGACGTGGCTCTCTTCGAGGAGCACGCCGAGATCGGTACGCCCACCCACTGCACCGGCATCGTCTCGCTGGAAACGGCCGAGCTCGCCAAGATCCCCGACGACCTGGTGCTGGCGCGGCTGCGTCGGGCGCGCGTGCTGGGTCCGCGCGGCGGCGAGGCCCGTCACGAGTGGACGAGGGGAGAGGACGGCATCGTCGCCCTCGATCGGGGCGGCTTCGACCGGAACCTCGCCGCCCAGGCCCGGGGCGCCGGAGTCGCCGTGCGCACCGGGACGCCGGTACGCGACGTCGAGGTGGCCGGCGACGCGGTGACGGTACGGCTCGACGACGAGCGCGTGCTGGCCCGCGCATGCGTCCTGGCCTGCGGTGTGTCGTACCGCTTCCAGCGGCGTCTCGGGCTCGGGCTGCCGGGGCTCGCCGTGCACACCGCGCAGACCGAGGTCGACGCCGAGGTCGGGGACGCCGTGGAGCTGCACGTCGGCCGGCACATCGCACCCGGCGGTTTCGTCTGGACGGTGCCGATCGTGCGCGAAGGCCGGGCGCGGCTGAAGGTGGGCGTGATGTCGACCGGCGATGCCGGCGCCCGCCTGCGGGCGTTCCTGGAGCGGCCGGAGATCGGCGGGCGGCTACGCGGTGCTCCGGATCCGACGATCCGTCGCCTGCTCCCCCTGCGACCGATCGCGCGCACCCACGGCGATCGCCTGCTGGTCGTCGGTGATGCGGGAGGTTTCACCAAGCCGACGACCGGAGGCGGGATCTTCTATAGCCTCCTCACGGGCGCGCTGGCCGCGGAGGTCCTCGTCGAAGGCTTCGGCGCCGGCCGGCTCGACGCGGCCTTCCTGGCCCGGTACGAGCGGCGATGGCAGGCGCGACTGGGCGGGGAGCTGCGCGCCGGCGACTGGCTACGCCAGCTCGTGAGCCGGTGCACCGACGCCGAGGTCGATCGCCTGGTGCGCGCCTTCGCCTCCGAGGAGGTGCGAAGGGTCGTCCGCCGCACCGCCCGGTTCAACTGGCATCGCAAGGTCATCGTGGCGCTCGGCCGCCAGCCCACCGTCGCCGCGCTGCTCGTCCGCGCGGTCTTCAGGTAAAGAACCGCCGATGGCGTCGTGGTCGAGCCGGCCTGGCGTCATCCTTGGCGCCCTGACCGCGCTCAACGGGCTCAACTACCTCGACCGTTACGTCGCTGCCGCCACGCTGCCGCTCATCCTCACGGGGCTCGGCATCTCCGACGCGCAGGGCGGCCTCCTGCAGTCGCTGTTCATCGTCAGCTACTCGCTGGTGTGTCCGCTGGCCGGATGGGTGGGCGACCGTCAGCCTCGCCTGCGCCTGGCCGCGATCGGCGTCTTCGTGTGGAGCGTGGCCACCGTGGCCTCCGGGCTGGCGCCGACCTACGCGTGGCTATTGCTGGCGCGCGCGGTCATCGGCGCCGGCGAGGCGAGCTACGCCGTCGTGACTCCCTCGCTGCTCTCGGACTGCTACGCGGCGGCGCAGCGGGCGCGGGTGTTGGGCATCTTCTACGCGGCGATTCCGGTCGGCAGCGCGCTGGGCTACATCGTCGGCGGCGTGGTCGGCGAGGCGTACGGCTGGCGGGCGGCGTTCTTCATCGCCGGGGCGCCGGGTGCCGTGCTGGCCTTCGTGCTGCTGTTCTTGACCGAGCCGCGGCGCGGCGCGATGGAGCCGCCAGGTGCGGCCGCCCCGGCCGTCGTCGGTGTCCGCGCCTCGCTGCGAGAGCTGGGCCGGCGTCGCAGCTACCTGGTCAACACGACCGCCCAGATCATCTACACGTTCGCCATGGGTGGCCTGGCGACGTGGATGCCGACCTACTTCGTGCGGTCGCGTGGTATCCCACTGGCGACCGCCTCGGCCACCTTCGGCCTGCTCCTGGTGGTCGCGGGGTTCGCCGGCACGCTGCTCGGCGGGCGTATCGCCGGTCGGGTGGCCCAGCGCCGGCCCGGGGCCGACTTCGCCGTGTCGGGCTGGTCGCTGGTGGCCTCGATCCTGTTCACGCTGCCGGCCGTGCTGGCGCCGCAGCCCTGGATCTTCTGGCCCGCGATGTTCGTGACCCTGCTCCTGCTCTTCGTCAACATCGGGCCCCTCAACGCCGCCATGGCCAACGTGCTGCCGGCGGAGCTGAGGGCGCGCGGCTTCGCCGTCACGACGATGCTGATCCACTTGCTGGGGGACGCCGCCTCCCCGTGGCTGATCGGCGAGGTGTCGGATCGGATCGGGCTCGAGATCCCGGTGCTGGCGACCGGCTGCCTGCTGGCGGTGGCGGGGGTCGTCCTGCTCAGCGGGCAGCGCACGCTGGTCGCCGACCTACGGCGTTAGCCGGCCCGTCTGCCCGCGGTAGCGGGCGGGCACCTTCTCGAGGCTGTCAGTCCACGTCGTGACTCCCTGCTCATCGGTCCACCGGTAGAGCGAGGCTGTCTGCGCCGCGGGCCGGCGCGGGGCTGGCTCGACAGCCGGGGGAGGTGGTGCCTCTGTCGGCGGCGCAGGCGGCGGCGGCGCGGCTGGTGGGTTCGGCACCCAGACCCACTGGTAGGGCGTGTAGAGGCCGTCGCCCCGAAGCTCGTAGCGGCCGGTGGAGAACTCGACCACCCGGGGTACCGGCGGTAGGGCCGGTGGTGCGTACGCCACGGGCGGGGCGTACATGCTGGGCGGGTAGTAGTAGCTCGGAGGAGGGGTGTAGACCACCGGCGGCGATACGATCACGGGTGAATCCCATATGACCGAGGGGCCCACGAAGACCGGGAAGGCCGGCCGGTGGACGAAGCCGCGGTGGTGGTGCCGGTCGAAGTGCCGGGAGCCCCGAGAGTCGCCCCTGAACTCGCGGCGCCGACCATCCGCACCGGCTGGAACGGCCGCGGCGAGGCTCAACGTGATCACCAGCGCGACGCCAAAGATCCTCATGCTGAGGCCCCTTCGCGGGCAGCATAGGCCCCGTGAGGTGACAATCGCAAGGGTCAGTCAGACACGGCGTGTCAATCTGCCGCTGTCGTGCTCCGGCGTAGTCATTCCAGGGCGTTACAGATTGCAGTTTTTCGACATTTCTGACGTCTGGTCCAAGATTTGCCACTGGGCCGTGCCGGGGAGACCACGGCGTGATTGAAGAAACGTCAGTTCCAGGTATCGAGGACTCGGTCCGCGTCTATCTGCGGCAGATGGGGAAGGTTCCGTTGCTGACGCCGCAGCGCGAGGTCGAGCTGGCGCGGCGAATCGAGGTTGGGCGCGAGCAGGTGATCCTGTCGGTGCTCGGCACCGAGGCCGGCCGATCGGCTCTTCGGGAGCTGGGGGCGAAGGTCGGCCGCAACGAGATCGCGGTCGACGCGGTCGTGGACCTCATGAATCCTGAGATCGGCGACGCCGAGCGCCGCGCGCTCGCCAAGCAGGTGGGCCGCGGGGTCACGACAGTCCTGAGATGGCTGGTCGATGGCGACAGCCGTCGCCGGCCGGCCCGGCGCGCTCCCGGCCGCACCCGCGCGAAGCGCGAGAGCGAGGCGCGCCGGCGGCAGGAGCAGGTGCTGTCGCGCCTGCGTACCCTGCGTATCCGCTACGAGGTGTTCGACAGCGAGGGTGAGCAGCCGGGTTTCGCTCAAGTCCTGGCCGCCGCTGCCACCAACGGTCACGCCGGCCGCCTCCGTCCGGTGCTCGAGCGCATCCAGCGCGCGCGCGACGAGGCCGCCGAGGCCAAGAACCGGATGGCCGAGGCCAACCTTCGCCTCGTCGTCTCCATCGCCAAGCGCCACGTCAGCCGCGGCCTGCCGTTGCTGGACCTCATCCAGGAGGGCAACATCGGCCTCCTGCGCGCCGTCGACAAGTTCGAGTACCGGCGCGGCTACAAGTTCTCGACGTACGCGACGTGGTGGGTCCGCCAGTCGATCAGCCGAGCGCTGGCCGACCAGGCCCGCACCATCCGCCTGCCGGTGCACATGATCGAGCGCATCAACCGGCTGCTCAAGGCCTCGCGCCAGCTCGTCCAGGAGCTGGGACGCGAGCCCTCGGTCGAGGAAGTCGCCACCCGCGTGCAGATGCCGGTCGACATGGTCCGAGCCGCGCTGTCGGCGGTGGTGGAGCCCATCTCGCTGGAGACGCCGGTCGGTGACGACGAAGACTGCGCGATCGGCGATTTCATCGAGGACCGGCAGGCGCCTTCGCCGTACGAGACGGCGCTCGGCTCCGAGCGCCGCGACCGCACGCTGGCCCTGCTCGACACGCTCAAGCCTCGAGAGGCACGCGTGCTGCGCCTGCGCTACGGCCTGGGCGACGGCTACGACTGGACCCTCGAGGAAGTTGGCCAGGAGTTCCGGGTAACCCGTGAGCGGATCAGGCAGATCGAGGCCAAGGCTCTCAAGCGGATGCGTCACCCCTCCCGCACCGAGAAGCTGCGAATCTTCGCCGACGCCTGAGCGTATCGCCCGTGGGGCGGCCGCGGCCGTCCCACGGGCCCCTGCTCGACCGTCCGGCACTTGAATTCCCCGTCCGTTCTGCGCTAGACGTGAGCTCCGTGCCCACGGCGCTCGCCGGCCTCTCCGTGCTCGACCTCGCGACCTTCGTGGCCGCACCCTTCTGCTGCACCCTCCTCGGCGAGTTCGGAGCCGAGGTGATCAAGGTCGAGCAACCGGGCCGCGGCGACGATCTGCGCCGCCTGGGAACCGCCGCCCGTGAGGGGCTCTCGTACTGGTGGCTCGTCGAGTCGCGCAACAAGAAGTCGATCACGTGCAACCTGCGCGAGCCGGATGGCCAGGCGCTCGTCAAGCGGCTGGCCGGCGGCGTGGACGTGCTGGCCGAAAACTTCCGCCCGGGCACCATGGAACGGTGGGGACTCGGCTGGGACGAGTTGCGTGGGGTGAACCCGAGGCTGGTGATGGTGCGCATCTCGGCCTTCGGCCAGACCGGCCCCTACCGTGAGCGGCCGGGGTTCGGCCGCATCGCGGCGGCCATGGGCGGTCTCTCCTACCTGTCTGGCTATCCCGACCGGCCGCCGGTGACACCGGGCACCCCGACGATTCCCGACTATCTGGCCGGCGCGCTCGCCGCCTTCGGTGCCCTGGTGGCTGTGCAGCACCGCCACACGTCGGGGGCGGGGCAGGTGGTGGACGTCGGGCTCTACGAGCCGATGCTGCGGATGCTCGACGAGCTGATCCCCGTGTACGCGGCCACCGGCTACGTGCGCGAGCGTATCGGCTCCGGGACCGAGTACGTCGTGCCGCACAACCACTACCGTGCCCGCGACGGTCGCTGGCTGGCGATCGCCTGCACCAATGACCGGATGTTCGAGCGGCTGGCCAGCGCCATGGGGCGGCCGGAGCTCGCCGCCGAGTTCCCGACGATGGCGGCCCGGCTGGAGCGGCGCGCCGAGCTCGACGGGCTGGTGCAGGCGTGGGTGGCCGAGGGTGAGGCCCGCGAGGTGCTGGCCCGGCTCGACGCCGCCGAGGTTCCGTGCGGCCCGGTGGCCAGCGCCCGTGACCTGTTCGAGGACCCACAGATACGGGCACGAGAGAACATCGTGCAGATGCCGAGTCCGCTCGGCGGTCTGCTCGCCATGGTCGGCATCGTGCCGCGGCTGACCGGCAGCCCGGGCCGCGTGGAGAGCACGGGGCCGGTCGCGGTCGGCGCCCACAACGAGGAGGTCTATTGCGGGCGGCTGGGTCTCAGCCGCGACGACCTGCACGCACTGGCCGCCCGCGGCATCGTCTGAGGGCACGCCGCGCGATGGCGATGACGTCGAGCGAGGGACGCTTGCACTACACGGTCACGGGCACGGCCGGCCCGCCGGTCGTGCTGCTCCACGGGCTCGGATCGTCGTCGGCCGACTGGCCCGAGCAGCGCGCGGCGCTGGAGCCGCGCTATCGGGTCATCGCGATCGACCTGCCCGGCCACGGCGGCTCCCCGCTGCCGACGGGACCGCTGACGATCGAGGGCATGGCGGGCGAGGTGGCCGCGGTCCTGGCGCGCGTGGGCGGGCCCGCCCACGTGGTGGGACTGTCGCTGGGAGCCTGCGTCGCGCTGCGGCTGGCCCTGGCGACGCCCGGGAGCGTGCGCTCCCTCGTCCTCGTCAACGCGTTCGCGCGGGTGTCGACGGCCGGCCCCGGCGACCTGGCGCGGCTGGCCGTGCGCATGTTCCTGCTCGGCACGGCCCCGATGGACCGGGCGGCCGCCCACGTGGCGCGGCGGCTGTTCCCGTGGCCGGAGCAGCGCGCACTCTACGCCTCGGCCGTCACCAGTCTTGCCGCCACCTCGCGGCGGGCGTACTTCGCGGCCCTGGCGGCGCTGGCCCGCTTCGACGCGCGCGGTCAGGTGGCGGCGATCCGGCGACCGACGCTGGTCGTCGCCGGCGACCGCGATACCTCGGTGTCCCTCGTCGCCAAGGTCGCGCTCGCCGCGGCCATTCCGGGCGCCCGCCTGCTGGTGGTGCCCGCCTCCGGCCACGCCACGCCGCACGATCAACCGGCGGCGTTCAACCGGGCGCTGCTCGAGTTCCTGGCCGCCAGCTGAATCCCGCAGCGTAGAATCGCGACCCATGTGGCTCGTCCTGGCGCTGGCGGCGGCGCTGTTCCAGGTGCTGCGCAACACGGCGATGAAGCGTCTGGGCCACGCCCTCGACGAGTACATCAACGTCTGGGGTCGCTTCACCTTCCTGCTGCCGTTCGCGCTGCTCGGATGCGTGATCGGCGGCTTCCCGACGCTCCAGCCGGGCTTCGTCGGCTGGTGCGCGCTGTTCGGCGTCTCCCAGACGCTGTCGACCCTGGCGCTGTCCAAGGCGCTCAAGCTCTCGCAGATCTCGCTGGTGACGGCCCTGTGGAAGGTGAGCCTGCTGGTGCTGCTCGGACTGGCCTGGGTGTGGATCGGCGAGCACCCGACCCCGCTCGGCATCGCCGGCGTGCTGCTGAGCGCCGCCGGCGTCTACCTGCTGAACGTCAAGCGGGCCCGCGTCGGCCTGTGGCAGCCGCTGATCGTGCTGTTCACCGACCGGGGCCAGCGCTACACGCTGCTGGCCGCACTCTTCTACGCGCCCTCCGTCATCACGATCAAGCAGGCGACGCTGGCCTCCAACGCCTCGATGGGCACGCTGGGCGGCTACCTGGCCGCCAGCCTGATCATGACGCCGATCGTCCTGCGCACCTCGGCCGACGCACTTCGTCCGGCTGCCTCGCCACTGGAAGGAATTCGTCGCGCTGGGGCTGTTCGCCGCGCTCACGACGATCAGCCAGGCCAAGGCCTACACGCTGACGCTGTCGTCGTACGTGGAGGCGGTCAAGCAGGTCGAGATCCTCTTCGCCATGGCCATCGGGGTGCTCGCCTTCGGCGAGGCCCAGCGCGTGCGCGAATCCGCGCTGGGGGCGGCGGTCATGCTGCTCGGCATGGTCCTGCTGGCGCTCGCCGCTCGATAGAACTGCTAATCGGTCAGAGGGGCCTCGGCCTGGCGGACGCGCTGGGAGAGGGTGGCGAGGAGGCTCTGGGTGAGCTCGGGCGCCTCGCGAAGCAGAGTGGTGAAGTCGCGGCGCTTGATGACGAGCAGGCGCAGCGGCGTCTCGGCGGTGACGCTGGCCGAGCGCGGACCGCCGTCGAGCAGGCTCATCTCGCCGAAGTACTGGCCGGGTTCCAGCCGCGAGCGCTTGCGAGGGGAGACCTCGACGCGGGCGCTGCCGTCGAGGATCAGGAAGAACTCCTCGCCGGGCTGGCCGGCCCGGGCCAGCACGCTGGCCGCGGGCACCTCGATCACCTCGCTGATCCGGGCGATGGCGCGCAGCTGCCGGCGCGAGCAGCCGGAGAGCAACCCGACATCCTCCAGGCGGTCGATCTTGTCGTCCTGGCTGATCCGGCCCCCGAAGAAGCTCCGCCCCCGCGGCTCGCCCCGCGGGGTGTAGGTGATCGAGCCGTCAAGAATCCGGGTGACCAGTTCCATGGGAGCGCCTCCGCGCCGTGCCTCAGCTGTCGAGGGTGGGGCGCTTGCCGTAAGTTGCGCGGATCTCGGTCTTGATGCCGCCGCGGACGTTGAAGTCGCCGATGACCTCGGCCCAGCGCGGCCGGGCAGCGCCGACGAGGTCGTCCAGGATCCGGTTGGTCACGTCCTCGTGGAAGGCGCCCTCCTGCCGGTACGACCACAGGTAGAGCTTGAGCGCCTTCAGCTCGACGAGGTGCTGGTCGGGCACGTATCGGATGCGGATGGTGGCGAAGTCCGGCTGACCCGTCATCGGGCACAGGCACGTGAACTCCGGCACCGCCATCGTGATCTCGTAGTCGCGATCGGCGTGCGGGTTCGGGACCACCTCCAGGCGCTTCGACGGCTGCGTGGGCACGGGGCGATTATACCGTTTCGCCTCGCCTGCGCTCGATGCGACCGCTACCGGCGGCTGAGGCCGATCCCGAGCGCGACGGCGACGCAGGCCAGGAGGAGCTGCGCCGTCAGCGGGTCGCCGGCGAGGAGCGCGGCGACGAGCACGCCGAAGATCGGCTGGGTGAGGAAGACGGTGGCCAGCGCGCTCGGGCGGTAGCGCTGGAGCAGCCAGAGATTGACGATGAAGCAGAAGCCGGCGATGAGGGCGCCCTGGTACGTGAGCGAGACGCCGAGGCCGACCGTCCACCGCGTGGGCTCCGGCTCGAACACCGCCGACAGCACGATGAAGAGCGCGCTGCCGATCGTGGCCTGGGCCAGGAGCAGCTTGACGGGGTCCAGCCGCTGCACGGCGCGGGCGAGGTACACCTGGCGCTCGGCGAGCAAGAGCGCGGACACGAACAGCAGCGCGTCGCCGGCCAGCGAGGCGCCGGCGCTGGCCCGGTCGCCCGCGAAGAGGAGCACGATACCGCCGTAGGCGACGAGCGCGCCGGCCAGCCGGCGCACGGTGAGGCGATCGCCCGGGATCAGGAAGTGCGCGAGGACCACGGTGTGCACCGCGTAGAGGTTCAGCACCACGCTGCCGTGGGCGGCGCTGGTGAGTCCGGTACCGACGTTCATGAGCCCGATCTGGGCGGTGAAGATCAGCCCCAGCACGAGCAGCGGGCGCCACTCGTGGCGGGCGATGGCAAAGCCGGCCAGGCGGCCGGTGGCCCATCCCCACAGGGCGATCACGAGCCCGCCGAGCAGGAAGCGCATCCAGGCCAGCCGCAGTGGCGGGGCATGGAGCAGCCCGAACTTGATGGCGACGGTGTTGCCGGCCCAGAAGGCGGAGACGAGCAGGGCCAGGGCGGCGCCCGGTGCGTCGAGATCGCGGGCCGGGTGGGTCAGAGGGACGCGCGGTCCGGACGGGGCTCGGGAGCCATCGATCGGCGTCGACTATACTCGATCCCATGAAGATCGGTCTGGTAGGCCTGCCCAAGAGCGGCAAGACAACGCTGTTCAATCTCCTCACCGGCTCCAGCGTGGCGACCTCGCGCTACGACGCCGGGCGCGCCGAGCTGCACACCGGCGTCGCCCGCGTGCCCGACCCCCGCGTGGATCGGCTGACCGCGCTGTTCACTCCGAAGAAGACGACCTACGCCACCTTCGAGGTGGTGGACCTGGCCGGCGTCGAGAAGGACGATCGCGGCGGCCTCGAGGCCAAGGAGGTCCGCAGCGCCGACGCGTTGCTGCACGTCGTGCGGGCGTTCCCAGACGACACCCGCGGTGCGGCCGATCCCCGGCGCGACGTGCTCGACATTGAGCTCACGCTGGTGCTGGCCGACCTCGAGGTCGTGGAGAAGCGCCTGGAGCGGCTGGAGGCGTCGATCAAGAAGCAGCGCAAGGAGACGGAGGTGCGCGAGCACGAGCTGCTCGGGCGGCTCAAGATCGCGCTGGAGGCGGAGACGCCTCTGCGGGCGGTGACGCTGACGGTGGACGAGGAGCGGCTCATCCGGGGCTTCACCTTCATGTCGCAGAAGCCGATCCTGCACCTGATCAATGTCGAGGAGGGGGCGATCGCCGAGGGAGCCAAGGTGAGCGAGCGGTACGGTCTCGCCGACGTGGGGGCGCGGGCGCAGACCCGCGTCGGCTGGGTGTCGGCGGTGATCGAGGCGGAGATCGCACGACTGGAGGGCGAGGAGCAGCAGGCGTTCCTGGCCGACCTCGGCTTGGCCGAGCCGGCCATCAACCGGGTGCTGCGCGAGTGCTTCGCGCTCCTGGGGCTGATCTGCTTCTTCACGACGGGGGAGGACGAGGTCCGGGCGTGGCCGATCCCGTCCGGGACGCGCGCCCAGGACGCCGCCGGCGCCGTGCACTCCGACATCGCGCGCGGATTTATCCGGGCGGAGGTGAACGGCTACGACGAGCTGGTGGCCGCCGGCGGCTCGTTCGCCGACCTGCGCTCCCGCGGCCAGCTCCGGCTCGAGGGGAAGGACTACGTGGTGCTCGACGGAGAGATCTGTCACTTCCGGTTCAACGTCGCCAAGTAAGTCCCTGGCACGCCTCCTGCTGCTGCCTTGTGGGCGAGGGGCGGACAATGAGCGACTGGATCCGGGTTTCCTTCGCGTTGGTGCTGGCTGCGCTGATCGGGTTCGGCTTCGTCCTGTGGGAGCGCTACGAGGACCGGCGACTGGCGCGCGAGCGCCTGCGGCGGCCTCTCCCCGGCCGCTATCGGCGGCGCTTCGAGAGCATCGAAACCCACCACCGCCGCGCCGCCTGAGCGGGTAGGCCCGAGATCGAGGGGCGCCACGGCTTGGCCGGGGCGTTCCGAGCCTCCCCGGGGGGCTTGGGGGGCCCGCTCGAGGCCCCCCATCCCATCAGGGCCTAATCCCGGGGACGGGCTTGAGCGGTCCGCCCAGCGATCGGATCACCGCGGCGACGTTGGCGTCCGGCGTGTTCATCGTCAGCACGCACCCCGGGCCCACGATCAGCCCGGTACCCCCGGTCTGGGCGACCGCGTCGTTGGCCTGAGCCACCGCATCCTCCGGCGTACCGTCCCGCAGTGTCGCCCACTGATCGAGCCCGCCGATCACTGCGCCCGGCACCTTTGCCCGCGCCTCGGCCAGGCTCGGTGCCGTGCGGCGGTCGTCCCAGTTCCAGGCGTGGCCGGGCAGACGGGCCAGGCGATCGAACATCAGGTCGTCGCCGTGACAGTGGACGATGGTCAGGATCGACCGCCCAGCGACCGATTCCAGGATCCGCCGGTCGTAGGGCTCCCCGAACTCGGCGTACGTCTCCTCGGTGTGGACAGTCCGGCTGGCTGCCTGAATGGAGTAAAAGATTCCCGAGACCCCCTCGGTGAGGGCGGCGTCCGCGAAGCGGATCAGGGTCTCGGTGATCGCCTCCAGGGCGTCCCGGACCAGGCTCGGGTGCTCGCGCAGATCGGCGCCCAGGCGGCCGACCGCAAGCTTGTGGGCCAGCGACAGCGGTGAGAAGAGCGTGGGCATGACGGGGGCGTCGCCGATGCGCCGATCGAACCCCATGCGGACGATGGTCTCGATCTGCTGCCCGTAACCCTCGGCGCTCATCGGATCGAGCGGCCGGATGCGCTTCCAGTCATCGGGGGACTTGATCGCGCACGACGCGCACGCGCGATGACCGTCGGGCAATACCTCCTCGGCCTCGACGCAGCCCCAGGCCTCGACGGCGTACCCGCCGTGCGGCGTGATCTTGATGAAGTCGGAGCCGTAGTGATCGTGGAACCTCAAGGTGGCCTGGGCCAGGCCAGCCGGCGAGCGGTCCACCGTCGGGAAGTGGCGCCACACGGCATAGGGCACGCGATCGACCGGCTGGCGGTTGATCGCGGACTGGAGGCGTTCGCGCCGACTCATCTGTTGCATGGGATCAGCACTCCCTGGCTGAGGACCAGCCCCCCGTCGGGACCGAGCGCGTCGAAGGCCACGCGGCCGTTCTCGAGGCGCCGGCCGCGCACGGTGAAGGTCGAGGGTAGGGGGACCATGCCGGTGAAGCGCGCGCGGATCTCGGCGGCGCGACTCGGCTCGCCGTCCAGCTCGCGGGTCACGGCGCGCGAGACGGCCAGCGCCAGGGTGGCGGTGCCGTGCAGGATCGGAGCCGCCAGGCCGGCACCTCGGGCGACGGCGAGGTCGGTGTGGATCGGGTTCCAGATGCGCGCGCACTCCGTGTACACGAGGGCGAGGTTCGCGGGGACGCCGACGACCTCCTGCCAGCCGTCGGCCACGCTGAGCTCCGCTCGGGAAGCCTCGCCATCGCTCGCCGCCGCCTCTGCGCCAGCTGGAGGGTCCCCGAGCTCCGCCAGCGTGACGCCTCGGTACACGGAGCCATAGTCGGTCGTCGTCACCCGAGCGCCGGTCGCGTCGACGGTCTCGAAGCGCGTGACGATGAGCGTCCCGGCGCGACGGGCGCGGACGTCCACGACGCGGGCCGTCGTGAGCAGCGTGTCGCCGGCGCGTGGGGGGCGGTGGATCACGAGGTGGTGCGTCGCGTGGACGCTGCGGGTCTGGAGGGCGGCGGGGATCGTCCGGTCTCGCATCGCGACGGCGACGGGCCATTCGTAGCAGACCGGGAAGAGCGGGTGGACGAGCGGGCCGCGCGGATCGAGGGTGTCGTAGTAGCGCGGGTCGGTCTCGGCGAGACCGGCGGCGTAGGCCATGAGCCAGCGGGCGTCGAGGTCGTGGCGGATCGGGCCGAGCTCGGCGCCGCCGACGGGCGTCGTCATGGGCGCGGGAAGTTCATGCAGTCGACGAAGATCTGCTCGAAGTCCGGATGAGCAGCGAGCGAGACGTGCTCGATGCGGCGGGCGATCGTCTCCGCGCGGGCGCGCTCCGGCTCCGAGAGCAGGCAGAGCTGGGCGCCCAGCGAGGCCGCGTTGCCCACGTAGCGGATACGGCCGGCGCCAAGGTCGGGGATGAGGCCGATGCGCACGGCACTGGCGATCGACAGGTAGTTGCCGAAACCGCCGGCCAGCATCAGCTCGCCCACATCCTCGGCCGCCACGCCCGCCACGTGCTGCAGCATCGCGATCCCGGAGGCGATCGCGCCCTTGGCGAGCTGCAGCTGTCGCACGTCGTCCTGGGTGAGGACGATCTCGCGGGGGGCGCCGGCCTCGCCCTCGCGCAGCACGATCACCTGGCGCTCCTCGCCCCGCATCACCACCCGGTCGCGCAGCCGCGGCGGCAGGGCCTCGCGCTGCTCGACCTGGATCAGCCCCGTCCAGTCGATCACGTCGGCCTCGAGCAGCCCCGCGACCAGGTCGAGCAGGCCGGAGCCGCAGATGCCCAGCGCGTCGGCCTCGCCGATCGTGTGCGGGTGCAGATCGTCGTCGACCGTCACGCGGTCGATGGCGCCCTGGGCGCCGCGCATGCCGTGGCGGATCTGCCCGCCCTCGAACGCGGGACCGGCCGGCGCCGAGCACGCCCACAGCCGCGCCGCCGAGCCGAGGAGCACCTCGCCGTTGGTGCCGATGTCCACCGCGATACGAAGCTGTTCGCCCTCGTAGATCCGGGTGGCCAGCGCCACCGCCACCGCGTCGGCGCCGACGAAGCCGGCCACCAGCGGCAGCAGGCACACGCGCGCCTCCGGCGCGACCTTGAGGAACAGCTCGCGAGCGCTGAGCGTCACCGCGTGGCGCATCACCGGCGCGTAGGGAGCGAGGCCGACGTGGGAGGGATCGATGCCGAGCAGCACGTGATGCATGCACGTGTTGCCCACCACGACGACCTTGTAGATCCACTTGGGCAGCACGCCGGAGGCCCGGCACACCTCGGCCACATGCTGGTTGAGGAGGCCGAGGATGCGGGTGTGGAGCTTGCGCAGGTTGCCGGGGTTGAACTGCGCGAAGGCGATGCGCGACATGAGGTCGCCGCCGAACACGGCCTGGGGGTTCAGGCTCGACACCGAGCCGAGCTGCTCGCCGGAGGTCAGCTCCAGCAGCGTGGTGACGACGCTGGTGGTGCCGACGTCGATGGCGAGGCCGAAGCGCATGGAGGTCGTGTCGCCCCGCTCGACGGCCAGGATTCGCCCGGCGAACGTGGTGACCGTGGCTCCGGCCGGGTCGTCGCGCAGCGCCTGGGGCAGGCCGGCCAGCACGCCCGGCGGCACCTCGGCGGCGACCATGCCCACGGCGGCGGCGAGCTGCTCGACGTCGGAGGTCTGGTGATGCTCCTCGCGCGGAAGGGCCACCTTCACGAGCTGCTTGTCGACACCGGAGGCGATCGTCGTCCGTCCGGCGACGCCGGCGCCCGCCCCGAGGATCTGGAACGCCGTCTCTTCCAGGGGCGGCGCCACCTGGACGGTGACCGCCTCGGTCGGCACGCACTGGCAGGCGAGGCGATAGCCCTCGCGCACGAGCAGGTCACCCAGCTGGACCTCGTCGCCAATCGTGGGGGGCGGCACCGAGCCGGCCACGAACTTCACGCGGCACGAGGTGCAGCGGCCGCGACCGCCACAGGTGGCGGTGAGGTCGATGCCGGCAGCGTGGGCGGTGGCCAGGATGCTCGTCCCCGCCGACAGCGACAGCTCGCGCCGCGGTTCGGCACGGCGCGGGTCGGTCAGGATGGTGAGCGGCACCGCCATGCGGCGCCATTGTAACGGGGTCAGCGGACGATTTCGAACTCGACGCGCGGATCGCCCTCGCCCTCCACCGCCGCCCGCGCCTCGGCCGGCTGCAGGCGATCGGCGACGACGCCACCCTGGACGAGGGCGTCGCGGACGGTCGCCGCGCGCGCGGTCACCAGGGTGCGCAGCGCCCCCGGCGGTGTGGGTGTCTCCTTCGTGAGCTCCTCCAGCAAGGCCTCGTCCGTGGGCGGGGGCTGCCGGCGGGGGAACAGCTCCGCGTACATGGCCACCGCGGCCTGGCGGCGGGCGGCGGGGTCGTCGCCGGCGGTGGCCAGCCGGGCGGTGAGTGCATCCCGCCGCACCGCGGTCACGTCGGCGACCGTCGTCACCGGCCGCAGGCGCAGGCGGATCGCCGGTTGCTCCTTCAGGAACGCCGCGAGCCGCTGCAGCTGGTCGCGACCGAACGCGGTCGGCGCCGGTCGAGCGGTCTCGAACGGGACCGGGTAGACCTGGACCGACTCGATCCGGGCGTCCTCGGTGTAGCCGATCCGACCGATCCAGCTGAACGGCAGCGACACGAGCTTGATGGCGAGGCCGCGCAGCGCGGTCCACACGGCGTCGCCGTAGTCGAACTCCGGCGAGGACAGCTGACCACGCACCGGGATGTCCAGATGGATGACGCCCTGCGAGTTCTTCAGGAGCGACACCAGGAGGCCGAGCGGCAGGCCGATCCGCTGCTGGACGGCGGTGCCCCGTCCCCCTTCGTTCAGCTCGAGACCGACGACGGTGATGTCGTTGCTGGCCTCCAGCGCGTCCCCGTCGAGCCTGTAGCGCATGGCCGCCGTCAGGAGGCCCTGACGCGCGATCCAGGAGGAGAGCTGGTCGAGATAGGGATTGAGCCGGGGAACGGGGAAGTCCTTCACGTCCACGGTGAGGTCGAGGAAGCGCCGCTCCGTGAACGCGCTGATCTGACCCCGGACTCCCACCGCTGTCCCTGACGCCAGCGTGCCGCGCAGGTCGATCGTGCCGTTGCGGCGGGGATTGGTGCCCAGCCCCTCGGCCGTCATGGTGATCCCGCCCAGCTCCTCGGCGTAGTCGGGGTGGGTGGTGCGGTCGACGAAGCGCAGGAAGCCTTCCTCCAGCGTGAGCTTGTCGACGGCGAAGCGAACGCGGGGCGGCGTCGAGGCCGCAGGTGTGGTGGCCGACGGCGCCGCCGCGGCGGGTGTCGGCAGCGGCGCGCGGCGGCGGCCCAGCAGCGAGACGACCTCGAGGTCGCCGCCGGCGTTGCGCTCGACGAGCGCCCACGGCTTGCGCAGGGTGAGCTGGCGGACCCGCACGCTCGTCGGGTAGCGGTAGCGGACGCCGCTCAGCTCGACGCGCTGGACCGTGGCCAGGCGGCGGTCGAGATCGCCCAGGGCGAGGCGATCGACGGCGGCGTCGCCGTCGACGACGAGGGTGATCGTGTCACCGAACTCACCGCTGATTTTTGCGCGCCCGGTGACCTTGCCGGCAATCCGCGCATCGAACGGCAGGTAGGGCCGGCCCGGGGCCAGGTCGACCTGGTCGAGCTCGGCGTCGAGCCGCAGCTGCGTGGGCTCGATGCTGAAGGTGCCGCTGGCCTTGAGCACGCCGCCGCCCGGCATCGGGGTGCTGACCTGGACGGTGGAGGCGCCGGCGGCGGGCCACGTGAGATTGCGCAGGGCCAGGCGCGAGCCACGGATCTCGAGGCGCGCGGCCGGCTCGACCGCGTCGTCCACGATGTTCGTGCCGCCGTTCTCGAAGAGGGCCTCGCGGAGACTGAGCTCCAGGCCGGGCACGAGCCCGGCCGCCGGCGGCGACACGACCGGCGCCGGCGCTCCCGGCCGCTCCGGCCGACGGCGAAAGAGCGCGCGGAGGGACAGCTCGCCCTCGGGGGTTCGGTCGATCTGGGCCCACGGCGTGTTCACGCGCAGCCGGTCGATGGCCAGGCGCGCGGGCCACTGCAGGTCGATGCCGGTCATCTCTGCGCGCGCTACCGTGAGCAGCGGCCGGCTGGCGTCGTGGAAAGCGAGGTTGCTGGTGGCGACGCTGCCCCGTGCGGAGAGCGAGAAGGGATCCAGGCCCACGATGGCGGTAAGGTCGGCGTCGGCGGCGCCGGCCACGCGCCCGTTGATCGGCAGCCACGATTGCAGCGTCGCCAGGTCGGCGCCTCGGAGCGTCAGCGCGATCTCACCGCGCCGCTGGGCGCCGTCGATCGTGCCCCGCGCGGTGAGGCGGCCGCGGGCCACCGTCGCGGTGAGGTCGACAGGCGAGGTGCCGCGCGGGGGCCAGGTCACGTCGCGGCCCGTGAGCCCAACCCCGGTGATCTCGGCGGTGCCTCCGAGCGCCGCGTCGGCGATGGTGGCCCGGCCGTCGTCGATACGGACGCTGGTGATCCGGACGTCGGGGACGACGGTTGCCGAGGCCGGAGAGGCCGGAGCGGCGGCCTCGGCAGGTGTAGGCGGCCGGAGCAGGGCGGTCAGATCGAGCGTGCCGTCGGCGGCCCGCTCGATCGTGGCCGCGGGCTGGGTGAGCGTGAGCTGGCCGAGCGCGAGGCTCGCCGGCCACGTGTACTCGAGGCCGCGGGCGGACACTCGGCGTGGCGGCCAGAAGCGTGCGGGTACCGTCGCCGAGCGTGACGCGGTCCACCGTGGCGTCGCCGGCGACCGTGAGACCGAACGCGCGCTCGTGGGTGGCCGTCACGCGCAGGTCGGCGGTGCCGGTTCCGGCCACGCGCGCGGTCAGCGGCAGGTGGCTCGCGAGCGCCGCCAGCTCGAGGCCACGGGCGCGCACGCGCAGGTCGGCGCGGCGCGGCGTCACGCCGACGGTGCCGGTGACGTCGACCTCGCCGCCGCCGGGGACGTTGGCGTGCATGGCCACCCGGGCCGGGTCCTTCATCGGCTGCTCGAGGTCGCTGGCGGTGACGGTGAGGTCGGTGAAGGTGAGGGGGCGCGGCGGCGTCTGCGTGGGATCGAGCACGGTGAGGTTGCCGCCGACGCTCGCATAGCGCAGCGCGGTCCGCGCAGGCTGCTGGTGGAGCTCGCGCACGAGGATGTCCAGGCGCGGCGCCGTCACCGTGTCCTCGGCCACGCCGGGCCGGCGCAGCGCGAGACCTTCGATCACCGCGTCGGCGTCGAGGCGGGTGCCGTCGCGGCCGTCCATCACGACGTGCAGCCCGGCGTTCAGCCGGCCGCGCTCCAGGCGAAGCGCACCGTCGCCGGGCAGGTACAGCGCGGCCAGCCGCAGGTCGAGATCACGCACGTTGACGTTCGCGCGCGCGTGCAGCGGTCCGAGCTGCACATCGTCCGCCCGGACGGTCACGAGGGCGCCGGCGACGTTCGCAAAGGCGACGGCGGTGCCGCCCCGGCCCCGGGTGGTGAGGCGGCGGCCGTCGAATCGGATGTCGTCGGCGCGCCACGTCCGGGCCGGCTGCAGCAACCGGTCCTCGAAGGTCACCTGGCTATCGCCGAGGGCGAGGTGGTCGATCGTCACGTCGAGCCACGAGCCCGAGGACGCCGGCCGGTCGAGCAGGTCGGAGATGTTGAATCGACCGGGGCCGATCCGCACGATGCGCGCCTGGACGCCGCTCACCGCGAGGTCCTCGATCCACAGCTCGCCGTGGAGCAGCGACCACGGCCGGAAGGTGGCCTCGAGGCGACCGACCTCGGCGAGCACGCCGCCATCGTGGTCGGCGACGCGCAGGCCGCGCAGGCTGAGGCGGCCGTCGGCCAGGCTGAGGTCCAGCGCCGCGATCGTCACCGGGCGCCCCGTGGCCGACTGCAGCTGCCACAGCACCGCCCGACGCACCAGGGGCGAGAGCTGGAGCAGCGCGGCCGTCGTCACCGCCGCGACGACCAGGAGCACGACGGCCAGGGCGAGCCAGAGAGCGCGGCGCCGGGTCACTGTCCCCAGCATGCCAAGGCGCCGGGCCGAGTGCGAGTGACTTGCTCGCCGCCCCTACCCACCGGTATCCTCGCCGCCATGACCAACGATCCCATCGATCTCGAGACCCTCCGCCGCGGTGCCCGGCTGGCTGGCTTCACCTGGAGCGACGCCGAACTGGAAGAGATCCGGCCCCAGGTCGAGGCGACCCTGCGCATGCTGCGCGCCCTGGACACCGTGGCCGTCGGCGATGCCGAGCCGACGACACTCTATCGGACGGTGTGACGTGGCCGAACTATTCTGGACGTCCATGATCGAGCTGGCGCGGATGATCGCGACCAAGGCGGTCTCCC
Source organism: uncultured Candidatus Rokubacteria bacterium (assembly GCA_963827505.1). Classification (GTDB taxonomy): domain Bacteria; phylum Methylomirabilota; class Methylomirabilia; order Rokubacteriales; family CSP1-6; genus AR5. The sequence goes on along the minus strand of CAWHBD010000001.1, from coordinate 326,126 downwards.
CGGTCGAGGTGGTCCGCGCGCACCTGGATCGCATCGCCGCCCTCGACCCCGGGCTGCGCTCGTACATCACGGTGTGCGACGAGACGGCGCTGGCGGCGGCGCGGGCGGCCGAGACCACGCTGATGGCCGGGCAGCCACTCGGGCCCCTGCACGGCGTGCCCTACGCGCTCAAGGACCTCTACGACACCGCCGGCGTGCGGACCACCGGGGGCTCGCGCGTGCTGGGCGATCGGGTGCCCGCCCGGGACGCCACCGTGGCCGCCCGGCTGGCCGGGGCCGGCGCCATCCTGCTCGGCAAGCTCAACATGGTGGAGTTCGCCTACGGCCCGGAGGGGCTGAACCCGCACTACGGACACGCCCGCAACCCGTGGGACCGGGGCGTGCACCGCATGGCGGGAGGCTCCTCGTCGGGGTCGGGTGTCGCGGTGGCGTCCGGGCTGGCGCCGGGCGCGCTCGGCTCCGACACCGGCGGCTCCATCCGCATCCCGGCCTCGCTGTGCGGCATCACCGGTCTCAAGCCTACCTACGGCCGGGTGAGCCGGGCCGGGGTGCTGCCGCTGGCGTGGTCGATGGACCACGTGGGGCCGATGACCCGCACGGCCGCCGACTGCGCGCTCATGCTGGGTGCGATGGCCGGCTACGATCCCAACGACGCCAGCAGCAGCGTGCTGCCGGTGCCCGACTACGGGGCGGCGCTCACCGGCGACGTCAAGGGGCTGCGCGTGGGCCTGCTGCGCGGCTTCTTCCTGGACGGGGCCGCGCCGGCGGTGCGGGCCGCCGTCGAGGCGGCGGCCACGACGCTGGCCCGGGCCGGCGCCGTGGTGGACGAGGTGAGCCTGGAGCAGATGAAGGTCGTGGCGGCGGCCTCGACCGCCATCGTGGGCGCCGAGGCACTGGCCTACCACGCCGAGCTGCTCCGCACGCGCGCGGCCGAGTACGACCCGGACGTCGCCCGTCGCCTGCGGCTGAGCGCGTTCATCAGCGGCGCCCACTACGTCCGCGGCCAGCAGGTGCGCGGGCTCGTCCGCGCCGACGTCGACGCCGCGCTCGCCCGCCGCGACGTGCTGCTGGCGCCGAGCACGCCGATCGTCGCGCCCGGCATCGAGGAGCGGCAGGCGGCGCTGGGGGATGGTCCCGCGGATGTCCGGTCGGCGCTGATCCGCTTCACGCGGCCGTTCAATCTGTCGGGCCACCCGGCGTGCGCGCTGCCGTGCGGCTTCACCGACGGCGGGCTGCCGATCGGCATGCAGCTGGTGGGACGCCCGTTCGACGAGGCTACCGTGCTGCGCGCCGCCGACGCGTTCCAGCGGCTCACCGATTTTCACGTCCGACGCCCCGTGCTAGCATGACCGCCGGAGGGATGCGATGAGCGAGCGCGACGTGAGCGAGCGACTGGGCGGCCTCGAGGCGCGGCTGGCTCGGCTCGAGACGCTGCTGGGCACGCTGCACGACAAGCTCGACCGCTCGAGCGGCGGCGGGCTCGAGGACGCCAAGGCCGGCATCCAGGCCTGGGTGACCGACTACGTCTCGCTGCGCTTGCAGCAGCTCGTGCCCGAGACGTGCGAGCACGAGCCCGACGAGGCGATCGCCACCGATGGTCCGGTCCTGCCCGGCACCCGCCTGCGCTGCACCGACGAGGTCCTGCATCGCCTCGGCCGCATCCCGATCCCGTTCGTCCGGCAGATGGTGACCGAGAAGGTGGCGGAGACAGCGCGCGCCGAGAACGTGCCGGTGATCGACGTGCCGTTCTTCGAGCGGGCCGCCACCTTCTGACAGTGCAAGCTCTCGGGGGAGGATCTCTCGAGTTTTCAGCACTGGTCGCAGCACCTGGCGGCCGGCCCCCGGATCTGACCTGACCGAGGAGGAGCCGGTCCGCATCCCCATCGAGGATGCGCTCGACCTGCACGCCTTCGCCCCCCGCGACATCCCCTCGGTGGTCGACGAGTACCTGCGCGAGTGCGTGACCCGTGGCTTCACGGAGGTGCGGTTGATCCACGGCCGGGGCATCGGCGTGCAGCGCACGATCGTGCAGTCGTTGCTGGGCCGTCACCCGCTGGTGGCCGGCTTTGCCGACGCCCCGCCCGAGCGCGGCGGCCGCGGAGCGACCCTCGTGAGGTTGAGGCCCGGCTGATCAGCATCGCGTTGAAGAAGGGGGGCGGAGACTCAGTCGCGGTCGGCGCGCAGCAGCAGCATCCGGTCGGTGAAGGATTCGATCCGATCGTCGACCAGCCGGAAGTCGAACGCCGCCCGGCATCGCTCGGGCGCGGCCCGCACGAAGGCGTCCAGCTCGCGGCGACCCTCGGGGGTCATGCGGGTGCGGGTCGTCCATTCCTCCCACGGCCGGCCCTTGGTGACGACCGTACTGTCCATCGTGGTCAGTCCCGCCGCTCTCAGGAAGGCCTTCCATTCGCTGGCGCGATAGGCCCGCACGTGCGAGGGGTCGCGACGCCGCTCGACCTCGGTGACGAAGGCCGCGGCCTCAGCGTCGTCGTGACCGAGGATGTCCTGCAGCAGGAAGGACCCGCCGGCCCGCAGCACCCGCCGGACCTCGCGGACGGCGGTGGCGACGTCGGCGAAGTGGTGGGCGGCGATCCGGCAGGTCACCACGTCGAAGGCGCCGTCGCGGAATGGCAACGCGTGGACGTCGCCGGCCACGAAGCCGGCCGCGGCCCCGCGCTCGCTCAGGAAACCGCGGGCGGCGTGCAGCATCGGCTCCGTCACGTCATAGGCGGTGACGTGGCGGGCGACCGGGGTCAGGCCCAGCGCCGTGTGACCGCCGCCGGTGGCCAGGTCGAGGACGCGGGCGGGGGCGAGGGCGCGACCCCAGGCCAGGATCTGGGCGAGATCGTCGCCGGCCGCGTGTCCCGCGCTGGCGACGTAGGCCGCCGCGATCGCGCCGAACTGCTCCTGGACCTTCCGGGCCTGCTCGCTCATGCGGAGGCCCGCCGCGCGGCCAGGTGGCGCGTCAGGAACTCGGTGTCGAGCGGCGAAAGGTCGAAGCGTTGCGCCGCCTCGTTGACGAGCCGCAGGCGATCGGCACCCGGCTCGTCCCGCAGCCGATCGTCGATCCAGGCCACTGCTTGCTTGATCGGAGCCTCACCCGCCGCCATCGCCGGAATTATACGCCGGGGTCGGCAATGGCCCGGTCGACCAGGCCAATTGGCTCTTGACTCGGTCAATTCTATCGCCAGAATGGCTGGTCAGGAGAACCGTGGTGGATATCCCACTCGACCGCGATCGGCCGGTGCCGCTGGCCCGCCAGATCCAGGGTCACCTGGAGCGGCTCATCGCCGACGGGCTGCTGGCGCCCGGCGTGAAGCTGCCCGCCACCCGGGAGCTGGCCCAGAGCCTGCGCGTCAACCGGGCCACCGTCGCGCTGGCCTACGAGGAGCTGGTGGCGGCCGGCCTGGCCCGCGCTCATGTCGGGCAGGGGACGTTCGTCGCGGGTGAGCCGCCGGCGCGGCCGGCCGCGCGGACCATGGCCCTGGCTCCGGCGCCCATCGACTGGACGTCGCTTCTCTCGCGCAGTGCGCGCACGGCCGCAGCCGACGAAGAGCGCCGACGGACGCTGGGCACGCCGTCCGATGCCGGGGCGTCGGTGATCTCCTTCGCGGGCGGCATGCCGGACAGTGCGCTGTTTCCCACCGACGCCTTCCGCCGGGTCCTCAACCAGGTCATCCGGGAGGAAGGTGACGAGCTCCTGCAGTACTCCGCCGCCGGTGGCTACGCGCCGTTGCGGCGCTATCTGGCCGGGTACCTGCTCCGGTTCGGCGTCGAGGCCCGTGCCGAGGAGATCCTGATCGTCAACGGCTCGCAGCAGGGCTTCGACCTCATCGCCCGCACGCTGGTCGACCCGGGCGACCTGGTGGCGATCGAGCAACCGACCTATCCCGGGGCCATGCAGGCGTTTCGATCGTTCGGGGCGCGGCTGCTGCCGGTCGAGTGGGACGCCGCCGGTCCCCGCCCCGACGTCTTCGAGCGTCTCTGCGAGCGGCAGGCGCCGAAGCTCTTCTACTGTCAGCCGAACGCCCACAATCCGAGCGGGCTGGCGCTGGAGCCGGAGGTCGGGCGCCGCTTGCTGGCCGCGGCGGCGCGCCACCAGGTTCCGATCGTGGAGGACGGCTTCGACGGCAGCCTCTACTACGGTCCCCGCCCGGGCCTGCCGCTCAAGGCGGCCGATCGGGCCGGCCTCGTGCTCTACATCGGGACGTTCTCGAAGATCCTGTTTCCCGGGCTGCGGCTGGGCTGGCTGGTGGCGCCCTCACCCGTGATGGAGCGGTTGCAGGCGGCCAAGCAGCTGGCCGATCTGCACACGAGCGCGCTGCTGCAGGCGGCCGTGCACCGGTTCTGCGAGCGACGGCTGCTCGACCGCCACGTCACGCGGGTGACCGCCGAGTACGCGCGCCGCCGCGCGCTGCTGCTCACGGCGCTGCGGCGGCGGATGCCGGAGGGGGTGACGTGGACCGAGCCGCAAGGCGGCTTCGCCCTCCTGCTGACCCTGCCGCCCGGACTGGAGTCGACGGCGCTGCTGCCGGCGGCATTCGAGCGGGGGGTGGCGTTCACGCCGGGGCCGGCGTTCTTCCTGGACGGCGGCGGCGAGCGGACGTTGCGGCTGGCCTTCTCGTCGGTGGCGGCCGGGCGCATCGACGAGGGCGTGCGGCGGCTGGCGGAGGTGATCAGGACGGCGCAGCGGCAGCCGCGCGTGCGGCGGGCCGAGCGCGAGATGGTGCCGGTAGTCTAAGCGGTTTCCAAGGAGAGGGGACAGACATGGACGAGCTGAACGGGCTGCGCATCGCGGATCGCAAGCACATCGGACTGGCCGAGATGCTCAAGGGCGGCGTCATCATGGACGTCACCAACGCCGAGCAGGCCAAGATCGCCGAGGACGCGGGGGCGGCCTCGGTGATGGCGCTCGAGCGCGTGCCCTCGGACATCCGGCGCGACGGCGGGGTGGCCCGCATGTCGCCGGTGAAGAAGATCCAGGAGATCCAGAAGGCGGTCACCATCCCGGTGATGGCCAAGGTGCCGCATCGGCCACTTCGTCGAGGCGCAGATCCTGGAGTCCCTCGGCGTCGACTACATCGACGAGTCCGAGGTGCTGACGCCGGCCGACGAGCACTTCCACATCGACAAGTTCGCCTTCAAGGTGCCCGTTCGTGTGCGGCTGCCGCGACCTGGGCGAGGCGCTGCGCCGCATCGGCGAGGGCGCGGCGATGATCCGCACCAAGGGCGAGGCGGGCTCCGGCAACATCGTGGAGGCGGTGCGCCACATGCGCGCGGTCGATCTCCGGCATCCGGCGGCTGACCACGCTCGGCCCCGAGGAGCTGATGACCGAGGCCAAGAACCTCGGCGCGCCCTACGAGCTGGTGCGCTGGATCGCCGCGGACCGGCAAGCTGCCGGTGCCGAACTTCTCGGCGGGCGGCATCGCCACGCCGGCCGACGCCGCGCTCATGATGCAGCTCGGCGCCGAGGCGGTGTTCGTCGGCTCCGGCATCTTCAAGTCGGCCGACCCGGCCAAGCGGGCCAAGGCCATCGTGCAGGCCACCACGCACTTCAAGGACGCCGACGTCCTCGTGCGGGTCAGCGAGGACCTCGGCGAGGCGATGGTCGGCCTCGAGATCTCCAAGCTGGCCGAGAAGGATCTGCTCCAGACCCGCGGCTGGTAAAGCGATGCCGGCAGACGCCTACACCCTGCCGGCGGGCTTGCCGGTCCCGGTCGACGACGGCGCCGCGGATCATCTCCGCGGCGTCGTCGTACCCTCGCTCGCGTTGCCGGCCACCTCGGGAGAGGTGGTGGACCTCGCGGTGGTCGCGACCGGCCCGGCCGTGCTCTTCTTCTATCCGCGCACCGGGGAGCAGGGGAAGTCCGCCGGTCCCGAGTGGGACCTGATCCCCGGCGCGCGCGGCTGCACCCCGCAGAGCTGCGGGTTCCGCGATCTCCACGCCGAGTTCCACGTCGCTCGGCGTGCGCGTGGCCGGCGTCAGCACCCAGACGACGGCCTACCAGCGGGAGTTCGTCGAGCGTAACCACGTGCCGTTCGCGCTCCTGAGCGACGCTGACCTCCGGCTGACCCGCGCGCTCAGGTTGCCGACGTTCGAGTTCCCGGTCGCCGGCGGCGGCCCCACGACGCTGATCAGGCGCATGGCCTGGTATCTCGAGGGCGGGCGTGTCGCGCGGGTCTGGTATCCGGTCTTTCCGCCTGATCGGAACGCCGAGACGGTGCTGGCGTGGCTGCGCGCGGAGGGTCGGCGATGAAGATCGGGGTGCTGGCCCTCCAGGGCGACTTCGCCATGCACGTGCGGGCGCTGGCGCGGTGCGGGGCCGGGGTCGAGGTGGTGGAGGTCCGCAAGCCCGAACAGCTCGAGGGCCTCGACGGTCTCGTCATGCCGGGCGGCGAGAGCACCACGCTGCTCAAGCTGATGGACGCCTGGGGCTTCGTGCCGGCGCTCGAGAAGTTCCACGCCGGCGGCAAGCCGATTTTCGGCACCTGCGCCGGCCTCATCCTGCTGGCCCGTGAGGTGACGAGCCCGGCCCAGTTCTCGCTGGGCCTCATCGACGTCGGCGTCGAGCGCAACGCCTACGGGCGGCAGCGCGAGTCGTTCGAGTCGGCGGGCACCGCGCAGCTGGACGGTGAGCCGGCGTCGGTCGAGATGGTGTTCATCCGGGCGCCCCGGATCCGCCGGGTCGGCGAAGGGGTGCAGACGCTGGCCCGGCACGACGGCGAGGCGGTGATGGCACGGCAGGGGACGATCCTGGTCGCGACGTTCCATCCCGAGCTCACCGACGACCCCACTGTGCACCGGTACTTCTGCCGCATGGTGGCCGAGGCGCAGCGGGCGCAATAACGCCGCTTGACAGGTGCCCAGGAGCGGGGAGTATCTTCTCTCTGGTCGGACCACCCGACCAGGACACTTGGTGCCCGCTCAGGAGGAGCACGTATGGCAGCGCTGATCTGCGAGGTCGTCTACCGCGGCATCTTCCAGAAAAACCTCGCCGCTCGCATCGCGCGCGGCATCGTCCTGTCGCCGCGGAAGGCCGGGCGCTGGGGCATCGCCTTCGGCCGCTACGGCGACAGTCCGCAGCGCAACGGCATCCCGGCCAAGGACTTCGCCATCGTGGCCGACACGAAGGAAGAGCTCGAGCAGAACATGGCGCGCTACGAGCCCAAGGACGCCGACGTCAGCATCTGCTCGACGACACGCTCTCCAAGGGCGTGGAGTCGTGGGCGTGGTACGGGCTACAGCCGATCAACCGGCTGACCATGCCCGGCGGCACCGTGCTGATGACCTCGCTGCAGAGCTTCGAGTCGCTTCTGAAGGACATCCACAAGAAGGACACGTCCCTACAAGCTTGGCCCTGCTTCGGGCCAAGGCGTCGCTTCTCGGGCCTCTGGGTCCACAAGGAGGATCACACCGAGGCCCGCATCCTCGGCGCCCTGGCCAAGATCGCGCCGTCGTTCCTGACGCATCGACGCGGTCGCGCCAGGCGATCCAGGAGACCGAGTGGGGCTCCGACCTCAAGGTCGCCTCCGCGCGCAAGGCCTACGACCGGCTGGAGACCCGCGACGGTCAAGATCACCGAGGGCAACGCCGAGATCCCGTTCTCGTTCGAGATGCCGAAGTGGTGGGAGATGCGCGAGGGCGTCACGATCCCGGCCATCCCCGTCGGCAAGCCCATGGAGGGCGGGCAGGGGTACGTGCCCGAGCGCAACCCGTACTTCAAGAAGTTCACGACCCGCACGATGCGCCCGGTCATCGACTTCGACACCTGCGTGAAGTGCACCCTGTGCTGGATCTCCAGTGCCCGGACTCCTGCTTCGACGTGACGCCCGACGGCCTCTACGATGCCAACATGGAGGCGTGCTGCGGCTGCGGCGTGTGCGAGGCGGTGTGCCCGGTCAAGGACTGCATCACGATGGTCAACGAGTCGGCCTTCGAGGACAACGCCAGCCAGTGGGAGATGTGGCGCAAGGACAAGGGCGCCTACAAGACCTGGCTGACCGACAAGATCAGTGACAAGCCGACCACGTCGTCCGCTCGCACGGCTTCCGCTTCCGCGGCCAGTACGAGGAGGAGCTGAAGCAGGACCTCGACCGCGGCGGCATCGAGATCACCGCCGGCATCCCGGGCGAGAACGCGCAGCACAAGACGGTCTAGAGGAGGACGAGACGATGGCAGTCGCCAGCACGACCGCACCCGCGGCAAGCCGACGAGAAGGAGCTCCTCATCTCCGGGAGCGAGGCGGTGGCCGAGGCGCTGACCCTCGCCGACATCGACGTCGTCACCGCGTTACCCGATCCGCCCCTACGACACCGTGATGCAGGCCATCGCCAAGAAGATCTCCAACGGCCAGCTGGTGGCCGAGTACATCGTGGCCGAGGGCGAGCACAGCCAGTTCGAGATCGTCAAGCACGCCTCCACCGTCGGCGCCCGCGTGTTCTGCGGCTCGTCGGGCGTGGGCTGGATGTACGCCATGGAGTGCCTCGACCGTCACCCCGCCGCTGCGGGTGCCGATGGTCTGCTGGTCGGCAACCGCGCCCTCGACGACCCGGGCGCCTTCGGCGTCGAGCACAACGACGCGCTGTTCGTCCGCGACCTGGGCTGGATGCTGTGCTGGATCGACACCGCCCAGGAGACGCTCGACACCACGCTCATCGCGTACCGGGTCGCCGAGGACCGGCGGGTCTTCCTGCCCGATCGCGATCTCGGCCGACGGCGCGTTCCTGACCCACTCGCAGGCGCTGATCGCCCGGTGCCGTCCAAGGAGAAGGTGGACCGGTTCCTGCCCGCGCTACGACCGCGGCGACCTGCTCCTGCATCCCGACAACCCGATCACGGTGGCCCCCCAGGCCAACGAGGACTGGGTCATCGAGATCCGCCGCCAGAACGACGAGGCGATGAAGCGGGCCTACGGGGTGATCGAGGAGGCCTACGCCGACTTCCGCCGGGTCTTCGGCCGCGGTCCCGAGAACCCGTGGTTCGAGGAGTACATGACCGAGGACGCCGAGATCATCCTGGTCGGCATGGGCACGATCTCGCTGCCCATGAAGGTCGGCATCCGCAACATGCGGGCGCAGGGCAAGAAGGTCGGCCTGGTGCGGCTCCGCTGGTTCCGGCCGTTCCCGACCGAGAAGCTGGTCGCGGTCGCTGTCCAAAGCCAAGGCGATCGGCGTCATCGACCGCGACTATTCCTTCGGCTCGCCGTTCCACTCGGGCGTGGTCGCCAACGAGATCCGCGCCGCGCTGTACAACTCGGACAAGCGTCCGCCGCTCCTGGCGTTCATCTGCGGCCTCGGCGGCCGCGAGGTGACCCTGGAGGACGTCTACAAGGCGACCGACCTGTGCTACGCTGCCGCGACGTCCGGCAAGGCCGATGCCAAGACCCACTGGCTCGGCGTCCGCGAATAGAGGAGACCACGCGCATGGCTGAGGCAACCACGTTCACGCAACGCGACGCAGATCCTGGAGCCCTTCAGGGGCGTCAAGCGGGTCACCATCGAGGAGTACTTCACCTCGGGGCACCGCACCTGCCAGGGCTGCGAGTCGGCGCTGGTCATGAAGCTGATGGTCAAGGCGTCGGGGCCGCGCACGATCGTGCTCGGCTCGACCGGCTGCATGTACGTCGCCAACACGACGTACTACACGACGCCGTGGGTGGTGCCGTGGATGCACACCCAGCTCGGCTCCTCCGGCTCGGCCGCGCTGGGCACCGCGGCGGGGCTGAAGGCGCTCATGACAGAAGGGCAAGATGAAGTCCGAGCCGATCAACGTCATCGCCTTCTGCGGCGACGGCGGCGGCGCCGACATGGGCCTCGGCGCCATCTCGGCCACGCTGACCCACAAGGAGTACAACTCGCCTGATCCTGCTCTACGACAACGAGTCGTATGCCAACACCGACATCCAGCTGTCGGGGATGACGCCGTACGGCGCCAACACCACGTTCAGCCCGCCCGGCAAGGTGCAAGCGCATCATCCACAAGCGGTGGAAGAAGAACATGGCCGGCATGCTGGCGGCCGGGCACCCCGAGTGCCGCTACGTGGCGACGGTGTGCGCGTCCTACGCGGTGGAGATGATGAACAAGGTCCGCCGGGCGCTCACCATCGGGGGCCCCACGTTCATCCACTCGCTCGACCCGTGCCCGAAGGGCTGGGACTACGACCCGATGCTGTCGCCACGAGCTGGGCGAGCTGGCCATCGAGACCGGCATCTTCCCGCTCTACGAGGTCGAGGACGGCGTGGTGCGGTACTACGGCAAGACCAAGGCCATCGTGGAGGGCCGGCCGCGCAAGCCGGTTCGCGAGTACCTGCTCAAGCAGGGCCGGTTCGCCCACTTCACCGAGGAGGATCTCGACTACTTCCAGGCCAAGGTCGACGAGATGTGGACCAAGTGGGAGATCCCGGGGGTGGTGCCCTTCAAGCAGGCTCGACGCCGCCAAGGCGGTACCGGCGCCGTCCTGATCGCATGGCCGTGTGGCGGCTGGTCGACCCTCGGCGGGGCCGGGCGGGAACGTCGCCTGGCCCCGCCGTGTTGTTTCAGCAACGTCCGGTGAGGAGGGTCAGGTCGCTATGAGACAACCCCGTCTCGTGACCGCTCTACTGATGACCGTCGCTCTCGCGCTGGTGGCCGTGCCGACCGCCTGGGCGGCCTGGGAGCCGACCAAGCCGATCGAGTTCGTGATCCCGGCCGGAACCGGCGGCGGCGCCGACCAGATGGCCCGGCTCATCGCGGGCCTGGTCGAGAAGTACAAGCTGGCGCCCCGGCCCATCATCGTGGTCAACAAGTCGGGCGGGGCCGGCGCCGAGGGCTTCCTGCACGTGAAGGGCAAGAAGGGCGACGCCCACACGATCATCATCACGCTGTCCAACCTGTTCACCACGCCGCTGCACACCGGGCGTGCCCGTTCAACTGGAAGGACCTCACGCCGCTGGCGCGCCTGGCCCTCGACGAGTTCATCCTGTGGGTCAACGCCGAGACGCCCTACAAGACGGCCAGGGAGTACCTTGACCGCCGCCAAGGAGCGGAGCGGCAAGAGCAACCAGATGAAGATGGGGGGCACCGGCTCCGCGCAGGAGGACCAGATCATCACCGTCCAGCTCGAGCAGGCGCTGGGGGTGAAGTTCACCTACGTGCCGTTCAAGGGCGGCGGCGAGGTGTGCGTGAACCTGGTGGGCAAGCACGTGGACTCCACGGTCAACAACCCCATCGAGTGCGTCAGCCACTGGAAGGCCGGACGGGTGCGCCCGCTGGCCGTGTTCGACACCGAGCGGATCCCGGTCAACGAGTGGAAGGACGTCCCGACGGCCAAGGACGCCCTCGGCGCCGATATCCACTACCTGATGCTGCGCGGTATCTTCGGGCCCCCCGACATGCCCAAGGACGCCGTCGACTGGTACCATCGCATGCTCCGAGAAGGTGTACCGAGACCGCCGGAGTGGCAAGGAAGTACATGGACGAGGGGGCCCTCAAGCCGGCCTTCGCAACCGGGCCCGAGTACGTCAAGTGGCTGGAAGAGGCCGAGACGCTGCACCGGGATCTGATGACGAAGGGCGGACTGCTCGAAGAAGTAGCGCCGATGCGCGCCGCCGACCTCGTCATCGCCCTGACGCTGATCGTGGTGGGCACCTGTCGTCATCGCGGACGCCCTCCGCCTCGGCATCGGCTGGGGTCTCGAGGGGCCGCAGAGCGGGTTCTTCCCCTTCTGGCTGGCGGTGCTCATGGTCGCCACCGCCGTCGTGATCGCGGTCCAGGCGTGCGGCGGGCATCGGCCATCCCGTTCGTCACCGCCGCCCGGCTCCGGCCGGTCCTGGTGGTCCTGGGACCGGCGGTGGGCCTGGTGCTCCTGACCGAAGTGACTGGGCCTCTACGTGGCCTCCGCGCTCTACCTCGGCTTCTACATGCGCTGGGTGGGCCGCCACGCCTGGCCCACGATCGCGGCCGTGGGCCTCGGAATCCCCGTCGTCACCTTCGTGATCTTCGAGCGATGGTTCCTGGTGCCCGATGCCCAAGGGACCGCTCGAGGCGTGGCTCGGCTTCTGAGCGATGCCGCTTTGACAACCTCCTGCTCGGCTTCTCCGTCGCGCTGACGCCGTTCAACATTCTCGTCGCGGTGGTGGGCATCATGCTGGGCACGATCATCGGCGTCCTGCCCGGCCTGGGCGGTGCCAACGGCGTGGCCATCCTGCTGCCGCTCACATTCACGATGCCGCCGACCTCGGCCATCATCCTGCTGACGTCGATCTACTGGGGCGCCCTGTTCGGCGGCGCCATCACGTCCGATCCTGTTCAATATCCCCGGCGAGCCGTGGTCGGTGGCGACGACGTTCGACGGCTACCCGCTGGCCCGGCAGGGGCAGGGGGGCCAGGCGCTCACGGCCGCCTTCACCTCGTCCTTCGTCGGCGCGCTCTTCTCGATCGTGCTGATCACGCTCTTCGCGCCGCTGCTGGCGGAGATCGCGCTCAAGTTCGGGCCGCCGGAGTTCTTCGCGATCCAGCTGCTGACCTTCTCGTCGTTCGTCGGCCTCGGCGGCGGCAACCCGCTCAAGTCGCTCGTGGCCATCCTGCTCGGCTTCATCCTGGCCTCGGTCGGGCTGGACATCGTCACCGGGCAGCTGCGGATGACGTTCGGCTCCGTCGAGCTCATGAAGGGCTTCGATTTCATCGTGGCCGTCATCGGGCTCTTCGGGATCGGCGAAATCCTGCTATCGATGGAGGAGGGGCTGAAGTTCCGCGGCGCGCCGTACCGGCATGAGGCCGGCGGTGGTGCTGGAGACCTGGAAGATGCTGCCCCGCTACTGGCGGACGTTCGTGCGTGGCTCCTTCATCGGGTTCTGGATGGGCTTCAAGCCGGGTGGCGCCACCCCCGCCTCGTTCATGAGCTACGCCTTCGCCAAGCGCTTCTCGGGGCACGCCGAGAACTTCGGCAAGGGCGAGCTGGAGGGTGTGGTGGCGCCGGAGACGGCGGCCCACGCGGCCGGCGTGGCCGCCATGCTGCCCATGATCACGCTGGGCATCCCCGGCTCGCCGACGGCGGCGGTCATGCTGGGCGGCCTGATCATCTGGGGACTGCAACCGGGCCCCATGCTCTTCCAGGAGAAGCCCGACTTCGTGTGGGGCCTGATCGCCTCCATGTACACCGGCAACGTCATCGGCGTGCTGATGGTCCTGGCCTTCGTGCCGATGTTCGCGGCGATCTTGCGGATTCCCTTCGCGATCCTCACGCCGCTCATCGTGGTCGTCTGCGCGATCGGCGCCTACGCCGTGCACAACAGCATGATGGACGTCTGGTTCATGCTGATCTTCGGGGTCATCGGCTACGTCTTCAAGAAGCTGGACTACCCGCTGGCCCCGCTGGTCCTCGCCCTCGTGCTGGGCGATCTCGCTGAGAACGCCCTGCGCCAGAGCCTCATCATGTCCCAGGGCTCGCTCGCCATCTTCTTCACGCGGCCGATCTCCGGTGTCATCATGGTGGTCGCGGTGGCGTTCTTCCTGCTGCCCGTCGCCACCCCGTGGTGGCGGGGCCGGCGGGGCGCGCCGCCGCGCGCGGTCTCGGCGACCACCCGTCGCTGAGCCCGCGACGATCGTCGCGGCCAAGCGCGAAGGAGGGGGCATGGAGCTGGCGCCCATCAAGTCGACCCGGATCTACGAGGAGATCGTGCGGCAGGTCAAGGCGATGATCGCCGAGGGCCGCCTCAAGGGCGGTGACCGGCTGCCGCCCGAGCGCGACCTCGCCGAGAAGTTCGTGGTGAGCCGCACCTCGGTGCGAGAGGCGCTGCGCGCCCTCGAGAGCCTGGGCCTGGTCGAGATCCGGCCCGGCGAGGGTACCTTCATCCGTCAGGTGTCGGTCGAGGCCCTGGTCGAGCCACTGGCCCTGCTCATGGTCTCGCAGCGCGAGGCGATCGGCGAGCTGTTCGAGGCCCGACGGCTGCTCGAGCCCGCATTGGCGGCGCTGGCCGCCAGCCGGGCGACGCCCGAGGAGATCCAGGAAATGGAGCGCATCCTCGAGGAGCAGGCCCGCGAGGTGGCGGGCGGCCGTACCGGGCTGGCCCAGGACGCGCAGTTCCACGCCGCCATCGGCGCGGCCTCCCACAACCGCGCCATCACACGGATCGCCCACGCGATCATCGACCTGCTCTCCCAGAGCCGCGAGGACTCGCTGAACACGCCGGGCCGCCCCACACACTCGCACGAGAGTCACCGGCGCATCCTGGCCGCCATCAGCGGCCGCGACGCCGAGGCGGCCCGACAGGCGATGGTCGAGCACATCGAGGCGGTGGAGTCGCTGGTGCTCGGAGCCGACGGCGCCGACGCCCGCCGGAGCCGGCCGCGGCCTTGACCGCGATCGGGGCGCTCCGTATACTGCGGCTCACCATGAAGGTCTCGATTCCGCGCGTGCTGCTGCCGGGGGTAATTACCCTGGTACTGCCGGGCCTGCCCGGAGCATCCGCGGCGTAACGCTTCGCCGGATGCCACGGGCAGGTCGCAAGCCCGTGGCGATCGACGCATCGATCGAGGGGCCACGGGGGAGCGACCCGTGGCCCCTTTTGCTTTGTGGTGATGCCGTCAACACGACGAGGGACATTTGAGCCAGGGATCGAGCGCGGCGGGCCGCTCCGGGGGTTTGGGGGTCATCTCGGGTCCCTCATGTTATATTCAGCCGCATCCTATGGTGTTGAAAGACTTTTTCGTCCGTCCCCGGATGGACGTGAGGCGGCCATGACCAAATACGTCTACTCCTTCGGACGCGGCAAGGCAGAAGGCTCCTCGGTGATGCGCAACCTGCTCGGTGGCAAGGGGTGCGAGCTGGCCGAGATGACCAACCTCGGGATCCCCGTTCCGCCCGGTTTCACGATCACCACCCAGGCCTGGGCGGCGTACAACCGCGCGGCTCGCCAGTTCCCCGAGGGGCTATGGGAACAGGTGGCCTCCGGTCTCGAGAAGCTCGAGCAGGACGCCGACCTCGTGCTCGGCGATCCCAAGCGGCCGCTGCTGGTCTCGGTGCGCTCGGGTGCCCGCGTGTCGATGCCGGGCATGATGGAGACCGTCCTCAACCTGGGTCTCAACGACGCCACCGTCGAGGGGCTGGCCGCCTGGACGGGCAACGAGCGCTTCGCCTGGGACTGCTACCGGCGCTTCATCACGATGTTCGGAGATGTGGTGCTGGGCATCCGGCGCGAGGCCTTCGACGAGCAGCTCGACGGGCTCAAGCAGCGGCTCGGCGTGCGGACCGACCCCGAAGTGCCGGCGGCGGAGCTGAAGAAGCTCGCCCAGGGCTTCAAGGACATCGTGAGCACGCGCACGGGAGCGGACGTTCCCCCAGGACCCGCGCGAGCAGCTCCGCCTGGCCGTCCACGCCGTGTTCGACTCCTGGTTCGCCAAGAAGGCCACCGAGTACCGTCGCATCAACAACATCTCGGCCGACTGGGGCACGGCGGTGACCGTGATGTCGATGGTCTTCGGTAACCTCGGCGAGACCTCCGGCACCGGCGTCGGCTTCACGCGCGATCCCCGCACGGGCGAGCAGCGCTTCTACGCCGAGTTCCTCGCCAACGCCCAGGGCGAGGACGTGGTGGCCGGCATCCGCACGCCCGAGCACATCGACGCCCTCAAGCGCCGCATGCCGGAGATCTACGACGAGCTGCTGACGATCGCCGGCCGCCTCGAGCGCCACTACAAGGACATGCAGGACATCGAGTTCACCATCCAGGAGGGCAAGCTCTACCTCCTGCAGACCCGGGCCGGCAAGCGGTCGGCGGCGGCCGCGGTGCGGGTGGCCGTGGATCTCGTGCACGAGTCGCGTGATCGACCAGCACACGGCGCTGCTGCGCGTGCGGCCCCAGGACCTCAACCAGGTGCTGCACCCGGGCTTCGACGCCGCGGACAAGGCGCGGCGCCATCGAGACGGGCCGGCTGCTCGCCCGCGGGCTGCCGGCAGCGCCGGGGGCGGCGGTGGGAGAGGTCGTCTTCGACGCCGACCGCGCCGTGGAGTGGGCGAAGGCGGGGCGGCAGGTCATCCTGGTGCGCGCGGAGACCTCGCCCGAGGACGTCGCCGGTATGTACGCCGCCGAGGGCATCGTCACCTCCCGCGGCGGCCGGACCTCGCACGCGGCGGTGGTGGCCGTGGGCATGGGCAAGCCGTGCGTGGTCGGGGCCGGCGACGTGGTCGTGAGCGAGGAGCGCCGGACGTTCGAGGCGGGCGGTCGCACGGTGCGGGAGGGCGACATCGTCTCGCGTGGACGGCGCGACCGGCGAGGTGATCCTCGACGCTGTGGCGACCGTCGAGCCGGGAGCTGCAGGACTCGTTCAAGGAGCTGCTGACCTGGGCCGACCGCTACCGGACGACTGGGCGTGCGGGCCAATGCCGACACGCCCGAGGACGCCGCGCAAGGCCCGCGAGTTCGGGGCCGAGGGCATCGGGCTGGTGCGCACCGAGCACATGTTCTTCGCGCCCGACCGCATCGCCATCGTGCGCGACATGATCATGGCCTCCGATCACGTCAGCCGCCGGGCCGCCGTGCAGAAGCTGCTGCCCTTCCAGCGCGACGACTTCCTCGGCATCTTCCGGGCCATGGACGGGCTGCCGGTGACGATCCGCCTGCTCGACCCGCCCCTGCACGAGTTCCTGGCCAATCCCAAGGAGTACCAGGAGATGCTCGAGGAGCGGACCCGGCTGGACGCGCTCAACATGAACCCGGCCCGCAAGGCCGCCCTCGACGAGAAGCTGGCCAAGATCGACTCGCTGCGAGAGGCCAACCCGATGCTCGGGCCACCGCGGCTGCCGGCTCGGCATCACCTCGCCGGAGATCTACGACATGCAGGTGCGGGCCATCATGGAGGCGGCCTGCACGGTGGCCGAGCAGGGGGTGAAGGTCGAGCCCGAGATCATGATCCCGCTCACCGGCACCGTCGGCGAGATGAAGCTCACCTGCGAGAAGACCCGCAAGGTGGCGGAGTCGGCGCTGGTCGAGATGGGGGTGCCGGTGAAGTACACGATCGGCACCATGATCGAGGTGCCACGGGCCGCGCTCATCGCCGACAAGATCGCCCAGGACGCCGAGTTCTTCTCGTTCGGGACCAACGACCTCACCCAGATGACGTTCGGCTACAGCCGCGACGACGTCGCCAAGTTCCTGCCCGACTATCTCGAGAAGGGGCTCTTGCCGCACGACCCCTTCGCGGTGCTCGACCAGGAGGGCGTCGGCGAGCTGATCAAGATCGGCATCGAGCGGGGCCGCCGGACGCCGACCCGACCTCAAGGTCGGCATCTGCGGCGAGCACGGCGGCGAGCCGTCGTCCGTCGAGTTCTGCCACAAGGTGGGCATGACCTACGTGTCGTGCTCACCGTTCATGATTCCCATCGCGCGCCTCAGTGCCGCCCAGGCCCGCATCAAGCTGCGCGAGGCCTCGGCCGAAGGCGCGCCGAGCACATAGGAGATTGTCGAGTGAAACTGCCAGGGGCGAGAATCGTGCTGGAGTGTCTGAAGCGCGAGGGTGTCGACCTCATCTTCGGCCTGCCCGGCGGCGCCGTGCTGCCGATCTACGACGCCCTGTACGACTTCGAGGGGCTGCGCCACATCCTCGTCCGCCAGGAGGCGGCCGCCGGCCACGCCGCCGAGGGCTACGCGCGGGCGACCGGCAAGGTGGGCGTGTGCCTGGTGACGTCGGGGCCCGCCGCCACCAACCTGGTGACCGCGCTGCAGGACGCCCTCATGGACTCCATCCCGATCGTCGCGCTTCACCGGGCAGGTGCCCACGCACCTGATCGGCAACGACGCCTTCCAGGAGGCCGATAACGTCGGCATCACGCGCTCGGCCACCAAGCACAACTTCCTGGTCAAGGACGGCAAGGATCTGGGCCCGATCATCCGGGAGGCGTTTCACATCGCCGTCAGCGGGCGGCCGGGGCCGGTGCACGTCGACCTGCCCAAGGACATCCTGGTGAAGGAGGCGGAGCTCATCTGGCCCGAGAAGGTCACGCTGCGCTCCTACAACCCCAACTACGACGGCCATCCGGGTCAGATCAAGCGGGCGGCGCGGGCCATGGTGCGGGCCAAGCGGCCGGTGCTCTACGTGGGCGGCGGCGTCATCTCCTCTGACGCCCACGCCGAGCTGCGGGAGCTGGCCGAGCTGACCCAGATCCCGGTCACCACCACCCTGATGGGCCTGGGGGCCTTCCCGTCCGCCCATCCGCTGTCGCCTCGAGATGCTCGGCATGCACGGCACGTACTACGCCAACATGGCCGTGCACCACTCCGACGTGCTGGTGGCGGTGGGGGCCCGCTTCGACGACCGGGTGACCGGCCGCGTCGACGCCTTCGCGCCGCACGCCGAGATCATCCACATCGACATCGACCCCTCGTCGATCTCGAAGAACATCAAGGTCGACGTCCCGATCGTGGGCGACTGCCGGCGGGTGCTCAGCGCCCTGGTGGAGGCGGTCAAGCGAGGAGCGAAGGACGACCGCCGCAGTGCCCGAGGAGGCGCCGGCAGTGGCTGGCGCGAGCAGATCGCCGAGTGGAAGCGCACCCAGCCGCTCCGCTACGACTGGAGCGACGACGTCATCAAGCCCCAGTACGTGATCCAGGAGATCTCCAACCTGACCCGGGGCGAGGCGATCGATCGTCACCGGCGTGGGCCAGCACCAGATGTGGGCGGCCCAGTACTACAAGCTTCAAGCAGCCCCGCGGCGCTGGTTCACCTCGGGCGGCCTGGGCACCATGGGCTACGGGCTGCCGACCGCCATGGGCGTGCAGGCCGCCCATCCCGAACAAGCTGGTCATCAACATCGACGGCGACGGCTCCTTCCAGATGAACAGCCAGGAGCTGGCCACCTGCTTCACCGAGCACCTGCCCGTGAAGACGGTGATCATCAACAACGGCGGCCACGGCATGGTCCGCCAGTGGCAGCGCATCATCTACAAGGAGCGCTTCTGCTCCATCGACCTGCCGCAGATCCCGGACTTGGTGAAGCTGGCCGAGGCCTACGGCTGCGTCGGCCTCCGGGTCACCAAGCCGAGCGAGGTGGTGCCGGCCATCGAGAAGATGCTGAGCACGCCGGCCCCGGTCATCCTCGACGTGATCGTCGACAAGGACGAGTGCGTGTTCCCCATGGTGCCGGCCGGCGGCGCCAACAACGACATGATCCTGGCCCCGCCGTCCCGCGAGACGCCGCGAGAAGGCGGCGAAGTCACAGACGGGTTTCTAGATGAGCAGCAACGGCGGCGAGCCCGCGCAAGCACACGGTCTCGGTGCTGGTCGAGAACAAGTTCGGCGTCCTGTCGCGGGTGGCCGGGCTCTTCTCGGCCCGCGGCTACAACATCGAGAGCCTGTCGGTGGGGGAGACGCTGGACCCGACGCGTGTCCCGCATGACCATCGTGGTGCGCGGCGACGAGTTCGTCATCGAGCAGGTGATCAAGCAGCTCCACAAGCTGATCGACGTCATCAAGGTCAACGACCTCACCGAGGACAGCCACGTCGAGCGCGAGCTGGTCCTGATCCGCGTCAACGCCGAGCCCCAGCACCGGGCCGAGGTCCTGCGCACGGCCGACATCTTCCGGGCGCAAGGTGATCGACGTGACGCCGGCGTCGTTCATGCTGGAGGCCACCGGTGACGAGGGCAAGCTGGAGGCGCTGATCGAGCTGCTGCGGCCCATCGGCATCCAGGAGGTCGTGCGCACCGGCAAGGTGGCCATCACGCGCGGTCCCAAGACGCGCGGCGTGAAGCGGGAAGGCCGCCGACGAGCCGGCCGCCGCGTCCCCGACGAGCGCCGGACCGGGTCGTCGGCTTCGCGGACTGACAATTCCCACGGAAAGGACCACACCAGCATGCCGGCGAAGATCTACTACGACCAGGACGCCGACCTCGGCCTCCTCAAGGGCAAGAAGATCGCGATCATCGGCTACGGCAGCCAGGGCCACGCCCATGCGCTGAACCTGCAAGGACTCCGGCCAGGACGTCGTGGTCGGCCTCTACAAGGGCTGCAAGAGCTGGAGCGTGGCCGAGAAGGACGGGCTGAAGGTGGCGCACCGTTGCCGACGCCGCCAAGATGGGCGACGTGGTCATGATCCTGCTGCCCGACCAGACCCAGCGCCAGGTCTTCGAGGAGGCCATCCGGGGCGGGCTCACCAAGGGCAAGATGCTGATGTTCGCCCACGGCTTCAACATCCACTTCAACCAGGTGGTACCGCCGCCCGACGTCGACGTCACGATGATCGCGCCCAAGGCCCCCGGCCACGTCATGCGCGATCTCTTCACGCAGGGCCCGGGGGTGCCGGCCCTGGTGGCCGTCCAGCAGGACGTGACGGGCAAGGCCCGCGACATGGCCCTGGCCTACGGCAAGGGCGTCGGCTGCACCCGGGCCGGCGTCATCGAGACGACATTCAAGGAAGAGACCGAGACCGACCTGTTCGGCGAGCAGACCACGCTGTGCGGCGGCATCTCGCATCTCATCAAGGCGGCCTTCGAGACGCTGGTCGAGGCCGGCTATCAGCCCGAGGTGGCCTACTTCGAGTGCATGCACGAGATGAAGCTGATCGTCGACCTGTTCTACCAGGGCGGTCTGGCCTACATGCGCTACTCGGTGTCGGACACCGCCGAGTACGGCGACTACACGCGGGGCCCGCGCATCGTCAACGACGAGACGAAGGCCGAGATGAAGAAGATCCTGGGCGAGATCCAGTCGGGCGCAGTTCGCCCGCGACTGGGTGCTCGAGAACCAGGCCAACCGCGCCGCGTTCCTCGCCACGCCGCAAGCGCGACGCCGACCACCAGATCGAGGAGGTCGGCAAGCGGCTGCGGGCCATGATGTCCTGGATCCAGCCGCCCCGCATCCGGTGAGCCGGTGGCCATGAGCAAGGTACCGGTCGCGCGGGAAGGGCTGGCCGTTCATCGTGATTCCCGGCGCCATCGCGCTGGGACTTGCGCTGCTCGGCCGCCGGCGGCTGGCCCTGCCCTTCGCGGCGGCGGCGGCGGCCTCCGCGGGGTTCTTCCGCGACCCCGAGCGGGCCATCGCCCACCGTCGCCAACGGCGTGCTGGCCCCGGCCGACGGCCGCGTGATGTCGATCGAGGACGCCGTCGACCCCTTCGTGGGGCCGGCGGTGCGCGTGTCCATCTTCCTGTCCCCGCTCGACGTGCACGTGAACCGGGCGCCCATCGCCGGCGTGGTGGTCGACACCGCCTACACGCCCGGCCGCTTCGTGGCCGCCTACGACCCGACGCCGCCGAGTCCAACGAGCGGTGCGCGGTGCGGCTGCAGGGCGAGCACGTCCGCATCAGCGTGGTGCAGATCGCCGGGGTGGTGGCCCGGCGCATCGTGTGCCGCGTCGGCTCCGGCGACAAGCTGGCCGCCGGCGAGCGCTTCGGCATGATCCGCTTCGGCTCCCGGACCGACTGCTACATGCCGCGCGGCACCGAGGTGACGGTCCGGGTGGGGGAGACGGTCCGCGGCGGCCAGACCGTGATCGGGGTGCTGAGGTGATGAACCGTCGGGGCCGGCGCCTGCGCCGGCACGCCGCTGGCAGCAGGAGCTGCGGGACCGGCGTCGTCAGGGGATATTCCTGCTCCCCAGCCTGCTGACCACCGGCAACCTCTTCTGCGGCTTCTTCTCGCTGCTGCTGGCGGTCGACCACCGCTACGTCGAGGCGGCGCTGATCATCTTCCTGGCCATGGTCATGGACCTGCTGGACGGCCGGGTAGCGCGCCTCATGAAGGCCACCAGCCAGTTCGGGGTCGAGTACGATTCGCTGGCCGACGTCGTGTCCTTCTGCGTGGCGCCGGCCTTCCTCCTCTACTCATTCGCGCTCCACCCGCTGGGTCGGGCGGCCTGGTTCGGTGCCTTCCTGTTCCTCGTGTGCGGGGCGCTGCGGCTGGCCCGCTTCAACGTGCAGACGAACAACGTCGATCGCCGGTTCTTCGTCGGGCTGTCGACGCCGGCGGCGGCGGGGGTGGCGGCGTCGATCGTCATCCTGCTCCAGGGCGAGGACCCGAGCCGCCTGGTGCGCGTGGCCATCGCGATCGTGACCTACGTGCTGGCGCTCCTGATGGTGTCGACGTTCCGCTACTGGTCGTTCAAGGAGATCGACTTCGCCCGGCGGCGGCCGGTGGAGACGCTGCTGGTGGTCGTGCTGGCGGCGATGATCGTGGCCACCATGCATGACGTCTTCCTGTTCCTCGTCTTCGGCGGCTACGCGTTCTCGGGACCGGTGCGCCGTCTGGTGGTCGGCCGCCCGCCCGCTCCCGCGCCCGTCGCCGAGCCGGTCACCGGCAAGGACCCGCATTGAATCGCCGAGCCACCAAGGAGATCGCAGCCTGATGAGCACGTTCAAGATCGCGGTGCTGCCCGGGGACGGGATCGGGCAGGAGGTGACCGCCGAGGCGGTCCGGGTGCTGCGGGCGGTGGCCAAGGGGTCGGGCACCTCGTTCGAATTCGAGTCGGCCCTGGTCGGGGGTGGCGCCATCGATGCCGCCGGCACGCCGCTCCCGGCCGAGACGCTGAAGCTCTGCAAGGCGTCGCACGCGATCCTCTTCGGCTCGGTCGGCGGTCCCAAGTGGGACCACCTGCCCCAGGAGCAGCGGGCCGAGCGCGGCCTGCTGGCCCTGCGCAAGGAGCTCGACCTCTACGCCAACCTGCGGCCGGCCACCTGCTTTCCCATGCTGGTCGACGCCTCGCCGCTCAAGCGCTCGGTGGTCGAGGGCACCGACATCATGGTGATCCGCGAGCTGACCGGGGGCCTTTACTTCGGTGAGCCGCGCGGTCGCACGCCGCTGGCCGGCGGCGGCGAGCGGGGCGTCAACACGATGGCCTACACGACGCCGGAGATCGAGCGGGTGGCCCGCGTGGGCTTCGAGGTGGCGCGCAAGCGCCGCAAGCGCCTGGCCTCGGTCGACAAGGCCAACGTTCTGACCGTGTCCCAGCTGTGGCGGGAGGTCGTCACCCGGGTCGGCCGCGACTATCCCGACGTGACGCTGGAGCACGTGCTGGTCGACAACTGCGCCATGGCCCTGGTGCACAAGCCCACCCACTTCGACACGATCGTGACCGAGAACACGTTCGGGGACATCCTGTCGGACGAGGCGGCCATCCTTGCGGGTTCCATGGGGATGCTGCCGTCCGCCTCGCTGGGGTTGGCCGGGGCCGGGGGCGGAAACGTCGGCCTGTACGAGCCCGTACACGGCACCGCCCCCGACATCGCCGGGCAGGGGATCGCCAACCCCATCGCGGCGATTTTGTCGGCGGCGATGCTCCTACGGTATTCTCTGAACATGGGCCCCGACGCCGATCGCATCGAGGCGGCCGTGAGCCGAGTGCTGGAGCAGGGGCACCGCACCCGCGACATCGCGGCCAAGGGCGAGAAGGTCCGTCGGCACCACGGCCATGGGCGACCTGATCGTTCGCGGCGTGGAGGAGAGCGCCTGATGGCCTCCGGGGTGATCGGGTGGCCGTGGTGGGCGCCACCGGCGCCGCCGGCCAGACCACCCTGCGCGATCCTCGAGGAGCGCAAGTTCCCGGTGCGCGAGCTGCGCTGCTTCGCCTCCGAACGCTCGGTCGGCAAGACGGTCACCTTCGCCGGGGAGGCCGTCCCGATCCGCCGCGTGGAGCCCGCCGAATTCAAGGGGGTCGAGATCGCGTTCTGCTCGGCGGGCACGCGCGCAGTCCCGGGAGTACGCGCCGATGATCGCCCGGGCCGGTGCCGTCGTCGTCGACAAGTCCAACGCGTTGCGGATGGACCCCACCGTTCCGCTCGTCGTGCCCGAGATCAACCCGCACGCCGTGCGCCAGCACCGGGGCATCATCGCCAGCCCGAACTGCACGACGATCGTCACCGTCATGCCGCTCAAGCCCCTGCACGACGCCGGCCGGCTCCGGCGGGTGGTGGCCACCAGCTACCAGGCGGTATCGGGCGCGGGCGTGAACGGCATCGAGGAGCTGCGCGCGCAGACCCTGGCCTGGGCGCGGGGCGAGGCGGTCGAGCCCCGGCACTTCGCGCACCCGATCGCCTTCAACCTGATCCCGGCCATCGACGCCTTCGGCGCCGACGGCTACACGGGCGAGGAGCTGAAGCTGATCAACGAGGCGCGCAAGATCCTCGAGCTGCCCGACCTCCTGGTAGCGCCGACCACGGTGCGGGTGCCGGTGTTCACCTGCCCACTCGATCGCGGTCAACGCCGAGACCGAGGAGAAGATCACGGCCGACCGGGCCCGCGAGCTGTTCGCGCGCTTCCCGGGGCTGCGGGTGTGGGACGACCCGGCCGAGCAGCGGTACCCGATGCCGGTCGACGTCGAGGGGCAGGACGACTGCGTCGTGGGCCGCGTGCGGGACGACCTCTCCCATCCGCGGGCGCTGAACTTCTGGGTCGTTGGAGACCAGCTACGCAAGGGGGCCGCGACAAACGCGGTGCAGATCGCCGAGCTCGTGCTCCGGACCTAGTCTCCGATGTCCCTCCAGGGCAGCTTTCGGCGTGCGCGACGCAACGCCCGATTCAACCTCGCTGTCCTCCTCACCATCGTCGTCGTGGCTTACGTCGGGGGCCCGCTGGTGGCCCGGGTGGTGGAGTCGGTCGGGGGGTACAATCCCGGTCACTACGAGCCGAAGGACTTCGAGCGAGGCCAGTGGATCCAGCACGCCGACGACAGCGTGCTCTTCACCCGCGTGCCGTGGGACACGCTGGTCAGCATCGCGCTCTTCCTGCTGGTGGCGGTCGTGTGGCTCACGCTGATCCCGTCCCGCTCGGCCCGCCGCCGACCCTCGCGCTGAGCGCCCGCCGCACCTACCGGCTGGTCCTCGCCTACGACGGCACCGGCTTCCACGGCTGGCAGACCCAGCCGGACGTCCCCACCGTGCAGGGCGCGCTGCTGGACGCCGCCCGCCGGCTGTTCCAGGGCGAGCCGCGCGTGACCGGCGCCAGCCGCACCGACGCCGGCGTCCACGCCCTGGGCCAGACGGTGGCGCTGACCGCCGACTCGGCCTTGCCGGCCGCCACCGTCCGGGCCGCGCTGAATGCGCACCTGCCCCGGGAGATCCGGGTGGTCTCCGCGGCCGACGCCATCGCCGGCTTCGACGCCCGCCGCTCGGCCCGGGGCAAGCGCTACCTCTACCTCGTCGACAACACATCGGTGCCCTCGCCGCTGCTGCTGCGCTACGCCTGGCACATCCCCGGGCGCCTCGATCCGACCGCCCTGCGTCAGGCGCTGGCCATGCTGCACGGGCGCCACGACTTCAGCGCGTTCTGCGCGGCGCCGGGCCGCGACGTCGAGCCGACCTGCCTGGTCCGGGCACTACACGTGCGGCAGCGGAAGTCGCTGCTGGCGATCCTGATCTCGGCCGACCGGTTCCTGCACCACATGGTTCGCAACGTCGTCGGCAGCGCCCTCGAGGTCGCCCGGGGGGCCCGGCCGCCGGCCTGGCTGGGCGAGGTGCTCGACTCGCGCGACCGCGCGCGCGGGGGACCCACGGCCGCCGCCCACGGACTGACGCTGCTCCGCGTGATGTACTGACGGGCTAGAATAGGTTCGCATGCGAACGTATTTGAAGGTCCGCGCGGACCGGGTGGAGGAAATCGCGGGCGAGGTCGTCCGCGAGCAGCCCCTCAGCGTCTACGTCAACGGCGAGAAGTTCCTCACCCTGCTGTGCTCGCCGATGAACCTGGACGCCCTCGTCGTGGGCTATTTGTGGATGGAGAAGGTTATCGCGGACCCTCGTGAGATCACGCTTCTCGAGATCTCCCCGATCGACGGCCGTGCGGAGGTCACGCTCACCCAGCCGGTGACGCTGCCGACCGAGCGTATCCTGACCTCCGGCTGCGGCGGGGGCATCACCTTCCGCATCGATCACCGGCTGTTTCCACGGCTGGACTCCTCGCTGCGGGTGCGCCCGGCCGAGCTGGGCGCCCGCATGAAGGACCTATTCGGGGCGGCCGTGCACTACCAGCGCTCGCGAGGGATCCACGGAGCGGCCCTCGCCGACCGCGACCGGCTGCTGTTCGTGGCCGAGGACGTCGGTCGTCACAACGCCGTCGACAAGGTCAAGGGCGAGGCGCTGCTGCGCGGCGTCCCGACCGACGACCTCGTGCTGCTGTCCACGGGGCGCGTCTCCTCGGAGATGCTGCTGAAGGCAGCCCGGATGGGCGTGCCGCTCGTGGCCTCGCGGACCTCGCCTACCGAGATGGCGGTGGCGCTGGCCGAGCAGCTCGGGATCACGGTGTGCGGCTACGTGCGCCCGGACGGCCTGAACCTGTACGCCGGGGACGGCGTCCTACTCGACGCGGCCGTCGGCGCCGCGGATGACTGAGCGCGAGCCGGCCGGCCAGGGCGAAGACTCGCCGGGGGCCCGCGCCTACCGGCGGGGCTTCCGGCAGAAGAACCGGCGCGACGACTACGCGCTCGACCTCTTCGAGGAGGCGCGGGTCAAGCTCGGGCACGACCCCGCGCGCGTCGACCAGATCCTGCGAGAGCTGACGCGGCTCTACAACCCGCTCGCCGACGGTCCCATCGTGGACCTGCCGACTCGCGCCCGGATCATGGCCCTCCTGCAGGACGGGCGGAGGCTCGAGGCGGGCGCCCTGCTCCAGGAGCGGTATCGTCTGTACGCCCCCCTGGACGACACGGAGCGTCGAGGCCCCTCCACCGAGGACTGAGCCGCGTGTCTCCGCTGGTCTAGCCATCGGAGCGCTCGTCCAAAGCTTCACAATTGCTAGCGCTTTGCGTCAGCGCTACCTTGACACCGGTGGTCAGACCACTTAGGATTGCGGTCAATCCACGCCCCCTGTGGCCTGTAGGAGGTTTGCGATGTCGCAGAGCCTCACCGACTGGCTGCAGCAAAGCCGTGTCGTCGTCGTCGCCGTCGATCCCGCCGCCCGGCGGGTCCGCGTCAAGAGCGAAGCCCAGGCCTGCACCGACCTCTCGTGTAGCGAGCGCACGCTCGTGATGACGGACGAGGGCGCACCGGCCGGGCTCGCGTCGCTGAACGTCGGCGACATCGTGCGGGTCGAGGAGTCCTCCGGCCGGACGGATCGGATCGTCGTGGTCCGTCGAGTATGGGAAGAGCTGACCAGCCCCGAGTGGTGATCGTCACCGATCCCGCGAGGCGAGGAGGATTGCGATGAGTCTCTCCCGGCGTGACTTCCTGAAGGCGTCCGGTGCCACCGCGGCCGGTGTCGCCACCGGTGGCGGCATCGATCTGGCGCCCGTCGAGGCGGCGGCGACCTCCCTGAGGATCAAGGAGGCCAAGGTTTTTGCGGGTGTGTGTCCGTACTGCGCGGTCGGCTGTGGTCAGCTGATCTACGCCAAGGACAACACGATCATCGACATCGAGGGCAATCCCGACACGCCCCACACGCTCGGTCGGCTGTGCCCCAAGGGCGCGGCGACGATCCAGCTCTCCAACAACCCGCTGCGACCGACCAAGGCGCTCTATCGCGCGGCCGGCTCGGACAGGTGGGAGGAGAAGCCGATCGAGTGGATGTACGACCAGATCGCCAAGCGCTACTACGACACCCGCGAGAAGCACTTCATCGAGAAGGAAAAGGACAAGGACGGCAACCTCGTCACCGTCAACCGCCTGGAGGCGATCGCCTCGCTCGGCTCGGCCTGCATCGACAACGAGGAGTGCTACCTCCTCAGCAAGCTGAACCGCACACTCGGCATCGTCTACCACGAGCATCAGGCCAGAGTCTGACACTCCGCCACGGTCCCAGCTTTGGGGACCACGTTCGGGCGCGGGGCGATGACGACGAACCTGATCGACATCCAGAACTCGGATGTCATCATGGCCACCTCCAACATGGCCGAGAATCACCCGGTCGGCTTCCAGTGGGTGATGAAGGCCAAGGAGCGTGGGGCCAAGCTGATCCACGTCGATCCGCGCTTCACGCGCACCAGCGCGGCCGCCGACATGCACGTGCCGCTGCGCTCCGGCACCAACATCGTGTTCTTCGGCGGGCTCATCCGCTACGCGATCGAGAAGAACCTCTACTTCAAGGACTACGTCGTCCACTACACCAACGCCTCCTTCCTGATCGATCCGGCCTTCAAGACGCCGACCGACCTGGAGGGCCTCTTCACCGGCTACGACCCGGTCAAGAAGACGTACGACCGGTCGTCGTGGAAGTACCAGGTGGATGGCGAGGGCAACCCCAAGCGCGACCTCACGCTGAAGGACCCCAACAGCGTCTTCCAGTTCCTGAAGCGGCACTACGGCCGCTACACGCTGGAGATGGTCGAGAAGGTGTGCGGCATCCCGCGGGCAAAGTTCGAGGAGATGGCCCAGCTGTACTGCGGCACCTCGGGCCCCGAGAAGACGGGGAGCATCACGTACGCGCTGAATCTGACCCAGCACACCAACGGAGTAGAGAACATCCGCTCGCTGTGCATGTTGCAGTTACTGCTGGGCAACATCGGACGTCCGGGCGGCGGCGTGGTGGCCCTGCGCGGTCACGCCAACGTGCAGGGGGCGACCGACCTCGAGCTGCTGTACCACGAGCTGCCGGGCTATCTGGCGACGCCGCTGCGCGACCAGCACCCCGACCTGAAGACGTACCTCGAGAAGGAAACGCCGAAGGGCGGGTTCTGGACCAACAAGCCCAAGTTCATGGTGAGCCTGCTCAAGGCCTTCTACGGCGACGCCGCCACCCAGGACAACGAGTTCGGCTACCAGTGGCTGCCCAAGCGCGCCTCCGCGGACGCCTACAGCCACCAGCACATGTTCGTGGACATGTACGAGGGCAAGATCAAGGGCTTCCTCGCCGACGGCCAGAACCCGGCCGTCGGTGGCCCCAACGCCAAGCTGGCCCGCGCGGCCCTGGCCAAGCTCGACTGGCTGGTGGTCGTCGACATCTTCCTCACCGAGACGGCCGAGTTCTGGAAGGCGCCGGGCGTCGACGCCAAGGACATCAAGACCGAGGTGTTCTTCCTGCCCGCCGCGCCGGCCGCCGAGAAGGACGGCAGCCTCACCAACACGATGCGGCTGATCCAGTGGCACGAGCGGGCGGTGAAGCCACCCGGCGACGTTACGCTCCGACGCCGACTTCTTCTGCGAGCCTTGCGCACCGGCTGCAGAAGCTCTACGCGGGATCCAAGAAGGAGCGCGACAAGGGCTTCCTGGCCGCGAACTTCACCTACGGCGCCAAGCCCGACGAGCCGGAGATGGTGGAGGTCCTGAAGGAGATCAACGGCGTTCGCCACCGAGGAGATCACCGACAAGGACGGCAAGGTCGTCTACAAGAAGGGCCAGGCGCTGAACACCTTCGCCCACATGACCGACGACGGCAAGACCGCCGGCGGCTGCTGGATCTACACCGGCGTCACCGTGGAGGGCCGGACGGCAAGCTCGTCAACAAGGCGGCCTGCCGCAAGCCCGCCGACGAGAAGGACTACCTCGCGCACGGCTGGGGCTTCGCGTGGCCGGCCAACCGGCGGATCCTCTACAACCGCGCCTCCGCCGACCTCAAGGGCAAGCCCTGGAGCGAGAAGAAGAAGCTCATCTGGTGGGATCGCGGAGGCCCCCGGCAACGAAGCCCGACAGAGAAGGGCAAGTGGGTCGGGCCTCGACGTGCCCGACTTCAACGCGTTCCTGGCCCCGGACGCCAAGAACGGCGACAAGCCGTTCATCATGCGCGCCGACCTGGTCGGCGCCTTCTTCGGCCCGCTCAACGACGGGCCGTTCCCCGAGCACTACGAGCCGGTGGAGTCGCCCACGAAGAACCTCCTCTCCAAGCAGCAGATCAACCCGGTGGCCAAGATCTGGAAGCGTGCCCGGACCAGAAGAACGACCTGGCGCCGGTGGGCTCGCCGGACTATCCCTACGTCATCACGACGTACCGGCTCACCGAGCACCACCTCTCGGGCGTCATGTCGCGCTACCTGCCGATGCTGGCCGAGCTGTACCACTCCCACTTCGCCGAGATCAGCCACGAGCTGGCCGCGGGAGCTCGGGATCGACAACGGAGAGAGGATCACCGTGCTCGAGCCCGCGCGGCAAGGTGCACGTGACCGCGATGGTCACGCAACCGCCTCAAGCCGTTCCATGATCGACGGCAAGAAGGTGCACCAGATCGGCGTGCCCTGGCACTGGGGCTAGAACGGCGTCGAGGAGCTGCCCGGCAGCAAGGGCGACATCACCAACGACCTCTCGGCGACGGTGGGCGATCCCAACGTCTACATCCAGGAGACCAAGGCCTTCGTCTGCAACGTGAAGAAGGGGGTGGTGTAGCCATGGCCCGCACGCTCGCGATGTTCACGGACACGTCGCTCTGCATCGGCTGCCGCGCCTGCCAGGTGGCGTGCAAGCAGTGGAACGAGCTGCGCTCGAGGTGCCGGAGTGGACGGGCGGCTACCAGAACCACGCGCACTTCACCGACAAGACCTTCCGGCTCGTGCGCTTCATCGAGAAGCCGCCAGGCCCAACGGCGAGCTCGCCGTGGCTGCTCATGTCGGATGTCTGCAAGCACTGCGCCCAGGCGGGCTGCCTCGACGCCTGCCCCACCGGCGCCATCTACCGGACGGAGTTCGGCACCGTCAACATCAACCAGGACGTCTGCAACGGCTGCCGGTACTGCGTGAGCGTCGTGCCCGTTCGGTGTGGTCTCCTTCAACGAGCACACGGGCCGCGCCAAGAAGTGCACCTTCTGCAACGACCGCATCCACAACGGCCTCGGCCCCGCCTGCGCCAAGACGTGCCCGACCGAGTCCATCCAGTTCGGATTCCGCGACGAGCTGGTCACGAAGGCCGAGAAGCGCGTGGAGACGCTCAAGGAGATGGGGTTCAAGGAGGCCCAGCTGTACGGCGCCGACTCCAAGGGCCCCCTCGGCGGGCTCAATGCCTTCTTCCTGCTGCTGGACAAGCCGTCGACGTACGACCTCCCCGAGAATCCGCCGCCTGCCCCAGCGCAACGTCCTGGTGGACTCGCTGCTGGCGGTCGGCTCGGCGCTGCTCGTCGGGCTCGGCGCGTCCTGCGCCGTTCCGCGAGCGGGGCGGAAGGGAGGGCGCATCGATGCTTAAGACCCCGCACTGGCAGCTGCTGATCGTCTGGTACTTCTTCCTCGGCGGCATCGCCGGCGGCGCCTACTTCACCGCCGCCATCGCCGACAACTTCGGGAGCACGCGCGACCGCGACGTGGTCCGCGCCGGCTACATGCTGTCGCTGCCGCTGATCGGCGCGTGCGGGCTATTGCTCATCGCTCGACCTCGGCGTCCCGAGCCGGTTCCTGAACATGATGCGCGCCTTCAAGTTCTGGGACCCGATGTCGATCGGCGCGTGGGCGGTCGGCGTCTTCGGCCTCTTCGCCTTCGTGTCATCGGTGTTGAGCCTCTCCTCGTCGGAGTCGCTGGCCAACCTCCGGCGCAAGCTAGGTCTGGTCGGGATGCTGTTCGGCTTCTTCCTCGCGAGCTACACGGGCGTGCTCCTCAGCACCACTCGGCGCTGCCGTTCTGGAGCGACGCCCGCGCTCATGGGCGCCCTGTTCCTGGCCTCGGGCGCCTCCACGGGTATCGCGGCCATCACGCTGATCCTGTTCCTCACCGGGGGCGCCGCCGGCGAGGCGTGGGGCAAGGTCAAGCACGCCGACCGATACTCGATGCTGTTCGAGCTGGTCCTGCTGATCGCGCTCGTGGGGCTCGTCGGCGCCGCCGCCAGGCCGCTGACCTCCGGTCACTACGCGCCGCTGTTCTGGGGCGGCCTGGTCGGCATCGGCCTCGTGCTCCCGCTGGCCCTCGATTTCTTCGGGCCCCGCGCCCGTACGCTCGGCGTGGTCGCCGCCGTGCTGGTCCTGGTCGGGCGGCTTCGTCCTCCGCTACGTCGTGGTGATGTCCGTGCACGCGTGACTTGCTCCGCCCGAGCGGAACCTCGGCCGCGTCCGTGGCCGAGCCTGATCTGACCGAGGCCTGGGCCGACCTCCTCGGGCGGCGGCCCACCCTCCGTGAAGCGCTGACCGTCTACGACGACGTGCTCGTCACGTGGGCGCGCTGGTCGGCGCCCCGATCCCTGGTCGTGCCCTGGAGCGCCGAGGCGTGTCGGACGCGCTGGGCGCAGGGCGTCCCGCTGGTGGAGGTCGCGCGGGAGTCGGTCGGGGCCGGGGACGTGGAAGACCTGATGGCCGGAGCGATGGACGCAGTGGCCCGGGCCAACGCCGAGTTCGTGCCGGCGCTGCAGCGGCTGGCCGAGGCCTGGGATGTCGGTCGGGTTGGTCCCGCTGCGCTGCTGCCCGTGCGCGGCCGCGTCGGCTCCGGCGAGGTCGAGGAGGTGAGCGGGCTTCCCGCCGACGTCGTGGGTCTACTGGCCACGCTCTCGCTACGACCCGCGCTGGAGGCGGTGTACAGCGCCACGCGTGAGCATCTGCCCGAGGGCGTGTGGGCGCTCGGCATATGCCCGTTCTGCGGCGGTCCGCCCGGATTCACCGACGTGGTGGAGGATGGCCGGCGGCGGCTCGCCTGTCACCTGTGCGGCGGCGCCTGGACCTTCGCCAAGCTGCGCTGCCCGTTCTGCGGCGTCGACGGCGCCCAGCACCTGACGCGGCTCACGCCCGAGGAGGCCCGGGAAGAGGGCTACGTGATCTCCGGATGTCGTGAGTGCCACGCGTACCTCAAGGAGATCGACCGGCGCGCACGCTGGAATGGCGGCCCGCCGCTCGTCGAGGACTGGGGCTCGCCGCACTTCGACCTCATCGCCCGGCGTCAGGGTTTCTGGAGACCCGAGGCCTCGCTGGTCCTTGGCGCCCATCCGGAGGGAGCCGGGTAAGGGCCTGTTCTGCCGTTCGCCCATCGGGAATGTGGTAATATCGCGCCGGAATTGACGTTTCCGGCATGCACGCAAATCTAATCAACGCGGCCATCATCGGCTACGTCGTGGCGACGGGCCTGGCCCTGGCGTATCTCGTCCAGCGCCACGACCTGGTGCACCGGCTGTCCCGGCTGGCCGCCCTCGCCGGCTGGGTCACGCACACCGTGGCGCTGGTCGCCCGCGCGCTCGAGACTCGGTGCCCCGCCGCTCGGCAGCCTGCCCGACGCCATCTCGGTGGCGGTGTGGGTCATCGTGCTGCTGGAGATGCTGATCGAGCAGCGCACCGGCGTGCGCGTCCTCGGCGCCTTCGTGCTGCCGGTGGCGGTCATGCTGAGCCTGAAGGCCACCACCACGCGGCCTGGCACCCTGGCCCCCGCGCTGGCCGGGGCCTGGATGTGGGTCCACATCGCGCTGGCGATGGTGGGCATCGCCGCCTTCGTCCTCAACTTCGCGGGCGCGCGTCATGTACCTGCTGCAGGAGCGCCAGCTCAAGCTCAAGCGCCCGGGCGCCTTCTACTACCGGCTGCCCGCGCTCGAGACGCTCGACCGGCTCACGTACCGCACGCTCGCCCTCGGCTTTCCCTTCCTCACCACGGGGCTCGTCCTCGGCGTGATGTGGGCGCGGGCGGCGTGGGGCACCGCGTCTCACCTTCGATCCGCTCGCGTTCTTCTCGGTCCTGGCCTGGGTGATCTACGCGGCCACGCTGGCCGGGCGGGCCGTCGGTGGCTGGCACGGCCGGCGGGCGGCCTACTTCGCCATCGTGGGCTTCGCGGCGCTCGTCCTCACGCTGGGGGCGGGGCTCTTCCTGCCCGGGCGGCACGGCTCCTGATGGCGCTGTTCGTCGCCGGCCTCAGCCACAGAACGCGCCGGTGGCGGTGCGCGAGCGGCTGGCCGTCGAGGAGGACAAGCTGCGCGAGCTGCTCGGTGACCTGCAGGCCAGCGACGTGCTGCGCGAGGTGGTCGTCCTCTCGACCTGCAACCGGGTGGAGGTGTACGGCGTGGCCGAGGCGCCGGGCGAGGCGCGGGCGCTGGCCTTCCGCCACCTGTGTCGCCAGCGTGGCGTGGATCTGACCGAGCGTCGAGCCGCATGCTCTACACGCACCTGGACGCGGACGCCGTGCGCCACGCCTTCCGCGTCGCCGCCAGCCTGGACTCGATGATGATCGGCGAGCCGCAGATCCTCGGTCAGGTGAAGGATGCCTTCGCGCTCGCCCAGGCCTGCGAGTCGGTCGGGCCGCACGCTGC
The DNA here is from genome assembly GCA_963827505.1 of uncultured Candidatus Rokubacteria bacterium. Lineage (GTDB taxonomy): Bacteria > Methylomirabilota > Methylomirabilia > Rokubacteriales > CSP1-6 > AR5. The sequence continues at coordinate 292,106 of CAWHBD010000001.1, read as the reverse complement.
ACCCGCTGTTCAGCCAGGCCTTCAACGTCGGCCAAGCGCGTGCGCACCGAGACGGAGATCGCGCGGCACGCCGTCTCCGTGTCCTTCGCCGCGGTGGAGCTGGCCAAGAAGATCTTCGACGGCCTCGGCGGTCGAGCGGTGCTGCTGGTCGGCGCGGGCAAGATGAGCGAGCTGGCCGCCAAGCACCTCGTCGAGCACGGGCGCCTTCCCCATCTACGTGGCCAACCGCACGTGGACGCGGGCCCAGGAGCTGGCGCGGGCGCTGGCCGGCACCGCGGTGCCGTTCGAGGAGCTGCCGACGGCCCTGGCCAGCGTGGACATCGTGGTCACCTCGACCGGCGCCCCCGAGCCGGTCATCAGGCGGGCCACCGTGATGCAGGTCATGCACGGCCGCCGGGGCCGGCCGCTGTTCTTCATCGACATCGCGGTGCCGCGCAACGTGGAGGCCGGCGTGGACGGCCTCGACGACGTGTACCGCTACGACGTCGACGACCTCAAGCAGGTGGTCGACGCCAACCTGCGCGAGCGGGCCCGCGAGGCCCAGCGGGCCGAGACGCTCGTCGAGCGCGAGGTCGCCAAGTTTCTCGCCCGCCAGGGCGAGGTGGAGGTCATCCCCACCATCGTCTCGCTGCGCGAGCGGCTCGAGGAGATCCGCCAGGGCGAGGTGCGCAAGACCCTGGCCCGCCTGCCCGAGGCCACCCCGGAGACGCGGGCGGCCATCGACGCGCTGTCCACGGCGATCGTCAACAAGATCCTGCACGCGCCGATCACCAAGCTGCGCGAGTCCTCGCGGGCCGGGGCCAGCCGCTCGTGGCTGGAGCTGGTCCACGAGCTGTTCGCGCTGGGACGGCGCGGGATGATCCGGCTGGGCACGCGCGCGAGCACGCTGGCCCTGGCTCAGGCCCGGAGCGTCGGCCGCTCGGCCTGCGAGGGCCGAGGTCGAGATCGTCGCCATGCGAACCGAGGGCGACCGGCTCGCCGACGCCCGGCTCGCCGTCGTGGGCGGCAAGGGGCTGTTCGTGCGCGAGATCGAGGAGGCGCTGCTGCGCCGCGAGATCGACCTCGCCGCGCACAGCCTCAAGGACCTGCCGGCGGAGACTGCCCGCCGGGCTCACGCTGGCGGCGTTCCCGCCCCGCGAGGACCCGCGCGACGTGCTGGTCGCGCGCGCGCCGGTGACGGTGGCCACGCTCGCGACGGGGGCCCGCGTGGGGACCTCGAGCCCGCGCCGGCGAGCGCTGCTGCTCGCGCTGCCGGCCCGACCTGCGCGTGGAGCCGATCCGCGGCAACGTCGACACGCGGCTGCGCAAGCTCGGCGCCGGCGACTTCGACGCTATCGTGCTCGCCGCCGCCGGGCTGCGGCGGCTGGGGCTGAGCCCCGAGCACGTCGAGAGCGCTCGACCCCGACGAGTTCGTCCCCGCCGTGGGGCAGGGGATCCTCGCGGTGGAGGCCCGCGCCGACGACGCGGCAACGCTGGCCCTCGCGGCTCGCATCGACGACGGCGCCACCCGGATCTGCGCGGTGGCGGAGCGCGCCTTCCTGGCCCGGCTGGGCGCCTCCTGCAACACGCCGATGGCGGCCCACGCGCGGCTGGACGGGGTCACCGTGCGTGATGACGGCGATCGTTGCTGGCGAGGACGGCCGTCGGGTACTGCGAGCGGCGGCGGCGGCGCCCGCCGCCGAGGCGGCCGCGGCTGGGCCGCGAGCTGGCCGACGCCCTGCTCGCGCCGCGGTGCCGCCGACATCGCGCCGCTCAGCCCGATCGGGACGTCCACGCGATAATGGCTCGGGTACCGATGAACGACCAGCGTCCGCTCGATGGCCGCACGATCGTGGTGACGCGCGCGGCCGCCCAGGCCCAGCGCTTCACGGCGCTGCTGGAAGCGGCCGGCGCCCGCGTGCTGGAGGCGCCCACGATCGTCATCGGTCCCCCGCCGTCGTGGGAGCCGCTCGACACCGCGCTGGACGCGCTGGAGACCTTCACCTGGGTGATCTTCACGTCGCGTGAACGGCGTGGCCATGGTCGACCGCCGGCTGGGGCCGCGCGGGCTGACGTGGGCGGCGCTGGGCGGACGGCGGGTGGCGGCCATCGGACCCGCCACCGCCGACGCGCTCGCCGAGCACGGCGTGCGGGCCGACCTCGTGCCCGCGCGAGTACCGGGCCGAGGGGCTGCTCGACGCGCCTGCGCGCCGCGTGTGACGCCGGCCGATCGCGTGCTGCTGCCGCGCGCCGCCCAGACCCGCGACGTCCTGGTGACCGAGCTGCGACGGCTGGGGGCGCCGGTGACCGAGGTGCCGGCCTACGCCACCCGGCGGGCCGACGCCGGTGCCGCCCGCCTGCGGGATGCGCTGGCGGCGGGGACGATCGACGCCGTGACGTTCACCTGCTCGTCGACCGCCCGGAACTTCGCCGAGCTGTTCAGCGACGGACGAGCGCCGCGACTGGCTGGGCCGGGTGACGGTCGCCTCGATCGGCCCCATCACCGCCGCCACCGCGGCCGAGTACGGGCTCACGACCGACGTGATGCCGAGCGAGTACACGATCCCCGCGCTGGCGCGGGCCGTCGCCGACCACTTCGCGCGGGCACCGCGCGAGCGCGGCCGCCGGGCCAGGAGGAGTGTGTGATGCCGCATCCGATGTTCCGTCCCCGCCGTCTCCGCGAGAAGCCCCTGCTGCGGAAGATGGTCCGCGAGACCGCGCTGGCGGTCGACGACTTCGTCTACCCGCTCTTCGTCGTCCACGGCCGCGGCGTGCGCGAGCCCATCGCGCCGATGCCCGGGCAGTACCGCCTCTCCGTCGACGAGCTCATCAAGGAATGCAAGGACGCCGCCGGCATGGGCATCCCGGCCGTGCTGCTGTTCGGGATCCCGGAGGACAAGGACCCGCGCGGCTCCGAGGCCTACGCCGACGACGGAATCGTGCAGCAGGCGGTGCGGGCGGTGAAGGACACGGTGCCCGACCTGCTCGTCATCACCGACGTGTGCCTGTGCGAGTACACGAGCCACGGCCACTGCGGGGTGGTGGAGGACGGCACCGTCCGCAACGATCCCACCCTCGATCTGCTGGCCCGCACCGCCGTCTCGCACGTCGAGGCCGGCGCCGACCTGGTCGCGCCCTCCGACATGATGGACGGGCGGGTGGGCGCCATCCGGGAGGCGCTCGACGAGGCCTCGTTCATGGAGACGCCGATCATGGCCTACTCGGCCAAGTACGCCTCCTGCTTCTTCGAGCCGTTCCGGGACGCCGCCGAGTCCACCCCGCAGTTCGGCGACCGCCGCTCGTACCAGATGGATCCGGCCAACGCGCAGGAGGCCATGCGGGAGATCGCGCTGGACCTCGACGAGGGCGCCGACATCGTGATGGTGAAGCCGGCCCTGCCGTACCTGGACATCATCTCGCGGGCCAAGGCGGAGTTCGGCGTGCCGCTCGCCGCCTACTCGGTGTCGGGCGAGTACGCGATGATCCGCGCGGCCGGGCAGCTCGGCTGGCTCGACGAGTAGCGCGCGATGATGGAGGCGCTCGTCGGCATCCGGCGCGCCGGCGCCGACATCGTGATCACCTACTTCGCCAAGGAAGCCGCCCGGCTGCTCGAGCGCGGCACCCACCTGCGCTGACGGGCCGCCCATGCGCATCTCGGCCAAGGGGGAGTACGCGATCAAGGCGATGCTGGACCTCGCCATGCATCGCGAGCGTCCCCTGGTGCCGATCCAGGAGATCGCCGCCCGCCAGGCCATCCCCCAGCGCTATCTCGAGCAGGTGTTGCTGGCCTTGAAGCGGGCAGACCTGTTGACCTCCAAGCGGGGCTCGACCGGCGGCTACCATCTGAGCAAGGCGCCCGAGGAGATCACGGTGGGCGCGGTGCTGCGGGCGGTCGAGGGGAGCAGCGCGCCGTTCGAGGGCGGACCCCAGCGAGGCCGGGGCGCCTACGCCCACGACCTCGGGGAGCTGTGGGAGGAGATCGGAGACGCGGTGGCCGGCGTGGTCGACCGCTGGACGCTCGAGGATCTGGTGGCGCGGACGGCGGAGCGCCGTGGATCCGCGCGGCCCATGTACCACATCTGATGGGATGAAGCCGATGACTGTGCCGGGCGCATCCAAGAGGATGGCGGGACTGTGAACAAGGTCGCGGAGTCCGTGCTGGACCTGATCGGAGAGACGCCGCTGGTGCGGCTGCGGCGGTTGCCGGACCCGGCGGGCGCGCGCGTCCTGGCGAAGCTGGAGTCCCGCAACCCCGGCGGCAGCGTGAAGGACCGCATCGCGGCGGCGATGGTGGACGACGCCGAGCGCCGGGGCGTGCTGCGGCCGGGGGCCACCATCGTGGAGCCGACCAGCGGCAACACCGGTATCGGGCTCGCGATGGTGGCGGCCGTGAAGGGCTACCGGCTCATCCTCACGATGCCGGAGGACATGAGCGTCGAGCGCCAGCGGCTGTTCGCGCGGTTCGGCGCGGAGATCCACCTCACCCCCGCCATCGAGGGGATGAGCGGCGCGGTATTCGCGGCCGAGGAACTGGGCCGCCAGCACCCGGAGTACTTCATGCCGCAGCAGTTCCAGAACCCCGCCAACCCCGAGGTGCATCGCCGCACGACTGCGCTGGAGATTCTCGATGCGGTGGGCGGACGGCTGGACGCCTTCGTGGCCGGCGTCGGCACCGGCGGCACCATCACCGGCGTGGGCGAGGTGCTCAAGGCCAAGGTGCCGGGGGTGCAGGTGGTGGCGGTGGAGCCGGCCAAGTCGCCGGTGCTGTCGGGTGGGCGGTTCCGGCCCGCACGGCATCCACGGCATCGGCGCCTCCTTCGTGCCGGGGGTGCTCAATCGCGAGGTCCTCGACCGGATCGTCACGGTGAGCGACGAGGACGCGGTGTCGTGGTCGCAGCGGCTGGGCCGCGAGGAGGGCGTGCTGGCCGGCATCTCCGCGGGGGCGGCCGCCTTCGCCGCCTGCCGCGTCGCCGCCGAGATGCGCGCGGAGCAGACCGTGGTGACGATCCTGCCCGATACCGGCGAGCGCTACCTGAGCCTGAGCTAGCCAGAAGGGACGAGCGACGAGCGATGGCAGTGACCGTGTACATTCCCACGCCGTTCCGGCGGGCGACCGGCAACCGCGACCGGGTGGACGTGAGCGCCCCCGACGTGGGCGCCCTGCTCGACGAGCTGGAGCGCGAGCACGGCGGCCTCAAGGGGCTGGTGCGCGGCGAGTCGGGCGAGGTGCATCAGCACGTCACCATCTACGTCAACGGAGAGCCCATCGACGGGCTCGGCGGGCTGGACACCCCGCTGCGGGACGGCGACGAGGTCGCCATCATCCCGGCACTGGCCGGGGGCGCATGGTCCTGACGGCGGCCGAGCAGGAGACGATCCGCGTCCAGGCGGCGGAGGAGTACCCGTTCGAATCGTGCGGGGTCATCCTGAGCCGAGGCGCTGAGCGGCAGCTGCTGCGCTGCCGCAACGCTCCAGAACGAGCTGCACGCCCGCGATCCCGTGCGCCATCCCCGCGACGCCCGGACCGCCTACTACATCGATCCCAAGGACCTGCTGCGCATCGGCGACCTCGAGCGCCAGGGCTTCGACGTGGCCGTGATCTACCACTCGCACGTCGACGCCGGCGCCTACTTCTCCGAAACCGATCGCCGGCAGGCCGTCGTGGCCGGCGAGCCCGCGTACCCAGGCGCCGTTTACGTCGTCACCTCGGTGGTCCGCGGGGTGGTCGACGCGATCGCGGCGTTTCGCTGGGACGCCGGCCGCCGCGACTTCCTGCCCATGGAGCTTGCCTCATGACCGAGTCCCGCCGTCTGATGGACGCCGCCGGCCGCGTGATCCCCGGTGGCGTCAACAGCCCCGTCCGCGCCTTCCGCGCCGTCGGCGGCGCCCCGGTCTTCATCGATCGCGGCGAGGGCGCGCGACTGTGGGACGTGGACGGCCGCGCCTACATCGACTTCGTCGGCTCCTGGGGGCCGCTGATCCTCGGCCACGCCGCCCCCGCGGTGGTGGAGGCGGTGACCGAGGCGGCCCGCCGCGGCACCAGCTACGGTGCCCCGACCGCCCTCGAGGTCGAGATGGCGGAGACGATCGCGGCCGCCTATCCGTCGATGGAGCTGGTGCGACTGGTCAGCTCCGGCACCGAGGCCGCCATGAGCGCGATCCGCGTGGCCCGCGGTGCTACCGGCCGCGACGTGCTCGTGAAGTTCGACGGCTGCTACCACGGCCACGCCGACAGCCTGCTGGTCAAGGCCGGCTCGGGCGGCGCCACCTTCGGGATCCCCGACAGCAAGGGCGTGCCGGCGGCGCTGGCCGAGCTCACCCTCACGGTCGCCTTCAACGATCTCGACGCCGTGCGCGATCTCTTCCGCCGGCGCGGCGAGCACATCGCGGCGGTCATCGTGGAGCCGGTGGCCGGCAACATGGGCGTGGTGCCGCCGGCTCCGGGCTTCCTCGCCGGCCTGCGCGAGATCACGCGCGAGCACGGCGCGCTGCTGATCTTCGACGAGGTGATCACGGGATTCCGCGTCGCCTACGGCGGCGCCCAGGAGCTGTACGGGGTGCGGCCGGACCTCACGTGTCTCGGCAAGATCATCGGCGGCGGCCTGCCGGTCGGCGCCTACGGCGGCAGCCGCGCCGTCATGAGCGAGGTGGCGCCGCTGGGCGGCGTCTACCAAGCCGGCACGCTGTCGGGCAATCCGCTGGCGGTGGCGGCCGGGCTGGCGGCCATTCGCGCGCTGACGGATCGCCGGGGCTACGAGCGCCTGGAGGCACTCGGCGCCCGTCTGGAGGCGGGGCTGCGCGAGGGGGCGCGCAAGGCCGGCGTCCCCCTGACGGTGAACCGGGTCGGCTCGATGCTGACTGCGTTCTTCTGCGCGGGCCCCGTGCACGACTACGCCTCGGCGCGCCGCGCCGACACTACTTCCTACGCTCGCTTCTTCCAGGCCATGCTCGGGCGGGGTGTGTACCTGGCGCCCTCGCAGTTCGAGGCCGCTTTCGTCTCGCTCGCCCACTCCGAGGCCGATCTCGCGACGGCAGCCCAGGCAGCGCTGGAATCGTTCGCGGCCATCGCCTGAATCGGAGTCGAGTTGTATTGACGCCCCCAGGTGGCAAGTGATATGGTTCACGAGCACTTGCCAAGGAGGGCACGCGACTGTCGATGAGGAAGGCGGGCGTTGGAACAGCGGCCGTCGTGCTCCTCGCGGTGCTGATGTTCTTCGCCGTGTCCTCCTGGAGCCGTCAACCCGCCGTGGCCAAGGCCTCGGTGCAGCCAATCAACTTTCCGCACACCGTCCACGTGCAGACCTACAAGATCGACTGCCAGTACTGCCACAGCGACGCCCGCCGCTCGGAGTACGCCGGCCTCCCGTCGGTCGAGCGGTGCATGGGCTGCCACAAGATCACGGCCGCTGACAAGCCGGAGATCAAGAAGCTGGCCGAGTTCGCCGCCAAGCAGGAGCCGATCCCGTGGACGCGGGTGTACAAGCTGCCGGAGTTCACCTACTTCCCGCACAAGGCGCACATCCGGGCCGAGGTCCGTTGCCAGACCTGCCACGGGCCGGTCGAGACGATGACGACTGTCGGCGCCACCACGGGGCCGAACCTCGTCAACGACCTGCTTCACGTCGTCGGAATGCGCCCGGCGCCGCCGCCCCTCACCATGGGCTGGTGCGTCGACTGCCACCGCCAGCAGAACGCCGATCGCAAGACGCAGGCGCCGCTGGACTGCGTGACGTGCCACCATTGACCGACGGGGCGAGCCGACGCGGGCCGCGCAACGCATGAGAGAGGGCGCATGAACCGGCGCGACTTCTTCAAGATCGTGGCGACGACAGGCGCGACGGCGGCGGCGGCCGGCTGCCAGCAGGCAACCGAGCAGATCCTGCCCCTCGTGGTCCCCAACGAGCAGCTCGTCCCCGGCGTCGCGTCGTGGTTCGCCACGGTGTGCCGGGAGTGTCCGGCCGGCTGCGGCGTGCTGGCCCGCAATCGCGATGGGCGAGTGGTGAAGCTCGAGGGGAACCCCGATCACCCGGTCAGTCGCGGCGCGCTGTGCGCGCGGGGCCAGGCGGCGCTGCAGGGGCTCTACCATCCCGACCGCTTCGCCGGCCCCCAGCGGCGCGAGGGCGACGCGTTCAAGCCCCTGTCGTGGGACGACGCGCTCAAGCTCTTCGGCGACAAGCTCGGCGCGGTGCGCGCCAAGAAGCAGGCGCTGGCCGTGGTGAGTCAGCTCGAGAGCGGCAGCCTGGGGACGCTGCTCGATCGCTTCAGCCAGGCCCTGGGCGGGCGGCCGCGCGTGGCGCTGGAGCCGTTCGGCTACGAGGCGATCCGTGCCGCCAACCGGCTCACGTTCGGCCGCGACGCGGTGCCGTATCACGCCTTCGAGGACGCCGAGGTCATCCTCTCGTTCGGGGCCGACCTGCTGGAGACATGGGTCTCCAACGTGCAGTCCGCCCGTGGCTACGCGCGCATGCACGCCTTCCGCGAGGGCAAGGCGGGGACGTTCATCCACGTCGAGCCGCGCCAGTCGCTGACCGCCTCCAACGCCGACGAGTGGGTGCGCAATGCGCCCGGCACCGAGGCGGCGGTCGCGCTGGCCGTGCTCAGGCTCATGGTCGAGGGCGGCCTGGTCGCCGACAAGCGCTACGGCGAGGCGGTGGCCGGCGTCGATCCCCGGAAGGTTGCCGAGGAGAGCGGTGTGCCGCTGGAGACGCTGCAGCACGTGGCCCGGACCTTCGCGGAGGCGCGGCCGGGGCTGGCGGTGGGGGGCGGGGTGGCGGTGACGGGCAGCCAGGCCACGGCGCTGCAGGTCGCGGTCAACCTCCTCAACGCGGCGGCCGGCAACCTCGGCAAGACGGTCCGGTTCGGTCCCGATCACGCCTACGGTCGGGTCACCCGGTACAGCGAGGTCGTCAAGCTGGTCCAGGCGATGGCGGCCGGTGAGATCGAGGTGCTCGTGCTCGGCACGGCCGTGAACCCGGCCTTCACGCTGCCGGGCGGGCTCAAGGTCGCCGAGGCGATCCGCAAGGTGCCGTTCGTCGTCAGCTTCGCGAACCTGCCCGACGAGACGACGGCGCTTGCGCACCTCGTGCTGCCCGACACGCACTGGCTCGAGTCGTGGGGCGACTATGCGCCGCAGCGAGGGCGTGCTCGGCCTGATGCAGCCCACCATGAAGCCGATCCGCGACGCCCGGCCGATGGGCGACGTGCTGCTCGCGGTGGGCCGCGCCGCCCTCGGCAGCGAGGAGGGCAAGGGGCCGCTGCCGTGGACGACCTTCGAGCAGTTCCTGAAGGCGACCTGGGAGCCGGTAGTGAAGGGACAGTGGGAGGCCGCGTTGCAGCAGGGAGGTGTCTGGCGCGACACCCCGGCGGCCGCGGTGGCGGTGACGCCGAAGCTCGAGCGGGTCGAGGCGGCGACGGCCAAGCTCGATGGCCCCGCCGACGGCCTCGCGCTGCTGCCCTATCCCTCGCTGCGCTTCTACGACGGCCGCGGCGCCACCCGGGCCTGGCTGCAGGAAGTCCCCGATCCGATCACGCAGGTGGCCTGGGACGCCTGGGTCGAGATCAACACCGAGACCGCGGCCCGGCTGGGCATCCGCCAGGGTGACGTCGTGAAGCTGACCTCGCCGCACGGGGCGATCGAGGTGCCCGCGTACCTGTCGGCCTCGATTCATCCCGGCGCCGTCGCGGTACCCATCGGCCATCACTATGCGCCCTACCACGTACGGCTGAAGTACGTGCCGGCGACACCGGCCACCAACCCGATGGCGCTGCTGCCGGCCGCGGCCGATGCGACCTCCGGCGCGCCCCGCCTTCCTCTCGGTGAAGGTCTCGCTGGCCAAGACGGGCGCCCGACGGCCGCTGGCCTTGCTGCAGGCGACCCACGACCAGGACCACCGCGAGATCGCCCAGCACGTCGAGCTGGCTCGGGCCCGCGAGGAGGCGCTGCGTGGCAGGAAGCTGGACCCGGGGTCGGTCAGCATGTACCCGCCGCAGCAGTACACGGGCTACCGCTGGGGCATGTCGGTCGACGTCGACGCCTGCATCGGTTGCCAGGCGTGCGCGGTGGCCTGCCAGGCCGAGAACAACGTGCCCGTCGTCGGCAAGGCCGAGGCGGCCTACGGCCGCGCAGCGTGCACTGGCTGCGGCTGGAGCGATGGGCCGAGGGCAATCCTGCCCACCCGCACAACATGTTCCTGCCGATGTTCTGCCAGCACTGCGAGGTGGCGCCGTGCGAGCCGGTGTGCCCGGTGTTCGCGGCCTACCGGACCGAGGAAGGGCTGAACGGGCAGGTCTACAACCGCTGCGTCGGGACCCGGTACTGCGGCAACAACTGCCCCTATCACGTGCGCCGCTTCAACTGGTGGAACTACGAGTTGCCGGCGCCGCTCGAGGTGCAGCTCAACCCCGACGTCACAGTGCGGCAGCTCGGCGTGATGGAGAAGTGCACGATGTGCATCCAGCGCATCGTGGCCGGCAAGGATCACGCGCGGGACGAGAAGCGCGCCGGTCCGCGACGGCGACATCCAGACCGCCTGCCAGCAGACGTGCCCGACCCAGGCCATCACCTTCGGCAACCTCAAGGACGAGGGCAGCACCGTGGCCAAGCTCGCCCACTCGCCGCGCGCCTACCACGTGCTGGAGGAGCTCGGCACCCGCCCCGGCGTGACCTATCTGCAGCAAGGTCGTGCGGGCCGAGCCGGGCCCGGCGCCCAAGGCCGGGAAGGGCCACGCATGAGCGAGCCGCAGGGGCCGCGCCCTCCGATCGCCGGCGGCGCCCACGTCGCCGAGCCGACGTTCGCCGACGTCAACCGCGACGTGCTCCGCCACGCTGCGGCCGCCCGGCAACCTGTACTTCGCCTGGATGTGCGTGATCGGGCTCATCCTGACCTGCGGCATCCTGGCCTGGACGTACCAGATCTTCTTCGGCATGGGCGCGGCCGGCAAGCGCACGCCCCAGATGTGGGCGATGTACATCACCACCTTCGTGTTCTGGATCGGTATCGGCCACGCCGGGACGCTGATCTCGGCCGTCCTCTACCTGTTCCGGGCCCGGTGGCGGACGTCCATCTACCGCGCGGCCGAGGCGATGACGATCTTCGCGGTCCTCACCGCCGGCCTGTTCCCGCTGATCCACGCCGGCCGCATGTGGTTCGCGTACTTCCTGCTGCCGTACCCGAACCAGCGCTACCTGTGGCCCAACTTCAAGTCGCCGCTGGTGTGGGACGTGTTCGCGATCTCCACGTACCTGTCGATCAGCACCGTGTTCTTCATCGTGGGGCTCGTGCCCGACATCGCCGCGCTGCGCGACGCCGTCCACCGGCTGGCGCCGGCGGATCTACGCGATGCTCGCGCTGGGGTGGGAGGGCTCGGACCGCCAGTGGCGCCACTACCGGCGCGCCTACGGCCTCTTCGCCGCGCTGGCCACCCCGCTCGTCCTGTCCGTGCACAGCGTGGTGTCCTGGGACTTCGCGATGGCGCTGGTCCCGGGCTGGCACTCGACGCTGTTCGCCCCGTTCTTCGTCGACGGCGCCATCTTCTCGGGCTTCGCCATGGTCCTCGTGCTGGTGCTCCCCATGCGCCACTTCTTCAACCTGCACGCCTACATCCGCGACCGCCACCTCGACATGATGGCCAAGCTCATCCTGGTCACCGGCCTCGTGCTGACCTACTTCTACGTCTGCGAGGTGTTCACCGCCTGGTACAGCGGTGACCACTTCGAGAGGGCCTCGCTGTTCTGGCGGCTGACCGGGACGTACGCGTGGGCGTTGAGTACGATGTACTTCTGCAACTGCGTGGCCCCGCTCGTCCTGTTCTGGAAGCGGGCCCGGACGAACCTGGTGACCCTGTACGTGGTGTCGATCCTCGTGCTCATCGGCATGTGGTTCGAGCGCTTCAACATCATCGTTCCCTGGCCTCGGCCACGACTTCTACCCGTACACCTGGGGCGTCTACGTGCCGACGATCACCGACTCCACGATCATCGTGGGCAGCTTCGCGTGGTTCTTCATCCTGTTCCTCGGCTTCATCAAGGTCATGCCGTCGCTGTCGATCGTCGAGGTGAAGGAGACGCATCCCGGCGCCGATGAAGGACCCCAGGCATGCCGGCCACCACTGAGACGATCCTCGGCGTCTTCGCCCACGTCGACACCACGGTGCGGGCCCTGGAGGAGCTCAAGGCCAAGGGCTACCACGACCTCACCGTCTACACGCCGGTGCCGGTGCACGAGATCGAGGACGTGCTGGAGCGCGATCGGCCGGTGAGCAAGGTGCGGCTCTTCACGCTGCTGGGCGCGCCTGACCGGCCTGCCTCGGGCTGGATCCTGACGATCTGGACGTCGCTCAAGTGGTCGCTGATCGTCGGCGGCAAGCCGCCGTGAGCCTGCCGATGAGCCCGCCCTTCGTCGTCATCGCGTTCGAGCTGATGATCCTGTTCGGCGGTCTCGCCACCTTGATCGGCATGGTCACCCTCGGCCGGCTGCCCAAGTTCAAGCCGTCGCGGCCTACGATCCGCGGTTCACCCACGACCGCTTCGGCGTGGCCGTGCACTGTCCGCCCGAGCGGGGCGCCTCGGTACGCGAGATCCTCCGGACCGCCGGCGCCGAGGAGATCCGGCCGATGAAGTACGTGTTCATCCTCGTGCTCCTCGTCATCGCCGGGGCCGGTGCGATCCTGGGCGGCGTGGTGGCTTCTCGCTGGGTGAACAACATGAGCCAGACGGCCCGCGTGATGCCGGGCGAGCGGGTCTTCTCGATGCCGCGCGGGGTGGTGGCGCGGGGCGGCTCGCTCGTGATCCCCAAGGAGCAGCGCGAGGTCGCCACCAAGATGCCGAACCCGGTGAAGGCGACGGAGTCGTCGCTGGCGATCGGCCGCCAGCAGTACCAGACGTCTACTGCACGCCCTGCCACGGTCCCGAGGCCAAGGGCGGCACGACCGGCCCCGTGGCCACGAAGTTCATCCCGACGCCGGACCTCACCAACGCCGAGCTGCAGAAGCAGCGGACCGACGGCTACTGGCACAGCTACATCGTGGCCGGCGGCGCGGTCATGCCGGCGTACGGCGAGGCGCTGTCCTCCCAGGAGGCGTGGCACATCGTGAACTACCTGCGCACGCTGGCCCAGAAATGACCGCCGTTCTGGGGTGTGCTCGGCCGCCCTCGGCGCCCTCGCGTTCGTGACGGCGAGCGATCTGGCAGCCGCGCGTGGTCGATCTACCTCGTCAACCTCGTGTTCTGGGCGGGGCTGGCGGTCACGGGGCCGGCCATCGCCGGCATGATGCAGCTGACCGAGGCCCGCTGGTCGCCCAGCGTGCGGCGGCTGGCGGTGACGACCATCGGCTTCCTGCCGGTGGCCTTCGTCCTCCTCGTCGTCCTCTACGGGGGCCGAGCGGTGCTCTATCCCTGGGTCCTGCACCCGATCCCGGTGAAGGCGCCGTGGCTCAACGTGCCCTTCTTCTTCGGACGTAATCTGGTGCTGGCCCTGGTGCTGTTCGTCACCTGCTTTGCGTTCGCGCGGGCGCTGCTGCGGGACGCAGTGCCGCCCGACGACGAGCGCGAGCGGGCCAAGCGGAACCGGCTGGCCGTCGTCGTCCTGATGCTGTGGCTGGTCACTGTCTCGCTGTGGGGCTTCGATCTCGTGATGTCGCTCGACCCCGTCTGGTACAGCGGCCTGTTCGGCGGCTACTTCGCGGTGAGCGCGCTCTACACGGGGTTCTGCCTGCTGGCCATCCTGACCATCCGGGCGAATACGCGTGGCGTGGCCTCGATCCCGCCGGCGGCCGTGCAGGATGTGGCCAAGCTGCAGTTCGCCATGTCGATCATGTGGATGTACTTCTTCTGGTCGCAGTACCTGGTGATCTGGTACGGCAACGTCCCCGTCGAGACACGGTACGTCGTCAAGCGGTTCTTCGACCAGCCCTGGAGCACGCTGGCCTGGGTGGTGTTCGTGGTGGGCTGGCTGATCCCGTTCGCCTACCTGCTGAAGCGCCTGACCGGCCGGCCGCCCCAGCGGCACGCGCCGCTGTTCGTCGTCGCCGTGTTCGGGCTGGTGGCCATCTTCCTCGAGCGGGTGCTGGTGGTCGTGCCCTCGGTCTCCCCCAGGCCCCGATTCCGGTGGGGCTGCGCGACGTGGCCATCACCGTCGGCTTCCTGGCGCTCTTCGCCCTGACCCGTCGCTGGTTCCTGGGCCGCTACAAACCCGTCCTCAACCTCCCGCACACCGGTCATTGACGGCAAGGGGCCGGCGCGCCCCGGCTCCGGATGCCCGCGGTGTAGAGTAGGGCCCGCATGCTGACCGTCGAGGAAGCCCTCGACGCGATCCTGGCCCGGATCCCGGTGCTGGGCAGCGAGCGGGTCGATGTGCTTGGCTCGCTGGGGCGGGTCCTCGCGGAGCCGGTGACGTCGCGACGCGAGATTCCGCCGTGGCCCAACTCCTCGATGGATGGCTATGCGGTGCGCGCCGAGGACACCGGCCGGGGCGCCGCGCTGGCGATCGTCGGCCGCGTGGAGGCGGGCTCGGTGCCGGCCCGGGCTGTGCGGGCGGGGCGAGGCCATGCGCATCTTCACGGGCGCTCCGCTGCCCGAGGGCGCCGACGCGGTGATGCCCCAGGAGGACGTCGACGCCGGCGGGGACCGTATCGCGCTACGGGCCGCCGTCGAGCGCGCGGCGTTCGTCCGCCACCGCGGTGAGGATGTGCGGGTCGGCGATCGCGTGCTCGAGGCGGGCACCGTGCTCACGCGCCGCCGAGATCGGGCTGCTCGCCACGCTCGGCTTCAGTCAGGTGCCCGTCTACCGGCGGCCGCGCGTCGGCGATTCTCTCCACCGGCAACGAGCTCGCCGATCTCGGTACCGAGCCCGGCCCCGGACAGATCCCCAACACGAACACCTACTCACTGATGGCCCAGGTTCTCGAGGCCGGCGCCGAACCGGTCAGCCTCGGCGTGGCGTCGGACCGGCTGGAGGTCATCGAGGCGCGCGTGCGGGCCGGCCGCGACGCCGACGTCCTCGTCTCCTCGGCCGGCGTCTCCGTCGGCGACCTCGACCTCGTCCAGCGAGGCGCTCACGCGGGCGGGCGCGGAGCTGCACCTGTGGCAGGTGTCCATGCGGCCGGGCAAGCCGATCACCTTCGGAATCGCTCGGCGGACGTCCGATGTTCGGGCTACCCGGCAATCCGGTCTCGGCAATGGTGACGTTCGAGCTCTTCGTGCGGCCCGCGCTGCTCAAGATGAGCGGCCGTCGTCGGCTGACCAGGCCGCGGGTGCGAGTGCGGGCCCTGGAGCCGATCCCCAACCCGGGCTCGCGGCGAGGATACCTGCGCGTACACCTCGAAGCCACCGGGCAGGGCCTGGGCGCACGGCTCACCGGCGAGCAGGGCTCGGCGATCTTGCGCTCGATGGTCGCCGCCGACGGACTCGCGGTCGTCCCACCCGACACGGTGGTACCAGTCGGAGGAGAGCTTGAAGTCATTCAATTACGGGAGCTTCCGTGATGGGAGCTTCGACGTAGCTTCAGGCCACTACCGGCCGCTGTCGGCCTTCCTTCTGATCACCCTCGCGCTGGTCAGTGCGGGGTGCGCGAGCCGTTCCTCCCTCAATCGTCTCCAGGCCGATCTCGCGAATCTCCGCGTGGAGCTCGCAGCGCTGCAGCAGGCTCAGCTGGCGACGGCGGCCGAGCTGGCCCGGATGCGCGCCGCGAACAGCGCGCTGGAGGCGCGGACCGCGGAGCTGACCGTGTCGATCACCCGGAGCGCAAGCGAGAACGCCGCCCTTCGACGCCCGGCTGGACGCCGTCGAGGCCGAGGCGCGGGACGCACGCGCCAAGGCAGCGCCGGTGCCGGCGGTGGCGCCGGAGCCGGTCCAGGTACCGGTGCCCACGCCTCCCCCGACCGTTGCTCCGAGGCGGCCGTCGCCGGCCCCGGTCGAGCGGCCGCGCGACCCGGCGGGGCGGGTGCAGAGCCCCGAACAGACTTACGGCGCGGCCCTCGCCACCTTCCGCGCGCGCGAGCACGGCCAGGCCGTGCTCGACTTCCTCGACTTCATCGCCAAGTACCCCCGTCATCCCCTGGTCGCCAACGCCCTGTACTGGATCGGCGAGGCGTACTACGTGCAACGCGACTACCGTCAGGCAATGGTCGAGTTCCAGAAGGTGCTCGAGAGCGCGCCGGGCTCGGCCAAGGCCGGCGACGCGCTGTTGAAGATCGGCCTCTGCCAGCGCAATCTTCGCGACGAGGCGCGGGCCCGCTCGACGTGGCAGCGCGTCGTCCACGACTTCCCGCGCAGCGAGGCGGCCGGCAAGGCGCGCGCGTTCCTGGGCGCGGAGGCGGGCGCCACACGACACTGAGGCGTATCGAGCTGGACACGTTGGCGCCTCCGCGCGCGCCACCTATACTGAAGCGCCCATCGGCCGGCTCACCATGAACACGCCGATCACCCATCTGGCTCCGAGCGATCCGCGCTACCCGCCGCTGCTGGCGGCGATCCCGTCACCGCCGAGCCTCGACGTGCGCGGCGCCCTGAAGCCGGGCGACGCGCTGGCGATCGCCATCGTCGGCGCGCGCGAGGCGACAGCCTACGGCGTGGAGGTCGCCGGCACGCTCGCCGCCGAGCTGGCCGCGCGCGGCGTGACGATCGTCAGCGGACTGGCACGCGGAATCGACACCGCCGCCCACCAGGGAGCGCTACAGGCGGGCGGTCGCACCCTGGCGGTGCTCGGCCACGGCATCGCGCACGTCTACCCGCCGGAGAACCGCCGGCTGGCCGACGCGATCGTCGAGCACGGCGCGCTGCTCTCGCAGTTTCCGGCCACGATCGGACCGCTCGCCCACCACTTTCCACTGCGCAACCGGACGCTCGCCGGGCTCGCCCTCGGGGTGGTGGTGGTGGAGGCGGCCGAGCGCAGCGGGGCCCTCATCACGGCGGGACTGGCCGGTGAGCTCGGCCGCGAAGTGTTCGCCGTACCAGGCCGAATCACCTCGCCGGCGAGCCGGGGAACGAATGGCCTCATCCGGGACGGTGCTATGCTAGTTGGGCACTGGACGGATATCGTGGCTGAGCTGGGCGCGCCGTGGCGCAGCATGATCGAGGGCGCCGTGGTCGGCGAAGGCGCGTCGGCGATGCCGGCGGCGGGGAGCGACGAAGCGAGAATGCTGGAGCTGTTGAGCGTGGACGAGGCGCAGCACATCGAGCGAATCATCGCTCGGGCAGGTGTCGACGCCGCGCGTGCGGGCACGGCGCTGATCGCTCTCGAGCTGGCGGGCCACGCCCGCCAGCTCGCCGGCCAGCGCTGGGTGGCGACCGCGGCACGGGCGAGGAGAGCGTAGTGGCCAAGCGTCCCCTGGTGGTGGTCGAGTCCCCGACCAAGGTGAAGACGATCGCGAAGTACCTGGATGGCAAGTACGTCGTCAAGGCTTCGATGGGCCACGTCCGCGACCTCCCGAAGTCTCAGCTCGGCGTGGACCCCAAGAAGAACTTCAAGCCGAAGTACGTCGTCACGCCGACCAAGAAGAAGATCCTCGACGACCTCGTCAAGGCCGCCGAGAAGGCCGACACGCTGTATGTCGCCACCGACCCCGACCGCGAGGGGGAGGCGATCGGCTGGCACCTGGCCCAAGAGCTGCCCATTCTGAAGAAGAACGTGTACCGCATCACCTTCAACGAGATCACCGAACGGGCGGTGAAGGCCGCCTTCACCAAGCCCGGCCGCATCGATCTCAAGAAGGTCGACGCTCAGCAGGCCCGGCGCGTGCTGGACCGCCTGGTCGGCTACAGCCTGTCGCCGCTGCTGTGGGACAAGGTTCAGCGTGGCCTGTCGGCCGGGCGCGTGCAGTCGGTGGCGGTGCGGCTGATCGTCGATCGCGAGCGCGACATCCAGAAGTTCGTGCCCGTCGAGTACTGGACGCTGCACGCCAACCTGAAGGCCAAGCTCCCGCCCGAGTTCACGGCGACCCTGCGCGAGGTCGCCGGCGAGAAGGCCGCGCTGGTCACCGGTGAGGCCACCCAGGCCCTGGTCGACTCGCTGGCCGGCGCGCGGTTCGTCGTGCGTAGCGTCACCCGCGGCGAGCGCAAGCGGAATCCGGCGCCGCCGTTCATCACCTCGACCCTGCAGCAGGACGCCGGCCGCAAGCTCGGCTTCTCGGCCAAGAAGACGATGACCGTCGCCCAGCAGCTCTACGAGGGCATCGAGATCGGGGGCGAGGGCGCCGTCGGGCTCATCACCTACATGCGCACGGACTCGGTCCGCATCGCGGCCGAGGCGCAGCAGGAAGCGCGACAGTGGGCGAGCGAGCGGATCGGCGGCGAGTACCTGCCGGAGGCGCCGCCCGTCTACAAGTCGCGCGGCAGCGCCCAGGAGGCCCACGAGGCCATCCGGCCCTCCGACGTGCGCCGCGACCCTCGCAGCGTGGCCAGCTCGCTCACCAAGGACCAGCTCGCGCTCTATCGGCTCATCTGGGAGCGCTTCATGGCCAGCCAGCTGATGCCGGCCGTGTACGACACCGTGGCGGCCGACATCACGGCCGGCAACACCGTGTTCCGCGCCCAGGGCCAGACGATGAAGTTCAAGGGCTTCACGGCGGTCTACGTGGAGAGCCGCGAGGAGGAAGACGCGGCCGCCGACGAGGACGCCGAGAGCGCGGTGCCGCCGCTGGAGGAGGGCGAGGTGCTGACCCTGCTGGGCCTCGATCCCAAGCAGCACTTCACCCAGCCGCCGCCGCGATTCACCGAGGCCTCGCTCATCAAGGCCCTCGAGGAGCTGGGGATCGGCCGCCCGTCCACCTACGCCTCGATCCTGTCCACGATCATCAACGACCGCGGCTACGTCCACCGCGAGCGGCGCACGCTGTTCCCGACCGAGCTCGGCATGGCCGTGACCGACAAGCTGATGCCGTTCTTCGGCGACATCATGGACGTGACCTTCACCGCCCAGATGGAGGACCACCTCGACAAGGTCGAGGAGGGCGAGCTCGGCTGGGTCGAGACCGTGAAGGAGTTCTACGAGCCGTTCAAGCGTGACCTGGCCCGGGCCAAGAAGGAGATGGGCAGCGAGAAGGCCGGTGTCCCCATCGGGGAGGCGTGCCCGGAGGACGGCGGCGACCTCATCGAGCGCCGCGGGCGCTTCGGCAAGTTCATCGCGTGCTCGAACTACCCCGACTGCAAGTACAAGCGCAACCTGCCGGGCAGCGAGCGGGCCGAGGATCAGCCCACCGACGAGATCTGCCCGACCTGCGCCCGGGCCATGGTCATCAAGCACGGCCGCTTCGGCAAGTTCATCGCGTGCTCCGGGTATCCGGAGTGCAAGACGACCAAGCCGGTCACGCTGGGGATTGCCTGCCCGGAGTGCAACAAGGGGCAGATCGCCGAGCGCCGCTCGCGCAAGGGCCGCGTGTTCTTCGGCTGCTCGGCCTATCCCGACTGCAAGTTCGTGCTGTGGCAGCGCCCAGTGGCGGAGCCGTGCCCGAAGTGCGCGGCGCCGTTCCTGACCGAGCGAGTGGCGCGCGGCCGACGCGTGCAGCGCTGCTGGCGCGAGGGGTGCGACTTCAGTCGCGAGGCCGAGATCACCGTGGCATGAAGGATCCGCTGGCGGCGTTCCTGCGCCACCTGGCCGTCGAGCGCAACGCTTCGACCCACACCCTGCGCAGCTACCGGAGTGACCTCACCGACTTCCAGCGCTTCCTGGCCGCCCGCGGCATCGCGGGCCTGGCCGACGCCGACGGCCGCGCCGTGCGGGCGTGGCTGGCCGACCTTCACGGGCGGGGGCTGGATCCCGCCTCGATCGGCCGCAAGCTGGCCGCGCTGCGGAGCTGCGGGCGCTTCCTGGTTCGTCGTGGGGTGATCGAGCGCAACCACGCCCGCGAGGTGCGCGGGCCGCGGCCGCCTCGCAAGCTGGTCTCGTTCCTGCCGATCGACGAAGCGACGCAGCTCGTCGAGGGCCGGGCGGTGGCGGGAGCCAGCCGGCCGCGCGACGTGGCCATCCTGGAGCTGCTGTACGCCAGCGGGCTGCGCGTCTCCGAGCTCAGCGGCCTCGACCTCGAGGCGCTGGACCGGACGGACGGCGCCGTGCGCGTGCTCGGCAAGGGGCGCAAGGAGCGGATCGTCCCCTACGGTGACAAGGCAGCCCTGGCCCTGGAGGCGTGGCTGGCCGAACGCGGCCCCCAGCCGGGCCCGGTGTTCGTGAACACGCGCGGACGGCGGCTCGGCGTGCGGTCGATCTACACGATCGTGCGGCGCTCGGCCCGGGCGGCCGGCATCACGCGGCCCGTGAGCCCGCATACGCTGCGCCACACCTTCGCCACGCACCTGCTCGACGCGCGGCGCCGACCTCCGGATGATCCAGGAGCTGCTCGGCCACAGCCGGCTGTCGACCACCCAGCGCTACACGCACGTGGCGTCCGACCAGCTGATGAAGACCTACGACCGGGCGCATCCTCGAGCTGCATCGAAGGGGACCGCGACGGCCCCCTCCGAGTCTTCCCTAGATCCGGATTGCGCCGGCAAAGCCGGCGCTCGAACGGCGTAGTGACCCTCGACTTTCACGCCACGACGGTGCTGTGCGTGCGGCACCGCGGCCAGGTCGCCATCGCCGGTGACGGGCAGGTGACGATCGGGAACACGGTGGTGAAGGCCGGCGCCCGCAAGGTGCGCAAGCTGCACCAGGACCGGGTCGTCGCGGGCTTCGCGGGCACGGCGGCCGACGCCTTCACGCTGTTCGCCCGGTTCGAGGCCAAGCTGGAGGAGCACCGCGGCAACCTGCCGCGGGCCGCGGTCGAGCTGGCCAAGGACTGGCGCACCGATCGGGTGCTGCGGCGGCTGGAGGCCCTGCTGGCCGTGGCTGATCGCGACCATTCGCTGATCGTCTCCGGCACCGGCGACGTGATCGAGCCCGACGACGGGCTCATCGGCATCGGCTCCGGCGGCCCCTATGCGCTGGCCGCCGCCCGCGCGCTCGTCGCCCACGCCGACCTCGACGCCAAGGCCGTGGTGACCGAGGCCATGAAGGTCGCGGCCGGCATCTGCATCTACACCAACGAGCAGATCTCGGTGGAGGTGCTGTGAGCATGCCGGGTCCGAACAGCCTGACCCCGGCCCAGATCGTCGCCGAGCTGGACCGCTACATCGTCGGCCAGCGGCGGGCCAAGCGGGCGGTCGCCATCGCGCTGCGCAACCGCTGGCGCCGCCAGATGCTGCCGGCCGAGCTGCGGGACGAGGTCGCCCCCAAGAACATCATCATGATCGGCCCCACCGGCGTCGGAAAGACCGAGGTCGCGCGCCGGCTGGCCAAGCTGGCTCAGGCCCCCTTCCTGAAGGTGGAGGCCTCCAAGTACACGGAGGTCGGCTACGTGGGCCGCGACGTCGAGTCGATGGTCCGCGACCTCACCGAGCTGTCGGTCACCATGGTCAAGGCCGAGCTGATGGCCGAGGTTCGGGACAAGGCCGAGCGCCTCGCCGAGGACCGCCTGCTCGATCTGCTGCTGCCCCGCCGCAGCGCCGAGCCCTTCAGCAGCGGCACCCTCGAGCAGGTCTCGCCCGACGCTTCCCGCGAGGGCACGCTGGAGAAGCTGCGGGCCCAGCTCCGGGCCGGCCGGCTGGACGAGCGCATCGTCGAGCTGGAGACCCAGCAGCAGGCCATGCCCATGGTCGAGGTCTTCTCCAGCCAGGGCATGGAGGAGATGGGCATCCAGCTCAAGGACATGCTGTCGAACGTCCTGCCCAGCCGCACCAAGCGCCGCCGGGTCACGGTGGCCGAGGCCCGGCCGCTTGCTCGCCCAGGAGGAGGCCCAGAAGCTCGTCGACATGGAGGAGGTCGTCAGCCAGGCGATCCGGCGGGTGGAGGACTCCGGCATCATCTTCCTGGACGAGCTGGACAAGATCGCCGGGGGCCGGGAGGGCGGCGGGCGGGGCCCGGACGTCTCCCGAGAGGGCGTCCAGCGCGACCTCCTGCCCATCGTCGAGGGCTCCACGGTGACCACCAAGTACGGGGCGGTCCGCACCGACCACGTCCTGTTCATCGCCGCCGGCGCCTTCCACGTAGCCAAGCCCTCCGACCTCATCCCCGAGCTGCAGGGGCGCTTTCCGATCCGGGTCGAGCTGGAGCCCTTGACGCAGGAGGATTTCGTCCGCATCCTGACCGAGCCCGAGAACGCCCTGATCCGCCAGTACGTGGAGCTGCTGGGGACGGAGGGGGTGACCCTGCGCTTCCTGCCGGAGGCGGTGGAGGCGATCGCCGAGATCGCCATGCAGGTGAACAGCGAGCACCGAGAACATCGGCGCCCGGCGGCTGTACACGATCATGGAGCGGCTGCTGGACGAGATCTCGTTCGACGCCCCGGACCTGCCGGGCAAGGAGCTGACGATCGACGCCGAGTACGTCCGGATGCGCCTGAGCGACGTCGTCCGCGACCAGGACCTGTCGCGGTACATCCTGTGAGCGGGACACCACGGCCCGACCACGCGAGCCGGTCGAGGTCCTGCTGGAGGCGCTCCCGTACATCCGGGAGTTCCGCGGCAAGTCCGATCGTCATCAAGTACGGCGGCTCCGCCATGGAGTCGACGGAGCTCAAGGCGCCGTTCGCCCTCGACGTCATCCTGCTGCACCTGGTCGGCATCAACCCGGTCATCGTCCACGGCGGCGGGCCCCAGATCGGCGCCCTGATGAAGCGCCTGGGCAAGGAGCCGAAGTTCGTGGGCGGCATGCGGGTCACCGACGCCGAGACGGTCGAGATCGTCGAGATGGTGCTGGTCGGCAAGATCAACAAGGAGATCGTCGGCCTCATCAACCTGCACGGCGGCCGGGCGGTGGGGCTGTCGGGCAAGGACGGCGACCTCCTGCGGGCCCGCAAGCGGCTGCACCGCACGGCCGACGGCGACCTCGTCGACATCGGCCTCGTCGGCGAGGTCGAGGCGGTCAACATCGAGCCGATCCGCCTGCTGGAAGACCGCGGCTTCATCCCGGTGATCGCGCCGGTGGGCGTGGGGGCCCGCGGCGAGACCTACAACATCAACGCCGATCTCGTGGCCGGCGAGGTGGCGGCCGCGCTCGGCGCCGAGAAGCTGATCCATCTGACCGACGTGCAGGGGATCAAGGGCGCCGACGGCGAGTTCGTGAGCACGCTGTCGCGCAAGGAGGCCGAGCGCCTGGTGCAGACCGGCGTGATCGACGGCGGCATGCTCCCCAAGGTGGAGTCCTCGCTGCGGGCGCTGGAGGGGGCAACCGCCAAGGCCCACATCATCGACGGGCGGGTGCCCCACGCGATCCTGCTCGAGCTGTTCACGCGCGAAGGAGTCGGAACGGAGATCGTGCTCTAGGAGCCCAGCCATGGACACCAAGACCCTGATGGAGTGGTCGGCGAAGTATCACACCCCCAACTACGGCCGGACGCCGCTCGTGCTCGTGCGCGGCGAGGGTACGCGGGTGTGGGACAGCGACGGCAAGGAGTACCTGGATTTCACCACCGGCATCGCGGTCACCGGGCTGGGCCACTGCCACCCCGTGATCACCGGCGCCATCCGGGAGGCAGCCGCCACCCTCCTGCACGTCTCCAACATCTTCCACACCGCGCCCCAGATGCACCTGGCCAAGCTGCTGGTCGAGCACTCGTTCGCCGACCGGGTCTTCTTCTGCAACTCGGGGGCGGAGGCCAACGAGGCCGCGCTCAAGGTCGTGCGCAAGTACGCCAAGGAGACGGCTGTCGACCGACCGCTACGAGGTCGTCGCCACCAACAACTCGTTCCACGGCCGCACGCTGGCCACGGTGAGCGCCACCGGCCAGCCCAAGTATCACCACGGCTTCGAGCCGCTCATGCCGGGCTTCAAGCACGTGCCCGTACAACGACCTGCGCGCCATGCAGCGCGCCGTCGACGGCCGCACCGCCGCCATCCTGGTGGAGCCGATCCAGGGCGAGGGCGGCGTGAACATCCCCGACGACGGCTACCTGCCAGGGCTGCGCAAGCTGTGCGACGACACCGGCGCCCTGCTGATCTTCGACGAGGTGCAGACCGGTGTCGGCCGGACCGGCAAGCTGTGGGCCTACGAGCACTCCGGGCGTCGAGCCCGACGTGATGACGCTGGCCAAGGCGCTCGCCAACGGGATCCCCATCGGCGCCATGCTGTGCCGGGAGGACGTCGCCACCGCCCTGACCGCCGGCAGCCACGGCTCGACCTTCGCGGGCTCGGCCTTCGTCACCTCGGTGGCGCTGGCCACGCTGACGACCGTGATCGGCGACAAGCTGCCCGAGCGCGCCGACCAGCGCGGGCGGGAGCTCATGGACGGCCTGCGGGCGATGCAGCGTACCCAGCCGGCCATCAAGGAAGTCCGTGGCCGTGGCCTGCTGATCGGCGTGGAGCTGACGCGCGCGGCCGGGCCCGTCGTGGACGCCTGCCGCGAGGCCGGTCTGCTGGTACTGTCGGCCGGCGAGAAGGTCGTGCGGCTGGCGCCCCCCCTCATCGTCGAGTCGGCTGACTGCAAGCGGGCCCTCGACATCCTGGGCGGGGCCTTCGCCGCCGACGCCACGTGAGCAAGGACGTCCTCTCGATCGCCGACCTCTCGCGCGAGCGGCTCCTCAAGCTCTTCGCGCTGGCGGCCGAGCTCAAGGGGCGCTGGAAGGCCGGCCGCCGCGCCGCCCCCCTGGCCGGACGCTCGCTGGCCCTCATCTTCGAGAAGCAGTCGCTGCGCACCCGGGTGACGTTCGAGGTCGGCATCGTGCAGCTCGGCGGGCGCGCCGTCTACCTGTCCGGCCACGAGATCGGGCTCGGCACGCGGGAGTCGGTCCCCGACGTGGCGCGCAACCTCTCGCGGTGGGTGGACGGCATCGCGGCCCGCGTGTACTCGCACGCCACCGTCGAGGGGCTGGCCCGTCACGCGACGGTGCCGGTCATCAACGGCCTCAGCGACTTCGAGCATCCCTGCCAGGCCCTGGCCGACTACTTCACCTTGTGGGAACGGGGCATCGACCTGAGCTCGATGCGGCTGGCCTGGATCGGCGACGGCAACAACGTCTGCCACTCGGTGCTGCTGGCCGGTGCCTTGCTCGGCGCCTCCATGGTGGTGGCGTGCCCGCCCGGCTACGAGCCGAACGCCGGTGTGCAGGCCACCGTGCGCAAGCTGGGCGGCCGGGTGGACATCAGCTACGACGCCCGGGAGGCGGCCACCGGCGCCGACGTGCTGTACACCGACGTGTGGGTCAGCATGGGCCAGGAGGCCGAGCGGGTGCAGCGAACGGAGGCGTTCAGCCGCTACCAGATCAACGACACCTTGTTCGGCTTCGCCAAGCCCTCGGCGCTGCTGATGCACTGCCTGCCCGCTCACCGCGGGGAGGAGATCACCGACACCGTGCTGGACGGCCCCCGCTCCATCGTGCTCGAGCAGTCGGAGAACCGGCTGCACGCGCAGAAGGCCGTCATCTTCGAGCTGCTGGGAGGCTCCCTCGACGATGCCTGACGTGAAGAAGGTCGTGCTGGCCTACTCCGGCGGCCTCGACACCTCGGTGATCCTGCGCTGGCTCATCGAGCACTACCGGTGCGAGGTGGTGGCGTTCTGCGCCGACCTCGGGCAGGGCGAGGAGCTGATCACGGTGCGCGACAAGGCCCGCAAGACGGGGGCCGGGGCCGTGCACATCGTCGACCTCCGTGAGACCTTCGTGCGGGACTTCCTGTTCCCGATGCTGCGCGGTGCCGCCGTCTACGAGGGCTCCTACCTGCTCGGCACCTCGATCGCGCGGCCGCTGATCGCCCAGGCCCAGGTCGAGGTCGCCCTGAAAGAGGGCGCCGACGCGGTGGCCCACGGCGCCACCGGCAAGGGCAACGACCAGGTCCGCTTCGAGCTGACCTACGCCGCTCTGGCCCCGCAACTGCGGGTGATCGCGCCCTGGCGGGAGTGGGAGCTGAACTCGCGCACCTCGCTGATCGAGTTCGCCCGCGCGCCACGACATCCCGGTGCCGGTCACGGCCGAGCGGCCGTACAGCATGGACCGCAACATTTTCCACGTCTCCTACGAGGGCGGCATCCTGGAGGACCCGTGGGCGGAGCCTCCGGCCAAGATGTACCTGCTCACGCAGTCGCCGGAGGAGGCGCCCGACGTCCCGATCTACACGGAGATCGAGTTCGAGCACGGCGACCCGGTGGCGGTGGACGGCCGCCGGCTGGCGCCGGTGGCGCTCCTGGAGGCGGTGAACCGGCTCGGGGCGGAGCACGGGATCGGACGCGTCGACCTCGTCGAGAACCGCTTCGTCGGGATGAAATCGCGCGGCTGCTACGAGACTCCGGGCGGCACCATCCTGACGACGGCGCGGCGCGCGCTGGAGTCGATCACCCTCGATCGCGAGGTGCTCCATCTGCGCGACTCCCTGGTGCCGCGCTACGCCGAGATGATCTACTACGGCTTCTGGTTCGCGCCCGAGCGCCAGGCCCTGCAGGGCTTCCTCGACGACTGCGTGAAGGACGTGACGGGCACCGTGCGCCTGAAGCTCTACAAGGGCAACGTGCAGGTGGTCGGTCGCCGGTCGCCGCGCTCGCTCTACCGGACCGACTTCGCCACCTTCGAGGCCGACTCCGTCTACCGCCAGCGCGACGCCGAGGGATTCATCAACCTCAACGCGCTGCGGCTGAAGATCCGCTCGCTCCGCGACCACCGGTCCTGAGCGTGCGCGTCGACGTCGCGCCCACGCCCGCCGCGCTGCCGGCCGCCGCACTCACCGGCGCCGTCGCACTGGTGATCGACGTCCTCCGCGCCTCCACCACGATGGTGACCGCTCTGGCCCACGGCTGCCAGGCGCTGCTGCCGGTGGCCGAGGTCGAGGAAGCTCGTCGCCGCGCCGCGGGAGCTGCCCGGCTCGCTGCTGGCCGGCGAGCGGGGGGGCGATCCGCCGGCGGGCTTCGATCTCGGAAACTCGCCGCTGGAGTTCACGGCCGATCGGGTGGCGGGCCGCGCGATCGTGTTCACGACCAGCAACGGCACGCGGGCCCTGCTAGCCGCCCGTCCGGCCGCCGCGATCGCCGTGGCCTCGTTCGCCAACCTGGGCGCGGCCGCCGACTGGGCCGTGGCCCAGCGGCGCGACGTGATCGTCGTGTGCGCCGGCGAGCGCGGCGATCGCTCGCTCGAGGACGAGACCTGCGCCGGCCTGCTGGTTGACCGCATCCTGAGCAGTGACCCGGGCGCGGTGGCGAGCCCGGCGGCAGCCGAGGCCGCCGGCGCCGCGCGCCCCTACGCCAAGGACCTGGCTCGGCTGGCCCAGGACGCGCCGCACGCCCGGAAGCTGACCGCCCAGGGCCGGGGGGCCGACGTCACGGCCTGCCTCGCGCTCGACGGCTTCACGCTGGTGCCGATCTATCGCGCCGACGTTGACAAGGTCGTTTCACCGTACCGATAATGGCGCGACTCATGCGGGACGGTAGAGCGGCGTGAACCTGCCCATCGGCCTGACGTTGACGCGAATCGTCGCGGTGCCGCTGCTCATCCTGTTCCTCATCTCCTCCTCCCGTGTCCACGCCCTCATCGCCGCCGCCATCTTCGTGGCCGCCTCGATCACCGACTGGCTCGATGGCGTCATCGCGCGGCGCCGCAACCAGGTCACGACGCTGGGCACCCTGCTCGACCCCATCGCCGACAAGCTGCTGGTGGCCGCCGCCCTCGTCTCGCTGCTGGCAATCGACAAGGTGGCGGCGTGGATGGTGGTGATCATCATCGGGCGGGAGCTGGCGGTGACTGGCCTGCGGGCAGTGGCGGCCGGCGTGGGCGTCATCGTGCCCGCCTCCCGGCTGGCGAAGTGGAAGACGGTGAGCCAGTACGTGGCGGTGACGATGCTGATCTTCGAGAAGGGGCTGGTGTCGCCCACCTTCCACGTGGCGGCGATCGGCGTGCTGTGGGCCGCGCTGGCGCTGACGATCGTGTCGGCCGTGGACTACTTCTACCGCTTCTTCCGCAAGGCGGACTACCGCGCCATCGTGCCCGAAGAAGAACGCTGGTCGTGAGCGTGCTCGCGGTCGTGGCGGCCTACCTGGTCGGCGCGGTGCCGATCGGATGGCTGGTGGCGAGGGCCTTCGGCGTCAGCGACATCCGTCGGCACGGCAGCGGCAACATCGGCGCCACCAACGTCATGCGCACGCTGGGCTGGCTGCCCGCCGTCGTGACCCTCCTCGCCGACGTCGGCAAGGGCTACCTCGCGGTGATCGTGGGCGGGCTGCTCGGCGGTGGCGATCCCGGCGTCGTCGCGGCGTCCACGGTGGCCGCAGTCGCCGGCAATTGCTGGTCGATCTTCCTGGGTTTCCGCGGCGGCAAGGGCGTGGCGACCGGACTGGGCGCCCTGCTGCGGACGGTGCCGTGGGCCACGGTGGCCGCGGTTCCCGTGTTCGTGGCGGTGGTCGCCACCACGCGCTACATCTCGCTTGGCTCGCTGCTGGCCGCGGCCTGCGTGCCGCTCGGCGCCGTCCTGCTCGGCTACCCTGGGGTGTCCGCGCTGGCGGCCCTCGCGGTCGCGGGCATCGTGATCGCCCGCCACCACGACAACATCGCGCGCCTGCGGGCCGGCACCGAGTCGCGGCTCGGCCAGCGCAGCGGCGGAGCCAGCCCCGCGTGAGGCGGCCGGCCGCTCCGCGCGGCCCGGCCGGCAGGTCGGAGTCGCCCCGATGATCGCGGTGATCGGAGCCGGGAGCTGGGGCACGGCCCTGGCCGCGCACCTGGCCCGGGCCGGCGAGCGGGTCACGCTGTGGGCGCGCAACCCGGAGGTCGCCGCGGCGATCCGAACCCGGCGCCGGAACCCCTGGTACCTGTCGGAGGTTGAGCTGCCGAGCGGGGTCGAGCCGACCGCCGACGCGGCGGCCGCGCTCGCGGCGGCCAGTCTGGTGATCGTCGCGGTTCCCTCGGAGTTCTTCGCGACGACGCTGCAGCGGGTGGGGCCGGTCCGTGCGCCGGTGGTGTCGGCGACCAAGGGCTTCGAGCCAGCTCGCCACCGCCGCATGAGCGAGGTGGTGGCCGACCACTGGCCCGACGCCGCGGTGGCCGTCCTCTCGGGGCCCACATTCGCGCGCGAGGTCGCCCTGGCCCAGCCGACGGCGGCGGTCATCGCCTCGCGTGACGACGGGCTGGCCGCCGACCTGCAGCGGCGCCTCGGCTCGCGCGAGTTCCGGCTCTACACCAACCACGACGTGGTGGGTGTCGAGGTCGGGGGGGCGACCAAGAACGTGATCGCGTTGGCGACGGGGCTCGCGGACGGGCTCGGTCTCGGCGAGAACGCGCGGGCGGGGCTGGTGACGCGCGGGCTGGCCGAGATCACGCGACTGGCGGTGGCGCTTGGCGGAGAGGCGTCGACGCTGGCCGGTCTGGCCGGGCTCGGCGACCTCGTGCTGACGGCCACGGGGACACTGTCGCGCAACCGGGCCTTCGGCATGGCGCTGGCGCGCGGCGAGTCGCGTGTCGAGGCCCAGCGGGCCACGCGCATGGTGGCCGAGGGCGTGCCGACCGTCGCCTCGGCACTGGCGCTGGCGGCACGACATGGGGTGGCGCTGCCGATTGCGGCCGAGGTGGCGGCCGTGCTGTTCGAGGGAAAGTCGCCGGACGAGGCGCTCGCCTCGTTGCTGGGGCGCGCGGCGACACGGGAGGATGCACGGGTGGGGGAGCGTCGTGCCTGAGCTCAGGAAGGATCCCGTGGTCGGGCGATGGGTCATCATCTCTACCGAGCGCGGCCGGCGGCCGTCCGACTTTCCCCGGCAGCCGGTGGAGGCCCAGGGCGGCAACTGCGTCTTCTGCCCGAACAACGAGACGAAGACGCCGCCGGAGATCCTGGTCAGCCGCAGCCCCGACTCCGAAGCCAACGGGCCGGGCTGGTCGATGCGGGTGGTGCCCAACAAGTTCCCGGCTCTCCGCATCGAGGGCGAGCTGGAGCCCTCCGGCGAAGGGCTCTACGATCGCATGAACGGCGTGGGCGCTCACGAGGTGGTGATCGAGACGCCCGACCACGCGGCCACGCTGGCCACGCTGCCGACCGAGGCGGTGGCCGACGTCCTGGCCGCCTATCGCGAGCGGGTGCTCGACCTCAAGAAGGACCCGCGCTTCGCCTACATCCTCGTCTTCAAGAACCACGGCGCCGCCGCCGGTGCCTCGCTCGAGCACCCGCACTCCCAGCTCATCGCCACCCCGATCATCCCGATCATGGTCTCGGAGGAGCTGAAGGGCGCCGCCGAGTACTACGAGATGAAGGAGCGCTGCGTCTGGTGCGACATCGTCCTGCAGGAGCGGCGGACCCGGCGGCGAGTCGTCATGGAGGCCAACGGATTCGTGGCGCTGGCGCCCGTTCGCCCCTCGGTTCCCGTTCGAGACATGGATCCTGCCGACCAACCACCGCTCGGCGTTCGAGGAGACCGGCGTGGAGGAGCTGCGCGGCCTGGCCGAGGTTCTCGGCGAGTTCCTGCGCCGGATGGACCGCGTGCTGCACCGGCCGCCGTTCAACTTCATGCTGCACACCGCCCCCCTACGGGACGGTCCGCTCGATCACTTCCACTGGCACCTGGAGATCATCCCGAAGCTGACGAACGTGGCGGGTTACGAGTGGGGGAGCGGCTTCTTCATCAACCCGGTGCCCCCCGAGGACGCCGCCGCCGCTCTGCGTGAAGAGGGCGACTGACGGCTGGGAGCCGCCCCGCCGGGCCGTGGTACAATTCGTGCGCGCTGGCGTGCGGGAATAGCTCAGTGGTAGAGCACGACCTTGCCAAGGTCGGGGTCGCGGGTTCGAATCCCGTTTCCCGCTCCAGCATTTTTTTTGCCCCGGCTCGTGGCGCCGTAGCCAAGTGGTAAGGCAGCGGACTGCAAATCCGTTATTCGGCGGTTCGAATCCGCCCGGCGCCTCCAGTCGATATCCCTGATCGAGGGGGCGTGGCGAAACGGGAGACGCAGGGGACTTAAAATCCTCTGTCCGCAAGGACGTGCAGGTTCGAGTCCTGCCGCCCCTACCAACCAACCCTCACGCCTCACAGGCACAGCGCCATCCCGTCCTCGCTGAGAAACACATCCACCCCGGTGGCGTGACGGCGCGCCTCGGCCAGCAGATCGGCCGGCGCGACCCACTCCGCCCCCGGTGCGTGGAAGAGAGCGAGAGCGCGGACCCCGGCGCGGGCCGCGATGCGCCCGGCCTCGCCGGCGGTCGAGTGCCCCACCTGGTGCAGGGTCTCGGCGCGAACGTCGAGCCCGCCGACCTCGTGGATCAGCAGGTCGGCGCCGCGGGCGGCGACGGTCAGCGCCTCGCACGGCCGGGTGTCGCCGCTGTACGCGACCCGCGCGCTCCCACACTCGACCACGCAGCCGGCCGCGTCACCACCCACGGGCAGGTGGTCAACGGCGGTCAGCGCGAGGCCGACGCCGGCGGCGACGGTCAGGGGCACTCCCGGCATCGGCGTCACCCAGGTGAGCTGTCCGGCCAGCCGCCACTCGCCGGCGGCGTCGGCGGCGGCCAGTGTCGCGCGGATCGCGGCGGCGCTGCCCGGCAGCGCATAGAGGCTCACCGGGGACGGCGTGACGCCGGCCCGCACGGCGCTGAAGGACTGGGTGAGCAGCAGCGGCTCCAGCCCGCCCATGTGGTCGAGGTGGCGATGACTGAGGAACACGTGGCCGACGGTGGTGGGATCGACCTCGGCGGCGAGCAGGCGCCGCACGAGGCCGAGGCCGCCGCCGGTGTCGAGAAGCACGCGCGTGTCCCCGCACTCGACGAGCACGGAGGCCTGGTAGCGCGCGGGGTTGAGTGCGCCGCCGGTGCCGAGGAACACGACGCGCGAGCGCGGCATCGGGCCAGAGCATACCACCGGCCCCCGAGGCACGTGTTATCCTCACCCGATGATGAGCTCGCCGGGTGCCATCGCTTTCCAGATCGGCCCCCTCGTAATCCGCTGGTACGGGATCCTCATGGCGACGTCGATCGTCGTCGCTCTCTGGCTGGCCCACCGGCAGGCCAAGCGCGAGGGCCTTCCCGCCGAGGACATCGTCACGGCGGCCCAGTGGGCGGTCCTGGCCGGCCTGCTCGGTGCCCGCATGTACGAGGTCGTCTTCAACTGGGATTACTACGGCCAGTACCCACGCAAGATCCTCGCGGTGTGGGAGGGCGGCCTGGCCATTCACGGCGGGCTCATCGTGGGGCCGTTGGTGGGCATCTGGCTCGCGTGGAAGTGGGGGCTGCCGATCCTGCGCGGGCTCGACGTGACGGGTCCATCGTGGGCCATCGGGCAGGCCATCGGGCGGTGGGGGAACTTCTTCAACGAGGAAGCGTTCGGACGGCCGACCGACCTGCCCTGGAAGCTCTACATCTCGCCGCCGCACCGCCCGCCGGGGTTCACACAGTTCGATTACTTCCATCCGGCGTTTCTGTACGAGTCGCTGTGGGACCTGCTGGTGTTCGCGCTCCTCATCCTCGTGCTGCGGCCGCGGCTGCGCGAGCAGCCGGGTGCGCTGTTCTTCGCGTACATCGGCCTCTACTCGATCGGCCGCTTCGCCATCGAGGCGATCCGGCTCGACAGCTTCTGGCTGGGCCCGTTCCGGGTGGCGCAGCTGGCCAGCCTGATCGGCGTGGCGATCGCAGTCGGGGGCCTGGCGTGGACGCGACGGCGCGCCTCGCCCACGCTGCCCGGCCGGGTGGGTCCCGCGCGGTCCTGATTAGACTGGGGGCCCCGAGATGGCCCCCAGACCCCCCGGCGTTCGGGGCGCCCCGGCGGAGCCGTGGCACCCCTCAACTGACGTCTTGAGCCTGCAGCCCGAGCGCGTCGGTCCCTTCCTCTGGCGTATTCCCGTGGGAGCGCGGCCTGGTATGCGGGTGCCCGCGCTCATCGTCGCCGACGAGGCGTTGATGGCGGCGATCCGCACCGACGCCTCGCTGGAGCAGATCGCCAACGGCGCCACGCTGCCGGGCATCGTGCGGGCGGCGCTGGCCATGCCGGACATCCACCAGGGTTACGGGCTGCCGGTCGGCGGCGTCGTGGCCACCGATGCCGCGCACGGCGTGGTGAGTCCCGGCGCCATCGGCTTCGACATCAACTGCGGCGTGCGGCTGCTCCGGACCGGCCTCGAGGCCGCCGACGTGGCGCCGCGCATGCGGGAGCTGGTGGACGGTCTGCACGCGCGGATCCC
Organism: uncultured Candidatus Rokubacteria bacterium; assembly: GCA_963827505.1. GTDB lineage: Bacteria > Methylomirabilota > Methylomirabilia > Rokubacteriales > CSP1-6 > AR5. The sequence continues at coordinate 259,041 of CAWHBD010000001.1, read as the reverse complement.
GACCGGCGTGGGCGCGCGTGGGTGCGCCACGCTCACGCCGCGCGACCTGACGAGCGTGCTGGAGGACGGCGCGGCGTGGGCGGCGGGCAGCGGCCACGGCGACCGCGACGACCTCGAGCGCATCGAGTCGGGAGGACGGCTGGCGGGCGCGCGGCCTGACGCCGTGTCGGCCCACGCGCGCGATCGCGGGTTGCGCCAGCTCGGCTCGCTTGGCTCCGGCAACCACTTCCTGGAGCTGCAGGTGGTCGACGAGATCCACGACGCCGCCACCGCGGCGCGGTTTGGCGTACGCCTGGGCCAGCTCACCGTGATGATCCACACCGGCTCGCGCGGCATCGGCCACCAGGTCTGCACCGACTACCTCAAGGTGACGGGCGCGGCGCTGCGGCGGTACGGCATCGAGGTGCCCGATCGCCAGCTCGCCTGCGCCCCCGTCGATTCGGTGGAGGCCGTCGACTACCTCGGCGCCATGCGGGCCGCCGCCAACTTCGCCTTCGCCAACCGCCAGGTGCTCGCCCACGCGGCCGGCGAGGTGCTCGGGCGCGTGCTGGGCGTCTCGCCCGGCGAGCTCGGCCTGGCCGTCGTCTACGACGTCGCCCACAACATCGCCAAGGAGGAGGAGCACGAGGTCGATGGCCGTCGCCGGCGCCTGCTGGTGCACCGCAAGGGCGCCACCCGGGCCTTCCCGGGCCAGCCCGTCATCGTGCCCGGCGACATGGGCCGCTACTCCTATCTGCTCGTGGGCACCGAGGGAGCGATGCGGGAGACGTTCGGCTCGACCTGCCACGGGGCCGGCCGCCGCCTGAGCCGCACCGCCGCGGTGAAGGCCGCGCGTGGGCGGCGCATCGACGCCGAGCTGGCGGCCCAGGGCGTGGTGGCGCGGGCGAGCGGCCGCGAGGCCCTGGCCGAGGAGATGCCGGAGGCGTACAAGGACGTGCGCGAGGTCGTCGACGTCGTGCACCGCTTCGGTATCTCCACGCGCGTGGCGCGGCTGCGCCCGCTGGGCGTCATCAAGGGGTGAGCGGCGGCGCCGGGGACCTCGGGGAGCGTGTGGTAGACTGACCCGGATGTCGTGGTCACTAAAGAAAAAAGCTCAAGCCCTGCTCGCCGCTGAGGAGGGGACGGTCCGCAAGGACTGGGGCGGCAAGATCGCTTTCGCGCTCGTCTATCCCAACACCTACTCGGTCGGGATGTCGAACCTCGGCTTCCAGACCATCTACCGGCACCTCAACGCCCGCCCCGACGTGGTGTGCGAGCGCGTGTTCCTGCCCGATCCGGCCGACATCACCGAGATGCAGCGTACCCAGGCGCCGCCGTTCTCGCTGGAGTCGCAGCGGCCGCTCACCGACTTCCACATGATCGGCTTCTCGGTCACCTACGAAGGCGACTACATCAATGTGGTCCGGCTGCTCGACCTGGCCGGTATCCCGGTGCCGGGCGGCCGCCCGCCGGTCCCACGACCCGCTGGTGCTCATGGGTGGCGTCTGCGCCTTCTCCAACCCGGAGCCGGTGGCGCCCTTCATGGACTTCATCGTGGTGGGCGAGGGCGAGGAGCTGGTCGGCGAGCTGATCGAGGCCTACCGCGAGCGGTACCGCGATCGCGAGAGCTTCCTGGACCTGCTCCTGTCGGTCCCCGGCGTGTACGTGCCGGAGCGCTACGAGATCCGCCACGCCGCCGACGGCACCCTGGCCGAGGTGACGGCGGGGCCGGGCGCGCCGCCCATCGTGATCAAGCGCCGGCTGCGCGACGTCAACGCGTTCCGGACGATTGCCGCCGTGAAGACGCCCAACGCCGAGTACGGCCACATGGCGCTGCTCGAGGTCGGCAAGGGGTGTGGCCGCGGCTGTCGGTTCTGCCTGGAGGGCCAGGTGTACCGGCCCGTGCGCCACCGCAGCGTGGACGCCCTGCGCCAGACCATCGAGCAGCTGGCCGCCGAGGGCGAGAAGCGGATCGGGCTGGTGGGCGCCTGCGTGTCGGACTACCCGTGGATCGGCGATCTCCTGAAGATCGTCGAGGACAACGGCATGGAGCTATCGATCTCCTCGCTGCGAGCCGACAGCCTCACCGAGGAGCTGGCCGCCTCGCTGGCCCGCGGCGGGCACCGCACGCTCACGATCGCGCCCGAGGCCGGCACCGAGCGGTTGCGCCGCGCCATCCGCAAGGCGATCACCGACGAGCAGATCCTGGCCGCCTGCGATCTCGTGCGGGCCCAGGGCATTCCCGAATCTCAAGACGTACTTCATGATCGGCCAGCCGACCGAGACCGACGAGGACGTGATCGCCATCGTCGACCTGGCCCGGCGCATGCTCGAGCGGCTGCGCGCGCTCGACCCGACGGGGCGACCGTTCGGGCGGCTCACGCTGTCGATCTCGTCGTTCGTGCCCAAGCCGTGGACGCCGTTCCAGTGGGCGCCGTTCGCCGGCGCCGGCGCGCTGGCCGACAAGCTGGAGACGATCAAGCGCGGCGTGCGTCCCCTCGGCACCGTACGGGTGCTGCACGAGAACCCGCGCGAGGCGGCGCTCCAGGCGCTGCTGGCCCGCGGCGACCGCCGGGTGGCCGACCTCGTGGAGGCGGCCGCGCGCCTGGGCGGTGACTGGCGGCGGGCGCTGCGCGAGTGGGACGGCGACCTCGACCACGAGACGACGCGGCCGCGGGCACTCGACGAGCGGCTGCCCTGGGATCACTTCGAGGTCGGCGTCAAGAAGACCGGCCTCGTACGCGAGTGGGAGCGAGCCCTGGTGGCCGACGTCGCCCCGGCGGGTGTCGCCCCGTGACGCCGCCCGTCACCGACGTGCACGGTCGCTTCCTGCGCAACCTGCGCGTCTCCGTCACCGACCGCTGCAACCTGCGCTGCGGCTACTGCATGCCGGAGGAAGAGTACGTCTGGCTGCCGCGTGAAGACATCTTGCACTTCGGCGAGATGGCGGCGCTGACCGACGTGTTCCTCGACCTCGGCGTGGACAAGGTGCGGCTCACCGGCGGGGAGCCGCTGCTGCGGCGCGACCTGCCGCGCCTGGTCCGCATGCTCGCGGCCAAGCCTCGCATCCGCGACCTGGCGATGACCACCAACGGCGTGCTGCTGGCCGAGCACGCATCGGCGCTGAAGGCGGCCGGCCTGCACCGGGTGACGGTGAGCCTCGACACGCTCGATCCGCAGCGGTTCGCCCGGCTCACCAACCGGTCGACGCACGCCCAGGTCCTGGAGGGCATCGCCAGCCTGCCGCGGGCCGGCTTCACCGGCACCAAGCTCGACACGGTCGTGATCCGGGGCGTGAACGACGACGAGCTGGCTGGCCTGATCGAGTTCGGACGCAGCGTGCCGGCCGAGGTGCGGTTCATCGAGTACATGGACGTGGGCGGCGCCACCCGGTGGTCGGCCAACCAGGTCGTCAGCCGGATCGAGATGCTCGAGCGGCTTGGGCGCCGCTACGGGCCTATCGAGCCGGTGGTGGAGACGACGACCGCTCCCGCCGACCGGTTCCGGCTGCCCGACGGCACGACGTTCGGCATCATCTCGTCGACGACGGCGCCGTTCTGCGCCGACTGCGACCGCAGCCGGTTGACCGCCGACGGCGTCTGGTACCTCTGTCTCTACGCCACCCGGGGCATCGACCTGCGCGGCCCGTTCCGGGGCGGGGCCGGGCCCGAGGAGCTGAAGGCGCTCATCACCGGGGGCTGGCGGGCCCGCACCGATCGGGGGGCCGAGGACCGGCTGGCCGTGGGCAACCGGCAGCCGCTCGTGCAGATCGGCGGGCTCAAGCGCGATCCGCACCTCGAGATGCACACCCGGGGAGGCTGAGCGTGAGCACCGGCGACGAGGCCAAGGTGGACGTCCGGGAGCGTGGCGCCAACCAGCAGAGCGCCGACACGCGCCTGTTCATGCAGCTGCAGGCCTTCGGGGGGTGCAGCGACGTCAAGCCGTTGGTGCGAATCCTCGAGGCGAGTCGGCTGGAGGTCGTCCTCTACCAGGACGTGAACGACCCCCGCGGGATCGCCGTGCTCGGCATGAACGAGGACCCGACCTTCTTCGTCGGCCCCTTCCGCGAGGTGCTCAACACGGGGGCCTTCGGCGAGCTGATGCTCAAGCCCGAGCTGACGATGATCGGACGCACCTACGCCTCCGGCTTCGAGGCCGACCTCGACGAGTGGCTGCTGCGCCGCCCCCGGCGTACCGCCCTGAACCCGGCGTGGCCGTGGGGCATCTGGTATCCGCTGCGCCGCACCGGCGGCTTTGCCCGGCTGTCGCCCCCGGAGCAGGGGGCGATCATCCGCGAGCACAGCGTGCTCGGCCGGGCCTACGGCGAGGCCGACCTCGCCCACGACGTGCGGCTGGCCTGCCAGGGCCTCGACGCCCACGACAACGACTTCGTGATCGGCCTCGTCGGGCGCGAGCTGCACCCGCTCTCGCACCTGGTCCAGGCCATGCGCAAGACCGTGCAGACCTCGCAGTATCTCCAGACGCTGGGCCCCTTCTTCGTGGGCCACGCGCTCTGGCAGAGTCCGCTGCGCTAGCGCCCCCGCGCCACTTCCGGCGTTGAAGGAGATGTTCGATGGCCAGACGTCGTCCTGCCCGCCAGCTCACCAAGACGCTCGCCGCCTTCGTCGCCTGGGAGCGCGTGAGCCGCGTGGCGACGGCCGGTGCCGGCGGGATGCCCCACCTGGTACCGGTGTGCCACGTGCTCGCCGGCGGCAAGGTGTACTTCGCTTCCGGTGACAAGGGGCGGAAGGTCAAGAACCTGCACCAGAACCCGCTCGTCACGGTCACGGTCGACGTGTACTCCGACCACTGGGGAACGCTCAAGGGCGTCATGATCCAGGGCCGCGCCCGGCTCATCGAGCGGGGACCACGCTTTCACCGGGTCCGTGACCTCCTCTACCGCAAGTACGCGCAGTACCGGCGCGAGGCGGCGATCAGCCCCTCGGACTCCGTCGTCGTCGAGGTCACGCCCATCCGGGTCTTCGCCTGGGGGTTCGACTAGCCCGAGGGGCGCATGACCACCGGCGCGTCGGTTCCTCCGGCCTCGCGCCTGTTATTCCTGGACGGGCTGCGCGGGGCGGCGCTGATCCTCATGGCCGTCAACCACACCGCGCGGTGGTGGATCGACACGCGGATGACGGTGGGCCGCTACGCGCTCATCTACGTCACCCTCACGCTGGCGGCGCCGATCTTCCTCTTCCTCGTCGGCTTCTGTCTGCCGCTCGGCGCCCGCCCGGACGCCGACGCGGAGAGCCTCGGGGCGATCGCCCGCCGCCTCGTTCCCCGGGGCGTGCGTATCGTCGGCGCCGGTCTCCTGCTGAATCTCGTCGTCTTCCCGGACGAGTCGGTCTTGAGCGGCGGGGTGCTCCAGACCATCGGGCTGGCGATGATCGCGATGGTGCCGGCGCTGTGGCTGCTGCGCTCCCCCGGTGCCGCCTGGGGGCTGCTGGCGGTAGCCGTCGCCGCCTACCTCGCCTTCCTGGCCGTCGTCCCCGCGCTCGCGCGCTTCGTGGAAGCGCACCCGGTTGTCGGGCTCGTGCTCTTCTACGACTTCCCGCCGTGGCCGTGGCTGAGCCTCGTCCTGCTCGGCCTGGTCCTCGGCTGGACGTGGCTCGGCATCCACCGCCAGAGCCCCGAGGCGGGCGCACACTGGGTCGCGGCGGCGGCGGTCGTCGGCGCGCTCCTGGTCGTCGCCTTCTTCCTGTGCGACTGGTGGGTCGCCACCCCGATGCGCTTCGGCATGCGCCGGGATCTGATCCTCAACCATCACTGGACGCCCCGGCCCGTCGCCCTGCTGTGGATCCTGGGCATGGTGCTGCTGCTGCTGGCGGCGGCCTACTGGACGATGGAGCGGCGGCGATGGCGGCTGCCGTGGCTGGTGATCCTGGGCCAGACCGCGCTGGCCCTCTACTTCGTCCACCAGGTCATCGCGTTCACGCTCGTGAAGGAGTGGCTCGGCTGGCGCTTCAACACATGGCCGCGCTACTGGGTCGCCACTGCCGTATTCGTGACCGTCCTGATCGGCTGCGGGTGGCTGTGGCGCGAGGTCAAAGGCCGGGTGGGCCGGGCGCGAAGGTCTGTCCCCTGAGCCACGAGGAGACGGTGGTGGCCCCGGGGACGGCGCGGACGCTGGGGCTCGCGGTGGGCGTCGGCGCGCTCGGTCTCGCGCTCGTGCTGCCTCCACTGGCCGACGGGCTTCCGCCGGCCGGACAGCGGGCCTTGCTCGTCACGTTGATCACCATCGTGCTGTGGACGACCGAGGCGCTCGAGCCCGGCGTGACGGCGCTGCTCAGCGTGACGCTGCTCGCGCTCACCGGTGCCGCCGGCGATGTGCGGGGTGCGCTGCAGGGCTTCGCGAATCCGGTGCCGTACTTCCTGGTCGGCGTGCTCACGATGGGCGCCGCCGTCGTGCGCAGCGGGCTGGCCGAGCGGCTGGCCCGCGCCGTCCTCGAGCGCGCCCGCGGCCGGAGCCTGGCCGTCTACCTGCAGCTCGTGCTGGCGTTCCCCGTGCTCACCTTCGTGCTGCCGTCGGCCACGACGCGCTCCGGCATCCTCATCCACATCTACGACGAGGTATTCACGCTGGCCGGGGTGCGTCGCGGGGCCGACATGGCCAAGGCCGTCATGCTGGCGCTGTCCTCGATCAACCGCCTGGCCTCGACCACGCTGCTGACCGGCGGCATCACGCCGGTGATGAGCGCGGCCATCATCGGGGGGATGTCGTGGACGGGCTGGTTCGTGCTGATAGCGGTGCCGTACTACGTGATGCTGTTCCTCGGTGGGGTGCTGACGTGGGCACTCTACCGGCGCGGCTTCCGCCATGGGCTGCCCACACCGGAGCCCGGCCACCGCCGTCCGCTGTCGGGCGTGGAGTGGCGCACGCTGGCCGTCATCCTGGGCGCCTCCGCCCTGTGGCTGACCGACGCGGTCCACCACCTCGACCCCGCGGTCCCTGCGCTGCTGGCGTTCGTGGTCCTTATGCTTCCGCGCGTGGGGCCGCTGGTGTGGGCCGATCTCGAGCGAGGGGTGGGCTGGTCGAACTTCTTCGTGATCGCGGCGTCCATCTCGCTGGCCCACGTGCTCGGCACCAGCGGGGCCGCCGCGTGGCTGGCTCGCCTGCTCGTCGGCGGTCTTCCCGCCCTCGGCGGCCGGCCGCTGGTGACGATCGGGCTGCTGATGCTGGGGGCCACCGCGCTGCGGGCGCTGGTGCCGAACATCTCCGGCTTCCTGGCGCTGGCGCTGCCGCTCGCCATGTCGGTCGGCCGCGAGGCCGGCCTCAACCCGCTGGTGTGCGCGCTGGTCGTGATGATGACGGGCGATGCCGTCGTCTATTACCCGGCCCAGAGCTCGTCGGCCCTGGTCATCTACGAGCGGGGCCACGTCTCGGCCGGGGAGATGCTGCGTTTTGGCCTGTGGATGACCCTCGTGGCCTGGGTGGCGATCCTAGCCGTGGCGGTGCCGTGGTGGGGGCTCGTCGGCGAGCCTCTGGTGGGCCGCTGAGGCGTTGTTTTTGAGTTCCTGCCCCCGGCCGCACTTGGGGGATGATAGGCGTCGATGAGTACCCGCGGGATCCAGGCCATCCTGCTGCTGACGCTGATCGTGGTCGCGGGCCCGGCCGCGGCCCAGCAGGCCTACCGCTGGTACGACGAGCAGGGGAACGTCCACTACGCAGGCCGCCGTGATCAGGTGCCGGAGCGCTATCGCGAGCAGCTCGGGCCCGAGCGCCCCGGGGATTCACGGCCGGTGATCGGCCCGCGGGCGACGCGACCTCCCGTACCCGGCGAGTGCGTGCTGCGCTTCCGCGGCACCGAGCGACGGGCCGGATCCTCGCAGTTCTACCCGAGCTGCGAGGCGTGCTGGAAGGCCCTCCGGGCCATGCGCGGGGAGGAAGCAGCCCGGGCAGAGTGCATCGCCGCCTCGGTCGAGAGCTACCGCTAGCGGCTACAGCGGGGCCGGCAGGTCCGTCTTGCCCATCAGCCAGCGGTCGACGCCGGCCGCGCATGAGCGCCCCTCGGCGATCGCCCACACGATCAGCGACTGACCGCGCTGCATGTCCCCGCAGGTGAAGACGCCGGGCACGCTCGTCATCCAGGTGGCGTCCCGCGCGACGTTACCGCGCTCGGTCAGCCTCAGTCCCAGCTCCTCGATGGGCCCGCTCCGCTCGGGGCCGACGAAGCCCATGGCGAGCAGCACCAGATCGACGTCAAGAGTGAAGGTCACTGTCGGGCACCGGCGTGAACTGCAGGCGGCCGCCCTCGCCGCGCGCATCTCGACCTTTACGGCGTGCAGCTGGCGGACCCGGCCGTGGGCGTCGCCGGTGAAGCGCTGGGTCGACACCGCGTAGACCCGCTCACCGCCCTCCTCGTGGGCGGACGACACGCGGTAGACGTTGGGCCACTGCGGCCACGGGTTGTCGGCGGCGCGCTGTCGGGCGGGCGCGGGAGCAGCTCGAACTGGTGCACGGCGACGGCGCCCTGGCGGTGCACGGTGCCCAGGCAGTCGGCGCCGGTGTCGCCGCCGCCGATGATGACGACGCGCTTGCCCTGCGCGCTGATGAAGCGCTCGTCGGGCACCGCGTCGCCCTCGCAGCGCCGGTTCTGAGAGGGTCAGATACTCCATCGCGAAGTGGACGCCGGCAAGCTCACGCCCGGGGATCGGCAGGTCGCGGGGGGCGCCGGCGCCGCAGGCCAGCACGAGGGCGTCGAACTCGCGCCGCAGCTCGGCCACGGGCAGCCCGCGGCCGACGTGGGCGTTGGGCCGGAACATCACGCCGGCCTTCTCCATGAGGGCCAGCCGCCGGTCGAGCACCCGCTTCTCCATCTTGAACTCGGGGATGCCGTAGCGCAGCAGCCCGCCGATGCGGTCCGCGCGCTCGAAGACGGTGACCCAGTGGCCGGCCCGGTTGAGCTGCTCGGCGGCCGCGAGCCCGGCCGGACCCGAGCCGACCACGGCCACCTTCTTGCCGGTCCGCATCGCCGGCGGCTCCGGCGCCACCCAGCCCTCGTCGAAGGCGCGCTCGATGATCGCGACCTCGACCGCCTTGATCGTCACCGGATCGTCGTTGATGCCGAGCACGCACGAGCCCTCGCACGGCGCCGGGCACAGGCGGCCGGTGAACTCCGGGAAGTTGTTGGTGGCGTGCAGGCGGTCGATGGCGTCCCGCCAGTGGTCGCGGTAGACGAGGTCGTTCCAGTCCGGGATGATGTTGCCGAGCGGGCAGCCCTGGTGGCAGAACGGGATGCCGCAGTCCATGCACCGCGCCGCCTGCTTCTTCAGCTCGTCGACCGGGAAGGGAAGGTAGACCTCCTTCCAGTCGCGCAGCCGCTCGTCGACGGGCCGGGTCGGCCGCTTCTTGCGCTTGATCTCGAGGAAGCCGGTGACCTTGCCCATCGCGCTACCCGCTGGTGGTGCCGACGAGCTCGGCGAAGGTCGGCTCCCGGCCTTCGGTGCGGGCGTGCGCCTCGGCCGCCAGCACCCGCTTGTAGTCGCGCGGCATCACCTTGACGAACCGCGGCTGCACGTCGACCAGTCGGCGAGGATGCCCCGGGCGTAGGTCGACCCGGTGACCGTCGACGTGGCGGCGGATGAGCTCGCGCACGAGCTCGATGTCCTCGGCCTGCGTCGAGCGGACCCGAGATCCACCATGCCGAGGTTGCAGCGCGCGCTTGAAGTCCCCGTCGACGTCGAGCACGTAGGCGATGCCGCCCGACATGCCGGCCGCGAAGTTGCGGCCGGCTGTGGCCGAGGACGACCACGCGGCCGCCCGTCATGTACTCGCAGCCGTGGTCGCCGATGCCCTCCACGACCGCGAGCGCGCCGCTGTTGCGCACGGCGAAGCGCTCGCCGGCGACGCCGCGCACGTAGGCCTCGCCGCTGGTCGCCCCGTAGAGGGCGACGTTGCCGATGACGATGTTCTCCTCGGGCACGAAGGTGGCCTCGCGGGGCGGGAAGACGACGAGCTTGCCGCCCGAGAGCCCCTTGCCCCAGTAGTCGTTGGCGTCGCCCTCGAGCGTGAAGGTCACGCCCGCGCGGCACGAAGGCGCCGAAGCTCTGCCCGGCCGAGCCGCGTGAAGTGGACCGGATGGTGTCGTCGGGCAGCCCGTCGCCGCCCCAGCGCGTGGTGATCTCGCAGCCGAGCATCGTGCCGACGGTGCGGTTGACGTTCCGGATCGGCAGGCGCGAGCTCCACCGGCTCGGCCTGCTCGATCGCGCGTCGCGGCAGCGCGGGATCAGCGTGGTCCGGTCGAGCGCGCGGTCGAGGCCGTGGTCCTGCGCCGTCACGCAGCGACGGGCGACCTCGGGCCGGCATGGCCGGGCCGGTGCAGGATGGCGGCGAGGTCGAGGCCCTTGGCCTTCCAGTGGTCGACGCGCCGGCCTGACGTCGAGGCGGTCGACGCGGCCGATCATCTCGTCCATGGTGCGGAAGCCGAGCCGCGCCATGTACTCGCGGACCTCCTCGGCGATGAAGCGGAAGAAGTTCTCGACGAACTCGGGCTTGCCCGCGAAGCGCTTGCGCAGCTCGGGGTCCTGGGTGGCGACGCCCACCGGGCAGGTGTTCAGGTGGCAGACCCGCATCATGATGCAGCCCATGACCACCAGGGGCGCCGGTCGAGAAGCCGAACTCCTCGGCGCCGAGCAGGGCGGCGATGACGACGTCGCGGCCGGTCTTCATCTGGCCGTCGACCTGCACGACGATGCGGTCGCGCAGCTTGTTGAGCACGAGCACCTGCTGGGTCTCGGCCAGCCCCAGCTCCCACGGCACGCCGCCGTGCTTGATGGACGTCAGCGGCGAGGCCCCGGTGCCGCCGTCGTGGCCGGAGATGAGCACGACGTCGGCGTGGGCCTTGGCCACCCCGGCGGCCACGGTGCCGACCCCGACCTCGGCGACCAGCTTGACGTGGATGCGCGCCTTCGGGTTGGAGTTCTTCAGGTCGTGGATGAGCTGGGCCAGGTCCTCGATCGAGTAGATGTCGTGGTGCGGGGGCGGGGAGATCAGCCCCACGCCCGGGCGTCGCGTAGCGGACCTTGGCGATCCACGGGTAGACCTTGTGGCCGGGCAGCTGGCCGCCCTCGCCGGGCTTGGCGCCCTGGGCCATCTTGATCTGCAGATCATCGGCGTTGACGAGGTACTCGCTGGTCACGCCGAAGCGGGCCGAGGCCACCTGCTTGATGGCGCTGCGGCGCCAGTCGCCGTTGGGATCGCGCTGGTAGCGCGCGGGATCCTCGCCGCCTTCGCCGGTGTTCGACTTGCCGCCGATGCGGTTCATCGCGATGGCCAGGGTCTCGTGGGCCTCCTGGCTGATGGAGCCGTAGGACATGGCGCCCGGTGGCGAAGCGCTTGAAGATGGTCTCGACCGGCTCCACCTCGTCCAGCGGCACCGGCTGCCCGGACGGCTTGAGCTCGAAGAGCCCGCGCAGGGTGGCGAGGTGCCGGCTCTGGTCGTCGACCAGCTTCGTGTACTCGCGGAAGATCCGGTACTGGCCGGTCCGCGTCGCATGCTGGAGCTTGAAGACCGTGTCGGGGTTGAACAGGTGGTACTCGCCGTCGCGCCGCCACTGGTACTCGCCGCCCCAGTCCAGGTCGGCGCGGCCGGTCGGCCGGGCCGGGAAGGCGGCGTCGTGGCAGCGGCGGACCTCCTCGGCGATCACCTCGAGGCCGATGCCGCCCATGCGCGAGGCGGTCCACGTGAAGTAGCGGTCGACGAACGTCGCGGTTCAGCCCGATGGCCTCGAAGATCTGGGCGCCGCAGTAGCTCTGCAGCGTCGAGATCCCCATCTTGGACATCACCTTGAGGATGCCCTTGTTGAGCGCCTTGATGTAGTTGCTTGACCGCCTTGGCCCGGTCGACGCCGGGCAGCAGCCCCTGGCGGATCATGTCGTCGAGGGTCTCGAAGGCCAGCCAGGGGTTCACGGCGCCGGCGCCGTAGCCGATGAGCAGGCACACGTGGTGGACCTCGCGGGCGTCGCCCGTCTCCATGACGAGGCCGCAGCGCGTGCGCTCGCCCTCGGCGCACCAGGTGATGGTGCACGGCCGCGGTGGCGAGCAGGCTCGGGATGGCGCGCGCGCTCCCGCGTCGACCCCGCGGTCGGACAGGATGAGGATGTCGTGGCCGTCGGCGATGGCCGCGCTGGCCTGCGCGCTGCAGCTCGTCCAGCGCGCGCTCGAGGCCGGCGGCGCCCGTCGGCGACCGGGAAGAGCATCGGCAGCGTGGCGGCGCGGAAGCCAGGCGTGGTCGACGTGACGGAGCTGGCGACCTCCTCGTTGGTCAGGACCGGGGTCTGGAGCTGCGATCTGGCGGCACGCCTCCGGCATCGGCTGCAGCAGGTTGCCCTCGGGCCCGATCGTCGGTCGCGATCTGGGTGACCAGCTCCTCGCGGATGCCGTCGAGCGGCGGGTTGGTCACCTGGGCGAAGAGCTGCTTGAAATAGTCGTAGAGCAGGCGCGGGCCGATCGGAGAGCACGGCCAGCGAGGTGTCGGTGCCCATGGAGCCGATCGGCTCCTCGCCGTTCTTGGCCATGGGGCCGAGCAGCAGGCGGAGGTCCTCGTGCGTGTAGCCGAAGGCGATCTGCCGCGGCGAGCACCGTGTCGTGGTCGGCGCGCCGGCGCCGGGCGGCTCGGGCAGGCTGGCCAGTCGCACGACGTGGTCCCGCAGCCACTCCGCGTAGGGGTGCTCGGCGGCGTAGGGCGGTCTTGATCTCCGTCGTCGTCGATGATCCGGCCCTGGGCGGTGTCGACGAGGAAGATCCTGCCCGGGTGCAGCCGCTCCTTGAGGAGCGATCCGATCGGCGCGGGATGTCGAGCACGCCGACCTCGGAGGCCATCACCACCATGCCGTCCTTGGTCACGTAGTAGCGCGAGGGCCGCAGGCCGTTGCGGTCGAGCACGGCGCCGATGACGGTGCCGTCGGTGAACGCGATGGAGGCGGGGCCGTCCCAGGGCTCCATCAGGCAGGCGTGGTACTCGTAGAAGGCCTTGCGGCTCGTGGCTCATCGACTCGTGGCCGCTGCCATGGCTCCGGGATCATCATGAGGATCGCGTGGGGCAGCGACCGGCCGGCCATGACGAGGAACTCGAGCACGTTGTCGAACGTCGCCGTGTCGCTGCCGCCCTCGCGGATCGACCGGGAGCACCTTCGCGAGGTCGTCCCCGAGCACCTCGGACGCGGCACAGCGCCTCCCGCGCCCGCATCCAGTTGATGTTGCCGCGCAGCGTGTTGATCTCGCCGTTGTGGGCCACGTAGCGGTAGGGATGCGCCAGCGGCCACGACGGGAAGGTGTTGGTGGTGAACCGCTGGTGGACCAGGGCCAGCGCGCGACTCCACCAGCGGGATCCACCAGGTCCGGGAACATCGGCTCGATCTGGTCGGCGCTCAGCATGCCCTTGTAGATGAGCGTGTTGCGACGACAGGCTCGGCACGTAGAAGAACGTCCGCTCGGGGATGTCGAGACCGTCGATCGCGTGCTCGAACGCGCTTGCGGATCACGTAGAGCTTGCGCTCGAACGCGCCGCGGTCGCGCACGGCGGGGCCGCGGCCGATGAAGACCTGCTTGATCGTGGGCTCCACCGACCGCGCGCTGGCGCCGAGCTGGCGGTCGTCGGTGGGCACGTCGCGCCAGCCGAGCAGCGTCTGCCCTTCCTCGTCGACGATCGAGTCGCAGGAGCGCGCGGACCTTGTCGGCCTCCGTCGGCTCGCGGGGCAGGAAGACCAGGCCGGCCCCGTAGTCGCCGGCCGGCGGGCAGGGTCGAGGCCCAGGCGTGCGCACTCGCGGCGCAGGAAGCGGTCGGGCATCTGCACGAGGATGCCGGCGCCGTCGCCCGTGTTGACCTCGCACCCACAGGCGCCGCGGTGCAGCAGGTTCATCAGCACCTGGAGGGCCTTGCGCACGATGGCGTGAGAGCGCCCGCCCTTGATGTCCACGACGAAGCCGACGCCGCAGGCGTCGTGCTCGTGAGCGGGATCGTAGAGGCCCTGCTGCTCCATCGCTGCATCCCGCTTTGATGGAGGGTCCGCTCACTGCTTCGGCGCGTGTTCTTGTGAAGAGTTGCACGATAGTACTCGCCGGTCCAGCATTAGTCATTAGCGGAAAATTCATATTCCGGGTATCAGTACAGCTAATGAAGTAGACTCACTGGCCGTGCACCTCGAAACCCTCCGGCTCTACTGCGACGTCGTCCGGCTCCGGTCCTTCTCGCGTGGGGCCGAGCAGAACTTCGTCTCCCAGTCGGCGGCCAGCCAGGCCGTGCAGCAGCTCGAGGCGCAGCTCGGCGTGGTGCTGATCGACCGCACCAAGCGGCCCTTCGTGGTCACCCGGGAGGGCGAGGCCTTCTACGAGGCCGCCCGCGGCATCCTCGAGGCCTGGGAGAAGGCCAAGACCGAGGTGGCCGCCGTCAAGGCCCGGGTCGACGGCACCGTGCGGGTGGCCGCCATCTACTCGGTCGGCCTGCACGACATGAGCCGGCCGATGCAGCAGTTCATGTCGCTCTATCCCCAGGCCCGCGTCCAGCTCGAGTGCCTGCATCCCCACAAGGTCGTGGAGGCCGTGCTGAACGGCGAGGCCGACCTCGGCATCCTGTCCTACCCGTCCGGCCGACCGCGCGCTCAGCGTGGTGCCGCTGCGCGAGGAGCCCATGGCCCTGGTCTGCCATCCCAACCACCGGCTGGCCCGGCGGCCGCCTGGTCGAGCCCGCCGACCTAGGCGGGGAGCCCTTCGTGGCGTTCGACCCCGAGCTGACGATCCGCAAGGCGATCGATCGGGCGCTGCGCCAGCACAACGTACGCGTCGAACATCGTGATGGAGTTCGACAACATCGAGACGATCAAGCAGGCGATCAGCATCGACGCCGGCCTCAGCATCCTGCCCCGTCACGCGGTGCAGAAGGAGGCTTCGATCAAGACGCTGGCCGTGGTCGATCTCGCGATGCCGGATCTGGTGCGGCCGGTCGGCATCGTCCATCGCCGCCACAAGCCGCTGACCCCCACCGCCGAGCGGTTCGTGCAGATGCTGCAAGAGGCCAGCGAGGGGCCGGCCGGCGCGCCCCGGGGCCGTGCCCGGCGAGCGCCGACGCCGGCGTAGGAGAGGCACCGATGACAGAGTTCGACGAGATCGATCCCGCCACGATCGAGAGCGAGCTGCAGGAGATCCGCGGGGCTCTGCTCAACGACCAGATCGCAGTTCTGGGGCCGGCCGAGCCCGTGTGCCTGCGCGAGAGCGCCAGTGTGCAGGAGGCCATCGAGCGGATGCTCGCCCACCGCCAGGCCGGTGTGCTGGTCGTGGACGCCGGGGGCCGCCTGGTCGGCATCTTCACCGAGCGCGACGTCCTGACCAGGGTGGCCGGGCTCGGTCGCGCCCCGCGCGAGACGACGCTGGGTGAGGTGATGACGCGCGACCCCGAGGCGCTGCGGCCGGGCGACCGGGTGGCGTTCGCGGTGCACTGCATGAGCGTGGCCGGCTACCGCACCGTCCCGCTGGTCGACGCCGCCGGGATACCGCTCGGCGTCGTCACCGTGAGCGACGTGATTCGCTGGCTGGCGGGCCTGTTTCCCGAGGCCGTGCTCAATCTGCCGCCCGGCGGCGCGCTCAAGCGGCCTCACGAGATGGACGCGGGCTAAGCTGGCGATATGCCTTGCCCCGGCCCACCCCGTCCGATAAGATCAGTTACGCCCTGCCGACGCTGCGCCGGTCTCCGCCGGTCGGCCGACTCAGCGGTCATCCCGATGCCCCACCGGTACCGGGAGGCGGTGTGCGCAAGAGGCGGAGCGGAGCGGTCGGCCTGCAGCGGATGCGCGGCTCACAACTGCGAGAGAGGGATAGGCAATGAGCGAGACGGCCACGCCCGTCAAAGGAGCCGGGAAGGCGCGCAAGGAGCTGGATCGGGCCGTGATCCGGTTCGCCGGCGACTCCGGCGACGGGATGCAGCTGACGGGCGAGCAGTTCACGACCGAGTCGGCCTGGGCCGGCAACGACCTCTGCCACGCTGCCGAACTTCCCGGCCGAGATCCGCGCCCCGGCCGGCACGCTGTTCGGCGTGTCGAGCTTCCAGCTCCAGTTCGGCAGCCAGCGCGTCTACACGCCGGGCGACCGGCTGGACTGCCTGGTGGCCATGAACCCGGCCGCGCTCAAGGTGCACCTGCCGCGACCTCAAGCCGGGCGGCCTGCTCATCGTCAACACCGCCGCCTTCGAGAAGCGCAACCTCGACAAGGCCGGCTACGCGTCGAACCCGCTCGACGACGCCGCCCTGGGCGAGCGCTACCGGCTGCACAAGGTCGACATGACGCGGCCTCACCACGAGGCCCTCGAGGACCTGCCGCTCGACACCGAAGGAGAAGGACCGCTCGCAAGAACTTCTTCGCGCTCGGGCTCGTGTCCTGGATCTACACGCGGCCGCTGGAGCCGACGCTCGACTGGATCACGAAGAAGTTCGCGAAGAGCGCGGCCATCGCCGAGGCGAACACGCGCGTGCTGAAGGCGGGCCACGCCTTCGGCGAGACGGCGGAGATCTTCGAGGAGTCGTTACACGGTCGAGCCGGCCGAGATGGCCGCCCGGCCTCTACCGCAGCCATGACCGGCAACCGGGCCCTCGCCTGGGGTCTACTGGCCGCCGGCCAGCGCTCGACGCTTGCCGATCGTCTACGGCGCCTATCCGATCACGCCGGCCTCGAGCGTCCTCGAGGAGCTGGCGATGCACAAGCGCTTCGGCGTCCGCACGATCCAGGCCGAGGACGAGATCGCGGCGGTCACCGCGGCCATCGGTGCCGCCTTCGGCGGCGCCATCGGCGTGACGTGCTCGAGCGGCCCCGGCATCGCGCTCAAGGGCGAGGCGATCGGTCTGGCCGTGACCGCGGAGCTGCCGCTGGTGATCTTCGAACATCCAGCGCGGCGGGCCCCTCGACCGGCCTGCCGACCAAGACCGAGCAGGCCGACCTGATGCAGGCGCTGTACGGCCGCAACAGCGAATCGCCGATCGTCGTGCTGGCCCCGGCCACGCCGGGCGACTGCTTCTACGTCGCCTACGAGGCCGTGCGGATCGCGCTCAAGTACATGGTGCCGGTCATGGTGCTGTCCGACGGGTTCCTGGCCAACGGCTCCGAGCCGTGGCTGATCCCCGATCCGGCCACCCTGCCGCCCATCGACGTCCACTTCCGGACGGAAGCCGAGGGCTTCTTTCCGTACCTGCGCGATCCCGCCACGCTGGCGCGGCCGTGGGTGCGGCCGGGCACGCCCGGGCTCGAGCACCGCATCGGCGGCATCGAGAAGCAGGACGTCACCGGCAACATCTCCTACGATCCCGAGAACCACGACCACATGGTCCGCACGCGCGCCGAGAAGGTGCGGCGCGTGGCGCCAGGAGATCCCGCCGACCTCCATCAACGGCCCGGCCACCGGCGACCTGCTGGTCGTCGGCTGGGGCGGCACGTACGGATCGATCACCGCCGCGGTCGAGCGCGCGCAGGCCGCGGGTACGTCGGTCGCCTCGATCCACCTACGCCATCTCAACCCGCTGCCGCCCGACCTCGGCCACATCCTGCGCGAGTACCGCAAGGTGCTGGTGCCGGAGATCAACAGCGGCCAGCTGGTCCGGGTGCTGCGGGCCGAGTATCTCGTCGACGCCGTCGGCTTCAACCGGGTGCGGGGGCTGCCGCTGGCGAGCGAGGAGATCCTGGACGCCATCAACCAACTGAGTGGGAGCACGAAATGAGCACGACGGGGGCGCGCGGCGCCCAAGTACACGAAGAAGGACTTCGAGTCCGACCAGGACGTGCGGTGGTGCCCGGGCTGCGGCGACTACGCCATCCTGAGCGCCGTCCAGAAGTCGATGCCGGACCTCGGCATCCCGCAGCGAGAACATCGTGTTCATCTCGGGGATCGGCTGCTCGAGCCGTTTCCCGTACTACATGAACACCTACGGCTTCCACACGATCCACGGCCGGGCCCCCGCGCTCGCCACCGGCCTCAAGCGTGGCGCGCCCGGAGCTGAAGGTCTTCGTGGTGACCGGCGACGGCGATGGGCTGTCGATCGGCGGCAACCACATGCTGCACGTGCTGCGCCGCAACGTGGACGTGACCATCCTGCTGTTCAACAACCGGATCTACGGCCTCACCAAGGGCCAGTACTCGCCGACGAGCGAGCTCGGCAAGGTGACCAAGTCCACCCCCCTCGGCTCGGCCGACCGACCGGTCAACCCGCTCGCCTTCGCGCTGGGCTGCGGTGCCACCTTCGTGGCGCCGCACGGTCGACCGCAACATCCCGCACATGGACGAGATGCTGAAGCGGGCGGCGGCGCACCAGGGGACGCGCGTTCCTGGAGATCCTCCAGAACTGCAACGTCTACAACGACCTGGCCTGGAACGTGCTCTACGACAAGGAGTCGAAGGTGCATGTACGAGCTTCGGCTCGCAGCACGGCAAGCCGCTGCTGTTCGGGCCGCCCGACGCCCGCAAGGCCGTCATCATGGAAGGCGTGATGCCGAAGGTGGTCGATCCCGCCAAGGCGTGCCGGAGAGCGCGCTCTGGGTGCACGACGAGAAGAACCTGAACGCCGCCAAGTTGCTGGCCGACCTGTTCGCGCCTGACTTCCCGGTGCCCATCGGCGTGCTGGTCGACGTCGAGGCGCCCATCTACGAGGACGTGATCGCTCGAGCAGGAGCAGCACGCGCTGGCCGAGCGCGGCCCCGGCGACATCGCCAAGCTGCTGACCTCCGGCGACACCTGGCGGATTTCCGCGGAGGGGGGCTAGCGTTCCTCGAAGGGGGCTTCGCCCCCCTTCCGAGCTCCGCGGGCCTGACGGCCCGCTCCGCCGCCTCCCCCAAGAGCCCGAACGGCGGCGGCAAAGCCGCCGCTCGAAGCGGTCGTCCTCACGGTCACTGTCCGTCTCTCCGCGGTCCCTGTTGTTGCCAATCCCATGAGGTATTCCGGTCGAGCAGGAGTCCCGGGGTCCATCTGCGGCGTGAGGGGGTAAACTGCTGGCTGCGATGGGATTGAGTGCGGAGGTGGTTGCGGAGCTACGGCGAATCGTGGGGGTGGACGGGCTCGTGCTCACCGCCGAGGGGCGGATGGTGTACGAGTGCGACATGCACACGTTCTACAAGGGAGCGCCGGATGCGGTGGTGCTGCCGGAGCGGGCGGATCAGGTACAGGGGATCGTCCGCGCTGTGCCGGGCCGCGCGGGTGCCGATCGTGCCGAGGGGATCGGGCACCGGCCTGATCGGCGGCGCTATGGCGCCGCAGGGCGGCGTGATGGTGTCGATGAACCGCATGAATGCCATCCTCGAGATCGACCCGCCCAACCGCTGCGCGATCGTGCAGCCCGGGCTCATCAACCTGTGGCTGTCCAACGCCGTGCGGGAGCGCGGCTGGTTCTTCGCGCCCGACCCGTCCAGCCAGATGGTCTCGTCTATCGGCGGCAACGTGTCCACGAACGCGGGCGGACCACACTGCCTGAAGTACGGGATCACGACCAATCACGTCCTGGGGCTCGAGATGGTTACCGGCAACGGTGAGGTCGTGCAGCTCGGCGGCAAGACCGCGGATCGCCCGGGCTACGACCTCACCGGAGTCGCCGTCGGCTCCGAGGGCACCTTCGGCCTGGTGACCGCCGTCACCGTGCGGCTCACGCACCTGCCGGAGGCGGTGAAGACGGTGCTCGCGGCCTTCCGCTCTGTCGTCGAGGCCTCGGAGACCGTGTCGGCCATCATCGCCGCCGGCATCGATCCCGGCCGCGCTCGAGATGCTGGACGAGGCGATCATCTCGGCGATCAACGCGGGCATCGGCGCCGGCTACCCGGAGGGCGCGGGCGCCGTGCTGCTGATCGAGCTGGACGGTCCGCGTGCCGAGGTCGAGACACAGGGCGAGCGGGCGGCAGCGCTCTGCCGCGCCCACGGCGCGCTCTCGGTGAGCGTCGCCCGCAACGAGGCCGAGCGGGCGCTGCTGTGGAAGGGACGCAAGGAGGCGGCCGGCGCCGTGGGCCGGCTCACGTCCGACCTATCTGCTGCAGGACGCGGTGGTGCCACGCTCGAAGCTGCCGCAGATCATGCGGGAGATGGTGGCGATCGGCGAGCGCTACCGGCTGCGCATCGCCAACGTGTTCCACGCTGGCGACGGCAACCTGCACCCGATGATCTGCTACGACGACCGCCGGCCCGACGAGCTGGAGCGCGCGAAGGAGGCCAACGAGGAGCTGCTGCGGGCCTGCATCGCGCTGGGCGGCAGCGTCACCGGCGAGCACGGCATCGGCCTGGACAAGGGCAAGAACCTGCCGCTCCAGTACGCGGAGGCCGACCTCAACTTCATGTACCGCCTGCGGCGCGTCTTCGATCCCGATCACCTCATGAATCCCGGCAAGCTGCTGCCTACGCACCCGGCGTGCGGCGAGGGGTTCCGGCCCCAGCGGCCGGTGCTGCCGGCCGGGACCTGGGTGTGAGCGTCACCACGCGGGCGCTGGGCGGCGCGCTGGCGGCGATCGTCGGCGCCGACGGGGTGGCCGAGCCGGCAACGGCGGTCGACGGCCGCCCCGCTCGGTGGCTCGTGCGGCCGCGCACGCTGGACGAGGCGGCGGGGATCGTCGCGCTCGCCCACGACGAGGCGCTGGCCGTGGTGCCGCGCGGAGCCGGCACCGCCCAGGCGCTCGGCTCGCCGCCCGAGCGCGTCGACGTCGTGCTCGACCTCGGCGGCCTCGACGCGATCCTCGAGCACAACCCCGAGGACATGACGGCGACGGTGCAGGCCGGCGTCACCGCCGGCGCCCTCGCCGCGCGGCTGGCCGCGCACCGCCAGACGCTGCCGCTCGACCCGCCGGGTTGGGCGTCGCGCACGGTGGGCGGAATCGCCGCCACCGCGGCCAGCGGGCCCCTGCGCGTGCGCTACGGGACGATGCGCGATCTCCTGCTCGGCGTGCGCTTCATCCAGGCCGACGGCGTGGTGACGTGGGGCGGCGCCAAGGTCGTGAAGTCGGTGAGCGGCTACGACATCCCCAAGCTGCTGGTCGGCTCGCTCGGGACGCTGGCCGTCCTCGGCGAGCTGACGCTGCGCCTGCATCCGTTGCCGGAGGTCGAGGCCACCAGCTTCGTGCCGCTGGCCAGCGTGGAGACGGCGCTCGACCTGGCGGCGAGCATCGTCGACTCCACCCTGCAGCCGAGCCGGCTGGAGCTGCTCGACGCCGCCGCGCTGGCGGCCACCAGGCTGCCGGCGGCCACCGCCGGTCTCGTCGTGTCGTTCGGCAGCGTGGAGCCCGCCGTGCGGGCACAGCAGGCGGTGATCGCCGCGGCGGCCGGCCGGCGGAGCGCCCGCGTGGAGACGATGGGCCCCGGGTTCTGGACGACATACGATCGGATGCTGGCCCGGACGGGTGTCACCGCGCTGCGCGTGAGCACGGCGGCTGCCCGCCTCACGGCGACGCTCGGCCAGGTGCGGGCGGCGCTGGGCGGCGTCCGCGATGTCGTGGTCACGGCGTGCGCGCCGCTCGGCCTGCTGCGCGTCGCCGTCGGCGCCGCGGAGCCCACCATGATGGCCGGCGTCGTCGAGCGGCTGCGCGAGGTCGTCGCCGCCGAGGACGGCAGCGTCGTGATCGAGCGCGGCCCCGCCGAGCTCCGGACACGCGTCGATCCGTGGGGCCCGGTGCCGCCGCCGGCGCTAACGCTCATGCGCGGGCTCAAGCAGGAGTTCGATCCGCAGCGCACGCTCAATCCCGGCCGCTTCGTCGGCGGTATCTGACCTGGTGTCGGCTCCCTCCCACGCCGTCCCCGGCCTCGCCGATCCCGCGACGACGGCCATGCTCCGCACGTGCGTGCACTGCGGCATCTGCCTGCCGCAGTGCCCCACCTATCGCGTCCTCGGCGAGGAGATGGACTCACCGCGCGGCCGCCTGTACCTGATGCGCGCGGTGGCGGAGGGCCGGCTGCAGCCGACGCCGACCTACACGCGTCATCTCGATCTCTGTCTCGGCTGCCGGGCGTGCGAGACGGCGTGTCCGGCCGGCGTGCAGTTCGGAACCCTGCTCGAGATCGCGCGGGGCGAGGTGGAGCGGCGCGGGCGGCCGGTGCGCGAGCGCTGGCTGTCGGCGCTCCTCTTCGGGGTCTTGCCGCATCCCGATCGGCTCGGTCCCATGCTGGGCCTGGCCCGTCGCTATCGGCGCTGGGGACTGCAGAGCCTGGTCCGGCGCAGCCGCCTGCTGGCCCGCTTTCCGCGGCTGGCCGCGCTGGACGCGCTGCTCGAGCGCGTGCCCGACGAGGCCAGCCTGCCGGAGTACCTGCCGGCCCGCGGCAAGTCGCGTGGCCGCGTGGCCGTCATCACCGGGTGCGTGCAGCGCTACCTCTTCCACGACGTCAACCGAGACACCGTGCGCCTGCTGTCGCTGGCGGGCTGGGACGTCGTCGTCCCCCGGGGCCAGGGCTGTTGCGGGGCGCTGGAGCTTCACGCCGGCCGGCTCGACGATTTCCAGGCGCGCGCCGCGGCGCTGGCGGACGCCCTGCCCGACGACGTGGACTGGATCGTGACGAACGCGGCGGGCTGCGGCTCGGCCGTGCGCGACTACGGCCACTGGCTGCCCGGGGCCCCGGCCGCGCGGCTGGGCACGACGCGTGCGCGACGTCACCGAGCTGCTCGTCGACGCCGACCTGCCGCTGGCCCGGCTGCCGATCACGGTCACCTACCACGACGCCTGCCACCTGGCCCACGGCCAGAAGGTCCGCAGCGCAGCCCCGCGCGCTCCTGCAGCGCATCCCGGGGCTCGGCTGGTCGAGCTGGCTGACAGCGACCTCTGCTGCGGCAGTGCCGGCGTCTACAATATCCTCGAGCCCGAGATGGCCGACCGCCTGCTCGACCTCAAGCTCGCCCGCATCGCCGAGACCGGCGCCGCCGTCGTCGCCGCCGGCAATCCCGGCTGCCTGATGCAGATCGCCAAGGGCGCCCGCGCGGCGCGGCCGCGTGCTCGAGGTCGTGCACCCGGTAACGCTGCTGGCCCGGGCGGCCGGGGTGGCGAAGCCGTGAAGATCCGCCTGCGCGAGCACGCCCGGTTCTCGCCCGACAAGATGGCCAAGATCACCCTCGGCGCCACCGCCCGCGTGCACCTGGACCTGTACTGCGCTCGAGCCCGGCCAGGCCCAGAAGGCTCACACGCACGACGACCAGGACAAGGTCTACGTGGTGCTCGACGGGCGCGGGCGCTTCACGGTGGGCGCCGTCGAGGAGACGCTGGAGGCGGGCGAGGCCATCGTGGCCGCCGCCGGCGCCCCCCACGGTGTCGCCAACGACTCCGGAGCCCGGCTCCTGCTCCTGGTGGTCGTCTCGCCGCCGCCGCCGCACGCGTGACCGCCCGCCGCCCGCGTCGCCTTCATGGTCACCTGCCTGGGGGACGTGTTCTACCCCGAGGTCGGCGAGCGGATCGTGCGACTGCTCCGCGGACTCGGCGTGGCCGTCGATTTCCCGGCCGGCCAGACGTGCTGCGGGCTGCCGCTGTTCAACTCGGGCTATCACGCCGAGGCCGCCGCCGTGGCCGGCGCACCGTGGCGCTCTTCGAGGACGCCGAGGCACGTCGTGGTCCCGTCGGGCTCCTGCGCCTGGATGGTCAAGCACGAGTATCCCGGGCTGCTCGAAGCACGACCCCGGCCGAGCGGACGGCCGCCGAGCGCGCTGGCCGGGCGCACGCTACGAGCTGTCGCAGTTCCTCGTCGAAGCGCTCGGGCGGCGCCGCTTTCGCAGTCGCCGGTCAGCCGGCCGGCTGACGTACCACGACTCCTGCCACCTGCTGCGCGGGCTGCACGAGTCGGAGACGCCCGCGCGCGCTGCTGCGGGGCCTGGGCGGCGCCGAGCTCGTCGAGCTGCCGGGCAGCGACGAGTGCTGCGGCTTCGGCGGCTCGTTCTCGGTGCGGCTGCCCGAGGTCTCCTCGGCGATCCTCGACAAGAAGCTGGCCAACGTCGAGGCCACCGGCGCCGACTGCGTCGTCGCCTGCGACGCCGGCTGCCTCATGCAGATGCGGGGCGGGCTGTCGCGGCGCGGCTCCCGCGGTGCGGGCGCTGCACCTGGCCGAGGTGCTCGGCCCCGAGGAGACGTCGCGGTGAGCGAGCCGGCCCCGACCGACGCCGTTTCGCGAGCGCGCCGGCCACGCGCTCCGTGACGGCTTCCTGCAAGAGGCGCTGGGCATCGCGACGACCAAGTTCATCGGGCTGCGCCGCGAGGCCTTCGACGAGTTCCCGGAGGGCGAGGCGCTGCGCGACCGGGCCCGGGCGCATCAAGGAGGCGACGCTCCAGCACCTCGACCAGCACCTGGAGCGGCTCGTCGACAACGTCGAGCGGCTGGGCGGCCACGTGCACTGCGCCACCACCGCCGAGGACGCGCGTCGCGATCGTGCTGCGACATCGCCGCGACCGGACCGGCGCCCGCATGGCCGTGAAGTCGAAGTCGATGGCGACCGAGGAGATCCACCTCAACGAGGCGCTGGAGGCGGCCGGCGTCGTCCCGATCGAGACCGATCTCGGCGAGTACATCATCCAGCTCGCCCACGAGCGGCCGTCGCACATCATCGCGCCCGCCATCCACAAGACGAAGGGGCAGGTGGCCGAGCTCTTCTCGCGCGAGCTGGAGCGGCCGGTCCGAGGCCGACCCCGAGGTGCTCACCGCGCATCGCGCGCGGGTCGAGCTGCGCGAGAAGTTCCTCGACGCCGACCTGGGCATCACCGGCGCCAACTTCGCGGTGGCCGACACCGGCACCGTCGTCCTCGTCACCAACGAGGGCAACGGCCGCATGGTGACCTCGCTGCCGCGCGTGCACGTGGCGGTCATGGGCGTCGAGAAGGTCATCCCCTCGATGACCGACCTCGCGGTGTTCCTGGCGATCCTGGCCAAGAGCGCCACCGGCCAGAAGCTGTCGGTCTACACCACGCTGGTGAGCGGCCCCCGCCGCGGC
The DNA here is from genome assembly GCA_963827505.1 of uncultured Candidatus Rokubacteria bacterium. Taxonomy (GTDB): domain Bacteria; phylum Methylomirabilota; class Methylomirabilia; order Rokubacteriales; family CSP1-6; genus AR5. Next base: position 234,158 of record CAWHBD010000001.1, on the reverse strand, counting down.
GGGCGAGCTGGAGGGCCCGGAGGAGTTCCACCTGGTCCTGCTCGACAACGGCCGCGATCGGCCAGATCGCCGGGCCGCTGCGCGAGGCGCTGTACGTGCCTGCGCTGCGGCGCCTGCCTCAACGTGTGTCCCGTCTACCGCCAGATCGGCGGCCACGCCTACGGCTACACCTATCCGGGTCCGATCGGCATCCTGCTGACGGCGATGCTCGAGGGGCCGGCCGTCGGTGAAGGACCTGGCCCACGCCTCCTCGCTGTGCGGGGCGTGCGCGGACGCCTGTCCGGTGCGGATCGACATCCCGCGGATGCTGATCGAGCTGCGCGAGAGGTCGACGAGCGCCGCCTCGCCCCGTGGCCGGAGCGTGTCGTCTTCGGCGCGCTCGGCCGCCTGCTGCAGCGGCCCGCGCTCTATCGGCTCTCGGCGCCGGGTCGGCCGCCTGTTCCAGCGGCCGTTCGCGCGGGGCGGCGTCATCCACCGGCTGCCGCTGGTCTTCGGGGAGTGGACGCGCACGCGCGACCTGCCCCCGATCGCCAGCCGGACCTTTCAGGAGCGCTGGGCGGACCTCGAGCGCGAGGCCCGCCGGTGACGACGCGGGCCGAGTTCCTGGGACGCATCCGGGCCCAGATGGGGCGGACGCCGGGCCTGTTCACGGCCGAGACCTCGGCGCGGCCGACCCGCCCGGCCGAACGGCTCGAGGTGCTGCGCCGCGAGCTGTCGGAGCGCTGGCGCGAGACCCTCGAGCGCTTCCGCCACGAGTTCGAGCGCGTGGGCGGCGTGCTCCACCGGGTGGCGGATCCGGGCGCGGTGCCCGACGCGATCGCGCGCATCGCCGGCGAGCGAGGGATGCATCGGGTGGTGGCCTGGCACGGAGAGGCGATCGGCCTCGACGTCGCCGCGCCCCTGGCCGCGCGCGGCCTGGAGGCGACGGCGGCGCCGGCCGGCGAGGTTCCCGACGCCGAGCGGCAGCGACTGCGGGCGACGGCCGCCGCGGCGGATCTGGGGGTCACCGGCGTCGACCTCGCGATCGCCGAGACCGGCACGCTCGTCCTCGTCTCCGGCGCCGGCCGCCCGCGCTCGACCTCGCTGCTGCCGCCCTGCCACGTAGCGGTGTTCGGCCGGGAGGCGCTCGTCGAGTCGCTGGAGCAGGCCGGGCTCGCGCTGGAGGCCTGGCACGACGGCGTGGCGCCGGCCGAGCGGGGCGCCTCGATCAACTTCATCACGGGCCCGAGCCGTACCGCCGACATCGAGCTGACGCTCACGCGAGGCGTGCACGGCCCCAAGGAGGTCCACGCCGTGTTCGTCGAGCAGGGACTGGCGCCGCGCCGTGGCTGACCGGTACTTCGCGCCGGACGAGGTCGAGCGGCTGATCCCCCAGCTCACCGAGTCCATGCGGCGCGCGATGAGGGCCCAGGCGGCGGCCCACGAGGCCCAGCAGTGGCTGGACGCCGAGCAGCAGCGGATCACGACCTCCGGGGGAGGTGTCCTCGACCAGGCCGCGTGGCGGCAGCGGCGTGAGCGCGTGGAGACGGGCACGCGCGAGCTGCGGCAGGGGATCGAGGAGATCCAGGGACTGGGCGGCGTGATCAAGGATCTCGGCCTCGGGCTCGTCGACTTCGCCCATCTACGGGACGGGCGTGTCGTCAACCTGTGCTGGCGCTATGGAGAGCAGCGCATCACGCACTGGCACGGGCTCGACGAGGGCTACACTGCCCGGAAGCCGCTCTGATGGCCTACGGCGCCGTCTTCTTCGACCTGTTCGACACGCTCGTGCACTTCCAGCGCGATCGGCTGCCCGAGATCGAGATCGGCGGCAAGCGCGTGCGCTCGACCGCGGGGCACCTGCACGCGGTACTGGCCGCGCAGATGCCCGGTATGACGCTGGAGCGGACGTATGCCGCGCTGCTCGCCTCGTGGCAGGAGGCCGAGCGCCGCCGCGCCATCGACCACCGCGAGGTCGCCGCCCAGGAGCGCTTCGCCGAGTTCTTCCGCGTGCTGGCCGTGGATCCGCGCGAGGTGCCGGCCGGGCTGGACGTGGCCCTCATCGACGCCCACCGCCATCAGCTGGCCAAGGCCGCACGGTTCCCCGACCACTATGGCCCGCTGCTGCGGCGCCTGGCCGGGCGTTACCAGCTGGCCGTCGTCTCCAACTTCGACTACACGCCGACGGCGCTGGCGATCCTGGACGCCGCCGGCGTGCGTGACCTGTTCGCGGCCATCGTGGTCTCCGACGAGGTCGGCTGGCGCAAGCCGCGGGCGGACATCTTCCAGGAGGCCATCCGCCGCACCGGCGCCGAGCCCCGGGCGACCCTGTTCGTCGGCGACCGGGCGGACATCGACGTGGTCGGCGCCCACGGCGTCGGCATGGACGCGGCGTGGATCAACCCCGACCGCGATCCGTTGCCACCGGGAATCCCGCCCCCCCTCTACGAAATCCGGGACCTGGCCGAGCTGGAGTCCATCGTCGACCGCTGAGGATCGCCTGGCCCGTCCCGTGCATCTGAAGACGTGAGGAGGTCTGGGAGCGCATGGCCACGACGCGCAAGGTAGTCATCATCGGCTCGGGTCCCGCCGGCTACACGGCGGCGATCTATGCGGCCCGGGCGAACCTGGCCCCGCTCATGTTCACGGGCATCCAGGCGGGCGGGCAGCTCGTGCTGACGACCATGGTCGAGAACTATCCCGGCTTCGTCGACGGGATCATGGGCCCCGAGCTGATGGAGACCATGCGCAAGCAAGCCGAGCGCTTCGGCACCGACATGATCGGCGAGGACGTGACGGCCGTGGACTTCTCGCGGCGGCCCTTCGTGGTGAGCGCGGGCGACACGGCCTACGAGGCCGACACGGTGATCGTGGCCACCGGCGCCACCTCCAAGCTGCTCGGCTTGCCCGGCGAGCGCGAGCTGATGGGTCGCGGCGTATCGACCTGCGCGACCTGCGACGGCTTCTTCTTCCGCGACCAGGACATCATGGTGGTGGGCGGCGGCGACTCCGCGCTGGAGGAGGCGCTGTACCTGGCCCGGCTGGGGCGCAAGGTCGAGGTCGTGCACCGCCGCGACGTCCTGCGGGCCTCGAAGATCATGCAGGAGCGCGCGCTCAAGAATCCCAAGATCAGTTTTGTCTGGGACAGCGTGGTCGAGCGGATCGCCGACCCCGCGCGCGGCAAGGTGACCGCCGTCACCCTGCGCAACGTCAAGACCGGGGCGATCAGCGAGCACCCGGTCGACGGCCTGTTCGTGGCCATCGGCCATGAGCCGAGCACGCGGGTGTTCCGCGATCAGCTCGAGCTGCTGCCCAACAGCTACGTCAAGGTCGTGCCGGGGACGACGCAGACCTCGGTGCCCGGCGTCTTCGCCGCCGGGGATGTGGCCGATTACTCCTGGCGGCAGGCGGTGACCGCGGCCGGCACCGGGTGCATGGCCGCGCTCGAGGCCGAGCGCTACCTCGAGGCCCGGCAGGGGTAGCGCGCATCGAGCGGCGCGGGCCGCGACGGAACCGCGTCACGCCGTTCGGGGAGATCGTCGCCACCCCTCACCGCGGCACGCTCATGGGCAATCGCGGCTGCCTGCACGATGCCACCGGGAGCATCCGCCACCCCTTCACCCTCCGGCGCTGGATCCACTGCGTCCTGCAGTTCAAGGGACGCCGGCGAGCGGTCATGACGCCGGGGCGCTACACCGAGCTCTTCTTCCTCGACGAGGCCACCGCGCTGGCCGCCGGGCACCGGCCATGCGCCGAGTGCCAGCGCGAGCGCTACCGACTCTTCCGCGAGCACTGGGTCGCAGCCCGCGGCATCGCGAGCATGCCGTCGGCGGAGACACTCGACGTCGTCCTGCACGACGAGCGACTCGAGGCGGGGACGGCCAAGCGGACGTACCTCGCCGAGCTGGCCGGGCTGCCGTCGGGTGCGATGATCGCGGGCCCGGACGACCGGGCGTGGCTGGTCCTCGGTCCTCGCGTGCTGGAGTGGACGCCGGCCGGCTACCGGTCGACGACACGCCCGTCACTGCCGGCGCGGGTGCGCGTCCTCACGCCGCGCTCGATCGTGGCGGCCATCGGCCACGGCTACACCGTCGGCGTCCATCCCTCGGCCGGCGCCTGACTACGCGGCCACGGCGGTGACATACAGTCGCTGGCTAGCGTGCTCGAACGGATAGGGCGCCCGCACCTCGACTCGATCCACCGCGACCCCGCCCGCCGCACCTGGCTGGCCAGGACGTCGGGCGAGCGCAGGTGCCGCTCGGCGTCGTAGGGCTTGCGGGTGAGCTCGTCGGCGAAGTCGGCGGCGTACTGCTCGGCGATGCGATCGAACGAGGCCCCGACCGCGTCGGCGCTCAGGTCCCCACCCGCAGCGTGGAGCCGAGGTCGCGCAGCAGCGCGATCGTCGAGAGGTACGACAGCCGTCCGGTGCGGGGGTTCTCGGAGGGCACGTTGCGTACCTCGAGCTGGAAGGAGCCGAACTCGCCCTCGACGCTGATGCGATGGGTGTTGCGGGTGAGGCCGGGCACCGCGAAGATGCGCGTGGTCGTGCGCTCGGGCCCGATGCCCGCCAGCGACAGCGCGGCCAGCACGTTGACGTTGGCGGGAAACGCTGGACAGGCGGCCGTGGCCGGCCCCTCGAAGATCAGCGTCTCCTCGCGGATGGCGTCGAGGTCGATCTTCTGCTGGAGCACCCACGGCGCCCCCGCCCAGCCCGCGGGTGCCTTGCGGCTCTCCATCGTGACCGAGGTGATCGGCCCCACGGCGCCGCCCTTGACGGCGTCGAGACCCCCGATGGCGCCCGACGGGACGAGGATGCGGGCGCCATGCTTCTCGGCCAGCGCCACCCAGTCGGCGCGACCGAGGAGGGCGCCGCAGGAGAGCACGACCAGGTCGCGGCCGGCACCGAGCGCCTTCGGCGCGATCTCCCGCAGGTGCGCCTGCGTGGAGGCCTCGACGACGACCTCGCAGGCGCCGATGAGCTCGTCGAGCGACAGGAACGGCGCGGGGGTGGCGAGCGATTTCAGGAACGCCTCGGCACGGTCGCGGGTGCGTGCGGTGGCTCCGGCGAAGCGCAGGCCGGGCAGGCCGGCGTCGAGCGCCTCGCAGACGCGCCGGCCGATGGCCCCCAGACCGACCACGCCGACCGTGAGCGGATGCGCGCGCGAGGGCAGGCGACTCATCGGATGACGAGTCGCATGGTATCATGCCGCTCATTCGGGATTTCCGGCGGCGGCCGGCCGGCCCGGCGCCGTGTCCTCGGTCAACATTCGAGGCCCCGCTTCACGAGGAGACGTAGCGTGCAGTTCCCCGGTTGCGCCTCACGAACCGTGCTCGCTCGCCGCGCCGCGCTGGTCGCCGCCGTGCTCGGCCTGGCCGGCTGCGCGTCGATGTCGCGCGCGCCCGAGACGGGTCCGATGTGGGCGTTCTTCACCGAGACGGACCTCGCGCTCGGCGCCCGGGGTGTCGTCTACACCTCGAGCCAGGTCGAATGCGAGACCGAGCGTCGCCACCGCGTGAACTTCGGTACCCCGTGCGTGGCCGTCATCGTCACCTCCGGCGAGGGCTACTACGCCATCTCGGTGGGGGGCAGCGTCGATCTCTCGCGACCGGTCGGTCTCACGTTCGGTGCCGCCGACCTCGAGCGCTGCGAGTGGCTGCGATCCGATTTCTTCCGCGCCTTCAACGCCAGAGGTGACTGTGGCCCGGTGGCGGTGAAGCGGCTCCCGTGAGCGCGGTCCAGCCCGGGCTCGGATATCGACGCTCGCCGCCGAAGTCTTGCAGTACGCTGGGGCCTGGCGTGGACACGCGCACCATCGGCTGGACCGCGCAGGCCGCCGCATGAGATCAGCCGGCGCCCTCCGGGAGCCGCTCGAGCGGCTCTACCGGGAGTTTGACTACGAGCGCGCGGATCGCGCGCGATGCCATCGAGTTCCCCCTCCGCTACGCCGCCCCCGACGACCGCGAGGTGGTCGCCCTGCTCACCACGTGCCTGGCCTACGGCCGGGTGGACCTGTTCGGGCGGGCGCTGGAGGGAGTGCTGGGCGCGATGGGGGCCTCGCCGGCCGCTTTCGTGCGGGAGTTCGACCCGGTCCGTCACACCGGTGCCTTCGCCGGCTTCGTCTACCGGTTCAACCGCCCGCGCGACCTCGTGGCGTTCTGCGTGGCCGCGCGCGACCTGCTGGCCCGGCACGGCTCGCTCGAGAAGTGCTTCGTGGCGGGTGACGACGACCCGGCCGGCCCCATCGGGCCGCCCCTCGAGCGCTTCGCCCGCGCATTCTGGGAGGCTGACGTGCGCGAGATCTTCCCGCGCGGCCGCCTCTCACGCGGTTACCGACACCTGTTCCCGCTGCCCTCGGCCGGCGGTCCGTGCAAGCGGCTGCACCTGTTCCTGCGCTGGATGGTCCGTCGCGAGGCGCCGGATCTGGGGCTATGGACCGACGCTGTCGCCGGCCCGCCTGCTGATCCCGGTCGACACGCACATCGAGAACATGGGCCGGGCCCTCGGTCTCACGCGTCGACGCTCGCGCAACTGGAAGATGGCCGAGGAGATCACCGCCCGCCTGGCCCTGGTCGATCCCGCCGATCCCGTGAAGTACGACTTCGCCCTTTGCCACAAGCGGATGTCCGGGGACTGCCGTGATCGCCGCGACGCGGTCGTCTGCGCGCCGTGCGGCCTGCGGGTCGTGTGCCGACACTGGCGCGGCCGGAGGCCGGCGCGTGATTGAGCTGGCCCTGCTGGCCGCCGGCCTCGTGCTGGGCGGCGCCCTGGCGTGGGCGGTGGCGCGGCTGCGGCTGGCCGGCGCCGCCCACGCCGAGGGAGCCGCGCTGCAGGCGCGGGTGGCGGGGCTGGAATCGCTCGCCGACGAGCTGCGCAAGCAGCTCACCCAGCGTGATCTCGAGACCGGCGACCTGCGCGGCGCGCTGGAGAGCGAGCGATCTGCGCGGACCCAGGCGGAGGCGCGCTGGGAGGGCGCCCGCCAGTCGCTCGCCGAGCAGAAGCGCCTGCTCGACGACGCGCGCGACCGGCTGACCGACACGTTCAAGGCGCTGTCAGCCGATGCCCTCCGGCAGAACCAGTCGAGCTTCCTCGAGATGGCCTCGAGCCAGCTCGGCCGTCGGCAGGAGGCGATCGACGCCGCCGTGCGGCCACTGCAGGAGGCCCTGACCCGTTACGAGGGGCACGTGCGGGCGCTGGAGGCCACGCGCCAGCACGCCTACGGCAGCCTCGAGGAGCAGTTGCGCTCGCTGGCGGCCGCTCACGCCGACCTGCAACGCGAGACGGGTCAGCTGGCTACCGCGCTGCGCGCCCCCAACGTGCGCGGGCGGTGGGGCGAGATCACGTTACACCGCGTGGTCGAGCTGGCCGGCCTGACCGAGCACTGCGATTACGGCGAGCAGGTCACCGTCGAGGGGCAGGGTGGTGGCCGTCTGCGCCCCGACATGGTCGTGCACCTACCGGGCGGGCGAGAGATCGTCGTCGACGCCAAGGTTCCGCTGGCCGCGTACCTCGAGGCGATCGGGGCGGCCACGCCGGAGGAGCGTGCCGGCGGCTACGCGCGCCACGCCGCCCAGGTGCGACAGCACATGACGACGCTGTCGGGCAAGGCGTACTGGGAGCAGTTCGCGACGGCGCCGGAGCTGGTGGTCATGTTCATCCCGGGCGAGGCGTTCGTCGGCGCCGCCGTGGAGGCCGATCCCGCGCTGCTCGAGGACGGCATGGCCCGTCGCATCGTGGTGGCCACGCCGACCACGCTGGTGGCCCTGCTGCGGGCCATCGGCTACGGCTGGCGACAGGAGCGCGTGGCCACCAACGCGGCGCAGATCAGCGAGCTCGGGCGCCAGCTCTACGAGCGACTGCGTACGCTGGGCGGCCACGTGGAGGAGGTCGGCGGCGCGCTGAGCCGGGCGGTGCGCGCTTACAACAACGCTGTCGGCTCGCTGGAGACGCGGGTGCTGCCCGCCGCCCGCAAGTTCCGCGACCTCGGGGCGGCCGGCGGTGACGAGATCGGGGCTCTCACGACGCTCGACCAGACGCCGCGCACGCTCACCGCCCCCGAGTACCCACAGCAGCTCACCACCGGCGAGCCCGACCCGCCGCCGGATCCGGCGGCGGTGTGACGGGCCGCTCCGGGACCGCGTGGTATCATGACAGTGATGTGACGGGTTCGAGGAGGGACATGACGACCATTCCCATCAAGGTATACGGCATCAACCTTCTTGTCCGCATGATGGCCGAGGCTCCGGCCGACGTTCGTGTGAACTGCCCCAAGGGCTCGCCGATCCGCTACGGCGAGGTGGTGGCACGCGGCGACGGCTTCGACGAGGGCGCCAACGCCTTCCGCGAGATGCCGGACGCCAAGACCATCGTCGCCTTCGAGGAGAGCCCCGAAGAGGTCGAGGGGCACTACTTCTACATTGCGCTCGAGGAGTATCGGGTCATCCGGCTGGACTCGGTGATCCTGTCCTTTCCACAGCAGTAGGCCCGGTCGTCCCGGGCCCGCCCGTGCGCGTCGCCGACGTCCTCTCCCGCATCGATCCCGATGAGCTGATCGCGCTCACCCGAGACCTCGTGCGCATTCCCAGCGTCGTGAGACCGGGCGATCCCACCGCGACGGAGGCGGCGGTGGCCGCGTACGTCGAGCGCTGGTTGCGTGCCGAGGGATTCACGATCGAGGTCCACGAGGTCGCCCCCGGCCGGCCCAACGTCCTCGCCTCGCTCGGTGACGCCGCGGCCGGACCCACGCTCCTGCTCGAGGGCCACACCGACGTCGTGACCGAGGGCAATCGCGGCCGAGTGGAGCCACGCGCCGTTCGGCGGCGACCTCGTCGATGGCCGGATCTACGGACGCGGCAGCGCCGACATGAAGAGCGGGCTGGCCGCGGCCATGATCGCGGCCGCGGCGATCAGGCGCAGCGGGACGCGCCTGGGTGGCCGCCTCGTCGTGGGCGCGCTGGTGGACGAGGAGGGCGACATGATCGGCGCCCGCCACCTGTGCACGACCGACCTCGGCCGCGCGCTGTCGGCGGCGATCATCTGCGAGCCCGAGCAGAACGAGCTGTGTCTCGAGCAGCGCGGGGTCGTGTGGGCCAGGGTGACGATGCGCGGCCGCATGGCCCACGGCGCCATGCCGGAGGCCGGGGTGAACCCGATCACCGCCCTGGGGGCGCTGCTCCGGGAGGCGCCGGCGCTGGAGCGTCGGCTGCGCCGCCTCTGCCGTCGCAGTCCCCACCTGCGCCCGCCCACGGTCACGCCGACGGTGGCGCTGGCCCCCGTGCAGGGGGTGCCGCAATCGAACGTGATTCCCTCGGTGGCCCAGGCGACGCTCGACGTGCGGCTCACGCCGGGCCCCGACGCCGAGGCCGTCGCCAAGGAGATCGACGCTGGCCTGCCAGCAGGTGATGCAGGCCTGCCCGGGCTCGACCGTCGAGTGGCAGCCGGTGAACGGCTTCCGGCTGGCCACGCGCGTGGAGCGCAGCGAGCCGCTGGTGCGCGCCATGGTGCGGGGTGTGCGCCAGGCTACCGGTCGCGCGCCGCGCTTCGGTGGTGTCCCTGGCTCCACCGACGGGACGATCTTGAGGATGACGCTCGGCATCCCGATCGTCACCTGCGGGCCCGGGCACCGGCTCATCCCGCACCAGGTCGACGAGCACGTCGAGGTCGGAGAACTCGTCGACGCAGCCAGGATTTATGTGGCCTCGGCTCTGAACTACCTCAAGCCGTGAGCGGACCCGCCCCCCGGCTGCGCAACATCGAGACGTTTCCCGTCGAGCAGGACGGCGAGCGGTACCTGGCGCTGCGCGACCCCGCCGGCTACACACCCGCCGTCGTCCTGGTGCCGCTGGGACTGCTGCAGGTGCTCGCGCTGTTCGACGGCGAGCGCGACGTGGCCGCCATCCAGGCCGAGGTCGCCCGCAGCGCGGGCCAGCCCGTACGCCGCGAACACATCGAGAGCCTCATCGCCGCCCTCGACGACCAGGGCTTCCTGGACAGCGAGGCCTTCGCGCGCCGGCGGCACGAGGTCGACCGAACATTCCTCGACGCCCCGAGCCGCCCGGCCAGCCACGCGGGCGGCGCGTACCCCGATGACCCGGTCCGACTGCGCGCCATGATGGACGGCTTCTTCGCGCCACCGGCCGGTCCTGGCACCGCCGCGCCGTTCCGGGGCGGCGGGGTCGGCGGCCTGATCGCGCCGCACATCGACTTCCACCGCGGGGGCCCGGCCTACGCGTGGGCGTACCGCGACCTGGCCGAGCGGGGCGAGGCCGATCTCTTCGTGGTCTTCGGTACCTGCCACGCGGGCATGGCCCATCCCTTCGCGCTGACCCGCAAAGACTACGACACCCCGCTGGGCCCGGCCCGGGTCGATCGCGACTTCGTCGACGCGCTGGCCGGCCGGGCCCGCCAGGACTGCTTCGGCTCGGAGCTGGCGCACCGCAATGAGCACTCGATCGAGTTCCAGGCTGTCTTCCTGCAATATCTCTACGCGGGCCACCGCGAGACGGCCATCGTTCCCGTGCTGACGAGCTTCGTGCACGAGGCGCTGGCTCGCGGGCAGGGGCCCGAGGACGATCGGCGGGTGCGCGCCTTCCTCGATGCACTCGCGGAGACGGCGGCCGCCTCCGGCCGGCGGGTGGCGTTCATTGCCGGGGCCGACCTGGCCCACGTGGGGCCACGCTTCGGCGACCCGGCGCCGATCTCGCCGGCCGAGCTGTCGGTGATCGATCGCGAGGACCGAGCAGATGCTGGCCGCCGTCGAGGCGGGGGATGCCGCCGGCTTCTTCGAGTCGGTCCGGCGCGACGGCGACCGCCGGCGCATCTGCGGCCTGTCGCCGATCTACGCGCTGCTACGCGCGCTCGGCGGCGTGCCCGGGACCCTGCGCCGCTACGGCCAGTGGCCCGACCCTCAGGGCGTCGTCACGTTCGCCAGCGTGGTGTTCTGATGGCCGCGGTTCCGCCGACCGAGTGGACACTGCCGGCCCTGCGCGTGGATGTCGAGGGCGAGTGGTGGGACGGTGACGTGCAGATCACCCATCCGGGGGTGCTGGCCAACCTGCGTGGCAACCTGCGGCGCGACGGCGACGGCTACTTCATCCAGACGCGCGTGCGCATCCCGGTCGGCGTGGACGACGTGCCGTTCGTCGTCACGCGGGTCGAGCCACGCGGCCACGGCCTGCACGCCTGGCTCAACGACGGCGTCGAGGAGGACCTCGATCCCGCCACGCTGCGGGTCGGTGCCGGCGACGTGCCGTACGCCGCGGTCAAGGCCGGCGCCTTCGAGGCGCGCCTGAGCCGGGCCGCCGCCTATCAGCTCCTGGCCCTGGCCGAGTACGACGAGCGGACTGGACGCGGCGCGCTGCGCCTGGGCGGCCGCGAGTACGCATTGACCCGCCCGGACTGACGCCACGGAGGAGCCACGCATGTCCTCTCGCCGTCTCTCCACCGCGCTGACGTTCGGGCTCGGTGTCGTCGTCGCCGTGGCCGTCGTCGGCGGAGTGGCCTGGTGGGCGCAGTCCGCCGACGATCCGGTGACGACAGACGCCATCGGAGATCAGGTCCAGACCCGCGGCGGCGGCGCTCTCCCGGTGTTCGCCAGCGGGGCCGACACCGCCGAGCTCTACCGGTTTGCCCGCGACCGCGGCGACGTGCTGAGGTGGATGCCGTGCACGTGCGGCTGCGCGCAGCTCGGCCACGACTCCAATCGCGCCTGCTACATCAAGAGCAGCAGCCCGGAGCGGACCACGTGGACCAGCCACGCGGCGACCTGAAGCCTGTGCCTGGACATCACGCGTGACGTGATGCAGGCCACCCGCGAGGGCAAGACGCCGGCCCAGGTCCGGGCGGCGATCGACGCTCGCTACGTGCGCGGCGCCCCGGTGTCGACGCCGAGGCCGCCCGGGCCGTGAATCGTTGACGGGGTCGGGCGCCGAGCGCGTGCCGCGGAAGGCCACGGCGGCGGCCTGACGAACGACCTCATGTCCTGCGGATCTCCCTCAGCACGCCCAGGATCTCGTCGTGGATGCGGCCATTGCTGGCGACGACGGCCGGTGCCTCGAGGTCGACCGGCCCCCCGGTGAGCGAGGTGAGCCGCCCGCCGGCCTCTTCCACCATGAGCCCGCCCGCCGCCACGTCCCACGGTCCCAGCCGCAGCTCCCAGAAGCCGTCGAAGCGGCCGGCCGCCACCCAGGCCAGGTCGATCACCGCCGAGCCCATCCGGCGCACGCCGCGCGTCCGCACGGCGAAGACCGGGTACTCGGCGAGATTGTTGTCGGGATTCACGCGGATGTCGTAAGGAAAGCCGGTGGCGAGCAGACTCGCATCGAGCGTCGCCGCGCTCGACACGGCCAGGCGCGCGTCGTTGCAGAAGGCCCCGGCCCCACGCTCGGCCACGAACAGCTCGCGCTGGCTCGGGTCGTACACCACCCCCAGCAGCACCCGGCCCCGCTCGCTCGAGGGCAATCGACACCCCGAAGACCGGCAGGCCGTGCGCGTAGTTGGTGGTGCCGTCGAGCGGGTCGATGATCCACCGGCGCCCCGAGCGACCCGACCGGGCGCCGCGCTCCTCGGCCAGGATGGCGTCCTCGGGAAAGGCGGCGAGCAGACCGTCGACGATCGAGCGCCTCGGCCCGGGCGTCCATCTCGGTGACCAGATTGGTGGGGAAGCCCTTGAAGACGATGCGGCGGGGGCCGAGCAGCTCGTCGCGCAGGAGATCACCGGCGGCGCGGGCCAGCTCGATCGCGAGGCCACGCTCGGCGCCGAGGGCGGACGTCATGCTGGATCCGGACTGTACCACAGCGGTGCCTTGACAACCCCGCGGGGCTCCCCGAGCATGAAGCGCTGATGAGTTTGACGCGACGCCAGCAACACCTGCGCGCGGCCCTCGGTGTGCGACGCCCGCGGGCGACTCGCATCCGGCCGGGGGCGCCCCCGGGCACGCTGGTGGCGGCAGAGTCGGCGGCGCCGGCGGTCATCGACGTCATGAGCCTCGGAGCCGGTACCCTCGAGGTGGAGCGAGTCCCGACGATCGACGCCGCCCTCGCTCGGCTGACGCCCGGCACCGTGACGTGGATCAACGTCGACGGCCTCGGCGATCCCGCGCTCCTCGCCCGCCTGGGCGAGCGGCTGGGCCTGCATCCGCTCGCCCTCGAGGACGTGCTCAACGTCCCCCAGCGGCCCAAGGCGGAGCGGTTCGAGAAGCACATGTTCCTGGTCATGCGCACGATGCGCCTGGAGCGGCCGCGGGAGACGGCGGCCGGGGCCGCGCCGGGCGGGGGCGGGGGGGCCATCCTCGACGAGCAGATCAGCCTCTTCTTCGGCGTCGACTGGGTCGTCACCATCCAGGAGCGTGCCGACGGCGACTGCTTCGGTAGCGTGAGGGAGGCGATCCGCCAGAGCCGGGGCCGCGCGCGCGAGGCCGGCGCCGACTACCTGGCCTACCTGCTGATCGACGCCGTCGTCGACGCCTACTTTCCGGTGATCGACGCGGTCGCCGAGCGGATGCACCTGCTCGAGGAGGAGGCGCTCGGCGCCCCCACCTCGGCCGTGCACACGCTGCTCCGCCTCACCAATCTCCGCCACGACCTCGTGGCGATCCGGCGGGCGGTGTGGCCGATGCGCGAGGTCGCCACCGTGCTCCAGCGCGAGGACTCCGCGCTGATCACCCCGGAGACGCGGGTGTTCGTGCGCGACGTCTACGACCACGCGGTGCAGGCGCTGGAGATCGTGGAGTCCCTGCGGGAGACGGCTGTCTCCGTGATGGAGGTCTTCCTGTCCGTGCAGAACCAGCGGCTCAACGAGGTGATGAAGGTCCTCACGGTCATCGCGACCATCTTCATCCCCCTCACGTTCATCGCCTCCATCTACGGGATGAACTTCAAGCACATGCCGGAGCTCGACGCCTGGTGGGGGTACCCGGCGGTGCTGGGCGTCATGCTGCTGACCGGGGGCGGCATGGTCGCCTTCTTCCGGCGGCGAGGGTGGTGGTGATGCGCGTGCTCGTGGTCGGGGCGGGCGGGGTCGGCGGCTATTTCGGTGCGAAGCTGGCCCGGGTCGGCACGGCGGTGACGTTCCTGGCCCGCGGCGCCCACCTGGAGGCGATGCGCCGCGACGGGCTACGCATCCGCTCGACCGTGGACGGCGAGTGGGTCGTGAAGGCCGACGCGGTCGGCGACGTGAGCGGCGGGCCGGTCGCCGACATCGTCCTGTTCTGCGTGAAGTCGTTCGACACCGAATCGGCGGCGGAGGCCATCCGGCCGGCCGTGGGTCCCGACACCGCCGTGGTTTCCCTGCAGAACGGCGTCGACAACGAGGAGACGCTCGACCGGGCTGCTGGGCGCCGGGCGCGCGGTCGGCGGCGTCGCTTACGTCTTCGCGGCGATCGACGCCCCCGGCGTGATCGCCCACAGCCTGGGCGGCCGCGTGGCCTTCGGCGAGCTCGACGGCCGCGAGAGCCCCGCGTCTCGAGCGGCTGCGCGCGGCCTTCGCCGCGGCCGGCGTGCCCGCCGAGATCCGAGCCGACATCCGGCGCGGTCTCTGGGAGAAGTACCTCATGATCAGCGCCCAGGCCGGGACGACCGCGCTGACCCGGGCGCCGATCGGGGTGATCCGGTCGGTGCCGGAGACGTGGGCGATGTACCGCACGATCGTGGCCGAGCTCGCGCGCGGTCGCCCGCGCGGCCGGGCGTGCCCCTGGCCGCCGACGTGGTGGACGCCGTCGTGAAGACGGCCGAGGGGCTCGGCGCCCGAGGCGCTGTCCTCGCTCCATCACGACCTGGTCAACGGCCGTCGGCTGGAGCTGGAGGCGCTGCACGGTCACGCCGTCCGTCTCGGCCAGCGGCTGGGGGTGCCGACGCCGACGGTGCTCGCCGTCTACGCCGCGCTGAAGCCCCACCTGAACGGGCGCGCGGCCGGCTGAGGACCCCGCGTCTGACTTCTCCGGTTCGCGAGGTCTGGGGGTACGTCGCCCGGTATCGTGCCCGCTACGCGGTGGGCATCGTCTGCCTGGCGCTCGGCACCGGGCTCTCGCTGGCGATTCCGTGGACGGTCAAGCAGGCGATCGACGCGCTGCAGGCCCGGGGGACGGAGGCGCGGCTCGGTCGCTACGTGGGCGTGATCCTCCTGTGCGCGGTCGGCAACGGCGTGGCCCGGCTGATCTCGCGCTTCACGATCGCCGGCGGTTCCCAGCGGGTGGAGGCCGACATCCTCGGCCGCCTCTACGCCGCCGTGCAGACCTTCCCGCCTGGTCTTCTTCGCCCGCTACTCCACCGGCGACCTGATGGCGCGGGCGGCCAGCGACGTGAGCACGCTCCGCTCGCTCGTGGGCTTCGGCATGATCTCCGGCGTGTCGACGGCGCTGGCCTTCGTCGGCGCCCTGGCCGCGATGCTGGCCGTCGATCCCTGGCTGACGATGTGGGCGATGGCGCCGGTCCCGGTCCTGGTCCTGCTCGTGCGGCGCTACAACGCCACCGTCACCGCGCGGACCCACGCGATGCAGGAGCACCTGGACGAGCTGTCCACGCTCGTGCAGGAGCGCCTGGCCGGCATCGGTGTGGTGCGCGCCTACACGATGGAGGCGCGGGCCACGGCCGAGTTCGCCGCGGCCAACGGCGCATTGCGCGACGCCAGTACCGAGCTGGCCCGCACTCAGGCGCACTTCACCCCGCTGATGGGGCTCGTCACCGGTGTCGGCACCCTGGTCATCCTGTGGGCGGGCGGCAGCGCGGTGGCAACCGGCCGGCTCTCGTTGGGCGCGCTCGTGGCGTTCAAGGGCTACCTCGGCTACCTGGCGTGGCCGACGGTGGCCCTCGGCTTCACGCTGGCGCTCGGCCGGCGGGGCCTGGCGTCGATGGAGCGCGTCCAGGAGGTGATCGCCGCGGCGCGACCGGCGCCGGCGATCGCCGCCGGCGCCCGCGGCGCGCTGGCGCCGTCGCTCCGCTTCGAGCGGCTGACCTTCGCCTACGCCGAGTCACGGGCACCGGTGCTGCGCGACGTCAGCTTCACGGTGGGGGCGGGCGAGCTGGTCGCCGTGGTGGGGCCGACGGGGAGCGGCAAGACGACGCTCGGCCTGCTGCTGGCCGCCTGTGGGAGCCGCCGCCCGGCACCGTCTTCATCGGCGACGTCGACGTCACCACGCTGCCGCGCGAGCGGGTGCGGGCAGCGCTGGCGTGGGTCCCACAGGACGCCTTCCTGTTCTCGCGGTCGCTGGTCGACAACGCCACCCTCGGCCGGGAGGGGATCGACACGGCCGCCGTCGGTCGGGCCGGGATCGCGGCGGGCATCGGCGCCGAGATCGAGGCCTTTCCCGCGGGCTGGGACACGGTGGTCGGCGAGCGGGGACTCACGCTGTCGGGCGGGCAGCGCCAGCGCCTGGCCCTGGCCCGGGCGCTTGTCGGCGCCCCGTCGATCCTGATTCTCGACGACGTCTTCGCCAACGTCGATTCCGGCAAGGAGCTGGAGATCCTGGCCGGGTTGCGGGCGGCGGCGCCGACCATCCTGCTGATGACGCACCGGCTGCGCGCCGCGCAGGGTGCCGACCGGATCGTGGTGCTCGACGATGGCCGCGTCGTGGAGGCGGGGACCCACGCCGTGCTAGTCGCCCGAGGCGGCCTCTACGCGCGGCTGTGGCGTACGCAGCGGCTGGAGGAGGAGATCGCGCGTGCCTGAGCCCGTCGTCGAGGCCGACAGCGCCGACGAGATCCTCGGCCGCGCCTTCGACCGGCGGCTGACCGCGCGGCTGTGGGCGATGGCGCGGCCGCACCATCGGCTCGTGTGGTCCTCGATCGCGCTCTTCCCGCTGGTGGCGCTCGTGGAGCTCGCCCAGCCCTATCTCCTCAAGGTTGCCATCGACGATCACATCCTCGCCGCCGACTGGGTCGGGCTCGCCACGGTGGCCGGCCTGTACGCCGGCACGCTGGTCGCGCTCTACGGGCTGCGCATGCTGGAGGCCTATCTGATGGCCCTCACGGGCCAGCGGGTCATCCACGACCTGCGGGCGTCGCTGTTCGGCCACCTGCTGCGGCTGGAGGCAAGCTTCTTCGACCGCAAGCCGGTGGGCCGGCTCATGACCCGCGTCCTCAGCGACGTGGAGGCGGTGAGCGAGGCGTTCACCAGCGGCCTCTTCGCGATCGTTGCCGACGTGGTCACGCTGGCCGGCGTCGTGGCCATGATGCTGTGGCTGGACTGGCAGCTGGCCCTGGTGACTTACGCCATCGTGCCCGTGCTGTTCGCCGTCGCCGGCTACTTCCGCATCCGAGCCCGCGACGCCTACCGCGAGGTGCGCCGCCGGCTGGCCCGGCTCAACGCCTTCTTGCAGGAGTCGCTGCAGGGCATGGCGGTGATCCAGCTCTTCGCCCGCGAGGCGCACGAACGCCGGAGCTTCGAGCGGCTCAACCAGGACTACCGGCGGGCGCTGTTCGGCTCGACCATCTTCGAGGCTTCGCTGTACGCCGTGGTGGAGGCGCTGGGGTCCGTGGCGCTGGCGCTGCTGCTCTGGTACGGCGGCGGCCGCATCCTGGACGGCGCCCTGTCGTTCGGCGTCCTGGTCGCCTTCATCCAGTACACGAACCGCTTCTTCCTGCCCATCCGCGACCTTGGCGCCAAGTACACGGTGATGCAGTCGGCGATGGCCTCGGCCGAGCGCATCTTCGCGCTGCTCGATCGACCGCCGGCCATCGTGGCGCCGCCGGCCCCGCGGACGCCGGCCACCGTCGCCGGCCGCGCGGCGTTCGAGGGCGTGTGGTTCGCGTACGAGGACGAGCGGTGGATTCTCGCCGACTGCCGGTTCAGCGTCGCCCCCGGCGAGCACGTGGCGCTGGTCGGCACCACCGGCGAGGGCAAGTCGACCTGCGTGCGACTGCTCAATCGGACGTGGGACGTGGGGCGGGGCCGGGTGCTCGTCGACGATGTGGACGTGCGGGAGTGGGACCTGCAACGGCTGCGCCGTCACGTCGGGATCGTCTTCCAGGACCCGGTGCTCTTCACAGGCACGATCGAGGCCAACCTGGCGGTCGACGGCGACGGCGCCGCCGGCCGCGCCGCGCTGGCCCGTGCGCTGGAGACGGCCAACGCGGCGGCCCTCGTTGGCCGTCTGCCCGACGGTCTCGGTACCCGCCTGGTCGAGCGCGCCGCGAACCTCTCGCACGGCCAGCGCCAGCTCTTGGCCATCGCCCGCGCGCTCGTGTACAATCCCGCAATCTTGGTGCTGGACGAGGCGACGTCCAGCGTCGACCCCGAGTCGGAGCGACTGATCCGGGAGGCGATGGCCCAGCTCATGACGGGCCGCACGACGATCACCATCGCGCACCGGCTGTCGACCGTTCAGAACGCCGATCGTATCCTGGTGCTGCATCGCGGACGGATCCACGAGGAGGGCACGCACGCCGAGCTGGTGCGCCAGGGTGGACTCTACGCACGGCTGCACGAGCTGAGCGCCGGCGGCACGCGGGGATGAGCTTCGAGGTCGAGGTGTACGCGGTGGTGCGACGGATCCCGCCGGGCCAGGTGGTGACCTACGGCCAGGTCGCCGCGCTCCTCGGCCGGGAGCGGGCAGCGCGCGCGGTGGGCGGGGCGATGCGCCACTGCCCGGACGGCGTGCCGTGGCACCGCGTGGTGAACGCGCAGGGCGGCATCAGCCGTCGCCGGCAAGGCAGCGGGATGCTGACCCAGCGCATCCGGCTCGAGCAGGAGGGCGTGCGCCTGCGCCGCGGCCGGGTCTGGCTCGCGCGGTATCAATGGGAGCCGCCGATGGCCGGGCCTCGCAAGGTTTCGCGCCCCGCGAGCGGCGACCGTTCGAGGCCGGCCGCGCGGATCGCCGCGATCGTAGGCAGCTCGAAACGGTTGGCCGACTCGAAACGATCGCCACACCCCGTACCGGGGGTGACTCCGAAACGGTCGTCGCACCCCGCATCGAGCGGGAGTTCGAAACGGTCTGTCGGGAGTCCGAAACCGTCGTTGCACCCCGCGCGAATGGGGGCCGTCTCTAAAGGACACGCAGCATGCGACTGGCGCTGAACCTGAACTACTCGGGCGCGTCGATGGCGCTCGACATGCCGAAGATCCTGGAGGCCGAACGGCTGGGCTACGCTTCGGTGTGGTCGGCCGAGGCCTACGGCTCCGACGCCGTCACTCCGGCCACGTGGATCGCGGCCCGCACCGAGCGAATCCACGTCGGGACCGCGATCATGCAGATCCCGGCCCGCACGCCGGCCATGACCGCGATGACGGCCATGACGCTGGACGCGCTGTCGGGCGGTCGCTTTCGCCTCGGCCTCGGCGTGTCGGGGCCGCAGGTGGTGGAGGGCTGGCACGGGCAGGCCTTCGGCAAGCCGCTCGGCAAGACGCGCGAGTACGTGGAGATCGTCCGCGCGATCCTGCGGCGCGACAAGCCGCTGGAGTTTCGCGGCGACTACTACCAGATCCCGTACGCCGGTGCCGACGCGACCGGCCTCGGCAAGCCGTTGCGCTCGATCCTGCACGGCCGCCCGGACATGCCGATCTACCTGGCCGCCGTCGGACCGCGCAACGTCGCCCTCGCCGCCGAGATCGCCGAGGGCTGGATCCCGGTCTTCTTCTCGGCGCGGCGGATGACGATGTTCCGCGAGTGGCTGGACGAGGGCTTCCGGGCCGCCGGCCGCGGTCCCGCCGCTGCCGCGTTCGACGTGATGCCGATGGTGCCGGTGGTGA
The DNA here is from genome assembly GCA_963827505.1 of uncultured Candidatus Rokubacteria bacterium. Classification (GTDB taxonomy): domain Bacteria; phylum Methylomirabilota; class Methylomirabilia; order Rokubacteriales; family CSP1-6; genus AR5. The sequence continues at coordinate 214,500 of CAWHBD010000001.1, read as the reverse complement.
TCGGCGACGACATCGCCGCCTGCCGGGCGGCGGTGAAGCCGCGCCTGGCCCTGTACGTCGGCGGCATGGGCGCGCGCGGCCGGAACTTCTACAACGACATCGCGCGCCGGTATGGATACGAGGACGCCGCCGGCCGCATCCAGGAGCTGTACCTGAGCGGCCGGAAGGACGAGGCTGCCGCCGCCGTGCCCGACGCCCTCGTGGACGAGGTCGCCTTGTGCGGGCCGCGCGAGCGCGTGCGCGAGCACCTGACCGAGTGGACGGGAGCCGGCGTCACGACGATCATGGTGTCCGGCGACCTCGTGGCCGTACGGACGATGGCCGAGCTGGTGCTGTAATCGAGGAGACTGGCATGCGCTTGAAAGACCGGGTGGCGATCGTGACGGGGGCGGCGTCGGGTATCGGGGCGGCCACGGCGCTGGCGATGGCGCGCGAGGGCGCGCGCGTGCTGGTGGTCGACCTCAACGAGGTCGGCGCCAAGAAGACGGTCGAGCAGATCGAGAAGGCGGGCGGCCAGGCCGCCGCCGCCCGCGCCGACGTGACTCGCGCGGTGGACAACCAGGCCATCGTCGAGCAGGCCGTCGCCCGCTGGGGGCAACTGGACGTCTTCTACGCCAACGCCGGCGTGCCGCAGTGGAAGACCGACGTCGAGGACGTGGAGGAAAAGGTCTTCGACCAGATCTTGGCCGTCAACGTCAAGGGCGTGTGGCTGGCCGCCAAGTACGCGCTGCCGGTGATGAAGCGGCAGCGGCGCGGCGTGTTCCTCATCACGGCCTCGACCTCGGCCATCCGGCCCCGGCCGGGCGGCCAGACCTACGCGGCGTCCAAGGGCGCCGTGGTCGTGCTGACCAAGGCGCTGGCGCTGGAGACGGCGCCGTACGGCGTGCGCGTGGTGGCCATCGCGCCGGTCGCGACCCACACGCCCATGCTGCCGACCTTCATGAACAAGCGCGAGGTCGACGAGGAGGGTCTCAAGGCCTACATCGCCACGGTGCCGCTGGGTCGGCTGAACGAGCCGGCCGACATCGCCGCCACCGCGGTGTTCCTGGCCTCGGACGACGCCGGCATGATCACGGGGACGTGCGTCGAGGTCGACGGCGGGCGCTGCATTTGAAGATCGTGCCGCTCGCCGCCGACTCGCTGGGCGTGCGCTCGATGGCGACCTACGTCGAGGCCGGCTCCACCGGCTTGCTGATCGATCCCGGCGCCACGCTGGCGCCGGCCCGCTACGGCCTGCCGCCGGCCAGGAGGAGTGGGAGGCGCTCAAGCGCGCCAACGACCGCATCTCGGCCTACGCCACGCGGGCCCGCTACGTGTTCGTGAGCCACTATCACGAGGATCACTTCCGCTCGGACCCGGCCTGCTACGTCGGACGCGTGGTGCTTGCCAAGGATCCGCGCCGCCTGGTGGTCGGTGCCCAGGCCCGCCGCGGCCAGGCGCTGTGGGGCGTCCTTCAGGGGCAGGCCAGCCTCCAGGCGGCCGACGGCGGCGGGCTGCGCACGCTCGACCTCGAGCTGAAGGTGTCCCCACCGCTGCCTCACGGCCCCGAGGGCACCCCGCTCGGGTACGTTCTGGCCCTCACCGTCGCCGACCCCCGCGAGGGCGAGCGCTTCGTCTTCGCCTCCGACGTGCAGGGCCCGCTGTCCTCGGTGGCGGCGGCCTGGCTCATCCAGCAGCGGCCGACGACGCTCTACCTGTCGGGGCCGCCGTCCTACGTCGAGCGCGACCTGGGCACGGCGGCGATCGACCGGGCCATCGACAATCTCCGGCGCGTGCTCGACGCCACCGGCTGCCGCGTCATCATGGACCATCACGCGGTCCGCGACCCGCGCTTCTCCACGCGCTTCGAGCGGCTGTGGGAGACGGGGCGCGTGATCACCGCGGCCGCACACCTGGGGCTCACCGTCCAGCCCCTGGAGGCGCGGCGCGACCGGCTGTGGGCGGCGGTGCGCAAACCGCCGGTGAAGGCGGTGCCGTCGCGCTTCGTGCCCCGCGAGGTCCGTCGCGCGGCGAAGGGAGGACGAGCGCAATGAGTGACCCCCACGACAAGACCGTCGCCGTCGGTGATCCCGCGCCCGACTTCACCCTGAAGGCGATCGGGCTCAAGGAGCACAGCCTGCGTGACTACCGGGGCAAGAACGTGGTCCTGCTGTTCTACCCACTCGACTGGACGCCGGGCTGAAGCGCCTGCATGCCCGCCTTCGACCGGCGCATCGCCGACTTCGAAGCGGCCAATACCCAGGTGCTGGGTATCTCCACCGACAGCCCCTTCAGCCACGAGAACTGGGCGAAGTCGGTCGGGATCAGCCACTACCCGTTGCTGGCGGACTTGCACCGCAGCGCGGCCCGCGACTACGGCGTCTACTGGCCGGAATGGAACGCCAACACCCGCGCGACCTTCATCGTGGATCCGCGGGGCGTCGTCCGCTTCATCGAGCGCTATGGCCGCGGCCAGCTCCCCGATCCCGACCGCATCCTCGCCGAGGTGAAGAAGCTGTAGCCGCCCCTCACGCCGTCCGCGGCGGCGTCGCGGTCGTCAACGCGACGCCGCCCAGCACCAGCAGCGTGCCCAGCACCTCCCAGAGGCCGATGGGCTCGGCCAGCAGCAACCCGGCCAGCGCGATGCCCACGACCGGCGTCACGTTCATGAAGACGGCGGCCCGGCTGGCGCCCACGCGCTCGACGGCGCGATACCACCAGATGTGGGCCACGGCGCCGAACAGCGCGTGGTAGACGACGACGCTCCACGCCAGCACCGAGCCGAGCGCCGGCCGCGGGAACAGCGGCGCCGTGAGCACGGCCTCGACCACGAGCACGCCGGTGCCGGCGACGTAGGCCGCGGTGGTGGTCAGGGCGGGCGAGTGGATCGTGACGACGCGCTTGCCGTAGAGCGTGTAGGTGGTCCAGGCGACGAGCCCGACCATCGTGATGAAATCGCCCGCGCGGAGCTGGTCGACGCGCAGCAGGAACAGCCGGCCGTCGGTGACGACCACCAGGACGCCGAGCGCGGACAGGGCCACGCCCGCCTGCTGACGGCGGCGTAGCCGTTCCCCCAGGTACGCGCGGGCGCCGAGGGCGACCAGCACCGGCGTCGCCGCCTGGAGGATCGCCGCGTTGGCGGCAGTGGTGTAAGCGTAGCCGATGTAGGAGAGCTGGGTGGACAGCACCAGCCCGCACACCCCGAGGGTGACGAAGGCCCGCACCGCGGTGGCGTCGAGCGCTCGCATCGACTCGGCGCCGGAGCGCGCCAGCAGCACGACCAGGAAGCTGGAGGCGATGACCCCGCGGATGGCGGTGAGGAACACGGGCGGGAAGTCGGCCACGGCGAGCTTGCCGGTCGCCGGGAACGTGCCCCACAGGATCGCGATGAGCAGCAGCGCCCCGTAGGCGCGCGTTTGACTGAGTGCGGGCACCTGCCTATGATAGCCCGCGCTGCCGGGGGCGGCGGCGCGCCATGGCCGATCACGTCCTGGAATCTCGCGTCTGGCTGGCTCGCCCGCGCCCGCAGGTGTTCGCGTTCCTCGCCGATCCCGCCAACCTCGCGCGCGTGAGCGCGCCCGCGCTGCGCCTGCGGCTGCTGTCGCCGCCGGGGCCGCTGCGGGCCGGCGCCGTGCTCGACTTCCGGGTCGCCTGGCTCGGCGTGGTGCCGCTGCGCTGGCGCGCCTACGTCCGTGAGTACGACCCGCCCTACCGGTTCGTCGACGTGCAGGTCCGCGGACCGTGGGCGCGCTGGGAGCACCGGCACGTCTTCCTCGAGACCGACGGCGGTACCTGGATGGAGGATCGCGTGACCTACCGGCTGCCCTTCGGGCCGCTCGGCCACGCGCTGCACACCGCGATTATTCACCGCCAGCTCCGCCGCGCCTGGGCATTCCGCCAGGCTCGACTGTCCGAGCTGCTCGGCAACCCTGGCCAGTGAGCCCCGCGCGCGTCGGTGACAGTGCAGGCGGGGGACCATGACGGGCCTGCGACCACGTGTCCGGCCGTCGCGCCGGCGGCTCGCCTGCATCCCGCGAGCGGGGCTCGCTCGACCCCCCATCCTCCACGGGGGGCTGGGTCGCGGCCACTCGAACGTCGGTGGCTCGCTCGCCCCGCCCTGTAGCGAGCGGCCGGCGGCACGGCTCGCCGCAAGGCGCGACGGCCGGACACGTGGTCGCAGGCCCGTCATGGTCCCCCGCCTGCACAGTCACCGACGCCTGCCCGGATCACCGGTCTAGTGGTGCGGCCTGACGAGCTGGGCGCGCACATGTCGATCGCGGGTGGGCTGCCGCTGGCGCTGGAGCGCGGCCATGCGCTCGGCTGCTTTGCCGTACAGATCTTCGTCAAGAACCAGCGCCAGTGGGCGGCGCGCCCGCTGCCCGACTCCGAGGCCCGCGCGTTCCGGGCGGCGCGACGGGCCACCGCCATCCCGTCGGTCTTCGCCCACGGCAGCTACCTGGTCAACCTGGCGTGCCCCGATCCCGGCGCGTGGACGCGGGCCGTGGACGCGTTCACCGACGAGCTCGAGCGGGCCGAGGCACTGGGGCTGTCCTGCGTGGCGATCCACCCGGGTTCGCACCTTGGCACCGGCGTCGAGGCGGGCGTGAACCGGGTGGCGGCGGCGGTCACCGAGGCGCTACGGCGCACGCGCGGCTATCGGATCCGTATCGCGCTCGAGAACACCGCCGGCGGCGGCGGCACGCTCGGGCGAAGCTTCGTCGAGCTGGGGGCGATGCTCGATCGTGTCGATCGGGCCCGGCGCGTGGGCGTGTGCGTGGACACCTGCCATCTCTTCGCCGCCGGCTACGACCTCCGCACCGCCGCGGGCTACCGGCGCGCGATGGCCGAGTGCGCGGCGCTGGTAGGGATCGAGCGCGTGCTCGCCTTCCACCTCAACGACGCCCGGGCCCCGCTCGGCTCCGGGCTCGATCGCCATGAGCACATCGGTCGCGGGCGGCTGGGGCTGGCGGCGTTCCGGCTGCTCCTCAACGACGACCGCTTCCGGGCCGTGCCCAAGGTGCTGGAGACCCCCAAGGAGCCGGAGCCCACCGCCGACCTGCGCAACCTGGCCGCGCTGCGCCGGCTGCGCGGCGTCAGCGCGCCGAGGTCACGCCCACCCGCGCGCAGAGGGCGCTGACCGGGCAGGTCGAGCAGCGCGGCGAGATTGGCGCGCACACGTTCTGGCCGAAGGCCACCAGCAGATCGTTGTAGCCAATCCAGTAGCGCCGGGGCAGCCGCCCCCGCAGAGCCATCTCGGTCTCCTCGGGATTCTTCGTGCGCACGTAGCCGAGGCGGTTGGAGATCCGGTGCACGTGGGTGTCCACGCAGATCCCCGGCTTGTTGAACCCCATCGTCACGACCAGGTTGGCGGTCTTACGACCGACGCCGTTGAGGGTCAGCAGCTCGTCGAGCGTGTCGGGGACTTTCCCGTCGAAGCGCTCGAGGAGATCCCGGCAGATGCCGAGGATGACGCCGGCCTTGGTGCGGTAGAAGCCGACCGGGTAGATGAGCTCCTGGATGCGGCTGGCCCGCAGCCGCAGCATCGTCGCCGGTGTGTCGGCCACGGCGAAGAGGCGGGCGGCGGCCGGGCCGGTGGTGGTGTCCTGCGTGCGCAGCGACAGGATGCAGGCGATGAGGACGCGGAACGGATCGCCCTGGTCGGCGAACTCCGCCAGCGCGGTCGGGTTCCAGGCCGGCCGCGTGCGCCGCAGCCCCCGGATCACCGCCGCGATGTCTGGCCCTTGATGGACTCGAGCAGCTCGCGACCTCGTGGCACGTCCTTGGCGGTTCAGTCGGCCCGTCTGTTGGGGGTGCGCTCGCCCGGACATCAGGCTCCACTCTAGCGGGGGGCGGCGGCGACCGTCAACGCCGCCCCCTCGGTTGACACAGGCGGGCGCGACGCTCCATCCTCGGCGCCGTGATCGCCGTCGGGGTGCAGACGTGGTCGACCGACCTTCCCGCGGTGCAGCGCTTCTGGCGCGCCGCCGACGAGCTCGGCTACGCGCGCATCACCTACGGCGACGGGCTGTGGGACTTCACGCACGACGGCTGGACGATGCTCGGCGCGCTCGCGACGGCCACCCGGCGCGCGCGCATCGGACCGGCCGTGACCTACGCCTTCGATCCCGCCGCGCATCATCCCTCATGGCTCGCCAAGCGCGCCGCCGCCGTCGATCACCTGTCGGGCGGGCGGCTCGACCTACGCCTGGCCGTCGGGGCCGGCGACGCCGCGACGCGGGAGGCGTGGGAGCGCCACGGCATCCGCTATCCGGGCGGGCGGGAGCGCGTGGCGGCGCTCGAGGAGGCAATCCTCATCGTGAGGGCGCTCTGGCGTGGAGACACCGTCGACGCCGCCGGACCCACCTTCCGGCTGCGCGGGGCGCGGCTGGCGCCGGCGCCGTGCCAGCAGCCGGGACCGCCGATCTGGGTGGCGGCCATGGGACCCCGAGCGCTGGCGCTGACGGCGCGGCGTGCAGACGGCTGGGAGGCCTCGTACGTGACCCCGGGGGCGTTCGGGATGCTCTCGGAGCGGCTGGACGGCCTGCTGGCGGCGGCCGGGCGCGCGAGCCGCGAGCTTCAGCGCTCGGTGGAGGCCGACGTGTGGCTGGGCAGCTCGCCGGCCGAGTGCCGGGGGTGGGCGCGGAGGTTCTGTGCCGAGCGCCGCGTCGAGCCCGGACACGCGCTGCTCGACACCGTGCTGGCCGGGGACGCCGACGCGGTGGCGGCGCGCGCGCTCGCATACACGGCCGCCGGCGCGACCGACCTCATGCTCGGCTTTGCCGACTTCCCGGCCACGGCCATGCTGGAGCGCTTCGCGCGCGACGTGCTGCCGCGCCTGGCCGGGCCGGCGGTGGCGCGATGATCCGCGCGCTCGCGCTGGCCTGCGTCGCGGCGTGGGTCGGGATCGTCGCCTTCTTCTCGTTCGCGGTGGCGCCGCTCGTCTTCCGCACCGTGGACCGGGCCGCGGCCGGCCTCGCGGTGTCGGCGGTGCTCCCGCACTATTACCGGTGGGGCGTGATCCTGACCGCGGTGGCACTCGTCGCCTACCTCGTCGCCGCCGCCCGCGAGGCCCGCGGGCGCCTGACCGCCGGCGTGGCCGCCGCGCTGTGCGCCGCGATGGTCGCGACGCTGGCGTGGGCGTGGCTGGTGGTGCTGCCGAGCGCCGAGGCCGCCCGGCGGGCGGGAGGCGACACCGCATTTGCCCACGCCCATCGCCTCGCGGTCCAGCTCAACGGCTTCACGCTGCTGACGGGCGTCGCCGTGCTGGCGCTGGAGGCGCTCAGGCGGGATCGGCGGCGTGACCGGTGAGCTCGAGGAGCACGCGCAGGCGATCGGCGACGGCCGAGGGCGGCTCCAGTGCCATCGCCTCGCACGCCGCCAGGATCAGCCACGACCGGGTATCGGCGCCGCCAGGCAGCGCGCCGCGGGGGGGCGTGCGCACCAGGAGCTCCTCGAGGGCGAGGCGGACACGCTCGCGGGCCCATGCCAGCGCCAGCACCGAGATCTTGTCGGCGTGGCTGCGGAGCGCGGCCTGAGCCATCGCCCGGGGCAGCGGCGCTCCCGGCGCGTAGGCGGCGGCCAGCGCGCGCAGCGCCGGGGCCACGACGTCGCCGGCGGGCAGCGTGGCAAGCTCGCCGGCCAGGGCAAGCAGGCGCGTCTCGGCCTCCATCGGCCTGGGTGCGCGGGGAGCAGTGGCGCGGGCCACCCGCGGCGCCGTGGCGGGAGACGCCTTCGGCACGGCGAGCTTGCGACGCACACTGGGCTTGGCGAGCTGAGTCGACCTGGTAGGCGACGCGGGTCTCGCTCGCGCGGTGGACTTGGCGCGGGCGGTGGACTTGACTCGTGACGCGGACTTGGCGCGCGGGGCGGACTTGGGCCGTCGGGCAGCCCTGGTGCGCGCGGTGGATCTGAGCCGTGGAATGGGTTTGCCACGTGGAACTGAACGCCGCCGGGTTGACCGGGACACGTCGGCGCGGCGCTTTGGCCGGGCCGAGCGCTTCCGCGGAGGCTGCTTGGGGCGAGGCTTCGGCCTACTCGTAGCGGAGCGCTTCGATCGGATCCAGCCGCGCTGCCTTGCGCGCGGGATAGAAGCCGAAGAACACGCCGACGGCGGCCGCGAAGCCAAACGCCAGCGCAATGGCCTGGGGCGCCACCAGCGTGCGCCACTCGGCGAAGTAGCTGATGGCCTCGGCGCCGCCGAGCCCGGCGGCGATGCCGATCACGCCGCCGATCAGCGACAGCGTAACCGCCTCGATGAGGAACTGACCGAGGATGTCACGGCCGCGGGCGCCCACGGCCATGCGCAGGCCGATCTCCCGCGTCCGCTCGGTGACCGAGACCAGCATGATGTTCATGATGCCGATGCCGCCGACCAGCAGCGAGACGGAGGCGATCGCGGCCAGCAGGTAGGTCATCACCTTCGAGGATTCCTCCTGGGTCTGGAGGATCTCGGACAGGTTGCGGACGGTGAAGTCGTCGTCCTGGTAGGGCTGCAGGCGGTGGCGCTGGCGCAGCAGCTCGCGGATCTGCGCCTCCGCCTCGCCCATGTCCTCGCCGGGCAGCACCTTGACGGAGATCGCCTGCACGGCGCGCGGATTGGAGTTGCTCTTGCCGAGCACCTTCTTCTTGGCTGTCGAGATCGGGATCAGGATGATGTCGTCCTGGTCCTGGCCCCACGAGTTCTGGCCCTTGCGGTCCAGCACGCCGATCACCGTGAACGGGACCTTCTTGATCCGGATGATCTGGCCGAGCGGATCGGCGTCGCCGAACAGGTTGAGGGCCGTGGTCTGGCCCAGCAGCGCCACCTTGGTGGCGCCGTCGACGTCCTCGGGCCCGATGGATCGTCCGGTCAGCACGACCCAGTCGCGCGCCTCGAAGTAGTCGCCGCGTGATGCCCTGGACGCCGGTGGACCAGTTGAGGTTGCCGAACACGACCTGGGCGTTGCCCCGCACCGACGGGGCGGCCACCTGGATGGCCGGGATCTCGCGGGCGATGGCCGCGGCGTCGTCCTCGGTGATCGTGAGCTGCGAGCCCTGACCGATGCGAACTCCGCTCGCCGTCACCGAGCCCGACAGCACGATGATGAGGTTCGAGCCCAGGCTCTGGATCTGCTCGGCCACGCGGGCCGGTGGCGCCGGCACCGACCGCCACCATGGCGATGACCGCGCCGACGCCGATGATGATGCCGAGCATGGTGAGCGCGCTGCGCAGCTTGTTCACGCGCAGCGAGCGCAGCGCGATCCGCACGGACTGGAGGACGGCGCTCACGCCAGCGCCTCCTCGTCGGCCGGCAGCGCGGTCAGCGCGGCGGCGGCGTCCTGAGGCGCCGGGTTGCGCTCGTCGCTCAGCAGCCGGCCGTCGCGGAACACGAGCACGCGGCTCGCGTAGGTGGCGATGTCGGGCTCGTGGGTCACGAGCACGATCGTGAGCCCCTCGCGGTTGAGGCGCTGGAGCAGGGCCAGGATCTCGATGCTGGTGCGGGTGTCGAGGTTGCCGGTTGGCTCGTCGGCCAGGATCACGGCCGGCTCGTTGACGAGCGCGCGGGCGATGGCCACTCGCTGCTGCTGGCCGCCCGAGAGCTGGCTCGGATGGTGGTGCTCGCGATCGGCCAGGCCGACCGCGGCCAGCCGGTCGCGGGCGCGGCGCGCGGCGGTCGCGCACCGGCAGGCTCGAGTAGAGCAGGGGCAGCTCCACGTTCTCCAGCGCGCTGGTGCGCGGCAGCAGGTTGAATTGCTGGAAGACGAAGCCGATCTTGGCGTTGCGGATGCGGGCCAGCTCGTCGCGGTCGAGGCCGGCCACGTCGCGTCCGTCGAGGAAGTAGCGGCCGGCGGTCGGCGTGTCCAGGCACCCCAGCAGGTTCATGAAGGTCGACTTGCCGGAGCCGGAGGGACCCATGACGGCCACGAACTCGCCCGGCTCGATGGCCACGGTGACGCCGCGCAGGGCGTGGACGACGTGCGGGCCCAGCACGTAGTCCTTGGCCACGTGGTCGGTGGCGATGATCGGGGACGGGCTCACGGGCGGCGCCCGCTAGAGCCGCAGGCGCGGAGCACCGCTGCCGCTGCCGCCCGCCGGGGCGCGCCCGCCCGGCGTCCCCACGGTGCCGATGACGATCTCCTGGCCTTCCGTGACCTCGCCGCGGAGGACCTCGGTGGCCGCCCCGTCGCTGATGCCGAGCGTGAGCGCGACCGGCTTGAGCTTGTCGCCGTCGAGGACCCACACGCGTCCGGGCGCGCCGCTGCGCGGGTCGCCGGTGCCGCGACCTTCGCCGGCGGCGGCCGACTCGTCATACTTCACCCGCTGCTCGGGGGTGAGGATCTCGCGGATGCGAACGCGGGCGGCCTCCCGGATCTTGCGGGCCTGCTCGCGGCGCTCCTGCTCGCCCAGCCCCTGCAGCGCGGTCATCTGCTGACGGCTGTCGGCCAGGATCGGGTCGAGCTTCTTCTGCTGCTCGGCGGTGAGCCCGAGCCCCTTGACCAGCCGCTCGCGGATCTGCTCGGGCGAGGGGCGGCCGCCCGCCTGTCGCCCACCGCCGGCCGGGGGCTCGGCGGCCACGGCCGCGCCGGGGGCCGCAGCCGTGGCGGCGTCGCTGCCGGCGGGGCGGAAGCGCAACGCAGCGTTCGGCACCTTGAGGACGCTCGGCTTCTCGGCCACGATCATCTTCACGTTGGCCGTCATGCCCGGCAGCAGGCGGCCGCCCGGGTTGTCGACGGCCACGACGACGGTGTAGGTGACGACGTTCTGGACCACCAGGGCCGCCTTGCGGATCTGCACGACGGTCCCGGTGAACTGCTGGCCCGGGAACGAGTCGACCGTGAAGGACGAGCGGTCCTCGAGCTTGATGCGCCCGATGTCGGCCTCGTCAACGCTGATCTCGACCTGCATCTTGGTCAGGTCCTCGGCGATCGTGAACAGGGTCGGTGCCTGCAGGCTGGCGGCGACGGTCTGGCCGACGTCGACCGCGCGCGAGACGACCACGCCGTTGACAGGCGCCCGGATCGTCGTGTGCTCGAGGTCGGCCTGGGCCTGCGCGAGCGCGGCTTTCTTCTGGTCGACCCCGGCCCGGGCGGACTGCAGCTGGGCGTCCGTGACCCGCAGCTGGGCCGAGGCCGACTGGATCGAGGCGGCCAGCGATTGTTCCTTGGCCCGGGCGGCGTCGAGCAGGGCCAGCGCCGAGTCGTTCACGGCCTGCGAGCTGTCGAGGTCGCTGTTGGCAATCAGCTCACGCCGGAAGAGCTGGCTCTTGCGGTCGAAGTCGCGCTTGGCGTCGACGACGGCCACCTGGGCCTTGGCAGTGTTGGCCTTGGCCTCGGCCAGCGCCGCCCGGGCGTTCTCGACGTCGGCCTTGGCCTTCTGGACCTGGGCCTCCTGGTTGAGAACCGCGGCCTGGGCAGAGGACACATCGGCCCGGGCCTGGTTGACCTTGGCCTCGAAGATCTCGGGGTCGATGCGGGCGATGACCTGGTTCTTCTTCACCAGCGTGTTGAAGTCGGCCAGCAGCTCCTTGATCTGGCCCGAGACCTGGCTGCCGACCTGCACGGTGGTGACGGCGTTGAGGTTGCCGGTGGCGGAGACGGCGGCGGTGAGGGCGCCCTGCTCGACACGGGCGGTGCGGTACTTCGGGGTGTTGCCCCGGCCCTGGGTATAGGTGTAGCCCCAGGCGCCGCCCGCCACGACCGCCGCCACCACCAGGACCCAGAGAATGCGTTTCATCGCGGGTTAGACGAGCCTCGCGGGTCGCCTATTTCAGGCGACTCTACCGCCGACCGATCGCCCGCTCCAGTCGAGCCACGGCGATCCGGTAGTCCGCCAGGGCCTGGGCCTCGGTGTTCTGAGCCTGCGTCAGGAAGAGCTGGGCGTCGGTCAGCTCCAGGATGGTTCCGACGCCGGCGTCGAACCGGCCCTGGGCCAGGCGAAAGTTCTCCTGGGCGGAGACGACGGCGGTCTGGGTGGCGCCGATGCGCTCCTCGGCTTCGCCCACGTTGAGCTGGGCCTGCTCCACCTCGCGCGAGATGTCGAGCTCGGTGGCCCTCACCCGCGCCTTCTGGGCGTCGACGGAGACCTTCGTCTCGCGGAACCGGGCGATGCGGTTGCCGCCGTCGAAGATCGTCCACGACAGCGAGACCGCCACCTCCCAGATTTCGTTGAGATCCTGGCGCCGGCCGCCGTAGAAGGCAGAGCCCGTGACGTCCGGGAAAAAGTCACGGAAGGCGCGGCGCATCCGGGCGTCCGCCTCGTCCACGCGCAGCCTTGCCTGCTTGTATTCCGGGCGCTGGGCCAGGGCCTGGCCGAGCAGCTGCGTCCGATCGATGGTCAGCGCCTGGTAGACGAGGTTGTCCTGGACCTCGGTGGGAGTGTCGACGGGAATGCCCATCGCGGTATTGAGCGACACCCGGGTCAACCGCTCCGCGTTCCGGGCGCGGATCAGATCGACGCGGGCATTGGCCACGTCGACCTCGGCGCGGGCCACGTCCGACTTGGGGCGAGTGCCCACCTCGAAGAAGCCCCGGGCCGAGCGCAGGTTCAAGTCGGCGCGCTCGAGCGCCTGCTCCTGCACGAGGATGAGCCGCCGGGCGAAGTTGATGTTGATGAACGACTCCTTGACCGTCAGCGTGATGAGCTGACGCTGCAGCTCGACGTCTTCCTGGGCCTGCTCGGCGAGTCGCCGGGCGGCGTCGGTGGAGGCGAAGGTCTTGCCGAAGTCGAAGAGCACCTGCGAGAGCGAGACGCGGGCCACGGTCTGCTCGTCGGCCAAGATCTCGACGTTCGTCATCCTGCCGCGTCGCTCATCCGGGAATGCCGTCCGCGTGGCCCTCTGCGTCCGGGCGAGGTCCACGCCGCCGGTAAGCTGGGGCAGCAGCGGGGCGAACGCCTGGTCGACGCGGTGCGCGGCCGCCATGTAGTCGTAGAGCCGGGCCTGAATCAGCGGCTGCGTCTCCAGCGCGATGCCGATCGCCTCGTCGAGGCTGAGCACGCGACCGAGGACACGGGAGACGGCGGGAGCAGCGGTTACACCGGCCGGCATCGGCGTCGGGCTCGAAGGGGCGGGAGTCGTGCCCGGCGTGGTGGCCGGGGCGGCGGGCGGGGGAGCCTGCGCGGAACTCGGTGGCGCTGACGCCAGCAGGCACGTGAAGACGATCACCGAGGCCAGAGCGACCCGCATCCGAGGTCTCCTTCGGCGAGTGAAGTTTATTGTGATGCTTGTCACGAGCGCATCGATCACGCCCGAGAATAACACGCGGTCCCGCGCGGAACGGCAGTCCAGGGCATGCCTCGGCCGACCCCCTCGGACCGGCTGTGGACCGAAACGCCCGACGAAGGGGAGCGACGGTCGAAGGAACGACTCAGTCATGGCCGTTCAGCCGCTGAATACTTCTGTCGTTTGTCATCTATTAGCGACGCCGTATTAGCGTGCCTGTAACGCCTCTGAGACATATCCACCGGTCGCACACCTATCCACAGGGCCTAACTACCCATGGGGGTTTGTGAAAGCCATCGTCACGTTTTTTGTTGACGCCTGCTACATGGTGGGTGTTAGATCGCGGGCACCACAAGATCTAGGAGGTAGCCAATGCTGTCTGAGATTCGCCCGGCCAAGGTCGGCACATGGACCGAGCCCGCCCTGCGGGTCCTCCGAGAGCGCTACCTGCTCCGCGACGAGCGCGGAGAGGTGATCGAGACCCCGGAAGAGATGTGCTGGAGGGTGGCCCAGTCCATTGCGGCGGGCGAGGCACGCTACGGCCGCAGCCCGGCCGCGGTGCGTGAGGTCGCGGCAGCCTTCTACGACATGATGGTCGATGGCTACTTCCTGCCGAACTCGCCCACCCTCATGAACGCCGGCAAGGGCAACGGCCTGCAGTACTCGGCCTGCTACGTTCTGCCGGTAGGCGACTCGATGGAGGAGATCTTCGACTCCGTCAAGGCCGCGGCCATCATCCACAAGTCGGGCGGCGGCACCGGCTTCGCGTTCTCGCGGCTGCGGCCCAAGGACGACCTCGTCGCCTCCACCGGGGGCCGGGCGTCGGGGCCGGTGTCGTTCCTGCGCGTGTTCAACGGCGCCACGGAGGCGGTCAAGCAGGGCGGCACCCGCCGGGGCGCCAACATGGGCATCCTGCGCGTCGACCATCCCGACGTCCTGGAGTTCATCGACTGCAAGCTCGACGGCGGGATCACCAACTTCAACATCTCGGTCGCGGCCACCGACGCGCTTCATGGACGCGCTCGGCCCGCGGCGAGGACTACGACCTCGTCAACCCCCACAACCAGGTGGTGACGGAGCGGCTGCAGCGCGCGCGAGGTCTTCGATCGCATCGTGCGGGCGGCCTGGCGGACCGGCGACCCCGGCATGGTCTTCATCGACCGGATCAACGCCAGCCCGGCCAACCCCACCCCCGATCTCGGGGTCGATCGAGGCCACCAACCCGTGCGGCGAGCAGCCGCTGCTGCCGAACGAGGCGTGCAACCTGGGCTCGCTCAACGTCGCGCAGGTTCGCCCGGCAGGGTGACAGCGGCGAGTGGTCGATCGACTGGGACGAGATGGACCGGGTCATCCGGCTGGCCGTGCGCTTCCTCGACGACGTGATCGAGATGAACCCGTATCCGCTGGCCGTCGATCGACGAGACGGTGAAGTCCAACCGTCGGATCGGCCTCGGCATCATGGGCTGGGCGGACCTGCTCTTCATCATGGGCATCCCCTACGACAGCCAGGAGGCCATCGACCTGGCCGACCGGCTCATGGCGTTCGTGAAGGACAAGTCGCACGATCAGTGCGGCAAGCTGGCCGAGGAGCGGGGACCGTTCCCGAACTGGAGCCAGTCGATCTACCGCGACGTGCGGCCGATGCGGAACTCGACGGTGACCACGATCGCGCCGACCGGCACCATCTCGATGATCGCCGGCTGCTCGTCGGGCATCGAGCCCATCTTCGCGCTGGCCTTCCAGCACCGCGTGAAGAACCCGGACGGAGAGCGGGTGCTGACGTTCGTGAACGAGACCTTCGAGCGTATCGCCAAGGACCGCGGCCTATATTCCGATGCTCTCAAGGAAGAAATCGCCAAGCGCGGCTCGCTCCACGGCATTCCGGGCGTGCCCGAGGACGGCCGCTCGTGTCTTCAAGACCTCGCACGAGATCGGCTACGAGTGGCACGTACGCCACCAGGCGGCGTTCCAGCGCTACACCGACAACGGCGTGTCAGCAAGACCATCAACCTGCCCAACGACGCGACCGAGGAGGACGTGGCCAGCGCCTACCGGCTGGCCTGGCAGCTCGGCTGCATCGGCATCACGGTGTTCCGTGACGGCTGCAAGGGCGAGCAGGTGCTCAACATCGGGGTCAAGGACAAGGCGCCGGCCGCCGTTCCGGTGGTCGGGCCCTCGGTCGTCAAGCCGCGCCCGCATAGCCTGTCGGGCCGCACGTACCGGGCGGAGACGCCGATCGGCACCGCGTTCATCACGGTCAACGAGACGGACGACCGCGAGCCTTTCGAGGTCTTCGTGCAGGTGGGCAAGGGCGGCTCGGACACCATGGCGGTGGCGGAGGCGCTCGGCCGCCTGATCTCGCTCACGCTGCGGCTGCCCTCGCCGATGTCGCCGCAGCGGCGGCTCGAGGAGGTCATCAGCCAGCTCTCGCGCATCGGCGGGGCTCAGCCGCTCGGGTTCGGCAAGGGCAAGGTGCTCTCGCTCCCCGACGCCCTGGCCCGCACGCTGGCCGAGCACACCGGGCAGCTCAAGCCGGTATCCGAGGGGCCGCCGATGGCCCGCACGGTGGAGCAGCGCCGCATCGGTGATCTCTGCAAGGAGTGCGGCCAGGCGACATTCGTCTACGAGGAGGGGTGCAAGAAGTGCCTCTCCTGCGGGTACAACGAATGCTGATCCGACTGCTCCGCCGCATCCGGGTCGCGCGCGCCGCCCGTCAGCGCGGTCGCCGCCGCGCCCGCCCCAGACGGCGGTAGGACGCCGACGCGACGGAACGACGATCGGAGGCGCACGTTGGAGTTGAACGTTGAAGCGGCGCCAACTGTTGTCGGGCGATCGGAACGGTTCGGCAGCTGATGCGAGATCCCGTTGGGGGGACGGAGGGGGGAGCGGCGGTCGCTCCCCCCTTCCAATAACGAGGTAGACTGCACGACGTGTTCTCCGGTGGCTCCTACGACGAGGTCGCGCGGTGGCTGCGGGTGTTCCTTACCTCGCACGCCAAGCGCGAGCATCCCCGAGTCGAGGTCGTGCTCGACGAGGACGACGCGCTCCAGGGGCGCGCCTACCGTGCCTGGCTTCGCCTCGGTGACCGGGTGAGCGGGGTGATCGACCTCGACTACAAGGACGTTGCCGACCACCGGGGTGAGCTCGCGTGGTGCTCGACCCTGGCCGAGCGCACGCGGGCGGCGGTGCGCGACCTCCTCGGTGCCAGGAGCACCGGCGACGCCCGCGTCCGCTAGAGCCTCGCGCCCCCGCTGGCTGGCGGCGGGCGACCTCAACGGATTTCTCGGTCTCGCTCTCGACAACACCACCAACCTTGTCATTCTCGCGAGTCTCCTCATCGGGGTCTTCGGATTTCCCGCCGACCTCGTCCTGGGCCGGATGGTGCCCGGCACGGCGCTCGGCGTGCTGGCGGGCGATCTCGCCTACACGGTGATGGCCGTGCGGCTGGGGCGCCGCACCGGCCGTGACGACGTCACCGCGATGCCGTTCGGCATCGATACGCCGACCCTGTTCGCCATGGTCTTCGGCGTGCTGGGGCCGGTGAAGGTCGCCACCGGCGATCCGGTGCTGGCCTGGCAGGTCGGGATGGCAATCACGATCGCCATCGGAGTCGTCAAGATCGGGCTGTCGTTCGCGGGTGACTGGGTGCGGCGCGTCGTCCCTCGCGCGGCACTGCTCGGCTCGATCGCCGGCGTGGCGATCCTGCTCATCGCCTTCCTGCCGATGCTCAAGATCATGCACGACCCCCTGGTGGGCCTGGTCGCCCTCACAGTCCTGCTGCTGGCCCTGCTCGGTGGGGTGCGGATGCCGTTCGGCCTGCCGGGCGCGTTCGCCGCCGTGCTGGCCGGCGCGCTGGTCTACTGGCTGCGCGCCGGGCTGGGCGGCGCCGGGTCACCGCCGCCCGCCATCGGGGCCGGCCTGGCGCTGATGATCCCGTGGCCGACATTGGCGTGGGCAGCGGCGCTCGACGAGGCGCTGCCCTACCTGTCCATCGCGCTGCCGTTCGCCCTGGTGACGATCGTGGGGGGCATCGACAACACCGAGAGCGCAGCCGCCGCCGGCGACGAGTACCGCACGCGCGACATCCTGCTGGTCGAGGCGGGGGCGACGGTGCTGGCCGGGCTGGGCGGCGGGGTCGTCCAGAACACGCCCTACATCGGCCATCCGGCCTACAAGGCCATGGGCGCCCGCGCCGGCTACACGCTGGCGACCGGGCTCGTCATCGGCGGCTGCGCCTCCGTCGGCGCGCTCGGTGCGCTTGTCAGCCTGCTGCCGGTGGCCGCGGTGGCCCCGATCCTGGTCTTCATCGGTCTCGAGATCACGGCCCAGGCGTTCCTGGCGTCGCCCGCGCGCCACGGGGCGGCGGTGGCGCTGGCCTTCGTGCCGGTCGCGGCCGCCGTCGTGCTGATCGAGGTCGGTGCCGTGCTCGCCGCTCTGGGGCGCTCGGCCGCCGACCTCACCGGCGAGGCGGCCGCCACCTACCGCGCGCTGCTCGTCCTGGGCAACGGCTTCATCCTCACGGCCGTGCTATGGGCGACCGCGCTGGTGTTCATTGTCGAGCGGCGGCTTCCCGGCGCCGCCCTGGTGTTCGGGCTCGGCGGCCTCGCCACGCTGTGCGGCCTCGTGCACTCGCCGCTGCCGGGCGGGGCGGTGTTCTGGCCATGGTCGGCGTCGGCGCCGCTCGCCACCGCCGCGCCGCTCGCCGGTGCCTACGCGGCCCTGGCCACGCTGGCGCTGCTCGCGGCGGCCCGAACGCGCTAAGATCGATGCGGAGGAGAGTGCCATGAACATCGCCAGCATCCTCGCCACCAAAGGTGACAAGGTCGTCACCGTGCGCGCGGACCAGACCATCCGCGAGGCGCTCGGTGTTCTCGCCCAGCACAACATCGGCGCCCTCGTGGTCGTCGATGGGCCGATGCAGCCCATCGGCATCCTCTCGGAGCGCGACATCGTCCGGGCGGCCGCCAAGGACGAGAAGGTGTTTCCGCTCCTGGTGAGCCAGCTCATGACACGGGACCTGGTGCTGGGATCCCCCTCCGACGACCTCGGCGCCGCCGGCCAGACCATGGTCCGGCGGCATATCCGCCACCTGCCGATCGTGGAAGCCGGAACGCTCATCGGCATCGTCTCGATCGGCGACATCGTGAAGGCCCAGCGCGATCAGTTCCAGGGAGAGGTCGACACCCTGCAGACGATCGTCATGGGGCAGGGCGCCTGATGAGCATTGGCACCGCGGAGCGCCCGCTCCGTGTCGCCGTCGTCGGCGCCGGTCCGGCCGGCTTCTACACCGTCGAGCACCTGCTGCGGCGCCCGGACCTCGTCGTCGAGGTCGACATGTTCGACCGGCTGCCGACGCCGTACGGCCTCGTCCGGGCCGGCGTGGCGCCTGATCATCAGAAGATCAAGGCGGTGACGGCGGCCTTCGACAAGGTGGCCGCCCACCCGGGCTTCCGCTTCTTCGGCGGCGTGGAGCTTGGCAAGGACGTCACCGTGTCGGACCTCCGGACGCACTATCACCAGATCGTCTACTGCACAGGGGCCCAGACCGACCGGCGCATGGGCATCCCGGGCGAGGACCTGCCGGGCAGTCACCCGGCGACCGAGTTCGTCGCCTGGTACAACGGCCACCCGGACTACCGTGACTGCCAGTTCGACCTCTCACAGGAGCGCGTGGCCGTCGTGGGTGTTGGCAACGTGGCCGTCGACGTGGCGCGCATCCTGTGCCGCACCCCCGAGGAGCTGGCCGTGACCGACATCGCCGAGCACGCGCTGGAGGCCCTGCGCGAAAGCCGGGTCCGCGAGGTCTACCTGCTCGGCCGACGTGGCGCGGCCCAGGCCGCGTTCACCAATCCGGAGATCAAGGAGCTGGGTGAGATGCAGGACGCCGACATCAGCGTCCTGCCCGACGAGGTCGAGCTCGACCCGCTGAGCCGGACCTCGCTCGAGCAGACCAACGACCGGGTGGGCCTGAAGAAGGTCGAGATCCTCCAGGCCTACGCACGGCGGGCGCCGTCCGGCAAGCGGCGCCGCCTCGTCGTGCGCTTCCTCGTATCGCCGGTGGCGGTCCTCGATGGGGGCGGTGCCGTCGGTGGGCTTCGCCTGGTGCGCAACCGCCTGGTCGCCTCCGCGGCCGGCACCATCCAGGCGCAGCCGACGGAGCAGGTCGAGGATCTGACGGCCGGACTCGTGTTCCGCTCGGTCGGCTACCGGGGCGTGCCGCTGCCTGGCGTGCCGTTCGACGAGAAGTGGAGCGTCGTCCTCAACGAGAAGGGGCGGGTCCTCGACGCGGACACCAAGCAGTCGCTGCCCGGCGAGTACACGGCCGGGTGGATCAAGCGCGGCCCGAGCGGCGTCATCGGCACGAACAAGCCCGACGCCGGCGAGACGGTCACGGCGATGCTCGATGATCTCGCGGCCGGGCACACCCTGCAGCCGACCGAGCCGGAGGCCGCCGCCGCCGAGCGGCTGGTGCACCAGCGCCAGCCGGCCTACATCGCCTACGCCGACTGGCTGCGCCTCAACGAGCTGGAGATCGCCCGCGGCCGGGCGCGGGGAGCGCCGCGCGCGAAGTTCACCCGCATCGACGAGATGCTGGCCGCCCTCGGGAACCGCGGACGGTCCTGAATCGATTACCTCGGTGGACACTCCGACCTCGCGGGGGAATAACCGCTTGACCGTGTTCGTCAGAGGAGTGTTAAATGAGTTCACGTTTTGTGAATCTCATCACGAACCTCAAGGAGGGGGCGCCATGAAGGCGTTTCTCAGGTCGGTCACGGTCGGGGCCGCCGTCGTCACCCTCGTCGCGGGGGCTGCGCTGACGAGTGCGTGGGCCCAGGGCGAGTGGAAGGCGCCGGCCGACGCCAAGGCCACGAAGAACCCGGTGAAGGGCGTCGGCAACGCCAAGAAGAACATCGAGACCAACTGCGTGACGTGCCACGGCGCCGGCGGTAAGGGCGATGGCGCTGCCGCCGCCGCGCTGCCCCCGCCCAAGCCAGCCGACTGGACGTCGTCCAAGGTGGCCTCCGAGACCGACGGCGAGCTCTTCTGGAAGATCTCCAACGGTCGGGGTGCGATGCCGCCGTGGAAGCACCTGCCCGACAAGGACCGCTGGGAGATCGTCAACTACATCCGCACGCTCCAGCCGAAGAAGTAGCACCCGGCCGCAGCGAGCCTCGACGGCGCCCCACCGGCCATGGCCGAGTGGGGCGTTCGTCTATCAACTCCATGCGCGTGGCCACGATCGACCTCGGGAGCAACACCGTCCGGCTGCTCGTCGCCGACGTCGACCCCGTCACGCGCCGGTGGCGCGCGGTGGACGCGGACCAGCGTGTCACGCGGCTGGGCGAGGGTCTCGCCGCCACCGGTCGGCTCGGTGAGACCCCGGCCCAGCGGACGGCCGCGGTCGTCGGCGAGTACGCCGCGCGCGCTCGCCGCGGCGGCGCCGAGCGTGTGTCGATCGTGGCCACCAGCGCGGTCCGCGAGGCGGCCAACGGATCCAGCTTCGCGGCCGCGCTCGAGCGCTCGACCGGGGAGCGGGTGACGGTGGTGACCGGGGAGCAGGAGGCTGCCCTCACGCTCGCCGGCGTGCTGGCCGGCCTGGGCGATCGCCCGGCCGCCGGTGCTACCGTCGTGTTCGACATCGGGGGCGGCAGCACCGAGTACATCCTGGCGCGGGGCGATCGGGCCGCGGCGACCGTGAGCCTCCGACTGGGCGTGGTCGATCTCACCGAGCGCTATCCGTTCCCGGGCCCGATCGACTGGGAGCGCTACCGCGATCTGCAGGCCGAGATCGCCGAGCGGTTGACTCGAGAAGTCCCCGCGGCGATACGCGTCACGCCGCCGGGGCATCTGGTCGGGACTGCCGGCACGGCAACCACCCTGGCGGCGCTCGACCTCGGCCTGCCCACGTACGATGCGGAGCGCGTCCAGGGCCACGTGCTCACCCGGGACGCCATCGACAGGCAGCTGGCGCGGCTGGGAGCGCTCACCGTGGTCGAGCGAGGCGCGCTGCCGTGCTTGGAGCCGGGCCGCGCCGATCTCATCGTGGTGGGCACCGCCATCGTCCTGGCGACCCTGGACCTCACAGGCGAGGAGCGGATGACCGTCAGCGACTGGGGGCTGCGCGAGGGGATCCTGGTCGGGCCAGGCGTCTGAGGCCAGCCGGACAACCATCTGTTCTTGCAGGCGAATCGGCCTCGCGTCGGCGCGTCCGTGATTTGACAGTACCCGGCCCCACGTCTATGCTAGGTCGGCGATATGGATGAGATTGCAGTACTCGTGCTCAATGCCACGTACGAGCCGCTGCATTTCACCAACGCCCGCCGTGCGGTCACCCTTCTCCTGTCCGGCAAGGCCGAGGCGGTCGAGGCTTCGCCCCGCGTGATCCGCTCGCCGTCCCGGGCTTTTGCGCTGCCGGCGGTGATCCGGCTGGCCGTCTTCATCCGCAAGCCATTCCTCGAGCGGGTGGCCTTCAACAAGAAGAACATCCTGCGGCGCGACGGCTACACCTGCCAGTACTGCAACCGGCGGGGCGAGCGGCTGACCGTCGATCACATCGTGCCCCGCTCCCGGGGCGGCGAGACCAGCTGGACCAACGTGGTGGCGGCTTGCCTGCGCTGCAACCTCCAGAAGGGCAACCGCCTGCTCGATGAGGTCGGGGATGCGACTGCTGCGGGACCCCGTGCATCCGCAAGTTCGTGTTCTCCACGCACATGCTGCGGCATCCGCACGCGCCACTCGTTGCTGGACTCGTGGCGGAAGTACCTCGTCGCGGTCCCGGCTCCGTCCTGAGCGACCGACGGCTCGATGTTCCGTCTGACGTCGGAGTACTCGCCCCGCGGCGACCAGCCGCAGGCGATCGCCGACCTCACCCGCTTCGTCCGGGCGCGGCCGCCGCCACTCGGTGCTGCGCGGGGTGACGGGGTCGGGCAAGACCTACACGATCGCCAACCTGATCGCCAACGTGGACCGGCCCACGCTGGTGCTGTCGCCCAACAAGACGCTGGCCGCCCAGCTCTTCAGCGAGTTCAAGGCGTTCTTCCCCGACAACGCCGTGGAGTACTTCGTCTCCTACTACGACTACTACCAGCCGGAAGCGTACATCCCGCAGTCGGACACCTACATCGAGAAGGACGCGCTGGTCAACGACGAGATCGACCGCATGCGCCACTCGGCCACCCGCTCGCTGCTGCGAGCGCCGGGACGTCGTGGTGGTGGCCTCGGTCTCCTGCATCTACGGCATCGGCGCGCCCGAGACCTACCAGGGCATGCACCTGGCGCTGCGGGACGGGGAGGTCATCGACCGCGACGCGATCATCCGGCGGCTGGTCGCGCATGCAGTACGAGCGCAACGACTACGACTTCCACCGGGGGACGTTCCGGGTGCGGGGCGACGTGGTGGAGGTGTTCCCGGCCGACGAGGAGTCGACGGCGCATCCGGATCGAGCTGTTCGGCGACACCATCGACGGCATCCACCGGCTCGACCCGCTCAAGGGGCAGGTCCAGGAGCGGCTGGAGGACATCCACATCTACCCGGCCAGCCACTACGTGACGCCGGCCGAGCAGCTGAGCGGGCGCTGGGGACGATCCAGGAGGAGCTCGGCGAGCGGCTGGCCTTCCTCCGCGGCGCAGAACCGCCTGCTCGAGGCGCAGCGGCTGGAGCAGCGCACGCTGTTCGACATGGAGATGCTGCGCGAGCTCGGCTACTGCCACGGCATCGAGAACTACTCGCGCCACCTCACCGGGCGGCGGCCGGGCGAGGCCCCGCCGACGCTGATCGAGTACCTGCCGTCCAGGACGCCCTGGTCGTCATCGACGAGAGCCACGTGGCGGTGCCGCAGGTGCGCGGCATGTACTACGGCGACCGCTCGCGCAAGGAGGCGCTGGTCGAGTACGGCTTCCGGCTGCCCTCGGCCTTCGACAACCGGCCGCTGACCTTCGAGGAGTTCTCGCGCGATCACCGGCCAGACGCTGTACGTGTCGGCCACGCCGGGCGACTACGAGCTGCGAGCTAGTCGCGGGCCGACGCCGCTGGCCGAGCAGATCATCCGCCCCACCGGCCTGATGGACCCCAAGATCACCGTGCGGCCGGCCGGCGACCAGGTCGACGACCTCCTGCACGAGGTCCGGGCCCGGGCCGAGCGCGACGAGCGGGTGCTGGTGACCACGCTCACCAAGCGGATGGCCGAGGACCTCACCGAGTACTACCAGCAGCTCGGCCTGCGCGTGCGCTACCTGCACTCCGACATCGACACGCTCGACCGGGTCGCCATCATCCGCGACCTGCGCCTGGGCAAGTTCGACGCGCTGGTCGGCATCAACCTCCTGCGCGAGGGGCTCGACATCCCCGAGGTGTCGCTGGTGGCCATCCTCGACGCCGACAAGGAAGGCTACCTGCGCTCGGCGACCTCGCTCATCCAGACCTCCGGCCGGGCCGCCCGCAACGTGAACGGCGAGGTGATCATGTACGCGCGACAAGGTCACCGACTCGATGGCGGCGGCCCTGCGGGAGACCGAGCGGCGGCGCGCCATCCAGGGGCGCTACAACGAGCGAGCACGGGATCACGCCGGAGTCGATCCGCTCGTCGATCCGCGAGCTGCTGCAGACCGGTGTACGAGCGCGACTACTACACGGTCGAGGTGGAGGCCCCGGCCGCCGAGACCTTCGCCTCCCCGGCCGAGCTGGCCAAGCGGATCACCGAGCTGGAGGCAGCCATGAGGGACGCCGCCCGCCGGCTCGACTTCGAGCAGGCCGCCGAGCTGCGCGATCGCGTCAAGGCCCTGAAGCGACAGCAGGTCACCTGAGACGTGGGACAGGAGGGTCGGAGCCACGACCTCCTGGAGCAGGCCACCCACGTCTCGAAGACGGCCGCGCGCGGTCGCTACAATGAGCCTGTGAGCCTCGACGAGAAGCTCGCGCGCGTTCCCGACCGGCCGGGGGTCTACCTCTACAAGGACGCCAAGGCCCAGGTGATCTACGTGGGCAAGGCGGCCTCGCTGCGCAGCCGTGTGCGGTCCTACTTCCAGGACTCGCGCCCCCACGACGCCAAGACCGACGCGCTGGTGCGCCAGATCGCCGACCTCGAGTACATCGTCACCGACAACGAGCTCGAGGCGCTGATGCTGGAGGCGAACCTGGTGCAGCAAGCACCGGCCCCGCTACAACATCATCCTGCGCGACGACAAGCACTACCCCTTCCTCAAGCTCACGACCGACGAGGAGTTCCCGCGGCTGCTGGTGGCCCGGCGGGTCCACAGCGACGGCGCCACCTACTACGGCCCGTTCTACCCGGCCACGGCCATGCGGGAGACGCTGCGGCTGGCGCCGGCTGCTGTTCCCGATCCGCACCTGCTCGCATCACGATCGACGGCCGGCTCGCCGCGCCCCTGCATCCAGTACTACGATCCACCGCTGCAACGCGCCGTGCACGGGCTGGGAGACGCGCGAAGGCTACGCGGGAACGGTGCGCCGAGGTGCAGCGCTTCCTGGAGGGCAAGAACGACGACGTCGCTGCAGGCGCTGACCGAGGAGATGGAGCGGGCGGCGGGCGAGGAGAAGCTTCGAGCGGGCGGCCGTCCTCCGCGACCGGATCCAGGCCCTCAACAAGGTCCGGGAGCGGCAGAAGATCATCTCGACCGAGGAGACCGACCAGGACATCCTCGGCGTCGTGCGCCAGGGGGCCGAGGCCTGCGTGGAGCTCTTCTTCGTGCGCAAGGGGCGGCTGGTCGGCCAGGAGGCGTTCTTCTTCGACAAGGTCTCGGGCTGGAGCGACGGCGAGGTCCTGTCGGCGTTCGTACGCCAGTTCTACGTCAAGATCGGTGACGCCGGCCCCGGAGATCCTGCTCTCCGAGGAGATCGCCGACGCCGAGCTGATCACCGAGTGGCTCTCGGGTCTGGCGCGGCCGCCGGGTCCAGCTGGTCGCCCCCCAGCGGGGCAGCCGGCGCGAGTTCGTGGCCATGGCCGAGGCGAACGCCGCCCTCGCGCTCCAGAACCATCTGCTCGTCGCGGGACGACCGCCAGGCCTACGTGCTGGAGGAGCTGCGGCGCGCGCTCAGCCTGGCCGCCGCCCCCAACCGGATCGAGGGCTACGACATCTCCAACATCCAGGGGACCGAGCAGGTCGGCTCCATGGTCGTGTGGGAGAACGGCGGGATGAAGAAGGACGACTACAAGCGCTTCCGCATCCGCACCGTGGCCGGCCCCGACGACTTCGCCTCGCTGCGCGAGGTGCTGAGCCGCCGGTTCGGCAAGGCGCTGGAGCAGGGGACAGTGCTGCCCGACCTCGTCCTCATCGACGGTGGCCGCGGTCAGCTGAACGTCGGGCTCTCGGTGCTGCAGGAGCTCGGCCTCGACTACATCCCGGTCGTCTCGCTGGCCAAGCAGCAGGAGGAGGTCTACGCGGCCGAGAGCGCTCCAGCCGCTGGCGCTCGACCCGACCTCACCGGCGCTGCACACGCTGCAGAAGATCCGCGACGAGGCCCACCGCTTCGCGATCACGTACCACAAGAAGCTGCGGGGCCGCCGGACCATCCAGTCCGTGCTCGACAGCATTCCCGGC
Source organism: uncultured Candidatus Rokubacteria bacterium (assembly GCA_963827505.1). Taxonomy (GTDB): domain Bacteria; phylum Methylomirabilota; class Methylomirabilia; order Rokubacteriales; family CSP1-6; genus AR5. The sequence continues at coordinate 188,763 of CAWHBD010000001.1, read as the reverse complement.
GTCGGACCGACGATTCGGACCAGCCTGCTGAAGACCCTGGGCTCCGCCCGGCGCGTGCGGGATGCCTCGGTGGCCGAGCTGGCCGCGGTACCCAAGATCACCCCGAAGCTGGCCCAGCGGATCCACGAGTTTTTCCACCCCGTCGAGGGGCAAATCGCCGATACTGAGCCCGGGTCCGAGCCGGCCCCCTCAACGGAGCGGGAACCCGCTCGCGGCCTCGGTGGTTAGCCGACCGAGCGCCATCGGCTGCCCGATCAATCCGGCGCGACAAAGGGGTGACTCCTATGAAGAAGGCGATTGTTGCGATGGCCGTGGCGGTGAGCATCGCGTTCACCGGTGGTATGGCGATGGCCAGCTCTGTGCCCGAAGATCATCAAGGAAGGCCGCGACGCGGCCGCCAAGATGAAGGCCGACGACCCGAAGGTCAAGGGCGCGGTGGCGAAGCTGGACGAGGCGCAGAAGCTCCACGACGGCGGCAAGCACGCGGAGTCGATGGCCAAGGCCAACGAGGCCGTGGCCGACCTCGAGAAGAAGTAGACCCCTCCACGCGGCGAGGGCGGTGCATCGTCGCCCTCGCCGCCGTTTCTTGCCTCGATCTCGTAAGTCTGGTAGAAATCAGGCTTAATCATGTCGTCCGATCGCTATCCCTTCAGCGAGATCGAAGCCAAGTGGCAGCACGCCTGGGAGAGCCGCAAGCAGTTCCGGGTCATCGAGGAGCCCACCCGCCCGAAGTTCTACTGCCTCGAGATGTTCCCGTACCCCTCGGGCCGCATCCACATGGGCCACGTCCGGGTCTACGCCATCGGCGACCTGCTGGCCCGCTACAAGTGGATGCGCGGGTTCAACGTGCTCCACCCGATGGGCTGGGACGCTTTCGGCATGCCCGCCGAGAACGCCGCCATCGAGCACGGCGTGCACCCCGCGGTGTGGACCTACGAGAACATCGACAACATGCGCGCCCAGCTGCGCAAGATGGGCATCTCCTACGACTGGGACCGCGAGGTCGCCACCTGCGATCCCGCGTACTACAAGTGGGAGCAGCTCATCTTCATCAAGATGCTGGAGCGCGGCCTCGCCTACCGCAAGCGCGCTCGACGGTCAACTGGTGCCCGTCGTGCCAGACGGTGCTCGCCAACGAGCAGGTCGAGGCCGGGCGCTGCTGGCGCTGCGACTCCGAGGTGACCAAGCGCGAGATCGACGGGCTGGTTCTTCAAGATCACGGACTACGCCGAGGAGCTGCTGGCGTGGTGTGACCGGCTGCCGGGCTGGCCCGAGCGCGTCATGACCATGCAGCGCAACTGGATCGGCAAGAGCGAGGGCGCCGAGTTCGACCTCCCGGTGGCCGGCCGCCCCGAGCTGAAGCTGCCGCATCTTCACCACGCGGCCCGACACCTCGTTCGGCATGACGTACGCCGTGCTGGCGCCCGAGCACCCGCTGGTCGACGCGCTCGTCACCGAGCCGCCGGAGCGCGCCGTCGGTCGAGCGCGTTCCGGGCCGAGGTGGCCCGGCGAGTCCGAGATCGAGCGCACGGCCGACCGACCGGCCCAAGCGCGGCCTGCGGCTGCGTGCCGAGGTCGTCAACCCGTTCACGAACGTCGCCGATCCCGCTGTTCATCGCCGACTACGTGCTGATGGGCTACGGCACCGGCGCGATCATGGCCGTGCCCGGCGAGGACCAGCGCGACTGGGACTTCGCCACGCCAGCACGAGCTGCCCATCATCGAGACGGTCCGGCGCCCGGCCGGGTGGACGGGCGAGGCGTACACGGGCGACGGCGTGAAGATCAACTCGGGCTTCCTCGACGGGCTGGCGATTCGCCGAGGCCAAGCGGACGGCGATCGACTGGCTGGTCGCAGCAGGGGCTCGGCACGGCCAAGGTGAACTACCGCCTGCGCGACTGGGGCATCAGCCGTCAGCGCTACTGGGGCGCGCCGATCCCCGTCGTCTACTGTCCGAGTCGACGGCATGGTGCCCGAGCAGGAGGAGAACCTGCCGGTCGTGCTGCCGCGAGGACGTGCAGATCATCGGGCAAGGGCGGCTCGCCCCTCGCCGAGGTCGCCTGCGTTCGTCAACACCACGTGCCCGAAGTGCGGGGGCAAGGCGCGGCGGGAAACCGACACGATGGACACGTTCGTGGAGTCCTCGTGGTACTTCCTCCGCTACTGCTCGCCCCACCACGAGCGCGGGATGTTCGAGCGGCAGGCGGCCGACTACTGGATGCCGGTCGATCAGTACATCGGCGGCATCGAGCACGCCGTCCTCCACCTGCTCTACGCGCGCTTCTACACCAAGGTGCTGCGCGACCTCGGCCTGGTCAAAGTCGACGAGCCTTTCCAGGCGCTGCTCTCGCAGGGCATGGTCATCAAGGACGGCGCCAAGATGTCGAAGTCGAAGGGCAACGTGGTCGACCCCGACGATCTGATCCGGACCTTCGGGGCCGATACCGCGCGCCTGTTCTCGCTCTTCGCGGCGCCGCCCGAGAAGGACCTCGACTGGAACGACCACGGGGTGGAGGGCGCCAGCCGGTTCCTGAATCGGGTCTGGCGCTTCGTGATCACCCACGCCGAGGAGGTGCGGGGGGCGCCGGCCGGAGCCTCGACCACGAGCACGCCCGACAGCCAGGCGTTCCGGCGAACGATCCACGAGACGATCCAGCGGGTCACCGACGACATCGAGAGGGACTTTCACTTCAACACCGCGATCAGCGCCGTCATGGAGCTCGTCAACGCGCTCTACGCGTTCGAGACGACGTCGCGCGATCGCCTGGCGGCGCCAGAGCGCGCGGCGCTGCTCCGCGAGGCCGTCGAGACCATCCTGCTCTTGCTGGGCCCGTTCAGCCCCCATGTCACCGAGGAGCTGTGGGAGCAGCTCGGTCACGGCGAGAGCCTCTTCAAGCATGCCTGGCCGAGTGCCGACCCCGCGGCGCTCACGCGGCGGGAGGTCACGTTGGTCCTGCAGGTCGACGGCAAGGTCCGCAGCCGGCTCATGCTCGACGTCGACGCCGACGAGGCGCGCGTGCAGGGACTCGCCCTCGCCGACGACAAGGTCCGGCCGTGGCTGCAGGGCCGGCAGGTCGAGCGGGTGGTGGTCGTGCCCAACCGGCTCGTCAACATCGTGACCCGCTCGTGAGCCGCCGCGCCGGTCTCCTCCTGCTGCTGGGCGTCGTCCTCGGCGGGTGCGGTTACACGGTGCAGGGCACGCTGCCCTCGCACATCAACACGGTGGCGGTCCCGATCTTCGTCAACCGCACCGTGGAGCCGGCGATCGAGGGGTTCATCACCCGGGCCGTGGTGGAGGCGTTCTCCACGAACGGGCGGCTCAAGGTGGTCGGCACCGACCGCGCCGACGCCATCCTCAACGGCGAGATCACCAGCTACAGCATCGGCTCCATCGCGTTCGATCAGAACTCCAACGTCCGCCAGTACCGGCTGATCGTCACCTTGAACCTCCGTATGCGTGACGTCCGGCGCAACACGATGCTCTTCCAGCAGAACGACGTCCGCGAGCAGGCCGACTTCAGCGTGCAGAACGCCGTCTCCCAGACCATTTCGCGCGAGGAGACCGCGTTGCGGGCCGCCGCGGTGGACATCGGCCGCGCCGTCGTGAGCCTGGCCATCACCCGCTTCTGAGGGGCCCCCCGGGCACCCACCGCCGTGGAGTACAGCGCTCTCCTGCAGGCCGCCGATCGCGGCCAGCCCCCGGCCCTGGTCCTGCTGCACGGGGCCGACGAGCAGCTCCTCGACGACGCGCTCGACCTGGTGGCGCGTGGGCTGTTCCTCGACGCCTCGGAGCGGGCGCTCGGCCGTGAGGTGCTGGAGGGCGACGCGGTGTCGACGGAGACGGTGGTCCGCTCGGCGATGACGCTGCCTTTCATGACGAAGCGCCGGCTGGTGGTCGTGCGCCGCGCCCAGGCCCTGGCCGCCAAGGGCGGCGAGATCCTGACCGCGTACGCGCGCGACCCCAACCCCACCACGTGCCTGCTCCTCCTGGCCACCGAGGCGCTCGGCGTCTCGCGGGAGCGGCGCAGCGACCACTGGCTGCTCGGTGCTCTGCCGCCGGCGGTGGTCGTCGCGCTGCCGGCCCGCAGGGGACGTGCGCTCGAGGACTGGCTCCGACAGCGGGCGGCGGCCGAGGGCCTGACGGTCGGCGAGGAGGCGGCCCGGCTGCTGGTGGCGTGGGTGGGGGAGGACGGGGCCCGGCTGCTCGGTGAAGCGCGCAAGGCCGCGCTGCTCGGCGGGCCCGAGCACCGTTCGGTCGGGGTGGCAGAGGTCGAGGCCGTCGTGGGCGAGCATCGGGTGAGCGATGTCTTCGAGCTCACCAACGCGGTCGAGCGACGCGAGCTCGGCGTGGCCCTGCGGACCCTCGATCGCCTGCTCGCCACCGAGGAGCCGATCTTCCTGCTGACGCTGCTCACCCGCAACGTGCGCGTGGCCCTCACCGTGCGCGACCTCGCCGCCGACGGTCAGTCGGCCGAGCAGATCGCCCGCTCGGTGCGGCCGGTGCCGCCGCGCGTGGTCCAGGGAATCATGGCGCGCGTGACCGGCGCCGCTGGCGACGCCCTGCCGGCGCATCTCGTACGCTGCTGGCAGGCGGAGTGGCGATGCAAGTCGGGTGGCCAGCCCCGAGCGGAGCTGACGGCGCTGGTCGCCGAGCTGTGCGGGGCGAGGTGAGACGCGGGGCCTGGCTGGGGCTCGCCCTCGTCATCGCCGTTGTCGTTGCCGGGCCCGCCGGCGCCGCCCAACCCTGCGTCGACTGTCTACAGGCCGGTGCCGCCCGCGTGGCCCTCCGAGTGCCGACGGGCGTGCCGCTCGCGGGCTATGGCGGCCTGGCCCGTCGCCTGTTGCTACCAGACGTGCTCGGCCAGTACCCTCACGCGTTCTGGTTCGAGCCCTCGCGAGGCGAGCGCGACACGCTGGCCGTCCGCGCCCTCGTGCTGGAGGCCTCCGGCCGCCGGGTCGCCTGGGTGTCCCTCGATCTGCTGGCCGTCGAAGCGCGCCTCACCGCCGAGGTGGCCAAGCGCCTGCAGGCGGCCGGTACGCAGCCGCTCACGCTGATCCTCTCCGCCTCCCACACCCACTCGGGCCCCGGCGCCTACATCGATTCTGCGGTGCTGGGCTGGCTCGCGTTGGACCGGTTCGACCGCGACGTGCGGGCGGCGGTGGTGGCTGCCACCGTCGCCGCCATTCGCGAGGCCGACGCCGCCCGGCGGCCGGCCCGGCTGGCGACCGCGAGCGTGGCGGTCCCAGGGGTGGCGAAGAGTCGCCTGGGGCAGCCCCTCGATGAGGCCATGTTCGTGCTCCGCGTGAGCCACGCTGGTGGCGCTCCGATCGCGCTGGTGTGGAACTTCGCGATCCACGGCACCACGCTCGGCGCCCGCAATCTGCGGCTGTCCGGCGACGTCATGGGCGAGGCCTCGACCCGGCTGGAGCGCGCGCTCGGCGTGCCGGTGCTGTTCGTCAACGGCGCCGTGGGCGACGTGAGCCCGGCCCGCCACGGCGAGGGGGCGACCACCGGTGTGGGCGAGGCGCTGGCGACGGCGGCACGGCAGGGCTGGGCGACGGCGGCGCCGATCGAGCGGGCGACGCTATCGGTGGGCGAAACGACGGTGGCCCTGCCGAGCCCGTCGCTGTCGATCCACAACTGCCTCGGAGGCTGGTGGCCCCGCCCACTGCCCCTGCCGCTCGGCACCGTCTTTCCCCGCGAGACCACGCTCGGCGCGGTCGTCATCGGAGACCTGGGGTGGGTGACGTTCCCGGGCGAGCTGCAGACGGCGCTGGGGCTCGGCATCAAGCGGGCGGCCGGGCTCAGCCACGCGGTGGTGGCCGGTCTCTCGAACGACTACCTGGGCTACTTCCTCGCGGCCGCCGACTACGCGCGCCCGACCTACGTGAGCTGCGGGAGTCTCTACGGCCCGCGGACAGGGGAGTGCCTGGCGGAGGCGGCAGGCGCGTTACTGCGCGCGGTCGGTCGTGGTGAGGCGTCGAGCGGCGGCCGGACCGGCTGCGACCTGGGGACTGCCGCTCGATGAGGGGGCTAGTGCGCGACCAGCCGGCGGGCCAGCGTGGACTTCTTGCGGGCGGCGGTGTTGCGGTGGATGACGCCCTTGGACACCGCCTTGTCGAGAGAGCGGATCGCCTCCTCGATGACCGGGCGCTTCTCTGCGCCCTCGACGGCGCGCGCGATCTTGAGGGCCGTGCGGACTTTCGAGCGGACCGCGCGGTTGCGCAGCCGGCGGCGCTCGTTCTGCCGGATCCGCTTGATGGCCGACTTCGTGTTTGCCACTCGGTGACTCCTCCTCGTACGGGCTGCGCGATCGCCCGGAACCGCGCCGGGCGCGCACCGGACCGTCGTGCATCATGCCCCACGGACGGGGCGATTTACAAGGTGAGCTCCTCCGAGCGACAGGTCGTCGGCGCCCTCGGCTCGATCGGCGTCGCCACGCTGGCCAGCCGCGTGCTGGGCTTCGCGCGGGACATGGTCGTGGCGCTGCGCCTTCGGTGCCGGGCCGGTGACCGACGCCTTCTTCGTGGCGTTCCGCATCCCGAACATCCTGCGGCGGCTCCTGGCCGAGGGCGCGCTGTCCACCGCCGTCATCCCGGTCTTCACCGACTACGCGACGACCCGACCGCGCGAGGAGCTCGTCCGGATGCTGCGGGCGGTGCTGGCGCGCCGCCCTCGCTCGTGCTGGCCGTCGCTGCGGCGGCCGGCGTGATGGCGGCTCCGTGGATTGTGACGCTCATCGCGCCCGGCTTCGGCACCGGACACCGGCCAGCTCGCACTGGCCGTGAGGCTCACCCGCATCATGTTTCCGTACCTGGTGCTCGTCGGCCTGGCCGCCCTCGCCATGGGGGTCGCTCAACGCGCAGGGCCGCTTCTTCGCCGCCGCCCTCGGGCCCGCGGTCCTGAACGTCGGGATGATCGCCGCGGTGCTGGCGCTCGCCGCCCACGTCGACCCCCATCCGTGTCTCGCTGGCGATCGGGGTGCTGGTGGGCGGCCTTGGCCAGCTCCTGGTCCAGGTGCCCGACCTGCGCCGCGTCGGCCTGCTGGTACCGCCCTCCGGCGAGCTGCGACACCCCGCGCTCGCCCGGGTGGCGCGGCTGCTGCTGCCGGCGGTGTTCGGCCTGGCCGCCGTGCAGGTGATGGTCTTCGTCAACACGCTGCTGGCCTCGCTGCTGCCGGTCGGCTCGATCTCGTTCCTCTACTACGCCGACCGCGTGATGGAGTTCCCGCTCGGTGTGTTCGGCATCGCGCTGCCGTCGGCCTCGCTGCCGGCGATGGCGCGGCAGGCTGCCGCCGGCGACACGCGGGCGGTGGCGGGCACGGTGAACTTCGCGCTGCGGCTGGCCGCGTACGTGTCGGTCCCGGCCACCGTGGGGCTGGTGGTCCTGAGCACGCCGATCACGCGCGTGCTCTTCGAGCGCGGGCTCTTCGGGCCCGACGATACCGCGGCGACCGCGGTGGCGCTGGTCTGGTACGCGCTCGGCCTCGTGGGCTTCGCCGGGGCCCGCATCGCCGCCCAGGCTTTCTACGCGGTCGCCGAGCCCGCCACCGCGGTCAAGCTCGGCGTGCTCTCGATCGTCGCCAATCTCGTGGCGGCGGTGGTGCTCATGGGGCCGCTCGGCCACGCCGGGCTGGCCGCGGCGTCCTCGTTCGGCGCCTACGTGAACCTGGGCGGGCTCCTGTGGGCGGCGCGTCGCCGCTTCGGACCCCTCGGCGGGCGTGCGCTGCTGCGCTCGGTGGGGCGTACGTCGCTGGCCTGCCTGCCTCTGCTCGGGTGGTGCGTGGTGTCGCTGCGGATCGCCGAGACCCTTGCCCTGCACACGACGACGGCCACCGCCGTGTGGCTGGGGGCAACGATCGGCGTCGGCGCGGTGCTGTTCTGGGCGGCCAGCGCGGCGCTGCGCTCGCCCGAGCGCGTCGTGCTGTGGGGGATGTTGCCCTCGCGCCGGACACGTTGATATAATCCGCCGTGCACTCTAGGCATCCCGCGCGGTTCGCCGTTCGCCCGCGCCCCTCGCTCCCGGAGACCCGGCGCCGCTGATGGAAGCGGTCGCCGAGTATCTCGGGGCCCTCCAGACTGAGCAGGGAGCGTCCCGAAATACTCTCGCGGCCTACCGCCGCGACCTCGCCGACTTCCTGCGCTTCCTGGCCACACGCCGGCTCGCGCCCGCCGCCGTCGAGCCCGACGACGTCGTCAGCTGGATCGAGCGCCTGCGCGGTCGCGGCCTGGCGCCGTCCAGCGTGGCCCGCCGGCTGTCGGCCGTGCGCGGGTTCTATCGCCACCAGCTGCGCGAGGGCGTCGTCCGCCGCGATCCAACCGAGCACCTCGACGCCCCGCGGGCGGCGCGCCCGCTGCCGCGCGCGCTCTCGCTCGAGTCGGCCAGCCGGCTCGTGGAGGCCCCCGACATCAGCCGGCCCGCCGGCGTCCGCGACCGGGCCATCCTGGAACTGCTCTACGCCACCGGCATGCGCGCCTCGGAATGCATGGGGCTGCGGCTGGAGGACGTGAACCTCAATGCCGGCTACGTGGTCTGCACCGGCAAGGGCTCCAAGCAGCGACTGGTCCCGGCCGGGGCCGAGGCCCTGAGCTGGGTCCGACGCTACCTGGGGGAGGTGCGCCCGCTGCAGACGCGGCGCCGCGACAGCGGCCGGCTCTTCGTCAACCCGCGCGGTGGTCCGCTGTCGCGGCAGTCGCTGTGGACGCTCGTCCGGCGCGCGGCCGCCGGGGCCGGGCTCCGGCAGCGTGTGTCGCCGCACGTGCTCCGCCACTCGTTCGCCAGCCACCTGCTCGAGGGCGGGGCCGATCTGCGCTCGGTCCAGGCCATGCTCGGTCACGCCGACATCTCGACCACGCAGATCTACACGCACCTGCCGAGCTCCGCGCTGAAGCGGATGTACCGGCAGTTCCACCCGAGAGCCTCCTGATGGCCCGGCGTGCCCATGCCTATCCGCAGGTGATGCCGGTGGCCGCTGACCTCGTGGACGGTGCGGTCGTGGCCGGCCCCGCGACGCTGGCCGCGAGCGACGCGGCCCGGCTGGCCCGGCGGCGTGGCGCCGAGGTGCTGGCGGCGGGCGGAGGTCGGTGGGTGTTGCGCGAGGACGCTGCGCGCGCCGCGGCGCTCGGCGTCGGCGCCCTGCCAATCGGCCGGCTGGCTCGACCGCTGCCGGCGGTGGGCGCACGCGAATCCGAGATCGTCGTGCGTCGCCACCTCACCGGAGGCGCGCCCGCGGTGATCGTACTGCGGGGCCGCGCGCCGATGGGCGTCGTCCGGCGGGCGCCGCCCCCGGCGACCCTCTCGATGCGCGCCCGCCTGGAGCGTGCCCTCGATGCCGACAGCCGGGCCCTGCTCGCCACCGTCGGCGGTCTGGCGGCCGATCATGGGGGGCGCGCGTACGCGGTCGGGGGTCTCGTGCGGGACGCCTGGCTGGGGCGCGATGGCGCCGGTCACGATCTCGACGTGGTGGTCGAGGGTGACGCGCGGATGGTCGCCCGCTCTCTGGCCGCCGCCCGCGGCGGCACGCTGGTCGAGCACGAGCGGTTCCTGACCGCGTCGGTGGCGCTGCCCGGCGGGCGCCGCGTGGACGTGGTCACCGCCCGCTCCGAGCGCTACGAGGAGCCGGGGGCGCTGCCGCGCGTGATGCCCGCCTCCATCGTCCAGGATCTGCGCCGGCGAGACTTCACGGTCAACGCCATGGCGGTGGAGCTGTCGTCCGGAAGCTTCGGGCTGCTCGATCCGCTGGGAGGCGCCGGGGATATCGCCCGCCGGCGGCTGCGCGTGCTCCACCCGCTGTCGTTCGTCGAGGATCCCACGCGCATCGTCCGCGCCGCGCGCTACGCCGCCCGGCTGAGCTTCGGCCTGGATGCCTGGAGCGCGCGCTGCCGCGCGCTGGCCCTCGAACAGGCGCCGTATCCGGCCCTGTCGGCCGCGCGGGTCGGCGCCGAGCTGGAGCGCGCGCTGGCTGAGGACGCCGCCGGCGGGGCACTGCACCTCCTGGCGCGAGCGGGCGCATTCCGGTTGCTCGCGCGAGGCCACCGGGTGACGCCGGCCGCGCTGCTCCGGCTGCGGGCGTTGCCGGCCACGCTCGCGTGGGCTCGGGCACAGGCGCCGGTGGCGCCGCTCGAGCTGCTCGGCGCGGTCCTGGCGGCCGATCAGTCCGAGGCGGTGGCGACTGCCACGCTGCGCGGTGTCGGCCTCGGCGGGGGCCCGCTCGGGCGCGTGCAGGCCGCGCTGGCCGCACTGCCGGCGCTGCGCGAGAGCCTGACCGCCGCCCGACGACCCAGCGAGGCCGCGCGGGCGGTGCGCGAGGCGGGGCCGATGGCGGCGGCGTGGCTGCACGCCGTGGCCGACGTGGCCACGCGCGCACGACTCGAGCGGCTGGTGGCCGCCGAGCCGGGCGCCCGCTCGCAGCTCGGCGGCGAGGCCGTGCTGGATCTCGGCGTGAGGCGCGGCCCCGAGGTGGCGACGGTGCTGGGCGCGCTGCGAGACGCGCGACTCGACGGGGAAATCCACGAGCGGCAGGACGAAATCGACTACGTTAATGCGTGGCTCCACAAGCAGTCAGCCGGCCGGCGGGGGCCCGCGTCCCCCCCGGACTCCAGGGAGGGATGATTTGGGCCCGAAATTCATCTTCGTGACCGGCGGTGTCGTCTCCTCCCTGGGCAAGGGGCTGGCCGCGGCCTCGATCGGCGCGCTGCTGGAGGCCCGCGGCTACCGGGTCACGCTGCAGAAGATGGATCCCTACATCAACGTCGACGCGGGCACGATGAGCCCCTACCAGCACGGCGAGGTCTTCGTCACCGACGACGGCGGCGAGACCGACCTGGACCTGGGCCACTACGAGCGGTTCACCTCGGCCCGCGTGACGCGCGACCACAACGTCACGACCGGCAAGGTCTACTTCTCGGTCATCCAGAAGGAGCGGCGGGGCGACTACCTGGGACGCACGGTGCAGGTGATCCCGCACATCACCGACGAGATCAAGGCATCGGTCCGGCGGGTCGCGCCGCGACATCGACGTCGTCATCGTGGAGGTCGGCGGCACCGTCGGCGACATCGAGAGCCTGCCGTTCCTGGAGGCCATCCGCCAGCTCAAGAAGGACGTCGGCAAGGACAACGTGCTCTACGTGCACCTGACGCTGGTGCCGTTCATGCAGGCCGCCGCCGAGCTGAAGACCAAGGCGACGCAGCACTCGGTCAAGGAGCTGCGCGCCATCGGGATCCAGCCCGACATCCTCCTGTGCCGGACCGATCGCTACCTGCCGCCGGGCATCAAGTCCAAGATCGCGCTCTTCTGCGACGTCGAGGAGGAGGCGGTCATCACCGCCAAGGACGTCGAGACCGATCTACGAGGTGCCGCTGGTCTTCCACCGTGAGGGCCTCGACGAGATCGTCATCAAGCTGCTCGGGCTGGACGCGCGGCCCATCGACCTCTCGCGCTGGGAGGACGTGGTCCGGCGGGTGAAGTCGCCGCGGACGGCCACGCGCATCGCGGTGGTCGGCAAGTACGTCGAGCTGAAGGACTCCTACAAGAGCCTGACCGAGGCCCTGGCCCACGGCGGCATCGCCAACGACGCCGCGGGTGGAGGTGGCCTGGGTCGACGCCGAGCACATCGAGCGCGACGGGGCCGCCGCCCACTTCCGGGACGTGCGACGGCATCCTGGTGCCCGGCGGCTTCGGCGACCGGGGCATCGAGGGCAAGATCGAGGCGGTCCGCTACGCGCGCGAGCAGGGGGTGCCGTTCTTCGGCATCTGCCTCGGCATGCAGTGCGCGGTGATCGAGTACGCGCGCCACGTGTGCGGGCTCACCGGCGCCAACTCCTCGGAGTTCGATGCCGAGCGCCTCGCACTCCGTCGTCGACCTGCTCCCCGAGCAGCGCCACCTGGTCACGACAAGGGCGGCACCATGCGCCTGGGCCTCTACCCAATCCTGCTAACCGAGGGCACGCGGGCCTCGCGGCTGTACGGGCAGGGGATCATCCAGGAGCGCCACCGCCACCGCTACGAGGTCAACAACGACTACCGCGAAGAGCCTGGAGAAGCACGGGCTGCGCCATCTCGGGAATCTGGGCGGAGAAGCAGCTGGTGGAGATCATCGAGCTGCCCGATCATCCGTACTTCGTCGCCGGCCAGTTCCACCCCGAGTTCCGCTCGCGGCCGTGGGAGCCGCACCCGCTCTTCGCCGGCTTCGTGACGCGCCGCCCTCGACCACGGCGCCCGCGCCTCGTGAGCGTGACCCGCGACGGTCCCGATCGCGCCCGGGGTGACGATCGGTGGCGGCCGGCCGCTGGTCCTCATCGGCGGGCCGTGCGCGATCGAGAGCGAGGCGCACGCGCTGATGACGGCCGAGCGCCTGGCCACGATCGCGGCCGGCAAGGGCGTGCCCTTCGTCTACAAGTCGTCCTACGACAAGGCCAACCGCTCCTCCGTGAACAGCTACCGCGGGCCCGGCCTGGTCGAAGGCCTCCGCATCCTGCGCAAGGTGCGGGACACGCTGCGACTGCCGGTCCTCTCCGACGTCCACGAGGTCGAGCGAGGTCGACCCGGCCGCCGAGGTGCTGGACGTGCTCCAGATCCCGGCCTTCCTCTGCCGGCAGACCGATCTGCTCCTGGCCGCTGCCGCCACCGGCAAGCCGGTGAACGTGAAGAAAGGCCAGTTCGTCGCGCCGCGCGACATGCGCAACGTGGTCGACAAGGTCCGCTCGAAGGGCAACGAGCGCATCCTGCTCGACCGAGCGGGGCGCGTCCTTCGGCTACAACAACCTGGTCGTGGACATGCGGGGGCTGGAGATCATGGGCGAGCTCGGCTACCCGGTGGTCTTCGACGCGACCCACTCGGTCCAGCTGCCGGGCGGGCCGGCGACCGCTCGGGGGGCGAGCGGCGCTACGTGCAGGGCTGGCCCGCGCCGCCGTCGCCTTCGGGGTCGACGCGCTGTTCATGGAGATGCACGAGGACCCCGATCGCACGCTGCCCGACGGCCGGCCGCTCTCCGACGGCCCCAACATGCTGCGCATCGATGATCTCCCCCGCCTGCTCGATCGAGCTCCTGGCGATCCGCGCGGGCCTGGGCCGGCCGTGAGTCCCGAGCCCAGCCTCGACGCCCGGAGCCGCGCCGAGCGCGTGTTGCGGATCGAGGCCGAGGCGATCCTGGGACTCGTGCCCAGGCTCGACGCCGCCTTCGGCCGGGCGGTCGAGCTGATCCATCGCTGCACCGGGCGGGTCATCGTGACGGGCATGGGGAAGTCCGGCCACATCGGGGGCAAGATCGCCGCCACGCTGGCGTCGACGGGCACGCCCGCGTTCTTCCTGCACCCCGCCGAGGGCGTCCACGGTGACATCGGCATGATCGCCCGGGCCGACGTGGTGATCGCGCTGTCGAACTCGGGCGAGACGGACGAGATGCTGACGATCCTGCCGGCCCTCAAGCGCCTTGGCGTACGGATCGTGCTCATGACCGGCAATCCGAAGTCGACCCTGGCCAGCCAGTGCGAGGTCGTCCTCGATGTCAGCGTGACCGAGGAGGCGTGCCCGATGAACCTGGCCCCGACGGCGTCGACGACGGCGGCCCTGGCCATGGGCGACGCCCTGGCCATGGCCGTGCTCGATCGTCGCGGCCTTCGCCCCGAGGACTTCGCGGCGCTCCATCCGGGCGGTACGCTCGGCTGGCGCGCCCTGTTCCGGGTCGCCGATCTCATGCACGGCGGTGACTCGCTGCCCGTGGTGACCGAGCATGCCAGCCTCCGCCGCGTGGTGGAGGAGATGACGCGCGAGCGGCCCCGGTCGGCTGCCGCCGGCGAGACCCCGCACGCCTGCGGCATGACCACCGTGGTCGACGCGGCCGGACGGCTGCTCGGGGTCATCACGGACGGTGACCTGCGACGGCTGTACCTCAGGAGTGGTCCCTTCGACGCGATCCGGGCCGCCGACCTGGCGACTCGCACGCCCAGGACCATCGGCGCCGACGACCTCGCCGCCAAGGCCCTGGAGGTGATGGAAGGCACCATCACCAGCCTGGTCGTGGTCGACGACGCGCAGCGCCCGCGGGGCGTGATCCACCTGCACGACATCCTGCGAGCGAAGATCGTCTAGCCCACGACTGTCCGCGTTCGCATCCAAACTGCTTTTCGCTTCCCGCGCATAGGATGCCGTGGTAGGGTGGTACCGAACTTGCACGGCGTCCTCAATGCGTAACTTGGCGCGTGTCATCCTAGCGGTCGTCGTCGTCTTCGTGGTGGCGGTGACCGTGGTGCTCGTCGTCAGGAGTCGCTCGGTCAGCGTCGACGCGCTGGGGCCGTCGCCGTCGGCCGCCGATCTCCAGATCAAGGAAGTGGATCTCGAGGAGGAGACCAGGGGGATCCGGTGGCGACTGAAAGCCGAGCAGGCGTTGATGTACGACAAGGCGGGCCAGACCCAGTTGCGGAAGCTGGTCGCCAACATCTATCAGGCGGAGCGATCGTGGACGATCGTGGGTGAGGAGGGCGAGCTGGACCGGAGCACCAACAACGTGGAGGTTCGGCGCAGCGTGGTCGTGACCTCCAACGACGGCCTCCGGCTCGAGACCGAGGTGCTGCGGTGGGAGGCGGCCACCAAGCGCCTGTGGACCGACGCGCCGGTGGTCATCACGCGCGACGGGTCGGTGGTGCGCGGCAGCGGACTCGACGTACGAATCGATGACGAGGCCACGACGATCACGGGCCCCGTAAAGGCAACGTTCGCGACGGGCAGGGCTCGTTGAGGCGGCTCGGCCGGGTGGCGGTGGCCGTCGCCGCCTTGAGCGCCGTGGCGGTGGGAGCAACCGCGCAGACGCCGGGCGGACCCGAGGCCGGCGCGCACCCCGCGCGGGTCGCGAGGCCGGCTCCGGGGCGGCCGGTCACGGTGGACTCCGACAAGATGGAGCGGTTCGGCAAGGAGAGCCTAGTGATCTTCACGGGCAACGTGGTGGCGCGACACAACGACTCGGTGCAGTACGCCGATCGGATGGAGGTCTACCAGGACGCCAAGGGTGACCGCATCCTCCGCACGGTCTCGACCGGCACCGTGCGCATCGTCACCCATGATCGCCAGACCGGCACCGCCCGCCGCGCCGAGTACGAGGACCTCGACCAGCGCGTCTCGCTGACGGGCAACGCGCGGGTGTGGCAGGACGACAACGTGGTCACCGGGGAGAGCATCGTCATCTACCTTTCGGAGGATCGCGCGGTCGCCCAGGGCGGCGGGCCGGAGCGGGTGAAGGCGGTCCTGGTTCCACGCCAGGACCGGACGGACGCCGCCTCGGTAGTGGCGGACGCCGGACCGGGCGCCGGGTTGCTGGCCGCGGCGACGACCGCCAAGCCGCCGCGAACACCCGGCGCGACGACGGCGCCCGACGACAAAGGAACGCCGCGCGGCAAGGAAGACCGGGGCCAGCCGGTGACGGTGGACTCCGACAAGATGGAGCGGTTCGGCAAGGAGAGCCTGGTGATCTTCACCGGCAACGTGGTGGCCCGGCAGAACAACTCGGTCCAGTACGCCGATCGCATGGAGGTCTACCTGGACGAGAAGGGCGACCGCATCCTCCGTACGGTGTCGACGGGCAACGTCCGGATCATCACGCGCGACTGCCGGACGGGCACCTCCCGCCGGGCCGAGTACCACGATCTCGACCAGCGGGTCGTGCTGTCGGGCAACGCGCGGGTGTGGCAGGACGACAACGTCGTCAGCGGCGAGAGCATCGTCATCTATCTCTCCCAGGACCGCTCGGTCGTGGAGGGCGGGAAGCAGGAGCGGGTGAAGGCCATCTTCTATCCCCGCGACGAGAAGAAGGACGAGAAGAAGGACGAGAAGAAGGACGGCGCGGCCGTGGCCAAGGCACCGGCCGCCCCGTGCGCGAACTGACGCCATGGAAGGACTGTCGCCCAGGGGCTCAGGAAGTGGTTCAAGCACCGCAAGGTCGTCGATCGACGTCTCGCTGGACATCCAGCGCGGTGAGATCGTGGGTCTGCTGGGCCCCAACGGTGCCGGCAAGACGACCTCGTTCTACATGATGGTCGGCTTGCTGCCGACCGACGGCGGTCGCATCTTCCTCGAGGGACAGGAGATCACCGCGCTGCCCATGTACCGGCGCTGCCGGCTGGGCGTGGGCTACCTGCCCCAGGAGTCGTCGGTCTTCCGCAAGCTGACGGTCGAGGGCAATCTCATCGCGATTCTGGAGACGCTCGACCTCAGCGCCGAGGAGCGGCGGACGCGTGCCCAGGAGCTCCTCGCCGAGCTCGATCTGACCGCGCTGGCGCCCGTACCCGGCCTACACGCTGTCGGGTGGCGAGCGGCGGCGGCTGGAGATCACCCGTGCGCTCGTTACCTCGCCCCAGTACCTGCTGCTCGACGAGCCGTTCACCGGCATCGATCCCATCGCGATCGGCGACATCCAGGAGATCGTGGCGCGCCTGCGCGACCGCGGCATCGGGATCCTGATCACCGACCACAACGTGCGGGAGACGCTCGCCATCACCGACCGGGCCTACATCCTCTACGACGGCAAGATCCTCGTCTCGGGGACGGCCAGCGAGATCGCCAACAATCCGATCGCCCGGGAGATCTATCTCGGGCGAGAAATTCGCCCTCTAGGGCGCTTACGAGGACGAGACGTAGCCATGGCCATGGAAGCGCGCCTCTCACTTCGGCAGAGCCAGCGGGTCGTCATGACCCCGCTGCTACAGCAGGCCATCCAGCTCCTCCAGCTCTCGACGCTCGAGCTGCAGGAGGTCGTGCAGAAAGAGCTGCTCGAGAACCCGCTCCTGGAGGAGGTGGCCCCCGAGACCGGCGACGGTCCGGAGGCGGCCGCCGCCCCCAGCACGCCCGACGCCCCGGCGCCGACGCCGGTGGAGCCGGCCCCGGTAGAGTCGTCGCCGACCGCCGAGCGCCAGACCGACGACCTGCCATTCGATCTCACGGCGGTGATGTTCGACGACAACAACGACGAGCGCTCGCTGGTCGCCCAGGAGGAGCGCGAGGAGCTGCCGTTCGAGAACATCGTGCGCTCGGTCAACTCGCTGACCGACCACCTCGACGAGCAGCTGCGCTTCACCGTCGAGGACCCGCTCGTCCGCCGCATTGGCAACGAGATCATCGGCAACCTCGACGAGGACGGCTACCTCCGCGCCGAGCTGGGCGAGATCGCCGAGCGGTGCCAGACGACCCTCGAGCAGGTCGAGAAGGTGCTGCGTCTCATCCAGGCCTTCGACCCGCCGGGGGTGGCGGCCCGCATCGATCCAGGAGTGCCTGCTCATCCAGCTCAAGACCGATCCCAACCCCGACCCGGTGTCGGTCGAGATCGTCGAGGAACACTTCGACGAGCTGAGCCGCCGTCGCTATCCCGACATCGCGCGGGCCCTGAAGCTGCCGCTCGACCGCGTCATGGAGTCGGTCGAGGAGATCCATGGGGCTGGAGCCCAAGCCCGGCCGCCGTTTCGGGGGGGCCGACTCCCGCTACATCGTGCCCGACGTGGTCGTGCACAAGATGGGCGACCGAGTACGTGGTCGTCCTCAACGAGGACGGCATCCCGCGCCTGCGCGTCAACTCGCTCTACCGCTCGCTGCTCCGCAACTACGGTGACGAGGCCCGCGCCGTACGTGGAGCAGAAGCTGCGCTCGGCCGTGTGGCTCATCAAGAGCGGTCGACCAGCGCCAGCGCACGCTGCGCAAGGTCACCCAGTCGATCGTCAAGTTCCAGCGCGATTTCCTCGACAAGGGCCTGCCGTACCTGCGCCCGCTGTCGCTGCGTGACGTCGGCGAGGACATCGGCATGCACGAGTCGACGATCAGCCGGGTGACCACCAACAAGTACGTGGAGACGCCGCAGGGCCTGTTCGAGCTGAAGTTCTTCTTCCACAGCGGCATCGCCTCCGGTAACGGCGAGATGGTGTCCTCGGTCTCCGTGAAGAAGATGATCCAGGACCTGCTGGCCAACGAGGACCCGGCCAAGCCCTGTCCGACCAGGAGGTCGCCCAGACCCTCAAGGGCCGCGGCCTCACCATCGCGCGGCGCACGGTGGCCAAGTACCGCGAGGAGCTCGGCATCCTGCCCTCCCACCAGCGCCGCCTGGCGCCGAAGAGGCGGTGATCGGCCCCGGCTCCACGAAGGAGAGGCGGTCATGCAGCTGATCATCAGTGGTCGCGGCGTGGTGCTGACGCCGGCGTTCAAGGACGTGGTCACCGGCAAGGTGGCCAAGCTCTCCCCCTCTGCCCAGCCTGATCGGGGCCCGCGCCACCTTCACGGCCGAGAAGTTTCGCCGCACCGTCCGGCTGACCCTGGCCACCAAGCGGCGGGTGTTCTCGAGCACCGCCACCGCCGGTGACCTGGCCGCGGCGCTCGACGAGGCGGTGTCGAGTCTCGCCCACCAGGTCCGGCGGGCCAAGGAGCTACGGCGACTGGCCCCCCGCCGGCGCAAACGCGCGAGCCTGCGCCGGCGGGCCGGCGAGGCGGCCTGAGCATCATGACCGGCTCCATCACCTTCGTCATCATCACGGGGCTGAGCGGAGCCGGCAAGAGCTACGCGATCAAGTGCTTCGAGGACATGGGCTTCTTCTGCGTGGACAACCTGCCGACCACGCTGATCCCGACCTTCGCCGACCTCTCGCGCGCTCCAACCGCACCAGCCGCGTCGCCCTCGGCGTCGACGTGCGCGAGGGCGAGTACCTCGCGCACCTGCTGGACACCCTCGGCGAGCTGCGCGGCACGCGGCCACACCGTCGAGGTGCTGTTCCTGGAGGCGAGCGAGGAGTCGCTGGTGCGGCGCTACCACGAGACCCGCCGCCGGCACCCGCTGGCCCCCGACGGCAACGTGGTGGACGGGATCCAGGCCGAGCGCAAGGCCTCTCGACCACCTGCGCGAGGTGGCCGACCGCATCGTCGACACCTCGGCCCTCACCGTGCACCAGCTCAAGGACCGGCTGATCGAGATGTACGTCGCCCCCGGCCAACGCACCGGGCTGACGGTCTCCCTGGTGTCCTTCGGCTTCAAGCACGGCGTGCCCTTCGACGCCGACCTCGTCTTCGACGTCCGCTTCCTGCCCAACCCGCACTTCGTGGAGGCATCTGCGCCCGCTCGACGGGCGGGACGCCCGCGTGCGGGAGTTCGTCCTCAAGCACGAGGAGAGCCGCGAGCTGCTGCGCCGCCTGGAGGACCTCCTCGGCTTCGTCCTGCCCGCTCTACCAGCGGGAGGGCAAGGCCTACCTCACGGTGGCGGTCGGCTGCACGGGCGGGCGGCATCGCTCGGTCGCGCTCGTCGAGGCGCTCAAGCGGTTCCTGGACCGGCTCGGCCTGGCCGCCAGCGTCGCGCCACCGGGACCTGGATCGCGAGTAGCCGTTGAGCGCTGCCCCGCTGGCCTTCTGCTTCGGCGTCCACAACCACCAGCCGGTCGGGAACTTCGACGGGGTCCTGCGGGAGACGACCGCGCTGGCCTACCGGCCCTTCTTCGAGCGGCTGCGAGCCCGCCCCGAGGTACGCGCTGACCGTGCACTGCACCGGCAGTCTGCTCGAATGGCTGCGGGAGCACGAGGGCGCCACCTTCGATCTGCTGGGCGAGCAGCGTGCCGGCGGGCCGGGTGGAGCTGCTGACCGGCGGCTTCTACGAGCCGATCCTGGCCATTCTGCCCGACCCGGACAAGCGCGGCCAGATCCAGCGCCTCAGCGAGTTCCTCACCACCAGCTTCGGGGTGCGGCCCCGCGGCATGTGGCTGGCCGAGCGGGTGTGGGAGCCGCACCTGGTCCGCACGCTGCGCGCGGCCGGCGTGGAGTACGTGCTCGTCGACGACCGCCACTTCGCCCTGGCCGGCCTCGATCCCGAGGAGCTCGGCGGCTACTACCTGACCGAGGACCAGGGCAGCCACGCTCGGCGGTGTTCCCGATCAACGAGCGGCTGCGTCACCTGATCCCGTTCGCCGAGGTCGCACAAGTCGCTCGAGTACCTGGGCGAGCGGCGCGGACGGCTGGCCGCGGTGACAGTGATGGACGACGGCGAGAAGTTCGGCGCCTGGCCCGGTACCTACCGTCACGTGTACGAGGACGGCTGGCTGCGATGCGTTCTTCGACGCCGTCATCGGAACCCCGTGGCTACGCATGGCCACCTTCGCCGACGTCGTGGACGCGATGCCGGCCACCGGGCGCGTCTACCTGCCGACCGCCTCGTACCACGAGATGGGCGAGTGGGCGCTGCCGGCCGAGGCCGGCCGCGCCCTCGACGAGGCGCGCCGCGACCTGGGCCAGCTCGAGGGCGGCCCCCGGCTGGTCGGGCTGCTGCGCGGGGGCTTCTGGCGCAACTTCCTGGTGAAGTACCCCGAGGTCTCCGAGTTCTACTGGAAGATGCTGCGCCTGTCGGCGGCCATCGAGCGCGCACGACAGGATCGGCCCGACGATCCCCGCCTGCAGGCCGCCCGCGAGGCGCTCTGGCGCGGCCAGGCCAACGATGCCTACTGGCACGGCGTGTTCGGCGGGTGCTACCTGCCGCACCTGCGCCGGGCGGTGAAGAGCGCGTTGCTCGAGGCCGAGGCCCTGCTCACGACCGGCGGTGACGAGATGGACGTCACCGTGGGCGACGTCAACGGTGACGGCCGCGACGAGATCCTGGTGAGAACCCCGGCGCTGAGCGTCACAATCAACCCGGGCCGCGGCGGGACGCTGAGCGAGATCGGGGCCCACGCCCGCCGTCACGACCTGGCCGACGTGCTCGGCCGCCGGCTCGAGGCCTACCACGCCCAGCTTGGCGGCGGCGCCACCGGGCGGGCGATCCAGGCGGCACCCGCCGAGAAGGAGCCGGGGCTGCAGCGCCTGCTCACCTACGATCGTTTCCGGCGGGTGTCGCTGCTCGACGGGCTGTTCGACGCCGCCGGCGAGCTGGACGCCGTCGAGCCGTGGCCGGCGAGTCGGCTAGCCCTGGGCGAGGCCGTCTTCACGCGAACGGTGGAACGTCGCGCCGACACCGTCGAGGTGAGCCTGCGCCACCAGATCGAGGGACCGACGCCGCTGACCGTCGACAAGCAGCTGAGCGTCCGCGACGCCACCGTGACCGCGCGCTATCGGCTGGCCGCACTGACCGGAGGACTCGACGGCCGCTGGGCGGTGCAGTGGAACCTGGCGCTGAGCGCCGGTGACGCGCCTGGCCGTTACCTCACACTGCCCGGCACCCCGTCGCTGGCGAGCACGGGCCGCCTGGGCGGCGTCACCGAGGTCACGCTGGTCGACGAATGGCTGGGGCTGACCGCCCGCCTGGCCTGGAGCCCGGACGCCGAGCTGGCGTGGGGACCGGTCGAGACGGTGTCCGTCTCCGAGGGCGGCTTCGAACGCATCTATCAAGGACTCGCGCTGCTGCTGGTCTGGCCGCTCGGGGGCGAGCGTAGCGAGATGGCGGTGTCGCTGGAGGTGGCTCCCCGATGAAGCTGGACGACGTCCACGCGATCCACGGTATCGATCGGCACGACACCCGCGGTGTGCTCGCCGCGTTTCCCGAGCAGTGCCGTCGAGCGCGCGCGTTGCGAGCGGCGCCGCCGATCCCGCGCAGGCGCCCGCGCGTGGTGGTCATGGTCGGCATGGGGGGCTCCGCAGCCGGCGCCGATCTGCTCGCCACCTGCGCGACGGAGACGGTGGAGATCCCGGTGCTCGTCCATCGCGGCTACGGCCTGCCCGCCGCCGCCGGCCCCGACGCCCTGGTCGTCGCTTCGTCATACTCCGGGGACACCGCCGAGGTCCTGTCGGCCGTCAACGTCGCCCTGGCAAGGCGGGTCCCGGTGGTCGCGATCACCTCGGGCGGCGCCCTCGGCGCGCTCGCCGTCGCCCACGGGCTGCCCCGGATGGCCCTGCCGGACGGCCTCATGCCGCGGATGGCGCTCGGCTACCTCGTGTTCCCCGCGCTGGCGGTGCTGGCCGCCTGCGGCGCCCCGGTAGTAACGGAGGAGGACGTCGACGAGGCGCTGCAGGTGGTGACGGACCAGGCCGCCGACCTCGTCCCCGACGTGGTTGCCGACAAGAACGAGGCCAAGCGCCTCGCGCTGGCCCTCGAGGGTAAGCTGCCCGCCGTCTACGGGAGCGCGCTGACGGCCACCGCGGCCTACCGCTGGAAGACCGACCTCGAGGAGAACGCCAAGCAGCTCGCGGTGGCCGGCGCCGTCCCGGAGATGAACCACAACGAGATCGAGGCGTGGCAGGGGCCCGGCGCCCGCCAGATGCACGCCGTCCTCCTGCGCGAGGACGGCGAGCTCCCGGAGATCGCCCAACGTTTCGCCCTGATGCGCGACCTGCTGGGGCGGGTCGCCGGCGTGAGCGAGGTGTGGGCGCGCGGCCAGAGCCGCCTGGCCCGGGTGCTGTCGCTCCTCTACCTCGGCCAGTGGGTGAGCTACTACGCGGCGATGCTGCGGGAGACCGACCCGTGGCCGGTCCCCATCCTCACGGAGGTGAAGGAACGGCTGGGCGGTGCCCGGCCCTCGCCTTGAGAGGGTGAGGGGCCCATGCTAGAGTGTCCCGATTTCACTGGGGAGGAAGGCCGCATGGCGCGCGATGAGTACCTGTTCACGTCGGAGTCGGTGACCGAGGGGCACCCGGACAAGATCGCCGATCAGATTTCCGACGCCGTCCTCGACGCGATTCTCACCCAGGACCGCCGGGGCCGGGTGGCCTGCGAGACGCTGCTGACGACCGGCCTGGTGGTCGTGGCCGGCGAGATCACCACCAACTGCTACGTCGACGTCCCCGAGCTGGTGCGCAGCGTGATCAAGGACATCGGCTACGTCAGCTCCGATCACGGCTTCGACTGCCACACCTGCGGTGTCATCACCGCTATCGACAAGCAGTCGGCCGACATCGCCCTCGGCGTCGACAAGGAAGGCGCCGGCGACCAGGGCCTCATGTTCGGCTACGCCTGCCGCGAGACCGAGGAGCTGATGCCGCTGCCGATCATGCTCTGCCACCGGCTGGTCGAGCGGCTGAGCCAGGTCCGGCGAAAGGGCACGCTCGCCGTACCTGCGGCCCGACGGCAAGAGCCAGGTGAGCGTGCGCTATCGGGACGGCCAGCCGGTCGCCGTGGAGACGGTTGTCGTCTCCACCCAGCACGCCGACCACGTCGGCCAGGACCAGATCCGCAACGACATCATCGAGCACGTGATCCGCCCGGTGGTGCCGCCCGCGCTGCTCGACCACGACAAGGTCGTCTACCACATCAATCCGACGGGGCGGTTCGTGACCGGCGGGCCGATGGGCGACACCGGCGTGACCGGGCGCAAGATCATCGTGGACACCTACGGCGGCTCCTGCCCCCACGGCGGCGGCGCATTCTCCGGCAAGGATCCGACGAAGGTCGACCGCTCGGGCGCGTACATGGCGCGCCACGTCGCCAAGAACATCGTGGCGGCCGGACTCGCGAGCCGGGCCCAGGTGCAGGTGGCCTACGCCATCGGCGTCCCCGAGCCGGTCTCGGTCATGATCAAGACCGACGGCACCGGCACGATCCCCGAGGCCCGGCTGGAGGAGCTCGTACGGCAGCACTTCGACTTCCGCCCGCCGCGCGATCATCGATTACCTCGATCTGCGTCGGCCGATCTACCGGAAGACCGCGGCGTTCGGCCACTTCGGGCGCACGAGCCCGACTTCACGTGGGAACGGACGGATCGCGCCAAGGATCTCCGTAACGACGCTGGCGTGTAGCGCGGCGCCCGGGGCCGCGCGGGCGACTCGGATGACACGACCGCAGCCGATCGTCCTGCTGGTGTTCGTGGTGGTCGCTCCTGGGCATCCTCGCCCAGGTCGTGCCGCTCTATACCGACTGGCTGTGGTTCGACGAGGTCGGCTTCACGACCGTCTTCTGGACCACCCTCTCGCCCTGCGGGGCCTGCCTGTTCACCGCGGTGACCGTCGGCGTCCTCGTCTTCCTGTTCGTCGAACCTGACCCTGGCCGCGCGCACGGCGGCTCCGGACGTCCTCTGGGAGCTGGAAGACCAGCTCGGGCTGCCCGGCCGCGCCGTCATCGAGCCCCTCGTCCGCCGGTTCCTGCCGATCGTGATCACGGTGATCGCGTTCATCTCCGGGCCTGCGGGCGAGCGTCGCGTGGGACATCGTGCTCGGCTACAACAACGCCGACGCCCTTCAGCCGTCAAGGACCCGCTCGAGGCGTTCGGCCGCGACCTCGGCCTTCTACGTCTTCCAGCTGCCGTTCTGGCGCCTCTCCACGGCTGGGCCACGGCGCTGGTCGCCGGCACGCTGCTGCTGACGCTCGCTGCTCTACGTCCTGCAGCGCAGCCTGGTGCTCACCGCGCGCGGTCCGCGGCTGGCCGCCGGCGCCCGCACCCACCTGCTGCTGCTCGGCGCCGCCTTGCTCGGCCTCAAGGCCGTGGGTTTCTGGCTCGACCGCTTCGAATCGTGTTCTCACCGCGCGGCGTGGTCTTCGGCGCCTCCTACGCCGACGTCTACGCCACCCTGCCGATGCTGTCCGTGCTGACGGTGCTGGCCGGCCTGGCCGGCCTCGCCTGCGTGGCGCAGATGGCCCGCCCCGGCCTCCGCCTCGTCGTCGGGGGGACTCGTGGTGCTCGGTCTCGTGTGGGTGGTCGGCCTCGGCATCTATCCGGCGCTGCTGCAGACGCTACCGGGTGAAGCCCAACGAGCTGGTCTTCGAGCGGCCGTTCATCGAGCACAACATCCGGATGACCCGGCAGGCGTACGGCCTGGACCGGATTGCCGAGAAGGAGTTCCCGGCCGACGAGTCGCTCGACGCCCGGGCCGCTGTCCGCGCAACGAGGCGACGATCAAGAACGTCCGCCTGTGGGACTACCGGCCCCTGCTGCGTCACGTACGCCCAGCTGCAGGAGATCCGGACCTACTACAAGTTCGTCGACGTCGACAACGACCGCTACCGCGTCAACGGCGAGTACCGGCAGCTCATGCTGTCGCCGCGCGAGCTGTCCTACCAGCACCTGCCGGGCGGGCGCAACTGGATCAACGAGCACCTGACCTATACCCACGGGTACGGCGTGGTGGTGGGGCCGGTGAACCGCGTGACCGCCGAAGGGCTGCCGGAGTTCTTCATCAAGGACATCCCGCCCGCAGTCGACTGACGGCTTCCCGGACGTCACCCGGCCCGAGATCTACTACGGGGAGATCGCCAACGAGTACGTGCTCGTCCGGACCCGCTCGCAGGAGCTCGACTACCCGCGGGGTGACCAGAACGTCTACACGCGCTACCAGGGGCGGGGCGGCATCCCGATCACGTCGTGGCTGCGCCGCCTCGCCTTCGCGGCGCGCTTCGGCGAGCCCAAGATCGCTGCTGTCCGACGACCTCACGCCCGAGAGCCGTATCATGATCTACCGCACGGTGACCGAGCGGGTCCAGCGGATCGCGCCGTTCTTTCGCTACGATCGCGATCCCTACCTGGTCGTCACCGATGACGGCCGGCTGGTGTGGATGCTCGACGGCTACACGAGCACCGACCGCTATCCCTACGCGGAGCCGGTGCCCGGGATGGGCAACTACCTCCGCAACTCGGTCAAGGTGACGGTCGACGCCTATGAGGGCACCGTCACCTTCTACCTGGCCGACGCCGACCGATCCGATCGTCCAGACGGTCACGCCGCGGCTTCCCGGGGCTGCTGCTGCCGCTCAGCCGAGATGCCGGCCGACCTGCAGCGGCACATCCGCTACCCGGAGGACTTCTTCGCCATCCAGGCCCGGATGTACGCGACCTACCACATGCAGGATCCGCAGGTCTTCTACAACCAGGAGGACCTGTGGGCGATCCCGCGGCGCACGCATCGACGGCCGGGAGCGCGAGATGGAGCCCTACTACACGATCATGCGGCTGCCCGAGGAGAAGGCCGAGGAGTTCATCCTCCTCACCCTGTTCAACCCGAGCCGCCGCGACAACATGATCGCCTGGCTGGCCGCCCGCTCCGATCCGCCGAACTACGGCAGTCTGGTCGTCTACAACTTCCCCAAGCAGAAGCTCGTGTACGGGCCGCGACAGATCGACGCCCGGATCGACCAGGATCCGATCATCTCCCAGCAGCTGGCGCTGTGGAACCAGCGCGGCTCGACGGTCATCCGGGGCTCTCTGCTCGCCATCCCCATCGAGCAGTCGCTGATCTACGTGCAGCCGCTCTACCTGGCGGCCGCGGAGCAGGGCCAGGGGGCGCGCTGCCCGAGCTGCGCCGGGTGATCGTCGCCCACGGCAACCAGATCGCGATGGAGCCGACCCTCGAGCAGTCGCTGGCCCGCATCTTCGGCGGTCGGCTCGCCCCGACCCCGGCCGCCGCCGCGACGACCCCGGCCGGGACCGCCCCGACGCCTTTGCCGGCCGACCGCGCCGTGGCCCAGCGGGCGCTGGAGATCTACCAGCGCTCCCAGGACGCGTTGCGCCGGGGCGACTGGGCGACCTACGGCACGGAGCAGAAGCGCCTCGAGGAAACGCTCCGCGAGCTTACTACCGGTCGCCGGTAGACCCGCTCACACCTGCGCGGAGTCGGCGTGGGCGGTGGGGCGATCAGGGTCTCCCGCGATTCCGCGTGAGACGAGCCGATGCGCCAGGGACGGTCGGAGCCTGGTCCGGCGTGTGGCGTTACACGATCGAAGCCAACGGAATCCCGGGAGACCCTGATCACCCCACCGCCCACGCCGCACGCCGGCAACCCGCGTACGGAACTGCGATCCGATCCTCCTCAGCCAAGCTCGTCGCGTCGCTGTCGGCTCAGCGGCCCAGGCCACGGTCGATGTCCGACGCGACCGGACGTCGTCGGGGGATCAGGTGCGGGCGCGGAGGAAGAGGGAGGTGCCGAGGCCGAGGAAGATGATGTTGGCGGTCCAGGCAGCGAGCAGGGGCGGGAGAAGGTCGGCGCGGGCGAAGGCGAGGGCGACGTAGTGGACGACGAGATAGCCGGCCATGATGGCGATGGCCAGGCCGACGCCGAAGAGGCGCCCGCCCCGGGGCGACTGCAGCGAGAAGGGGATGGCGACCAGCACCATGATGAGGTTCACCCACGGGAAGGACAGCTTGGAATAGAGCTCCACGGTATACTTCTTGACCTGGTAGCCGGTCGCCTCCAGCCGGGTGACGTACTCCCGCAGCTCCCAGTAGCTCATCGCGCCGATCGGCTTGTGGATCTTCGTGAAGTCGTCGATGTCCTCCCGCAGCTCGATCGCGGTCATCACGAACGGGATCGTCTGGACCTCGCCGCGGGGTCCGAACTCACGGAAGGCGCCGTCGGTCAGCTCCCAGCCGTCCGGCGTCCAGTGCGCGCGCCGGGCGTCCAGCCGGCTCTGCAGGCGGAAGCTCGTCTGGTCGACTTCCAGCACCGTCACGCCGTACATGTCTGAGCTGGCCGGGTTCAGCAGCTCGACCCGGTAGAAGCGGCTGTCGGCGGTGCGCAGCCACAGCCGCTCCCGCGACTGCAGGTGGCGGGGGAGCTGGCCGCGGATCTTGACGCGGTCGACCTCGTCCCCCAGCTCGTTGAGGCGTGGCAGCAGCAGCTCCTGGAAGAGCCCGGAGGTGACCGCCACGACGGCAGCGAGGAGCAGCACCGGTGTCGCGACCCGGTAGAGGCTCATGCCGGCCGCCTTCATGGCGGTCAGCTCGTGGTAGCGGGTGAGGGCGAGGAACAGGAAGATCGTCGCCACCAGCATCACGACCGGCAGCCCGTCGTGCAGGGCCGCCGGGATCCGGTACACGAAGTGCTCCAGCACGTACAGCAGCGGTGGCTTGATACGGATGTAGCGGTCGAGGGTCTGCAGCAGGTCGATGATCGAGAACAGGACCGCGGCCACGCCGAGCCCGATACCCATGAACACCAGGTACTCGCGCAGGAGGTAGCGGTCCAGGATGTGTGTCGAGTCGCGGCCCCCCGTGGCCAGCCGCGTCGTGGGATCGCGGCGCCGGCTCGGCAGCGCGCGCCCGGCGACGGCCAGCGTCTGCCACAAGGGGCGCAGCCGCGGCATCGGTACCTCCCAGGTGGTCACCAGTAGCAGGGCGCCGCCCAGGGTGGTGAAGAGTAGGTTGGGTGTCCAGATCGCGATCCAGGCGGGCAACCGCAGCTTCAGGGCCGAGTTCTCGAGAGAAGTCAGCACGACGTAGTAGCCGACGAGGATGCCCAGGCTGGCCACCAGCGCGATCGAGCGGCCGCCCCGGTGGGAGCGCACGGCCAGCGGGAACGCGACGAGGGCGAAGACGAGCGCGGCCACCGGGAAGGCCAGCCGCTTGTGCCACTCGACCAGGAAGGGAGCCCGGGCGGCCCGATCGTGCTTCAGCTCGGCGATGCGGGCGCCGAGGCCGGGCATGGAGAGGTCCTTCTCCGGCTTCTCGCCGCGGGCGACCGCGCGCAGCGGCGAGTCGACCGATAGGCTCATGTCGTAGATGCTGAAGCTCGTGAGCCGGTAACGGGAGGCGCTGGCGGCCCCCCCGCTAGACGGAGCGCCGCCGGCGGCCACCACGGGCGCGACCGGAAGCACGTCGGCCTCGCTGACCGCTCCGTTGATCAGCCGCAGGGTGATCCGCCGGTTCTCCTCGTCGGTGAGCAGCCGCCCCTCGCGGGCCGTGATGATCCGGGAGATCTTCGAGTCCCGCTCGTCGGAGACGAGCAATCCCCGGAGCGCCACCTGGGAGGCACTGACATCCTCGACGTAGATGATGACGTCGCCGAAGGTGGGGTTGAAGACGCGCTCGGCCAGCCCGCTGCTGGCCCGGGCCTGGAGGATCTTGAAGAGCTGCCGCTGGAACTCCTGGTTGGCGAGTGGATTCACGACGAGGGTCAGCATGGCGGTGATCGCCGTCACCACCAGAGCGGCGCCGAGCACGGGACGGAACAGGCGGAGCGCGCTGATGCCGGCCGCCTTGCACGCGATGATCTCCAGGTCTCCGGCCAGCCGCCCGCCCGCCAGGAGCACGGCTACCAGCAGGGCCATGGGCAGCGTGTGGGCGAGGAAGGAGGGCAGCATGAAGACCAGCAGCTGGATCACCAGGTGGAACGGCACGCCCTTGGTGATGACGAGGTCGGTCAGGTGGTAGATGCGGTCGATCACGAGGAAGAACGTGAAGAGGGCACCGCCGATGCAGAACGGCGAGACCAGCTCGCGGACGATGTAGCGGTCGAGCACCGGCACCGGCCACTTCATCGGTCTGTTGTACCATAGCGCGATGTTGGGCAAATCGTTGCCGGCGCTGGGCGTGGCCCTCGCCATCGTCCTCGCCGCTGGCGCCGCCACCGCCGCCGATCGCGGCGATCGTCTCGATCGCTTCCGCGATCTGGCCACCAGCCGCCTGGCCCTCGCCCAGATCCTCGACACCGAGGCTTCCGCCGACGCCTACCGCGAGATCTACGCCGTCCTCGACGACGAGATCGTCGAGAGCCTGGCCTCTGGCGGCCCCTTCGCCTCGCTGGAGTTCCTGCAGGATCGGCTCGACAGCTTCGCCGACGTCTGGGGTGGCGCCTCGCTGCGACTGGTCCGGGCCGGCGGCTTGCTGATCGGGGCCTTCGTGATCGACGAGCGCTCCGCCAACAGCGTGCGCGTCTATGGGCGCCTCGGGAGCGAGGGGCCGGCGCTGCTCAGCGCGGTCTACCGTGAGGGGCGTCCGACCGTGTGGGTGCTTCCGGGCGGTCGCGACGCCGCCCTCGTCGTGGCCTGGGAGGGCGCGCCGTCTGGATGGGGCACACGCCCGCTCCGGGTCGAGCTGCTGCGGCGGACGGGCGACGGCATGCGCGTGGCGTGGTCCAGCACCGACGTGCTCGGCGACGACCTGCACGCTCGCACCTGGAGCGTGCGTGGCGCCGACGTGCGGATCCGCTACGAGCTGCGCTATCCGGGCTGGGCGCCGGGTTGCGAGGGGCAGACCGAGGTGGAGGACGTCTATCGGGTGACGCCGGGCGCCGGGGTCAGCCGGGTCGCCCGCCAGGAGCACGACGCCTGGCACCGCGAGCTGCATGCGGCTGTGGGGCGCCTGGCGGCCGCGCTGGCGGCCGGTGACGAGCCGGCGCTGGTGGCGCTGGTGCCGGACCGCGTGCTCCGCGGCCGGCTGCCGGCCACACTCCGCCCCGAGCCCACCTGCGAGGCGCGTGAGGGCGCCGGGGGCCAAGCGGTTACGGTGGCGGCCGCCGCCGATCGCCAGCCGTGGACGCTGACCTTCCGCCGTCAGGGCATCCGCTGGCGCCTGACCGGCGCCGTCCGGGTGCTACAATGAACCCCTTCACGGCATGACGCAGCCGAGCCCGTCTCCCTCCGCGCCGATCCCCGATCGATACGAGCCGGCAGCTGTCGAGGAGCGCTGGTACCCGGAGTGGGAGGAGCGCGGCTACTTCCGCATCGCCCCCGACTCGCCGAAGACGCCCTACTGCATCGTCATCCCGCCCCCCAACGTGACCGGGTCGCTGCACATGGGCCACGCCTTCACCTTCACCCTGCAGGACGTGCTCATCCGGATGAAGCGGATGGACGGCTTCGACACCCTCTGGCAGCCGGGGACCGACCACGCCGGCATCGCCACCCAGGTCGTGGTCGAGCGCCAGCTCGCCGACGAGGGCAAGACCAAGGACGACCTCGGCCGGGAGGCCTTCGTGGCGCGGGTGTGGAAGTGGAAGGAGGAGTCGGGCGGCACCATCATCCGCCAGCTCAAGCGGCTCGGCGCCTCCTGCGACTGGTCGCGGCTAGCGCTTCACGATGGACGAGGGCCTGTCGCGGGCGGTGCGCGAGGTGTTCGTGCGCCTGTACGACGAGGGGCTGATCTACCGCGACGACTACATCGTCAACTGGTGCCCGCGCTGCCAGACGGTGCTGTCGGACCTCGAGGTCGAGCGCGAGGAGCGTGACGCCGAGTTCGTCTACATCAAGTACGGCCCGCTCGCCCTCGGCACCGTCCGCCCGGAGACCAAGCTGGGCGACACCGGCCTGGCCGTGCATCCCGGCGACCCGCGCTACGCGCAGTACGTCGGGCGCGACGCTCGAGATCCCCTCGGTGGACGGCACCATCTCCGTGAAGGTCGTCGCCGACGAGGCGGTCGATCCCGAGTTCGGCACCGGCGTGATCAAGGTCACGCCCGGCCACGACCCGGTCGACTTCGAGATCGGCAAGCGCCACGGCCTGCCCATTCGCACGGTCATCGGCTTCGACGGCAAGATGACGGCGGCGGCCGGCAAGTACGCCGGCCTCGATCGGTTCGAGACGCGCAAGCGGATCGTCGAGGACATGCAGGCGCTCGGGCTCATCGACCACATCGAGCCCTACCGCCACGCGGTCGGCCTCTGCTATCGCTGCAAGACCGTGGTCGAGCCTCTCGTCTCCAAGCAGTGGTACGTCAACGTCAAGCCGCTGGCCGAGGTGGCGCTGGCGGCGGTCCACGAGGGGCGCATCACCATCGTGCCGTCGGGGTGGACCAAGACGTACGACCAGTGGATGGAGAACATCCGGCCCTGGTGCATCTCGCGGCAGCTGTGGTGGGGCCACCGCATCCCGGCCTGGCACTGCGACGCCGACGGCTCGATCCACGTCTCCCGCACCGACCTCGATGTGTGCCCCAAGTGCGGCGGCGCGCTCCGCCAGGACTCCGACGTCCTCGACACCTGGTTCTCGTCCGGGCTGTGGCCCTTCTCCACGCTGGGGTGGCCCGACGACACCGCCGAGCTGCGCAAGTACTACCCGACCTCGGTGCCTGGTGACCGGCTTCGACATCATCTTCTTCTGGGTGGCGCGGATGGCGATGCTGGGCCTGCACGTTCATGGAGCGACGTGCCCTTCCGCGACGTCTACATCCACGCCCTCGTCCGCGACGCCGAGGGGCAGAAGATGTCCAAGTCGAAAGGCAACGTGGTCGACCCGCTCGCCATCATGGACAAGTACGGCACCGACGCCTTCCGGTTCACGCTGGCCGCGCTGGCCGCCCAGGGACGCGACATCCGGATCAGCCGACGACCGCGTGGAGGGCTACCGCAACTTCGCCAACAAGCTGTGGAACGCCGCGCGGCTCGTGCTGTCCAACCTGGACGGCTACGATCCCGCCTGGCCCGATACGGACGCCGGCCGGGCTGCCCGGCCGCTGGATCCACAGCCGGCTGCAGGGGACCATCGCCGCCGTCCGTGAAGCGCTCGACGCCTACCGATTCAACGACGCCGCCGGCGCCATCTACCAGTTCCTGTGGAACGACTTCTGCGACTGGTACCTGGAGATCGCCAAGCCCACGCTCTACCGACCCGAGGACCCGGCCGCGCGCAACCGCGTGCAGCACACCCTGGTGACCACGCTGGAGACGACGCTGCGGCTGCTGCACCCGTTCATGCCGTACATCACCGAGGAGCTGTGGCAGCGGCTGCCCCACGCCGGCCCGTCGATCATGGTCGCTCCGTATCCCACGTCGGCGGTGACCGGCGACGCCGTGGCCGAGCGCGAGATGGCGCTGCTGATGCAGACGGTCACGGCCATCCGGAACATCCGCGGCGAGATGCGGCTGTCGCCCGCGCAGACGCTGACCGCGACGGTGAAGGCCGCCCCGGCCGACGAGCCGCTGCTCCGGACGGCGATCGCCCTGGTGGAGACGCTGGCCCGCGCGCGCGTCACCATCGATCCCGCGGCGGCGCGGCCGCGCGCCTCCGCGCTCGGCGTGGTCGGCCAGTCAGAGGTCTACGTCGAGCTCGAGGGCCTGGTGGACCTCGCGGCCGAGCGCCAGCGGCTCGAAAAGGAGATCAAGCGCATCGGCGACGCCATCGCCTTCACGCGGGGCAAGCTGGCCCGGCCGGACTTCACCGAACGGGCCCCCGCCGAGATCGTCGACAAGGAGCGGGAGAAGCTGGCCGAGCACGAGGCGCTGCACGCCAAGCTGGTGGCAAGCCTGAGCTGGGTGGGATGAGCGGGGTCGCCGCGCTGCCATCGGTCGTGCGCCTGGGCCAGGTCGATTCCACCCAGGCCGTCGCCTTTGCGCTGGCCGCCGAGGGCGCGGCCGACGGCACCGTCGTCGTCGCCGACTCCCAGGCGGCCGGCCGCGGGCGCCGTGGCCGGGCGTGGGTCGACGAGCCTGGCGCCAGCCTGCTGACCTCGATCATCCTGCGACCTCGGCTGGAGCCGTCCCGCCTGCCCGGGCTGTCGCTGGCGGCCGGCGTGGCGGTCGCCGAGGCGCTCACCCGGGCGGCCGGGCTCACCCCGCGACTGAAGTGGCCCAACGACATCCTGGTGGGTGGCCGCAAGCTCGGCGGCATCCTGCTCGAGAGCCGGCTGACCGCCGGCGGCGCCGCCGGACCGGCGACCGTCGTCCTCGGCATCGGCCTCAACCTGACGCAGCACCTGTTCGCGGCCGAGATCGCCGAGCGCGCCACCTCGGTGTGGCTGGCCACCGGCCGTCGCGTCGACCGCGACGCGCTGCTGTCGGCGCTCGTCGCCGCCGTCGGCGGGTGGCGACGGCGACTCGAGCATCGCGGCTTCGCGCCGGTGCGGGAGCGCTGGCGCGCGCTGAGCGACACGCTCGGCCGGACGGTCACGGTGGACGGCGTCAGCGGCGTCGCGGTCGACATCGACGTCGACGGCGCCCTCGTGGTCAACGACGCCGAGGGGCGCCGCCACCGCGTGGTGGCGGGGGACGTGGCCTGACGCCGATGCTGCTCACGCTCGAGGTCGGCAACACCAACACCAAGGTCGGCGTGTACGAGGGGTCGCGGCTGGTCGTCTCCTGGCGGCTGACGACCCGGCGGGAGCAGACGGCCGACGAGTACGGCCTGTTCATCGAGACGCTGCTCCGGACGCGCGGCTTGACGCCGGCCTCGATCCACGGCGCGGCCATCTCCAACGTGGTGCCGCCCGTGCAGCAGGCGCTCGAGTGGGCCTGCGACAAGTACTTCGGGGTGACACCGCTCAGCGTGGAGCCCGGCGTCAACACGCCGATCCCGCTCAACGTCGACAACCCCCGCGAGGTCGGGCCCGACCGGGTGGTGAAGGCGGTCGCCGCGGTGGCCATCTACGGGCCGCCGCTGATCATCGTCGACCTCGGCACCGCGACCACGTTCGACTGCGTGAACGCGCGCGGGGAGTTCATCGGCGGCGCCATCGCGCCCGGCATCGCGACGGCGGCCGACGCCCTCCTCAACCGGGCGGCCCGGCTCTTCCGCGTCGAGCTCGTGCGGCCCAAGGACGCGATCGGGCGCAACACCGTGCACAACGTCCAGTCGGGGCTCGTCCACGGCTGGGCCGGCCTGGTCGACGGGATCGTGGAGCGCATGAAGGCCGAGATGGACGGCACGCCGCGTGTCGTGGCCACCGGCGGCCACGCCTCGCTGATCGTCAACGTGGCGCGCTCGATCCAGGAAGTGCACGAGCACCTGGCCTTCGAGGGGCTCCGCCTGATGTGGGAGCGCGCCAACCCTGCCGGAGGCGGGCACGGGCGTTGACACCCTTGGGGCTCATCGCTATACTGCGCTAAATCTAGTGGGCGGCCGGACGGCGATCCCTATACTTGGGGGATCAAGCGGGGAACCCGTAGCACGGTAGAGGGGGGCAGGCGCATGGGGATGTGGGTGGGTCGCGGGCGCAAGGCGAGGGTGGCCTATGGCTTCGATGACATCGCGCTCGTCCCGGGTGCCCTGACGGTCAATCCCAGCGAGGTCGACATCTCCTGGGAGCTCTGCGGCCATCGCTACGAGCTGCCCATCATCGCCGCCGCCATGGACGGTGTGGTCAACCCCCGGCTGGCGATCGAGATGGGCCGCCTCGGCGGGCTCGCGGTCCTCAACCTCGAAGGCGTCTTCTCCCGCTACGCCAATCCCGACGAGGTCCTGGATCGGATCGTGTCCGCGAGCCAGGAAGAGGCCACCAAGATCATCCAGTCGATCTACGGCGAGCCCATCAAGGAAGAGCTCATCCACCAGCGCGTCAAGGAGATCAAGAAGGGCGGGGGCCCGGCGGTCGTCTCCTCGATCCCGCAACGGGCCGAGCGCTTCGCCCAGATCGCTCAGGAGGCCGGCGCCGACATCTTCGTGGTGCAGTCCACCGTCACCACGGCCCGCCACGTCGCCACCGAGTACAAGCCGGTCGACTTCCGCAAGCTCAAGAAGTCGCTGGCGATCCCGCTGATCATCGGCAACTGCGTGACGTACGAGGCCTGCCTGGAGCTGATGGATACGGGGATCGACGGCTGCTCATCGGTGTCGGGCCGGGTGCGGCCTGCACCAGCCGCGAGGTGCTCGGGCTCGGCGTTCCCCAGGTGACCGCGACCGCAGACGCCGCCGCCGCCCGCGATCAGTACTACAAGCAGACGCGGCCGCTACGTGCCCGTCATCACCGACGGCGGCATGACGACCGGTGGCGACGTCTGCAAGGCCTTCGCGGCCGGCGCCGACGCCGTGATGATCGGCTCGGCCTTCGCGCGCGCCATCGAGGCGCCGGGCCGCGGCTACCACTGGGGTATGGCCACGCCGCACGCCAATCTGCCGCGGGGCACCCGCATCCGGGTCGGGGTGGCCGGCACCCTGGAGCAGATCCTGTTCGGTCCGGCGTTCACCGAGGACGGCACCCTGAACCTGGTCGGCGCGATCCGGACGTGCATGGGATCGGTCGGGGCCCAGAGCATCCGGGAGCTGCAGCAGACGGAGCTGATCATCGCGCCGACGATCAAGACCGAGGGCAAGGTCTTCCAGCAGGCGCAGAAGCTGGGCCGCCCCCGGTAGGGCGTGGCACCGGTGCGGGCCGTACTGGCGGGCGGAGACCCGCGGTGAATCAGATCGTGGTGCTGAACGCGGGTGGGCAGTATTGCCACCTGATCGCCCGCCGCATCCGCGAGCTGGGCGTGCACGCCGTGGTGGCCGACATCAACCGCCCGGCCGCCGACTTCGAGGGCGCTCGAGGCATCATCATCTCCGGAGGTCCCGCCAGCGTGGTCGAGCCGACCTCGCCCCAGGTCGACCGGGCCATCTACGATCTCGGGCTGCCGATCCTGGGCATCTGTTACGGCCACCAGCTGCTCGCCAAGGACCTCGGCGGCCGCGTCTCGCCCGGTGTCACCAAGGAGTACGGTCACTCCTCAGTCCACACGGAGCAAAGCCCTCTATTCAGAGGGATTCCGCGTCGTGACTTCACAGTCTGGATGAGCCACGGCGATACCGTGGTCGACACGCCTCCGGGCTTCGAGACGATCGGGGAGACCGACGACTGCAAGGTGGCCGCGATGCAGCACCCCGACCGGCGGCTGTTCGGGCTGCAGTTCCATCCCGAGGTCGTGCACACGGAGTTCGGGACCGAGATCTACCGGAACTTCGTCTTCGAGGTCTGCGGCTGCAGCGCCGACTGGGACCCGCGAGCCCGCGTCGAGCAGGTGATGGACGAGATCCGTACGCGCGCGGCGGGGCGAAAGGTCTTCTTCCTCATCAGCGGCGGCGTCGACTCGACCGTGGCCTTCTACTGCTGCTACCGGGCCCTGGGGCCCGGCCGGGTGCTCGGCCTCTACGTGGACACGGGGTTCATGCGGGAGGGTGACGCCGAGGCCGTCGAGCACCTGGTGCGGGAGGCCGGGCGCGAGGCCATCCACGTGGCCGACCGCAGCGCCGACTTCCTCGGCCGCCTGGCCGGCGTCACCAACCCCGAGCGCAAGCGGACGATCATCGGCGACACCTTCATCACCGTGCAGGAGGACGAGTTCGCGCGCCTGGGGCTGCGGGACGAGGAGTGGCTGCTCGGGCAGGGGACGATCTACCCCGACACGATCGAGTCGGGCGGCGCCCGCCACTCGGCCAAGATCAAGACGCACCACAACCGGGTAGAGCGGATCCAGGCGCTGATCGAGCAGGGCAAGGTCATCGAGCCGCTGGTCGACTTCTACAAGGACGAGGTACGGGTGCTCGGCGAGCAGCTCGGCCTGCCGCACGAGGTCGTGTGGCGGCACCCCTTCCCGGGGCCGGGGCTGGCCGTCCGCTGCCTCTGCAGCGAGGCGACGGCGCCGGTCGAGCCGGCGGCGATGCGCCTGCCCGACGGCGTGGTCGGCTGGATCGTCCCGGTGCGCACGGTCGGGGTGCAGGGCGATGAGCGCTCGTACTCCAAGCTCCTGGCCGTCGAGGGGTTGGGCGATCTGGAGTCGGCGGGGGCCTTCGCGCGGCGGATCACCAACGAGCACCGCACGATCAACCGGGTCGGCGTGGTGGCCTTCCGCCGGGACGGACGTGGTGTCGCGGGGTTGGCCATTCACCCGTGCACGCTCACCCGCGATCGGATCGCCCTGCTTCGCGCCGCCGACGACCTGGTGACGCGGATCGTGCGCAAGCACGCCCTCTACGACACGATCTGGCAGTTCCCGGTCGCCCTGGTGCCGCTGGGCTCGGGCCCCGGCCGCGAGACGGTCGTGCTGCGGCCGGTCAACTCCCGGGACGGCATGACCGCCGACTTCGCCCGGCTGCCGGCGACGGTGGTTGACGAGATCGCCGCCACGCTGGCCGCGCTGCCGGCCGTGGACGCTGTGCTGTACGACGTCACCAACAAGCCCCCGGCCACGATCGAGCTCGAGTAGCCGTCCCTCGTGCACCACGCCGAGTTCGTCCACCTCCACGTCCACTCCGAGTACAGCCTGCTCGATGGGGCGGCCCAGCTCGAGAAGCTGGTGGCCAAGGCCAAGGAGCTGAAGTTCCCGGCCATCGCGCTGACCGACCACGGCAACCTGTTCGGGGCCATCGACTTCTACATGGCGGCCCAGAAGGCGGGCGTGAAGCCGATCGTGGGCTGCGAGCTCTACATCGCACCTGGTGCCCGGACCGAACGCGGCTCCCAGGACGGCGGCTACGAGGGTGCCAACCACCTGACCGTACTGGTCCGCAACGACACCGGCTACCAGAACCTCATCAAGCTCGTCTCCAAGGCCTACCTCGAGGGGTTCTACTACAAGCCGCGCGTCGACAAGGAGCTGCTGGCCCAGCACGCCGACGGCTTGCTCGTGCTGTCGGGCTGCCTCAACTCCGAGGTCTCGCGGGCGATCAGCGCGGGTGACCTCGCCAAGGCCAGGCAGACGGCGGGCTGGTACCAGGAGGTGTTCGGCAAGGACCACTACTTCATGGAGGTCCAGGCCCACGGGCTGGCCGAGCAGGTGAAGGTCACCGCCGAGACGGTAGCGATCGCCAAGGCGCTGGGGGCCCCGATCGCCGGCACCAACGACTCGCACTATCTCGAGGCCGGCCACGCCCGCGCCCACGAGGCGCTGCTCTGCATCCAGACCGGCAGCGGCATGAGTGATCCCAACCGCTGGCGCTTCTCCTCCGAGGAGTTCTACGTGAAGTCGGCGGAGGAGATGGCCAAGGTCTTCGCCGACATCCCGGACGCCTGCCGCAACACGCTGGCCGTGGCCGAGCGCTGCAACCTGACGCTGGAGTTCGGCAAGTTCCACCTCCCTCGTTACGTCGTCCCCGAGAACCACACGCTGGAGACCTACCTCGAGGAACAGACGCGGGAGGGGCTCCGGCGCCGCTACGGGCCGAGCCCGGGCGACGTCATCGAGGCCCGCCTGGCCCACGAGCTGGCGGTCATCGAGAAGATGGGGTTCGCCGGCTACTTCCTGGTGGTGTGGGACTTCATCCACTACGCGCGGAGCCACGGCATCGCGGTGGGGCCGGGCCGCGGCTCCTCGGCGGGCTCGCTGGTGGCCTACTGCCTGGGTATCACGAACATCGATCCGATGCGATACGGCCTGCTCTTCGAGCGATTCTTGAACCCCGAGCGGATCTCGATGCCCGACATGGACATCGACTTCGCGGACGATCGCCGGGACGAGGTCATCCGCTACGTCGCCGACAAGTACGGGCGCGACCGCGTGGCCCACATCATCACGTTCGGGACGCTGGGGGCCAAGGCGGCCATCCGCGATGTGGGCCGCGTGCTCGGCATGTCCTACGCCGACGTCGACCGCATCGCCAAGCTGGTGCCGGGCTTCCCGCTGAACATCACTCTGGACGACGCCTACCAGAAGTCGCCGCCGCTGGCCGAGATGGTCAAGAGCCAGGCCAACGTCAAGGAGCTGTGGGACATCGCCCGCGCCCTGGAAGGCTGCACCCGCCACGCCTCCGTGCACGCCTCGGCGGTCGTCATCTCGGATGAGCCGCTCGACGAGCCACATCCCGCTCTACAAGGATCCCAAGCGCCCCGAGCTCATCACGGGCTTCGCCATGGGCCCGATCGAGAAGCTCGGCCTGCTCAAGATGGATTTCCTCGGGCTGCGCACGCTCACCGTGCTGGCCAACACCGTCGAGCTCATCCGCGAGGCCCGCGGGGTGCAGCTCGATCTCGACCAGCTGCCGCTCGACGATCCCAAGGCCTACGCGCTGCTGAGCGAGGCCAAGACCTTCGGCGTGTTCCAGCTGGAGTCCTCGGGCATGCGCGAGGCGCTGCGAGGGCTCAGGCCCGAGCGTCTCGAGGACGTCATCGCCATGGTGTCGCTGTACCGGCCGGGCCCGATGGAGCTGATCCCGGACTTCATCGCGCGCAAGCACGGCCGGGCCAAGATCGCCTACGAGCATCCGGCCATGGAGACGTTCACCGAAGAGACGTACGGCATCATGGTCTATCAAGAGCAGATCATGCAGATCGCCTCCGAGATGGCCGGCTTCACCATGGGCGAGGCCGACACCCTGCGCCGGGCCATGGGCAAGAAGGACCGTGAGCTGATGGCGCAGCAGCGGGCCAAGTTCATCGCCGGGTGCAAGGAGCGCGGCACTGTCGCCGCCAAGGCCGAGCGGGTCTGGGAGCTGATGGAGAAGTTCGCCGGCTACGGCTTCAACAAGTGCCTGACCGCCGACACCTGGGTCGAGATGGCCGACGGCTTCCGCAAGCCCATCACGGCCATCCGCAATGGCGACCTGGTCCTCACCAAGGACGGACCGCACCAGGCCCGCGGCGTGCATCCCAGCGGCATCCGGCCAGTGAACCGGCTCACGCTGGCCAACGGGATGGCGGTGCGCTGCACGGCGGATCATCCCTTGTTCACCCAGCGCGGCTGGGTCGACGCCCAGGATCTGCTCCCGACCGACACCGTGGCCGTGCTCGACACGGTCACGGCGGCGGATCTTCGTGTGGCGGCGCGGCGAGCGGCCTCGGTCCGGTCGGCGCCGGCCCCGATGCTGGCCGAGGCTCCGCTCGTGTGGTCGGCGCCGGTGTCGTTCACCCCCGACGGCGTGGAGCCCACCTACGATTTCGAGGTTCCGGGTGCAGCCAGCTTCATCGCCAACGGGATCGCCGTGCACAACTCGCACGCGGCCGCCTACGCGCTGGTCGCGTACCAGACCGCCTACTTCAAGGCCAACTACCCGGTCGAGTTCATGGCCGCGCTGCTGACCTCGGAAATGGGCGACACCGACAAGATCGTGAAGTACATCGACGAGTGCCGGGCCATGGGGCTGCGTGTGCAGCCGCCCGACGTCAACGTCTCCCAGGTGCGGTTCAGCGTGGCCGGCGACACCATCCGCTTCGGCCTGGCCGCCATCAAGAACGTGGGCGAGGCGGCCATGGAGTCGATCCTCAAGACGCGCGCGGAGGACGGCGTCTTCCAGACCCTCGCCGACTTCTGCCTGCGCGTCGACCTCCGGCTCGTCAACCGGCGGGTGATCGAGAGCCTGATCAAGGCCGGCGCGTTCGACGGCCTCGGCCTGCCCCGCGCGCACCTGCTGGCCCAGTGCGACCTGGCCCTGGAGACCGGCCAGCGGCAGCAGCGCGAGCGCGCCGAGGGCCAGGGCTCCTTCTTCGATCTGCTGCCGTCGGCGGCGCCGGTCTCGCGGGCGAGCGAGCCGGCCACGGCGGTGGTGCCGGAGTGGGACGACGATCAGCGGCTGGGCTACGAGAAGGAGGTCCTCGGCTTCTACGTCTCCGGCCACCCGCTGGCGCGCTTCGAGGGCGTGGCCGAATCGCTCGGCGTGACCTCCACTGCGGAGCTGGCCGGCCGCGGCCACGGCGCCCGGGTGACCCTGTTCGGCCACGTGGCCGCTCTGAAGGAGACGGCGACCAAGACCGGCAACCGCATGGCCTTCCTCACCCTGGAGGACATGGCGGGCACGGTGGAGGTCACGGTCTTTCCCGAGCCCTACAAGCTCGCGGGGCCGTACCTGCGAGGGCGCGATCCAGTAGTCGTCCGCGGACGCGTCGACGACGGCGACAAGGGGCGGGTGGTGCTGGCCGAGGAGGTCCGCCTGCTCGAGCAGTCGCTGGCCAGCGGCGGCCGCGCCCGCAACGGCGGGGAGCCGACCGCCTGCCGCGTGCGGATCCGGTCGGGCGAGGACAACGACGCCCGCATCGGCGCGCTCCGGCGGCTGTGCGAGGAGTTCCCGGGCGCGGTGCCGCTGTTCGTGCACGTGCTGCTGCCGACGACCGAGGTCGTCGTGCGCGCCCGCGGCCTCAGCGTGGACGCGAGCAAGGATCTGGTGGCCCAGCCTCGAGGAGCTGCTCGGCGCCGGCGCCGCTGCCATCGACTATGCCGGACGGGCTTGATTTCGAGCAGCCGCTACTCGAGCTCGAGACCCGCATCGCCGCGCTCGAGGCCGAGGGAGACCCGCCGCGTACGCGCGACGAGATCGCCCGGCTCGAGGAGCGGCTGGCCCGCCTGCGCCAGCGCACCTACGCCGGGCTGAGCGCCTGGCAGCGCACCCAGCTCGCCCGCCACCCCAAGCGCCCGCACACGCGCGACTGGTGCCGGCTGCTCTTCGACGACTTCGTCGAGCTGCACGGCGACCGGCGCTTCGGCGACGACGCCGCCATCGTGGGCGGCCTCGCCCGCTTCGAGGGCCGCCGATCGTCGTCATCGGCCACCAGAAGGGCCGCGACACCCGCGAGAAGATCGCCCGCAACTTCGGAATGCCGCACCCGGAGGGTTATCGCAAGGCCTGCGCCTCATGGAGATGGCCGCCAAGTTTCGGCAAGCCGGTCGTGACCTTCATCGACACGCCCGGCGCCTACCCGGGGATCGGCGCCGAGGAGCGCGGCCAGGCCGAGGCGATCGCCCGCAACCTCAAGCTGATGGCCGGCCTGCCGGTGCCGCTGGTCGCCGTCGTCACGGGTGAGGGGGGCAGCGGCGGCGCCCTGGCCATCGGCATGGGCAACCGGGTGCTGATGCTCGAGTACGCGGTCTACTGCCGTGATCTCGCCCGAGGGGTGCGCGGCCATCCTGTGGGGCGACGCCGCCAAGGCCGCCGAGGCGGCCGAGGTCATGAAGATGACCGCGCCGGACCTGCTGCGGCTGCGCGTGATCGACGGGATCATCCCCGAGCCGGTCGGCGGCGCCCACCGCGACTGGGAGGCGGCGGCCGGCCACCTCAAGAGCGCGCTGGCCGACCACCTGGCGGCCTTGTCGCGTCTGGGGCCGGACGCTCTCGTCACCGACCGTTACGAGCGATTCCGACGCATCGGCGCCTTCGAGGAGAACTCCCTCCCCACGCGCTGAGCCTCAGCGGGCCAGCAGGCCGGTCGCGCAGTCCTCGTCGGTCACCAGCACGTTGACGAACCCGCCGCGCAGCGCCCCCCGGACGGCCTCGACCTTCGAGCGCCCTCCGGCCACCGCGATCACGTACCGGTCCTCCCGGCGGGAGAGCGCCCGCAGCCGCTCGCCCTCCACCGACAGCACCCGGTGCATCAGCCCCCGCAGCTCGGGGCGGTCGACGATCCGGCCCTCGGCGTCGAACGGCTGGTAGTTCACCTCCCCGACCACGCCGAGCTGGCGCAGACGCTTGACGCTGACCCCGTACGACTCGGCCAGTGTGCAGAAGCCGGGCGTGCTCTCGGCGATGAGGCCGATGCCGCACAGCGCGATGTCCACGGCCTGGGCCGCCTCGAAGATCGAGCGGATCTCCGGGTCGCGCAGCAGCCGCCGCCGCTCCCGCTCGATCTCGCGCAGGGAGACGAGATGCTGCACGGGCAGGGCGTAGGCGCGCACGTGGGGCCGGTACTTGGCCGCCATCATCCCGACCAGGGTGTTGGGGAAGAGGTCGACCAGCTTGAGGGTCGACTCGCCCGAGAGCGGATAGAGCGACAGGTCGCGCAGCCGCCGCTCGCGCAGGGCCCGGATGGTCTGGTAGAGCGTGAAGCCGCACGACAGGCCGATCCGCATGCCGTTGCGGGCGATCTTTTCGAAGTAAGCGGCGGCGGCACCACCGAGCTCGGCCTTGAGGTCACCGCGGCCGCCCGCCATGATCACCACGGCCTCGCGCAACCCGTAGGCCTGGGCCAGCGCCGTCTCCAGCCCCTCGGTGCGCGGCAGGTCCAGCTCGACCCGCACGAAGCCCTCGTCGAAGGCCCGCTTGAGGAGGCGCGAGACGGTGGCCGCCGACACCCCGAGCGTGGTCGCGATGGCCTTCTGGCTGCGGGCCTGGCGGTAGTACAGCTCCAGGCACTGCACCATGAGCCGGATCTCGCGCGACGACGGCGGGGAAATTAGTTTCATGCGGTTGGAGTTGTTGCCTGAGGGTACCCCGTTCTTCGCGGCCCGTCAGTGCCAAAGTCCCCGAGCGGCCTCATCGGAGGCTCCGGAGCACGCGTCGGAGGCCCGCGATGTTTGACTTGATCCGGAGCGGATGTTACCGTCACGTCTACACAAATCAAAGGTTTACGACCCAGCGAATGGCCAAGCTCCACCTGATCACGTACGGCTGCCAGATGAACGAGTACGACTCCGAGCGCGTGGCGGGACTGCTGCGCGAGCGGCAGTACGAGCTCACCGACGACGCCGCGGCGGCCGACCTGATCCTCGTCAACACCTGCGCCATCCGGGAGAAGGCCGAGGAGAAGGTCTTCTCCAAGCTCGGCGAGCTCCGGCGCCTCAAGATCGACCGGCCCGAGCTGATCATCGGCGTCATGGGGTGCATGGCCCAGCTACAGCAGGGGACGGTGCAGCGCCGCGCCCCACAGGTCGACCTGGTGTTCGGCTCCCCGGCCATCGCCCGGGTAGGCGAGCTGGTCGAGCGCGCCCGCCGCGAGCGGCGGCCGGTGCTGGAGACGGGCGAGGCCCCGCTGGTGAAGATCACCGCCAAGCCGGCGACGGCCGACCGGCTCAAGGCGTTCGTCACCGTGATGGAGGGCTGCGAGAAGCACTGCACGTTCTGCGTCGTGCCGCGCACCCGCGGCCGCGAGCGCAGCCACGCGCCGGAGGCCATCGTGGCCGAGATCGAGCGGGCTGGTGGCCGACGGGCTGCCGCGAGGTCACGCTGCTCGGCCAGACGGTCAACGCCTACGGCCGCGACCTGACCCCGGCCACCGACCTCGCCGAGCTGTTCGCGCGCGTGAACGACGTGGCCGGTCTCGCGCGCATCCGCTTCACGACCTCCAACCCGTACAACCTCACGCCCAAGCTCATCCGGGCCATGCGCGACGTACCCAAGGTCTGCGAGTGGTTCCACCTGCCGCTGCAGTCGGGCTCCGACCGGGTGCTCGAGCGGATGAACCGCGGCTACACTCGCAGCCGCTATCTCGAGCTGATCGACGCGCTCCGGCAGGCGGAGCCGGCCATGGCGTTTTCCACCGACGTGATCGTCGGCTTCCCCGGCGAGACCGAGGACGACTTCGCGGCCACCCTGGCAGTGGTGGAGCAGGTGCGCTACGACAACGTGTTCGTCTTTCGCTACTCGCGGCGCCCGGGCACGCCGGCGGCCGACGATGCCGGACCAGGTGCCCGAGGAGGTCAAGGCCGACCGCAACCGGCGGCTGCTGGACGTGACCCAGCGGGTCGCGGCCGAGCAGAGCGCGCGCCTCGACCGGGCGTACCATGGAGGTGCTGGTCGACGGCACCTCGCGCCGGAGCACGGGTGAGCTGTCGGGCCGGACCCGGTGCAACCGGGTGGTGAATTTCGACGGACAGGGTCGGGTAGCCGTGGGTGACACCGT
This sequence comes from uncultured Candidatus Rokubacteria bacterium, assembly GCA_963827505.1. Classification (GTDB taxonomy): domain Bacteria; phylum Methylomirabilota; class Methylomirabilia; order Rokubacteriales; family CSP1-6; genus AR5. Next base: position 143,959 of record CAWHBD010000001.1, on the reverse strand, counting down.
TCACGTTCGCGTCACTGACGCGCTGCCGCACAGCCTGCGGGGGACGCTCGCGACGCCGGAGGAGGCCGTATGCTGGTCGAAATGAAGGTGCGCGGGCTGGCGCTGGATCCCGTCTCGAACATGCCGATCATCATCCTCCGAGACGAAGAGGACAAGCGGTCGTTGCCGATCTGGGTGGGGATCTTCGAGGCCAACGCCATCGCGCTGGAGCTGGAGAAGATCGCCACGGCCCGGCCCATGACCCACGACCTCATCAAGAACATCCTGGAGACGCTGGAAACCCAGGTGGTCAAGGTCGTCGTCACCGATCTCAAGGAAAATACGTTCTTCGCGGTGCTCCATCTCAAGCTGGGCGGAGCCGAGCACACCGTCGACTCGCGCCCGTCCGATGCCATCGCGCTGGCGCTGCGGGTGGCGGCGCCCATCTTCGTGGACGAAGACGTCTTCCCCAAGGCCGGCAAGATGGAGGTCGCCAAGGAAGGCGAGGCGATGAAGGCTGACGACCCGGAGCAGCTGCGCGAGTGGCTGCAGAACATCAAGCCGGAGGATTTCGAGAAGTACAACAAGGCCTGAGGCGAGGGGCCGCGCCGTGCGGATCGGGCTGTTCACCAACAATTATCTGCCGTTCTGCGGCGGCGTCACGATCTCGGTGCAGACGCTGCGGCGCGGGCTCGAGGGCCGGGGCCACGAGGCGTGGATCTTCGCGCCGCGCTTCCCCGGCGTCCCTGACCCCGACCCGCGGGTCGTCCGCTTCCCGTCGATTCCGGCCGCGACCTATCCCGAGTTCGCCCTGGCGGTCCCGTGGTCGCCGCGCATCGGCCGGCTCGTCGGCCGCGCTCGACCTGGACGTCTTCCACGCTCATCACCCGTTCCTGCTAGGGCCGGCTGCCCGCCGGCTCGCTCGGCGGCGGGAGCGGGCCGCTCGTGTTCACCTACCACACGCGCTACGAGAAGTACGCCCACTACGTACCCCTGACGCGGCCGCTCGTCGAGGCCGCCGCCCTGCACCTGAGCACACGCTTTGCCGCCTCTGCCGACGCCGTCATCGCGCCCTCGACCCTGGTGCGGGATCAGCTGCGGGCTCGCGGCGTCAGCGCACCCATCACCGTGGTGCCCACCGGCGTCGACCTCGCGCGCTTCCGACCGGGTTCGCGCGACGCCGCGCGCCACGCGCTCGGACTGCCGCCGGCGGTGCCGGTGGTGCTCTACGTCGGCCGCCTCGACCGCGAGAAGAGCGTGGACCGCGTGCTGCTGGCCTTCGATCGGGTCGCTGGCACGCTCGGGGCGGCGCACCTGTGGCTGGTCGGGCAAGGCAAGGAGACCGAGCCGCTGCGGCGCCTGGCCGCCGGGCTCGCCGCCGGCGACCGCATCCACTTCGCCGGGGTGCGCGCGCACGACGGCCTCGCCGCGTGGTACCAGGCCGCCGACCTGTTTCTCTTCGCCTCGGAGACGGAGACGCAGGGACTGGTCCTGGCGGAGGCCGCAGCCTGCGGCCTGCCGGCGGTGGCGGTGATCGCGCCCGGCTGCGACGAGGTCGTGCGCGACGGTGAGACCGGCATCCTCACCAAGGCCGACCCGGCGGCGCTGGCCGAGGCCGCCATCGGCCTCCTGCTCGACGCCGAGCGCCGCGCTGCCATGGGCATCCGCGCGCGACAGGTGGCCGCGGAGGGGTTCGATGTTGTCTCACAGATCGCGCGCACGCTCGAGGTCTACGCCGAGGCCCAGGCCCACGCCGCCCAGCGCCGGGGATGACGCCGACCCGCACCATCCGCGTGCGCTTCCAGAAGGACTGGCTGGCCCGCGAGCGGCGCGGCCTGCTCGCCACCGACCCGCGCGTGCGCACCCTCTGCAAGGTGCTGGTGACCTATCCCGACGTCCGCCACATCGTGAACGACCGCATCAGCCTGCACGGCTCCGCCGATCCCCGCACCCTCGACAGCGTCGTGCGGTTCCTCGAGCGCCAGGCCTGGCTCGTGGAATCGCTCGTGCTGGAATAGCCGGATGACGCGACGCGAGGGGTTCGAGAAGCTCGAGGAGGAGATCCGCCGCGAGAAGGCGGCCGCGCTGGGGAGGGCCGGCGAGCGGCTCGAGGCCGCGCTGGAGGAGGCCCGCGAGCTGGGTCGAGCCCTCGACGCCGAGCGCGATCCCGAGCGGCGCGTCGGGCTGCTGCGTCAGTACGATGCGGCCCGCCGGCGGGCGGACTCCGCTCGCCTGATGCTGGTCGTGCAGCGCGAGGCCATCGGACTGCGCTACCACCGTGACGTCGACCTGCAGTTCCCGGAGCCGCCGCGGCGCTCGTGACCGGCCCGATCTGGAATCCCGAGGCCGAGACGCAGGCGCCCGCCGCCCGCGCGGCCTTGCAGCTGGAACGGCTGCGCCAGACGGTCGCGTGGACGGTCGAGCGCGTGCCGTTCTACCGCGAGCGCCTCGGCGCTGCCCGGCTGCGGGCGCTGGAAGATCTTCCCGCTCTGCCGTTCACGCGCAAGACCGACCTGCGCGAGCACTATCCCTTCGGCCTGTTCGCGGTACCGACCAGCGAGCTGGCCCGCGTGCACGCCTCGTCGGGAACCAAGGGCAAGCCGACCGTGGTCGGCTACACGGCCGGCGATCTCGACGTCTGGCGGGAGGTCATGGCCCGGGTCCTGGTCGCGGCCGGTGCCCGCCGCGGCGACATGCTGCACGTGGCCTTCGGCTACGGCCTCTTCACCGGAGGGCTCGGCTTCCACGACGGCGCCGAGCGCGCGGGCCTCACGGTGGTGCCGGTGTCCTCCGGCAACACCGCCCGCCACCTCCTGTTGCTCCAGGACTTCCGCCCGGCCGGGCTGTGCGGCACGCCCTCGTTCGTCCTGCACATCGCCGAGAGCCTCGTCGAGCAGGGGGTGGATCCGCGGACGCTCGGAATCCGCTGGGGACTGTTCGGCGCCGAGCCGTGGACCGACGGTCTGCGCATCGCCATCGAGCGCGCCTTCGGCTGCCGCGCCCACGACGTCTACGGCCTCAGCGAGATCATCGGCCCCGGCGTGGCCGGCGAATGCGAGGCCCGGGCCGGCCTCCACGTCTGCGACGACCACTTCCTGCCGGAGATCGTCGATCCGGCCACGGGCGCCGCGCTGCCGCCCGGCCGCGAGGGCGAGCTGGTGCTGACCACGCTGACCAAGCGGGCCATCCCCATGATTCGCTACCGCACCGGCGACATCACGACGCTCACCACCGACCCGTGCCGGTGCGGCCGCACGTCGGCGCGTATCGCCCGCCTCAAGGGACGCGCCGACGACATGCTCATCATCAAGGGCGTCAACCTCTATCCCTCCGAGGTCGAGACCGCGCTGCTCGGCGTGGAGGACCTGCAGCCGCACTACCTCCTGGTCGTCGACCGCACTGCCACCCTGGCCCGCCTCGAGGTGCAGGTGGAGCCAGCCCCGGCGCTGCTGGCCCGGTGCGAGGGGTTCCGCGCCGACCACCCGGAGATGCTGGCCGTGCAGCGGCGCGCTGCCGAGCACCTGCGCCGGGTCACCGGCCTCGGCGTCGACGTTGTCCTGGTGGCGCCGCGAACGATTCCCCGCTCGGAGGGCAAGGCGGTCCGGGTCGTCGAGAGAACCTGACGGCGCCCGGAGTATCCTAGGAGGCGACGCCCGGCGACACCGGCGGGCGGGGGAGGAACGGGGATGGCGGATGACAAGCAGGCGATGATGGCCAAGATCGAGCGGGGGACTCGCCTGGAGTCGGCCGGCGAGATGACGGCCGAGTACCGCGACAGCCTCGTGCACCTCATGACCATGCAGGCCGACTCCGAGCTGGCCGGCGGCTACGGCTACGTGCCGTGGATCACCAAGGCCCCGACCGTCGAGGAGAAGCACGTGGTCGCCCAGATCGTGAAGGACGAGCTACGCCACGCCGCCGTCATGTACGGGCTGCTGGCCGACCTCGGTGTCGACGTCGACGCCCACGTGCGCCGCCACGACGAGGCGTTCACCATGCGCATCGGGGCCGACGCCGACATCGGCACCCAGCGCATCACCGCCGACAAGCGGGTGAACATCTTCTACTATCCGATCGACACCTGGGCCGACTTCATCTTCTTCAACTTCTGCATGGACCGCGGGGCCGGTCACCAGCTCGAGGACGTCCGCCACTGCTCCTACGGGCCGTGGGTGCGCGCCATCGAGGGGATCTTCAAGGAGGAGAAGTTCCACATCCGCCACGGCGAGCACTGGGTCAAGCGGCTGGCCGGCGAGACCTCGACCCACGAGGAGGCGCAGACGACGTTCAACAAGTGGTACGTGCGGACGATGAACATCTTCGGCCGGCCCGGCTCGCCCAAGAACCAGGTCTACCGGGCCTACCGGCTCAAGCTCCGCGACAACGACGAGGTCCGCGGCGCGTTCGCCACCGAGGTAAATGACCTCTGCGACGGCTTCGGCCTGTCGGTGCCGGCGTGGAAGCCCGTGTGGGCCGAGCTACCCGAAGAGGCCCACATCCCGGGCTAGGTCGATCACGCCTCTCTCCCTGGTAGCCGGAGCGCTGGCGGCGGTCCTCGTGCTCATGCCGGCGGCCGTGGAAGCCGTACGGCCGCTCGACACCGAGGACACCGAGGTGCTCGAGCCCGGTACTACGGAGTTCGAGACCAGCCTGGATCTGGCCCGTCGGCACAGCGACAGCACCTTCGGCAGCCGCATGGTCGTCTCGCACGGAGTCCTTCCGCGCCTCGAGGCTCGCGTCGAGGCCGGCGTCGCGGCCGTCGATCGGCCGGGGACGGGCGCCAGCGCTGGTGCCGGCGACAGTCTCGTCGGCTTCAAATACCGCCTCCTCGACGAATCCCCCCGAGCGCCCGCCGTGCTGCTGGCGGCTGCCGTGCGCCTGCCAACCGGTGACGAGGACCGCCAGCTCGGGGAGGGCGACACCGAGGTCGTAGCGTTGATCGCACTGTCGCGAGCCTGGGGCCCACTCACGCTGACGGCCAACGCCGCGTACGTCTGGTCCGTGGCGGGACGCGCCGGCGATACCGTGCTGGCGGCGCTCGCGGCCGAGTACCGGCTCGCCGCCCACTGGACGCTCGTCGGTGAACTGGTCGGCATCCTCGGCGTCGGTGATCAACCGAACCACGTCGTCTCTCGTCTGGGGGCGGCGTGGCAGGTGAGTCGGCACGTCCGACTCGACGGTGCCGCAGCGACCGCGGTCGGTCAAGGCAGCCCCGATCTGATCGTCACCCTCGGCGCGACCTTCCGGTTCTGAGCCCCGTTACCCCAAAAACAGGGCGCCGAGGCTCGGGTTCAGGAACGTCGGCGCATTTCTTGGCTGGCCCGTTAGTTTACATAATCCCTCTTATCGGCTTCTGGGAAGTGGGCTCTGACCCGGCTCTGACCCGCCAGAGGCTTAGGTTTCGAACGGCCGCCGCTGCCGCCGGCGGCCCGGCGATCAGCGGGCGGCGGCGCCTAGACTAGCGAGGCGGCTGCGGACGTCCTCGGAGCGCTTGGCGGTCGGAACGTCCTTGAGCAATCGCTCGTAGATCGCGATCGCCTCCGCCTTCTTGCCCGCGAGCTCCAGCGATCGCCCCTGGTCGATCAGCGCGTCCTCGTACATGAAGCTCCGCGGGTCGAGCTGCTTGACCAGCGCGGCGTAGCCGTCGGCGGCACGGGCGAAGTCGCGCTCGGCCTCCCACGTGCGCGCCACCCCGGCCCGGGCCATGGCGCTGACCAGTCCCGTGGCGCCCCGCTGCAGCGAGAGCTCGTAGGCCGCGCGGGCGCCGGGATACTGGCCCGCGGCATAGCGCAGGTTGCCGAGCTCGTAGGCCGAGGTCGGCACCGTTCGGGCCGATGGATAGCGCTGCAACAGCTGCTCGAGGTCGCGCGCGGCGGCCAGCTTGACCTCCGTGGTGGCGTCCGGGGCGAAGGCGGGCTGCGCGCGGGCCATCACCTCGGCCGTGGCGGCGAGCACGCGGCGCTGCTGCGCCTCCCACCAGAACCATCCGCCTACCGCCGCCATGGCTACGACGACGAGGCCCACACCGGCGATGATCAACGTGCGAGTGGACGGCAAGGTCATGCGAGCGTGATCCTCTCTTGGCTCAGCGCAGGCGCAGGCCGCGCCGGTACTGGCGGCCGCAGCGGGGACACCGCAGCCAGCCCGAGTGCACCCGACGCGTCAAGGCCGCGCAGTGTGGACAGAACTGATAGAACTGCCACCATCCCCAGCCGACCAGGGCGACGATTGCGGCCGCGCCGAGCAGTATCGGCGGGAACGGGAGCGCGTCCACGGCCCCATGCTAGCCCTGAATCGGATTTCCCGGAAGTTTCCAGAAAGTTCCCTCCCGCGGTTGCCGGTCCGCCGGCGAAGCTGCGCATTTGGCGCGTTCTGGTGGCCCGCTCCCGAGGGCACATGCCTTGCAATTCGCTGCGCGGCTTTTCGCCGAAGGAGGACATGCAATGAAGCGCGCCCGGGCGCCGCGACTCACCGTGGCGGTCGACCTCATGTCGGAGCCCTGCCTGTGGCGCTGGGAGATCCGCGACCCGGCCCGCGACGAGGTCGTGGCCGACAGCTGGACCCACGAGTGGATGGCCTACGAGTCCCCCGACGAAGCCCTCCAGGCGGCGACGGCGCGTCTCACCTCGCTCGCCCGCTGAACCCACGAACGCCCGGCGGGATGCGACCCGCCGGGCGCCCGGATGTGCTCCCGACCCGCTAGGACTTGACGCCCAGCTTCGCCAGCGCCTCCTTGGCCACCTGCTCAGATTCGGCGTGCTTGCCCTCCGCGTGCAGCGCTTGCGCGCGCACCGCGGCGAGCTTGGCGTCGGCCGCCGTCGCGTCGTAGCGGTTGCCCGTCGCGTCCTGCAGCTGCTTGACCAGCTTCGGACATTGGAACGCGGACGCGGGGCTGGCGAAGACCAGAGCGAGCAGAGCGGCTACCGCGGGAAGAGCGAAACGGATCATGATCGGTCCTCCCTCTCGTGGGTCGAATGCTGCCGGGTGCGCGGAGTATAGCCCATTCGTGCCGAGCTGGTTCAGGCGAGCTCAACGAAGATGCCGGCGGGTTCGGCGTGCACCGGATAGCACGCCATCGTGACCGCGGGATTGTTGGCGTTGCGGCCGGTCGTCACGTCCCAGCGCCACGCGTGCCACGGACAGCTCACCAGCCGCCCGTCCAGATCCCCCTCGCCCAGCGGGCCGCCCCGGTGGGCACAGGCGTTGTCGAGCGCGTAGAAGGTCCCACTCACGTTGAAGAGGGCCAGCGTGCGCCCGTCCGCCTCCACCACCCGCCCCTCGCCCTCGAGGACCTCCCCGACCTCCGCCACCTTCACGCGCTTGCCGACCGCCATTGGGTCCTCCTGTCTGCCCTCGGTATCGGGTGGCGGCGCGGTCTTGTCAAGCCGGAGACGACGGCACGAGATGTGCCTCTCTCCTCGGCGGAACGATCTCACGGCGGAGGAGCCGATGCCCACGAGCTTCCATGAGTCCGAAGAGCGCCTGAAGCCTGCCACCCGCGACATGCATCGGGCGATCGCAAGCCTGATGGAAGAGCTGGAGGCGGTGGACTGGTATCAGCAGCGCATGGACGGCACCGACAGCGCTGATCTGCGCGACATCCTGCGCCACAATCGGGACGAGGAAAAGGAGCACGCCGCGATGGTGCTCGAGTGGATCCGCCGCCAGGACCCGGCGTTCGACGCCAAGCTACGCGAGTATCTGTTCACGGAAGGCTCGATCGTGCGCCGCGAAGCGGAGCTCGAGGGCAAGGCCGGCGGCGAAGCGACCAACGGCGACCGCGGCACCCGACCCAGCGTGGGCTCGCTGCGATGAGGCCGGTGATGGACTACCTGCGCCGCCAGGCCGCGCCGATGTCCGAACACGTCTGGGAGGCGTTGGACGCCGCCGTCGTCCAGGCCGCCCGCCACGTCCTCGCCGCGCGCCGCATCGCGACCTTCGACGGCCCCCGCGGCTGGGACCATGTCGCGACCCGCCTGGGCACCAGCACGCCCTGCCGCAGCGCCGAGGGCGAGGCCGTGGTGTGTGTGCCCGACGTGGTACTGCTCTACGAGGTGCGCGTGGACTTCAGCGTGCCGTGGTCCTCGATCGAGGTGTTCGAGCGGGGCGCTCCCGTGCTCGACACCGGCTCGGCCGAGGCCGCCGCGCGAGAGCTGGCCCTGGCCGAGGATCGCGTGGCCTTCTACGGCGATCCGGCCGGCAACGGCTTTCTCACCGCCCGGAAATCCCCGCGCACCCACGCGCAGGACTGGAAGCGCCCCGGCCAGGTCCTCGCCGACCTGGTGAAGGCCGTGGAGATCCTGGACACCGGGGGCATTCCCGGGCCCTACGAGGCCGTGCTGCCGCCGGCACGCTATTACCAGTATCTGCAGGCGGTGGACGACAGCGGCTATCCGACCGCGCGCCAGCTGCGCGACGTGCTGGCCGCGGTGCATCGCTCGCCGGTCATCCGGGAGGCGGGCGCGGTCTTCTCCACGCGCGGCGGCGACTTCGTGCTCAGCGTCGGCGGCGACCTCGCCACCGGCTACCGCCTGCAAGACCGCGACGCGGTGCACCTGTTCTGCGTCGAGACTGTCGCCCCCCAGACGGTCACCCCGGAAGCGGTCTGCATCCTGGAGACCTGAGCCAGCTGCGCTCACGTTCCCTCCTCGCGAGGGCCGTGGTACCGTGAACGAGTCACATGCGGTACCAGCTGTCGTCGTGGTTTCGCGGTCGTCTCGGGGTGGCCATCGTCGTTCTGATGGCCCTGGCCGCCGCTCCGGCCGCGCTTGCCGATCCGCGGCTCCTGGAGCGCCCCGGCCACCACCTCGCCCGGGGGTTTCAAAATCTCGATCCCCGGTACGACTACACGATGGTCGGCCGCACGCTGAGCCTGCTGCGGCGAGTCGTCACCCACGACCCCGATCGCGGAGCGGTCCCCACCCTCCTGCGCAACGACGGCGCGGCCCTGCGCGCCAATGGTAGCCGCCCGACGGTGACGTGGGTCGGCCATGCCACGCTGCTCATCCAGCTCGACGGCGTGAACATCTTGACCGACCCGATCTGGAGCGACCACGCCGGCCCGCTCGGCTTCGGCCCGCGCCGGCTCGTGCCGCCGGGGCTGCGCTTCGAGGACCTGCCGCCCATTCACGCCGTGGTGATCTCGCACGACCACTACGATCACCTCGACGCCCGCACCGTCCAGAGGCTCGCCCACACGCACCGCCCCACTTTCTTCGTCCCGCTCGGGCTGAAGGCCTGGTTCACCGAACGGGGCGTTCGCGACGTCGTCGAGCTGGACTGGTGGCAGGCGCACGAGCTCCGCGGGGTCAGCTTCGTGGCCACCCCGGCCCAGCACGGCTCTGGCCGCACTCTCACCGATCAAAACCTGCGGCTGTGGTCCTCGTGGTCGATCCTCGGTCGCGACCACCGCGTGTTCTTTGCCGGCGATACCGGCTATACGCCGGTCATGGCGGAGATCGGGCGGCGACTCGGCCCCTTCGATCTCGCCGCCATCCCCATCGGCGGCTACAGCAGCTTCACCGCCAACCACCCGAACCACGTGAGCCCCGAGGAAGGCGTGCAGCTCTTCGAGGACGTCCAGGCCCGCCTGCTGGTGCCGATGCACTGGGGCACCTTCGCGCTCAACCGGGAGCCGTACCGGGAGCCGCCCGAGCGGCTGCTGGCCGAGGCGTTGCGTCGAGGCATCGAGGAGCGGGTCGCGCTGCTCAGCCAGGGCCAGTCGATCCCCTGGTAGCGCCTTGCCATTCGGGCCGCCGCGCCCTAAGCTGCCCCGGCGAGGTGGAACGGATGGTCAGGGTGTACGAGACGGCGACGAATCAGCTGTGCGGCACGCTCAGCGACCGCCAGTACGAGGTCCTCACCGAAGGTCTCGAGGAAGAGGATCTCGAGGAGTCCGAGTGCACGATCAGCTCGGACACGATCGAGCTCCTCGAGGATCAGGGCGTGGAGCCGGATCTCCTCGACATCCTGCGCTCCGCCCTCGGCGATCGGGCGGAGGTCACCATCCGCTGCGAGCGGTCCTGACTCAGAGTCCGCGCTCGATCAGATCCCACCGCTGACCGGCCCGCTCCACCATGGCCTCCACGTCCTCGGCGAGGGCGTGGCGGGCCGCCACCAGCGTCTCGGCGGCCGCCCGGACGGCCGCCAGGTATCCCGCCCGGGTGCCGTAGCGCTCCTGGATCGACACGCGCGGATCCCGACGCTGCTCCCGCTCGGCCGGCGTGCGCGGGAACGGTAGCGTCGAGCCCATCATCTGCATGAGGTCGCCCGGGGCCCCCTGCTCGGGATGCCGTGGGTTCCATCCGGTCAACGTTGCCAGCGGCGCGCCCAGCTCGACGGGTCGGATGCCCGTCGTCTCGTTGCCGTCGGTGTCGACCGCCGCCACGTAGCTCGGATACTGAGCGCCGACCTTGGGCGGTAGCTCACTGGCGATGCCCCGGACGAGCTCGGGGCCGAAGTCGAGCCGGGCGGGTCGGGCCAGCCGATCGGGGAAGCGCACGCCCGGGATGGCCGCGAATCGTGGCGCCGTCGACTCGCCCGTGACCGCGGTGCCGTCGGCCAGCCGTGGGAACACGCTCGGCGGCGGCGCCACCCCCTCGCGCACCCAGCGATCGAGATTGGTCAGCGCCGCGCGCAGGAGCGGCGCGTAGTCCACCACGTTGAACGGATGAATCCCGCGGCTGCCGGTGTTGGGGTCGGCCGGCGGCGGCGGTAGCGCGCCGGGCGTGTGCTGGCTGGCGGCGAACATGTAGACGCGGCTGTCCGCGGGCGGCTCCACGTCGCGCCGGCCCGCCACGTCGGTGTGCACCAGTGAGGCATCACCCCGCCAGTACTCGGCGGAGGTGTTGATCGCCAGGATCTTGGGTCGGCGCCCCCGCGCAGTCATCCGGGCCAGCAGGCCGTCGCGCTGACCGGTGACTGGATCGCTCTGGGTCTCGTCGGTGAACGGGAACAGGCTGCCCACCGACTCCTGCGCGTTGAGCGAGGGCTGCCCGAAGCGCATGTTGAACTCGCCGCGCCGCGCGCCGGCCACGTGAGGCACGATCGCGTCGAAGGCCAGGCGCCCCTGCTCGTTCTCGTCGAGCCCCAGGTAGACGAGGTGGCGCAGGAAGCGGCCGCTCTGCGACACGCCGAACACGTAGGCGCGCTCGAGGCCGTCCGCGCACGGGTTGCCGGAGGCGACCGACCCCCACCGCAGAAACGCCGCCGTGTCGCGCACGGCCAGCATCCCCAGTCCGACGACCGGTGGGTCGGTCGCCCGGTAGACGAGGTCGTAGATCCGCCCCGGGGCGAAGCCGCCCTCCAGATGCACGTGGGAGGCGTCGGCGACCAGCCGGCCGTCCACCCGGCGCGCGAAGCGCCAGGCCGAGCGCGCGATGGCCGTGGCCGGAGCGCCCCCGTGCTCGCGCACAGTCAGACGCGCGGCCGGGTCGTCGAGCTCGGCGGCGGGGTGCGGAATGTGGTAGCGATCGGCCATCGGCAGCACGTCGACCGGCGTGTTGGGACGGAACTCGCAGCGCACGAGCCCGCTCACGCCAGACGCACGGGGCACGTCCAGCGCCATCAGGCCGTCCATCCGCGGCACGTCGGGCTGCCAGCCGATCCACGCCACGGTCCAGCCGTGCCGCATCAGGAAGCCGTTGCCGAAGTCCTCGGCCGTCGTCGGGTCGGGCACGCGGACGGCGCTGTTGAACATCCCCAGGGCGACCTTCCGTCCCCGGTTCGGCACGTCGAGCAGCAGCGCGCGGTTGCCGCGGGCGGCGTCGACTGGCCGGAGCAGGGCGAAGTCGGCCGCGAACTCGACCCGGCCCTCGCCGTTGCGCGGCGCCAGCTCCAGGTCGCAGACGCTCGCGTGAATCGGATGGGCGGGGTCGACGGCGAAGCGCAGGGTGCCGGCGAGCTTCTCGTAGGCGCCGGTGGCGCCGAAAGAGCGGCCGTCGAGCACCAGCGAGCGAGCGTGGACGTCGAGCGCGGTCACGGGCATGGCAGGCCTCCGATGGGCGAACTCTAACCCTCGGGCCCGAGCGGAGGCAAGATCGGACCCGGGAGGCCTCAGCTCCGGTCGCCCGCGACCTCCACGATGAGGTAGGCGTCCCCTCGCCCGCCGGCCTCCAGCGGCCGGCCCTTGCCGCGCAGCCGCAGCCGCGTGCCGGCACGCACGCCGGCCGGGATGGTGACCATCACCTCGTCCTCGCCCTCGGCCCGCTGCAGCGTCACTCGTCGTCGACCACCCGCACCCGCCTCGGCCGGCGTCAGCCGCAGGGGAAAGGAGACGTCGCCGGCCGCCCCGCCCTGCTCCGCCCCGAGGCCGAGCAGCCGCCGGCCGAGCTCGCGCGCTCGCCCGAGCAGGCCCGGCTGGTCGGGCAGGGCGCGGATCCGCTCCGGCGGGGGTGGCGGCGCCGAGGCGCGGAGCACCGCCCGGCCCAGCCGCCACAGCAGCCGGATCGGCGTCAGCGGCGAGACCACGACCACACGGCCGGTGACGACGACGCGCCCGCCGTAGAGCGTGCGCTCGAAGTCGCCGCGCTCCACGCGGACCCCCATCCGGGAAAGCTCGCGGGCCAGCTCCTCGAAGACGGCGCTCGCCCGCGGGTCGGCGAAGAGATCGCGGAAGACGTCCTCCCGCGAGGGATCGAAGCCGGTCGTCGTTCCCGCCGACCGGGCGGCGTCGTACGACCGCCGCTTGGCGGGGTCCATCAGCACGGCGTAGGCCTCGCTGATCTCCTTGAAGCGCTCCTCGGCGCGCGGGTTACCGGGATTGCGATCGGGGTGCCACTCGAGGGCCAGTCGCCGGTACGTCCGGCGGATCTCCTCCTCCGTGGCCTCGGTCCCGAGCCCCAGGGTGGCGTAGTAGTCGATGTCGGCGCGCTGGCGCATCACGACTCAGGATACACGGCCGCCCGCGCGTCAGCCGGCGCGCAGCAGCGCCGAGACAGCGACCCCGGCGGCCGCTCCGCCCAGGATCAGCCACGCGGAGTTGACGCCGCGCAGGATCAGCAGCCCAGCGGCGGCGAGCGCCACGACGACCGTGAACACGTCGACGAGCGCGCTGCGAGCGAGCTGTAGCGTCACCGCCGCCATCAGGCCGAGCGCGGCCACGTTGACGCCGTCCAGGAACGCGCCCGCCCAGCGCGAGCCGCGGATGCGCGGCAGGAGCGGGTGGCTCAGCGCGACGAAGACGAACGACGGCAGGAAGATCGCCACGGTGGCGAGCGCGGCACCGGGGCTGCCGGCCAGCACGTAGCCGAGGAACGTGGCCGTCGTGAACACCGGCCCCGGCGTCACCTGCCCCACCGCGATGGCGTCGAGCAGCTGGCGGTCGGTCAGCCAGTGCAGCCGGTGCACGAAGTCGTTGCGTAGGAACGCGAGCAGCACGTAGCCGCTGCCGTAGAGGGTGGCCCCGATCTTCAGGAAGGTGACGAAGAGCGTGCTCAGCGTCACACCCCCGGCGGCGGTGAGGCCCTGCCCCAGCGCCGCCCCCGGTAGCACCAGCAGCGCGGCCAGGCCGGTGGCGAGCGCCCGCGGCCGCCGCACCCGCACCAGCATCACGAGTGCCCCGCCGCCGAACAGCAGCGCCAGCTCGTTGACGCCGGCCAGGGCCAGCGCCAGCACCGAGATCCCGACGGCCGCCAGCAGCGAGCCCTTCACCGCCGTGCGGCCCAGCGCCCACATCGCCTGCACGACGACCGCGATGATCACTGGAAGCACGCCGTACAGGATCCCCACCGCGGCCGGGGTGGCGCCGTAGCGCACGTACAGCCAGGCCAGCGCCAGCACGATGAGCACCGCCGGCCCGATGAAGCAGGCGCCGCCGAGCAGCAGGCCGGGCCAGCCGGCCCGCACGTAGCCGAGGTGGATGGCCATCTCGGTCGAGTTGGGACCGGGAATCAGGTTGGTCATCCCGAGCAGGTCGAGGAAGCGTGCGTCATCGACCCAGCGCCGCCGGCGCACGACCTCGTCGCGCATCATGGCGATGTGCGCCGCGGGTCCGCCGAAGCCCAGGACGCCGAGCTTGAGGAAGAGCTGGACCACCTCGGCGAGAGTCCCGGGACGACCGGGCCCCTCGCTCTCGCTCACCGCCGGCCGCGGTCCAGGGCCGCCACGATGGCGTCGACGTCGTACACGCAGCCGCCCCACGTTCCCCCACCCGCCTGCTGCAATGCCGCCCACAGCCGCGTATCGGCCGGAATCTCCGGATCGGCCGCGAGATCAGGCCGGGGCGGCCGGCCGGCCAGCACGCGCGCGCCCTCTTCGGGACCGAACTCCCGCTCACCGTCGCCGACCAGGTCGACCGTGCCCTCCAGCCGGTTGCGATCGACGACGATGCGGATGCGGTCGCCGTCGCGCAGCGCGACCGATGGGACCGCCGGCCAGCGCCTCGGGGCCGACGTGGCCGATGCACGCGCCCGTGGACACGCCGGAGAAGCGCGCGTCGGTCACCACCGCCACGTGCTTGCCCCACGACAGGTGCTTGAGGGCGGCGGTGATCTGGTAGATCTCCTCCATGCCGGCCCCGAGCGGCCCGCGGCAGATCAGCACCAGGACGTCGCCGGCCTTGAGCCCCTCCGGCCCGCGGTTCTTGATGGCCGCGATCGCGGCCTTCTCGCGCGTGAACACGCGCGCGGGCCCCGTCTTGCGGTAGACGCCGTCGGCGTCCACCACCGAGGGATCGATGGCCGTGCTCTTGATGACCGAGCCCTCGGGCGCCAGGTTGCCGCGCGGGAACGTCACCGTGCTCGTGAGCCCGCGCGGCCCGCGCCCGGTCAGGGTCCATGATGACGTCGTCGGGTTCGACCCCGTCGGCCGCGCGCAGCCGCTCGCGCAGCGTGCGCCGGCGCTCGCAGCCTTCCCACCAGTCGAGCACGCGGCCGAGCGGCTCGCCGGCCACGGTGAGGCACTCGCTCGTCGAGCAACCCGAGGCGCCGCAGGTGCAGCATGACCTCGGGCACGCCGCCGGCCAGGAAACGCGCACGGTCGGTGGGTGCGCGGCCCGTTCGGCAGGGCGTCGACCAGACGCGGCACGCGCCGGTTGACCTCCATCCAGTCCTCGACGGTCGGACGCCGGAGCCCGGCCGCGTGCGCGATGGCCGGGATGTGCAGCAGCAGGTTGGTCGAGCCGCCGAACGCGGCGTGCACGGCCATCGCGTTGCGCACGGCAGCGTCGGTCACGATGTCGCGCACGGCCAGGCCGCGACGCGAGAGCGACACCAGCGCCCGCGCCGAGCGTCGCGCCATGTCGAGCCAGATCGGCTGGCCGGACGGCGCCAGCGCCGAGTGCGGCAGCGACAGCCCGAGCGCCTCGCCGACCACCTGCGAGGTCGCCGCGGTGCCGAGAAACTGGCAGCCGCCGCCCGGCGACCCGCACGCGCGGCAGCCGAGGTCGGCCGCCTGGTCCAGCGTGAGCTCGCCGTGGGCGAAGCGGGCGCCGATCGACTGGACCTTGCCGGCGTCCTCGCCGTCGCGCGGCGGCAGCGTGACGCCGCCCGGCACCAGCACGCACGGCAGGTCGCGCATGGCGGCCAGCGCCATCATCATCGCCGGCAGCCCCTTGTCGCACGTCGCCACGCCGAGCACGCCGCGCCGGGTCGGCAGCGAGCGGATCAGCCGCCGGAAGCACCATGGGCGGCGTCGTTGCGGTAGGCGAGGCTGTCCATCATGCCGGCCGTGCCCTGGGTGCGGCCGTCGCACGGATCGGAGCACGAACGCCGGCGAACGGCAGGCAGCTCGAGCGGCGCGCAGCTCGTCGGCGGCCGCCTGCATCAGCAGGCCGATCTCCCAGTGGCCGGTGTGATAGCCGAGCGCGATCGGCGTGCCGTCGGGGGCGCGAATGCCGCCGTGGGTGCTCAGCATGAGGAACTGCGGGCGCAGCAGCTCGTGCGGTGCCCACCCCATGCCGGCATTCTGGGTGAGGCCGAAGATGTCGCCGCTCGGCTGCTCCAGGAGCATCTCGGCGGTGAGCGGCAGGCGGCCCTGGGGACCGGCACCGGCGGTGGTCACCTCGAGGACGGAGGGGTCGGCCGTGGTGAGCAGATCGTCGAGCGCGATGGCCTTGGTCATTCGGCGAGGCTATGCGCAGACGCCGGGGGCGTCAAGGTGAAGGCACCGGCTCGCCCGACCCCCTGACGCCGCTCTGCTTCGGGGGCCGCTCGGGACGGGGGAAGCGGCAGAAACCCCATCCAGGCGAGCCGGCGCCTGTACCCATAGTCAGTAGCAAGAACGAAACCAGCGGCGCTAGGATGCGGCCGTGCTCGCCCGGCTCCTGCTATCCGTTGCCATGGCCGCCATCCCCGCCACCGACATCGTCGCGGTCGACGACTACATTGACGCGCCGCGGGAACTGTTCGGACGCACTCGGGCGGCGGTGGAGGGCACGCTGGGCCCGCCGGCCTCGATCGAGTCGCGGGTCCTCCCGGGCGGGCGCCGCGCGGCGATCGACCCGGTCGACGAGCTCAGCTACCGGGGCGTGGTGATCGCCGTCTCGCGCGCCTCCGGCGGGGTGCGCCGGGTGGAGATCACCGAACCTCACTGGGCGCTGCCGGGCGGGCTCACGGTCGGCACGCCCCGGAACCGGGTCGAGCAACACCTCGGCGAGCCACAGGCCACCTCCGACGCCAGCGTCCTCTACCTGTACTCGGACGGGTTCCCGAACACGGTCGAGTTCTCCTTGCGCGACGGCCGCGTGCGGCGCATCGAGTGGCTCTACGCCGCAGCCGACTGAGACCGCGGAGGATATCCTGGCCCGGTGCCCTCTCCCGAGCTCGCGCGCGTCCTGACCCTGGCGATCTTCGCAGCGTCGTACGTCGGCCTCGGGCTGGGCCGGCTGCCGGGCTTCCGTGTCGACCGTACCGGCGTGGCCATCATCGGGGCTGCCGCGCTCGTGGTGGCCGGTCTCCTCCCCTGGGACGCCGCCGTGCGCAGCGTCGACGCCCACACCCTCGTCCTGCTGTTCGGGATGATGATCGTCGCCGCCTACCTGAGGCTGTCCGGGTTCTTCAGCCTGGTAACGCTGTGGTCGATCCGTCGCGCGAGCGGCCCGCGTAGCCTGCTGGCCGCCGTCATCGCCGCCGCCGGCGTGCTGTCGGCACTCTTCGTCAACGACGTGATCTGCCTGGTGCTGGCCCCGCTGGTCCTGGCGGTGACACGCCGCCTGCAGCTGCCGCCGTTGCCGTACCTGATCGCGCTGGCCACCGCGGCCAACGTCGGCAGCGTCGCCACCCTGACCGGCAACCCGCAGAACATGCTGGTGGGCAGCTTTTCCAGCATCGGCTACCGCGGATTCCTGATCCGGCAGGCGCCGGTGGCGATCCTCGGGCTCGGCTGCGTCTACGCGGTCGTGTGGCTGGTCTACCGCCGCCAGCTGCCCGCGCAGTTCGCGACGGTGGCCGAGCCCGATCGCCACGTCGTCCACTACCCGCTCATGGCCAAGACGCTCGCGGCCGTCGGCGTGATGTTGCTGGCGTTCCTGGCCGGCGTGCCGATCGCCGTGGTCGCAATCGGCGGGGCGGCCTACTCGCTGCTGACGCGGCGGGTGAAGCCGGAGAAGGTCTACCGGGAGATCAACTGGTCGCTGCTGGTGCTCTTCGTTGGCCTGTTCGTGCTCACGGGCGGGCTGGAGGCCTCCGGCCTCACCGACGAGCTGGCCCAGTGGGCCGGTCGGATCGGCTTGCACCGCCCTATCGTCCTCACCGTCGTGGCCGCGCTGGTGTCCAACCTGGTGTCCAACGTCCCCGCCGTCCTGCTCTTCAAGCCGCTGATCCCGACGCTGGGCGAGCCAACCCGCGCCTGGCTCATCCTGGCCATGGCCACGACGCTGGCCGGCAACCTCACGCTGATCGGCTCCGTCGCCAACCTGATCGTCGTCGAAGCCGCCCGCACCGCCCGCATCGACATCAGCTTCTGGGAGTACAGCCGCGTCGGCATCCCCCTCACCCTCGTAACGCTCGCCATCGGCTGGCTGGTCCTGGTTCTCGTGCCGGTCTGAAGCGTCTGTCGTCTCGTGTTCGTCGGCGCCCGGTCACACGCGACGCGGGCTCGCGAGGGGGGCGGCGGGGCGACGGGGTCTCCTGAGGTTCCGTTGGCTTCGATCGTGTCGGGCCTCGCCTAGGACAGGCTCCGACCAACCCTGCGCGCACTCGGTAGTCTCTCGCGGAACCGAAGGGGACCCCGTCGCCCCGCCGCCCCCCTCGCGAGCCCCGGGCTACGCGCGCTGCCGGAGCGACTCGACGAGGTCGAGGACGCGCAAGACCTCGCGCCCGTCACGAACCATGGTCCGGTCGCCGGCCTGCCCCCAGCGCACCGTCCCTTCGCGATCGATGACGAAGGTGGAGCGGTAGGCGACGTTGCGCTCCTCGTCCAGGACGCCGTAGTCGGCGATCGTCTTGCGGTGAATGTCGCTCAGCAGCGGGAAGGTCAAGCCGCGCGCCTTGGCGAAGGCCGCATGGCTGAACGGGCTGTCGGCGCTGATCGCCAGCAGCACGGCGCCGCGGTTGCGGATCTCCTGGGCGGCCTCACCGAGGCCGGTCAGCTCGGGCGTTCAGATGCTGCCCCAGTCGAAGCAGTAGAAGACCAGCACCACGTCCTTGCCGCGGAACTCGGCCAGGGTTGTCTGGGGGGCCTCGGTGGACGGTAGCGAGAAGTCGGGAGCGGTCTTGCCGTAGCGTAGCATCGCGCCTCCAGAGTATGATCGGCGACCATGAAGATACACAGGCTCTGGGTCGACAAAAAGGGCGAATCGCACTTCCAGGATGTCGAGGTCGAGTACGTCGAGTCGACGCGGGCCGGCCGGCTGTCCGCACGGCTGCCCGCCACCGGCATCATCTTTCGTGAGGTCCAGCCCGACTACGACCTCGACTGGCATCCCGCGCCCCGCCGCCAGTACATCATCAACCTCGACGCCGGCGTGCAGATCACGGCCAGCGACGGCGAGGCCCGCAAGATCGGCGCCGGCGAGGTCCTGCTGGTCGAGGACACCTGGGGCAAGGGGCACCTGTCCAAGGCGCTCGACGGCAAGCTCCGCAACTGCATCTTCGTCCCCATCGAGTGATGGGCCGTCTCGACGGCAAGGTGGTCGTCGTCACCGGCGCCAGTCGGGGGCTCGGCGCCGAGATCGCCTCGCTGCTGGCCGCCGAGGGCGGGCGCGTGGTCTGCGCCGCCCGCACCCTGCGAGAGGGCGACCACCGACTGGCCGGCTCCCTCGAGACCACGGTGGAGGGCATCCGGGCCCGGGGCGGCGAGGCCCACCCCGTCACCGTCAACATCGCGGAGCCGGTCGATTGCGAGCGTCTGCTCGACACCGCGCGGAAGGTCTACGGCCCGGTCGACGTGATGGTCAACAATGCCGCGCTGACCTACTTCGTGCCGATCAAGGACTACGCGGTCGGCAAGTGGATCGCGTCGTGGAACGTCAACGTGCACGCGCCGTTCGTGCTGAGCCAGCTGGTGCTGGCCGACATGATCCCGCGCAAGCGCGGCGCGATCGTCAACATCGGCTCCGGCGCGGCCATCGGCCCCGGCCGGGGCCCCTACCCCGACCCGGCCGCCGGCGCCCGCGGCGGCACCTGCTACGGCGCCCAGAAGGCCGCCCTCGAGCGGTTCACCCAGGGACTGGCGGCCGAGGTGTACGAGCACGGCGTGTCGGTGACGTGCGTGTCACCCTCGCAGGTCGTTCCCACGCCGGGCACCGTCTACCACAAGCTCGTGAAAGGCCTCGACGACCCCCGCGGTGAGCGTCCCGAGCTAATGGCCAAGGCCGTGCTGCTCCTGGCCAGCGAGCCGCTCGACCGGGTCACCGGCCGGGTGACCTACAGCCAGCAGATCCTCAAGGAGTTCGGCTGGATCACCGACGGGCGCGGCCGCGGCGTGGACACGCCGGGCACGGGCTATTCGTCGTCGTAGCTGAGGCGCCTCAGCTCGCCGCCGGCGGCCACGGGATCTTCATCGCGTCCAGCCGCCGCAGCCGGTCCTGCCCGAGCGACCGGTCCCACACCTCGGCCAGCGCCTCCGGCGTCCAGCCCTCCGCGTGGGTCGCCGTGCGCAGCGGCGCCGGGTGCGAGACCACTGACACCTCGGTGCCGCGCACGCCCACCACCTGCCCGGTGATGTGGGCCGCCTTGTCGCTGGCCAGGAACGCCACCACGGGTGCGATCGCCTCCGGCGGCGTGGCGGTCGCCAACCCCCGGCGCTCGCTCGGCAGCCGCTGGGTCATCCGCGTGTCCGCAGTCGGGGAGATGGCGTTGCAACGCACGCCGTACTTGGCCATGGCCAGCGCGGTCGAGCGCATGAGACCGACGATTCCCTCCTTCGCGGCCGAGTAGTTCGGCTGGCCCGGGCTGCCCTCCAGGCCCGCGGTGGACGTGAAGCCGATGATGCAGCCGCGCTTCTTCTCGCGCATGTGGGCGGTGGCCGGCTGCATGACCGTGAAGTGACCCTTGAGGTGGACGGCGATGACCGCGTCCCACTCCTCCTCGCTCATGTTGAAGATCATCCGCTCGCGCAGGATCCCGGCGCAGCAGACGAGGATGTGCAGGTCACCGAACTCCTTCAGCGCCAGCCCGACGACGGCCTTGCCGCCGGCCATCGTCGCGACGCTCTCCGGGCTGGCGATGGCCTGCCCACCGGCCTTCTGGATCACGCCCACGACCTCGTTGGCCGGCGCGCTCGAGGGATCGCGGCCGTCCACGCCCACGCCGTAGTCGTTCACGACCACCTTCGCGCCCGCCGCCGCCAGTCCGATCGACACCGCCCGTCCGATTCCCGTGCCGCCGCCCGTGACCACCGCCACCTTGCCGTCGAGCATTCCCATGACCGTCTCCTTGGAGGGACCGATGCGGTCCCTTGTGTTCGCGATACCGGACAACCCGTGACGCCTGTCTACCTCTCTCACGCTGCGAGCGGGCACAGTATAGGTCGCGGGAAGCGTGCCTGCCGGCGCGAGTTGGTAGTACGATACGGGCACCTCGACACATGCGGGCCCGCGCGGCCCCAAGGAGAGCCTCAGATGGCCTTCGACCTCGTGATCAAGAACGGCGTGGTGATCGACGGATCCGGCCTGCCTCGTTACCGCGCCGACGTCGGCGTTCGCGGAGGACGCATCGCCTCCATCGGACGCATTCGCGAGAGCGCCAAGAGCGTCATCGACGCCGAGGGACGGGTGGTGGCGCCGGGCTTCATCGACGGTCACACCCACATGGACGCGCAGATCTTCTGGGACCCGCTCGGGACGTGCTCGTCCTGGCACGGCATCACGAGCGTGGTGATGGGCAACTGCGGCTTCACGCTGGCCCCGTGCGCGGACAAGGACAAGCAGCTCGTCATGCGCAACCTGGAGCGGGCCGAGGACATCTCGGCCGACGCCATGAACGTGGGCATCGAGTGGTCGTGGACGACCTTCCGCGAATACCTCGACACCCTCGAGCGCCTGCCCAAGGGCATCAACTACTCGGGTTACCTCGGTCACTCCGCGCTGCGCACCTACGTCATGGGCGAGCGCGCCTTCGACGGCGCGGCCACCGAGGACGACATGCGGGCGATGGAGGCGCGAGCTGCGCGACGGCATGCAGGCCGGCGCCATGGGCTTCACGACCTCGCGCTCGGTCAGCCACGAGACGCCCGACCGGCGCCCGGTGGCCAGCCGCATGGCCACCTGGGACGAGGTCCGGCGGCTGGTCAACGTGATGGGCGACCTGAACGCGGGAATCTTCGAGCTGGCCGGTGAGAACGTCGACCGCAGCAGCAAGGTCGACCCCGAGAAGCGGCGCGACTATCACGTGCGCCTGCGCGACCTGGCCGTCGAGACCGGGCGCCCGATCACGTTCGGCCTGTTCAGCCGCAAGGATGCCCCCGGGGTCTACAAGGACTACGTGAACCTGCTGGACGAGACGGCCAAGGCCGGCGGCCGCATGTTCGCCCAGGTCCACAGCCGGGCGCTGTCCGCGGTGCTGTCGTTCCGCACGCAGCTGCCCTTCGACAAGCTCCCCGTCTGGAGCGAGATCCGGAAGCTGCCGCTGGCCGAGCAACGGGACAAGTACCGTGACCCGGGTGTGCGCGCCCAGCTGGTGGCGGCGGCGAGCGCGAAGTACGACGGCCAGGCCCGGGGCACCGAGGCCAAGCCGATGCCGTTCGACCGGATCTTCGTGATGGAGAGCGTGCACGGCACCCACCGCTCGGTGGCGGAGGTCGCCCGTGCGCGCAACACCGACCCGGTCGAGACCATGCTCGACCTCGGCCTCGAGTCGGACTTCAATGTCTTCTTCCTGACCCCGATCGCCAACGAGGACCAGGACATCGCGCTCGAGCTGATGCGCCTGCCGCACGCCGTCGTCACCTTCTCCGACTCCGGCGCGCACGTCTCCCAGCTCATGGACTCCTCGCTGCAGACGCATCTGCTGGCCCACTGGGTCCGCGAGAAGCAGGCCTTCACGCTCGAGCAGGCCGTGCGGATGCTCACGCTGGTGCCGGCCACCCACTGGGGATTCGCCGACCGCGGGTCTGGTCCGCGAGGGCATGGCGGCCGATCTGGTCGTCTTCGATCCCGATACGATCGCCGCGGAGATGCCGGAAGTGGTTCACGACCTCCCGGCCGGGGCCAAGCGTCTCACCCAGCGCTGCCGGGGCATTGCGGCCACGGTGGTCAACGGTGAGGTCCTTTTGCGGGACGGCAAGCACACCGGCGCGCTGCCGGGTCGACTGCTGCGCGGCCCCCTCGCCCGCCAGGTCTAGCAGTTCGAGTTTGCGGGGCGCCTCCGCCCCCTGGAAATCGAAAGGGGCGCCCGGCCAAGCCGCGGCGCCCCTCTTCTTTTGAGCGGCCGGCGCCTGAATCAGCGCCAGGCCGCGGTGGTCAGCGGCTGGGACCGGGCGGCGGCGGTGGTGGCGAGCCGATCGGTGGTGGAGGCGGCGTCACGGCCAACGAGGACGACGGTGGTGGCGGCGGAGGTGTCCCGGCCGACGGCGGTGGTGGCGGCGGAGGCGGCGGCGTGCTGACGGCACGGGGCGCCGAGTAGGCTGGAGCCGAGCCCCGCGCGACCGGGATCTGGTGGCCCTTGGCGTACATGCACTGCATGTAGCTCGCGTCGTACTGGCGCTGGACCGAGCCGGAGGACGCATACGAGTTACTTGCGCCCACCGTCGTGCCGCCCAGGAGCCCCACGCCGGCGCCGACCGCGGCGCCCGTTCCCGGACTGCCAGCCGCCGCGCCGATGGCCGCACCCGCTGCGGCACCCAGCAGCGTACCGATGCCCGCGCCGGCTACCGTCGTGTTGGTCGAGGTCTGGCCCGGACTGATGCCGGTCTGCTGCGCCGCCCACTGCCGGCAGGTCGCCTCATCGAATTGGAACTGGTCGAAGTTCTTGCCGTTGCCGGGCAGCACCATCACGCTGGGCCCCGTAGGGACGGTCGCGCACGCACCGGTGAGGAGCCCAGCCGCCACGAGCAGCGAAAGGGATTTGATTCTCATCGCTTGGCTACTGCTGCCTGGGTGGCACCTTTACCCATGCCTCCGGGCACGTCGACACGCTCGGATAGTACTCGCTGGCGCTCGGGCAATAGTACCAGTACCCCTCCACCGGTGCGGTGTCGGCCGGGGGAGCCGTCTGCGCCTGCCCGGGCTGCTGCACGTATACCGGCGGGTCCTGGATCACGACCGGCGGCGGCGTGTAGTAGGGCGGGTAGTATACGGGTACGGATAGTAGTAATAGGGGTACGGGTACCCCCCGTACCAGAAGCGTGGGCCCACGCCGATGAACACCCGTGAACCGCCACCATGCCAGTGACGATGATCACTCCCCCGCCGGCCAGGACCGGTGCGGCGAAGATGAGGAGCAGCGCCACGGCGAGGAGTGAGGCGGACGCGACCTTTCTCATGGCACCCTCCGACGCCTTGGACGAACGTGGCGTCATCCGTATTCAGCATACCTCCATGGGCCCCGGTTGGGGTACAGTCAGCTCCGGCGCATGCGGTTCGGCACCTACTACTTCCTGCAAGCCCCACCCGAGCGCAGCCACCCCGAGGTCGTCCAGCACGAGATCGAGCAGATGGCGTGGACCGAGGAGCTGGGTTTCGACAGCATCTGGCTGACCGAGCACCACTTCATCGAGTACGGCCTGTCGGTCTCTCCGGCCGTGCTGGCCGCCGCGGCCGCCATGCGGACCCGCCGGGTGCGCATCGGCCTGGCCGCCGCCATCCTGCCCTTCCACGACCCGATCCGACTCGCCGAAGAGCTGGCGATGGTCGACATCCTGAGTGGCGGCCGGCTGGACGTGGGCGTGGGCCGAGGCAACCGTCCGGTGGAGTTCGAGGGCTACCGGGTGCCGCAGATCGAGAACCGGGAGCGCTTCGAGGAGTCGCTGGAGATCATGCTGCGGGCGTGGACGAGGGAGCGATTCTCCTTCGAGGGCCGCCACTTCACGATCCCCGAGGTCCGCGTCATTCCCAAGCCGCTGCAACAGCCGCACCCGCCGATCTACGTCGTGTGCGTGAGCCCCGACACCATCGAGGCCACCGCCCTGCGCGGCTGGCCGATGCTGAACTCGATCCTGCGCGGGCCCATCGATCCGCTCGTGCAGCAGCGTGACACCTACGTCAACGCCTGCCGCAAGGCCGGCCGCGGCGAGGCTGAGATCGCCGCCCTGCTCGGCCGCTGGGGCGTCTCGCGTCACATCTACGTCGCCCCCACCGACGCCCAGGCCCGGGCCGAGGCCCGGGATGCGGAGATGTGGTACCAGGAGGCGCTGCGCCGCTTCCTCATCCCCGACAACATCGACCGCGTGCACCCGCTGCTGCAGCCGGGCTTCCGCGTCGCCGCCGAGCGGCTCGCGCACGTCTCGTGGGATCAGCTCGTCGCCGAGACACTCGCCATCGGGTCACCCGATACCGTCGCGACCAAGATCGCGGAGATGCGCGACCTCGGTGTCGGAGAGGTTCTCTGCTGGATGAACTTCGGAGGATTGCCGCAGCCCCAGGTGCGCCGCTCCATGGAGTTGTTCGCTCGTGAGGTCCTACCGAATTTCCGCTGAACTCTGCGACTTTTGGCTCTCGCCGCATCGACCTGACGCAACCGGCGCCGGAGAACGCCCGCAGGGCCTTCCTTCGCTCACTCTAGCCCGTTCGCGGTAGCACGGCGCCGACGGTGGCGGCGCGTCCGCCGCCACCGTCGGCCTGCTCGCCCGCCCGCTTGATTCGCTCCCGCCCGAAGACTACTCTGGTGGCGCTCAATTCGACCTCCGAAAGAGGACCCCGGATATGGCTTCGGCTGGCAAGGTCGCGATCGTCACCGGCGCGGGCAGCGGCATCGGCAAGGCTTCGGCCCTCGCCCTCGATCAAGGCGGGGTACGCGGTCGTTCTGGCCGGCCGCCGCAAGGAGCTGCTGGAGGGCGTGGCCCGCGAGGCCGGCGACGGCGCCAAGACCCTGGTGGTGCCGACCGACGTGGCCGATCCGGCGTCGATCCGGGCCCTCTTCGCACGCACCAAGGAGACGTTCGGGCGCCTCGACGTGCTCTTCAACAACGCCGGCATCGGGGCGCCCGCGGTGCCGCTGGAGGACCTTCCCTTCGAGCAGTGGAAGGCCGTCGTCGACACCAACCTCACCGGGCCCTTCATCTGCACCCAGGAAGCCTTCAAGATCATGAAGGACCAGCAGCCGCGGGGCGGCCGCATCATCAACAACGGGTCGATCTCGTCCCACACGCCGCGGCCCGGCTCGGTGGCGTACACCTCGACCAAGCACGCCGTCACCGGCCTCACCAAGACCACCTCGCTCGACGGCCGCAAGTACGACATCGCGTGCGGCCAGATCGACGTCGGCAACGCCGAGACGCCCCTGACGGCGCGGATGAAGAAGGGCGTGCCCCAGGCGCACGGCACCGTCGAGCCCGAGCCCGTGATGGACGTCGAGCACGTGGCCAACGCCGTCGTCTACATGGCCAGCCTCCCGCTCGACGCCAACGTGCTGTTCATGACCGTGATGGCCACCAAGATGCCGTTCGTCGGGCGCGGGTGATGTGAACCCCTCGCGCGTCTTCATCCTGCGGCCGGTCGCGACCACGCTGCTGATGGTGGCGCTGCTGCTGGCGGGCTCGGTCGCCTACCGCAGCTGCCGGTCTCGGCGCTGCCCCAGGTCGACTACCCGACGATCCAGGTCGTCACGTTCTATCCCGGGCGCGAGCCCGGACGTCATGGCCTCGTCGGTCACCGCGCCGCTCGAGCGCCAGTTCGGGCAGATGCCGGGCCTCAACCAGATGACCTCGACCAGCTCGGGCGGCAGCTCGGTGATCACGCTGCAGTTCGACCTCGAGCCTCGACTCGACGTCGCCGAGCAGGAGGTGCAGGCGGCGATCAACGCCGCCGCCGACGTTCCTGCCGCGGACCTGCCGAACCCGCCGGTCTACAGCAAGGTCAACCCGGCCGACACGCCGATCCTGACGCTCGGCGCTCACCTCCGAGACCCTGCCGCTGCCGCAGGTCGAGGACCTGGCCGACACGCAGCCTCGCGCAGAAGATCTCGCAGCTGCCGGGCGTGGGGCTGGTGCAGCATCAGCGGCGGCCAGAGGCCGGCCGTGCGCGTGCAGGCCAATCCCGACCGCGCTCGCCGCCTACGGCCTCAGCCTCGAGGACCTGCGCGCCGCGCTCGGCGCAGGCCAACGTCAACCAGGCCAAGGGCAGCTTCGACGGGCCGCGCCAGGCGTTCACGATCGGCGCCAACGACCAGCTGCTGACGAGCGCGCGAGTACCGGCCGCTCGATCGTCGCCTACCGCAACGGCGCGCCGGTCCGCCTGTCCGACGTCGCCGACGTCATCGACGGCGTCGAGAACGTCGCAGCCAGGCGGCCTGGATGAACGACACGCCGGCCGTGATCCTCAACATCCAGCGCCAGCCCGGCGCCAACATCATCGAGGTCGTCGACCGCATCAAGCGGCTGCTGCCGCAGCTGCAGGCCGCGCTGCCCGCGTCGGTCGAGGTCGACCATCCTGACCGACCGCACCGACGACCATCCGCGCCTCGGTGCGACGACGTGCAGTTCGAGCTGGTGCTCACGATCGGCGCTGGTCGTGCTGGTGATCTTCCTGTTCCTGCGCAGCGCTGGCCGCGACGGTCATCCCCAGCGTGGCGGTGCCGCTCTCGCTCGTCGGCACGTTCGGCGTGATGTACCTGCTCGGCTTCAGCCTGAACAACCTGTCGCTGATGGCGCTGACCATCTCGACCGGCTTCGTCGTCGACGACGCCATCGTGATGATCGAGAACATCGCGCGCTACATCGAGGAGGGCGACTCGCCGCTGCGAGGCCGCGCTCAAGGGCGCCGAGCAGATCGGCTTCACGATCGTGTCGCTGACGGTCTCGCTGATCGCGGTGCTGATCCCGCTGCTGTTCATGGGCGACATCGTCGGGCCGGCTGTTCCGCGAGTTCGCCGTCACGCTCAGCGTCGACCATCCTCATCTCGGCGGTGGTCTCGCTGACGCTCACGCCGATGATGTGCGCGACGCTCCTGCGCCACGCGCCGCGAAGCCGAGCAGGGCGCGCTTCTACCGCGTCGTCCGAGCGCGGCTTCGAGCGGATCGATCGCGGGCTACGGCACGACGCTGCGCTGGGTGCTCGGCCATCAGCCGGCGACGCTGCTGGTCGCGCTGGCCACGCTGGTGCTGACCGTCGTGCTCTACGTCGTGGTGCCCAAGGGCTTCTTCCCGGTGCAGGACACCGGCGTGATCCTGGGCATCTCCGAGGCGCCGCAGCGATCTCGTTCGCGGCGATGGCCGAGCGCCAGCAGGCGCTGGCCGCGGTCGATCCTGCAGGATCCGGCCGTCGCGAGCCTGTCGTCGTTCATCGGCGTGGACGGCACCAACATGACGCTCAACAGCGGGCGCATCCAGATCAACCTGAAGCCGCTGGACGAGCGGCGCGCCGAGCGCCGTCGACGATCATCCGCCGCCTGCAGCCGCAGCTGGCGCGCGGTCGAGGGCATCACGCTCTATCATGCAGCCGGTGCAGGACCTGACCGTCGAGGACCGGCGTCAGCCGCACGCAGTACCAGTACACGCTCGAAGACGCCGACGCCGCGGAGCTGCGCCGAGTGGGCGCCGCGGCTGGTCGACGCGCTGCGCGCGCTGCCGGAGCTGCGCGACGTGGCCAGCGATCAGCAGGACCGGCGGCCTGGCAGCCGCGCTGGTGATCGATCGCGACACCGCCTCGCGCCTCGGCATCACGCCCGCAGGCGATCGACGACACGCTCTACGACGCCTTCGGCCAGCGGCAGGTCTCGACGATGTTCACGCAGCTCAACCAGTACCGCGTCGTCCTCGAGGTCGAAGCCGGAGTTCCAGCAGGAGCCCGGAGCGCTCAAGACGATCTACGTGCAGTCGCTCGACGGCGGCAGCCAGGTGCCGCTGAGCGCGTTCACGCACGTCGACGCCGACGCACGGCGCCGCTCGTCGATCAACCACCAGGGCCAGTTCCCGGCGGTCACGCTGTCGTTCAACCTGGCGCCCGGCGTCTCGCTCGGCGATGCCGTCGACGCGATCGAGCGCGCCGAGCGGGAGCTCGGCCTGCCGGCCGAGCATCCGGGCGAGCTTCCAGGGCACGGCGCAGGCCTTCCAGGCCTCGCTCGCCAACGAGCCGCTGCTGATCCTCGCCGCGCTGGTCACCGTCTACATCGTGCTCGGCGTGCTCTACGAGAGCTACATCCACCCGCTCACGATCCTGTCGACGCTGCCGTCGGCCGGCGTCGGCGCGCTCCTCGCGCTGATGCTCTGCCGCGACGCGAGCTCGAGCGTCATCGCGCTGATCGGCATCATCCTGCTGATCGGCATCGTGAAGAAGAACGCGATCATGATGATCGACTTCGCGCTGGAGGCCGAGCGCGAGGAGGGCAAGCGCGCCGCACGAGGCGATCTACCAGGCCTGCCTGCTGCGCTTCCGGCCGATCATGATGACGACGCATGGCGGCGCTGCTCGGCGGCGCTGCCGCTGGCGCTCGGCACGGGCGTCGGCGTCGGAGCTGCGCCGCCCGCTCGGCATCACGATCGTCGGCGGGCTGATCGTCAGCCAGCTGCTCACGCTCTACACCACGCCGGTGATCTACCTCGCCTTCGACCGGCTCGCCGCGCGTTCGGCGCGTCCGCGCGGCCGAGCCGCGTCGGCCGAGCCCGCGGCTGAGCGCCGCCGATGAACATCTCCGGCGCCGTTCATCCGCCGGCCGTCGCCACGACGCTGCTCAGCGATCGCGCTCGCTGCTGGCCGGCATGCGTCGCGCTATCGCATGCTGCCGGTGGCGCCGCTGCCGCAGGTCGACTTTCCCGACGATCTAGGTCTAGGCGCAGCCTGCCCGGCGCGAGCCCGGAGACGATGGCCTCGGCGGTCGCGACGCCGCTCGAGCGGCAGTTCGGCCGCATCGCCGGCGTCACCGAGATGACCTCGACCAGCTCGCTCGGCTCGACGGCGATCACGCTGCAGTTCGACCTGAGCCGCGACATCGACGGCGCCGCGCGCGACGTGCAGGCGGCGATCAACGCCGCCCGCGGCGAGCTGCCGGCCGAACCTGCCGAACAACCCGAGTACCGCAA
Organism: uncultured Candidatus Rokubacteria bacterium; assembly: GCA_963827505.1. Taxonomy (GTDB): domain Bacteria; phylum Methylomirabilota; class Methylomirabilia; order Rokubacteriales; family CSP1-6; genus AR5. Next base: position 114,430 of record CAWHBD010000001.1, on the reverse strand, counting down.
GGTCAATCCGGCCGACGCGCCGATCATGATCCTGGCGCTGACCTCCGACACGCTGCCGCGCGGCAGATGTACGACGCCGCCGACGCGATCCTGCAGCAGAAGCTCGCGCAGGTGCGAGGGCGTCGGCCAGGTGATCGTGGGCGGCGGCTCGCTGCCGGCGGTGCGCGTCGAGCTCGATCCCGACCGCGCTCAGCAAGTATCGGCATCGGCCTCGAGGACGTGCGCAGCGCGCTCGGCGCGCGACCAACGCCAACCGGCCCAAGGGCGCAGCTCGCCGACGGCACCACGCGCGTGGACGATCGGCGCCAACGACCAGCTCTTCGACGGCCGAGCGAGTACCGGCCGCTGATCGTCGCCTACCGCAACGGCGGCGCCGGTGCGCCTGACGACGTCGCGCGAGGTCGACGACTCGGTCGAGGACGTGCGCACGGCCGGCCTCGCCAACGGCAAGCCGCGCGGTGCTGCTCATCATCTACCGCCAGCCGGGCGCCAACATCATCGACACGGTCGACCGGGTCCGCGGCGCTGCTGCCCGCAGCTGCGCGCGTCGATCCCGCCCGCGATCGACGCTCGACGGTCGTCCTCGACCGCACGCACGACCATCCGCGCCTCGTTGCGCGACGTCGAGCGCACGCTGCTGCTCTCGATCGGCCTGGTGATCCTGGTGGTGTTCGTCTTCCTGCGCAGCGTGCGCGCCACGCTGATCCCCAGCGTGGCGGTGCCGGTGTCGCTGATCGGCACGTTCGGCGTGATGTACCTGCTGCGGCTACAGCCTCGACAACCTCTCGCTGATGGCGCTCACCATCGCCACCGGCTTCGTCGTCGACGACGCCATCGTCGTGCTCGAGAACATCACCCGCTACCTCGAGGCAGGGCATGACGCCGCTGCGAGGCCGCGCTGCGCGGCGCGCGCGAGATCGGCTTCACGGTGCTGTCGATGAGCATCTCGCTGGTCGCGGTGTTCATCCCGATCCTGTTGATGGGCGGGCATCGTCGGCCGGCTGTTCCGCGAGTTCGCGGTCACGCTCTCGCGTGGCGATCGTCATCTCGCTGGTGGTCTCGCTCACGCACCACGCCGATGATGTGCGCGCGGCTGCTCGTCTCGCGCGCCGCGAGGCGCGCCACGGGCCGCCTCTACCGCGCTGAGCGAGCGCGGCGTTCGACGGCGTGCTCGCGCTGCTACGCGGTGACGCCTGCGCGTGGGTGCTGCGCCATCCGGCGCGTCATGCTGCTGGTCACGCTGGCCACGATCGGCGCTCAACGTCTACCTCTTCGTCGTCGTCCCAAGGGCTTCTTCCCGCAGCAGGACACCGGCCGGCTGATCGGCGGCATCCAGGCCGACGCAGGACATCTCGTTCCAGGCGATGCAGCGACAAGCTGACGCGAGTGTCGTGCGATCATCGTGCGGACCGACCCGGCGGTCGCGAACGTGGTCGCCTTCACCGGCGGCGGCTCGGCAGCGCCACGCAACACCGGGCGGATGTTCGTCGCGCTGAAGCCGCTCGACGAGCGCAAGCTCTCCGCCGACCAGGTCATCGACGCGGCTGCGCGGCCAAGCTCGCCCGCGTGCCCGGGCGCCGACCTGTTCCTGCAGGCGGTGCAGGACCTCCGCATCGGCGGCCGCGCGAGCAACGCGCAGTACCAGTACACGCTGCAGAGCGACGAGCCTGGCCGAGCTCGAACGCCTGGGCGCCGCAGATGCTCGGCCCGGCTGCGCGAGGCTGCCGCGAGCTGCGTCGACGTCAGCAGCGACCAGCAGAACAGCGGGCTGCAGGCGTCGCTGGTCATCGACCGCGACACCGCCTCGCGGCTCGGCATCCCGCCGCAGGCTGATCGACGACACGCTCTACGACGCCTTCGGGCAGCGCCAGGTCTCGACCATCTACACGCCGCTCAACCAGTACCGCGTGGTGCTGGAGGTCGAGCCGCGGTTCTAGCAGAGCCCGGACGCGCTCAAGGACATCTACGTCCGCTCGGCGTCACGGTGCGCCAGGTGCCGCTCAGCGACCGTTCACACGCTACGAGCCCAGCACCACGCCGCTGGCGGTCAACCACCAGGGCCAGTTCCCCGTCGGTGACGCTCTCGTTCAACCTGGCCCCGGGCGTGGCGCTCGGGCGACGCGGTCGACGCGCGATCCAGAAGCGCCGAGCGCGAGATCGGCATGCCGGCGCGCGTGCCGGGCGAGCTTCCAGGGCACCGCCCAGGCGTTCCAGGCGTCGCTGGCGAACCAGCCGCTGCTGATCCTGGCCGCGCTGGTCACGCGTCTACATCGTGCTCGGCGTGCTCTACGAGAGCTACGTCCACCCGCTCACGATCCTGTCCACGCTGCCGTCGGCCGGCGTGGGCGCGCTGCTGGCGCTGCTGCTGTTCCGGACCGAGCTCGAGCTCATCGCGCTGATCGGCATCCTCCTGCTGATCGGCATCGTGAAGAAGAACGCGATCATGATGATCGACTTCGCCCTCGACGCCGAGCGCGCGCGAGGGCCGACCGCGCGGACGCGATCTACGAGGCCTGCCTGCTGCGCTTCCGGCCGATCATGATGACGACGATGGCCGCGCTGCTCGGCGCGCTGCCGCTGGCCCTCGGCATCGGGCACCGGCGCGGAGCTGCGCCGGCCGCTCGGCATCGCGATCGTCGGCGGCCTGATCGTGTCCCAGTGCTGACGCTCTACACGACGCCGGTCGTCTACCTGTACCTCGACCGCCTTCGCGTGGCCGTGCGCCGGCGCCCGTCCGTCGCCACCGTACACGACCGCCCCGGCGTCGCCCATCGCCTAGGAGAGCCATGACCATCAGCCGATCCTTCCAGGCCCTGCTCGCTGGTGGCCGCCCTGGCGACCTGGCCACGGGCTGCTCCGGCGGCAGCGCCGAGTCCAAGCAGCCGCCGGCCGGCCAGGCGCCCAAGCGGCCCGCGGTGCCGGTGGCGGTCGCGCCCGTCGAGCGCCGGGAGATGCCGCTGCAGATCCAGGCCATCGGCACCGTCGAGGCCTACACGGTGGTATCGGTCAAGGCCCAGGTCGGCGGCGAGCTGGTGCGCGTCCACGTCGGGAGGGGCAGGACGTGCGCAAGGGCGACCTGCTGTTCACCATCGACCCCCGCACCTACGAGGCGGCGCTGGCCCAGGCCCAGGCCAACCTCGCCCGCGACCAGGTGCAGGTGCAGCAGGCGCGGGCGGTGCTGCAGCGCGATCACGCCCGCGTGGCCCAGGCCCGCGCCAACCTCGCCCGCGACCAGGCCCAGGCCACCAACGCCCAGATGCAGGAGCAGCGCTACGCCGAGCTCCTCAAGAAGGAGCTGATCTCCCAGGAGCAATACGACCAGGTGCGGACCACCTCGGAGTCGCTCACCGCGACGCTGCGAGCCGACGAGGCCGACGTGCGGAGTGCCGAGGAGACCGTGCGCGCCGACGAGGCCGCCATCCGCAGCGCCGAGCAGACCGTGCGGGCCGACGAGGCCACCGTCGAGAACGCCAGGATGCAGCTGGGCTACACCACGATCCGTTCGCCCGTCGACGGCCGCGCTGGTAGCCTCGGCATGAACGAGGGCAACGTGGTCCGGGCCAGCGGCACCAACGACTCGACGCTGCTGGTCATCAACCAGGTCCAGCCGATCTACGTGTCGTTCACCGTGCCCGCAGCAGCAGCTCGCCGAGATCAAGCGCTACATGGTCGACGCCACGCTGGCCGTGGACGCCGTGCCGACGGGCGAGCAGCGGCCGGTGCGGGGCGCCGTCACCTTCATCGACAACGCCGTGGACGTGACCACCGGCACCATCCGGCTCAAGGCGACGTTCGGCAACCAGGAGCGGCGGCTGTGGCCCGGCCAGTTCGCCAACGTGGCGCTGACGCTGGCCGTGCAGCCCGACGCGCTCGTCGATCCCCTCTCAGGCCTTGCAGACGGGCCAGCAGGGGGCGTACGTGTTCGTGGTGAAGCCCGACGCCACGGTGGAGACACGGCGGGTGTGGCCGCGCGCACGCAGGGCAACGAGGCGGTGATCGGCAGCGGGCTCGAGGCGGCGAGCAGGTCGTGACCGACGGGCAGACGCGTCTCACGGCCGGAGCGAAGGTCGAGGTACGGGCGCCGGCCGGCCGGGCCGGTGCGCCCGCCGGAGCTGGCGCGCCCACCGGCGCCGCCACCCCCGCGGGCGAGGGCGCGGCGCGGGCGAAGGGCGATCCGAGGACGAAAGACTCTTCCAGGAGGTAGTCATGGCGCAGTCAGGATCGGTGCAGTACGGCGTGGTCGAGGGGTGGGAGCAGCTCCCCAAGGGGTACGAGCATCGCGACGTGGCGGGCGTGGCCGTGGACGGCGAGGACCGTGTGTTCCTCATCTGTCGCGGCGACCACCCGATCATGGTGTACGACCGGGCCGGCAAGTTCCTCAGCTCGTGGGGCGAGGGTGACTTCACCTATCGCACGCACGGGATCACGATCGGTCCCGACGGGACCGTCTACTGCACGGACGACGGCAACCACACCATTCGGCAGTTCACGCCCACCGGCAAGCTGCTGATGACGATGGGCACATTGAACACGCCCTCGGACACCGGCTACGACGGCAAGGACTCGATCAACATTCCGCGAGCGGCCGGGCCGTTCAACCGGCCGACGAATCTGGCCATCGGGCTCAAGGGCGATCTCTACGTCTCCGACGGGTACGGTAACTGCCGCGTGCACGTCTTCTCGCCGTCGGGCACGCTCAAGCGCTCGTGGGGCGTGTCGGGCAAGGGCCCCGGTCAGTTCCACCTGCCCCACGGCATCGCCGTCGCCGCCGACGGTCGCGTGTTCGTGTGCGACCGCGAGAACGACCGCATCCAGATCTTCAGTCCCGACGGCGAGTACCTCGCCGAGTGGACGGACACCCAGCGGCCGACGCACATCGTGTTCGATGGTCAGGGGCGGGCCTACGTGTCGGAGCTGTGGTGGCACAAGGGCCAGACCTCGCAGCGGCACGGGCCGATCGAGACCCCGCGCCACGGTCGGGTCAGCGTCTACGATCGGGACGGCAAGGTCCTGGCCCGGTGGGGCACCCCGGACGCGACCGCGCCCGGCAGCTTCGCGGCCCCCCACGGTCTGGCCGTGGACTCCAAGCACGCCATCTACGTGGCGGAAGTGACGTGGACCTTCGCGGTCAGCCGCGGCCACGCCCCCGCCGACTGCCACACCTTCCAGAAGTTCACGCTGCAGGCCTGATTTACAACGGGCTCCGGCTCCTCGAATAGCCGCTCCCCGGCCCCCGTCAGACGGGGTGGGAGGATCGAGCAATGAGACGAGCCGGAGCCCTTCGTCGGCTGACGATGAGCGTGGTCCTGGCCGCCACCGCCGCTGTGGGGCTGGGCGGGTGTCTCCTGGCGCCGTACCCGGAACCGGTCGCGATCGGGCCGCCGGTGATCGTGGCGCCGCGACCGGTCTTCATCGGACCTCGCGGGCACGGCTACTACCGAGGCGGCTACCACCGCGGCTACGGGCACCGCTGGCGCTGAGAGCCGCTTACCTCGGCGGCGTGGGCGGCGGGCCGGCCGGTGGGTTGGGCACCCACACCCAGCGGTAGGCGACCGTCGCGCCGTCTCCGAGGAGCACGTGCCGGCCGTGTGAATAGACAACCTCGCGCTGGATCGCCGGGGCCGGCGGGGCGGAGGCGTACACCGCCGGCGGCGACGAGTACGCGACCGGCGGCGGGGCGGCGTACACCGGGCGAACCAGCGCCGGCAGCAGGAGCAGCTGGCTGAATACGGCGAAGGCCCCGAGCGCCAGCGCCGCGTCCACCGCGCCGCCGGCGTGGGCCGGCACCGTGCACGTCGCGATCAGGATCACTCCCAGCACCGCGATGGCCACGATCTTCGTCTTCATGCGCCCGCCTCCGTCCTCGCCCTCGAGCCCGTCAAGGACGTCGACAGTGTACCTCCCGCGGGGGCTGCGATATAGTGCGAGCGCAGCAGTGAACAGTCTCCTCTGGATCATCACCCACGCGAGGATCGACGCTCGATGACGATGACGACGTTGCACGCGGCGCTCGATCCCGGCCGGCGCGCCCAGCCCCGCGTCGACGTCGAGCGCATCCTGCATCCACGCTCGGTCGCGGTCTTTGGCGCCTCCGACAGCAAGGACAAGTTCGGCGGCCGCATCATGCACTTCCTGGTCCGTCACGGCTTCGCCGGTGAGATCCTGCCGATCAATCCGCAACCGCGCCGAGGTCGTGGGCCGGCGCGCCTATCCGACCATCGCCGCCGCTCCCGCCCCGCCCGACGTCGCCATCCTGGCCGTGCCGGGCTCGTCGCTGGTCGCGACGGTCCGGGATGCGGCGGCCGCCGGCGTCGGCTGCTGCGTCATCATCTCGACCGGCTTCGCCGAGGCGGGCGACGAGGGCGCGGCCCGTCAGGCCGAGCTGGTGCGGATCGCGCGCGCGAGCGGCATCCGCCTGGTCGGCCCCAACTGCATGGGGCTGATCGTGCCCCATCACCGGCTGGCCCTCTGCTCGTCGGTCGTGCTCGACACCGACCGGCTCGCCGACGGCTCCATCGGCCTCGTCAGCCAGAGCGGCGCGCTCATGGTCTCGATCTTCGACCGGGCCGCCGCCGACGGCATCGGGTTCCGCTACGGCGTCTCGCTCGGCAACCAGGTCGACCTGGAGATCTGTGACTTCCTCGACTACATGATCGCCGAGCCGGAGACCTCGGCGCTGTGCGTGTACGTCGAGGGGCTGCTCGACGGCGCGCGGTTCCGCCGTAGCCTGGCCGCCGCCCGCGGGGCCGGCAAGCCGGTGCTGATCGTCAAGACGGGTCGCACGCAGGCCGGCGTGAAGTCGGCCCGCTCGCACACGGCCAGCCTGGCCGGCGCCTGGGAGGTCTTCGAGGCCGTGTGCCGCGAGGAGGGCGCGGTGCTGGCGCGCGACCCCGACGATATGGTCCGGGCCGCCCACTTTCTCACCCGTCACCGGTCGCCCCGCCGTGGTGGCGTGGCCATCCTGTCGTCCTCGGGCGGCGGCTGCGGGATCGCGTCCGACCGGGTCAGCGAGCTCGGCGTGCCGCTGGCCACGCTGACGGCCGACTCGCGGGCCCAGCTGGGCGAGCTGCTACTGCCGCCCCAGGCCGACAACCCGGTCGATCTCGGCGGTCGTCGCAAGCCGGAAGACGTCGAGATCGCGGGCGACGTGGCGCGCATCCTCCTGGCCGATCCCGGCACCGCCTACGGCCTCGTCATCCTGACCTCGATGCCGTTCTTCGCCAACCGCACGCGGCTCATCGGCCAGGCCGCGCAGGCTGCCGACAAGCCCGTGATGATCGCGCTCACGCCCGGCGCCGCCGCGACGGCGCCCCGGCAGGCGCTGCGCGAGATCGGCCAGTTCTACTTCGACCGCACCGAGGACGCCTTGCGGGTGCTGGCGCTGGTAGCCGCCCACGACGCGCAGCGCGGCGCGGGGGCGGCGCCGGCCGCGCGGCCGGCCGGCCTGCCCGTCGCCGGCGCGCTCGTGCTGCCCGAGGGCGCCCTGACCGAGAGCGAGGTGAAGCGACTGCTGGCCGCCTACGGTGTCGCCGTCGCCCCGGAGCGGCTCGGCGCCACCCCGGAGGCCGCGGCGGCCGCGGCGGCGGCGATCGGTCCGCCGGTGGTGCTCAAGGCCGTCTCCCGGCGGATCGTGCACAAGAGCGACGTCGGCGCCGTCCGTCTGGGGCTCGCCACGCCCGACGCCGTGGCGGCGGCGGCCCGCGAGATGCTCGCCGCGCTGCGGACGGCCGGCCTCGATGAGGGCCTCGAGGGATTCTCCGTGCAACCGATGGTCCGCGGCGAGGCCGAGGTCATCGTGGGTGCCCGCCGCGACCCGCACTTCGGGGCCGTGGTCATGGTGGGCCTCGGCGGCATCGCCGTCGAGATCCTCGGCGACGTGGCGCTGGCCCCGGCCCCGGTGAGCCCCGAGCGGGCCCGCGCCCTGGTCGCCTCGCTGCGCGGCGCGCCCCTGCTGTCCGGCGCCCGCGGCCGCCCCGCGCTCGACGTGGCCGCCGTGGCCGACACCGTGAGCCGCGTGTCCTGGCTGGCCGCCGATCTCGGCGCCCGCCTCGTCGACCTCGAGGTCAATCCCCTGATCGTCCGCCGGCACGGCGAGGGCGTCGTCGCCGTGGACGGTCGCGCCACCCTGAACCCGAAGGAGGAACCCCGTCCATGAGCTTCGCGCGCGTCGTCACCCTCGTCCTCGCGCTCACGCTTCTCGCCGGCCCGGCCGCCGCGCAGAGCGTGCTGCGCATCGGGCTCAACGACGACCCCGACGCGCTCGACCCGACCATCAGCCGCGCCTACACCGGCCGGCTCGTCTTCGCCGCGGTGTGCGACAAGCTCTTCGACGTCACGCCCGACCTGAAGATCGTGCCCCAGCTCGCCACCGGCTACGAGTGGGCGGCCGACCAGCGCTCGATCGTCATCAAGCTGCGCCCGGGCGTGAAGTTCCACGACGGCGAGCCGCTCAACGCCGAGGCGGTGAAGTTCAACATCGAGCGCCACTCGACCACCCCGGGCTCGTTCCGCAAGCCCGAGATCGGCCAGATCGTCGAGCGTGGACGTGGTCAACGACCGCACCGTGCGCTTCAACCTATCGCGAGCCGCTGGTGCCACTGCTGGCCACGCTGACCGACCGGGCCGGCATGATGGTCTCGCCCAAGGCGGCCAAGGCGCTGGGCGACAAGTTCGGCACCCGGCCGGTCTGCGCCGGACCGTACAAGTTCGTCGAGCGCGTGGCCCAGGGCAAGATCGTGTTCGAGAAGTTCGCCGACTACTGGGACAAGGGCAACATCCACATCGACCGGGTGGAGTTCGTGCCGATCCTCGACTCCACCGCGCGCCTGGCCAGCCTGCGCTCGGGCGACCTGCACATGATCGAGCGCGCCTCGCCCACCGACCTGCCGGAGATCCGCGGCGACAGCCGGCTCAAGGTCGCCGGGGTGCCGGAGCTGGGCTACCAGATGATCCCGCTCAACGTGGCCAACGGCCCGCGGAGCAAGACGCTCGCCGACGTGCGCGTGCGCCAGGCCCTCGACCTCGCCATCGACCGCGAGACCCTGGTCAAGACGGTGTTCAACAACGAGTACATCCCGGGCAACCAGTGGATCAGCCCGACCAGCATCCGTACTACAACGCCGAAGCTCCCGGTCCGGAAGCGCGACGTGGCCAAGGCCCGCGCAGCTCCTGCAAGGAGGCCGGCCAGCCCAACCTGACCTTCACGCTGATCGTGCCGCCCGAGCGCGACCGCCAGGAGGCCGCCCAGATCATCCAGGCGCATGCTGGCCGAGGCCGGCATCACGATGAACATCCAGACGCAGGAGAACGTCACGATGCTCACCAACGGGCGCAAGGGCGACTTCGAGGCCTACTTCACCTTCTGGAGCGGCCGGCCCGACCCCGACGGCAACGTCTTCACGCACAACACCTGCAAGGGCGCGCAGAACGACAGCCACTACTGCAACGAGGAGGTCGACGCGCTCCTGACGAAGGCGCGCCAGACGCCGATCCCGGCCGAGCGCAAGAAGCTCTACGACCAGGCGACCGAGATCCTCGCTGCGCGACGTCCCGCGCCTGCATCCTCTGGCACCGCCGCGTCTTCACCGGCTACAGCGCCAAGGTCACCGGGCTTCACGCCGTACCCCGACGGCATCATCCGCCTCAAGGGCCTGAAGCTGAACTGAGGCGTCGACCGCATTGGCGCTCGCGCTCTACGTCGCGCAGCGCGTGGTGGTGCTGGTGCCGACGCTGTTCTTCGTGTCGGTGCTGATCTTCTCGCTGCAGAAGCTGCTGCCGGGCGACGCGGCGATTGCGCTGGCGGGCGAGGAGAGCGACCCGGCGGTCGTCGCGGCGATCCGGGCGAAGTACCACCTCGACCGGCCGGTGGTGGTGCAGTACGGCATCTGGATGGGCAAGGTGCTGCGCGGCGACCTCGGCGAGTCGCTGCGCAACAAGATCCCGGTGACGCGAGCTGCTCGCCTCCAAGCTGCCGGTCACGGTCGAGCTGGCCGTCGGCTCCATGCTCGTGGCGCTGCTGCTCGGCATCCCGACCGGCGTCCTGTCGGCCGTCGCGGCGCGGCACCACGGTGGACGTGGCGGCCAACGCGGTCGCGCTGTCCGGGCTCTCGGTGCCGCACTTCTGGCTCGGCATCATGCTGATCCTGCTCTTCGCGGTGCGCCTGGGCTGGCTGCCGGCCTCGGGCTACGTGCCGCCGTGGGAGGATCTCGGCCGCAACCTGACCACGCTCCTCATGCCCTCCTTCGTGCTCGGCACCGGCGTGGCGGGCGTGATGATGCGCCACACGCGCGGCGCCATGCTGCAGGTCCTCGGCGCCGACTACGTGCGCACGGCGCGGGCCAAGAGCGTGCCCGAGCGGCTGGTGGTGCTCAAGCACGCGCTGCGCAACGCGCTGATCCCGGTCATCACGCTGGGGGCCATCGAGTTCGGGCGGCTGCTCTCGGGCGCCGTGCTGACCGAGCAGATCTTCGCCATCCCCGGCTTCGGCAAGATGCTGGTGGACGGCGTGTTCAACCGCGACTACGCGGTCGTGCAGGGCGTGGTGCTGGTCTCGGCGGCGCTCTACGTGCTCCTGAACCTGGTGCGCCGACGTCCTGTACTTCCTCGCCAACCCGCGGCTGCGGGGCGCGTGACCGACGCCGGCGCCGTGCTGACCCTGCCCACCGTCGCGACGACGCCGGCGGCCGTCCGTCCTGCGGCGCCTGCTGCGCCGGCCGCCCGCGGTCATCGCGCTGGCCGTGGTCGCCGCCTTCGTCGTCATCGCGGTGGCGCGCGCCGCACGTGGCGCCCTACGACCCGATCAAGATCGAACTACCTGGCGCGTCCGCAAGGCTCCCTCCGCCGTCTACCGGCTCGGCACCGACGAGGTCGGGCGCGACGTGCTCTCGCGCCTGCTCTGGGGCGCGCGCGCCTCGCTGCTGGCCGGCGTCATCCCGGTGACCATCGCGCTGGTGGTGAGCATCCCGCTGGGGCTGCTGTCCGGCTGCACGGGCGGCTGGCTCGACGGGCTCATCATGCGCATCACCGACGCCATGCTGGCCATCCCGTTCCTCATCGTGGCCATCGCGCTGGCCGCGTTCCTGGGCCCGAGCCTGACCAACGCCATGATCGCCATCGGCATCGCGGCCCTGCCCACCTTCCTGCGGCTGGCCCGCGGCACCGCGCTGGCCATCACCACCGAGGAGTACGTCGAGGCGGCGCCGCTCGCTGGGCTGCTCGCGCGTGCGCCTCGCCCTCCGCCACGTGCTGCCCAACATCGCTGCCGCCGCTGCTGATCCAGTCGAGCCTGACGGCGGCCGCGGCGATCATCGCCGAGGCGAGCCTGTCCTTCCTGGGCCTGGGCCAGCAGCCGCCCGGCGCCGTCGTGGGGCAGCATGCTGAACGCGGCCCAGCGCTACCTGGTGCAGGCGCCCGTGGATCGCGCATCTATCCCGGCCTGATGATCTTCGGTGTCGTGATGTCGCTCAACGTGCTCGGCGACGCGCTGCGCGACGCTCTCGACCCACGGGGGGCGCCGTGAGCGCGAAGGGCCGGGGATCGCTCCCCGGCCCTCGACTGCTGACTGCTGTCCGCGGTCGCCGCCGGCACGCTACTGGGCGCGTGGCTCCCGCGTGAGGGCGACCCGGACCACGTCACCGACCTTCACCCCGGCCAGTGCCGATGGCGAGGTCACCAGGCTGAGGGGGCCCTCGTCGGTGTCGAGGACGAAGCGCCCTGTCTCGGGCTCGACCGCGGCGATGCGCCCCTGGATGAGCGATCCCTCCGTGGTCTCGGCGCCGCTGGCCGGGCCGTCCGACTCCTCTGTCGGCGGTACCCGCATCTCGTCCTGGGCGGGTGGCATGCGGTCGTCAGGCGTCGTGACCGGGTTGGATCGGTCGCTGGCGTACGCCGGCGCGACCAGCAAGACCCCGGCCAGGACGATCGTCGACAGGATACTTGGCGCGTTCATGAGTCCCCCTTTCATCCGCATCGCTGTGGTCGCAAGGGCGGTGCCAGGCAGACCGTCGAAGGCGTAGGATCCGGACTGAGGCTAATATGAACGGAGTCATCAAGGAGGTCTGACCGATGGGAGCGATCTGCACGACACCGATCACGGGGCCGAAGGCCTGGCGGGGCGACCGATCTCGCCGCCGACACCTCGTGGATCGTCACTCTGACCGGCGCCGAGATCGCCGACCTCGACCACGCCCTGCGCGTGGCGCGCGCCAGCGGACGGCCGCTGGCCGAGATCGACCGCGCTCACTTTCCTCTCACGGTCATGCAGGCGAGGCTCGAGGCCGCCCGATCCGAGATGCAGGACGGCCGCGGCTTCCTGGTCCTGCGCGGGCTACCGGTGGCGCGCTACAGCGACGACGACGTCGGCCTGATCTTCTGGGGCATGGGCCGCTACCTGGGCGGGCCGCTCTACCAGAACCCGCAGGGCGATCTCCTCGGCCACGTCTACGACCACGGCCGCACCTACGGCAACATCGACGTGCGCGGCTACGAGACCAACGCCTACCTGCCCTATCACACCGACGCCGGCGACATGGTGGGACTGCTCTGCCTGCGCCGCTCGCTGGAGGGCGGGCTCAGCAGCATCGTCAGCTCGGTCACCGTGCACAACGAGATCCTGGCCGCCCACCCGGAGTATCTGGGGCTGCTCTACAACGGCTTCTACTACATCCGGCGGGAGGCGGCGCTGACCGAGCGCGGCGTGTCGGACAAGCCGATTCCGATCTTCGGATACCGCGACGGCATCGTGAGCTGCCGGTACATCCGCAACCAGATCAATGCGGGGGCGGTCGAAGCGTGAGGTGCCGCTGACCTCGATCGAGAAGGCCGCGCTCGACCACCTCGACGAGCAGACCCGGCGGGCCGACCTGCGGCTCGACATGGATCTGGAAGCCGGCGACATCCAGTTCATCAACAACTACACGATCCTGCACTCCCGCACTGGCTTCGTGGACGGCCCGGAGCCGCACCAGAAGCGCCACATGCTGCGGCTGTGGCTCAAATTCCCGACCACGTGGCCACTGAGCACCGAGTTCCCCACCCACATGGGCTACAAGCCCGCGCAGGACACCCCGATCCTCGTCGAAGCGGAGGCCTGAGAGCCATGCCCAAGGTGCTGACCGAGGCGCAGGTCGCGACGTTCCAGCGTGACGGCTGCCTGTCTCCGGTGCGCGTGATGACCGCCGAGCGCGCCGCCGACTACCGGGCGAAGTTCGAGGCCCTCGAGGCCCGGGTCCCGGACATCAAGAAGATGAAGACCAAGTCGCACCTGCTCTGCCCGTGGGTGCTGGATATCGCCGAGGACCCGCACATCCTCGACGTCTTCGAGGATCTGATCGGCCCCAACATCCGCTGCTGGTCCATGGCCTGGCGGGTGAAGAAGGCCGACGGCGAGACCTTCGCCGGCTGGCACCAGGACTCCGCCTATGGCGCGGCCACGCCGGTCGTGCTGGGCGGCCTCGCCCTGTCCGACTGTGGCGTCACCCAGGGCTGCCTGCGCGGCGTCCCCGGCTCGCACAAGTGGGGCATCCTCAAGCACGAGGAGAGCGATGACCCCAAGAGCATCCTGGCCCGCGGCCAGTTCATCACCGATGGCTTCGACGAGTCGAAGGCCGTGGACTTCGCGCTGAGGCCGGGCGAGATGGTGCTGTTCGACAACTCGCTGGTCCACGGCTCCGGCACCAACTTCGGCCCCGACCGCCGATTCCTGCTGCTGGTCGAGATGCTGCCGACCTGGGCCAAGCCCCCGCGCGTGCGCCAGTCGACGATGCTCATGCGGGGTGTCGACACCTACGGCAACTTCGACGACGAGCCGCGCCCGGATGGCGAGTGGACGGCGACGGCGCTGGCCAACTGGTCGGGCATCGTCGAGAAGCGCGCCCGCCTGATCTTCGAGGACAGCAAGATCGGCCCGAGCGAGGCCTACGGCGGGGCGCGGCGGGCAACGTAGCGCCGAGTCGCGCCGGCTCCTCCTCGGCTAGTCGCTCACACGAACGAAGCCGGTGCCTGGGGCAGCGTGGCCCACTGCTCGGGGTCGTGGCCGTAGACCGTGCGGGCGCCCTGGCGGTCGCGCAGCTCGCGGAGGCGCCGGAGCGAGTGCGACATCTCGGCGTCGTCCCAGAGGACGGTGGGCAGGATGTCCCGGTCCATGTTCTCGCGGGTGTAGCAGGCATCGGCAGTGAAGACGATCCGGCTGTCGCGGCCGGCCCGCACCAGCAGGGACTGGTGGCCGGGCGTATGGCCGTAGGTTGGGATCAGCACCACGGTGCCGTCGCCGAAGACGTCGTGCTCGCCGTCCACCGACTGATAGCGGAGCGGATGGTCGTAGTCGGGCGCGCTCGGCCGGTAGCGACCCTGGGCCAGCACCTCGGGTGAGCGGGCGGCCTTCATCTCGCGGTCCTGCACCAGGATGGTCGCTTCCGGGAAGAACTCGTTGCCGCCGCAGTGATCGAAGTGCCAATGCGAGTTGGCGACGTGGGTGATCGCGGCCGGCGCCAGCCCGACCCGGCCGAGCTGGCTGACGATGTCGTCGCCGAGTTTGGAGTGCACGCCGAATCGCCGGGCGCGCTCCTCGCCGTAACGGCCGAGCATGTTAGTCATCGTCTCGCAGTGAAGTCCGGTGTCGAAGAGCAGACGACCGCGCGGATGCGTGACCAGGAAGCACTCGATGGGCACCGTCCACCGCGACGGCGGCGCGTCACGGATCATGGTCTCCCGTCCCAGCTCGAGGTAGCCACCGCACAGCGCGAAGATCGAGATCATCGTTCTCCCTTCCCGGTCTCGAGATCGAAGCGGTCCATCCGCAGGCCCTTCCACAGCTCCTCCCGCGCCGGGCGCCCCAGCGCCAGCCGCGCGAGCACGTCGCCCACCATCGGCGCCAGCGCAAACCCGTGGCCCGAGAAGCCGGCCGCGATCAGCAGGCCGTCGAGGCCGGGCACCGGACCCAGCACCGGCAGGTCGTCGGGCATGAACGCCTCCAGGCCGGCCCACCCGCGGGCCAGCGGGCACCGGCCGGTCGGCGGATGCACCTCGCGCGCGACCTGCAGGCTGGCGCTAACGCTGTCGTCCTGCAGGGTCCACGCGTTGACGCTGGCCTCGTCGATGCGGGCCGGCCAGCCGCCGCCGATCAGGTAGGCGCCGGTCGCCAGCTGCTTGAGGCTGAGCTTGCGCTCGAAGGCGCCGATCACGGGGTCGAGCGCGGCGGGCGCCGCCTCGGTGAGCAGCATCTGCAGCGCGCGTGTCTCGATCGGCAGCCGCAGGCCGAGCGGCGCCAGCAGCGCCGCGCTCCAGGCGCCGGCCGCCAGGACGACGACGTCACCGGCCTGGCCCGTGCCGTCGGCACGTGCCACGCCCACCACGCGGCCACGATCGACCACGAGCCCGGTGACGGCCACACCTGCCTCCACCCGCACGCCCAGGCGGTGGCCCGCGTTCGCAAAGGCGTGGACGGTCGGCAGCGCCTCGGCCTGACCGTCGAGCGCGCACAGGACGCCGCCGCGGGCCTCCGGCGTCAGCCCCGGCGCCAGTCGCCAGGCCGAGGCGGCATCGAGCACCTCGACCGGCACCCCGTCGGCCCGCTGCTCGGCCACCCAGGCCGGCACCTGCCGCCACGCCGTGTCGTCGAGGGCCACGCGCAACCCGCCGCCACGGCGGTAGCCGGTCTCGCCTTCCAGCTCGCGCCCCAGGTCCGCCCACCGCGCCAGGCTGGCCAGGGCCAGCGCCCGTTCGGCGGGATCGCGTCCCATCACGCGCACCCCGGCCGCGCTGGCGCCGGAGGCCGCCGCGCCGGGCTCCGCGCGCTCCAGCACGGTGATGCGCACGCCGGGGTCCTCGCGACGCAGATGCCACGCGGCGCTCAGCCCCATCACTCCACCACCGACGATCACCACCGAGGCCGGCACGCGGCGAGCCTACCACAGCGCCTTTGACAGGCGCGCCGGACTGAGGCATTGTCGGCCCGCCATGCACTTCGGAATCTTCCTCGAGGAGCGTCGACCCGGCGGTACCGACCTGGCCGCCTTCCAGGAGACGTTCGAGCTGGCCGAGGCCGCCGAGGCCTGGGGGCTGGACGGCGTCTGGCTGGGCGAGATCCATTTCAATCCCGTCCGCTCGGTCAGCTCGGCTCCGCTGGCGCTGGCCAGCTACATCGCCGCCCGCACACGCCGGGTGCGCATCGGCATGGCCGTGCAGGTGCTGCCCCTCGGCCATCCCCTGCGGGTCGCCGAGGAGGCCGCCACCGTCGACCAGATCAGCGAGGGGCGCTTCGACTTCGGCATCGGCCGCAGCGGCTCGCCGCGGGCCTACGACGTGCTGGGCGTGCCCTACGGCGAGAGCCAGGACCGCTTCGAGGAGTGCCTGACGATCATCCTGGAGGCGTGGAAGGGCGAACGCTTCAGCTATCACGGCCGTCACTACCACTTCGACAACGTGCTGGTGGGGCCGCGTCCGTATCAGCTCCCCCACCCGCCGCTGCGGATGGCCGCCAACTCCAAGGAGACGTTCCTGGTCGTCGCCCGGCTAGGGCTGCCGCTGTTCGTCGGCCTGCGTGACCTCGACATCCCCGAGCTACGCCTGCGCATCGCCGACTACCGCGCGGCCTGGCGCGAGGCCGGGCATCCCGGCGAGGGCGACGTGTGCCTGCGCATGCCGATCTACGCGGCGCCCTCGCAGAAGGAAGCTGTCGAGGAGCCGTACGAGAACTACACCTACTTCTTCCGGCGCCACGCCGAGCTGACGCGCTCCGGGCTGGGCCGCGGCGACACCGGTCCCGCCGACCGCCGCCAGGCCAAGCTCGAGCAGCTCACCCAGCTCAGCTACGAGAACATCCTCGAGACGCGGGTGGCCGTCGGGACCGCCCCCGCGCTGGTCGAGCGCCTCGGCGCCCTGCGCGACGAGCTGGGGCTGACCGGTCTCGTGGCCGAGCTGAACCCCGGCGGGCTGACCTCGCTGGAGCGCATGAAGCGCACCCTTCGCATCCTCACCCACGAGGTGATCCCCGCCTTCCGGTGATCCGCCTGTCGTCGTCCGCCTGACGTGAGCACCACGTCGATCACCTGTACGTTCGAGGACGGCCACCCGGCCCTGCTTCGTCACGTCGTCGTCCACGCGGTGGTCGAGCGGGACGGCACCCTGCTCCTCGTCCGTCGCGCCCCCCACCTGCTGGAGGGCAACACCTGGGGGCTACCGGGCGGCTTCCTCGATCGCGACGAGACACTCGCCGAGGGAGTGCTGCGCGAGCTCCACGAGGAGACCGGCTGGACGGGACGCGTGGTGGGCTTGCTGCGCGTCAACTCGCATCCGCACCGTCGCCACGAGGGCCGGCAGAACGTCGCCTTCGATTTCGTGATCGAGCCGCTGGCCCGGACCGCCGAGCCCGACACCGAGTCGACCGCCGTGGCCTGGGTCCCCCTCGACCAGCTGCCGGCGCTCGACAGCCTGTCCTTCGACCACGGGGACACGGTGCGCGCCTATCTGGCTGCGCGCGGGCGCCTCCCGCTCGTGCCCGTCCTCGTCTGATCGACGCCGGTCATACCTCGATCTCGATGTAGGCACGGCGCTGGATACGCCCGGTGAGGCGGGCGCCGAAGTCGAGGAGGACGAGCTGCCAGCCGTACTTGGCGTGCAGCGCTGCCCGCGCCTGCCGGATCAGTCGCGAGTCGTCGATGAGCCGGGCGCTGGCCTCCCGCCAGGCGCCGAGGATGCGGCCACGCGCGTCGCACGGCGCCACCCGCGCCCTGGACGACTGGCGCAGGCGCTTGACCTTCCCCGAGTCTCCCCCCGTGAATACGTAGAGGCGGTTGGCCGAGGCGGCGAACCACACCGGGGTGGCGATCTCGGCGCCGCTGCGCCGGAACGTCGCCAGGCTGAGGTAGCGGTGCTCGTCGAGGGCGACGCTCTCGCTCACGCCGCTAGTATCCGCGCGCCCGGTCCACCACGTTGAGGAGCGGGGCACCGGCCAGGTGGCGACGCAGGTTCTCGGCGAAGAGGTCCGTGCACTTGTCGTCATAGCTCGGCAGGAAGCCGGACACGTGGGGCGAGACGATCACGTCGTCGAGCGCGTAGAGCGGGTGGCCGGCCGGCGGCGGCTCCTGGGCAAACACGTCGATTGCCGCCCCGGCGATCCGCCCCTCTCGCAGCGCCGCCGCCAGCGCGTCCTCCTCCACGCTGGCGCCACGGCCGACGTTGATGAAGTAGGCCGACGGCTTCATCAGCGCCAGCTCGCGGGCACCGATGAGCCGTCGGGTCTGGGCCGTCAGCGGCGCGCACATCACCACGACGTCCGACCGGGCCAGCAGCTCGGGCAGCCCGTCGGGGCCCAGCCACGCGTCGGGCAGCCGGCCCTCGGGGTCGCCGGTACCCGGCAGCGTGTAGCCGGGGTCCGCATGCTGACGAGGGTCGCGCTTGCTCGCCACCACCGTCATCGCGAACGCCGCCTTCGCCATGCGGGCCAGCTCGCGGCCGATGCTGCCGTAGCCGATGACGCCCAGGGTGGCGCCGCGAATCTCGCTGGGCACGAACAGCGGCCAGCGTTCCTTGTCGGGCGGCCAGCCGCCCCGGCGCTGCCACTCGACCATGCGCGGTACCCGGTGGGCCAGGGCCAGCATCGTGGTGATCGCGTACTCGGCGATGGTCGCGGCGTGCACGCCGCTGGCCGTCACCAGCGGGATCGTGCTCTGCGTGTAGAGCGGGTGCTCGGCCAGCGCGTCCACGCCGGCCATGTGCACCTGCACCCACTTGAGGTTTGGCGCCCGCCCGAGGTCACGGGGCGGGGCGCCGGCGTACAGCACGTCGGTGCGCGAGTAGTCGGCGCCGGCGGCGGCGGCGCGGGTGACCGCCACGCCGGGCCCGACGCGCCGAAGGCGGTCGAGCTGCGTCTCCGAGAACGGCATGGTGACCAGGACGTTGAGCGGGGTGGTGAGCATGACGGAAGACTACCCCAGCGACGCGGGCGTCGTCTTATACTCGCGGGTGCCGGCCACCCGGGCGCCGGCAGGAGGCATCATGGCGCACGCTCTGGATTCAGTACTCGAGCCGTTCCGCCCCGGCTTCGACGCTGATGGCTTCGACGTCACCGTGGACTCCGTGCACGGCGACGGCACCGCCGTCGTGCGCATCTACCACCGCGCCAACGCCTGCGAGGAGTGCCTGATTCCCGACGACATGCTCACCGGGATCCTGACGACCGCCCTCAAGCGGGCCGCGCCCGACGTGACCGGTGTCGTCATCCAGCACGAGCACGCCTGACGCGCTCGACGCAGCACCTCAACGAGGAGGTCGTCATGGCTCAGGAAGCGATGGACAAGGCAACGATCTCGCGGCGCTCGCTGCTGGCCGGTCTCGGCGTCGTCGCCGGGGCGGCCGCGGTCGGGCCCCGGGTGGCCGGCGCTCAGCCGCCCGCCGGGGGGCCGGTGGCACCGCCCAGCACGGTCACCAGCCCGCCGCGCGACTTCGGCCCCGGCGGCCCGCCCAACGTCTACTTCACCGATCCCGACGTCATCACGATCGACCCCGCGTTCAACGGCCTGCGCCAGCCCAACGCGCCGATCCAGCGGCTGTGGACGGGGGCGCTGTGGTCGGAGGGCCCGGCCTGGAGCGGCCAGGGCCGCTACCTGGTCTGGAGCGATATCCCCAACAACCGCCAGCTGCGCTGGTCGGAGGACGACGGACGGGTCAGCGTCTTCCGCATGCCGTCGAACAACAGCAACGGCAACACGTTCGACTTCCAGGGGCGCCAGCTCTCGTGCGAGCATCTCACGCGCCGGGTCGTACGCTACGAGCACGACGGCTCGATCACGCTGATCGCTGACAAGTTCAACGGCAAGCGCTTGAACTCGCCGAACGACGTGGTCCCCCACCCCGACGGCAGCTACTGGTTCACCGACCCGCCCTACGGCGGCCAGCTCTACGAGGGCGCGCCCGACGCCGCCGGTGGCCCCAGTAACAAGGCCGGTCGGCTCAAGCCCCGTCTCGGCCAGGCCCTCGAGATCGGCGACGCCAAGCGCGAGCTGCCGACGGCCGTCTACCGCGTGGATCCGAGCGGCCGCGTCGATCAGGTCGTGGGCGAGGACCAGGTGCCCGACCCCAACGGCCTCGTCTTCTCGCCCGACTACAAGAAGCTCTACGTGGTGAGCACCGGCCGCGGTCCCGGCGACACCGGACCGGGCGGCAAGGGCGACATGCACGTGTTCGACGTGGGCGCCGACAACAAGCTGTCCAACCGGAAGGTCTTCAGCGACTTCATGGTGGACGGCGTGAAGTGCGGACCGGACGGCGTGCGCTGCGACGTGGACGGCAATCTGTGGTGCTCGAGCAACGCCGGCCGCTCGGTGGGCTTCAGCGGCGTGACGGTGTGGACGCCCGATGGCAAGCTGCTCGGCCGCATCCGTCTGCCCGAGGTGTGCGGCAACGTGTGCTTCGGCGGCCCCAAGCGCAACCGGTTGTTCATGGCCGCCAGCCAGTCGCTCTACGCGCTCTACACCGCTACCCAGGGCGCCGCCCCCGGGTAAGAGCGGCCGCCGTCGACTAGAGCTGCTCGGCCCGGAACGTGTCGCACTGATTCACGGCGCCGGCGTCGAAGCCGCGCTTGAACCAGCGGACCCGCTGGGCCGAGCTGCCGTGCGTGAACGACTCCGGCGCCACCCGGCCCTGGGTCTGCCGCTGCAGGCGATCGTCACCGATCGCCGCGGCGGCGCCCAGCGCCTCTTCCAGATCGCCCTGCTCGAGGACCTGACGCGTGCGGTTGGCGTGATGCGCCCACACGCCCGCAAAGCAATCGGCCTGCAGCTCCTGGCGAACCGACAGCGCATTGGCGGTGGCGCGGTCGCCGCGCTGCCGCGTGGCGGCCACCTTCTCGGAGATTCCCAGCAGGCTCTGGACGTGATGGCCCACCTCATGCGCGATGACGTAGGCCTGGGCGAAGTCGCCGGGCGCCCGGAAGCGCGACCGCAGGTCGCGGAAGAACTCG
Organism: uncultured Candidatus Rokubacteria bacterium; assembly: GCA_963827505.1. GTDB lineage: Bacteria > Methylomirabilota > Methylomirabilia > Rokubacteriales > CSP1-6 > AR5. The sequence continues at coordinate 93,473 of CAWHBD010000001.1, read as the reverse complement.
AGGTCCAGGTAGACCTTGTGATCGCCCGGGCAGTAGAACGGCCCCACCGCCGCCCCGGCCATCCCGCACGCCGACTGGACCGAGCCCGTGAATAGCACGAGCTTCGGATTCTGGTACTCGCGGTTCATCCGCCGGAACAGCTCGGCCCAGGTGTCCTCGGTGTCGGCCAGGACCACGGCGACGAAGTCGCGCCCGTCGTCCTGCCCGGGCGACGCCGCCGGCACCTGGGTGGTGGGCGGCGGCGAGTCGGTCTGCAGAATGACGCTCGGATCGAAGCCGAAAAAGAGCGCGGCCAGCACCAGAATGATGCTGCCGATCCCGCCGCCGGCCACCAGCGGCATGCCCATCCCCCGCCTGTCCTCGATGTTGCCGCTACGCCTGCCTGTCCAGCGCATCCCGCACCGCCCTCGGTGGAGGTCTCAACCGCCAGTACCGACCCGCTAGTGCAAGGGATGCGCCGCCGAGATCAGGCGCACCACTCGCGCGGCCCGTCGTCCGTGAAGCCACACTGCTCGCACGCGCTGAAGTAGTGCATGGCCGGTGGCATGGCAACCGCCAGGCGCAGCGACAACTCGGTGCCCACGTTCCGGATGTGGTGCACGGTGCCGCGGGGCACCCAGACGATGTCGTCCTTGACGGCGTCGACCACGATGCCGCCCGTCAGCTCCCACTGCAGGCGGCCAGCCAGCACCACCCACCACTCGTCGAACTCGCGGTGCCAGTGGGGCCGGTTACCCCCGCCCGGAGCGCTGGCGATGAGCGTGACGAGGTTGCGCTCGTCGGCGATGATCCGCTTGGACCACGGCGCCGGTCCCATCTTCTGGACGACCTCGGCGACGCGCGTGTGCAGTGTGTTGGGCGAGGCCGGATCGCTCGGGCGGGGCGCGATCGGCCCGGTGACGAGATCGCGGATGACGATGGTCGCACTCGAGTCCATGGCTGTCTCGCATTCTCCTCGGGCCGCGACTGTATCACGAGGACTGACATCACCGACGGCGCGATCCGCGGCGTGAGCCGGCGTCGAGTCGCGCTAAGATGCCCGTCATGCCCGACATCGACGTTCTCATCGCCGGAGGCGGCCCGGTCGGCCTGTCCGCCTCTATCCTGTTATCGCGCCTGGGGGTGTCCTCCCTGCTCGTGGAACGACACCCCGGCACCTCCATCCACCCCAAGGCGCGCGGCATCAACGCCCGCACGATGGAGATCTACCGCCAGTCCGGCGTCGAGGCGGCGATCCGGGCCGCCGGCCTGGCCCACGAGCGCTCGCGCTTCATCATCTGGTCGCGGTCACTGGCCGGCGAGGAGCTGGAGCGGCGCGTCCCCTCCCGCTCGCGACCGGAGGCCCAGCGCATCACGCCCGTGCTTCGCTGCCTGTGCGCCCAGGACGATCTGGAGCCGGTACTCCGCGCTCACGCCGAGTCGCTCGGCGCCGGCCAGCTGCGCTTCGGTACCGAGCTGATCGACTTCCGCCAGGACGCCGACCACGTCGCCGCCACGCTCCGCGACGCCGGCGGCGAGACGACGGTGCGGGCGCGCTATCTGATCGCGGCCGACGGCGCCCGCAGCCGCGTGCGAGAGGCGCTCGGCATCGCGATGCAGGGCACGCCGGGGCTCTACCGCAGCATCAACGTCCTCCTGAACGCGGATCTCACCCGCTGGGTGGCCGACCGGCCGGCGGCGCTCTACTTCATCGAGCAACCCGGCCTGAAGGCGACCTTCCTCACCATCAATGGCGTCAACCGCTGGGGCTTCCTGATCAACAACCTGCCGGTGAACGGTACGCTCGAGGAGTACACGGCGGAGCGATGCGCAGCGATCATTCGCCAGGCGGCCGGCGACGCCGACCTCGAGGTCGAGATCCTTGGCGTGGTGGTGTGGACGGCGGCGGCCCTGGTGGCCGAACGTTATCGCGACGGGCGCGTCTTCCTGGCCGGCGATGCTGCCCACCACATGCCGCCCACGGGCGGCTTCGGCATGAACACCGGCGTGCAGGACGTGCACAACCTCGCCTGGAAGCTGGCCGCGGTGCTGCACGGCTGGGCCGGGCCCGGCCTGCTTGCCTCCTACGAGGACGAGCGGCTGCCGTACGGCCGCGCCATCACCGAGCAGGCCATGGTCAACGCCCGCTCGCTCGGTCGGGGCGAGGCGGTCGAACCCGCGGCCCCGGCCGCCGGCACCCTCGCCCGCCCGGAGTTCCTGAACGAGCTGGGCATGATCTTCGGCGCCTCCTACGATTCTGGCGCAATCGTCCCCGACGGCACGCCACCGCCCGCGGTCGCCAACCCGGTCACCGACTATCACCCCGGCGGACGCCCCGGCGCTCGGGCGCCACATGCGTGGCTGGAGCGGGACGGCACGCGCCTATCGACGATCGACCTGCTCGGCGACGGCTTCGTCCTGCTGGCCGGTGCCGACGGCGCGGCCTGGCGTGAGGCGGCGGTCGCCGCGGCCGGCGCCGCAAGCGTTCCACTGAAGGCGTTCGTGGTGGGTCCGGGCGCGGATCTCGAGAACCCCGACAAGGATTGGACGACCCTCTATGGCGTCTCGGCCACCGGGGCCGTGCTGATCAGGCCCGATGGTCACATCGGCTGGCGCTGCCGCGACGCCGGGCTCGACCCTCGCCGGGAGCTGGCCACGGCGCTCAGGCGCGTGCTCGCTACGGCGACCTGACCGCCGCGCTCCGCAGGGCGGCGGCCAGAATCGGCTTCGCCCACTCGGGGGTCTCGGCCAGGACGCCGGAGCGCACCAGGCTTCCGCGAACCATGTGCAGCAGCAGCCTGGGCTCCGGGGTCGCGCCCGTGTGCGGATCAGCCTCGGCACTGTTATCGTAGACTCGAAGCTCAGTTAGACGAGGCAGCATTCGGATCAGGTTGAGGCGACTCGCGTCGTAGCGCGCCCGGATCTGCGCTTCGGGGATGTCGTGCCCGCCTCGCGCCACTCGGGCTCTCACCCGCGCCAGGTGCAGCCCCGGTGTACTCAGGCCGACGTACCAGATTCGCACCTCGCCGCCGACCGCCAGCGCCTGCTCGAGCAGCGCCGTGATGGTCTTCCCTCCCAGGGTCGTCTCGAAGGCGAAGGTCAGCCGCTCGGTGATGGCCCGCTCCAGCAGGCGGCGGCCCTGCTCCCAGGCCGCGCCATTGGCCTCCGCCTGGCTGATGGCGGGGTGGCGGGATCGGATCAGGCGGGCGGCGTCATCGGGATTGAAGTACGCTCCGCCGGCCTGCTCGAACATGGCGCCGGCGATGCTGCTCTTGCCCGCTCCGTTGGTACCGGCCAGGACGTAGATGCAGGGGGTCGCCCCCCCATCAGCCACGCTTGCGGGCGGCCGCCGCCGCGGCCCGACCCAGCGCCCTGGGCGAGGCGGCGAACGCGGCCTTCATGCCGCCTCGGGCCCGGGGGGTCTGCATCCGGGCCAGCAGGGCATCGAAGTCGGCGCTGAGACCCTCCAGCGGGCTCACTGCCGCCCCCTGGGTGAGGGCGTTGAACTCGTCCATCGACAGCACGATGGCCTTGGGTGCGTCGTGCTTCGTGATGACCACCGCGCCCCCCCGGAGCACCATCTCCAGCACCCGCCCGAACTGCTTCTTGGCATCGGTCGCCGTGACGGAGGAGGCCTCGACCTGCTCCCCCCGGCGATTGCGGAAGGCGGTGACGAGGTCACGGCGGCGGGCGGCACTGGTAGGGCTCATGTAGGTATTCTACTCACTTTGGTCAAAACGCTCAAATTGTACTTTTAGAGTAGCTGCCTGGCGCCCGCGACGAGGCGCGCGAGCCGAGCCGCCGATAGCAGCGGGCGGCGTTGTCCCACAGCAGCTTCCGCCGGGCCGTCTCGCCAATCGACGTCCAGCCCAGGACCACCTCGACCGACTTCGGAAACCAGCTCTCCGAGTGCGGATAGTCGGTGGCGAACATCAACGTCTCCTCGCCGAGGGCCTCGATCGCCTGGCGTAGCGACAGCTCCCCCTCGTGGAGCTGGATGCTCTGGAAGTACTGCGGTCCCCGGATGTACTCGCTCGGCTTGCGAGCCAGCGGTGGCAGGGCGTGGCGGGCCATCTCGGCCATCTCGTCCAGCCGCGAGGCCCAGAAGGGCAGCCAGCCGTGTCCGCACTCCAGCGAGGTCAGGCGCAGCTCGGGGTAGCGATCGAGAACGCCGGCGCCGATCAGCGCCGCCATGTTGCGCTGGGCGTTCCACACGTGGCCGGCGGCCCGCTGCAGGAACACGTTGTCCCAGGTGTCCCACGTCCCCGGCGGATAGGGCAGGGTCATCGTGAAGGAGTGAATGACGACGGTGAGATCGTGCGCCTGGGCCGCCGCCCAGATCGGCTCCCAGGCCGGATCGTCCAGCGAGAGCTCGGGCGGGCAGATGGGAAACACGCCGACCGGCCAGTCCTCCTCGCCGCAGCGGCGGATCTCGGCCACCGAGGCGTCGGCGTCGCGGGCGGAGACCAGGACGAGGCTGGTCAGCCGATCGGGATAGGGTGCGCAGTAGTCGGCGACAAACCGATGGTAGGCGCGGTACATCGCCTGCTCGAGAGCCACGTCCTCCAGTCCGCAGAACGCAGGCACCCCGCCCGAGGGCAGCACCATGTTGACGTCCACCCCCTCGAGATCCATGTCGGCCACGCGGGCGTGCGGATCGAAGCTCACCCGGTCGCTCGGGAACGGCGGCCCCTGCCAGCGCACGTCCCACGGCGTGCCACCGTCCCGGGCTCCGCGGGCCGCGCCCGACGGCGCCGCCACGCGCTCGCGGGAGCCGAGGCGCCGGTCGAGCTTCGGCCGCTTGCCGACCAGGTAGCGGGACATGCCGGCCTTGGCGGGACCGCGTCCCACCAGCGGGCCCAGCGCCGCCAGCTTTGCGCGGTCGCCCGCGCCCAGGTAGGCCTCGATCGGCTCGACGGGCTCGATGATGTGCGTGTCGGCGTCGAAGATCCGATAGCCTCCGCGTGCCATGGGCATGCTCCTTTCAGGGCCGCGTGATCACATCGACAAGCGCCGGCCGCCCCTCGTCCTTCACCACGCGGAGCGCGCGCCGGAGCGCAGGCCCGACGGCCGCCGCCGAGTCGATGGGGCCCTCGGCGTGGACGCCGAAGCCCTGGGCGATCCGCGCGAAGTCCGGAGCCGGATCGTCGATGCGGATGCCGACGACCTTGTTCTCGACGGGCCGGCCCCGCGTCTTGGCCACCGTCTCCTGGTGCGCCTCGTCGTTGCCGTAGGTGCGATTGTTGAACATCACGGTCAGCAGCGGCAGCCGGTGGTGGGCCGCGGTGTACAAACCGCTGATCACGTACAGCAGATCGCCGTCCGACTGGAGATCGACGCAGATCTTGCCGGTGCCGCGGTGGGCGAGCGTGACACCGAGGGCGGCGGGTAACCCATAGCCGAGGCCAGCGCCGCCGCTGCCGCCGTAGCTCCGCTCGGGCCGCCAGTCCCAGAGCCGGCGCGCCCAGCCCTTCCCGGTGCCGTTGGCCAGGATCCAGTCCTCGCCCTTGATCGCCTCCCAGGCCTCGGCGGCCAGCACCGCGGGGGTCAGCGGGCTCAGCGCGCGCTCGGCCCGGACGGCGGCCTGCCACTCCGCCCGCAGCGCGGCGTGACGGGCGGCGAACCGACGGCTGCGCGCCTGGCGCTCGGCGGCGCCCCGGTCGTGCTTCAGCCGGTCCTCGACCGCCGCCACCAGCGCGGGCAGCGCGCGCGCCGCGTCGGCGGCGATCGGGAGATCGACGGGCGCCAGCGACTGAAAGGTGTGCGCCCAGCTCCGGAACGCGTAGTCGTCGAGCGAGATCGCGATCACGCGCGCGGCCTCGTTCAGGTAGCGCACCTCGCGGGTGCTGCGGTCGGTCTCGCCGAGCCCGCTCAAAAAGCTGGTGACGTCGAGGGCGAGGATGACGTCGGCCTCGCCCACGACCTCGTGACGGGCGTCGCTCATGTCGAGCGGATGCTCGGCGGGGACGCTGGGCCGCCCCTGCGACTCGCCGGCCAGGTCGATCAGGGGCGCCGCCAGCAGCTCGGCCAGCCGGCACAGCGACGCGGTCGCCTCCGGCCGGCGCCCTAGCGACTCCACCACGATGACCGGATGGCGCGCCTCGACGAGACGGCGGGCAGCGTCGTCGAGCGCCTGAGGGTCCGCGTGGGGCGGCGCCGGGGGCCGGAACCGCGCGACGTCCGGGAGGGCGACCGGATGCTCGAGCGCCTGCTCCTGCACGCCGGCGTCGAGGCAGAGATAGACCGGCCCCAGCGGCTCGGTGAGGGCCACGCGCCAGGCACGCAGGAACGACTCGGGCAACGCCGCCACGCTGGCCGGCTGATCGTCGAGCTTGACGTAGTCGCGGACCTGGGTGCCCTGCACCAGCGCGGTGTGGATCCAGTCGATCCACGGCCGCCGCCGGGTCGCGTCCATCGGGCCGGTAGCCCCGAGCACCAGCACGGGAGCCCGATCGCAGAAGGCATTGAAGATAGCCATGCTGGCGTGCTGCAGGCCGACGATGTCGTGCACGATGGCCGCCATCGGCGCGCCCTTGGCCTTCGCGTAGCCGTGAGCGAGGCCGACAGCCACTTCCTCGTGCGTGGTGAGGATCAGCTCGGGCGCCCGGTTGCCGCCGTAGTTGACCAGCGAGTCGTGCAGACCGCGGTAGGTCGCGCCCGGGTTCAGCGCGACGTACTCGATACCGGCCGCGCGCAGCAGGTCCACGACGAGGTCGGAGCCGTAACTGGGCGCCGTCGTCATGGCGCGGGCGCCGACTAGGGCTCGAACTCCAGGGGAACGTCACGGTCGCCGCGGCCCTGCCGGAACATCTCGCGGGCCTGCGGCAACTCGTAGTAGATCTCCCGCAGGTTACCGTCCGGGTCGTGGAAGTAGACGCTCTTCTGGCTGACGTGGTCGACCGCGCGCACGATTGGCACGCCGTGCTCGCGCAGCGTGGCCCACGCCTCGCGCAACGCGGCCTCGCTGTCGACCAGGAACGCCACGTGGCGGACGCCGACCGCGTCGGGGGCTCGGGGCGGCACGAGCGCCGGGTCCGCCACCGGGAGCAGGTCGATCGTGTGACTCAGCCCGGCCAGGGCCATGAACACGCCGCCATGCTCAGGGTCCTCCTCGACGACCTCGAAGCCGAGGAGCTTGCCGTAGAACTCCCGGGAGCGCGTCACGTCGGCCACCCGTAGCGCCACGTGTCCGATCCGCGCCAGCCGTATCATCGGCCCCCTCCTGTCACCGCCTGCCGGCGGCGCCGCTCAGCCGACCCGAGACAGGAACGTCGTGATGATCCGCGTGAACTCCTCCGGCTGCTCGAGGTTCGAGAGATGGGCGGCCGACTTGATGATCTCGAGCTGGGAGCCGGCGATCTGGCCCTGGATGGCCTTCGAGGCGGCCACCGGCGTGCCCTGGTCCTCCTCGCCTACGACGATCACCGTCGGCACCTTGATTGCCGAGATCTTGTCGGTCAGGTCGAGCTGCGCGATGGCGGCGCAGCAGCCCGCGTAGCCCTGTGGGTTGGTCGTGCGGATACGCGTGCGCACGGGGTCGACCACGTCCTTGCGGTCCGCCACGAACGGGGCCGTGAACCAGCGCCCTATGGTCGGCTCGACGATCGGCTCCATCCCCTGGCTCTGGGCCGTCTTGATGCGCTCCTGCCACACCGGGCGGGCCTCGGCCGGCACCCGGCTCGACGTGTCGCAGAGGGCCAGGCTCTGGAAGAGGCCGGGGGAGCTCAGGGCCAGCGTCTGGCCGATCATCCCGCCCATCGAGAGCCCGATCCAGTGCGTCCTCGCGATCCCGAGCGCCTGCAGCATCGCCCGCGCGTCCTCGGCCAGCTGGGCCAGCGTGTAGGCGCCGGCCGGGGCGTCGGTGGCGCCGTGGCCACGGGTGTCGTAGCGCAGCACGCGGTACTTCGCGGTGAGCGCCTTCATCTGCGGGTCCCACATCGCCAGGTCGGCGGCCAGCGAGTGGCTGAGGGTTACCACCGGCGCGGTGGCGGATCCGTCGAGGGTGTAGTTGACGCTGATGCCGTTGGCCGTGAGCTTCATTGCCCGCCTCCCCTCAGCGCCGGCCGGCGCGGAGGACCCGCCCCGGGAAAGCGCCGCTGTGGCGGCCGTGGTCCAGCACCGGCTCGCCGTTGACGATCACGTGGTGCACGCCCTCGGCGCCCTGCACGCGCCGCGGGGTGCCGCCGGGGCCGTCGCGCGAGACCTCGTCCTCCTTGACCCCGATGCGGGCCAGATCGAACACCATGAGGTCGGCCGCCATGCCCTCACGCACGAGGCCGCGATCCCCGAGGCCCATGATGCGGGCCGGCTGGAAGGTGTAGCGCCGGATGGCGTCCTCCAGGCTCAGCAGCCCGCGCTCGCGCACCCACTCGCCCAGCACCCAGCTCGACTCGCCCGCCGTGCAGTAGTTGGTGTTCAGGTGAGCGCCGGCGTCGGACTGCGAGGGCAGCGCGTGCCCGCTGCGCACGTACTCGGCCAGGGCCACGTCGTTCTCCGGCGGCCGCGACTGCAGCTGGAACTCGGTCTCCAGCTTCTCGGCGACGGCCAGGTCCAGCATGACGTCGGCCACGTGCCGGCCCTGCTCCTCGGCCAGCTGGGTCAGCTTGCGCCCCTCCAGCGCCTTGTTCGTGGGCAGCGCGACCTTGCTGACGACCAGCGACGCCCACGGGATGAACCGGCCCGGCACCCCCGGCCGCCGGCGCTGGCGCTGCATCGCGGCCTCGCGCAGCTCGGCCCGCTTGTCGGGGTCGGCCATCGTCGCCAGCCGCGCCTCGAAGGGCTTGGCCATGACCAGGTCCCACACGTCGAGGTTGTTGAAGAACGTCGTCTTCTTCAGCGTGAAGCGCGGGTTGAACGGGATCGCCCGCAGGAGCGCCGTGAGCTGGGCGCCCTGCTGGGTGGCCGCCTCCACCCAGGTGCGCGACTGCGCATCGAAGATGAGGAAAAAGACCGGGCGACCGCTGGCCCGGGCGACATCGATCAGGTGCTGACGATCGGCCTCGTCGGGCTGCGTGATGGACGGCGGCAGGATCTCGCTGATTCCTCGGTTGAACTCGCCCATGGCCCGGCCTAGCGCCACCCGCTCCTCGTTGGCAGCCAGGCGGCTGGGCACCGGCTCGCCCTTGGTGCCGGCGTGAGTCGGTGAGTTCGTGGTGCTCCACCCCCAGGCGCCGGCCTCCATGGACGCGCGCAGCAGGTCCTGCATCACGCGGGTCTCGTCCTCGGTGGCCGCGCGGTCCCAGGCGGCCTGGCCCATCGCGCTCAGCCGCAACGGATTGTGCCCGACCAGCGGCATCATGTTCAGGCCGAGGCCGATGTCGATGGCCTTCAGATACTCGTCGAAATTCTCCCACGTCCACGGCAGCACGCCGGCCAGCGAACGGAACGGCAGATCCTCCACGCAGCAGAAGGTCGCCAGCATCGACTCGCGATGCTCGGGGCGCAGGGGCGCCAAGGTCAGGCCGCAATTGCCGGTCAGCACGGTGGTGACGCCGTGCCAGATGGACGAGGTGCAGAGCCGGTCCCAGAACGGCTGGGCATCGTAGTGGGTGTGCAGGTCGATGATCCCCGGCGCCACGAACATGCCGTCGGCGTCGATCGTCCTCTCGGCGGTCGCGTTGATGCGGCCGATCTCGGTGATGCGGCCGTCCTTCACGCCGACGTCACCCCGGTAACGCGCGAAGCCGCTGCCGTCCACGATCATGCCGTTCTTGACGATCAGGTCGTACGCCATCTTTTCTCCTTTGGGGGCCCCGATATGGCCCCCAGGCCCCCAGTCGCTCGGGGCGCCCCGGCAAGGCCGTGGCACCCCTCGAGCGCGCTATCCCTCAGCCGCTGCGCAGCCACCGCTCACAGGCATCGGCCAGCTCGTCGGCGCGCCTGTCCAGGTCCACCGCCGTCAGGTTGGCGATCGGGTGGGGCGTGTCCAGGAACGGGTAGCCGGGCTTTCCCCAGCTCGCCGCCATCGCCTTGCCCGGTGGCGCGGAACGGCGTCGTGACCACGGCGATCGCCGGTACGCCTTGCTCCTCCATCAGGATCGCGTCGAGCACACTGCTCGAGCTGCACGACCCTCAGTCGCCGATCCCGGAGACGACCAGGTCGGCCTGGGTGCGCAGGGTCTTGATATCGTTCTCGTCGATCTCGTGGCTCGGCGACCGCTTGCGCCGGGTGACCGTCACCGGTCTGCCGTGACGCCGGTCCAGCCGCTCGGCGAGCATGCCGAGCAGCGTATCGGAGTTGAACTTGGTGTTGTCCACCAGCCCCACGCGCAGTCCGGCCAGCCCGGCCGGTCGGGGCGCCAGCGTGAGCGCGCGCGCAGCGGGCGCCGACGTCGGATCGAACAGCTTCATGCGGGCCTCCGTGTATCGGAGCGATAGCCCCGGCTTGAAACGTGGGTGGCCTGTTCGAGACGGTTCACGCCTCTGTGATTCTCTCGGTGACGGCGCGGGTCCACTTGGTGCCCCAGCCGGGCAAGCAGGCGGACCAGCTCCCGGCGCGGCCGCCCGCGCACACGATCAGGATGTCCTCGGGCTTCTCGAAGACGTGGCGCCAGGTCGTCTCGTCGGCCTCGGTGACGGCGCCGGGGAGGCGGGCCGCCCGCTTGACGTCGGCCACCCTCCGCCGCGTGTGCTCGATCAGGAACTGCTGGACGTCGCGCCGGGTCCAGCCGCTCGATCTCAGGACCTCGGCGTGCTCACCGGCGAAGACCATCAGCGTCTCGTTGAAGCCTTTCAGGTTGGGGGTGCCCACGTGGCCGAGCGCGTCGGCGAAGCACAGCAGCAGCGGCTCCGGCGTGGCCGCGAGCTGGTTGTAGACCTGGTAGAGGCTGTTGGAGGCGTACACGGTGACCGCGCTGTCCGCGCGCCGGAAGCCCCGCGCGATGTGCAGCGGCTCCCACGGGTGATCGAGCCTCGTGCTCGGCGAAGCAGAACGAGTACTTGCCGGGGTTGCCCAGCGTGGCGCGGTCGAGCAGGCCGGGGCGCGTGTTCATCACGTTCATCATCGACAGGCGCACGGCGCGGCCGATGGTCGCGTTGGGCGCGTGCCCTGCCCGAACGCGTTGTTGCCGCTGTTGATCCCCAGGCGGCGTGCGATCGGCCCGTTGACGACCAGCACCATCGCCGAGCCGCCGGTGCTGCTGGCGGGGCCGTGATAAGCGAAGTCGGGTGGCAGAGGCCCCGCACTGCGGCGACCACGACCGGCACGTACTCGGGCCGGCAACCGGCGAGCACCGCGTTGATGGCGACCTTGTCGGCGGTCACGACGGTGTTGCGGCCGGGGATCTCGCCGAGGATCTCGTGCCCCTGCAGACCCGCCGCCGCCAGCATGGCGGCCACGGTGGCGTCGGACGGCGGAACGACCGGCAGCCCGTCCGTCCAGCCCGCGTCGTAGTACGCCTCGATCAGAACGTGCGCTTCGGGTCCGGTCGCTGTCTCAGCCATCGCTCGCCGACGAGGCGAAGTGTAGCCTATTCGACCGGCTCACGGCTTCTTGAGCTTCACGTCCTCGAGCGGCCCCGAGTACGGGAAGGCCTGGATCAGCGAGAGCGCCGGCTTCCTCCACCCTCGGTCCATAGGCCCGGATGAACCCGTTCTCCCAGATCGGCGCGAAGACGACCCGGTCGGCCAGCAGTCGCTGGATCTGGTGCAGCAGCTCCTCGCGCTTCTTGCGGTCCATCTCCTGGAGCTGCCGCTGGAACGTCCCCTCGACGTCGGGCAGCACCCCGTAGGCATTGATGCCCCGGCTGGTGGCGAACGGCTCGATGCGCGTCGAGGCGTTGCCGGCCGAGCCGGTGGCGCCGACGAACACGCCGCGCAGCTTCTTGTCGCGCCAGGCCGACAGGAAGGACGCCCGCTCCATCGTCCGCATGCGCGTCTTGATCCCGACCGCGCCCAGGTAGTTCACGATCGCCTCGCCCATCGAGGTGTAGGGCGGGTACGGCGTGAACTCGCCGGCGTCGAAGCCGTTCGGATAGCCCGCCTCGGCCAGCAGCGCCTTCGCCTTCTTCGGATCGTACGGATGCGGATCGATCGGCAGGGCGAACTCCTGGTGGCGAGGCACGATGTTGCCGGTCGGTCCGGAGAAGCCGAGGGACTCCGCCTCGTTGATGGCCTGGCGGTCGATGGCCAGGCTGGCCGCCAGCCGCACCCGGCGGTCGGCCCACGGCGACTTCGGGTCCCACTGCTCAGGGAACTCGACCCACAGCACGCCGTTGGTGCGCGTGGCGGCCAGCGTCAGGCCGGGCGTGCGTCGCACGTCGTCGGCGATGGGGCCGTTCAGGTAGTAGACGACGTCCACGTCGCCGCGCTTGAGGGCGGCGGCGCGCGTCGACTCGTCGGGGATGCCGCGGATCACCAGACGCTTGACGTGGGGCACCTTGCGCCAGTAGCCCTCGAAGGCTTCGAGGACCAGCTCGACGCCGGGCTGGAAGCTGACGAACTTGTAGGGGCCGGCCCCGATCGGGGCCTTGCGGAAGCCGTCGTCCCCCACCTTTTCCACGTACTTCTTGGGCACCACGTAGGCCGCGCCCGAGGCGCTGGTGCCGTAGAAGGTCATGAAGTCCGGCCACGGCTCCTTGAGCACGAAGCGGATCCGGCCAGGGTCCACCACCTGCACCTCCCGCACCCGCTCGCGGAAGAGCGCCGCCGCCCCTCCCTTGTACCGCTCGAACGAGAACTTCACGTCCTCGGCGGTGACGACCTCACCGTTGTGGAACTTCACCCCCTTGCGCAGCACGAACTCCCAGACGCGGCCGTCCTTGGAGACCGTCCACGACTCGGCCAGGCACGGCGCGTTGAGGTTGCCCGGCATCGGCTTCACCAGCGCGTCGTGCAACCCGTACAGGATCATGAACGGCGTGATCTCGGACTCCGTCTCCGAGGTGTCGAGCCACCGGGTGGCCAGCGTGACGTGCACGCCCCACGTCATGGTGCCGGCGGGCTGGGCCGCGGCCGGCGCGGCCAGGACCAGGGTGAGCAGGGCGAGCATCAGGAGCGATCGAGCGGCGCGAGGGCGTGGGGTCATCAGCTCACTCCAGCGGGTCGGGCCGGTTCGCAACGGGGAAAAAGTGGGCCGAGCTTATCACGCCATGTAGGCCCCCGCGTTCACGTGGATGACCTCGCCGCTGATCCAGGCCGCCTCCTCGGTGGCCAGGAATACGGCCACCCTGGCGATCTCGTCGGGCTCCGCCATGCGCCCGAAGGGCGTGTCGCGCAGGCGCGCGGCCAGCTGCTCCTCGGTATTTCCGTAGCGAGGCTGGGCAGTGTCGGTCGTCCCGGGCGCGATCGCGTTGACGCGGATCCGGTGGGGGGCCAGGGCCAGCGCCATCGCCCGTGTGAGCCCGATCACCCCGGCCTTGCTGGCCGAGTAGTGCACGCCGCGCGCGTCGCCCCGCACGGCCGAGGACGAGATGTTGACGATGGCACCGGGCCGGCCGGCCGCCACCATGGCCCGCGCGCCCGCCTGGGCGGCCAGGAAGCTGCCCTTGAGGTTGATGTCGAGCACGTGGTCCCAGTCGCCCTCCTTCATGTCCAGGAACGCGACCCGCGGAAATACGCCGGCGTTGTTCACCACCACCTCAGGTGGCCCCAGCGTGCGCACGACCGCGGCCACCATCGCCTCCACGTCACCGGGCCGTGACACGTCGCCCGGCACCAGCAGGGCCTGGCGGCCGTGGCCGCGCACCTCGCCGGCCACCCGGGTGGCCGCGGCCTCGTCGTCCAGGAAGTTGATCGCCACATTGGCGCCGTCGCGTGCCAGCGCGACCGCGATGGCCCGTCCGATGCCTTGCTGCGCGCCCGTGACCAGCGCGGTCTTGCCTGGCAGTCGCATGCGCCCTCCTTGGGGCCCCTAGGCTACCGCGAGGTCGGGTAGACTGTCGTTACCATGCCCGTGACCCACTTCGACCTGATGCTGCAGCGGCCCCTCGCCGAGGGTCGCGCCTTCGGTGAGGTCGGTCCCTACGAGGAGCTGAAGGGCCGGCTCCGCTACTCCATCGACCCGACGCACGCCGCCAACGCGCGGATCACCGACGTCGAGCGGGCCCCCCGCAATCGCGACGGCCGGGTCGAGTTCGCCGCCGACGTGTCGATCCTGCTGCCCGTCGATCGGGCGCGCGGCAACGGCCGCGTGATCCTCGACGTGGTCAATCGCGGCAACACCGTCACGATGCCGAACTTCAACCACGCCACCCGGCCCGTGCTCGGCCCCGACGCCGACCCGAACCCTTCGGTCGACGTCGGCGACGGCTTCCTCATGCGCCACGGCTATACGGTGATCTCGTGCGGCTGGCAGTGCGACGTGCCGGAGCTGCCGGGGCTGTTCCGCCTGCACGCGTCCCGAGGCTCGCGGCACCGACGGGCGCAGCCCCTCGCGCGGGCGCGTCTACGTCGCAGCTCCAGGCCCCCGAGCCCGTGCCCCACTTCCTGCTCTCCGACCGCGGCCACCTGGCCCTACCCGGCCGCCGATCTCGAGGAGCCCGACGCGACGCTCCTCACCGTGCGCGACCAGCTCGACGGCGCGCCCGCAGCCGATCGCCCGCGCGAGGCTGGCGGTTCGGCGCGTGGCCGCCGACGGCCGCGTCGTCGCCGACCCGCGCTACGTGTCGACTGCGACGGCGGCTTCGAGAAGGGCCGGCTCTACCAGATCGCCTACACCGCGGTCGGGCGCGCCGGTGCTGGGCGTGTCGCTTGGCGGCGCTGCGCGACGCCGTGTCCTGGCTCAAGCACGGCGGCGCGGCCAGCCCCGGCCGGCGGCGGCATCCGCTGGGCGCTACGCCTACGGGCGCTCGCAGACCGGCCGCCTCCTGCGCACGCTGATCTACGGGACCTGAACCTCGACGAGCAGGGCCGCGAGGCCTTCGACGGCATCATCGCCAACGTCGCGGGCGGCATGCGGGGCGAGTTCAACCAGCGCTTCGGCCAGAACTCCAAGGACCGCCCCCACATGATGGCGCACGTCTTCCCGTTCGACCGACACGCCGACGACCGACCCGGTGACGGGCACGACCGACGCGCTGCATGCGCGCGCTCGACGCGCGCGGCAGCCGGCTCAAGCGTCTTCTACACCAACACCTCGGCCGAGTATCACCGCGGCGACGCCTCGCTGATCCACACCGATCCCGACGGCATGCGCGACGTCGCCGCCGGCCCCCACGTCCGCATCTACCACTTCGCCGGCACCGAGCACGGCCTCGGCGTCTGGCCGCCGACCGACACGACCCCGATCGCCGCCGACCCGTCCGGGCTGGATCGAGCGCTCCCAGAACCTGCGCGGCATCGTCAACTACGGGCGCGCTGCTCCGCGCCTGCCTCGTCCACCTCGACCGCCTGGGTGACCGAGGGCGATCGAGCCGCCGCCGAGTCGCCACCCGCGCGTCAGCGACGGCACCGCGGTCCCGCCAGAGTCGCTGGCCAAGGTCTTCGAGCGCGTCCCGGGGCCGCGCTACCCGCGCCACCACGCGCGGCCGCGCCGCCTCGACTTCGGCGCCGACGCCGAGCTGCGCGTGATGGGCCAGGTGCCGCCGCGTGAGGGCCGCGCTTCGGCTCGCTGGTCTCGGCGGTGGATGAGGACGGCAACGAGGTGGCCGGCATCGCGGTGCCGGAGGTCCGCGGTGCCGCTGGCGACCCACACCGGCTGGACGCTGCGCCACCCGGACATCGGCGGCACCGAACAGCTGCTCGTCTTCGCGGGCGCCACCCTGCCCTTCGCGCGCACGCGGCAGGAGCGCGAGGCGACCGGCGACCCGCGCCGCTCGGTGGAGGAGCGCTATGCCTCGCGGGCGGCGTACCTGGAGGCGCGTGCGCGGCGCCGCCCGGGAGCTGGCGGCCGCCCGCTACATGCTGGAGGAGGACGTCGAGCTCTCCGTCACGCTGGCCGCCCGCACGTGGGACTGGCTGGCGGGTCGGGGCCGCTGATGCCGATGGCCCGGCTCAACGTCGGCGTCCTCGGCCTCAGCCACGATCACGTCTGGTCCAATCTCACCGCCCTCGCCACCGGGGATCTCGGCCGCCTGGTCGCCGTCGCCGAGCCGGACGCGGAGCTGCGTGCCCGCTTCGCCGCGCTCCATCGCGACGCCGCCGTCCATCCGACGTTCGACGACCTTCTCGAGCGGCGTGATCTCGATGCCGTGCTGATCTTCTCCGACAATCGCACCTCGGCCGAGCTGGGCGTGCGCGCGCTCGGCCAGCGGCTGCCGGTGATGATCGAAAAGCCCATGGCCGCCGACCTGCCCGGCGCCGAGGCGCTGCTGGCCGCCAGCCGGCGAGCCGGGGTTCCGCTGATGATCAACTGGCCCACGGCGTGGCGACCGGCCCTGCGCTACGGGCTGGTCCTGGCGCTACGGGGCGAGGTCGGCGAGCCGGTGCAGCTCAGCCACCGGGGTGGCCACGCCGGACCGCGCGAGTTCGGCTGCTCGCCGCAGTTCAGCGAGTGGCTCTACGACCCCAAGCGCAACGGCGGCGGCGCGCTCGTCGACTATTGCGGCTACGGAGCCCTGCTCTGCCGCATCGTGCTCGGCCAGCCCCTGCGCGTAACCGCGGTGACGCCGCCCCCGCGCAAGCCCGACCTCGTGGCCGAGGACAACGCCGTGGCGGTGCTCTCCTACCCTCGGGCGCTCGGGCTGCTGGAAGCGAGCTGGACGCAGATCGGCGGCGAGCCGGCCTTCGCCATGATCGTGTATGGCGAGCGGGGAACGTTGCTGGTGCTGCAGCCGCGCCTCACCCACGAGGGTCAGCGCGTGGAGCCCGGCCGGGTGCAGCTCGTTACCCCGTCCGGGAGTCGATTGCTGGAGCCGCCGCCGTTGCCGGCCGACCAGCGCGACGGCCCGACGCACTTCCTGTCACGGCTGCGCGACGGTTGCGAGCTGACCGAGTTGTGCGGCGCCGAGGTGGGGCGAGACGTTCAGGAAGTGATCACGGCGGCGTTGCGATCGAGCGCGCACCGCCGTGTGGTCTCCCTGCCGCTGACCGACGACTGAGGCGCGCTCAGGGCCCCTGGCGGTCGCCGGTCTCGACGGCGGCAGGCGCACCGATCAGAGCGGCGGCCTCCTCGGCGGGGATGGCCGCGCAGCTGTCGGCCTCGGCGCACGCCATCCAGACGACCCGCCCCGGACCTGCCGCCTTGTCTCCCTCGACGTTCGCGATGATCAGGTACGCGATGATCACCAGACCCGCCGCCGCCAGTCCGACGATGGCGAGAATCGT
Organism: uncultured Candidatus Rokubacteria bacterium; assembly: GCA_963827505.1. Lineage (GTDB taxonomy): Bacteria > Methylomirabilota > Methylomirabilia > Rokubacteriales > CSP1-6 > AR5. The sequence goes on along the minus strand of CAWHBD010000001.1, from coordinate 76,292 downwards.
CAGCGCATCCACGGCCTCGGCCTTGGCGGGCGTTCCAGCGACGACCATCAGGACGGCGGCCAGCACGAGCGCAACGAGCTTGAAGGGCACGGTATGGGCCATGCCTGTAATTCTGGGAGAGCCCCGGGCCGGCTACCTAGGAAATTGCGCGGCCGGCCCGAGGGTGTCCGCCTCGACCGCGGGCCCGGGATGTCCTCCGGGCCCCGCGGCCGCGATCCGGCTAGTACTCTCCGCCGGGCATCGGCGGGGCGCCGCGCCTTGTCGTCCTCGGGCACATCCGTGATGAGCGCCTCGGTCGTCAGGAGCAGCGACGCGATGGAGGCCGCGTTCTGCAGCGCGACCCGCTCCACCTTGGTCGGGTCGATGATCCCCGCCTGCATCATGTCCACGTACTCGTTCGACTCGGCGTCGAAGCCGTAGGCCGCCTCCTTGGCGCCTTGACCTTCTCGACCACCACCGAGCCCTCGAGCCCGGCGTTCTCCACGATCTGCCGGATCGGCTCCTCCAGCGCGCGCCGCACGATCTGGGCCCCGGTCGCCTCGTCACCCGCGAGCTTCAGGCGGTCGAGCGCCTCGCGCCGCCCGCAGCAGCGCCACGCCGCCGCCGGGCACGATGCCCTCCTCGACGGCCGCCCGCGTCGCGTTGAGCGCATCCTCGACCCGCGCCTTCTTCTCCTTCATCTCGGTCTCGGTCGCGGCGCCCACCTTGATGACGGCCACGCCGCCGGCCAGCTTGGCCAGCCGCTCCTGGAGCTTCTCCCGGTCGTAGTCCGAGGTCGTCTCCTCGATCTGCGCCCGGATCTGCTTGATCCGCCCCTCGATCTCCGGTCGGCTTGCCGGCGCCGTCGATGATCGTGGTGTTGTCCTTGTCCACGACCACCTTCTTGGCCCGGCCGAGGTCCTCCAGCTTGATGTTCTCGAGCTTGATGCCCAGGTCCTCGGTGATCGCCTTGCCGCCGGTCAGGGTCGCGATGTCCTCGAGCATGGCCTTCCGGCGGTCGCCGAAGCCCGGGGCCTTGACGGCGCAGCAGGAGCAGCGTCCCGCGCAGCTTGTTCACGACCAGGGTGGCCAGCGCCTCGCCCTCGACGTCCTCGGCGATGATCAGGAGCGGCTTGCCCGCGCGGGCGACCTGCTCCAGCAGCGGCAGCATGTCCTTCATCACGCTGAGCTTCTTCTCGTGGATCAGGATGAGGGCGTCCTCGAGGACGGCCTCCATGCGCTCGGGGTCGGTGACGAAGTAGGGCGAGAGGTACCCGCGGTCGAACTGCATCCCCTCGACGACCTCCAGGGTGGTCTCCATGGCCTTGGCCTCCTCGACCGTGATGACCCCGTCCTTGCCGACCTTCTCCATGGCCTCGGCGATCAGGTTGCCGATCGTCTTGTCGTTGTTGGCGGCGATGGTGGCGACCTGGGCGATCTCCTTCTTGTCCTTGGTCGACTTGGACATCTTCTTCAGCTCCTCGACCACCTGCTCCACCGCCTGCTCGATGCCCCGCTTGAGCCCCATCGGGTTCGCCCCCGCGGTCACGTTCTTGAGGCCCTCGCGGAAGATGGCCTGGGCCAGCACGGTCGCGGTCGTGGTCCCGTCGCCGGCGACGTCGGAGGTCTTGGAGGCGACCTCCTTGAGCATCTGGGCGCCCATGTTCTCGTAGGGGTCCTTGCAGCTCGACTTCCTTGGCGACGGTCACGCCGTCCTTGGTGATGGTCGGGCTGCCGAACTTCTTGTCGATGACGACGTTCCGGCCCTTCGGGCCCAGCGTGACCTTGACGGCGTGCGCCATGGATGTTGACGCCGCGCAGGAGCGCGGCGCGGGCTTCCTCGTTGAACAGGAGCTGCTTGGGCATGGACTACCTTCCTCCTCGAGTGTGCGGGCGTGGTGGCGAGCGAGTGGGTCACGGGGTCACGCGCCGAGGATGCCGAGGACGTCCTCCTCCCTCATGATGAGGTACTCCTCGCCGTCGAGCTTGACCTCGCTGCCGGAGTACTTGCCGAACAGGATCCGGTCGCCCGCCTTGACGTCGAGCGGGCACGCTTGTCCGTCCTCGGTCACCTTGCCGGTGCCGACCGCGATGACCTTGCCCTCCTGGGGCTTCTCCTTGGCGGTGTCGGGGATGATGATGCTGCCGTGCTTCGTCCTCCTCCTCCGCGAGACGCTTGACGAGCATGCGGTCGTGGAGCGGGCGCAGCTTCGGTGTCGTGGCCTGAGCCTTGGGGGCGGTGGTCGTCTGAGCCATGGTGCGATCCCTCTCTTCCAGGTGGGGGCGGACGGTCGGTGCCTCTCGTGCTGTACCACCTGGATAGTACACTAGATCGATTCTCCGTAGGTGTACTATATGACCAGTACAGTATGACGATCGCCATGCACCTGAAGGTCGACGCGCGCAGCCCCATCCCCATGCGCCGGCAGTTGACCGAGCAGCTCAAGCACGTCATCGAGAGCGGCGGCGTTCCCCCCGACCAGACCCTGCCCAGCATCCGGGAGCTGGCCGGCTTCCTCGGCATCAACACCAACACCGTCGCCCGCGTCATCGAGGATCTCAAGCGGAGCGGCTACGTCGAGGCCCGGCGAGGCAAGGGCGTGTTCGCGGCGGCGACGCCGCCCGCCCGCCCCTCCCCGCACCTGCGCGAGCGCTTCCTGCGGGACACGGTCATCCGGGCGGCCGCCCTCGGCATGACCGCCGACGATCTGGCGGTGGGTGTGCTCAGCGTGGCCGGTGTCCATCCGGCCGCCGTCCAGGGGGCCGTCGAGGTGCTCCTGGTGGAGTGCAGTCCGGCCGAGCTCGACTTCTTCGCCGGCCAGCTCGAGGCCCACCTGCCGATCCGCGTCGACAAGGTCCTCCTCGGCGCCCTGGGAGCCCCGACACGACGCCAGAAGGGCCCCGGGCGGTGGCGAGCGGCGGCCACGAGCTTCTCGCACTTGCCGGAGGTGGAGCGCCTCCTGGGCGGCCGCGGCGTGCCGGTGATCGCCCTCCTCGCCGAGGCGCACCTGGAGACCCTCCACCGCCTCGCCCAGCTTCCCCCCGGCACGCGCGTGGGAGTGGTCTCCACGGCCGCCGACACCGCCCACAACCTCGAGCACTCGATCGCGAACGCGGCCCTGCCCAACATCGTGCTGGCCGGTGCTGCGCCCGGCGAGGGTCCCGCGTTGAGCCGCCTGCTGCGGCGGGTGGATGTCGTCATCTGCTCCACCGCGGCATCCGAGGCTGTCCGGCGTCTGGCCGACCCCTCGGTGCAGGTGATGACCGACGACCGGGCGCTCGACCCCCGGGCGATCGAGATGCTGTCGGCCCTCCTCGTGCGCCCGACCGGCGATGGCGATTCAGCGAGCCCCTCACCCGATCCCCGTCGGCCACGCCCGCGTCCGGCCGCCCGACGCGCCCGTGATGCGAGGGGTGCCGCGGTGCGCTGACCGCGCCATGGGCCCGACGTTCTACGCGGTCGCCGCGGCGCTGCTGATTCTCGTCGAGACTGCGCTCGTGGCGTGGCTCTTCGTTCACCGGGCTGCCGGTCAGCGCGCGCAGCGCCTCCTCGAGGAGCGCCTGCGCTTCGAGATGCTGCTGGCTGAGCTCTCGGCCCGGCTGATCCACGTGCCGGCCGGTGGTATCGACTTGGCGCTGCGGAGCGCGCTCGAGCGCATGCTCGCCTTCCTGGACATGGATCGCGGCAACCTGGACGAGTACGTGGACGACACCCCGGGCGTCCGGGTGTCCTGCGCGCGACCGGGCATCGCCGAGCTGCCGTCGATCCTCGAGGCCGATCAGTTCCCGTGGACGGTGGCCACGCTCCGCCGCGGCGACGTCGTCCGATTCTCCCGGAGCGCCGACCTCCCGGAGGAGGCGGCCGCCGACCGGGCGAGCTACGCGCGCCTGGGGACGCGTGCGCACCTGTCGATCCCCCTGCGCGGCGGCGGCCCCATGCTCGGGGTGCTGTCGTTCGATTCCGTCCGCGACGAATACCAGTGGCCCGACGAGCTGGTCGACCGCCTCCGCCTTCTGAGCGAGGCCTTCGCCAGCACCCTGGAGCGCAAGCGTATGGAGCTGTCGCTCGCCCGGCGCCTCGAGGAGGCCGGGCGCCTCCGCCAGGAGTTGACCCACATCGGTCGCGTCTCGGCCCTGGGCGAGCTCACGGCCTCCCTGGCCCACGAGCTGCACCAGCCGCTGACCGCCATCCGCAACAACGCGGAGGTCGCGCAGCGCTTCCTCGAGGCCGACGCCCCCGACATCGCCGAGTTGCGCGAGATCCTGACAGACATCGTCGCCGACGATGCCCGGGCGGCCGGGCTCATTCATCGCGTGCGGGTCCTGCTCAGAAAGGGCGAGCTTGAGCACGGCCCCCTCGACATCAACCGGGTCGTGGGCGAGGTCGCCCAGCTCGTCCGCAACGAGGCCGTCATCCGCCACGTGCCACTGAACCTGGACCTGGCCACCGAGCTGCCTGCGGTGCGAGGCGATCGCCTCCAGCTGCAGCAGGTGATCCTCAACATGGTCCTCAACGGCATCGAGGCCATGCGCGAGGCCGGCGGTCGCGACCCTGCCCTCGTGATCCGCACCGCCGAGCCCGGCGACGGCACCGTCACGGTCTCGATCGAGGACTCCGGACCTGGGATCGCCCCGGCCGATCTCGCGTTGATCTTCGAGCCCCTCTACACGACGAAAGCCGAAGGGCTGGGCATGGGCCTGGCGATCTCGCGGACGATCGTGCATGCCCACGGCGGTCGGGTGACGGCGTCGAACAGGGCCGGCGGCGGCACCATCGTCGCGTTCGCGCTGCCGGTCGCGGCGAGCCAGCGGCCATGACGGCGGCCGCCGCGACGGTGCTCATCGTGGACGACGACGCCTCCGTGCGAAAGAGCCTCACGCGCCTGGTAGCCGCCGCCGGCTACGGGGTGCAGGCCTTTGCCTCGGCCCAGGAGTTCCTGACCCGGCCGCCGTCGACCGGCCCCTGCTGCCTGGTGCTCGACGTGCGCATGCCGGGGCTCACCGGGCTCGAGCTCCAGCGGACCCTGGCCCAGGCGCCCCATCGGATCGCCATCGTCTTCATCACCGGACACGGCGACGTCGCCACCAGCGTGGCGGCGATGAAGGCCGGAGCGGTGGATTTCCTGACCAAGCCGTTCGCCCGGCAGGCGCTCCTCGACGCCATCGAGCAGGCCCTGGCCCGGGACACGCGCGAGCTCGGTACCGAGGCCCGGGTGGAGGCGATCTCACGGAAGGTCGCGCTCCTCACGCCGCGCGAGACCGCGGTGTTCGCCCTCGTGGTGACGGGGATGCTGAACAAGCAGATCGCCTCGGAGCTCGGCATCGGCGAGGGAACGGTGAAGGTCCACCGCGCCCGGGTCATGGAGAAGATGGGCGCCGGCTCGCTGGCCGAGCTCGTCCGTCTGGCCGACGCTGTCGGTGTCGTCGTGCCAAAGCGCTGAAGCGCCGACCCCACCCGCCCGGGCCCGAGACCAAGGTGCAATAGCCGCCCACCGCTCGCCCGCGTACGGTCGTTGGCAAGGAGGATTCTGCGTGAATGATGCCCCGGTAATCGCGATCGTGGACGACGATGACTCGGTCCGTCGCTCGCTCCTGCGCGTGGTCCAGTCGGCCGGCTACTCAGCCCAGGGCTTTGCGTCCGCTGGCGCGTTCCTCGACTGGCTCCCTCGAGGTCGAGCGGCCTGTCTCGTCCTCGATGTCCACATGAACGAGATGAGCGGCTTCGAGCTGCAGGAGCGGCTCGCCATCCCAATCATCTTCATGACGGCGCACGACGACCCCGCGACCGTCGAGCGCATCGAGGCCTCGGGCGTCGCCGGTCATCTGCGCAAGCCGTTCGGTAAGCAGAGCATCCTGGAGGCGATCCGATGCGCCGTCCAGCCGGCCCCGCCCAAGGAGAAAGCCCAACCGTGAAAATCGTCGAACTGCTCCTGCTGCTCACGCTGATCGGCACCCAGCCGGCCACCGCCCAGGTCCCCACCGCCAGCGACGTCGCGGCCTGCAACGCCGAGGCCCCGCAGGCCGTCCGGACGGGGACGGCCGCCCCGATCGGTGACGACCACGCCCGGGCCGATCACGCCCGGGGCGGCGCCGCGCCGGTGAGTATCGCTCGCGTCCCCGCCGGGGGCGTCGACTCGCCCGATCCCCAGATCCACGGGATGGAGGCCGAAGGAGCCAAGCACGCCACCTACCAAGCCGCGTATCGTACGTGCATGAGACGGAAAGGCTTCTAAACCAGGAGGGACAGGATGGCGACACACTCGAAGACTCGTGCTGCGGTTCGCCGGCTGCGGCGTCTGACCCGTCGACGTCATGAGGCCGAGCTGCGGAAAGCCCGCCTCGGAACGACCGCCGAGCGCGCGGTCCCGGCGGCGGTAGACCAAGGTGCAATACGCAAACCGCGGGACAGCGAGTAGATTCGAGCCTAGTCGCGTCTCTCGCAGACGCTGTACATCCCGCCCGGCGATCCCGAAGGGCAGCGAGGGGGTCGCCAGGGTGGGAGCGCTACCGGGCCCACCACATCGCTGCCGCGACGAGGTTCGGCCATGATGCACGCGCTCTTGTCTCCCGTGTCCTTCCTGCGCAGCCGCGTGTCGACGCTGCTCCACCGCAACGACCGACTCAAGGCCGCCGCCGCCGAGCGTCGTGAGCGCTGGAATCAAGTCATTGCCGAGCACAAGAACCCGGCCCTCGATCGGCACCGCGAAGACGGCGGCGAGGCCTAGCGATGGCTTTGGGCCTCATCACGCTGACCCCCGCTCCGGCGGCCGAGCGGGCGGCCCAGGTGGGTGACGCGGACTACGCGGGCGTGGCCTTCCGGCAGTGCCGCCGGTACATCGCGCTTTTGCGCGCCGCGATCGGTCTCGAGCCGGGTGGAGCCCGTCTTCGGGTCCGGCGCTCGGCCGTGGAGTTCGAGCCGTGCATCGACGTCGTCATCGAGTACGACGATCAGGATGCGGCGGCCGCCGCCTACGCCCTCCGCTGCGAGCGCGAGGCGCCGACGCGGTGGCCGGAGCCGTCGGTGGTCGGGAACGACGATGCGCGAGGTGCCGCCAGTGATCGGGTGAACGGTCGAGCAGTCAAGGAGGCAGGGTCATGAGTTTCACCATGTTCGTGACGTGGGTTCTCTTGGGAGTGCTGGGCGGCGTGCTGGCCGGCCTGGTCGCGAAGCACGGAGGGCACGGGCTGAAGACGGACATCATCCTCGGCCTCGTCGGCAGCATCGGGCTGAGCTGGATCTTCCGGGCCGTCGGGATCTTCCCGGGCGCCGGCATCGTCGCCATGGCCTTCGTGGCCTCCATCGGCGCCGCGGTGGCGATCGCCGCGCAGCGCAAGTTGCGCCCGACCGAGCAGCCGGGTGAGTCGGCGGGGACGGTCTGGCGGTGGGGGCTCGGGGCCGCACTCGGCGCCGCGGTGGTATGGATGACCCTCCTCCCCTCGGTGCAACCGGTCGCGACGGCCGCTTCGGTGGTCGAGGACAAGACGTACGTGGTGACGCCGGCCGCGATGAAGGTCAAGGCGGGCATCGTCACGGGTGAGCTCACGAACCTGAAGGTCACCGAGCGCGTCGAGCAGGGCACGGGCCGCGTCGTCTCCCCCGCCAAGCTGACGGCGAGTCTCATGCTCAAGAACAGCTCGACGAGTCAGACCGTCCGTCTCGTCACCGGCAAGATCCAGTACATCGACACCGCAGGCCAGCCGATCAAGCTGGAGGACATGCGGACGGAGCCGCTCCTGAAGTTCACCTCCTACGGGGGCGGTGACCGGCTCGACCCCGGCCAGGACGCCACCCAGTCGGTGGACGTGGACTTTCCGGCGGAGGCGCTGAAGGCCAAGAAGCTCAAGGAGATCCGCCTGGAGCTCGCGTACATTCCGTCGCCGTATCACGAGGAGACGGTCAACTTCGTCGTCTCCATCGAACGCCAGTAAGGAGGAGTGATGGCAATGCCCATCGATATCTACGTGCGGGCCGGCCGGAGTCGTGTGCTCGCGCGCGTCGCGACCTCGGGCATCTATCTGTTGCGCGGCCTCCCGCGCGAACTTCAGCGGGCCGCGCGCGCCCGCGCCCTGAGCGAGCGAACGACGCTTCGCTCAGTACTGCTGCAAGGGCTGCGAGAGTACGCGGCGGGGACCTGGACGCCGAAGCCTGAGGTCACCGCAGGTCCGCTCCATGATTGAACACATTGCCCACATGGGTCCCATGCTGATCCTCGCCGGGCTCGCGGCCGGGTGGATCGCCGAGACGGTCGCCCGCGCGGGGGGAAACGGATTTCTCCCCGACCTGGCCGTCGGGCTTATCGGCAGCATCGTCGCCGGTACGGTGATCCTGGGCCTGGTCTCCCGCGAGGCCGGCATGCCGGTTATTCTCCTCGTCGGCGGTGCCGGCGCCGCCCTGGCGATCGTCGCCCAGCGCAGTCTCTGGCGCTCCGTCCGGCTCGGCACGTAGTGACGGGACCACGCCCGGCGTGTCGTCAGGGGGGGCCGCAATGAAGTGGCGGCTGGAGTTCTACCACGAGCGGCGACGGATCCTGGCCCGCTACGGCATCGAGGCCCCTCTGCCGGCGGCGGCCGTCACGCTGGGCCGGCGCGCGCTCCACGCGGAGCATCCCGCCGCTGCCCCGAGAGGGTGGCCCAGCCTGTTCAAGCGGGCCCAGGGGATAGAGGGCCAGGATCCGAGCGGGTGGGTCCTCTACCGGATCGAGAGAGACGTCAGCGACTCGCCCGACATCAGCCCAGCGTGACGTGAACGCGGTGGGACTGGCCGTCGTCCCGGACCTCGATGCCTCGGTCGCCGCGTAACCCGACGCCGTCGACCTCGACCGCCACCACTCCCCGGGACACCTCGCGCGGGTTCTCCACGAAGATCTCGTATCGCGCGGAGCGATAGCGGAAGACGAGCTCGAAGCTGGGCCAGGTGCGCGGGATGCAAGGATCGATCAGCAGCCGCGTGCCCCGTAGCCGGAAGCCGAGGATCGACTCCAGGCCAGCCCGATACATCCAGCCCGCCGACCCGGTGTACCAGGTCCAGCCCCCTCGGCCGACATGCGGCGGCTCGGCATAGACGTCACCGGCGACGACGTAGGGCTCGACCCGGTAGCGCTGGACGTCGGCGTCGGTACGGGCGTGATTGATCGGGTTGAGCATCGCGAAGAGCTCGGTGGCCGCATCCCCGTTGCCGAGCTGCGCGAAGGCGATCGCCGCCCAGACCGCCGCGTGCGTGTACTGTCCCCCGTTCTCGCGGACCCCCGGCACGTACCCCTTGATGTAGCCGGGTGCCAGGGACGTCGTGCCGAACGGCGGCGTGAACAGCAGGACGAGGCCGTCGCCGTGACGCACGAGGTACGTGTCGACCGCGGCCATCGAGGCGGCCTGGCGTGCCGGGTCGGCGGCCCCCGAGATGACGCTCCAGGACTGCGCGATCGAGTCGATGCGGCAGGCGTCGTTGGTGACCGAGCCGAGCGGCGTCCCGTCGTCGAAGTACGCGCGTCGATACCAGTGGCCGTCCCAGGCCTCGCGCTCGAGCGACGCCGCCAGCGCCCGCACGTATTCCCGCCAGGGCTCGGCACGCTTGGCCTCCCCGCGGCCCTCGGCCAGGGCCACCCAGTCTGACAGCACGGCGTGCAGGAACCACCCCAGCCAGACACTCTCGCCCCTGCCCTCGGCGCCTACCGCGTTCATCCCGTCGTTCCAGTCGCCGGTCCCCATCAACGGCAGGCCGTGGGCACCGGTCGTCAGGCTGAGATCGAGCGCGCGGGCACAGTGCTCGAAGAGCGAGCCGCGCTCTCCCGAGATCCGGGGCTCGAAGTACGACTCGAGCTGGCCGGGGGCGAGCGTGGGCCCGTCCAGGAAAGGCACGATCTCGTCGAGGACGGCGCCGTCACCACTGACCTCGACGTACCGGGCGACGCCGTACGGAAGCCAGAGCCGGTCGTCGGAGATCCGCGTCCGGACCCCCCGGCCGCCGGGCGGGTGCCACCAGTGCTGCACGTCGCCCTCGCCGAACTGCCGGGCCGCGGCCCGCAGCAGGTGTTCCCGCGCCAGCCCGGGCGTGGCGACGCCCAGGGCCAGCACATCCTGCAGCTGATCCCGGAACCCGTAGGCGCCGCCGGCCTGATAGAACGCCGTGCGCGCCCACACCCGACACGCGAGCGTCTGGTAGAGCAGCCACCGGTTGAGCATGATGTCCATCGAGCGGTCCGGTGTCCTCACCTGGATCGTGCCGAGCACGGCGTCCCAGTGCTCGCGGACGGTCCGCTGGATCTCCCCCACATCCCGGCCCCGATAGCGAACGATCAGCTCCCTGGCTCGCTCGGCGCTCGCCGCCTCGCCCAGGAGGAACACGATCTCGGCCCGGCCCCCCGTCGGTAGCTCGAGCGTCGCCTGCAGGGCCGCGCAGGGATCGAGGCCGGCGCCGACGCGGCCCGAGAGCCGCTGCCGGTGGACGAGCGCCGCCGGCTGGTCCGGCCCGCCGTTGCGTCCGAGGAACTCCGTCCGGTCGGCGGTCCACGCGGTGTGGAGCCCGCCGAGGTCGGCGAAGGCGACGCGGGTGCCGAACTCTTGCCGCCACGCGTTGCGGGCCAGGAGCGCCCCCGTCTCGGGGTCGATCTCGGTGACGATGAGCGGCGCCGCGACCCCGCGTGACACGCCCAGGACCCACTCGACGTAGGCGGTCACCGACAGCCGCCGCGGGCGCCCGGAGGCATTCGTCAGCGTGAGGCGGGAGATCTTGACGGGATCGTCGAGCGGCACCAGCTGCAGCAGCTCGAGCGCGACGCCGTGCGAGTCGTGCTCGAAGCGCGTGTACCCCTGCCCGTGCCGGACGACGTAGGGTGCGGTCTCCTCGCGGATTGGCAGCGCCGTCGGCCCCCACAGCTCGCCCGTTTCCTCGTCGCGGACGTAGATGGTCTCGCCGGCCGGGTCGCCGACCGGATCGTTCGACCAGGGGGTGAGCTGGTTCTCGCGGCTGTTGCCCGACCACGTATAGCCGGAGCCCGACTCCGACACCAGGAAGCCGAAGTCGGCGTTCGCGACAACGTTGATCCACGGCGCCGGTGTGCAGCGGCCGGGGTGGAGAACCGTCACGTACTCGCGCCCCTCGTCCCCGAAGCCGCCGAGGCCGTTGAAGAGCTCGAGCTCCGGCGGTGGGACGGCCACCCCGGTCCCGGCCGGGGCCGGCGCCGGTCGTCGCGGGCGCGGGACCGGAGCCACGTCCGGTCGATGCGCCCGCGCCATCTGCTCGGCCAGCGTCCCCCGCCGGCTCGCCAGCACGACCCGGGCGACCGACTGGAGCACGTCGCGCTGCGGCTGCGGTCACACGGTCGGCCCGCACGATGTAGACGTGGCCGCGCGCGCCCGAGGCCTCGTGAGGCCCGGCCGACTGGCTCGTCCGCAGCAGCGTCTCCAGCGACACCTGGAGATCCTGGACGTAGGACGACTGCCCGCTCGTTGAGGATCACCAGGTCGACGGCGAGCTGCTTCATGCGCCAGTACTCGTGGGCACGGAGCAGCTGCCGCACCAGGCCGACGTCCTCGGGCTCGTCGATCTGCACCAGCACGATCGGCAGATCGCCCGAGATCCCGTGCGCCCACAGCGCGTCGGGCCCGCCCATCTGGCGCGCGAGCACGTCCGCCGGCGGCCGGAGGGTCCGGTCCGAGTACAGGACGCGGCTGGCCAGCCCCTGGAAGAGGTGCGCCTCGTCGGGTGTCATGCCGAGGTGGTGCTGCTGGACCTGGGCCTGCGTCCACGCCAGGGTTGCCGCCCGGTCGAAGGTGGCCGGGTCGCGATACTTCTCGGCGAGATCGAGGGCCTCGGCGCGCGACGTTGCCACCAGGGTCGAGAAGGCCACGCGCACCGTCTCGCCAGCCGGCACCCGCACCCGTCGCCGCAGGCTCACGATCGGGTCGAGCACCGCGCCGGTCGTGTCGGACAGGGCCCGACCGGCGGCCATCGCCGCCGGTGCCCGGATCGCCCGGCCGCGGCCGAGGAACCGCGCGCGATCGGTCTCCCACTGCAGGCGGCCGATCGTCTCCCCCTCGACGGCGACCACGTGGGCCAGCCAGACCGCTGCCTCGCCGTCTCGCCGCGGCCGGCGGGTGGCCAGCAGTGAATCGAGCTCCGGCACGCATTCCGTCTCCACGCTCAGGTTGGAGAACGCCGGGTGGGCCAGGTCGGCCGCCGGCGGGGCGAGCACGACCTCGGCGTACGACGTCAGCTCGATCTCCCGCGCGCGCGCCCCGAGGTTCGTGAGCGAGACGCGCCGTATCTCAGCGTCGTCCTCCGGCGAGACGATCACCTGCAAGGTGGTCGCGATCCCGCGGTCGTGCCGCGCGATCTCGGCCCGGTCCTCGGAGAACGTGACCACGTAGCTGTCCGGCTCGCCCCCCCGGGGCTGGTAGCCGGCCGACCAGCTCTCGCCGGCTGTCGACGTCGCGAAGGAACACGTATGTCCCCCAGCCGTCGCGGGTGACGTCCTCCCGCCAGCGCGTGATGGCGAGGTCGCGCCAGCGGCTGTAGCCGGAGCCAGCCGTCGTCACCATCACCGCGTAGCGCCCGTTCGAGAGCAGCTGGGTGCGCGGCCGCGCGGCGTGCGGTGAGGTGAAGCGCCGCTCGACGGGCGGCACGAACTCGCGCACGTCGCCGACGGCGTGCACCTCGTCGGCGCGCGGCCGCGCCACCGACACGTCACGCGGCGTCCGCTCCTGCAAGAGCAGCTCGGTGGCCTGGACCATGGGCTCGGCGTGGAAGCGGGCGCGCATGGCACCGTCGTGCAGCGCGTTGGCGATCGCCACGATCACCATGCCCTGGTGGTGCGCCATGTAGGCGCGAACCACGGCGACCGCGGCGCCCTCCGGCAGGCGGGGGGCGGTGTAGTCGAGCGCCTCGTAGAAGCCGTAGACGCCGCGGCCTCCGACCGCGGCCAGCCGCTCGAAGTTGCGCACCGCGGCCGCCGGATCGACCATGGCGGCGAGCCCGGTGGCATAGGGCGCGATCACCACGTCCTCGCTGAGCCCGCGGCGCAGCCCGAGCCCCGGCACTCCGAAGTTCGAGTACTGGTACGTCATCTCGAGGTCGCGGACGTTGTAGCCCGACTCCGAGACGCCCCACGGCACGCCTCGCTCGGCGCCGTAGGAGATCTGCCGGTCGACGACCAGCCGCGCGGTCTGCTCCAGCAGGCTCCCGGCCGGGGACCGCATGACGAGGGACGGCATCAGGTACTCGAACATCGACCCCGACCAGGAGACGAGCACGGAGTCGAGCGCCGACCGGGGTGAGCGCCCGGCCCAGCCGGAACCAGTGCGACACGGGCACGTCGCCCTTGGCGATCGCCACGAAGCTGGCCAGGCGGGCCTCCGAGGCGAGCAGGTCGTACCGGCCGGAATCGAGCATGCCGTCGCTGACGCGGTAGCCGATCGCCAGCAGCTTGCGCATCGGGTCGAACAGGAAGCCGAAGTCCATGTCGCCGACCAGCGCCCGGGCCTCGGCCGCGAGCAGGACGAGGCGACGCTCGATCGTGTCGGGCAGATCGACGTCCCGCGCATGGCTCGCGACCGTCTCGACGAGGGCCTCCGCCCAGGCGTCCACCTCCGCCGACCGCCCGCTCGCCGATCTTCGTCCACGCGGGCGGCCGCCAGCTCGAGCACCGTCCGCGCCGCGGGCCTGGAGCTCGGAGAGTCGGGCGTCCCACCCGGCCGGATCGGGCGGCGGCCCCGGCACCGCCGCCGTGAGCGCGTCGACGGCCTTCTCCACATTCACGTGGGAGGCTGAGCGTGGCCGGACGCTGGCAGCGGCGGTCAGGTTGGACAGGCGAACGAGCGACGCCACGTCGGCGATCCCGGCGAGGGCCACGCGGGGCCGGCGCGGGTGGGCGGCCATCTCCTCGGCGGCGTGCGCCAGCGCGATGAGATGGCCGGCGAGGTTGCCGCTGTCGACCGACGAGACGTACTTCGGTTCGAGCGGCCGCACAGCGCCGGGTGTCGTACCAGTTGTAGAAGTGGCCGCGGAAGCGCTCGAGGCGCCGCATCGTCTCCAGGGTCGCCTCCAGCCGCTCGACCGCGTCGACGGTACCGAGCCAGCCGAAGTCGCGGGCGGCCACCGTGGCAAGCAGGTACAGGCCGATGTTCGTCGGTGACGTGCGGTGGGCGACGACCGGGCTCGGCGTCTCCTGGAAGTTGTCGGGCGGCAGGGCGTTGTCCTCGACGCCGACGAACGTCGTGAAGTACCGCCACGTCCGCCGCGCCGTCAGCCGCAGCGCGGCCGTCGTCCGTCGGCGAGAGCGCCTGGGTGGGCGCCGTGCTCCGCGGGAGACTCATCCACCGCGCAATCGCGGGCGCCACGATCCACAGGGCGAGAAAGGGCAGCGCGGCCGGCCAGGCGTCGCGGCCGCCCCCACGCCACTCCGAGGGCGGCGACGGCGGCGAGCGCGACGCCGCCGGCCATCCGGCGGTAGAAGCCCCGAAGATCCAGGCGGAGTCCGGACTTGGCCTGGGCCGCCGTCACCCACTCCAGCAGCCGACGGCGCGTCCCGTAGACGCGGACGAGCGTCCGCACGATCGCGTCCCCCATCAGCCAGGCCTGGTACGCCAGCATCGCGAACGTGAGCCCCACGTGCGAGGCCGCCAGGATCGAGTCGCGGCCCGACGGCCGCGGGCGTGGCTGCGCTTGGAGATGCCGCGCCGGCGGGGGATCACGCCCGCCGAGCACCGGCAGGAGGGCGGGCACGGCGACGGTGGCCAGCACGAAGGCGCTCCACACCGCGGGGGACGAGCCGGGCAGCATCCAGCCGACGACCAGGGTCAGGAAGGTGGCCGGGGCCGAGAGCGTGCGTCGCAGGTTGTCCACCATCTTCCAGCGCCCGATCAGCGGGATCCGGCTGCCCAGGATCCACGGCAGCAGCTGCCAGTCGCCGCGCGCCCACCGGTGCTGGCGCGCCGCCGCCACGCCGTAGTGCGAGGGCGCGCTCTCGAACAGCTCGACGTCGGTCACCAGACCGGCGCGCGCGAAGACGCCCTCGAAGAGGTCGTGGCTCAGCAGCGCGTTCTCGGGCACCCGGCCGGCCAGCGCCGCCTCGAAGGCGTCGACGTCGTAGATCCCCTTGCCGGTGTACGAGCCCTCGCCCAACAGATCCTGGTAGACGTCCGACACCGCCGCCGCGTACGGGTCGATGCCGGCCGGGCCCGACGACAGCCGCTGGAACAGCGAGCCCTCCCGCCCGGGTAGCGGCGGCGTCACCCGCGGCTGGAGCACCGCGTAGCCCTCGACCACGCGCCGCGCGGTCGGGGTCGATCCGCGGCTGGTTGAGCGGATGCGCCATGGTGCCGACCAGGCGCTCGACCGCCCCGCGCGGCAGCCGCGTGTCGGCGTCCAGGGTGATCACGTAGCGGACACCGTCGGGTGCCGCGGTGCCCGTGGGCAGGAAGCTGGTGTCGGTGGCGCCGCGCAGGAGCCGGTTCAGCTCGTGCAGCTTGCCCCGCTTGCGCTCCCATCCCATCCACGTGTGCTCGCTCTCGTTCCAGAGCCGGCGGCGATGGAAGAGCAGGAAGCGCGTACCGCCACCGGGAGCGGCGCCGTGACGGCGCGTTCAGGCGCGCGATCCCCTCCCGCGCGGCGGCCAGCGTGCCGTCGTCACCCGGTGCGCTGGCGGCGGTGGCGTCGGTCCAGTCGGAGAGGAGGGCGAAGCGCACGTCGCCATCCGGGTTGGCCAGGTAGTGCACCTCGAGCCGCTCGATCTGCTCATCGATCTCGGCGACGTCGGTCAGCAGCATCGGCACGGCGACCAGCGTCCGGAGCTCGGCGGGGACGCCCTCGAGCAGCTCGAGTCGCGGCAGCACCGCCGGCGTAACGAGGGCGGCCACGATCCGGTTCAGCAGCGCGATCGCCAGGTCCGAGGCGGGGACGATGGCGAGCAGAGCCAGGATCAGCAGCCCCATCGATCCCACGCCGGCGGTTCCGCCAGCGAGCAGGGGCAGGGCGAGCACGGCGCCACTGAAGACCGCGATGGTCCCAAGGTAGCCGGGTGTCGCCAGGCCGACGTACACGCGGAGAAGCCAGTCGCAGCGGCGGCGCCCGGTAACCGAGCGCCGCCTCGAAGACGACGCGCCCGTTGCCGACGAGATGGTAGCCAGGATCGGTCCGCCGCTCGTCTCCGGTGTCGTGCGCGACGCTGCGCATGGGCCATCGCCTCGCGCGCCACGTCCAGCTCGGACCGGCCCGAGCCCCGCGCGAGGTCCTCGATCGCATGCCGGTAGGCGTCGCGAGTGGCGAAGTCCATGGCGGCGTGACTCGGGCCGGCCCGCAGCACCCCGTCCACGAGGCTGACGCGTCTCGAAGAACTCCGTCCAGTCCAGCGCCGACATCAGGCTCATGCTCAAGATCACGTTGCGCACGGTCACGTTCATCGCCGCCTGGCGCTGGTGCTCGACACGCACGATGTCGTCGGAGGTCGTCCCCTGCGCCTCCAGCCGCTGATCGAGCCAGAGCAGCGCCGGCGTGACCGCTCGGTCCTGCTCGCGCAGCCGCTGGACGAGCTGCACCGCGAACGCCGTCACCAGCGGGTCGCTCTCGAACCTGGCCAGGCCCCGGGCGGTCCGCAACGCGGTACCGTCGTCGCCCACGCCCAGCAGCTCGTCGGCCAGCGCGTCGGCCTCCTGGCGGGCCGCCCGCCCGCGCACGATGCTCTCGGCCAGCCGGCGGAGGTTCTCGACGAGCACGACGCGAAGGGTGATGGCCACCGCCCACAGCTCGCCGATGGTCAGCGGCTGCACGCGCTGGTAAGCCCGCACGAACCGCCGGAGCATCTCCGGGTCGAACCGGCTGTCGGTGTGGGCCACGAAGGCCCAGGCCAGGCCGTAGACCCGCGGGTAGCCGACCAGCGGCCCCTCGGTCAGCTTGGGCAGCTCGCGGTAGAACCCGGGCGGGAGGTCGTCGCGGATCTCGCGCAGCTGCTCGTCGACGACGTGGAAGTTGTCGACCAGCCACTCCGCCGCCGGCGTGATGGCGCGCTCCTCGCGGATGGCGGTGGCGATGACGTGGTACGACTCGCGGAGCACGCGACCGTTGTCCTCGACGCGCGCCAGCAAGCGCCGCCCCCGGCTCGACCGGTTCGTGACGGGCTGGGCAGCGGCCAGGCTCTCGGCGTGCTGCTCGAGTCGCTCGATGCCGAAGAGCTCGGCACGGATCGGGCCCTCGCGCGGTGGCGCCGGGATCAGAGGGTGCCGCGGATCGATCGAGGTGAGAACGTGCTCAGGGGCCCCCCGAGGTGACGAATGCCTGCGAACGCCACGTCACCGGGGTCTCGACGCCAGGAGCGTCAGCCATGAAGGCCGAGGTGGCAGCGGTGTCAGTTTAGCACCGATTCCGGGTCAGGCGGCGGCGGCCGGGAGCTCGTCGGTCCACACGGTGAAGTCCTGCAGGATCGCGGCGCCGAACGAGGTCGTGAGCGCCACGTCGACGGCATCGCGGCCGCGGGCCATCACCACCCGCCCGGTCCGGGGACGGTTGTGGCGGGCATCGATGGTGCGCCAGGCATCACCCACGTACGCTTCCGCCCACGCCGAGAAGTCCATGGGCGTGGCGCCGGCCGGCACCCCGATGTCGCCCAGGTAGCCGGTCACGTAGCGCGCGGGGATGTTGAGCGCTCGGAGAAAGGTGATGGCCAGGTGCTGGAAGTCGCGGCAGACACCCTGCCGCTCGGTGTAGACGTCGAACGCAGTCTTCGTCGGCCGCGCGAACTGGTAGCCGAAGGCGACGTTGGCGTGCACCCAGTCGAGCACCGCCTGCACCCGCTGCCACGACTCGGGGGTCTGGCCGAACAGGTCCCAGGCGACGTGGACCATGCGATCGACCTCGCAGTACCGGCTGGCGAACAGGTAGCGCCAGCATTCCGCCGGCATCTCGTGCACGGGGGTCAGGCGCAGGCCGTCGATCGGGACGTCGGGGCGGCCGGCATCGTCGATGACGTTGTCGTACCGGATTCGCAGATGGCCGGCGGGGGCCAGGATGCGCGCGGCCCGGTTGCCGAACCAGTCGACGAAGTCCTCGACCGCGACGGCCGGCTCGACGACGATGCGCTCCGGCTGCCGCAGCGTCCCTGCCCGATCTGGATGCACGTACAGCATGAGCTGCATCGCCGTCGGCTGGGGAACCTCGAAGCCCAGATCGTAGCCGATGCGGATCTGCATGATTCCACCGTACGTGGGCGTCGGCTCACCGTCAATCGCGCGGCCGTCTGCTACCATGACCGAGTGACCTACTGCCTCGGGATCTGGACTCGACACGGGCTCGTGATGGCCTCCGACTCGCGCACCAACGCCGGCCACGATCAAGTGAACCTCGCCCGCAAGATGCACCTGTTCGAGCAGCCGGGGGAGCGGGTCTTCGTCCTGCTGAGCAGCGGCAGCCTCTCCTGCACCCAGTCGATCGTCACCCAGCTGCGGCGCGACTTCGACCAGGGCAAGGGGCTGGCCCAGGCGCCGTCACTCTACGACGCCGCCCGGATCACCGGCGAGGAGGTGCGGCGCGTGTCGGACCTCGACCGGGCCGCCCTGGAGCGTGACGAGTTCAAGTTCAACGTCAACCTGATCCTCGGCGGCCAGGTGCGCGGGGAGAGCCCGGGGCTTTTCATCATCTACCCCC
Source organism: uncultured Candidatus Rokubacteria bacterium (assembly GCA_963827505.1). Classification (GTDB taxonomy): domain Bacteria; phylum Methylomirabilota; class Methylomirabilia; order Rokubacteriales; family CSP1-6; genus AR5. Next base: position 57,682 of record CAWHBD010000001.1, on the reverse strand, counting down.
AGGGCAATCCGTTGCAGGCTAGCGAGGACTCGCCGTATCTGCAGATCGGCGAGACGAAGTACGGCCGCCCGATCCTCGACCGCGGCATCCGCTTCGACAAGACCACGCTCGAGGAGGCCTCGAAATACGCGCTGCTGTCGCTCGACTCGACGATGCGCTCGAACGTGACGGTGGGGCCGCCGATCGACCTGCTCGCCTACGGAGCCGACGAGCTCGAGATCACGCGCCGGCGCCGCTTCCCGGCCGGCGACCCCGACCTGGTCAAGATCGGTGTCCGCTGGGAGCAGGCGCTCCGGCAGGCGGTGGGGCGCCTGCCCCAGATTCGCTTCCGCGCCAGCCGCGACGGCGGCCCGTCGCAATCTCCGCAGGAAGAGACGATCCAGTTCGTCGAGCCGCCCAACCCCTCCTAGCGCGCCAGCAGCTCCGCCTCGATGGTGAGCACCAGCGCCACGACTTCTTCCGGGGTGTGCAGGACGCCGTAGAGACTCGGGTAGGCGACCGAGTCGTCCCCGCCCTTCTCATCGATCGGACCCGCTACGTCGTCGAGTCGCCGGCAGGCCTCGTCGAGCGCGGCGGCATAGAGGCGCTCCGAGCGAGCGAGGTGATGGAGCACGCGCCGCAAGGGCCAGCCGCCGTCGGGCGGCAGCCAGTCGAGCTCCGCCTCGCTGAGCTCCTCGGCCCGGCGGACGACCAGCCGGGCGGCCTGGTCGATGCGCCAGAGCCACGCGTCGAGATCGGCCGGGGCGAGGGGTAGCCGGTCATCCGGCAGGGTCACGGTCGACGGCACCCAGCCGTCGGTCGGTATCGGGACGGTCCCACGGCTCCGCCACGCGAGCCATTGCTCGATCTGGTTCAGATGATCCAAGGCGTGGTCGAGCACCCGGCGCAAGGCCTTGCGCGGCGTGTAGGTGTAGCGGCTGACGCCGTGGGGTGCGGTCAGCGGTGCCGGCCGGGCGTCGGTGAGCCGGCTGAACAGCTCGTTGGTCATCACGGACGGCGTCTCGCGAGCCGGGTCGTGGACGGCGAGCCGAGCCAGATGCTCGCGCGCCCGCGCGTGGGCCGTCTCGAGATGACGGGCCGGGTCCCGGGGAGCCGGCGCCAGGGTCCAGGCGGCGACCGACCGCACCGCGGTGGCGTGGGCGAGGACGATACCACCGCCGGCGGCCGTCTCCAGCACGCGGTCTCTCGAGGCGGTGAGCGCCGGCGTCCTCATCGGGCTGCCGTCACCATGATCTCGACCAGCAAGCCCGGCGCGTACAGCTCTGCCTGGACACAGGCCCGCACCACCGCGCGGCTGATGATCGGCTTGGCGCGCTCGCTGTCCATGATGAGGTGATGCTCGATGTCCATGACGGATGCCCTCTCAGATCGAGAGTGCCGCACGGCCCGCTCTCGGGAGATGCTGGAGGAACAGCTCCGGACTTCGATCTTCGAGCGGGCGCGCGGCGGCGTCCTCCTGACCGCGGCCGGCCGCTCGTTCCTGCCCTACGCGGAGGCCGCGCTGGCCAGCCTGAAGGACGGCACCGAAGCGGTCCGCGGCCGCGAGCGGGGCGAGCACGGCTTGGTCTCGGTCGCCCTGGTCGGCACCCTGGCCAGCACGCGGTTCGCCGGCATCCTGCGGCAGTTCGGGCGGCGCCACCCGAAGGTCAAGCTGGAGCTGCGGACCGCGAACAGCCAGGACGTGAGCGACCTCGTGCGGCGCGGAGAGGCTACCCTGGGCCTCCGGTACTTCGCCGAACCCGACCCCAGCCTCGTGTCAGAGGTCGTCATGGAGGAGGCGCTGGTGGTCGCCTCGTCCCCGGACCATCGCCTGGCCGGCCGACGGGTCCGCGAGCCGGGCCTCCTCGCGGGCGAGCGGTGGGTGACCTTCCCCCCACCGCGCCGCCGGCGCGAGCCGTTCGCCACCGTTCTCGAGCAACGACTCCACGCGGCGGGCATCGAGGCGGGCGAGATCGTCCGGATCGACAGCCTCACCGCGCAGAAGCGCTTCGTCGAGGCGGGCTTCGGCATCGCCCTCCTCATTGCGAGCAGCGTGCACGAGGAACTGCGGCTCGGCTCGCTGAAGCTGATCGATGTCCCCGCGCTTCGGGGCGGCGTGCCGGTGACCCTCGTTCGCCGCCAGAAGGGCTACCTGAGCGGAGCCGGCCAGAGCCTCGTCGCGATGATCAAGGGAGCCGGCCGTACCCGATCGCCCGGCCGGCGCGACGCTAGCTCAGCGCGTCCAGCAGCGAGCGCTGGCGGGCGAGGCGCTTCGGCCGTTCCTGGGCGAAGCGCTGCACCCCCGCGAAGATCGAGTCCTGGTCCAGGTGGGCCTCGGCGATGACGTCCGCCTCCAGTCCGCCCGTGAGCCACTGGTTGTCCCAGTCGGCGGTGAGCGAATAGGCGTCGGTCAGCGGCCCCACGTTACGGAGCGGCCACATCCGCCGCGTTCCGCTGCTGACGAACATCAGGTCCTGCCCTGCCTCGGCCGGCAGCACGGCCTGCCGGTAGGCCTCGGGCTGGCGGTCGAACAGCTCCTCGCTGATGGCGGCGATCACCTTCACGTTGATGCCGGCCTGCTCGAGCCGCGGCAGCACGCTGACCGTGTTGAACGTCGAGCTCGACCCCTGCGCCACCACGTAGCCGTGCCTCGGCTGGCCGGGCGCGAAGTCACGGATGACGTAGAGGCCCTTGGCGGCGGCCCGAACGTCGGTGTCGGCGAACGTGCTGCGGTCGGCCACCTTGAAGTCGGGCCGGGCCACCTCGATGATGATGATGCCCACCTTCTTCTCGCGAGCGGCGATCTCCGCTGCCGCGAAGTAGCCGGGGGCCACGTCGTTGTAGTCCCAGAAGCTGAGGTTGATGACCTGGTCACGCGGGAACAGCTTCCACACCTGCGGCGAGAAGATGCCGAAGTGGGTGCGGGCGTCGGCGGCGGTCTCGGGACCGGAATGGCCGGCAAGAATGTGCAGGACGCCCGTGCGGAACTTGCTGTCCTGGTTCTGCTGACTCCAGACCCGGGCCGGCAGGTACATCAGCGGCGTGAAGGCGCCGTAGGTCCCGCTGAACGCCCACACGCCCGCGAACTTGTCGGGGTCGAGGGAGGCGCTCTGGCCGACGAGGCCGATGGCGCTGGACACGTTGCCCGCCTCCTGGATCGCCGCCTTCAGCCGCGTCCCCAGCGGGTTGGCGTCGGGATCGTAGTGACCCCAGATGCTGCCGTGCTCCAGGTTGACCGACTCCGACAGATCCGCAGCCAGGGTCAGCACCCGGTTATCGGTGACGTGGTTCAGCCACTTGACGATCTCGGACACCGCCCGGCGGGCGCCCGCCACCTCACCGGCCTTGCGGAACAGCGCGATCTTCAGCTGCTTCTCCGCGCCCGAGGCCGTGTTCTTCACGGTCAGCGTCTGCGGCTCCTCGGGGAGATTAGCGACCTTGAGCCGGGCGTCCAGGAAGGGGTCGTGCTTCACGTCGATGCGGAGCGGGATGCTCGTCCTTGACAGAGTCGCCGATCTCCACCAGGCGATCGGCCAGCCAGTCCCCGAGACCATTGCGGTCGAGCACCGACATGGCGACGTCGATGTTGGTCTTGAACTGGATGCAGCCGCTCGCGCGGGTCGGTGACCGGCCCCTGGCGGATGCCCGAGAACTCCACTCCGTAGCGCTCCTCGAAGGTGCGGGCCAGCGCGACGAAGTACTCGGAGTTCATCTTCATGGCGTACGGATGGCTCGGATAGCCGACGACCTGATCCCCCGCCCCGGGGATCTTGCCGTTCACCGCGCTCGGCCAGTATCCCTTGGTGGTCGTGCCGATCACGATCATCGGGCCGGCGATCCGCCGGGTCCCAGTCCTCCATGGTCTTGAGCACGCCGACGATCTGGTCGTAGTCGTGGCCGTCCGGCTAGCGAGAAGACGTTCCAGCCGTACGAGGTCCACTGGTCGATCAAGCGGTAGCCGGAGAACTTGCTGTGCACGACGCCGCCGATCAGCGAGTCGTCGATGCCGGCGTTGTTGTCGGACAGGAAGATCCGGAGGCGCTTGCCCACCTGGAGCGCGATGCGCCTGGGTCTTGAGCTCCTGGGCGTGGCCCTCGGTCATGGCGAACTCGCCCTCGAAGGCGATGATCTTCGGCGTGCCCATGGGGGCACCGACGATGTCCCAGAAGGCGGCCTTCCCGGCCGCTGACGCGATCCCCACGCCCGACGGGCCGCCGTTGACGTCGTTGGTCACGTCGATGGACTCGATGTGGCCGGAGAGGGCACGGATGCCGCGTCCCTTGGCCTGGGCAAACAGCGGGTGATCCGACAGCCCCTGCTCGCGCCAGCAGGGTCTTCAGCGCGCCGGCGCCGCGGCGGAACCCCAGCGCGTCGACCGGCAGCATCGCGACGTCCGGCGCGACGTGGTAGCGGCGGTCGCCCGTCGCCTGGATACTTACGGTAGAGCGCCTGGCCCAGGATCATCCACAAGGCGTAGCAGGTCGGCGCGCAGTGGCCCGCCGCCAGCATGAACTTGTCGCCGTAGGGATGCTTGGGGCGCCGGTAGTCGTAGCGAAGTCCGCCCAGCTCGGCCCCGGCCAGGTGGGCGGCAACGTTGAACGGCGTGTAGGCGAGCGGGCCGCCGAAGTGGCCGGTCTGCGCATAGTTACCGAGCAGCGTGAGCGTCATGCAGGTCATGTAGCCGATGTCTTCCAGACGCTGCCGCTCGTAGGGGAGCTTCGAGGCGGTGACCGACCGGGGCGAAGCCTGAACGCTCATCGTGAGATTCCTGCCTTCCTGGATTCCTGATCTGCGCCGACGACCTGGGCATTCTACCGGTTGAAACGGGGGGAAGAAAGGGGCGCCGCCGGCTCGGCGGCGCCCCGCGGACGGTCGACCGAGGACTCGGCTACGCCTTCAGCTGATCGCGGATCGGCAGCCGGCGGATGCGCTTGCCGGTCGCCGCGAAGATCGCGTTGCACAGCGCCGGCGGGATCGGCGGCACACCGGGCTCGCCCACGCCGCCCATCGGCTTGGCGTAGTCGCCCGGGACGATGTGCACGCGGATCTCCCGCGGCGCGCCGGCCATCCGCGTCACCTCGTAGGCGTGGAAGTTGTCCTGCTCCGACGCGCCCGGCCTTGAAGCTGATCTCACCCAGCGTCGCGGCGGCGACGCCCATCACGCACGCCCCCTCCATCTGCGCGCGCACCCGGTCCGGGTTGACGGTCGCGCCGCAGTCCACCGCCATGTCCACCCGCGGGATCGTCAGCCTGGCCCTTGCCGTCGACGGCGACCTCCACGACGGCCGCGATGTAGCTCACGAAGCTGTAGTGCGCGGCGATGCCGAGCCCGCGGCCCTTGGGCAGCTTCCGACCCCAGCCGCGCCTCTCGCGCCACGGTCTCCACGACGCGCCGCAGCCGGCCGGTGTCCACCGGATACCGCTCGGGCGACTCGCCGTGGTTCCAGGTGTCGCCCAGGACCTCCGGGCTCACCTGGCGGGCCGGACCGATGACCTCCAGGAGGAAGTCCTTCGGGTCGCGCCCCGCCGCCGCCGCCAGCTCGGCGACGAACGACTGGATCGCGAAGGCGTGCGGAATGTTCGAGACCGACCGGAACCAGCCGATCCGCGTGTGGGCGATGGCCTCGGGGTTCTCGATGCGGACGTTGGGAATGGCGAACGGCACGTTGATGACGCCCATGCCGAGCTCCAGGGCGGCCTCGTTCTTCGCGTCGACGTCGAAGGTGGAGAAGATCGTCGGCGCCACGCTACGGTGCAGCCAGGCCACCGGCTTGCCCTGGGCGTCGACGCCGGCCTCGAGGTGCTCGACCGAGACCGTGTGGTAGTAGGAGTTGTGCAGGTCGTCGTCGCGCGTCCACGTGACCTTCACCGGCTTGCCGTCCATCGCCTTGGACAGCGACGGCCGCCTCGATGGCGAAGTCGGGCTTGGACTTGCGGCCGAAGCCGCCGCCGAGCAGCGTGACGTGCACGGTCACGTCGTCCGCCGAGATGCCGAGGCGCTTGGCGACCAGGTCGCGCGCGGCCTGGGGCGACTGGAAGCAGCCCCAGACCTCCGCACTTGCCGTTGACGATCCGCGCAGTCGCCGCCGGCGGCTCCATAGTGGCGTGGGCGAGATGCGGAATGTAGTACTCGGCCTCGAGACGCTTGGCGGCGCCGGCCGCGGCGGCCGTGAAGTCGCCGTCGTTGCGCACGACCTTGCCGGGCTTGCGCGCCGCCTCCTCGAGCGTGGCCTTGAAGGCCGTCGAGTCGTAGCTCGCCGTTCGGGCCGTCGTCCCACGTGATCTTCAGCGCCTTGCGGCCCTGCATGGCCGCCCACGTGTTACGCGCCGAGGACGGCGACGCCGCCGAGCGGATTGAACTGGGCGGGCGGCGGGCTGTCCTCGATCTGCACGACGCGCTCCACGCCCGGCACCTTGAGCGCCTCGGCCGGCATCGAAGCTCGCGACCTTGCCGCCGTACACAGGCGGCCGGGCCACGACCGCGTACAGCATGCCGTCCAGCCGCGTGTCGATGCCGTACTGGGCCTTGCCGGTTGCGATGTCGCGGCCGTCGACCAGCTTCACGCTGGCCTTGCCGATGTAACGGAACTTCGACGGGTCCTTCAGGCGCACCGTGTCCCGGGCCGGAACGGGCAGACTGGCGGCCGCCTTGGCGAGCGTTCCGTATCCGAGGCGCCGGCCGGTCGGACGATGCACGACCTCGTGGTTCTTCGCCTCCACCTCGCTCACCGGCACCTTCCACCGCTCGGCGGCCGCGGCCTCGAGCATGGTGCGAGCCGCCGCGCCGCAGCGCCGCATGGGCTCGAAGAAATGACGAGTACTCCGCGAGCCGTCGGTGTCCTGGTTGCCGAACTTCTTCTCGTCACCGGGCGCCTGGGCCACCCGCACGCGCTTCCAGTCGGCCTCCAGCTCGTCGGCCACGATCATCGGCATGCCGGTACGAACGCCCTGCCCCATCTCGGACCGGTGGCACACGATCGTGACCGTACCGTCCTCGGCGATCGACACGAACGCCAGGGGGTCGTCGACCCAGCCGTTCGGCATCCCGTCGGCGCCGTACTTCTTGGCGTCGGCGGCACGCGCGGCCGCCGGGAACCCGACCGCCAGCACCAATCCGCCCAGGGCCGCGGCTCCCTGCAGGAAGTGGCGGCGACTCACGTTGGCGACCACCACGGGACGCTCGGTCGTGGCCGGCGCATTCATCGCGCACCTCCCGGCTGGGCCGCCGCCTGCTTGATGGCGGCGCGGATCCGCGTGTAGGTGCCACAGCGACAGATGTTGCCGCTCATGGCCTCGTCGATCTCGGTGTCGCTCGGCTTGGGGGTACGCCGTAGCAGCGCCGCCGCCGACATGATCTGGCCGGCCTGGCAATAGCCGCACTGGGGCACGCCACGGTCGACCCACGCCGCCTGCAGCGCCTTGCCGACCGTGTCGGCGCCGACCGCCTCGATCGTGACGACCTTCTTGTTCGCCACCGCCGAGATGGGGGTGATGCAGGAGCGCACGGCCTGGCCGTCCACGTGGACGGTGCAGGCGCCACACAGGGCCATGCCGCAGCCGAACTTGGTGCCGGTCAGCCCCAGCTCGTCACGCAGCGTCCACAACAGTGGCGTGTCGCCGGGCAAGTCGACCTGCTGGCGCTTGCCGTTGATGTCGAGTGGGATCATCGCGGTTCTCCTCTCATCATCGAACCCCCGAGGCCAATGCGTGCGGTCGTCAGCCGTCGACCGCAGCACCCGTTGCGCCACCAGCGCCCCTCTGTCGCGCCGGCACCATCCAACCACAAAGCGGCGCCAACATAAACAAACTGAAGACGCTGGAGGTCACCTATCCGTTCGACAGTGGTCGGACCGTTCGGAGGCCCTTGACCTGGACTGCCACTCGCCCTAGCCTCAGGCCCATGGCGGTCGGCCAGCGCTGTCTCGTCATCGTGCCGGTGAGTGCCTCGGAGCTCCACGCGCGCCTGGTCGAGGCGTTCCTCAACAACCCTCAGATCTTCGTTCTCCGGGATCGGCGGAGTGACGACCGCGGGCTTCAATCGGTCGAGGTGTTCGCGGTCGGCGGGGGCAACCTGGATCCTGAACTTCGCCGCCTCGTCGAGAGCGAGCTACGGCGCCTCGGCGCCCGCTCCTGAATCACAAGGTCGGCTTCACCCGGTAGTAGGCCTCGCGGTCGGCGGGCGTGACCGTCACGCGCTGGATCGCTCCGCTCCGCAGCACGTCCAGACGGATCTCCACCCCGGCGGCGCCACGCGACCACAGGCGCGTATAGAAATCGGCCTGACCCGTGACGGTCTCGCCGCCCACGGCGACGATGACGTCGCCGGTACGCATCGAGGCCTTGTCGGCCGGACTGTCCGGGGACACCCGGGTCACGATCACGTTGCCGTGCACGTCCTGGGTCTGAACGCCAAGCCACGGCCGGGGTCGGGCCGACGACTTCCCCCGCGCGACGAGATCGCTCAGCACGGACTTCAGCAGATCGATCGGCACGAACATGTTCCCCGGCACCTGGCTGTCGGGGCCCAGCGCGTCGTTCACCGACAGCGACCCGATGCCCAGCAACTTGCCTTCGGAGTCGAGCAGCGCCGCACCGCTCCAGTTCACGGTGGCCGGCGCGGTATAGATGGCCTCGTTGAGCAGGTACTCCCACCAGCCCACGAAGGGCCGTCGGGAAACGACGACGGCCGGGGCGACGCCGTCGAACCCCACGATCAGCACGCGGTCACGCGTCGCCACCGACGAGGACTGTCCCATCGCGATCGGCGCGATGGGGAGCGGTCGCAGCGAGCGCAGCAGCCCGAACCCGGTGGCGCTGTCGTACCCCACGACCGTCGCCGGGAAGGACGTACCGTCGGCGGTCGACAGCTCGACTGTCTCCGCCTCGAGGATCAGATAGCCGATGGTGAGCACCAAGCCGCTGGCGTCGATCACGACGCCTGTGCCCTCGCGCTGCGGCCCCAGCGTCTGGCTGGAACGCGCGCTGGCAAACGCCCGGCTCCGCAGCTTCACCACTGACAGCGAATCGACGCTTCGCTCGGGTCGGGGCCGGATGGTTGGCGGCGCCGGCGTTTCCTGGCCGGGAGCGCCACCGGCCGGCACCACCCAGAGCCATGCCGCGAGCAGCACCCCCGCGGCCGCCCGGCAGCGCCCCGCGCGACGCCTGGTCGCCTTCAATTGGAACCCCCGGCTCTTGTCCAGGTCGGACATCGTCGTGGCCTCGTGGCGAAGTTACCAGAGAGATCGCACCTTCACCACAAGGACCTCGGCGGGGTGGGCGAAGGGGATCGGGGAAAGCAGCCCGCGCGCGTCAGAAGCCGGCGATGCGGAGCAGGACGAACCCGGACACGGCGCTGGAGGAGCTCTGGGGGAGGACGGCGTCGACGTAGTGATCGTAGCCGCCCTCGATGGACACCGTGGATCGTGGGGGGAGCCACTGCCCGAGCGCGTAGGTCAGGGCGCCTGTGAGGCTCAGGCTGCGCGCGTTGATCGAGCTATCGCTGGTGCGGGTGGAGGTGTAGCCGCCGAAGGTGGAGGCCGACCAACCCCTTGCCGCCGGCGCATAGAACAGCGTGAGTCCGGCCGTGCCGGTGTCGCTGCGCAGGGCTGATCCAGCGGAGCGCTCCTGGGTGAGGCTGAGTGTCGGCACCGCGCTGAGCGCGTCGAGCAGACGGAGCGTGAGGCTCAGGTCCTGCGACGTCGTGGCCGTTTCGTCGTGGGGCCGCTGGGTGTGGCGGCTCTGCGTGAACGCCGCCGAGGCGGTCACCTCCCACCCCGGCCCGCCGTAGTAGTACGTCGAGCCGGTCAGGCTGTCGAACTCGGAACGCTCCGGGTCCCCCTCCCGCCCCTGCGGCCTCAGCCGTACCCGCGTCGAGTCACCCGCCGCGTACGTCACCTCGAACACCGGCCATTCGGGGACGGCGACCGCGGCCGTGACCGCGCTCTGATCCTTGGTGATGCGCGGCAAGGCCGGGTTGCGGTCGACGTTGTCCGTCAGCTCGGAGTCCGAGAGCCGGAGCTTGAACAGGCCCATCCGCTGCGCCACCCAGAGCTGATAGCCTTCCCGGTCCTTGAGCGGCGGGGGGGCGCCGACCAGGCGCTCGAGTCGCTTGCCCACCGAGCGGTACTGGGCGCCGGCCTCGAAGCCCTCCACCTCGCCCTTGACGCCTAGAGACGCGGGACCGGAGGTACTGTCGAAACCCACCATGGTCTCGGGGAGATTCGGAGAGGCGTAGGGAAGCTGTCCGAATGCCGCCAGCTTGGCCGTGAGCGGATGCCAGGTGGCGGTCGCCCCGAACTCGATCAGGCGCCAGCGCTCCTCGGTCGCCACGAGCAGGCGTAGATCGGTCGGCTCCTTGTCGGACACCGAGGTCGTGACTTGGGGCAGTTTCGGATCCTCGAGCACCGCCGGAGACTCCGCGGTCAAGCCCTCGAAGTGGCTCGGCACGAAGCTCATGGCATCCGGGCGCGGCCCCGCGCTCCCGACCGGTACCTCCGCGATGGCGCGGACACTGGCGAGCGCGAAGAGGGGGGCCGATTGGCCCCAGGTGGGACCCGCAAACGACGCCATCGTGATCAGCGCGGCGCCGAGGACCCCGAGCGTTCGCCGGTCAACGATAGGCACAACATATGAAGTCTAGGAGTTCAGGCGCGCGTTCCAGAAGCGGAAAGTTGGTGCGTTTCGACACCCTCTGGCGGTGTCTATCGTATTGTTATTGTGGGGGTATCGGCCACAGGAGATCAGCATCCGGCGGGCTGGGCGGGCTCATGGTGGGCGGGGTGGCGCTCGGCAGGCTCACGCTGGGCAGGCTCGCGCTGGGGGGCCTCACGCTGGGCGGGCTCGCGCTGGGGAGACTCACGCTGGCCGGACTTGCGCTGGGGAGACTCACGCTGGGCGCCACGGGAGACCGCAGGGCCGAACTCGTCCGGGGGACGTCGCCCCGGGCCCGGGCCAGATCCGCCAGGGTCTTCTTCAGGGTGTCCGAGACCTGCTCGTACCGCTCGTCCGAGGTTCGAATCTCGTCACGCAGCCATGCCTGCGCCTGCGACAGTTCTTGGCTCGTCTTCCGGAGGGTCCAGCGCAGCTCGCTCACCTGAATGCCCCACAGCCCAAACCCGAGCGCGAGACCCCCAAGGACTCCGGCAAGGGCGGAGAGCGTCTTCCCGAAGCGCATGCGCATCTCCCCCCTTGCTGACTCGGTTCGTTGCACATGCTGCAAGGAGCATGCGGAGGTGGCGACTGTATGTCGGCGCTACTCGTAGCTCCCCACCGACAACACCGAGATCTAAGAATTACCCAACCTGGGCAATCTGGTCAACCCTACCCTCCCGGTTCGGCCACGAAGACCGGGATCCGCCGCGTTGTCCGGGCCTGGTAGTCCGCGTACGGGGGAAATGCCGCGACGGCGAGATCCCACAGACGCGCCCGCTCGGCGTCGTCCTTGACCTCGCGAACGCGCATCGTCTTCACCACGGTGAGGTCGCGGATCTCGACGGTCGGGTTGGCGCGCAGGTTGTACACCCAGACCGGATTGGTCGGCGCCCCTCCCACCGAGCCGACCAGGACGTAGCTGGCGCCGTCCTTGACCCGCATCAGTGGGGTCTTGCGAACGGCGCCGGTCTTGTTGCCAGTGTGCGTCACGATGATCACCGGCAGCCCGGTGTCTCGGAGGGTGGTGCCCTCGGTCCCGCCACTACGCTCGTAGAGCTCGACCTGGTCACGCACCCACTCCCGGGGGCTGGGGATGTAGCTCGGCATGGCGATCTCCTCGCTGGGTTTCAGCTGGACGGATCTTACGCGCCCCCGGACAAAATTGCTGCGGAGGGTGCGGCCGCACGGTAGGATTCACCCGCGCCGTGCGCTCGTGATCCTGGAGGCTGCGCGGCGAGTCGCCATTCCGCTGTCAGGTGCGGCGCGCTCTCTACGAAACGAGAGGAGAGAGGTCATGCACAGGCCCGTGCGATTCTCCGCTGACATCGAGCCGCTGGTGCAGTTCATCGAGGAGACCGAGTCCGGCCGGATCCTCGAGGCCACCCTGGATAAACTGCGCGATGGCCTGTCGGTCAAGAAGCTGCTGACCGCGTCGGCGCTCGCGGTCACCCGCTCCTCCGACTTGCCGCCCGGCCACCACGGCGGCCCGCTGCACCCGCTCGTCGGCCTCCATGCCCTCCACCACACCGTCGACCGGGTGTCAGGCGAGCAGCGGTTCCTGCCGATCCTTCAGCACGTCGCGCTGTCCAACAAGCACATCAACCACCCCGGGATGGGACCGTACATCCTGGCGGATGCCGAGCCGGTGGACGCCGGCGGCGTCGAGGCCACCAAGAAGGCGTTCTTCGCCGCCGTCGATCGCGGCCTGTACAACGCCGCCGATCACCACTTCCTCTGGCTCTGGGACAACGTCCCCCGGGCCGAGGCGCTGGACCTGCTGCTGACCGTGGCCATCCCGAAGAACACGCTCGACGATCACTACTTCATCTTCCCCATGTTCACGTGGCGAGCCCTCGACTGGTTGGGACACGAGTACACGTCGTTCTTGATGCGTCCCGCCGTCCGCTACGTCACCCGGTTCCCCACGCCGCCCGTGCTGCGAGACATCGAGCCCCTGCTCGATGAGTTCGAGCTCCTGACGCGCCCGCTGGGCTTGCACACGAGCCCGGATGAAACAGCCGCGATCGGTCGTGCTGGGCGAGGCGATCACCCGATGCGACACCTACGCCGAGATCCCGAGGATGCTCGCGAAGGCTCTCGCCGAGGGTCTGTCGCTCCAGGGCACCGGCGAGGCCCTGTCGATCGGGGCGGCCGGCCTCTTCATGCGCTCGCTCACCGGCAACCCGATGGACGTGCACCTGCATACGGGCGTGAACCTGCGCCGGTATCTCCTGAGCTGGAAGGCGTGAGCCTGCGGAACAAGCTGCTGGCGCTGCTGACGTGGCACACCGGGCCCGAGGTGCGCTCGACGCAGAACCGCATGGAGCCGCCGCCGCAGCCGGATCCGGAGGCGGTCGCCGCCCTGCCCCATCGCACCCAGGCCGCGCTGCTGGACGCGCTCGCCGAGACCATCTACACGCAGCCGCCGACCGACTGGTCGAAGGTGACCAACCTCGGGCAGATGCGCGCGGTGCCGGAGGTGAAGAACACGGTGAACCTCGCGCAGCAGTACGCCGACCTCGGCTACGACCCGGATGCGCTCATCAGCCGTCTCGCCGAGATCGTCGTCCACGACAACTTCACCGAGATGCACGCCTTCAAGCACCATCAGGCCACCATCGAGGAGTTCCACACCACGCGGCTGCCGTGGCGCTGGCGCCACCTCGTCAGCGCCGCGCAGGCGTCGGCCATCTCCTACGGCAAGAACATGGAGATCTACGAGGAGGCGGTCGAGCTCCTCCACGCCTAGGCCGGGGGTCGGTCAGACCACGCTGTTGACCTTCTGGGCCAACCGCCCTACCGTGCCGGCGTGGACGCGCCGGCACGGGGGGTATATATGGGGATCACCAGGGGGAGCACCCCGCCCCTCACCTGGCCGCTTGGGTGGAGTCACTCATGAGCCCGACCTGGCTCATGTTTCTCTATCTTGGTATCGCCTCGTTTGCCCCGGTTGCCGCGAGCGTTCGGCCAGGTCGGTGGATGCCCTACTACTACGGTGCCCTGCTGATGTGGTGGGTCCTGGTGTCGATGGTGGCCGTCCGTCGTCAGACCCGGAACGGGAAGCCCATCGAGACGATCAAGCCCTACACAGCTGCTTTCCGCCACCGGCCCGCCGAGGAACGGCTCATCATCATTGCCCGTGATGATGTCGATCTCTACGACCGTCTCCGCAGAGGTCAACCGGGAGACGAGGTGGTCAGGGTCATCACGAACCGCCGGAGCGCCGACCGGCGGCTTCAGCTGCAAGTGTATATTCCGGATCGCCGGAGCGGTGACCGCCGTCGGTACGACATTGACTCGTTGCTCCTCACGCAGGGGTGGGCCGAGGTGACGTTGCCCAAGAGCTGATAAGTGGGGCGTAACGGTCAGACTGGGCTCATACTGTCCAGATGAGGTGATGCACATGGCAGCATGGCAAGCGGTAGCGCAGCGCGAATGGGGTGCGACAGCCAGCTGGATCAAGGGCGACGGTCAGTATGCGGTTCTCCACCCGTGCGGTGAGGAGTTGACGGTGACTCTCTGCGCCACGCCTACCCTGGCGAAGGCGGCGAAGGTCTATCGATGCGGTGGTCGTTGTCTGCCGTCCCGGCACACCGTCACGGATCTCGCCCAGGCCGCGTCGTCCGAGTCGCCCTGAGTCCGGGATCGACCTCGAGGAGCCCCCGGAGCGCGTGAAGGCACGCCCGCGAGGGACGTGTTAGAGTCGCGGGGTTCCGTTCGGGAGTGAGCCCTGCCAGCGGGCTGGCGGCGGCGGCCGGGTCTCTGAAGCCAGACGTAAGCGAACGATCCCTGCCAAAGGCGCCACCTCTCCCGGGCCGGCGAACGGGAGGCACGCGCAAGCTCGGTGGACCTGGAAATCCTGATCGAGAACGTGCTGAACGCGGTCACCGCGGGCATCACGATCGGCTGCATCTACGGTCTGATGTGTATCGGCCTCGGACTCATCTTCGGCATCATGCGCATCGTCAACTTCGCCCAGGGTGAGCTCCTCATGCTGGGCATGTTCGCCAGCTTCTACCTGGTCACCGGGGGCAAGGCACTCTCCTTCCTGGGGCTGTACTGGGGCCCATTCGTCGGCGCGATCTGTGCCGCGCCCTTGGTCTTTGCCGGCGGCGCGCTCCTGCACAAATTCCTGATCTCCCGCGTGTCGGGCCTGCGGACGGCCGGCTCTCTCGACGAGGGCCATTTCGGCCAGCTGATCGTCACCCTGGGCATCTCGTTGATCCTGCAGAATGGCGGGCAGATCATCTTCGGGTCCACGCCGGTGGCCGTTCGCACGCCACTGTCCGCCGAGGCCTTTCTGATCGGCCCGGTCTACGGCGCCGCCACCGTGTTCCTCAACAAGGCCAAATTGATCGCCTTCTTCGTCGCCATCCTGGTCGCGATCGTGCTGTACCTGACGCTCGAATACACGCGCGTCGGCAAGGCCCTGCGGGCCGCCGCTGACAACCCCACCGCCGCCACCTACATGGGCATCGACGTCGACCGGGCGTACCGCATCGCCTTCGGCCTCGGGGCCGGCATCACAGCGATCGCCGGTGGGCTGATGGCCACGTACATCTCCTTCGGTCCCTTCGTCGGCTTCGACTACGTCATCATCATGTATTCGGGCGTGGTGCTGGGCGGCATGGGTAGCATTCTCGGGGCATTCTGGGGCGGCTTGACCGTGGGCTTCGTCCAGCAGTTCTCGGCCCTCATCCTGCCCCCGCAGCTGCAGAACGCGGCCATCTTCGTCGTGTTCCTGATGATCGTGCTGCTGCGGCCGCAAGGTCTCTTCGGGCGTTCGGCCGAGCGCGCATGAGACAGGGCGCCGGCCCCCAGCTCAGGCGAAGTCTCGCAGCCCTCGCGGTGCTGTCCGTCGCCTACCTGGGGATCACGATGTTCGTGACCAACAGCTACTACCAGCTGATCCTCACCCTGGTCCCGGTGTGGGCGCTGTTCGGCGTCTCCTGGAACATCCTGTCCGGATACGGCGGCCAGCTGTCCTTCGGCCACGCCTCGTTCTTCGGGATCGGCGCATACACCGTCACGCTCACGGTCGTCTACTGGGGCCTCTCACCCTGGCTCGGCATCCCGCTCGGCATGATCCTCGGCGGGCTCGCCGCCATCGCGATCGGCACCCCCACGTTCCGCTTGCGCGGCCACTATTTCGCCCTGTCGATGCTGGCCTACCCGCTCGCCATCCTGTACGTCCTGCAGTATCTCGGCTTTCAAGAGGTCTCGATCCCCATGCACCGGGGGGACCCGCTGGCCTTCATGGAGTTCAGCGAGCCCCGGGTCTACACGCTGATCGCGGTATGCCTGCTGGTGGGCGGGGTGGTGGTCTCACTCGTCATCGAGAGCTCACGCTTCGGCCTGGCCCTGCTGGCCATCCGGCAGAACGAGCTCGCGGCCGAAGCGGCGGGTATCAACGCGCGCCTGTGGAAGATGCGCTCGCTGGTAGTGTCCGGCATGATGGCGGCTGTCGCCGGTGGGTTCTACGCCCGGGTCCTGGTGGTCGTGACGCCGGACTCCGTCTTCGGCATGCTCGTCTCCGCCCAGGCCGTGGTCGTCACGCTCTTCGGCGGCGTGGCCTCGGTCTGGGGACCGCTGATCGGGGCCGCCATCCTGGTCCCACTCGCCGAAACGCTGCAAGCCGAGCTGGGCACGTATTTGCCCGGGCATCCAGGGCGTCGTGTACGGCATCGCCATCATCGCCATCATGCTGCTGTCGCCGGATGGCCTGTTCTGGACCGTCCGCGACCGCTGGTTCCGCCAGAAGACTGCTGCACCCGTCCCCGATCTGCTGCCCCTGTCGCCCCCGGCCCGCTCGGCGTCTGTTCAGGCGGGAGCGCCGCTGCTGAAGGTCGAGAACCTGTCACGCGCCTTCGGCGGCCTGAAGGCGGTCAGCGAGGTCAGCTTCTCGGTCGCCGAGGGCGAGATCCTCGGCATCATCGGTCCCAACGGCGCGGGCAAGACGACGTTGTTCAACGTGCTGAACGGTGTCCTGTCGGCGGACGAAGGCTCGGCCCAGCTCGCGGGCGCGCCGATGCTGGGCCGCAAGACCTTCGAGGTCTGCCGCATGGGGGTCGGCCGCACCTTCCAGGTGGTGCGCAGCTTCCCTCGCCTTCCCGTGCTCGACAACGTGATCGTCGGCGCCTACGGTGCCGGCTTGTCGGATCGGGACGCGATCGCCTCGGCGGTGCGGGCGCTGCATCAGGTTGGGCTACAGGATCAGTCGGGCGTCGCGGCCGGTCAGCTCACCAACAAGCAGCTGCGCCTGATGGAGCTGGCCCGGGCCCTGGCCGGCATGCCCCGGTTGCTGCTCCTCGACGAGACCTTGGCCGGGCTGGGCCGGGAGGAATGCGACAGCGTCCTGAGCGTGCTGGCGCGCCTGCGCGAGCAGGGCATGACCATCTGCATCATCGAGCATACAATGCACGCGATGATGCGCCTGGCCGACCGATTCGTGGTGCTCGACCACGGTCGCGTGCTGGCCACCGGCCTGCCGCGCGCCGTCGTCGAGGACGCTTCCGTGATCGAGGCCTATCTCGGCACGAAGTGGCTGGCCCGCCAGAATGCGTAGGATCGGACACGCCGCGTGCTCGAAGTAAAGGACCTCTCGGTTGCCTATGGCGGCCTGCGTGCCCTGACCAACGTGACCCTGTCCGTCGCCGAGGGGCGATTCGTGACGCTCGTCGGGCCGAACGGCGCCGGTAAATCGACCCTGTTCAAGACGATCAGCGGGGTCGTTACCCCCGTTTCCGGTACGATCACGTTCCGCGGCGAGAACCTGCTCTCTCGGCGGCCGTCGGACCGCGCGCACGTGGGCATCGCCCACGTCCCGGAAGGGCGGCAGGTGTTCAAGACGCTGACCGTCCGGGAGAACCTGGAAATGGGGGCCTACCCGAAGACCGGGCGCGCGCAGTGGGCGCAGATGCTCGACCGCATCCAGACCCTGTTCCCGATCCTGGCCGAGCGGGCCGGTCAGATGGCGGGCACCCTGTCGGGCGGCGAGCAGCAGATGCTCGCGATCGGCCGCGGCCTCGCCTGTGCGCCCCGCCTCCTGATGCTGGACGAGCCGTCGATGGGGCTGGCCCCCAGCGTGGCTGACCTGATCTTCGACCGAATCTCACAGATCCACCGCGAGGATGGGCTGACGATCCTGCTGGTCGAGCAGCGCGTGGCCGAGGCGCTGGAGCGCTCGGACCACGGCTACGTGCTGGAGACCGGCCACATCGTCCTCGAGGGGCCATATGAGACGCTGCTGAACGACGATCGAGTGCGCCGCTCGTACCTCGGCCTGACGGAAGCGTAGAGCAATCACCACGGAGTCATGACCACACGGGAGATGACAGGAATGACCACACCTTCGACGATTGGACGCCGGACTGCGCTCAAGCTGGGCCTCGCTGGCGCCGCCACCGCCCTGGCCCCACGCCGGGCGCGCGCGCAGAACCCGAAAGAGGTGAAGATCGCGCTGCTGGTGCCGCTGTCCGGCCCCTGGGCCCGTCAGGGCATCCTCAAGCAGATGGGCGCCGAGCTGGCCATCGATGACGTGAACAATAGCGGCGGCATCAAGGCGCTGGGCGGCGCCAAGATGAAGCTGGTCCTCTACGACACCGGCGACTCCGCCGAGAAAGCCAAGAACGCCGCTCAGCGTCTGGTGGCGCAGGAGCCCGACGTGGTCGGCGGCATGGGGTCCTGGCTCTCCAGCTTCACGCTGGCGGTGACCGAGGTGACCGAGCGCGCCGACATGCCCTGGCTCACGCTGTCCTATTCCGACTTGATCACCGGGCGCGGCTTCAAGTACGTCTTCCAGTCGTCGCCCACCGCTGAGTCCCAGGCCACCGCGCTGCTGCCCCGAGTCGTCGACCTTGCGACCAAGTCGGGAGCCGGGAAGCCGACAAAGGTGGCCTTCGTCGGTGACAACTCGGCCTCCTCGGTCAGCTTCATGAAGGCGATCCGCGGCGGTGTGGCCAAGGACCTAGGTCTCACGATCGTGGCCGATGAGGTCTTCACGCCGCCGCTGGCGGACGCGACCACGCTCGTCCAGAAGATCCGCTCCGGCCGTCCGGACTTCATCGTGATGCAGTCCACCAACGTCGGCGACGACAAGCTGCTGCTCGACAAGTTCGCGGAGCGCGGGATCACCGCCAACACCATTCCGCTGGTCGGCGGCGGCGGCCACTGGACGGTCCCCGAGCTGGCCAAGGTCGCGGGCACGGAACACCTCGAGGGCGTGATCGTGGGCCTGGCCAACTGGCCGGGGAAAGCCGTCGGCGACGTGGAGAAGCGCTTCATCGCCAAGACGGGCGAGCCGTGGTTCGGTCACGATTCCATCTTCCCCTACGCGCACGTGTGGATCTTCAAGGAAGCGCTGGAGCGCACGGGGTCGGTCGATCGCAAGAAGCTGGGCGAGACGATGCACAAGATCGATCTCAAGGACGGGCCGGCCAGGTTCTTCCCCGACGGCCGCGTGAAGTACGACGAGGTCGGCCGCCGCGTGGGCGCCGAGCTGTGCATCGTGCAGTGGCAGAAGGGCCGGCCGGTGGCCGTGCATCCGGAAAACATCGCGGTCTCGAAGGCGGTCTGGCCGAAGCTCTCGTAGCCGTCACCTGCGCCGCGTCTTGTTGTAGGATGCCTCTCCTGGAAGGAGCAGATACGCCATGTCCACGCACGCCGTCACTCGCCGCCGGTTTCTCTGGGGACTGGGTGGTGCCGCCGGAATCCTGACCGCTCCCACCTTCGCGATCGGAGCGGTCACGCCCTTCAAGCTCGAGGTCAACAAGATCGACGTCTACGGCACCCGTGATCCCCAGCTCATGGCGATGCCAAGCCTGGCCGAGGTGAGCGGCTACTTCAAGGACGAGGGGTTGACCGTCGAGCGTCACTTCGTGGCCTCGGCCGGTGAGCTCCCGAACATGCTGGCCAGCGGCAACATCAGCATCGGCTGCGGTGGCGTGACCACCCTGCTGATCCTCGGGGGCCAAGGCATCCCCGTCTACGGGGTGCTGCAGCAGGCCGACATCTCGGGAACCCAGGCGCTCGTGCTGGGCCGCAAGCTGGCCAACACCACCGACCCCAAGGCGCTGAACGGCATCAAGGTGGGGCAGACGCAGGGCAACTCGCCGATCGAGGTGTGGACGGGGCTGGCCACAGAGCTGGGCGTCGATCGCAGCTCGGTCAAGGTCTTCAACCTCAAGCCGCCGGAGCTCGTCGTCGCGCTCGACAAGGGCGACATCGACGCGATGGCGTCGTTCCAACCGTACATCTATCAGGCCACGCAGGCCGGCGCCAAGCTCATCGCCACCGGCAACCGCTCGTACTGGCCCGGGCGCGAGGGGCCCCGCAACTGGGTGCGCTCGAACTCGATGGTGATCGTCACCAAGGCGATGCTCGACAAGAACCCGAACACGCTGGCGGCCTATGCGCGGGCGGTGACGCGGGCCGCTGCTGACGCCAACGCCGACACCCCGAAGGCCGCCCAGAAGCTCGCCCCCGAGCTGAAGATCGAACCCGAGATCCTGCTGCCCTTGATGAAGTTCAACGCGTATTCCACCGCTTTTGACGAGACGGTCGACGCCTCGTTCAAGTTCACCAACGCCTGGCTGGTGCGCGAGGGCCGGATCCCCAAGCCGGTGCCGGCCAAGGACGTCCTGACTACGAGCATCGTCGAGAAGGTGGATCCCGCGCTCGTGAAATGGCGGCCCGCGTAGAGTTAGGCGGGGCCGGCGCGCCGCTCGACCTGGCGGCGATCCAGGCGGCATCGTCCCGGCACGAGCGGCGCCGTCGCTGGCAACGCGTCTCGACGCGGACGCTGTCGCTCCTGGCCGTCTTCCTGGCCTGGTGGGCGCTCGCCGCCGCCAATGCCACGTACTTCAAGTGGTTCAACCCCGTGCTCCTGCCCGCTCCGCCGGCGATCGGCAAGGAAGCGTGGCGACTGCTGGTTCTGGGATCGCTGCAGTGGGACATGCTCACGAGCCTGGCGCGCGTCGCCCAGGGCTTCGTGATCGCGGCGATCCTGGGCGTGGTGGCGGGCACGCTCGTCGCCCGGGTCACGACGATCGAGAACCTGCTCGAGCCCGTGCTGGACGTGCTGCGTCCGATCCCGCCGCTGGCCTTCCTGCCGCTGCTCGTGTTGTACCTGGGCATCGGCGAGGCCTCCAAGATCGGCTTCATCGCCTATTCCGCCTTCTTTCCGGTCTTCACGACCACCCGGGAGGGCATCAAGTACGTCGATCCGCTTCTGGTTCGGGCGGCCGAGAGCCTGGGGGCCAGCCAGCGGGACATCCTCCGCTACGTGATCATCCCGGCGGCCATGCCGAGCATCATGACGGGCCTGCGCCTGAGCTTTGCGCTGTCGTTCTTCGTCATCGTGGCGGCAGAGTTCATCGCCGCCGAGCGCGGGCTCGGCTTCCTCATCAACGACGCGCGTGAGTTCTTTCGCGTCGACCGCATGCTGCTGGGGGCGGCCGCCATCGGGCTGCTGGGATACGCCTTCAATCAACTGTTCGGCCGGCTGGAGCGAGTGCTGGTGCCGTGGAAGGACTGAAAGGAGTCTCGAGGATGCCGGATCGTGATCTGGTCGGCTACGCGGACACGCCACCGCGGGTGACGTGGCCCCAGGGCGCACGCGTGGCCATCTCGCTGGTCGTGAACTACGAGGAGGGCTCGGAGAACCTCCTCCAGGACGGCCTCCCCCGGCGGGAATCATGGGGCGAGGCCATGTCGCCCGTTCCCCCCGACCAGCGGGATCTGGCGCTGGAGTCGATGTTCGAGTACGGCAGCCGGGTCGGCGTCTGGCGCTTCCTGCGTATCTTCGCGAAGTACGGGGTGCGGACCACCTTCTTCGCGTGCGCCGTCGCCCTCGAGCGCAACCCCGCGGTCGCCCGGGCCATCACCGCGCAGGGTCATGACGTCTGCGGCCACGGCAACCGCTGGGAGGAGTACTACCTCATGGACCGCGACACCGAGCGCCGGGCCATTCACGAGGGGTACGCCGGGATCGAACGCCTCACGGGCCAGCGGCCGCTGGGGTGGTACTGCCGCTACGGGCCGAGCGAGCAGACGCGCGAGCTCGTCGTGGAGCACGGGGGGTTCATCTACGACAGCAACGCCTACAACGACGACCTGCCCTACTACACCACGGTGGGTGGTCGGAAGTGGCTGGTCGTCCCCTACTCGCTGGCGCTCAACGACGCCCGCTTCTGGCGGGGCTACTATGCCACCGGTGACGACTTCTACCAGTCGGCCAAGGAGACCTTCGACACGCTCTACGAAGAAGGCGAGACGACCCCCAAGATGATGTCGATCGGGCTTCACTGCCGGATGGCCGGGGTGCCCGGCCGGGCCAACGGCCTGGACCGCTTCATCGCCTACGCCAAGAGCCACCCGGACGTCTGGTTTGCCGGCCGGTCCGACATCGCCAAGTGGTGGCTCGAGCACCAGAAGGCCTAGAGAGGAAGGGCCGCCGTGGGCATGGTGAAGCATCGAATCAGCGAGATGTCGTGGCGAGAGGTGCGCGCGGCGCTGGCCGCGCACCCCGTGGTGCTCATTCCCCTGGGATCGACCGAGCAGCACGGGCCGGTGGCGCCCACCGGCGACTACATGATCGCCGACGAGATCGCGGTGCGGGTGGCGAAGCGCACGAGCAGCCTGGTGGCCCCGGTCATCCCCTTCGGGAACTCGGAATACTTCCGGAGCTTCCCGGGAACGATCAGCGTCCGGTCCGAGACGCTGGCCGCCGTGGCCGAGGACGTCTGCACCAGCCTGCTCGATCACGGCTTCGAGCGGCTCCTGTTCGTCAACGGGCACAGCGGCAACGATCCGATCCTTGAGGACGTCGCCCGCCGGATCCGCCGCACCCGCGGCGTGCGCATCGTCACCATCAAGCCGGGGGCGTTCCGGCCCCCGACCCTGCTGAGACAGCTGTACGGCGAAGACGTCACCCGTGTGCTGGGGCACGGTGGCGAGCCCCTGGCCTCGATGTGGCTGCACCTGCGGCCCGAGCTGATCGACCAGCAGGCCAACGAGCCCGGGCGGCGCCCCGACTACTACGGCCTGGCCATCAACGACCTCTCGGTCGCGGCCTTCGAGCGCACCCCGGTCGCCGTGTACTTCGACATGGAGGAGATCTCCCCCAACGGTAGCATGGGCGACTCGACCGTCGCCTCTGCCGACAAGGGCAAAGCCATCCTGGAGGCCGTCGTGGACGGCTGTACCGCGTTCGTCGAGCGTTTCAAGCAGATGAACGTTCGCCCCGTGGCCGGCCCGGGCACGCTGAGCGACTAGCCGCTCCGGGCGATGACGACGACCTCGACGCCCAAGGTGCTCGCCGAGCACGTGAGTAAGGTCTACGTCACCCGCCAGGGGCCGATGATCGCGGTCCAGGACCTCTCCCTCGAGATGCGCCACGAGCACTTCGTCTGCCTGCTGGGCCCGAGCGGCTGTGGCAAGTCCACGCTGCTGAGCATGATCGCGGGCTTCGTCGAGCCCACCAGCGGGCGGATCCTCGTCGACGGCCAGCCAGTCACCCGGCCCGGCCCCGACCGGGGCGTGGTGTTTCAGGAATACGTGCTCTTCCCCTGGCGGACCGCGCGGCAGAATGTCGAGTTCGGGCCGCTCGTGCGCCGGTTACCGCCGGCCGAGCAGCGGCGCGTCGCCGAGCGCTACCTTGCCATGGTGGGGCTGGCCGAGCACGCTCAGAAGTATCCCCGTGAGCTCTCGGGCGGCATGAAGCAGCGGGTGGCCATCGCCCGCGCGCTGGCCAACGCCCCCGAGGTCCTCCTGATGGACGAGCCCTTCGGCGCGCTTGACGCCCAGACGCGCGAGGTCATGCAGGAGGAGCTGCTCAAGATCTGGCTTACCGAGCGAAAGACCATCGTCTTCGTTACCCACAGCATCAGCGAGTCGCTCTACCTCGCCGACGACGTCGTGGTCATGACGGCCCGTCCCGGGCGGATCAAGGAGATCGTGCGCGTCGATCTCCCGCGTCCCCGCGAGCGCGGGAGCCCCGAGTTCCTCGCCATCGCGCGTACCGTCGAGCGGCTCGTGAAAGAGGAAGTGCTCAAGGCCGGGCTCGTGTGATCGTCACGCTGACAGGAGTGTTCCATGCTCGATCTCATCATCCGTAACGGCCTCATCATCGACGGCAGCGGCAACCCGGGCTACCACGCCACGGTGGGCGTGGAGGGGGACACGATCCGCATCCTCCGGGGCGACACCAGCGCGACCCCGGCCGCGCGAGCGATCGACGCCACCGGGCACGTCGTGGCCCCCGGGTTCATCGACATGCACTCGCACGCGGGCCTGACCATCCTCGGGGAGCCGCGCCACGAGCCCAAGGTGCGCCAGGGCGTCACCACCGAGCTCATCGGCATCGACGGCAACTCGCACGCGCCGTTCAAGACGACTGAGGACCGGGATCGGTACATCGAGCTGGACTCCGGGCTCAACGGGTATCCAGGGGTGCGGGCTGACTGGCTCACGGTGGCCGGGCAGCTCTCGACGTTCGACAACAAGGTCGCGGTCAACATCTGCTTCATCCTCGGCAACTCGCCCGTGCGCATCTGGGCGGTGGGCTGGGACGACCGGCCGGCCACCCGCGCGGAGCTCGACGACATGAAGTCCGTGGTCCGCGAGGTCTGCGAGGAAGGCTCGTTCGGCCTGTCGACGGGTCTCGACTATCCGCCCGGCTCTTACGCTGACACCAACGAGCTGATCGAGCTGTCCAGGGTGGTAGCGCGCGCGGGCGGCTTCTATCACACGCACACGCGCGCGATCTTGAAGTCGAAGGGACTCCTGGCGCCGTGGCAGGAAGCGCTCGAGATCGGCCGCGGCGCCGGCATTGCCGTCCACTTCACGCACTATCGCCAGCGCTCGCAGGGCGACGGCTCGCACCTCGACTACCTGGGTCTGGTGGAGACGAGCCGGGACCAGGGGCTGGACGTCACCTTCGACTGCTATCCCTACGTCTACGGCAGCACGCGGGCCAACATCTGGCTGCCCGGGTGGACGATGGACGGCGGGCCAGAGCGGCTCGCCGTGATCTTGGATTCGCCGAAGGAGCGGGCTCGCTTGCGAGAGGAGATGAAGGCGCGCAACTCGCTCGGCCGCACCGACGAGGGCTGGCTGACGTACTTCCGCAAACCCGAGAACTTGCACTACGAGGGCCGGTCGCTGCTGGACATCTCCCGCGAGCGCGGTCAGGACCCGCTCGACGCCTTCCTCGATCTCATGCGGAGCGAGGGCCACAGCCTCTGCGCCATCATGGTCGGCACCAACCCCCAGACCCTGCCGGCGTTCGTCTCGCACCCGCTCGGGATGGTGGGCAGCGACGCCATCCTCCTCGGCGAGTATCCCAGCCCCCGCACCTACGGCTGCTTCCCGGTGATCCTCGCGGAGTTCGTGCGCGCGGAGAAGCACCTGCAGCTGCCCGAGGCGATCCGCAAGATGACCTCGTTCCCCGCCCAGCGGCTGGGGCTGCGAGACCGCGGCCTGTTGCGAGACGGCATGAAGGCGGACGTCGTCGTCTTCGACCCCGCCACGGTCAAGGCCACGGCGACGCCGAGACAGCCCAAGCAGTTTCCGCTGGGCATTCCGTACGTCATCGTGAACGGCAAGGTTGTCGTCGACAACGGGCAGCACACCGGCGCGCTTCCCGGTCGAGCGCTCCGCTATGGCCGCTGAGAGGAGCCATCCATGAGCACCCCCGATTACCTCACACGTCTGGCCGGGCTGGCCGCCGGAACACGCTTCGCCAGCCTGAGCGCCGCCACCGTCGCCGCCGCGCGGGCGGTGATCCTCGACACGTTAGGTGCCATGCTTGCCGGTAGCCGGCTGGCCGAGAACGGCGCGGCTGGCCGACCTGGCCGCCGAGCGCTCGGGGAGCCGGGCGGCCACTCTCGTGGGGCATGGGCGCAAGGCCGAGCCGATGCTCGCCGCCCTGGCCAACGGGACGGCGGGCGTGTCGCTCGAGATGGACGAGGGCAACCGGTGGGGCGGTGGGCACCCGGCGATTCACGTGCTGCCCGCAACCCTGGCGGTCGCCGAGGAACTGGGGCTCGACGGCCGGCGGTTCATCGAGGCACTGGTGGCCGGGTACGAGGTGACCTCGCGACTCGGTGGGGCCTCGCAAGTGCGGCCCAACGTCCACTCGCACGGGACGTGGGGCACGGCCGGCGCCGCCGTGGCCGTGGCCAGACTGCGTGGTCACAATGCGGCCGCCCTTCGCACCGTTATCAACCTCGCCACGTCGATGAGCCCGGCCAACTCGTGGCTCCCCTGCTTCGAGGGCGCGACCATCCGGAACCTCTACCCCGGCCGCTCGAACATGCAGGGCATCCTCGCCACGCATCTGCTCGCCTGCGGCTACACGGCAGTACACGATGCGCCGTCCGATCTCTACGGCACGATTCTCGGCGAGCGCTTCGACACCGACGCCGTGGTGGAGGGCGTGAGCGCTGACGATCGCGTCGCCGTCTACCGGATCGAGCGGAACTATTTCAAGTTCCACGCCTGCTGTCTCTACAACCACCCGGTCCTCGACGCGGTGCAGTGGCTCGTCCACGCCGAAGGCTTCGCGGCTCACGACGTCCAGCGCATCCGCGTCACCTCGCTTCCGTTCGTGATGCGCATGGCGGACCCCTCGCCGGCCAACATGCTGGCGGCCAAGTTCTCCGTCCCCTATGCCGTGGCGGCGGCGGTGGTCAAGGGCACGACCGATGTCTCGGCCTTCCGGGACGCCGTGCGCGAGGACTCTCGAGTGCGCGAGCTCGCCGCCCGCGTCGAGGTCTCGGGGGACGACGCCATGTCGCTGCGCGGCGGTCCCGATCGGCCGACGGCCCGCGTATCCGTCGAGCTCGGGGACGGTCGTGTCCTGACGCGCGAGGCGGCCATCGTGCACGGTGACACGGCCAATCCCCGCCCTGCCCACGAGCTGGAGGCCAAGTTCCGCGCGCTGGCGTCGGAGGCGGTAGACGCGCGGCGCGCGGACGAGATCGTCGAGATGGTGGCGAAGCTGGAACAGCTCCCGGACGTGAGAACCCTCACGGCCCTGCTCACGACCGCCGCGTGACCGGCCGCCAGCCCGGTCGTACGCGGACTCCGCAGCGCCAGGGCGCGCCGCGGGTCAGCCGAGCGCGGCGGGCTGGAAGGCGTCGCGTACGGTCACGGATAGGGCGCCGGTCTGACAGGTAGCCAGCGTGTAACTCGCGTAGGGCGCCCGACATGGCGACCCCTTGGCGATGTGCAGCTCGCGGTTGGTCAGATCGCCGATGACCGAGACCACGGTCTGGAGGTTGCGCCCGGGATACGGGTGGGCGCACAAACTATGCGGTGCGTACGCGTGATCGCGGTAAAACCGCTGGACGTCGGCCACCGTGAGCGGCCGGTCAGCCCCCTGGAGCAGCTCGGCCAGGCGCGCTCGCCGCGTCAGGGAGTTTTCGGTTGCCTTCTCGTAGCCGGCGAACGCCGCGGCTTCCAGATGATTGGCGTGCACGAGCAGGCCATCGACGTCGCGCAGCACGGCGGCCTCGCAACGGAGCGCCTCGATGTCGAGCAACGTTCCACGGTCGTCGGCGATGAGGAGGTTACGCGAGGCGGCGCGCGGAGGCGCCAGGGCCGCCGCCCGCGCCGCCTCCGCGCTGGTCTCGCGTAGTGCGAGCCGCGATAGCAGATAGCGCGGCAGGCCCTCGCCCCAACCGGCCGGATCGTCGATGAAGTTGGCGCACACCCCCACCCCCGCCTCGTTCATCCCGTTGTGGCCGAGGAGCCCGGCGGTGGTGTACAGCAGCGCCGCCGGTGCCTCCCGCGGCTGCTGCCGAACGACGACTCCGAACCGCTCGACGAATGGCACCAGGTCGACGTTCTGCCCGAAGAGCGTCGCGCCACCTGCCCGCCGCCCGGTCACAGCAAACGTCGTGCACTCCGGCACCGGCGGCGCGGTCGGCTTGTTGGCACGCATGACCTCGGCGCGCGCCTGCAGGACCAGGAGCCGCGCGTGGTCGACGCCGGATCCGCGCGCCATCCCATCCAGCTCCTCCCAGAGAAACGGCGCATGTTCCTGGATCGGTCGCGCGAACGGCGCGGCCGCCTCGAGCACCGCCGCTCGCGAACAGGCGGTCTCGCTCACCACGTGGCCGATCCACGCCTCGACGTGCCGCTCGATGGAGGGGGCAAACATCGCACCGACCTGCAAGCCGATCTCGCCCCAGGAGCCGCGGGCGTGGACGAAAGGAAGGATCGAGGGTGTCATGGCTGGAGTATACGGCCTCAGGATCCTCGAGGAAGCCGCCTGGGAGCGGCCAGGGGCGCCCTCGTTTCCTGATTTGCCCGAAGGGGTATCTCGACGCCGACGCGCACCGATTCAGCGCGCCGGGGGCGTCACGTTGTCGTCCTCGACGTCTGAGCTGAAGATCTCGACTTTTTGCACCATGACGTCGACCCACTCCACTCCGTACGCCAGCGCCCCGCCCGCCGCTATCGCCGCCAGGACCGACAAGATCCCCAATCTCCACATATGGGACCCCCCGCGCCGGGTGTTCGCAGGCTCTGCTTGCCCATGATCCCGGCGTTCGCAGCGTTCGCTACCACGGTCGCCGAAACCAGCCTACCCCCCGGCACCGCCGTCGGCAAACCTGACAGCAGCGGGCGGCTCACCCGGTCATCCGCTCGGTGCAGTACCCCCCCCGAGGCAGCCGCGGGCGGTAAATCGCCCCCTCCGTTTAGGCGGCGTCCTGCCCCGTGGGCCAGGAGCGCCCTGCGGCTGAACCAGAGTCTGTGTTCGCCCCCCGGTGCCGCACCCGCCGGTGACGGCAGCTCCGAAGGCAGCGCGCGGGCGGTGGAACGTCAGGCGCCTCACCGTCCCGGCATGGACCGCTGCCGTTTCCTCCTGACCTCGCTGGCCATCGTCCTGCCGGTGCCCCGCGGCAGTGAGGCCCAGCTGGTCGGGAAGATTTTCCGGATCGGTGTCCTTGACATCGGCTCGCCGGCTCCGTACCGCGAGGCACTCTGGGACATCTTCCGGCGAGCCCTACATGACAGCGGGTATGTCGATGGGCGAACATCGCCATCGACTTTCGCTGAGGGCCAACCTGACAGGAGACTTGCGCGGGCTCGTGGGCGAACTGACGCGCGCCAACGTCGACGTGATCGCCACCGCCGGCACGCCTGCCGCGCTCGCCGCGCAGGAAGCCGCCCCGAACACTCCGATCGTCCTGGTCATCGCCAGAGACCCCGTGCGGACTGGATTGGCGAAGAGTCTCAACCGGCCGGGTGGACTCGTCACCGGCCTGACGACGCTCTCGCCCGAGCTGAACCTCAAGCGACTCGAACTACGGCGAGCCGTGCCCGATCTGTCGCGGCTGGGCGTGTTGTGGGCCAAGAACCCGGCGTTCGAGCTGGCCATTCAGGACACCGAGTGCCGATCTTGCGCTCCGGAACCGGCTGGCGACCATCTATGGACAACGGGAGTACGTAGACGCCAGTGGCTTGTTATCGAACTGATCACGCCTCCAAGACCTATTCCGGCGAGCGGCGGCATACGTCGGGAAGATCCTCAAGGGCGCCAAGGCTCCCGACTTGCCCGTCGATCCGCAGCTTACGAGCGTCTTCTTGCACCTCACAAACCGGTGCAACCTCAGGTGCCGCCACTGTTACGTAAACAGTGGGCCAGAAGGTGCGATCGGCCTTTCCGATGATCGACTCTTTGTCTTGGTCGACGAGATCTGACCTGCAACCGCCCCCTCCTCCGGAAACTCGATATGCGACGAAAGTCTTAAGACGAACGTCTTATTGTGAACCATGGCCCGACGGGTGCAAGGTTCGCTACGGCGCAAGGCGGGATGCGAACTGTCTGGAACGCACTGTCTTTTGAGGGAGGCATGTCATGCAGAAGTGGATCGGCGCAGCGGTGATCGGGATCGGGCTCGTCGCGGCACTGGGCTCCGCTCATCTGGTATCGGCGCAAGAGGCGAGCAAGGCTGAGAAGCAGGCTGCGATCCGCAAGGAGGCGCAGGCGACGCTGACCAAGCTCTACAGCATCCATCCAGGCGCCAAGTCGACGATCCAGAAAGCAGCGGGTTACGCCGCGTTCGACAACTTCGGCATGAATCTCTTCCTTCTCAGTACCGCGCGCGGCAAGGGCATCGCCGTCGCCAACAAGGAAAAGAAAGAGACGTTCATGAAGATGCTCTCAGCCGGCGCCGGCCTCGGCCTCGGGGTCAAGGACTTCCGGGTCGTATTCGTCTTCGAGACCCCCCAGGCCCTGAACAACTTCCTCAACTCAGGCTGGGATGCCGACGCCCATGCCGAAGCCACGGCGAAGTCTGGCCAGAAGGGCGGAGAGTATGCGGGCGCTATCTCGGCCTCGCCGGGCGTGTGGGTCTACCAATTGACCGAGAAGGGGCTTGCCCTGGAAGCCACCTTGCAGGGGACGAAGTACTACAAGGACGACGATCTGAACTAGGCCACCTGGCCTTCGGCCGCAGTCGCGACAGCCTCTATGGTAGAGCGCCAACGCCTGCGCCGTCACTCACAAGGAGACAGACATGCTGAAGAGAACCGCCTTCCCGCTCCTCGGACTGTTGCTCGCGACGTTCGCCGGATGCGCGAGCAGCAGGCAAAGCAACGGGGGCACTCCCGCCTACGTCGACGGAACGTGGATGGGTGGCACGACCACGGGCGCCTCGACAATGGTGGTGGTCCTGAAGCAGGCGGGGAACAACGTGACGGGGACTCTCAGCGGGGCTGGAGCTACTGTCGATGGCCCTATCGAGGGCACGGTGGACAGCAACTCCATCAAGCTGAAACAGACCACTGCATTTCGCCAGACTCCGCTGCTGAGGGCGAGCTGCGAGGAGATCTCCGGGGACCTGGGCGGGACCGTCGTCAGGCTTCGCCGCGCCGTTCCCTACACCGTCGACGGAACGTGGATGGGTGGCACGAACACGGGCGCGAATAAGATGGTGGTGGTCCTGAAGCAGACGGGAAATACTGTGACGGGGACTCTCAGCGGGGCTGGCAATGTCGATGGCCCTATCGAGGGCACGGTGCAGGGTAAAACCATCCAGCTGAGAGAGCGCATTGGATTTCGCCAGACTCCGCAGCTGAACGTGAGCTGCGAGCAGATTTCCGGGCCCCTGTACGACGGGAGCACTGTCACCCTCAACCGCATTCCGTAACCGCCAGCAATCCACGGGCTCGAGAGCATCCACTCTCGGGCCCGTGTCCTGGCCCCGAGGCCAAACGCGCGGCCCGACGCCGCCAGCCGTCGCTTCGCCAAAACGTTGGTAGTCGAAACACCTTCTGACGACTTCAAGGTCCGGACCACCGACCTGAACGTCAGCGTGAGCGCCTTCCTGGTCGGTCGCACCCGCTTCTTCGCTCGTGCCTCCACGCATCCGATCCGTGGCGGTGACACGTCGGGTAGCGCAGTTCAGGATAGATTGCGTTCGCCAGATCGTTGCGCTGTAGACTTAAGGAGCGCGCATGTCATCGGCGATGACAACGCAAGAACGCGAGGCATTTCTGGCAGATCTTCACGTGGGCGTCATCAGCATTGCGGAAGAGGGACGCGGGCCGCTTACGGTACCGATTTGGTATTCCCACGAGCCAGGAGGCGAGATCTGGTTCACAACCGTCCGGGCCTCGCGAAAAGAGCGGGGGGCCGATTCAGCCTCTGCGCACAGGCAGACACCCCGCCATATAGGTACGTGAGTGTGGAGGGACCGATTGTCGCGATTGAGACGGCGGACCTCGAGCGCCTTCGCCGACCCCTTGCTCGCCGGTATCTCGGGCTTGGGCCCGGCGACCGGTACATCGAGAGCACCCGGGATGCCGTGTACGCGCTCTATCGGATGCGCCCAGAGCGATGGCTCACGGTCGACTGTGGGAAGCAATAACAGTTCGCGAGTGAGTAGTGATCCCGTCGAACAGCAGGCTTGAGCGGTCCGGCTGGCCCAGCCGCTTCACGCCTCCAAGACCTGTTTCGGCGTGCGGCCGCATACGTCGAGAAGATACTCAAGGGCGCCAAGGCTGCCGAGGTGCCCATCGAACAGCCAACGACATTCGCGCTCCTTATCAACCTCAAATCCGCCCGCTCCCTTGGCTTGGTGATCCCGGCGTCGTTACTGGCGCGGGCGGATGAGGTGATCGAGTGATGGCCGCCCCGCTCCTTCACCCGAGCGTGCGCAGGCGCTCAATCAGGAGGCGCACGAAGGTGGCCGTGTCGACGTCGACAGCGACCCGAGCGTTGGGCTCGCGGCCGCCGCGGCCGCTCCGGTCGACGACCGTGCGCCCGCGCGAAAGCTCCGACGAGCAGTCCACCACGACGTTCAGGTACTCCGTTGTCAGAAGCCCCGGATGCACGAGCTCGGCTACCGCGACCGCGTCGTGCACCGGGTACCCCTCCGGATACCACGAGTAGCGACGGTAGGGCGGAAACGCGTCGAGGACTGCGGCGACGACGCCGCCGGCGCGGCCGAGGCCGCGCAGCTCCTCCAGCTCCGCGGGGCTGACGATCGCCCGGTACGTCACGTCGAGGCCGACCATGGTGAGATCGATCCCGCTCGAGAACACGCGCTGCGCGGACTCGGGATCGACGTAGATGTTGAACTCGGCGGCCGTGGTGACGTTGCCCTCGCCGATCGCGCCGCCCATCAGGACCATGCGTCCGATGCGCTCGGCCGCGTCGGGGTACCGCGCCAGGAGCAGCGCCACGTTCGTGAGCGGCCCGAGCGGAACGAGCGTCACCGGCTCGTCCGCGGCGAGCAAGACCCGCGCGAGGAGATCGATCGCGTGCTCGTCCACAGCGCGACCCGTCGCAGGCGGCAGCCCGGGGATGTCGCGCCGCACGTCGGCGCTGTCCGTGCTCGGCGTCCGCCAGAAGGGGAGCTCACGCACGAACGGCCGGTTGGCGCCCGCAGCGACGGGAATCTTGCGGGCCAAGAACTCCACGACCCGCAGCGCGTTCTCCGTCGTATCGGCCACGGGCTGGTTCCCCTCGACGGTCGTGATCCCGAGCACCTCCACCTCGGGGCTCGCCAGCGCGAGCATGATCGCGATCACATCGTCGTAACCGGGGTCGCAGTCGATCAGAACCGGGATCGGCATCAGCGGGCCAGTATCTCTCCCAGCTCGGCAGCGGTCGGGAGCGCCGGCAGCGCGCGGGGCCGCGAGACCGCGAGCGCTCCTGCGGCCCAGGCGCGCGCGAGCGTTGCCCCGTGCTCGCTCCTGGCAACCGTTTGTTTGCCGATGCCGGCGGCCCTCACCCGCGGGCACTCTCCATGTGGTGCGCGCCATCCTTGGCCGCTTCCTCGGGGGTCTTACCCTGCTGGCGCGCGACGATGTAGGCGGCGTACCAACCCGACCAGTGGTGCTTCGGGGCGGTTGCTTCGTACTGGCCGTGGCCCTTCTCGGCTTCGCGCAGGAGATCAGTCAGCGTCGCGACGTCGAAGCTGCTCAGACCGCGTCCAGGAAGCCGGGTGGTGACCTCCTGTAGCAGCCAGCCGTTGCCGTCAGGATCGCTGAACGAGATCCACGAGCTGTAGGAGCGCTGCTCCGGGTCCGGGCCCGGCAAGCGTCCCTGCGTCCCGGTGACACGGAGGGTGCCGTCGAAATGGAAGACCTCGCTCGGGTCCGCGCCGTGGGCGACGAGCTCGGCGCGTGCGGCCTGGATGTCGTCGATGACGAGGACCGTTCCTTGAACCGATCCCGGCGCGGCGGTCGTGAGGCCCTTCCCGATGAAAATGGAGCACGGTGAGCCTGGGGGCGTCAGCTGGACCACACGCCAGTCGCCCTTGGCAAAATCGGCGTCGAGCCGCCACCCCAGGCCCTCGTAGAAACGTTTGGCGCGGTCGACGTCGGACACCGGGATAGTGACGACCTCGAGCTTCGTTTCGACCCTGCTCATCGTGACCTCCGCTTTCTTGGCGTTCAGGCGACCTTCACCGCGAGCTCGGCCAGGCTCGCCCCGAGCACGCGATTTAAGGACGGAATGGCTGGATGACGTCGGCGAGCCCGCCGGGTGAGCGACATGCTAGGCCAGACAGACTGCCGCCGTCAATCGACCAGCGGACCGGCCGAATCGAGGACAAATGGCACGAATGCCACCTCGGGACCCCGGTACGACGGCGTTCGCCGTGCCCCCGAACAGATCCGATCAGGGCGCACCGGCGCCAGATTCGGGTGGGGCGGGGCCGGGACTCTGCCCCGAGTGGCCGAGGACGAGGTGGCCGAGGATCGTCCGGATGACCGTCACAGGGCGGTCTTGGGCGCTCTGCGGATCCCCAGGTCGAGCTATCTACAGCTTGCAGAAGTGGGACCTAGACGACGAGTTCAACCGTCGTGAGGAGCGTCCCGGACGACGACGAATGACCCTCGCTCGGGTGGACGTCAACGACCGCCTCGCGTTGCCCGTCCCCTCCTGAGCGCGTGAGCCTAGCTACGACTCGCGTCCGCACCTTTCACCGCCGACACCCTGGACGGGATCAGCGGGGCGCTACTTCAGTCGGGCCGTGAGCTCGTCTGACTCCGACCGTTACCCGTGCAGCCTCGACCATACGTAGGTCCCAACGTCGGTGACGTACAACGAGTACAGCACCGCCGTCGTGATCAACCCAATCACGACGGCGTGGGCGAGAAGTACGAGATCAACCCAGATACCGCGCCCGCTGGCAGACTGGGTCGCTCTGTCGACATGGCCGGCCAGACTCATCATGCCGACCAACACCACAAGCATGCCGGCCCAAACGATGACCGAGTAGACAGCAGCAACCATGGCGAGCCCTCTAGAGCGATTATCTCGACCCTTCTCGTCGTAATCCATGTAGCTGAGGGTATTGGTCCATGTATGCCTGACGATCTAGGCGCGCTGGTGGGCGAAATCAGGACCTCGGCTTTACCGACCGAACAATCACAACCAACCACACGCAGAGAGTCTAGCTCCATGGGAATTCGCCGATACGGTTCCGAAGCTCTGAACGCCCGACGCGAGCCGAACCCCGCTGGGCTGTAAGCCCCAGACGACAAGGAGGAATCGGGCAACGAGTTCGGCGAGGAAGACGTGACCGCAGACGGCGCCAACCCGTTCGATCTTCGGCACAAAAAGTACTTAGTTAATGGGCGCTCGACCCGCCGTGTCCATCGGAACACCGGCCCGCTTTGGATTGTGGAAGCGACCCCTGAAGTTTGAGTTTCTGCTGACTTACTGAGCTCCAGGCATCGGAAGGCTCCCAACCGCTCGAGGGTCGGCCGTCCTCATTCGTCGCCATTGCCGTATCGCCTCGGCGTGCTGCGGCTTGTGGCCGTACGGGTCGAGCCGTAGGCAACGGCGAAGCGCGTCTCGCGGCTGAGCTGACCTTCGGGCTCGCTCCGGATGAAGTCGATGAGCCGGCGATGGGTCCCTCCAGTTGCCGTCGCACCGCGGAGAGCGACAGGCGCTCTGTCTCCGCCGTCATACGGGCGTTGAAGGCATCGATGCCGCCGTACCTGATAGAGTACCGCGGCGGCGTGCCCATGCGCGGCGGCTGTACGCGACAGTGACGGACCGGGTGCGCGTGGCGGCCGCGCTCCTGGCGAGCCGGATGTCTCGAGGGCGGCTGGCGAGCCCGTTTACTGCCCGCGAGGACTACCGCAATGACTGGACCGAGCTGACGGAACCCCGCGTGGTGGGGGAGGCGCTCGAGTGCCTCCGGGAGCTCGGCTGGATCCGGCCAGAAGCGGCGATCGCCCGGGACGGTGGCCGGCCAACCGTGCGGTTCCAGATCAATCCTCGGGTTGCTTCTCGCTGAGAGCCGTTCAGGATTTGTCGGTTTTGTCGGTTGGAGTCCGCCTCACAGAACCGCCAGAGTCACCACCGGCAGCTCGGCGGGAGGCAGGGGTAACGCGGCTCAGCCCGGCGGGATGGCGCGAGGGGCGGAGTCCGAACGGCACATCTTTCCCGGGTATCCGGCCATTCTGTCAAGGGTCGCGATACAAATCGCCTCAAAATCACGGACTCTAACCCGGAACGGCGTTTGCTATCGGTTGATTGCCGCGAGACGCCCGGGGCGTCTGAGGTCAACGATTCACCGAGGTTCATCATGACGAGGTCTCTTCTGTTATCGCTGGCGATCACCGTGGCCATCGTCGCCTATTGCGACTCGAAGCCGAGTGCGACGGCGGACGATTCAAAGCGCGATCCGAATGGTCAAGTCTCGACGCGCGCAGACATGGACGCTGGACAGCGCGCCGCGGCGTCCGGTTCGACCCCGCACTCGCGCATGTTCGCCGGCGCGAACGACACCGGCGAAATCCAGCTCAATCAGGGACGCAAACCGTACGATCAGATCGCGTATGCCCGGGCGATCCGCGCCGGCCGCAAGGCGATGGTGACCTGGCCGACCGGACCGACCGCGCTCTCCGGCGCGATTCTCCCGCACAGCCGTATCGTCGCGTACTACGGCAACCCCCACTCGAAGAAGATGGGCGTGCTGGGCGAATATCCCGAGCAACAGATGCTGTCGAGGCTCGACGAGACCGTCACGATGTGGCGCACGGCGGATGCATCGACGCCCGTGATCCCGGCGATTCACCTCGTCACGGTGGTCGCGCAGGGGTCCGCAGGCTCGGACGGCCGATGGCGCCGACGCGAGAATCCGCAGACGATCGAGCAGGCGTACCGGTGGGCGCAGAGCCGCCAAGGCCTGCTCTTCGTCGACATCCAGGCGGGCCACAGCACGCTGCAGGAAGAGCTGCCGCTGCTGCTGAAGTACCTCGAGCGCCCGGATGTCCACTTGGGCGTCGATCCGGAATTCTACATGCACCACAAGCGCGCCGGGATCCGTCCGGGCGTGAAGGTCGGCCAGGTGATGGCGACTGACGTGAACTACCTCATCGAGGTCCTCGACAAGCTCGTGCGCGAGAAGAACCTACCGCCCAAGATCCTCGTCGTGCACCGGTTCCGATCCGATATGGTGCCGGACGCGGAGAACATCAAGCCGACGCCGGCCGTGCAGGTGGTGATGCACATGGACGGCTGGGGTCCCGCCTGGCTCAAGTTCGACTCGTACAAGGACTACATCGTGCAGTACCCGGTCGCGTTCACCGGCTTCAAGATCTTCTATCACAACGACGCGAAGACCGGCGACCCGATCCTCACGCCGTCCGAGGTCTTGCGACTGCTGCCGCGTCCGCTGTACATCCAGTATCAGTGAGCCGCGCCGCGCGACACTGATCCTGGCGAGGCCTGCTGCCATCCGCAGCGTGTGCAGGTCGCTCGCCATTCGGCCTCCCCGTAGTGTCCGAAACTCATCCCAGGGCTCAAGCCGCGCGGTGCTAGTAGCGCAATAGCCGACCGAGTCGCTCGTGGCACCTAATGTGGGTGGCGACGAGCCCAGCGACCTCTCGCGCGATCAGCCGAGCCCCTGGTGGTTCCGCTCCCCATGATAGTGCGCCACGAACTCGTCGACCGCCCGGATTAGGCGTCGTTCCCCGAACAAAATGAGCCGGTAAGAGCGAGCCGCTAGTAGCGGACGTTCGCCATCTCCTCAGCGAGCACGGACATCGGGCAGCCGAGGCCGTAGGAGTCGGCGACGCCAGTTGACCCGTGCCCCATCAACGCGCGTGAGATCGGCTCAGGGACACGCGCAGCACGGACCCGGTCCTTCACCGCATGGCGTACAGAGTGAAATGACAGCCGAGGGTCGGTGATCTTGGCCACCTCGCGCAGCCACGGATTCACCCTGTTGCTGTAGTAGTGCGCGTCGCTCTTGAAGGGCAGAACATCCGCCGGCCCGCTGCGATGATCTCGGGCTGTAGCGGCACCGTGCGCCGGCTGGCCTTGTTCTTGAGCCTGCGGCCTTCGTGCGGGCGCACCTCGAAGCACAGGACACCGTCCACCTCGCGGACATCCTCGCGGCGTAGGCCGGCGATCTCGGCGAGCCGCGCCCCGGAGTAGAAACCGATCAGCCACAGCCGGGGTGACTCGAACACCCGGCACGCAGTTTAGGAATGAGCCGGTGGTCGGGTCACCCCGTAGTTCTTGATCGCAATCCATCCACATCAGGCTCTGTAACGACGCCCACTTCCCGCCATGCGCGGTTGCTGGCCAGCGAGACCGACTGCTACCGACTGCGCCCGAGGTGCATGACGAAGTAGCCCGAAAGTAGCCCGCCCTCCGGCCCAAGAAAACCGAGCGCGAGGGGTTCTCGTCATATCGACCTCGGCGCCAGTACACGATCTCCAGAGTCCTCAGCCCGTTGACCGTCCCCATCTTCCCGGCGTAGAGTCACCCCCAGCATCAAGAGCGCGGCGAGGGCTACTGGCGCCCTACGACCCGCCCCCAACCGACCACGCAGCCCGGCACGGTGGGAGCAGCCAGGAGACGATGCGGGCGCGGCCTACGGCGCCAACGGGGGCTCCTGATGAACAACCTCACCAACCCGTCGCGCAACACCATCGGTGATCGTGCCGGCCCTGAGTGGCAGCAGTTTGCAGCCGACACCTACCTGGATCAGCGCCACCGCAACTGGGTGATCTCCGAGGAGCTGGGGGACGTGCAGTTCGTCCCCGACGCGCGTGTTGTTCTCGTTCACCGCATCCGTGCCGAACATGTCGCGCGGGCTTTTGGAGCGGTCGACTGCGTCGTGCTGCTGGAAGAGGTCGTACTCGCGCCGCCGATGCCGCCGTCCCAGCCCCTACGCCTGCCACAGCCGCCTGCCGCCGATCCCGCCCGCGAGTCGCAGACCCTGGCGGCCGACACGAGGACCAGCCGCCGGCGCGACATCTGGGGCTGTCTCGGCATCACGGCGGGCGTCGCGCTGCTGATGACAGCCCTCGCGGTGCCGCTCGATGACGCGGGGCTGGCGCTGGCGGCGGCGCTGGTGGTACGCGGTGGCCGGCTGATCGTCGATGGTTGACCCTGACCCGCGCCTGCCCCACCATCCCGGCATGGACCGACGCGGCTTCCTGTTGACTGCGACGGCGGCGGCGCTCGCCGTCCCCGGTGCTGCGCGCGCCCAAGGAAGGCCGCTGCGACTCGCGTGGCTCAGCGGCGGCGGCGGCTCCTCGGCCAAGGAATTCCGAAGCACACCGCCGTTC
Organism: uncultured Candidatus Rokubacteria bacterium; assembly: GCA_963827505.1. Lineage (GTDB taxonomy): Bacteria > Methylomirabilota > Methylomirabilia > Rokubacteriales > CSP1-6 > AR5. The sequence continues at coordinate 18,994 of CAWHBD010000001.1, read as the reverse complement.
CGGGCGTTCGCCGACGCCCTGCGTGAGGCTGGCCTCGGGCTCGACGGCCCTGTGCAGGTCAACATGCAGATCGCTGGCCCCGTTGGCGGCGAGCAGTATGCGACTCTCGCCGAGCGGCTCGTGACCGAGGGCGCAGACGTGATCGTCGCCGTCAACCCGTACTCCGTCGCCGCGGTCGCGCGCGCGACACAGATGACACCGATTGTCGGCCTCGACTTCGAGTCCGATCCCGTCGTGCGCGGCTGGGTCACCACGCTGGCTCGTCCCGGCCGCAACCTCACCGGCTTCTCTTTGAACCTTCCCGAGATCGCAGGCAAATATGTCCAGTACCTAAAGGAGGCGAAGCCCACGTTGTCGCACGTCGTCGTCGTTGGAGACGCGCAGGTGAATACTCCGCAGTTTGAGGCGACCGAGGCGGCCGGTCGACTCGTCGGGCTGACGACCCGCCGCTTGGTCGCGCGCGTGTACGCCGACCTCGACGGCCTCGCCGAGGCGGCGGCGCCCCCAACCGCCGGACTGGTGGTGCTGACATCGCCGCTCGTAAATGCCACGCTCAAGCGGATTGCCGACACGGCCGTAAAGCAGCGCGTGCCCGCCATCTGCGGCTTCGTCCCCGGGTTCGCCCAGGCCGGAGGCCTCATGGCGTACGGCCCGGACTTCCTCGACCTGTACCGACGCGCCGCCGGCTACGTGGCCCTGGTGCTGAAGGGCGCCCGGCCGGCCGACCTGCCCGTGCAGCGACCGGAGAAGTTCCTGCTCGCGGTCAATCTCCGTACGGCGAAGGCGCTCGGGCTCACGATGCCGCCGTCGCTGCTGCTGCGGGCGGATCAGGTGATCGAGTAGTGAACCGCCGCCGTTTCCTGCTGACCTCGCTGTCCGGTGCTGTCGCTGGGCCGCTCGCCGCTGGGGCGCAGCAGGCGAGAAAGGTGCCTCGGATAGGTTTTCTTGGGGTGTCGTCCCCTTCCGATAGGCCGCTTCTGCTCGATGCTTTCCGGCAAAGGCTGCGCGAGCTCGGGTGGGTTGAGGGCCAGAATATTGTCATCGACTATCGATATGCGGAGGATCGGGTCGACCGGCTGCCCGACTTGGCGGCCGAGCTGGTCCGGCTCAAGGTGAACCTCATCGTATCGCTGGGGACGCAAGGAGTGACGGCAGCCAAGAACGCCACCGAGACGATCCCCATCGTCATGATTGCCGTTCGCGATCCTGTTGGCACCGGGCTCATCGCGAGCCTCGCTCGCCCGGGCGGGAACGTGACAGGGGTGTCCGGCACCGCCGGCCTGGAATGGGTCGCCAAACAACTGGAGCTGCTCAAGGAGATCGTCCCCAAGATCCGCCATGTGGCCATCCTCTCGAACCCGACCAATGCGTACCACCAGCTCGCGATAAGAGAAGTGAACGTCGCGGCCCGGTCGTTGGGAGTGCAGCTTCAACTGCTGGAGGCTCGAGGTCCGAACGAGTTCGACGGCGCATTCGCGGCGATGGCCAAAGAGCGCGTGGGAGCCCTCCTCGTACTGTCAGATGTGATGCTCAACTCCCACCGAACACGGCTCGCAGACCTCGCAGCCAGGAGCCGCCTGCCGGCAGCATACGGCGTCAGGGAGAGTGTGGAGGCCGGGGGTCTCATGTCTTACGGGCCGAGCTTTCTCGATCTCCACCGGCGGGCCGCCACCTACGTGGATAAGATCCTCAAGGGGGCCAAGCCCGCCGAACTGCCCGTCGAGCGGCCGACCGAGTTCGAGCTCGTGATCAACCTCAAGACCGCGAAGGCGCTCGGCCTCACGATCCCGCCGTCGCTGCTGGCGCGGGCGGATCAGGTCATCGAGTGAAGCGGAAGGCCGCCAAGCCGCGCCCCGAGCCACCGTCTGCCGATGGCACGCGTTCCCTGGCGCCTGCGCGCGAAGGGGGGCACCCGATGGCCACCGTAACCCCGATCCGCCCCGGCGTGGTCCAGAGAGGCGTGGCCCGGACGTGCCCTAGGTGCGGCCTCGTCATCGACGCCCACGATCTCTACTGGGCCGTGCAACGGATGCGATCTCGGGTGGCAGAGCCGGCCATCAAGCCGGAAGACACCCTCCGTGCTGCGGGGATCGCCGACGCGCGACAGGCCAGGTATCAGCGGAGACTTTCAACGCTTCTGGCGGCGCGTCGGCACCTCGGAGGATGAGCAGGGTGGCGGCCGAGCCTGGCCGGGTTCTGGTCGTGGACGACGAACCGGTCGTCAGCTCGATGCTGTGTGACGTGCTGGCCACGGTCGGATACGTGGTCGCATCGGCCGCGAGTGGGACGGAGGCTCTGCATCTCGTGCCGACCTTCAATCCGAGCGTCGTCGTACTTGATCTCGCGATGCCCGCGATGTCTGGGATGGAGGTGCTGCAGCATCTGCGCTGCAAGTATCCGCACATTCCCGTCGTGATTCTTTCTGGCAATCAAGACGCTGAGGTCAAGCGCCGCGCGCTTGAGGCCGGCGCCTGCGACTACCTTACGAAGCCCTTCAGCCTCGCCCTGCTGAGGGTAGCCGTCAGGGCGGCCATCGTTCGCGGTTCGCGTGGCTAACTCCAACCGCGGGGCCAACCTCCGCGCCGCCCTCGGCTTCCTCCCAGTCCGAGCCGTTAGCGTCCGAGCTGCGGCGCCTCCACCGCTGGCATAAGCCTGTGACAATCATAGTGGTCGTCCACGCTCGCACGCGGCGGATCAAGGCTGGTCGCTGGCGGAGCCTTTTTCGGAAGAGGCCCATCTACGGTCCAGCAGTGGGCGTGGTACCTAACGCCGTTGATCGTGATCCCCGAGAACCTCGCTACCGGACGGCCGCACTCGACGCAGATTCTCCCGCTCTCAGCCATGTGACGCGACCCTCCTTACCTCATGGAACCAGCACCGCGCCTGAAAAGCTGAGCAAAACAGAACATGTGTACGGACGCCTTGTGCCGGCCCCTCGTCAGCCGCTCCTCCCCAATGACTGACCGCCGCCTCTCCTCCCTCCGCGCCGCCCTCGGCTTCCTCCAGCTCAAGCCCATCGAGCCCAAGCTGCAGCTCCTGCACCGGCTCGACACCTGGGCCGGCATCGGGTTGATCGCGGTCGGGGCGAGCGGCTGCGGCCGGTGGGCGGTGTCGTGTCCATGGTGGGGGAGGATAAGCATTCGCAAGCGGCCCAACACCAGCCGGACCGGCGACTCCGGTGCGGCTGGCGCGGGCCGGCCGCTACTCGCCGTGCACGATCGTGACGTACTTGGCGTAGATGCCCAGGATGTTGGTCGTTTCCTGATCCACGTGATGGATCCGCGTGATGCCGCCGTTGGCCTTGGCCGCCGAGATGCTAGCGTCGCCCGTCGCGTAGACCAGGATGCCCCAGGCCTCGGAGCGGCCGACCTTCGGGCTCGTCATGGCAGGCCCCGCGGACACCGGCCCCTTCATGTCGAGCGTGACGGCCGCGGTCACCGGCCCGTGCGCGATGGCGCACCCTCCCAGCAACATCACACAGCACAAAGCGACGATCAGGGTCTTCATCACGGGTCCTCCACCCAGATTGCTCGCCCGGTTTCGTCCCTCTCGCCCGTCGACGCCGCCCACTCCAGCAACCTAAATGCCAGCGACGGCGCATGGCGAGCACCCTTCGGTACCGCCCGATGCAGCCGACCCAGTTCCCGAGCCCTTCCACCGCCCCGGCTGGGTCTACGAGGAGAAGGTGGACGGGTACCGGATGGTCGCCTACAAGGACGGCGCCCGCGTCCGACTCGTCAGCCGCACTGGAGTCGACCACAGTCGCCGGTTTCACGAGGTTGCTGCCGCAGCTGGGACCACGTCCCCGGCAGGCTGGCGGGCTACCGTCCGCGTCCCGGCCTCACACCCAGTCGGGGCGCAGCTCATGCGATCACCGTCGTCGACGGCAACCTGGAGCAGGCGATCAGGAAGTTCCGCCGCGCGCGTGAGGACAACGGCATCCACAAGCTGATGCGCCAGGACTCCCGGATGCACGCCTACGCGTCCCCTGGTGCCCGGCGTCGCGTCAAGCGCATCGAGGCCCGGCGTCGCGCGCTGAAGATGGCGCTCCGGGATGCCCGACGCGATCACGAACCGCCCGGCCAGCGGCGTGGCGTCCCCAGGAAGGGGGTGGTCGCGCCGGCCGCCTGACCTCTCGCCGACCCTGGGCGTCTGCGGTAGGCTCCCAGTCCGTGAGCCTGCTGGCCGAGCTGGACGCCTTCTTCACCGACCACCATCACTGCGGCGACCTGGACGCCGGCCTCGACGGGCCCATCGTGTGGATCGCGTGCGAGTGCGGGCGAGCATCGCACGGCGGGTGGACGACGGCGACGCACTTGCCTTCGACCGTTGAGCTGTCCTACCGTTCCGGCATGGACCGCCGCCGCTTCCTAGTGACCTCGCTGGCTGGGGCGCTGGCCGTACCGCGAGCAGCCTACGCACAGCCGATAAAGAGGATCCCCCGAGTCGGCATCGTTGCGCAGAACTCACCACTCTGGGAGGACTTCCGGCAAGGATTACGCGATCTCGGTTATGTCGAAGGACGGACGATCCTGCTCGAGTACAGATGGGGAGAAGGGAGCGACGAGCGGCTTCCTCGGCTCGCAGCCGACCTCGCCAGAGTCGGCACTGACGTTATTGTTACTTGGGGTACGCCGTCAACCTTGGCCGCGAAAAACGTGACCAAGACAGTCCCCATCGTCATGCTGAGCGGAGATCCCGTTGGAACCAAGCTCGTCGCGAGCCTGGCGCGGCCCGGCGGGAACATCACCGGGTTGTCCGCTCACAATCCCGGCCTTGAGGCAAAGCGGCTCGAGCTGCTGAGGGAACTCGTTCCCAAGCTTTCGCAGGTGGCCGTACTGTGGAATCCGGCCAATCCGCTGCATGACGGTCTTGTCAGAGAGGCGAAGGCTACGGCGACGCATTTGGGCGTGCGCCTGGACCTCGTGGGAGTGAAAAGTCCAACCGAGTTCGACACCGCATTCGCCGCGGTGGAGAAGAAGCGTTCCGACGCCCTCATCGTCCAAGGGGACATCTTCTTCTATTCCCACAGGATACGAATCGTGGAGTTCGCATCAAAGAGCCGCCTGCCGGCCGTGTTTACGCTCAGGGGGTTTGCTGATGCCGGCGGCCTCTTGGTTTATGGGGCCAGCTATCCGGAGATGTTCCGGCGCGCCGCGACCTACGTGGACAAGATTCTCAAGGGCGCGAAGCCCGCCGACCTTCCCATCGAGCAGCCCACGAAATTCGAACTCGTCATCAACCTCAAGACCGCCAAGGCCCTCGGTCTCACGATCCCGCCGTCGCTGCTGGCGCGGGCGGATCAGGTCATCGAGTAACGGCTGGTGGAGCTCGCCCACGCGGCCGCCACCTCCGCGCCGCCCTCGCCGCCGTGCTGGTCAAGGCGGATGCGTCCGAGTTGCGGCTTGTCCATCGGTGGCTCGACTCCTGGTCCGGCATCGGCCTCGTCGTCACCGGCATGTCGCGCCAGGGCTACACCGTGAGCCTAGGCGAGCACGGCGTCGGCCAGTGGATCGCCGTCTTCTACCACGGCGACGGCGGACACGAGCCCGTCGAGGCAGCGGGCACGGCGCAGGAGCCGACGCCATGGCGCGCGGTGCAGCGGGCGGCGTGGGCGGCGCTCAAGCGACCGGAGCGGGCGTGAGCCTCGTTGCGCGCGTCGTCCGACAGTTCCACGAAGGCGCGGAGGGCTGTCTCGCTGGAACACGCATGCAGACGCCAGTCATCACCAGGGAGTTCTGCATGAAGGCGCTCCTAACACTGATGGTCGCCGCCGCGCTCGGCGGCTGCAGCTATCAGCCGCCGTCCGGCGCCTTCACCCCCGAAGCAGAGTGCGCCCGAAATGGTGGCCGCTGGCGTCCCGGCGCGGGAGGCTATGCGTTCTGCGAGCGAGGAGGTGGCGGGGGAGCGTGATGTCCGGCTACAACCCTCGGCGACAGGATACTGGCGCTCGCGCTTCGACCTGCTGAGGGAGCCTGACGAGAACGCCGTCGCCTCGCCGCCGCTCCTGATGGCGTTCGACCTGCTGTACCACGAATCGCCACGACCTCACCGCGCGGCCGCTGCGTGACCGCCGCGCCCGGCTCGAGGACGCCGTCGCCGGCAGCGAGCTGGTGTTTCCGGTGCGCCGGCTGGCATCGGACAGCGTGAAGGCGTGGGCGCACATGGTCGCACGCGGCTACGGGGCTTCGTGGCGAAGGACGAGACCAGCGCGTACGAGGGCGGGCCGACGCGGCGGTGGCTGAAGGTGAAGCAGCAGGACTGGATCATCTCCGAGGACGGCTGGCGGCGTCGGATCAGCGTGGCGCCGCCGGGTCCGTTGATCGCCGGTCGCGGAAGCGGATGGCTTGCGGTACGCTCCCGGCGTTGAGCCTGCTGACCGAACTGGACGCCTTCTTCACTGACCACGACCGCTGCGGCGATCTGGACGCTGGCGTTGAGTGGCCGGTCGTGTGGATCGCGTGCGACTGCGGGCCAGCATCGCTCGTCGAGTAGATGAAAAGGGACCGTGACGGCTGAAGCTGAAGTTGGCTGTCTGCGCGGCTGACGGAGATGTTGGCGCGCGGGAGGAGGACAGAGACCATGTTCCCCGACCATATCCTGATTGTCCGGGCGACCGTTGAGCCAGATCATGATGAAGAGTTCAATCGCTGGTACAACTAGGAACACATCCCGGACGTGTTCAAGTTGATTCCGGGCTGTCTTGGTGCAGCCCGGTATCGGGTTCTGGACGGCGATGGATCTCATCAGTACATGGCCCCTGTACCCATTCGAGAGCGAAACGGCGCTCAGGAGGGCACTGCAAGGGAGCGAGATCAAGGAACTGATTCGTCGCTTTGACGAGGCCGTCGGCGCGTTCAGCACCCGGGGCCGGACAACGGACACGCGCGTGTTCGAGTTGCAGAAGTCCGCGACCTGATGGTTGTCGTCCTGCTCCTCGCGTCGGTCGGTACGGCGTCCGCCGAGTGCGCGTGGGTGTTGTGGCAGCGGGTTGAAAATCAAGCCCCGCCAAAGGCTGTTCAACAGCCGGTGTCGCCCGGTGGTTGGCAGCTCGTCGCGACAGAGGGAGATCGAGTGGTGTGTTGGGACACTGAGCAGGCGCTCCGGCAGACCGACTCCAACGTCTACTTGGCGCTCCGGGGTAACCGGGTCCAGCTCGCGGAATCCAAACCCTGGCTAGAAGGGAGAGGCGCATGCGGCGGTTCGAACTGAGCGGCAAGGTCGGCATTGTGACGGGCGGGAACGGCGGCATCGGCTCGGGGATCGCGCGGGGCCTGCTGGAATGCGGGGCGGCCGTGCTGATCGCCGGCCGCGACGCCGAGAAGAACGCCGCGATGGCGAAGGAGCTGAGCGCGCTGGGTCCGCCGGTCAGCGCCTACGCCATGGACGTCACCGACGAGGCGCAGTGTCAGACCCTGGTGCGCGAGACGGTTCGGCGGCACGGGCGACTGGACATCCTCGTCAACAACGCCGGCGTCGGCAGCGGCGGCAAGCTTCCCCACGAGCTGACCCTCGCCGATTGGCACCGCGTGATGGACACCAACCTGACCAGCGCGTTCGTGCTGAGTCAGCTCGCCTACGCCGAGATGAAGCGGGTGGGCGGCGGCAAGATCATCAATATCGGGTCGATGGCGTCGCATCTCGCGATGGGACGCCTCTCCGTCTACGCTTCTGCGAAGGCGGGCATCGTGCAGCTGAGCCGGACGTGCGCGTCCGCCTGGGCGAAGGACAATATCCAGGTGAACACGATCCTCCCGGGGTATATCGACACGGCCATGACGAAGGGCCTGCAGGCCGATGCGGGCCTGCATGCCCGGGGGCTGGCGCGCATCGCGGCCGGACGGCTAGGCACGCCCGACGACTTCGCGGGGATCGCCGCCTTCCTGGCCAGCTCTGCTCCGACTACGTCACCGGCGCGGAGATCCCGGTGGACGGCGGCTTCCTGTGGGGCATCTGACGCGAACCCCGAGGGGGAGTGGCACGTGTTCCTTCACGAGCATGGCTTGAGCACGTCGCCGCCGGCCACTTGAACACGACCCGCGCCTTGTCGTAATATCTTCCCAGCACGAAGAGCCGTAGGCGCCGCCCACCAAGGCGGACGACCTACGCCGCAACCGACACGGGGAAGCGCAGTACCTCCCACGCGGTGCGATCCTCGGCCACCCCGAGGCGTGCGGCTGGCAACGCGCCGGCAACGTGGGAGGCCCGCCCTGCGCAGCCACGCAGTCGCCGACACGATCCACGACCACGGGTCGATCATCCTCCTCCGCGCCGCGTCGCTGGTCGGTAGGGCGTGGATCGAGGAGCACGTCAGCACCGAGGGCTACCAGCCGTTCACCGGCGGCACGCTGCTGTGCGAGCCACGGTACGTCGCCGACATGGGTGGCCGGCGCGGCGGACGCTGGCCTCGTCGTGGAGTCGCGGTGATCCCGCGCCACCTGATCGACCAGCTCGTGGCGGCTCTACGGCTGCCGCCGAGCTACACCGGCCAGATCGTGGTCCGGCTCAACGTCCACAGGGGCACGGTCGGCAAGACGATCCTGGCCGTCGAGCAGGAGATCAAGCTGTGAGCGCGGCGCCCGAGTACCCTACCTTCACGGCGTGGCGCCGCGCCACCAACCCGCGTCTGCGCCGCACGCGGCCGACGGCGATCCGTGAGACCGGGCCACGCCGCACCCTGATCGACTGCCTCTGCGGCAGCTCCATCTCGTACTGCACCGCCTGGCCGGTCACGCGCCGGGTTGTCGTGTGGCGGCGCGAGCACGACCTCACCTGCTGGCCGGACGGGGTCCCGTTCCAGGAGTACCGCCGCCCCGACCCCTACGGCCAGGACGAGGCGGATGGGGCCGCATGCCGCGCGATGGCGGCGGCGCTGGCGGCGGTGCGGCAGCAGCGACCGGGGGCCATCACCAACGTGCAGTTCACCACGAAGACGACGAGGAGGGGCTGAAGATGGCGGGGACGAGGGCGGCGGTGTTCGCCAGGAAGTCCACGAAGGACGACGCCCGGGACGAAGAGCTGAGCGTCGTCCGGCAGGAGCAGAATGCCCGCACGTTCGCGGAGGCGCGCGAGTGGGAGGTCACCGGCGTGTACGCCGACAACGTCAGCGGGCAGGCCACGAACCGGCTCGTCGAGCGCAGCCGCATGATGGCCGACGCGGCAGACGGCAAGTTCGACGTGGTCGTCGTTCGCAACGCCGACCGGCTCTCCAGGGACGACATCGAGGTCGACCCGGTGGTGATCCTGGCCGGCTACGGTGTGGAGGTCTGGGAGTACCTCACGGCGAAGCGCCTGGACGTCGGCACCGCCAAGGATCGCTTTCTGCGGAGCGTCGACCGCTTCAGCAGCCGCGACTACACCGAGAAGGCGTCCGTCAACACGCGCGAGAAGAAGTTCGACAAGGCCCGCATCCAGGGTGAGCACGGAATCGCGGACGGGCGCGTGCTCGGGTACAAGAACATCGGCCCCGTGAAGCAGCGTCAGCGCGTGATCGACCCCGAGGAGGCGGCCCTGGTACGGCGCGTGTTCGAGCTGTCGGCGTCGGGGATGGGCTACCTGAAGATCGCGACGACACTGAACCGCGAAGGCATCCGCAACCCCACGGGCCAGGACCGGGGAAACGCCACGAAGCGCACCGACCAGTGGAGCGCGTCGGGCATCAAGGCGATCCTCGGCCGTGAGCTGTACCGTGGGAAGCTCGTGTACGGCCGGACCCGCAACCGCTGGACGCCGGACGGCAGGAAGAAGGAGCGCGGCGACAAGCTGGTCACGGTCGAGCGCGCGGACCTCCGCATCGTCGAGGAGCCCCTCTGGCGGGCCGCACACGCCCGCATGGAAACCGCGAACAAGCAGTACCTCCGCGCCACGGGCGGCCAGCTCTACGGGAAGCCCGGTGCCGGTGCCGAGGGCAAGCACATCCTCAGCGGCCTGCTGCGATGCGCGGTCTGCGGCGGGAACATGTTCCTCAACAAGAAGACCGGCAGGCGCGGCCGGCCGACCACGTACTTCACCTGCTCGAACCGCCGGGCCGGACGCGGCCTCCCCGATGGCCCCTGCACCAACGACCGCAGCGCCCCACTCATCGAGCTGACCGCGCGCGTGGTGGCCGAGCTGAAGAAGCTGCTGCTGGAGCCGATGGAGCTGGTGAAGGCCCTGTCGGCCGAGATCGCCCGCCGGCAGGCTCAACCCGAAGCCGTGCGCGCCCAGCGCGCGGAGGCCCACGGCAAGGTCGCCCGCCTGAAGGCCGCCGTGGAGAACCTGAGCACCGCCATCGAGGAAGGCGGCCAGATCAAGAACCTCGTGGAGCGGCTGGCCGCGCGGGAGGCCGAGCTACGCGATGCCCAGGCCGCGCTGGAGCACCTCGACGGCCTGGAGATCGGGACCGAGCCGCTGGACGAGGTCGCCCTGCTGGAGGAGCTGGTGACGACCATCAAGGCCCTCCGCGACAACCTCGACGGTGACCCGGCGCGCGGACGGCAGGTCGTGAAGCGGTTGCTGCAGACGCCCATCGACATCGGGCCGGACGAGGCTGGCGGCTGGTCCTTCAAGTTCCGAGCGTCGTTCCTGGACGCGCCGCTGGATCTGGCCGCGCCCGACGGCACGGTGCCGCTGCACCCGACCGAGCGCGAGTTCAGCGGCAGCGTCCGGCGGGGCGACTCTAGATGGTGCCCCCGGGGGGGACCACCCGTGATCGCATTCTCACCGTTCTAGGCATGGTCCGCGCCGTATAGTGTGCTATCTGAGCGCGCGGGCCACGGCGCCGACTTGATCATTCGCGTCGCGCGGCGGCAACCTAACCGCAACTGGCTCCCCTGCGGTAGCGATCCAGCGACCCTGCCCGAGTCCACAATTCGTGCCGAAATGGCGGTGAAGCCAGGGTGGTAGCAACGCGCCTACTAAACAGATCAGCGATGCGGCTAAAACATGCAGGTCGAAAAACACGGGTTCGCTTCCCCAACGGGAAACGCCCTGCGTGAGCGTCCAGCGACGCCATACCAGCGACCGGATCACCTGTCTTGGCGTCGTCGCAGGTCGGTCTTATCCGACACCGGCGGCCACCGGGGGGAAAGCTCCTCGGGCGCGGACCGAGGCTGTACAGGTAGGCCGCGATGTCGCGCGCCTGGCGATCGGACACACCGAGGTCAGGCATAAACGTGCCGGGATCGAGGGAACGCGGTGACCGGATCCACGCCACGATGTTCAGCGGCGTGTTAGTGAGACGACCGGCGATGTGCGTCCGCATCACCAGCCCCGCCAGCGACGGTCCCACCGTTCCTCGCGCCTCGGCCAGGCCCGGGATCACATGGCAACCGCCGCAACCGTGTGCGCGTAGTGCGACGACTCCGCGCTGTGGATCCCCGCCGGTCACGACGTGCTCGGGCCGAGGTCGCACGTCGCAGGCGAGCGTGGCTCCGCCTATCGCAATCAGCAACGCGACGAGCGCGACGCGAGCCCTTCGCGGGGCTTCTAGCCGGCCTCCTCGCTGACGATCGAACTCGCCCTTCATCCGAGCGTCCGGTCGTCGACGCTCAAAGGCCTCGCGAGCACGACCAGGGTGCCGCCGAGATAGACCAGGGTCGCCGGCACCCACATCAGCACTCCGGCGAGGTGCTGATCGACGAGGGGGTCGCTCGCGGTCGTCGTGGCCTCCGGATACCAGGGCGTGGTCGACAGTGTCATGAGCGCGCCCAGCGCCCCGCATTGCATCGCGGCCGCGAACAGGTAACTCGCGGCCGTCATCGATCCGAGTCGGAAATGTATACCGGGCTCGGCGACGACGAGCCAGAAGAGCACGCCGCTACCGAGCAGGGTGGCGTGCTCCAGGGCATGCAGCATTGGATCAGCCAGCGCGGCTAAGTAGAATACCGGCACGTGCCAGATCCACAGCACCATCGTGTGCCCGAGCCACACCTGGACCGGGCGCGCCAGCAGCCGTCGAACGAAAGGCGCCATGCGACGAGCCACCTTCCGCGCGGGTGAGCCGGCCATCGCCAGGAGCACCATTGGTCGACCAAGCGCGATCAACGGCGCCCCGACCGCAACCAGCAGCAGATGCTGGATCATGTGCCCGGCCAGCGAACTCTCGGCAAGATGATCGACCGGCGGCAGAAGCGCCGCTGCGACGGCTAGCATTCCGCCCCAAAACGTGGCGAGGCGCCAGCGTGTGACCGATTGCGCGGGCCGCCCGCGAAGGCAGAGTCGCCAGGCGCCACGAGCATAGAGGGCGGCGACGACCGCCAGGCCGGCAATCGGCAGAGGCTCGCTCATTTCACACTGGGCATAGCGGCACGAACGCCGGCACCACGGCCTCCAGTACGATGGCGACGGCGAAGAGCACGGCGCTGAGGACGCCAACGAGCATGATGTCACGCTCCCAACCCTCGCCGTGAACAGCGGCTCCCCAACGGCGAAAGGCTAGGACGCCGCTGGCGAACGCGCACGCGAGACAGGCCACGGTCACGGCCATAATGCTCCCGTCGGCGCGCGGCCACCCGCCCGCGCAGGCGAGCCCGACCACGGCATAGCTAGTCAGTAGATGCGCCATCCACGCCATCGGGGCGCCGAGTACCGCAAGCAGTGACTTCATCCGAGCCACGGCGTCACGTAGATCGTCACGAATCCAATCAGCGCGCTGGCGGCGCTGAAGTGGGCGACGAGAGTCGCGTTGAGCGCCACGCCGACGCCGCGTGCATCGTCGGCAGCGCCCCATGCCCAGGCCAGCGCGGCCGCCAGCATGGCGAGCGTTAGCCCGGCGACGCACCACGAGAAGCCGAGGAGCACGGCCACGAGCGACGCGTAGGCGCTCTCGCTGGGGGTCAGCGGCGCACCGCTGAACGCCACCCCGGAGAGGACGACGAACGTCAAGAGCAGCGCGCTGGCGGCCGACAGCCCGAGACGACGCCGCATAGCGACCTGCGGGCGTCGCGTGATCCACCACGCCACGGGGCTGGCGACGAGCGCGGCAGCCGTCGCCAACGCCTGCAGGCGCCAAGGACCCGGCTCCACACGACCGAGCTGGCCGTCGATCACATATACGTAGCTTGCCAGGATCGTCGTAAGTGCCGTCGCCAGTGTGACGATCAGGCTGACCGTGCCCCACCAGCCGTTCGCGAGCGGGCCGGCCACCGCCAAGGGCAAGCGCCCGGCCGGTGAACCCACCCCGCCGTCCTCGAGCGCTGCCCGCTCGGAGGCCTTAGGCCAGAACCAAACGGCGAGTGCTGTCAGGCAGATCAGAGCTCCCGCAACCAGCAGCGAGCGCCACTCCACCAGCGCCGCCGCGAATACGAACACGAAGCCGACCGCCATCAGGAACGGCGCGATGGTGCCTCCCGGCATGTGCACTACGGCCAGCGGACGCGCTTCGGCCACGGAGACGAGCAGCGCGCCCCGCCAGCGGCTCGGGGCGTGATCCAACGCCGCCACGACCCCCACCGCCGCAACTCCCTCCGGGGCGACGGCAGATCGCGACCAGAGCGGATGACGACTTTCCACTACCGGCAGGCGCGGAAACTGGGCCTCCGGCGGCGGCGAGGACTCCGACCATTCGAGAGTATCGCCACCCCAGGGGTCGGCGGCCGCGACTCGGCCCCGCCTGGCGCTCCAGAGGAGATTCACGAGGAAGAGCGCGACGCCCCCGGCAAAGCCGAAGGCGCCGAGGCTCGAGATGAGGTTCGGCCCGTCCCAGCCGAGCCCTGAGGGGTACGTGTACACACGCCGGGGCATGCCGAGAATGCCGGAGATGTGCATCGGGAAGAATGTCACGTTGAAGAAGACGAACATCGTCCAGAAGTTCCAGCGCCCGAGCCGCTCGCTGAGCATGCGACCGGTGATCTTGGGCAGCCAGTAGTAGAGCCCCGGCGAAGAACGGAAAGATTGCGCCCGCCGATTAGGGTGTAGTGAAAATGGCCGACCACGAAGTGGGAGTCGTGCGCCTGCCAGTTGAACGGCACGACGGCGAGCATCACGCCCGTCAGTCCGCCGAGGACGAAGATCGCGATGAACCCGAGCGCAAACAGCAGTGAAGTCGTCCACACGGGCCGGCCGAGCCAGAGCGTCGCGATCCAGCCGAACACCAGCACGCCGCTCGGGACGGCCACCATCAGACTGGCCGCCATGAAGAAACCGAGCGCTACGGCGGAGAGTCCAGTCGTGAACATGTGGTGCACCCACAGGCCGAAGCTCAGGAAGCCGATCGCGATCATGGCCAGCACCATGGCGGGATAGCCGACGATCGGCCGTCGCGCGAACGTTTGGACGACTTGGTGACGATGCCGACCGCCGGCAGCAGCATGATGTAGACCTCGGGGTGACCGAAGATCCAGAAGATGTGCTGCCAGAGTAGCGGCTTGCCCCCTGCCTCCGCGTCGAAGAACCGTGTCCAGCCCTTGCGGTCCAACTCCAGGAACGCAGTACCCACGATCAGCGGAGTGAAGGCGAAGCACGAGCATCACGGCGGTGATCAGCATCGCCCACGCGAAGAGTGGCAGGCGGTGCAGCGCCATACCGGGCGCGCGCATCCGCAAAATGCCAATGGTCAGCTCGGCCGCCGCGCCAATAGCCGAGACCTCGGCGACGCTGAGCCCGATGTCCCAGAAGTCGAGTCCGAGGCCCGGCGAGTACTCCTTGCTGCTCAGCGGCGCGTAGGCGAACCAGCCGCCATCCGGTGCGGCGCCGACGAGGAAGCTCGCGTAGAGGAACAGACCGCCGAAGAGGTACGTCCAGTAGCTCAGCGCGGTGAGCCGGGGAAATGGCAGGTCGCGGGTACCGAGCATGAGCGGCAGGACGTAGCTGGCGATTGCCTCGATGAACGGGATGACGAAGAGAAACATCATCGTCGTGCCATGCATCGTGAAAATCTGGTTGTAGGTCCGCGCGTCGAGCAGCGTGTTCTCCGACGTCGCGAGTTGCACGCGCAGCAGCAGCGCCTGCAGGCCGCCCACTAGGAAAAACACGAACGCCGTCGCCATGTAGCGGTGGGCGATCGGGATATTCTGGACCTGACGGAACGTGCCGAGGATTCCATGAGGGTCGCGCCACGCCGCGCGCGAACGCGGTGGGCCCGTCCGCCGGCTGCGCGGCCCCCTGGACGACCGTGGAGACGGCGTCGGTGTCTATCGCAGGCCCGGACATAGCGCAGCACGGCGTGGAACTCGGCTGGCTCCAGCGGTACCTGCGGCATGCGGTTTCCCGGCTTTAGCGCCTGGGGATTCGCTATCCAGCCAGCCAGGTGACCGCCGACGTTGGTGAGCGTCGCCGCGGCGAGGGTCCGGCGGGATGCGACGTGGGTAAGGTCGGGACCGGTCCGGCCGAAGAACGCCGTCGTGCCGCGAATCGTGTGGCAGAACGCGCAGCCGCGGTCGAGAAAGACGCTGACCCTGGCGGGCCAGGTCGTCAGCGGGCTCGGCGGCCGGCGCACGCTGGCGCTGCAGCCACGCCGTGAACTCGTCGGGCGGCTGCGCGACGACGAGGAGCCCCATGTGCGCATGCTGGAGACCGCAGTACTCCGCGCACAGCCCTCTGTAGATCCCCGGCTGGTCAGCCTGCAACCAGGTCACGTTGAGCTTGCCCGGAATCATGTCGAGCTTGCCCTGAAGCTGCGGCACCCAGAAGCTATGAATCACGTCGCGAGTCAGCAGACGGATGGCGATGCGGGTTCCGACCGGGATGTGGATCTCGTTGGCGGTCTCGACAGTATCCTGGGCCGTGGTCTCGATGTATCGGGCGGCCCACCACCACTGATGACCGGTGACCTCGATCGTGATGGCGGCCGGCGCCTTCAGAGGCAAGACAACTGAGAGCGTTTGCAGACTCGGGAAACAACAGGGCCGTGACGAGGACAAAGGTCGTGATGGCACCGACGCCGACGAGCCAACGGCCGGCCCGCTCCCTCTCACCAGACGTGGCGCCTCGACGAGGCCGCCACACTGCCCACCCGAGCACTCCAAGCACCGCGAGATAGATCAGTGCGCCAGCGATCAGGACAACCCAAGTCAGCGCCGCGATCTCAGCGGAAGCGGGCCCCGCCGGCGCCAGCCAGTTTGGGGGCGACGGGTCCGTCATGACCGCGCTTGCAGCAAGCGCGGGGCCGCCGAGACGTCGTGGTCGCCGACCGCCCTGGTTCAGCCGCGCCGCTCGGACAACGCTCAGGGGTCTAGCCCCGGCAGGGGGATGATCGCCCCTTTTCAACCGCCAGCCCCTTCAAATGCGCTCATGCGGCGCGCTTCCGCCTCACGTCCCGGCGTGCCGGTCGGCGCCTCGCCCGCCCGGGGGCTCCGCGTTTCCGCACGCGAGGCATCACGTCTCGCGCAAAGAACCGGAAAAAGCCCTCCTGGTCGGGGCCGACCTGATGCAGGGAAACATGATCGAAGCCCGCCTTGACGTACTCGCCGATCGCCTTGACGTAGCGCTCGGCGTCCGGCTCCACAGACAACCGACTCTGCCACGGCGTCCTCGGTGACGAGTGTGGCGACGTCCTCGAAGTGCTTCGGCAGGGGAAGCTCCCACGCCAGGGAGCTCTCCATGGCCGACGTTGGCCAGATCCTGTGGGCGGTCTTGCGGGCGGACGCCTCGTCCCTCGCCCAGCAGACCGTCATGCTGCCGTAGCGCGGCTTCCCGCGGCCGCCGGCTGCCTCGAACGTGCGGACCATCGGCCGCTGCGGGCTCCGTGGCGATGAGGCCGTCGCCCAGCCGAGCGGCGATCTCGGCGCTGCGCGGGCCACCGACGGCCAGGAGCAGCGGCGGCGGCTCCTTGGGCAGCGTGTAGAGGCGGGCGTTCTGGACGGTGTAGTAACGGCCGTGGTGACTCTGGTTGCCGCCCTCCCACAGCAGCCGGATCACGGCGATCGCCTCCTCGAGCCGGGCCTGCCGGACCTCGGTCTCGGGCCAGGCATCACCGAGGATGTGCTCGTTGAGGTTCTCGCCCGTGCCGACGCCGAGGAAGAACCGCCCGGGCATCATCGCCGCGACCGTCGCCGAGGCATGCGCGATGATCGCCGGATGGATACGCGTCGTCGGACATGTCACCCATGTACCGAGGCGAAGGTTCTGGGTCGCCTGCGCGATGGCCCCGATGACGCTCCAGACGAACGGGCTCTGCCCCTGGGCGTCAATCCAGGGATGAAAGTGGTCCGAGATGGTCGCGTAGTCGAAGCCGTGCTCCTCCGCCATGCACGCGTACCGGACGAGATCCGCCGGCCGATGCTCCTCGCTGGAGAGCTGGTAGCCGATCTGCAGTGCCATGCGCCATTCTCCTTCCTTTGCGGAAGCGCCCCAGCGTCCTCAGTAGGGCGTCCGGTTCAGCGCGTTGTCCGTGGCGCCCACCCGATACCAGCGGTGACCGTAGGCGCGCAGCGTGATGGTGTGGCCGGCGCCGCCCTTGCTGCGACTGTGGTACTCGTCGAAGACGTCCACCAGGAGGTCTCCGTGTGGTAGCCGGGGATCGAGGGTCACCGTCTGTCGTCGGCTCGGAAGTTGTGCAGCGTGAGCATGGAAACGCCGCGGAAGTCGTAACGGATGCGCCAGCACCTCGGGGACGTCGGTCCGCAGCACGCGTGTATTCACCCCAGCCGAACTCGGGACACTCCTTGCGCATGCGGATGCGTCGCTCGGTCCAGTTCAGCAGCGACTCCGGCTCGCGGCGCTGCTCGCGCGACGTTGACCTGCCCGTAGCCATAGGTCGCGTCGTCGATGACAGGGCGCACGGTGCGCTCGGCCCGCGAGAAGCCGCCGTGCGGCTCGTTCGTCCACTGCATCGGCGTGCGGGCGCATTCGCGCTCGTCCAGCGCCAGATCGTCCCCCATGCCGATCTCGTCGCCGTACTGCATCATCGGCGTGCCCGGCAGCGAGAACAGCAGGCTGAACGCCAGCTCGAGCCGCCGCCGGTCGTTGCTCAGCATCGGCGCCAGCCGGCGGCGGATCCCGCGGTCGTAGAGCTGCATGCGACTTGCTCGGGCGCGAACGCCTCGAACACCGCGCGCGCTGCTCGGCGCGACAGCCGCCCGAGGTCGAGCTCGTCGTGAGAGCGGAGGAAGTGGACCCACTGCGCGTGGCGGGCTTCTTCGCCGTCTGCTGGAGCGCCCACACGAGCGGTCCGATATCGCCGGTGGCAAGCGCGTAGAACAGGCGTTGGTTGACCGGGAAGTTGAGCATGAGCTGCAGCCGGTCGCCTTCGTCGCCGAAGTACTTCGATGCTCTCGTCCGGCGGCACGTTGGCCTCGGCCAGCAGGATGGCGTCGCGGCAGCGCCACTGCAGGAACTCGCCGCATCTCGTGCAGCAGGTCGAAGTCCTTGCTCCGGCTCGACGCCGGCTCCCTTCCGCTCGATGAGGAACGGCACGGCGTCCATGCGGAAGCCGGAGACGCCGAGCTCGAGCCAGTAGCCCATGATCTTGGTGATCTCGTGCGCGCACCGCCGGATTGTGGGTGTCGAGATCGGCCTGGTGATCGTAGAAGCGGTGGAAGTACCACATGCCCGCGGTGTCGTCGAACGTCCACGTGGTCTTCTGCTGTGCCCGGGAACACCATGCCCTTGTCGTGGTCCGTCGGCCGCTCGTCGGCCCAGACGTACCAGTCGCGGAAGGGCGACCTCGGGTCGCTGCGCGCGGACTGGAACCAGGGGTGCGCGATCGGAGGTGTGGTTGACGACCAAGTCGACGATCACTCGCATGCCCGAGGCCTCCGCGTGGTTCATGAACTCCACGAAGTCGCCCGGGTGAGCCGTGCTTGGGGTGCACGCCGTAGTAGTCGCGTGATATCGTAGCCGTTGTCGCGGTTCGGCGACGGGTAGAACGGCTGCAGCCAGACGCAGGTCACGCCGAGGCCTGCCAGGTATTCGAGGCGCCGGTTGAGTCCCTCGAAATCGCCGCATGCCATCGCCGTTCGCGTCCATGTACTTCTCGACGTCGAGACAGTAAAGGATCGCGTTCTTGTACCAGAGGTCTTCGACGATCATGTCATGCGCTCGCTCGTACGAACTCGTGCCGGTGCAAACTCCAGGC